>NZ_KK073875.1:6014062-6075237 GCF_000585395.1 Saccharibacillus sacchari DSM 19268 | reverse complement strand
GAGGTGGACGCGCAGCAATGTGTGGAGCTGACCAGTACTAATCGGTCGAGGGCTTATCCAACGTTTTCGTCAGAAAACAACTTCGAACAGACGCGAAGAGATCGTTTCGGATCCAGTTTTCAAGGTGCAAACCTTGAACGTAGTTGAGCTTCAACTACAAAATGGTTTGGTGGTGATGGCAGAGGGGTTCCACACGTTCCCATCTCGAACACGACCGTTAAGCCCTCTAACGCCGATGGTACTTGGACCGCAGGGTCCCGGGAGAGTAGGAAGCTGCCAAGCCAATAGAAAGAGCCTTACCTTAACCGGTAAGGCTCTTTCTTGTTATAAAGATTTTATTCAGTTATTGAAATTTATCTTTTCCACAAACCTTCCACAGTCCGGTATAACTAAACGAATCGGTTGAAATGTTATTCAAGATCTTTGCATATTACACACATCTTTTCCACAAAATCTGAATCGCCTCAAGTTATCCACCGACCTTCCAGCCGTTTTTACCGTACCTGCGTTATTTTTTCGATACCTGCTGCATTTTTATCACTTTACTCACAATTTATTAACAATTTAGTTTGAAGCGGTTCGAATCCGTTTTATATACACGTAAAAAGATAAAGACTGGGAGTGAAGGATACCAATGGAGAAAAAGCAATTTAAGATGAGGCAAAAGCGCTTGATGCCTATTTTGGCGTTGGGCGTAGTCAGTGCGATCGCTTGGCAGTCGGTCGAAGGATATCCGGGAGTGTTGAGCAAGCTTTACGGAAGCGGGACAGCTTCGGCAGCTTCCGTTCAAAGTGCCAAACCTGCAAATTCCATATCCGTAACGGCTTACGGCGCAGTCGGAAACGGGAAAAAAGATTCGTTGGCGGCGTTCAACAAAGCCATCAAAGCCGCTCGAAACCAGGGAAAAACGTTATACGTGCCTTCAGGCAATTTTTTGTTGAGCGGCGTTCTGAACGTAACTGGCGTTCGAATCGTCGGAGCAGGAGCGGAACGATCCGTTTTGACTTCGACCAATCCGGCGAGCGGTTCGATCAATCTCAAAGGGAAAAGCCCGGCTTTGCAGGATTTGACCCATGTTTATGCCAATACGGGAGAACGTGACGGAGCGGATTCCAAAAACAGCATCACGGTGTTGGGAGCTTCGGACTTTTCGATCCGCAACGTAAGAATTGTGGGAGCCGGTACGGCAGGAATCCTGGTACGCGATGAAGCAAGCGGAGGAACCATATCCGGAAACTTGATCAAGAATACCAAAGCGGACGGCATTCATCTAACGGACGGGAGCAAAGGAATCACGGTAGAAAATAATACGGTTAAACAGACCGGAGACGACGGCATCGCAGTAGTGAGTTATCACAAAGACCCGGCGCTTACCCGCGATATTGTGATCCGCAACAACACGGTCGGTTACTCTTCCAAAGCTCGCGGAATTTCGGTAGTGGGCGGCAGCGAAGTGACGATCGAGAAAAACAAAATCAATAATACCGAGATGGCCGGGATTTATATCGCAGTCGAGAAACATTGGAATACCCGTGACGTCAAGCAGGTAACGGTGAACGAAAATCAGATTATCAAAACGGGGACCCGGCCGACGGATGATCATCCGAACGTATTGGTCTTCGCCGATCAAGGAAGTATTGATGAAGTCCGTTTTACCCGCAATATTATTTCTAATTCTGCCAACGCAGGAATAGGCGTATGGGGAGACGGCAATATCGGCAATATTTACTTTACGGACAACCAAGTCAAAAATTCGGGAGCTGCGGCTGCGACCTTTAAAAAGGGAGAGATTCATGCTGAAGGCAACACCGGATTTTAACGAAATCGAAGGCTGCGGGAGACCGTAGCCTTTTTTAGTGTCTTCTTGTGCGAAAGCTTGGCAATTAAAAAAAATATGCTATAATAGTTAAAAAGTCAAAGAAAGTCAAAGTCAACAGGTTTACTAGGAGTATATTACCCTGCGACACGCCGCAAACAGACGGTGCCTCGAAACAACCAGACGTTTCTTCCTTTTTGCGGAAGGGTTATTTTAAGAGTAGGCTCCACATTCGGATAGCAGAAGGGCGGCGGCTCAGGCAGATCGTGGAGGGTGAATCGATGCGTAATATTTCCGATGTCATCGAGCATTATTTAAAGACCGTTTTGCAGGAAAGTCAGGGTGGCATGATCGAGATTCAACGCAATGATTTGGCTGATCGCTTTTCTTGCGTACCGTCTCAGATCAATTATGTCATCAGTACGCGTTTTACATTGGAAAAAGGATATTTGGTAGAGAGTAAACGCGGCGGCGGCGGATATATCCGCATTCAGCGAATCGAGCTTCCTGCGCATTCCGAGCTTCACGCCCATGTGCATGAAACGATTGGCAGCGAAATGACTCAATCCGCGGCCGAAGGTCTGATCTACCGACTGAAGGAAGCGGACCTGATTACGAGCCGCGAGGCTGCGTTGATGCGATCCGCTATCATACGTGATACGTTACTGCTTAAGCTGCCTTACCGGGATGAGATGCGCGCGCGAATCATGAAGGCCATGTTGATTGCGCTCATGGGGCATTAAGGGATGTTCATTTAGGCGAAGGAGGTGGGGCGAATGCTGTGTCAGGAATGTCAGCAGCGGCCCGCAACCCTGCATTTTACGAAAATTATTAATGGTGAAAAAAACGAGTTCCATATCTGCGAGCAATGCGCCAGAGAAAAAGGCGAGATGATTCCGGGAACGTCTGGCGGATTTTCGATCCATAACCTGCTTTCGGGATTTTTGGATTTTGATATGGCGGGCAAAACGCATACCGGAGGAGCGCCTCTGGCTCAGCAGCTTCATTGTGAGGAATGTGGAATGACGTACGCTCAGTTTCGCAAGATAGGGCGTTTTGGGTGCAGTTCTTGTTATAAATATTTCGATGACAAGATCGATCCGTTGCTCAAACGCGTGCACGGCGGGACGGTGCATGTCGGTAAAGTACCCAAACGCGGCGGTGCCGATCTTCAGGTTCAACGCGAGATTGATGCGCTTAAGCAGGAGCTGCAAGAGCGCATTGAAAAGCAGGAATTCGAAACGGCTGCACAGCTTAGAGATCGCATTCGCGACCTTGAGTTGCAGCGTTCGCAGCGGTAGGGGGGCCGATCCATGTCTGAATTTGCGTTTACGGAACATGCACTGAGTACCTGGATGCGGGGAGAAGGACAAGATTCCGATATCGTGATTAGCAGTCGGGTTCGAATTGCTCGCAATCTTCGATCCCTTCCTTTTCCTCTTGTGGCAAGCGAGGAGCAGGCGGGACAGGTGCGACAGCTGGTTATTGAAGCGGCCGAGCAAGCGAAGGATGATCTCGGTCCGACGCAATCTGTGCCGCTGGATGAGCTGAGCGAGATTGATCGTCAAGTATTGGTCGAGAAGCGGCTTGTGAGTCCTATGTTGGCTAACGAGTCGCAGGAAGCGGCCGTTGTACTGAGTGAGGACGAATCGCTGAGCATTATGGTAAATGAAGAAGATCATATCCGTATTCAGTGCCTGTACCCGGGTTTTCAGGTCAGACAAGCTTGGGAGCGAGCGACTGAAGTGGATGATTCATTGGAGGCGCATATCGATTATGCCTTCGACGATCGTCGTGGCTATCTGACCAGTTGTCCGACCAACGTCGGTACGGGGCTGAGAGCTTCCGTGATGATTCATATGCCGGCGTTAGTCATGACTCATCAGATCGGTCGCGTTTTGAGCGCGGTCTCGCAGGTGGGGCTTACCGTCCGAGGGATTTACGGAGAAGGCAGCGAGGCCCAGGGAAATCTGTTCCAAATCTCGAATCAGATTACTTTGGGGCAAAGCGAACAAGAGATCGTCGATAATCTGGAAGGAATTGTAGTCCAGATTATCGAATATGAACGACAGGCGCGTAATCGTCTTGTCGGGGAATCGAAGATTCGTCTGTATGATCGGGTAATGCGTTCTTACGGCATTCTGACTCATGCAGCGATCATCGACGGCAAAGAGGCTGCCCAGCGGCTGTCTGATGTTCGTCTGGGCGTGGATCTCGGCTGGATTGACGGGCTTCCGACAACGCTGCTTAACGAGCTTACCATTTTAACTCAGCCGTATTTCCTTCAGAAAACGTTCGGTGCTACAATGAACACATCGGAGAAGGATATGTACCGGGCGCAATTGATCCGGGACAAACTGGTTAAGAGTAAAGAATAACTACGTTTTAACTGATGATTTTTACTACTTTGCGGAGGTGCTTTGCATATGATGTTTGGCAGATTTACGGAACGCGCGCAAAAAGTTCTGGCTCTCGCCCAAGAAGAAGCGGTGAGACTCGGACATAACAACATCGGTACGGAACATATCCTGCTCGGTCTGATTCGCGAAGGCGAAGGCATTGCAGCCAAGGCGCTGATCGGACTGGGTCTCGGTCTGGAACAAATTCAGAACGAAGTCGAGACGCTGATCGGACGCGGCCAAGAGCAACCGACTAACATTGCCTATACACCTCGCGCGAAAAAGGTTATCGAATTATCGATGGACGAAGCACGCAAGCTCGGCCATACTTACGTCGGCACAGAGCATATCCTGCTCGGCCTGATCCGCGAAGGCGAAGGCGTAGCCGCACGCGTGCTGAATAACCTGGGCATCAGCCTGAACAAAGCACGCCAACAGGTTCTGCAACTGCTCGGCAGCAGCGAAGCGGTGTCCAGCCATCACGGTACGCCAGCTAACGTGAGCACGCCTACGCTGGACAGCCTGGCGCGCGACCTGACGGCCTATGCCAAAGACGGCAACATTGACCCGGTTATCGGCCGCAGCAAAGAGATCGAGCGCGTTATTCAAGTGCTCAGCCGCCGGACGAAAAACAATCCGGTGTTGATCGGCGAACCGGGCGTCGGTAAAACCGCGATCGCCGAAGGTCTTGCCCAAAAGATAGTCAATAACGAAATTCCGGAAACGCTGCGCGAAAAACGCGTCATGACGCTCGATATGGGTTCTGTCGTAGCCGGTACCAAGTACCGCGGCGAATTCGAAGATCGTCTCAAAAAAATCATGGACGAAATTCGTCAAGCCGGCAACGTCATCCTGTTTATCGATGAGCTGCATACGCTGATCGGCGCGGGCGGCGCGGAAGGCGCGATCGATGCTTCCAACATCCTCAAGCCTTCCCTGGCACGCGGAGAATTGCAATGCATCGGGGCAACCACGCTGGACGAGTATCGCAAATATATCGAAAAAGATGCCGCGTTGGAACGTCGTTTCCAACCGATCACGGTGGATCAGCCTTCGGTTGACGAAGCCATTCAAATCCTGCACGGTCTGCGCGACCGTTACGAAGCGCATCACCGCGTGAAGATCACGGATGAAGCGATCGAGCAAGCGGTTAAGCTGTCGGACCGTTACATCACGGACCGCTTCCTGCCGGATAAAGCGATCGACCTGATCGACGAAGCGGGTTCCAAAGTAAGATTGAACTCGTATACGGTACCGCCGAACCTCAAACAGCTTGAGAACCGTTTGGATGATATCCGCAAGGAAAAAGATTCTGCGGTTCAAAGCCAAGAGTTCGAAAAAGCGGCTGCGCTGCGCGATACCGAGCAGAAGATTCGCGAAGAATTGGAAACGACCCGGAATCAATGGAAAGAGAAACAGGGACGGACCGATTCCGAAGTGACGCCTGAGGATATTGCGGACGTGGTAGGAAGCTGGACCGGAATTCCGGTCAACAAGCTCAAGGAAGAAGAAACGGATCGTCTGCTGAATATGGAAAGCCTGCTGCATGACCGGGTGATCGGCCAGGACGAAGCTGTCGTCGCGGTCAGCCGCGCGATCCGCCGCGCCCGCGCGGGACTGAAAGATCCGAAGCGTCCGATGGGCTCCTTCATTTTCCTCGGCCCTACCGGCGTCGGTAAAACCGAGTTGGCTCGAGCATTGGCGGAGTCGATGTTCGGCGACGAAAACGCGGTTATCCGGATCGATATGTCCGAGTACATGGAGAAACACTCGACTTCCCGTCTGGTCGGAGCGCCTCCGGGATACGTCGGATACGAAGAAGGCGGTCAATTGACCGAAAAGGTACGCCGCAAACCGTATTCCGTCGTGCTGCTGGACGAGATCGAAAAAGCGCACCCTGAAGTCTTCAACATCCTGCTTCAAGTGCTTGAAGACGGGCGCCTGACCGATTCCAAAGGCCGCGTGGTCGATTTCCGCAATACGCTGATCATTCTGACGTCGAACGTCGGCGCGGATGCGATTCGCCGCAACTCGACGCTTGGCTTCACGGCTGCGGCCGATAGCGGAGCGGAATATAAGAGCATGAAGAGCAAAGTCATGGATGAACTTAAAAAGAGCTTCCGTCCGGAGTTCCTGAACCGGATCGACGAAACGATCGTGTTCCATTCGCTTGAAGAGAAGCATATCGCCGAGATCGTGACTTTGATGTCGGAAGAATTGCGCAAGCGCCTGAACGAGTACGGCGTGAACTTCAAGCTGACGGACGAAGCGAAGAACTTCTTGGCGAAAGAAGGCTACGATCCGGCTTACGGCGCCCGTCCGCTGCGCCGCGCGATCCAAAAGCATATCGAGGACCGTTTGTCCGAAGAGCTGCTGACCGGCCGCGTAGCCAAAGGAGACTTCCTGCTGATCGACGAGAAAGACGGCGCGCTGTCCGTCGACAAAGCGGAAGAAGAAACACCGGCCGTAGCGATCGAAAAATCCGAAAATTAATCAGGCGGCTTTAGCAGAAGCGTCGCCTTGCGCAATCAGGCCCGGGCCGGGCGAAGCTTCGCGCTCATCCGGTCTGCCGGCCGCATCAAATCCGAACCGCGGAATCCACTTTCCGCAGTCCGGATTTTTTTGCTTGACGGCCGTCCGGACAGGTGGTTGGACCCTTACTTTTATAACCGATAAATGATAAACTTTTTAGGAAGAGCTTTCCGTAGGCCGGAGGCGAACGGATGGTTCGGGATCGCCGGGAGACCGGGGAGAGAGGAGATTCATGGCTAAAACAAAAACAAAGTTTTATTGCACCGATTGCGGCTACGAGTCGCCTAAATGGTACGGAAAATGCCCGGGATGCCAATCGTGGAATTCCATGGTGGAAGAGACGGTCAGCAGCGTGAAAACGCAGGGCATGACCGGAATGAACGCTTCTCTGTTCCAAGGAACGCAAAAGCCGATGTCCATCGTCGATATCGAGAGCGGACAAGAGCCGCGCGTGGATACCCGAATCGGAGAACTGAATCGGGTGCTTGGCGGAGGCATCGTGCCCGGTTCGCTTATTCTGGTCGGCGGAGATCCCGGGATCGGGAAATCCACATTGCTGCTGCAAGCTTCGCATTCTCTAGCGGCCTCGGGTCTCAAGGTTCTGTACATTTCCGGGGAAGAGTCGGTCAAGCAGACGAAGCTTCGGGCCGAGCGGTTGGGCGCGTTGTCTCCGCAATTGTATGTGCTTTGCGAAAGCAATATGGAGCAGATCGAGCAGTCGATCGAGCAAATCGCGCCGGACTTTCTCGTCATCGACTCCATCCAGACGGTGTATCAGCCGGATGTCACGAGCGCGCCGGGCAGCGTGTCGCAAGTTCGCGAATGTACGGCCCGCTTTATGCGATTGGCCAAAAACGGCGGAATCGCCATCGTGCTGGTCGGTCACGTGACCAAAGAAGGCGCGATCGCCGGCCCGCGTATGCTGGAGCATATGGTGGACTGCGTATTGTATTTCGAAGGCGAGCGTCATCATACGTATCGGATCCTGCGCGCGGTTAAAAACCGTTTCGGTTCGACGAACGAGATGGGGATCTTCGAAATGCGAGAGCATGGTTTGGACGAAGTGACCAACCCTTCGGAATTGTTCTTGTCCGAGCGGGCGATGGGCGTATCGGGTACAACCGTCGTTGCCAGCATGGAAGGAACAAGACCCGTACTGGTCGAGCTTCAAGCCTTGGTTGCAACCACGCATTTTCCTTCGCCGCGGCGGATGGGAACCGGTATCGATTATAACCGTTTGAACCTGATCATTGCGGTGTTGGAAAAACGGATGGGATTATATATGCAGACGCAGGACGCTTACGTCAACGTGGCGGGCGGCGTTCGCTTGGACGAACCCGCGGTCGATCTGGCCGTCGCGGTCAGCATCGCGTCGAGCATGCAGGACAAGCCTACGCGTCCTTACGACGCGGTGTTCGGGGAAATCGGACTGACCGGCGAAGTGCGTGCCGTGGCCCGAGCCGAGCAGCGCGTGAAAGAAGCGTTGAAGTTGGGCTTCAAACGGGTAATTTTGCCTGAGAAAAGCTTAAAGGGATGGAAGCATCCTCAAGGTATACAATTAATCGGGGTCGAGACCGTTTCGCAGGCGCTCAAAGCAGCGCTGGAGTAGGGCGTTGTCCATCGGCCGACGCAAGGGGAGGCAGCCAATGAAAGAATCGGAATCCATAAAAATGAACGAACTGCTCAAGCTCGTCGCACCGGGAGCACCTTTCCGCGACGGGCTTGAGAATGTGCTTCGGGCGAAGACCGGCGCTTTGCTGGTTGTCGGGTACAGCCCGGAGGTGATGGAAGTGGTCGACGGCGGCTTCTCCATCAACTGCGATTTTTCGCCGAACTATCTGTACGAACTTGCCAAAATGGACGGCGCGATCATCCTTAGCGAGGATCTTAAGCGCATCCTGTATGCCAATACCCAGCTGATTCCCGACTCCGCGATTTCTTCGTCGGAAACGGGCATTCGTCACCGGACGGCGGAACGGGTCGCCAAGCAAACCGGCAAGCTGGTCGTATCCATTTCGCAGCGTCGGAATATCATTACGCTGTATTTGGGCAACCTGCGTTACACCCTCAAAGAAATCGGCGTAATCCTGACCAAAGCGAATCAGGCGATCCAAACGCTGGAACGCTATAAGGTCGTGCTGACGCAAGCGCTGACCAACCTGACCGCTTCCGAATTCGAAGAATTGGTCACGCTGGCCGAAGTGGTCGGAGTCATTCGCCGCGTGGAAATGGTGCTGCGCATCAAAACGGAAATTCAGCGCTACGTCAGCGAACTCGGTAATGAGGGGCGATTGATCTCCATGCAAATGGAAGAGTTGGTCGGCAATACCGAGCGCGAAGTCATGCTGCTGATCAAAGACTATATCGCCCAAACGGACGACGATAAAGCCAAAGACGTCCTGACTGCGCTTCGCCGTTCCACGGACGACGAACTGCTGGACACCGCGCATATCGTCCGTCTGCTCGGCTACCCGGCATCGGTATCCGTCACCGACGAAATGCTGATGCCGCGCGGCTATCGCGTGTTGAGCAAAATCCCTCGTCTGCCGAACGTGATCGTGAACAACCTCACCGAACATTTCGGCCAACTGGGCCAAGTCGTGCGCGCCGAGCTGGAACAACTCGACGAAGTCGACGGCATCGGCGGCGCCCGCGCCCGCACGATCAAAGAAGGCCTGCGCCGACTACAGGATCAGGTGTTTATCGAACGGCAGGTGTGACTGTCCGTTTGCCGTACCTGGGCGCTGCGTGAACTCGTTTTTCGCTTCGCTTGTTTTGATTTCCGGGTTCGGGGGAGAAGATTCGGGGAAGGAAATCAAAGCCAAAAGTCGCTCAAAACGAGTTCACTCCGCTGGTAGGTTTGGTGGGACACGATTCGATTTATTATTTTTAGGTTTTAAAAAAGCGAAGCGCGAACTTGTCGGTTCGCGTTCCGTCGTTTTGGATCGATCAATGAAGCTCCCGCGTTCCGCGAGGAGCTTTTGGTTTGTTTGGGGCAGGGCGGTGTTAAGGGGGAGCCTCAATTACTTGATCCCCAAAAAGCGAAACGGAACCGAAGCCTCCGTTTCTTCTTTTTTCTAATAAAAAGCCACCCCGTTTGCGAAGACTCCAAAAGTGTCTCCAAAACCCTTGCCTTAGCAAAGCGCCAGGCGCAGGGAGAATTCAGTGTAGGTGAAGACTTTCGGAGAAAGTCACTTCGGAAGCATATGCTTAGTGTTCGCCTTTGAAATTGGGAAAAAACCTTATTAAAACTCAATCGAACTTTCCCAATTTCAACACGCGACCGAAACGAATTCCCCCGAAGCCGCCAGGCTTAGCTATCGCACAGGACTTTGAAGACGACTTCGGCGTCTTGTAGTATAATAAGGGGACGCGAAAACAGCGAAACGGACATAAAGGCGGGGCTGAAAGTCATGGAACGGAATTTGAGCGTCATCGTGGTCGCGGCCGGGCGAGGTTCGCGCATGGGGACGAAAGAAAGCAAACAGTTTCTCGAACTGGACGGACGACCGTTATTCCTGCGGGCAATCGAGACGTTCGGGCGATTCGGCGCGACTGCGGAGATCATCGTCGTCACCGGAGCCGCGGATGTCGAGCGCTGCGAGCGATACATTCGGGAAGCGGATTGTCCGCTCGTCAAAACAGTCGTTGCGGGCGGATCCGAGCGTCAACATTCCGTGTATGAAGGCTTGAAGCAAGCTTCTTCGCCGTGGGTCATGGTGCATGACGGCGTGCGTCCTTTTATCAGGGAAGAAGATATCGGCGCCTGCTACGAAGAAATGCAGCGCAGCGGCGCGGCAGTGCTTGCGGTTCCGGTTAAAGATACAATTAAGATCGTTAACGATACCACAATCGTCGATACGCCGGACCGCAGCGCGCTGTGGGCGATTCAGACCCCTCAGGGGTTCCGGACGGAAGAGCTGCTGCGCGCGCACGAAGAAGCGGTGTCCGAAGGTTTTCTCGGTACCGACGACTCCATGCTGGCGGAGCGGATCGGCATCCCGGTGAGCGTGGCTCAAGGCGACTATACCAATATCAAAATCACGACACCCGAAGATTTGGACTATGCGGAATTTTTGCTTCGGGCCGTTCGAAAGGAGAAAGAAGCATGATTAGAATCGGACAAGGCTTCGACGTGCACCAACTGGTGGAGGGCAGGCCTTGCATCATCGGCGGCGTAACCATTCCCCATGAAAAAGGACTGCTGGGACACTCGGACGCCGACGTGCTGCTGCATACGATCAGCGACGCCATTCTCGGTGCATTGGCGCTGGGCGATATCGGCCGTCATTTTCCGGATACCGATGCGGCTTTCAAAGACGCCGACAGCCTGAAACTGCTGGAAGACGTGTGGAAAATGGCTCAAGAACGCGGGTATGCATTGGGCAATCTGGATGCGACGATCATTGCGCAGAAGCCGAAAATGGCGCCGTATATCCCGCAAATGGTCACTGTGATCGCGGGCGCTTTGGGCGCTGAGGAATCCCGGATCAACGTAAAGGCGACAACGACCGAATGGCTCGGTTTTACCGGACGCGGCGAAGGAATCGCGGCGCAAGCCGTTGTCTGCCTGACGAAGGGTATGCTATCTTTGTAAAAGAGTTTTCAGAAACGATACGGGAGGAACACAATCATGACACAGGAAGTACGCGTACGTTATGCACCGAGCCCGACCGGGCATTTGCATATCGGCAATGCCAGAACGGCTCTGTTCAACTATTTATTCGCACGCAACCAAGGCGGTAAATTCATCGTCCGCATCGAAGACACCGACGTGAAACGCAACGTGGCCGGCGGGGAAGAAAGCCAGTTGAAATACATGAAATGGCTGGGCATCGAATGGGACGAAAGCATCGACGTCGGCGGAGAATATGGACCTTACCGTCAAACCGAGCGTCTGGACATTTATAAAAAATATTGGCAGGAGCTGCTCGACAAAGGGTTGGCGTACCTGTGCTACTGCACGGAAGACGAATTGGAAAAAGAGCGCGAAGAGCAGATGGCCGCAGGCCAAACGCCGCGCTACTCCGGTAAGCACCGTAACCTGACCCAAGAGCAGCGCGAAGCGTTTGCTGCCGAAGGTCGCGTACCGAGCGTGCGTTTCCGCGTGCCGGAGAACAAAACGTATACTTTCGACGATATGGTCAAAGGCGAAATTTCGTTTACGACGGAAGACACGGGCGATTTCGTCATCGTGAAGCGCGACGGGATTCCGACGTACAACTTCGCGGTCGTGCTCGACGATCACCTGATGAAAATCAGCCACGTGCTGCGCGGGGAAGACCATATCTCCAACACGCCGCGTCAGCTGATGATCTATGAAGCACTGGGCTTCGAGCCGCCGCGCTTCGGTCATATGACGCTGATCGTGGGCGACGATCACAAAAAGCTCAGCAAACGCAACGAGTCGATTATTCAGTTTATCGCGCAATACGAAGAACTCGGTTACTTGCCGGAAGCCATGTTCAACTTTATCGCGCTGCTCGGCTGGTCGCCGGAAGGCGAGGAAGAAATCTTCAGTCGCGAAGAGCTGATCTCGATCTTCAATGCGAATCGTCTGTCGAAAAGCCCGGCCGTGTTCGATCCGAACAAATTGGCGCATATCGACAACCATTACATCAAAAACGCGGATTCGCAGCGGATCGCCGATTTGGCTATTCCTCATCTGCAAAAAGCGGGTCTTCTGCCGGCGACGCTGGATGCGGCGCAGCAGGACTGGGCGCAACGCCTTGTGGCGCTTTACCAGGAGCAGATGAATGCCGCTTCGGATATCGTGAACCTGTCCGAGGTATTCTTCCGTACAGACATCGAATTCGGCGACGAAGAACGCGAAGTGCTCGCGGATGAAAAAGCGCCGGTAGCGCTTAGTGCGTTCCTGTCGAAGATTGAAGCTTCCGACGAGTTCACGCCGGAACGCATGGCCGCGCTGATCAAAGAAGTCCAGAAGGAGAACGGCATCAAAGGCAAGCAGCTGTTTATGCCGATTCGCGTCGCGTTGACGGGACAGATGCACGGGCGCGACCTGAACCAGACGATCTACCTGCTCGGAAAAGAGACCGTGATCGAGCGGCTCAAAGCTCAAACGGCGTAACGCGACCGCAAATGATTGTCAGACCGCACCGATTCGTTTATAATGGCTAAACAAGATCTATCCCATACCGTCATTAATCGAATATTTCTATAGCGAAGAACAGGAGAAGTACGTCGTACGCCGCATCCCCAGAGAGGACGGCCGAACGCCAACAGCCCAATCGGGCCGGGGCGCGGAGCTGGAAGTCGTCCGGAGAGGCAGACGGAAATGCGCCTGGGAGCTGCGAATTCGAACCCATGGTTTTTCGGCCGTGGGCTAGAGTCCGCCGATTCGTCCCCGTTACGGACTTGAAGAAGATGGATTTCCCGCAACGGGACGTTCAAGCAGAGTGGAACCGCGGTCGAACGCCTCTGTAGCATAACGATGCTACAGAGGCGTTTTTATTTTTGGGCAATGGAAGCGAGGAAGCGTGATGTTCAAATCGATGAAGTCCGATATCCGTGCGGTATTCGACAACGATC
This sequence comes from Saccharibacillus sacchari DSM 19268, assembly GCF_000585395.1. GTDB lineage: Bacteria > Bacillota > Bacilli > Paenibacillales > Paenibacillaceae > Saccharibacillus > Saccharibacillus sacchari. Next base: position 6,061,938 of record NZ_KK073875.1, on the reverse strand, counting down.
CGGCGGCAAGAAGCATGTTTGAAGTCATATTCACCTATTCGGGTTTGCATGCGATTTGGGCTCACCGGGTGGCGCATAAGCTGTACAAGTGGCGGCGTTTCACGTTGGCTCGGTTCGTGTCGCAGGTAGGCCGCTTTTTCACCGGGATTGAAATCCATCCGGGCGCGACGATCGGCAATCGACTGTTCATCGACCACGGAATGGGCGTCGTGATCGGCGAGACGTGCGAGATCGGCGACGATGTCGTCGTCTATCAAGGCGTCACGCTCGGCGGCACGGGTAAAGAAAAAGGAAAGAGGCACCCGACGATCGGCAACAACGTGGTCATCGGTTCGGGAGCGAAAGTGCTCGGCTCTATTACGATAGGGGATCAGAGCAACATCGGTTCGAACTCCGTCGTGCTCAAGGAAGTGCCGCCCAACAGCACGGTGGTCGGCATTCCGGGACAGATCGTCAGGCAGCATGGACGCAAAGTCGATCGGCTCAGCCATCAGATGCCTGATCCTTCGCACGATGCGATTTGCGAACTTAGACGCCAGATCGGCGAGCTTCAACGCGAGTTGGAGACGGTGCGCCGGGACGCGTACGGAGAGCCGAAGCGCGCCGCCGGCAACGGAGATACCCAGTAAAAGTAGAACGTTTGACGATGAGAGGAACGTGGAAAAATGACGCTGCAAATTTACAATACAATGACAAGGGAAAAAGAAAAGTTCGTGCCGGTGAATCCGGGTAAGGTGAATATGTACGTGTGCGGCCCGACCGTATACGACTACATCCATATCGGAAACGCGCGTCCGGTTATCTTTTTCGACGTAGTCAGAGCTTATCTGGAAGACCGGAAGTACGAAGTGAATTATGTCGTGAATTTCACGGATGTCGACGACAAACTGATCCGCAAAGCGGAAGCGATGAACACGACCGTGCCTGAAGTGGCGGAGAAGTTTATTGCGGCGTACTACGAGGACTTGGAAGGATTGGGCGTGGCCAAGGCCACGTTGAATCCGCGCGTAACCGAGAATATGGACGACATTATTGCCTTTATCGGCGAATTGGTGGACACCGGCCATGCTTACCCGAGCGGCGGCGACGTGTATTTCCGCACATCGAGCTTTGAACAATACGGCAAACTGTCGCGTCAAAACCTGGAGCAGCTTCAGTTCGGCATCCGGATCGAAGTCGACGCGCGCAAAGAAAACCAGGAAGATTTCGTGCTTTGGAAAGGCGCGAAGCCGGGCGAGATTTCTTGGGACAGCCCTTGGGGAGCGGGACGTCCGGGCTGGCATATCGAGTGCTCGGCGATGGCAAGACGTTACCTGGGTGATACGCTCGATATTCACGGAGGCGGGCAGGATTTGCAGTTCCCTCACCATGAGTGCGAGATTGCCCAATCCGAATGCGTGACCGGCCATGCGTTGTCCAACTATTGGATGCATAACGGCTACGTCAATATCGATAACGAGAAAATGTCCAAGTCGCTCGGCAACGGGATTACGGTGCAGGATCTGCGCGGACGTTATAAAAAAGAAGCTTTGCGTTATTTCGTTCTCTCGACGCATTACCGTAACCCGCTCAACTTCAGCGCAGACAACATGCAGCAGGCGCTGAACAGCGTGGAAAGGATCGAGAATGCCGTAGGTGCGGTTCACCACCGTCTCGGAGCGGCAACTCAAGGGGCGAATGCCGTCAGCGAAGAACTGCGCGGCAAGCTGGAAGCGGTACTGAACGATTTTTATGCAAAAATGGATGACGACTTCAATACGCCGGATGCCGTGACGGCCATCTTCGAGTGGGTAAACGAAACGAACCGCGTGCTGCGCGAAGAGGTGGTAATCAAAGCGGATCTTGAAGCCTTGCTCGACGCTTTCCGCAAAATGAATGCGGTACTTCGTATTGCGTCCGAGCCGGGTTCGGAACTGCTCGACGAGGAAGTTGAAGCACTGATTGCCGAACGCGTCGAAGCCCGCAAAACGAAAAATTGGACCCGCTCCGACGAAATCCGCGATCTGCTGGCTGAACAGGGAATCCTCCTCGAAGATACGCCGCAGGGCATGAGATGGCGGAGAAAATAACATGACCGAACACGAGAATGAAAAAGGGACGGGAACAGACGCTGTCAACGAAGAATCTCAGATAGCTGAGGAAGCAGAATACGCGGTGAAAGCCGTTTTGCCAAACGGGCTTCTTTTCGACTATCCGCCGTCCAAGCCGCCGGGTTTGCTGCCGCCGCTCGTCCTTGCCTATATCGGTGACGCTGTATTCGAGGTGGCGATTCGCCAGTATCTGATCGGACACAGTAACTTGAGACCCCATCATTTGCATCGCGAAGCGACGAAATTCGTATCGGCAGGCGCGCAGGCCCGCATGCTTTTCCGTATCGAGTCTTTGCTGACGGAAGAGGAAGCGGACATGGTTCGCCGAGGCCGCAATGCCAAGTCCGGTTCCGTGCCCAAAAATGCCGACGTGCTCGAATACCGGCATGCAACGGGGCTGGAGTGCTTGGCCGGTTATTTGTACTACAGCGGCCGGGTCGGACGTCTGGAAGAGTTGATTCGCAGAGGACTTGAGCCTGATGCGCCGCAAGAATCGGATCAGGAATAAACGATAAATTCGAATGGCGATGATTAACATCCGCATCGTCCGAAGAAGGGAACGAATAGCATGGAAGAAGAATTGATTGCCGGCAAGCACTCGGTCGCCGAGGCGCTTAGAGCCGGACGCAGCATCAATAAAATTTGGATCGCGGAGGGCGCGCAGCAAAAGCAGATGCAGCCGATCCTGACCGAAGCGAAAAACCGGGGCGTCGTGGTACAGACCGCGGACAAGCGCAAGCTGGACACGCTCGTGCCGGGGATTCAGCATCAGGGCGTAGTCGCGCAAGCGGCTCCTTACGTATATGCGGAAGTCGAAGACCTGCTTGCCGCCGCGGCGGCAAAGGACGAAGATCCGTTCTTGATCATTTTGGACGAGATCGAAGATCCGCATAACCTGGGTTCGATTCTGCGCACGGCCGACTGCACGGGCGTGCACGGCGTCATTATTCCGAAGCGCCGTTCGGCTCAGGTGAACGCGACCGTATCGAAAACGAGCGCAGGCGCGGCGGAGTATGTTCCGGTTGCGCGTGTGACCAATCTGGCGCAAACGATGGAAAAACTCAAAGAAGCGGGCGTATGGATCGCGGGTACGGACGTGCGGGCCGAAGGCGAGATTTACGATACGGATGTGTTCAAAGGACCGCTCGCGCTTGTCATCGGCAACGAAGGCGAAGGCATGGGACGGCTTGTCCGCGAAAAATGCGACGTGCTGATCAAGCTGCCGATGCAGGGACGGATCAACTCGCTTAACGCTTCCGTGGCCGCAGGCGTGGTCATGTACGAAGTGCTGCGCCAGCGCAGCGGCAGAAAGTAGAGATTCGCTTATGGCCGATTTGCGGGATGTGCTTCTGGTGGACGGCTACAACATGATCGGAGCGTGGCCTGAACTGGCTTCGCTGTCGCAAATCGATATGAATCAGGCACGCGACCGATTACTCGAGCGCCTTGCGGACTATCAAGCTTTCACGGGACGTCGGGTCATTGCAGTGTTCGATGCTTACCGGATTCCGGGCAAAGGCAAATCGTTCGAGCAGGGCAAGGTCGAAGTCTACTTTACGAAGGAAAAAGAGACGGCGGACGAAGCGGTCGAGCGTTTTGCCGCGCAGCTCAAAGGCAAACGGCGCAGCGTATACGTGGCAACAAGCGATTTTGTGGAGCAAAGCGTGGCTTTTGCGCAGGGCGCGCTGCGAATGCCTGCGCTTGAGCTGTTGACGGAAGTGGAACAAAGTGAGCGCGAAATCGGAAAAAGAATTGCCGAACAGGCGCAGCGGGGCAGCCGAAACACCATTGACGGCAAGCTGACGCCCGAGCAGCTTCGGTTATTCGAACGCTGGCGGCGGCAATGAATCGGTGCATGCGCCGGCCGCGTCCCGGCGCGGTCAATGTGCCGACATGCCGCAAAAGTAAGCGTTTTTTTACAAGTCGGTGTACAAAAAGGAATTATTCGGCACTATGACCCTCTTTTGGGCGTTATGCGGTTGACGGTGTTAGGTGACATAATATATACTGGGGCTAACTTTTACAACAGGCTCGAAACTTGCGCCGCGGCCGGAGGGATTGCTGGTGAGTGTAGATCTCAAAGACGTCATCGTTTCACCTTACGATTTCCAGAGCGACGAAGAACTTGTGGAAGCGGTTCGCGTGGGCGACAGCGAAGCGCTGGAATATCTGATCCACAAGTATCGGAATTTCGTCCGGGCGAAGGCGCGGTCGTATTTCTTGATCGGCGCGGATCGCGAAGATATCATCCAGGAAGGCATGATCGGACTGTATAAGGCGATCCGCGACTTCAGGGGCGATAAGTTGGCGTCGTTCAAAGCTTTTGCCGAGCTGTGCATTACCCGTCAGATTATTACGGCGATCAAGACCGCGACTCGGCAGAAGCATATTCCGCTGAATTCGTACGTCTCGTTGGACAAGCCGATTTACGAAGAGGATTCGGATCGCACGCTGCTCGATGTCATCTGCGTATCGCAGGCATCGGACCCGGAAGAGTTGATTATCAACCGGGAAGAGTTTAGCGGACTGGAAGACAAAATGTCGGAAATTTTAAGCGAGTTGGAACGTCAGGTGTTGATGTTGTATTTGGACGGGCGATCCTATCAGGAGATTGCCGTTGATCTGCGCAGGCATGTCAAGTCGATCGATAACGCCCTTCAGAGGGTTAAACGCAAGTTGGAACGTTATTTGGAAGTCCGGGACCAGGTTTGAAACGGTCGTCCGCGCGCCGAGTTACATATACAGAGAAAACGCCTTCGAAACGGGGCGAAAAAGGCTCCGGCATCGGAGCCTCAGAATGTCGAGAAACCCAGCTCTCCTCATAGAGAGTTGGGTTTCTTTTGCGTCTCGTGACTCTTTTTTCCTCGGCCGGCAGGCCAAGCAGGCCGGTTAGGCCTGTTTGGCCTGCCGGTCCAGGTGGTTCGCCACCTTCTTCATGTTCTGCACGGCGGCGGTCAGGAGTGCCTGCTCCGTCACATTCGCAAGTCCGCGCAACCTGAAATAACGAAACCCATGCAGCTCTTTCGCATCTGCAAAGCTTCGTTCAATCGTCTCTTTTCGTTTGCGGTACAGCTGCTTGCCCGAGCGGCTCAGCCGGTTTTCCCGCATCTTTTCCTTACTGTCTTCCCAGACGTGCCGGGTCACCACTTTTCGTCGGTTCGCCGAGCGTGTACAGCTCTGAAGCCATGGACAGTCTTGGCAGAGCTTGGGGTCGGAGGCGTACTGGCGGTACCCTTGTCGGTCGGTTGTTCGGTACGGTAACTCTTGCCCATTTGGACAGGTGTAGTGGTCCTCGTCGACATTGTAGCGGAATTTGGCTTTCGGAAATAGACCTTTTACAGGCTGGAATCTTCGGTGGGCAATCACGCCATAAATCTGTCGTTCTTCAAGTCCTCGGCAAATCGGATTCGTCAAATAACCGGCATCCAGCGCCACGGCTTCCACTTGAAACGAGAATCGCTCACGCTGCCGGTCCAGGCGCGTCAAATACGGTACGGAATCATGCACATTTCCAGCCGTCACATGCACATCGGTAATCACATTGTACTTCCCATCAACCGTGCGGTGGTCCAGGTAGAAAAAGCCTTCTGGCTTTCCATCACGCACCATGTAGCCACTGTCCGGATCGGTCGTGCTCACTTTCACTTCTTTGGTTTCTTCCACCTCCTCTCGTGGTTTTAGCGCTTTTTTCCATGCGCCTTTCGGTCGGCTTCGACAGCAGTGTTCAGCTCGTCCAGGTAGTCTTTTGTGTTTTGCAGCACTTCTTGCTTCGTGTACTTGTGTTTGTTGGCGCTCGCTTTGACGTGGGTCGAATCCGAGAACAAAACACGTCCACCTACCATCTTGTGCGACATGGCCTGCAGCACAATCTCATCGAAAATGTCCTGGAAAATTGTCGTCTCCTTAAAGCGTGTTCGGCGATTCCAGCTAATCGTGGAAGAGTCCGGCACTTTGTCAGTTAAGCCAAGCCCGAGAAACCAACGGTAAGCCAGATTCGTTTGGACTTCGCGTTCCAGCTGGCGTTCGGAACGAATGCCATAAAAATAACCCAGGAAAATCATCTTGAAGAGAACCGTCGGGTCAATGGCCGGACGACCGTTGTTTTCGCAATAAAGAGGACGGACCTTTGCATCGATGAAAGAGAAATCGATATACCGATCAATCTTGCGCAGCATATGGTTTTCGGGCACAAGATCTTCAATCGAAACGAGTTCGTAGGCTTGTTGTTTTTCTCGATTTGGACGCAACATGAGAACACCATCCGTTCGTTAAAAGGTACTTCTATTATACAACATTAACGCGGTGTCGTCATAAACAGAATAGACATAAAGAAAGGCTATCGAGAGTTTCTCGACAGCCTGAGGCTCCGGCATCGGAGCCTTTTTCTTTTTAAAGCACATGGATCATAAAAAGAAGAACAGGAAACGCGCGGCCAAGTTGCTGTAGTTTTTCGTTGACAGCCTATACCGGCTATGCTAAAGTGTTTTAGGTAGGCCTAAAATCATGATTTTAGGCTCAATACGAGTTCTTCTTGATTGAAGGATATCTTCGGGAGGTGTAAATCTATGCGGGTTATTATCACGTTGGCGTGCACAGAATGCAAACAGCGCAACTATACAACGATGAAAAACAAACGTAATCACCCTGACCGCATGGAGATGAAGAAGTATTGCAAGTACTGTAACTCGCAAACTCCTCATCGTGAGACCAGATAGTTAGTTGGAGGTGTCATGGGCGTGAAAAAAAGCTTCAAGTCTATGTTTTCCTTTTTCTCTGAAAGCTGGGCTGAACTTAAAAAGGTTCGCTGGCCCAATCGCAAAGAACTGACCAATTACACGCTTGTTGTTTTGGGAACGATTGTTGTGATGGCTGTATTCTTTTGGGTAATCGACATCGGACTCTCCTATGCGATTGAAGCGATAATTTAAGGAAAGGCCTGTAGGTGGCTTGATATGGAAAAAAGATGGTACGTCGTTCATACCTATTCCGGGTATGAGAACAAAGTCAAAGCCAATTTGGAAAAACGCGTAGAATCGATGGGCATGGAAGACAAGATTTTTCGGGTTCTTGTTCCTATGGAAGAAGAAGTGGTCGACAAAGACGGCAAGAAAAAAACCGTCATGCGTAAGGTCTATCCGGGTTATGTCTTGGTGGAAATGATCCAGACCGATGATTCTTGGTATGTTGTTCGCAACACGCCCGGCGTCACGGGATTTGTAGGTTCAACGGGTTCCGGTTCCAAGCCGACAGCCTTGCTTCCAGAAGAGGTAGAACAAATTCTGAAGCATATGGGCATGTCCGAACCGAAACCGAAGATCGAATTCGATCTGAAGGAATCCGTGCGCATCAAAGTGGGTCCTTTTGCTAACTTTGTCGGAACAGTGGAAGAAATTCTGCTCGAGAAAAGCAAGCTGAAGGTTCACGTCAACATGTTCGGGCGCGAAACGCCGCTTGAACTGGATTACACGCAAGTCGAGAAGATTTAATTAACGCAAGGAGGTGTTTCTCAATGGCAAAGAAAGTTATTAAAATGGTGAAACTTCAAATTCCTGCAGGTAAAGCCAACCCGGCGCCTCCAGTAGGTCCGGCATTGGGTCAAGCAGGTGTGAACATCATGGCATTCTGTAAAGAATTCAATGCTCGCACAGCGGATCAAGCAGGTCTGATCATTCCGGTCGAGATCTCCGTGTTTGAAGACCGTTCTTTCACTTTCATCACGAAAACTCCGCCGGCTGCAGTTCTTCTGCGCGTCGCTGCGAAGATCGAGAAGGGTTCGGGCGAACCGAACAAAAAGAAAGTTGCAACGGTTAACCGTGATACAGTTCGTCAAATCGCTGAACAAAAAATGCCTGACCTTAACGCTGCGAACGTAGAGTCCGCTATGCGCATGGTTGAAGGTACTGCTCGCAGCATGGGCATCACGATTCAAGACTAGTCTTGACCATCGTCCAAAGCCGAGCCTCATCAGGAAGTGCGGCATAATGTGGGAGGGTTACCCGCTAACACCACAAAGGAGGAATACACAATGGCTAAACACGGTAAGAAATACGTAGAAGCTGCCAAGCTGTTCGACAGCGAAGCAACTTACGAACCGGCTGAAGCTGTAGGTCTCGTTAAAAAGACCGCAACAGCTAAATTCGACGAAACTGTCGAAGCAGCAGTACGTCTGGGCGTAGACCCGCGTAAACAAGACCAAGCCGTTCGCGGCGTCGTTGTCCTGCCACACGGCACGGGTAAAACGCAACGCGTACTGGTATTTGCAAAAGGCGAAAAAGCGAAGGAAGCGGAAGCTGCCGGAGCGGACTTCGTAGGCGATCAGGACATGATCAACAAGATCCAACAAGGTTGGTTCGAGTTTGACGTCTGCGTAGCGACGCCTGACATGATGAGCGAAGTCGGTAAACTGGGCCGTCTGCTCGGCGGTAAAGGCCTCATGCCTAACCCTAAAGCAGGTACAGTTACTTTCGACGTTACCAAAGCCGTTCAAGAAATCAAGGCTGGTAAAATCGAATACCGTCTGGACAAAGCAGGCCAAATCCATGCACCGATCGGCAAAGCGTCGTTCAGTGAGGATCAGTTGAACGAAAACCTGAAAGCACTGATGGACGCGCTGAACCGCGCTAAGCCAGCTGCTGCAAAAGGCGTTTACCTGAAAGGCGTAGCTGTGTCCGCAACGATGGGACCGAGCGTTCGCGTTAACACAACTTCCTACAGATAATAAAAAGTGTTGACTTGCGTCAAACTTTTCGATAAACTGTAGTAGTTGTTCATTCCGTTCTCTGAACGGTCTGGTAAATTTGAATATGCTTACCGTAGACAGTAGGTGCTTTCGGGCTTAATTTCCTACCGAGGTGTGTGATAGAATTTCAGCTTTGCTGATTCGTCAAGCCTTCGTCTTCTGCGGAGGCTTTTCTTATTGCATGCGCCGCACGTTAAGTTTACTTGAATGTGGCAAAAGTGGAGGCGACCGAATCGCCCGCTGCGGCGGTTCGGCGCTTCACTCGAATTCAACAGGAGGTGTACGATTTGGCTAACGCAAAAGTGATTCAATCCAAACAAGAGTCGGTAGACGTAATCGCTGGTAAACTGCGCGAAAGCGTATCGACCGTGGTTGTCGACTATCGTGGTCTTAACGTTGCTCAAGTTACCGAGCTGCGCAAACAGCTTCGCGAAGCGGGCATCGAGTTCCAAGTTCTGAAAAACTCGTTGGTTCGCCGCGCGACTGCCGCTGCTGAACTTAGCGACCTTGACGCTGTTCTGACTGGACCGACTGCAATTGCATTCGGTACTGAAGATGCTGTGGCGCCTGCTAAAATCCTGAACGATTTCGCGAAAACGAATGAAGCTCTGGAACTTAAAGGCGGCGTAGTAGAAGGACGCGTAGTAAGTGCTGACGAACTGAAAGCACTGGCTTCCCTGCCTTCCCGCGAAGGTTTGCTGTCGATGCTGCTCAGCGTGCTTCAAGCTCCAATGCGCAACTTCGCATTGGCAGTCAAAGCCGTTGCAGACAAAGACGAGCAACAAAGCGCTTAAGGTCGCTTAGCGATCTCAAGCACAACGTTTTATCCCGTTTCACAAAATCGACAGCCTTAACCGGCTGATCCCACATACCCAAATGGAGGTTCAATCATGAGCAACGAGCAAATTCTTGAAGCCATCAAAGGCATGACTGTACTGGAACTGAACGACCTGGTTAAAGCAATCGAAGAAGAATTCGGCGTAACTGCAGCAGCTCCAGTAGCAGCAGCAGGCGGCGCAGTAGCAGCAGAAGCTGAACAATCCGAGTTCGACGTTATTCTGACAAGCGCTGGCGCTTCGAAGATCAACGTTATCAAAGCTGTTCGCGAAATTACAGGTCTTGGCCTGAAAGAAGCGAAAGAAGTTGTAGACAACGCTCCAAAAGCAATCAAAGAAAAAACTTCTAAAGAAGACGCTGAGTCGATCAAAGCTAAGCTTGAAGAAGCTGGCGCTGCAGTAGAAGTTAAGTAATTTCTTTTCAATAAAGAATTGCACAGGGCAGACCCTCGAAGTTATCCTGCTTCGGGGGTCTTTTCTCTTATTTGGTGCGTTTCTCGAAAACTCGTGAAAAGCGCGTAAGTCTTCGATCAATGATAAAGGGGTTGAAGCAAATGTCGGATCATTACTATACCAACCGTCCTGCCGCCGAACATGATCGCAGAACGATTGAAGTCGAGCTGCGTGGCAAAAAGGTTCGATTGGTGACGGATGCCGGCGTCTTTTCCAAAAGCGGACTCGATTACGGTAGCCGGGTGCTTATTGACGCATTGGAAATTCCGGAAAAAGCTTCTGTACTGGATGTCGGTTGCGGATATGGACCCATCGGTATTGCGGCAGGAATTTTGGGTGCGACAAGTATTATGATGCTGGATGTGAATGAACGGGCGATTGAGCTGGCGCGCGAGAATGCAGCAGCCAATGGCGTGCCGCAGGCAAAAGCAATGCAAAGCGATTTGCTTGAGGCCGTATCGCAGGAACGATTTGATGTAATTATCAGTAACCCTCCGATCCGTGCGGGAAAAGAGACGGTGCATCGACTGTTTGAACAGGCAAGCGCATGCTTGAAGCCTGGAGGTTCGCTGTGGATCGTGATTCAGAAAAAGCAGGGAGCGCCTTCGGCCAAAGCGAAACTTGAAGAATTGTTTGAACAGGTGGATGAGGTTACGAAGGATAAAGGATATCGAATTTACAAGGCGGTAAAAAGTCTTTAATGCAGAAAACGAACTTTTTGAGAAAATGGCAAAGAGGGGTTGACCTGCGAGTTTGGCCGTGTTATAGTTATAAAATGTCAGTATAGAATGCCCTACGTGGCTTTAGCATATTAAAATGTTGAGTGGCTCCGCAAAACAGCAAAGGAAGTGCGGTTTTGTTTGGGGCTTCATATTTTGATATGCAGTTGCGGTTTTATCATGGGTTTTTCGACGACAGTGTGTAAGACATGCAGCGACGTTTCATTTTGCAAAGTTTGGTTTACGACCCGTTCTTGCGCCGCTCTTTTTTCGAATAACTCGATAAGGGCTTTTCTGCATGTAAGGGGTATGCTCGTTTTGAATTCATTATACGTGATTCAAAGTAAGGGCTGCAATGGAATTTTTAAACTCGGCATTTTTCATCCAAAAAGTGCCTAAAGTTGAGTAGACATTGAGGGGTGAGTATAGTTGACGGGACATCTTGTTCGATATGGTCGACGCACTCGGCGGAGTTATTCGCGGATTCATGAGGTGCTCGAAGTTCCGAATCTGATCGAGATTCAACAGAAATCGTATGAATGGTTCCTGGAGGAAGGCCTTCGGGAAATGTTCCACGACATTTCGCCAATCCAGGACTTTACCGGAAATCTGATTCTGGAATTTATCGATTACAGCCTCGGGGAGCCGAAATACACGACAGACGATGCCAAAGAGCGTGATGTAACTTACGCGGCACCGCTTCGTGTGAAAGTCCGCCTGATTAACAAGGAAACGGGCGAAGTCAAAGAGCAGGAAGTATTTATGGGCGACTTCCCGCTGATGACCGAAACCGGTACGTTCATCATAAACGGTGCGGAACGGGTTATTGTCAGTCAGTTGGTTCGCTCTCCAAGCGTCTACTTCAATAATAAAGTGGACAAAAACGGAAAGAAAGCATATAGCGCAACTGTAATCCCGAACCGCGGTGCATGGCTTGAACTTGAGACGGACGCGAAAGACATCATTTACGTTCGAATCGACCGTACCCGGAAAATTCCGGTAACGGTACTGCTGCGTGCGCTTGGTTTCGGCAGCGATGCCGAAATTCTGGATTTGCTCGGCAATGACGAGTATATCCGCAACACCCTCGACAAAGACAACACGGATTCGACAGAGAAAGCTCTGATCGAGATCTACGAGCGTCTGCGTCCGGGTGAGCCTCCTACACTGGATAACGCGAAAAGCTTGCTGGTTGCTCGCTTCTTCGACCCAAAGAGATACGATCTCGCCAATGTAGGTCGTTACAAGATCAACAAAAAGCTTCATATTAAGAACCGTCTGTTCAACCAGAAGCTTGCCGAAACGCTGATTGACACCGTAACCGGCGAGATCATCGCGGAAGCTGGCCAAATGGTAGACCGTCGTCTCCTCGACGAGATCCTGCCTTATCTGGAAAGCGAACACAGTGTGAAGACGTATCATGTTGCCGGCGGCGTGCTTGAAGCTAACGATATTCCGATGCAATCGATCGACGTGTTCTCTCCGATCGAAGACGGCAAAGTCGTTAAAGTCATCGCCAACGGTCTGATCGACAAGTCGGTTAAAAACATCACGCCTGCCGACGTCATCGCATCGGTGAGTTACTTCATCGACCTGCTGCACGGCATCGGCGACACGGACGACATCGACCACTTGGGTAACCGTCGTCTGCGTTCCGTAGGCGAATTGCTGCAAAACCAATTCCGTATCGGTCTGTCCCGCATGGAGCGCGTTGTGCGCGAGCGGATGTCGATCCAGGATTCGAACGTGATCACGCCTCAGGCTCTGATCAACATTCGTCCGGTTATCGCATCCATTAAGGAGTTCTTCGGCAGCTCGCAGCTCTCCCAGTTCATGGACCAGACGAACCCTTTGGCCGAACTGACGCACAAACGTCGTCTGTCCGCACTCGGACCCGGCGGTTTGACGCGCGAACGCGCTGGTTTCGAAGTTCGAGACGTTCACGCCAGTCACTATGGCCGGATGTGCCCGATCGAGACGCCGGAAGGACCGAACATCGGTCTGATCAACTCCTTGTCCACGTTTGCGCGGATTAACGAGTACGGATTCATCGAAGCGCCGTATCGTCGCGTCGATCCGAAGACGAACAAAGTGACCGAGCATATCGATTACCTCACAGCCGACGAAGAAGACAACTACGTAGTCGCTCAGGCAAACGCCCAGCTGACTGAAGATGATGCCTTCGCGGATGACATGGTTATCGTTCGTTACAACAAACAGGCCGACAACATCCTGCCGATGCCGAGCGATCGCGTCGACTACATGGACGTTTCGCCGAAACAGGTCGTATCCGTCGCGACGGCGCTCATTCCGTTCCTTGAGAACGATGACTCCAACCGCGCACTGATGGGATCGAACATGCAGCGTCAGGCCGTACCTCTGCTGATTCCCAAGGCTCCTCTCGTAGGTACCGGCATGGAACACAAATCGGCGAAGGACTCCGGCGTATGTATCGTAGCGAAACATGACGGTTACATCGAACGTTCGACAGCCAGCGAAATCACGTTGCGCCGCGTCGAGAACGTCGACGGCCAAGAAGTCAAAGGCGACTTGGTCACTTATAAATTACACAAATTCATGCGTTCGAACCAAGGCACGTGCATCAACCAACGTCCGATCGTTCGCGCAGGCGATATTGTGAAAAAAGGCGACATCCTGGCAGACGGCCCTTCGACCGAAATGGGCGAATTGGCTCTGGGCCGCAACGTTGTCGTAGCCTTCATGACTTGGGAAGGTTACAACTACGAGGATGCGATCCTGCTGAGTGAAAAACTCGTTAAGGAAGACGTATACACTTCGATCCATATCGAAGAATACGAATCCGATGCGCGCGACACGAAGCTGGGGCCTGAAGAAATCACGCGCGACATTCCGAATGTCGGCGAAGAAGCATTGAAGAACCTCGACGATCGCGGTATTATTCGCATCGGCGCGGAAATCGCTGCCGGCGACATCCTGGTTGGTAAAGTTACGCCTAAGGGCGTGACTGAATTGACTGCGGAAGAACGGTTGCTGCATGCGATCTTCGGCGAGAAGGCTCGCGAAGTTCGCGATACTTCCCTGCGCGTACCTCACGGTACAGACGGAATCGTAGTAGACGTTAAAGTCTTCACGCGTGAAAACGGCGACGAATTGCCACCGGGCGTTAATCAGCTTGTACGTGTTTATATCGCACAGAAACGTAAAATCTCCCAAGGCGACAAGATGGCCGGACGTCACGGTAACAAGGGTGTCGTATCGCGTATCATGCCTGAAGAAGATATGCCGTTCCTGCCGGACGGAACGCCGGTTCAGATCGTATTGAACCCGCTGGGCGTACCTTCGCGGATGAACATCGGACAAATCCTGGAAGTCCACCTGGGTATGGCGGCACAACGTCTCGGCATCCACGTCGCGACTCCGGTATTCGACGGAGCGAACGAATACGACGTATTCGACACGATGGAAGAAGCCGGCATGCAGCGCAACGGCAAGACCGTGCTGTACGACGGACGTACCGGCGAGCGCTTCGAGCGCGAAGTTACGGTCGGCGTCATGCACATGATCAAGCTCGCGCACATGGTCGACGACAAGATCCACGCCCGCTCCACGGGCCCTTACTCGCTCGTTACGCAACAGCCTCTGGGCGGTAAAGCCCAGTTCGGCGGACAGCGTTTCGGCGAGATGGAAGTATGGGCGCTTGAAGCCTACGGCGCAGCTTATACGTTGCAAGAAATCCTGACCGTGAAGTCCGATGACGTGGTTGGTCGCGTGAAAACGTACGAATCGATCGTTAAGGGCGAGAACGTGCCGGAACCGGGCGTACCGGAAGCGTTCAAAGTCTTGATCAAAGAGCTGCAAAGCTTGGGCATGGATGTCAAAATCCTGGGTGAAGACGAGAACGAGATCGAAATGAAGGAACTGGATGACGAGGAAGAACCAACCGGCGGCGACAAGCTGGGCCTCAACCTTGAGGGATCGGAAGTTACCGCGGAACAATAAGTTTTAAAAATCAGGAACCGCATATAGGGAGGGTTGCTCCTTGTTGGATGTAAACAACTTCGAGTTTATCAAGATCGGGCTCGCTTCGCCGGACAAGATTCGTTCTTGGTCCCGTGGCGAAGTGAAAAAGCCGGAAACGATCAACTATCGTACGCTCAAACCGGAGAAAGAAGGTCTTTTCTGCGAAAAGATCTTCGGACCGACCAAAGACTGGGAATGCCATTGCGGCAAATACAAACGGGTACGTTACAAAGGCGTTGTCTGCGATCGCTGCGGCGTTGAAGTTACCCGTGCAAAAGTTCGTCGCGAACGGATGGGCCACATTGAGTTGGCTGCTCCAGTTTCCCATATTTGGTACTTCAAAGGAATTCCGAGCCGTATGGGACTGGCGCTGGACATGTCGCCGCGCTCGCTCGAAGAAGTCATTTACTTCGCTTCTTATGTCGTAACCGATCCGGGCGAAACGCCTTTGGAGAGAAAACAACTCTTGTCGGAAAAAGAATACCGCAGCTACCGTGAAAAGTACGGCTACGGATTCCACGCCGGCATGGGTGCTGAAGCCGTCAAAAAACTCCTTCAGGACATGGACATCGATAAAGAATTGGAGTTCCTCAAAGAGGAACTCCGCACGACGCAGGGACAACGCAGAAGCCGGGCGATCAAACGTCTGGAAGTCATCGAAGCATTCAAGAGTTCGGGCAACAATCCGGACTGGATGATCCTTGATGTGCTTCCGGTCATCCCGCCGGAACTGCGCCCGATGGTACAGCTCGACGGCGGTCGTTTTGCGACATCCGACTTGAACGATCTGTATCGCCGCGTGATCAACCGGAACAACCGTCTGAAAAGACTGCTTGATCTGGGAGCACCGGACATCATCGTCCAAAACGAAAAGCGCATGCTGCAGGAAGCGGTAGACGCCCTGATCGACAACGGCCGTCGCGGCCGTCCCGTTACAGGTCCGGGTAACCGTCCGCTCAAATCCCTCAGCCATATGCTTAAAGGTAAACAAGGACGTTTCCGTCAGAACTTGCTCGGTAAACGGGTCGATTATTCCGGCCGTTCCGTTATCGTCGTAGGTCCAAACCTGAAGATGTACCAATGCGGTCTTCCGAAGGAAATGGCGTTGGAACTGTTCAAACCTTTCGTGATGAAGGAACTGGTCAACAAAGGCCTTGCTCACAACATCAAGAGTGCAAAACGCAAAGTTGAGCGCGTAAGCGCTGAAGTTTGGGATGTGCTCGAAGAAGTGATCAGAGAGCATCCGGTTCTGTTGAACCGTGCCCCTACGCTTCACCGTCTCGGTATCCAAGCGTTTGAACCGATCTTGGTCGAAGGTAAAGCAATCCGCCTTCACCCGCTCGTATGTACGGCATACAATGCCGACTTCGACGGCGACCAAATGGCCGTGCACGTTCCGCTGTCCGCGGAAGCACAAGCCGAAGCTCGCATCCTGATGCTCGCTTCCGGTAACATCCTGAACCCGAAAGACGGCAAGCCGGTCGTTACCCCTTCGCAGGATATGGTCCTCGGAACGTATTACCTGACGATGGACAACAACCAAGCCCAGGGCGCAGGTATGATTTTGCGTAACATTAATGAAGCAGTGTCCGCTTATCAGCGTGGCACGGCCGAACTCCACGCTCGCGTGGCGATTCCGGTCAGAGCTCTCAATAAAACAAGCTTTACCGAAAAACAACAGGATGCAATGTTGATTACGACGGTAGGTCGGATTATCTTTAACGAGATTTTCCCGGCAAGCTTCCCGTATATCAACGATGCAACCCGTGCAAACCTGTTCGACGGCGTGGCCGAAGACTTCTTCATCTATGAAAAAGGGGAGAACGTCACCGACCGCATCATGAACGCTCCGCAAACGAAGGGGATCGGTAAAGAGTACCTGGGCGACATCATCGGACGTTGCTTCGAAGTGTACCAGACGACTCAAACTTCGATGATCCTCGACGAAATCAAACAGCTCGGATTCACGTACTCGACTCGTTCGGGCGTAACCGTAGCTGTATCCGACGTCGTCGTTCCGCCGGAGAAAAAAGCGCTGATGGAAGAGTCGGACAAGAAGGTTTCGGTGATTACGAATCAATATCGCCGAGGTCTGATTACCAACGAAGAACGGTATGACCGCGTTATCGAAATCTGGTCGCACGCCAAGGATCAAATCAGTGACATTCTGATGAAATCCATGGATCGTTATAATTCCATCATGCTCATGGTCGATTCCAAGGCCCGGGGCAACAAATCGCAGATCACCCAGCTGGGCGGAATGCGCGGTCTGATGGCCAACCCGTCGGGTCGGATCATCGAACTCCCGATCAAGTCGAACTTCCGCGAAGGCCTGACGGTCCTCGAATACTTCCTGTCTACGCACGGTGCGCGTAAAGGTCTGGCCGATACCGCGCTTCGTACCGCCGACTCGGGTTATCTGACCCGTCGTCTGGTTGACGTAGCCCAAGACGTTATCGTTCGCGAAGACGACTGCGGAACGGATAAAGGCTTTATGGTTAGCCGTATCCAGGACGGTAAAGAAGTTATCGAAGATCTGTACGACCGTATTGAAGGCCGTTACTGCTTCGAAACTGTTCGTCATCCGGAAACGAATGAAATCATTGCGCGCCGCAACGAACTGATTACTTCGGACAAAGCCGAAGAAATCGTCAAAGCCGGCGTCGAAAAACTGCAAATCCGCTCCGTACTCAGCTGCCGCGCGCGTCATGGCGTGTGCAAAAAGTGCTACGGTCGCAACTTGGCTACGGGTAAACACGTCGAAATCGGCGAAGCAGTCGGCATTATCGCTGCCCAATCGATCGGCGAACCGGGAACCCAGCTCACCATGCGCACGTTCCACACCGGCGGCGTTGCCGGCGACGATATCACGCAAGGTCTGCCGCGTATCCAGGAGTTGTTCGAGGCCCGTAACCCTAAAGGTCAGGCCACGATCAGCGAAATCGACGGTGTCGTGAAAGAGATTCGCGAAACGAAAGATCGTCGCGAAATCGAAGTTCAAGGCGAGGCTGAAAGCAAAACGTACGCTGTTACTTATGGTTCCCGTCTGCGCGTTCGCGAAGGCATGACCATTGAAGCAGGGGACGAGTTGACGGACGGTTCGATTGACCCTAAAGAAATGCTGCGCATCAAGGGCATCCGCGGCGTGCAGAACTACATCCTTCAGGAAGTTCAGCGCGTATACCGGAACCAAGGCGTAGAAATTAACGACAAGCACGTCGAAGTCATGATTCGTCAGATGCTGCGCAAAATCCGCATCGTCGATGCAGGCGATACGACGCTGCTGCCGGGCTCGTTCGTGGAAATGCACGAATACGAGAAGGCGAATAAAGACGTCATCCTGAGCGGTAAGGATCCGGCTGTAGCCAAACCGATCCTGCTGGGTATCACGAAAGCGTCGCTGGAAACCGATTCGTTCTTGTCGGCAGCTTCCTTCCAGGAAACAACGCGCGTGCTTACCGACGCAGCCATCAAAGGCAAAGTCGACCAATTGCTCGGCCTGAAAGAAAACGTACTGATCGGTAAGCTTATCCCTGCCGGTACTGGTATGAGCCGTTATCGCAACATCCGCTTTGAAGAGCCGGAAGGCGCGGATAGCGGAGAAGAATCCTTGGAGCCCGTAACGACTGAATAAGTCGTTACGGAGCAACGGAACCGGGGTGGAAGGAAAGAGAAATCTTTCTGGAAACCCTGCATTCTGTGCTTGACATACTGTTCTGCCAGGTGCTAATATAGCAAAGGTGCGTGAGCAGGTTGTTGTAATCCTGTCTTTTGGAGGATATGCCGAATGTCTAATGATAAAGGACTTCAGGATGCTCATGTTAAAATCGGCACCAAGCAAACCGTGCGAGCGGTTGAACTTGGAGAAGCTTCCGAAGTTTATGTAGCCATGGACGCAGATCAGCGGATGATCGCAAAGATCACATCGCTGTGCGTGAAGTCCGGCGTGAAGATCACCGAAGTCGAAACCATGCGAGAGCTTGGCAAGGCATGCGGAATCGAAGTCGGCGCGGCGATGGTTGCGGTTCTGAAGTGAGAAAGACATAACTGTGTGAGAACGTTTTTGTTTCAGGAGCGTTAAGCGCTTGGGGCAAAAACTTTCATTTGTTCTTTTATGAACCACCTGGCTCTGTGGGCTTGAGGAGACGGTTTGTAACAAGGATGTTTACCAATATGGGAAGGGGGTGGCAATGACAATGCCAACTATTAACCAACTCGTCCGCAAAGGACGTCAAGCGAAAGTCGTGAAGTCGAAATCCCCAGCACTGCAAAAGGGTTTCAACGCACTGAAACGTGAAGAAACAAACCTGAGCGCTCCGCAAAAACGCGGTGTCTGCACTCGTGTAGGTACAATGACTCCACGTAAACCGAACTCCGCGCTTCGTAAGTATGCCCGTGTTCGTCTGACGAACCGTATCGAGGTGACTGCTTACATTCCGGGTATCGGACACAACCTGCAAGAACACAGCGTAGTGCTGGTTCGCGGAGGTCGCGTAAAAGACTTGGCGGGTGTACGTTACCATATCGTTCGCGGTGCTCTTGATACTGCAGGCGTAAACGGACGTATGCAAGCCCGTTCGAAATACGGCGCTAAGCGTCCAAAAGAAAAGAAAAATTAATTTGAGCGCCTGAGGGCGTTCAACTATCGGAGAAAGGGGGATATCCATGCCACGCAAAGGTCCAGTTACCAAAAGAGACGTACTGCCGGATCCGGTGTACAACAGCAAACTGGTTACTCGTCTGATCAACCGCATCATGATCGACGGAAAACGCGGTGTAGCTCAAAACATCCTTTACAACTCGTTCAAATTGATTCAGGAACGTACGGGCAATGACCCGATGGAAGTATTTGAAGCTGCAATCAAAAACATCATGCCAGTTCTTGAAGTTAAAGCTCGCCGTGTAGGCGGTGCGAACTATCAAGTACCGATCGAAGTTAAGCCAGAAAGACGTACAGCTCTCGGTCTCCGTTGGCTCGTTAACTACTCCCGCAATCGCGGCGAGAAGACAATGGAAGAACGTCTGGCGGCTGAAATCATCGATGCATCGAACAACACTGGTGCATCCGTGAAGAAACGCGAAGACACGCACAAAATGGCTGAAGCGAACAAAGCGTTTGCTCACTACCGCTGGTAGGATTTCGGCTTAGCATTCAATAACGAATTTTGAAGGGAGAATCCCATTCATGACAAGAGAATTCTCCTTGAAAAATACACGTAACATCGGTATCATGGCGCATATTGACGCTGGTAAAACGACAACTACGGAACGGATTCTTTTCTACACAGGCATTACGCACAAAATCGGTGAAGTACACGATGGCGCAGCGACAATGGACTGGATGGAACAAGAGCAGGAGCGCGGAATCACGATTACTTCCGCCGCTACGACCGCTCAGTGGCACGGTTACCGCGTCAATATCATCGATACTCCGGGACACGTTGACTTCACAGTTGAAGTTGAACGTTCCCTTCGTGTATTGGACGGGGCAGTAGGCGTATTCAGTGCCAAAGAAGGTGTCGAACCTCAGTCGGAAACCGTATGGAGACAGGCTGACCGTTACGGCGTTCCTCGGATCGCATACGTCAACAAAATGGACATTATCGGTGCGGACTTCCTTAACGTTGTTAAAGATATGGGCGAGCGTCTTCAAGCCAATGCGGTAGCGATTCAGTTGCCAATCGGCGCTGAAAATGACTTTGCAGGTATCATTGACCTTGTTGAGCAAAAAGCTCATATGTACAAAGACGATCTGGGTCAAAATATCGAAGTTGTCGACATTCCGGAAGAATATCTGGCTCAAGTCGAAGAACTTCGCTCTACTCTGATCGAGAAAGTTTCGGAACTGGACGAAGAATTGATGATGAAATACCTGGAAGGCGAAGAACTCACAGTTGATGAGATCAAAGCCGGCCTGCGTAAAGGCGTCGTCGATGTTAAGATTTTCCCGGTTATCTGTGGATCTTCTTACAAAAACAAAGGCATTCAGCTGATGCTGGACGCAGTTGTTGACTATCTGCCAGCTCCAACAGACGTTCCTGCAATCCTGGGTACGCTTGAAGACGGTACGGAAGCTGTTCGTCATTCTTCGGATGAAGAGCCGTTCTCCGCACTTGCTTTCAAAATCATGACAGACCCTTACGTGGGTAAACTTACGTTCTTCCGCGTGTACTCCGGTACGCTTCAATCCGGTTCGTACGTGCTGAATGCATCGAAAGGCAAACGTGAGCGGATCGGTCGTATCCTGCAAATGCACGCCAACAGCCGTCAAGAAATCAGCATCGTTTATTCGGGCGATATCGCGGCAGCAGTTGGTTTGAAAGATACGGGCACAGGTGATACACTGTGTGATGAGAAGAACCCGGTTATTCTGGAATCGATGAACTTCCCTGACCCGGTTATCGAAATCGCGGTTGAGCCGAAAACCAAGGCTGACCAAGATAAGATGGGCGTGGCTCTGAGCAAGCTCACCGAGGAAGATCCAACCCTTCGTGCCCATACGGACGAAGAAACAGGCCAGACGATTCTGGCAGGTATGGGCGAACTCCACCTTGATATCATTATCGACCGGATGCGTCGGGAATTTAAGGTAGAAACCAACGTGGGTAAACCACAGGTAGCTTACCGCGAAACTTTCCGTCAACCGGCTCGCGTAGAAGGCAAGTTCGTACGTCAATCCGGTGGTCGCGGTCAATACGGTCACGTATGGGTTGAATTCGAACCGCTGGAGCCGGGTACGGGCAGCCAGTTCGAGAGCAAAGTTGTCGGCGGTTCCGTTCCACGCGAATACGTTCAACCGGCACTTGCAGGTATCGAAGAACAAATGAAGAGCGGCGTTATCGCGGGCTTCCCGCTGGTAGACGTTAAAGCGACAATCGTCGACGGCTCTTATCATGATGTCGATTCCAACGAAATGGCGTTCAAAATCGCCGGTTCGATGGCGCTTAAAGCAGCGAAGGAAAAGTGTAAGCCTGTCCTGCTTGAGCCAATCATGAAAGTCGAAGTAACCGTGCCTGAGGAGTACATGGGCGACGTTATGGGTATGCTGAACTCCCGCCGCGGCCGTATCGAAGGTATGGATTCCCGCAGCGGTGCTCAAATTATCCGTGCGAAGGTACCTCTCTCCGAAATGTTCGGATACTCGACGACTCTGCGTTCGGGTACGCAAGGACGCGGCGTATTCTCGATGGAGCTTTCTCACTATGAAGAAGTTCCGAAGAGCATCGCTGAAGAAATCGTATCGAAAACGAAAGCAGGGGAGTAATCCTCGTTTTCACCGCCGGATGATGGAATCTTACGAGACCTCATCATCCGGATTGATTTTAACCCAATAATTTTTCTATATTAAGGAGGAACTGTTTCAAATGGCAAAAGCTAAATTTGAGCGTAATAAGCCGCACGTTAACATTGGTACTATTGGTCACGTCGACCATGGTAAAACAACTCTGACTGCTGCAATCACAACTGTTCTGTCGAAGACTTATGGTGGTGCTGCAATCGCGTTTGACCAAATCGATAAGGCTCCGGAAGAAAGAGAACGTGGTATCACGATCTCGACAGCACACGTTGAATACGAAACTCCAGCTCGTCACTACGCACACGTAGACTGCCCAGGTCACGCCGACTATGTTAAAAACATGATCACTGGCGCGGCACAAATGGACGGAGCGATCCTGGTTGTATCCGCAGCTGACGGCCCAATGCCACAAACTCGCGAACACATCCTTCTGTCCCGTCAAGTAGGCGTTCCTTACATCGTCGTATTCCTGAACAAATGCGACATGGTTGAAGACGCTGAGCTTCTGGAACTGGTTGAAATGGAAGTACGTGACCTGTTGAGCGAATATGACTTCCCAGGCGACGACACTCCAATCATCCAAGGTTCCGCTCGTGAAGCGCTGCAAAACCCTGAAGGCGAATGGGCTCAAAAGATCGTTGAAATGTTCAACATCATCGATGAGTACATCCCAACTCCAGAGCGCGACACTGAGAAGCCTTTCTTGATGCCAGTCGAGGACGTATTCTCGATCACTGGCCGTGGTACGGTAGCAACTGGCCGTATCGAACGCGGTACAGTTAAGATCGGTGACGAAGTCGAAATCGTTGGTATCGCTGAAGAGTCCAAGAAATCCGTTGTTACGGGCGTAGAAATGTTCCGTAAACTGATGGATTCCGCTCAAGCCGGCGACAACATCGGCGCGCTGCTGCGTGGTGTTGACCGCACTCAAATCGAGCGTGGACAAGTTCTGTCGAAACCAGGTTCGGTTAAACCGCACACTGAGTTCACAGCTCAAATCTATGTCCTGACTAAAGAAGAAGGTGGCCGTCACAAGCCGTTCTTCACAGGATACCGCCCTCAGTTCTACTTCCGTACAACTGACGTAACAGGCATCATCAACCTGCCAGAAGGCGCAGAAATGGTAATGCCAGGCGACAACATCACAGTTACTGTATCCCTGATCGCTCCGATCGCTATCGAAGAAGGAACTAAGTTCTCTATTCGTGAAGGCGGACGTACAGTAGGCGCCGGTGCTGTAGCAACAATCCAAAAATAATAACGGCTAACCCCGTTAAATAGAGCAACAGTGTACTGGAACGAGTAACATTGTATTGTAAACGAAAGCGCGAGGCGGGGCCATCATCCCGAAGTCGGGATAGGGCCTCGCTTTCTTTTTGTGTAATTTTAAAAAAGGGTTGCATTGTCTCGACATCTTCTATATAATAATGAATGTTGTTCTGAGACGTTGCGATGATGCGAGAGGTTACCGACACACCCGGCTCCTTTGCCATAGTTGGTGTGAGCGGAAAATTTTCGCGGAGTATGTCCGATACCAAATTGGGCGATAGAAGGAGGGAATTTGAAATGGCAAAGCAAAAAATCCGTATTCGTTTGAAAGCATATGATCACAGAGTTTTGGATCAATCTGCTGAGAAAATTGTTGAAACAGCAAAGCGTTCGGGTGCCGGTGTTTCCGGACCAATCCCGCTGCCGACTGAAAAACAAATCATTACCATTCTCCGTGCGGTGCACAAATACAAGGATTCGCGTGAGCAATTCGAACAACGCACACACAAGCGTTTGATCGACATCGTGAACCCAACTCCACAAACTGTGGATGCTCTGATGCGTCTGGACTTGCCGTCCGGCGTCGATATCGAAATCAAATTGTAAGAATCCTGAATAAGGACATAAATGAAAAGAGGTGTCAACATGACTGGTATCTTAGGGAAAAAACTGGGTATGACCCAAGTGTTCACCGCTGAAGGTAACGTCGTTCCTGTAACGGTTATCGAAGCAGGCCCATGTGTGGTTCTGCAGAAGAAAGACCTGGAAAATGACGGTTATGAAGCGGTACAAATCGGTTTCGCGGACAAGAAAGCTAGCCGCTCCAACAAACCGGCGGCAGGTCACGCTAAAAAAGCGGACACTGCACCTAAGCGCTACATTCGCGAACTTCGCGGTGTTGACCTCGCTAACTACGAGGTTGGACAAGTGCTTAAAGCGGACGTGTTTGCCGAAGGACAATTCGTCGACGTAAGCGGCGTATCCAAAGGTAAAGGCTTCGCTGGTAGTATCAAGCGTTGGGGACAAAGCCGCGGACCAATGTCGCACGGCTCGCGTTACCACCGCAGACCGGGTTCGATGGGTTCCATCCAGGCTAACCGTGTACCGAAAGGTAAACGCCTGCCAGGACACATGGGCCATGACTCGATCACTGTTCAAAACCTCGAAATCGTAAGAGTCGATGCGGAACGTAACGTGCTGCTGGTTAAAGGCTCCATTCCGGGTCCTAAAAACGGCTTCGTTAAAGTTCGCGAATCGGTGAAGAAATAATAAATCCTTAGCAGAAAGGAGGAACATGAAATGCCTACAGTAAAAGTATTCAATATCGAAGGTAGCGAAGTTGGAGAAATCGAACTTAGCGATTCCGTGTTCGGTATTAATCCTAACGGACATGTGCTCCACCAAGCGGTCGTGATGCAACAAGCATCGCTTCGCTCCGGTACGCACAAAGTCAAAGGACGTTCGGAAGTTCGTGGCGGCGGTCGTAAACCTTGGAAACAAAAAGGTACAGGACGTGCTCGTCAAGGTTCCATCCGTTCTCCACAATGGAGAGGCGGCGGTATCGTCTTCGGACCAACTCCGCGCAGCTACTCTTTCAAACTGCCTAAAAAAGTTCGTCGTCTGGCGATCAAATCGGCACTGTCTTCGAAAGTCATCGCAAACGAAATTATCGTTTTGGATGCACTGAGCCTGAACGCTCCGAAGACAAAAGAATTCGCGGGTATCCTGAGCAAATTGAACGTAGACCGTAAAGCCCTGGTAGTGGCTCCGGAATATGATAACAACGTGGCTCTGTCCGCTCGTAACATCCCTGGCGTGAAATTCGTTCAAGCCGACGGCATTAATGTTCTTGACGTGCTCGTGCATGATAAGTTGATCATCACGAAGGACGCAGTACAGAAGGTACAGGAGGTATTCGCATAATGAAAGATCCTCGCGACCTTATCAAACGCCCGATTATTACGGAGCGTACAGCTGAAGCAATGAGTCAGTCGAAATACGTATTTGAAGTGCAAATGAGCGCTAACAAAACGGAAGTGAAAAAGGCAGTAGAATCGATCTTCGGCGTGAAAGTGCTGAAAGTCAACGTTCAACGCGTTCCGGCTAAACCGAAACGTTACGGCCGTCATTCCGGTTATACAAGCGAGTGGAAGAAAGCGATCGTGACGCTGACTCCAGAAAGCAAATCGCTCGAATTCTTTGAATCTGCAGAGTAAGGAGGGAAACTAACGTGCCAATCAAAAAGTACAAACCAACATCCCCGGCCCGCCGCGCAATGAGCGTGTCGACGTTCGAAGAAATCACAACGAATCAGCCGGAGAAATCGTTGCTCGCGCCGCTCTTCAAAAAAGCGGGTCGCAACAACCAGGGTAAAATTACAGTTCGTCACCATGGCGGCGGACACAAACGTAAATACCGTATTATCGACTTTAAGCGTACCAAAGATGGAATTCCAGGCCACGTTGCTACAATCGAATACGATCCGAACCGGACTTCGAATATCGCATTGATCAACTACGCGGACGGCGAGAAACGCTACATCATCGCGCCTAAGGGTCTGAAAGTCGGCGATACCATCTACTCTGGTCCTGGATCGGACATTAAGATCGGTAACGCAATGCCACTGGAAAACATTCCGGTAGGTACAGTTATCCACAACATTGAGTTGAAACCAGGTAAAGGCGGCCAATTGGTTCGCGCAGCTGGCACAGAAGCTCAACTGTTGGGTAAAGAAGAGCGTTACGTATCGATCCGTCTGTCTTCGGGCGAAGTTCGTCGCGTATTGAAAGTTTGCCGCGCTACAATCGGTTCGGTAGGCAACCAAGACCACGAGCTCGTGAAGATCGGTAAAGCAGGACGTAACCGTTGGTTGGGCAACCGCCCTCAAGTCCGCGGCGTAGTCATGAACCCTAACGATCACCCACACGGTGGTGGTGAAGGCCGTGCTCCAATCGGACGTAAGTCCCCGCTGTCTCCATGGGGCAAGCCAACACTTGGTTACAAAACACGCAAGAAAAACAAATCTTCGGATCAATACATCATCCGTCGCCGCACGAAGTAATGCGCTTATCCCGCATTGCTTCGCCGGTTAGGATCATGGAACAAGCCAGCTGAAGGGAGGACTACAATCGATGACACGCAGTCTTAAAAAAGGCCCTTTCATTGACGGATACCTGCTCAAAAAGGTAGAAGTTCTGAATGAAACCGAAAAGAAAGTCGTTATCAAAACTTGGTCTAGACGTTCCACGATTTTCCCGCAATTCATCGGACACACTTTCGCCGTTTATGACGGTCGCAAACATGTACCGGTTTATGTAACGGAAGATATGGTTGGACACAAACTGGGTGAGTTCGCGCCGACGCGTACTTACAAAGGCCACGCAGCTGACGACAAGAAAACAAGACGCTAAACGGACCTTACATTAAAGTCCGAAGGGAGGTTATGATAGCATGGAAGCACAAGCGCACTTGAAGTATTCCCGCATCTCGCCGCGTAAAGCCCAATTGGTCGCTGACCTGATTCGCGGCAAACACGTAGGTGAAGCAATCGCGATTCTGCGCCACACTCCGAAAGCGGCATCCCCGATTTTGGAAAAGTTGCTGAACTCGGCAATCGCTAACGCAGAACACAACCACTCGCTGGACGTGAGCAAGCTGGTTATCTCGCAAGTTTACGTAAACCAAGGACCGACTTTGAAACGTTTCCGCCCTCGGGCAATGGGACGCGCAAGCCGGATCAATAAACGCACCAGCCACATCACTTTGGCTGTATCCGAAAAGTAAGGAGGGACAACTGTGGGACAAAAAGTAAATCCGGTCGGACTCCGCGTAGGAATCATCCGTGACTGGGAATCCAAATGGTATGCTGGTAAAGACTTCGGTACGTTGTTGATCGAAGACGTGAAGATTCGCGAATATCTGAAAGCTAAGCTTAAAGAATCCGCTGTCTCCAAGATCGAGATCGAACGTGCAGCTAACCGTGTAAACGTAACGATCCATACGGCGAAGCCGGGTATGGTTATCGGACGTGGCGGTGCGGAAGTTGAAGTACTGCGTGGCGAAATCACTAAGATTTCGAACGGCAAAAAAGTACACATCAACATCGCAGAAATCAAAAACCAAGAACTGGACGCTATTCTGGTTGCCGAAAGCATTGCACAACAATTGGAACGTCGCGTATCGTTCCGTCGTGCTCTGAAACAATCGATGCAACGCACAATGCGTGCAGGCGCTAAAGGAATTAAAACTGCAGTTAGTGGACGTCTGGGCGGCGCTGAAATCGCGCGTTCGGAAGGCTACAGCGAAGGAACTGTTCCACTTCATACCCTGCGTGCCGACATCGACTACGGTACAGCTGAAGCGCACACGACTTACGGTCGTATCGGCGTTAAAGTATGGATCTATCGTGGAGAAGTTCTTCCTCCAGCTAAGAAACAAGCTGCTCAGGAAGGAGGCAACTAATCATGTTGGTACCTAAACGTGTAAAACACCGTAAACAGCAACGCGGCAGCATGGCCGGTCGTGCTAAAGGCGGTACTGAACTGAACTTCGGCGAATTCGGCCTGCAAGCGACTGAACCTTCGTGGATCACGAACCGTCAGATCGAAGCAGCGCGTATCGCTATGACCCGTTACATCAAACGGGGCGGTAAAGTCTGGATCAAAATTTTCCCGGACAAGCCGATTACTCAAAAGCCTCTCGAGGTTCGGATGGGTAGCGGTAAAGGTAACGTTGAGAAATGGGTAGCGGTTGTAAAACCGGGCAAGATCATGTTTGAACTTGCTGGCGTTTCGGAAGAAATCGCTCGTGAAGCAATGCGCCTCGCTTCTCACAAACTGCCTGTTAAAACTAAGTTTGTGAAACGTGAAGAATTGGGTGGTGAAGCAAATGAAGGCTAAGGAACTGCGTGACCTGACTACTGCCGAAATCGAACAGAAGGTCTCCGGATTTAAAGAAGAACTCTTTAATCTGCGCTTTCAGCTCGCTACCGGTCAGCTCGATAACCCTACACGCATCAGCGTAGTCCGCAAGGAAATCGCTCGTGCCAAAACGGTTCTGCGTCAAAGAGAACTCGGAATTACTTCTTAATTCCTTTGAACCCTCGGGTATAATATAAGTCCTTTATTCAGGAAGGAGGCTAACCATGACCGAAGAACGCAACTCGCGTAAAACGTTGGTGGGTAAAGTCGTAAGCGACAAAATGGACAAGACGATCGTAGTTGTTGTAGAAACTTACAAAAAACACGAGCTCTACCACAAACGCATCAAGTCGACGAAAAAATTCAAAGCGCATGATGAGAACAACGAAGCGAAAATCGGCGATACAGTAAGAATCGTTGAAACCCGCCCGCTGTCCAAAGACAAGCGTTGGAGACTGGCTGCAGTTACTGAAAAAGCAATCATCATCTAATGAACGATAAGCTCGTCCGAAAGGAGGACATTCATAATGATTCAACCATTTACACGTTTGGCTGTAGCTGATAACTCCGGTGCGAAGGAACTGATGTGTATCCGCGTACTTGGTGGTACGGGACGTCGTACAGCTAACATCGGTGACCTGATCGTTTGCTCGGTAAAACAAGCAACACCAGGGGGCGTTGTCAAAAAAGGCGACGTAGTTAAAGCAGTAGTTGTTCGCACGAAGCGTTCGGTACGTCGTAAAGACGGATCGTACATCGCATTCGACGAAAACGCAGCGGTAGTCGTAAAAGACGATCGTGGACCACGCGGTACACGTATCTTCGGACCAGTTGCTCGTGAACTTCGCGACAAGGATTTCATGAAAATCGTTTCCTTGGCACCGGAAGTTATCTAATATAATGCACGATTTTCTTAATGGTCGATCGACCTTTAAGTCATAGGAGGTGTACCTGATGGCAAGAGTGAAAAAAGTTCTGGAATCCCACAACAACAAACTTCACGTGAAAAAAGACGATGTCGTTATCGTGATCAGCGGTAAAGACAAAGGCAAAAAAGCGCGCGTAATCGCTGCTTATCCTCGTGAAAACCGCGTGTTGGTCGAAGGCGTGAACATGGTGAAAAAACACCAGAAGCCAAGCCAAGCGAACCCGCAAGGCGGAATCGTGGAACAAGAAGCTTCGATCCACGTGTCGAACGTGATGCACGTTGACCCGAAAGACGGCGGCAAAGTAACCCGCGTAGGTTACAAAACGCTGGACAACGGCAAAAAAGTGCGCGTTGCGAAACGGTCCGGAGAAGTTATCGAATAATCCCATTTTTACGGAAAGGAGGTTCATCCTTCATGGTAACAAGACTTAAAGAACGTTATTTGAACGAAAGCACTCCTGCTCTGATGCAGAAGTTTGGCTACTCTTCGATCATGCAGGTTCCGAAGCTGGAGAAAGTTGTCATCAACATGGGTGTCGGCGAAGCCGTATCCAACTCCAAAGTTCTCGATACTGCCGTAGCTGAACTGGAGCAGATCGCAGGCCAAAAGCCTGTTATCACTCGTGCAAAAAAATCGATCGCAGGTTTCAAGCTGCGTGAAGATATGCCGATCGGAACTAAGGTTACACTGCGCGGCGAGCGTATGTACCAGTTCCTCGACAAACTGTTCAACGTATCGCTTCCACGCGTACGCGACTTCCAAGGTGTATCCAACAAAGCCTTCGACGGCCGCGGCAACTACACACTGGGTCTGAAAGAACAACTGATCTTCCCTGAAATCCAATACGATCAAGTGGACAAGGTCCGCGGTATGGATATCGTTATCGTTACGACAGCAAAAACAGACGAAGAGGGCCGCGAACTGCTTGCAGGTCTCGGAATGCCTTTCGCAAAATAATATCGGCCAGTATCTAGGGCCATGATCTATGACCCTGTTCTCCCGAAAAATCCAGGAGGTGTCAGGCTAAAGTGGCAAAAACTTCGATGAAAGTTAAACAGCAACGTACACCGAAATTCAAAGTGCGTGCATACACGCGCTGCGAACGTTGCGGTCGTCCACACTCGGTGCTGCAAAAGTTTAAAATCTGCCGTATTTGCTTCCGCGAATTGGCTCATAAAGGTCAGATTCCTGGCGTTAAAAAAGCAAGCTGGTAATTACCGCATAACAAGGAAGGAGGTTCACACACATGACTATGTCCGATCCGATTGCTGATATGCTTACACGTATTCGTAACGCGAACGTGGTACGTCACGAGAAAGTCGAAATGCCGGCTTCCGCGATGAAAAAGCAAATTGCCGAGATCCTGAAGCGCGAAGGTTTTATCCGCGACGCGGAATTCGTACAGGATAACAAACAAGGCATCATTCGTATTTTCCTGAAATACGGTCAAAACAATGAGCGCGTTATTACTGGTCTGAAAAGAATCAGTAAGCCGGGTCTGCGCGTGTACACGAAGAGCAACGAAGTTCCTCGCGTACTGGGCGGCCTGGGTATCGCGATTATCTCCACGTCTAAGGGAGTTATGACCGACAAAGAAGCTCGTCAAGCGAAAGCTGGCGGCGAAGTAATCTGCTACGTTTGGTAATTACGTCAGAACACAAGGAGGTGCAATAACTATGTCTCGTATTGGTCGCAAACCAATCGAAGTACCGGGCGGCGTTGAAGTAACGCTTAACAACACTGCGATTACAGTCAAAGGCCCTAAAGGTACTCTCACTCGTGAACTTCATAAAGACATGAAGGTAACGGTGGAAGGTAACACAATTACGGTAGAACGTCCTTCCGACAACAAAGAGCATCGTTCCCTTCACGGAACGACACGCAGCGTTGTCAGCAACATGGTAAGCGGCGTAACGGAAGGTTTCTCCAAGTCGCTTGAATTGGTCGGGGTCGGATACCGTGCCAGCAAGTCCGGAGAGAAGATCGTCCTGAACGTAGGCTATTCCCACCCGGTCGAAATCACGCCGGAATCGGGCATCGAGTTCGAAGTTCCTTCGAACACGAAAATCATCGTTCGCGGAATTGACAAGGAGCGCGTAGGCGCTTATGCTGCTCAAATCCGTAAAGTACGCGAACCGGAACCTTACAAAGGTAAAGGTATCAAGTATGAAGGCGAACGCATCATCCGTAAGGAAGGTAAAGCCGGCAAGAAAAAATAAGCCGCTTTCCTTCGCATTACCCTTAGCTTGCTCATGTGAAGCTGCTTAATAAGCAGATTGGGAAGGAGTGAAAGTACTCATGATTACCAAAGGTGATAAAAATAAAGCTCGCTTGAAAAGACACTTGCGTGTACGCAAGAAAATTCAAGGTACGGTTGAGCGCCCTCGTCTGAACGTATACCGTTCGGATAAGCACATCTATGCCCAGTTGATCGACGACGTAAACGGTGTTACTATCGTTTCGGCATCGACTATGGACAAAGATCTGAAAAGCGAGATCACAAACGGCGGCAACGTTGAAGCTGCTGCTAAAGTTGGCACACTGGTTGCAAACCGCGCTAAGGAAAAAGGTCATACCGTTGTCGTCTTCGACCGCGGAGGATACCTCTACCATGGACGGATTCAAGCACTGGCTGACGCAGCTCGCGAAGCTGGACTCGAATTCTAAAACGAAAAAAGGAGGTTAACGACTTGCGTGTAGATATGAGCACTGTAGGAGAACTGACGGAGCGCGTTGTACACATCAACCGCGTAGCTAAAGTTGTAAAAGGCGGACGCCGTTTCAGCTTCAGCGCACTGGTTGTCGTAGGCGACGGACAAGGCAACGTTGGAGCAGGCATCGGTAAAGCCGGCGAAGTTCCGGATGCGATCCGTAAAGGCATCGAAGATGCCAAGAAAAACTTGATCCACGTTCCTCTCGTTGGAACAACGATCACTCACCTGGTTACCGGTAAATTCGGAGCGGGCAGCGTATTGCTGAAACCGGCATCCGAAGGTACTGGCGTTATCGCTGGCGGTCCGGTACGTGCTGTACTGGAACTTGCAGGCGTAGGCGACATTTTGACAAAATCCCTGGGTTCTTCGAACTCCATGAACATGGTCAATGCGACTTTGGAAGGATTGTCCCGCTTGAAGCGTGCCGAAGATGTGGCTAAGCTTCGTGGTAAATCCGTCGAAGAACTGAGAGGCTAAGGAGGGAACAACAATGGCTAAATTGGAAATTACCCTCGTACGCAGCCTGATCGGACGTCCGAAAAACCAACGCACGACTGTAAACACATTGGGTCTGCGTAAAACGAACCAAGTTGTCGTCCAAAACGACAACGCTGCGATTCGCGGTATGGTTAACCAAGTCAAGCACTTGGTTTCCGTAAAAGAAATCGAAGCTTAAAAACAATCGCTCCGCAAGGAGCGAAACAATAGAATGAATCAAGGAGGTGCAACGAACGATGAAGTTACATGAGCTTTCTCCTGCTCCGGGTTCGACTAAAGAGCGGAAGCGCATCGGTCGCGGTACGAGTAGCGGTACGGGTAAAACAGCCGGACGCGGTCATAAAGGCCAAAACTCCCGCTCCGGCGGCGGTGTTCGTCCAGGCTTCGAAGGCGGTCAAAACCCATTGTATCGTCGTTTGCCAAAACGCGGTTTTGTTAACCCAACCCGCAAAGAATATGCCATCGTCAACATCGAAGAACTGAACAACTTTGCAGAAAACACAGAAGTCACTCCTGAGCTGCTGAAGGAACAAGGTATCGTTAAAGATACGAAGAGCGGTATCAAGATCCTCGGCAATGGCGACGTGACGGTGAAACTGACTGTCAAAGCAAATAAGTTCTCTCAATCTGCGGTGGAGAAAATCGAGGCTGCCGGCGGTAAAACCGAGGTGATCTAATGTTCAACACCCTGAAGAATATATGGAAGGTCGAAGACCTCCGTAAACGGATCCTGTTTACGTTGATGGTTCTGGTGATCTACCGTATCGGTACGTTCATCCCGGTTCCGGGCGTTAACACGGACGTACTACAGTCGGCTAACGAAGCCGGCAGCCAGTTGATGGGTCTGCTGAACACCTTCTCCGGAGGGGCGCTTCTGCAGTTCTCGATCTTCGCGCTCAGTATCTACCCGTACGTTACGGCATCGATCATCGTACAGCTGCTGTCGATGGATGTCATTCCGAAGTTCACCGAGTGGTCTAAACAAGGTGAGCACGGTAAGAAAAAGCTGGCGCAGATCACCCGATACGGCACCATAGTTCTGGGTTTGGTTCAGGCGTTCGCTACAGCGATCGGTTTCAACCGCATTTATAATGCGGAAATGATTCCGAACGCTACGACCGTCGACTATATTCTGATTGCAATTGTCTTGACCGCGGGTACTTCCCTCCTGATGTGGCTGGGTGAGCAAATCACGGAAAAAGGCATTGGCAACGGGATTTCGATTCTCATCTTTGCCGGGATCGTCGCAAACATTCCTGGTTATATCTCGACGACGGCTCAATCCGATTTCATCGTGGACGGTCAAACGTTCTTGAACGCAATGAAAACCGTGATTATCCTGCTCGTCTTGATTATGATCATTATCGGTGTTATCTTCATTCAGCAAGGGATCCGGAAAGTTCCGGTTCAATATGCGAAGCGGGTAGTCGGTAACAAAATGTACGGCGGTCAAAACACTCACATCCCGTTGAAAGTCAACGCTGCGGGTGTCATCCCGGTAATCTTCGCCGTATCTCTGCTGCAGTTCCCGGTTATTTTGGCAAACTTCTGGTCTACTTATCAGTGGGCACAGTGGGTACAAGAAAACCTGAACTACAGTCAGCCGCTGGGCATGGTGCTTTACGCAATCATGATTATCGGCTTCACGTTCTTCTACACCTTCGTGCAGATTAATCCGCAGCAGATGGCGGAGAACATGAAGAAAAACGGCGGTTACATTCCTGGAGTTCGTCCGGGTAAAGCGACTGAGAAGTACATTACTCGCGTAATGTCGCGTCTCACGGTTACCGGTGCGGTATTCCTGACTGTAATTTCTCTGCTGCCGATCGCGTTCGGTTCGCTTTCGGGTCTTCCTCAGTCGGTTCAAATCGGCGGCACTTCGCTGCTGATCGTCGTCGGGGTTGCCTTGGATACGATGAAGACGATTGAAAGTCAGCTGATTAAACGGCATTATAAAGGTTTTATCAATAAATAGCTCAGGTTCCGGACGGGTCCGACTCCATGCGCTCGCCCGGCGCCTTTTGTGCGGTTAGGCATGGGTAAGACGTAAGGAGTGGACATCACGTGAACATTCTATTCATGGGGCCTCCCGGGGCAGGTAAAGGAACACAGGCGCAGGTCATCGTCGATGCATTCGGCCTTCCTCATATTTCGACAGGCGATGCTTTTCGCTTGGCGATCAAAGAAGGAACCCCGATCGGGGTCAAGGCAAAAGAATACATCGACCAGGGCCTGCTCGTACCGGATGACGTAACGAACGGTATCGTCCGCGAACGGCTCAGTCAGCCGGATTGCGAAAAAGGTTTCTTGCTCGACGGATTTCCGAGAACTCTGCTGCAGGCCGAAGCATTGGATGCTCTTTTGCTCGAATCTGGCCGTAAGCTTGATCATGTTGTTAATCTGAACGTGGACCCGGAGAAGCTTCTTGTCCGGATTACGGGGCGTCGAATCTGCAAAACTTGCGGAACGACTTACCATGTAGTCTTCAACCCGCCAAAGCAGGAAGGCGTGTGCGACAAAGACGGCGGCGAACTCTACCAACGTCCGGATGACAACGAAGAGAGCGTACGCACTCGGCTTGATGAGTATACAAGCAAAACGGCGCCTCTGATCGATTACTATGCAAACAAAGGCTTGCTGCGGCAGATCGACGGAGACCAGGAGATCGGTACGGTATCGGAAGGTATCCTATCCGTACTGCGAGGTTAACTGTAATGATCATTTGCAAGTCCGAAACGGAGCTCGGCTTTATGAGAGAAGCGGGACGGATTGTGGCTGAGACTCACCGTGTATTGGCAAAAGCAATCAAGCCGGGCGTTACGACGGCCGAGCTCGATGCGCTTGCTGATGCGACCATCCGCAGCCAGGATGCGGTGCCGTCTTTCAAAGGCTATAATGGTTTTCCGGCTAGCATATGTGCTTCGATCAACGACCAGTTGGTACACGGATTCCCCAGTGAGCGCAAGCTTCGGGAAGGCGATATCATCTCCATCGATATCGGTGCGCAATATCGGGGCTACCACGGCGATTCCGCCTGGACTTACCCGGTAGGGCAAATTTCCGAGCAAGCTCAGCGATTGCTGGACGTTACGGAAGCCGCCCTGTACGCAGGACTGGCTCTTGTGAAGCCGGATGTGCGTCTGTTTACCATTTCGCATGCGATTCAGCGACATATCGAAGAGTCCGGAATGTCGGTAGTTAGGGAATATGTCGGTCACGGCATTGGCAGGGACCTTCATGAGGAACCTAACGTCCCGAATTACGGCATCGAGGGCCGCGGTCCGTTGCTTAAATCCGGCATGGCGCTGGCAATCGAACCGATGGCCATTCTCGGCGGAAGACAACTTCGGACGCTTGAGGATAATTGGACCGTCGTGACGGTAGACGGCTCATTGTGCGCTCATTTCGAGCACACGGTGGCAGTTACGCAAAACGGATTGGAAATTTTCACAAAATTGAGCGCGTAGGTGATAAACTTGAAAAAGGAACATCCCCTGCAGATCGGTCAACTCGTGAAGATCCGGAAAGGCCGCGATGCCGGGCAGGCGGCGGTGGTCGTAAGACTTGACGAGGAGCAGGGTATTTGGATCGCGGATGGACACAAACGCAGGTTTGATCGTCCGAAGAAGAAAAATCCGCTTCATCTCGAGTCTCAAATGACGATCAGCAGCGAAGTAGTAAACAGTTTGCAGGAGAGCGGAAGGGTCACGAATGCCAAGCTGCGTCATGCAGTGAACGTATTTTTGGAATCCGACGCACACAATGCTAAGCAGAAAGGAGAATGATTATGGCCAAGGAAGATGTCATTGAAATCGAAGGCGTGGTTATCGAACCATTGCCGAATGCGATGTTCAAGGTGGAACTCGAGAACGGTCATCAAATTCTCGCTCACGTTTCCGGAAAGCTGCGCATGCACTTTATCCGTATTCTGACGGGAGACAAAGTGGTCGTACAGTTATCGCCTTACGATCTGACTCGCGGCCGTATCACTTATCGCAAGTAAGGATACGTCGCTTTTTGGATATACAACGTTCTAGTGCGGGTAGCGTTTGCGGCCTTGCCGGCACGTTCCAGGCACGATCAAACCGAATGCTTTTGAGGAGGTAATAATCATGAAGGTTAGACCGTCGGTCAAACCAATGTGCGAAAAATGCAAAGTCATTCGTCGCAAAGGGAATGTCATGGTAATCTGCGAAAATCCGAAACACAAACAAAAACAAGGATAAATTAGAAGGGGGTGTAGCGTAATGGCTCGTATTGCTGGTGTAGACTTACCACGTGACAAACGCGTTGAGATCGCCTTGACTTATATCTTCGGGATTGGAAAAACAACGTCCCAAAAAATCCTGAGCCAAACAGGAATCAGCCCGAACACTCGTGTTCGCGATCTGACTGAGGATGAAGTAAACAAGCTGCGTGAATCGATTGACGCTAATGAAAAAGTTGAGGGCGATCTTCGTCGCGAAATCTCGCTGAACATCAAACGTCTGATCGAGATCGGATCTTATCGCGGTGTACGTCATCGTCGCGGATTGCCGGTACGCGGACAACGTACGAAAACGAATGCTCGTACTCGTAAAGGTCCTCGTCGTACTGTAGCGAACAAGAAGAAGTAAGAAAGGGGGATAACTGACAATGGCTAAACCGAAAAAAGTCGTACGTACGAAACGTCGCGACCGTAAAAATATCGAATCCGGCGTGGCACATATTCGTTCCACGTTTAACAATACGATTGTAACGATTACGGATCCGCACGGAAACGCGATCTCCTGGGCAAGCTCGGGCGGTCTCGGTTTCAGAGGTTCGCGTAAATCGACTCCATTCGCTGCTCAGCTGGCTGCCGAAACAGCTGCTAAAGCTGCTATGGAGCACGGTCTGAAAACTGTTGAAGTTATGGTTAAAGGTCCTGGCGCAGGTCGTGAAGCGGCTATCCGCTCCCTGCAAGCGACAGGTCTGGAAATCAACCTGATCAAGGACGTAACACCGGTTCCTCACAACGGATGCCGTCCTCCTAAGCGTCGCCGCGTATAGTAATCATAAGCATTGTGCATTCAGTATGCTTTGTTTCACGGAAGCGACGTTTTGAAGGAGGGGTATTGTAGTGATAGAAATCGAAAAGCCGAAAATCGAGACCGTCGAGATCAATGACGGAGGCACGTACGGAAAGTTTGTCGTTGAGCCTCTGGAACGTGGATACGGTACGACGCTTGGAAACTCGCTTCGTCGCATCCTGCTGTCGTCGCTTCCCGGCGCGGCGGTAACTTCGGTCCAAATTGACGGCGTTCTGCACGAATTCTCGACGATCCCCGGCGTTACGGAAGACGTAACGGAAATCATTCTGAATCTGAAAGCTCTGTCGCTGAAGATTCATTCCGATGAAGAAAAGGTACTGGAAATCGACGCGGAAGGCGAAGGCCTTGTAACGGCTGGAGACATCCGCGCTGATAGTGATGTGGAGATCCTTAACCCGGATCTGCACATCGCCACTCTGGCACCGGGATCTAGACTGCACGTGCGTATCTTCGCAGGCCGCGGCCGCGGATATGTTCAGTCCGTCAAAAATAAACGTGACGATCAGCCGATCGGTGTCATTCCGATTGATTCGATCTACACTCCGATTTCCCGCGTAAACTACGCCGTGGAAAACACTCGGGTTGGACAAGTCACGAACTATGACAAGCTGACGCTTGAAGTCTGGACAGATGGCAGCATTCGTCCGGAAGAAGCGGTTAGTCTTGGCGCCAAAATTTTGACCGAGCACGTGCTGCTCTTCGTAGGTCTGACCGACGAAGCTCGCGACGCGGAAATCATGGTCGAAAAAGAAGAAGACAAGAAGGAAAAAGTGTTGGAGATGACGATCGAAGAACTCGATCTCTCCGTGCGTTCCTATAACTGTCTGAAGCGTGCCGGTATCAATACGGTACAAGAGCTGACTACGAAGTCGGAAGAAGACATGATGAAGGTTCGCAACCTGGGCCGCAAGTCTTTGGAAGAAGTTCAAGAAAAGCTCGAAGAGCTTGGACTCGGTCTTCGTCAGGAAGACTAAGAACGAAGAGCATTATGTGAAGGAGGGAAAAACATGGCATACCAAAAGTTGGGACGTAACTCCAGCGCTCGTAAAGCATTGCTTCGCGACCTGGTAACCGACCTGTTCCTGTACGAGCGTATCGAAACGACGGAAGCGAAGGCTAAAGAAGCTCGCTCTATCGCTGAAAAACTGATCACCCTTTCCAAACGCGGAGATCTGCATGCACGCCGCCAAGTGGCTGCATACGTTCGTCGCGAGACGGTTGACGGTGAAAAAGACGCTATCCAAAAGCTGTTCGCTGATCTGGCACCGCGCTACGCGGATCGTCCAGGCGGCTACACGCGCATCCTTAAACTGGGAGCACGCCGCGGCGACGCAGCACCTATGGTTTACCTGGAATTGGTTGACCGCGCCTAGTTGCCGGTTTAACGGTTCGGGGCAGGGGTAACCCTACCATCAGGATTCCCGAGAAACGTATGCCGCCTGTTTAAGGCGGCAGAGCCGTTTCTTTTTTTTTGAACTCAGGACGCAGTGAAGACATGGAGGTGATCCCTTTGCGCAACTTATGCATGACCCTCGCCTACGACGGTACGAATTATCACGGCTTTCAGACCCAACCTGCCGGAAAGACCGTACAGGATGAACTTGAAGCCTCTATACTGGCGCTGACCGGCGACAAGCCTAAGATCATTGCTTCGGGTCGTACGGATTCGGGTGTACATGCTTACGCTCAGGTATTCAACTTCCATACGTCTTCGCTGATCCCTGCGGATCGCTGGCCGCTTGCGCTAAATGCCCGATTGCCTCAGGATATCGTCGTGACCCGTTCTTGGGAGGTGCCTTTGGAATTCAACTCCCGGCATGCGGCCAAGCGTAAGACGTATCGCTATACGATTAACGCGAACCGCTACCCGGATGTGTTTCAGCGGCATATGCAGTTCCATCATCCCGCGCCGCAGCTCAATATCGAAGCGATGCGCGAGGGATTGCAACACTTGGTAGGCACATACGACTTTACGTCGTTTGCCTCTAGGTACTCCCAAAAGACCAATCACGTACGAACGCTCCTTGAAGCACGGATCGAAGTGGATACCACAACCTGCCGGCCGGGAACGGCCGATCAGGGGTTTATCCATATTTTCCTGACCGGAACCGGCTTTCTGCAGCATATGGTCCGTATCATTACGGGAACGCTGCTACAGGTGGGAGAAGGCAAGCGTGCACCGGAAGATATGAAGACGATTTTGTTGGCTTGCGACCGCGTAGCGGCAGGACCGACCGCAGTGGGGAAAGGTCTCGCGCTCTGGAAC
This sequence comes from Saccharibacillus sacchari DSM 19268, assembly GCF_000585395.1. Taxonomy (GTDB): domain Bacteria; phylum Bacillota; class Bacilli; order Paenibacillales; family Paenibacillaceae; genus Saccharibacillus; species Saccharibacillus sacchari. The sequence goes on along the minus strand of NZ_KK073875.1, from coordinate 6,022,135 downwards.
GTCGATTATGGCGAACTTTTGCCCGAGTAACCGAAAGTTCTTTGGGGAATTGCTTGAAAATGTATTGCAGTTTAACCGGCTATCATGTAGAATAAAAGTTGTGTTTTCTTGAAGGCTTCCCACGGCCCCCAATCAAGAAAAACGCATCGAATCATTTTGATTTAACTTTATCTATCCATGATCGCAAACATAAATCGTTCCGGCAGCCCCGGATCTTAGCCCGGCGGCATGGAACGTTCTGACACCCAAAAAGAATTTATTGCAAAGATTAGAAGGAGGAACTTATTCATGCGTACTACCTACATGGCTAAGCCGAGCGAAGTTGAGCGCAACTGGCACATCATCGACGCCGAAGGCAAAACGCTGGGCCGCTTGGCTAGCGAAGCTGCTGCCCTCATCCGCGGCAAGCACAAAACACAATTCACTCCTCACGTAGACGGCGGCGACTTCGTTGTTGTCATCAACGTTGAGAAAATTCACCTGACAGGCAACAAGCTGCAGGACAAGAAATACTACCGTCACTCGATGCACCCAGGTGGTTTGAAAGTCACTAGCGCAGGCGAAATGATCAAAAACAAACCAGCACGCATCTTGGAACTTGCCGTAGCCGGCATGCTTCCTAAGACTCGTATGGGCGACAGAATGAAACTCAGACTTAAAGCGTATGCCGGAGCAGAGCATCCACATGCAGCACAAAAACCGGAAGTTTACGAACTTCGCGGCTAAATAAAAGGAGGACCCTTTCATGGCAAATGTACAATACTATGGGACTGGTCGTCGTAAACATTCGGTAGCTCGTGTTCGCCTTGTACCGGGTGAAGGACGCATCGTCATCAACAAACGTGAAATCGACGAATACTTTGGTCTGGAGACGCTCAAACTGATCGTCAACCAACCGCTGAACCTGACTGAAACTGTTGGCAAGTACGATGTAATCGTACTGGCACACGGCGGTGGCACTTCGGGCCAAGCCGGCGCTATCCGTCACGGTATCTCGCGCGCACTGCTTAAAGCAGATCCAGAACTGCGCGGTTCGCTGAAAAAAGCGGGCTTCCTGACTCGTGACCCACGTATGAAGGAACGCAAAAAGTATGGCCTCAAAGCCGCTCGTCGCGCTCCACAGTTCTCGAAACGTTAATCCTTTTGGGATATGCAAACAGCCTGTTTCCGATTTATTCGGAAGCAGGCTGTTTTTTGTTGTAATCAAATAAGCCCTTTACTTCTGACTTTGATGTGATTAGACACCTGGAGTCAGGAAGCAGAGGGCCGTTAGTTTGAGCGTTGCTGTTATAATTCAAACTTGGTGAGGGTTCGTTCCAGGCTGGAAGTGCTTTGCTCGAGGGACTTGGTCGTTTCGGCAATCGTTTTTGAAGCCTCTAATTGTTGGAGCGATAGGTCTTGTAAGGAGACGGTATAGTCTGCGGTGGTCTTCGAGATCGTAGAGATCTGCTCGACTGAAGCGGACACTTCCTCTGAGCCGGCCAGAATTTGCTGGGCAGAAGCAGAGATTTCTTCCATATGAACGCTTATATCGTTGAATCGTGTAACCGTATGTTCAAACAATGCGCTAACTTGCGTAGAAAGCTCGCTGCTCTTTTGAATTTCTGTGCTTTCTTGAGTCATTCGCTCTCCAATGGTGGCTGTTTCCTGGCTGATCTTGGACAAAAGATCGACGACGTGTGAGGCGGAGGTGGAAGATAATCCGGCCAGCTTACGAATTTCACCTGCTACGATAGCGAATCCTGCACCTTGCTCTCCTGCCCGAGCAGCTTCGATCGAAGCATTTAAGGCAAGCAAGTTCGTTTGATCTGCGATATTGGTAATTGCCTGAAGGACAGGGCCCACTTCATTCATATAAAAATGGAGGGTTTGTACCGAGGCGGAAGTATGGCCGACCAACTGCGACATTTCCGTAATCTGCTTTTGCAGCCCATCCATTGAAGATTTACCTTGGGTTGCGGCATCCAGAACTTCCATCGAAGCATTGGATACATTGGCCGAGGAGTGAGTTACCCGTTCGATCGCGGACGTAATCTCCTGCATCGATCTTGCACAGTCTTCCGCGCCTGCATATTGATTGTTGGCTTCAACCGTGAGTGCGGCAGCAGACTGATTTAACTCGTTATTCATATGAAGTAGAAGATTCGCCTCGGAAGTGAAGCGATGTGAGGATTGGACTAAAGTTTGCGTCGTCTCCTGCATGTCTCGCATCACATCACCCAGTGTTACGCCTAATCGCGCACTCATTTTAACCATCGCCTCATAGGTCTGCCCAATTTCGTCTTTAGAAGGCTTGCCTACCGTACTCAAGACCTGGTTGGCTTTGCCGATCTCTCCGTCTGCGATAGCCTGGGCTCCCCTTACGATGATGCCGAGTGGCTTTATAGCCCGATACAAGAACATAACAATCACAGTAAAGATAATTAGGGTGATGCCTGCCATGAGGATATAAAATAAGAAGCTGCTATCGATGAATTGATTAGATATCTGATTGGCGACACTGACGTCCGTATCGATTCCCAGTACCCCGATCATCGCCCCGGAGGCATCTCGGATCGGAACGTAGGCTGAAATATAACTTCCGTATTCAGGATGAACAATGATCCCCGTACTGGCCGTTTCACCTTTTAACAGCTTCTCGATCGCTTCTTCAGGGATGTCGGTAACTTCGCCGATTGGCGATGCGCTATCCGAATCTACGGGCTGCCCGTCAACAATAAGGAGGGGTTGCTTCTCCTCATTGATGCTCACCGTATAGACATACATCGCGCCGATTTCGCTTCGATACGTATTGAGCTGGTCGCGAAGCTGCCAATACTGATCGTTTTCCGCCGTATCGGACAAATAAGACTTGTACTGTTCGGCATCAAATTGTGTGGCAAAAGCTTCAGCCATTTTCATATTGAAGCTGCTGATGGTGTACTCGCTCGCTTTTTTGACATTTTCATTTTGCATGTAAACGAATGTGGTGAAGAGAATTGCCAAAACAAGAAAGATAATGATGGATAGCTTTACCGCGAGTTTCTTGGTGATTAGGGACATGAGTGCCACCTTCCTGAATTTTCTGAGTTCATTGTACTATGCTTTATGCATTTTGTGAGAAAAGAGTTAACAGGCAAGCAAAATAATTCTTTTGAAATATATAACAACCTATATGCCAAAAAAGTTTTTCTCATTTTGAAATAAAGATTGATTGTTCACGTGGAAAGTTTTATACTTATAAATAATTCAGATTAGAATAGTTGGTTTTATACGCTAAAGGATCGTAACCAGTATCTTTAGCGTTGACAAAGCACCAGGTGTCTCCCGACCGTTTCGCTACTATCACTTCCCGACCGGCCACACTCCTTTTCGCTGCTGCCTTGCGAGATGCTTTATTTTATTCAATCAATTCGCCATTCAGAGATGGAGGGTCTTTACGATGAATTTGCTGGAAAAAGAAGAGTTTGCCCGTATCAAAGCCGAAGAGTTGGAACATTTGAGCGCCGAGGAAGTTGTTCGTTTTGCCGCGCAGCAGTATTCGAGCCTGACTTTTGCATGCAGCTTCGGTGCCGAGGACGTTGTGATCGTCGACATGCTGCAGCATATCAGCCCGTCTACCGATATCTTTTACCTGGACACCGACTTTCATTTCCAAGAGACGTATGACACCCGCGATCGGATGGTTGACCGTTACGGCCTGGACTTCGTGCGCGTCGCCCCGTTAATTACTCCCGAAGAGCAAGCCGAGAAGCATGCTCCCGAGTTATGGACGTCCGATCCCAACCTGTGCTGCAATATCCGCAAGGTTGAGCCGCTCACTCGCAATCTGTCCCGCTACGATGCCTGGATTACCGGTATTCGCCGTGATCAAGCCCCGACGCGCGCCAATTCGAAAAAAGTCGAGTACGATTACAAATTCGGCCTCATGAAGTTCAATCCGCTCGCGGACTGGACTAGCGAAGACGTGTGGAAGTATATCCGCGACAATGACGTTATTTATAACCCCCTGCATGACCGCAACTTCCCGAGCATTGGCTGCGAACAGTGCACCCGCCAGGTTATGCCCGGAGAAGATCCGCGCGCGGGACGCTGGTCGGGCAACGACAAGACCGAGTGCGGCCTGCATAAGTAAAGGAAGCCTGTCATTTAAACGATCAACCATTCAATAAAGGAGCGACTGCCGATTATGACTTCCATCAAGCCGCACGGCGGCACTTTGATTAACCGTCTCGCTGAAGGTCAAGAACGTGAAGCTCTGCTTACCGAAGCGAAAGGACTGCGCCATATCCCGATCAATGCCTGGGTGCTGTCCGATCTTGACTTGATTGCCGTAGGTGCCTTTTCCCCGCTGACCGGGTTCTTGAACGAAGAAGACTACCATAGCGTAGTAAGCAAGATGCGCCTGGCAGACGGTACCGTGTGGAGCATTCCGATCACTCTGCCGCTGGAAGGCGCAGACGCTTCGCTTACAGGCGAGCGTGTGGCGCTTGTGGGAGAGAATGACGGCGTTGTATATGCGATTCTTCATGTAGAGAGTGTCTACACGATTGATCGCAATATTGAAGCGGTGAACGTTTTTAAAACGGACGATCCCGAGCATCCCGGCGTGAAAAAGTTGTTCGAGCGTCCTTTGGAGCGAATCGGCGGATCGGTGCAGGTGCTTAATCGTCCGCAGCCGGAGCGTTTTAACGAGTTTTACTTCGATCCGTCCGAGACGAGAAAGCAATTTGCGGAAAAAGGGTGGAAAACCGTCGTCGGTTTCCAAACCCGCAACCCGGTACACCGTGCGCACGAGTATATTCAAAAGTCTGCTCTCGAAACGGTAGACGCGCTGTTCCTCAACCCGCTTGTAGGCGAGACGAAGTCGGATGACGTTCCGGCAGACATTCGCATGCGCAGCTACCTCGTTCTGTTGGAGAACTACTATCCTGCGGCGCGGACGTTCCTTGGCGTATTCCCGGCGGCGATGCGCTATGCCGGTCCGCGGGAAGCCATTTTCCATGCGATCGTCCGTAAAAATTATGGTTGCACCCACTTTATAGTCGGACGCGACCATGCCGGGGTAGGCGATTACTACGGTACGTATGAGGCGCAGGAGATCTTCTCCAACTTCCAACCGGAAGAACTGGAGATCACGCCGCTCTTTTTCGAACACAGCTTCTTCTGCACGCATTGCGGCAATATGGCGACAAGCAAAACCTGCCCGCACGGCAAAGAAAAGCATCTCACCCTGTCGGGAACCAAAGTACGTGCACTGCTTCGCGGAGGAGAATGCCCGCCGCCGGAGTTCACGCGCCCGGAAGTGGCTGAAGTGTTGATCGAAGGTATGCGCGACCGGGTGGCCGAGCAAGTTTAAAGCAAGAGGGTTCATTCCATTAAGCACCGAACCGTGTTCCTCATTGAGGAGCGGTTCGGTGTTTTTGTTTCATGTATAATGGGGAGGAGATTTCCCGTAAGAGAGGGAGAGAGGATGAATAGCATGGTAACGAGAGAAGAAGTTGTAGAAGCGCTTGAAGCGGTGATGGACCCTGTTTACCGTGTACGTTTATCCGACCTGCGGTTGATCCGCGACGTCGTGATTCGGGATGAAAAAGTGTCCCTTAGCGTCGTATGCCTGCAATCTGGAGAAGAAGTCCGTCAGGGCTTGGAGACACAGATTCGCTCCGTTTTGCAATCGCTTGCCGTCGAAGATGTTCGAATCCGTTTCAAAGAAGCCACGGAGATGGAGAAAGAACGCAGTCTGGCTATCATTGAAGATAACCGGACGGATCGCGATGCCATGGAACATGACGATGACCCGGTATTGGTAAAAGGTCACGCGGCGGGCTTGGAGGATCTTCCGATATTAAGTCCCGACTCGCCGACTACGTTCATCTCCATTGCGAGCGGCAAGGGCGGCGTGGGCAAATCGACTGTAGCGGTTAACCTGGCTGTGGCTTTGGCGCGCGAAGGCAAAAAGGTAGGTTTGATCGATGCGGACATCTATGGCTTTAGCGTGCCCGACATGATGGGAATCGAGGAAGGACCTGAGGTCGTCGACGGTCTTTTGTATCCCGTGGAGCGTTTTGGCGTGAAAGTTATGTCGATGGGCTTCTTTATCCGTGAAAATAATCCAGTTGTATGGCGGGGGCCTTTATTGGGGAGAATGTTGAGACAGTTCTTCGAGGAGACGGATTGGGGCGAACTGGACTACATGCTGCTGGATCTGCCTCCGGGAACCGGGGATGTTGCGCTGGACGTGCATCAGATGCTGCCTCAGAGCAAACAGATCATCGTTACGACGCCTCACGGAACCGCCGCGTTCGTCGCGGCCCGTGCGGGAGCCATGGGTTTGCAAACCGGTCATGAGATCCTGGGCGTCGTAGAAAATATGGCGTATTACGAGAAAAACGGAGAGCGAGATTACATATTCGGACGCGGAGGAGGCGGGCGGTTGGCCGAGACGCTGCATACCGGACTGTTGGGACAAATTCCGCTCGGCGTTCCGGATAATCATATCTCGGAGCCTGATTTCTCTCCTTCCGTATATAAGGCAGAAACGGAAACGGGCGGCATGTACGGAGAAATGGCGCGTTCGGTCATTGAAAAAACGTCGGCAGGCGGGAATGCGCAATAACAAGGAGGTCTAGCATGAAGATGCTGTCGTTCGTGAGCTTTATCAAAGGATTGGCTCAGAATAAAGGGTATATGCTGGCAGCGACGGTGTTGTTCATCGCAGGAATTGCCATGGGTGCGATTTGGGCGGATGATCTTCAGCGTCTGCTCCTTTCGCAGCTTCAGGGGTTGCAGACTGTGTCACAATCGCTGGAGGAGTCGGATAACGTCGAGTTGAGCTTCTTCACCTTTATCTTTTTCAACAACTCTATAAAAGCAGTACTCGTTATGCTGTTCGGTGCTTTTTTGGGATTGGCGCCTTTTGGTTTCTTATTGCTGAACGGCATGGTATTAGGCTTCGTGGTGGAAGTCGCCCGAAGACAGGGCCAAGACATGGGAGAGTTGATCTTCCAAGGGTTGCTTCCTCACGGTATTATCGAGCTGCCTGCGATTGTGATTGCCTGCGGTTACGGACTGCGATTCGGCGGACTGGTGATCGGAAGCCTCTTTAGTCTCGGGAGTTCAAAAAGGGATCAGCTTGCGCTTCGATGGGAGACGGCGATGAAGCAGATGCTCGGCGCTGCCGTATGGATCGTCATCTTGTTGTTCGTAGCGGCTGTTATAGAGAGTACGCTGACCTACCATCTTCTTCGTTAGCGTATGGCGTCAGAGCGTCTCTATTGATTAGGCATAGAGTTGAATCTAATAGGTTTTGTAAACTTTTACGCACCGAAGAGTTATCCCTGCTTCATTTTGGGTTAAATCAAAGTTGAACTGGTAATTCAATGTTGATGAAGCCGGAAGGAGGGACAGTAATGCTCGGAATGATGTTCAACGAGATGGAGTGCAAGGAATTTGGCTACGTGCTGCGCAAAGAGTTGGACGAGATGTTGTTCGACTTGAGCGATAAGCGCCTGGATCAAAATATGCGGGAGTCCATTTCTAAACGATACCAAACGATCTTTCAAATGTATGCGAGAGTTGCGCCTCCCAAGGAGCTATCTAAGTATGTGCGGGATAAGCGGCATAGCGGCGAGCGCTAACTCTTGCACAAGATGATGCTAAAACGAGAAAAGCGGTCGGGACCCCCGTGCCGCTTTTGCTATATTCTAAAAGAAAGAAGGGACGGACGAATGCTTTGTGAAAAACCGTAAATGTTTATCGAAAAAAGTGTTGACTTGCTATATTGCTTCGTGGTAAATTATTAATCGGCTCTTCGAGAGACGGCCATCACAACAAGTCGAAAAACAAGTGCTGAAAAAGAATTTTAAAAAAGTGCTTGACGAACTGCTTGGAACTGTGATAGGATATAAAAGTCGCCGCTGAGATAAACGGCGCCGAACGAAAGAAACAAATGAACACGGTTTGCTCCTTGAAAACTGAACAGTAAGTGAGTCGCGATGATGAAGATCATCGTGAGAATATAGATTCTTGAGCAATCAAGAATCGCCAACGTTTTAAACGAGCACATCGTGCTTTCTTTTAAACGGCGACTTC
>NZ_KK073875.1:5887630-6013962 GCF_000585395.1 Saccharibacillus sacchari DSM 19268 | reverse complement strand
ACCGTTAAGCCCTCTAACGCCGATGGTACTTGGACCGCAGGGTCCCGGGAGAGTAGGAAGCTGCCAAGCCGTTCGCGGTTCCTTATGGAGCCGCATGATATTCCCTGATAGCTCAGTTGGTAGAGCACTCGACTGTTAATCGAGTTGTCACAGGTTCGAGTCCTGTTCGGGGAGCCATTTGCTCTCATAGCTCAGTAGGTAGAGTGCATCCATGGTAAGGATGAGGTCACCGGTTCGAGCCCGGTTGAGAGCTTGCCAAAGCGCAAGCAGCAACACAAGCAGTAAGCATGGCCCGTTGGTCAAGGGGTTAAGACACCTCCCTTTCACGGAGGTAACAGGGGTTCGAATCCCCTACGGGTCATTATCGTACGGAGGCTTAGCTCAGCTGGGAGAGCATCTGCCTTACAAGCAGAGGGTCGGGGGTTCGATCCCCTCAGCCTCCACCATATTTACTCTCTGTTGGGGGTTAGCCAAGCGGTAAGGCAACGGACTTTGACTCCGTCACGCATAGGTTCAAATCCTATACCCCCAGCCATTTATGAGAGCCATTAGCTCAGTTGGTAGAGCACCTGACTTTTAATCAGGGTGTCGAAGGTTCGAGTCCTTCATGGCTCACCATTTACACCATCGGTATTGTGCGCGTGTGGCGGAATTGGCAGACGCACTAGACTTAGGATCTAGCGTCTTACGACGTGGGGGTTCAAGTCCCTCCACGCGCACCACTTATTTTGCGGACGTGGCTCAGCGGTAGAGCATCGCCTTGCCAAGGCGAGGGTCGCGGGTTCGATTCCCGTCGTCCGCTCCATATTTTTGCGCCCTTAGCTCAGCTGGATAGAGCGTTTGACTACGAATCAAAAGGCCGGGAGTTCGAATCTCTCAGGGCGCGCCATTTTTACAAGTGAATAACGGGATGTAGCTCAGCTTGGTAGAGCACCTGGTTTGGGACCAGGGGGTCGCATGTTCAAATCGTGTCATCCCGATTGCTTTTGCGGGTGTAGTTCAATGGTAGAACTCCAGCCTTCCAAGCTGGTAGCGTGGGTTCGATTCCCATCACCCGCTCCATCTTTAAAAGCCGAGACCGGAAGCGGTCTTTTTTGTTATATACCCCAGCGTTCGTAAGAGCGCTATTTTCTTATATCTCTTGACTTTGGCTCTGCGCAGTTTTAAAGCGGGAATTCTGTATTTATACATAACGTTTTTCTGCTTTCATTTCATAGATTTTAGAGACATTGCACAAAAATACCCGGTCGCTTTTTCACTATAAAGTGAAGATTTATCAAATGAATTGTTGTATGATGTGATGAAGATGTCATATCAGCAAGCATGCAATGCAGACAAGATAGGAGGAGTAACATGACTGAACTGACGGTAACCGCAAACAAAGGCAGTTCCAACAACCTGCTCAGACGCGATGTGCGGTTCCTGGGGAATATTCTTGGAGAAGTGCTCGTTCATCACAGCGGACAGGAACTCCTGGACAAGGTCGAGAAGATTCGCGAACTAAGCAAGTCGCTTCGCGCGATCTATCTGCCGGACCTGCACGAAGAGTTCAAGCGGGAAATCTATTCGCTCGATCCGGAGATTCGACATCAGGTCATTCGGGCTTTCGCCATTTATTTTCAACTCGTTAATATTGCGGAACAGAACCATAGAATTCGCAGAAAACGTGACTATGAACGATCTGCCGGTGAAGCCGCGCAACCGGGTTCGATCGAAACCTCGGTTCAGCAACTGAAAGAACAAAACTTCTCCTATGAAGACGTACAGAATTTCCTGCAAAATCTGTCGCTTGAACTGGTTATGACAGCGCATCCGACAGAAGCGGTTCGCAGAGTTATTTTGGACATTCACAAGCGTATTGCGGCAGACGTGATGCAACTCGACGATCCGTCATTGACCTTCCGGGAACGCGAACAGCTGCGCGAAAAGCTGCTTAACGAAGTTATTACCCTGTGGCAAACCGACGAACTTCGCGATCGCAAACCGACCGTGCTTGACGAAGTGCGCAACGGCATGTACTACTTCCATGAAACGCTATTCCATGTGTTGCCTGACGTATACGGCGAATTGGAACGATGTCTCGATAAATATTATCCGGGACACGACTGGCATGTGCCGAACTATCTGCGTTTTGGTTCGTGGATCGGCGGAGACCGCGACGGTAATCCTTCGGTAACTGCAAGCGTGACTTGGCAGACCTTGCAAATGCAGCGCAAACTCGCGATTCGGGAATACCATGCAATCCTCGTCGAACTCATTCGCGTACTCAGCTTCAGCAGCAGCATCGTCAACGTGACGGATGAACTGTTGGAATCGATCGAACATGACCGCGAGAACGTAGCGGTCGATCCCAAGTCTTACTGGCATAACGACAATGAGCCTTACCGCGTAAAACTCACTTATATGATGCGTAAACTCGACAACGTACTTGATGACGAGAAAAAAGGTTGTCCTGACCGTTACGCGCAACCGTCCGAACTGATCGAAGACCTTCAAATCATCGACCGCAGCTTGCGCTATCATCATGCCGATTACGTAGCGGACAGCTCGATCAAGAAACTGGTTCGCCAGGTCGAATTGTTCGGATTCCATACGGCTACTCTGGATATCCGCCAGCATAGTCAGGAACACGAGAAAGCGATGACCGAGATCCTGAACAGCATGAACATCGTTTCCGATTACTCGCAGTTGTCCGAAGATGAGAAAGTTGAACTGTTGGTGCGTCTGTTGGAAGATCCGAGACCGCTTACGACTCCTTATCAGACATACAGCGACGGTACGGAAGAGTGCCTTCAGGTCTACCGCACCGTATTCGAAGCACAGAACGAATTCGGCAAAAACTGCATCAGCAGTTACCTCATTAGTATGGCTGAAGCATCCAGTGATATTTTGGAGGTTATGGTCTTCGCCAAAGAAGTCGGACTTTTCCGCAAGCATTCGGATGGAACCGTAGTCAGCACGCTGCAAGCTGTACCGTTGTTCGAGACGATCGACGACCTTCAAGCAGCCAGCGGCATTATGAAGCGCCTGTTCGATATTCCGATCTACCGTGAAGCGGTTACCGCGATGAATGACCAACAGGAGATTATGCTGGGTTATTCCGACAGCAGCAAAGACGGGGGAACGGTTGCAGCAAACTGGGAACTCCGCGTAGCGTTGAACGAGATTACGGCTATGGCCTCTTCTTACGACGTGAAGCTTAAGTTCTTCCATGGTCGCGGCGGTTCGCTTGGCCGTGGCGGCATGCCGCTTAACCGGAGCATCTTGGCTCAACCTCCGCATACTGTAGGAGCGGGCATCAAGATTACGGAGCAGGGTGAAGTGCTGTCCTCCCGTTACTCGCTTAAAGGTATTGCGTATCGAAGCCTTGAACAAGCGACTTCAGCATTGCTGACTTCGGCAGTTGCGGCAACCGATACTTCTTATATGGAAGAAGAAAGCCAATGGGAAGATATCGCAAGAGGGATTTCCGAAGCTTCGCTGGAAAAATATCAGGATCTCATTTTCCGCGATCCGGACTTCTTGTCCTTCTTCAAAGGAGCAACGCCGCTGTCTGAGATTGGCGAGTTGAATATCGGTTCCCGTCCTTCCAAGCGGAAGAACAGCGACCGTTTCGAAGACTTGCGCGCGATTCCGTGGGTATTTGCCTGGACGCAAGGTCGCTATCTGGTTCCGGCTTGGTATGCGGCAGGAACAGGTATCCAGAGCTTCTATCAAGGCAAACCGGAAAATCTCGAAACGTTGAAAAAAATGTATGCAAGCTTCCCGTTCTTTACTTCTTTGGTTGATTCGCTTCAAATGGCGGTCGCCAAAGCCGATCTGGTTATTGCGAAGGAATATGCTTCCATGTACGGAGACGACGAAAGTCGTACCCGAATCTTCGGCTTGATCGAAGAAGAATTCCGTCTGACGAAGCAGCTGATCCTCGATATTACCGGTCAGCAAGAAATTTTGGATAATGTACCGGTTATCCAGGAATCGATCAGACTCCGCAACCCGTACGTCGATCCGCTTAGCTATCTGCAAGTCCAGCTGCTGACGGAACTGCGCGAATTGCGCGATACGGCAGAACCGGAAGATCAGGAACTGATTCGCGAAGTTCTGCTTACGATTAACGGCATTGCTGCAGGACTTCGAAATACGGGTTGATAAAAATAACAAAACCAATTCTTCTACCAGCCGCGTCTTTTCACTAGGCCGTGTACGCAAACTCAACGACGTGCATCTTGACCTGTCTTTTCGCCCTCTTCGGCGTCATTTTCTTTTGACGTGCCGCGGCACGCCTTCAGGAAAATTCCTTGCCGAGAACGAAAATCCAGCTCAATCTGCTCCCGGCGGAGTTTGCGTACACGCCCTAGGAAAGACGCGGCTTTTCTTTGTATAAACCTAATCATGACTTCTTTTTCAGTTTCTTAACTTTTGTAAGGGGTTGGAAGAAGTTACAGCAGCAGTGTTGCTTTTTAACGCCGCATGAATTACGATTTGAACATACGCATAAAGCGGTCGATTTATGGCACAACCGCAGGCAGCAGTGAGCTTGACGGGGATGGACATGATCAAATCGGCCGGATGTAATGCTTGCCTTCAGTTGTTTAGGGAACCCCGGAAGAGAAGCGGCAGGGGCTTCAGGTTCCCGATTCAGCGGGCTTAGTCTGGGGGAGACATGGTGGACAATCTGGAAACGAGATTGGTGAAACTTGCGCTCAAAGGTGACCAGAGGGCGTTCGCCGAAATCGTTGATCTCTATAAGGATCGAATTTTTCATCTCGCGTATCGAATGCTAAGCAATCGACACGAGGCGGAGGATGTCGTTCAGGAGACGTTTTTGCGCGTCTACCGGAATTTGGATCGTTATGATCCTGGACAGAAATTTTCGACCTGGATTTATCGGATCGGAACGAACTTGAGCATCGACCGTCTAAGAAAAAGAAAACCTACATACTCACTCGACGCGGAAATCGGCGATCAGGACGGCGCCGACGGTTACGCGCTTATACCCGGTGATAATCGTACGCCGGAAACGGAATACATGATTTCCGAGACGCGCACGACGATTCATGAAGCAATTGACGGATTGCCTCCGAAGTATAAGACCGTCATGATTTTGCGTTATTTGCAGGAGTTGTCGTTGCAAGAGATCAGCGACGTGCTCGATATGCCGGTAACGACGATTAAGACGCGCGTGCACCGCGGTCGTGAATTTTTGCGAAAAAAGCTGGAATCGCAGCAACACTAAGCGATTTCGGTTTTTTTGTGGAAAACTTTTCGAGAGTAAAACTCAAATTTTACGAAACATTGAACGTCGCTTAATAAAATCAAAATTTAATTCGATTTTATGGTTACCCATTGAAACTATCATCGGCATGCGGCGTATTAAGAAGGGCATGATAAGGCCAACAACAGATTTTACCGAGTTTTTACGAAAGGATTGGCTCATATGGAATGCAAACAAGCCGTCTCGCTCATGCACGATTACCTGGATGGAGATCTGCTTTCGGAGCAGGCAAACGAATTAAAAAGTCACCTGGAAGCCTGTCCGGATTGCCGAGCTGCTTTTCGACGTCTCGAAGAGACGGAGATGATGTTGTTCGCGGCAAACCGCAAGTCCGAGTCCGTAGCGGTATCCGAAGATATGACCGATCGCATCATGAGTTTTCTTCCTCAGCCCAAAAAGCACAGTCCCGCATGGAGTTGGGTGCGTAGACACCCGGCATTGACGGCGGCGGCCGCTTTTATTCTTATTATGCTGGGCACGTCGATCGGATTTTGGAATGCGGATACTCAGCTTGTCGTCAGAGGCAGTGATCTGAATCGCGTCCAAGTGGAGGGGAATACCGTGATCGTTCCGGAAGGAACGATTGTCAGCGGAGACCTCACCGTAGAACGCGGAGAATTGAAGATCTACGGCGATGTAGAGGGGAATGTAACGGTCATCGACGGTTCGGCCTACCAGGCTTCGACGGCACATGTCGCGGGGCAGGTTAAGGATATCAACCAGGCTTTCGATTGGGTATGGTATAAGTTGAGCAATATTGTCTCGGAAGTTGCCTATCGCTAGCAAACCTGTCGAATGTTTCGATTCTCGTCTATATTGCAGTAGAAAGTACGGCGCTTTGCTTGGTACCATGACCGTATTGCATCTCTAGCTTGAAGCGGCGAAACCTTCTTAAAGCGTGAAGGTTTCGATTCGCATGCAAACTTCAGATCGAACGCGGTGAAAGTACTCGGGCAGCGCCTTTTTTTGCGTGCGCGGCAAGGCTCGGCTTGCAACGCAAGCACGAACGTTATAACCTATAGATATATAAATCCGAACTACAATCCGAACCGGCAGTCGGTTCCGAAGCTTGGTTGGCCGGCGGCCCTACATAGTAGCCAGCAGCCTGAGAGAGACGGAGATAACGGGGGCTTGGGTCATGATGGATTATTTTACAAACCTAACTTGGCAAGATACGATCAAGGATGTCGCGGATATCTTGATCGTTACTTATATTGTGTATCAATTGATTTTGCTTGTACGCGGAACTCGCGCCGTACAATTGTTGAAAGGCATCCTTGTGCTGGTTATCGTTTGGGCGATCAGCAGTTGGTTGGATCTGTATACGTTAAAGTGGCTGATGGACCGCATGTTTACTTTCGGGGTCGTCGCGATCTTTATCATTTTCCAGCCTGAGCTCCGCCGAGGACTTGAACAGCTGGGACGCGGGAAATTTGTAGGACGGAACAGCGCGGATGAAGAAGAAGTCGGACATATGATCGGCGAATTAATGAAGTCGATCAACTATTTGTCCCGCCGCAAGATCGGTGCGCTTATCGTCTTTGAGCGAAATACCGGACTCAATGAGTATACGGAGTCCGGCATTCCGATGAGATCTGTCGTGACGTCAGAGCTTTTGATCAACATTTTCACGCCGAACACGCCTTTGCACGATGGAGCAGTCATTATACAGGATCGCACGTTGTCGGCGGCGGCCTGTTATCTGCCTCTGTCCGAAAATCCTTTTATCAGCAAAGAACTCGGGACCAGACACCGTGCAGCGATCGGGATCAGCGAAGTGGCGGATTCCGTGTCCGTGATCGTTTCGGAAGAGACGGGACAGGTTTCGCTTGCGCTTGACGGGAAAGTCGTACGGGATATCGGCGAAGAAGCGCTGGTCTCCAAGTTATATGAACTACTGAAACCGAATGCGTCCATTAAGGAAAAGAAGGGCTTGTTCTGGAGAAAGAAAGGGGACGAGCCGAATGGATAAGTGGCTGGCGAACAATACGGCT
Organism: Saccharibacillus sacchari DSM 19268; assembly: GCF_000585395.1. Taxonomy (GTDB): domain Bacteria; phylum Bacillota; class Bacilli; order Paenibacillales; family Paenibacillaceae; genus Saccharibacillus; species Saccharibacillus sacchari. The sequence goes on along the minus strand of NZ_KK073875.1, from coordinate 6,006,693 downwards.
GCCAAAATTATCGCGTTAGCCGTAGCCTTGATTCTTTGGGCGATGGTTCATGTCGATACCGATGCGCCTACGATTACAAGAAGCAGCCAGGGAGACCATACGACCATTGCTAATCTATCCATCGAGCCTTACGGCTTGGATGCGGATAAATATGTACTGAAAACCGTGAGTCCGCAGCAGGTGAGCGTCAATGTGTCCGGACAGGCTTCTCAGCTTGCGTCCTTGGCGACCAGCAGCGAATATGAAGTGAAGATGGATTTAAGCAAGATTGAAGAACCGGGGCAGTATACCGTTTCTTTGCAAGTCGATACGCCGCCCGGCGTCGAGCTGTTGTCTATTCTGCCGTCGAAAGTGACCGTGACCGTCGAGGAGAAAGTGACGCAGGCCTTTGACGCGGTCGTGCTGACGACAGGCGTTCCGGCTGAAGGCTTTACGGAGCTTGATCCTGTTTTCGAAGACGGCAATGCCGTTCAGGTGACGCTTCCGGCCAGCGAGATGAAGCAGGTGCAGAAGATTCAGGGCGAGATTAGCGTAGAGGGGTCAAACGGGAACGTATCCGGTCGAATCAAGCTGGTCGCCTACTCGAACAACGGCGAAGTGCTTGACGATGCGGTGATCGAACCGGCATCGCTCAAGGTACAGATCCCGATCTCCTCCAACGTATCGTCAACCTCGAAGACTTTGCCTTTGAACGTGAGCTACAGCGGGAGTTTGCCTGACGGGCTCGTATTATCCGATGTTAAAGCAGGGGCTCAGGAAGTAACGGTATACGGCTCTGCGGGCGTATTGGAAAGCCTCAGCAGCTATCCGCCGATCACGCTTGATCTGGATCGCATAACGGCAGAAGGGGAAACGACGTACTCCGAGGCGCTGGCTGCACCGGAGGGCGCCGATCGCATCGTGCCTTCCTCAGTGAAATATACCTTGACGGTCGTGCCTTACGAACAGAAGACGATCGCCAACGTTCCTGTTACATTAACCGGCTTGGCAAGAGGCAACGAGGCGACGATTACAAATCCGGAGTCCGGCAGGATGGATGTCACGATTGTCGGAGCGTCCAGTCTTTTAGCGGGGGTGACGGCCAGTGACATTACGTTGACCGCCGACCTTGCCGGACTTAATGCGGGGACGCACAATGTACAACTTGACGTGGAGCTTCCGGATTACATTCGAACAAATGAGAATGCTCCGCCTTCCGTTACGGTTGAAATTACGGGAACCGCATCCGGTACGGAGAATCAGCCTCCAGTCGAGACGGATACGGAAAGTCCTGCCCCGGCTCCCGAAACGGACGGAAGCAGTGGCAACGCTAACGAGACGGATCCGGGAACGGAGCCTACCGATTCCGAGACCAATACCAACACCGATACGCCAAGCACCGAAGAACCGGCAACCGAACAGCCTGGGACAACGGAAGAAACACCCGCTACGCCGGACGAAGGAACAACGGATTCCGGCCAGACCGATCCGACCGAGAATGAAGGATCGGCCAATAGCGGAGAAACGACGCCGGAACAAGGCAACGATACCGGGGGAGATGCAGTTACGCCTTGAGCATCGCCCCTTGCGCTTAATCCTTGCATAATTATCATCATTCGAATACGAAGCACGAGTTGATTAAGCATGTTGTCTGAATTCCAAACAAGATGCCGGCTCCGGTGCGCGTGGTTTGAAATAAAAGGAGAACGAGAATCGATATGGGAAAGTATTTTGGAACTGACGGCGTCCGCGGGGTCGCCAACCAAGAATTGACGGCCGAGCTGGCTTATCAAGTAGGACGCTGCGGCGGTTATGTCCTGGCGGGCAAAGTGGAGAAGCCGACAGTCTTGATCGGTATGGATACGCGAGTTTCGGGTCTGATGCTGGAATCTGCGCTGATCGCCGGACTGCTGTCGATCGGTGCAAATGTCGTGCGTCTCGGCGTGGTATCGACTCCAGCGGTCGCTTATCTCACGCGTACGCTTAAAGCGGATGCAGGCGTCATGATCTCAGCGTCGCATAACCCGGTTCAAGATAACGGCATCAAGTACTTCGGCGGAGACGGCTTTAAACTGTCCGACGAGACTGAGCTTGAGATTGAAGCACTGATGGATGCCGAAGTGGATGAATTGCCGCGACCTGTAGGTGCAGGGCTAGGCACGGTCATCAATGATGATGCTTCCAAGTTTGCCTATCTGGACTACCTGAAGACTACGGTGTCTCGGTCGTTCAGCGGAATTAAAGTCGTTCTCGACTGCGCGCACGGTGCGGCTTACGAGCTGGCTCCGCATCTGTTCCGTGATCTGGGTGCGGAAGTCATCGCGATCGGTGCCGAGCCGAACGGTCTGAACATCAATGATCATGTCGGTTCCACCCATCCTGAAGCGCTGCGCGAAGAAGTATTGAAACATGGCGCGCATATCGGTCTGGCCTTCGACGGCGACGCTGATCGTCTGATTGCCATCGATGAAAAAGGCGAAGTGCTGGACGGCGACTATATCCTGTGCATTTGCGGCGACGCGCTCAACCGTGCGGGCAGGCTGAACGGAAGCACGATCGTAACGACGGTAATGAGCAACATCGGTTTTTACAAGGCAGCGGAAAAGCTGGGCTTGAACACGCTGAAAACGGCTGTCGGCGACCGCTACGTGATGGAAGAGATGCGCAAAGGGAACTTTAACCTGGGCGGCGAGCAATCGGGACATGTGATTTTCCTCGATTACAGCACTACCGGAGACGGCATGTTGACCGCGATTCAACTGGTAGATACTCTTGTTGAAGCAGGCAAGCCTCTTAGCGAGTTGAAGACGATGATGCGTCAGTATCCGCAGCTGCTCGTTAATGTACGCGTACAGGACAAGCGGAACTACGAGGGCAATCAAGCGATTCTGGCTGCCGTAGAAGCAGTTGAACAGGAGCTGGGCAGCGAAGGTCGCGTTCTGGTGCGTCCTTCCGGTACAGAGGCGCTGATTCGCGTTATGGCGGAAGGACCGGATAAGGATCAATTGGATCGCGTTGTCGGCCAGATTGCCGATGTTGTGCGCAGCGAGCTGGTTTAAGCCAAGCAACAAAGAAGGCCCGAGTTGTAAACCGACTTTCAATGTCATATAATGATGGGGTGCCCGCTTGCGTTCAGGCGGGCATCCTGTTATTTTTTGATGAATAAACGCCTTAGGGCATCACTTTGAACAGAACGAGGAGGAACGTGAGGTAAGATTCATAAGCGCCAGAGCTTAAGTGCCAGATCGGAACGCCGGAGGACGCAATCGCGTCTAACGGGTATGTGCAACTTAAGCTGACGAGGTGGAGGTGTTCGAAATATTCGGCGGGGACCTCCCGGTATTGCATCAAACCGTAAGCGAATTTCGGAAAACGGACAGGCGACTGGCCGCACAAACGGATTCGCGGATGCTCAATCATGAGGCTTTTCATGCGTAAACTGAAGACGCGAAAGCTTATGCGGCCGACAAGAGGCAGACGACGGCTCTGTTTCTCGGTACGTGGATTTTGAATCTTCAAATCATCCAACGGGAGAGTTCTGTCCTTTTACGAGGCGTTTCTTTCCGTGCTTCATAAGTTTTGGCTATTCACCGGACCGCTCGAAGCTTCAAGATTCAACCCAAAACATGAGCGGAGGATATTTAATTATGTGTGGAATCGTAGGATATATCGGACCAAGAAATACGCAGGACGTTTTGATCGAGGGTCTCTCGAAGTTGGAATACCGTGGCTATGACTCGGCGGGGATCGCTGTGTATACGGACGGAGGTCTTAAAGTCTCCAAAGCATTGGGACGTCTGGTCAACCTGGAAAACAAGCTGGAAAGTGCTCCGTTGGTCGGTTCGGTCGGCATTGGTCATACGCGTTGGGCGACGCACGGCAAGCCATCTGACGTGAACTCGCACCCGCACACGGACGCTACGCAGAAGTTCTCGGTCGTGCACAACGGCATCATCGAAAACTATCTGGAACTGAAAGACGAACTGATGGCAAGCGGCGTCGAGTTCGTTTCGGAAACCGATACGGAAGTCATTTCCCATCTGGTTGCTCGCGAGTATAACGGCGACATCGTGGAAGCCGTGCAAAAAGTGATCAAGCACCTGCGCGGCGCGTTCGCGCTGGGCGTACTTACCGAGTACGAACCGGATCGTATCGTAGCGGTACGTCATGCAAGCCCGCTGATCATCGGCATCGGCGAAAACGAAAACTTCATCGGTTCGGACATTCCGGCCATTCTGAAGTATACGCGCAACGTGTTCATCCTGAACGATGGCGAGATGGCGTTGTTGACTCGCGACAGCGTGAAGCTGATGACGATCGAAGGCAACGAAATTGCCCGGGAAATGACGTACATCGAATGGGATGCCATTACGGCGGAAAAAGGCGGCTACGAGCATTTCATGCACAAAGAAATTCACGAGCAGCCTAGAGCGTACCAAGATACGATGCGTGGACGCGTGGACGAGAGCGGCAAGAAAGTGGTTCTGCCGGACTTCCACATGACGGACGAGCAGATCAAAAACATCCGTAATGTACAGATCATTGCTTGCGGTACGGCGTACCATGCAGGTCTCGTTGGACGTACGGTTATCGAACGTCTCGTACGCATTCCGGTTGAAACGGATGTGGCTTCCGAATATCGTTACCGTTCCCCGATCGTAACGCCTGAGACGCTTGTGATCGTAGTTAGCCAATCGGGCGAAACAGCGGATACGCTGGCAGCTCTGCGCGAAGCCCAAGCGAACGGCGCTCACGTTCTGGCAATCACGAACGTGGTAGGCAGCTCGATCGCGCGTGACGCGAACGACGTCATCGCGACATTGGCCGGACCGGAAATCGCGGTAGCTTCGACAAAAGCGTATACATCGCAGCTGATCGCATTCTACCTGCTGGGTCTGTACTTCGCGCAGGTTCGCGGAACGCAAACCGAAGCTCAAGTCGCGGAAACGCTGGCGGCTATGCAGGCACTGCCGGAACAGGTTGAATCGATTCTGGCACGCGAACTGGAAGCTAAGGCTCATGCTGAAGAATTCTCTTCGCAAAAGCACCTGTTCTTCATCGGACGCGGTCTGGACTATGCAGCTGCTCAAGAAGGTTCGCTGAAGCTGAAAGAGATCTCGTACATTCACTCCGAAGCTTATGCGGCGGGCGAGTTGAAGCACGGCACGCTGGCGTTGATCGAAGACGGCGTACCGGTTATCGCGCTGGCGACCGAACAGGCGCTGATCGAGAAAACCGTCAGCAACATCAAGGAAGTCAAAGCTCGCGGCGGCGTTGTCCTGACGATCTGCTACGAAGAAGACGCGCAAGAATTGCTGAAATCGGTCGATTCCGTATTCACGATTCCGAAGACTCTGCCGCTGCTGACAGCTTCTTTGTCCGTAGTTGCGCTGCAACTGCTGTCGTACTACGCTTCCCTGGCTCTGGGCCTGGACGTAGACAAGCCGCGTAACTTGGCGAAGAGCGTAACCGTAGAGTAAGATCAATTGAAAAGTTTGGCGGCGGGTACCATAACCGGGCCGAACTTATAATGTACGAGTACCTTGTCGATGCAAAAGGGACTCGAGCAACAAAAAAGGATTGGCCCCATTACTGCGGGCCAATCCTTTTTTTCGTATACAAACAATTAGGCCGGAGAGGTTTGCTTGGCATGGGTGTGCTTGTGTACGGCTTCCGTACCTGCATCCAGCGCGGTCTGATAATACTCGCATTTATGCTCGATTACGCTCATGGTGTTCAATAGTTCCTGCATCTGAGCTTGAACGACCGCTTTGCGTTCTTGGAACATGTCGTATCGCTGCTGCAAGCTATTGTCGCCGTCCGAACACCAGTCGATAAACGTTTTGATCTCTTTGATCGGCATCCCCGTCTTCTTGAGGCACTCGATGATTTTCAAAGCTTCCAGGTCGGATTCTTTAAAAGAACGGATGCCGCCGGAGGTTCGTTCGATTCGAGGAAGCAAACCTTCTTTATCGTAATAGCGCAGCGTGTAAGGCGTCAGATTCAAGGCTTTGGCCGCTTCGCCGATTGAGTATGTCTTCATTGCCATTCTCCTCTTCCCGGTATGGTGAATGCGATTTTACCATCGGACCGGCCGGATGTCAAAGACGCCGAAAACTCTAACCCCCCCTTGACTTAGAGTTAACTGTAAGGCGTAGGATGAACAGGTGAGCAATTATACATCAACTATTCTTGGAGGTACTTACTATGTCGACAGCTCAAGCGAAAGTAGTCTATGGAGCGGATCAATCGTTCCAATCTGCCGAGATTCAACGCCGGGAACTTCAGCCGCATGACGTACTGATCGAGATCAAATATGCGGGCATCTGCCACTCCGATATTCACAGCGCACGCGGCGAGTGGGGACCTGTGCAATATCCATTCGTACCCGGCCATGAAATCGCAGGCATCATTGCGGCAGTCGGTTCGGCTGTAACCAAGCACAATATCGGAGATCGCGTAGGCGTGGGTTGCATGGTCGATTCGTGCGGCAAATGCGTACACTGCCATGATGGGGAAGAGCAATACTGCCTGGAAGGCATGACGGGAACTTACGGGTCGGTTGACCGCTACGGTCAATATACGCAAGGCGGTTATTCCAGCCATATCGTCGTAACGGAAGAGTTCGTCGTGAAAATTCCGGACAATATCGCTTTGGATGCGGCAGCTCCGCTGCTGTGCGCAGGGATTACCACGTATTCCCCGCTGCGCCACTGGGGAGCGGCGCCGGGTAAAAAGATTGCGGTCGTCGGCTTGGGCGGTCTCGGCCATATGGCAGTCAAATTCGCGCATGCGATGGGTTCGGAAGTGACCGTGTTGTCGCAATCGTTGAAGAAAAAAGAAGACGGATTGAAGCTCGGAGCGAGTGCTTACTACGCGACAAGCGATCCGGAAACATTCAAACAACTGGCCGGAACGTTCGACCTGATTATCAACACGGTCAGCGCACAGATCGACATGAATGCGTATCTGTCGCTGTTGGCCGTAGACGGTACGCTGGTGAACGTCGGCGCTCCTGCGGAGCCGCTGCCGGTTCAAGTCTTCTCGTTGATCGGCAAACGCCGTTCGTTCGCAGGCTCGTCGATCGGCGGCATTCGCGAAACGCAGGAAATGCTCGACTTCTGCGCCGAGCATAACATCACGCCGGAGATCGAAGTGATCTCGGCGGATCGCATCGACGAAGCTTGGGAGCGCGTGATGAAGTCCGACGTGAAATATCGCTTCGTGATCGATATCGCGACGCTGTAACAATCAGTCGATACAAAAAGTAAACAAAAGACATCAAACAGACCTTATGCATCTGAGCAGGGTCTGTTTTTTGAACCTTTTTCCTAGATGCATCGTCTTTTACTGCTGTTGTCTGTAAACCTTCGGCGACATTCCGTAAGCTTTCGTGAACTGCCGCGTAAAATAGTTGCTGTCATTGAACCCGCACTCGTACGAGATTTGCGTTACGGGAAGATCGCTGTGCTTCAATAACATGCGCGAACGTTCCAGCCGCAGGCTTTGCAGATAGGCGACAGGTGTCGTCTGATAATAAGCTTTGAACATCCGGTTCAAATGCCGTACCGACACGCCGGAGCGTACCGCGATCTGTTCCAGGGACAAGGCTTCCAGATAATGGTCCTCCATATACGAGACGGCATTGGCGAGATGCGACAGCGAATCGGGAGCCTCGCGGCTTTGGGTTTCGTAATGACGGCATAGATAGACGACCAGTTCCATAAAACGCGCGATCAGCATCGTTTGCCGGCCTTGCTGTTTGCTCTCGTATTCATTGACCATGGTCGATACCAGCGCAGCCGCATGTTCGACTCCGGCGATAGGGAGGCTCAATTTGTCCGATTGCGCTCGCCTATCCGAATAAAGCGGTTGCAGAACGAATAAAGCCTGAAAGCCGTTAGAAGTCCGCAAGTCCGGTCCGATCGCTTCGAGCATTTCGGGGCGATACATAATATTGCAGATTTTAAAATCATGCGGTTCCCTGTAGCCATGCTCGGTCGTCCCGTTAATGACGAACGTATTGCCTTTTTTAATAAAAGATTCCTCGTTGTTGACGATATGCTTGGCATTCCCGCTCAGCACGATGACCAATTCCGAGAAATCGACATGCCGATGCAGATCGGTGTCTTCGTCATGCCCGCCGTATTGAATAAAAAAAGGGAAGGTCTTATCCGTCGTAAACCATCCCAGATACGCATTGCTCATCTTGAATCCTCCAAACTCCGTTCCGTGCCCGGCCGAATGTCTATATCATGCTAGTTCAAGGCCGGAAAATCAAGGCTGCCCCTATGTTTCTTCCGTAAAATTCGAAGGGAAGACGACATGAAGTTCTGCTTTCATAAAAGAAAATGCAAACGTATTCAAGATGAGAGCAAGCGGACTTGAATGAACGAGACTTCGATCCAATCATAGACATAGGGGGATACAGGGATGAACACACGCAAGTTTGCGGCGATGGGTACAACGGCGGCTCTGACAATGGGACTGCTTGCCGGATGCGGAGGTTCGAGCGACAAGAACGTTACGCCGACTGTCGAAGGCGACGGGACGGCGCCGATCAGCTTCAGCTTTTTCAGCGCGGACCCGAACTCGAACTGGAACAATATGCAGGATGCGGTGGGCAAAAAAATCACGGAAGACACGGGGGTTACGCTGAACGCGGAATTCGCGGTAGCCGATCCGTCGCAGAAGCTGTCCCTGATCGTGGCAAGCGGCGAATATCCGGAGCTGCTCAGCGCGAAAGGCGACGTGGACAAATTCGTCGAGGCAGGCGCTATGCTGGACCTGACCGAATTAATCGACAAGCATGCACCGAATATCAAAAAAGTATACGGCGACCAGATCAAGCGCCTGCGTTACAGCAATGAGGACCAATCGATCTACGTCATTCCGACATATTCGGCTGTAGGCACCAAAAATCTCGTGGCAGGCGGCGGTTTTGAGCTTCAGCATAAAGCCGTGAAAGAAGCCGGGTACCCGGAAATCAAAACTTTGCAAGATTACGAGGACGTCATTCAAGCGTATATCGACAAAAATCCGACAGACGCCGACGGCAACCCGAACATCGGCATGACGCTGAACGCGGATGACTGGCATATGTCGATAACCGTCACCAACCCGGCAGCGGAAGTGACGGGAAAGTCGGGCGACGGCGAATATTATATCGATCCCGAGACGTATGAGGCGACGTATCACTTCCGTACGGACGGCGAGAAAGAATACTTCAAATGGTTGAATCATATGTACGACATCGGCCTGCTGGACAAAGATACGTTCGTGCAAAAAAACGACCAGTATCTCGCCAAAATCGCTTCCGGTCGCGTGATCGGGATGATCGATGCGGACTGGGGCTATGCGGAAGCGGAGAACTCTTTGAAAAGCGCGGGCAAATACGAAGATACGTACGGTCACTATTCGGTTACGCTATCCGATGAATACAAGGATAACCGCATGCAGTCCACAGGCTTCATGTCCGGTTGGGGCGTAGGCATCACGACGTCGGCCAAAGATCCGGTGCGCGCGATTAAATTCCTCGACTATCTGGCTTCCGAAGAGGCACAGATCATGAATAATTGGGGCATCGAGGGCGAACACTATAACGTCGAAGATGGAAAAAGAGTCGTACCCGCAGATGTTCAGGACCGCATCACGAACGATAACGCGGCCTTCAGCCGGGAGTCCGGTATCGGTTTCTACTCGCTGATGAGCGCTCGCTACGGCGACGGGGTCGAAGATTCCACAGGCAACTATTACACGAAGAACTCTCCGGAAATGATCGCTTCCAACTATACCGAAGTGGATAAAGAGACGCTTGCAGCGTACAACGCGACTACATGGATGGACTTGTTCCCGAACGAAGACGAATTCCCGGTGAAGCCGTGGGGGGCCGCTTGGAACATCGCGGTTCCGAGCAGCGATAAAGTCACCTTGCTGTCGAGCCGCGTCAAAGACATTACGTGGAAACGAATCCCGGAAATCGTCGTTTCCGATCCGGCTGATTTCGACCGTCTATGGGAAGCTTACCAGCAGGAATTATTGGATAACGGCGTCGAAGAAATGGAAGAGGGATTTACGGGATACGTGCAAGACCTCGTAAAGCTCTGGAACGATTAACTTTGGAATAGGAGCGATCAATAATGAAGTACGCGAACCCCGTCATTTCCGGGTTTCATCCCGATCCGAGCATATGCCGGGTAGAAGACGATTATTATCTGGTCACGAGCACGTTCGAGTATTTTCCGGGCGTGCCCGTGTTTCACAGCAAGGATCTGGTGAATTGGCGCCGGATCGGACACTGCCTGACTAGAGAAAGCCAACTCCCGCTGCACCAAGCCGGCAGCTCGGCGGGCATTTATGCGCCGACGATCCGGCACCATGACGGCTGGTTCTACATGGTGACGACCAATGTCAGCGGAGTAGGCAACTTTTACGTGCGCAGCCGTAAGGCCGAAGGACCGTGGTCGGAGCCGATCAGCGTGGCGCAAGGCGGAATCGATCCTTCGCTGCTGTTCGACGATGACGGAAAAGTCTACTTCCAATCCGTTCAAAACGGGCCTCAAGGCGAAGGGATTTACCAATGCGTGATCCGTATCGAAACCGGTGAAATGCTGACGGAAAGCCGTTTGATCTGGCAGGGAACCGGAGGCAACAATCCCGAGGCTCCGCACTTGTACAAGATCAAAGGTCAATATTACTTGATGATTGCCGAAGGGGGAACCGAGCTTGGGCACATGGAGACGATTGCCCGAAGCGAAAACCCTTTCGGTCCGTTCGAGGTATGTCCGCACAATCCGATTCTGACGCATCGCAGCACCGATCTGCCGATTCAGGCAGCCGGACATGCGGATCTTGTCGAGACGCAGGACGGAAGCTGGTGGGCCGTGCTGTTGGGCATTCGTCCGCCGACGTATCCGAGAAGGCATCATTTGGGACGGGAGACCTTCCTGGCTCCCGTGACTTGGACGGAGGACGGTTGGCCGATCATCGGAGACGAAGGGCGGGTCCGCGAGCATATGGATGCTCCTTCGCTTGCGCCGCATCCATGGCCGATTCCGACGGTACGCGATGATTTCGATGCGGCGGAACTGAACGGCGAATGGATTTTCCTGCGCAATCCTGCACCGGGCAGTTGGTCGCTTGAAGAACGTCCCGGAGCTCTGGCGCTGCGAGGCAGCGAAGCGACGCTGGACGAGATCGCTTCTCCGGCCTTCGTCGGTCGCAGATTGTCCCATTTCGATTGCCGTTTGGCGACGCGGCTTGATTTTGAACCCGGCAGCGCGGCAGAAGAAGCCGGAATCACATTGTTCATGAACGGCAAGCATCATTACGATCTGGCCGTCACGCAGCGCGAAGGCCGCAAAGTCTTGATCCTTCGACGGACGGTAGGATCGATGCGCACCGAGCAAGTTTTCGACTGCAGGGTCGGTCCCGTCGAGCTGCGCGTGCGTGCGGAAAGTCAACGATTCGTATTCTTCTTCCGCGAAGCAAACGGCTCGGAGATCGAAGCCGGCTGGGGCGAAACGCATTTCCTGTCGACCGAGATTGCGGGCGGATTCACGGGCGTCATCGCCGCGATGTACGCCGTATCCGGCCGGGACGCTGAACAAGCGACTTCCGCATTTTTCGATTGGTTCGACTACGAGCCGTTGAACGCTTAAGCTCCGCCGTTTTTGAAGTCCGCCTTTGTACCGTCACTGTTTACTTGGATCGGCCTGCCGGAAAACGGCGGGCCGTTTTTTTTATAAATGCCTGCTGGATTCCCTATCGAAAGACGATATAATCAAAGCGATCTTTCTTTTACAAAAAAGGAGCGAACCGATTGAAAATCCGCAAACCCTTCGATCTGCGTACATCACTTCCGCGCACGCGCGTCTTGTTGGTTTTCTTGTTGTTGACGGCGACGGTCATTCTTGCTGCGCCTTCGATCCATCGCGTGAATGCGGATATGGCAGCCGTCGGCCCGGACGATCCTTATATCCATTACGTCGGCAGATGGGATACCTCCGCGCCGGATACGTATCGGGGATATTGGGCGGGAACGTCGTTCACGACGGCTTTTACCGGGGGCAGCGTACGATTAAGATTGGGTGATGCTGCGCCGCCTGCCGGTTCCGATCTGTACGCATCCGTGGACGGCGGGCCTTTTCATTTGTATAAAAATGCCTCGGGTATCGTGAATCTGACTCCCGAACGTTTGATACCCGGCGAGCATACGTTGACCGTGGTCACGCGAAATATAAGGGACGTCGCCGTGTTCAAAGGGTTGTTGCTGGACGAAGGCGCCCAAACGATTCCTCCGCCGGAACGCCGGCGCTCGATTGAGTTCGTGGGCGATTCGATCACGGTCGGTTACAAAACGCCGAACGTGTCGATCGAATCGTATGCTTGGCTGACCGGAGAACGGCTGAACGCCGATCATACGCAGATTGCCTATACCGGGATTTGCCTTGTAGACGGCGTGTCCTGCAACGGACTTCCGCCATCGGGGATGAGCGAGCAGTATTTCAAGTTGCAGCCGCTCGACTATGCAGGCTCGCCGGACTGGCAGATGGATCAGGAAGCACCGGATGCCGTCGTCATCAATTTGGGAACGAACGATGCCCGTGCGGAGATCGACGGGGGGACGTTCCGGGATGCTTATGCGCGTTTTCTGGAACGACTTCGGCAAGCCTACCCGGATACGGAATTGGTCGTTTTGCTGCCTTTGAACGGATATATGAACGAGGAGAGCCGGGCAGCGGCCGAGAATCGGCATTCGGCGGGCGATACGAAGCTGCATGTGATCGCAACGGACGGGTGGTTATCCGAGCGGGACGGCGACTATACCGATACGCTGCATCCTTCCGCGCAGGGTAACGCGAAGATGGCGAGTCGGCTTGCAGAAGAATTGCGGGAGACTTTGGGTTGGTAATAGGTTGGGAAAAAGACGACTTTGGGAGAATTCCCGAAGTCTTTTTTGCGAGCGGGGAAGAAAAGATGCGGCGTGCAGTGGTATAATAGCGGATAACGGCAAGGGAGGGAACCTATGATATTGGTCAGTTCCTGCCTGGCGGGATTTGCTGTCCGCTATAACGGCACGGACAGCTTGGAAGACAATGTTCGCACGCTGTTGGAACGCGGGGAAGCGATCGCTGTTTGTCCCGAACTGATGGGCGGATTCGTCACGCCGCGCGAGCCGGCCGAGATTGTCGGCGGCAACGGAGACGATGTGTTGGACGGCTTTGCCCGAGTGATCGAGCGCTCCGGCGCCGACGTGACCGAGTTGTATCTGCGAGGTGCGCAGTTGACGCTCGAACAAGCGCGCGAAACCGGGGCGGATACGGTCATTTTGAAGGAAAACAGTCCATCGTGCGGGAGCCTGGCGATTTACAACGGGGACTTTGCAGGCATTAAAGTGGACGGACGCGGCGTAACCTCAGCGCTGCTGCGCCGACATGGCATACGGGTCTTATCCGAGAACAATTACCGGGAAGCTTTGAAACTTACTATTTAACCGACAAAAAGGAGAACAAGCATGATAGCGAAAACAGAACAAGAAATCGAAGGCTTGAAAAAAATCGGACGAATCGTGGCCTTGATCCGCGATGATTTGAAAGAAATGGCGAAACCAGGCGTACGCACGATCGATCTGGATCTGCGCGCGGCTGAGCTTTTCAAAGAACACGGCGCGGTATCGGCTCCCAAGTCGACGTACGACTTCCCTGGCTATACTTGCATCAGCGTGAATGAAGAAGTGGCGCACGGCATTCCGAGCGAACGCGTCATTCAAGAAGGCGATCTCGTAAATGTGGACGTATCTGCTTCCTGCGACGGTTATTTTGCGGATACGGGCGTATCGTTCGTTGTCGGAAAAGGCGATCCGCGTCTGATCGAGCTGTGCGAAGCGGCTGTCGAAGCCTTCGAAGCGGGCGCAGCCAAGATCAAAGCCGGATCGAAGCGCAACAACGCGGGCAAAGCGGCTTACAACGTCGCGCGCCGTCATGGCTTTAATATCATCGAGACGCTGACGGGACATGGAATCGGCACGGCGCTGCACGACGAGCCGGAGTACATTTTGAGCTATTACGATCCGACCGATACCGACCTTTGGAAAGAAGGCTCCGTGATCGCGTTCGAACCATTTGTATCCACCAATGCGCGCGAGGTGGTGGAAGACGCGAACGACGGTTGGACCCTTCGAGCGGACGACGGAAGCCTGGTTGCCCAATATGAGCATACGATGATTATTACCAAAGGCGCGCCGATCATCCTGACCAAATAGGAGTTCGATATGACAAACATGACGGCAACCCGGCTGTTCAACGAAGCGTTGGAACGGCGGGAGAAATTGGGCGTGGAACAGGCTTTGAGCTTCGTGCAAGAGCATGGAGATCCGAATGATGCACGGCAGATGAACCTGCTCTACGCGCTTACCGCTGCGGCAGGACGGGCAGACGAGGCGTTTGCGCTGCTGAGCGAAGCCGTGACGGAAAAGGGCTTCTGGTACCCGGCCGAGTATTTGCTGGAGGACGAGGATCTGGAATCGCTGCGCGGGCGCGAAGGCTTTGCCGAGCTTGCGGATCTGTGCGGCAAGCGCGAGGAAGCGGCGTTGGCGAATGCGGCTCCGGGGCTTACGGTGCTAGAGCAAAGCAAGGATGCGTCTGGAGTAGCGGCAGGACAGCCTGAGACAGCGACGTCTGTGCGTCCGACGTTGCTTGTGCTGCACGGTGACCAGGAAAACGAACGGGATACCGAGGCGTTTTGGAAATCTGCGCAGGAGTTGGGCTGGAATGTGGGCTTGATTCGTTCGTCGCAGATTCGGTTCTCGGATGCGTACGGTTGGGACGACATCGATCTGGGTGCGGCCGAACTGCGGGAGCATCTGGAGACGTTACGCGGAATTGCGGGGGAAGAAGCGTTTATCGTGTTAGGCGCTTTTTCGACCGGAGCCGAAGTAGCGCTGAATGCCGTGCTGCACGATGAATTTCCGGCGGACGGCTTGATCTTTGTATCGTCGTGGTTGGACGATGCAGCTGAATGGGCAGAGGCACTGGATCGACTGGAAGAACGGAAGCCGCGCAGTTTATGGATTGCTGGCGCAGAAGATGACGAAGGACGCGAGTCGTCTAGAGTTTTGACGCAGGCTTTGCAGGAACGTGGACGGAAAGCTCGATTGAAAGTCGTCGAAGACCTTGGACACGATTATCCCGACGATTTTTCGATTCGTTTGGCTGAAGGTCTGAACTGGATTGCGCAAGATAGCGGAAAGTGAAAGTAGATATCGTGTAGGGAGGACTGACCCATAGTGGTGAGTCCTCTTTTCTGTACATGTTGAGATCAAGGCTTGAAAAAGCGCGAACCTCAAGCTCCCATGAAATCCCCGGGAGGTTCGCACCCCGCGCGGAATAAAGGATTGCAGGGTTTCGCTTGTCTTTTTGTCTAGGGCGTGTACGCAAACTTAACGACGTGCATCTTTAGCCGACTTTTCGCCCTCCACTGCGTCAGTATCCCTTGACGTGCCTCGGCACGCCTTCGGAATACTTCCTTGTTGAGAACGAAAATTCGTCTAAATCTGCTTCCTTCGAAGTTTGCGTACACGCCCTAGTTTTGGTTAGGCTAATTTCGAGGTTCGCACTTTTGAGCATCCAAAGCCGTACGGGGCAAGGAGCTAGAAGAGGTGCAGTCACTCTCCGTGCGAGAGTATGGATTGAAACGTATCGGGAGGCCCAGCAGAAGACACACAGTAATGGTCACTCTCCGAGCGCTTCCGGAAATCACCAGATTCCAAAACTTCCTCAGCTTCGCTAAACTGCCGATTCAATGCGGTGAAGGAATACACAGAAAATCGTTGACACGTGATGGGAGTCCCGGTATATTGGGTTGAAAATCGTTGGACCCGGCAGGAATGTGTTTCCGAGGCGTCTTGAGTGCGAAGGCGTCTTTTTGCGTGCGGACCGGAAGTGGGGAAGTTGGATGGAGCAGGAGAACAGCGGTGATTTTCAGCGTAAAATGCAGGTCCGGCACGTCGTCATGTTGTCGCTCGGCGGCGTGATCGGTACAGGATTGTTTCTGAGTTCGGGGTATACGATTCAGCAGGCGGGGCCGATCGGCGCGATTCTTTCGTATCTGGTCGGAGCGGTCGCCGTGTATCTGGTCATGTTGTGTTTGGGCGAGCTTTCTGTGCAGATGCCGGAAACGGGAGCTTTTCACAGTTACGCTGCCAAATATCTCGGTCCGGCCACCGGTTACACGGTTGCTTGGCTGTACTGGCTCACGTGGACGGTAGCGCTCGGCTCCGAATTTACGGCAGCGGGACTGTTGATGCAGCGTTGGTTCCCGGAAGTCAATGTCTGGATTTGGAGCGCGTTGTTCGCGGCTTTGATTTTCGTTTTGAATGCGAGCAGCGTACGCTTTTTTGCGGAATCAGAATTTTGGTTCTCGTTGGTCAAAGTGCTGACAATCGTCGCGTTTATCGTGATTGGGGCCGCAGCCGTATTCGGTATCGTCCCGATGCAAGGACATGAGTCGGCACCGTTATTCTCGAATTTGACTGTAGACGGTTGGTTCCCGAACGGCGCAGGCGCGATTCTCATGACGATGCTGGCGGTGAACTTTGCTTTTTCCGGCACGGAGCTAATCGGAATCGCCGCGGGTGAAACGGTCGATCCGGCGCGCACGATTCCGAAAGCGATCAAAACTACGCTGCTGCGTCTGGTGCTGTTTTTCATCGGGACGATTGTCATTCTGTCAGCACTCCTGCCTATGAATGATGCGGGTGTGCTGGAAAGTCCGTTCGTTGCCGTCCTTGACCGCGTAGGCATTCCTTATGCGGCGGACGTGATGAACTTCGTTATTTTGACGGCGATTCTGTCGGCAGCCAACTCCGGCCTTTACGCGTCTTCGCGCATGTTGTGGTCGCTGGCGGACAAAGGCACGATCCCGCGCTCATTGTCCGCAATCAACAGACGCGGCGTTCCGATGAATGCGTTGACTCTCAGCATGGCAGGCGGCGCATTAGCGTTGCTATCGAGCATCGTGGCGCCGGGAACCGTCTATATTGCGCTGGTGTCGATCTCGGGACTTGCCGTCGTTGTCGTATGGATGAGCATCAGTTTGTCGCAGCTGATGTTCCGACGCGCTTACGTCAAAGCCGGAAATTCCGTTAACGATCTCGGTTTCCGTACACCGTGGTATCCGTTTGTGCCGATCGCTTCGTTCTTGTTGTGTTTGTTATCTTGCATCGGGATCGCGTTCGATCCGACGCAGCGTATCGCTTTATACTGCGGAATTCCGTTTATCGCGGTTTGTTATATTACGTATTATGCGACAGCCCGGAAACGGGCGGGGAAGGGAGACATGCAAGCATGAATTCGAAGCTGAAAAAGGCTGGAGATCCGATTGCGGCCATATTGGCGGAGCATCCGGTGTTGGTTCTGGACGGAGCGATGGCGACCGAGCTGGAGCAGCACGGCTGCGATCTGGACGATCCGTTATGGTCGGCGCGCGTGCTGCTGGAACAACCGGAGAAAATCCGCCGCGTGCACGAGGATTATTTCCGCGCCGGAGCCGATTGTGCCATTACGGCGAGTTACCAGGCGACGGTAGAAGGTTTTGCCGCGAAGGGAATTAAGGAAGAACAGGCACTTGAATTGATCCGGAGTACCGTAAAACTAGCGGTAGAGGCACGGGATACCGTGTGGGCGGAAGTCCAACATCAAAGTCGCCCGAAGCCGATTGTCGCCGGTTCCGTCGGTCCTTACGGCGCTTATCTGGCAGACGGATCGGAATACGTCGGCCATTATGGTGTCGACGATCGACGTCTGACCGAGTTTCATCGCTTGCGTATCCAAGCATTGATCGAAGCCGGAGCCGATATTCTTGCTTTCGAGACGATTCCTTCGCTACAAGAGGCTTTGGTGCTGGCGGAATTGTTGAAAAACGAATTCCCCGACGCGTACGCCTGGATGTCGTTCTCTCTGCAAGACGGAGGCCGAATCAGCGAAGGCACTTCGCTCGAAGAGTGCGCGCGAGCGCTGGAAGACTATGCTGCGATTGCCGCGATCGGCGTTAACTGCGCTCCGGCATCCTTTGCGACCGAGGCGATCCAGCATCTTGCTGCCTTTACGGATAAACCGCTTCTGATCTATCCGAACTCCGGAGAGACTTACGAGGCGTCCACAAAAACCTGGCATGCCGGAGAGTCGAACGGTTGCGGCAGTTTTGCCGATTCGGCGCTTGCCTGGCATGAAGCCGGCGCGCGTTTGATCGGCGGCTGCTGTCGAACCACGCCTGAGCAAATTGTCCAAGTTTCGTCTCTATGGCGCAGCTAAAGCATGTTTTAAAACCCGCGACACATTCATATAACAAAATTCTTTTTTCATATTTTTCGAAAAAAGTTCGAAAAAAGTGATCCAACTTCAAACTGCCTGCGTTTCATGGGATGAGAGCGCCACAGACTAGACATCAGGAACGGCCCCATCGCCCGCTTGAGTTTTTTACAACATCGGTTGGCGCTCTCGTTTTCCGCGATACAATGATGCAGACCTTCTACATTCGCAACTTGTCAGTCAGCATGAGCAGCAATCAACATGAACCCATTGCACGGCGACGATCCCATATACCTACTTTATTCGCAGCAATCACTCCACACGCCGCAGTCGCGGAAACGACAAAAGGCCCCGATCCTAATTCAATGTCATGAAGTTGCACTTCAATGACATCGAATCTACATCGGGGCCTTTTGTTACGTGATTTATCTTATCTTATCTTTTGTTATCCATCTCTTGATTAAATAAAAGCTAAAGATCCTTTCCAAGGAAAGCTTAAGCGGAGAGAGAAATTCAGTGAAAGACGCCTTTGAACTTGGAAAACACCATTATAAATTTCAATCCGTTTTTCCAAGTGAGACAGCGTCTCGAACGAATTTCTCTCGCAGCGCTTGCCCTATCCGAAAAGGAATCTAAGCGCCTCCGCCTGTTGTCGAAGCTAACAACGTGTCCACGTTCAGCACCAACACCAACCGATCCCCGTGTTCGAACACGGACGGCAGGAAGCGACGGCTCGCCACTTCTTCGTTGTCGGCCAACGCGGAATCCGGTACCGAAGCTGTATCGTCAAGAGAGTCGACAAGCAAGGCGACCTTCTCGCGACGCAGCAGAATAAACTTATCAGTGTCGTTTTGATCTTCATGGGAGATATTCAGCTTTTTACGCAGATTGAGGATGGTGTAGATCTCTTCGCGGATCTTGACCACGCCTTCATGCCAATTGGAGGAGAAAGGAATCGACGTACCCGGTTTGGAGTTCTGGATTTCATCGATTTCATGGAACGGAATACCGTACGTTTTGTCTGCCAATTTAAATAAAATAAAATCGTTCATGGTATGCGCCGGTCTCCTTCGTTTACGGATAGAATCCTTTTACGCCAAGTGAGTAACCCTTAACGCAAAAGCATAGGCTTACCGTCATTATAGGTCATTACGCCTCGCCTTGCTACCACCATCGTTGCGAAAGACCCATGATTTTTCAAGCCGGGCGCTGTTCAGAAGAGAATGCGCATGGTACACTAACAGCGTGTCGTACATTTTTTTATAAGGAACTGTGCTGTTGCTTAAATTTAGGACCAGATCCTAAAGTTATCGAGAAACGGAAAGCGGAAGGAGCAGTCGACGTGTTGTATCAACCCCTCGCCAAATTAGCCAGACTTATACTGCGTGGATTCGGGAAGTTCGAGGTTATCGGAGCAGACAAGCTGCCGAAGGAAGGCGGCTACGTGATCACCTGCACGCATAGGGGTTGGATCGACGTCATCGCGCTCGGAAGCTCGCTGCTGCCGACCGAAGTTCATTTTATGGCCAAAAAAGAATTGTTCCAAAAAAAGATTGCCGATAAATTTCTGCGCGATATCAACGCATTCCCGGTCGATCGCGAAAATCCGGGACCGAGCAGCCTGAAAATTCCGATTCAATTGCTCAAGCAGGGCAAAACGATCGGGATCTTCCCGTCGGGCACCCGTTCTTCGGAAGACGCGCCGCTGAAGCGCGGCGCGGTCACGATCGCCAAAATGGCCAAAGTCCCGGTCGTGCCCGCGGCGTTCTCCGGTCCTACCACGTTCAAAGGACTGCTGCGCGGAACGAAGACCCGGCTCGTGATCGGAGACCCGATCGCGACCGTATCCGACGAACCGGGAGAAGGCAAAAAAGACCTCAACGAGCTGGCCGACCGTCTGGTGCTCGCGATGAACAATTTAGAGACGGGATTGCAGCGCCTGGATCAGAATAAACAGCCGAGCTGAATGCCGGGCTTATGATTTATCGATAACGAAAAGAAGCGCGCCTGCGCGGCGTGCTTCTTTTTTGATCCTTTTAAAAGGGTTGATTCTTAGCGATTACTCTTCGTTCGGCTCCAGTGCTTTAATTACGGCGGGGTCCAGACTCGGATTGCCGCCGCTTTTCCGTGAGCGATAGCGCATTCCCGATTCCGGGCAAAATATCAGTCTCCACACTTAAAGCCGAACTAAACGGGCAGATGCCGATCAGCACTAGCGAAGTCGCAAACAGCAGGATTCGCGGCAGGTTGCGTTTTATTTGTTTCATCAGCAAAAATCCCTTAGATTCACTCTATTTCTATATACATACATTCGTTAAATAAATGCTAACTTCCTGCCTTTTAAAATATTTAGCCGCAATTTTATTGAAACTATGTTGGGTCAGGCGTATGATCGAGATTGTCGTTATTACAGCATAGAGGAGAATATCAACATGAAAACATTATCCGGAATGCAGCGCATGATCTTGATCGTGGCGCTCGTTCTGATCTGGGGCGTGTCCTGGTCCATCTACAAAGTCGCGCTCGACTATACGCCGCCGCTGTTGTTCGCAGGAATGCGCACGCTGATCGGGGGCTTATTGTTAGTGATCTTTTTACTGCCCAAGCGCGATCGCATCCAGTGGAAAAAGAACTGGAAGGTCTATCTGATCTCCGGGCTGTTGAACGTGGCGTTATTCTACGGTCTGCAAACGGTAGGACTGATCTATATGCCGTCCGGCTTGTTCACCGTTCTCGTATACTTGCAACCCGTGTTGGTCGGCTTGTTCGCGGCGCTGTGGCTGAACGAACGCATGACGCTGCCGAAAGCGACAGGTCTGCTGCTGGGCTTCCTCGGCGTGATCGCGGTCAGCGTCGGCGGATTCTCGGGGCATATTGCCGCGATCGGCGTTGTTTTGGCACTCGGATCGGCACTCAGCTGGGCGCTGGGCACCGTGTTTATCAAAAAGTCCGCCGCCGACGTCGATTCGCTCTGGTTGGTCGCTTTCCAATGTACGTTCGGGGGCATTCTGCTGACGTTGTCCGGTTCGCTGACCGAGAGCTGGAGCGATATCGTATGGAACGGCGCCTATTGGATCGGGCTGTTATTCGGCATTTTCGTCGGTATCGCGCTGTCCTGGATCATTTACATCACGCTGACCCGATCGGGAGAGGCGAGCCAAGTCGCATCCTATACCTTCATGGTGCCGCTGCTGTCGGTGCTCGTCGGTACGCTTGCTTTGCATGAACCGTTCAGCCGTTTCTTGCTGCTCGGGCTCGTGCTGATCGGAAGCGGCGTCTATCTGGTCAATCGGAAAATCAAACCGAAAGCAGTAACGTTAACGGGTTAAGCCGTTAAGGTACGCCATATTCAACCGAAATTCTTCAAGGC
This sequence comes from Saccharibacillus sacchari DSM 19268, assembly GCF_000585395.1. Classification (GTDB taxonomy): domain Bacteria; phylum Bacillota; class Bacilli; order Paenibacillales; family Paenibacillaceae; genus Saccharibacillus; species Saccharibacillus sacchari. Next base: position 5,985,036 of record NZ_KK073875.1, on the reverse strand, counting down.
GATCAGCCGCGGAATACGCAGTAGAAAATCCTTTCGCATTCTGAATGGAATTCGCTGCGGCACCGCGGCTTTTTTGATATCGGAACGCAGAACGTAAGACGCGATCCAGGCAGGTTGCAGGTTCATATCGACGAAGCCGGATGTGTAAAAATGGGTATATAGGTATCACAAAGTTACGGTTTCGGCAAACGCCGGAATCGACGAAGTTGCGAAGGGGGTGTTCTCCGTTTCCCCGGCAATACACCGGAAACGGAGAGTCGATGTGGAAATCGTAAACGTGATCCTGGTTATCGTTCTTATTTTGCTCACCGCGTTTTTCGTAGCGTCCGAATATTCGATCATTCGGGTACGCGTCTCGCGGATCAATCAACTGGCGGAAGACGGCAACAAAAACGCGCAGGCGGTTAAACGAATCTTATCGCGTCTTGACGAGTTTCTGTCCGCCAGTCAGCTCGGCACGACGCTCACGTCATTGGCGCTCGGTTGGCTGGGCGAATCGACGGTCGAGGAGCTGTTGGCGCCCGTATTTGTCTGGCTGCATATTCCGACCTCGATCACAGGCGTCCTGTCGTTCCTGTTGGCGTTCCTCATTCTGACGTTCTTCGAGGTGTTGATCGGGGAGCTTGTGCCGAAGACCGTCGCGATCCAGGTGGCCGAACCGTTGGCGCTCGCACTGGCACGTCCGCTGATCATTTTTTACCGGATTACGTACCCGTTCAACTGGATTTTAAGCCGCTCGTCCCGCATCATCACCGGATTGTTCGGGCTTAAGCCGTTGACTGAAGGCGAAGCGGCGCAAAGCGAAGCGGAACTGCGCCTGGCGCTGTCCGAAGGCTTCAAAAGCGGAGAAATCACCCCGACCGAATACCGCTATCTCAACAATGTGTTCGATTTCGACGAGCGCGACGCCCAAGAGATCATGGTGCCGCGCACGGAGATTCGCCATATTTCGCAGAACGCGGACGTGCAAGCCCTGCTGAAGCTGATCGAACCGAAAACATACAGCCTGGTGCCGGTCTCCGTAGACGGGGATAAGGATCATATTGTCGGCATGGTCAATGTAAAGCAAGTGCTGAGCGATTACGTGAGAAAAGGAAACGCCCAGCCGCAGTCGATTGCTCCGTATATCCGTCCCGTTATTCAAGTCATCGAGACCGTGCGGGCGCGCGATCTACTCGGCCGGATGCAAAAGGAAGGCATTCATATGGCGGTGCTGATGGACGAATACGGCGGAACGTCGGGGCTGGTCACGCTCGAGGATCTGCTTGAAGAAATCGTGGGCGATATCCCGTCCAGCTCTTCCCCCGCAGGCGTAACCGCGCCGACGCCGCTGATTCGCCCGGACGGGCAAGACCGTTTCCTGCTCAGCTCGAACGCGCTGCTGCATGATGTCAACCGCAAGCTGGGTACCGATATCGATTCGGAAGAAGTGTATACGATCGGCGGCTGGTTATTGTCGGAAAAGTTCGATCTCAAGCAGGGCGATACGTTGAACGAAGAAGGTTGGGAGTGGACGATCGCTGTGATGGAAGACGGACGCATTCGACAGATCGAAGCCGTTCGCAGCGCAAAAAAGGAACGCGAACCAAGCCTGATCTGAAGGGGCAGCTAACGACTATGCGGGCTGAAGCCCGAATAAGGAGCGAAGCACAATGGACAAAAGCAGAAACTGGCGTATCGGAGCAACGAGTTTTCTTGTAACGGCAGCTTTTTTGGCAGAATGTTCGGCTGTACCTGTTCAGGCCGCAGCGGCCATGGATTCCGTAACAAACGAACGAATCGTTTCGTCAGTGAGCAGCAATCCGTCGGCAGCGTTGAAAAAGAAAATTACGCGCGAAGCGAACCTGGCACTTCGTGCGCTCAAGGACCGGGACTTCGAGACGTTGGCCGATATGGCGGCGCCGAGCGGTATTCGTTTTTCCCCGTACGCGTATGTCGGCGTCGGAGCGGATCTTGTGCTGACGCCGCAGCAGATTCGCGAAGCCTGGGAGAATCGGAAGCCTTATATCTGGGGATTGTACGACGGAAGCGGCGAAGTCATCCGGCTTGATTTTCGCGGTTATTACGATCGATTCCTGAACAATCTGCCGTACACCGCTCCGGACGGCGTCGGATATAACCGGATCATAGGCAGCGGCAATACCGTCAGCAATTTGAAAGAAGTCTACCCGGATGCCCAATTCGTCGAATTTTACGTTAAAGGCGGTCGAAGCGGAATAGGGAATGTCGGAGGCATGGACTGGGGAAGCCTTCGTTTTGTTTTCGAACAAAAACAGGGGGAATGGAAGTTGTCGGGCATCATCAGCGATCAGTGGACGATATAGGAGCGACAGGAGAATTGTGGATAGAAAAACCCAAAATGATGAAGAAATTGTGAAAGATTTCAACAGGTTGGGGATAAGATGTCGATTTTTGGGGATAAACTTGTGTATAAGGGTAGAATAACCTGTGGGTAAAGTCCGATTTATACACAGGTCTTTTCTTGCATTGGCAACAAATAGCCAGGGTTCCTTTCCCATTCCGGTCGCCGTATAATAAAAAGAAGACTGTAACTACAGGGAGGAAACACGAATGGCCGCAAAGAAAAAACAGCCTGCTGCTCGTCCGGCCGCATCGGACAAGCCGGCAACGCTCAAAGATATGTTGAACCCGGAAGTTTTGGCCAAGCTGCAAGCGCAAGCGAACGAACTGAAAGCCACCGAACAGGAGCGCCGCGACGAAGAACAACGTCAGGCCGCCGAAGCGAAAAAAGCGGAACGCAAGCGCTTGGAGAACGATTTCGAATATCTGCTCGGACAAAGCGAAGGAAAGAAGATAAACAAATACGACTGAGCGGGGGGCGCTGCGGGAGAAATTCGTTCGGGCCGCTGTCTCACCCGGAAAGTTCGATTGGAATTTTTAGCGGAATCTTTCCGAGTTCAAAGGCGTCCCTCACTGAATTTCTCCCTCCGCTAGCGCTAAGTCGTTTTGTTTGAAGGGAAGGAAAGAAAAAAGCGGAAAGATTAAAAAAAAAGAAATCCGACTTCGATCGGATTTCTTTTTTTGTGGTGAAAACAAACGTAGCTGGAAGCGAGCAGACGGAGAGAGAAATTCAGTGAAGGAGCGATAGCGTTCGCCTTTGAACTCGGGAAAATACAAATAAAACTTCAATCTTTTTTCCAGAATTCAACACGCGACCGGAACGAATTTCTCTCGCAGTCTGCTCGCTTCCCGCACCCACGTGACTTTATCGACAAAATCAGAGAAGCCCGAATCCAATCGGGTTTCTTTTTTTATAACCGTTGACAGCTTTTGAGGAATAGGAGTATAGTATTCTTCGTTAATCGTAATAATTACTATTTATTTGAGGAGCGGTAGATATGGAAACAAAGAAGATTCCGGTTACCGTCCTGTGCGGGTATTTGGGATCGGGGAAAACGACTCTTTTGAATCATATTCTTCATAACCGTCAGGGCTTGAAAGTGGCGGTCATCGTCAACGATATGAGCGAGATCAACGTGGACGCGGGATTGGTTGCGGGCGAAGCGGGGTTGTCGCGTACCGAAGAGAAGCTGGTGGAGATGTCCAACGGCTGTATCTGCTGCACGCTGCGGGAAGATTTGCTGCGCGAAGTGGAGCGGCTGGCGTCGGAAGGGCGTTTCGACTATATCCTTATCGAATCGACGGGGATCAGCGAGCCGGTGCCGATCGCGCAGACGTTTACGTATGCGGATGACGAGACAGGCGTGGATCTGACGTCGCTTGCGCGGTTGGACTGCATGGTGACGGTGGTAGATGCGTATCGGTTCTGGCATGATTTCGAATCCGGCGAAAGTCTGCTGGCACGAGGCCAAGCGACCGCCGAAGACGATACGCGCGACGTGACGGATTTGCTGATCGATCAGGTGGAGACCTGCGACGTGCTGCTCTTGAACAAGTGCGATCTGGTCGAAGAAAGCGAACTGCGTCGTCTGGAAGGCGTGCTGCGCAAGCTTCAACCGTCGGCGAAAATCATTCGTACGGTTCGCGGCGAAGTGGAGTTGTCCGAGATTTTGAATACGGGACTGTTCGATTTTGAAAAAGCGAGCCTGGCACCGGGATGGCTGCGCGAATTGCAGAAGGAAGAACATACGCCGGAAACGGAAGAGTACGGGATCGGCTCGTTCGTGTATCGTCGCAGAACGCCTTTTCATCCGGAGCGTTTGGCGAATTTGCTAGCCGAATGGCCGATGGAAGTCGTGCGCGCCAAAGGATTGATGTGGATCGCCGTGAAGGAAGACTGGGCCGCGAGCTTCAGTCAGGCCGGGCCTTCGATCCAATTCGGACCCGCAGGAAGCTGGATTGCCGGGCTGCCGGAGCAGGAGCGCGAAGAACTGTTTGCGGATCAGCCGGAGCTTGCGGAAGGTTGGGACGCCGACGTCGGCGATCGGATCAACGAATTCGTGCTGATCGGAATCGAAATGGAGCGGGAAGAGCTTGAATCCGAGCTGGATGCTTGTCTGTTGAACGAGCAAGAGATGCGGGCGGACTGGTCGACCTTCGCGAACCCGCTGCCGTGGACGACCGCGGAGGCAGTAAACGTGTGACCTGCACCTTTTAAAACAGCAAAAATAAGATAGAAAAAGGAGACATTCAATATGGCTAAAAAGTCGAAAGTGGTACGCGAGAAAAAACGTCAGGAAATGGTAGCGAAGTACGCGGATCTGCGCCGTGAATTGAAAGCCAAAGGCGACTATGCCGCTTTGCAAAAATTGCCGCGCGATTCGTCGCCGACCCGTCTGAAAAACCGCTGCGAGATCACGGGACGTCCCCGCGGTTATCTGCGTAAATTCAAAGTTTCCCGTATCGCGTTTCGCGAGTTGGCGCATAAAGGACAGATCCCCGGCGTAACGAAATCGAGCTGGTAAACCAAGCGGATGCAAGAATGGTTGTCCGGTGGATGAAAGAATCAAAAGCGACTGTTCATGTTGACATAGCTGAGAGGCTTCGTTATACTTTGTTTTATTCGTAAAAATTACGATAACTATTAAAAGGTCGAAACATCGTGCGCGGTACGTGTGATCGTCCTTATACTTTTACTTTACAGGAGGGTTTTAACCATGAGAGTCATCGTGACACTGGCTTGCACCGAATGCGGAGACCGCAACTACACGACAACGAAGAACAAACGTAATCATCCGGAACGCTTGGAGTTGAAGAAATACAGCCCGCGTTTGAAAAAGATGACGATTCACCGGGAAACTCGTTAAGATAACGTTCGGCCAAGCAAGGTACAAAATTTTTTATTCTTTTTTAATCGTAATGATTACGTAAGGGGCGGTAAACGTGATTCTATCTTCCATGCGGGACGTCGTATTCGGTTACGGAGACGAGCCGGTCGTGCACCATGTGTCGTTGGATGTGCATAAAGGCGAATTCCTCGGCATTACCGGACCTAACGGAACAGCCAAGACGACCGTGCTGAAGCTGCTGCTCGGTCTGCTTAAGCCGTGGAGCGGCGCTGTCGAATTGAATAAGGAAGCCTTTGGCGGCGGCAAGCCGGTGATCGGTTATGTTCCGCAGCAGGCGTCCTCGTTCAATGCGGGCTTTCCGAGCCGGGTGATCGAGCTAGTGCGTTCCGGTTGTCATTCGCGTGTCGGATTGTTCGGACGCTTCGGTGCAGAAGAAGAGCGCCTCGTTCGGGATAGTCTGGAGCAGGTGGGCATGTGGGATTTGCGCCGCCGCCGCATCGGAGAATTATCCGGCGGGCAAAAGCAGCGCGTCTGCATTGCCAGAGCGCTTGTGCAATGCCCGGATGTGCTCATTCTCGACGAACCGACAACGGGGATGGATATTCGCAGCCGCACCGAATTGTATCGGCTGATGCGGCATCAGGTTCGGCATCATGGCGTGACGGTGGTTATGGTGACGCACGGCTTGGAAGAAGCGGGGCGTTATCTGGATCGGATCGTGACGTTGGAACGGCTTGAAGCCGGGCATCCGCAGATTGCGCCGGACGTGGCCGAGAGCCAGCCGGAACCTGGATTGGCCGGCGACCGCTGGGAAATGGAGTGACGCAGATGCTGGCTTACGAATTTATGCAACGTGCTTTTTTGGCAGGCGCGCTGATTGGATTAGTCGCGCCTGTTCTGGGTGTCTACCTGATGCTGCGCAGACAGGTGTTGATGGCGGATACGCTGTCGCACGTGTCTTTGGCAGGCGTGGCGGCAGGGTCGCTGCTCGGCGGAAATCCGTCGATCGGCGGCTTTATTGCGGCGGTAGCGGCTGCACTGTTGATAGAAAGGCTGAGAGGGCTTTACCGTACATACGCGGAAGTTCCGGTTGCGATTATGATGACGGGCGGCTTGGCGACGGCAGTCGTTCTGATGAGTTTCGGCCGAACGCTGTCGCAGAGCTTTAGCTCGTATTTGTTCGGATCGATCGTGGCGGTCAGTTCGACGCAGCTTTGGCTGATCGGCGGAGCTACCGTGCTGGGTTTGATCTTTTTTATTGTGTTCAGGCGTCCGCTTTATGCGTTGACGTTCGATGAAGAAACAGCGGGAATCAGCGGCGTTCAAGTCCGTACGTTGTCGACAGCCTTCTCTGTGTTGACAGGGATGACGGTAGCCGCGGCGATGCCGGTCGTAGGCGTGCTGTTGGTGTCTGCGTTGCTCGTACTGCCGGCCGCTTTGGCTTTACGCATCGCGGGAGGTTTTTTCTCGGCGGTTATCATGGCTGTCGGAATCGGGCTAACCGGGATCTTCGGCGGACTGACCGCATCTTATGTCGCGAATACGCCTCCGGGCGGTACGATTGCGCTTATTTTGCTCCTTTTTCTGCTGCTGGGCATGGCTTTGCAAAAGCTTCTTTTACTAGGGAAGCGGAAAATTCGTGGCAGGCAGGGAATTTCTTATACAAAAACAGAGATGACTCATCAATCCGATGACAACACGAGTGGAAAGGAAGGAATCGAAACGGTATGAAAAATAGACGAAATACAATTCAAGTAGGTGTAGGAGCTTCGTTCCTTAGCTTAATGCTGATCTTGGGAGGTTGCGGCTCGAATGCGTCTGAAGTCGCGACGACTCCAGCTTCGACTGCCGAAACTAATGCACAAGCATCCGGTACAACGGAAGAGGCTGCAACTCCGGCCGAAAAGCTCAAAGTCGAAACGAGCTTTTATCCGATGTATGAATTTGCTCGTAACGTAGGCGGCGATTTGGCGGATGTCGAGCTTCTCGTACCTGCCGGAACGGAGCCGCATGATTGGGAGCCGACGCCGCAGGATATTGCCAAGATCGAGGAAGCCGACCTGCTTGTTTATAACGGAGCGGGTATGGAAAGCTGGGTCGACCAGGTGCTGGATGCTTCGGCTAACGGCGACTTGTTGGCGGTCGAAGCCAGCAAAGGCATCGATATTATGGAAGGTTCCGAAGAAGGACACGATCACGGACACGACGAAGCTGCTGAAGAAGGCCATGACCATGATCACGACCATGATGCCGCGGCAGAAGAAGAGCACGACCATTCCCATGATGAAGCCGTAACGGAAGAACACGACCATGACCACGCAGAAGAAGCGGGCCATGCGCACAGTCACGATCACGGCGGATTAGATCCGCACGTGTGGTTGTCGCCTGCGCTGGCGGTCGAAGAAGTTCGCGGCATCGAGAAAGCTTTTGCGGAAAAGGACCCGGCTAATGCCGATCAATATAAAAGTAACGCAGATGCCTATGTTGCCAAATTGGAAGCATTGGATACTGAATTCAAAGACGGACTGTCCGGCACGAAACGTACGGATTTCATCACGCAACACGCGGCTTTCGGTTATCTGGCACGTGAGTACGGCCTGACGCAGGTACCTATCGCCGGATTATCGCCTGAGCAGGAACCGTCCGCGCAGGAGATGGCCGAGATCGTCGAGTTTGCCAAAGAACACGATGTGAAGACCATCTTCTTCGAGACGCTTGTATCCTCCAAGGTCGCTGAAGCGATTGCATCGGAGATCGGAGCCAAGACGGCCGTATTAAATCCCCTTGAAGGTCTGACAGAGGAAGAGATCGCCGCGGGCGAGGATTATTTGTCGATCATGCGTGCCAATCTGGCGGCTTTGCAAGCTGCATTGAACGAATAGAAAAAAGTTGTATAGATATGCGCCGCGGTTCGCTTTTTCAGCGAACCGCGGCGTTTCTTGTTTAAAATGGGACAACGTGCGGGCTTATGCTATGATTAAGGAAATGATTGCACATAGAGAAGGAGAGACATTTATGAACGGAAATAATCGATCCGCGATTCGACCAGGTCTGACTGTCGATATCGTGCTCAAAAAAGATCAGTCGACGGGGGCGCTGACCAGAGGCGTCGTCAAAGATCTGTTGACCAATTCCGCTACGCACCCGCACGGGATCAAGGTTCGTTTGCAGGACGGACAGGTTGGACGGGTCAAACAGATCATTGAATGATTTCGATTCGGCCAGAGTCGGCGGTTAGAGAGGGAATATTCGCGTTTAATAGTAGGGTAGACGTCATCTTCACAACTTCCTGCCGAGCTACGGCGAACGTGGTACCGGGAGGGAAGACAGGAGGAACACAGGATGAGCAGTATGCCTGAGGGAACGGAATTGAAGGTCGAGTTGAAGTTTTTCCGCCCGGAGTATGAAAAGGCTCTGTTCGAGGACTACCAAGTGTCCGAAGAACAGGAGAAATATACGGCATTGCCGATTAGGGCTATCCAACTTTGCCGTGAAGATCGGGACCGCCATCCGATCGTTATTCTTGTGGAAAAAAAGCCGGTCGGGTTCTTTGTTCTTCATCGTGGGGATCGGATACGCAGCATTACGGAATCGCCGCGCGCCATGCTGGTGCGTTCCATGTCGGTGAATTTGCCGGAGCAGGGGAACGGCTACGCCAAGCAGGCGATGACTTTGCTGCCTAAATTCGTCAGCGACTACTTCCCGGATATGAACGAGATCGTGCTGGTGGTCAATCAGCATAATGAAGCGGCATTGCGCGTATACGAGCAAGCTGGCTTCGAAGACCGGGGACATCGGAAGTCCGGCCCTGTCGGCGCTCAGGTGCTGCTGCATTATCGGATGAACCGGAAGTAGAAGGCCTCGCGAGACAGGCGATTCAAGAAAGCTGGAACTTGTTTTGCGTCTTCTATGCAGACCAAGCATCCCTGCCGAGTCAAAAGCCCCGAATTCGATCCCAAGATCGAATTCGGGGCTTTTTAGTTGGGTTACACGGCCTGCACGATACGCGTGCACGGCCTTTTAAACGGGCAGCAGTACCAGAATGATCGAAGACAAGCTCAGGCACACGCTGACCAAGCACAGAACGAACAAAACCTGCTTGGGGTTCAGACCGGTTGAGAGCAGTCTGTAGTGGATCTGCGAAGCATCGGCTTCGTAGATTTTTTTGCCGTTCTTCAGACGTTTCAATACCACGAAGATGTTATCGAAGATCGGCACGCCAAGCGCCAGGATCGGTACGAGCAGCGAGAGCATCGTAGCCTGCTTGAAAGCGCCGTCCAGAGCGATAATCGCCAAAATGAAACCGAGGAACGTGGCTCCCGAGTCTCCCATGTAGACCTTGGCCGGAGGCTTGTTATACTTCAGATAAGCCAGACCCACGCCGACGAGGCTGATCGCCATGATCGCGGAATCGCCGCGCTGCTGGGCAATAGCGACTACGAACAGCGTACCTGCCGAGATCGTTGCCAAGCTGCCTGCAAGACCGTCCAAGCCGTCCGTGAAGTTGATAACGGTCGTAACGCCGAAAATCCAGAGCAAGGTCAGCACCAGCTGAAGCCATTCCGGCAGCACGACATAACTATCCGTGAACGGATTGGAGAAGCCGGAGAATCGAATACCTGCCAAGTAGACGAGCAATGCGGCAAGCAGCTGCACGATCAATTTGGGCAATGCGGGAAATTCGCGTTGACTGACCTTATACCAGTCATCGACTAGGCCAATCAATAGAATGAGCAGCGAACCGCCGAGTACGGCAGCGGATTCTGTAGGCGTCATGTCAGTAAACAATATGTAAGTGGCAGCAAATCCGGCGAACAAAGCAATTCCCGCCATCAGCGGAATCGGTTCACGGTGCAGTTTACGTTCGTTATCCGGGCGCGGCTTGTCGACAAAATCGAGTTGCACCGCCCATCTGCGCAAAACGGGAATCAAAATCAAAGCGACCGTCAGCGATAATACAAAAGCGGCTAAATAATACATAAACCCTCCTTGAAAGGATAGCACTGTTGTCAGTATAGTCCGCTTTGGCCGAATTCGCAATGGAAGACAAGCTTGCATGCGCATGAACAGCCGCCGCGTTCTGTGTTATGATGAGAGAGGGCCGCAAGGCGACCGGTAAGGCGAGAAGCATCGAGAATCGCCTGATGCGCGGAGGATGAAGCATGTGATGAGAAGTGTGACGAAACCCTTTGTCAGATGGTTGAACGACATGAAAATCCGCAATAAGTTGATCTTTTTTTATGTAATCGTTGTCATGATCCCGGTATTAATAGTGGGTCTTATCGTTATTCAATATTTCAGGCAAGATGCGTTAGAGAAGGCCACCGAGCAGACCGAGAACAACGTGCAGCGAATCAAGACCCAGATCGAGAACCAGCTCAACGTGCCGATCAGCGTATCCAACCAACTTTTATTGGATCGGGATATGGAGCGTGTCGCGACGACTATTTATTCCGAAGACAATCCGATCGAATTGGTGAATGCTTATCGCAACTATACCGACTTTACGAATTATGTCCGGGCCTATAGCGAGATTCAGAGCATCCAGTTGTTCACGGACAATCCGACCTTGCTCGATAATCTGCAATTCATGAATGCCAATAGCGAAGTCCGCGCCACGACTTGGTACGAGCAGGCTATGAAGGAACGTACGATTTACTGGATGTACATCAATGACATGAATGATCCGAGCATGTCGGCAACGAAGCAGTTGAGCCTGGTCCGGCAAATTTTTTTCCCCAATACGGGCAAACGCAGCGTGCTTGTTATTCAAGTGGATACGAACTATCTGAATGAACTGCTGAGCCAAGAGCCGTTCGATACGATGGTCGCCGATAAGGACGGATACATCGTGGCGGCCAAAGACCGGACGTCGATCGGGAAAACGCTGCGCGATATGGGATTCGAGGTTGTGGTGGGTGATACCGAGCAGGAGCAGACGTTTGACCGTGCGATCGAAGGCGTGGATTATCAGGTCTCGATCAACACACTCATTCCCGATTCCAGCAAGAGCGGACTGACCATCATATCGGCGTTCTCGTCGGCGAGCATCGTGCATGACGCGAATCGGATTGGTTTGATCGGAACGGGTTTGATCGCTTTTATTCTATTAATGGCGTTGCTTGCGGTGTACTTCAATTCTCGCCTGATCAGCTCGCGTCTGAATAAATTGAACCGCAATCTCAATCGGGTGGCGGAAGGCGATCTGGATACGGTATCCCGAATCGACGGGCATGACGAGATCGGCCAACTGTCGGAGCAATTCAATTACATGGTCGTCAATATCAAGGAACTGATGAATCAAGTCTATGAAGCAAGCGAAGCGAACAACCGTCTGGAAGTGATGCAGCGTGAGATCAAGCTCAAGATGCTCGCCAGTCAGATTAATCCGCACTTTCTTTTTAACGCGTTGGAATCGATACGAATGCGTGCTCATATTCAAGGGGAAAAGGATATTGCGAGAGCCGTTCAACTGCTCGGCAAGCTGATCCGCCGGAATCTGGAGCTGGGCAACCGCCATACGTCGCTCAAAAACGAGCTGGACATGGTCCGCTCTTATCTGGATATCCAGAAATTCCGTCACGGCGACCGTCTGCATTACGAGCTATCCGCAGGGGAAGATACGCTTGACGTGATGCTGCCGCCGCTTATCGTACAACCGCTAGTCGAAAACGCTATCGTCCACGGCTTGGAAAACAAGGAAACAGAAGGCGCCGTGATCCTGCACGCGGTCCGGGTGGGCGAAGAAGTGCTGATCGACGTGGTGGATAACGGAGCCGGCATGACGCCGGAGCGGCTCAGGCAGGTCGAGGAATCGATCCGCGAAAAGGAAGAGAGCGAAGACAGCCGCATCGGGCTTCGCAACGTGCATCAGCGGCTGGTCATGACTTACGGGGAAGAGTGCGGATTGCGCATTTCGAGCGAGCTGGGCAAAGGAACGCAAATTTATTTCAAGATACCCGCCGGGAGGGACGAATGATGTATAAAGTGCTAATCGTAGACGACGAGCCGATGATTCGGGAAGGACTGCGTACGATCGTCGATTGGGGGTCGGAAGGATTCGAGATCGTCGACACCGCATCCAACGGCAAAGAAGGGCTCGAAAAATTCGGTCGAATCGAGCCGGACCTGACCATCGTCGACATTCGAATGCCGGGGATGACAGGCCTTGACCTGATCGAGCGCGTGCGGAAAGAAAACTCGACCGCGCACTTCCTCATTCTGAGCGGCTATGCGGAATTCGATTACGCGAAGCGGGCAATCGTCAGCGGCGTCAGCGGATATCTGCTGAAGCCGGTTGACGAAGCGGAACTGCTCGACGAGCTGCGTCGGGTGCACGAGCTGCTGCAACGGGAAAAGGAAGCCCGCAGCGCCCGTATGGAGCAGGAGGCGGCTCTTCCGAAGGCGCAGCTGGTCGAAGAGCTGCTGTTCGAGGATGATCCGCAAGACGAGGAACATCGGGAAAAGCTGGTGAACGCGCTCGGACTTTCGGCTCCGGCCTACCGGATCGTCCTGCTTGACGCGCATGGCGGCGCGGAGACGGAGTCGCGCCAACATGCGGTATTCCGTCAACGCCTGAAGGAATCTTTTGAAGAAAAAAACGGGGATATCCTGTTCTCGGCAGGTTCGCATATCGGACTTCTGCTTGTTCGCCAGAATCATGCGGAGTGCGGGGACAAACTGCGCAATCAGTTGACGGAAGCGGCAGGAGAACTGGAATTCCATGCTTCCTGCGGGCCGGCTGTGGATCATCTGCTTGAGCTCTCCGCCTCTTTCCGGGAAGCCGAGCATTTGCTGCATGCCCGTTTCTTTTTCGAAAATGGCTCGGTTATCGATCCGGCCGCCTATCAGGCTCTGTTTGCAACCGGGAACGCGGATGAACTCGACTCGGAATCCGAAGACGGCCCGCAGCTCGGAGACAAGCTCTACTATGCGCTGGACATTCGCAGCCGCGATGCCGTGGAAAAGGTACTGGCCGAGCTCGAACAAGAAGCGGTAAGCCGGAGAATGGACGAGGCTGCGGTACGGGGGGAATATTCCCGGACGCTGTCGCTGGCAATGGGGAAATTGTCCTCCGGAAGCTCTTCGGCGGCGGAATTGGCTCAAAACTATCACAGCCTGCTGCTCTCGGACGTCAATCAGGCACAAAGCTACGGGGCGCTCAAGCAGCAGGTGCATACCCGTTTCGGCGAGTTGATCGACCGTTTCGGCGGCGCGAACAAGGACACGGTGCTGAAGCAGATGATCGATTTCATTCGTCGCAATTACAGCGAAAATTTGAAGCTTGAGCTGTTGGCCGAAATGTTCGGTTACAACAGCGGCTACCTCGGCAAGTTGTTCAAAAATTACACGGGCGAGTATTTTAATGCTTTCGTTGACAAGGTTAGGGTCGAAAAAGCGAAAGAATTGTTGGCGCAAGGCCTGAAAGTGCATCAAGTGGCGGCGCGCGTCGGCTATTCCAACGCGGATTATTTCCACTCGAAATTCCGGAAATACGTAGGCACGTCGCCTTCCGCGTACCGCAGCGAGGCGCACGGAGAGCAGCAAAGCGGCGAATCTTGAGTATGATCGGGGGCGAAGCGGGCTTCGAGCCGATCTGACAAATTTCGAAAAAAGCTGAGTCGTTATGCAAAGGCAATCTCTAATTTTCAGGGGACAGGGTGAATGATCGGAGGAACAATCTCTGATTTTCACCCTATTTTTTTGCGAATTTTGGGGGTGGGCGTTTTCCATGTCTAATTTTCGCATGATTTTGTCTAAAATTCATAGGGTATGCGCTTTCAAAGAAAACGCTTATCATAAAAACATAAAGGAAATCAGGAGGGGTTATAGAAATGGGAACGCTCACACCAGGCGGTAATTCCAACAACAACCCGGGTACTCCTGCCAAGGACCCACTCGCTGGTAAGCGCTTTAAAACACAAGGCTTCTGGCGAACGGCTCTTCAGCAAAGGTACCTGTATTTAATGTCATTGCCTTTCATCATCTGGGCATTTATCTTCAGTTATCTGCCTCTATGGGGATGGACGATGGCCTTCCAAGACTTCAAGCCGGCCAAAGGATTCTTCGAACAAAAATGGGTCGGATTTGAGCACTTCGTCGAACTGTTCTCGGATGACCGCTTCTATCTCGCACTTCGAAATACGCTGGCGATGAGCGTTATGGGCCTGGTTGTAGGCTTCGTAATCCCGATCATCTTCGCAATCCTGCTTAACGAACTTCGCGGCATGATGTTCAAACGTTTCGTGCAAACGGTCTCTTACCTCCCCCACTTTGTATCTTGGGTCGTTGTAGCAGGTCTTGTTACGAAAATGCTTTCGACACAAGGCGGCGCAATCAACGATTTGCTGGTCGGGCTTCATATCATTAACGAGCCTATCCAGTTTATGGCCAAGGGCGAGTGGTTCTGGTACATTGTAACCGCTTCCGACGTTTGGAAAGAAATGGGCTGGAACACGATCATCTATCTGGCTGCCATCACGGGTATCGACCCCGAGCTGTACGAAGCTTCCCGCGTCGACGGAGCAAGCCGTTACAGACAAATGTGGCATATCACGCTGCCGGGCATCCGGACCACGATCTCCGTACTGTTCATCATGCAGATCGGTCACTTGATGCAGATCGGTTTCGAGAAACAAATGCTCCTCGGCAACAACTTGGTGCTGGAATACTCGCAGGTGCTTGAACTGTACGCGTTGCAGTACGGGCTCCAAATGGGACGCTTCTCGTACGGTACCGCCATCAGTATCTTCAACTCCGTCGTCAGCGTAATCCTGCTGTTCACGGTAAACGGCATCTTCAAAAAAGTATCCAAAGAAAGCATCATGTAAGGGGGGAACAGTCATGGCAGCACCTAAAGCATTCAACGCCACACGCGGCGATAAAGTATTCGACGTCGTCAATATCATTCTGATGTCGCTGGTTCTGATCGTTACGCTGTATCCGTTCCTCAACGTATTGGCGATCTCGCTCAACGAATCGAACGATACGGTAAGAGGCGGCATCACGATCATTCCGAGAGCCTTCACTTTCGAGAACTATCAGCAGATCTTCCAATACGAAGGACTGATCCGCGGTCTGTGGAACTCGATTCTTCGTACCGTGATCGGTACCGTGTTCGGCCTGATCAGCGCATCGATGTTGGCCTACACGCTCAGCCGTCCCGACTTCCAGGCCCGTAAGTTCACTTCGACTTTCCTGGTTGTCACGATGTATGTCAGCGGCGGCATGATTCCGGTCTACATCCTGTTCCGCGACCTGGGCCTGCTGGGCTCGTTCTGGGTCTACATCCTGCCGGGTATCGTCAGCGCCTTCAACGTTATCGTCATTCGCTCCTTCATGGACGGTCTGCCGTATGCGCTGCAAGAATCGGCGAAGCTGGACGGCGCAAACGATCTGACCATCTTCTTCCGAATCATCTTGCCTCTGTGTAAGCCGGTACTTGCGACAATCGCATTGTTCCTGGCGGTCGGACAATGGAATTCCTGGTTCGATACGTATCTCTACAACGGCAGCCATCCGGAGCTGACCACTCTGCAATTCGAACTGATGAAGGTCCTGCAAAGTACCCAACAGGGCGGCAGCGGTCAAATGGTCAATGCGAACGACATGGCTTCCAAGATGACGCAAATCTCGCCGGAATCGATTAAAATGGCGATCACCATCGTCGTTACCGTGCCGATCCTGATCGTGTATCCGTTCCTGCAAAGATACTTTGTTAGCGGCATGACGCTGGGTGCGGTAAAATCGTAAGATTGTTGTTGTAATGCGTTAGGTATTTACGGGAGGCTTCGGCCTCCCGATATACAAAGGGCGCTTTGCGAAATTCGCTATAAGCCTATTCTTGAGAATTTCGATGAAGTGATCCATATAGAGAAAAAAGAATATTTCAGGGTGATTGAAAAGGGAGGTTTTTTTAAAGTGGTAAGCAAAAAAGCAAAATGGGTAGCACCGGTTGCACTGGCATCCATCGTAGGTCTGACAGCATGTGGCGGCGGTTCCGGCGATAGCAGCTCCGCAGCAGCGGACGTTGAATCGGGTCCGATCGAATTCAGCATGTTCAGCGCGGATTCGAACAGCAACTGGGTAGGCATGAAAGACAAAGTAGGCGCAGCTATTACCGAAAAAACAGGAGTGACGCTGGCAGCCGAATACGCAATCGGCGGCGACACGCAAAAAGTATCCCTGATGGTCGCTTCGGGCGAGTACCCGGACCTGATCATGCCGAAAGGCGACACAAGCAAACTCGTCGAAGCGGGCGCGCTGGTCGATTTGACGGACCTCATTGAAAACTATGCTCCGAACATCAAGAAAATGTACGCTGACGACATGAACCGTCTGAAATACAGCAAAGAAGATCAGTCCATCTATATCATTCCGACTTACACAGGCGTAGGCCAAACTTCGTTTGATGCAGGCGGCGGTTTCGAATTGCAGCTGGAAGTACTGAAAGAACTCGGCTATCCGGAAATTCGCACGCTTGACGATTACGAGAAAGCCATCAAAGAATATTATGCCAAGAACCCGACCATCAACGGACAGCCGACTATTCCATTGACGCTGAACGCTGACGACTGGAAAATCATGATCGGCGTAACGAACCCTGCATTCCAAGCAACGGGCCTGCCGGATAACGGCGAATTCTACATCAACCCGGAAACGTACGAATCCCAACTGCACTACAAACGTCCGGAAGAGAAAGAATACTTCCGTTGGTTGAACAAAATGTACAACGAAGGTCTGCTTGATAAAGAAACCTTCACGCAAAAAAGCGACCAATATCTGGCGAAGATTTCCAGCGGACGCGTTCTGGGAACGATCAACCAAGAGTGGGATTACTCCGAAGCGGAGAACGCGCTCAAAGGTTCGAGCGATCCGGTCACGCAAAACCGTATCTTCGGTCACTTCCCGGTTACCCTTAGCGAAGAATACAAAGACCACTCCTTCATGGATGTCGGTTTCCCGGGCGGCTACGGAATCGGTCTCACGACCAATCTGAGCGAAGCCGAGCAAATTCGCGCAATCAAATTCCTCGACTGGCTGGCATCCGACGAAGGTCAAGTGCTGGTACAATGGGGCATCGAAGGCGAACATTACAACGTGGAAGACGGCAAGCGCGTTATTCCGCAAGAAATTCAAGACCGCAAAACGAATGACAACGTCGCGTTCACGAAAGAAACAGGGATCGGCATGTACACCACCATGTCTCCTCACTACGGCGACGGCGTACAAGACGCGACGGGCAACTACTACACGACAAACTTCCCTGAGCAGATCCAGAACGCGTATACGCAACCGGAAAAAGACGCTCTGAAAGAATACGGCGCGACGACTTGGAAAGACCTGTTCCCGGCGGCTGACGAACTGGGAACAAGCGCTTGGGGCGCAGCGTACAACCTGCCTGCACCTACCGACTCTGCTTATACGGTAGCTTTCCAAAAATCGCAGGACATCGTGCGTAAACGCATTCCGGAAGCTATTCTGGCTCCGGCCGCACAGTTCGACGGCATCTACGACGGCATGATCGAAGAACTGAATTCCGCGGACATCGTGGAAATGGAAAAGATCTTCACGCAGCAAATCAAAGATACGGTTGAACTGTGGGGAACAGGCAAGTAATTAACGGCCTGAAACAACATAGAATTTAAAGAAAAAGGACCCTTTTAAGGGTTCTTTTTCTTTTTCGTACAAGAATAAACATTTGTGTTGACAAAACGTTTTCGGAGTATTATATTCTTACTGTAAGCACTTACATTATTAAATGAAGCAATTATTCAAGCTTTGTTCGAAAACGCTTTTTATTTCATTTCCCTAACTAATAAAAACGGGTTAAAAAAGCAGCCGAGCGAAGCTAAATTATTTATTAATAATGTAAACGCTTTATATGACAAGTAACACAAGAACTGAGGCACTCAGAATGTCAACGGAAGCATCTGAATGTCGACTTACATCGGTATAAATAGGCATTGCCTGTTATACACATATATAAAATCCGTCCTAAAGGGGGATGTAGATTTATGAAAGGGAATACAAAAAAAATAGCGGCTCTGCTCATGACAAGTACGCTTGTTGTAGCAGCAGGGTGCGGTGGCGGCACTGAGACGGCAACGACTACGCCTGCAAGCAACGATAAAGGTACAACGGCGGCTGATGCAGCACCAAGCACGGAACCGGTAGAATTCTCGTTCTTCGGCGGCGACGCCAGTCCGAACTGGACCGGCATGCAGGATGCCGTGGGCAAAAAGATTACCGAAAAAACAGGCGTTTCGTTGAAGGCCGAATTCGCGGTTAGCGGTACCGACCAACAAAAAGTCGCGCTCATGATCGCTTCCGGCGAATATCCTCAAATTATCTTCCCTAAAGGCGAAACCAGCAAGTTGGTCAGTGCGGGTGCCATGGTGGACTTGACCGACCTGATCGACAAGCATGCGCCGAACATCAAGAAAATCTACGGTCCATACATGAACCGTTTGAAATTCAGCAAAGAAGATCCTTCGATCTACACGATTCCGACGAATACGATGGTCGACAACACGGCATTCGATGCAGGCGGCGGTTTCGAAGTGCAGCTCGCGGTGTTGGAAGAACTCGGCTACCCGGAAATTCGTACGGTCGAAGATTTCGAAAACGTGCTGAAAGAATATTATGCGAAACACCCGACGATCGACGGCCAGCCTACCATTCCTCTGACGCTGAACGCCGACGACTGGAAAATCATGATTACCGTTACCAATCCGGCCGTGTTCACGACTGGCGGGGGCGACGACGGCGAATTCTATATCGATCCCGAGACCTACGAAGCCAAGCTGCACTACAAGCGTCCCGAGGAAAAGGAATACTTCCGCTGGCTGAACCATATGTACAACACAGGCCTGTTGGATAAAGAATCCTTCACGCAAAAAGACGACCAATACAAAGCCAAAATCGCAAGCGGACGCGTACTCGGTCTGATCGATCAAAGCTGGGGATACGGCGAAGCCGAAAACTCCCTGAAAAGCGCAGGCAAGTACGAGCGGACTTACGGCCATTTCCCTGTTACGCTCACGGAAGAGTATAAAGACCCTTCGTTTACCGATATCGGCAACGGTTCCGGTTACGGCGTCGGTTTGACGACGGCTCTCAGCGAAGAAGAGCAGGTCCGCGCGATTCAATTCTTGGATTGGATGGCTTCCGACGAAGCGCAAATCCTCAACAACTGGGGTATTGAAGGCGAACACTACACGCTGGAGGACGGCAAACGCACGATCCCGGCTGACGTGCAAGACCGCAAAACGAACGACAATGCAGCCTTCACGAAAGAATCCGGCATCGGCCTGTACGCTCCGCTGTCCGTGCGTTACGGCGACGGCGTAAAAGACTCGACCGACAACTACTACACAACGAACTACCCTGAGCAAATCACGGCAAATTACAGCGAGCCGATGAAAAAAGCGCTGGCTGCTTATGACGCTACGACTTGGAAAGACCTGTTCCCGGCCAAAGACGAATTCCCGGTTAAAAAATGGGGCGCAGCGTACAACCTGCCGTCTCCGAGCACTCCGGATTTCACAGTGCCGTTCCAAAAGTCGCAAGATATCGTGCGCAAAGCAATCCCGGCCGCGATCGTAGCAACGCCTGAACAATTCGACGGCATTTACGATCAGATGATCACGGATCTCGACGGAAGCGGAATTCCCGAAATGGAAGCCTTATACACGCAAATGATCAAAGATACCGTCGAATTGTGGGGAAGCGACACCGCGCAGTAATCATCAGGCATCAATAGCTTCATCAAAAATAAATGATTGCACAATTTCAAACTCAAAGGGGTGCAAGTGATGGTACAGAAAAAAGGGTTGAAAGCGGTAGCTTTGTTGAGTGCTTTGGCTGTAGTGACGGCAGGATGCGGCGGCGGTGGCGAAACCGCGACCCAGACGCCTGCAAGCACGGATTCAGGTACCAAAACGGAAACGGCAGCAACTGACGCAACGCCTAGCACGGAACCGGTAGAATTTTCGTTCTTCGGCGGCGATGCCAGCCCGAACTGGACCGGCATGCAGGACGCGGTAGGCAAAGTCATCACGGAAAAAACCGGCGTATCGTTGAAAGCCGAATTCGCGGTCAGCGGCACCGACCAGCAAAAAATCGCACTGATGATCGCTTCCGGCGAGTACCCGCAAATCATTTTCCCTAAAGGCGAGACCAGCAAGCTGGTTGATGCAGGTGCTATGGTAGACTTGACCGATCTGATCGACAAGTATGCGCCGAACATCAAGAAGATCTACGGTCCGTACATGAACCGCCTGAAATTCAGCAAAGAAGATCCTTCGATCTACACGATTCCTACAAACGCGATGGTCGACCAAACATCGTTCGACGCGGGCGGCGGTTTCGAAGTGCAACTCGCGGTGTTGGAAGAACTCGGCTATCCTGAAATCCGGACCGTTGAAGACTTCGAAAAAGCGCTGAAAGATTACTATGCGAAAAACCCGACGATCGACGGACAACCTACGATTCCGTTGACATTGAACGCGGACGACTGGAAGATCATGATCACCGTAACAAACCCGGCCGTATATGCGACAGGCGGACCGGATGACGGCGAATACTACATCAATCCGGAAACCTATGAAGCGAAACTGCACTACAAACGCCCAGAAGAAAAAGAATACTTCCGTTGGCTGAACCATATGTACAACACGGGCCTGCTGGACAAAGAATCCTTTACGCAAAAGAACGACCAATACCTGGCCAAGATCGCAAGCGGCCGCGTACTCGGACTGATCGACCAAAACTGGAACTATCAAGAAGCCGAGAACTCCCTCAAAGGCGCAGGCAAGCACGAGCGCACTTACGGTCACTTCCCGGTTACGTTGACTGAAGAGTACGAAGATCATTCTTTCGTCGACATCGGTAACGGCTCCGGTTATGGCGTAGGTCTGACAACGGCGCTGAGCGAAGAAGAGCAAATCCGCGCGATTCAGTTCATCGACTGGATGGCTTCCGACGAAGCGCAAATCCTCAACAACTGGGGTATTGAAGGCGAGCACTACACGCTGGAGGACGGCAAACGCACGATTCCGGCTGACGTGCAGGACCGCAAAACAAACGACAATGCAGCCTTCACGAAAGAATCCGGCATCGGCCTGTACGCTCCGCTGTCCGTGCGTTACGGCGACGGCGTAAAAGACTCGACCGACAACTACTACACAACGAACTACCCTGAGCAAATCACGGCAAACTACAGCGATGAGATGAAAAAAGCGCTGGCTGCTTATGATGCTACAACTTGGAAAGACCTGTTCCCGGGCAAAGAAGATTTCCCTGTAAAAGCATGGGGCGCAGCGTACAACCTGCCGGCTCCAAGCGGTTCGGACTACACGGTTGCTTTCCAAAAGTCGCAAGATATCGTGCGTAAAGCGATCCCGGCGGCAATCGTGGCAACGCCTGAACAGTTCGACGGCATCTACGATCAAATGCTGACGGATCTCGAAGGCAGCGGCATTCCGGAGATGGAAGCTACGTATACGCAACTGATCAAAGATACGGTAGAAGCTTGGAACGCTGAATAATATCGCTTGATTTGTGTCATATCGTTAAAAAAAAGCAGCCTTCTCCCTTAGGGATGAAGGCTCTTTTTTTGCGTATCTATCGAAACCGGATGCTGAATTCATAAGGAAAAGAATCCTGCGAAGAGTTCTTTTTCTTCAGGCGTAAATCTGCGTCGAATCCGTTGACAACAGTAGGTACGCATCTTATATTTTTAACTGTAAGCGCATACTTTATTAAATGAAGAAATTTTTTTAGAGAAAGAATGTAAGCGGTTTAAAAAAAGAGTTCTTAGAGGGGGATGAAGATTCATGAAGGCGAAAACGAAGAAAATGGCGGCTCTGTTGATGACGAGCACGCTGGTTGTGGCGGCAGGATGCGGCGGCGGAGGCGAGACGGCAAGCAATGCAAATGCACCGGCGAATACGGAACCCGGAAGCACGACCGAGGCTGCACCGAGCACGGAGCCGGTAACGTTCACTTTCTTCGGCGGTGATGCGAGCCCGAACTGGAATACGATGCAAGACAAAGTCGGCAAAGCGATTACCGAGAAAACGGGCGTATCCTTGACTGCGGAGTTTGCGGTAAGCGGCACCGATCAGCAGAAAGTCGCCCTCATGATCGCATCCGGCGAATATCCGCAAATCATTTTTCCAAAAGGCGAAACAAGCAAATTGGTCGAAGCCGGAGCACTGGTCGACCTTACCGATCTGATCGACAAGCATGCGCCTAACATCAAGAAAATTTACGGTCCTTACATGAATCGGATGAAGTACAGCAAAGATGATCAGTCCATCTATACGATTCCGACCAACACAACCGTCGATCATACCCCGTTCGATGCAGGCGGCGGGTTCGAAGTTCAGCTTGCCGTTTTGGAAGAACTGGGCTACCCGGAAATTCGTACGGTCGAAGATTACGAGAAGGTGCTGCGCGACTATTACGAAAAGAACCCGACGATCGACGGTCAGCCGACTATTCCGCTCACGCTGAATGCCGACGATTGGAAGATTATGATTACCGTCACCAACCCGGCCTTTTTGGCAACCGGAGCGCCTGACGACGGAGAGTTCTACATCGATCCGGAAACCTACGAAGCCAAGCTGCACTACAAGCGTCCCGAGGAAAAAGAATACTTCCGCTGGCTGAACCATATGTACAATACGGGCCTGTTGGATAAAGAGTCTTTTACGCAAAAAAACGATCAATACTTGGCCAAGATCGCCAGCGGCCGCGTGCTCGGTCTGATCGATCAGAACTGGGACTATCAAGAAGCCGAGAACTCCCTGAAAAGCGCCGGCAAGCATGAGCGTACGTACGGCCATTTCCCGGTTACGCTGACCGAAGAATACAAAGACAACTCTTTCGTCGATATCGGTAACGGCTCCGGATGGGGTGTCAGTCTCACGACGGCGCTGAGCGAGGAAGAGCAGATCCGCGCGATTGAGTTCCTGGATTGGATGGCTTCCGACGAAGCGCAAATCCTCAACAACTGGGGCATCGAAGGCGAGCATTACAATATCGAAGACGGCAAGCGCGTGATTCCGGCCGACGTGCAGGATCGCAAGACGAACGACAATGCCGCTTTCACCAAAGAGTCCGGAATCGGTTTGTACAACGCGGTATCCGTTCGTTACGGCGACGGCGTGAAGGATGAGACGGACAACTACTACACCACGAACTATCCGGAGCAAATCACGGCGAACTACAGCGAACCGATGAAGAAAGCGCTGGCGGCCTACGATGCAACGACATGGAAAGACCTGTTCCCGGGCAAAGACGAATTCCCGGTTAAAGCTTGGGGCGCCGCGTACAACCTGCCCGGACCGGGCGGTTCCGATTACACGGTACCTTTCCAAAAATCTCAGGATATCGTACGTAAAGCTATTCCAGCCGCGATCGTGGCAACACCGGAGCAATTCGACGCGATCTACGATCAAATGCTGACCGATTTGGAAGGCAACGGCATTCCGGAGATGGAAGCTTTGTACACGCAAGTGGTCAAAGATACGGTAGAAACATGGGGAACCGGCAAGTAAACGAACGGAATGTTGATGGTGTTCGGAATCCGGACCTTTATCCTTCTCGGATAAAGGTCTTTTTCGAAAAAAAATTTATTTTTGTTAAAATGTAAGCGTTTTAAAAATGCGATAAGTAAGCTATAATAAACAAGAGCCGTTTCGGCTTGAACAAAAATGTAAGCGCTTAAATATATGGGGGCAAGGCCATTCAAAGAAGGGTGGGATAAGATGGAAACGAGTAAAAAGTGGAAAACGGCAATGTTGTTGACGGCAGTATCGGTTGCGGCGGCAGGATGTTCGGGCGGCGGAGGAACGACGACGAATTCTGCTGATCAGGCGGCGCAAACGACTCCGGCAAAAAGCGACTCCGGCGGCGACGACACCTCGCCTGTCACGTTCAGCTTCTTCGGCGGCGACGCCAGTCCGAACTGGGCGCGCATGCAGGACGAGACCGGCAAAGTCATCACGGAGAAAACCGGCGTCACGATCGAAGGCGAATTCGCTGTCAGCGGAACCGACCAACAAAAAATTGCCCTGATGATCGCTTCCGGCGAATATCCCGAACTCTTGTATCCCAAAGGCGAAACGAGCAAACTGGTGGAAGCCGGCGCGCTGGTGGACCTGACCGATCTGATCGAGCAGTATGCCCCGAATATCAAAAAGCTGTACGGTCCTTACATGAATCGTCTCAAGTACAGCAAAGACGATCCTTCCATATACACGATCCCGACCAACACCGCTGTCGATAATACCGCTTTCGAAGCCGGAGGCGGCTTTGAAGTGCAGCTTGCCGTGCTTGAAGAATTGGGCTACCCGGAGATTCGCACCGTCGAAGACTTCGAAAAGGTTTTAAAAGAATATTACGCCAAGCACCCGACGATCGACGGTCAGCCGACCATTCCGCTTACGCTGAACGCAGATGATTGGAAAATTATGATCACCGTCACCAACCCGGCTTTCTTGGCGACTGGCGCTCCCGACGACGGCGAGTTTTATATCGATCCGGACACGTACGAAGCGCAGCTGCATTACAAACGTCCGGCTGAAAAAGAATACTTCCGTTGGCTGAACCATATGTATAACGAAGGCTTGATCGATCCCGAAGCGTTCACGCAGAAAAACGACCAGTACTTGGCTAAAATCTCCAGCGGACGCGTACTCGGCCTGATCGACCAGGATTGGGACTTCCAAGAAGCCGAGAACTCTTTGAAAGCCGCAGGCAAGTACGATAAGCTGTACGGCCATTTCCCGGTTACGCTGACGGAAGAATATCAAGACCATTCCTTCGTCGATATCGGCAACGCTTCCGGCTACGGCTTGTCCTTCTCGACGACCATGAGCGAAGAAAAACAGATCCGCGCGATCAAGTTCCTGGACTGGATGGCATCCGACGAAGGGCAGCTGCTCGTGAACTGGGGCATCGAAGGCAAGCATTACAACGTCGAAGACGGCAAACGGGTCATTCCGGCAGACGTGCTGGATCAGAAGATCAACGACAACTCCGCATTCCAAAAACAAACCGGCATCGGGCTGTACACGCCATTCACGGTTCGTTACGGCGACGGGGTAAAAGACTCGACCGACAACTATTACACCACGAACTATCCGGAACAAATCACCAACAGCTACAGCGAACCCGAGAAAAAAGCGCTCGCGGCTTACGACGCGACCACTTGGAAAGACCTGTTCCCGGGCAAAGAAGATTTCCCGGTCAAAGCCTGGGGAGCGGCGTACAACCTGCCGGCACCTAGTTCGCCGGACTTCACGGTTCCGTTCCAAAAATCGCAGGATATCGTGCGCAAAGCGATTCCGGCCGCAATCGTGGCGACGCCGGAGCAATTCGACGCTATTTACGATCAAATGCTGACCGATCTGAACGGGTCCGGCATTCCGGAGATGGAGGCTTTGTACACGCAGCTGATCAAAGATACCGTGGAAACATGGGGGACTCCGGCGGAGTAAAGCCGGCACGGTTTTTGCCGGGAAAATCCTATTCGCTTGGGAAGCCCGGTTGGACGCTGCGGGAGAAATTCGCTGGGCCGGGCTTGCGCGAATTGAATATTCCCACAAAAAAGGCGGGTTAAGCTCCGCCTTTTTTTGATGGGGAAAAATATTCAAAGGCAAGGAAAAGCAAAGGCAAAGGCAAAGGCAAAGGCAAAGGCAAGTGAAAGAGCATAAAGAAAAATGTCGAAAAATATAGGGAGAATTTAAAGGAAGAAGATTGACGCTGTTTGGCGGCTGTCTTATACTGAAAACGGATGTGTAAGCATTTTCAGCGGAGAAGGCCGGGATCGACCTAAAACGTTTTCTGAAAACGGGGGTTAGTCGGAATGAAGAGGAATCAAACGTATAAATTATGGTATAAGCAGCCTGCGCAGCGGTGGGAAGAAGCGCTGCCGGCAGGGAATGGACGATTGGGCGCGATGGTATTCGGCGGGGATCGCCGGGAACGGTTGCAGCTGAACGAGGATACGTTGTGGTCGGGATTTCCGCGGGATAAGGTCAACTATGATGCACAGCGTTATTTAAAGCAGGTGCGAGAGTTGATTTTTGCGGGGAAGTACGATGAAGCGGAGAAAATCATCAATCTGCGCATGCTGGGCTGGAATACGGAAGCGTATCAGCCTCTCGGCGACTTGTATGTTGACCGGATCGGCGGCGGAGAAGCGACGGGCTATGAGCGCGAACTGGATCTGACCAACGGTGTGCTGACGACGACTTTTACGGCTGACGGAGTTCGTTTTACCCGCGAAGTATGGATCAGCGAGCCGGATCAGGTGCTGGCTGTGGTGTTAAGCGCAGATCAAGCAGGTTCGATCGATGTTGACGTGTCGCTGGAGAGCCTGCTTCCTTATGAGACAGCGGCGTATACGGACGGTCGCCTGGCGATCAAGGGCATGGCGCCGAGCCATGTGGAGACGAATTACTTCCGCGACCACCCGGAAGCGATTCTGTTCGAAGACGGCCTGGGGATGCGTTTTGAAGCTCAATTGAAGACGCGCGCCGAAGGCGGGAACGTTCGTGCCGTAGAAGGACGCGTCGAGATTCGGCGCGCGGACCGGGCGGTGCTGCTGCTCGCGGCGGCGACTAACTTTGAAGCATACGACAAACTGCCGGAAAGCGGTTCTCGTCGTCCGGACCGGTTGTGCGAAACTTGGTTGAAGGCGGCTTCGGCATGGGACGAGCAAGCTTTGCGCGAGCGGCATGTTCGCGATCATGCGGCACTGTTCGGACGCGTGGAGCTGAATCTCGGCGGGGAAGAACGTGCCGAGCTGCCGACCGACGAGCGTCTTGAAGCCTACAAGCAAGGAGCCGTCGATCCGGCGCTGGAAGCTCTGTACTTCCATTACGGCCGTTATCTGCTGATGGGAAGCTCCCGTCCGGGAACTCAGCCTGCCAACCTGCAAGGGATCTGGAATCACCAGATCGAACCGCCGTGGAACAGCAACTACACGTCGAACATTAATGTACAGATGAACTACTGGCCGGTCGAGAGCGTGAACCTGGGCGAATGTCATGAGCCGATGTTGAAAATGATCGGCGAATTGGCGCATGCGGGTCGGCGCACGGCCAAAATCCATTACGGAACCCGCGGCTGGGCCGCGCACCATAATGTGGATCTGTGGCGGATGTCGACCCCGTCCGGCGGCGATGCAAGCTGGGCTTTCTGGCCGATGGGCGGCTTATGGTTGACGTCGCATCTATGGGAACATTATTTGTTTACCAAAGACCAAGCATTCTTGCGCAATGAAGCTTATCCGATTCTGCGCGAAGCGGCATTGTTCGCGTTGGATTGGCTCGTCGAAGGTCCGGACGGCCGACTGACGACGGCTCCGTCGACGTCGCCGGAGAATCGTTTCGTCACTGAAAACGGAGAACCTTGCAGCACGGCGTTCGGATCGGCGATGGATCTGACTCTTGTTCGGGATGTCATGGAGCATGTGATCGAAGCGGAAAGTCTTTTGGGTCTAAGCAGCGCCGAAGCGGCAGAGTTCCGCTCTGCGCTGCAACGTTTGCAGCCGCTTCGGGTCGGCTCGGACGGTCGCCTGCTTGAATGGGGCACCGAACTGAAGGAGCACGAGCCGGGACACCGCCACGTCTCCCATCTGTATGGCGTATATCCGGGACGCTCCATCAACAGCGAAGAAACGCCGGAACTGCTGGAAGCGGCAAAAGCTTCTCTTGCAGCCCGTATTGCCAACGGCGGCGGGCATACAGGTTGGAGTTGTGCGTGGTTGATCAATTTGTATGCCCGCCTGTTCGACGGCGAGAACGCGTATCACTTCGTGCATACGCTGCTGGCACGCTCGACGCACCCGAACTTGTTCGACGATCATCCGCCGTTCCAGATCGACGGCAACTTCGGCGGAACGGCAGGCATTGCCGAGCTGCTGCTCCAGAGCCATCTGGACGAGCTGCATCTGCTTCCGGTACTGCCGACAGCCTGGCCCGACGGCTCCGTCCGCGGCCTTCGCGCCCGCGGCGGCTATACCGTCTCCCTGAAGTGGCAAAACGGCCAAATCCAATCCGCCGAAATCACCGCCGACTTCTCCGGCCCGATCCGTCTGCGCGCGCAGCGCGCCTTTGAAGGATCTTCGCCTGTACCTACAAACGAAGCCGCTCAATTCACAGGCGTTCTGAATCTGGTCGCCGGCGAAAGCACCACCGTTACTTTCAAATAGCCGCCAGCCAAGCTTAGACTTTTGTGTTGTGCAAAGCTTAGCGATGTTTGATGCTGGCTCTTTTAGAGCGGCGAACTTTTCTGCCTTTCATGCCTGTTTTACCATTGAGCCGCTGCATTCAATGGCTCCGACTTTATATTGCGCGGCCTTAGCTACAAAGGCCGCAGCTTTACCCTGCCCAACAACTTACGGGTTGTGGGAGTTTTGATTTAACCCGGCCTAAGGCTTTGGGAAGTTTCAGCTGAGGAATGAAATGTTCGCCTTTGAAATCGGGAAGCTTCATCGTTGTCCAATCCTGCTTCCCGATTTCAACACGCGACCCAAAGCCTTTCGAAGAAAGGCACATCGTAAGCATAAGCTGGCGAAACTTTCCCGGAGTCCCCAGCCGACGGTTTAATAAAACCTAACAAGCCTATGGAGGAACAAACATGACGATTTTTCAATTTCCGAACGACTTCAAATGGGGCACGGCCACGGCCGCCTATCAAATCGAAGGAGCCGCACGGGAAGGCGGACGCGGTCCGTCCATCTGGGATACGTTCTCCCATACGCCGGGTCGAGTCTTTAACGGAGATAACGGCGACGTCGCTTGCGACAGCTACCACCGCTACGAAGAAGACGTTGAGCTGATGAAAGAACTCGGCATCAACACCTACCGTTTCTCGATCTCCTGGTCCCGCATCATTCCGGACGGAGACGGCGAGATCAACCAAGAAGGCTTGGACTACTACCACCGTTTCGTCGACAAGCTGCTGGAAGCCGGCATTGAGCCGTTCTGCACGTTGTATCATTGGGATCTGCCGCAGGCTCTTCAAGATGTAGGCGGCTGGGAAAACCGTCGCAGCATCGATGCCTTCGTCAAGTTCTCCGAAGTCATGTATCGTGAATTCAACGGCAAAATCAGATACTGGCTGACGTTCAACGAGCCTTGGTGCATCGCGTTCCTGTCGAACGTGATCGGCGTGCACGCCCCGGGCAAGCAGGATCTGCAAGCCGGACTTGACGTTGCTCACAATCTGCTCGTTGCGCACGGCAAATCGGTATCCAAGTTCCGCGAAGTCGGCGTAGACGGCAAGATCGGCATCGCTCCGAACGTGGCATGGGCGGTTCCGTATTCCAAAAACGAAGCGGACCAAGGCGCAGCCGACCGCAACATCCAAGTCTTTTCCGACTGGTTCCTTGATCCGATCTACAAAGGAAGCTACCCGCAATCGCTCTACTCGTGGTTCGAGCAATCCGGCCATGTGCCTCCGATCCACGAAGGCGATATGGAAGCCATTGCGCAGCCGATCGACCATATCGGAATCAACTATTATGCGATGAGCGTCAACCGCTTCAATCCCGACGGCGGCTATTTGCAAATGGAAGAGGTCGACATGGGCCTGGTCAAGACCGATATCGGCTGGCCGGTGGAGTCGAGAGGTCTGTACGAAGTGATCCATTACCTGCAAAAATACGGCAACATCGATATCTACATCACCGAAAACGGGGCTTGCATCAACGACGACATCGTGAACGGCAAAGTGAACGACTCGCGTCGCATCTCCTATCTTCAGCAGCATATCGCTCAAGTTCACCGCGTGATCCAAGACGGCATCAACCTCAAAGGCTACATGGCCTGGTCGCTGATGGACAACTTCGAGTGGGCAGAAGGCTACCGCATGCGCTTCGGCCTCGTACACGTGGACTACCGCTCCTTGAAGCGCACGCCGAAAGAGAGCTTCTACTGGTACCAAAACGTAGTGAAAAACGGTTGGATGGAGACCCGCAAGGAGTAGTGTAGCAACGAAACGCGGACGTCTTGCGAGTAAGCGGCAAGCGCAATCCGGAGACGATGCCCTGCAACGGATCGACATGACGCTTAGAACCTCGAATTGGGGCTGTGAGATTTTTAGCGGATCGAGACGGAGCTTAGCGGTAAAAAAGCAGCTTCCTGAGCCGATTTTGTTCGTTTTTCCTGTCTAAGCGTCCATACGATCCGTTACGGGTTGCAAATTCCGAAAATGAGCGTTCTAACGAACATGCGATCCTTTAGCCTCCGAGCCAACTTAAAAACGAAAAACCTATACGGTCAAAACCTCGATAAAGCTCGCAAAAGAGCCGATCGAGGTTTTTTTTGCGGAATCGGAAATTCATCTATGATAAATGTCACAAAAATGTCAGAGAAAATGCCAACTGAATAGGATGTTAACCGGTGTCGTATCCGATAAGATAATAAAGTCATATGAAGGAGTGAAGCGCGCATAAAAATGTTTAGCAAGGGACCGGAAGACGTTAAAAGGGATTAGAGCGTATATAAAGGAAGAGAAAATTAAAATTTGAAATAAAGTGAGAGGGGAGTAGAAGATTAGTCACTTATCGAAGGGAAGCGGCTATGCTGAAATAAGGCTTTTCAAGGCTCAATATCACGAAAAGAAGCAAATAGTTTGACATCTTTGTTAACAAAGTCAAAACTTTTCGAAAAAGCTGTTCATTTCTGGTATCTTTAAGTGTAGAATCAAAGTTGCGTTTTAATGTGTGAAATGCTTATCGGATTTTATTGAGCGTTCAACAAAGAGAGGGGATCCACATGGGCAAAAAACGAAGATCGCTCGTTCGCGCAGCTTTCTCGGCCGTCGTTCTCGTAATGACGATGCTGTTGCTCTCGGGATGCGCGGACTATATGGTTCTCGACCCGAAAGGACCGATCGCAGCCAAGCAATTGGACCTGATGATTATCACCGTTATTTTGTGCTCGATTATTATCGTGCCGGTGTTGATTATTACGTTCATCATTGTATGGCGCTATCGGGCCAGCAACAAGAAGGCCGACTATAAGCCGGAATGGGCGCACAGCAACCTGCTAGAGACGATCTGGTGGGGAATTCCGATTGTCATCATTATCGTTCTGGCCGTTATCACCGTGCGTTATACGCACGAACTGGAGCCGGCCAAAGCTCTCAAGTCCGATAAGGAAGAGGTAACCATCCAGGTCGTATCGCTGAACTGGAAATGGCTGTTCCTGTATCCGGAGGAAGGAATTGCGACCGTCAATACGATCACGATTCCGGAAGACCGTCCGGTACGCTTCGAGTTGACGGCCGATTCGCCGATGAACTCGTTCTGGATTCCGGAATTGGGCGGACAGATTTATGCGATGTCCGGCATGTCCATGGCTCTGCATTTGCAAGCCGACGAGCCGGGAACGTACTTCGGTACAGCGGCTAACTTCACGGGTGAACATTTCGAAAACATGACCTTCGACGTTCACGCGACCAGCGACGCCGAGTACGAGCAATGGATTCAAGAGGCGAAAAGCTCGCCGAACACGATCACCGACGAATCGTACGAAGAAATGTCGAAGCCTACGGAAAAAGAAGAGCCTACCTTGTACTCTTCGTTCCCCGAAGGTATTTACGAGCGTATCGTAACCAAGTACATGCATGACGGTGCAGAGCTTCACCAGCACGGAAGCGCATCGGCTGACGAGACGGAAGGTACGACATCGGCAGACGCCGCGAACTCGGAAGAAGATTCTTCTTCGCACAACGGCCACTAAGATTCGGATCATACCGGATGTAAAAGAGCCTGAACAATCAATGCAACGAAAGGAGCTCCCTAATGCTCGATAATATCAAAGAGTTCGCATCCGAGTTTTTTGTAACGGGCGATCCGCTGATCTACGGCGCGGACGTGTCGATCGTTCTGGCGACACTCGGGATCGTATTCGTACTGACCTACTTCAAAAAATGGGGTTGGCTCTGGAAAGGCTGGCTCACGACCGTCGATCATAAAAAGATCGGGATCATGTATATCCTTGCTGCGATCGTGATGCTGTTCCGCGGCGGCGTCGATGCCGTCATGATGCGGACTCAGTTAGCCTTCCCGGATTTGAACTTCCTGGAAGCCGATCACTATAACCAAATCTTCACGACGCACGGCGTTGTCATGATCTTCTTCATGGCTATGCCTCTCATGTTCGGTTTGTTCAACATCATCGTGCCGCTTCAAATCGGCGCGCGAGACGTTGCTTTCCCTTTCCTGAACTCGCTAAGCTTCTGGCTGTTCTTCGCCGGCGCCATGCTGTTCAACCTGTCGTTCGTCATCGGCGGTTCTCCGGATGCCGGATGGCTTGCCTACCCGCCGCTCTCCGGTTCGCAATTTAACCCGGGCGTCGGACAAAACTTCTACATTTGGGGTATCCAGATATCGGGTATCGGTTCCCTTGCGTCCGGTATCAACTTTATCGTCACAATCCTCAAAATGCGTGCTCCGGGCATGACGATGATGAAAATGCCGATGTTTACGTGGTCGGTATTCGCTGCTTCGACAACGATCATTTTCGCCTTCCCGATCTTGACGATCACGCTGCTGCTGCTCTTTATGGACCGCTTCTTCGGCGCCCATTTCTTCACGCTTGACGGCGGCGGCAACCCGATGATGTATATCAACCTCATCTGGATGTGGGGTCACCCGGAAGTGTATATCGTCGTTCTGCCAGCCTTCGGCGTATTCTCCGAGACGGTTGCGACCTTCGCGAGAAAACGGCTGTTCGGCTACGCTTCCATGGTATTCGCCATGGTTATCATCAGTATCATCTCGTTCTTCACTTGGGCTCACCACTTCTTCACGATGGGCTCCGGCGCGAACGTTAATGCGTTCTTCGCAGTCACGACGATGATTATCGCGATTCCGACCGGGGTCAAGATATTCAACTGGCTGTTTACCATGTACAAGGGCAGGATCACCTTCCCGACCCCGATGATGTGGACGATCGCGTTCATACCGGCATTCGTTGTCGGCGGGATGACGGGGGTTATGCTGTCGGTTGCACCAGCGGACTTCCAGTTCCACAACAGTTACTTCCTGATTGCCCACTTCCACCAAGTGTTGATCGGAGGCGTCGTATTCGGTTACTTCGCGGGTCTGTACTACTGGTGGCCGAAGATGTTCGGCTTCAAGCTTAACGAGTATCTCGGCAAATGGGCATTCTGGCTCTGGAATATCGGTTTCTATGTCTGCTTCATGCCGCAATACCTCGTCGGCCTCGACGGCATGACGCGCCGGATCAGCGTATTCAGCAACCCGGATTGGCAGGGTCTGAACGTGGCTTCGACGATCGGCGCGTACATCATGGGTCTTGCCTTCCTGTTCCAGGTAGCGCAGATCGGTTACAGTATTTTCCGTCATGAAAAAGATACAACAGGCGATATCTGGGATGGACGCACGTTGGAATTCTCGATTCCTTCGCCGGCGCCGGAATACAACTTCGCGGTTATTCCGCAAGTTCACAGCCGCGACGAGTGGTGGGAAGAGAAAGAACGCCGTGCCAGAGGCGAGAAGCCTTGGCAGCACGGACCGATCGAACCGATTCATATGCCGAAAAACTCAGCAATTGGTCCGATCATGGGCGCCTGCTGGTTCGTTCTCGGCTTCGGTCTGGTCTTCCACTGGCTGTGGATGGCAATTCCAGGTCTGATCGGCGTATTCATTTGTATGTTCGCTCGCTCGTTCAGCGCTCACAAAGCGGAATACTACATTCCGGTTGAAGAAATTGAGCGTACTGAAGCGACGTTAAGGGGGTCGGTATAATGGCACAGTCTCCGGCGCATGGCTCGGACCATCATGATCATCACGCTGCGGGTCACCACGACCCTCAGGATCTGAAACTGCTCGGTTTCTGGATTTTCCTTGTAACCGACGTTATCATGTTCGCAACGTTGTTTGCGACATTCATCGTTCTTCGCGGCGGCACAGACGGCAACGTAACCGGCGCGGAACTGTTGGAAATGAACGGGATCATCATTTCGACGTTCCTGCTCTTGACCAGTAGCTTCACAAGCGGTGTAGCCGTTCTGGCGATGCACCAAAACAAGATCAAGCAGATGATTATCTGGTTGGTGATCACCGGACTGCTCGGCGCAGGCTTCCTGTACTTGGAAGTCAACGAGTTCCTGCACTTGATCCATGAAGGCGCGACGCTGCAAACAAGCGCATACTGGTCGGCATTCTTCACGCTGGTCGGCACGCACGGCGTTCACGTTACCGTCGGCCTGTTCTGGATGATCGCGATTATCATTCAGATCGTTCGCCGCGGCCTTACGGACGATACCAAGGGCAAAGTTACGGTATTCAGCTTGTACTGGCACTTCTTGGACGCGGTCTGGATCTTCCTGCTCTCGATCGTGTACCTGATGGAGGTGATGTAAGATGGCGGATCACAATAACGCGCATAACAGCCACGGTGGGGAACGTCACGAGCACGGCTCGCTTAAGTCCTACATCATCGGTTATATCATTTCGATCGTGCTGACGATCATTCCGCTCGTTGTCGTGTTGAACGATATGATGGGACGTACAGCCACGATTGCAGTGATCATGGTAACGGCGACCCTGCAATTCCTGGTTCAGTTGATCTTCTTCATGCACGTGCGTGATGGAGAACAACCTCGTTGGAACCTGATTACGCTGATCTTCGGGGTTCTGATCCTGTTGACTGTCGTTGTCGGTTCGATCTGGATCATGGGTAATAACTCGATCGGTATGAAAATGTAGGATGAGGGAAGGGCTCGCTTCGGCGGGCTCTTTTTTTGTTGGGGAGTTTTAATTCCTGGGCTGGAGCGGGGAGACGCTGCGGGAGAAATCGAACCTATCCCAACCCAAGAACCCGCCGAAGCAGGCTGCTGGGGTGAGAGAAGACAAGAGGTCGGATTAGGCGATATGTGACCGCCAAATTCAAGACATGGAAAAGATACAAAAGAGGCTGTCCTAAGCTAGGGCGTGTAAGCAAACTCCGCCGGGAGCAGATTGAGCTGGATTTTCGTTCTCGGCAAGGAATTTTCCTGAAGGCGTGCCGGGGCACGTCAAAGGAAAATGACGCCGAAGAGGGCGAAAAGACAGGTCAAGATGCACGTCGTTGAGTTTGCGTACATGGCCTAGATTAGCTTAGGGACAGCTCTTTTTAGGTCAAGGGGATAGAGAAAGGTAACCAACCTTTTATAAGTACTCGCATTTGAAATTCGTGAATTCGGCTTCTGCGTGTTCGCCTGCGGCGTAAAGACCGATGACGACGCCGGTGAAGCCGCCTGCGACTTCGGAAGAGAGGTAGCGGGTTTGGGCTGTGCCTAGGGCGATTTCTTCGTTGTCTTGCACAAGGAAGAAGTGATAGCGTTCATGGCCGGAACGGATAAGAAGTCGGGCTGGGCTTTCGTGGTTGATCGGGATTTCTTTTTCGATCGATTTGACGTCGCCCACGTTCAATCGTTCGATGACTTTGACGGAGCCGTCTTGATCGTTGCGGACGGCGAGGTCATAACGGTGGTTTTCGTCCATGTATAACGTGATTCCGGCTTCGCCCTGTTCGCCGGAAAGTCGGACTTCGCAGGAGAGGGTTGCATCGAAATCTTTTTGTCGAATACCGATGAAGGTCGGGGAAGCCGGGGCATCCAAGGTGATGTCGGTGCCGCGCAGTACAGCTCGATTGGGTTCAAGCTTATAATTTTCGGTCGACGGATGACGCAGATAACACCAATCCAGGTTCCAGTCGGTATTTTCAAAGGTTACGATCTTTTGTTCCTGCTGCACGACATGATCGGGAATACGGTCCGTGGTAAAGCTGGTCAGCGTAATGCCGTCATGTCCCGCGGTAAACCAGCCGTCTTCGTCGAACGTGACCGGGGTCAGGAACACTTCGCGGCCCAGATGGTGATAAGTCAGCCAGCGTCCGATCTGACGGAAGCCCAGATGCAGCATCCACCAGTTGCCGTCGCCGTCTTGAATCAGATCGCCGTGGCCTACGCCCTGAAGCTCATAGCCGCCGAGGTTGCGGTTGGTGAGCACGGGGTTGGCGGCGTACG
Source organism: Saccharibacillus sacchari DSM 19268 (assembly GCF_000585395.1). Lineage (GTDB taxonomy): Bacteria > Bacillota > Bacilli > Paenibacillales > Paenibacillaceae > Saccharibacillus > Saccharibacillus sacchari. The sequence continues at coordinate 5,948,761 of NZ_KK073875.1, read as the reverse complement.
ATTCGAACGGACCCGAAAGCGCTTCGCTCCGCGCGTAAATGACCATATGGCCGTATTCGGTTCCGCCTTCGGCGGCCATCAGGTAGTAACGCCCGTCGATGTTGTACATATGCGGGCTTTCCAGATAGCGACCGCCCGTGCCTTTCCAGATCGAACGGCTCGGCGACAGCTTCGCTCCGGTCTCGATGTTGAGTTCGCATTGCACCACTCCGCCTACGCCTTGATCGTCCGTGCCGTTGCTCATGAAGAAAGCCCGTCCGTTTTCAAAATACAAATCCGGATCGATGCCGCCTTGATCGACGAATACCGGTTCCGACCATTCGCCGTAAATGTCGTCTGTCCATACATAGAAGTTCTGACGCGTCGTATCGTTGGTCGTGGTCATATAAAAACGGCCTTCGTAATGACGGATCGTCGGAGCGAACACGCCGCCGGAGCTGTTGACGCGACTCAGTTGAACTTGGCTCTCGCGAGTCAGGCAATGGCCGATTTGGGTCCAGTTAATCAGGTCTTTGCTCTCGAAGAGCGGGACGCCGGGGAAGAATTGAAAAGAACTGCATACCAGATAATACGTGTCGCCTACTCGGCATACACTGGGATCGGGGTAAAAGCCTTTGATGACGGGATTGTTGTATTTCATGCCGCACCTCTTCTTGAATTCACATCTTTGCGAATTGCATATTTTATTGAATCTAAGCAAATTAAACCGTATTCCGATACCCCTTACAATATGATAAAGTAAGGCGCAAAGAGAAAATCTATTCAATAAATATAAATGTGATTTCAACATGAGCGGAAGCAGGGGGACAAATGATCAAAGCGAACGGCGAAGAACGATTTATTCCGCTATACGAAGCCTTGGCAAGCGAGGTAAGATGGAAGATGCTGAGATTGCTGGCCGATGCCGAGATGAACGTCAAAGATCTGGCGACGCGCCTCGGTCTGAGCCCTTCCATCGTCACGATGCATATTCGAAAGCTGGAGGAAGCCGGATTGATTGGGAGCCGCAGAGTACGATTGAACGGCGGCACGCATAAGATCTGTTTTATCAAAGAAAGCAAGATCGAGATTCTTTTGCCGCAGGCGAGCGAGGAAGCACGGATTCGGGAACAGTCGATCGCGATCGGCCATTATACGGCTTTCGACGTACATCCCACTTGCGGCCTCGGTACTTTGGAAAAAGAAATCGGCGTTTGGGACGATCCCCGTTATTTTCTCGATCCGGAACGGGTGCAGGCAGCTATATTGTGGATGGGGCGAGGCTTTGTGGAGTATAAAACGCCGAATTATCTACTCCCTGAACAGACGGCGGAAGCGATCGAGCTTTCGATGGAATTGGCTTCGGAAGCGCCGGGACTTCGCGATGACTGGCCTTCCGACATCGGATTCGTGTTTAACGGCATCTACTTGGGCAACTGGACCAGCCCGGCAGACTTCGGTCGCGCCGCCAGGGGGAAATACACCCCGTCTTGGTGGCACCGTAACGTAAACCAATACGGACTGCTCAAAACGATTCGAATCGACGCTTCAGGAGCTTCCATTGACGGGGAACGCATGTCGGACGTCACCCTTTCCGATTTGCGTTTGGATGATCCCTTTTGGACGCTGCGTTTTCAGGTGGATGAACAGGCCGAGCATGTGGGAGGCTTAACGCTTTACGGCGCGGGATTCGGCAACCATGACCAAGATATCGTGATTCGCGTGCATATCGGCGATCGTCAAAATGGAGGAGAAGAGGATGGAAAATGAAAGAATTTAGAGCGACGGCGGATTATGTAAAAAAGTTGGGCAGAACGCATAGGTATAACGAGACGTTATGGCTGGGGTTGTCCGGCAGCGGGGTCGAGTTTTCTTTTACCGGGAAAAAGGCGGAAATTACGCTTCAGGGCGATAGTACGGCGCAGGGAACGAATAATTGGGCGCGCGTCGGAATTTGGGTGAATGGAAAACGGGTAGTAGACGAACAGATCGATCAGGCGACGAAAAGATACATCGTGTTCGAAAGCGAAATAGAAGAGACGGTCATCGTGCGCGTCGTCAAGCTGTCGGAAGCGGCAATGTCGACGGTCGGAATACAGCAGATTGCCGTGGACGCAGAAGGCGGTATTCGACCTACTCCGGCAAAGAAGCACAAGATCGAGATTATCGGCGATTCGATCACTTGCGGATACGGAATCGACGATGAGCATGCCGAGCATTCCTTTTCTACCGCGACAGAAGACGTAACTAAGGCGTATTCGTATCAAACCGTTCAGGCGCTCGGCGCCGATTACAGCATCGTGTCGTACAGCGGCTACGGCATCATCTCCGGTTATACGGATAATGACGCCAAACTGCTCACCCATCTGGTCCCGGACTATTATGAAAAATGGGCCAAATCGGAAGGCAGACCGGACGGGACGCTCGATCCGCTCTCGGTTGTTTGGGATTTTACGCAATTCGTTCCCGATCTGGTCATCATCAATTTGGGCACCAATGACGACTCCTATGCGCAGAATAACCTGGAGAGACAGACGGAGTTCGCGATGCGGTATACCGAGTTTTTGAAAACGGTCCGCCGCAGGAACGCTAACGCGATGATCTTGTGCGCTTTGGGAATTATGGGCGATCGGCTGTATCCGTTTGTCGAGCAGGCGGTAGGCCAATATATCGAAGCGACAGGCGACCTCAAGGTAACGACTCTGAAATTCGATGTTCAGCAGGCGGAAGACGGTTACGCCGCCGACTACCATCCGTCTCAAAAAACGCATCGTCAGGCCGCTGAACAGCTGGTCCGACATATTCAAAAGCTGCTGCCCGAGTTCAATCAGACCAACTTCGGGTCCGTTTCTTCTTCCGCGAATTAACGGTTTGGCGTTTCGCTTGCCGCGGGGCGGAACACCCAGACTTTGCTCAATAGATAATTCAGCGCCATGCCGGGTACGGTCACGAGCACTTTTGCGGCCCAGACGGGCATGAACAGATTGAGCAGCGTAAGCAGAGCGGTGGTCAACAGGGCAACGGTCAGATTGACGATCAGAAAACGGGTCAGTTCGCCTTTTTGCTTGGGTTGATCCGTCTTGAAGGTCCAGCGGCGGTTCCAATAGTAGCTGTTGGCCGTACCGGCGGCATAACCCGCGATTTGGGCGATCGGGCCGATCAATCCTTCAAGCAGGAAAAAGACGATAAAATCGACAAGCGTATTGGAGACGCCGACAATGGCGAAGCGCAGCGGCCTGGCAGACATTTTGTTTTGCGGCACGGATTCAATCCTCCTTAATGGATAGGCTGCTCAGATCGTATAGCGTATAGCTGCGATTCAGACCGAGCGTATCGACGACCTGCCCGATCGCGCCGGTGATGCCCTGCGCATCTTGCGAAGAAGGGCCGAATGCTTGCACGCTGCCCTTCTTCATGGCATTCCAGGCTGATTCCGGCACGGGGCTTCCGTTCAATTCAACCCAGCGCGCAAGAGCGTCCTGGGTATTATGCGCGCCGCCGATCAATACATAGCGCAGTTCGCCGGATTTGACCAGTTTTTGCAGGCCTGCGATGTCGAGTGCCGGGTCTACGCCTTTAAAGCCGCCCCATGCGAGTACCGGTAGTCCGGTCTGGATAATCAGAGAGTCCGCACCGCTGTTGGATGAAGGCATGGCGGCCAAATATTTGGCGCTGCCGCGATTGCGGATGAGATAGTCGACCAATGCCGCATCGAGCGGTTCGCCGTCGCGACTCCAGCTTCCGCCGCCTTCGGCCAGATGCGGAGAAGCATAAGGTTGGCGAGCGCTCACCCCGTATAACGAAGGAGTAAGCGACCAGTAAGCGGGCGCGGCGAGCAAGGCAATGAGCGAGAAGATCAACGTGAGCTTCGGCGCGATACGCGTTTTGAACCATAACCCGGGCAGGGCGAGCGTGCCGATCACCGCGCAGGCCAGTCCGATCATCGGAAACCCGTCGTCGTAAGCGATATAAGCCACCGTGCCAAAAGCAATAATCGCTCCGGGGACGATCCAAGAAGCCTGGCGCGAACGGCATAATTCGGCAATTGCCGCACCTGCCAACGCCGCGATGCCCGGTGCCAGCATAATCAGATAGTAACGATGGAAGTATCCGGCCAGACTGAACACGACGATCATCGGCAGCAGCCAACCCGCCCAGAGCATCACGTCGACGCGGCGCTCCGGGCGGCGCAGCCACAGCAGAACGGCGCCGAACAGCGCAAAAGGAAGCAGCCACGCGATCTGTCCGGCGAGCTTCACGTCGAACAGGCGCAGCAGTCCGGACGGTCCGTCTTCGCTGGTCGAACTCATCGCGCCCGAGGAAGAAGCCGGAGCGAAAGAGCGGATTTCGCGAGGAGTTTCGTTTGTCGGAATGCCAGCCTTTTCTAATCGCGAAGAATCTATTCCCAATGGAAGAGTCGGCATCAAGCTGGCATCTTGGGCCGCGATTCGCGCGTTATTTTGACCCGAAGCCAAGCTTCCGCTCAAGTCGCCTGTCAGGCGGCCGATGCCGTTATAGCCGAGTGCCAGCTCCAGTACCGAATTATGCTGACTGCTGCCGACATAAGGGCGTTGATCGGCAGGCGTGGCATCCACGATAACCGCCCAAGACAGCGAGACGGCGATAAGAACTCCGGTAGCCGCGGCCAGGTGCCGGAGTGTTGTTTTCCAATGCTTCTTGCGCATGCGATAAGCCGCCCACACGAATAAAAAGAGAGCGGGCAGCACGAGATAGGCTTGGAGCATCTTGGTATTGAACCCTACGCCGACCAGCGCAAAAGCTAGACAGAGTTGGAGCAGACTGCTGTTTCGAACGGCTCGGGTTAAAACGTATACAGCCAGCAGCAGGAAAAACACCAATACGCTATCCACGTTGTTGGTCCGGCTGACGGCAGCGGCAATCGGCGTAAAAGTCAGGATTAGAGCTGCCAAACGCGCTGCCGCCAAACCGAATGAACCCCGAACGATCAGATAGAGCAGGATGACAGAACCCGCAAAAGCCAGCGCCGACGGAAGAGCAAGCGTCCACGAGTGCAATCCCAATAGTTTGACGCTAATCGCTTGCAGCCAAAAAGCAACCGGAGGTTTATCGATCGAAATGAAGCCGCCGGGATCAAATGAATTGTAGAAAAAGTTGTGGAAGCTTTGCGTCATGCTCGTGACCGCAGCCGTGTAGTAAGCATTTAGATTTCCGGATTTTTGAATATTATATAGCGACAGAAACAGCGCCGCCAGTGCAAGGATTACCGGAATGGGGTCGGTTTTTTTAAGTCGTTTCGCGTTCACGTCAGAGTCCCTCCGGTCCGTCGAGTTTCCGTTTAGTTAAGTCAATCTATGATAACCCGAAAACATGAACAAGAAATGAAAGCAAGCTTAGAAAAAGCTGAACGTTCTCGTCTTTGCCGGATCTGGTAAAGCGGGATTTTTCTTTTTAGCAAAAAAGGATGTACAAAGCGAATTAAATGAACTAATATGAACCTATATAAACGTTCATTTACTGTTTTTTAGCTAAAATCCTCCAAATCGAAAGGATGACTATTGTGGAAAACCGCTATGATTCCAATCCGAAAGACGTAAAAGGCTTCGATACGACCCGACTGCGCGAGGAATTTTTGATCGAAACGTTGTTTGCGCCGGATGAACTTGTAACCGTTTACTCGCATACCGATCGGTATATCGTCGGTTCGGCCGTACCCGTGTCCAAAGAACTGAAGCTGGAAGCCGACTTCAAGCAGATCGGCGCGGATTATTTCCTGGAGCGGCGCGAAGTGGGCATCATCAACGTGGGCGGCGAAGGTTCGGTCACGGTTGACGGCGACACGCACGAGATGGGCGTGAACGAATGCCTGTACATCGGACTCGGCGTAAAAGACGTCTTTTTCAAAAGCGCGAACGGAGACAGCCCGGCAAAGTTCTACCTGGTGTCCACGCCGGCGCACAAAGCCTATACGACGAAAAAAGCGGGCGAAGGCGAAGCGATCAAAGCCAATCTGGGCAGCCTCGACAGCTCGAACGAGCGCACGATCAACAAATATATCCTGCCGGGCGGAATCGAAAGTTGTCAGCTCGTGATGGGCATCACGCATCTGGCGCCGGGCAGCATGTGGAACACGATGCCTTGCCATACGCATAACCGCCGCTCCGAAGTGTATCTGTACTTCAATATGCCGGAAAATGCCGCGGTCTTCCACTTCATGGGCGATCCGCAAGAGACGCGTCATTTGGTCGTGCGGAACGAGCAAGCGATCTTGTCGCCAAGCTGGTCCATCCATAGCGGCGTCGGCACGAACAACTACACCTTCTGCTGGGCGATGGGCGGCGAAAACCAACTGTTCGACGATATGGACGGCGTGGATATGAAGGACTTAAAATAGACCCTACACGACTTTTTTCGGAATAGGAGCTATGTCCAACCATGAACGCACTCAAACGGCATGAAAAATTGATGGAAATCCTTATCGAGCGCAAAGAAATCGGCGTCGGCGAACTCAGTTCTCTTCTCGAGGTGACAGGCAAAACGATCCGCGAGGATCTGGCGCGCCTGGAGGAAAAAGGGCTGCTCGTTCGCGTGCACGGCGGCGCGATGCTGGCTCAGAACGACCAATTCGGCATTTTATCGTCCAAAGGCACCGGAGACAAGCACGCGGCGGAAAAAGCGGAGATCGCCGCCCGAGCGCTGCGTTATATCCAGCCGGGCGACATTATCGCGCTCGACGGCGGAGGAACGACGCTCGAGATGGCCCGTCAGCTCGACAACGCGCCGCTGACCGTCATTACGAACGATTTGTTCATCTTGAGCGAACTGGCGCGCAAAGACAAGATTCGTCTTGTCGTGCCGGGCGGCGAGCGGGTGCGCAACGTGCTGATCGGTCCGGGCAGCGCGCCGTTCGTGGAAGGGCTGAATATTAGCAAAGCATTTTTGTCCGCGACGGCGCTGCATCCGGAACTGGGCGCTTCGATCTACACGGGCGATTTGGTTCCTTATAAAAAGGCATTGGTCAAAACGGCCCGGCAGGCGTACGGCGTAGTCGAGCATCAGAAGTTCGGCAAGTTCGCCTTATGGACGTTTGCGGATTGCGATGAACTGGACGTAATCATTACGGACAGCGGGCTGGATGACGAACAGAAAGCACTTTTTTCACAGAAAAACATACGACTGGACGACGGAAGCGGCGAGCGGGAGAATCAGGCATAAAAGCTGCGTTTGGTCCGGGACATTATCAGGAGGAAAAAAGATGAGCATGTTCGATCTTAGCGGCAAAACGGCACTGGTAACGGGGGCGAGCGGCGGATTGGGTCAAGGAATGGCGTTGGCGCTGGCGGAAGCGGGAGCCGATATCATCGCGGTTTCATTTTCGTCCTGTTCCGATACGGCGGAAAAGGTACAGGCGCTCGGACGCCAGGCGTACGAGATTCAAGCGGATCTCAGCAAAAAAGAAGACCTCGAAGACGTCGTGAAGCAGGCGCTCGCGTTTACCGCACGCATCGATATCCTGATCAACAATGCGGGCATTATCCGTCGTACGCCGATCTCTCAGCACAGCTGGGAAGATTTCGACGATGTGCTGGACATCAACCTCAAAACCGTGTTTTACCTGACCCAGCTCGTCGGCAACCATATGGTCGAGCGCGGCAGCGGCAAAGTGATCAATATTGCGTCGATGCTGTCGTTCCAGGGCGGCATCAACGTTCCGGGTTACACGGCGAGCAAGCACGGCGTAGCCGGTTTGACGAAAGCTTTTGCCAACGAATGGGCTTCGAAAGGGGTTCAGGTCAACGCGATCGCGCCGGGTTACATGTCCACCGACAATACGGCGCCGATCCGCGAGGACAAAGACCGGACGGATTCGATCACGGTACGGATTCCGGCAGCGCGTTGGGGCACGGGAGAAGACGTGGGCGGACCCGCCGTATTCCTTTCCTCGTCGGCTGCGGATTATATCAACGGTCATGTGCTCTGCGTCGACGGCGGTTGGATGATTCGTTAACGGAAGATACACTTATCATCTCATATTTTCGATACGGGCCGCGGACGGCGATGGAGGGCATGAACCCGTCCTCGCCGCTTCGCGGTTTTTCCATGCGAAGCATATAAAAGGAGGAATCGGAAATGAAACTCGGAATTTTGGCACATACGTACGGCAAGCTTCCGGCGGCGGAACTGGCAAGAAAAGTAGCGGAGGAAGGGTTTTCGTCCGTGCAGTTGGCGCTACTCAAAGCGATCGCCGATATCGACTGTTCCCCTGGCAAATTGAGTCCGGGGCTTGCGAATCATATAGGCGAGGCCTTTCAGCGGGAAGGGGTACGAGTCGCGGTTCTCGGCTGCTATATTGATCCCGTGCACCCGGACCCGGACATTCGGCGCGCCGAAATCAATCGGTTCAAAGAGCATCTGCGCTTGGCCCGGGATTTCGGCTGCGGCATGGTTGCGACGGAGACCGGATCGATTCGCACGTACGCGGAATCGCATCCGTCGAATTACGAAGAGCACGGCTGGAGCGTACTGCGGGAAACGGTAACGGAATTGGCGGAGGAAGCGGAAAAATGGGGCGTGAAGCTGGCGATGGAACCCGTGGCAAGCCATACGCTGAATTCGCTGGATCATGTTCGCCGCTTGATCGAAGAAGTGCCTTCGTCTACGATCGGTCTGCTGTTCGACGCCTGTAACCTGTTGAACGAAGAACGTCTGCCGAAGCAGGACGAATTAATAAAGGACGCGTTCGAGACCCTGGCCGATCGGATGGTGCTGATTCATGCCAAGGATTTGAATTTCGGAGAAGGCGGGCATTTCGCGGGCAGCGGTCGTCCTCGCCTGGATCTTCCGATCGGAGACGGGCTGCTGAACAAAGATCTGCTGTACCGTTTGCTCAAAGAACATAAGCCGCATATCGACATCTCGCTCGAAGGCGTTACCGCTGATCAGGCGAAGCGTTCGGCCGACGAGCTGCGACGCTTGTATGCGCGGGCGTAAGACTGGATGCAGCGCATTCGGATCAGAAGCTTGAGCGAGGGAGCCTTTTGCTGCATCGGGAAAGGTTCTTTCGAGCGTGGCTTGTTTCTTGCGCCAAATAGGCTGCGCTTACACCGGGCATCGGTCGGGTAATGGGGTGTATGCCAGACTTGTCGAAAAAGGAGCGAACCGACTATGAGCAGCAACACCCATTCCTCAGAACAGTTTCTCGTCGCGTTAGTCACCGGCGGAGTCAAAGGTCTCGGCCGCGGGATCTGTCATGTACTGGCGCAAAAAGGTTACCGTATTGCTTTGACTTACCATTCCAGCTCGGACGATATGGAAGAGATGACCCGGGAGCTGAAGCATATCTACGGCGCGGAGCCTTTTGCCATCCAAAGCGATCTGACCCAACCCGGCGAACCGAAGCGCGTAGCCGAAGCCGTGCTGGAGCATTTCGGCCGCATCGACCTGCTCGTCAACAACGCCGGGCAAAGTACCATGAGCCCTCTGACAGAGCTTGAAGAAGAGGACATCGGCTGGATGATCGATCTGGATTACAGAGCGCCGATCCTCCTGTCCAAATACATTGCCCAGTCGATGATCGAACGCGAGATTGCAGGCAGCATCCAATTCATCACCTCGTCCCGCGGCGAACGCGCCTACCCGGGCGACAGCATTTACGGCGGAATGAAAGCTGCACTGATCCGTTCCTGCGGCTCCCTTGCGCTGGAATGGGCCCCGTACGGCATCCGTACCAACTGCATCGCGCCCGGCGCAACCGTCAACGACTTGGACCAAGACGCCAGAACGGAACCTTTGGGCCGCAAAATCCCGTTGGGCCGTCTAGGCACGCCGTCCGACATCGGGGAAGCCGTAGCCTGGCTGGCATCCGACCAAGCCGCCTACATCACCGGCATCAACCTGCGCGTCGACGGCGGCCTGATCCTGCCCGGCATGCCCGAAGATACGTCCGAAGAAGCCGGCTACGGCTGGGGAAAGGTCTATCCGCCAAAAGAAGATGAATAGAGGATGAATAAACGAAAAGGACCTACTCGCCCCAAAAATCTGCTATTCACCCAAATACCGCATTATCCTGATCGGATTTTAATTTTACCTCTTTTCATTCCTGACGATCTGTGTAAGAATAAGAGCCAAGTCAAGCACCAAACTACGCAAAAAAACGGAATTCCGAGACGAATCGTTGACAGCCAGAGTTTGCTTGAGCAGGGATGCCGTTCTATCAACCATCCGGCGCAAAAGCCGGAATTTCGGGAGGAATCGGACATGACGGAAGAAAGAAAGCTTTCCTTTGAAACACTTGCCGTACACGGGGGACAAGAGATTGATCCGGTGACGGGAGCGCGTGCCGTACCGTTGTACCAGACGACTTCATACGGCTTCCGGGATACGGAACATGCCGCTAATTTGTTTGGCCTGAAGGAATTCGGCAATATCTATACCCGTCTGATGAATCCCACAAGCGATGTATTTGAACAACGGATCGCTGCGCTTGAGGGCGGCGCCGGGGCGCTTGCTACGGCATCCGGTCAAGCGGCTATCACGTACTCTCTGCTTAATATTGCCGGAGCAGGCGATGAGATCGTCTCGTCCGCGAGCCTATACGGCGGTACATATAATCTATTCGCGGTAACGCTTCCGAAATTGGGCATCAAGGTACGCTTCGTCGATTCCAGCGACCCGGAAAACTTCCGCCGCGCGATCAACGAAAATACGAAGGCCGTCTATGCCGAGACGATCGGTAACCCGCGCGGCGACGTATTGGACATTCGGGCCGTAGCCGACATTGCGCACGAGAACGGTCTTCCGTTGATCGTGGACAACACATTCCCAAGTCCGTATCTGCTTCGTCCGATCGAACACGGTGCGGATATCGTGGTTCATTCGGCAACCAAGTTCATCGGGGGGCACGGTACCTCGATCGGCGGGATCATTGTCGACGGCGGTAACTTCGATTGGGCAGCCAGCGGCAAGTTCCCGGGATTGACCGAGCCCGATCCGAGTTATCACGGCCTGGTCTACGCCGAAGCGCTCGGCCCGATCGCGTATATCATCAAAGCTCGCGTGCAGCTGATGCGTGACCTGGGCGCGGCGATTTCTCCATTCAACTCCTGGCTGCTTGTTCAAGGACTGGAAACGTTACACCTGCGCATGGAACGGCATAGCCAGAATGCCCTAGCAGTCGCGAGGTTCCTCGAAGGACACGAGCGGGTAGAATGGGTCAATTATTCCGGTCTGCCGAGCCATCCTTCTTACGAACTTGCCCAAAAGTACCTGCCGAAAGGGCAGGGAGCCATCCTGACGTTCGGAATCAAGGGCGGAATCGAAGCCGGCAAAAAGCTGATCGAAAGCGTCAAATTGTTCTCCCACTTGGCGAATGTCGGCGACTCGAAGAGTCTGATTATTCATCCGGCAAGCACGACGCACCAGCAGCTCGGACCGGAGGAGCAAGAAGCTTCGGGCGTACTGCCGGGCATGATTCGATTGTCGATCGGTACGGAGTCGATCGACGATATTCTGCATGATCTGGAGCAAGCCATTACAGCTACAGTCGACTTGTAAAAGAACTCATTTGCTGGCGAAAGTAAGTCTTATCCATTCCCAATAATTGCAGGGCGCCGTTCGAGATTCGAACGGTGCTTTTTGTTGTTTTTTATTCAAAAAAAACAGCGAATCGGATCTTTACTTTTTCAATGCGAAGGACTAATATGACATTAAAGTTGCCTTCGCACAAAAAAATTGAATATAGGAAAAATGAGTATCATTCTCATTCCCCGCATGCTGCTTCGGACCTTCCGAAGCAGCATGTGCTGTTTTAGGGGCATTAGAAATAACTTTCATTCTCATTAACGGACTCGGGCAACGGTTCGTCAGAAGTCCAAACCCGTATGACTAAAGGAGGAAAATCCATGCAAAACCATCCGATTTTCGAAAAAGCATTTCGCGTCGTTCGCCATAATCATTCCGCCTATCCGCCGTCAAAAGAGCCTGTCCTTTCGCCACGCCGAAATTTGTTTAAAGAATTGGTCGTGCATGCTGAGGTCCGTAAAGCGTTGGGAAGCGGATTGTTGATGCTGGCCGGTTGGGGGATGTCGCAAGTCGGCATCGAAAGCCTCTCCGTCGTTTTGTACGTTTTGGCGTATGTATTAGGCGGGTGGAGCAAAGCGCGGGAAGGGACTCTCAAGCTTTTTCGAGACAAGGCGTTGGATGTCAATCTATTGATGATAGCCGCCGCTGTAGGTGCGGCATCGATCGGATACTGGAGTGAAGGAGCGCTGCTGATTTTTATTTTTGCTTTAAGCGGGGCTTTGGAAGAATTTTCTTCCGATCGAAGCGGGCGGGATATTTCCGAATTGATCGCGCTGCGCCCGGAACGGGCGATTCGAATCGAAGGCGACGCGTACAAAGAAGTGGAAGTTTCGGAATTGGCGGAAGGAAATCTCATTCTGGTCAGGGCCGGCGAAAACATCCCGGCTGACGGTCGGATCGTAGCGGGCGCATCCACGATCAATCAGTCTTCGATTACGGGCGAATCCCTCCCGGTCGACCGCGAGGCGGGCGAAGACGTCTATGCGGGCAGCCTTAACGGAGCAGGCACGCTGCGGATCGAAGTTACGCGAAAAGCATCCGAGACTTTGCTGGCGAGCATGATCGCAATGGTCGAACAGGCTAGGGAGTCTTCGCCGAATTCGCAGCGTTTTATTCAACGTTTCGAAGCGCTATACGTCAAGTTGGTACTGGCTGCGGCTTTGATGCTGATTGCAGCCGGACCTTTTATATGGGAGGGAGGTTGGCAGACTTCATTTTATAAAGGCATGTTGTTTTTAGTTGTCGCTTCGCCGTGCGCGGTCGTTGCTTCCGTCATGCCGGCCGTCTTGTCAGCGATGTCGAGCGCGGCTCGCCGCAATGTACTGTTTAAAGGCGGGGTCCCGATGGAACGCTTGTCGGAAGTCGATGTCGTCGCTTTTGATAAAACAGGCACGCTGACGCTGGGTGAACCCGAGTTAACCGAAGTCTCGGCAGCTCCCGGTTGGCATTCGGACGAAGTGCTTCGCTTCGCGGCTTCGGTAGAACGGCATTCTTCGCATCCGTTAGCCCAGGCTGTCGTACGGGCGGCTGAACAAGCCGGTCTGGTCCAGCCTGAGGCTGAGGTTCCCGAAGAAAGACCCGGTTTCGGAATTGCGGCCGCTATCGAAGGTCGGAGTTGGTCGGTCGGCCGTTATCCAGCATCGGCAAGCCTGAACGAAGAGTGGCAAGAATCGGAATTACGGCGTCTAAACGAAAAAGGCCAAACAGTCTCTTTTGTGATTTGCGAAGGCGAAACCGTCGGTATGCTTGCTTTGAGAGATCAGATACGCCCTGAAACGAGAAGCGCCGTCCAAAAGTTAAAGGCACAAGGCGTGAAAGTGGCAATGTTGACCGGGGATTCCGTCGAAGCAGGCCGAGCGATTGCGGCTGAAGCCGGGATCGAGCTTGTATTTGCCGGCCTGCTGCCTACGGAAAAAGTGGCCCGTGTTCGGCAACTTAAGAAAAAGTACGGTTCTTTGTTGATGGTCGGAGACGGCGTCAACGATGCGCCGGCGATGGCCGCGGCTGACGTCGGTATGGGAATGGGCATTCGGGGCAGTGCAGCAGCGTTGGGCACGGCAGACGTTGTGCTGATGAAAGACGATCTCAGCGGCGTCGCCGATACTCTTCGGCTTGCCAAACGAACAAGTCGAATCATTCGGCAAAATCTGATTTTTTCCTGCATTGTGATCGTATCGTTGATTGCGAGCGCGTTCTCCTTTGATCTGGCGCTGCCCTTCGGTGTAATGGGGCATGAAGGAAGCACGTTGCTGGTCATTTTGAACGGACTTCGATTGCTTGCCTTCCACCCGAAGGTTCATTAAATCTTCATTTTCATGGCAACAAATTCAACTTGACACAATCAATTGGAAGCACCATAATAAGAACTACATTGTAATCATTATAAATTAGGAATGACTGAGAAAGAGGAGGACCTATCATGCATAAATCGATCATTATCGGTACCGGCCCTGCCGGACTGACGGCCGCGATCTACCTGGCTCGCGCGAATATGAGTCCACTGGTTATTGAAGGACCGCAACCAGGCGGACAATTGACGACAACAACAGAAGTCGAGAACTTCCCCGGTTTCCCGGAAGGCATCATGGGTCCGGAATTGATGGACAACATGCGCAAGCAGGCGGAACGTTTCGGTGCGGAATTCCGTACGGGCTGGGTCGAGAACGTCGATCTGTCCGAGCGTCCGTTCAAGCTGAACGTAGAGGGCATGGGCGAATTGGTGACCGATACGCTGATCATCTCCACGGGCGCAAGCGCTAAATACCTCGGCATTCCGGGCGAAGAAGAAAACGTCGGCATGGGCGTCAGCACCTGCGCGACTTGCGACGGATTCTTTTTCCGCGGCAAAGAAATCATCGTAGTAGGCGGCGGCGACTCGGCTCTTGAAGAAGCCAACTTCTTGACTCGCTTCGCGACCAAGGTCACCCTGGTTCACCGCAGAAACGAAATGCGCGCTTCGAAAATCATGCAGGACCGCGCGCGTCAGAATCCGAAGATCGAATGGGCGCTGGATCGTACTCCGCTCGAAGTCGTTAAAGGCGAAAACGGTCTGCAAGGACTGCTCGTTCGCAACAATGAGACAGGCGAAGACCAATTGATCGAAGCCAGCGGCGTGTTCGTCGCGATCGGTCACCATCCGAATACGGGTTTCCTGAATGGACAAATCACGACGGATGCCAACGGCTATATCGTGGTAACGCCAGGTACGACCGAAACGAATATTCCCGGAGTATTCGCTTGCGGCGACGTTCAAGATACGCGCTATCGTCAGGCGATCACGGCTGCGGGCAGCGGATGCTCGGCTGCTATGGACGCTGAACGCTTTATCGAAAGCCTGGAGTTCGCACAAGCGGCTGCCGAAGTTGTGTTGTAAGAAATTCGACTAAATTCCGTCACGGACGAGGTTTTGTAGAAGCCGGCCTGACGTTATATAATAAAGAAAGTTAGTTTCAAAATAATACGATAAAGGTGGAGAATTCGATATGACGACAGCAATCGTATATACAAGCACCAACTGTCCGCACTGCAAACAAGTCAAAGGTTACCTGGATGGCAAAGGCGTAGCTTATGAAGAACGCAACATCGAGCAAAGCGATGATTTCGCGCAGCAAGTTTGGGATATGGGACTGCGCGCCGTACCGGTTACCGTAATCGGCGAAGCCAAAATCGTAGGCATGAACAAGCTGCAACTGGAAAAAGCACTGAACGCGTAAATTCGGATTTGTCATAGAAGCACGAAAAAGGCGCGCCGTATCGGCTGCGCCTTTTTTTCTTACAACGAAACCCGTACTCGACCAAGGAACTGCGACACGGCCAAGTGAGCTGCGCCCAGCACGGCGGATCGGCTGCCCAACTCCGAGAATGCAACCGCAAGCTCGCGCCGGTGATAGGGAAGAGCGCGCTCCGCAATCGCAGCCAGCATAGCGGGTTCGATCCATGGCTTAGCCTCGGTCAACGGACCGCCGACGACGATTTTTTCGGGGTTGAAGCCATTGACCAGATTGGTGATGCCGATCCCCAGGCGTCGACCGATTTCTGCGTACATGGCATGGGTTTTCTCATCTCCCTGCCGAGCGTATTCGATCAACTCGGCTGTTGTGAAAGAGGGAAGACGATTCAAAGCTTCTGCCGAATCCAAAGGTTTCGAGCGATTTGCGACCCTATCATCTTCAGGGTGCGGCCCATGCTGACCGGGCAGCGAAGCGTAGGCATAAGCCCGTTCCGACGCATACAACTCCCAACATCCCCGACTGCCGCAGCTGCATAACCGGCCGTCGCTTTCAATCGACATATGCCCGGTTTCGCCCGCATATCCCCAAGCCCCTTTATACAGCTGCCCGTCGATAATCATGCCGGAGCCGATCCCCATGCCCGCGCTGACATAAACCAGATGCCGCACATGCCGACCGGCCCCGTACTCGCGCTCGCCCGCCGCGCCCGCATTGGCTTCGTTATCGATCACGACAGATATGCCGAATCGTTCTTCCATCCGCGATTTTAAATTCACGCCTTCCCAACCCAGGTTGGGCGCATACAGAATCAATCCGGATTCATCCACCATGCCCGGCACCCCGATTCCGATACCGACCGTTCCGTGAGGCGTCTCCGGTGCATTCTGCAATAACGGTTCCACTACCTCGCAGATCACGTCAAAAGCCGTATCCGGATCAAGTCCGTCAAGCGGCGCGCTGCGTTCGAACAAAATCTCTCCGTTCAAATCCGTCAACGCCGCCTTCACCAATGTAACCCCCAGTTCGACGCCGACCACGCATCCGGCTGCGCCGTTAAACAGCAGCATCAACGGTTTCCGCCCGCCGCTGGACTGCCCGAGCCCCGTTTCCTCGACTAAATTCTGCTCCAACAGCTCCAACGTCAAATTCGACACCGTCGCTTTATTCAATCCCGTCCGCTCCGACACATCCGTTCTGGACAAAGGTCCTCTCCGCCGAATCGTGTCGAGCACGATCGACTTGTTCAACTTTTTCACCAACGCCTGATCCCCGGTCACCCTCATTACAGTTCCTCCATCCGCACCTGTACCTTATCTTCGACTCCATTCAAACCTATTTTCCATCGCCGTTCCGGATCGTTAACATCCATCTATAAAAACAAACTCGAATCTTTTGACCGCTTCGCCCCATTCTTTCGAAAGCCCACACATTTCAACCGCGCCTTCGAACGTCTAACTATCTTAAATCAATCCACCCATAAGCAAAAGAGCGACCTGTAATTTTAAAATTTTTTTATATGTTGTTCTTTTGTTCTTCTGCCTGCCTTTGGCGCCCCTGTTTCGACGACAGTCCGAAACGGGCAGCCCTCCTCAACTCGCGTCCCGAGCATCCAGGGACGCTGCCCTACCGTCCTACCCCTGCCTCCCCCAAGAAATGGGGAAGGAGGCCCCGCACCAACCTGCCGCGGCTCGATGTTTTCGGCAGAAGCGACCTTTGGCTTTCCCGCAAGGGAAAACAACCGGAGCGCCTGACGAAAACATCGAGCCCTCCGCACAAAGGGATGAGCACCCTAAGCCCCGCGCCGCCTGCCCCAATTCTACCCCGAAAAAACTTTCCCCGAAAGACTTAGTTTATCCAATAGACAAAGTTTTTCGAATATGCTAGGATATCGATGTAAACGATTTCTGCGAAATAACGAGGAGGCATTTCTTACATGGCTTATTTTGAAAACATCGGTAAAGTGGCTTACGAAGGCAGTCAGTCGCAAAATCCATTCGCTTTTAAATTCTACAATGCCGACGAAGTGGTAGCAGGCAAAAAAATGTCCGAGCACCTGAAATTCTCGATGGCATACTGGCACACGCTGACAGCGGAAGGCAACGACCCGTTCGGCGCAACGACGGCGATCCGTCCTTGGCATTCCTACACAGGAATGGATCTGGCGAAAGCCCGCGTCGAAGCCGGATTCGAGTTCATGGACAAAATGGGATTGGACTACTTCTGTTTCCACGATATCGACATCACGCCTGAAGGATCTTCGCTCAAAGAATTTTTCGCGAACATCGACACGATCGTGGATCTGATTGAATCGAACATGAAATCCAGCGGAAAAAAACTGCTCTGGAACACGGCGAACATGTTCACGAACCCGCGCTTTGTACACGGCGCCGCATCCACCAACAATGCGGACGTATACGCTCATGCAGCGGCTCAAATCAAAAAAGGCCTCGAAGTCGGCAAACGTCTCGGCGGCGAGAACTATGTATTCTGGGGCGGACGCGAAGGCTACATGTCCCTGCTGAACACGGACATGAAACTGGAGCAAGACAACATCGCCCGCATGTTCCACATGGCGGTTGATTACGCGAAGGAAATCGGCTTTGACGCCCAATTCCTGATCGAGCCAAAACCGAAAGAGCCTACAAAACACCAATACGACTTCGACGCGGCGACTTCGATCGCGTTCCTGCAAAAATACGATCTCGACAAAGACTTCAAACTCAACCTGGAAGCTAACCACGCAACACTGGCCGGCCACACGTTCGAGCATGAACTGCGCGTAGCCCGCATCAACGGCATGCTGGGTTCCCTGGATGCCAACCAAGGCGACATGCTGCTGGGTTGGGATACCGACGAATTCCCGGTTAACGTTTACGATGCAACGCTGACATTGTACGAAGTGCTGCAAAACGACGGTCTGGGCAAAGGCGGCATCAACTTCGACGCCAAAGTACGCCGTGACTCCTTCGAAGCCGACGACCTGTTCCTGGCTCATATCGCAGGCATGGACACATATGCAAAAGGCCTCAAAGTCGCAGCGAAACTGATCGAAGACCGCGCGTTCGAAAAAGTCATCGAAGAACGCTACAGCAGCTTCTCCGAAGGCATCGGCGCCGACGTGGTTGCCGGTAAAACGACTCTGGCTTCCCTGGCTGAGTACGCAATGAACAACGAAACTCCGCGTGCGAACAAATCCGGACGTCAAGAACATCTTCAATCGATTCTTAACCAGTATATTTATGGTTAAAGGAACGAGATTCACCGACCCCTCCGGGCAAGGTGAATCGCAGTTCCCGCGCCAAGCGAATCTTTACAGACCGAGATTCACTGATCTCTTCAGAACATGAATCTCATTCATCGCGCCAAGCGACATCTCTATCTTTCCACAACCGCTCCAAGTCAGGGTTTCACCAAAAATAGAATCGCGCAAAGCGATCACCGCACCATAAATCGGACGGCTTCCCGCAAGCTCCCTTCGGGGAGGGGAGCCGTCCTTTTACATGCTTCACGTGTTTTAAAAGGTTTCACGCCTTTCAGTTTCCCTATCCGAAGGAGGAAAATCATGAGTTACGTTATCGGGATCGACCTCGGCACAAGCGCCGTCAAATCCGTACTCGTCGACAAGACCGGTACGGTCGTCAGTGAACAATCCGAAGCTTACCCGCTTTACCAACCGAAACCGGGCTACAGCGAACAGGAAGCGGAAGACTGGGTCGAGAAAACGATCCTTTCTCTCAAAAACCTGTTGGCTTCGTCCGGCGTTAAAGCCGAAGAAATCGAAGGCATCAGCTTCTCCGGCCAAATGCACGGCCTTGTGCTGGTCGGCGAAGACGGCCGCGCGCTGCGCCGCGCCATCCTCTGGAACGACACGCGCACGACGCCGCAGTGCCGCAAGATCGAACAGGTACTCGGCGACAAGCTGCTCAAAGTCGCACGCAACCGCGCACTGGAAGGCTTCACGCTGCCGAAAATCCTGTGGGTGCAAGAACACGAACCCGAAATTTTGGAACAAGCTTCGCTGTTCCTATTGCCGAAAGACTATGTGCGTCTTCGCCTGACCGGGAACGCCGCGATGGACTACTCCGACGCGGCCGGCACATTGCTGCTGGATGTCGGCGGCAAAAAATGGAGCGAAGAGATCGGCGAAGCATTCGGTCTTAAGCCTTCTTTGTTCCCGGCACTCGTTGAGTCGTTCGACGACACCGGCTCGCTGCTGCCCGAGATGCAGAGCGCAACCGGACTGACGGAAAAAACGCGCATCTACGCGGGCGGCGCGGACAATGCTTGCGGCGCGATCGGCGCGGGCATCCTGAACGAAGGCCAGACAATGTGCAGCATCGGAACGTCCGGCGTGGTTCTGTCGTACGAGACGCGCCGCGACCTGGATTTCGAAGGCAAAGTCCACTTCTTCAACCACAGCGAAAAAGATGCCTTCTATATTATGGGCGTCACGCTGGCGGCGGGTTACAGCATGCAATGGTTCCGCGAGACGTTCGGCGGGGAAGCTTCGTTCGAAGAGCTGCTTGCCGGAATCGGCGAAGTATCGCCGGGGGCTAACGGCTTGCTGTTCACGCCTTATATCGTGGGCGAGCGCACGCCGCACCCGGATGCCGATATTCGCGGCAGCTTTATCGGCATCGACGCCAGCCACAAGCTTCCGCACTTCGCGCGTGCCGTCATGGAAGGCATTACCTTCTCGCTGCGCGAGTCGATCGATATCCTGCGCGCAGCCGGCAAAACCGTCGACAAAGTCGTATCGATCGGCGGCGGCGCGAAAAACCGGGAATGGCTGCAAATGCAGGCAGACGTTTTCGGCGCGGACGTCGTGAAGCTGGAAAGCGAACAAGGCCCGGCAATGGGCGCAGCGATGCTGGCGGCATTCGGCAGCGGCTGGTTCGAGAGTCTTCAAGACTGCGCGCGCGAATTCATTCGCGAAGCCAAAACGTATACGCCGGACGCGCAGCGTGCCGAAACGTACAGCAAGCTGTTCGATGTCTACCAAGACGTATACGGTCAGACCGCCGAACTGAACCGCAAGCTGGCGGCGTTCCGCGGCGGCGATCTATAAGAAACAAGTTTCTGCATACTTGATTCGATGCAAAAAGCCGATTTCCCGATACGGGGAGATCGGCTTTTTGCCGTGTCCATGCAGGATTGAAGGGGAGAGGCGGGGAAGTTGCTTTTTGACGGAAGACGTTCATAATAAATAGAGGGGCTTTTTTTGATCTTTTGTAAATCCGTTCGCTGATCCGTTACAGTTCTCCGGTCCGGATGCCGATAAAGGAAATAGAAACTTTCGTCAATGAAGGGGAGAATGCAGGCACATGAAGGGAAACGCAAAAAGGCAGCTATTGAAGATGAGCACCGCTCTCGCACTGGTGGCGGGGGGGACGCTCGGAGGGTTCCAGCCGCTGGCGCTCACGCCTACGGTCAGCGCGGCAACCGTATCGCAAACTCAGGCGCAGAAGCAATTGCAAGCGCAATTGTTCGAAGCATTGTCGGCTCATAAGGATAGCGTGAAGCTAACCTATGCGGGCGGCATTAATGAACTCAAAAAAGCGATCGAACCCGCGTTGGACGAGGCGATTGCTCAAGATCCTTATATTCACTACACGATGAAAGGCTATGCCTATTCGCTTCGCGGCAACAACTCTTCGGCTGCGGCCGAGGTCAAACTGACGTATCGCGAGACGGCGGAGCAAAGCGCTTATGTGCACAAACAAGTCGCGGCCGCGCTCAAAGAGATCGTCACGGACGATATGAACGATCATTTGAAGGTCAAAGCGATTCACGATTGGGTCGTGCGCACGCTTAAATACGATACGACGCTTTCCAAATTCACGGCGTACGAAGGACTCAAGACGGGAAGCACCGTGTGTCAGGGATACGCGCTGCTCACGTACGACATGCTGACCCAGGCGGGGTTCGAGTCGAACATCGTTGAAGGCTATGTCGGAGATGAAGCGCATGCCTGGAACATGGTGAAGCTGGACGGCAAATGGTATCAGATCGATACGACTTGGGATGACCCGGTACCGGATCGCGGCGATCGCGTCTCGACCTCGTATTACCTCGTTACCGATACGCAGTTGAAGCAGGATCATACGTGGAAAACAGCGAATTATCCCAAAGCCGTGACTCCCTACAACGAAACATTGGATCTGCTGATCGCCAAAGGGGTAACCGGTGCAAAAGAACTGCGTGCGACGCTGGGCTATACGGGATCTTCCAGCAGCGTGGTGTCGACGGCGGCTATCTTGCAGAAGATCGTGCAGGAAGCGGCTCAAGACGGACAAAGCAGCCTGACTTTCCGCTATCAAGGAACGAAGACGAAGTTGAAAAACGATTTGTTGACGCTGTATGGCTACGGAGTATCGCCGATCGGGTATACGAGCAAATCGCTCAGCGGATCGAACAACTGGCAAGTTACGCTATATTGGAAATAATCGAAATCGCCTTGTTTGAAAAAAAGAGCCTTGGCCGGAAATCCGGAACCGAAGGCTCTTTTTGCGCAATGTTAGAAGGACAGTAAGATTACAGATCGTCACGACCGCTGACATCGCATTGGTCCAGTGGGACGACTTTGGTACCTTTCGCTCGTTTGTAGCCGAACCACAGAATCAAGAATAGCGGAACGCTCAGGTACGTCGCGATCAAGCCCATCCAGTCGACCGTGCCGTTTTCAATCGTGGACAAGCTTTGACCGACGATGACGAACAGACAGAGCACGAAAGCGAACAACGGTCCGAACGGGAACCAGCGCGCGCGGTACGGCAATTCGTCGAGGCTGTGTCCTTGTTTGATAAAAGCGCGGCGGAAACGGTAATGGCTGATCGCGATGCCGACCCAGGTGATAAAGCCGCACATGCCGGAAGTGTTCAGCAGCCACGTATACACGACGCCATCGCCGAAGAAGGAAGCCAGGAACGCCAGCATGCCGACGGCCGCCGTTACGATCAGCGCGTTGATCGGCACGCCGCCGCGGGTCAGTTTGGCAAGGAATTTCGGCGCTTTGCCTTCGACGGCCAGCGCGTACAGCATCCGGGTCGAGGCGTACATGCCGGAGTTGCCTGCGGAAAGGACGGAAGTCAGGATGATCGCGTTCATGACGGCTGCCGCGAAAGCAAAGCCGGCGCGTTCGAACACCAAGGTGAACGGACTCGTTCCGATTTGATCCAGATCGCTGCTCAGCAGATTCGGATCGGTATACGGAATCAGCAGGCCGATGACGAAGATCGCGAGGATATAAAAGATCAGGATGCGCCAGAATACCTGTTTGATCGCGCGAGGCACATTGCGCTTCGGGTTTTCGCTTTCGCCCGCCGCTACGCCGATTAACTCGGTACCCTGGAACGAGAAGCCGGCGGCCATGAATACGCCCAGGAAGGCGAAGAATCCGCCGTTAAAAGGAGCGGAAGCGACGGTGAAGTTGCTGAATCCGACCGCTTCGCCGCCCATAACGCCGAAAATCATGGCCACGCCGATCACCAGGAAGACGATAACGGTGATGATTTTAATGAGGGCGAACCAATATTCGGCTTCGCCGTAAGCCCGTACGGACAGCGCGTTCAGCAGGAACAGGATCGCCAGGAACAATACGCTCCATAGAAACGAAGAACTGTCCGGGAACCAGTATTTGATAATCAGCGTTGCAGCCGCGAGTTCCGCCGCAATGGTAACGGCCCAGTTGTACCAATAGTTCCAGCCCATAGCGAAGCCGAAAGCCGGATCGACATAGCGTCCGGCATAGGCGCTGAATGATCCGGGTTCCGGCGAATGGGTCGCCAGTTCGCCGAGGCTGGTCATCAGGAAGTACACCATGATGCCGACTGCGGCATAAGCGAGCAGTGCCCCGCCAGGGCCTGCGCTTGAGATCGCGCCGCCGCTGGCAAGGAACAATCCGGTGCCGATCGCGCCGCCGAGGGCGATCATGGTCATATGTCGGGCCTGTAGGCCTTTTTTCAATTCGGTCGTGCGCGGTACTTTTTGCGGTGAAGCTTTCATGATGATTCAACTCTCCTCGTGTGGTTTGGTTATCACGAAAAGAAGGCTACGGCAAAAAGCCGACAGACGCGGGTCCGCCGGCATGGCAAATTCCGCATCGCAAACGCGCTTCGTTTCGTGAAGATAGCTCAACACCCGCCTTACGGCAGGTGACAGTTCCGTTCCTTTCGGAGACGGTCCCAGCACGGGGTTCAGTTCAGAGAACGCCGTGCTTCGGCGGGTGCGCCTTTCCGGCCGGGATCATCGGCGCTCTGCTGCGCCTCCTCCGGTGTACTGATCGCCACCGCAACCTCTACCTCATCACCAGTTCGATCTCGGTGCGATGAGGGGAAAACTATTCGGTTAAAGGGAAAAAGCCCTGCGATCCGCAGGGCGAACAACTTTCACAGTATACGGGATTGTCCATGATGGAGCAACCCTATTTCGCACAATCCTTTGACAGCTGCGCATGATTTAAGGGAAACCAGGAATTTATTGTCCTTCTTAAACAGACTCGATCGGTTTTTGACGGCTTTTCGCCATCTGCTGCCAGATCGTGCCTGCGGCTTCCTCGCCGGAATCGATCCGCTCCAAAGCCATGCGTGCCTGAAGCCCGACCTCGAACTCGGGATCGTTGGAGGCTTGCTCCAAAGCGTCCCGTGCCGCGTCGGTTCCGACTTCGTACAAGAAGCGGGCAGCGCGCCAACGCACGATTTTGCTGCCGTCGGTCAATGACTCCAGCATGACTTGCGTAGCGGAATCGTCTCCGATGTCCGACAACGTATCGCCCGCGGTGCGGCGCACGGCCGGAGAACCGTCCTTCATGGCGCGGAACAGCAACTGCATCGCTTCCGGAGTTTTCAGGTCGCCGAGATACACGACGGCAAGGCGGCGAATTTGCATTTTATCGTCGTTCAATGCTTGTTCGATCAACGGGAGGTTCTCCATGCTGACTTCCATCGCTTCCAGTGCGGAGTAGCGACGGCGCCAGTCTTCGTTTTTCAACGTTTCCTCAATCTCGGCTTGCGACCATTCGCGACGTTGTTCCACAAATTCCTCGGCTTTGGCTCCGTGGGCGATCGCCTGCTTGATGACGCGCTCGAGGCGTTCCTGCGGGAAAGCGGCTTCGAGTTCTTGTTCTACTTCGCGGGCGATGTCCGGCAGGTCGCCGTAGCGCACGCCGTAGTCGGTCAATTTGCGCTCTTTGATCATCGTGGCGCTTGCGACTTCGGTTACCGCATCGACGAAGCGCTTCGCAAGGCCGATCCGTTCCTCCTGCAAACCGGATTTGACTCGAATTTGCATCGGAATGCCGCGGAAAAATTGGACGAAAACCTGAGCTTCGCCGAAGTGTCCGGCCGCATCTTCGATGTCCGAATCGATCGGCTGCTCGAAGCGCGTGCCGAATACTTCCTGCACGCCGGAAAGGATCGCGGGCCAATCGGCGCCGCCTTTGCGGTCGATCGCCATAAAGTCAGCCGTGTGGAAGACGCTTTTCACGCCTTCGATATGCAGCAGCCGCGCGACGATCGGCGGTGCGGAACGTTCATTTTCAAGCGTGTATGTTTTTCGGATACCCGCTTCCAGCGTTTCGTCCAGATGAAGTTTCATCGTGTTTGGGCTAGGGGTAGGTTCGATCAATTTAATTTTCATGGGCAATCAGACCTCCTTGGACTCTTTTGTCAACTCAATCAGAGGTTTACGTTCGCCTAGTGTTGACAAGGTTCTATTCTATTTTACACGCTGCAATAATAAATGTCACAATAGCGAGCAGACAGGTCTACAAAAAAATTACGCTTTCTTAGTCGATATAAGGAAAGAGAGGGTAATGGGATAGAGAGGCAGTCTTGAGAAGGAGGAACGGATATGCCCAAGGTCAAATACTTGAACGCAAACAATACCCCGATGGGGAAAACGCTCAAAGAACATCGCGATCGGCATCTGCATCGCAGACGGAAGAAGCGCGATTATTCTTATATTATTCCAAGTCAGCCGGCTAAGTTGGATTACCTGACGGATAATCGCGACGATGTGACCATCACCTGGGTGGGGCACTCAACCTTTTTAATTCAATATGCCGGGCTGAACATTTTGACGGATCCGATCTGGGCCAAGCGGATGGGAATCGGCAAGCGGTTGACCGAGCCGGGGATTCCGATCGAAAAAGTACCGCCGATTGATCTGATTCTGATTTCGCACTCCCATTACGATCATATGCACATCGCTTCGATTCGCAAACTGCAAAGTCCCAAGACGCAAATCATTGTGCCGGTCGGTCTGAAAAAAAAGCTGGCCCGCAAGCAGGTTACCCGATGCATCGAGTTGTCTTGGTGGGAGGAAATCGTGGTCGAAGGCGTGAGAATCACTTTCGTGCCGACCCAGCATTGGACGCGTCGGACTTTGTTTGACGCGAATACGTCGCATTGGGGCGGATTTGTGCTTGAGCCCGTCGATGCCGTGAAGGAAACGGCGGCAACCGTCGTAGGAGAAAGCGACAACCTGACGTATGAACGCCATGCAGACCCCTCGTCAATCGAATCTGCGGACAAGGCCAAATGCGGGCGTTGGAATGACTCGTTGAACGCCAATGTATCCTCGGACGGAGATCCGCTTCCGCCGACGGTTTATTTTGCCGGAGACAGTGGTTATTTCGCGGGATTTCGAGAGATCGGCGAGCGTTTCCGCGTGCATATCACATTAATGCCGATCGGTGCGTACGAGCCTGAGTGGTTTATGGGGCCGCAGCACATGAATCCGGAGCAAGCGCTGCAAGCGTTTCGCGACGTCGGTGCCGAGATCATGATTCCGATGCATTACGGGACGTTCAAGCTTTCCGACGACACCGCCGAAGAAGCATTGGCGCGTCTGGAAGCTGAGCGGCTGCGCACCGGAACATCCAGGGATTGCATCAAGCTGATGATCCACGGCGAGACGATGATTGTCCACGCGCAGCAGAAGGTTATCGAATCCTAGTCGCTGTAAGTTACTGAATAAGCCGAAATGATCCGCCTTGGTATATGCCGGGGCGGATTTTGGCGCTAACGTTCGTGATGAACGAATTTTTACCGGAAAACCGTCAGAGAACGCCTTACAGATGCCCGTTTTATGCTATAATAAGCTTTTGAAAAGAACATCAGACTTTCAAGAAGAACCAGGTTTTGCGGCGCGTAATCGGCGTTAAGCAAAAAGTTTATAATAAAGGATGGGAATGCACATGATTAGCACAAGCGGCGTTACGCTTCGCTACGGCAAGCGACCACTTTTCGAAGACGTCAACATTCAATTCAACCCGGGCAACTGTTATGGCTTGATCGGAGCCAACGGCGCAGGTAAATCGACCTTCCTCAAGATTCTTTCCGGAGAAATCGAAGCCAACCAAGGCGAAGTGTCGATCACGCCGGGCGAACGCCTGGCCGTACTGAAACAGAACCACTTCGAATACGATGAATATCAAGTGCTGGAGACCGTAATTATGGGTCACAGCCGTCTGTATTCGATCATGAAGGAAAAAGACGCGCTGTATGCGAAAAGCGACTTTTCCGAAGCCGACGGCATCCGTGCCGGCGAACTCGAAGGCGACTTTGCGGAATTGAACGGCTGGGATGCCGAATCCGATGCTGCCGCGCTGCTGATCGGTCTGGGTATCGTACGCGATATGCACGACAAGAAAATGGACGAGCTGAGCGGCAACGAGAAAGTCCGCGTCCTGTTGGCTCAAGCGTTGTTCGGCAATCCGCAGATCCTGCTGCTGGACGAACCTACCAACCACTTGGACATCGAATCGATCAACTGGCTGGAGAACTTCCTGATGGGCTACGAAGGCACCGTCATCGTCGTATCTCACGACCGTCACTTCCTGAACAAAGTCTGCACGCATATCGCGGACATCGACTTCGGCAAGATTCAGCTATATGTCGGCAACTACGACTTCTGGTACGAGTCCAGCCAACTGGCATTGCGTCTCGTTCGCGACCAGAACAAGAAAAAAGAAGAAAAGATCAAAGAACTGCAAGCGTTCATTCAACGCTTCTCCGCGAATGCTTCGAAATCGAAGCAAGCGACGTCGCGTAAAAAGCAGCTCGAAAAGATCTCGCTGGACGATATCCGTCCTTCGAACCGCAAATACCCGTTCATCAACTTCAAGCCGGAGCGCGAGGCAGGCAAGCAATTGCTGACCGTCGAAAACCTGAGCAAGTCGATCGAAGGCGAAAAAGTATTGGATAACTTCAATCTGGTCGTTAACAAAGGCGACAAGATTGCTTTCGTTGGTCCTCATGGCCTGCCGAAGTCGACGCTGTTCGATATCGTTATGGGCGAGCAGGAAGCGGACGGCGGCGAATACACATGGGGCGTAACGACGACCCAAGCGTATTTCCCGAAAGACAACTCCGAATACTTCGACGGCGTGGATCTGAACCTGGTAGAATGGTTGCGTCAGTATTCCAACGATCAGGACGAGACGTTCCTGCGCGGGTTCCTTGGACGCATGCTCTTTGCGGGCGAAGAAGGCCTGAAAAAAGCCAGCGTTCTGTCCGGCGGCGAGAAAGTTCGCTGCATGTTGGCTAAAATGATGCTGAACGGCGCTAACGCGCTCATCATGGACGAACCGACCAACCACTTGGATCTGGAGTCCATCACGGCGCTGAACAACGGCCTGATCGATTTCGACGGCACGCTGCTGTTCGTTTCCCATGACCATCAGTTCATTCAAACGATCGCGAACCGCATCGTCGAAATTACGCCGAATGGCGTGATCGATCGCGTAATGACGTATGACGAGTACCTGGAGAGCGAAGAAGTGAAAGAGCTTCGCAATCGTATGTACGCGGTACAAGTATAAATTGTTGACTTCAATAACGTCGAAAGCTGCCTTGGACAAGGAGTATATCCTGTCGTCCGGGCGGCTTTTTTTGTTTTCGCGCGTATTAAAAAATGCAGAAGTCGGATTGGCTGCACTTTCTCGACTTTAGGGCGTGTCTTCAAATCTGCTGAAATTCGGTAAAACCTGCTTCCATCGAGGGTTGAAGACACGCCTTGGACGTGAATACTGAAAAAGCCCGATATCGGCATATGCCGATATCGGGCTTTTGCTGCTGCTTACGCGAAAGGTCGGTTTAAGATCCTCCGGTACGGCGGCGTTGATTATTAACTTTTTTGTTGTTTTGGGTTGTCAGCTTTTTGGTTTCGTTACCATGGAAGCCGCCTTTGTTTGAACCGTTTTGTTGCTTCTTTTGCTCCAGCTTATTGCGAATCGCTTCGGCTAGATCGACTTTACGGGTTCCTTTTTCTTCGGTCATGCGGAACTCCTCCTCGCTAGCGCAGTCTGATCCGACATCCCTAAACGAATGCCGTGCGACTGCGGATTTCTTCTTTATATTATCCGCTTTCACCCGACGGGACAAGATGAAAAAAAGAAAAGCTCTGGCAAATGCCAGAGCTTCTTGATGTGGAAGTTTTGTTAGGAAAGAAATCGATTACTCGACTACGATCCAAGCCAGACCCATCCAAGTGTAGATTTCTACCCATTGGCCGCTGGCAGGGTCGGTTTGACCATTGCCCGTCGTATCAAGCTTTTGCGGTCCGAGGTAACCGATCATCGTGCCGCCTGGGGATTTGTAGAACGGCGTCATGCTGGTCAACTCGATGTTCGGAGTCGGGTTTGTCGAGATTTTAGCTGGATCGTTAGTTACTGGAATCCCGCCTTGAATCGTTGTAGTCGAAGGAGCAGTAGGAACGTTGGTAGTAAAACCGGACGTTGTGTTCGTCAGGCCTTGAGCCAGAGCGTTGAAACGTTCCAAGTCAGCAGCATTGCTGAATTGAGCTTCGGTAACCGGCTTCAAGACATAAATAACGTTTCCGTTATCGTTCAGTTGCGTACCCATTTGATCTTTGTTCGGCATTGCGTCCCAAGCCGCTTTGTCATACCCGCGAATCGAAGCGAAAGTGACCGGAGTCTTCATGCCGTTCGCATCGGCAGTCTCAGGGGTATATGTAAAGTTGACGAGATAAACGCCGTTTTCGCCCATTGTTTGCAGTTGAGCTGCAGTGTATTCTTGAGTGTTTACGCTACCGTCCCAGCCTGTAGGTCTAGGAATCGAAAATCCGCGGTTGTTTCCGATGAAATTCGAATCGCTTACAGTAGAAGTTACAGAACCGGAAACTGCGTCAGGAGTCGTTTCTGTCGCTGTAGTCGTGCCTGGTGCCGGTTCTGTCGGTGCAGGTGTTACTTCAGCTGCCGAAGCTGCTGTTGCCAAGCTGCCCATCAGCAGAGCCGATGCCGTAAGTGTAGTGAATAATTTTTTCATAAGGTAGTCCTCCTCTTTGTTTGGGAGCTTGTTTGCTCCGTCCTGCTATAAAAATAAACCCTAGTTTGAGTAATGAACCAACCTTGCTAAAAAAAATAACAGAATCGTAACTTGTCTCATAGAAGTAAGAGATTAGGTCAAACTACGTAAAGTTGCTATAATCGTTGTAGCAGCAATGGTTGCTCGCTTCTTTTTCAAGCAACTATTATTCGCAAGCTTACATAAAAAAGGAGTGAAAATAAAAATAAAAAACCGCCCCCGAAGGAGCGGCTAGGAAACAAAACCTTGTTTTCGTTGGTTACCGGGTAGATCGTCCAGATCGTCCGCGGCCGAAGAACAAAGAAATAACGAACAGAGCCAAAAATACCCAGAACAAAACTTTGAAAATCGCTGCTGCCGCTTCGATAATGCCGACGAATCCGAAAATTCCCAGCACGACCGCGATGACAAGCAACACCAAAGACCATTTCAACATGAGTGTCACCTTCCTTTTTCAAATTTTAAAAACATGAAACGCCACGAATCAATTAAAGCCGATGCAGAAACGAATACCCTACGCGCCTTCATAGCAAACTTTCTTTCCCGACGGGATCGAAAGGAGCAAAGAAGTTTTGAATATCCTTGGCATTATATTAATAATAGAAGGAATTCGTTACGTGTTCGGCTTTCGTTTCCGTTGTCTCGTAGACTCCAATTAACCTGGCGTTTTCATATTGAAACAATGCTTACTCGTATGGTAACGCATGCATTTTCTCTTTTGTTTCGTGCAAAAAAGCTCAGGGTAACTATGCAGTAAAGCAAGAGAAGTTTCGAAGGCAAACAAAATAATGGGTGTAGAGAAAGCGAGGTTTTACATGTGGTTTGGCAATGGGCTTTGGTGATTGTAGCGGTGGCTTTTGCGGTGCTTGTCATTTTCTTGATCAAAACACTGCAGGCCGGAACCAAGACGCTGGAAAATACGGCGCAGACGTTGAAAGAAGTACAGAAAACGATGGACGAGTTGACTTACGAAGTGAAGCAGATCATTCGTCATACCAACGATATTACGTTGGACGCGAACCACAAGCTGAAGCAGTTGGATCCGGTCATGGAATCGGTTAAAAACCTGGGGCAGCTTCTGAATGAAGTTACTCTGGTCAGCCAACAATATTCGCATCGCATGATCGAAAAAGCCAAACACCATCGCGAAAACAAAGAAAAGCAAAAACGGGAAAACGGAGGCGCGGCATTGCTTC
Organism: Saccharibacillus sacchari DSM 19268; assembly: GCF_000585395.1. GTDB lineage: Bacteria > Bacillota > Bacilli > Paenibacillales > Paenibacillaceae > Saccharibacillus > Saccharibacillus sacchari. The sequence goes on along the minus strand of NZ_KK073875.1, from coordinate 5,917,969 downwards.
CGGAATCCGAAGAAAGCCCGGCAGTCCAAAGCTATAAAGCGACCTATGGAACGGAAGGGCGCAGCGGAGAAGGCGTAGGCGTACAAAAGGTTGTGAAATGGATCGACACAGGCGCCGCGGTATGGCAGAAATTCCGCCGTTAAGCTTGCGTAATTCCATTTAAAAAAGGAACAATCGTCGTTTGTGCGTCACTGGACCGCGTAAAGTTAGGCTGCCGGAGTCCTTGAAGCGAAACGAAAGGATGAGAACAATGTTTACGATCATGATGCTGCTAACCGGAATGTTATCTTCTTTTTCGACGCCGGACCTTGCTCCTTCTCATGCCGCGGCTGCGGTGAACGCGCCGACGATTGTTACATCCGCTTTTACGGCTTCCGAACCACTTTCGGTTTCTGCCTATCCGTCCCAATCAGGTTTGGAGACGCTGAATGGACTCACTCTTCAAGACCGTATCCAAGATGCAGATCGCCTGTACGGCGAGGCTTCCGACAAAACTTCCGCCTATATGGCCGGAGACGAACACAATTACGGGAATGTGAAAGTCGGAGCTTATGAAGATTGGATTTACTACGTATCGGTGCCGGGCAGTACGGGTCATTTTAATCTTAACGGCCGCGAACTGCCGATGGATGCGGATCAAATTCGGGAACAACTGGGCATGCCCGATTTCACCGCAGATGACGGCTTCGGTTATGAACATGACGGACAGGCAATCAAAGTATTTATCGATCCTCTAAGCGGCGAAGTTCGCAGTGTTGATTTATTTGATAATACTTCGGTATAACATGATTCAAACTCCGGCTATGCGGGTAAATAACTGTTTGTGCCCGTTTTATGGCTATTTGCAAAGGAGCGCGCGTAAATTATGGATGCTGCCAATGCCAAGGCTTATGCGAAAATTGTAGAAAACGGCATTCAAGCGGTCGAAACGATTCGTGAACTTCGAATGACGGGTTATACCGGCGATCAATTGTTTGTCCTTGCGTATGACGACGGTCATACGGAACTGACGGCTGAAGCCGCAGGAGTCCAGCCTATTCTTTCCCATTCGAACGAGCCTGATCTGAAAGGAACGCAAATCTTCAGATCCAGTGCAGAAGAATTGCGTGAACGCATTGCCGGCATGGGTTTTTCCGAAGAGGAATCTGCGTATTATGAAGAACAACTTGAGACGGGGAAGGTTTTGGTTGTCGCTCTGACACCGGCGATCTGAAGGACGGGAGCGCCTCCCTTATCGATTTGCCGCCTTTTGGCGGATTCGAGGTATAGATAAGGAATGGGAACCTTGCGTCCCATTCCTTATCTATGTTTGTGGAATCTTTTACAAGATGTTGATAAACAGGTTGGATAAGGTTAGAGATCCAGTATTATAAAGCGGTTAACGCAAGAGGGAGAGGATTATGAAGATTCTAGTTGTCGACGACAATCCTACCAATGTCATTATTATTCGCGAAATTTTGAAAAAAGAAGAATATCGAAACATCGAGATTGCGGCTTCCGCCCGGGAAATGTTCGCCATTCTTGGAGTAGCCGATCTCGACCCGCAAGTGAAAACGAAACATTCGGACATCGATCTGATTTTGCTGGACATGATGATGCCGGAGATGGACGGAATCGAAGCTTGCCGTATTGTTCAAACGTATGAGCACTTGCGCGATATTCCTATTATTATGGTGACCGCCGTAGGCGATTCCAAAAAGTTGGCCGAAGCTCTCGATGCCGGGGCAGGCGACTATGTGACCAAACCCATCAATAAAGTTGAGCTGATGGCCCGCATTCGTCTTGCTTTGCGTCTGAAGCAGGAAAAAGACTGGCACAAGGAGCGCGATCAGCGTATTCAAGACGAGCTCAAGCTTGCGGCAATGGTTCAAAACGCCGTATTAAGCCTTCCCGTCAACGACCAGAATATCGGAATCGATGCTCTGTACAAACCTTCGTTCGAGTTGGCCGGAGACTTGTATGCGTGGTATCCGCTGGGAGACGGGCGCTACGGCATCATTTTGCTCGATATGATGGGACACGGCATCTCTTCGTCGTTGTTTACCATGTTTATCGCTTCGGTACTGAAAGATACGGTCGTGACCTATGTGGACCCGGAAAAAGTCATTCAGGAGCTGAACCGTCGCTTCAATCAATTGCATATCGAAAATCAATTGATTCAGTATTACTTCACCGCCATTTACATGGTCGTCGATACTCGTTTCAAGCGAATCGATTATGTAAACGCGGGTCATCCTCCGGGACTGTTGTTCCGCGGCGAAGAAGTGGTCAAGTTGGAGCGTTCTTCCCACCCGGTAGGATTGTTTGACCGAATCGATGCGGAACCGCAAACCGTTTCTTACGAAGACGAAAGCCATCTGGTCCTTTACACCGACGGATTGCTTGAAGCAGTGGACGGCGAACAGGAAGATCAGTTGGCATTTCTTGTTTCTCACCTTAAAGGGGGACACGCCTTCGATAAACCTCGCATGGAAGAGACGTTTTTCGTGGGCGAACCCGATGCCGAGCAAGACGACGACAAATGTCTGGTATGGATTTCATTGAAAGAAGGAGCGGCTGAGTAAATGAAAATAAAGGCCAAGCTGGTCATCGGTTTTTCCGCACTCCTCCTCATTATGTTGTCGTTGTCGTTAGCGAGCTACGACCGAATGAGCTACATGAACGATCAGATCGACCGTGTTTATCAGGAGCGTTATTTGAAAGTTCGTTATAGCAGCGGGATGAGAGGCGAGATTAACGGCATTGCTACAGAGTTGGCGGGGCAGCTGTTAGGCGGGCAGTCATCGAATCTCTCGGAAAGCCGGCTGTTTATCGAAAATTCCAAAGAACGCGCGGAACGTTATTGGGACTCGATTACGTCCGAGACGGGCTCGGCGGAAGAAAGGCGTCTCGTGCAAAACGTGGGAACAAGTTGGGAAAACTTCTCCAAGTACGAAGCTGATTTGATGCAACTGCTCGAAAACGGAGAAACGGCGGAAGCTTTGGCTTATCGGAATTCCGCCGGCATCGAGTTGCAGCGTGCGGCATTGAGTTCCATCAACGAACTGGCGAGCTATCAGGATCTGCAAGTCGAGTCGGAAGTCGATGCGGTCAAAGAAGCTTATACGCGTTCCACGCAGATCACGACGGCATTTCTTGCGGTAGGCCTCATTCTGGGATTAGGCATCATGATGTGGATCGTTCCTAGCGTGACCCGAGGGCTGAATACCGTTTCCATGATGATTTCAAGCTTCGGAAAAGGTCGTTTAAAAGCGATTCGCCGCATTAAAGTCAAGTCTAAGGACGAGATCGGCAGCGTAGCGCTCGTGTTCCAGCAGATGGCCGAGGATATCGAAGAAAAGCAGGCGATCGAACGGGCTTACGCGGAAGCGCAAAACAATCAAGCCTGGATCAATTCGAACATGGCCCGGATCACCGATGTATTGAAAGGAATCATGTCTCTGGAAAAGGTGTCGCAAACATTCGTCAGCGAGTTCACGCCCGTGTTGGGAGCCGAGTACGGAGCTTTGTATTTGGCCGACGTGAAAAATCCGAACGAAATGAGTTTGTACGGCACGTACGCTTTTGCGGATAGAAAAACGTCCAAATCCAAATCTTCGTTCGAAGTAGGCGAAGGGCTGCTTGGGCAAAGCGCGGCGGACCGTCGGATCATCGTGCTGGAAGAAGCGTCCCAACAGTACATTCATATTCACTCCGCACTCGGCGAAAGCCGTTCCGCGCAAATCCTGATTCATCCGATTTTGGCGGAAGGCGAACTCATCGGCGTGTTCGAAATCGCTTCCCTCACGCCGTTCAACGAACTTCAGCGCCAATTGCTTGATCAGTTGATGACCAACCTGGGCGTCATCTTGAACAACATCAACGGACGCCTGCGCGTCGAAGAATTGCTGCGCGAGTCGCAGGCGCTGACCGAAGAACTTCAATGTCAATCGGAAGAACTTCAGACGCAGCAGGAAGAACTCAAACGTTCGAACGAAAGCCTCGAATCGCAAACCGACGCGCTTAAACGATCCGAAGAACTGCTCCAGCGTCAGCAAGAAGAACTCGAACATTTCAATACCGAGTTGATCGCCAAGACCCGCGCTTTGGAAGAACAAGTGCATGAGACGGAAGAAAAAAACCGCGAAGTCGAGCATGCCCGGGTACAGCTGGAGCGCCAGACGATGCAGTTGGCGGTATCAAGCAAATACAAATCCGAGTTTTTGGCCAATATGTCGCATGAGCTTCGCACGCCGCTAAATAGTTTGCTGATTTTGTCGCAGCTGCTTGCGGAAAATAAACAAGGCAACCTGGAACCGAAGCAAGTGGAATACGCGCAGACGATCTACATGTCCGGTGCCGATTTGCTCAAAATGATCGACGAAATTTTGGATTTGTCCAAAGTGGACGCAGGTAAGATGGAATTAAATCGCGAACCGGTAGAATTTGATGAAATCACGACGTTCGTCGCCAACAATTTCTCGGCGGTCGCGGAGAAAAAAGGCATCGATTTGAACATCGAAGTCGATACGGCCCATTTGCCGAGCACGCTGCTGACCGACGGGCATCGACTCAAACAAGTGCTGCGCAACTTGCTGTCCAACGCATTCAAATTCACTTCAGAAGGCTCGGTAACCTTCCAGGTTCAAGAAGCGAAGCCCGAACATTTGCCGGAGCATTTGGAGAAAAAGCGGAAATTTATCGAATTTTCCGTTATCGATACCGGCATCGGCATTCCGCAGGATAAAACGGATATCGTATTCGAAGCTTTCCAACAAGTCGACGGCACGACCAGCCGCAAATACGGCGGCACCGGCCTGGGACTTTCGATCAGCCGCGAACTGGCGAAGCTGCTCGGAGGCGGCATCGAGCTTGAAAGCGAAGACGGCAGAGGCAGCCGCTTCACGCTTTACGTGCCGAAGTTGACCACTTACGCGTCCGGGGAAGATTCGGTGGATAAAACCAACGCCGCAATGCAGGTTCTTCAACCGGATGCAGACGAACGATTGATATCGAAGCGCGGCAAGCCGGCGGCGGTCGAACCGATCGCGCCAAAACCGCACCGTCCGGAGATCGAAGACGATCGCGATAGCGTGAACCCGCATGACAAAGTGCTGCTGATCATCGAAGACGATCCGAAATTCGCCGTCATTCTGCGCGACATGGCGCGCGGCAACGGCTACAAAGCGATTGTCGAGGTACAAGGCGATACCGGTCTCGAAACGGCGCGCAGCCGCATGCCGGATGCGATCATTCTTGATATCCAGCTTCCGGTAATCGACGGTTGGACGATCTTGAGCGAGCTGAAAAGCAGCTCCGAGACGCGTCATATTCCGGTCCATGTCGTATCCGTCGTCGATGACGTGAAGCAGGGATTGATGATGGGCGCAATCGCCTATCTGAAAAAACCGGCCGACAAAGAAGGGCTGGAACGGGCCTTTTCCTCCATCGGTTCGTACGCGGACAAAGGACTCAAGCATCTGCTGATCGTCGAGGACGACGACGTGCAGCGCCATGCCATCATCGAGTTGATCGGACACGACGACGTGGCGATCAAAGCCGTAGCGACCGGAACGCAAGCGCTGGAAGAATTGCAGCGTCATCATTACGACTGCATGGTATTGGACCTGATGCTGTCCGATATGACCGGGTTCGAGATGCTGGATCGGATTCGCGAAGACGAACGCCTGCGCGACCTGCCGATCATCATTTATACCGGCAAAGACCTCGATGCCAAAGAAGAAACCAAACTGCGGCAATACGCGGAATCCATCATCGTCAAAGACGTCAAATCTCCGGAACGCTTGCTCGACGAGACCACGTTGTTCCTGCATCGCGTCGAAGCCGACTTGCCGGAAGACAAGCGGAAAATCCTTCAAAAGCTGCATAACAAAGAAACGCTGTTCGAAGGAAAGAAAATTCTTCTCGTCGACGATGACGTGCGAAACGTATTCGCGTTATCGAGCGTGCTCGAAGGTTACCGAATGGATGTGACCTTTGCCGAGAACGGGCGCGAGGCGCTTGAAATTCTCGAAAATCATCAAGATTTCGACTTGATTTTGATGGATATGATGATGCCGGAGATGGACGGTTACGAAGCGATGCGCCGAATTCGGCAGCTGCCCGAGTTCGAGCGGATTCCGATCATTGCGTTGACGGCGAAGGCGATGAAAGAAGATCGAAGCAAGTGTATCGAGGCCGGAGCATCCGATTATGTTAAAAAACCGATACAAACGGAACAGCTTCTTTCGTTGATGCGCGTTTGGTTGTATTCGTAAACGAAAATTTTGGGTAATAAACAAAGATTAAACACGATTTTTAGATAAGCTGAGGTTGAACCTATGACATTCGATGGATTTCAGGAAACGACTATACCGGAAAACGGTTCCGACTTAAGCGAGCGCGAGACCATTGAAGCGGATCTTCTGCTTGAAGGGGTTCACCGATTATACGGATACGACTTTCGGAATTACGCCAAGCCGTCGCTCATGCGTCGGATTTGGCATCATGTACACGCGGAGAACCTCGATACGATCTCCCAGCTTCAAAATAAAGTACTGCACGATCGATCCTGTTTCGAGCGCATGGTGCAGAGCCTTTCGATCCCGGTCACCGAAATGTTTCGCGATCCTGAATTGTTCCGTACGTTTCGCCGCGAAGTTGTTCCGATCCTGCGAACTTATCCGTACATCCGAATCTGGCACGCCGGTTGTTCGACGGGAGAAGAAGTCTATTCCATGGCGATCCTGCTGCATGAAGAGGGATTGTACGACAAGGCGCGCATTTATGCCACTGACATGAACGACCGTTCGCTTAAGCAGGCCAAAGAAGGGATTTACGGGATCGAGAAAATGAAGCTATACACGAAAAATTATTTGGAAGCCGGAGGTACGCAGTCTTTTTCGGACTACTACACCGCCAAGTACAATTCGGTCATGCTTCAACCTTATCTGCGTAAAAACATCATCTTTGCCGAGCATAATCTGGCAACCGACCGTTCCTTTAATGAATTTAACGTCATCTTTTGCCGGAACGTTATGATTTATTTCAATGATACGCTCCGGGATCAGGTACATGGACTTTTTTATGAGAGCCTCAGCCGTTTCGGCATTTTGGTTCTCGGTTCGAAAGAGTCTATTCATTTCACTCAATTCAGTGACTGTTATGAGCCGCTGGATCGGGTCGAGAAGATCTACCGGAAGATTAAATAGAAAGCGTAGGGGGATTCCATGGTGGTTCAAGAGCCCATTCATATCCTGCTGGTCGACGACCGTCCGGAGAACTTGCTCGCTTTGGAAGCCGTTTTGGGGAGTGAGCGCTATACGCTTGTGAAGGCGACTTCGGGCGAAGAAGCGCTTCGCTGCCTGCTGAAAGACGAATTTGCGGTTATTGTGCTCGATGTGCAGATGCCGGGCATGGATGGCATCGAGACTGCAAAGCTCGTCAAGGCCAGAGAAAAAACAAAAGATATTCCGATCATCTTTATCTCGGCCAACAGCAAGGAATCCGAGCATTTGTTTGCGGGCTACTCCGCGGGCGCGATCGATTATATGGTAAAACCGTTCATCCCCCAAATTTTGAAATCAAAAATTGAGGGGTTCGTTAGCATGTATTTGGCCAATAAGCGTCTGAAGGATCAGACCACGCTCCTGCATCAGAAGACGCAAGAGTTGGAGAAGATCAACGAAGAGCTGGTCAAGGCGAAAGAAGCGGCCGAGATCGCAGCCAAGGCGAAAACGGAGTTCCTGGCCATGATGAGCCATGAAATTCGCACGCCGATGAATGGGGTTATCGGTATGATCGACTTGTTGATGGAGACAGAACTGAAGCCGGAACAAAAGGAGTACACGGAGATTATCCGCGGCAGTGCGGATGCACTCGTAACGGTCATCAACGATATCTTGGACTTCACCAAAATGGAATCCGGCAAGATGGAGCTTGAAGAGCATCCTTTTGAACTGAAAACATGCATTAGCGAAGTTTTTAATCTGTTTACGATGGAAACGACTCGAAAGAACTTAGAGATGGTATACTTTACGGAGGAGTCGGTGCCGGAGCTCTTATACGGCGACATGACCCGTTTGCGGCAGGTGCTGATTAACCTAGTGGCGAATGCCGTGAAGTTTACCGATCAAGGCGGCATTTACCTGGTCGTATCCAAACGAGCAGAAGAAGACGACCGATTGACGTTGGAATTTGCGGTTAAGGACACGGGAATCGGCATTTCGCCCGAAAAAGTCCATCGTTTGTTCCAACCGTTCTCTCAGCTCGATTCTTCCATGACTCGAAAGTATGGCGGTACGGGACTTGGCTTGGCCATTTGCAAAACGTTGGTCGAAATGATGGGCGGCGATATTTCTGTCGAGGCCATGGACGAAGGAGGAGCTACTTTCGTCTTCACGATCCAGGTTCAAGCTTTTCAACCCGAAGAGCCCAGTCCGTTTCGAAACGAAGCCTTGAACGTACTGCATGAGGAAATGGCGGTTCCCGCATCCGTATTGATTGTGGACGACCACCCCGTTAACCGTAAGCTGATGCTCAGCATGTTAGGCAAGATGGATGTGTCTGCCGCAGCCGCGGAAGACGGAGAACAGGCCCTTCAGATGTTGGATGACCAGTCTTATGATTATGTATTCATGGATTTGCAAATGCCTGTGATGGACGGTATCGAAGCAACGAGAAAAATTCGGGAACGGTTCCCGGCGGGAGCAGGTCCCGTGATCGTAGCGATGACGGCGAACGTGATGAACGACATTCAGTCGCGCTGCCTTGAAGCCGGGATGGACGATTACATCAGCAAACCGGTCAAGATGGCCGGAATCAAGCAAGTGATTGCGCGTCACTTGTCCGCATACCGTGGTTATCCGATAAAAAAAGCCGCTCATTAAAGCGGTACAAGTGTCTTTTCGGGCTGCGGCTTGCGGGAATGGATCTGTCGGCTTTCGTTTCAATCGCTTGGTTTATGTTTAATAAGCTTAGAAAACATTTTTTTAGGGAGAATGTCTATGACCACAAATAAAAACGACAAGTTCAATGCTAGAACGGTTTCTGAAGAAGGAAAAAATACGGTATACCTGAGTGGGGAACTCGATTTATCCGTAGCACCGGATTTTCGTCTTGTCATGGAGCCGCTTGTAGGGGATTCCAAGGTCGACTTGGCCATCAATTTGAAAGAATTGAAGTATATCGACAGTACGGGGATTGGGATTCTGTTGTCCATTTTGAAAGCACGGCATTCCGTGAACGCTTCGTTCAGCGTAGAAGAAGTGCCGACACAAATTCAAAAGCTGTTCGACATGACAGGCATCGCCAAATTTTTTGAACCCCAAGAGAATTCCCAATAGGAAAGGATCGAACAACGCATGAAAGCAGATCAAACCGTTACCCTCAACTTACCGGCTACCGCCGACTACGTGGATATTGTACGGCTGAACCTGTACGGCATCGCGTCCAAGATGGGCTTTTCCTATGAAGACATCGAGGATATGAAAGTTGCCGTGTCGGAAGCTTGCAATAACTCAGTTTTATATGCGTACGGACAGGAAGGAGGATTAGTGGAAGTTGTCTTTGGCGTTACCAGAGAAGAACTTACGATTACAGTCAAGGATGAAGGCGTAAGCTTCTCGTTGCCGGGCAACGAACCTTCCGATACTGCCCCTACGCTGCACGACAAAGATTTGCATGATGTGGAAATCGGCGGTCTTGGTTTCTATCTGATGCAAGCTCTCATGGACGACGTTAACGTTGCCAGCGAGAGCGGAAAAGGAACGCAGGTCGTTTTGACCAAGCGTCTCACCAGGAGTGAGGAGAAAGTATGAATGATAAAGTGACCCCGCCTGAATCCATGTCCGAAGCGGTGTCCTTGATTTGGGAATATCAGCAGACCAAGGACAACGAAATCGCCACGGTACTGATCAAAAAGTATGAACCGATGGTGAAGATGGCCGCAGGCAAGATTGCCAGAAATCGGCCTGATCTTTACGAAGACTTGTATCAGGTTGGTCAAATGGCATTGATTCGCCTGCTTCAACAGTATGACATTCAATTGGGGATTCCTTTTGAGCCCTATGCGATGAAAAGTATGATCGGGCATATGAAGAACTTTTTGCGAGACAAATCATGGTACATACAGGTGCCGAGACGAATCAAGGAAAAAGGAGCGCTTGTTCAGCAGGCGATCGACGAATTGACGGTTCGTCTGGAGCGTTCACCCGATGTCAAAGAAATCGCGCAATATCTTGATTTGAGCGTCGAAGAAACCGTGGAAGTGTTGGCTGGACGCGAATGCTACCATTACGTTTCTCTCGATTCTCCGCTTTCTCAAGAGGAAAGCGCAGCAACGCTCGGCGAGTTGATTAGTTCGGACGTCAACGACTATGATACTGTCGAACGGCGCATGGACCTTCAACAGGCGCTTAGCCAGTTGAAGGAGCAGGAGCAGAAAGTGCTGCTGCTCGCCTTCCAGGAAGGTCAGTCGCAGCGTGCCATTGCGCAAAAGCTTGGCGTTTCCCAAATGAGCGTGTCCCGAATTCAAAAACGGGCCACAGAAAAGCTTAAGCAGATCATGTCCAATTCTTCCTCGTTATGAAAATAACGATCCAAGTTCATCATAAAATGGCCGTGTCCTATTCCCTTTAAGGAGAAGACGACATGGCCATTTTGCGTTCTTTTTTGTCTGTTATACACATTGGCGACAGCGCTTAAGATGCGCCATTGCGGCCTTGCTGGATCAAGCTTCCGACATAGTCGAAGAAGTCGCTGACGTAAGGAACGCCAAGGCTCGCCATCACCGAAGCGATCCAGGTCAATAAAGCGATCACGACTACAGTGCCGACCGATAAGCCGAGACCTCTGGCAATGCCGGCGGTAAAGTTGGAGATTATGCGCCTTTTCCAATCCGTATAATTTTCGACAAGGTCTTTGAAGTCTCCCTTTTTCAAAGCCACCGAGATATCCTCCAGCTGCTTATTCAAACGGGACACTTCATGACGAAGTTCAAACGGATGATCTTTGGACAAATCCTGCGGACGGAGCGTACCGTCATTTGTTCGTTCGTTTTGTTCGATCGTGCCGCTAGCGAAACGATCGCCCGAATTGGGCCGAGTTTCGGTTGGTGACATGGAAATCCCCCGCTTTCGTGTATGTTAGTAATCTGGATAGGCTTGAGCTTCGCGGCACTTGGGAAGAAATAAAGGATCGAATTACGGAAGAAAAAGAGAATGGAGTTCGATAAAAAAAGCCGGCTGAATCAGCCGGCTTTTGGTGAGATTCCTTAGAGTTACAGGACAGGTTTTTCGCCTGTTGGCGAACCGGAATTCAACGATTTGATTTCATTCTTCGTTTCTTCCGCCTTGTCAGCCGTTTCTTTCATGATTTCCTTGTCCGCTTTTGCGGCTTCGTTTGCAACGTCGGCAGAAGCGGCTTTTACCGTTTCGCCCACATCGGCCGAAGCTTCTTTTACGGATTCGGCAACGTCGGCGCTGTTTTTGCGTACGGATTGAACGACGTTGGATGTTTTTTCGGAAACCGATTGAGCCAATGTAGTCGCTTTATCGCTTACGATTTCAGCTGCGGCTTTCGCTTTGTCGCTGACGACCGTGGTTGCCGTTTTTGCTTTTTCGCCTACAACCGTAGCGGTATCTTTGGCTTTCAGGCCAATTGTGCTTGCCGCGCCTTTTGTTTTGTCCGTAGCGACACCGATTTGATCGGAGATATCGCTGCGAAGGTCACGTCCCGGCTTAGGAGCGAACAGCAGAGCTGCTGCTGCGCCGATCAGACCTCCGATCAAAAGACCCTTTGCAAAAGTCGAACCGCTTTGTACCGGATAATCTCTCTCTGCTTCATTCATCTAAAATCACTCCTCAAATGTAGTCATGGGCCGTTCGGCCATGGATCGCTGTGGTTGAATCTGCTTAACTGCTTCCGTAGATTGAACCTTCTAAGCTGCGCGCCTGAACAGTGTAGCAATGAGACCGAGAATCAAAACGAAGATCGCCGTTCCGAGTATAGCCGGGATAATGGCGAAGCCTGCAATGTTAGGACCGAAACTACCAAACAGCAGATTGCCAATCCAAGCTCCGGCAAGCCCGGCAACGGCAGCCCCAATGATTCCACCTGGCATCCTGTTGTCAGCCAACGCATTTCCGATAAATCCGATGACGATCGCCATAATCAGGCTAATCACCACTCCCCACATCCGGCTCACCTCCGCTCCCGGCTTTCTCGCTTGCGCCTGGTCTTGGTCCAGTTGCGCAGCCGCTCTTAATTGCTATATAAACGTCCTCTTTCACCCTGAAACATGGAGAGCGGTGCGGTATAGAGCAGGCGTAAGCTTGAATTTCGGAAGCAAGGAAAAGCAAAAGCCCGGCCTTTTGCTCAAAAAAGAGCATAAAAGGCCGGGCTTAACGAAAGATGCGGGTTCTAAGAGGTCTACGGCACTTGTCTGCTTATTTTCTGCGCAGACGCCCCAGTTCGGAGGCAATCGCTTCAACTTCGGAAATGCTAAGGTTAGGTTTGTTCATGATCAGATCGTATACGTCAAAAATATCATCGTACTGGTCGACCGAAAACGAAGACGGCTGCATCGCCGCTCCGGAAGCCATTCGAAGCTTATTTTTGATTTCTTCGATCATGTACTCCACATTTTCCTGGGTTTTGTTGGACAAATCCATGTATAATCTCCTTCCGGCAGGCAATTCGTCGAGGAGACTGATGCGCTTTCGTCACCTTGGAGATCGGAAAAAATGCGCGGCTTCGACGGCTCATGATTCCTCATTGTAGCACGAACCGACTGCCGACTCATCCTTTTTTGCAGAAACCCCTACAAGTGCGATAAAATCGAAGTGCGATCTTTATGTAAGGGAAGACAGTGCAAGAGGTGGGAATGAATAGTGAGTATAAGCGAATCGGTATGGGCTAAGACCGGCGAGGAGAGGCGGGCGGATCGCTTTGCGGATTTCCGTGAACTGTTTGCGGAAGTCGCGGCAAGTTATCGCCCGGACGAACTTCTATTTTTATGTATAGGCACGGACCGCTCAAGCGGCGATGCTTTTGGTCCGCTCGTGGGCAGCCGATTGCAAGCCGCAGGATTTCCGCGCGTTGTCGGCACATTGGAAGATCCTTGCGATGCGACTAACCTGGAGAAGATTGTATCTGCGCTACCGGATGGACTGACCATTGTCGCGTTTGATGCCTGTTTGGGGAAACCTGGATCGATCGGGAAAATAATAGCGACCCGAAGCGCTTTAACACCTGCAGGGGCGATGAAAGGCTCGTTTGCTCCGGTGGGCCACTACAGCATCGCGGCGGTCGTTAACAGTCATGGCCCCAAGCCTTATCAAGCGTTGCAAACGGCGTCGCTGGGACTGGTTTTACAGCTTGTCGAACAGACCGCGGAGGCCGCGAAACGATCATTCGGCATGAATCCGCGGATTGAAGTTTCGGAAGCATAAGCGGATAAACGATAAAGAAAGAAGGCGTTAATATGCAACGAAAGGAACAGACGGGTCTTCCGATTCGTTATGCGGATCGGGGAGAAGGCCCCGTATTGGTGCTGCTGCACGGTTTTGTAGGCAACGCGGATTATTGGGAGAGGGTCGTGCCGATGCTGGAAGGACATTTTCGCTGCATCGTGCCCGATTTGCTGGGCCACGGCGAGTCGGAAGCTCCGACAGGCCCTTATACGATTGAGCAGTTGGCAGACGGCGTATTGCAGCTGCTCGACGTGCTCGACATCGAACAAGCAATATTGCTGGGCCATTCCATGGGCGGCTACACGGCATTATCGTTCGCGGAGCGTTACCCGGAACGGCTGCGGGCCTTCGGATTGGTACACTCTATGCCGTTACCCGATGACGAGGCCGGAAAAGAAAAGCGTACGGCGGTTGCCGAACGCGTGCTGCGTGAAGGGACAAAACCTTTCGTCGAACAATCCGCGCCTAATTGGTTTGCTCCGAACGCCGCGGCGCACATGCCTGCCGAGCTGGATCGCGTCCTGCAGATCGGTTATGACACCAAGCCCGAAGGTGCGGCCGGTGCCGCGCTTGCGATGCGGGAACGGCCGGATCGCGGACACGTCATTCGCGAATCGAAGCTCCCGATCCTTCTGATTGCAGGCAGCGAAGACGGGATCGCGCCGCCGGAAAAAGCGTTTGCCGCCGAAAATGCGCATACTTCCAAATTCGTGATCGAAGGCTGCGGCCATATGAGCTTGTTTGAAGCGCCGCAGGAGTTGGCCCGCCACATCGCTTCATTTGCCGAAAGTTTGTAGACCTTGTCTAACCTAAAGGTGGGATCGGATTGTTAAGAAAAGATTATTTAACCCGGATGATCGAGGAAATGACCGAGGCTGTCGGAGCCATGCTGGGCCTTCGCCGCGAGCAGAAGAACGAACAGGCGCTGGAAAAACTCGACGGATTGCTGAAGCGCAATTTTCGCATGAGCGAGCAAATGCTGCGTTCCTTACCGCCCGAGGAATTGATTCAGTTGTTCCGTCAGCGCGAGGGCGTGGATGCCGAGAGTCTTCAGCTCGTGGCGCGCATGTTGCAAGAAAACGGAGAAATTCGCGAAAATATGGGCGATGAACAAGAGGCCGCGGCTTCCCGAATCAAAGCGCTGCATCTGTACATGTACGCGGCACTTAACGGGGGCAGTCGGGAACTCGTCGATTATCCGACACGAATTACGGAGCTGTCTGCCCTGCTGGAACGTTACCGTTTGCCTGCGGATGCCGAGCGTCTTGTCATGCTGTACGAAGAACGCGAAGGGCGCTATGTACAGGCCGAAGACGCGATGTACCGCATGCTGAACGCCAGTCCCGAAAACGACACGAACGCGCTGGAAGAAGGAAGAATGTTTTACGCCAGACTGTCCGGGCTTGAAGCGGATATTCTTCAGGCTGGCGGACTGACTCGCGAAGAATTGGAAGAAGGCATTGAAGCGCTGCAGGATGAATAAAGGCGCCGTGCCCGAGAGGATGAGAACCACCTATGCAAAACATGAACGAACTGCTGAACGCCGTGCTGCCGGAAGGCAAACTGATTACGGCGACCCTCAGCCAACCGCGGCGAAAAGATGACGAAACGTACAGTAAAGTCGCCGTCAAGCCGCTTATGCTGAAGAATGAACTGCATTACCAACTGGCTTATCATTACGAGAAAAAAGTCACGCATGAAAACTTGACGCTTGAACAAGCTTTGCCGCGCATCTCTCTTCTGTTGGAAGAGGAAATGCGACAAGGATTGTTCTGCACGCTGGAAGCCGATTATCAGGTGCTGGTCAGCAAAAAAGGCAAGCTGGGCATTTTGAAAAAAGCGCCGACCAAAAAACAAGCTGCCAATCTGGCGCATAATCGCAAAAAAACGTATGTGCTGGAGGAAGGCGAACCTGTTCCTTTTCTGGTAGAGCTGGGCGTCATGAACGACAAAGGTCGCGTGTTGGCCGCCAAATACGACAAGTTCCGTCAGATCAATCGATTCCTGGAGATGGTGCGGGACATTTTGCCTGCTCTGCCCAAAGACCGCAAACTGACGATCGTCGACTTCGGCTGCGGCAAATCGTATCTGACCTTCGCTCTGTATCATTATCTGGCCGTACAGGAAAAATTCGAGTTGAACGTAGTGGGACTTGATTTGAAAGCAGATGTTATCGAGCATTGCGAATCTCTGGCCCGGACGCTGAACTATGACGGGCTGCATTTCCGCATCGGCGATATCGCCGACTATGACGAATTCGACGCCGTGGATATGGTGATCACGCTGCATGCATGCGACACCGCAACCGACGCGGCTTTGGAAAAAGCGGTACGTTGGGGCGCTTCGGCGATTCTGTCCGTCCCGTGCTGCCAACATGAACTTTTTTCGCAGGTACAAAACGATCTGTTGGAGCCTCTGCTTTCGCACGGTATCCTGAAAGAACGTTTTTCGGCGCTCGCGACCGACGCGATCAGGGCCAAGCTGCTTGATATCGTCGGGTACAAAACGCAGCTGCTCGAATTCATCGATATGGAGCATACGCCGAAAAACATCCTGATCCGCGCGGTCAAATCGGACGCTCAGGACACGGCGGCCCTATGGCGCGAGTACGAAGCGTTCCGCGGCTTCCTTGGTGCTTCTCCGTATTTGGAAAAAGCGCTAAGCGACCGTTTGCCTGCCCCTTCGACGATCTGAAAGTTACCTAGTCAGTAAAAGCTAAGCCTGTTCGCCTCTCGTATTTTTTCGGGTCGGCGCAGTAAAGCGGAGGAAAGAGGGAAAACGTTGAATTTTATTACGGATATCGTTTCGCAGCTTTTTGCATGGATTCAAGGGTTGGGTTATTTCGGCATCATGTTCGGCTTGATGGTCGAAGTCATTCCCAGCGAGATCGTTTTGGCTTACGGAGGATTTCTGGTCTACTCGGGGGATATCAACTTCTGGGGAGCCGTGTTGTTCGGGACGATCGGCGGCGTGTTTGCCCAGTTGTTCATTTATTGGATCAGCCGCTACGGCGGTCGTCCGGTTCTGAATCGGTTCGGCAAATACATTTTCATCAAAGAATCGCACATCGACCATGCGGAGTCATGGTTTAATAAGTACGGAGCCGGCATTATTTTCAGCGGTCGTTTTATCCCGGTTGTTCGGCATGCGATCTCTATTCCCGCGGGCTTGGCCAAGATGCCTACCTGGCGCTTTACGGTTCTGACGACATTGGCCGTTATTCCATGGTCTGTCTTGTTCGTGTTCCTCGGTTATCAGCTTGGCGGACAATGGGAGCATATCGATGAAAAAGCGGCGCCTTATGTGGTACCGATCATTTTGGGAGCCGTGTTCCTGATGCTGGTGTATCTGATCGTCAAAGCGGTCCTGACCCGTCGCAAAAAAGCGAGAGCTTGATTAATGTCTATGTCAACATCCATACAAATGAAGAAAAGAGGGAACAACATGAGCAAATCCAATTTGAAATCCCGATTCGGAACCGGTTTGACCCCGCAAGGCTTCATCGACTCCATGGAAAAAAACAAAGAACCGTTCGAAACAGGCTACCGCGATTTCACTTGGAAAAAGGACGAGGACCGAGTTTTCTTCGAAGGCTTGCGCTCGCGTACCGATCTGAGAACCGTTATTTTAGCAGCTGACTGGTGCGGCGATGTCGCGCGCAACGTGCCTGTCGTGTTCCGGGTATTGGAGGCTGCCGACATTCCTGTCGACGTTTTGATTTTGGAACAGAACTTCGACTTGATGGACGAGTATTTGACGATGGGCGGCCGCTCCGTGCCGATCGTAATCTTTGCGAATGAAGACGGCGAACCTTTGCTGCAATGGGGACCGCGTCCGGAGAAAGTTCAAGAGCTGATGCGCAAGTTCAAAGCAGAGAATCCGGACCGCGAAGCTGCGGACTATGCGGATAACATGAAAGTCGTCCGCGAGCAGATGATGGAGCGTTACGGGGAAGGCACATCCATTCATGAAGTGATCGTGCACGAACTGCGCACGCTTCTGTCGGAGGTCTAAGATGCTGAGAGTCGAGACATTCAATCTGGGACCGCTGCAAACGAATGCCTATCTGCTGCGCGGCGAAGATGATCTGAAAGCCGTCGTGATCGATCCCGGCATGAACCCGGCCGCGTTGATGCGCCGAGTGGAACATCTGCATGTGGAAGCGATCCTGCTCACCCATGCCCATTTCGATCATATGGGCGGCGTCGAAGAGCTTCGCAAAGCGAAAGGTTGCCCGGTCTATCTGCATGATCTGGAAGCCGATTGGTTGACCGATGCCAAACATAACGGTTCCGCCATGTGGTCCGATCTTGGCGGTCCCATCACCACCGACCCTGCCGAGTTTGCGCTGGCCCAAGGACAGACGTTGAGCCTGATCGGCAACGAGTTCAAAGTGCTGCATACACCGGGTCACTCGCCGGGCAGCGTAAGCTTCCTGTGCGGCAAAGACTTGTTCGCCGGCGATGTCCTGTTCCGCGAAGGCGTAGGCCGCACGGATTTGTACGGCGGTCGACAAGGGGATTTGGTCGATTCGATTCGTTTGAAACTGTACAAGCTGCCGGATGAAACGGTCGTCTATCCAGGCCACGGACCCCGTACGAAAATCGGTTACGAGAAGGCGAACAACCCGTTCGTTCCCGCTTTGTAAATTCGATGGCTTGTGCCTAAAAAGCTGGACAAGGCAATGTAGCGGTAGTAAGATACAGCTATTGAACATCCGTCCTGGCACGAGATACTTGGAGAAGACGCTCTCAAGGTCTACTCACCAGTACCTTGTTTCTCGATAGGATCAAAGTGAATACGCGTTCGTTGCGGACATGGCCGTTGGCCATTTAAGATCCGTTATACGCATTATGCCTGCGAAGCACGCAAGCTGAGGATTCAATCCCGGTTTGCGTTCTTTTTTTTGCTTTTTAACGATTAAATTGGCAATCAGATGACCGAAGTGCGCGTTTAATCCAATATGGATGGATGTACATCCGGTAACATTCAAGGGGGATATGAGCAAAGTGGACGGAGCCAAGCCTTTTGACACGGAGAAAAGGGAAAAGCCGAGACTCGTACCGGAACGGCGAACAGAGTCGGAACCGATCGTGGAGACAAAACGGATGGAGGTTCGAGAAGAAAAGCCGACGTATCGACATGAAGACGGTGGAGTTTTTGTGCGCGCCTGGAATTCGGCCAAGCTTCAAGACGGGCGTGTAAACCAGCCCTGGCATGAACGTTTGAGCCGGATTCGGAATGGAGAAGACCCGAGATAAAGGCCAATCGGGAAATTTTGACTACATTTTTGTTTAAAACCTACATAAAGTGAGCCGTTGGCGTGGACAGCAAAACCTTTTTTTAGTACGATATAAGCTAAGCATTTGCATTACATTCATTTTCATGAGTGGGTGAACCATGGAGCCGGAAAGACCCGGGAGGGCCAGGCTTTGTAGATGACGACCGAGGGGGAGAAACAATGCTTCATCTGGGAGAAAAAATCGTGATCGTCGCGGATGTCTTCGAGCAGAATCTCCCTGTGGGAGAATACGGCTACTTGATCGCTTATGACCGTAATCCGGATAACGCTTTCGATTATATCGTTCGAATCCCGCAGGCTAACCGCAACTTTTTCGTAACGGAAAAAGACATCGAGCCGGAAGAAAGTGTGTTGCGTTTCGAGGCTGATCAGGTCGAGCGCGCCGCATTGATTGATTACGCGTTGGCGACGCACAATGAGAAGCTGTTTTATCAAGTGATGAACGGCGAAGAAGAAGGCGGAGAAACGCTTGAAGCGGATGCTGAAGCGTCGGCAGAGCCGATGACGCAGGCGGAGTTTATCAAGCGGATTAATTTGCGGGCATGGATTTGATGTCGGCTGCTGCCGGCTTTTAATTGCCGGGAAGGTCCTGTTCGTAAGGTAAGGCTTAGGGGCGCCGGAGTCATTTCGTTTCGGTCGCGTGTTGAAATCGGGAAATTTGAATTGGATTACATTTGAGATTTCCCGATTTCAAAGGCGAACGCTGCGGCATACGCCGCAACTCCTACACTGAAATGACTCCTCTGCCGAGCAGCCTTATACGAACCTGACTTTCCCTACATATGAAGCCGGCTGCTGCCGGCTTTTTTCTTTATTAGGGCTGTGCGAACTTGGTTTCGCACAGCGGAAAAGCTTGGGGAAGCGGCTTTGCCGACTTCGGGATGGTCTAGTAACTTACCTTTAGTGTCGACAAGGTACAGAGCGTACACGCCCCAGATTCAAAGTGTCGAGAAAGCCAAACGTAGCTGGAAGCGAGAAGACGGAGAGAGAAATTCAGTGAAAGACGCCTTTGAACTCGGAAAGATTCCACTAAAATTTTAATCGACGTTTCCGAGTGAGACAGCGTCTTGAACGAATTTCTCTCGCAGTCTTCTCGCTTCCCCCGCACACGTGACTTTCTCGACAGACTGCTAGGATGTACGCGCCCTAGATTTTTGCGGGTTGCTAACCTATAATGGGGACGTTGAGGAGTTTCGGCACTTTAACCCTTTAAATGATAGGAGAACTTAACATGAAAATTACGGTGGAACAGGTCGAGCACGTGGCCAAGTTGGCACGGTTGAACGTAAGCGACGAAGAAAAAGGAATGTTCGCCGAGCAGCTGAGCGCGATTCTGCAATATGCGGAAAAGTTGGATGAGCTGGATACGGAAGGCGTGGAACCGACGACGCATGTGCTGCCGCTGCATAGTGTTATGCGCGAAGACAAGGTACATGAAAGTCTGCCGATCGAGAAGGTGCTGCATAATGCGCCCGAAGACGAAGACGGGCAGTTCCTTGTACCGGCTGTGCTGGACTGACTCGGCAATAACGAATAGCTAATGATCAACGCGGAGGTGCGATAGTGACATTGTTCGATTTGGGACTTCGGGAGATTCAAAGTCGGCTGCAAGCCGGCGAACTGTCCGTGACCGAGCTGGTCAAGGATTCCCTGCAAAAAGTAGGGGAACGGGACGAGAAAGTAAAAGCATTTTTGACCGTCGATGAAGAAGGCGCTCTTGCTTCTGCGGCAAAGCTGGATCAAAAGCTGGCAGCCGGCGAAAAGCGCGGACTGCTATTCGGTCTGCCTGCGGGAATCAAGGACAATATCGTGACGGAAGGTCTGCGTACTACGTGTGCCAGCCAATTCCTGCGTAACTTTGATCCGGTTTATGATGCCACAGTCGTCAAAAAATTGCGTTCGGAAGATAGCGTAACGATTGGCAAGTTGAATATGGACGAGTTCGCGATGGGCGGCTCGAACGAGAATTCCAGCTTCTACCCGGTACGTAATCCGTGGAACCTGGATCGCGTTCCGGGCGGTTCGAGCGGCGGTTCGGCGGCAGCGGTCGCAGCGGGCGAAGTTTACTTCACGCTCGGTTCGGATACGGGCGGTTCGATTCGTCAGCCCGCTTCGTACTGCGGCGTAGTCGGTTTGAAGCCGACTTACGGTCTCGTATCGCGCTTCGGCCTGGTTGCTTTCGCATCCTCGCTGGATCAGATCGGTCCGGTTACGCGTACCGTCGAAGATTCGGCTTATGTGCTTCAAGCGATCGCCGGGCATGATGACCGCGATTCGACATCGGCCAACGTGGATGTGCCGGACTACGCGTGTGCACTGACAGGCGATATCAAGGGACTTCGCATTGCCGTACCGAAAGAGTATATGGGGGAAGGCGTCGATCCGCAGGTTAAGGAATCCGTATTGGCCGCAATCAAGCAGCTTGAGGCTTTGGGCGCGACATGGGAAGAAGTTTCGCTGCCGCATACGGAATACGCATTGGCAGCTTACTATCTGCTGTCTTCTTCGGAAGCTTCGTCCAACCTGGCTCGTTTCGACGGCGTTCGTTACGGCGTCCGCGCCGAAAATCCGGATAACCTGCTTGATCTCTATTTGAAATCGAGAAGCGAAGGTTTCGGCGATGAAGTGAAGCGCCGCATTATGCTGGGAACTTATGCGCTCAGTTCCGGTTATTACGATGCGTACTACTTGAAGGCGCAAAAAGTCCGTACGCTGATCAAGCAGGACTTCGATCAAGTGTTCGAAAAATTCGATGTCATCGTAGGTCCTACGGCACCGACAACGGCATTCGCGATCGGTTCGCAAACGGATGATCCGCTCACGATGTATCTGAACGATATTTTGACGATTCCGGTCAGCCTTGCAGGCGTGCCGGCAATCAGCATCCCTTGCGGTTTCGTGGACGAAATGCCGGTTGGTCTTCAGATCATCGGCAAGCCGTTCGACGAACAGACCGTACTGCGCGTCTCGCACGCATTCGAGCAGAATACCGATCATCACAAACGCCGCCCGCAGATTTAATCCGCGTGCTTAAGAAGGAGGAAACGCTTGTTATGTCCACCGTACAATACGAAACGGTCGTCGGACTCGAAGTGCACGTCGAGCTGCACACGAATACGAAGATCTTCTGCGGTTGCTCTACCGAATTCGGAGCTCCGCCCAATACGCATACTTGCCCGGTTTGCTTGGGGCATCCCGGCGTGCTGCCGGTACTGAACCGCCAAGCCGTTGAATATGCGGTAAAAGCGGCGATGGCGCTGAACTGCCAGATTGCGGATATCAGCCACTTTGACCGGAAAAACTATTTCTATCCCGATTCGCCGAAAGCTTATCAGATTTCGCAGGCAGCCCGTCCGATCGGCGAGCACGGCTGGATTGATATCGAAGTCGACGGCAAAACAAAACGAATCGGCATCACGCGTCTTCACCTCGAAGAAGACGCGGGTAAACTGACGCACACGGGCGCTTTCGGCTCGTTGGTTGACTTTAACCGCGTTGGAACGCCGCTAGTCGAGATCGTATCTGAGCCAGAACTGTCTTCGCCTGAAGAAGCTCGTGCTTATCTGGAAAAAATGCGCGCGATCATGCAGTACTGCGAAGTATCGGACGTGAAAATGGAAGAAGGCTCGCTGCGCTGCGACGCCAACATCAGTCTTCGTCCGAAAGGCCAAAAAGAATTCGGCATCCGCGCTGAACTCAAAAACATGAACTCTTTCCGCGGCGTGCAGCGCGGTTTGGAGTACGAAGAAATCCGTCAAGCCGAAATTCTGGACGAAGGCGGCGTCGTTGTTCAGGAAACCCGCCGCTGGGACGAAGCCAAAGGCGTAACGCTGTCCATGCGCGGCAAAGAAGAAGCGCATGACTACCGTTATTTCCCGGACCCGGATCTGGTTTCCGTCGAAATTGGCGAAGAATGGAAAACGACGATTCAAGCCGGAATTCCCGAACTGCCGGATGCGCGCAAAGCGCGTTACAGCGCGGACTACAGCCTGCCCGCTTATGATGCACAGGTCATTACGTCGTCCAAACCGCTGGCCGATTTGTTCGAAGAAAGCCTGAAGCATACCGACGATGCCAAATCCGTCTCCAACTGGATCATGGGCGATCTGCTCGGCCATCTGAATACAAGCGGACTTGAGCTGAATGCCGTTCCGATTACGGGTCAAGGCTTGGGCGAACTGGTCGGCTTGATCGGCAAAGGCACCGTCAGCAACAAAATCGCCAAAACCGTCTTCAAAGAAATGCTGCAAAGCGGCAAGCTTCCGCAGCAAATCGTTGAAGAACAAGGTCTGGTTCAAATCAGCGACGAAGGCGCGATCAAGGCGATCGTCGTCGAAGTCGTTGCTGCAAATCCGCAGTCGGTCGAGGATTATCGTGCCGGTAAGGACAAAGCGATCGGGTTCCTGGTCGGTCAAGTCATGAAGCAGAGTAAAGGCAAAGCTAATCCGGGACTGGTCAACAAACTGCTCGTGGAACTGCTGCAAGGCTGATCGAAAATACGGCTTCTTCAGGCTCCGTTCAAACTTGTCATCCGCGTCATGCTACAATGGACGTAGACAAGGTACCGGAGCCGTTAAAAGGACACGTTCGCTTGCGAACGTGTCCTTTTCTCTTCTATATTCATCTAAAGTAGCTTGGTCAAGCTAATAGGTTCCGAGCGAAAGTCGGAAATTCGGTTAATGATAAGGAGATGCGAAGAGAATGGCGATGATCGATAAATTGAATATGGAAGATCATTCATTAGTCGAAGCGTTATTTCGGTTGCAAACGACGGCTTATCGTTTGGAGGCCAAACGGATCGGGTTTGATGAAATTCCGCCTTTGGCCGATACCGTCGATAGCTTGAAGCGCAGCAGCGATACGTTTTACGGATATATGACCGAAGCCGGAGAACTGGTAGGCGCCATCGCGGTCGAAGAAGAGTATCCGGGCGAATTGACGCTGACAAGAATGATGGTGGACCCCAACTTTTTCAGGCAAGGAATCGCGACAAAGTTGATCCGGTACATCTTTGCGCATTATCCGGACTTCAAAACCTATATCGTATCGACGGGCTCCATGAACGAACCTGCAATGCGTTTATACCAAAGCTTTGGGTTTGTTCCTTTTCGAAAAGAATATGTTGCCCCCGGTGTTGAATTAACCACGATGCGCCGCAAAACGGAACGATAGAACCGCACTGATCTCGCAATTTCCGAAAAGAAGGAGTAAGGAAGCACATGACTGATCCTTGGATTATCGACAACACACACATTTTTCTGCGCATTGTAGCCGCGGTGCTGCTCGGCGGTCTGATCGGCTGGGAGCGCGAACGCTCCAGCCATGCCGCCGGACTTCGCACCCATATTCTCGTTTCCGTCGGCTCGGCGCTCATTATGCTGCTTTCCATGTACGGCTTTGTCGCTTTCGTCGATCAGCCGAGCGTGCGGGTCGATCCGGCGCGTTTGGCGACCGCCGTTATTTCGGGTATCGGCTTTTTGGGAGCGGGAACGATTTTGTTTACGGGCAAGTCGATTACGGGCCTGACTACCGCAGCTTCGCTTTGGGTCGTAGCCGCGATCGGTTTGGCGGTAGGCGCAGGATTTTATTTTGCCGCCATACTCACCACGTTATTCGTATTTTTAACCCTGCTTGTACTGAACGTCGTAGAGCAGCGTTACATTCGAGGGCACCATACCCATGTCGTAACCGTGCGCGGGCGAACAGGGAACGGTCTGATGGAGAAAGTCTCCGACTTCATGAAAGAACGCGAAGTGCGCATCCGCAAAATGGAAGTCCACGTCAAAAGCGATGCTCCGGTCTCCGAATCGGAAGGTAGTTCGGCAGCGGAAATCACCATGCACCTGACCTCGGAAAAGCGAATGGACCCGGCCGAGATGACCCACCAACTGCTGAATATGGAAGGCGTGTATTCGGTTGCGATCGAGTAATTCACTTTCAGGCTACCGATCATGCTGGGCGAAAGGAGATCCGGATCATGGGCAAAACCGATAAAAAGCACAAGAAGAGCAAAACTTTGCGTCAAAAAAGAACCACCATTGCTTGTATCTTATCCGCCGTTATTCCCGGTGCGGGACATCTTTATCTGGGATTGATTCAAAAAGGTGTTTCTTTCATGTTGTCGATTCTGCTCGTGATCGAAGCATTATTGTACTTTTCGGCTACGGGTATCCAAATAAACGTTCCTCTCTTGATTTTGCTCGGCCTGACCATTCCGATCATTTACTTCTATAATTTATACGATGTGCTGCAAGCGACGGATCGGGTCAACGAACGTCGGCGCACGGTAGAGAATGAATTTCGGAATTGGCGAAAAAGCATGGTGTTTGCTTTGATTCTGGTCGGCGAAGGTGCGGTATTGCTGATCCTGCATAGTCGTCCTCTCTGGTTCCGGCAGTTGATCGAGCTTTACGGAAGAGAAACGGCAGCCATTGCTCTTGTTGCAATCGGCCTTATTTTTGCGACCGTTCAAGCTTTCGGCGTACGCCAAGCAGCCAAACAGCCTGCTTCTTCCCCGTCAGCCGAACCCAAGCAGTCGCCCGTAACAGAGGGGAGGAGACGCCATGAATCCTAAAATCCGTATCGGCCGCTGGACGGCGGCGATCGTGCTCGTCTCCGTCGGGCTGCTATTGCTTGGCGACGAGCTGCGCGGACGCGACGATATGCTGGAGCTGCTTCGCTGGTGGCCTGCGATCTTTGTCGTTTGGGGAATCGAGTATGTCGTCATGCTGCTGGTGTTCCGTCGCCGGGGCGGAGGACGACGCTTCCGCATCGATTTTGCCGGCATATTGGTAGCTGCTCTGCTTAGCGCCTCCGTCTTTATCGTCACCCAGCAAAATCATTATCTCCATCTATGGAATCGGGTAAGTATGGATCTGACCACCTCCGGCATCGAATTCAGCGAAGCGGAAGGCAATAAGTTCGCCAAGCCTTCGGTCGATCTCGCGGCAACGCTGGAGATGACCGGCTTGACCGTCGAAGGCATCAATGGAGATATTATCGTTCGCCGCGGTTTTTCCGACCGAATTCGCGTGCGGAGTACAGTCTGGGTCGATCAGGCCGAACCCGAAGAAGCGAAGGCCATTGCCGAAAAAACCGGCGTGAAGATCAAAGAAGGCGAGACGCTGGCGGTCACAACCGATTCACAGTCTTACGGGACTTCGGGACGCCGCCAGCCGCGGATCGATCTGGAAATTTTACTCCCGCCCGAACGAAGCTTTGATATGGACATCCGCACCAATGGAGGTTCCGTCACTTTGAATGGCGTTCAGGCTCTTCGCTCCATCGCTGTGCAAACCGGCGGAGGGAATCTGGATTTCACCAATGTGAGCGGAAATGTTTCGGCATCGACGTCAAAAGGCAGCGTCAAACTCTCGACCGTCGCCGGCAACGTAAAAGCCGAGACCCAACAGGGAGATATCGAGAGCGCAAATATTTCCGGTTCAGCCAACCTCACTACGATTCTGGGCAACATAACAACGAACGGAACCATTGGCGATATTGCCGCGGATACCCGCAACGGCAGCATCGAGATCAATGGCGTCAACTTTGGGCTATCCGCACAAAGCCTCAACGGCAACATCGCCATCAACTCTCGTGTCGTGCGCGGGAATTGGTCGGTGTATAGCGCAGTAGGACGAATCGATCTGACTCTGCCTGACCGGGGGGATTATCGGATGGACGGTTCGAACGGCTATGGGGACATTCGCAGCGAACTGCCGTTTGCGATTGAAGACCGGACGCTCAGCGGGACTTACGGAGACGGAGATTTCACGGTAAAAGTGGACGGCAACGGAGACCTGAATATTTTTCGCAGCGAGTGAATAGCGAGCTGATCGATTGACACGTTGACAAAAAATATTCACAAACCTTACAATGGAGAGTAATCTAAGGAATTACGGCGAGGAGGAGAACGGGATGACGACACGTGTACAGCATGCTTTGGAACAGTTGAAAATCAACGGTGTGCGCATCACTCCCCAACGACATGCCATTTTGACCTACCTGATGGAAAACATGGGGCATCCGACCGCGGACGAGATCTACCGCGCGTTGTGTCCGCAGTTTCCAAGCATGAGCGTCGCTACCGTTTATAACAATCTCAAGATGCTCATCGAAGCCGGAATGATACACGAACTCACGTATGGAGACAACTCCAGCCGATTCGATGCGAACGTCAGCGAGCATTATCATATTATCTGTGAGAAGTGCGGCAAGATCGAAGATTTCCATCATCCTTACTTGGCGGAAGTTGAACATGCTGCGGCGAAATCAACAGGATTTACAGTCAAAGGACATCGTTTGGAAGTGTATGGAGTATGCAAAGGTTGCAGTGAACATTGACGTTTGCTTACAATAGGGCGTGTGGAGCCGAGAAGGCTCCCGCGCTTTTTTTTATGGCGTATTCTTGCGATCATGCAGAAGGGTTGCGGTTGTGAAGTGATAGGAAGCAGACAAAAACGCACGCGTACTCGTAAAAAGAAACGTCCGGGCAGAATAATTCTGCTCGGTATTGTGCTTGTAGGTGCAGGTTGGGGGGCATGGCAGTTCTTGCCGAACTTCTCGCATGAAGAACCGGAATGGATCGGGCAGAAAAAGCCTGTTTTTATAGAAGGACAATGGAGCGGTTATACGGCACGCGGGAGCGGGGATACGCTAAAGCTGCCTTTACCGTTAGTGCGTGAACAAATCAATGCCTACGCTTATGGCGATCCTGATGGAGAAACCGCAATTTTGACTACGCCAAGCGAACTTCTTGTGATGACTCAGGGAGATGAACAGGCTAGGCTCAATGGGGAAAGTTATGCACTCGGCTCCTCCTTGGAGGAATCGGACGGCATGCTATACATACCCGTGGAACCTCTCGAACAGCTGTACGGCATTCAAATCGCGGAAGAAAGTCCGGACGGGAGTGTCATTGTGCTTAAAGCCGGCAATGAGTTTCGTACGGGATCGGCAACAGACGGTGGGCTGTTCAGCTCACCGAAACTTCGAAGCGACCACACGATCAAAGCTCCGGCTGTCGCCGATCTCGAAGACGGCACGCCGCTACGAATTTGGAGCGAGCAAGACGGCTGGTTGTACGCGCAGACCGACGAAGGCCGCTCAGGCTATATCCCGGCAGACGAAGTGAAGATCGGCGGCGAGGAAAAGGTACCGGTGCTCGAAGTCGCCGAGACTGCCGCAGCCAAAGAATGGTCCGACAAAAAGATTAACCTCGCCTGGGAAGCGGTCTACGAGCGTAAACCGAGTCCGGACGTGATCGAAGAAATGCAAGGCATCAATGTCGTCAGTCCGACCTGGTTCGAGCTGAAAGACAGCGCGGGCAATGTGAAAAGCAAAGCCGACTCCGCCTATGTGGGACGTGCCCATAATCGCGATAAGCAGGTATGGGGACTGTTCAGCAACAGCTTCGAGGCGGATTGGACGCGGGATATGTTAAGCGACTACAGCACGCGTGCCGTAGCGATACGTCAGGTGCTGGATTACGCCGCCGAATATAAGCTGGACGGAATCAATCTCGATTTTGAAAATGTATACACCGAAGATAAAGAGCCGTTCGTCGAATTCGTGCGCGAATTTACCGTTCAGGCGCATCAAGCCGGATTGATCGTTTCTGTTGATGTAACGCCAAAGTCGAACAGCGAGATGTGGTCGGCCTTCCTGGATCGACGAGCACTGGGAGAAACCGTGGACTTTATGATGGTCATGGCTTACGACGAACATTGGGCGAGCAGTCCGAATGCGGGCTCTGTGGCTTCTTTACCTTGGGTCGAGACTTCTGTTACACGGATTTTGGAAGAGGATAACGTTCCGGCTTCCAAGCTGGTACTCGGTATTCCGCTGTACACGCGCGTATGGACGGAGACTGAAGAGAATGGCGAGACTAAAGTCTCCTCTTCTGCGATCGGGATGGAAAGTTCGCAACGACTCCTCACTGAGAATGGTGCCAAACAGGAACTTCTTGAAGACATCGGACAAAATTACGCGGAATACGAAGATAAAGAGGACGGTACGAAAAAGCGTGTTTGGCTGGAAGACGGGGGCTCATTGGCAAGGCGGATTGAATTGGCGAAAAAGCACGAGCTTGCCGGAGTGGCCAGTTGGACCCGCAGTTTTGCTTCGGCCGAAGCTTGGAAAGTGCTGCGCACGATCAATGAAAAGTAAGAAGAGGTTGTCATGGGCACTTCGTGCATTTTTTTACGGGCTCTCTCTTGAAGAAGGAATGGATCGTCCGGCGTAGAATAAGGTGTAACGGCCATAATCGGTACGCATTGCCTTTTTTCTAAATAACCGGACGTCCAGGCGGCCCAAATGCAAGGAGGAGTTGACCTTGAGCCCATTTACTTTTAACGATTGGACAAAAAAAGATTCTCTTCCTCTGGGAGCTGTCGCTTGTTATCGGCCCGGAGGGAAGTTTCACGGCGCGCTGCTTCAGGACTTTGACGTGTTGGTGTTTCTGATTTTCGATTCCCCTCACGAAGACGTTCAGACGCATCATCGTGTAGAAAACGGCGTTCATTATCACTTTTTGAGCCTGCAAGCTGAGGAATTGAAGAAATGGATCGTGACCGGCGAGAACCGTTCGTTGGTTCATTATTTTTTACAGGGAGAAGTGATAGACGACGTGAACGGGCAAATTCTGCACTTGAGACAACAAGTTGAACATTTTGAACAGCCGCTTCAGGAACAACGGTTGTTTTTCGAGTTCTCGCGTTTTCTTCGGAATTACGTAGAAGCCAAGCGTCATTTGACGGAAGGGCACGAGATGGATGCTTATTACAGTACGCTCAAAGCACTGCATCATTGGGCTTGTATCGAGTTGGTGCAAAAATCGGTATATCCGGAAAAGACGATTTGGAATCAGGTTCGAGCCTATAGCGCCCAGGTCTACAAATTGTATGAGCAACTTGCATTCAGCCAAGAGACATTGCAAGAACGGGTTGAATTGGTGCTGTTGGCCTGCGAATTCTCCGTCATGTCCAAAATGGCCGCATGCTCGGAACTCCTGATTCGCGTTCTTCGCAGTCGCAGAATTCCGTGGACCATTGAAGAATTGGTTCGTCACCCCGATCTGCAATACGTAAAAAAAGAGCTGCCGATGGTAGTGCGTAAACTGGTTTATCGTTCCCTGATCAAGCAATGGCCGCGTGAAGGCAAAAGCAGTCCGCACAGTGAAGAAATACGTTATAGCGCGAATTGATGCGGGTTTAGCAAGCATATGAAAAATGAAAACGGATGAAATTTCGAAAAAGGGTTGACGGTAAGTTCGAATATGTGATAAATTAAATCTCGCCCTTCAAAGGCGCTCAGTGCTAAGTTGCTGAGAGTAATACATCGCAAACAAGCTTCGAAAAAACTTTTAAAAAAAGTGCTTGACGAACTGCTTGAAACTGTGATAGGATATAAAAGTCGCCGCTGAGACAAACGGCGCCGAACGAAAGAAACAAATCAACACGGTTTGCTCCTTGAAAACTGAACAGTAAGTGAGTCGCGATGATGAAGATCATCGTGAGAATATAAGATTCTTGAGCAATCAAGAATCGCCAACGTTTTAAACGAGCACATCGTGCTTTCTTTTAAACG
>NZ_KK073875.1:5609518-5887530 GCF_000585395.1 Saccharibacillus sacchari DSM 19268 | reverse complement strand
ACGTTTTCGTAAGAAAACAACTTCGAACAGACGCGAAGAGATCGTTTCGGATCCGGTTTTCAAGGTGCAAGCCTTGTGCGTAGCTTAGTGTTTTAAGCTGCTTAGCGAAATATTTGAATCTGAGCGACTTTTGGATTACCCAACTTGAGGATATTTTGTCCGAAAGGAGGAACCAAGCGGAGCGAAGAGACAAATATGGAGCGTTTTGTTCCCTGATAGCTCAGTTGGTAGAGCACTCGACTGTTAATCGAGTTGTCACAGGTTCGAGTCCTGTTCGGGGAGCCATTATGGAGAGGTGTCCGAGTGGCCGAAGGAGCACGATTGGAAATCGTGTAGGCGTCTAAAGCGTCTCGAGGGTTCGAATCCCTCTCTCTCCGCCATAAAATTTTACAGTAAGGCCCGTTGGTCAAGGGGTTAAGACACCTCCCTTTCACGGAGGTAACAGGGGTTCGAATCCCCTACGGGTCATTCTTCTTCTACAGAAGAAAAAAGCATGAAAAAACATTTGACATAAGGCTGCTAACCTGATATAATAGTAAGCGTATGTGAAATGGAGGCTTAGCTCAGCTGGGAGAGCATCTGCCTTACAAGCAGAGGGTCGGGGGTTCGATCCCCTCAGCCTCCACCATATTGTTTTACACTCTGACGCGGGGTGGAGCAGCTCGGTAGCTCGTCGGGCTCATAACCCGAAGGTCGCAGGTTCAAATCCTGCCCCCGCAATTGCTTCACCTTATGGCTTGGAACCGTGGTGTAGGGGTTAACATGCCTGCCTGTCACGCAGGAGATCGCGGGTTCAAATCCCGTCGGTTCCGCCATTTTTATTCTTCTGCAAGTGCTCTTGATTGGGGCTCTGAGGAAAAACTGCTAGGCTCGGTAGCTCAGTCGGTAGAGCAAAGGACTGAAAATCCTTGTGTCGGCGGTTCGATTCCGTCCCGAGCCACCATCAAAAACTTCATATCTTTTCACAATCAATTAATAAGCCGGTGTAGCTCAATTGGTAGAGCAACTGACTTGTAATCAGTAGGTTGGGGGTTCAAGTCCTCTCGCCGGCACCATTTTTTGACTGTGGAGGCTTAGCGAAGTGGCCAAACGCAGCAGACTGTAAATCTGTTCTCTCTGAGTTCGGTGGTTCGAATCCATCAGCCTCCACCAGTTATAGGGGCATAGTTTAAAGGTAGAACAGCGGTCTCCAAAACCGTTAGTGTGGGTTCAATTCCTGCTGCCCCTGCCATAGAAATTCATATTTAACCCAAAGTTTCATTTTGCAACATGGCGGTCGTGGCGAAGGGGTTAACGCATCGGACTGTGACTCCGACATTCGCGGGTTCAATTCCCGTCGATCGCCCTTTATTTTTTGGGGGTTAGCCAAGCGGTAAGGCAACGGACTTTGACTCCGTCACGCATAGGTTCAAATCCTATACCCCCAGCCATATAACTTTAATGTTTTAAGCGGACGTGGCTCAGCGGTAGAGCATCGCCTTGCCAAGGCGAGGGTCGCGGGTTCGATTCCCGTCGTCCGCTCCATTTTCATTTCGGCGCCATAGCCAAGTGGTAAGGCACAGCTCTGCAAAAGCTCTACCCCCAGTTCGAATCTGGGTGGCGCCTCCAGTTTATTTTCTTGGTTCAATGAAAAACCTTGCGCCCTTAGCTCAGCTGGATAGAGCGTTTGACTACGAATCAAAAGGCCAGGAGTTCGAATCTCTTAGGGCGCGCCATATTTACTTTGGATGTGCCGGTGTGGCGGAATGGCAGACGCGCTCGACTCAAAATCGAGTGGGGAGACCCGTGAAGGTTCGAGTCCTTTCACCGGTATAAGAGAAAGCGGCTTTGTAAGATTACTTTAACAGTGATCTTGCAAAGCCGTTTTTGTTTGTGCAAAAATAAGCGAATGATACGAAACACAAGAACAGGAAGGTGGGTGCGGAATGTTGAGCAGCACGAACAGACTGCCGGGCGAGAATGGGAAAGATTATGCGTATCGAGTGATTCGGCAAAATATTATGAATTTGACGCTAGAGCCTGGAAAAGCAGTCAGCGAGATTGATTTGGCCGCGGCGCTTCAGCTCTCGCGCACACCTGTGCGTGAAGTCATGTCCAGACTGAAAGAAGAATACTTGGTTGACGTAATTCCGCAGGTCGGTACCTACATATCTAAGATTGATCCTCAATTGATCGACCAGGCTGTATTTATGCGTTTTTCTTTGGAAAAAGAAGTGCTGCTGCTCGCCTGTAATCGATTCCCGGGAGAAAATTTACTGGCGCTTCGACATAATGTAGAGAAGCAAGAAAGCTTACGGCAGAGCCAAAGTGAAGCTTCGCAGTTTCACGAACTGGATAACGAATTTCATTCTTTGTTATTCCGAGGCTGCGGCAAAGAACATGTCTGGGGTTCGATCACTCGTTTAAGCACGCATTATAACCGCATGAGACTGATGTTTGAAATCGAATACGACTTTACTCAGGCTATAGAGCAGCATCGAAGCCTGATCGAAATCATAGCCGAGCGGCGAGTAGATGACGTAGAATCAGCGATACATCGCCATATTATCGAACCTATGAGTCGCTGGACAAAATTACTGGCGGAATAAGTTTTTATGTCAGTTTACGAAGGTGGTTTCTATTAAAATTTCGATCGAAGTGATTAGCCCTGCGCAAGAAGAAGAGATCCTGATCCGATGCCACCAGGTTGACGATGAGATTCACGAGCTTGTTGATCAATTGAAGGCCAAGCCACTCATCATATTAGGTCATCACGAAGATCAGATCAGCCGAATTAAAGTAAACGATCTTTATTATTTCGAAGCGGTCGATGGAAAAGTGTTTGCATACGGTGAAAATAGCGTTCATGAGGTGAAGCAAAAGCTGTACGAGCTAGAAGAGCTTTGCGAAGATAGCCCTTATTTTCGTGCTTCAAAGTCTACCCTTTTAAATATCGCCAAGATTGTCAGCGTTCATCCTTCGATCAGCGGTCGTTTTCAGGCATTGCTGGAGAACGGAGAAAAGGTGGTTATATCGAGGCAATATGTGCCTGTGCTCAAGCACAGACTGGGATTATGAAAAGGAGGACATCCATGAAGATTTTTGAATTGTTCAAAGAGATTCTAAGAAGTTTCTTGATGATATTTGCCTCAATTATGATCATCATCACCGTGTTGCGGCAAATCTACGCACCTGAAGCAAGCTTTGAGTTAAAGGCAGTTTTCACGATTATGGCTTTTTCTTTTATAGGGGCGTTGACTGGAGTTATTCTATATACGCCGTATGCCATAAGTGAAAGAAAAATGCGCATCCGGGTTATTGTCCATTTTTTCGTGCTTGAAGCGCTTCTGGTTTCTTTGGCGCTCCTGTTTAATTTGGTTCAAAGCATGTTCGCAATCTCGTTACTGGCTGTACAAATTGCAGTTGTATACCTCATCGTTCGTTTGTTATCTTATCGGAATGATCAAAAGGAAGCTCAACAGATCAACGAGAGACTCCAAACATTTAAAAACAAACTTTGACATTGATTGAAGCAAAGATTTTGGATGTTTTTTTGCAACTTATCCTCTCTCAGCTACAGCTTATTGCTTATCCGTATACATCGCTTCCTTGGTTTTTTATGATGAATGCATAAAAGCCGGAGGAGCTGAGAAATGTTATGGAACTAGTCATACTTGGAGTTGCGCTAACGATTGAGCTGACCCTTGCCGTTTATGCCCTGATCACTCGAAATAACCGCAGCAGGATCAAAAGTTGGACAAGAATTTCCGTGTTTTTGGGATTTGTTGTACTGATTATGAGCAAGGTGATCGTATGGCATGCCGCTTGGGGATTGTTTGCAGGCTTGCTGTTAATCTTGGCTGTAAAAGAAATCGTTATTCTGCTGCGTAAACGTATATCCGCTTACCCTCGCAGCGTTTTTTCTGCACTGCTAAAATCCGTTCTATTAGCCTTTGCCGTGTTTGTTACGCTTATTCCTGTTTTGCTTTTTCCGCAGCACAGATTGCCTCAAGTGACCGGACCTTACCCCGTAAATACAGCGACTTATACGTACACCGATTTTGATCGTACGGAAGAATTTACCGATGAAGAAAAGCAGCGGTCGGTTAACGCGGAATTCTGGTATCCCGACTCTGTAAGCGCGAACGGTACATACCCGTTACTGGTGTTCTCGCACGGAGCCTTCGGTATTAAAACAAGCAATGATTCCACTTTCACGGAGCTCGCAAGTCACGGTTATATGGTAGTTTCGATCGATCATCCCTACCATTCGTTTTATACCGTCTCCGACAGCGGAGAAGTCGTGACGATCAACCAAGAATACATGCGGGAAGTTAATGAGGCTAACCGAGAAGGCGCGTATTCGCTCGAAGAATTTTTCGAACTTACGCAAAAATGGACGGAATTGCGAACCGACGATATGAGTTTTGTGATCGATACCGTTTTGGAGCATGCCGAGCAAAAATCAGATTCAATCTATGCGCGGATCGATACGAAGAAAATAGGGGCTTTCGGTCATTCGATGGGAGGCGCAGCAAGTATAGGGTTAAGTCGCCAACGTCAGGATATCGATGCGGTAGTGAATATAGACGCGCCGTTTTTCAGCGAGATTCGTTATGATCCGGCTGCCGATGATCTAGTTGCCAAGTCCGAACCGTATACGATTCCTCTTCTGAACGTGTATTCGGATGATGTGTGGGTACAGCTTGACAGCAGCTCGGCGTATATCGCGAATCGGATTTCGAACCCTGCTTTCGCAGATGCATATACCGTTCATTTTGAAGGAGCCAAGCATTTAAGCCTGACGGATCTGCCGTTGTATTCGCCTTTTCTCGCCAACTTATTGCAGGGCGGCCGGGCGGATATCGATAAATATACAGCGATCGAGACGCAAAACGAGTTGATCCTTCAGTTTTTCGATTACGCATTAAAAGAACAGGGATCATTCGATCCTCGAACGACTTATTGAACATGCAAATCTTGCATCATTCATACTGGCATGCTAGTATGCCAATATGAATGTTAAAATAAAGGAGTGAAGCCGAATGGAAATGACGTTTCGTTGGTACGGCGAAGATGATCCGGTCAAGCTGGAGTATATCGCGCAGATTCCGGGCATGAAAGGGATTGTCAGTGCTATTTACGACGTGCCTGTCGGAGAGGTTTGGCCGCTGGACAAGATTCAGGCTTTGAAGGAACGAGTAGAAGGCGTAGGGCTTAAGCTATCCGTAATTGAAAGCGTTCCCGTGCATGAAGATATTAAACTGGGTCTTCCGACGCGCGATCGGTATATCGAGAACTATGCACAGACGCTGCGGAATCTGGGGCAAGCCGGAATTCCGGTCGTCTGCTATAACTTTATGCCGGTATTCGACTGGACGCGGTCCGATCTGGAATTCGAGCTGCCGGACGGTTCGACCACGCTGATCTATGAAGAAGAGATTATCCGCCGGATGGACCCGAAGCTCGGCGAGCTGGCTTTGCCCGGTTGGGACACGTCTTATGGAGAAGGCGGGCTGGGTCATCTGTTGGAGCAGTATGAACAGGTCGGCGAAGAGCAGCTCTGGGAGCATCTGGCTTACTTTATCGAGCGCGTCATTCCGGTTGCGGCCGAGAACGAGATCAAAATGGGGATTCATCCGGATGATCCGCCTTGGCCGATCTTCGGTCTGCCGCGCATTATCACCAACAAAGAAAATCTGGAACGCTTCCTGAACCTGAACGATTCGCCGTATCACGGATTGACGTTATGCTCGGGCTCGCTCGGCTGCGACCCGAACAACGATTTCGTCGATATGGTCCGGTACTTCGGCGGCGTGCGGGATCGGGTACATTTCGCGCATCTGCGCAACGTGAAGATTACCGGGGAAAAATCGTTCCGCGAATCGGGGCATTTGTCGGACTGGGGCTCCCTGGACTTTTACGAGATCGTCAAAGCGTATACCGATTACGGCTTCGACGGCCCGTTCCGTTCCGACCACGGGCGCATGATTTGGGGCGAGACCGGTCGCGCGGGGTATGGATTGTACGACCGGGCGTTGGGCGCGGTGTATATCAACGGACTTGCGGAAGCGACGAAAAAAGCCAAAGCGTCCGCGGATCTTTGATCCGACAAAGGAGGAGGAAGCATGGCAAAGCTGCCTTTTAACATCGATTTGAACGGAAAAGTAGCGGTCGTCACCGGAGGAACCGGCGTGCTGTGTTCAGGCTTCGTGGATGCGTTGGCCGAGTGCGGAGCATCCGTGGCCGTGTTGAGCCGTAACCAAGGCGAAGCGGAGGCCAAGGCAGCCGAAGTCATTGCGCGCGGCGGAAAAGCAATCGGCGTGGCAGCGGACGTTCTTGACAAAGCGGCGCTGAAACAGGCACACGAGCGCATACGAAGCGAGTTGGGTCCCTGCGATATTCTGATCAACGGAGCCGGCGGCAACCATCCGCAGGCGACGACGACCGAGGAGTATTGGACGCCTTCGCAGTCTGAGGAAAAAAGCGACGGTGCTGGGCGAAGCTTTTTCGACTTGGATACGGAAGGCTTAAAGTTCGTCATGGACGTGAATTTCCTCGGTACGCTGCTGCCTAGTCAGGAGTTTGCGACCGATATGGTCGGGCGCGAGGGCTCGACGATCGTCAATATTTCTTCGATGAACGCGTACACGCCGCTAACCAAGATTCCGGCTTACAGCGGTGCCAAAGCGGCGGTCAGCAACTTCACCCAGTGGTTGGCCGTCTATTTTTCCAAAGCGGGTATACGGGTCAACGCGATCGCGCCCGGCTTTTTCCTGACTGCGCAAAACGAGAAGCTGCTTAAAAACGAAGACGGTACCCTGACGGAGCGTTCGGCGAAAATCTTGAACAGCACGCCTATGGGGCGCTTTGGCGAAGCCAAGGAGCTGGTCGGGACGCTGCTGTACTTGGTGAGCGAGGAAGCGTCGGGATTCGTGAACGGCGTGGTTATCCCGGTAGACGGAGCTTTTTCCGCGTATTCGGGAGTATGAAATAGCGCGACAAGAATGAGATCGAAGCTGCAAAAAAAACCCGCGACCTTTATCGGTATCGCGGGTTCTTGGCGTCACGGCAAAAAGTGCTTGGGAGGGCGCGCAAACGAATCCTACTCGTATCTTTAGCGTTGACAAGGTACCCGCTGACTGCTGCTCTATCTCGTACTATTGCGATAAGCGCTGGGAGAGACCCCGGTCGCCTTTTTGAAGGTACGGGAAAAGTGGGCCGCGTCCATTCCGACACGTTCGGCGATAAACGAAATGCCGGTATCGGTCGACGTTAACAGCCTGCGGGCCAACTGGATTCGTTTTTGCTGGACATAATTCATCGGGGTAATACCCATTTGTTTTTTAAAATAAGGAATAAAATAGTTCGGATGCAGGTGAACCAGCTCGGCAAGCGTTTCGACCTCCAGCGTTTCGGCAAGCCGTTCATCGACGTAATGCAGCACGCGGGCCAGTTTTTCCCGTTCGCTGCCCTGCATGAATCGGTCCATGAAACCGGTATGTTCCCCTTTTTCCAGACAGTAGGCCAGAAGTTGAAGCAGGCAGGCTTTGACCCGCAATGCGGCAAAAGGACCGGGACGCTCGGACTGTTCGATCATTTCAACAAATAAGGCTTCGATCTTTGCGGGTTCGGTCACGTCCGTGATCTGGAAGGCAGAACCTGCTTGGAACAACGGCCAGTCGCCGATCCGAGCGTCAAAGTGGCAGAAATAACGGGAATACGGATGCTCGGGCGGCGTAAAACGCGTCTGCACCGCTCCGGCCGGCATGATGAACAGTTGACCTGCGCGCGGTTCGTAACGAACGCCGTCCAGCGTCACTGCGCCTTCGCCTTCGGTCACGTAATATAAGCGGTTGAACGACGGCTTTTCATCGGGAGCGTTCCAACCGTAATATCCTGCACGATAAAAAGCATGGGAAACGTGAACGGTCAAGTTTTCCATCAAACGGTCGGCCGTATCGATATGAAAAGAAGGTTGAGCATTACGCGGAGAGTCGGACTCTGCTTCGATTGTGTCGGAAAGGTGAAGGTTCGTGCGTTTTTTTTGCATGTTTGGCCCTCGCTTTTCGTAAACGTTCTTTATCCGCAGTATACACCATTTGGCGAAAACACCTTAGTTTTAGACAAAAAGTTCTTAATCCTATTCATGTCCTTTGACCGGCGGGTGCGGTATTCTCTACATGTATGAAGCCCGGGCGAAAGCCCGCAAGCGACGGAGGGATACAATGGAGACGAGTATAGGAAAAAAAGTGCGTTTCGGTATCATCGGAATCGGCAATATGGGAAGCTCGCACGCCGAAAGCCTGATCGGCAACATCGCGGGCGCGACTTTGACGGCGGTCAGCGATGTGCGTCAAGAACGTCTGGACTGGGCGGCGGGGGCGTTGCCCGAATCCGTCAAGCGTTACGCCGATCCCAAAGAGCTGATGCGGTCGGGAGAAGTGGATGCGGTGCTGATCGCGACGCCGCACTACGATCATCCGACTTTGGCTATGGAAGCGTTTCAATACGGCCTGCACGTGTTGATCGAAAAGCCGGCGGGCGTGTATACGAAAGCCGTGCGGCAGATGAACGAAGCGGCAGCCAAAGCGGCGGAATCAGGTCTGGTATTTGGGATTATGTACAATCAACGCACGAATCCGCTGTACCGCAAGCTGCGGGATTTGATCCAATCCGGCGAACTGGGCGAGATCCGGCGGACGAATTGGATTATCACCAACTGGTACCGTTCGCAAAGCTATTACGATTCCGGCGGCTGGCGCGCAACCTGGGAAGGCGAAGGAGGCGGCGTGTTGTTGAATCAAGATCCGCACCAGCTTGATCTGTGGCAGTGGACGACGGGGATGATGCCGAAGCGGGTACGCGCATTTTGCAGTTTCGGGAAAACGCGCAATATCGAGGTGGAAGACGATGTCACCGCTTACGTGGAGTACGAGAACGGAGCGACGGGATTGTTCGTGACGACGGTCGGCGAAGCGCCGGGCACCAATCGGTTCGAGATTTCGGGCGACAACGGGAAAATCGTGGTCGAAGACGACACGCTGACTTTTTGGAGATTGCGCACGCCGGAACCGGAATTCAATGCGACGTACAAAGGCGGATTCGGACAGCCGGAATGCTGGAAGTGCGAGATCCCGGTCGAAAGCGGAAGCGGCGGGCAGCACGAAGGCATTTTGCGCAACTTTACGAATGCGATCCTGCATAGGGAGCCGCTGATCGCGCCGGGCGAAGAAGGGATTCACGGACTGACGCTGTCGAACGCGATGCATCTGTCGAGTTGGACGGACGGCTGGGTTGAGCTTCCGATCGACGAAGACGCGTATTTGGAAAAGCTGAACGAGCGGATCAAGCAGTCGACGTTCGTGAAAAAGACGGGCACGGAAGCGACGCTCAACGTATCCGGAACGCATTGAGCGCTGACGTACGACTGACGCACCGGGCGGATATTGTAAGCTGACAACGAAAACGGAGAGGCGGAAAAAAGATGAAAAGATCGACGATCGCGGCGCAGATGTATACGTTTCGCGAGCAGGCGCAGACCGAGCAGGGATTGGCGGACACTTTTTCCAAGCTGAAGAAGATGGGTTATGACGCGGTTCAGGTATCGGGGATCGGGCCGATCGAACCGCGCAAGGTGAAAGAACTGGCGATTCAAAACGACCTGACGATCTGCGCGACGCATATTCCTTACGATCGGCTGACGGGCGACCTGGACGCGGTGATCGAGCAGCATAAGCTATGGGATTGCAAGTACGTGGGACTGGGCATGGCGCCGGATAAATTTCGCAAAAGCGCCGACAGTTATCGGACATTCGCGCAGGAAGCTTCGGAGATCGGGCGCAAGCTGAAGCAGCAGGGTCTTCAATTCATCTACCATAACCACCAGTTGGAGTTCGAAAAATACGACGGGCGCACGGCGATGGATATTCTGCTGGAGGAAAGCGATCCTGAAGCCTTCGGCTTTGAATTGGATATGTACTGGGTGCAGGCGGGCGGCGGCGATCCGGCGCAGTGGGCGCACAAAGTCCAAGGGCGGATGCAAGTCGTTCATTTGAAAGATATGGAGATCGTGGACGGACAAGCCGTTTTCGCGGAAGTGGGGCACGGCAACATGAACATTCCGGCGATTATCGAAGCATGCCGGGCGACTGACGTGGAATGGTATGTGGTGGAGCAGGACGTGTGCCGTCGCGATCCGTTCGAAAGTGCCAAAATGAGTCTGGATTACCTGCACGGACTGCTTCAACGGGAGAGGACGCTGTAGGGCGCTTCAAAGCGATAAGGCTGAAGCATGGAGCAGGAACGAGCAATCGTGAAAAGGAAAACGGAAGGATGGATAGCGGATGGTACGAAGCGATGGTATGAATTACGCGCCGAAGCACGAAGCGAAGCCTGTTGTAGAAGCGGGAGAGTTCATTTTTGCGGCGGCGGCGCTCGATCACGGACATATTCACGGGATGTGCAACGGACTGACGGAAGTGGGCGGTACGGTCAAATGGGTGTATGATCCCGACGAAGCCAAGGTAGAGACGTTTATCTCGATGTTCCCGGGCGCAAAAGCGGCCGGTTCGCTGGAAGAGATCTTGGCCGATCCGGAAGTCCGGCTGGTCGCTTCGGCCGCGATTCCGGCCAAACGGGGACCTCTCGGCGTGAAAGTGATGGAGAGCGGCAAAGACTATTTCACGGATAAGGCGCCGTTCACCACGCTGGCGCAGCTCGACGAAGCGGAAGCGTGCGCGGCGCGCACGGGCCGCAAATACATGGTGTATTACAGCGAGCGGCTGCATGTGGAGAGCGCGGTGTACGCGGATCAGTTAATCCGCCAGGGCGCGATCGGCCGGGTCGTGCAGGTCATGGGCACGGGGCCGCATCGTCTGAATGCGGCGGGGCGGCCGGACTGGTTTTTCCGGCGTGACGATTACGGCGGCATCCTGTGCGATATCGGCAGCCACCAGATTGAGCAGTTCCTGCATTATGCAGGCTGCAAAAGCGCGAAGGTGCTGCACAGCAAAGTGGGCAATTACCACAGCCCGGAGTATCCCGAACTGGAAGACTTCGGCGACGCGACGCTGGTCGGGGATAACGGAGCGACGCAGTATTTCCGCGTCGATTGGCTGACGCCCGCCGGACTCGGGACCTGGGGAGACGGCCGTACCGTGATCCTCGGCACGGAAGGATATATCGAGCTGCGCAAGTATACGGACGTGGCGAGATCCGATTCCGGCGACCACGTGTTTTGGGTCGACCGGGAAGGCGAGCATTACGAGCAGGTATCCGGCAAGGTCGGCTGCCCGTTCTTCGGGCAGTTGATTCTGGACTGCCTGAATCGCACGGAAAACGCGATGACGCAGGAGCATGCGTTTACGGCGGCGCGGCTTTGTCTGGAGGCGCAGGATCAGGCGCTCAATACGACGCCGGATACATTGCGTAAGCCAGCGGCGGAAAGACGGGGCTTATAGGGAAATCGATCGGTCCGGTCGGTGTGTTGGCCGAAGCGGGGCGTAGCGTCGATACCGCGAACGGTTCGATTCGATTCGGTGCAGCGCATGCGGCAACGGGAAGTTCAAAACGGAAGGTGCGACTTATGAAGAAAATAGGGGCAGCCGTTATCGGCTGCGGAACGATCTTCGCTCAGCATGCTCAGGTTCTGAACAAGATGGAGGAAGCAGAGTTGCGTCTTGTCGTGGACATCGACTTGGCGAAGGCTCGCCGGGAAGCCGAAATTTACGGCTGTGAAGCCGGCAGCGACTACCGGGCCGTTTTGCGGCGAGCGGACATTGAGGTCGTTCATGTCTGCACGCCGCATCATCTGCATGCGCCGATGATCGAAGAGTTATTGGCGGCGGGCAAGCATGTGCTGACCGAGAAACCGGTGGCGCATACGCCGGAGGCGGCAGCATCGGTTCGGGCCGCTGCGGCCAAAAGCAGCGCGCAGTTGGGCGTCGTTTTTCAAAATCGATACAACGAAAGTTCCAGACTCATTCATGAACAAATTCAATCGGGCCAATTGGGACGCTTGCTCTGTCTGAAAGGCATGGTGACCTGGTCCAGACCGCCTGAATATTATACGCAAAGTGAATGGCGCGGCCGTTGGGAAACGGAAGGCGGAGGACTGCTTATCAATCAGACTATTCACACGCTGGATTTGCTGCAATGGTTCGCGGGCGGAGACGCGCAGCGCATTACGGGCAGCGTAACGACGGATGTACTGGGTGACGTTATCGAAGTTGAAGATACGGCTCATGCGTGTATCGATTTTTCGAGCGGCGTGCGAGCTTTATTTTATGGAACCAATGCCTATCTGACGAACAGCCCGGTCGAATTGGAATTGATCTTCGAACAGGGGACGCTGCTTCAACGACGCGATTGCGTGTTCTTGCTGCAAGACGGCGAAGAGACTGAATTATGTCGGCCTTCGCAGACGGCTACCGGTGCAAAGTCGTATTGGGGAGTGAGTCATGGACTCTTGATCCGCGACTTTTACCGGCATATTCAGGAAAGACGACGCTTCTGGATTGATGCCGAAGAAGGCAGCCGTGCGCTGAGTCTCGTTCATGGCATTTACGAGGCATCGCGCAATAAGGGGAATAATAGCTTGTCAACTCTTAATCCGAGGATTACGTTCGAATGAAAGTAACGAAACGGAGGATGAAAAGGCGGCAAAAGATGCACGTCGTCCGAGTTTGCGTACACGCCCTAACAAAAACAGGCGGATCAGCGATTGAATCGAGCGGCCAAAAGCAGCACTTTACGAGGGATGATCCCGTGAAGTGCTGTTTTTACTTAATCCTCTATGTCGCGGTTTCCATTCTGCAAATCTGCATGAAAAAACGACTTCGGACCTATATAGGTTCGAAGTCGTTGTGATCCAATCCTGCTCATTTGTGCTCCCGGGGAGCACGTAAACTCGGTTAATCCGTACCTTCGCGATCAACGGAAGACGCCGGTTTTTTTTCGAGCAAGTTGCTGTTTCCGCCTACGGGCAGCGATTCGCCAATTTCCAAAGTGCCCAGGTTGTGGTCGCGGCTTTTCGGTTTACGGGATACCAGCACGACCAGATCGACGAGCAGAACCGGAAGCGAGACGGAGGCCGGATAAGCCAGGTAGCGGGACTGCCATTCCGGGAAAAACTTCTCCTTAT
The DNA here is from genome assembly GCF_000585395.1 of Saccharibacillus sacchari DSM 19268. Taxonomy (GTDB): domain Bacteria; phylum Bacillota; class Bacilli; order Paenibacillales; family Paenibacillaceae; genus Saccharibacillus; species Saccharibacillus sacchari. Next base: position 5,874,407 of record NZ_KK073875.1, on the reverse strand, counting down.
AACGGCGCAGTCCTTCGAATCCGTAGAAATGGCCTCCATAACGGAAGACCAGGTTCGCCAGCTTCTCTTCGCGCAGCGAGCTGCGGCTTTTGCCTACGCTGGAGAGCGGGGCCATCCCGAGATTGAACGTTTTATAGCCTTGTTCCTGCGCCCATTCGATCAATCGTGCGAAGAGCAAGTCCATCGTTCCGTTCGGCGTATCCGGCAAATGACGCATCAGATCGACGGAAATGGTACGTTCTCCGTCATAAGCCGGTGCCAGCGTTGCAAAGGCGACGATTCGGCCTTCCGGATCGCGCAGCAGCGCAAGCGGCGAACGTTGGATGTAAGACTCGTCGAACCAACCGAGCGAGAACCCTTTTTCTTTGCGGTCACCTAACCAAGTTGCTGAGATTCCGCGTAATTCTTCAATTAATGCGGAATCATAAGGAGACGACTCCACCGAGAAGACGTAGCCGTCCCGCTCGAAGCGATTCTTGGCCGTGCGGAATGCCGTCATCTTTTTGCCCGAGAACGTGAAAGTTTCCAGATTGATCAAAGCTTCCTCGCCGAGCTTGAAGAAGCGGTAGCCTTTCTCATGGTAGATCGACAGATAGTCCGGCGAAGCTTGATAGAATACGACGGCCAAGGCGTATCGATCCGAAAAGGCCTGGAACTCCTCAATCGCATCGCCGATCAGCTTTTTGGGCCCGAGCGGATCGCCGAGCACGACGAGTTTGTCTCGCGAACGGGAGTAAGGGATCAATACTTTTCCGTCTTGAGCCCAGTAGAACTGTTTATCGCCAAGGTACAGCATATGGGTGAGCAGATTGCCTTCTTCTTTTTGCAAAAATTCATCCAGACGCTTCAACTCATCTCCGCAAGGAAGATCCGTTTCTTGGCGCTTCGGACGAAGCAGCACAAGAATCGAGAACAAAATCCAGGCGCCAATGATTCCGCTGATGGCCATCGCGCCGTATTCGCTCGGCTGCATGATCCACTCCGGACGGAATCCGGCAGGCAGATTATGCAGGAAGCGCGGACGGGACGAAGTGCCGATCAGATAATACAGTCCGGCTAACACCAAAGTAAACCCGAACCAGATCCAGATTCTTTTACGAGACAACGTAGCGCCGGAACGATAGAATCGGGCGCGCGAGATCCACAGCAACAGCGCTACCGTCAACAGGACCAGCGCTTCTTCGTAGTCGAAAGCCTTGAAGAAGGTGAAGATCGCGCCGGCGACGAGCAGAAGCGACGTCAGCCGATGCGCGCGGCGCAGCCGGAGCGAGATGCCGCTCGACAGGATAATCAGCATAAATCCGATCACGACCGAGATTTGCTGCGACAGCTTCATGATCGGCGTCGACAAGAACCGGGCCATGAAATGTACGCGATCCAGCAGCCCGGGCGTCGCCGCGGACAACAGCAGGATCAGACCGCAGACGAGCACCAGCTTGCCGAGTGCCCATATGCCCATATCGCTCAGGAATCCGAACTGTCCGGGCCAATTCCAGAAACGCTGCCAGTAAGCCGCCACGCCCGCGTTTTGACGGTCGAAGTCTTCGGGATCTGCCTTGGAATGAGAGCCCGGCACAGCATCCGATCCGGACTCGCCGGCCGCCGTTTCTTTTCGAATGGCTTTGCGGCGGCCCGGAAGAAGTTCGAAGGCCGTCATGACCAGCGCCATCAACCACGGAATAATGAAGTAAAACACGCGGAACAGCACGATGGTTGCCAGTGCAGTCTCCGGTTTAACCCCGGCCAATTGCAATCCGAGCAGCGCCGTGATGTCGAAAGCTCCGATTCCGCCCGGCGCAAAGCTGACGATGCCGGCGATGGCCGCTACGCTATAGATGGCGAGCGCCTGACCGAGCGGCATCCCGTGCAGGAATTTCGAACAGATTAACCAAAAGGTCAGACCGGCGAAAAACCATTCCAATATGGAAGCCATGACCGAGCTGCTGATAATGGTCCAGGGGAGGCGGGTCCCTTGACCTTCCTTATGGAAGTACTTGGCGAACAGCTTGGAGCGTTGCATCACCAGGAAGATCGGCAGATAGAGAGCCATGCCCCATACGGCATAGATCAACCAGCGATGCTCCGTCAGCATGGAGCCGATCGGCAGGATCCCGACAATGCCTGCCCATCCCAGCACGGAAAGTCCCGTCACCATCGTCGGAGACAAGAACACGATAGCCGGCGTAATCTGCCCAAGCGTAATGCCGCTATTGCGGTACAGCAAGGCGCGGACGCCTGCACCCGTAAAGCCGGCAAAGCCCAGGAAGTTATTGAACGTATTGGAGATCCAACCGTAGCGGAACGCCGCCCACTTGGTTACGTTCAGCCGAAAATGCCGACAAATCAGGAAGTCGTAAGTGCTCATGACGGATACCGCCACCAGCGACAGCGCCAAGATTTGTACAATGTCCCAGGATGGCATGGACCGAATATCGAACAGGATCCGGGAGAAATTCAGCTTGCGGAGTTCGCCTTCGCTTTGAAAATAGACGAAGGCGATCACGGCAACCGGAATGAGCAGCCGAACGATCTTCATCCGATACAGGAATGCGAACAATCGCAAAATTTGCAGCTTTTCCAATATAGCTTTCGTACGATTCATGAATTCACCTACAATTTTAGAAGGAATTAGGGCATGTCTGAAAACTCCGAAGGAAGCAGATTTTGCCGAATTTTCGTGTTCAACAAGGAACTTTTTTGAAGTCGTGCCGGGGCACGTCGAGAAACAGTGACGCAGTAGAGCACGAAAAGGCGGTGAAAGATGCACTGCGTTGAGTTTTAAGACATGACCTAAACTCATACAGTTATTTCCATCGGTATACGTTCAATAAATAGTAACATGAAAACCCCTTTTTTCGAACCGAACATCTTTGTAACCTTTTCAAAAGCTCGGACGCAATAAAGCTCTTCCTTAATATATCGACTGTACGCCGACTATACAACGACGCTTCGCGTAGAAGGCTTCCCTGCCTTTTACCCCGTTCCCATATTCGATACGCTCCAGTACCGTGGCCGGAGACGGTTTTCGAGTCGGGCGTGCGAACCCTTCTTAAAGGGTGAAGGATTCGATTCGCACGCAAATCTTCTATCGAACGCGGTCAAAGTCCTGTGGTCCAGATGGTTCCCCGCCTCAGGTCTAGGTTCAAAAACCGCCTGCAGGCCGTGTTGCGAAAAGGCGGGAACCTCTAGAATAAAGGCATAAGGAAATTGATTCAGGGAAGGCGGTGAAAAGTTAATGAGAAGCATGAAACTTAATATCCCGGCTATCGTACTTTTGGTACTGGGAGCGCTGATTCTGTTCGGAAAGTTCGGAAGCTTTGTGGGACTCTTGTTCGCAGCCGCGATCTTCGCGCTCGGTTATTACGGAGTTAAAACAGGCAAAACATTTCTGGGCTGGTCGCTGTTGATCGTCGGAGGATTGATGTTGCTGTCGAAGTTGTCGTGGCTGATCGGCCCGCTGCTCGGGATCGCGTTGATCGCGGCAGGCATCTTCTGGATCGTCAGCAAGCGCAATGAACGCATGAACAGCCGACGCGGCTTCGGAGGCTAACCTCCGAAAGCCGGATCGGAAGTTCCCGGAAACATCTTGTATCAACGCAAACCATGCGGAGGAGGGAGAAACGCCGAATGAGCATGTTCAAAAGAATGAGAGACATTACGCTGGCCACTCTTAACGATAAGCTTGAAGAAAGCCAAGACCCGGTACGGATCATCGATCAGTTCCTGGTGGAGACCCGGCAGGAGATCGGCGAGGTACAGCGCTTGTACGATCAATGCGCGCACCACAGCAAGCAGCTCCGTCAACAGGTCGACCATGCCACATCCATGCGCGAGAAGCGCGAAGAACAGGCGGTGCTGGCGCTCAAGGCGGACGAGGAATCGATCGCGAAGCTGGCCTTGCAGGAAAAGATGCTTTACGAGGAAAAGGAACGTCAGTACCTGGAACTGTGGGAGCAAAGCCAAGACACGCTCAAAGAACTGGGCGAGCAGCTCAATGTACTTAGAAACGAATATCAGACCGTTTACAACAAACGCCAATACTACTACGCCCGGATGGAGACGCTTCGTTTGCAACAGCGCTTGAATCGTCGCACCGGCGGTTATAACTCGGACGTACCGAAAATGTTCGATCGACTGGACGACCAAATGTCCTCGATCGAATACGAAACTTACAGCCTGCGCGATATCCGGAAGCTGGGTCAGGAGGCCTCGAGACAGATCGGCGAAGTCGGCAATCTGCTTGAAGAGGAAATGGCCCGTCTTAAGGAAAAATTGAAACGGGGCGAAGGAAAGGAGTAAGCGAGGATGCAAAGATTGTACCGCTCGACCCAGGACCGAATGCTTACCGGACTCTGCGGCGGAATCGCGCACGAATTCGGCGTGAATCCCACGCTGCTCCGTATTCTGTTCCTTGTCGCCATCCCGCTGACCAGCGGAGCGATGCTGCCGATTTACTTTATCGCTTCGCTAGTGATTCCGAAGGAACCGACGCCGCCGTACTACCCGTACGGACCCGACGCGTACGGCCGCGATGCTTATCGCGATCCGTATCGTCCGGATAACGCCTATGACCGCGAGCCTCACGGTTCGCGCTTCAATGGACCTCATGACCCGCGTTCGCCGAGACCGCTGGGCCAGGAACGGGAGTTTGAACGTCCGTTTCCTCCGAATCGTCCGCAGCCGGCCCGCGCCAATCTGCAAAAGCGCGATATGCCGGATTCCGGGATCGACGCCATGATGGAAGACATCGAAAAGAAAGCACTCAAAAAAGAAGTGGAAGAACTGAAAAGCAAGCTTTCCAAATACGAAAACGAGAATGAGAAAGGGGATTTATAAAATGGGAGTATTCAAAAGACTGCGTGATATGACGAAGGCATCGGTAAATGAAATGTTGGATAAGGTTGAAGATCCGGTAGTCATGCTCAACCAATACCTGCGTGACATGGAAGAGGAGATTCACCAGGCCGAAGTGACGGTAGCGAAGCAAATGGCGAACGAGCGCCGCATGAAGCAGCGTCTGGAAGAAGCGTTCCGCATGTCCGATCAACGCGAATCGCAAGCGACGGCTGCGCTGACGAACAACCAGGAAGAAGCGGCTCGCAAACTGCTGGAAGAAAAGATTTACTTCGATCAAAGAATCACGGAGTACCAAGACCTGCACGGCCAAGCCGAAGTTCAAGTCTCCGATCTGATGCGTCAGCTGCATGAGATGAAAGACGAGTTCTACCAAATGCGCAACAAGCGCAACGAACTGGTTGCCCGCGCTCAAATGGCAAAAGCCAAAAAGCAAATGGCACAGGTTAATCCGGTCTACGCGATCGACAAAGGCAGTTCTTCGTCGGGCTTCCGCCGGATGGAAGAGAAAATCATGCAGATGGAAGCTGAAGCCGATGTTCTGCGCACGCCTTACGGCGGTGGCGGCTTGAACCGCACCTCCGCTTATATCAGCCCGGTCGATGCGCAAAAGCAGCTTCAGGTTGACGAGCAGCTGAACGCGTTGAAGAACAAGCTGAACGGCGGCCAAAGTGCTCCTTCCCTGACAAAAGGCGACGAGCAGTAAGAACGGCAACGGCGGCCGGAATAGCCACACAGCCGGCCGGAGTTGTGATAGAATAGAGCGAATGATAAGCAAAAGCGAAGCCATGCGGTACGAATGCGTACCGTTATGGCTTTTGCTACGCTCGGGAACGGATTTGAATAACAACACGGCAGGAGGAGGAGCGACATGGGAACTCGGAAAAAAACATGGGCGATCGTATTGATCGGCGTAGGCGCAATCATGTTGCTTGGCAAGTGGGTTACCCCGCTCTCGATGGTCGCTCTCCTCGTGCTGTGTTACGGGATTTATACCATGAGAGCCAATCGGGTGTCATTCGGCTATAAGTGTCTCGCCGTAGGAGCCGGATTGCTGCTGCTCGACCATATCATTCTCGTGCTCGGCGGCATTCTGATCTCGGTCGGCGTCTTTTACGCACGATCCGGAGAACTGCATAAAGGCCGCGAATATGTACGGCGTCAGGAATTTGTCTCGCAGTTGAATCGGAAACGCGAGCCCTGGGTACCGGAACCGCTCAGTCTGTGGAATTTGTTCGGCGACGTGAATTGCGATTTCTCGCTGGCGCTGCCGACCGAACCGGATACCGTGATCCATTTGCAAGGGGTAATCTGCGATGCCGACCTGACTTTCCCGGAGGAATACGGAGTCGAGCTGGATATTTTCGTGGGTTACGGCAAGGTGAGTTTTGAAGGAAAGCCCCATAGCGGGATGTTGAATAAATTTGTCTGGCGTTCGCCGGGCTATGCGTATAGCGAGCAGAAAGTCAGAGTGGTTATGGCTTATGCTGCGGGCGATGTGAATATTCGGATTAATTAATAGCTTATCAACTCTTAATCAGAAGTTTTCGTTCGTCTAAAACTCACGCGCCTTAGGTGCGTTTTAGACGAGCGTAACCTTACCTTTAGCGTTGATAAGCTGCCAGTAGCTTGGGGCGAACGGGGAGACGGTGAACAAACATGGCGAATGAACCGAAGAAAGTCCGAAAATCGAATACGATCATGCAGGGAATCGGTTCGGGGATGCTGCTGTCGCTGATCGTGCTGCTATCGGCGATGTATGTGTTGTACTCGTATGGGCTGTTGAACGTACCGGATACTTGGCCGCTCAAGATCCGTGCTGGCCTAACCGTCCTGGCTGTATGTATCGCCGTCGGTGCGTTATACGGATTGTATCGCGCCATGCAGAGCAAGATTCAGTTCGACCGGATTCAAGATACGCTGCTGCTGTGGGAAAAAGGAAACCCCGTGCGCACAGCCTGGCCGGCCGGCGGCGAGTTGGACGGCTTGGCGGAGCAGCTTGATCGAGTCGGCAAAAAGTGGGAAGAGCAGGTCAGCTCGCTTCAGCGGTTGTCGACGCACAACGCGCAGTTGGCGGAGCAGGCTCGGGTATCGGCGATCGTCGAAGAACGTCAGCGTCTCGCCCGCGAACTGCACGATGCGGTGTCGCAGCAGTTGTTCGCGATCTCGATGACGGCTACGGCGGTCGGGCGTACGTTTGAAAAAGATCTGTCCCGAGCCAGGCGCCAAGTAGAACTGATCGAGGAAATGGCATCGGTCGCGCAGTCGGAAATGCGGGCACTGTTGCTGCATCTTCGTCCCGTTTATCTGGAAGGCAAACCGCTGTATCAAGGGCTGAGCGAGCTGGTACGCGAAATCCAAGCCAAAGTCCCGATGGAAATCACGCTCGATATGGACGCCGGGCTTGAACTGGTCAAAGGGATCGAAAATCATCTGTTCCGTATCGTCCAAGAAGCGCTGTCGAACACGCTGCGCCACTCGAAAGCCGACAAGATGGAGATTATGATCGTCCGTCGAAGCGATGCATTGCGAATGTCGCTGAAGGATAACGGCGTAGGTTTCGAGCTGGACGAGAAGAAGCAGGCTTCTTACGGCTTGTCGCTGATGCAGGAACGGGTCAGCGAAATCGGCGGCTCCATTCGTTACATAACCGCCCCCGGTAAAGGAACGCGTATCGAACTGAACGTGCCATTGGTAGACGGAGGACAAAGAGGGAGCGAGGAATAATCATGGAGACGGAAGAACTGATTAGCGTGCTGCTCGTCGACGATCATGAGATGGTACGCATCGGGTTGGCTGCCGTCCTCGATACCGAAGACGGGATCGAGGTTGTCGGCGAAGCGAGCGGCGGCGAAGAAGGCGTACGGATGGCGCAGCAGTACAATCCGGATGTCGTTCTTATGGACCTCGTGATGGACGGCATGGACGGAATCGAAGCGACGCGCGAGGTATTGAAAAATTGTCCGGACTGCAAGGTCATCGTGCTGACGAGTTATTTGGATGACGAGAAAATGTATCCGGTGATCGAAGCCGGAGCTTTCAGTTATCTGCTGAAAACATCGCGGGCCAATGAGGTGGCTGACGCGATTCGTGCGGCAGTGCGCGGACAGTCCGTGCTTGAATCGCAAGTCGCCGCCAAAATGATGGATCGTTTCCGCACCCCGCCGCCTGCCAGGGCTCTGCACGACGATCTTACGGATCGGGAAATGGAAGTGCTTCGTTACGTGGCTCAAGGCAAGTCGAATCAGGAGATCGCGGACGAACTGGTGATCGGGATCAAGACGGTCAAATTCCATGTAACGAACCTGTTGTCCAAATTGGAAGTGGAAGACCGGACGCAAGCTGCCATTTACGCTTATAAAAACGGATTGGCCCAATAACAAAATCGGATACTTGCGCAAGTCAAACGCAGGCCGCACGGAGTAAGACTCCGATGCGGTCTTTTTTGTGGATGTATCGATGTCGGATCGAAATGTCGGTGTTTCGAATTTTTACTAAATAACACATTATGTCATTCTGATCGAACGGCAAGCTTTGCGGATTATACTTTGTAAGCGCTTAAATTCAAAGGTCCGAAAGGGGAGATTGTGTCATGTTCATCACGAAAAAGCGAGGGCACGTCCTAACCTGTTTGCTGATGTCTTCCATTCTTGCTCTGCCTGCTGTCGTATCGTTCCCGTCTTCCGTCGTTCAAGCGTCGGGACAAGTCGTATCGATTGCCGATTACGGAGCTGTACCCGATGATGGAATCGACGATCTGAACGCGATTCGCCAAGCTGTAGCCGCCGCCAAAGCTTCGAACAAAAATGTGTACGTGCCGCCGGGAACTTTTCTCTATGACGATGTGGTTGTTCTGGATGGAGTGGATATGGTTGGCGAAGGCGAAGCATCTGTGCTGCACAGCACGAACCCGCAGCGACAAGCTGTTCAGTTGACCGGCAACGGAAGCGGGTTGAGCCGGGTGAAGCTGACGAGCGTTCCGGTGACTGCGCGTTTATCCACCTCCGTGTCGGCTCGGGTGCATATTATGCCCGGAGCGGCAGATTTCACAGTTTCGGATACGTTCATCGTGGGCGGTTCGTCGGCGGGGATTATCGGATACGGCATAAACGGGGCGATCGTTCGCAACGATATTCGGGATACGCTGGCTGACGGCATTCATATGACGGGCGGTTCGGCGAACATTCGGATCGAGGAGAATACGGTACGCTATACGGGAGATGACATGATCGCCGTCGTATCCTATGAGAAAAACGGCACTTGGGTCAACAACGTGAAGATTGCGAATAACGACGTAGCCGGCGGTCATGCGCGCGGCATCACGGTATCGGGCGGCACGAACATATCCATTGAGAAAAACGCAATCGCCGATACTGGAGGAGCGGGCGTATTCATCGCGTCGGAGGGCAGTTATCAGACGTATGAGGTGCGCAATCTTCAAGTCGTGCGGAACACGATCTTGCGTGACAGCCGTAACCCGGCCATTCCGGAAAAAGGCGGAATTCGTCTGCAGGCGACCTATAAAGAACCGAGTATCGTGAACGCGACGTTTGAGCAAAATACGATTACGGACTCGGCGGACAGCGGGATTCTGATTCTCGGTTCGGCGAGCATTCAGGCTTTCTTTGCCCGTAACGAGATCGTTAATCCGGCTAATCACGGCGTGCATATTTTGAAAACGGTGATCGGACAGTTGAATTTCTCGGGCAACGCGGTTCAGGGAGAAGGAGGCTTCCCATTCTATAACCAGTCTCAGGCGCAGGTATTTAGCGATGTGCCGAATTCGGCGCCGCCCGGAGGCGGGGAAGAGGACGATTACGCAGCAGCAAGAGGGACGCCGCGTATCGACGGGTTGGTCGATGATCTGTGGAGCAACGCGACGCCGCTTGCACTCAATACGGATGCGAACGGTACGACGGGAACGGTACGAATTGCTTGGGACGACAATGCGCTGTATTATTTGTTCGAAATGACGGATGCGACGCCGAATGCGCTGGCCGCGGACGAGCATAATGATTCGGTTGAGGTCTGGGTAGATGAATTGAATACGAAAAATGGGACTCGAACGGTAGGCGATTACCAGCTGCGCGTGGGCTACGACGGAGTGCTTTCTTCGGCTATGCGAGGATTTAATCTTTCGAAGGTAACCAAGGCCGTGATTCAGCGCGAGGGCGGCTATACAGTAGAGTTTGCGGTTCCTTATACGGCGCTTGCTCCGCAGGCAGGCGACGTGATCGGGTTCAACGCCAGCGCGAACGACGATTCCAACGGGGACGGGCGACGCGATACGTATTTAAGCTGGGTGGACAAAAACCTTCCGTACTGGGCGGATACGCGGGTATACGGCGAAGTGACCCTGGAAAATTGAAAACGCTATCCTTAATTTTTCGCCAGGTCGGCTTGATTTAGCCGGCCTTTTTGTGTACCTTTTTGGTGTACGGAAATATTAATGAAACCTTCATCTTAGATCAACATAAATGATAATCAATACGATAGCATCAATTTGAGAGATATGATAGAATGACATCACATCTTTCTTTTTCCGCACTAACGCGGAGAATTAAGAGTCAGGCATAACAATTCGTTACTATACTAATACAGGAAGAATGGGGAGCTATGACGGACAATCAAAATCTTGAAGCATTGAAAGCACCGGGCGCGGTCTTTTTCATCTTCGGGGCTACCGGAGACCTGGCCCGTCGTAAGTTGTTCCCGGCCATTTTCAGCTTGTACCGGGAAGGCAAATTGGCGGAGGACTTTGCAGTAGTCGGAGTGGCTAGACGCCCTCGCACGAATGATGAATTCCGCGACGACGTATTCCGCTCGATTCAGGAATTCGGACGGTACAAATCTTCCGACCAGGAGAAGTGGAACACGTTTGCGGAACACTTCGAATATAAATCCCTCGACATCAACAACGTGGCGGGATTCCAAGAACTCAAAGAACAGACGGAAGCGATCGAGTCCAAATTCTCGATTCCCGGCAACCGCCTCTTCTATCTGGCGCTTGCGCCGGAACTGTTCGGCAGCGTTTCGCTCAATCTGCGCGAAGGCGGCATGCTGGACAGCGAAGGCTGGCACCGTCTCGTGATCGAGAAGCCGTTCGGCTACGACCTCAAGTCGGCCGAGAAGCTGAACGAAGAACTGGGCCATGTGTTCCAGGAAGACGAGATCTACCGGATCGACCACTATCTCGGCAAAGAGATGGTGCAGAACATCGAGACGATCCGTTTCTCGAACATGTTCTTCGAGTCGCTCTGGAACAACAAATACATCGCGAACGTGCAAATCACGTTGGGCGAAACGGTCGGCGTCGAAGAGCGCGGCGGCTACTATGATCATGCGGGCGCGCTGCGCGATATGGGTCAAAACCATATTCTCCAGCTGCTCACCATGATCGCCATGGAACCGCCTAGCCGTCTGCTGGCCGAAGACATCCGCGACGAGAAGGTCAAAGTGCTGCGTTCGCTGCACCATTTCGCCGACTCCGACGAAGTCAGAGCCAATGTCGTGCGCGGCCAATATACCGCCGGACAAAGCAACGGCAAAGACCTTCCGGGCTACCGCGAAGAAGACAAAGTCGATCCGAACTCGAACACCGAGACGTTCTTTGCGGCTCGCGTAACCGTGGATAACTTCCGTTGGGCCGGCGTGCCGTTCTATATTCGGACAGGCAAGCGCCTGCCGGTGAAGACGACCGAAGTCGTGATCGAATTCAAAAAGATGCCGGGCAACATTTACCTCGGGCAAAAGCATGATCTCAAGCCTAACCTGCTGGTGATCCGCGTCAATCCGATGGAAGGCATCTACTTCAAGATCAATGCGAAGAAGCCGGGTTCGGAATCGGAAATCGCGCAAGTGGCAATGGAGTTCTGCCAAAGCTGCCTGGTGGGCATCAACTCTCCGGAAGCTTACGAGCGCCTGATCCACGATGCGGCGAAAGGCGATTCCACGTACTTCACGCGTTGGGACGAAGTGGCTTCGGCTTGGGCTTTCGTGGACAAGATCGATGCGGCTTGGAAAGAAAATCCGGCTGACGTCAGCACGTATCCGGCAGGAAGCTGGGGACCGGACGCGGCGCACGAACTGCTTGCGCGCGACGGATTCCACTGGTGGCCGGTTAACGGACAAGAAGAAGACAATGTCATTTGGGTAGCGGCTTCGAGCAACTAATCCAAAAACAACTATAGCCATAGACTGTAAAGCCGCTGTATCGTCGAACTTTCCGACGACGCAGCGGCTTTTTTGTTTTTTTACGGAGACGGGGCAGTTCAAGCTTGACCTTGAAGTATACTTCAACCTTTATGCTGAGATTAGAATAGTCAAAACGAAGGAGAGTGGTTGGTCATGAAAACTAGCACGAAATGGGGAGTACTCGGCGGGGTAGCGGGAATTGCGGCAGCCGCCCATATCTATCGGTCGAAAAAGGAAGGTCTCAGTTCAAATCCGATGAGACGTTTGTTCCCTGTCTTCACGATGCCGGAGCCGACGGGGACTTATGCCATTGGCACATTTGAGGCGCATTTAACCGACAGCAAACGTAAAGAAACGAAGCGTGGTACGGTCCCGGAAGGTGTGGGGGAACGCGAAATCCCGATTACGGTCTGGTATCCGGCGGAACTGTCAAGTCAACAGGACACTGAGGTGGAAAATTACCCGGATTCGCTAGGGGAGTGTATTTCGCTGGTGTTCGGCCTGCCTAAAGGATTGTTCCGACATGTGTCACGAGTGAAAACGCATATGTTTAAAAATGTTCCGGTCGCAAAGGAGTGTTCGAGGTATCCTGTATTGTTGTTCTCTCCGGGGATTCGCTCGACGCGTTACCAGAGTCTGACCCTTGTTGAAGAGCTAGCTAGCCAAGGCTACATCGTCATCGGTATGGACCATCCCTATACGTCTGCACGGGTAAAATTGACGGACGGAAGCTACGCGGCATATTTGCATGAGCCGGAGTTTGCGCAGTCGCGCGAATTGTATGATTATAATGTCAAAGAGGTTGCGGTACGCGCGCTGGACGCTCGTTTTGTACGAGATACATTGGAAGAGTGGAATCATCCGTCTTCGGGTCATGTCTTGTCAGGCCTGCTGGATTTGAGTCGAGTCGGGATTCTAGGCCATTCTTACGGCGGAGCGACGGCTGCGGAAGCGTTGGCGACGGATGAACGATTTGCTGCCGCGCTCAGTCTGGAAGGAGGATTCTGGGGCGAGGTGTCGCATAAGCCGCTGGAGCGTCCGTTTATGTATTTGTTCACGGGCGGAACGGCGCAGAGCTTGAACCCGGACACGCCTAAGAAAGAAGCGGTCTTTTTCGAGGAGTGGCAAGAAGATGCGGATCGGGTGATGCGGGCGAGCCGAAGCGATGCGCTGTTTGCAACGGTTGAGCCTTTTTACCATCAGAGCTTTACCGATATTTCGTTGGTATCTCCAAAGCTGTTCGCCAAGAAAGTCTCGGCGGAGCGGACGATCGAGATTACGCGTACGTATACGACGGCTTTTTTCGATCGTTATCTGAACGGGATCGAGTCGGAACTGCTCGGGCAAGACGTTGCGGCATTTCCGGAAGTTCGTTATCAGCCCGAGTATACGCGTATGGGCGATGCAGCACTAACAGGTGGAGATCTGGACGGAAAAGTTACGCCGGGTGCGGCGGCAAGATAATGATAGTAGCGGAAAAGTGAGGGAGAGCGATCGATGAAGAAAATGACCCGGGGTCAACTGGCGAAGCAGACGGGACTGACAACGGCGGCGATTCGCTTTTACGAAGACGAGGGTCTGCTGCCGCAGCCGGAGCGAAGCGAGAGCGGGTACCGGCTTTACGGCGATGAATATCTGACGATGATCCAATTTATTCAGGATACGAAAGCGCTCGGGTACCCGTTATCCCGAATCGGCGATACGCTGCGCAAGCTGGGCGAGGGGCCGGAGATGGATGTGGAGGCGATCCGGGAGCTGGTGCGCGAACAGATTGCCGGGATCGAGCAACAGGAGCGTCATTTGGCCGAGGTCAAGCTGCACTTGGGCCGCCTGTTAACCGAATATGACGACGAAGCGGTACGGGAGTATATGCGTTCGTTTCGGCGGGAGCCGGAAGAAGAGTAGATCGAGGGAAGCCTGTCTGAAAAGAATTGCGTTTCTCTAAGCATCGATGCAGATTCTCCCCTTGCCGAAGCGTTAATTATGGTACAATATAGGGATGAATACGCACGATACAGAAGGGAACGTGAACATGAGCCAAACCCAAGATAAAGTTTTGCGCGAGGAAGTCGAGAAACGCAGAACTTTTGCCATTATATCTCACCCGGATGCCGGGAAAACGACGCTGACGGAGAAGCTGCTGCTCTTCGGCGGCGCTATTCGTCTGGCCGGAACGGTCAAGGCCCGTAAAGCCAGCAAACACGCAACGAGCGACTGGATGGAGATCGAGAAGCAGCGGGGCATCTCGGTTACTTCGTCGGTGATGCAATTCGATTACAACGGCCACCGCATCAACATTTTGGATACGCCGGGTCACCAAGACTTCAGTGAAGACACCTACCGGACGCTGACGGCAGCCGATAGCGCGGTCATGCTGATCGACGTCGCGAAGGGTGTCGAAGCCCAGACGATCAAGCTGTTCCAAGTCTGCGCGCAGCGCGGCATTCCGATCTTTACGTTTATCAACAAACTCGACCGCGAAGGCCGCAGCCCGTTCGACCTGATGGAAGAACTCGAACAGGTACTGGGCATCCGCGCCGTTCCGATGAACTGGCCGATCGGCATGGGACGTGAGCTGAACGGCATTTACGACCGGATGAAAAACCAGGTCGAGCTGTTCCAAGGCGACGACCATTCGCAAATCAAAGTCCAAAAAGTCGAAGACTATCGCGATCCGATTATCTCCGAGATGGCAGGCGAGTATCATGCGAACCAACTGGCGGAAGAGCTGGAGCTGTTGGACGTGGCGGGCGACCAATTCGATTACGAAAAGGTCAAACGCGGCGAGCTGACCCCTCTGTTCTTCGGCAGCGCAATCAACAACTTCGGCCTGCAAACGTTCCTGGAAAACTTCCTGGAGCTTGCGCCGAAACCGGCACCGCGCAAAAGTACGGAAGGCGAGATCGAACCGACACGCGAGAAATTCAGCGGCTACGTGTTCAAGATTCAAGCGAACATGAACCCGGCGCATCGCGACCGTATCGCGTTCCTGCGCATCGTGTCCGGCAAGTTCGAGCGCGGCATGAGCGTCAAACATGTGCGCGTAGGCAAAGACATCAAGCTGGCACAGCCGCAGCAGTTCTTGGCTCAAGACCGCGATATCGTCGAAACGGCTTACGCGGGCGACATTATCGGTTTGTTCGACCCGGGCATTTTCCGGATCGGCGACTCGCTCGTAGAAGGTCAGAACTTCGAGTTCGAAGAACTGCCGACGTTCTCCCCGGAAATTTTCGCCAAAGTCACGGCCAAAAACGCGCTCAAGCACAAGCAATATCAAAAAGGGATCGACCAGTTGACGGAGGAAGGCACCATTCAGGTATTCCGTACGGTCAGCTTCGACGATACGATTCTCGGCGTGGTCGGACAGCTGCAATTCGAGGTCTTTGAATACCGGATGAAAAACGAGTACGGCGTGGATGTTCAGCTTCAGCGCCAAACGTTCCAGTTCGCCCGTTGGATCGTTGCGCCGGAGATCGACCCTTCGAAATTCCGGATCAACTCGACGCTGGTGAAGGACAAGAAGGGCAACTACGTCGCGCTGTTCGAGAACGAATACGCGATGCGCACGGCCATCGACAAAAACCCGGACGCTCAATTCCTGGAGATGGCACCCTGATTTTCAAGGAGGCCTGACCAAGAATGGGTAAGGGGAAAAAGCAGTACGCGATCATCGGAATGGGCCGCTTCGGTTCGAGTATCGCCAAGACGCTTAGCCAAATGGGTTTTGACGTGCTGGCGATCGACGCGAGCGAGGAGCGGACGCAGGAGATTTCGAATATTGTGACGCACGCGGTATCGGCGGATACGACGGATGACGAAGCGCTGCAAGCGCTCGGCATTCGCAACTTCGACGTCGTGGTCGTGGCGATCGGGCAGGATATTCAAGCGAGCATCCTGACCACGTTGATTTTAAAAGAAATGAACGTGCCTACGATTATCGCCAAGGCGCAGAACGAGCTGCACGGCAAGGTACTGAGCAAGATCGGCGCGGATAAGGTCGTGTTCCCGGAGCGGGATATGGGGACGCGCGTCGCGCACAATCTGACGTCGCCGAACATTCTCGATTATATCGAGCTGTCGGGCGATTACAGTATTTTTGAAATGCTGGTTCCCGCGAAAATGGTCGGGCGGAATCTGATCGAGCTGAATCTGCGGCAAAAGTACGGCTGTAACGTAATAGCGGTGCGCCGGGGCAGCAAGATGAACATTTCTCCCGATCCGCATGGGCGGCTCTGGGAAGGCGACGTGCTGGTGATCGTGGGCGAGCGGGATGATCTGGTCCGCCTTGAGATCGCATTCGATAAGCACGGATGAGATAAAACCTGTTCGCTAGAGAAGCTGGGGCGCTGCGGGAGAAATTCGTTCAAGATGCTGTCTCACTCGGAAAACTGGAATGAAATTTCAATGGAAGTTTTCCGAGTTCAAAGGCATCTTTCACTGAATTTCTCCCTCCGCTGGGGCTTCTCGGGAAAAGGGCTTTCTTCACCATGTAGGGGTTAGAAGTAAAAAAATAAGAAATAAAAGGTCAAAAACTAACCCGTGCACATAGAAAATTGCAAATATCCACAAGATAAGGCTTAGAACATATAAAAGCATCAAGCAGATAAAGGTATCGCTTCGGCGGTGCCTTTATCTTTTGGAAGATATCATTTTAAAGAAGCGGAGGGTGGAAGAATGGGACATGCGCAGATCGAATCGACGGCGAATGCTCGGGTGAAGGAATGGGCGAGTTTGCTGGAGAAAAAGCATCGGGATCGGCAGGGGAAGTATATCGTCGAAGGCGTGCATCTGGTGCAGGAGGCGCTGAGGTCGGGGGCTGACGTGGAGTGTGTGGCTTACGATGCGGCGTTGGGCGTGCCTGCGGAGTTGAAGGAAGATGCGCAGGCGGCAGGGCAGGGAGACTGGGTCGCGGTGTCGGCGGCGATTGTGGCGAAGTGTACGGAAGCGCGGACGCCGCAGCCGGTGTTTGCGGTGGTGCGGAAGTCGGCGGCGAAGATCGGGGACATTTTGCGAATAGAGAATGCGCTTGTCGCGGTGCTGGACGGCGTGCAGGACCCGGGAAATGTCGGAACGATTATCCGGGCGGCGGACGCGGCCGGAGCGGCAGGCGTGTTGATCGGGCGCGGGAGCGCGGATATTTATAACCCGAAGACGGTACGTTCGACGATGGGGTCGCTGTTTCATCTGCCGATCGTGGAAGGGGATCTGACGGAGTTGCTGCCGCAGGCGCGAGAAGCATCGGCGAAGATCGTCAGCACGAGCCTTCAAGCGAAGCAGAACTGCTATGAGGCGGATTACCGCGGCTCGACCTGGTTCGTGTTCGGCAGCGAAGGCAGCGGCGTGTCGCCGGAGGTAGAGGCCTTTGTGGACGAGTCGATTATTATTCCGATGCCGGGGCAGGCGGAGTCGCTTAACGTGGCGATGGCGGCTTCGGTGTTGTTGTTCGAGGCGGTACGGCAGCGGTTGGTTCCTTGATCTTCATGCTTTTGCTGGCCGGATAGAAAAAAGGATTCGGACGAAAGCTCCGAATCCTTTTTGACGTGTGCTGGTTACCATTCATTGTTGGGCTTCGTCCCATATCCGCCGTACATTTTCAAAAGCAATCCGCGTCCCCGTCAGACAGTCTTCCATGCCTTCATATTCGATCGAAAGAAAGCCGTCGTAACCGGAAGATTTGACCAGTCCGATGATCTCCGCCAGATCCAAATCGCCTTGTCCGGCAATTGCACCGCGTAAATAATTGCCTCCGGCGCTGCGGAACCAGCCTTCACCGGGATTGCGGCGAGCCGGACGGATGTAGAAGTCTTTGATATGCACCATGGAGGCGTACGGCAGATTGTTGGCGACGGCGGTGAGCGGATTTTCGTCCACGCAGACAAAATTGCCGACATCCAGCGTTGTTTTGAAATTCGGACGGCCCACGGCATGAACCAACGTTTGCACCCGGTCGCTGGCTTGGACGTAATACCCGTGATTTTCGACGCTTGTCGTGATCCCGTAACCCGCTGCATGATCGGCGATCCGGCGGCAGGCCGCAGCGACTTTTTCCAAATCTTCGTTAAAACGCAAAATGGACGTGTCTTCGCGCGACGCTACGTCATGCCGCATCAATCTTATGCCAAGGCGTGCCGCGCGGTCGACTTCGGAAATGACGCGATGGATCTCCGCTTCGTAACTTTCCTCATTGTCGGTAATGAAATTTGCGCCGATCGCGTAGTTGGACAGCGTAAGCGAAAGTTTCGCCGCACGCTCAACGAGACGTTTTTCCAGATCCGGATCTTTCTCAAAATCGAACCCCAGCCCCGGTACGATCTCGATATGCGCGGCGCCGAGTTCGGCGACCCAGTCGAGCGCTTCTTCGATCGTCATTCTTCCCTGGTGCATGGCCTGATACAAACTATATGAACTGATGCCGAGTTTCATGAATCAACGTGCTCCTTTCTACTGTGAAAAAGATACGTTTGTTTGGAAGGTACTAACCGCGATACCTTTGAATAAAACGAACCGCTCCCGCGATGTCCGCAGCCGGATCGTGTCCGACCTCGCGTTCGATCGTCAGATAACCTTGGTATCCGATGTCTTGCAGGGCTTTAAAGTAAGCGTCGAAGTCTACATCGCCTTCGCCGGGAGGCAGCTCGATAAAGTCCGCTTCCGCTCCGCCCGCGGCCATATCGGCAATCGCGGAGTGGTCCATTTTTTCATAACCCAGATAGCCGTAGACCTGTTTGGGGTCAACGATGCGCAGGCGGCGTCCGTCTTTCACGTGCGTGTGCACGATATAATCTTTGAGCAGATGCACGCCTTGTACCGGATCGTCGCCCGTAACCATGACCATGTTAGCCGGATCGAAGTTGACGGAGACGCCGTTGGTGCCGAGCGTGTCGAGGAAGCTCTTCAAATGGGCGGCAGGTTCGGGACCCGTCTCGATGGCAAAGTAAGCATTCAGGCTGCTCGCGTAACGGCTTAATTCTTCGCAAGCTTGGTGCATGGCGGCGTAGATCGGACCGTTGCGGTCTTCCGGCACGATGCCGATATGCGTTGTGACGACGTTGGTACCGAGTTCGAGCGCCAAATCCAAAATGCGCTTGGACTTCTCGATTTTTTCCGGGTTGACCGAAGCATCTTGGAAGCCGTGACCCGCCAGATCGCCGCACAGCGCGGAGATTTCCAGGCCGAGGCCGTCGATCAGGCTGCGCAGCTCGCGGCGTTTGGCGCCGATCAGCACGTCGGGGTCCATTTCGCCGGATACCGCATAGATTTGGACGCCGTCCGCGCCGACTTCTTTTGCTTTTTTGAGTCCTTCCGTCACTCCGATGCCGAAGCTGTCGACGATCACGCCGATTTTATTGGTCAGGTGCAGGTGGGTTGTCATGGTAGTTCCTCCTTTTATAAAAGTTAATCCAGTCGAATCTCGCGGCCTTCGGCTGCGGATTGGTAGATCGCGTTCAAGATCCGAATCATCTCCACGCCGTCTTCCACCGGACACAGATTCTCGGCTTCGCCTTGGCAGAGCTGCACGAAATGGTTGATCTCGCGTTTGAAGCTGTCGACGAAGTCGAACCCCGGCGTAGTGAGCTGCGGATCGACGTTCAAGATGGTATTGTGACGTTCGGTCGCGATCGCGAGCGCCGGTTCGATCTCCGCGCCGCCGCGTTCGCCGAACACCGCGACTTGAGCCGATTCTTTGCGGGCGTGCAGGGAGAAACTGACGTCAACCGCGAGCGAAGCGCCATTTTCAAACCGGATCAGCGCGTTCGCCATATCTTCGACCGTATTGACGGAAGGATCGAAATCGGCAGCCTGGTAGTAAGCGTAGTTCTCGACATTAGAGCGGTTGCCCAGCTTGTGGTAGGTATTTCCGCTGACAGAGACGACTTTCGGCTTGCCCATCAGGTACCAGCATAAATCGATCACATGGACGCCGATATCGATCAACGGACCGCCGCCCGAACGTTCGCTATCGGCAAACCAGCCGCCCGGATTGCCGAGACGGCGGATTAGGCTGGCTTTGGCATAATACAACTCGCCCAGATCGCCCGCGTCGATAAAACGCTTCAGCACTTCGATGTTGGCAGCATGGCGACGCACGTAACCGACTTGCAGGATGCGGCCCGTTTCTTCGACGGCTTGCTGCACGGCAAGGGCTTCGTCGACCGTTTTGCATAAAGGCTTTTCGCACAGCACATGCTTACCGGCGTGCAGGGCGGCGATGCTGATCTCGGCGTGCGAGTTATTCCAGGTGCAGATGCTGACGGCATGGACGTTGGGATCTGCGAGCAGTTCCTTATAATCGTCATAGATGCCGGGAATTTCATACTTGGAGGCGGTTTGACGGGCGCGTTCCGGATTCAGATCGCAGACCGCAACCAGCTTGACCTGCGGATTGGCGGCGTAAGCTTGAAGATGAGAGTCGGAGATGGAGCCGCAGCCGATTAATCCAATGTGTACTTTTTCCATAATCAGATTCATCCTTTCCTTAGGGCGTGTCTTCAAATCTGCTGATGTATATCTTTCACCGCCTTTTCGTCCTCAACCGGAATCGTACCTGAAGCGCGTACGATTTCGGCAATGCATCGTCACTTTCTCTTGACGTGCCCCGGCACGACTGCGAAAAAGTTCCTTGTTGAGAACGAAAATTCGGAAAAATCTATGTTCATCGAGATTTGAAGACACGCCCTAGCGTCCGAAGACGATATGTTATATTTGTTCATAAGCAACTCTAACAATACGTCTAATTTAGCACAGCGGATAAAAGGAGAGAATGTTCAGGATGTCACAGTATATGGACTATACGATCAGCCGAAGTCCGATTCGCGTACTAACTCCTTCGGTCGATCCCGCTCGTCTGCGCATCAAATCGGCGACGATCATGAACGCGGGACATTTGCCGGGAAGAACGATGTTTAGAGAGCAGGCCACATTCCGTTATTGGGCGATTGTGCTGATTACGGGCGGAAGCGGACAATACCGGGTCGACGGCGGAGAAATTCAAACGGTACGCGCCGGATCATGGTTTTTCTTGTATCCCGGTGCTGTGTTCGATTACGGACCGAATGCCGGCGAGCAATGGGACGAATATTATTTTACGGCTTCCGGTACGCGGATCAAGGAGTGGCGCAGTCATTGGCTGCCTGACGAGAGGCGGGTGCATCAATGGCGGATGAATGAAATGCTGCTGCAACGGATGGAAAATATGCTCAGGCTGATCGACAGCGGCACGTCGGATAATCTGGACCGTGCGGCGCTGGGCTTGGAAAGCTTTTTATATGAATTGATTTCGGGGGAGGATCGCGCGGAAGCTGGGCGAAGAGAGAGGTTGGCGCAGGATATCATTGAGGATATTCAGACGCTGCTGCATCTTCCGCCAACGGTTGAGGAAATGGCGGCTCGACATCATATTTCGGTATCCACATTGCGGCGAATCGTGCAGGAGTATACGGGATATCCTTTTAATGAATTCGTGCATCGGTTGCGGACGGCGGAAGCGCGCAATATTTTGCTGAATACCGATATGAGCGTCAAGGAAATCGGAGAACGACTGGGGTATAAAGACATGTTTTATTTTTCCCGTGTGTTCAAGAGGATTACCGGCGTGTCTCCGAGAGACTATCGCATCCGGGTTGGGCCCTGAGCAAAGTGCGCTGTATAGGCGTTTATCTACAAGTCTTTATTGGTTTTTTTTCCATGCACCGTTATAATGAGTGTAGCTTCGCTTCATGTATTGCGCTTTGCTGAACTTTTTTTATTGCACAGAGCCAGAACCATATAGAGAATTTGAACAGCGCGTGTTTCGGCAGGGAGGGGAATTTGTTGTTTCAAATTGGCGGTAAAGTCTACGAAGTCATGATTAATCACAAAAACGGCTGGAATGCGGAAGCGTTCCGCGGCCGCTACAGCGAGATTCTGGAGCGTTACGATTATATCATCGGAGATTGGGGCTATAATCAGCTGCGGCTCAAGGGCATGTACCACGACGGGCAGTCCAAGATCGCGAAGGAATCCCAATTTTCTTTTACGACCGACTATATTACAGAGCATTGCAACTTCGGCTGCGCCTACTTCGTTCTTCGCAAGGTGAAAGACATGAAGGACGTCAAAGACCCGGAGGAAGCGGCGCAGTATCAAGACCTCGGCGAGATCAAAGAGCCGGTTCGCGAATATCGCGTAACGCATAAGAACAAGGATAAAGACAAGGATGCGGCCAAAGAAAAAGGCGATCATCCGGCAGCAAAAGACCGCAAGGAGCATCGGGGACGGGGCGGCGACCGGGATTCCAAACATCCGCGCGGCGAACGTGCGTCCGATGCAAACGATAACGACACGAAAGAAAAGTCTCAGGGCCACCCGGGCAAGAAACACTCCAATCGGGGAGAGCGTCCGAACCGCGACCATCAAAATCGCGAGCACGATAAAGGTAAGCCAAAAGGTTCCGGCAGCGAACAACATCCCCGTAACCGCAAGCGCGAAGATCGCGGCGGGGAACAACAATCAGCCGCGGAGAACCGTTCCGGCGCGGAAAAAAGCTCGAACGGGGAAGGTCGCCCGAATGCGGAAAATCGTCCGAACGGAGAAAGCCGTTCGGGACAGCGTCAGGGCGGCGGGGAGCGTTCGAATCGCGAACAATCCGCTTCCGCTCAACCGCAACGGGTTCAACCGGCAACGGCCGATCCGGCAGCGAATCAGCGTACGGAGTAATATGGAGTAGTTGAATAACGGATGATACAAATCGCCAGCTGTCGAGCCGGCAAAAGAAGCCGTTTTGGATAGACGGCAGGCATGCTCGCGCGCGCGGCTGTGCCAAAACGTCATTAAAAAAAAAGTAAAGAAGCGGCTCCCAAAAG
Organism: Saccharibacillus sacchari DSM 19268; assembly: GCF_000585395.1. Classification (GTDB taxonomy): domain Bacteria; phylum Bacillota; class Bacilli; order Paenibacillales; family Paenibacillaceae; genus Saccharibacillus; species Saccharibacillus sacchari. The sequence goes on along the minus strand of NZ_KK073875.1, from coordinate 5,851,518 downwards.
GGGCCGCTTCTTTACTTTTCAAAAAACTCCAACATAACTGGAAGCGAGAAGACGGAGAGAAAAATTCAGTGAAATACGCCTTTGAACTTGGAAAACTTCAACTAAAAATTCCAATCGACTTTTCCAAGTGAGACAGCGAATTGAACGAATTTTTCTCGGAGTCTTCTCACTTCCCACGCACCCCCCTACCCCAAGAAAGCTTCACGCACCCGATTCCAGAACGGAAACGGACGGTAGCGGGCAAAGCTGATCTTCTGGCTCGACACGCGGCAGCGAACCGACACCAAATCATCGATCGTCAAATAACGGTGGTCCATCGTGAGAATCAGACGCTGTTCCTTGCGCGAATAAATGTCGCAATGATGATGCTTCGGGAGCACGAGAGGCGAACCCAGCGTACGGAAGACCCGATTGTTGATCGAAGCGATCTCGGCAATTTGCAGAGCTTCGAGCGTAGGGTGCATGATCGCGCCGCCGAGGCCGCGGTTGTAAGCCGTGCTGCCCGAGGGAGTGGAAACGCAGATGCCGTCGCCCCGGAACATTTCAAACACTTCGTCATTGATATCGATTTGCACGACCATCGTCGCTTCGGCGCCTTTGATGGCAAATTCGTTTAACACAGTATGGATGGAAGTCCCGGATTTACGTTCGATCTCAAGTTCCAATAGTGGATACTTGACGATCTTCGGACCCAGTCCGCCTTCGCCGGCGCCCGACATGAATTCGATGAGCTTTGGCAAATCTTCAGCTTTCCAGTCGGCGTAAAATCCGAGGTGTCCGGTATGGACGCCGACGAACGCGATCTCCGGAATCCGGTCGATAAACGAGTGGAACGCATGCAGCATGGTTCCGTCGCCGCCAATGGAAATGACGATCTCCGGCGACTCGGAATCCATCTCAAACCCTTTTTCGGCTGCGAGTTTATGAAATTGTTGGCTGAGGTCGATCGACAGTTGGTCGCCGCGGTCCAATACATAATATTTCAACGCTTAAACGCTCCTTTGCTCGGAGTTTTACCTTACGGTCGGCATATCGTACCGATGCCTGTTCCCGTTCATTTTAACATGCTGTGGGGAACAGGGCGCACAAAACTTTTTTTTGTAAATTTTATCCTTAATCTTAGAGAAAGCGGTTGCAAAATGGCTTTATTTTTTGATGATCTGTGATAGAATAAAAAAACCAAACTTTTAATGCTTATCTCGGTCTTTTGACGGATGACATGTTTTCGATATCGACATTTGTCCTTACATTTCATACGGACGGAGTGGTCACATGAGTATCGTAACGGCTATTATGGTATGTGCTTTTGTCTACGTGATCCGCATTTCTCTCGACCATCCGGGGGAAGAGGAATGGAGCGGGTATTAAAGTCTCAGGTAGTCAAAGCAACTGTGGATTCCGGGGGACGGATGCACAGTTACAATTCAAGCGTTGGGCGCGGACCTGACGCTTTTTTGTTTTTCCATTCAAACTGTGTATAAAGACGGGTCTGAAACGGCTGTTGGTTTGCTATAATACAAAGGTATACAGATTGCCACCACGAAGGAAAAGGGGAAGCGGTAATGAGCATGGATTCCGGACTGACCATCTATCAGCAGCTCGGCGAATCGGACGGACTGCGCAACATCATTGAGACTTTTTACGGGAACGTCGTGCGCGAGCCGCTCTTGGCTCCGTTGTTCCCTGAAGATATGGGACCCGTCATGGAAAAACAACAACAGTTTCTGACCCAATTTTTCGGCGGCCCGCCGCTTTTTTCCGAGCAGCACGGGCATCCGATGATGCGGGCTCGGCATATGCGTTTTCCGGTGACGAATGAACGCGCGGATGCCTGGTTGGCTTGTATGAACGCGTCACTGCAGGAAAACGGCGTGGAAGACGAGCTTCGCGAATTCGTTATTGCCAGATTGAAAGGTCCGGCTTATCATTTCGTCAATACCCCTTAACGGGAAAAGTGAAGCGTTGTCTGCATCAGCATGTCGAATCATTCTAAGTGAAAAAGGGTGCACGACACCTACTGTTTCTGCCGCCCCGTCTCATTCATGAATTTAGAAAGAAGGGCTTACGATTATGGAAATCGATCCGCTGTTTCAAATTACGACCGCTTGCGTGTGCTGCGAACTAACGTTTCAAACGAGCCGCGTGCGGCCGAGTTTCAAACAGACGATCCGGCGCGATTCGGACTTTTGCGCGCATTATAAAAATGAAAATCCGGATTTCTACGTCGTTCGCGTCTGCCCGCATTGCGGTTTTGCTTTTACTGAAAATTCCGCGGCCAAGCTAACACCCGATCAACGGAAGCTATTCGAGGAAAAAGTCGGAGCGACGGCCAAAAAGAAAAATTACGAAGGCAAGCGCACGCTGGAAGCGGCTTTGGAGACGTATAAGTTGGCATTGATCTGCGCGCAGGTTATCAAGGACAAAGAGCGGATCATCGCGAGCCTGCTGCATCATATCGCCTGGCTGTACCGCTATGCCGGCAACCAGGAGCAGGAAATTCGCTTTATCGGATTCGCGCGCGATTCGTACGTGCGCGTATACGAGACGGAAGCTGCGGGTCCGAACGATGCGCGATTGATGTTCCTGATCGGCGAGTTGTGCCGCAGGTTGGAAGAATTCAATGAGGCCGTACGCTGGTTCTCGCGCGTCATTCATGATCAGCGGATTATGGACGCGGGCATGATCCGGGCGTCGCGCGAGCAGTGGGCGACGCTGCGCGAGGATATGTTGGCGCGTAAAATGGAGCTGCCGTCGGAGATGCAGCAGTCTTAGGGGTTGGAGTTTGGCGGGGCGTTGGGTGATGGGGAGGCGCTGCGGGGCGGTGAGGCCTCCTAGCATATGCTTCCGTAGTCGCAAGAATTCTTCTTGCGTTTAGCTGTTGTCCCCCTGCTTCCTTTGATTGGAGTAGGAAGGTGGGAAGCCGGGGGACAAAGGCGATGTTCCGCTTCCGCTCCACGGTCTTCGGCTCTCACCGCCACCCCCCGCTCTGTTGGGCATCGCGAACGGGGCTTCAGAACTTAAGAGCAAGACTGCTGCCTCTCCTCCTTGTGGGGAGAAGGGCGGGAGGGCAAGGCCGGCATGATTTTGCCGGCTTTTTTGTTGTTTGTGGCGGACGGGACGGGCGCCGTCTTGTTGGGCGGCTGCGTCCGGGGGAACAATAAGGGGATAGGGATAGGGATAGGGATAGGGATAGGGAAGTCGAAGGCAATGGGGCGAGTGCAGGTGCAAGGGCTAGGGAAGTGAAAAGCAAGTACAGGTGCGGTCTTTGGGCGACTCGTTTTGAGCGGGTTTGAACTTTAACGGATCGTAGAGACGCTTTGCATCTAGAATAAAAAGTGGACACACCCTTAAGTGACCTCAGATAATAAGGACAAAGAAAGAGGTGGGGTCCGTGACCAAGCAACGTCAACACTACAACGAAGAGTTCAAGAAAAAAGCCGTCCAGTATGTGCAGGAGCAAACCAAAACGCTGCCGGAGATCGCCGAGGAGATGCAGATTCCAGCTGGCACACTCAAGAACTGGATGACGAAATATCGGTCATTCGAGAATGAGCCGGTCATCACTGCCAATGCCGAAAAGCTCCGGGAAATGGAAGCCAAGCTTAAAGCCTCCGAGCGAGAAAAGAAAGATTTGGAAGAGGAACTCGCCATCCTAAAAAAGGCGCTTCACATCTTCAGCAAAGAAAAGAACTGAGATTTGCGTTCATCGAAGCTCATCGCTCCGAGTTTCGAATCGAGAAGATGTGCACAGTCCTTCAAGTCGCTCGGAGCGGTTTTTACGCGTGGCGTTCTCGCCGACAAAGTACGCAGAAGGAACGTAAAGGTCAGGTGCAACAGCAGATCTCGCTTCTTTTTCACGACCACCACCAGCGTTACGGCAGTCCCAAAATGACGAAGCTGCTTCATCGTCGTGGCGTTCGAATTTCGAGCCGAACCGTGAGTCTCTACATGCGCGAGCTCGGACTTCGTTCGTGCGTCAGTCGCAAGTTTCGAGTCCAAACGACCGATTCTGCCCACCCTTCGCCCGTTGCGCCGAATGTGTTAAACCAGAATTTTGTGGCGACCGCGCCTAACGAAAAATGGGTGGCCGACGTGACGTCTATTCCTTGTCGACAAGGCCGGTTATATTTGGCGAGTGTCATGGATTTGTACACGCGCGAAATCGTAGGCTGGTGTTTGCGTGACCGTATGACCGAAGATCTCGTTGTGGAGGCGTTAAAAATCGCTTACCAGGCGAAGAAACCGAAGCCCGGACTTCTCCACCACTCGGACCGTGGGTCGCAATACGCCTCCAAAACCTACTGCAAGCAGCTTGAATGCTACCAGATGACCGCCAGTATGAGTCGAAAAGGAAATTGTTATGACAACGCCGTTATTGAGGCCTTTCACAGTGTGCTAAAGAAAGAATTGGTGTACGTGACTCGGTTCCAAACGCATGCCCAAGCTTACGACGAGTTATACAGGTATCTCGAATTTTTCTACAACCGCAAACGGATGCACAGTGCGCTAGGCTATCTTTCTCCTGCTCAATTTGCCGCACGCTGGCGTCAACATTCGGCTTGAACCGGTCACTTAAAAAGTTGTCTATTTTCTTGACATAGGTACACTTAGGAGGGATTTTGCCGCAGATTAAAACTCTAACGGAGCGAGGCGGCGCTTAGACAGTGTTTAGGGCCGTTTTTGAGCGGAAAAATGGCAAATCGAGCGGTTAACGAATATACGATCCGTTAAAAATCATAATGGGCCGTATTTTTGCTTTTAAAGGATATGCGATCCGTTAGCGGTTTCTAGATTGAGCTTTCAGCTTTCATTTATTTCTTTTAATTCGTTGGTCTTTTACGAGTGCTTGTTTTGCTCATCCTTCTTGTTTATTTGCTTTCTTTGCTTCCATGTGTTCTCCGACTTGCTTGTTTCGTCCTTCGAGACGCGCGCCTTTTATCTAGGCGCGCGTCTTTTTTTTCTTTTTCGAAAAGCACTGCCAATAAAATAACTCGCCTGAAAAGCCATCAACTTTCCAAAGAGTCTCTTCTTCTCTCTTCCCCCAAGTCCATAAGGACTTGCAGGAAAAGGCCTAGGGCGCAGGGGGAGTTCGTAAAGTGAAGCCTTTCGAAGAAAGGCACATCGTAAGCATAGGCTAAAGAACTCCCCCGGAGCCCGCCTCAGCCTTTTCCAGCATGTGACTTATGTTGACGCATAACCTTCGCCGCTCTAAGATAGTGCTGTACATCATCAAAAGAAGCTTTTTCAGAATAAATCAGTAAGATACAGCAAGTTTCGTTGAAAATACAGTAAAATTAGCAAATGACGAAACGGGGGATTTCAATGACAGGGCTCGGAATCGAAGATAAAGCCAAGGAAAAAGTGGTGTTCTCGCGGGAGTATCCGATTCATCTTTCGGACACGATCGGAGTGACGACGCAGTATCAGAGGCTGCATTCGCATGATGCGCTGGAGATTAACATGATTAAAGCAGGGACGGGCTATTACATCATCAATGGCGTCACCTATGATTTTCAGCCGGGGGATATCGTTTTGATCGACTCCGCTGCTTTGCATTGTGCCTATGAGCGCGAAGGCTTGGTCATGCAGGTCATCACGTTTGACGCGGCTTGGTTTATCGGCAATCAGCGCTCCGATCCGGATGTTTTAAGTGCATTCAAAGAAATGGGCGTTTATTTTACGCATATTCTCGATCGCAATAATCCTCATCTTCCCGCGCTGCGAGAGCTGCTTTTGAATATTCAAGAAGAGCATGTGGCGGCGCGCCCTTCTTATATTTCAGTCGTCTACGCGTATATGCTGCAATTTTTCGTACAGGTCAATCGCTACTTCCGTCAAGAGAACGTTCAGCAGCATACGGGGAGCGTATCCCATGCCCAACTTGAGAAAATGCGTCTGGTGATCCGGGAGATGGAGAATCGCTACGCGCATTCCTGGACATTGGAGGAGTTGGCTTCTTTGGCATATTTAAGTCCTTCGCGCTTCAGTGATATTTTCCGGCGCACGGTCGGCGTCTCGCCGCTGATGTATCTGATTCAGATTCGTTTGGAGCATGCTTACCACCTGCTGGAGACGTCGGATTTGAAGATCGTGGACATCGCCATGGAGTGCGGATTCCGCACGTTGTCGAACTTCAATCGCCTGTTCAAAAGGCACATCGGAACCGAGCCTAGACATATTCGCAGTAAGGCTAATGTCTGCGGCAGTAAGATAGTGCCGGTTTATGATCGTTTTAGCGGAGTAGAAGGACGTTCGCCTGAGTAAGATTGAGTCAGGAAAAGTAACTTGAAGGGTGACTCCTACTTACACCTTGCATGGAAAGCGTACAAAAAGCGTATCAGAAAGGAGGTTCGTATGCAGAATACTACCCACCGCGTAACGATCGAAAAGTCCAAAGTCAAGCCGTCGCTGTTCAAGCGTTTCGGTAGGCAATGGGATCTTCAACTGATGGTGCTACCGCCGCTGCTGTTCATCTTCGTTTTCAGCTACATCCCGATGTACGGGGTATTGATGGCGTTTCAGGACTACAGTTTGTTCGAAGGATTCGCAGGCAGTCCGTGGGTCGGCTTCAAGCACTTCGAGATGTTCTTCGGCGCGCCGGAGTTCTGGACGGTCATTCGCAACACGGTCGTCATCAGTTTGCTGAAGCTGCTTATCGGTTTCCCGGCTCCGATCATTCTGGCGCTGCTGCTGAACGAAGTCAGGAATCGGGTGTTCAAAAAGGTCGTGCAAACGATCAGCTACCTGCCGCACTTCCTGTCTTGGGTCATCGTGTCGGGCTTCGTGATGTCGATGCTGTCCACGGAAAACGGGAGCGTCAACATGCTGCTGCAAAACTTGAATCTGATCAAAGAACCGATCAATTTCCTTTCTCTGCCGGAATATTTCTGGACGATCCTGGTTACGACGGGCGTTTGGAAAGAAATCGGCTTCGCTTCCATCGTATACCTCGCGGCGATCGCGGGCGTCGACCCGCATATGCACGAAGCCGCGGCGATGGACGGGGCGGGCAAGCTGCGGCAGATTTTTTCCATTACGCTGCCTGCGATCCTGCCTGTCATCATCGTGTTCCTGATCCTGGCGATCGGCAACCTGCTCAGCGCCGGATTCGAAGACATTCTCTTGCTCGGCTCCAACCCGGTGCTGCGCGACGTAGGCGACGTACTCGATACATATGTGTACCGAACCGGTATTCAAAACAACCGTTACTCGTACGCGACGGCGGCCGGATTGTTCAAATCCTTGCTCGGCGTGCTGCTGCTGGTGGGCGCGAACTATGCGGCCCGCAAGTCCGGGAACAGCCTTTGGTAGATCATAAGCCCGTGCAGCCTACGCTCAACCCGAAAGGAGGCCCAAACCCATGAAACAATCCGCAGGTGACCGCACGCTGCTCTTCATCATTTACGCGCTGCTCGCGCTCATGGCTTTCTTCTCATTTTACCCGTTCTGGAACGCGGCAGTGATCTCGTTCAATAACGGAACAGACACCATGCGCGGCGGCATCACGTTTTGGCCCCGGTCGTTCACGCTGGAAAATTACGCCGTGGTGTTCGAGGACAGCAGACTGATCAACGGGTTCGTCATTTCGGTACTGCGCACGGTCATCGGCACGCTGCTGTCGATCGGCGCTACCGCGATTTTCGCCTACGGCATGAGCAAGTCCGAGCTGATCGGGCGAAAAGGCTATATGGTCTTTTGCATCATCACGATGTATTTCAGCGGCGGATTGATTCCGACGTTCCTGCTCATCCGTTCGCTCGACCTGTTCAACAGCTTCTGGGTCATGGTCATTCCGGGGCTGATCAGCGTGTGGAACATGATCATTTTCCGAACCTTTTTCAAAGGCATACCGGCGGGACTCGAAGAATCGGCTAAAATCGACGGCTGCTCGAACTGGGGGGTGTTGTTCCGGATCGTGCTTCCGCTGTCGGGTCCGGTTATCGCGACGCTGTCCCTTTTTACCGCGGTGTATCACTGGAATGATTGGTTTACGCCGAGCATCTATATCAGTAACGCCGATCTGCTCCCGATTCAGACCAAGCTTCAGCAGATCCTGAATTCCAATATCATGAGCGAGCAGATGGCCCAGATGGATTCGGCGGCTCAAGGTCGAATGGGGCGGATGAAGGCCGTCACCACCAAGTCGCTCTCGATGGCTACCATGATGGTCGCGACGATTCCCATTTTATGCGTGTATCCTTTCCTGCAAAAATATTTTGTTAAAGGCGTGCTGGTCGGTTCACTCAAGGAATAGACAAAGCGACGAAGGGGGCAAAATGATGAAAAACGGGAAAAAAGTGTTCGGATTCGGGTCGGCGCTGCTGGCGTTGACGTTGGCAATGACGGGATGCACGGGCGGAGGCGGTTCGTCAACCGTGTCCGGCGAGGCCAAAGGAGGAGAAGGAAGCACGGCGGAAGCGGCGGGCAATGCTTACGTGCTGGGCGAGCAGCCGTTGGAGTTTTCCTTCTACGGCCACTATGACTGGTACACGATGCCGAACTGGGGCGAGGACAAGGCGTCGGAGTGGATCAAAGCCAACAAAAAGGTCAACGTCGTGCCAATCAGCTCAGGCGGCAACGCCAAGCAAAAGCTGAGCACGATGATCGTGTCGGGCGAGCTGCCGGACGTGATCTGGACGGAGCGCGGAGCCGACGTGGAATCGCTGCGAAAAGCCGGGGCGCTCGTGCCGTTCGACGATTATCTGGACAAATATCCGAATTTGAAAAAGTGGGCCGGCCAGGAGACGATCGACATGCTGCGTTCCGAGGACGGCAAGCTGTATCAGTTCCCGAACTGGTACACGACGCAGCCGAACGGCAACGCGGGCTATCTGGTGAACAAAAAAATCTACAACGACCTCGGCGCGCCGTCTCTTGAGACGACCGACGAACTGTATGACTACCTGGTGCAGGTCAAAGCCAAGTACCCGGATGTCGTGCCGCTCGAAGTCGGACAATCCGCGGGCGGCGTGGATATCATGACGTCGGCTTTTGCGGAAAATCGTCCCTATCAGTACAGCTCGCTCAGCATGAAGGCCATCCCGTCGGGCGATGCGCTGACCTCCGTGTTCACGGATGAGGTCTTCCGCGAAACGCTGGTGTACGCCAACCGACTGTACCGCGAGAAGTTGATCAGCCAGGATGCGTTCACCCAGCCGCTGGAGCAGGTGGAGCAGAAGATCATTACCGGCAAAGCGGCGGTCTACGTGGCATCGAGCCCGACCGAATTCGGCGCGATCGGCAACTCCATTTTGAGCGAAGAAGATCCGGAAGCAGGCTATATCATGGTCTGGCCGGTGCATAAAGAAGGCTTGGACAAAAACAAGATTTTCCCGGGCACGTACAACCAGCTCGGCTGGAACGTCAGCGTGATCACCAAATCGGCAAAAGACCCGGAAGCGGTATTCGCGTTCCTCGATTGGCTCACCGGGCCGGAAGGTCAGCGCATCAGCATGTGGGGACCGGAAGGGTTGTATTGGGATGGCGTGGACGAAGAAGAAGCGCCGAAGTTCACGGATGCTTTTACCAGTGATACCAAAGGGCGCGACGAACTGATGAATTCCACGGTCAATCTGCAATGGGTCGGCAATACCGTGTACGTGGACAATTCCAAGATGAAGTTTGAATCGACGCTTCCGGAGGATAAAAAAAGCTGGGAAACCAAATGGCAGTCCGAAATCACGTGGAAAACGCAGTACGATACGACGGAATTCGTCAATTTGAACCCTGCCGGCGACACGAACGAAGGGATTATCGAGCAAAGTGTCGGAGAAATCTACGAGAAAGCCAAAGCGCAAGCCATTTTGAACGCGGGCAGCGAAGAGGAAGTGCTGGCGATTCTGGATCAGGCGGAAAAGGATGCCCAGCAGGTGGGTTACGCGCAGCTGCTGGAGTATAAAACGCAGAAGTGGAAAGAGAATCTTGAAAAGTTGGGACGGTAAAGCGGTAAACGAATGAGAAGCGCGACATACCGGGAATCATCGCGGGGCCGGTTGGGAGCAATCGGTTCCCGATCGGCCCTATCCGGCATTATTGCTTTGACAATTCACCGCTGCGAATCGGAGAGGAGCGAGCTTTTGGACTATTATTTGGGCGTTGACGGAGGAGGCAGCAAAACACTGGCCGTGGTCTGCGATGAGTCGGGCCGCATCGCGGGACGGGCAGTGAGCGGCTGCGGCAATCATCAGTTGGGCGTCGAGCTTGCGCAGCGCAATATTCGAGCAGCCGTAGGCGAAGCTTTGCAGCAAGCCGGGATCGGCAAAGAGCAGGTGGTTCGTTCAGTGTTCGGATTGGCGGGAGCGGATCGCGAAGCGGATTTTCGGATTTTGAGGCCGATGATCGCGGAGCTGGATATGGGCGACCATGAGATCGTTTGCGACACCGTCATCGGTCTTCGGGCCGGAACGAAGCAGGCTCACGGCGTCGTCGTGATCTGCGGATCGGGAACGAACTGTTATGGGATCAATCGGCAGGGGGAAGAACTTCAGGTGGGCGGATTCGGTTACGCGTTCGGGGATTTCGGCGGCGGTTCGGATTTGGCGGTCGAAGTGTTCCGTTCGGTCATTCGTGCTTGGGAGGGGCGGGAACGATCCACGCTGCTGTCGGAACCTGCGCTGCGGATGCTGGCGATGGCTTCGGAAGAAGAAATGTTCCATCATTATTTGGATCACGAGCGGCGTATTCCGAGAGATCTCGCGAAGTTATTGTTCGAGGTCGCCGAGCAGGACGAGACGGCGCAAAGCATTTTAGCGAAACAAGGTCGGGAACTCGGCAAAGCCGCCGGAGCTGTGATTCGCAAACTACGGATGGAAGATGATCAGTTTGATCTTGTGATGGCCGGGAGCATTTTGACGCGCGGCGACAGCCGATACATTCTGCCTCATTTGGATGCGCAGATTCGGGAGTTGGCGCCGGGGTGCGAACCGACGGTCTTGACATTGGAACCGGTCGCAGGCGCTTTGTTCATGGCGATCGGTCAGGAAGAAAGTGTGGACAAAGAGGTGTACGACCGGATTCATCATCAATTAAGCGTAAAGGCGGCGAGCGTATCATGAGCAAAAAGTTGAAAATCGCAGTCATCGGAGGCGGTTCCTCGTATACGCCCGAACTGATCGAAGGATTTATTTTAAACTATGCGACCTTCCCCGTGACGGAGATCGTGCTGGTCGATATCGAGCCGGGACTTCGCAAGCTCAACACGGTCGGCAAACTGGCCCAGCGCATGGTCGCGAAATCCGGCTTGCCGATCGAGGTCAAGCTGACGCTGGACCGACGCTCGGCCTTGGCTGATGCCGATTTCGTTTCCACGCAAATGCGAGTCGGGATGCTCGAAGCGCGTGGATGGGACGAGACTATTCCGCTCAAGTACGGCATGATCGGGCAGGAAACGACCGGGCCGGGTGGCATGATGAAAGCGCTCCGTACCATTCCGGTGCTGCTGGACGTGGCACGCGACATGGAGGAACTATGCCCCGACGCTTGGCTGCTCAACTTTACGAATCCCGCGGGCATGGTAACGGAGGCGATCAACAAGCATTCGCGCATCAAAACGATCGGTTTGTGCAACTCCCCGATCGCCGCGTACAAATGGTTGTCGAAACTGTATGATGTCCCTGCGGAACGCATCTATTGCGAATTCGCCGGACTCAACCATCTGCATTACATCAGCCGGATCGAGATCGACGGGCAATCGAAGCTGGAAGAATTGCTGGATAACCGAGACGGTTACTCCGCGAAAAACGTCCCGCAGTACGAGTGGAACGGCGCGCTGCTGCGTACGTTGAAGTCCGTCCCGTCGTATTACCTGAAATATTTTTACCTGCACCGCGAGCTTCTGGCCGAACAGCAGGAAGCCGCGGCGAAAGGCGAGACCCGGGCGGAAACGGTGCAGCGTCTGGAAGACGAACTGTTCGAGCTGTACGAAGACGTCAACCTGGCCGAAAAGCCGAAGCAGCTTGAACAGCGCGGCGGCGCTTATTATTCCGAAGCCGCCGTGAAGCTGATGAACTCCCTCTACAACGACAAAGGCGACATCCAGACGCTGAACGTCGCCAACAACGGCAACCTCGATTTCCTGCCCGACGACGCCTGCATCGAAGTGAATTGCAAAGTATTGAAGACCGGCCCCGTGCCGATTCCGGTACAGATCGTTCCGGAAGCCGCCAAAGGCTTGATCCATGCGGTAAAAACGTACGAGCAGCTCGCGATTCAGGCAGCCGTAACCGGAAGCCGGGAGCTTGCGCTGACCGCGTTGGCACATCATCCGTTGGTGCCTTCGGTAAACGACGCGGAAAAGATGCTGGACGAGATGCTGGAGCGGAACAAGGATTACTTGGCACGGTTTTTCCCGAACGAGGTAGCTTTACGCTAACAAGAAAAGAAGCCGAAACGAGCAAAAGGCTTTCCGTTTGCTGCATCGTCTTTTCGTCAACGTAACAATGCTTACACCTAACAACTTACCAACTTGCTTTAATTTACGCTTCCCGCTCTATCCCGATTTCCCAATTATTAAAGAACCAAAAAGACCTTCGAAGAGGAAACGGCTTCGAAGGTCTTTGCTTTTTTCTCTTAAACCCAAAAACACGGGTGTTAAGCCTCGTGTTTGTTCGCCCCTGAAAGTCCAACGTAGCTGGGAGGGAGAAGGTGGAGAGAGAAATTCAGTGAAAAACGCCTTTGAACCCGGAAAAATCCCACTCTATATTCAAACCATTTTCCGGGTGAGACAGCGTTTTAAAGCATTTCGAAGAAATGCACTTCGGAAGCTTATGCTGACAATTTCTCTCGGAGCCTTCTCCCTCCCCCGCTCCAGACTTTCAACCCGGGCGAAAGCAAAACAGTCACTTCACAACCGTGTCCGTCATCAAATAATCGTCATCGCAGTCCAGCACCGTCAACCGCCCGTGACAGCAAGGAAACACCGTCAGCCGTTTTTTCCCCGTTTGAATATCCGGAATCTCCGACGGCTTGATCGGCAGCAGAACATTCTCCGCGCCGCAAAACGGGCACTTCGGAACCGTTAAATCACCCATCATGCGGTCATACGGCAGTGCCTTTTCAAAAGGAATCATCGATTACTTATTCCCTTCGGTATCGTCTTCGGGCTTGGCATTTGCCGCTTCGGCCGCTTCCTTTTTCGCTAGCTCGGCCATTCGTTGCATCAGGATATTTTGCGGCATATGCATCAAATGTTCGATCGGAACATTTAATTGTTTGGAAAGTTTAATCGCCGTGTCCGGCGAGATTTGCAGAGGTCTCATTGCTTGTTCCCTCCCGTGTTAGATTTGGCTTCATGAGACGTTTTCGCTATAGTTAATACTGTACCATGAGGCACTGTCAAACACCATACAGCGCACATGAACGGACCGTGTCGGAATATATAAGATGATCGATTTTCAAGACGAAAGGTGCGAATGAACATGAGCAATCGCTTGAGACAAACATGGGATTTGGAAACTGTTTTTCCGGGAGGATCAGCTTCGGGCGAGTTTGACGATTTTCTGAAAAAACTGGCGGCGGACGTCGATGCGCTTGCTGCGCAAATCGGAAGTTTGAACCCGCCTGCGAGCGTGGAGCAGACCGACGTTTTTGACCCTATTTTCGAAAACGTTCAAAGTGTTTCGGCGCGTTTTCGGCAAGCCGGAGCGTTTGTATCCTGTTTGAGCGCGCAGGATCAGAATGATCAGAAAGCAGGCCAACTGTCGGCACGCGTAGGTTCGATCCGTGCTCGTTGGCAAAGCGTGGTCGCGACGTTCGACAGCATCCTGCAAAACACGGAAGATGAGGTTTGGGAAGCTTGGACGACACGCGAATCCGTGGCTCCGATTTCGTTCAACCTCAGCGAAAGCCGTGCCCAAGCGCGCGACAAAATGACGCCGGAGCTGGAAAGTCTGGCGCTTTCGTTGTCGGTCGACGGATACCAGGGCTGGAGCAGCTTCTATAACACGATCATTCGCCATGTGCGAGTGAAATACGAAGAAAACGGCGAGACCCAACTTCTGTCGGCGGCGCAGGCGGCGAACAAGCTGGGCTCTTCCGATCCGAAACAGCGCGAAGAGATGGGACGCAACTGGGAACAGGCCTGGACGGATGTAGAAGATTACTGCGCGGATACGCTGAACCACTTGGCCGGATTCCGGTTGTCCTTGTATGAAAAACGCGGCTGGGACGACGTGCTGCGCGAACCCTTGGAGATCAATCGCATGTCCGGCAAAACGCTGTCCGCGATGTGGCAGGCGATCACGGACAACAAAGCGATCTTCGTCGAATACCTGAACCGCAAAGCCCGCTTGCTCGGCACGGAAAAGCTGGGCTGGCACGACGTCGATGCGCCGATCGGGGAGTCGGAATCGAAGATCGATTACGACGATGCCGCCGATCTGATCGTGGAGCAATTCCGCAGCTTCAGCCCGCGCATGGCCGATTTTGCCCAGCGCGCGTTCGACAACCATTGGATCGAAGCGGAAGACCGCGCGGGCAAGCGTCCGGGCGGATTCTGCACAGCCCTTCCGCTGACCAAGCAGACGCGCATTTTCATGACCTATAGCGGCACGGCGTCCAATGTCTCCACTTTGGCGCACGAGCTGGGACACGGATATCACCAGCACGTCATGGATGAGCTTCCGACTTTTAGTCAGCGTTACGCGATGAACGTGGCCGAGACGGCTTCGACTTTTGCGGAGATGATCGTAGCCGATTCGTTGGTCAAAAAGGCGGCGACGGAGGAAGAACGCATCGTATTGCTTGAAGACAAAATTCAGCGCAGCGTCGCTTTTTTCATGAACATCCATGCGCGCTTCCTGTTCGAGACCCGCTTTTACGAGAAACGCCGTTCCGGCCTGCTGACGCCTCAAGACTTGAGCGCGCTGATGGTCGAAGCGCAGGAAGAAGCATTTTGCGGCGCGCTGGACGACTACCATCCTCATTTCTGGGCGTCCAAGCTGCATTTTTACAATACGGGCGTGCCGTTCTACAACTTCCCGTATACGTTCGGCTACCTGTTCAGTGCGGGGATCTATGCGCAAGCACAGCGTGAAGGACAGAGCTTCGCCGACAAATACGATGCGCTGCTGCTCGATACCGGCCGTATGACTGTAGAGGAACTGGCATCAAAGCATTTAGGCGTCGATCTGACAAAACCGGACTTTTGGCAGGCAGCGGTGGATATGAGCGTGGCGGACGTCCGATCTTTCTTGGATATGACCGCATCGAAAGTTGGATAATCCAAGAATAAGATACTGAAAAGTTAACGAAATTAATTTGAAAATCCTGAAGTATACTTTTGATAGTTAAAAAGCAAAACTCGAAAAAAGACGAGCAGAAGTCGAATCTGCTCGTTTTTTGTTCGTTTATGACTTAAAATTGGTGGTTATTTGCATTTAAATAGTCATATTTGCCTAATTCTTTCGGTCTGTATTGAAGGCGGGAATTCATCCATTTATAATGAGACTTAAGCGCTACATACCGGTATAAAAGGCTAAGCATTACACGTATTTAGGTGTTACTTATGAGGGGGACTAGCATGTTTGTCGTTAATGAATATTCGCTTCCCAGACAGCTTGATATCGTATTTAAGGAATTAAGCGAAGAATTGTCCGGACTTGAAGCAGGTACGTTGTTCATCCAGATCCGCAATAATGTCGTTGGTAAATTCGGCATTCGCCATACGCCGCTTGCGGGACGTGACGGTCACGTGGAAGGTCCGGAGCATGGATTGAACGAACAACAGATCCGTACCTTTCGCAATATGGCTATCGAGTCGCTCAACTACAAGAAAAACTGGACGCACGGCGAGATCAATTATGATTTTGCGATCCGCAAAGCCGCAATCGTGGTCGATGCCCAGTTCGAGTCGAACTACAACATGGCCAGCAGCATGATCCGCTATCCAAAGCCTGCTTACAAGGAAGCCCGTTCCGAGCTTTCTTAACCTGAACAGATTTGGGAAAGATGCGCACTTCCGGAAAGGGAGCCGGATGCGCATCGGCAATCCGGGCATGAACGCGAACGCCGAAGGGAATGAATGTGCGCTTCGGCAGGTTTGCGTCCATGTCCTAATAGATTGACAAGGGCTTTCCGCGACTTGTATGATGGGGAACAAATAAGTCGAACAACGCAATGATGGGGACAAGTAAACAGGAGCGGGATTTTGCAGAAAGCTGGCGGTCGATGCAAGCCAGTGAAGACCGCCTTGGCGAATGGACCCCGGAGTGCCATGCTGAACCGGACGTTTACGTTCCGAAATAGGCAGGCCGGACCTCGCTTCCCGTTATCGGAGCGGTTAAGATCGGTTGCAGCAGCTTTTCTCGACCGATGAATAAGGGTGGCACCACGGCTCACGTCCCTTGCGGACTGGGCCTTTTTGCGTTTTTCGGCTTTGATTCAAGCTTTACATGAAGAAACGGAGGCATTCAATCTTATGAAAAAGGTATTATCCGGCATTCAGCCAAGCGGTCAACTGACCATCGGCAACTACATCGGCGCCATCAAAAATTTCGTGGCGCTTCAGCATGATTATGAGTGTTTCTTTTCGGTCGTTGACCTGCATGCCGTTACGGTTCCCCAAGATCCTGCGGCACTGCGCGAGCAATCGGAATCGGTCGCGACGCTTTATGCGGCGGCAGGCATCGATCCGGAAAAGTCGAATATCTTCATGCAGTCCCATGTGCGTCAGCATGCCGAGCTGGGCTGGTTGATGACGACGCTGACCGGAATGGGCGAATTGGAACGCATGACCCAGTTCAAAGACAAATCGGACGGCAAAAGCTCGGTCGGAGCGGGCTTGTTCGTTTATCCGTCGCTGATGGCGGCCGATATTTTGCTGTATCAGGCGGATCTTGTTCCGGTCGGCGAAGACCAGAAGCAGCATTTGGAGCTGACTCGCGATCTGGCCGGACGTTTTAATGCTCGTTATGGCGATTTCTTTACCGTACCGGAGCCGTATATTCCGAAGGTCGGCGCACGCGTGATGGGTCTTGACGATGCTTCGAAAAAAATGAGCAAGAGCAATGCAAATGCAGGCAGCTACATCGCTCTGCTTGATCCGCCGGACGTCATCCGCAAGAAGCTGAACCGCGCAACGACCGATTCGGGCGGCGAAGTTCGTTACGATCCGGCCGAAAAACCGGAAGTCAGCAACCTGATGGGCATCTATGCGGAGTGTACGGGAATGACGCTGGATCAAGTTCAAGCGCATTTCGAAGGCAAAATGTACGGCGCGTTCAAAAAAGAACTGGGCGAAGCCGTCGTTTCCGTTCTCGAACCTTTGCAGCAGCGTTATCACCAAATCCGCGAATCCGGCGAAATCACGCGCATTCTGGCCAAGGGCGCAGAGCGGGCGGAGGCCGTAGCGGAAGAAACGATGAAAGGCGTTCGCGATCGGATGGGCTTTTTGCCTAAGTCGTAATGCCGGAGATAGGCTCTATATAAGATGTAGAGTTTGAAATTAGACATCACGATAAAAAGCAGCTTTGCCGATAGTAATGGCGAAGCTGCTTTTTCACATATGCCTGTTATAAGATTGGGATCGCTTTCAACTTAATGCACGGATTTCGGGGGGACGTTGCCTGCTTTGCGCTGGATGCGAACTTTGGTGGCAAAGCCCCATCCGATATTCAATGTCGCGACAACAAAGACTCCCAGTGCCAACCATGCACTCTCGTTAATCAAGATCGCGCTCAGCGTAACCAGGGCCATCGAAGATACCGCAAACCATAGGGCCAGACCTTTATTCATCGGATAACCTCCGTTTTTCTTTTCAGTATACCTCATTCGGTTAACAAAAATCCAAAATTTCTTCCTAAAGTTGTACCCGTTTCCCGAAAAAATTCCACATCTTTTTTTGTGGAAGCCCTGAAAAACTCATGAAATTGTCAAATTATCGAACTTGTTTATGGAATCGTTGGCAATCGGAAAGGCCTTTGATATGATAAATTTCATAGCGATACCTTTTCTCGGCTTATTTGAAGTCGATTCTAGTCATTATCGTCACTACCCTAATATGCCGCATGAATGGAAAAATGCGGATCGGAACGTAAAAGGAGGCATTAAGCGAGTGAGCAAACCATTGAATTATGCAGCCTCGGAAGCCTCTCCCGTATCGGAATCCGCAGAGACGCGGGTGACCTGGAGAGATTTTTTGACGCTTGCAAAGCCGGGCATTTTACGCTCGAACTTGTTCGTGACGCTGGCCGGCTTCTGGCTGGCTTCGCGGTGGAACATCGATTGGTTGAATCTGCTTTTCACACTGGCAGGAACAATGCTGATCGTCGGCGCATCGGGCGTATTCAACAACTATCTCGACCGTGAGATGGATACCAAAATGGAGCGTACGAAGAACCGTGCGCTGCCGACAGGGAAGATCGCCCCAAGCGTCGTTCTGACGTACGGAATCGTGCTGGGCGTGCTGGGCCTGACTATTCTGTTTGCATTCTGCGGAGTGCTGACCGGAATTTGCGGAGCCATCGGCATGTTCGCTTACGTCGTGCTCTACACGATGTGGTTGAAACGGACCTCCACGTGGAGCACGTCGCTCGGCGGAATCTCCGGCGCGATGCCGCCGGTTATCGGTTATGTGGCCGTCACGAATACGATCGACATGGGCGCCGTTCTGCTGTTCCTCTGGATGTTCTTGTGGCAGCCGCCGCATTTCTGGGCACTCGGCATTCGCCGCGTCGAAGAATATCGCGCTGCGGGCTTCCCGATTCTTCCGGTCGTCAAAGGCATTCGCCGCACGCAATGGCAAATGCTGCCTTACATCGTGCTGCTGCTGCCCGTGCCGATTCTGATGTACGCCTACGGATACGTGGGCATGATCTTCACCGTAGCTTCGATCGCGATCACGGTACTGTGGTTGTTCTTCGCGGTCAAAGGACTGGCGAAAGGCCAAGATCCGGATGCCTGGGGCAAAAAAGTCTTCATGTATTCGATCTATTATATGATGGTTACCTTCTTGTTGATGATTATCGATACGGCACATTGATTTGCGGTATCGGGCAAGCCGTCGTTCGTCTCCTTTTCGGGACGGGCGACGGCTTTATTGTTGTCGATGCGGCAGCGCCGGGCAATAAACGAAAGATGTCGACACCGATTCACTGTGATCGTTTCATACGTCCGTCCAAGGCGGCGCGTCGGCTCTCTTTTTCGGATTCGGACTGGGCACGCAGCATTTCTTCGGGATATAAAATAAACGCGTCCAAGTCCGTCTTTTCCAACTGCTGTACCACGTACTCGTCCGGCGTACCTTCGACGCCCGCGTAACCCCGTCTTGTGTAGAGATGATCCGCGTCCGGGAAAAGATCGGACAATAAGGCGCGAATTTTTCTGCCCGACGAGTCGTTGTCCAAAAAGAGATAGACCTCGTCGTTTTTGGCTTCTTTATATAGAGACTCCAGCCTTGCCGAATTCGGCGTGCCGAACGTGCAAAGAATTTGAACCTCATCGTCCAAAAGCCGACGTAGCTTGCTTCGATCATTTTTGCCTTCCACGATCACGGTAATCGACATGTGCGATTCGCCTCCTGAGATCCGTAACGGGATTTTTTTACTAAGTGTACTTGGGCGGGGCCTAGATTGCAAAAGAGGTCGCAACAATGCCTCGAAAGCTGACAGAGGGCCTTTTGTTCCTGTATAATTGAAAAGCACGCAGAATGCCGGAAACGAGGGGGGCAGCCTGCATGCAAATGAACGTGAAGAACGGAGGAGCTGCCTTGTTGAATACGGAAGTGTGGATCGAATTCGTCAGGCAAAACTGGCTGATTCTTCTGATTGCGCTGGTAGCCGTGCTGCTGGTGATAAACTTAGTCAAAACGATGATAAAATGGGCGATCGCGATCGTCATTGTCGTAGCGCTGATCGTGTACAGCGGCGTATCGCTTGATCAAATTCAGAATACGGTAACCAGTGTGAAAGACGAAGCGGTGGCAAAGCTTCAAGGCGAAGCACTGAAAATGTTGAAAGACGAAGCGGCTGAAGCAACGTTCAAGCGGGGAGAAAGCGGTTCTTTCGTCGTACAGACGACAAGTCTGAAGCTGGAAGGCAAACCGAATGCCACGAGCGTCGAAGTGACATACCGAGGCGTATCGCTTGGCGAATGGGAACGCGGGGAGCAAGTGAATGCGCTCATTCGCGCCGCGCAGGCCCGAAGCAAGTAAAAAGTATGAGCATATTGACTGAAAAGCAGGGCAGTTCGCTAATGGAAGCGTCCAATATTCGGGAGGTGGAAAAATGCCGAGCATGGACGTGATAAGTCTGGTGTTGCTGGCGGTATTGATTTTGTCCGTGCTTCGCGGCGCCTTTCTGGGAACGCGCCGGACAGCAGCTGGACTTGGTTCCATGTTCAGTCGTTTGCTGCTGCGCGTGCTGGGCATCCTGGCCGCTCTGCTGTTGGCGGGTTGGCTCTCTCCTTACGCGCAAAATTGGGCGGACCAAACATTGCTCGCCATGCCTTCCGGCGAACTTCCGCAATGGAAGTCGGCCGGATACGCGCTGCTTGGATTCGTGACCGACTTTGCCTTGCTGCGCATCGCGCTTTTGTTCCTGCTGATCTACCCGGTCTGTGTGTTGGTGTTGTCGCTGCTTGCGAGATGGCGGATGCCAATTGGGGAAGCTCCCAAGAAAAAAGGCAAACGACGCAAAAGCGGGGGCTTCGCGGATCGACTCGGCGGAGCCGGATTGGGTCTGATTGCCGGAGTCTGGAGAAGTGCGCTGCTGCTCGCGTTATTATTCGTCGTTTCCTCGATCTGGCCGGGCAGTCCGCTCAGCCGATACGCAGAAACGTCTCCGGCTTATCGCTATACCGCGCAAACGGTATTTCAACCGGCCGCTGGTGAATGGATCACCCAGAAGCTGCCCGTGCTCACGGCATCCGCAACGGCGGAGTTGGACGGTATTCTTCGGCAAAAGTATGATGCGATCGACCGGAATATTCCGGCGGACATCGCTCAGAAAGCCAAGAAGGCCGCAGGATCGGGCAGTGATAGGGAAAAGGCGGAGCGGCTGTACGATTGGGTCGGAAGCCGGATTCAATACGATTACGATAAAGTCGATAATTATGAAAATAAAGGTATTTGGAACGAACAAACGCCGCGCGACACCTACGATACGCGGTTGGGGGTCTGCATCGACTATGCACGTTTATACGCCGTCATGGCCCGATCGGTCGGACTGCAAGTCCGCGTGGTGACGGGGCTTGGCGCAGACGGGCAGGGAGGCTACGGGTCTCACGCATGGAACGAAGTATACGACGCCGGAGAAAAGCGCTGGATCGAACTCGATCCGACCTGGGCGTCCGGAGGAGACTGGTTTGACCGCGAGGATTTTTCCGATACCCATATCAAGCAGAGCGTGTTGTGAACATGCTCTTATCAGCTTTAGGAACATCAAGAGGAGGCGCCCATGAAAGTCCAGGATAAAGAAAAAGAAAATGAAATGCGCCGTCAGCGAAGCTTCGGAATCCGGCTTAATTTATTTTTCTTCAGCGTATTTGCTATTTTCTCCGTCATCATTGTACGAACTGCCATGCTTCAGTTTGTCGAAGGACCGGAATTGAAAGAAGAAGCGGTCAGCCGCGTGACGCGGGATATTCCGATGCAGCCGATTCGAGGGAATATTATATCCCAGGAAGGCATTCCGATCGCGTATTCCAAGCCGACGCAGACGTTGTACGCGACGCCGCTTAAAAATTACGCGAATAATAACGAGAAGGGCCTGGAAAACCGTCCGGAGCTCAAAAAAGCGGTCAATCAGATTTTGGCCAAATTCCAGGAACTCAATCCTTCCGGCGAGCAGCCCACGCTTGAAGAAATGTTGAGCCGGGATCGCCTGGACTTGGAGAACATCAAGCACTACGGCTATACGCCGCGCAAGATCAAAACCGATTTGAACGAAGCGGAAATCGCTTATTTCAAAGAGCACAAAAACGAATTCAAAGGCGTTTTGACGCTTGACGTCGTCGAAGAAACGACTCGGGAATATGATCAAGATTCGGTGGCCGTCCAAACGGTCGGTTATTTGTCCAAGTTCAAAAGCGTGCGCGAAAACAAAAATTTCAGTTTCTATCAGGATATTTATAAAAATCAGGCATCCGCCAATCCTTCGCTTCAATACCAGGAAGACGAAATCGTCGGTTATTACGGACTCGAACAGCAATACCAGGAGTATCTGCGCGGAAAAAACGGATACAAACGGATCGAGATTACGCCGCAAAGCATGGCCAAAGAAGGCGGAACCGAAGAAATCGTTGCTCCGAAAAAAGGCAACGACGTCTGGATGAATATCAATAAATCCGTGCAGACCGCCACGGAAAAAGCGATCGCCGACCAAATTCAAGTGTTGCAACGCGAACATCCTTACGTTTCTACAGGCTTTGCCGTAGCGATGGAAGTCGACACGGGTAACGTAGTCGCGATGGCGAGCATGCCGGACTTCGATGCCAATGTATATAAAACGGGCAGTGTATCGGCTCAAGACTTCCAGCAGATTCAAAACTTGTACATCAACGGAACGATTCGAGCTAAAGCGCCTGACGATCAGCGCAATAAGGCAGAATCCGTCGTTTATATGGGATCGACAATCAAACCGTTGTCTGTATTGATCGGCTTGCAGGAAGGATTGTTTTCGCCTTCTGACGGGTATACGGACGTCGGTAATACAAAGCTCGGGGACTTTGACAAAAAAGGTATATCCAATGCCGGAAGGCACTATCTTGGCTGGATCGGACCTCGGGAAGCGATTGAAAAATCGTCCAATACGTTCATGATCGATATGGTAGGCAAAAGACTTTTAAACAAATACGGAGGCGCGGCAGCTATAGACGTCTGGGACAAGCATATGAAAGAATTTGGTCTGGGCGTTGAAACGAAAGTCGATTTGCCTGGAGAGCAATCGGGTTTGACCGATTATACAAATAAAGACGAAAGTGCATTAACGCGGATGGCTTATGCCTCTTTCGGTCAACAAGGGAAATACACAACGATGCAGCTCGCCCAATTTACGGTTATGCTGGCTAATCGCGGCGAAAGATTGGAACCGCACCTGGTCAACAAGATCACGGATTCGAAAGGAGAAGTCGTCAAGAAATTTGAGCGCAATGTCCTCGACAAAGTTGATTTTAAGTCGGAATATTGGGATTTGATTCAAAAGGGCATGAATACGGAGTTGAAAGGAACCTTTGATGACTTCCCTTACGATTTTGCTCGTAAAACGGGTACCTCCACTCAGCAAATTCGTAACCAACAAATCGATAACGGCGTATTCATCGCCTATGCTCCGCGCCAGAATCCTAAACTTGCCGTAGCGGTCGTCGTGCCGGAAGGCGGGTTCGGATCGCAAAGCGCGGCGCCGATCGCGCGCAAGATTTTCGACGCGTACGATTACGAATTCGGTCTGGACGGCGTGCCGAAAAAGACGCAGCAGCAGTTGAACGAAGACGGAACGCCGATCGAAGGAACGGACGGCGCAGCCGTGCAAAATCCTTAGTTCAATTCCGTGACGAAAACCACGGTCAAAACGTTCAAGTGTTAGTAGTCATTACCCGTCTATGCAAGGGAAACAAATTCGGTACCGACGGAAAGACGCTCTGTCGAAAGAGCGTCTTTTTCCGTTAACGGTTCATCAAGGAGGCCAAGATGAAGATTTTATCCAAAGAAGAACGGGACGATCATCGCAAGCGCAAAAGTTTCGGCGTGCGGATGAGCCTGTTCTTTTTCGTAGTGTTTGTCGTCTTTGCGGTCATCATTATAAGAACTGCGGCTTTGCAGTTCGTGGAAGCGCCGAAGATTCAGGCAGAAGCCGAAGAACGTGCCAGCCAGGATATTCCGATGAAGCCTGTACGGGGGACGATTTTTTCGGCGGACAATGTGAAGCTTGCGTATTCCGAGCCTACTCAAACTTTGTATGTCACGTTTGAACAGAACTTCATTGAGGGCGAAGGCAAAAAAAACCGCCCGCAGCTTGATGCCGTGTTGGCAGAAGTATTGGAAGTTTTCAAGGAAAAAGGCGATCCGACCATCGAAAATCCGACCATGGAGGATTTCATCGGAAAGGAACTGCTGGATTTGAACAACGTGCACAGTTACGGTTATTCGGCAAGACCGGCCAAAACGGGACTAAGCGATGGAGAAGTCGCTTACTTTAAAGAAAATAAAAATAAGTATGAAGGTATTCTTTCTTTTGAAGTCGTAGAAGAAACGCTTCGCCGTTACGATTCGGATACCGTAGCTGTTCAAACGGTCGGCTATGTGAAGAAATTCGAATCGGTCAGCAATCCGGACAGCGGCATGGAGATGTATAAAAAGATCGCGGCCGGGCTCAAGGATCAAATCGATAAAGGCTTGATCTACAGCCGTACGGAAAATGTCGGTTATTTCGGATTGGAACAACAATACCAGGATCAGCTTCGCGGGAAAAACGGTTACCGCAAGATCGGCGTAACCGCGCAAAATACAGCCACCGGCGTGGAAGAAGTGGTTCCTCCCGTCAAAGGCAACGATATCTGGAGCACAATCAACAAAACGATTCAGCTCAAAACCGAAGATGCCATGACCAAGCAATTGGCGAAGCTTCCCAAAGCAATCTCGGCTTCGGCCGTAGCGATGGAGATCGATACCGGAAATGTCGTAACGATGGCGAGCATGCCTGACTTCGATGCGAATGTGTACCGTACAGGATCGATCAGCAATTCGAATTACGACGCGGTCGAATATCTGTACCTGAATGGAGCGATCCGTTCCAAACCCGTAAGCGATACGGGCAAGAACGCGGAGTCTGTCGTATATTTGGGTTCGACGATCAAGCCGCTTAGCGTACTTGTCGGTTTGGAGGAAGGATTGTTCTCGACAGGCACGACTTACAACGATACGGGCATTGCCAAATACGGCCGCAACGACTCCGACTCGATTCGCAACTCGGGCAGCCATGCTTACGGCATACTCGATCCGCGCAGAGCGATTGAAAAGTCTTCTAACACATTCATGGTAGAAATGATCGGCGAACGTTTGTTTAACCGCGACGGAGCCGAGTCTTTGAACATCTGGGACAAGCACATGAAAGAGTTCGGACTCGGCGTGAAAACAGGCGTTGACCTGCCCGGTGAATGGGAAGGCGGAATCGACTATTTGAGCGACAAGGACGGCAGTTCCCTTTCTCGAATGGTATATGCTTCTTTTGGTCAAAAAGGGAAATACACGGCGATTCAACTTGCGCAGTATACCGCGATGTTGGCGAACCGCGGCGAACGTATCCAGCCTCATTTGGTAAGCAAAATCACCGACAGCAAAGGCGAGACTGTCGAAGAGTTCGGCCGTACTGTTCTGAATAAGGTGGACTTCCCCGATGCGTACTGGGATGTCATCCAACAAGGCATGAAAACGGACGTAAGCGGCTCTTTCGGCGATTTCGCTTACAAAGACGATTTTGCCCGTAAAACAGGTACATCCACGCAGGATTTAAACGGCAAAAAAGTCGATAACGGCGTATTCATCGCTTACGCTCCGCGCGAAAATCCGAAACTTGCCGTTGCGGTCATGGTGCCGGAAGGCGGATTCGGTTCCGAGAGCGCAGCACCGATCGCACGCGCGATCTTTGACGCTTACGATGAGGAATACGGACTTGACGGCATTCCGAAAAAAGACATTCAAGACGAAAATGCCGAAGGTGACACGGCAGCGGAATAACTGAAAAGTGAAGCCTGCTTTCTGCGGAAAGCAGGCTTTTTTATATTCCGGTCATTTAAAAAAGAGAAAACTTGCGTTTTGCCTTTTTTTATTTTAAAATTTGCCCTAAGGAAACATTGTTAGCAAAGACAAATAAAAAGTCATAAATAAAACAATTTAGCGTATGGAAAAGTTTACACAGAAAAATCAATGTTCGGACGGAGGAGAGCATGAACGAGAACAGAAAGAAAATTAGTGGATTCTGGACAATGTTGGCTCTGCTTCTGGGAATTATGTTGCTGGCCGGCTGTTCCGGCAACGGAAACGCTCAAGGCATAAGCGAAGACGGTAAGCTGTTGGTTACGGCCACGACGGGAATGATCGGCGATGCAGCGAGAGAAATCGGCGGTGAACATGTTCAGGTGACGACGTTGATGGGACCCGGCGTAGACCCGCACTTGTTCAAAGCGTCGCAAGGCGATATCCGCAAGCTGGACCGGGCGGCAGTCGTCTTTTATGGGGGGCTGCATCTGGAAGGGAATATGGAACGGGTTCTCGTCAAAATGGCCGCGCAGAAGACCGTCGTTGCGGTTACGGACGATATGCCGAGAGATCGTCTGATCGGCTCGGCAGACACAGGCGAGTTCGATCCGCACGTCTGGTTCGACGTCGATCTGTGGACCGTTGCGGCGGAGACGGTTCGGGATACCCTGATCGAGAAAGACCCGGCCAACGCCGAGGCTTATCGGGAGCAGGGAGAACGTTACTTAAGCGAACTGAAAGAACTGGACACTTATGTACGCGAACGCATGCTGGAGATTCCGGCGGAAGGTCGGGTACTCGTGACGGCTCACGATGCGTTCGGCTACTTCGGTCGGGCCTATGAAGTCGAAGTCGTCGGATTGCAGGGCATCAGCACGGCAGCCGAGTTCGGTGCCCGAGACGTCAGCGCGCTGCGCGATTATCTGGTCGAACGCAATATCAAAGCGGTCTTCGTCGAATCCAGTCTGCCCGCACGTTCGATGCAGGCGATCGTCGCCGGAGCGGCGCAGCAAGGACACGACGTGACCATCGGCGGAGAACTGTTCTCCGACGCGATGGGCGAGCCGGGAACGACGGAAGGCACGTACATTGGAATGATTCGACATAACGCCGATACGATTGCAGAAGCATTAAAATAACACTTGAGCGGATCGAGACGAGGAGGAAAGAAGATGAAAAAGGAATCTACGGCGGTTGCTCCCCTTACGGTGTCGGGAATTACCGTCGCTTATCAACGAAAAGCGGTGGTCGAAGACGTGAGCTTCGCGCTTCCGGAGGGCAACTTGGTTGCGCTTATCGGACCCAACGGAGCAGGCAAATCCACGCTCCTCAAAGCCATACTGGGTCTGGTGCCTTCAATCTCCGGTTCAGTGTCGATCTACGGGGATACGTATAAAAAAATGCGCAGCCGCGTGGGTTACGTCCCGCAGCGCGAATCGGTCGATTGGGATTTTCCGACGGATGCGCTCGATGTGGTCATGATGGGGCGCTATGGTCATCTGGGCTGGATCAAGCGTCCCGGGCGCAAAGAAAAAGACTTGGCGATGAGCACGCTCGATAAAGTCGGAATGGCGGATTTCGCCAGACGGCAGATCAGCCAGTTGTCCGGCGGCCAGCAGCAGCGGGTATTTCTGGCTCGCGCGCTGGTGCAGGAAGCGGATCTGTATTTCATGGACGAGCCGTTCGCTGGCGTCGATGCCGCGACGGAGAAGGCGATCATTGCGCTGCTCGGTGAACTGAAGCGGGCAGGCAAGACGGTACTTGTCGTTCACCATGATCTGTCTACCGTCGAGGAATATTTTGACCATGTGCTGTTGTTGAATAAAAAACTGATTGCAGCAGGCCCGGTTGAGACGACGTTCACGCCGGAGCTACTGCATGAAACCTACGGCGGCAAATTGGCGATCGTCAGCTCTAACGGCCGGGAAGCGTTGGTCAAACAATGACGGCGCAGCAAAAGAAAGCGATATCCGAAACAGGTAAACTTCGACGAGTGAGGAGGAGACAACGATGCTCGATTGGCTGATTTCGCTGTGGAGCGATCCGAACACGCGCTGGATTTTGATGGGCTGTACGCTGCTGGGATTGGGCAGCGGAGTCATTGGCAGCTTTACTTTTTTGCGCCGGGAAAGTTTGCTCGGCGATACGTTGGCGCACGCGGCGCTGCCGGGCGTCTGCATCGCCTTTATGCTGCATGAAGTAAAATCGGCGTCGCTTTTCCTCATCGGCGCGCTGGTCGCGGGCATCGCCGCCGTCTTCTGCGTCAGCGCGATCACGCGCTGGACGAAGATCAAATCCGACGCCGCGATGGGCATCGTGCTGACGTTCTTTTTCGGCGTCGGCACGGTCATGCTGACCCATATCCAACATAGCGGCAGCGGCAGCCAAAGCGGTCTGGACAAGTATCTGTTCGGTCAAGCCGCCGCGATGGTGACAAGCGACGTTTATATCCTGATGGGCGTGTCCGTGTTGCTGGTGATAGCCGCCATGCTGTTGTTCAAAGAGTTCAAGCTGATCAGCTTCGATCCGGGCTTCGCGCGCGGCATCGGCCTGCCGGTCGGAGTACTGGAGCATGCGATGCTGATTCTGACCACGGTCGCCGTTGCGGCGGGTATTCAGGCGGTCGGCGTCGTGCTCGTGGCGGCACTGCTGATCACGCCTGCGGCCGCGGCACGCTATTGGACGGATCGCCTTCCGGTCATGCTGGCGTATGCCGGAGTATTCGGTGCGCTTAGCGGCGCTTCCGGCGCCGCCATTAGCACGCTCGGCGAGGGGATTCCGACCGGACCTGTAACCGTATTGGCCGCTACGCTATTTTTCGTGCTGTCCTTACTGCTCGCTCCGAGGCGAGGACTTTTGTCCAAAAGCCTGCGACATCGTAATCTCAAAGCCGATTATGCCCGCTCTGCCGAGCGAAGCGCACTGAACGCTGCCGAAGGAGGCTCGCAAAAATGATGGACTTTTGGATTATACTGACCGCCGTACTGGTTGCGAGCGCCTGCTCGATCCTCGGCTGTTTCCTGATTCTGCGCCGCATGGCACTGGTCGGCGACGCGATCAGCCATGCCGTGCTGCCGGGAATCGCGATCGCTTTCCTGATGAGCGGCACGCGAGATTCCATGTGGATGCTGCTCGGCGCAACGGCGTTCGGTCTGTTGACCGTGTTCTTGATCCAAACGCTGCAAACGTCCGGCCTGCAATCCGACGCTTCGATCGGTATCGTGTTCACCGCATTGTTCGCGGTCGGCGTGCTGCTGATCAGCCTGAACGCCCAGCATATCGACCTTGATCTGGACTGCGTGCTGTTCGGCGAAATTGCTTATGTACCTTGGGATACCTGGACGTTCGGCGGCACCGATATGGGCCCGAGGGCAGTCTGGATGCTGGGCATTACGCTAACGGTCATTTTGATGCTGCTCGGACTCTTTTATAAACAATTCAAAATCTGCGCGTTCGATCCGGCCATGGCCGTCGCCTGCGGAATTCCGGTCCTGCTGTTCCATTACCTGCTGATGGGCATGGTATCGATGACCGCCGTCTCTTCGTTCGAAAGCGTAGGCGCGATCCTCGTCGTCGGCATGCTGATCATCCCGGCCGCAACCGCCTACCTGCTGACCAACCGCCTTGGCGTCATGATCGGACTCAGCGTAGCCGTAGGCATCGTTTCCGCCGTAGCCGGATATCTGATCTCCTACGCCCTCGATGCGTCCATCGCAGGCTGCATCGTTTCCGTAGCCGGCATCCTGTTCATCCTGGCTCTGATCCTGGCCCCGAAAAACGGCTTGATCGCCCGCTTCGCGCGCAGACGCAGCACCGCTCAAGTCGTGTAAGCGAAAAGGTTCGATTGTATATGAATCGAAGTTGCTCTCGAAAGTTACTTCGGCGGGTGGAAGCGAGAAGACTGCGAGAGAAATTCGTTCAATTCGCTGTTTCACTTGGAAAACTGGATTTAAATTTAAGTGGTTGTTTTCCAAGTTCAAAGGCGTCTTTCACTGAATTTCTCTCTCCGTCTTCTCGCTTCCAGCTACGTTAGACTTTCTCGACACTTTGGCGCTTTTTCTTTTGAAAGAGCGCTTTTGCGTATCCAAAATGCATTGGGAAAATTTCAATTCGGTACTTTGTTTGTGAGCCTCGATTTTTGAATACTCTTTATTCATTACTACACCCCTAACTATTCTTGTACCGGAAGCCCAGGCGGAGGGAGAAATTCAGTGAAATACAGGATTTCGAAGAAAACCTGCGGTAACATTCAGCGCTATGTTGACGCCTTTGAACTCGGAAAGATTCCACTAAAATTTTAATCGACTTTTCCGAGTGAGACAGCGTCCTGTGAAGCATTTCGAAGAAATGCACTTCGGAAGCCTATGCTGGTAATTTCTCCCTCCGCCTCCAAGCTTCCCCCAAAGAATAGAGTTCCTGACCTTCAACGAGTGGATTTTTAAGGAAACCTCATGGTAATCTAGTAAGGAGAAGCGCCGGATCGGACGGCGGACAGAAGAGGGGATGAAAGACATGACGCTGAGAATCGGAATCGTCGGCACGGGTTGGTTTGCGGGGAAACATGCGGATCTGCTTGCGGCGACGGAAGACGTGGAAATTGCAGGCATCGTCGGCAGCAGCAAAAACAAGGGAGACGTATTCGGTATCCGCTACGACGCGCCCGGATATGAAAGCGTATCCGACATGGCGGACGCGCAGGTGCTGGATGCGGTTTATATTTGCGTGCCTCCCATGGCGCACGGGGAGATCGAACGCGAATTGATCGGTCGGGGCATTCCTTTCCTCGTTGAAAAGCCTCTGGGCACGGATGCCGAGCTGCCGCAGGACATTCTCGGCTTCATGCGCTTGAAATCACCGGATCTGATCACGTCCGTCGGCTACCATTTCCGTTATCAGGATAATGTGGAGCGTCTGCGCGAAGCGCTGCATCCGGGTCGGGTCGGCATCGCGACGGGCATGTGGATGGGCGATATGCCGCAGGCCGAATGGTGGCGCAGACAAGAGAAGTCCGGCGGCCAGTTTATCGAGCAGACGACGCATATCGTGGATCTGCTGCGCCATCTGGCGGGAGAAGTCGAAGAAGTCCATGCCGTATACGCGAGCCGTTTCCCGGAAGAAGAATGGGAGCAGACCAACGTGCACGACATCGGAACCGTCACGTTGAAGCTGAAAACGGGCGCCGTCGCGAATATTTCCAACACCTGCGTGCTGCCTCCGGGCGTCGGCAAAGCCGGGCTGTCCTTTTACACGCGCGAAGGGTTATGGGAGTGGACGTCCGGCCATTTGAAGGTGACGAAGGTAAATGAAGAAAGCGTGTTCGCGGAAGAAAGCGATCCTTACGAGAAGCAGACCAAAGCTTTCCTGCACGCGCTTCGCACCGGCGATACGTCCGGTATTCTGTCGGATTACGCGGACGCCTGCAAAACGCAGGAAGTGACGTTCGCGGCTCTGCAATCCGCGCTATCCGGCCGCAGCATCAAGCTGTAACAAAAATGCCGTCCCGCAATCGTTCCGAGCCTTCTTTCGGTAAGCCCGAGAGAGGGCTTTTTTGTATGCCGATCATGACCTGGGCAAGCTGCCTCGCATACATTGGAGCAGACGGGGTAATATGATAGAATGGCGAGAGTGAACACGTTTGGAAAGGGGTAAAAAATGACACGTTACGATTACAAGCTGCTTGCGCTCGATATGGACGGGACGCTGCTGAATGACGACCATCAGGTATCGGAGGAAACGGCCAAATGGATTCGTCGCGCGATCAAGGAAGGCTTCCACGTTTGCTTGTCGACCGGCCGGGCGGCGATGCACGCGCTGCCGTACGCGGTCGAACTCGGGCTTGAGACGCCTATGGTGACGGTCAACGGAAGCGAAGTATGGAAAGCGCCGCATGAATTGCATTTTCGCGCACTGATGGATGTGGAATTGATCCGCAAGATGCACGCGCTGGCGGAAGAGTACGGCGTCTGGTTCTGGGCCTACACGACGGAGCGGTTGTACAATCGGGATCACTGGCCGGAAAATCTGGAAGAGCAGGAGTGGCTGAAGTTCGGTTATAACACGAAAGACCATGACGTGCTGCACCATATTCTGCTGCGGCTTCAAGATATGGGCGGCCTTCAGATTACCAATTCGTCGATGGACAATCTGGAAATCAACCCGGGCGGCATCTCCAAAGCCAGCGGGATTCAGCAGGTGTGCGATTTGCTGGGCATTACGATGGAACAGGTTATTGCGGTCGGCGACAGTCTGAACGACATTGCCGCAATTGAAGCGGCAGGGCTCGGCGTCGCGATGGGCAATGCCCAGGAAGCGGTCAAGGAGCTTGCGGACATTACGGTAGCCGGCAACAACGAAGACGGCATCGTGCAGGTGATTCGGGAATACATGTTGGACGGAATTGAGTTCGATGACGCCGAGGAGCAAGTAACGGGAGCAAAAGCGGCCGCATCGTCCGCGCGTCCGGAGGATAATCCTTCGGCGTAAACGCCCTAGTAAACCGAACATAAAATAGGAGGGCCTGCGAATGGTCGCATTGGACATTTTGGGTTGGGTGCTGGTCGTCGCGCTGTTCATCGTAGGTATGGCGGGATTGATTTTTCCGATCTTGCCGGGCGCGGTCGCGATTTATTTCGCCTTTTTCGTGTATGGCTGGTTCTTCTCGTTCAGCGAGCTTACCGTCTGGTTCTGGATCATTCAGACCGTCATCTTCGTCGCGTTGATCGTGGCGGATTACGTGGTAAGCGCCTGGGGGACCAAAAAGTTCGGCGGCTCGAAGCTGTCGATTCAACTCAGTACCGTAGGCCTGATTATCGGACCTTTCGCGATTCCGGCGTTCGGTTTGATCCTCGGTCCGTTCATCGGCGCGGTGATCGGGGAGCTGATTCACGGATCGGACTTCAAGCAAGCCTTGAAAGCAGGCTGGGGCGCGTTGGTCGGTCTGCTCAGCAGCACGCTCGTGAAAGGCATTTTACAGATCATCATGATTGTCGTCTTCATTATATGGATCGTATAGGAAAGCCGTTCGCGGCTTTTTACGGGGGAAAGAAGGGAATAGGTTTTGTCGAAAAAGGAATCGTTTGTTAAAGGGACGCTTATCCTGGCGGCAGCGGCGCTTGTTGCCAGGGTGCTGGGTCTCGTTCAGCGCGTTCCGCTGGAGCATATGCTCGGCAGCGTCGGTAACGCGTCGTTCACCGCTGCCAACACCGTTTATTTAATGTTGTTGACCGTGGCCACGGCGGGTATTCCGAGCACGCTGAGCAAAATGATCTCGGAACGGTACGCGCTGGATCGGCCGGAGGAAGCGGGACGCATCTACTATGCGGCGCTGCTGTTCTCCGGGATGATGGGCGTCGCGATCACGCTTGCCTTGTACATCTTTGCGCCTTGGTATACCCGGATGATTCAACTGCCGGAAGCCGCTCCCGCGATTCGGGCGCTTGCGCCGGCGTTGATTCTGTTCCCGACCATCGCCATGATGCGCGGCTACTTCCAAGGTCGCAATATGATGGCGGTCGGCGGCGTGTCGCAGATCGTCGAACAGATCGCGCGCGTATTTACGGCGATCCTGCTGGCTTACATTTTGCTGCAAATGGGCAAGCCCGGGGAGACGATCGCGGCCGGCGCTTCGTTCGGCGGCGTGCTGGGCAGTCTCGGCGCGTTCGCGATCATGCTGATGGCTTCGGTCAAACTGTCCAAAAACGAGCATAAAAAAGGTCGCACGCTCATTAATCGGCATGATCAAACGATTCCGCTCACCCGGATCTACGCCGATATTTTCAAATTATCGATTCCGATCGTGTTGTCTGCGATGGCTGTCCCGGCAATCAACTTTATCGATACGACCATCGTCAAGCCGCTGTTGGTCGGACAGATCGGCGACGCGTTATCGACGATGCAGCTCGGTATCCTCGGCAGCCGCGCGCAGAGCGTAGCCGGTATTCCGCCGATTCTCGCGATCGCGCTGAGCACGTCGCTTATTCCGATCATTTCCGCAGCTTTCGCCCGCAAGGACGAAACGCATTTGCAGCAGCAAGTCACGCTGGCGCTGCGAATCGCGACGCTGACCGGGATGCCGATGGTATTGGCGCTGGGCTTCGCAGCCTATTCCGTCAACGGCCTGTTGTTCAGTACGCTGGACGGCGCAGGCATCATTGCCGTGCTGACGCTCGGCACCATTTTCCAAATTACGATGATGGTCAGCAACTCGATGCTGCTCGGCATGAATTTGGCCCGCCGCTCGATGGTCCACGTCGGCATCGGGATCATTGTCAAACTGGCCGGCAGCTTGGCGCTGGCGCCGTTGCTCGGGCAGTACGGCATCTACGGAATCGTCGGCATGACCGGCGTCTGTTTCCTGGTCATTACGATGCTGAACTTGCGCACGCTGCGAGGCATCGTTTCGTTCTCGGTACTCGGCAAGCGTTGGCCTGCGTTTATCGTGACCTGCATTATGATCTCGGCGGCAAGTTTCGGTCTGAGCGAAATGGGCAGCTGGATGACGGCGTTCATGCATCCGCGCGTAGCGTTCTTTATTGCTTGTGCTGCCGTCGGCGTGATCGTCCCTGCCATTTATCTGCTGCTGCTGGTTATCCTCCGGGTTATCCGCCGCGACGAGTTGGGTACGTATCCGCGTCCGCTGCAAAAGGTTCTTCGTCCGTTGATGCGTCTGCAACGTGCTTGATTTTCCGATAAGAAGAAACAAAGAGCCTTTCCTTGACGGGAAGGCTCTTTTGTTGCGCTTACAATCGAAACAGGCCGATGCGCTTATTCATTTTTGCATAAAGGTTTCCGATATAGGGAGTCGGGGGACAGGTACGAACGGCCTAAGGAATAGAAAAGTCAGCTTCGTGCATGTCTGGAGGAAAACGTTTTAACTAAGGGCTTGTCAACTCTTAATCAGAGGACTGCGCTCCCACTGAGACTTCGTACACGCTTTAGGTTCGAAATCTCAGGAGAGCGTAACCTTACTTTTAGCGTTGGCAAGTTACTAACTTGCGGTCAACGGACAACGGGGGTCCCGAAGCACCGAAGAATGGAGAGAAATTATGTTCACATTGAAAACGAAAGTGCTTCTGGTCGTCGTGGCGGTCTGCATCCTGATCTCCGCGCCGCTTGCATCGGTGGCCTTGTTTCATCTCAACAAAGAAGCGACGGAGGGCGTGCATGCGGAGCTGAGAGGCACGGTTCGCGAAGCGGCTTCCGAAGTCGACGGATGGATCGCTACGCAGTCCAAAGTCGTGGAGACGCTGGGCAAAGTCCTACAGGATACCGTAACGCCGCTGCAAAATATTACGTTGGAACATATTCAAGCCTACCAGCTTCCGAGTAACCAAGCGGATATCGCCACGATTTATTTCGGGCTTGAGGACGGCACTTATATGGACGGGGCCGGATTTATTCCCGACGCTTCATTCGATGCGCGCAAACGCCCGTGGTACGAAGCGGCCAAAGCCGCTAATGCGCTGACCGTAAGCGATGCTTACGTCACCCAAGCCGGCGTGCAGTCGATCTATATCGCCGTGCCGCTGCAAAATTCCGCAGGCGCTTTCCAAGGCGCCATTTCCGAAAACATTGCTTTGACTTCGATCAAAAACAAGGTTGACGCCTTAAAAACGGAAGATTCCTTCACCTTCCTGATGGATGGGAGCGGAGCCGTATTGGCCCATCCCGATGAAACGCTGCTCAATACACCGTTGGTTGACCAAGATGATTACAAGTCCGTTTTTGCGACAATGACAGGCAGTGACAGCGGACTGACCGAATATACGTACAAAGGCGACACCCAACTTCTTTATTTCGAAAAGCTGCCGGACACGGGCTGGATCGTCGCCACATCCGTCTCCAAAGCCGCAGCTTTCGCCGAATATAACAAGCTGCAAAACTTCTTCCTGATCTTCACCGTAGGCCTGCTTTTGATTCTGGCCGTATTGGCTTATCTGCTGGCTTACCGGACGATCAAGCCGCTGATCGGCATGAAAGACAGCGCTTCGAAGCTGGCTTCCGGCGACGTGACGGTGCGCGTGCCGGTCAAAGGAAACGACGAAATTGCCCAACTTGGCAATTCGTTCAACGAAATGTCTTCTTCCCTGAACGGCCTGATCATGCAGGTCGATCAGTCGGCCCGCGAAGTTCAGGCGTCCTCGCAGGCGATGTCCCGCGATGCGTCCGGCAGTAACGATATCGCGCGTCAGGTGTCGCTCGTGATCGGCGAAATCGCCCGGGGAGCGGCCGATCAGGCGGAATCCATTCAGGCGGGGGCAGAACGCGTATCGGACATCAATAATACGATTCAGCAAATCTACGCGCAGACGGATCAGGCGCGCTCGGCCGCGGACGAGGCAAGCGAAGCCATGAGCAGCGGCGAGAAAGCCTTTGCCCGCCAGACCGAATTGTCCGAATCGGGACGGGAATCGACGGATCGCGTGGAAGCGGCTAACCGCTTGCTGCTGGGCAAAATCGAAGAAATTTCGATTATTACCGAAAGCATCCAGACCATCTCGGCGCAGACCAACCTGTTGGCGCTGAATGCTTCGATCGAAGCCGCGCGGGCAGGCGATCACGGCAAAGGATTCGCGGTCGTCGCGTCGGAAGTTCGGCGCTTGGCCGAACAGGCTTCGGCTTCGGCGGTCGAGATCAAAGATCTGTTGGGCGAGTTGAATCAGGCCGGACGTCAAAGTACGGAAGAGTTGGATTTGTTCCGCAATAACAGCGATTCACAGTCCGAGTCCATGCGCGAAACATCCGATTCCTTCGATCGCATTCGAGGTTCGGTGGATGTCATTGTGCGCGGCATCGCTTCGATCGGCGACTCCATGCAGACGCTCCAATCCGGGGCGAATCAAGTATCGGACGTGATGTCGGGACTTGCGGCGGTAGCCGAGCAAAGCGCGGCCTCGACTGAAGAAGCAGCGGCTTCGACGACTGAACAATCCGAGACGATCAGCGGGATTTCCGTCGCTTCCGAAGAGTTGATGCGTCATGCGGACCGCTTGCTGCTGGAAATCAGCCGTTTCCATACCGAAAAAAATGCCGAAAAGGCTCTGCCTGCGGAATCGGATGATTCTGCGGCCGGATTGATGTAAAATAGAGTATCGGTAACGATATCCGAACTTGAAACCGAAGGAGAGATCGAATATGGAACAAATTCGCACGAAAGCCGATTTTGATCGGGAAATCGCAGGCCCGGGCCTGACTGTAGCCGTATTCCGCGCCGATTGGTGCGGCGACTGCCACTTCATCGATCCTTTCATGCCGGAGGTCGAAGAACAGCGCAAAGACCAAGTGAAGTTGATTCAGATCGACGTGGAGGAAGTGGAAGAAGTCAGCCGCGAGCTGAACATTCTCGGCATTCCGAGCTTCGTCGCTTTTTCCGAAGGGAAAGAACTGGTTCGCTTCGTGAATAAGGCGCGCAAATCGCGCGCCGAGATCGAGAATTTTCTGGATCGCGCAGCCGAGGTGCATAGTCAACTCGCCGCTCGTCAATAAGCGCCGACAGAACGGTTCTTGCAAGGTCTTGCCGACTTCCCGATCCGGGGGTTGCGTTCGAGACCATCGTCAACCTTCGTCGGCTTGAGGCAAGTCGGTAGCCCGTTCTATAGCCAGGAATCCCGCTTCGGCCGTGTGCCGCAGCGGGATTTTTGCATGGAACAGTGAATAAAATCATATAAAAGGCGCATATTCGCCGATAAATATGTTTTTGATTTGAACATTTTTTGTCACAAACGAGATTCTTAACCCCGACGCATTTCCGGTATAATGAGAGGAAAAGGCATTTCGAAGTCCGCCGCGCGAGCGTCGGCAAGGATGCCGTCCACTACTTTTGAAATCGGCGGTGAGACTTTTGCAATATAAAGTGTTGAAATGGCTGAGCTACGCGTCTTGCATGATCATGCTGCTCGTCTCGTTCAACGGCGTAGTCGTAACGAGAACAGGCTCGGGCTTGGAGTGCGGACGCGAATTCCCGCTCTGTCACGGCAAATTCGTTCCGGGCACGACCATCGGTTCGTTGATCGAGTACACGCACCGCTTGACGGCGGGAATCGCGGGATTGCTGGCGTTGATTACGCTGATCGCGTTCCTGGTCTGGGCGCGCAAACGCCGCGACTTCCAAATCTACGCGGCTATCATGGCTTTCTTCGTTATCGTGCAAGCGATCATGGGCGCGCTGGCGGTCGTATTCTCCCAATCGCCTCCGATCATGGCGCTGCACTTCGGCTTCGCGTTGATCGCGTTCGCGAGCGCATTGGTGCTGGCATTGTCCGTCCGAAGGGCCGGCAGCCTCGAACGGTATCAAGCGCCTCCGGCCGAGCATCGGGTAAGCAAACGTACGCGCAACCTGACGATTTTCTCGGCCGCGTTCACGTATGCCGTTGTCTACACGGGAGCGTTGGTCAGTCATACGGAGCTCGCGAAAATGTCGGTGGTCCTTCATATCGCTTCGGCCGTGCTGCTGCTGTTCGTTTTGATGGTCGGGCATATGGCGATCCGCAATTACGGCCATATCCGCGATATCCGCAAGCTGGGCATCATCGTCGTCGTGTTGATGATCGCGCTGCCGCTTAGCGGCGTGCTCAACCTGGTCGCGCTCGGCAGCGAGTATTACATGTTCGCTCCGATGCTGCATACGCTGATTACGGATTTCCTGTTCGCGTTCTTGTGCTTCCTGAGCATTCGCACATGGGAACTCAGCCGGATTCCGGCAGGCGAAGAAGCATCCGCATCCGTGAAAAAGACAGCGCAAGCGTAAGGTTTGAAAAGAGGTTCGAGCGTCTATTCAGGGTGGATGAGCAGAGGCTCGAGGGCTTCGTTTGATCTCTCCATTCGAACGTCCATCAGAATCGACAGAAGTTGAGGGGCCTTGCGAAAGGCTCCTTTTCTGCTTCATGCGGAGGCATTGCGACCTTGTCCTCAATAGGCAGACAAGCATCCGTTAACGGCGATCAGAGAAAAGCAGAAAAAAGGTTGTGAAAATTTTCAGGCTAAACCTTTACAAACCGTGTCAAACTGAATATACTGAGTGAAGGATTTAGGTTTAACTCTTTCCAATTTTCGTAATACCAAGCTTTCCAATTAGATATCTCAGATTTTTCTTATCGAGAGAGGCGGAGGGACAGGCCCGATGAAGCCCGGCAACCGATCCTGTACACGAACGTCGCAAGCAGACGTCGCGTCAGGGTGTCATGGTGCTAATTCCTACAGAATCAACAGACGGTTCTGGCAGATGAGAAGGTGACTTTACGCATACGATGCGAGCCCTTTTTGTCAAACCAAAAAGGGCTCTTTTTGATTTCAATTGAAGATGAACGGAAAGACCGGACGAACCGGGGCGGGGAAAAGAGCTTTCGACGCGTACGCGATTAACCGATGGCTTTAAAGCATCAACGCGGGGCATGGAAGAGGTGTGTCGAAAAAACGCTTCGGTGGCCGAGTAGGAGGAACAACGCAGTGATTACCATCAAAAACCTGGTTAAAACATACGGAACGGGCGCCAAAGCGATGACCGCGCTGAAAGGCATCGATCTGGAGATTGCCAAAGGCGAAATCTTCGGCATCATCGGTCATTCCGGCGCAGGCAAAAGTACGCTGATCCGATGCATCAATATGCTGGAGCGGCCGACGAGCGGCGAGATTCTGATCGGCAAGACCGACATGACGCGGCTCGGAAAAAACCAGCTTCAGCAGCAGCGTCGCCGCATCGGGATGATTTTTCAACACTTCAATCTGCTGTCTTCGGCCACGGTATACGAAAATATCGCTTTTCCGCTGCGGCTCGTTCGAACGCCGAAAGCGGAAGTCGATCGCAAGGTTAAGGAAATGCTGGAGCTGGTCGGTCTGACCGAACATGCGAAAAAGCATCCTGCGCAGTTATCCGGCGGACAGAAGCAGCGCGTAGGCATCGCCCGCGCGCTCGCTACCGACCCCGAAGTGCTGCTCTGCGACGAAGCGACATCGGCGCTGGACCCGCAAACGACGGATTCCATCCTGCGGTTGCTGCTCGACATTAACCGCAAGCTGGGGCTGACCATTGTGCTGATCACGCACGAAATGCACGTTATCCAGAGTATCTGCGACAAAGTGGCAGTCATTCAGGGCGGCGTGATCGTGGAAGAAGGACCCGTCATCGACGTGTTCCTGAAGCCGAAGCAGCCGGTCACGCGCGACTTCATCAATCGGGAGTCGGAGAACGCGGAAGCGCTCGACGAGGCAATCCGTGCGACGAACGCCGCATCGTCGCGTACGGTCAAAGTAACGTTCATCGGAGAGCTGACCTATCAGTCGATTCTGTCGCAGACGGTTAAGGAGACGGGCGTAGACTTCGCGATTCTGCAAGGCACGATTTCGCGAATCAAGGAGACGCCTTACGGCCAATTGGTTGTCCGGTTCGAAGGTGATTCGGCCGATATTCACCGGACGCTGGAACGATTGACTGAGCAGCGGCTTGAAGTGGAGGAACTCGGAGCATGAACAGGGAACTTGATTTTTCACAGGTAAATTGGGCGGAGTTTGGTAAAGCAACCAATGCGACGCTGCAAATGCTGGGCTACTCCAGCTTGTTCACATTAATTCTGGGTCTTCCCATTGGAATTATATTGTTCCTGACCGCACGTTCATCGTCGGTAGGAGCGCGCAGCGTTTACGCGGTCTTGGCTTTCGTCGTCAACCTGCTGCGTTCCGTACCGTTTATCATCCTGATTATCGCGCTGCTGCCGTTCACCAAGTTCATCGTGGACACGCAAATCGGGGTGCGCGGGATGATCCCGCCGCTCGTAATCGGCGCCGCGCCGTTCTTCGCCCGTCTGGTGGAAACCTCGCTGCGCGAGGTGGATCGGGGCGTGATCGAAGCCGCTCAAGCGATGGGGGCTTCGACGAGGCAGATCGTATTCCGGGTCATTTTGCCTGAA
The DNA here is from genome assembly GCF_000585395.1 of Saccharibacillus sacchari DSM 19268. GTDB lineage: Bacteria > Bacillota > Bacilli > Paenibacillales > Paenibacillaceae > Saccharibacillus > Saccharibacillus sacchari. The sequence continues at coordinate 5,810,931 of NZ_KK073875.1, read as the reverse complement.
TCCTTGCCGGGTCTGATCGCGGGCTTTACGATTACCATCATTACGCTGATTTCCTACACGGCCATGTCCGGTCTGGTCGGCGGCGGCGGTCTCGGCCAACTGGCGGTCAGCTACGGCTATAATCGTTACGAGACGGCGGTCATGCTGGTGGCGTTGGTCATTATCGTCATTATGGTCCAGATCATTCAGATGGTCGGCGATCGACTGGTCAAGCATTTTACCCGTAAGTAGTCTTGAAAAAGCATCATCACCGTTTATCGGTATCCGGCCGTGCGGATCGCCACAGGCAACCGAGCGGCTCCACATACAATATAGGCTGATCCAGCCATACACAAACAAAGGGGCGAACAACATGAAAAAATGGACTTTCGCAGTACTCACAATGGCACTCGTACTTCTGCTTGCCGCATGCGGCAACAGCAGCTCGACGTCGAACACGGCTACGACCGGATCGACAGATACAGGCACGACGGAAACAACGGAAACGGCAGCCGAGCCGGTAACGCTCAAAATCGGCGCTACTATCAACCCGCACGCGCAAATCCTTGAGCACGTGAAGCCTGCACTGGAAGCCGAAGGCGTAAACTTGGACATTATCGAATTCACGGACTACATCCTGCCGAACACGCAGCTGAACGAAAAAGAACTGGACGCGAACTTCTTCCAACACCAACCGTACCTGGATGACCAAAACTCCAAACAAGGCACGGACCTGGTAGGGGTAGCGAAAGTACACGTTGAACCGTTCGGCGCTTATTCCAAAAAGATCACTTCGATCGACGAATTGCAAGACGGTGCAACAGTCGCGATTCCGAATGACCCGACTAACGGCGGCCGCGCGCTGCTGTTGCTTGAAAAACAAGGTCTGATCAAGCTCAAAGCAGACGCTGGAATCACGGCAACCGTAGGCGATATCGAAGAAAATTCGAAAAACCTGGAATTCATCGAGATCGAAGCTGCGGCTCTTCCTCGCCAACTGGACGAAGTTGACTTGGCACTGATCAATACGAACTATGCACTCGAAGCCGGACTGGTGCCGACTGAAGACGCTCTGTTCATCGAAGACGCGGATTCCCCGTATGCGAACCTGCTCGTTACTCGTCAAGACAACAAAGATTCCGACGCGATCAAAAAACTGGTTGCGGCTCTGACTTCCGACGACACGAAAAAGTTCATCGAAGACGAATACAAAGGTTCGATCGTTCCCGCCTTCTAAGAACCCGCGAATATGATCGACAGCTTGCATAACGAAGCCCTGTATCCCGCTTGCGGGAACAGGGCTTTTTGCTTGTCCGAAAAAGTATACGTAAGAGGGCTACACGTCTTGCCGCTTGCCTCCGGATTGCGGCAAACGGATCGGCGGCATGCCTGGACGTCTTCTCAGGTCTTTGGGTTTCAAACTGTTCTTTTTCGCTGTGGCATTCCAAAAAAGCTGGGTCGAAGACAATTTCCAAAGACCGCGAGGAAAATTCGGTTGAGTGAAAAAGGGTTCCGTGCTTTCACCGCTGCGGATCGAGCCGACCAGATGTTCCAGCGCGAGCCCCAAATTTTTCAAAGGACCGGAGCCTACTGGAACATGGCCGACCGAACCGAACATCTCTCCGGCGCCGTGTCCGAAAGCCGTACCGAACATGAACCCGCAGCGCTCGCACCAGTTCCGGATCAGTTCAACAGCCAGCTTGCATTGATCTCCCTCGAAAAAACCGTTATTGATCATCGCATATACACGGACGGTTTGCGGTCTTTGATTGCTGCTCTGCGTGCTGCGTTCCATTTCGGTCAGCATTCGCAACAGATGCGAGGGGATCGCGTCGAAATAAAGCGGAAAAGCGAGAACGAGCATATCCATCGCTAACAGTTCGAGATATTGCTCGTTTTTTAAAGCTTTGGGTCCGATCCGATAAGTCGAAATCGCGGCTTCTTGCGGCAGCAGCGGGCGGAGCTTTTCCAGCAAAAATCCGGAATTGGTGGCGCCTCCTTTGGGACTGCCGTTTATCAATGCGATGTTCAAGACAATACCTCCTTCAACTGCCGGATATTATCGTAAAAAGACACTTCGAATCCTTTGGCGCCCAGGTTCAACGAGTTGGCTTGCACGAGCTCTTGCGCTGTTTGACGTTCATTTGCGGTCAGATCTTCTCCGTAAAAATAAACGTTAAATTTGACCGTCTGTTCATATCGAAGCTGATGGTGCATTTGGCCTTTCAGCATCCTGAAATAAGGCAGCACGTAAGGCAGCATCCGGTTCAGGACATTGCAAACGAAAGGACTATAGCCTCCGTAGGTGCAGCGGCTGATCAGCACCATCTCGTCGCAGGCTGCCAGACGTGCACCCAGGTGACGGTATTCGTCTTTCAACACGCAGGTTCCCGGAGTGCGCGTCCAGCAGCCGAAGCAGCCTGTGCAGTGGCGAATGACGGCATTATCGATTCCGATCACATCCTGACCCGAACCGAATGCCGTCAGCCAGGGCAATTCCCCGGCGTTTTCCAAGTCATGCACGATCATTTTCATGCGTATTTCCTCCCGATTGAAGAATGGTTTGCCAGACTTCTTGCCAATCGCCGGAGTACCGAATCCCGCTGCTGCTCAACAATGAAGCGACGCCGTGGACCAAGGACCAGAAGGCGAGCAGCATTTTGTCATCCATCGATTCCGGCAGTCCCTGACTTCGAAATAAACGTATTCCGGTCTTGCGAAATACGGCGAACGGAGGATAAGGAGGCTCACCTTCAGTGTCGCCGTCGATCCGAATCGTAATGCCCGACTGGAAAAACAGAAACGGGAAATAGGCAGGGTGGTGTTGGAAAAAGGCAATGTAGGCGGTGCCTAGACGGTTCATGGCTTCTTGCGGAACGTAATCGCCTTCGATCGAGCGTTCCAACGAATCCGTAAAACGAGTCGTGACGTGGTCGGCCATTGCCGCAAGCAGTTCCTGGACGTCCTTGAAGTGGCTGTAAGGCGCGGCATGGCTGACTCCGCAGCGCGCCGCCACTTTGCGTAACGAAAATCCGCCGATGCCTTCCGCGTTAATCAATTCGATGCCGTTCTCGATTAACGTATTGCGTAGATCGCCATGGTGGTAGTTGGTTTCCTTCAGAATAAATGCTCCTTTCTTTGATCTTGACACCGTAAAGATAACACCGTAACTTTACACTGTCAACATTCGAAAATGGGAATAAGAGGATATATGAAAAAACGGCGCCCGCCGAAGCGGGACACCGTTTGACTTAAAAAATCTTAGAAGACTTGAATAACTTCGTTAACGCCTTCGACTTCTTCGAACAGCGCGCGCTCGATACCGGCTTTCAGCGTAATTGTGGAACTTGGGCAGCTGCCGCAAGCGCCAACCAGCTTCAGCTTCACGATTCCGTCTTCAACGTCTACCAATTCAACGTCTCCGCCGTCGCGTTGCAGGAAAGGACGCAGCTTGTCCAGCACGTCGGATACTTCATCATACATGTCGAGTTGTGTATTTTCACTCATTATAGTCAGCTCCTCTCAAATGTTTGAAGCGTACAGTCAGAACGGCTTAACCACTTCGGAGATCATTTTTGCAAAACGATGAAAGCATAAATCAAATTTTGCAAAAGTCTCCCTTGTATTATAATATAAATGGATCTAAATTTAAAGAACCATTACACGTTTACCGTCATGCGGCTGAGAATAAATAAGAATAGGTGAGAAAACATGATCAGACCCATTATCGAGTTCTGCGCCAGCAACATGCACCACGGCACGCAGGAACTTTTCAATAAGCTTGAAACCAATCCCGAGTACGACGTGATCGAATACGGCTGTCTCGGCAACTGCACGGAATGCGACTACGGCCCCTACGCGATGGTCAACGGCGACGTCGTCGAAGCCGACACGATCGAAGCGTTGGAAAAAGCGATCGATGCGAAGATGAACGAGGAAGATCCGTGGGCGTCGCTTGATTTGGATTAAGCACAGAATTCAAGCAGCCGGAAGGCTGTAATTTCATAATCGACCGACAAGCTTTATCGGCAAGGGCGTTCTTTCCGGTAAAGCTTTTTTTGTTTGAAAATTTCACAATTCGAAAGCCTGAAAAAGCGAACGAAAAAGGACAAACTTGCTAATACATAAAGAACGAGGAAAGGAGAGAGGGAATGGAGCAAGAAAAAGACTTGATCGAACGGACTGTTGCCGGCAGTTCCGCCGCTTATGCCGAACTGTACGAACAAACGGCAGGGGATCTCTACAAGCTTATTCGTTTGTTGGTCGGAAATACCGAAGATGCGCAGGACGTGATGCAGGAAACGTATTTGCAGGCCCATCGGAATTTGCATCGGTTTGATCGCGATCGAGCTTTTCGGCCATGGGTTACGGGAATAGCGCTGCGTCAAGTCAAAGCCTGTCGCAGAAAAAGTTGGCTGCAGGCAAGGCGGATCGGTCGGGCAGCGCAATATAACCGGCGAACGGAAGAAGCGGACTTCGCGAACGAATCCGCGGAACGGTTGGATCGCGGAGAATGGATCGAACGCATCGAGCGGCTGCCATACAAGCTTCGCCAAATCGTAATACTGAAATACTTGAATGACTACGCGCAAGAAGAGATCGCGGAGATCCTGGGCATCCCGCTGGGGACGGTCAAGTCCAGAGTTCATGCGGCACTGGAACGACTGCGCAAAAGCGGGCCGAAGCCGTTTGAACAAGAAAGATCAGACTCTGCGGAGAATGCCCATCTTAAAACTGGGGGAAGATATTCATGAAAATCGAACAAGAACTTCGTTCCGCCCTGCAAAAAAGAACGTCCGATTGGGAAGCTCCGACACAAGTACTGCGCAACGTGACGGAGCAGATCGAAGCGGAGCAAGCGGCAGGCGGATCGGGCCATGCCGTTCGCCGCCATCGGCCGGTTCGCAAGCGGGTACTGGTCGGGATCCTTTCAGCGGTTCTGATCTTGCCGACAGGAGCTTACGCCGGATATCATTACTTGTCCGATTCCGTTTACGGTTCTAAAGCAAACTTCGGAGGCGATGCAAACGCCTATGAACAATTGGAAGCCAAACTGCAGACGGTGAAGTCGCAAATGTCGGATTCGGAATACGAACAATTGACGCGACTGCTGCGGGAAGCAGCGAGTTTATACAGTCAATATGCCAGGGAAGACGGACAATTGAAAAAAAGCGAAATGAGCGTCGAAGAGTTAGCGCGTTTGGATACATTGGAGCAAGAAATCAAAAAGAAAACCGCAGGTCTGGATACAAGCAAAGCAGCCAGTACACAGTTCGATGAAAACTTTACCGTGGAGAACTTCTGGGCGGAAGTGCTTGCGAAAGCGGAGCAGCAATTCGACTCGACGGACTATGCGAAATTCCGGGCGTTGGTCGAAACAGTGAAGAGTGATGTGGAAGCGGCGGATAAAACGACGGTGGAGCGGCTTAATTCGTATCTCTTGCCACTGGGTTATAAGGTGGAGCAATCGAACTGAAAACAAAATCAGCTTTGATGTTGACGCTTACAAAATTATGCGCTACAATGGCACCAATTCAATAAAACCGTAGGCATGTGACTGGTAAAGCAGGCAGGACCTAAAATGACGAATCGCGCGATTTGTCGTTTTAGGTCCTTTTTTGTATGAAAAATTGCTGAAACCTTTCATGAATGCCTAAAAAAGGAGCATAGATATGGACTATAAACGCACCGCATCCGAAGTCCTCAAACACGTGGGCGGCAAAGAAAACGTGGCGCATTTCGAACATTGCTCGACGCGACTGCGCTTTTCGCTCAAAGACGACAAGAAGGCTGACGTGCCGAAGCTGGAAAGCATCGAAGGCGTCATGGCGGTCAAAATGACCGGCCAATGCCAGGTCGTGATCGGCAACGACGTCATCGAAGTGTACGACAAGGTCGTCGATCTGCTCGGCCCGCGTTTCGCGGGAGACTCGTCGGAGGAAGGCGCTTCGGCGGGATCGGAAAACGGCAAACCGAAAGACAAGAAAAAGTGGGGCGCCGTGTTCCTCGATTTCCTGACCGGCGTGTTCGGGCCGCTCGTTCCGGCAATTGCCGGCGGCGGCGTGCTCAAGTCGATGCTGCTTTTGTTCAGCGTGATGGGGTGGATGGATTCGGACGGGCAAACGTATAAAATCCTGTTCCAAATCGGCGATGCGCCGCTGTACTTCCTGCCGCTGCTCGTCGCCGTGACGACGGCCAACAAGCTGAAGGTCAATCCGCTCGTGGCACTGTCGGCGGTCGGAGCGCTGCTGCTGCCGAACATGAACGCGATGCTGACGGAAGGCGCGCAGCTGTTCGGCTTCGACGTTCGCAGCATCGCTTACGCCTACCAAGTGTTCCCGGCGATCTTGACCGTGCTTTTGTACGCGCAAACGGAAAAGTTCTTTTCCCGATATTCGCCGAAAGTCATCCGCGTCTTCTTCGTTCCGATGATGTCGCTGCTCGTGACGGTACCGATCTCGCTGCTGCTGCTCGGGCCGCTCGGCTATACGCTGGGCGAAGGTTTTACCAAGCTCATCCTGGCCGTATTCGGCACGGTAGGCTGGGTCGCCGTCGCGCTGCTCGCCGCGGTGCTGCCGTTCCTGGTGTCGGTCGGCATGCACAAAGCGATGCTGCCTTACGCCATCAACGCGCTGAGCACAGGCGGCCGCGAGCTGCTGTACATGCCGGCGTCGCTTGCCCATAATCTCGCGGAGAGCGGAGCCTGTTTCGCCGTCGCGCTGCGTACCAAAGATCGGCGCCTGCGGGCAACGGCGATCTCGGCCGCGATCTCCGCGCTGTTCGGCATCACGGAACCTGCATTGTACGGCGTGACGCTGCAAAACAAAAAAGTGCTGTGGAGCGTCATGGCGGGCTCGCTCGTCGGCGGCGCTTTCGTGGGCATCGTCGGCTTGCAAGCTTTCGTAGCCGTCGGTCCGGGTCTGGCCAGCTTGTCCATGTTCATCGCCGAAGATCTTCCCGGCAATATCGTCAACGCCGTGCTCGGCCTGTTGATTTCGCTGGCCGTATCGTTCGTAGTCGCCTTGTTCTTGTTCAAAGAAAACAAGGTCGAAGCGTCCGGCCAAGCTTCCGCCGAACCGGCTTCGGGCCGCTCGGCCGCGCAGCAAGAACAGCAAACGTTCGCCGGCGCGCTTCAAGCCTCCGAAACATTCAAAAGCCCGGCGGTCGGGGAGCAAATCCCGCTGTCGGAAGTCAACGACGAGGTCTTTTCGACTAAAGCGATGGGCGAAGGCATCGCGATCGTTCCGTCGGTCGGCGAACTGTACGCTCCGGTGGACGGCAAGATCGAGATGGTCTTCGGCAAAAAGCACGCAATCGCGATGAGCACGCCGGGCGGCATCGAGCTGCTGTTCCATGTCGGCATCGATACCGTCCGGCTAAAAGGCAAACATTTCGATCCGCAGGTCCAAGCCGGCGATATGATCAAAGCGGGTGACCTGCTGATGAAATTCGATCACGAACAAATCGCCGCGGAAGGTTACGATCCGGTCGTGCTGACGATTGTGACAAGCAAAGACAAATACGCGGTAGACGTGAAAAATTTGAAAAAAGTCGGTCGTCAGGATACGCTGATGACCGTGACCGCGCTGACCACCTAATCCAATTTCGGGAGGAAACAAACGATGAATACGCATAGAGGATTTCCGAAGAACTTCATGTGGGGCGGCGCTATCGCCGCCAATCAGGCCGAAGGGGCATGGAACGTGGACGGCAAAGGGCCGTCGGTCGCCGACGTCGCCAGTTACAAGCCGCATTTGAGCGTGGAGGATTATGCCGGGCATGTAGGCATTTCCACCAAGATGATCGAAGAAGCGATGGCCGATCCGAGCGACAAAGATTATCCGAAGCGCCGCGGCATCGACTTTTACCATCGTTACAAGGAGGATTTAGCGTTGTTCGCGGAAATGGGCTTTAAAACGCTGCGGGTATCGATCGCGTGGAGCCGCATTTTTCCAACCGGAGAAGAAGAGACGCCGAACGAAAAAGGGCTGCAATTTTACGAAAACCTGTTTACCGAAATGCGGCGCCTGAACATCGAACCGATCGTTACGCTGTCGCACTACGAGATGCCTCTTGCGCTCAGCGTCAAATACAACGGCTGGGCCGAGCGCAAAGTGGTCGATTATTTCGCGAAGTTCAGCAAGGTTTGTTTCGAGCGGTACCGGAATCTCGTCAAATACTGGCTGACCTTCAACGAAGTGGACAGCATCAACCGCCACCCGTTCACCACGGCCGGCATCATCCCCGACCGCTGCCCCGAAGGACAGGAGGATCAAGTGGTCTATCAGGCGCTGCACCATCAGCTCGTCGCTTCGGCGATGGTGACGAAAGATTGCCACGAGATTATTCCGGGGAGCCAAATGGGCTGCATGCTGACCAAGCTGACGACGTATCCGAACACCTGCAACCCGGAAGACGTCGAAATCACGCTTCAGCGCAATTTGAACAATTATTTCTACTCCGACGTGCAGGTGTTCGGCGAGTATCCGATTCTGACATTGCGCATTTTGGAGAAAAAAGGCGTGTCGATCCATATGGAGCCGGGCGATCTCGAAACGCTCAAAGCGCATACGGTCGACTTCGTGTCGTTCAGCTATTACATGTCGCTTACCGAGTCGGCGCAGGAAGGCAAAGAGCGTACGGCGGGGAACACGATCATGGGCGTCAAAAACCCGTATCTGCCTTCGACCGATTGGGGCTGGCAGATCGATCCGGTCGGGCTGAAAATCTCGTTGATCGAGCTGTACGACCGTTACAAAAAGCCGCTCATCATCGTCGAAAACGGCATGGGCGCAGTGGACGAAGTCGCCGAAGACGGCTCGATCCGCGACGAGTACCGCATTCAATATTTCCGGGATCATTTCCGGCAGATGAAAGAAGCGGTGGAAGCCGGCGTCGACCTGTTCGGCTATACGAGCTGGGCGCCGATCGACTTGATCAGCGCGTCCACGTCGCAGATGTCCAAGCGCTACGGCTTCATTTACGTCGATCAGGACGATCTGGGCAACGGAACGTTGGCCCGCAGCCGCAAAGATTCGTTCTATTGGTACCAAAAAGTCATCGAGACAAACGGAGAAGAGATGTAACGGTTCGTACTCTCCCATCTTTCCGGCAGGAAGGTGATCATCGTGATCAAAATCAAAAAAGTGCTAAATTCCAGCGTCGTATTGGTGGAAGACAAGCAGCACAAAGAATATATCGTGTTCGGAAAAGGAATCGGCTACGGGCAAAAAACGGGCAGCCTGATCGACGAGAACCAGGTCGATCAGACTTTCGTTCCGGTCGACGATGTGAAGGTCAAAGAATATTTGGGCATGCTGGGCGCGATCGAACCCGTTTTTGTCGAGCTTACGCGCGAAATCATGACCTACGCCGAACACAAGCTTCAAAGCAATCTGAATCCCGGCACGTATTTCATGCTGATGGACCATTTGAGTTTCGCCGTGGAGCGCTACAAAAAAGACATCAATATCACCAATAAAGTATTCTGGGAAATCAAAAATTATTATCCGGAAGAATTCGAGATCGGCGTGTTCGCGCTCCGCTTGGCGAACGAGCGCCTGAACGTCGAGATGCCGAAGGAAGAAGCGGCGAATATCGCATTCCACCTGATCAACGCGCAGGGCCGGCAAGCAGAATCGAAAGACGGCATGCGCTACGCCAAACTGATCGGCGCGATCGTTAATCTGGTCCGCTATTCGCTGCATATCGATCTCGATGCGGAGAACATCCATTACACCCGCTTTATCACGCACGTCAAATTTTTCGTCGAACGTTTCTACGCCGATCAAATGCTGGAGGCCAAAGACGATCTGCTGTTCGAGCAGATCGCGACGCTTTACCCGCAGGCGATGGACGGGGCGTTCAAAATCAAAGATTACGTGAAGCAGGTGCACGGCAAAGTTATCACGAACGACGAGCTGACTTATCTGGCCGTGCATATCCATCGTTTGATGTCTTACAACGAGCTTGAATAATCGCTCGGAGAAAGACCTATTCGTTCAAGGGCGGGGGCCGGCTGCGCCTATTCAAGAACACGACTTTCCGCTGCGCGGTACTCGCACTCCTCTTTTTGGGGAGTGCTTTTTTGCCTTTCTACAAAGTGAAAGGCAAGCTGTTAGCCCATAAACAAAAAAGAAGCCGTACTCGGTCGGAGTACGGCTTCTTGAGGTGGTGAAATTCGTTCGATGTTTGAGAGATGCCCTGGCGCAGGGGAATTTCATGTAGAAGCGCCAGCGTTCGCCTTTGTTTTCAGGAAATCCCCATTATAGAATCTAATCCAATTTCCTGAAAGCAACACGCGATCGAAATGAAAGTTCCCCGGAGCCTTCGGCTCCTCCCGAACTTCGAGCAAATCAGATTTTACCGGCTGCGAGAAGCCGATCCCCTCTAACCGAGGTTGTGCTTCGACATCCACAATACGCCGCTTTTCAACATCCGCGGCACGCGCCCCGTAATCGACGTATCGCCGATCACGTTCAAGCCGAACCCCGCTTTTTGACCAAGCGAACCCAGCATGCCTTTCAGCTTGATCGGCTTAAGCTTCGGCGTCTCGTTTTTCCAGAATGCCAACAGCACATGCGCGATCTGTTCGCCCTGCGCTTCGGCCGCTTGGGCGCTCGGCGCAAACTGGAGACTGGCGCAGTCGCCGCAAACGAAAATCTCCGGATGATCTTCGATCTGCGAATAATCGTTGACGATGACGCGTCCCGAACGGTCCTTGGTCACGTTCAGCTTTTGTACCACTTCGACGGGTTGAATCCCTGCGGTCCAGACCACGGCATCGGAATGCATCAGTTCGTCGCCGTTATACAGCGCATCCTGTTCTACGCGGCTGATCGAGACTTTGTGGCAGACTTCGACGTCATGTTTTTTGAACCATTCCTGCACGTAACGCGAAATCCGAGGCTGGTAGGAAGACAGGAGGCGGTCGCCGCGGTCAAGCAGCGTGATCTGAAGATCATGCCGACTTTCGCGCAGCTCCGCAGCCAACTCGATGCCGCTCAGGCCGCCGCCGACGATATGAACATGCGAAGACGGCTTCATGCTGCTCAGCTTGTCGTTGGTTCGACGCGAAGCATGCAAAGACTGAATGCTGTACGAAAATTCTTCCGCGCCCGGAACGCCGTGGTAGTTGTCCGTGCAGCCCAGCGCAATAACAAGCTGGTCGTACGGAACCGGTTCGTCGTTTTGCAGCAGAACCTGTTTGTTTTGAATATCGATCTGTTCCACCGTGCCGAAATGCTTGGTCATGCGCGGATGGTCGGGGAACGAAATACGCAGATGGTGGTCCGATACCGTTCCGGCCGCCAGCGCGTAATATTCCGTTTTCAGTCCCATGAAAGGCAGACGGTCAATCAAAGTCACATTCACGTCGGAAGGAAGCTTTTCGAGAAGTCCGTCCAAGATGGTCAGGCCGCCATAGCCTCCGCCGAGAATAACGAGATTTTTCATGTGCAGGTCTCCTTGTGAGTGAAATGGTGGAAAGAACGGAGCCGGCAGCGGTCTTCGACGAATGAGGGCGGCCGACTTCGAATTTGATCCGGAATCTTGAGCGAACGTCTCTCCAAACTCCAGCTTGAACTCGGACGCTTACCGGTCTATAGTCTGTGCGATTACTCGTAAACTTCGATTTCGTTGTAGAACGTGTCGCGCTCTACCGGAATGCGGCCGGCTCCTTTGATGAGCCAGATCAGTTCTTTGCGCGTCAATCCTTCCGGAGTGACGGCGCCCGCCGCGTGGCTGATCCGTTCTTTGACAATCGTGCCGTGAGCATCCGACGCGCCGAACGTGAGCGCCATCTGCGTAAGCTGCGTGCCGATGTTGATGAAGTACGCTTTGACGTGGTCGATGTTGTCGAGCATCAGGCGGCTGATCGCGATCGTCTTCAAATCCTCGTAGGCCGAGTTGCGGCGCATGATGCTGGCGTTGCGGTTTTTCGGCTGCATGGACAGCGGAATGAATACCATGAATCCGTTAGTCTCGTCTTGAAGCTCGCGGATTTGGATCATATGGTTGATACGGTCTTCGTAACTTTCGATCGAACCGTACAGCATCGTCGTGTGCGTGCGCATACCCAATTTGTGGGCCGTGCGGTGCACTTCGAGGTAGCGATCCACGTTGGCTTTGTTTACGCGCATTTTTTTGCGATACTCGTCAGACAGAATTTCCGCGCCGCCCCCTGTCAAGGATTGAAGTCCTGCTGCTTGAAGCGCTTTGAGTACGTCTTCAATAGACATGCCGCTGATGCGCGTGAAGAAGTCGATTTCCGCCGCGGTATAAGCTTTGATCGTGACTTCCGGGAAATGCTTGTTCAGCGCGGCTAACGAATCCACGTAATACTGGAACGGTACATGGTTGTTGTGGCCGCCTACGATATGGAATTCGCGTACGCCCGGCGTGATGTTTTCCTCGACGTAACGAACCATTTCGTCGCCGCTCAGGGTGTACGAACCTTCTTCGCCCTGGTCTTTGCGGAAGTTGCAGAATGCGCAGTGGGCTTCGCAGACGTTGGTGAAATACAGGCTCATGTTTTCGATAAAATAGACTTTTTTGCCGTTCTTGCGCAGATTGGCTTCGTTCGCCAACTGGCCGATCGTCAAAATATCCTCGCTCTGATATAAATAAACGCCGTCTTCCAAGCTCAAACGCTGTCCGTTATGGACCTTTTCCGCGATTTCAGCCATGCGCTTATCCGTTGTCGGATTGATGATTGTAGACATTAGTGTGAACCTCCTCGTTGATCCCGAGGCGGCGCGGATTGCGCCGAACGGGCGGGTCCGGGTGTAACCGGAAAAATTGGACTACCGACAAAAGCAAAGCCGCTTTATGCGGCAGCTATCTGGCCAAAACGCGCTTGCGTTTTGAAAAAGGTGTGAAAAAAGTTACATCGAGCGGCCTGTCTTCGTCTAATATCGGCATTTTTGGCCCGCTCTTTTTGTCGAAATTCCGAAAATTTAAAAGGTCATTCCTTTCCCATTATAAACCTAGTCGCGAAACGGGGCAATACGAGTTTAATATGTAAAAATAACCATATTGAAAATCGGGCCGCCAAAAGGATTATCAGGAAGAAGGCCGCCTAAATGCTTGAGTCATGGGGTATAGAGGCGTATAATGCAAAGAGAAAGCGCAAAGGAGGAAAAACCATGATCGAAATCACGGAAGCGGCCGCTTCGCGCATTAAAGACATGCTGGAGCAGCAGGAGACGCCGGGCATGTTTCTTCGACTGGGCGTAGCTAGCGGCGGTTGCAGCGGTTTTTCGTATGCAATGGGCTTTGATAATGAAGAGTCCGATGCGAACGACGTATATATGAGTGTAGCGGATATCAAAGTAGTCGTGTCCAAAGACGATCTGAAATATCTGAACGGTTTGCAAGTGGACTTCGAAGAATCCGGCATGAGCGGGGGCTTTACGATCTTCAATCCGAACGCGGTTGCGACTTGCGGTTGCGGATCTTCGTTCCGTACGCGGGAAGAAGACGAAGTGCTGGCACAGCCTTGCGATTGATCGATTGCAGTTGATTAGACAAAGTTTTCAGCTTGGATGCCATTTCCGGGCTGGAAGCTTTTTTTATAGGCCGGATTGCCGGTCGTTTATTTGGTTGCGCGGCGTTTTGTGAATTGCGGCGCAATCTTCGTCGGGGACCGCTTGGCGGATTTCTTGAGCATTCCGTACAAGGTGTTTGGAAACAAAATTACCGGGTCTGCCGGATTTTATTTTACGATTTAAGGAGGAGTACCGCATGAAGTCGGTTTCCGTAGAAAGCATTGTCAAAGCGTTCAAACTGGAGGTTTTGTCGGGAGCAGAGCGTCTGGATCGCGAAATCACCCGTTCTAAAGCCCACCGCCCCGGATTGGAATTCGTCGGCTACTTCGATTATTTTCCGATGAATCGGGTTCAGGTGTTGGGACGCAAAGAGATTACATATTTGCTCCAGCAAACGGTAGAGGAACGCAGGCTGCATATTGGTAATATCGTCAAGTACCATCCGCCGTGCTTTATCGTGACGACGGGGCAGCAGGAGATTCCTTTTCTCGAAATGTACTGCGACCAGGAAGGTATTCCGCTGCTGCGTACGCAGGATAAGACGACGGAATTTATCACCAAGCTGGACGGTTATTTGTTAAAAGCACTGGCGCCGGAGATGTCCATTCACGGCGTGTGCATCAACGTCTCGGGCATCGGGGTTCTTTTGCGCGGGCGTTCGGGAATCGGGAAAAGCGAGACGGCGCATACGCTGATCGGTCGCGGGCATCGTTTCGTGGCGGATGACGTTGTGGTGCTCAAAAAGCTCGGTCCGGCCACGCTGCTGGGGACGCATAATACGATCACGCGCGAGTTTTTGGCACTGCGGAGCATCGGGTTGATCAACGTGGTGCGGCAGTACGGGCGAACGGCGTTCCAGGACGAGACGCGTATCGTCCTGGACATCGAGTTGACGCCGTGGGAAGATAAAGCGCTCAACAATGATCTGGAGGTGGCGGACCAGTTCACGGAATATTTGGGCGTTAAAATTCCGCATATCGAGATTCAGCTTCAGCCGGGGCGCGATACGTCGGGACTGATCGAGGCTGCGGCGAATAATTGGTATCTGAAGCAGCTGGGGTATAGTGCGGCGGAGGAGTTTATGGGGCGGTTGTCGGACGAGATGCCGGGGTGAGCGTGACACTGCGGATGTGGGGGCTGCGGCGAGGCGAGGCGATTCTGCCTGGTCGCTTATGCTCGTTTTCCTGACGGAAAGCCGAAAGTCGCTCCCATGCAGAATCGCCTCGCCTAGTACCTTGTCAACTCTTAATCATAGGATTACGTTCGACTGAAATGCACACGCTCTAGGTGCGTTTCAGTCGGGCGTAACCTTACCTTTACTTTAGCGTTGACAAGGTACTGGCGGCACGTCCTCGTGTGTGGGGAAGGAAAAGAAAGGACGAAGAGCTGAATCAAGACATTTAAAGTCAACAGATTGAAATGAATTTAAAAAGGCTGCCCTTCGCGGATGCGATGTGGGCAGCTTTTTTGAAAATGAGCATGTACATGTATAGTTTAGTTATGTAGTTTGTTTTCATCTTTTTTATTAAAAAGTAGACATTTCTCTTCAAGAAGCTGAAAATTGCAAGAAAGATTAACAAAGAAAATTTCTTTTTTCTCTACTACTCTTCGATATAAGCGTTCTGCTTGTTCATTGATTTTTGCTTCATTGGATAAAATAAATTGGTATTGTTTTTGTAAAAGAATCGAGTACTTTTCTTCTTCGTTTGCAAAGATTATTTCTTCTAGTTCAGTAGGTAATACGGGAATCATATTATTTATATGTATAAGACCCAGTTTGTCATTCTCATTTGTTCGACTATGTAGTTTGAAAATTGTATCATTCTTTTTATATTTATCTTGAGATTTTTTATAAGACGATAAGGGCGCAAAGTAATTATATAATCCGATATGAACAACAATACCTATATACGCTCTCGTTCCGTTATAGTTATCTTGTACTTTGTTATCAAAGGTTTTTAAGTAGTTTACGTACTCGTTTTTCAATCTGTAAAATTTCATATGTCCTCTCCTCTAATAAGAAAAGACGGCATTTAAGCCGTCTTTTCTTCGCACTTAAGTTGGTAGCGAACACCGATTTTTTCGTTCGCCTTTGATGGGAGCGAGACCCCAATTTTTTCGTTCGCCCTTTATGGTGGCGAGACACCAAATCGTTATATCCAAATTATACCTTGTTTCTTCAAACAGTTCAACCCAACAAAGTCCGATCGTCCGCCATCTTTTTGCCGCTGATCCGTTCGAATTCGGTCATCAGGCGTTCGACGGTCAGGTGCTGTTTGTCGGCTTCGCCGATGTCGAGGATGATGCGGCCTTTGTCCATCATGACGAGGCGGTTGCCCAGGCGGATAGCTTGTTCCATATTGTGCGTGACCATCAAGGTCGTCAAATTCATGTCGCGAACGATCTCGTCGGTCAGCGACGTGATCAGTTCGGCGCGGGACGGGTCGAGTGCGGCGGTGTGCTCGTCGAGCAGCAGGATCTGAGGGCGGGTAAATGTTGCCATCAGCAGGCTGAGCGCTTGGCGTTCGCCGCCGGACAGCAGGCCGACTTTGGCGTTCAGGCGGTTTTCCAGGCCGATGCCGAGGCGGCTCAGTTCGGCTTGGAAGATTTTGCGCCGGGCGCTGCTGACGCCGAAGGAGAAGCCGCGGCGTTTGCCGCGCAGATAAGCCATCGCCAGATTTTCTTCGATGGTCATGCGCGGCGCGGTGCCGGCCATCGGATCTTGGAACACGCGGCCGATCCAGCGGCTGCGGCGGTGTTCGGGCAGGGCGGTGACGGAACGGTCGCCGATGACGATATCGCCCGTATCGGGCTTCATTACGCCGGAGATCATGTTCATCAGCGTTGATTTGCCTGCGCCGTTGCTGCCGATCACGGTGACGAAGTCGCCGGGATTCAGCTGCAGCTCGATGCCGATCAAAGCGATTTTTTCATCGATCGTGCCGGAGTTGAACAGTTTGGAAACGTTCGAAACATGCAGCATCAGCGTTCGCCTCCCGGAGTGGTTTCGAGTGACTTGAGCAGCTCGGCCGAACGCTTTTTGGCAGCTCCGCGTTGTTTGAGCGCACTGCGTACTGTCGGGAAGACCAGCGCAATAATCACGATAATAGCGGTAATCAGTTTCAGGTCGGACGTCTCGAAGCCTTTGATTTGCAGGGCCAACGAGATAACGATCCGGTATACGATAGAGCCGAGCACGACAGCCAGCGTAGCGCGGAAGACGGTTTTGGCACCGAATAGCGCTTCGCCGATGATCACGGAGGCTAGTCCGATCACGATCATGCCGATCCCGGACGTCGCGTCCGCGAACGACGATTGCTGCGCGATCAGCGCGCCGGACAGAGCGACAAGGCCGTTGGACAGGCTGATGCCCAGAATCGTCGTGTTGTCCGTATTTGCGCCGAAGCTGCGAATCATGCGTTTGTTATCGCCGGTCGCGCGCAGCGACAAGCCCAGATCCGTTTTCATAAAAGCATCCAAAGCGAACTTGAAGATCAGCACGACCACGATCATGAACGGAATCGGCGGGAATACGCCGAGCACGGTGTTTTCGCCCATGATCGACACGTTCGGCATGCCGAGGATACGCAGATTGATCGAATAGAGCGCAATCATCATCAGAATCCCGGATAAAAGGCCGTTGATTTTTCCTTTCGTATGCAGCAGTCCGGTACAAGCACCCGCGAGCATACCTGCCAGAATCGCGGTCAGCGAGGCCAGCCACGGTGACACGCCATGCGAGATCATAACGGCTGCGGTAGCTGCGCCTGTCGTGAAGCTTCCGTCAACCGTGAGATCGGGGAAGTCGAGAATGCGGAAGGTGATATAGACGCCAAGCGCCATCAGGGCGTAGAGCAGACCCAGATAGACGGCGCCGGGCAGAGAGCCGACGAAATTTTCGAACATAAGTGACGCCTCCTGTGTCAAAAGGGATCGCACATGGTCTCGACCGGATCTACGCTTCGCGCCCGATTGAATGTACAGGCATGAACGTGATCTTCAGGCGAGGCAACGTAACGGGTTAACAGATATTGAGGGAAAACAAAACGGGATGAAGCACACGCTCATCCCGTTTCTTTTCGCTTCATGCGTGCTGCGTTCGTTGATCATGAAGCGTGCGCCGTGACATTGCTTTACCGTCGGAACCTGACCGGTGAAGCAATGACGGCTGCGATGCGGTTTATTGAATGATATTGTTTTCCTGGTCCTGTACTTTGCCTTTCATCTCGTCGGTCACTTCGATGCCTTGAGCCTCGGCGGCTTTGAGATTCAGGATCAAGTCCAGTTTTTCCTGCATGGCGACGGGGAGGTCAGCCGGTTTTTTGCCGTCTTTCAAAATTTGAACCGCCATCTCGCCTGCTTGGTAGCCGTGATCGTAGTATTTGAAGCCGACTGTTGCGAACGCGCCTTTTTCTACCGTGTCGCGATCGCTGGAGAAGAACGGAAGCTTGTTGTCGTTCGCGATCTTGATGATCGTATCGACAGCGCTGACCACCGTGTTGTCGAGCGTGATGTAGAGGGCATCGACTTTGCCTACGAGCGACTGGGCCGCCTGTTGCACTTCGGACGTGTTGGTCACGGCTGCTTTTACCAAAGTGATGCCGTGCGCGCCGAGTTCTTCTTCTGCACGATCTGCCATGACGACGGCATTCGGTTCGCCTTCATTCAAGACGAGTCCCACCGTTTTCACGTTCGGCAGTTCTTCGGCGATGAAATCGGCCAACTGCTTGATCGCTTCAGGGTTGGTATCGGATGCACCCGTTACGTTAGCGCCCGGCTGTTCCATGCTGGCTACGATCTTGGCACTGACCGGGTCGGTTACGGCCGCGAACACGACCGGAGTTTCTTTGACCTGTGCGGCAACGGCTTGAGCGGAAGGCGTTGCAATCGCGAAAACGAGATCGTTATTTGAACCTGCCAGCTTTTGCGCGATCGACAGATTGTTCGTCGAATCGCCTTGGGCGTTGTTGTAATCAAGCGTCAGGTTCTCGCCTTCGACGATGCCGGCATCTTTGAGCGCTGCAATAAAGCCTGCGCGCGTCGCGTCAAGCGACGGATGCTCCACGATTTGCGAAATCGCGATTTTGTACGTTTTAGCATCAGTGTTGCTTGCCGTGTCGCCGCCGTCAGCCCCTGTAGGCGAGCTGTTTTGGCTGCAACCGGCCAGAGCGGCGAGCGATAGTGTCAGAACAAGCGGAAGCCATTTCTTTTTTAACATAATCTTAGAACCCCTCTCTCTGATAGCTTGCCTAACTTCGATAAAATCAGACAAGGTGCTAACTCTCTGAATGATGCAGCGCGCAGCAGAACTTGAAATAGAAGCGTGCGATACCAAACATTGTGCTGAACCTGGATTGTTTAATAAGAAACCGCGAAACCGCATTGTAGCTTTCGTGCGAGAAAGTGACAAAGCATGTGAGGGCAAATAAACAATCTGGCGGATGTTTTCCCCTATCTTACGTTGAGTTTTTACCGGCAGTCAATCCACAATCGCATCTTTTCTCAAATAAAAAAGGTTCGTTCCCGAAATCGACTTCGATTTCAACGGAACGAACCTTTTTTCGGCCATGTTGGTCAGATGCGACGGAAGCCGCCCGACATTCCGGCTCCATAACGGTCGACCATGCTGACGAGCAGCAGGACGGCCGCTACCCAATGACCGAACATACCTACAACCGGGACGGATACGAGCAGACAGGTGACGATACCTGCTGCCGATCCGTAAAACGATTGACGGTGCTGCAACGACAACAAGAGGGTGACAGCGTGCAAAGCGAACATGACCACGGAAATGCCCCAACCGCTTCCCATGACTACCATACCGCCCAACAGTGGAAGACCGAGCATAAGCTCGAACAGGCCGCTGATTCCTTTGAACGTACGTGCGAGCACCATATGATACTCCCCCAGATTCCTTATGTGTTTAAAAGACAAGACACCGTATACTACCCATTTTTTCGGGCGGCGAATCATCCGGTAAGGAGTTTACATCGAATAATCGGTAATCCGCATGATGAAATCATTCCATGTTACGCCGTACATTTGCCATTGCACCAGCGCGATGATCGCCAAATGGCCGGGATAGAAAGAGCGCCACAACCAGCGGGGCACGCGTACTTCCGTTTTCGCCTTCGGAGAAGCGGACTGAATGCCGGCAATGAAAAAGGTGGTGATCATGCTGAAAAATTGAATATCGGAAGTCGCTCGGAACCCGAGAATCCAAATCGCGTTGATCGCGAAATGAGCGGCGACCATCGACCAGGCATTCGGCAGGTACCGGTAAGCCAGCACGAGAAGCACGCCGTAAGTGCCGTAATCGAATTTGAGCGCTTCCATCGGCAAATACGTAACGGCCGTGAGCACGAAAGCCACAAAAACCTGGAGCCAGGCTTGACCTTTGAAGTAATCGACCGCCATCAAGATCAACAGCGAGACGAACAAAGTACCGATCACGTTGACGCCGCTCGTAAAGAACGTAAACATGAACGGAATCTGCGATACCAAGGCGAGTATGAACAATCGAAAGGCATAACGCTTTTGGCTGCGCGTACGGCGGTATCCCACTACCAATAGATAGCAGTAAATAGGGAAAGCGATCCGCCCGACGATACGCATCCACCGTTCTTCAAAGAAAAAAACAGCTCCCAAATGATCGATCAGCATCGTAATCATGGCAATCAACTGCATGCCGGCTTCACGCTCCTTCTTCCGTTATAGGAATTTGTCCTGCACGCTCCACCAGGTCAACGTCAGGCAAACGATGAGGAAGACGGTGAACGCAATCACGGGACCGAAGCGTTTTTCTTTCCAAAATTTAATGCCGAGCATCACCATGAACGCGGCGATCATCAATAGGATGATGACTTCCGCAATCGAGATGACCCAGTATAAACCGCTCGCGAATTTTTCCACGGAGGTTCCTCCTTGTCCATAAATAGAAACGGATCATGATCCGCCAAAAAGCGTATCTAGTACCATGACCGTATTGAAGCAGTGGTTGAAGCGGCGAACCCTTCCTAAAGCATGAAGGGTTCGATTCGCACGCAGCCCTCATATCGAACGCAGTCAAAGTACTAGAAGAAATGAGATTTGTCACGTTTCCTTCCCATCATACCATGTTGCGCATGCGTCGGTACAAGCAATAACGTTGTGCATAAAGTTATCCCCAAATCCACAGCGTCGCAACAAGCATACGGGCGTTTTATACCCACATTATACACAAGTTGCACACAGAAAATGGGGGATAAGCGCGTCTTTTCAGCCCAGCAAAAAGCCCGTTATACCGGGCGCTGACGCGCTGGAGTGCATAACGGGCTTATATACAGGCACTTTATGTCGATTTTGTGGATAATTTATTGAATCCTGAGATCAGACAAAGCTAACGGATTAACGTTTCATATTGCTGCTGTGACCCGGGGACAATTTGGCTTCCGGATCAAAGTAGACTTTAGCGTTGTTGACGGCCGTCGGCGCTTCGCCGAATCCGACCGCGATCAGTTTCAGCTTGCCTGGATAAGTCGTGACATCGCCGGCAGCGAAGATTCCCGGAATGTTGGTTTCCATGCGCGTATCGACCACGATGGAATTGCTTTGGATCTCGATGCCCCATTCGGAGATCGGACCGAGCGAGGATACGAAGCCGAAGTTAACGATTACGTCGTCGACTTCAATTTCCTGCGTCTCGCCCGTCTTCACGTGAGAGAGAACTACGCGCTCAATGCGTTCTTCGCCGACCAGTTCCGTGATTTCCGTCGGCGTCACGACATTCACTTTGGAGGCCATCAGGTTCTCGACGCTGTGCTCGTGGGCGCGGAACTTGTCGCGACGGTGAATCAGCGTAACCTCTTCCGCGATCGGCTCCAACATGAGCGCCCAGTCGACTGCGGAGTCGCCGCCGCCGCTCAGCAATACTTTGCGGCCCGCAAACTTGCTCAGGTCGCTAATAAAGTAATGCAAGTTGACGCCTTCGAAGCGTTCAGCGCCTTCCAGACCCAGACGGCGCGGCTCGAAGGCGCCTACGCCCGCCGTGATAATCACGGACTTGGCGTAATGCACGGCTTTGTCGGTCGTGACTTTGAAGCGCTGTTCGTCTTCTTTGTCGACCGCGATTACTTTTTCTTCGAGGCAGATTTCCTGTTCGAAATGATTCATTTGTTCGATAAGCTGGTTAACCAATTCCTGTGCGGTTATTTTCGGGAAACCGGCTACGTCGTAGATATATTTTTCGGGATAAAGGGCAGCCAATTGTCCGCCAAGCTGAGGCATGCTTTCGATCAGCTTTACGGATGCTTGACGCATTCCCCCGTAAAAAGCAGCAAATAGTCCGGCCGGACCGCCGCCGATGATAAGAATATCAGCGATGTTTTCGCCGTTGTGGATCTCTGTCACTTGATAAGCACCTCCGAAGGTATCGATCATTATGAATCACTATGAATCTATCGCAATGATTTTATTTCTCAATTCCCATCTATTATAAACTCGTTTTTTACCGGATTGCAAAGCGAATTCCCGGCTTTTTTCTTTGTCCATACCTTGGAGGCTCGCGGTTTTGGCTTACGTGCCGTGTGAGTTCCGTAATAGGGGGGATAAAAGGCGCGGTATGGCTGGCTCTTTGGCAACTATGAATATTTTTTGTCTGTTCTGCGTCCAAATTTCAAATTTTGTTTTGTAATATGGTCGGGAAAAGCGTACAATGTATGTGATAAAAGTCGCAGTCAAGATGCGGACGGGATAAGCAACCAATAGGGAGAGTTCTCTCCGTTTTTGTGTAAGATTTCACATGAGGCTCCAACCTTTTAGAGGTTATCCCATAAATGACTATTGAATCGAAAAGGGGTAAGGAAAACAATGAACAGCATTCCCAAAATCGTAATTCTGGGTGCGGGATACGGCGGTATCCTCACAGCTCAAAACCTGCAAAAGAAACTCAAAAACAACGAAGCCGACGTTACACTGGTTAACCGTCACGACTACCACTACTTCACGACGGAACTGCACATGCCAGCAGCTGGCACGCAGCCGGACACGAAGACTTACGAGAAAATCTCGAACCTGATCGACGAGTTCAAGATCGATCTGGTGAAATCGAACGTAACGGCAATCAAGCCGGAAGAGCGTCAAGTCGTGCTGGAAGACGGCACGCTTTCGTACGACTACCTGGTTATCGCTCTGGGCGGCGACCCGGAAACATTCGGCATCCCGGGCATGAAAGAACACGCCTTCTCGATCCGCAGCATCAACTCCGTGCGCGCAATCCGCGAGCATATCGAGACGCAATTCAAAGAATTCAAAAAAGACGGCGACGAAACCCGCCTGAACTTCGTAGTCGGCGGCGCCGGCTTCACGGGTATCGAATTCGTCGGCGAATTGGCGAACCGTTTGCCTGAACTGGCGAAACAATACGGCGTAGATCCTTCGAAGGTCGGTCTGTTCAACGTCGAAGCGGCTCCTTCCGCTCTGCCAGGTTTCGATCCTGAGCTGGTAACCTATGCGATGGATACGCTGACGAAAAAAGGCGTAACGTTCCGCATCGGCGTACCGGTTAAAGCTTGCGACGAAAACGGCGTAACCGTTGGCGAAGGCGAGCGTATCGAAGCGAAAACCGTAGTATGGACCGGCGGTATCCGCGGTAACCACCTGATCGAAGACGCCGGATTCGAAGCGATGCGCGGACGCGTCAAAGTTGACGAGTTCCTCAAAGCTCCGGGTCATGAAAATGTCTTCATCATCGGCGACGGTTCGCTTATGATCGGACCAGAAGGCCGTCCGTACCCTCCGACTGCGCAAATCGCGATGCAACAAGGCGAGCGCGTAGCGAAAAACCTGATCGCGACTATCCGCGGTCAACAAACCGAGAAATTCGCATTCAGCAACAAAGGTACTGTCGCTTCCCTGGGTAAAGGCGAAGCCGTAGCCGTTGTCGCGGGCAAGAAAATCAAAGGCTGGCCGGCAGCTCAACTGAAAAAAGTAGTTGATGCTCGTTACCTGTTCATCATCGGCGGCATGGGTCTCGTGCTGAAAAAAGGCCGTTTCCTGTAAACTGAGGTTTTGATGAGAATCTATTTCGCGTCGGGCAACCGAGTGAAATGTTCCGAATCCACTTTTTAAGCAAGATCAATAAAAAGGCTGTCTTCGCTCCGTGCAAACGGGTGCGTCGACGGCCTTTTTTGCATCGTCGCGATCTGAACGTCTTGTTTGATTTCATGTTTGGATGAATCTTGGAAAATGCCCGTTATGCTGAATAGGAAGGAGGGACGTTCATGAGTTACAAATTGCTGATCGTCGACGACGAACCGGATATCCGCGATATGTTGAGCAGCTATTTTCGAAAATGTGGATATGAAGTGCTTTTGGCGTCAGAAGGAGAGGAGGCGGTTCGTTTGGCGGGTCGTCACCCGGATCTGATTCTGCTCGATATCGGAATGCCCGGTATGGACGGACTGGAGGTTTGTCGCAGTCTGCGGGATACGGTGGCCTGTCCGATTTTATTCCTGACCGCTCGGGTCGAGGAAGTCGACAAGGTCAACGGGTTCGCCGTAGGCGGAGACGATTACGTGGTTAAACCTTTCGGTATGGCCGAATTGGCGGCTCGCGTCGCTGCCCATTTGCGAAGAGAGGAACGTCAGATAAGCAGGGCGGAAGTGAAGTTTACGGGTGGGCTGGTCATCAATTACTCGGCGGCAGAAGTTACGTATCGCGGGGTCAGCATTCCTTTAACGAGACAGGAGTACCGAATTGCGGAACTGCTGTCTCTGCATGTAGGACGAGTTTTCGATAAAGAGGAGATGTATGAGCGAATCTGGGGCATCGACGGAGAAGGCAGCAGTGCTGTCGTGGCTGAACATGTGCGTAACTTAAGAGGCAAACTGAGTGCAGCCGACGTCGATTCTCCAATCGAAACGATGTGGGGGTTGGGGTACAAATGGAAATCTTGAATGCAAGACCGATTCGGGCAAGAAAGTTCGGGGCACGTTCCATACTTACCGAGTTTATGTTGCTGACCGTGGTATTGGTGTCCGGGGTCGTTTGGCTATCGCAAATGACTACGCATGAAGCATCGAGCCGATACGGAATTTTAAAGGCTTCTTATTGGGATTCGATTCCTTACGAGATGCTACCGATCAATGCAGAGGGTCAACCAACCAAAGTCGGCGCGGACGATTGGAGCGGCGATCGAAGACTGGTTTATGAAAATGACCGATCTTCGCCAGGTTTCGCTGATTTCACGTTCGTTCATAAGCTGAAAGGCGTTTTCTACCTGTTCGTCCAATATGCTTCTCCTTATCTCTACACCATCTTGTTATGCGGCGGCGGATTATTTCTGTTCTACCGCCGCCGCATTCGTCAACCGCTTCAAGCGATGATCGAAGCAGCCAATCGTGTAGCGAATGGAGACCTCGACTTCCGCGTCGGCATTCGCAGTCGTGACGAATTTGGCCGCATCAGCGAAGCATTTGAACAAATGCGCGCCGCCCTCGAACAAAGCAATCGCGAAAGCTGGCGAATCGCCGAGGAACGCAAGCGCCTGAACGCCGCCTTTTCACACGACCTGCGTACTCCGCTATCCGTGTTAAAAGGCCGTATCGACCTGCTCGCCGACTTTTACCCCTCCGGCAATCTGGATCGTGAAGAGACCGTGTCCGCCATCTCGGCTCTCCGCCGAAACGCCGACCGACTTGAGCGCTACGTCACCTCCATGACTTCTGTGCAAAAACTTGACGATCTACAACCTCAGCCACGCGAAATCGAGCTGACGGAACTGGCCGAGGAACTGCAAGACATCGCCAAGTCCTTGTCGGGCGCTAAAACAATCACAACCAACGAAATCCTGCCCGGCGTCCTCAACTTGGATTCCAGCATCGTATTCCGCGTATTCGAAAATCTAATCGCCAACGCCGAACGCTTCGCAACCGAATCGATTCAAATCACGTTTCATACAACACCCGATTCTTTTGCCTTCACCATAACCGACGACGGCCTCGGCTTCACCCCGGAAGCGCTCAAGCGCGCAACCGATCCGTACTATCGCGGCAGCGACAAAGAAGCCGACACCCACTTCGGCCTGGGCCTGTACCTCTGCCGGCTGCTATGCGAAAAACACGGCGGAGTCTTAAGCGTGGGCAATGTACCTTCCGGCGGAGCCGAAGTAACAGCCAGGTTCGGAAGTTATGCGTAATTTGTTTCTATATAAGGTAAATCAACGTCGAATAGCACCTGCCCTCGTGAAAGTTGACGATTCGCACACATTTTACGAGAATAAGCGCTAATTTTTTGAAAATGTTGATGAAATATCAACATATTTATATAGTAAAGCTCATTATGGCGTGATTTCGGAAAAATTGTTGACCAAACGTCAGCATTTAAAGCAAAAAAGGAAGTTAGCGCCGCAAAATGTTGACGATTCGTACACATTTTCGCTACGCGCCTTTTCCGATTCGACAGCCGCCGCCAGCGGCGCATCGAATCCCGTGCACAGCGCGCCCCGAGCTTAAAGCGATTGCGCAGCCATCGCTTGCTCTACCTTTTCATTCCCACCCCGGCAGCAGGCGGGAAAAAGCGAAGCGCCCTGGACGATTGAAATCCGGGGCGCTTCGGCTCTATCGTTAAGTATGCGTACGTGCCCAGCGTTCCTGCGGGAGGCGAAGTGTTCGAGTGGAGAGCCTGCTTATGCTTCCGATGCGAGTTTTCCTTCCAATGAAATTTCCCGATTACAGGAAGCGACGAAACCGAACACTTCGCCGGACGCACGCTCCAAAACTCCCCACCACGCACGCAAAAAAAGCGCCTAAGACGACAACCTAGTCGTCCCAAGCGCTTTCCCGAACCTTTTTCCCGCCTGCTGCGGTTAAACCTTCAACATCTCCACGGCCTTTTCCCAATCCAATAAATTCCCGACGTAAAACGCCCCGAATTCTCCGTACCGGGCGCTGACTTCGTCGAATCTCATTTCATAAATCAGCTTCTTGAACTGCAGCGCGTCGTCCGAGAACAGCGTAACGCCCCATTCCCAATCGTCAAAGCCGACCGAGCCGGAGATGATTTGCTTTACTTTGCCCGCGTAGCCGCGTCCGATCATGCCGTGGCTGCGCATCATCGATTTGCGGTCGTCCATCGACAGCATGTACCAGTTGTCGTTCAGATCGCGCTTTTTGTTCATCGGGTAGAAGCAGATATGCGCGGACTTCGGCAATTCCGGCTTCAGGCGAGCGATGATCTGCGGATTTTGCATCGGGTCTTCGCCTTCTTTGCTCAGATAGTTGCTAAGCTCCACGACGCTCACGTAGGAATATTCCTTTTTCGTGAACTTGGCGAAGTCGGTTTTGTTGAATTCCGTCTCCAGCTTGTTCAAGTCGTCCAGCGTTTCGCGCAGGTACATGAACACGAAATCGGCTTTTTGTCCCACGATCGAATAGACCGCCGTGCTGCCCGTTCCGGCTTCGGCCGTTACGGAGAACTCTTTCATGAACTCTTCCAAGTCTTCCATTGCTCCGGCACGTTCTTCCTGGTCAGCCGCTTTCCACAGCGTCCAGTCGATCGAGCGGAAATCGTGTAAACAGTACCAACCTTCAAGCGTAAGCGTAGCTTCATTCATGAATCGTATCACTCCCAAATCAAATTGTATGGTGGAGATTTTCACAAACCTTGCTGCAAAAATCCGTCTGTACAGATGCAAAAACACTTCCGGTAACTCCCATTTTCCATTGTATCGCAATTGAGAAGAGAAGGGCAATTCACTCTGCAAAAAAATCCCCTCCCTAAAAATAGCTCTCGTTGTAATCGCGCTTCATAAGAAAACAAGCATTCCGAAGCCCGAACGCATCTGAATGAGCGGC
The DNA here is from genome assembly GCF_000585395.1 of Saccharibacillus sacchari DSM 19268. GTDB lineage: Bacteria > Bacillota > Bacilli > Paenibacillales > Paenibacillaceae > Saccharibacillus > Saccharibacillus sacchari. The sequence continues at coordinate 5,783,573 of NZ_KK073875.1, read as the reverse complement.
TGGTTTGTATTCCTCGAAATTTGGGTGCTTTCCGCCCTTTCATGCCGAAGGAATTGTGGTAAAATGAAGGGGCTCCAAAGAACCTGTCCACAGCCAAGGGCGCGTTCCGAGGAGCACATCTATTTTTACGCGCAATTTTGCAAGGACAAGAGGGGGACATCCGCCGATGCGCATGAAGAGTTTGTTACACTACACGGAACATCACCGTTATTATACGTATCGCGATTTCAGCCTTAGCAATCTGGACGAACGTATGTTGAGCTTGGTTTACCAGCCGATGGTTGGGACGTCCGCCATTGCTTTATACCGCCTGCTGACCCAGCACCTGCCAGCGGAGCAGACCGGGTACTCCAAACCGGAGCCGCAGCGCGGATTGTTTTTGACACTCGGCATCGAACCGAACGATCGGGGACGTACGGTGATGGTCGAGAACGCATCGAAACTGGAGGCTGTCGGGCTGCTTCAGACGCATCGTCTGTACGTGCCTGAACAGGACCAGTATATGTACGAATACGAGCTTCAGCAGCCGCTTCCGCCGTCCGACTTTTTCGCGACGCAGCATCTGACTTTGCTTCTGCGCGACCGGATCGGCAAGTTCGCGGTATTGGCGTTGCAGGAGCGTTTTTGGAGCGGGGAGCCGGAAGAGTTTAGAGAGCTTGGGCGTGCCGCCAAAGAAAACATCTCGCAGCCTTTTTACGAGATTTTCGAACTGAATACGCATGTCATCGACTACGAGTTGGAGCAGGCATTATCCGAAGCTTCGCCTGCCCGCCGTCAAAGCAAAAACATGCCGGTCGAAGATCCGTTGTTCGATTATTCCGATGTCATTCTGCATTTCCCGCGCGGCGCGCGCAACCGTCAATTCGTCGAAGCACTGCGGCATAATCGGGAACAGATGGGCATGATCAACCACGTCGCACGCAAATTTGATCTGAACGTCGAGGACATCGTGCGCCTGTTGGACGAGGAGGGGATCTTCTCGAACGATGGGGAGTTGATGCTCGACAACCTCCAGAATCGTGCCAATCTGACTTTCCGGCAAACGGCAAAACGTACCGAAGAACGTCAGGTTCGCGCCGCTCGGGTCATTCGCCCGGAAGAACCGGAAACAGCGAACGACATGCCGGTCGAACACGCCGTGGAAATGGAGTATTACCTCGAAGTCCCGGCGCAGTTCCAGTCGAAATGCGATATTCACCAATATAATATGTTGCTTCGCAACGAGCCGTACACCGGCCTGCTGCGCAACTTTTTCCCCGGAACCGTTCCGGGACCGTGGCTCGACATGTTCAGCAAGATAGATCTGAGCTACAAATTGCCCGGCGAAGTCATCAACGTGCTGATCCACTACCTCGTCACGTTGCTCGGTAAAGACGGCGATCAACGCATCAGCCGCAACTTCGTCGATTCGATCGCCTCCAACATGCTGCTGCGGCAGATCGACACCTACGAGAAAGCCGTCCGGTATATTCGCGATCAAAACAATCCGAAGCGCCAAGCCGCACCGCAAAACGGTTCCCGTGCTCGCGCGCAAGGCAAAGCCGCCCGAGGCAAACCGGAATTGCCGATCGTGCAAAACACGCCGGTGCAAACCGCCGTCAGCGATGAAGAGTTTGCTGAATACGTGCGATTGGCTGAGCAAAGAAAAGCAAGCAAAAATACGCCGCGGAGTTAATCGTTTGTTCGAGATACGGATTGCCGTTACTTTTTTGGAAAGGAGGTCAAACGAAATGGATTCGATCGGAGACGTGCTCAAGCAAATGGGCGGCTCGCGTATTCGTCAGCGGACCGAAGATTTGAAAACGAAGATTTTGAACGAACCGGAAGTTCGCCAACTGAGGCTGCGTTACCCGGATCTGGCCGAACAGGAATTGACTCGGAATCTCAGTCGGTTATACGAATTCGTGAAGGAAAAGAAACATTGCGACAATTGCCCGGGGCTAGAAAATTGTCCGAATGATTTTCAAGGTCATTATACGAAATTGAGCGTCGACGATGTGAACGGTCAGCGGCGTATCCGGGATTACAAAGCTCCGTGCAACTTGCAGCTGGCTCATGAACGCGATAAGCAAATCAGCAGCCGCATCCGGAGCTTTTACGTGGACGAGCGCGCTTTACAGGAAGGCTATGACGATGTCGAGATCATGCGCAAAGATCCGGTGCGTTCGTCGGCGGTCATGCAGGTTTTCGATTATATCGATCAAGCAAAAGCTTCCGGACTTCAGAAAAAAGGGCTGTATCTGCAAGGGCCGTTCGGTACGGGCAAGACATTCCTGATGTGTTATCTGCTGCATGAGCTGGCCAAGGAAGGCCATTCCGGCGTGATCGTCTACATGCCCGACTTCGTGGAAGACGTCAAATCGATGATTCAGGACGGAGAAAAGCTGCGCGATACGATCGAGTTGATGAAAAACACCGATCTGTTAATCTTTGACGACATCGGCGCGGAAAATATGGGACCCTGGGTTCGCGACCATGTGCTCGGATCCATATTGAATCATCGCATGAATCGAAAGCCGACGTTCTACACCTCCAACTATTCGCTGTCCGATCTGGGCAAACACCTGAGTTTTACCAACAAGGACGGAGAAGAAGCGTACAAGGGAGAACGTTTGATGAACCGAATCTCGCCTTTCGTGGAAACCATTCATGTACTGGGCGAAAATAAGCGGGGATGAGGCATGGCTTCGGCATAGTGATTTCTTCATCCAATCTTCACTTACAAAAGGTTAGATGTTTATAAAAACATACAATTATTTGTTTCGGGAACGGGAAATCCGTGTTATAATTGACAGGTAGACAAGCGCAAGTTATCTTTAACTAGGCGATTTGCGGTGTATACACATACACCATATATAAATTTTGCAGCATACCTTAAGGAGGAATTTTCCGTGGCTATTGTAAATGTATCCGATCAAACATTCGGAACCGAAGTGGAAGCTGGCGAAGGAACCGTTCTGGTTGACTTCTGGGCACCATGGTGCGGACCTTGTAAAATGCTCGCTCCGATCCTTGACGAGCTGGACGGCGAAGTTGGCGCGAACGTGAAAATCGCGAAAGTCAACGTCGACGAAAACCCTGAAACGGCTTCCCGTTTCGGCGTTATGAGTATCCCTACAATGATCTTCTTCAAGGACGGACAACCGGTCGACAAACTGATCGGCGTAAACTCCAAAGAAGCGCTGAAAGGCGTACTGTCCAAACACGAGTAATTTCAACGTCATGCTCGATGCTGCTCCATACAGAGCGAATCGGACATGACTAAACAGAACCCCCGGCAACCCGCCGGGGGTTTTTGTTGTCGTTTTCGCGTTCATACCGAAGAGAGCGAGCAGGGAGAGCGCATGTTCGTCTTTTCGTGTCATACAGACATTTTTGGCGTATAATAAAATAAAGTCATTCCAAACCGTCGAGAAAGTTAAACGTGACTGGAAGCGAGAAGACGGAGAGAGAAATTCAGTTCAAGACGCCTTTGAACTTGGAAAACTTCAATTAAAAATTTCAATCGACTTTTCCAAGTGAGACAGCGAATTGAACGAATTTCTCTCGCAGTCTTCTCGCTTCCCGCTCCACGTAACTTCATCGACAATCACTCACCCAGAGAAAGTCAGACATCGGACGCAAACAGGGAGGTCGAACACAGATTGGATACGCACCTCGAAACTATTCAGGAACAAGAAAAAGCATTGGCGCATATTCGGGATAAGCTGGCGCTGCTGCCGGAACTTCCGGGCTGTTACCTGATGAAAAATAGAGAAGGCACCATCATTTACGTCGGCAAGGCCAAGATTTTGAAAAACCGCGTGCGCTCCTACTTCACGGGCAGCCACGAAGGCAAAACGCAGCGGCTCGTTATCGATATCCGAGACTTCGAATACATCGTCACGTCGAGCAACATGGAAGCTCTGATCCTGGAGTGCAACCTGATCAAGCTGCACCAGCCGCGTTACAACGTGCTGCTCAAAGACGACAAGACGTTTCCTTACATTAAAATTACGAACGAGAAGCATCCGAAGCTGGAAGTTACGCGGCGGGTGCTGAAAGACAAAGCGCGCTACTTCGGTCCTTATCCGAACGCTTACGCCGCGCAGCAGACCAAAAAGCTGCTCGACCGCATGTACCCGCTGCGAAAATGCGGCGTGATGCCGAAAGAAGTCTGCTTGTATTACCATATGGGCCAATGCCTGGCGCCGTGCGTCAAAGACATCGAAAAAGAGCAGTATGACGGCATTCGCGACGAGATCGCCCGTTTTCTGGGAGGCAGCCACGAAGAGATCAAGAAAGAACTGCGCCGGAAAATGGAAGAGGCCGCCGAAGACCTGTACTTCGAGCGCGCCAAAGAATTGCGCGACCAGATTCTGAATATCGAAGCGGTCATGGAAAAGCAGAAGATCAACGCCACGGACAAGAAAGACCGCGACGTATTCGGCTATTCGGTCGACAAAGGCTGGATGTGCGTGCAGATCCTGTACATCCGCCAAGGCAAAATGATCGAGCGCCATGCGTCGAGCTTTCCGTTTTACGGCGAAGCCTACGCGGATTTCCTGTCTTACGTGACGCAGTACTACAGCGATAATCCGGCATTGCCGCAAGAAATTCTGCTTCCGGCAAATGAAGAAGGCGTAGCGATCGCAATTGAAGGCGAAGCGCGATCGCAGCAAGCCGCTTCGCGCGCCGATATCATGGCTGCGAACGAAGCCGCCGACGCGGACGGAGACGACGGCGATGATGAAGCGCAAAGCGAGCAGGGGGCGAATTCGCAGCAAGAAACCCGCTACGGCGAAGCGGCCGCGGAAATGCCGCTGGTTGCGGAATCTGCGACGGAATACGCGGCAGATTCGAATAATGGAGCGGGAAACGCGTCCGAATCCGGCGCTTCCGGATTAGGCGATCTGAACGGCGCCGCTGCGCTTCAACAATGGCTGAACGTGAAGGCTCTTGTACCGAAACGCGGCTCCAAACGCAAAATGGTCGAGATGGCCAGCGAAAATGCGCGCGTCTCGCTGGAAGAAAAGTTCCGCTTGATCGAGCGGAACGAAGAACGCACCAGCGGCGCGGCCGATCGTCTGGGCTACGCATTGGGTTTTGACAGCCTGCATCGCGTCGAAGCGTTCGACAACTCGAATATCCAAGGCACGAACCCGGTATCCGCCATGGTCGTCTTCCTCGACGGCAAGCCGGCCAAGCAGGAGTACCGCAAATACAAAGTCCGTACGGTTAAAGGCGCGGACGATTACGCCACGATGCGCGAGGTCATTCGCCGCCGCTACGAGCGCGTGCTCAAAGAAAATCTGCCGATGCCGGATTTGGTCCTCGTCGACGGAGGCAAAGGCCAAATTTCCGTCGCGATCGACGTGTTGGAAAACGAATTGGGCCTCAGCGTTCCGGTTGCCGGCCTGGTCAAAGACTCCAAGCACCGGACGGCACAGCTGATGAGCGGAGATCCGCCTGAGGTCGTGCCATTGGCGCGGGACAGCGAAGAATTCTATCTGCTTCAACGCATCCAGGACGAAGTTCACCGCTTCGCGATTTCCTTCCACCGCGAACAACGCGCCAAGTCGATGGTGACGTCGAAGCTCGATTCGATTCCGGGCATCGGCGAGAAGCGACGCCAAACGCTGCTCAAGCATTTCGGATCGCTCAAGAAAATCCGCGAAGCTTCGGTCGAGGATTTCCGTCCCCTGTCGATCGGAGACAAGTTGGCGCGCCAGATTCTCGATGCGTTGAAAGACGAAGCTTAACAAATTGATTTTCGGAAAATCGAGCAAGACTCATTATTTACCGTTCATGCGCACTGAAAAGAAGCGGATTGAACGCAGTTTTTCGGTATATTGTGGCCTTTACTTTCTTGAATGCTCCCGATATAATAGGGCATAACTGTATACGATTTACCCGGAGGAGCCTGCCAACAGCGGGCTCTTTCTGTGTTTTTTTAAGGGTTTGACTGCGGAGTTCAAATCGTGTTCGGCTTGATGCTGAACGTGAATTCCGCATTTTTCATGCTTACTTTTAGATAAACGGAGGGATCGGGATTGGAAAAAGAGAGACATCAGGAAAGCATTTTGGTCTGCGTGCATTACGGCCCGCACGGCCAGCGGCTGATTCAGCGGGGAAGTCGATTGGCGTCGCTGCTCGGCGCGCCGCTGAGAGTCATGACAGTCGAACCTGCGCGCCAGGAAACGTACAGTTCCGAAAAAGAAAAATACTTATCGGGTTGGCGCAAGCAAACCGAAGAATCCGGCGGCGACTTTCTCGTTCGAAAATGCGGCAGCGGGCAAAAAACGGCTGACGTCATCGCCGATGCGGCAAAAGAAGCAGGCGTAACCCAGATCATTATCGGTCGTGCAAGCCAGTCGTTCTGGCATGAGATTACGCACGGCGATTTCGTGGATGATCTGCTGGACCGAATAGGCGCGATCGATTTGCATATCGTGGCGGTTCAGCGCTATCCGGAACTGCTTGAAGAAACGCATGAAAAAGGCTTTGCGGCTTCGCTTGTGCGTGAAAACGGGCGGTACGTGCTTGCCGGAGGCTATGAGGAAGACGACATTCATGACGACGATGCGATCAAAGGCGTATTTTTCCGGGAGTTGGACACCGACTTCGATAGCGGCCTGTTCAAGATCGTCAAAAACGGACAGGCCGAATATTTGAAAATCGTACAAGGAGAATGGATCAAAAAATGATGGGTTCTGGATTGGAAAGGAGGAACGCTTACACGTGCTGCATATCGCTATTCTGATTCCGTTTCTGTGGGCGGCGTTGATTCCGCTTATGCGCGTACTGCCACGTATTCACCCCGGTTGGGCAGTACTGCCCGTGCCTGCGGCTTTGTTCGTTTACTTCTTGAGTCGCATTCCGCAATCCGCGGCTGGAGAACGTCTATTTGTGACTATGCCGTGGATGCCGAATCTCGGCATTGATCTTTCGCTCGTGCTGGATGGCTGGAGTTTGCTGTTCGCCCTGCTGATCACGGGGATCGGTACGCTCGTCGTGTGGTATTCGATGTTTTACATGGGCAAAAATTCGGAATCCATCCGTCATTTCTATGTCTATCTATTGATGTTCATGGGTTCGATGCTGGGCGTCGTGCTTTCCGACAACCTGATGGTGCTGTATGCGTTCTGGGAACTGACGAGTATCGCGTCGTTCCTGTTGATCGCGTTCTGGTACCGCCGGGAGCGTTCCCGCTACGGCGCTTTGAAATCGATGCTCATTACGGTGTTCGGCGGCCTTGCGATGTTCGCGGGTTTCAATCTGCTGTATCTGATGACCGGCACGTACAGCATCCGGGAAATCGCGGCGCAGGCCGCTTCGCTGCCCGAGCATTCGCTGTTCCTGCCGGCGATGATCTTGGTTCTGCTCGGCGCGTTCACCAAATCGGCCCAGTTCCCGTTCCATATCTGGCTGCCCGACGCGATGGAAGCGCCGACGCCCGTCAGCGCCTATCTGCATTCGGCTACGATGGTCAAGGCCGGATTGTACCTGGTTGCTCGGATGAGCCCGGTGTTCGCCGGCGACTCCGCGTGGTTCTGGACCGTATCGCTCGTCGGATTGGTTACGCTGCTGTACGGGTCGTTCAAAGCGATCCGTCAAACGGATCTCAAAGCACTGCTCGCTTATTCCACGATCAGCCAGCTCGGTCTGATCATGAGCTTGCTCGGCGTCGGTTCGGCCGCCGCATTCTTCGACGATCCGGCACGGACCGCATTATTCGGACTCGCAACAACGGCGGCGGTATTCCATTTGATCAACCACGCCGTATTCAAAGGCTCGTTGTTCATGGTCGTCGGCATCGTCGACCATGAAACGGGCACTCGCGATCTTCGCAGATTGGGCGGCTTGATCAAGCTGATGCCCGTCACGTTCGCGATCGCATTGATCGGTTCGTTCTCAATGGCCGGTCTGCCTCCGTTCAGCGGATTTTTGAGCAAAGAAATGTTCTTTACCGCGATGGTGAATATTCGGGAATTCGACGCGGCGAATATCGGGTCATGGATGCTGGCGCTTCCGATTATGGCCTGGATCGCCAGCGTATTCACGTTCGTCTACAGCATGATTTTAGTGTTCAAGACGTTCGGGGGCAAAGCCCCGAACAACAAGCTCGACAAGCTTCCGCACGAAGCTTCGGCGGGATTGCTGGCTTCGCCCGTACTGCTCGTTTCTTTGGCTGTCGCATTCGCCTTCATTCCGAACGCGCTGGGCCGTACTTTGATCGATCCGGCTGTCGCGGCTGTTCGCGGAGGTGTCTTGAGCCCGGCGGATACGCATGTATCTATTCATTTCTGGCATGGTTGGACGACGGAATTATGGATGACGATCGGAGTTGTCCTGCTCGGTTCGGCACTGTATATGACGTATGGCCGATTGAAGATGCTGGATCGCGAATGGAGCGGTCGGGACACGCTGAATCGGCTGTATAACGGTCTGCTGAACTTGCTGGAAAACGGCGGTCGACGTTTCACCGATCTATACATGACAGGCTCGGTACGCCGTTATCTGATTTACATTTTCTTGTTCTTGATCTTAGCGGTCGGCGGAACATTGGTTTTCTCGCCGGATATTTCGCTGGGGATGGAAAACTACGCGCCGATTACGTTCTATGAAGTTGCGCTGGTAGTTGTCATGTTGGGCGCGTCTGCGGCCGTTCCGTTTGCGAAATCGCGCGTCAACGCTATTTTGTTCACCGGCGCGGCCGGATACATGGTGACGGCCTTGTTCCTGATCTTCCGTGCGCCGGATCTTGCATTGACGCAGATGATCGTGGAGACGGTATCCGTTATTTTGTTCCTGCTCTGCTTCAAGTTCCTGCCGAAGCTGAAACGCGAAAAGGAGAAGCCGGTTTTCAAATGGACCAATCTGCTCGTGGCCGCAGGCGTCGGGATTACCGTGACGCTTGTCGCATTGGCCTCGATGGGCAGCAGCCCGTTCGAACCGATCTCGAATTACTTCTTGAACGAAAGCTACGAATCGGCAGGCGGCAAAAACGTCGTTAACGTCATTCTTGTGGATTTCCGGGGCTTTGATACATTGTTCGAGATCATGGTGCTGGGCATCGCTTCGCTCGGTATTTACGGATTGATCAAGCTAGGCGTTCGCACGACTCCGGAACAACGCGCAAAGTCGACAAAGACAGCTTCACAGCTGCACGCAAGCTTCCCGCTTCGTTCCAACGATGTTATTTTGCGCACCATGTCGCGGGTAATCGTGCTGATCATCATTTCATTTTCGCTCTATCTGTTCTTCGCCGGGCACAACAATCCGGGCGGAGGATTCATCGCGGCGCTCATGACGGCGGCGGCATTGATTTTGCTGGCAGTCTCGTTCGGCATGGATACGGTTCGCCGCGTCATTCGCATCGATTATCGAATCCTGACGGCCGTCGGTTTGAGTATCGCGATTTTAACGGCAGCCGGTTCGTTCGTGTTCGGCGCTCCGTTTCTCAGCCATGCTTTCGGCCATTTCGAACTGCCGATTCTGGGCGATACGGAGCTGGCTACGGCGGTGCTGTTCGACCTCGGCGTATACTTGGCTGTCGTCGGCGTCGTCATGAATATTATTTTCACGATAAAGGGGGAGGACTGAGATGGAATGGATCATGGCGGTAGCCATCGGTGCTTTATTCATGATCGGCGTCTACCTGATTTTGACCAAAAGCTTACTGCGCGTTATCTTGGGCACCTCGCTCTTGACGCACGGTGTCCATCTGCTCTTGCTGACAATGGCCGGTCTGAAGCGCGGTGCGGCGCCAATTCTCGGCAGCGGAAGCGAGTCGTATGTCGATCCCCTGCCGCAAGCCTTGATTTTGACGTCGATCGTGATTAGTTTCGGCGTGACCGCGTTGTTTTTCGTTCTCGCTTACCGGGCTTACCAGACAAGAGGAACGGATGACATCGACGGTGTGGACGCTGAAGGCAAGGAGGCGGACTCTTGAATAATTTGCTTGTGCTGCCGGTTCTTTTGCCTATGGTCATCGCGGTATTTTTAATGTTTTTCCGTAAAAAAGTCGAGCTGCAGCGTGTTATTGGCTTGATCGGGGGAATCGCCAACGTTCTGATTGCGGGCATGATCGTGCTTCGGGTCCGGTCGGAAGGCATTCAGACGCTGCAATTCGGCGGCTGGTCGCCGCCTTACGGCATCGTATTCGTGGCCGATATGTTTGCGGCTCTGCTTGTTCTGGCAGTTTCGATCACGGGGCTCGCGGTGCTGATCTATTCGTTTGCGAGCATCGGACGCGAAAGGGAGGAGCATTATTACTATACGTTCTTCCATTTCCTGCTCGTCGGGGTGTACGGTTCGTTCATGACCGGAGATATCTTTAACCTGTTCGTATTTTTCGAAGTCATGCTGATTTCGTCTTATGCGCTGATTACTTTGGGCGGAGACAAAAAACAGCTTCGCGAAGCGCCGAAGTACTTGCTCGTCAATATTTTGTCGTCCACGCTGTTCGTCGCTTCGGTCGCGTATCTGTACGCCGCCGTCGGTACGCTAAACATGGCGCATTTGTCGCAGCGGATCACGGAAGCGGGACAAGGCGGCGTATTGAATGTGATCGCCGTCCTGTTCCTGATCGTCTTTTCGCTCAAGGCCGGCCTGTTTCTGTTCTTCTGGCTGCCGGGGGCTTACGGAGCGCCGCCGTTCGCGGTACGCGCCTTGTTCGGGGCGCTGCTGACCAAAGTCGGTTTATACGCGATCGTCCGCACGTTTACGCTGATTTTCTCCGGTGATCCTTCGTTCACGCACGGCTGGATCGCGGGCATGGCTGCGGCGACGATGATTTTGGGCGGAATCGGTGCGGTTGCCTATCGCGATATTCCTCGTATTTTGAACTACAATGTGCTGATCGGCGTAGGCTTTGTGGCTTTCGGCTTATCCGTGTCGACCCGAGATGCGCTGGACGGCGTTGTATTTTATATGCTGCACGATATTTTATCCAAAGGCTTGATGTTCGTCTTGGGTGGCATGCTGATCGCGGCCGCCAAAACGGATCGGCTCGACGGCATGGGCGGATTGATGCGTCGCCGTCCCGGTCTCGGCTGGATGTTCTTTATTTTGGCGCTGGCCCTGACTGGCATTCCGCCGCTGAGCGGCTTTGCAGGCAAGGTGTTGATCGTGCGCGGCGGCCTCGAAGAAGGAATGCTGGCGCTGTCTCTGGTCGCTCTGGCTTCCAGTTTGCTGACGCTGTACTCGTTAGTGAAGATTTTCCGGGAAGCCTTCTGGGGAACGGAACCGGAAGTTCAGCAGGAAGCCGAAGCGATTCAGGGGCGAAAAAGTAAAAAAATAAGCAAAGAGATCAAGAAGAAAAGGACTTTCGATGCCGGGTTGGCGAACGTCTCGGCTGTATTGCTGCTGGCATTCGTGATCGGCATCGGCCTGGCAAGCAACAGCGTCTACGGCTTCGCTTCTCAAGCGGGCGAAACGTTGGCGAATCCGATTTTTTACATTGAAGCCGTGCTGAAAGGAGAGTAGATCAAGATGCCTTTTCAAATTTTGCTGAACCTCATGATCGCATTGGTGTGGATGGCGCTGAACGGCAATTGGTCGGCCTCCGGTTTTATTGTCGGCTATGTGTTGGGAATCGGGGTGCTGTATGTCGTGCGCAAGTTCCGTCCGGAACCTTTTTACATGACGAAGGTATGGGCTGTGCTTAAACTGGTCATACTGCTGCTTCGCGAACTGTTGGTTTCCAGCTTTGAGGTCATGGGTCATATTTTGCGGCCTAAGCTGGATATGCATCCGGGCATCTTCGAATACCGGACGGAGTTAAGCTCGGATTGGGAAGTGACCATTTTGTCTTGTCTGATCTGTCTGACGCCGGGAACATTGACGCTCGAAGTATCGGACGATAATCGGACATTGTACATCCATGCGCTCGATATTTCCGATGTCGGCGAAATGTCCGATAAGATTCGCGCAACGTTCGAAAAAGCGATTATGGAGGTGACCCGTTCATGACCACCGTATTTTTAAGCATCGCGCTCGCCGTTTTGGCTCTCGCGGTTCTCGGCTGCGCGTATCGGCTGATCGTTGGACCGAGCCGCTCCGACCGGATTGCGGCGCTGGATACGATCGGGATCAATCTGCTCGCCATGATCGCGGTATTTTGCATGCTGCTCGACACGCAGGCGCTGACGGAGATCATTCTCGTCATTGGGATTCTGACGTTTATCGGTACGACGGTGATGGCGAGATACATTGAGAGAGGGAGCGTGATCGAAGATGGCGACGATCGTTGAATGGGTCGCGATCGTATTGGCTTTGGCCGGTGCGGTATTTTGCGCGATCAGCGCTTTCGGATTGATCCGCCTGCCGGACGTGTACTTGCGCTCGCATGCCGCCACCAAAAGCGCGGCGTTAGGCGTGCTTTTCGTTCTCGTCGGCGCCTTTCTTTACTTTTGGGTCGTTGACGGGGACATCAATGTCAAGCTTCTGCTCGCGATCGTATTCGTGTTCCTGACTTCTCCGGTAGCGGGACATCTGAACGGCCGTGCGGCTTATCGTTCGGGAGTAAAGCTGTGGAAAGGCAGCGTTCGGGACGATTTTAAAGAGGTATTGGAGAAAAAAGGAGCAACAGCGCCGGAATCCGTACAGCAGCCGGAACCGCCCAAACAGCCTTAGAGCAAGCCTCAAATCACGACAAGCGAGCAGCAGACCGTCGAGATTTTTGTTTGAGATTGACCCTAACCTTCATCCTTTTCTAGCGTTTATTGGATAAGGGACAGGGGGAATCGAATTGCGAAAAGAAGGTACGGCTCGATCGTATACACCGCTGCTGCTGGCTTCCGTCGCGGTCAGCATCATACTCAGTTGGTTTGGACTGGTGTTGGATTTTTGGCGGTGGTTAGAGCCTGAGTATCATACAGAGTCGCTTGAAACGGGTTTTGGGGCTTTCGTGGCGGTCGTGCTTCTCGGCGGTCTTGCGATCGTTATTCATTTGGTTCTGCATGGGCTGCTGCTGCCGTTTATCGCATCAAAAAAATATCGGCTTCCGTCGCCTAAAGAATTGGTGTCGCATCGCAGGGGATACGCGTTGATCTGCACAGCGGCAGGACTAATCGGTGCTGCTGCCGTAGGTTTTTGGACGCATCTTCCCTTGCTTGCAACGTTGCCTTTTGCGGGGAATGTGCTGGTGTACGCGTTTTGGCTGACACTGATCGGAGCGCGAACGCGCCGAGCGATCGGAGAGTAGATAACAAATATTGGGTCCGGTATACGGGTGCGCGATAGATTAGCCAAATCAATAACAAAAAGGATGAAGCCCTGTTCACACAAGGCTTCATCCTTTTTACGTGTTTCTTTATTCAAGTCTAACGTGTCGTGAGTCGATTCCGATGTTTGTTCGCCGTAATCGTCTATTGGCGAGGCTTATCGTCTTCGCGTCGATCTCCCGAGACGGGAGGATTCGAATTGTTCGATTCGCGGAACAAGCCGCTTCCCGGAAGACGGTCGGGATCGGAGGTTCGTTCCTCGACCGGGGACTGATCCTGCACGGGCGGTGCGGGAGTCGACTCCGACTTGGGCTCGGGAGCGACGGGTGCCGGAGGCGGGGGTTGCGCGACGGAATTTTCCCGCTCCGCTTGCTCTTTCTCGATCCGTTGCTTCTCGGTATAGGTTTCTTGCGAAGCGGGACGCCGATCTTGCGGCAGAGTGTCGCTGCGCGAGTCGTCGCCGTCAAAAGGGCGAGTTTCTTCAATCGGACGGGTTTCTGCTGCCGGTTGGGGCTTATCCAAAAAGCCCGGAGACGCGGTTGGCGTAATCTTCCCGCTGCGCGTACCGCTTCCCCCGTCGTTTGGCCGCGGTTTGTCTTTTCCGTACATCAGATAAATGACAAACGCGACGATCGCCGGCATCACGATCGACACGATTCCGACCGCGATATACGTAGGCGTGCCCATGAATATCAGGCTGAGTCCCATCAGGATGCTGTCGAACACGACGTGCGCGAACATCGCCGTAATGTAGCCGTAACGCAGGAAGATAAAGCTGAACAGCAAGCCCAGGAACAGCAGCTCGATCGGCCGCGTGATGACCGGGTAGATCGGATACAGCGTATGGCCGAGCGCCCAGATCAGGGAAGTGATCACGCTGGCCGCGATCGTGCTGCGTACGATTTTTTTGACCATCGGGATACCGAACAGGCGATAGATGGCTTCCTCGGAAATCCCGGCCATCCAGGCGAGAATCGGGAACAGCCACGGGTACATCATGTTGTACGTGGACTGCGAATCGTCGGTGGTCGAGAAGACGCCGAGCGTATGCTCCAGGATAAAGAAGATGACGGCCTGTACCGCAAGCAAAATGATCGCCCACAGATAACCGGTTTTGAGCGATTCCCACACATGGCGTCCGTATTGCGGTTCGCCGCGTCTCGCCCACATGTTCTTGCCCTGGCTGCGCCACATGGCGTCGCCGGCCACGAAGCAGAAGTACAGCGACGCCGCCATGAAGAAGCCCATGATGACCTGCAGCACGATCGTGACCATGAAGATAATATCGGAATAACTGCTGCCTTCAAAGAATGGACGCATGTTCCAAACCGAGAAGACGGAAACGACATAATAGAAGAGAGACAGGAAAATACCGCGCGTGAACGAAGCATATTTTCTCAGCACGAAGGCATAAATAATCGCCAGTACGCCGAGCACGAACGTCAGCAGCATATAGCCGCCGTAGGTCATGATGTTCGCCCAACCCGTTTGTTCGGCGATATAGCCGGTGTACGAAGACGGGGGGCTGAAGTTCGAACGGATCGAAGCGACCTCGTCGCCTTCGAAAGTGACGTTGACGTTCAATGCGCTCTCGCCGATCTTCGAGGAAGAAGACGTGTAGCGCAGACCGTTCTCGTTGTCCGTGGATATACGTTCCAGCCCGACCGTATCCAGTCCGAGTTCCTGCATGAGAGGCTGGGCGATCTGTTCTTTGTCCGCTTGCAGCAGTTCCAGATCTTCCAGCGAATCCGGCGGAATGTCGGCTTCGGTCAGCTGCACGGCGTAGGAGGAAGGCAGGCTGTTGAACGCGACGACCTTGCCGCTTTGCCCGCCTACGTCGACGGATAGCGTTCGCGGTTCGCCGTTTGCTTCATAATGATAGACGACGCGGAACATTTCATAAGGGAAGTTGTCTGCGTATGTATCGTCGTACTCGGCTACCAGGCCCTCGCGGGACAAATAACCGTAAAGATCCGAATCGCTGTGGTAGCTGACGGAAGCGTCGCCGAGCGGATCGTCGATCGCCAGCTTCGAGGAAGCAAAGTCGGCCGCGATGGTTTGGGCTTGTTCCTCGCTGATCAAAGAATAAGGCTCCTGCTGCGTCATATTGCTTTGGAACAGCGTCGTGAAATTGAATAGGAAATAGATAACCAAGGCGATCGCTGCGACCAGGCCGAGTTTCTTGTAATTGACGTTCAAAATGCGTTGTTGCGGGTCAGTCATGATTTTCCTCCTTGCCGGATTTGGTATTCCTCTTTCTAAAATACCATATTCCGAAAGTCACATACCACAAAGCGCATGAATTGCAGGCGTTTTCCTGCTCAAATCGTTATTGTGGTTGCCGAGGGGGTGCGGATATAATAGAACGATATGAAATAGTACTTTGCCAACTCTTAATCATAGGTTTACGTTCGACTGAGACTTCGTACACGGGTTAGGTACGAAATCTCAGATGGGCGTAACCTTACCTTTAGTGCTGACATGGTACTTGCGAGAGAAAGGGGAGACGCGCACAATATGGCCATGGCGGTTCCCAAAATGAGATTCGCTCCGCCGCAGATTTTGGCTATGGGTTATGCGGTTATGGTGTTGATCGGCACGCTGTTACTGATGCTGCCGATTTCCAATACGACGGGGCAGCCGTTACCGTTGATCGATGCTTTTTTTACGGCAACTTCAGCAGTATGCGTGACGGGACTTGTGGTTGTGGACACAGGCACGTTTTTTAGCACATTCGGTCAAATGGTCATTCTGGTTTTGATTCAGATCGGCGGACTCGGGTTCATGACGATGGCGACCTTGTTTGCGCTTGTTTTTCAACGGCGGATTTCGCTGCGCGACCGTCTGCTGCTGCAAGAAGCAATGAACCAAGGGTCGGTTGAAGGGATTGTCAGGCTGATCCGCCGCGTGTTGTATTACTCGTTAGCGATTGAAGCAGCCGGAGCGTTATTGTTCGCTGCGCGCTTGGCCTTTGATATGCCGTTCGGCCGGGCGCTGTATTACGGGGTTTTTCATTCTGTTTCTTTTTTCAACAATGCAGGCTTCGATATTTTCGGGGATTTTCGCAGTTTGACGGATTATGCGGATGACCCGATCATGAATCTGACGGCTATCGCGCTGATCGTACTCGGCGGTTTGGGTTTTATCGTGCTATCCGATCTGGCTGATTTTCGAAGCAAGAAAAAGCTGTCGCTTCATTCGAAAGTGGTGCTGGCCACGACCGGATTTCTGATTTTGCTCGGATTCGTCGTTATTTTGATCTTCGAGTGGAGCAACACCGGCACGTTGGGGCGCTTCGGTTGGGGCGGAAAGTTTTGGAGCGCGATGCTTCAATCCGTCACGCCGCGAACCGCGGGCATCAACTCGGTCGATCTGACCGCTTTGCATCATTCGACGCAGTTCATGCTGTTGATTTTGATGTTTATCGGCGCTTCGCCGGGCTCGACGGGCGGCGGCATCAAAACGACGACGTTCGCGGTCACGATCGGCGCGATGATCGCGATGATGCGAGGTCGCGAAGATGTCGTCTTTTTCCGTCAAAGATTGGCGCGCGAACGTATTCTTAAAGCGCTGACGATCATTTTGCTGGCGCTTGCTTTGGTTATTGTGGTGTCGATGATCCTGTCGGCTACCGAAGATCACGATTTTATCGTGATTCTGTTCGAAACGGCTTCCGCATTCGGCACGGTGGGGTTGTCGCTCGGACTTACGCCGGAGCTGTCGACGTTCGGCAAAGTGATGATCGCGCTGACCATGTTCGCCGGACGGGTCGGTCTGCTGACGCTCGTTTACGCGCTTAAACCGAAGAAAAGCACGGAGAAATTCCGGTATCCCGAAGGCAAGATCATTATTGGTTAAGGCGGTGCAAGTACATTGGGTACACAACAATTCGTGGTAGTCGGTTTAGGGCGTTTCGGCATGAGCCTGGGCATGGAACTGATCGAGCTCGGTTACGAGGTCATGGGCGTCGACCGCAGCGAGGAGGTCGTGGAAGAGGTGGGAGACCGTTTCACGTACGCGTCGGTCGCCGACGCTACGGACGAGGAAATGCTGCGTTCGCTCGGCATCCGGAACTTCGACTGCGGCATCGTGGCGATCGGGGAAAATATGCAGACCAGCATCCTGGCCGCGATCCTGCTTAAAGAGCTGGGTGTGAAAAAAGTGGTTGCCAAAGCGATTACGGTGCTGCACGGTCGGGCGTTGGAAAAGATCGGCGTCGACCAGGTGATTTTCCCCGAGCGCGACATGGGCATCCGGGTGGCGCATCAGCTTGTTACTCCGAACCTGTTGGACTATATCAAGCTGTCGGATGATTATTCGATCGTTGAGATGCTTGTGCCGAGCTGTCTCAACTCGCGCACGATTGCCGACCTGAATTCGCGCACGCGTTTCGGCTGCACCATCGTCGCCTTGCGGACGGAAGCGGGCGTGACGATTGCGCCGACGGCGCTGGACCAGATGCACGAAGGGGATATCATGGTGATCGCCGGTCCGAATGACCGGATCGAACAGTTTGAACGCGAAGTGGTGAACGTGGAAGAATAATAGGCGGACGGCAGGGGAATAGGCAGGCATGCGCAACCTTCGAAAAGAAGTGGGTTTGCAGACCTGTTCCAACCTTTCCGTCTGCTTTTTTTATCGTTTTGAAAAGGAATGAATATGACTCAAAAGGTTGAAATCCCAGCAAGCAGAAGCGACCGTTGATAAGCAGGCAAGAGAGAAATGTTTTCTGCAAAAGTGACGATTTAGTGAACGCCCTAATTTTGGAAGCGTTTCCTTATGGATAAAGGCACGAACACCGCTGCAATGCGCTTCAGTACTCGATTCAAAGCAGTCAAGCCCGTTTAAATGGTTGTTGATAAGTTAACCTTTATGCACGCTTACATATACTATGCAGGAATTTTTTGTTTTCAAAAAGTCGCCATATTGGTTCCATTCTCTGAAATTTTGGAGTAACATAAAAGAGAAGCTGCTTTGTTCACAAAATTGTAAAGGGTATAGTATCTTGTCAACGTTAAGAGTACTAGCTCCCGGCTTTTTGCAGGCTGAGGCAGGCGGGTCGGCAAAGCGGAAAATTTCGTTATGGGATTTATGAAAACGTTCTAAAACGGACATTTTGCGGCATGAAGGATTTGATTCCGACGGGCAGCGGAATGTCGAATGATGAAAGGGGACGGTTCGGCAGATGAAAGGTTACTACGCCAGAAAGGTGCACTCGTTACTGGGGCTGATTCCGATCAGTTTATTCCTTATCGAGCACGCGATCACCAACTTCGCGGCTTACGACGGCGGTCCGGAAGGCTTCCGCGACGCGGTGCGCACACTCAACGATCTACCACTCGTTTTTTTCCTTGAACTGTTCGCGATCTGGCTTCCGCTGCTCTTTCACGGCGTATACGGGCTTTATATCGCTTATCAGGCGCAGCCCAACCTGGGGCATTTCAAGACGGAGCGCAACTGGCGTTTCGTGATGCAGCGCATCACGGGCGTAATTGCTTTTGTCTTCATCATCTGGCACGTTTACACGACACGCTTCCAGATCACGCTCGGCAACGTCACGCATGACGAGCTTGGCGGCTGGATGCACGATATCGTCACTCAGCCCGGTTTCTTTATTTTCTTCCTCGTCGGCGTTATTGCGACAACGTTCCACTTCGCCAACGGCGTGTGGGCATTCTTTGTTAGTTGGGGCATCACGGTCGGCCCGCGCGCGCAGCGTATCTCTTCTTACATCTGCCTGGGCTTGTTCGCGATCGTGACCGCGCTGTTCATGATGTCGCTGTTTGCTTTCCGCAGCGAAGAATTCGCGGACACGGCCAGCGTCATTACCACGACACTCCAAACATTGATCGGTTAAGGGGGACTTAAGCAGACATGGCAAAATCCGGACTTATTATCGTCGGCGGCGGGCTCGCGGGCCTTATGGCGACCGTCAAAGCAGCCGAAGCCGGCGTTCCTGTACAATTATTCTCCGTGGTTCCCGTCAAACGTTCGCACTCCGTGTGCGCGCAAGGCGGCATCAACGGAGCGGTTAATACAAAAGGCGAAGGCGATTCGCCTTGGATTCACTTCGACGACACGGTTTACGGCGGAGACTTTCTCGCCAACCAGCCTCCGGTCAAAGCGATGTGCGAGGCGGCTCCCGGCATCATCCACCTGATGGACCGGATGGGCGTCATGTTCAACCGTACGCCCGAGGGCCTGCTCGATTTCCGCCGCTTCGGCGGCACCAAGTTCCACCGCACGGCATTCGCGGGCGCGACCACAGGCCAGCAGCTGCTGTACGCGCTGGACGAGCAGGTTCGCCGCTACGAAGCCGCAGGACTCGTGACCAAGTACGAGAACTGGGAATTCCTCGGCGCGGTACTGGACGACGAAGGCGTCTGCCGCGGCGTCAGCTCGCAGAATCTGAAGACGATGGAAATCAAGACGTTCGTGGCCGACGCCGTGATTCTGGCAACGGGCGGACCCGGCATCATCTTCGGCAAAACGACCAACTCGGTCATCAACACGGGTACCGCGGCCAGCGCCGTCTACCAGCAGGGCGTTCATTATGCGAACGGCGAGTTCATTCAGATTCACCCGACGGCGATTCCGGGCGACGACAAGCTGCGGCTGATGTCCGAATCGGCACGCGGCGAAGGCGGGCGGATCTGGACGTACAAAGACGGTAAGCCGTGGTATTTCCTCGAAGAGAAATATCCGTCGTACGGCAACCTGGTGCCTCGCGATATCGCGACCCGGGAAATCTTCAACGTCTGCGTCGATCAGAAGCTCGGCATCAACGGCGAGAACATGGTCTACCTGGATCTCTCGCATAAGGACCCGAAAGAACTCGACGTCAAACTCGGCGGCATCATCGAAATTTACGAAAAGTTCATGGGTGACGATCCGCGCAAGATTCCGATGAAAATCTTCCCGGCAGTCCATTATTCGATGGGCGGCATGTGGGTCGACTATAACCAAATGACGAATATCCCCGGTTTGTTTGCAGCCGGCGAATGCGAGTATCAGTACCACGGCGCGAACCGTCTGGGTGCGAATTCGCTCGTCTCCGCGATCTACGGCGGCATGGTGGCCGGTCCGAAAGCGGTCGAGTATATCAAGGGCCTCAAAAAATCGGCCGCCGATCTATCCAGTACCTTGTTCGAGCGCGAAACGTCGAAACATGAAGCGCGCTACAACGAGCTGCTCGGCATGGACGGCACTGAAAACGCCTATGTCCTGCACCGCGAACTCGGCGAGTGGATGACCGACAACATGACGGTCGTTCGTTACAACGACAAGCTGGAGCAGACTATCGGCAAGATCAAGGAACTCAAGCAGCGCTACAAAAAGATCAACATGATCGACACGGCCAAGTGGAACAACTCCAGTGCCGCGTTCACGCGCCAGCTTTGGAATATGCTCGAGCTGGCCGAAGCCATGACCAAAGGCGCCCTGCTCCGCGACGAAAGCCGCGGCGCGCACTACAAGCCGGACTTCCCGATGCGGAACGACGAGGATTTCCTGAAGACGACGAAAGCCGAATGGACGGCCGATGGTCCGAAGATCACTTATGATCCTGTCGACGTCTCGCTGATCCCGCCTCGCGTTCGGGACTATTCGAAAGATTGAGAAAGTCCTGTTCGGGAGGGGAAGCTTAAGAACTGTGCTGCGGGAGAAATTCGTTCAAGGCGCTGTCTCACTCGGAAAACTGATTTAATTTAATAGAGGAAGTTTTCCGAGTTCAAAGGCGTCTTTCACTGAATTTCTCCCTCCGCACAGTCGCTTCGCTCCTTCAAGGGCTTTCTGGGGATGGTTAATTATAAAGCGCTTCACAAGAAGCGTTAAGGTCTAATAGAATTGTAGGGCGTACCATTGAGAAGTATGTTCTTCTCAAACTTTTTTTAAAAAAATCACAGTGATCGCGTCATCGATCTATGACGCGGAACCTCTTTTAACCCGATAAAAAGATTGAACGGAAAGGTCATGCTTTTAAAGGAAGAAGAAAAGGGAAGAAGATGTTCAGTGGAGAAGCTAAAGACTTTCGGAGAAAGTCACTTCGGAAGCAGAGGCTATAGTTCGCCTTTGACCTCGGGAATATTCTATATTAAAATCCAATCCACATTCCCGGGGTCAACAAGCGATCGAAACGAACATCTTTTTCCCGGCCTTTCTTCCCTTCTTTTAAACGCATAGGACCTCGCCGTAAAATGAATGGGGGAGAACAGACGATGGCGGAAACAACTGCACCGAACGCAGCTCAGAATACAGCCAGACGAGTCAAATTTATCATCACCCGTCAGGATACGCCAGAAACCAAGCCTTACACCGAAGAATTCGATCTCCCTTACCGTCCGGGGATGAACGTAATCAGCGCCCTGATGGAGATTCAGCGCAACCCGGTCAATGCGGGCGGCGGAGCGACGGCGCCTGTATGCTGGGAGTCGAACTGTCTCGAAGAAGTATGCGGCGCTTGTTCGATGGTTATTAACGGCAAGCCGCGTCAAGCCTGCTCGGCGCTGGTGGATCAGTTGGAGCAGCCGGTTCGGATTGCACCGATGTCGACGTTCCCGGTCGTGCGCGACCTGGTTATTGACCGCAGCCGGATGTTTAACGCGTTGAAAAAAGTCAAAGCATGGATTCCGATCGACGGCACGTACGATCTGGGCGCAGGCCCTCGCATGCCGGAGAAAAAGCGTCAGTGGGCGTATGAATTGTCCAAGTGCATGACTTGCGGCGTCTGCCTGCAAGCCTGCCCGAACGTCAATGACAAGACCGATTTCATCGGTCCGGCTGCTTTGTCGCAGGTTCGTCTGTTCAATGCTCACCCGACGGGCGAGATGAACGCCGACGATCGTCTGGACATGCTGATGGAAGGCTCGGACGGAATCGAAGGCTGCGGCAACTCGCAGAACTGCGTACGCGCGTGCCCGAAAGGCATTCCGCTTACGACATCCATCGCGGAGCTGAACAAGCAGACGACCAAGCGCATGTTCAAGCGTTGGTTCGCACAGTAAGCTTTTGAGCGAAAGAAGCTTTTCGACTTGCATATCGATCCGAGCAGCCCGGCAACGAGCTGCTCGGATTTTTGCGTACGTTCGTTTGCGTCAAAAGCTTTTTGCGTGAACATTTCGTGTTACACTGAAAGAACACTTTCATGCGCGGCCGGGATGGAATTCAACGTGCAGTCCGCATGATTGAGAACGTGTTCGATTCGATGCGGCTGCTCGAGCCCAACGATTTTTACAATCCGAAGGAGCAGAGAAACTACAATGAAACAACCTATTACGGAAAGACCCCATACAAGGAGTTCGATTGCCGAACAAGTCCGAGCGAGCGGCGTGCAGTCCGGCTCCGTGCTGTTGGTGCATTCATCCCTCAAAGCTATAGGCGGATGGATCGCAGGCGGAGCGGAGGCCGTGGTGTTGGGTCTGGAGGATGCGATCGGCGAAGAAGGGACGCTCGTGATGCCGACGCAATCGTCCGAATTGACCGATCCGGCGATTTGGATGAATCCGCCGCTTGATCCGCGTTGGTGGGATTTGGTGAGGGACGAGATGCCTGTCTACGATCCGGACATGACGCTGACTACGGGTATGGGAGCGATTCCCGAGACGTTTCGCAAACAGCGCGGGACGATTCGCAGCAGTCACCCGCATCTGTCTTTTGCCGCACGCGGACCTCAAGCTGCCGGAGTGACAGATAATCATTCGCTGGGCTACGGGCTGGGAGAGGGCTCGCCGCTCGCGCGTCTATATGAGCGGGATGCTTGGGTTCTGATGCTGGGGACCGGATACGGCACGAATACGTCTTTCCATCTGGCAGAGTATCGTGCGAACTATCGGGGGAAAAAAGAGCTGCGTCCCAAGGCGAAAGTGATGGGCGAAAACGGGCAGGAATGGGTATCGTTCGGCGATATCAATTTCGATTCGGATGATTTTGAACGGATGGGAGCCGACTTCGAGACCGAACGGAGTGCTTCCGTTTCGCGAGGAAAAATCGGCCAAGCGGAATGCCGTCTGATTCGCCAGCGCGTGCTGGTGGATTACGCCGTACGCTGGCTGGAGTTGTATCGTTAACGCATAATGATGAGGGGAGAACAAAGACATGGCGGACAAAGAGAGAATTTCCGGTAACCTGCCGAGCTGGTTGCCGATTCGAACGGAGCGTCTGGAATTGCGGATCTTGACCCATGAAGACATTCGGAAATGGAGCCGCACGGCTGACGATACCGAGGTGAACCGTTATCTGGCGTCAGCCGGACGGACTTTCGGTATCGGCAACCCGGATCGCGTGTACCGACAAATCGAAGAATCCTACCGCAGCTTGAGCGCGCTTCATCTGGGTATCTTTTTGCATGGCGGCGAAGAAATCATCGGCTTATGTTCGTTCCAACGCTGGGACGCCCGAGGCGGCAAAGCAGAACTGGGCTTCGCCCTGTCGCACGAATATTGGGGCAAGGGCTACGCCACCGAAGCCGCAGCCGCCCTGGCTGACTTCGGCTTTGAGCATCTGGAACTGGAGCGCATTCAAGCCCGCTGTTTCGTCAAAAATGCAGCTTCGCTGCGCGTCTTGGCGAAGATCGGCATGGAACGCCAACACCGCCCCGAATTCGGCTTCGGCGTCAAACGCCGCGACGACGAACTGGGTGTTGTCGTATTCACCCTAACGCCCGAAAAGCTCAAAGAAGGCCAAGCCTGATTTCCCGATTAGCTTAAAGCTTTTTGAAACGGCAGAAACGCTTTTTTACCAAAAAACTGGATTTGTTACACAAATGAAATATAAGCGACATTGTTCTCTAACATGCATGGGGTATAAATAAGACATGACCCCCTTTTGAAATAGAAGTGATTGGACCCGGACACCCGTCCGGGTCACTTTTTTTGTTCTGGGCCGCCTCGAAGCCATCATTTTGCTGCCCTTCTAATCAATCCTTCACATACAAAAAAGCTGCCCCGAAGTCACTCTTACGACTGGGGCAGCCTTTTTTATAAAAGCATCTAGATATCCATTGTTGCATATAAGCATAAATTTAAGCTCATCATCAATAAAAAGTCGCCATTCCTGCGAATAAGCAACAATTCCCCACCGACTCCCACTAAATACGCCAAACCGTCAAAAATTATTGCTTTTTAGCAACAATTCACGCCTACCTAAGGAAATCCGTTAAAATTGTTGCTTTTCCGCAACAATCGGTACTTAAACCGCCAACCCAGCTGATGAAGCCTAAAGTTACGTGCAATAACTAATGTCCCTCCATGCCATGACGGTCTTGAATCTAAAGTTGGAGGCGACGAGCGAAAAATTCGATTCGCACGCAAACCAACTACTGAATGCGTTCAAAATGCCAAGTCAGTCAACATCTATGTGACAATATCCCCATCCGCCTTGCCTTTAATTTTGTTTTTCCTATTCCCATACCCAGGAATAGAAAAAGTCCTTCGCGACAGAAGCTACGCGGCGGAGGGAGAAATTCAGGTCAAGACGCCTTTGAACGCGGAAAGCCGGAGGCTTTCCAAGTGAGACAGCGACTTGACCGAATTTCTCCCGCAGCCCTCCAGCTTCTTCCCCGAACAGGATTTCTGGTTATTCCTTAACCGACCCTAACGTGATCCCATGAATGAAATACCGCTGCAAAAACGGATACACCACCATGATCGGCAGCATCGCGATAAAGATCTTCGCCGCGTCGAGCGTCCGGTTGGACAGCTCCGATAACCGCCGATACTGGTCTTCGCTCATCGTCGCCGGATCGACCGAGACGACCAGCTGCTGAATATACGTTTGCAGCGGATAATACTGCTCCCGCGTCATAAAGATCAGGCCGTACAGGAACTCGTTCCAGTGATACACGATACTGAACAGCGTGATCGTCGCCAGCACCGGCACGGCAAGCGGCAGATAGATGCGGAATAACGAATACCACGGCCCCGCTCCGTCGACCAATGCCGCTTCATCCAGTTCTTTCGGCAGATTGCGGAAAAAGTTAACGGTCAAAATCACGTTGAACACCAGCGTCTGCGCGCCTCCTACCAGCACCAGCGCCCAGACGCTGTTCAGCATGCCGAGACCTTTTACCGTCAGATACAGAGGGATCAGGCCGCCGTTGAACAGCATGCAGAAGACCAGAATCCACATCAGCACGCCGCGGGCTTTGAACTGCCGATCGGTGCGCGAGAGCGGGTAAGCCATCAGTAGCACGACGACGAAATTCAACGCTGCGCCGAGCGCTACCCGCTGAATCGAGATCCAGAACGAGCCGAAAAATTGCGTGTCTTTTAAAATTTGCGTGTACGCGTTGAAATTGAATCCGACCGGCCACAGCCACACCTGACCCGCCGCCGCAGCGGAGTTGGAGCTGAGCGACAGGGCGAGGGTATACCAGATCGGCAAAATACAGGTCAGCGTGATGCTGATCAACACGACCAGAATCACGATATCCGTCAGGCGCGAACCCCATGTTCGATCCCGGATCATAGACGTACCTCCTGCTCTGGGATGGTGTTAGAATATCCGATAGTTGATCAGTCGATAGGCCAGGAAATAAGAGACGCTGATCAAAATAAAACCGATAACCGATTTGAGCAATCCGACGGCCGTCGCAAGTTCATACTGCAAGTTCAACAGACCCGTGCGATATACCCATGTATCGATAATGTCTCCGGTGGAGTAGACGAGCGGATTGTACAAGTTGAAAATCTGATCGAAGCCCGCGTTCAGCACGTTGCCGAGGCTGAGTACGGCGAGCAGCACGGCGGTCGTGCGGATACCGGGCAGGGTGATGTGCCACAGGCTTTTCCAACGTCCGGCTCCGTCCATGCCCGCCGCTTCGTACAGCGCCGGATTGATGCCCGTGAGCGCCGCCAGATAGATGATCGTGTTGAAGCCGAACTCTTTCCACACGTCGCTGCCGACTACGAGCCACGGGAACAGCTCCGCTTGAGCGAAGAATAAGGTGGGCTTGAAGCCGAACATCGCACCCAGTTGATTCACCGGGCCGTTGTAGGAGAAGAGGTCGAGAATAATCCCGCCGAGAATAACCCAGGACAGAAAGTGCGGCAGATAGACGACGGTCTGAATCCAGCGCTTAACTACGAGCTTGCGCAGTTCGTTGAGCATGAGCGCGAATACCAACGGCACGACCAGATGTGCAATAATTTTCAGAACGGCGATAATCAGCGTATTGAAAAAGACGTCCCGCGTATCTTTGAGCACGAACATGTAGCGGAAATGCTCCAGGCCCGCCCATTCGGAATGGAAAATGCCTTTGCCCGGATTGAAGTATTGAAAAGCGATCGCGATCCCGAACATCGGCACGATACTGAACACGATCAGCCATAAGTAACCGGGGAGCAGCATCAGGTAGTAGTGCTTGTCGAAGCTTTTGATCCGCATGGACTTGATCTCCTTTCTAAAGCGGAAACGCCTGACCCGATGAGGGTGTAGGACAGGGTGGAACGATCATGCATGTCGAGTGGAACGGCCGAGCAGAGATGAACAGCCTGAAAAGGAGAGCGTATTCGGCACAGTATGAACGCGGACAGCGGCTATTTCGGATCTGGTCGATTCCGCGTGCCCGATAAGCCGCGCCGCATGTCCGGTTCGCATTAAGCTATTGTCAAGCTATTGTTGAATCGCTTCCGCCACTTCATTCGTAATCTGCTCGCCGCCTTGGCGCTTCCAGTCTTCGACGAACTGGTCGAAGCTGTCCACCGGAGCGACGCCCATGACGATCTTCAGGAACATTTCGTCTTCCATCTTTTTGAGGTTGACCCAACGGCTTTCCATCAGCGGCGTCTGCTCGTAGATCAGGCTGTTGATTCGCTCCATCTCCGTATCGACGATGGGGTTGCCGCCGACCATGATCGAGTAGGCGCGCGTCCAGGCGCCCCAATCGGCGTCCGGCGTCCAGGTTCCGATGCTCCAATCGTCATACGGCTCCTGCTTGATCTTGGTGATGTTCTCCAGATCGGACGGGAGCAGCTTGTACGGACGGTCGTTGACGTAATCTTCTTTCGTTTTGGTTCCGGCCAGTACTTCTTTGATCGCTTTGTTCGTGAACTCGATTTCGTCCGAAGGGGCGAACACGACGCGCAGCGGATAGAAGCCGGGGCCGCCTTTGCTCGGGTCGAACGTGTTTTCCATCTCGTTTTTAAACAGATTGTTCAGCATTTTCATCGGGACTTCCGGATTGGCGTAGTCTTTGCGCACGACCACGAATTCGGTGGAAGGCGTCGCGGCATGAGGACGGAAAGCGCCGTCGGCATCCAGCGGAAGCGCATAGGCTTGCCAGTTGGCTTCGGGATCGTTTTTGACCGCGTTGGTCAGCGGACCGTAACCCATCCACCACGGAGCGAAAAAGATACCGGACTTGCCGTTGATGATCGGCTCGTCGGACGCTTCGCGCACCGCCATTTCCGGATCGATCAATCCTTGCGCATACAGGTCGCGCAGGCCGGATAACGCTTCTTTGGTCTCCGGCAGGGTAGAGCCGTATACGGGCTTGCCGCTGCCGTCGTCGAGCCAATAGCCCGGGAAAGCCCCATAGGCCGAGAAAATGGCGTCGAAGCCGTAGAGATTGTTTTTGGACTCCAGGAAGTTGGCGTACATTTTGCCGTCGCCGCTTTGCGGGCCGGAGATCCCGATCGTATCGGCGCTTCCGTTGCCGTCCGGGTCTTCTTCGACGAAAGCGCGCGCGACCGTCGCCAGCTCTTCCATGCTTTTCGGCGGCTCAAGTCCCAGCTTGTCCAGCCAATCTTGGCGAATCCACATGATATGGATGCCGTCGGCATCGGCTTGCACGCCGGGGATCGCATACATCTTGCCGTCGAAAGTGACCGACTTGAGGGCGGCGCCGTCCGTTTTATCGATAATGTCTTTGATTTCCGGAGACGCATACCGTTCATACACTTGCGTCAGATCGGCCAATTGTCCGGCGGCGACCATTTGACGCAGTTCCACGGCATTGACGACCATCGCGTCCGGCAGATCGTTGCTGGCGATCGCCAAACTGATCTTTTGCCGCATATTGGCTGCCGAAGCGGTGAACGCATGCTCCACTTTGATATTCAGCGCTTCTTCGATCTGTCTCGTATACTGATTGTCGAGCGGGGTGTCGCCTGTCGGCAGATCTTTGTCCGTCGGGTCCACCTGCATGCCGATGCTGATCGTCATCGGTTCTTCGTAACTTCCGTAGGGATCGGCGGGTTCGGTGCTTTGGGTTTGTTCTTCCTCGGTTGTCGGCTCCGTAGCCGTCTCTGAACCGCTGCTGCAAGCCCCAAGTGCCAATACTGCCGAGAGTGCGACCACGCAAGCTGCTTTGACCTTTCTTTTCATGACATTCCCCTCTTTTCTGTAGAAGATAGATGAGTCAGCTATAATCTAACATGAAGAAACCGCTTTCATGGATAGAAAGCGGTCTGCGAAACGGTAAGGTAAATGTGCGAAGTTTTCGGCGCGATCCGCAGTTTCGGACAAATCACCCCCTGATTAGCGGACATTTGTCTCCTTGAACGCATGCTGCTGCCGATATTCGCTCGGAAGCAGGCCGGTTTGCTCGCGGAAAATACGGCTGAAATACTTTTCGTCGGCATATCCGGTGCGCTCGGCTACCCATTGCACGGTTTTGCGCGTCTCGACCAGCAGCGAACAGGCCCGATTTATTCGCTGCTGCCGTACGTACTCATTGAACGTAACGCCCATGATATCGCGGAAGCATTGGCTGAAATAGCTGCGGCTCATATTGACCTCGTGCGCGATTCGCCCGGCTTGCAGCGACTCGGACAGACGTTCCCGGACGAGGGCCGCGGCTCGGGTTACGCTGGCTTGCACCTCGCTCGAATAAGGCTGCACGCCGAGAGCGAACCGAAGCTGATTCCGCATGCGATGCAGCTCTTGTACAGTCTCGACCCAGGAGTCGGCGGCTTGAGGCATGTCCAAACGTTTGCCCATTGCCGCTTCATAGATCGCATTCCAGGCATACGTCCAGCCGAGTATCTCACCGTGCAGCCGTTGCGGAGACAATCGGAGTTCCGCCAAGTCGCTCAACAAAGTTTCGAATTCGCCCAGTTCATGTACCCAATCGGGCTTGAAGCCGCGTCTGCGCAGCTCCGCCAATGTCCGTTGCGCAAGTTCTCCCTCGGCATTTCCTGCTGGGGTCTCGGATTCTTCTTGCTGCGCGCGATCGGATAGGTCGAGGTCGTACAGATACAAATCCGGCTGTCTGGCATAAAACCATTCATCCGTCGCGTAGTCCGCCAGCTGTGCGCTGATTTCGGCTTTATTTTTTCCTTGAAGTCCATGCAGGCGAAGAAAGGCGCTATTTTTCGGGCAACCTGGCGCACCGTTCAGCAGAGCCTCCAGTTTCCGGGCTTCTGCCGCATCTTCCGCGAACCACGCCGGCAATTTCGGAGCTGCCCAAACATCGGGTTCGCGCAGAGCAGGGGAAAGACGCTCTAACAGGGCTCGAACCTCTGCGTCGGATGAAGCAGGAGCGATCCACGCATAACCTTGATCCGCGGAACAGGAATGAACGACGGAGGAGCTTTCTTTGCGACGCTCGCTTGCGATCCGCGAACAAATGCGTTCCAGCACTTCTTCGAAACGTTCTTCTTCCAATTGGACTTTGGCGATATAATCGATCGCTCCCAGGCGAAGCGCTTCTTGAATATACGAAAAGTCCTGATGCAGCGTGAGCACGACAATAAACATGCGCGGATAGCGAACCCGTGCTTCGCGCATCAGTTCCAGTCCCGACATCACGGGCATCGCCAGATCGGTCAGCAGCAGATCCACTTCCTGCGTCTCCAGAAACTCCAACGCCTTTTCCCCGTTACGGGCTTCGCCTGCTACTTGAAGTCCGAATTCCGCCCAAGGCATAGCCGAAATCAACCCGCGTCGTACCAGTTTGTCGTCATCCACGATCAGCACGTTCAACATCTGTCGATCCCTCCTCGTAGGGTAGTAATAGACGTACTGTTGTTCCTTGGCCCGGCGTGCTTTCCAATAGCAGCTTGGCTCGGCCTTCGTAATGCGATCCGATCATGCGTTTCACGTAATTCATGCCGATCCCCATCCCGACTTTTTCGTGAGCGGAGGTCTGTTCATGCAGCAGGCGTTGGATTTCCTCTTCGGAGATTCCGCCGCCGTTGTCGGTAATCGCCAACTCGATAAAATCGTTTTCGTGCCGGACATCGACCCCGATATGCCCTTCGTCGTCGAGTCCGTGGTACAAGGCATTTTCCACAAGCGGCTGCAAAATGAAGCGGGGCACCGGAACGTCCAGCACTTCGTCTTCCACCCGGATGCGCACGTCGAAATCGAAGTCGTAGCGAATCTGCTGAAGAATCAAATACTGGCGCAGCGAGTCCACTTCTTCCCGGATCGTCGACACCTGACCGAGCTTGCCAAGGTTGTAGTAGAGCAGCCGGTTGAGCGAAACGAGCAGTTTGTCGATTTCTTTTTGCCCGTGAATGACAGCCAGCCAATGCGCCGTATCCAGCGTGTTCATCAGAAAGTGCGGGTTGATTTGATACAGCAGTTTTTCCACTTCCAGATCCGCGCGCCGTTTTTCTTTTTGTTCCACCTCGTGGATGAGCGCGGCGATCTGATGCTTCATATGATGAAACTGCTGCTGCAAATCCTGAAATTCGGGAATATGCGTCGGCGGCGAGGGTGTATCGAATCGGCTTCGCGCTACGTTGTGCATATCGCGGTTAAACTGATTCAGCGGTTTGTACACCATTTTCCACAGCAATCCGGCCGTCGATAATCCCACTGCGAGAAAAAGGAGCAATAGCGTCGTCATGATCTGGAGCCAGCGTCTTTTCTCCGCTTCGTAATCGCTTTTCGGAATCAGGGAAACAATGCTCCATCCTTGATTGCTTGTCCCTTTGAACCAATAATAATTACCTTCCAACCCCGAACTCGGCATTGCTTGACCGCTTTCCCCTGTAGAAGTGCTAGTAGGACGAAAAAGACGATTCTCGGCGAAAACATCAGGCAGCTCGGTATACGCGATACGCTGGTCATTGTCGAGAATCAGGTGGGAGGAGGTCTTGACGATATTATCGCTGTCGAGAATGTTCTGGGTCAGTTTGAAACCGGATTCAATATACACGTAGACTTGGCCGCGCCCCGGCAGACTGACCTCCCGTAACGCAGACAGCACGTATTGATCGTTAAAACGGTCGTTGCTGATATGCGGCCCGTAGTAGGAAATCCCGTAATAGGCGGCAAGCAGCGGCAGTTTGTCCGGATCGAATTGATCCCGCGGTCCGGCATTGGCAAAACGCATCCGGTCTTCGTCGGCAAAATAGTAAGCGACGAAACCGGTGGACGGGTTGGTAAACGTGATCAGGTTAAGCTCGCTTTGAATCTCTTCGATCAGCGAGGCCCGGTCGTATGCGCGTTCTGCCGACAGATACTGCTCCAGCAATTTGCCGACGCTGCCCGGATAGGCGAGCTGCTGCGAGACATGATTCAGGTTGCTGATCGTATTTTCGAGCGAGAGCTGCATTTGATGCAGATTGCTTTGGACGCCCGAGTTCAGATTGTCGCTTAGAATGACGGAAATGGTGCGGTTGGACACGAATGTCGTAATGGCAAAAGGAATGATGATGCCCGATGCGAAAATGAGCAGGATGCGCTTCTTCAACGTAAGGCGTTCCGGCCGCGGCAGGCGCATGCGGCGGAGCCAGTTTTTCATGCCTTCACCTTCCTTGCCGTAGAATCACTCAAATTGTAACCGATACCATAGTGACGCGCAATTTGAAAAAGCAGGCAAAAATCAAAAAAAGACCGCGTTGTCGCGCAAAGGCAACAACCGGTCTTTCGGTATTCGCGGAGCGAAAATAAGTCTGTTCATGAATAACGGATCGACGGCATGCCGCGCCGCGCACTGCCGAGATCTTTTACAGCGGAACCGACACCGGTTTGCGTTCTTTGACGTAAACCCATTCCTTGAACCCGATGTCCCGCAGCTTGTTCGCCACGGCATCGAAATCTTCGCCGACGCGGGAAGGCTTGTGCGCATCCGAGCCGAACGAGATGGACGCGCCGTAATGCAGCGCGCGTTCCAAAATGGCATCGGACGGATACCAGCCGCCGCATAATTTGGTCCCGCCGGAGGTATTGACTTCGATGGCAAGCCCCAGCTCGCCGATCGTTCGGAGCGCCGAGTCGATCGCGTCATCGGCCGGAATATCGACGAACGCCGGATAGTAGCCTTTCATCGCGTCGATATGGCCGAGAATCTGGAACATGCCGCTGCGCGCCGAAGCTTCGATCAGGCGGTAGTATTCTTTTTTCGCTTCGATCATTTGCTCCGCCGGAACGCCTGCCCAGCGATTGCGGTCGAAGATGCTTTTGCCGCTGCTGATATGAACCGAACCGATCACGTAGTCGAACGGATAACGCTCGATCGCTTCGCGATAAGGGCGTTCGTGGTCGATAAAATAGTCCGATTCGATGCCGAGCAGCACGTCGATTTTGCCTGCGTACTCTTTTTTCAATTGCAGCACTTCATCGACGTAAGCCCCAAGCTCCAGCCGCGACATGGTGATCGACGGAGCCGGGTGGTCGAGCGGGCTGAACAGATGCGGCATATGGTCGGATATCCCGATAACGGAAAGGCCTTCCTTGATGGCGGCCTCGATATAGTCGCGAATATCGCCGTCCGCATGTCCGCAGCGATAGTGATGGGTATGAAGATCGAACTTCATGGACGGAACCTCCTTTTTCATGCAAACCGATTATCTCCTCACTCGGAGCCGATAAATTGCGTTTCCGGCATGCCTTTGAGATCGGCGAGGAATTGGCGCATGGCCGAGTTGATGTATTTGCCCGAACGATAGATAACGCCGACCGGATGGCTGGTCTCGAACTCTTTGACGGGCAATCGGATCAGTGAGCCTTGGCGCACCTCCCGGGAGGTCGATAGCTTGGAGATTACGGCGGCGCCGAGATTGAGCTCAACCATGCGCTTTACTTCTTCGCTGCTGGACAGCTCCATGGCGATCTGCGGCGTGATGCCGTGCTCCTTGAACACCTGCTCGACGAAGCGCCGTCCGACCGTATCCGGGGACAGCATGATAATCGGAACTTCTTTGAGGTCTTCCAGGCGAATTTTATCCTTGCGGGCCAATTCGTTCTGGGGAGAGACGACAAGTTCGAACGTATCGTAGTAAAGGACGGACGTCTCCAGATCGGGATTGCGTTCGATCAGGTAGCCGATGCCGATATCGACGGAGCCGTTTTCGACCAGACTGTAGATTTGCGAAGAAGGCATCGACTGGATACTGGTCTGGATCAGCGGGAACTGGTTCTGGAAATAAGACAGCACGCGCGGCAAAATCTGAATGGCGATCGAGGTCGTCGTGCCGAGCATGATGTGGCCCTGCGGCGTTTCTTCGAGATCGGTAATCTTTTGTTTCAGTTCCTCGACGACGGCGAGAATGCGTTCGGCATGCTCGAGAAAGACCAATCCGCGATCGGTCAGCGTGACGGGCTGGCTGCGATCGACCAGAACGGCTTTAAATTCGTCTTCAAGGCTTTTGATCTGCGCGGAAACGGCGGGTTGTGTAAGGTTGAGCAGTTCCCCGGCTTTGCGGAAACTCATCGTCTTCGAGATTGTGACGAGCGTCTCCAACTGACTCATATTCATGAAACTTCTCCTCCCACCGCGTATTGATTCCTTAAATTATAGGTGCAAAATGAAAAGAAAAGCAATGTGAAAACGAATAATATTAAGGAAGAAAAAAATCGGGATTTTTGTACGCCCTGCACAATCGCCGAATGATCGAACAAACAGGCCGAAGGCGAAAAATGAAAAAACCTCCTGCTTAAGTCGTGATTTTTTCGGAAATGGGTCTTTAGCTGTAAAAAAAAGGCCTTTCGTTGGCGATAAAAGAAGAAGCCGGATTTTTTCAGAATTCGACGCGGGCTGACCAGACGGTTATGGGCTGTAAGGTTCGTTTTCGAACCGTTCACGTGTCGCTCCATTGTCGAAAAAAGTCGATATGTCACATGTTTCGTCGGATGTTGATCTTAAAATATTCATTTAAAATGAGATGCTTTATTTTTCGGTCTCGCGTATAATTGGGATAACCTAGAATGGGACTAAAGGTTAATGAGTTGGAAGTCCCAAATACCCGATATACGTGATTCCAAAAACCTAAGCAGTAGGGAGAGAACAAGTTATGAAAGCGGAGGTAATCAACCCGTTTTTGGAATCGGCCAAGCTGGTGCTCCAGCAGGTCATTCAGATTTCCCCGTCGACGGGAACGCTCGCGGTCAAAAGCGTAAAACCGATCGACGACCATATCTGGATCCAAATCGGCATGACCGGACAACTGACAGGCAATATTATTTTCGGTCTGCACGAGCAGGTCGCGATGCGGATCGTATCCGCCATGATGGGCGGCTTCACGATTACGGAACTGGACGAGATGGGCCGAAGCGCGATTTCGGAGCTGGGCAACATGATTAGCGGCAATGCGGGGATTTTGCTGTCGAACCAAGGCGTAACCGTGGATATCACGCCTCCGAACGTGGTACACGGACAAGAATTCACGGGAACCATGCCGGATAAGGCACTGACCATTCCGCTGTTGATGGACGGGATCGGCGAGCTGGATATTCAAGTCCTGATCTCGTAAACTGAACAGGCGAGCTTATGAAAGTCCTGAAGCTCTGAAGGAGCATTCGCCTTGACGTTAACGAACAAAATTGTATGGATCACAGGCGCTTCGAGCGGGATCGGGGCGCTTATCGCGCGTTTGGTCTCGGAACGCGGAGGGATTCCGATCCTGACCGCGCGTTCGGAAAATAAATTGCGCGAAGCCGCGAATGCCGTGCCCGGGAAGCATGGCATTGTGGTTCTTGACGTCGGCGCCGAGGAATCGGTGCAGGCTGCCGCGCAAAGCATCATCGCGGAGTACGGCCGAATCGATATTTTGGTCAACAACGCGGGCTACGGCCTGTTCGGGAGCGTCGAAGATATGGACATGCAGGATTACGAAGGCATTATGAACGTCAATTATTTCGGCGTTGTCCGTTGTACGAAGGCCGTGCTTCCGCATATGCGTCTTGCCGGAAGCGGACAGGTTCTGACGGTGGCTTCCATGGCCGGCAAATTCGCTACGGCGAAATCGGCCGGTTACGCAGCATCCAAGCATGCGGTATTGGGCTTTATGAATTCGCTGCGCCAGGAGCTGCGCGGGAGCGGGATTGCCGTATCTTCGATGAATCCGGGGCCGATCGACACGCCGTTTTTCGAGACGGCCGATCCGGACGGCACGTATGTCCAAAGCGTTAATCGCTTTATTTTACCGCCTGAAAAGGTGGCTCGCGAGATTGTGCGCATGATGGAAACGCGCAAAGCCGAGATCGATCTTCCGCGATATTTCGGCTTGGCTGTTCGATTGTACGGGCTGATGCCGCGGACGGCGGACAAGCTGGCGGGTCGTTTTCTCAATTTAAAGTAAGTCGAAATCCGATGCACCCGTGCAGCGTCTTGCTCAATCGTTACGAATCCGGGGGGACGAATGACGAGCCGGCTTGAACAGAGGTCATAAAAATACTCCAATCATTCACGCGCATCGAGAATGATTGGAGTATTTTTTTCAAATATCTGATCTAGGGCGTGTCTTCAAACCTCGACGGAAGCAGATTTTGCCGAATTTTCGTGCTGAATAAGGAACTTTTCCGCAGTCGTGCCGGGGCACATCAAGGGAAAGTGACGCGACGTTGCCGGAATCGTACACGCTTTAGGTACGAATCCGGGGCAGCGCGAAAAGGCGGTAAAAGATGCACGTTGGCAGGTTTGAAGACACGCCCTAGTATGGATGAGTGATTAGCGGTTACGGGGACAGGCGTCCTTTTCTAAAGCGTTTGATCAGAACGTAAAGTCCAAAACCGATAATAAAGATCGCGGCCGCCGGCAGTATGTAAGGTTTTATAAGCTCATCTACATGCTCCCACTGAGAGCCTAGCTTAAAGCCTAGATACACATAAATAGATGTAATAGGCAGCATGGCTAAGAAAGTATACAGACTGAATTTAAACACATTCATTTTGGTAACCCCGCAAGGTATGGATATCAAAGTTCTGATCCCTGGCACGAACCGCCCGTAAAAAGCGACCCCGCTGCCGTATTTCTCAAAGAAACGATCAGAGGCTTCTAAATGATGTGTGCGAATGAAAAAATACTTGCCGAATTTCTCAACCAGGGGCCTTCCGCCAAATCGACCAATCGCATATAGCGTCAGTGGGCCGAATGTGCCTCCGACCGTACCTGCCAAGATCGTAAGAATAAGGTTCATATCTCCAAGATAAACCCAGTAACCTGCAAGCGGAAGAACAAGTTCAGCAGGCACAAATTCGAATGATAAAGCAATAACCACGCCTGCATACGACAAATCCTTGAAAAAAAGGATGAATTCCGTAATCCATTGAGTCACGTCACGCCCTCCAAGAGTCTATCTGATTTTTGAAGCTACACATTATCGATCACTTATTGAGCCACTTACTTCTGCTATAAAAGTAACAATAGGAATGGTAGCTTGTCAAAACTTGCATCATTTATATGAAAATAGTTACATTTAAAAACCTATCCAAAAAGCTGAATAAAGCTCTTTAAGACACGGCTTAAGCAGAAGGACGTTTTCGCAGGGCTTTTTTTGTGTTAAAAGTAAGGGAAGAATATGTGTTAAGGCAAGGGGGAGAGAGGGATGGCCTGGATCGCTTCGCAAGCTTATTATCGAGTACAGCGCGAAGTCAGCGAAGGACAGCAGCGTTGCAGCGTATCGGACCGCCGGATCGACCTGTATCACGACCGCATCACGACGCATCGCCGGGAGTTTCAGTTGGCGCATGTGTTCGATATTTCTTACCGCCGAATAGGCGGAGGGATCGGCATGCTTTATTTGCATACAAGTATTGGCGTATTCCCGTATACGGTCAATACCGATCCGATGCCGTTTATTACTTGCTTCAAATCAATGCCGAGCGAGAAACCTTCCGAATAAAAATAGTCAATGTCTGTTTGGACTTTTCCTTTAAGGCTGTGTCTGCGCGTTTTGCGTGGGTGCAGCCTTTATTTTTTGCCCGCTGAATCATTAGTAAGATAAATCTAACGTTGACGTCAACGTTATTATGATGTAATATACATATGTAAAAGTTGTTATATATAAAAGGAGGGCGTTACATCGTGTTCAAAATCGACGAAGTCGCCCGGGAGACGGGACTTACCAAACGGACGATTCGCTATTACGAAGA
Source organism: Saccharibacillus sacchari DSM 19268 (assembly GCF_000585395.1). Taxonomy (GTDB): domain Bacteria; phylum Bacillota; class Bacilli; order Paenibacillales; family Paenibacillaceae; genus Saccharibacillus; species Saccharibacillus sacchari. The sequence continues at coordinate 5,746,104 of NZ_KK073875.1, read as the reverse complement.
AATCGGCTTAATGCCCGCTCCGCAACGCAGCGAAGGCGGAACCCGTCAGTATACGCAAGCGCATATCGAGCATTTGCAGCGCGTCATCTCGGCACGCGACGTACTGGGCTTTTCGCTGCAAGAGATTCAGGAATATATGGATTATGCGCAGGCATTGACGGGACAACGCGAACTGTATCCGCAGATCCGCGAGCCCGAGCGCCAACTGGAGAAGCTGCGCGAAATGGACGGTACGTTGGAAGCTCAGCTTCGCGCCCTGGACGAGAAAGTCAGCAAGATTCTGGCGATGAAGCAGGAGTTGGAGCAGTTCCGCGATCGGGTAACCGCCGGAATTGCCAGAATAGAGAAGGAACAAGATCAATCTGAAGCCAAAATCACGGAGGGGAAAAACTCATGAAAAGCGAAACGCCGATACGCGCCAACACACTGCCTCCCGAGGGAAAATCCCTGAAGGAAGGCGGTTTTTTATCGCAGCCGAAAGCGGTCTGGGCCGTCATGTTCGCCTGCATTATCTCGTTTATGGGCATCGGACTGGTCGATCCGATCCTGCCGGCGATTGCCACGCAATTGGACGCATCGCCGAGCCAAGTGTCGCTGCTGTTCACCAGTTATAACTTCGTCACCGGCGTCGCGATGCTGATCACCGGGTTCGTTTCCAGCCGGATCGGGGTCAAAAAGACCTTGTTGAGCGGTATTTTCTTGACCGTCGTGTTTGCGGCGCTGGCCGGTTCGTCGGATACGATTGCTCAAATCGTCGGCTTCCGCGGCGGTTGGGGACTCGGGAACGCCTTGTTCATCGCAACGGCACTATCGGCGATTGTGGGACTTTCAACGTCGGGGACAGCAAAAGCCATCATTTTATATGAAGCAGCACTGGGTTTGGGGATTGCGGTCGGACCGCTGCTGGGCGGAGAGCTTGGCTCAATTTCGTGGAGAGGACCTTTCTTCGGCGTCAGCGTGTTGATGGCTCTTGCCTTTGTGGCCGTCACTGTGCTGCTGCCGAAGATTCCGAAACCGAAAACGACCAGCAAATTATCCGATCCGTTTAAAGCGCTGGCGTTTCCGTCGCTGATGACGCTCGGCATCGTGGCTTTCTTGTACAACTTCGGCTTTTTCACGCTCATGGCGTACTCGCCTTATGTGATGGGGCTTGACGAGCACGGGCTTGGCTATGTGTTCTTCGGTTGGGGGCTGCTGCTTGCGATCACCTCCGTGTTTGTCGCGCCGCGTATCCAAAGCCGCTTCGGCACGGTGCGTTCGATGGCGGTCATGCTAACGCTGTTCGCGATCGATTTGCTGGCGATGGCGATCGGTACGGTGATGGGCAGTCCGACTACCGTTATCGTCTGCGTCATCGTTGCCGGTGCGTTCCTGGGTATCAACAACACGCTGATCACCACGGCTGTTATGGAGTCCGCTCCGGTCGAACGTTCCACCGCATCCGCGGCTTACAGCTTCGTTCGGTTCATGGGCGGCGCGGTGTCTCCGTTCCTGGCGGGCAAACTGGCGGAATGGTTCAGCGCGGAAATGCCGTTTTACTTCGGTGCGGCAATGGTCGTGATCGGCGTGATCGCGTTGCTGCTGAGACGTCGCCATCTGTCGCATATCGATGCGGCGATCAGTCATTAAGACTCAACCTTTTACAGAGAGGAAGCGGGAAAAATGAAGCATATCGTAGCAGCCATAGACGGTTCGGCAGGTTCAGTAAGGGCTTTGGAAGAAGCGATTAAGCTGGGGCAGTCTTTGGCTGAATCTCCGAAAGTGACGGCATTGCATATTGATTCGTTCGTGTCGATGAACGAGCCGCCGTTCGGCGTCGACCCGGACGAGCGGATCGAGGCAGAGGGATTGGCACTGTTGAAGTCGGCCGAGGAGAAGCTTGCGGCTTCGGGGCTTGCTTACGAGACAGCGGTGCGAAAAGGCGATGCGGCGCGCGAAATTTGCGAATTTGCTCGAAGCGAAAGCGTCGATCTGCTTGTAGTAGGCACGCGCGGGCATGGCCTGGCGGCCGAACTGCTGCTGGGCAGCGTGAGCCACAAGGTCATTCAGCACGCGCCGTGCCCGGTGATGACGGTTCGGTAAACGGGGAGAGCCGGGCGTAACTCAGTAGGGGAGAAGTGAGCAGGGCCGCAAGGAGTCGTTTATTGGAATCGTAAGGAGTCATTCAGCAGGACAGCGGAGTGGCAGGGCAAGTCGTTCAGGACAGTGCGGTAAGTTGTAAAAAGTACAAGATTATGTCTGCAAAAAGGCCAATTATCAAGCTTAAGTTGCAGAATATGCATCATTTTTCGAAAAATGAGGCTTGAAAGGATGCGTTTTTGCTGATTTTGTTGCAAAAAATACAACTTGAGTATGTCGAGCTTTGTTTTTCGCATAAGAATGTTGCCCAAACTGCAAGACCGCAAATAGAGGCACGTTGAATCATTGATCGATCAAGCAAGCATCCTTTCCCGTTAGCAGGCGAAAGGGTGCTTTTTGGCGTTGCAGTCTGGTATGCTTAGAGCAGTATGAGAATCTTGTATTTCTATTTGCATTTGGGAGCCCCTATAATAGGAAGAAGTTATCTCAATCTCAGGCATTCACGCCGCGAGCGATTACATCTAAAGGTGGAACAACGAAATGACAAAAGAAATCGAACAATTCACGCAGCTCGGGATCGGCGAAGCGCTGACGGCTGCATTGCTTGAATACGGAATCGATAAGCCGAGTCCGATCCAGGCGGAAGCCATTCCGCCTATCCTGGAAGGACGCGACGTGCTGGCCCAATCGCAGACGGGAACAGGGAAGACCCTCAGTTATCTGCTGCCGCTGCTTCAAAAGATCGATGCGGAGAAAAAGGAAAGCCAAGTGCTCGTAATTGCACCTACGCAGGAATTGGCGATGCAGATCGTGCGCGAAGGCGAAAAGTACGGCGCTCCGATCGGCATCGGCACGATCGGCCTGATCGGCGGCGCTTCGGCGGCGCGGCAGGTCGAAAAGCTGCGCCAACGCCCGCATTTGGTCGTGGGCACGCCGGGACGCCTGCGCGAGCTGTTGTCCACGCGCAAGCTGAAGCTGCATGAAGTGCGCACGATCGTACTCGACGAAGCGGATCAGATTTTCCAAATGGGCGGAGCCGACGATGTGCGCGGACTGCTCAAGGGCGCGCTGCGCGACCGTCAGTTGATCTTCTTGTCCGCCACGCTCGGGCAAGACGTTCGCGGATTGGCCAGTCGCGAAATGCGCGATCCGGTCGATGTCGGAATCGAGCCGGAACAAAAGCTGGCAAAATCCACGCAGCATCTGTACTTCGTTTGCCAAGAGCGGGATCGGATCGATACGCTGCGCCGCGTCGTGCGGCATTACAACCCGCAGCGCGTCATCGTTTTCGTCAACCAGACGGAAACGATCGCCGAGGTGGAAGCGAAGCTGAACCATCTGGGGCTTGAAGCGCGCACATTATACGGCGATTCGGACAAAGTAACCCGCGCAACCGTGCTGTCGCAGTTCCGCTCCGGCAAGTTCCGTCTGCTGGTCGCGACCGACGTTGCCGCGCGCGGCTTGGACATTCCGGGACTGGAGCTGGTCGTGCATCTCGATCCGGCAGCGGATTCGGAGCATTACGTTCACCGCGCGGGCCGCACGGGCCGGATGGGACGCAAAGGGTTGTCCGTATCGATCGTGACCGATCGCCAAGCGTTCATCATGCGCAAATTCTCGCGCGAACTGGATACGCCGATCGTGGAGCGCGCGCTGTACGAAGGCGCGGTGCTTTCGCCGGAAGAAGCGGACGAGCGTCGTTCGGGCGCATCCCGCCGGACTCCGAAAAAGCCGGCTGACCCTTCGTCGAATAAACGGAATGAAACAACGGCATCTTCTTCGGCCGCTCGCAGTCATGCATCGAGCTTCGGCGCGGCAGACCCTGTTCGCAGTGAAGCTCCGCAGCGCGCGGCTGCTCCTAGCGGCGCAAATGCAGGCAAGCCTTCGGCTCCCGCAGGCCGCGGACCCAAAGGCGGCAAAAAGCAGCCGAACAAAGACAAAGGCGCACCGAAATGGCTGAAAGACAAACGGTCCACCGAATAACTTGTCAACTCTTAATCAGAGGTTATGTCCGGCCGGGCATAACCTTGCTTTTAGCGTGGGCAAGGTAGGAGCAGCTTGTCTCACTTGAAGCGAGAATTCGCTTGAATGCGAAGTTTGAGCATCATTAAATTTCAAGCATCAGACGCAGAAGAGGTGAAGGAGTATGAGTGAACAAGCCATCCTGAAGGTAGGAAGGCTGACCGGCGGTTACAGCGTGAACAAGCCGGTTCTGCACGATGTCGATTTTGAAGTCGCTCCGGGCGAAATGGTCGGCTTGATCGGTCTGAACGGCGCAGGCAAAAGTACGACGATGAAGCATATTCTGGGCCTGATGTCTCCGCGGGAAGGCGAAGTTCGGATCGGCGGCTCGCTGCTCAAAGACGACCCGGGGAGTTATCGCGCTTCGCTCGCTTTCGTTCCCGAGTCCCCGGTGTTGTACGAGGAATTGACGGTGCGCGAGCATTTGGAATTCACGGCTCGCGCTTACGGCGTCGATCATGCCGTATTCGAAGAACGGGCGGAGCGGCTGCTGAAGCTTTTTTACATGAAGGACAAAGAACACAGCCTGTCCTCGCATTTGTCCAAAGGGATGAAGCAGAAGGTTATGATCATGTGCGCCTTCATCGCGCGTCCGCCGTTGTACGTGATCGACGAGCCGTTCCTCGGCCTTGATCCGCTCGGCATCCGCGATCTGCTGGAGTACATGGTCGAGGTCAACCGCGAAGGGGCTTCGATTCTGCTCAGTTCGCATATTTTGTCCACGATCGAGAACTACTGTAACCGCTTCGTGATTTTGCATAAAGGGCGCATTATCGTGCAAGGGACGTTGGAGGACATTCGAAAAGCGGCCCGTATGCCCGGCGCTTCCCTGGAAGACATGTTCGACCGATTGGTTCGGGCCGAGGGCGCGGGAGGCATTCAATGACCGGGCCGCAGCACGACGGAGGTTCGGGAAAAGGAAACGATCCGACGCCGTTGCAGGGAAACGGAACGTCCGCTTCTGCTTCCAAGCAACCCGCGGGCCGCACGGCCGACGGAGAGAACGGACGCCCGATCGTTTCCGGCCTGCCTTGGGCGCCCGGAACGATCGCTCCGATGACGGCAGAAGGCATGATGGCGATGCGCGGCAAACGGCGTTCGATCTTCTTGGGTCGAATCCTGCCTTACCTGCCGTACATTATCCAAAGCGGACTTGCCGTATCGGTGTTGCTGCTGCTGATTTTGTTCTCGGCATGGTACACATCGATCCTCCAAGATATGCCGCCGGGGCTTCCGATTCAATGGATTCTGTCGATTCTGATCTTCCCGATGGCGGCCTGGAGCAGCTTCCGCACGTATCTGCAATCGGCGGATACGGTCTTCCTGCTGCCGCTCGAAACGCAGATGAAGGCGTACTTTTCCCCGGCTTGGCGCGCAGGCGTCATCGGCAAACTGCTGTTGATTTGGGTTGTCCTGCTCGTTGCTTGGCCGATCTATATTCGCGTGCTGCCGAACGATCACGCGAATCTATGGGCGAGTTTGCTGTTGGTACTCGGCCTGAAACTGTTGTTCGCTTACGGCGCTTGGCAGGAACACCGGATGGTATCCGCCCGTCAGGCCGATATCTATCGGTTGCTGCGTTGGGTGCTGGCGGCGGCGAGCGTATTCGCTTGGTTCTGGCTGCCGTTGTTTTGGTCCGTTATCGCGATCGTCGCCCTCGCGGCGCTGTACGCGCTGGCGCTGCGTTTCCCGCCTAAGCACCGCGTACCTTGGGAGCGTCTGATCGCGGTCGAAAAAGCGCAAGCAGGTCGCTCCATGCGCATGCTCGGCTGGTTCGTGGACGTGCCGACGCAGGACCCGCGCGTATATCGTCGACGTTTGCTGTCCGGTATAGGACGCTCGATCCCGTGGAAGCCGGAGGAGGCGTATCGCTTCCTTCTGACGCGTTCGTTTATTCGCGGCGACATGCTCGGAATGGCGGCGCGTCTGGCAGTCGTCGGGTTCGTTCTCCAACTGCTTGCCCGCGAATCGTGGTTGGGCTTGGCTTTGCTGCTGTTGTTCACCTTCATGATCGGGATGCAGCTTAACGGATTGCGCCGTACCCATGCCGATTCGCTCTGGCTGGGATTGTATCCGATTCCTGAGGATTCGCGCGTACGCGCCGGGCTGCATCTCATGATTCGCGTCCTGCTGATTGCTTCGGCGTTCATGTGGCTGCCGTTCCTGCTCACGTTGCCTTCCGATCCGCTGCTTGCGGTCGGAGCACTTGTTGCTGCTTGGGTGCTGTGTTTCCTGCTGTACAATTCCGCCGGACGGAAATGGCGCAAGCTGGAAGGGGAAGACGAGTAATCTAAAAAATCCGGACAAATAACTGTCCGGATTTTTTTATGCGTAAAGAAAACCACGATATTAACAACCGCGAATTCACGGTCGAATGAAGCCGCGTCCGTAGTCGGAGAAGTAGCGGATCAACATACCCGATTATCGGAAGCCGTACCTTTTGGCACTCCCTGCCACAAACAAAGCGACCAGCGATAAGGCTAATATGACCCAGCTAAACGATGCAGCTCCCCATTGGGTCAGAAGAACGCCTCCTATGATTCCCCCAAGGGCAATAGCCAAATTCCAAACGGTTGTATTGATCGGCATGACGAGATCCACGCCTTGTTCGTCCGTAGCTTGAGCAAGCGCGGTCTGGAGCAGGGTAGCGGCACCGCCGAATGTAAGACCCCACAAGGCAACCGAACCGAAGACGACCATAGCATGCTCGCTCCACAAACCCAATATAAGAGCAATCAAGGAAAATCCCGCGAGGCTCACGAGAACCAGCATGCGTAACCACCGATCGATGAACAGGCCCGTAATCCAAATGCCCACCAATGCCATCAGACCGAATACGAGCAAGATGAGTCCGACTTTGGATTCCAACCCGACATCGGCGAGAAAAGGAGCGATGTACGTATACAAAATGTTATGAGCCAACATCCATGCCAAGACGACGGTCAAAACGGGAAGGATGCCGGGGGTGAACAAGACTTGCTTGACGGAGGTCCGCTTATCCGCTGACTGCCCCGGATAATCCGGCACTTTCCAGAGTATCCAGAAGATCAGTATAAACGCCAGCAACGACATCAGCCAGAACACCGAGCGCCAGCCCATGAACGAACCCAGCAACGTACCTGCCGGAACGCCGAACGATAAGGCAAGCGGCGTTCCGATCATCGCCACGGCCATGCCTCTTCCTTTCAGATGCTCAGGTACCATGCGTAAGGCGTAACCGCCGATCTGACCCCAGGAAACGCCCGCGGCAACGCCGGCGAAGAAACGGGCAAAAAGCGTCAGCGCATAGTTTGACGAAAGGGCAGTAATGGTGTTGAAGACCAGAAACCCGAAAATAGACAGAAGCAAAAGCGGACGCCGGCGCCAGCTTTTGGTCAGTACGGCCACCGGTATGGCGGCAACCAGCGACCCGACTGCATAAAAAGTAACCAGTTGTCCGGCACTCGACTCGGAAATTTGCAGCCCTTCTTTGATTTGCGGCAGCAATCCCGCAGGAAGCGTTTCGGTCATGATGGCTATAAACCCTGCCATAGCGAGGGCAAGCAAACCGAGCCGCGGAAAACGACGAGCAGATAGATCGGACATTCGTACAGCTCCTTTAAGATGAAATGAAGTAATCAATCGACTTATGGATCGATCATTCCTTATATTATTCAGAGCAGCTGTACTTGTCAATGATTTATGGATCGATTAGTATATAATTAAGAAAAGGGAGGGAATCTCTAATGGCAAGAACGGGGCGTCCGCGCATTTTTGATCGGGATGAAGCTGTAGTGCAGGCGATGCTGCTTTTTTGGGAGCAAGGGTTCGAGGCGACTTCATTGCTTCAGCTTCGAGCAGTCATGGGGGATATTTCGGCAGCCAGCTTTTACGCAGCTTTTGAATCCAAAGAAGCGTTGTATAAAGAAGCCGTAGAACGATATATGAATACGTTTGGACGCGTGACGAAAAGTTTTTCGGATCTTGCGCTTTCGCCGAAAGAGGCGATTGAAACCACGTTAAGAAGTACCGCAAAAATGCAAACGGACAGCGCGCATCCATCCGGTTGTTTAATCGTGCTGTCGGCTACTACGTGTTCGTCCAAAAATAATCATATCCGCGATATTGCCGCCGAGAAAAGAAAGCTGACTCGCAATCGCCTTCAAGATTGCATCCGGCGTGCGGTGGATACCGGCGAACTCCCTGCTTCCACGGATATACACATGTTGACCACCGTATTTGATACCTTTATGCAAGGCATCTCTACACAGGCTCGGGACGGCGTTCCTTTTGAAACGATCGATCAGGCCATCACGAAATTCATGGAGATCTGGAATCTTGTTCGACATTCGGCCTGACTTGATTTGGGAGCGTTCTAGGGCGTACTTTATTTTCTTCGCAAGTCCATAAAGCAAAAAAAGGCTGTTGAGAAATTCTCAACAGCCTTTTTGAGCATAAATCGGAATATTCAATTTGAACGCGTGCCGTCAAAGATTCTTATTCGCTTTTAGCCGCTTGCAATTCTTTCGCGCCTTTATACACGAGATCGAACAGATCTTCCAGGTTCTCTTCCGCGATACAGGAGAAAGCAACGCGCAGGTCGGTCTCGCCGAGCGCGATCGTGCCGACGCCGTATTCGCGCAGCAGATGCTGGCGAAGCTGTTCGGCCGGAATGCCTTCGTTCAGCTTCAGGCACATGAAGTAACCGGAGTTGAACGGGTAATAGGTCCAGACGCCTTCGTATTTGCCGCTGTCGAGCAGGTCTTTGACCTTGTTGGCGCGGCCTTTCATGATCAGGAATTTCTCATGCTTCTGTGCTTCGAATTCCGAGGCTTTCAGCGCGTCCAGCACGAAAGTCTGCGACGGGTGAGGACCGCTGGAGATCGTCGCGCGGATGATGCCCATCGTCTTTTGCTCCAGTCCTGCCAGTATATCGGCGTTATCCGAAGCGAAGGTGATGAAGCCTACGCGGAAGCCCCAGACAAACTCTTCTTTCGTTGCTCCATCGATTTTAACTGGCAGAATGCGTGGATGCAGGCCGGCAAGTTTGCCGAACAACGACTCATGCAGCGAATCCTCGAAGAACAGACCGAAATAAGCATCGTCGCTCACGACAACGAGATCGATACCCGCGTCTGCCGCTTCCAGCAGAACCTTGATAATCTGGTCGCCTTCTTCGACACTCGGCGTATAGCCGGTCGGGTTGTTCGGGAAGTTGAGCGGCACGATCGCTTTGCCCGCTTCTTTTTGCTCCAGCAATGCTTTGCGGAACGCTTCGGCATTGAATTTCATGTCCGTAGTAAACAGTTCGTAGTTGACGATCTTCGCGCCGCGGCGGATGCCGAAGGTCAACTCGTAGTTCTCCCAGTTTTTGTCCGGATACACGACCGCGTCGCCCGCATCGGCAAACAAGTCGGCCACGATGCTCAGGCCGTGCGTCAGCGCATTGGTCGCGATCGGATTGCCGAACGATTTGCCTTCAAGCGAAGGGTTCTCGCGAATCATCTTCTCGCGCCATGCGGATCGAAGTTCCGGCTTGCCCGCGGGAGGCGCATAGCCGTACAGATCCTTTGGATTGTAAGCCGACAGTTTATCCTGAATCACTTTCAAGTGCATCGGTCCGCCGTTCTCGGTCGCGATGCCGATCGTGGCGTTATATTTCTTGGCGTGCGCCGTCGCCTCGGCGGACTGGCTCAAAATGCCTTCCTTCGGGAAATAGATCTCTCGGCCGAGTCCCGACAACATGTCGTGGACATGCGCGTTTCCCGCTTTGATCTTCTCGTTCCATTGTTCAGCCATTGGGTTCATTGCGCGTCTTCATCCTTCCAAACAGAATTGCGTCAATTATAGCATCCTCACATGGGCGCGTCACGGAAAATACCCGGATTTTTTAAGGGTTTTCATTCATGTTGCTACTTTTTTTGCCGAAATCGTCTCATCTTGTCCTTCTCCTGTGAACGGTTGACATTTCCGAATGATTTTGATTCCATGTCAACTATTTGTGCGGAAAGGAGTAGAACATGAGAATGAGGGTTTAATCGGAAAAGGAGCAGCCGCCTGAGTTCCGATTGTGCCCTTTGGTAAAGTCTGCGATGGATGGACACGGTTCAAGCGAATCGCTTAACGTGTACAAAAACATGTACAATAAGGATAGAAGTTCAAACTTACATAAAGCGCACGATGTGCATAGGGCATGCGGGCAAAAGAGCGTTTTAAAAAATGATCAGGAGCAGGTAAAGAAGGGAGAGTGGATGATGGGCGTGACGATGCAACTGAAAGCCGTATCCGAAAGCAAGCTGCTGGAGATGATTGAGGGGGCCGGGGACCCGGACGGGTATTTGTTTGAAGGAGGCAAGGAAGCCCTTGATCTGAGTCGCTCCTGGTACGGGTTGCACGATTTGATCTGTGACGGGGCGCTGACGGGGAAGGGACCTTTGTTCAATGCGCTAATGGGCGGACGTCCTCTGGAACATGCGGAAGAGTTGGTGCGTTCGCTTAGCGCGGAACAGACCCGCGAAGTCGCGCAGGCGCTGCAGGCCAAGTCGGAAGCGGAGCTGACGGCGGGATTCAACCCTCAGCGAATGAACGAAGAGGGCGTGTATCCGTCGGCGGATTGGAGCGCTCCCGGCGAGCTGGATCATTTGCTGGAACGTTATCGGGCATTGACGGCGTATTACCGAGCGGCGGCCGAGAACGGCGAAGGAATGCTGCTGTATTCATTTTAGACCACAAGGAGGTTATTCGAGATGGGAATGATCGGTTATTTGAAAAGGGTACCGGCGGAGCTGTTAGCTGCCTTGATCGACAAAACGGCAACGTTGGACGAGTACGTTTTTGGCGACGAAGCCGAAGACGAGCTGGATCTCGACAAGGCTTGGCACGGCCTGCATTATCTGCTGTGCGGAGATGCTTTCGGAGGAAAAGGACCGCTCTACAACGCGCTTATGGGCGGCCAGCCGATTAACGAAGAAGAAACGGAAGACATTATCGTTCGTTATCTGACGCCCGATCAAGTGCGCGAAGTTTCCGGAGCGCTGGAAGTCCTCGACGACGATGCGTTGAAAAAAGGCTTTGCGCCCGACGACATGAACGAAGCGGGCGTCTATCCGGCGCCGGATTGGAACGATGCGGGAGAGTTGGATTATCTGCTGAGCTATTACGGGCCGATGAAGGCCTACTACCATCAAGCGGCAGAAAACGGCGAAGGCATGTTAATCTACGTCTCGTAAGCAACTTGAGCCGAACAAGGAAGTTTCGGGAACAGGAGGAGAAATGAGCAATTCGTATAAAGGACACTTGACGCCCGATCGATTGCACGGCGCGCTGCTGGGACTAACCGTAGCCGATGCGCTGGGCGTTCCGGTCGAGTTTCGATCCAGAAGCGCTTTGGATCGCGACCCCGTCACGGACATGTTCGGCTACGGCACGTATAACCAGCCGCCGGGCACATGGTCGGACGACAGCACGATGACCTGGTGCACGGTGGAAAGTCTGGCTTTGCAAGGCGAGTGCGATACCGAAGACATGGCAGGCCGCTTTGTCCGTTGGCTGACGCACGGGTATATGACGCCATACAACGAGCTGTTCGATATCGGCAACGCGACGCGCGAAGCGCTGGAACGCTACCGGACCGAAGCCGTCTGGGCCAAATTCGCAGGACTTACGCATGAACGTTCCAACGGCAACGGCTCGCTGATGCGCATCTTGCCGATGGCTTTTTACACGCAGAATCTGGAACCTACAGAACGCGAACGCCTCGTGAACGAAGTCTCGTCCGTCACGCACAGACACCCCCGCTCCCTGCTGGCCTGCCAGATCTATGTGGAAATGGCGCTGAAATTGTTGGAAGGACAGTCTGCGGAACAAGCGTATCAAGCAACCGTCGCGGCAATCAACGAACGTCACGCCGGACATGCAGAGCTGGCAGCATTCGAGCGCGTGCTGAACGGCGAATTAGCCTCGTTAAAAAGAGACGAAATCCGCTCAAGCGGCTACGTCGTCGATACGCTGGAAGCCGCCGCATGGTGCCTGCTCACTGCCGACAGCTACCGCGAGACCGCTTTGAAAGCCGTCAATCTGGGCGAAGACACCGACACTACCGCAGCCGTAGTCGGCGGCTTGGCGGGTATCCTGTATGGCGAATCTTCCATCCCGCCCGAATGGCTATCCCAGATCGCCAAGCTGGACGAATTGCGCGAACTGGTGTCCAAGTTTGAGGCGGTATTGCGCAAGCAAACGTAGAACAGGATTTGCGCATAGGGAAGAACGAAAATCGCCCAATAGGCAGATTTGCTTCTAAACAGACTTAATAGATTGCGGCACATCCAGCCACGTCATAGTCATTCCTGCGTATAAGCAACAATTTAGGCGATAAACCGGGCAAGAGAACGTCATTGTTGCGAACAAGCAATAATGCTGCCCTTAAAAGCCTAAAACGCCTTTTTCAGTCGAGAATTGTTGCTTTTTAGCAACAATGATCTCAATTCCAAGCTCAATCCCTAATCATTCTTGCTTTTTCGCAACAATGAAACAACATGCACCCAAAGCGCTTTATCAATCTTGAAAAAACGTTAAAAAAGCTGTCCCAAAACTTACCTTTGGGACAGCCTTTTTTTAAATCTTTTTCTCTTCCCTAAACTGATCGCGAACGTGCGCACCAGCGGAGGGAGAAATTCAGTGAAAGACGCCTTTGAACGAGGAAAGCTGAAAGCTTTCTTCGTGAGACAGCGTATTGAACGAATTTCTCCCGCAGCGTCGTTACCCCGCCACCTTCGCGATCTCCCGGAGCAACAGCTTCAACGGATCTCCTTCCTCTGCCGTCCGCATCCGCGCAATATACCGATTCCGCTTACTGTACAATTCCTCAAGCTTGATCACGAAACGCTCATCATCCCAATGCTCTTCATCGATCATCTCCGCATAACCCGCACGGACAAAAGAGTCGGCGTTCAAAATCTGATCGCCGCGGCTTTGCTTCCGTCCGAGCGGACATAGCAGCATTGGCTTTCCGAGCGCCAGGTATTCGAAGATCGCGTTGGACCCGGCCCGGCTGAACACGATATCGGCCGCCGCCAGAATATCGGCCATGCCTTCGTTCACGTATTCAAACTGCCGATATCCCTTCCGATCCGACAGCGAATCGTCGAGCCCCTTTTTCCCGCAAAGATGCACGATATCGAAGCGCTCCAGCAGCGTATCCAGATTCCGGCGCAAATTTGCGTTCAGCGCACGCGAGCCCAGACTGCCGCCGGCGGCCAGCAGCACAGGCTTTTCCCCGTCAAATCCTAGCAGTTCCAGACCGCGGGAGGCTTCGCCTTCTTTCAATTCGGGGCGCACGACAGAGCCGATTTGCACCGCTTTGCCCGTTTTGACCGCGGAAGCCGTTTCCGGGAAAGTGGTGCACAGGGCGGCTGCGAACGGAAGGGCAAGTTTGTTCGCCAAGCCGGGAGAATAATCGGATTCGTGAATCAGCGCAGGTACGCGGTTCATCCATGCGCCCAGCACGACGGGAACCGAGACGAACCCGCCTTTGGAAAAGACGACGGACGGCTTCAATCGACGGATCAGACGTCCGGATTGACCGACTCCTTTTAAAATGCGGAACGGATCGGAGAAATTTTGCAACGAAAAATAACGCCGCAGCTTGCCTGTAGCGATCGCATGGTAGGAGACGCCGGGCAGTCCTTCGACCAATTCTTTTTCGATGCCCGTCTCCGAGCCGATATAATCGATTGCCCAGCCCTGTTCGCGCAGTTCGGGAATAAGCGCCAGATTGACCGCGACGTGTCCGGCCGAACCGCCTCCGGTCAGCACGATTCGTTTGGAATCTTCGGTAGTTTGAGCAGATGTATAGGGTTGTGAATGAGAAATCATAATTTGAAAATCTCCTTTGATGGAAACGGTGAATTCGGCGGACAAGGCAAACAGCTGCCACCGCACGCAAGCTCTATTGTACGACCGGAAGACGGAAAAACCAAGAGGCCGAACAGAAAACGAACTGCGCGAAAACGCGCTGCATGCACGTGCTTGCAACGGGGAGCGTTCGAATAAAGATACGGTCGGATTGGAAAGAAAGCTTCCGCCGAACGCATTCGGCGCATAGATTCGCGGGGAACAGATGTAAAAGGCCGCCAAAAGCCGCGACCGTTTGCGCAAAATGTTGCGGCTATCCATCATTTTCGGCCAAAGCAGCGGTTTACACCAAAAAATGTTGCGAACGTCCATCATTTTGCGCCAGTTTCCTACTAATCGTCGGAAAAGCGAAAAATTGATGGATGTCTGCAACATTTCAGTTTGAATCTGCTCATCTAACGAAAAATGCGGGAAGCACGCAACATTTTCTTTCCGCTGCGATCAATCGACGCTTTTTGCCGAATCGTTTGCTGTGTGATTTACTTGTTTATCGCCTTTGGCCAACGTCTCCGCGATTGCAGACTGCCGTTCGCGTTTTATTTCAAAATCAGCAGCCGATCGTCGTCCGCGCCCGGCGTACCGCCCGACGTATTGTTGGTCAGGACGTAGATTTTGCCGTCATGCACCGCGACATCGCGGATACGACCTTCGCCCGTCAATACATCGGTCATCGTTTTGGTGATCGGGTCGAATTGTTTCAGGCTTTGGCCGGCCAAGGTCGCGACCAGAATTTTATTATCCGGCGTTGCGGCGATTCCGGAAGGCGCGATAGCCTGCGGGCCGGCGACGTAATAAGGAGAGATCAGCCCTGGTGCGGTCTGGGTTCCCTGAATAGTCGGCCAGCCGTAGTTGCCGCCCGGCGTGATGACGTTGATTTCGTCCAATCCCGTCGTGTCCGTGCCGCCGCCCGGGATCGGAGCGCCGCTCGGACCGTGATCGGAGGCATACAGCGTACCGCTGGATGTCCAGGCTAACCCTTGGGAATTGCGCAGACCATAGGCGTATACATAGGAATTTTTAAACGGATTGTCTTTCGGAACCATGCCGCTCGTCGTCATGCGCAGCACCTTGCCGCCGTAGCTGGAGAGGTCCTGAGAAAGCTCGCGTTGATTGGCATCTCCGGAGGTGCTGTAGAGCATGCCGTCGGGTCCGATCGCGAGACGTCCGCCTTCGTGAATCCGTCCGCCCGGAATGCCGGACAACAGTTCTTTTTGCTCGCGCCAGACGCCGTTGACCAACTTGACTTTGACGATCCGATTCAGCGCTTTTCCTTTTTCCTCGTAAGCATGATAGACATAGGCGTATTTATTTTTCGCAAAATTGTCGTCGAGCACGAATCCGGTCAGTCCGGCTTCGCCGACGACGCGCAGCGTCTTTTTGGTGCGAAGCTCCTGAACCGTCTGCTTGCCGTTCTTCACTTCGACGATGCCGCCGCCGCGCTGCGTGATGTAGACCGCGTCTCCGGCAAACTGCATCGACCACGGCACTTTCAGCTTCGTGGCCGCGACATCGTATCCGCCCTGCAACGGGTCGGTCAGCGAAGCCGCGGCGATACGTACCGGAACGGCTTCGGCAGCGGATGCCGTTGATCCTCCCGATCCGGCAGCCAGCAGTTTGGGTCCTTCCCAAGACGATTCGGTCTGTTGAACGGCGGTTTGTTCGTCTTCGCGCTGCTCGGACGCATAGATTGAGATCGGTACGGCCAAAAGTAACGCGACGGTTATCGCTTTTCCTTTCGAGGTTGGCATGGTCATTCCCCCTCCTTCTTTTTCCATTTTTACCCGGTCAGTCCAACCTTAATCGGTTTCGGAGCAGAAAGGAGGTTTTTTTATACCCTATCGTAAAATAAGCAATTTATCATCGTCTTCGGCAGGCGAACCGCGCCCGTCCGTATTGTTGGTCAGAATATAGATTTCGCCTTCTTTCACGGCCACGTCCCGAATACGTCCGACGCCGCTCAGAATTTCCGTCATTTCGCCGGAAGCCGGATCGAACGCCGTCAGGCTTTCTCCCCGCAAATTCGCAACCAGCAGTTTGCCGTCCGGCGTCGCCGCGATTCCCGAAGGAGCGATCGCCGTTTCCCCGGTGTGATACAGAGGAGGAGTGAATCCGTCGCCCGTCTCGTCGCCCATGACATCCGGCCAGCCGTAATTGGCACCCGCCCGAATTTCGTTCATCTCGTCATGACCGCCCGGATTGCCGCTCGGACCGTGCTCGGAAGCGTACATTGTGCCGTCTTCGAGCCAAGCGATGCCCTGCGAGTTGCGGTGGCCGTACGAATACACGAAAGAACCTTCGATCGGATTATCCTCGGGAACTTCGCCTTCCGTCGTCATCCGTAAAATTTTCCCGGCTACGCTATCGACATTCTGCGACGAACTCTCATCCTGCGCGTCTCCGGTCGTGACGTACAGCATGCCGTCCGGTCCTATTGCGATCCGTCCGCCGTCGTGCACGCGCGCGCCCGGTATATCGTCCAGCAGGACGGCCGTTTCGCTCCAGCTTGCGCCGTCTGCGGCTTCTTCGATCCGAATCACCCGATTGCGAATGCCGTCGCCTTCTCCGTACGTGTGATATACATAAGCAGTGCGCGACTGTTCAAAATCCCGATCCAAAGCGAAACCCAGCAATCCGCCTTCGCCTTCCTCCAACACTTCCGGATTCATGGCAATCGGCTGCTCGATCCGTTCGCCGTTTTCAAGCTTGACGATCGAACCGCCGCGCAGCGTCATATAAATAAGATCGCCGTCGAACTGAATTTCCCATGGCGTATCCAGATTGTTCGTCACCGTTTCGACTTCTCCCGTCAGTCCGTCCGTGATGCCGGATTCGTCGCTTGTCGCGGCATTTTCTTCAGGAGACGCGTCCGTTGATTCTTCGGCAGGCGTTTCGTTGAGCGCATCGTCAACGGCTTCATTTCCGGCATTCGGCGTTTGTACAGGAGACTGGGCATCCGGCACGGCTCCGACGGGAGCGCCGGTTTGACCGGAGCAGGCGGCAAGCGACAATACGAGCAGCGGTGCGGCCAATGCTTTTCCGTTCCATTTTGTAAGCAAAGGGGTTCCTCCTTTTGTTTATTCGGATATAGATGTTTTTTACCCGACAATAGCAACGCCAACCGATCGTTTTTTTGTACGAGGGATCATTTCTGCATATTTTCGGTTCGAGCCTTGGTCGTTAAGGGGTGGCGATGGTAAAATAAAGCAGAGTGACGTGATAGCAAGATTCCCGTTATTTTTCAAATCGTATGTTGGAGGTTGAGCGTAATGCCTGAATTTGAACGTATCAGTGAACATATTTATATGATGCATGCTGAGCACGATACGGATCGTCCGATGTTGGCCGCAGTGGTCGGACATAGCCGGACGCTGTTGATCGACGGAGGCAACTCTTCGGCGCACGCGGCTGCTTTTCGTGACTACTTGGAAAAAGAAGGCGTGCGTCCTCCCGACGTGATGGTGCTCACGCATCATCACTGGGACCACTCTTTCGGCCTGGCCGAGTGGAGCCTGCCGACGATCGCCCAGAAGAAAACGGCCGAAATTTTGCGCGGGTTCGCGGAATTGAAATGGAACGCAGATACGGTAGACCGGTTGGTTGCCGAAGGCGTGATCAGCGAGCGTACGAAAAAGGATATGCTGGCCGAATACGGAGGGGATTTGACCCGTATCCGCGTCGAAGAACCGAACATCGTGTTCGAACGCTTTATCGACGTGCATTTGGGCGGGCTGACGTGCGAAATTCGGTACGTGGGCGGCGATCATGCGGAAGATTCGTGCGTCGTGTACGTGAAGGAAGAAGGGACGTTGTTCCTCGGCGACGCGCTTGCGCAGTCCGTCTACGACGGTCCGATGAAATATACGACGGGCAAATTCCTTGCGCTGCTCGATACCGTGTTTGCGTACGGCGCGAACGTGCTGATCGAATCGCATGGACGTCCGATGTCGCGCGAGGAGTTTTACGGCGACGTGCGTCGGTACGAACTGCTGGCCCGTCAGGTGCTGCGGCACGGGCTGAATCCGGAAGCGGTCGAGCGCGATCTGCGCGTGGAGCTTGAATTGGCCGAGAACGAGGCGCTGCCGGAAGATTTGGTCGAAGCGGTGGAGTATTTCATGAACGGGTTGGAGAAATAAAATCGGATAAGGGTATGGGAAAAGGCCGTGCCGGGTCGCGTTGCAGCGACGCCGGGCACGGCCTTTTTGCTGCGTGCAGGCGTACGCGGGAACCCGGCGCGCCGTAAGGCGCCGGGCTCCGCGTGAGCGAACCGGGAGCGCGGGAGAGCAAGCTTTCGATTCCCGATTCTGCACGCTTGGACGCAGCATTTCGTCAAACCTGCTTATTGCGTCTGCGCGGGATACCAGGCTGAATTTTCCGCTGCACGCATAGCAGGCGTAACCGCCGCTATGCCTCGACCGGAAGCGACAGCTTCGTCCAGTACCTCCGTCAACTTCCCGACATCCAATACGGCCAAAGCGCGCGACGCCGATCCGATATACAGCTTGCCGTCCTTTTCGTTCAGCAGCGATTGAAGGGAAAGGCGCTCTTGCGTTTCGGGATAGCCGAAACGCAGTCCGTCGATCCGACCGAGCTGCCGTCCCGTCTTTTTGTCGAATGCCAGCAGATCCCTATCGTAAGGAAGCAGCAGGTAATCGCCGAGCCGGGCGAAAGGACCGACGCCGAATCGGAATTCCGAGTTGGGATACATCCCGTTGGTCCGGGCTTCCCAGAGAGTGACGCCGGTCTTCAAATCAACCGCGGCGGGAATCCGGTTAATGACGGCGTACAAGGTATCGCCGTCTACCATGCCGCTTTGCATCAGATCCGAACGGGTCCACAGCACGTCGCCGGAAGAAGCCTCGATCAACGAAGTCTCATAATCGCGAACGTACGGATTGCGAAGATTTCGCGTATCGGTTTCGTGTTGAACCAGCAGGTAGCCGCCGCCTAACTCTTCCACTGCGTCGTTTTCTTCCGCAGCGTAACGGGCTAACGTTTGACCGCTGATCGTATCGATCTTCCGCCAGTCTTCGCCGTCGAATTTGATCCAGCGCGTTCCGTCGGTTTCGGTTAACGCCGGCGAAGTGTTCGGATCATAAACCAGCGACTCGCCGGAATCGATCCGACCTTTATCCGAAGCGACGCTCCAGACTTTTTCTCCGGTAAGCGGGTCAAGAGCTTGTAATGTCCCGCCTTGGGACAGCAGCACATAAGGATCGTCCGAGCCGCGATTGACCAGATCGTAAGGAGGGCTGACCTGCTTTTTCCATCTTTTTTTGCCTGTTTTTTCATCGAGGGCGATCAGTACGCCGTCGTCACCGCGTTTGGCCGCATCGCTCAGCAGCAGAATCGAATCGCCTGCGGCATACGCGGACGGCCTAACCAGGCCCGGCCAATCGTATGTCCACAGCACTTTGCCGTCGCTCAGGCGCAAATGAGCCAACGTTCCTTTGTTTTGCCCGTCGCCTGTTGCGCCATAGTTGTCAATCGTTACGCTTTCGCCTGTGGAATTCGGGAAAAAACGGAACCCTGAATAGCCGGCGTCGTATTTCCAGCGAACGCTGCCGTCTTTCCGATCCATGGCATAAAGCAGGGAACTGTAGTGAAAGCCGCTGAACCCTTCGTCATCGCTGTACACAAGCAAGGTATCGTCGTTGGCGTAAACCGAATACGCGTAGTTCGTATCCACCCGGGTGCGCCAATCGAAATCGACGGACAAAGAAGGCAGAATCGGCAGTTTTTGATACAACGCATCAAAGTCGGCTTCCTCCAGCCAAGCGCTTTGGAGAAGCTGTTGGTCGTAAGCGGTCAACGGCAGAACCCAGTTTAGGCCGATTAAGCGGTCTTGCTCGGAGATATGTACCAGCAGATGCGCGCCGGGAAGCTCGTACCGCCACTCCGTGCCGTCGTTTTTCCAGTGATACCGACCGTCTTCGCCCAGGTCATTAGGGTACAACATGGGTGCGTCCATGGCGGAAAAAGGCTCGCCCAGCAGGCTGCGCACCGTTTCCGCGTCAACCCCCGCCCGCAGTTGTCCGTCCAGCGCGGCACGAAGGGTATTCATCGACAAGTCGGAGTCGGCGGCGAGCAAGCCTCTTTCAAGAGCAACGGATTCGGTGACGTCGTCCGCATGTAACCACAGCAGCATCGCATGGGAATCGGTTTTGCCTGCGGTTCGGCCGGAATAAGGCGAGACGCCGTACCAATCGCCGAAACGCAGCATCGAGATCGACGGAGCGCCGTCGTAAACCCAGGCCGCTTCGCTGTCGGGCGATGCATGAAGTTTGGCCGTCGAAGAAGGGGTCAATCGCACGGCAGGCAGGGTTTCGATTCGGTCGGATTTTGCTTCTGCGTACCAAGTCGGAATCCAGCCGTTGTCTCCGTTTTGTTTGACGCGCAGCCAATCGCCTTCTCGGTCCAACACCTTTACCTCGCTGTCTTCCGCCCAGTAATCATGAGCGATCAGATTGCGCCAGTTTGCGGCGGCGGTCGGGCGATAACGAAGAATAGGGGCAGATGCTTGTAGATCGACTGTCTCGATCACGGCAGGTGCTCGGGAAGTTGCGGCTTCTGTTGTTGCGGAATCGGGAGCGGCGGCTTGGGCGAAATGGCCCGAGTTTCGGCCGCCCGGAATCGGCGAGACGATCAGCAATCCGGCGATGAGCAGGGTGACCGTAAAGCGCCGGAACTTTTTTTCGGTATGTATGATGTGCATGAGGCAACCTCCGCATCGAATAGGAATGTATGCGCAAACCGCGAACACAGCGAAAGTTGACGAGTTTGCGCATTCTATCCGGAATGATCAGCTCGCAGCCGAAAAGAGTTTGACGAGAACGAACTGCTTCATAGACGCTTCAAGAAAGTAAATAGTTGCCTTTTCCCAAGACGTTTGCTGATCGACTCCAAAGCTGAACAGGCTCCTATCGAAATCAAAGACGCGCGTGCGGACTGTTTTCCAGCGCTTCGGCCATGCTGTCTCCGAAAGACAATCCCAGCGATTCGTAAGCAATCAGTACCGCGCCTGCGGCCGGCGTCAGACGAGGCTCCGTCCAGACAAAACGCCGGCCGGGCTGCGCGCACACCAACTCTTGCAGGCCGTTCAGGAAATAATCGCTGCCGGCTACGCTGCCGGTTTGCGAGATCGGAATATCGGGTCCCGCGAAAAAGGAGGCGAGCAGATCGGCTCCGACGCCGATCTGCCGCAGGGCGTCCTCGCAGACGCGCACCGCGATCGGTGAACCGGCCTCGGCTTCCCGGGTCACGATAGGCGCAAACAATCCGAACAGTCTATCCCGCCGTTCGCTGTCCAGGCTGAAGCTCCGGCCGGCGGCTTCAGTCAAGTCGCGCAGGCTGGGCGTACGGAAAAAGCGCAGCATGTCGCGGACAAGCACGCCGTCGCCCGGAGTTTCCCGTCCTGCCAGAACGTCGTAGACGGCCTGATAAGCCAGAAAGCGTGCGGCGCTGGCCGCGTAATGGCCGAAATCGTAATTTCGCAGCCATTTCCCGTGCTCGGTATGGGCCAACAGAATCGACCCCGTGCCCGAAGCGACCAAGATGCCGGGCCCTCCGGCCAAAGCGCCGCGATGCGCGATCACGGCGTCGTTCACGACTCGGCTCGGACAGGAAAGCCCGAAGCCTTCGGCCAGGCGCTCTGCCCAAGATTTGTCCGATTCGTTATCGAGACCTGCAATCCCTACAGCCAGAAAAGCGATATCGCCCGCTTCGCATTCGGCTTCTCGGACCGCTTCGCGCATTAGAGCCGCAAGCGGAGCCATATCCGTACGCCTGCGGGGAAGCTCGTCCGTTTCTTTTTTGATGAATGCCCGCACCTGCCCGGCAAGATCGGCGATCATGATCCGTACATTCGTTCCGCCCATATCGACACCCGCGACGACGGAGTCGGCATTGATTTTCTCCAGCATGAAAAGCCTCCTCAAAGATGGATGAATATATGCTTCAATGATTCGAATTGTAACCGCTCGCCTTGGATTCATCAAACTTCAACCGTCAATCCCGTTCTGCCGAAGAACCTGAACTTGAACTGCATAAGCCGATTCGTCCTATATGCGCGAAAACCACCCCTGTGCTCAAGCTTCGCGCAGGAGACGATTGCGCTATTGGAACGAGATTACGCAGAACTTCTGAATATATCTATTCCCCCACCCAAAGAAACTTTTGATAAGGATTTCAACTTAACGCGAAACCCCAACGTAACTGGAAGCGAGCAGACGGAGAGAAAAATTCAGTGAAAGACGCCTTTGAACTCGGAAAACCGCAACTTAAATTCCAATCCCGTTTTCCGAGTGAGACAGCGTCTTGAACGAATTTTTCTCGCAGTCTTCTCGCTTCCCCCCCGCCAAAGTAACTTTCGCGTTCAGCTTAAAATCCTTATAAAAACTTCACCATTTTCACATGCAAAATCCCGTCTTCGTCAAAAACCTCGCCTTCCCGCGAATAGCCCAGTTTTTTATAAAATCCTTCCGCTTGCACCTGTCCGTGCAGAACCGCTTTTCCCGCGCCTTCTTCCCGAGCCGATTCTTCCAGCCGGGCAAGCAGCCGCCGCCCCAACCCGTATTTGCGATAAGCCGGCAAAATGCAGATCCGCTCGAACTTGGCATGACCGTCCACGAATCGCAACCGCGAAGTGGCGACAGGCAGCTCTTCGTTTAGCGCAACAATATGTTTGGCTTCAGGACGCAGCGCGTCCCACTGATCGAATTCGTCGTCAAGCGGCACGCCTTGTTCCTCGACAAAAACAGTAACGCGAATATCGCGGCAGGATTGAAGTTGTTGCTCCGTTATAACGTCGAGTAGTTGAAATTGCATGATAGGACCTTCTTTCTGATATAATGGGAATGAATGTTTGGATGATCATCGAACTGTTATAGATTTGCTGGAGTTCGAAATGAAGCTATGATTATATCTTAGTCTCGTCTATGCGGGCAAAGTCATATTTGGTTGATGAAGGAGGTCTGCGTCGTGAAGGAAGTGCTTCGCGAAGTCGAGGCGATTGCGCGCTGTTCGGAAGCGATCAGCAGCATCGAATTCAAGCATCTCAAGCTGTCGCGCGGGCTGCATTTGTATTTGACGTTCATTTGCGAGAATCCCGGCGAACCTGCCGGAACGGTGCCTGACCGATTGAAAGTCAAGCGCGCCGCGGCTTCGCGCGCGCTGCAAAAGCTGGAAGACGAAGGGTTGGTCGTATTGCGTGAAGCTCCGAATCTGCGCAAAGACAAGAGAGTCTACCCGACGGAGACGGGCAAATCCGCGTACTTGTTTATTCAAGACGAGGGCGAATATTCGGACGAGTCTTCGCTGCGCGGACTATCCCCGGACGAGACGGCTCAACTTCTGGATATGCTGTATCGGGTTCGGCTTAACGTGGAAAAGGATTGGCGTTTCGTGCAAAAAGGCGGTCGGCGCCCCTATATTCATGAGTACTACAACCGCTTGATCGCTGCCGAATCTCAAGAGCAAGACTTGGACGACAAGCGTCAAGACGCAGAATCGTCGCAGGAAAACGCACAAGTGAACGAACCCTTTTCCGAGCAAAAAGAGAGTGCGGAGCCTGCCCGTCAAGTCTCGCTTTGGACCTATGAGGAGAGTGCCGAGCAGGACGCGAAGCGTAACTTGGAAGGCAAGCAATCCGAGGATCGAAAGCCTGATTAACCCTGTCCCTGCATGTACGCCTATCGCGGATATAGATTCCCCTATTTTATATACAGAAAGGAGCGGGTGCCGTTGTTGAACGTGCCGCCGTCCTCTTTTATCCTAACGCCCTATGTGGCGAAAATCGCTTGCGAGCCGGGCTGGAAATGGCAAAAACGTGAGCAGCCGCTTCAGAACTACGACCTGTTCTACGTATGGAGCGGGGAAGGCCGTTTGCTGCTGAACGACGAACCGCACGAGATCGGGAAAGGAAGCTGTTTCCTGTTCCGGCCGGGCGACCATACCAGCGCGACGCATAATCCGCAGAAGCCGCTTGTGCTGACTTATATTCACTTTAACATCGAAGGCGAGACATCCGAGATTCCGCATGCTTATCGCGTGCTCGGAGAGACCGTTGACTTCGAATATTTGCTGTCCCGTTATGTGCGTTTGTTCTTGAGCGAGACGTACGGCGCGGACGAGGAAGCCAAGCTGCTGCTGAAGCAAATGATGATCCAATTGCTGCGCGGCGACCGCGAAGAACCGTCGGAACGCCGGGGCAGCAATCATCTGTACGAGGTGGTGCAGGAGGCGGCCAATTACGTTCGGCAGCATCCGAGCCTGGCTCACCGGGTGGAGGATCTCGCGGCGCGTGCGGGCTTGTCGCCGAGATACTTTTCCGCCAAGTTCAAAGAGCTGGTCGGCGCTTCGGTGCAGTCGTATATTATTCGCATGCGTATCGAGCGGGCGCAGCATCTGCTCGGCCATGCGGGCATGAACGTGACGGAGGTTGCCGAAGCGCTAGGGTATCGCGATATCTTTTTCTTCAGCCGCCAATTCAAGCAATACACCGGCAAAAGTCCTTCGGAAATTCGTTGAAACCCTTGCAAATTCGTTCGGAATTTTTCATTTCGCCTGCCCGCCTGTTTGAGAATTGACGCAGTCGGGTAAACACTCGTTAGCTTTCATTCCCGAGACGCCAGAGCGCCGGGATGAGGAAGGAGGAGCCGAAATGTTTAACAAAAGACGGATTCGCAGCGGAGCAGGACGCACCGGGGGCAGTGCCATCTTCCGCAATCGTCTGCGCCGCGTAAAAGCCGCCGAGCAAAGCGAGCTTTGGTTCTAAGAACCCCAACGGATGCCTATAATGATTCGACCATAGATGCCTGATAAGCAAGGTACGCACACCGCGCCCCGATTTGGATATGGAGCGCGCCGGGAGTGTACATAACAAGCAGCGGTTTGCGAATGAATGCGAGCCGCGTTCAACGGACTTTGGAACAGCCTTTCAGCGGGGAATTTTGCTGAAAGGCTGTTTGACGTTTCACGGAGAAAAGCGTCTTCGAAAAGTCGCGACTCACCTGCTACAATGGGAGCGTAGGAAACGGAAGAACGGAGGAATCTCGGATGGCAGGAGCCGAAGGGCAGCCGCAGAAAATAGAACCGAACAATCAGGCGTTGAAAGTCGCGATCGTGACGGGGACGTCGAGCGGCTTCGGATTGCATATCGGTATTGAATTGGCGAAGGCCGGCGTACTTGTCGCGGCAGGCATGAGGCGTCCCGAAGCCGCAGGGAAACTGGTCGAAGCGGCTGCGGCGGCGGATCGGGAACAAGGCGGAACCGGCGAGGCGGCAGAGCTTCTTTTTACGGGAGAGTTAGAAGCATTGGGGAACGGTCCGGTGTCGAGTCTGATCCGTCCGATCACGCTCGACGTATGTGACGACGACCGGGTGCGGGAAGCGGTGGAAGCGGTGATCGGTACGTTCGGACGGATCGATATTTTGGTCAATAATGCGGGCATGGCGATGGGCGGATTTGTCGGCGAAGTGCCGATGGAAGGCTGGCGCGAACAGTTTGCGGTCAACGTGTTCGGCCTGATCGCCATGACGGGGGCGGTCGTTCCGCATATGCGAGAAGCCCGGAGCGGCTGCATTATTCAGATCAGCAGCGTGAGCGGGGCGATCGGACTGCCGGGATACGGCCCTTACGTATCCTCAAAGTTTGCGATTGAAGGATTCAGCGAATCGTTGGCGTTGGAGACGGCGCCTTACGGGATTCGCACCTACGTGTTGGAGCCGGCCTCGTACAAGACGGACATCTGGGAAAAAGGCTTTGCAGGCATTCACAAGGCAGACGGATCGCCGAATGAAGCCGCGCTGAATCGAATGCTGGACATGTCGCGCGCCAGTGCGGAAGGCGGCGGCGATCCGAGAACCGTGGCGAAGCTGGCGGCGGATTTGGCTCTCGGGAAAAAAGGGCGCGGACGCTTCCGTTACGTGCTTCCGCGCGGCGCGGCTTTGCTTGTCGCATTGAAAAAAAGAGCCCCGTTTCGACTGGTACAGGCGATCATGCTGCGAATTTTGCATCGCGGCATGAAGAAATGAACGGCTGAAAATTCGTGGTTGCGTCCCGGAACAAAACGGTGTAGGGTAAAAAGCAACTGCATAACGATACGGGGGTCCGGGGTAGCCGGGCTGAGACTGAAGCCGAACCATCCGCTTCTGACCGTTAATCTGATCTGGGTCATGCCAGCGTAGAGAATTCGTAACCGTCCGTGAAACTAACGGCTTTCTGCGCATTTTTTATGCCGGAAAGCCGTTTTTTGCCGTTCATGGCTGCCGATCATATCGGTCGAACCATCGTTCGTTAGCGCAGGGAACCAAACGGCTTTTGCCGGTCCGCCAGCCCCAACTGACCGGACCGCGAAGGCTGCATTTCAAACAGCGGGGAGAACGATGAAGATGAGTGCAAAAGGTTCGCCTGCGGCTTCGCGCCGCAAAGGATTGACGCTGACCGACGTGTTGGTAACGGTGGTCGTATCGCTGGTGCTGGGCGTTGTTTATCACGTATGGGCTTCGGTATCGAGCATCGCCGGATTATTGTTCATTCAGTCCGACGAATTGGTATACGGCATGTGGTTCGCCGCCTCGACATTAGCGTTTTTGCTGATTCGCAAGCCTGGCGTCGCTTTGATCGCGGAGATCGCGGCCGCGCATCTGGAGATCGCGTTCGGCAGCGCCTACGGGATTCAACTGCTGCTCTACAGCGTCTTGCAAGGTCTTGCCGCCGAATTGATATTCGCGGCTTTTCGTTATCGGAACACAAGCGCGGTCGTGGCGGGTCTGGCGGGCGTGGCTGCTGCGGCAGGGTCTCTGCTTGCCGACATTTATTACGGCTATGTCACGGAATACGCAACCTGGGTAATCGTGCTCAAATATTCGCTGCGCGCGATCAGTTCTTTTGTCATCGCAGGCTGGTTGATGTATGGATTGGCCAAACTGCTGGAGCGTGCGGGCGTGACCCAATCGCTGCGTCCCGTGGACCGGAAAGAATATGATGCACTGGACGGATAGCGAGGCACGCATGCCTCTTGTCGAACAGAAAGAAGAGACGGCTGCGGACATTCAAGGGCTTCGCTTAAAGTTTCCGGGGGCAGCCGACTTGTTGTTTCGCGACTTGTCGGTCAAGATCCTTCGGGGGGAAAAGGTTCTGCTGCTCGGGCCGAGCGGATGCGGTAAATCAACGCTGCTTCAAGTGTTGGGCGGAATGATTCCGCGCGTGACGGAAGTTCCGATGAAAGCGGCCAGGCTGGAAGTTCCGGAGTCCGTAGGCTTTGTATTTCAAGACCCGGAGACGCAGTTTTGCATGCCGCATGTGGATGAAGAACTAGCCTTTGTCTTGGAAAACTTGGCGGTTCCGGTGCAGGAAATGCGACCTCGAATCGAGGCTGCGCTGCGACAGGTCGGGTTGAATCTGCCTGATGCCCATATCCCGATCGGCAATCTGTCGCAGGGGATGAAACAGCGGTTGGCATTGGCTTCGGCTCTTCTTCTGGAACCGGAGACGCTGCTGCTCGATGAGCCTTCGGCCCTGCTAGACCCGGAAGGCCGGCGAACGATTTGGGAAGCGGTACGCAACGTCTCGGACCGGCGCACGATTGTGATCGTCGAGCATCGCATTGAAGAAGTGATCGATTGGGTCGACCGAGTCATCGTTTTTCAGGCTGACGGCAGTCTGGTCGCGGACGGCCCGGCAGAGTCGATATTCCGTCGCCACCGAAATCAGTTGCGCGAATACGGAATTTGGTACCCGGAGGCTTGGTCGGACGCTTATGCTCCGATCACCGAAAGCAAATCGCCGGCACTCGCGGATCCTATCGAGGATCAAGCGGATTGTCCGAATTCGAGCGCCCCCCGGCTTGAATCCGAGCTTCAACCTTTGCTGCGGCTCGAACAATTTTCCGTGCTTCGCGGCGGAAAAGAGGCGTGCAGGGTGGATTCGGCTATCGTTTTGCCTGGAGATCTGATCGCGGTGACCGGGCCCAACGGTGCCGGGAAAAGCTCGCTTTTGCTCGGGCTGATGGGCTTGCTGCCTCGTCGGGGGCTATGTCGATATGGCGAATATCTTCCTGAAGGCCGTCGGGCAGAACGAGAGGCGGCGGCCAAGCACATGGCGTTCGTGTTCCAAAATCCCGAGTTTCAGTTCGTCACGAATCGTGTGCTGGATGAAGTATCGTTCACACTGCGCAGTGAAGCTGAGCACAACCTTCAACAAGAGCGGAGAGGCGGGTCGGCACGAATCGGTTGGCCGTTTGTACGCCGGGGCCGATTGACTGCCGAAGACGAGGGAAAGATCGAACGCCGCGCATTGGAGTTTCTGCACAGGTTCGGGCTGGCAGACTATGCGGAGCGGCATCCTTATCTCTTGTCGCTGGGGCAGAAACGTCGCCTTAGCGTTGCTTCCGCAGTCGTATCGGCCAAGCCGCTGCTGCTGCTCGACGAACCGACTTTTGGACAGGACGCTCGAAATACCTTTGCCATGTTGAATCTTTGCGAGGAACTGCGGGCTTCAGGCCATGCCGTGCTGATGATTACGCATGAGACCGAAATCGCCCAGCGGTTGGCTACACGAGTGTGGCGCGTCGAGAACGGAAAACTTGTCGACGATCGATCTACCGCGCGTTCCTGCACGGACGGTACGCGGTTAGTCATGGGGGACGCTGATGAAACGTTTTTTTGAACCGGATAGAAAGACTTGGTTGCATCGTTCGAATCCTGCGCTGAAACTGGCTGTGTTTGTCGGACTGTTTGTCTGGACCGTGCTTACGCACCGAATCGACGCTTCATTCTACTTGGCCTGTCTATTTTTGCTGCTGCTTTTCTTCGCATCCGGATATCCGCTGTGGAAAACGGCGCTACTTGCGTCCGGTTTTGCGTTGGCTTTTGCTTCGGCATCGGTGACGATGATTTTATTCGGTAAAGGGAGCGAGATCTGGTGGTCGTGGGGGCCGGTCTCGATTTCGAAAGAAAGCTTTTATCGCGGCTTGCACCTGGGCTTTCGTTCTATTGCTTTCGGCTGCCAAGGCTTGCTGTTCGTATTGACGACTACATCGACCGGGTTATTTTATGCCTTGATGCAGCGTGTTCGATTAAGTCCGAAATACGCCTACAGTTTCATGGCGTCGATTCGGTTGCTGCCAATGGCGTTGGAAGAACTGCGTATTCGGCGGGATGCGCTCGCCGTGCGGGGAGCAGGAGGGAAAAAGGGAGCAAGCCGACTGCTGCAAATGCCTGAATTATACGCGCTGCCGTTGCTTGCCCAGAGTATACGCCGCGCTCAACGTACGGCGGCGGCTATGGAGGTCAAGCGTTTCGATGCCGGAAGGCGGCGCACGTACTATTATGATTCGCCGGTGACGAAGTATGATGCGGGAGCGTTTCTGGTCATGCTTGCGGCCGTTCTTGCTGCTGCGCTGCTGGCCCAGAACTTGCCGATCTTCGAATTGGGAGATATGCGAATGAATCCTTGAAACGAGATACTGAGGGGTAGGCAGATGGAAAAAGACGGCTCCACCGACGATTCGAATTTTTCGAACACATTGGGGAACCGTCTTTTTCTATACAATAGCTTACATGCCCTTTTACTTTTTACAAGATATGGTATTATGAAACAAACCGATTACTCAATTTCTGCCTGTTTCACCGATTCCAATCGTTTCACCGCTTTTTCATCTCCAAGATCACGTTTTTCTTCTAAAAATCCCAGCAACCGACGATTCCAAACCTCCGGTAGGGGTTAAAGAAGTGTATGTGGTTTTATCCTGTCTAACTCGGTTGCCCGTCCTGTTTTCAATCCTGGCAAGTCGTAAGGGTCCCGCCAAGGGGCATCCACACATCTGCGGAGATCGCTTCCGCCACGAGCACAGCTTTATATATTGCCGAGGAGGTTCGTCTGAATGAAGAAAAAAGAAATGATCGCCATGCTGCTTGCCGGCGGACAGGGGAAGAGATTGAAAGGGCTGACGAAGTCTTTGGCCAAGCCTGCCGTCTACTTTGGAGGAACCTATCGAATTATCGATTTTCCGCTTAGTAACTGCACGAATTCCGGCATTGACACCGTAGGCGTACTGACTCAGTACGAACCGCTCGTGCTCCACTCTTACATAGGCGTCGGAAGCGATTGGGACATGGATCGCAAGAACGGCGGCGTATTCGTCCTGCCTCCGCACGAACGCGAGGACGGAAGCAGCTGGTATCGGGGGACGGCGGACGCCATCTCGCGGAACCTCAAATTTATCGACCAATACGACCCGGAGCATCTTCTGGTACTGTCGGGCGATCATGTCTATAAAATGGATTATACGAAGTTGCTTGATTACCATAAGGAAAAAGGCGCGGATTGCACCATTTCCGTCATCAACGTCACGCTGGAAGAAGCGCCAAGCTTCGGCATGATCAATACGCACGAAGACTTGAAAATTTACGAGTTCGACGAAAAGCCGAAGCAGCCGAAAAGCACGCTGGCTTCGATGGGCGTCTACATTTTCAAATGGGACGTGCTGCGCAAATACCTCACGGAAGACATCGATAAACCGGATTCCGAATCTTCGCACGACTTCGGCAAAGACATCGTACCGAAAATGCTGGCCGACGAACTGGCGCTGTACGCGTATCCGTTCGAAGGATATTGGCGCGACGTGGGCACGATCCCGAGCCTGTGGGAAGCCAACATGGATCTGCTCAAGGACGATCCGGAGTTGAACCTGAACGATCCGGACTGGCGGATTTATACCCGCAATCCGAACGAGCCTGCCCAATACATCTCGCCCGATGCCAAGCTGAAAAACTGCATGGTTAACGAAGGCTGCTCCGTTTACGGCGAAGTCGACCGTTCCGTTCTGTTCTACGGCGTCGAAGTCGGCGAAGGCAGCATCATCTCCGAATCGGTTATCATGCCTGAAGTCAAAATCGGCAAAAACGTTCGCATTCACCGCGCCATCGTCGATCAGGGCAAAGTCATTCCCGACAACACCGTCATCGGCGAAGACCGCGAAGACCCGAACGAAATCTTGTTGATTAACGGCGATTCGCCGTTCTGATCCCAACAGGATCAAAAGCGCGAACTCATCGCCGAAACGGCGATTCGCCATTCTGACGAGAAACGAGTCAGCGGCAACTATCCATTTCGAACGCATCGATTCAAAACATAAAAAACCAGGTTGAGAAGTTTGCGTTCGCGTCGGAGCAGCGGAGGGAGAAATTCAGTGAAAGACGCCTTTGAGCGCGGAAAGCCGTAGGCTTTCTGCGCGAAACAGCGTCTTGAACGAATTTCTCCCGCAGCGCCTTCCGCGGCCGAAACTCCTTAACCGCCCAACACAGCATACAAGGGACGGTGGAACCATGAAACTCATGGGTGTAATCAATTTGGACCACGAATTGGACCAATTAAACGAGCTGACGTACTTCCGCGCGGGCGCGGCCGTTCCTTTCGCGGGACGCTACCGCCTGATCGACTTCGCGCTTTCCAATATGATGAGCGCCGGCGTGCAGGACATCGCTTTGTTCGTGCGCCGCAAGTATCGTTCGCTGCTCGATCATCTGGGCGAAGGCCGTCCGTGGGACCTGGATCGCAAACGCGGCGGATTGTTCATTCTGCCTCCGGACTGGAACGACCCGACCGACATCTCGGCGGGCGACCTCCAGCATATGCACAATAACCGAGACTTCTTCGCCCGCAGCAGCGGCGAATACGTGGTTCACTCGGGCAGCCAGCACTTGTCCAAAGTGGACTTTTGCGATCTGGCGGCGAAGCATAAAGCTTCGGGCGCGGACGTGACAGTCGTGTACAAACATGTCGACCTGCTCGAACCCGAGCATGATCCTTGCTTCCGGGTGGAGATAGCGGAAGACGGTTCGGTCAAAGGCATTCATAACGAAAAAGGCCATCACAACGTGTACATCGACCTGTTCATCATGGAGAAAAACCTGTTCATGCAGCAGATGGAATATTGCATCGCGCACGGCGACAGCTACTTTTTCCGCGATGCCGTTTTGCGCAATCCGAGCGGCTTGAAGATCGCGGGCTACGAGTATAAAGGCTATCACGCCGTAATCAACTCGGTCGCGAGCTATTACAAGAACAGCCTGGAACTGCTTGACCCCGAGAAGTACAAGCAGCTATTTTCGCCGGACATGCCGGTGCACACGAAAATCAAATACGAAGCGCCGACCAAATATCTCGAAGGCGCGGACGTACGCAACTCTTTGGTGGCTAACGGATGCCGGATCGCGGGCGAGGTCGAAGGCAGCGTGCTCTTCCGCGGCGTCAAAGTCGAAAAAGGCGCCAAAGTTATCAATTCGATCATCATGCAGAAATGCGTGATCGAAGCGGGCGCCATCGTCGAGAACGTTATTTTGGACAAGGATGTCCAATTGACCGCGAATCGCACGCTGGTCGGCGATTCGCGCAGACCTTTCGTTATCGCCAAACGCAGCTTGTTGTAAAAACTAGTACTCTGTATCAGATGAATGTACGGTTACGCTCGTCCGAAACGCACTAGACCCATGTGCGTTTCGGCCAAACGTAAACCTACTATTTGAGGTGATACAGAGTACTAGGGCGTGTCTTCAAACCTCGACGGAAGCAGATTTTGCCGAATTTTCGTGCTGAACAAGGAACTTTTCCGCAGGCGTGCCGGGGCACGTCAAGGGAAAGTGACGCTGCGTTGC
Source organism: Saccharibacillus sacchari DSM 19268 (assembly GCF_000585395.1). Classification (GTDB taxonomy): domain Bacteria; phylum Bacillota; class Bacilli; order Paenibacillales; family Paenibacillaceae; genus Saccharibacillus; species Saccharibacillus sacchari. Next base: position 5,713,458 of record NZ_KK073875.1, on the reverse strand, counting down.
CGGAATCGTACACGCTTTAGGTACGAATTCGGGGCAGGGCGAAAAGGCGGTAAAAGATGCACGTTGGCCGGTTTGAAGATACGCCCTAGATCGAAAGGCATAGCCTTCTGTAAAAGTTCGACATGCTTCGCCATATAAAGGGTTTAAAAAAAGCGGTTTCTCACCGATATATAATCCAACCCACAGGTCTTCTATACCAGGTTCCTTAAGAGAGAACCTGGTTGTGGAAGGCTTTTTTAGTTCCTGCTATAATCGTATCGAAATCCTTATGAACGAATCATTTTAGAGAAACTATACTTTAATTCGTCCGCCGTCGGACACCGCTTCCGGCGAAATGGGAAAGGGGCTTACCCGTGTTCACTAATAAAGAAAATTTCAAAAAAGAATTCGAACAGCGCTTGATCGGTACAAGCGGCCGTCAGATTCAGAAGATTACGGAAGATGACGTCTATGCCGCTCTCGGCAGCATGATTCGCGAGCGAATCGGTCAAGACTGGGCTGCTACTAACCGCGCATACATGGAACAAGGAGAACGCCAGGTCTACTACTTCTCCATGGAGTTTCTGATGGGACGCTTACTCGGCAATAATCTGCTGAACCTAAGCGTATTGGAAATGGTACGGGAAGCACTCAGCGAACTGGGTTGGGATTTGGAAGATATCGAAGAATATGAAGCCGATGCAGGCTTGGGCAACGGAGGTCTCGGACGTCTGGCTGCCTGCTTCCTCGACTCTTTGGCTTCGCTTGGCTACGCTGGGCATGGCAACGGGATTCGTTACAAATACGGGCTGTTCGAACAGAAGATCATTGACGGCCACCAAGTGGAACTGCCTGATTATTGGCTGCAAAAAGGAAATGTCTGGGAAGTTCGCCGCGACGATAACAAAGTAAATGTTCGCTTCTGGGGGAATGTCGAAGTCGTCGAAACAGCGGACGGCAACTATACGTACGAAACGAAAAACGGCGAGGATGTATTGGCTATCCCTTACGACGTTCCGATCGTAGGCTACGAAAACGAGACCGTAAATACGTTACGCTTATGGAGTGCGGAATCGACGGCCGATCCCGCTCGCGGCTTCGGCGGTCCGAATGGCAACTACTATAACTTCCTCGATTACAAACGTTCGGTCGAGACGGTGTCCGAATTCCTTTACCCCGATGATTCTCAATATGAAGGCAAGCTGCTGCGTTTGAAACAAGAATACTTCCTCTGTTCGGCTGGCGTGCAAAGCGTGCTTCGTACATTCGAGAAGCTTGGCTTACCGTATGACCGCCTGCCGGAGAAAGTCGCGATTCATATCAATGATACGCATCCGACTTTGGTCATTCCGGAGTTGATGCGCATTCTGCTGGACGAAAAAAGTTTCGGATGGAAAGAGGCTTGGGACATCGTATCCCGCGTCGTATCCTATACGAACCACACGATTCTGAGCGAAGCGCTCGAAACGTGGCCGGAACAAATGGTTCGCGATTTGCTGCCTCGCCTTTACATGATTATCGAAGAGGTAAACAGACGCTTCTGTGCTTCGTTGCTTGAAGAAAATCCGAAAGATCAGAAGCGCGTTTCCCGCATGGCGATCATCGCGGACGGACAGATCAAGATGGCGCATCTGGCGATTCACGGCAGCCATAGCATCAACGGCGTAGCCGCGCTGCATACCGACATTCTTAAGAACCGCGAGATGAAAGAATTTTATGAATTGTACCCGGATCGTTTTAATAATAAAACGAACGGCATCACGCACCGCCGCTGGCTGATGCATGCCAATCCGGACTTGGCCGGGCTGATCGAAGGCGCGATCGGTTCCGAGTGGAAGACGCATCCGAGCCGTTTGACGGATCTGTTGGGACATGCCGGAGATGCCGCGTTCCAAGAAAAGATTCGCGGAGTGAAGCATAAGAACAAGGAACGTTTGGCTGCCTACATCTACAAAAAGCATGGCGTGGCTGTAGACACCAGCTCCATTTTCGACGTGCAGGTCAAGCGTCTCCATGCCTACAAGCGCCAATTGCTGAACGCGCTCCATATCATGGACATGTACAACCGGATCAAAGAACAGCCTACGCTTGAATTTACGCCGCGTACGTTCATTTTTGGCGCCAAGGCCGCTCCGGGTTACTATATGGCGAAACAAATCATCAAGCTGATTAATAATATCGCGGCTACCGTCAATAATGACCCGCAAACGAAAGATCTGCTGAACGTCTTCTTCCTGGAGAACTATTCGGTATCGCTGGCGGAAAAGATCATTCCGGCAGCCGATGTCAGCGAGCAGATCTCGACGGCGGGCAAGGAAGCATCCGGCACGGGCAATATGAAATTGATGATGAACGGCGCGCTGACTGTCGGTACGCTGGATGGCGCGAACGTCGAAATGTACGAATCGCTTGGCGACGAAGGCATGTATCTGTTCGGCCTGCGCATAGAAGAAGTCGAGAAGTATTACCGCGAAGGCGGGTACTCGGCACCGGCAATCTATCATAGTGACGATCGCTTGAAAAGAGTGCTGGATCAGCTGATTCACCCGGGTCCGTTCTGCCAAAACGGTCAAAGCTTCGATTCGATCTACCATTCCCTGCTCAGCCACAATGACGAATACTTCGTGCTGCGAGATTTCGCAAGTTATGCCGACGCTCAACAGCAAATCGGCCTCGATTATCGCGATACGAAGCTATGGACGGAAAAATCGATCTTGAATATTGCGAAGTCCGGCCGATTCGCCGGAGATCGCACGATTAACGAATATGCCACGGAAATCTGGGACATCAAGCCGGTGAACATCGGCAGCCGTTAATTTAAAATCCTATTCGGTTAAGAAGCTCGGGCGCTGCGGGAAAAATTCGTTCAAGACGCTGTCTCACTTGGAAAACTGGAATGAAATTTATGATGGAGGTTTTCCAAGTTCAAAGGCGTCATTCACTGAATTTTCCCCTTCGCTGAGGCTTCATTTGGAATCAACTTTGCTTAACATCGAGCCGCTCTCAGGAGCGGCTTTTTGCTATTTATTATTCTTGCGTATACGCAAGAATTTCACTTGCTAAGCAGCTTAAAATGCCAGCTTCCTGCATATAAGCAACAATTTCTCTCTAAAAAGCGTATAAAAGCTCAAATACTCCCAAATTCTTGCCTTTTAGCAACAATGATCACGAATTAGACTCTATGGCCTTCTGATTTTTGCTTATCCGCAACAATCGCAGTTGCCCCAATGAAATCTATTCATTGCAAGCCTTTCTCTAATGTTCTCTTTAATATCTACCCTTCCCCCTCCTCCTCACTTTGGAAATAACTTGCTTTTTCCAGCAGGGATTTGCGAAAGTCCGCCGAATCCTATATGCTTAACGTTTTTTAATTTCATACGATAACTGTAAATCTTGATTGCATAATCCCGGCCGCAAGGGGCGGCATGGGAACGTCCCCGTTGCTTGAAACTTTTTGTAGAGGAGCGACCCCAATGAAGATCAGATTCGCCAGACCTGAAGATGCCGCGGGCATTGCGCAGGTTCATGTCGACAGTTGGAAGACTACGTATAAAGGCATCATTGCGGACGCTTATCTGGATAGCCTGTCCGTCGAGCAGCGTTGGACGCATTGGGAGAAACGTCTGAAAGATCCGGAGCATGGCGAAGGGGTAATGGTAGCCGAAAATGAACGAGGGCAAATTTGCGGATTTCTGGATTACGGCGTGGACCGCGAAACCGGACGCGTGTACGAAGCGGAGCTATACGCCGTCTATCTGCTGCAAAGCGAACAACGCAAAGGGATCGGCCGCAAAATGTTTCAAAGCTTGTTGAATGAGTTGAAGACGCGCGAATACCGTTCATTGATGGTCTGGGTGCTGGAACAAAATCCGGCCGTGCATTTTTATAAACGCCTTGGCGGCGAAGAAGCGGAACGCAAAGAGATTCGAATCGGGGAAGAGAGTTTCACCGAGATTGCTTTGTATTGGCGGGATATTGCCGGGTTAACGATTTGAAGGGAAGAGTGAGAACCCATCATGAGCTTTCATCTGGACCCGCAAACCGTTTACGTTTCTTTGATCTGCGGGCATGTGTTAACGATTATACTTTTGAGTGCTTACCGGCGAAGCGAGAGTAGGGACGCGTCGATTTCTATCTTTTTTACGGCAAAGTTACTTCAGGCAGGAGCTTGGTCGCTGATGCTGTTAAAAGGAAGTCTCGGGGATCTGGCCGTTATTTCGCTGAGCAATACCTTTTTGTTTCTGGGAACGGCTTTCGAGTCGGCGGCATTGCTTCGGCTGCAAGGCGTATTGACGCCGCGCACGCGCAAGATGGGCATTATCGTCATGTTGACGGCTATTCTATTATTTAACTTGGTTCTCTTTTTCTATAATGGCGAAGGACTTCGCATCGCGATTGCTTCGACCTTCTGCGCTCTGTTAATTGCTCCGCCGGCGCTTCGGCTCCTCCTGCAGCGAAAAGCTCCGGCATTGCGCAGATTAATGGGAGGGTTATATACTTTTTTGGCTGCCGCTTTAGCGATTCGGGCGAGTGCTGCTTTATTGGCTGAAGGACCGGCGGCGCTGCTCGCTGCGACCGTCAGTCAGAATCTGTTCTCGATCTCGGCTTATATGACCATGATGCTCGCGAATACAGGCTTCGTGCTGCTTGCCAAGCAAAAGTCGGATGACGAGCTGTTTCGTCTGGCCAGCGTCGACGATCTGACTCAGATCTGGAATCGACGTACTTTTATTTATAAAGCGGAGGCGGTTCTCGATCAGTATGCCAAGCGCCGTCTTCCGGTGTCTTTTTTACTGTTCGATATCGACGGGTTCAAAAGCATCAACGATACATACGGGCATGATATCGGCGACCGCGTGCTGCGCGAGATGAGTGCCGTCGTATCCAAGCAGCTTGGGCCGCACGATTTATTCGGACGCTACGGCGGCGACGAATTCGCGATTCTGCTGCCGGGTGCTTCGCGCGCCGAGTCGACGTTGTTGGCGGAACGTATTCGGGTGGCTGCCGAAGGTTCTTATACGTTGAGCATCGGCGCACTGACATTCGTACCCGAGCATCGTTCGGATCTGGACCGCATTTACAAGTGCTGCGACATGGCTTTGTATGAAGCCAAGCGCGCGGGACGTAATCGCATTCAACGTGCCGAACAGCATTTCGAAGCACCGGAAACGCGGGAATACGACTATGTTCGGATTTGAATATCGCAAGCTGAATATGCAAAAAAGGAAACTTTGAGAACGAGCCATATAATTTTCAGGAAATTTCAAGAAAAATGATGCTTTTTCAACTTCGCCGTGCTAAGATACGTTTTGTTTTGAAATAAACAAACGTATTGAAGGAGGGTGAAGAGATGAAAACGAAGAACGGGACCGCTGCTGCCAAGCTTCCGCTGGAGCGCGAGTTCAATCTGTTCCGTTTAACCTGGCCGATATTCCTGGAAGTCTTTTTATTTATGTTAATGGGGATCACCGATACGATGATGCTCAGCGGCGTGTCGGATGACGCGGTGGCGGCGGTAGGCGCGGCCAACCAGGTCATCTCGATCGCCATCCTCATACTTGAGGTCGTCGGTAACGGTGCCGCTATCGTTATCGCGCAATATCTGGGGGCTCGCAACCATTACGAAGCCGCCAAAATCTCCGGTTTGTCCCTGACGCTGAATCTGATGCTGGGCGTCACGATGAGCGCGATCTTCCTCGCCTTCGGACATCATCTGATGGTGGCGCTCAACCTGCACGGCGATATTCTCGTCTATGCGAAGTCTTACATGCACATCGTCGGCGGAGCGATCTTCTTGCAAGCTCTGATCAACATGCTGTCGGCGACGATTCGCACGTACGGACAAACGAAACTGACGATGTTCGTCGCGCTCGGCATGAACATTTTGAGCGTGGCGGGCGGGTATGTCATGATCTTCGGCCATCTGGGCTTTCCGGCGATGGGCGTCGAGGGTGCGGCAATTTCAACGGTCATCAGCCGCGCCGTTGCAGCCGTTGTACTGTTCTGGATGCTGTATCAGGTCATGGAAGTGCGGATTCAATTCAAGTTCTACCTGAATCTGACGCGCGAATATATTATGAAAATTCTGCGCATCGGCGTGCCGTCCGCGCTTGAGCAGATTACGTATCAGTCTTGTCAGATGATTTTCTTCTTCTACGCGACGTTCCTCGGCGCCCAAGCGCTGGCTGCCCGTCAATACGCGACGAACATCTCGATGTTCATCTACCTGTTCGCGGTCGCTGTGGCGATCGGCACGGGGATTATCGTCGGCCGATTGGTCGGCGCGAACCGCAAGGAAGACGCGTATCACCAAGTATGGAGCAGCGTGAAGCGCGCGATCGTCATCACGGTAATCGTCGATCTCGTCGTCATCGCGCTGCGTCATCCGCTCGTGGGTCTTTTCACCGACGATGCGGAGATTATCCGCATGGCGACGCAGGTTCTCGTGCTCAGTATCGTGCTGGAGACGGCGCGTACGTTCAACATGATCGTGATCGGATCGCTGCGCGCGGCGGGCGATGCCAAATTCCCCGTGTACGTCGGTCTTGTTACGATGGTGGGAATCAGCTTGCCGCTCGGTTACCTCTTCGTGTTCCAATGGAACATGGGACTGCCGGGAATCTGGCTGGCGATCGCCGTGGACGAATGGATTCGCGTCGGCGTGATGTATGTGCGCTGGAAAAGCCGGGTATGGAAAAAGCATTCGCTGGTCCAGCATAACGAGACTGAACCAAGTGAGAGCCTGGTGCCTCCGCCTGCTCCCTCGGTGTAAATCGCAATTCGCTTCGAACCGGACACGGTATCGTTCAATGATCGGTCGAAAAAGCTGCCGGTCCATGCTTGATGCGCATAGAAAAAAGCCCGTTTGTCCGTCCGGTTTTCTCCGGCGGCAAACGGGCTTTTTCGTTTATTCGTCAGCCTTTTTTTGCAGCGCTCTGGTCACGAACTTGAGGATGTCGTTCTCGCTTTTGTCCGATTTTTCGGCGATCTCCCGGATCCGTTCGTCGGAAAATTTGGGCTGTCCGTACATGTCGGACGTGAAATCCACATAACTGCCGATCGCTTCTTCGACGCTCAGGAAGCGCAGATGCACGACTTTTTGCGCGCGGATACCCAGAAATTTTTCGCAAAAAAACAGTACCGACCGTTCAAGCGCTTCCCGTTCCAAATACGGCGACGGAGGAATGATTTGAATCATGGCCGGCAGAATGCCGCGTTCGTCAATATCCCGCAGCCGCTGCTTCGAACCGACTTCGATCCGGGCCAAAGCTTCGCCGGATTCGTCCGGGTTATCGTAAATCCATACGTATTCGCTGTCCGGGGGCTCGTCCAACCCGTATGCGCCCCACCAGAAATTAACGGCTGTCATTACGGTATAAACCGTCGAATTCGGCATATTCAAACCTCCGCAGAAAAGCTTTTCTCCATTATCCGTAAAACAAGCCGAGCATTCAATGCCGATTTCCGGTATTGGCGATTCGTTATTCGTTAATCCAGTTGGATTTTAAAGACGACCGGAACAGAGCTTGTCACTGAAGACGTTTGGAGAATCAAGGCTTCGGATGTACGTTCCCAAGCGACTTTTTCGTCAAATCCAAGAATGCTGATCTCCCGAATCAAGCCGGCAAAATGATGCGAATCCGACTTCAAAGAGCGAATCGCGACGCGGCCGTTTTCCGGATAAACCAGGACTGTCGCATACAGCGTCGAACCTTTTAACGTAAAGCGAATATCTTCCGGCGTATAGAGTTTGGTTTCGCCGTCCGTGAATTGGCCTTCGACGATCTGCGTAGGGCCTTCGCCGGAGATTCGCCAATAGGTGGTATCGTAGATCGCTTCGCCGTTGGCATGCAGCCAAGCGCCGATATCGAGCAAAATTTGACGGTCTTCTTCCGGGATGCTGCCGTCTGCTTTGGGGCCGACGTTCAGCAGCAGATTGCCGTTTTTGCTTACGATATCAACCAGGTCGCGAATGATTTCGACGGATGCTTTGTAGTCGTTGCCTTCCGTGTAGCACCAGGAGTTTTTGGCGACGGCGGTGTCGGTCTGCCAGTAGTAGGGCTTGAGTTCGGCAAATTGCCCGCGCTCCACGTCGGGAACGGCCGAGCCGAACATATACGCGTCGTGCTTGTAATTGATCGCGACCGGAGTACCCCATTCTTCGCCTTTGTTGTAATAGTAGGCTGCGAACGTTTTGAGATAAGGCTTGAACGCGGAGTGTTGAATCCACCAATCGAAATACATGACCTTCGGTCGGTACGCGTCCACGATTTCGCAGGTGCGGATCAGCCAGTCTTCCAAAAATTCTTCGCTCGGAGCAGGGCTGAACAGGTCGTGATGGTCCGGTTCGGGAGCGGCAGGCCAGTAAAAGTCTCCGATTTCCAAAGGTTCCCGGATATCCGATTCGAAGTGTTTGCCGTGAGACATGAAGAACCAATGCTCCGCCCGATGGGAAGAAGCGCACAGCACCAATTCTTTTTCGTCGAACGCCTGCTTCATTTCGCCGAGCAGATCGCGTTTGGGACCCATATCAAAAGCGTTATACGTCGATACCTCGCTTTTGTACATTTGAAATCCGTCATGGTGTTCCGCGACCGGCATGATATATCGCGCGCCGGCCTGCTTGAACAAATTCGCCCACTCGGAAGCATCGAATTTGTCGGCCGTGAACATCGGAATAAAGTCTTTGTAGCCGAATTCTGCATGCTTTCCATATGTTTTGACGTGATGTTCGTAAGCTTTGGAATCTTGAATATACATATTGCGGGAATACCATTCGCTGTCGTAAGCCGGCACGGAATACAAGCCCCAGTGAATGAAAATCCCGAATTTGGCCTGCTTGTACCACTGAGGGACTTCAAATTGGCTCAACGATTCCCAATCGTCTTTGAATCTGCCGCGTTCGATCGTTTGCCGGATTTGTTTCAAGTAAGAACTTCTATCCATTTTGCCCACATGTCCTTCCCGTTTTCGAATTGACTTCGGTGACTCTATGCACGTCCCAGTATACGGAAGCGGATCATGCGTTAGAATGTAGATTAGTAACTCTGACCTGTACAAAAATAGCAGGAGAGGCAGTGGAAAAGAGATGGACAACCGCACGTTGCTTTCGAATGTTCTCGCCAATCTGGAAGTCGACCTGATTACCGCGGATCATAATCTGTGCGCGCCCGATTGGAGAGATTTGAATTACACCCCCGATTACAGCAAGTTTTATTGGATCTGCGAAGGCGAAGGCTGGCTGCGAATCGGAGGAAAAGAGTATTATCCGCGGCCCGGAGAACTTTTTTTGATGCCGGAAGGGGTCGAGCAATCGTATTCGTTTATCAGCGAGCGTCCTTTTCGCAAATACTGGTGTCATTTCACGGCTCAGGTGGGGGGCATTAATTTGTTCAAGCTGCTGGATTTGAATCCGCGATGCGCGCCGCAGCAGCCCGAGCTTTTGACGAAGGTGTTCAGCGAAATCGTGAATCATTCCGGTTCCGACGCGGTGTATGCCAAACTGCTCGCCAAAAGCAAACTGATGGAGCTTATCGCCTGTTATCTGATGAATTTGAAGCTCGATGCGGACAGCGTGTCTTTTCAACAAACGCCTACGGTAAACAAGCTGGCCGAAGTGCTGGATTACATCGATGAGCATATCGCGCAAAACATGACGGTCGAAGAACTCGCCGGAATCGTCTATATGCATCCCAATTCGTTTATCCGCCTGTTCAAACAATATGCGGGCATGCCTCCGATTCAGTACATCACGCATAAAAAGATCGAAAAAGCCAAGCAGTCGCTCGCGCTCACCGCGCTTTCCGTCACGGAAATTTCGGAGCAGCTTGGATTTAATGATATGTTTTATTTTTCCAAACAGTTCAAAAAGCACGCAGGCGCAACGCCGACCGATTACAGAAGGCAGGTTCGTCTTCCGTAGCGCATGCCTGCAAGCCGAAAATCGATGCTTTAAAAGCTGTCTGTATGTCGAAGATGGCTTTTTTTGTTGCGAATCTTTGGCGCTCTGCGTAGACAACGGGCTTGTTTACGTTTAATGGTTGAAGTAACGGTCGAACGATGATGCAAAAAAGGAGGACGAAGCAATGAAGGTATGGGCAATCTGCGGAGATCGCTGGCATCCGACGGATACGGTTCGGCAAGGATTGGATCGGCTGGAGAACGGCGAATTTCAATTTGCGATCACCGAGCGACTTGAAGAGTTCGACGCCGAACGATTGAAAGATTATCCGATTGTCATGGTATGCAGGGCGAACAGCCAATCGGATGAGGAAAAAGAATTCTGGATGAACGAGGCGGTTCAACAAGCGTTCGAACATTACGTCGAGCGCGGCGGTTCGCTGCTTGCAGTGCATGCCGGAACGGCAGGGTATAAAGAACCGGGAGTATTTCGGCGTCTGATCGGCGGCGCGTTCGTGCATCACCCGGAAGCATGCACGGTCACGATCCATCCGGACAAGCAGCATCCGATCGCCGAAGGCGTCGAGGAATTTTCGGTGCACGACGAGCATTATTTCATGGAATGGGAAGATCCGGTCGCGGACTTGATTATGACCACGGTATCGGAGCACGGCGCGCAGCCGGGCGGCTGGACGCGAACCTACGGACGAGGGCGCGTTTGCGTGCTGACTCCGGGACATGAGGCAGAAGTGTGGACGCACCCGACGTATCAGAAGCTGCTGCGCAACGCGTTGTACTGGTGTACGCAGAAGGGTGCAGCGGAAAATCACGCGCAATGATCAAAAATAAGCGAAGGAGGCGCAGACCATGGATCGAACAGCATGGATTCTGAATTTGCGTGAACCGTTCGGAGCAGCGTTGGGACGCGAGCTGGTTTCGCGAGGTTGGAAAGTACTCGGCGGCGATCCCGGCGAACAAGAACAGCCGAATAGCGAAGCGCAGCGCGGAAGCGGCCCCGCAGAAGGCGAAAAGATCGGAGAAAATCCCGACGTTCCCACAGGAAGCGGGTCTTCGGGATTCGAGGATTTTGAAGGTTCGATGGCATTCGGACCTGAAACAAACGGACGGTCGGTCGTGAAAAAAAGCGAAGCGCAATCTGAACATTCGAAGGGTGATGCGTTAACGGATCGCGGTGATCCGCTTTCTGCCGACAATCCGCTGCCGGAACACGGGAAATTGAAAGCCTTTCCGCTAAATCCCGATCAACCGGGAGAACTGGAACAGGCTGTACAAGCTACGGCCGAACTTGCGACGCATATCGATTTGCTAATATTGAATACGGACGAATCGTCGGAGACGGGAGGGCGCCCGATCTTCCCGACCGACGCGGCGGCATTCCGCGAAAAAGAAACAGGCTTCTCGATGCCTGAGACCGTGGAAAGCCGTCTATATGATTACGAGACTTATGCTTTGACGCCGCTTCGCATCGTTGAAAAGCTGCTTCCGCTTATGGAGGCAGAGGACCGCTTGAAACGAATCTGCTTCATTTCATCGCATGAAGGCAGCATCTCGGCGGGCGGAGCTTCTGCTCCGATCGGGCAAGCAATGGCGCGGACCGCCCTGCATATGCAGGCGAAGCTGTTGTTTAACGATCTTCGGAGAAGCGGTTATACGTTCCGTTTGTACGACCCCGGCCTGTCGCGATCTTCCGTTCCGTCGTCCGATGAGCTGATGGGATCCATACCGGGAAAAGTGGCAGAATCAGCCCGTTTTGCCGCAGGCTTTTTCACCAACCCGCATGCCGACGAAGAGCGTCTGGTGCTGACCGGCAGCCGCGGCGAAGAATGGCCGTTCTAATACCCTGACCAACCTTATATTTAACTTGGTCAAGGTACTGATCGCTTATCCATAAGGAGGCACATCTCATGAATACAACCCGTTATGCTGTCGTGACCGGTGCCGACCGCGGACTCGGCTTCGCGCTGACCGAAGGATTGCTTGAACGCGGCTGGCACGTATTCGCGGGCAGCTATCTTCCGGACTGGCCCCAACTGGCCGAACTGCAATCGCGATATCCGGATCTGCTGGTCAACCTGCCGCTCGACGTCTCTTCCGATTCTTCGATCCTGTCCGCCGCCGCGGCGGTGGAAGAGCGGACGCGACGCATCGATCTGCTCATCAATAACGCAGGCGTCATCACCGACCGAAATGACGATTCGATTCGTATGACTCAGGATTATGATGAAATGATCCGCTTGTACCAAGTCAATGCGCTCGGCCCGATCCAAGTCAGCGAAGCTTTCCTGCCGCTGCTTGAACAGGGCGAACTCAAACGGTTATGCTACGTCTCTTCCGAAGCCGGCAGCATCGCCAAAGCCGAACGCACCGCCTGGTTCGGCTACTGCATGTCCAAAGCCGCGCTTAACCGCGGCGTTCACCAGCTATTCGACCGCCTGCGCCCGGATGGCTACAGCTTCCGCCTGTATCACCCGGGCTGGCTGCGCACCTACATGTCCGGCACTCTTAACGAAGAAGCCGAGCTTGAGCCGTCCGAATCGGCGGAGCCCGCTTTAAACTATTTTCTCGGCAGCACGCTGCCCTGGGACGGAAAACCGCATGCGATCGACGAAGATCAGCTGGTGATGCGCGACTATCAGGGCAGGGAATGGCCCTTTTAAAAGCTTTTAAATCCCAAGCGTCGGCAAGCGTAGCGGAGGGAGAAATTCAGGTTAAAACGCCTTTGAACTCGGAAAGCTACACCCTGAATTCCCTTACAACTTTCCGAGTGAAACAGCGTTTTAACCGAATTTTTCCCGCAGCGCCGCTTCCCGCACGCTTTTTCCGCGTCCCGCCGTTTTTCTCCCGTAATCTGGTAGTATGAAGAAGAGAGAAAGCGAGGCGAAAGACAATGGCTACGGAAACGGTGCTGCTCGTCGACGACGAGAAAGAGATTTTGCAGCTGCTCAGTATTTATTTCGGCAACGAAGGCTATCGGCTGTTGACCGCGTCCGATGGCAAACAGGCATTGGAGACGCTGGATCGGGAAAACGTGGATCTGGTCGTGCTCGACGTCATGATGCCGATCCTCGACGGCATTCAGACCTGCATCAAAATCCGCGAGCGCTACAATATGCCCGTGATTATGCTGTCTGCGAAAGGTCAGGACATGGACAAGATTACGGGACTCAGCATCGGCGCGGACGATTATGTCGCCAAGCCGTTCAATCCGCTGGAGGTGCTTGCACGTGCCAAGTCCCAGCTGCGCCGATACAACCGCTTGGGCGCGAAAAAACCAACCGGCGAGCACGAGATCGTAGCGGATGAGCTGACGGTCGATACGGCGAGCCATCGCGTAACTGTGGAGGGAACCGAAATTCATTTGACGCCGCGCGAGTTCGCTATTCTGGAGATGCTGGCGCGCAGTCCGGGACAGGTATTCAGCACCGAGCAGATTTACGCGAAAGTGTGGAACGAGCCTTTTATGGAGTCGGCCAACACGGTGATGGTGCATGTACGCAAAATCCGGGAAAAGATCGAACGCGATTCCAAAAAGCCGCAGTATATCCAGACAGTATGGGGCGTGGGGTACAAGTTCATCCCGACGGACTAAAGGGTTAGCGGAATGCGGAAAGGACAAACGTTTATGCCTTCAAAAATCATACATAGCGTGAGATGGCGATTCATGTACGCTTTCTTGCTCAGCGCCTTGGGCACGGCCGCGCTGCTGCTCGTCGGCTATCAATCGGTCAATCTGATCGTGCGCCTGGACTACTCCCCGGTCAATTCGCCGGACAAACGTCTGCTGAACTGGGCAATCGAAAGCGTAGGCTCGGGTCCGATTATGGCCGTGGTGGGCGTAGCGGCATTCGTGCTGTTATTTTTCTTTTTTTCCAGAAGAATCATCAGCGGATTGGAGGAGATCGCGCAGGGCATCGAGCGAATGGCGGAAGGGGATTTGTCGCATCGGCTGGAGGTCACCTCGTCGGACGAATTCGGTCAGGTCGCCAAAGGGCTGAATACGATGGCGGAGCGTCTGGAGCAGTCGATCGCGGAGGAACGGGCAGCGGCCAAAGCCAAAAACGAGCTGATCACGGGCGTTTCGCACGATTTGCGGACACCGCTGACGTCGATTTTGGGCTTTTTGGAGTACGTGGAAAAGGATCGGTATCAGGACGAGACGGAGATGCGTTATTATGTGAACATTGCTTATGAAAAAGCGCTGATGCTCAAAAAGCTGATCGACGATCTGTTCGAGTATACCCGTCTAAGCGGAGGCCTGCCGGTTGAATTCGTGCCGTTGAATCTGGGCCGCTTGGTACACCAGGCTGCGGAGGAAGCGATGCCGATGCTTGAAGCTGCGGGGATGAGCTACGAGGTGACCGGAACGGAAGACGAGCTTCGAGTGAACGCGTCGCCGATCGAGCTTGTCCGGGTGTTTGAGAATTTGCTCAGCAATGCCGCAAGGTACGGCAGCGACGGAGAACTTGTCGAGCTGGACGTAGCGCGCGAAGGAACCCTGGCTCGGGTGACGGTCAGCAATTTCGGCGAACCGATCCCGGAACGGGATTTGCCGCATGTGTTCGATCGTTTTTACCGGGTTGACGCTTCGCGTTCGCAGCATACGGGCGGCAGCGGCTTGGGGCTGGCGATTACCCGGACGATTGTGGAACTGCACGGCGGTACGATTGAGGTGTTCAGCGACTCGGATCGCACTGATTTCGTATTAAGGCTACCGTTGGCTTAGCGGGAATCGAATGTCGGAATATATGCAGAACCGTCTTTTTATAAAAAGGGCGGTTTTTGTCATGAAGAAGAACATCAGGAAATCTTAAGGAATCCGCGCACTATTCGTTAAGAATCCGTTGGTAGCCTATACGAGAAACAGCTGATCGCGATGATCCAGCTTTGAACAAAGATCAACGGAAAAGGCGGCGAGTCGAATGGGGATCGAACGGATGATGCGCAAAGGTGGAGAATACAGGAGCGGTACCGCAACGGTCCGAGCCCGATATGCGGCGATTGCCGCGAGTTGTTTATTATTGGCCGGGATGCTGACGATTACGGCTCAACAAGCGGCAAGTTGGGTGATTCGGACGATGCCCCATTCCGCGCATTTTGCGGCACGCGCCTTGCGATGGGGCGTGAACCATGTCGGGATGAGACCGATGTCGGTGCTGGGTTTTCTGGGAATAGGCGCCTTGTTATTTTGGCTGCGTGCAGGGAAATTGGACGGCGACCTGCGCGAGTTGTCGCGTGCGGCGCGAGAGTTGGCGGACGGCGTGCCGGTGCGTCCGGCTCAAGTGCTGTCCAGCGGGGAACTGCATGAACTTGCGCAACAGTTGCAGCGGGCCGATCGACGAATGCGTGAGTTGGAAGGATTCGAGCTGGCGGGTCCTGTCGAGGAAGTTAAAGTCTATGATTCTGCTCAAGAGCATGCGTATACGCCCAATCGTCCGCGCTTCGGCAGGAGATTGTAAGGGTGGAGCGCATGGCGAAGATTGAGCAGGTAGCCGAATCCACCAGGGCGATACGGCAAGGGAGGACGGGACACTTTTCTCGGAGAGTACGCTGGGGCCTGTATGGGTTATTTGACTTGACGGTAGTAACGGCCGTGTTGGCATTAGGGGTACTGATGTACATGCGTTTCTACGGGGAATGGGTAGTGGATCATCGGGCCGATGCGCTTCAGGCGGCTTCTTCTGCCGTGATCCAGGACCGGACAGGAACGGCGGTATGGCGTGCTTCCCTGCCCGAAGGCGGCTATCGGGAAGTTGCATCCGCCGCGGAGATTCCTTTGTTGATTAAGCAAGCTTTTATCGCGACAGAAGATCGGCGCTATGCCTTGCATGAAGGGATCGATTATACGGGAATCGTCAGAGCGGCGGCGGTCAATATTCGAAGTGCGGGCATGGCTGAAGGCGGCAGCAGCATCACCCAGCAGCTTGCGCGCAACGTCTACCTGACGCTGAATCAGACCTGGATACGCAAGCTGAACGAGGCTTCGATTGCGCTGGCATTGGAACGCCATTACGCCAAGGACGAGATCCTGACGATGTATCTGAACGAAATCTATATGGGCCGGGGACAATACGGGATCAAGGCGGCGTCCCGCCGTTACTTCGGCACGGCGGAGCTTAACCGGTTGGAGTTGTGGCAGATCGCGATCCTGGCCGGAATTCCGAAGGCGCCTTCTGCTTATAATCCGGTCGACGATCCCGAGCGGGCGGCCGCAAGAGCGGAAGTCGTGCTTGGCCTGATGGCTGAGCAGGGCGTGATTACCGCCGCGGAAGCGGACTCGGCGGTTGCCCGGGCGGCGGCGTACGAAGCGCCGCGTCAGAGTGCGGGAGACGCGGCGGGCACGGCCGCGTATGCCGTTGCCGCGCTGCGCGAAGCCGCGCGGAAGACCGGTCTGCCGGAGGAGCGGCTGCGCAGCGGCGGCTACCGCATCGAGACCGGTCTGGACGCTGCTGCGCAGGCAGCGTTGACGGGCGTCTTCGCGGAAGACGCCTATTTCCCGCCGGATATGGGCGGGCAGCAAGCGGAAGCGGCGATGGTAGTAGTCGACCATCGCGACGGGGAGGTTCGGGCGCTTGCAGGCGGCCGAAACGGGGACGGCGCGGGGCTGAACCGCGCCGTCGGTATGCAGCGCCAGCCCGGATCGGCTTTCAAGCCGGTCATCGCTTACGGGCCCGCGCTGGAATCCGGCGGATTCTCGCCGGATTCGGTCTTGCCGGACGTGCCGCAGACGTACGGCGGGTATTCGCCGCGTAACGTCGGCGGGGTGTATCGCGGCAGTTTGACCATGACCGAAGCGCTAACGCGTTCGATCAACGGCCCGGCGGTCTGGCTGCTGAATCAGACCGGAATTTCGCAAGCGATCGAGTTTGCTGCTCGTCTGGGCATCGAACTTGGGCCGGAGGACGAACATTTGGCGATTGCCCTTGGCGGTCTGCACGAAGGGGTCTCGCCCCTTCAGCTTGCCCAGGCGTACAGCGCTATTGCAAACGGAGGCACGTTTCGTTCCGCGCACTTCGTTCGCTCCGTCACGGACGCGCAAGGGCAAGAGATTTACCGCTTTGATCCGGAAGCGGAGAGCAGACCCGCGATGTCTGCTTGGACTTCGGCAGCACTTGCCTCCATGTTGCGTAACGCTGTTGCCGAAGGAACGGGCCGAGCGGCCCGACTTCCGAATCGCATTGTCGGCGGGAAGACCGGAACGGTCGCTCTGGCAGTGAAAGGAGTCCCGCAAGCCGCCAATCGGGACGTCTGGTTTGCAGGCTTCACGCCGGAGTGGACGGCGGCGGTATGGATGGGATTCGATCGAACGGACTCCGGGCATTATCTGACGGTATCGGGTTCGGCCGCCGCCGGATTATTTTCGACAGCGATGGGGAGGATGTTGGCCGGGCGATAAGCGCAGTGTTTGGCCTAATCGTCATAACAGGAAGCGGCGGGTGAAGGATTGGCTGTTTCCGCAGAATTCCGTCCTGTTTTCGATACGGGCTCAGGAAGATTTTCCGAATCCTTCCGCACACACGATCCCCGTTTGTATCAGGCTTTGAAGATATTGTTTGGCTTCTTCCAGCTTTTGCTGGGCATGCTTGATTTCGGTGATTTTTTCTTCTAGCAAATGATGCTGTTCTTCTATCGAGCAGCCCATTCCGGTAATCATCGAGCGGATCTCTCCAATAGAGAATCCGATGTCCAGGCTGGTCTTCACGACATCCAGATGGCGCAAAATATCTGCGTCATAGACCCGGTAATTATTCGGATCGCGCAGCATATACTCATCAGGGATAATGCCCATTCTTTCATAATAACGAATCGTAGAGATTGGCAATTCGGCGGCTTTCGAGACTTCGCTAATTTTCATGAAACCCTCCGTTTCTAATACGTTGAACGCATTCCATTTTAGGTTCAGCGTGGTCCGTCCATCTATCAAGATCCGCTCCGCATCGATGCATTCAACCTGATCGGGCGAGCGTAATCCGGAGCAGACGACGTGTAGCGGATCGACATGACGCTTAGCGCTCCAAATTGGGGAATTGAGATTTGTAACGGAACGAGGCGACGCTTAGCGGTGAAAAAGGCCGATTTTCGTACTCATTTCACCCGCTTTTTCAGTTTAAGCGTCCCTACGATCCGTTACAAATTTTAGATCGCGAAAATGAGTGTCCCAGCGGATATGCGATCCGTTAGGGCGTTTCTTCAAACCTCGACGGATGTGGATGCTGCCGAATTTTCGTTCGAATCGAACGCAAACTATAAAATCAATTCGGTCGACATGCCGCGCTTGCTATAAACCATGGTTTATAGTTTAGACTCCTATTTGTGAGACGGTAATCGACCCTCACACCTTACCATAAATTCAATTCAAAGGAGTCTGAAACATGGAAACCACTCAACAAAACTACCTGCGCGACCTGATGAAAGGACGCCGCTCAATCCGAAAATACCGTACGGACCATAAAATTTCAAAAGAAGAATTAACGCGTATGATCGAAGAGGCTTCGTCGGCGCCTTCTTCGGCCAATCTGCAACCGTGGCGCGTCGTGGTCGTCGAAAGCGAAGAAGGCAAAGCCAAGCTGCGTCCGCTCGTGATGTTCAACACTCTGCAAAACGATACGTCTTCCGCGATGCTTCTCATTTTTGCGGACACTCAGCATTATAAGCAGTCGGATTATATTTTTAACAAAGCGGTCGAAGAAGGCAAAATGCCGGCAGAGGTGCGCGACCAGCAATTGGGAGCGATTAACGCGCACTATCCGCAGCTCCCGGCAGACAAGCTGAACGAAGTCTTGAAGATCGACAGCGCCTTTTTCGCGATGCAGTTGATGTTGACAGCCAAAGCTTACGGCTACGATACCAACCCGATCGGCGGATTCGAAGCCGATCGACTGGCGGAAGCTTTCGATCTCGACCCTGAACGATACAGCCCGGTCGTCATCTTATCTCTTGGCCAAGCAGACGAAACGGGCTATGAGTCCGTACGCCTCACGCCCGAGCAAATTACGTTCTGGCGTTAAATCGCGGCGAGGTACAACCGCGGATCGTAAGTGATTGTACCTCGTCGCACTTAAAATTATCCCATACAAAAAAAGACTTCGATCCGAAGGATCGAAGTCGACGTGTCTAGAAAGCCCAACGTAGCTGGAAGCGAGAAGACGGAGAGAGAAATTCAGTGCAGGAGCGTTAGCGCTCGCCTTTGAAATCGGGAAAATACAAATAAAACTTCAATCCTTTTTTCAGATTTCAACACGCGACCGGAACGAATTTCTCTCGCAGTCTTTTCGCTTCCCCGCGCATACGTAACTTTCTCGACACACTGAGACTTTGGCCCAGAGGAACGGGTTACCAGATGCTAACCCGCTCCTCCGGAGCGACGTACATCGCGTCTTTCTCCGTGACGCCGTAAGCTTCGTAGAACTGCGGGAAGTTGCCGATGGTGCGGTTCACGCGGACTTTGTTGGCCGAGTGGGTATCGACGGAAGAGACGTAAGCCGCGTATTCGCGATTCATCGTGGAACGCCAAATGGTAGCATATCCTTCGAAGTAGGCTTTGTAATCCGGGTTTTCCGTCTGCGACAGGACCTGAAGAGACGTAGCCATGCCGCCGAGATCGGCGACGTTTTCGCTGACGGTCAATGCGCCGTTATTTTCAACACCCGGCAAAATTTCCACGCCGTCATAATACTCCACCACGCGCTGAAGCTTTTGCTGGAATTGTGCGTAATCCTCTTCGGTCCACCAATTCACGGCGTTGCCGTTTTCGTCATAAGCGGAGCCCAGGTTATCGAAGGCGTGACTGATTTCGTGCGCAATAACCATACCGATCGCGCCCATATTCGTTTCATGCTTCGCGTCGATATCATAGAACGGTGCCTGCAGAATGCCGGCCGGGAAAACAATTTCATTGTTCAGCGGACTGTAGAAGGCGTTGACCGTATAAACGCTGGTTGACCAAGCATCTTTGTCGACGGGCTTGCCCAAAGACTCGACGACTTCTTTGTTGGAAGCTTTGGTAATCGCGATCGCATTCTCGAATAACGAACCGTCGTTTTGGACGGATACGATCTGCACGTTCTTCAGGTTGTCTTTGGCTTTGTCCGGGTAACCGACTTTGATTTTCATCGTATCGAGCTTTTTGAGCGCTTTAGCCTTGGTGGCTTCGGACATCCAATCGAGATCCTGAATCCGCTGTTTGTACACGCCGATAAACTGTTCCGCCATTTTTTCGACGTCCTGCTTGGCTTCAGGGCTGAAGTAGCGCTCCGCGAACGTTTGTCCCAGATAGTCGCTCATGACGCTTTGGGTCAGCGCGATCGCTTTTTGCTGCCGGGTTTTCTCGCCGACCACGCCATACAGTTGAGCTTGGTAATCTTGGGCCAGCTTCTCCAAGTCTTCGGATAACACGCCGCCCATACTGCTCAGCAGCGACGTTTTGGCGTAAGTTTTCAATGCGCTCAGATTTTCGTCGGTTAGCAGCTCTGCCGATTTTTTGGCTAAGCCTACGTCTGTGACAATGATTTTATCCGCTTTGTCCAGACCCAGCTCTTTTAATAGGTTATCGGTATCGATGCTTGGGAAAAGAGCTTTGAATTGCGCTTTGGTGTACGGGTTGTAGTATTTGCTTACGTCAGCCTGATCCTGCGCATCCATGGAGGCCGCCGACAGTTGTTTCTCCAGTTCGAACATCGATTCGGCTTGTGCTTGAGCGCTGTTTTCCTCGACGCCGGACAGTTTGAGCAGATTGGCCAGATAACCGATAAAGGCTTCTTTGACTCTCGTGTCCTCGGAAGTGTAGCTGTTCTTATCCAGACTTACTCCGAGTGCACTGAAATAGAGCGCGTTCGTGTTGCTGTCCTTGGCATCGCTCATGACGCCGAAGCCAAGCAGCGATCCGGTTCCGATCTTGCTTTCGATTTCCAATGTCGCATCGAACAACTGCTGCACGCTGGTCGCCTGATCGATCGATTTCAAATACTTTTCGATCGGCTGAATGCCTTGTTGATTGCGATGCTCGACGTCGAGCGCGTTGCTGTAAAAATCCGCGATTTTTTGTTCGACGGAGCCGGACGTTTGTGGACCGGCGGCGATCCGGGTGATCATTTCGTTGAGACGTTTTTCGTTGGCGACGGACAATTCGTTAAATACGCCGTTCGTCGCTTCGCCGGCATCGATCGTCGACTTGTTCAGCCAGTCTTTATTTATGTATTCGTAGTAGTCGTCACGCGGATTGGTACCCTCCAAAGCCATGGCCCGATGCGTAAAAGTCTCGAGCTGCTCCAGAGTGACCGGATCGGAGGAACCTAACTCGCCGTCCGCAGTGCCTGCCACGATGCCCGCATCGGCAAGCCGGGCCAGCTCGTTCTGTGCCCAAGTCGGAACATCGCTGAAAGTAGGAGCCGTGCCGATCTGGCGCAGGTCGTTGCCTGTCGGTGTTGGGAGATTAGGAAACGCGCGGCCGAGCATGACCAATGCTTCGATGCGGGAAACGGAGCGACTTTCCGCGATATTGCCTTGGGCATCTCCTTTTAAAATATCCGATTTACTCAAGTCAGGCGAATAATCGTCCGTAATGCTAAGCAGATAATCGACGACCTGAGCCCGGGTGAGCGTCGCTTCTTCCGCATGCGTCAGGCCTGTTGTCGGCATTGCTGCGAGCAGCAAGGATGAAGCTAAGATCAGTTTTGCAGCTTTTTTCACTTGAAACCCTCCTAGAAATGAATGAATAGGTCGTGTTGTCGAGAATCGCGCTTGCGTATTTGATAAAATACGGCAACGGAATAAACAACGGAACGGCAAGAAGTCAGGAAAAAGATAAAAACTTATTACGTTGACCGGTAATGACGTTAAGTTACGACTTTCGAAAACCCGCTTGAAGCGTGCGTGTTTCCAAGGGACGCAAATCTTAAATAGAATGCGGTCAAAGTGCTAACTTACCTGCTTTCCTGCACTATTACGGGATTTGGAGATAAAAGGTTTCAAGAAGGCGATTATGGTTTTGAAGGATATTTTGGGAAACGATAGTTGTTGTCTGTTTTTATCCGAAACAAAAACCGCTCTCCGGCATCCCATGCCGAAAAGCGGTTTTACTATCTCACGCGAACATTACTCCCACGAAGAGATCGTCGTCAACGTGCCTTCAATCTTATAAGCCCCGAATCCGGCAGGGAGGATGAAGTGATCGCCTTTTTTCAGCGCATATTCGCCGTCTCCGCCTTTCAGCGTGCCTTCGCCGTCCAGAATACTCACGATCGTGTAACGTTCGCGGCCTTCGAATTTCGCCGTGCCGTCCACTTCCCATTTTTCCACGGTGAAAAAGGAGTTCGATACGAACTTGGTAATCGTCGCGCCGTCCACGTGGTCCGTCTCGTACGCGCCGCCCGTGTAGGATTGCGGCACGGTCGTGACTTCGATCGCTTTTTCCAGATGCAGCTCGCGGCCTTGGCCGTTGGCATCTTTGCGGTCGTAATCATAGACGCGGTAGGTGGTATCGGAGCTTTGCTGGGTTTCCAGAACCACGATGCCCGCGCCCAAAGCGTGGATCGTTCCGCTCGGCACGTAGAAGAAATCGCCCGGCTTCACTTCGATCTTCGTCAGCAGCGTATCCCATTGCCCGGCTTCGATCATCGAACGCAGCTCCTCATGGGACTGGGCGTTGTGGCCGTAGACGATGGAAGCACCCGGCTCGGCATCGACGATGTACCAGCATTCCGTTTTGCCCAGCTCGCCGTTCTCGAATTCGCGCGCGTAAGCGTCGTCCGGGTGTACTTGCACCGATAGGTCGTCGGAAGCGTCGAGAATTTTGGTCAACAGCGGGAAGACGTCGGACTCCGAATCGCCGAACAGCTCGGGATGATCGGTCCACAGATCGCCCAGCTTGGTTCCTGCGTAAGGTCCGTTATGTACGATGCTTTGTCCGTTCGGATGTCCCGATACCGCCCAGCATTCGCCGGTCTTGTCATTGGGAATATCGTAGCCGAACAGGGTGTTCAGCTTGGTGCCGCCCCAGATGCGTTCCTGGAAAACGGGAGTGAGGAAAAGCGGTTCGCGTACGGTTTCTGGCATGGGTTTTCGCTCCTTTTTAATACTTGTGTAAGATAACCAACAGAAGGAAATAATATATTTAGGTCATATAACTTTTAAAATCAATGATTTTGTAATAATTCCACATAGTTAGGGATTTTATCGTCCAAGTAATCCATTACTTTTTTTGTAGTTGCATTTTTTATCGTGGTGATTTCCACTGCATGATACTCTCTTACAATAGCCTGAACGATTTGCTTTGATGTTTCGTCTTCAGCTTCCAATATAGAACAAGGGTTGTAACTTTTCAAAACAATATCAGGTCTCTTTTTGCTGGTGCTTCCTGTGCTGTTGGTAGTATTGTATCCTTCAAAATGACCTCTCAAAATATCTTCATATTGTGATCCTCTTCTTGCTCCTAAATTCCAAAAAGAAGATAAAAAAGACTGCTGAACTCCTCCTTTTTCTATAAGAGTATCGCATGAAATATCTCTTTCTAATTTACGCTTTTGCTTAGCTTTTATCGGAATTCCTATTTTGGGTTCTTCTAACATTTGTTTTAAACATTTTACTGCGAGTTGTTGAACAAGAACATCTATACTTAATAACCTTTTTATCCATTCATTACTAAATATAATAAATTGAAAATTAAATTCAGATTCTAACATTTTATATTTGTCTATGTCTTTATCCATGATGTTAATAGCATAGTTTTCTGGAATATTGTAAGTGCGGACCAAATTAGAGTATTCATAATCCGCGTGGTCTATATATCTTCCTGCCAGCGAGCTTGCAATTTCGTTTGCTTGATTTAATTCTTCCGTCACTAACACGAATGATAATGTGCATTTATTGGCTGGACGGCCTCCTCGCCTTGTGGAAGTACTAAATGCTTCATCAATTGCATCAAATACTTTTGGAATAGTCGTTTCTTCCTCTTGAAGCTCGGTATATAAGCTGGTTTTTTTACTTGCATCAATAGAGTCAATATACTTCCAATAAGAAGAACTATTCAAACGGTTGATGTTTCTTCTAATAATACTTTCTTTTTCGGAAGGAGTAGGCAAATCCAATTCATAGTAACTAGCCATTTTTGAATGTTGACGTTCGCATTCGTCGTAAAAAGATTTTAAGTATTCTGGAACGTTTCCTAAAATAATGAACAAGGTTTTTCTCAAATCTGTTCTAGCCAGTCTTACAAATTGTTGAGCTACATGTTCGCCCATTCCTGCGCGATTAGCAAGGAAGTCTGTTTGTGAAACACCTGCTAACGCAGCTCCGAAGTATGCTCTTTCAGCATTATCAGCGATAACGATTTTAACCGCGTCGCTACTATAACTATTCAGTTCCTCTAGCCAATTTTGTTTGTCAGTAATATTGATAAATTCACAAGTTCTAGTTATTCTTTCTAAAATGCCTAAGTCTTTAGGATTTCTCATTACGATTTTCTGCCAAATATTGTCGTTTCTATATTCTAATTCGTTTCTTTGAATTGCTTTTCTTACTTTCAAAAAATCATTCTCTAATTTGTCGCTAAATAGAGTTTTACCTGCACCTTGCGGCCCGTATATAGCTAATGCGTGAGAAGAATCTCTCGAAACGACCTTTTGTAAGGAATCAGACAAAAAAGCTAAAAATGAATCCCAATGATCTAAATAAATACGATAAGAATGCTGGTACTTTTCATTGTATCTCATGTCTTCTGCCCTATTGGGGAAGGAAATTCGATTGTATTCAAGCATTTGATTCACCTCCTCTATCATATTACACTATTCCGTTTGATTGATTTCGATTTTCGTTTGGAATCATAGTAAAAAAGTAAATGCAGAAACGAGCTGAAGTTTTTTAAAAAAGTTGAAAATCAGTACGCCTGATGCACCAACGACGCCGCGCCGATCAATCCGGCATTTTGGCTCAACGCTGCCGGAACGATCGCCGTGCGGCGGCCTGACGGGCTGAGCGCGTGCTGCGAGACGTAGCCGCGAATCGCGTCGAACAACGGCTCGCCGATCTGCGATACGCCGCCGCCGATCACGAGCAGCTCGGGATCGAGCGTGTTGATCAGCGAAACGCAGCCCATGCCGAGACGCTTGTAGGTGACATCGATCAGTTCGCGCATTTGGGCATCGCCGTCCGCGGCCAGGTCGAACGCTTCTTTCGTGCCGACCGGACGTCCCAGCAGCTCGGAAGCCTGGCGCGCGATTGCCGTGCCGGAAGCGATCTGCTCCCAATACCCTTCGGTTCCCGCCGCGCCCGGCTCGACCATGATGAAGCCGACGTCGCCCGCGTTGCCGGATGCGCCCGTAATCAGTCGCCCGTGCATGTAGATGCCGGCGCCGATTCCCGTGCTCACGGTGATG
The DNA here is from genome assembly GCF_000585395.1 of Saccharibacillus sacchari DSM 19268. Classification (GTDB taxonomy): domain Bacteria; phylum Bacillota; class Bacilli; order Paenibacillales; family Paenibacillaceae; genus Saccharibacillus; species Saccharibacillus sacchari. The sequence goes on along the minus strand of NZ_KK073875.1, from coordinate 5,688,190 downwards.
AAAATAAAGTTGTCCGCTTCTTGCGCCGCGCCCAGCCATTTTTCGGCCAAAGTCGCTGCCGTCGCATCATTCTGAAAATGGATCGGCCATGCGCCGAAGTGTTTGCGAAGCTCGTCGACGACGCCGAAGCCGTGCCAGGAAGGCAGGTTGGGCGGGCTGTCCAGACGTCCGTTTTTGGCGTCGAGCGGTCCCGGTGCACCGACGCCGATGCCTTTGACGTCTGCCGGAGCAATGTTCTGCTGCTCCAACAGGCCGTTAACGGCCTGAGCGGTTTCCTCGATCAGCTGCGAAGGGGTTTTGGCAGGGTCTGTTTTCAACGATTGCTGCGCCAGAACGGTTCCGGTCTCGTCTACGAGTCCGATAGCGATCTTGGTACCGCCGATGTCGATTCCGATAGCGATCATGATAGTCCTCCTCGATTATACGCTTTAACTTGACAAAACTTGACGAAATTAATTTCTGTAAAGTAACATGGAACCAGCATAGCATAATTCAGCGCGGGCGAATAGCGTTTTCATTCAAGGAGGAAAAGGATGGCCAGACCGAAAAAAGTGTCCATGCAGGATATCGCGGATCAGCTGGGGATTTCGAAAAATGCGGTATCGTTGGCTTTGTCGGGAAAAAGCGGCGTCAGCGAGCAAGTGCGGTTGATCGTCCGACATAAAGCGGAGGAGATGGGGTACGTTCCTCCGGGTGCCGCGGCCAAGCCGGAAGCGTCGAGCCGGAACATTTTACTGCTCGTGCCGGAACGGGTCGTCAGCCATGAGGATAGCGAACATTTTCGTTTTTTCCATGATATGCTGTGGATTCTGGAGGAAACGGTTCGTGCGCACGGCTGCAGCGCGGTAATCGTTCGGATTGACCGCCGAATGGAAGAACGCCTGGAACTTCCGAGCTTATACGGAGAGCTGGAGCATATCGGAATCATTTTGTTCGGGATCATCGCCAAGCCGTATGCGCATATGGTTTGGGAAACGGGCGTGCCGCTGGTCATGCTGGATTCGTATTATCGGGACATGAACTGCGCCGCTGCCGTTTCGGCCAACACGGAGGGCGCCGAATCGGTGGTGCGGCTGTTGATCGAACGCGGGCATCGGAAGATCGGGTTTATCGGTCCGGCCAATCTGACGACGAGCCATGAAGAGCGGTGGTTCGGGTATTGGCGGGCGATGCGTGAAGCGGGGCTGCCGATCGAGGAGCGAATCACTCTGTTGGAGGCCGATGATTTTGACGAGGTGAAAAACGAACAGCAAATCGGTGCCTTTTTGGCAAGGCTCGTCGCGACGGATGCGCTGCCGACCGCCTTTTTCTGCGGCAACGATCGGATCGCTCTGCTGCTGATCCGAAGACTGCGCGCGATCGGCATATCGGTACCGGAGCAGATTAAGGTGGCCGGATTCGACGGATTGGAGCAGGCCTGCGCCCCGGATTCCGGCCTGTACGTCACGATTCGCGCGGACAAAAAACGAATGTGCAGGTCGGCGGTTCGGCTGCTGCTGGACGGTTACGGCGAGAAGCGGCACGCGGTGAGATGGACGACGGCAGGGCAGCTGATCCCTGTATCGAATGAAGCCGGCATCGACGTGCGCAATTTTACGGTTTGACCGACTTGAGCCGCAAAATCAAGGATAATTTGCGGTCGCGATCCAAAAAAGGCGCTTCATGCCGAGCCGCTCAGCCCTCTGCTTACAAAAATTTTCCCGTGTAGTGTCAGAACTGCAACTAAATCATGCGAGGAAAGGTTTATATATAAGGGTAGGGTGTTTTTCCACCGCATCTTAATAATCGCATTTATAGAGGAGGACTTTTCCCATGAAAAAAATCCTGATTGCTTCGCTGCTCGGCTCCGCCGTTCTGGGCGCATCCGCCGCTCAAGCCGCTCCGGCCACGACTCCCGCAGCGACGATGACTCCGGCATCCGAACCTGCCGCGATGATCTACGGCAACGACGGTCTGGTAACGCCAAGCGCGTACCCGTTCTTTATCAAGAGCACGCTGTATGCGACGGCTGACGTCATCAAGCAGCTCGACATCGACGGTTTGATGATCTCGTGGGATCAAAAGACCAAGACGTACACGTACACGCGCGGCGACAACGTAGTCAAAGTGATGGCCGACAGCAACATCGCGTGGGTGAACGGCAAAGAAGTGAAGCTGCAAGGCTCGCCGACGTTCAAACGCGGCGTGCTGCGCGTTCCGGTCGGCATCATCGTCCGCGGCGTAGGCGAATCCATCAAATGGGATAAAGCCAACGAAACGCTGTGGGTCGGCGATTCGATCAAGTAAGGCGAGAAAAGATCGGGCAGCGCGAACGAAAATCGTGAACGCGAACCGAAAAGACCGCTTTCCGCTGCCCTTAGGGGCGCGGAGAGCGGTCTTTTTTCGTCTTCTTGTTATGGTTGTCGTTCCATAGAGCGGCCCCGATTCCGAAAATCATGCCGGAGACGGCGAATTGCATCAAGTAAGTCCGTCCCATCACTGCATCCGGAATCAAAGAAAAAGGATCTCCCCAAATCTTCAGAGACGCGAATGCGGGAAGCAGGCCGATAAGCATGCATGCCGCGGCAAGCGCGATACTTTTCAACAGACGGGAGATGACTCTGGAACAGATCGCCCAAACGACGTGGTATAAAGGCAGTGCTAAAAATCCGAAAGGAATCAAGCCGCTCATCCATGCGAATGCCCAATCGAATTCCTCTTGCCCGCTTGAGACCCAGCCAACAGCCAACACTCCGCCGATGTAAGAAGCTGCGGCGAGCAGGATTCGTTTGAAGGCCGTGCGATCCAGATCGGCTATTTCCTTGCGACGTACACGATCGAGATTTCCGTTCATGACAGAGGACTCCTTCCCGTTGATCCGTATGCTGCATTTCACCTGAATAGACGCATGCAGAACGAAAGGAGTTTTGGATAAACGGATTTCGGTTTGCGAAACCGATAGCACGTCGGAAAAATTTTAACGGATCGAGACGACGCTTAGCGCATAATTTAAGCGATTTGAAAATTCTAACGGAACCAGGTAGCGCTTAGAATGAAAATAGGCGGGTTTTGCACGGAAAAAAAGCCCTAAAAAACGGCTAAAGGATATACAATCCGTTAAAGTCGTAAAAGCCGTTCATTCGGGCTTGTAAAGGATATGCGATCCGTTAGACGCAAAAGTCAGGCTGGACGGAATCCTAATGCAGTCCAATGCGGTCCGAACCGCATCGGAAAAAGCCGCACAAATAAAAACTCCTGATTGTTCCCCGGCGATTCGGGAGAAAAATCAGGAGTATGAATAAAATCAAATCATCTTACCGTGCAAGATCAGTCGCCCAGCGCTTCAAGCTTCGGAGTCGCGACATCAAGCTTCAGAAGCGGTTGACCCGCTTCGATCGAGCTGCTGTGCAGTGCCGTGAAGCCTTCGAATTCCTTCGTGTTGGTCACGATCATCGGCGTGGTCAGGTCGTAACCTGCCGCGCGAATGGCGTTCATGTTGAAGGTAATCAGCGGTTGACCTGCGGTTACGGCTTGTCCTTCTTCAACGAGGACGTTGAAATGTTGGCCTTTCAGACGAACGGTGTTCAGACCGATGTGGATCAGAAGTTCCGTACCGTCTGCCGTTTGCATGCCTACGGCGTGCTTGGTTACGGCCAGGGAGTTCACGATGCCGTCAGCCGGAGCTGTAACGACGCCTGCGCTAGGAACAACGGCAATACCTTTGCCCATGTATTCGCCGGCGAATGTAGCGTCGTCCACGTCAGCCAGAGCTTTAACCGTACCTGTCAGTGGGCTGGACAGTTCAGTGTTACGAATTTCAACGATTGCAGGCGTTACGGCTGCTACAGGAGCAGCTTCTGCGGATGCAGCTGGAGCGACAGCATCCGCTGCTGCGGCTGTTTCGGATGCAGGGACCGCTATATCTTTGAAGCCCATTACGAAAGTAACGGCAGCACCAACGGCGAAGGCTACAGCCATACCGATCATGCCGTAAACGAAGGTTGGACCGATCATGGCCGGAATACCCGGAAGACCTGCGCCGCCTGCCATTACATAAATCTTAACGTGGAACAGTCCGTAGATCGCGCCGCCTGCCGCGCCGCCGATCAGGCCGGAAACGAAAGGTTTTTTCAGGCGCATGTTAACGCCGTACATCGCAGGTTCCGTGATACCCATCATGGCCGAGAAGCTGGTCGACAGCGACAGAGCCTTGAATTGCGGGTTGCGGGAGCGCAGGAATACGCCGAATGTAGCGCCTGCTTGACCCAGGTTGGCCGCGAACATGATAGGCAAGATGTAGTCGAAATTTTGTTCGGCCAGCGAGAGAATCGCGATTGGAACGAGTGCCCAGTGCATACCTGTCATGATGATCAGCGACATGGTACCACCGAGAACCAGACCGCCGAAGATGCCCGTGTTATCAAGCAACCAAGTGATGCCGCCAGCCAGACCTTCGCCGATGATGCTGCCGACAGGACCGAAAGCGATCAAGGTTGCCGGTACGATAACCAGCAGGGTAAGCATCGGAACGAACAGTAACTTCAGTGCGCTCGGAATGACTTTATCCAAGAATTTCTCGACATAAGAAGATGCCCAGATTGCGAGCAGAATCGGAATAACGGACGATGAATACGTCACGACGGTAACGGGTAATCCGAGGAAGTTCAGATCTCCGCCGCTGCCGAACAGGGCCGTCAGTTCCGGGTGAAGGACGGCGCCGGCTATCGCAGCCGCTAAGAACATACTGCTGCCGAACTTCTTCGCCGCGCTGAACGCGATCAGGATCGGCAAGAAGAAGAATGTACCGTCACCGATTACTTTCAGGATTTGGTACGTGCTGCCGTCGGCTGCCATCCATCCGAACGCGTCGGATACGGACAACAGCGCTTTGATCATACCTGCGCCGGCAAGAGCGGGCAGCAGCGGCGTGAAGATTCCGGAGATGATGTCCAGCAAGGCCGAGAACGGATTGCTTTTCTTTTTAGGCACGTCGTCGTCTTGAGCGGCTCCGCCGCCGCCGAATGCGCCGATTTTGTTGATTTGCTCGTATACTTTCGGTACATCGTTGCCGATGATGACCTGGAACTGCGTGCCTGCGATGTTGGTACCCATAACGCCCGGCGTATTTTCCAGTGCCGCGCGGTCGGCTTTGTCGTTGTCGCGCAGTTCGAAACGCAGGCGCGTCATGCAGTGGGTCATTGTTTTGACGTTGGATTCTCCGCCGATTTTTTCGAGGACGGATTTGGCTGTTTGCTCGTGCTTGCTCATGTTCAGCCTTCCTTTCTGATGTGGAAAATGAATGGTACAGGGGCGGGGTAGACGCTGCCAGCGTTACCCCGGACAAAACGAAAAACCCGGGCGCCCCAACGCAGGTACGGCAAAAAGCCGGCTGACGATCGGTGACGACCCGGGTTTTGCCTTTGCAGTAACAATCCCGGTTGGTTTAAGATTTGGCGATACGGTCGATATGAATCGTGAGATACAGCATTTCTTCCTTGTTCAATCGGTAATCGTAATGTTCGGCGATATACGCCTCGATCAACTCCGTGCAAGGGTAGGCTTCCGGACAATTTTCCTTCACGATTTCGTATAGGCTGTCGTAGTTATTGCCGGAATGGTCGCCGCTGATCAGCCGCTGCGCGAAGAATTTCAGATGGGTCACGAAGCGATAGTAGCTGATCGAATCTTCGTTATACTTCAGCCCGAAATATTTGCGCACAAGATCGAGAATATCCTGGATGATCTTGGTGATGTCCATCAGGACGGGCATTTCTTCGCCGAGCTGCGCGTTGACCAGATGAAGCGCGATGAATCCGGCTTCGTCGTCCGGCAGTTCGACGCCCAGACGGTCTTTGATCAGATTAAGAGCGGAGCGTCCGACCTGATATTCGGCTTTGTACAGGCTCTTGACCTCAAGAAGCAAACCGTTCTTGATATCGAGTCCGCGCTGATGGCGCTCTACCGCAAAGTGAATATGGTCCGTCAGGGAGAGATAGATCGTGTCCCCGAATTCCTTATCCAGCATAAGGGCTGCCAGCTTGCGGATATCCTCGGTTAGCTGAACGTATTCCATCGGAATCTGTTCCAAGAGTTCCTTGAGCTTCCGGGATGAATCGTTGCTTTCCGGACGGAAGATCTTCTCGATCTTGTCCGTCTCGACTTCATCTCCCGGCTTTTTTTGAAAGGCGAGTCCTCGGCCCATCACGACGATTTCCGTTCCGTTCTCGTCCAGCGACGTGATGACGTTGTTGTTGAGCACCCTCAGAATTTGCATTGCGTTCACCTCTTGTTTATCGAAGCTGCTTCGTAAAGGATTACACCATTGTGCACAATGTATATAAAAAGGCAAAACCCAAAACACGTTAGGCACATGTTTTGGGTTTTGCCTTTTCAGTAACAATCCCACAACCACAATAACACCGTTTTCAATAGTTGGCAAGGGGAAAAGCGTACGCTTTCAAAAAAAGATGACAGGTCTGGAAAACGAACAAAAGCGATCGGATTTCGATCGCTTTTGTATGAGGCGGGGGCTTTTCGTAACAGCGGTGCAGATCATCCAGCGGATGAAGCGTCGTTCGCCTTTAATGTGCATTTTCTCCGCTAAACGAATTTTCCTTCCCGGAAACAAAGGCACTTCTCGCTTGTGTATTCGTCTCCGCAAATGCTGGCTTGGAGGTATTCGATGCTTGCTCGGTTCTTTTTGCCGCAATTGCGGCTGCAATCATCAGAATCAACTTCAGGCCTCCGGTAACAAAAAGCAGCCACGGCAGAACCGTCAGTCCCCAACCGATGCCGGGAGCCCAGGTGACGACCATGTTCCACGGCGCGAGTCCGGAAACGAAATGCAGGATCGCCAGCGGGAACGCGACGTTGCAAACGAGCAGCAGAACGATATTCAGCGTGGTTTTCCAGGCAACGGGACGGAATGCTTTGCGCCAACGGAACAAGCTGCGCACCGAGAACAAGAACAGCAAAATCACCGCGACAACGATGCCGTCCGCGATCGCGTACAGCTTGAAAAAATCGGGCAGGCTTTCCAACGAAGGGGTCCGGCCGTGCACGATATCGTCGATGCCGGGCAAAATTCCGGCGTAGCTGACGATCAACGGATCGGAGCTGTTGGCCAGAACGAACATGCCGTAGTCGTCGTGAATGCGCATTTCGGTATACGTATTTTCCGTCGATCCGTTATGCCAGAGATAGTCGCCGTTATTGATCCAGCCCATCCCGTAAAAAGAGCCGTCTCTCATGTCCGCTCCTTGTTCGTGCATGCGCCGGATGCCTTCCGCAGACAGCAGCCGCACGTTATCGGCCGTGCCGTCGTTCATTTGCATCATCAGATACTTGGACATGTCTTCGGCGTTCGAGACCAGATAGCCTGACGGCGTCGTGGCCGAATGCTGCATCAATCGCGTAGGCACGGAGAGCCCGAACAGCAGCTGATGGCCGGAAGGGGGACGCAGATCGGAATTTTCGGATAAGGCGACATTAGCCCGTTCGGGCGATCCGAAGCTGTTGCTCATGCCAAGCGGCTGCAAAATTTGTTCATCCATATAGTTCCCGTAAGCTTCTCCCGAGACTTGCTGGACAATCGCGCCGAGGATATTGTAGTTCAAGTTGGAATACTGATAAACCGCACCGGCAGATTCTGTGGGGGAGACATTTTTCAGATTGCGGATATGCTGCATCAACGTCGTATCTCCCTGTGCTAAAAAGGCAATGCCGTCATACGTGGATAGGCCGCTCGTTTGGTGCAACAGGTCGGCTACGGTGATCTTGTTGGAGGCATTGCCGTCCGCAAGAGTGAAGTCGGGAAGGTAATCGGTAACGGGTGCATCAAGTTGGACTTTGCCCGCTTCGACCAATTGCATGATCGCAAGCGCCGTAAAAGATTTCGTGAGCGATCCGATCACCAGCGGCGTCTGGGGCGTCATGGGACCAGCACCTGGACCCGCGCTGCCGTAGCCTTGCATATAAGCAATCTCTCCGTCATGCACGATACCGACAGCGAGGCCTGGAATATGCAGGCGTTCCATCGCGGCTTCGGCATACGTATCGATTTGCTCGGGGGTCCAGGCCGCAATAACCGCAGAGTCCTCCGCTTTAGGAGTGACCGAAGCAGCAGAAGCAACGGGCACGCCGATAAACGAACCCAGCAATATTCCAGCCAACGCGGCTTTCATCCTTTTGGCAATATTCATGGTTAAACATCCTTTCAATCACGGTTTTATAAAGGCTGTCCCCATTGTAACGAACGCCTACAAACTTCAAATCGGCCGATGGCCTGAAATTCAGATCGGTCTTGCGCCAACCCCTGACCTGGACCTGCGGATAGGTTCGTGCTCGCTTTGCGCATCCTTCATTTTCCAAAAGACACTAAATTGTCAAGAAGTAAAGTAACCACTTACTTACTCGAACCTCCCCGAGCGCGCTAAAATAAACACGAGTAAGGCGTTGTTTACGAGCAAACAAAAAGCGAAAGGGGATCTATGATGACCTATCCGCTAAAAGAACGATTGAATGCGCCTTTGGAGCAGCAGGAGACTAGAAAACCGACAGGAACCGATCGAAGGATTTTGGATGCGGCGAAAGAGGTATTTGCCAGACATGGCTTTCAGGGAGCGAAAACGCTGGAGATTGCCCGTACGGCTGGGGTATCGGAGAAGACTCTATTTCAGCGTTTCAAAAATAAAGAACAGCTCTTCGTCGAGGCGATCCATCCGACGCTGCTCGATATTTTGGACCCTCTTGTTAAAATTTCTTGTGAAGAAAGTCACGAACAAGCAATTCCAGATGAGTGGCCGCGTGCGGATCACCGGATAGGCGCCGCTAACGAAAAGGCCATTTCCTTGCAGCACATGCCGAGCACGTTGAAGGCGCGTATGCATGCCGCAGCGCTGGAACGGGTTCATTTTGCCAGGGAGAACCCGGATATGCTCAAGCTGACGCTGCAAGAACTGCTGATTCGCGACGAATACCGGGATGCGGTGACGGGGCTGTGGATGGATCAGTTGGCTCCGATCATCTCCGCTTCCATCGAGTCGGGCGTCGATAGCGGAGAGATTCGCGATCTGCCGATTCCGACCGTCATGCGCGTTATAGTTCCGGTGTTGAGCGCTTATGCCACAATTCGTTCCTTGCTGGCACCCGAGGGAGACTGGAACGACGAGCGGGAAGTGGATCTGATGCTGGACATCTTGTTTAACGGCCTGATTCCGAGAGAAGGCAATCCTACGGATGCGCAGTAATACCCATAGTAACGTCTCCACACTAACAGACAGAGGGGAAAGGATGAACGCGACATGTTGATCGGACTGGATGTCGGTTCCACGACGGTTAAGCTGGCGGTACTTGATGAACAATTCGAACTGCTGCATGGCCGGTATGAGCGTCATTATTCGGATATTCGCGGAACGGTGCGCCGGGTGCTGGAGGAGGCGTGTTCGTTATACGGCGGCAGCGGATCGCTTGTGGCGAAATGCCGAATCAGCGTCACCGGATCGGGCGGGATCGCGATCTCGAAATGGTTGGAGCTGCCTTTTATTCAGGAAGTCGCGGCCGGGGCGGAAGCGGTGGAACGTTTTATTCCGCATACGGACGTGGCGATCGAGCTGGGCGGCGAGGACTCCAAAATCACCTTTTTCGAAAATACGGTCGATCAACGCATGAACGGTTCGTGCGCGGGCGGTACGGGAGCGTTCATCGACCAGATCGCGGCATTGATGCAGACGGATGCCGCGGGATTGAACGAGCTTGCCAAAGGCAGCCGCACGATGTACGAAATCGCGTCCCGCTGCGGCGTATTCGCGAAAACGGACGTGCAGCCGCTGCTGAACGAAGGGGCGGCGCTCGAAGACATCGCGGCGTCCGTGTTGCAGGCGGTCGTCAACCAGACGATCGGCGGACTGGCTTGCGGCAAAAAGATTACCGGACATATCGCGTTTCTGGGTGGGCCGCTGCATTATCTGGATGAGCTGCGGACGCGCTTCGTGAAGACGCTCGGCGTAACGCCCGATGAGATCGTGCTGCCGGAACGGCCGGAATTGTTCGTGGCAAAAGGTGCGGCGGTCGCGGCGAAGCGGGAAGCTGCGATTGCGTTCGATGCATTGGCGCAGCGTTTGCCTGCTCTTGCGACCGCTGCCGAAGAAAATACCGAGCGGTTAGACCCGTTGTTTGCAGACGCGGAGCAGTTGGAAGCTTTTCGCGCCCGTCATGCAAGCAATCGGATCAAGCGGGCGGCGTTGTCGGAAGCGCGCGGCCGCTGTTATTTGGGAATTGATGCCGGTTCGACGACGACGAAGCTGGCTTTGATCGACGAAGAAGGACGGTTGTTGCATGAGCATTACGGAGCGAACGGCGGTCGTCCTTTGCAATCGGTGATTGAAGCGCTGCGGACGTTATACGGGAAAATGCCGGCAGGAGCGGTCATTGCCGGAACGGGAGCGACCGGGTACGGCGAAGGCTTGATCAAGTCGGCGTTGGGAGCGGACTTTGGCGAGATCGAGACGGTAGCGCATTATAAGGCGGCGGATCATTTCCTGCCGGGCGCAGACTTTATTCTGGACATCGGCGGGCAGGATATGAAATGCTTGCGCGTCAAGGACGGGGCGATCGATAGCATTTTGCTGAATGAAGCTTGTTCGTCGGGATGCGGTTCGTTTATCGAGACCTTTGCGGAATCCTTGAAAATGAACGTGCGGGATTTTGCGGAAGCGGCATTGCTAGCCAAACGGCCGCTGGATCTCGGTTCGCGCTGCACGGTATTTATGAACTCGCGGGTGAAACAAGCGCAAAAAGAAGGCGCGACACTGGGCGAAATCTCGGCAGGGTTGTCCGGTTCGGTCGTCAAAAACGCGTTGTATAAAGTGATCAAAATTCGGGGGCCGCAGGATTTGGGCGAGCATATCGTCGTTCAGGGCGGGACCTTCCATAATGATGCGGTATTGCGTGCTTTTGAACGCGAAGTGGGCCGGGAGGTCGTGCGACCGGATATTGCGGGTCTGATGGGCGCGTTCGGCTCGGCTTTGATCGCGCGAGAACGCGGGGCGGAGCTGATGCGCAGCGGAATCGCCGATCTGGCAGCGCTGGATGTCTTCCAGTCGGAGTCTTCCATGCGCCGCTGCGGATTATGCGGGAACAACTGCATGCTGACCGTCAACCGATTCGGCGACGGCCGCGAATACATTACGGGCAACCGCTGCGAACGCGGCGCGGGCGGAGAGAAGAACCCGGAAGGCATCCCGAATCTGTTCGACTATAAGCTGGAGCGATTGTTCGGCTACAAGCCGCTGCCGATGGAGCAGGCGCCGCGAGGTCGGGTCGGCATTCCGCGCGTGCTGAATTTATACGAAAATTATCCGTTTTGGTTCACGTTCTTCACGCGGCTTCAATTCCGGGTAGAGCTGTCTCCGCGTTCGTCCAAAAAAATATACCAACGCGGCCTGGAAAGCATTCCGTCCGATACCGCCTGCTATCCGGCAAAGCTGGCACATGGTCACGCGGAAAGTTTGGTCCGGCGCGGCGTGAACTTTATTTTCTATCCTTCGCTTCCGCGCGAACGCAGCGAAACGAAGAAGGCAGACGATTGCTTCAACTGTCCGGTGGTGTCCGGTTATCCGCAGGTGCTAGGCAGCAATGTCGATTCATTGTCCGGTGTTCGCTATATGGCGCCGTACCTGCCGTTTGACGATACCAAGAAGTTGGCGCAACGATTATACGAGGAATTGAAAGAATTCGGTCTTTCGCTTGCAGAGATCAAGGATGCGGTAGCCGAAGCAAGATTGGAGGAGCGCCGCGTACAGGCCGATATTCGGGCCAAAGGCGAGCAGACGATTGCCCGTCTTCAGGCCGAGGGCGGAGTAGGCGTCGTGCTGGCCGGGCGTCCTTATCATCTCGACCCCGAGATTCATCACGGTATCCCGGATCTGATCGCCAGTCTCGGCATGGCGGTGCTGACCGAAGATTCGGTCGCCCATCTGGGCGAACCGGATCGGCCGCTTACGTTCGTCGATCAATGGATGTATCATTCGCGGCTGTACAAAGCTGCCGACGCCGTAGCCAAATATGATTGCCTGGAGTTGGTGCAGCTTAATTCATTTGGCTGCGGACTGGATTCGGTGACGGGCGACCAGGTTAGCGAGTTGCTGCAAAACAACGGAAGGTTGTATACGCAGTTGAAAATTGACGAAGGCTCGAATCTGGGCGCGGCGCGTATCCGCTTGCGTTCGTTGAAGGCGGCGGTGCTGGAGCAGCGCGAACGCAGCGCCGCAATTCCGGCTCCGTGGGCATCGCTGGAAAGCGCGGGCGGGCAACGTCCAATTGCGGCTGCCGGTGCCGATGCTTCATCGAATCCCTCCATACCCGCAGCGCGCTCCGGCAACCGCAATGTCAATGCCGCTTCGCAGCCTCCGGCTTTCACGGCGGCTATGCGACACAAGCATACGATTCTTGCGCCGCAAATGTCGCCGATGCACTTCGATTTGTTGGAAGAAGCGTTCAACGCTTCGGGGTACAAGCTCGAAATACTGCGCGAAGCGGGCGGAGAAGAGATCGGCACGGGACTGCGCCATGTCAACAACGACGCCTGCTTCCCGTCGATCATCGTGACGGGGCAGTTGGTCGCCGCGTTAAAATCCGGACGCTACGACCCCGAGCAGACGTCCGTGTTGATCACGCAGACGGGCGGCGGATGCCGGGCGACGAACTATATCGGCTTTATCCGTAAAGCATTGCGAGATGCCGGTTTCCCGAACGTGCCTGTCATTGCGCTCGGCACATCGCCGACAGCCGAACAGCCGGGTTTTAAAATAACGCCGGGGCTGCTGAACAAAGCATTGATTGCCATTCTGTATGGTGATCTGCTTATGCGTCTTCTATATCGTACGCGCCCGTATGAAGCTGACGTCGGAGCGGCTAATCGCTTATACGAATCGTGGATATCCCCGTGCAAAGCTTCGATCCGAAGCGGCTCGCTGCGAACTTTTCGCACGAACACGCATGCCATCGTGCAAGATTTTGATCGTTTGCCGCTGTTGGATCTGCGCAAACCCCGGGTCGGCGTAGTCGGCGAGATTCTGCTGAAGTTCCATCCGGGAGCCAACGGAGATCTGGTTGGGTTATTGGAAAAAGAAGGCGCTGAAGCCGTTCTGCCCGACTTTATGGACTTTTTCCTGTACTGCTTCAACGACAGCGGCTTCAATTTGCGGAATTTGGGCGCGCCGCTCGGCAAACGATTCACGGGTATGGCATTTACCGGCGTGATCGAATGGTACCGTCGCCCGATGCGCGCCGCGCTGAGCGCGAGCGAGCGATTCTCCGAGCCGCTGCGGATCGACGAATTGGCCGAGAAAGCCGGCAGCATCGTTTCGCTCGGCAGCCAATGCGGAGAAGGTTGGCTGCTCGCGGCCGAGATGTTGGAACTGCTGGAGAGCGGCGTGAACAACGTCGTCTGCCTGCAACCCTTCGCCTGCCTGCCGAACCATATCACGGGACGCGGCGTGTTCAAGTCTGTCAAAAAACTCCATCCGTCGGCCAATCTGGCAGCGGTGGATTATGATCCGAGTGCGACCGAAGTCAATCAACTCAACCGAATCAAGCTGATGCTGTCAACCGCCATGCGGACGCTGCGCCAGCAGCAGGAGGGCGAGAAAGTCGCGTTGCCTGCGATAACGGCCGACGTGCCGGAACGTTTCGCTGCGGTCGAACTGCGGCGAAACCCGGAAGCTGCGCCTTCGACGGTTGAGGCGGCGGGCAGCGATTGACCCGGTACGGTACAAAAAGATCGAATTTATCCCGAAAAGCCAACTTTTTGTTCGTTCTGAACGTTGTTATTTAGGAAGAGACTCGCATCCCGCATGTCGGGGATCGACGAAGCGAGCAGGGGAGGGAAAGCATTGAATATCGATTTTATGTACGGAGCGGGCTTGATCGGCGTAATCTTATCGATTGCTGCGATCGTTGTTCCCTATGTCATCTATTATTTCATCATTAAAGGCGCTATCAACAAATCCAATATTACCGACGAAATTTATGCGCTGCGTCGGGATCTGAATGAGTTGGAGAACCGGCAAGCCGATCGTTTCAGCGCGCTGGATGCCCATTTTCAACAGCAAAACCAGCTGCTTCGCGAGCAGAACGAAATGATGCTTCGCGCGGAGCGGGATCGTTCTTAATGCCCGCCGTATCGATCAAATCCCGTATACCGGTTGGGTATGCGGGATTTTGTTATATACAGGGTAAATTAGAGGTAGGTTGATCAAAGAGACGGAGGCTGTCCGGATGAGCATTTATACGTCCATGAATCGGTTAATCGAAAAATTGGATCATTCGATGTTCGCGTCCGACCAAGTGCCGGACCCGTCAAAAATCGTGCGGTCCATGCGCGAGGTCATGCCCGAGATTTGGCGTTACGGCAAAAACATCAATCCGCAAGGCTGGGAATGGCTGGAGCCTTATATCTACAGCGACGAAGAGCTCGTGATTTCGGAAAGCATGTACAAGGACGCCGTAAGCTCTTGGGCACGATTAAAAGAGGAGCGTTACGATAAAAAAGGATGCGGTTCTTTTTTCGGCGGATTATCCGCAATATTTAACAACTTGCTCTTTTTCAGTCGGGATTACGAGGAATCTTGCGACTTTTGTCAGGGGGAGTTGATTTATTGGGTATGGAAAAAAGCCGATTCCGATATCGAAATTCTCGTCAAAGAATGCGCAATCTGCTTGAGAGTAAGCGACGCGCGTACCGGACAAAGCATCGAAACGGATCGCGATGATCCTATTCGGCGCGCCGTCAAAACCGATCTGGAAGGATTCTATTGAAAAAGGAGGAAGTCTTATGATCGATTGGATTTGGGCGCTCGGATTTATTTTGCTTATGTTGGCGATCTTGGCCGGTATCGTGTACGCGATCGTTTCTTCGATCGTGGAAAGCCGGCTTGACCGGTTGGTGCTCACGCAGCTCAACCATATGGACCGCAAGCAAAACGACCGCTTTGAACTTCTTGACCGCCAGCTTCAGGAATTGAACGGTTTGATGCGCAAGCAAGAGGAACGATTGAAAAGGTTGGAAGCCTCGGCAGAAGAATCTCCGCAGAAGAGCAATTCGTGAAAACCGAAGCGAGCCGCTTGTCAGACTTCAATCGGGCGGGCGCAGCCTTGCTTTCGGCTCCGACTCTGTTCGTGATATGGACAAGTCGTTACTGCACTCTCTTTTCCGGGTATATGATGGGTACGCAATGCGGACGCGCCGTCCGAATCCGGTACCCGAGGAGGCGACACAAGTGTTTTGGCTGATCGGAGTTTTTTTGCTGCTGTGTCCACTGGTGATTGCACGTCCCGACCGATTGCTTCATCCGCTGAGAGATCCGGCCGGCGGCGAACTGTCCGAACCGGCCAGATTTCAATCCCAAGCTTTTCGCGCACTCGGATTTTTCCTTTTGTTTATATCATTGTCGCTAGGGATTTTATTACTTCTTTCCTAAACCCATATTAAAGTGAGACAGTCGTTAATAGAGGCGTTCCTCAGCGGAAGTGCCTCAATGCATCGAGAAAGTCAGACGTAGCTGGAAGCGAGAAGACGGAGAGAGAAATTCAGTGAGAGATGCCTTTAAACTCGGAAAGATTCCTTAATTTAAATCCAATCTACTACCTTGACCGCATCAAATCTAAGGTTTACGTTCATCGGAAACCCGCATGCTTCAAGCGGGTTTTCGAAGGGCGTAACCTAACATCTTAAGCGGTCAAGGTACTACTTTCCGAGTGAAACAGTGTCTTGAACGAATTTTTCTCGCAGTCTTCTCGTTTCCCACGTCAAAGTGACTTTCGAGGCCAGCATTGGGGCCCTCCGCGGTGGCGCCTCTTTTCAATGACTGGAAGAAAGACAGCAAATTTGAAAAACGTCTCGGATTCAGGCACACTGAGTACATAGACGAAATCGCTCGATTAGGGAGGAAATATAGATGAACGGACAATGGACGATCAATGATATGCCCGACATGAACGGTAAACGGGTTGTGATTACAGGAGGAAGCGGCGGACTGGGGCTGGAGACGGCCTACGGATTCGCCGAGAAAGGCGCGGAGATCATCCTGGCCGTGCGCAATCTGGAAAAAGGGCATCAGGCGGCAGGCGGTTTGCTCAAAAAGTTCCCGCAGGCGAGCGTCGAAGTCATGCGTCTCGATCTGGCCGACCTGTCCAGCATCGAAGGATTCGCCGCGCGCTTTATCGCCAAGTACGATGCGCTGCATATTTTGGTGAACAACGCGGGCGTGATGATTCCTCCTTTCGGCAAAACCAAAGACGGTTTCGAGCTTCAGTTCGGCAGCAACCACTTGGGACACTTCGCGCTGACGGGACGATTGCTGCCTCTGCTGCTCAAAACGCCGCAATCCCGTATTGTGACGTTGAGCAGCATCGCGGCCAAGAGCGGATATATCTATTTCAACAATCTGGACGGCCGGCTCGGCTACAGCGCCATGAAATTCTACGGTCAAAGCAAGCTAGCCAACCTGTTGTTTGCCCGCGAGCTTCAAAAGCACTTATCCGCGATCGGAGCGAGCACAATCAGCGTAGCTTGCCATCCCGGCGTATCGAATACGAACCTGATCTCGCGCGGCTCCGGCAAACAGGCGGGACGCGCCGTATCCTTCCTATGGGGACTCATGAGCCAATCCGCCGCAATGGGCGCACTGCCGACCTTGTACGCGGCAACCGATCCGGGTCTATACGGCGGCGAATATATCGGACCGACGGGCAAAGGCGGCCGCAAAGGTTATCCGGGCTTTGATCTGTCCGTCGATCATAAGATGAACGAAGAGACGATGGCGAAGCTGTGGCGCGTATCGGAGGAATTGACGGGCGTGACGTATAACTTCCATGTCCAACGGGACGAACAGGAAGACTGGTCGAAATTGGGTATTCGGATGTAAAAACTTCTTGATCACCTAAAGATTTTCTCTATTCGAAACCGGTTTTTGTTTTTGTTGAAAAAAGTTGAAATCCTCGGTATGATAGACATACGACGAAATCACGAGGAGTTAAGACCTTTGAAAAAAATCACGTTGCAAATGATCGCGGATCAGGTAGGCGTCTCCAAAGCGCTCGTCTCCAAAGCGCTCTCCAACGATCCTGCCGTTAACGACCAGACCCGCGAAACGATCTGGCGAACAGCGGGCGAGATGGGCTACCGGATCGAAAAGTTGAAAAAAGCGACCGCGTTCTCCAAAACGGGCAACATCGCCGTATTGATGCCGCAAGCTTATTTGAGCGACATCGAATATTGGGGCAAAGTCATTCGCGGCATCGACAAAGCGTTATCGGACCACGGCTACAGCATGATTTTGTCGGGCATCGATATCGGACTGGCACCCGAGGAATCGCTTCCTTCCAGCATCGTCGACGGGAAAGCCGACGGCGCGCTGCTCATGGGACACATGCCGGAAGCATACGTATCGGCGTTGTCCGCGAGGTCTTTCCCCACAGTGCTGGTCGATTCCAGCCTGCCGAACCCGCCGTTCGATCATGTGCTCGCCAACAATTACGCCGGCGCTTACTCCGCGGCCGAAGCGCTGCTTGCCGCAGGCCATCGCAAGCTGGCTTTCGTCGGCGATCCGGAAACGGCCTGGAGCTTTCGCGAAAGAGCGCGAGGCTTCGCCGAGGGCGTGGCCGATTTCAATGCGCGCACCGGAGAAAACGCGGCGTTATCGGAAATTCGCGGCATCGGCGTAAGCGGCAAAGGCAATTACACGTCTCCCGAATTTGCGGACCGATTGAAGCTTGCGCTGCAAAGCGAAGCCGTCGACGCCCTGTTCTGCGCTAACGACATGCTGGCGCTGGAAGCCATCCGTCAGCTTAGGGAATACGGCCTGAACTGTCCGGACGATATCTCGGTCATCGGTTTTGACGACCTGTCGTTGTCCGGTTACATGCAGCCGGCCCTTACGACGGTACGCGTTCCGAAAGAACGTATCGGCATCCGCGCCGCCGAACTGCTGATTCGCCGCCTTCGCCAACCTTCGGGCGCCGCCGAGCAGGTTCTTCTCGCCACGACGTTGATCGAACGTTCTTCGGTCAAAACGATTTAGCGTTCGTACAAGTTGCCGAGAAGGAAACGTAGGCGCAGGAAACGAGAAGACTCCGAGAGAAATTGCCAGCATATGCTTCCGAAGTGCATTTCTTCGAAATGCTTCAGGTCGCGTGTTGAAATCGGAAAAAGGATTAAATTTTAGTGGAATTTTTCCGATTTCAAAGGCGATCACTGCCGTTTCTGCACTGAATTTTTCTCTACGCCTTCTCGCTTCCAGTTACGTTGGACTTTCTCGACACTTTGAAGCTCTCTTACATAGAGAGCTTCTTTTTGTTGTTAAAAAAAGAACTCACATCGTAAAAAGAGCACAGCGGAGGGAGAAATTCAGTTCCAGACGCCTTTGAACCCGGAAAGATTCCTTATTCAAATCCAATTCAACTTTCCGGGTGAGACAGCGTCTTGAACAAAACCTGAGGTAACATTAAGTTTTATGTTGACGCCTTTGAACCCGGAAAGATTCCTTATTCAAATCCAATTCAACTTTCCGGGTGAGACAGCGTCTTGAACGAATTTCTTCCGCAGCCAACTCGCACTCCCTTCTCCCAATAAATTCTTTGTTTCTTAAACTTATTTAAAATAGTTGAAATAAGTTTAAGTGTATGTTAATGTTTTGTTGAAAGCGATCTCATACACGGGAGGAACAGAAATGAACAGAAAGTGGATGCTCGGAGCGATAGCGGGGGTACTGGCTGTTTCGACGGCCGGATGCGGCGGTCAAAATCAACCGGCGGCTTCCGACGGAGGCGGCGAAGACTCGATCAGCGGAACGATCACGTATTTGACTAACCGTACCGATCTGATCGGTAACGTTTACGACGATTATGCCAAGCGGTTCAACGAAAAATACCCGGACGCCCACGTGGAATTCGAAGCGACGATCGATTATGACAAAACGGCGAAAATGCGGCTGTCCTCGGGCGATTTCCCCGACGTCATGAATATCCCGACGATTGCCAACACCGAACTGCCGAATTATTACGCGCCGCTCGACGATCTCGGCTTGACCGACAGCATCCGCTTCCCGGACTACAAATCGGACGGCGGCGTCTTGTACGGCATGCCTTCGGGCGTCGACGTGGTCGGCGTTGTCTACAACAAGCAGGCGTTCGAAAAAGCAGGCATCGACAAGGTGCCGACCACGCTGGACGAATTTTATGCGGCGAGCGAAAAGCTGAAAGCAGCCGGCATCGTTCCTCTGGCCTCCAACTTCAAAGACCAATGGCCGGTATACCCGTTTGCGGCCGAGACGCCGGTCGCCATGTCCGGCAACGTCGACCTGTCCAACGAACGCGTAAATACGGATGCTCCGTATACGCTGGACGGTCCTTACGGGCAATCGATGAACATTTTGCGGACGATGCACGAAAAAGGATACCTGGAAGCGGACATCAACTCGACGAATTGGGAACAGTCCAAAAAAGACGTCGCTTCGGGCAAATTCGCCATGTTTTATCTGGGCGAATGGATCATCCCGCAGCTGATCGGCGGCGGCATGGCTTCCGAAGACATTGGCTTTTTCCCGTTCCCTTACGACAACGAAGCGGGCAGCCGCAACGTCGTGCTGAGTCCGGCGTCGGGCGCTTACGGCGTCAACAAAAACAGCGAGCATCTCGCGACCGCCAAAGCATTCGTCAAATGGATGATCGAAGAATCCGGCGCCGATGCCGACATGCTGCCGATCCTCAAAGACGGCAAAGCGCGGATCGTCCAGATGGAAGAGTTCGACAGCTACAAGCCGACCTATCTGGAAGGCAAAGTCGATACGGCCGAAGCATTGGCGATCGTGAACAAAGCGCAGATCGTGAAAGAAGCGATCGTTCAGGAGTTCGTGCTGGCGGACAATCCGCAGGAGACGTTCGACAAGTACAACAAGATGTGGGCCAAAGCGAAAGCCGAAGTCGCGAAATAAACGGCGGCGCGCGGCTTGTCCGAACCCGGCCAAGCCGCATGACGCATGCGAAAAATAAGGAGTGAAAACGATGGGCGGCCTGTCTTATCCGGCTCAGAAAAAAATAGTGCTGGCCTTGTTCTTGTTGGTTCCGCTAACGCTGCTCGGCATGTTCACCTATTATCCGGCCGCCAGGCTGGTGTACTTGAGCTTTACCGACTGGGACGGTCTCGGTTCGGGGATGTCTTTTCTCGGCTTGGACAATTACAGGGAAGTGTTCACCAACCCCGATCTGTTCGGCGTATTCCTGCATCAGATTCCTTACGCGGTCGGCGGCATTTTGCAAAATATCGTCGCGATCGGGTTTGCCGTTATTTTGAACTCGACACTCAAAGGCCGCAACGCGTTCCGCGTGCTGCTTTTTATCCCGTATATCATGAACGGCGTCGCCGTGGCATTCATGTTCCAGTACGTATTCGACACGACGGGCGGATCGCTTAACGCGCTGCTCGGCGCAATCGGACTGGAAAGCCTTCAGCAAAGCTGGCTCGGCAATGCCGCCATCGTCAACTGGGCATTGGCCGGGGTTAGCGTATGGCGGTATCTCGGCTATACGATGATCATCTACCTGGGCGCGCTCCAATCGCTGCCGTCCGACATGTACGAAGCGGCGCGGATCGACGGCGCGAACCGCTTCCAGTCGCTTTGGCATTTGACGCTGCCGAGCCTGTCGCGCATCATCCAACTCAATATGTTCCTGACGCTGAGCGGGGCGCTTGCGGTATTCGACCTGCCTTTCGTTCTGACCAAAGGCGGACCGGCAGGCGCGAGCGAGACCTTCCTGCTCAAAACGACGGAGACCGCGTTCCAATTCAACAACTACGGACTGGCTTCCGCGATGAGCGTCGTGCTGCTGCTTTTGACCGTACTGATCCTGCTGGGGCAAAACGCCGCGCTGGGACGCAAAGGGAGGGATTGACCGATGAATGCCGCCGCCAAAAAGAAGATCGATCCGATCCAAGCGGTCAAATACGTGCTGCTTGTCGCCGCGTCGTTCGTGGTGTTGTTTCCGCCGTACGTGGTGATCGTCAACGCGTTCAAACGGGAAAACGAAAATTCCAGCCCGTTTGCACTGCCCGAAAGTTTTTTTAACTTCGACAATTTCCGGATCGTGTACGAACGGGCGGATATCGGCCATGCGTTCCTGAACACGCTGATCATCGTCGCTGTCTCGCTGCTGGGCAATATCGTATTCGGCACCATGGTGTCGTACGCGCTGGGTAGGCTTGATTTCAAAGGAAAAGGAATCGTGCTGGCGCTGTTCCTGTTCGCGTCCATTATTCCGAACATCACCACGCAGGTCGTGCTGTTTTCCATGATCCAGTCGCTCGGGCTGTTCAACTCGTTATACGCGCCGATCGTGCTGTTCGTGGGCGCCGACGTTCTTCAGATCTATATCTACCTGCAATTCATCCGCAATATTCCGTACGAGCTGGACGAAAGCGCGATGATCGACGGAGCGAGCTTGTTCCGCATTTATCGCACGATCGTGTTCCCGCTGCTGGCCCCGGCCACGGTAACGCTCGTCATTTTGAAAACGATCAATATCTACAACGAGCTGTATATCCCTTATCTGTACATGCCCAAACAAAACCTGGTCGTGGTCTCGACGGCGATCATGCGGTTTGCGGGCAACAATCAAGCGCAGTGGGGCTATATTTGCGCGACCATCCTGATCATCATGATTCCGACCGTGGTGCTGTATCTCTTTTTGCAGAAATACATCTTCGCCGGGGTTACGAGCGGAGCAGTTAAAGGATAAACCCGAACAGACAGAATTCATCGGAGGGAAAACATGCGTGAAATCATACTCAACGGCGAGTGGGAGGTCAAAGGCTTCTGGCCCTGGGTCCCGCTCAAAGGAACAAGCATGGAGATCGGGAGCGAGCTGATGGGCGTCACCGAATGGCTGCCCGCTTCCGTGCCCGGCGGCGTGCATAAAGACTTGCATGCGGCGGGCTGGATCGATCATCCGTACCGGGACATGAACAGCCTGAACTGCGAGTGGGTCGAAAACCGTTGGTGGGTGTACAAGACGGTGTTCGAAGTACCGGACGAGCCGGGCAAAAAAATCGAGCTGGTCTGCAAAGGACTAGATTATGAAGCGATCGTGATGGTGAACGGGGAAACGCTGGGCGAGCATGCCAACATGTTCGTGCCTGCCGTGTTCGACGTGACCGAAGCGCTGCGGGGACGGCAAACGGCGGAGCTGCGAATCGTGCTGCGGCACAGTCCCGACGAGATGGGGCAGATCGGCAAAACGTCCGAGACGTTTACCCAGAAAAGCCGCTTCAATTACAAATGGGACTTTTCGACGCGGCTCGTTAATATCGGATTATGGGACGAGGCATGCCTGCGCGTGCACGAGCCTTTTTCCTTCGACGAGATCGGACTGTTCACCGACGCGGACGAAAAAGGGGGCCGCATCGAAGTGAAAGCGTCGATTTCCCGCAAATGCGCGGCCGACGCGGAAAGCGTCTCGAATCTTTTGGACGGAGCGTTTATCCCTGACGGTGAGTTCGGGGCATGCGAGCTGGAAGCGCGGATCTTTTCGCCGTCGGGGGAAATCGTCACAACGCTGCGACAGCCTTTCAACCAAGAACGCGGCTCGCTTATCGTGGACATTCCGCAACCGCTGCTGTGGTTTCCGAACGGGTACGGCGAGCAGCCGCTGTACACGGTGAGACTTCGGTTGCTGGACGGAGACGACGTACTGGACGAACAGACGCACCGTACCGGCATCCGTCGGCTGGAATATCGTCGCAACGAAGGCGCGCCGGACGATTCGCTGCCGTATACGTTCGTCGTGAACGGAGTTCCGATCTATATTCGCGGCGCGAACCTGACTCCGCTGGACCATCTGTACGGTAACGTGGAAAATGAAAAATATGTCTGGATGACCGAAGCCGCCGCGCGCGCCAATATGAACATGCTGCGCGTCTGGGGCGGAGGATTGATCGAAAAAGAAATCCTGTACGAATGGTGCGACCGCCTGGGGCTGCTGGTCTGGCAGGAGTTTATTCAATCCAGTTCCGGCATCGACAACGAGCCTTCGAAACAGCCGGAATTCCTGGAAAAGCTGACCGAGACGGCAAAGCACGCGCTCCGAACCAAACGCAATCACGTCTCGCTGGCCGTCTGGAGCGGGGGCAACGAGCTGATGAGCGAGCCTGATCGTCCTTCCACGTTTGCGGACCCCAATCTGGCGATGCTGCGCGAACTAGTCGCCGAACACGATCCGGGGCGGTTGTTCCTGCCGACGTCGGCTTCCGGTCCGGTGCAGTACATCACGCGGGAAAAAGGGGTCAGCCACGACGTGCACGGCCATTGGAAATACGAAGGCAATCCGGCGCATTATTCGCTGTACGGCGAAGCGGATCATCTTTTTCACAGCGAATTCGGCGTGGACGGCGTCAGTTCGCCGCGAACGCTGCGCAAATATTTGAGCGAGCCCCATTTGAAGCCGACCTCGATGCGGGACGATCCCGTTTGGCGGCATCACGGAGAATGGTGGGATACCTACGATCGCGATACCGAAATGTTCGGCGAATTCCGCGATTTGACCGAGTTTTCCCGCGCCAGTCAATGGATGCAGGCCGAAGGATTGCGTTTTATTCTGGAAGCGAACCGGAGGCGGCAGTTCAGGAACAGCGGCAGTCTGGTCTGGCAGTTGAACGAGCCGTGGCCGAATGCCGGCTGCACCAATCTGATCGATTACGGCTTGGAGCCGAAGATGGCGTATTATTGGGTGAAAAACGCGTTCGCGCCGAATCATGCCGCGCTTCATTACCGCAAGCTGGATTATTCGGTCGGGGAAACGTTCGAAGGCGAGATATTCGTTTTCCGCGATGCGCAACGTTCTTCGGCGATCGTCCGTGCGGAGCTGCTGGATACGAACGGCGCGGTACTGGCTTCCTGGGAACAACAAGCGGATGAAGGCGGGGCAAGCGTTGCGGAATTGGGAATGCTTCGTTTCGAAGTTCCGCATACGGCCGACGGTTTGTTTTACGTGCGGCTGCGCGCGGAAGACACGGAAGCGAAAATCGATACCGCGCAGGCGGATAATCTGTATGTCTTTTCCGCTCGCCGGCTGCATCCGTACCGTTCTGCGCTGGATTCGGCCGGAGCGAAGCTGGACGCGGAAGCGCTCGGGGAATGGCGGGAGATCGTACGGAATCGCAGCGGCGAACGGACGGAACCCGATCTGCCGTTTTGGCGCCGGAGTTACCGCGTGGTCAATTCCGGGACGGCCGTTGCGCTGCATGTGCATCCGCAGGAAATGACGGACGGGTACCGGCTGCTGGCGGACGACGCTTATTTCCCTCTTTTTCCGGGGGAAGAAAAGATCGTGACCGTGGATTGCGCCGCGTTGAACCCGGATGTTTTCGACGCGGAAAACGACCAAGTGCAGGCCGATGCACGCCAGTCTCCGAATCCGGATATCGCGTTCGTGCATTTCAGCAATCCGGATCGTTAACACGAATACACCAGGCAATCCGATTCCGAGCGGTTAGAGTAAAAAGGCGTCGATACGGACATGAGCGATTCCAATGTCCGTATCGACGCCTTTTTGCGTTTCAATCGGAGCAGCTTTCAGGGAGCGGAAGCGTTCGAGAAGTATTCGACGATTTCTCGGTAAAAAACTTTGGAGGGCGTGTTCAATACGCGTTTTTTGTGCCGGACGATCCCGTGAGCGAAGGTGATTTTTCTGGGCATCGGAAGAGGAACGACGCTGCCTTGCGCGAGTTCTTGCGCCATCGAGATTTTAGGCACGAGAGCCACGCCGAGTCCGCAAGTTACGACCTGCCGCACGAGTTCCGTACTTGCAAATCCGTTCGAATGAATACCGGCAGGCAGCCCCATTTCGCTCAATAGTTTGAGTCCTTCCGTGTGATAGACGCATCGGGAACCGAAACCGATCACCTGAATCCCCGAAATATGGTCCCATCCTTGGTTTTCGATCAGATCGGCCAGGTGCTTGGAGGCGACCACGATCATTTCTTCGTCGATCAGCGGTTCGAAAATCAAGTCGTCTTGTTTCGGGTCCATCGGCACGATTCCGAAATCAAGAGCGTGAGACTGGACCTGATCCACGATGTCTGCTTGAAACCCCGTTTCAAGCAGCAGATTGATGTCGGTATATTCCGTGAAAAAATCATGCATGAAACCGGACATCCGCGTCACCAAAAAAGACTCCAACGCCCCTAAGCGCATCGTGCCTCGAGGAAGATCCAAATTTTCCAAAGCTTCTTCGAGCGAATGGCCCAACTGCACGAATTGGCGCGCATAACGCGCAAACTGTTCGCCGGCTTCGGTCGGCTTTACGCCGCGCGGAAGCCGGTGAAAAAGTTTTTGATTGCAGTTTTGCTCCAACAGCTGGATCTGCGAAGTCACTGTCGATTGCACATAACCCAACTTTTCTGCGGCACGGCTAAAATTCCCTTCTTCCAATACGGCCAAAAAAGTAAGCAGCGACCGTCCTTCCAAAGTCTCCAACATGATTTTTCCTCCTAATATCTTGTCTTGCAAGCTTCCAGGTATCGAAAAAACAAATGGATTCCATCGTGTTTTTTCGTTTTTAAAATGGATAAATCGATGATAGCATGAGGAAGTTCGTAAGCCAATAACTTCTTCAAGGGGGAAACGTCATGCTGCACACAGCTAACGGTCATTATGTCAAGGTCGAGGATAACGTCACTCTTTACGTGGAAGATGCAGGGGAAGGCAAACCTGTCGTATTCGTGCACGGAATGCCCGTCAATCATCGGATCTACGAATATCAACAATCGGTACTGCCTCAACACGGTATCCGTTTTATCGGAATCGACCTGCGGGGATACGGCCGTTCCGATCATCCGCTGCACGGGTACACCTATGATCGCATGGCAGACGATATCAAGGCGGTGATCGACCAGCTCGGCCTTGAAGACGTTACGCTGGCCGGATTTTCGATGGGAGGCGGCGTTGTCACGAGGTATATGGGCAGGCATCAGGGATATAAAGTGTCCAAATTGATGCTGTTCGGAGCCGCGACGTTGAGCAAACTTCCCGAAGAAGCAGTAAACGGATTGATCGCCGGGCTTCAATCCGATCGGCCGCAAACGCTGACGAATATGTTTAAAGGATTTTTCCATACCCTGCCTTCCCAAGGGATCGAAAACTGGCTATGGCAGATGGGGATGAAGGCGAACGTTCATGCCACGATCGAAACGGTAAAAGCGATCGGCAGCGAGGATCTTCGCTCCGATCTTGAAACGATACGCGTGCCTACGCTGATGCTGCATGGGGTTCACGACCAAGTATGTCCGTTCCCGGCTGCCGAAGAAGCACACGGAATCGTAGCGACGTCAAAACTTGTTCGTTTCGAAAATAGCGGACATGCTCCTTTCTATGAAGAAAAAGAAAAATTCAATCAAGAAGTCATCGATTTCGTGCAGCCGTAAAAAACGTTCCGATTAGGCAAGGCCGATATCCCAAACCCCGGAATCCGATCTTTTGCAGCCGACGAGTCGAATTGCGCGCTTGGCTCGTTGATCTTTTTCATATTCCCGTTCCGACTGCTGTGTTACGTTAGAAAGCGTCGGTTCACGAGAAAAAAGAAAAGAAGGTCTGCGTCATGTTCAAGGGTTGGGGAAGGTTCGAAGGGTACGGAAAAGGCGACTTGAGACGGGATCTGATCGCGGGCTGCATCGTCGGGATCATCGCGATTCCGCTCGGTATGGCGTTTGCGATCGCATCGGGCGTCAAGCCGGAAACGGGCATCTATACGACGATTATCGCCGGGGTGCTAATCTCGCTGCTCGGCGGTTCGAAGTTCCAAATAGGCGGGCCGACGGGAGCTTTTATTCCGATCCTGCTCGGAATCGTGCTTCAGTACGGATACGATAAACTGCTGGTTGCCGGATTCATGGCGGGCGTTCTGCTCGTTCTGATGGGCGTATTCAAGCTGGGGACTTTGATCAAATTTATTCCGAAGCCGGTCACGGTCGGATTCACGGCAGGGATCGCGGTGACCATTTTTGCGGGACAGATCGGGAACTTCCTGGGTTTGAGCGGCTTGGAGCGGCATGAAAGCTTTCTGCTCAATATGAAGGAACTGGCCGTTCATATCGATACGTTAAATATTTACGCGGTGATCGTGGCGGGAGTGTGTTTGGCATCGTTATTGCTCGTGCCTCGTTTCTTGCCTAAAGTGCCGCCGTCCTTGGTGGGTCTGTTGTTGTCGACACTTGTCGCCGTCTTGTTCATGAACGGAAAAGTGGCGACGATCGGCTCGGCTTACGGCAATATTCCGGCGTCTCTGCCTTCGTTCCGACTGCCGGAGTTATCTTGGGAAAACATGCGTCTAATGATCGGCCCTGCTGTTGTCATTGCATTGCTCGGCGGCATCGAATCGCTGTTGTCCGCCGTGGTCGCAGACGGCATGGGCGGCTCCCGGCATAACAGCAACCGCGAGTTGATCGGGCAGGGGATCGCGAACATGGCGGTTCCGTTGTTCGGCGGGATTCCGGCAACCGGAGCGATCGCGCGCACGGCAACCAATATCAAAAACGGAGCCGTCTCGCCGTTGGCCGGAATCATTCACGGCTTGGTCGTGCTGCTTGTGCTGGTCTTGCTCGCGCCGTACGCTTCGGCTATTCCCCTTGCCGCCATGGCTCCGATCCTTATGATCGTGGCCTGGAATATGAGCGAGCGCAAACCGTTCGCCAAGCTGTTCAAACTTCGCAATAGCGATTCGATCGTGCTGGTCGTGACTTTCGCGTTGACCGTGTTCACGACATTAACGACTGCGGTCGAAGTAGGTCTGGCCTTGGCCGTATTGCTGTTTGTCAAACGGATGGCAGAGGAGCAACGGCTCGACAAAGTGCTGCCGGATCGCGACAGCCGACACGGCAAAGTGTCGACAGGACGCGTCACCGCCGAAAGCGACTGTCCGCAGCTCGGGATTTTCAATGTACGCGGGGCTTTGTTTTTCGGGGTAAAGAATCCGTTCGAGACTTCTGAGTTTATGGCTTCCCACGACCCTTCGCAAACGTTGCTCCTTCGTATGGGCGGCGTGCCGTTGATCGATGCTTCCGGCGAAGCTTCGCTGCAAGGTTTGCTGAAGCGGGTTCGGACTTCGGGAGGGACATTGCTGCTCTCCGGTCTTCAATCGCAGCCGCGCCGAATGTTGGAAAAGACGGGATTGCTTGCGGAATTGGGCGAACAGGCTTGCTTTGCGCATACGGGAGAAGCGATCGATGCTGCATTGTCCCGACACGTTAGCGTAGCGGGCTGTGCGGGTTGCCGGGCTGCGGCTTTCCGCGAGTGTACGGCGTTATGCGGGAAATCCAGCGAGGAAAGTGCTTCATAAAGAATCGCTCTCGAATAGCGAGGCTTGTCGGGTATCTTATTTTACCCGGCAGGCCTTATTTCGCGTACACTGAATAGGATAAGAAAAAGTCGCAGAATTAGGGCGTGCAAGCAAACTTGACGAATGGAGGAATAGACTTGTCGCAACGTACTTATTTTCAGGACTTTGATTTGACTAATTTTTGGGATGAATACGACGGATATACCAGTTCTGAAGAAGTGACGAATGAGCGGATCGCGGAAACGGAACGCCTGCTCGGTTACAAGTTGCCCCTATCATATATTGAACTGATTCGTACCAAAAACGGCGGCAGCCCGGTCAACGTTTGTTTTCCGATGGATGAAGACGACGGCTATGTCGCGATTAGCGCGATCTGCGGCATCGGAGGAGAATGGGGGATCGATTCGGATTCGCTCGGCAGTCGCCATATGATCGACAACTGGGGATATCCGGACATCGGCATCGTATTCGGCGAATGCCCTTCGGCCGGACATGACGCGATCATGTTCGACTACAGTCAGTGCGGACCTGAAGGCGAGCCGCAGGTCATTCATGTGGACGTGGAAGTCGGAGAAGGGGAAGAACCGGTGCGTACTTTTTTGGCTTCGGATTTTGAGGCCTTTATTCGCGGACTTGTGCACGAAGACGTCTATGATACTTCGGAAGACGACAAGCAGTTCGATCTGGAAAAAGCGCGCCATGCTCCGTTTACGCCGCTGCTTCAGCAGTTGTGCGTCTCGGCAGATTCGATCTTTCCGCAAGCGGAACAGACGATCAGGCGATTGGCCGAGTCGATCATTGAGGAGAAAGGATTCTTTGCTCTGCATGCCGATCCCCAATCCCATCTGATGTATGACTTGGAATTTCTTTTGTACGCGAATGCGGAAGGAGCCGTTGAACGAGACGATTATCTGGCTGCGTATGACAAAATGTTGGTATTCGGTCCGGGAGGGGCTTTTTCGACAGGGGGTTATGCTCCGGGCTTCGTGTCCGATTGGCTGGATGAACGGGTTAAAA
The DNA here is from genome assembly GCF_000585395.1 of Saccharibacillus sacchari DSM 19268. GTDB lineage: Bacteria > Bacillota > Bacilli > Paenibacillales > Paenibacillaceae > Saccharibacillus > Saccharibacillus sacchari. Next base: position 5,658,811 of record NZ_KK073875.1, on the reverse strand, counting down.
GCGGCAGGATCGTCGAGGTAGCGGCTGATCATGGCCTTGCTTTTGAAAAAGGATACCGCGAGGAGATTCTTCGGCGGGCAGCGGAATATAGTGGATCGTTGTAGCTTTGGGTAGGGCGTACTTTTCGCTATGGAAAGTACGCCTTTTTTGTGTTGGTTATTTTTGAAATCTTTTCGTCCGAGAAAAGATAATAGTTACTTACGTTTTTTGGGTAATAGAACATACATAGTCGGCAATTCAGGCTCTACTATTGTCGAATCAGCGTTTTCATAAGGAGGCACAACATGTCCAAACAACTAGATGCAGCCCAGTCAATGAAGCAACTCCAAACGGATATGCACTGGAAAGAAAATATCGTTTACGAAATTTATGTTCGCAGTTTTAATGACAGTAACGGGGATGGGATCGGCGATTTGCGAGGAATTTTAGAGAAGATTGATTATATTGCCGACCTCGGCGTGACGGCGGTTTGGCTGTCCCCGATCTTCGATTCTCCAAACCGGGATTATGGCTATGACGTGATCGATTATCGGAAAGTGCATCCCGAATACGGGACGATGGAAGACTTCGACGAATTGCTCCAAGCGCTGCATGATCGAGGGATTCGTCTGGTGATGGAGATCGTTCCGAATCATACCTCCAGTGACCACCCGTGGTTCCAAGAAGCGCTGAAGGGCCCAGACAATCCTTATCGGGATTACTATATTTGGCGAGCCGGAGACGGTAACGGAAATCCTCCGAACAACTGGACGTCGTTCCTCGGCGACTCCGCCTGGAAGCTGGATGAAGAAAGCGGCGAGTATTATTTCCACACGTATGCTGCCCATCAACCGGACCTGAACTGGGACAATCCGAAGGTGCGAGAAGAAATGGCTAATGCGATGGATTTTTGGCTGGAAAAAGGAACGGACGGTTTCAGGGTCGATACGGCCAATGTGCTGTCCAAAGACATGAGCTTCCCCGATACCGACGATACGGAACGGCTTCAAGGCAGCGGCGAGCATTTTTACAAAAACGGCCCGCATATTCATGAATATTTGCGTGAATTGAATGACCGCGTATTTTCCCGATACCCAGTGTTCACCATGGGCGAATCGTCGCAAGTCGAATTGGAAGACGTCGAAAAATATACGCTGCCGGAACGTCGCGAGTTGGATCTGATCCTGATGATCGAAGCGTCCAAAATTTGCGATGATCCGCAAGACATGTGGCAGTCCAAGCCGTGGAAGCTGAGCCACCTCAAAGACATCATGCGCAAATGGCTCAAAGACCTGCATGACGAAGCCTGGATCGGTCTGTACCTCAGCAATCACGACCATGTGCGTATGGTTTCCTATCTGGGCGACGACGTGAACCACCGCGAACAATCGGCAAAAATGCTGGCCGTTTTCCTCATGACCCTGCGCGGCACGCCCAACCTGCTGCAAGGCGAAGAACTGGGCATGACGAACGCGCACTTTTTCAACACGATCGAAGATATCAAAGAACAGCAGGCGCTGGCCTATTACAACCAAAGGGTCAATGAACAAGGCGAAGACCCCGAGACGATTCTGCGCCGCGTGCTGAAAAAAAACCGCGACCACAGCCGAACGCCCATGCAGTGGAACGACGAAGCGGGCGCCGGATTCACCACAGGCAAGCCTTGGCAGCGCATCAACCCGAACAAATCCGAAATCAACGCCGCCGAGCAGGAAAACGATCCGCACTCCGTGCTGAATCTTTATCGCCGAATGATCCGCCTGCGCCGCGATCATCCGGCCCTGACGCTCGGAACGTACGAACCGATCCTGGACGACCACGAACACATCTACGCCTACCTGCGCGAAACCGACGAAGAAAGTTGGCTGATCGTGCTCAATTTCTCCCGTACCGCAACGCAGGTCGAACTTCCTTCCGATGTTCGCGCACGCTTAAGCGACGCCGACTGCGCCATCTGCTCCGACGAATCTAAATTAAAGGACCTTTCCCGAGGCTCCGCCGAATTGGCTCCTTACGCCTATTTCGTTTTCAAACTCGGCTAATCCTTAACTAAACTTTTCCTTTCGTATGAGCCGTCCCAATTCAGGGACGGCTCAACGTCTTCCAAAAGGTTTTGACTGTAAACGAAGCTACACGGCGAATTTCTCCCGCAGCCCCATGCTTCCCCCACGAACAGGATCTTCCCGAAAACAGTTTTGGAAAATTCCCGATCAAGCGCTATACTAACGGAAAAGAGTCATCCATTCCCAATCCAAGAGGTGAAAAGATGAATAACATACAAGCTTATGAAAGCGTTACAGTACCCGGAACCAGGCGACATTTAAAAACCGAAGAAGGACGCTGGAGACCCGAAGCCAATTCCGCGTTGCTCGTATCCCGACAGGAATCGGCCTCAGCGGACGAAAGTCAGCTGCACGGCGTACTGGAAGCCGCCGAGACGCTGCGCGTTGCATTCGCGGAACTGGGCGTTTTTGCGGCTCCGGCAAGGCTCGGCCTGCCGCGTGAAGCGAAATCGGGCGATCTGCTGATCGAGCTGGGAACGGTTCCTGGTACGACGCATTCCGAAGCGTATCGTTTGGAGATCGGGGAGTATGTCCGACTGATCGCCTCCGACGCTCGTTCGGCCTTGTATGGGCTGCGTACCGTTCATCAACTGCTGTCTTCGACGGAATGCGAACTGGCTTATGGGGCGATCGAGGACGAACCGATCATGGGAGAACGCGCGCTGCATCTGGATATCGGGCGCAAGTTTTATCCGCAGGAATGGATTTTGGAACGGATTCGGGAGATGTCCAAGCTGAAGCTGAATACGCTGCAATTGCATTTTTCCGAAAATGAAGGCTTTACTTTCGAGAGCGAACGCCATCCCGAGGTGATGTCGGAGCGTTACCTGACCAAGGTGCAGATCCGGGAGATTATTGAGGAAGCACGCAGACATCGCATTACGCTGATTCCTTCGCTCGATTCGCCGGGACATTTGGGTTGGGCGCTGCGCAATCGTCCGGAATGGCTGCTTAAAAACAAGGCCGGAGAAATCGCCAAAGGCGCGCTCGATATCACGAACCATGAGGCGGTGGCCTTCGTGATGGATCTGGTCGACGAGTATGCCGAACTGTTCGCGGACAGCCCTTATTTCCATATCGGCGGCGACGAATTCATCGAATTCAGCAAGTTTGACGATTATCCGCAGCTCGGCGGGCATGCGCGCGAGAAGCTGGGAATCGAAGGCGGAACGGGCGTGGACGCCTACGTCGCTTATCTGAACAACGTTGCGCAGCGATTGGAAGCAAAAGGCTTTACGGTGCGTGTCTGGAATGACGGCTTATACCGCGAAGGCTTGGAGCAGAAGGTGGCGTTCAAGACGTCGGTGCAGATTACCTATTGGACAAAATGGGATCGGAAAATGGCGCTCGCGCAGACGTTCTTGGACAAAGGCCACGAGCTAATCAATTTCAACGATGCGTTCTTCTATTATGTGCTCGGCGAGCATGCGGGTTACAAATATCCAACAGGGGAAAAGGTATACGAAGGCTGGAGTCCGGGCGTGCTGCCGAGAATTGCCGAAGGCGAGCCGCAGGAATGGACAACCCCTTTCCCGACCGGACTGCTGGGCTGCTCTTTCTCGGTCTGGTCCGACAAGCCCACGATGCAGACGGTGGAGGCGGTCGCTTCAGGCATTCGCGAACCGCTGCGCGCCATGGCGGAGAAAGCCTGGACAGGCGAGCGACGGTATGCGACGTATCAGGAATTTGCGAAGGCTTGCCGCTCCGTGGGATTGGAAAAGTGAAGACCGAAGCAGGTTGACGCATGCCTTCCAAATAACGATTGAAGTTAGATGAACTAAGGCGGCGAATTTCCGAGTTGTCGGAGCTATTCGCCGCTTTTTGCGTGGAAAAGGAAGCTTCATGTCGTCTACATAAGGAAGTTAAACCAAAGTAAGAGGGGACCTCAACATGTATACCATTCTGATTGTCGAAGACGATCCCAAGATCGCAGAACTGCTTCGCTTGAATATTGAAAAATACGGCTACCCTGCTATAGTGGCGGAAGATTTTGAACGAATTACGGAGACGTTTCGCGAATCGGGAGCACAGCTTGTACTGCTTGACGTCAACCTGCCCAAGTACGACGGGTTTTACTGGTGTCGACAGATTCGGGCGGAGTCCGTGTGTCCGATCTTGTTTATCTCCGCGCGGGAAGGGCAGATGGATCAGGTGATGGCTTTGGAAAACGGAGCGGACGATTATATCACCAAGCCGTTTCATTACGAGATCGTTCTCGCGAAAATCCGCAGCCATCTGCGCCGGGCTTACGGCGAATACGCGGCCGGGCCGGAAGAGAAAAAGGTGGAGGCGGGCGGACTTCTTTTGTATCCCGAACGTCTGTCGCTGGTCTGCGGGGAGCGGTCGGCCGAGCTGAGCCAGAAGGAAACGCTGCTGATCGACGCGCTGATGCGCCGGGAAGGCCGGGTGGTCGGCCGCGACCGCCTGCTGGGGCTGATGTGGGAAGATCATCATTTCATCGACGACAACACGCTGAACGTCTACGTCGCCCGGATGCGCAAAAAGCTGAAAGAATTGGACGCGACGGCCAGCATCGAAGTGGTTCGGGGAGCCGGATATGTATTAAGCGTGCCTGACTCCGAAAAGAACGAAGCGGGCCGCGAGCCATGAAGCTTTTTTGGCGCGAGCATATTCCGCTCATCTCTTTTTTTATGCTGCAAGCGCTGCTCGTTTCGCTGCTTTATTGGCTCAGCGGGGAAAATCGGCCGATTTCCGTCATGCTGTACGGCCTTCTGCTGAGCACGGCGGCGCTGGCCGGTTACCTGGCTTATCGCTGTATTACGCTGCGGCGCATGTACCGGCGCCTCGCCGATCCTTCCGTGCCGCGCGGCGAACGGTTGGAGACGCTCGGCGAAGCGCCGCTGGCCGAGGCGGTCGCGGGGATGATCCGCGTCTACGACCGCGAATACGAGGAAGAGCTTGCGGCGCGCCGCAGCGCGATGGAGCGGCACGTGACGTTTATCGGACGCTGGGTGCATCAGATGAAGACGCCGCTGTCCGTGCTGCAATTGTCCGCGCAGGAGATCGAAGACGAAGATTTAGCGGACAGCGTCTGCGAGGAGTTGGATCGGCTGCGCCAGGGTCTGGAGACGGTGATCTACACCTCTCGCCTGGAACGGTTCGAACAGGATCTGGCCGTGGAACGGGTTGTTCTGGCCGTGCCTGTTCGCGAAGCGCTGGCCGAACAGCGCCGATTGTTCATCAAACGCCGCATCTCGCCCGTTATCGAGATCGACCAAGAAACCGAAGTCTACACTGACCGCAAATGGCTGCGGTTTATTTTGGGACAAATTTTGACCAATGCGGCGCATTATACCGAAGGCGTCGGCAAAAAGGTGCGGATTCGGGCTTACCGCCGGGGAGCGAATCAGGTCCTTGAGATCTCGGACGAAGGGATCGGCATCGTGCCGGAAGACCTCAACCGGGTATTCAATCCTTATTTTACCGGGCAGAGAGGACGGCAGTACAAAGAATCGACGGGAATGGGGCTTTATCTAGTGAGCGAAATTTGCCGGAATCTGGATCACGGCGTCGAGTTGGAATCGCAGCCGGGAACCGGAACGACGGTGCGGATCGTGTTCCGCGAAGCGGCTGCCGCTTTTTCCGAACATAACCTTAACGAAGATGTAAGGCGGCGTTAAGAAGAATCGATGGTTGTCCCCGCGCGCGTTCGCTTAGACTGGGAAGCAAAGGGAAAGGGGAGAAACGCATGAACATTTTGGAAGCACGGAACCTGAACAAAGTCTATTCCGGCAAAGTATCCACCCAAGCGCTGACGGATATCCATCTGACGATCGCGCAGGGCGAATTCGTCGGGATCATGGGACCTTCCGGCAGCGGGAAAACGACGCTGCTCAACATGGTTTCCACCATCGATACGCCGAGCTCCGGCACGGTCAAGATCAACGGACAGGACCCGTACGCGATGAAACGCAACGAGCTGGCGAAATTCCGGCGCCGCGAATTGGGTTTCGTTTTTCAGGACTTCAACCTGCTCGATACACTCACCGTAGCAGAAAACATCGTGCTGCCGCTGACGCTCGACAACATGAAACTGAAAGAAATGGACGAACGCTTGCACCGGATCGCGAACCGGCTCGGCATCGCGGAAATTCTGAACAGCCGCACTTACGAGATTTCGGGCGGGCAGCGGCAGCGTACGGCGATTGCGCGAGCGGTGATTACCAATCCGTCGATCTTGCTCGCGGACGAACCGACAGGCGCGCTGGATTCCAATGCTTCGAGGATCGTCATGGAATCGCTGGAAAGCCTGAACGGGCGCGAACGGACGACAGTCATGCTGGTTACTCACGACCCGCAGGCGGCGAGCTACTGCCACCGGATCGTGTTTATCAAGGACGGACGTCTGGCGGCCGAAATTCATCGCGGAGAAAGCCGGCAAGCCTTTTTCCAAAAAATTATCGATACGTTATCTTTCTGGGGAGGGAACGCGCATGAACTTTCCTCGATTCGCGTATAACAATGTAAAGCGCAATGCGCGGGCGTATTTCGCTTATTTCCTCAGCAGCGCGTTTATGGTGATGATCTTCTTCTCGTTCGCCGTGTTTATTTTTCATCCGCAGATTGTGTCCGGCGAGATCCATCGGATGGCGAAGGCGGGGATGCAGGCGGCGGAGTACGTTATTTTTATCTTCGCGTTTTTCTTTGTCTTGTATTCGATCAGCGTTTTTTTGAAGTCGCGGAACAAGGAATTCGGGCTGCTGTTGATGCTCGGCGCCAAGCCTTCGCAGCTGAATCGACTTGTTTTTCTGGAAAATATGATGATCGGCGCAGGGGCGATCGTCAGCGGGATCGGCACGGGCCTGCTGCTGTCCAAGCTGTTCCTGCTGCTGGCGTCGCAAATCGCCGGCAAGGAGACGCTGCCGTTCTATTGGCCGCTTAAAGCGATGCTGCTGACGGCGGGCGCGTTCGCGCTGCTGTTCCTCGCGATCTCGGTGCTGACGCTGCTGTTCGTGCGCAAGCATCGCGTATTGGAACTGATCAAAGGAAATGCCAAGCCGAAAAGCGAGCCGCAAGCATCGATCTGGCTCGTGCTGCTCGGCATCGCCCTGCTTGCTGCCGGATATTTCGCGCTGCGCACGGATGAAGTGAATCCCGCTTCGATTTTCGTCGCGGCCGGCACCGGTATCGCGGGAACCTACTTTTTCTATTCGCAGCTTTCGGTCGCATGCATGCGTATGCTCAAGCGCAGTCGCGCTTTCGTTTGGAAAGGAACCAATTTGCTGTGGATCTCGGAGCTGGCGTACAAAATCAAGGATAATGCCCGAATGCTGTTCCTCGTCACGGTAGTCACATCGGTGGCGTCGATGAGCGCCGGTTTCGCGGTGGCGCTCTCGCAGCAGGCGAAAGAGTCGTACGCGAACGACCCTTACGGGCTTAAAGTCAGTTATTACCGCGACGCGGAGCATAGGGAGGAAGAGGAACGAATCATCGCGGATACGCTGCGGAGCGCAGGCTTGGAGTACGAGATCACGGAAGTCGCGAAAGTGAATGCCGTACTGGAAAACGACCCGGACGAACGGAGCCTTTATGCCGTATCCGCCGACAATTACAGCCAAGTCGTATCCGACTGGCAGACGCCTGCTTACCCGAACGACTCGAAGTCGTCCGCTTTGCTGTTGATGCCGGACGGCTTCGTCTGGAAAAATGCTCCGGATAACGGAACACGGTGGAAATTCGAAGGCGTCGATACGCCGCTCGCAGTCGAAACGGCAGCGGGCGGACCGGTATTCAGCGAAGCCCAGTGGTTGCCCCTGCTGGTTGTGCCAGACGAAGCGTACCGGGAAATGGAAGCTGCTGAAAAAGCATTCAAAACGATCGAGGCGTATTATCGGATTCCCGCTTGGGACGCCGCCTCTTTCGATCCGAACGGCCAGGAAGCCCGGATCGGTGACGAACTCGTACGCCTGAGTCAAGGGCGGGAAGGCGGACAAAAGCCGTTCGAAAGCTTGGTTTCGAGCCGCGGCGCTTCTTATTTGAGCGGCTTGCAGTTCATGTCGGTATTCAGTTTTATCGGCGCTTTCGTCGCGTTGATGTTCTCGCTGTCGTCGGCCAGTTTCCTGTACTTCAAACTGCACGCCGAATTGTCGAGGGACGCGGACATGTACCGGTCTTTGTCCAAAACGGGGCTCAGCATCGGCGAGATGAAACGATCGGCCACGCTGCAAATCGCCATTCTCTTTTTCGTGCCGATCTTGGTATCCGCGATCCAGACTTTCGTGGTGTTGGACCCGATCTTGACGATGATCAGCGTACGCGGAATCATCAAGCCCGTGCTGATGACGTCTTCGGCTTTCCTGATCGCCCAAGCGGTATACTTCCTGCTGGTCAGAAGCCGATACTTGAGCCGGTTGAAACGGGTGATGGTGTAGCTTTTTTTGCGAACCGCCATACTTGCCTCCTGTTCACGTCCCGTTTGCGGGTACACAATAGAAGACAATAAACCCTGCCTGCCAAAAGGCGCCCGCGAACGGAGGAACAGAAAATGAAGAACAAGCAAGCGACGGGTCTGCGTCGAATTATGGCATTTCCGGTGACGGATTTGGCCGAAAAACTGCAAGGCTGGAACATGGTGTCGGTCCAGCTCGGATATGAGGATCGAGCGTATCTCCTGCTGATCGACGAAGTGCCGGAGCGCGATCGAGGCGCGTTCATGCAGACCGAATTGAAGCGGAGTCCGACGTATAAAGTGTTGATCGTCGATCTTCGTTTGCCCGCAGAAAAAGGGGATGGCGAAGCCCGCGTGCGGGAGATCCTGATCGAAGGCGAGACGTTCCATTACAGCTATGTTCAGCCGCTTGGCGAAGAGCTGCTGTTGGTCGGTGCCCGCTGCTATTATTACGGGCGGGACAATTATGATTTAAACGCCGCCGTGTTCAGTCACGAAGGCCGGCCGCAGCGGCGCTTTTTGCTGGGAGACGGCATTCAGGACGTGCAGACGACGCCGGGCGGTTTGATCTGGACGAGCTTTTTCGATGAGGGCGTATTCGGGAATTACGGTTGGGAACGGCCGGTCGGGGAAAGCGGCTTGATCGCCTGGGATCGCAACGGCATTCGCGTATTCACGAATAGCGAAGCGGATATTGCGGACTGCTATGCGCTGAACGTGGTATCGGACGAACAAGTCTGGGTTTATTATTATGCGGACTTCAAGCTGTGCGCTCTGTCCGGTCCGGCGGATCGCCCCAACGTATCGTTCCTCGATCCGAACCGATCCGGCTCGGCCTTGATCGTGACCGACGGTTACCGTTTCCTGATGGACAACGGCTACCACGAACACGACCGTTACACGCTGTTGCGTCAGGAGGAACCGGGGCGGTTGATTCCGGGAGAAGAGATCGTTTTCGTCAAAGAAAATGGCGAGCGAATTCAAACCGTAACCAACGACGCCCGAGGCGAAAGGTTGCTGTTGTTCGAAGAATGCAAGCTGTACGCCTTTTTGTTGAGCGAACTGGACGAGTAAGAAGTCGAAACGGCCTCATGCACAGCGTGATCCCGATTGCCGCATGCGTGCGCGATCGGGATTTTTTATGCTGTGCTTTTTCGCATCATCGCATGAATACCCCATTTGTGCAAAAAGATTGCCCCCGATGTGCATTGTGTCCCGCAAAAGTCACAGCTAGAATGAGGAACAGGCGAATGAGAATGAAACTCAATTGGGGGATATACGGAATGAGACAAAGAAAATCGACAAAGATCAAGACAAGCGTGTTAGCGTTGATTTTGGCTTTCGGAGCGGCTCTTGCGGGCTGCGGAGCCAACGCGAAAACGGAAACCGCAGCGGCGGACGATACGACGGCTGCGCAGACGGTGGTTACAGAAAAGGACACGCAAACAAACTCCGCCGAAGGCGATACACAAGCAGCGGAAGGCGACACTCGCGTGGTGAAAGGCGAATTCGGAGACGTGACCATTCCCGCTCATCCCAAGCGTCCGGCCGGCATTTATCTGGAAGACTATATGGTGGCGCTCGGCGTGGAACCCGTGGTGCAGTGGTATCATCCGAACTGGGGCATTCAGGATTATTTGAGCCTGGACGTGCCGCGGTTCGACATCAGCGGAAGTCCGGAAGCTTTGCTTGCGCAGCAGCCGGATCTGATCATGGTCGACGGCGGCGTCGATCAAGCCGCGTACGAGACGTATTCGAAAATCGCTCCCACCTACCGACTGCCGGAAAGCATGTTGCAGGATTCGAAACAGATACTGCTAGCCGTGGCGGACGCGCTGGGCATTCCCGAGAAAGGCGAAGAGGTGCTGGCGAAGTACGAACAGACCGTCACGGACGACAAAGCGAAGCTGAAAGAAAGCGTGGGCGACGAGACCGTTGCGGTGGTGCGGTTGAACGGCGGCGAGAAAACGATGGCGTTGTTCGGGATCAAAAATCGGTTTACCGGTTCGCTTTTCAGTGAACTGGGACTGACTCCGCATCCGTTAGTCGGCGATATGGAAGACTTCCAGCAGATTATTTCCGAAGAAGGATTGGCCGATCTTGACGCGGACCATATCTTCATTTTTCCGGCCAGCGGAGATTGGGATTCGGACGAGAACAAAGAAGCCGAGAAGATCCTGGACCGCCCGATCTGGCAATCGCTCAAAGCCGTGCAGGAGGGCCATGTCTACAAGGTGGAGCGCTCCTATTGGCAGTCCGGCGGCATCCAAGCCAATCTGATGAAGTTTGAAGACGTGATGAAGAATTTGGCTCCTTAATCGGATACGATGAGCAGGATTTTTGAAAAGGGGTAAAGTCAACGGACAAACAAGCCGCCGGGGTACTCTCGGTGGTTTGTTTTTTGTGTTGAACCTACAATAGTTAAGCAGCAAACGCAATTCCCTCCAACCGATTGCCGTATAGCCCGGAAAGGAGTATACTAGCGCCAGACTTGAGTGAGAACGATTATCATCAAAAGGTGGGCTGGCGAGTGGAGCGTGTGCCTTGTACATATATGTTAACGGACATTCGGTATGAAGAAATCGGTTTTGAAGAATCAGAGTTTGAATATAAGGGAAACGAAGCGGAACTGTGGGTCGTTATCCAGGGAAACGGAACGGTAGAGCTTGAGGGGCAGACTTGGTCGCTTCAGGCAGGTCGTTTGCTGGTGGGCCTTTTAAGCGGAAAAAAGCCGCAGCAATCCAATGTTTTCCGGCACGAGGATCGTCTCGACACTGAAACGGCTTGTTCGGAAAAGGGCGTAGGGCTGTCGTTTTACCGATTGCGCTTTTGTATGTTGGGTGCTGACGGAAGACCGGTACCGCCGGATACGGCATTGCCATTCAGCGGTGTATTGGATTTTTCGCCGTTTTCGTTTTGCGCGGAGCGGGCACGGCGCTTGCATGAAATTCGCGAGCATCCAGGAGCGGCAGAGGCGTTGGAACGGCAAATTGCGTTTCAGGAGCTGCTGTTGGCTGCTGTTCGTCGCCGACAAGAGCATTCTTGGGTCGCAGTCGAAAAAGGAGCCGGAACGAATCGCATATCCGCAATGACATCCGATCGAACGGACAGTCGCGAAGCCGTGAAGCGTTCCGTAGCACGGATGGAGACTGAATATCGCGAATCGCTGACCGTTGAAGCACTCGCTGCTTCGGCAGGCATCGGGCGTTGGGCCTACACGCAGTTGTTCAAAGACCTCACGGGCAAGCTTCCGCTCGATTATTTGAACGAGATTCGGATCAGGCAAGCCAAACATTTTCTGTCGGCGACCGAAGATCGGTTGAGCGAGATCGCTCAGCGAATCGGCTTTAGCAGCGAGTATTATTTCAGTCGGCGCTTTAAGCAGCTCTCCGGTTTATCGCCGGGGCGTTATCGGCGCTTGCAGCGTCAGGAAGTGCGCGTGTTCGCGCCGTATCTCGAAGATGCCTTGCTCGCGCTGGGCATTATGCCGATTGCGCAGTATAGCCACCGTGCCTGGGGCGTGCAGGAATATCTGCCGCTCGGCGGAGTGCCGGCATTCGATGTCGCGAACGGCACGCGCGAAGACCTCTCGCGCCTGAAGCCCGAACTGCTGTTGTTCGACGACGGCTTCGAGCGTTGGAGCCTGGATCGTCTATCCGGCGTCGCCCCGCGTTTTCTGTTGGAACAACCGGGTGAAGCATGGTCGGACAAGCTGCGAGGAACGGCTGCCCTGTTCGGCCGCGAAGCTGCGGCCGAACAAGCTTTAAGTCGGTACGAAGAGGAGACGGCAGAAGCAAAATCGCGCTTGGCAGCTGTCCCGGGAGGGGCGGCTTCCCGAGGCACCGTCGCTTGTCTGCGCATTACCGCCCGGTCGATTATACTTTATGCGGAGCAGTCCGGTTATACGGGTCCCTTATTGTATAGAGCGTTGGGATTGAAGTCGCCGGAAATGGTTCGGCGCTTGCCGCAGGGTCAACGCAATCGGTTGTTGAATCCGGAAGAGCTGGCGTTGCTCGGAGCCGATCATCTCTTCATCGTGTTCGACAAGTCGGAGAACCGCCAAGCGGGTGACGAACGTCAACTGTTGAATCATCCATGCTGGAAACGGTTGCCTGCCGTACAAGCAGGTCGCGTGCATGAGATGGACTTTTTTGCTTGGATGAATTACGGGGTGCTTGCGCATAGCAGGAAAATTCGGGATGTGATGAGTTTATGGCATTGATCGGGTTGTGTGCACGGTTAAGGCTGCGTAAGCAGAATTTTTAAGGATAAGTCGTCTGTTTCCGTACTGTTACGCTGTTTTCGTACCTCTGCAAAAAAAGTCAATGCCCGGAAATTCGTGCTTTTCATGACGGAAATCCGGGCTTTTTTCATGTTTGCATTTCCCTGAAGCCTTATGCTTCCACGCCTTGCTGCCTACCGACTTCCCCGCGCAAAAAGCGTCGATTGCCGGAAATCCGGCGCTTGCGTATGCTGTCGGTAACCGCTTCGAAAGCTCCAAATCGCAGGGCGGAAAACCAGACGACGGAGGTGGAAAGGACATGGCATCCCGAACCGAAGCAGCCGGCGGAAGCAAAATTGAAACCGCATACAAAGAAAGTCCGGCCGCAAAACGCAGACGAAGCGTATGGAACGGTATCAAGCGAGACCGCTACCTGTATTTGCTGGCGCTGCCGGGCATCGTCTTTTTCCTGTTATTCAAGTACGTGCCGATGTGGGGAATTCTGATCTCGTTCCAAAATTATTCGCCGTATCAAGGCATGTGGGCCAGTCAGTGGGTAGGCTTCGAGCATTACATACGTTTCTTTTCGAATCCTGATTTCCTCATTCTGTTCCGCAACACGATGGCAATCAATCTATTGTCGCTGATTTTCTTTTTCCCGCTGCCGATTCTGCTCTCGGTCATGATGAACGAGCTGCGCGGCACCAAATTAAAAAAGACGATTCAATCGATCGTGTATCTGCCGCACTTCCTGTCGTGGGTCATCATCGTCGGCATCACGTTCCTGCTGCTGTCGACGGGCGAAGGGATCATCAATCAACTGCTGGCCGCCGCCGGATTCGGCAAGATTGATTTTCTCACCAATCCGAATTACTTTTGGGGGCTGCTGACCGTACAGTCGATCTGGAAAGACGCCGGTTGGGGCACGGTGCTGTTCTTGGCGGCGATGGCGAGCATCGATCCGCAGCTCAACGAAGCCGCCAAGATCGACGGAGCCGGACGATTCCGCCAGATCTGGCATATCACGCTGCCGGGCATCCGTTCGGTCATCATCATTCTGCTGATCCTGCGGATCGGTCATATTATGGACGTCGGCTTCGAGCAGGTGTTTTTGATGATGAACGGCGCGGTCTCCGACGTCGCCGACGTGTTCGACACGTACGTGTACCGGCTCGGCATCAAGCAAGGCCAACTCAGTTTCAGTACGGCGGTCGGGGTATTCAAGTCGATCGTGGGTCTGATTCTCGTCATCGGAGCGAATAAACTGGCGAAAAAGTTCGGCGAGGACGGCGTGTATTGAGCATTTGCCGGGCATGAAGCGAAAGGAGGAGAGAAAGAATGGTCGAACATAAAGGGGATCGGACGTTCAACGTGGTTAATATGCTGCTGTTGACCGTGATCGGATTGGTGACGCTATTCCCGATGTATTACGTGTTGGTCGTCTCGTTTACCGATCCGTCGGAGTTTATCCGTAACAAAGCCACTCTTTTTCCGCAAAAATGGAGCCTGGACTCCTATAAATACTTACTGTCGACCGACGCGTTTATCCGGGCGATCGGCAACAGCGCGTTTCTGGCGACGGTCGGCACGGCGCTCAGCCTGCTGGTCACGTCCTGCTTGTCTTACGCGCTGTCGCGAAGACGCTTGCAAGGACGACGGTTTATCCTGCTGCTGATTTTGCTGACGACGCTGTTCAATCCGGGCATCATCCCGCCGTACCTGCTGATTCGCGACCTGCATTTGATCAACAGCATCTGGTCGCTCATTTTGCCGGTGCTGACGAGCGGATGGTACGTGCTGCTGATGAAAGGCTTTTTCGACAGTATCCCGCCGAGTCTCGAGGAAGCGGCGCGGATCGACGGCTCCAACGATATCGGCGTCTGGTGGCGCATCATTCTGCCGCTGTCGCTGCCGTCTCTCGCCGCGTTCGGATTGTTTTACGCGGTCGCGTATTGGAATACCTTTTTCACGGCGCTGCTGTATATCAACGATTTTAACAAACAACCGCTTCAGGTCCTGCTGCAAAACATGCTGATCGACTCGTCCACCGCTTCGGGAGGAACCGCCGCCGCCGAGATGACCGCCGAGCAGCAGATTCCTTCGGAAACGCTCAAAATGGCGGCGGTCGTCATCGCGACAGTGCCGATCCTGATGGTTTATCCGTTTTTGCAAAAACACTTCGCCAAAGGCGCCATGGTCGGTTCGGTCAAGGAATAACGAAATTCGCACTCGACAATCATCATGAATATAAAGGGGAGATTGAAGCATGAGCCAAAAAGGAACGGGAATGAAGGCGATTCTTGCAGCCGTTACAACGTTATCGCTATTGACAGCGGCTTGCGGCAATAGCAATTCCGCGTCGGGCGTGCCGGAAGACGGAAGTCCGCTGCCGGTCAGCATTATGTCGATGTATTTTACGCCCGAACCGCCCGGCCCGGACAATGTCGTGGTGCAGGAGTTCGAAAAGCGCACCAACACCGATCTGAATATCACCTGGGTATCGCCGAACAGTTACGGAGACAAGGTGAACGTGACGTTGGCTTCAGGCGATATGCCGGACCTGATGCTGGTCGACGACGCGTTCTCGGCGCAGCTTCGCACGATGGTGCAGCAGGGCGCTTTCTGGGATCTGACCCCTTATCTCGACGATTATCCGAATCTCAAAAAATTCCCCGAAGAATCCTGGATCAACACGAAGCAGGCTGACGGCAAAAACTACGGCATCCCGCGCGTGCGTCCGGTCGACGGCGGATCGTTCCTGTTCCTGCGCAAAGACTGGCTGGACAATCTGGGTATGGACGTGCCGCAGACAACCGATGAACTGTACGAGACGCTGCGCGCGTTTACGCAAGACGACCCGGACGGCAACGGTCAGGACGATACAATCGGCTTCACGGGGCTGGTTACGCAAAGCAATATGGGCACCTACTCCGGCATCGTCAGCGCGTTTACCCAAAATAACGGAGATTGGAAAGACGTGGACGGCAAACTGGTCAATGTCAATCTGATGCCGGAAATGCGCGAAGCGCTGGAGTGGCTGAGCAACGCGTACGCGGACGGCCTGATCTCCGAAGATTTAGCCGTGCTCAAAGAAAGCCAGACCAAAGACCAATTGAACGCGGGCCGCGCGGGCGCTTCGCAAAATACGGTGGAAGCGGCTTGGGAACCGACGGAAGCCCAGCGCAAAAGCAACCCGGACGCCGACTTCCTGCCTCTTGTATCCATGAACGGCTACGTGAACAAAGACGGCGGATTTTTCGGGATGTTCCTGATTCCGAAAAGCGTGCCGGAAGACAAGATGAAGAAGCTGCTTGAGCTGATGGACTACGGCGCGTCGGAAGAAGGCGGGACGCTGGCGAGCTACGGCCTGGAAGGCGTGCATTACGACGAGGAAAACGGGATCAAAACAGTGACCGAACAAGCCAAAGCGGATATCGTCGCTTCGCAGGCGCTCGGACAGGTCTTTATCCAATACGACCCTTATCTTCGCGCTTACCGCAGCGGCATGCCGCAGGACGTTTTCGAGCGCAACAAGCAGATTATCGACGAACGCGCGAAGATCAGCATGCCGGACAAAGCGATCGGGCTGTATTCGGAAACGAACGTATCGGCCGGACCGGAGCTCGGCAAAGATATTCAGGATATCAAAACCAAGATCGTGCTCGGCAAGCTGCCTTTATCGGCGTGGGATGATTTTGTCGAGAAACTGAAGACCAATACGGATCTGCAAAAGATTACGGAGGAGTTGAACGAAGCTTACGCGCAACGTCAAGCGGCTTCGTAAAGAAAGCGGAGGCCGCGAAAAACGCGATGCGCGACTGGTCCGGATTTGGGGATCTTGCGACGGTCATAGCCATAATTGAACGAAAACGGCCTTTCATGCCTGCAATGCTTCCGGAACGGTCATGCGCCGATTTCGGAAGCTGTTGCGGTTTGAAGACGCTTTCCCTTAAAATGGGAGACGATGACAGAGAGGAAAATCGGAAAAGGGGCGAAGACGATGGCAAGCATCCGGGAATGGGCAAAAAAGCTGCCGGGCGGACGGAGCCGGGAAAGGCGAGGTCGCTTTTATCGCTATAGCCTGATTTTGGCGCTCTGTATGGCGAGCATTCCGACGGCGGTGATTGCCCTGTCTTCGTATGCGCTCGGCACGGCACATGTCGAACGCCAAGTGATGAACAGCCATCGGACCCTTGTTGAGCGCTCGTCGGCCCGGCTGGATGACCTGTTCACGCAGCTGGAGTTGTCGGCCAGCCAGTGGTCGCTCGATCCGAGGTTGGATGCCGATTTGAAGCGGGCGAATTTGACGTTGGACTATAACCGCACGAACGAGTTATACAGTTTTCTCGGCCTGATGAAAGCTACATATCCTCGTTTGGAAGAAGCCCGTCTGCTGCTCAACCGCAGCGAGCCGTTGTTGTTATCGGAGTGGGGCGGCGTGCAGACGATTCCTTTCGGAGAAGAAAGTAAGCGATTTCAAAATCTAGTAGAAGAAAAACGGGATATCTATTGGACGGAAGACTTCCATTGGAACGCGTCGGATGCCGGTTCGATCGTGCTCGTGCGCAAGCTTCCGGGCTACGGACCGTCTTACGGCGCGCTGCTGCTCAGCTTGAATCGAACGAAGCTGGAAGCGTTTGTGCGTGAAGCCGCGTTTGACGAGAAAGGTTCTTCGTATCTGTATGCCGAAAACGGCCAGCCGATTATCCGCGTATCAGAGGGGATGCCGGAGGATCAAATGTTCGAGCAGACGCTGCGCGGGCAGTTGGACGAGCGGATTGAGGCCGGGGCCAGCGAAAGCGATTCATACCTGTTCAAATGGCAAGGGCAGACGTATTCGGCTTCGTACAGCACGCTGGAGCGCGCCGGAACGGTCTGGACGTATGCGACCGTCTCGCCGCTGGAAGCTTTGACCCGTCCGGTCGTAGTGTTGTCGCGTTCGCTGCTCGGCGTCAGTCTGGCGGGCATGGGACTTGCGTTGGTGCTGGCCTGGTTCACTTCGCGCCGCTTGCATCGCCCGATCCGGCAGCTGGCGGAAGCGTTGGGCGAGACGGACGGTCATGGACAGCCCGTACAGCCGGAAGTTGCAAGTCATGGAAAAAGGAAATCACGACAAACGGCTATCGCGGACGGATCGTCGCCTTACCGTTCACCGAACGAACGCGCTTACGACGAGCTGCGCTCGATCGAAGACAGTTGGAAAGGATTAGCCGACGCCAAACGCGAAGCCGAGCGAAGATTGGAGCAGACCTATCCCGAGCTTCGGGCCGGATTTTTGCTGCAATGGATGCAAGGTCATTACGGGTTGCTTGGCGAAAAGGACTTGTTATCTCGGTTGGAGCGTTTCGGTTGGCGGATCGAACGAAGCGAGCGGTTAGCCGTATTTTTGCTCCGCGTCGGCGTGCTGTCGCCGCCGGAATCGCAATTTCGCGAAGAAGACGAGCTGCTGATGACGTTCGCTGCGGCAAACGTGGCGCGCGAGTTTATCGAGGAACGTTGCGAGCGGGCGGAGATCGTCAATTTCCATGACGGCAGCGTGGCGGTATTGGTTCCTGTTGCGGCGGAGGGTTCGGCAGTCTCTGCAACAGCTGTCGGTTACCCGGCGAATGCGCAAGAGCCGCAGGAACCCGGAAGCGTGAAAGAAATTTCGGATATGAAAAAAACGGCGCAGGAAATGGCCGACACGCTGCGAAACGTGCTGCGACTGCGGACGGTTTTATGTGCCGGCGAAGCGCAAAGCATTCTGGATGTGCCGGAACTGCTGCAAGCTTTGCGAAGCGCGCTGCGCGGCATACCGGCGACCGAATCTTGCCGGGTGCTGCATTTGGATGAACTGCTGCCCGGCGCGGTCGGCGGGACCGCTTACCCGTTCGCTTTGGAAAAAGAACTGCTGCAAGAAGTGCGGCTGGGCCGAACCGACGAAGCGGGCAGACAAATCCGCGAGTTCGTCGCGAGACTGTCGGAGCGCAGCTCTTCCGAGTCGGAACTGCACGAAGGCGCGCTCCAGCTGCTCGGCAGCCTGCTGCATGCGATGTTGGAAAACGGCGTCCGACTGGAAGCGGCCGGCCTGTACGAACGGCTGCTTGAACTGCGCAGGCCGGAAGCCGTCGCGGATTTCCTGCGCTCGCGGGTGCTGGAGCCTTACGGCAGGGAACTTGAAGAACGTCAAGGCATCGAAGCCGATCGCTTGGCGGAAAAGGTACGGGACGAACTGGAGCGCAACTATAAGGCAGATTTTTCGCTGGAGCACTGCGCGGAACGCTTCGGCGTCAGCCCGTATACGCTCAGCCGCTCGTTCAAGCAGACGTACGGCCAGACTTTCGTCGATTACGTCATGAACCTGCGTTTGGAACGCGCTCGCGAGCTGCTGCGCACCACCGATCTAAAGGTCAACGAGATCGCCGAAGCGGTCGGTTACCAGCCTTCGTATTTTATCCGGTTGTTCCGCAAACAGGAAGGAATGACGCCGGGACAGTATCGTTCGGAGAAAAGCGGCTAATGACCTTGGATGCGAGGCAATGGCCGTGGCGGAGATCGGGGACGCAAAGCAACGCCCCAAACGTATCTAACGGAACGCATGTCCTTTAAAAGCGCTTTTCCATGCTACTTGAAATTCTAACGGAACACAGAGACGCTTAACCGCCAAAACTTCCTTGATTGGATGCGAAAAAGAACAGGATTTCTTTCTAAGCTTCGCCTCGTTCCGTTAAAAAGCGAAAAGGCCGAATTAGGGCTTTTAAGCGTCATCTCGTTCCGTTAGAAAATGAAATGGCGGGGATTTGGTTTTTGGGCCTTGCCTACCCTCATGAAAGTACGGAACAGGGAGAGTCGGCACTTTCATTTGAGGTTGCTTCGCGATCAAATAGCATTTTGAACGGTCGGCCGATTACATGTAGCTCAAAAAAACATCCGTTTCCTAAAAGGTTCACTCTACGCGGCCTTCGTGGAAATGGATGTTTTTTATGAATTCAGTTCGTGATTGACGGTTCAACCCCAAAGGGCACGAAGTTTTCGGCTAAGATCGAACTTCCCGGCCGTTATCCGAAAACTTCACCGATATCTCGATATCCCGGTCATAGTTGCCGAAGCCTCGGCCGAACAAGCTGACGCCGCCGGGATTGGCGGCATCCGATCGGCTTTCGATGCGCAGCGAAATATCGCGGCTTGTCGAGGCTGAGGTTTTTCTGACCTGCTGTTTCCCCGTACTGCCCGGCGCCGAAATTCCGAGATCGGCCGCGGTAACGTCTGACAGTTTGAGACCATCCATAAAAGTTCCGTCTTCGCGAACGGACAGCGTCTTCAGCAGACCATACTGACTGCTCTGCTCATCCCACCATTCCGGCGTATACAGCCCGTGCGTGCCGCCGAAGTTCCCTGGGCAAACCCAGGTTCCGACATGTACACCGCCCAGGTAGAAAGAGATATCCGACGGCCAATTCGCGTTATAGCCGGGAGCCTCCGAGCCGAGTTCCAACGTGACGGCTAGTTCGCGTACGCTTTGCGTGCCGACCAGATAATTCGGTATTCGGTACTCCACGTAGCCGGACCCGAACCAAAGATGCCGCGCTCCGACATGCTGCGGATCGGCAAAGTAGCGGGGATCGTCCATCATGCCGATCAGGCGCTTTTCCGAAGCCAAGCCGCAGGTCGGCTGCACTTCGTGATCCGCGTACTGGCCGACCGGAATCGAGACGACGTAGGCGCTGCGCTGCTCTTCCGAAGGTCGGGAACGGAAGTTCAGGACCAGACTGTCCACCGCCAGGCTGCATAGCTTACGGCGTCCGCGCGTGCCGGTGACGCTTTCGGACGTGAGCAGTCCCGCGCTTTCCATTTTCTGAACGTGCTTGGTGACGATCGCGGACGACAGTTCCAGCACTTCGGCCAGCTCGCCGACGCTCATGGGACGTTCGCCAAGCAGCTCGATCATGCGCACGCGGGTTTCGGATGCGAAGCATTCGAGGAGAGGCATATTGGTGAGGGTGACGGGAATATTCATCGTTTTCTCCTTTTCAATGGGAAAGTCTTGTTTGCGAAAGCGTGGCGGCTCCGGGGAGTTCTTGTTTCGGTCGCGTGTTGAAAACGGAAAATTTCGATTGAATACTTGTAGGATTATTTTCCGTTTTCAAAGGCGAACATTCCATTCCTACACAAGAATTCCCCTCCGCCTTAGGCTTGCGCGAACAACCTTCCTTTTCAAAATCGAAAAGCTCGATAGAAGAAAGGGAAGGGAAAAGCAAAACCAGATATAAAAAGATTATATAACTTAAAAGTTAACTTATCAACTTTTAGTTGACTTGAATGATCGGATCAAGCATACTGTTTCCGAAGGATGTAAGCGTTATTTTTATAACTCAAAAGTTAATGAAAAGGGAGCGATAAAAATGAGCACGAAGCAGGAGATGCATAGAGCGGAGCATCCGAGGCCGCAGTTTGTGCGGGAAGCTTGGGCGAATTTGAATGGGGAGTGGGAGTTCGCGTTTGACGACGACCATGTCGGAGCAGGGTTGGAGTGGTCGCGAGGGGAGACATCGTTTGGACAGAAGATTCAGGTGCCGTTTGCTTTTCAAAGTCGACTGAGCGGGATCGGGGATTCTGATTTTCATGATAATGTTTGGTATCGCCGGGAGTTTGAGGTGCCGGAGAACTTTGCGGGGAAGAATGTGCTGCTGCATTTCGGGGCGGTGGATTATGAAGCGAAGGTTTGGGTGAACGGAGTATTCGTGGCACGGCACGAAGGCGGGCATACGCCGTTTAAAGCAGATATCACGCACGCCTTGAACAAGGACGGCACGCCGAATACGCTCGTGGTTCAGGCATTGGACGAGAGTTTGAATTTGGAACTTCCGCGCGGCAAGCAGTTTTGGAAAAAGGATTCGGCGAGCATTTTCTACACGCGTACCACGGGAATTTGGCAGACGGTGTGGATGGAGGCGGTAGCGCCGATTTATTTGGAAAAGGTCAAAATCACGCCGGACATGGATCGGGGGCGCGTGGAAATCGTGCCTTATATCGCGAATTTCGCGCCGGGTAAAGCTTTGCGGTTGAGTGTTTTGATTTCTTTTAAAGGGAAGCCCGTGACGGAGCAAACGTACACGATATCCAGCCGAACGGTGCGTCACGCGATCGGGCTGCACCCGTTCAATGCTCAGGAACGCGAGACCTGGTGGTCTCCGGAGAATCCAAGCTTGTACGATATTTCGTTTATCCTGACCGAAGACGGCAAGGAGACGGATCGCGCGAACAGCTACTTCGGGATGCGCAAAATTTCCGTCGAAGGCGGTAAGCTTTGCCTGAATAATATGCCGTACAAAATGAAGCTGGTGCTCGATCAAGGCTATTTCCCGGACGGGAATCTGACGCCTCCGAGCGATGACGCGATTCGGCGGGACGTGGAATTGACGAAAGAAATGGGCTTTAACGGAGCGCGCAAACACCAAAAGCTTGAAGATCCGCGTTATTTGTACTGGTGCGACGTGCTGGGGTTGCTGGTGTGGAGCGAAGCGGCTAACGCATACGCGTATTCGGACGAATACGTGGAGCGCTTCACCCGGGAGTGGATACAGTCGGTCGACCGCGATTACAACCATCCGTCGATCGTCGTCTGGGTGCCGCTCAACGAAAGTTGGGGCGTGCCGGATCTGGCTAGGGACAAGGTTCAGCAGCATCATTCCGAAGCCCTCGTGTATCTGACCAAATCGCTCGACCCGACGCGTCCCGTGATCTCGAACGACGGCTGGGAGCATACGACGAGCGACCTGATCACGATTCACGATTACGAGTGGCAGCGCGAAGTGCTCGAAGAACGCTATGACGACGCGGAAAAAGCACTGAGTCTGATCCCCGGCGGCCATCCGATCATCGCTTACGGCTATGCGTATCGCGGCGAGCCGATCCTGGTCACGGAATTCGGCGGCATTGCCTACAAAAAAAGCGACTGGGAAGGTTGGGGCTACTCCGGGGCCTCCAGCGATGACGATTTCGAGCAGCGGCTGCGCAACGTGATCGATCCGCTGCTCAAGTCGGAGTTGGTGCAGGGGTATTGCTATACGCAGCTCACCGATGTCGAACAAGAAATCAACGGGCTGCTGACCTACGATCGGGTTCCGAAGATTCCGCTTGAGATCATCCGCAAGATCAACGAAGGACGCGGTTAGAAAGTTTTCGACTGTCAATAAACAAACCAAGATAGCAGCAAAGCGCGCAGTTCCGCCTTTTTCGAAGTCTATTCGATGCAAGGCGGAATTTTTTTGGAGTTTTCCGGACTGAATGGTCAAAATATATTTGACTAATCAGTCCGGAAAAGGTTATAGTTATCGCGTCACCCGACGACAAACGAAAAACTACCGAACATCAAACTGCAAAAAGAAAGCGAGGAAGTCCGATGACGAGCGTTACCCGCGAGAAAGCCGAAAAGATCATGTCCGTTTTCAGAGAAAGTTTCCTGCATCAAGACCTTGAAGCCTTTTTGGAGTTGTTCGACGAGGAAGTGCGTTTCGAATTTCCTTACGCCCCCGAATCTTATGCGGCGCGCTTGAACGGCAAAGAAGAACTGAGAGCGCATGTGTCGGCATTGAAAAGCTTGTTCGAGATCACTTCGTTTTCGGAACCCGTCATCCATCGTTCGGCGGACGGTCCGGTCTTCACGGCGGAATTCGAAGGCCGGGGCAGAATGCTGGAGTCCGGCAAGCCTTACGATCAACAGTACATTTCCGTAATCGAGCTGCGAGGCGACAAAATTATCCGTTATCAGGATTACTGGAACCCGCTTCGCTTGGCTGAAAATTAAAATAAACCGCCATTCAAAGGAGAATGCACCATGTCCGACAAAACGAAAGTATCCCATCCTTCCCAAGTTCGAATCCTGTTGACCGGAGGTCGGGGAAAAACCTCTTCCCGGATCGCGCAGCTTGCTTCGCAAAAAGGCCATATCGTTCGCACCGCCGGACGCCGCGCGCCCGAGCATCCGGTTGAACGCTCCGAACACGCCGCTTTCGATTGGGAAAATTTCTCTGCGTACGGGCCCGCGCTGGCCGGAATGGACGCTGTTTATCTGGTCGCTCCGGTCGGCATGAACCCGTCCGCGCTTATGATTCCGTTTATCGAAGAAGCGCTGAAGCTGTCGGTGCGCCGATTCGTCCTGTTGTCCAGCGCTTCGGTATCCGAAACCGATCCCGTTTTCGGTCCGGTCCATCGCTATTTGCGGGAAAACGCGCCGGAATGGGCAGTGCTTCGCCCTTCTTACTTTATGCAAAACTTCAGCGAAGCGGCGCACGCCGCGACGCTTCGGCAATCCGGACAGATTCTGACCGCGACGGGTTCCGGCAAAGTAGGCTTCGTGGATGCGGAAGACATCGCGGCCGTCGGCCTGGAAGCGTTGGTTCGTCCCGAATCTTTTAACGAACAGCTGATCATCACGGGCCCTCGGCCTATAGATTACGCGGAAGCTGCGGAGATTATCGGCCGCATCAGCGGCCGCGAAATCCGTCATGCGGACATCACGGAGCGAGAACTGCGCAGCGGCTTGATCGCGGCTGGCGTGCCCGAGGACTATGCGGCTTTTCTGGCCCATCTGGATACGCGGATTCGTAAGGAGGGCATTGAAGATCAAGCGACCGATACGGTACTGCTCGTGACGGGACGGGAGCCGCGTTCGTTGGAAGCGTTCGTGCGCGATCATCTGACCGCGTTCGCCGTTTCGGAAACGGAACAGCCGATCGGACAAAACTGAGTACGGCCGAATCTATGCCGAATACGCCGAATGGATCGATCCAAAACGAAAAGGCCGCCGCTTGCCCCGAAAGCTGTTCGGGATAAGCGGCGGCTTTTCATCGTTTCTCGGAGCGTCTTAATCGTTGGGAACCCGCATGTCCGGCGAAGCCGATTCGACGTTGCTCGACGAAAATCGCAGCACGGACAAAATCATGCGCACGATGCTTTCCAACTTGGCTCGATCGGCTCCCAGCTTGGCGGTCAGGACCAACGCATTGCGTTCGTGCGTCAAAAAGCAGGCCAGTTCCGCAATATTCGTCCCTGCGGTCAGCTCCCCTTGTTCTCGGCCCCGTTCCAGCAGCTTGGCGAAAGCCTGCTCCATTTCCCGGTCGTTATCTCGCAGGTAGGCGGCCAGTTCCGCGTCGCGCGGCGCCTGCTCGATCGCGCTGCTGATAATGAAGCAATCCTGCCGAAGAACCGGATCGTCGAGCACGTTCACGATGCTGCCGAAGGCGGCGCCGATCCGTTCTTGCGCCGTTCCGGGCTGTTCGGCAAGCTCCGACAAATCCGAAGATTTGCTATTCATATAATGTTTGACGGCCGCCAAAAACAAGTTTCTTTTGGTGCCGTACGTATCGTATAGGCTTTGTCTGGCGATGCCCAATCCTTGAAGCAGGTCGGGCAGCGAAGTGCCTTCGTAGCCGCGGCTGCCGAACACGCCGAGCGCCTTGAGCAGAACTTCGTTCGGGTCGAATGCTTTGGTTCTTGCCACTGCGCAGCACCTCCTTCCGCTTTTTATCATAGGGGAATAACCGAAGGGCTTCAATACGAAAAGCGATGAAGCTTTTTTAAATTCAAACTATTCCCGGAGTCGCCGTGTTAACATTTAATAAAGAAAGATTAGGACATGATTGGAGGGACGCGGATGCCGACGGAAGAAACGCAATCCGAAAGACTGCACGCCGCCGTGCAGCTTCGCCGGGACGGCCGGGGCGAAGAAGCTCGGTCGCGGATGCTTGAGCTGCTGGCAGAGTTCGGCGAATCGGCCAAGCTGCTGTATGAACTGGCTTCGACGCATGACAATTTGGGGCTGGAGCGACAAGCGGTTCCGTATTATGTCCGCAGCTTGGAATCGGGACTGCGCGAACCGGATCGTGCGGAAGCGCTGCTCGGATTGGGAAGTACGTACCGGGTGCTCGGCGAGTACGAGCAAGCGGAAAAGGTGCTGCGCGCCGCGATTGCCGAATACCCCGAGCATCGGGAGCTGCACGTGTTTTTGGCGATGGTTCTGCATAATAGGGGGAAGCACGCTGAAGCAATGGAGCTATTATTGAAAGAAATTGCCGATCATTCGAGTCATATAGGGGTACAGAGTTATCAGAAGGCTATTGCTTTTTACGCGGATCGTCTGAACGAGGTCTGGGATTAAATCAGGGGTTGAAAAGGAGGTCGCCGATCCATGCAGAAAAAATCGAAACCGTCCGCTTCGGGCGAAGCCGGAGCTGCCGAAGGCAATAAAGGTCCCGATCCCCGCGGCATTCCGGTCGAGAACGAAGTCGTAAAACCTCAAGTCGATGTCGCCAATCCCGAAGGTCAGGATCTCGCCTCCATTTTGGAAGCGGCTTCCGGATGGAAAGGTTCGCAATCCAAGTTACAGCCACAGCGCGAGTTGAAGCCTCTGGAGCTCAAGTTGCGGATGAAAAAAGGCGAGAATGAAGACGTGCCGACCGCTTCGGAAAACGCCAACCGCAATGCGCTCAGTCATAATGCGGCGCATGATCGGGAAGAAATCACGGATAAAGACCTGCTGGAGCTGACCATTGAACAGTTCAAAGAAAAATTGCAAAGCGGCAACTGGACCTGCGTACAGCTGACTGAAGCGTATCTCGACCGGATCAAGCGGCTGGACGGCAAACTGAACGCAGTATTGGAAATCAACCCGGATGCCGCGGCGCTTGCCAAACAGTTGGACGACAACTTTGACGAGCTGGGATCTTTGCCGCTCTATGGCGTGCCGATCCTGCTCAAAGACAACATCGATACCGCGGATCGCATGACGACGGCAGCCGGTTCTTTGGCTCTTCAAGACCGCCGGGCCAAGCAGGATGCTTTCGCCGTAGCCAAGTTGAGAGACGCGGGCGCGATATTGCTGGGCAAAGTGAACATGACGGAATGGGCCAACTACATGTCGCGGGAAATGCCGTCCGGTTACAGCTCGCGAGGCGGGCAAACGCATAATCCGTACGGCGATTATCCGGTCGGCGGATCGAGCAGCGGCAGTGCCGCCGCCGTATCGGCCAACTTTTGCCTCGGCGCGATCGGTTCGGAAACATCGGGCTCGATCGTCAATCCTTCCGCGTATCAATCGGTCGTAGGGATCAAACCGACGGTGGGCCTGATCAGCCGCAGCGGGGTGGTTCCGCTGACGCTGACGCAGGACACGCTGGGCCCGATCGCCCGCACGGTACTGGATGCCGCGTTGATTCTGGAAGCAATGGCGTTCGGCGACGAAGCGGATGCCTGCACGCTGCTGCCGCAGCGTCCGATCTCGTTTCTTCCCGGCCGCGACGTGCTGCCCGTCCGGCTCAAAGTCGGCGTGGCCAAACAGCTTGCGGACGAACTCGACGAAGAAACGGCGGTCGTATTCGAACAGGCGCTGAGCGGTTTGCAAGCTGCGGGAATCGAAATCGTACGCGATTTGGACATGCCGGCTTACAACGACGAATGGGACGGAACGGTCATGCGCCGCGAATTCAAAAGCGCGATCGACGCTTTTCTCGCCGCGCAGCCCGAAGGCACGGTACCCGCGAACCTCGGCGAAGTCATTGCTTTTAACCGGGAAAATGAAAGCGAATGCTTGCGTTACGGTCAGCATCTGCTGGAAGAGTCCGAGCGGGACGGCGGCAGCCTGGAAGACGAGGAGTATCGAACGAGCAAAGAGCGCGGCGTTCGCCGTGCAGGCGAGGAAGGGATAGACTTGGCGTTGAGGCAGTACGAGGTGCACGCGTTGGCCTTCGCCGATTCTTCGGGGGCCGATCTGGCCGCGCGCGCGGGCTACCCGTTAGTGTCCGTACCTGCCGGTTATACCGCATCGGGCCGTCCCGTCGGTCTTTTATTATCGGGAACCGCGATGTCCGACCCTCTGTTGATCGAAATCGCGTACCGTTTCGAACGGGCGACGAAGAAGAGGAAGACGCCGGAGGTTTCGCCGCCCGAAGCAACCCCGTAACGAGGTTTGAAGATATGCAGGACGAAGTCCGAGTCGTCAGCAGGATATCCGCTGCATGCGGCGAAGCTTCTTTTACACGCGCTATCGGAAAGTCGAAGACTAAAGGCCGGGTGGCAACGAGCCTTGATTGTCGAAGCTGCAAGCCTATTTGTACAGGGGAGGGGACAAGATGGAGAGAGAAAAAGAAGCCGTCGAACACGAAGCGTTGCCGGAAGCCTTGATCCGCACGCCGCGTATGCAGATTCGAAGGTTTGCGCAAAGCGAATGGTTGCGCCTGCTGGCTTATTTGCAGGATGAAGGCATTGCGGACAGCTTCCCGGAAGGCGCTTATACGGAACAACGGCTGCGCGACATGGCGGCTGATCCGTATCTGCACGCACTGGTCTCGGAAGAGGACGGCGAAGTGATGGGGCACGTATTTTGCCGACCGGGCGCCCAGCCGCTAACGGGGGAACTGGGCGTAGGCATTCGTTCGGACTACCGCAGGCACGGTTATGCCAGTGAAGCGTTCCGCGCACTGCTGGGTCACTCGTTCGGAGAACTCGGCCTGCATCGGCTCACGGTGACTTGTCCGCCGGAAAATCTGGCTTTGCGCGCGCTGCTGGAGAAGACGGGCATGCGGATGGAAGGATTTTTCCGTCAAAGCTTGCCCACCGTGGACGGAGAATGGAAAGACGAATGCGTATACGCGCTGCTTCGGGATGAATGGCGGGTGCAGGAGCGCCTGCTGGAAATGAAAGAAACAGAGCTTGCGGAACCGACATTTATTTCGGAAAATGCCGACATCGCTTTGACGGATAACGAAATGCAGCAGCAGGAGGAAGAACTGACGGAACCTCAGCCTGCACCGCCCGAATTCGATCCGAATGTTCCGCAGGTGACGTTGGCGATCGGTGAAGCTGGAGGGGCAGGGCCGTTCGCTCCGGTCCTGCCGCCGCTTGGCGAAAGCGTGAAGCCCGAATCTTCGGCGGAATCAGTCGCGGTATTCGGTACGGTGGTCAGCGTTCAGCGTGCCGCAGAACCGGATCCGCTGGGCGGATTGATCGAGCAGCGGATCGACGGCGTTCCCTTTTTGCTGCGGCGTCCGCATGATTTCAATTGGTTGGCACCGTTCGGTCTTGTTTTCCGCGTCTGGGATCGACAAGATTCCGGCAATATCGCTTTCGGATTGAAGATTGAAGATCAGCAGGTGTTTGTCAAATATGCGGGAGCGGCAACGGCCGATTACGAGGGACATCCTATCGATGCCGTGCGTCGCTTGCAGCAAGGGGCCAATGCGTACGAAATATTGGAGCATCCGACGCTTGTGCGGCTGCTCGACCATTTCGAAACGGAAGACGGGTATGCGATGCTGTTCGAATGGGCGGAAGGCGAATTGCTGCGACGCGACGACTCTCCTTCTTCCCCGATTTCGAGATTCCGCAGGCTTCCGATCGAAGAACGGATCGACGCGGTGGAACGTATCCTGGATTTCCATGCTCATGTGGAGGCTTTCGGCTATGTCGCGATCGACTTTTACGACGGCAGCCTGATCTATGATTTCGAACGCAAACAAATCACGGTCTGCGATATCGATTTTTACAGTCCGGCGCCGTATACGAACGAAATGGGCCGGATGTGGGGATCTACGCGCTTTATGTCGCCGGAAGAGTACGAATTGGGAGCCGTCATCGATTCGAGGACGAACGTGTACGGAATGGGTGCCATGGCGTTCTGTCTGCTCGGCAGCGAAACGGATCGTTCCCGCGAGCGGTGGGAAGCGGGGCAAGCGTTGTTCGAACTTGCGACGCGAGCCGTTTCGCCGGATCGATCCGAGCGGTGGGAGACGGTGGCGGAATTGCTGGAGGCATGGAGAGCGGCTCGTTGACGGTATCGTCTATGACGAAATCAACAAAAAAAGATCCGCCCCGCTGTTTGAAAACCGGGTCGGATCTTTTTGATAGGAACGCCAAAATGCAATGGAGTCCTTATGTGTGAAGCATTAATCTTCCTTGGACACGGCTCCGTGCTCGGCGAGATGGGCAGCCATTTTGTCCGCAAGCTGACCGATCGTGGTCGCCCGCAGATGATCATCCATCTTGCGTTCGGATTCCCGCATGACCGACTCCACGAGACAGCCCGGACCGTTGGATTCGCACCCTTTGAACAGCGGCGTATTGCCTTCGATCGCCTGAATGATATCGAGGAAAGAAATATCGTCTTTGTTGCGGCGCAGGCAATAGCCGCCTTGCGCGCCGGAGTAAGAATCGACCAGACCGGCTTTTGCCAACTTGGTCAGGATTTTCGAGAGATAGGTAGGCGAGACGTTCTGTCTAGCCGCCAGTTCCTGCACGCCAATCTTGACTCCCGGTTTGCGCGCAGCCAGATCGAGCATCGTATGCAGCGCATAATTGGTGCCTTTGGAATAATTCATCGCTAACCATCCTTCTATGAAATGATCGCCCGCCGGACGCTCCGCCCCTGCCGGTTTCTTGATTCCTTCCATTGTCGCAAGCCTTGCGGGCGGCGTCAATGTTAAAGGGGAGAAAAGGAGATAAATGCGTTTGTATGGGGTATTCTTTATAAGCATAGGCGATTTTCGAGTCGAACAGAAACTGGAGGCGTCCATCATGAAGATCCGTTATCTGACCACCCTCGATAACATCAGCGAATCCGATTTGGCCGAGGGGTTTTTCGAAGGCTGGCCGGACCCGCCGAGCTATCCGAATTTTATTCGCTTGCTGCACGGTTCGTCTCATGTGGTACTTGCCGTGGAAGAAAACAGCGGCAAAGTGGTCGGCTTTATCAACGCGCTGTCAGACGGCGTGCTGAGCGCGTATATTCCGCTGCTCGAAGTCATTCCCATGTATCAAGGCAACGGCATCGGTCAGGAATTGGTTCGCCGTATGCTGGAGTTGTTGAACGGACATTACATGATTGATCTGATGTGCGATGCCGAGCTCGGAGGTTTCTACGAAAAAATCGGCATGCACCCGTCCGGCGGAATGATTCTGAGAAACTATAAAAATCAATCAGGCATGTAACACGAAGCCGTTGTTATCCATGGCAACCATCCAAAAAGGCTCGCCCGCGAATATCCTTTTCGCAGGCGAGCCTTTTTTATCGAGATGAACTAACAAATTCATCAACCCTAATCAATCATTCTTTAATCCCTTCTTTCCTCCCTTTAACCCAAAGAGGAAAGGCCTTTTCGCGGCGAAGCTCGCGGCGGAGGGGGAAGTTCAGTGAAAGACGCCTTTGAACTCGGAAAATTCCTTATTCAATCCGTTCATTTTCCGAGTGAGACAGCGTCTTGAACGAACTTCCCCCTCCGCCGCCCCCAGCTTCCTTCCAAACGAACAGGACTTCCTCTCACTCACTCATGCACGAATTTTCCGCCTCGACCCGCAACCAGCCCTGTCAACAGATAAGCCGCCGTAATGCCGAACATCACGTAATACGGCACGGTCCATCCGCCTGTCGCATCATGCAAAGCCCCGTACAGCAGAGGCCCGCAACCTGCGAGCAAATAACCGACCGATTGCGCCATCCCCGAAATATCGGCTGCTTCCGAAGCACTCGTGGTGCGAAGCGAGAAGAACATCATAATCAAGCTGAACGAGAATCCGCCCGCGAT
The DNA here is from genome assembly GCF_000585395.1 of Saccharibacillus sacchari DSM 19268. Lineage (GTDB taxonomy): Bacteria > Bacillota > Bacilli > Paenibacillales > Paenibacillaceae > Saccharibacillus > Saccharibacillus sacchari. The sequence continues at coordinate 5,627,584 of NZ_KK073875.1, read as the reverse complement.
GCTGAAGAATACGATCGCGACAATAATGATCGGCAGCGAACCGCTCGCGAACAAGAAGCCGAGAATGCCGACGATATAACAAGCCGAGGTCATAATAATAAGTATGCGCTGATCCTTCATTTTCGAAGCCACGATCGGCGCGATGAAGTTGATCGGGATCATCAGCATCTGGAACAGCGAGAGCATGTACCCGGCCACGACCGGATCGAGATTTTGCGCGTGCATCATATTCGGCATCCAGGCGACCATGATGTAGTAGATGGACGACTGCATGCCCATATTCACCGTGATCATCCAAGCCAGCGGCGAACGCCAGATACTGCGCTTCGGCACGTCCGGCGCATTGGTATTGGCAGCACGCGTATTACGGGCGAGCTGAGGCAGCCAGGCGATCAGGCCGATGACCGACAAGATCGTCCAGATCAACAACGAACCGCGCCAACCCATGCCCGTATTCGAGATCGGTACGCTGAGCGCTGCGGCTGCCGAAGCGAAGATCCCCATCATGATCGAGTACAGCCCGGTCATGACGCCGACTTTTTGCGGGAATTCCCGCTTGATGATGCTCGGCAGCAGCACGTTGAACACCGCGACGGCCAGACCGATCAGGAAGGTACCCGCCATCAGCGACACGGCGCCGCCGAACGGACGGAACAGGCTGCCGATCACGATCAGGACGAGCGATACGAAGATCATGCGTTCAGCTCCGTACTGCCGTGCCCATTTCGCTACGAACGGCGATAACAAAGCAAAAGCAAGCAGAGGCAGCGTGGTTAAAAAGCCCGCGGTCGTGCTCGACAGCGACAGCGCGCCTCGTATCGTATCAATGATCGGACTGAGCGAAGTAATATGGGTACGCAGATTCGCCGCGACCAGCAGGATGCCGATCAGCAGCAGATAGTAGACGCGGTTCGACGCGTCTTCCGTGCGCAGAAATTCATTTTTTTTCATAACTAGATTATTCTCCGTTTCCAGATAAATTCAATAGCATAGAGCCGTCCGTCTCTTCGTGGGGAGACTTGAACAGCGCGATATAATGGTCGACGGCACTCACTGCGGCTCGGGCATCGCGATTTCGGATCGCGGCAATCAGCGCAGGGTGACCGACTTCGGAATGACGCTCCGGGATAAAGCGGTTGAAGAAGAACGAGATTTGCAGTTTTTCGAACAGATTCTCGTAAAGATCGATCAGCAGTTGATTATGCGAAGCATCCACGATCGTCCGATGCAGAAGCCAATCCGCGTCCCGGTAAGCTTCGTGATCGTTGCGCTCAATCGTTTCAAAGCACTGCTTGGAATACTGATCCATTTGAAGAAGCTGTTCGTCGGTACGACGCAAGCAGGCCAGCGCCGCCGCTTCGCGATCAAGAGCATGTTGGACTTCGAGCGCTTCGATCACAGACGAGCGGCTCATGCGTTTATGAAGAATCGCGCTGAGTTCGCTGCTGGCCGTGACGAAGGTTCCGTCGCCTTGACGCGTTTCCAGCAATCCCACTTGAACGAGCCCGCGAATCGCTTCGCGCAGCGTATTGCGGCTGACGCCGAGCTTTTCCATCAAGTCGGCTTCCCGCGGAATGCGGCTGCCGATCTCCCATTCGCCGTTCGTAATCAGCCGTTCCAGTCTTGCGTAGACTTGGCCGGACAATGTTTGTTTTTCTACTTTTTCGAACATGAAGACTCCTTTCTAAAGGTAGGATGATTGGTTCTTTCACTTGAGCAAGTATATAAGTTTTGACGTATGTTGTAAAGATGCAGAAAACCAAGAAAAGGATTCCCAAACAGCTCCCGATGACGTATAATGAACAATCTTGACGTCTATTTGAGACAGGTTACGGATATGTTCACCGCGCTCAATATGCAGCCCGCGATCTATACAAATTCAAAGTGTTCGGAGCAGAATCATGAAGAAATCAAACGAGGAACCAATAGAATATCGCGTTTTTTTGCAAAAGTTCGAGTAGCTACAACAGATCGAACTTTTTTTGTTTCCTTAAGGCAAGAAAAGTGACGGAGGGAAGAAGTTATGGAGCAGGAGAAAAATCAGTCGATCTTCGCGGCGTGGATCAGCCTGATCAGTAATGTGCTGCTCACGATCATCAAGATTGTCGTGGGGTTGCTGTTCAAAAGCCCGGTATTGATCGCCGACGGCGTGCATAATGCGGGGGATGTGATCGCATCGGCGGCGGCGCTCGGTTCGATGCGAATATCGAGCCGTCCGCCGGACGAGGACCACCCGTACGGACACGGTAAAGCAGAAGTGATCGGGGCAAGCGTCGTCGCGACCATTTTACTGTTGGCAGCCTTGTACGTCGGGTATCATTCGATTGTGGCTTTGTTTGAACCGATGCCGGAAGCCCATATCGTGGCGCTGATCGCTGCCGTCGTATCGTTGATCTGGAAGCTGTGGCTGTACGTGTATACCATCGGAATCGGTCGTCGGGTCAATAGCAAGGGACTGATCGCGACGGCGCAGGATCATTTGGCGGACGTATATGCGTCGGGCGCGGCGGTGATCGGGATCGGGCTGGGTTTGCTCGGACAATCGTTGAACATGCCGATGCTGTCTTACGCCGACCCGGTCGCGGGGATTATCGTGGCGGTGCTCGTGCTGAAGCTGGCAGCGGACATGGCGCGCGAGTCGATCGATATTTTAATGGAAAAAGCAATCGGGACCGAAGAGCTTGCGGCGCTTGAAAGCATCGTTCGCGGCGTGGAAGAAGTCAAGCGGATTGATCGCATTCGGGCTCGCGAACACGGCCAATACATCATTATCGACCTGCGGGTCGGCGTGGACGGACAGATGACGATTCAGCAGGGGCATGACGTCATTCGCAAGATCAAAAAAGCCATTCTATCGACCCATCCCAATGTCAGCGAAGTGATGATTCATTTGAATCCGTGGTACCCCGGCGCTCCGAAAGCGGATAAAACCGAAGTCTCGCTCAGTATCGACGGTTCGGGTACGGGCACGACCAAACTGGAAGACTGAAAAAAAGCTGTACGGCTTTCGCTGGAGGGGTTATCCCACAGCGAATCGCCGAACAGCTTTTTTTCACGATATGCATTCCGCATTTGCTTTTAGCGTTGACCAGGCACGTGCTGTCTCAGTCTCCGTTGGAAGAATGCGGGCTCGCGCTTTTTGGAACGCTGGACGAGCCTTTCGATTTGCGTCCCGCCATCGCGGCTCCGATTACGCCTGCCACAATAGCCGCCGCTCCGAGTAAAGCAGCCAGACCGACTTGTTCGCCGAGGATCAACGCTCCCGCAGCCAAGGCGACGACAGCAGACAGACTGCCGAAGACGCTCATGCGCGAAGCTTCGATCCGGGAAAGCGCGTAGTTGGACAGGTACGAAGTCACCAGCGAAGACAGCACGCCCAGATACAGCATAGCGATCAAGAACGAAGGCGAGGACAGAGGTGCAAGCAGTTCCGGCAGCGTACCGCTCGCGGTGTGTCGAATAACCGCCAACAGCCCGAAGCCGACAAAACCAAGCCCGTTCATGAAATAAGTCAATTCTTTGGGCGTGTAACTCTGGCTGAGGCGACGCGCCAACACATTGTAGCCGGCTTGCGAGAAGGCCGAGCATACGATGAGCAAAATGCCTCCGATGCTGGCCGTGAACGCCGCGCCTTCGCGTCCGGCAAACAAACAAGCAACCCCGGCAACCGACAGTAAAGTGAACAACATTTGCACTTTGCCCGTACGTTCACGAAGAACAAGGGCTGCCAGCAGCAGCGTGAATACGGGAACCGCACCCTGAATCATCCCGGCCTCGGCGGAAGTCGCATAAAGCAGGCCGAACGTTTGGAAGCTGAAAAACGCGATCGGGTATAAAGCGGTCAAAGGAATCAGTTTCAAAGCACCGCTTCGAATTTTTCGCACGCCGCTTCGACCCGGAAAGGCAAACAGCGTAGCAGCAATGAAAGCAAACAGAAAACGATAAGCCAAAATATCCAGAGGATCTTCGGTTTGCAGAGCAATTTTCACGAATAAAAAGGAGAAGCCGATAATAAGAGCACTACCGCTCGCGGCCGCATAGGCACGTTTAACCGAGGGATTGGGCATAATTTTTTAACCTCCGAGCTTTCAGATCTTATGACGCGGCCGCATCTGTAATCTTTATTTTAAAGACGGCGATCCCATGTTACAATGTACATATTCATGATCTGTACCGGTACAGATTGAAAGGAGGAAGTCGCGGATGTACAAATACATGGAGCTGCTGAACGAGTTGGAACGGATGATCGCCGGATCGCTCAAGGAAGGAGACAAGATGCCTTCGATCCGAACCTTGTCCGAACGTTATGCGTGCAGCAAAAGCACCGTGATCCGTGCGCTGTCCGAGCTGGAACGTTCTCATCTGATTTACGCGTCGGCGAAAAGCGGCTACTACGTGTTGGGCAGCGCGGAAAAGGAAGAACGGCCGAGCGAGACCATCGACTTCGTTCGTTCCGCGCCGGACCCGGACATTTTCCCGTATCTGGACTTTCAACAGTGCCTGAACAAAGCGATCGATACGTATCGAAACGAGCTGTTTATTTACGGAACGCCAAAAGGGCTTCCTTCGCTGATCAAGGAAATGCAGCGTCATTTGGCGGATTATCAGGTGTTTGCGGAGCCGGAGCGAATATTCATTACCTCGGGCGTGCAGCAGGCGCTGACGCTGCTTGCGGGCATGCCGTTCCCGGATGGGCGCAAGACCGTTTTGGTTGAGCAGCCGAGCTACCCGTTGTTCACGGATTATTTGGAGGCGCATCGCATTCCGGCTGTCGGGATCAGGCGGGATGCGGACGGTATCGATCTCGGCGAGCTGGAACGGATTTTTCGGGGCGGCGGGATCAAATTCTTTTATACGATTCCCCGTTTCCATAATCCGCTCGGCTGCTCGTATACCCGGAGGCAGAAGGAAGCGATCGCGGAATTGGCTGCGCGGTACGGCGTTTATATTGTCGAAGACGACTATATGGCCGATCTGGAGCAGGACGCGAAGTCGGATCCGCTATATGCGTACGATCGGGCCGAGCGAACTATTTATTTGAAAAGCTACTCGAAGATCCTGTTCCCCGGTCTGCGAGTAGGCGTCGCGGTGCTGCCGGGCGAATTGGCGGAAGCGTTCGGACGTTACAAAAAGCTGCTCGATATCGATAGCTCGATGCTGTCGCAGGCCGCTTTGGAGTTGTATTTGAAAAGCGGCATGTTCGCGAGGCACCGGGAAAAAATCCGCGACCGATACAGTCGGCGCTCGGAACTGCTGGGCGAAGCTGTTCGGCGGGCGAAAAAGGCGTACCCCGATGTTTTGACGGGTCCGCTTCCGGCCGCGGGCGGCATTCATACGCATCTTCTGCCGCGGGCTCCCGCTGCTTTGTCTTCGGCCGTGGAAAAATTGCGCAGCCGCTGTATTCATGCAGAAAGCGCGAAAGGCCACTATTTGTCCGGGTTTCGCGCCGAAGCGATGCTGAAATTGAACGTCTCCGGCGTGCGCGACGAGGAGATCGCTTCCGGCGTCGACGTCGTTGCCGAGGAGTTGGCGAAGGCCGTGCATCGGGTATTGCCGCGTTAAAAGATCAAGTTCGACAGGAGTAAACAGCATTGATTGAGGTCCGAATGTATAGTACCTGACCGCGAATACGGGACGTTGCCCGTATTCGCGGCCTATCCCATCCAAAGGAGCGAATGCCGCATGGAGCTTTTTATCAGTATTTTGGTCATGCTCGCGATCATCGGGATTTCGAACGTAATCAACCGATTCCTTCCGTTCGTTCCCGTGCCGATCATTCAGATCGGTCTCGGCGTTGCGGCCGAACTGCTTCCGCCGCATATCCATGTGCCGCTGGAACCGGAGTTATTCCTTGTTTTGTTTATCGCTCCGCTGTTGTTTAACGACGGCCGGATTATTCCGCGAGGCGAGTTGTGGAATCTCAGAGCGCCGATCCTGCTGCTGGCGCTGGGACTCGTCTTCGTCACCGTCATCGTATTCGGCTACTTGATTCATTGGGTCATCCCGAGCATTCCTTTGGCTGCGGCATTTGCTTTGGCGGCGATCTTGTCGCCGACGGATGCCGTGGCGGTCGGTTCGATCGCCGGACGAATCAAGCTGCCGAAAGACATCATGCGCCTGTTGGAAGGCGAAGCGCTGGTCAATGACGCGTCCGGTCTCGTCGCGTTCAAGTTCGCCGTGGCTGCCGCGGTAACGGGCGCGTTCTCGATCTATCAGGCTTCGTTCAGTTTCCTGTTGATCGCGGTCGGAGGTCTCCTGATCGGGGCCGTACTGTCTTTCATCGTGATCCGGATTCGGGTATTCCTGCGCCGTCTGGGCATGGAAGACGAGACGCTGCATGTATTGATTCAGCTCGTCACGCCGTTCGTGCTATACCTGGTCGCCGAGCATCTGGGATTGTCGGGTATTCTTGCCGCCGTATCGGGCGGCGTCGTGCACGCGATCGAGCGCGACCGCGCCGAGTCGGTACGCGTCAAGCTGCAAGTCGTCTCGAACAGCACCTGGTCGGTCTTCCTGTACGTGCTGAACGGCCTGGTGTTCGTGCTGCTCGGCCTGCAACTGCCGGAAGTGCTGGGCACGGTCTTCGAAGATCCGGCCATCAGCAGCTTCGGCGCGCTGTGGCACGTGACCTGGATATCGGTCGGGCTGATCGTGCTGCGGTTCCTGTGGATCTATGCGTATTGGTTTTTCACAAGTCGGGGCGGCGGACTCGGGCGTACCGGCAAGCCGCTGTTCCAAGCGGCGCTGCAAACGGCTTTGTCCGGCGTGCGCGGAGCCGTTACGCTTGCGGGCGCGTTTTCGATTCCGCTTGTTTTGAACGGAGGCTTGGCTTTCCCGGAACGCAATCTGATCTTGTTCCTGGCGGCCGGCGTCATCTTGTTCACGCTGCTGGCGGCCAGCATCTTGCTGCCGCTGTTATCGGGTAAAGAAGCGGCCGAAGCGCCGAAGGCCGAACAGCCGCTCAAGCGCCGGATCTTGAGCGCGATCGCGCAGCGGATCGGTCAGGACGAACTGGACGAAGGCCGTTCGGGCGTCGCCGCGACGGAAATTCAAGATTTCACGAAGTATTTGCAGCGGATGGAAGAAGCGACGACCGCTTACGCGTCCGATCCCGAAGCGCCGCGCCGCGAGGCCGACTTGATGTACGCGGGCATTCGCGCGCAGCGCAGGGAACTGAGCAAAATGGTGCAGGACGGCGATCTCGGCCAGGAAGAAGCGACTCCGATCTTCGAGCATCTCGCCCGGATCGAAGAAAGTATTCCGGGTCGCTTGGAAGCGCGGGTTACGGCTCCGGCGGCTGATATCGGCCGCTTCGCCGCTGCCCTGTTCGCCAGAGGTCGCCGCGGCGAATTGACGGATAAGCGCGCGTACTGTTCGCTTCAGACTGCCAAAACGCGCATGGCGCAGGCCGCGATCGAAGCGATCAACAAACGAACGAACGATTTTAACCGCGCCGAAGCGAAGCGTCTGACCGACGGCTACAACCAGTTGATTAGCCGTCTCGCCAAAGCCGATTTCGGTCTGATCGAGGAAGAAACGGCGGAAGAACGCGAAGAACGGGAAGAGCGGATGCAAGAACGTCTCGCCGCGATTCAGGAACAGCGTGACCACGTGCAGCGTTTGTTCGAGAAAGGCGAGATTTCCCGCGAACTGGCGGGCCGCCTGCGTCAGTTTATCCGTTATCTGGAGACGGACGTGCCGGAAGAAGAGAATTTCGGACATTGACCGGTATTAACTAAAAAATCGGCATGAAAAAGAAGCCCGAACTTTCCGCGAAGGAAGGTTCGGGCTTCTGGTCTTGAATCGTGCAACATCACGGTCGAGTTCATAAACCGTATCTCTGATTAAAAAAGGAAAGAGCACGCAATCGGTCTGAAGCAAGCCGAAGCGTGCGGTTTCGCTGCCGCTGTCACGTTCGTTAAACTTTAACGGATCGAGACGACGCTTAAAAGCTGTTTTTGAGGATTTGAAAATTCTAACGGATTCAGGTGACGTTTAGAGCAGGAGTTGGCTTGATTTTGACGGAAAAAACGGCGAAAAAAGCGGCTAACGGATATACGATCCGTTAAATTTGCGGAAGGGGTTGATTTTGGCTTGTAACGGACATACGATCCGTTAGCCGAGTCGCGCTTTTTTGTCTCGTTACTTTAATGCTCGTTCTCAACCGGATCGACGAGCTTCACTTTCCCTCTCGCGGTCGGTAAAATCTTCTCCTACCATCTGCTGCTCCAACTTTTTCATCTCGTAGAAGTAGCCTTTTCGCTCCAACAGTTCGTTGTACGTCCCGGTCTCCACGATTGTTCCGCGATCCAACACGATGATCTGATCCATCTGCTCCAATCCCGCCAGGCGGTGACTCACCATCACGAGCGTATCGTTCTTCGAACGTTCCAGCAGCAGATTCAACACCCGGCGTTCTGTCACGTAATCGAGCGAGGAGGTCGGTTCATCCAGCAACCAGAGTCGGCCGGATTTTAGCAGCGCGCGGGCGATCGCCAGCCGCTGATTTTCGCCGTCGGATAAGTTTTCGCCTTTTTCCAACACGAGGTCGTCCAGCTTTTTGGTTGGCAAATCAACCTGTTCCAGCACAGCGGACAATTCCTGATCATCGCGCGATTCGTCTTCGAGCAGCAGGTTCTCCCGAATCGTTCCCCGGAAAAAGTGTCCTTCTTGCAGCACCACATTGCTTTTGCGCCATAGGTCTTCGTCGTTCAGGTCTGCTACGGACGTTCCGTTCAACAGTACCTGACCTTGCGTCGGATCATGCAGCTTAAGCAGCAGTTCCAGCACGCTTGTTTTCCCCGAACCGCTGGGTCCGACAATCGCGGTTTTCGATCCGGCATCCAGCTTCAGCGAGACTTCGCTTAGCACGGGACGCCAGTCTTCCGCATAGCGGAACGTGACATTTTCTAGTTCGACCGAGATCGCTTGGCTACCATCCAACGTTCCTGGCGGTTCGATGTTCGCTTCTTCTGCCTCGTCAAAAGTCTCCGCCAGACGCTTCGCTGCAAATTCGCTGTCCCGTTTGTAAGCAGGCAGCGTCGCCATCGCGCCGGATTCGTCGAATACAGTCATCGAAGCCATGATCAACATCGCCAGAAACACGCCAGCCATCGACCCTTGCACGATCAGATACGCCCCGAGCACCAACACGCCCCAGGATACGAAAAACGTCATAAAGCTATGCAGCGATTGTCCGCGCAGCAGTCGTAGGGCATCTTCCTGCTGGGCATCGGTCAGTTCGTTGGAGGTTGCCAGCAGTTGCTGTTCACGCTGCTTCAGACGACCGTACACCTTCAGATCGATAAAACCTTGCAGCATCTCGGTCGTCTCGGCGGACAGTTCGGCCCGTTGCCGACGTACGCGCCCGTCTGCTTTACGCTGGCTGCCGCGCACGATAGCCGGTACAACGAACGCTGTGATCAGCATGCCGACGACAAGCAGCAGGGCGATCCAGATCGAGAAAAAGGAAGCGAAAATCACCGTGGCGAGAAACACCGATACGACGATAATCGGCGGATACGCCACGCGCAAGAAGTAAAATTGCAAGCTTTCGACGTCCCCGACGATCCGTGCCAACAGATCTCCGCTGCGCTGACGGTTCAGGATGCGCGGCGTCATCGGAACCAGTTTGCCGAAGAAATCGGTACGTAGACGGCTCAGCAGGGAAAAGGTCGCCCGGTGCGAGAACAGTCGCTCACCGTAACGGCTTGCCGCGCGCGCCAGTCCGAGTATTTTGACCAGTGACGTTAAAATGATCAATGTATACAGCGGAGGGACGAAGACGGTTTTCGAGATCAGATAGCCGCTGGTCGAGAACAGAATAACCCCGAAAATGCCTGCTATAAAGCCGCCCAGAATCGAAAGTAAAATGTCTTTGCGTTCTTGGAGCATGGCTTTGAGAAAAATAGAGCGTTCGTTCATGATCCGACCCCCTGACGTCCGATATCCACCATCTCGGCGTATTGCGGCAAGCTTTTCAGTAGTTCGTCATGCGTGCCGCTGCCGATCAACGTTCCCTGCTCCATAAACAGGATAACGTCCGCGTGCCGGATCGTATGCAGGCGGTGGGCGATCGTGATGACGGTCGCTTTGCGCGACAACTCGTTCATGGCACGCATCAGTACGCGTTCGGTATGCAGATCGAGTCCCGTCGTCGGTTCGTCGAACAGCAGCACGGTGGGACGTTTCAGAAAAGCACGGGCCAGCGCCAAACGCTGCTTTTCGCCGCCGGATAATCCTCTGCCGCCTTCGCCGACGACTGTATCGTAGCCGTGCTCCAGTTCAGCCGCGAGCGCAGCCAGTCCGGCGGATTCGGCGGCATGAACAATTTCTTCCCGGGAGACGTCGCGGTCTGCGCCGATCGCGATATTTTCGGCGAACGTGCCCGAGAAAATATGCGGGTGCTGCGTGATATAACTGACGTTCCGGAACCATTCTTCCTCGCCTGCTCCTGCGGTAAGAGGCTGACCGTTCACCGTGACTTCGCCGGATGAAGGAGGCAGCAGTCCCGCAATCAGATGGAGCAGCGTCGTTTTGCCGGAGCCGCTTTTGCCTACGATTGCGACCTGTTTGCCGGGTTGAATGGTTAACGATCCGGCGTTCAGAGCAAAGGTGTCCGCGCCGTAGTCGAAAGCAAGTTCATGCAATTCGATAACGGGCGGTGTGGCGGAGGAGGCTTTGGCGTTTCTCCCTACAGGCCATTGAATCACGTTGTCGCGATCGCCTGTTGGGTTAGCGTTGGTCGATTCGGAACCGTCAGCAGAAATCTCCGAATATGCTGAAGCATTCGATTGCGACGAAGCCGGAGCGTCTGCCGCCAGCGCCGCTTCGATATTGCGAATCGCCCCCAGGCTCGTACGCCCGCCGTGGAACGCCGTACCCATGTTTTTGAGCATATTATAAAACTCGGGCGTGAGCAGCAGAATCAGAAACGCCGTATGGAACTGCATGGTTTGGAACACGACAAGCTGTAATGCCAATTCCAGCGCCACGATCCCGATACCCAGCATCACGATCGTTTCCAGCGCGAACGTATTGGTGAACGCGACGCGCAAAATGCTCATCGTCGCGTCGCGGTAAGACAGGCTGCTGCGTTGGATTTCTTGTTCCTGGCGTTTGGCCCGTCCGAACAGCTTCAATGTCACCAAACCTTGCAACGAATCCAGAAAGGTCCCGGAAAATTGGGCGAGCTGCTCGAATTTTTCTTCCGACTTGTGCTTGGTTTGAATGCCGACCAGCGCCATGAATAACGGAATAAAAGGCGCCGTGAACAGCAGGATCAGACCCGAAGGCACATGCAGAATGAACACGGCAACGAGAATCAGCAGCGGAATAATCGAAGCTTCGGCCATTTTCGGCGTGTATTGGCTAAAATAACTATCGGCTTCGTCGACGGCATCGAGCGTCACGCTGACTTTGCCGCCTGTTTGGCCTTGACGGGCGGTCAGCAGCGGATTGGCGGCCAATGAACGCAGCAGCCGTGCCCGTAAGTCACGCTTGGCGTCCGCCGCGATTCGGAGCCCGATGCGTCCGTTGGCGTAGGCCAACCAGGTGCGCACGGCCATCACGGCCAGCAAAGCCGCGAACAAAACGATCATCGAAGCAAGCGGAGCATTTTCCACAAACACGCGCTGTACCGATTCTGCCAGTAAAACCGCTTGTCCGATCGTCGCTGCAGCGAGTGCTAATGAGATGAGCCGAAGCATGGAAGTGCGTTTTTTCTGCGCAGCCATCAGTTCGGAGAGCATGCCGCTTTTGCGGTTCGATCTTCTTTTAGCGCCCCTTTTCACGGGAGAGTCCCTCCTTTTTTAATCAGATCAACGGCTTATTTTTTGCCTTTTACATAATCCGCATCGAACAGGAACAGCCGGAAGACCAGTGCCAGCGAAGGGATCAGCAGCAGCAGACCCGCAATGAACACGACAACGAGCGCGATGCCCATTGCTTCCTGCGTGGCCCCGCCCTGGATGGTGATGTACGGGTCAAGAATGTACGGATAATGCCCGATCCCGTAAGCGAAAAACGCCGTCAGGAATTGCAGCATCAGGCAGATGAAGGCCCAGCCGTAACGGCGGCCTTTGTAGAGCAGCCATAGCACGATGAGGAAAAAGACGACCGATAAGCCGAGCAGCCACCACAGATCCATCATGTTTTGGAAATGGCGATTGTTGTGTTGGCTCAGGTACAAGACGGCCGTGAACGCGGCGATAATCGTTGGCGTGCTCCAGAACAACGCGTAGCCGCGCATCAGGTTGAGCGCAGGCTGGTCTTCGGCGCGTGACGCGTAGAAAGCCAGAAACGACGCGCTGATGAATAATACGGAAGTAACGGCCAGCGCCACGATGCTCCAAGCGAGCGGACTCGTGAACAGTTCGAAATATTGCAGCGTCACGACGCCGTTATTTTCGACGATAAAGCCGCCTTCGGACAGCACCAGCGCGACCGAGAGCGAAGCCGGAATCAGCAAGCCCGTCGCGCCGTACAGGAATAGGAAAACGATATTTTTCTTCGATCCGTAGTTTTCAAACGCATAGAACGAACCGCGGATCGCCAGCAGGATGATCGCGATGCTGCCCGGAACGAGCAGGGCGGAGCCGTAATAATGCGCCGCGTCCGGGAAAAATCCGATCAAACCGACGAAGAAGAACACGAAGAAGACGTTGGTGATTTCCCAAACCGGCGACAAATAGCGGGAGATCAGGCGGTTGATCAAGTGGTCTTTGCCGGTGATGCGGGCGTAAAAAGCAAAGAACCCGGCGCCGAAATCGATCGAAGCGACAATCAGATAACCATATAGGAAAATCCAAAGGACCGAGATCCCGAGAATTTCATAACTCATGCCTCGTCACCTGCTTTCTGTTCCTGCGCTTGCAAAGCGTCTGCTTTGGTCTTTGCGGCTTTTTCGAATTCGACTTCGGCCGGGTTATCGCGGAACAGTCGGCGCAGGACGATCACGCACATGGTGCCGAGCAAAATGTAGAGCAGCAGGAATACGAAAAAGAGATACACGATGCTCGGCGAAGTAGTCGCGGCTTCTTCGACCCGCATATAGCCGCGGATCATCCACGGTTGTCGGCCGACTTCGGCGTAGAACCAGCCTAGTTCGACACCGAGGAAGGCTAGCGGTGCACCGCACACGATCGCGCGCAGCATCCATCGGTTGAGCTCGTTGCGTTTTTTCCAGAACAACAGCAGGAAAAAGATTGCGGACATCGCAAGCAGCGCGAAACCGACTCCGACCATCGCATCGAACAGATAGTGCACGAGCAGCGGAGGTTGTTCGTCGACAGGGAATTCGTCCAGCCCCGTCACTTCGGCGTTGAAGTCGCTGAAAGCCAGGAAACTGAGCGCGTTCGGAATATGCAGCGCGCCGACGATCTCGCGTTCGGCGGTTAGCCAGCCGAGGAAGATCAGGTCAGCGCCTTTTTCCGTTTCAAAATGCCATTCGGCCGCAGCCAGTTTCTCCGGTTGATGCTCGGCCAGGAATTTCGCCGAGACGTCGCCCGCGAGCGCGGTCAGGAAGCTGAATACGAGCAGGACGGTCATCATGAGCTTGAGCCCTTTTTTCGCATATTCGGTTACGCCCTTTTTCAGCATCGAGAACGCGGCGACGGCAGCCAACAACGCAGCGCCCGTCATATAAGCCGAAGTCAGTACGTGGAAGACTTTGGACGGCGTCGCTTCGTTGAACATCGCTTGCAGCGGGTGGACGGCGCTAAAATGACCTCCTTCGAAGATAAAGCCTTCCGGCTGGTTCATGAATCCGTTGACCGACGTGATAAAGAACGCCGACATCGCGGCTCCCAGCACGACGGGAACGGTCAACAGCCAGTGTAGGTAAGGATTGCGGAAACGATCCCAGGTGTACAGGTAAATGCCGAGGAAGATCGCTTCGAAGAAGAAGGCGAACACTTCCATGAACAGCGGCAGCGCGATGACATTGCCTGCAAGCTGCATAAAGTTCGGCCAGACGAGCGCCAGTTGCAGAGCGATTGCCGTACCGGTCACGACCCCGACAGCGACGGAGATGACAAATCCCCTTGTCCATCTTTTTGCCATCAAGGTATAATGATTATCTTTTTTGCGGATACCCACGAATTCGGCAATGGACACCATCAGCGGAATCGCGACCCCGATCGTAGCGAAAATAACGTGGAAAGACAGCGTTAGCCCTGTGACCAACCTGCTCCACAACACCGTATCGACGACCATGCGGTAAATCTCCTTTCCGTTCTCCATATTTCATTTTTATCAAGTGAATTGAGTCCAGTATATCGGGGCTTTTTGACGAAACGGTGATCGGAAAGAGGTATTTCAAGAAGGAGTCATAGATTTGCGGCAATTTTGTGAAAAAGAGTACAAAAACCCTTTCGAGCCATTGTGTGCGAGTAAAAGATGTGGTATCTAAAACTTTTAATTTTATCAATATTGACGAGCGGGGGATGTGAGAAATGTCACGGTGGGTGCAGCGATCCGATTTCGACCTGCGCTTCGTTGTGAGGGGAATGAACAAAGGCGCTTCGGTTCGAAATGGGATCGCTGCTGGGTGAGAGGGGGAGGTGGCGATTTCAACATGCAAATGTAATGAATTTATCGGTGGTTTACTCTTGTCACGGATCATTTGTTTCAAAGGATAGACCTAATAAGGATTGAGTGGGATATATTGGATTTGAGTAAAAAGCCCGTACCCCTTAAGATACAAGTTGATGCGCGTATACATAAGAGGGAAGTGGATGAACGAAGATGGTAGACGAGGGTTTGGAGCTGAATTTATTTCGGAGTTACATAGATCGCTATTCGCAGAACTTGATTGTAGAAAGAAACTTGTCCCGTCCTACCGTCCAGGCTTATCAATATGACCTGAATTTGATCATTGCATGGTGTGAACGGAATGATCATCTCTATGTGGATCATAAGGTGTTGCATGCCTACTTCATGGAATTGATTGGTCTGCGCACGATGAAGGATACGACGATTAAACGAAAATACATATCGGTGAAGACGTTTTTTAAGTTTTTGCGTGAACAAGAGTTGCTGGGGGAGATGTCTGAATTTTCGCTGGGAGCTAAGTTTAAGAAGGCTAAGCGGATTCCGAAGACGCTGCCGATTGATGAGGTGCAGAGGTTGCTTCGGAGTATTGAGTATGATGTGATCATGCTTAAATCGGACTATCGGAAGCTGATCGCGACTCGGAATCTGGCGATTATTGAGCTTTTATTTTCGACGGGGATTCGGATCGGGGAGTTGGTCAATATTGACCTGCGGGATTTGAATGTGGGAGAGCGGACTTTGCTGATTTTCGGTAAAGGGCGTAAAGAGCGGATTTTGTATTTGTCGAGTAAAGAGGTCGTGGGGGCATTACGGAGTTGGATGAAGGTGAGGGACAGGCTGGCTCCGCAGGATGATGCACTCTTTATCAACAAATACGGGAATCGGCTGACGATCTATTCGATTGAGGATATTTTTTCGAAGTATCGCGATTCTGCGCGGATTACGCCGACGGCGACGCCGCATGCGTTAAGGCATACGTTTGCGACGCATTTATTGGATAATGGGGCGGATTTAAGATCGGTGCAGGAGATTTTGGGGCATTCGAGCGTGAGTACGACGGAGATTTATACGGAGGTTTCAATTAAAAGGAAGAAGAATGTTTTGTCGAAGTTTAACCCGAGAAATAAGCTGAAAATGTAGGAAAAAACCTCCTAATAACTATGAATTATTTGGAGGTTAATAATGAGTATAGAAAATAACGAAGTAGCAGATCGTTTACTCAGAGAAACAAAACGAGAACTCAATAGTTTCTTAAATGAGTTTTCTAAACAAACAATAAATAATGAATCTTCATTATTTATTGGATCAGGTGTTTCTCGAAACTCTGGACATGTAACTTGGGGATCTTTATTTGAACCATTGGCTATTGAGTTGGAAATTGAGATTAATGAAAATACTGATCTATATAAAATAGCTCAATATTATGCCAATAAATACACTGACACTAAATTAAGAAAAAAAGTGAATGATGAAATTGATAAGATCAAACCAGGAAATAATGTTTTAAGCGAGTTGATTGATATGAATTTTAATAATATATGGACAACAAATTATGATCCTTTAATTGAACAAGAATTAACCCGTCGTCTCATAAAGCACACTATGATATATAATGAAAAAAATTTAACTAACATCAACAGAAATGAGAAGGTAAACATTTATAAGTTGAATGGTGATATTCGTGATTCAGAAAAAATGATTATAACAAAAAATGATTATGAATGTTATGAAGAGAGCCATTCTTTATTTTTGACATTTTTAAAAAAAGAATTAATTGCAAATACTTTTCTCTTCGTTGGTTACAGTTTTACTGATGCTCTTGTGCTTGACTGCCTCAGTTCGATAAATCGGTTGCTTAACGGAAAAGGTAACACTCATTATGCTGTTATGCTAGTAAACGAAAAAACTAATAGAGAATTTGAGCATATGGTCAATGATCTTAAACACCGATACAACATACAAGTTATTTGTATAACAGAGGATCAAATCATTCCTTTATTAAAAAGTTTAAACAATAAGATCAAAGAAAAAAAAGTATTTATATCTGGTGCATATGACAAAGTTCCAGAATCTGTAGTGACTCAATCTGATGACTTATCTCTTGCTTTGGTGACTTCGTTGTTTAAAAACGAATATAGAATATCTACTGGTGTAGGGAAACGATTAGGCACTTTAATCACAGGATATTCTTACCAATATCTGGCGGAACAAGGGATCCAGAATAAGGAAAACTATCTCTCTATGAGACCTTTCCCATTTCATACGAACCTTTCGGAAGATAAAAAACAAGAGTATAGAATCAACATGCAACATGATTGTAGTGCAGCAATATTTTTATTCGGTCAAAGTAGAAGCACGACTGAAAAAGGCTCTGTTGAAAAAACAGGGCATTATAGCGAAGGTGTTTATCAAGAATTTTTAATTGCAAAAGAACGCAACATGATTATAATTCCGGTTGGAAGCACTGGTTACGAGGCAGAAGTGATCTGGAACGAAGTTAAACAAAATATAAATGAATATCCTTACCTTTCTAAAACAATAGATAATTTAAGAACAGAAAAAGACCCTGAAGCAATAGCAAAACTTATTTTACACATTCTCAGTGAAGCTGCTAATAACAACAGTGCTAACCAATAATAAGAAGAGACTCTCAATCATTAATATATCTCTTAGATCGACTTTTAATGAAAGCTTAGTCTCATTAAATAACTTTTTGAAGCCTGCTGTGTAGTAAGAAGGGATTGTATGCAAATCATAATTAAACTCTATATAACAACAACCCGCATACAATAAAGCTATTCGAGAATTGAAATTTTTTTCATCAAGTTCCAAATAAGATTGAATTAAACTCAAGATAAAAAGATCACATTTTATTGATTTCATTCTTTTTTCTAATGAAATTAAGCTTTGACTTTCATGTTGTATTAGCTCGTCTGATAAAAATTTGCAAATGATATGATTACACGTTGAATAAACGTCAATGGAAGGCAGTATTTCTTTGTAGACTAATTGTTTCATCCATCCGTATTTTTCGGGAACTTCATTTGCAGAAAGATTAAAGAATATTGGAAAAATGTGCATCGAACCATTTAAATATTTATCGTACATTAAATCAATTTCTTCGTTGGCACAATGAGACTGAATTGAATTTGGACTCAAAATTATAATTCCGTACGAAGAATTTTCTACTCCTTCAACAAAATTTTTATAATTACGTTCGTCTCCCAAAAGCATCTGATCACGGTCATACCAGACGGGAATTCGATAATTCCTAATGTGGTAAAGTATCGCTTCCACTATGGCATGACGATCTTTACTTGAAAAACAAAAGAATATCATATAACCCTCCTTGTACATTTGTAATAAGATTGATTTTAAACAACGCAAAACCTCCAAATAATTCATAGTTATTAGTATCTAACTTATTAAAAATCATCGAACCATTTTCAAACCTAATTACCTAGCAACCTCCACAGTATACCATTAACTTGCATCTGTTAAATAGCACTAAAA
>NZ_KK073875.1:5074273-5609418 GCF_000585395.1 Saccharibacillus sacchari DSM 19268 | reverse complement strand
AGCGTGAGTACGACGGAGATTTATACGGAGGTTTCAATTAAAAGGAAGAAGAATGTTTTGTCGAAGTTTAACCCGAGAAATAAGCTGAAAATGTAGGAAAAAACCTCCTAATAACTATGAATTATTTGGAGGTTTTGCGTTGTTTAAAATCAATCTTATTACAAATGTACAAGGAGGGTTATATGATATTCTTTTGTTTTTCAAGTAAAGATCGTCATGCCATAGTGGAAGCGATACTTTACCACATTAGGAATTATCGAATTCCCGTCTGGTATGACCGTGATCAGATGCTTTTGGGAGACGAACGTAATTATAAAAATTTTGTTGAAGGAGTAGAAAATTCTTCGTACGGAATTATAATTTTGAGTCCAAATTCAATTCAGTCTCATTGTGCCAACGAAGAAATTGATTTAATGTACGATAAATATTTAAATGGTTCGATGCACATTTTTCCAATATTCTTTAATCTTTCTGCAAATGAAGTTCCCGAAAAATACGGATGGATGAAACAATTAGTCTACAAAGAAATACTGCCTTCCATTGACGTTTATTCAACGTGTAATCATATCATTTGCAAATTTTTATCAGACGAGCTAATACAACATGAAAGTCAAAGCTTAATTTCATTAGAAAAAAGAATGAAATCAATAAAATGTGATCTTTTTATCTTGAGTTTAATTCAATCTTATTTGGAACTTGATGAAAAAAATTTCAATTCTCGAATAGCTTTATTGTATGCGGGTTGTTGTTATATAGAGTTTAATTATGATTTGCATACAATCCCTTCTTACTACACAGCAGGCTTCAAAAAGTTATTTAATGAGACTAAGCTTTCATTAAAAGTCGATCTAAGAGATATATTAATGATTGAGAGTCTCTTCTTATTATTGGTTAGCACTGTTGTTATTAGCAGCTTCACTGAGAATGTGTAAAATAAGTTTTGCTATTGCTTCAGGGTCTTTTTCTGTTCTTAAATTATCTATTGTTTTAGAAAGGTAAGGATATTCATTTATATTTTGTTTAACTTCGTTCCAGATCACTTCTGCCTCGTAACCAGTGCTTCCAACCGGAATTATAATCATGTTGCGTTCTTTTGCAATTAAAAATTCTTGATAAACACCTTCGCTATAATGCCCTGTTTTTTCAACAGAGCCTTTTTCAGTCGTGCTTCTACTTTGACCGAATAAAAATATTGCTGCACTACAATCATGTTGCATGTTGATTCTATACTCTTGTTTTTTATCTTCCGAAAGGTTCGTATGAAATGGGAAAGGTCTCATAGAGAGATAGTTTTCCTTATTCTGGATCCCTTGTTCCGCCAGATATTGGTAAGAATATCCTGTGATTAAAGTGCCTAATCGTTTCCCTACACCAGTAGATATTCTATATTCGTTTTTAAACAACGAAGTCACCAAAGCAAGAGATAAGTCATCAGATTGAGTCACTACAGATTCTGGAACTTTGTCATATGCACCAGATATAAATACTTTTTTTTCTTTGATCTTATTGTTTAAACTTTTTAATAAAGGAATGATTTGATCCTCTGTTATACAAATAACTTGTATGTTGTATCGGTGTTTAAGATCATTGACCATATGCTCAAATTCTCTATTAGTTTTTTCGTTTACTAGCATAACAGCATAATGAGTGTTACCTTTTCCGTTAAGCAACCGATTTATCGAACTGAGGCAGTCAAGCACAAGAGCATCAGTAAAACTGTAACCAACGAAGAGAAAAGTATTTGCAATTAATTCTTTTTTTAAAAATGTCAAAAATAAAGAATGGCTCTCTTCATAACATTCATAATCATTTTTTGTTATAATCATTTTTTCTGAATCACGAATATCACCATTCAACTTATAAATGTTTACCTTCTCATTTCTGTTGATGTTAGTTAAATTTTTTTCATTATATATCATAGTGTGCTTTATGAGACGACGGGTTAATTCTTGTTCAATTAAAGGATCATAATTTGTTGTCCATATATTATTAAAATTCATATCAATCAACTCGCTTAAAACATTATTTCCTGGTTTGATCTTATCAATTTCATCATTCACTTTTTTTCTTAATTTAGTGTCAGTGTATTTATTGGCATAATATTGAGCTATTTTATATAGATCAGTATTTTCATTAATCTCAATTTCCAACTCAATAGCCAATGGTTCAAATAAAGATCCCCAAGTTACATGTCCAGAGTTTCGAGAAACACCTGATCCAATAAATAATGAAGATTCATTATTTATTGTTTGTTTAGAAAACTCATTTAAGAAACTATTGAGTTCTCGTTTTGTTTCTCTGAGTAAACGATCTGCTACTTCGTTATTTTCTATACTCATTATTAACCTCCAAATAATTCATAGTTATTAGTATCTAACTTATTAAAAATCATCGAACCATTTTCAAACCTAATTACCTAGCAACCTCCACAGTATACCATTAACTTGCATCTGTTAAATAGCACTAAAATATAGAAATTTAACAACAAAAAAGCACGATTCGAATGGGTTTCGAATCGTGCTTTTTCTAACTCCCAGCCTTACCCCAAATACTCGTCCATCCACCCCGCAATATGCGACAACCGCGCCACTCTGAGCGATGGATGCCCGCCTCTCGACAGATCATGGCTCGCCCCAGGGAAACGAACCAATCGCGTTTTCCGCCCAAGTCGTTTCAACGCGATATAATACTGCTCGCCTTGCTCGATCGGGCAACGTAGATCCTGTTCGCCGTGCAGGATCAGGATCGGCGTACGAACCTGCTGCACGTATGCGATCGGCGAGTGTTTCCACAGCAGTTCGGTGTCCTGCCAAGCATCGCCGCCGATCTGGTCTTCCGTGAAGTACGGGCCGATATCGCTGACGCCGTAGAACGACACCCAGTTGGAGATCGAGCGTTGCGTGACGGCGGCTTTGAAACGGTCCGTGTGGCCGACGATCCAGTTGGTCATGAAGCCGCCGTAGCTGCCGCCCGTCACGCCTAGGCGCGACTCGTCGATGAACGCATACTTTTCCAAAGCATGGTCGACGGTTTCCATTAGGTCCCGATAATCGCCTCCGCCGTAGTCTCCGCGGCAAGCGTTAACGAACTCTTGTCCGTAACCGTGACCGCCGCGCGGGTTGGAGAAGATGACGGCGTAGCCTTTGGAAGCCAGCAGCTGGAACTCGTGCATGAAGGTATTGCCGTACATCATATGCGGGCCGCCGTGGATTTCAAGGATGGTCAGCACTTTTTTCGAAGACGAATCGTCAAAACCTACCGGCTTCATGATCCACGCCTGTACCTTCCAGCCGTCTTTCGTCTCGACCCAGAAAGATTCCGGCGCGCTCAGTTCATGTTCGCTCAACCATTCGCTGTTCGAGTCGGTCAACCGCGTTTCTTCCTTCGTCCCCGGAGAGAAGCGATACAGATCGCCCGGATTCAACGGATCGGAGATCGCCACGACGAAGCCGCCCGCGTGATCCGGAGTCAATTGATACACGTCACGGTCGCCGTCCAGCAGCACTTCATGACCGGAACCGTCCGCCGCAAAACGTGCCAATCCCGCGTTGCCGCGTTGCGTGAACAGCGCGTACACGGAGCTGCCGTCCTCGGAGAACAGCGGTTCCGGCGCGCCGAGACCCGAACGCATATCGCCGACCACCACGTTGCCCACATACAGATCGCGATCGGTCACCAGGGAAGTAATATCGCCGCCTTCGACCGGAATACTGTACAACCGATTCAGCGTCGCATTGTGGTATGACCGATCGCTGCCGAAGAACGCAATTTTCGAACCGTCCGGCGAAAAGGCAGGTTGTCCGATTGTCCATTTCGAATCGGTCAGCTTGCGGCGATTGCCGCCGTCCGCGTCCGCTACGTACAGATCGCTCACCAGCAGCAGGTCGGGATCGCTGTCGTCGCCTTCCTCGGGAATATAAGCGGAAAACGCGATCTTCGAGCCGTCCGGCGACCAAGCGAAAGCGCCCGCGTCGAAATCGCCGGATGTTACTGCTTCGGCTTCGCCGCTCACGGCGTCCACAACGAACAAATGCGTCCGTTTGCCGTTCCACAGCCCCGATCCGTCTCCTCTGTAGCGCAGACGGTCGATCACGATCTCCTTCAACGGCTTATCTTTGGAATCTTTGTCTTTCGACTTTTCCGCTTCCTCTTCGGAATCGTTTTCGCCGACTTGCGACGAAACAAGCAGCTTCGAGCTGTCCGGCGACCATCTGAACGCTCCGACGCCGTTCGGCAGACTCGTCAGCACGCTGGCTTCGCCGCCGGATGCAGGGAGCAGCCAGATTTGACGCTTGTCGCCGTCTTTGCGGGTAAACGCCAAATGAACACCGTCAGGCGACCACGCCGGGGAGGCGTCCTGCTCGCCCGAAGTCATCAAAATATCTTGGCTTCCGTCGGCGAGAAGGGCGCGAATGCGGGTGATGTACCCGTCGCGTGCCTCGTTAACCGTCCGCTGCGTATACACGATGCGTCCGTCCGCTTTCGATACGTCAGGTGCGCCCACCCAGGTAAAACGATATAAATCTTCCGCAAGTAGTCCACGTTTTTCACTCATTGCCTACGCCTCCTATGTATAAGTCGCGATTTCGTATTCTTTCATGATACGGGATGCGTGAATAATCGGCAAACGTAACAAGCAAAGGAAGTTAGTAAAAAATAAGAGGGGCTTTTTTATTTTCAGAAACCTCTCTTTTGCGACCTCCGATTCATTGGCTGGTGGTTAAATATACCGTAGAATCAATATTAATCGACGAAGAAGACATCAAATGCACGTTTTCGGAAGGGTGAAACAAACAGCAGATGAAGGCGACGGATGAGATTTTGCGAGTATGGAAACGGTTCGACGACTTTCCAATGGAGACCCTGACGAAAGCCTGGTTGCACGCAAGCGGAGATCGATTTAAGCCTAGGAGCGTTGCTTTGATGCGGGAACAACGTGACCTGTATGGGACATCTGGCAACTGCTTTGATCTGGCGCTGTGGCTGATCGACGAGCTGCGAAGCGAAGGAATCGTTTGCTATCCGGTCGGCGAAAATCTCGGAACCCAAAAAGCGCACGGCGCGGTGATCGCGATAGATAAAGCAGGCAAACGATACCTGTGCGACCTCGGCGATCAATGGATTCAGCCTGTGTTGGTCGATCCCGGCGCGGAGGGCTATACGGAAGCGGAACTGCCCGGCTTTTTCCCGGGCGCGCGCATTGCGGTCTTCTCGGACGGCGTTCAGGTAAAGATTCGCTATATCCGCCCAAACGGGAAAGAAAGTCAGTCGGTGCTTGGTCTGGAGCCTGTCGGCGAAGCGGAATTTTGGGAAGCGGCGGCTTTTTCGCAGAGTCTGTTATCGCGGCCTTTGGTCGAAAAAAGGATGAATATCTGCACTACCGGACGCGTTGTGCACTGGGAATACGAGCGAGGTCAGACCAAGATCAGCAGCGATCGCGGATTATTTACAGAAAGCGAGCCGCATGGCGAAGAGACCTGGGCCAAACGCATTTCCCGACGCTCCGGTATCGACGAGACCGTGGTTCGCATGGCGCTGGACGTGTACGAGGCGGAAGGATTGATTTGAATTTGGGTTAAAAAAGGACGGGATGCGGCGATGAAGCCGCGTTTCCCGTCCTTTTTGCGTAAGGAGTCGCGCGGCTGTTCGCCGCGTCTTGCATGTGACGTTTCAGCACCGCGCAAACCCGCGGTGCGAGTCGGTTACGCCGCTTTCCGCTATAAAGTCGTATTCGCAACTTCGCCGAGCGGATGACGGCGGAATTCTTCCGCGAACTCGGCGAGCCAGTCTTCGCCGAAATCCAGCGCCCCGTCGCACAGCGGCGCAATCTCCGCATCCAAACCCATCGTCCAAAAACGTCGGACGAGCCTGAAAATTTCCACGGCTGCTTCGTCAACAGCCGAGAAAGGCCGGATAGAGCGATAGCCTTCCAAAAAGGCTTGCCAAAGCGGTTCGATCCGCTCGGACTGCTGCCGTTTGCGATTTTTGACCTGGGCCAAATCCCATGCCCGCCAGCCCGGCGCGGCAAATTCGAAGTCGAAATGCGTGAAGCGGTCGCCCTGCCGCAACGCGTTATTGTTGCCGTGCATATCGCCGTGGCACAAGCCGAAATCCAGTCCGCCGGAGACGGCTTCGGAAGCAGCCGCTTCAAGCCCCTGCGCGTAGCCGCGCAGGAAAGGCGCCTCCGGATGATCCTCGCCGATCTGGGCGAGGATCATCCGGAGCGGAGCGCGGAGCAGCACCTCCGCGTCCGCCGGCGCGCGCGGCGGCAGGGGCTTGGCGGCGCGTGCCTCGCCGCTGACCGCGCGCGTTGCGCGCTCCGGCGGCTCCGAAGCAGCCGCATCGGCCGCGCCTTCCGCCGCGCGGCCGATGCCGCGGACGGCGCCAAAGCCGCCCGCCGTCCGCGGCGATACCCGGTCCATCGCCGCGTGAAGCTCGGCGGCGGACCTCCCGAACGCGATGCAGGAAGCTTCGTCCTGCATCGCGTCTTCCGCGCCTTCGGCTTCGCGGAACAAAGCCGCGAAGCGAACGCCCTCCGGCGCAGGCAGCGCCGAAAACAATCTGCCGTCCGCAAG
Organism: Saccharibacillus sacchari DSM 19268; assembly: GCF_000585395.1. Taxonomy (GTDB): domain Bacteria; phylum Bacillota; class Bacilli; order Paenibacillales; family Paenibacillaceae; genus Saccharibacillus; species Saccharibacillus sacchari. The sequence goes on along the minus strand of NZ_KK073875.1, from coordinate 5,602,843 downwards.
CCGCACGGCAGGCGAAGCTTCCGCTGCCGTGCCGAGCAGCTCCGCTTGCAGCCGTTCGAGCAGCTCCAGCTCGAACGCAATATCGCTTTCGCGCACTTCGGCGCGATAGATCCGCAGCATGTACGCGCCGCCGTCCTGCGCGCGGACGCGGTAGGTATCGTTCAGGCCGCGCAACCAGTAGCGGCATTCGGTCCACTTGCCGAGGTCGTAAAGGCCGGACAAGCGGCGTTCTACATAAGCCGAGCGAAAAACGGAGCGGCTGGCGATCGGTTCTTCGTCGTTTTTTACATGTTCAAACTGAGACTTCGAAAGATTCATGGCTGCAAGGCTCCTTTTTATGCGGTTGAGGACCGATGCCGCCGCGTCAACGCCGATTCCGATTCATCCAATCCAGCGCGTAATCGACCATTTCCCGCTGCGGCATAAGAAAGCTTGGGGCGTCGCCGATTCGTCCTTCGCGAACCAAGGCGGTATCGGTCCGGAAATCGTCGAAGATCCGGCCGAAATCGTCTGAGTCATTATTGATATCCGTATAGGTCGTCCAGCGTTCCGCGCCGTCGATCCGCATTTTGACGCCCCATATTTTCGGTTTGACGAAAGTGTTGCTTTGGTTGTACTCCGCCAAATGCAGCGACGTATTGGAATCGGTCGGTGCGCCGAGCAACAGGATTTGCGCCCCGCGTTCGTACAGGCGTCCGAGCGGAGAAGTCCCGCTTAGCGCGTAATGAAGCGGGTGATGTCCGGCGATTGCTTCCGCGTCCGCTCCCCAAGCGGCAAAGGACATATGGGGATGATCGCTGCGGCGCACGCCTTTTTGCTTACGGAAAGTCTCTGCGATAAAGCCCATATAGGCCGTCGGCGTCAGGTCGGGATGGTAGAGCGGCATGCCGTTTTTGATCATCTGGATTTCGTCCGCTGTCAAGCTTCCGTCGTATTCGTCCGGCTCGCATAGCTGCTCCGTCTGCGTCGGCATGACCAGATTTCCGGTTTCGCCGATCGCGTCTTCGAGCGCCGAAATGACGGATACCGCTCCGCCTACAGTCCGGCCGATCGAACGGAGAGAGGTATGGGCGATGACGGTCATGCCCGGAGCGACGCCGAGCTTGAGCAGATCGTTTGCGATCGTCTGCCGGGTATGCAGGTTGCGACTAGTTTCCATTGAACGCGGCTCCTACGGAAGCGTCAGCCGACGGATCAGGCCGCAAGCCGCTCAGATGCTGTTCGACGCGCTTCAGCATATCTTCCGGGCATCCGTCCATGCCGCGCGGAAAGACGGCAAGGCCCGCTTGCTGCGCTTCGAGCAGTTGGCGATGATTGGCTTCGATCACCATGCCGCGGATTTTGTCTATGATCGTTTGCGGTTCGGCCAGCGTTTTGATGAGCCGATACATGTCGTCCTTATCCTCGCGCTCGAAATACGCTTGCCGGACAACGTCCTCGTCCGGAGCCAAAAAGACAACGCGACGATGCGGCGCGATGGCGGCGATCGTCGCAGCGGAAGCTCCGCCTTCGAACACGACCGGCTTGTCCGCGCCAAGACGGATTAATTCGACGACGTGCATGCCGAACGCTTCGCCTTCCATATCGTGCAGCCACTTTGCATACGCGTCGGCCGGACGTCCGAAGTATTCTTCCCAATCCGTGAAGTGTCGCGCCATCGCGGGCTGTTCCGCATGGGAGGCCCGCTGCTTAAGCGGCCACATCATCTCGTCGGCGTTGTAGTGGAACATGCCGTATTTTCGGCTTAAATGTTGGGCCAGCGTCGTTTTACCGCCGCATGCGCCGCCCAATACCCAGTATACGTTTCGAAGCGCATGAGCAAGGATGTTGTTGGCCAAATACATGACGAATCCTCCTTGAATCGTGATTTGCTTACGCCAGCCGCTTGGTGAACGTATCTTTTTACAGTTCTGCTGCCAATATCTCGTAAAACCATTGATCGTGCCAGCTTCCGTTCATCGACAACTCCTGTCGGAATACGCCTTGCCGCCTCATGCCGATCGCTTCCATGAGTTTGGAGGACGCCCGGTTGCCACAGTGACACATACCGACGATTTTATGCGCATTCAACGTTGAAAAGGCGAAGTTAAGCAGCAATTTCGCCGCTTCGCTCCCGTAACCGTTTCCCCGATACTCCGGCAGCAGCGCGTATCCCAGTTCCCAGCTTTGACGATGCTCGACATAGCTCCACATCTGCATCAGACCGATCGGTTGGGATGTTGGACCCTTTTTCAAACGAATGGTGAAGTTATGATGATGCGCAGATTCGGCTTGCTCCGCGTATTTCCGCTTGACTGCCTCACGGTCCGATTCTACATGCTCCTCGAATGACCAGATTGCAGTATCGCATTCGAGATCGCATATGAAATCAAGATCCACAGGAGCGACGGCCGTTAGGATTACGCGATCTCCAACGATATTCATGGCTGTATGCCTTCTTTCTTTTCCGTCAGCGGATAAGCCGCGATCATTTCGCCCCAAGGAGCCAAGCCTTCTTCTGTAAATCCGACTTTGGCGTACAATCGGCGTGCCGCTTCATTATCGGGATGGTAGCCCAGCCGGATTAAAGAGGTTCGATCGGGCCTTTCCTTAACGACTTCGACCACTTGCCGAATTGCCGTCGAACCGTAACCGAGATTTTGATACCGTTCGTCGATCATCAATCGATAGATCCAGTACATACCGTCATCCGGGTCGAGACCGAATAAGGCATAGCCGACTGCAATGTCTTCCTGGTAAATAGCCAAACTCGAGAAGCCGATCAAAAATTGGGCTTCGGCAATCGAATGCAGGTTCGAAGCGATGAAGTCGCTCTGCTCCGGCGTTACGCGTAGAGCCGCACAGACTTCCCAGTTATCTCGATGAAGTTCTGCCAAACGGATCATAAAAGCTCCTTTCGGGCATACCGCTTGATCGCAAGAGAATCTTCGATGGCTATAGCGGTCGTACCATATGAATATCGAACGGTTCTTTCCTCAACATTTCCGGATCGGGTTCCATCGTATTTTCACTGCCCAGACTGCGATAAAATCCGACAGCCGAACTGCTTTCTGTCGATGAAATGTACAAAAATTTCGCATGGCGTGCGGACGCTTCGCGGCTCAGTAGTTGCATCAAGCGCGTACCGATTCCGCGTCGGCGGTAAGGCCGTCCGACGTACATCAGATCAATGGGCATCGTATCGTTTTGAGGTCCGATTCTACGATGTCCCAGCAAACCGAAGCCCGCCAAGCGATCGCCGTCGTAAGCACCCATCGCTAATCCTCCGTTTTCCAACTCGGAGCATAAGCGAGACTGAAGTTCTTCAAGCTGTATAGCGTCCCAAGCCGGACATTCCTGCCCGGTTTCGATCCAGCTTTCTTGTCCGTCTTCAATCCGGCAAATTTGCTCGATCCATTCCGAACGGTCGATGTGAGCGAGATGGTCCACATCGTCAAGGCCCATCTTGCGAAAAACAATAGCAGGGCGCTTCGGAGCCGTCTCGTTTGTTCGTGTTGTTATGCTTGGTTCCTCCTAAGCCGCAAGCCGGAGCCGTCATCATCGTTGGGCGCGCCGATTGCGTTTATATGGATTTTTATTCTTCGTCCAATTTGATCACGTCCCAGGCCGCGAATAACGAGAATCCGGAAGCTTGGGCCAATCGGATAGAAGAGAGATTATACGGCTGGCAACGATATTGGGGTTCATAGCCCAGCCGTAACGCCTGTGCGCTGATTGCCCGTACCGTCTGATTTCCGAAGCCTTGACCTCGGAACTGCGGCAGCGTGATCACGCCCAGGTCCGCGAAGGCGGTTCCGCTCCACGGATACATGCTGGCTGCCGATACCAGTCGGTTGTCGACGAAGCAGCCGAGCACGAGCCAATGATCCAGCTCGACGAACGCTTCATCCATATCGTCTTCCGGCGCGTCCGAGACGAAAGCTGCGAAAGCGTCGGCATCTTCGGACGTCAACTGTCGAACCGAAGCCGGGAAGTTTTCGTGAGGCAGAAGCTTTTGTTCCGCATCCGAAAAATAAAACAGATGGTCCGCTCCGTTCAATTCGATGCCCGCAAGCTGCAACGCTTCAAAAATCGTCTGTTTATCCGGTTCGCTGCCGGGCCTTAATCCGGCTCGCTGCGCCATTTGCGGCAGCATAGAGAGAAAGCCTCCCGATCCGACTGGATCAAGCAGCATGACGCCTCGGGACGGCGGAAGCTCTTGATCGACGATGATGCGGTATTGTCCGGGCTGCGGACGATCACGATCGGGCAGCCAATACCGGTTAACCTTTTCGGAAAAAGCAGGGAATGAAGAAGTAGGTTCAAACATAAGAATCGCTCCTTTTTCTTGTCAGTCATGGATCGTGAAGATGCTAAACCGACGCTTGCCCGCTTTTGTCGCATTCAGGCGGGACGCGATGCTTCGTCTGTTGTTCAAAAACATGCGCAATCCGAATCAGCATCGCTTCGGAAAAAGCAGTCCCGGTGAATTGGACGCCGACAGGTTTGCCTTTTTGCGTATATCCTGCCGGAACGACAACGGATGGGTAACCCGCCCGCGCCGCGATATCCGCTCCCTGATAACCGGGGAATAAGAGCGCGTCCAACTTGTGTTCCTTTAGCGCGGCGTCGATACCGCGCACGCGCGAACGTTCCAGATTACTAAGCAGACTGTTTAAATACTGCGGTTCCGTCAACGTCCCGCTATGTTCGTCCGCATGAACGAATAACTCCTGCCCGTATTTGAGCGCCTGATCCGCGTGTTCCAGATTGAAGCGGATCACGTCTTTCAGGGAGTGGACCGGAAGATGGGAGGGCAGTTTGGCCAAATAACGGTTTAGCGAGGTTTTCAGCTCCAACCAGGCAACGCCGTAATCCCAATCTTCGCGTGCGGAAGGGATGTTGGCGTGATCGACGATCTTGGCTCCGCATTGAACAAGCGCTGCGATTGCTTTTTCGGCCAACTCGGCTTCTTCCGGATCAATGTCGTCGAAGTATGCGTCGCGCGGAATGCCGATCGCGATGCCGGTTAAATCAGTGCTCTTCAAGCTTTGCGAGTAGTCGGGCTTCATATGAACGGAACTGCCTCCTGTCACGGGATCGTCAGGATCGGAGCCGCTGATTGCTTGAAGCAGAAGTGCGGCATCCGTGACCGTTTTACCAAACGTGCCGATCGTATCCTGGGTGAAAGAGACCGGGATAACGCCGGATCTCGATACCAATCCGACTGTGGGCTTAATTCCGACTAGCGAGTTTTGACAAGCAGGGCTTAGCACGGAAGCGTTGGTTTCGGTACCGAGCGATGCAGCGGCCAAGCCTGCGGCAACCGCGACGGCTGAGCCCGAGCTGGAGCCGCCGACGAAAAGCTCGCTCGGTCCGTAGGGGTTTAACGTTTGTCCGCCGCGCGAACAGTAACCGGCAAACATAGTAGGAGACATGAGGTTGGCCCATTCGGTCATATTGGTTTTACCGAGCAAGATCGCGCCGGCCTCACGCAACTTTTGCACGGCAAACGCATCCGCCTGCGCATAATGATCGGCTAGAGCTAAAGAACCGGCGCTGGTGTGCATGCCGTCCGCCGTATCGATATTGTCTTTGACCAGAATGGGGATGCCGTGCAGCGGCCCGCGAATTTTTCCTTGCAGGCGCTCGGCATCCAGCAAATCGGCAATCCCGAGCGCATCGGGGTTCAGCTCCAATACGGAGCGCAGCTGCGGACCTTCCCGGTCCAGCATGGCGATCCGCTTGAAATAAAGCAGAACCAACTCTCGCGATGTCAGCTTGTTTTGTTCCAGCAGGTTTTGCAGCTCGCCGATTGCGGCGGATAAAAGCCAGGAGGTATCCTTTTGCAACAAGGTCATATGTCAATCTCCTTCGGATTCGCGTTTCGAGTTGAACGGTATAGCGCCAACAGTTCCAGTACGGGAATGCCTTCTATACTCATGCCTGCGTACTTGCATCCAGCGAAAGAAGCGTTCGATAGATCGGTACTGTGTACAGACATTCCGCGCCAATCGCTCCCGTGTACCTCAGCATTTTTTAAGCTAACATTCGTTAACGAAGCTTCACTCAGACGTACGTTTTGCAGTGCGGAATAAGAAAGATTACAGTCAGTCATCTTGGTTAGCGGCAGCTCGCAACGTTCCAGCAAAGGAGGGGTCTCATCAACGTGGACATCGTGAATATAAATGCCGTTCAGCGACGCATGGCAGATTTCGGCCTCGTCCAACGTGGAATCGCCGATTGTCATGCCGCGAAGATTCGCGTTGGTGATCTTGCATTTCGACAGATTGCAATCCGAGAACGACGCTTCGGCCATATGCAGGCGGGAGTAAGAAGACCGGGACAGATTACAGCCCATAAAGTCGGTGTCGGTTAGGTCGCAATCGCGGAAGTCGGCTTTTGTAAAGGAACGGTTTGCGACAAGCTCGGGGTTCGTCGCAGCGGAAATCGTTGTTTTGTGTTCGTTTTCGGTCAACGCTTCTCTCCTCGAATCAGGTCGGTCCAGCGACTCGCTGTTTACCGCTCTCTTTTTCACGTAATACACATAGGCTTCGTCTTCACCGCTGCGAACATACCCGTTTTTTTCGTAAAAGTGCAGGTTGCGCGGACTGTTTCGGATGCTGTCCAGCGACCAGTCGGTAACCTGCGGATATTTTCGTTCGATCAGATCCAGAACGAGAGAACCGATTCCGGCCCCCTGGCAGCTCGGACGCAGATACAAACGATCAATTCTCGCATGTTCGCGACCCGTCGTGGATACGAGTACCACCCCGGCCAACGTTCCCTGATACATAATCTTGTCGTAACGGCCCGTGCGGGCGTGATAGCGCTGCATATGGACGGAGTCGAAGCCGGGAATAAAAGGGCGTTCGTCGCCCGTGTACCATCGCCGCTTCTCGTCGGCTTCGACTTCGATCATCAGCCAACGAATTTCTTCCGCGTCTTGGAGCGATGCCTGTTGAAGCCGAAGCTCTTTCGACTTTGAGGAATCGTCGGGATCGCATATCGGATGTTCGTTCATCTGTTCCTCCTTGCATAATGCTTGTACACGCCGTCTTCCAGCTTAACCTCGCCCAGGTCCTCGAAGCCGCATTTTTGCAGTACGCGGTTGGACGCGATATTGTCGGGCTTGGCGAAACCGTGAATGACGTTCGTATCGGTGTTGGCAAACAGCCAATCGGTAAGGGCGGTAACGGCCTGCGTCATGTAGCCTTTTCCCAGGCAATCCGCTGATAACCCGTACACGATTTCGCGATTGGGAACAGGGAGCTCGTCTTTGAGCCCCGTGCAGCACCAGCCGACGAATCGTCCGCTAGAGCGTTCGATCACCGCCAGCCGAAGCGTGTGAGCGTCGATCCGTCCGGCTTTTTTCGCGTTTTCCAAAAAGGCCCGGTTGCCCGGGATCTCGTAATCGCGCAGCCAAAGGCGGCGGGTCTCCCGATCGACTTCCCAATCCGGCAAAAACTCGCGAATATGCGGTTCTGCCGTTATGGCGCAAAAGTCGTCCAAATCTTCGGGCAGAAATTCGCGCAGCAGGATGCTGTCGCATTCAATAGTAAAAGGGTGCACGACCATCTCTCCTTGTCGGGGCGCGGACCAAGGTCCAAAGCAAGTCGTTCTCCGACTCGCCTAATCAAAAGGATATCCGCATCCGCAGCAGGGCGCGTCTTCGAGATTCGAATACGCGCCCGCGTTCAATTTTGTTTTTTTAAAGCTCGGTCGCGTAGCGGTGCTCTTCGGTCTCGATCTCGAAGCCTGCCGATTTGTAGACGCTCAGCGCGTTTTCGTTCATCGCTTCCACGTCGAGTTCGGCATCTTCGCAGCCGCGGCCATGGATTTCATGCAGCGCCCGCGCCAACAGCGCCGAAGCCAGGCCTTGTCTGCGATACGGTTCGCGAACCAGCACCTCTTCGATCTCGCCGGTCTCGTTGTCGGCAATCCAATACATCAGGCTCGCCACCGGGCGTCCTTGGTTATGAATTTGCAACAGCCGCCACTGATCTCGTGCTGCGAGGTCGGCCAACCGTTCCGCGCCGAGCGGCGTCTCCGGCCAGATTTCCAGATCCAAGGCCAGATAGTCGTCTGCTTGTTGGGCAGTCAGCGTATCGAAAGTTTGCCATTCGAAGCCTGTGGGCAGTTCCGGTTGCGGAAGCTCGTTATCGGTATATTCGTTCAGATCACGACACATGCGATATTGTTTTTTTAACAGGAAAAATTCCGGTCGTCCTGCGAAAAAGGCGGTATTGTCCGTCTCTTCCGCAAAGTTGCCAAAGCAAAGCAAGGTGTCGTGCGAAGCCGGAAGGCCGGCCTTCAACTCCAGCGCCCGGGCGTGCATCGTATCGTACATGGCGCTGAGCAGGGCAGTGTCTTTCTCATATGCGGGCAGCGTTTTGATATTGAAAAAGATGCGATGTTTGACGGACGGATCGGCATTTTCGGGCACGACGCTGAACGTCTCGACTTGGCCTTTGGCAATCATCGCGTCTCCGTCAAAAGCGCAGTAGACATTCGGCCAATTATCTTGACTGCCTACCCACCAGAAGATGACGCGTTTCCCTTCTGCGGTTTGATTATGAAAGGCACCGAGTGCCGGGAAGTCGCTTTCGCGAAAATTTCGGATAGAGAACGTAGAATTCGAATCGTTTCGATCAATAAGAGAGTTCATGGGAAAAACCTACCTTTCCGGCAAGTATTCTGCCTGATTTTAGTATGCAACAAGCAGAGGAGGAAGAAATGAACCGATCTTGCGCATCTTATGATAGAACGCTTTCAATAGGTGGAAGCTTACGGCTGACGCGCTCTCCTTTTTTTGTTAGGATAGAAGAAATGACGGAGTCTGGAAACGATCAGGCCGGGACGGAAGAGAGAAGACCAAATGAACGAGAGATCGCAGCAGTACCCGGAAACGAACAAGGAAATCGAGAAACTGACCGCCGAGCGGACTTTGATTGGCGGAAGCGATACGATCCATACGATCGAACGCGTACTCGGAGAGGTGGAGCGCAGACTGGCGGACAAGATCGTGTTGGACGAATTGGCGGAGCATGTCCATTTGTCCAAATTCCATCTGCACCGTTTGATGCGCGCCGCGACGGGTCTGCCGCTGATGGAATATATTCGCGCCCGCAAACTGTCCGCAAGCGCGCATGATTTGTTCGAACAACGAAGCGGGGCAACCGTGCTGGACACGGCGCTGGCCTACGGTTTCGACCACGAGCAATCGTATATTCGCGCTTTTAAAAGGCAGTTCGGTGTGACGCCTGCGCAATTTCGCCGAGGCACCTCAGAGATCCGGCTGGTCGAGCGATACGATACGTCCGTGCTCAAAGAGATCCGGGAAGGCGTCGTATTCGAGCCGACTTTCGTGATGAAGCCGCGCAGCCTGTACGCCGGGCGAAGAGCGACCATTCCGATCGCGGAAAACTTCGAGCGCTATACGGCGAACGCGCACGGCGTCTCCTTTTTCTACGGTGAGCACGGGAAGATTCCGCATAAGCTGAAGCCGAGCGTCTACATCGGACTGACCTTGTACCCTCCGGAATGTTCGCCGAAAGCGACGGATTATTTGACCTCTGCGGAGGTTTCTTCATTAGAAGGATTGGATCGTGATTGGGATACCGCGATCATTCCGGCAGGCAAATATGCGGTGTTCACGTACATTGGACGCTTTCATCCCGAAAACCTGACCATTCACCAGCTTAACGATATTTGGAACTACATGGACGAATGGATTATGCGCTCCCCGTACGAACAGGCACACGGTCATCACTTCGAATATATCGATGCGGCGCTTGCGAGAGAGGACTACTGCGAAGCGGATCTATATCTGCCGATTCGGGATCGCGAGCGTTAATAGCGCAATCATGAAAGATTTTTCATCCATTTATCATGATGTAATCCGAAACCTGGGGCGCTTCGGCGGAGTATGTAACGCACAAACTTCCAAGAGGAGAGTGCATATCGCATGAAAAAGATCATTTTAGCCCTAACCCTGTTCGCCGTTCCCCTTGCCGGTTGTTCGGCGGTCGAGGAGGTCGGACGTTCCGTCAATTATACAAGCGACGCGGTCGCGTATATCAATGACGCTTCGCAATGGGCGCAAGACCTGCCGCAAATGGCCCAAGACGCTGCAACCGACCCGCAAGCTCAAGAACAGCTGAAGCAAGAACTGGACCAGGTGCAGCAACGCGCATCCGAATTCGCCCAATCTGAAGTCCCTGAATTCGCACAAGGCATCCATCAACAGCTGACCGGATATAACGAAACGCTGAACACCCAGATCGACGAGATTCAACAACGCATCGAAGCCGGCGAGTTCACGCCCGAACTGCTCCAAAATTCCCAGGTCATGCAAACCATCCAAGACATCCAAGGCCTGATGGATCAGGTGCAGCAGTTGGGGCAATAAAAATAAGTTTAAATCTTCTTACTCACTCCTGCCGTTGAGAAGCCCGATTTACGTGGAAGCGCCAGGTGGCGAAGGGAGAAATTCAGTGAAAGACGCCTTTGAACGAAGTGAGACAGCGTCTTTCACGAATTTCTCCCGCAGCCACCCCCACGCTTCCCCGCAAATAAGGCATCTCAACCCCCGACAACTCCGCACAACCCGCAGCTGTTTGCACGAAACCACCATTAATTTATAACCTTCCCGAATCCCTTGTCGGCGTCAGGTTCAACTCTCTATAATGAGCAGAAAACAGAAAGGGCGATTGCCGATGAACGTGATTCTGCTCAAACATTTCGATTTCGATGACCCTGCCGTATTTACAGGCTGGGCCGAGTCGGAAGGCCATCGCCTGACGATCTTGAACCCGACGCAACAACCGCTTGATCCGTTGCTTCTGGACGACACGGATCTGCTCATCATCGGAGGTTCGCCGACCAGCGCGTATGAAGAGGATCAATACCCTTGGCTTGCGCCGGAAAAAGCTTTTGTCAAACAAGCAATCGACCGTGAGATCAAAGTCTTCGGGATTTGTTTCGGTGCGCAAATGCTGGCCGAACTGCTCGGCGGCCGTGCCTATCCGCATTCTCTGAAGGAGATCGGCTGGCATACCATTCATCGTAATAATGAAGCACATCCCGCGTTGGCCGCGTTGCCGGACAGCTTCCGTTCGCTGCAATGGCACGGGGACACATTCGATCTGCCGCCGGGCGCGACTTTGCTCGCAGGTTCCGAATATTGTGCGAATCAGGCTTACGCATGGGGCGAGCACGTGCTTGCGGTGCAGTTCCACTTGGAGACTTCGTCGCCTTGCATCAACACCATGCTGGATGTTTGGGAGAGCGATTTGAAGCCGGATACCCCTTCGATTCAACGCTCGGCGGACATTGTACAAGAGAGCGAACGAACGGTGGAATCTTTTGCTATGCTGCGTGGAATTCTGAATGCTTTCGCGGATATGAGTCCTGTTCAGAAAGTTTAAAAATTATTACAATATTTTTCTTGAAAACCTCTGTACCGACCAGTAATTTTCGGTATAATCTTTCATGAGAAGAGGTCGATCCGGAGATCCCGAATCGACCGTTTTTTTGTGTCCGGCCGAAAAAGATGGATAAGAAGAGGAATACCTTCGACTTGAATATAAACCGTTTTCGGTAAGCTGGGTAAGATCTGGATATGAAAGACGGTCATGGAGTTAAATCGTTCTTTATTTTAAAGTTACAGGTGCAAGAAGCTGAAGGAGGACTGAACGACGTTTGAAAAAGTTAGTCTGGATGGGGAGCCTGTTTTATCTCCTCATGGGTTTCATCAAAGTTACTGTCGCTTCGATTATTACGGTGCTGCTGCCGCTGTATGACCGTGTGTACACGGATGCCGGCGCACTGATCTTCATTGAATTTGGCGCTTCGATCTTCGGCATGTTGATTCAACCGTGGCTCGCGAACCGGATGTCCAAAAAGACGATGCTGCATATCGGAGCCTGGGGCGTTGCGGCTTCGTATCTGCTAATCGCGTTCCTGCCGTCGTGGCCGCTGCTGTTAGTCGGGTTCGCCTTGGCAGGTTTCCTGGGCGGCATTATCGAGTCGGTCATCGCCGCCGTCATTTTGGAAGGCTTGCAATCCAATGCGGCGATCGCAATGAGCCGATTGGAAGTTGCTTTCGGCGTGGGTTCGCTGATTCTTCCATTGGTGATCGGCATGCTGATCGTGAGCGGGTTCTGGAATTATGCGCTGTTCGGTATTGCGGCGTACTGCATATTCCTGTCACTGTTTGTCCGGTTCGTTCGCTTCGGAGACGCCGAACCGCTGTTCAAACCGGCATTTAAAGCCGAAGTGCCACATGCAGTTCCGGCCGGTGCGGCTTCATCCGGTCCGGTGGGCGCTGTTGTGGCTGCCGCTGCAACCAATCACCCGTCCGCAAGCAAGAAACGCATTCTTCGGGCGCCGGGCGCGTTGATGCTGCCCGCCTTCATCTTGTTGTTCTTCTTCTATGGAGCGACGGATATCGGCTTAGTTAACTATCTGCCTTCGCTAATGTTGGAGACAGGGATGGCGGACGCGGCTACGGCTCCGATCAGCGTAACGGTGTTCTGGGCTGCGATGATCGCGGGTCGGATGTTCGCGGGATACGAAGCGGAGAAGCTGGGATATCGCAAATACCTGTTTATCCATTGGGGCGGGATGATCGTGCTGCTATCGCTGTTTGCGGTCAATCGTAACGCGGCTATCGGCTATGCGCTAATCGTCTTGCTGGGTCTGACGCTGTCGGGTCTCTACGTCGTCACGCTCGTCTATGCGAAGACATTGATGCCGCGAAATATCGCGCGCAACACCAGCATCTTGATGGCGGGCTGCGCGGTCGGCGGGGGATTGTTCTCCGTCACGGCAGGACGCATGCTCGACGCGCTGCCGCCTTCCTATGTGCAATGGATGATGGCCGGGATCGCGCTGCTGAGTTTGTTGACGTATATCGTGTACGCGAAGGAGCGTCAGGCGAAGCCGGCTTCGGAATTGGCGCAGGCATAGGATTTCCTTTTAAACGAATGAGCGTTAAGCCGCTTTGCCTTTCCGGGCAAGGCGGCTTTTTTGCTGCATTCAAGTTCTTTATAATAAACACAACGGAATCAGGCAGAAAGGAGCGATCAAACGCATGAACTATTATTTCTTAGAATCCCAGCTGCCGAAAAGCGGATACGTGGACGGCAGCTTAACCTTCATGCCTGAACTAGAGACCTATTACAGTCAGATCCACACCCTTTTACCTGTCGATACGGTCGCCGAGGTCCTGCTGGATTCGAGCATTCGCAATCTCAAAAACGACTACTTTCATACCACCGGCGGAGCCAAGATCGTATCGGACGCGTTCAAGGCTTTATTGGAGCAGCAAAAAACGGACATTCAATTCATTCCGGCAACCCTGCGCTATCACAACGGCCGTCCGGTCGAACGAATCTATTGGATCGCGCACCTTCCGGGTGAGATCGATTGTTTCGACTACGAACGTTCGGACTATGGCCGCAAAGCGGTCATTGCCGCTTCCGTGCACGAGCCGCCCCGAAAACTGATCAAAGTTATATTCAAAGCCTATTTGGACGCCGAAAAAGTGGACGGCCGCGAGTTTTTCATGCTGGCGCATGTCCTCGCGTTAAAGCCCATCATCTCAAGCGAGTTCTACGAAATCTGCAAAAAGCATCAAATAAAGCTAAATGTCACGCCGCTATAATTTGTACTATTAAAATTCAAAATAATCCTTCTTCCCCATACCCGCCGCCGCTTCTCTCCGTTACAATGAGGAGATGATTCAAAGGCAAACGGACGTGTTAAGCATAAATCAATCGCATCGGCGGAACTTTTTCCCATTTCCCAGTCCGTGGTAGCTCGGCTACAGTCTCTACAAAACTCAGGCGAAAGCGGAGGTCGACATGGAAACAGAAGCGCTCAAAAATGTTGAATTACTGGCACTCAAAAAGCACAAGATCTACAAGCAAAGCGTCGTCCGCTACATCCTGCGCTCGGTCCTGGCAAGCATGTTCATCGGCTTCGGCGTCATCGTGGCGTTCCGGACAGGCAGTTTCTTCTACTTGGAACATTCCCCGCTCACGTATCCGATGGCGGCGATCACGTTCGGCGCGGCGATCATCCTGATCTCCTACGGCGGCGGCGATTTGTTTACGGGCAATACTTTCTACTACACGTACGCGGCGCTGCGCAAAAAGCTGAGATGGATCGAAGTGGTCAAGCTATGGATCACGAGCTACATCGGCAATATCATCGGGGCGGCCTTTTTCGCGGGCTTCATCTTCCTGACGGGATTGTTCGCTTCGCCCGATATCAACGGTTTCCTGCTCAACGTGGTGCAGCACAAGATGGAAGCGCCGACGAGCGAGCTTTTCTTCCGCGCGATTTTGTGTAACTGGTTGGTCTGCATGGCGTTCTTCGTTCCGATGTTCATGAAGGAAAACGGAGCGAAAATGTTCGCGATGATGCTGTTCGTCTTCTGCTTCTTCATCTCGGGCTACGAGCACAGTATCGCCAACATGTGCACGTTCGCAATCGCGCTGGTGGTTGACCACCCTGCGGAGATTTCGATGGCGGGCGTCGTGCACAATCTGATTCCGGTGACGCTCGGCAATCTGGTCGGCGGCGTCGGTCTGATGGGCTTCATGTATTACGTGGTCAACAAGCCGTTTTTGGATGAAGAAGACAAGCTGAATCAGAAATAATCGGTTGGGAAAAAGGAAGAACGGGAGAGTCGCCGAGGCGCTTTCCCGTTCTTTTGCGTGCGGAAAAACGGACGGCGGCGCGCGGATCGAAAACAAACGTTGCAGGCGTCGCGGCCTTATTCGTCTTTTGCCCAAGGTTGCGTTACACTCAAAAGGAAAGCAAGAGACAAGAAAGGAAAGAATGCGAATGAGCGTCAAACGCCGTCTCTACCTATCGAATATTCTCATGCTGATTCTGCCGATTTTGCTGGTGATCGTCACTGCGATCTGCATGCTGTTGATCTATCAAGGCGTTACCGGCTTTCGCGGAGGCCCTCCTATGAGCAACGGGGAACAGCTTCAGAATCGGATGAACCAAGCGGAAAAGCTATCGAATCAATTGGCTGCGACAACGGACATGCAGCAGCTTGAGCAGATCCTGGGCGACTTCAACCGGGAGCGCCGAGAGTCGGGCGTTCAGGCTTCGTTATATTCGGAAGGACAGCGCCTATATCCGCCGGATTCGTCGGTCGCCTTGCCGGCGGATATCGGTGCGCCGCAATCCGCGTCTTCTGTCGTCCTGACGGATCGGTATGCGATCTATCGTTTTCCGGCAGGGCCGTACACGCTGGCTCTGACCGATACGTCCTTTAATATCGAGACGAATAGATCGCAGCGCTCCGTGTATGTGGGGATATTCATGCTGGCGCTGATTACGGGGATTGTGATTTTTACGAACCGTTTCCTGACCCGATTCGTCGTGCGCAGCATCGCGGGACCAATCGATACGCTGGTCGAAGGGGTGCACCAGCTGCGCGACGGCAATCTGACCTATCGGATTTTGCACGAGAAGCAGGACGAGTTTGCCGACGTGTGCCGGGATTTCAACGAGATGGCCGCCCAATTATCGGAGATGGTGGAAGAGCGCCGCAAAAACGAAAGCAGCCGCCGCGAGCTGATTGCCGGCATTTCGCATGATCTGCGCACGCCGCTGACTTCAATCAAAGCCTATTTGGAAGGTCTGGAAAAAGGCATCGCCGTCACGCCGCAAATGCAGGCCAAATATTTTGCGACGATCAAAGGAAAAGTCGAACATCTGGAACATATTATTAATCAGTTATTTTTGTTCTCCAAGCTGGATGTCGGCGAATTCCCGCTGTATCTGGAACGCGTCGATCTGGGCAGCGAGATGGAGCGGTTGGTCGGTGTTTTCGCGGCCGAGTATCGTCCCAAAGGGCTGGATCTCACGATTGAAGGGAATCTGCCGCATGTCGCCGCTAAAATTGACGTGGTGCAGTTCCGCAACGTGATTCAGAACGTGCTGGAAAACAGCCTCAAGTATACGGACAAGCAGCGGGCCCAAGTCGTCGTCAGCGGAAATGAAGGCGAACAGACCGTCGAGATTCGCTTGACCGACAACGGTCCAGGCGTCGAAGCGGACGAGCTGGATCGGTTGTTCGACGTCTTTTACCGGAGCGACGATTCGAGAAAGCGGACAGAGCTGGGCAGCGGCCTGGGGCTTGCGATTTCCAGCAAAGTCATCGAGCGGCTTGGCGGACATATCAGCGCGCATCGGGCTCCGGCGGGCGGATTGAGCATTCGAATGGTGTTGCCGAAAGAAAAGGGAGTGGAAGACGGTCATGAAAAAAATTCTGATTATTGAAGACGATATGTCGATCGCGGAGATCGAGAGGGACTTTTTGGAGATTGAAGGCTTTGCAACGGATATCGCACCGGACGGGCACGAAGGGCTGCGTCTGGCCAATACGGGCGAGTACGACATGATCCTGCTGGATCTGATGCTGCCGGGCATGAACGGATACGAGCTATGCCGGGCGGTGCGCGAAAAGACCGATATCCCGATTCTCATGGTCACGGCTCGGCATGAAATCTCGGATAAGGTGCGCGGGTTGGGACTCGGCGCGGACGATTATATTGCCAAACCTTTTTCCCCAACCGAGCTGATCGCCCGCGTCAAATCGAACCTGGCGCAGTACGAACGCTTGACGCGAAACCAGGAGCCGGACGCCAAACGCGAAGTGAAAGCGGGGCCGATCCGGATCAATCCGCTGACCCGCCGGGTATTCGTGCGCGAACGCGAGATCGAGTTTAAAAACAAAGAATTCGAGCTGCTGCTTCTGTTGGTGTCCAATCCGTACATCGTGTTCAGCAAAGAGCAAATCTACGAACAAATTTGGGGCATGGACGCGATCGGCGATCTGAAGACGGTAGCCGTACATATTAATCGCTTACGTGAAAAGGTGGAAGCCGATCCGCAATCTCCCGATTATATTCAGACCGTATGGGGCGCCGGGTACCGGTTCAAATTATAGAAATAAGCAACTGTTAACCATCGGTTTACCTTTTGTTTACCTTTGCCTGCCTTCTTGTTTAACTGGCCTTGTTATGCTGAACGCATAAGGTTGAGGAAGGAAAGAGGAGGAAAACAATTGTCGAAACTGAGATTAACGGATATCAAGAAATCGTATCATAGCGGGGAAGTCGTGCATGCGTTAAAAGGGGTGTCGCTTGAGTTCAGATCGAGCGAATTCGTCTCGATTCTCGGACCGTCGGGCTGCGGCAAAACGACGCTGCTCAACATCATCGGCGGGTTGGATCGCTACGACGAAGGCGATCTGACGCTGGGCGGCAAATCGACGAAGCATTTTAAAGACAAGGACTGGGATGCGTACCGCAACCGTTCGATCGGCTTCGTGTTCCAGAACTATAACCTGATCGGCCACCAGACCATTTTGCAGAACGTGGAGATCGCCATGACGCTGTCCGGCATCTCCGTATCGGAACGCCGGGAAAAAGCGAAAAAAGCGCTGGAATCGGTCGGTCTCGGCGACAAGCTGAATAAGCGTCCCAACCAACTGTCAGGCGGAC
Organism: Saccharibacillus sacchari DSM 19268; assembly: GCF_000585395.1. Classification (GTDB taxonomy): domain Bacteria; phylum Bacillota; class Bacilli; order Paenibacillales; family Paenibacillaceae; genus Saccharibacillus; species Saccharibacillus sacchari. The sequence goes on along the minus strand of NZ_KK073875.1, from coordinate 5,585,327 downwards.
AAATGCAGCGCGTGGCGATCGCCCGTGCGATCGTGACGGACCCGGACATCATCTTGGCGGACGAGCCGACGGGCGCGCTGGATAGTCATACGAGCGTGCAGGTCATGGATATTTTGCGCGAGATTTCGAAAACGAAATTGGTCATTATGGTTACGCATAACGGCGATCTGGCGGAAGAGTATAGCAGCCGGATCATCCATTTGCGCGACGGGGAAGTGTTGTCCGACAGCCGCCCGATCATGAGCGACGCCGAACGCGGCGAACATGCGGAAGAAGTCGCGGTTTTGCCGAACGCGGCAGCGAAAGATGCGGACGGAGGCAAGCTGAACGTGGGCAAAACCTCGATGTCCCTGGGAACGGCGACGTCGCTCTCGTTCCGTAATCTATTGACCAAAAAAGGCCGTACGCTGATTACCGCTTTCGCGGGCAGTATCGGGATTATCGGCGTGGCGCTGGTGCTGGCTCTGTCGAACGGATTGTCCAACTACATCACGACGCTGCAAGCGGAGACGTTGGCCGGATTCCCGATCACGGTTACCAAAGGCCCCCAGCAGATCGTCGCTCCGACCGGTCCGCCCGACGAATTGACAGGCGGAGGAGGTTCGGGCGAAGGCGAGTTCCCGGACGGCGACGTGCTTCGCGTAGCTGAAGACGCTGCGGAAGCCGAATTGCACGTGAATACGCTGACGCCGGAATATTTCGATTATATCGCCAAGCTTAAGCAGGAACTGCCGGAAGCGGTCAATGCCGTTTCGTACAGCAGCGGCGTGGAGATGAACGTGCTTGCCAAAGGCGGCGACGATGTCGTCAAGTTCGAGACCTCTTCGTCGGCAGGCGGGGCAGCCGCTTCGATGCCGGCGGGAATGGGCAGCAGCGCGCCGACCTATTGGTCGGAATTGTCGGGAGACGAGGGTTACGTTCTCTCCATGTACGATCTGATCGGAGACGGCAGCCGTTACCCGAGCGCCGCGAACGAAGTGGCGATCGTGGTGAACTCGTATAACGAAGTCGACAAAGCCTTTTTGGAAAAACTCGGGTTGAGCGCGGGCGAGACCGATTTCAAATTGACCGATTTTATCGGCAAACCGCTGCTCAAAGTGATTCCGAACGACGCTTATTATACGGAGGATGCAGGCGGCTTGTTCGCTCCCGCGAGTGCGGCGGGGTATGAAACGTTGTATGACGGAAACGAAGGGACCGAGCTGACCGTAACCGGCATTTTGCGCTTGAAGCCGGATAGCTCGTCGTCCGGCGGCTTGTTGTCGGAGGGAGTGGTTTATACGCCTGCGTTGACGGAATCCGTAACCGAGAACGCTTCGACTTCGGCGATCGCCGCGGCGCAGCAGGACTCGGACCGCGATGTCGTATCGGGTGCTCCTTTCGCCGAAGATGCGATGAAGGATGCAAGGTTGCAGGCGTTGGGCGCGGATACGGAGCCGACGAGCATCAACATCTATCCGAAAGATTTTGCGGGAAAAGAAGAAGTGAAGGCTTATCTGGACGCCTATAACGACGGTAAATCCGGTGATGACCAAGTCGTTTACACGGACCTGTCCGAAATGATCGGCTCGGTCGTGCAAACGATGCTGGATACGGTATCGTACGTGCTGACGGGATTTGCGGGCATCTCTTTGGTCGTCTCGACGATCATGATCGGGATCATCACGTACGTCTCGGTACTGGAGCGGACGAAAGAGATCGGAATTCTGCGCAGCATCGGGGCGAGAAAGAAAGACATTTCCCGTCTGTTCAACGCCGAGACGCTGATCGTCGGCTTCACGGCGGGAGCGCTGGGAATCGGGATTGCCTACTCGTTGACGCTGGTCATTAACCAGGTGCTGAACGGCATTATCGATATTCAAAATCTGGCTCAATTGTCTCCGGTTAATGCCATTGTGTTGGTGTTCGGCAGTATGCTGCTGACGCTGATCGCGGGACTGATTCCGGCGAAAGCGGCGACGAAGAAAGATCCGGTTATCGCGTTGAGATCGGAGTGAGGGAGATCCTGTTCGGGGGGGAAGCGAGGGCCGGCTGCGGGAGAAATTACAAGCATAGGCTTCCGAAGTGCATTTCTTCGAAATGCTTCACAGGGCGCTGTCTCACCCGGGGAATTGAAGTTTGAATTTATATTCAAACTTCAATTCCTCGGGTTCAAAGGCGCCAACATGTTGCTGAATGTTACCGCAGGTTTTCTTCGAAATCCTGTATTTCACTGAATTTCTCCCTCCGCCTAAAGCTTCACTAAGGAACAGGGCTTTGTGGATAGGTTTAGGAAAGGGCTGTTCCAAAAACCGGAGATCGGTTTGGGGGCAGCTTTTTCGTTTCGCGGAAATGTGTTACCGATGTGTGGGTCAGAATTGGACGCTGATTGGCTGGAATGATCGGTATTGGATTTTCAATTGTGCGGATAAGCAAGAATTTTGAAGGAATTGGGGTAGATTGATGTCGATTCTTGCTAAAAAGCAATAATTATCGCCTTTGGGATAGGTTTGATGAGATTTTGGGGCAAATTGTTGCTTATATGCACGAATTAGCTTCCGATCATACCTGATGGTGAGAAATTGCTGCTTATCCGCACAAATGGAATCGAGAGCCGTTGAGTTTTATGCAAAAAGGACTGTTCCCAAGCCGTGATTATGGCTTGGAACAGTCCTTTTTTGTTGAAGGAAGTCGTAGGGAGCTGTGGATCGATTGATCGGATTGGTTCTGTGTCGGTGGTCTTCGTACAGATGCTGATGCTCACTTCATGCGTGTCGCAACCCGCTTACCAGTACTCTGTATCACCTCAATCTGATACAGACAGGCTTGCTTGATCCGAAAGGATCAGCCCAGGCTGCCGTTACCTTTTTCCGTCAGGTTCTTGATGAACTGAAGGGCTTCGGCGCGGGTGAGGGAGGCGCTGCCTTTGAAGGAAGCGACCGTTTTGCTTGCTTTGCTGCTGCCGCTGGCGATTCCGGCGGACAGCAGGTATTGAATCGCTTGGTTGCCCGTAACGTTTTGCCCGTTGGCGGATGCTAACATCTCGGCAACTTGAGCGCGGGTGATTGTCTGGCTGCGCGATGCTTTGGACGTATTGCCTTTCGTTGGCAGGCCGAGTTGTTTGGCGCGAGCGTAATACGTGTTGGACCAAGTGCCCGACGTCGAGTTTTTCACGTTCGGCTCAAAGGCGCGGATCAGCATCGCCAGGAACTCGGATTCCGTTACCGTCGCGCCCGGCTTGAATTGTCCGTCCGTGTAGCCTTTGACCAGGCCACGCTCAAAACCCCAGGCGATGGTATCGCGGGCCCAGAACGTTTTGGCGACGTCGGAGAACGGCACGGCCGTCGGAGTCGGCATCGGCGAAGCCGAGGGGGCGGAAGGCGCCGGACTCGGTGTCGGCGTCGAAGCGACCGGCTTCGGTGCCGCGGGTTTGGCCGGCACGACCGTCGGCGTCGAAGGCGCCGGAGCTGCGGCTACCGGAGCGGGAGCAGGTGCCGGAGCGCCGCCGCCCGACGGCATCGGAGCACCGCCTCCTCCGCCTCCGGAAGGAATTTGCGCGCTGCCGCCGGAAGGTGCCGGAGTCGGAGCGGCCGGGAATTGAATAGCGCTAGGCGGCGCAGGCTGCGGAGCGGGAACTTGCTGTACCGGAGCAGGCTGCGCGGGCGCAGTCGGAGTTTGCTCTGCCGGAGCAGGCTGTTGTACCGGATCCGACAGGGTAGGCGAAGTTGTCGGAGCGGTGTTCTGCGAATCCGGCACGCCCGTTACCGGTTGGGTTGTCGAAGGATCCGGGGAAGTCGGATTGCCGCCGGCGTTCGGATCGGCCGGAGCCGAAGAAGCCGATGCAGTTTTGGCGGAGACCCAGACTCCGTCGGATTCGTTTCCGTTCATATCGACTGCGGCAAGCAGGAACTGATAAGACGTATCGGGAGCCAAGCCGGTCGCTTGGTAGCTATTTGCGTTAACGTTCACGGCCGATTTGGAGACCCCTTCATACACGCGAACCCGCGAAAAGTCGGTATCGGCCGGCGGCGTCCAGCTTAAGGTCAAACGGTCCGATTCAACCGAGGCCAGGGAAATTCCCGACACCTCGCCCGGAGCATTCTTGTCCGTACTCGATTTGAACGTTACGAATCCGTCCCCGTATAAGCTGTCGCGACCCTGGGCGCCGAGATCCACCGCGTAATTTTTCAGATTATTGCGCAGAACGCCGGGCGTAGCCGACGGATTTTGCTCTTTCAATACGGCCAAAATGCCCGCGATATGGGGAGCGGCTTGGGAAGTACCGTTCATCGAAGCATACTCGCCGCCGAGATTGCTCGGGTAGGTCGAATAAATGCCGACTCCCGGCGCCGCGAAATCCACTTTGGGACCGGTCGAAGAAAAATAAGCGCGCTGCAAGTTGCGATCCACGGCCGCGACGGAAATGACGCTGCTGTATTTGGCCGGATAATTTACCGTGTCCGTATTAGCGTTGGCGTCGGTTCCGCTGTTGCCGGCGGAAGCCACGACGACGATTCCGTTGTTGTAGGCTTTGTCGACCATGTCGTGAAGCGCTTGGGAATCTTGGCTGCTGCCCAGCGACATATTGATGATATCGACTTTTTGGCCGATCGCCCAGTCGATGCCCTCCAGCACGTCTTGCAGCGTTCCTTTTCCGTCTGCCCCCAGCGCTTTGACCGCGTACAGGGAAGCACCCGGGGCTGTACCGCTCACCATTCCGTTTCCGCTGTTTGCGGCAATGATGCCGGCAACATGGGTTCCGTGACCGTTTCCGTCCGAGAAATCCGCGGAGAAGTTCGGGCTGTCGCCGATCGTGGAAACGCCGCCGGCAATCGTCAACTCCGGATGCGGAGAGATGCCGGAATCGATAACCGCGACTTTGACGCCTTGACCCGTAAAGCCTTTTTCCCACATCAGATTCGGCGCGACTTGATTGTAATTCCAATTCGATCTTTCGTTAAAGTTGACGGCAGGCGTCGAACCGTAAGCTTCCATGTCCGTAATTTGAAACGGGATGTTGCGTTCCACGTAATCGATATCCGGATTATTCACCAGATCGCGCAGCTCTTCCGGACTTACCGTCGCGGATACGGCCGGCAGCGTTTCGAATTCGTGTTGGACTTCCGTCGCTTGTTGAAGCGCCGCTTCTTTGCCGTCTTCGTTTTTGTACACGATCACGACTTCCTGATCCGGTTCTTCCGCCGTCGCGTTATTCGTCAGGCCGGTTTGGGCCAACAAAGGCAGAATGAGTAGGGAAGACAGCGCGACCGACAGATGCTTTTTATTCATGATTGAAGTTCCTCCCGTAAGCTGAAATGATTGGATGTTAGCATGCAAACTCAATAAATTAGAGCGTGTCTTCAAACGTCGACGGGTGTAAATTTTACTGGATTTTCGTTCTCGGCAAGGAACTTTTCCGCAGTCATGCCGGGGCACTTCAGTGGAGAGTGACGAAGAACCGCTGGAACCGTATAAGATTTAGGTCCGGTTCCCGTTGAGGAAGCAAAGACAGTAAAAGATGCGCGTCGTTGAGTTTGCGTATACGCTCTAGGGCGTTCAAACCTGCCAACGTGCATCTCTTACCGCCTTTTGGCGCTGCCCCGGATTCGTACCTAAAGCGTGTACGATTCCGGCAACGTCGCGTCACTTTCCCTTGACGTGCCCCGGCACGGCTTCAGAAAAGTTCCTTATTCAGCACGAAAATTCGGCAAAATCTGCTTCCGTCGAGGTTTGAAGACACGCCCTAGTATATTTAGCTGTTTTTTTTATCGGTGGCATGCAAGCAAGAGTGTAGAGAGCTTTAAAATTTTGCGCAAAAAAGTAGTGCTAAATACAAATGGAGGCTTAATTTAGTTTAAGAAATAAGTTGACTGAAAGCGCTTTTAACCTTAATGTATAATCAAACATAATCAAAAGTTAATCAATACATCATAGGAAAACACGAATCTACCCTCTATTACAAAGGAGAAGAGATATGAACGAGCAACCTATTCGTTGGGGAATTGCACCGATCGGTTGGCGGAATGACGATATGCCGGAGATCGGAGCAGGGAATACGCTGTCGCATCTGCTCAGTGATATCGTCGTCGCAGGATTCGAAGGAACGGAGGTCGGCGGTTTTTTCCCGGATGCTCAAGTGTTGAATAAAGAGCTTGCGCTGCGTAATCTGAGGATCGCCGGACAATGGTTCAGCAGTTACATTATTCGTGACGGGATTGAACTTGTCATGGAACCGTTTCGCAAGCAGTGTGAATATTTGCGGGAAGTGCAGGCCGACGTCATCGTCGTGTCGGAGCAGACGGGAAGCATTCAAGGGACGAAGCAGAATGTGTTTGCGGAAAAGCCGAACTTTGACGAGGCCGAGTGGGAGCAATTGTGTGCCGGATTGAATGAACTAGGCGTTATTGCAAAAGAATACGGGCTGCGCCTCGTTTATCATCATCATATGGGGACGGGCGTCCAGACGCTGGAAGAGGTCGATCGGCTGATGGGCGGCACTGATCCGGCGCATGTGGCTTTGTTGTATGATACCGGGCATATTTTCGTGTCCGACGGGGATTACATGACGCTGCTGCGCAAGCACATCGGCCGGATCGCTCATGTGCATTTTAAAGATGCGCGCCGGGTCGTACTGGATGATTGCCGCGAGAGCGGAAAGTCGTTTATGCAGTCATTCTTGAGCGGGATGTTCACGGTGCCGGGCGATGGCTGCATTGATTTTCGGGAGGTCTACGATCTGCTGCTCGAACATGGCTATCGGGGCTGGATCGTGATCGAAGCGGAGCAGGACCCCGATGTGGCACACCCGTTGGAATATGCTTTGATCGCGCGGCGCTACATAGACGGTCAATTATTGAAACGTGTGCAAGTCTGATTCGGAAAAGAAACTCATATCGATCCATATCGGGAGGAACGGACCATGACATTGAAAATCGGGGTTATCGGAACAGGCGCAATCGGAAGAGATCATATTCGGCGGATCACATCCAATCTGTCCGGGGGACGGATTACGGCTGTAACCGACGTGAATGAAGCGGCGGCTAACGCAGTCGTGGAGCAGTATGAATTGGACGCGGTCGTCTATCTGGATGACCGGTCGCTGCTAGCTGAAGGGGACCTCGACGCCGTGCTGGTCACAAGTTGGGGTCCTGCGCATGAACAAAGCGTGCTGGCGGCGATCGAAGCGGGCAAATACGTCTTTTGCGAAAAACCGCTTGCCACGACTGCCGAAGGCTGCCGACGGATCATGGATGCGGAGATCAAGCACGGCAAAAGGCTGGTGCAGGTGGGCTTCATGCGTCGTTACGACAGCGGGTATGTCCAGCTCAAACAAGCGATCGACGAGCATGTGATCGGCGAGCCGCTGATGATCCGCTGCGCGCACCGTAACCCGGAATCCGGTCCGAACTATACGAGCGATATGGCCATTACCGATACTTTGATCCATGAGATCGACGTCCTGCACTGGCTGCTTGATGACGATTACAAATCCGTTCAGGTCTCCTATCCGAAAAAGACGCGTCATGCCTTAAGCCATATGCGCGATCCTCAAGTCGTGCTGCTGGAGACGAACGGAGGCGTGCTGATCACGGCGGAGATTTTCGTCAATTGCCGTTACGGCTACGATATCCAGTGCGAAGTGATCGGGGAAGACGGAATCGTGAAGCTGCCGGAACCGTCGTCGATCTCGCTGCGCAAGGAAGCGATGTTCGGCACGCGCATTCTGATGGATTGGAAAGATCGTTTTATTGAGGCTTACGACCGCGAGATCCAGGACTTTATCGATTCGGTCGGACGCGGCGAGCTGCAAGGTCCGACCGCTTGGGACGGATATATCGCGGCAGTGACGGCGGATGCTTGCGTGAAGGCGCAGGAGAGCGGGCAGCGCGAGGAGATTGTGTTGGACGAGAAGCCTGCATTGTATGAAGGATCGGCAGTCGGCCAGATGTGACGAGGCGGCTTAACGTAGATGATGGCAACAACGGATCGCAGCGGTTCATCGGGACTGAGAGCAGGGGAAGCGTGCATACAGCCGCCCCCTGCTTTGAGGGTTTGTGCTTCGCTGCGTTGTGCAATGCCAAAGAACCTTATTCCTTTATTCCGGAATGAGGTTCTTGTTGCGCGCTCGGAATCGGACAAGGCGAAAAAGCGGTGGAATCGGCACGTCGTTGAGTTTTCAAGCACGCCGCAGTTTTAACGGAACGAGACGATGCTTAGAAGGGTTTTGGAGCGGTTTTGAATTTTTAACGGATCGAGGTGACGCTTAGAGCAGAATTTGCTTTGTTTTTGATCGAAAACAAGGTGAAATCGGCGTCTAACGGCAATGCGATCCGTTAGAATCGCGGAAAGAGTTGATTTGGGCTTGTAAAGGACATACGATCCGTTAGCCGAGCCGCCGAGCCGCCGAGCCGCCGAGCCGCCGAGCCGCCGAGCCGCCGAGCCGCCGAGCCGCCGAGCCGCCGAGCCGCCGAGCCGCCGAGCCGCCGAGCCGCCGAGCCGCCGAGCCGCCGAATCATTCTCCGTCACACCTGTCGCAGCACGATTCCGTTGCTGCGGCACGACTGCACGTAATCCGCAGGCAGGTCGCTTGAAGTCACCAATACATCCAGATCGGCAAAAGCGGCGTACGTCAGCAGCGTCGATCGTCCGAACTTGTCCGAATCCGCCAGCAAAATCAGCTTTTCGGTTCGTCTGGCAATCGACTTCTTGATCTCGTATTCCAGCAGATCCGAGTTGGTCAGTCCATGCGCGAGGCTAACGCCCGTCGCGGACATGAACGCCTTGTTCACGTTGTATTTTTCCAAAGCCCGCATATCGTCGACGCCGACGAAAGAGCGCGTGCTGCGCTTATACGTGCTGCCGACGACAAGCAAATGAACATTCGGCATGGAGGCGGCGCCGTTGATGACATCGAGACTGTTGGTCAAAATGGTCAGATGCCGATCCGTATCCAAAAAGTTCATGATATTGCAGGTAGTCGTGCCGGAATCAATGAAGATCAGATCGTTGTCCTCGACGTATTCTGCCGCCGCCCGCCCGATTTCGGCTTTTTCGTCTCGACGCTCGACGTTGCGGTTTTCGAACGAAATCAGCTTTTCCGCCGACACGACGCCTCCGTACACTTTTTCGATCGAACCTTTTTGCAGGATCTGGTTGATGTCGCGGCGAATCGTATTTTTGGATACGTCGAAGGTTAGACACAGTTCGTCCAACGTGACATTTTTGCGGCTGTGAATATACGTTTCGATATCCCGGAGTCGTCTTGTCTTCATGGGCATTCTCCTGTATGGTTGATACGCAGAATTATAAAGTTGTTGCTCAAGTTAATCAACAGTTAATTATATTTTGATCGGTTTTATCGAGACTTGACGTAGAGAATGGTGTTGTATATCATGAAAACATAATCAAAATATAACCAAACGTAACAGCGATTTTGGTGCATAAGCCAGAAGCGACTGCGAGAGGAGCCTAATGATGAGCGCGATTCCGACTACGGCAAGAAAACTGAAGAACTACGTCGGCGGCCAATGGATAGAAAGCAAAACGACGCAATTTGAGAACGTTTACAATCCGGCTACGAAAGAACTGATCTGCCAGGTGCCGCTTTCGACCAGAGAAGATCTGGATCATGCGGCGGAAGTTGCCCAAGCTGCTTTCGAGAAGTGGAAAAAAGTTGCCGTTCCGCGCCGCGCTCGTATTCTCTTCAACTACCAGCAGCTTCTGAGCACGCACAAAGACGAGCTGGCCCGACTGATCACGATCGAGAACGGCAAAAGCTTGAGCGAAGCGATCGGCGAAGTGCAGCGCGGCATCGAAAACGTCGAGTTTGCGGCCGGCACGCCGTCCCTGATGATGGGCGATTCGCTCGCGACGATCGCGACGGACGTCGAAGCGGCGAACTACCGGTATCCGCTCGGCGTAGTCGGCGGCATCGCTCCGTTCAATTTCCCGATGATGGTGCCGTGCTGGATGTTCCCGATGGCGATCTCGCTCGGCAACGCGTTTATCCTCAAACCGTCCGAACGCACGCCGCTGCTGACCGAACGCTTGGCGGAACTGTTTACCGAAGCAGGATTGCCGGACGGCGTGTTCAATATCGTGTACGGCGCGCATGACGTGGTCAACGGTATTTTGGAGCACCCGGAGGTCAAAGCCGTGTCGTTCGTCGGCTCCAAGCCCGTCGGCGAATACGTGTTCAAAAAAGGCAGCGAAAACCTCAAACGCGTTCAATCCCTCACCGGAGCGAAAAACCATACGATCGTGCTGAACGACGCGAATATCGACGATACGATCACCAACGTCGTGTCCGCGGCTTTCGGTTCGGCGGGGGAACGTTGCATGGCCTGCGCGGTGCTGACCGTGGAAGAGGGTATCGCGGACGAATTCATCGCTCGGCTCAAGGAAAAGACGCTCGGCGTCAAAATGGGCAACGGACTCGACGACGGCGTGTTTCTCGGACCGGTCATTCGCGAAGAGAACAAGCAGCGCACGCTGTCTTATATCGAAAAAGGCATTGAGGAAGGCGCGACGTTGCTCACGGACGGGCGCGAACGCATGTCGGACGACGGTTATTTTATCGGCCCGACGATTTTCGAAGGCGTGACGCCGGAGATGACGATCTGGAAAGACGAGATTTTCGCGCCCGTGCTGTCCGTGATCCGCGTTAAAAACCTGAAAGAAGCGGTCGAAATCGCCAATAAGTCCGAATTCGCCAACGGCGCTTGCTTGTTCACGGGCAATGCCCATGCGATCCGCTATTTCCGCGAGAACATCGACGCCGGCATGCTCGGGATCAATCTCGGCGTCCCTGCTCCGATGGCGTTCTTCCCGTTCTCGGGCTGGAAATCGTCGTTCTACGGCACGCTGCACGCCAACGGCAAAGACAGCGTCGACTTCTATACCCGCAAAAAAGTGGTGACGGCGCGTTATACGGAACCGACTTTCGAATAAACTAGCGCTTACAGCCGACGGAACATTTTTCGATTCAAAGGAGGAGTGGGCGTGGTCAGTCATTTGCAGCGCAAACCGCTGAACGAAAGCCGCGGGGACGCGAAGGTTTTACAAGAAGTGATGAAAAACGATTCGGGCTTGCAGTACGTCGGATTCCGGTTGATACAGCTTGCGCCGGGCGCGGTATATGAAGAAACGCTCGGTAGCGACGAATGCTGCATCGTGGCGTTAACCGGACGAATCGACGTGACGCAAGGCGAGCGTTTTTTTGGAAATATCGGGACGAGAGAGAGCGTGTTCGAACGAAAAGCTACGGATAGCGTGTTCGTCTCGGGCGGCCAGTCTTTCAAGGTACAGGGGCAGTCGACGGCAAAAGTCGCGCTCTGCTACTCCCCTTCGCTCCGGCCGCTGCCGACCAAGCTAATCAAGGCCGAAGACGTCGGAACCGAGGATCGCGGCAAATATCAAAACAAGCGCACCGTGCACAACATTTTACCGGATTCCGATCCTTCCGCCAGCAGTTTGCTCGTCGTCGAAGTGTACACGGAAGGCGGCAACTTCTCCAGCTATCCGCCGCATAAGCATGACCGGGACAATCTGCCGCAGGAGTCGTTTTTGGAAGAGACGTATTATCACGAACTCGATCCGCAGCAGGGTTTCGTGTTCCAACGCGTGTACACGGACGATCGCAGCCTGGACGAAACGATGGCCGTGGAGCATGGCGACGTCGTGATCGTGCCCGTAGGTTATCACCCGGTAGGCGTACCCGACGGATATTCGTCTTACTATTTAAATGTGATGGCCGGTCCGCAGCGAGTCTGGAAGTTCCATAACGACCCGGATCATGAGTGGATATTGGAACGCAAATAAGCCGAAGGAGCTGTGAACCGATGACTAATGAAGCAAGCGGCGAAAAATTCGACCTGATCGCGATCGGCCGAGCCTGCATCGACTTGAACGCGACGGAATACAATCGGCCGATGGAAGAGACGATGACGTTTACCAAATACGTCGGCGGTTCTCCGGCCAATATCGCGATCGGTTCGGCCAAGCTCGGGTTGAAAACGGGCTTTATCGGAAAGATCGCGGACGATCAGCATGGAAGGTTTATCCGCAATTATATGGCAAAGGCGGGTATCGACGTCTCTGGTATGGTTGTCGATCAGGAAGGCCACAAGACGGGGCTTGCTTTTACCGAAATCAAAAGTCCCGACGAATGCAGCATCCTGATGTACCGCGACGATGTGGCCGACCTTTACTTGAAGCCTGACGAGGTGAACGAGGACTATATCCGACGTGCGGATCTGCTGGTCGTATCCGGTACGGCGTTAGCGCAAAGCCCTTCGCGCGAAGCGGTGCTCAAAGCGGTACATCTTGCGAAAAAGAACGGCGTGGAGATTGTGTTCGAGCTGGACTACCGTCCGTATACGTGGAAATCGGCCGAAGAGACCGCTGTTTATTATGCGCTCGTTGCCGAGCAGGCGGACATTGTGATCGGCACGCGTGACGAATACGACATTATGGAAAACGCGGTCGGCGGTTCCAACGAACGGACGACGGAAGCGCTGTTCAAGCATACCCCGCGCATCGTGGTCATCAAGCACGGCGTGGAAGGTTCTTACGCGTATACGCGAGAAGGCGGGACGTACCGCGCTCAAGCCTACAAAACGAAGGTACTCAAAACATTCGGCGCAGGCGACTCGTACGCTTCGGCTTTCCTGTATGCGCTTGCTCAAGGCAAAGGTCTGGAAACGGCGCTCAAGTACGGCAGCGCTTCGGCATCGATCGTGGTTAGCCGTCACAGTTCGTCGGACGCGATGCCGGGCGTGGAGGAGATCGAAGCTTTGATCGCCGATCAGCCGGTTCTTCATTCCTGACCTTTTCCGGCAGCGCGGCCTCGGTACCTTGTCAATGCTAAAGGTTGGTCGAGCTACTCATACCTCAATTTTATAAAAGGTGGATGTCCATATGGGCCATACGATCCGGTTGACCACAGCGCAGGCGCTGATTAAGTTTTTGAACCAACAATACATTTCCGTCGACGGGGAGGAAACGCCTTTCGTCGAAGGTATCTTTACGGTGTTCGGGCACGGCAACGTGCTCGGTATTGGGCAAGCTTTAGAGCAGGACCCGGGGCATTTGAAAGTGTTCCAGGGCAAAAACGAGCAAGGCATGGCGCATTCCGCGATCGCGTATGCGAAAGAGAAGCTGCGGCGCAGCATCTATGCGGTAACGGCTTCGTCAGGTCCCGGCTCGGCCAATCTGGTGACGGCGGCGGCTACGGCGCTGGCGAATAATCTTCCGGTGTTGCTGCTGCCTGCGGATACGTTCGCTTCGCGCCAGCCCGATCCGGTGCTTCAGCAGTTCGAGCAGGAATACAGTTTCGCGGTGACGACCAACGACGCGCTGAAGCCGGTGTCCCGATATTGGGATCGCATTACTCGCCCGGAGCAGTTGATGAGCAGCCTGCTGCGAGCGTTCGAAGTGCTGACCGATCCGGCCCGCAGCGGTCCGGCGACGATCTGCATTTGTCAGGATACCGAAGGGGAAGCGTTTGATTACGACGAGGGATTTTTCCGTAAACGCGTGCATTACATGGATCGACTTCAGCCGAGCGTTCGAGAGCTGGATGCGGCCGAGGAGCTAATTCGAGCAAGCAAAAAGCCGCTGCTGCTGGTGGGCGGCGGGGCCAAGTATTCCGGCGCGCGCGAAGAGCTGATCGCTTTTTCGCAGGCGTACCATATTCCGTTGGTCGAGACGCATGCGGGGAAATCGACGGTCGAGTATACGTTTGCCAACCATTTGGGCGGAACGGGCGTGCTGGGAACGTCGGCTGCGAATGCGATCGCGCGCGAAGCGGATCTGGTGATCGGCATCGGCACGCGGTATACGGATTTTACGACTTCATCGAAAACGGCGTTTGATTTTGAAAAGACACGGTTCTTGAATATCAACGTAAGCCGGATGCAGGGGTATAAGTTGGAAGGCGTACCCGTCGTGGCCGATGCAAAAGTTGCAATCACTGCGCTGCATGAACGGTTGGACGGTTATCAAAGCGAGTTTGGCACGCGCATTTCCGAACTGAAGGCTGCCTGGGAGGCCGAGCGGGATCGCTTGGGCGGCGTGCGTTTCGAGCGGGAAGGCTTCGATCCAGAAATCAAAGGACACTTTTCCCAAGAGATTCTGAATGAATACGCCGACGCGCTGGGTACGGAGTTTGCGCAAACGGCGGCGCTGATCGCGATCAACGAAGCGGTGGACAAAGAAAGCGTGGTTGTCTGCTCGGCAGGCTCGCTTCCCGGCGATCTTCAACGGCTGTGGAATGTGGAAGCGCCGAACACGTACCATTTGGAATACGGATATTCGTGCATGGGTTACGAAGTGGCGGGAGCGCTAGGCATCCGTCTCGCCAAACCGGACCGCGAGGTGTACGCGATGGTTGGCGACGGGAGCTTCTTGATGCTGCATTCGGAGCTGGTAACGGCGCTTCAGACGGGCAACAAGATCAATATCATGCTGTTCGATAATTCCGGTTTCGGCTGCATCAACAACCTTCAGATGGGCAACGGGGGCGGCAGCTTCCACTGCGAATTCCGCAACCATGAAGGAAACGTTATGAATATCGATTACGCGAAGATCGCGGAGGGATACGGAGCGAAAGTGTATCGGGCCAACACAGCCGAGGAAGTAAAAGCGGCGATCGAAGACGCGAAAAATCAGACCGTCTCGACGCTGATCGAAATGAAAGTTTTGCCGAAAACGATGAGCGAAGGTTATGACAATTGGTGGAACGTCGGCGTCGCGGAAGTGTCGGAGAATCAAGCGGTGCAGGCGGCGTACGAGCGCCGGGCGGAGATGCTGAAGACGGCGAAGCAGTATTAATAAAAAGCGTAGAGTGCGGATCGTTTATTGATAAACGCACCAATCAAGCGGACGGACTCTTTCCTAGGCAGGAAAGTATCCGTCTGCTTTTTTTTGCGTGTGCAAATGCGTGATCCTCCATGCTTGAAGACGGAAAACGAGCATTTCGTCAGGTCGGAAAATAAACTCCGATCAAGGCGTCACGATCTTCACCTGATGCGCTTCGGCGTATTTGACGTACTCTTCGCTCGGCGTACTGTTGGTGACCAGCACGTCGATCTCGCTGAGCGAACAGTAGGTCGTCAGCGCGTACTTGTCGAATTTGCTGTCGTCGATCAGAAGAAACACGTTCAAGCTTTTTTGCACGACGGTGCTTTTGATATCCGTTTCCAGCGGCGAGGAATTGGTCACGCCGTTGGTCAGCGAGACGCCCGTGGAAGCGACAAATGCTTTGTTGATATTGTATTTTTTGAGCAGCTCGATACTTTGAAATCCGACAAAGGAGTCGGTTTTGCGTTCGAACATGCCTCCCGTAGAAAAAATGCTCAGTCCCGGATAGGGCTTGGCCTGATGGATGAAGTCGAAGTTGTTGGTCACCACCGTGATCTGTTTTTGGCTAATAAAAGGCAACATTTCGATCGTCGTCGTGCCGGAGTCGATGAAGATAACGTCTCCGTCTTCCACATGCTGCGCCGCAAGGCGTCCGATTTCCTGTTTTTTGGTCAAGTTGCGGTCTTTCCGTTCGTCGAACACGACGAGCGTGGAATGATTGACCGATACGCCGCCGTACACTTTGCGAAACACGCCGGAATCGACCAGGTCTTTCACGTCTCGGCGGATGGTATTCATCGACACGTCGAAGTGCCGAACCAGTTCTTCCAGCGAGACGGACTCGTGTTCGAACACGTATTCTTTCAATTGATTGATACGTTGGGATTTAATCATGGATGGTTCTCCTAAGCACGAAATTTGTGAAGTGTTGATCAACTTCTTTGTTTCTTATTCTATATGTAAATCATTCAAACCAAAAGGAAAACGAAATCTTCGTTTCCACCGTTCTTTTTTCAAAGGGGGAATTGACGTGCATATGTTGATTTATAATGATCCGTCCGGCGAAGCTTACCGTAAACTGATCGATTACATGACGGCTCGCACCGCCACGTTTTCGCTAAAGGGCCCGCGCATCCGCAGATTTCCGGAGCCGGACGAGCCGCCGATTCCGGAATGGCCGATTCTCGAAGAGATCCGGCCTTATTTCGTCGAGGAGCGGGTCGAGCATTGCGAGTACGGTCATGACGATGAGCACGGCGTGTATCAGGATTACTCGTACGACGATATTTTGTGGCATTACCGCTGCTGCCCGGAGACGGCGGAGTTTTTGAAAAAGACGACCAATCATCTGTTCGGCTGGAATCATCCGGCGCTGCCGGAAGATTTGTGCTTTTGGAACGAGAAGCGAATGTATGTGATGGGCGCGACTTCGCATGAAGATATTGCCACGATCCATACCGTTCCCGGGGAGGTCGAGAAGCTGTATCATGAAATACCGGGCCTTTTTATTATCGAATACAATGCTTTCCGCGATCCGCTGCATATGCTGGAACTGACCCGCCATCATCGGCATGACCGACTGGAGCTAATGGGGCCGGGAGCCGCGGAAGCGCTGGATCGGATCGATGAACTTCCGTGGCTCCGCGTGCTGGAAGTGCATGACGAGACTTTGGAAGAGCTCCCGGAAAATTTGTTCGCGGTAGAGAAATTAAGATATTTAACGTTATGCACACGAAACTTGCAGCGTATTCCTGCGAGTATCGCCCGTTTGCAAAATTTGCGTTCTCTCGAAATGACCAATGTTCCCTTACTCCCGGAGGGTGTTGCCCACACTCAAAAATCCACGGCAGGCTCGAAAGCATGGAAGCTGCTGCCGAAAGAACAACTGGCGTTGACGTCGCTGCCCCCGGAGATCGGTCTTTTGAAAAGGCTGCGTTCTTTGACGATCACCTATACGGGTTTGCGGGAACTGCCTGAATCTTTTGCCGGACTTCGCAATCTGCGCAGGCTGGATTTGTCGGACAATTTGATGGAAAACGAGAATCCCGATATATTAAAAAAGTTACCGAAGTTGAAGTCTGTATATACGGTGCGTGACAGCGGAATGTATAGCGGTCCGCACAGTAGGGGGTATTTCGAATGAACATTTACAACAATCCTTCGGGGGACGCTTATGGTCGGTTGATCGATTACGCGATGGCGCATTGCGAGACGTTTTCGTTTGTGGATACAAGGCCGCCGGGAGGAGACGAATACGAGATACCGCCGTTGCCGCTGCGGATCGTGGAAGAGTTGGACCCTTATATCATTTATGAAACGCGAGTGGAGACAGGTATCGGGACCGAAGATCGTTTCTATCCCTTCGATCAAACGACTTACGTGTGCCTATGCTGTCCGCAAGCCGCGGCAATCGTCAAAACTTATGCGGACAACCTGCTTGGCTGGATTGGTGAAGGGATGCCGGAGGATCTTTGTTTTCAAAATCCCGACGGCGAAGACTGGCTTTGGACGGTGACGCATGAAGGATATCGCGAACTGCGGGTAACGCAGGAGGAAGCCGATGAATTAAAAGAAACACTCCGAGGCGTCATGCTGGTTGAGCGTCAATCGCCGCTTTCGGCGGAAGAGCTGTTTGAGCTGGCGAAATATCACGAGTCGGATCGCTTTGTCTATGAAAAATTGGGCAGTGATCGGGTGTTGGCACGTTTGCACGAAATCCCCAGCCTGCGCATCATCGACCTGTTCGACGCACATATCACCGACTTGCCGGATAGCCTGTTCGATCTGCCGCATCTGGAGGAATTAAAGATTTGGACTGGTAATTTAGATGGCATTCCAGCCTCGATCGGTAAAGCGCAAGCGTTGAAAAGCCTGACGATTTACAATGGATGCCACCCTGACCCGAACGGCGAGCCGGACTGGAAAGCCCCTTCGAAAGAACAATTGAAGTTGACTAAGCTGCCGCCGGAAATCGGACAACTCGAACAGCTTCGCTCCCTTGATCTTACATACAGCGGCTTAACCGAACTTCCGGATGAACTCGCGAATTTGCGCCGACTTGAATATTTGAGTCTGGTCAATCATCGGATCGAAGAGAAGCCGACGGTGTTGAAAAAGCTGAATCATGCGAAAAATATAACGTTTAGAAAAGACGGCTTTTTCTGAGCAGGCTCGAAATGAAAGGAACGGAATGCCATGGGAAAAAGAGAATGGCTCGAACGCAATCAAATCCTCGTATACGCAATCGCGCTGATTGTCGGTCTTGCGGTCGGTTTGTTTAATGAGCAATGGGGTCAAGGCATAGAAGCCTGGATTTCTCCGCTGCTTGCCGTGCTGTTGTACGGGATGTTTACCTTGATTCCGTTTCTGAAATTGCGCGAAGCGCTGGCGAACGGACGTTTTATCGCTGCGCTGCTGCTGACGAATTTTGTGGTTGTTCCGTTGACGGTATGGGGGTTGTTGGCTCTTTTCCCGCAACCTGAAGCGATCACGATCGGGGTCTGCTTGGTGCTGCTGACGCCTTGCATTGATTATGTCATCGTGTTTACTGCGCTCGGTAAAGGCAACGAGCAAGCGATGACGGCTGCTACCCCTGTATTGTTCGTCGTGCAAATGGTGCTGCTGCCGGTGTATTTGCGATTGTTCGCAGGCAAGAAGGCCGCCGGGCTGATGGAGGTCGGTCCTTTTGTCGAAGCGTTCCTGCTGCTTATCGTATTGCCGTTGGCTGCGGCGATACTTACGCAATTGTGGGGCAAACGGGGAAAGCAGGATGTGGATGCTCAAAAGGCAGGGAAAGAGGTCTGGAGAGGAACGCGTCGTTCGATCGGAACGCGCGTGCAGGATGCGGCGGCTTGGATCCCGGTGCCGTTCATGGCGCTGGTCTTGATTGCGGTAACAGCCTCGCAGATCGGACGAATTGCCGACGACCCGCTTCCGGTGCTGCGAGTGCTGCCGATCTACGCGCTGTTTATGCTGCTTATGCCGCTGCTTGCGCGAGTTGTGGGTCGGCTGATGCGTCTGGATGCGGGGGACGGGCGTGCGCTGATTTTTAGCTCATTTACGCGTAACTCGCTGGTGGTATTGCCTTTGGCGCTCGCTTTGCCGGGTGAAGCGGCGGGAATCGCTGCCGCGGTAATCGTTGCGCAGACGCTGATCGAACTGATCGGCGAGTTGATTTATGTACGGGCGGTGCCGAAGCTGTTGTGGCGGGATCATGGAACTGCATAAGGAGGAAGCCAGCATGAGATTTCGATCGGAATGGACCCCCCGATCGCTAACGCTGTCGAAACTGCAAGAGATCGAACAGGCAATTTGCGCTATTGAAGCTTTGCTGTCCGATGGAGCAAGCGAAGCGGCCGACGAGCAGATCGGCGTACTCAACGAGACTTACGGTCGAAATGAAGAAGCGGATCTTTTTCAAAATTACGAAGATTCCATGTCGCGCACGGAGCTGGCTCTTCGACTGTCACAGCCTGAACCGCGTCCGAGCCAACACGTAACCCGCGCAGAGTTGATCGAGTTGGTTCGGCGGATTCAGGACCCTGACTACGCGATCTCCGCGCTAGTCGCTCCGCTCGTCGTGAATGATATCGAGCAGTCGGAATCGGCGCAATCGGAGGTTTCTTCCGCAGATCAAGCAGCCTTCCTGCAGGAATATTATTTGGATCTGCTAACCGTTAATGTATCGCTGCCCGGCATATCCGATCTCATCTTCTGGGATGATCTGGAGGCGGAAGATATTGTGGATCGCGCACTTGCGTATCAGCCGATCATACTACCGCCAACCTGATCGATCCCGTGCCTTTTTAATCCGCGTCATGATCGGCTTCATACCGATAGCGATTCAGATCAATCCGACCCCCAATGCCGAACTCTACGCCTTCAGCTTCAAGCCGTTCCTGCTGCTCGCCGCCACCGCCGTGTTCATCCAAAGCAATCTCGCCGCGAATATTGACCACCCGATGCCAGGGCAATCCGTATTTGCGGCTCATCGAATGCAGAATGCGCACGACTTGTCTCGCGCCGCGAGGACTTCCTGCAACGGCCGCTACTTGCCCGTAGCTCATGATTTTTCCTTCCGGAATGCTGCGAATGGTCTCGATCACAGATCGCGTGAAAGGCGCCAAAACATCTAACTCATTTTCACTCTCCGATTGCTTCGATCCATCTTCGGTTTCGGCAGTTGCGAGGTCTTTGAGAAATTCAGCGTCAAATTCCGCGCGCAAACGTTCCTGATCGTTCATGTATATGTCCTTTCTTTTCTCAAATTCAACTTTTGGCGATCCGATCATTCACCTGCTGCTCGATCCGCTCGAACGTGATGTCCCAATGCGAAGCGCTCCACAATAACTCTCCGTCCTGAATAAGTAAAACCTGAGGCGATTCGTGCTTGAGTCCCGTCTTCGTTTCGATCTCGTTGGAGAGCGGACGCGATTCAATGACTTTGACCAGTGCGCATACGATGGGACGCTTCGGCTTGCGGGTGTAGACTTTGAATTCTTTGAACGCCGCACCGCTGATCGGGCAGGCTGTACTGTGTTTGAGCAGCAGCAGGGCACGCTCGTCGGATTGCTCCAGTAATGTCGACCATTGTTCAATCGAGTCGATCTCTACATAGTTGGGTTTCATCGTGGTGAACTCCTCTCGAAATGGGGATTACGCGATTCGGCTCTGAACATGCAGCTTGATTTTTTCATTATACCCGTTTTCGAGTCGTAGGTCTTTTTACCGAAAAATCGATTGGATTATGATTCTACGCCTTCTCGGATGGTATGATTGTAAAAGAGCGATACGGACCACAGTCCTATGCGATCCGCGCAGAAGGGGACGTTGGCCGAATCCATGCCGAGGAGGAAATCATCATGGGAAAAGAAATTCGAACTCGCGTCCTGACGGCAGCCGTTGCGGCCAGCTTGGTGCTGGGGGTGGCACCGACGTATGCTTTTTCGGATATCAAAGACGCCAATCAGGCAGCTATCGTGCAATCCTTGCAGCAAAAGGGTCTGATTCAAGGAGTGAGTGCCGACAAATTTGCTCCGAACACCAAGTTGACCAACGCTCAGGCCGTGCAGTTGATCGTGGATGCTATCGGATTGGATTCGGCCAAAAAGAAGTCGGATGCGCCCGCATGGTTTTCAGCCGTACCGAAGACTGCCTGGTACACGGATGCGCTCAAGACGGCGTTGGAACGGGGCATCGTCATCGACGGGACCTGGAATGCGAACGGCAATCCGACGAGGCAGCAGTTTGCTAAGTTACTCTATCTCGGATTGCTGCAAAAGGGAAACTACGCCAATGTAAGTAAATACACGTCGATTACCGATGCCAAGCAGATCGCTGCAAAAAATCGGGTAGCCGTCGAATACTTGTTAATGACCAAAATAGCTTCGCTCGACTCCGGTAAAAACTTCCGACCGACAGCCGCAATCACGCGTATGGAGGCGGCGGAAATGATCTATTATGCCGAACGCATGGTGAATAAAAGTTATGCTTCTTCCGGAACTGTCACCGTCACCTACAAGGTGGAAAACATAGATCCGGAGTTTAATAAAGTCACGCTTACGCGCACCAATTTGCCGGGAACCGGACATGGATTGAAGATTCGCAGCATTGAGTTCGTATCCGATACGGAAGCCGTGATTACGTATGCGGCAACGGAGCCGCAATCCGCGAATCCATATTCGGCAAACGCGGTCGCGTATGTGCCTGTGATTTACGATATTACCGTCAAAGCAGAGTAAAGTTTGGCAGGTAAATGGTGGAATGAAAATAATGACGTCTAACAGAAAATATTGAAAAAAGTCTGGAGTTTTGAGTCCCTCCTGGCTTTTTTTTGTGCGTGAAAATCGCGTAACTGAGGGGGTTTTACTCACTTATTTAAAATTGAAAATAATTGTTGACCTTTGTCTCTTTTTTCATATATAATTCGAAAGCAAAGTTTAAAACGTTTGTTTTAAACAGTAGTTTAAACGGTGGCGAAAAGCGTAACCGAGAAAAGGAGAATCATCGAATGGGTCAAATTTTTAAAGCGTTCCTCAAGCTGCCGACGACGAAAGTAGGCATTATCACGGCTGTCTTGTTTCAATTGATTTTTACGGTGGTGTGGATGACGGGATATCAGGGGATTAACGATCGGATCGATCGTCTGAATATTGCCATCGTGAACGAAGATCAGGCCATGGGCGCAACGATTGCAGAGAACTTGCAGCAGAATCTGCCTGTCGGCGTCCAAACGGGCATGAGTCTGGCTGAAGCGCAAGACATGCTGCAAGATCGTCAAATCCAGATGATCGTGCAAATTCCGTCGGACTTCGCGTCGAAGGCGCAGTCGCAGGAATCGGCTTCGATCAACTATTTCATCAACGAATCCAATCCGGTGATGATCAAGAACATGATGACGTCGATCGCGGATAGCATTACGTCGACGGTCAACAAACAAGCGGTAACGAACGGCATGGCAGGCATTCTGTCGAGCCAGGCCAAATTGCCGGAAGAAGCCGCTCAGACCGCAGCAAACGTAATGTCCGAACGTGTCGTTTCCAATATTGAATCGGTCAACGTCGTGCAAGGCATGAACAATCAAATGGTGCCGATGATGATGGTGTTGGCTTCGTATGTCGGCGCGATGATTATGGGTCAAAACTTCCAGATCTCGTCGAAAGCGCTGGGCGCTCGTTTCGGACGCTGGCAGCGCATGGCGGTTCGTCTGATCGTTACGGCGGCTTCGTCGGTAGTCGTATCGCTCGTGGGCACCTCGCTCGTGGCAGCGTTCGGCGGCCAGATGGCTCATGGATTTTTGGCGCTGTGGGGCTTCCAAGCCTTGTTCCTGCTGACGTTCATGTTCATGGCGCAAATGTTCCTGTTCGTGTTCGATATGGCAGGCATGTTGTTCAACATTTTGGTCTTGTCGGTGCAGCTGGTCTCGTCCGGCGCGATGATGCCGCGCGAGCTGCTGCCGGAGTTCTACCAGGCGCTCGGCAACATTTTCCCGGCTACGTATGCGGTGGATGGCTTGATGAACGTCTTGTTCGGAGGAACGGGAACTTCGGGAGACGTTATCGCATTGCTGCTGATTATCGCCGTATCGCTTGTACTGATTATTGCTTCCACGGCACTGCGCCGCGACAAGGCTCCGGTACCTCCGATTGTGGCGGCTGCCGAGGCATAATGGTATGATACACGCATAAGGTATTAGAGAGCCGCCGCGAAAGCGGCGGTTCTTTTTAGCGGGGAGAGGAAGCGGGCATGAGCAAGGAAGAAGAACACGTGAAGACGAGAATCGTGAAAGCGGCCAAAAAACTGATGGCGCAAAAAGGTTTCGAGTCCACGACGGTACGGGAGATCTGCGCGGAAGCCGATGCCAACCTGTCGCTGGTGTCTTATTATTACGGCGGCAAGGAGCATGTATTCGAAGCGGTATTGGAGACCTTTATCCCGATTATTGAAGCAAGCGAAATATTGGGAAAACGCGATCTCGATCCGGTCGAAGGCGTGTGCACGCTGGTGCGGGAGATCGTGTTGTTTCGC
Organism: Saccharibacillus sacchari DSM 19268; assembly: GCF_000585395.1. Lineage (GTDB taxonomy): Bacteria > Bacillota > Bacilli > Paenibacillales > Paenibacillaceae > Saccharibacillus > Saccharibacillus sacchari. The sequence goes on along the minus strand of NZ_KK073875.1, from coordinate 5,561,960 downwards.
GGTTCGGATTCGGGAATTTCGCGCATCGTCCATCAGGAAATGGTTCGTCAAACGCCGCGCACGGTACTTGTTCAAAAGCATATCATGCCTGCTTGGAAGCTCATTCGCGGGTTTCTTGAGGAAGGACGAAACCGCGGAGAGTTTCATTTCCGCTCGCTCGACATGACGATGGTTCAACTGCTCGGGTGCGTATTGTTCGGAGACAATCAAAGCGGCTTGGTTCCGATCATCGTCGAAGAATTCCCGGATACGGACAATCAAGTCGCGGACGTGCTGGCTTTTGTGCTCGGCGGCATCGGTTATCGGGGGGAAGCGCGCTTTGCTTGCGATCCGATCATGCCGGAGCTGATACGACGCGCGAAAGAGGGGCAGGAAGAAGACTCATGATCACTTCGGAAACGCCGTCCCAAGTCCTTGACTTCGAAGGCGGCTTCGGACTGTTGCTGTTGATCGGCGCGGCAGCGCTGCTGCTGATTCTTATCGTCTGGCGTCTGATCGTTCTGCGCAAACGCCGAATCCGCAAGCAGCTCGATCCGCGCCGAATTACGATCAAGGACATCGACGGCATGCTCGACGGATCGGACTTCGAACGTTATCTGCATCGCCTGTTCACCGAACTCGGTTACGAGGATGTGTATAAAACGAACACCAGCGGCGACTTCGGCGCTGACCTGATTTTCGCCGACCGCTACGGCGAACGCACCGTGCTTCAAGCCAAACGCTACTCCCCGAGCAATCCGGTAGGCTTATCCGCCGTCCAGGAAGTCTACGGTTCCATGCGTGTCTACGGCGCCCAGCGCGCAATCGTTCTGACCTCCGGCCGATACACCGCAGCCTGCCGCAAACTCGCCGCCTACAACGGCGTCGTTCTGCTGGACCGCGAGGATTTGGAACAGATCATGGACTACTTCAAAAGCAAACAACTCGAAGCCGCCATGGAAACCATTGAACGCGAAGCGGAAGAAGCACCGAAACAATTGCAAACGTAACAGTTGTAAAACCCCGATTCCGCCGACCAGCGAATATCGGGGATTTTTGCATGGAGCAAGATTTTTTCAGGGAAAGTGCCTGTCTGTCCCGCGAATATTCCTGTGTCTGAAGCGGCCCCCAAATACCCAATTCGCACTCTAACGGAACGAGCCGACGCTTAAAGCCCCTTTTTGAGCTTTTGAATATTCTAACGGATTCAGATGACGCTTAGAACGAAATTCGGCTTGATTTTGGTAGGAAAACCAGCAAAATGAACGCCTAACGGTAATACGATCTACGATCCGTTAAAATCGCAGCAGGGGTTGATTCGGGCTTCTAAAGGACATAGAATCCGTTAGCCCAGCCCACAGAATCTTCATTTTCGATTCTCCTCTCTAATCACCTTGCTGTATTCCAAGCCATCCCATGCTTCGTTGCTTTTCTTTTTCTCTTCTTCTCTTCCCCTTCCCCAAAAAAGTTCCCTTTTGGAAATCAGGAATTCGATTCGAACAGCGGAAGCTCTAGAACCTTGTCAACACTAAAGGTAAAGTTATGCCCGCCGGAAACCCACCTAAAGCGCGTGGGTTTCCGGCGAACCTAATCCTATGATTAAGAGTTGATAAGGTACTAGCGAATTTCTCCCGCAGCGCCCCCAGCTTCCCCCCGAATAGGACTTACAGTGTTTCCCGAGAGGAAACTTTCCCCTCTTTTTCTGCCATTGACAAATTCACCTCAGGAAATTATTTTATACATAAGCATAAGTTTTGCCTTGGGTAAAAAATTTTAGTTGAAGAAAAGATAAGGGAGGATCAATCGTGACAAAAACAAAAGGAATCCGAAAATGGGGAATGGCCCTCATCGTAACCGCCCTTGCCCTCTGGCTGGCAGGCTGCGCAACGGGTGAAAATGCCAATAACGCGAGTACCGCGAATGCCGCAGGAAATAACGAAGGCAAACTTAACGTCGTTACCACCATCGCCCAAATTGCAGAGCCAATCTCGGTCATCGGCGGCGATCGGGTTAACGTACAGAGCTTGATGGGACCGGGCGTTGATCCGCATTTGTATCAAGCGACGCAAGGCGATATCGCCAAGCTCGAAAGCGGCGACGTTATTTTATACAGCGGACTGCATTTGGAAGCCAATATGCTGCGCGTATTCGAAGAAATCGGCAAAACCAAACCGGTAGCCGCGATCGGCGAAGCGGTTCCGAAGAAAGAACTGTTGGTCGATGAAGAAGGCGCAACCGATCCGCATATCTGGTTCGATATCGAGCTGTGGAAGCAGGCGCTAAGCGCAGGCGTGGAAGAGCTCAAAAAAGCTTCGCCGGAAAACGCCGACTACTTCGAAACCAACAAAACCGCTTATTTCGAACAATTGGACGCGCTCAAAACGGACGCCCAGTCCAAGCTCTCGCAAATCCCGCAAGAAAAGCGCGTGCTCATTACCGCCCACGACGCATTCGGCTACTTCGGCCGCATGAACGGGGTTGATGTCGTCGGGCTGCAAGGTTTGAGCACGGAAGATGAAGTCGGTCTGTCGGACATCGATAACACGGTAGACTTGTTGGTCGATTACCAAGTACCCGCCGTCTTTGTCGAAAGCAGCATCAATCCGGCGTCAATCAACGCGGTTATCGAAGGCGCGAAAAAACGCGGTCTCGACGTCAAAGTCGGCGGCGAGCTGTTCTCCGACGCGATGGGCGATACCGGAACGCCGGAAGGCACCTATATCGGCATGTACCGACACAACGCCGACACGATCTATAACGCACTAAGCGCCGAAGGGAAGTGAGCGCATGACATCGGTACTGCAAGTAGAGGGATTATCGGCTTCGTATCGGAAAAACAAAGTGCTGGATAACGCGACATTTACCGTTAAGCCCGGTACGTTGACTGCAATCGTCGGTCCTAACGGCGCAGGCAAATCGACGCTGCTCAAAACGATATTGGAGTTGCATCCGAGTCTGGAAGGCAGCGTGTCTTTTTTCGGCGCTCCTTACGTCAAAGTCAAATCTCGCGTCGGCTACGTTCCTCAGCGCGGTTCGGTCGATTGGGATTTTCCGACCGATGCGCTCGACGTTGTGCTGATGGGCTTGTACGGCCGGATCGGCTGGCTGCGTCGTCCGGGCAAAAAACATCGCGAACAAGCTATGCAGGCGCTGCGGGAAATGGGCATGGAAGAGTACGCCTCCCGGCAAATCAGCCAGTTGTCCGGCGGGCAGCAGCAGCGGGTCTTTCTCGCTCGCGCGCTCGTGATGGACGCCGATCTATACTTGCTCGACGAGCCGCTCGCCGGGGTAGACGCCGCAACGGAAAAAGCGATTATGGCGACGCTCGACCTGCTCAAAAGCCGCGGCAAAACGGTACTCGTCGTGCATCATGATCTGCAAACGGTCGAAGACTATTTTGATCATGTGCTGCTGCTGAACCGGACAGTAATCGCTCATGGGCCGACGGCGGAGACCTTTACGGAAAGCCAGGTACATCGGGCTTACGGCGGCACGTTGCGCTGGAAAGGAGTGGCTTCCGGATGATGATCGCCGGACTTTCGCATAACGCGCAGTGGGTACTGCTCGGCACGCTGATTCTCGGTACGGCGGCGGGAATCATCGGCTGCTTCGCCTATTGGAAAAGACAAAGCCTAATGAGCGACGCGCTGTCGCACGCTTCTCTGCCCGGCGTCATTATCGGCTTCGCGCTGGTCGGCTCAAAAAATCTTCCGGTCATGCTGGCGGGCGCGGCAGCCGGGGCATTGCTCGGCGCGCTGCTGATCCATTGGATACGCTCGTCGAGCCGGATCAAGGAAGACGCCGCGATGGGCATTGTATTGTCGGTCTTTTTCGGCTTCGGGATCATGCTGCTCACAATGGTCAACCGTATGGCGGGAGCGGCGCAAAGCGGTTTGGACAGTTTTATTTTCGGCCAAGCCGCTTCGATGGTGCAGCGCGACGTCTGGTTAATGTCAGGGCTTGCGTTGCTGGTGCTGATTGTATCCATCGTGGCTTTTAAGGAATGGAAGCTTTTTTTATTCGACTCCGCGTTTGCCAAAGGTCTGGGTCTGTCCGGGCGCTTGATGAACGCGCTGTACATGTTCTGTCTGGTGCTGGTGATCGTGGTCGGCATTCAGGCGGTCGGCGTTATCTTGATGGCGGCGCTGCTCATTACCCCGGCGGTCAGTGCGCGGTATTGGACGGACTCGTTCGGACGCATGGTGATCTTGTCGGCGGTATTCGGCGGCGTATCCGGCGCTGTGGGAACGGTGCTTAGCGCATACGGAAGCGGCTGGCCGACCGGACCTTTTATCGTATTGTCGGCAGCGGCATTATTCGTGATTTCGCTGGCGTTCGGAGCCCGCAAAGGCATTGTGATCCAAGCCGTGCAACAACATCGTTTGCGTAAAGAGTTAATGAAGCCGAAACATGAGCGTCGCGCGGCGGAAGGAGGGAACGCGATATGAGTTACGCCGGATGGATTTTGCTTACGGCTTCGCTCGTCGGCGTCTCGTGCGGCTTGGTCGGCACGCTGCTGATTCTGCGCCGGATGGCGATGATGGCCGACGCGATCAGCCATACCGTGCTGCTCGGCATCGTGACCGCGTTCCTCGTCACGCGCGAGCTGAGCGGCATCCATATGCTGATCGGTTCGGTCGCGGCCGGACTGTTGACGACGCTGCTCGTGCAATGGCTGCATTCGCTGGGCGTGCAGCAGGAAGCGTCGATCGGCGTCGTGTTCACCTCGTTTTTCGCACTGGGCGTGGTATTGATCTCGACTCAAGCCGGCAACGCGCATCTCGATATTCAGCATACGCTAATGGGTGAAATCACGTTTATTCCTTGGGAAAAATCGACGCTTCCGCTGCTCGGCGAAGTGCCTGAGGCCGTGGTCACCTTGTCGATCGTGCTGATTATCGTGCTGATTGCCATTATCGCTTTTTATAAAGAATGGAAAATCACCTCGTTCGATCCGGCGTTGGCGCTCAGCCTGGGCATTCCCGCCGGATTGATGCACTACGCGTTTATGGGACTGGTCTCGATCACGACGGTGGCTTCGTTCGACGCGGTCGGCGCGATCATGGTCGTGGCGATGCTGATCACGCCTGCGGCCTCCGCTTATCTGTGGACCGATCGGCTGGCGGTCATGATGGCGCTAAGCGGAGCGTTCGGTATCTTGTCAGCGGTATTTGGCTACTACATCGCGTTATGGCTGGATACCTCAATCTCCGGTTCGATGGCGTTTGCGACAGGTGTAGTATTTATGTTCAGCTTTATCGTTTCGCCCAAACACGGAATTTTGGCAAAACGACTTCGGCCGACGACCAGTTCGATCTAAGGGAGGGAGCAGATGACGACACGCGGAATGGAAGATCATTTGAAGCAGATCTATAGGCTGTCCGAAGCGCAGGGGTATACGCGGGTGACGGACGTTGCCGAAGCCTTGTCCATCAATCCGTCTGCTGCTTCCAAGATGGCGCGTCGATTAGCGGAAGCCGGACATATCGAATATGAAAAATACGGCTGGATCTTCCTGACCCCGCAAGGCGAACAGGCCGGGGAACAGTTGCAGGAAAGAAAACAAACGCTAGAACGTTTTTTGAGCCGGATCGGCGTGCCCGAGCAGCGCGTGGAGACAGAGAGTGCAAATCTGGAGCATCATTTCAGTTGGGAAACGATCGTTTTGATTCGGGAATTTGTCGAGCAAACTGAAGAAAATAACAAAGAGTAGCAGTTTGTACAAGGGGATAGCAGGATATAAAAAAGCGGCGATCGGATAAATCCGACGTTCGCTTTTTTTGTGTTCACAATTTAGACATATTATTTTAAGCCTTGACTAAACTTCGCTTAAGCCTCGCTTATGTTTTTCGGCCTATAGTAAGAGCAGTTTGAACATCCGCTTAAGGCCATATTTTGCTTCAATACGGCGATTCGGCAATTCGTTGCATGATGGATGCGAACGCGTGCGATCGTCGTGTTGACGCATGTCTGGCGGATGTACATATGAATGAAGAAGGGATGAAGACGCGTGCTCGAAGTGAAGCAGGTGAGCAAGACATACGATGGCGGACGCGGCGTGCGGCAGATCGACTTTTCGATGCAGCGCGGCGAGATCGTCGGATTTCTCGGGCCGAACGGCGCGGGGAAAACGACGACCATGCGCATGATTACCGGGTATTTGTATCCGACGGAAGGCATTATCACGGTAGACGGATTGTCGGTGCACGATGAAGCGAGGAAAGCGCGTTCCAAGATCGGGTATCTGCCGGAAACGCCGCCGCTCTATCCCGACCTGACGGTCGATTCGTATCTGAAATTCGTAGCGAAGCTGCGCGGCGTACCGGCACGGGAGCAAAAGCTTCGCGTTGCGGAGATGGTATCGCGACTGGGATTGAACGGGCGCGAACGGCAGTCGGTTCGACATTTGTCCAAAGGCTACAAGCAGCGTCTCGGGCTGGCGCAGGCGATCATCCATAAGCCGGATCTGCTCGTGCTCGACGAGCCGACATCCGGTCTGGACCCGAACCAGATCATCGAAATCCGCAGTCTGATTCGGGAGTTGGGCGAAAATCATACGGTGCTGCTCAGCACGCATATTTTGCAGGAAGTGGGAGCTTTATGCGATCGGGTGTTGATTATCAACCGGGGCGAGCTGGTGATGGACGGAGCGCCGGACGAGATCGGGGCCCGGATGGAGAATCGCTTTGCCGTGACGCTTGAAGTAAGCGGCGAACGCGAGCGCGTGGAGACGGTGCTCGGCCGATGGGCGGAAGCGCGCGGCATTACGGCTGAAATTCGGATGGAAACGCTGGAAGCGGACGGGAATCCGGCGCTCTCCCCGGCGGTCGACGGATCGGACACGGACAGCTCGGCTGCAAGCACGGAAGCACCGGAGCATGATCGCGTTTCCGAAAAGGGGGAGTCGAAAGCGTCGTCCGATGATCCGGAAATTCCGACGCTTGAACAGACGGGTCTTGAAAGCACGGAGAGTCTTGCTTTATCCGATACCCGAATGTCCGGCACTGTCCGCGCCCTGTTGACCGCAAGCGACCAACAGGATTTCCGCGTCGAATTGTTCCGTTTGCTGGCCGATACGGATTTGCCGATTTTGGAGCTGCACAAAGAGAATCTGACGCTGGAAGACGTGTTCTTGAAACTGACGTCCGAACCGACTGCGGCAGCAGAGGATTCTATATTGGCCGACAAGCCGGCTTCCCTCGATCGTTCCGATGACGCTGCTGCTTCGGAAACGGCGGATTCGTCCGGCGCCGAAATCGGAGGTGAACGGAAGTGAACCGCATTTTAGCCATTTCCGGCAAAGAGCTTCGGCTGTATTTTTTGGCCCCGACCTCGTATTTCGCCTTCGCGATCTATATCCTGATGTCCAGCTTCATGTTCTACGTCGACTTTGTCACGTATCAGCCGAGCATCATCGACTACCGATTGATTCTGGGCGATATGCTGTTCATGCTGCTGATCGTGATCCCCGTTCTTACGATGCGGCTGGTCTCCGAAGAATTTCGCCAAGGCACGGACGAGCTGCTGCTGACTTCCCCGGCGAGCGTGACGGAAGTCGTGCTGGGCAAATATTTGGCTTCGCTCGGCGTTCTGATGATGCTGCTGGTTTGCAATCTGGCCTATCCGGCCGTCATGTCGCTGTTCGGGAATCTGAATATGACGACGCTCTGGCTATCGGTGCTCGGGGTGTTTCTGATGGGCGCGTCCATGATGGCGATCGGCTTGTTCGCTTCATCGTTGTCCCAACATCAAATGGTGTCCGCCGTAGCGGGTTTTGTGTTGCTGCTATTGTTCTGGTTGGCAGGCTCGATGACTTCGCAAAACGAAACGTTGTCGGCGTGGATCGAGCCTTTTTCGCTGCCGGACCGCATTTCGAACCTGACCAAAGGCGTGATCAACGGCCCCGACGTGATCTTCTATGTCTCGCTCGCGGTGCTGTTCGTCGTGCTCAGCATTCAGGTGATCGAACGGAAACGGTGGAGGTAAATCATGAATAAAAAATCCAAACGCGTGTTGCACCATGCGAATACGCTCGTCGTGGCGCTGGCTTCGATCGGCTTGTTCGTGCTGTTGACTCTTTTCCTCACCAAAGCCTCCGGCTTCCAACTTGATCTTACGACGAACAAGCAGTACACGCTGTCCGATCAGACGACTACCGTGCTGGGCAAACTGCCGGATCATATCAAAGTCGAGGTATTCACGAACAACGATGCCGACGGCGAATTGGTCACCCGCGAGATTACCGATCTGGTCGGGGAGTATGCGAAAAAAAGCAGTAAGCTCGACGTGCATGCGTACAGCCTCGTGCAGCAGCCGGAGCTGGCGCGTCAGTACAATTTGTCTTCCAGCTCGATCGTGCTGACGTACGGCGAGAAGACGCAAACGATCGCGTTCCAGGAAATGTTCGGCTCGGGCGACAGCAGTTCGTACACCTTCCTCGGCGAGTCGAAGCTGACCGGCGCGCTCAATTCGTTAATTGCAACGGAGACGCATAAAGCCTATGTGCTGGCCGGACACGGCGAATTCCCGCTGTCGCGTCTGACGCAACTAACCGCAGGACTAAAAGCCGATAATACCGAGGTCGAGGAACTGCAATTGTACCAAGCCGGAGCGATTCCGGACGATGCGGACCTGCTGATGATCGTCGCGCCGGAAACCGATTTGAGCGACGAGGAGTTGAAGCTGATCGAGACGTATCTGGACGGCAAAGGCAAACTGTTCCTGTCGCTGGGCTTCAATCCGGACATGAAAAGCGATTGGAAAAATATCGATGCGCTGATGAAAAAGTACGGCGTGACCGACCAGCATGCGATCGCGGTGGACAAGACCAACACGCAGCTCTACGATCCGCTGACGGTCGTGCCGAGTTATGAAAATCATGCCATTACCGAAAAGCTGCGCGAAAGCAAAGTCTACCCGATGACCTATCTGTCCGTTGCGCTGAACGCGACCGCCGAAGCGCCGGAAGGCATGACCGTATCTCCGCTGCTCAGCACTTCCACCGAAAGCTACGGGGAAACGGATTTGGCTGGACTTTTGCAATCCACGAGCGAGTACGCGGAAGGCAAAGATTTGAACGGACCTCTGTATCTGGGTTACGCGGTAGACGATGCCGACGGGAATCCGAAAGTCGTGCTGCTCGGCACTTCCTTCTTCCTGACGGACGATCAGATCGCGGAGCAGGGGAACAAAGACTTCGCGCTCAACAGCATCAACTACCTGAGCGGCAACGTTAGCGACCTGACGATCCGGGCTCGCGAACAGCAGCAATACGAGACCGCCTATCTGACCGCGCCGCAGGCGCGCTATATCTTGATCGGCACGATGATCGTGTTCCCGCTGCTCTTCGTTCTGGCGGGCGTGCTGCTCTGGTGGAGACGGAGACGCGTATGAAAAAGTATATTCCGACTTTGATTCTCGTCTTGGTATTCGCCGGAGGTCTGGGCTACGCGCTGTCGCAAAACATTTTCGGCAAGGAAGAGGAAGCGCCTGCCGCCAAGTTAACGACGATCGACACTTCGAAGGTGGCCGGCATTCGTATCGCTAACGGCGACTTGACGTATCAGCTGGTGAAAAACGACGACGAATGGAGCTTTACCGAACCCGAAAAATATCCGATCAATCCATACGCCGTCGATTCTTGGCTGGAGACGCTGTCGGCGACCGAACAGGGCAGCGTCGTCGAGGAAGCGCCTGAAGACGTCAGCGGATACGGCCTTGACGTTGCGAAAAAAGGAATCACGTTGACGGAAGGTAACGGAACCGTCGTCACGATCGCGATCGGCGACAATCTTCCGACCGGAAACGCGAATTATGCGCGTATCGACGGCGGTTCGGTGGTACAGATCGATTCCAACGCGGTTTCTTCCCTGCTTCCCAGCATTACGACGCTTGTCGATACGACGCCGTTCGAGTGGGACGACGCCGATCTAAAGGAACTAACGTACAAGCGCGGCTCGGCGGCATGGACATTGTCCAACTCGTCTTCCGACGCCGCTTCTCCGGTCTGGACGCTGAACGGCCAGTCCATCGAAGCTAACGACGCCGCAACCGTATCCGGTTCGCTGAAATACATCGCAAGCGACCGCCTGCCCGTGAAAGCTTCGACCTTGGTTTCGGCAAAAGATGATTTCACCTTGAAGCTAATCACAACCGCAGACGGCAAAGAAACCGCGCAAACCTACACCGGCAAAAAAGATCCCGATATCGATACTTTGGTCTGGGTCATTCCGCAAGGCAGCGAATGGGCCTACGCCGTGAAGCAGGACGATTTGAAAACAGCCGAGACCCCTGCCGCCCGTGCTTCTTCCGCGATAAATGCGCTATGATGAGATATCAGGTAAATCGCCAGAAGAAGGAAGGAACGTCATGACCGAACTCGGCGTGCTCGCGTTTGCGATGTTGATCATTCTCGCCGCGAGCTTTATTCAAAGTTTGACCAGCTTCGGCTTTGCTTTGATCGCGTTGCCGCTGCTGAGTCTGTTTTTGCCTTTGCGTCAAGCGGTGCCGATCATCGTCATTTTCAGCCTGTTTGTGTGTCTGCTTGTTGCGATACCGAATCGCCGAGACATCAACGTCAAGCAAATATGGCTGTTGATTGCGGCCGGGGTGGTTGCGGCGCCGTTTGGCACGTATTTGCTGATTGCGGTCGAGGCTTACGTTTTGAAAACAGTCACGGGACTGCTGATTTCGTTGTTTGCCGCTCTCATGCTGTTTGGCAGATCGCTGCCGATCCGCAATGAACGAGTAGCGTTCTTGACTGCGGGACTGCTGAGCGGGTTGTTGAACGGAAGCATTTCGGTCAGCGGGCCGCCGCTGGCCTTGATCTTGTCCAATCAGGGAATGAGCAAGCAGGCGTTTCGTGCCAATCTTGCGCTGAACGGCGTCGTGCTTAATCTGGTCAGTATCGTATCGTTTGCGGCGGGCGGCTTATTGGATCGGGAAACGGGCAGCTTTTTGCTATGGACGATTCCGGCGATGTTCGTCGGAGCTTGGCTGGGAGCAAAAGCGGTTCACCGTTTTGACGAGCGCTTGTTCAAGCAGGTCTCGCTCTGGCTGATTCTCGTTTCGGGGCTTTGGACGGCCTTAAGCGGCTTGGGATGGGTCGGTTGAAAGACGTTGACGTTGTAAAAAAGGAGGAATCCCGCATGACGCAGGTGACGAAACGCGCACTCGCCGCATCGCTCAAAAAGGCTTGAGGAACCGTGCTCGGGGAGCTGTTGGTGAAATACGGGATTGTGTGAAGGCTTGAAGCGTCATTGAAAATGATAGCAAAGACCGATTTTGCGAAAGGGAGAATGAAGCCTTTGAGCAGAGTCGGTCTTTTTTGTCCAACGAAACTTCGATTGGGCGCGTCTATAAGACGTACGCCGCCGAAAGGAGGACGGAATTGAATCGTATTTTAAAAAGAAGGTTGGTCATCTTACTGGTCCTGGGATTTGTGTTTTTGATCATCATACAGTTCCCCGGCAGGGGCGAAGAAAAAAGCTATTTTATTGTGGACGGAAAGAAAGTTGAGCAGCTGCCTGCAATCGAATTAACTGAATCGAAGTCGAACTTAGATCGAGCGGTCTTGGAAGGCAATCAAATGATGTACGATACGCTGGATTCGCTGGAGCAAGGATCGGATGTCATCGTCGTAGGCACTCCGCTGCTTCCGTTCGAAGAGCGTGAACATCATGTTACTTCATACAATGACGGAATCATTCAAAGCTTCTATACCCATACCGAATTCAAAGTGGAAAAAGTAATTAAAAACGAAGGCCCGAGACCGGTAGGCCAAACGGTAGAGTTTATCGAACCGTTAGCGATCGTCGAAGAGAAAGGCGCGGAGCCGAAAATTTGGGCGATTAACGGTTATCATGAAGTGGAACCGAATAAGCGGTATATCGTATTTCTGGCGGATAACGGACGAGGGAAATACGGGATCATCAACAGCAATAGCGGAAAATTCAGTCCCGACTTGGAACAAGCCGAAGAGATCGAGCAGATCCAGCAGTATGAGCGGCCTTTGCATATTAAGCTAAGACAATCGGTATTCGCGAAGTATCCTTTATAGAAGGCATACAGCGATTTCAGAGTGTAAAAAAAGGAGGAGAACGATGGGCCGCACATTGAAAAGAGGACTTGGGATTTTATTGATCCTGGGTATCGTGTTTCTGATCAGCATGCAATTCGTGACCAGCACCAAATCGGGAACCTACCAGCAAATCGACGGGCAAACAGGCGAGGTGAAGATGCTGGATTCGGATGGAGTCGAGTAGCTGCCGGGTTGGCTTGTCCCCTATCAAACCGGCTTCCGGATCTTCGGAAACCGGTTTTTCCCCTTGCGAAGTTACTTCACGCCAAGCCGCATCCGGTAGCTGAACAACACTTCTTTTTCTTCTCCTGCAAAAAACATGTCGACCCGGCGTCCGAAGTCGTCTGCGGCGGCTTGCACATCTGCAGCGCCGCGCTTAATCGCTCCCTGGGTACCGCCTTGACTAAGCGCAATGCGGGTATATCGCTGCGCATCGCAAGTCTCCCGATTATGGAACACGATTTCGCGAGTGTATCGGAACCGACCGGAATCCCGGATCTGCCGCAAATGCTCGTCCTTCGGCCATTTGTGCGCTTGTTCGGTCTCGTGCGACAGCTCTTGAACCCGACGATCCGCGAGGGCGGACAACTGCTCATAAGCCGCTTCGACGTCCGCGTTCAACACCGGAGGCCAATCGCAATCGTAAGCCGCGAATACGCCGCCGGGACGCAGCACGCGCGCGAATTCGGACAACGTAGGCTGCGGATTCATCCAGTGGAACGACTGCGAACACGTGATCAGATCGGCCCAGCCGTCTTCAAGCTTCAAGTCGTCCGAAAAGCCTTCGCGGAACGTCAATTCTTCAGGGCTGCCCGCCGCGAGGCGTTTGGCTTCGGCAACTTGCCGCATATCGGTGCTCGGTTCGATCCCGATAATCTGCTTTGCACGGCCTAACCAAAGAAACGTGGAAAGTCCCGTGCCGCAGCCGACATCGGCTACATGGCGCGGCTTTCCTTCGAGATAAGTTTCCAAAAGACGAATAACCTCTTGCGGGGCCGCAGGACGGTTGCGGTCGTACAGCTCGCCGAACCCGGCAAACCGCTCCACGTTATTTTTACGGATATGTTCCAACATGTGCGTTCCGCTCCTTTTTTAATTGAATTAATTCGACGTTCGCATAGACTTTCTTTTCGATCCCTATTATCACATAATTTGTAACCGGGATCACCTTTCGCGGCAGAGCAGAAGTCGGATCCGGAATACGAAAAGAGGAAATACGGAAGAAACAGGGAAGAATAAGTGATGAGAAAGAATCATTCATTAAAAGAAGCTGAAACCTGTCGCGGAGGCACGTATGGTCGGAAGGCGAGGTCGAAAAGATGCTTATTTTTGTCATAGAGGGTGTAATCACGCTATTCGTGGTCGGGATGATCGTCGGCGTTCTTGGCGAACGGGTCAAGCATCCGATCTCGATCGCGGTCAACTTGTTCGTCATCGGGCTGTTTTTTACGCTGGGGTCGCTCATGAACGTCGAACTCGGTCGACCTTCGGGAAACGGAAATCTTGCCTGGTTTTTGGTGATCCCGCTCGCAGCGTTAGGTCTGGTGCTGCTATATCAATTATATGCGGCGCGCTTGCTCAGACGTTTTACGCCGCTAGCGCTCGCTTTCGTTTTGCTTGGGCTGTTTGCGCATCAAGCGGCGGGATTCGATCTTCAGCATGCGCGTTATCGCCATTTGCAGGAAAAGGCCGCGCTCATTAACCGTCAAACGACCGCGTCCCAAGGCGGATACCCGGTTTCTTTGAATTGGGAGTCCATGCATATGAACGGCCACTTTTTCCATCTCAATACGTATCTGTTGTTCGTCGGATGGATCGCGATCGTCGCGGTGGTCTGGCTGCTGGTCGAAACGCTGCTGCGTCGCAGGAAGGGAGAAGAGCCAAGTTGAAATACTTCGCCAAAATGAATGTGTTCGCGCTGCTTGCATGTATTCCGCTCGTTGTTTTCGCGCAGCTCGAAGTTAATGTGTACCGAATTTCAAGGGTCACGGGACTTGATCTCGACATCGTCGTCAAAGCGCCCTGGATTGCTTTTTTGATTGCGGCGGTATTGGGACTTATCCTGTTTCCTTTTTATATTCGCAAGCATCTCGGTCGACATAGCGCGGACGGATGGTTGTTGATTTTGTGGGTTCCGTACTTTTTCTTGTTTGCCGGAACAATCGGACGACTGCTGCCGGTGATGCATCCGGGCGAAGATCCGGGACCCGGAGCGGGTATGCTGCTGCTCATGGTTATGTTTTTTTATCCGATCTACGTGCTGATGACCTTGATGTTCGCGCAGTTTCGATGGGATTTCGGAGTCGAAGCAGATCAATAAGGAGGAGACTATGAATCCATACCGCCATATCCATATCTTCGGCGCATCCGGTTCGGGAGCCACGACGTTGGGCCGGGCACTGGGAGAGCGTTTGCCGCATTCCGTCTTGGACGGGGATGATTATTTCTGGGCGCATAAATTCGATGAGGTCAGACCGCTTGAAGAACGCGTGAAGCTGCTGGAGTCGGACCTCAAACGGCATGATTCCTGGATACTCAGCGGAGCGGTCTGCGGTTGGGGCGATGCGTTCAAGCCGGAATTCGATCTTGTCGTATTTCTGTACGTGCCCGAAGCGGAGCGGTTGAATCGATTGAAAGCTCGGGAATATCACCGCTATGGCGAACAGTCGCTGCCCGGAGGTCAAATGCACGAAGAGTCGATTGCTTTTCTGGACTGGGCGGCGCTGTATGACCATGCCGGGGAGGAAGTCCGCAGCTTGCAGCTTCACGAACGCTGGATGGAAGATTTGAAATGCCCCGTTTTGAAGATTGAAGGCGTACATAGCGTGGAAGAAAGGGTCGATTTGGTGCTGAGCAAGATGTTGTTATGAAACGAACGCGCAAACGAGAAGGCGAGAGGAGGCTGCCGGAATGTGGATTCCTTATGAGCAAAAGCGCGGTTATCCGCATGATTTTCGCGTGAGCTATCGATTTTTCCCGGCGGCTGAAGGAGGAAGAAAGACGTTGCCGGTTCAAGGCTACCGCTGCGATTTTTCCTATGCGGGAGACGATATTTCGCAGTCGGGCATTTATGCGATCTATCCCGAGTTCGAAGACGCGAACGGCGCGGTGCTGCTCGAAGCCGAATCTGGCGTTCCCGCTCAAGGTACGGCTCGAATGTGGGTCTTGTTTCCGGCCATGCGGCGAGAAGTTCATGCGAAGCGGATCTCGGCAGGCGTGCAAGGCTTTTTTATGGAAGGCCCGAGGCGCGTCGGAGCGGTGGAAGTGATCGAGGTAAACGGACTGCTGGAAAATGCGCAAAAGGTGAGCGATTGAGGATACATAGATGCCGAGTACGAGGAGGATATGATGAACACGCCGGATAAAAAATACTGGAACACCGCGTATGCCGACCTGCCTTTTCACGAAAATCATGACGGTTGGCTGGAAAAGTACGCCGCATGGCTCGATCCGCAAAAAGGCAAAATCGTCGATCTGGGCTGCGGGTTGGGGCATAACGCCAAAGCGCTGCATGCGCAAGGATTCGATGTGCTGGCCTGCGATTTGTCGGAAAAAGCGCTGGAGCAGCTTAGGCGGGAGGAGCCGGACATGAAGACGCTCCAGTTGGATATGGCGGACGGCCTGCCTTTTGCCAACGAGTCGCTGCAAGCCGTAGTGGCCGATTTGAGTCTGCATTATTTTTCGAGAAGCGCGACCTTGCGGATTATCGGCGATATTCATCGTGCGCTGCAACCGGGAGGCTTGCTGTTGTGCCGAGTGCATGCCGTGGCTGAACTTGCAGTAAAGCACGGGGCGGTGGCGACGCAAGACGATCCTTTTTTGTATCAAAGCGAAGGGATTTTGCGCCGCTTTTTTGATGAAAGCGAGCTGCGGCAATTTTTCTCGGATCAGGATTGGAAGACGTTGGAGCGGAGCGAACGAGCGATTGAACGATACGGGCGGCTTAAAAGCTTTTGGGAAGTGGGGCTGAAGAAGTTCTGAACAGGAGGTTTAACATGAAGAGGCAAATTCGCGACAGAAAAAATATAAGGTTGGGTCTGGTTTTGATTCTATTGGTGGGCAGTCTGGCTTTGAATCTTAGGTTGTTTACCGAACATCGGGAAGGAAAATTGGCTGTGGCAGACGGGATCAACCGGACGATGTCTATCGTTCAAAGCGCGGACTCGCAGCTTAACGCTGCGATTTATACGATCGAGGACGGAGCGGGCGCGCCGGAAAGTCTATACGCGATCGGCATTGTGCAAACGAGGCTGGCCGAGGCGAAAGGTTTGTTGCAGGGATTGGACCGGTATGCGTCTTTTGAAATGGTAAGGACGATCTATGCCTTCGAGTATTATCTATCCAATGAATTGGAAAATAAATGGATTGAAGGCGATGCGGCAGTCGATGCGTCCCGCGAACAGGTTCTGGCCGAGCTGCGCAGCATGAAACTGGATTTGTCGGCTTTGGCTGGCTTGGGTCAACAAACGAGTAAATCCGCTTACGACATGAATGAACTCTCCGAACAATGGAAGCTTACAATGGAGCAGCGCATTCAGGAAGACCCGGATACGTTCGTCCATAAAGAGTTGAAGTGACGTTCAATCCGGAGAGTCGGGCAGTACATCCAAAAACAGAGGGGAAGTACAAAAATGGACGATCGATCCGTTTACGGTTACGACCGCAGCAGACAGACTTACGCGCAGATGCCGGGGTATTGGGACTTTTTGAAATACCACTTGCTGCTGACGGCTTTACCTACAGTCATCGCATTGATTTTGCTGTACGGGCAGCTGTCTTATTTTGTCGTGATGATGATTTACGGATTCCAAACGATGGCCGGCGGGGGGAGCGAGATTACAGGCGAGCAGTGGGGGACCGTGCTGGTCGGGTTTTTCCAACTGCTTGCTTTCGGCGCCATTGCGGGAATTCTGATTCGGGTCGTGTCCGCGGGATTGTTTTTCCTTCCGACGTTGGCGCGCAGCGGAAGGTTGAACCTGGGGACGATCATGAGAACTGGGCTGCGCCACTTTTTCCCGACTTTGTTCGTCATGATTGCGGTAGGGCTGATCGTGGGCATCGCCAGTTCGATCCTGTCGTTTATCCCGATTGTTAATCTTGTGTCGACGCTGATCGTTTTTTACGTGCAGGCTTTGACGAGTATCTACTATGATTACTGGTTTTCTTACAACGAAGCCGCCGGGCGTCCGGTATACAGCGGGCCGACGGATCGGCTCAAAGCGCTGTACGGCAAAGACGGAACGTTCTGGCTGTACGCGCTCTTCCTGGCACTGTCGTATATCTTCCTCGCATCGGTGTTCGTCAAGCCGTTTATTCAGATGAAAATTACGGAACGCATGGGGATGTTGGAATCTTCGCGATCGAAAACGTAATCGGTAATGTCTTTGGAGCACGGACTGTGCAAAGGGAGAATTTCCCTTTGGGCAGTCCTTTTCGTTTAGCTGGAGGTGAACCGATTATTTGTGATACGATGTTGTAAACGTTACCAGATAACATGGCACGTCGACCGGTTCTCGCGAGGTTCAACGGATACGGTTATAGCGGTCGACGCATAGAGAAGGGGGCTCATGAATGGAACGGATTTGCAAAATTCTGATCGTGGACGACGAGGTATTGGTTCGTCAGGGCATCAAACATTATCTGGATTGGGAAGCGCACGGATTCCGAATCGTGGGCGAAGCGTCCAACGGACGTGAAGGGTTGGAAGCGATCGAGCGCCTTCAGCCTCATATCGTGCTCACCGATATCGTGATGCCGATTATGGAAGGCGAGGAGTTCACCCGCCTGATTAAAAAGAACCATCCGGGCATCGAGGTCGTCGTGCTCAGCAGTTACGGCGAGTTCGATTACGTGCGTTCGACTTTCCAAAACGGCGTTGCCGATTATATTTTAAAACCGAAGCTGGAAACCCAGGAGCTGCTGCGCGTTTTGCAAAATACGGCCAAACGGATTCCTTCTATCCGCTATACGGGCGAAGGGCTGGGCGAAGGACCGGACGCGGAAATGCTGCTGGAGAAGCTGGCGTCCGGTTACGAGGCCGACGAAGTCGCTCCGCCCGACGTGCTGGCGGAGCTGTTCCCGCACGAATCCTTCGTGCTGGTCGGACGGCTGCGCCCGGCCCGCCGCAAAACCGCCGGTGCTGCCGCAAGCACCGGCGAATCCGGGCAGCCGCTCGCGGAGCGGCTGCGGCAGGCGCTGACGCCGGACGCGCCTCTCGCGGCGCCGTACGGACCGGTGCGCGTGTACGCATTGCCTATAGCGGCCTCCGGCGCCGCGACCGGCAGCGAAGCCGCGCTGATCGGCCTGCAAGCCGGGTGCCGCGAAGCACTGGTCGCCGCGCTGCGGCGGCACGCGGAGTCCGAAGCGGAGTTCGCCGCTTCGCCGCCGGAAGACGGGTCGAACGATTCCGGCCGCGAAGAGAATTCGCGAGGAGAAGCCTCGCGCCCCGCATTCTGGGCGGCCGGCGAAGCTTTTGCTTCGCTGCGCGAATTAAGCGCTTCTTATCGCAATATGCGGGAGCTGTTGGAACTGCGGTTCTTTTTCCCGGACCGCGTTTTGATGCTGCCGGAAGAGCTGCCGCCTGCGAGCGAAGTTCTGCCTGCTTTTGATCTGCGCAGGTTTACGGAAGAGATCAAGCGCGAGCACTTTAACGAAGCGTTTCGCGATTTGCGGCAGTATGCGGCCAAGATGGCAGACGATCATCGTTCCACGGCCGTCGGGTTAAAATCGTTTCTGGGCAATATCGTCTTCAACCTGATCACGCTGCTCGGCAACATGGAGTATGACGCCTCCGATTTGGACGAAGCCAAATACGGTTTTTTCCGGGAGATCGAAGATGCGGAGGACGCGCCGTCCGCGGTGCGGCTGCTGGAGCATTTCATACGGCGCGCCGAGGCGAAGGTGGCCGAACGCACCGATCAGCCGGGCGGAGCCAACATGAAGAAGCTGCTCGCCTATATCGACGAACATTATGCCGAAGCGTTGAGCCTGACGGGCCTCGGCAAGCATTTTCATTTTAATCCGTCGTATCTGTCCAGCTACTTTACCGCGCACAACAAAGAAGGCTTCAGCGAATACTTGAACAAGATTCGAGTCGCGAAAGCGGAAGAATTGTTGCGGGACGGCGGATTGAGCATTTCCGAAATCAGCGGCCAGGTCGGTTATTCGGACCCCGGTTATTTTACCAAAGTATTCAAAAAGCAGACCGGCTTCTCGCCGAGTCAATACCGCAGACAGCATCCGGCAGGGCGCTAAGGAGGCACGTTCATGAAAGCATACTGGCGCCGATTCCATGCGCAGCAGCTATTCGTCAAGCTGTTCCTGGTCATGGTCGTCAGCACGGTGACCGTAAGCCTGGTCACTTCGCTCGTTACCATCCGCATGTCGGAGCGACTGTTCACCGAGACGTTCGGGATCACCAATTCCAAGGTGCTGAACCAAATTCGTACCGGCATGGAATCTTTTAATGACTCCGTAGTCAATGCTTCGGCTTATGCGGCGCAAAACGGCACGATCAAAACGTATTTGAGCGGAGGAGAATCGGATTCGACCCGTATGGCGGGGACGTATTTCGGGATGAACCAACAGATGAGAAGGGTGAAGTCCAACGTCGACGCGTACAGCGTCGGCGTAACGGCGGTCGGCGTGAACGGTCGGAACTATTCGACGGATCGCAATTACTGGCCCGTGCCCGAGGATCGGCTGATCGGCCATCCGCTGTCCCAGCGCACGGGGGCCGAGCCGAAGCGGTTGATTTATCAATACGACATGGAGCGCGGCGAAGACGGCAAAGCCGTTCCGTATATCGTCGCCTCCAAAGCTTTGATGGAGCGCACGACCGGTTTTATCTACGGGGATTTGTATATTTCGATTCGCGAAGACGAATTCCGGCGCTTCTACGGCAATTTCACGAGCGCGGGCAACGACGTCATCATATTGGATGCTTCCGGCCGGATCGTGTCCAGCAATCGCACCGAACAGATCGGGACCGTATCGACGCAGCTGTTGGAATACGCCGAGCCTTCCGCAGAGAACGAAGAGGTGGTCAGACGGAACGCCGACGTATTCGGTCGCAGTTCCATTTTGCTGTCCAGCTATATCCCGGAATACGACTTTTATCTGGTCAATTTGATCGATCGCGATTATGCCGCAGGCAAGATCGTCAATTTGCGCGATCTAGTGCTGGTCGGCGGCTTGATCGTCGGAGCGGCGCTGCTGCTCGTGTTCATTATTACGCGCCGCCAGACGCGCTCGCTGACCGTGCTCGTCCGCCAAATGTCGACGGTCACGGAAAAAGACTTCGGCAACTACGTTCGCGTGACCGAATCGGCAGGCTACGAAGTCCAGGAGCTGAGTCGGGCCTACAACTATATGTTGGACGAGCTGAATAACTACATCGCAAGGCTGCTGGAAACGCAAAAAGAACGGCGCAACGCGGAACTGGCGGCGCTGCAGCGGCAGATCAATCCGCACTTTTTGTACAATACGCTCGCTTCGATCAAAATCTTGGTGCAAAAAGGCGACAAGGAAGCGGCCGCGGAGACGATCAACGCGCTGATTTCTTTGCTGCAAAATACCATCAGCAACGTCAGCGAGACGATCACGATCGAGCAGGAATTGGAAAACATGCGCAACTACGTGTTCATCAACCATGCCCGTTACGGCGACCGGATTCGCGTCAACGTGTTCGCCGCGCCCGACTGCATGCACTATCGGGTACCGAAACTCATCATCCAACCGTTTATCGAAAATGCCTTTTTCCACGCGTTCAACGAGAAGCAAAACGGCATGATCTACGTGCTCGTTTCTCAAGCGGACGGCCAATTGGTCTGCGAAGTCAGCGACAACGGCGACGGCATGGAAGACGTGGGCGAGTGGAGCAAAGCGGAAGGCGGAACCTTGCTGCCGAACCGGAAAAGCAAACGGCAACTGTTCACGGGCATCGGCGTCCGCAACGTGCATAACCGGATCACGCTGCTGTACGGCGAAGAATACGGCGTGTCGATCGACAGCCGCAAAGGCGAGGGCACCAAAATCAAAATCACCCTTCCTCTGATCACGGAGGAATCATAAAAAAGAGAGCCTATGCTCTCTTCTACGTATTTGAGAAAGTCCAACGTAGCGAGAAGACGGAGAGAGAAATTCAGTGAAATACAGGATTTCGAAGAAAGCCTGCGGTAACATTCAGCGATATGTTGACGCCTTTGAACTTGGAAAACCCCTATCAAATTTAATTCTAGTTTTCCAAGTGAGACAGCGGATTGAACGAATTTCTTTCGCAGTCTTCTCGCTTCTCGCGCCGAAGCCACTTTCTCGACAGCCCGAAGAGAGCTTATGCTCTCTTTTTCTGATTTTGCGACATGATCATGAAACAAATCAGCAACAGAGCAAAACTTTAAATTTTACGTAAACCTAAATTTTTTACCGATGATAACGCTATCATTTTTAGGGACACACAATGATTTCCCTATTCCGTGCAAAGATATTCCTAACCGGACCCTGCTTTTCGATGCTAAGATTATTCTCGTAAAGCAACCGCTTACATCATCGATTTTCACAGATTAAGAGGGTCATATCACTATCACCTACGGGGAGATGAGAAAAAGATGAAAAATTGGAAAAAGATTTTGCTGCCTCTGGCGGCATCCGCATTGATGCTTTCGGCTTGCTCGGGCGGCGGAGGCGGCGACGCTACGACAGCTAGCAGCGGAGGAAGCGGCGACACGGAGAAAAAAGAAATCACCATTTGGGCTTGGGACCCGAACTTCAACATCGCGGCACTGAACCTGGCCAAAGAAAAATATGCGAAAGACCACCCGGACGTGACGATTAACATCGTCGAGAACGCGCAGGCGGACATCGTTCAAAAGCTGAACACCGGCCTGAACTCCGGCACGACAAAAGGTCTGCCTAACGTTGTCTTGATCGAAGACTACCGCGCGCAGAACTTCCTGCAATCGTATCCGGATGCTTTCCGCGATATGTCCGACAAGATCAAAGCCGAAGACTTCGCCGACTACAAAGCAGGCCCGACAAGCTTTGACGGCAAACAATACGGCATTCCGTTCGACTCCGGCGTAACCGGCTTCTATGTACGCACCGACTACCTGGAACAAGCCGGTTACACGGTTGAAGACGTAACGAACATCGATTGGGATCAATTCATCGAAATCGGTAAAAAAGTCAAAGAAGCAACAGGCAAAGCGATGCTGACACAAGATCCGAACGATCTCGGCACGCTGCGCGTGATGCTGCAATCGGCCGGTTCGTGGTACCTGAAAGAAGACGGCGTGACTCCGAACATCGCAGGCAACGCGGCTTTCAAAGAAGCGCTTGAAACCTACAAAGCAATGTTCGACGCAGACATCGTGAAGCTGAATTCCGACTGGAGCCAATTCGTGGCAGCATTCAACAGCGGCGACGTGGCTTCCGTTCCTACAGGCAACTGGATCACGCCTTCGGTCAAAGCCGAAGCTTCGCAATCCGGCAAATGGGCAGTCGTTCCGATTCCTCGCCTGAAAGACACGGCGAATTCCATCAACGCGTCCAACTCCGGCGGCAGCTCGTGGTACGTGATGAACGTCGACGGTCAAGAAGCGGCAGCCGACTTCATGGCAGCGACTTTCGGTTCGGATGCCGAACTGTATCAAGACTTGCTCAGCAAAATCGGCGTACTGGGCACGCTTAAAGCAGCTTCCGGCGGCGAAGCTTACGAGCAGCCTGACGAGTTCTTCGGCGGTCAAAAGATCTACTCCGACTTCGCGAAATGGACAACGGAAGTTCCTAAAGTCAACTTCGGTCTGCACACTTACGCAATCGAAGACATCCTGTCCGCGGAAGTTCAGAACTACCTGAACGGAAGCAAAGACGTGGACGCGGTCATGAACGATACGCAAGCACAGGCTGAAGCCCAACTGAAATAAGAAAGAACAGGCAGGCGTTAAGGAGAACGCGAACGCAACGCTTGAGCGCGATGCGCCGCGTCTCTCCCTTATCGGTTTCGGCGCCCGGCAGACTTTCGCTATTTCGTTCCCACCCCTTCGAGGACACGGAATTTTGCCGGGCCTTTCTTATCGGAACTTACTCTCATGCAATCCAAAGCAAGCGGCGAACTCCCGCCTGCGCGTTATGTATTCAAGCCGGGTTTGAATACATAACGCGAGCGCGGGGGCTTCTTCCGCCATATCTTGTTATGTCAACTTCAAGGAGGAATGCCGGATGAAGACCGCAAATACCGCAGCCGGTCCGGGCAAAAACAGCAATACGTTTCAATCAAGCCGCAGTCGTCGTTTCAAGAGCGGACTGGTCGGCTGGCTCTTCGTGGCCGCAGCCGTAATCCTGATCGCTGCCTTTTACTTCTATCCGATGATCCAGGCCTTGATCCTGTCGTTCCAGACGGGAACGGGTATCAATATGAAATTTAACGGCCTCGGTAACTACCAGCGGCTGTTTACGGATAAAATGTTCCTGACCGCCGTTACCAACACCTTTATCTATCTGCTGTTCCAAGTTCCGATCATGATCATCCTGGCGATGTTCTTCTCGGTACTGCTGAACGACCGGAATCTGAAGTTCAAAGGATTTTTCCGGACCGCGATCTTCCTGCCGGCGATCACGTCGCTCGTTGCGTACTCGATCGTCTTCAAGTACCTGTTCGCGCCGGACGGTCTGGTCAACTCCATGCTGATGAATATTCATATCATCAACGCGCCGATTCAGTGGATCTCCGATCCGTTCTGGGCGAAAGTCACGATCATTATCGCGATCACGTGGCGCTGGACGGGTTACAACATGATCTTCTATCTGTCGGGTCTGCAAAATATCGACCAGTCGATCTATGAAGCAGCCCGGATCGATGGTGCTTCGGCGATTCGCCAGTTCTTCAGCATTACGATTCCGTTGTTGAAACCGATCATCCTGTTCACGTCGATCACGTCCACGATCGGTACGCTCCAGTTGTTCGACGAAGTCATGAACATCACGAAGGGCGGTCCGGGTAACGCGACGACCACCATTTCGCAGTACATCTACAATCTGTCGTTCGAATATTCGGCCGACTTCGGCTATGCGGCAACCGTGTCGTATTCCATCGTAATCATGATTATTATTCTGTCGTTCATCCAATTCAAAGTGGCAGGTGATCGAAATGCTTAAGGCGAAAAGAGCCTCCATGTATCTGTTCCTCAGCCTCGCGGCGTTCGTGTCGATCTTCCCGTTCTTCTGGATGATCGTCAGCGCCACGAACAAATCGGTCGACGTTACGCAAGGGCGTCTGATTCCGGGTTCGCATCTGCTCGATAACCTGCGCAACTTGACCGCCAGCGTCGATATCTGGAATGCCATGGGCAACTCGGCCAAGATCTCGATCACGACGACGATTCTGGCGATGCTGATCGCGTCGCTGGCCGGTTACGGCTTCGAAATCTATCGCAGCAAAGCGAAAGACATCGTCTTCTCGATCCTGCTGCTGTCGATGATGATTCCGTTCGCAGCCTTGATGGTACCGCTGTACCGGATGTTCGGTAAAATCACGAATTTCTTCCCGACGTTCGGGATCGATACGCCTGCGGCGGTCGTCATCCCGACGTTCACCACGGCGTTCCTGATCTTCTTCTTCCGGCAAAGTACCAAGATGTTCCCGCGCGAACTGCTGGAAGCAGGCCGGATGGACGGATTGTCGGAGCTGGGATTGTTCTTCCGCATTTATCTGCCGACGATGAAAACGACGTACGCGGCAGCCGCGATCATCACGTTCATGTCGAGCTGGAACAACTACATGTGGCCGCTCGTTATTCTGCAATCGCCTGAGAACCAGACGATTCCGCTGTTGATCTCGAACCTGGGTTCGGGCTACGCGCCGGACTACGGCATGATTATGATGGCGATCGTCATCTCGACGGTTCCGACGGCACTGGTGTTCTTCTTGATGCAGAAGCACTTTGTTGCTGGAATGGTCGGGTCGGTAAAATAAAACTTTTAAAGTCGCGTCCCTTGGGAAATCATGGGCGGGCGTGCGGAGTGGAGTCGTTTCGGTCGCGTGTTGAAAATGGGAAACTTTGATTGAACTCTAATAAGGGGTTTTCCCATTTTCAAAGGCGAACGCTTCGCTCCTACACGACTCCACACCTCCCTTCCTATGTTTTTCAAGGGAATACAAAATTAAGAGCAAGGTTCTTTTCACTTTTAAGCTGAGGAGGAAGGCTGTCGAGAAACTTTCGACAGCTTTTTTTAGTTTCCGGATTTTATGGAGTGAAGAAGAACGGCTTCGATGAATGGTGATATTTTTAAAGTAGTGGACTAATGTGAATAATTTGAGAAAGAATATGTATAGAATTTTCAAAGATGTACTTTAATATGAAAGAGCAGTGCTTCATTTAATAAATTAATGCTGTATCGTGATAAAACAAGAATTTGCTAAAGATAGTTGAAACGCTAGACGATAAACAAATAGACAATAAAGAATTCATTTTAGGTATATAGGAGGAATGTATGAAAAAGGCTTTGGTTGTTCTTTTAGCATTGGCATTATTCATGCCTGTTCAGCTTAGTTTGTTCACGTCATCTGCATATGCGGCACAACCGGTTAGCGGCATCACTGATTTTGGTAATACTGATGATTATCCTGCCAACAATGTAGATGCAAGTGAACCTGACGGCTATGTCGTACCGAATATCGTGAATTCCGGTTGGGATTTTCGCATGTTTGCGGATAATGATGCATTGGACGCAGCTGTAAACGTAGAAGCCTTCACAGGACAAACAGTACTTGCCTACGGAGCCTCCAATAGAGGATTGATCGAAGTAACTGCAATTCAATTGTCTCCGAATGACGGAACTTTATTCGATCTCAATTCTGTGGATATTACTTTTGATAGCGGAGTCAATGAGGGAGCAAAAAACGTTGAGCTTCTTGGTTACAAAGGAGGACTTCCTGTAGCGGGAGCCACGCTTACTAAATTAGTTTATCCCGCTTCGTATCTACCTCCTGGCGAAGGCTTGGTTAGCTTCAATGTCAGTGGAGTACCTGCTTTCCAAGGAGTTGATGGTTTTCGAGTTTTAGCTCCGCCTGATTCTGTTGGAGTGTATGCGATTGGTGTGGATAATATCAACGCGATAAATTTCCGTAATGCAACGGAAGCGCCGACGTACACGATTAGCGTAATCGATGATCAGACGCTGGATGCGGTGACGGAAGGTTATGCATCCGGCACGCAGGATACGAACACCATTACGGTGAACCGAACGGGTACAGGCACACTTTCGAACGTAGCGGCCAACCTGAGCGGCGTGCAGGCTTCGGCGTTCGAATTGTCGACACTGTCGGCGACGACGCTGGACGCTGCCACGCCGTCGGCCACGTTTACGGTCAAAGCCAAAGATGGTCTGGCTGTCGGGACGTACACGGCAACCGTGACTGTTTCGGCCACTAACATGACTGATGAAGTCTTTACAGTGACGCAGGTCGTGACGGCTGCACCGACGTACACGATTAGCGCGATCGATGATCAGACGCTGGATGCGGTGACGGAAGGATACGTATCCGGTACGCAGGATACAAATACTGTCGCAGTGAATCGCACGGGTACGGGCACTCTTTCGAACGTAGCTGCTAATTTGAGCGGCGTACAGGCTTCGGCGTTCGAGTTGTCGCCGCTGTCGGTAACGACACTAAACAACACGATGCCATCTGCGACGTTCACCGTCAAAGCCAAAGATGGTCTGGCTGTCGGGACGTACACGGCAACGGTAACGGTTACGGCAGATAATCTGGCTGATGAAGTCTTCACGGTAGCGCAGGTCGTAACAGAGGCACCCACGTACACGATCAGCGCGATCGATGATCAGACGTTGGATGCGGTGACGGAAGGATACGCATCCGGCATGCAGGATACGAACACCATTACAGTAAACCGAACGGGTACAGGTACTCTTTTAAACGTAGCCGCCAATCTAAGCGGCGCCCAGGCTTCGGCGTTCGAACTGTCGCCGTTGTCGGCAACCACACTGAACAACACGATGCCATCTGCGACGTTCACCGTCAAAGCCAAAAACGGGCTGACAGCCGGGACGTACACGGCAACGGTAACGGTTACGGCAGATAATCTGGCTGATGAAGTCTTCACGGTAACGCAGGCCGTAACAGCGTCACCAACGTACACGATCAGCATAATCGACGATCAGACGCTGGATGCGGTGACGGAAGGTTATGCATCCGGCACGCAGGATACGAACATCATTACGGTGAACCGAACGGGTACAGGCACCCTTTCAAACGTAGCCGCCAACCTGAACGGGGTACAGGCCTCGGCTTTCGAATTGTCGCCGCTGTCGGCGACAACGCTGAACAGTACGACGCCGTCGGCGACGTTCACGGTCAAGGCCAAAGACGGACTGACGGTCGGGATATATACGGCCACGGTAACCGTTACGGCAGACAACCTGGCTAACGAAGTGTTCACAGTGACGCAAGTCGTAACCGCTCAGGGACAGGTAGCGGCTCCATTTGCTAGTCCGGGTGGTGGTTCTGTGACAGCAGGAACTCAAGTGAGTTTGACTAGCCTGACCAATGGAGCAGTTATTCATTATACGTTGGATGGAAGCACGCCGACAGCAAACAGCCCGATTTATAGCACGCCTATTACTGTAAGTGCTGCAATGACCCTTAAAGCTGTAGCTGTTAAAAATGACATGTTAACCAGCTCGATATTCAGGGCTTCTTATACGATCGCGGCTCCGTCGCCGCAAATACCGTCGCCGCAAACCCCGACACCACAAACACCATTGCCGCAAACCTCGACACCACAAACTCAAATGCCACAAACACCAGTTCCTCAAACCTCAACAACTACAGGTGTTGAGGTTCTGGTGAATGGTAAGATAGAGAATGCAGGTGTAGCAGCAAAGTCGGAACGTAACGGTCAATCCGTTACAACAATTACCGTAGACGAGCAAAAACTTCAGCAGCGTCTTGCCGCTGAAGGGAATGAAGCTTTAATTACCATTCCGATCACTGCCACATCTGATGTGGTCATTGGTGAATTAAACGGCCGAATGATTAAGAACATGCAGAGCACGCAGGCTGTGGTCGAGCTCCGGACTGAGCGTGCCGCTTACACGTTACCGGCACGGCAGATCAATATGGATTCGATATCTGCTCAAATAGGCCAAAACGTAGAGCTGCAGGATATTAAAATCAAGATCGAAATCGCAACGCCAAAAGTCGATACGATGCAACTTGTCGAGCAATCCGGCAAGAAAGGGAGCTTTGACCTCGTTGCACCGGCAATCGAATTTACTGTCCGTGCAACCTATGGAGATCGTACGATTGACGTTGAACGATTCAATGCATATGTAAAACGTACCATTGCGATTCCGGACGGAGTAGATCCAAGCCGTATTACGACAGGAGTTGTCATTGATCCTGACGGAACCGTACGCCATGTACCTACAAAGGTTGTGCGGATTGACGGAAAATTCTATGCCGAAATCAACAGCTTGACGAACAGCACGTACTCGGTCGTTTGGCATCCATTGCAATTTACTGATGCCGCAAATCATTGGGCGGAGGAAGCGGTCAACGACATGGGTTCCCGAATGGTTGTGAATGGATTTGAAGACGGTACGTTCCGCCCGGCTCAAGACATGACGCGTGCGGAATTCGCGGAGATTATGGTACGTGGACTGGGGCTTAAGCTACAAGAAGGCAAAGCGCCGTTCAAGGATATTCAGGAAAACGACTGGTATAACGCTTCGATCTTGACTGCTTTCGAATTTGGTCTTATTAGCGGGTTTGAAGATGGAACTTTCCGTCCGCAGGATAAGATTACTCGAGAGCAGGCCATGCAAATTATCGCTCGAGCCATGCAACTTAGCGGATTGAAAGGAAAGCTTCAGGCAACCGATGCAGATGTTCTTATTGTTCCTTTCGCTGATGCAGAAAATGTATCAGCATGGGCAAAGAATGGCGTGGTTGACATTCTGAATGCCGAAATTGTAACAGGTCGGAGTGGTAAAATGTTGGCACCAAAAGCCAATGTTACTCGGGCAGAAATTGCTGTAATGATACGAAATTTGCTGAGCAAGTCTGATTTGATTTAATGAAAGTTAGTTGTTTAGCGAAAAGAGGTTTCTCATCGAGAAACCTCTTTTTTGAATACTTGCAAGAGTAGAATGTTTGAATAGGTCAGTGTCCGCATTGAACAAACATAAGAAAGCATAAACGTTATATTTATCCCAGAATGATCTTCTTCAAACGGGAAACCAGAACTGGAAAAGTTTAATTTTATTTTTGTTTATTTTGCAATCAGGCGGGTACAAAAACAGAGAACAAACAACAGGCATTCAAAACATTTTCGGAGGTGCGTCGAGATGGCAACGAAGGAATTGGCTCTGCACGAGAAACTCGAAATCCACGAATTGTTGATTCTCAAAACGTCATGCGTGACGAAGGCGGTCGCGATGTCGGGGTTGGTGCAGGACGAGAAATTGAAAGCACTGATCGAAGAAGACATCGAGAATTCGGCGCAGGCGGTCGACGAACTGAAAGCACTTCTAATCAGCTGAGGAGGGATTACACATGGCTACCCCAAAATCGATGACGAAAGAAACGCTGGTCAAAGCGGTCACGCCGATGGACGATATGGCGATCGCGACGGATATGCTGTTGTCCGCCAAAACGGCGGTGCGCTCGTATGCGGTGGCGCTCACCGAAGCAGCTTCGCCGAAGGTGCGCAAAGTGCTGAAATCCCAACTGGATACGGCGATCAAGACGCATCAGAAAATCGCCGATTACATGATCGAGAACGAAATGTACCATCCGTACGATATCGACGAGCAGGTCGAGCACGATATGAAGAAATCGGAAATCGCGCGGAACCTGGTGGAAAATAAGTAAAAGGGCAAGCCGGAAATCCGTTCTCTTCGCAGAGAGCGGATTTTTTTTGTGTAAAATGGAATGAGAGGGTTAACGTTAATGAGGAAAGGAAGGGGCAAGCGAATGGGCTGCGATATTACGCTTTTTTGCGAAGGCTACATCAAAGAAAAATGGATCAATATCGATCGCTGGTACCGGAAAGATGATTGGCCGGAGATTATGGTGACGGATACCGAAGGCTTTGATTATGTCGATCTAATCGATGGGAGTCGGGATTATGGGTTGTTTTACCTGCTGGCAGGGGCACGGGGAAGCGAGGAGTATAACAGTTATCCGCCGATTTCTCCACCGAAAGGTCTGCCGGAGGAGCGTGACGCGCTGCTGAAAAAAGAATATAACTATGGTGATTTGCCGAACAACGTGAATTTCCATCATGCTTCCTACTTGACGCTGCGAGAGTTGAAGGAAAGCGGATACGGCGATTTGATGCGGCTCAAAGGGTGGGTCGACCCGGATGAATTTGAGTATGCCAGGAGCAAAGTGCAGCGTGGAGAAAAGCATCAGTCGCATTTCGTGGACGTCAAAGAAGATGAGTACAGACGCGAAGGCAAAGTATACAAAGAGTGGGACGGCTATATCAATCTCAACCTGACTGATATGATCGAAAAGATGGAACAGTTGAAAAAAGAACGGCGAATCGTAAGCGACGATGAGGTGCGGATCGTGTTTTGGTTTGACAATTAAACACAAAAGGCGGCTCTTCTTTAAATAGAAGAACCGCCTTTTTCGTATTTACAGAAGATTAACATGATGCTGATACGGGGCTGATTCTTCGGCTTTAACATGGGGGATGTGATGTGGGACCGTTCCCACAAAGAGGCGTCTCATCCATAACAAATCACGGAAGGCGGAAAGGCAAGGTGAACGCATTGAAGCTGCTGGATACGCAAGGGCGCGTAACGCCGGAGGAATCACGGACGCATATTCGCATTCCTTTTGAACTGAATACAAGCTGCCGCCGGTTGAACTTCCGTTTTGAGTATGCGCCGAAGGTGCTGGAAGATCGGGAACAAGCGGTGAAGCTGCTACGGGATAGTTATGAAATCTACATATTGCCCGAGCAAAGAGAACAAGCGAACGCGCGGGTGGAAAGGCATCTGCCTTTGAAAAATCTAATTACGCTTTCGCTCGATGATGCGCAAGGTTATCGCGGAGCTTGCCATCGTCATGATCCTTTGCAGGAACTTTTTGTGTCGCAGCATGAGGCTTCTCCAGGGTTAATAGCGGGCGAGGTTGCTGCGGGATCGTGGAACGTGACGCTGAGCCTGCACTGCATTGTGACCGATATCTGCGATTACCGCTTGCAAATCTGGACGTCCGAGGAGGCCAACGCATGAAGTGGATCGCTTGCGAACTGCACACCCATACGCTGCACAGCGACGGGCGGCAGACGCTTCAGGAATTGGCGGAAGGCGCGGCCAAGTTGGGCTTCGACGCCATTGCGCTAACGGATCATAATACGATGTCCGGGTTGGTCGGCAAGGAAGAGGTTGAGCGGGAGTACGGATTGACCATTGTGCCGGGGATGGAATGGACGACCTTTTACGGGCATATGGTGACGATCGGATTGAGCGAATATGCGGACTGGCGACAGGCGACGCAGCAGGATATCGACCGGGGGATTGAGAGCGTGCATCGCCTTGGAGGGATTGCGGGACTTGCTCATCCCTTCCGAGTCGGCAGCCCGGCTTGTACCGGATGCTTTTGGGAATATGAGATCGGGGACTGGAACGCGGTGGATTACATCGAAGTCTGGTCCGGCACCTTCCCGTCGATCCAGACCGACAACCATCGGGCGTACCGGTTATGGACGGACAAGCTGAACGAAGGCTACCGCATCGCAGCGACCTCGGGTCGAGACTGGCATGCTCAGAGCGATACGGATGAGCCGATCTCGGTCACGTATTTGGAAGTCGAAGATGCGGTCTGCGCGAAGCAAGATGGATCGGACATTCAGGCGGGTATCGAAAAAGGCGCATCCGAGAGCGAACAGGAAAGCTTTGCGATCCCGGAGGTTGCCTTGATTCAAGCGCTGCGCGAAGGACGCGCTTCGGTCACGATCGGTCCGCTGTTGTCGATGGTGTTGGAGGCCGCAGGCGATTCGTATCGAATCGGTTCCGTGCTGCCTGTAACGAAGATGAATGAACGGGATGAAAAAGTGACTGCGACGATCATTGCGAAGTTATCGGTCGATTTCTCGGTTCGTCCCGGTCAATGGTCGCTAGCTGAACAAATCTTCAAGCTGAAGCTATGCTCCAACCTGGGCGAAGAAATGGTGATGAATGTAATCGATTCGACTCAACAGTCCAACGATACAGGCACGCTTCATCCGAAGTTCGAAACGTCTATCGAGCTTCCCGTGCTTCCGACCGACCTTTCCCGCAAATGGCTGCGCGCCGAGCTTTGGGGAACCGTGCAGGGCGCACATACGCGAATCGCTTTTACCAATGCCGTTTACTTCGAATCCACGGCTGAAGGAGGTGCTGACTAATGAATGCTTTTCCGTTAATCACGGCTCATACAGGCTGCATGGGACACGCCGCCCATTCGCTGGAATCGCTTTGCGCGGCATTGAAAGTGGGAGCCGACGTATACGAGGACGACATTCGCGTGACGCGAGACGGAGTTCCGGTACTGGCGCATGACGACGAGATTGCGCTGCCAGGCGGAAAACGCGGAAGTTTGGCGGCAATGACGCTGGAAGAGCTCAACGAAGTATTGAATACGCCGATGCTGGAATTAGCGGATATCTTGAACTGGATTCGTACGGCAGGACGCACCATGAATCTCGATATCAAAACGGATGATGCGCTGGAACCTACGGCAGCTTTGGTCAAACGAATGGAGATGACGGATCGGGTATTCCTCAGCGGGTGCGGATACGAACGTGCCGATCTGGCCGAACGCTCCGGTATCGCGCTTCGCAAGCTGCTCAATATCAAAGTCGACAGCTTCCGAAACCTGAGCTATGCAGAAGCCGTGCAGCAGGCTTGCCAAGAAGCGAGCCGGACCCGCTGCTTCGGATTGAATCTTCCGCATCAGGCGGTCAAGCCGGAACTTTTGGAAGCGGCAAAACAAGCCGATCTGGCCGTGTATGTCTGGACCGTTGCCGAGACGGAAGACATGCGGCGGTTTGCGGAGTGGGGCGTCGATTCCATTACGACCCGCGACCCGGAGAAGCTGATCGCGGTGCGTGACGAGATGAACGGCGCAGAGGAGAGAACGGAGTGGACACGAAGCTGAGTTACAGTTTGCGGGAGCTCGCGCAGTTGGCCGGCGTATCGAAATCGACCGCTTCACGGGTTATTTCCGGCAACGGCTACGCGAGTCCCGACGTCCGGGAGCGCGTGCTGAAAGCGGCCGAGGAACTGCGCTATAAGCCTAACGCGGTGGCCCGGGCCATGGTTGCCAAGCGCACCTACAACATCGGGGTGATCGTGTTCCGCGACAAACTTCCGATCGTGTCGCATACGTTATACGGCAAGATCGTGGACGAAATATTGATGGCGGCGGAAGACCTCGGCTACTCGATTTTTCTCAAAACCGATCGGGAAATGTCACTACGTTCCATGGACTATATGCTGGAACAGCGTGTCGACGGGTTGATCTTGATCAGCCGTTTGCGCAAGAACGTGATCGATTACGTAAAAAAATTCAACATCCCATACATTATGGTCAACGGTTCGGCGGAAGATCCTGACGTCGTGCATCTGGTGAGCAATGACGAAGCAGGCGGAGAGCGGGCGGCCGAGCATCTGTACGATCAAGGACATCGCAGATTCTTTATCGTCGCGGGTCCGGTGGAACATCGAAGCCACTCGCTGCGGTTGTCGGGCTTTTTGAACAAGTTGGGAAGCCTGGACGACGGAAAAAGAATGATCACCGAAGAGGATAAACAAAGCGGCCAAGGCAGTGATGGGATCGTGGATGAAACTTCGACAAAAGCCGAGGACGCTAGCCGGATCTCGATCGTGACAGTTGCCGAATCGCCGGACTCCAGCTTCGACTCGGGCGTGCGCCTGATGGAAGAACGATACGAAGAGTTCCGTTCCGGGAGCTATACCGCACTGTTCGCCACCAACGATATGCTCGCGCTGGGCGCCATGAAGGTACTGTTGGAAAATGGCGTACATGTGCCGGAAGACGTATCCGTCATGGGGTACGACAACACGGATCTCGGCGGCATGTACCATCCGGCGCTTACGACCGTCAGCGTGGACGCGGCCGGGCTGGGTCGGGACGCCGTTGCGATTTTGGATCGGATGATCGGCGGGGAAGAGAACGTGCCGCGCCTGATCGAATACGAAAGCGAAGTGATCGCCCGTCGATCAACGAGAGGAGAGGGGAACGGCACATGCTCTGGTATTGGAAACACGTAGGGATGCGGCGGATCGTCGAATTCGTTTTGCTGACGATCTTCGCGATCTTTTTCGCAGGCCCGCTGGTCAATCTGCTGGTACTCGCGTTCAGCGAGAAATGGAATTACCCGGACGTCCTGCCTCAGGTCTGGGGATTCAAATGGTGGGAGTTCGTGCTGGCGAAGGATGATATCGTTTCGTCGATCTCGCTGTCTTTCCTGATTGCCACGCTGGTCACGATCCTGTCGATTGTCGTTTGTATTCCGGCCGCTTATGCCTTTGCCCGAATCCAGTTTCCGCTTAAAAAAATATTCCTGTTCTCGTTCCTGTTGACCAATGCGTTTCCGAAAATGGGGCTGTACGTCTCGATCGCGGTGCTGTTCTACAAGATCGGACTGATGAACACTTTGCTCGGCGTCGTGCTCATCCACATGATCAACGTCTTGATGTTCATGACCTGGATTCCGACGGCCGCATTCCGCAGTATCCATCGCGCGCAGGAAGAATCGGCCCGCGACGTCGGCGCAAGTCCGTTCAAAGTGTTCCGCAGCGTCACGCTGCCGATGGCGATGCCGGGCATCGTGGTTGCTTCAATCTTCACTTTCCTGAATTCGCTCGACGAAGCGCAGGGGACGTTCTTGGTCGGCATTCCCGATTACAAAACGATGCCGATCGTCATGTACTCAATCATCTCCGACTTTCCGAGCAGCGCGGGCGCCGTGTTTTCGATCATTTTGACGCTGCCGACGATCATTCTGCTGGTCGCGGCGCAGCGATTGGTGAGTGCGGACGTACTGGCAAGCGGTTTTCAGATGAAATAGAGGAAAAGGAGGTTCATCATGCAGTTATCCATACGAGAGCTGGCCAAGCGCTACAAAACGGGCGACGGCGTCAGCGGGATCAACATCGAGATCGAGAAGGGGGAACTGGTCACCTTGCTCGGGCCTTCGGGCTGCGGAAAAACGACCGTTTTGCGCAGTATCGGCGGATTTCTCGAACCGGATTCCGGCGATATTCTGATCGAAGGACAGAGCGTCATCCAGCTTCCGCCGGAAAAACGCCCGACTTCGATGGTGTTCCAAAGCTATAATCTGTGGTCGCATATGTCCGTCTACGATAATCTCGCCTTCGGCCTGAAAATCCGAAAAATGCCGAAAGCCGAAATTCGCGCAGCCGTGGACGAAGCGCTCAAGCTGGTCCGCCTGTCCGGATTCGAGAAAAAATATCCGGCCGAGCTGTCGGGCGGTCAGCAGCAGCGCGTAGCCTTGGCGCGGTCGCTGCTGCTCAAACCGGCGGTGCTGCTGCTGGATGAGCCGTTTTCCGCACTCGATGCCAAGCTGAGGCACGAAATGCGCGAAGAGCTGCGGGAGATCCAGATGAAAACCGGTCTGACCATGGTCTTCGTCACACATGATCAGGAAGAAGCGCTGTCGCTGTCGGATCGCATCATCGTCATGAATCACGGGCGCATCGAACAAATTGCCAAACCGCAAGAGATTTACGATGCTCCCGCTTCTCTATATGTCGCAAGCTTTATCGGCAAGATGAATTTCCTGGAGGGGGTGGCGGAAGAGGGAAGCGTCAGAATCGGAAAACTTCGTTTGCCGAACGATAAGGATCTGCGCGGCAGGATCACGGCAGCCGTTCGTCCGGAAGACGTGCAGCTCGGGGAGCAAATCGTCGGCGAGAACATCCTGCCCGGCAAGATCAAGCAGGTGATGATTTTGGGGCATTACGCCGAAGTTACGGTGGAGCTGGCCGAGTTCGGCATCATTCGCGCTTTTCAAAGCAAAGAAGTCGTGCAGCATATGCAGTCGGGTCAAGATGTCGGCGTCTGTATCTCGAAAGCGGCCGGATTCCCGGTCGACGAAGCGAAAGCCATTTGAGGAGGATGAAATTCATGCGGTTGAAAAAGAAGTCCTGGTTGACGTTGTTGTCTGTTGCGGGTGTATCGATGTCTTTGCTGGCAGGTTGCGGAAACGGAAGCAGCGGTGAAAATGCGACTGCGGCGGCGGAAGGCAGCGGTGCTGCAGCATCGGGCGAGCCGACTTCGTTTAACTTCTACTTCACAGGCTCCCAGAACGTCAAAGATCTGTGGGATTCGCTGGAGCCGATGTTCGAAGAACAGCATCCGGAGATCGACGTGAAGATGGTCTATATTCCGTCGGGTACAGGCGCGGAACCGACCTACGATCGCATTATGGCAGCCAAACAAGCCGGTAAAGGCTCGGGCGGCATCGATCTGTACGAAGACAGCATCACGACCGTCGCGCAGGGAACGAAAGACGGCGTCTGGACGCAGCTCAGCGACTCCGATATTCCGAACTTGAGCAAAGTCGACGCGAACGTGATGAAGGACGTCGACAACTACGCGATTCCTTACCGTTCTTCCGCCGTCGTGCTCGCTTACGATAGCAGCAAGATCAGCAACCCTCCGACAATGCTGGACGAGCTGATCGATTGGATCAAAGCCAACCCGGAACAATTCGCCTACAATGATCCGTCGACAGGCGGTTCGGGCAGCTCGTTCGTGCAAACGATCGTGTACAAGGATCTGCCGGAAGAAGACATCCACAACTCCGATCCGTCCGTCATGGAGAAGTGGGAAGCCGGCTTCAACACGCTCAAAGAAATCGGTCCTTTCACGTACGGCGAAGGCATCTATCCGAAAAAGAACCAAGGCACGCTCGATCTGCTCATGAACGGCGAAGTATCGCTGATTCCGGCTTGGTCGGATATGGTGCTTCAGCAGTTGAACGAAGGACTGCTGCCGGACAGCATCAAAATGCAGCAAATCACCCCGGGTTTCAACGGCGGACCAACTTATCTGATGGTCAACCAAGAGTCCGACAAGAAAGAAGCGGTCAATACCTTCCTCGATTTCGTTCTGTCGCCGGAAGCGCAAGCCGTTGTCGTGGATAAAATGAACGGCTTCCCGGGGATCGAGCTGTCGAATATGTCGCAGGACATGCAGGATAAATTCGCAGGCGTATCCGAAGGCTTCCGTACGTTCAACATCGGGGATCTGGGTACGGAAATCAACAAACGCTGGCAGAGCGACGTCGCCGCGCAATGAGTACGAAAACCGCGATCGATCAAAGAAGAGGAAAGGGGGCCTCGCGAACGATGAGCAAAGAAGCCAAGCAGTCGATCCTGGGCCTGGCGATGGTGCTCCCCTCCTTCGCCATCCTCCTGATCGTCGTCATTATCCCGATCGTTCAATCGTTCGTCATGAGCCTGAGCAACGGCGAGGGCGGATACGATCTGAGCCGGTACGCCTATCTGTTTACCGACAAAGGGATGCGCAGCAACATTATCTTCACGCTGCGCATCACGGCCATCACGTGCGTGCTGGTGCTGCTGGTCAGCTACTCGCTGGCGATCTATATGCGTTTCAATCAAGGCCCGGTGGTCGATCTGATCCGAAAAACGTACATGATTCCGCTGTTCATTCCCGGCGTAATCGCAACCTATGGCCTGATCAATCTGCTCGGCAATCACGGCTGGCTGGCACGGATGCTGGAAGTGATCGGAGTGGAGCTGCCGCGGATCATCTTTGACGAAAAAGGGATCATTATCGCGAATCTCTGGTTTAATATCCCGTTTACGACGATGCTGCTCAGCTCCGCACTGTCCGCGATTCCGTCTTCGGTGATCGAAAGCGCGAAGGATGTAGGCGTGGGACGGTTCACGCTGTTCCTGAAGTTCATTTTGCCGCTGTCGTATAAAACGTTCATGGTTGCCGTGACCTTCGTGTTCATGGGCGTGATCGGCTCATTCACCGCACCGTTCCTGATCGGCGCGAACTCCCCGCAAATGCTGGGCGTATCGATGCAGCAGGTGTTCAGCGTATTCCAGGAAAGAGAGCAGGCCGCGGCAATTGCGTTCTTCTCGTTCCTGCTCTGCTCGGTACTCGGGGCGTTCTACATTCGATCGATGACGGTGGAGGAGAAGGGGAAAGTTTAGAGGACGGGAAAAAGTTTGGAGAGCGCCGGGAGGTTGTGTTTCGGTCGCGTGTTGAAGCTTCCCCAGTTCAAAGGCGAATGCTCCGCTCCTACACACAACCTTCCTCTGCTCTTTTACTTTTTCTTGGGGTAGGTAAGGCAAAGACGGAACGTGCTCTTTTACGGAGCACGTTTTTTTGTTTTCATAATTGCTCGATTAATCGTAGATAGTAATCTCGAAGCTGTTCGCGCAGATTATCGGGTTCGAGAATGCGGATCGTAGAGCCGAAGCCGGCCAAGAAGGCGAGCATGAAATCCGTTTCCTGCGGTTCATAGGTGCCGGACAGTAAGGCATCGGCTGCCGGGTCGTCCGGGATGTCGAGTTTCATGGACGGATATAGGCTGCGACGGAGTCGAGTGACGGAATCGGGAGAGACGGAGCAGCGAAAAGGGATGGCTTCGGGGGACGTTTGGCGCAAGGTGTGGGCGTCGCGCAGGTCGAAAGGAAGCAGGTCCGGGATCGGTTCGTCGATTATTGGTTCGGCGGATAACACGCGATCGCAGCGGAAAACGCGGTATTCCTTTTTGTCCAAATCGTAGGCTCGGCAGTACCAGTAGCCGCGTGCGGCGTAGACGGCGAACGGCTGGATGCGGCGTGTAGAAGAATGAACATGAGTCAGGGGACCGCGTGCGGAATCAAGTTTGTTTTTTGCTCGATCTGCGCTTGGTTCCAAGGTTTTCTTTTTTGCCGCATAACGGATCTTCAATACTTCTCCACGCACTGCCGCTTGCAGCAACTCCTCCAGATAATCGCCGGGTTCGGCCGATTCGTCGGGGTAGAAGGCAATACGATGCTCGAAATGTTCGATCTGCTTTCGTTGTTCTTCCGATATGACATCCAGAAATTTCGCGTGGATCGAAGCGAACGAGACGCGGAACGGATCGCCGGAAAGACTGCGCAGCGCCTGCATAGCGAAGTACAGCGAAAGCACTTCGTCGTTTGTAAAAGAGACAGGCGGTAGCGATGCGGTGTCGAGCACCCGATAGCCGCCGAGCCGTCCGTGTTCCGCGAACAGCGGCAGGCCCAGTTCTTCGAGCGATTGAATGCTGCGTATGGCGGTGCTTCGGGAAATCTCGAATTCGTCCATTAGCTCGCGCAAAGTAAAATGTCGTTTACGGTAGGCGTAACGCTGCATGGCGTTAAGTCGCTCGGCTTTTTTCATCATGACCTCCTTCAAAGTCGGCTTCCTTGAGAGGAAGAAATACGAAACATGGAGCAAAGTATGCGGGAGATAGGTGTCACAAATTGAAACCTTTTATCGATATGATGCCAGTGTAACCCACATTCGAAGGAGGAACAAATGATGAATACGAGCGAAAACCAAGATCAAGCGAAAAAGGCGGCAGAGATGCAGGCGGAGGTAATTCCTTTTCTTTCGCTCCATGGGCAGGCCGCGGAGGCTATCGAATTTTACGAACGAAAGCTGGGCGCGGCGGTGCTGCTCAAGGTCAGCTATGCGGATATGGCGAAGCGGGACGAGAGTTTCAAGCATGCGGCAGGCCAAGAGGATTGGATCACGCATTCCGTGCTGCAAATCGGCGCCAATAAGATCATGATCGCGGAAGAAGAGATGGATACGACGAGAGCGTGGAGTGCAGGGAACGACTTTTCGCTTTGTCTGCAATCCCGCGATCATGACACGATTGTAGATCTGTATGAGCAATTAACCTCGGATGAACGGACGACGGTATTGGTTCCGTTGACCGCAAATTCATTCAGCAGCGGTTACGGCATCGTGCGTGATCCTTTCGGCGTGGTATTTCAGTTTACGGTGACGCAGCATTCGTTTTGAATAAGTCCCTTAGCAACCCGTAATCCTACTTTTAGCGTTGATAAGAGACAAGTGGAAATGCAAACAGACAATGTACATCAACGAATAAACTGAATAAGAGTCACCCAGTCGGATCTGAGGCGCAAAGCTTCGGTTCCGACTTTTTTAATCATAAATTAGGCTTGAAAAGTTAACCGTCCAGACGGTATACTAAATTGAATTGAAAAAGAAAATTGTTTATAAAAATGGAGGTGCTGAATTGAACGCTTACGTATTTTTGGCTGTGGCGATTGTGTCTGAAGTATTCGGCAGCTCGATGATGAAGTTGTCCAACGGATTCAAGCGGCTGGCTCCTTCGATAGCGATGGTTGCGGGGATGGGCTTGTCCTTTTATATGCTGTCGATTGCGCTGCACACGATACCGCTGGGGACGGCTTATGCGATCTGGTCCGGCGTGGGAACGGTATTGACGACGTTTGTCGGCGTACTGCTTTATAAGGAAAAAATCAATGCCAAAAAAGCGCTGGGCATTATGCTCATTGTCAGCGGCGTTGTGATCATGAAGTTGGCTACGAACTAAAAAGGAGGCGAAGCGGAGATGAAGAAGGGCTATTTGTTTTTGAGCTTGGCGATTATGTTTGAAGTATTCGGGACGACCATGTTGAAGTTGACGGAGGGGTTTACGAATTTGATTCCGGCTCTCTTTTTCATCATTGGAATGGGAAGCGCGTTTTTCTTCTTGACGATGACGCTGCGCCACTTGCCGCTGAGTTTGGCTTATGCGATCTGGGCAGGCGTGGGAACAGCATTGACGGCGGTAGTCGGGGTCGTGCTATGGAAAGAAGATTTCAGCTTGCTGAGTGCGTTGGGCTTGATGTTGATCATCGGCGGGGTGGTGTTCTTGAATTTTTCATCGGGATCGGGCAAAGAGGATACGGCTGACAGAGCGTCCCGCGCAATCGTATAATGGGAGTATGCGATAGGGACGGTGATGAGTCATGAAGAAACCCAACAAGAATTCAAAAAAAGAACTGATTCTTGAAGCGGCTGCTGCCGTGATCAACGAGCAAGGCGTGGAAAAGATGACGCTTGAAGCAGTGGCGAAAAAGGCAGGTGTCAGCAAAGGCGGATTGCTATACCATTTTCCCGGCAAACAGGAGTTGATCGAAGGGTTGGTCGAATCGCTGACAACCGGCTTTACGGTACAGCTCAACAGGGAAGCGGAATCGGAAGGCGATCAGGCGGGAAAATGGGGCAGGGCGTATGTTAGGGCGACGTTTGGGACGGAAGAGGAGTTGGAGTGGAGCCATATGCTGGCTGCATTTCCGGCTGCGATGTTCACCGATCCGAAACTGCTAGATCAGGTACGCGTGCAATACGAAGAATGGCAAAAACTGCTCGAAAACGACGGCGTTGATCCGGTGAAGGCGACGATTCTGCGTTTGGCGGTGGATGGGTTGTGGTACGCCGAGTTATTTCGGCTTGCACCGCCTAACGCGGAACTTCGCCGGAAGGTGCGGGATGAGCTAATGCGTTGGACGGAGGTCGCGAAAGGCGAATATTTGAGCGATGCGGATAGCGAGAGCACGCGTAAACGCAAAAAGGAATGAAAGATGAAGCGGAAGCAAAAAGCAAACGAGAGCGCAGAGGAAATGAAGAGGCGTGACTGAAGCGAGCAGGGTCGAATGCGACCAGATCCGTTGAGTCGGTTGTGAACGTAACAAAGCTTCGACAGTTCGAAAACAAAACTGCGACGATATTTGGGTTCGCCTTACAGCCAGCATAAAGCCCCGGGAACGGTACGAAGTCCGGGGGCTTTGGCGTGTCTAGATGTCGTTCAGCTTCAAGCGAAAGAACGATAGGAATTGCGGTTGAATAACTGCAAAACTCCATTTATTTCGGATGAGTCGAATATGCTTTTTGAAATAACTGCGAATATCCATTTAATTAAGACCAATGGTGAGCAATTAGCCGGTTTAGTCCGAAATAACTGGATATATGTCTTTATTTCGTGCATAACGACGATTTTTATTAAAATAAGTGGATATATGCCGTTATTTGTTCGACGGTTATTTTTACTAATTTTTTGTTAGGGCGTGTACGTAAACTCTACCGGCAGCTCAAAATGCACTGCGCCCGAGCTTGCGTACACGCTCTAATTGTTGCTTGTTATTCGTTTGAAGATTGAATGCTTCTTTGACTGTTTGTCTCCATAACCGGACGGCTGGATACAAGTTTTACCCGATTTTCCGCCCTTCGGCCCACACGCCGCGCAGGTTCAGCGAGGCGTCCATCAGGACGAAGTCCGCCCGTTTGCCCGGCTCGATGGAGCCGGTCGTCTCGGAGATGCCGGCTTGGCGGGCCGGCGCGCCGCTGGCCGCGTCGGAAGCGCGTTCGACGCTGAGGCCCGCCTCGCGAACCAGGAAGCGGAAGCCTTCCGCCATCGTGAGACGGCTGCCTGCGAGCGCGCCGCCCTGCGTGAGGGCGACGCCGTCTTTGACGACCACGGGCAGGTCGCCCAGGAAATAATCGCCGTCGCCGAGACCCGCGGCGGACATGGCATCGGTGACGAGGACGAGATTGCCGTCCGTTTTCACCTTTGCCAGCAGCTTGACCGCGCCGGGATGCACATGGATCCCGTCCGCGATCACTTCGGCGACGATGCCGTCGCAGCCGAGCACGGCTCCGGCCGTTCCCGGCTTGCGATGATGCAGCGGCGTCATCGCGTTAAACGTGTGCACGGCGTGGTTCAAGCCGGCCTCCACGGCAGCCAGCACTTCTTCATAGCTGGCGTCGGTGTGGCCCAACGCCGCCGTGATGCCGTTCGCGCGAAGCCACGCGATCACGTCCAACGCGCCTTCGCGCTCCGGTGCCAGCGTAAGCTGGCGAATCAAGCCCGGGAAGCGGGCTTCCCAGTCTTCCAGCCAATCCGTGCGCGGTTCGGAGATATGCTCCGGGTTCTGCGCTCCCGGCCATTGCGGGCTGATAAACGGCCCTTCCAAATGCACGCCCTCGATGCTCGCGCCGGGCATCTCGCCTTTCAAACGGTAAGCCCAGACGGCTTCCAGCACGCCGTCGATCATCTCGCGCGTTGCCGTCATCGTCGTCGCCAGCATCGACGTGGAACCGTGCGAGCCGTGGAACTTGGCGATGGTATCCAGCACGCCTGGTTTCCCGGCGTCCATAAAGTCTTCGCCCATCCCTCCGTGGACATGGATGTCCACGAAGCCCGGCAGCAGCCAGCCGCCGTGCGCGTCGATCACGCGAACGGTTCCGGCATCGACCGCCGAACTGCCGTTTGGCGTCCCGGCTTTTGCCGCCTGGATCGCCGAGCCGCCGCTTTCTGCATGTTGCTGCGCAGAATCCGCTGCCGCCACGATGTCGGCTGCATCTCTCTTCGCAGAAGCCTCTATGCCCCCGGCCGCCGCTTGCCCTTGGCCGCTGCCGCCATACGCTTCGCCCGCTTCCTCGCCGTCTTCCCCGCCCGACGGCGATACCGACACGATCCATCCGTCGATCGCTTCGCAGGTTCCGTTTTCGATCACGCCCTGCGGCGTCACGATCCGCGCATTGACGAAGCGGATCACGCCTTTTTTCTCCGCAAACTGTCGATCCGGCAGAACTCCGCTCATTTCGCCCACGCTCCTGCCGCTTCATCCATCAGCACGACCAGATTCGGATGCAGTTGAAGCAGCGAAGCCGGACACTGGGTCGTGATCGGTCCGGTCAATGCCTGCCGCGCAATCTTCGCTTTGGACGCGCCGCGCACGACAAGCATGATCTGCCGCGCTTTCATGATGCCCGCGACGCCCATCGTGATCGCCTGTTTCGGCACTTCGTTTTCCGAATCGAAAAACCGCGCATTCGCTTCGATCGTTTGCCGCTGAAGCATCGCCGCATGCGTGCCCGCGATCAGGGAATCGTCCGGCTCGTTGAATCCGATATGCCCGTTATGCCCCAGACCGAGCAGCTGCAAA
This sequence comes from Saccharibacillus sacchari DSM 19268, assembly GCF_000585395.1. GTDB lineage: Bacteria > Bacillota > Bacilli > Paenibacillales > Paenibacillaceae > Saccharibacillus > Saccharibacillus sacchari. Next base: position 5,517,859 of record NZ_KK073875.1, on the reverse strand, counting down.
TCGATTCCGGCGTCTTCGATCATGGCGTCGTAATAATCGCATTCCTGCTCCAGATCAACCGCAAGCCCGTTCGGTACATGCGTATTCGCCGGATCAATGTCGACCAGATCGAACAAGTGCGTATTCATGAAGCAGCGGTAGCTGGCCGGGTGGCTGCCCGACAATCCGACATACTCGTCGAGATTGTAAGAGCTGGCTCTGGCAAAGCTCACGCTTCCGTTTTGATGCAGCTTGACCAGCTCTTCATAGATGCCGATCGGCGTGCTGCCGGTCGCAAGTCCCAGCACGGCTTTCGGCTTGATTTGCAGCAGGCTTGCGATCAGGCCGGCGCCGGCGCGGTTCAGGTCTTCTTCCGTACGAAACGTCAACAAATTCATGGTTAAGCACCTCCGGAGGGTTTGAGATACTGGCGGACATTGTGATAGGACTGCTCGAGCATCGGCACGTATTCTTCGAAGCCTTCGCTGACAATTCCCGTGAACAGGATATCGATAACATGCAGCTGCGCGATCCGCGAAGCCATGGCTCCGCGCCGCACGCCTTCTTCCAGCGACGAAGTGAATAGCGGAATATCCGCGAGAGCCGGCAAGGGACTGGTTCCATAGCGGGTAAGCGATAGCGTCATTGCACCCGCATCTTTAGCGCATTGCAGCGCGGCGATCGTTTCCGGCGTCTCGCCCGAGTAGGAGATTGCCAACGCCACGTCGCCTTCGTTCAGCGTGGAAGCCGACGTGATCTGCATATGGGAATCCGCGAACGCGGTGCAGCTTTTGCCGAGTCGGATCAGCTTTTGGTAAAAGTCCTGCGCCACGATCGACGATGTGCCCATCCCGTACAGATCGATGCGCCGCGCGGAACTCAGTGCCGTCACGGCGCGTTCCAACGCTTCGGGATCCAGCAGCCGTGTCGTATCCGTAATCGAGGAGAGATGGTTCGATTCGATCGCCCGAACGATTTCCTTCAGCGGCCTTCCCGCGACGATATCCTGGTACGTTCCGGCTTCGGCCGGACGCGACAGCTCGCCGATCAGGCGCATTTTAAAATCAGGAAATCCCTTGAACCGCAGAGACTTGCAAAACCGCGTAACCGTCGCCGGACTGGTTCCGCATTCCGCCGCCAGTTCCGTAATGCCCAGACGCTGCACATGCTCGGGATTTTCTAAAATATGTTCGGCGAGACGCTTTTCTTGAGGAGAAAAGTGCTCGATCTGTTCCCGTAAAAGCGAGAGGAGAGCAGACATCGGCAACCTCCTTTTTCCGAATTAGACTATGATTATGAATGAAAATATTTTTCTTTATAATTTATAAATTATGAAAATATTTTTCTTTGTAGTTTTAGAATAATCCAAAAAGCGAATCGGGACAAGTCCCCTTATCATTCTCTTCATTCTTTTTATAGGGTGAATCGCAAGCGGGGCATGTATAATGAGGGTAGCATTTATCCGGCAGAACATGGAGGAACCTACAATGACCCAACATCCAAGCAACCCCAAAGTCGATGCTTTCATGGAACGGTCCGAGCAGTGGAAGGCGGAGTTCGTCAAATTGAGAAGCCTGGCTTTGGCGAGCGGAGCCGTCGAGGATTTGAAATGGGGCCAGCCTTGTTATACGATCGACGGCAGCAATGTGTTCCTGATCCACGGCTTCAAAGAATACTGCGCGATCTTGTTCATGAAAGGCGCGCTGATGCAGGACGACGAAGGTTTGCTGGTTCAGCAGACGCAAAAAGTGCAGGCCGCGCGCCAGCTGCGTTTTACGAGCGCCGACGAGATCGAAGCCAAGTCCGAGCAGATCGCGGCTTACCTGAGCGACGCTATCGAGGTGGAAAAAGCCGGACTCAAAGTCGAGATGAAGCCCGTGGAACAATATGCAGCTCCTCAGGAGCTTGAAGAAAGATTCGAAAGCGACCCGATTCTGAAAGAAGCCTTCGAAGCCCTCACCCCCGGCCGCCAAAGAGCTTATCTGATGCATTTCACCGAACCCAAGCAGTCCAAAACACGCGAGGCACGGATCGACAAGCACGCGCCGCGGATCTTGGAAGGCAAAGGATTGACCGATAAGTGAGCGGGGAGCGGGAGCCGTTATATCTGCGGATTCGGAACCATTTCAAAGATCGGATCGCTTCGCGGGAATTGACCGAAGACGAGAAAATCCCCACCGAAAAAGAGCTGATGCGGCAGTTCGGGGTCAGCCGGATCACGGTGGTCAATGCGCTGACGGAGCTTGCGAAGGAAGGATGGATCTACCGGATTCCGGGACGGGGGACGTATGTGCGGGGCATCCCGGAAGCGCAGTTGAACGATTCCGCTGCTCCGGCATCGGCTCGGGACGTCGGAGCGGCGCAAAAAACGGAAAATCGCCGGAAGGTCGGTCTGGTGTTTCCGAGTCTGGCGGACGAATTCGCGGTACGTTTGGTTCGGGGCGTCGCGGATCAACTTCAGAAGCAGGGATACGCGCTGCACATGGTACTGACGCATAACTCCAAAGAGCAGGAAAAGGAAGCGATCCGCGAATTGAAATCGGGAGTCGACGGTCTCGTTATTTTTCCGGTCGATGCCGAGGTTTATAATGAAGAGATTATTTTGCTCAAAATGCAGCGTTATCCGTTCGTGCTGATCGACCGCCTGCTGCCGGGCGTCGAGACGAATGCCGTATTCTCGGACGGAAGACAGGCGATGAAGCTTGCGGTGGACCATTTATGGGAGCTGGGGCATCGTAACATCGCGGTTTGCAGCGACTCTCCGCTCATGACGGCGTCGGTGGACGAACGGATTCAAGGCTATTTCGATGCGCTCAAACAAAAAGGAGCCTTGATCGATCCGGCGATGATCCTCAATGATCTGAGGCTCGATCCCGCTGCGCCCGACGCTGAAGGAAACGGCAAGCCGACGGAACCGAACGACGCCGGGCATCCGCTGCGCCGCATGATCGAAAGCCGCGCCGCCACCGCCTATATCGCGCTGAACAGCTCGCTGGGCATACGGATTCGCGAAATGGCCCGAGAAGCCGGATTGAGCGTTCCTGAACATCTTTCGATCGTTGCTTTCGATAATCCGACTTCCGCGAACAACGAATCCGGCCTATTGACGCACATTGACCAATCCGAATACGTGATCGGCGTCGAAGCCGTCAAGCTGCTGGTGCGGCATATCGAAAAAGAGCCCGGCGAACCGGACGGGTTTGAGCAAATCCGGCTTGATCCCCGTTTGGTGATTTGCCGATCGACCGGTCCTGCCGCCCGCCGGATTTGAGCGATGAAAAATATCGGTTTTTGATCGATCGCCTGTTTTCTGTGAATAGACCACATCCGACAATATCGGCCCGTCTTGTCTTCTCCTTTGCGGTGAAGAAAAGAACGGGCTTTTTGTTTTGCATATTTGACCTATTTGATATAAATAATATAATGGTTACAGTTATGCAGCATCGCAGAGTGTCAGCCGGGCCCTTCGTTTTTTCAATTCAATCATGAACAGGAGTGGAAGCCATGCCTTACGAAACGACCGAAATCAAGCTGAATCGCGCCAAAAAGATCCTGAACCGACTTCGAGAAGCCGTCTACGAACCGATTGGATTCCTCAAAACGACCGCTTGGGTGACGCCGGAGCCGGTTGCCTACGAAAATCGCACTTCCGGCAAGCGTCTGGACGTTCAGCCGGGCGACACCTGGGGCAAACTTTGGGACTGCGCTTGGTTTCATTTTGAAGGCGTCGTGCCGGAGTCGGCTGCCGGCCGCCAAGCCGTGCTGCTGATCGATATCAACGGGGAACTATGTCTGGTCGACGAGCAAGGCTCGCCGCGCCAAGGACTGACGAATATCAACTCCGGGTTCGAGACGGCGCTGGGGCTTCCGGGCAAAAGGGTGGTCCGGCTCGGCAGCGACGCCTCCGGTCAGTCGATCGATCTCTGGGCCGACGGTGGCTGCAACGATCTGTTCGGAGGCTTCAGCGGCGGCACGATGAAAGAAGCGCAAATCGCGATCTGCCATGAAGAGACGCGGCGGCTGTACTACGATTTCGAAGTGCTGATCGAGCTTGCGGAGCAGACGGAGGAAAAAAGCGCCCGCCGCGCCCGGGTTCTGCAAGCGCTGTACGAAGCGTCGCTCAAGCTGTCGGTCATCGACGAAAACAGCGTGCGGCAGGCAAGCGAACGGGTGCGTCCGGAACTTGAGAAAAAAGGCGGCGATCCGACGCTTACGATCAGCGCCGTCGGCCATGCGCATATCGATCTGGCGTGGCTGTGGCCGATCCGCGAAACGATCCGCAAAGGCGCGAGAACCTTTTCCACCGTGCTGCGCAATATGGAGCAGTATCCGGATTACGTGTTCGGCGCGAGCCAACCGCAGCTGTATCAATGGATGAAAGAACATTATCCGAAGCTCTACGGGCAGATCGGGGAGCGAGTGCGCGAAGGGCGTTGGGAGCTGCAGGGGGCGATGTGGGTCGAGCCGGACACCAATATCTCTGGCGGCGAAGCGCTGGTGCGGCAGATTTTGTACGGCAAACGCTTTTTCAAAAAGGAGTACGGTCAAGACATTACCACGTTGTGGCTTCCGGACGTGTTCGGATACAGCGCCAGCCTGCCGCAGCTGCTGCGCAAATCCGGCGTCGATTACATGATGACCCAAAAGCTGTCGTGGAGCGTGTACAACACGCATCCGCACCACAGCTTCCACTGGGAAGGCATCGACGGGAGCCGGGTGCTGACGCATCTGCCGCCGGAAGACACGTACAACGGCCCGGCCGCCCCGCGTTCGCTGGCGAAGATCGAACAGGCTTACCTCGACAAAAACGTATCCGAGCACGCGCTGATGCTGTTCGGAATCGGCGACGGCGGCGGGGGACCGGGCGAAGAACATCTGGAACGTCTGACGCGCGAACACAATCTGCTCGGATTGCCGCCTGTGGTGCAGGAGCCTTCGCTGGACTTTTTCCTTAAGTTGGAACGCGAGCAGGATTGCTTCGAGACGTACCGCGGCGAGCTGTATCTGGAAAAGCATCAGGGCACGCTGACCTCGCAGGCCCGCAACAAACGTTACAACCGTCGGATGGAAAAAGCGCTGCGACAGCTGGAATTCACGGCTTCGCTGGCTTTGAGTCTCGGCGGCACGGCGGACGATTACCCGTCGGAAGCGTTGGAGCGGATTTGGAAAGAAACGCTGCTGTACCAGTTCCACGACATTTTGCCGGGATCGTCGATTACGCGGGTGTTCGACGAGTCGTTGGCGCGGTATGCGGTGCTGCTGGACGAGACGACGACGACGCTGCTGCAGCAAGCTCAGGCGAGGGTCGCCGAACTTGCGGGAGTCGAGGACAGCGAAGGCTTGGCGTTCAACTCGTTGCCGTGGGAACGGGAAGAGGTCGTGGAGCGGGAAGGCCGTCGTTACTTGGTAACCGTGCCGCCGATGGGCTTTGCGTCATTGAAGAGAGCAGAGCGGTTGGACGGGGAAAAGCTGGCCGCATACAATGCCGGACTGATCGCCGAAGAACGGCTATTGGCCAACCGACATCTGCGCGCGGAGTTCAATGAAAAAGGCGGGCTTGTTTCGTTGGTACAGGCCGATACGGGACGCGAAGCGATCGCGCCGGGCTTGGAAGGCAACGTGCTGACGGTCTATCATGACGACGGCGACGCTTGGGACTTCGCGCGCGATTACCGCGACACGGTCGCCGGAGTGTTCGAGCTGATCAGCAGCCGTGCGTCCGTCGAAGGCACAAGCGCGGTGCTGGAGCAGCAGTATGCGTTCGGACAATCGACGCTGACGCAGCGGATACTGTTGGACGCGGGCGCGGACACGCTGCGTTTCGAGAGCAAGGTCGACTGGCAGGAATCCGGCAAAATGCTGCGCGCGTCGTTCCCGGTTCAGGTGACGGCGGATCAGGTCAACTGCGAGATTCAATTCGGTTATTTGAAACGTCCGACGACCCGCAACAACGCGATTGAATTCGCCCGGGACGAGATCTGCGCGCATCAATACATCGACTTGTCGCAGCCGGATTACGGCGTATCGCTGCTGAGCGACAGCAAGTACGGCTACAGCGCGGAAGGAAATATGCTCGATATCAACCTGCTGCGCAGCCCCGGCTATCCCGACCCGGTCGCGGACCGCGCGGAGCATGAGTTCGTTTACGCGCTGTACCCGCATGCCGGGGACTTCGTGCAGGCGCGGACGTATCGGAAAGGGTATGAGCTGAACACCCCGTTGACGGTGGGAGGCGCTTCGGCCGATGGCGGTACTTTCGCAGCGTTCGTCGATCAGGGAGAAGTCTCCGATCAAGCGGCTAAGAAGGGTGCGAGTCATTCGCTGATCACGGTCGATCATCCTCATATCATGGTGGAAGCTGTCAAAAAAGCCGAGGATTCGGATCATCTGATCGTGCGCTTGTACGAGACTGCCGGAACGCGCGCGGAAGCCGTTCTGACAATCGGACATCCGTGCAAAGAAATCGTGGAGACGGATCTGATGGAGCAGGTGCTGGAGGAGCAGAGCGTCCAAGTTAGCGAAAGCGGCAGCGGCAGCCTGGCAGATACGACGTTAATTTTCGGTGCTTTTGAGATTAAGACTTTGCGTCTTAAATTTTAAGTAATAGAAACAGCGATCTTTCAAGAAATTAAGCAAACAGGCGAAGGGGAAAATTCAGAAAAAGACGCCTTTGAACTCGGAAAGCTTCACCTACAAACTTCATTCAGCTTTCCGAGTGAGACAGCGTCTTGAACGAATTTTCCCCGCAGCCTTTAGCTTTCTTTTACGAACAGGATTCTACTCAGATTCTCCCCACGTTAATGCTTCAAGAAAGCGATACACGTCTTCAAATACCTCAGCCTGCTCCGCCCCCAACGTCAAAATATGCCCGGACTCCGGGTACACCTTGTAACTTTTTCGCGGATTCGGCACCGTCTCGTAGATGACCGTCGCACTATCCAGATACAACTGCTGATCCAATCCTCCCTGCATGACCGCCACAGGGGCTTCGATGTATTTGAGCTGCTTGCCCGTTTCCGAGATCAGGTTCTGAAGCACGGAAAGCTGCTCGCGCGGAAAAGACTCAAGCGCTTCGACTTCGGTCTGCACCGTATCCGTCGTTTTGCCTTCGAATCTTTTGTACTGCTTGGCATAGCCGACGATGCGCTCGAACAATTCCTCGGCGCTTTTGCCTTCGATTGGCGCACACATCGATACGACTCCGCCAACCGGATATTCTACGCCGAGACGCAAAGCGAACACGCCGCCCAGCGATACGCCCGCTACTGCGATTTGCGTATGACCTTCCGCGATCAGCCGACGATAACCTTCCTCGGCATCGCGCCACCAGTTTTCCGGCGACAGCTCCAGCAGTTCTTCGGCTGCACCACCGTGTCCCGTGTACAGCGGAGCATGGCAGGTGTAGCCTTTTTCATGCAGATAACGGCCTAATTTACGTACGTCCGCCGTGTTTCCGGTAAAGCCGTGCAGCAGCAAAACAGCTCGTTTTCCGGCTCGGTAAGTAAAAGGCTGCGGCGGGATCATTTTCATGGGATTCACTCCGATTCGAAGGTGGTGGATGCTTGATGGTTTCTCCTTATATCTAACCATACATATGTATTGCTTTAAAGTTGAGAAGTATACGAAAGTTCCGTTAGAATAGGGAAGATACGACCATTTAAGGACGCTTGCGCAAGCGAATCGGTGCGTTTACCGCCGTTTACGCAAACGCCTTCAAATTCGAGGAGGGTGTCATGTTAAAGACCGTATTGGGGAGATTCAAAGTGATCGGGGTGCTGGAAGGGATCTCGTTTCTGCTGCTGCTTCTGATCGCGATGCCGCTGAAATACGCAGCGGGCGTCGATATGGCCGTGACGATCGTAGGAGCAGCGCATGGGGCATTATTCGTCTTGTACATTTTGGCGGCTTTCCATGCGTTTATCGCGTTAAAATGGAGTATGAAAAAGCTGTTTTGGGCGCTTGTCGCTTCAGTACTGCCAATCGGAACGTTCGTGTTCGAAGCGCATTTGAACAAAGAGATCAAAGCGGGACGGATGTACGGTTCGACGCAGGAAGCGAATCAAGCGAGAAGGGCCGGATAAGGCGCATTTTAGTCAAGCAGCCGTTGATTCTGGACAAAAGATTGAGAATCGTTTTATTATAATCGATATAAGCAAACCGGCACCGAGAGAATCGGGCCTCAGGATGGAATTCCATCTTGAGGTCCTTTTTTGCGTAAAAACCAGATTTCCAAAAATTCCAGATGATGATAAAATTTGAGGAGGCAAGCTGGTACCATGTCAACGCTAAAAGTAAGGTTACGTTTGGCTGAAACGCACCTAAAGCGTGTGCATTTCAGCCAAACGTAACCCTATGATTAAGAGTTGACAAGCTACTAGATGAAGATCGAGTTGGCGTATAGGGATGAGAAGGCGATTGGAGTGAAGCTGGAACGCTATGGGCCTGAGGAGTTGAAAGGGGTTCGTTCCGTGCCGGGCAGAAAATTTATTCCGGATGAAAAGGTCTGGACGATTCCATATACGGTTGTAGGCGTAAGCGCTTTGTTGGATGCATATCCAAAAGATTTTTTTGAGTGTGATGAACGTTTGAAAAGCGCAGATCCGTATTTACGCCAGCAGGTGGACAATCATAATAAGCTGCGGCAGCAGGGCTTAACATCCGTTCCCGTCGACGAGGCGCAGGTATGGAGTTCAGATCGGAAGAAAGAGCTGCAAGACGCGCTTCGAGCGAGAGGTTATAGCGGAAAAACGGTTAAAGCTTATACGCTTCAGGTACAGCGTTTTTTCGATGAGGTGCTGCTTGTCGAGAAGGAAATTAATGACGCTGTCGTGCAAAAGTACTCATTAAAACTGCTGGAAAAAGACCTTTCGCATGCTTATGTGAATCAGGCAATCAGTGCTTTGAAGTTTTATTTTCGGCATGTGTTGAAACGTCCCAACTCTAACGGTTATGTGCGTCCTAAAAAAGAAAGTAAACTACCGGATGTATTATCGCTCGGTGAAGTGGCGCGTCTATTAAAAAGCGTGAAAAACCTAAAGCATCGGGCGATGCTGATCGTGACGTATACGTCGGGGCTGCGTGTCGGCGAAGTGGTGAGGTTACGGCCGGAGGACTGTGATCGGGAGCGAAACGTCGTGAAGGTCCGTCAAGGAAAAGGCCGGAAAGATCGCCAGACGTTATTGTCCGAAACAGCGAATGCGGTACTGGATCAGTATATCCAACAGGAAAAGCCAGACGGGTGGTTGTTTCCGGGGCAAAAAGAAGGGCGGCATCTGACTGAACGCTCCGCGCAGAAAGTGTTTGAAAAAGCGCTGATTCAAGCGGGGATTCAAAAAGAAGTCAGCATCCATTCGTTGAGGCATTCGTTTGCAACGCATTTGTTGGAGAACGGGATTGACCTTCGTTATATTCAAGAGCTGCTTGGGCATCAGAGCGTGCGGACTACGGAAAGGTATACGCATGTGAGTAGAAGAGATATTGGGCGGATTCAAAGTCCTTTGGATCGGCTGGGAGGGATGGAGGAAGAAGATTGAGTTCGTGAATAACACGGTATGGGTGTGTATTGGGAAGTTCGTGAATAATACGGTAGGAATGTGTATTATGAAATTCGTAAATACTGCTTGTACGAAGTTTAGGCGAAATTCGTGAATAAGACGTTATAGGAAACACCCAACCCCATAAATAAGAGGAAAACCCATGAGGAAATATGCTTTCGTAGATCCTAAAGATGAAGTGAAGAAAGTGATGATTTATGAAGTAGAACCAGATATCTACGTATTCATCTATGAAACCTTAGAAGACGTACCTTGCACAAAAGATTATTGGTTTGAAACCTTGATGGAAGCCGAAGAATATTGTGGTTTGGAAGACTGGAATGGATACAGATTGAAGATCCAAGACAGGGAGAATCTCAAGATTTAATAAACCCACAAAATCAGTGAAAGATAAACTAAAGAATATTTGAAGAACAAAAACCAGAGTAAAGATTGAAGATAAAGAGTGATAGAAACTAGTTTGAAGGCGTTCTCAAAGAAGAAGGGTGCATCCTATAACATAATATTCACACTGCGGACATTCGTCCTTGATCTGGCATTCGCCAGATACTCGACATACGTCGAGTCGTGAATACGGGAACGTTAGATGAAATCTATTAAAATTATTATGGGAGATAAAACATGAATATATTTTTAATTATATGGAATTTTACAATAAAACCAATTCCAATTATTTTAGCATTATTGATTTATTTTATTCCTTTATATTGGATGAAATATAAAAGAGATATATACACACCTATTTATTTTGCTGTTTATCCTCTTGCAAACTTAAATATTTCTTTATCACAATATTTAGGAGAAAGTATTGTTGACGATTATATTGATGATGAAGTAGTTGAAAGAGAAAAGAAAATTATAAGAATAAAAAGTATGCTTTTTTCTATTTTTTATGTGATGATTTTACCATTTATTCTAGCCCTTATATGGACATTTTTTCTTGATAATAATCAATTTCTGCTAGCAACTTTAATTCTGTTCGGAATCATTCTTTTTAAATTTATCAAGTCTATTACACATTTTCGTGACTTTGTAATGTCTTCAAGAAGAGGGATACTTATTTTTTTCTATACTGTAGTATCTTTTGCTTTTTTTTATATATTGTATAGAACACATCTTTGGGTTTCTCCATTGATTGAAAACAAAGAGTATGAAAGTATCATAACAACCATTGGTGACTTTCTTATATTGAATGTAATACTAACTTTTTTGATTATCGGTATTGCAATTCCTATAACAATAAGTCTTGTTTTTGATAATAGGGTAAGGAGAGCAAAACATGAAGAACATCAAACGGTTCAAGAATCAGACTCAGCTTTCGTGGTTTCTCAATCAAACTACGAAGAAGGATCTTCTACCGATAGCGATCATTCTCGTGGAATCTGAATTTCGTCCACACGTTTTTCGTATAACTGAATATCTATTTTTTCTATGGTGTGTGATATTTAATCGAAAAAGACTGCAAAAATTATCTCTTGGTCCTTGTCAAGTTCAATATCGTTTTTGGATAGAATTTATTGATTATAATAAGAGTTCTTTAGAGATTTCTTGTTTGTTTGAAGACCCAAAAACAAATTACCACCTAGTTGAATGGTATATTAAGAAATTCAATGTTCATAATCTATTTGAACTATCAGAAATTTATACAGGAAAGAAAAACAGATACTATGTAAAAAAAATATTAGAAGCACTTGAATTTTTAAAAGATGAGCAACCAAAAAATAGACATCATCTAACATAATATTCACGCTGCGGACATTCGTCCTGGGTCCGGCATTCGCCGGACACTCGACATACGTCGAGTCGTGAATACAGGAACGTTATGTGTAACTCCCAAAGGCGATTAAAAAAATTTTCAAACCGAGGTGAATCCTCATTTCTTTCCAACTTTTTTCTTTCTTTAAGATCTATCGACTCAAGCAAGAACTGCAAATTCTGAAGCCTATATTTGAGATCATGACGGATCAGAAAGAGATTTTTATCAATCACTGGGAAGCCCGATCAGAATCTTATCTTTCACTGCGCGAACCAGCTATTCGCGAAGTTTGGGAGTATACGAAAGAAAGATTGACTGAATTGAGAGCGTATTTAAATACGATTAAGGAAAATAGAAGGACAGATGCAATCCTAGGTTTTTATAGGGAGCATGTTGAACTTCTTTCGAAAGATTATCAAAGAGAAATAAAGGAATACCCAGGGAACTACATGTATTTTTACAACGAACTGCTTTTAGGATCGGAAAGATATTTGACAATCAAAAATGAATTGAAGAATTTAGGTTGTAAAGTCAAGGAAGAAGGGAGCAACACATAACATAATATTCAAGTTGCGGACATTCGTCCTTGGTCCGGCATTCGCCGGACACTCAGCATACGCTGAGTCGTGAATACGGGAACGTTATGTGTAACTTCTGAAGGGCAGATTTAAGAGCGATTTAGAAGCTGATAATTGCTGAAGATCTGATGAGATCGACGAAGCGAATTCGGAACCGAAGCACGCCCGGCAGTGAGTAGAGCAAACGAAGCAGATTCGGAATCGAAGCACGCCCGGCGGTGAGTAAAACAGACGAAGCAGATTCGGAATCGAAGCACGCTCGGCGGTGAGTAAAGCAGACGAAGTGGACTCGGAACCGGAGTATGCCCGGCGATGAAGGAACCTTTGAGGGTAACGCAAGAAGACAGAAGCAACACATAACATAATATTCACGCTGCGGACATTCGTCCTGGGTCCGGCATACGCCGGACACTCGACATGCGTCGAGTCGTGAATACAGGAACGTTAAGCGCAACTTTTGTAAATAATTAACAATATTTTTTGGTCTTAAAATTCTAATATAATTTAGATAAGGGGAAATAAAAAATGAGCATTAACTATGGTGAGGAGTTAGCCTACTGGTATTTAAGGCTAAATGGATTCTTTACTGTCAATAATTTTGTATTGCATCATGATGAAGAACATCGTACTTCTGATGCTGACATTTTAGCGGTACGATTTCCATACGTATATGAACAAACTGGTGGTCAAGAAAATGATTGGGATATTCAACCATTTATGAAGGTTGAAGAAGACGTAATTGTAGGATTGATTTGTGAAGTAAAAACAGGGCCAAATTATAGAGCAGAGGAGTTATTTAAAAGACAAAATCTTTATAGAGCTTTAGGACGATTTGGATTTTTAGAAAATTCAAATCTATGTGTTGATGAATTGAATGATAAATCATATTTAAAAATGAAAAAATATAAAATACATAAAGTTCTTATATCAGACAAAAAGGAACTTCCCACAGATAAATATCATCATATTAATTTAACTGATATTAAAATGTTTATTGAGCAACGTGTGCACCAATATAACTATAGAAAATTCCCTGATAGAATGTTTTTTCAATCTCCAATTTTACAATACATCATATGGGAGCAGAAATTAAAAGAAAGATAATCTGTATAAGAAATATATCATGAAAGAATTTGAACGAATATTAAATTATATAGGTGAATGTAACTCGAGAAGACAGAAGCAACGCTTAACATAATATTCACGCTACGGGCATACGCCCTTGGCCCGGCATTCGCCAGACACTCGACATACGTCGAGTCGTGAATACAGGAACGTTAGGCAAAACTACTTGATAATAACTAGGAGGTTGAAGTATGGAAGAAATAATAAAAGAGACATTAAAAAAGATGAATCCTAAACTGACATTTGATATTGATACTGAATCAGAAATCGTTAGCATTATTGATCCGAGATGGGATGATGAAATAGAATTCTCATTCGATAATTCAAATTTAAATGACCTTTTTGAGGAAGTAGAAATTTTTTTATCTAGTCAATACATGCCTATTAATGGATGCTATAGAGAAAACTATTTTGAGGTTTTAGTAGATATTAAAAATATGATTTTAGGAAATGGATTGGAGGAAGTTGATCTTTCAGGTGAAAAATCAAATGAACAGAAGATACATTATGAGATAAGTGCGTACTCTGAAGAACTTAGAAAGTTGATTAATTTGAATCAAAAATATACAACGTTTTTAGAAAAAGGATGGTACTCCAGTTTAAAGATTTATAATTTAAATAAAAATTTGAACTTTGATATAAACGATTCTGAAAATATAGAAATCATGTTATTTATTGCAAAATCTATTTTGTTCGAACTGTCCTATAAGCATTCTGTAGAACTTCGAATAATTGACTTGCCAGAATCTGATGAGAATAGTGCTGATGATATAATATATGAACAAACAGAAGCATTAAATTCAATAGCTAATACGGTAGTTAAAATAACTTATGATAACGAGATGCTGGACTATTACTATAGAGCTATGATCATGAATGACAATGAATTCAAATACTTAGCCTTTTATCAGATCTTAGAATGTATTTTTGATGAAGTGTATCAATATGAACTTGTTCAAGATGTGAAGCAAATTTTGAATTCTAATTGGTTTTCGACGCATAATGAAGAGCATATTTCAAAAATGATCAAATTAGTAGATCAATATAATAATAAAAAAACAGATATAGAAAAATTAAGAATGGTACTCGAAAGATACTTTAAAGGTGATATACATGATAATGCATTCATTTTGGTCAATCACGAAGTAATAAGTGAATTAAAAAATCTTAATATTATTTCAAAAGAAGAAGAGATAAAAAATATATCGTTAATTGCGAAACATTTATTTGATTTCAGATGTGAATGTACTCATTCTAACAGGAAATTCCCAACGAAAAACAAAGTTTCTTTCGATAAAACTAAATCAGAGTTAGATAGTTATATTCAATTGATAAAGATGATTTCATCAAGGGTTATTTGCAACTACAAAGTTAAAGAAGTATGAAATATTGGTGATCTCATTCAAGAATATTCGAGGAGAAGTACTTTCGCCTAACATAATATTCAAGCTGCGGACATTCGTCCTGGGTCTGGCATTCGCCAGACACTCGACATACGTCGAGTCGTGAATACAGGAACGTTATACGAAATATCGGAAACATAAAAATTATAGATAATAAATAAAGTTAAGGAGGGATTAAATTGAAATATACATTTATAACAATTCTGCACAATCTCAAATTCGAGAGCGTTAAGAATAAAGGAGTTGAATTTTTTCCCAGAGCTCGTTTCTCTAATAGAACAGCAGTAATACAAGAATTATTAAATTCTGATTTAGTTAAATATAATGTTGGTGTTCATTCAATAGATGAATTTGAAGGAGTAGTCTATTGTTATGTTAAAAATGAAATAGAGCATATAAAAACTAAAGAAGATATGGATCAAGTGGGTTCTAACCTGACATTTCACCTTTTGAGAATTGTACAAAGTTTTCTTACAGAACTTTGGGAAGTCAAAGATAATAATATTTATGTTAGAGACGGTTTTCTAATTGCGTATGAGAATGATATTGAAAATGGATTTACTTATAAAGCCTCTTTATCAGCAATTTTTAGTAAATATACTTTATGTAATGATAAAACATTGTATAAAGATAGTGAATTAAGTGTAGCTATTGAGAAATTCAAAAACAACGAAAAAGAAAATTTATTTAATGAAAATACCGATTATAAAATTCCTACTGATGAAATATTTTTTAAAAATAAAAAGTCAACTAGAATAGACCGCGCACATTATTTTGTTTTATCTGCTAGAGGTAGTTCTATTTTCCCTATGAAAATAGTTTATTATTGCACAGCATTAGAATGTTTGTTTTCAACTGCAAAAACTGAAATGAATTATAGAATTGCTGAAAGAGTCGCATTGATGTTAGGGAATAATAAATCTGACAAAAGGAAATACTTTGATCTTATTAAGAAAACTTATGATGTCAGATCAACCATAGTTCACGGATCAAGCTTGAAGGGTAACAGTGAAGAATTAAAAAATATATCTGAAGGTCTAGATCAAGCGTTAAGGGAATTACTAACTACCCAAAACGATATCTTTGATAAAGAGGAAAAGGATATGGAAAAGTATTTTCTTGATTTGGTATTTGATAATAAATTCAAAGGAGACTGATCCTTCGTATAACATAATATTCACGCTGAGGACATACGTCCTTGATCCGGCGTTCGCCGGACACTCGACATACGTCGAGTCGTAAATACAGGAACGTTATGTGTAACTTTTGGAGTGAGAATTTAAACGCAATTTAAAAGGCGAGGCTGGCTGAAGATCTAGATAGACGAAGAAAGCAGAATTGAAATAAAAGGTGCAGGGCGATGAAGTACATCTTTGAAAGTAACGAAGGACGACAGAAAGAAGCACTGCATAATATCATATATAATGTTCACGATCCAACAAGCGTCGGATCGTAAACATAGAAACGTTATCGAAAATCTTTGAAGATATTAATTATCATACTTTCTTTTCAAATCGTGAACTCCACTACTTGCAGTAAAACTATTGTCTGCGATTACTTGTAGTATAAATTCCTTGTTAACTTGTTTAAGATTATTCCACTTGGTCATCCAAATTTCATAAGACTCCCATGAATAACCCAATGAATCTTTTCCCATATTGATTAAACAATGACGAATTACCTCTTTAAATCGCTTAGTGTCAAAACTATTAAAATCAAGAACTGTACCTAAATATATAAGCCACTCAGTTATATGTGGATATTGATCCCACGCATGAAGCTCTTTACAAAATTCTGTTTTTCTTTCCAATACTTTTAGGAGATATGTTTGAAAATCAGAATCTTCTGGCTCGATACCGACTACTGATGCTCTTAAGATTAATCTATGAAGAAAACCTTTTGTTTTTAATGCCACATCTGAATAATCACTTTCACCGTTAATGATTTTATGCAGTGTAGGAGCCTTATCAACAATAGTCCTTTTCGCATGAGGATATTCTTTTGAGACACTATTTAATAATTTGGAAACACTACATTTTTCTATTACATCAATTCCAAAAGTGTGTAGATAATATCTCTTAAATATTTTATCGATACTATCTCTACTAACATAATAAGTATCACTTATTTTATATGATAAGTTCTTTGTACTATGTACTTCATTTAATATATTATTCAAGTTGAAGTCACCAAGAGAGTATCCCAGAATAACGACAGTTGATTCTTGTATTAGTGTATAGAGTTTTCTTGCTAGGTAACTTTCCTTATGTTGGAACTTAAAATAATCATTCATTGTCAGTATAATCGAAGAAGGTTTCATGATTGCTCCATGAATATGATAAATGTTTATACCATTGTTTATTTTTGCTAACGTAGCAACATCAATTACAACTCTTCTGTTTTCTTCAAGTACATAATCACTCAATAAGTTATCGTAATTAGTTGTCACAATATTTATGCTAGGATGTTTAACTAAAAATGCACGTAATTCGCTAACTTTGTCTTGATTAATAGTGTTTTCATTAATTTTTTCTTCAAGAATTAACTTTATTTCTTCTCGAATATCTTTTTTCTGATTCGTATATTCTAGTTCCAAAATTTGCGCGCAAACAGTAAGTTCCATTTTGCAAGAGAGCATTTCATCATCATCTTTATAAAAAAGATCTTTTAATACTTTTTGATCTTCTAGTCGCGTAGCACAATCTATTAGTAATTCTAACCAACTAGGAGCTTTCCCATCTGTTAGATGTTTGCTGAGACCAGTGCCCACGAAAAGAGTAAGTGAATTTGTGGCTAATGAAGTAGCAATATCAAGGTAACTCAAAATTATCCCCCATTTACGTTATTATTGAATCTAAAAGTATATTCGCCATAATGAAAAAAATTCCTTTTTGTGTGACATAAGAAATCACATACTTCCAATATCATAGCGACCACTCTAAATAGCATATGCTCCTTAGTTGTAAAATTTATATTCACAGAAGAGACTCAGAACCCAAGCACTCTTGGCGAGAGTAAAGCAGAAGAAATAGATTAGAAATCGAAAGATATAAGTCGACGAGTGAATTTGTAAAAGTAACTCAGGAAGACAGAAGCAACACATAACAAAATATTCATGCTGCGGGCATACACCCTTGGTCTGGCATTCGCCAGACACTCGACATACGTCGAGTCGTGAATACAACAACGTTGATTTGAAAGAAGGAGAATACCCATGAAGGATATTATTGAAAGCATTGGAGATCTATCAAACTGGAACAAGTATGAACCGCAAATACAACGTTGCAGCAATTATGCTGGCTCAATTTCCTTTAAGGTTTTGAGATGAATATACAAAAAATTCAGACTTATATAGACCTAACAGTTGCTAATTGGGAAAACACTTCTATGGCAGATACTCTTAGAGAAATTGTTCGCAGTCAAAAACAATATGAGAACGATTATGCTGAAGTACATCAATTGATAGAAATTTTTAAATCAGATGAAGAATCTGATTTTATTATTATCATCAATATTTCTCGCGATTTAGATAATCCAGGAGAATTAATTGGATAAAAATTTTAAAAATAAGACTCATTTTGTCTTTGAATCATGAAAACCGCTCCAATCTTTTTCTTCAAGCCTGTCTCAAATTGTTCTAGGTTTCAGGCAGATCCTAAATTGATTTGAGAGTTAATTCAATGAGTAATCAAACTTCTGATAACATAATATTCATGCTGAGTCGTGAATACAGGAACGTCATATGAAATCCCTAAGTTCAAATATTTCGATGTAAACCTATTTGTTGTAAGATGGAAGCAATCCATTATGGAAGCGAGGTCATAGCTTGATACCTCCTTATGTTATAGATCTCTAGGTACGTTACTCTGTACCTTAACAGGTAAATATAAAGTAAGTACCGGGGATCTTATTGTTCGATAACGATGAAGTTGAAGCATGGGAATTGGAACAGTTTAACAAGTATTTGGATGCGCAAATCAGGTACAAAAGAGATTTCGACCCTCGAATCAAGAAACTCAATGAATTTCGAAATCACAGAAGAACGAAGTGTTTTTATAATCACGAAGTTAAATCTATTCGAGAGCTCACTCAAAGAAGATTTAGAATGAAATTCAAGAACAACATTGACAATGAAGTCTATTTTAAGCCAGTACCTCATGATTATCGGACCAATGGATGGTTGTCTTTTTAAGAAGGGAAGGAGAGAAGAAATTCTCTCTTTCTTTTTTTTGAAAATTGATTACAACCCAGGCAGTGAGGGATCAGATAACGCTGTATTCACCCTGCGAGGCTAAGCGGCCCAGCCACCCAGCGACTCTTCGCCTTAAGCCTCTCGTGTTCATGAATACGGGAACGTTATAGAAAGTCTATGCGAAGTCAATTTAGGAGGGACCAAATAAGATGAACAAGAAACTATTAGACCAGTTTGAACGTTTTAATGAATTTGTAAAATCAATAGATGATGTGACTTGGCAAAAGCCGATCGCTGCTGGAAAGTGGACGGTGAAGGAAGTCGTGACGCATTTATGGAATTGGGATACATACACTTTAAATACAATGCTTCCGCACATAAAAGATCAAGTGAAACTCCCGGGGTTCGTCGATCATGATACTCATAACTTAAAAGCGATCGAGAAGGCTAAAGAATTCACAGACAGAGAAAGTATGATCAAAACCTTTATTGAAACTCGAACCGACTTAGTCAACCAATTCCGTGAGGTAGAACATTCAGAAATTCACTTTTTTATAGGCAATGACAAACGACCTTATACCTATGAAAGATATCTAAAAATATTCGTGCATCATGATGAACATCATAAGAAGCAAATCGAAAACCTATTGGCGTGATTCATAGAAGACATGGACTGCGTACAACCTAGTATTCACGCTTCGGGCATACACTTGTGGTCCGGCATGCGTAGGATTTTGAATGATGGAGGTAAAAAGATATGGGCGGTTCGAATCAATGGGATGCAGAATGGGAAGTATCGGAAGAATTAGCGCACCAATTAATAAGCAATCAGTTTCCGCAGTTGGCTTCAAAACGCATACAAAAGCTAGGCCACGGTTGGGACAATACGGTTTATCTTGTCGGGACCGAATATGTATTCCGATTTCCGAGAAGAGAAGTTGCGATTCATTCTTTAACGACAGAGAAAAAGATACTGCCCAAGCTTAAAGAGTATTGTTCGATTGAATATTCGCTGCCTTTATTTTTTGGGGAAGGTAAATATGGTTATCCGGCACCCTTTTTGGGCTACTCTTATTTATCTGGCGAATTTCCGATCGGATTGACGGACGAGCAGCGTGCTGTTTCGGCGACAAAGCTTGCTGTATTTCTAAAAAACTTACATGCATTCCCCGTGCGGATCGCCGAAGAAAACGGAGTTCGACATGATCATCGAAATCTGACCGATATTGCGCTGCGTAAAGAAAAGATGCATCAATTCCTTTCGAACATTTCCTCTCATTTAAGCGAAGAAGAGTACTTGGCTTTATCAAATTATCTAAAAGGGCTTACAACTAAAAAAGTGAAGCAAAAGCATACATTCCTTCATGGTGACCTTCATTTCAAAAATATGCTGGTGGATAAGGGCGGAACAGTTTCAGGCATTATCGACTGGGGAGACATTAACATTGGCCATCCTGCTTGCGACCTGAATGTCGTGTACAGCTTTTTGCCTCCGGATGCGCGTTCAACCTTTTTCGACGCATATGGGGAAGTTGATGAAGAAACGAAGCTGTTAGCACGATTGATGGCTATATATATCCCTATTTTGATCATGATGCAGGCGATTGATCTTAATGATCTAAGGTCGATCGATGAAGCAAAGGCAACCATAAAACGTGCGCTCGCTGATTAAGATGTGTCGTTTTGCTACATAAAAAATCAAATTCTTGAGGAGCGTGTGTAATGGGAGCATGGGGGTACGGTATTTTTGAGAACGACGAGACAATGGATTGGGCAACAGAATTGATCAATGAAAAAGGAATTGAGTTTCTTCAAAACACTATCACTCAGGCTTTAGAAGAAGAATATATTGAATTAGAGGCAGCCTCAAGCGCACTTGGGGCTATCGAAGTATGGGCAGCTTTACATGGGAAACTTAGTCACGAAATCAAAGCTGAATTCGAACATAATGAAGATTTGGAGAAATGGATTAAAGAACATAGCGGAGCAGGTATACATATGAAAGACCTTGCAAAACAGGCTGTAAAAAGAATACTGGAGGAATCCGAATTAAAAGAATTATGGGAAGAGAGCGGAGAGTATCAGAAATGGGAACGTACAATAAAAGATTTGGAAAACAGAATCGAAGAGCTAAAATGAAAGTGTTTTGCTGCTATTGATCCGGCACAATCCCCGTATTCATTCCGAGACCCACTTGAATAGCCTGAACTTTTGTTGCGTCGATATCCAGGATTTCCGGTTTAGAAGGGCTGCAACCCAAGATAAGCAGAAAAAAAGAACAAGCTATACACAACTTCAGAAGCATCGATATCGCCTCGCTTTGTATAATGAACGTTATTTGAAAGAAACGAAAAAGTGAAAAGAAGAAGGGACAAAATCATGAAACTGATCTCGGACAAATGGAATTCCCGAAGGCTTACGATATCCAATTTAAAAGAAGATGAAATTCCGCGGGTGCAAGATCTTTATGAAACAAGTAAGTATATGAATCAGTGGGATGGTCAAAGCTACAATCCAGAGCATATAAAAGATTGTTTCTTCAAGGGCAACTTACCTCCAGACGGGAAAATAGAAAATTATAGAATACAAACAATTCGAAATCAAGAAGACCAAAAGATTATAGGAATATTGAGCGTCTATCATGGTTACCCGTCTACGGATTCCATATATCTTGAATTCCTGTATATCGATAAAGATATTCAAAAACAAGGCTTTGGACAAGAAGTAATCAATCAATTTATAGCAGTTACAGCAGCTTTGGGATATAAAGAAATTCGGATCAACGTAGCCTTAAAAAATTGGCCGGCTTTGAAGTTTTGGATTAAATCCGGATTTAATCATGCAAGCGGGATTTACGGTGATCTTGAATGTTCAGAAACGACTTATGCAAATTTAGAATTGATAAAGATATTGTGAGTCGTTCAGAATAATAGATTCTTTCATAAGGCAATGCTCTTCAGGTTCGACTTTACCGGAATCGTTTAAAACAGATGGAATCGGAAAAAGGTTCGGTAGAAAAGGAGGCGTTTGTTTGAGCAGAGGACATTCGAAGAAATGGAAAAAGTGGTCATTGGCGGTATTGGCCGTTTCGACTGCGACGGGCGGAACTTATACGCTGCCGCATGTCTTTGCTGCCGAAAAAGACGGACAAACGAGTCAATTGGCTCAACAGGCTTCGGCGGCGAGCGTGCAGGCGGAAGTCGTTGCGCCCGTCATCGCGGTCGATCCGAAAAAAGATTCGATCTCGGCTTCCCGCAAAGCTTTGATCAAGCTGGGAATGATGAATCTAAGCACGGCGGCGGCATCCGACCTGTATTCGTCGGAGAGCCTGCTTAGACAGTTGAAGCAAGCCCGGCATCGGGCCAATAAGGTTGCTTTTGATCCGAAAGCGTCTGCGGATCAAATATACTACGCTTCGCGCAGACTGGAGGCGTCGATCGACCGGTATAACAAAGGCACGGTCAGCAGCGCGGAGGTACTCGGTAAAATATTGAAGTACGAGAAAGCGTTCGTTTTGAACAGCAAAAACGAACATGCATTAAACGAGATTGAACGATTTGCTTTAAAAGGAATCAAAGAGGCGCAGGCCAAGCTTGCAGCCGACTCGACAGAGGCGGGCGTACAGGCCGCTTACAAGCATTTTTTGTCCATCAATGCAGACGCCAATGACCGGAAACCGATTGAATTACAGAAAAGTATCGACTTTTTGCAGCGGTATCAAGAAAATTACGCCGTCAAAATAGCAGATGCCGGGTCCAGCGCAAAAGAAGTCATGCTGCAGCGGGAAATTTACGAGAAAGCCGCAAAAGCGATGCAGTCCGCGATCGACGCCAAAGTAAGAAAAAACGAGATGACCGTCGCATCCGCGAACGTGATCAACGCCTACTGGGCTTTCTTGGAAGGCATGCGCCTATCAGATGATCTGAAGCAAGCCCGTCCGCTGCTGGATTCGCCGATCGGCAAAGAGGAGGGACAATATACCGCTTCGTCGCTCCGCGCACTCGAATACGCGATCAACAAAGCGGAGTCTTCGCTTAAACAATCGGAAATAGGGGAAGAGTTGGAACAGGCTCGGGAAAAGCTGGCCGTTGCGGTCACAACGTTCAAAGCAAGCCGAAATTGATTTTCTTGGGAAAAAAGCGCAGCGTACCAAAGATTTTTGAATCGTTCGTACGCTTTGGTGATTTTGTTTGTCGCTTTAGTCCGGCCAATATGTCGCAAAAGTACATGGCGCCGCCAAGCCCCAATCCTTTATACTCCCCTATATATTCGATAATGAAAATCATTATCATACATAAGGGGGCTTCACCATGAATCAAGTACCAAAAAGGCAAGCGGCCGGAAGTAAAGGCTACGCGGCACGTAAATCGAGATTTCTGATGGGCTGCATGTTGGCCTTTGTTCTGATCCTGACGGCTTGCGGCGGCGGAGCAGGTGCGAATAATAGCAACCAGGCTGCGGCAACGCCGGCATCGACCGAGACGCCTGCGCCTACGAGCATGGAACCGAATACGGAATCCGGCGGATCTTACCCGGTCACGATCACCCACATGAAGGGCGAACTGACGCTTGAATCCAAGCCGCAAACGATCGCCGTGCTCGACGTGAAGTTTTTGGATCAGATGCTGGCGGTCGGCGAGAAACCGGCAGGCAGCGTCATCGCGGGCGGCAACACCGATTACCCGGAATATTTGGGCGATCAGACAAGCGGCGTACAGGTGCTCGGCACGCGCGACGAACCGAATCTGGAAGCCATCACAGCCTTGAATCCGGATCTGATCATCATGACGGATTTCCAAGAACAGCAGTACGAGAGCGTGAGCAAAATCGCGCCTACGCTCGTGCTTGATTTCTACGAAGACTGGCGCGACACGCTGTCCACGATCGCGCAGATTACGGATAAGCAAGACGAAGCGGAAAAGGTACGCACGGCTTACGAAGAAAAAGCGGCCGGATTGAAAGCACAGCTGACCGAGAAATTGGGCGATGAGACGGTAGCCGTTATTCGTCCGAGAAAAGAAGGCATTCGCGTGCACGGCATCGAGCATCGGATCGGTCAGATTTTGTATCAGGACCTGGGTTTGAATATGCCTGAATTCGCGAAACAAATCGGTGAAGACGGTTCGATCGAAGTTTCGATGGAAAAGGTTCCCGAGATCGGCGCGGATCGTTACTTCGTGCTGTCGGATGAACTTTTCGCCGCAGAAGCCGAAGCCATGGCCAACAATGCGGTATGGAAGTCCCTTGACGCGGTAAAAGAAGGCCGTACCTACGACGTGAACTCTACGCTCTGGATCGCTTATTACGGTCCGCTTGCGATCAACCTGATCATCGACCAAGCTTCGGAAGCACTGCTCGGATCGAATTAATATGGAACGTTACCTCTCAAGCGAGTTGTGGAAACAAACAGCGGAGAAGCATTCGATCCTGCTGGGCGAGCCGCCTGAACAGAGCGTGCGCATTATTGCGTTAAGCGAATTGTACGAAAAAAAGGCATGCGGAGCCTACATCGAATGGTTCCAAGCCTATATCGACGCGCCGAACAAGAGAGTCGCGGCTTCCATGTTGGCCAAGCGGCTCGGTTATCTCTGGACCGCTCCGCTGGTGAAGGCTATGACTTTTCATCAGCAGCAGGTTTCGTTCGATTTGCGCAGCAGCTTTTTGTATCATCCCGTGCTTGCAGACCCGTCCACGACCCGCTTTCCTTTTCTGGCGGTTAATGCTCTTCAATCGGAATCCCTTTTGAACAATCGAAATTCGAAACGGGAAAAAGCAGTCGAGGAGATGTTCGCGTCTCAACTCTCTCCGCTGCTACAGATGCTTTCTACCGTGTCTTCGCTGCCCATGAGCATTTTGTGGGAAAATATCATGGTACGAATCGGGCCGTTATATGCACCGGATGCGGATGAAGCCGAGCAGCCTAATCCGCATATCCAAGCCGACTTTTCCTATCTGACCCAAGAAGCGCCCGGCACGGCATTCGATCAGAGAAAGAACCCGTTTACACGATTCACGACCTGCGAGAATGATATCCCGGTAGCCAAAAGCGAACGGATCACCTGCTGCTTTTACTATCAAATGTCAGACGAGTATTGCCGAAAATGCCCGAAAATTGACACTGAGAATAAATCTCAATAAAATGGCAACAGCAACAACCTTACCATTGCCAGTGCGCTTGCGTTGGCAAAGGATGCTATTGTCAGGAGTTGAGAAAATGCCGCTGCAACAACAAACAAGTCTATGGAGCGATACGACAATCAAGATGCTGGACGGGTATAGCGGTACGTTACAGGCAAGCCATACGCTTAGCTTTGACGAAACCAAATTGACCTCGAATCTGCTGCTGTTGGCGGTAGGCGGGGAAGGGGAGCTTACAATGAACGGCGAAGTGTGCCGCATTGGAGCTTCTTTTGCTTGCCATGTGGTAAAAGGCGCTTCTTTTACGCTGACGTCCCGATCGGATGAACTCTATTATATCGTGATTACCTATAAAGCTTCTTCTTTGGAAGGGGTGTCCCATGACCTGCCTTCGTACCGTAAACACCCGCTGCAAATTTCCTTTATCCAAAGCACGATGCTGCAAACCGAGTGGGTACAGACCGCGGAAAAAATCATAGCCAAATGGCGCCGCGGCGAAGGGTTGGAATATTTTCACGCCAATGCGCTGCTGCAAGGGATGATCTACGAGCTGATTATGGACTACGAATGCGGTCAAGGCGGGGCGGAGTCGGATCTTGTCGAGGTGGTCGCATCTTATATCGCCTCGCATTATCGTCAGGAGTTGGAGCTGAAAGACCTGGCCGCCCTCGCCGGATGCAGCGTCAGACAGTTGCAGCGACGTTTTAAGCAGGAAAAGCAGGTGGGACCGATGGAGTACGTGATTCAGCTGCGAATGGAAAACGCTTCGCGGATGCTGCATCATACGGAGGCGTCTATTGGCGAAATCGCGGAGCGCATCGGGTACAGCGATACGTATTATTTCAGCCGGGCTTTTAAAAAGGTTTACGGTATTCCCCCGCTGCATTACCGGCTTGCCAAAGTGTCCAAAACGGACGCGGACTATGCAGCGGCTTTGCTTGGAAATCGAACGGCCTCTTCCTACGATTCGCCGCAAGGCCCGGTGATCTGCCATATGAGGGGCGAGTATACCGTTACGCAATCTCCGCAGCGCATCGCCGTGCTCGATATCCAATACGCCGATCATCTGCTGGCACTGGGATTGCCTCCAGTTGGAAGCGTCGGTTCGGGGAGCCGATCCGTCCAATTTCCGCAGTATATCCGGGCCGGACTTCAAGATACGGAGCTTCTCGGAACGTATGAATACCCGGATCTGTCTGCCGTGGAAAAGCTATCGCCGGATCTGATCATTTGCACCGAAGTTCATGATCCTTATGTCGAACGGTTAAGCCGAATCGCTCCCGTGCTGATGTTCAAACGCAATGAGAGTTGGCAAACCATTTTGCGATTGTTCGGCGAACTGACAGGCAAACGGACAGATGCCCAGCGCATTCTTGCGGATTATGAGCGACGAACGGCTTTGCTGTCCGAGGAGTTGGCGCCTGTACTTGCGGGAAAAAGCGTAGCCTTGATCCGTCCGCTCGATTCTCTGGTTCGGGTACATTCGGCCGCTCATCGCACGGGTGCGGTGTTGTATCGGGATCTGGGCCTGCCTGTGCCTTTATTCGTGGCAGATGCTTCGGATACGGCGTATCATATTTCGGTGGATCGACTTCCCGCCGTGCAGGCGAGCCATTACTTTTTGCTGAGCAACGAAATGCTTCAAGACGGCAGATCGGTGACTGAGCAGCGCGTCCGAGGCATGTTGGATAAGGCTGAGTCGCAACAGATCCATCCGGTTGATGCCGCGACTTGGATCGGGTGTTACGGGCCGACGGGGATTAACGGCATCGTGGATCAGATCGAACAGGCATTATTGGTTTGAGCGAGAGGCATCGGGCATAGGCCCGGTGCCTTATTTGATTTTTCGTATACGCCCTAATACAAAGTGTACAGCCGAAGAGTTCCGAACTGCGATTCTTGAGAAGATCGGCTCTAGCACATTGGTCGATGAAATTTCCTCTATAACGTGCACCTTTTTTTATTTAATGCGTCTATTTATTTAGAGGAGGCGTCATATGCGAAAGTTAAGTATTACGATCGGAACTACTCTATTGTTAGTCGGTGCATTAACGGCATGTGGGACAAGTCAAAAAACAAGTAAGATTCCCGTAGAACCCCCAGCGACCCATGCCGAAAAAACAACTTCGAAAACGAACAATTTAGAAGGTCAAGATTCCAGTACATTTGATGCCGGCGTTCATGTGGATTGGGAAGCCGTTTCTAGCCCACTGTGGAACCAAGATATCAAAGATAAACTTAAGGCAACGCTTGAAGCGATTACCCAAAAAGATTTAAAAAAATTGAATGAAACGATTGCTCCCGAGGCTTCGGGAAGATTTGATTATATGATTCAGGAGCATGAATACAATTTCAAAAAAGTCTCAGAGGTTTTGAAAGACGGTAGACAAGTTCTGGTGAGTATTGACCATGATCTTACATTTCCGGATGGCGAGATCTTAAAAGAAAAAGGTTATACGTACTATTTTGAAGAAGATGAAGAGGCTCAATGGCAGCTTGTCGCAATTGATTAATTAAGATTTCCGTCTACTCTCTCTCCTAGCCCATGACCAAGCTGCTAGATTTCCTAAATTTCCAAATGATGATAAGGTGATAAAAGGAAGATCTAACGCGTTCTATAAGGTATAAGCTTCGCATCCTTATCGCGGAGCTGAATAGCCGAGAGGAGCTGTTGAAGTTGAAAAAGATGCTGTCAAATTTGATCTCGTCATTTTTAACGGGCTTGTTTATTTACTATGCACTGACGCAAACGATAACTTGGGGTGCGGTATTGGCTTGTCTGGCTGCTGTAGGAGTCGTCGCGCTCGGATACTTTGCTGCGTATGTTTTCAAAAGAAACCGGAAAAGCGCCGTGAAATCATGAATGTCTCAAAAAACTTAAGACAAACGAGAGGTAGCTTTCCATGAAAGCCTTTATACAGACGAACAAAGACGGAGAGTTTTACAACATCAACGTGTTCTCTGCTTACGAAGGTTTTACTGCCCTGGGCTGGGAGATCGTCAAGTTTCATGAACTTCAAGATATCGAAGAAGATGACTCTGAACATATCGTAGTCGGCGGAATCGGGAATATGAGAGGGCGGCTCGAAGCGTTAGGCGTATCCAAAAATAAAGAAGAGATCGATTATCCGGCTTCGTTGTCGAATTATTTCGGACGAAAGATTTGGGCCTCGACGCTTCAAAATCTTTTCGCGGATGAACAGAGTTGGAAAGTTCGCCGGAAAAGTCGTTCGCGAATATGCGGATTTTATCGGACTGCTTGAAGAAGGTACGGATATCGCGATTTGGTGCTCGGAGCCGGTCGATTTTGTCACGGAATGGCGCTGTTTTATCCGTTACGGCGAGATCCTCGATATCCGTTTGTACAAAGGAGCTTGGGATTCCAAACTGGACTTGAACATCATTCGCAGCGCCGTTCGAGACTTCACCGATGCGCCTGCTGCTTACGGTTTGGATTTCGGAATCGATACGCAAGGAAACATGAAGCTGGTTGAGATCAATGACGCACATTCTTTGGGGACTTACGGCATCGCGCCCGTGAATTACGCCAAGTTCCTAGCAGTCATTACCTTATCAACGTTAAAAGTAAGTTTACGCTCGTCTGAAACACACCTAAAGCGTGCGTGTTTCAGACGAGCGTAAACTTCTGAATTAAGAGTTGGCAAGGTATTAGATGGGCGGAGTTGACCAAGACGACGGACTATTTGAAGCTTATATAAAAGGAGCCTGCCGATGACTGATTTTCTGACTCGATTCGAAACGCATTTCAAAGCCAACTTCCTCCAAGATCTTACCGACACCCTTTCAGAAGCGCAAAACGAAAAAGTCTACGCCTGCGCGTTCGGAACCGACAGCGACTTCGGCACCTTATTCCTCGCGGTCAATACGGAAGAATCGTTGGCACGCCATATCTCGGAAATGAAGCAAAAAGATCTATGCGACACTCCGGAAGACGAAATTTACTACCGTTGGGGCTGTTCCGAGTATCAATATGGAGGAGACACGCACCTAAACGGAATCAGTGATATCTTACAGGACATCGACAATGCTTATGATTACAAAGACCAAATCATCGAGATTATCGTTCAAGTCGTACGCGATACGGACGAGGCAGTATTCAGGAAATACGGTCAATCCAAAACCGACATCGTCTTCTTCGTGTCTATGACGGATGACGACGAGGCGTTGGCATTGGAAAACGAAACGGTCGTACAGATGACGGAAGCCGAGCTTGCCGCAAGTTTCTTGAAGCGGTATGAACAAGAAGAGTAGGCGTACATCATGATTCTTTCGCTTGCCGAATTCAAAAGGCGTATCGACGCAATTTCCGGGGCTATCCGATCTCTGGGCGGCGAGGTTCAAGAACTGGTCATCCGACCGCCCGCTACCGAACAAGAAATCGAACGTGTCGAACATCAATTAGGCCGATCTCTGCCGGGCAGCTTCAAACAGGCTCTGCTGCATATTGCCGGAGAGTTCAGCTTCTGTTGGTTTATGCCCGACGATTATAAATTCCCCGAACCGTATCGTAATATCTTTAGCGGGCGAATCCATTGGAATCTTCAGCAGCTGCCGCAGATCGACGAGGGGAAAAGGGAATGCATCGAGCAGGTTTTCCCCAATCCCGAGGATGAATACGACAAAGTCTGGCATGACAAGCTGGCCTTTATGGAAGTAGGAAACGGCGATTATGTAGCATTCGACGTAAAAAGCGGCGACGACCCTCCTGTCGTGTACTTGAGTCATGCCGACGGTCAGGGACATGGGTACATACTGGCGCATCATTTCATGGAATTGTTAGAAAAAGGTTCGCGGATCGCTTTTGTCGGAGAGGAAGATTGGCAGTGGCTAACGTTTACGGAATCGAAAGATAGCGGGATCAACGTACATAGCACGGCTGCTGCGGAATGGCGCAAGTTGATCGGATTGAATCCGATCCCTTTTCAAAACCCGCTCGCTGCCGCCCGTCGACACAGCCTTGCTCTTCGTCCCGACGGAACCGTCTTCGCCGCCGGCGACAACCGTCAGGGCGAATGCGAAGTCGACGGCTGGCAGAATATCGTTGCCGTGGCTGCTGCCAATGTGCATAAGGCCAACAATACGGGAAGCTCGCACAGCGTCGGCTTGCGATCGGACGGAACAGTGGTTGCCGCAGGCTGGAACCGGCAAGGTCAATGCGCAGTCGGCGAATGGCGGGACATCATCGCGATCGCTGCCGGTTGGCGCCGCACGATCGGTTTGACCGCGCAAGGCACTGTCGTTGCAGCCGGGCGAAATAACGAAGGCCAATGCGAAGTCAGCGACTGGAACGATATTGTAGCGATAGCGGCAGGTGATTGGCATACGTTGGGACTGCAATCGGACGGCACGGTAAGAAGGTCGGGCAATCATCAATACGGACTGGCCGACTCCGATCGCTGGCACGATATTGTAGGTATATCCGCCGGGTATTTGCATAGCGTAGGGGTGAAGGCAGACGGAACGGCAGTCGCGGCAGGCTCTGACCGACAGGGTCAATGTCAGGTAGCGTCTTGGCAGCATCTATCGACAGTCTCGGCAGGCAGCTATCATACCGTAGGCTTGAGAAAAGACGGAACCGTTATCGCCGCGGGCTCCAACGAATACGGGCAGTGCGAAGTCGGCGATTGGCATGACGTCGTAGCCGTCGCCGCAGGCTGCGCGCATACGCTGGGCCTGCAATCCGACGGCACGCTGCTCGCTGCAGGCAGCAACGAATCGGGTCAATGCGAGGTATGCGAAAGGACGGATTAAAATGAGCGACAAGCAGCATTTGAACGTCTTTATCATCGGGATTACGGGAAAAATCGGCAGCTTATTGGCGCAAATTCTTCTGGAAAAAGGCGATACGGTACGCGGGCTCGTGCGGCGCGCAGATCAGCAGACCGAACTTTCGGCACGCGGAATTCAAACGGAGATCGGCGATATTGCAAGTCTGCCTGCTGATCAATTGGCGACTTCATTCGGCAGCGCCGACGTCATCGTATTCAGTGCAGGTTCCAACGGCGGCAGTCGGGAAGTGACCAAGGCGATTGATGACGACGGCGTGGCAAGAACGATCGATGCGGCGGGGAAGGCAGGCATCCAACGTTTGATCTTGGTGTCCGTGCTTCCGGAATCCTGGCGCGAACGCAATCTGAGCGAGGACGAGGAATATTATTTTGCCGCAAAAAAGAAAGCCGATATCCGGCTGAGCCGCAGCGACTTGGATTGGATCATTCTTCGACCGTCCTTATTGGTTGACGATCCCGGCGTCGGCACCGTTTCGATGGGACCTGCTGAATTCCACGGACAAATCGCTCGGGAGGATGTAGCCGCGACTTTAGCCGAACTGCTGCATGAACCTCGAATTGGGCGGCAAATTTAGAATTAAATGAAGGGTCGACATCGATTCGCGAGGCCGTTGCGGCCAATATTCGGTAAAAGACAAACGGAATAATCTTATCTAATTATAGAAAGGTCTATGAACGATGCTATTTATTCATAAAAAACTAATTCAACGGTTAGCCGCTCCTTATCAGGAGTCTTCTATGCAAATCTGCTACGCCAAAGCACAAAGCCTGTCCGCCACGACGAATCAGGCCATCTTATTGATGAATGAAGAGAAGATTATTATCCTTTTCCTGAATTTTCTCGTCACCAAGGTTGTACATAAGGCTGAATTTGCGACTTCCGATCTGCTGGATTCCAAACTTAGCTTTGAACAAGGGCTATCCGTCTCGTGGTCATTTAATGTTCAAGGCCAGCGCTGGCGGTTCCAGATCATGAAGCAGATTCTGCCGCTCGGTACGATGCAGGGCGATTTCCTTGACTTTTTGCGAAGCGCGCTGAGGTAGATCCATTAAGCTTTGATCCATAACCATCCCCGGTAAAAGGAGTTTTGCAAACCATGCACGCAATCACGCTGCAATCGACGCTTTCGCCGGATGCCTATCTTCAGCCTTCCGATCATGTGGATTTTCATGATCGCGGCATTCAGGAACGCATTCGAACCTTCGATCAAACTACGGAACTTGAACGGATTCAGGCCGCTTACGAATTTGTGCGCGATGAAATTTCCCATTCCATGGACATTCGCAGCCCTGAAGTCACACGCCGGGCTTCCGAGGTGCTGCGGCAGGGTCACGGCATTTGTTACGCCAAATCGCATCTGCTGGCCGCGTTGTTAAGAGGAATGGGCATTCCGGCAGGGATGTGTTATCAACGTCTGACGTGGGACGATACGGTTGAAGGCGGCCATGCTATTCATGCGCTGAACACCGTCTATTTGCGTGAAAAAGATCAGTGGATCAGACTCGACGCGCGAGGCAATAAAGAAGGTGTCAATGCTCAGTTTTTCATAGGTAAAGAGCAGTTGGCTTACACTACTCGACCAGAGCTTGGCGAAGTCGATTACGAGACCAACTTCCATGAGCCGCCTCCCGCGATTATTGAAGCTTTGGAGAACCATTCGGACTGCATGCAGATGTGCGCTGCGGGCTTGCCGACGGAGTTGAAGGAACACGCACAGGCCGAATAAGAACGGAATTTTAAGATAAGAGCATTTAACGTATGGAAGCAGCCTTGACGATTTGGAGATCGGGGCTGTTTTTTATATCGACTTGAGGGAGGTAACTTGTTGCGATCGTCGACCGCTGCAGCAATGGGGCAGGCATTCGTCGACGTCTTGTTCGGGTTTGCTCGATCAGGGTATTGGATATTAATGGAGTCAAACAAAAAGGAGCAGATTTATGAATTCGTCGGACGAAGAAAATCCTAATCCGTTTATTATCCGGTTTTATTACAATCGCAAGATGAAGTTGTGCGGTTTTATCGCTCAAGGCATTATTCATTCCGCCCCGTTCGGCCAAGATATTGTCGCTGCCGGAGTATCCGCGTTGGTCATCAATACGGTGCATAGTCTGCAAGAACTGACTAAGGACAAGGTGGAAGCCGCCATGACGCAGAATTATACAAGATGCCTTTTGCCGGATCTGCAACAGAGAAACCGGGGAAGCCGCGAAGCTGTAGTCTTGTTGCAAGCATTCGAAATGGGCATATACAGCATCCGAAACAGCTATGGGGAAGAACATATCACGATTGAACAAATTCAACGCTGATAAGGAGGCAATTCCGATGAGCGAGAAAATGGTCCAATCTAAAAACGCCGAAATTTGCACGGAAAGCTTCGGTGATCCGAGTCATCCGGCCTTGCTGCTGATCATGGGGGCGCAGTCTTCGATGATTTGGTGGGAAGAGAAGTTTTGCCTTCAACTAGCCGCTCAAGGACTGTTTGTTATTCGTTACGATAACCGCGATGTAGGCCGCTCAACGACCTATGAACCGGGACAACCGGGGTATGGGCTGGACGATATGGCGGACGACGCGATCAGCGTATTGGAGGCTTACGGCGTCGAGCGGGCGCATATTATGGGTATGTCGCTCGGCGGGATGTTGGCACAGATGATCGCTTTGCGTGATCCAGAGCGTATTCAGAGTTTGATCCTGCTCGCAACCTCCAACTTTGCCGCGAACCTGCCGCCGATGGAAGAGAAGGTCGCGACCTTTTTCGCCAATATGGGAGCGGTTGATCTGATGGATCGTGAGTCTTTTATTCGTTTTACGATAGATCGTTCGAGAGTGCTGGTCGGGTCGAAGCATACTTTTGACGAGGAAAAGACTTTTACGCTGGCGAAGTTGGATTTCGACCGGGCGAACCGTCCAAGCAGCATGACCAATCATGCTCTGTTGGCCGGCGGAGAATCGGACATGGCGCGAACGAGCGAAATCACGGTACCGGTATTGGTCATCCACGGCGAAGAAGATCCGATTATTCCTTATGCGCATGGCGAGCATCTGGCAAGCGTTCTTCCGCATGCGGAGCTGCTGAAGCTTGCCGGAAGCGGGCATGAGCTGCATGAGGAGGATTGGGGTGCGGTGATTGAAGCGATCGCTGCACATGTGAAGTAGACGAGCGGCGAGATCAGGCGGAAAAGGACGAGTGAGGGCATGGGCTGCTTGACGTTTGTACTTTCGTTTATCGTATCGATGGTTGTCTATGCCCTTCCCGGCGGTCTTATCGGTCAATGGATCATCAACAGCCGAGGCATTCAAGGGACGGACACCAATTATGTATTTATGCCGATCTTTTTCATGTATATTCCCTTATTAAGCTTTTTGACTGCGTGTTTGGTTACTTTTCTGGTTCTGCGCAGTCATGAACGGAATCAGCAAGCTCAAACCGAATCCCCGAACGAAGAATAATCGATACCCCTCCCGAAAGGATCGTGCAGGCCATGACAAAAGTGATCTTCGGCATGACGATGTCGCTCGACGGATTCATCAGCGATTCGGACGGCAATATCTCTATGCTGTATCCGAATCATCAGGAATTTGGCAAGTCCGAGATTATGCAGGAAGCCGTTCGGGACACCGGGGCCGTCATAATGGGGCGTCGGACCTTCGAGCGGGCGGGCGATTCGGACCATTATGCGGCGGATTATGAGTTTCAAGTACCGATCTTTGTCGTAACGAATACCCCTCCTGACAAAAAGCCGAAAGAGAACGAACACCTCAGCTTTAACTTCGTGGACGAGATCGAAAAAGCCGTTCAATTGGCGAAGCAAGCGGCAGGAGATAAGGACGTTACCGTAGTCGGCGGAGTGAGCATGGGTCAGCAGTTGTTAAAGGCCGGACTGGTGGACGAGCTGCAAATCGGGATCATGCCGTTGCTGCTGGGTAGTGGGCAGAAGTTGTTCGATGGACTCGGGGAGCTGCCGGTTACGCTGGAAAAGATGAGGGTGATCGAAACGGGTGCGCGTACGGATATCTTTTTTGCAATCAACAGAAAAACATAGAGAGATCGGGGAGTCGGCATGTTAGATTCGTTATTTGACTTTTACAGAAAAAATATAACGACTTATCGACTAGTATTTCAATTTATGCGCACCTGGCATATTCTTATGCAAGTCTTTTTCCTTTCATTTTTGATTTCGGTATATGTGCTGATTTTTGGCTTGTGCGTATTGCTCTTGGTTCAGGAATCTATGGCGTTAAAGATTGGTTTATTCGGTTTTATTGGCTCCATTCTATTCTTTGCTTTCTCTACCTGGCGCTTGAATGAAAAAGCAAAATGGATTTTAGAGCATGAATACGGAATGAGACGGAATGCGGGGGTATGGAGAACTCCGGAATTCGAGACGCTCCAAGCTGATTTATTGAAAGATTATCTGCAAGAACATCATTTGTACACGGACGAAAAGTTGAAGCTTTTGATCGAGGGTTATGAAAACGAGACGCGTAAAAACAAATATCCGACCCTGATCAATTGGGGGATCGTTATCTCGCTTTCGCTTCCTTTATGGATTCAATATGTGACGTTCATTTTTAAATCCGAATCCATGAAAACGCTGGAAGATGCAACGTGGGTGCTGATGGTCGGTGTTCTTTTCGTAGTGGTGATTATTGCGATGATCGGATTTACGAAATGGTTTTTCGGCGAATTTCAAGATGCTTTTCTTTTCGGGGAAAAAACTCATCGGAAAACGCTGATCGAAAGGCTTCAAGATGCGAGATTGCGTTATCGGAAAGAGATAGATAAGAAAGACGAAAATACGGTTGCTGTGGGAACAAGAATAATAAGAAATGATAGATCTGTCCGCCCCAGAGTAAGACGCCGAAATAGCCGCTAATCCATGTGTTTTTATCTTAAAAACAAACCAAGACATACTTAAACGAGAGGTGATCGTGATGGTCCAAAAAAATCTTCGCGAAAGTTTGGATGCTGTGGCACGTAAAGTTAGCAGTGGGCATTATGTAGAGCCACGCAACCCGGACGATTTAAGTGTTCAGAAGAAATTAATCAGCAATGCTATCGAAAAAATAAAACTAGAACGTACATTAAAGGCCCGCTCTTAAAGCGAGCCTTTTACGTTTCTACTCCTCCAACCGATCCTTCATCGCCTCATGCATTTTCGCCGTATACATATCCACCTCGTCCCGCGACATGCGCAGCCTTGCCACCGACGTTCCGTACCCGATCTCTTCCAATTCTTTTTCCAACCCTTCGAAAATCCCGTCCGTAAAAGCATCCAGCGGCTCGCCATGCGTATGCTGTCCGGCTCCGCCCAGATCCGTATTCACCGCCGGAGGCGCAATTTCAATGACTTCGATCGAAGTATCCGAGAGCTGATGACGCAGGCTCATCGTGAAGGAGTGCAGAGCCGCCTTTGTCGCCGAATAAAGCGGAGCTACAGCCAGCGGCGTAAAAGCCAAACCAGAAGTGACGTTAACAATCGCAGAAGCTTCTTTTTGCGCGAAAAACGGAGCGAACATCAGCGAGAGATGCACCGGTGCATCCAGATTAGTCGGGATCTCCCGGCTGACGTCGCTCCAATTGATCGTGTCCGCCTTGAGCAGGTTCAGCGGTTGTTGAATCCCGGCATTGTTCACCAGCACATTGAGATCCGGGTAGTTCGCGGTCGCCCAGCTGAACAGATCAATCCGGCCGGACTCCGTGGAGATATCGCTCGCATAAGTCACGAGGCCGGGAACTTTAGCTTGTGCTTCCGTCAACGTTTCTTTTCGTCGGCCGCAGACAATTACCGTATTGCCCAATGTTGCAAAGCGCTCCGCAAAAGCCAATCCAATACCTGAACCGCCGCCTGTAATCAGAATCGTATTTCCTGTCAGTTTCATAAGTGAACCTCTTTTCTATGAATGTAATCGTCATTTGACGTAGGGATGCCCGAGTTATTGTCTTTACTTTTCCAACGATCCACGCGCTCTTCATAACGTTCGATCTTGATGTTGATTCCATCCAGCGCGTTATGGATCTCTTCAATCTCATGCAGCACCGCTTGTCTGTGTTTCAGCATCATATCGAGCCGCAGCTGCGTCGTTTGTTCGCCTTCGACCACCAAGCGACATATTGGCGGATCGAGGATAGCGTCATATGAAATTCCGAAAACAATCGCCTGCCCGCTTCGCTGATCGATTTGTTTTCCATGCTGAAAGCCTCCGAAGTTGAATGGTATATGTCGACAAGTTCATACTAGTTGTTAAACTATAGTTCAAGTCAAGCGTCACTTTTACGGAAAAAAATAGAAATTTAGGTCTTGCCGACGATTCATGTAAAGGAAATCGACGCAAGAAAGCGAAAGTTTACGAATGAGGCGATTTTTTTCGAAAAGGGGCGAGGGGCATGCAAACGACTCACAAGCTGTTTCAGCATTTGGATTGGGCGAACCGGGAGATCCTACAAGCGTTGCGCCATACGGAAATGAGAGGGAAAGCGTTAACGCTATTTGCGCACATCTTGCTTGCCGAGCGGGTATGGCTGACGAGATTGCAAGGAATCGATAGTTCAGGCTTGCCGATCTGGGCGGATATCGACTTGATTCATTGCGATGAACTTGTGGAGCAGAATGAGCAAGGCTTCCGTGCTTTTTTGGCTGATCTGACGCTGTCCAATGCGGATCGTATTGCAACAGCAAAGGCACAACGTTCGAGAACTCGGTCGGAGATGTTTTGGCGCATGTCACGCTGCATGGTCAGTACCATAGAGGACAGATCAATCTGCTGCTGCGGGAAAATGGCTTCGAGCCGGTGAGCCTGGATTATATTATGTTTGTTCGATAACAGGAGGGAATGCGATGCTGGAAGCCCTTAACGCATCCGTCAGTTTAAATGGTCTGATCTGGCTGGGCTTGGTGATGTTCATCATTCATGATTTGGAGGAAATCATCTGGATTCATGCAATTCGGGCCAAAGGAAAAGCATATATTTTGAACCGGATTCCGAAGCCGTTGACCTCTGTGTTCGACCATTTGCTGGACACGACGAGCGCACAATTTGCCGTAGCCGTTTTACTGGAAATGCTGGTGCTGACCGTCGTGACGTTTGCCGCTGCCGAAAGGAGTTGGTATCTGGGCTATCTGGCGTTCATGACCATCTTCTTCTTACACGTCTTCACTCATGTCGGACAAATGATCCTGCTGCGCATGTACACGCCGGGAGTGGTTACTGCGCTTCTGCTCGTTCTTCCTTTCACAAGCTACACGCTATACCGAATGGTCACTTCGTCTCCGATCACTCTAAACGATGTGCTGATTAGCATTCCCTTCGGATTTCTTATCGTTCCGGTGGTGCTGGTCGGGCATGCCATAGGGAGGAAAGTTGCATGAAGTTGTAATAATCCCTTGGATTGCCCGAAAGCTTCAGTCCTGCTATACTTCCGATATATCATTTGCACTGGGGGTTATACCGTGGCAACTTGGATCGCACCGGATTGCTCGTTTGCTAGAAAGGCCTTACGCAGAGCCTGAATAGGGGCGGACTTTGTGTAGGGCGACGAGGTCAATCGTAATCGTCCCCCGAATGTGAGCTTGTGAGGTTCCGAAGAGCCGCAAGTCTCCAATCAGCAGCATGAATCTTTAACTCCGCAGGCTTTGCACCTTATCTTTTTCCAAATCATATAAGGGGCTGAGAGCTATGCAAAATCAAACACCTTTTATTCATAACCACCAACTGAACGTGATCAAAAAACAAGCCAACTTCCTGCTAAAAACACTTCGCAGCGTGGCGGATCGCAAAGTGCTGGATACCGTCAGAGTCACTGCCGTCAGCAAAGCGATGGACGTATTCGACGAATTGACCGCCGAGCAGAAAAAATTGTTGGAGCGCTTGGCCGATCAAGAAGAAGCCCAGCATGTTCAGGATTATCTGAATTCACTGGAGCCGTATCTGGTACCGTTTCCCGAAGTGACCGCCAAGCAAGCACAGAAGCTGTTCCCGAAAGTGAAAAAGCTTAAACTTCCGGATCTCGAACGATTGGATTACGCGCATACGACGTATCTGAGATGGGTCGATATCGCGACGAATCGTTTGTTTATCGTGTACGAGCAGCAGGATCAGTTTGTCGGAATCGAAGGACGGATCACGCCGACGAATAAAAAAGGGTTCTGCATGTTCTGCAATCGGCATCAGGAACTGGGATTCTTCAACGTGAAACTCAAAGGCAGTTCGCCGGATAATTTCTCGTCGGTCGGACAGTATATCTGCATGGATGATGAAGCTTGCAACCATAGCATCACGGATAAAGCGCCGCTGGAGAAGTTTTTGTCTTCGGTGGGGAAATGAAGGAAATGAAAACAAGGCCGCTCTTCGGAGCGGCCTTCCTACTTGTGGAGAAAGTTACGTGGGTGCGGGAAGCGAGAAGACTGCGAGA
This sequence comes from Saccharibacillus sacchari DSM 19268, assembly GCF_000585395.1. GTDB lineage: Bacteria > Bacillota > Bacilli > Paenibacillales > Paenibacillaceae > Saccharibacillus > Saccharibacillus sacchari. Next base: position 5,478,910 of record NZ_KK073875.1, on the reverse strand, counting down.
AAAATTCGTTCAATTCGCTGTCTCACTTGGAAAACTCGGATGAAATTTTAGTGGAAGTTTTCCAAGTTCAAAGGCGTCTTGAACTGAATTTTTCTCTCCGTCTTCTCGCTTCCGGTTACGTTGGAGTTTCTCGACACGTAGAGGCTGCTTCTTGGAGCGGTCTTTTTTCATTTGGAGAGTGGATTAAAGGGAAAAGACGGAAAGGTAAGAGAGATCGTGTGATTGATCAATCACTGTTAATTGAGATTCAGCGGCAACTTCAGAATCATGCAATCCGATTGCCGTTTAGTGATTTGAAGTTCGTGAACGATATGATTCCGCATGGGAAGCGTCGGCTTAGGTCGAGTCAGTCGACCTTGCAACGTGAATTGCCGAAACACAGCTCTCGGCTTGATTGCTCACGAGCTTTTCTTCTTCAGCAAATATAGCGTATACGCCATCGCCGGAAGAGCCAATTGAAGCTGGTAATACGACGTTCCCGGCAGGCCGATTCCGGCTTCGAACAACCAGATCCGGTTGTGTTCGTCGATTCCGAGATCCAGTCCGATTTCCTGAAATCCGCCGCCGATGACGGATTCCAGATATTCGGCCAAGCGCAGGCCGTAATCGTCGATCCGCCGGTGCAGCGGACCGTTTTCTTTTTCCCCGAACTGATTATGCAAAAAGTGCGCCCAGGTGCTGGTACCGCGATACGTAAGCTCGGAGTTGGTCACGGTGACGTGCGGAGTCAGCGACAAACCGATCGAATGGAAAGCCACGGTCCAACGGTTTTGGCCGTTTTTGGATAAATGAACGCGCACATGGAACGGATTTCCTTGCGGCGTGACGCTGTGGATCATTTTTTGCGTGAAGTAGCGCTTGGCGGTCAGCAACCCTGTCAAACGGGGAAGGTCTTCGCGCGCGAATCGGTGCAGATACTGTTGGTCGAACACTTCGATCACGTCGTTTTTCAATTCGGCCGTCAGCGCGTTGCGCCCCAGGTAACCGCCGTTCGTTTTGAAAATGACTTTCCCGTGCCGCTCGATGAACGTCATGAGACTTTCCGGGTCGCGTACGGTCATATACGGAATCAGGCTTTGGTTCAGTCGTTGATCGCCCTGAATCATGCGGTACACTTTGCTTTTGGTCATGGAGCGCCCTTTGAGGGTATGTCCCATCGGGATGCCTTCGAGCTTGCGGTACGCTTCTTGAAACTTGGCAATGCCGCGTCTTCGCGTATAGTCGTAGATCGCGTCGGGATACGGAAACTCGCCGTCAACCCATTCGTCGTTTTCGAGCTTCATGCCGCTAATGGAATGCTCGCCGATGCCGGACGTGCGAAAAACGTAAAAGTCGGCTCCGTGATACGCCGCCGCCACCGCGCAAGCGCGCAATAATTGAATGCCGACGTCCCATCCCAGCATCATGCCGATCAGAGGTTTCCGATTCATTCGCGTTCCTCCCCGTTTTGAATCGCGTCCTGCACCGTTTCCCCGCGATGCCGTTTGAGCACGTACAGCGTGTAGGCGATCGCCGGAAGCGAGCCTTGCATTTGGTAATAAGGCGAACGCGGCAGGCCGAGCACGGCTTCGAATAACCAAAACTTGCCTTTGCGGTCTACGCCGAGATCCAACCCCACTTCATGAAATTCGCCTTCGATCCGCTCTTCCAAAAACGCCGCCAGCTTCAAGCCGTACTCTTTTAACGCTTCGTCCGTCGGCCCGCCTTCTTCTTCGCCGAATTGCTGTTGCAGAAAATCTTTCCAGGTGCTGGTTCCCCGGTACGTAAAATCGCTGTTGGTCACTTTGACCTGCGGCATCAATGACAGCGTGACCGATTTGTACGGCACGGTCCATTGATTTTGTCCGTTTTTGGAGACGTGCACGCGGATATGAAAAGGAAAACCGTGCGGCGTTACGCTGCGGATCATTTTTTGCGCGCAGTAGTTGAGCGGGATCATCTTGGCGAGCAAATCGAGCATTTGCTGCCGGTCGAGCCGATGCAGATGCTGCTGATCGGACATTTCGATGCTCCCGTCTTTTTTCAATACGACGGTAAACGCGTCCCTGCCCATAAAGCCGCCGTCCGGCTTGAGAATTACGCGTTTATGTTTTTCGATGAATGCCCACCCTTTTTCCGGATCGCGCAGCGTCATGAACGGGATCAGATGCTTTTTGAGTTCTGCGTCGCCGCGGATCATATTGTAGACTTTCGTTTTGCCCATCGAGCGGCTGCCGAGCGTATGTCCCATCGGAACATGTTCCAATTTGCGGTACGCTTCCTCGAACCACGGATGGCCTCGGCGGCGGGTATTGTCGTAGATGACGTCGGGATAACGGAACTCTTTTTCCACCCATTGATTATCTTCCAACTGCATGCCGATAATCGTGTCTTCCTTGATGTTGCGAGTCTGAAAATAGTAAAAATCCGCTCCGTAATGCGAAGCCGCCAGGGAGCACGCCCTCATCAGATCTTGTCGGACGGCCCAGCCCAGCATCATGCCGATCAACGGTTTGGGATTCATTGAATTCTGCCTCCTGCATTCCCGATGCTATAATGGGTTTATGTCCTTTTTACCCGATTTAAAGATAATTTGAAAAATGAATTCAAAACGCGGAAGTTCGATTTGCTAGGGCGTGTACGCAAACTTCGAAGGAGGCAGATTTAGGCGGATTTTCGTTCTCGGCAAGGAAGGGTTCCGAAGGCGTGCCGGGGCACGTCAAGGGGCACTGACGAAGCGGAGGGCGAAAAGGCGGCTAAAGATGCACGTCGTTAAGTTTGCGTACACGCCCTAGCCGAAAAGGAGAGATTGCCGATGAATGATCAACACCTCGCCGAACTGTTGAACCGATACGATCTGGACCGACCTGAAACCGCTTTTTTGCGACACAATGAAAACCGTACATACCGGGTAACGGATGCATCGGGCACGAACTATCTGCTCCGTATCCACGATCCGTTCGTCGAAGGAATGAAAGGCGTGCAGCATACCCGGGCCGGAATTGCTTCGGAGCTGCATATGCTGGAGCAGTGGGGAATATGGAACGGCGGCGCTGCCCAGGCTCCGGTGCGGAATCGGCAAGGAGAGCTGGTCACCGCGTTCGAGATCGACGGCCGGAGTTGCGACGTCTCGCTTCTGAGCTGGATGGACGGTCGCGATCTGGTCAAAGACGACATGGACAACGACGAAACGGTGCGCAAACTCGGGGAGCAGCTCGCGGAATTGCATGCTTTTTTCCGGGAATACGAACCTGTCGGGATGGAGGCGCGTCCTCACCAGGGCAGAGCGTACAACGAGATGATGGCCGGCGTCATTCATTCGGGCGTGGCAAAAGGACTGTTCACCTCGCAGGATGCGAATACCGTCGAACAAACGCTGCGTCTGATCAACGAACGCCTGGCAGGGCGAGGGCCGGATACCGGTACGGATCTGATCCACGGCGACATCTGGTTGAATAACGCGATCCTGACGACGGGCGGCGAGGTGCGTTTTATCGACTTCGGATTTTATGGACAGGGATACGCGCTCACGGATGCGGCGATGGGGGCGATGATGCTGCCGAGCGAAAAGCGCGAGAATTTCCTGAACGCCTATCATGGAGAAGTGGCGTGGAGCGGAGCGGAATTGCGGGAAATCGACGGTTTTATGCTGGTGGCGATCATCGGCTATTACGTATTCCAATTCGAAAACGAGAAGATGCACGAGTGGATGCGCGAACGCATGCCGAAGCTGTGCGAAGAGCATTGCGTGCCGTTTTTGAACGGGGAGAGGTTGCTTGAGCGGATCGGGTTTTGAGCAGAGGGAACGGGCAACTTTGCTGTGGTAAAATGAAGTAGCTCTCACCCCGAGTTTGTCATCCAAATTCGCAGAGATCCTTTGATGAGAGTGAGAAGGAGCGCGTAAATGACCAGATCCATCGAATACGGACTGATAAGTACAGCAACCGACGAGAAGGCTTTAACGGCTAAAATGAAATCTTTTTTCGAGCCGTTGAATCGGGTGATGGTCAAGACGAAAAGCAAAGGGCTGCTGGAAGCGCGTTTGCCCTATGTCTACAAGCATTTCTATTGGAACCTCAACAAAGAAATCCAGGTATATGTCGAGCTGTATCCCAACGTAGACGAAGAGGGCAAGCGCAAATTCGACAATCCGGAGATCGGCTGGGTGCTTTTTGTGAATATGAAAAATGTACATCCGCCGTATCAGGTTCCTCTGGAGGAGCAGCAGCGCTATGTAAAAGAACTGCTTGAAGCCGGAGGATTTCCGTATCTCGCGTTACGCGAATATGCGGAGGACGAAGAACGACTGTGACTGTAATCGACGGTCGAGGAAATTCGGCGAAGATTCCGTGAAGAAGCCGTGGTGCTTCCGCAGTAAGACCGCCTACAGCTTCAACACCGTCACCGGTTCGTTGTCGCACACCTCGCCGTTATCGCGGAAACCGAAGCTTTCGTAAAGATTTTTTGCGGCAATGTTGTCGGCTTCGTATTGTATCCAGCAGTACGTGGCAGGCCCGGCAGGGTAAGTGCGAATAAACTCCAAAATCTTAATCATGGCTTCCCGCCCGTAGCCTTTTCCCTGGTGCTCCCGATCGATCATCAGGCGCAAAATGCAGTAGCTATCATGCGCGATCGACGGGATTTCGTAGCCGGTGATGCCGTACGTAATCATCACGAAGCCGACAGGCTGCTCGTCCGCGTAGATCGCCAGAGGAAAAGGCGTGCCGCCGTTCGTCAACAGGACATAACAGGAAGCAACGCTGGACAGATTGGACGCGACAAAACGATTTTGATCCTCGGCAACCTCCAGATTGAAGATGAGACGGCGATTTTCCAGCGTAATTTTGCGAAGAGAAATCATCATGAATAGCTCCTTTTAACATAAAATAGATAACGCTTACATACGTGCAACTTATCTATTGTAAACAATTAGATGCATGAAGGAGGTTACAAAAATATGAACAATCAATCCGAACCGCGAGCAAGCGAGGAAAAAGACATTCATCTCAAACAGAAACGGGTGGACGCTTTGGATGTGGCTTTGGCAGTGACCGGGGTGGCGACAGCCGTACTGCTTCCCTATTATCACGCGCTGCCCAAAAAAGACGCGATTCACACAACAGATATGCCGGAAAGCTATCTGATCGACACGCCGAACCGGACCGATCTTCAGCCGAAAACGGAATGTGCGGCTTTTTCCAGTGCTTACGTGCTGCGGCATCTGGGGGTGGAAGCAGACGGGAAAGAGTTATACAAAGGCTTTCCGCGCAAGCTGCTGGACGGCACGGTCGATCCGCGCGGCATATTGGTCCTTTTCCGGCGCATGGGCTACCAAGCTTCGTTCTACCGGGGCAATATCGAAACGCTCAAAAAACGGGTCAGCCTCGGCGTTCCCGTGATCGCGTTCATCAAAGTTTTTCCGAATAAAAGGTATGCGCATTTCGCGCCCGTCGTCGGGTATGACCGCGAGCATCTGTACTTGGCCGAGTCGTTGAAGCATAAGACCAATTCCAAGGAGAACGGCTATAACCGAAAGCTGCCGGTCTCCGAGCTGGAAAAGCTATGGCGGACGAATCCGTTTTACAAGCAGTCGTATATCGTGGTCGAAGGGAAAGCGTAGAGGCGGTCAGCTCGGCGAAGAGACGATGGAAGACTGATAAAAATCCATGAGCGCGGTTCGAAATCCTTGGGCGGTCGGACCGTGCTCCCGGTTGCGGTGAGCGATCAGGCCGTGCGTGAATTTCATTTCGGGAGCAAAAGACAGGACTTGAAGGTTGCCCGTCTGAATCTCGTTGCGGATCGCGATCTCCGGAACCAGGGCAAAGCCTTTTCCGCAGCTTACATATTGTTTGATCATCTCCAGACTGGGCAGCTCCAACGCGTCTTTTACCGTGATCCCGGCTTGTTTCAGCACATCCGCGGCCGACGTATGGTAGAGGCACGAGGTACCGTTGCTGATAAACAGTTGATCGCCGAGCACCTGCGCTCCCGACTCCCGCACCTGCCGGGCGACGGGTTCCGATGCGGCAAACACGATCGTTTCCTCCAGAATCGGTTCGAACAGCAGTTCATGCCGATTCGGATTTTGCGGCACGATGCCGAAATCCAGCTCGTGATTCAACACGCCGCTCAGGATATCTTGATGCGCACCGTGTTCGATCCGCACGTTCACGTTCGGCATGCGGCTGGCATACTCCTGAATGAAAGGAAGCATTCGCGTCAGGAAAAAAGATTCCTGCGCCCTGATTCGGATCGTGCCGGACGGCTCGGTCAATTCGTGCATCTGCTCGTCTAGGGAGCGAATCAAATGGACGTATCGATATGCGTACTGCGCGAATACTTTTCCCGCCTCGGTCAGTTCCATGCCTCTCGGATAGCGATGCACCAATTTTTGCCCGACGATCTTCTCCAACTGCTGAATATGCGTCGTGATCGTGGATTGCACATAACCTAGACGCTCGGCGGCACGGCTGAAGCTTTTTTCTTCCGCCAACGCGATAAAAGCCACAAAAAGTCGTCCTTCCAACGCATCGATCATGACTGTCTCAACCTTTCGTATTTCATTTTGGAATAATAGGGATTCGAACTATTCGTTAGTCAAATAGATGATTGTATTATACGATTTCTTTAGTTATTTGTGTGACTAAAAAATAGCAAAGGGAGATGTAATACGATGAAGATTCATTATCGGAAGCAAAAAGTGGGAGAAGTTGATGTTTTTTATCGCGAAGCCGGTCCGAAAGACGGTACGGTTCTTTTGTTGCTGCACGGCTTTCCGTCGTCGAGTCATATGTTCCGCGACCTGATTCCCGAACTTGCCGAACGTTATCGCGTCATCGCGCCGGATCTGGCCGGTTTCGGACAAACGAAAACGCCGCCGCGCGGACAATTCGATTTCACGTTCGACAATTTGTTCAAAGTCGTTGAAGGGTTTACCGAGGCGCTGGCTCTGAATAAGTATGTCCTGTACGTATTCGATTACGGCGCGCCTGTCGGATACCGTCTGGCCGTCGCTCATCCCGAACGGGTGCAGGCGATCGTCAGTCAGAACGGCAACGCGTATGTGGAGGGCTTCAGCGAAGCTTGGGGACCTTGGGAGAACTATTGGCATTCGCCGACGCTGGAGAATCGCGAAGCGTGCCGCGATTCCTTGGCGCCGGACACGATTCGCGATTTTCAGTATTTGCACGGAGCGGATGCCGATCTTGTATCGCCGGACGGTTATTCGCTGGATATCGCCTATATGGCAAGTCCGGAAGCCCAAGAGATCCAGTTGGACCTGATTTTGGATTATCGGACCAACGTGAAGCTTTATCCCGAATTTCAAGCGTATTTCCGGCAGCATCAACCTCCGCTTCTGGCCGTATGGGGGAAAAACGATCCTGCTTTCCTTCCTGCCGGAGCCGAGGCGTACAAGCGGGATCTTCCGGCTGCGGAAGTTCATCTGCTGGATGCCGGACATTTTGCGCTCGAGACGCATACGGATGAAATTGCGGCGCTTATGCTGCGATTTTTGGAGCATGCGGAAAAAGATTGACCGAGGAGGTAAGGTATGTGATGTTGGATGATTTTATGGATAAGCAATTTCCGGGTTTGCCTTTGCGCAAGCCCCTTTTCTACTCATGGGATATCGGTATCCGTTTTGAACTTGGCGATCCTGAATTGGACATGTCGCAAAAAGAACGTTACTTGCGCGAAGCCGGCGACCGGGCGATACATCTGTACAGACTGCTACATCGGGAAGACGACGAACTGTTGGTAGTGACGAACGCGCATTTCCTTGATCGGCCTCGCCGCCATGAGCGAAAGCTGAATGTGTACCGTCGCCGGGTTAAGGATCATAGAGTGTTGAGAAAGCTCAGTCAGGTCGCGATTCCGTATATTTATGCCGAAGGGGAAAAGGATGAAAATATCGAGACGCATCGATTTGTGTTGGAGTGCCGGGGACGGGTTCTCCGAGCCGAGCATCTGATTCGATCGTTGTGCAATACGGATATGGGAGTAAAGCCCTCGATTGAGCATGAGGTGTATATCATCAACCAAACGACCGGAACGATCTTTCATGTCTATGATGATCGGGGCTGCGACGTGATCGCGAATTCGGAGGACGCATTACGCGAGGTGTATACGGCTTGCAATAATTGGATCTTAGAGTACGACCGTCAACGAATCGAAGTCGTATTTGCTCAAAATCTGCGCGAGCCACAACCTGATTAATGATTTTTTATCCAAACGGAACCGACAGGAATTTGCCGCGTATACGCTTTATCATAATGAAGTGATAAAGCGTATATTTTCAGGAGTACCATTCGATCGAAGGAGGTTTTCAATGTTTATTCCGCGGCTCAAAGGATTATATGCCATGTTCTTGCGCGAACCTTTGGGGTACAAAATTCTGATTCTGTCGGCCCTGGCTTCAGCGATCGTGTTTAGCGGCAGTGCGTTCCATCTGTATGCGCAGGTTGGAGCCAAGTTGTCTGCCGCGGTATTTTTCGGTGCCGCTGCGTACCCGTTCCGCGGAAATCGAAAAGTCTTTCGGATCATGATGGTTTGTATGGTGCTTTGTTTGCTGTTGGCAGGGAAGATTTGGCTTGACGCATAACGAAAAGAGAACGACAGATGATTCATGGAACGGCTTTTGAGCGTAATTTGGATCATAAGCCACCAACTGAATGCGAATGGCTAGCTCAAGCCTTTCGCTTCCGAAAGGAGTACCCATGAAAAAGTCGTCGTTGTCGTTTGCGCTGAGAGGAATTTCGCTGCTGTTGGGCATAGTCGGCATATTGCTCGTGCTGCGAAGCACGGAGCTTGGGTTGGCCCAAGCGGATTCGTTGACGAGTAGTCAAGATGAGTACGGTTCGGGAACGAGGTTTTGGTTGGTGCAGCAGAGCGGGATCGCCGCTTATCGGACGCTTGGAGCCATTTTGGCGGGAGTGGGATTATTTCAGGCGTTACGTCCGTTAAGTCGATTGGAAATGCAGAGAATTACGGTTGCTGCCGAACAAGAGGATGGCGTGCATGTCGCGAATTCTAATTCTTTGCCGACATCCGGTTTTGCACAAGGAGGAGCAAGCAGGGTACAAGGTCCGCGCACAGACTCGGCTTCCCGCGTCATTCAAGCTTCGCCGCAGAAACTGTATTGGGCATTCGTCGATCCGGATGTGCTGGTACGTTGGCTTCCGCCCGAAGGGATGCGTGGGAAGATCGAGCGCTTCGAACCGCAAGCGGGCGGCGCTTACCGGATGGTGCTGACTTATACAGGCAGTTCAGGTTCCGCTATGGGCAAATCGTCGACGGATACGGATATTGTGGAAGGCACATTCGTGGAATTGGTTCCCGGCGAAAAGATCGTGCAGGCTGTTACGTTCGACTCGCCCGATCCTGCTTTTGCCGGAGAAATGCGAATGACCTGGAATCTGCAAGCCGCAGGCAGCGGGACGGAAGTCACGGTGGTCTGCGAACAGGTACCGAGCGGGATCGGTCGGAAAGATCACGAGAAAGCCCTGGCTTCGACGCTGCAAAATCTGGAGCGGATCGTGAGTTAGTATAGAGTACGAGCAGCTTGGTCGAGAACCGTTCCGCTCATTAATTAAAGCCGCCGATTCGCGATCTGCGGCTTTTTGTCATGACCGAATGTTCGCCTGTTGCTTCAAATCAGCTTCACGCGGCCTAACGTCTGCCTGTACTCGCGCGGACTCATGCCCGTCCAGCGCTTAAACTGCCGGCTGAAATGGGGCAACGTGGAGTATCCGAGCCTAGCCGCGATTGCGGTGAAGGCGAGATCCGGTTGCTGAATTAACTGCTTCGCTTCATGAAGTTTAAGTTCCGACAGATAGCTGCGCGGCGAAGTGCCGTACACCTGACGGAATACTTCGAGCGCGTAACCGGAACTGATGCCGAGATTCGCGGCGATTTGTTCGATGCGGATCTCGCCGTGTTGGAGATTCTGCTCCCGGACGTTTTCCATGTAAAAAGCCGACTTGATCGATTGGGCGATCAAGGTCGCGTAATGTCCGGCCGTCGGCGATACGATCGTTTCCGCGTGATTCGAAGCATAATCGGCGAGCAGGTACAGCACCTCGAACAAACCTGCCTGAATACGAAACAAATCTGCGGTGGTGTACTGGCCGTCGCTGTGAATCAGCTGCACCCATTTTTTCATCGTGGCTTTCAGACGTTCGTTATCCTCGCTGCCGGAACGGAAATGAAGCGGTCCGCAGCGGCGCATCGTTTGCCGGAACAGCGGATCGTCGAGATTGAAATGGGCGATAAAATAGTGCAAGCCTTCCGCTTGCCGGCAGTCCGTCGCATGACGTGCGCCAGGCGGAACCAGCAGAATATCGCCTTCGAGCAGATCGTATTGGATGCGCTCCAGCTTCGTGCACTGAGAGCCGCGCAGGATCAACATCAGCTCAAATGCCGTATGTGACTCTTCGGGAACCTTCCAGCCGTACGGCACTTCCTGGGTATGCGCGCCGAACAGCTTTACGTTCCAATCGATCGCGGGCATCCAGTTGGATTGCGGAGACAAATAGGATCGGTAATTTTCAGGAATTTCGATTGCGTCCACCACCTTGGATTTGGGCAAGTTTTGCTTGGATTAGCGTATCTTCAATTATGAAAACGCTTGCTATAATGACTGTAACGTACCTGGTGCAGACGCGCAAGACCAAGGAGGAAACGTGAAAATGACCAATCTGAACATTCAGCATTTTTATACGGACGAACAAAATGCTTGGCAGCAACGAACTTACGAAAAAGGCGAAGGCGTCGCCAATTTATCTTTTACCGGACAGCGGTTTCAACAGGTCGAAGGATTCGGCGGTTGCTTTAACGAATTGGGTTATCTGGCTCTGGAGCATTTGGATCAGGAGAATCGTCAGCAGTTGATGCACGCGTTGTTCCATCCGGAAGGCGAGCATCGCTTTGCGATTTGCCGACTCCCGATCGGGGCAAGCGACTACGCGCAGCAATGGTACAGCCACAACGAACATGACGGCGATTACGCGATGGAACATTTTTCGATCGAGAGGGATTTCAAGTATTTGATTCCGTATATTCGCGAAGCCTTGAGCTACAATCCCGATCTGAAACTGTTCGCTTCGCCGTGGAGCCCGCCGACCTGGATGAAGACGCCGAAAGCTTACAACTACGGCACGCTGCGCTGGGAACCCGGGATATTGAAGGCATACGCGCTGTATTTCGTGAAGTTCGTGCAGGCGTACCGCGAAGAAGGGATTACGATTCACCAGATCCATGTGCAAAACGAGGTCATCGCGGATCAGAAATTCCCTTCTTGCGTATGGACGGGCGAGCAGCTGAGGGAGTTCATTGCGGACTACTTGGGCCCGGCGTTCGAGGAGCATGGACTGGATACGGAGATTTGGCTCGGAACGATCAATGCGCCGGACCCGTGGGAAGAGCTGATCAAGAAAAAAACGACGGACTTCGACGATTACGCGGCCGTCGTGCTGAGCGACCCTCGGGCATATCGTCACATCAAAGGCGTCGGGTACCAATGGGCAGGCAAACATGCGATCCAGCGCACGGTTGCCAGCTATCCCGAACTGCGTTATATGCAAACGGAAAACGAATGCGGCGACGGATTGAACAGTTGGGGCTATGCGCGTTACGTGTACAATCTGTTCCAGCATTATTTTGCGAACGGCGTGAACGCCTATATCTACTGGAATATGACGCTTGAACCCAAAGGACGCAGCACATGGGGTTGGGAGCAGAATTCGATGGCAACGGCGGAACCGGACAGCGGGCAACTGACGCTCAACCCGGAATATTACGTGATGAAGCATTATGCCCGTTACGTCGTACCCGGCGCTTACCGGATCGGACTTGCAGGGCCGTGGACGGGAAAGGCGACGGCGTTCCGCAACCCGGACGGCAGCATCGCGGTGATCGTGAACAATTCGTTTACGGACAGTCGGGAATTGAACTTGGAGCATGACGGACAGACGCTGCGTTTTGAACTGACGGCGGGTTCGTTTAATACTATTGTGATCGGTCGAGATTAGCATCGAAGTCAAAATTGCAGGTTGAAAAAAGCTTCGCAGAAAAGCGCTACTGCGGAGCTTTTTGGCATGTGGATCAAGAAGGGGAGGGAAGCGCTTTATGTTTTTCGTGCTTATCTTGCTTTATGACATGCACATCATACATCCTGACATTCTCCATTTACCTGCTTTCCTCTTATACTGGGATTGTTATCGGTAATCAAGCTGGGATCATGCCATGTCAATCGTTGATACGAATCAGGCAGCCTCGGATTATCGATTCAGTATAACGCTTATCGTTAACTTAGCCCGAAACGGAGGATTTTCCCTTGCCTATTTTCTTTAATTCCGAACATCAAACGTTCCATCTGCAATCGGCGGCGTCCAGTTACGTGATCGAGCTTGTCGAGTCGGCGCACCCTGCGCATGTCTACTGGGGACCCAAGTTGTCTCAGGAAACGTTCGATAAACATATTTTTTCGATCGAGCGCTGCTCATTCCACCCGAACCTGAGCGCGGACGCGATGCAATTCTCGCTCGATACGCTGCCTCAGGAGTATCCGTCGTACGGCAGCGGCGATTTCCGCGAGCCTGCGTTTGAAGCCCGTTATACGGACGGAACGACGATCAGCCGCCTGGCCTACGAGCGTCATGAGATCGTATCCGGCAAGCCCGCGCTTGAGGGACTTCCGGCAACCTACGTGGAAAATGACGCGGAAGCCGAGACGCTGCACCTGCATTTGCGCGACGCATTGACCGGTCTGCATGTCGTGCTGAGCTATAGCGTATTCAACGAGCTGGACGCCATTACCCGCTCGGTTCGTTTCATCAATGAAGGGCAAGAAGTCATCGCTCTGGGTCGCGCACTCAGCGCCAGCGTAGATTTCAACCATAGCGACTTCGAGTTCTTGCAGCTTTCCGGCGCATGGATTCGCGAGCGTCATATCCACAAGCGCGAATTGGTTCCGGGCATTCACCGAATCGACAGCAAACGCGGATCGAGCAGTCATAACCAAAACCCGTTCATCGCGCTGCTTGCCAAAGATTCGGGCGAGGACTTCGGCGAAGTGTACGGATTGAGTCTGGTCTACAGCGGCGGTTTCCTCGGACAAGTCGAAGTCGATTCGTACGGAACAACGCGCGCGCAGCTCGGTATCCAGCCGTTCGATTTCGAGTGGAGACTCGAAGCAGGCGAAGCGTTCCAAGCGCCGGAAGCGGTCATGGTCCGTTCGTCGGAAGGACTCGGCGGCATGTCGCGCACGTATCACAAGTTGTACCGCACCCGTCTGAGCCGCGGCGAATTCCGCGACAAAGCGCGTCCGATCCTCGTTAACAACTGGGAAGCGACGTACTTTAATTTCAATGCAGATAAAATCAAGGAGATCGCGGCATCGGGCAAAGAACTGGGGATCGAATTGTTCGTGCTCGACGACGGCTGGTTCGGCAAACGCGACAGCGACGACAGCTCGCTCGGCGATTGGTTCGAAGATTCCCGCAAACTGCCGGAAGGCTTGTCCAAACTCGCGAGCGATATTACCGCAACCGGCATGGAATTCGGATTGTGGTTCGAACCGGAGATGGTTTCCCCGAACAGCGAACTGTACCGGAATCATCCGGAATGGTGCCTGCACGTGCCGAACCGCAGCCGGACGGAAGCGCGCCGTCAGCTGATCCTCGACTTGTCGCGACCGGACGTCTGCGACTACATCGTCGATTCCGTTTCCAAAGTCTTGGAATCGGCGCCGATCACCTACGTAAAATGGGACATGAACCGCAACATGACCGAGATCGGTTCGGAATTGCTGGCAGCCAACCGCCAGCGCGAAACGGCTCACCGTTATATGCTCGGCTTGTACAGCGTGCTGGAACGCATCGTGTCGCGCTTCCCGCATATCCTGTTCGAAAGCTGCTCCGGCGGCGGCGGACGCTTCGATCCGGGCATGCTCTATTACATGCCTCAGACTTGGACGAGCGACGACAGCGACGCGGTCGAGCGCCTGAAGATCCAATACGGAACCAGCATCGTCTACCCGGCGAGCAGCATGGGCGCGCACGTATCGGCGGTTCCGAACCATCAGGTCGGCCGCATCACGCCGCTCGAAATGCGCGGACATGTCGCCATGAGCGGCAACTTCGGCTACGAATTGGATCTGACGAAATTCACCGAAGAAGAGAAAACGGAAGTGAAAGCGCAGGTTCAACAATACAAAGAACTGCGCAACCTGATCCAGTTCGGCAACTTCTACCGGATCAAAAACCCGTTCGAAAGCAACGATACCGCTTGGGCTTACGTGTCCGAAGACCGTTCCGAAGCTTTCGCCGCTTACTTCCGCGTACTCGGCGAACCCAACGCGCCGCTGCGCCGCCTGAAACTCAAAGGTCTTGACCCGCTGAAACGCTACACCGTCGAAGGACGCCTCGGCACAGGCGAAAGCGGCCAAGTCTACGGCGGCGACGAACTGATGAACTTCGGCCTTCCGCTACCGATGCTCAACGGCGATTTCCAAAGCGTGCTGTACGTGATTAAAGAAGCCTAAGCTTTAATAGGAAGCAGCCCTTCATCTTCAAAAAAAACGAGATCCATGCAAATCACCCTCATGAAGTCACCATAAGAGTTAGTAAGTATCGAGATCAGTAAGTATCAATAATCGCAATAGAAAGAGCTCTGGGACGAGATTCCCAGAGCTCTTTCTTTATCTCTTCAACCCCCCACGGCGGAAGGTCGTAGCGGAGGGAGAAATTCAGGTCAAGACGCCTTTGAACCCAGAAATTTGAGATTGGAATACATTCCAATCTCAAATTTCTGGGTGAGACAGCGTCTTGACCGAATTTCTCCCGCAGCGTCTCCCCTCCCGCCTACCCCCTCAAATCATGCTCCATCACTAACAAATTATTCTTCATTTCTTTCATCCCGTTCCGCGACAGCTTCCCGTTCTCGAACATCCGCTGAATCTCATCGCGCTCCAGCTGAATCCCCACCCGAGCCACCTCATCCAATTCTTCTTCCGAACTTCGACGAGCAGCCAGGGCTTCCGAATCTTTTCCCCGGCGAAGCTGGAACCGCTCATATCGCAGCAGCGCAACATGAATATCTTCCGCTTCGATTTCCGTTTGACCGGAAGCCAGTAGTGCTTTAAGCCGATCCACCACATGTTGGCTAACCTCTGTTTTAAACACCTCTTCCGAACGCCTGCGTTCTTTCAATGTGTCAGCGGATAGATCGACAAATTGCCGGAGCTGCTTCACGCTGCCCCGAGGCAGCCGTCGAAGCTCGGTCAGATAACTTTTATCCCGAGTGGATCGATACAGAAGCTTATTCAACTGACGCACGAAGCGATAAGCGACGAAGGGGTTGACGTGTTGGCTGCGTGCCGCTTCCGTCGCATATTCTTTTTGCCATTGCAGCGTACGAATCATCAGGGTCTGCGGAGACTCTCCCAGCTGCGACGTTTGTTTGAGTTTAAAAATACGCTGATTGTACATATGCGCGACAATCTTGACCGCCGTAGCGTTTTCCGTATTCGCCTGATCGTTAAGCGCCACCACGACGCCTCGTAAAATCGCAAGTTCCGCTTGTACATCTTCGTTTTCCGGTACTTCCTCGTTCTTGATCAATAAAGGAAGCAGATAATTGGCAGCCAGCAACGTCCATAGAATCACCCCGGCGGCCAGAAAAATGATCAGGTGGCGTTCGGGGAAACGGCTGCCGTCATCGAGCAAAAAAGGCAGCGATAACGCACTCGCAAGCGTAATGGTGCCGCGTACGCCCGCAAGGCTGAAGATCAGCGCGTTTTTGAATCGGCCCGGCTGCGCATGAGCGTGTTCATCATCATGGTCTTTCGCTTCCGTCACCCGGGTCAGCAGCACCCAAACGAAGCGAATACCCAGTAGCAGAATCGTCAGCAGCAGAGAATGGCCGATCGCTTCGAGGTTGCTGATTTCCCGGCTTTCCCAGATCGTGCGCACGATCTCCGGCAGTTGGGTACCGAGCAGCAGGAAGACCAGACCGTTCAGCACGAAAATGATCACCGACCACGTGCTTTTGGAAACGATATTCAGCTTGGCGATTTCCGGGTTCAGCTTGCGGTAGCCGATCGAGTGAGCAACCCCCGCGCTGACCGCCGCCAAGATCCCGTTGACTCCGAGTTGTTCCGCCGTCAGGAAAATCAGGAACGGCGTCAGCACTTCGATCAGCATATGCAGCTTGACCGTCTCCATGCCGAGCCGCCGCAGCCACATGACGAACAGCTGCTTCAAAAACGTCATGACCAAGCCCAATGCGATGCCGCCAAGCGAAATGCCGACAAAAGCCAAACCTGCCGACCAGATCGAGAATGCTCCGGTCACCATCGCGGCTACCGCAAACTGGAACGAGACCAGACCCGAAGCATCGTTGATCAGCGATTCGCCTTCCAAGATCTTCATCGTCCGATGCGGAATGGCGACCTTATCTTCCAACGCTCCGACCGCGATTGCATCCGTCGGTGCGAGCGCCGCAGCCAAAGCGAAAGCCGCAGCCAGCGGAAGGGAGGGAAGAAGCCAGTTCAGCATATAGCCGAGCGAGGCCACAGTGACGAATACCAGCCCAAGCGCCAGAAGCAAAATGGGTTTGCGCAAACTCCAAAACGATTTCCGATCCGTCATGCGTCCGTCATTGAACAACAGCGGCGCGATGAACAGCAGCAGGAACAACTCCGGGTTGAGCGTAACCTCGACATGCATCGGCAAAAACGTCAATCCGACGCCGAGCGCGATCTGAATAATCGGAACGGATACCGAAGGCACGAAGCGGTTGATCAGGTTGGACAGCGCAATCGCCGATAGCATCAACAAAATAAGTTCGAACATTTCCAAGCGCGTCACCGTCTTTCTGATAAGGGATTCGTAACGTGTCTGTTCATACATACTCAATTTTCCTGAAAATGTATACCCTCTGACGATATAATTGAGTTGAAAATGTACGGTGTTTGCAAATATCGCGAGGGCTATCGGGCAACGCTTGGAATCTTCAATCCTCATCTATCCGGTTCAATACATAACAGATAACTTTTCCCGATAAATCCGCAGCCAACTTTGAAGAGCTTATCCCCGTCTATTTAATTCGTGTACGCAAACTACGGCGAAAGTAGATTTAGAGAGGAGAAACATAATGCCCTATCACCAATTTATCGCAGGCAAAAAAGAAGATACGAATCACGAATGGCTGAGTTGGGAGCAAGGCCATGTATGGAGAGGCGGGGTTGTAATCTCGCCGCAGGCGGTCATCGACGATGATCTGTTCGACTACATGTACGATACGTTCCGATGGTTGCGAGCGCAGTATCCGAACGGACAATGGGGAAACGGACTCGACAATTACGGCTCTTCGCTGATTCAGCATCCGGAGGACATTCGCAAACTTCAAGAAATCGCGATCGCTTGGAAAAGTCTTTTCGGCGCAGGACCTGAAGAAATCGGACTGACAGGTAATTACGGTTGGGATGGCGCGGATCCGCAGAATGGTTTTTACGAAAAGTTGAAGTTCCCCAAACATGAGCTGATTCAGGAAATGGATCATTTGATCGAGGTGACCGAAAAAGCGTTGGAGACCGGAATTTGCGTGATTCATTTTGGCATCTGAAGGGAAAACGATGCGATGAAAAGGGGGACGAATCGATGAAAGAAGCCGTAATCGTAGTGCCTTATGACGGTAAATGGCAAACGGAATTCGTTGGAATCGCCAAGCAACTGCGCGAGATGATCGGAGACGAAGCGCTGCGCATCGATCATATCGGTTCGACGGCTGTTCCCGGACTCGATGCGAAGCCGGTGATCGATATTCAAATCTCGGTCAAGTCTCTGGAGCCGACGACATATCGTTCCGCGCTCGAAGTAGCCGGGTATCGCCACCGGGCGGATAATCCCGATCTGACCAAGCGTTATTTCCGCGAAACGGAAGGCATGCGCCGGACCCATATTCATGTGCGCGAAGCGGGAAGTTGGTCGGAGCAATTTGCTTTGTTATTCCGAGATTTCCTGAGGCAAAGCGAGAAATGGCGACGCGTATACGCGGCAGAAAAACACGCCTTGGCCGAGCGTTACTCCGCGCCGCATGAGCGCGACTTTTACGTCGACGGCAAAGACCCGATCATTTGGAAAATCATGCAGGAAGCAAGCCGCTGGAGCAAGGACGCCGGGTGGAGACCGCCGGCAAGCGATTTCTGAATAGCATCCCCTCTTTTTTGGATGAATAAGGAACTTATTCCTCTCATAACCGTAGAGACCTAGAGAGGGGGAGATTATATGGAAGGGATTTTGCTGCTTGTTTTGTTCGCCGTCAACATTCCGCTGGTCCACCTGCTATCCCGCATTTTGTTTCGCGACCGTAACGATATGGATCAGGCGATTAAAGACACGTACACGCCGAGCTGGTATGCGGCATGGAAAGGTCGTTATTGGGAGCATAAAATGAACGAAGCCCAAGTCAAACTGATGCTGATCATCTCCGTAGCGATGATTATAGGCGAATACGTGTTGATCATGCGTTTTTTCGATTGGTTAGGAATCAGCGGATAAAAAGATAGAGGATCGCTATAGCGATTGTCATAGGACGCGCTAGAAAGTTACGCTTATGCGGGAAGCCATAAGACTCCAAGAGAAATTGCCAGCACAGGATCTCAATGCCGAAGAAGTCTTGAACAATGATGTAGGCATCTTGAGCCGGAACGGTGACGGGTTTTTCCTTAGAATGTCGATCGAGAAAACCTAGCGTTGCTGGAAGCAAGGAGACGGAGAGAGAAATTCAGTGTAGGAATGGAATGTTCGCCTTTGAAATCGAGAAAATTCCGCTAAAAATTCAATCCTTTTCTCGATTTCAACACGCGACCGGAACGAATTTCTCTCGGAGTCTTCTTGCTTCCCGCGCCGAAGCGACTTTCTCGACAATCTGTAACGATCGCTAAAGCGGTCGTCTTTTTGCTGCTGGCCGGATTTCTTCCGTTTCCGATTTGACTTGCCTGTCACCGCCCTCTAGCATAGAAGACAGAAAACGCTTGCTACGAATACATACCGCGCTTGGGAGGGTTACAATGATTAATCATATGACGATGCTGGGATTCCGGATGCAGGAGGAAGAAGATTTTTTGCAGCTTGCGAATTATGCGTACGAGCACGGAACATTAATGCAGACACAGCAAGGCGCTTACGTTCGGTTGGAGGCCGGCGGCGGAGCGGAGTTATGGCTTCAGCTTAACAGCGAAGGCGTCGCGATCGGCATGCACCCGCATTTTACCGGAGCCGGACTGATGGAGATCGGGATCGAAGCCGAAGTGATGCGCGAAGACGCCAACGAGATGGACGGGACGTTCTATGCTTGGGCCGGACCGGGCAAGCCGGGAGAAGGATTATATTCGTTCGTGTTCGATCTGCCTGACCGTGACACTTACGGACCGTTGATCCAGCCGCTGCTTCAGCATGTTCAATTGGCGGCTTTTGCGCATGAGCTGAACCTGTTTGCCAACGAAGTGGAGTACGAGCATTACCAACTCAGCCAATCGTTGACTGCGCAGATTGTCCCGGCTCATCATTTCGTATCTACAGGATTAAACGATCAGGGCGGCGAAGCCGTCTCGACAGCCGTGTTCAGCGGAACGGTACTGCGTGCAGGCTGGGTCAAAAACGAACTGAGCGGATCGTATTTTCAATGGGTGCTCGTGCGGACGCTGGGCGGGGATATCGACGTCGTCGCGGACGAACGGCTGATTGGCGAACGGGAAGTGCGGGAAGGCGAGATTTTGAGCGGGACGTTTTGGCTGAGCGGGCGATTGGTCGAGAAACCGTAAACGCTAATATCAAACAGGAGGGATAACGAATGGAACTAAACCGAACAACGCCGATTTTAAGAATCTTCGATGAGGAAAAAGCCAAAGAATTCTATGTGGGTTATCTGGGTTTCAAAGTGGATTGGGAGCATCGGTTCGAAGCGGACATGCCGCTGTATCTTCAGGTATCCCGCGGCCCGGTCGAGCTGCATCTATCCGAGCATCACGGGGATTGCACGCCGGGTTCGGCAGTGCGGATCGGCGTGAAGGATTTGCCTGAGCTGCATCAGGAGTTGACGGCGAAGTCTTATCGTTTTTCGCGTCCGGGAATTGAAGATCAGCCGTGGGGGACGAAGGAAATGTCGGTGACCGACCCGTTCGGCAATCGCATCGTTTTTTACGAATAACGCAAAGCCTGACAGAACAGTAGGAAAGGAAGGCATGACGGATGGTACGCTTATTGATTATGACGATCGGCAAAACCCATAGCGGGAAAACGACATTCGCCCGAAAATTGGAGCAGCGTCTCTCAAACTCGGTAGTGATCGATCAGGACAATCATTCCGGGTTCATCAACACGTATTATCGCAAGATCGTGCCTACCTCCGGCGAAAATACGCTTAAGCATAAGGTTACGCAAGTGATCGTGGAGCATGCGGCGAAGCAGACCGATTCGCATCTGATTCTATGCAATGCTAACCGGGGCCGTACGGAGCGCACGCAAATTTTGGAGAACTTTCGAAAACAGGGGTTTACTGCGGTGATGGTTTATTTCGATCTGCCGGATGCATTGCTGATGGAGCGGGTTCGAAACAGCACGCGCAGCAAAGCAATATTCCGCAGTGCATCCAGCTTCGAAGAAGTATTGTTGCGACAGCAAAAACAGTCGGATGATCCGAATCTGTCAGCGCCGTCGGAACATGAAGCGGATTATGTGCTGACCGTGACGGATTCGGCGGAGCTTGAGGCAGTGTTGGACCGAATTGTGGATTTGGCTTCGCAGATGTAAAGAAAGCCGTCGGAACATGTCAAACAATTAATTGGGAACGGTTACTTAGGACGCAGCGAACGATATCCATTAATACCTTGAAAAAGACCGATACGGAAATTCGATTCGATGACACGATGGTCGAGGAAATCATGCGGGTCATGTCGAAAAGTAAACAAGAAGTGCTTCGGATTTTAAATCGGAGTTTCTAACCACATTCCTATCCAAGGAGATTATGCCCATGAAAATCGCTTTTCTGATCATCGACGTTCAATATCAACATATCAAAGACGTCCCGCAAAGCAAAATCGACAACGCCTGCGAGTACATCAATTACGTATCGGGCGTGCTGCGTGCGGCCGGGCATCCGATTATCCATATTCGCGATATCGAAGGCATGACCGAAGAGACGGCAGAACGTTACGATGTGATTGAAGAAATTGTTGTCGATCCGTCCGATCTGATGGTGACCAAGGAATATTCGAATGCGTTTTGGAAAACAGAGCTGGAAGAAGTACTGGTTCAGCAAGGCGTCGAAAAGCTCATTTTGGCAGGTTATGCGGCAGAGCACTGCGTGCTGTTCACTTATAACGGAGCGATAGAGCGCGGCTATAGTCCGGTTCTGCTGCAAAACGGTCTGCTCAGTCGTCACGACGATACGATCGCCGCGGCTTCACGCGACCGCAATCTGATCTCGTATACGGCGGCGGAATGGCTGACTCAGAGCTAAATCGAACGTTGCTCATCGACTTTTCCGATACCCTAGCGGCGTCTCGCCTGTTTTGCGCTTGAATAACCGATAAAAAAACTTCATATCGCTATATCCCACAGCCGCCGCGATCTCGGGAATGCTGCGGTGCGAGGAAGTCAACAGCACGCAGGCGGCTTCCACGCGCGTGTTTTGCAAAAAAGTCGAGAAGTTCATGCCCGTCTGCTGATTGAACAAGCGGCTGAATTGGCGTTCGCTAAGTCCGACCTGCGCCGCCAATTCTTGCAACATCAGATTGTCTGCATACCGTTCCTCGATATAACGCACGACGTGTTCGACGGAAGTACGGGATAACGGCGTATCTGCCGATCCGGACACGGCAGCCTCGCTTTGCGCTTGCCGGTGCAGCGTCACCAACATGCGGACGATCAGCGAGGTAAGCACGGCTTCGCAGCCCGGCAGGCGCGACGCATATTCCCGAAACAGCTCTTTGAACCAGCCGCTGAACTCTCCCGGATCGCGCAATCGCAGCCAGGAACGTTGAGGTTCGCGGAAAAAAGCCAGCATCGCGGCAGCGTCCGGAAATTGCTGTTCCAGCCGCTCCACGTAATCCGTCGGAAACAAGCAGTTGTATACGATCAGCTCCCGTCCGCGTCCCGGTGCCGACGGACGGAACACATGCGACGTTCCGACGGGAATAAAAAAGACATCGCCTTGCGATACGCGCAGGCTTTCTTCGCCGATATAATGCACGCCCGAGCCTTCCGCGATGTACGCCAGTTCGATAAAATCGTGCGTATGCTCGGAAAGATCGAAATTTTCGGATGCCCGGTTTACATAGATCGGCAATCCGTCATCAAAGTAGCTGCTCCCCAGCATTCGGTCCACGATGCGCTTCATTTCTTTTCCCTCCTCTTTTTGCCTTGTAAAAGGTTTCTGCCTCCATGCGTCGATCCTACTCTTTTTCCGCTGTAATTGTCCATATCCACCTATCATTTTGTCTGAATCGGCCCCGTTATTCTTTCTCTTATTTGACTACAATGGACCTGAAGATCGACGAATCAGTCCAAACAATCGAATTCAAACAACGGGAGGAATCAGGATTATGCGTTCAACGATGGTGACGGAACTGCGCTGCGAATATTTGAAAAATCCGCTGGGACTGACGGTTAGCCGTCCTCGCTTCGGCTGGAAACTGAAAACCGACCGCCGCGGCGCGCGTCAGATAGCCTATCGCGTGCAGGTCGCGAAAAGCGTCGGTCCCGCGGATTGGGAGACGGCGGAGAGCCGCGATCTTCTGGCGTGGGACAGCGGCCGCGTGGAATCGGACGAAAGCGTCCATGTCGAATACGCGGGGGAGGAAACGGAATCCGCGCAGCGGTATCTATACCGGGTGCAGGTCTGGGACGAACAGGAAGAAGTTTCGCCGTGGAGCGATACCGCCTATTGGGAGACCGGCCTGCCAAGCGCGGAAGACTGGAGCGCCGATTGGATCACGCCGGCTTCCGGCGAGATCGATCCGCAGGCAAGCGAGACCTATCTGCTGCGCCGTACGTTCCGATTGAGCGAAAAAAAAGTGGAACGGGCGACGATTTTCGCGACGGCGCTGGGCATCTACGAACTGGAGCTTGACGGTCGCCGCGTCGGAGACAGCTTGTACGCGCCGGGCTGGACCAGCTATGATCAGCGGCTTCAGGTGCAGGCTTACGACGTGACGCAGCAGTTGAACGGCGCAGCGGAAGAAGGCGACAGTCACGCGATCGGCGCGGCGCTTGCGGACGGCTGGTATATCGGGCGTTACGGCTGGACCGAGCGCGGCAAACTGTACGGCGACCGCCGCGCGCTGCTGCTGGAGCTGCATATCGGCTACGAGGACGGCACCAAGCAGATCGTCGCCAGCGGCAGAGACGGCTGGACAGCCTTAATCGGTCCGAGTCTCACGGCCAACCTGTACGACGGCGAGACGTACGACGCGCGGCTGGAACAGGCAGGTTGGAGCATGCATGCTTACGACGATGCCGAGTGGAAAAACGTCGAGACGTTGGAGCATCCGAAACATAGCCTGATCGGCGAGCAGAGCGAACGGATCAAAGTCACCGAACGCCTCAAGCCGGTCTCCGTCATCCGTACGCCCGCGGGCGAAACGGTACTGGATCTGGGACAAAACATGGTCGGCCGCATGGCGTTTTCGGTCAAAGCTCCCGCCGGAACGACGGTGAAGCTGCATCACGCCGAGGTGCTCGATCAGGCGGGCAACTTCTATACGGGCAACCTGCGCTCGGCGCGGCAGGAGATCGTCTATACATGCCGCGGCGAAGGAACGGAAACGTACCGGTCGTCCTTCTCGTTTCAGGGCTTCCGCTACGTGCGTCTCGAAGGGTTCCCCGAACCGATCAATCTCGAAGATTTCGTCGGGGAGGTCATTCATACGGACATGCAGCCTGCCGGCTTTTTCGAGTGTTCGAATCCGCTGCTTAACCGTCTTCAGCAAAATATTGTTTGGGGGCAGCGCGGCAATTTCCTCGACGTGCCGACCGACTGCCCTCAGCGCGACGAGCGGCTGGGCTGGACGGGCGACGCGCAGGTGTTTATCCGCACGGCCGCGTTCAATTACGGCGTCGCACCGTTTTTCGCCAAATGGCTCAAAGATCTGTCGGCGGATCAGCGCGAAGACGGTGGGGTTCCGTCCGTCATTCCGTCCATCATGGAGGAATCGCACCATTCGTCGTCTGCTTGGGGAGACGCGGCGGTCATTTGCCCGTGGACGATCTACCAGTGTTACGGCGATACGCGCATTCTGGAAGAGCAATACGACAGCATGACGGGTTGGGTCGAGTATATCCGGGCGCAAGGCGATCAGGAGCTGCTGTGGAACAACGGATTCCATTACGGCGACTGGCTCGGACTGGACGCGAAAGAAAATAGCTACGTCGGCGCGACCCCCAGCGATCTGATCGCCACGGCCTTTTTCGCCTATTCGACTTCGTTGGTCGCCAAGACCGCGGCCATTCTGGGCAAAAGCGACGATGCGCGCAACTACGAAGACCTGCACGGCCGCATCGTTCAGGCGTTCGCCGACGAATTCGTCACGCCGAACGGCCGCCTGGCCGGGCATACGCAGACTTCGTACGTGCTGGCGCTGATGTTCGATCTCGTTCAAGGCGAGACGAAGCGGCAGGTGGCGGATGCGTTGGCCGAATCGGTACGCGGGGAAAAGATGCACCTCACCACCGGATTCGTCGGAACGCCGTATTTGTGCCATGTGCTGTCCGAAAACGGCTACCACGATATCGCGGTGCAGCTCGTGCAGCAGGAAGAGTATCCGTCTTGGCTGTATTCGATTCATCAGGGCGCGACGACGATCTGGGAACACTGGGACGGCATCAAGCCGGACGGCTCGTTTTGGAGCGACGCCATGAATTCGTACAACCATTACGCGTACGGCGCGATCGGCGATTGGCTGTACCGGGCGGTCGCAGGGTTGGATCTGGATGAGCAAATCCCCGGCTACAAGCGTATCGTGCTGCGTCCGAATCCGGATTCCGGCTTGACGTATGCGCGCGCGCAGTACGATTCACCGTACGGCAAAATCGTCAGCGGCTGGACCAAGCGGGAAAACGGCGAGGTGGTGTACGAGATCGAACTGCCGCCGAACACGACAGTTGAGCTGCGATTGCCGGATACCGACGGGAAAAAGGTCAAAGTGGATGAACGCGATCCGGCGGAAGTGTTAGGAACAGAGTCGCGCCGATATGAGGACGGAACTCTCGTGCTTGAACTCGGTTCGGGCCGATACGCGGTGAAAGTAAGCTGAATATTGTCCAAGTAAAGGACGCTGCCGCGTAAAAAGCGGTAACGTCCTTTTTTTATACGGTTGGAGCAGGTAGGGCAGAACGAAAAGTCGAAGGGTAGTGGAGCATGAGAAGAACAAGGAGGACGAATATGGAAGAATGTTTGATTTGCAGTCGGATCGAGGATATCAAGGCGGGAAACAATCCTTATTTGGTGGCGGAACTTGAAACCGGGTATATCGTGATAGGGGATCATCAGTATTTCAAAGGCTACACGTTGTTTCTATGCAAAGAGCATGTGAGCGAGCTGCATTTGCTGGACCCGATGTTCAAAGCGAAGTATTTGGTCGAAATGAGCGAGGTCGCCGAGGCGGTGCAGCGTGCTTTCGGAGCCGACAAGATGAACTACGAGCTGCTCGGTAACGGGGACGCGCATCTGCACTGGCATCTTTTTCCCCGCAGGCTCAGCGAACCGAACCCGCGGCATCCCGTCTGGTGGACGAATCGCGAAGAGATGTACGCCGACGAGGTCAGACCGACGGAAGACGAATTGGCCGAGTTGAAAAGAGTGCTGCAAGAGGAATTGAAGCGGATGGGAGTGGTACAATAGGACAAAACAGCGGGCGTGTTCCGTTTTGCAGGAGGAAACCATCATGATCCAATCCATCGTACATATCGCGCTCGTCGTGAACGATTATGACGAAGCGATCGAGTTTTACACGAAAAAGCTGCATTTTACGCTGGTGGAAGACATCTACCAGCCGGAGCAGGACAAGCGCTGGGTCGTCGTCGCGCCTCCGGGATCGGCGGGCACGACGCTGCTGCTGGCCCGCGCGTCCAAGCCCGAGCAGGAGCCGTTTGTCGGAAATCAGGCGGGCGGACGGACGGGTATTTCTATTTTTGAACACGGACGACTTCTGGCGCGATTATCGGGAGATGGTCGCGAACGGAATCGAATTTGTCCGCGAACCGAAAGAAGACTCTTACGGAACCGTGGCGGTATTCAAAGACCTGTACGGAAATCTGTGGGATCTGCTGCAATTGAACGACGATCATCCAATTATGCTTCGTATGAAGGAGTGAGCCTATGCTAACCTTGGAACAACAGCTGGACAAGCTTGCCGATTTGGGCATCACATTCAAGAAGCCCAAAGAAAAAGTGCTGGAACTGACGGGAATCAACGGATCGGCTTATTACGAAGAAGAGCCGTATACGCGCTTGTTGGCCGAACTCGGCATGTTTAGTTTATCCGCGAATATTTGGACGTTTGATCTCGAAAGCGCGGAAGGGTCGGATGTCTACGAAGAATATATCACCAGCATGATCGGATTGTCGGAAGGGCGCATTCAAATTTCCGATCTGCACGGCAAATTCGATCCGACTGAAAGCGCTACGCGTATTTCTTTCGTATATGAAGGAAAAACGCATGAATTATCCGCGATGAACCAAGGCGATTGGATCGATCTGTTCGTGTTCGGAAGCGTGCAAAATATCGTGCAAGGAACCGATCAACGATTCGTTCACCATGTTCAAGATCAGACGGTTACCGTCGTTTTTTGCAACGACGCGGCGCAGCAAGAATTGCGGGAGCTGACGAACGGAGCTTACGGGTCTTTGATCTGATCCGATAGAAAAAGCTCAAAACGGCGAAAACGGTCGATCCAGCATCTGCGTCAATTCTTCGGCTTGAAGCAGCGACGAGAGCGGATCGGATTGGAAATAGCGATTCCACGGCAGGTCGACGATCCGGTGCCGCCG
This sequence comes from Saccharibacillus sacchari DSM 19268, assembly GCF_000585395.1. Taxonomy (GTDB): domain Bacteria; phylum Bacillota; class Bacilli; order Paenibacillales; family Paenibacillaceae; genus Saccharibacillus; species Saccharibacillus sacchari. Next base: position 5,451,880 of record NZ_KK073875.1, on the reverse strand, counting down.
CGCGACGGCTTCGCGATTCCACTGCGGCGCCGAAGTCAGATTATGCGAAGCGTCATAATTCATGACCAGCACCCATTCGCCCAGATTGGCTTCCAACTCGGATTCTCCGACGCGAGCCGAGTCCTGCCCGCTGCCGGCGAGCATGCGTCTTAAGGAAGAAGGCGAAGACAGATTCAGTCGGTCATAAACGGCACGCCCTCCGCGATACGCCGCGTTGCCGATCAACGTAACCTGCGCGTCGCACCAATACGGATCGGCCAACGTGAACGTCGCGGGCTTCGCGAAACGCGCGGCCAATCGGCTTCGCAGATTATACGTACGCAGCCGAGCCTGGCGTATCCAGGCTTCGGCTTCTTTTTTGCGTCCGATCCACTGACCCAGCCGATGCATTTCGTTTTCCATTCCGCCGCAATGATCAGACTCGAAGACAAGCGTAGGCGCAATTCTGGCGTAAGAAGCATAAGCTTCCCGATTCCAGGTCAAGATCAGATCCGGATCCAGTTCGATAATGCGCGCATACGAAATTTCATTATGTCTCCCGATATCCGCAGGAGCCGCTTTCCAATACGCATCAAGCAGCCCGCCGTTGTCCGTGAGCGTGGAAGGCGCGCCGATCGGCTGCTCGCCCAGTGCCAGCAGATGCCCGATGCTCCAGTCCGTGACGATGCGCCGAGGGCGGTCGGGAACTTCGATATTGCCCATGACGGTACTGACGGTCCGGGTCGGTCCCGGAATAAAAACAGCCGGAGCACCGATCGGGGGAGAGGAATGTTTCGTCCGGACTTCGGCTGCGGGAAGACAAGCAGCCTCGCGTCCGATATTTTCGGCTGCTTGCAGATCGCTCAGCAAGCGGGCGGCCGCCGACGCGGACGTCGAATCGGATTCGCCGAGCCGGTGTACCGAGGCATCCGACCTGCGATACTGCTCCGGCGAGAGGCCGCAGCTTTGCTTGAATTGACGGCTGAAGGAATAGGCGTTGGCATACCCGACTTGTTCGGCGATTTGCTGCAAGTTCGCGGATGTGCTCTTCAAGTCTTTTTTCGCCTGCCGCATTCGGATCCCGATCAATACTTGAAGCGGCGAGCGCTCGAACCGTTCGCGGAACAGTTGGGAAAGCCTTCGAGTTCCGCAGCCTGCCGTTTCCGCAAGTTCGGCGAGCGTAACGGTTCGCGACAGATGCCCGATCATGTATCTCAAGGCCCGCAGAACGCGTCGGTCTGCGGGATTTGCCGTTTTATTTTTCTCCGATTCCTGCTGCTGCTTAAGAAAAATATGTACCGATTCATACAAATGCGACGTCAATCGAAGCTGATCCAACGCTTTCAGTCTGTGCCATTGCGCCAACAAAAGATCGAACGAACGCTTCAACTCCAGTAGATCCGAAGGCGTGAATGCCAGATCCGCCGACTCCTTCGAATATTCGTTCATGCAGTCCGTGCCGGGAAACGCATAGTCGAATAGATACAACTCCGTCTCGTGCTCGGCGGTGAGCGCAAGCTCCGAACGGCAAGAGACATGTATCGCATAAGCTCCGTCGAAAGAGTAGGCCGTTTCCTTGCCGAGAGTCAGATGCCCTTTTCCGCTTGAGACAAGCACGAACGCGGCCGAGGAAGAGCCGCCGAAGCGAAACCTTTCTTCCGCTTCCAATCTTTTGAACCTGACATCCAGCAATCTGGCCGGCAATCCGCTCCAATCCCGGATCAAACGATCCGCCGAGGGCGTATCGGGCATAGGTAGTTCCCCTTTTCTTTGCAGCGTTTCTTAGGGCGCGCAGGCCAACTCAGCGACGTGCGTCTTTTGCCGTCGGCGAAGTTTGCGGACACGCCCCGGATCTGCCGAGTCATTTTTGCTATCTGCTTATTTTAATTGATAACGATTCTCAACTCAATAGGTAAGCGTAAATTGCCGAATCGGGTATGCCGTATTTCTTTTTTAGATATTGTCCCGCGCAGTCGAGGAATTTATACTGGGACAAGTTAATGAAAACGATTCTCAATAGAGTGTCGGATACCTACAGGCAAAGATTGAAAGGGGATCAAACAAAAAGATGAGACAAACAAGCAAATGGGGGCTTTTGTTCGTTATTATGCTGGTATCGGTTATGATATTGGCAGCTTGCTCGGGCGGCGGCAATCGGGAGGCGCAGGCTTCGACGGAAGCGGCGACGGCAGCAGACCCGGCAGAAGCAACTGAACATACGGCTTCCGAAGAAGGCGGCATGCGCAAAGTGGACACGGCGGTCGGTGAGATTGAACTGCCTGCGAATCCGCAGCGAATCGTCGCCGATTGGAACGTCGGCCATCTGCTTGCGCTGGATATCACGCCGATCGCGATTCCGCATACCTTGCTCGAATACGGCAAATTCCTGCGCGAATCGATTCCCGATACCGTAGCCGATCTCGGCGACCATAACGCGATATCATTGGAGCAGCTGACGGCCGTGCAGCCGGATCTGATTATCACGTTCTCGGCCGACAAATACGAAGCCTACAGCAAAGTCGCTCCGACGCTGGTGTTCGATACATCGCAGTACGAGACCATGCAGGACCAAATCACCGCGCTGGGCGAATATTTGAACCGGCAAGACGAAGCCGCTGCCTGGAACGCCGACTTCGACAAACGGCTTCAAGCGGCTCGGGCAAAGGTTCAAGCCGCGGTGTCTCCCGAAGATACGTTTACGCTGGTCGATTACAACTGGGAAGGCGGCGTGCTGGTGCTCGGGAATTCGGAAAACCGCGGCGGAAGTGCTTTGTACAAGCTGTTGGGTCTGAAACCCGACGAAGACGTGCAGAGCCAAATCATCGACAAAGGCGAAGAAAGCTCCGTGATCAGTTGGGAAGTCTTCGACGAATACGTCGGTACTTATCTGCTGGAACTGACGGACGAAGCCGCCGAGCCGCAGCGGCTGCAAAAAGTCTGGTCGCAGCTCGACGCGGTCAAAAACGATCGCCGCATCGAACTGGATCTGCGGAAGTACTTCACGGCCGATCCGTTCACCGCTATTCTTCAAGCCGAAGACATGGCCGATCTGATCGTCGCCAAAGCCGAACAGTGATCGACCGGTTCCGGTTGATACGTCTAAAAAACAGACTTTCGCCGCGCGGCGAAGGTCTGTTTTTTTACGCCGTCAGAAGTGGTACGATGGGAATAAAAGTCATGGAGAGGGGAACGTAGACGAACGAAGAGATGCCGAATACATCCCGATCATGCAGCGGTTCCTTAAGTATGAAGAGCCGTTTGTGCGGCAAAAAAATAAACGAACAACGAAACGCAAAGCACACTCGTTGACAGAAAGAAGGACTCGACTCATGTCTGCTGTACAATCCGAACTGAAAGTTGCGCTGTACACGATGTGTTTGGTACGTGACGGGGATCGGGTGCTGTTGATGAACCGTCCGGCCGAAAAAGGATTTCCGGGTTGGATCGCGCCGGGCGGCAAGGTGGACTTCCCCGAAAGCCTGACCGAAGGCGCGGCGCGCGAAGTATTGGAAGAAACCGGCTTGACCGTGCGTAATCTGATTTACAAAGGGCTGGACGAATTCGTCGATCCCAAGCAACATTTCCGGTACATGGTGTTCAATTACGTAGCGGAAGAATTTGAAGGAGAGTTATTGGAAAATCCGCCGGAAGGCGAATTGAAATGGGTTCCGATCAACGAAGCGGCAACCTATCCGATGCAGGACTGGTTCAAGCTGCGATTGTCATTCTTTTTCGACGAAGGCACATTTGAGGTGTATGCCGTTTACGATCAGGAGACGGATACGACATTGAAAGAAACCGTGAAGCGGACGTAAGCATTTAAAAGAAGAAGCGGGTGGGAAAATGGGCTATATCGCGGAGTTGCGCAAGCTGGTCGGCAACCGACCGTTAATCATGGCCGGCGCGTGCGTGATCGTGGAACGAGGCGGGGCGATTTTACTGCAAAAAAGGACGGACAACGGCTTCTGGGGACTCCCCGGCGGAGCGCTTGAGCCCGGCGAGTCGATGGAACAGGTGGCGAGGCGCGAGCTGTTGGAGGAGACGGGGCTTGCAGCGGGCAAGTTGGAGCTGCTGGAGATTTTTTCCGGCGAAGGGCTGTATTATCGGTATCCCAACGGGGATGAAGTACATAATGTAATCGCGGCTTATTGCTGTCGGGATGCTCAGGGAGAAGCTTTTGCGGACGGAGAAGAAGGCTCGGAATTGCATTTTTTCCCTGTTGATGCGCTGCCGCCCGTGCATGAGTGGAACCCGGCCGATCGGCCTGCATTGAATACGTACTTGAGCAGACGGTCGAACAGCGAAGACTAAGGCAAAATAGGGGGATTGCTATGAACTTGCACGCGAACAAACGTATTCAGCTTGCATTGACGGTGCTGTACCCTGTACTGATCGGAATATTCTTCGTATGGATGCAATCCGCGTTTTGGCTGCTGGCGGTCGCGACGATGCTGGTCTACTGCGCGCTGTGGAAAAATATCGGCTGCGTGCTGCTGTCGAATGGGCTGCTGCTCGCGTTATCGATCGGCTTGTGGGTGACGGAGGTCGATTATATGCAGATGGGCAGCGTGCGGGAGACTCGGGCCTGGCTGCCGTTTGCCTACATTTTGTACGGCGCGTTCTGCTTGCTTCCGTCCATGCTGCTGGTTCCTTTGCGAAATCTGCTGATCAAAAAAGATCGGCAGCGCCATTTATGATGGGATATACGTTACAAGGATTTATCGGTTCGGCACTTGTACTGAAAACGTTAGGCGTCCGCTTTCTGACAGCCAAGGTCGTTTCTTTATCGGATGAGTTGGCGCTTGTTCCGTTGGATGACGCCCTGCAAGACGAGATTAATCAAGGCACTGAGCAGCTCCTGGAACCGTGGGATACTCTTACGGAAAAGATCGCGTCAGTCGGCTGCGAATTGTCCCGGCACGGAATCGTGGCTTACGCGGAAGCCGATTATTTCGGAGGCACGGGCGATCAATCTTGCGTGGTATGGGAAAAAGGGAAAGAATGGCTGCGGGAAATACGAACGGAAAAGGCGATCAATCATGCGTTGAAGCTGCTGGGCGTCGTTTGTTCCGCGGAGGCCGTCGATGAATTCGATACGGTTCATTTGGGGCGGCATCGCAGCGTAGAAGGTTGGATAGAAGATCGACAGCATGAACTTCCCTCCTTGAGAATCACCCCTGTGAGGGAAAATGCGGAACGATCGGCTGAAGCCGTGGACTACTTCTGGAGCCGCTGGGGCGACGAGTCGACGTTCGACTTTTACCGGGATTGCATCGAACGCTCTTGCGATACCGAAGCCGACCTGCCGCGGTTCTATCTGTTGACGGACGGGGAAAAAGGATCGATCGCCGGAGGTTACGCCTTGCTGCGCAGCGACTTGAACAGCAGGCAGGACCTGTGTCCGTGGTTGGCTTGCCTGTATGTGGAACCGGACTGGCGGAGCCTAAGTTTGGGCCGTTTACTGCTTGAGCATGCGGCTGAAGAAGCACGGGGCAAAGGATATGGCAGCCTTTATCTGTGCACCGATCTCGAAGGATATTACGAGCGGTACGGCTGGATTCATATCGGAAAAGGATATGGCATCGACGGTGCGGAAACGAAGATTTATCGGCTTTGTTTCAGCAAAAGCGGACAGAAGTGAGGAATTAGGCGCAAACCGTTACATAGGAGTTTTCCGTTTATCCTTTCTTTTGAAGGGTATGACAGGAAGACTCCTTTTCTTGTTAGGTATATCTACCTTTTTTACAAACTTAGCGTTTACATTTTACAAATGTTTCACTAGTATTAAATCCGATGCGATATTTATTTACATCATACATAACAGGGGGAGTTTATTACATGCGCGAATTTTCGAAAAAACGTTTCGCGGGAGGGGCTTTATCCTTCTTTTTGGGAGCTTCGATTTTATTTTCTCCTTTTGCTTCTGTTCGTGCAGAAGCGAAAGAAGCGGCTAAAGCCGCGGAGTCGGCCGACGAAACCAAAATTACGCTGCTCGGCACGTCGGATATTCACGGCCGATTCATGCCTTGGGATTACGCATTGGACGGACCGAATCCGACCGGAAGCATGACGCAGCTGTACACGATCGTCAAAAAAGTCCGCGCGGAAAATCCGAATACGATTTTGCTGGACGCCGGCGACATGATTCAGGACAACTCGGCCGAATTGTTCAACGACCAACCTCAATCTCCGATGATGGTGGCGATGAACGAAATGAACTATGACGCCTGGGTCATGGGCAACCATGAGTTCAACTTCGGCTTGGACGTGTTGGAGAAAATATCTTCCCAGTTCAACGGGCAGCCCCTCGTCGGCAATATTTTCAAAGAAAACGGCGACCGCTACATGCCTGCGTACACGATTATCGAAAAAGACGGAATCAAAGTCGGCGTGATCGGAATGAACACGCCGATGATTACCGAGTTCGAGAAAGGCACCGACCATCTGGACGGCGTGATCGTGAAAGATCCTGTCGAAGAAACGAAAAAAGCGGTTGCCGAGTTGAAAGGCAAAGTCGACGTGATGGTCGGGCTTATGCATATGGGTCTGGATAACGAGAACGGGAATCCGGGAACCGGAGTCACCGATATCGCCAACGCCAACCCGGAGCTTGCAGCGATCTTCGCCGGACATATGCATACGTTGATCGAGTCGCAGACGGTAAACGGCGTACTAATCTCCGAGCCGAACAAATACGGATCGCACATCTCGCGAATCGACCTGACTTTCGAGAAAGAGGGCGACCGCGTCGTGTTGAAAAGCAAAGAAGCGCAAGCCCTGGCCGTAAAAGCGGCAGACGGCAGTTACGAGGTGTCGGACGCGGAGTTGGAAAAAACGCTGCATCCGTTCCATGAGTTCGCCCGCGCGGACGCCAATATCGAAGTCGCGGAATTGAAAGGAACTGATCTGGTGCCTGACGACGAGATCAAAGGCATTCCTGCCGTGCAGGTTCAAGAAACTCCGTTATCCGACTTCTTCACCGAAGTCATGATCCATTACAGCGATGCGGACGTGGTCGCGCACCAGATCGATAACGACAAAGCCAAATTGGATATCGGGCCGATCAAGAAAAAAGACATCGCGTTCAACTACCAATACACGTTCGGCGAAGTCACGGTGTACGAAGTCACCGGCCGGGATCTCAAAGACTACATGGAATGGTCGGCAGGCTACTTCAACTCGACGCGTCCCGGAGACGTGACGGTCAGCTTCGATCCGAAACGCCGCGCTTCCAAGTACAGCACCAACGATTTCTTCGGCGGCGTGACCTACGAGATCGATCTTACCAAGCCTTACGGCAGCCGGATCGCGAACCTCAAGTACAAGAACGGCGATGCCGTCAATGAGAAAGACACGCTCAAGCTCGGCATGAACGCTTACCGGATGGAAGCGTTGATCGCGAAAGGCGGACCGCTGGAAGGACGCGAATTCAAGCAGCTTTGGTCTTCCAAAGACGCTTCGGCATTCGGCGAGATTCAAGGCACGATCCGCAATCTGTCCATCGCTTACCTCAAAGAAGAAAAGAACGGCGTATACGAGCCGACGCTTCAAAACAACTGGAAAATCACCGGCGTCGACTTCGATGCGCCGGAACGCGCGGATGTCGTGGAACTGATTAACGAAGGCATTCTGTCCGTTCCGACTACCGAAGACGGCAAATACACCAATATTGCGTCGATCAATATCCGGGATGCCGTTACTCAAGAAGAGATCGAAGCGTTATCCGCCAAAGCAAACGTGGATGCGGCTCAATTTTCCGGCGCGAAGAACAAAGGCGAATTTTACCGGAAATTGAATGCGGCCCGCAAACCGGCGACAGGCGCAACAAAACCGCTGCCGGAAAAACCCGTGGTTCCCGCACAGCCTAGACCGCAGCCGGTACCGTCCAAGCCGGCAGCCGGGAAAGACACTGCCGTTCAACGGGCCAAAGTTACCGCAGATTACTTGAATGTTCGGACTGCTCCTTCCTCCAAGGCCAAGATCATCAAAGCCGTACCGAAAGGCACGATGCTTGAAGTGATCGGCCAAGAGAAGTCCGGTTGGCTGAAAGTCAAACTGGATGGACGGACCGCTTACGTGTACGCGAAATACGTGAGTTTGTCCAAATAATCCAACGCAGCAGGAAACCGGAAGGCTTCCTGCATCTGCGTGATCTTCTCGATACGTTGACCCTCTGTCTAAACGGAGGGTCTTCTTTTGCATGGATCGCAGCGCCTTGATCGGAAGATGCCATTATTTTCTCCCGATGGTATGATCATAGGTAGAAGTCCTGCTCAAAAGGAGGAACTTGTTATGCCTTGGCCCATGGTTCACCTGGCCGTTGCAGCGGTTATCATGCCCGAACCTTCCGCCGAACTATTGATAGGAAGCTTGGCGCCGGATGCCGTGCATGTGCGCAGCAACGATCGCGGCGAAAAAGCAAAAACGCATCTGATGATCGTCGAAGGCGAGTTTTTGACGGATGAGCAGCTGCACGACGTATTCAAAGCCAACGCCGAGCACATCGAAGCCGATCCGGCGTTCCTGCATTATCTGCTTGGCTACATCGCCCACATCTATACGGATCGACGCTGGACGTTCGAGATTTATCCCGGCTACGAAGCCCGTTCGGACGGTCGCAAACAGTATCACCGGGAAGTGAAGCGGATCGAGTTCATGCTGCTGCAAGAAAGGCCGGATGCTCGGGCATGGCTGCGTCAACTCCAATCGGATCGTGCTTTCGAATTCGGCGGGTTGTCCGCGAAAGAAGTACATGCCTATCGGGATATGAAGCTGCTCGGCTTACAGGAAGAACCGGCTGACGAATCGAAAGTCTCGCTTGAGGTGTTGTCGCCCGAAAGACTGGAACAGTTTATTCTCGCAAACGGACAAGACCTTCGCCGATTGTTTGCGGAGTGGGGAGTTACGCCAATCATTCGACGGAATGTTGAAATGATTCATGGCGCAAAGGAGGCTTAGCCCAATGGATTCGTCGAATGACCTCGATACGGAAGAACCCGCATTTTTGAAAATCGATAAAGCTTATACGCCGTTCCTGCTTAAAGCCATCGAAGCCGTGAAGCGCACGAATTGGGTGAACAGCTACGACTTGAACCGCGTTCATATCTCCATGCGCAAAGACCGTTATCAAGGCCGGGATTGCATCGTCGTGCGTTTCTATGCGGCGGACCTGACGAATGCCAATTGGATGGAGGTTACGTCTGCCGATATCGGAGGAGCACACGTCTACATGGAAGCAGCCGGGCGAGCAGTTTTACATATTGCAATCGAACATTGACCGAGTTTTTTTACATAAAAGGGGGTTCATATGCGTTTACTCGAACACGAGGATATTGCGCTGCGCACGCTTGAGCCGGAAGATGCACCGCTGCTGCTCAAATGGTTGACCGACCCGGCTGTTTTGGAATGGTACGAGGGACGCGATCATCCGTATGACGCGGAGCGGGTACAGGAAGACTTTTACGGAGAATAAGAAAAAAATGTATTTTTTATTGGGAAAATAACTTCATTTGAAAGCTAATTGTTTCGATTTTTATAAAAGCTAAGAGGTATACGACATAATGCTGTCGAAGGAAAGGTTTAAGATGATTGTTTGATATTCTAAAATATTAGGAGGAAAAAACGTGAGTATACTTGTAAGTGACTTGTACATAAATAATTTTCGCTCACTAAAGAATATATCATTAAAGCTTGATAAGTATACTGTGATCGTCGGTAAAAATAATTCAGGAAAATCAAATATTATTCAAGCTATAAACTTAGCATTTGATTTCTCATCAGTATTTAGGGACGACATTTATATTTCGGCTGATGAACCTTACAATGAATCTAAAAAAATATGGATTGATATTAGAATATTACCTATAGATGAGGATGGTAATATACAGGACACCTTTAACGATCAGTGGTCAAGAGCTTTCGGAGATAGCGTATCATTGGATCTCGCAACAGATAAAGAATATTTTGCATTTCGAACAGAGATATCTTTTGATAGTGATAAAGAAATATACACTAATTTTAAATATAAAATAGATAATTGGGAGTACGAAGGGAACTCACAAGTTGGCAATTCTGTTAGGAGAGAAACGTTGGAAGGTATCGAGAATATTTTAGTCAATGCTCAAAGAGATATTTCGTTAGATATTAGAGACAGAGGATCGATGTGGGGAAGGTTAACGTCTAATATAAAAGTTTCGGATAATGTGAGAGGAAATATTGAAACACAATTACAAAGATTGAATAAAAAAATCGTTCGAGAAAGTGAAATATTAAAATCAATCAGTCGTGAACTAAAAGTAACAACAGCAGATAAAGAGAGCATTGTGGATATAAGTCCGATTACAAGAGATATAGAATCTCTCTATAGGGGAATAAATATCTACTATACAAACAAGAACTCGCTGCCTACATCTGTAGAAAATTTAGGTCTAGGTGTGCGTAGTTGGGCAGTATTTTCCACTGTAAAAGCAGAAATTAGTAGCAAGATAACAAAGAGAACACTAGATGATTTAGCATATTTACCGCTAATACTCGTAGAAGAACCAGAAGCGCATGTGCATCCTCAAGCACAAAGACAATTGTTTTCCAATATTAATGAAATGAATGGGCAAAAGGTCATTACTACACACTCACCATATATTTTATCACAAATCGATCTAGAAAAAATAAGATATGTCAGAAAGGTTGGAGCACAATCTGAAGCACTGCCTCTTTTAATGGAAGGGCTGACTGAAGAAGATATACAGAAAATAAGAAGAACTGTTATGAGCACTAGGGGAGAAATTTTATATGCGAATGCTGTTATTTTAGCAGAGGGAGAAACCGAGGAACAAGCATTAACTGTATTTCTAAGAGAGTTTTTTAATAAGGAGCCTTTCGAATTAGGCATTAATATTATTGGAGTAGGTGGTAATAATTATACACCATTCATGAGGATTCTGGATCGTCTAAATATAAAGTGGTATGTATTTAGCGACGGGGAACCTCAGCCATTAAGTGATTTAAGGGCCTGTTTGAAAAAATTAACAGGTGCGTCAAGTCAGCCTAATCTTACTGATTTTGAAAACATATTTATAATTGAAAATAATGAATGTTTTGAAACATATTGTTTATCTCAAGGTTACATTAAAGAAATAAGAAAGGCGATTTGTCAGGTTGAAAGTAATACAAACTATATGAGCTACTACATTGATCATTATAACGATCAAAAGGGTAAACATGGAATAATTCGAAACTATAAAGCCGATGCTGATGGAGGGTATTATAGAGCTACAAAAGATTGTATTATGTCTAATAAAACCAAATATCCGACAGCAATTGCAGAAGAGATATGTAAAATAAGAACAAAATCAAGGAGAGTACCTCAAAAGCTAAAAGAACTTTTTAATAAAATAAAAGAAAATATGGAAGAAGGTGGGATTTAATGACTATCACCTTATCTAAATCTCAACAAGCAGTTGTTGACTTCTCCGATGGTAACCTGTTAGTAATAGCCGGAGCAGGTAGTGGGAAAACTAGAGTTCTTACGGAACGAATTAATAAATTAATTTCAAATTTAAAAAAAGGCGAGAAAATTTTGGCTATTACTTTTAGTAATAAAGCTGCGGAAGAATTAAAAGAAAGACTTATTTCCTTATTAGGAAAACAAAAACTAAAAGAATATGCCTATATAGGTACGATTCATAGTTTTTGTTTAGATATCGTAACTTCTAGGGGAAGTGTAATTGGATTGCCTGATGACCTTCATATTTGTGAATCTTATAATGATAGGCTTCATATTTTAAAAGAAGCAATTGAAACTATTCCTTCTTTTAAGACTAAATATTTAAGTGGAGTTGCTAAAGATAATCAAATAATCATAAAAAAATTTCTTGATGATTTAAGTACTGCCAAAAGAAATCTGAAGTTTTCAGATGATTATACTGACAATCCGTTAATCCAGACTTTATTTGAAGAATACGATAATATGTTACTGCAGCAGGGAGTCATTGATTTTGATGATATACTTAGATATACGTACCAAATATTAACCGAACGAGATAGTATAGCTCGATTGTATAGAAAAGTTTATAAGTATATTTGTATTGACGAAGCTCAAGATTTAAATAAAGCTCAGTATGAAGTGATTAAGGCACTTGCAGGAAAAGAAATCGGTATTACGATGGTTGGAGATCCTAACCAATCTATTTATGGTTTTAGCGGAGCTTCAAACGATTATATTAATAATTTTTTCGTAAATGAGTTTAATGCTCACAGAATGCAACTTTTTGAGAACTTTCGTTCATCACAATTAGTCATAGAGGCCGCACATAGAATTGAGAAGTCTTTCAAAGCATATGGAAAATGCATGTACAAAGGAGAGTTTGAGATACATGACTTTCAAAATGAATATCTAGAAGCAGAATATATTGTTTCTAAAATTATGTTTTTAGTGAAAAATGGACATCCTGATGTAGAAAATCAAACGATTACACTTGAACAGATTGCTGTCATAGCTAGAAATCGATATGTATTTAGTAAATTGAAAGAATTACTTGAAGATAATAATTTGGATTATACACTCAAAGTTTCAGCAAAAGGCTCTTTTTCAAGTGAATCTGATTTCATGAAGGCATTTGAATTAGGAATCAGACTGTTAGTAAATAAGAAGGATAAGATACATTTAATAGAGTTGCGCAAATTGATTAATTATCCCAAAAGTGATATTAATTTTGATGATTTAATAAATAGTGATGAATTATCTGTTTATTGGAAAAATTTAATGACTGCTTTAACTGATGCTTGGAATCTACTATTAAAAAATGAAAAGGAAATAAAATTTCATACAGCATTAAAAGTATTGAGAACTTTTATTGATCTATCAGAAACTCAAATTGATGAGCATGAAAAAATACTTATTAGTGAAGATATCAAAGCATGGGAAAATAATTGGGATATTTATGTGAAAAATTCTTCTTCTGGTGAACGATCGTTAGGGAATTTTGTGAGGACTGTTTCTCTAGGAAGTACACAGTCAACCAGCGATAAAGGTGTAATTTTAACAACTGTACACATGTCTAAGGGATTAGAATACGATGTTATATTTATAATGGGATTAAATGAAGGAGTTTTCCCTGATTATAGGGCTGTAAGAGCATCCAATGGTTCAAGAGATACAAAACAAATTATTGAAGAAAGACATAATATGTTTGTTGCAGTAACACGATCAAAGAGGCTTTGTTATTTAACTTATCCACTAGTTAAAAATACTCCTTGGGGAATTAAGCGACAGTTCCCCTCTAGATTTGTGTTGGAGTTAAAAGCTTAACACTCAACACATTTTCGTTGTGAACTGCTGTTTTAAGATAATATCCAAAACAATTTACCTGAAGAGAGGATCTATAGTATTTTGGGAAAAATTTAAATTGGATCTTTGATCTTTATATCTGAGTGTGGTAATTCGCCTCCTATATTACTCTAACAATTATCTATGTTATTCATGAGAGATCGTAAGATCGAAAGCGTAAACCATATGAATGTGTGGCTAGTCTCGCGAAAAACCTTAACATTGCTGGCTATGAGAAAGATCATTAAAACGGTGAAAAGAAGATTTAAGCGACAAGTTTGACTTGAACGTAAAAAAAAGCGGCACTGCGCGTAAAACTGCGCGGTTCCGCTCTTTTGAATTAAGCTTCGTTTTCCCAACTCGCCCGAATCTGCTCGACCATAATGTCGGTAATTTGCTCGGGGGTCAGCGTATCGACAGCCACGGTGCGATGATTATCGGCGTAAACCCGTTTCCGGCTGTTGAATAGTTCTTCGATCTCTTCCAGCGAACGGCTTTGCAGAATCGGACGGGTATCGATCAAGTCTTCAAAGCGTTCTTTCCACGATTCCCAGGTCAAATCCAGATGGTACACGATGCCGTTGTCGAGACAGGCGCTTCGGATCTCGTCCTGCATGAACGATCCGCCGCCGAGCGACACGACCTTCTCGCGCGACTCGCGGCACAGTTCGACGATGTAGTCTTTTTCCATCTGCCGAAAAGCGGGTTCGCCCATCGACTTGAAAATTTCCGTGACGGGCATGCCGTGTTTGCGTTCGATCTCTTGATCGGCATCGAGGAAATCGCGGCCGAGCTTTTCTGCCAGCAGTTGGCCGATCGTCGTTTTGCCCGCGCCCATGAAGCCGATCAGGATGATGTTTTTTTGATTGAGCGGAATGTTGTTGTTCATGATCAGTATCACCGTACTCCTTTGCCGCTTTACATGAAATAAGTATATTCATTATAAATTGTAGATCGTTGGCGAGCAAGGAGTAACAAGTAGAGTGGAGGTAAGCTTTTATGGCTAAAGAAATCGAAGCGCGTCTGAAAAGTCTGGGGATCGAACTGCCGGAAGGAAGCGCGCCCGCCGCAGCTTATGCCAATGCGGTTACCGTGAACGGCTTGATGTTCGTAGCGGGCAAAGGGCCGACTGGAGGTCCGAAAGGCAAGTTGGGAGACGCGTATACGACGCAGCAGGGATACGAATTCGCGCGGCAAACCGGCATCGAGATTTTGGCCGTGCTCAAAAGCGAATTGGGATCGCTGGATCGGGTGAAACGCGTGGTTAAGCTGCAAGGGTTCGTTAACACGACACCTGAATTCGAAGAGCATCATAAAGTGTTGGACGGCTGCTCGCAGCTGATGCTCGACGTGTTCGGCGAAAGCGGTTCGCATGCAAGATCCGTTTTCGGGGCGGTATCGGTACGCGATAACTTGCCGATTATCGTGGATTCGATTTTCGAGGTGGAGTGAGATGGAACGCAAAAGATACGAAACGGGCTCCCCTTGGGAACCGATCGTGGGCTATAGCCGGGCAGTGCGTGTAGGGAATACGGTGGAAGTCGCCGGAACGACCGCGATGAAGGACGGACAAGTGGTCGGCGTCGGCGATCCATATGGGCAGACGGCGGAAATTCTCAAAACGATCGAAGAAGCCTTGGCGCATGTCGGAGCCAAGCTGGAACATGTCGTGCGCACCCGCATGTTCGTGACCGACATCTCGCAATGGGAAGAAATCGGCCGCGCCCACGGCGAAGTCTTCCGCGATATTCGGCCCGTGGCGACGATGGTCGAGGTCAAAGCGCTGATCGATCCGGAGCTATTGGTAGAGATCGAAGTTCAGGCGATCGTGCCGGAAGACTGAACATGTGCCGCATGGATTCATTCCAAATCATACTTGTCCCAAATCTGCGTCATTAATCGACGGTGCGTCGGGTCGCCCGAGGTTCGATCCGTCTTGTTCATATTAAAAGTTCCGTTGCTCATGTTAATGACGCTGTAGCCGCCCTGCCCGTTATCGGACAAGAATACGATATACCGTTCTCCATACTGAAGTTCCCGATAGTTAGCGATCGAGAAAAGGACTTTGGAACCCTGCATGTTGTTGGCAAAAGCGATCGGTTCATAGAAGCTGACTTGTCCGTTTTGAACAACCTCCCCGGGATCTTTCAGTACGGTCTCGACCGCAAATTCGGTGAGGGTCGCGAAATCCTGCATGACTCCGTCTTCATAACGGCTTGTCGTATTTTCGCGTTCTTCAAAAGGAAGAACCGGCGTGCCGACCGCAATAATATCCGAGTGCTCCTCTAAAGCGTCGAGTTCGGCGAAGCCGATATAGCTGGCATCACGATTGAATTTCGGAAATCCGTACTGGACGATTTGCTTTTCTTTGATCAATGGGTCAGGTAGAAGGATCGCGGATTGGATGTTCGTTGAGTGAAAAGGTAGGCTTCCGGTTACGAAGTATCGCCCTCCGACAATCGCGAATACGCACGCAATCAACACGGATAAGATCACGAACGCAGCTTTTTTTCGATTCATGACGCAGTTCTCCTTTCTGCAAAGGTACATGCAATACCTATTGAAATAATTCCTTTTTATTGTAAGGTTTAATGAATATGGAATCCAGTTAAACTACTAGTTATGCCTCTAATATTTTGCGCCTTTCAGTATGAAGTCGAATAAATAAGGAGTTCGCGCCATATGCGGCGCGAACTCCTTTTCATGTTTTAAGCGAAGATTATATTTATTTTAACGTTTTGCCTGTTCTTCCGCGACTTCGCCGGATACTTGCGTGAAGCGTCCCAACAATGCGCGGATATCGCTCGAAGATTTCAGGCGGTACCGGGCCGCCGTCACTTCTTTGCCGATTTTCACGGAATAGGCATCTTCCGGCAGTGCCGCGAACATGTCTTCGTCGGTCCGGTCGTCGCCGGCGCCGAATACGAAGTCGTAATGACCTTGGCTCAATACCAAATGCGCGCCGTGGCCTTTGTTGACTCGCGTGTCTTTCACTTCGATGACTTTGTTGCCGTCCAGCACGCCGACTGTCATGGATTGGGTGATCGACATGAGCGCTTCTTTCAGCTCATTGCGTTTTACGGCCGCGATATCCGGTTCGGATTGGCGGTAGTGCCAAGCGATCGAATAATCTTTTTCTTCGATCAGGGAGCCCGGCGTCCGGTCGGTATACGTCTCCATGATCGGACGGATCGATTCTTTCCACTCGTTGTCGATATTGAGCGTCATCGTCCATTCGCCGCCCGCCGGACGGAACCAAAGTCCGTGCGCGGCAACGATGCTGAGATTCAGGTCGCCCAACCACTTTTCCGCCGTGAAACGATCGCGTCCCGTGATGATAACGACCGTATTTTTTGGATCTTCGGTCAGCGTGGTCAAAAGCTGCTTGAGTTCGCGGTCCGGACGCGCTTGATCCGGCGTCGGCTTGAAGCCGACGAGCGTTCCGTCGTAATCCAGGAACAGCACGCGCTTCTCCGCGGTCCGATACGCCAGATCGAGTTCCGACGAAGCGGAAGTCAGGCGGTCCAGCGGCTCGGTATGGATCTTCTCCTCCGGCGAACCTTGCAGCGTGTTCAAGAACTCTTCCGCCCAGAACTTGACGTTGTAGCGGGAGATGCGGCGGTGCATGTTTTTGTTGCGGTCCATTTTGTCGTCTTCCGGCATTTCGAGCGCCATCTTGATCCCCGCGGCAATCGCTTCGTGATCGTTCGTATTGACGATTACGGCTTCGCCCAGTTCGCTGGCCGCTCCGGCCGTTTCGCTCATGACGAGCATGCCTTTGTAATCGTTGCGCGACGCGACGTATTCCTTGGCGACCAGATTCATGCCGTCGCGCAGCGGCGTGACGAGCAGCACGTCGCTATGCCGATAGAAGGCGATCAGGTCGTCTTGGGATACCGTGCGGAAAAAGAACCAGACCGGCATCCAGTTGAATGTGCCGTATTCGCCGTTCACTTCGCTGACAAGCTCCTCGATCTCCCGCTTCAGGTTGTCGTATTTTTCGATGCCGACGCGGGACGGGGCGATAATCAGGTTGAGGCGCACCTTTTCCCGATATTCCGGATAGTTGGCGAGGAAGGCTTTGAACGCCTTGATGCGGTCCGGAATGCCTTTGGTGTAATCCAGGCGGTCGACCGAGATGATGTTGCGCACGTCTTTCGTGCTTTTCACGAAATCCATCGTTTCCTGCGACGCGTTCTCGCGGGTCGGCGTGTTGGCGAAGTAGTCGTAGTCGATGCCCATCGGGAACGCGTCCACTTGCACGATATGCGACTCCAGCTGCATTTTATACAGACTATGTTCGTGTCCGAGCAAACGGCGCACGCTGCTCAGGAAGTGGCGCACGTAATCGTACGTATGGAAACCGATCAGGTTCGCGCCCATCAAGCCTTCGAGAATCTCGGTGCGCCAGATCATTTGACGGTAAATCTCGTAGGAAGGGAACGGAATATGCAGGAAAAAACCGATTTTGACGTCAGGATGCTTTTCCCGGATCATCTGCGGCAGCAGCATGAGTTGGTAGTCGTGAATCCAGATCGTGTCGTCTTCTTTAATCAGCGGATCGACGGCTTCGAAGAACTTGCGGTTGACGCGTTTGTACGCTTCCCACGTCTCGGCTTTGTATTCGACCGCGCTCGTGAAGTAATGGAAAAGGGGCCAGATCGTTTCGTTGCAGAAGCCGTGGTAGTATTCTTCGATATCGTCGGACGTAAGCGGAACCGACAAGCATTTGTAGTCGCTTTTCAACGTGGAAGCGATCGAAGACGCTTCTTCCTCGCTCAGGTCGTCCTGCGAGACGCCGGGCCAACCTGCCCAGATCGTGTCGCCTTGTTCATGGTAATTTTTAAGCCCGGTAGCCAGACCGCCTATGCTTTCTTTGTAGTCCAGGCCGGATTCGTTCTTGGAGACGGTGACGGGAAGGCGGTTGGATACGAAAATCGTTTTACTCATAGGATGGACCAGCTCTCCTTCTTGGATAATCAATGTGGGATAAAAAAACGCGTTGAAAAAATGAGTGAAATAAATGCGCGGTTTTCAACAATTCTTCAGTTATTACCCGAAATGGACCGTCGAGACGCAAATGCGTAAAGGATAGATCGAATAAGTGTCGCCATTATGGAGTCCGTGGAACTTTTTTCCAAAAACGTGCGTCTATAAAGAAGACTCTGCTTATCGATCGATTCGAAGGAGGGAAAAAGATGCGAAAAGTATGGAAACTTGCAATCGCTATCGCGCTTTTGCTGATGACGCTGTCGGTCGCTTTTCCGATACAAAAAGCCGCGGCTTGCAGCTGTTTGTTACCGGAAAACGCAACGGAAGCCAAAGAAAGATCGGCTGCGACGTTTACGGGGACGGTCCAAAGCATCGGGGAATTTAAAAGCGATCGAAAAGAGGCTTATTATGCCGCAACCTTGAGCGTGAACGAAAGCTGGAAAGGCATGGACGAACCGGAAACGGTCGTATATACGAGCTGGAGCAGCTGCCAGTTCGATTTTGAAAAAGGGAAAACGTATCTGCTGTATCCGTACGAGCATGACGGTCGATACGAAGTCGTCAATTGCAGCCGATCCGGCGAAGTGACGCAGGCGAACGCGGACGTCATGAAGGACTTGCAGGAGCTTGGGGCGGGCACGAAATTCGAGGATCCGCCGGATCGCGCGAACGCTGAAGAATCAGCCGCAGCGGAACCGGAACGAACAAGAGGGTTGTCCTGGCTTCCCGTCACGCTCGGAGGCGTCGCTCTGATCGTGATCGTCGTCGGAGGATGGATTGCCGTTCGCGGCCGAAAGAATTAACAAGAAGCATCATAAGGAGGATAAGCATGGAACGATTATCGACCGAATACCGGATTCGCGCCGCAGAGGAAAAAGATATTCCTTTTTTGTGGGATATGCTGTTCGAATCGCTGTATGTCAAAAAAGACGAAAAGCCGTTCGAGCGCAGCATTTTGGAAGAGCCGTTTATGCGCAAGTATATGGAAGGTTGGGGACGCGAAGGCGACTTCGGCGTGATCGCCGAAACCCCCGAAGGTGTGCCGCTCGGATCGGCTACGGCGCGGATTTTTCCGGAAAGCGACCGGGGTTACGGCTACGTCGCGCCGGACGTGCCGGAGTTGGGTATGGCGCTTACGGAAGCCAGCCGGGGAAAAGGAATCGGCAGTGCTTTGATGAGCCATTTGCTGGACGGACTGCGGGCGCAAGGCGTGAAGCGGGCGTCGCTCAGCGTAGATCCGGATAACGCGGCTGCCGTAAAGCTGTATCGGCGTTTCGGATTCCAGGAAGTCGGGTGGGAAGGAACCTCGATGACGATGGTCGCGGATTTATGATGCGCAACCGAAAAATCTCTCCTTGCAGCGAGCGGCCTTTTGCCGCATCGTCTGTTTGGGGAGAGATTTTCGTCTATCGCGTATCGTCGGCATGAAGCGAATGATTACTTGTTTCGGCGATACGCTTCGACCTGCAAAGCCTTGATCGAATCGGACAACGCAGGCGCGGGTCCGTCTACTTGCGCATCGCGAATCACATCCGGAATCGATAAATTGCAAACCGGCGACGGCGCGGCGCCGAGTTCTTGCATCCATTGCGATAATTGGGCCGAAGAACTCGCGTAAACGATTCTTCCTAATCCGACCCAGGCATGAGCCGCGGCGCACATTGGGCAATGTTCGCCTGAAGTATAGACGGTAGCTTGCGCGCGTTCGTCCGGCGTCATGTGCTCGGCCGCCCAACGCGCCAACGCGAATTCCGGGTGCTGCGTCGGATCGCCGCCGGATACCCGGTTGTAGTCTTCTTTGCGCACGCGGCCTTGCCGATCGACCAGCAAAGAGCCGAAAGGATCGTTGCCGTCGGCCAATCCTTCCCGCGCAAGTTCCACGCAGCGTTCCAAGTGCTCCATGTCTTTTTTCGAAATCATGATCCCGTCTCCTCCTTCGGTGTACAGCTTCCAAGCGCGATGCTGCATAAAATCACGATGATCCCTATCCATTGATACCCGTTTACCGCTTCGCCCAACACGATCGAAGACATCAGAACCGCTATCGGAAGCTCGGACGACGTCATGATCGAGCCTGTTCCCGAACCGATATGCGGCATGCCGATCGAATACAGCAAAGGCGGGAGCAACACGCCGAAGATTCCGAGCACCAGACCGTAAGGGCTTAACGCAAAGAGCCTGTCCGGGTCGAGCAAAAAGATCGGAGGGAAGCAGATGAATACGGTAATCGTGGCTCCGGTCGAGAGAAAGGCGCTTTTTAACACCGGCGAAGCGCTTTTCCCGACAGAGGCGCTGAGCAGCAAGAACAAGGCGAACGTCGAAGCCGCCAACAAGGCCCATAGCGTTCCTTGCCAGGATACGGAAAAGTCTTCTTGAGAAAACACATTGGCCGCGAGCAGCGAGCCGACGAGCAGAATGCCGATCAAGACGAGCTTGCGACGGGTCGGCTTTTTCTTATGGAACAGCCACTCGTACAAGCTCCCGATCCAAATGAACTGAAACAGAAGCACGATCGCCAGCGAAGCGTTCAGCGTCTGCAAGGATAGATAGTAAAAGATTCCGGTAAGACCGAAAGGGATGCCGGACAATAGGAGCTTGACGATTGTTTTCGGATCAAGGCGTTTCTTTTGGATAAACAGCACGCCGATCCAACTCAGCACCGCGCCGAAAAAATATTGCGCGCCCGTGACTTCAGGCGAAGAAAAACCGGCGCTGTAAGCCAACTTCACGAATGTGGAGAGAATACCGTAACAACAACCTCCGAGAAAAACGATCAACGAGTACTGCCAGGTTTTCATCAAAATCCTCCTTGAAATGAATGCAAAAAAGCCACACGAACGCCCTAGGGCGTGTCTTCAAACCTCGACGGACGTAGATTTTACTGAATTTTCGTTCTCGGCAAGGAACTTTTCCGCAGGCGTGCCGGGGCACGTCAAGGGAAAGTGACGCAGCTGAGGGCGAAAAGGCAGTAAAAGATACACGTCAGTAGGTTTGAAGACACGTCCTAAGGCATTCGTGTGGCGAAAATAGGGAAGCGTCCCTAGAAAAATCCACGACCGTTCGATTTTAGTATGTCGTTTGCTTGCGGTATTCATTATAAAATCGAAGAATGAAAATTGTCAACGTCCGTAACCTTGTCACAAATCGGTGAACGTACGCGAATCGTGCGGAGCGAAGTGGTATCCTGAAGCATGTAGAAGAATTCGATAGCGAAAACGGAGGGTTTGCCATGGCGCGATATGTGAACGAAAGTGATCGGCAATCGATCAAAAGGAGTCTGCGATGAGCGGCGCGCCGTTGATTCTCAGTCTTCGTCCGGGTCCGTATGCGCGCTTGATCGAAGGGACGAAGCGGCACGAATTCCGGCGGCGTTTTCCGGACGAAGCGACCTCGGCCTTTTTGTATCTGGCTGCGCCGGTCTCGGCTGTCGCGGCTTATGCCGAATTCGGCCGTCCGATCATCGGAACGCCCGAAGAACTGGCCGCGATTGCGGAAAAAGACGAGGCCGGTTCCTATGCGGATACGCTCGCTTATTTCAAAGGCGCGTCGAAAGGATATGCGCTTCCTTTGCTGTCGCTGCAGAAGATCGAACCGATGCCGCTTACCGAACTTCGCGATACGTTCGGCTTCCGGCCGCCACTTTCTTATCGTCGCGTAGAAGACGGATCGCCGCTTGAGCAGGAATTGAACAAGAAATTGGAGATCCGACCCTAAATAGGCAGAGTAGAACTTGGAGAAGAGAGGCTTAGCGGCAATGGATGATTTTACGAAAAGACGGATCGAAAAGGTTATGCGGCATTATATGGAGAGTACCGCCGAAGAACAATTGCGCAATCGTCGGAGCATCGGCTATGCGCTCGAAGGCGACGAATTGACTCTGGTCGAACAGCGCCCCTCGAAAGACGGCACGCGCTGGATCGAGCTGCCCGTCGCGCAGTTCCGACTGGACGCCGGAGGCTGGCGCGTGTACGGACTCGACAGCGGCGGCCGCTGGCATCTTGTATCCGAGATCGCGGCGAGCGAAAATTTTGAAGCACAGCTCAGTCGGGTGACTGCGAACGAGCTGGGGATTTTTTAGCGAAAGCCCTGTGTTTATCGAGTATAGAGTAATAGGTTATATCCAAAGAGAGTCTGAGGGTATAGATGCGAGAGGAGAACCTTATGAAGCATGCGGAAGAATTTAAAAGATTGTGGGAAAGCCTGGTTCCCGACGGCGGTCAAGCTTCTACGGTGCAGGGAGAATTGATTCGCTCGGTAGGGCGCCTGCGCGACGAAGCCGAACGCAACGGCAATGCCAATTGGGACGAAGGTCATGAATTGTTTTGCGACTTTATCGAGATCACATTTGACCCGATGAGGCTGAATAACCACGACCGTGAACGGATCGAGATCATCCTGAATCGTATGCGCCAACCGCATATTGCTTACCGTAATTATGAGTTATTCGATGAACTGAGCGATTACGCCGTCGAATGGTGCAAAAGCCGTCCCGAACCGATCCCGAAGCCGAATGATCCGAGGCAGTATCGATAATTCGTACCCTGCGAATAAATCCATGTAATCGTATCTTGTTGGCTCTTGATCGGACGGGCTTGATCTTACTTTTAGCTTTGACAAGGTAGCAGCAGCTTCGATGGAGTCGGAATAAATACGGATATCCAGTTATTTGACGAAGCTTGCTTTATTCGTTTCGATTACCTGCATATATACAGTTATTCGGAGTGAATAGGCGAAAATAAGCGAAAAAATCAGAAATTAAATGGATATATGCATGTATTCGCTCGAAAAATGAAGATATAAACGAAATAAATGGATATTCGCATTTATTTGATCTTATTGACTAGCAAAAGCCGGGCGGATGCCCGGCTTTCTCATACCCACAAAAGCTCCTATTCAAAATGAAGCTAATAGCGGAGGGAGAAATTCAGTGAAAGACGCCTTTGAGCGCATAAAGCCGGAGGCTTTATGCGCGAGACAGCGTATTGAACGAATTTCTCCCGCAGCGCCCCAGCTTCCTACAACGAATAGGACCTTCACCTACTCTCTTCAAAAAACGCATCTCCGCCTTGCAGCCGATCCACGAACCCTTGCAGCCATACATAATACTGTTCCGCATGCCGCATCTTGTGCAAATCCCGCAGTGCTTCCTCCCGTTCGTCAGCCGACGTTTTCGCCGACAGCACGATCTCCGATAGGTCCGGCGTGACCTCGCGAATGCTCTCCAGCATCACGTCCACTTCTCTTTGCAGCTTGGCCCCGAAGAAGTTTCGGAACGTGCGGAAAAAGTCGGTCTCGGCGACATATTGATCTTTGCGATCGCGTTTCTCGTCGAGTTTGTAAATCATCTGCGACTCGGTTAATGAACGCACGGCATAGCTCATATTGCTTTTGCTCATGTTCATGTAATCTTTCATTTCTTCCAGCGTCATCGGTCGGTCTTCGAAATACATGATGCCGTAGAGCTGACCGAACGAATGGTTCACGCCGTACAAATCCATGGTTGTTGCAATAGATTCGATCACTTTCTTCCGCAGCTCGCTCCGCTGTGGCGATACGGAAGCCGTCGGTGTCGTCTCAATCCATTCCTTTTCCACAATGTCACCCCTGAACGGAAATTCGGACGTCATACGCCCGCTTCTTACATATTCAATGTTTACAAGACTGCCTAAAGATTTAACATTGGGATAATCTGCGTTTTTCAATTCGATTGTACAATCATGTTTGTACGGATCGCAAGTACAGACATCAAAACGCCGAAATTAAGCAGTCATCAAAAAAAATTGAACATAGAGGAGTTGGAGTTTTGCGTTTGAAAGCATTTAGAGAAGGGGAAGCGGTTCTTTTCACGCTGCCGGCTCTCGTGCCGCTGCTGGTTTTCTGGTTCGGTCCTCTCGGTTATATCGTCTACCTGAGCTTTACCGAGTGGGACTTTATGAGTCCGGAGAAATTGTTCGTCGGATTGGAAAACTATACATATCTGCTGACGCACGCTGATTTCTATCAAGCCCTTAAAGTCACGTTGTTGTTCGGCTTCGGCACAGTGATCCCGATTATTGTGGGCGGCTTGGCGCTCGCGCTGCTGATGAACAGCAAACTGCGCTCTACCGGATTGTTCCGAGCCATGATGTTCTCGCCGTGGGTCACGCCGACCGTTGCTGTCTCGATTGCTTGGTCATGGATCTTCGAACCGGATGTGGGACTTGCCAATCTGGTGCTCGGCTGGATCGGAGTCTCGCCTGTCGGTTGGTTGCAGGATTCGACCTGGGCGCTGGTAGCCGTCATGATCGTAACCGTCTGGAAGTCGATCGGTTGGTCGATGGTATTCTATCTGGTTGCGCTGCGCAATCTGCCTCAGGATCTGATGGAAGCCGCCGCGATGGACGGGGCGAACGCATGGGACAAGTTCCGCGGCATCACGCTGCCGCTGATCTCGCCGACGACGCTGTTCTTGTCGATCATCCTGACGATTCAATCGCTGCAAGCGTATGACCAGATCAACGTCATGACGCAGGGCGGTCCGGCCGGATCGACGCGTACCTTGTTGTATATGTATTACCAATCGGCCTTTGAGTCGTTTAACGTCGGTGAAGCTTCGGCGATCGCCGTTATCATCATTCTGATCTGCGTACTGTTGTCGGGACTGTCGTTCCTGCTCAGCCGACGCCTGGTGCACTACTCATGAACATAACCGAAGCAAGAAAAGTAGAGCAAAAACGGGAACTCGGTCGCGGAAATAAACGCGAACGCAGCAGCAAATTTGTTCCCGTCGGCGAGCGTCTCGGCCGCACGATCCGTTACGTCCTGTTGGCGCTGATCAGCTTGGCAATGGCCTTTCCCTTCTATTGGATGGTCACAAGCGGCTTGAAAACGAACGACGAGATTTGGCAGTTCCCGCCAACCTTCTGGCCGGAATCGATCAACTGGAGCAATTATGCGGATGCCTGGAATTCGGCGCCTTTTGCCCGGTACATGTTCAATAGTATCTTCGTGGCGGTCTGCATCTGCGTGATCCAAGTGATCAACGCCAGCATGATGGCTTACGCGCTGACCCATATGAAATTCCGCCTCAAAGGACCTTTTACCGCGATGGTGCTGGTCGGCTACATGATTCCGAGCACCGCCGTCTATCTGCCGAGTTACATGATCCTGAACGAATTGCATCTGCTGGATTCGTACGCCGGATTGATTATCTCCAACAGCGTCAGCGTGTTCTCGATCTTCCTGCTGCGTCAGGCGTTCATGCAGGTCTCGCATGAGTTGGTCGAAGCGGGGCAATTGGACGGAGCATCGCACTTCCGAATCCTGTGGACGATCATGTCGCCTCTGATTCGTTCGTCGTTCGCGGTCATGATCCTGATCACCTTCATCGAACAGTACAACAACTACTTCTGGCCGATGCTGATTACCAAAGATCCGGATTTGAGACTCGTGTCTGCCGGACTCCGCGGATTCTTCGTCGAAGGCGGCGCTTACGGATTGGCTTGGCCGCAGATTATGGCTGCTAGCGCATTCACGATCGCCCCGCTATTGGTCCTGTTCGCTTTTGCGCAGAAGACGATCATGCAGAGCGTCAACATGTCGGCTGGCGTCAACAAGAGCTGATCGATCCGATTTCTAGCTTCGCCCAACCTTTTGATCCAACCCATTCATTCATAAAAAGAGGGACATCCCACACCCATTGGAGGAGAACAAAGAATGAAACAAGGTCTGAACGCAGCGCGCTTTGCGATGAAAAAATCGGGTGTCAAAAAATTGAGCTGGAAGGGCGGCATGTCCATGCTGCTCGCGGCAAGCTTCACGCTGCTTGCAGCTTGCGGCTCGTCGACAGGCGAGACGCCAACGGCTGCCGCAAGCCCGACACCTGCCGCAACCGAATCGGCCAAGCCGGTCGAGATCGAGTTCTGGTACGGCCTGGGCGGCAATCTGGGCGATAACATGAAGGCGAAGATCGAGGCGTTCAACGCTTCGCAAGACGAAGTAATCGTAAAGGGCATCGCTCAAGCGGATTACACGGAAACGGAGCAAAAGCTGCAAGCGGCCATCGCGTCGAACAACGTACCCGCAGCCGTACTCAGCTCGAACATCGACTGGGCACGCAAAGGCTACTATGCGGAATTGGATGATATGATCGCAGCCGACAGCAACTTCAAGGCGGAAGACTTCGTGCAAACATTCCTCAACCAAGGCAAAGTGGACGGCAAACAATATTTCCTGCCGATGTACGGAACGACGCAAGTGATGTATTACCGTAAAGACGCGTTGGAAGCGGCAGGAATTGATCCGGCGAGCTTAAAGACATGGGAATCTCTGGCCGACGCTGCGGCGAAGATGACGAAGAAGGAAGGCGACAAGACGACCTTCTACGGCTGGGAACCGATGTGGGGCGAAGGCAACATGATCGACGCGGCGCTGAGCCGCGGCGGCAGCGTGCTGAGCGAAGACGGCAAGACGGTTACGATCGATTCTCCGGAATGGATCGAGACTTGGGAGCATTTCCGCAAATGGATTCACGAAGATCAGATCATGCGTATCCACTCCGGCGGCCAAGGCTGGGAGTATTGGTACAAAACGATTGATGACGTGATGAAAAACAAAGCGGCTGGTTACACGGGTTCCAGCGGCGACCAAGGCGACCTGGACTTTAGCATCGTAGCGGCAATGGAACAACCGGGTTGGGAAGGCGTCGGCGAAGGCAAACCGGTCGCAAACGCGATTCAAGCCGGTATCGTAGCCAAAGCAAGCCCTGAACAGCAGCAAGCGGCGTTCAAATGGTTCACGTACTTCATGCAGCCGGAAAACACGGCGGATTGGTCGATGAACACAGGCTACATCGCGGTTCGCCAGTCGGCGCTCGAAGATCCGGCATTCAAGGAATTCAGCGAAAAGAACCCGCAAATCAGCGTTCCGCTGCAACAAGCTTCGCACGCGTCGGTTCCGTTCCAGGACCCGACCGGAAGCAAGATCACGGATGCGCTGAAAGTCGCGGCTGACCAGGTTCAGATCAACAATGTACCTGCTGAGCAAGCATTGAAAGAAGCCCAAGCAAAAGCGCAAAGCGAACTGGATCGTATCTCGAAGTAAAGGTACGCTACCCGAACTTGCATCGAACAAACCGACCGCAGGAGGGGCGCAAGCTGCGCCGTCCTGCGGTTTTTTTTACACTCATTATAGGAGTACGGGAGGGCGCGACATGGAAGGGTGGAAGCTTGAGGGAGAGCGCGACGTGCTGCGCGCGGACGCGATTTTGTTTGATAAAGACGGCACGCTGCTCGATTTTACGCATATGTGGGGATTTTGGGCGGATGTGGTGATCGATATGTTCCGCGGGTTGTTGGCTGAACGCGGGTTAATCATGTTGCAGGAAGATATTCCGGGCATCTGGGGAACGCAGCATGATGCGGCAGGCTGGACATCCGGTTATGACAAGCGCGGACCTTTGGCGATGGGCACGATGGATGAGATGTACGCGATTCTCGTCTGGCATGGTTATCGGGCGGGGCTATCTTGGGCCGAATCCAAAATGATCGTGCGGGACTGCTTGCGGCATGCCGATGACGAGATGGAGTTGGTGCGTCCTGCACGGCTGCTGCCAGGCGTACAAGCCTTTTTGGATCGCTGCCGATTGCAGGGAATCCCGATGGCTGTCGTCACCGCGGACGATACGGACAGTGCGCGATTGCATTTGCGCTGGCTCGGCATTGAGGATTATTTCAAGGTTGTGATCGGCACGGATATGGCGGAGCGGGGCAAGCCGTATCCGGATTTGTGCCTGCTTGCGTGCGAGCGTCTGGGCGTTCCGCCGGAACGGACGATCGTGATCGGAGATACGGACGGAGACATGGAAATGGCGCGAGCGGCGGGGGCCGCGCTGAAGATCGGCATCGGCGAGCACGGTGTGCTTAAGCTGGCGGACTTGACGGTCCCTTCGTTCGAATGGCTGCTTGAAGGCGCGGTGAAGCCGTGAATCAGAATTCGTCGATCGGATGGGGGCTGCTCGCCGTAGCTATTGCGCTGGAGCTGAGCGGTACCGTCCTGATGAAAGCTTCCGACGGATTTTCCAGACTGTGGCCTTCCATACTTATGTTTGTCTGCTACGGTGCGAGCTTCACGCTGCTGAATTTCTCGGTGAAGCATATTCCGCTGGGCGTGGCTTATGCGATCTGGTCAGGCGTCGGCATCACTTTGATCGGGGTGGTCGGGCATTACTTTTTCGGAGAGCGGTTGAAATTGAATTCTTTGGTCTGGATAGGATTTATTCTGATCGGAATCGTCGGGCTGAAGTGGAGCGAATCTTGATTCAATAATAGAGAGAACCGGAGGGAATTGATATGACGCAAAAGGAACAACAGGGTGCGGGAAGCGCTCAACGACTGCTGGCGACATTTCAGGTGATCACGGATACGCATGTTCGGGATGAGGCTGGTCATATCCACAACCGGCATTTCGAAGAAGCGTTGCAGGATATTTCTTCGTACTGCGAAAGAAGCCTGGGGATTATGCACGCGGGAGATGTGACGGATCGCGGATTGGCACGCGAGTACGCCGAGTTTCGTCGAATTTGGAACGGGCGTCCGGCAAATTTGCCTGAGCTATATGTGACGCTCGGCAATCATGATATCGGGGCTGTGTTGTGGGAAGAAGGCGGAACGCCTGTCGATCTGAGCGCTTTGCCTGACTTTAAAGTGGAGGATGCCTTGGACGGTCATTTTCCGGATCGGGCAGATCGGACAGCGGTCGAAGAAAAGCAAGCCGATCAACAAAACGATACGATTGACGCAAACCGGGTTGAATCAGCGAACGGTGAGCAGCAGGCCGCACAACCGCCAAACGCGGCGGAGTCTCTGGCTGAAGCGGCTGCCGAGATGGGATTGGATCTGGCAGGCATGGCCGAGCGCCTGGGCGGATCCGATGCAACTTCGGGCCGGGCGCGGGAATTGTGGGAGCGTCGCATGCGTCGTTTTGCCGACGGGACGGGAGAAGCGGCGCCTTACCACGACCATTGGATCGGCGGGTATCACTTTATTTTCTTGGGCAGCGAGAGCCCGCATCCGAAGGATTGCGATCTGTCCGAAGCTCAATTGACTTGGTTGCAGGATCGATTGGCCGAAGAGGCTGCGTCGGATCGACCGATCTTCATCTTTTTGCATCAACCGCTTCGCGATACCGTGGCGGGTTCCATGAGCGAGCAGGGCTGGTATGGAGTGAATCAGGATGCAGCTTTGAAGGAAGTGCTGTCCGGTTATCCGCAAGCCATTCTGTTCACCGGACACACGCACTGGCAGTTGGAAGCCGAGCGGATGATGTTCGATGGACAAGGCGCGATGCCGTCCATGTTCAATGCCTCATCAGTCGCCTACCTCTGGACGGACCAAGACGAGCATCTGACCGGAAGCGAAGGGCTGCAGGTCGAGATTTACGAGGATCGGATTGTCGTTCGCGGTCGTGACTTTGTGAAGCGTTCCTGGATCGCCGGTGCGGAATACGAGGTGAGCCTTCCAGCTTCCGTCCCGCAGGCTTAATCTGAATCACGAATTTATGAA
This sequence comes from Saccharibacillus sacchari DSM 19268, assembly GCF_000585395.1. Classification (GTDB taxonomy): domain Bacteria; phylum Bacillota; class Bacilli; order Paenibacillales; family Paenibacillaceae; genus Saccharibacillus; species Saccharibacillus sacchari. The sequence continues at coordinate 5,422,045 of NZ_KK073875.1, read as the reverse complement.
GCATCTGCCGAAGTCATTCGGCAGGTGCTTTTTTTCTCTGCTTAAAAAAAGGACGTTAGATATAATAGAGAGAAATTGGCAGATGTGCGTTGGAAGGTGACGTGAGATAGGAAGGTGGAGGATTGGCGGTGCAAGCGAAGTCTGTCAGGCAGGGAAACTTGAGTACTATTGCGCTTATCATGAACTCGACGTGCCGGATGCAGAGTTCATTTTGCGGATTTTTCATCACTAAGGGTTTTCTCATTCTGTTATAAATCAGCGTCTCCAGGTTAAGCTTGCCCGATCAGATCGAACGAACCGATGCGCGTAACCATTCCTTTCAAACACTCGTTCTTTTTATAAAGGTGAGAAAAGGGAGGTTGCATCATGTTTTTGATCTTCGTCATATTAGTGTTCGTCGCGATCGAGATCTCGATTATCGAATCCAGGTTGAAAAGAAAAGCCGAAGCGGACGAACAGATTGCGCACAAGCTGGATCAGATTTTGAAAGAACTTAGACGTCTATAGGGCTGCGCTTGATACTTATATCGAACCAAGGAGCGATTCTAATGTCCGTGCAAAAAGAAGCCAAACAGATCGTAACCGTATCTCCCGTTCAATCTTTTCAACTGGAGGAATTACGCCGAATCGCGATCGCTGCGTTCGCGGAAGACCTTCGCCGTTACGGAATGATGCCGGAGGGTATTGAAACGATAGAATGGCACGAAGAAGGGCTTGGTGACGGAAGTTATCTTGTGATCGAATCGCAACAAAGAGTTGCGGGCGGAGCCCGGATATTCGACTTGGGTGATGGAACGTTTCGATTGGGCTCGCTGTTTATCGATCCTGCACTGCATGGCCGGGGCATCGGTAAGCAGGCGATGGAGGCTATTGAGCGTTATTATCCGCAGGCTCGGACGTGGTCGCTTGATACGCCTGCCGGAAGCACGCGCAATCAACGATTTTATGCCCATGCCGGATATGTAAAAGTAGGAGAAAGCTATCCCGTGCAGGACTCGGACTTTTGTCTGTTCGATTACGCGAAGCCGGAACTCCTCGTCGAGATTCGGGATGCGGAACTGTTCGCTGACCGGAACCCCGATAAGCCCGCGGACGAACATGGCTTTGCCCTGCGACAAGCGGCTCGGGCCGTGCTAACGGACGGAGCAGGTCGGATGGCGCTGATGCATGTTGCCAAAGACGGCTACCATAAGCTGCCGGGCGGCGGAATCGAACCGGGCGAAGACGTCTATTCGGCGCTTCGCCGCGAAATGCGCGAAGAGTCCGGTGCGGAGATCGAAGTAACGGGGACGATCGGCATGACGGCGGAGTATATTGCGGAATATAAGCTCAAGCAGTTTTCGTATGCCTATTCGGCCGAGCTTGTCGGATCGCCGGGCGAGTCTGCGTTTACCGAGGAAGAGCAGGCAGGCGGATTTGCGGCGATGTGGGTAAAGCCGGACGAAGCACTGAGTTTGATGGAGAACGATCAACCCAAGAGCTATTCGGGGCATTTTATCCGTTGTCGCGATCTGGCGATTCTGCGTGCTTACCTGAATTAGTTCGAAGCGGGCCAGATGAGTAGTCGTATGCTGAAAAAAGGAGCGTTTACGCATGAATAAATTCGCGACAACCGCGATCGGCGGCATATTGCTGCTCGCAGGAATCCTATTGTACCTGGGCGTTCATATCGCAGCGGTGCTGCATATGCCCGATGTTCACGGTTGGCAGACCCCGCCAGGTCATTATGGAAGCGCATTGAGGGACAGCGGAGGATACTGGATGCTTTGGCTGGCCATCATTCTGATCGGCTTGGGGGTGCTGGTGCTTGTCGCCGCCCTGTTCGATCGGTTCAACGGGATTTGGCATAGTAATATGAACGATATCCGCCGACGTGACCAAGAATTCAATGCACGCCGTGCAGAATCCGAGCAGCAAATAACTGAAGGAGAACCCAAGTGAGCGTGTCCCCGTACTCAGACGCCGTGTATCGCGGAATCGGCATCGACAGCTGCCCTGGAGGCTGGGCAGCCGTCGTGCTCGAAGCGTTGCCCGAAGAAGGACGATTGCAGATCTGCCAGGCGGCCGTCTACCCGACGTTATCGGCATTATGGGAAGACCTGTCGCCGAATCCGTTATCCGACCGTATCCTGATCGATATCCCGATCGGACTGGCCGAAGGCGCAAACGGAGTTCAAAACCGCGTTGCGGACCGGAATTGCGACCGGGACTGCCGGAAGCTGCTGCCCAAGCGCCGCAAGTCGAGCGTGTTTCCGGTTCCGGCGCGTCAAGCGCTGCATGCGGAAGATCCGTCGTCTGCCAACGCGCAAGCGACGGGGCGCAAGCTAAGCCGCCAGACGATCAACATTTTGCCCAAGATCAGGGAAACGGACGACTTTTTAGCCGCACGATTGAACAAAGGGTTGCCCGTATCCGGGTTTATCGAAGAGTCGCACCCGGAGCTTGTTTTTCTAAGATTGAACGATAATGCCGACGAAGCGCCCCTATACGGGAAAAAGGAAGCCGAAGGGCAGCGCGAGCGGTCGGGCATCTTGCACAGAGCCGGATTGCCGAATGCGGAGACGGAGAAACTGTTCACTCTTTTTGCGAGAAAGCAGGCTGCCAAAGACGATCTGCTCGATGCGGCTGCGTTGGCGGTTGCGGCGTATCGGATCGTTTCGGGACGTTCGCCGGTCAAGCATGTGACTGAAGGAGAACGCAGGCAGTTTGATTACGAAGGCAGGCTGGAAATGAACATCGTTTACGTTTAAAAGACAAGTTTTGCAAAGCAGTCAGGCGGGGTTTCCGTATGTCGGAAATCGCCGTCTTCTTTTTTTCGGGCATACGGCTCGGCAAGAATGATTTGTCGGAAAAAGGTTATGAGCAGGCAAGGTGAGGGTATATAGACCTATCACAACAGGCATATACTCGAAAGCCTTTAGAGGTGTTTATCCATGACAAACGAACAACATTGGAAGCAAAGAATAGAACGGCTCGAAACGAGGTACGCCGATTCCTTGACTGAGCAGGAACAACTTCGCTTGCTGCTGGACCAAGAAATCGAAGCTCGAAAAAAGGCGGAGCAGGAGTCGAAAAATAAAGCGAATTTTGTCGCGTTTCTCAGCCATGAAATCCGTAACCCGGCCAACGGCATCATTGCCATGAGCGATCTGTTGGACGGGACGGACCTAAATCAGGAACAGCGAAGCTATTTGGATATCCTTCAGACCAGCAACGAATCGTTGATGGAACTGATTAACGGGATTCTGGACATGAGCCGTCTGGAAGCGGGGAAAATGCTCGTAACGAGCAATCCGTTCGACCTGATCAACACGATCGAGGATTTGATGTACACGCTCGCACCGCAGGCTTTTCAAAAAGGCGTTGAGGTTGTGCTTGACGTCGAATCCGAAATTCCGCTGTTCGTCGTCGGCGACTCGCTGAAGCTGCGTCAAATCTTTCTTAATCTCGTGCAGAACGCGATCAAGTTCACGCACGAGGGACAGATCGTGTTCGAGCTGAGACGGCTGCCGTCGCTGCACGAAGACCGAATCAATGTCGGCTTCGCCGTCCGGGATACCGGAATCGGCATGACCGAAGAGCAGGCAGCCCGAATTTTCGACGTGTACTCGCAGGTGCACGAAGCGTCGAATCATCATTACGGAGGAAGCGGCCTCGGGCTGGCGATCACGAAAAATCTGATCGAGCTGCTGGACGGAAGAATCGAAGTATCCAGCCGAAAAGACGAGGGAACTTCGATCGAGATCGCCATGTCGTTCGAACGTTATACCAATATTCCTTCAATTCCGTTCGAGGACGACGTGCTGAACGGGATGCGTTTTTTGTTGATCGAACAAGAACCGGTGTCCCGAAACGTGATCGCTTCAATGCTGGAAGGGTGGGGGGCTTCGGTGGAATGCGCGAAGGAAGCAATTGCCGGTCAGATCGCGCGCGTTCAGGAACACGAATTCGATATCGTGCTTGCCGATCGCGTCACGGTCAGCGAAGACGAAGATTTCCGTTTGCTTTCGAATATCAAAGGCGCGAACGTATTTTTGCTTGCGCGTCTGGGCGAAAAGGTGGAGGATGAAGAAAGAAGCCGCTTCCGTTCGATCATTACGAAGCCCATTCGCAAACTTCACCTTCTGAACGCGATTCTGGCCATGGATAAGAACGTTCAGGATTGAAAGGAATGACGCAAAGCCAAATGAGCAAATCAAGAATAACCGCGTACGGCGAATTTATCCGCGTGCGGATGGAGATGGCTTTTCCGCTGCGTTGGGAAAACAGTTACGTGCTGCAAGGCGAAGACGGCTGGACCGTCGTCGATCCGGGTCCGCGCTCGCCGGAAAACGAAGCGGCGTGGGACGAAGCTTTTCGCGAGCTGGGCATTCGCGCGACAGATCTCTCTTCGATCGTGCTAACGCATCATCATCCGGATCATTACGGCTTGTCCGGTTGGCTGCAACAGCAGAGCGGCGCGCAGGTCTGGATGTCAAAAGCGGCGAGCGAGGCGGCTTGGCGCAATTGGGGCGGCGCGCAGCAAGAGTCCGGCGCGAATGCGTTTGTCGAAGCATCGATTGCGTTGTGTCGCCTGCATGGCATGGAGCCTGAACGGTTGGCGCAGCTGCCTGCGCATTTGGAAGGATTTTTGCCGCAAGTCGAGCCGCAGCCGGAAATTTCCGTGATCGAACCCGGATTGCCGATCCGCTTCGGCGGAAGACTGTGGCATCCGATCGAGACGGGCGGCCATGCGGAGGGGCATCTGTCTTTTTACGAGGAAGCGACAGGGGGGATTCTATGCGGAGACGCGGTGCTGCCGCGCATTTCGCCGAATATCTCGTACAGCCCCGGAGGCGACGAGCACCCGCTGCGTTCTTATCTGAACGGATTGCGAACGCTCGGGGCGTTCAACGTCACCCAAGCGTTTCCCGGCCATCGCGATCCGTTCCAAAACTTCTCGGAGCGTACAGTGCAATTGCTGGAGCATCATGAGCAGCGGCTGGATCGTATGGCGGAATTGCTGGAGGGCGAGCCGAAGAGCGCTTATGAAATCTGCGTTTCGCTGTTCGGCGACTCTCTCGGCATCCATCAGCTGCGCTTTGCGCTATCGGAGACGATCGCGCATCTGGTTGAACTGGAAGACCGGGGCAGAGCGACGAGACACGGAGAACGGGAAGTCCGTTTCGGCTTGAAATGAATCAATCGCATAACCGGCAAAGAAAGCTTTCGAAGCCCGATCGGGTTTTGGAAGCTTTTTGCTTGGCTTGCCATCGGATAAGACTCAGGGCTTTTTTCATGCATCCAAGGTCCGTAAAAAATAAAATTTGAAATATCGGATTTCGCTTGGTTAGTTCTTAAGAACCCTGTTTATATTAAGAGAGTCGACAACTAGATTTGCCTCAAACAGATTTTTGGAAATCTAAATGAATAGATCAAATGGATAAAAATTCAATTCTGCGTGATGCTCGAGCCTGCCGAATACGGCCGAAGGATCAGGCTCGAAAAACAATTTTCAAAAAAATTTAAAATCATGTGATCCAAACTTCCGAACCCTGCGTTTCACCCAATGTAAGCGAGAGACGCAAGAACAGACAACAAAACAGAAGAAGACCCAGCCACACCAACAAGATACAAACACACAACTGGAGGGATTAAGATGTTTAAAATGTTCAATGTGAAGAATCTCGATTCGAAGAAGTTCAATGCCAAGAAGATTATGGTACCGGTACTCGGCCTGGCTTTGGTTGTTCCGACAGTGGCGGGGGCCGCTCCGGCAAATGCAGCAAGCGCAGCACCGACGAATATCGCAGCAACGGCAGCTACCATGACCACGATGAAGGCATCGACGACAACTCCGGCGGTCGAACTGAGATCGGCACTTGACCATCTGCTCTCCGAACATTATCAACTGGCTGTCGATTCGATGATCAAAACCTACGAAGGGTCGCCCGACGCGGCAGCCTCGTTCGCGGCATTGAATCAGAACGCAAGCGACATGCTCCCGGCGATCGAATCGCTGTACGGCAAAGAAGGCGCAGCCGAGTTCGGCCGTATCTTCAGCGCCCACAACAAAGCGACAGACGATCTGGTAAAAGCGCAAAAGGCCGGTAATGCGGCAGGCGTTCAAACGGCAAAAGCCGAAGTCGAGAAATTCGTCAAAGAATTCTCCGCTTTCCTGGGAACGGCGACAGGCGGCAAACTTCCGCAAGCAGCAGCCGAGAAAGCGATTCGACTGCATGAAGACCAAGTACAAGAAGCGTTCGATAAATACGTGGCAGGCGACTACGCGGGTGCATACATGTCTTACCGTACAGGTCTGAACACCATGTTCACCATCAGTGAAGCACTCTCGACGGCAATCGTGACTCAAATGCCGGAGAAATTCCAGAATACCAAATCCGACACGCCTGCAGGCGATCTGAGATCGGCGCTGAACTACCTGTTCGCGGAACACTTCGCTCTGGCTACGCTGCAAATGCAGGAGCAATACGACGGCATGACTGCCAGCAGCAATGCGTTGGTAACGGCTGAAGCCGGCAATACCAAAGACTTCAAAGCGGCAATCGCTTCGGTCTACGGCAATGCGGGAGCGGATCAGTTCGAGAAGCTTTGGACGACTGACCACATCAACGTGCAAGCGCAGTACGTAGCGGCAGTGAAGAGCGGAGACCAAGCCGCGATCACGGCAGCCAAGGCTCAAATTACGAAGTTCACCAAAGAAATGGCGGCGTTCCTGAGCGCGGCGACCGAAAACCGTATTCCTGAAGCCGGAGCGCTGGCAGGATTGACGGCGCACGAAAACCAAGTTCAACAAGTACTGGACCAATACGCGGCTAAGAACTACGCCGGTTCGTACAAAACGGAACGTGAAGGCTATGCCCTGATGTTCGACGTGGGCAAACTGCTGAGCGGCGCGATCGTCGACCAGTTCAACGCGAAATTCCAAGAACCGGCAGCACCGGCTCCGACTACGCCTGCACCGACGACGCCTGCGCCTACGCCGGGTAACATGATGACCGTTATGATGCAGATCGGCAGCCCGAACCTGACGCTGAACGGCAAAACGACCAAAATGGATACGATGCCGCGCGTTTGGAACAACACCACTTATGTACCGCTGCGCTTCCTGAGCGAAGGCATCGGCGCCCAAGTGAAATGGAATAAAAAAGCGAACGAAGTTACGGTCATGGCCGGCAACGACACGCTGAAATTCTGGTTGGGCAAAGACTTCATGGAAGTCAACGGTAAGAGACAAGCCGTAGGAGCCAAAGTATTCGCGGACGAAAACGGCCGTACGGTCGTACCGCTTCGCTTTATCACGGGCCTGCTGGGCTGGGACTTTAACGTCAACACGAACAACTGGATGATTACGCTGACGAAATCGATGTAAGCTTTCCGTTTCGAAACCGCGCCATCCAAAGAATAAGAACGCAAAAAGCTATAATTCGCCGCGGTGCCTGCTTCTTTTGCGGGCATCGCGGCTTTATGTCGTTTCAGCATTTCTCAACGCGCCGGAATCTTTTTGACGATATTGGCATGGGTTGATACGCTAACGATAGGAATACTTCATATCCATCAGAAGAAAGGGGCGTTCTCGATGTTCGGGAAGAAATCCAACCTTTATGAAGACTGGTATGATTACGACGACTATTACGATGACGTGCTTCGCGGCTATGTAGGCCCTAGAGACGAGGGGTTCGAGGAAGTCAGCAATCGCGAGGACGAAGAAGCGGAGAAAAGTTCGGTTTGAAGCAGGCTTCGTTCAGGACTCAAGGCACGATTTGAGCAGGACATAAGGAGGAATTCCCGAATTCGGGCGTTCCTTCTTTTTGATTTAGGCAACAAACGGGTATAAATATCCAATGAAACGTTTTTTAACCTTTTTTTGGCGAAAATGTGACAGGAGATGCAGCCTGGATTTCAATCAAGCGATCGGGCACGAAAAGGAGGAGGACTATGATTTTCAAACCTCAAAACGAACTGGAGCGAGTTCTGTCTGCCGCAGTGGAAGATCCCTCGCGAAGAAGGGAGTTTTACGAGGAGCTTCAGCGCTCGGAGTTGTACACTCTGCACATGGGCGGCGACGTGCCTGCGGAACAAGGGGTTCTGCAGGAGAAAACGACCGTGAGATTACCTAGTGTAGAGATTGAAGGAAAATCCTATCTGCCCGTATTCAGCTCTCTGCCGATGCTGCAGCTATTCATCGATCGGGAAATGCGTTATCTGTCCATGAATGCGATCGATTTATTCGGTTTGGTGCGGGGATCGGATGTCTGGTTGAATCCCGGAGGAGAGTTTGCGAAAGAATTCCCGGCTTCGGAGATCGAGTCGATTCTGGATGGTCGTATTTTCGGTTCTCCGCAAAGCTACACGGTCGATCGGGAAACGCAGGTCATGTTGGGACGCCCGACCAAAGAGCCGGACGAATTGTTGAATGAGCTGGCGGAAGTTTTTCATGCGCTGCCGAACGTCAAGCTGGCCTATAATGTAAATTACTATAATCCGGAAACGGGTGATCCGCCGCATACGTTGATTGCCGTAGAAGCGGATGGGGATTGGAACGAGGTTGTTCGGGCAGCCGGCGGGCGTGCTTCTTCTGCGCCGGTGCCCGACCCGCCCGTCGACTTTCTTCGGCTCGACGGAACGAGTGGACTTGAAACGTATTTTGAATCGGACTGTACGCCTTTTTATCGAAAGCGCAGACGCAAAGGACTGTTTGCCAAATCGTAAAATGAAGCCGGATCGGGTGATCCGGCTTCATGCCGTCGGTCGCTTAATCGTCTCCCGGTTCTTTCGGTAGTTCGATTTCCACCTCGCGCTCGCTTTGCTTGTTGTGGGCAATGCGGCTGCTGGCAGCCGAGGCGATTGCGCCCACGATGTCGTCCAAGAAGGTGTGTACCGGTCCCAAGCTTTTATCGTTCAAACGTTCCAGCACGCCGGGCTTCAACTTGTCGACATAACCGAAGTTGGTCAGCCCGATGCTGCCGTAGACGTTAACAATGGATAAAGCCAGTATTTCGTCGACACCGTACAAGCCTTCGTCGTTTTTGATCATTTCTTGCAGCGGAGAGAGCAGTTTGCCTTCTTCCGCAAGCACATCGAGCTGAATGCCCGTCAACACGGCATTTTGGACTTCGCGCTTTTCCAGCACTTTTTCCACATTATGCACGCATTCTTCCATCGTCAGGCCCGGATAATATTTTTTCTGCAAAAAGAGAACGAGTTCGGCAATTTCTTCGATCTTGATGCCGCGCTTTTCCAGCCAGCTTCTTGTCGCTTCCGCGACCTTGCGGCTGTTGAGCGAGTAAGCCTGACGTTCGGGTATGCCCATTTGTTCTTCTTTCGGAGTGGGTCTCTCTGGAGTTTGCATAAGATTCACCTCAGATTTATAAAATATACCTAACATCTGTACATATTCGGCGTCACTGAATCAAAATCCCCCCAAAAAAGCGAATGACCGTGCGTTTGGCGTCCCAGTTTGCTAAAATGAGGGGAACAAAGCGACAACTATGACGTTGCCTAAAAGGTTAACCTCATATTGCGGATACGGGAGGACAACGAAGTGAGCAGGAATGACAGAAAGCCGGACGAGATTCGCCCGGTCAAGCTTGAGATTAATACGAACAAATACGCCGAAGGTTCGGTGATGATTGAAGTCGGCGACACGAAAGTCATTTGCAACGCGACGGTCGAGGAGAAGGTTCCTCCTTTTATGAAAGGACAAGGCCGCGGTTGGGTAACGGCTGAATATTCGATGCTGCCTCGTGCCACGCATACGCGCAACATCCGCGAATCGGCTAAAGGCAAGCTGGGCGGGCGCACGATGGAAATCCAGCGTCTGATTGCACGCGCTTTGCGTTCGGTCGTCGATCTGCAAGCGCTCGGCGAGCGGACGATCACCGTCGATTGCGACGTGATTCAGGCGGACGGCGGCACGCGAACGACATCGATCACCGGTGCTTTTGTCGCGATGTGCCTGGCCGTGAACAAGCTGGAAGAGCAAGGGAAGCTTAAGCGCTACCCGATTACCGATTTCCTGGCTTCGGTCAGCGTGGGCGTCGTGGAAAACGAGGCGCTGCTGGATTTGCGTTACGATGAAGACAGCACCGCTGCCGTCGATATGAATGTAGTCATGACCGGATCCGGCGAATTCGTCGAGCTGCAAGGCACGGGCGAGGATCGGCCGTTTAGTCGCGCTGAATTGAATCAGATGCTGGAATTGGGCGAGATCGGCGTGAAGCAAATGATCGCTGTTCAGAAGCAGGTTCTGGGTGCAGGCGCATTGAAGATCGGCAACCATGAGATCGGGGGATTGGCATGATCGAAGGAATGAGCGGCGACAACAAGCAGATCGTCGTAGTGGCAACCCGCAACATGGGAAAGGTTCGGGAGTTCCGGCATGCCTTGGCTCCGTTCGGCAAAGAAGTCCACAGCCTGCACGAATACCCGGACGCTCCGGAAGTCGTGGAGGACGGCAACACTTTTGCGGAAAATGCGTTTAAAAAGGCCAAAGAAATCGGAGATTTCTTGAACCTGCCCGTGTTGGCAGACGATTCCGGTCTGTGCGTCGACCTGTTGGACGGCGAGCCCGGCATCTATTCCGCTCGCTACGCCGGAGAGCACGGCGACGATTCGGCCAATAACGCCAAGCTGCTTGACGAATTGATGCGTCTGCGCCAAGGCGACGATACCGAGCAGCCGCTGCTTAGCGCAGCACGCTTCGTCTGCGCCTTGGTCCTGTACGATCCGGCCACAGGCCGCAGCCTCGAATCCGAAGGCGACGTCGAAGGCTGGATCACGTCCGAGACCGCCGGAGCCGGCGGCTTCGGCTACGACCCGCTCTTCTACGTCCCGCAATTCGAGCGCACCATGGCCGAACTCAGCGTCGAAGAAAAACAAAGCATCAGCCACCGCGGCGTGGCTTTGACCCGCCTAATCGCGAAGCTTCATTGATTCGCGCGACTTTGAATGGTCGCTGGAAGGTCCTATTCGCTTCGGAAGCGGGAGGGGCGGCGGAGGGAGAAATTCGTTCGGGACGCTGTTTCACTCAGAAAGCCTACGGCTTTCCGAGTTCAAAGGCGTCCCTCACTGAATTTCTCCCTCCGCCCCCCGGCGCTTCGCTCGGGGATAGGGCCGTCCCGACAACTTAAAGTCGGGCTCGTCCATGAGGGGTTTTTAAAAAGATTTTAAAAGAAAGAGCCTGCGAAATTATTCTTCGCAGGCTCTTTCTTTTTGTTTTTTATTTTCACTTCAATGCGCAGCGAGAAGTGAAAATTGTTTTTGGCTGCGCCAAAAACAGAGGGTTGAGGGAATCCGATCTTGAACGAAGCGACAAGCGGAGGGGGAAATTCAGTGAAGGAGCGTCAGCGTTCGCCTTTGTATTTGGGAAGCTTCCTTATAAAATCCAATTCAGCTTCCCAAATGCAACACGCGACCGAAACGAATTTCCCCCGCAGCGCAGCCAAGCTTCTTTCCCAAACAATGTTTCCCTCGTCTCTCAGCGAGCAACCAAGTTAACGCTTCCAAATTTTCAATTCGAGATCGCGATTTCACCCTCGATACAGCCGAAGGTGCAGTCTTGAATCGGAGACAGAATCTCGCGGTGCAGGCCGCCGGCGGAGATTTTGCCTTCGAACATGCGGTATACGTGTATCGTTCGTTTAGCCCGAAGAATGCACGGGGCGCCTCCGGCGCTGCCGACGGTTCTGGCGTCGATGCGATCCTCCGATTCCAGGCAGGAACCGCGGCAGACGGAGGAAGGATGAGCGAATTTGATAAAACCCGTGGCATAAAGATCGCTTTGCAGGACGCCTTCCTTATGGATCAGGATGTTGCCGTTGGACTTGATCGTGCTGGTCTGGCAGCGGGACAATTCGATTTGGGAGTCGCCTTTTTGCATATCGTTCACGAAAGAGTTTTCCCGATCCAAATTGATCTGAAGGCGCGTCAGCAGCTCTTCGCTGAGGGATTCGATCATTTGCGTCGGCGAAAGCATCAGATTGAGCGCGTCGGCGAACTCGTTCGAAGCACCGCCTGTTCCCCGTTGGACCGTAACCAGCACCTGAAGCAGTTCCCGGATCTCCGGTTGAATCTCTTTGAACTTGCTTTTAAGTAAAAGTAGAGCTACTTGGCCGAAGCGTGCAGATTGTCCGCGTTTGCCGACTTCGGCGTATAAGGTGCGGGTGGCTTGGAGCAGCATGCCGACTTCATCCTTCAACTTTTGCGACAGATGGTACAGCCGATTGAAGGACAGTCCGAAGCTTCCCGAGTACAGACGGCTGCCGATAATGCTGCCTTGCACGATAATGCTGCCTGCCGCCGTAATGGTGGAATTATACACGCCGCCGGATACGTATACGTTCCCGAGCGATTCCACGATCATATTGTCGGTGATGTTTCCGTGTACGGTCACATCGCCGGAGAAGATGATATGTCCGGTTTTCAGATCGACGTCGCCCGAGACCACATAAGCGTCCGAGACGTCCAGGTAATGAATCGCGCCTTCCGCGATACAGGGACGGCCCGCTTTGAGCGCAACAAAGGTGCCGTTCTCCCGTGCTTCGACATGCTGCCGGGCACGCAGGTCGATCTCCCGGACAGGTAAAGGCTGGATGATTTCTCCGTACACGTCGAAGCCGGCCACTCCCGGTTCGGAAGGTTGAAGCCGCGCGAGCAGGTCACCTGCTTGCACGGAAGGGATGCGAAGATGATTGCGATAGTCCAGCGAACCGCCGACTTCTTCGAAAGCATTTTCGATTTTTTGCTCGAAAAGCAAGTCGAGCCGAGCGTCCGTACCAGGTAACGGGGCTTGCCCGAAAGCAAAACGAACGACCTGGTCCGCAGCTTCTTGAAGCGCTTCCACGATAGCGGAAACATTCAGGTTTTTGCGAATTCCCAGCGCTCCGACTTCGGCCATGATCTCCGTAATTTCCAATTTGCGCACGATCTTTTCCGGATCAGGAATGCATTTCGGCGCCAGCGATGAAGCCGCGACGCAGTCTTCAAGCTTCCAGGCATATTCGACGTCCGCGAATACGCGTATAGTCGCCTCCATCCGATCCGGCGAAACTTCGATCCGGTATAAAGGTTCTGCGGGGCGTTCCCACTCGATACGATCGCTTGAACGAACCGGCAAAGCTTCGGTCAGTTCCATTCCGTTCAGCCATAGACGAAGCGGCTGAATCGGAATCAGGATTGCAAACGCGCCGTCTCCGTGCGGATCGGTAACGTGCAACTTGCTTTCGCGAATAGCGATGCTTCCGTCTGACATAACGGAATCCCGATTCGAAAGCAGAGCGACGTCAACGAATCCGGTATCTTCATTTTCTGACACAGAGCGTGATTCCGGCATACGAAAAGACCTCCTCTAGATGATGATAATTAGGCGGCATGACAGCAAGTACCCAGTTTGGTGAACACCTCTGATTAAGAATTGACAAGGTACCTGTCGGGAGGATTGGAGTAAATATAGCATCTGACGTTCAAAGAACACGCCCTAGGACTATGGATATGATTTATTAAGAAAATTACTAAAATTAAAGTAGGCATAACAAAAAAATAAGTCTTTTTCACTGAATAGAATAATACCTTTAGACCTATTTTTCAATAACCTTTTCCAAATTGACCGATTTATTGCATACCGAGGTTTTTTCAGGTACATTGGGCGCAACGATTCATTCCACAACTTCAGGAGGGAAAGGAACGGTGGGAACAGCATGCGCAGAACAGTTAAAATTGCGGCTATAGGCACACTTACGCTTGTACTTGGACTTGCTACAGGCGCTGCATTGGCGGATTCGGCAGTGTGGACGCGAGCGGGGAAGGAAGCGGGACGACAGGTTGCGGAGCGAGGACTCAGGTTGGAAATGCCGGGGTATGCGGAAAAGCAGCAAGCTGCATCTTCGATCGATCCGGCGACAAGCCGAGTAGGGAAGCGTGCAGGAACAACAGCGGCCGAAGGCCAGACGAGAACGTTCACGGCCAAGCTGGCTGTTGATGGGTTAAACGATACGCTCACTTTCCGTTACATAAAATCGGGAGATCAGATTAACGTCCTGCCTTCGCCGGATCTCGGGTACGAACTGCTTACGCTCCCGGACGGCCGGGTGCTGGTTGAGGTTGCGGCGTCCATTTACAGGCTTGATCCCGAGAAGCGCACATTATCCGTCTTTTTAAAAGGGCAAACCGGTACAACTCGCAAAACGGCTGCATCCGGCGGTTCGGCGAAAATGGTGGTCTGGGGACAACGAGCTTCGCTCAGCCCCGACGGGACCAAGCTGCTCTTTTGGACGACTCGAAATATGACGGCGACCCGGAATGAAGACGGCGAGAACTGGGTGAAAGACTTGCGTACGGGCGCGGAAAAAAAGGTCTACGGAGCCGGATATACGGTGCTGGGATGGGATGCGCAAAATCGTTTTTACCTGGATTTAGGCGATAGCGGGATCGTGCAGGTGGACAGCGGAAGCGGAGCTTCGGCCAAGCTGGTCTCGGGATTCTCCGTCTCGGCCGTATCCGGCAGTCACCTTCTGGCGCAGACAACGGACGGTTCGTTGAACGTGCGCGATTTATCGACGGGGAAACAGCAGGCGTTCCGTGGCGGAGGGCTCAATCATCTTCGCTCCATAGCGGCTTCAGATGAGGGACCCTGGTTTGCCTTGGTGAACGCGCCGGATCGTTCGAGCCGAGTATCGACCCTGATCCTGCTTAACGCCAAAACGCTCAAAAGCCAGGCGTTCGAGGAGCCGGCGGGCAGTTCGATCATCGGCGTTTCCTGGCAGGATGAACAGACGCTGCTCGTCCAGACGCGTAACCGGACGACAGCGGGAGAATCGACCTACGTCATCGACATCGCCAAAGAGGTGAAACCATGAAACTTGATCTTGGGAAAAAAGGCGCGGGAGCGCGAAGCCGTATCGGGCGGAAAATCGGGTTAACCGCGGGTCTTTTGCTCGTGCTGGGAGCCGCAACATCAGCGTCGGCAGCCGATTACGGCGCGAGATTCCTGCAACAATACGGCGTTAAAGCGTCGATCGCTCCTGCCATGACGCCGGCCAGAAGCGACGCGGACGGTTTGTTCGAGCGTTATTCGCCGGTCGAGAGCAAGACGAACCAGCCGCGTAACGTCGTCAGCGGAACCAATCCGCATAACGGCGCTGACCTGGCGATGGCGTCGGGAGATCGGGTGTATGCCGTTTTGCCGGGAAAAGTGACCGAGGTTAAGCACGATACCTCCGCTCAGCTCGGCAGCGTGATTATCGATCAGGATACGGATGGAGACGGAACGCCGGACGGTGTCTATGTGCAGTATGTGCATATCGATCCGGCCGGTTCAGGCGCATCGGGGATTCGGGTCGGCGACTACGTGACGGAGACGACCGTGATCGGCACGATTGATCGCGCCAAACGCTACAACCCGCATTTGCATATTCAGCAGGTGAGCCGGGGACGAAGCGGAGCTGCGGATATCCAGACGATGCCGATGTATTTGTTCTATCGACATGCTTCATTGGAGACCTGGAATGCCGGCTCGGATCTCGACTATGTATCCGCGGATTGGCAGGATGGCAATCTGCTCTATCTGACGGCGTATGCCGGAACGGATAATCCGCAGACTAATCAATATGATCGCAATCGCCCGGCGGAGATCCAGCTGCATTACAAGATCGGTTCGAGCGGCAAATGGAAAATGTCGACGACCCGATTTAGCCTGTACGATGCGAACACGCTTCGTTATCGAATCGATCTGAAAAAAGCGACCGGAGCGGTCAAAGGACAAAAGGTCTACGTCTACGCGGCTGCGATTCGTGCCAACGATCCGACGTTCCCGAATTCCGCCGCGTACCGTCACGGACTATGGCCGCAGTTTTACAAGCAGCCGGACCGCGTATTGTATGCGGCATCTTCGGCAAAAGCGGATGCGGCTTCGCGGGCATTCTCGATTGAGTAATCCGGAATAGAAAAAAAGCCGTTCCGATACCGCAAAAACGCGGCGTGGAACGGCTTTTCCTATAGGCTAATCAAAGCTAATCCAAAGTGCACCGGTCAAAGCGCCGATCCGCCCTGATTGTCCGGCTTGAACTTATCACCCTGCAATAGGCTTTTCGCCGTTTGACGGATCTTCTTCGGCCCGACGTTTTTTCTTGCGGCTTTTCGTTTCGGGAGTTGCGTCGATCTCTTGGGTCTCGATCTTCAATGCAGTGAGCTCCTGGAGATTACCGATCAATTGCTCCAATTGGTTGAAGCTGTTGGTCATCTGACCCGTGATGTATTTTTGCTCGCCCATGCCGGCCAGAATCTCTTCCATCGCGGCATTGGTTTGCTGGGTGACGGCCGAGATGGCGACGGCTTGTACCGAGACTTCCGAAGAAGCGGTCTTCATTTTCTCGGAACGGTGTTCGACTTCGCCGGCTTGGTCCAGCAGTTTATGCGTATTTTCGTTGATTTCCGTCAACGCCTGTTCGGAGCGTTGGGCAGCGCCAAGGCTGTTCTCCGCAGCTTCGCGACCGCGTATCACCTGATTCATCAGACGCTCGGTACCGTGCTGCAACTCGCCGAGAATGCCGCTGATCTGTTCGGCCGATTCGCGCGAGTGCTCGGCCAGTTTGCGAACTTCGTCGGAGACGACCGCAAAGCCGCGTCCCGCTTCACCTGCACGGGCTGCTTCGATCGCCGCATTCAGTGCCAAGAGATTGGTCTGGCTGGCGATCTCGGAGATGGTCGACAGGATCTGGGCAATCTGTTGATTTTGCTCGCGGAACAATTCCATGTCATTCGCGGTATCGTTCATGACGGAGTACACCTGATCGATATGCGAACGCAGCTCGGTCATTCGACCGGAACCTTCTTGCGTCACATTGGCCGTATGCTCGGACAGATCGCGCATCATCGAGGAGTTCTGCACGACGCCTTCGATCTCCAGGTCGCTCGCGGACATTTTGTCTGAAATATCGGATACGCTGTCGGCTTGGCTCTCGGCACCTTGCGCGACTTGGGTAAAGGCATTGGTGATCTCTCCGGTAATCAGTTCGTTCAAGGTTACGTTTTCCTTCGATTTACGGGCAAATTTACTGAGTTCGTCCACCGAAGATTTCACCTGGGATAAAACAAGGTCGATTTGAGCCGCGTCGGCTTTGCTTTTTTCCCTTTGGGCAGCCAAGTCGGCAAACAGCTTTTCATTCACGAATCCGATCAGTACGGCGATCGCCGCGATCGCCGCGAACAAGACAACGGTAAAGACCAGCACCATGGTACTGCCTTCGGGCACGAAGACATCGGCACCGCGAATCCAGGAGACCAGTAATGCGATAACGGCGATTGCCGAATAGAGCAAGACGTAGCGGTAACGTGGATACAGCAGCAGCAACACGACCGGAACAAGTGCAATCAACACATTGATCGTTGACGCGAAAACGGCTGCATAAGTAATAGAGAAAAATAAAGCGGCGGCGTAAGGAAGAATATGCAGGCCTTTTTTACTGAGCGTAAGCCAAGTGAACCCGGCAGCGAAAACGCCCAATGCCCCCGCACCGATTTGCGTTTGCAGCGTAAGGTTGAGGCTGGTGATGCCCAGCAGCAGGAAAAGAGCCCACAAGATCCACATGATGATTTTATTGCGTTGGTACATAACACGTTCGAAATTGCTCAAGTGCTCACTTCCCCCGTCTATATGATAATTTGCGCAGTACGTAAGACCTACTTCCATTATCGTCAAAAAGCCCCTAAGCGTGTAGGGGCTTTTTGCGAAAATTAATGTCGATTTTTTTGAAATGAAAGCGAGAACAGCTGCACAATTCCTGATTTTGGAATTCGGCTAAACAGAAAACGTTTGCGATGAAAATCTTTGCGGAATGCGCTGTGGAGTCCCGTCGTCCATCAGGTGTTACCGTTGAGCGCGGGGAGGAAGAGTTGGGTCGTCGATCGGTGAAGAAGGAGTCTCGAGTCCGGGATTAACGGATGGGTTGACGGAATTCTCTGTATCTACGGGAGTGTTGACTCCGTGAGTCTTCGTCGGCTGCAGATTGTCCGTTCGATCATCAGATCCGCCAAGTCGGGTATGATTCAGCGCGTACTGATTGCGGAAAATGGCTTCGACTTCGGGGCGTGATTCGCTGTTTGCTTCCACGATGAGCAAAACGCGTCCGCCTCCGACGTGCTCGTCATAAGCTTTCGCCTCATCTTCGGGAATGCCCAGCCCGATTAGTCCGCCGACGAGGCCGCCTCCTGTAGCTCCGACGGCAATGCCGGCTAAGGCTGCCGCGATCGGACCTGCCGCCAACAGAGGGCCGATCCCCGGAATAGCCAACGCGCCGAGTCCTACCAGAAGCCCCCCGACGCCGCCCAGGATTCCCCCGGCTGCCGCGCCGCCTGCGGCGCCTTCGGGAGCCTTATTGTGATGTTGATCCAGAATCTCCTCGGCATGCTCGCGGTTACGCGTCACGATGGAGATATCGCCTGTTTGATATCCATGACTTTTTAACTCTTCGACCGCTTCCGCGGCCTCCCGTTCGGTCAGAAATACGCCTACCATCTTTTGCATCATGCGGTCGTCCTCCTTAGAAATAAAAATAGATCGCTGTGCTCGAAAAATCAGGATCTGCGCTTGCGGTCGAGCGGGTTGTTCGGGTCGCTCTCCAAGTCAGCCGGGCTCGCTAATCCCCGATTGCCGACAGGCGTGCCGTCCATGCGGTTGGCATCCATGTTGGTTGCGCCCATTGCAGGCGTCTCCCGATACAAGGGATCATCCGTCGTCGTCGCATGGATGTCCGCAAACTCTTCGTCGTAACGTCTATTCAGTGAATTATTTTCATGGAAAATGCGATAAATTTCGCTTCGGTTGGTTTCTTCGGTATCCACGATGACCAGAATTCTTCCTTCGCCTACGAGGGCTTCGTATTCTTTCGCCTCGTGTTCGGGGATTCCGAGTCCGATCAATCCTCCGATTAACCCTCCGCTAGCGGCTCCGACGGCCGCGCCTGCCAGTGTTGCTGCGATCGGTCCTGCGGCAAGCAAAGGGCCGATGCCGGGAATCGCCAACGCGCCGAGTCCGGCCAACAGTCCGCCGATGCCTCCGATGACGCCGCCGGTTGCGGCGCCGCCCGTCGCGCCTTCCTGCGCGAGCGTCACGGTTTCGTCTTCGAATTTTCGCGCTTCTTCGGCACTGCGGGTGACCGCCGAGATATCGTCCGAGTTATAGCCGCTTTGTTTCAAGGCTTCGATCGCTCGCGAAGCTTCCTGCTCCGTGGCAAATATACCGATAATTTTTCTGTTCATGTCTATGCCCTCCTCATGATGGATTAGGATGATGAACCGAAATACCATACGTCACATATTTAAACCTCCGCCTGAAATAGAAACGTGAAAGGGAATGAAAAGCTTTTAGGGCTTTGACATGTCGAGAAAGTTGCGCAGGCGGGGGAAGAGAGAAGACTGCGAGAGAAATTCGCTAGCGGATACGTAATGCTTTCAGCCTTCTTGAAAACACTACCACGCCGCAATCGAGCCGTCGGTTCGCGTCTCGGTTCCGCCGCAAAGAACCCCAGTTGCGGGATCGCGCCATATAATTTGTCCGCGTCCGAACACTCCTTTGTCGGGCGCGATTTTAATTTCGTGGCCTTTGCGCATGAGGGCTTGTGCCAGATGAATAGGGAAATCCGGCTCGACTTGAACGCTTTTGCCGTGTTCCCACATCCAGCGGGGGGAATCGAGGGCGGCTTGAGGGTTCAGGTTGAAGTCGACGGTGTTCATGACGAGCTGGACATGGCCTTGAGGCTGCATGAAGCCGCCCATGACGCCGAACGGGCCTACGGCTTCGCCGGCGCGGGTCAGGAAGCCGGGGATAATCGTATGATAACTTCGTTTGCCGGGACCAAGCGCGTTGTCGTGCCGAGGATCCATGGAGAAGCTATGTCCCCGATTTTGCAGCGCGATGCCGGTTCCGGGCACAACGATTCCCGAACCGAATCCCATGTAGTTGCTTTGAATGAAGGAGACCATATTGCCTTCGCCGTCGGCGGTGGCGAGATAGACGGTTCCGCCCGAAGGCGGCGTGCCGGGACCGGGGAAAGCGGCCTCGTCGGAAATGAGCTTACGGCGTTCTTCCGCATATTCTCGGGACAATAACCCTTCGACGGACATTCGCATATGCTTGGAATCCGCGATATAGGCTTCTCCGTCGGCAAAAGCCAGCTTCATCGCTTCCAACTGGCGATGCAGCGTCGGAACGCTGTCTTTTTCTCCGGCAGCAAAGCCGTCCAGAATATTCAGGGCCATCAAAGCGATCATTCCCTGGCCGTTCGGCGGAATCTCCCACACCTCGTAATCTCGATAGCGCGCAGAGACGGGATTCACCCATTCCGGTTGATAACCGGCCAGATCTTCAGCCGTCAAAAATCCGCCATGTTCCTTGAGATGCCGGACGATCTTCGCCGCCAACTCGCCGCGATAGAACGATTCGGCGTTGGTTCGACCAATCTCCCGCAGCGAAGCGGCGTGATTAGGGGAGTTCCACATTTCGCCGGCTTTCGGAGCGCGGCCATCGGGCGCGAAGGTACGGAACCATTCGGCATGGGCTTCACCCTGAAGCTGACTGCTGAAGATCCGGTAAGCTCGATTCCAGAAATAAGCCAGGCTTGCAGGGACCGGGTAGCCTTCTTCGGCATAGCGCGCCGCAGGCGCAAGCGTTTGTTCAAGGGACAAGCGTCCGAATCGACGGGAGAGTTCGGCCCAGGCGGAAGGCGCACCGGGGACGGTGATCGGTACGACGCCGTATTTCGGCATATCCTCGATTCCCCGTTCTTTCAGCGCGTCGATGGACAAAGAAGCCGGAGCCGGACCGCTGGCGTTCAAGCCGTGCAGCTCGCCGTTGGTCCAGACCAGCGCGAACGCGTCGCCTCCGATTCCGTTAAAAGCAGGCTCCAGCACCGTAAGCGCAGCGGCCGT
This sequence comes from Saccharibacillus sacchari DSM 19268, assembly GCF_000585395.1. Lineage (GTDB taxonomy): Bacteria > Bacillota > Bacilli > Paenibacillales > Paenibacillaceae > Saccharibacillus > Saccharibacillus sacchari. The sequence continues at coordinate 5,401,123 of NZ_KK073875.1, read as the reverse complement.
GGCAATCGCCGCATCGATCGCGTTTCCGCCAGCTTTCAGAATATCCAATCCGGCTTGCGCAGCCAAAGGCTGAGAAGTGGCCACCATGCCGTTGCGGGCATAGGTGGGGAGACGGTGGGAGGGATAGGGTTGATATAGCGGATCGAAATTCATGCGATCAATCATCTCCTGTCTGCGAAATCAAAATGCGTGTAGGCGTGACGAATATCGCCGCGAGGAAGCATACGCGTTTGAGCCTAATAAAAAGCCGCTCTCTTCCAGTGGAGGAGAACGACTTGACGAGATGGAAGTCCTGTTCGTTGGAACAAGCGCGGGCGCTGCGGGAGAAATTCGTTCGAGTCACTGTCTCGCCTGAGAATTGTAGAATTGAACCTGTGGTCAACTCTACAATTCTCAGGCTCAAAGGCGTCTCTCACTGAATTTCCCCCTCCGCTGAAGCTTGGGGCAACGAAAAGACCTTTTTTGAGAATGAAAGGGGCATTCAAATGCCTGCACATGTCGAGAAAATCCAACGTAACTGGAAACGAGAAGACGTAGAGAGAAATTCAGTTCAAGACGCCTTTGAACTTGGAAAACAACCAATAAAATTCTGATCCAGTTTTCCGAGTGAGACAGCGTCTTGAACGAATTTCTCTCGCAGTCTTCTCGTTTCCCCCCGCATGCGTAACTTTCGAGGGCAGCTTCAAGGCATTTAAATGCCCGACTAGTAGTTTGAGCCAGTTGAATGTAAGGTTACGCCTGTCTGATTAAGACGGGTCAAGCTATTAGCTGATCGTGCCTTTGATCTTGCTTTTCAAATACATTTGATAAATATGACGGATGCCGATCTTGACCACCATGTAGATCGGGATGCAGATCAGCATGCCCAGGATGCCCATGATGTCGCCGCCGACGAGCAGCAGGACGATGACGGTCAGCGGGTGCATGTCCAGCTGTTTGCCGAACACGAGCGGTTCCAGCAGGTTGTTTTGGATCAACTGCGCCACGATCACGATGACGATCGACCAGATGGCCATGCTCGGCGATTCGATCAGGCCGACGATGCCTACAGGGACTCCGGCGAGGAACGCTCCGATGAACGGAATGAAGTTTAAGAAGAACGAGATGATGACCAGAAGCAGCGAATACGGCAGTCCGATGATCAGGAAGCCGATATAGAGCAGCACGCAGAGCATCAGGTTGACGATAACCCGTCCGGCGATGAAGCCGTTCAGCGCGTCGTCCATTTCGCCCAGCATTACTTTTCCGTCGTCTTTCTGTTCGTTCGGGAAGATCTTCAGCAGATAACCCGGCAGCTTATAATCGTCGCGCAGCAGGAAGTAGAGCAGGATCGGGAAGGTCGCGATAACCAGCACGAAGCTCGAAACGAACGAGAACATGTTCGTGATGTTATCCGACAGCCATGTCAGCGAAGTATCCAGCACTCCCGACAAGCGGTCGAGCAGTTCTTGGTTCTGGGCCGAGTCGGCCGGAATGAATCGGCTGATAGTCGGGTTGTTTTGCAACTGCTGAAGTTGGTAGACCGCATCCTGCGCAAGCTGAGGCGCATTGGTAACGAAGCTTTCAACCTGATCGCGCAGCGTAGGCCATACCCATAGAGAAGCGCCTACGATAAGCAGAATAAACACCACGAAGATCAACATTACGGACCAGGAGCGTTTCCACTTTTTGCGTTCCAGGAAGCGCACAAGAGGACGTAACGGGTAATAGAAAAATGCGGCGATCAGTAACGGGACCACCAGGGAGCTGACCAACGACACGACTGGCGTGAAAAGGAACTTAACCAGCGTGCCAAGGAATATAATCAGCAGAATAAGGGCGACCCCCGCACCTATGACGAAAAAGCGATTCTTGAACATATGTGTCCTCCTACTGATATGAATGTGCCCGGAGCTTCGATGAGCGGCAATGCCGCAAAAACGGTCAGCCGGGCGATTTGCGCAGACTGGGCAATGAACTATGTATGATCTACGGCCCTAGCAAGCAAATGCACTTCTATATATTAAACGAAAAACGAGATGTTCACGCCGCGCGCGCCAAGGCTTGGCTAAACGGGCAAACATAGCGCTTCGCGATTGTTTTTTTTAAAACCGATAAATTTAATTGGAATTAACCGAAAATCTATTGACTTTCCGCCCGACAGGTCGTAAAATTCAATCTTGCACGACCTAAATGTCCGCCAGCGGGTTGCGTCCTGCTGGAAATATCGTCCAATCATCTTAGAACCAATCGGAGGAAACCATTTATGAAAAAAGCGACCATGCTCGGCCTTGTTGCGATCCTGATGACCTTGATGCTCGCCGCTTGCGGCAGCAATAACGGGAGCAGCAACACAGCCGCTACGAATAACGCAGGCACGTCGGAAGAAAGCACGGCTGCCGCAACGAATTCTTTGGAAAAGATTAAAGCTGCCGATAAGATCGTCATCGGTACGGAAGGCACGTATCCGCCGTTCACTTACCATGACGCAAGCGGCGAGTTGACCGGATTCGACGTGGAAATCGCTCGCGAAGTCGCAAAACGCCTCGGCGTTGAAGTTCAGTTCGAAGAAGCACCGTGGGACAGCCTGCTTGCGGGTATCGACGCGGGACGCTTCGACTCCGTGTTCAACGAAGTCTCGATCCGCGACGACCGCAAAGAAAAGTATGACTTCTCCGATCCGTACATCTCTTCCGGCGCGGTGCTGATCGTGCGCGAAGACAATACGGACATCAAATCGCTAGCTGATCTGAAAGGCAAAAAGTCCGCTCAATCGCTGACCAGCAACCTGGCCGATATCGCACGGGAAAACGGCGCGGAGATCGTGGCGATCGAAGGCTTCCAGCAAGCGATCGATCTGCTAAATTCCAACCGTGCGGATGCGACGATCAACGACAACCTGTCGTTCCTCGATTTGAAAAAGCAAAAACCGGATCTGGCGCTGAAAGTCGTTGCCGAAGCCGAAGACGCTTCCCAAAGCGGCGGCGTATTCGCGAAAAACCAGCCGGAACTCGTCGAAGCCGTGAACAAAGCACTGGCTGATATGCACAGCGACGGAACGTACGCGACGATCTCCGAGAAATACTTCGGCGAAGACGTATCGAAATAATGATGATCCGTAACGCGGTTACGCCGCATTACTGATACGGAAGAAGCCGCTCACGGTTTCAACGGAAGCGGGGCTATCCCGGATTCGCGAAGCGGGTCCTGGAGCAGCCTCGTTTTGTTTGTTCAATGGCAGGCATTTACGTGTAAAAGTGAAGTACGAACGTTTTGCCCGACTTCATAGCGAAAAAGAATGCCGATAGCGGCGGAAGGGGTACAAGAAGCATGGATGATCGTAAAATTCAAATTGTGATCGATTCCTTATGGCCGATGATCAAGGCTGCGCTGCAATACACGATTACGCTCGCGCTGATCTCGTTCGTTTTGGGGCTGATCCTAGCGGTATTGGTTGCATTGGTACGGGTGTGGAAAATCCCCGTGCTCAACCAAATCGCGATTTTTTATGTATGGGTAATTCGGGGGACGCCGCTGCTCGTGCAGCTGTTTATCATTTTCTTCGGACTGCCGAGCGTCGGAATCGAATTCGATCCGTTCCCGGCCGCGGTTATCGCCTTTACGCTCAACATGGGCGCGTATAATTCCGAGATTGTCCGTGCCGCGATCCAATCGATCTCGAACGGACAATGGGAGGCTGCCTATTCGCTCGGCATGACGCGCGGTCAGGCTCTCTGGCGTGTTATTCTTCCGCAGGCTGCACGCGTATCGGTACCGCCGCTATCGAACTCTTTTATCAGCTTGGTCAAAGACACGTCGCTCGCTTATACGATAACGGTGGTCGAGCTGTTCCAGGTTGCGAAGCAGATTACGGCAACCACTTATGAGCCGCTGCTGCTCTATACGGAAGCGGCCGTGATCTATCTCGCGATTTGTACGATATTGAATGCTCTGCAAAGTGTGATGGAGAAGCGGTTATCCCGATTCTCCGCTCAATAAACCGACCGGAAAGGAGTCAGATCCCATGATCGAAATTCGTAATTTGCATAAATCGTTCGGATCGCTGCAAGTGCTTAACGGCATTGATTTATCGTTGGAAAAAGGGAAAGTGCTCGTGATCATCGGCCCTTCCGGCTCGGGGAAAACGACGTTGCTGCGCTGTCTGAACCTCTTGGAGACGCCGGATGCCGGATCGCTTCAACTGGGAGAGACTACCCTAGAATTCAATGGGCGACGTAAAATGGACAAGCAAAAAGTGCTGAAGCTGCGTCAGAGCACCGGAATGGTCTTTCAATCGTATAACCTTTTCCCGCATAAGACCGCACTGGAGAATGTCATGGAAGCTCAGATCGTGGTTCAAAAGCGCGATAAGGAGGCGGCGCGCAAGCGTTCCTTGGAGCTGCTGGCGAAAGTCGGCTTGAGCGGCAAGGAAGACGCATACCCGCACCAGCTCTCGGGAGGTCAGCAGCAGCGTGTCGGCATCGCCCGTGCGCTGGCTACCGATCCCGAGGTGATGCTGTTCGACGAACCGACCTCAGCGCTTGATCCCGAGCTGGTCGGCGAGGTGCTGAAGGTCATGAAGGAGCTGGCTGCCGAGGGAATGACGATGGTTGTCGTGACTCATGAAATGAAGTTTGCTGCGGAAGCGGCGGATAAGGTCGTCCTGATGGACGGCGGCGTTATCTTGGAGCAAGGACCGCCGCAGAAGGTGCTTCAGAACCCGTCCAGCGAGCGCGCCTCCCAATTTTTGAATGTGCTGACGTCCAAAGAATGAATCGGAACATGAATCAGACTCAAGAAAGCCGCCGAGACTATGATCGGCGGCTTTTATTTTGATTTTTATACATATAGCTATTTAAAAGGGCGGGTTTTTTGTCGAAAAAAAGATATGGCGCTAAATAAAGCGATGAAACGGAAGAAACGGGGGAAACGCATGAGAAACAAATTCAGACTGACCTTTTTTGCGAAAAATATGATCATGATCGCGTTCGGTATTTTGCTGGTAGGGGGTTTGTTAACGGGTATCACCGTCAAATTGCAGCAGAAGATGGCGCTCGACAGCCTTCGCAGTCAATACTTGGGCGTAACGGATTACGTAAGAGCCCAAATCGGCAATCCGCTGATTGCGGAAGCAGTCGCCGATCCGGCTCCGGATAATGAAATAGGGAAAAAACTGACTCCGATGCTGGATCAAGTGTCGGACTTGAACCCGAACGTCGCGCAAGCTTACGTATTCGGCGCGGATCTGGAAAACGGAACGCAGACCGTCGTGGCTTCGCCGACCCATCTGACGGCGGACGGCATGGTACCGGGTACCCGCTATGAAAATCCTCCGGAGATGCTCAAAGCCATGCAGGCGATTATCGCGAGCAAACAAGCGACGACCACCAATGCTTTTACCGACGACTACGGAACTTGGGTCACGATGCTTCAGCCGATCCTGGACGACTCGGGCAATCTGATCGCCGTGATGGGACTGGACATCAATGCGCTGGATATTGCCCAAAATACAAAGGACATTTTACTGACTTCGCTGCTTGCCATGGCGCTCTGCTTCATCGGCGTGCTTGCGCTTCAATATTTCGTGATGCGCCGCATGATGAAGCCGATTCGCGAATTGTTCGGAGCGATCGGCCAAATGAACGACGGCGACCTGAACGTGCAGCTGCATACGGATCGAAAAGACGACTTCGGCGATTTGAACCGCAAGTTTTCCGAGATGGCGCTTGAGATCAAAACCATTATTTCGGGCGTCCAAAGCCGTGCGCAGCAAGCCGCCGACTCTTCGGCCGCATTGCAGGAAGAAGTCGAGAAAAACGTACGCATTCAAAACGGCGTGACGGAAAGCGCGGATCGCATGAGCGTCGGAGCCCGCACGCAGGAAAGTTCGGCCGAAGAGACGTCGAGAGTCATGGAAGAGATGTCGCGTGCCATTCAGGAGATCGCGCAAACGGCTTATCAGGTATCCGAAGCGGCTTCCGAGATGAAAACGGAAGCGACGGCGGGCGGGGAGTCGATTGATCGCGTCGGCGACCAGATGTCGGCCATCAGCACGTCGGTCGGACGTTCCTCGGAGCGGATTCGCGAGCTTCAGGAGCGTTCGCGCGAGATCGAAGGCATCGCGGGGCTTATCTCCGGCATTGCTTCGCAAACGAATCTGCTGGCGCTCAACGCCGCGATTGAGGCGGCAAGAGCCGGCGATCACGGCAAAGGCTTCGCGGTCGTCGCGGAAGAGGTGCGCAAACTTGCCGACCAGTCAGCGACTTCGGCGAACCAAATTTCGGGCATTCTCGGCTTGATGATTCGGGAAACGGATGAAGCGGTCGTGTTAATGCAAGAGGGGATGCACGAGGTAGAAACAGGCCTTACGCTGTCACAGCGTTCGGGCGAAGCGTTCCGACGGATCGAAGCGGCGATCGGCAACGTGTCCACGCAGACGGAAGACATGTCGGCGGTCACGGAGCAAATGTCGGCCAGCTCCGAAGAGGTAGCCGCTTCGGTGAATGAACTGGCGGGAATCGCCAAAGAATCGTCGGGCAGCGCGATTGAAGTGACGCAGGCCTCGCAGCTTCAACGCGAATCGCTGGATATCGTGTCCGCTTCTTCGGAAGAAGTGAACGGGATCGCGTTGGAACTCAGCAAATTGATCGCTAAATTCAAGATTTAATCTATTCTTTTCCGTATAAAGGCTGCCCCGAATGCCGCATCGATGGCCGAGGCAGCCTTTTTTCGTTATGAAAACAACCGAAATGTTGCGAGAATGCTCTTGCCGACTTTATTGTTACCGCTTACAATTAGTGAGCTTGCAAACACCGAAAGGGAGGAGACTCCGATGCCACGCGCTAATCTTTTTGCGAAAATGATGCTGATTCTGACCCTGATGTGGATTCCGGTGGCTCTGCTCTACGGGTATTCGAACAAGACGACAACCGACGTGCTGCGCGCGGAACTCGGCGAATCGAATCAGAACCAATTAGCCTTTTTCCAAAGTCAGGTCAATACCAATATCGAAATGCTGGCTTCCTGGCCGAATCTGCTGATTCATGATCCGGACATCGAAAGCTTCCGCAAACTATATACGAACGGCGGTTATTTTAATCTGGACGAGATCAATCTGGTCAAGCGCATTCAGAACAAGCTGAGCATTCAGGAGAGTTCGTCGAATTGGAAAAGCCGCCTGCATCTCTATTCCCCGTCGCTGCGCCGCGTCGTGTCGGAGAATGATGCCCGCGCTTACGATCCGGCTTTGCTGCAAGCCACGATCAAGCCCGGCTGGCAGGTGACTCGGGCGAAAGAGGGCAACGAAGAGATTTTCTTGTTCTCCTGGTTCACGGTTGCGCCTTACGGCATCGCCGATCCCGCGTTGAAAGCCGAGACGATCGTGGAGCTTGAATTCGACAGCCGCAATATCCAGAACATGCTCGACAAGTTCAAAGACGACGGTCGGCATGATCCTTTTTACTATAGAGAGGACATGGGCGTGATTTACAACCGGACGTCGGATCGCGATTTGACGGAGAAAATGATGGAGAAGCTTAACGTATCGCCGCTGCCGGAAAGCGATAATCTCACGGTCAATATCGACGGGGAACCTTATATGGTAAGCATCGTGCTATCCAAAGAAACCGGTTGGTACTTGATCGATTACATGCCGATGGCCGATATGCTGGCGCCGATCCAAAAATCCAATCTGCTGTTCTACTTTTCCATCCTCACGCTGCTCGTCATGGGCTCGGTAGCGGCTTATCTGCTGTATGTGCAAGTGCAGATCCCGATCCGCCAGTTGATTCGGGGTTTCCAGCGTCTTCAGCAGGAAGATTATTCGGTGCGCATCAAGCCGAAAGGCCGCAACGAGTTCAGTTTTCTGTCGGAGCGCTTCAATCAGATGGTCGACAAAATACAGAACCTGTTCGAACACGTGTATTTGGAGCAGCTGCATGTCAAAGAAGCGAGGCTGAAGCAGCTGCAATCGCAGATCAATCCGCATTTCTTCTATAATTGCCTGTCGTTCGTGACCAGCATGGCGAAGCTTGGACGGATGGACGCGGTCGTGGCGATGTCGCACAGCCTGTCGAGGTACTACCGGTACACGACGCGGCAGGAGCGGGAACTGGTTCCTTTAAAAGAAGAAGTCGAGTTCGTGCGCCACTATCTGGAGATTCAGAAGATGCGCATGAATCGTCTCGATTACGTGATCGAATTGCCGGAAGAGTTATTGGACCTATATGTATCGCCGCTTATTCTTCAACCGCTCGTGGAAAATGCCGTCATTCACGGAATCGAACCGCATGCGGAATCCGGGTTGATTCGGATTTCCGGAGAACTGGGCGAAGACGGAACCGTGATCATCCGCGTCGAAGACAACGGCGGCGGACTGGACGAAGTCGGGCGCGAAAAGCTGAAGCGGCGTCTGGCCGAGCCGATGAGCGAAGAAACGGGCTGCGGATTATGGAACGTCAACCAGCGGCTGCAACTGCGCAGCGCCCGGGAGGCCGGGGTTCGAACCGAAGATTCGCCGCTTGGCGGTTTGACGGTGATGTTGGTCTGGAACGAGCATCCGAAGGATGACCATGATGAAGAGACGCTGCGGCGTTCGATATAATTTTTAAAAAAGAAAGGAGTCCTCATCATGATCGAAGTGCTGCTCGTGGATGACGAGACTTATGTAACGGAAAGTTTGGAGCTGACGATTCCTTGGGAAGAGATCGGAGTCAGTACGGTACGCCGCGCCGCTTCGGGAGCGGAGGCGCTGGCGATTATGGAAGAGGAAGCGATCGACCTGGTCGTTACCGATATTCGGATGCCGGGCATGGACGGGCTTCAACTGATCGAAGAGATCGGTCGGCGTTGGCCGGGGGTACGCTGCATTTTGCTGACCGGGCACAGTGATTTTACGTATGCGAAAAAGGCGCTTCAGCTGCGGGCGAGCGATTACGTGCTGAAGCCGGTGGACGATGACGAGTTTGTCGCGGCCGTGTCCGAAGCTCTCGATTCGCTGCGGGAAGAGTGGGACGAGTTTGATAAGGTTCACCGCTTGCTGTACAGCCGGAAATCGGATTACAAAGTGCTGCGGGAAAACCTGCTGCATGAGCTGCTGCTGGGGCGGGAAATGAATCCGCAAGCGCTTAGCGAGCAGCTTCGCGCGTACGAGCTGCCGTTGCAAGCCGGACGGCCTACGCTCATGCTGTTGGCTCGTCTGGAAGGTCGCTTTGCGACAATGGATGAGTCTTCGTTGGAATTGATGGACTTCGCAGCGGGCAACATTGCCGAAGAGGTGCTGCGCGGTCAGCCGCTGTGGTACGGAAGCGGTCCGCACGGCTGTCTCGTCCTGCTGCTTCAGCCAGGCGATTCCGGTGGCGAGCCTACATTGGAGCAGACCGCGCGCGGTCTCGACCTGCGTTTGGAGAAGCTGCAAGAGCATGTGCGGTTGTATTTAAAAGGGGAAATTTCGCTCTCGGTATCCACCGTGTTCGAACTTGGCGGCAGCCATCCGGGAGCGGCTTACCGGCGCACGCTCGGTTCGCTGTATGCGGCCGGAAACAGCGGACGAACCGTGTACGTCGATCCGCAAGCCGCGGCTTCGGGAGCTTCGGTATCCGATGCGCTTTCGCCCGCAACCGAAGGCCGGGGCAGCGTCACCGAGTTGATGTACGCGCCGCCTACGCTGCTGCATCTGCTGGAATCGCATCAGTGGGACGAAGTCCGAACAAAAATCTCCGGTGTATTCGACGCGGCGGAACGGGCCGGCTTGGCCGGTCCGCCGATGTACGAGATTTATTTGTGGATGACCAACGCGTTCCTGTTTATCTCGCACCGCGAAGGCCAGCCCGTAGGCGAGTTGGGCGGCGAAGAAGGCTTCGATCCCGTATTGGCGCGCGGCCTGGTTCAACAGCCGCAGCGCCTGCGAACCTGGGGACTTCGGTTGCTAGACGGCTTGGCCGAACAAACTTCGGCCGGAGCGGGCGACGGCCGCAGCAAAGTCGTCAGCCGCGTCCGCCAACTGGTCGGCACCGGGTTGGACGGCGACCTGTCCGTCAAAACGCTGGCCGATCAAGTGTATCTGCATCCCGTATACCTGTCGAAAATCTACAAAGCCGAAACCGGCGAAGCGTTGGGCGATTATATCATCCGCATGCGCATGGAACGCGCCGCTCATCTGCTGAAAAATTCGGGGAAAAAGATTTATGAGATTACGAGCGAGTTGGGTTACCAGAATCCGCAGTATTTCAGCAAGATGTTCAAAAAACAATACGGCATGACGCCGAATGAATTTAGAGATAGCTGAAACGGAGGCGAAGAAAAGGAGGGCACACCCTTTTCTTCGCCTCCGTTTGTTTCAACGACGGTCTTGCCTTCAAACATGCAAACAACAACCTTCAACTTCGCATGTTCTCTTCCGTCCCATTTCTAACGGATCGACACAACGCTTAAAGCCGAAAATCGAAGCTTCATGATTTTTAACGGAACGAGACGACGCTTAGCGGGATAAAAAGTCGATTTTCCCACTGATTTTATTGCATTTCGACTTCTAAGTGTCTCCACGATCCGCTATATTCGCAAAAGCGAGCAAAACAGACGTGTAACGGATATGCGATCCGTTACAACCGCCTCTCGAAAATTGGCGCGGGAGTTTCTTTATTTTGAACGGCTGCTGCACTCGCCCCGAACTTGATTAATCGGAACAACCATTCTTCACCTTGCTTGCCAAAGGTGCAGGAATGTTGCAATCGCGACATAGGCCGCCCCGCGATCCGCCCCTATAATAAAGAGGCAAGGTAGACGAAACAAGGGGGAAACAACATGAAAGCGATATCCCGCAAAAGATGGCTGCCGCTCTTGGCTGCTGGCGCTATGCTGGCTACGACACTCGCAGGATGTTCCGGCGGAGGCAAAACAGACGAAAGCGCGGCAAGTGCGACGCCAAGCGCTGAAAACGTATACAAAGAAAAATACGATCCGCCCGTGACGATCTCGACCGCTTGGGGCGTGGATCCGACACTGACTTTCAAAAACGGCGAAACGATCGAAAATAGCGTCGCAACCAAATGGGCTAAAGACCAATTCGGCATCGACATCAAGTCGCTCTGGTCGGTAACCGACACCAACGGCGCATTCGGCACCAAGCTGCGTCTCGCAATGTCGTCCGGGCAAGAAATGCCGGATATTCTGACGATCGGCACGGCCGACAACCAAATCGCGCAGGATCTGATCGACTCCGGCATGTACGAAGAAGTCGGACCGCTGTTCGACAAATACGCTTCCGACACTTGGAAAGCCGCGATCGACCAAGATCCTAACGTCTGGAACGCTTATATGAGAGACGGCAAAAAGATGGGCATCCCTGTCCTCGATTACGCCTACAACCACGACTATCTGCTCTGGATTCGCCAAGACTGGCTGGATAAGCTGAACCTGAAAGCTCCAACCACGATCGACGAGATGGAAAAAGTCATGGACGCGTTCAAAAACCAAAATCCGGACGGCCTTTCCCCGGATCAAGTCGTTCCTTTGAGCATCGGCTTCAAGACCTCGATGAACACCTGGATGGGCGATCCGTCCTGGATCTTCGGCGCTTACGGCACGCTGCCGCAGCAATGGAATGTCGACGCGGACGGCAAACTCGCCTACGGCTCGATCCAACCAGGGATGAAAGAAGGTCTGCAAAAGCTGAGCGATTGGCTGAAAAAAGGCTACATTCCGCAAGAAGCCGCGCTGTGGGACGAAAACAAAACCGCAGAACCGGCCGTTGCAGGCACGGCGGGCATCATTCCCGGACCTTACTGGATGAGCGGCTGGCCGTTGAAAGACACGGTGCAAAACTCGCCTGACGCCGTTTGGGCTCCGATCGAAATCCCGGCCGGACCGGACGGTAAAGCAATGAGACACGGCACGCAGTTCACCAACGGCGTGACGCTGATCAAAAAAGGCATGGAACACCCTGAAGCGTTCTTCACTTACCAAAACTATCTGTTCGACAACTACGCCAACCCGGAACCGGGCAGCCAGTACGACAACGGCCTGTTCGCAGGCTATGATTACCAGCTCGATGCCGACGGCAAACAGCTTCCGATCGAAGAGATCGACGGCGGTTACGTAAACGTGGTGCGTTACCTGCTCGTTCGCGACGGCGCCCGTATCCCGGATGCTCAGATGAAAGCTCTGCAAAGCCTGGCCGAAGGCAACGAACCGAAGACCAAGCTGGAAAAAGACGTAGCGGTCAACTACGGCAAAGAAACGCCGGCCGCGGCTCAGGTTCTGTTGAAGCAGGATGCTATCTCGTACAAAAACATGTTCTCCGGTCCGACGACCGAAACGATGAAGAGCAAAATGGACTATCTGAACAAAATGGAAAACCAAACGTTCAACGAAATCATCTACGGCAAAAAAACGGCTGATGCTTTCGACGAATTCGTAAGCACTTGGAAAGCGGGCGGCGGCGACCAGATCACGACGGAAGTCAACGCATGGTACGACCAGGTTAAAAAATAAGCTTCGATCCGCGATCGTTCGGCTCGCACGGTGTTGAACACTCGAGCCGAACGCAGCGCGGAATCGTCAACAAACACCAAAGCGTTCTGCGGCAGCCGCGGAAATCGAAGGCGGCAGGGGGAGACCTTCCCTGCGGCCTTTGCTTTCCCATGCCCTTTTTCAGTAATCGAAGGAGGAGAAGCGTTTGAAAACATTAAAAAAAACCTGGCCGTTCCACGTGATGCTGCTGCCGGCAATGATCTTCCTGATTATCTTCAGCTACATCCCGATGGGCGGCATCGTGATGGCGTTTCAGGATTACAAGCCGTGGCTGGGCATCAGCGGCTCCGAGTGGGTCGGGCTGGATAACTTCCGTTACCTGTTCGAGCGCGAGGACAGCGTTCAAGTTATCTGGAATACGCTGTTTATCGCCGTTCTGAAATTAGTCTTCAACCTGATCGTCCCGTTCGTGTTCGCCATTCTGCTGAACGAAATTCGCAAAACGGCTCTCCAACGCGGCATTCAGACGCTCGTTTATCTGCCTCACTTTCTGTCGTGGGTTATCCTCGGCGGCATTCTGATCGACTTGCTCGCAACCGGCGGTCTGGTCAACCGGGTGCTGGGAGTCTTCGGGCTCGGACCGTATTTCTTCCTCGGCGATAACGACTGGTTCCGCTTCACCGTCATCGTGTCGGACATCTGGAAAGAATTCGGCTACAGCACGATCATCTTCCTCGCCGCGCTGGCGGGCATCGACCCGTCGCAGTACGAAGCGGCCGAGATCGACGGCGCGACCCGCTTGAAGCAAACGCTGCACATTACCGTTCCTTCGCTGATCCCGATCCTGATGGTCGTCGGTACGCTCGCGCTCGGCAACGTGCTTAACGCTGGCTTCGACCAAATCTTCAACCTGTACAATCCGCTCGTGTACGAAAAAGGCGATATCATCGATACCTTCGTGTACCGCACCGCCATCCTCAACGGGGAAATGGGCTTCGGTACCGCTATCGGATTGTTCAAATCGGTCATTAGCATGGTCCTGATCCTGATCTCGTACCGTCTCGCCTACAAATGGGCCGGGTATCGCATTTTCTAATCCGGATGCCGCGCGATCGCGCGGTCGTCTTTCGGGGAAAGAGGGAACCGCATGTATCATAAAACGACAGGTTATCGCATATTCAACGTCTTCAATACGATTTTTCTGATCTTCCTTGCCGTACTCTGCATCATTCCGCTCGTGCACGTGCTGGCCGTATCGTTCAGTACCAAAGCCGCGGCCGATGCCAATCTGGTCGGACTTTGGCCGGTAGGATTTTCGCTCGAAGCGTATAAAAAGACTGCCGCCAATCCGCTGTTCCTGCACTCGTTATGGGTATCCGTCATGCGTACCGTCGTCGGCACGGCGATCACGCTGCTGATCACGTTCCTGGCTTCCTACGCATTGTCCAAGGAAAACAGCGTATTCAAAGGCCGCAACGTCTACTCTTGGATTTTCGTCTTCAGCATGATTTTCAACGGTGGCTTGGTTCCGTTCTACATCGTGATTCAAAAGCTCGGCCTGATCAACTCGTTCTGGGTATTGGTCCTGCCAGGCGCGGTTAACACCTTCTTGGTCATCCTGATGCTGAACTTCTTCCGCGGCATTCCGAAAGAGCTGGAAGAAGCCGCGCTGATCGACGGAGCCGGACATTTTCGGACGCTGTTCAGCATCTTCCTGCCGATCTCGCTCCCTTCGATCGCCACCGTTGCGCTGTTCAGCATGGTGTTCCACTGGAACTCCTGGTTCGATGGTTTGCTGTACCTGAACAACGCCAAAGACTTCCCGCTGGCAACGTTCCTGCAAACGGTCATCATTCAGCAGGACATGAGCTCCATGAGCGTGAATCCGAAAGAGATGGAACTTATCTCGCAAACCACGGTCAAAGCCGCCCAGATCTTTATCGGCAGCGCTCCGATCCTGATCGTGTACCCGTTCCTGCAAAAATATTTCGTCAAAGGTATGACGGTGGGCTCGGTGAAAGGCTGACCGAACGTCGCTCGGGATTCCGCGCTTGCCTTCGCAAAAGGAGGGCGCGGGGTTCGTGCGTACGGGGGCGCTGCGGGGTGAAGAGTCTTCGGTCGCTGTCTCACTGGCGTTCAAAGGCGACCTCAGACCCTTCACCCCTCCGCTGGTACGCACGTGCGCGCTGCTTTTGCGAAGGGCGCGCTGGAAAACGGAGGACTCATTCAGCCTTGCCCCTCGCCTCTAAGGGAGGGGCAGGGCTGTTATTCGCCAGAGACAGACGAACAACAGCTGGTTTTGAAGGGAAGCTCGAAGGTGAAGTAGGAATGATGTTAGCAGATATTGAGTGATATTAAAGGATATTATTAGAAATGAAGCGAAGGTTTAGACTGGGATGATCTTTAACCGATTCGTTATATTCTTGCATGACTAATCTTTGTAAGTATTCTTTAGTACTTGATCTTCATACTTGATCTTCGTACTGGATTTTTTCTTTTGATCTTTGCTTTTGACCTTTTACCCCCACCCCGGCGGTTGCCCAAGCGGAGGACAAAGGGAGGCGAAGAAGCGCCAGCGCTCGCCTTTGAAAATGGATTCCCTACCCCCAGCAATGTTTTACACAATCAGAGGGAATCGGTTTTCAACAGCGATCGAAGCCCCCTTTGTCCGTAGCGCCACCCAACCGCCAATCCCCAATCCCCCCACCATTTTTAAGGAGAGTGACAACATTGACGTATGTTTACCCGCCCGTGAGCGAAAAGGTGCCTCATATGCTGCATGGAGCCGACTATAATCCGGAGCAGTGGCTCCGTTACCCGGAAGTGTTGGAAGAAGATATCCGTTTGATGAAACTGGCGAAGTGTAATGTGATGTCCGTCGGGATTTTCTCGTGGGCCATGCTCGAACCCGAAGAAGGCGTGTTCACGTTCGAATGGATGGACCAGGTGCTGGATCGTTTTGCGGCAAACGGCATTTATGCGCTGCTCGCCACGCCGAGCGCGGCGCGTCCGGCTTGGTTGGCGCAGAAGTACCCGGAGGTGCTGCGCACCGAGCAGAACCGCGTCCGCAATCTGTTCGGATTCCGGCATAACCATTGTCCGACGTCGCCGGCGTACCGCGAGAAGACGGGAATCATCAACCGCAAGTTGGCCGAGCGCTATTCGGATCATCCGGCCGTTATCGGGTGGCATATCTCCAACGAATTCGGCGGCGACTGCCATTGCGAATTGTGTCAAGCGGAGTTCCGCAAATTCGTGCAAAACAAGTACGGTACGCTGGACGAACTGAACCATGCGTGGTGGACGACGTTCTGGAGCCATACGGTGACGGATTGGTCGCAAGTGGAGTCTCCGGCGCCGCACGGCGAGACGCAGGTGCACGCCATGAACCTGGATTGGCGCCGGTTCATTACGCAGCGCACGGTCGATTTTATCAATCACGAGACGGCGCCGCTGCGCGAGATCAATCCCGATCTTCCGGTAACGACCAACTTCATGGAGTTTTATGAGGGATTGGATTACTGGAAGTTCGCCGATGCGCTTGATTTCGTTTCATGGGACAGCTACCCGACCTGGCATGACGCCGACGAAGATTCCAATCAAGCGGCGAAGATCGCCATGATGCACGACATCGTGCGTTCGATCAAAGGGGGCCGTCCGTTCTTGCTGATGGAGAGCACGCCGAGCTTGACCAACTGGCAGGACGTGAGCAAGCTCAAGCGTCCGGGCATGCACCTGCTGTCTTCTCTGCAAGCCGTGGCGCATGGTTCGGATAGCGTGCAATATTTCCAATGGCGCAAAAGCCGAGGTTCGAGCGAAAAGCTGCATGGCGCGGTAGTCGATCATGTGGGTCATGAGCATACCCGCGTGTTCTCGGACGTTACGGACGTAGGTCGGGCGCTCGAAGGCATGGACCGGATCGTCGGGACGTCCGTGCCTGCGGAAGCCGCCGTGATCTTCGATTGGGAAAACCGCTGGGCGGTCAACGACTCGCAAGGACCTCGCAACAAGGGCGTCAAGTATGAGGAGACCGCGCAAAAGCATCACGAAGCGCTGTGGAAGCTCGGCGTGCCGACGGACGTAATCAGTATGGATGTCGATTTTTCCAAGTATAAGTTGATCGTGGCTCCGATGTTGTACATGGTACGCGAAGGCGTCGGAGAAAGGCTGGAAAAGTTCGTCGAAAACGGCGGTACTTTGGTGGTCACGTATTGGTCGGGCATCGTGAACGAGACCGATCTGTGCTTCTTGGGCGGATTCCCCGGACCGTTGCGCAAAGTGCTGGGCATCTGGTCCGAAGAGCTGGAAGGACTGCATGACCGGGATCGGAACGCTTTGCGTTTGAACGGCGCCGGATCATTGGGGCTGTCGGGCGAATACGAAATTTCCGAAATCTGCGATCTGATCCATCTGGAAGGCGCGGAAAGTCTGGGAGAATATGCTTCCGACTTCTATGCGGGACGTCCGGCGCTGACCGTGAATCGATTCGGCGAAGGCGAAGCTTATTATATCGCGGCTCGAACCGGAGGATCGTTCCATGATGATTTCTATGCCGGGGCGGTTCAAAAAGCAGGCGTCGCCCGCGCGCTCGATACGACCCTGCCGCAAGGAACTTCGGTTAGCTTGCGGACCAACGGCGAAAGCGACTTTGTATTCGTGCAAAACTATCGTCCCGAAGCGGTCACGTTCCCGTTGGATCAACGGGTCTACCGTGATTTGGAGACGGGCGAACAGGTCGGCGGCGAACTTCTGCTTGCGCCGTACGACGTGGTGGTGCTGGAGCGCCGCCGAGGCTAAGCCCGATAGGGAATAATCGCAAAGAGAAGGACGGATACGCTCGGAGTCGACGCGTATCCGTTTTTTTTGCAAGGATCGGCGCGAGTTGTATCGTTACCGACTCGGCTTTGGACGCGGTTCCCAAGTCTCTATTCTCGACTTGACAGCGCTGAAACAAGACGATACGAACCCTTTTTCCGTGTCGAAAGGATGAACTTTCGCGAAGGCCAGGGTCTGTCTCGAATCGCCGGGGTAATAGCATTGGAAGCAAGGCCAACCTGCTACAGAAAGGTGAGGATGTATTTGAAAGCAATCGTAATTGAGGAGTTTGGCGGACCTGACAAGCTGCATGAACAGAGCGTGCCTGAACCTAAGATCGATGCGAACCAGATCCTGATCAAGCTGTATGCCACATCGGTGAATCCGGTCGACACGAAAATTCGGGAAGGCGCGATGGGAGCGGCTGCCGGCGAGTTTCCGTTGATTCTCGGCGGAGATGTCGCGGGCATCGTCAAGGAGGTCGGCGATAACGTAAGTCGTTTCAAGCTGCGAGATCCGGTATTTGCCCGTCCGAGAGTATTTGGCACCTACGCGCAGTATGTAGCGGTAGATGCGGATGTTGTCGTGAAAAAGCCGGACAATCTGAGTTACGAAGAAGCAGCGGCGATTCCTTTGGCGGGTCTGACGGCGTGGCAGGCGCTGGTGGATCACGGAAAAGTGAAAGCAGGCGATAAAGTGCTCATCCACGCGGGGGCGGGAGGAGTCGGCACGATGGCGATCCAGATTGCCAAGCATCTAGGCGCGACAGTCGCATCGACGGCAAGCGCGGAGAACGAAGAATTGTTGAAATCGCTCGGCGTCGACCATTTTATCAACTATAAACAAGAAGACTTCTCCGAGGTACTCTCGGATTACGATATGGTACTCGATACGATGGGCGGCGATATTCAGCACAAAAGCTTCAAAGTGCTGAAGTCCGGCGGCCATCTGATCTCGATCTTGGAAAAACCGGATGAAAGCCTGGCCAAAGACCTCGGCATTCATACGGCGCACTTCATGATGGAGCCGAAAGGCGAACAGCTCGAAAAACTGGCCGAATTGATCAAAAAGGGCGAGCTGAAGCCGATCATCGATTCGACCTACTGGCTGAACGAGCAGGGCGTGCGCGACGCGCATGCCAAAAGCGAAAGCCACCATGCGAAGGGCAAGATCGTCATTCGCGAAAAATAACGGCGCGATATCAAAGGCTTGATGGCGTTCCGATCCGAAAATCACGGATTCCTTCCGCGGGGGCGGTTAAGGAATCCGTGATTTTGGTTATAATAACAGCAACGCGAACCGAGAAAGCGAGGCGAATGAAATAAGCTTTGTTCAATGGATAACGGCTGATCGTCCGATCCCCGAAGTCGAACCCACGGGTTACCGGCTTGCGACAGTACGCGAAATGATGGAACTCGGCATCCCTGCCGGGCATCTTCAGTGGGAAGAGATGAACCCCGACATGACCGTTATGTATGCCCCCGACCCTCATGCGATTAACGATTTTTCCTTGAAAAAATGCCGGATCTTCCCCAAAAGCCTGCAACCGCTCACCCGCCGTACGCATATCTACAGCCTCGAAACGGAATACGATTTTTCAGCCACGCTATGGACCTACATAGGCGCATTGAAACCAGGCACGAAAATAGAAATCTGGAACCTTTGGGACGGCTACGATTACCGAAGCCAACCGTTTCCCGCACGATCCCTTTCCCGTTCCGAGCTCAGTTTGTCCGACCTCGAATGGCCTTCCAACGAAAATGGATGCCTCCGCATCATTTGTTGACTTTTCAGTTTCCATGCGATCCTTTTTTCGGGCGAGACGGCGATTTGAACGAATGTCTCCGTCCGCCTTTTTCGTCTGTCAACGATTCGCTGCCCTGCCGCGCTAACCGCCAAATTCTTTATCTCTCGCCTTCTTTCTTTGACCGGTCGAAGTTTGGATGAAAGAATACGTCGTGCGGCAGCTTTTTCGGGTAATGATACAGATAGACAGCGGGAAAAGAAAGCAGAGGGAGTTTATCGAAAAGGAGTCGGATGAACCTATGGGAAACGAACGGGAGCAAAGCGAAGCGGTAACGACGGCGGATTTGGCCGAGCAATGGCATGAAGCGCTGCAAGAACTCTATACGGAATTCCGCAAACGCAGCCGGGCCGCGTTAAAGGACTATGACGAAGAAGATGTGCACCAAGCACGGGTTAGCGCGCGCAAGCTGCTCACGCTGTTACAAGTTCTTGATCCCGACGGAGAGACCGGTTTATATCCGTTGATCAAAAAAGCGCAAAAACGCTTCGGCCGCGTGCGCGACGCGGACGTGCTCATCGGCGAGTTCAAAAAACTGCGCAAAGAAGCCGAATCGGAAGACCGCGACGACGAAGCCAAGCTGTTCAAGCGAATGGCGAAGTTGGAAAAAGACGAACGCAAAGATCAACGCAAGAAACTGAGTCGCAAACTGCCCAAGATCGTCAACAGCAAACTCGACAAAAAGTGGAAGACGTTCTTAAAAGAAGACCTGCCCGAGCTGGCCGCTCAAGCCGACGTCCGCCGCAGCGTGCGCGAATTGAAAGACGACTACCGCAAACGCCGCCACTTTTACCAAGTCACGGCTGATCGCGAAGGCTTGTACAGCGAACAAGCGCTTGAATCCCTCCATCAAGTGCGCATCGCCGCCAAACGCAGCCGCTACACCTCCGAAGCCGCTGCTTTCGCATTGGACGCCAAACACGCCGAAGACGCGGAACGTTTCAAACAAGTCCAAAAACAACTCGGCGAAGTTAACGACCGCCACTTCCACATCCAAATCGCCGAAGACTACGGTCCCGAAGCCTTGAATGTCGATCAAGAACACTGGACCCTTTTCCTCAAACGCCTGGACGATCAATTGAAAGCGTCGCTGGAATCCGTAGGCGAACTATAAGCCGAACGGAAGGAATACGCTTGAACTGAAAAAGGCTCCCCGAAGGAGCCTTTTTGTGTTGCCCTTTCTTCCCCAAAAAACCAGAGCGAGCGAATGGGCGAATTTCTCCCGCAGCCCTCCTAAGCGAGCTCTCCCCGGAGGAACTCGATTGCGTCATACAGCATCACCGCGGCTTCAGCTCGCGTGATCTCGGCCTTCGGATGGAATTCGCCTTTCGCGTCCAGCTTCACGATCCCGCGAACGAGCGCCCGTTGAATCGAACCTTGGTACTCGACGGTCAGGTCGTCTTCGTCGGCAATATCCTTCGGCTTGATATTGATCATAGGCAGATTGCCGGCTTTCTCTAACGCCTGCATCAGATAATGCGTATAGGCTTCTTTGGTCATGGAGGCCGACGGATCGATCGATTCCGGAAGCTCCACGCCGTTAAAGTGAGCATTGACGAAAGCGTCGGCATACCAGGCATCCTCTTTTGCAGCAGGGAACAGATCATGCGCCGTAGGGACTTTACCGGCTTCGAACGTAATCGCGGCAAGACTCAGTTGAAGACCTCCCGCGATGAGTTGAACTCCCTGCGCGTTAGTCAATGCGGCTTGCGGATTGAACGACGTGGTACTCACTCCTTTAACCAGTCCGTCATTTTGGAGCGCTTCGATCTTCTCCTGCCCGGTTACGCCGTTCAGGTCGCCGAATCCGGTACCTGCCGCGAAGAGTTGACCGCCGAGCGACAGGGACAAGACGGAAGCGGCTAATACGGAAGAGATTGTTTTTTTATTCATTTCGATGACCTCCTTGGGATAACGGAACGTGGCACACGGGACAGGCTGCGAATATTCCGCTTCGATTGTGTTTCTTACTGCTCCAGACGTCATGATGTCGGAAAAGGTTGCAGTCGCTGCGCGCCGGGCAAATGCCGGAACAAAAAGCCGCTTTCCCGAAAGATTTCTCGGGAAAGCGGCTCAATGAAGCCGAAGATCCGGCTCGTATTGCCTCGATCTTTATTTCAGCATCTTTTTGATCAGCGCCATCTGTTCTTCGCCGTAAGGCGGGAAGATCAGCGTCGTTCCGCTTTCCGCGGAGGCGCGTTTGAGGATGCTCTTTTGATGGGAGAACGTGCGCAGGCTGTGAACGCCGTGATACGAACCGGTGCCGGAAGGACCTGTACCGCCGAACGGCAGGTTCGTGTTCGAGACATGCAGCAGCGTGTCGTTGATGCAGCCGCCGCCGAACGGAATTTTTTCCAACACGCGGTCCTGCACCTGCTCGTCGGTCGTGAACAGATAGAGCGACAGCGGACGCGGGTGCTTGTTGACCAGTCGGATCGCTTCTTCGATGTCTTCGTAAGTCAGGACAGGAAGGATCGGTCCGAACAGCTCTTCCTGCATGCTTGCCGCGTCCCACGAATCGATGTCCAGCAGCGTCGGTTCGATGAACTTGTTCCCGCGATCGCGGCTTCCGCCGAACACGATGCTGTCTTTGTCTTTTTCGAGAATCTCGTTCAGGCGGTCGAAGTGGCGCTCGTTGACGATTCGGCCGAAGTCCGGGCTGTTTTGAATATCTTCGCCGAGGAATTCGCGAATCGCGTTTTTCAGGGCGATCAGCAGCTGGATTTTTTTGCTTTCGTGCACCAGCACGTAATCCGGCGCGATGCAGGTCTGCCCGGCGTTGACCAGCTTGCCCCAGACGATGCGCTTGGCCGCCATGCGGATATCCGCTTGTTTATCGACGATCGCCGGGCTTTTGCCGCCCAGTTCCAGCGTGTACGGGATCAACTGCTTGGCCGCCGCCTCGCCGACGATGCGTCCGACTTCGGTGCTGCCCGTGAAGAAGATGTAATCGAACGGCGAGTTGATCAGCGCGGTTACCGTGTCTTTGCCGCCGTCCAGCACGCGCACGTAATGTTCTTCGAATACGTCGCCGATCAGCTGCTTCACGACGCGGGAGACGTTAGGCGTGCTGTCGGACATTTTGATGACCGCGCAGTTGCCTGTCGCGATCGCGCCGACCAGCGGTTCGAGCACGAGCTGGAACGGATAGTTGAACGGTCCGACGATCAACACCGTGCCGTGCGGCTCGTTGATTACGAAGCTGCTGGCTCCTGCCAGCGCGAGCGGAGTCGCGACGCGCTGCGGTTTGGACCAGCGGTACAATTCTTTCGAAATTTCGGAAATGCTGTTCAGCACAAATCCGATTTCGGTCGAGTAAGCTTCGAAAGCGGGTTTGCCCAGATCGGCTTGCAGCGCTTCGAGCAAGGCCGGCTCGTAACGTTGGATTGCCGCCTTCAGTTTGTCGAGGCGACGGATGCGGAATTTATAACTGCGCGTGCGGTCGGTATCGTAAAAAGCGCGGTGCTCCTCGAGCATCTGCGCGACTTCCTCGGCGCTCCATTCTTTTTCAAACGTGTCCTTTGCGATCATACGTATTGACCTCCTTGGAAAATGGAATGCAAACATTCGACCAACTTTTTTCATCGAACATGCCATAATTCACCATTAAACATTCTAATAAAAAATATAGAGCCTAGGCAGGTGTAAAGTCAAACTTGCCCTTCTCTAATGCGGTCCAAAGCCGGATACGGTTCTGTCTCAACGCGATATGCGAAAAGATCGGCTGCAGCGAACAGACTATCGGTAAAGAACCTCAGTAACTCTATTACCCAAAATGAGCGTGCCCGCGAACAGAAATCCGAGAAACGGTACGTTTTATCCCATTTTGCATGCTTACGCTTTTGACTACGCTTTCATTTTTTGTTACGGTAAAGGAACGATGATGGATTGTGACCGCATGATGGGCAAAACCTGATCGGGTCGGCAGAACGAGAAACTTCTCTTCTGCGGGCACCGTTTGGGTTTTTTTGCGCGTCCAACCATCGATGATTCATACTTAAACGGAGGGATGAACATGAAAAAGAGAACAGGCTTAACCTGGATGGCTGCGTTGGTATTAGGTGTTGCGCCATTGGGAGGAAACGTGCCGGCAGCGGATGCCGCAGAAACGAATCCCGCAACGAAGTCGCTTCAAATTACCGCGCATACATATATCGGCGATGCGGGACGCATGGCTGAATCGTTCGAATTGGTTTTACCGACAAACGCTTCGTATGCAGGTCTTCAAGCATCCGACTTCGACATTACGGGCAACTATGACGGCTACCCGCTGAATGCGGCAGGCGAGATCGTGCAGGAAGCATACGAAGACGACGGCATCCAACTGACGCGAGAAGGCAACGTGCTGTCGATGACGGTCAAACCTTTTAAATATCCGGGCGGCTATGTATCGGAGTTCGCTGTCGTCAATAAGCGTTATCCGGAGCTATCGTTCGACGCGGAGCAGGTGTCCAAGGTCGAGACGCGCACGGTGGATGATTTCGAGGCGGGCAAAATTACGGGAGCGAACGGCGAAAGCCTGACCTACCAAATGAAGCTGTCCGAAAGCACGGAGCCGCAGCCGCTGGTGGTCTGGTTGCATGGCGGCGGCGAAGTCGGAAGCGATAATTTCAAGCAGTTGACGGAGAATCGCGGAGCGACGGTCTGGACGGAATCGGGCTATGATACGTCGGTGCTGGCTGTGCAATTTCCGGAAAACTACGGCTGGAAAATCTACGATAATACGGAAGAACTGACGCGGATGCAGGACTTTTTCGAAGTACAGATGGAATTGATCGATCGCCTTGTGTCCGAAGGAAAAGTCGATCCGCAGCGGATTTACGTGGTGGGTCCATCGAGCGGCGGGGGAGGGACGTTCCGTTTCCTGATGCAGTATCCGAATACGTTCGCCGGAGCGATCGCGATTGCGGCGAAGGATACGATTGCGGATTACGAAGGTTCAGTAGATGCGTTTAAGCAGGAGCTGAAGGATATTACGGAGACGCCGGTGTGGATCGTGCATGCCGAAAATGATCCGACGACGGACAGCCGCACGAGCACGCTCGCTTATCAGGCGTTGGCGGAAATGGGGGCGTCGCAGACGAAGCTGACGATCTATGATGACGACTTCATGGACGAAGGACGTTTTTACGGCGGAATGAAGCATTGGTCGTGGGTTCCGGTGTTTAACGACAAGGAGATGCTGGATTGGCTGTTTGCTCAGAAAAATGAACAGTTCGTGCGTCCCGTGACCCTTGAAAAAAACGCATCCGTAACGCGCGAAGAATTGGCTAGAGTGCTGGCGCAGCGTCTTAATCTGGAAGAAGTCCGGGGAACGTCGATCTACGCGGATACGGCTGACTCTCCCTATGATTTGGCGATCCGTCAGGCTTCTACGGCGGGCGTGATGCAAGGCGTTGGCGGTGACCGTTTTGCGCCTGATCTGGCTGTAACAAGAGCGCAATTGGCGGTGCTGGCTGATCGGGTATTAGGCAGTAAAAATGAAGCGGACGCGGCTACGGCTTCTGCATATACCGATGTGCCGACTTCGTACTGGGCGGCTAAAGCGATCGCGCGCGTAACGTCCGGAGAAATCATGCAAGGGACAAGCACAAACGCTTTCGAGCCGAATCGTCTGGTGACCGGAGCGGAAGTTGAGGCGGTGTTGGAGAAATTGGCGGCTGCCAAGCAATAAAATAAAAAACGTTCAGCAGCGAAAAAAAGCCCCGGTATCCGTTTAGGCGGAAGCCGGGGCTTTGCGTTAAGTTAACGTTGAAAAGGAACTTACAGAGGAGCAAGCGGCAATCGTACGCCGTCTGCCTCGTCGCGAATATCGCCGACGATCTCCTCCAAAATGTCTTCCATGGTCACGAGGCCGATTGTACGACCCGACGTATCGGCGACGGAAGCCATGTGCACGCGACTTTGCTGCATGCTGAGCATAACTTCGCGGAGCGTCGCGGTTTCCACGAATTGAGGCAGCTTGTGGATAAAGCCTTCGATCCGTCCGTCGCGTCCCGCCGCGATCGCGGTCAGGACTTCTTTGCTATGCACGAATCCGATAAAAGCATCCGGATTGCCGTTGGTTACCGGATAACGGGTATATTCGTGTTCGCTGAGTTTCTCGATCAGGTCGTCCTGCGGAACTTCTTTGGCGATCTTGACGATCTTGTCCGCCGGGATCATGATCTCGCGCAGTAGACGATCGTCGAAAGCAAAGATGTTTTGCAGATAAGCTTGTTCAGTCTTGTTGATCTCGCCGCTTTCGTAACTTTGCTCGACCAGCCATTTCAGTTCTTCCTCGGAGTGAACCGATTCATGTCCGGCAGGCTTAACGCCGAATGCGCGAAGCAGCAAGGTTGCGGAACCGTTAAGCAGGCGAATGAACGGAGCCGTGATGCGTCCGAAGCGGTACAGCGACGGCGCGAGCATCAGGGTCATTTTTTCGGAAAATTGGATCGCCAGCGTCTTCGGCGCAAGTTCGCCGATGACGACGTGCAAGAACGTCACGAGAGCCAGGGCGATACCGTACGACAATACGGTCGATACGGCTTCCGATACTTCAAAGTGGTCGAATACCGGTCGCAGCATGCGTTCGACAGTCGGTTCGCCAAGGGCACCCAGTACGAGCGCGGTGATGGTGATACCCAATTGACAGGCAGAGAGATAGTAGTCGAGGTCTTGAGCGACTTTTTTCGCCATGACGGCTTTTTTGTTTCCGTCAGCGACCAGTTGGTCGAGTCTCGACATCCGGACTTTCAGTATCGCGAATTCAGCGCCGACGAAGAAGGCCGTAAGACCGATAAACACGGCGACCAGAAATAGGTTTAAGGCAATTGTTCCGTCCAATAAATTCCCTCGTAAGAGGGATTCACCTCCAGAAGTTTCGGATTATTTGGTTGATTGATGACTTGCTGTTCGATGGTGCTGTGAGAGTTTTTTGGTGAGGAACGGGACGTTTTACTGTTCCGTGTAGTTTAACCTCACCTGTTTGATCTGTAGGTCGTCTTTTTCCACGATGGTCCAGACGTGACCGTTTTCGACCAGCTTCTCGCCTTCGCCAGCCGCGGTGCCTTTCCGATGTTGAATCCAGCCCCCGATGGTATCGGTGTCGCTGCGTTCCTCGAACTTCACGCCGAAGCGCTTCTCCAGCTCGTCCAGCAGAACCCGGCCGCTGACGACATATTCGCGTTCGTCCGTCTGACGGATCTCGGCGATCTCGTCGGCGTCGAACTCGTCGCGAATTTCGCCGACCAGCTCCTCGAGCACGTCCTCCATCGTCACGATTCCGGCGGTGCCGCCGTATTCGTCGACAACGAGTGCGATGTGCATGCGTTCTTGCTGCATTTTGATCATCGTTTCCTGAATCGGCGTCGCTTCCGATACAATCGGAATCCGGCGGATAAACTCTTCCAGCCTGCGCGCGCGTCCGGCGATGATGTGGGGAAGCATCTTTTTCGCATTGACGACTCCGATGATCCGGTCTTTGCTGCCTTCTTCGGTGACCGGATAACGGGTGTAGTTGTTCTCATCGAGCACCGCGATCAATTCCGCGTAATCCATATCCTTATCGATGGTAACGAGCTGCGTTCGCGGCACCATGATGTCGCGCGCCACGCGCTCGTCGAACGAAAACACGTTTTCCATATACGAAAGCTTTGTTTCATTGATCTCGCCGCCTTCAAAACTCTGCGCCATGATGATTTTCAGCTCGTCCTCGGAGTACACGTCTTCGTGTCCCGCCGGCTTGACGCCGAACATCCGAAGCAGCACGCGCGCCGCGCCGTTAAGCGCCCAGATGAACGGGTACATGACGCGTCCGAACCAGTACAGCGAAGGCGCGAGCAGCAGCGTCATCTTTTCCGCGAACTGAATCGCCAGCGTCTTCGGAGCCATCTCGCCGACGACCACGTGCAGGAACGTCACGAGGAAAAAGGCGATCGCATAAGAGACGACGGAAGCCGTGGCGTCCGAGACGTTCAACCATTCGAATACCGGATAGAGCAGCAGCTTGACGGCAGGTTTACCGATCGCGCCCAGACCGAGTGCGGTTACGGTGATGCCGAGCTGACAGGCGGACAGGTAGTAGTCAAGGTCTTGAGCGACCTGCTTGGCCCGTACAGCCTTCTTGTTGCCTTCCGAAATCAACTGGTCGAGCCGGGATACCCGTACTTTAACGACCGCGAACTCCGATGCGACGAAGAATGCGGTGAGCGCGAGCAGTACGGCAAGAATCAATAAATTGACGATCGTCATTAGGTCCAATAAGTTCCCTCGTTCGAGGGATTCACCTCCAGTAAGTTTTTAACGTTTAAAGCAGATTCGCCTCTTCAGTGTGTTTTCCGTCTGAAAGAGGCAGGTCCAAGAAACAGGGTTTAACAACGGTATACGGTTAATCGCCTTCCCAAGTCTGCTACCTCCTTCCTGAATGTATTACTAGATACTATACCATAACCTTTAGTAACCGTGCAGCATCACGTTAGGGTTCACAAATTTGAAATTTTTTTCGACTGCGCTTATGAAAAGGGCGATGTTGGATTTTAAAGAGCGAAGGTGCTATTCTGATGAAAAGTTTCGCTTGCCGAACATACGGTGTATATCGGAAACAGAAGAAGAAAAAAAGGAGAGACGACCATGCAAAATATCGTATCGAACAAATGGCTGCTGGCCCGCCTGTACGAGCCGGAGCAGACGATCGTGGACTGCCGTTACATTTTGGGGCAGCCGGACTCGGGACGCGAGGCCTTCGAACAGGAACATATTCCGGGCGCGATCTATATGGATTTGAAAAAAGACTTGTCCGCGGAAGCGACGGATCACGGAGGACGTCATCCGCTGCCGGAACCTGAAGTGTTCGCCGCGAAACTCGCGAAGCTGGGTATCGGCAACGATACGCGCGTTATCGCTTACGATGACGAAGGCGGCATGAACGCGGCGCGGCTGTGGTGGATGCTGCGTTGGATCGGGCATGAGAACGTGGCGGTGCTGGACAAGGGCTTTACGGCTTGGAAAGAAGCAGGTTTTCCGGTCGGCGACAAGCAGGCGGTACGCGTGCCTTCGACGTTCATCCCGAACGTGCAGCAGCATCTGGTGACGGACGTGAACGAGGTGCAGCGGATCGTCGGCACGATCAAAGCGGAACAGATCGTGGAAGGCGTCGAGCAGGAGATGGCGGCCGAGCGCGGCGACGTGCCGGTGCAGGACATCGTGATCCCCGCGGCCGGCGATCCGACGGTCTTTTTCACCCCGGTGCTGATCGATTCCCGTGCTCACGACCGTTACCTGGGCCAGAACGAGACGATGGACCAGGTCGGCGGCCATATTCCGGGCGCGATCAATTTCTTCTGGAAAGACCTTTTTAACGAAGACGGATCGTACAAAAGCACGGAGGAACTGGAGAAACACTTCGAGACCGTGGACAAAGAAGCGGAGATCGTCGTGTACTGCGGCTCCGGCGTGAGCGCGACGCCGAATGTGTTGGCGTTGGAGCAGGCCGGGTTCAAAAGCGTGCGGCTGTATCCGGGAAGTTGGAGCGATTGGATCTCGTATGACGATAATCCGATCGGGACGGGGGAAGAGGTTTAAGTTGGTTTGGAGCAGGGAAGCCCGCGGCGGACGCGGGCTTTTTTGTATTGCGGAGATTGCAGAAGTACACGGTGTGAAGGATCAGCCCGGCTGCTTTGTAGTATTCCGATGTACCCGAAGTCAACAAGGAGTCAACGCTGGGCTGGAGAAAATGTTTTTTGTGGGCAACAAGAAATACACGCCCCAAAGTACACGGGGCGTGTAGAGATGACGGGAAGAACAAGGCGCTGAGCCGAAGAGATGCAACGTGGAATCAACAGAACTGTAGAGATTTTGCGAGTTTAATCAACAAAAAGCCAACAAACGAAGGTCGGTGGGAGTAAAGTCGCCATACTTTCGCCCTGTAAAAGGTGTGTAGATGTGTCATACTGGGCACAAACGACGAGGAATTCATTTTCCCTAGTTAAAAGAGTAGCAATGAATCTTGATGGAAATAAAAAGTATGTTATGATTTATATACGAACGTATGATCTTTAAATACATAGACCAATTACTTCTTAGAAAATCAAATTGTAAGCGGAATTTTACTCAAAGGAGAATAAAAATGGCAACTACAGTGAACTCTGCTTTTAATGAATTTATGAGAGACTACGTCAACCTTGATTCCAATGTAACAGCTTCGGCTCGAAGCAGTAGAAATTGGCTCATTCAACAGATCGATAAATTTGATCAGCAAGATGGATTCCCAACTTTATACAGCGATATAGATATTCATTTCGGATCCTTTGCAAGAAAGACAAAAATCAGAGAATTGGATGACATAGACCTAATGTTTGGATTAAGTGCTCAACAGAGCACTTATTTGGAATATAGTTCTGGGAAAGTGGAAATAACTGTTCCTGATTCTGCTATAGGACTGTATCCCCTGTGTCATGATTACACAGATAAACTCAATTCAAGAAAAGTCATCAATAAATTTGTGGCTAGTTTAAAAGGAATTTCTCAATATGAAAATGCTGATATTAAAAGAAACCAAGAAGCTGCTACACTAAAATTGAGAACCTATTCTTGGGTATTTGACATAGTTCCTTGTTTTATCACGGCATCTGATTCGCTTGGGAAAGATTATTATCTTATACCAGACGGAAATGGACATTGGAAAAAGACCGATCCTAGAATAGACAAAGCCAATATTTCTCGAATCAATAAAAAACACGATGGAAACGTGCTGAATGTTATTCGTCTAATGAAGTATTGGAATAGAAAAGCTTCTATGCCAACGATGGGATCGTATTTGTTGGAATGTTTACTGCTTTCTTATCTTGATACCAGGGGTAGCGTATCTTCTTATATAGATCTTACAATTCCTGATGTACTTTTGCATATTCACACCGCAATTTTCAATGCTGTAGCAGACCCTAAAAATATTCAAGGGAATTTAAATAATTTATCTTATGAAGATAAGCAGAAAATTTCAAGCAAAGCATATTCAGATTATACAAAGGCAATTGAGGCGCGTAAGGCTGAGGATGAAAAAGATCACGCCTCGTCAATAAAAAAATGGGGAGAAATATTTGGCGGCAACTTCCCCAAATACACGGGGTGAGATTATAATATGACAACAGCAGATAACGGAATAGCAACGCGACAAAACTCTGAAAGAAACATTAAAATTCTTGCTGCTCAAAGACAATTGTACAAAGAAGCAAAAGTTGTATCTCACTATCAGTTCGCTGCTTGCGTATTACTACCTATCTTAATTGTTTTTGTAAAACCCCTTATTCCTTCAAATACAAGTATTCTTGCGATAATAACACTGTTATCAATTTTGATTATTATTTCAAACTCATTCATTTTCGAAAAAGTTGTAAAAAGCAAGAAAGAGAAGGCAGCCAGATTTCAAGAAACTTTCGATACAATGGTCTTGGATTTAAGTTGGAATAGTGCACTTTGTGGTCCGAGAAATCAAGCTGTACATGATTTGGATCAAATATTCAATAAATATCTCAAAAAGAATAAGTCGTTAAACACTTTAAAAGATTGGTATCCTCAAGAATATTCAAAAGTTGAAATTTTTGCAGGAAGAATCATGTGTCAACAAGTCAACACTGTATGGGATGGTAAGCTAAGAGATTATTTTCAGAACTTCCTGAAAATTTTGTTTATTTTTTGTGTATTGATAGTTTTAATTATAGGGCTTCTTAAAAATGATAGTGTTGTAAATACTTTTGTTTCAATTGCAGCGCCTTTAGCCCCTATATGTATCTACACTTATAAGCAATACACTGACAATAAGGCAACAATATCGCGTTCAACTAAGTTGTCCTACGATGCGGAAAACTTGTGGGTAAAGTTACTAAGTAACATACAGGATCCGGAATTATCTGAATCCTCACGAAAACTACAAAATGATATTTATAAATACAGAGAAAGTGCATTGATGATTTGGGACTGGTTTTATTGGGTATTTAGGAATAAACAAGAATGTAATATGAATTCAAGTGCTGAAATTGTAGTCGAAGATTATAGGAATAGCAGAAATTCATAGCCACACAAAAAAGCCAATTTCCCTCAACATATGATTGGCTTTTTTGTGTGATTTGGTAACTTTAATAGATCAATCGATTTATCTCTTCAGCAGCCTTATAATCAATCCCGTACGTATGCGAATAGCGATCCAGCGTAATTCCTACAGAAGAATGCCCAAGCCTTTCTGATACAATCTTCGGATGCACATTCTGCTTGAGTAGTAGCGAAGCATGTGTATGCCTTAGATCATGGAACCGGATCTTAGGCAACCCAGATTTCTTTAGCATGTCCAGCCAGCGAGTTTCAAAATAATACGGGTTGATCGGCAAACCTCGTTTGGTTTGACTAACCAGCCCAAAATCCTTGTAATTCGGTCCTGCGGCTAGCTTGTCCTGCGCTTGCAGGGCTTTTTGTCGTTTCATTGCTACAACTACAATTTCTGGCATCGCAATCGTTCTGATCCCGGCTTTCGTCTTCGGCTCATGGAAAGCATGACCGTGTTCACCTCGTGTGTAGGATCGCCTGACGGTGAGGGTTTTTGCTTCCAGATCAACGTCGATCCAGCGGAGTGCAAGGGCTTCACCCCTGCGTAATCCGCAAGCAGCTGCCAGCAAGATGATCATGTAGTAGCGGTATGGCTTTGCGTAGTCGAGAAACTGTGAAAGCTCGTCGTTTGTCCAGACTTTCATTTTGGTCTTTGGGATTTTTGGTGGCTTGACCAGCGTGGCTACATTACGATGGAGCGTTTCGTGCCTGACAGCTATAGCCAGTGCATCATGCAAAACCTTATGGACGTGATTAATGGACTGCGGCGATAACCCGTCTTCAACCCGCAGCCTTTCGTACATGGCGACAAGATGAGCCGGTTTGAGCTTGGCTATCGGAATCTGCCCGAGCTTCGGGATAATGTGGTAGTTCACCAGCCACTTGTAGGTTTTCATCGTTCCAGGCCTAACGTTTGGACGCTTTAACTCCAGATATTTCAAAAAATGATCCTGCACACTCTCCGTTGTTTCCTCAATGTAACTGCCACGTCCGAGCTCCATTAGCGTTTTGTTGAGCGCTTGCTCGGCTTCTTTCTTTGTGGCGAACCCCGCCTTCATCTTTTGCCGACGTTTTCCCGTCTCTGGATGTTTGCCCATTTCGACCGTATAGGCATACGTTCCATTTTTTCGTTTGGAGACGCAACCTCGCATTCCATTCCTCCTCTCTCATTTCGAGAAAAGTAAACAATGCGAAAAATCGACGGATCAAGGGACTCGCATAACTGAGTTAAACTTGTTAAACAGAGGAAAACTCTATCCAACCTTAGTAAATTCGATTACATCAACAGATCAAATTTCTTCTGTAGATATAGCTTGGCTGGATGCTCTGATCTCGTTTTGTTGAAGAGACGCTTTGAGACAATATGAGACCTTTTGGGACATGAAATAATTGTGCGAAAATACACAGACATGTTTTGATGGAGGGGAAGGGAGGAACAAAATCATGGAAGAAATGTTGTCATTGAGTGATCTGTGTAAGAAGTTGAACATTAGCCGTCGTCATGTTCTTCGTATGAGAAACAAAGGAATGCCCACCTATACCCTTTCAGAGAATGGAAGGCCAAGATTTGATTATAATGAAGTTCGTGCATGGATGCGTTCCAACACTAATCGTAAAAGTTGAGTGTAAACAAAAGAAGACCATATAAAAAGAAACTCCGACACTAAGGCCGGAGTCAATTCGCAAATGAGGATAGGCGCATCAGCCCGATCTTCACGTTTATTAAAATACGGAAATTTAATTTTCGTCAAGACTTGGGTATCATGCGCCTTCAAATCAAAGGAGCTGATTTGAATGGAGCAATATGTAGAAAAATTTGTCTCAGAGAACGCTAGGATTACAGAATATAGGGCGACGCTTGAAAAAGCGATCCATGCTTTAAACTACGGCGTTGCTTCTACAACTACGGAGAATAAAATCGCTTATATTGAAGCGAGACGGAAAATCATAAAACACGTTTTGTCTTTGTATCCGGATAAGACAGAGGAGGATGTCGTTGCAGACATTGTTACACATGCAAGTGTACTGCCAGCCGCCGTATCTGATTACATGCTGTACCATCATCCTACTTTCCCAGGGAATAAGGCGGCTCTTGTACCTGCACATAAGAAGTTTTCAGCGCTTGGGATCCACATTAGCCAGCATATCGCTGACGGCAAAGAGGTCGGAAAAAGAAATCACATGTCGGAGCTTACAAACAAACCGTATACGGAAATCTGCTTCTATAATGAAAGAAAAAAATACTGGATGTACTTTAGCGTCGCTGATACAGACATTTATACCTCAAGCAAGAAGTTCAGCGATGCCTGTATTTCAAATGGCCTTATTTTGCTAAAAAACAGGAGAATATCTGAATTTGACGAACTGTCTGAATACCTCAAAGATTATCTCGATCTGAATGAACATTTGATTCCAACACTGACTGTGCATACCTCGATTGGTTGGACGGAAGACTACAGCGAGTTTATAAATCCGAGGTCAAGCGCGCATGTTATAAACGTTACTGACAGCAAGCAAAAACGCAGTCTGGACCTCGGTTACGTAACACTTGGCACGGACGTTAAGAAGAATGTATCAGGCATTCTTAATGTGCTAGCTAAGCACCCTTTGTCGCTTATCGTGTACACAGCGCCATTTATAAATGTCATCATTGACGGGGCTGTAATTCCTGGAAACTGCCTTACAGTGGATATTTTTGGTCCAAAAGGCAAGGGTAAGAACTTGCTACAGTACACAGCCATGAATCCCATGGGGTGTTCAAAAGAGAAGTCAGAACTCATGCGTTCCTGCGCAAGACTAACCGTTGCCGGGATGAACTCCGTAGTCAGGTTCCACAACAGCCATGTAGTTTGCTATGAAGAGTCGCATAGGGCGAGCACTGAAGTGCTTGAAGATGCGCTCTACAATGTATTCAATTCCACGCTTAGTGACAAGGCAACGTCTGAAGGTACAAGTAGGGATGACGGACGCTTTTCATCCATTATAGTGGCGAGCGGCGAAAGTTCTATTCTGTCTCGTGTGAAGAACGATGGACTTACACGGCGGGTGATCCCACTGAACGTCAGAGATGTATTTGCAGGTATTTTTGATGATCCTGCTGCCATGAAAAACATGCATAGGGAGCTTGGGGCTGCGCTAAATGACAGTTATGGCCTAGCGCTTGACGCTTTTCTTGATTACGTGATCCCTAACCGTGAGGATGTGGCTGAGAGATTTAAAGTCTATCTGGCTAAGTATGAGAATCCAGCAGGGAAGGCAACAGTACTGTTTGACAATGAGAAGTACAAAACTTTTTCATCTTATACGGCATGTATGCACCTGGTTCTCGATCTACTTGTTGAAATTTTAGATCTTGACGTTGTGACGAAGGAGCAGGTATCTGAACTGTGTAACGAAGTGATTTCTTACATGACCTCGCTCTGCGCAGGCAAAGCGAAAAGCGTTGAAGCTTTGTCTGATGTCTATAACTTCGCCGTCACAAACCACGAAAAGCACTTTACAGGGAATAATAAGAACCACGCGCAGCTAGGTAAATTCGGTACAAGAGAAATAGCAGGCGTCGAGTGCGATGTACTTTTCTTCACAAATGCTGAGCTTAAGAAATACCTGAACGTTGCTGGGTACATTGCAGATAACATCATAGACGAGTGGAAAGAGCTTGGCGTTTTAAACGGACAAATTGTGAATCGCGGCAACGGAAAAACAAAGATGCTCTATGTGAGCTCCGTTATGATCGGAGAATCGCGCATCTCGTGTTCCGTTATTAGGATGAGTCGAGTGAAAGAGCTGCTTACCGAAGAAGAAGTCGTTGAGATAGAAGCTGAACGGGCGAAATTGATCAATGTAGTGAAAATTGCATCTAGACTTTAATAGAAAAACTGAACAAGCCCCGGCCAATCCAGCTGGGGCTTCTTTATACAGATGCGGTCTACAATCAAAATAGGGGTGGTTTACGTTCGAAGATACATGGTCTACATAATAAATCAAAAAATTAAAATGAAATAAATAAAAATAAAAAATATCTTCTCTTTCTATCTTGTAAACCTGTAAACCCTGTAGATCGTTCTTCACATATTTTTATGGATATATATTCATCTTGTGTATTCTATATTTTCTGAGAACATTAAACGGTCTACAGGTCTGATTAAAATTTTCTTGGCTTGTTGGCAAAGAACCTGACTTCAATAGCATATACGGACCGCCTGTAAACCCAACAAACCGGTCGGAATAATAAAAATTATTCTTAGCGCTATGTGTCTTTGTTCACAAAGGGTAGTGCATGTGTGCACCCGTGTATGCAGAGCGGTAAACAGCCTTCAAAAATTTTTTTAGATTTCTATTCTCTCGCTATGGCAGGGCACAGCAATTTTAAGTCGTTTTTTCTGACAATTTGGGGGTTGACGTAGCACTAAATGTTCAGTAAATTGGTGTTGCAAAAGTGTTGAAACAATCTATGAATCGTCTACGAACAATGTGCGCAATCTCAATAACCATCGGCCTGAGTCTGGCCTTCTTGGTTACAGGTGCGTATTTTTTTATGCCCAAAATCTGGATTTGGGCACGCAAGGGCGGAACGTCGGATGTCAAAACCAAATTTTGGAGGTGCCACTTATGGCGAAAATCGAAAAAAACGGATCGGAAATGCAAGAGCAGGCAACATCGGAACAGTTAGCCATTGTTGAAGAAGCCGTCTCGAATACTCTGCAAGACGGTCAGGCCCCTGTAAGCGAAACGTCAGATGTCGAAGACTATTCGGTACAAGCTGAAGAATCCGCAACCCCAGCGCCTATTGCAGGAAAGCCGATCGCTTGGCTGGCGGAGCACAACGGCTCAAAACTGTTTTTAAGCCCCGTCGGGTACATCATCAAATCGAAGGTCGGCGATAGCTATCAAACCAAAAGCCTCACGAATTTCACGCTGGAAGCGACTCTTCTGATTAACGAGAAGAGTGGTCACGAGGAGTACATCATGACCGTAGAGTCTGGTGGGCGCATATATCGAAACCGCCGTATCGAAGTTGCAGACATTTCAACCGCGTCAAATCTTATTCAATCGCTCGGAATTATGGGCCTCGTTGTTACGGGTACTGCGGCTGAGTATGCACTTCTCGTAATGTACCTGCGAAAATCCGTACGCAGGACCGTGCAAGCTAGCGATGTGCTGGGATTCCGTCGTGAAGGATTCCTCGTTATGGACGGCGTGATCCAACCGGAAGGTATTTCCGATGCTGTCGTCTTACTTTCCAAAAAAGGTGATTCGCACGCAGACATCTACGATGTACCGGTACCTGAGCTCGGCGCTTGGCAAGTTCTGGCGAAACAGTTTCTGGGCGTAGTTCTGAACATCGGAGCACGGAAAAAGCTGCTTATCCTGTTGGGATGGATTCTGGCCAGCGTGCTAAAGGAGCCGATTTTCCAAAAATATGGTGTGAAGTTTCCATCGCTCCAACTGTACGGTTCCAAAGGTGCAGGCAAAACGTCCGTTATTTCGGAACTGCTGAAGTTTCTGGGCCATAAGGACCCGAAGGCCTTGCCGACAGAAAGACGCTTTGGCGTGCTAAAGAGGTTGTCGATGACTAATACTCTGCCTGTCTACCTCGATGAATACAGGGAAAGCTTGCCTCAAGCCGCTTCCGTCAAGCAAATTCTTCGAAATGCTTACGATCGAAGGGACGACAGCCGAGGGCAATCGAGTCAGGAACTGGTTCGGTACGACCTGCTCGCACCGCTAATCGTAGCAGGCGAAGATCCGATCCTCGATCAGGCTTGCCAAGAGCGCATTGTTGCGGTCGCCATACGAAGCAGAGAGCAAAATCCCGAAGCTTTTGCCGAACTTTGCAAAATTCCAAACAAAATCGAGTTCGTCGGCGGTTACATGCGGTGGTTGCTCCAAAATGAGAGTGTGTGGGACGATCTTTTCAAGCAGGCGACGGAAGTTGCAGCAAAGCACGATTTTTCATCTCCGAGAAACCGGAAGAACGGCGCGTGCGTGATGTTCGGCTTGTTGCTTGGGCTGCGGCTGTGTAACGATCTCGGCATCAAAGTGTACACGCTCGATGAAGCTACCGAAGCCGTTGCATCTCTAGCGGCAGGTCCTGAGAACACTTTTGGTGATCAGCTCATAGAGATCATGGCTACCGTGCGCGACCGTTACAACAAAATTTTCAACCCTGGCGAGTTTCTTGTCGAGCTTACGAACGACCGGCTGCTTGGCCACTTCAAGCAACGACCACTGATCGAAGCCGTCACTGGAGGGTACAGTAAGGACAATTTGTCCGCGCGAGCCATTGTGATGAAGCTTCGCGAAAATGCGGACGATGGGGGGTTCGTGAAATCAGTCAACTTGTTAAAATCCATTGCCGGACGTACGCAGCGGGTACTTTCGATTGACCTCACGCAGCTATGCGAAACTTACCCAGGTGAGTTCGAGCTGGGAGATTTCGAAGATCTAATGAAAGACAGAGACGACTATTTTTGAGCCAAACTAACATTAACTGGGTCATGTAAGACCCGTTGTAAGAGCCTGAATACAGTCAGAGCGCGGGTACAGCGCTCTGACTAACATCAAAACCTAAAACACTAATAGGAGGAATTCCAATGACCGCTCAATCCTTCGACAAACATCGGCAGTTCAAAGTAGCGCGTGACAATGTAGGTTTAAAAAGCTTCTTCAAAGCCCTGTACGCGCCTATTCTCGAAGCTGGCGACGATCAAAAATACTTTGTCGAAATTTGCGATAAGCCAGTTCAGGAATCATATATGCGGACGAAGACATTTCGCATTCGAAGAGAGAACTTTGAAAAGATATGCGGTCACGTTTATGTTAGAAATCAAGACGGCTGTGTTTTTTACACCGTGTGCCCGAGGGATCGCGGGATCATTAATAAGAACACCGAAAGGTATATTCGCGCGGCCCGTTCAGATGTTTCCGTAGCTACAGCTTGCTGGCTGGATATAGATTTCAAATTGCTTGACCAAAACTTACAGGCTGCTGAAGCTAAAGCGGACGAGATTATTGCGAATTTGAATCCATTTCCAAGCATCATCATCTCAACGCCTGGAGGCTACCACCTGTATTTTTTGCTTGATACTGCCTATCCTGTCGAAGATGTTGTTCAAACAAACCGACGTCTTGAAGCTTACACGGGAGCAGACTCCTGTG
Source organism: Saccharibacillus sacchari DSM 19268 (assembly GCF_000585395.1). Lineage (GTDB taxonomy): Bacteria > Bacillota > Bacilli > Paenibacillales > Paenibacillaceae > Saccharibacillus > Saccharibacillus sacchari. Next base: position 5,362,818 of record NZ_KK073875.1, on the reverse strand, counting down.
GCGACGCGATGCGGCTCATGAGGATTCCAGTTGGCTTTCATCTTAAAAATCCTAACAGCCCAAAGCACGTAAAAATCGTCCACTTTGACTCAGATCTTCGATACACACTTTCAGATTTTGAACATTTCCCGCAGGTTCAGCAGAGCTCTCGCATGGATTTTGCTCCCGTTGTTTTTTCTGATACTCCGGTGAGTAAGAGCGTAGCGCAGATTCTGAAGCGCCTACAAAAATTTGATAAAAATCTGGCAAATAAGATCAACGCCCCGGACTTAGACACATACCGGAGCTTCGTGAAAGATTCAAAGGTGAGAAGTCGAAGCGAGCGTGATTTTCACATCTGTGCAAGGCTAGACGAAGGCGGAGTTTCCGCAGAAGAAATCCGGAAAATATTCCAAGAATCGTCTTGTGGAGATCGTTACCGGGAAAAAGGGAAAGATGGTGATCGGTATCTCCGGCATCAGATTGAAGCTGCGAGACAGCAAAACCTTGCAAATCGAAGCCAACAGCTTCGTGGCGTCAGGATCATTTCACCAGACGCAGGAGATTTTGACGACTTTTGAGTAGACATGCAGGGGGACCCCCCCCTTCTTTTCTATGGACATCTCCAATATATTGACGATAAAAATGCCTGTGTGGTTTGCTGAAAATCGGCACAGATATTCTAACATTATGGAGGTTCCTATGGACCATAAACAATTCGCAAGTGATGTTACGGCAGGGCTAATCCAAGCAAGCATCGGACAAAACGATGTGTTTTCTGTAGGTAGGGCAGAAGTCTTTTCTGGAATTCAACCAAACCAAGAAACTGTGGTACGTGTAACAGAGGGAAGAACTGCCGTAACAATTGTTCAAACGGATCGGGACATTATAGTGAAGATGCGAACAAATGATGCAGATCCGCAAGATATACAAATTGGCCCAACCTATGTAGAGTCAGGACATGATGATGTTCGCGAATTTCTGGAGCAAGCTTGGAACACTATTCAAAAAGCACCCTGATACAAAGAATGGAGGCCTACAGTGGCCTCCTTCTCTATTTCATAAAGCCATTACCTCAAATTTCATCTTGCAACTGTTGCATTTTACTACAGCATTCGTATGCTTTTTTCCATTTGGATTAAGTAAGAGATCCGTACTTTCGCATTCGGGATTTAGACATTTCTTTACCCAATCGGCACGTGGTAAAGGTCTTGGCATGATTGTTGTCCTTTCTGAGGTGAAATTTGGTTTGAAATAACGCTCGTGGTTTTGTAACGTATCTTTTTCATGGCTTCAACAACTTCGACAACCAAGTAGGAGGTAGAAGTCGCGGACGGATCTTGCTACTTCTTTTGAGTCCAGCGGTCAAGATTTTCAAAAATTACGCTTAGGTTTCTGGCTAACGTCGGAAATAGACGGTGATTTTCCAAAGCCACTTTGACAACGTTCTTTCCCTTCAGATTGATGATAAGCAAAAAAAGAGCTGCTGCTGATCCAACTTCGGCCACGATGCCATGTAACACCAAGCAAGGTTGCCCTTGATAACGAATGGTCTTGTTCTCAAACACTTCAAGCAGTACAAGATTAGGGTTCATAACACATTCATGTGGTCAAGCAAAATTAAATTTTGCAAGCTTTTTCTTAGCGCTTCGAGTCGTAGATGATACACCAATTTTTTCGATTCCTTGCTGTACCTCGCGCCAGCAAAGATCATTTGGTCGTTCTCCTGTACAACCAGAATTTCGATCCACGATTCCGTAACCTGTATTCGGATTCGATGCGGATCAACATAGGCTTCGATGGCAACGTCTTCGGCATGCTCCATGCTAAATTCGCTAATCATTGCGTCAAGGATGACACGTAAACGATTTTGGAGCAGAACCGGAGAAACTTGAAGAAAGAATTCGCAGTGTTCATCATTGTCCACGTATACCAGCCCCATCTCGGGTTGGGCTTCTTCGCTCAAGCGGTCCAGAAATCGCAAAAAGGCCGCTTCATAAAAGGCTGTGTAACTCAAATCATCATTCCTCTCGAAGTTTGAGCCAAGTCAATGACCGGTTCGCTTCCGTCACAACATGGAAAGCAACGCCGAACTCGCTCTGATAACTGGAAAACAGTCGACCACCTTTAAGCATTCCATCATTGTTGGTTAACGCTTCATTCTCAGAAACGTTTCCCCAGTCTCCCTGCGCATGGCGGTTTAACGCAACCATTTGGTCAGTTTCACCTATGGCTTTTAGTACACCCTCCGTCACTAGAATTTTTCCCAGAAGAAATTTTCCTATTGGCGCTTCCTCCTTTACTAAAATCTAAAACGATCAAAGCATTGTCCGTTGTAGTGTGACAATAATATCTAATGTACCCCTGTATCCGAAAGGTTAATTTGTGCGGAAGAACACAAAAAAATAGCGGAAGTACGCACAGAAAACGCTGTCGTAAATCCACTATAATAGAAGTTAGTTAAACGGTATTACGAGTGCCTAAAGTGCGAAGTGTTGAGATCGTATTTGTGTGTGGAATGCCAAAGACGTTCGCTACCCGGTTGGGTTTCTCCTCCAGCCAACCTTTTTAGCACGTCCAGTTTCAAGATGTAGGTCCGGCGATTCTTTAGCTCAATGACACCTTGATCATGAAACTCTTTCAGGATTCTTGCGGCACTTTCCCGACCTACGCCGATCATGTTGGCGAAATGCTGCTGTGTGATCTTCCAGTCGATCAACAGTCCACTTTCCGTTTCTTTGCCGAAATTGGAGTGAAGGTCCAGCAGAAGATTAGCTACTCGAATTCTAACGTCAAGAAACGCCAGATATTCGAGCTTCCGATCCGCTTGGCTAAGACGTTCGCTGAGTATGTAGATGGTTTTTCGTAAAATAGCCGGGTAACGAACAACAAGTTCTTCCATAGCCGAACGATGAGCAACCCAAAGTGTTGTTTTTTCTATCGTGGCTACAGAAGCTGTACGATGGTTATCGTGGTGGAAGATCTCAAGTTCACCGATCGCTTCTCCAGGGAATTGGTGTCCAAAAATGATTTCCCGGTTTTCGTCCTGACGATAGATCTTGAGCGCACCGGATTTGATAATGTACATCTCGTGTCCTTCGTCGCCGTGCATGTACAGCACCTGGCCTTTGTTGAACGTCTTTTCCCGGAACTTTGAGCTTACCCATTCAACATCTTCGTCTTTGACGATATCTTTAAAAAACGGAGTGTCGGTTACGGAATGGTACAACGGTGTATCCCCTCTATTCTCTTGTAAATCTTTTATTTTCCAATCTTTATTATAAAACTTGTTGCTCCGTTTGCATAAGCCCCTTTTTAAGGTTTGCACGCATACGAGTATAAGAAACAAAAATAGCCATATCTCATCGACACGGTTCTTGACAAATAAACGATATGAATTTTTTGATGAACGGGTAGTTTACTTTGAACATGACGGAGGGTTAAAAGAATGAAGGCTTTTGGAAAGAAACTGCTGGGGGTGATTGGAGGGGTTACGCTTTCCATAACTCTTGTAGCGGGAAGTGTAAGTGCAGCGAACCAATTCGATGACGTCAAGAAGTCCAACTGGGCTTATTCCACCGTCCAGTGGGCAATCGCAAACAACGTCGTAAAAGGATACCCGGATGGTACATTCCGGCCGGAGAAACAAGTTTCTGAATCCGAATTCCTCATGATGTTCATCTCGGCCTACCAGAAGGTTACACCGACTAAGGGCCAGAAGCACTGGGCAGATCCGGTCTACGTCATCGCAAAGAACCTCAACTGGCCTGTTAACGGTGTAAGCAACGACGCCGTTGGACGAGCTACGAGAGAGCAAGCGATTACGCGTGGCGAAGTCGCAAACATTATAGCCGGCGCAAACGGTGTAAACTTCATCGACGACGCTGCGGTACAGTACCTGCTTACTAACAATCTTGCCGCTGGTAAAACAGGCAACACGGTAGCCGGTTACAAGGCAGATGATTATCTCACGCGGGCTGAAGCCGTGGCTTTCATCCAGCGTGTAAAAACTCGTGGTCTTGAAACGCTTAAAGAGCGCCCAAGATTCCCGAGCACACCTGCAACGCCTACACCAACGCCGCAAGTTCCAAGCGGACTTAAAGGTGTGCAGGCAAGCATGGAGAAAATCGTAGCAAGTAGTTCTACCTTTAAGGGGTATACCGTACGGGCATCCGGCACAAATGTAGCTGCGTATGATACATCTGGTCGTACCAGCGTATCGTATAGTCCCGCTGCTAGTAAGTCTCAAAGCAACATCGTATCTTCCTTCCGTGCAGGGGATACAGCCAGCTTGAAGCTTACTGTTGACGTACTGCAAGCAGTCGGTGTAGCCGTTCCAGACAGCTTCTACAGCAAGTTGCAAAGCGCTGTAGAATCCGGTAAGGAATTCACGGCCAACTACAGTGGGTACACAATCACTGTACGACCACACCCTACGGCGTACAATACGCTTACAATCTGGTTTAAGTAACAAACTAAGACCCTCACTAATATGGTGGGGGTCTCTTTATGTCTGGATTATATTGTTTACACAGTACAGGGTGTGTTTTAATTCTTTTGTGGATATACTCTGGGCCGCACACATTATTAGGACCTTATTGCTACATTCTCCATACATGAATATCTGTTACAAAATGTCTGATAGCACTTTGTATACTGTGTACCCAATGCCTAGTAGGGCGTTAATAACTTGCATCTTTAACAGATGCTTAGTGAAGAAAGGTGCTAGCTTTCTTCTTAAACAGTGGTACAACATATGGATCATGAGTAGGGTTTTTAGCATAGAGGCATCAGTCCTTTGTAATGGGATGCCCAGAGTATTTATCCACAAATCATATGTAGCATACACTGTGAAATAATTCAATACTGCGAAAATAAGCAAGACCCTCACTGAATTGGTGGGGGTTTTTTCATATAAATGTGCAATCGTCAAAATACTATTATTCGATGCTGATGGTCGTTGATTCAAACGAAATATACACAGTGGGCATCCAATAATATGAACAGACCCCAGAGCATGTACTCTGGGGCCAAAGGTTATTTACTATTTACAAGTTTCATGTACGATCCGTCTTTCGCGTAAAGCTCAATGTTGTCCGTGTTGTTTTCGTATTTTTTACCTACACCCGCTCCACCTGCCCAGAATCTTTTTGCTGTACTCTGGCTCATATAGGGCAAACTTTCGCCATTATTTGCGTCATATCTTACAAAGTGGAATCCGCCGAATGTTACACCATAATTCTCTGTTTCGTAGCCCAGGTTATTAATGCCTAGAGCCGCAGAAAGTGATGCATTCTGGAAAACGGAACTTGTAAGCTTCTTTGGATCCATGTTTGCTTTTGCCGTCATTTCGGTCATGATGATGTAGCCTGTGCGTCTGTTGTAGCTGTCTTTACTGAACATGCCTGTGTAAATGCTGTGCTTTACCTTCGTTTGTACATCAAGATCAAGGACGATCATCCGGTGTACTTTTACATCAGCCACAGCGCTCTTCATTTTGATGTCTTTCCCAATCATTTCTTTAAACGTTGATGTGTTATTTGTTTTCACGTACTCAAGTGGTGTGAACGACGTTACGTTTGTGCCTGTAGTCGCAACTTCCCGGAGTTCGTTAAGACCTGTGTACCCGGAGGCTTTACTTCCTTCAACCCCCATGTAGCGAATAAGAATACTTGCAACTTCTGCCCGTGTAACATTATTTTTTGGATTAAAGCTGCCTTTCGTATCTCCCATCATGATGCCCGTACCCATCATGACTGAAATATTTGGAATATTAGACTTATTAAGTCCGCCCTTGTAGAACTCCGTAACCGGTACAAGCGCGTAAGGTCCAGCTACATCACTCAGTGCCTTATTGAACTCTGCACTTGATGCCGCAAGCCCTGTAGCCAGCCACTTTGCAATTTCTTCTCTGCTCATCGCGGTGTTTGGCTTAAGACCTGCACTGTAGTCCGTTTTCTTTACAAAGCCAAGCGCTGTAATTTTGTTTACGCTGGAGTAGGCATAGTTATCTTTCGCTACATCACCGAATGCCACACCAGTCATACTTGGCGTTTGCTTTGTAGCTCTAGCTAGCATCACCGCAAATTCCCCGCGTGTAACGTTACTTCCCGGTTTAAAGCTACCATCTGCATATCCTTTAACGAGTCCAAGATTCGCTGCTTGTTTAATGGCAGCTTCAGCCCAGTGGCCGGAAATGTCAGTGAATGACGTAGTGGCTGCATGCGCTGTATCTGACTTTGTAAGCGGTGTAGTGCCAAGAATCAGAGTAGTGGCTATAGCACCTAGAAGAAGCTTTTTAAGTTTTTTCATATGTGGACCCCCTGTTATAGACTACTTACAGCATACCGGACACGTGTCTAAGGTTCTGTGCGTAACCAGATAATAAAAATGTGCCGCACGTCACATAACCTCGTTTTACTGAGTTATGCCCGTAAAACCCCGTTGCCCAGCAAAAAATGTACAGCCTCCGTTTGAAAGTTGTCAATGGCTTCAGAAAGTGCTGTACGGCCGTCCCCGGATCTGTAATTAGGATCAGCACCATGTTCAAGAAGGAGCTTTATACAGGACAAGTTTCCTCTAGCTGCAGCCACCATCAGAGGGGTTTCTCCGGAATCTTGCACGATGGCAACATCAGCACCTTGCCCCAACAGAAAAGTAACAAGCGAAGAATCACCAAGCTTACAAGCAAAGCTAAGCAGAGTTCTACCGCCAAAGTCCTGCACATTCACATCAAGACCATGCTTAAACAATATGTGAAGCAATCCTTTGTCCGCCATCTCTGCATACTTATATAAAAGAACAGGTACTGTGGAGATAACTTCTGTATGATCATGTAGAAAAAGTGCACAAGCTAAATAGTCTTGTTTTTGTGCGAGATATAAGAACTGCTCTGTTTCTTGAATAGACATCGTAAGCTCGCTCCTTTTCTTAAAAAGAAGCATTCGGACAGGTGAGAGATCAATAAAATTCACTTCTCTTAAAATAATCCCTCAAATTAAGAAAAAATTTATGGTGTGGAGTGAATTTAGTTAATGTTAAATGGATATATAAAGTTACATTCTAAAATAGTCCTTTGCTTTTGCAATAATTTCTCCTTAACATTGTGTGGAATAAAAATTCCAGTTAGTTGAGATAGTCAATTAAAGAACGAATGTGATAAAATTGTGTAAAATGGAGGCGATTAAATGATAAACAAAAAGGCACAAGAACTCGACTATAAGATTGATGAATATATTGAAGTGAATAATATTACCGATTTAACTTTGAGAAGAATTGTAGAAGCTTATTGTACAATTATAGGAAGTAGAGCTAATGAACAAGATGAAATTACAACTTTTTTAATAATACTATCAGAAAACTATAATCTAGATTTAGACCAAAAAGATCAATTGGATGAAATTGTAAAACTAGTTTTTGAAACATATAAATTGATGTATAGCCAAGAGTTGGTGGAATCAGACGAAGATATTTTGGATTCAATCGATTCAATGACTGGGATAGAATTTGAACATCTAGTTCATAAACTACTATCTGCTATGGGACTAGAGGTAAGCATAACAAAAGCTACAGCAGATGGAGGAATTGATTTGATTGCTTTTAGCAATCAAGCGTTCTTTCAAGGGAAATATATTGTGCAATGTAAACGTTATAGCGGAACAGTAGGAGAGCCTCCGCTTAGAGATTTATTTGGGGTCGTTATGTCAGAAAGAGCGAATAAAGGGATATTGATAACGAATAGTACTTTCACTTCTAACGCGACAAACTTTGCGGACGGAAAGCCACTTGAATTAATAGATGGAAATAAGCTTAACGAACTTTTAACACAGTATGGACTGATTGAGCAACTCAGTATAATGAATTTCTCACAATATGGAGATTCCGAGAATGAAAGTTTAGCAGAACTTTCCATTATCAGAAATGAACTTCGTAAGAATACGTCTAATCTTAAACTAAGAGTAAAGTTAATCTCAAAACTGATCTCGGAAATTTGTTCCCCAGTTTTATCTAATTCTTCTACAGACTTACTTAAATATGTTAAAGAGTGTGAAGAACATTTGAATTTCATAATAAAAATCAAAAACTTCCCTAACAAAAAAAGAGGAGACTTTTTAAGACACCTTTCCTATGCCCAGCTAGGAGCGCTTAAGGCTCATCAAGGTGAAATAGCAGAAAGCATTAAACACTATTTAAAAGCGAACGAATATAAGAGTTTAGATAATTATAATCAAATAACGAAAGAAGATGTAGACTTAGATCTATTTTTTTTAGCAAACATAATTAGTGCCATTCACTTATTAGAATATTTAGACGAGTATTTAATTTCATCAAGGTTGAAAGAAGTTTACGTAAATAAAATGAGTCACGGCCATCAAATATTAAAGGTGAAATACAATCAAGAATTCGTTAAAAATTCAAAACTAATTTATCGTCGATATTTTCATGATGAAGAAATCGGCGAGTATTTTAAAGAGTTTGCGGACGAAGAAAACTTGCATGACGAGATTTTTTTTAACCTGTATGATTTCAACAGCTTCGACTTTGATTTAGGCATAAAACATGCTGAATATTACGCAGAAATTTTTCAATTTGACGAACAAGAAAAGTTAAAACAAGCGAGAATCGTAAGGACTCTTTTATAGTAATTCTGACTATTGGTCTAACCACTTATCCAAAGCATTTCTATCTTTATTTCTCCATTTAGACTCTAGATATGTGTTTAATAGAAAACCACTGAGATATTTGGGCCAGAACGAGACGATGGACCAGGTCGGCGGCCATATTCCGGGCGCGATCAATTTCTTCTGGAAGGATCTATTTAATGAAGACGGCACGTACAAGAGCGTCGAACAATTGGAGCAGCACTTCAAAGGCATCGACAAAGACGCCGAGATCGTCGTCTACTGCGGTTCCGGCGTGAGCGCGACCCCGAACGTGCTGGCGCTGGAACAGGCCGGCTTCACAAGCGTGCGGCTGTATGCCGGAAGCTGGAGCGATTGGATCTCGTATGACGATAATGCGATAGGGACGGGGAAGAAGTATAAGATAAAGTTTGCGTTTTTAAAAAGTGAGAAATAAAATCCATCTAACTTTCTTCTTTTTAGAACGCTTATACAGGTATTGAGACTAATAAAAAAACGCGACAGGCTCGATCATGTACACTGACCGCAAAGACCTGTACGCGTTTTTTATAGTACGAATTAAAAAGTTATTTGAGAGAAGTTTGGCGACGCTTGTCTATTTTTTTGAAGATTCTAGTGAACACGGGAAGATACAGCAAAATCCCTAAAACCAAAAGAGTAGAATCAGCGATCATCAGTTTTCCGGTATAAGCAGAGACGATTAACCAAATGAAAGCTAAATGAAGAGCCAAGTAGCCGTACTCTTTTATCTTTTGATCTTTGGGAAAAAAGGGAACCTGAGACATGTAAGCAACCGCTCCAATTGTCATCAGCATAGTAACCATAGATGTCCTCCTGACTTGTTCAGCATTTATAGTTAAGATTTGAACAATTAAATAATATGAAAATACATAATAAAGCGTAACATATATAATTGCTAATAGTGAAAAATATAGAATAAATTAATTTATTTTACTTATGAAATTTGAGATTAACTCAAAAACTAAAAGGATGATGGCAACCGGACTTGCGGCAGTTTTATTTACGACAACTCTACCATTTTACGGAGCTTCTGCCGCAGAGATCGAAACTCATGATTCTTCGATTTCATCAGGAATTATCCAAGTGCGTCGAAATGCTGCCTGATGGAGAAGTAGATTTCAATAGCGATTATAAAAAAGAAGTCGATATTAGCGAAGAAAATGCTCAGAAGATAGAACGTCATATTAGAGCGTGTACGCAAACTCGGGCGACGTGCATCTTTTGCTGCCTTTTCGCTCTCAACCGCGTCACTTTCCCTCGACGTGCCCCGGCACGCCTTCAGAAAAGTTCCTTGCCGAGAACGAAAATTCAGCAAAATCTGCTTCCGTCGGAGTTTGCGTACACGCCCCAATCTGATTAATGAATCCGTAAGAAATGGAAATCCGGTTGTTCATGACGATTTATCTGTAGAGATCGTGGGGAATCCTTCTGGAGTATTATCCGAGTTCGGTATTAAGTCCGCAGCGGCAGCGTCTTCGGGTACTTCTTACTCGATTAGTATTTGGGGCGTTACCGTATTTATGGATAACAATGCGGCTGTTGAATTTGCACAAACGCTTATCAATAGCGGTGGAACGGTTGTAGGAGCTTCGGTAATTTCAAGATTCATTCCGACTCCTCCCACGTTGTTGGTGTCAACGATTGCAGGAGTAATTGGTGGCGGCGGAGTAGCGGCGGGAAAACGCGTAGAGCAATATAATAAAGGCAAAGGCGTGCGTCTTGAATTCAAATTGCCTGCTGGATTCTATGTGTATACGAGATATTAAAATATACAAATCTTATTAAGATTCATAGGAACTCGTACAGGTATAATCCGACTTGGATGGTAGAAGAGGTCCAGTTTAGTTTGAAATAAGGAAGCCCGCGGAGGTCGCGGGCTTTTTTAGCGCGGAAAAATATTTATATTGCAAAATGAACCATGTGTCATTATTATTAAAATGACACATGGTTCATTTTATGAAAAGGATGGTGAAACACATGTCTCCGCGATTGACCGATCAACGAAAAGAAGAACGGAATCGGCAAATTTTGCAGGCTGCGAAAAACGTGTTTATTCGAAAAGGCTATGGAGAAGCTTCGCTCAAGGACATCATCGAAGAAGCAGGAATGAGCCGGGGATGGATTTATCTCTACTACCAAACCAAGGAAGAGATTTTCGAAGCGCTGCTGGATCATCAGGACGCGGAATACGAAAAGGAGCTTGAACGGTTAAAAGCAGAATCCTCGTCGGTTTGGGAAATCGTCCGCGAACTTTATGCCCGGCAGCTTCATGATCTCGAGACTTACGGCGGAGGGATCGTTCCGGCTTTTTACGAATACTTTTTGGTAGGATGGCGGGACTCTTCCCGGAGCGAGCTGCTGCAAGAGCGCTACCAAAAAGGGATCGAACGTTTCGGAAAGCTGCTTCAAGCCGGAGCGGACAGCGGCGAATTTGCTCCGTCCATGAATACGGCGGATATAGCGAAACTGGCTTCTTCGTTCCAAGAAGGCATCGTGACGCATTCGGTCACGATCGGATTGCACAAAGCCAATACGCAGCTGCAATTCGAAGCTTTGCTTCGGTATTTATACGACCTGCTCCACGCCGAAAAATGATGCATAGGGTGTCGATCGATTTGAAGGAGGGAAAACGATGAAGCTGCTTTTTCGCAATCCGACTTTCCGCAAGCTGTTTTTTGCCACGATCGCTTCTCAGTTGGGTACCGTCGTCGGAAACATGGCATTCGCTTATTACTTAGTCGATCGTTTCAGCGAGCGACCTTCCCTCGCGGCTACCGCGGAACTGATGTATTCGCTGCCGGCATTGGCCGTGTTTTGGATCGTGGGAGTAGTTGCCGACCGTTTTGATCGCAGAAGTATTGCTATATACAGCGATTGGATTCGGGCGGGCTTGACGGTACTGCTTCTGCTGTTCGTGCACTACGATCTTATTTTTTTGTGCTTCGTCATCCTTTTTTTGCGCAGCGCGATCTCCAAGTTTTTCGGTCCGGCCGAGATGGGATTGTTACAGGGAAGCATCGGGCACGATCAATATGTTCAAGCTGCCGGTTTGAATCAAATCGTGATGTCGGTGTTCATGCTGTTCGGAATGAGCCTGGGAGCGGCGGCTTATCATTTTGTCGGAATTGCAGGCGCTCTCGTTTTGGACGGTATTAGTTTCATAGTGTCGGGTTTGTTGTTCGTCAAGGGCGATTTTCCCGAACATGCCCGTATACCCAACGGAAAAAACCGGATTCGCGATCTTCGCTTTCCGGTTTTTTTCGCGGACTTCCTTCACGGTCTTCGTTATATTGTTCGACATAAACTGCTGCTTGTCCTGATCAGCGGGTTCATGTTCTTCGGAGTGATGAACGGCGTGTTCGCGGTACTTCCGATTTTCGCGATGAAGTACAAGCTGAGCCCGGATCATTATGTCGTCTACTCCTCGATGGTTACCGTATTTCTCGGCATCGGTTTTTTGATCGGCAGCTTGATCGCTCCTCGCTTGATTAAGCGTTTCACGAGAACTCCGGTCTTGATTTCAGGTTTGTTTGCGGTCGGCATGCTGCTTGTCGTGTTGGGATCAACCGATACGGTGCCGGTTTATTTGGCGATCGTATTGTCGGCGGGAATCGTTCTGGCGCCCGTCAACATTTCTTTGGGAAGCTGGATGCCCGAACTCGTTTCTCCGCAAAACATCGGCCGCGTCAACGCTCTGATCGAACCGATAATGATGCTCGGCCATTCTGCCGCGTTGGGTCTGGTAGCGGTCGCTTTTCCTGCTTGGATTGCCGTTTCCGGGCTGCATTACATGTTGGCCGTTTGCATCACGATTCTGGGTTTTTGGTACTGTTTTTCGCTGCCGCCGCTTGCGCGCAAGCTCGCTATGCCGTCCGGTGACGAACGTAATCATCAAGCGGGTTGAAAAGTGAAACAAAGCAAGAAAGCAAAGAGCGGGAAAGCCCGGAACCATATGGGCTTTTTTCGCGTTTCAGAAATCTGCTTGACAATACCTGAGTTATCCCATAGGATTTAAAAATAAGAACTGACTGACTCGTCAATCGGGAAGGGGATACAGATTGCCTAACGATGAATCGAATGAGGAAAAAAGCAAAGAGCTTGTCGATCGAAAAGCTCAATTGATAGAGATCGCGTTGGAGAAGTTTGCAAGGCTGGGCTATCACCAAACGAAGATATCCGACATCGTATCCGAAGCGGGCGTCGCACAGGGCACTTTCTATTGGCATTTCAAAAGCAAGGAAGCGATCGGGCTGGAGATTATCGAGCAGGGTAAAGAACGTCTGCTGCAGGTGATCGACCAAGGCTATCGGCAGGACACCGGAGATCTCGACGATATGGTCAAAGCTTCGGAAGCCTTATTCCTGCGATTGTTCGACTTCGCGGCGGCTAACCGCCATCTGATGGAAATCTTGTTGATGGGCAACGGAGCCGATCTGACGATCAGGCAAAGCATTTCCGTTGCGCGAAACGCGATGGAACAAGGTTTTCGGCGCAATATTCAAAGGGCAAAAGAGCTGGGTATGCTGCCCGAGGAGATCGATGTCGAGCTTCGAGCCGCTTTGCTGATGAGCATGTGCGAAGGCCTGCTTTCGCGCTGGCTGTTCGGCCCGGGCGATATGCATGCCAAGATCGCGGAGTCGAGCGCCGAGCAGTTGGCGAGCGAATTGGCGAATTTCGAGTTCTACGGATTGTTGGGAAAATCAAGATTACGATAACAAGATCACGATAAGGGGATAAAAAAAGATGACGAAACGTAAATTGGCAGGCATGACCCTCGCGACATTGACCGCTTTGAGCCTTCTTTTGAGCGCGTGCGGAGGAAATTCGGATTCGGGAGCGGCATCCGCGAACGAATTGGAGCAGATCAAAAAAGCCGGCGTGATCAAGGTCGGCACGATGGGCACTTATCCGCCGTACACCTTTTTGAATGAACAAAAAGAAGTAGACGGTTTCGATCCGGACATCGCCAAAGAAGTCGCCAAGCGCATCGGAGTGAAAGCGGAATTCACGACGCAGGAATTTTCCGGATTGATCCCGAGCCTGCAGGCGAAAAAGTTCGACGTTGTGGTCAGCCAGGTCACGATCACGGACGAACGCAAAACGCAGATCGATTTCACCGATCCGTACATCACGAACCAGGTCAAAATCATCGTGAACGAGGGTAACGGCGATATCACGAAGCTGGAAGATTTCAAAGGCAAAAAAGTAGGGGTCGGACTCGGCACCAACGACGAAACGTATCTGCGCACCGAAGTTTTGCCGCAAGTCGGCGATTTCGAAATCAAGACTTACGATGACGTCATTACGTCGCTGAAAGATTTGGACGCGGGCCGCATCGACGCCACGATCAACAACCTGTATGCCTTGAAACCGATCGTGGACGAGAACGGGTTCAAGATCAAAGCGGTAGGCGAACCGATCAAATCGGACGAAGCCGGCATCGCTCTTCGCAAAGACAACGCGGAGCTGCAGGAAGCCATGAACAAAGCGTTGGCGGATATGAAGGAAGACGGCACTTACGATACGATTTTCAAAAAATGGTTCGGCGAAGCGCCGGCCAAATAAATACGGGAACATTCGCCCTCCGGCAGAAAGGCGGTAGAATCCATGCAGCTCGTGTTCGACAATCTGCCCTTCTTGCTGAAGGGCGCAGGGTTTACGTTATTGCTAACGATCGTGTCCATGTTCTTCGGTCTGATGATCGGACTGGTCGTGGCGATCGCCCGTCTCAAAGGCAATCGGCCGATTCGCTGGTTGGCCCGCGTTTATGTATCCATTATTCGCGGCACGCCGCTTTTGGTACAGATCGTCATTATTTATTACGGGGTCGTGGATTACGGAATCACGTTGGGTTCTCTCACGGCGGCTTATATCGCGCTCAGCGTGAACGCCGGCGCTTATTTGTCGGAGACGTTTCGCGGAGCGATTTTGTCGGTTCCCAAAGGTCAGCTGGAAGCCGCTTATTCGACCGGAATGACGCCTTGGCAGGCGATGCGCCGGGTCGTGCTGCCTCAAGCGATGCGCATCGCCATACCGCCCATGGGCAACACGTTTATCGGCATGCTCAAAGAAACGTCGCTCGTTTCGGTCATTACGGTCAGCGAACTGCTTCGCCAAGCGCAATTGCTGATTGCCCAATACTACCAATACATGCCTTTTTATCTTGCGATCGGCGTGATGTATTGGATCATGAGCACGGGGCTGTCCTTCATCTTGGAACGTTTCGAGCGCAGACTGGCCAAGGCTTACTGAACATGGAGGTGACGCGATGATCGCGACGACAGGTTTATCCAAGGATTTTCAGGATCTCGAAGTGCTGAAAAATATCGATCTCCAGGTGGCGGCGAAGGATATCGTGGTCGTCCTGGGACCGAGCGGATCGGGCAAAAGCACGCTGCTGCGCTGCCTGAACGGTCTGGAAGACATTTCGGGCGGCAGCTTCGAAGTGAACGGCATTCGGGTGGAGTCGGCGGCTTCCAAGCGCGCGCGCCAGCAGGCGACGCGGGAGATTCGGAAGCAAAGCGGCATGGTGTTTCAGCAGTTCAACCTGTATCCGCACATGACCGCGCTCGGCAACGTGACTGAAGGCTTGGTCACCGTGAAAAAGCTTCCCAAAGAGCAGGCCGTAGCGATCGGCCGCAAGCTGCTGCACCGCGTCGGGCTTGCGGACCGCGAAGACTACTATCCGTCTCGGCTCTCGGGCGGACAGCAGCAGCGGGTCGCGATTGCCCGTTCACTGGCGATGGAACCGGCCGTCATGCTGTTCGACGAGCCGACTTCCGCGCTGGATCCCGAACTGGTCGGCGAAGTGCTGAGCGTAATGCGCGAGCTGGCTCAAGAAGGGATGACGATGCTGGTCGTGTCGCACGAGATGAAGTTCGCCCGCGAAGTGGCGACCAAAGTCGTGCTGATGGCCGACGGAAACATTGTCGAAGAAGCGGCTCCGCAGCGCTTTTTCGAAGATCCGCAGCAAGAGCGGACCCGGAAGTTTTTGCGTCAGATCAATGAAATTTAAGAGTTGAGAAAGAAGGTTATTCATCATGAACGTATCCACAATCTGGAAAGGCGGCCGCAAGTTCGATTCGACCGGGCCGTCCGGTTATTCCGTAGGCATGGACGCGACGCCGAAATACGGCGGTAACGGCGAAGGCATGACGCCGATGGAACTGCTTCTGGCCGGACTCGGAGGCTGCATGGGCATCGACATCACCATGATTTTGGACCGGTTTTTGTCCGACATTACCCGCATCGAGATCGAAGCCGACGGAACGCGCAAAGAAACCAACCCGTCGGGCTTTACGTCGATCGATCTGTTTTTCCGTATCGACGGCAGCGTTCCCGATTATCGGATCTGGAAAGCGCTGTTGATGGCCGAAGAGAAGTACTGCGCGGTCTCCGACTCGCTCAAAGCGGACATTAACCTGCGTTTGATCCTGAACGGGACTGAAGTGCCGAAGCCGGAAAAGTCCATCTAACAAGCCTGCTTCATTCAAAAAGAAATGCCGTCGGCGTTCGATAACGCCGACGGCATTTTTTGCGTCGTTTATTCCCACCAATGCTTCATTTCCCGGTACCCGGCATCCCAGGCTTTTTCGTTACCCTCTACCGTGATCGTAATCTCGCCGGCTTGCTCGAAATACCACTCGAATAGTTGCGGGGCTTTTTCTTGATACTCTTCGGAATTGGAAAAAATCTCTTGCCCGTCTACGGACATGCTTATGCTTCCTTTAAAGTCGTCTTGATCCGGGATTCCGTATGCCAATTGAAAATAAAATTCTTCGTTATCCAGCTTGTAACGGTACGTTGCCTTCTTGCCGCTTTCGGCATCGTACAACTTGAATTCAGGCACGATTTCTTCACCGCCGACTACAAAAGAATGCGGTTCGGACGTTTGCGCTGCCGATCCGCTACTGCCGTCCGGTTCGTTCAGCGCTACGAACGGCCCCGGATTTTTGGCCAACGCCTGATCCACGCCCGCGCCGACCGTCCCCGTTGCGATCAACAGCACCGCGATGGAAACCCCCATAACGACCAAACTCCGCCAAGCGCTTTTCGCACGCATGCCGAGCTTATACGCCCCGAATCCGATCGCCGCACCTAACGAGTTTCTCAAA
The DNA here is from genome assembly GCF_000585395.1 of Saccharibacillus sacchari DSM 19268. GTDB lineage: Bacteria > Bacillota > Bacilli > Paenibacillales > Paenibacillaceae > Saccharibacillus > Saccharibacillus sacchari. The sequence goes on along the minus strand of NZ_KK073875.1, from coordinate 5,346,062 downwards.
ATGTCGTCGACGTCGAAACTGCCGAGCATGGTTAACGCCTGCACGACTTCAAGCACGGTAATCGATAAGGCAAATCCGATGATAAACCGCACGAATTTTATCGGATGCAGCAAAGGGATCAAAATCCCGAAAGGAATAAAAGCCGCGATATTTCCCAAACTGACCAGATCCATCAGCGTAGGAGGGAGCAGATCGGCAGGAGTCGGCAATTTCAAAAAATTATCGGGTATAAAGATAAAGGTATAACTTTCCGCCGCGGAATCGTTTCTGCCGAAGGCGAAAAACATGAAGTACAACACCAATAACGTGTAAAGCGATGTTGCGGCGAATAAAAGTTTGCGTCGGTTGGGCATAGCGGTCTCCTTTAAAAAGAATCACTTGAGCTTCTATGCCTAAGACGGCGTTCAGATTTGTTTTGTACCCAATCCGCAAAAAAAGGAGGGAATTCGTTGATGCTTTCGAGCAAGCCTTCCGGCAGACTGTACACCTCTAACCTGCCGGGATTGAAAAAACTGAAGACTGAGGCGGATCGCCTGCTGATCACGAGGGCGGGAGCAGAGATTACGAACGTCGAAACCGTCCGCGCGCTGTCGCCTTCGCCCGATCTGTTCCATACCTATCTCGACGAATGGAGAGACCGCCCGGACAAAAGCTGGTGGCCCGAGTACGAGCGCCGTTTTCGTCGGGAATTAGAAAGCGAGGAGAAGCTTACGGCTTTGCGGGACGTGTACAAAAGACTGCTTCGGGGACAGGACGTGGCAATGATCTGCTTCTGCAAAGACCATCGTTACTGCCATCGCAGACTGGTCGGCGAATTTTTCGAAGACTACGGCGTGCAGGCCGTAGAGTTGAATCCGGTGACGGTGGAACAGATCGATTTGTTTTGAGATTCGAGCAAGAACCGTTTATTAGAGGGAACGGGCAGACCAAGAAGAGTTTGCCGTGAACCAAGTCATTTATTCGAATGCCGATATCGAGATGTGGTACGACTGGGCCGCTCGATTGAACGATACGAAATTGACGGAAGATTGCTTTTGGATCGTAGAAGAAGAACGAAGAGTAGGCGGAATTCTGAAACTGGGCAATACGCTGATGTATCCGTTTCTGATTCCGCCTTTTTCGGATCGGGAGAAGTTTTGGACGGGACTGCTTGACAGCCTCGGAGAAAAGGACGCGCATATCAACGGAGTCATGCAGCAGGATGCGGACATTTTGCTGGCTCGCGGTTTTGAATCGCGGGTTGTTCGCCGCGTCATGTGCAGTCCCGTAAGTTCCCGGGAAACGCTCGCGCTTGCGGAAAGATACTCGCTGCATCCTTTTGACGGCGCAAGCGATTTGAACGAAATTCAGGAGTTGATCCGAAGCGCTTATACGGGCAGTCTCGATTACGAAATGTTCGGTACGCCGAGCGATGAAGAACTGCGCGGCGATATTCAATATTTGCTGGACGTATACCGTCAGCGGAATTTGTCCGTATACGTCGCGGACAAACATTCCGGAAAGCCGATCGGCGTCTGCATAGCAGGAGTCGGGGAGAAGATGCCGCTCGGCTTTGCCGAGATTGCGGAAATCGGCGTCGAACCGTCGCACCGCGGCCGAGGAATCGCGGAATTCATGCTGCATCATGTCAAACACCAAGCGCGACCGTATACGGACGTGGTCAAGTTGTGCGTAACGGTGGGCAACCTGGCGGAGAATCTGTATCGGAAAGCCGGATTTCAAGGAGGGCCGTCTTTTGCGAAAATGAGTCGGATGCCTCGGGCAAACATGAAGTAAACAACCCGATGCCGTCTGCGATCATCCGATAAATTAAACTGCTTTTCTGCCTCTGGGCCGATCGAGCCGGTTTCCGTTTTGAATGATGCGCTGCCCGCATACGGGGCATTGGAATGCCGATCGGTGAACCGGAACGTTTTGCAGCGAATAGTCGCAGTAAGGGCAAACGCCTTGATACTTTCCGAAATATACAACGTGAGCAACTCCCATCAACGCAAGGTTCCACATCAATGCGGTATGGCCGTAGAAGTCGATTCGGCTTAGAAGGATCAGAATAAACGCATAAACGCCGGCAGTGATCAAAGACTCTGTGCGATCTCTTCGGAGTTCGTAAGGATGGCGGTTTTCTTTTCCCGTTTTCCACTCGGCCAGTACGGCTTTTAGATGCCGGGAGTTTAAAGGATCGGTGGCTCCGCGTTTACTGTTGATTATGATCGCGAATAAAACGGGCAGGAACAGACTCGATAAAAAAGAATCGATATGAAACGGTCGGGCGGAAGCGGAAGAAAAAACGAAGATCGGAACCGAGAATAAAATCAAGCCGATCGAGATGAACGTGAATTTCATATTGATTTTTGCCGCAAAAGCATTTCTTCCCAAAAATTGCGTGAAACTCAATAAACCGAAAATCAAAGTCCCGCAAATGCCGACTCTTAGAAAAAAATCAACGATAGCGATAGGGATAATCTCCTTTCAAAATGTATTAGGGTGTTGTTATGTAATTATCATATATTCAATATAATCCCTTTTATTATAAAAAGATAAATAGAAACGAACAATAGAACCAAAGAAGCATGGCTTGGGCCTCATGTTTCGCATAAATCTCAATAAGCGGTTTGCAAAAGAAAAACCCGCGTTAGACGCGGGCTTTCAAGCAGGAACAAGTTCCCTGTCGATCTATTGAAAGGTATGGTTATTTGGTCGGCTGGTACCGCGTTACGTCCACCGCCACATGCTCCAGCTTTGTTTTGCTCAGCGAATGGTAAGGCGCGTAAATCGTCACGAACCGATCATTCAGCGGGAAGGTGAGCATGTCCGTTTTGCCGATTTTGTACCATTTGCCTTTGACGTTATTGGAGTTCGGCAGCGTCACGGTCGTTCCTTTGTAGCCGTAGGAATCGTCGCGCGGGGATACCGATACTTTCATGTATTTGAACGAGAACGTAACGCTGTCGCCGGATACGGCTACGTTCTTGAACGCGTCGCCCGTGATCATGCGCGACGGCACGTATGGGGTCTCGAATCCGTCGAACGCCGCAAAAGCTTTGACGATGCTTTTATATTGAGCGGCGGAGTAATTCACATCGCTTACCGTAAAGTTCGCTTTTTGAGCTTTCGCGGCGGTCGTCGAAGCGGCGGCTGACGAGTGAGTCGTGCTGTTTGCCGCCGAAGCGGTCTGCGCGGATACGGTTCCTGTCAAAAGCACGCCTGCGGCGAGTGAAGCGGCCATCCATTTTGTGTAACGCATTGTTCATCCATCTCCTTCGAAGTCTTGTTTTCTTGTTCTGAGGTTATCTTACCCAAGGAATGTATCCGACTTAAAACTGAATTGTATCCAAGATGTAAATAAATTCGCTAACGGGTCCATACGTCAAACTTGACTTATAGTACGCTCTAAGGAGTAAAGTGGAGAAAGAACATCGAAAGTCTTTCAAATCTATCCGAATTCAAAGGAGCGAATCAACATGGCACAAGCGTATACCCGAACCCCTCAGCAAAAAATTGAATCGGGCTTCGGTCTCAGAAGCACGGCGGACGAGGTGTTGAAAGGCATCGATTTGTCCGGCAAGCTGGCTCTTGTAACAGGCGGATATTCCGGTCTGGGACTGGAAACGACCAAAGCGCTGGTCAAAGCCGGAGCGCGCGTCATCGTGCCCGCGCGTCGCCCGGAAGCCGCTCAAGAAGCATTGTCGGGCATTGAGAACGTGGAAGTCGGCGAGCTTGATTTGTCCGATTTGAACAGCGTCAAAGCTTTTGCGGATCGGGTGCTGGCAAGCGGACGCAGCATCGACTTGGCGATCTTGAACGCCGGCGTGATGGCAAGTCCGGAGACGCGCGTCGGCCCGGGGTGGGAGTTGCAATTCGCGACGAATCATCTGGGACATTTCGCGCTGATCAACCGGCTGTGGTCGCTGTTGATCGCGGGAGAAGGCGCACGGGTTGTAGCGACATCGTCGACGGGTCATCACTTTTCTCCGATTCGTTGGGATAACCTGAACTTTGAAGGAAACTATCATAAATTCGAAGCTTACGGCCAATCCAAAACGGCGAATTCGCTGTTTGCGGTAGAATTGGATCGACGCGGAGCGGAGCAGGGCGTTCGCGCTTTCGCGGTGCATCCGGGCGGCATTTTGACCCCGCTTCAACGGCATATGGGCCGGGAAGAAATGATCGCGCTGAAATGGATCGACGAAGACGGCAAAGGCAACCCGGGCTTCAAAACGCCGGAACAAGGCGCCGCGACGCAAGTCTGGGCCGCGACCTCGCCGCAGCTTGAAGGCAAAGGCGGCGTGTATTGCGAAGATTGCGATATTGCCGAACCTGCGCAAGAAGACGGTCCGCGCGTCGGCGTGAAAGATTATGCGGTCGATCCGGAAGAAGCAAAGCGACTGTGGGATTTGTCGGTGGAGTTGACCGGAGTGAGCGGGGCGTAAAAAGGGATTTGTTTAAGACTCAAAAAAAGAAGTCGGTTGACGGTTGCATGTCGCTTCGCGTGTACCCGTAAGTCTGGCGAATATGGCTATAAAATAGGCAATTCAAACATTAAAAAGCGCACAAAACATTTCGTTTTTGTGTGTTTTTTGATGTTTTCTTGAAAAAAACCTGACTTTCTATAAAAGACTTAAAAATTCACTTGAGAGAACTTGGGCGACGCTTATCGATTTTTTTGAAAATCCTGATACATACAGGAAGATATAAGAAAATTCCTAACAGCAAAAGGATATTCTCCGTGATCGTTGTTTTTCCGGTATAGGCAGACACGATTAACCAAATGAAAATTAAATGGAGCGCGAGGTATCCATATTCATATCCTTTTTGATGTTTGGGGAAAAACGGAACTTGAGACATGTAAGCAACTGCCCCGACGGTCATTAACATAGTAAGCATAGATGTCCTCCTTACTTGTTCATCATGGGTAGGTGAAATTCGAACAATACCATATATGTTGTAGTAGAGTCAAAATTCGTTAAATGCAATCTACATCTTCCGCTCCATCACCCAACTCACGCTCGAACACAGTTCCACCCTGCAAGAACTCCGCCCGTCCGCTCGGTGGATGCTCATTTCGCTCTCCGGCTCCGGCGCGATTGAACTGCCGCAGCAGCGTCCTCCATCCCGTTTAAACAAGAGAGCAATATTTGTGCGTGTTTTTCATTGTTCTTAATATCTCCAACTCAAATGATCAACTGATCTTGACGGTACTTTCCTGTATTGTGCTGAGTTTAATATTCGCAGGTTTTCTTTTCGGCGGAATCCTGTATGTGCTTGTGCATAAAATTAAGTCTTCTTCATAGAAAATTCGGATGTTTTTAAGTGTTACATTTGCTCCCGCGTCCCCGCTCTCCACAACCCGATCGCATATACCAACATCACCAACACCTGCACGCCGACCACAATCAGCGCAGTCCGGTTCAGCGACGTTTCCGTTACGAAGGAAATAAAATTATGTACCGTGTGCCACAAGATGCCGATCCACAAGCTTTTGGTGATGCTCACGATCAAGGCCAACACCAGACCCGCTAAGAAAGCGAACGCGATTTGCAGCAGAACGGCCCACGGGTTAGTTCCGCTGAGCGCGTTGACGGAGTGCAGCACGCCGAAGATGATTGAAGAACCGATCACGGCCGCTTTAGGACCTTTTTGACGGATAAAGCCGAATACTAACCCACGGAAATACACTTCTTCGTTGATCCCGACCAGAATGGTGAACAAGATAAGAACCAGGTAAAACGCGCCGGCTTCTTGGAACTTGGGAGCGAACATGACAAGCGGCACGATTTCGAGGAGCAGCAGCGGGGCAAACAACCAAACTTTTTTTACACTGCCCGAAGCAGGTTTGCGGAATCCGTAAAACGCCAGAGAGTGACCCGAACGGGCCATGAGCAGAAAGCCGATTAATATGGAACCAGCTACAGCGGCAGACATGACCAGATAACCGGGTATGTCATCGAGTACGGCGATTTGCGTGATAGCGGCACCGACAGAAGTCAGGAAAGTACAGATCAGAGCAGCCAGAATCGCCGCTCCGTAAGGATGTTTGTGGATAAAGGATTTGATCATGGTGAAGTGTCCTCGCTTTCTTGTTTTAGACTGATAAGTATTCCTTTGTAGACGTCGCGGAGGATTCGGTTGGCCTCGGCGTCATCCATCGTGCTTCCGTTTGTTGCGAGCAGGGAAGCGATGCCGTGCGTGGTGAACCAGATGCCGGAGTATAAACGCTGTGCCTGATCCCGGCTCAACCCGGCCATCTGGGCGATCATGCGAATGATTTCCTCGTCGCCCTCGGTCGTTCCGGCGATCTCGGCGGCTTTTTCCTGTTGGAACGCACCGGACATGAAGAGCAATTGGAACAGCCTTTTCTCGGTGCGGGCGAAGCGGATATAAGCCAGACCCATGCCGAGGAATCCTTCTCCACCCTGTAAGCCTTCCATCATGGCCGTGTTGTAGAGCTGCTCGGCTTGGGCTTGGACGGCGGCTTTGAGTTCTTCCATGGAAGCGAAGTGGCTGAAGATCGGTTGGGTAGAGCAGTTGAGCTTTTTGGCGACGTTGCGGGCGTTCACGGCATCCGCACCTTCTTCTCGAACCAAGTCCAAAGCGGCGCTTAGGATGGCTTCTTTGGTGAGCTTTGGTTTTGGCGGCAATGTAGTTCCTCCTTTAAATAACTTATGTTATATTACGAATGTTATTTTATTACTTGAACGTTGTCAATAGATTTTAATTTAAGCGCGCGCTGACCTTAATTAAATCTTCATAACAACTCTGAGTGGATACGATATGCTTATTAAAGTAAGTGAATGAAAATTAAATTCTAAAGCGAAGTAAAAACATAAAAGGAGAAATATACATGAAAAACTACCTCATCTTCGGAGCAAGCTAAGGACTCGGCGACGCTTTCTCAAGAGGTCTGCCCAATTCCGGTGATCGCATGTGGCTCGTGTCGCGGAGTCGCCCGTCCAGCCTGGAGCTGCAAGACGGCGCCGAGCGAATCTGGATTCCGGCAGATTTGTCCGAACCCGGAGCCGCCAGAACCATCTTCGATCAAGTCCAAAGCGAAAAGCTGGACGTCGCCGTATACAATGTGGGCATCTGGGAAAAGGAAGGCTTCGAGGATCACTACACGTTCGATCAAGACGAGCCCGAGCATATCGCGCGCATGATTCAGACCAATATCACTTCGGCTATTCTTTGTCTGCAAGGCCTTCTGCCGAATCTGCGTCAATCGAACTCCGGCAAAGTCATCCTGATCGGTTCCACGGCGGGGCTCAGCAACGCGAACAACTCCCAAGTCTCCTTCGTCGCGTCCAAATTCGCAATCCGCGGCATCGGCGAAGCGCTGCGCGAACATCTGCGTCAGGATCGAATCGCCGTCACCTGCATCAATCCGGGCGAGTTGGCAGCAGAGATTCCTTATGCGGAAGGACGCGAACGGGCGCTGGAAGCGTATCACGGAACCCGTATTCCTTTGCAGGACGTGGTCGATCTGGCAAACTGTCTGATCGGTTTATCCCCGGCAGCTTGCGTCAAGGAGATTCATTTACCGGCCATGACTGACACTAACGCCTGATTTTTGTGTAAAAAAAGCACTTTCTTTGTTCATCATCAACAATCGTAGCCTCAGAATTGTATGTTTTGAAACTAGTAGAACTCCCAGCTAAGCGTTTACAATGAACAGGAACAGTGAATTCGGCTGTAATCCTACTCATGGAAAGGGAACGATCAGACATGGGATATAAAAATAATAACGTCGGCTATCTGGATGGAATTCTCACTTCACGCGCAGTCGTCAAAAAGAACAATTACGCGATTTTGCCGCACGATGGATTGGTTAACAACGTCGTACCCGGCTTTGAACATACACGCATCAGCATTCTCGGTTCGCCGCGGCTCGGAGCCAGCTTCTCCGACTTTATCGCCGAGTTCCAAGAAGGCGGCAAAAACACGCTCGGCTTCGGCGGCGAAGGCATCGAGACTTTCGTTTACGTCATTTCCGGCAAATTGAACGTCAGCGACAGCAGCGAGAAGCACGAACTGACGGACGGCGGTTACGCATTCTTCCCGGTAGGCGAGAAAATGTACTTCGAAAACGCGCAGTCCGAGATGACCGAAGCTTTCCTGTACCAACGCAAATATGATCCGCTCGCGGGCTACGAGGCGCATAAAGTCGTGGGCAACCGCGCGGACATCGAACCGATCGAATACGAAGGCATGACGGACGTTCTGTTCTGGAACCTGCTGCCGACCGACAACCTGGGCTTCGATATGAACATGCACATTCTGGAGTTCTCTCCGGCTGCCAGCCACGGCTACGTGGAAACGCACTACCAAGAGCACGGCGCTTACATCCTGTCCGGCAAAGGCATGTACAACCTCGACAATAACTGGTATCCGGTTGAAAAAGGCGACTATATCTTCATGGCTTCTTACGTGCCGCAAGCCGCGTACTCGACAGATCGCAAAGAAAAATTGGCTTATGTCTATTCCAAAGACGCCAACCGCAACCCGGGCGTATAATCATCCAAGAAGGGGGTCTTGAACCATGTCTACTGAAGAGAACATGATCCGCGTCAGCGGCGAACAACTGCACGGTTTGATCAAAAACAAGCTTGTCGCTGCCGGATTGAAAGACGAACAAGCGGAAGAAACCGCTCATCACCTCGTCTATGCGGACCTTTGCGGCATCCACTCCCACGGCGCGGTACGCGTCGAGTATTATGCGGAGCGGATCAACAAAGGCGGCATCAACGTAGAGCCGGAGCTGAACTTCGAAGCAACGGGACCGAGCACGGCGATCTTCCACGGAGATAACACGCAAGGCCACTACGCGGCCAATGAAGCGTTGGAGCCCGCGATCCAAATGGCAAAAGAAAGCGGCGTAGCCGTGGTCGGCGTCTCCAAAGTCGGCCACACCGGAACGCTTTCGTACTATGTACGCAAAATTGCCGAAGCCAATCTGATCGGCATCTCGATGTGCCAGTCCGATCCGATGGTCGTGCCTTACGGCGGCGCGGAGCGTTACTACGGCACGAACCCGATCGCGTTCGGCCTACCGAGCGCTGGCGAAGATCCGTTGATCTTCGATATGGCGACGACGGTACAAGCCTGGGGTAAAATCCTCGACGCGCGTTCGAAAGGCAAACTGATCCCAGACACCTGGGCAGTCGACAAAGACGGCGCGCCGACAACGGATCCGAACGAAGTCAACGGCTTGCTTCCAATCGCGGGACCAAAAGGCTACGGCTTGATGATGATGGTCGATATTCTGTCCGGCGTGCTGTTGGGACTGCCGTTCGGCAAAGATGTCAGCTCTATGTATCATAACCTGCATGAAGGGCGTAACCTCGGACAAATTTATATCCTGATCGACCCGGAACGTTTTGTCGGATTGAAGCCGTTCCAGGAGTCCATCACCCGAACGATGAAAGAACTGAACGCGATCAAGCCGGCAGCCGGTTTCGATCACGTTCAATATCCGGGACAAGGCAGCCACGAGCGCTATCTCAAAAACCTCGAAGAAGGCGTCGATATTCCGGAATCGATCATCCGTTATTTCGAATCCGACGTGATCCACTACGACCGTTACGAAGGGCTCGACGCGTTCGCAAAATCCTCCGATTAACTAGTAGTAGCTTAATCGCATTCCATTCAAGGTTTACGTTCATCAGAAACACGCACGGTTCAAGCGGGTTTTTGAGGGACGTAACCTAACATCTTAAGCGGTCAAGGTACTCGGGCGCTATCAAAGAAATGTAACAAAAAAGCATTGAACGACGAACGGTGAGCGCCTGTCCAAGCGTGCTCCGAATCGTCTTCAATGCTTTTTTGTATACGTATTGATGTTAGACATGCCTCAGTTGGTCTCCTCGCTCAAAGCGAGTGCCAACCGCAAATTCAGCGAATGGCTGGGCGAGTTGACGGCATGACCGAGAATTTCTTCGCAGCGCAGAATGCGGTATTTGACCGTATTGCGGTGAACGAACAGAGCCGAAGCCGCACTTGCGATTTCGCATTGTGAGCCTAGATAGACCGTTAATGTTTTGCGAAGTTCCACCAGCGCCGGTTCTTTCGGATAAGCGAAATCCTTCAACACGTTTTCACAGAAAAACCGAACTTCGTTTTTCTCGAGATGATGGAATAACTGCACCATGCCTTTGTCTTTGTAGTGGAGAATCGGCTGCGTTTGCAGATTGCTTTTACGTTCTTCGAATACCAGCTTGGCTTCCGTATACGATTGATTGATTCTTTTCCAGTCCGTATACGGATTGCCGACGCTGAAAATCAATTGAATATCCAGATTTTCATGCAGCTGATTGCGCATCGCCATCAGCTGTTCGTCGAGATCGGCCGTTTCGCGCTGAACCAGAATGACCGTTTCTTTGCTGACTCCGAAAAAGAGCACTAAGCCGTTCGTAAAATAATCGGGAACATGCTTTTGCAACCATTGCGAAGCCAAAACCAAGCGTTCCTCTTGCTGAAGGTGGGGTATCGCGTCTTCCAGCGCCGCTTCGTCGAATACATGCACCACCTGATAATGATCGGATAACAAGTAACCGTGTTTCATGTTCAATTCGAAAGACCGGGCGGAAGGCGTAGGGCCGGAATGGTAATCGATCAATTCTTTGAAATGTTCCGTCGCGATCGATTGTTGGGATTCGGACACTTTTTCGTTTTTAAACAGGACGAACGATAACACCATCGCCGCCTGATCGATCGCGAAGCTGGAGATGGGATACGGAATTTGCTCCGGATTGACGATGACCAGATAGTGCGGGAAATACGTATGGACCCGAATCGGAATGATCGAGATTTGAACTTCATGTCCTTTGGGACCATTGACGATGAACGAATCGTTTTCTTTGGGCATCTCCTGTATATTTTGCGCGATCTGGTTGACGTAATGCTGCGCAGGATTGCCCGACTGATTGAACTGCTTGGATGAATCCATGATTTCTTTAAAAGGGTTCAGCAAAATGATCGGCGTTTTGACGATTTCGCTCAGTTTGTTGATGACCACTTGGTTATTCGCGTTTTGCACCAGCAGGCTGAAGAACTTTTTTTGAATATCCAGGGCGAACGAAATTTCTTCGTAACGCGTGCCCCAGATTTTATTGAGCAGCTGGTGAAGTAAGGAGCCGAGCGAATACGTGTTGGGAATATCGATCAGCGGAAATCCGACCTTTTCGGCGTACGCGATGACCGCTGGATCAACTTCGCCGATAAAGCGTCCGGTCTTGATCCCCAGACCTACCGCTTTGGCGCGAATCAACGAGTCGATCAACGAGATCAACCCTTGCTGGTCGTCGGTATAACTCATCGCCGTTGTTAAAAGCAGCACATCGGCGGGAATATAATGCTCGATATCGGGCGTTTCGGAGATTTCCACGCTTTGTATCGTTTTGTTCGCATCGACCCGTTCGGGGCTGGTTAAAAGTTTGATATCCGAGTAGCGGGGAAGCTTCAGGATGTCAGCTATTGTTGTCATATCGAGTTCCTTTCTGCAAAACCGACTGCTGATGAAAATAAATCTGTCTCCCGTATAGTATGTCAGTTACAAAGACGGAATGAAAGCGGTCGATTTTGAACAACTGTCTATTTTTGAGATTTTCGTACATGGTTTTAGCGGAAAAATGTGCAGAATGAACAAAAGAACTCGAACGTTTTGTATAAATGACCAATGATATTGAAAGCGGTTATATTTATACTTAACTCAGAAAGCTTATTCTAAGGTCAAAAATATCGAAAACAGGGGTGAGCTTGTGATCCAATCAGCGCCGCAAACGATCGATGACTTGATGGACTGGATTTCGGGGATCTCCGATGCCGAAGGTCCGGGGACGACTCGATTGCTTTATAGCCCATCTTGGATAAAAGCGCAGCATGCATTAAAAGAAAAATTCGAAGAACTCGGCATGATTGTCGAATTCGACGCGGTAGGGAATTTGTTCGCCACCGTTGCGGGAACCGAGCAGCCGGATGAAGTCATTGCAACGGGTTCGCACGTGGACACGGTTGCCAAAGGCGGACGTTTGGACGGACAATTGGGGATCATGGCCGGATATTTGGCGGTAAAAGAACTGCTGGAGAAAGAGGGGAAACCGAAAAAATCGCTTCAAGTCATTTCGATGGCCGAAGAAGAAGGTTCCCGTTTCCCGTATGCGTTCTGGGGTTCGAAAAATATTTTCGGCATCGCCGAGCGTAAGGACGTCGAAGACATTTCCGATGCGCAGGGAATCCGTTTCACCGACGCGATGCGCGCTGCCGGATTCGACTTTTTGGAAGGCGCACCGAAGTACAGCCGTATCGCCGCTTTCCTGGAACTGCATATCGAGCAAGGCAATTTCTTGGAAAACACGGGCAAAAAAGTGGGCGTGGTCAACGCGATCGTGGGTCAGAAAAGATACACGGTCATCCTCAAAGGCGAGGCCAACCATGCAGGCACCACATTGATGGAATATCGCAAAGATACCGTCGAATGTATGGCTCGGATTATCACGCAAAGCATCGACAAAGCCAAGGCCGAAGGCAGTCCGCTTGTCTTGACATTCGGTCGGGTCGAGCCTAAGCCGAATACCGTGAATGTCGTTCCCGGGGAGACACTGTTCTCGATCGACTGTCGCCATACGGATGCTCGGACGTTGGATCGTTTCACGCTGGAGATCGAAGAAGACATGCGGACGATCGCCGCGAAAATGGGCATCGAGATCGAGATCGACAAGTGGATGGACGAAGCTCCGGTTCCGATGGATGCTCGAATTATCGAGACGATCGAGAACGTATGCCAAGACAGCGGCTTAAGTTACCAAGTCATGCACTCCGGTGCCGGACACGACTCGCAGATTTTCGCGCCTCGCGTACCGACAGGCATGATTTTTGTTCCTTCTGTTGGCGGAATCAGTCATAACCCCGCGGAGCACACCGAAGCGGAAGATATCCAACAGGGCGTGCAGGCTCTAGCCGAATCGTTGAAGCGCCTGGCCTACTGATCGACCGTAATTGTACCCAGCTCTTTGATAAGCTATTCGACAATCGGCACATGTCTACATTTTTAATCAAGCAGACCGTCTCGTCTCTGCTTGATTAAAAGACACCACCATTTATTAAAGCGCTTACATTTTATTTGGCGCGGGAAAAATGCTCGGAAATAAGGTTTAGGAGAGTTGCGGTTTGCTAAATATAGAGAATGAAATACCGGAAAATGACGTGGATACCTACCGGAAACGCGGGTATGAGAACGAAGACGTACTACCGAAAACTCAAGACAAAAGAAACATGGGCCCAATGAATTTCTTTACGCTTTGGATGGGCTCCATTCACAATATTCCCAATTACGCGGCGGTTGTCGGCTATTTGCTGCTGGGGCTTTCGCCGCTCAATACAATGCTCGCCGTCCTTCTGGGAGGGACAGTCGTTGCCTTCTTCCTATACTTCAACGGCCGTCCGGGAACGAAGTACGGCATTCCGTTCTCGATGCAGCTTCGTTCGACCTACGGAAGCAAAGGCGCCAAACTGCCGGGCTTTCTGCGCGGCGGCGTGGCGGCGATTGCCTGGTTCGGCGTTCAGACCTATGTAGGTGCGGCAGCGCTGACCATCCTGATCGGCAAAATCTGGCCCGCATATTTACAAATCGGAGCCGGGAATGATATTCTCGGAATCTCTGTTCCCGAGTTGATCAGCTTCGTCCTCTTCTGGGCGGCGAACATGGCGATCGGTCTGGGCGGGGGAGGCATTCTTAACAAGTTTACTGCGGTACTAAGTCCGATTATTTACATCGTTTTTGGCGGAATGACAATCTGGGCGATTAACGCAGGCGGTGGACTTGGAGCGATCTTTTCTTACGAGATGACGCAAGCTCCTTCCGTCAATCCGGTCTTCGGTTATCTGATCGTGATCGCTTCCGTGCTTGCCGTATGGGCGGCTCCGGGTGTCAGCGTCGGCGACTTCACGCAAAATGCCAAATCGCAAAAAGCGCAGGCGGTCGGACAGATCGGAAGCTTGGTCTTCGGCTACTTCGTGTTCGCGATTATGGCGGTCGTCATCGTGATCGGCGGAACGATCCGTTACGGGGAGCCGACATCCGGTAACGGGGTGCTCGATTTTATTAACCAATGGGATAGCCTTCCCGCTATTCTGCTGGCGACGCTCGTATTTCTGATGACTACGATTTCCACGAATGCTACAGGGAATATCATTCCGGCCGCCTATCAGTTGACGGCATTGTTCCCGAAATTCGTTAATTACCGTAAGGGGGTGATGATCGCCGGAATCATCAGCGTGCTCATTATGCCGTGGCGTTTCATGTCCGGCGGCAGCGGCATCATCGTATTTTTAAATGCGATCGGGGCATTGCTTGGTCCGATTGCGGGTGTTATGATTGCTCATTATTACTTTGTTCAAAAACAAGTAATTGATTTGGACCAGCTATATTACGACGTCCACGATCAGGGCAAACAGAAGAGTACGTATAACGGAATCAACTACAAAGCCTACGCGGCGACCCTTGCCGGGTTGTTGTTAGCCTTGAGCGGTCAGTTCATCCCGGCCTTGTCTTTCATGTCCGATATCGCCTGGGTGGCCGGTTTCGTTTCCGCGTTCGCGCTATACTGCATCCTGGTTAAAGCCTCATCAAAAAAAGCTTTTGCCGACAATTGAAATCAACGGGAGGAATAAAGAATGGCATACGATTTGGTAATCAAGAACGGACTGGTTATTTTGGATAGCGGTGAAGTGAAGACGGATGTTGCCATTCAAAACGGCGTTATCGCCGCGATCGGCTCCGATCTGGAAGGTTCGAAAGTCATTGACGCCGCAGGCTTGATCGTAAGTCCCGGCATGATCGACGCCCACGTGCATATTTCGGAACCGGGCGGCGAACACCGCAAAGATTGGGAAGGGTACACGACCGGAACGGCTTCTGCCGCAAAAGGCGGGGTCACTTCGTTCCTCGAAATGCCGTTGAACCAAGTTCCCGCGACGACGGACGGCGAATCGCTGCAAATCAAATATGATGCGGGTCAAGGCAAGCTGAGATCGGACGTCTATTCGTACGGCGGACTTGTTCCTTACACGTTGAAAAAAGGCGGCATTCAAGAGCTGGATGCGGGCGGCGTTATTGCTTATAAATGCTTCATGGCGACTTGCGGCGACCGTTCGATCGACGGCGACTTCATGAACGTCGACGATTACTCGCTGTACGAAGGCATGAGACAGATCGCGAAGACGGGCAAAATTCTCGCCATCCACGCGGAAAACAGCCCGATCACCGACCGCCTGGGCGAGATTGCTTACGCAAACGGCGAAACGACGTTGAAAGCCTATGTAGCGACGCGTCCGGTATTCACCGAAGTGGAGCCGATCCAACGCGCGATCCTGTTTGCAAAAGAAACGGGATGCCGCATTCACATCTGTCACGTCGCTTGTCCGGAAGGCGTGGAAGCCGTGACTCGCGCCCGTCAAGAAGGCGTAGACGTGACGTGCGAAACTTGCACGCACTATCTGTATTTCCAAACGGACGAGCTGGACTCGATCGGCCCGGTCGTCAAATGCTCGCCTCCGATCCGCGACAAGAAAGCGCAAGACGGACTGTGGGAAAAAGTCATGAGTGGAGAAATCCTGTTCGTCACGTCCGACCACTCCCCTTGTACGCCTGACCTGAAAGACAAAGAAAACGCGTTCGACGCATGGGGCGGCATTTCCGGCCTGCAAAACAACGTGGACGTCATTTTCGACGAAGGCGTGCAAAAACGCGGAATGTCCCTGAAAGCTTTCGCCGACGCCATCGCGACGAACGTCGCCGACCGCTTCGACATCGCCAACAAAGGACGCATCAGCGTAGGCAAAGACGCGGACATCATCCTGATCAAGCCGAACGCGCCGTACACGCTGCAAGCCGACCAACTGGAATACCGCAACAAAATCAGCCCGTACATCGGCCGCGAGATCGGCGCCCAAATCGCGACGACTATCCTGCGCGGTCAAGTCATCTACTCGCAGGAAACCGGCGTAACTTCCGAGTTCCCGGGTCAATTCGTAAAGTGCTAAAAGCCGCAAAAACCCTCAACAGTAATTGTTGAGGGTTTTTTACGTTGTCGAGAAAGTTACGTGGGTGGGGGGAAGCGAGAAGACTGCGAGAGAAATTCGTTCCGGTCGCGTGTTGAAATCGGGAAAAAGGATTGAACTTTTATTTGTATTTTCCCGATTTCAAAGGCGAACGCTATCGCTCCTACACTGAATTTCTCTCTCCGTCTTCTCGCTTCCAGCTACGTTGGGCTTTCTCGACACCTTAAACCTCAACAGCTGTCGTTGAGGTTTTTTCTTACCCATAAAAAAATCGAAGCGAAGCGACAAGGCGGAGGGAGAAATTCAGTGAAAGACGCCTTTGAACTCGGAAAATTCCTTATTCAAATTCAATTCAACTTTTCCGAGTGAGACAGCGTCTTGAACGAATTTATCCCGCAGCCCTGCCCTAGCTTCGTTCAGAATAAAAGTGTGATGATCGGAATCGAAATCATCGACAACAGCGACGACAAAAATACGATCTGGCTGGCGAACTTGGCGTCATTCCCGTAATTGCCGCTGAACATCGCGACGTAAGACGCAGTCGGCATGGCGATCATCATGATCGGAATCACCAGCGCCGGTCCCGACAATCCGAAAGCTTTTAAAATAAACAGCAGCGTTATCGGCACGATCAACAGTTTGAACGAGGCTGCCAAATACAGATACTTATTTTTGAAGGCTTCTACAATATTGCTGCGCGACAACATCAGGCCGATCACGATCATGGCCAACGGCGAAGTAGCCGGGCTCATGATATGAATTACGCTGTCGATCGGTTCAGGAACCGGAAGTTGGAACGCGAAGAACACGAGGCCGAACAGGATCGACAGAATGCCGGGGCTCAAAATCACCTTTTTCCAATCGAACGAAGCTTTTTCCGTCCCATTGCGCGAAATCAGGTAAATGCCGAGCGACCAAGATACGATCTCGAAGATGAATCCGGCTCCGACGACCGCGTAAAAGAGCGCCTCCGGACCGAGCAAGCTTTGAATAATCGGATATCCCATGAACGAGGTGTTGGAAAGCAGCAAAGCCGTCTGGAAAATGTCTCTTCGGTTATCGGGCAGCGCCAGACGTCTGGAGAGCACCATGCCGACCGTGAACATGACGACGTAGCAGAAGATCATAATCCCGAGAATCAGGAAGGAGGTATGCAGGCGCTCCTGACTCATTTCGAGCTGCATGGCCGAAAAGATCGTGGCGGGCATCGTAATGTACAGCACCAACTGCGTAATGTCTTTTTGCCCTTTTTCCGAAATCAGCTTGCTTCTTCCCGCGATAAATCCGATCACGATCAATAAAAATAGCACGACTACTTTTTGTAGCGTCAGAAAAAAATCGATTTGCATGAATAAAATCCTTCTTCCGTGTAGTATGTTCTGCGACAAACTTAGATGCGATCCAGCCATTTGATCAATTTCGAATAAACGTCAAGTCCCCATTCTTCTGTTTGCGTTCGGTCGAAATCATGGTGCGTCGATTCAACCAGGTGAAGCTCATTCTCCGGAATCCATTTGTGCAGCATTTTCGACTGTTTAACGGGCACATCGGGATCTTGATCCGCAGCAGTGAGGAAGGTTGGAGGTAACGTGGAAAGTTGTTCTTTCGTCAGGTCGAAGCTCCGATCCGGCGGCGAATCTCCGAACAGAAGACGAATCCAATTGCCTCGCTGACGGGCAGCCAGGTAAAGCAGATATCGCTGTTCCGAAGGTGAGGAGGCGATCGGTTGCTTTTCAATCAAGCTCTGCATAGTCGAATCGGCCACCGGAGTAAAAGCGAGAAAGTGTCGGCTCGGCACATGGAAGCTGGCTTCGCTCAAGGTGTGGTACCCGTAAAAAGCGATTACACCGAGCGGTTTGACCGCAGCGGAAGCGTGAACAGCATGGTACAAAGCCAAATACCCGCCTGCCGAGCGTCCCATCAGATAATGATCGGCGTTTTCAAGGCCCAGTGTTCGAAAGCCCTGATCCGTGAACCATTCAATGGATCGGCCGATTGCCTCCATGATTGCCGGAAGCGGAGTCTCGGGTGCGAGCGGATAATCGAGAGCAAGCAGCCCGTAGCCGTTTTCCGTCAGCATGGAGACATAAACGTCAGGCAGATCGTCCCGATGTCCGAAGATCAAGCCGCCGCCGTGAAAATAAAGAATCGTTCCTTTAGAGGCGGCACTTTTTTGCCCTCGATAAAAGGTACCGTTCAATTGCAACCCGTCGACCGTGGCAATCGGGACTTCCAAGCGGTCGTCAATCGTTTCTTCACTCAGTATAACCAGCACCTTTCATCTGATCCTCGATCGGTTTTGTATTAACATATCATAAAGTATCATCGACTTTTTTATTCATAGTGCACAAAAGAATGCGCGTTTTTGGACGAATTGTTCATTTTTCATCGATATGAAAGCGGTTATACTAAATTCAAAAGGAGGGTTTACATGTTACACTCTGTGATCCAAAAAAACAATTACCAAGATTCGATCAACTTAATGCTGTTAACCAACTCCATTAACGGATTAGAAGGTGTCACGCAAGGCCAGGTCATGATGGCTACGGACGCCAATAAAGATATCTTGAAAGCTGCGGGATTGTTCACCGACGAAGTTCAAGGCGCGGGCGCCAACGATATGGCGATTGTCGTGGAATCCGATGACGCGAATATCCTCGAATCGGTTGTCGAAGAAGTGAAGCGCTTCTTGAGCAATCTGTCGGGCAGCAAAAAAGGCGACGGCATCGAAAGCGTGGATAACTGGAAAGACGCTTTGGAAGCCATGCCGGACGCGAACTTGGCGCTGCTGTCCATTCCGGGCATCTACGCGGCGGGCGAGATCGAAAAAGCTTTGGATTCGGGACTGCATGTATTCTCCTTCAGCGACAACGTGAGCCTGGAAGACGAAATTCGCCTGAAGCAAAAAGCGCATGAAAAAGGTCTGCTGTTGATGGGTCCGGACTGCGGTACGGGAGTACTGTCCAGCGTTCCGCTTGCCTTTACCAACGTGACTAATCCGGGCAACATCGGCATCGTAGCCGCGTCCGGCACGGGCATTCAGGAAGCGACGACCATCATCGACCGTCTGGGCGGCGGCGTGGTTCACGCAATCGGAACCGGCGGACGCGACCTCAAAGAAGGCGTGAACGCGCAAACGATGATCGACGCCGTGGTTGCCCTTGAGCAACATGCGCCGACCGACGTGATCCTGGTCATTTCCAAACCGCCTGCGAAAAAAGTACGCGACAACGTGATGCAGCTGCTGCAATCGTTGTCCAAACCGGTCGTGGCGCTATTCCTCGGTGAAAAACCGGAAGCGCATATCGGCAACGTATCGCTGGCTTACACCCTGGAAGAAGCGGCGAAGATCGCGGTCGATATCTCGAACGGCGATGACGTAAAAGCCAACTACAACGAGCCGATCGACTTCGCGGTCGACCAGCCGCTTGCGGCAGGCAAAACAGTGAAAGGCCTTTACTCCGGCGGCACGCTGGCAAGCGAAGCAGCGACGCTGATCTCCGACGCGCTTGGCCTGGACAACGTGAAAGGCGAAGAAGGCTATATCTTGAACACGCAAGGCTTCCAGGTCATGGACCTCGGCGACGACGTCTATACGCAAGGCAAGCCTCACCCGATGATCGATCCGGAAGTTCGCGTGAACAAGCTCAAAGAAGTGCTGAAAGACGAAAGCACGGGCATCATCCTTGTGGACGTCGTGCTCGGCTACGGCGCGCATGCCGATATGGCAGCGGCTCTGGCTCCAAGCATCAAGAGCGCTCTGGACGAAGCTCAAGCTTCCGGTCGCCAACTGTACGTGATCGGCAGCGTCGTCGGCACGGACAACGATCCGCAAAACTACGCGCAAGCCGTCCAAACGCTCAAAGACGCCGGCGTTATCGTCGAAAGCAGCAATGCGCGTGCGATCCGTCTGGCACTCAAGCTGATGGGACGCGAACTGCAAGTCGCCGACAAAGGCCGCGTGGAATACACCGATGCCAAGATCGAAGTTCCGGCTCCGGGCGAAAAAGTGCTTGAGCTGCTGAACAGCGTACCGCGCGTGATCAATATCGGTATCCAAAGCTTCACGGAATCGATCACCGCATTCCAGGGCAAGGCGCTGCAATTCACATGGCGTCCGAAAGCAGGCGGCAATCAGAAACTGATCCGCATCCTGAACGAGCTGGAAAAACGCGAAGAAGAAATCAACGCGTCCAACGATAAAATCGTAGCCCGCTTGATCGAATCGCAACCGTTCCTCGTGGACGCGCGTCCGGCTAAAGAAGTGATCGCGGAACTGAACACGGGCGAGAAAGTCATTCTGCATGCCGGACCGCCGATCAAGTACGAAAATATGACCGGTCCGATGAAAGGTTCCGTCATTGGCGCGATGCTGTTCGAAGGCTGGGCAGCCGACCAAGAAGAGGCGCTCCGTCAGCTCGACAACAACGAAGTGAAGTTTATTCCGTGTCACCATGTCGGCGCCGTAGGTCCGATGGGCGGAATCACGTCGGCCAACTTCCCGGTCTTCGTCGTTGAAAATAAAACGGACGGAACGACGGGATACTGCATCATGAACGAAGGCATCGGCGAAGTATTGCGTTTCGGCGCGAACAACGAGAACGTCATCACCCGTCTGAAATGGATGCGCGACGTGCTCGGTCCGGTTCTCGGCCAAGCGTTGCGTACTCTCGAAGAAGGACTGAACCTGAACGTCATGATCGCTCGTGCGATCGCGATGGGCGACGAGTTCCACCAACGCAATATCGCGGCATCGCTGGTATTCTTGAAAGAAATCACGCCTGCAATCACGCTGCTTGATATCGATCAGAAGGACAAAGCGGATGTGATCCAGTTCCTGGCCAACACCGATCAGTTCTTCCTGAACATCATGATGGCGACAAGCAAAGCGATGGTCGATTACGCGCGCAAAGTTCAAGAAGGCTGCGTGGTTACAACCATGGCGCGTAACGGCGAGAACTTCGGCGTTCGCATCAGCGCATTGGGCGACGAATGGTTCACGGGTCCGGTCAACACGCCTGACGGCTTGTACTTCACGGGCTACTCGGCCGAGCAGGCCAATCCGGATATCGGCGACAGCGCCATCACGGAAACGGTCGGCGTCGGCGGCATGGCAATGATCGCGGCTCCGGGCGTCACCCGCTTCGTCGGCCTGAACGGTCTGGACGACGCGCAAAACATTTCCGAAGAAATGCAGCGCATCTCGATCACCAACAACCCGACCTGGACGATTCCGAACTGGAACTTCAAAGGCGCGACGCTGGGGATCGACATCCGCAAAGTGGTAGAAACGGGCATTACGCCGATCATCAACACGGGTATCGCGCACAAAGAAGCCGGTGTGGGTCAGATCGGCGCGGGTACGGTACGTGCACCGCTGGTCTGCTTCGAAAATGCGCTGATCGCCTACGCGAAGTCGCTGGGCATCAACGTCGAAGAGTAACCCAAGATGACTAATCGGAGCTTGACCTCGGCACAGTCTTCGGTCAGTTCTTATCTGTGGCAGTTTATCAAGCAACAACCCATCATTCAGGCTCGGGTCCATTCGATCTTCTCGAATGGATTCAACCTGAAGGTTCGAGATCGGTTATGGTTCGTCGGAAAAGGAGAGGACAATCTTTCGGCAATCGGCCTTGCGCTCGGTGCCGCGGACTTCGAGCGTATTACGTCAGGATTATTCGTAGGCGCGCAAGTCAAACTGGTTCCTCTTTTTTCCCGATCCGACGAACAACTTGATCTGACATTTACCTGTTATATCAGGCCGATGCCGATCACAGTAACCGTATATTCCATTCGTGTTGTCGATTTGTCTATTCCGCAGATCACGCTCGATACGTTGAATCGCAGCACTTTGCTGCATCAACTTGAAAAAGCAAAAGTCCGGGAACAGTCAGGTTTTACCTCGGCGTTGCTGGAAAAGGTTTATACCGACTTCGTTGACGGGCCCGATCCCTTTTCTGTTGCTTCTCTTCAGCCTTTGATCGGTGCGGGAGTCGGCTTGACGCCTTCGGGTGACGACTTTTTGCAGGGGATCATATTGTTTGAGCGAATTGCGGGCGGCCCGGCGACAGTCACCGACCTGACCCGGCAACAACTGCAAAATCGGTCTACGACGGATGTCAGCCTGGCCTATTATCAAGCACTGTTCGACGGATACGCCAACATGCAGTGGATCAACCTTTGCAAAGCGATCGAAAGCGAAGACGAACAGCAGATTGCCGCAGC
Organism: Saccharibacillus sacchari DSM 19268; assembly: GCF_000585395.1. GTDB lineage: Bacteria > Bacillota > Bacilli > Paenibacillales > Paenibacillaceae > Saccharibacillus > Saccharibacillus sacchari. The sequence continues at coordinate 5,323,787 of NZ_KK073875.1, read as the reverse complement.
GATCAAAAAGAATCAAGCATACGGAGCAACCTCGGGAAACGACAGTCTAATGGGTGTGCTTACTTTTTTAAGAAAAGCTAGGGCGGATTTGAAAACTCCGAAGGAAGCAGATTTTGCCGAATTTTCGTTATCGACAAGGAGCTGTTTCGCAGTCGTGCCGGGGCACGTCAAGAAATAGCGACGCAGTAGAGAGCGAAAAGGCGGTAAAAGATGCATGTCGTTGAGTTTTCAAATACGGCCTAAAATGGAGGCAATTATGGGAAAACGAATCGTAGTCGCATTGGGCGGTAACGCCATTTTGAATGAAGATCCTTCGACGCAGGGACAGATCGAAGCTTTGCGTCACACCAGTAAGCAGCTGATTGAATTGATCAAACAAGGGCATCAGCTGATCATCAGCCACGGTAACGGACCTCAAGTCGGCAACCTGCTGCTTCAGCAGTCGATCGCGCAGTCCGAGAAGAACCCGGCGCTGCCGCTCGATACCTGTGTAGCGATGACGCAAGGCAGTATCGGCTACTGGCTGCAAAACACGATGAACGAAGCGATCTCCGAAGCGGGCCTGAGCCAACAAGTCGCTTCGATCGTGACGCAAGTCGTTGTGGATGAAAATGATCCGGCGTTCAGCAACCCGACGAAGCCAATCGGCCCGTTCTTCACGCAAGAAGAGGCGGAAAAGCTGTCGGCAGAAACAGGCGAAATCTACGTCGAGGATTCCGGCCGCGGTTACCGCAAAGTCGTACCGTCCCCGAAACCGCAAACGATCGTCGAATATCCGATTATCAAAACGCTGATCGAAAACGGCTACGTGACCGTATCGGCAGGCGGCGGCGGGATTCCGGTCAAAAAAGTCGCGCACGGTTATGAAGGCGTGGAAGCCGTAATCGACAAAGACTTCGCATCGGCAAATCTGGCGAATCTGGTCGAAGCGGATTATCTGTTCCTGTTGACTGGCGTGGATAATGTCTACGTGAATTACAACAAGCCGAACCAGGAGAAGCTGGAAGACGTCACGATCGACCAACTGCAAGCTTGGATCGCCGAAGATCAATTCGCGCCGGGCAGCATGCTGCCGAAAGTCCAAGCGGCCATTTCCTTCGCGGAAAGCCGTCCGGGCAGCAAAGCCGTCATTACGTCGCTCGAAAACATCGGCGCGATTTTCAACGGCGGCTCCGCTACGGTGGTACTGGCGGGAAACCCGGTGCAGGCGGTCTGACCACCCCATAAGGATCGCCTGCGCCTTTCCCGCGTTATCATATATAATAGAAGAAACACGATTGAAGAACCCGTTCGCATTCGGCTCAAACCGGATGCGAACGGGTTTCTTTTTTTATAAACATATCTTGAAAGCGGTTAAAATTTGTGATACCTTATGTGTAACCGGTTACCTATTTGAGGTGAAAAGCATGGTCACGATAAAAGATGTCGCAAAACACGCCGGCGTATCGGTAGCTACCGTATCGCGGGTACTTAACGAAACCGGTTATGTGCATGAAGATACGCGCCGTATGGTGGAAAAAGCGATTCAGGAACTGAATTACACGCCCAACGAGGTGGCCCGCTCCCTGTACAAGCGCAAGTCGAGATTGATCGGATTGCTGCTGCCGGATATCACGAACCCGTATTTCCCGCAGCTTGCCCGAGGCGTGGAAGACCGCATGCAGGAAAGCGGATTTCGACTGATCTTCGGCAACAGCGACGAAAGCGAACAGAAAGAACGGCATTATATCCAGACGTTCGTGCAAAACAACGTGGTCGGCATTATCTCGTCCACCAATTTTCCGGGCATGGATTTCTATCGCCGCCTGAAAATACCGGTCGTGTTTTTGGATCGGATCTCCAGCGACCGCCCCGCGGTCTACGCGGACGGACGCGAAGGCGGGCGAATCGCGGCGCAGCAGATTATCGAACGCGGCAGTCGCCGCGTCGCGGTGCTGCAAGGCCCGGCGCATATCCGTCCGGCGCAGGACCGCTTTCAGGGCGCCGTCGAGGTGCTTCAGGATCACGGCGTTTCGCACGAAGTGATCTCTACCGATTCGTTCGCGCTGCATGAAGCGGAGCAAAAAGCGAAAGAGCTGTTCGAGACGGTTCCGGATGTCGACGGCGTCATTGCCAGCAACGACATGGCGGCGATCGCCGTGCTGCACGAAGCGCTTCGGTTAGGCAAAAAGGTGCCGGAGGACGTGCAGATCATCGGCTTCGACGATATTCCGCTGAGCGGACTGCTATTCCCGCCGCTGTCGACGATCCGTCAGCCCGCTTACGATATGGGCTACAAGGCGGCGGAATTGATGATTCAATTAATCGAGGAACAAACGGTAGAACTGCGCAACATCCAGATGCCCGTCGAGTTTATCGAACGGGGCAGCACGCGCGCGAAGAAGGAGTAATAGCGGCTTGTCTCGGAAAAAGCTATGCGTACATTGGGCCGAGGCAAGCCAACAAGCCGGTTTTTCGAATGCGATAAACGATTTTATAGAAAAGGCGGGAATATATATGAGCATGGCTAACGAAAAACGAGCACGCGTCGTCGTGGTCGGGAGTTGTTCGATGGACTTGGTCGTCACGTCTTCCAGACGGCCGGGCGCGGGAGAAACGGTACTTGGAGAAAGCTTCAAAACCGTCCCTGGCGGCAAAGGAGCCAATCAGGCGGTAGCCGCGGCCAGACTCGGCGCGGAAGTATCCATGATCGGGCGGGTCGGCGACGATGCGTTGGGTCAAACGATTTTGGATAACCTGAAACAGAACGGTGTTCTTGTAAATAATGTGGAACCGGTTACACATTGCGAAAGCGGAACCGCGCATATCATTTTGGCCGAAGGCGACAACAGCATCATCGTAGTCGAAGCGGCCAATCGCGAAGTAACGCCCGAGTATGTGGAAAAGGCTCGCGCCACGATCGAACAGGCCGATATCGTGCTGATCCAGCAAGAGATTCCGGCCGAGACGGTGCTGCTGGTCAGCCGCATCTGCAAGCAGGCCGGCGTGCCGCTGCTGCTGAATCCCGCGCCTGCCCGTCCGGTCGAAGCAGAAGTGATCGAAAACAGCGCGTATTTGACTCCGAACGAACATGAAGCAAGCCTGTTGTTCGACGGAGCGGATCTGGGCGAAAGCCTGCGGAAGTATCCGAATCGCCTGATCGTGACCGAAGGAAGTCGCGGCGTGCGTTATTTCGACGGCAGCGAAGAAGTGGTCGTGTCTTCTTATCCGGTCGAAGCAGTCGATACGACGGGGGCCGGGGATACGTTCAATGCGGCGTTTGCGGTCGCGCTGGCCGAAGGACAAGGGATCTCGAACAGTTTGCGTTTTGCCAACCGGGCCGCGTCGTTGTCCGTCACCCGCTTCGGCGCGCAGGGCGGCATGCCGACCCGGCAGGAAGTCGAGGAGGCGCTGGCATGAAAAAGAACGGCATCCTGAACAGCCATATTTCCAAAGTGCTGGCCGATCTGGGACATACCGATTACATCGTGGTCGCCGACTTGGGGCTTCCGATTCCCGCGGGCGTGCCCAAGATCGATCTGGCGTTGACCTACGGCGTTCCCGGTTTCGAGCAGGTCGTCGAGCTCGTGGCCGCCGATATGGAGGTCGAGAAGGTGACGATCGCGGAAGAAATGGTCGCGCAAAATGAAGCCGCTTACGCTTTTACGGTCGACCTCTTTAACAAAGCGGAGATTCAACGATGCAGCCATGAAGAGTTTAAAAAATTGACCGCGGGAGCCAAAGCGATTATCCGAACCGGCGAAGCGAAGCCTTATGCCAACTGCATCCTGCACGCGGGCGTTTGGTTCGGAACTCAAGAATAGGAGGAAGCGGCATGCATATCGAAATGCAGGGCATTCATAAAGCGTTCGGCACGAACCAGGTGCTTAAGGGCGTCGATTTCGAACTGAGACCAGGCGAAGTCCACGCGCTGATGGGGGAGAACGGCGCAGGCAAGTCCACCTTGATGAACATCCTGGTGGGTCTTCACGCGCTGGACCAGGGCACAATCGCGGTCGACGGCAAAGAAACGGTTTTCGCGAATCCCGGGGAAGCCGAGAAGCAGGGCATTACCTTTATCCATCAAGAGCTGAATATTTGGCCGGAAATGACCGTGCTTGAAAATCTGTTTATCGGCCGGGAACTGAACCTGCCGTACGGACTGCTCGATACGCGGAAAATGAAACGGTTGGCCCGCGAGCAGCTTCAACGTTTGTCCGTCGACCTGCCGCTGAACCGGGAAGCCGGCGCCTGCTCGGTCGGGCAGCAACAGATGATCGAAATCGCCAAAGCGCTTATGACGAAAGCCAAAGTGATCATCATGGACGAGCCGACCGCTGCTTTGACCGAACGCGAGATCGTTAAGCTGTTCGAGGTTATTCGTTCGCTCAAATCAGAAGGCGTTTCCATCGTGTATATTTCGCACCGGATGGAAGAAATCTTCGCGATTTGCGACCGGATCACGGTGATGCGCGACGGGATCACGGTCGATACGAAAGACATCCCGGAGACGAATTTCGACGAAGTGGTGCGCAAGATGGTGGGACGCGAATTGACCGAGCGTTACCCGAAGCGGAGTCCGAAGCCGGGCGAAGTTGTGCTGGAAGTGAAAAACGCGACCCGTCGCGGGCTGTTCGAAAATGTCAGCTTCAACGTGCGGGCAGGCGAAGTGGTCGGTTTTTCGGGACTGATGGGCGCGGGACGCACCGAAATCATGCGGGCGATCTTCGGCTTGGACAAGCTCGACGGCGGAGAGATCGTGCTGAAGGGCAAAAAGATCAATATCCGTCGCCCGGAAGACGCGGTGCGGCACGGGATCGGCTTTATTACCGAAGACCGCAAAGACGAAGGTCTCGTACTCGACTTTTCGATCCGCGAAAACATGGCGCTGCCGAATCTGTTCAGCTTCACGTCCAAAGGCTTCATCTCTTCCCGCAAAGAAAAAGAATTCGTGGACACGCTGGTCAAACGCCTTCAGGTCAAAACGCAATCTGCCGAAACGCCTGCCGGAAGTTTGTCGGGCGGCAACCAGCAAAAAGTCGTTATCGCCAAATGGATCGGCATCGGACCGAGCCTGCTTATTCTCGACGAACCGACGCGCGGGGTGGACGTGGGCGCCAAGCGGGAAATCTACCAGTTGATTAACGAGCTGACCGATCGCGGCGTCGCAATCATCATGGTGTCTTCCGAACTTCCCGAGGTGCTCGGCATGAGCGACCGGATCATCGTCGTGCATGAAGGCCATATCGGCGGGGAACTTACAGGCAGCGAAGCGACGCAAGAAAATATTATGACTTTAGCGACAGGAGGACAATAAGATGCAAAAATCAGCTTCCGCAGCCGATACGGGCAAGCGCTTCAAATTATCGGAGGTCACGCAAAAACTCGGTCCTTTATTGGGCTTCATCATCCTGGTCATGATCGTGTCGATCCTGAATCCGGCATTTATGGAACCGCTTAATATTTTGAATCTGCTGCGTCAGGTGGCCATTAACGCGCTGATCGCGTTCGGCATGACATTCGTGATTTTGACCGGCGGCATCGATTTGTCAGTCGGCTCGATCTTGGCGTTATCCAGCGCGTTCGTCGCGAACCTGATGCTGGCCGGCTTCGATCCGATCCTCGCGATCCTGATCGGCTGTATCGCCGGCGCGATCATGGGCGCGATTAACGGCCTGTTGATCACGAAAGGCAAAATGGCGCCGTTCATCGCCACGCTCGCCACGATGACGATTTTCAGGGGATTGACGCTCGTGTACACCAACGGCAATCCGATCACGGGTCTGGGCGACGATATGTCTTTTCAATTGTTCGGCCGCGGTTATTTCCTAGGCATCCCGGTTCCGGCCATCACCACGATGATCGTGTTTGCGGTACTGTGGGTTATTTTGCATAAAACGGCTTTCGGACGGAAAACATACGCGATCGGCGGCAACGAAAAAGCGGCGATCGTATCGGGCATCAAAGTGCATCGCGTCAAAATCATGATCTACAGCTTGGCCGGCATGCTGTCCGCGTTGGCGGGCGCCATTCTGATGTCCCGTCTGAATTCCGCGCAGCCTACGGCCGGACAATCGTACGAGCTGGACGCGATCGCGGCCGTCGTTTTGGGCGGAACCAGCCTGACGGGCGGACGCGGATGGATCGTGGGTACGCTGATCGGCGCCCTCATCATCGCGACGCTGAACAACGGCTTGAACCTGCTGGGCGTGTCTTCGTTCTTCCAGATGGTGGTTAAAGGCGTCGTGATCCTTATTGCCGTGCTGATCGACCGCAAGCGGTCGGCTTAAAACAGAAAGAAGGTGACCCCCATGAAAAAATTAACGACTACATTAGCCGCTTTGCTGGTGGTCTTCATGCTCGCGGGCTGCTCCATGCAGCCGCCGGCCTGGGCCAGAACGGATCGGTCCGGTAACTCCGGCGAAATCAAAATCGGCTTGTCGATCTCGACTTTGAACAATCCGTTCTTCGTATCGCTCAAAGACGGCGTGACCGCGGAAGCGCAAAAGCTGGGCATCGAAGTGATCGTCGTCGACGCGCAAAACGATTCGGCGAAACAAAGCAACGACGTGGACGATCTGCTTCAACAGGGCGTGAATGCGCTGCTGGTGAATCCGACCGACTCGGCCGCGATTTCTTCCGCCGTGCAAGCGGCCAACGGATTGGACATTCCGGTCATCGCGCTGGACCGCTCCGCGGATCAGGGCGAAGTCAAAGCGCTGGTCGCGTCCGACAACGCAAAAGGCGGCCAGATGGCAGCCGAATATCTGGTTAAGCAGCTCGGCGAAGGCGCCAAAGTGATCGAACTGCAAGGCGTGCCAGGCGCTTCCGCTACCCGTGAACGGGGGCGCGGTTTCCATGAAGTTGCCGACGTCCAGCTTGACGTGATCGCCAGCCAAGCGGCCGACTTCGACCGGACCAAAGGCTTGACCGTTATGGAAAACCTGCTGCAAGGCAATCCGGACGTGCAGGCCGTGTTCGCCCATAACGACGAAATGGCGCTCGGCGCGATCGAAGCGATCGAAAGCTCCGGCAAAGACATCCCGGTCGTCGGCTTCGACGGCAACGACGACGCGCTGACTTCGATCCAAAACGGCAAACTGACCGCAACGGTGGCCCAGCAGCCGGAGCTGATCGGCCAGTTGGCCGTAGACGCCGCGCGCGACGTGCTGGAAGGCAAAGAAGTGGAGGCTTCCATTCCGGCACCGCTTAAGCTCGTGACGAAGGAAGATGCGCAGCCTTAAGCCCCATCCCTAGTGTTCGGAACGATTAAAAAGGACTGTCTCGGCACCGAATCCCGGCGCTTGGGCAGTCCTTTTGCGTTAGTCGTGCGTACGCACGCTTATCCTATTTTTGCGCGCATTCGAAGTTGTCCGGTTAAAAAACGATCTTCGCTTTCGAAGCCGATCGGGCTATACTAATATCTAAAGTTCGAAATTCAAATAGGTCGAAAAGGGGAAAACGTGATGATCTACATCGCTTTATTGCGAGGCATCAACGTAGGCGGCAACAACAAGATCGATATGAAAACGCTCAAGACCGTGTTCGAATCGGCAGGGATGGAGCGCGTCAAAACGTATATCAACTCGGGCAATATCGTTTTTGCGAACGATGCCTTTTCCCAAGCCGAGCTGGCACCGGTATTGGAAGCGGCGATCGAAGCGCAATTCGATCTGCGCATCCGGGTGCTGATTCGCAGCCTGGATGAAATGCAGGCCGTTTTCGACGTGATGCCGGAGTCTTGGAGCAACGGAAGCGAGATGAAAAGCGATGTGTTTTTCTTATGGGACGAGGTCGACGAAGCGAACGCTCCGGCAGCTCTTCCGCTGACGCCCGGCGTCGGGACGCTTCTGGTCGCTCCGCGTGCGCTGCTCTATTCGGTGAGCCGCGAAGACGCCGGACGCAGCGGGATGAACAAGCTGGTCGGCTCGAAGCTATACGCCCAGATGACCGTTCGCAACGTGAATACGACGCGGCAGATCATGAAGCTGATGCGAGAGCTGGAATAAAGCGGTCGGCGTTCAATCGTCTCCGTTCAACACCCGGTTCCCCACTTCTTGAACCGGACGGTGATTATCTGGAAAACGCTCCGCGAAAAGATCGATCTGTGCCTGCGACAATTCGATCGGATCTTCCAACACACTCCAATTGACTTGTTCCGTGCAAGGGGGAGTCGTGAGCGAACCATCGTAATGCACAGCGTGCAGGTTTTCCGGAAGCAGATCGTCGAGGTCTATGGGGGTATTCAGAATGACGCTTTCTTCATTGCCCGACTCCGGTAATTGAGACCAGAGCTGTTTGATCGCGGGATTTGCTTTTCCCGGATGAATCAGCACGCCGACGACGGCTTTTTCGCCTTGTTCATTTTCATGGACGAAATGCAATTCCATCTCGGCATTTTGTCCATCGATCTGATGTTCACTCGGATGGTGGAAATGAAACTGTAACAGCGAATACTTCTCGCCATCCAGCAGCATATACGCCTGTTTATTCGGGACATTGACCTGAATGGTGTGTCCGTTATCGACCAGAGCGGCATCGGTTATCGTTCCGTAATGGGCTTCGATCGGTTTGATCTGTCCGGATTGCACGATTTTCGTATGATCGATATTGATCGGGGATTGCGATTGACCGATCTTACAGCTCTCGAATTCGCTTTCCAATTCTCCCCAGTGTTCGGGGCCGGTTTCTGTTTCATAGGACCAGTGGACAGGCGCGTGGTCGGCTTTTGCGGGAGTAGCAGAAGCGGCGTCGGACGGTGCGTCTGCCGCTGCCGAGGACTCGACGGTGGGGTCGGAAGCAGTCGATGATGCCGTACTTTGCCCGCAAGCCGTCAGGGCGAACAGGGCTACCAAAGCTGCCGTATAAGCAAAAGTGCTGCGTTTCATGCGAATTCCTTCTTTCTTTCGAAAAGTTTTTGTACATCCATCATGACAGTTCGAAAGTAAGGATAGCTGTGAAAGATTGCATGGACATAAACGTAAAATGAACTTTTGTTTATTTTCAAAAATGCAAAAGCAAAAAAGACAGCGATCAGGATAACCCTGAAAACTGTCTTTTTATAAAGAGAAGAACGACGATGCCTACACTTTAAACTTGCGAATCAATTCCTGCATGCTGTCGGAGATATTTGCCAACTCATGCGCGGAGTGGTTGATTTCCGTCATCATCGCCGTTTGCTGCTGGGTCGAAGCGGACGTCGTTTGGGCGCTATCCGCGGTACGCTTCGAGATATTGGACAGCTCGTAGACGGTAGCGGATACTTCTTCGGTGCTGGCGGACAGTTCTTCCGCGGAAGCGGAGATATCCTGAATCATTCCGTTGATCGCGGACGTCGATTCTTCGATTCCGTTGAAGGCGCTGGCCGCGTCGGCCGTTACGCTCAGCCCTTGATTGAGCTGTTCGCGAACGTTGCCTTGCATCGCTTCGTTCGTGCGCTGGATCAACTCGACCATACGGTTCAGGGTACCCCCGATTTGCGCCGCGGCTTGATTGGATTGTTCGGATAATTTGCGCACTTCGTCGGCGACCACCGCGAAGCCGCGTCCGTTCTCGCCCGCACGGGAAGCTTCGATTGCCGCGTTCAACGACAACAGATTGGTTTGCTTGGAAATGTCGGAGATCGCCACGGTCATTTTGCCTGCTTCGTCGGACAAAGCGGATAGTTCGCTCATCATATCGGAAGAATCGTCGACGGCGGACAGAATCCGGTTCATTTGTTGGCTGACTTCCTGGATATGACCGCTGCCGATGCCCACTTTTTCGCTAGTGGAGTGAGCGGCATCGACGATTGTGCCTGCCGTTTCGGCAACCGATACGATCCCGCGAGCCATCTCGTCAATCGTGTCCGCCGCTTGTTTGGAAGCTTCGGCTCCGCTCACTGCATATTCCGCGTTTTCCTGCACGATGCCCGATACGTGGTTCACGGATTCTGTCGTTTCCTGCGTGCTTTGCTGGATCAGATCCGAGGAGGAGGACAGCATTTCGGAAGAACTTTTGACGGCGGTAACCATATTTTGAAGCGATACGGTCATATAGTTGAACTCGGAAGCCAGTTGGGCAAATTCGTCTTTTTTCTTATAGACGACCCGACTTGTGAGATCGCCGTCGCGAATGGTCTTGATCCCGGATTGCAGAATTTTCATTGGAATGTTAAAAGTGCGACCCAGGTATACGATCAGCAGAAGTGCGGCCAAAATGGAAGCGACCGTTGTGATCGAGCTGGAAGTGAGGATCGGCTGAACCGCATCCACATAATCCTCTGCCCCGACCAGTGCGCTCACTTCCCAGCCCGTGATCGGATCGGTCGCGCTCAGTACGTTCAGGTAGATCATTTCCCCGGTGATGTCGGTTTGCATCTTGGAGGCGTAAAAGTCCCCCGGTTGAGCAGGTGAAAAGTCGACGGGAATCGATTGGATATCCTGGAACGGGAAGCCCAAATCGAATCCGTATACATACAGATTGCCCGCCCCCGCCACGACTTCGCGTTCGGGTGTCAGAATCAATAGGCTGCCGCTTTCTCCGATAGTAAACGTGCTGATCTGTTCGGCAAGCTTTGCTGTTCCGAGATTGAAAGTCAGATTGCCGCCGCCTTCGATCGGAAGCGAAAAGGCAACGACTTGATTCCCCGTCAGCGAGCTGGTCGCAGGCGTAGAAATCTGAACATTTGCGGCGCCGGGGGCGGCTTTTTGTCCCACTTCTTGGCTCAATGAAGCGGACGCACCGCCTTCAGCCACAGGTGCGCTCAAGACGCTGCCGCTTGGCTGAATGAAGACGACCGAGTCGAGATAAGGGATCGTTTCAAGTAGATGATTCAGTCTGCTTTGGACGGTAGCGGTTGGCGCGGCGCTAGAGCCTGCCAGCGTATAAGCCGTCTGATCAAGCTCGCGTACGACTGAACTGAATAATTGATTCATGGACTGTTGAGCAATACGCATACTGGAATTTACGCCGACTTGAATTTGCTTCTCGACCTCGTCTTTGGCGCTATTGTACGAGATTACGCTAATAAGCCCGCTCGGAATAAGCAGCACCAATAGAAGCACGACAATCATTTTACCCATGAATGAGGTGTACCATCGGTAAGTGCGATCCTGTTTAAGGGTTGCGCGCCGTTCTTTCTTGGACTGTTTCTCCGGTGATTGTCCGGACTCGTTCGAATGAACTACAGGAACAGCCGATTTTTTTCCCCACTTGATCAAGATATCCAACCCTTTCATTTCCGATTTTATCTTTAAACACATACTCTCATTGATATTATCGACAAGAAATTACTGAAAATTAGAAAATTTCAGAAAGGTGTTGCGAAAATGATGAAAATAGCGACTTATTTACTAGATGAAAAGAGGGTGAAGTAGAGAATGTCTGATCTTGTGTGTTGTGATCGGGATTGTTAAAGTGAAAGTAGACGGAGAATTTATTCAGAAGTCAGGAGATCTTTACATGTATCCAATTATTGATATTACATTGTGGGAACATGCGGACATCTACGTTTCAGGCTCCAAAGAAAAACGCTGGTATATAAATCCCCAAACTAATCAGCTTCATCTGTTTAAGTTACCTGTATCGCTTACCGACGATAATTGGAAGGTAGTAGGGGAAAATACCGGAGAAGAGAGTTTAATTGAAGGCGTGGATATGATTATGGAGTTCGATCGGAGCTATGACCGGAGTAAACTAAAAGGTGAACATGAAGTATACAGCTATGATTTACTTTGGCGCCTATTCTCCAACTATAACGAATTGGATTATCTATACAAGATGATCGTTTTCGATACTTTAATAGGGAATACCGATCGGCATCAAGATAATTTCGGCTTGATTCGCAATGAGTGGACTAATGAGTTGCGAATGTCTCCGTTATACGATAATTCATCGAGTTTAGGTAGAGAACTTCCGTCGAGTAAAATTGAGTTGATGTTCAAAGATCCTAGAATGTTAGAGGCTTATTTGTTCAACAAAAAAGCCGCTTCTCTAATTAAATAGGGTAATATAGAATCGTTTGAAAAGCTAAATGCTTTTGAACTATTGAAAAGAATTCGAGAGGTAAACCCACAGATTACCTCTTATATGAAAAATTTAGAGTTGTTAACCGATGATCGGATTGAAAACATTATTAATCAAGTACCGGAAGTTGTTATGGATGAATTGCGCAAGAGATTTGTCTCGACTGTTCTTCAAAAAAGAAGAAACGCGATTCTAAAGGAGCTTTGACATGGGAGATAAGCATAATTATTATAAATTGCTAGTGACTTGGAGAAGTCCGAAACATCATACGAGTTATGCAGTTGGAACCTTGGAACTACAATCAGATTATTATCAATTTTATTATAATCAGCATATTTACAAAGAAGCAGTTAAAGAAGGTTTTGAACCTTTTGTAGGTTTGAGCGATGTTGAACTGATTTATCGAAGCTCTAAGTTGTTTCCTTCATTCGAAAGACGGATTCCAAATAAAACAAGAAACGACTTTAAGCGGTTCTTAAAGCAAGAAAATATTGTTTCTTCTAATGTTGAATGGGAATATTTGCGCATTACAAAGGGGAGACTGGCCACCGATTCGATCTTCTTCGTTACGCCCATTATCTACGATCCTGCTGATGAAATTGCTCTATTAAACGTAGAACTGAATGGTTGGTCTTGGGCAAAAAATCAGGTTGGCAACTATGATAAACAGTCTAAGGTTAGCGTTATACACAATGCAACATACCCCAATAATCCCGAAGCCATGGAGATTGTTTTGGATGATAGAAGCGAGCTTCGACTTGGATATATTCCAAAACCATTCCAGACATTCTTTTATCGAATGCAAGCTGCTGGCTCTTCGATCGACGTACGTATCATGGCTAAAAGCCCTAAAGACGGAAGCCCTGTTGTTTTGCTGATGTGTAAGATGAACCAAGCACTTTTCATCCAAAATGAAGATTTGCACTATATGCTTGATATCCAGCACTTAGGATTTCGTAAGGAAACCCTTCATTCCAGTAGCCTGTTTTGAATCGGTACAGGCTTCATTCGAGTATGATCTTTTTAAAAAGGAGTATTGAATGAAGACGAGGCGTTAAAAGAAGCATGGAAACGTCTGCATATCGGGTTAGCTTAAAGCATGAACGATAACGAACTCCATATTCAGTCGACAAAAAAACCGCCCAAGTTCGCTTTTCGCGAATTTGGGCGGTTTTAAGTCGGTCTGCATGACCGCGAGGAAACTTAGGAATTTAAGCTTTTCAGCAAGAACTCCGTAAAATGCACCGCGTGACGTCCGGCCAGCTCGACGTTCTCGTCGAAGCTATCTGCCGATTCCGCGCCGTGTCCGGCAATGTCGGATACGGATTTCACGGCGATGACCGGGATTTCGTAACGTTGTCCGACTTCGACGATTGCCAAGCCTTCCATATCGGATACTTTCGTATCAGGCAGTTTCTCCAGAATGCCTTGCACGCGTTCGCCTTCGCTCATGAACGAATCCAGCGTCAGCGCCAGACCGAAGTCCAGACGATACGGCAGATTGCCTTGCTCTTCTTGAGCGATAACGCGCAGGCGTTCCAGCCAAGCTGCGTCAATCTCGTAGGAAGCAGGCATTTGCGGCATCTGACCCCAAGCATAACCGAAGCAGGTCGCATCCACGTCGCCGTAAATATACGAAGTGGGGATTACCACGTCGCCAACTTTCAAGGTAGCGTCGAATGCGCCGGTCGAACCGGTGTTGATGATCAGATCGGGACGATGGCGTTCAGCAACCAGCGTTGTGGCTACCGCCGCATTGACTTTGCCGATGCCGCTCTCGACGAGCAGCAGCTCGCGGCCTTCGCGAACGGCATGCTCGATTACGGTTTTGCCCATGACTTCGCGGCTGGTAACCTCTGAATTAATGCGAAAAGGCGCAAGTTCTTCTTCCATGGCACAGATAACAGCAATTTTCATGATCGGACCTCTCTCATAGACGGATTTCTTTTCAAACTTTTAAAGCTTAGTTCTCTTCCAAGTAGGAAATCGGCTCGTTAACGTCTACTTTCGTACCGCCGAATTCGTCCTTGATGTACTGCTGCGTGTCTTCGTTGTGGTACAGTTCGCCCAGCTTGAGCAGACCCGCATCGTCTTTCTTGTCTTCGGTCGTGACCAGCACGTTGATGTTGGCCTTCGTGTCTACGGACACTTCTTCGTGGAACAGGGAATCTTCCAGCACGTTCAATCCGCCTTCGAGCGCGATCGTATTGCCGATCAGTACGAGATCAACGTCTTGAATGACGCGCGGGCCCGTCGTGTCGTCGATCAGCTCGAACTTGAGGTTTTTCGGATTGCTCGTTACATCGTTGGTGCTGCCTGTACCGACATCGAATCCGTCTTTAAGCTCAACCAGACCTGCTGCTTGCAGCAACAACAGTCCGCGTGCCGTGTTGGCCGGGTTGTCCGCCAGAGCCACGAGCGCGCCGTCCGGAACGTCTTTGACGTCTTTGATCTTGCTGGAGTAGATGCCCATCGGCTCCAGGTACGTCGTCGCGATTGCCGTCAGGTTGGCGCCGCTGTCTTTATTATAACTCACGAGATACGCCCATGACTGAAATGCGTTCACGTCGACTTCTTTTTCTTTTGTCGCATTGTTCATTTCCACGCCGCCGTCGATTTCTTTGACCTTGATATCGAGTTTGGCGTCTTTGGCTGCTTGAGAATCCGCGATATGTTTCCAGATCTGAGCGTCGGAACCCATCGAACCTACGGTGATCGTCTGCGTGCCGTCTGCGGCTACGGCGCTTGCGCCGCTATCTGCCGAGTTGCTGCCGCATGCCGCGAGAACCACCAAAGCGCTGAGTGCCATGCCTGCGAACCATTGTCTTTTCATCTGTAATTCCCCCTGAATTCGTCTTTGCGTATAGAAGTGCAATGCGTTCAATCGGTAATGCATGAAAGCGAGCAGTTGCGACAAAATATCAGTGCATCGTCATGCCGCCGGTTACGTTGATCGCTTGCCCCGTCATGTAGGAGGCAAGAGGACTTGCGAGGAACAATACGACATTCGCGACGTCGCGCGGCTGCGCGGTTCGGCCGAGCGGTACCTGCGAGCAATCTTCTTCGTAAATTTCTTCCGCCGTCATGCCGCGAATCAGGCCGCCTTCGATCCGCTCGCGATGCTTCATGGCCGTTTCCACGATGCCCGGACATACGGCGTTGACGCGGATGTTTTGCGAAGCCAGCTCAACCGCCATGACTTTGGTTAGACCCAGCACGGCGTGCTTGGACGCGCAGTAACCGCCCATGGCGCGATAGCCGTTTTTGCCCGCTTGGGACGCAATTTGGATGATGCTGCCCGGTTTGCCCGCTTCGGACAATGCCCGTGCCGCCCGTTTGGACGCGACGTACAAGCCGGTCGAGTTGATCGCGAATACCTTTTCCCAATCCTCCGTGCGGCTGTCGATTACGTAATCCATCGTCGAGATCCCGGCGCAGTTGACGAGGACGTCCGGCACGCCTTCGCGTTCCAGTACAGTATCGAACCAGCGCTCCACGTCATCGGTGTTCGACAGGTCGAGCCGCGTTTCCGCAAAACGCTCGCCTGTCTCCGCATAGTCTTCGTTGTAACGGAGGTCGGCGGAGATCACTCTCGCGCCGCTCTCCAGAAACAATTCGACGATCGCGGCACCGATACCCGATCCGCCCCCGGTCACGACAACTTTTTGTCCCGTGAGATCGATGGCGATCATGGCTTAAAATACCCGGTTGAACGGATCGCGGCTGATGCCGGCTTCCAAGACCTGACGCGCGTACTCCTGTGCGGAGAACAGCGAGTGGTCGCGGTAGTTGCCGCATTCCAGCGCCGATACGGCAGGAACTTCCGTCGTTTCGAGCACGAGACGCAATGTTTTTTCCAACGCGGTCGCCACTTCTTCCGGGGAATGTTCGTTCCACAGAATCATGTAGAATCCCGTGCGGCAGCCCATTGGAGAGATATCGATAATCCCGGTCAGTTCGTCGCGCAGATAAGTCGCCAGCAAGTGCTCAAGCGTATGAACAGCCGCCGTCGGCAGCGCGTCTTCGTTAGGTTGAAGGAAGCGCAGGTCGTATTTTTGCACCGTGCTGCCTTTCTCGTCATGTTCAACCCCGGCAGGGCGTACGTAAGGAGCCTTTACGATCGTGTGATCCAATTCAAAACTTTCGACTTTTGCCATTATTCTTCATTCCTTTTTCGTTAGATTGGGTATTGGGATGCGCCCTGAAGTTCGGTTCGACTGACCATCCCAAGCTTTCCGTCAAGCGATACGTTTCGACATTAGTGCGTGGATTTGCGCGTGAAATAGTCTCCGATAAACTGACAAACGAATACGAGCAGCAAAATCAAGATCGTAGCGACAAAGGTGATATCGAGTTGGAAACGGTTATAGCCTTTGTTGATTGCCAAACTGCCGAGACCGCCCGAGCCGATCGCGCCCGCCATGGTGGTGAGGCCGATCAGGTTGATGACCGTGACCGAAGAAGCTCGGATAATGCCGGTCAGGCCCTCTTTTAAGTATACACGGAAAATGATCTCCACAGGACCCGAACCCATCGCCTGCGTGGCCTCGATAATGCCGGGATCGACTTCGAGCAGGGCATTCTGGATCTGTCTCGCGTAAAAAGGCACGATCCCGATTACCAGCGGCACGATTGCGGCGTTCATCCCGATCGACGTTCCCGTGATCAGGCGCGTGACCGGAACGACGAGCGCGATGAGGATGATGAACGGCACGGAGCGGAAGAAGTTCACGATCTTTTCCAAAATGCTGTACACCCAACGGTTTGCGAGGATGCCGCCTTTGTCGGTCGCGACCAAAATGACGCCGAGCGCAATCCCGAAGATCGCGGAGAACAGGGAGGTCATGAACACCATGTACAGCGTCTCGTAGGTGCTTTCCCAGATCTCCGACTTATTTTCCATGACATTGGGCAAATACTGGTTCAAGAAATCATTCATTGAATATGCGCACCTCCCAAAGTCACTTTGCCCGGCGAATCCAGGCGGTCAACCGTGACGTCGAGCGAGCGCAGATAAGCAAGAGCTTTTTCCACTTCGGAACTTCCGCCCGACAACACCACGATCAGGCTGCCGACGGGCGTTTGTTGCAGAATCTCCACGTTGCCGAACAAAATATTGGCCGAGACGCCGAAGCGGGTCGCGATATCGGAGACGATCGCTTCGCTGGTCCGGCTGCCGACGTAAGAGATCTTGCAGAGTAGATCGTCGTCTCCCATGCGCGCGAGGGATGGGTGCGACATAATCTTTTCCACCGTCTGCCCGAAATGCGTGGCCGTATGAATAAAGTCGCGCGTCAATGGCTGCTTCGGTTCGCTGAAGATCGACACGATATCGCCTTGCTCGACGATCGCCCCTTCCTCCATCACCGCCACCTTGTTGCAAATCTCTTTCACCACCTGCATTTCGTGCGTGATGATGACGATTGTCAGGCCAAGCTTCCGGTTAAGGTCGCGCAGCAGATCGAGGATCGACAGCGTCGTCTTCGGGTCGAGCGCGCTGGTCGCTTCGTCGCATAATAGGATGCGGGGCTCGTTGGCGAGCGCTCTGGCGATGGCGACGCGCTGCTTCTGTCCGCCGGATAGTTGGGAAGGGTAGGAAGCCAGCTTATCGGACAGGCCGACCAATTCAAGCAATTCCCGGACTTTGCGATCTTTGTCGGCTTTCGGCATCCGGGAGCTTTTGAGCGGATACAGCACGTTGTCGTAGACGGTACGGGATTTCATGAGGTTAAAATGCTGAAAGATCATTCCGATTTTTTTGCGTGCGCTGCGGAGTTCTTTCGGTTTCAGTTCAAGCAGCTTCTGACCGTTGACGACGATATCGCCGGAACTGGGACGTTGAAGCAGGTTCATCACGCGCACGAGCGTACTCTTGCCCGCGCCGCTGTAGCCGACGATGCCGAACACATCCCCTTCGTCCACACGAAGATCGATGTCCCGCGCGGCGACCACGGTGCGCGAACCGGTGTTGAACGTGACGTTTATACGGGATAACGAGATCATAATCAAGCACTTCCTTATGTGAGCTTTCGGTTAGATATTTCCGATATTGTACACCTAGTTAGTCGGAATTACTACTGTTTTTATGAATTTATTTGTTAGAAAAAGTAAACCAGTGGTCAAATAAAGAAGAAAAGGATTTTCATATTCTTATAAAAGGGAATTGACCATAACATGGATGCGATGTGTCTCGTTTATAGGATGTGCGTATCAACATTCAGGAGGGGAAAATGTGAAGAAAAGATGGATTGCGACAGGAATTGCAGGGGCGCTAGTGTTGAGCGGAGGCGGGCTGGCTTATCAGGCGTACGCGGAGCAACCGGTTGAAGAGCAGGGTGTGGAATTACAGGAAGCGATAGTTGCGGATACAAGTGAGAGGTTGCCGAAGATTCAGGTGGAAAAGAAAGATGTGCTGCAAGCGAAAGATTCCGGCGAAACCGTGCCTGCTTTCCGCGAATCCGCGAATTTGGAGACGTCGATCAAAGAACCTTTGCTTGAGCCTGATCCGGCCGTTCCACAATATAACGTAGATCCCGCATCAGTTCCGGCCGAGAAAAAATGGCTGCCGAACGTGTTGATCGAACCGGACGGAACTCGGACGAAACCTGCGAATGTGGCTATAAAAGATTACGGTCACGGTATCGTGCAATCCGCGACATACTTTGCTAACGACGGCAAACAATACTACGTCGTCCAGTCGGAGGTCGAGCCCGGCGAAGGGATTTCGTTTATTCAAAATGCCGAATCCACTTACAAAGAACCTGTTCGGAATATCGAAATCGGCGGATATGCCGCGGTGGCGGTCGACGGCGAGGATCGCCGTGTCGTTCATGTTTTGATCGACGATCAGTTATTCGGATTCATGTGCTGGGACGTTAGCGCCGAAGAACTGATTGCTATCGCTGAACAAGTCGTAACTCGGTCTTAAGCCATCCCGCTGTACTTTTTACCCGTTCGCATTCCGTATACCCCCGCATCCGGGAGCATATGGCCGCACTTTTACGAACCCTTCCGCTCAGTTGGCTTCTGCTACACTCAGTCCGGCTCAATCCGTCTCAGGTGGACTGACCCGCGTTGGGGACAGAGTGCCTTTCCCGTATAATAGTAAACGTTACGCCGGATGGCACATCGAAAAGTTCCTCCGACGTCGGAAATCGAGCAAGCCGAAAGGATGAATCAAATTGGGTTATACGGAAGTGCTGGAACGGAAAAGCGAAATTCTGAAGAAGACGATGGAAAATTGGATTTTGAAAGAGAACCGCGACGGGTTAAACCGCCAGGAAGCGCACATTTACCGGAATATGCTCAAAGAACTTCATCAGAATGAACAGGAACTGAACACGGTGCGCGGCGAAGATGTCGCGAAGTCGCCGGAATCGGAAGAAACATCGACCGAGCGCGTCCCTGTAGGAGCGACTCGTTAATTGAAAAGATGTTGAACAACTTATGCCGAAAAAAAGATCGACAAACCGCCCGAACTTCGCTGCATGCGAGATCGGGCGGTTTTTAGGTTGCGTGAATCCTTTTAATTCATTCGTTTATACGCGAACGATTCTCCGATAAACGAGACAGTCCAGCAGATCCGGCCAATCCAGTTCTTGCTCATACGGATCGCGGAAAGCGGTGGCGGTAGGCAGATAACCAAGCAGCGGGCCGAGCCCGCCGTGGATGTTGTTGCCTCCGTCGCCGCCTTTTCCCGTATAGCCGTCTGCTGTGAGCACAAGTTCTTTCACATAAGGATCGCCGGGAAAAAAGAGACCGAGGCTGTTAGGCAGTTCCAACGCGTGCGGCGCTTTTGAAAAATGCTTCAAGCGCATCGACTCGTCGATACCGTCGCCCCATGGGAAGAGCGTTGAGGCCTCTGCGCCGTACAAGACTTCCCATTCATCTTCAGTAAGCAAAGCGAAACCGGCTTCGATCTCGACTTCGCTCCATTCCTCGAACGTCTCGCTGTCGTCGAACAGATACAGCCGAATATTTTCGCCGTGCCGTTCCAGTCGAAGGTATTGGTAGATTTCAAGGCTGTGTTGAGGCATGCCGCGAAAGCGTGCGATCTCCTCAAGCACATCGGCATCTTCCTCCGGGTCCAGTTCATCAATAGAAAAAGGATACCAACCGGCAGACGTAGTCTGGCGTTCGACAAGCAGCGGCCCGACCTTGACTTCGCGTACGGGCGACATGATTGCATCCAGATGAGTCTCGGCTTCCTGAGGTGAGGCTTGGAGCAATTGTTCGAAAAGGGCAAGCAACCGCTGTCGGACAGACGTCTCGCTGTCGGATTGCTCGTCCGCGCCTGCCCAGCCGATCGTCGCCGTATCGCCGGGCACAAATACGAATTCGCGGCCTTGATAAGCAAAAATCTCAATTTCTCTGGCTTGTCCAAACCGTTCGAACGTCTCCGCTCTCAACCACTCGAAGCCGGAAGGAAGCCGCTGAAGAAGCTCTTGAATCTGTTGTTGCTTGTCTTGTCTCGTTAATGCGTCCCAAGCGTGACGCTCCCGCAACTCCATGAATATCGTTGCTCCTCTCAAGAGTTCTGATATTGCCTATTTTAACGATGTACCTATAAATTACCGCTGACTGTTACATAATCGCCAAGATTCAAGGCTTGTTGCAGCCATTGTTTGAACGCGGTTAAAAAAGCGGCTTCCGGCTCGTCTCGGGGTTGAATGGCATGCAATTCGGCTAAGATCGTAAGCCATGCGGTTTTTGGAATCGGATTGTCCCAGCAGGGGTCGAATGACTCGATCCGTTCGCCGCTCTCCGGGTCGGTTAGCGGATATTTGGGACGGATCAAGGCAAGGATGCATTCGGCATCGATTTCGTACAGGAAAATTCGGCGAAACGGGTCAATCGGTTTTTCGTTTTTTACCGCGAAAAAGGTGAAACCGATGTTTCGGCGCGGACCGGTATAATGAAGTTTCAAAATCTGAATCAAGTCTTTGCTCATAGGCGTGTCACGCTTTCCGGCTTATTTGTAGTATGAGGTCGTCAAAGGGACAAACAGCTTGTCGCCGTCTCCGTCGTTATCATACACTTCCTTATAGTCTTTGCCTGCGTACATCGTTTTGGCAAGTTCTTTAGTGTGATACATATCCGAAAATCCGGCCGAGATCGCGACGCCTTGCGTTTGTTCGCCGAGCTGTACCAAGCCTTTTGCCGCGTCGTAACGTACCGGATGACGGCGTGAAATTTTGACCGTTCACTTGGATCTTCAAACCGGTATTGAGAAAAGCCTGCAAAAACTTTAAAAGAAAAGCAAAGACAAAACAAGGAACTTCGTACTTAGGCGACAAAAGTCCTAATCGATTGAAGCGAACAAAACTCCTAGAATTAATCAGGAACGTGTGTTCCTTTTTATTGATCGGAAGTGCTATACTTGATGAAAATATACGTTGGAGGAAGTTATGGTTGTCACTTTGCATCGCAAATTTATTGCTTTAAAACATGGTGAGTTGTTCGTACTGGATACGCAAACGGAAAAGCCTGTGATCGTATGTCTGCACGGCCGATGGGGAAGAGGCGAGACGTGGGCGGATCTGATGCGTCGTTATGGGGATCGTTACCGCGTGATCGCTCCGGATCAACGGGGGCACGGCTTGAGTAGTAAACCCGTTGCCCGGTATACGGCTGAAGAGATGGCGGAAGATGTGGTTGAATTGCTCGACGCGCTAGGGATCGAAACTTGTGTGCTGATCGGGCATTCCATGGGCGCACAAAATGCCGCTCATGTAGCGGCCTTACACCCCGCTCGCGTATCCAAGCTTGTGCTGCTCGACAAGACTCCGGAAGGACCTATCGTTCGCATTGATACGCTACCCCAAGACCTTCCTGCTGTCGATCCGTTGACCGTTGATTGGCCACTGCCGTTTTCCGACCGTTCGGCAGCCCGAGATTTTCTGCGTCGTGAACTGGAAAGCGAGCTTGCCTGCGAATACTTTATGAATAGTCTGGTTGAAACGCCGAACGGTTATTGTATGATGTTCAGCGCCCAAGCCATGGCTGCTAATATTGCGTACAATATCGACTGGTACAACCGACTAAGCGAGATCGCTTCTCCTACGCTGCTGATCCGGGCGCGGGACGGAGATAATATGCCGGACGATGTATGGGAAAAAACAAAAAGACAGTTATCTAATGCCATGGCGCGCGAAATGCCCGGTACGGATCATAACGTCCATCTGAGCGACCCTGAACGATTTTATGGATTTTTGGATGAGTTTTTAGACATTTAAGCGTTACAAGTTTGAAAAGAGCCGCTTTAAGCCGAAGTCAGCTCTGTTCCCTGCGCATATGTAATAGGGGAAAAGGGCGACCCTCGCTGTCGGTCTCCGAACGAGCAAATATGCAAAAGCCCAAATGCTCGTAAAAACCTATAGCCTGTGGGTTTTGTTCATTTACGTCCACTTCGTTTGCATGTGTCAGTTCGAAAGCCTTGTGCATCAACAGGCTTCCGGCGCCGGCACCTCTGGCTGAGCCGTCTATGAATAGCATCTCCACTTTTCGACCCTCTACGCCGAGAAAACCGATAGGCTGGTTGGCTTCGGAATTCGGCTTTAGGCAGACGAGAAGAACAGGAATCTGCTTCAGCGCTTCTTGGACCTGCGGTCGCAGTTTTTCAACATCGGATGCCGACAAAAAATGATGCGTGGCGCGAACCGAACTTTCCCAAATTTCGGTCAGTGTTTGAAGCAGACTTTCTTCCCGTGCTTCGCGTTCCGAGTTGATGATTTGCATGGTGATGGCACTCCTTCTTTAACGATCATTATGTTCCAGTATAAATCAAAAAGCCGACCCGGCGAGCCAAATAAGTTGGCAGGCCGGGTCGGTATTTTTGTGCCTGATTCCGAAATAGAGTAATCAGGCAGAAATATAGGAATACCGCGTGAAATTCAGTTTACCGATACACGTTCAACTCTGCGACCGACCACCAGTAATCGGAAGAGCCCGTTTGCATAATGCGAATATAACGAGAAGCTTGCGAGTCATCGAATACAGCATCGATCCCGTTGGCGTTTCCTTCGCCGGCTGCGGCTTGTGTCCATTCGACTCCATCGGCGGATGTCTCAATGGTGTACGTGCGAGCATAGTCGTCTGGTGCCGACTGGGAAGTTAACTGGACGCGGGAGAATGCAGTATCCGCGCCCAAATCAATCGTAATCCATTGCCCTGGCGATTGAATCACGCCGGAAGACCAACGGCTGGAGACGTCGCCGTCCAACATGGCGGAGATCGCATAATCCGTACGCTCCGGCATTGAAGTGGTCACGGTCCAGTCCGTGCGATCCAGCAGTGTCGGTAATCCGTCGTCAGGCACGGAATCATCCGCATCCGCTGCAAATACAGTCAGACCGGAAATCGACCACCACTGCGAATGGTCCGTCGTTAATTCAATACGCGCATAACGTGCGGACTGCGGTGCGAAAGAAGCAACGACATACGCCCCGCTGCCTGCTACTTGGGCTACAGGTTCACTCCAACTCACTCCGTCAGCCGATACGGAAACTTTATACCCGCGTGCATAATCGTCTGCACTGCCCGTGCTGTCCAACGCAAGTTGGCTGAATTCGATAGACTGACCGAAGTCCAGGGTCAGCCATTGGCCTACACGTTGCTCCATCCCCGTCGACCAGCGCGTGCCGGAATCGCCATCAAGCATGGCATTCGGTTCCTGACCGGAAGCGGAAGACGAAGCTTCTACTGTCCATCCTGTTGGCGTTAGAGCCTTCAGTTTACCTGTGCCGTTATGTTGCACGTCCAGTTCGGAGATCGACCACCAATTGGACGATTCTCCAGTCTGTACGACTTTAACGTAACGGGCTGCTTGTTGGGGGAAGGTGGCGCGCACAAGCGATGTATCGCTCCGTCTTCCCGCGGCGACAGGTTCGCTCCATGCACGCCCGTCCTCCGATAGCAGAATCCGGAAGCCGTCCGCACTGTCGCCGATCGCCCCGCCGGAGTTTAGCACGACGGTGTCCACTGCGGACAACTGCCCGAGATCAACCGTCACCCACTGTCCGTTTGTTTGCGGACGCCCGGAGGTCCAGCGAGTGGAGAGGTCGCCGTCGAGCATGGAAGCAGCGACGTCGGTTCCGTTATCGGCAAAGGTCGTTACTTGCCAATCTTCACGATGGCCTGGCCCGTTGCCTGGAAGTGGTGTTACAGGTTCTTCCGGCTGACCGGGTTCCTCAGTGTCATCGGAACCGCCGTTGAACGAAGCCAAGCGAAGTTCGGCGATCGACCACCAACTGTCGGTATTCGCCGTCAGCTCTACACGGACGTATCGGGCTTGCTGCGTACCCAAGTCAACCGCGATGCCTGCCGAGCGACCTTCGCCGGAGGCGACGGCTTCCGACCAGTCTTCGCCGTCATTCGAGACGAAGACCTGATACCCGCGCGCATAGTCTCCGCCGCTTGTGCCGGAGTTCATGAACAGGGTATCGAAGCTTTGCTTCGAACCGAGGTCAAGCTCGAACCATTGCGTAGGATTTTGCGCGGCGCCTGATGTCCAGCGCGTGGACAGATTACCATCGATCATGTTCGATACCGGATCGCTGCCCAGGTCGGCGGAAGCGGTCAGTGTCCAATCGCTTCGATCCAGGTAGCGGATACCGCTGGAGTGGTCCGGTTCTGTGACCGTTTCTGTGGTCGGATCGACTTGAACGAGTGCTTTTGCATGCACAACGGCCGAACCAACTTTGCCGCTTGCGTCGTAGAAGCTCACTGTTTTCGCCGCGGAAGATGGATTCCAGATTTGAGCGGCATAGCCGTCGGTGCCTTTATACACGGTCACTGCTGGATCGTCGCTCCAAATTTCAGACGTGCGACTGCCCAGCGCGTTCATCGAGTGCGTAAACCAATACGCATTGAAAATTTCGTTTTGCTGCATGAGGCCGGCGTCCCATTTGGTCAGTACGGCCTGCGGATCGCTCAATGCCTGGAACGGCCAGATGATATGCTGCCAACTGCGTTCGCTGTCCGCGCTGCCGCCGCTTTGTTTACGGATATCTTCAAGCAGGCCGTCGTATAGCTTTGCGGCTTTTTGCGGATCGCGGCCGTAAGCCGACATCCATTCGCCGAGCGGCAGCCAATGAATCCCGTAGATATGCTCGGCTTCCCCGGAGAAGAAGGTTGTGTACGCATAGGCGCTGCCGTAGACATGTCCGGCTGTTTCATGCGCATACCCTGGTAAGAAATTGTCCCCGTCGTAATCGAACCAATATTGCTCGGCTGCTTTCAACTCCGTGGTGAAGCCCCAGATTGCCGCATCACGGTAATCGGTATTTTGCGTGACTTCGCCCCACATGAATTGCCCGACCCAGCCGAACAGCGCTTCTCCGGCTGCTTCCTGGTTGTTGCCGCTCGCGTTGTCCGCGAAGCCGCCCGCCCAGGAATGGCCTTCGTACGGATCGAAATTGCGCATCCATGGGTACATATCATCGGTACGCGAAGGGTTGGCATAATCGCGAATCAAATGCTCCACCATCTCGCCGTAATCGCGTACGAAGTCTTCGTCATACTGTCCCAACACGGCCGAAGCGAACGCATAATAGCCGTAGGTGAAGTGATGGTCGGTCAGCCCCGTATTCAATCCAAACCCGCTGGCATAAGGGAAGATTGAGCCCCAAGCCGGAGAGTAATGGAAGTAATGCGAATGCTGGGGTTCATCTTCGGAATACGTATACCAATCGGTCAAAATGCTGCGCAGCGTGTCCAGATACATGTCGCGTCGATCCGTATCGCCGATCTGGTCGCTCACCAGCACGCCCATCGCCAGCGGATGAAGCTTTTTGCCTTGCCAATACGGGTCGCGGCTCATCAGTCCGGCCGCGATGTCCGCATCCAGCATATCCAAGTAGGCACTAAGTTGGACGCGGGAATAACCGGAAGACTCCTTCGGCTCGGCAAACTGCGGCAGCAATCCGCTGAACCGATCCTGCGTCGTGAAAGTGTTGCCTTCATGGACTTTCAAGGTTCCGCGTACGGAAGGGTAAGTCAATTCCGTTAGCTCAGAGGTGGCAATTTTCCATTGGTGCGGCAGTAGTGTCGCCAATGTCTCACTGGAGAAATCTGCCCGTTTGGATTCGGTGACTGCCGTGAATTGAGTCGTGACCAGCGCCGATTCGGCGTTGTAGTCATAATCGACCACGGTATCGGTTACGAAAGCATAGCCGTGCAACCGATACAGAGGAAGGTCGTCAGCTGAAGGCAGCGCCGCCAGCGACAGATAAGCCTCATCCCCGGCAAATTTGACTTTGATCGTGTCCCCGAGTTTCATGAACGTCGTTCCCGGCGGAGCGAACACGCCATAGTTCCGTTCGAACGTCTCCGGCACGGGAGCGCGGTCCGTGTTGGTAATCTCAAGTCCAAGATGATCGGCGGTTACGACATCGCCGTCTTCAAGCTCGATCGTGCGACCGGATTCATCGTAAATGCGGGTCAGATTCGCCGTGCGCAGCACGACGGCATCCGGATTTTCGAACGTGTGATACAGATACGGCGAGCCTTTGACGAACGTTGTTTTCATTTTCGCCGTCTCGTCGTCGCTCATGACCACGTCGACGGAGTAGTCGCCGTATCCGGTGACCGTAGTTTGAACCTTGGCCGGATTGATCGAAGCTTCATTGATGTACAGATCCGGTTCGCCGTCCGCATTGACGGAGCCGCCGTCCGAGGACGCGTAACCTGCACCGGGCGTCATCACCGCGAGTCCCATCGTCGTATATTTGTTTTTAAAAGGAAGCGTAATGACGCCGTTGCTTTCGCCCAGATTGAAGATCAGCAGCGATTGCCACCAGTCGTTGGAGGGGAAAGGCGCCTTCAGCTTCTCCGATACAAACTTGGGACTGCGCGGTTCCAATTGCGACAGGTCGCCAATCTCGTAGCTGCCAGCGCCGACTTGAACCTTTTCGATCGTCGGCAATTGCGGGATGTCGTAAACGGGCTTACTGTCGCCTTCACGGTACCCCAGCACTTCGAACTCAAACAAGGAATAGCCGTAGTCGTTGCTGCGCGCAAGACCTTGCATCTTCACGTAACGTGCTTGCGCATAGAGATCGATTTGCTCTTTTTTGCCTGAGCCGTCCAATTGACGATAGATCGTTTTCCAATTCTTCGCATCGTCGGAAATCTGAATATCGTAGGCGCGCGCATAGGAATTTTCCCAATCGAAACGCACCCCGCCGATTTCCTTGCTTTCGCCCAGGTCGACATAAATCCAGCTATCCGTGCGGAACATCGAAGCCCAACGCGTATTGCGATTGCCGTCGGTAACGTTTTCGGCCAAATAATTGCCCGGTACCGGCCGTTCATTCTCCGGTCGGTTCAAGTGTTCGTCGATTTCGAGCGAAGATGCGATAACCGGTTGGTTCATCGCGAGATTGACGGGAGCAGGACGCGGGTCATCGTTCAATCCGCCCGTTCCGTATACGCGCAATTCCCAGATCGAGATGCCGTAAGCGGCCTGCGAGCGCTGAGTGCTGAATAGGCGTACATATCGGCCTTGTGCCTGCGTTTCCAGTTCGATCTTTTCTTTTCCGCCGCGTCCGTCGGTTGTATCGTAGACGTCGCGCCAGTTCAGCTCATCGTCCGATACTTGGAGTTTGTAAGCCGTTGAGTAAGCTCCTTCCCAGTCGATCTCGACTCGCGAGATATCCGCCGTCTTGCCGAGATCCAGATAGATCCACTGCGGGTCCTTTTGCCAGACGCTTTCCCAACGGGTATCTGCGAGGCCGTCCGTGGCCAGGTTCGGCGTGCCCCCGCCAAGCGACGATGAAGCATAGACGGGCCGGTTGGCCGATAGTAAACGCGCAGCCTCGTTCATTTCTGCGGCTTGCGCCGTTGCAGGCTGCAATCCGGCTGCGCTGCTTACCCCTCCAGTCAGCAGCATAAGCGCTAACGCCGCGTTCCTCCAACGCCTTTTGCCTACCGGCTGTGCAGCCCGAACATTGCTTGTCCTTCTTTTTTCCACCTTTCAATCTCCCCCCGACATTCAATGTGTGATTCTGTCCAGCCACTTGTAAAAGCACGTTGTACTATTCGGTCATTATCTGCAATCTCCTGTTCATTTCTGCAAAAAAATGTGAGAAACGCTCTCTAAACGTAAAAATAGACGAAAAGGAGGGGGTATATCGAACTAAGCGAACGAGCAAGTAAATAAAAAAATAGAGTTGTGCGCTCTCAGGAGACGGTCGAGTTTCAAATTAAGTAAGATGCAGAAAAAATAAAAAAACCGTCTCTCCTTAATGGACAGGAGAACGGCCTTTTAACTGAAGGATACGAACGGTTTAAGTTTTTGAAAGTGTCTTGGCATGAGAAACACGGTTGCGGCCATTGCTTTTGGAGGCATACAAAGCAAGGTCGGCATGTTCCAATAACGAAGCTTCCGTCGAGCCCGGCTGCGAGGTGTCGACGCCCGCGCTAATGGTCACGCGGTGCGTTCCGAGCGGCGTGTTTTCAATGACGGAACGAATCTGCTCAGCGGCTGCCATGGCGTCCTCGCTGCCAACAGCAGGGAGCAGCACGACGAATTCCTCTCCGCCAAATCGAGCACAGATGCTGAGCGCGCCGGCAGTTTCCCGCAGCAGGCGAGCTAGCTCGATGAGCACGAAGTCGCCGACGGGATGCCCGTAGGTGTCATTGATCTTTTTAAAATGATCGATATCGATAATGAGCAGGGAGAGCGGCAAACGGTTATCCTTGCTTGCTTGCAGCTCGCCGCGCAGGCAATCCTCGAAAAAGCGTCGATTATGCAGGCCCGTCAGCGGATCGGTAGAAGCGAGAGTCTCCAGATTGCGGTTCATCTCCATCAGTGCCTGCTGCTTTCTCTCGTATTCTTCATTCAACGCTTCCAATCGGTTATTGACGTCGCGCGTTGTCTGGTACAACTCTTCAAGCTGCTGTTTGCTGCGAAGCGTGTCTTTCTCGTATTCCAATCGCTTGCGCATCAACAGAGCCACGCAATCGATGACGACTTCGCCGCCGCGCTCCTGTCGAACCCCGTTGATCAGAACCGGAACGCTCTGCTTATCCACGGTTCGAAACGCAAAATACATCTCGTCGACCCGTTCATAAAGCTGAATATGCGGATAAAAGTACGTGTGAAAAAACATTTTGTTCGTTGGCGACATCACGGTTTCGATATGCCGTCCGATCAGATCGTCAGCATTTTTGATGCCGAGCATGTTCAGGAAGGTGCGGTTCGCGGACTGCACAAATCCCGTTTCCGAGATTGAAAAATAGCCGCCGGGCGCGCAATCCAATTGATTGTCCATGAGAGTACTGCCTTTCTTCCGGTAGGTTTAGAGACACGCTGATTTGTTGCTCGTATGCGAATACGTTCCAATCGCTAAGCGAGGTACTGATTGATTTTCGCGTACGTCTCGTCCGGTTGGCTGAGCTGAGGATAATGGCCTTTGGCCGTCATCCGGTTCAGCGTGCTTCCTTTTAAATGACGGTGCAGATAGTCGCCGACTTCAAGCGGGGCAATGCTGTCGTCCGCGCATTGCATAATAAGAGTCGGCACCTGCACATCGGATAATAGATCCCGGCAGTCGCAGTAGAAGGTCACTTCCGCGAATTGACGGGCGATTCGAGGGTCGCGCGAAGCGAATTGGCGCTCCAACTCTTCGGAAAGTTCGCCCCGTTCCTCGTTTTTCATCGCTGCCGGAGCCATGTAGCTGGCCCAACCGCTGAAGTTGAGCTGCATCATTTCCAGCAGCTCGTCGATATCTTCGCGATCAAATCCGCCGTAATAATCCGGTAGGTCATTCAGATAGCGAGGCGAAGGTCCGACCATGACCAGACGGTCGAAATATTCCGGATGCAGGGTAGAAGCCAGCGCGCCGATCATGCTGCTGACCGAATGGCCTACAAATACGACATTCGACAGCTCCAACGTTTCGATCACGTCAATAAGGTCCCGGGCATAACCCTTAAGACTTGCATATTTTGCCGGGTCATATTGATCGATCTGAGACAGGCCGGAGCCTACATAATCGAACAATACGACGCGGTAGCGATCAGCGAAACGAGGAGCCACGAGTCTCCACATTTCTTGATCGCAGCCGAAGCCGTGCCCGAACACAAGGGTCTGACTCCCGCTGCCCAACACCGTTACATGATTGCGTTTCAGAATATCCATTGCCGTTCATCCCCTCTGTTATTCCAAATTCCATGAGACTCCCCATCAAGTAAGTGTCCCATAATTCGGCATAACGGTTAAGTGACTTTTTGCTCATTATTATAACGAAAAATGTCGGATATTGGTGGGTGAGTATGTAAAAAAAGAAGATCGCGCGGCTGCGATCTTCTTTTTTTATTGTTGGCTTGGGGGAGGGGGAAAGATTTAGTTCGGCTGAAGTTTTAGGATCACTTTTCGGGGATGGCGGGAAGCTGCGGTCTGGAGTGAGGCATTCTTGTCTTGGCGTACGTGTTGATCGAAGAAAACGTTGAGCAGATCGCTGGTGATGGTGGAGACGACGGGGCCGTCGATGGAGATTGTCGGTTCGACGGCTTTTAGCACTTCGTTGGCTACGACGGCCATGTCGCAGTAGAACCAGTGGGTGCTGCCCGGGATGATCGCGTGGGTCAGGTTGGGGTCGTCGACTTGGAAGTTGGCCGGAAGGTGATGGTCTGACGTTGAGATGACCAAGCCCGGAGCCGGAATATTCTGTTTAAGCAGGCCTGCTCCGTACTGCCAGCCGTCCAAATTGGCGGCCGCGCGGACTCTTTTGTCAAGAAGGGCCGTATGCAAGGAGGAGGCGCCGCCCAATGAATGTCCGAACAAGCCGAAACCGGCCGTGTCCAATCGTTTATAGAGCGGAGACCGCGGATCGTTTGCGATGCGTTCGATTTCATCGAAAGCCGCGACGGTATGCCTTGCCCAAGCTTCGACGCGTTCGGTCATGGTATGACATTCGCGCAGATAATCGGAAATTTCGTCCAGCGTGAGCGAGCCGGGATCGGTCTTGCCGATTTTTTGCATGAAACGAATATTGTCGTCCGTGGCGCGAGCAATCGTATCGTTGTTGATTCCGACTTTACTGCCGTCGCCAAGAATCGTGCAGAAAGCGTCGCCCGGGTGAGAAAGCGCGAACACGACATAGCCCCGACTGGCCAATTCTTCGTGCTGAACCAGATTCGACAGGTGAAAGGACATATAGCCGTGCGAGTATACGACGACCGGGAATTCGGCTTCATGTTCCGCTACGGGGGCGTTCCCGTAACTATGCGTCGGCATCTCGGCAATGGCACCCAATAAAGGAGCGAACGACTGATATAAAGGCAGGGTGAGCTGCATCTCAACCATTTGCGGATCGGGATAATAGGAAGCCGGCGCGCCGGTTACGGCCTGAGCCGGATAGAAGCAACGAAAAGCGATTTCTTCCGAGCCTTCGGGTCCGTCGCACATAAAAGTCCCGTCATAAAAACCAACAGCATAAGAGCCGGACGGCTCGGGTAATCGCGGCACAAGCAAAGTCATGAAAGTCCCTTCTTTCCGGTGGTATGGGATTTATTATATCGCAATCGGACGTAACCCATAGCGCAGGCTTTCGTTATCAAGGCGGAGCGCAATCGTTTTCGAATAAGACATGTCGCAAAATCGCATAAAGTCTCGATTTTACTCTAACAAGTTAGCAAAAAAAAGGCGATAAAAAGAAAGAAACTTTAGACATTCGAGTGGGGTGTATACATGCTGAAAAATAAAAAAGCCAAAAGCCTGATCGTGATCTCGGCATTGGCTGCAATTTTGTCGTTGACGGCCTGCGCATCGCGCGAAACATCGACGGCGAGCGCGCAGGAACGCCCGGAAATCGGAGTTGTACTGTCTGACGTAGGTCTTGGAGACCAGTCTTACAGCGATGCGGCGTTCCGCGGATTGGTAAAAGCTCGCGACGACGAAGGCATTTTATTCGATTACAGGGAAATGGCCCAAACGGGCACCTACGACGAAGCATTCAAGCAACTGGTCGAAGGCGACAACGATCTCATCATCGGCCTGGGTTACATGGTCAAAGAAAGCCTGGAGAGCATTGCCAAAGAAAATCCCGACCAACAGTTTCTGATCGTGGACGACTCTTCGGAACTGCCGAACGTCGCCTCGATTACGTTCAAAGAAGAAGAAGGCAGTTATATGGCAGGCGTTGTCGCGGGGATGTCTACCAAAAGCGGACATGTCGGTTTTCTCGGCGGCGTCGAATCGGATTTGCTCAAAAAGTTCCAAGCCGGCTATGAGCAAGGCGTCAAAGCGGCTAATCCGCAGGCTGACGTTAAAAGTGTCTACGCGGGCGACTTCGGCGATTCCGACCTGGGCACTTCCATCGCGAATTCCATGATGCAAGAGGACGATATCGACGTGATTTATACAGCTGCGGGGTTGACCGGGGTCGGTGCTCTTCAGGAAGCGCAGAAGCAAGGCAAATACGCGATCGGCGTCGACGCGGACCAATTTTTCATCGCCGAAAAAGCGGTCGTGACCTCCATGATCAAAAACGTGGATAACGCGATCTTCAGCGCGGTTCAGACTTTCAACGAAAACGGCGGCAAATTCCCGCAGAAGGATATGGTATTCGGTCTTAAGGAAGAAGGAGTAGGCCTGGCTCCGATTCGCGTGGTCGAGTTGACGTCGGAGCAGCAAAGTCAGATCGACAAGCTGACGCAAGACCTGATCTCGGGCACCATTACCATTCAGCTTCCCTAAAACCGGACGGAGGAGTTTTTAACGATGAAATTACAGGGTAAACTGCTTCTGAATGCCATGATTTCGCTGGTCGCTTCATTGGCATTGGTAGGTTATATCATTCTTCAACTGCTGCAAATGAATTCGCAAAATCAGACGCTGGTACCCGATATGATGAACGTCCAGCAGTTGAATGCGGATCTGGGCGGCTTGAGTCAATCGCTCGATAGCTACTCCTTCTCGATGACCGAGAGCAACAAGGCAGACGTGACCAATCAGATTGGGACGGTAAGCGCAACATTGGCTTTGCTGACAAGTTCGGAAGAGACGAGCCTGGATACGGAAGAGCAGCGCTATTGGCTGTCGTCGCTCTCGACCAAATTTACCGAGTTGTCCGAAGAATCGCTTCAGGCATTGAATAGTCAAGACAGCCCGGAAGCCAAGCGTCAAGCCACGCGTATCCAAGGGATTCAAAACGATGCCTATCGGCTGGATTTGCTGACGAAGGAGCGCTACGACGTCTACACCTCCGAATTGACGGCAGATATCGAGTTGACCTGGCATATCGCGCTGGCCGGAGCGGTTGTCCTGCTGCTCGCGCTCGGATGGTTTAACGCGAGCTTCGCCCGCAAACTGGCTCGTCGCACGCGCACGATGAAGGATGCGGCGGTGCGACTGGCAGACGGAGACTTGAGTCTGAATCTGGAAAAGTCCAAAGGACGCGACGAGTTGGACGAGTTAAACGATGCTTTTGCGATCATGATCGATAATCTGAGGGGCATCGTCCGTTCGATCGAATCGAGCGGGGGCGTGCTGGATCGCGTAGCCGGCGAACTGGACGGTCAAAACGACAAGATGCAGGAGATCGTCTCCCAGGTTGCGACCTCGACGGAGGAACTTGCGATCGGCAGCCAGCGCATAGCGGAAGATTTGGGTCAGACGGTGGAAACGGTAGACGGCATGCAGCGCAACTTCGAAGTGAACTTGTCCGAAACGGCGCAATCGTCGTCGGCAACCGAAGAAGCGCTGCGATTCGTCGAGCATGGCGAATCGGTGATGCGCGAACAGTTGCGGATCACAAGCGAGAACCGTGCCGCGATGTCCGAGCTTGAGCAAACCGTCAATGAATTGGAAGCCAGCGCGAAACGGATTGCGACGATGACCGAACATGTGGCGCAGATTGCCAAGCAAACGACGCTGCTCTCGCTCAATGCGTCCATCGAAGCGGCTCGCGCCGGAGAAGCAGGCAAAGGCTTTGCGGTAGTCGCCGGCGAAGTGAACAAACTGGCGGATCAATCGGATTCGGCAGCGCGCGAGATTTTTGCCACGGTAAACGAAATCGCCGCCGCCATGACCCGCGTCAAAGGTTCCGTGGAGCAGAGTCTCGGTCTGTTCCAGCGTCAGGAGGAAGCTTCCGCGACGACCGAGCAATCTTTTGCCGCGATTAGTTCACAGGTGCGCCGGATTTCGGGCAGCGTGGGCAAACTGTCGCAGGATATGGAAGAGTCTCGCCGTCTGAGCATGCAGGTGCAGGCAGCGATCGAGAATATCAGCGCCGTCACCGAGCAGTCTGCGGCAGGCAGCGAAGAAATCACGGCTTCCACGGATGAGCAAAAACGATCGTTCGAAGAAATCGGCGGCAAAGTCAAAGAACTGCTGCAAGTTCGCGAAGAGATGCAGCAGGAGCTGGCCCGGTTCAAGCTGGACGCGTAACTCGCCTATAAGCGTAAGCCGTATGCACATGTACGTAAAAAAGGCCCAAATCCCTGTCATTTCGAAGGCGTTTGGGTCTTTCACGTACAAAAAATATTATTCTATAAAAAAGTAAGCGAAAAGTATTGCGCATCGAAAAAAGTCGTGCTATGATTCATTTATAACAAAAAGTTAGTAACATTTAAAAATTAACCTAAAGAGAAAAGGAATGCGAATAGTGAAGTCGACCTTTGCCCATGCGCTTTCCGAGTCTCGCCCAAAAAACAAATTACTGGAGGAATTAATCATGGAAAAGTTGAACATCGGTATCATTCTCGGAAGCACGCGTGAAGGTCGTCTGAGCCCGCAAGTCGGCGAATGGGTAGAGCGTATCGCGAACGAACGCGGCGACGCCAACTACCAAATCGTCGATATCGCCGACTACAAGCTGCCGCTGCTCGGCGAAGCCGACGCAACGGAACAAGCAACCGCTTGGAACACCAAGCTGGCCGAGCTGGACGGATTCGTATTCATCGTTCAAGAATATAACCACAGCATCTCCGCTTCCCTGAAAAACGCGCTCGACTATGCACGCGAAGCTTGGAACAACAAAGCAGCCGGCATCGTCAGCTACGGTTCCGTCGGCGGCGCACGCGCAGCCGAGCACCTTCGCGGCATCTTGGGCGAACTGTCGGTAGCCGACGTCCGCGTACACCCGGCCCTGTCCTTGTTCACCGACTTCGAAAACGGCGCAACTTTCAAACCGGCGGACCTGCACCTCGTGAACCTGAACGGCATGCTCGACCAAGTCCTCGCGTGGAGCGGCGCCCTGAAAACCCTTCGCGTATAAACCTTCTAAGCTGTTCTCGAAAGTTACGTTGGCGGGGGAAGCGAGAAGACTGCGAGAGAAATTCGTTCAATTCGCTATCTCACTCGGAAAAGTCGATTGAAGTTTTTAGTTGAATTTTTCCAAGTTCAAAGGCGTCTTGAACTGAATTTCTCTCTCCGTCTTCTCGCTTCCGGCTACGTTGGCTTTCTCGACAGCTTAAAGGCATACGTGCTTTAAGTTTTAAGCAGTTCTTTTATAGTTTTAATTTTTGTAATACCGTAAAGCTAAACCCTCTGTTAGCTTGCGATTTGATAGATTGGGCTCCGAACCTGCGAAATGCAGGAGCGGAGTCTTTTTTTTGGTTGAATCGGGTACTGGACACCGGGGGAAGCTGCGTAGCATGTTTTTGAAATCGTATTTTAGTGTTTAAACAAAGCGGATTAGCGGAGGGAGGGATTGAGTGTAGGTGAAGCATTTCGAAGAAATGCACTTCGGAAGCCTATGCTATTAGCGATCGCCTTTGCAATTGGGAAGCGCCCTTATTCAAATCCAATTTAGCTTCCCAATTGCAACACGCGACCGAAACCAATCCCTCCCGCAGCGCCTCCCCAAGCCAAATTTACAAATAAAAAAGCCCACCTCCCTTTTATAAGGAAAGCAGGCATCATCATTTTTTACTGCGAAGCATTCTTCCGAACGCGAATACGGTTGATCAGGAAAGTGATCGCGAATACCGCAACGAGAATGACAAAGAACACGCCGTGCTCCATGTGGTAAACGTCCGCCGTTTCGAGAACCATCTTCAACCCGATGATGAAAATCAACACGAAAGCCGCGTTTTCCAGTTCCGGAATCTTGTCCATCAGCTTCAGAATGACCGTAGCGACGAGACGCATCATCAGGATGCCGAGCAGGCCGCCCGTGATCAGGATCCAAGGGTTCGGCGAGATCGCGAAGGCCGCAAGGATCGAGTCGATCGAGAAGGCAATGTCCATCATCTCGACGGTAATGATTGTACGAACGAACAGGCTAAGCCCGGTTTTGGCCAGCAGCTTTTGCAGCCCGCCTTCTTCTTCTCCTTCTTCGTCATCTGCGCCTTTTCTGGCTTTATCCCAGAAGTGCTTGATGGCGATCCAGAGCAGGTACGCGGCGCCGATATACTTGACCCATGCGATCTGAACGAGATAAATCCCGACGCCGATCGCGATGATCCGGAAAATGTAAGCTCCCCATAATCCGTAGAGCAAGGCTTTCTTTCGTTGCTTTTCCGGGAGCTTGTTGACGATTGCGGCGAGAACGAGCGCGTTATCCGCCGACAACAGTCCTTCGATGATAATCAGCGACAAAATGAATCCCCATCCCGCAGGCGTTGCAA
Organism: Saccharibacillus sacchari DSM 19268; assembly: GCF_000585395.1. Classification (GTDB taxonomy): domain Bacteria; phylum Bacillota; class Bacilli; order Paenibacillales; family Paenibacillaceae; genus Saccharibacillus; species Saccharibacillus sacchari. The sequence continues at coordinate 5,287,226 of NZ_KK073875.1, read as the reverse complement.
ACGCTTCGAGGAAGGTGCTCATTTCGAACAAATGGCTGTAGCCCATTTCCATTCTGGTACAATCCTTTCCTGGTTATATGTTGGTAGTTACAGTTGCACGTTTGTTATACGTGCGAAGTTTCATTGCGTTTCAAAGATTTTTAGAAAATTTTTTGACCGAAAAACGCTGCTCCCAACCCCTTTCCGTATCGAAGTATCTGCATGAAAGTGTAGCATAATCCCTCAGGAAGTACAGACCAAAGTTCGATTCGCAGGGGAGCAAGGAAGGGTAACGGGTAGAAAGGCAAATAAAAGGCGGAGAAGGGCGGCGTATTATTCATGAACCGAACGGGAATCCATACGATCGGCAACGCGAAATTTAATGTATCCGTACAGGGCCAAGGCAGTCCGTTGGTTCTGTTGCACGGCGCATATTGCAATCTCGAGGTGTGGAACGAACACGTCGAGCTGCTTTCGCGGAGCTTCACGGTCATTCGCTACGATCAACGGGGATACGGCCGTAGTGACGCGATTACCGGCCCTTTTTCCTATCACGTCGATCTGAAAAACATCCTCGATTACTTCAATCTGCCCCGCACTGCGATCATCGGCTCCTGCATCGGCGGCGCGACCGCTATCGATTTCGCTCTGGCTTACCCCGAATATGTCGAGCAGCTGGTATTGGTGGCGCCCTCGCTGAACGGAACGCCGCCGCCGCTGAGACTTATCTGGGAACGTCTGCTTGATCATCGACGGGTAAAAAGCGAAGGCATCGAGCGGGCGGCGGCAAGGTTCATGCGCAGCCGTTACTGGCGATATGTGGTGCCGAGAGATCGAAGAGGGCGCACGCGTCTCAAAGAGATGTATTTGGCGAACGGCGTGCATTACCGCTCTCGACTCAGCATGCAGCGTCCGCTGATGCCCCTTGCCCGCAAACGCCTGCACCATATCGAATGCCCGGTGCTGATCGTCCAAGGCGAATGGGATTCGCCGTTCAATCGGAAGGTGGGACGGTATCTGCGCGAAGAAATCATGCACGCTTCCTTGATCCGGATGGAGGGCTGCGGCCATTTTCCTCAATTGGAGCAGCCGCTGGAATTTTCGGCGATTGCGATGAGCGCGCTCAAAGCGGCTCCGGCAGGGCGTTTCAGATAATGCGTATTCAAATAAACATTCGAAGAGGAGTGCGACCATGCAAATCGGCTATAACGTCGGAACTACCCTTGAGCGCTCCGCTTTGGAACAGGATTTGAAGCTTTGCGAAGAGTCGGGCTTTGATCTGATCGAGCTGGAATGGGACAAGTCGTTGGCGGAATATTTAGAGAATCATACGTTATCGGAGCTTCGGGCGTATTTCGATAACCATCGTTTGAAGCCGCTGTCGCTTAACGCGCTCGCCTCGATCAACAATCGTGCGGAAGCGGAAGAAGACGACGTCGTGCGCAAATTCGAAAAGATGGCTGAAGCGGCGGAGACGCTCGGCATTCCTTATATCGTGGTGACGCCGCTGCGAACGGAAGCGAAGCTGACGCGCGCGGATATCCAGGCAAGCTGCGTTCGCGTCCTGCGCAGGCTATCCGAAATCGCTGAGCCAAAAGGCATCAAGATCGCGTTGGAATTCGTCGGCGAGCCGGAGTATACCGTGAATACGTTGGAACAGTCGCTTGCGATCGTCGAAGAAACGGCACGCGACAACGTGGGCGCGACGTTCGACTTTTTCCATTTTCACGCGATGAACTCCAAGCTGGAAACGCTGCGCGAAGCGGACCCCGAGCGGATCTTTATCGTCCATCTCAGCGACGCGCCGGATTACGTGCCGGGCATGCTGAGAGAACACGAAGATCGGCTGTGGCCGGGCCAAGGCGTTATGCGCTCGAAAGAGATGCTGAACGTGCTGCGGGAGATCGGCTGCCAAGCCGCTTTTTCGGTCGAAGTGTTCCAAAAGGAGTACGACAAGCTGAGCGTGGAAGAGGCTATACGGACTGCTTACGAAACGGCCTCGAAATTGTTGGAAAGAACGCCGAGCAACCCCATAATTTTTTGAGTTCGCCGCCGCTAACGGTCTCTTGCCTTGTATAATGGTAGGTAAGTGAGTACCGAAAACAGGAGGCGGAAAATGAAAAAAAGCTGGGTCTTATCATTCGTTTTGCTATTGGGCGTAATTCCGGCAGGATTTGCTCCTTCCATGGACGGCGCTGCTTCGGCGGCTGGCGTATCCACTAAACAATGGCTGCAAATCTCGTCGGAAATCAAATATTACGGAGAAGTATCGAACGGCAAGCCGCACGGCCGAGGGACGATGACCTGGAGCGAGAACAAGAAGTATTCGGGGGATTTCGTCAACGGTAAAAGGAGCGGTACGGGGACTTATACGAATACGTACGTTGATTTCGAAACTTCGCAATTGAATGAAGTTACGTATAACGGTAGCTGGAAAAATGACAAAATGAACGGTGAAGGTACGGAAAGAATACAAGTCACCGATAATGATTTTGATCAGACTCCGCTGTTGAATGAAATCCGAAAAGGTACGTTTAAAGATAATGTTTTAATTAAAGGATATGACGTCTCTCACGGTTTGTATGATCCTGATTTTAATTTCGTGTATAAAGATTCCACGAAACGTTTGGAAATATGGTCCAGTAATTACCGATTGGTTCACACTTGGAAAAGCGGAGACTTGTTCAAAGTCATGTACAACAGAGGTTCCTCCTATTACGAATACTGGGCTTTTCCATCCGACGACGCATACGAAGAAAAACAACGCCGAGTCGCTCTCATGCACCTGCGTACGTTCACTACAGAAGTGACGCCTCACCTGAATCAATTCGAATATTTGTCCAAATTGGTTCCTCTTCGCTAAAATGATTTCAGCTTTCAATACGAAAGGAATGTTTGTCGCATGAAAAAGAAATTCGTACTGTCGTTAATGTTGGCTTGTGCGGTTCCGTTCGGCGTATTCGCTCCGGCAGGAGGAGGAACTTCGTCCGTCGAGGCCGCTTCGGCCAAGCAATGGTTGCAGATTTCGTCTCGCACGACCTACTACGGTGAAGTGGCGAACGGCAAACCGCACGGGCGGGGGACGATCAAGTGGGGCGAAGACAAGCAGTATTCCGGAACCTTCGTCAACGGCAAGCGCAGCGGCAGCGGCAAATATATCAACACCTATACTGACGCTTCGACAGGGCGGGAGCATACGGTTGTCTATAACGGAACATGGAGCGGCGACGCGATGAATGGAAGCGGAACGCGGACGGAAAAGGTCGCCGAACCCGGCGGCATGATCTTTTCGAGCGGCATTCAAGTGGGTAGTTTCAAAGCCAATGCGCTGAACCGGGGGTACGAGGTCGTTCACGCGATGGCGGATCCGGACTACAGCTTTTCGTATCGCGGAGCGGACTACCGGCTCGACGTTTTGGGCAGCAATATGAGTCTGGTGCAGGACTGGAAAACGGGAACGCTGTTCGACGTGCAGTACCGCAAAGGTTCCGTCCGCAAAAGTTACTCGTTGTTCCAGGGTCAGACGGCCGCCGAAGAGAAAGCGCGTCTCGCCTCGCTCCGATACTTGCAAAGCAAGACCAACGAAGTGACGCCGATCCTGTGGCAGTTCAAGGCGTTGTCCAATCGGCTGACGTTGAAATAAATCCGAATAAAGGCGCGATTTTCAGCCGTTTTCCCGGAACTCCGCGGAAAGCGGCTTTTTTCGCACAATAAAAAATTCCCTGGACAATGTCCGGGAACGCTTCTTGGCCTTGCTATTCGCGCCAGGCGCCTTACTGGGCCAGCGCTTCCTCCGTGATGCGTTTGATATCGACGGGCGACAGCGATTCTTCGTTGACCATTTCCGGCAAAATATGTTCAAGGAAATAATCGACGCAGGCGAGTTTGATCCGTTTGATCTTGACGAGCGCGTTGCGGTACATCACGACGAATTCTTTTTCCGTATTGCCTTTTTGCAGCTCGGAGAACGCTTCGTAGACCTGATCCATCTTGTCGGCGACTTCGAGAATCAATCCTTCGATCGAATCGTCTTTGCCTTCGCGCAGCTGTCTGCGGAACGTCGGCTTGAACTCTTCCGGAATGTTTTCCTCGATAAAATGCGCGATCATGCCTTCTTCGACCTGTTGGATCAGATGGCGCAATTCCGGCGAAGAGTGCTTGACGGGCGTTTTGATGTCTCCGATAAAAATTTCTCCGTAATCGTGGCTGCTGGTGATCTCGTACAACTTTTTCCAATCGATCACGGCGCCGTGCTGTTCCTCGATATCGGCCAGCGTCTTGGCATATTGCACGACTTTCCAGGAATGCGCAGCCACGCTGTGTTCTTCGAACTTGAATTTGCCCGGGCAGCGAATGATACGTTCCAGCCCGGTGAGCGAGCTAAAGTAGCGGTGAATTCCCATGTCTGTTCCTTCTTTCCCGAGTGTGTAGAGTATGAAGTATAGAATAAGACACCTTCAGTATAAGCATGTCATGTTTGGGGAACGTCAACGGATCGTCAAGCGACGGTCAAAGATTCGGAGTTGCCGGCTGTATCCATCAAACGTAAAATTCCGCCGCAACGGCCCGGCGATGCGACACATCATGGAACACGTCCGCTGGTGCCACAGCATGATCGCGTTAGAAACCGTCGAAGTCTGGGAAAGCATGCCCCAAGCCCTCTCTTGGAACCAAATCCACGTCATCGGACTCTACCCCGAATCCTTCCTTCGCTACAAAAAAGACTTTGCATCCGGCCTTGCAGCCAGCGGAAGCGGCATCACCTTCGAAGAAAATTTCGGACAACTGAAAAAAATCCGAACCATGCTCTACAAAACCGTAGGCAGCCGGATCAGCGGGGATTGAGAGTTAAACGGTACTGCGAAAAGCGATAAGAAAGAAATGATCAACAGAAGAAGTATGAAGGAAAGTGTTTATGAAGAAAAAGCATCCTCCGTTAAATGGAAGATGCTTCTTTGTCTTATCACATCTATTCAACTGCAAGTGAAACAAAGAGGCGAAGGGAGAAATTCAGTTTAAGACGCCTTTGAACTTGGAAAATCTACACCTAAAATTTTAATCCAGTTTTCCAAGTGAGACAGCGTCTTAAACGAATTTCTTCCCGTAACCCCTTGAAAGACTTTCACGAACAGGACCTACCTGCCTTTTTTCTTCATATAATAAAACACAGGCAGTCCGACCAACGTAATCCCGATCCCGATCAACGAACGCCCCGGACTATCCATCAACGTGCTGCCCAAAATGTATAATCCGCCCGCGATCCCGATGATCGGCGTGATCGGATACAGCGGCACCCGGTAGCGGCCCGAGGACGGAGCTACCGTGCGTCGCAGAATGAAGACCCCGAATACCCCGGCCGTGAAGAAAATCCACAATACGAATACGAGCAGGTCGGTCAGCGTATTGAACGTGCCCGAGAAGATGTAGATAATGGCTAGAGCCGCTTGGAACATCAACGCGTTCGCAGGCGTACCGAAGCGCGGATGAATCCGTTTAAGAAAACCCGAGAACGGTGCAATCCCGCGTTCGCCCATCGCTTGCGGCACGCGCGCGGCGGTCATCAGATACCCGTTCAACGCGCCCAATACCGAGACGATGATGCCCGCCGTGATGAACGCTCCGCCTCCGCTGCCGAGCAGCGCTTGAGCGGCGTCCGCACCCGGTGTCGGCGACGAAACGATTTGCTCGAACGGCAGCGCGCGGAATATTGCCAGATTGAACAGGACATACACCACGATCACGAACGATACTCCGATCAGAATGACTTTGGGCAGCGTTTTGGCCGGATTTTTCATCTCGCCTGCCATATTCGTTACGCCGATCCAGCCGTCATACGCCCACAACGTCCCCAGGATCGCTGCACCGAAGCCCGCCGCTCCGGCAGTCAAGCCGGATACGCCGGCAAAGCCCGGCTGCGTGCCGGAGATCAATCCGAACGCCACGATGCCGACCACCGGAATCAGCTTGCCTGCCGTGGCGACCAATTGAATGATGCCCCCATACTTGGTCGAGATCACGTTCATCAGCAAAATAAACAGCAGAATGCCGATCGCGAGCAATTTTTGCTGGATGCCGTTCATCGGTAAAAAGTAGCCGGAGTACGAAGCGAAAGCAATCGCCAATGCGGCTACGGATGCCGGATAGGAGATGACCGCCTGCACCCAACCGAGCAGGAAGCCGACGACTTCGCCGTACAAATCTTCAAGGTAGGCGTACAGTCCTCCTGCTTTCGGAATAGTGGCAGCAATTTCCGCGACCGACAGGGCGGAAGCCAGCGTAATGATGCCGCCCGTGACCCAAGCAAGAATGCTCATCCAGGGCGAGCCCGCGCTGGCGAGTACAATACCGGGTTTCAGAAAAATGCCGGAGCCGATAATCATGCCGACCACGATCGCCATCGCTTCGAGGAAGGTCACCGATTTTTTGAGTCCGTTGCCCGAGGGGCCGGAGGATGCTTTGGATGTGTTGGACAAGACGTTCACGTTTCCTTTCGACTGCTGTAGAGATTGTGTTGTAAGACAGATGCTTTTTCGAATTGGTCCGTTAATTGAAGAAAGCAACAGACAATGTATCATTTTAGCATGTTTTCACGCTGACGAATATGACATCTTTTGTTTGCTTTTCCGAAACGATTCGATACGCGAATCACGAAAAAACAAACATTGTCCCTGAATAATTTCCATTGTATGCGTTTTCAGTAAAGGCCATAATAACGTTATCAAAAAGAACCAAACCATGAATCAAGGGGAGGAAATACAGTGACAAAGAAAAAGATGAAATGGTTCGGAATGGCAATGACAGGGGTTCTGGCATTCAGTCTCAGCGCTTGCGGAGGCGGAGGCTCGACTCCAACGAACAACGCGGGCGGCGATGCGGGAACGGCTGATCCGGCTGCTGCCTCGACCGACACCAAAGAACCGGCAGCGGAGAACATCACGATCACGTTCCAGAATATCTACCCGGACGCCAGCGATCCGAAAAACCAGATGATGAAGAAGATCGTCGACCAGTATCAAAAAGACAACCCGAACGTGACCATCGAACTGGATTCGCTGAACACCGACCAACAGAAGCTGAAGTTGAAAACGCAAGCCGCTTCGAAGGAAGTACCGGACATTACCGTTGTTAACCCGGCCGCGCAAATGCAGCCGTTCGTCGACGCCGACCTGTTCGCGCCGCTGAACGACATGGTCGAAGAGAACGGTCTGAAAGACACGTTCCAATCCGGCATTCTCGATTACTACACGTTCGATAACAATCTCTACGCGCTGCCGGACGGCAACAACATCGGCGTCGTGTACTACAACAAGAAGTTGATGGAGCAGGGCGGCGTCGAAATTCCGACGACTTTCGAAGAAATGATTGAAGCGATCAAGACGCTGAAATCCAAAGGCATCCAGCCGATGGTTCTGGGCGAAAAAGATACATGGACCGGTTCGTTCCTGTTCATGAACATCCTGCTGAGAACGAACGGAGGTCCGGGCTTCCTGCAAGACGTGCTGGACGGCAAAAAGACGTTTGAAGATCCGGCTTACGTTGACGCGATTACGGCGTTCCAACAACTGGTTGACGCGGGGGCGTTCCAGGACGGCGCGACTTCGTTCGACTATAACGCGGGCGAAAACCTGTTCAAGACCGGCACGGCGGCCATGTACTACATGGGAAGCTGGGCAACGGGCGGCATCGAAACCGCTGAAGTCAGCAAAGACGGCAATGTAGGCGTGTTCCAATTCCCGACCGTAAACGGCAAAGGCAATCCGGACGAGTTCATGCTGGCACCGGGCAGCGCGTTCGCGATTTCGAAGGACAGCAAGCATCTGGAAGAAACGAAAGCCTTCCTGAACTACTTCATGCTGAACTTCCCGAAAGAAGCGTTCGAAGCCAAAGGCGCAGTCGGGATCGCGCAGAACGTCGACGGCGACTTCGCGGCGGCGGGCTACTCGGAAATGGCGATGAACGTGCTTGATCTGTTCAAGAAAGTTCAAGGCGGCGACCTGGCGTTCGACAATACGATGAATCCGGCGGTAACGCAGGTTCACCTGTCGGGCACGCAAAGCCTGTTCGTCGAGAAGAAAGATGCTGCCGCGGTGGCAAAAGAACTGCAAGCCGCGTACGAAGAAAACAAATAATAACGTGAAGCCGGACGGAAACAAAAGAAGGGGACCCGAGGTCCCCTTCTCTTCGTCGGCGGCTCTCTCAAGGAGGCGGACTTTCGCGTGAACGTATTAAAAGTATCCCGTTGGACGATCGCGGCGTTTATCCTGCCCTGTCTGATCGTGTATGTCGGTCTCGTATTTATCCCGATTCTCGTTTCGCTGTACAGCGGACTGCTCGATTGGAACGGGATTGGTCAATCCACCTTTGTCGGTCTTGATAACTACGTGAAAATGTTTACCCGCGACGCCGTGTTTTGGCCGGCCGTGCGCCGAACCTTTACTCTGGCCGGATTCTCGATGCTGGTACAGGTGCCGATTGCTTTGTTGGTCGCGGTCCTGATCACCCGTTTCGTTCGCCGGCCCAACTTCCTGGTGTCGAGTTACTTCCTGCCGGTTATCTTGTCCGTCGCGATCATCGGGCAGCTGTGGAAAACGATCTACAACCCGGCTTCGATGGGCGGCATGATCAACCAAATCCTGACCAGCGTCGGTCTGGAATCATGGACGCATTCCTGGCTGACGGAACCGAAAATCGCGATCTACGCGATCATTCTCGTCTCGCTCTGGCAATATCTCGGTTATCATATTCTGATTCAATTTACCGGGATTCAGAATATTCCGAGCGAAATCTACGAAGCGGCCAAGATCGACGGAGCCGACGGCTTCAAAGCCGACCGTTATATCACATTGCCGATGGTTCTGCCGATTCTCAAAATCTCGATCGTGTTGTCTTTCATCGGTTCGCTTCAGTCCTTCGACCTGATCATGGTCATGACGGGCGGCGGCCCTGCCCATGCGACCGAAGTATTGGCAAGCCATATGTACAATATGTCGTTCCTCACGATGCAGTACGGCTACGGCAGCGCGATTGCCAATATGCTGATCACGATCTGCCTGATCGCGACCGTATTGATCAACGTGTTGTTCACCCGGCTTGAAAAACGATATTCGTGATCTTTGCCGCTCAACCAATACTCTCATCATATAAGGAAAGGGGGCTCCGCCCATGAGTCAGTTCGCAAGTTCCGCGGGTTCGAAGCCCGCGCTCAAAATTTTGGGCCGCAGATTTTCGTTCAAGACGGCTATCGCTTTCGTGTTCTTCGGTCTTCTGCTGCTCACGCAGCTGTATCCGTTGGTATGGCTGCTGATCTACTCGCTCAAAACCAATGAAGAAATTCTGTCCGGCAGTTTCTTCGCTTTGCCTGCCCAGTGGCAGTGGAGCAATTATCAAGGAGCCATCGAAGGCGGGAACTATCTCCGCTACCTCGGAAACAGCTTGTTCGTCACGGCAACCACGATGGCAGGGGTTATCTTACTGGCGTCGCTGGCCGCTTTCGCGATTGCCCGCTTCCGCTGGAAGTACGGCCAACTCGTCATGCTGCTGTTCCTGCTCGGCATGATGATTCCGATGCAGGGCACGCTGCTGCCGCTGATGATCATTTTCAAAAACCTGCATATCCTCAATACGCATCTGGCACTGATTCTGCCTTATATGGCGTTCCAAATGCCGATCGCGGTCTTCATCCTCAGCGGATTCCTGCGCAGCATTCCGCATGAGATCGAAGAATCGGCAATCATGGACGGAGCCGGGCCGTTCCGCATTTTCCGCAGCGTGATCCTGCCCGTGTCGATCCCGCCGATGATGACCGTGTGTATCTTGACCTTCATCAACGTTTGGAACGAATACATTCTGGCAGCGACCTTCATTTCGTCCGAAAAACTCAAGACTCTTCCTTTCGGCGTATACAGCTTCGTCAGTCAGTATTCGGTCAACTACGGCGCGATCGGAGCGTTCCTCGTGCTTGCCGCGCTGCCTGTTATCGTGGTGTACTTCCTGCTTGCAGAAAAAATTACCAAAGGCATGGTAGCAGGTGCCGTTAAGGGTTAAGATGAGTCTATGAGACGCTTAACGAAACGCCTAAACACGATTTACGGCCGGCTCTTTCCCGTGTTCCTGTTCAGCCTGCTCGGTCTTCTGCTGATCGTCAGCCTCGTCTACTATCAACGGGCGACCGAGCAGGTTCGGGAGCAAGTGGGAACCCTGGCCGAAAAAAATATGTCCCAAACGGTCGCGCTGTTCGAGCAGCTGCTCGACGGCTACGACAGCGTCACGAAGACGCTGGGCAGCAACGGGGAATTGATGCGTCTGCTGCGGCAGCCGTATCCGTCCGCGGGATCGAGCGCGCAAATTCAGGCCGAGCGGCGGATTACCGATATTCTGGGCGCCATTTTCTATTCCCGAAGCGATATCGTCGGCATTCATATTTTGGCGGACCAAGGCAAGGTGTACAGCTTCGTGCGTTCCACGGGAGCTTCGATCCAGACGTATCCCGACAAACCGTGGTTTGCCGAACTCCGGCGTTCGGAAGGCGATATCCGCTGGCTCGGCGTCTATCCCGAATCGCTGATGAGCGGTTGGTCGGCCCGGCCGGTTTTCGCGTTCGGGCGCCAGGTGTTCGAACTGGAAAATTTGAAGTCGGTCGGCTACGTGCTGATCGAAGTCGAAGCGGACGCCATCACGTCGGCCGTGTCCAACGCGAGCGTCGGGCAAAACACCCAAGTCGCCATTTTGGACGGAGCCAGCAACGATATTATCCGCACCGGAACGGAAGAAGCGGCCTGGAAGTCAATTCCGCCCGGCTGGCCCGGCTTGCTCGAGTCGGGAAAAATTCGTTCCTACGAAGGCGGCGATTGGCTGTTGACTGCGGCACAGGTGGAGAAGAACGGCTGGACGATTCTGCGAGCTTCTCCGCAAAGCGACTTGAAGCTGGAACTGCGCGAGACTCAGCAATTTTTGCTTACCGTCATCGTGGCGCTCATTGTTGCAGCGACGATTCTGTCGACGATCGTTTCCCGTTCGTTTTCCTTGCCGTTCAAGCGTCTCGTCCAGCAGATGAAGCAGGTCGAGACGGGCAATTTCAAAGGCCAGGTGCATATCCAATCCTACCAGGAAATCAACGTGCTGGTCGGTTCGTTCAACCGCATGGTACGCGAGATGGACGGGTTGGTCGAAGGCATCAAGCAGGCGTCGATCAGCGAGAAGAACGCTCAATTGCAGGCGCTGCAATCGCAGATCAATCCGCACTTCCTGTTCAACACGCTCGATATGATCTACTGGATGTTGGACGAACGCGAAGACGATCGTCTTGAAGGCGTGATTTTGGCGTTGTCCAAAATGTTCCGGTACAGCAGCGATTGGGAGGAAGGGGCACGGGTGCGTCTGCGGCTTGAATTGGAGCAATTGAAGTCGTACCTCACGATCATCGAGACCCGGCTCGGGCGACGCGTGCTGACGCAAATCGATGTCGAAGAACGTTGGCTGGACGCGCCCGTACCGAAGATGATTTTGCAGCCTATCGTGGAAAACGCCGTTAAATACGGATTGGAGCCTTTGCGGGAAGGGGGCACGTTACGCATCTATTCCGAGGTGGACGAGGAGAATTTGCATATTGTCGTCGAGGACAACGGGGCTGGAATCGACGCGGTCACCCTTCGTCGATTGGAAATTTTGCTCGATTATCCGCCCGCGGCCGCCAGGCACGTCGAAGGCGGACGGATCGGCATCGGATTGCTTAACGTGCAGCGCCGTATCCGCTTGACGTACGGTGACGCTTACGGACTTACGATCCACAGCATACCGGGAACCGGGACCAAGGTGAGAGTCACCTTCCCGCTTCCCGAGGAGGAGGACTTTGCGTGAATATACTCGTCGTGGATGACGAACCGATTATTCGCAGCGGAATTCAGCGTACGATTGAACGAGCCTTTCCGCAGCATCGGGTGGTTCTCGCCGAAGGACCGACCGAGGCAGTGCAGCGTCTGAAGAATGAGCTGATCGACTTAGTGCTCACCGACGTGCTGATGCCCGGCATGAACGGACTCGAATTGATGGAAGTGTCCCGAACGCTGCATCCGGATGCCAAGTGGGTCGTCATTTCCGCATACTCCGAATTCGAATATGCCAAAAAAGCGGTTCGGCTCGGAGCCAGAGATTATCTGCTCAAGCCGATCGGCAAAGACATTCTGGTCGAGTTGATCAAAAAGATGGGCGAGGAGATTGCCGAACGCAATGTGCGGGCCAAAGAAAGCTTGCTGCTCAAACAAAACCTGCGTTTTCTGCGCGAAGCCGTCTTTGCCAGATGGGCGTCGGGACTTGATCTAGGCGGAATCGATCTGGCTTCGTTTACCGAATCCTACCCGGACTTTCACTTGCTGATGGTCCATGTGGAGAGCGACACCGATACGAAGTTGGAGCATTTTATCGTCGAAAACGTCATGAACGAGCTAATCGCCTCCTTCGGACGCGGCTTTGTCGCAAGCATTGACGCCAAAAGCCTGCTCGGGCTGGTCAAACTTGAACGCGGGAGCATGGCCGGATTGAACGAGGAATTGCGGAGCTGTCTCAAGCGTTATCTCAAAAAACCGTTCCAATTGCTGGTGTCGAGCCGAATCGAAGATCCGTCCCGAGTGCCCGAGGAGGTGCAGCGCATGCGCGAATCGTCGGAATATCAGGTTTACGATCATTACGCCAGCGGAGGAGAGCAGGCGGTCGAAGTGGCGCTTCAGTACATCAAAGCCCGCTACGGCGCCGAATTGTCGTTGGAAAAGGTAGCGTCTGTCGTATACCTGAATCCGGCCTACTTCAGCCAGTTGTTCAAGCAGAAGACCGGACAAGGGTTCAAAGAGTATATCACTCAGCTTCGATTGGAGCACGCGATGGAGATGCTGGGCGAATCCGAACTGAAGGTCGGCGATATTGCGGAACGCGTAGGTTACCCGGATGTCCGGCACTTTTCGCAGGTGTTCCGGAAAAAGATCGGGAGTACGCCTTCGGAGTATCGGGAGCAGACGAAAAGCCGTTGTTAAGCATCGACCAAATAAAATCGAGCATCTGACCGTGTATGAAGTATCTGCATGTTCAACCCGAAACTCTGTTTTCCCAGATTCAAAAAGGGAAAGCAGGGTTTTTTTGCAAGTTTTAGTATGATATAATGGAAATATAAGGGGGGGTTAGATGAGAATCGAACAAAAGCGCGAGATGTTTTGGACGATCGGTGCTTCCTTATTTTCATTGGCGTTTTTTATCATTCTGGCACCTGCTCCAAAAGATATACTGGGAATTATCATTGCCGGCAACGTGATTGGGCTGATTATTTCTCTGGTGAGAATACGCGGCGAAGAAACGAGCAACGAACGTTTTGTTCGTAAACGCGAGGAAAACGGACCTCCAGGGTTTTGGAAAGGAAGTTTATCGGAAAGCATGCGGGCATGCGCTTATTTATTCATCGGATTGATGATTCTTGCCGTTGCCGTTTATCTGACGGAGGGCACGAATCTGCTGCAAATGCTGGTTGAACAGCCTTTGGATACGATCGGTATTTTGGCATTGATCTTGGTCATTGTGTCTTTTTTGATGGGGACGGTTTTTCATGCCGGAAGCGAGGAGCGTTACGAAAGATTGAAGCAGAGATTGGAGCGCCAACAATAGGCGTTCTTTTTTCTTTTCTCTTCATTTTCGATTCGCGCGAACCGATGAATAGTACAAACACACTTGGGATAAAATGGAGGTTGTGCTATGGCAGGAAATCGAAGAAAGTCGCCGTTTCGCTATGTACTGGATGAACCGATCACATTCGAACTGTATATCGTAAGCCTGAACTTCACGCCTGCTCCGCGCAAGCCGATATCCGCGCAAATGCATGACATCAGTCGATCAGGCTGCTTGATATCGCTGCCGCTTGAGATTCCTGTAGGAAAAAATCGAATTCGCGTGGCTCTGGATTTCGTGTTGAATGAAGATCCGATGCATTTCGAAGGCCATTTGCGTTGGAATAAAGAAGAGAACAATCGTCATTACTACGGGGTAGAGATGGAAGTGCCGGAAGATCAGAAGGATCGGTTGCAGTTGGAGCTTCGGGGACTGGCAGGAGCGAATCGAATTCGCGTGATGTAAGGCAGAAGGATAAAATGTGGAAGTGAGGGAGACTAGAAGTCGAAGCTTGAGAAGACGGCGGTTGCTGAATATCCAGTCGTTTTCGCGATAGGACCTACATTGTATCTTACATCGGACTCTCTCCTTTCTTTTTGTTAATCAACTTCATGGTTTAGTCTAGTCGCACAAACCTGTTTTCCGGCTGCGGCTTATTTGTTTTGTTCACCCCAGTTCGTTCGGTTTCACCGGTTGGCTGAGCCAATGATCATCCGTTTGGACATGGTTTTTACGCACGAATTTAGCCAAGCTTTTCTTAAAGTCGTCATAGGCGAAAGAATCGACTAGACGTACAACGTAACCTTCCTGCTCGCCGCCGTATTTCGATACGCGCGTATAGCATTCCTTAATCGCTTTTTCATCCCAAACGCCCCGATACAACACCGGAACCGTAGGAATATGCAGTTCGCGCGCCAAGCGTTCCGTTTCGTCCCAAGACAGGCAGGCATTGCGGTCATCCCACACCGAGAACAGCATGAAGTACCCCGGCAAAGCCTCGTATTTGATCGAATGCTTCGCGTACACGTTTTCCCCGCATAACCGCCAACCTTCCGGAATCAGATACCGTATGCCTCCGTGCAGCGTTTTGACGTAATGCCGAGAAATATGGTCTTTGCTGTCGAGCGACCTTGCATGGATATGGTCCGGGTACATCGTGGTGTTTTCCCCGTCCATTTTTTCCGTTACGACCACTTCTTTTCCGATAAAATGCGCCGTGTCCCGTAAAATCTTGTCGTCGTCCGTATAGCTTCTGGACCAGGGCAGGTGCATCGTTTTCGGGTATTTGATTTTCATGGAATCACCTCTTGAACTCGTTCATGAATCGATTGGTTTCGTTATGCTCATTTTCCATAGGTGTCGGCTTCCGCAAAAAAGTACATCTTCGCAAGCAGTTCTCCGCCCAGCAGATGGTACACGTTGGACGCGCCCGCGTCTCCGCCGTGCATGATCTCCATGTGCATCTCCGTCCGGCTCGCCACGTCCAGCACGAACTTGTCGTCGTAACCCAAGCTTTTTAACAGATTGCAAGCGATGGACGCCGAGACATGCTCGTGACCGAAATACGAATAGTAGCCCCGGTTTTCTTTCCACACTTTGCAGAAAGGCTTGCCGATATCGTGCAGCAGCGCCGTCCATTGCATCGCAAGCTTGTCTTCTTCTTCGTAAAAAGCATTCACGTATTCCAACACGGCGTACGTATGAAGAGACAGCGTGCGGCTGTGATGCGGATTGCCCTGGTCGTACCCGGGCATCTGCGCGAAAAGGGGATGGCGGGACAAATGCGCGAACAGCTCGTCGTGACTCGCCTGCCGAGCCAGCAGCTCTTCGATCTCGCCGCGGTCTAGTGCAGGTTTCGAGCCGTCCGATGCTTCGTTTCCACTCTCATGCACGATATGCACGGTCGTAAACCCTTCGCCAAGAAGCGGAAATTGAAGATTTTTGGCATACTTCGTCAAAATCTTGTCGTCCAGCTTGCGTTTGCGCGAAGAGATGCGTCGCTGCGCCGTCTCGTACGACGTATCGAAGAAGTGGCACTCTACAGGCGTATCGGAGAAACGCTTCAAAAACTTCGCGCGCCGAGCCCGATCCACGTTCGTCGCGTCGAAAATCACGTCGCGTCCGTCCGCCAAAGCTTGCCCGATTTCCCGAAAAGCTTCGTCGAAGATGATATACGTATTTTTTTGCTTGGATTCGCCGCCGAACAACCGCAGCCGGATTCCGTCCGTCGAGACGATGACGCCCCGCGTCGCTTTTTCCAGCTGCCGAGCATAAACGCTTTTACCGCTGCCGGGAATGCCGACCAGCATATGAATCGTATTCATAAGGAATTCACCTCCTTTCGGCGGTGGTCCCAATGTGTATTATACCCCGAACCAAGCGCATTGCGAATACCGCGATAGTCCCGGGACCATCGCGGTATTCATATTCCTCTACGTGCGACATCTACCAATCCCGTTCTTGCAGCGCCGTTTCCAGATCGATCTCGATTCCGTGCGCTTGCAAGATCTGCTCGACGGTGACCGCGATCGAATCGCGTCCGACCGTCTCAATATCGCTGTTATGTTCGAAAAACTCTTCCTGAATGCCGTTGATCGCGATGGTCACGTCATCCAGCTTGGCTTGAACTTCTTCGGTCTCGTACGGTCCGGCTTGCAAAAATTGTTCCAATCCTTGAAGCTCGGCTTTGATCTTGTCGACCAGAAAATCGGGGAAATAAGAATCTTGGTACATGTCATGCAAATAGGTGATCGAATGCTTCATGCGCGTGAACTCCCTTCAGTTTAAAATCCGATGCTGACTTTAGGTCGTGTCTTAAAACTCGACGATGTACAGATTTTACCGCCTTTTCGCGCTCCGCGGCGTCACTGTTTCTTGACGTGCCCCGGCACGACTTCGAAAAAGTTCCTTGCTGAGCACAAAAATTCGGCAAAATCTGCTTTCATCGGAGTTTTAAGACACGCCCTAGAATAACGGCCTTAAGGCAGGATCGCAAACGAGCGTACCGGGAAGCCCGATGCTTTTTCCGCTTTCGGTACGATATTAAAGATCACGGCGCCTTTCGGCGGAAGCAGATGTAAGTTTTTCAGCAGTTCCACCTGATACGCGTCTTGTTCCAGCACATAATATTCGCCGATCAGCGCCCCGTTTTTCGTATAATCGGCCGCGGAATCAGTATCGAACGTTTCATGGCCTACAGCCGCGATCTTGCGCTCACGGAACAAGAATTCCAGCGCTTCAAGCGACCAGCCGGGAGCATGATTGTTGCCGTCCGCATCTTTGTTTTCGAACTGTTCTTGACTCGGCCAGCGCTGGCTCCAATCGGTGCGCAACGCGACGAAGCTGCCGGCTTCGATCGTTCCGTGCTTCGCTTCGAACTCTTCGATATCCTGCACACTCAATGAGTAATCGGCATCGGCGGCAGCTTCCTCGGACTTGTCGATCACGACCAGCGGCAGCACAAGTTCTTTCAAGTCCAGTTCATCCAAGTAACGCGTATCCCGCACAAAATGAATCGGAGCATCCAGATGCGTTCCGTATTGTCCGGCAAAACTGAAGCGCTGCGCGAAAAATCCGTCGTCGTGATCGAACAGCGTTTCGAATTCGGCAGGCGCGAACGCCGCAAAATGCGGAGAATCCGGTCCGAAGGTGTGGGTCAGGTCGATCCATTGTTTTTGTTTGAGCCATTTAAGCGCGTCGAGAAGTTCGTTGGTCATGAATACCCACCTCTTTTTTCCTTTTTTAATGGTTAATTATAAGTGAAAACGTTTTGGAAAAACAAGTCGTGAGGCTTTGCCGTCGATTTGTTATATGTTAATATGGAAATTAATGTGTGTTTGAGGAAGGAGAGACGAACGATGGAATTCAACAAAACAACCCGCGCGGTTCTGGCGTTCGGCCTATTGGCCGTTTTGATATTTGTTCCTTTGCGCGTCGAAATCGGATACCCGGCGATCTATTACACGGTGTTGGCTTTGTTCGGAATCCGAGGCGGATTTTTGCTAATCAACGAAAAGAAAAACGAAGAGCATTTTTTTAGAAGCTGGAAACGGAAACAGTCTTGGCCGAAGCTGGTCATCGTATTGCTTGAAGCTCTGAAATCATTGATTTTCATGCTGTTTATTCTGGTTTTCGGGCAAATTGTGGTCAACGGTTACGATCTTGCCGGTTTGTTGAATAGCCAACCGCTCGGTATTCGAATCGTTCTTCCGGCGATGCTGGTCGCGTTCAGCGTCATCTTGGGCTTCGTTAATTTGTATGAAAAAAACCGGAAATATGATCGCTTATACGCACAGTTTCATCCGTAAACGAAAGCACAGACCGCCATGCGTGGGTACGCCGGGCAGCCTGTGCTTTTTCTTTATCCCTGTTTCCAATACGGTCGATAGACGCGCGGCGCATCCAACTCCACCTGTAAATCCCGTGCCGCTTCCGCGACCCAGAACGGATTGCGCAGCAGCGGTCGTCCGATCGCGATCAGGTCGGCCCTCCCGTTGCGCAAAATTTCCTCGGCTTGCTTACCCGTTTCGATCAGGCCGACGGCTGCGGTAGCGATGTTGGCAGCCAGACGAATACGCTCGGCGTAAGGCACTTGGTAACCGGGATAGACGGGAGGCGCTTCCGGTAAAATCCCGCCGCTGCTGCAATGAATCAGATCCACGCCTTGAGCTTTCATCCATCGCGCGTATTGTACATGGTCTTCGACGTGATTGCCTTCCGGATGGTACTCTTCGGCAGAAATGCGGACAAACAGCGGACCTGTCCATACCTGCTTGACTGCATCGACGATCTCGCCGAGCAAACGGTAGCGATTGCGGCGTCCTCCGCCGTATTCGTCTTCTCGTCGATTGGTGATCGGGGATAAAAATTCGTTGATCAGAAAACCATGCGCGGCATGAATTTCAATCACATCGAAGTCGGCCTCCTTGGCCCGGTGCGCCGCTTTTTTAAACTCCGTTACAACATTGGCGATTTGCTCCCGATTCATGGCTTGCCTCGGTCTTCTTTCGAACGGCAGTCCGGAAGCAGACAGCACCGTTTCCCCCGTCGTTTCGTTTTCCTTTTTCCTCCCCGAGTGCCAAAGCTGAATCCCGGTTTTGGAGCCGAGACGATGCAGCGTGTCGTTGATCTGTCGCAGCCCTTGCTTTTGCGCATCGTTCCATAAGCCCAGATTGTGCGATACGCTCCGGCCGGACGGAGAGATCGCCGTCGATTCCAACATAATCAATCCGGCTTGACCTAATGCGCGGGAAGCGTAATGGATCAGATGCTCCGGCTGGGGCAGTCCGTCGTTTTGCGCAAATGACGTCGCCATCGGAGCCATCATGATTCGGTTTTTCAAACGAAGCGTTCCAAAAGACAATGGTTCGAACAACATCTTGATTTCCTCCTTTTGCCAGCGGCTCGCGAGTCCGGTACAATCGATTATAAAGACACGATTTCCGAACGAACAGTATGCACTTTTTTGTAGGATACACACCAAAAGGAGAGTAAGCGAATGCAAAATCACGCGGAAAAAAACGTCCCGAAAGACACCGAGGATAATCCGTTCGAGTACACGCTATCGCTAATCGGCGGCAAATGGAAAATGAGGATCATTTATCGTCTGGCTCGGCAAGAGACCCAGCGATACGGCGAGTTAAAGCAGCATATTACCGGAATCACGCATAAAATGTTGACCGGCCAACTCAAAGAGCTGGAGTGCTCCGGCATCGTGAACCGCAAATCTTTTAACTAAGTCCCGCCCCGGGTCGAATACGCGCTAACAGACAAAGGAAAAACATTAATGCCCGTACTGGATTCGATGTGCAATTGGGGCGTAGCAAACCGAAACTGACTAACCGCGTCATTTTGCATTTTTATGCACCCGAATGTAAGATGAAAAAAGCTAATTCGCTCATTCTAATCTTTTTCCTAACACCCGTTCATCCGCAGCGCCGCCCGACGCCACAAACTTACTCAACGAGGAGGAATTCTCATGCCCGGTTCTCAAAAAACAGCGATCTCCGAACAAGTTACGGAGACGTTCGACACGCTGAATAATCATGATGACGTCCGCCGTGCCTTCGATTTTCTCAAAGCCGACAACGATCATACGACCGAAGAGCAGATCGAACTGACCGAAGTCGAAGCGCCGACCTTCGAAGAAGCGGAAAAAGGCAAACTGTTCGCCCGCAAGTTGGTTGAACTAGGCATCGAAGAAGTGAAAACCGACGAAGTAGGCAATGTATTCGGTGTACGCCGGGGAAGCGGAAATGGCCCTAAACTCGTTATTTGCGCGCATCTCGACACCGTGTTTCCACGCGGAACCCATGTCAAAGCACGCCGCGAAGGCAGCCGCGTATACGCGCCGGGCATTTCCGACGACGGTCGCGGACTCGCATCCGTGCTCACGATTGCGCGTGCATTGAACGAAGCCAAGCTGCAAACGGTCGGCGACCTCATCATTGGAGCGACCGTAGGCGAAGAAGGGCTCGGCGATCTGCGCGGGGTCAAAACGCTATTTGCCAATCGCAGCGACATTGACGGCTTTATCTCGATCGAGCCGGGCACGCCGGATCGGATCACGTATCTGGGCGCAGGCAGCAAGCGTTACAAAGTTACCTTCCAAGGACCGGGCGGGCACAGCTTCGGCAACTTTGGCACGCCGAGTCCGATTCATGCCTTGGGCCGCGCGATCGCCAAAGTTTCGGATCTCGAAGTCCCGCGCGATCCGAAAACGACGTTCAATGTGGGCTTGATCGGCGGCGGGACCTCCGTCAATACGATCGCGGAAACGGCAGAAGCCGTCATTGATATGCGCTCAACGTCGCAAGCTGAGCTGGAAAGCCTGGAAACGAAGGTGCTCACCTTGATTCGCGAAGCGGCGGAGGCGGAAAATCGGCGCTGGCGAAAAGAGGGGGCTATCACCGTTGCGTTGGAGCGCGTCGGCGATCGTCCGGCCGGTTCGCAATCGCCGGATAGCGAGATCGTGCAGACGGCTGCCGCTGCGGGTCTTGTCATGGGTTTCCGTCCGATACTGGAAGGCGCAAGCAGCACGGATTCCAATATCCCGATTCATCTGAGCATTCCGGCAGTCACGCTTGGAGGCGGCGGAGATTTCGGCGGAGCGCATACGCTGAATGAGTATTATGATCCAACGGATGCGCATCTCGGCGTGCAAAAGATTTTGCTAACGATACTGGGCCTTGCAGGTCTGAAAGACATGACCGAACCTTTACTGCCCAAGCGCGTTTAAGTCGAAAAAAAGGCCGCGGAGGCGCAGATCCGCCTTTTCCGCGGCCTATAGGGCTTGACGCTTGAACAGCAGACGGAAAGCTGCGCCGTTATCTTGCTCTCGGGCATCAAAGCGATCAATTCTCTCATTCGCGCACCATCTCCGTAAACCAAACTTCCAAACTCGGCTCAAGCCGTTCGATTCGCCGTACAGGCAGTCGATGCTCCGTCAATATTCGAAAAATATGCAGCATGTCAGCCTCCGTTTGTCGGGAAACTTGGCATGCCGCAAGAAGTGTTCATTTTTCTCGTCTTTGGTCCGGTAAAATGTAGATATGGGTTGGGCTGACGGACAGGACGGATAGTTTGTTTTGCGGAAAGCGAGGGGATATGCCAATGAATTCGACGAATGAACCAAACCTTATCGATACATCTCATACAGCAAAAAAGAATGATGCAATGAGCGGAAATATCGAGCAAGCCGTTCGTGCATACAACGAGAACGAAGAACATGACATACCGTTTTCCGGCGTAATCAAAGTCAGCGGCACGGAGGATCAATCTACGGAAGCCGCGTACGGGTACGCCAATCGGAGTGACCAGGTTGCCAATCGCACAACGACCCGGTTCGGCATCGCGTCAGGCTGTAAAATCTTTACGGCGGTAGCGATCTGTCAGTTGGTCGAGCAGGGAAAACTTGCATTCGATACGAAGCTGAGCGATTGCACCAAAGTTTCTTTTCCGAATTTTGATCCAGACATCAATGTACATCATCTGCTAACTCACAGCTCGGGCGTCCCGGATTATTTCGACGAAGAAGTCATGGACGATTTCGAAGAACTGTGGCGCGAGCGGCCGACGTACGGCATGACCAAAGTCTCGCATTTTCTGCCTTTGTTTGCGGAAGAACCGATGAAGTTTGCACCAGGTGAACGTTTTGCTTACAACAATTCCGGCTATATTCTGCTGGGACTGATCGTGGAAAACGTATCGGGGCTAAACTTTCGGGACTACGTGGAGACACACATTTTCAACAGCTGCGGTATGACCGATTCCGGTTACTTCCGCATGGACCGACTACCGGAGCGAACGGCGCTGGGCTATATCGATAGCGAAGACGGTTGGAAAACGAACATCTTCTCGCTGCCCGTCGTTGGCGGACCGGATGGAGGAGCGTTCACGACGATAGGCGATCTGGATAAGTTCTGGAGCGCACTATTTGGTTATCAATTATTGTCGGAAAAGCTGACGCAAAAACTCCTGTCGCCGCAAATCACGGAAGACGAAGATACGGCTTACGGTTACGGCATATGGATCGGAATGGACGGCGAACACGTACGCTGCCGCTATATCATGGGATTCGATCCCGGCGTATCCATGGTATCTCGCGTATACGCCGATTTCGGACTTCGCGTGCACGTACTGGCAAACATCGACGGAGCCGCTTGGCAAGTAGCCGCAGACGTAGGAACAAGTATCCGAGAATCAAAGTGAATTTGATTATTCGAATACGAAGTCGTTCTGACTGAACATCCAAGACTTAACCCTCTCAATATAAGCGAAAAAAAGAAGCTGATCTGACGATCAGCTTCTTCATGTCGAGAAAATCAAACGTAGCTGGAAGCGAGAAGACGGAGAGAGAAATTCAGTTCAAGACGCCTTTGAACTCGGAAAATTCCTTATAAAACTTCCAATCCATCTTTCCGAGTGAGACAGCGAATTGTGAAGCATTTCGAAGAAATGCACTTCGGAAGCCTATGCTGGCAATTTCTCTCGCAGTCTTCTCGCTTCCCCCACACACGTAACTTTCCCGACGCCTTAAAGCGGATCATCATATCAGCTCATGTCTGTTTTTCAAATACCGATAAAGCACGATCCCGCAAACGGCGCTGAGCGCGGCGCATAACCCGATAAACCCGTACCCCGCTTGAAGTCCGCGCAGCAGTCCGACGGAGGAGTTCGCGCCAAAAGCACTTTTTACCCCTTCAATGACAGCCCCGATGATATAGTTCCCGATCACGCTCCCCACGCCCATCAAGGTGACGGTGAACGTAATCGCCGTATCACTGCCGTGCGGATAACGCCGGGCGATAAACGCCATCACGGTCGGGTAAATCATCGCGATCCCGATCCCTGCCGCCGCGAACAGAAAAGCGAATTTCTCGCCGCCCAAGATCGCGCCGAACGTACATATCGCGGAAACGGCAGCGAAAATGATGAGCGACAACGTAAACCCGATCCGGTCCGTCAACGCGCCCAGCAGCAGCCGAGCCAACGCGAAGCAGAGGAAGAACGCGGATAGCAGACCGGAAGCGGACACCGTCGTCCAGCCGTACGCTTTTTCCAAAAAGTTAACCAGCCATCCGCCGACGGCAAGCTCGGATACGACGCCGAACGACAGGATCAGCACCATCAGCCAGATCGCCGGATCCTGCATCAGCTTTTTGAACGGCAAACGGTCTTCATGCGCGATATCGTCGCCGGGAAAACGGCTTTTGAGCGCGGTCAGAATCGGCAGCACGCACAGCGACAACATGATGAGATACATTCCGCGCCAATCCAGCGTCCAGCCGAAGATCGTCACGGACATCAGACCCGTAGCGATCAGCGGCGCGACCGTCGAGCTGAAGCCGTAGAAAAAGTGGGACAGATTCATCATCATGCCCGTATTTTTCACGAAGATCCGTGCGCCGAGAATCGCCAGGGCGATCTCCAGCATGCCGTTGCCGATGTACATCAGGAAGTAGGAAGAGGAGAACACGCCGTAGCTTTGCGATAACGCGATCAGCACGCCGGATAACACCATCGAGCCGAACGCGATTATGCTGACGGCTTTGATGCCCCATTTGCGGACGAGTATGGCGGTGAACGAACAGGCGATGAGGTAGCCGAGCGCGTTCAGCGACAGCAGCGTGCCCAGTTGACCTTCGTTCAAGTTAAAGTCGAACTGAATACGCGGAATCGCGGGGCCTTTGATATTCTCCGAGAAGCCGAATACGATAAAACCGAGAAAAATCGTGATCAATTGCCACATATAGATGCGGTCGATACCGCCGAGGCGTTTTTTCATGCGAGAGTAATTCCTTTCCGGGATGTAAAATAGAGTCGTTAAAACTTATCGATCGATTGCAGGCGATAGGTCAAGCTTTCGAGCGTCGATGTAGTTAGGCCGGACATATATTCAAGACGAGTGTCGGCTTGGACAATCAGCTCCGGCATATGGGCTTCCGGAATATTGCGCAGGCACCCGTCTCGAAGCGCGGATTCCAGCGAAGGATCGACCGCATCCCCCGTGACCGCAATCGATGCCGGGTTGAAAATAGCGATGATCGAGGTGAGCGTCTGAACGGCGATCGCCAGGAATCCGTCCGGCGTCCGAAGTTTCGCTAACTGCTCGTCGCGTGTCAGTCCGGCAAACGGCAGATAGGAGACTTCGCCGCCGAAATCGGTATACCCGTTCAAGATCCGTCCGCCCGCAATAAAACCGGCTCCGGGAAAATGTCCGCGCGGAAACGTCACGACGGCAAAAGGACGTTCTTCCTCGAACTGTTGTTGGTGGTACATCCCGTAGACGGTCAGATTCATATCATTGCTGATCGTCGTGTCGAGGCCGTATTCGGCTTGCAGTCTCGGTCCCAACGATTTGCCCGCAAGACCCGCCGTATCGCAGATTCCGATGATGCCTTCATGAGCGACACCGGGAATGCCGATGCCGATCGCGCGAACGCCGTCGAGTGTTTGCAGTTTATTTCCGATCCAATCCGACAGGAAATCATCATTCAGCACGCCTTCAACGATGAAGCTTTCTTCGTCGGAACGCTCTCCTACCAGATTAGCGACTGCGGTTTGCAAAGAATCGATACCGTTTTCGGATCGGACGATCACGCATAGCACCCGCGCATAATCGGCGTTGAACCAGTATAACTTGGCAGGCCGCCCGCCGCTGGAAGGTTCCGCGTCATGCTCGAACACTTCGCCGCTGGCGGTTAATTCGTTCAAAATGGTTCCGCAGGTCGCGATGCTCAAATTCGTCATGGCGGCAAGCGAAGCTTTGGTAGCCGAACCGGTCGCTTTTAAAGCCTGTTTGATGATCTCGACATTAAGCCGCTTGACCTGAGCCGAATTGAAAGAAGAGGGAATCATAAGGGGATATAACGCCTCCTGTGCAGAAGCCGAAGCTTCGTTATATACTCAAACACTTTTTAAAACCCTTTTAATAAATGAAATATAGCCTATGTAATCGGGACTGTCAACGCTAAAAAAGAAGAAGAAAAAAGCCCATCCGTATCGCGAACTGCGTCTGATGGGCTTGCGTATTGGATTGGAAAAGGGAGTTTACTCGGCAAAGCGAGCTTCATGCTGCAATAGCCATTCTTTGCGCCAAAGTCCGCCCGCATATCCGGTCAGCTTGCCGCCGGAACCGATGATGCGGTGACAAGGCAATACGATGCTGAGTTTGTTCCGCCCGTTAGCCGAACCGACTGCCCGGACAGCCCGCTCGCTGCCGACGGCAATCGCCAGGTCTTTATACGAGCTTGAAGCGGCGTAAGGAACAGCCGCGAGTTCGGTCCATACGGACTGCTGAAAAGCCGTACCGTAGAAAGAGTAAGGAAAATCGAAGCTGCGCCGCTCGCCGCGGAAATATTCGGCAAGCTGGCGACGGCAGATCCGCAGCGCTTCGGGAATATTCGTTTCTGAAGCGTTCTGATCGTTCTCGAATACAAAAGCGTCAGGGAACGGATTGACCGCAGGCCAGCCTTCGGGCATTGCCGTGTCGCTGAACAAGATGGATAGCACAGCCTCATTCGTTCCTTCGATAACAAGCTCGCCCAATGGAGACAGATAGAGTAGTCGATAGGTTGTAGAGGCCTTCGGTAATGCCGTCGCCAAAGCGGATTGTGGAATAGATGGGGTGTTCATGATGAAATTCCTCCTGTTAAGTCGAAATCGAAGATTGCCGCTTTGGCGCTAGCAGCGAATGCCACAGATAAAAGGTGGCGTACGCTTCCCACCCATGCCAGCTCGCGGAAGCTTCGGTCATTTCGGATAGAAGCGGCTTGCGGTCAAGCTGAAGCCCGCGCTTCAACGCCTGTTGCAATCCGGCATCGCCAACGGGAAAAGCGGTCGAATGCCGCAGGCATTTTAACCCTACATAGTCGGCTGTCCAGGCACCGATGCCGCGAATCGCCAGCAGCGTCTCGCGAGCTTCGGCTATTTCCATATTCAGCAGCATTTTTTTGTCCAACTTGCCTTGCTCGAACAGCTGCGCGATGCCGATGATGTATTCCGCTTTGCGTCCCGAGAATTGCAGCGGCTTCAGGTCGTCCGGCGACAGTGCGGCAATTCGTGCAGACTTAGGGAACAGGAAGAAGGGCTTATTAGTAGAAAAGGTTGTGTTCAAGTCTGCGTCCGCAAGCGGTTCGCCGTAGGTTTCGACAAGCCGCTTTTTCATCGTGTAGGCAAAGCCTAAACTGATCTGCTGACCCGTGATCGACCAGACCAGCGCTTCGAACAATTCCGGAATCCCGATGAGTCGTAAACCCGCATGGGCAGACACGACCGGATGAAGGATGGGATCTTGCTTCGCCAGTGCATAGAACGGAAGCAAGTCGTCATCCAGACCGAACCATTCCCGCACGTAACTTGCCGCGGCGGAGCGTGTTTCAGGCGCGACGTTTCCTTGTGGAAACCCAATCTGAAGAGAGGCAGAATCGGCTGCATAACGGAGTTCCAACAATACAGGGATTCCATCCAGTTCCACAGGTTTATAGACCCGATCACCTTCGATCCGATGCATGATTTCAACATCCGATCGACCCAGATAAGCCAAGCATTCACTCCAGCTAAACGGCTCGGTAACCTGAAGATTCAGCGGCAGTGATTCGGAGTGTTCACGTTCTAAGGACAGATAGTCAGACGGGGGCATCCTAATAGCGACCTCCTTTCGCGTTAACTAAAATCTGTTTTGACAGGGAATCAGCGTCCCCGTAGTTGGTCCGAACTTAGAATCATTTGGCAGTAGCTGATGGTGGGGCTTGCCGTTGCCCGGCAGATGTTGGCTGTCGCGGAATTTTGCGCCGCGCGGCTTCGCGCACGATCGGCGCACCCTGATCCCGGTATTCGCCAGGCGAGCACCCATGATGGCGTTTGAACGCTTTATAGAAATTCGAGGGGGTATGGAAGCCCGACTCGTAACAGATATCCAGATTGGATTTGTCGCTGCATCGCAGCAAGTGTGCGGCACGGTCTACGCGAACCTTTTCCAAAACCATGCGCGGAGTCTCGCTCGTCTCCTGCTTGAACAGCCGTTCGAGATAATAGGTGCTGAGTTTAACGTGATCCGCAATATCCTTCAGCAGCAGATTTTCCCGGTAATGTTCCACGATAAAGGAGCGGGCCTTGAGCACGAATTCATTCCACGGCGAGTGTTCGAATTCCGGTTGGCATCTTTTGCACGGGCGATATCCTGCGGCTTCGGCTTCGTTCAGACGGACATAGAACTCCACGTTTTGTTTTTTCGGCTTGCGGGATCGGCAGGATGGGCGGCAGTAGATCCGGGTCGTTTTGACGGCCGTGAAAAAGAGTCCGTCGTATCTTGCGTCGCAAGCCATAATGCGCTCCCACATCTCTTCGAAAGACAGGCGGATCGTTCCAACGGTTGTGTTCATAGGTGCGGCTCCTTTCCGGTTCGGCGGTGACTGATGTGTTCATTGTAACAGGATGAGAGGGAAAAGGACTCCTCATTATTGCGGTTAAGGTCGGAAGCTGCTTTTCGAAAACGGGGGAGGGGCGCCTTGAGCGGGCGTCTGGAAATGCTTCAAGATCCTGTTCGTAAAAGAAAGGATAGGCTGCGTAGGCTGCGAGAGAAATTCGTTCAAGCCGCTGTCTCACTCGGAAAGATGGATTGGAATTTTTGTAAGGAATCTTTCCGAGTTCAAAGGCGTCATGAACTGAATTTCTCTCTCCGCCTAGCGGCATCCGTTTAAGAGATTAGGATCGTTTGAAAAGATTCAGGGCAGCCCAGCTCAAGAGGCTTTGGGAAAGAGGTTTTCGAAAAGAGCTTTTTGGGGGAGTAAGTGGGGGATATAAAAAGGGGTACAACAGATCAGATGTCCGTTGTACCCCTTAGTAACAGATCGCGGTTAAGCTTAGCTGTTGAAATCAGCTATTGGCTAAGTATTCTTTAATGCCCGCTACGATGGCTTTGGCTACTTTTTGTTGGAAAGCGTCCTGCATCATCAGCTTTTCTTCGTTGGCGTTGGTCAGGAAGCCGATTTCGAGCAGGGCGGCGGGCATGGTCGTTTTGCGAATGACGAGATAGTTGGCTTGTTTGGAGCCGCGATCCCGGAATCCGGTAGCCGCCAAGACATGCTTTTGAATGGTGTCCGATAAGGCTTTGCTGCGTTTGGTATCCGCATAGAACGTCTCGGTTCCGCCTGCGTTGGATGATGCGGCGTTGCCGTGGATCGACAGGAAGACGTCGGCTTTGGCGTCTTGGGCAATTTTGACGCGTCCGTCCAGCGGGATAAAGGTGTCATCGGTTCGCGTCATGATCAGGTCGATATTCGGTTCCTGCTTGAGCAGCGAGGCGACCTTCAGGCTGACGCTCAGTACCATGTCTTTTTCCTTTTTGCCGGTCACGCCGATACCGCCGGGGTCCTGATCGCCGTGTCCGGGATCGATGACCACGACTTTTTTGCCGCCGGTGCCGATCGGTGCGGCCGCGCCGTCGTCGTTCAGATCGACGAGTACCAGATTGCCTTGCGTATACAGCTTGTGTCCGGTCGAACGGTTGAGATCGATCACGACCCGTACCGTAGACGGACTTTGGCTGAACAGCGAGTAACGAACCTGCTTGACCGCCGAAGAACCGGTTACGGGCAGGGTGACGACTTGTCCCGTGGATGCCGTTTGGTTTTGAAGCAGTCCCGGTCCGAACGAACTGCCCGGCAGGTCGACCACGATCCGATCGGGGCCTGCGAGCACGGAACCTTGGGGCTTCACGGAGCTGTCCGCCGAGATCGTCAGACGATTGTCGCTGAAGCTGATACTGTTGATCGACGCCGTGTTCGAATCGGCAGGCGGTGTCGACGTATCTGTCGGAGGCGTGGTCGGAAGGGAAGGGGCTTCAAGCTGCGTTTGCAGATAAACGGTACCTGAAGACTGTTCCCATCGAACGGCCAAGCCCATTTGCGAGCCGACGAAACGAAGCGGTACATAGGTCGTATTCGAACGAACAAACGGGGCTTGCTGCATGGTAATGCTACCCGAATATGAAGCTGCCGTCCGGCTGCCCAGAGTCAAGGTCAACGAGGCTGGAGCCGTTCCGATCTGTATTCGTCCTGTCGCCTGATTCCAATTCACCGAGTGGCCGAGTTGTTCGGAAACAACGCGAATCGGCACCATCGTTGTTCCGCCAATCGTAATGGCCTGGGCGTTATCCAGCTTTCGGCCGTCCAACATAATTCCGGGTTCAGTCGTTGCGGCAGAAGCCTGTCCGATTGTGCCGGGCAGAGCCAGCGTAACCGTGAGCACGATAGCCAGAAGCATGGCGGCTATCTTTTTCCATAACTTTCGTTCGAATCTCATTATCACTACTCCCTTCAAGCTAATAGACGCAATTACGATTAAAAAGTTTCTCTAAGGCAAAATAAATTGATTCAGGAAAAATTAGTTGCCGAGTAAAACTTATAGGCTGCAAAAACAAAAAAGAACCCGCGATTGCGGGTTCTCAGATTGTCGATAAAGTCACGTGGCGTGGGAAGCCAGAAGGCTCCAAGAAAAATTCGTTCAAAACGCTGTCTCACTCGGAAAATGGATTGGATTTAAATAAGGAGTTTTCCGAGTTCAAAGGCGTTTTTCACTGAATTTTTCTCTCCGCCTTCTGGCTTCCAGCTACGTTGAACTTTTTCGACATCTGAGAACCTACATTGCAGGTTCTATTTTTTAGAAAGAAGAGAAAGAAAAGAGCAGGAAGAAAGGATCAGTTCACGCCCAGATATTCTTTCAAGCCCGCGACGATCGCCATGGCTACTTTTTGCTGGAAGTCTTCTTGCATCATCAAAGTTTCTTCTTCGCCGTTACTCAAAAATCCGACTTCGACCAGTGCGCCGGGCATGGTCGTTTTGCGAATGACGACGAAGTTGGCTTGTTTAGAGCCGCGGTCGCGGAAGCCTGTCGCCTGCTGAACGTGTTTTTGGATCGTGTCGGACAGCGTTTTGCTGCGAGCTGCATCGGCGTAATACGTTTCGGTGCCGACCGCGCTGCTCGCGTTGGCTTTGTTGCCGTGGATGGACAAAAATACATCCGCTCCGGCATTATTGGCGATCTTGGCCCGGTCATCCAGCGCGATAAACGTGTCGTCGCTGCGCGTCATAATGACGTCGATATTCGGCTCCTGCTTGAGCAGCGCAGCTACTTTTAATCCGACCTGAAGCACCATGTCTTTTTCTTTGACGCCGGTAATACCGACGCCGCCCGAGTCATGGTCGCCGTGTCCCGGATCGATCACCACGACCTTTTTGCCGTCCGTTCCGATAGGCGGAGCCGTTCCGTCGTCGTTCAGATCAACGAAGATCAGATTGCCTTCCGTGTAGATGTTGTATCCGACAGCCCGATTCAGATCGATCACCACTCGAACCGTAGAAGGGCTTTCGCTGAACAGCGAGTATCGAACTTGCTTGACCAGGGAAGAATTTTCTACGGCCAGCGTACCGACTTGTCCCAATCCCAGGCTGCCGTTGGCAAGCAACCCTGGTCCGAAAGCGCTGTTCGGCAGATCGACAACGATCCGGTCCGGGCCTGCCAATGAAGAGCTTTTCGGCGTTACGTTCGCTCCGGCCGATATCGTCAAGCGGTTATCGCTGAAGCTGATGGCATCGATTGACGCGTTATTCGAAGGAACGACAGGCGTTGGGTCCGGCGTCTCGACGGCGGGCGGAAGAGATGGGTCTTGAGCCGGAGTCTGCAAAAATACGGTCCGGGAAGCCTGCTCCCACTTGACGCCGAGACCCATCTGGGAACCGACGAAGCGCAGCGGTACATAGGTGGTGCTGGAACGAACGAACGGCGGCTGCTCCAGTTGTACGCTGCCTGAAGCCGAATCCGCCGTCGTGCTTCCGATCGTCAGTACGAGCGGCGAGGCTTCTCCTCCGATCGTCACGCGTCCCGCGGATTGGTTCCAATTGACCGAATAACCCAATTGTTCGGAGACGACGCGAATCGGTACCATCGTCGTTTGGTTGACGATGACCGGCTCTGCCCCGTTGATCGTCTGACCGTCCAATACGATGCTTGCTTCGACCGCGGCGGCTGCGGACGCGTGCCGAACCGTTCCGGGAAGCGTAAAGAGCGCCAACAGCATAAGAGCGGCAAACACCACGATGCTCTTTTTCCAAGCAAAATTTCCGAGTTTCATTCTCACTTCTCCTTTGAATGATGTATGTACTTGATGGCATGACGAGTAACCTTTATATAAATTGGACGCCCAAGGCGGGACTAAAGTTTCACCTATACAAAAAACATACCTACAACCAAAATAGAACATGATGCCGCAAAATTCAAGTGACTTTGATTTGACAGAATAGCAGGAACGCCGTATGCTCTGAATAAATCGTAATAATTACTATTAAAGTTTCGAGGTGAACCCAAATGGAAGAGTTCGATTGTCTGGTCGTCGGCGCCGGCGCCGCGGGCTTAGGCATAGCATGTGTGTTGCAGGATTTGAAAATCGGCCGTTTCGCCGTGGTGGATCGCGGCGGAATCGGCTCTTCTTTTCGGCTTTGGCCGAAGGAGACGCGCATGATCACGCCTTCTTTTACCGGAAACGCTTATGGTCTGCTTGATTTAAATTCGATATCGCTGCGCACGTCTCCTGCTTTTACGCTGGGAACGGAGCATCCTTCGGGAGACGAATATGCGGATTATCTGGAAGCGTTGGCCGCTTATCGCAAGCTGCCGATCTACGCGAATACCGATATCACGGCTATTCGTCCCTTGGAAGGCGGCGGATTCGAACTGGACAGCAGCCGCGGCCTTATGCGGAGCCGTTATGTGATCTGGGCCGCGGGCGAGTTCCAGTATCCGAACACGGACGCTTTTCCCGGAGCCGAATATGCCATGCACAGCAGTCTCGTTCGTGAATGGGCGGCGCTTCCGGGCGACGAATATATCGTGATCGGCGGATACGAGAGCGGCGCGGACGCGGCGATTCATTTGGCTAGGCAGGGTAAAAAGGTGACGATCATCGATCATAGCGGGCGCTGGACGGAGAAGGGGAGCAGCGATCCCAGCTTGACGTTATCACCGTTTACGAAGGATCGTTTGAAGGATGTCGAAGACGGGAAAATTAAGCTGTTGGCGGGTCACGAGGTGCATTGGATCGAGCCCAAGGATGATGGAGGCTACCTGCTCTACAGCGAAAATGCAAATGGCGAAGAAAGCTTTTTGCACACGCCTCATCCTCCGATTTTGGCAAATGGCTTTACAGGCAGCTTGCGTATGGTGGAAGACCATTTTGCGAAAAGGGAAGACGGAGCCGTGCTGCTGAACGAATACGACGAGTCTACCGTGACGCCCGGGTTATTTTTGGCCGGACCTAGCGTGGTGCACGACGATCTGATCTTTTGCTTCATTTATAAGTTTCGTCAACGCTTCGGCGTTGTGGGCGGAGAGATTGCCAGACGGCTGGGACTCGACCTCTCTCCTCTGAACGAATATCGGCGGGAAGGGATGCTGCTGATCGATCTGTCCTGCTGCGAAGAGGACTGCACGTGTTAGCACGCAAACCGAAGCCGGATGCCGAGCTGCGTTCAACCGTGCTGGTCGGTTTCGAATCGGCAGGGAAATCGGCTTTGTTCCGCGGGCTGACCGGTCAGGATACGGGGGAGGAAGCGAACTTTCGCGGATCAACGGTGACCGCCAGGCGCGCGCTCTGGTCGGCCGGGGAAGAACTGGTTGATCTGCCCGGACTTCAAAGCAGCGGAGACAGCCAAGTGACGCGTGACGCTCTACGGGAATTGAAGCTGGCGGATCAAGTCGTGCTTGTCGTACGCGGCACGCATTCCGCGCTTGAGCTGCCGCTTCTGCTGGAAGCGGCACGGGCCGATGGGCGCCGCGCCGTGCTCGTGCTTACTTTTGCGGATAAAATGCCCGGCGGAACGGATGAGTTGAAGCTTCACTATGAGCGTACGCTTGGTATTCCGGTGCTTTCCGTTGACGCTCGCCGCGTTGACGAAGATTGGAAAAAAGAGCTGTCACGGCGTTTGGCGTCCGCATCCGTGCTTCGCCAAACCCCGGCTTTCCCGGCTGCGGCGGCAGCTTCTGCAATCCCGCCGCAGCAGACGTTGTTTGAGCATACACGTTATGGACGGCTTGCCGCGCTTGTCGCCTCGATATTTTTGTTCGCTGTTCCCGTCATGCTCGCGTATCTGCTGTCTACGGCGCTTCAACCGCTGGCCGATATCGGCTTGCTTGATCCGCTTCGATCATGGGCGGCGGGGTGGCCTTCGTTAGCGAATGCGATGCTGGTCGGGGATTACGGCATATTTACGCTCGGGATCTATTCGTTCATTTGGGCTTTTCCGGTCGTGCTGCTGCTTGGAATCAGCCTGGCTTTGACCGAGGAGAGCGGGCTTAAAGATCGAATCACCGATGCGCTTGATCCCTGGATGCGCCGTATTGGGTTAAACGGCCGGGACCTGATCCCGGTATTGTCCGGTTTCGGATGCAATGTGGTCGCCGTTTTCCAAAGTCGGACGTGCGGCCTATGCTCCCGAAAATCTTGCGTATCGTTGATCGCTTACGGTTCGGCGTGCAGTTACCAGATCGGCGCATCGCTGTCGATCTTCGGCTCGGCGGGTCGTCCGTGGCTGTTCCTTCCTTATATAGTTGTGCTGACTGTCGTCGGCGCTTTGCATACGCGGGTCTGGAATCGGGGAGCATCCGGCTTGGCGGAGCCTGGCTACTCGCCTGCGACCTTTCTTCAGCGTCCAGGGCTGCGTGCGGTCAGCTGGAAGGTACGCGGAACGGTCAAGCAATTTTTGCTTCAAGCGATGCCGATTTTTCTGATGATTTGCGCAGCGGCGTCTCTGTTGGAATGGAGCGGACTGTTGAATGGATTGTCGCGCGCGGCGGCACCGCTGCTCGGTTGGCTGCATTTGCCCGCTGAAGCGGCGGAGAGCGTGCTAT
This sequence comes from Saccharibacillus sacchari DSM 19268, assembly GCF_000585395.1. Lineage (GTDB taxonomy): Bacteria > Bacillota > Bacilli > Paenibacillales > Paenibacillaceae > Saccharibacillus > Saccharibacillus sacchari. Next base: position 5,253,200 of record NZ_KK073875.1, on the reverse strand, counting down.
TTTCGATTCTGCGTAAAGACGGTCTATTAGTATTGAACCGCGGAGAAGGCGACTTGCTGGCTTCGATGAATGCGGGACAGGTATTTACGCTGGTTTACTTGGCTTCGACGCTCACTGCTTGCTTGGTTACGTTGTGGGCGGTTCGTCGGGAGCTGGGCTGGAAGTTCGCTTCTTCGCTCGCAGGCAAGCAGGCGGCGACGTCGATCGTGACAACGGCGGGGCTGGCGCTGCTGTTTACCTTTTTAAACTAAAACGATAAAGGCGGGAATATCGATGAGTACGCTGGAAACGAAAAGATTGGAAGCTTTGCTTCGCGGTTATATTTCGGAAAAAATTCCGCCGAGCATGCGCAGGGCGGTGCGAATCGTGTACCGGATGGAGGAGGACCGCGTGACCTTGAGCGAGGAGCGTCCGGAGCCGCCGCGTTACGGCTGGCAAGGTAAGGATCTGGCGCAGTTTCGTTTGGAGCAGGGAGCTTGGAACCTATACGCCAAAACGGAAGACGGAAAATGGGCCGCGGCGCCGTCGCTGGCACCGCAGCCCGATTTCGAAGATCAGCTGGAACAGTTCGAGCTTGATCCGGAAGGGTTGTTTTGGAGGTGACGGGAACTGCGAATTCGGCGAAGGAGGCGCTGCGGGAAAAATCGTTCAAGACGCTGTCTCGCGCAGAAAGCCTCCGGCTTTCTTTGCTCAAAGGCGTCTTTCACTGATTTTTCCCTCCGCTTAGCTTCTGGGAGTCGCATTTTTGGGGAGGTTAAGAGAAGAAAAGATAAAACATACAAGAAAAAGCAGTCTCAAAGCGAAAAGGCTTGAGGCTGCTTTTGATTTTTATATTGCGCTTTTCTTTGGGTATCGGACCCGCGCTATGGCGTCGTGTTGGTGGATGGATTCTTCGTTGCGGCATTCGAGATCGAAAGAACGGATGAAGGGGCATTCGACCAGGTCGGCGGCGATGAGGCGGGCTAGGTCTTCGACGAAGCGGGGGTTTTCGTAGGCGCGCTCGGTGACGAGCTTTTCGTCGGGCCGTTTGAGAACCGGATGCAACGGAGCGCTGGCGTTGGATTCGGCGGCGTCGAGCAGCAGGGCGCACCAATTATTGTCGAGCTGTTCGGGATCGACTTCGGCTTGGATTTGGACGGTTCCCCGTTGATTGTGGGCGCTGTATTCGCTGATTCCTTTGGAGCAGGGGCAGAGCGTGGTTACGGATGCCCGGATGCCGACGGTTAAAGAAAATTCGGGTTGGCTGTGCTTGTGATAACGGGCTTCGATGCTTAGTTCGGCGTGCGCAAGGCCGACTTGGCCGGAAACGGGAGCGCTGCGCTCGTAGAACCACGGGAATTCCAGCTTCAGCGTTGCGCCGTCTTGCTGCATGGCTTCGGCCAGTTCGCGGGTGAAGGCGTTCAGGGAAGCCGGATCGGACACGAAATCGGTATGACGATAGCGTTCCAATTGTTCGGTCAGGCGGCTCATATTGATCCCTTTTGCATCACGGGAAAGGGTAGTCGTCAGTTCCAGCGAGGCAATCGGCGTTTGCTGGGCAGGGGCCAATGGAGAGCGGAACAAGATCGGGTGCTTCACGGAAGACACGCCGACTTGATCCAGGTCGAACCAATAATCTTCCCGGCGGTTTTGCAGGTCAAGCATTTGGTCTTTGCTTGTAGGTTTATCGCCCGGAATAGGAGGAACGCTTCCGAATTTGCGGTGACGTTCCTTTTTGGGCGGAAAATGCAGATCGGTCATAAAGGCATCAGGACTCCTAAGCGTTTTCCTTTAATAGTAATGTATACGATTAATAAGTCAACAGCTTGGGAGCGTAAGTTTATGTCGTACTGCGCTGGACCAAGTGGAACTTCAGCGGACGCAGCGGCAGATCGATATGTTCGATGCGGTTGCGAATGATCGAGAACGCGTTGCCCGCCTGTTCGTTCACCGGATAATGAATCGTCGTCAGATCGAGCATGTCCGCGAAGTCGAGATTGTCAAAGCCGCAGACGGCGAAATCTTCCGGGATTTGCAAGCCGAGCCTGCGCGCTTCCGCGACCATGCCTGCCGCGACACGGTCGTTGGTAGTGGCAAACGCGTCCGGGATGCGTCCGTTTTCCAGCCACCAGCGGACCATTTGTTCCCCGTGACGGGTGTTGCCCATGTTATCAAAAGACGGACAAGCATTGGGATCAAGGTCGTATTTTCGGCAAAAGTCCTGAAAGGCCTCCATGCGGCTTTGCGTATTCAGTCGAATCGGAGCGCCGTAAATATTGCAGATTCGGCGATAACCTTGCGCATATAGATGTTCGAGCGCGATCATGTATCCGTCATATTGATTCATGAATACCGAAGGAACATTTTCATGCACGATTCGCTGCCAAGATACGATCGGGCCATATTTCGTATAACCGGCAATCACGGACAGTTCGCTCTGGAACATAACGAACACGAGCGCGTCTACCTGTTTACGACGTAAGGCTTCGAGTGCTTCAAGCTCTTTGAATACGTCGCTGCCCGTCATGAACAGCGTCACGGTATACCCGTTCTCTTCGGCCGCCCGTACGAATCCTCCGGTAAACAGGCTGACCGATTCGATAAAAGCGGGGGCGACCAGACCGAGTCTGCGCGTGATTCCCGTTTTGAGCGAAAGGGCGTTCAGGTTTGGCGCGTAATCGAATTCTTCGGCTACGGCTAGCACGCGGCGCTTTTTTTCTTCGCTGACATAGCCTTTTCCGCTGAGCGCACGAGACGCGGTGGAGGGGGATACGCCAGCACGTTTTGCAATTTCTTTGATATTTGTCATTTCTGCCACCCCCTTTGACCAAAAGTATATCAAAAAACAATTTTTTTCGCAGAGGACGAAAAAAGCTGTTGACCTGAAATCGATGTCACAAATTATGCTTGGAACATCCAAACACACGGTGAACGACGAAAGGGAGGCGGCAACCATGAAAATTACGCAAATCATCAACGACCATATGGTGATCGCGCAAGAAGAACAAGCGGACGAAGTCATCTATTGGAAGAAACAAGCGACGGGCGGCGAAGGAGAGCTTTTGTTTGCCACACTCGAAAACGCATTCGATATCATTGAGCGACGTTTCGGCATCGGAAGCTCTGACGTATCGGTATTGACGTATCGGCGTTTTGCCGAGCATATGCGGACCTCGGTGCGTCGCGCACTGCGTACGGAAGACCGCAGCGCGGCAACGGACGGCACGCTCGGCTGTTTGATTCGCGAGCATATGCCGGAATGCTACGAATGCGCGGGCGAGATTCGAAGCGACCTGGAACGCCGAAGCGGCGCCCGTCTACCGGATGATGAACTGCTCGATCTGATGCTGCACGTGCATAAGGTAGTCTCGAGCGGCGCGAAGCGCGGCGCCTGAGCGCTTTCGCATCCTTGCCGCGCAGACCGTCGAAAGAATTGCTCATACCCCTGAATGCTTAGTCGAAAAAGGAACGTTCCCTCGGAAACGTTCCTTTTTCGCTTGTAACGGAAAAGCGCTTTTTCAGCAGTCTTTCTTGAGGTTCGCCGTTCGTTCGAACGTGGCTTTAATTTTCGCCCGCCGTCCGGCTTGCGGATAGCGTTCTCAATCGGCGAATATCGACAAGCGGCGGCCGGCCGAACAACCTGGCGTATTCGCGATTGAACTGGGACGGGCTTTCGTAACCGACGCGAAAAGCGGCTTCGGCGGCTTGGACCGGTTCGCAAAGCAGCATTCGACGCGCTTCTTGCAGCCGGATCTGTTTTTGAAATTGAAGCGGGCTCATCGCCGTCACGTCGCGGAATCGTCGATGCAGCGAAGACGGGCTCATGCCCGCCTCCCCGGCCAGCTCGTCGATGCGCAGCGGTTCGTTATAGCTTTCACGGATGCGCCGGATCACTTCGGCGACGGAAGCGGCATGTCCCGCTCCGGGCGCCATCTGCCTAATCGATCGTCCCTGTCCGTCCCGCAGCGCCCGATACAAAATTTCCCGCGCCGCCATCGGGGCCAGCACCGGAAGATCCTCGGGCGTTTCGAGCAAACGCACGAGGCGCAGGAATGCGTCCAGCATGCCGGAAGCCGCTTCGCTGACGTACAATCCGCGCGCGGTCGAGGTCCGTGCAGCGGAACCGTCTTCCGTTTCGCGGAGCAGTTCGAGCACCTGCTGCGGATCGATCCGCAGGCGGACGGCCAGATACGGATGTTCGGCCGACGCTTCGGTCACCTGACCGGAGATCGGCAGATCGACCGATACCGCGAAGTACTGCGAAGGTCCGTAGCGGTAGGCTTCGTTTCCGAGCAGGACGAGCTTGCTTCCCTGGGCGACGAGGCAGATCGACGGTTCGTAAACGGTATAGACCGGGACGGCATCTTCGGAGCTGCGAATCAGCGACAGCGGAGGGAAGTCCGTCTGGTACGTGCCGTCGATCGCGGAGAATCGGGCAATCGAGCCGGCAAGCTCCGCAAGCTTTTCGTTGACGGTGGAACGGGCGGTTGAAGTCGACATTACGGGAATCCTCCTTTATACGGTTCTGCGCGGATTTTCTTCGATTATACAATGCGAAGCTTCGCGTGCGAACAGCTTTGCGCGGAATAGGCAATTTTTTGCGTCGATCGTTCTACCTCCCGCATCCGCGAATCCTTCATACTGAACCAGAACCGAAACGAGAGGAGGACGAATCATGAACGCGAACGGAGACAAACGCGAAAATGAAAAACCGCATCCTTACGTCGGCATGTGGGTGACCGCGGACGGCCTGATCCGTCAAGAACTGCTGCGAAACGGACGTTACGACGAAGCCCGCGGCAGCTGCGTCAGCGCGTACACCGGCAGCTACACCGTCAAAGGAGACCATATCGATTATATCGACGATACCGGATTCACGGCGGACGGCGAATTTCGCGAAGACGTGCTGTATCACGGAGGCATGATTTTTTACCGGCAAAAATAAAAAAGGCTGCGGCCGAACCTTTCAAGGAGGAACGAACATGAATACGGAAAAACGGCAAACGAACGGCGTGGAAGGCAAAGTCGTCCTGATTACGGGAGCCAGCAGCGGAATCGGCGAAGCATCGGCGCGCTTGCTGGCGAAGCAGGGAGCCGAAGTGATGCTGGGCGCAAGACGCGTCGAGCGGCTGGAATCGTTGACGGACGAGATCCGCTCGGCGGGAGGAACCGCGGAATATCGCAAGCTGGACGTGACCGATCCGGAAGACATGGAAGCGTTCGTGAACGAAGCGGTCGAAAAGTTCGGCCGCGTCGACGTTATCGTCAATAATGCCGGCGTCATGCCGCTGTCCAATCTGGAAGAACGCAAAATCGACGAATGGAACCGCATGATCGACGTTAATATCCGCGGGGTGCTGCACGGCATCGCGGCGGGCCTGCCCGTCATGCAAGCGCAAGGAGGCGGACAGTTCGTCAACGTCGCTTCGATCGGCGCTTACGAGGTGACGCCGACGGCCTCCGTGTATTGCGCGACCAAATACGCCGTCCGCGCCATTTCGGAAGGGCTGCGCATGGAGACGGGGCGTTCGATCCGCGTGACGCTCGTCTCGCCAGGCGTGACCGAATCGGAGCTGGCCGACAGCATTTCCGACGAGCATGCACGCGCGGCGATGCGGGAATACCGCAGAATCGCGCTGCCTGCGGAAGCGATCGCCGAAGCCGTCGCGTACGCGATCGCCCAGCCGGAAGGCGTCGACGTGAATGAACTGACGGTGCGGCCGGCGAAGGACGCAGTTTGAAGAGGTGCAGGAAGACCATGAAAAGGTGCCGCTATCCATAAGAACGGTTGTGATCCGTGGAAACGGTACTGCACGAAAGCCCGGCCGTTCAACGCGCCGAAGTCCGTTCGGACTTATAAGATGAAGAAAGCCGACGCTCCCGAATAGTCAAGCCCCTATTTTATGGACAGTTAAAAACACCCTAAGAAATGAACTGACGTCGGTACTCTACCGGCGTCAGTTTGTTTAGTTTTCTCTGTGGTCGTTTGGTGTTGTAAAAGCGAATGTATTGCTCGATCCGTCTTTGCGCCTCGTCCAAACTTCGGATAGAATACGGATAGAGTCCTTCCGTTTTTAAATGCGAGAAGAAGCTCTCTATGGAGGCATTGTCATAACAATTGCCCCCGCGAGACATGCTGATTTGGGCGCCAACCTTGGGCAGCATGTCGTGGTAAAGATGAGACGTGTACGGGGCTCCACGGTCACTGTGAATGACCACACCCGTCACGTCTTTTCGTTTGCGGAACGCTTTCTTGAACGTCTGCTTCACGAGTTCTTTGTCCGGGTGTTCTCCGATCTGGTAGGCGACAATTTCGTTATTAAACAGATCCTTGACTGCGGAGAGATAGAGCCAACGCTCGCCAACTCGGTACTGCGTGATGTCCGTTACCCACTTTTCGTTCGGTTTGTCGGCTTTGAAATGTTGGTTGAGTACATTTTCTGCGACGAGTCCGGCTGCGTCTGCGGTATATCTGTACCTGCGCTTTTTGCGGACTCTGGCTTGAATCCGGAGCTTCTGCATGAGTCGGAGTACTTTCTTGTGATTCATCCAGATTCCACAATCCTGCCACAGAAAGAGTTGAAGCTGGCGGTACCCGTAAATGCCGTTGTATTTCCAATAGATGGCATGAACAAGCTTGGCGTCTGCGGCTTCAGGTGTAGCCTCTTGTCGCTTTAACCAAGCGTAATATCCACTTCGAGAAACACCAAAGATCTGGCATAGCCACCGAATCGTTTGGTTCTCGTTTACTTGTCGAATAAGCGCATACTTGGCTTGAGTTTTTCCTCCTTCCAGATGGCTAAGCACTTTTTTAGCAGCGTATTCTCCCGCTTCAATCGCTCAATTTGTCGGTCTGTATCTTGATATTCTTCTTTTCGTCCTCGCTGATCCAGCAGGCCAAACTCGCCTTGCTCTCGATATTTCCTGACCCACTTTCTGACTCGATCTGCATCTTGAATTTGGAAATGTGCGGTAATCTTTCGATACGTCCATTTCTCTTCGATGTGTAACCGAATCGCTTCTCTTTTCAGTTCGACCGGATACGACTTAAAGGTTTGTCCTTTTTTTGCCATAAAAAATGCACCCCCAAATGCTCATTAGTTTACCCAAGGGGTTTTCTAATGTCCATTTTAAGGGGTGCACTCTACGAAAGGAGGCCGGCTTTCTTTGCTTATTTCTTTTTTCGGAAGAAGGAGCGGTTTAACGGATTCGGGAATCCGGCTCTGCATCTTGCGCATGCTCCGTGCGGAATTGCCGCGCGACGCTCTGCATGCCGTCCGCCACTTCCGACAGACGACGCGAAATGTCTTCCAGTTCGCGCGCGGAGCGCTGCTGCTCGTCGGCGCTTGCGGAGACTTCTTCGGTCATGGCCGACGTCTGTTCGGTCGCCGCGGCGATATCGTTCATATGCTGTTCGACTTCACGGCGCGCGCCCTGCATATCGCCGGCCCGGCGATCCAAGCGTTCGGCCAACGTCTCGATTTGTTGTGAAATCCGGGATACTTCGCCAAACGTTTGCAGGCATTCAGCGATCTGGGTTTCTTGTTCGCTTGCGCTGACGCGGTTCGATTCGAAATGTTCGTTCATGCGGCTGACTTGCCCGACGAAAGAGCCGAGAATGGTTTCGATTTCTTGAATGGAATCTTTCGACTGCTGGGCCAGCAGTCCCATTTCTCCCGCGACGACCGCGAAGCCTTTGCCTGCCTCTCCCGCCCGGGAGGCTTCGATCGTGGCGTTCAGCGACAGGATCTGCGTCTGCTTGACGATCGAATTGAGCCGGTCGCTGACCGAAGCGGCCAGCTTCGATTTGCGATCGAGTTCCGCGGACATTTCGGTCAGGTCGACGGTACGCCGCATGTTATCCCGACTTTTGTCCAGCAGAATTTCGTGTTCCCGGCTGACCTCGGCTTGCACGGCTCCCAACCGTTCCGAGACGCCGGTAAACTGATGCACGTAAGAAGCGACTTCGTCCATCATGCCGCCGAGCCGATCGGTCAACTGCGCGGCGCGTTCCGTTTCCTCGGCCTGCTGCATCGAACCCGACGCGATCTCGCGAATGGCTCGGGTCAGTTCTTCGGCCTGCTTGTTGTTGGTGCCCGCCGTGGTTCCGACATGCGCGGCCGACTGCACGAGCGTATCGGAATCGTTTTTGATTCGCACGATCATGTCTTTGATTCGGGCTGTCATTTTTTCGGTCAGAACGGCGATATCGCCGAGCTGGTCGCCGGTAATCCGCTTAACGGAAGTATCGAGATTGCCTTCGGACACTTGCTCCAGCCCTTTTTTGATTCCGTTTACCTGCTTGAGCAGACGATTGACCACCAGCAGCATGACGAGCATCGATAGCAGCAAGACGGCGGCGAACAGCGGAATAATGATCTTGTAAGAATCGGCCAGCGTGTTCGACGTCACTTGTTCGAGCGTATTCGCGTCGACGTCGATGCCTAAGTACCCGATCACGCTTCCGCCGTCGTCGCGGATCGGAGTGAAGGACGAGAACAGGTCGCCCCATTCTTCGCTGTGCACGACAGGCGTATTGACCGTTTCGCCTTGGAGCAGCCCGGTATCGACGTCCGCATCGAAGGAAGCCTCCGTTCCGAACGGGCTGTACTCTTCGTCGTCCCAAGCCGCTCCGTCCACGGTGTAAATCCAACCCGCGTCCGTTTTGTTCAACATGTATGCATACAGAACGCCGGCCTGCTGGCGCAGCGTGCTCAATTCTTCCCGAAGCGTACGATAGGCGGAAGAACTTTCGCCGTCCGCATATACGGTTTCGATGGCGTCGGACTGCGTGCCCAAGCGGGCAGCCGTGTTTTCTGCCAATCGGCGGGTATCCTCCTGCATGGTTGTCAAAGCGGCCTGCTCGATTGCCGAACGCGTCGTTAGCATGACAAGTATGCCGATCACGACAAGCGGAACCAGAATGATCAAGTAAAGTTTTGTTCGTAAACCGAATATTTTTTGTTTGCCTGTTTTCAATGCGATGAGCCTCCTTGATGAATGTCCACCTTTCATTATCGTCGAAAGATTACGGAACTTGAATAGCTTGCATGCTTGAATTCGGCAAAATGTTTACTTCATGGATACAATTCATTGGCTTTTTCGAGATATTCCTCGGGTATATTGAGTTGAACAAGAAAAACGCATTCCAACCACCCAAGGAGGACACAAATCATGAAATCGAAAAAATTCATCGCGGCAGCAATGGTAGCAGGCATGGCACTTTCCGCTTCGGTCGGCGCTTACGCCGCATCCAACATCGAGACGATCAAGGCGCAGCTCAACTACGGTCTGGGCTTCGTCGTGAACGGCCAAGCTTACACGCCTAAAGACGCAGCAGGCAAAAGCCTCGATCCAATCGTCTACAATAACACCACGTATCTGCCGGTTCGTGCACTGGGCGAGGCATTGAATGTACCGGTCACGTATGATGCAGCCGGACAAAAAGTGGTAATCGGCGCGAAAAGCGGAACTGGCAATCCAGGCACTTCAACAGGCGAGACGCAATCCGGTCTGACTGCCGTCACGTATACGGCTTCGCAAAAATCGGCAGCCAAAGCGGCATTCGCGGCATTTGAAGGCTTCGAAACTGCTTATGCTCCGATGCAGGCGACGACAGGGGATAAATTCCACAGCGTGGGCGCCGGCGGCGATTCCGTCACTTACGTGTTCGATAAGATGAAGGTAGCCGTCGCGCCGCGCGACGATTCGTTCGGCTACGATCTGACCCCGGTTACGCTCTCCAACGGCGTGAAAGGCAATTGGTACAAGCCGTCCGACAAAGATATGCTGACGTTCCCGGTCGGCGATCGTTTCGTGACTATCTGGTCCGACAACGGCAGCCTGACCAAAGCGCAAATTCAGGCGGTAGCGGTACACGTGGAAAAAGCTTCGTTCTGATCGTCCGATAGAAAAAGGGACCCTGAAAGCCGGAATTCCGGCTTTCAGGGTCCCTTTTTTCGTATTTAAGTGTTCGCGGCAGCGATCATTCGCTCCGCGCTGCATATAGCGATTGCGTGTCTTGATCACGCAGCAGTCTTTTCGCGGATCGCGCCAGAAAAGCGAGGGCGAGATCGGAAAAAGCATTGCCGAAGCTGAAGCGCCGAACGCCGAGCATTTGCAGATGGGAGACCGAAGTCAGTCCCGGCAGCGACATGACGTTCAGCGGGAGCGGCGAAGCCGATGCGACGGCGGCGATCTCCGCGTCTGCCGACAAACCGGGGACGAAGATTCCGTCGGCGCCGCCGTCGGCATAGGCGCGTACGCGAAGCAGCGTTTCTTCAAAAGGATCGGACACGCCCGGCATCAGGTAAGTGTCTGTACGCGCATTGACGAAAAAGCCGCCGAAGCCGCGCGCGTCGAGCGCGTTTCGAAGCAGGGCCAGCAGCCGTGCTTGTTCGGAGACGTCGCGCAGTCCGTGCCTGTCTTTCGGCGAATCTTCGATATTCAATCCGGCCGCGCCCGCGTCCGCGACGCGCAGCGCATTGTCCACGATGTCCGCGTGTTTCGAAGCATAACCCGCTTCGATATCCGCCGATACCGGAATGTTCACCCGGGCCGCGATGTCGCGGACGATCGCCGCAAGCCGGTCGAACGGAATCTCTTCGCCGTCGCGCATGCCCGACGCTTGAGCGATGCCGTAACTGGTCGTGCCGATCGCCGCAAAGCCGGCTTTTTCCAAAGCCGCGGCCGAAGCGGGATCCCAGGCGTTGCCGAGAAACAGCAGGCCTTCTTCTTCATGCAAACGCCGAAACTCGGCGATGGACGAAGCGGAGCGGCTTGCGGTACGGGAATGTGAAGACAAAGGGTTATCGGTGTTAGGTTTCATGGTTTTAAAAGCCTCCTGTCGGGTTTGGTTTCAGTGTACGCGCACACCGACAGGTCAGGCATCCTGATTCTTGCGCTCAGCATCGGTCTTTTCGCGCGCGGAGCCGCTTGCCGCAATGAAATGTTCGACCGCGCGCCGATGCCGTCTGAGCAGCTCTTCCTGAATATGGGCCGGCTCCGCGACCGTGACATCGCCGCCGAAAGACATCAGAAACGAGTACAGCCGTTCGTCCACTTCCAGATGCATCGCCACGCGCAGCCTCCCGTCCGACTCTTTTCGAATCAGGGCGGGATCGGCAAAGTCCCGGACCCGATAGGCAACCGATTCGGAGAACAGAACTTCCGTCAAAGGAAATTGAGGCGAAGCGGGACTGCTTTCTTCCGCGGGCGGAGCGATCGGGTCCCGATCGAAGTGGCCGGAAACGAAGCTTAGGTCGGAAATGCGCTTGATTTTGAACGTCTTGAAACTACGGGACTGTTCCTGTTCAAGCTCCTGCCAGCCTCTGAAATACCAGGTGTTATTTTTGAAAATCAGTTTTACGGGTTGGGCCGTCTCCGTGCTGGCTTCTCCATTGGAATTTACGTAATGAAAAGACAAGGGATGCCGCGCGAAAATCGCTTGTTTGACCTGGTTGAACATCTCCATTTCCTGCGCCGGAATGCTCTCCCAGGGAGAATGCTCGAATTCGATCCAATCCAGCTTGTGATCGAACAAGGTTGTAAGGCGGGTCAACATGCGATTGCCGTTCAAGTGCGGGATCGAACTGACACTGTATAAGCCAAGTAAAATCTCGTTTTGTTCTTCTTCGCTGAACAGCGACTTATCCATGACATAATTGTCCATTAGATGAATCCCGCCGTATTTTCCGGTTGTCGTGTAAACCGGAATGCCTGCCGAACTGAGTCGATCAATATCGCGATAAACGGTACGTACCGAGACTTCGAACTGTTTAGCCAGCTCGGGAGCCGTCGTTTTCTTTTTTTCCAACAGCAGCAGCAAAATCTTAAATAATCGATTATGTTCCATGTTGAAATTATACCATGACAAACCCTGTCAGGGTATGGGTGGTACACTACATGTAAAGACTTCACCCAATCATGGAGGAGGAACTACGCAATGAAAATGAGAGACGGATTTTTCTGGGGCGGCGCTACGGCGGCCAACCAATTCGAAGGCGGCTGGAATCAGGGCGGCAAAGGCCCAAGCACGTCCGATATGATGACTGGCGGTACGCACACGACACCACGTCGTATTACGCCTGTACTTGAAGAAGGCACGTACTATCCAAGCCATGAGGCTGTGGATTTCTACGGTCACTATAAAGAAGACATCGCGTTGATGGCCGAAATGGGCTTCAAAATGTTCCGCATGTCGATCAACTGGTCGCGGATCTACCCGAGCGGTTATGACCAGGAGCCGAACGAAGAAGGCTTGAAGTTCTACGATGACGTATTCGCGGAATTGAAAAAGCACAACATCGAGCCGCTCGTTACGATCTCCCACTATGAAACGCCGTTCGGTCTGACCGAGAAATATAACGGCTGGGCTTCGCGCGACGTGATCGAACATTTCCTGCGTTATTGCGACACGATCTTCAACCGTTATAAGAATCAAGTCAAATACTGGCTGACTTTCAACGAAATCAACTGTCTGACAATGCCGCTTGGCGCCTACATGGCAGCGGGTATCCTGTTCGACGGCAAAACGGAATTGACAGACGGCGTGGACAGCCCGCAAACTCGTTTCCAAGCGCTGCACCACCAATTCGTAGCCAGTGCAAAAGCGGTTAAATTGGGCCATTCGATCAATCCGGACTTCCAAATCGGCTGTATGATCGCCTTCATGACGACGTACCCGAACACATGTAACCCGAACGACATCATTCTGGCGCAGAAGAAAGACCAAATCTCGAACATGATCTGCGGCGACGTGCAGGTTCGCGGCGCATACCCGGGATTTGCGAAACGTTTCTTCGAAGAGCAAGGCATCAAGCTTGAACTGCACCCGGAAGACGAGCAGACGCTCAAAGAAGGTACGGTTGATTTCTATTCGTTCAGCTATTACATGTCGATCGTGGAAAGTGCCGATCCGGCAGTAGAGAAAGTCGGCGGCAACCTGCTCGGCGGCGTGAAGAACCCTTATCTGGAAGCATCCGACTGGGGCTGGCAGATTGACCCGCAAGGTCTGCGCTACACGCTGAACCACTTATACGACCGTTACCAACTGCCGCTCATGGTGGTAGAGAACGGCCTTGGAGCCGTGGACGTCGTGGAAGAAGACGGTTCGATCAACGACGATTACCGCATCAATTATCTGCGCGACCACATCGTTCAGATGAAAGAAGCGGTAGCTGACGGCGTCGACCTGATCGCCTACACGATGTGGGGCTGCATCGACTTGGTCAGCGCTTCGACGGGCGAAATGAAGAAGCGTTACGGCTTCATTCACGTCAACAAAGACAACGACGGTAACGGCGATCTGAGCCGTACGCCGAAGAAGAGCTTCTATTGGTACAAAGACGTGATCGCCTCCAACGGCGAGCAACTGTAATTCATTTGATGATGCCGCGTTCGGTGAAGGTTGCCGGACGCGGCTTTTTGATGATTGAAATGGGGATCATATGATCGAGCATCCTCGAAAGTTACGTAGGCGGGGGAAGCGAGAAGACTGCGAGAAAAATTCGTTCCGGTCGCGTGTTGAAATCGGGAAAAAAGATTGAATTTTTATTTGTATTTTCCCGATTTCAAAGGCGAGCGCTATCGCTCCTTCACTGAATTTTTCTCTGCGTCTTCTCGCTTCCAGTTACGTTGGAGTTTCTCGATATTTTTATATGATTGGCTACTTTGTTGGTAGTTTGGTTGCTGCGGATTTGATTGCGGCGGAAATTTGTTTTTCCCAACCGTAGATTTTCTGTTGGGATGTATGAATTTTGCCGAGTTGCGTGTACATCATGGTCAATTCGGCTGCGGCTGTGATGGCGTTGCCGGACTTGACGGCAGCGCGATAGCGCTTGTAAGAGGCGGCGCGTGTTTTGTTGAATGCGGCGATGGACTTGTTTTCGGCGGTCACCTGTTTTTTGAGCGAAGTGACGGAAGCCAGTACGTCTTTGACGACTTTGGCTTTTGCCGTAGCTTGCTTTTTGGCGGCGGAGAGAGCTTCGTTTGCATTTTTGATCTCCAGCTTGGCCGCGTCAACGGATGGCTTGAGTTTGTTGCGCTTAAGATCCAGCAGATCGGCGTTCTTCTTGTCTTTGCGTTTGCGGGCATCGCTTGCTTGTTTGCCCAGATCGCTATACTGCTGAATCAGGGAGGTGTGGCGGGTTTTGAGCGAAGCGGCTGTCGAAGCTAATTGGTCGATTTTTGCCTTGTCAATCGCTTTGACTGCTGCATTGACTTCTTTCAGGCGTGTCGCACTGTCTTTGCGCAAGGCCTGAATCGCTTGTTTTTCCAGTTTATTCGCCGTCTCAAGCGCCGTGTACCCGTCATACAGAGTATCCATGCCGGAGAGGGCGACTGTCCAAGCATCTCCGGCAGCTTCGGCGCGGGCAGGGAGTGAGACGGTTAGGGCCAATACGGTTGCAAGCAACAAAGGAAACAGGCGGTGGAACGGATATTTTTTGGATACGGAAAACATCGATTCAGCTCCTTTTTTAATAAACGAACATAAAAAAAGCACCCTGCGGAAAAGGTCTCAAGACCTGATCCGCAGGGTGCTTCCCTGCGACGTTCATTTGTAATTATTTTCAATATAACACTGGCGGAAAAGGCTGTCAACCCAAAAAACGAACGCGCGTTTGCGTGCCTTAGAGTTGGGAATGAGATTAATGTTGAGATTAACCTTTGATGCAGAGGTATGGTACACTGGCTGTTGGAGGCGTGAAACGATCCGTTGAATTTACCGTTTGAAGGAGAATGCAGTTTGAAATTGATTTCTTGGAATGTAAATGGCCTGCGGGCTGCTGTCAATAAAGGCTTTAATGAATATTTCGAACGCGAGAATGCGGATATTTTCTGCGTGCAGGAGACGAAGCTTCAGGAAGGTCAGATCACCATCGAGCCTACGCGCGAGTACTATCAGTACTGGAACTACGCCCTTAAAAAAGGCTATTCGGGCACGGCGGTGTTCACCAAGATTCGTCCGCTAACCGTCCGTTACGGCATGGAGACAGACTCGGAAGACGAAGGGCGGATTTTGACGCTGGAATTCGACGGCTTTTATCTGGTCAATGTCTACACGCCGAATGCCAAACGTGATTTGACCCGTCTTCCGTACCGTTTGGAATGGGAAGATCGGTTCCGGGATTATTTGAAAAAGCTGGACGCCGAAAAGCCGGTCATCGTCTGCGGAGACCTCAATGTGGCGCATCAGGAGATTGATTTGAAAAATGCCCGTCCGAATATCGGCAACTCCGGCTTTACGGACGAGGAACGCGGGAAAATGACGGAGCTGCTGGCTTCAGGCTTCATCGATACGTTCCGTTATTTTTACCCGGATAAGGAAGGCGTCTATAGCTGGTGGTCATACATGGCCAAAGTCAGAGAGCGAAATATCGGATGGCGCATCGATTATTTCCTCGCCTCCGAGCGTCTGGCTCCCAAGCTCAAGGATGCACGGATCGACTGCTTGATTATGGGAAGCGATCATTGTCCGGTAGTGCTGGAGGCAGAGGATTTTTAGTTACAACTCCAAGGTGTGTCCGAGTACGCAAAACACGTATTCAGGCATGCCTTTCTGATTGGATCAATAGCTTCTTTAATTTGGACGTTGCTTCTTTATTTTCACCTCTTATTGAAAGGGGTTTCATTCGATAAGGTAAAAGGATAAGGGTAGACGTCCATGGGAGATTCATGTCCGGTATGAGTGGACAGATACAAGTTAGAGTGCGAAAATAGCCAAAAACGAAAGCTAGGGCGTGTACGCAAACTCAGGCACTTTGCATCTTGACCTGCCTTTTCGCCCTCTGCGGATATTGACTTGAAGCGTGTCGCTATCCACCAATGGCTTCGTCACTTTCTCTTGATGTGCCCCGGCACACCTGCGAAAAAGTTCCTTGCCGAGAACGAAAATTCAGCTAAATCTACGTCCGTCGAAGTTTGAAGACACGCCCCAAATAAGGAGGAGCGGAGTATGGATATCCTGGGTTTTTACCGAAGAACCGTCAAAAACAATCTGTTTACCAAGATCGTTCTGCTCTTCTCCTTCATCACGATCGTCACGATCATCGCTTTCTCTTATTTCATGTTCGTCTCGATGTCCCAATCGGCCGTTCGTCGGGAACTGGATAACCAGAGGGCGGCGATGTCGGCGATTGATCGCTATATTAGCTTGCGCGTCGGCGAAGCCGATTCGATCATGCCGGATATTTACCGCGATGACGCGTTGTCGATCGATCTATCCGCTTTTATGATGACTCCGTATTCCGACTATATCCGTTACCGACTGGATCGGTATACCGAGACGGGAATCGATTCGGCAAGCGCCAAGACGTATATGGAAAACGTGCTTGCCGCGCGTGCCGATATCCGAGCGCTTATTCTGTACAGTAGCGAGCAGCAAGTCTTGTATTCGTTCGGAAGCGACGGCGAATTTCGAACAGTAGCCGTCAATGCGTCGCAATCGTATGTCCCGGATGCGATGGCGATCGAAAACGCGAACGTAGCCGAACCGAATGCTTGGGTTAGCCGCGCGCTTGGCAAAACCAATGAAGCGATGTATTCGGTTACGATGCCGGTCAACGACAAACAGACTTTTAAAAATCTCGGACAGCTTACGGTCTGGTTCGATTCTAGTCGTCTGTGGAATGCGTTGACCGTGTATGAAAAAGAGTTTAAAGGCGATATTTTCGTACTGTCGGCCGACGGTCGAGTATTGTTCGACACATCGGGATATTATTATGGGGAGCGCTTTCCTTATGCGGAGCGGCTGGATTACGTCTATGACGTGAATCCGTCGGGGCCGTCTGCGGAGGACGGAATCTATCTCAATAAACTGGCTTCGACCTCGGGGGGGTATACAGTTGCGGGCATATTGAGTCAAGCGGATGCCGCCGAGTCGTATCGAAGCCTGCGCAATACGATTGTGACAATCGGCGCGATCTGCATTGTGTTTGCGATTCTCGTGCCGTCATTATTCATCTTTAGCTTCGCCAAGCGCACGAACCGCATTATTCGCCTGACTCAACGCGTTAAACGCGGAGATTTGCAAAGCCGCCTCAACGATAACAAAGACGATGAGCTGGGGCAGATTTCCAGCGGCTTCGACGATATGTTGGACGAATTGAATTTATACATCGACCGGGTCTATAAAGCGGACATCAAGCAAAAGCGAACCGAACTTGCCGCGCTGCAAGCCAGGGTCAATCCGCATTTTTTGTATAACACGCTGGAGGTCATTCGAATGCGTGCCGTTTCCCAGGGCGCGAAAGACGTAGGCGAGATGATCTATAGCCTGTCGATGTTGTTCAAAAGCTTCGTTCAGCAAAAGGAGCGGCATACGCTAAAAGACGAACTTGAAGCTTGCCGTCTGTACCTGGAGCTGTTCCGGATTCGTTATAAAGATCGCCTCGCGTACGATATTCAAGCCGATCCGGAGCTGCTGGACGCGGAAGTGCCTCGATTATCCGTTCAACCGATCGTGGAGAATTACATCGTGCACGGGATTCGCAGCCGCGATGCGGATAATCGGATCGTGATCTTTGCCGATCGGGAGCATGGCGATATTGCGGTCAGAGTACGCGATAACGGTCGGGGGATTTCAACGGAAAAGCTGCGCGAGCTTCAGGCCGGGCTTCAGCGTACGGGGGAAGAATCGGAAGGCGAAGGCGGCTTCGGCATGCGCAGCGTGCACGAACGATTGCGTTTATTGTACGGGCCGGAATACGGCATCGCGCTGCATAGCGGAGGAGTCGGTCAGGGAACACTGGTAGAGATCCGGTATCCGGATTCGGAAGAGGGGGAGCGGCATGTACAAAGTATTTCTGGTGGATGACGAACCGTTTATTACGGAAGGCTTGTCCGATATTATCGATTGGGCTTCGTTCGACCTGGAGATCGTAGGCAGCGCGCAGGATGGCCGGGAAGCGTTCGAAGCTTTGCAAGAGACGGAAATTGACCTGCTGATCACGGATATCTCGATGCCGGAGATGACAGGATTGCAGTTGATTCGCCGGATTCGCGAAACTCGCCCGGAGCTAAAAGTCATCATCCTGAGCGGTTTTAACGAGTTTGATTACCTCAAGGAAGGTATGAAGCTCGGCATCGAAAATTATTTGCTTAAACCGATCAATGTCGAGGAGTTGGAGGCATCGCTTGTCAATGTGACCGAAAAACTGCGTCGTGCCGAACGTGAAGAGAAGTTTGGCGCATTCGGAGCCCGAATCATTCGCGATAATGTGCTGCATCGCTGGCTGACGGGAGAAATTTCGCAGGCCGAGTTTGCGGAGCGGGCGAGCTTGATGGGCATCTCGTTGCGGCATCCTCGGCTCGGCGTATTGATTTTGCGCGCGGTTGAAGAGAATCAGGGGCTGTCTTTACAGGTAGAGGAAGGACTGCATGACGAGCCGGAATGCGTCGTTTTTCGGGACATGGACGGTGACGCGGTAGTTATCGTGCCTTTGACAGCCGATGCGTGCAAGGACCGATTGCTTGCCGTATCTTCGAAGCTTGCGGAGCGACTCGGAAAGGAAGGGCTGCGTATCGGCGTGGGGAGTATCGGTCCTATGCCGCAGCACGGTTCCGTCAGTCGTTCAGAAGCCAAAAAAGCATTGGAGTATGCGCTTGTCGATCCGCAGCGTCAAGTCTTCGAATACGCGCCGCCGGTTGCCGGGGGCAGCGGGTCGGGAGCCGAATCGACAGGCCTGTCGAAGGCGGATCTGGGCCGGGAGTATACGCGTCTTGTGCTGGCACGCGATCGCGACGAGCTAAAGCGAAGAATCGGCCAGGATTTCGTAGCATTAAGCAAAGCAGAAGGCATGACCCCGGAAGAACTGCAAAATATCGCGCTCGGCGTCTGTGCGGATTTTCGCGTTGCATTGCGTGAGGTGAAGCGCGAGGAAGACGGCGAACCGTTCCTTCAGGTGCTTGAACGGATTCGGGCCGCTTCGCATATGGAAGAGCTGATTGAAGCGGTTCGGCGCGCAGCCGAGGAGACGGTCGGTCAGCTTACGCGGGATACGCGAAGTCCGGTCGTGCAGCAGGTGCTCGGGCATGTGGTGGCTCATTACGGCGAAGAGTTGTCTTTGAAAATGCTCGGCTCGCAATATCATATTCATCCGGTCTACTTGGGACAGTTGTTCCACAAAGAAACCGGCGAGACGTTTACCGACTATTTGAACAAATACCGGATCGAACGCGCCAAAGAAAAGCTGCGTACGACGACTCATAAAGTACAGGATATTTCGCGCAGCGTGGGCTATTGGGAGACCGGATACTTTTATAAACAGTTCAGAAAGTATGTAGGGATTTCTCCGACCGAATATAAGGCGCTTCAATAGGAAAAGGGTTCTTCAGCGGAAAAGCGACAGAGTTGGACAGACTTTCGGAAATAACAAATGGGCGATGGCGGATAACTTATTGCATAACCTACAACTTGGAGGTCCCAATCGCAATTTTAAAAGCATAAATGTTGCATAGCGTACAGGATGAGTCGGAAAATCTTCAATGTCCGTGTGTGCTATGCGCCTGTTGATAAGCGTTCGGAAATCTGTTTCCGGCTGTTTCTACACCGCTAAAAAACAGGACCGTCGACGAAGCGCTTCGCAACGTATGTGATGTTCCATCAGTACCGTTTTGCAAAAATGAAAGTTTTTCGATGTTATTTTCATGTAAACAAATCTTTCTAATTCATGGAATAGATCGCCCTTCAGGCGGTCTTTTTCTTTATTTTGTACCCTGACATCTTAGTTTTCGCTTCTTTTTGAAAGTGCTTTCATGGTTTAGAGTGAAGTTAGTTCTTACCGCAAGACACAAACAGACAGCAATTCAAAAGAGGAGGTCTATTTCATGCAAAAAGGCAAGAAGAGATTTTCACTCGCAATTACCGCACTCACGGCGCTCAGCGTCGTACTCTCCGGGTGCGGCGGTGGCGGGAGCACGGCTTCGGGCGGCGAAGGCACTTCGGAGAAACCCGTCGAGTTGATCTGGTACACCATCGGTACTCCGCAAAAGGATGTCGACACGGTCATGGCCGAAGTCAGCAAGTATACGACGGAGAAGATCGGCGCAACCGTGACCATGAAAATGATCGACTGGGGCGATTACCAGCAGAAGATGCAGGTGATGGTCGCTTCCGGTGAGCCGATGGATATTATCTTCACTTCGTCCGGCGGTTTCGACTATGTGCAAAATGCGCGTAAAGGCGCGTTCATGGAACTGGATTCGCTGATCGACGAGTACGGTCAGGATCTGAAAAACACCATCGACCCGGCCTTCTTGGAAGGCTCGAAGGTTGACGGACATAACTACGCGATTCCGGCAAACAAAGAGCTTCCGCAACAGGAAGTATGGCGTTTTAACCAAAACCTGATCGAAGAGTACAAGATGGATACAAGCGGCGTTCGCACATTGGACAGCTTGGAGCCGCTGCTGAAGACGATCAAGGAAAACGCGCCTGACGTGACGCCTTTCGCTATGGACAAAAACTATATTCCTTATGTGCCTTATGACTACGTGATCCAGAATCTGCCGATGGCCGTGAAGCTGGATACGACAGACTATAAAGTCGTGAACATTCTGGAAACCCCGGAAATGAAGGAAGCACTGACAACGATGCGCAAGTACTATCAAGCCGGTTATATCGCTCCCGAAGCGGCAACGACGGGCTCCACTTCGGACCTGGGTATTTCGGGAAAATGGCTGTTGGATCGTGCGCAAACTCAACCTTTCGCGGATAACGTATGGTCGACAAGCAATGGCTACCCGATCACGTCGACGCCGGCCAGCGACGCGATCATCACGAACAACTCCGTACAAGGTTCCATGATGGCGATCTCCGCCAACTCGGAATATCCGGAAAAAGCGATGCAATTCCTGAACCTGCTGAATACGGATGCAACGCTGCGCAACATGGTGGATTCCGGTATCGAAGGCACGCACTACAAGAAGACAGCCGACAACCGGATGGAAAACCTGCCGGAGTCAAAAAACTATGATATGCCTTCATACTCGCTGGGCAACAACATGCTGCTCAACTTGAACCCGAACGATCCGGACAACAAATGGGACGAGTTCAAAACGTTCAACGAATCCGGCGTGGATTCCCCGATCTTAAGCTTCAACTTTGATCCGAAGAACGTATCGAGCGAACTGGCTGCGGTGCAAAACGTGAAGGAACAATTCTGGTCCTCGCTGATGACCGGTACCGTTGATCCTGAAACGTACCTGCCGCAAGCAATCGAGAAGTTCAATCAAGCCGGCCTTGAAAAGGTGATGGCTGAAGCGCAAACCCAGCTCGATGCCTGGAAAGCGGAAAACGGCAAGTAAGACTGACCGAAACATAGAGGGGGTCGGGCGGTGAAGGATCGCCCGGCCCTTTTTTTAGACGGAGTGGATTCAAAGGAGGATGGCATACTCATGGGAAACTTTTTCAAAAACATAAACCGCAATAAGGCGCTGCTTTTCATGGTGCTGCCGGGGACGATTTGGTTTTTCTTCTTCTCGTATCTGCCTCTCGCGGGCACGATCGTAGCGTTCAAAGAATACCGCTTCAGCCGTGACGGATTCTGGGCCAGTATTTTCCGGAGCGAATGGGTCGGCTGGGACAACTTTAAATTTCTGTTCAGTACCGACGATGCCTTTACGATTACGCGGAATACGCTGCTGTACAATCTCGCGTTTATCCTGTTAGGTCTGGTATTTTCGGTATTGTTGGCGATTATTTTGTCCGAGCTGGTCAACCGTAGGCTGTCGAAAATTTATCAAACCGGGATGTTCCTGCCTTACTTCTTGTCCTGGGTTATCGTCGGTTACTTCGTATTCAGCTTCCTGAGCATGGACCGCGGTCTGCTAAATCAGATTCTGGGTTGGTTCGGGATGGACCCGATTCAGTGGTATTCCGAAGCAAAGTATTGGCCTTACATTCTGATTATCGTCAATCTGTGGAAGTCGATCGGGTACAGCAGCGTTGTCTATCTGGCGGCGATCTTGGGCATCGACAAATCGCTGTATGAAGCGGCCATGATCGACGGAGCGAGCAAATGGCAGCAGATCCGCGGAATCACGATTCCGATGCTTACGCCGATCATGACGATCATGACACTGCTTGCCGTGGGCAAAATTTTCTACGCGGACTTCGGGTTGTTCTATCAGGTTCCGAGAGATTCGGGCACGTTGTACGCGGTCACGAACGTAATCGACACCTATGTCTATCGCGGTTTGATGACGACAGGAGAGATCGGGATGAGCGCAGCGGCGGGACTGTATCAGTCGGTCGTCGGATTCGTACTCGTCATCATCTCCAACTACGTCGTTCGACGAGTGGATAAGGACAGCGCACTGTTCTAAAAAAATAGCCTGACAAGAAACCACCACCGTCTATTCAGAAAGGAAGATACCGCCATGCAAACGACCCGCAATTCCGGCAAAGCCGGACGAATACGAAAACCTCGCGACTTCCACCAGATCAGCAAAGGCTGGAATATCGTGTTCAACTTGATCGCCGGACTGTTCGCTCTGGCCTGCGTCTTCCCGTTCGTCTTCGTCGTCATCATTTCCCTGACGGACGAAAGCGTGCTGGCCAGCGAAGGATACCGCCTCATTCCGTCGCAATGGAGCCTCGACGCTTACCGTTACATTTTTGAAAGCGGCGATACGCTGCTCCGAGCATACGGCGTGACAATCGCGGTAACCGTAATCGGCACGATCGTCAGCTTGATCATGATCTCGCTCTATGCGTATGCGGTATCGAGAAAAGGCTTCCGTTACCGCCGTTTCTTCTCGATCTTCGCGATCTTGACGATGCTGTTCAACGGCGGGATGATCCCGACCTACATGATCGTGGCGCAATTGCTGGGACTCAAAAACAGTATCTGGGCGCTGATCTTGCCTCTGGCGATGAACGCGTTCTACGTCATGATCCTGCGCACGTTCTACAGCACCAGCGTGCCGGACGCGTTGGTCGAATCCGGCAAGATCGACGGCGCGGGCGAATTCCGGATTTTTCTGAAAATCATCGTGCCGCTGTCGCTGCCGGGCCTGGCAACCATCGGTTTGTTCAGTACGCTAGGCTACTGGAACGACTGGTTCAACGCTTTGCTCTACATCGATACGCCGAACCTGGTTCCGCTCCAATCCATGCTGATGCGAATCGAATCCAGCATGCAATTTATCCAACAAAACTCGGCCAACGCCAATATCAGCATGGCCGCACTCCAATCGCTACCGCAAGATACAGCTCGCATGGCGATGGTCGTCCTGGCGACTCTGCCGATTATTTTCGCTTATCCGTTCTTCCAACGCTATTTCGTGCAGGGTTTGACGATCGGAGCGGTGAAAGAGTAAGAGGAGCCGAAAACGGGTTCGAAAAAAGATACCCCCTTAAAACAAAAAAAACCGCCTGGTAAGGTACTAAAGTGTCAAGAAACTCAAACGTAGCTGGAAGCGAGAAGACGGAGAGAGAAATTCAGTGAAAGACGCCTTTGAACTCGGAAAATTCCTTATTTAAATCCCATCCATTTTCCGAGTGAGACAGCGGATTGAACGAATTTCTCTCGCAGTCTTCTCGCTTCCCGGCGCCCACGTAACTTTCTAGACAGATTGTCTACCTTGGAAGGCGACAAAGGAGGCATGCCCGCAATGACGGAACAGACAACGACGACGCATACAAACACGGAAAAACCCTGGCTGGACGCGGCGCTGACCACCGAAGAGCGGGCGAAGCTTCTGCTCGCGGCGATGACGCCGCGCGAAAAAGTGGGACAGTTGATTCAGCCGTTCGGCTGGCTGACATACTCGCGTCACGAAGGGAAAGCGGAATTGACGGAGAACTTTAAAGAGCAGGTCCGGCAAGGCGACGTCGGCTCGCTCTACGGAACGCTGCGTGCCGACCCGTGGACAGGCGTCACGCTGGAAACCGGACTGTCTCCGGCAGAAGGTGCCGAAGCCGTCAACGAAATCCAGCGTTACGCGGTCGAATATTCAAGACTCGGTATTCCGCTGCTCATCGGCGAAGAATGCTCGCACGGGCATATGGCGATCGGGGCAACGGTGTATCCGGTGCCGCTGGCAATCGGCAGCACCTGGAACGTCGATCTGTATCGCGAAATGTGCCGGGCGGTCGCCGCGGAAACTCGTGCGCAAGGCGGAGCGGCTACCTATTCGCCGGTGCTCGACGTCGTGCGCGATCCGCGTTGGGGTCGAACCGAAGAATGTTTCGGCGAAGACCCGTTCCTGATCGGAGAAATGGCGGTCGCTTCGGTGGAAGGTCTGCAAGGCGAGAGCTTGGACGCGGAAAACAGCGTCGCGGCGACGCTGAAGCACTTCGTCGGCTACGGCAGCTCCGAAGGCGGACGCAACGCAGGCCCGGTATCGATGGGCTGGCGCGAGTTGATCGAGACGGATTTGTATCCGTTCGAGCGGGCGGTCAAAGCCGGAGCCGCTTCGGTGATGCCTGCTTATAACGAAATCGACGGCGTACCTTGTACGACGAACGAGCGTCTACTAGACGATATCCTGCGGGGCGAATGGGGCTTTGACGGCCCGGTCATCACGGACTGCGGCGCGATCGACATGCTGGCCAGCGGCCATGATACGGCCGAAGGCGGCGAAGACGCGGCGCTGCAATCGCTGCGTGCGGGCATCGATATGGAGATGTCCGGCGTGATGTTCGGACAGCATCTGCTGACCGCATTCGAAGGCGGACGCTTGGAGCCGGAAGTGTTGGACGCGGCGGCGCTGCGCGTGCTCAAGCTGAAGTTCCGTCTCGGACTGTTCGAACGTCCGTATGCGGACGCGCAGCGGGCGGCCGAAGTGATCGGCTGCGACAAGCATGTAGGCATTGCCCGGCAGCTCGCCGCCGAAAGCGTCGTTCTGCTGAAGAACGACGCAGGCGTGCTGCCGCTGCCGGATAACATCGGCAAGGTGGCGGTTATCGGTCCGAATGCGGACCGGGGTTATAACCAGCTCGGCGATTACACGTCGCCGCAGCCGGAGGGCAGCGTCACGACGGTGCTGCGGGGATTGAGCGAGCGGCTGGGGCAAGAGCGCGTGTTATACGCGCCGGGCTGCCGGATTCGCGGCGAATCGCGCGAAGGATTTGCGAGAGCGACGGAGATCGCGGCGCAAGCCGATGCCGTGGTGCTGGTGATGGGCGGATCGAGCGCCCGCGACTTCGGCGAAGGCACGATCGATCTGCGGACCGGGGCTTCGATGGTCACGGGCGAAGCGGTCAGCGATATGGACTGCGGCGAAGGGATCGACCGCATGACATTGGAACTGTCGGGCGTGCAGCTCGATCTGATCCGCGAGGTTCACGCCGCGGCAGCGGGAAAACCGGTCGTTGTGGTCTACATCGGCGGGCGTCCGGTGGCTGAACCGTGGGTGGAAGAACATGTTTCCGCGCTGCTTCAAGCCTGGTATCCGGGTCAGGAAGGCGGTCATGCCATTGCCGATATTTTGCTCGGCGACGTAAACCCTTCCGGCCGCTTGACGATCTCGATTCCGAAGCATGTCGGCCAGCTTCCGGTGCATTACCGGGGCAAACGTTCGCGCGGTAAGCGGTATTTGGAAGAAACTTCGAAGCCGCGTTACCCGTTCGGTTATGGATTGAGCTATACCTCTTTCGATTATTCGGAGCCAACGCTATCGGCATCCCAAGTATCGATGAAGCAATTGACGGCTGGAGACAGCGTTACGGTATCGGTGCAAGTTACGAATACGGGGCAGCGCATAGGGGCCGAAACGGTGCAATTGTACATCTCTGATGTTGTCAGCGCAGTGACTCGTCCTGCGAATGAACTCAAAGGATTCCAAAAGGTAGAGTTGGAACCCGGACAGACAAAGAAAGTCGAATTTCAGCTTGGCGCGGAGCAGCTCCGCTATATCGGGCCGGACTATACGCCGGTCGTGGAACCTGGATTATTCAAAGTGAAGGTCGGACGGAACGTTGAAGATACGCAGAATACAGATTTGATTGTTGGAGAGGAATGAGACCACGATGCAGCGTTTGAGACGTTTTATCCGGGAATTGTCCCAGCAGCAATGGTTGAAGCAGATGGAGTGGAAGAACTGGGACATCACCCGTTCCACCTATGGACTTCCCGGCGAGTACACCGATATCGAGCCGTATCCGCAAGGCAAGGAACTGAATCCTTTCCCCAGCAAAAACGGCACGACTTACTTCTTCCGCTCGAAGCTTGACGTTCCTGCGGATTGGAATACGGATTCGGTAGGCCTGATCTTCGACTGCGGCGGCGAAGGGCTGCTGCGGGTGAACGGCAATTCGTATCAGGGGATCGACGACAACCATACGTACGCTACGCTTGATTTGAAGCAGGTCGGCCCTGAGCCGGAGCTTGAGATCGAGATGTTCGATATTATTCCCGAGCCTTACGACCCATTGAACGAGCAGGCGACGATCAAGCCTCCGATTACAGCGGTGCGCAGTTTGATCGTACTGCCGAACAAGCCTGTCCGCAGCCTGATGTACACCGTGACGGTGGTACGCGACTCGCTGGTGCTGCTGCCGGAGACCGACTTCCGCCGCGTGCGTCTGCTGGAATCTCTGCATAGCGCGATGGATGCTTTTACCGGACTTCGCCAAGACGAAATCCTGGAAGCTTCCGCTGTGGCCGCGATCGAAGAGCAGCTGCGCGGTCGCGTACGCGAGATCGGCGGCAACAACTCGGAAGGGCAAGAGATCATGGTCGGCCAATCGCATATCGACATCGCCTGGCTGTGGCCGGTACGGGAAACGGTGCGCAAAACGAGCCGTACGTTCTCCAGCGTTGATACGCTGATGAACGAATACCCGGGGTATCTGTATACGCAAAGCCAACCGATCCTGTTCGATTTCCTGAAGCAAAACGATCCCGAGCTGTACGAACGCGTGAAAGCCCGGATCAAAGAAGGCCGTTGGGAACTGGTCGGCGGCATGTGGGTCGAGCCCGACCTGAATATTCCGAGCGGCGAATCGCTGATGCGGCAGATGCTGTACGGCCAACGTTTTTATCAAGAAGAGTTCGGCAAAATCTCGCATATCGAATGGCTGCCGGACACGTTCGGATACTGCGCGTCGCTGCCGCAAATTCTGAAGCACGGCGGCGTGGACTACTTCATGACGACCAAGCTGAACTGGAACGACACGAACACCTTCCCGTACGATCTGTTCCACTGGATGGGGATCGACGGCACGCCGATTCTGTCGTATCTGAACCACGGCGTCAACGAACACACGCATCCGAAAGACATTCACGAACACTGGCAATCTTACCGTCAAAAAGACAAGCACACCGAGCAGATGCTGCTGTACGGACACGGCGACGGAGGCGGCGGCGTCACGCGGGAAATGCTGGAGTATATCGACCGCGCCGATCTGATGGTCGGACAGCCGGGCAGCCGTTACGGCACGGCGACGGAATTCTTCGAAGGCATCACGCAGGCGGAGCCGGATCTTCCGATCTGGCGCGGCGACCTGTATTTGGAGCTCCACCGAGGTACGTATACGACGCATGCCTATAACAAGCGCGCCAATCGCAAAGCGGAAATTCTGTATCGCGAAGCGGAGCTCTGGAACGCGCTGGCGGCGGGAGCGGCAGGTTCGACGTCGCCTGGCGCACAGCCGCATGAAAAATACGGCGAAGCACTGGAATCGCTGCACAAAGGCTGGAAGCTGATCCTGCTGAACCAGTTCCACGATATCATTCCGGGCTCGGCGATTACGGAAACGTATCAGACTTCGGATGCCGAATACGCGGAAGTGTTTGCGGAAGGCGACCGGGGTCTTGAGATCGGCACGAATGCGCTTGTGGATCGCATCAATACGCAGGGCGAAGGTACGCCTTACGTTATTTTCAATAGCCAGGGGTGGAACCGATTTGCTACGGTGCAGATTCCCGAAGCGGCGGGACAGGCGGCCTACGATTCCGAAGGAACTCGCCTCGAAGCGGATTACGACGAAACGACCGGCGAATTGAGCGTGTTCGTTCCGCATATTCCGGCATTGGGTTATATGACGATCTGGCTGCGTCCGACAGAAAAGGAAGGATTGCCGAACGCCGCAACTTCCGCACAAAGCGAAAGTTCGCATGAACGGACGGTTTCGGACGTGTGGGAAGCCGCGCATTATACGGTTCGTTTCAACGAACGGGGCGAGATCGTTTCGTTGTTCGACAAAGAAGCGGAGCGCGAAGTCATTCAAGCGGGCGAAGCCGCGAACGCGTTCCAATTCTTCCACGACCGTCCGACCGAATGGGATGCGTGGGATATCGATCCCCGCTTCGAACAGCAACCGGCTGGCCAAGCGGAACTGCTCGATAAAACGGTGATCGCTTCCGGCGGCGTGCGCGACGTGCTGCGTTTCCGCTGGAAACTGAATCAGTCGACGATCGAGCAGGATGTTATTTTCTACAAGCATGATCGCCGGATCGACTTCAAAACGCATGTGTCTTGGAATGAAGCGCACAAGTTGTTGAAAGTGGCTTTCCCGGTCGATGTGCTGGCTGAAAAAGCGACCTACGAAATTCCGTTCGGATCGCTGGAGCGTCCGACGCATCGCAATACGAGCTGGGAGCAAGCACAGTTTGAAGTATGCGGACACCGTTTTGCCGATGTATCCGAGCGCGGTTACGGCGTCAGCCTGCTGAACGATTGCAAATACGGCTACGATATTCAAGGCAGCAACATCCGTTTGTCCCTGCTAAGAGCGCCGAAATGGCCGGATACGCAGGCGGATCTGGGCGAGCATGATTTCACCTATTCGCTGTATCCTCACCATAGCAGTTGGAGAAGCGCCAATACCGTGCATGCCGCAGCGGCGCTGAACCAGACCCTGCCGGTCGTTCGTACAACCGCCCATGCGGGCGAATTGACGTCGTCGGCTTCGATGATTGTGTATACGGGCGAACATGTCATTTTGGACACGATCAAACCGGCCGAAGACGGAAGCGGCGTAATCGTGCGTCTGTACGAATCGGCAGGCGGACGGGAGTCGGTAATGTTCAACTGGCCGTATCCGTTCAAGCGAGCCGTCCTGTCGGGCGCGCTGGAAGAAGACGGCGAAGAATTGGAACTGATCGAGGGTGTCGCCGTATCGCTTGATTTCAAGCCTTACGAGATCAAGACGGTGAAGTTGATTCTGGCTTAATTTTTCTCGATTCGAGATTTTGATCCGCATGTTGCGCCGACGCCTTTCGCTCAACCATCCAAACGACGGCTTTCGCTGCCGAGACGGTGATTGGCGGGGCGTCGGCTTTTCTTTTCAAAAGAGATTCCGGTACATCAAACGAAAAAGGAGCGATCCACTTGGAACAATTCCGCCTTCCCAAAATCCCGATGCCCAAATTCGAACTTCCGCAAGCCGTGCAGGACGTGCTGGCCGAGGCCGACGTCGCGCTTGCGCATCGCCCCAAGCTGCTGAAGCTGTTCAAGAACTGTTTTCCCAATACGCTGGAGACGACGACCAAGCTGATGGACGACGGCACGACCTTCGTCATTACGGGCGATATCCCGGCAAGCTGGTTGCGCGATTCGGTCGAACAGGTTATTCATTATGTGCCTTTCGCCAAAGAAGATAAGGATCTGCAACGCATCATCGGCGGGCTGGTCAAGCGTCACGTGAAATACGTCCTGATCGATCCTTACGCCAACGCGTTCAACGAAACGGCCAACGATTGGCATTGGAACAAAGGCGACGGCACCGAGATGTCCCCGTGGGTCTGGGAGCGCAAATTCGAGATCGACTCGCTCTGCTTCGTCGTGCGTTTGGCTTATCTCTATTGGAAAGAAACGGAGCAGACGGATATCTTCGACGGAAGTTTCCGCGAAGCGATGGAAGCGATCGTGAACGTGTTCCGTACCGAGCAGTACCATTTCGAACAATCGCCGTACCGCTTCACCCGCGACAACGGCATCGAACATGACTCCCTGCAAAACAAAGGAATGGGCATGCCGGTCAACTACACGGGGATGGTCTGGTCGGGCTTCCGCTCCAGCGACGACGCTTGCGATTTCCACTACAATATTCCGGGCAATATGTTCGCGGTCGTGGCGCTTCGGCAGATGCAGGAGTTTTTCGAATGGATCTTCCGCGATCAGGATTACGTGCGCGAGCTGAAAAAGCTGGAGCAGGAAATCGATCGCGGCATCCGTTTGTACGGCACTTACCGTCACCCGGAATTCGGCCCGATCTACGCGTACGAGACGGACGGCTTCGGCAATTACTGCCTGATGGACGACGCCGGCACGCCGGGCCTGATGTCGATTCCGTATCTGGGCTACGTCGGCGCGGACGATCCGGTGTATCAAAACACGAGACGCTTCGCGCTGAGCAAAGAAAACCCGTTCTACTACGAAGGCACCGCGGCAAAAGGAATCGGCAGCCCGCATACTCCGCCGGATTACGTTTGGCATATGGCGCTTTCCATGCAGGGCTTGACGGCTTCGTCGAAAGAGGAGAAGCTGGAGTTGATTCAGATGCTGGAGAACACGGACGCGGACACCGGATTCATGCACGAAGGCTTCCATGTGGACGACCCGACGATTTTCACGCGAAAATGGTTTGCCTGGTCCAACAGCCTGTTCTCGCAGCTGGTGTATAAGGCGATGAAGGAGGATATTTTGTGAGCGAAACGTATTTGAAAAAAGCGGCGGAGCCGACCAATAAAAAGGTGATTTTTTTCCGCGACCCGAGCTTTCCGGCTTCCGGCCCGCTGCCGGGTTTGAAAGAACTGGGCGCTTACGGTCTGGTAACCAGCGCGGCCGATCTGGGCGACGCGTTGAACGACCGCTTGAGCGACGGCGACGGCGTATTGGTCAATCTGCACGCGCCGTATTTCCCGGAGAGCGCATGGACGGCCATTCTGGACTTTTTGAAAAAAGGCGGCGGCCTGCTCAGCGTAGGCGGAGCGCCGTTCAAGCGTCCGGTGCGTCAGGAAGGCGGGCGTTGGCGGATCGGGCCTGAGCAAACGGGTTATCACCAACAGCTCTTTATCCACGAAACGTTGGCGGTCGAAGCCAAACAGGCGGTTCGTCTGGAAGCTTCGCCGGAACTGCCGCTGCTGGACGGCGACGAAGCGTTGTTCGCGGCAGTCGACGAGAACGGCGGCGCAGCGGGAAAAGGAAGCATCGGCACGACTTGGAACCTGGTTCCGCATACGACGCGCGACGCCGATCTGCCGGAGCAAATGGGCTCGGCAGGCACGATGAGCACCAAAATCACGCCGCTGCTGCGGGCCTACGATGCTTCGGAGCGTCCGATCTCGGCCCCCGTTGTGCTGTGGGAGCAGGTGCGCGGTCCGTTTGCGGGTTCGCGCTGGGTGTTCGTGAACCGCCCGTTGACTGCTGCGCTTGCGGAAAGTCAAGGGCTTGAAGCATTAGCGCGTTGGGCGGCGTTCGCCGCGCGCGAAGCTATCGAGCTGTCGCTGGCACCGGATAGCGCCGTATACGAACCGGGCGAGCGTGCGCGGCTGAAGCTGCGCGTGCAGCGGATTCGTCGCGCAGGGGTTCCGGCCAATCTGCCTGTATTCGTCGAGCAACAGGACGTTGGCTCGCTGATTTCCGGCGGCAAGGTGTCGCGCATCGCGAAAAGCGACAGCGGACAAAGCGAAGGAAACGGAGCAAGCAAAAAAGGAAAAGCTGATCAGAATGCTGCGGGCAGCGGCGCCGAAGCGCAGCAACTCGGCCAAGCCGGAGCATGGACGTTCCGATTGTCCGTAACGTCGCCTGACGGCTCGGAAGCTTACGCCCAGACCCTTGAGACAGCGGTATCCCACGATTGGAACGTATTGAACATCGTGCTTCCTTTCGATATTAACCCGGGCCTGCATAACGTTACTTGTCATGCGCAATCGCCAGAAGGGGAAATTCGCGTACTTAGCCAAGGATTCTGGGGGCAAGATCAGGAGTTGCTGGCATCCGGTCAGCCGATCTCCTCCAACCGCGATTACTTCGTGCAAGACGGACGCCCGCTGCCGATCGTCGGCATGACCTACATGACTTCCGACGTGGCGCGCAAATTCTTGTTCCTGCCTAATGCGGCGGTCTGGGATCGCGACATGGCGGCTATGGCAAAAGCCGGCATCAACTGGATTCGTACCGGAATCTGGACGGCTTACCGCAATATTATGCAGGTTGACGGCCATGCGTCCGAGGAAGTGCTTCGCGCGATTGATGCGTTCTTCTTGACTGCCGCCAAGCATAAGCTGCATGTCACCTTCACCTTCTTCTCCTTTACGCCGGAGACATGGGAAGGCAAAAACCCGTACCTCGATCCGCAAAGCGTGGAAGCGCAGAAACGCTTTATCCGCTCGATCGTCAGCCGTCATACGCAGACGACGCATGTGGATTGGGATCTGATCAACGAGCCGTCGATGTTCGACCCGGCGAAAATTTTCTCGGCCGGACCGCGTTCGTTACGCGACGAGTTTGAACGTGCGGCTTTCGTGACCTGGCTTAAGAAGCGTCATGATTCGATTCATGAGCTGCGCGAGCACTGGAACATGACCCCTGCCGAATTGCCTTCGTTCGAAGCGGCGGCGATTCCGGAGCCTGAAGAGATCAACTTCGACGTGCAGGACATGCATAAAGGCAAAAAAGGCACCCGCTGGCTGGATTACAGCCTGTTCTCGGTCGAAATGCACAGCGCTTGGGCAGCAGAGCTGACCTCTTCGATCAAGCAGCTTGTTCCTCATCACCTGGTTACGGTCGGCCAGGACGAAGCGCAAGGCGCCCAGCGTCCGTCGCCGCTGTTCTATGAAGACGCCGTCGATTACACGACCGTGCATTCCTGGTGGCTGAACGACAGCCTGGTCTGGGACGGCGTGTTCGCGAAAACGCCGGACAAGCCGAACGTGATTCAGGAGACGGGCATCATGTACGTCGAAACGCCGGACGGCCGGGCCAAGCGCAGCGAGTTCGAACTGCGCAATTTCTTAGAGCGCAAGTATGCATATGCCTTCTCCACGGGCGGCGCGGGCGCGATCCAATGGATTTGGAACACCAACTTCTATATGGACAACGCCAACGAATCGCATATCGGGGCATTGAGAGCCGACGGCACGGAAAAGCCGGAAGCCGACGTATCGTATGATTTCGGACGCTTTATGGCTCAAATCCGCGATCTGTTCAAAGGGCGGAAGCTTGAAGAAGTGGCAGCCGTTTACCCGTATTCCAACGATTTCTCGAACCGTTCGTTCGCGGTTGAGACTACGAATCGACTGACGCGCGTGTTGACATACGATCTGAAGTTACCGTTCCGTGCGGTGTCCGAGTACCGACTGGATTCGCTCAAATCAAACCCGGCCAAGCTGATTTTCGTGCCGAGTCCGCACAATATGGACGACGATTCCATGAAGACGCTGCTGCGGATCGCCAAGTCCACGCAAGCGACTTTGGTTATCACGGGGCCGGTTGGTCTGGATGCGTACTGGCATGAATCGGACCGCGCCGACAAACTGCTTGGCATCCGTACGTTGGGCAATGTGCGCCGCGAAGAAATGTTGGAGCTGGACGGCAAGCGCCTGCCTGTCTCGTTCGCCGGACGCCGGATCGCGGAGACGCTGAAAGAAACGCCTGCCGATGCGGAAGGCCGCGCGGATCAAGTATTGAACGTGCCGAACGGAAAAGGACGATTGATCTGGAGTCCGCTGCCGATCGAACTGGGGTCGGGCGATGCTCCGATTGCCGAATTGTACCGATACGCCGCGGAGAAAGCAGGCGTCGTCGACGATCTGGAATGGTTGGCGGGCGGCGAGCTGGCAGGACTTTACGGCCGCAAGCTGAAGTTCGCCGAAGGCAGCCTGTACGTGTTCGTGTCCGAGTACGCGTGGGATGCCGAAGTGAAAGTTCGCGATCGGGCTACAGGCCGGATCTACAGCTTCACGCTGGAAAGCGAGCGCTCCGCGTTGTTCGCGACGAATTCGCAAGGCGATATTACGGCGGTTTACCGTCCGGAAGAAGTACAGATCGAAGTCGGGTAGCGATTGCGGCCTGAAAAGATCCTTCCGCATGACGCTCCGATCTTTCCGAATTGTTTGAGTCAAAGCTTTCAAGCTATGAAAAGAACTCCCGATTTTTAAAATCCGGGGGTTCTTTTGTGATAGTATCCATTGGACTTGAATGCTTGTTTACTTGCCGCGAAGCTATACTTTTTTTGGCGTCATAGCGCGTTTTTTGCCTGCTTTCTGAGTCACACGGCGATGTAAGGGTTAAAAGGAGGAAGTGCAAAGATGGGGCTTTTTGTCGAAACTTTTCGGCGAATGGCTGCGTCTATTTTCAACAGGAGGTGCATTTCCATGAAAACTTATAACCGTGCGGCAAGCTTGCTTGGCGTGCTGCTGCTGAGCGGAGCTTTGGCAGCCTGCGGGAACGAGTCGGACACCGCATCTCAAAGCGAACCGGCCGATACGACCGCGACATCCGACAACTCCACTATCGAAGAACCGGCAACAGCGCCGGCAGACGAGGAGGCAGCTGCGAACGAGGAGAACGGCGGAGATACCGCTGCCGATTCGACTGATGCGGCTACCGACGATCCGGCAGCAACAGAGGAAGAGGAATCAAGCGACACGGCTGCCGGCGATACGGCCGCAACGGACGAAGCTTCTTCCGCAACCGCAACCATTGACCAAGAAGATCCGGCCGATGCGTCCAAGCAAGGCGATAAAGGCGCAGGCGCAGACCGCCCGAAAACGGAAAACTTCGAAGTCGCCACAGCCGACTCTACCGATTCCGTCACCGGCAAACTTCAAGAAGGCTACGGTTATGCCTTTTACGCAATGGAAGGACTGGAATTCGACGCCGAAACCAACCGTCTGTCGATGACCGCAAATCCTGACTATTACGCGATTATCACGCCGCTCGAGAAAGGCTATGCGCTTGCCACGCTGCGCAACGAAGCCAAAACCGCGCTGAAAGCCTACGGCGCGCCAGTCGAACTTAAAGGCGACAAAGCTCCGGCAGCTTTGTCCGCTTCACGCCTGTTCCTTTCCGCCGAAAACGAAGCCGGAACCGGACAATTCGCACTCTGGGAAACCCCGGCCAAGGGATATGACATCAAAATCAATATCCCTGCCGGAGAAGACGCCGAAACATTCGCGCCGCTAGTCTACGCGTCCCTCTCCACGCTGGCTGACTGATAAAAGTTAAAAGTATCGTAAATCAAAAATGTATTGCGGAGACTGGGTTTTGAAAAGCAGTTGCGGCTTTAAAATCTTTTAACTCCTCTCCCAAAACTATAGTGACTGGGCGGAGGGAGAAATTCAGTGAAAGACGCCTTTGAACCCGGAAAATTCCTATCAAAAATTCAATCGATTTTCCGGGTGAGACAGCGTCTTGAACGAATTTCTCCCGCAGCCCCCGCTCACTGTACCTCAACCGTGCCTATTGTGCACGGTTTTTGCTTGCCGCCAGATCGGGTATGATATAGATGCGCGAAGAAATTCAGAAGGAAGAGGAGGCGAACCATTTTGCCGGACCGAAAACTGCTGGACGAGCTGTACCGAATGCGCGATTTTGCCGGAGAAGAAGATGACCTGGAGAGGTTTTCCGATATTTTAAACGAACTTGGCCAGAATGCTTCGGCAGAGGTGATTACCGATCTGTGCCGCATGCTGGAGGATGACGTGATTGAACCCAGCGCCGCAGGAGATTTGCTCGAGACGATCTTTTATATTGCGGATCGCTGCGGAATCCAGGCGAGCATGCATTACTTGGCACTTGGCGTACCGGGCCTGTTTCCGCGGGCGGAAGGATGGGCCGTACGCCTGCATCGCATGCTGCTGAATGCCGATCGCCCGGGTTTTCCCTATATTGAAGCTTACAGCCGCGCGCTCCGAACGATTCCCGCACGTGCCGCACGGCGCGTCGTGAATACCTTGCTGGATATCAAACGAACGCAGCCGCAGCTTTATCTGGAGAAAGTGGATCGTTTTACGGAAGCGTTGACTCGCGGCGAAGAGACGGGGGAGAATCCTGCCTTCGCGTCGAATTAATCCAATCAAGGTGGAGTAGAAAGACGGAGGTGGAAGAAGTGCCTATGACGCCCGAACGATTTATAGCTGCCTGGAATACGGCCGTGGACGGCCCGCTGCTGCGCTTCGACTGCGAAGCGCTGGAGGCTGTGCCGATCACGGACGAGGCCAGGCGCTTTTTATGCCAAGCCGGGCTTCCCGCCGATTCGGCCCCGTATCTTGAATTTCGTTCCGGCGAAGGACGATTGTCCGATTTGAAAAGCGCCTTCGGCATGCCGAAGGAATATTCCGCCTACTGGCTGCTGGGGACGACCGGATACGGGGACCCGGTTTGCCTGAAAGCCGGCGGATCTGAAGTCGTCTGTATCCGAATGGATCAGGGAGGTACGGAATGGTTTATTAATTCGTCCGTGCCGCGCTTTGCGGAATTTCTGTTGATCTACGCCGAGATGGTTCAGCGCACGATCCGCGAGAACGGACCGGATGCTTTTTTGCAAAACGAAATCCCGCAGGATACGCTGAAATGGGTCGTGCAAGAGTTCGGACGCATCGACCCCGCGGCCTTTGCCCAGGGAACTTTTTGGAGGGAAGAGGTGGAGGAGCGGCTTCAGCCGTGAAGCGTTGCGCAAGGAGCGGTCGCTTCGCCTTAAATATCGCGGGCGAAGGGCGGTTATACATATGAAGGTGGGAAAACGATGCGTACGATTTTGATTGTTGAGGACGATGTTGGACTAAACAACGGCATCGCCTTGGCACTGAGGGACGCCACAACGCAGATTCGTCAGGCGCATACGCTGACGGACGCACGCGAAGAGATCAAGCAGGGCGGTATAGATTTGGTTATCTTGGATGTTCGTTTACCGGACGGGAGCGGCTTCGACTTTTGCACGATGCTGCGAAAAGAGTCAGCGCTCCCGATTATTTTTTTGACGGCGAATGATCTGGAAAGCGATATCGTCACAGGTTTTGCGCTTGGAGGCGATGATTACATCACCAAGCCGTTCAGCCTGATGGTATTGCGGGCGAGAGTCACGGCAGTTCTTCGTCGCAGTGCTTCTATGCCGGAAGAACGTTTGGTCTACGCAGATTTGGAAATGGACTTTGGCAAAATGGAATACGTGAAAAAAGGCGCAAAACTATCGCTCAGCCTTACCGAACAAAAGCTGCTCAAGCTGTTGGTGGTCAATCGAGGACAAATCCTTCCGCGTGAGACGCTAATTGATCAAGTGTGGAGCGGGGAGTCGGAGTTTGTGGAGGAAAATGCGCTAAGCGTCGGCATCAAGCGTCTGCGCGCCAAGATCGAAGACGATCCGACCTCGCCCAAGTTGATCAAAACGGTCTACGGGTTGGGTTACACTTGGCCGAAGGAGGAACGGGAATGAGCGTCACGGAACGAAAACAGGGCATCGAACATGCAGGAACTATCGTCGATACCCCCTTCTGGCGTCTGGCGTTGCCTTTCGCGTCGGGAGTCTCCTTTTTGACAATAGCGTACGCCGGTTGGCTGTCGGGAGCCGCTTATCAGGATCAAAGCAGAGAAGGGGCCGTGATCGCTACGGTCGTTTTTTTGCTTTTGATGCTCGGAATAGCTGCATTATGGCTGCTTCATATACGACGCCTGACGTTACATTTTTTGCAATCCGTACACGAAATAGCGGATGGCGTGATTCGCGGCGAATCGAGACGATTAGGCTATACAGAGAGTACGTTGTCGTTGCTGGAGCACAAGCTGAGTCGTTTTGCCGAATGGGTCCGCGGACGTCAAGAAGAGATCGGATCGGAAAAGGAGAACATCCAGCGTTTGATCGCCGATATCTCTCACCAGACCAAAACGCCGCTAGCCAACATGCTGCTGTATACTCAGTTGTTAGAGGAGAAGGTCGGGGATCAGACACAGACCAAGTCATGGGTCGCCGCGATTCGCGAGCAGGCGGATAAGCTGCATTTCTTGATTCGCTCGCTGATCGACATGTCGCGGTTGGAAACCGGGATTTTGACGATGAATCTTGCTCGTTCTTCGCTGCTGGATACGGTACGCCAAGCCGTCTCGCAAGTTTATGTCGCGGCCGAACGGGCGGACGTGACACTCAGCGTGCGTATGGATGCGGAACATGAAGTGCAGGCTTGCCATGACGCCAAATGGACGGCAGAAGCGTTGTTCAATCTATTGGATAACGCGGTCAAATACGGTCGGCGGGGAGGAGAGGTGGAAGTTTCGTTATCGGTCGGCGACGTGTTTGCAAGAGTAGACATCGCGGATAACGGGCCGGGGATCGACGAGAATGAACGAGCCGGGATTTTCGGTCGCTTCAAGCGAGGGCGTTCCGCAGGCCAATCCGAAGGCGTGGGACTGGGCTTGTATTTGGCGAGGGAAATCGTACATGCGCAAGGGGGACGGATTCGTGCAGGCGTGTCGAAGCAAGGCGGGGCTTTGTTCAGTGTTTGGCTTCCAATCTGACGATTCTGACACTTTCCGGACAGCGGAATGTCAGAAAGTTCGGCTATAATGCAGGCAAACGAACATAAGGAGAGAGTGCCGGATGGACATGCTTCGAACGGAGGGCCTCACGAAACATTACGGAAGCGGAGAACGTCGGGTACAGGCCTTGGACCGGGTCGACTTGACTGTGAAAAAAGGAGAGTTCGTCGCGATTGTCGGAACGAGCGGAAGCGGTAAAAGCACGCTGCTGCATCTGATTGGAGGATTGGACCGGGCGACATCAGGACGCGTATATGTGGAGGACCGTGACCTTTTTACTATGGACGACGAGGAGTTGACGATTTTTCGTCGGCGCTGCATCGGGTTTGTTTTTCAAAATTATAATCTGATTCCGGTACTGAACGTTTATGAAAACATCGTGCTTCCGATCGAGTTGGACGGGGAAGTTCCGGATCGGGCTTACGTGGATGAGATCATCGCCACGCTTGGTTTGGAGTCGAAAAAAGAAAGTCTGCCCTCCAATCTGTCCGGCGGTCAACAACAGCGCGTAGCCATTGCACGGGCGCTGGCAGCCAAGCCTTCGCTCATTTTGGCGGATGAACCGACAGGCAACCTCGACAGCCGAACCGGGCAAGAAGTGCTGTTGTTAATCAAACGCATCAGCGAAGAGTTTGGGCAGACGATTGTGATGATTACCCATAACGACGAAGCCGCTCAAGCGGCGGATCGGATTGTTCGCATCGAGGACGGACGCATCGCAGAGCGGACGAACGAGGGATCAGGCGGCTTTCGGATATGAGCAAAGGGAATGTTCGCGGCAAATCGGTACTCGCCCGGATCGCGTTGAGGCAGCTTCGTGCCCATCGAATACAGAGCGTAATCACAGGTTGCGCGATTGTACTCACTACGTTACTCTTGACCGCTTTGTTTACGTTGGGGTTTTCGCTGAATAAGTCGATGGAACTTGCCGCAATGAAGACGGCCGGAACCGACTATCATGGCAGCTTCAAAAAACTGACGGTTGAACAAGCGGATATGCTGGCTACGGCTCCGCAGATTCGAGAATTTTCGCGTACGGTATACATAGGCAGAATTCAACACGCGGCTTTAACAAATTCACGGCTTGAGGTCATCGCCGTCGACGGGAATTATCCGAGCCATGCTTTTATTTCGTTTGAACAGGGCGGGTTGCCGGAGCAGGCGGACGGGATTGCGCTAAGCGGGTGGACGTTGGACGAGTTGGAGATTCCGCGAGAACTGGGCGCAGCAATCTCGCTCGATGTTCGTACAGACGAAGGCGATGTGCGGGCGCGTACCTTCCGACTCAGCGGATGGTATGAAACGGATCGTTATTTATCGGATGCAGGCGGAAATGTTGCGGGGCTGGCTTTTGTATCGAAATCTTTCGCCGCTGCTGAATTCGGGGAATATAATCCGACTGCCGGCGGGCAAGAACCGATATTGACGGGCAGCACGCAACTGTACGTGAAATTCCAAAATTGTTGGAATATCCGCAACAAGATGCATAAAGTGATGCAGAACGCCGATCTATCCGTCGATTACGGGGTCAACTGGGCGTACGCAAGCGAGAGTCTACTTCAACAACCTGCGAATATGTTGCCTTACGCAGGATTGTTGCTGATTGTGATGTTGAGCGGCTATTTGCTGATCTATAATATTTTTCATATTTCGGTCGTTCGGGATATCCGTTTTTTCGGTTTGTTAAAAACGATCGGGACCTCGCCGAGGCAGATTCGCCGGATCGTCTTGGTGCAGTCGAATCGCTTATATCTGTTAGCGTTGCCGATCGGCTTATTGCTAGGCTATGGAGTGGGTTCGCTGCTGTCGCCTTATGCAACTTCGTTGGCAACGGGAGTGACGGAAACGGCTTATTCGGTTCATCCGGTCATTTTTATGGCTGCCGCGATATTTTCTTATCTCACGGTGCGATTGTCTGCCGGACGTCCTGCGCGAATGGCGTCGGCTGCGACTCCTGTTGATGCCGCAAAATACGTGGAGGTATCAGTCGGTCGAAAAAAACGCCACCATGGAAAAGGTATAGTAAAAGGCGGCACCCGAATCTATCGGATGGCTTGGCGCAACTTGATCCGTAGTCCGCGGCGACTGGTCATTATGCTGGCTTCATTGTCATTGAGCTTGATCGTGTTCGGAATCGTCTCCAATATAATCGGTTCGGTCAGCATGGAAAAGTATCTGAACGATTATATCGTCGGAGACTGGATGCTTCGGGAAGAAGAGCTTATAGGCGTTAGCGAGGAGAGATTGACGGAGGACAACAGCAGCTTGCAGGGGCATGCGCTGAATAATGAAGTCGCAGAACATTTGGAACGTCTTCCCGGCATATCGTCGGTTGATCGGGTCTACTGGGAGCAAACGGAGTTTACGGTCGATGATTCGATAAGCCGCCTGATCGCCGACAAACAGCCGGATTTGCCCAAGAGAGAATCCGTACCTGTGCAGATGTATGGTCTGGGTGCGGGTTTTTATGATCTTTTAAAAAAGGATGACGTTGTGGCGGGAACATTCGATTCGGCCAAGTTTGCTCAAGGCGGTTACGTGTTGGTGACAGAAGCTTTGCTGGGCGGCGAACCGAAATACGCATCCTATTATCGCCCTGGGGATCGGCTGCGGTTGCCTGGTTCTGCGGAACAGCGGGAAGTGATGGCCGTGCTCCGGTACGATGCCTTTTATGCGATCGGAACGCGTTATTTTAGCCAGTTCGGCTTCAACATCTATGCGCCGGAAGCTGAAGTCCGTGCGAAGCATCCGAATGCTTCGTTGCTTGTAGTATCCTTGGAAGCTGTAGAGAGGGGAGCAACCACTTCTTCTGCCGACACGTTGGGCGCTTCCGTTCAGGCGATTGCCTCTGAGCATATTGGAGTATCCGTTCGTTCCCGTGAAAATTATCGGCAAGAGCTGTCGCGTTTTGTGAATGTTTTTCGCTTGATCGGTTATGGGTTGTGTATGGTCATTGCGCTGATCGGCCTGCTCAATTATGCGAATACGGTGTTAAGCAGTATCTTTTCCAGGCGAAAAGAATTGGCTGCGATGGAGAGCATCGGCATGACGAAGAAACAACTGCGCACATTGCTTTTTGCGGAAGGGCTTTGGATAACCGGACTAACGTCAGCGATTGTGCTGCTGCCCGGGATGTGGGTAACGGCAAGTATGGTACGAACGATAACGGAGCAGATGGCGTTTACCGTCTTTCGTATGCGGATATGGCCGACCGTAGCGATGCTTCTCGTCTTGTTGGTTATCGCGTATGCGCTTACCCGAATGGTATGCCGAATGCTTGCTGTCTCTTCGATTACAGAACGTTTGCGGGAGTAGTGGAACTAACGTCAAGCCCTCCGCGTCTATCCATAGAGTTAAACTAACGAAATGGGCGATGGCTGAGATAGGAGGGCTTTTCTTTGAAAATCAACACAGTTCCATTGCTTGCAGTAGCCGTTGTCGTCGGCGTACTGGCAACCGGATGCGGAACGAGTGCTTCAGCACCCGAGCAAAATGGCCCAAAAGCAGTGAATCAAACGGATCATCAGACGGAATCTGCCGAGGTTGTCGCTGAACCGGAGAAGGTTTATTTGAAAAAAGAATATTACGAAGGTTCGAGGGTTGAGCCTGAGCAGATCGATCTGTTAAACGAGCTTTTTCGCGCGCAACAAACAGACGATACTTCGGCCTACGCCGCCTTGTTCACGCAAGACGCGCCTGAAGCGGATAAGCAGATCTCGTTCCAAGTGGATAAAGCTGAAAACTTTGATCTGTTCAGATCCGAGTCCGATCCGACAGGGATCAATCCGCTCGGTGGCGCAATTCGGGAGAACGCCGCAGACGGTTACCATTCGATTTTGTATAAGCTCAAGCAAGAAGCGGGGCAATGGAGGGTTGCGGGAATCGAACGTGCCGACGGGCCTTTCGTGGACGAGGAACGTTATGCGAATGACGAATTAGAGATCGTAAAGCTGATTAACGCAAGCACAAAAGCTCAAATAGCCGGAGATGCGGACGCTTACCGGAAGCTGTTCATTCCGAATTCGAACTCCGGCGTGCTGGGCGTAGACGCGCCTCCGATCGAAGAATTGCAAATCATGGATATGCAGCCGCCTTCAGCGGATACGGCTATTGTTCACGTTCATTATCGCGTAGAAGGCGAGAAAAACGTTCGTTCCAACGCTTACGTGTTTGTGCGGCAAGAAGGAAAATGGATGATGTACGATATTGACTAAAATATGTCTATTTAAAGTAGACATACTCTTTCACCGACGGACAGTTTGAGTCCGTTCGGTGATTTTTTTCGCGACCCGATGCGGATTTTCGTTTTTTGTTGTAGGATAGAGTATGCGTCTCGCAAACGCGGGTGTGCATTACTGTGCAAAAGAATCGGAGGAAGTCAAGTGGAAAGCGCAAATAAGTCTGGCAGCGAAAAGCTTCAAAAAAAACTGCTGCCGCGGCATATCAGTTTTATGGCCATGGGCGGCGTCATCGGGACCGGCATCTTCAAAGGTAGCGCCGAGACGATCGGGCTTGCGGGACCGGCCGTCGTGTTAACCTACCTGTTCGGCGGCCTGCTGCTGTTGGTCGTCATGGGGGCGATCGCGGAATTGGCGAGCGTCTACCCTAACCGCAACATGAAAGAATTTATCCGTCAGGCATTCGGCCCGCGTCCGGCGTTTATCGTGGGCTGGCTGTATGCTTTTCTTATGCTCAGCGTCTGCGTGATCGAGGTAACGGCGGCCGGATCATTTTTGCAATATTGGATGCCGGGCGTACCTCTATGGGTACTGAGCCTTGCCAGCGCGGCGCTCATTCTAGGCATCAACCGAATGAGCGTCGAAAGTTTCGGGGAGACCGAGTTTTGGCTGGCCGGAATTAAGATCGCCATGATCGTCGTGTTTATTATTCTGGGCGCGGGTCTGTTGTTCGGCTTGATTCCGGGGGCTACAGGCGAAGCTCCGGGATTGACGAACTATACCGCGCACGGGGGTTTCATGCCGAACGGCTGGCTGTCGGTCTTTTCCGCTCTTCTTGTCGTGATGTTCTCTTACGGCGGATCGGAGCTGATCGGCATGACGCTGACCGAAGCCAAAGATGCGGAGAAGGTCATG
The DNA here is from genome assembly GCF_000585395.1 of Saccharibacillus sacchari DSM 19268. Lineage (GTDB taxonomy): Bacteria > Bacillota > Bacilli > Paenibacillales > Paenibacillaceae > Saccharibacillus > Saccharibacillus sacchari. The sequence continues at coordinate 5,209,704 of NZ_KK073875.1, read as the reverse complement.
CCCAGAGTCGTCAAAAGCTTCATCCTGCGCGTCGTGCTTTTTTATTCGCTACCGATCCTGGTCATTTGCGGCCTCATTCCATGGAACCAGCTGGCGGGACAGAATAGTCCGTTCGTACAGGTGCTGGAAGCAACGGGGCTTAGCGGCGCGGCGCATATCATTAACTTTATTTTGGTCATCGCGGTGCTGTCGGCGGCCAACTCCAGCATTTACGGCGCGACGCGGATGCTGCATTCGATGGCGTCTGCCGGAGAAGCGCCCAAGGCGCTGGGCATGACTACGGCAAAAGGCGTGCCCGTTGGCAGTTTGCGCTTATGCGCGGCGGTTCTGGTACTGGGAGCGGTGATCGCCTATGTCGCGGAAGACAATCTGTTCGCGATTCTGCTGGCGGTTCCGGGCTTCGTGGTGCTCGTCGTTTGGCTGTCGATCTGCTTGGCCCAGCTCAAGCTGCGCCCGCAGTATCCGACAAAGCCGACGTTCCGCATCTGGGGCTATCCGTATATTACGGGTACGACGGCCGTGATCTTGGCGGTCATCGCGGCAGGCTTCGTGATCGATCCGCAGAACCGGTTCAGCATCGGCGTCTGCGTGGGCGTGTTGGTATTGTTAACGGTCTGGTCGATATTGAAGTTTAAAAAGCCGGCGGCGTAGGTTTGAGGGTTACATTCTAACAAGAACGTTCCATAAAAAAGAAGCCGAAAGCGATTCTTGTCGCATTCGGCTTCTTTTGACTATGTAGAGAACATGAGCGCGGCTAGCTTACAAATAAGCGCCGAACCATTCCTTCGCCCGATCCCAATCGACGCCGAGATGTCCGCGCCATCCGGCGTAAGGCATCTCGATATCGGAGCGTCCTTGCGTGGAGTCCAGATCCATGCCTGCTTGAACCATCACTTCGTGATTGATCCAACGCTTCGGATCGACAGGCATGGCAGCATTCGGAATTACGCCGACTTCGGCCAAGGTACTGAGCAGAGCGCGCCGCGTTCCCGAATTGCCTTTGATGACCTTTTCCGCGCTGAGTCGTTTCTCCAGTTTTCCCGGAGTCTCGCCAGCTTGAGCGCGATCAACGCCTTCAAGCAAGCTTTTGAGTGCCGCCGCATCTTCTTCGGTCGGATGAATTTCCGGCAGTTCGATCCGTTCCGTAAGATCCGCATAAATGCCTTTCGGCGAATGCCAATTATAGCCGAGCCATAAAGATTCCCGGATATCGGATAGATTATCGTGCGTTCGAGTCGACAGTTCGCTAAATCCGCAAACCCCGCATGCCGCGAGTCTTTGCGCCGGATGATAGGGATGGTCGGGAATAAGCGTCGCGAAATGAAGGTTCATCAAGCCGTTAATCCCGCGCCGATAGCTGCCTCCTGCCGCAGCTACGAATTCGCCGATCAGACGTTCTTTGGACAAACGTTCGTCACGAATGAGTTCGGTAATCGCAGGAATCAGTTCATCGTGATTCATCTGCACGATATCATTGGGTTGCCATTGGAGTTCATTCATGAAAGCCAATTCTTCGGCAGACAGGATACTTACGTCATAGACCGTTACGCCGCGCTGCCGGTCGTAAGTGCCGTTATTATAATGGTAGAGTTTTTTGAAAAGGGCGATGCGTTTTTTGTAGGTTTTGAGGATATCGGTCATTGAATGAACTCCTTTCGATTTCGCGTTCCGCACTGCCCGAAGCGCCGACATTCGATTCGAACGCGATCAGCTCGTCGGCTTGCCCAGTTCCCGTTTCACGCATTGATCCGCCTGCCGCGTCGTTTCAGGAAGGCGGTAGCGCGGAGTCAGTTTCAAGATCCATTCGCAAGCGTCTGCCTGGGATAAACGGTGACCCGCCGAGACGTAGACCGGCTTGACGCCGTTTTGCGTACGCAGGCAGTAACCAATCGTCTCGTCTCCGTCGACCAGCGGCGAAGCCGATCCGCGTTCGCCGTCCGGTTCTTCGTGTTCCCCGATCAGCCGGGTCTTGCCGCATCCGATCGTCGGTATATCCAGCAGCAGTCCCAGATGGCTGGCCAGCCCGAATCTCCGCGGATGCGCGATGCCCTGCCCGTCGCACACGATCAAGTCGGGCGGTGTTTTCAGACGCTTGAACGCTTCCAACACGGGCGGCAGCTCGCGAAACGAAAACAGTCCCGGAATGTAAGGGAACGAAGGCTTGCCTTCCGCGGCAGCCGTCTCCACGACCTCCAGCGTCTCCGCATCCAACACCACCACCGCCGCGATCAACCGATCGTCGTTTTTGTCGTAAGCCACATCCACCCCCGCGACCCTCCGAACTTTCCAACCTTGCGGAGTCTCCAACGAGACTGTTCCCGCCCATTCCTCTTGAAGCCCGATCGCTTCCTTTTCGCTCAAATTCCAAGCATGCTTCATTACGGCTTGCATAACTTCCTCCCGCTTCTTTTCTTCGCCATAGCCTCAACCCATTTATAACAAACCTGCTAGGCTCATATCAAACCGCACCGAATTTCGCTTCCTAATCTTTTTCCTTTTTCAAATAAAAAAAGAGACGCCGCTTAGGCGACACCTCTACAACTTTCCAAAAGATCTATTTAAAGAAGCTATAGCGAATTTCTCCCGCAGCGCCCCAAGCTTCCCCTCACGAATAGGCCTTTCCTCCCCGCACCCGATTCAAGTAGATCATCAAGAACACGAACGCCGCCGCGAACGATCCCGTAATGATCCAAATCGGAATCCGAGGGTCGAGCGTATACGCCCAGCCTCCCACGATCCCCGCCGGAGAAGTCAGCAGCAGGATCACGACGGAGAGCATCGAGAACACTTTGGCCCTTTTTTCGTCGTCGATCGCGTTTTGCACGGCCGCTTCCAGGTACGGCGAGCTGATCATTAAGCCTACGGCCGCAAGCACCGTGCTCAAGCCGATCCAGGCCAGATTCGACGTCGGCCAGATCACCAGCATCACGTTCGACAATACCGACAGCGCGAATCCCGCCATCATCGAGCGCGTCTCGCCTTCGGCGGGAATCTTCGGCATGATGAACCACAGCGCGAGCAGCATCACGATAGAGGATACGGCCGGCACGAGCGAGATCAGCCCGCTGTCCACCTTCAGATAATCGGCCAGATACAGCGAAAGATACGTCGTTTTGAGCGTCATTTGGAAGTTGAACAGAATGTAAACGACGAAGATCAACATCAGACTGCGACTGGCAAACAGATCACGGATCGCGCCGCTATAATCGATCATGCTCTTTTTCAGCCCGAGATCCTTCGTCTCCTGCATTTTCCGATAGCCCATTTCCGTTTCTTTCGTCGTGATATGCCGCCCGATAAACTGGAAGGTCATCAGCACGGAACACATGACATACATGATCCGCGTTCCGTCCACCAATCCGTAATGGTCGACCAGCAGACCGCCGAGCGGTGCGAACAGTCCGCCGACAACGCCGATGATCTGAAGCAGCGTGAACACATAGGTCCGATCTTTTTTCGGCGTGTCCTCGACGATCAGACAGTAGAAGGCCACATGCGGAACCCGTTGAAGCCCGTTAATGAATGTCGCGATGACGAAGAACCAGATATTTTGCGAAAAAGCAAAGATCAACATCGCCACGCTCCAACTGAGCACGTCGAAGGTGAGAATAGCTCGTTTGCGGCCCATTCGGTCAGTCAGGTATCCGCTCATAAAAGCCGACATCACCTGCACCATCAGCCCGAGCGTCGTGATCCAGCCGATATTCGTTTCGCTCACGCCTAGCTCGTACATGTACAGCGTGGCGTAAGTCGCCATCATGCTGTACGGAATCAGGAAAAACGGTTCGAAAGCGAGGCAGCCCCGGCTGTTGCCGCGAAGTCTCGGGAAAAGCGTTCTTGCCATGCGGGATTTCCTCCGGTGTCGTCAAATTGAATTTAAAGCGTTTTCGTTGGGTGCTAAAATATAGGTTACTATAGAAGAAGCTCGGAAAACAACCCTGTCGAAAAAGAAAATCAGGAGGAAAAAAAGATGGCTGAACGCACCCGATTCATCGAAGTTGTTCCTTACGATCCAGCTTGGCCGGAGGAGTTCGAAAAGATCTCCAATGCCTTAAAGGAATGGATCGGCGACTTATTGATCCGCATCGAGCATGTAGGCAGCACGTCGGTCGAAGGACTGCCGGCCAAGCCGATTATCGATCTGGATGCCGTAATGAAAAGCATAGAAGTGCTGCCCGAAATCATTGAACGCTTGCGCCTGCAAGGATTTGAACATCAAGGCAATCTGGGCGTGGAAGGCCGAGAAGCTTTTCACCCGACGAGGGACTTGGGCTTTATGAAGTTCCACCTCTATGTCTGCCCGCCGGACGGAAAAGGTTATTTGGAGCATATCGCCCTGCGCGATTACCTGCGGCGGCACGACGAAGCCCGCGATGAATATGCCCGAATCAAGAAGCGGCTTGCCGAAGCGCATCGAACGGACATTGACGCTTACGTGGACGGGAAGACCGCGTTTATTCGGCAGGTGCTGCGGAAATCCAACGTTTGAGTCGAGCGCTCACGCTTCTTCGTCGGCGATTCGTTTTACGGTAAAAACGCCATCGACCGACGTCACTCGGTACAGCTCATCGAATCCTTCCGCAAAAGAAGGGACGGTGAGTTTTTTCATGACGCTTTGGATGCCGATTTCCCGTACGACGGATTTGCCGCTCCGCTGCGCGTTACGCCGAATGCTTTCCGCATAATCCGGTTCGAAGTAGAAGCCGACGACGGAGAACCGGTGTTTTTTCGCTTCTTCAATATAGGTGAGCCGATCTTCCGGCAGCGGATTCGTATTATCGACCACAAACGGCTGCTTACTTTCGAGAAAAGCCTGTAACAAAAGCTTTTCCCGATACCTTGTCTTAAGCATGTCCATATTGAGCCGCAGATGGGTGTCGATATAACGTTCCTTGTAAAAAGTCGATTTGCCGGTAGCCTGGATGCCCATGAATATGATGCATTCCATGCTACACGCCCTTTTCCCGATCCGGATAAACGAAGCGATTGATGTAGTCCCGATCCTGTGAAAAGACGGGCGTGTCGAGATCGACTTCCCATCTGCGCCGCACGGCCGTGCCTTTCAAGAACTCTTTCTTTACGATGCAGGCGCCGCGTTTTTGCCAAGCGGGAAGGTCGTTCCAATTCAGCGCTTTTTCCGAAAAAAGCTTCTCCTGCAATGCGCTGCCGTCCAATCCTTGCAGCTCGTGATGCGGGAAGTTGGCTTGGGCGACCATGGAGATGCTGTTCTTGGTCGCGTCCATCTGTCTCCAAAGAAAATAGTTCGTCACTTCGTCTTGCGGCAGTACCCAGGCGCGCGCGTCGAAGGTGGCGAGCGGTCGATCGGGATAGACGTTGCGAATCTCTTCATTAAATTTGGCCGTTGCCATGGACGCGGCGACAGAGACGATCTTTTGCAGATTGTTTTCAAACCACGAAGCGGTCGTCAGCTTATCGTAGTTGGTCAGCAGGATCGAAATTTCGTCGCTTTGATGGTAGACCAGTTTGCAGCCCATGATGTTTTGCGCGAGGTATTTGCACGTTTCCCAGAATACATGGATCAGCGGTTCGTCAAAAGGTTTGTTCATCCCTTTGGTGAAGGTGTGAAAATGGCAGCCGTCGATGCGGATCAAGACGGGCATGCGGCCGGGCAAGTGATGGCGGAACGCATTTTCGTAATGTTTCATGCGCGTGCCGAAGTCGTCGATATGCATGATGTGAAAAACTCCTTTATAGGGAAGGTGTGAAAAAACCGACGATTCGAATATCGTCGGTTTAGGTTGCTCTCGAAAGTTACGTGGGCGCGGGAAGCGAGAAGACTCCGAGAAAAATTCGTTCAAGACGCTGTCTCGCGCAGAAAGCCTACGGCTTTCCGCGCTCAAAGGCGTCTTTCACTGAATTTTTCTCTCCGTCTTCTCGCTTCCCGCTACGTTGGAGTTTCTCGTTGCATTGAACCGACGGTTTGCTATCGTCGGTTTTTTGTAGAAATGTGGACAAGAATAACAAGAGAAAGGATTAGGATTCGCCCAGCAGCTTATCTGCTGCGATCGCCAGGAAGGCTTTGGCGGCGATCAGCAGGGCGCGTTCGTCGATGTCGAAGCGCGGGTGGTGGTGCGGGAATGCGGTGTCTGCACTCTCGTTTTGCGAGCCGACGTTGAAGAAGTTGCCTGGGCGATGTTGGAGATAGTAGGCGAAGTCTTCCGCGCCCATCGAAGCGTCAAGGCCGAATAACGCTTCTTCGCCGAACTGGCGGGTGAAGATTGACCGAACCTCTTCGGCTTGCTGTTGTGGGTTCACGAGCGCCGGGTAGCCGTTTACGTAGTCCAGTTCATAGGTAGCATGCTCGGCAAGCGTGATGCCGTGCACCATGTCGCGGATATCGCGTTCGAGCTGTTTGCGCACGTCCGGATCGAAGCTGCGTACCGTACCTTCAATCTTGGCTTTGTCCGCGATGACGTTGAACGCCGCGCCGGCTTGGAATACGCCTACGGTCACGACGGCCGAGTGAAGCGGGTTGATATGGCGCGCCACGATATGCTGAAGCGAGGTCACGAGTTGGCTGCCGACGACGATCGCGTCGACGGTCTGGTGCGGCTTCGCGCCGTGGCCGCCTTTGCCTTGGACCGTGATGGCGAACGAATCGACCGCAGCCATCGACGGACCGGACGAGACGGAAAGTTTGCCCAGCGGCATGTAGCTCGCCAGATGCGCGCCGTACACTTCGTCGATGCCTTCAAGCGCACCGGCTTCGATCATCGCGATCGCGCCGCCCGGCAGTTTCTCTTCGGCATGTTGGAAAATGAAGCGAAGGCTGCCTTTCAGATCGCTTTGGCGATCCGCCAGTACCTTGGCAACGCCGAGCAGCGTGGAAGTATGCCCGTCGTGTCCGCAAGCGTGCATCACGCCGGGATTGTTCGATTTATAAGGAACGTTGTTTTCTTCATCGATCGGCAGAGCGTCGAAGTCGGCACGGAAAGCGATCGAGGGCCCTGGATGTACGCCTTTCAAATCAGCCAGAATGCCGTTGCCGCCTACGCCTGTACGTACTTCGTAACCGAATCCGGTCAACGTTTCCGCGATAAAGCGGGCCGTATTCGTTTCTTGGAATGAGAGCTCCGGGTTGGCGTGCATGTGGCGGCGCCATTCTACGATCTGTTCATATTCGCCTTCAAGGCGTTCGATCCATTGATCTTTGGTCTGTATGGTCATCTCATCGATCCTCCCGCAATATGTAATGATACTATTTATTTTCGCATTATTATCAATATGGTTTTCAAAATATCACTTTCCCGGTAAAGCGTCAAATATGCAAAGCAGCTTAAAGTAAGGAAAAAGCAAAGCGTACCGGGAGGTTGGCGGCAGCGAATTTTATTTTCCGAGTCAATGACTGTGAATTGCGAAAAGAAAAAGCAAGGCTCACGACTTTTTTCGACAAATTGCTATAAAAAGGTAGGATAAAAGACCGATAATACAACGGAAGCACTAAAATCAAAAATGATCCGGGAAGCAGGAGAACGATGAGAGTCAGAACTAAATTATTTGCTGTTATTTTGATGCTGGTTGCTGTATTGATGGGTAGCGGAGCTTTATCTCTGGTAGCGATCGATAATAGTATGAAAAGTTCGGCTCGACTGGAAGACAAGTTGGAGACGCAAACCTTTTTGAAGCAGTTGCAATACCGGATGACGGGGCTTGCTAATGATGAACGTGGATACTTGCTGACTGGCGATACGGAATTCGCGGATGGTATGGGAAAAAAGACGGAAGATATCCGAGCCATGTTGGAATCGGAAGCTCTTCGTTTGCAAGGGAATGATCTGGATTCGCTGCAAAAGATCGGAGCCGAATTAAGTCGGATGATCGAGCTGAACGGACAGGTCCTGCAATTTGTGGCAAACGGACAACAAGAGCAAGCAGAGCAACTGCATTTCGGCGAGGAGCGGACGCTGCGCAAAGAGCAGGTCGATCCGGCCGTGAACGAGTTCGTTGATCGGCTCGATGCCGAAGTTGCGGCTATGAAAGCCGAAAACGAAAGCGATGCGAAACGGAATCAAACCATTCTGTTCAGCGTCGTGCTCGTGACCGTGGCGGCAGGGCTTGGACTCGGGTTCTGGCTGCTGCGTTCCATTATGCGCCCGCTTACGCTGCTGGAACGCAGAATGAGCGAGATCGCGGAGGGCGACGCCGATTTGACCAGCCGAATCGAATGGGACAAAAAAGACGAATTCGGTCACTTGGCAGGCAGCTTCAATCGATTTATCGGCTCGCTGCGCGACATGATGGCGCGAGTAGGCGAAGCTTCGGAGCACTTGGCTTCGGCATCCGAGCAGTTCTCCGCGAGTGCCGAACAGTCCAAATCGACTTCGCATCAGGTAGCGGCTGCCATGCAGCAAATCGCGGAGCGCGCAGGAGAGCAGACGCAGACGGTCGGGCAAAGCACGGAATCGGCCAAAGAGACCTTGGGAAAAATTACGCAGATTGCCGCTTCGACGGCTGAAGTCGCAGCTTTTTCGCGGGATATGAGTCGTCGGGCCGCCGAAGGCGAGCGGGCGATCGTTCAGATCGATGAGCAGATGAGCGATATCAAATCGGCTGTGGTCGAGGCGGATGAACGGATCGCCCAGCTTGCTGTCCATGCGGAGCGGATTGATGACATCACTTCGCTCATTAACGAAATTTCCGGGCAGACCAATCTGCTGTCGTTGAATGCTTCCATTGAAGCGGCCCGGGCCGGCGAGGCCGGCCGAGGCTTTACGATCGTGGCGGGCGAGGTGAAAAAGCTGGCCGAACAATCGGCCGATTCGACGCGGGAAATCAAGGAATTGGTCGCCAGCATTCAGCAAGAAACGCAGGCGGCGATGGAAAAAATGCACGACGTGAAGACCCGCGTGGAAGAAGGCGCAGGCGTGACGCACCACGGCGCGCAGCAGTTCGGCGGCATTCTGCATGCAATCGGCGAAGTGTCGGATCGCACGGAGGCGATGGCGGCTTCGACGGCGCAAGTGCACGACGGATTCGCCGACGTCTCGCGTTCCATGGAGGACGTCAGCTCGGGAACGCAAGAAATTTCCGGCGGCACGCAGGAAATCGCGGCCGCGACGGAGGAACAGCTGGCGGCGGGGGAAGAAATGCTGCACGGGGCTTCGTCGTTGAACAAGCTTGCGGATGAGCTGCGCGTGCTTGTGGGGCGGTTTAAGGTTTGAATGAACTTCCTATTCGGGGAGGCGGCTTGGGGCGACGCTGCGTTAGAAATTCGCATCTTCGCTTCGCCTTGAATAGAACAATCGCAAATCTTAAATCTGACGAGGTACGCGTCAGGTTAGGGGAAAGGCAAGGGCGGCGATCGCTTCGGAGATCGCCGTTTTTTCTTTGCGCAGCACGGCGGAGGCGTGCAGGGTTTCGAGCAGGCGCAGGAGTTCGGTGCGCTCCGCATGACCGTTCGGGCCGGCGAACAAAGCCGGAATTTCATCTTCGGGCAGCAGGCCGATCGCGGAGACGGCGGTCATGCGGAGCGCGTCGGCGCTTTGCAGCCAGCGGATCAGGTCTTCGGCTTGCGGTCGGGAAGCGGCAAGCAGGGTGTCCCAACCGCTGAACGGGAACGAGACATGCGGCTCTATCCAGGGAATGACGCGGCGGCTATGGAAGGCAGCGAGCGAATAAGTCGGCGGCGAGATGCGTCGGCCGGATTGCCGGGCTTCGCGCTCAATATCGCGCAGGACGAGCGGCAGGCCTTCGTCTTCGGGCAGGCATACGGCTGCGAGACGATGCAGCACGCCTTCGTCTGCTTCGGGAAGAAAGGCGGCGGGATCTTGCGCCGCGTCGTTTCCGGAGTCGGCTTCGCGGCGCGCGACAAGCGGCGCTTCTGACGTCGGGCGCTCGGCGGCATCCTTGCCCGCTTTCGCCGTCCACAGCGTACGCACCCAATCGGCAGCGTCGCTGCCCATCGCTTCGCCGATCAGGATCAGCCGGTCGCGGCGATTCCGCTTCGGTTGAGGTTCTTCGCCGCGTGCTATCCATTCGCGAAGGATATCTTCGACGGAATGGTATTCCTTGAGCAAAGGACCGATCTCGCGTCTCGGCGTCAACTCCGGATCGTCGGAAGCAATCATCTCGAATAATCGGAGAGCCGCGGGAAGATCATTTTGGACGTCTTCCCATTGCAGCTCCCGATAGTCCTTGAGCCACGCCTGCCATAACTGCCCGTTGGTTCCGTCCGGTTCCAGGCCGTCCGCACCGAGAAACGGAACATAACTGTCGCCGTAAGCCCCGATCAGCCCGAGTTTCGTAATCCGTTCAAAAAAGTCCGGCAGCGACGGGGCCAGCAGACGGAACTCGTCTTCTTCGTGCGACCAGGATACGACGGCGGAGCCTGAGGCGCTTTCCAGATCGAACAGCAGCAGATCGCCGTTGCCCGCCATATGGAACGCGAGATAACGGCGCTGCTGCATTTCGTCGCCGTTATCGTCGAAGAGACCGGGGAAATCCATGTCTTTGATGTTCCAGCCGAGATCGCCTTCGGATACGTTTGGGAACGGGATCAAGATTCCGTCGGGGAATGCCCAATCGACCTCGGCATGAAAATAACCGAAACGAATCAAATCTTTCAAGTCTTCCGGCAGAAACAGGCCCAGCCGCTGTTCGATCTCTTGAATCATATTCTCCGGATCGTTGACGAATGAATAAAGTCCGCCGCCGGATTGTCCGCTGCGGTCGGTAATTTGCTTGGTGATCAGATCCCATTCTTTGATCCAGATCTCGAATCGCGCTTTTGTGATCTTATTCATAACCTTTTCCTTTCCTGAATAAAAAGTTTTAAAAAAATTTGTATTTCAAATCAAAAATTAAATTGCTCTAAATAAAATTTTAAAAAATTCGTAAGTAAGTGTTTAAATACTCGCTAACTAGGATATAATAACTAGTAGATAGTAAGAACTAGACCTAAAGACCTTTTTTGAATAAAAAGCTGTTGAAATAGAGAGAAAGACGGCTCGTTCGAACTGAAACGCAGGTCTAAAGTTCCTTTTTACTCTCAATAATGATAAAAGAGGTGCGAAATAATGAAAAACCGATTTAAAACGCTGTTTGGAAGCTTGTTCACTCGAATCCTGGCTGCTGCCGTGCTCGGCATGCTGCTTCCTACCGTTTTGAACTTCGTATTGATGAGCGATTTCGTTCAGCAGGCCAACGTATGGCGGATCGGTCCGCTGGTCGTCTCGGTGTTCGGCTTCGTCGTGTCTTTCGTCTTGTTGTTCTTTATTGTAAAAGGGATCGTTCGACCGATTCAAGCGGCCACGGCGCATTTGGACAAAATGGCCGACGGCGACTACACGCAAAAGCTGCCGGAAAAGTATCTGGCGCGCAATGACGAGACGGGGACGCTCAACCGCGCGGTGGACCGCATGCACAAAGCGGCGCGCATGCTGCTTGCCAGCGTTTCCCGCGAATCCGCGGAGCTGAAAGAAGCGACCGCGACTGCCCAACAAAAGTTCGTCGGGATGGAACAAGGATTGTCCGGCGTCTCCTCCACGACGGAATTGATGGCGGCGGGCATGCAGCAGACCGCCGCTTCCGCCGAAGAGATCGACGCGTCGACCCAGGAATTCGAGCGCGCGGTCGGGTCGATCGCGAAACGCGCCGAAGAAGGCGCCGAGCAGGCCGGACAAGTCAGCGCCCGCGCGATGGAAGCGCAGGAGAATCTGACGCAATCGGTCGAAACCACCACCAAAGTTTACACCGACGTCAAAACGCAGCTGGACCTGGCGCTCGAAGAGTCGCATTCGGTGAACATGATCCGCGAACTGGCCGATTCGATTCTCCAAGTCGCGCAGCAGACCAACCTGCTCGCGCTGAATGCTTCGATCGAAGCGGCGAGAGCCGGAGAAGCCGGCAAAGGCTTCGCGGTCGTGGCTGACGAAATCCGCAAGCTGGCCGACGCTTCGAAGCAGTCGGTCGGACAGATTCATAGCGTTACCGAGAAGGTCGTCAGTTCGGTCGATAATCTTCAGAACCAGACCGGACGCCTGCTGCAATTGATGACGACGGAGATCGCGGCCGATTATCAAATGATGCAAAGCAACGCCGACGCTTACTTGCAGGACGCGCTCTATATCGAAAACATGGTTTCCGATTTCAGCGCGACCAGCGAACAGCTTAGCGCTTCGGTGCAAAACTTGTCCAAAGCGATCAGCGAGATCGCGGCGGCCAACGGCGAAGCGGCCGAAGGCACCGAAACGATTTTCGAGCAGGCTTCCAACGTATTGGCACTGTCCGGCGAAGTCGCCGTTCAAGCGCAACGCACGGGCGAAAGTTCGAAACGCCTCGACGAGCTTTCGGCGATGTTCCGCTTCAACAACCAGGAAGGCGAAGGCTTCGCCGCGGCGGCAGCGCAAGCAACGGCTTCTTCGGCACCGCATCCCGCAACCGCGCCGAAGCCGGCCCGCAAACCGAGCCTGGTTTGAATCCGTCAGGATCGGGAGCGTGACCGCTTCCTCCCGGATCCTGCAGGCGTACCGTCGCACCGCAAAATCTGATACGCCGAATCCGAGCGAAGTCCTGAGGGGCTTCGCTTTTTTGCGTTTTTCGACGATTGCCGAGTCCTGCATCCGCAAGCCGATGTCGCGAAGTGTGCCTAATTGTGAAATAATTGTTACAATACTACGGACAGGCGCCGCATCGATCCGTCGATCGCGCGCTCAAGAATCGAAAAAGCGAGGGACATCACGATGATAATCAAACCAAGAACGCGCGGATTTATTTGCACGACGGCTCATCCGGACGGGTGCGCCGCGCAGGTTCAACAGCAGATCGACTATGTCGCGGCCAAGCCGCGTCTTGAAGGCCCGAAAAACGTGCTCGTGATCGGAGCGTCGACGGGATACGGGCTGGCCGCCCGGATCGCGGCAGCTTTCGGATCGGGTGCCGCGACGGTCGGCGTATACCGCCCGAGCAAAAGCAGCGAGACGCGTACCGCATCCGCGGGCTGGTACAACTCGGCCGCGTTCGAGCGGAAAGCCGCCGAAGCCGGACTCCGTTCGTTCAGCGTTACGGGCGATGCTTTTTCGAACGAAACGAAGGCTCGAACGGTAGAAACGATCAAAGCCGAGCTGGGGCAAGTCGACCTGGTCGTGTACAGCGTCGCTTCGGCGCGCCGCACGAACCCGAAAACGGGCGAGACCGTCAATTCCGTACTGAAGCCGATCGGCGCATCCTACACGAATAAGACCGTCAATTTCCATAGCGGTGAAGTGAGCGAAGTGACGCTTGATCCGGCGACGGACGAAGAGGTTGCGGCGACCGTGGAAGTGATGGGCGGCGACGATTGGCAGTTGTGGATCGACGCGCTGCGCGAAGGCGGCGTATTGGCTGACGGCGCGACGACGATTGCATACTCCTACATCGGCCCGGATCTGACTCAGCCGATCTATCGCGAAGGCTCGATCGGACGGGCGAAGGATGATCTGGAGGCGACGGCACACCGCATCGGCGACCAATTAGCGGCAAACGGCGGACGTGCCTTCGTGTCGGTCAGCAAGGCATTGGTTACGCAATCCAGTTCGGCGATTCCGGTCGTTCCGCTGTACGTGTCGGTTCTTTACAAGATCATGAAGGAAAAAGGACTGCATGAAGGCTGCATCGAGCAGACGTATCGCTTGTTCGCCGAACGCCTGTATGCGACGGGAGAGGTTCCGGTAGATGAGGCAGGCCGCATCCGGATCGACGATTGGGAGATGCGCGGCGACGTGCAAGCGGAAGTCGAAGAGATCTGGGCGCGCATTTCATCGGAGAACATCGAGGAATCGAGTGATCTGGCAGGCTACCGCAAAGAGTTCTTCCAACTGTTCGGCTTCGAAACGGACGGCGTTGATTACGAAGCTGATACGAATCCGGTCGTGGATATGCCTGTAGGTAGTCAACGCTCCGTATAAAATCAACTCGGATACATCTATATAAAGTTCGCAGATATAGACAGAAAAAGGCTTCGATTTACGGAGGGGATGAATCGATTTACGCGCCGTAGAGAGGAGAGTTTTACGTTTGTTGAATAGATTTGATCGCGCTTTTCAACCCTTGACCTGGGTGCTGCTTGCTTTGATGGCGGTAAGTTTGTTTGCCTTGGACAACGCGTTTACGACGCCGTTGCTCGGTGTGTATGTGCTTCTGTCGGCGGTTCGCTACCGCTCGTCAATCGCGAATACGTTGCTCCGTTCGACGCCGAAGCAAAAAGGACTGCTGGTGCTGACCTTTGTCGGCTCGGTTGCGCTATCATTCGTGCTCATTCGCTTCGGTGGGCGGTTTCTGGAGTCTCAAGGCATTGGTCCGGTATTTTTGTATATCTGGATTGCGCTTGTGATCGGAATTGCTGTGGCGATCCTGCTCGGGGTGGCTTCGCGCTTCGGACTGGTGTCGGAGAGTAGAAGTCGCTAATCGGGGCGTGTAAAAAGCATGAAATAGGAAAACGGGCAGTTCGCGTGAGCGGGCTGTCCGTTTTTGGATTGGAGCGGCTTCGGTATGTCGAACGGCTTGCGTGCCACGGTGAGCGGATAATACTCCGTGTCAGGACTCCTCATACACCTTTTTCAACAATCCGGCCAAAAGAGCTTCTTCTTCTTTGCTCAGATTGCGGGTAATGACGGCGTTATGCTCTTCAAGCAGTCGCAGCAACACCGGGAGGAAGTCGAGGCCTTTTTGCGTGGGGTAGAGAAGATAGGCTCGGCGATCCTGCTCGTCCGCGATTCGCTCGATATATCCTTCCTGCTCCAGATGCTGAACGGCGCGCGCAGTCGTTGCTTTATCGAATTTGAGGTCAATCGTGAGCTGCTCCTGACGGATACCGGGATGAAGCAAAATGTTTTTAAGAAACGCATGCTGACCGCCGCCGCCCAGTCCGTAGGGTTTGAGCGCTTGTGTCAGTTGCTTTTGATTTTGCCGATAGAGGATCGAAATCCATCTGCCGATCGGATATTGTTCGGACATGCCGGGATAGCTCCTTTCTTGAAACGGAACGGAACAGCAGCAGGCTGAGCGTTGATGTGCCGTGCATTTGGTTAACTCTACATCTAAAAAGTGTAACGAATATTGGTTGCGTTCGCAACCTTTTTGACGTACACTGTACGAGTTAACTCGTTGCGCACGCAACCAATAAGCGGAGGTGTAAACGTGAATCCGGCTATTTCTTCGTATCAGGACGATCCCCGGGTGCAGCAGCGCCGCTGGCGCATCCTGATTATTCTTAATTTATTTACGTTCATGGCGACGCTCGACGGGAGTATCGTCAATGTGGCGCTGCCTACGATTACCGGCGACCTCGGCTTGCAGCTCGGACATGCGCAGTGGGTATCGAGCATCTATTTGATGGCGATCTGTTCGTTTATTTTGCTGTTCGGTCGGTTGGGCGATATTTTCGGAAAAATTCGCGTTTTTCAGATCGGCACGGTTGTGTTCGTCGTCGGCTCGCTGTTATGCGGGTTAAGCGGGTCGTTGGCCACTTTGATCGCAGCGCGCATTATTCAGGCGATCGGAGCTTCGATGACCATGGCGAACAGTCAGGGCATCGTGACCGATATCTTCCCGGCCAACGAACGCGGCAAAGCGCTCGGCCTGGTCGGCACGTTCGTCTCGCTCGGCAGTATCGCGGGTCCGGGAATCGGCGGGATTATGGTCAGTTCGTTGGGTTGGGAGTCGATCTTCTGGATTAACGTGCCGATCGGAGTGATTGCGATCCTGCTCGGGGCCAAGCTGCTGCCGGGCGATATCCGCATTTCCAAAAAAAGCATCGACGGCGGCGGAAGCCTGCTGTTTGCCGGGTTTATCGTTTCGCTGATCGCGGCCATTCTGCTGGGGCAGGAGATCGGGTACGGCGACTGGCGAATTATCGGATTGTTGGTGTTCGCGGTGGCTTCGTTCTTGCTGTTCTTGCGCGTGGAATCGCGAATCGGCGAGCCGATGCTGGATCTGAGCCTGTTTCGGAATCCTTTGTTCACGTTGAGCATTTTGTGCGGCTTCCTGGTGTTCGTGAGCATGTTCTGCTACAACATCATCGCGCCGTTTTACCTGCAATCGATTGTCGGTTTGTCGCCGAGCAACGCGGGTTGGATGATGATGATTTATCCGCTGGTGATGGTCGTGATCGCTCCGATCAGCGGCGCGATGTCCGACCGGTTCGGCTCCGAGTGGCTGACCTTCATCGGCCTGCTGCTGATGGTCGGCGCTCAAGCCGGTCTCGCTTCGCTGCATGAAGGCAGCACGTTGATTGCGGTGGGCGCGTTCATCGCATTGCTGGGCTTGGGCGGCGGCATGTTCCAGTCGCCCAACAACTCGCTGGTGATGTCGACCGTTCCGCGACCGCGCCTCGGTGTGGCGGGCAGCGTCAATTCGTTGATCCGCAACCTCGGCATGGTGGTCGGGATCGCGGTCGCGACGACCACGTTGTTCGGCGTGATGAGCAACCAGGCCGGCTACCGGGTAACGGGCCTGATCCCGGATCGCCCGGATATTTTCCTCACCGGCATGCATATCGTCTTTACCGTTTCGGCTTCCATTTGCGTCGTGGGTGCATTGCTAACCGGATGGCGGTTGCTGACGCGCAAGCGGCGGGGAGATGAAGAGGGTAGCGGCGAAAGCAGTCGCGGGAATGGAGCGGCGGCGAAGGTGTAAGCATACCTCTCGGCGCCAGATTTTATTTTAATCAAGCTACTCACGTTGTCCAAAAAGCAATGTAGAGCTCGGAATTCCTTGTTCAAAACTGCTAGATTACCTTTTGTTCAACCTAGACAAGAAATAGCGGTGTTTTGAGGATAAAAAAGAACGTCACATTGCTTAAAAAGCAACGTAACGCAAATGACTGAGTTTTTAAATGCGCCACGTTGCTTTCTAGTCAATGTAGCAACAAGAAAGAGAGTAAGTTGGTTCTACAAGCCGATTTCTTTATAGAGATGATAAAAAACTTCCTAAACTACACTCTGTTGCGGAGAATAGATTTAGGAAGTTTTTTGATTTTACAGATCAACTTAACAGAAAAGAAGGAAATTTTGCGTTTGTGCTCAACTCGTAACCGCGGATTTGTTTACCATTGTCGCGTGGAGTTATCAATCCTAATCCGACGAGCTGAGTCAGCACATTTCTGGCAGGTCGGAAACTGAGATCATACACCTCCATCACGTCCTTCGGCCGAATCGCCCTTCCCAACCGCCAAGCCAACTTCAATACGTCTTTTTGCATCGGAGTAAGTGTTGGGTTTGCGGACGTTCCTGCCATGATCGGCATCACGCTCATTTGCAGCAGCATCCGGCACACTTCCGGGCGGCGCTGGATATCATCGAAGGCGAAGTGCAGCATTTTCCAACCCATCCCTGTGAGAAAAGTATCGCGGTTGAGCGCATAGCTGAAACGTTCACGGTCCATGTCTTTGATGTGACTCTGAAAACCGTCGCATTCAATGCCGATTTGATCGCCGTTCGCCGTAATAAAAGCAAAATCGAGAAATTGCGAACGGCGATTCCAATCGTAGATTTCGTATTCGGGATGCAGATGATCGAAGTTACCTATAAGCGGCCACCATACCTTTTCCAAAAACAGTTTCTCCGCATATTGATGTCCGCGTTCCAGTCGGCCCCGACGCTCGCCGGAGCGAAGGTTCAGATGTTGCCGTAAAAATGTGGCGTGCGCCGATTCGAATCCAAAACCCGGTTCGACTTCGGATATCGGGTTTGAACGTTTCACTGAATGCTTGGTCTTGTTCTGTTCGATCTTGTTCTTCATTCTGTTCATCTTATCCGCCATTTGCTCATCCTCCTTAAGTCCCCCAAACGCAAAAAAACGTCCTCTCGGCCCAATGCCGGGAGGACGTTCTTCGTCGCTCGGTCGTTTATCAATGAGAAAAGTATAGCACAAGCCGCTTCTCGGCAGAAACTCTTCAACTGAGCATTCCATCCTTTTCTTGCCGAACAATCAGCTTGAGAGTATTAGTTTATCTTTTGTTAAAATCTCGTTTAGCCCTTCGTTATCCCGGCATGCTATCATTCAGAGGATAACAACGCGTGCGGCAAACGGATTCGCTCAGCTCTGTTTCCGCAATCCAAGCGAAAGCCGTCCGTAATATGACAGAGCGGCCACGCGTCCAACCCAAGCGAAAGCGGGAGATTGTTCATGACTATTAAACGAAGACTATTCATATCCAATATCCTAATGATCGTCATTCCGATCGTGTTGGCGATCATGCTGTCTATTTTGCTGGCGCTGCTGCTTTGGAGGGAGTTTGATTTCGAATTCGGCAGCGACAAAGATTATTACGACGCGCGCGATTCTGTCATGGAAGCCGCTCATGCCTTTTTGGAAAATCCGGATACGGATACAGGCAGGCTTGAGTTCATGATGAAACGCGTCGACGAGCTGCTGACGAACAACGATATGTCGCTGCGCGTGTACGAAACGGATGCGCCGACGGATTCCGAAACCGAACTCGGCACGGGAACGCTGCGCTATTCGCTCGGTACGGAGCCTTTTGACGCCGCGAAGCTCGCACAAGGCCTGGCCTCGCTCGGCGGAACCGGACTTATCGGCCAGAACGGCCGCGAGCTCTATGTGACGGACTCTGAAGGATTGGGCAGCATCTACCGCATCGAACTGTACAGCACACGCATCATCGCCGAGGAAGAAAGCGTTCATGGGCAAAACGACGGCTGGATTCCGATCGGGATCATTCTGGGTATGTTGGCCGTTTTGTTTTTCACCAGCCAATTCCTGACCCGTTTCGTATTCCGGCATATTCGCGATCCGCTGAAGATTCTGTCCGACGGCGTGAACCAGATCCGCGACGGTAATCTCGACTATCGCATTCAATACAAACGCAAAGACGAATTCCGCCCGGTATGCGAAGCCTTTAACGAAATGGCAGGGCGCTTGAAGGAATCCGTCTGGGCGGTGCAGAAGCAGGAGATGAACCGCAAAGAATTGCTCGCCGGCATCTCGCACGATCTGCGTTCCCCGCTGACTTCGATCAAAGCGTACGCGGAAGGGTTGTTGGACGGCGTGGCGGCGACCAAGGAATCCCAGCACCGCTACGTGAACATGATCAAGACCAAAGCCGAAGATATCGATCATATGGTCTCGCGGTTGTTCCTTTTTTCGAAAATGGATCTGGGCGATTACCCGAATTACCCGGAGGATCTGGACGCGCGCGAAGAGTTGGAAGGCTTTTTCCGAGCGACTGCCGAAGAGCATGCGCATGAAGGGTTGAAGATCCATATCGGCAAGTTGGAAAAAGGACTGACGCTGCATGCCGATCCGGTTCAGTTCCGGCGGGTGTTGGCGAATATCGTGGAAAATAGCTTGAAATACAAAGAACAGCCGGAAGTCACCGTATCGGTAGAGGCAACCAGACGCAGCGATACCCTGCGGATTGCCATCGAAGATGACGGGCCGGGGGTGACGGATGAGGCGTTGCCGAAGCTGTTCGACGTCTTTTACCGCAGCGATGCTTCGCGCAACAGTCCGAATCGGGGCAGCGGCCTGGGATTGGCGATCTCGGAAAAGGCGATTACCTTTATGGACGGAACGATTCACGCGGAGCATGCGACAAGCGGCGGGCTGCGGATCGTGATCGAATTGCCGATTAGCGATGCAGAAGGAGGAAGCAGACGTGTCTAACGGAAAAAAGATTCTGATCGTCGAGGACGATAGCGCAATTGCGGAGATCGAACGGGATTATTTGGAGATTGACGGTTTTGAAGTGGAGATCGTCGATAACGGCCCGGCAGGGATGGATCGAGGGGGGAGCGGCGAGTTCAACCTGATTCTGCTCGACGTCATGTTACCGGGCGCGGACGGGTTCGCCGTCTGCCGAAAGCTGCGGGAAACGGTGGACGTGCCGATTCTTATGGTAACGGCGCGCCAGGAAGACATCGACAAGATTCGTGGACTCGGGCTGGGCGCGGACGATTATATCGTAAAACCCTTTTCTCCCGGTGAGTTGGTTGCGCGCGTGAAAGCAAACCTGGCTCAATACGAGCGGTTGCGGAACCGGGGCGGAGCGCCTACGGACGGCGGCGAACTGAAAGTCGGACAGATCACGATCCGGCCCCAGTCGCGGAGAGTCTATGTGCGAGGCGAAGAGCTGACGCTCAAAAACAAAGAATACGAGCTGCTGCTATTTCTGGTCGAGCATGTCGATATGGTGTTGAGCAAAGAAACGTTGTACGAACGAATTTGGGGCTATGACGCGATCGGCGACAGCGCGACGGTGGCGGTACATATCAACCGGCTGCGCGACAAGATCGAAGAAAATCCGGGCGATCCCAAAGTGATCCAGACCGTTTGGGGCGCGGGGTATCGTTTTAAAGCATAAGGTATGTCGGGAAAATGGAGATCAAGGACTTCCGTGCGCAGAATGTGGAGCGTAGACGGAGGTCCTTTTTGTATGAAGAAAAGAAAGCGTTTGAACGAATATTTACGGATGGTTTAACTTTTGTTTAGAAACGTTGAAAGTTCCGTTTATCCCTCCGCTGTAGGATATGAGTAGGCAAAGGAAACACACAACTTTACAAACAAGAGGAGAGATTGGGATGAAAAAAAGCACGCGCAACAAAACAATCGGCGTAATGGCGGCAGGCATGATCGTAACGGCAAGTCTCGGAGCGGCGGCCTATGCGAATGGCAGCGCTTATGACAACTTCCGCACGGCAGTCGTGAAGACAGCGGCAATCGACAACTCGACACTGACTTCCAATATCCAAGTGACGCAAAACGGCGCGGTTACGGCGAGCGGTAAATTGGAAGTCCAATCGGCAGGCGAAGACCTCTACTCGTCGGGACAATTCGAGATCGGCGGCCACACCCTTGCGGTCGAGCAGTCCACGGACGGCGACAAGCTGATTCTGCGTAAAGGCGATCAATACTACTCCGTGGACGCTTCGGGCGAAGAACTTAGCGAGAAGCCGGACTTCGAAACTTCGCCAAGCGCGATCCGACTGGCGGAAGCGGCGAGCGATCTGCTGCTGGGCGACATCAAAAACCGCTTTACGGAAAATGGAGATACGATCACGCTGAGTCTGACGGATGCGCAAATTCCGGAACTGGCGAACCTCGCGATGAACGCGGTGCTGGAAGCAGGCGCGCAGCATGGCACGGATCGCCTGAGCGAAGAAGCGCAGTGGCAGTCGGAATGGTCGGACTTTGACGGAGCTTCGTTGTTCCCAATCACGTCGAACGGTCGCGTGGAAAAAGTTCGTCTGGACGCTAAGGTAACGGACGGTACGATTACGGCTCTGACAACGACGATCGGCGTATCCGGTCTGGACAAGGATGGGCAAAAGGTTGAGCTGGAAGCTTCGATCGATAGCGCCTTCAGCAACATCGGCAGCACGGTTCCGCAAGATATCGACGTGACGGGCAAAAATGTCGAAGAAGTCGATCTGGAGTCGGGCCACGGCAAATTCGGTCACGGGCCTTTCGGCAGCGACCGTTCACAATAAGAGAGGAGTTTACCCATGACCATCGTTCGCATAGAAAACCTGACCAAGAAGTATGCCAATCGGCGCGGTATCGATCAGTTGTCGTTCGAAGTTGAAGCCGGCCAGGTATTGGGGCTGCTCGGCCCGAACGGCAGCGGCAAGACGACGGCGATGAAAGCCATGACGGGGCTGCTTACACCGGATGCGGGCACGCTCTCGCTGCTCGGCATGGACCCCGCGGAAGACCTTCCCGCCATTTTGGAACGGACGGGCTGCATGATCGAGACACCCGGGCTGTATCCGTATTTGACGGCGGAGCAGAATCTCCGGCTGACGGGCCGCTTCTACCCAGGCTTCGATGCGGCGAGGGTCGAACCGCTATTAGAGCGTGTAGGATTACTGCCTTATCGCAAAGAAAAAGTGCGCAAATTCTCGGTCGGCATGAAGCAGCGTCTGGCGCTGGCTTCCGCGCTGCTGCCGCAGCCGGAGCTGCTGGTGCTGGACGAACCGACAAACGGCATGGATATCGAAGGAACCGCGATGTTCCGCGAACTGCTGCTGCAAGAACGGGAGCGGGGCAGCGCGGTCGTTCTGTCGAGCCACCTGGCACATGAGATGGAGCAGCTATGCACTCATGTTGCGGTGCTGCGCGAAGGCGTATTGGTCGATACCGCGTCCGTGCCGCAGGTGTTGGAGCAGTATGGAAGCATTGAGCGTTATTACTTGAGAGTGACAAATGCGGATGGGAGGGAAGCGATATGAGTAGACCCGGTAACGAAGCTATGAAGGAAAATGCTGCGACCCGAATAGGAACGAGTGTGATGAAAAAGGCAACAACTGGGGCAAATCCATCGGCAAATTTCAGTGCTCCAGCAGGAGTCAGACAGGGAAACGGCCCTACGCTTAGCGGAATGATCCGGCGTACGGCGGAAGTTGAACTGTATAAGATTCTAGCCCAATTCAAATATCGCGCTGTTCCCGTGCTCGTCGCTATAGTTCCGCTGGTGATGCTCTTGCTAAACGGCAATGCGGGCAGCTTGATCCGCTTCTCCCCGGAAAATCTGCCGTACACCTTGCTCTCGCTCGCAGCTTCCGTCATTCTCCCGCTCGTGGCTTGTATGCTGGCAGCCGACCTGTTCGCCGGAGAACGAGAACGCGGCGAACTGAAGATCCCGCTGACCCGCCCGGTAAGTCGCCCTGCGCTTGCCATCGGCAAAGTAAGCGCGATGCTCGTCTATCAAGCTGGCCTGCTGGCGATTCTACTGATCCTGTCCCTGACAGCAGCTTTACTATCCGGCGCAAGTCTTGGCGACTTGAATCTGTTCACCATACTCGGTGCCTATATCGTAACCCTGCTGCCTATAGCCGCAATCAGCACAGTCGCAGCTTTCGCTTCAACCCTAGCCCGCAGCGCAACCTCCGGCTTCCTGCTCGGCATCGTACTGCTCGTTGCATTGAACGGACTTGCCTTGGCATTCCCGGCAATCTCCCCGATGTTCCTGACCGAATACGCCGCTCTATACAAAAGCATTATCGGATCGGAGATCGCTTTCGGGCAATTGGCTATGGGCGCCGGCATCCTAATCGGCAGCGCGACCATACTTTCAACCGCACAAATCCTATTATTCGATCGAAAAGAAGTTTAAGTTCCCAGAGCCAGAGCTCCAAGCTAATAAAGCAGAGAGTGTCCAAAGGCCTTCTGAAAGCCGTGATTTTTCAAATGCCGAACGCCTCTTTTCCAAGCCAAGTTGTCTCATAAAAAAACGTTCCGCCTGGCCGAAAAGCCAAGCGGAACGTTTTTAAATCCATATCCTTTATCTTTTCTTATTTTCTCTTATCTTTTCTTGCCCCATCCCCCGTATAGCCCAGCCGGGAGCCGGTTTCGAACCGAAGCGCCTTTGCCCAAGGGGAAAAGGACAATGAAGCGCAGGTCGAAACCGGCTCCCGGCGCCACCTATACGCTCACTCCCCCTCAGTTGAACCGTCGGATATGCGGCGAACACAGCGCCACCAGCAAAATAAGAATCCCCGCCCCCGCAAAAATCGCGATCGTCGGAATCCCGCCGATCGTATCCGCCAGATGCCCGACAATGAGATACCCTACCGGAAGCAGCGCGAAAGATCCCAACATATCGAGACTTGCCACGCGCCCGAAGCTTTCGGCAGGCACCAGCTCCTGCAAGCTGATCTCCCAAATAATCATGAACATCATCATGCCGAAGCCTTCCAGCACCATTGCCATCACAAGCCCCGGTACCCAGGTCACGACCGACAGCAACAGCAAAGCCACTCCGCCCAGCAGCGCTCCGCCGTAAGCGACCAATCCGCGGCGTTTCCAATCCTTTTTCGATCCGAACAGTACCGCCGCCAGAATCGCTCCGACTGCCGTTCCCGCCATCGCGATGCCGTACACCGACGTATCCAATCCGTGATGAACCTTGAACAGCCACGGCACAAGCACCGCGACAATTCCGGTATAGCAAATATTGAGCAGCGAAAAAGCGACGATGGTGATCCATAGCCACGGCAGCTTGCTCAGCACGCGAACGCCTTCCATGAATTCCGTGCCGAAGCCGGACAGGACGGAGGAGGACGCAGCCGTTTTATCGGCCGCGGGATCGGCCACGGCTTGCGCGAGTTCCGCCGCGTCCGAAGACGGAGCGATGACCGCGCCGGCTACGACCGAAGTCGACGGCACCGCATCCGATGCTGCCGTCATCGAAGAAGGCGCCTTCGCGCGTGCCGAACGTTCCGCCCGCGCCGTTTTGGTCGACGCGAACAGACCGCTTCGCCCTTTTTGCGCGGATAACACCCGGCCCAGCATCGCGAAACAAATCAGCGAGATGAGGTACGTCACCGAATCCAGCGCGAAGCCCGCACCCGGCGATGCCGCGCTGACCAGCATGCCGCCGAGCGCCGGGCCGAGCAGTCGAACGCCTTGAATACTGATCTGGCTCAGCGCGTTGGCCGCGTTGCGGATATCCGGCGTAAATACTTCCGCGCGCAAAGCCGAGTAGGCCGGATTGAAAACGCCTTCCATCAGGCCGTAAAACACCAATCCGATATACAGCCGCTCCAATGTCAGAGTTCCGCTGAAAATCGACACAGCGGCAAGCAGCATAATACATAACCGCGCTCCGTTGCTCAGCATCACAAGCCGCAAACGGTCCGTTTTATCCACGATCCAGCCGGCAAAAGGCAGCGCCAAAATATTCGGCAGCATATAGCAGGTCATCGCCAGTCCGAGCGCGGTCGACGAATCGGTCAGCGAGTAGACGACGAGCGGCAAAATAAGTACCGACACTGAGCTTCCCAGCATCGCGATCCATTGTCCGAGCCATAGATAGGTAAAAGCTTTTGAGCGCCGGATCGGAGAGAGGAAGACGGACAATCGTGAAGCGTTGCTGCCCGCATCCGTATTTTTTTCAACTTCGGATAGCATGTTTATTTCTCCTTCTTTCCGTCGATCCGTCCAAGCCGAATACTAACGCCGTACTCCTGCCCGCCTTCGGTATTCTGTTCCCACTTTTCCAGAAGCGTCTTCAATTCATCCGAGAAACGAACGGCTTCTTCTTCCGACAAATCCAACCGCGTGGCGTGATATTCGGAAAAAGGACTGCCGCCCGTCCACGCATCGTCGTCCGCCTGCCAACCGTCGCCTTCCGCTCGTCCGGGAAAATGGAACTGGGCGGCTTTCGAGGTATAATATTTTTCCACGATGCCGGCTACGCTGCGCGTATCGCTCAACTCCAGCAGCCCGCCTTCGTACAACCGTTGGATATGGTAATGAATGTTGCCGGGCGTTTTGCGCAGAAGATCCGCAACCTGCTTCGATGTCATCGCTTCGCGCGATAATGCATGCATGATCTTGATCCGCAACGCGTTTTGCAGCAGTTTATTTTGCTTTTCGTCAATAATAAGGGGATGTTCTTTGGAATGATCCGATGTCATGATAAGCCCTCCGTTCTACTCGTTCTGGATTTTCGATCATTCTGGAAATAGATCAATCTGGAATCCAGATCGTATGATTGACTATAGCATCAGCGAAGCGGCTTGTAAATCGTTAATAAGCCAATCTTATTGCACCAAAAGCAACGTAGATCGACCCCGATCCAGCATAAAGCCAACTACATAAGCAAAAAAGCAACGTATATCCTCAATCAAGCTAGAAAAGAGCTGAATAGAGGGTGTACATTGCTTTTTAGGCTATCTGGGTATGCGTTTGAGAGATAGGACACCATCTACATGGACAAAAAGACAACGTAGCTCTCATAAGTTTTTCAGGAGAACGTATCCAACAAAATCGCCGTCAACAATCCCATCGATGCGATAAATCCGACCAGCGGACCGCCTTCTTCGAATGCTTCCGGCATCATGGTCGAGCAGAGCATCGCGATGATCCCGCCGCCCGCGAAAGCTCCGATCGCCGCTTTCATTTCCGGGGACAATTGTTCGAGGAACAAGTAGCCTCCCATTGAAGCCAACGCCGACACCAGCAGTACCGCTGCCCACATGATGAAGATTTTACCGCGTGAATACCCATTTTTTTGCAAGCCGACGGTACTCGACAAGCCTTCCGGAATATTGCTGACGAAGATCGAGACGACTAACACCACGCTGATTCCTTTTCCCGCCAATAGGCTTGCGCCGAGCATAATTGATTCCGGGATCGCATCCATTACCGTCCCTGCGAAAATGCCCAGCCCGCTCTGATCCGCTTCGCCTGCCGCCTGCGAGCCGGATTGATCTTTGCCCGAACGCTTGCGGTTGGAGCCGCCGCGCTTGGATACGATCAGGTCGAACACGGTATACACCAGCGCGCCTGCCGTAAAGCCGATCGCCGTCGCGGTCAGTCCGCCGTCTTCCAGCGCATCGCCCAACAGTTCGAACGCGGCTGCCCCGATCAGCGTCCCGACGCCGAAAGCCATGATCCAGCCGATGGTCTTTTTGCCGATGCGCACAAATAAGGCAGCCAACGCCCCGAGTACTACCGCCGAAGCCGAAATGCCGCCCCACATCAATGCACTCCACATGAATATCCCTCCTTGTTGCTGCTTATTTATTGCGTATAAATGGACATAATGAAGTGCTCCTGAACGTTCATTAACCCGGGAAGCAGGAAGACCAAACGCGAAGTACGCCCAGCAGGCAAACTCGTCGCAAAAAGAGGGGAATGGATGTTCCGGGCATTTTTCGCAATTGCTGTTACTGAATGCTATAATGCTGCGTAGATGGATACGGAACAACCCACAATATTTTTCGGGAGGCGATCAGATGGCAACACCTCAAACAGTATTGACGACAGGTGCCAACGCACCGATCGGACAGACAACGGAACTTCGCGTGCATGTAAAATGGGATAGCGCGCCGGCCGACTTGGACGTGAGCTGTTTTATGGTCGGGGAGAACGGCAAAGTTTCTTCCGACGATTATTTTATTTTTTACAATCAGGATGCCAGTCCCGGCGGGCATGTGCGCTATGAGCGAACCGGGCCTAACGGCGTCGTGTTTACGATTCGAACGAATGAGCTGGACCCGTCGACCGTCGCCAAATGCGTGTTCTCGGCCACATTGGACGGAGCGGGAACTTTTGCCGATATTAAAGGATGCCGCATCGTCGCGGAGACGGGCGCCGGCGAGATTTTGTACGAGATCAAGGAAGCCACGCAGGAGCGTTCGCTTGTCTTTATGGAGCTGTACCGCCATTCTTCGGGCTTGAAGCTGCGTGCGATCGGACGGGGATTCAACGGAGGGCTTAAGCCGCTGGCCGAAGCGCACGGCGTGGAGATTGAAGACGAGGTGCAGGAAACGGCGCCCTCGACTTCTTCTACTGCGGCTGCCACCTCCGCGCCTACGCCTCAGCCTTCGACGCCGCCTGCTCCGAAAGCGCCGGAACCTTCCGTGCCCCTCGGCAAGATCGACCTGCTCAAGCGCAAAGTCGGCATCTCGCTGGAGAAGAAAAACATCGCGCATGAAAAAGCCAGGGTTGCCGTCGTATTCGACGCTTCTGGTTCGATGAGCCAGTTGTATAAAAAAGGAACGGTTCAAAGTGCGTTTGAGCGTATTCTCGCTGTCTCGGCGCAGATGGACGATGACGGGATTCTGGACGTGTGGTTCTTCGCGACCAAGATGATGCGCGCGCCGAGCGTAAACGAGCATCAATACGAAGATTATGTAAAAAAGACATACGCGGGTCCGAGCATGAAAAGCAAACTGGGCTTCGGCAACAACGAACCTGTCGTCATGGAAGATATCATTAAGAAATATACGCAGGAAGACCCGGATGACCGCACGCCGACCTACATCGTCTTTTTCAGCGATGGAGGGATTTACGAGACGAAAAAAATCTCCAAGCTGCTGATCAAGCATGCGGACAAGCCGATCTTCTGGCAGTTCGTCGGCCTCGGCAATGCGAACTACGGCGTGCTGGAACAGCTTGACGATCTGAAAGGACGACTCGTCGACAATGCCGATTTCTTCGCGTTGGACGATCTGGATCGGGTCAGCGACGAGGAGTTGTATGACCGGTTGCTGAACGAGTTCCCGGGCTGGCTGAAAGAAGTGCGGGCAAAAGGGATTTTGAAATAAGAAATCAGAAATCGAAATAAGGAGAAATCATCATGAATAGACATCTGGAATCTTCTTCAAGTTCATCGGATTCGCTGTCTCTGACACTGGGGCAATGTTTGAATATGCTGCATAAAGACTTGGTTCTGGTCGATATGACGCGTCCCGGCAAGCCGACTCATCCGGTAGCCAAGTGGAAAAAGCTGCTGCCGCTGGATTCGCCGGGTTATGAACTGCGAACGATGAGCTTCAATCATGGTCGCACTCAGAAAAAGGCTATTATCGAAATCAATGGATCGGGAGCTTGGCACGAGTGGTGAAAGGAAACCGTGATTAAACATGTAAAAGGCGCGGGAAAAGAATAAAAGAGCGTGTTGGGTACGCGGGGAGGGTAATAAAGAAGGTATCGTTGATTCGACAGGGCATCAACGCCCAAAGATCCTTTCACGCAACGCCATTTCGATCAAGAGGAGGCGATTGACCATGAAACAGGATATCGGAGAAAAGAACGATTTCTATATTATTCGCGTATCGGAACCGCCAGAGCCGGGAGCGCCCATACCGGAGGAGCCACCTGGCACACAACCTGGAACGGATCCTGAAGTTGAACCTAAGCAGCCGCCGGGTTTTGAACCAAACCAGCCGCCCGAGATTACCCCGAAGGAACCGCCAGGTGTAGAGCCGGAGCCCAGTCGGGAACCTGAGATTGTTCCGGCTGATCCTCCGGGCGTGCAACCGGGATCACCGCCGGAGTTCGATCCGGATGACATGCCGGGCGTGCGTCCGAACCGGCCCGAGGTTAAGCCGAAGGAGCCGCCCGGCATACAACCCGGTTCGCCGCCCGAGATTCAACCGATCGATCCGCCGGACGTGAAGCCGATCAGCCCGCCAGAAATTCAGCCCGTGAACCCGCCTGACGTGCAGCCGCGGGAACTATAATAGGCGGATCTCATATCCGTTAGAACGCTGATTTTCGCAATCTGAAATCCGTCACGGATCGTAGGGACGCTTAAACCGGAAAAACGGATGAAATCGATACAAAAATCGGCCTTTTCCACCGCTAAGCGTCGCCTCGTTCCGTTAAAAATCTCAATTTCTCAATTCGGGGCGCTAAGCGTCATATCGATCCGTTATACGTCCTCTTCTCCGGATTACGCTTGTCCGATCAGGTTGAACGAACCGATATGGAACGGTCTTGATGGACGGACCGCGTTGAACCTCAAATCTAGTCCGGTCAAGTCCGTTTAAGGTATTAGACGACGCATAGAAGCCTCTTCGCCAAACTCTGGCGAAGAGGCTTTTTGATCCGTTCGGCTATTCTTTCGGGGAGACCTGCCGCGGAGCTTTGGTTCATTAAGGATTAGGCAGTTCCAACGTCATTTCAAGTTCAGGATAATATTCTTTGACTCGTTCGTCTTGCTCGTCTTTGATGATTTTGCCATTCTCGCCGAGAACGTAACTGTACGGGCGAACCGTGACCGAGGTCGGAAGCTCGTCGAAAGGCTCGAACAGTTCATCCTCCGAATAAGCCGTTTTTGGCGCTTCGTCATCGAATCCGATCTTTTTCTGTTCGATCGATTCTCCCTGCTGGTTGACCAATTCATAATACATTTTCGTGACTTTGTTTGCTTCATCTGTCGGCGCAAGCCCTGTGCTGTCTACAATAAGGCGACTCGTAATCGGAGTTATTTCCAGGCTGCGTACCTTGTATTCAAAGCCGTTGCTGGCCCGGCTTTGATTCGGCGTCAGTTTAGCGATGCTTTCCGTGGCTTTCCGCATCGGGATTTCAAACACAAACGCGCCTTCGACTCCGGTCACATCCAGTTCGGCTGTTAATTCGAACTCTTCGCCCAAGTCTTCGCTCAAGCGGTAAAATTCAGCGGAGAAAGAGCCGAGCCGCGTGATTTCGTCTCCGAATGCCCCTTCATTGGACGGAATCCGTTCGCCGTTAATATACAAGTTAAAACCATAGATTTTTCCTTTCGGATCGTTAGGGTCTTCCTTATGCGCCCGAGAAGACAGAGGAGCCATAATACTTTCTTTCTTAGCGCCCTCCTGTTCGATTGCCAGATTCAACCGCGTACCGTCGTAAAGAACATCCGTCACCGTAAACGTAAAGTCACCGCGAGTTACCGTGAGATTCGGCGTCTGCGCATATCCCATTTCGACGGCTCGTTGGATGCCTCTGTCGTAAGTATCGTCTGCAAAGACGTTGCCGATCACCGGAAGATGCTTAAGCGCCGAGGCCATGACCGGAGAAACGAAGCCGCTGCCCAGCACGCCCAGACTGACAGCTGCGGCGACCGAGGCGACGATTGCCGCTGTTCGTGCCGTTCGTTTGCGAGGCGGCGAGAAGGGGGCTTCTTTCCCCGGGCGAGCATCGATTTGTTCCAGCTGTTGCATCACTCGATTACTGAAGCCTTCAGCGGGCATGTCGAGATCGTTTAGCGCCGTACGCAGCTCTTCTACGGGATCGGACTTAGGTTGATCTTGCCATTTTTTCATGGGGAATACCTCCTGGATGAGAATGTTGACGAACCAACTTTTTCTTGAGCCGTTCGAATTGTTTGCGCATGGAAGCCGCCGTACGACCTGTAATGCAGGCAATCTCTTCAAAGGTATACTGCTGGATCGCGCGGAGCAGAAGAAGATTCCGTTCTTCGGGAGTCAATTCTTCGAACAGACGGTCAATGACCGCTTGTTCCTGTTCATGCGTTCTGGGCGGTGCGGATCGCAGTTGTTCTTTGCAGGCTTCGTTCAGGCGCTCCCTGCGCTTGCTGCTGCGGAGACGGTCCAAGCAATGATGATAGGCGATTCGGTGCAGCCACGAAGAGAAGGAGGCTCTTTTTTCATAGCTTCCGAGTCCCTTATACGCCTTAATGAACACTTCCTGGGTCGCGTCCTCCGCTTCCGTCTGATCCCGGAGCAGCAAGCGGCAGTATACATAAATTTGTTTTTCGTAGGCTTGAACGATCGTCTCGTAGCATTCGCGCCGCCCGGCCAATACCTGGGCAATTACCGTTTCGATTGTGGTCTGCTGATCGGAATCGGCTTCGGTATTTGTCGACTTCAAGTGATCCTCTCCTTTCAGTGTCCTTATCTATGTAACGATCCGAATCGCTTCAAATGTGACGGGAGAGGTACGATTAGTACCTTGACCGCTTAAGAAGTTAGGTTACGCCCCTCAAAAACCCGCTTGAACCGTACGTGTTTCCGATGGAAGCAAACTTTAATCGAATGCGGTCAAGGTATTAGGGTGTGCGGAAGTTAATGTTTTTACTCGTGTACCTTCTATATTATGGGTTTTAAGTTAGTAGAAAAGGGCGAAAGGATGACTTTTGGGATTGGATGCGAAAAGAGTGAGGCTGGGGATGAAGACAGGCATGCTGGGATTAGCGATCGTACAGCTGTTGTTGACGACAAGCAGCGAGCGCATTGCTCAAGCTGAGAAAGATTCGCTGACGGCGGACCAGAAAGTTGAAGATGTTGCATATTTGTATAAGCTAATGAAGGAAAATTATCCGTATATCGAATTGAGCGAGCGGATAACGGGGTTGGATTGGTTTTCCAGGCAAGACTATTACGCGCAAAGGGCGGCGGCTTCGGAGGATGATGAGGCATTTTTAAATATTCTCGAACAGTTGTTAGGGCGTTTGGGAAACGGGCATACCGCTATGGTGTCAAAAGAAGAATATGCGTCGGCATTGAGGTTATTTCTGCAACTTCAAGATGAACGGGGAACTCACGGCCCTTGGGTGGATCAGTTGCAGCAGCCTCAAGTTGTGGAGCGTTATCAGGGAGCGCAGTCGGCTTCTGAAGTAGAGAGGAAAAAGGCTGAAGAGCCGGCAAATTCGGAAACTTCGGACAAGTATCGCATCGCTTCAGAGCTTTTAGGCAGACAGCTTCGAGCAAGAAATCCTTTGAAGTTTGAGACCTTAGAAGAGGGGCGAGTGGCTTATCTCAAGATTCCAGGTTTGCAGAGCGAAAGGAAAGAGGCGGATTTGAAGCAAATTTTGCCGTTTCTTGAGGAGCAGAAGGACGCGGACGCGCTCATTTTCGATATCCGCGGAAATGGAGGCGGCGATAGCGATTACTGGTTCCGAATCGTGCAGCGTCTTACGAATCAGCCCCGTTCATGGACGACGTATCAATTGTTCCGAGGAGGGGAGTTTGCCAAACCTTTTATCGAATCGAAAATGGGGATTTCGTATGCGCAGCTTCTGCCAATCGATGAGTTGAAGGATGAACATTTGCCGAGTCTCCCTCCCGAAACATTCACCGATTTTGACCGTTACTCCAAAGATCAAGCACAAATTACGCCGTACGAACCGATCGGATTTGAGGGGAGAATTTATTTGCTGGTCGATGCAGGCGTGTTCTCGTCAGCGGAAGCTTGGGCTAATTTCGCCAAGGAAAGCGACTGGGCGACTCTGGTCGGCGAACGCACCGGAGGAGACGGAATCGGATGGGAAGGGGCTTATGTTGCGCTGCCCAACAGCGGATACGTGTTTCGAATGGAGCTGATGATGGGTCTTGATGCGACGGGAGCGTCTAACTTTGAAGCACGAACGTTGCCGGATATCGAGGTGGACTATACTCGGCGTTTTGCGGAGAACGGAGATGCTTGCGTGCTGACTGCGCTTGAAGAGGAAAAAAAGTACTGACCGCCTAAACGTTCGTTTTTTGCACAAAAAACATCGCAGCCTCACGGCAATGCGATGTTTTTTAGCATACGAGCGCTATTCAGCTTTTAAGTCGCTTCAATCGCTTTTACATAAAACGTCTCCCCGCTCTCGATCGCAAGCGCATTGAGCTGACCTTCGAACACGGCGCCGCCGTCGATCCCGATGATGCGGTTGCTGCCGTAATAGGGGTCGTTGTTGTCCGGGTCGCCATGCAGGCCGCGTGTCGGCGTATGACCGAAGATTACCTTTTTCGCGCCGTTGTAGCCTTTATGAAATTCCTCGCGGATCCAGATCAGATCGGAGGGGTCCGCTTCGGCAGCGGTCTTGCCCGGCGGAATTCCCGCATGAACGCAGATAAAGTCATCGGTCTCGTAGTAATCAGGCAGACTGCGCACAAAGTTCAGATGACGCTCCAGCGTATCGGAATCCAACTCCGGCTGCCGAAAAGCTTCGCCTGTCTCAATCCTTAATTGCCGTTCGGCGAAACCGTAGCTTTGCAGCGTCACATAACCGCCGTTGCGGACGATCCAGCGTTTCCAATCGTCCTCGCTTCCGCCGTCGAGCGCGCGCAGCATCAGGTCTTCATGATTGCCTTTGAGCACGATTGCGCCTGCGGCATGCAGCTCCATCACGCGCTCCAGCGTCTGCATGGACTTGGGGCCGCGGTCGATATAATCGCCGAGCAGCACAAGCTGATCGACGGCGGGATCGTATTCGGTTTGCTTCAGCAAGCGATCCAGCAGATCCAGTTCACCGTGAATATCGCTGATCGCCAATGTTCGTTTGGTCATGGGAGAGGCCTCTCTTTCGGGGAAGGGTTAGCCCAGCAGGGCTGTCCATAGCTGCGATAAAGGCATAACGAAGATAAGTGCCGGAAGCATATTGGCCACCGGAAAAGCTTTGATCCCGCAGATGCGAAGACCGGTGACCAGCATAATGATACCGCCGGCAGCCGAGAAGTCCGCGATCATTTCGGGCGTGGTGAGCGGCAGAATCAATCCGGCAGTAAAAAATAATCCTAGCAGAATGATCGCTTGAGGCAGAGCGACAGTCGGTACGATAAATCCGAGCGACGCGGCAAAAATCAACGCCGTGCAGAAATCGAGGAACGACTTGGATAACAGTACCGTGTAATCGCCGGTCATCCCTTCGTTCAAAGCACCGAAGATTCCCGTGCCGCTTGCGCAGAACAAGACGACGATGCCGACAAACTGCTGCATGAAGACATCGGGATCGGGCCCGGCAGATTTTGCGGAAAACAAACGATCGACGGGTCCGCGTACTTTGCCGGCCAGCCATTCGATACCTTTTTCCAGACGAATCAGTTCGCCTACCACGCTGCCAAGCAGCAGGGCGAGAACGACAGGCGGCAGCGTATGGACTTTGACAATAAGCGCCACTCCCATCCCCATCGAGGCGGCACCGAAAGTCAACGGAAGATTGGCGCGCAGACGCTCGGGAATCCGATTCCCCAGCAGCGCGCCGAGCATGCCGCCCAACAGGACGGCAAGGGCGTTAATAAGAGGCCCGACGGGCATTTTCGATTCCACCTTTACCTTGAATATGGATCGTCGAACAACCCGGTATTCTTTCTATTTTAAGCGGAGATTCCGAAGACAACAAGGCAGAATCGCAAGAGAAGCCGAAGGCATGCCCGCGCGCAAACCAAAAAGGAGCGGATACCGTCCGCTCCCGTGCTTTGTGCCGCGTACCAGGCGAGGTTTGAAGACACGCCCAGCGGGTCTGTGCGGTTTTTTCGCCGAATCGAATATTCGTTAAGGTTGCGTAAGCGCCTTTTCCACTGCTTTTAGCGATTCTTCCTTAATATAAGGGGCTTCGCTGATCACCCATTGAGGCATCTCGTATACGTGCCCGGCTTTGACGGCTTTCAAGTTTTTCCAGACAGACGTCTGCTCGATTCGGCCGCGATTATCGTTCGCGTCTTGATCGCCGTTCGTATTCGGAGCGCCGATTTCGACGAAAATGTAATCCGCGTCGTAATCCGGCAATACCTCGAGCGAGATCGGAACGACGTCGTCCAACGTTTCGACGCCTCGGGCTGGCGTCAGGCCGAGATCGCCGTAAAGGACGTCGGACAGTGCCTGCTTCGGTCCGTGAACGCGAACTTCTTTGGGCAGGATGCGCAAGTAAAGGAACGTCGAGCCCGGGGGAACGACCTTCGCGATATTCGCTTTTGCCGCTTCGGCTTCGCGCTCGTAACGGTTCAGCCATTCTTCCGCCTGCGCTTCGCGTCCGAACATGGCGCCGTACGAACGAAGCTCTTGTTTCCAATCTGCGGACGGCGAATCGGCGATGACGGTCGGAGCAATCGCCTTCAACTGATCGTACAAATCGGCGTGCGCTTTTCGTCCCAAGATAACGTCGGGCGCGGCATTCAGCACTGCTTCCGGGTTCACCTCGTCTCCGAGCGGTTGAACGCCTTCCAGCAGCGAAGAGTCAAGGTAAGGAGGCATTCCGCCGCCGGGATACGTTCCGGACGCGTAAGGTTTGAGGCCGATCGCCAGCAGGAAATCCGTCAACCGGTAATCGAGCGAGGCGATACGTTGCGGAGAAGCCGGAATGACGCTCTCGCCTTTCAGATGGTTGACGTTCCTCACGGCAGTTTGCGCTACGTCGGCGTCTGCCGCGGTTTCGCCGGGCACATTGGCATTGCCGGAAGAAAGGTTACCGGCAGCGCCGCAGCCCGCGACCGATAACAGAGCCGGCAATAAAATCGCAAACAAGCAGGCGCGAAGACGTTTTTTCGGACGAACGAACATATAAAATCTCCTTTAGGCTCAAATGATAATCGTTATCATATATAAAAAAGAAAAAGACGTCAAATGATGTCGAAAACTTGGATAAGGCTGCATAGCTTTTTTGACGAATAGGCCGATAATAAGGGATTATTTTTGCTAAAAGAAGGCGTGCATGTTTTTGAAAATTCATTTTGTTATTGACTTCGCCAACAAACTATAGACAATGTCGCGTTGATTCGTTACCATGAGAAAATGAAAAACCGCATCGCAGAATCGAACGCAGAAAGGTCGGAGGGGTATGGCAGGTTTGAATAAGAAATCGGGAAATGCCGGAGAAAGACTCGGAGAGGGCAGCACCGGCTTTTCCAAAAACGGATTTATCCTGGCTGCGATCGGAAGTTCGGTCGGTCTGGGCAATATGTGGAAGTTCCCTTACATTACGGGGGAAAACGGCGGGGCGGCATTTTTCCTGCTGTTCATTATCTGTCTGGTCGTGGTCGGACTGCCGATCCTGCTCGCAGAAATGACGATCGGCAGGGGCGGCAGGGGCAATGCGTCTTCCTCGCTGTTTAACTTGACGAACAAAAAGCATTGGAAATGGTTCGGCCTGATCTCCATCATTACGGCGTTCTTGATCATGTCGTATTATAGCGTGGTCGCCGGCTGGACGCTGCATTACATGATCCAATCGTTCGCGGGCGCCTTGTCCGATACGAGCATGGATTACGCGGCGACGTTCCTCGGCTTCGCAGGCGGTTATATGCCGATCTTCTGGAGCGCGGTCGTCATGGTTATCACCGGATACGTTATCGCAAAAGGCGTATCCGGCGGAATCGAGAAGTTCAACAAAGTTCTGATTCCCGGCTTCCTGATCCTGCTGCTTATCATGATGGTACGCGCGTTGACGCTGCCGGGAGCGCTTGAAGGAGCCGAGTTCTTCCTGAAACCGGACTTCTCCAAGCTGAACGAAGAATCGGTCCTGATCGCGCTCGGCCACTCGTTCTTCTCTTTGTCGCTGGGCATGGGCTGCATGCTGACCTACGGCTCTTATGTGCAAAAGGATCAATCGCTCGGAAAAGCTACGCTGGCGATCGGCGCGGGCGACCTGCTGTACGCGTTCATCGCGGGGCTGGTGATCTTCCCGACCGTATTCGCTTACGGCATGGAGCCGTCGAGCGGCGTAGGCTTGGCCTTCATCGCGCTCCCGGCTGCTTTCGCCCAAATGCCGCTCGGCTTCCTGTTCGGCGGCATCTTCTTCCTGTTGCTGGCGATCGCCGCGCTGACCTCGGCCGTGTCGATCCTTGAAGTTCCGGTCGCTTACGCGATGGAACAATGGAAATGGAGCCGGAAAAAAACGGCGATCATCATGGCGGGACTGGC
This sequence comes from Saccharibacillus sacchari DSM 19268, assembly GCF_000585395.1. Lineage (GTDB taxonomy): Bacteria > Bacillota > Bacilli > Paenibacillales > Paenibacillaceae > Saccharibacillus > Saccharibacillus sacchari. Next base: position 5,172,888 of record NZ_KK073875.1, on the reverse strand, counting down.
GTTCCTGCTCGGCGTGCCTTCCGCACTGTCGGTCGAAGGCGCTGACGGACCCCTGAGCAATCTGCTGGTATTCGGCAAAACGATCTTCGATCTGTTCGACTTCTCCACGTCCTATATTCTGATGCCGGTAGGCGGTCTGATCATCACGCTGTTCACCGGCTATGCGTGGAAACGCGCGGGCGAAGAAGCGGGTCTTACAGGCGGCATCTACAAAACGTGGATGTTCCTGCTGCGGTACGTTTGCCCGCTGCTGATCATCCTGATCTTCTTGTATTCGATTGGCGTACTGAAGTTCTAATTGCTTATCGTCAAGCTGAAGCGGTGTTCCGAAATTTCGGAGCATCGCTTTTTTGCATCGGTTCTTTTGCGAGCCCGAAGAAAAATGATTGCCGATCGTACCGTCCGGTGTAATAGAGCTTATAATGGAGCTTGATAGCCGCAACAATCGGTTCAAGCTTGCGGAAGTTCATAAGGGGGAAAAGGAATGGAATCATCGAAAAAATTCAGCATGCGCTTTGATTGGCCGTATCACTTTGTGACGCTGCCTTTGCTGTTGATCGTATTGATCGCATCGATTGTCAATCTGGTGCGCACAGTGCAGCAGGGGGAGGAAGCTTTGCCGGCTTGGACGCTGCTGGGGCTGGTCGTCTGCCTTGGGTTTGCGGCTACGCGGATTCGCGTATATGCCACCAAGACGCAGGACCGCATCGTGCGCGCGGAAGAAAGCTTCCGGTATTATCGTCTGACGGGACGGGAGCTGGATCGTCGTCTGAGCGTCGCTCAGATCATTGCGCTGCGTAATGCAGGGGATAAAGAATTTCCGGCGCTTTGTGCGCGCACGGCAGAAGAAAATTGGGATGCTGCGCGTATCCGTTCGGCGATCAAGGAGTTTCGTCCGGACACGATGCGCATTTAATGGAAGTATACGGTTAAAAAAGGAAACAGGAACAGCCAACACAAAAAACGCGATGTCCGGTGAAAGCCGGTATCGCGTTTTTTGATGAATCGTGCGCTTCATAGAGTCATGGAATGGAGCGCCCGATTCTTTTACATGAAAGGAAACTTCGGATTAAACCACGCCTTGAGCGATCATGGCATCGGCAACCTTCAGGAATCCGGCGATGTTGGCCCCTACGACCAGGTTGCCGGCTTGTCCGTATTCTTCGGCGGCTTTTGTCGATTCCGCATAGATGTTCTTCATGATTTGGTGCAGCTTCGCATCCACTTCTTCGAACGTCCACGACAGGCGTGCGCTGTTTTGCGCCATTTCCAACGCGGAAACGGCTACGCCGCCGGCATTGGCTGCTTTTGCGGGACCGAACAGAACGCCGGCTTTGAGGAAATTCTCGATCGCGCCCAGCGTGGACGGCATGTTGGCTCCTTCGCCGATCGCTTTGACGCCGCGGCTAATCAGGCCGGATGCCGCTTCGGCATCGATTTCGTTTTGCGTTGCGCACGGCAGCGCGATATCGCAAGCAATGCTCCAGATGCCTTCGCACCCCTCTGTATACGTCGCGTGAGGATGCTCGGCCACGTATTCGGAAATGCGTCCGCGGCCCGCTTCTTTGATCCGTTTTACCGTCGCGAGATTGATGCCTTCCGGGTCATGGACATAGCCCGAGGAGTCGCTGCACGCGATAACGGTCGCGCCAAGCTCTTGCGCTTTTTCAATCGCGTAGATCGAGACGTTACCCGAACCGGATACCGTCACGCGGCTGCCTTTGAAGTCCAGTCCGGCGCCGTTTAGCATTTCCTGCACAAAGTACACGCAACCGTAACCTGTCGCTTCCGTACGAGCCAAGCTGCCGCCGTACAGCGGGTTTTTACCCGTGAGTACGCCCGCTTCGCTTGCCCCGCGGATACGCTTGTATTGACCGTACATATAACCGATCTCGCGTGCGCCGACGCCGATATCGCCTGCCGGAACATCGACGTCCGAACCGATATGCCGGTACAGCTCCGTCATAAAGCTTTGCGTGAAGCGCATCACTTCCAGGTCGGATTTGCCTTTCGGATCAAAGTCCGACCCGCCTTTACCGCCGCCGATCGGCTGGCCGGTCAGCGAGTTTTTGAGCACCTGCTCGAAACCGAGGAACTTGATGATGCTCGCGTTAACCGAAGGATGGAAGCGCAAGCCGCCTTTGTACGGTCCGATCGCGCTATTGAACTGCACGCGGAAACCGCGGTTCACCTGTACCCGACCCGAATCGTCAACCCAAGGCACTCGGAACGAAATCAGACGCTCCGGCTCCGACAAGCGCTCAAGCAAACCGTGCTCGCGGTAACGGGGATTCTTGGCAAACACAGGAACGAGCGAATCGAAAATCTCGCGTACGGCCTGATGGAACTCGTCTTCATAAGGATTGCGACGCACCACAGTAGCAAACACGGATTCGACATAAGCTTTCGCTTCAGCATAGCCAGTTTCGTTTTGAGTCTCGATCATAAATACACGCTCCTTCGAAATGGGTTTCGGTGATTGGTGCTTTTATAAAATACCGGGTTCTAGCGTTAATCTGATAAAGGAATAAACTAAATAGAAACACCGGAGAACAAACGAGGATCGTACGCGTACATAACCTTCCTTGAAGGAAGTCGCCTCTTTACATTTGAGGAAAAGAGCTGCAAACTCCCGCAGCCCTTAATAATCCCACCGAACCGAAGGTTCGGTGGCAGATCTAATCTTTTAACCCATTCCATAAAAAACGGAATGTTGAATATCGTTGAAGTCCCTATTCCGGCGAAGCGATAGGCGGAGGGAGAAATTTAGTGAAAGACGCCTTTGAACTCGGAAAAATTCCAATCAAAATTCTAATCGATTTTTCCGAGTGAGACAGCGCCTTGAACAAATTTCTCTCGCAGCCGACCCAGCTTTGCCCCAACGAATAGGACTTTCAATTCGATCTACAGCAATCCGACCTACAGCAATTCCGCGCGCAGCTCCGCAGCGCTTTTCGGCGACAAGTGACCCAGCGGAATATCGAATACCGTCCGCGCCCCCGTCTGACCTTCGGCAGCCAACTTGAACGCCGCGCGCGCATAAGCGATCAATACGCTGGCCGTGAACTCCGGATTGCTTTCCAGCTCCAGCCCGAATTCGATCCGCTGCTTCGTGCCGGCTCCCGTAACGCCGCTGCGCATTACGAATCCGCCGTGAGGCATGCCCGAATGCTCGCGCTCCAGTTCTTCTGCCGTAATGAACGTCACGCTTGTGTTGTAATCGGAGAAGTAGTTCGGCATCGACACGATCGCTTCGCGAATCGCATTCTCGTCCGCGCCTTCTTCGGCAACGACGTAACAGTCGCGCATATGCTTATCCCGGGTTTTCAATTCCGGCGTTTCGCCCGAACGGATCAAGTCGATCGCGGTTTGGACAGGCACCGTGTATTGTACGCCTGCTTTGACGCCCGGAACGCGACGAATCGCGTCGGAGTGTCCTTGGCTGACTCCTTTGCCCCAGAATGTATATTCCTTGCCTTCAGGCAGGATCGATTCCGCGAGCAGTCGGTTCATCGAGAACAAGCCCGGGTCCCAACCCGTCGAAATGACGCTGACCCGTTCGCCTTCGAGAGCGGCCGTATTCACCGTATCGAAAAATTCAGGGATCTTGGCATGCGTATCGAAGCTGTCCACCGTATGGAACAGCGAAGCAAGCTGAGGGGTTTGTTCAGGCAGATCCGTAGCGGACCCCCCGCACAGGATCATCACGTCGACTTCATTACGAAATTGCTCGACGTCTGCGATATGTACGAAACGGACTGATTCTCCGCGCTGCTCCAGCGACTTGGGATCGCGACGGCTGAATACCGCCACAAGTTCCATGTCCGGATTTTGCGCAATTGCGCTACGTACGCCCCGGCCGAGATTGCCATAGCCGACGATGCCGATTCTGATTTTTTGCTGCATGAAAGAATCCTCCCTTTGCAAACGTTTGACTGTAAAATTCCGAATATCCGTTAAGTATAGTTATAGTTGACACAGTGTGTAAACTGCCTAATTGAATTTTTATGAAAAAATGCCCCTAAAGTCCTAGATTTGATGAATGGTTAGTTAACATTTTGACAAAAGGTAACAATTGCGTTTGTGGCATCCGGGCGCTCTTTGGCTTAAAATATGGGCAAGACGTGATAGGGCGTGAAAGCAGACGACGAATGAAGCCAAAACATACATGAGCTTGAAGAAAAGCCGCAAGCTTTTAAACATAAGGAGGCCCGGATGTGACTGAAAAGGTATTGATTATCGAGGATGAAGACAAGATTGCCCGTCTGTTGGAGCTTGAACTGGGCTATGAAGGTTATCGAACAGGACGCGCGGGTTCGGGAACGGAAGGCTTGGAGCTGTACAGGGAAGGCGGTTGGGATCTGATCTTGTTGGATGTCATGTTGCCCGGACTTAGCGGAATTGAAGTGCTGCGCCGTATTCGTGCGAGCGATCCGTTGACTCCGGTCATTCTGTTGACGGCAAAAGACTCGGTCGAAGATAAAGTATCCGGACTGGATCTGGGTGCGAGCGATTACGTGACCAAGCCTTTTGAAATCGAGGAACTGCTGGCGCGCATTCGTTCTTCGCTGCGGGTAAGCGCCGCCAGAATAGCTCGGCAGGAAGCGGTTGTTGACGTCGCGGAAGAGTTTCTTGCGATCGGCGATCTGCGCTTGAACGAGCAGACGAGAGAAGTGTACCGGAGAGAACGGCGGATCGACCTCACCCCCCGCGAATTCGACTTGCTTGTTTTCCTGCTTCGCAATCAGCGTCAAGTTTTGAGCCGGGAACAAATGATTCGAGAGGTCTGGGGGTACGATTATGCGGGGGATACGAACGTCGTCGACGTGTATATCCGTTATGTGCGAAAAAAGATCGACGAGACGGGACTTCCCGAGTTGATCCATACGGTGCGCGGCGTAGGTTACGTCTTGAAGGAGTCTTCCTGAGATGCGGCTCAAAAGTAAAATCTATCTCTACACCTCCGTGCTTTTCGCGGCATTGCTGGCTGTGGTCTGCATCTCGGTCTATGTATTATTTCAGCGAATGTCGCTAGAGGACGAGACGCAGCGTATCCAAGCCGAAGCTTTTCTTATTGCAGAGCGGGTCGCCGGATCTTCAGCCCAAATTGCTCCGGACGATCTGCTGCGCGCTTACGTTCCGGCGGATGGAATGCTGCGGGTTGTCCGTCCGGAAGGGACAAGTCTCTCTGCCGTGACGAACGGTGCGGGGGATGCTTTTATCGCGGAAACGTATGCGTACCACGAAGGCGTCACCAGTGAACGGTTAAGCGCGGGCGGCAGCGGCTATATTCGTGTATCGGTTCCCGTGATCTGGTCGGATGGCGAAGTACGCAGCGTGCAGATCAGTCGCAGCATCGCCGATACGGAAGGTCGTCTTGCCGTGCTGCGAACCGTATTGGCAGTGGTATCGCTGCTCGCATTGATTCCTGCAATTCTAGCCAGCCGCGTGCTGTCGAACCGGATCGTGAAGCCGATCTCGGCGCTTACCGGCACGATGGGGGATATTCAACAGAGCGGAAAGTTTCGGCAGATCGAAACGGGTCAAAAGCCTGGAGACGAGCTAGCCGAAATGGAGCGTGCGTTCAATGAAATGATTGCGCTGCTGGAAGCCAATTTTGCCCGGCAGGAGCGCTTTGTTTCAGATGCTTCTCACGAACTCAAAACGCCGCTGACGATTATCGAGAGTTACGCCAACTTGCTGCGACGCCGGGGTAAAGAACGTCCGGAAGTATTCGATGAGGCCGTAGGCGCGATTTTGTCGGAATCGGTGCGGATGCGAGAGTTGACGGAGCGGTTGCTTCAATCGGCGCGTCGCCCTGAGGCGGACACTTTGGACATGACAGAAACCAATTTAACGGTATCCGTTCAAGAATCCGCCATGGCGTTTTCAGGAGCTTACGGACGCAGCGTAACCGTGCATGCGGATGACTTTGTTCCGGTAACGACCGATACGGCCAAAGTGCGCCAACTGCTTTTTATCTTGCTGGACAATGCGCGCAAGTACAGCGAAGATGGAATTGAAGTCGAAGTTTCCGGCGGAAGCGGATTGGCGGCAAGCATACGCGTCATAGACCGGGGCGTCGGGATTCCCGAATCCGAATTGCCGAAAGTCTTTGATCGCTTCTATCGAGTCGACTCTTCCCGTACTCGCCAGACCGGCGGCTCCGGTCTGGGTTTATCTTTGGCGCAAGATATCGCTGAAGCCTTGGGCGTTCAGATCGGAATCGAAAGCCAATCGGGAAAAGGAACCATCGTTACTTTGACTTTTCCAATCTTAAATCTGCCTCGTCCTGCCTCAGAAACCCGAAGCGGTAAAACAGGTCTCGGACGAAGAAGCACGCGGACAGACGAACATAAATCGGAGCGAAAGGAGAGATCGTGATGAAACGCAGTTCAGGAAAACTCATCGGATCGGCAGCCGTGGTGGCGGTTGCGGTGACGGGATTGATCCTGTGGAGTCCCTGGGGAGCAGCCGAACCTGTGCTCACGCGCGAACAAGCCGAACAGGAATTGTTGGCACGCTACAGCGGACAGGTGGAATCGGCCAATCTGGCAAACGGTCACTACGATATGCGGTTGCGCACCGAAGCAGGCCTGTACGCCGTAGCGCTCTCCGCTTCCAGCGGACAGGTCGAATCGATCCGCCGTCTGGAAGCCGCCGAACAGACCCCGCCTGAAATTCTCGAGCGCACAAAAGTCAAAACGCTGCTGGAAAGTCGGGCAACAGGCGCAACAGTCACCCGTCTGGAACTGGAAACGCCGACAGACGCCGATAACCCTTTTTATGTGGCAGAATTAACCGATCCTACAGGCCGCTTATTAAAACTTACAATCGATGCGTACAGCGGAGATATCCGATCCGAACAAGAAATCTCTGCACCGCAGACGGGAGGCAACGGCTCCGCCCAACCGCCTGACGAACCTGCATCCAATCCAAATACCGGCCAAGAAAATCCGCCAACCGAAAACCCTGATAGCTCTTCCAACGGACAAAACGGCGAGAATCCCGACAATTCGACCAAGCCCGGCGACAAAGATAATCAACCGCAAAAACCAAATCATTCTAACGATCCGGTTCGTTTACTCAGCGAAAAAGAAGCCGAGAAGATCGCCGCAAAATCCCTGGCCGACGCCGGCTCCAAAGTCGAAGACACCGACGCCGACCTCCGAACTGAAGAAGACGGCCAAGCCTACTACCTGGTCGAAATCGAACTCGAAGACGGCCGCGAAGCCTCTGTCCAAATCAACGCCGTCTCCGGCACTATCCTCTCCACCACCTGGGACGAAGACAAAGACGCAGATGAAGACGCCGAAAACACCTAACCCGCCTAACCGCCAGAACCGCCTCTCGTGCAGGCGGTTCTTTTTTGTTTTTTTTATTTCTCTTTTTTCCTTAAAGTTTATATTGTACAAAGCGTCCAGCGGAGGGAGAAATTCAGTGAAATACAGGATTTCGAAGAAAACCTCCGGTAACATCCGGTGCTATGTTGACGCCTTTGAACGCGGAAAGCTGCAAGCTTTCTGCGTGAAACAGCGTCTTGAACGAATTTCTCCCGCAGCGCCGTCCCTTTAAACAAAATAAACCCTCTCTCATTTCTTTCTCATCGTTTTCTAATGAAGCTCTCTCCGCCTTCTCAGACGGCACGGTTAATCTAATAGTGCGGCAGGGTAAGACGCCTTGCAAAAATTACACATATCCGTACCTTGCCTTTAGTGTTGGCAAGGTACCAGAGGAGGAGATTGAAATGGTAAAACGTAAAGTGATGATCGGAGCGGTTGCGGCCGCATTGACGCTCGGAGGAACGGCAGCTTTGGCGAGCGGTGCAGGAACGGGAACATCCGCGAGCGGTGCGGCGAACTCGTCGAATGCATCCGCGCAAACGCAAAACGCGTCGGCTGCCTCGATTATTTCGCCGGAACGCGCAAAAGAGATCGCGCTGAAAGCGCAAGCCGGAACGGTGGACGATATCGATCTGGAAACGAAAAACGGCAAAACGTATTACGAAGTCGATATCGACCGCGCCAACGGCGACGACGTGGATGTCTGGGTGGATGCTTACTCCGCTTCCGTACTGAAAGTGGTCAACGACGACGATAAGGACGCTTCGAACAGCAAACAGAAAAATTCGAACGCCAAAGCAACCGGCGCCGCGGCTTCGGTAAAGATCACGTCGACCAAAGCCGAGGAGATCGCGCTCAAGCAGACCGGCGGCGGAACGGTGACGGATATCGATTTGGATAAAGACGACGGACGTTTCATCTATGAAATCGAAATCCGCACCGCGCAAGGCGAAGCGGACGTCGATGTCGATGCCAATACGGGAAAAGTCCTTTCCTATGACGAAGATTTCGATGACAACGACGACGATAGCGATGACGATTGATTTTTAGCCGGTTCGCTACAAACGATAGCCATAAAAAAACGGAAGATGCCTCTGCGGCATCTTCCGTTTTGCGATTTTATTGCGCTTTTACCTTTATTTCGTTTCGAAGATATGGCCTTTGACGGCAATTTTATACAGCATATCGGCAGCTTGAGCACGAGTCAAAGTCTCATTCGGGTGAATATTTCCTTTCGCGTCCAACTCCAGAATGCCAAACGCGAGTGCTTCCTGCATCGAACCGCTGCTTCCGTCCGGAATCGAAGCTTCGTCCGTAATCTCTACCGGAATCAGTCGGAACATCGGCAGCGCCCCTGATTTTTGTCCGGCATTGATCAACAACGAGGCGAACGAAGCCCGGGTAGCCGGAGCATTCGGATCAAGGTCGCGCGGTAGGTTCAGGTCGCTATAAGCGGCGATCACCAGCGCATCGGAGTACCAGGCATGATCGGAAGCTTTAGGGAACGAATCCGAAGCTTCAGGCTTTTTGAAAAAATTCAGATCGTCGATATTCAATCCGAATGTATCGACAGTAAGTTGAATGGCTTGAGCGTTGGTGAATGTGCCTTGCGGGTTGAATTTGCCGTCTTTCGCGCCTTTCACGATGCCGGCTTCTTGAAGGGCCGTAATTTGATTCGCTTGCGGCACGCCTTGCAGATCGCCGAAAGCGGCTGCGGCATAAGCGGAACCTCCGGCCAGACCGGATAGCAGAATGGCCGCGGCGGCCGGAATCGCAACTAATTTTGTACCGAATTTTTTTCTCATCAATAACACGCTCCTTGATTAGGCTTGGATATCTTTCAGACGAGGCTCTCCTATGGAATGTTGCAAATGAAATTCGAAAAAGTAAGTTTGCGTACACGCCCTACTCGAACGTGGGTAAAAACATAGCAGATGTCCGGGCAGAAAAACATGGAGAACCATAAATGCTTGCTTGTTCATACTTGGAGAGGAGTTGAAGGTATGGGGTACTTCGATCTGGTCGATTTACCGCTGGAATTCGAGCATTTGCTGCGAATCCTGATTGCAGGAATGTGCGGAGCCCTGATTGGTTATGAACGAAAAAGCAGGCGCAAGGAGGCTGGAACACGAACGCATTTCATTGTGGCTGTAGGCGCGGCGCTCATTATGGTGATTTCCAAGTACGGATTCATGGATTTGGAAGGACGAACCGGCGTGCAGATCGACCCGACCAAAGTCGCATCCGAGATCGTCAGCGGTGTCGGCTTTCTCGGAGCAGGCATGATCTTCATGCGGAAATATACGATTAACGGCCTAACGACTGCGGCGGGAATGTGGGCGACTGCGGGAGTCGGCATGGCGATGGGAGCGGGCTTGTATATTTTGGGGATCGCGGCGACGCTGTTGATTTATATGACGCAGATTATCATGCACGGCAATTTCAAAGGTCGCTTGGTAGCCTCGACGCATCGGCTGCTTGTTACGGTTCGGCAGGAAAAGGGTGCAGCGGAGAACTTCAAGCGTCTGCTTGAGGAGCGGGGAATGACCGTAATCGATTTCAAAGCAGGTGGGAAAGATGAAGAGAAAAAGCACCTCACTTTGGATTTGGTGGTTCGCCTTCCGAAAGGGACGACTGCGGATGAATTGATGCCGCTGTTGGAGGAGCACGATCATATCATCGGAATCGAGCTGAAGTGAAAATTAAGAAAGCCCTATCTCCACGCTGGAGACGCTGCGGGAGAAATTCGCTCTGCGTGCGCATGGATAGGGCTTTCTTGTGGGGGAGGTATGGGAGGCCAAAGATAAAGATATTATGCATACGTCTTGCATAGAGAAGCTTCTTATAAAAAAATCGGCTTTATAAGATTATAAAAAGAGCGAAGGCGTTAGCCTCGCTCTTTAAGTAGTTCTTTTCCATATTCCGTGTAATAAGTATTGGCGTTGCGGTTGTCTAGGGCTTGGGCGGTGGTGAAGGCTTCTTCCTCCAGTTTTTGGCGCAGTTCGTCGTGGTTGTCGGCCAAGGCGTAGAAGCGCGAGGACGGAGGAAGGTTGAGTACGAAAGATTCGCCGGTGCGGATCAGTTTTTGCAGCAAGGCAGCGGCGTTCCAGTAGAACATCATCCGGTTTAACGGATCTTCATGGCCTTCGACCTGCGGGAGATGGCGTTCCAGCAGCGGGAGGGCTTTTTGCGGATCGACGATGGACAGGTAACCGATATGTTCGCCGAACTCGTGTACGAAGGTCAGATTGTCGCGAATGAGTTTATAGCTTTTAGGCTGAATCTCTTCGGCTTCTTCGGTGCGTCCCAGTCGGTGCAGCGGGAGCAGAAGGAAAGGCAAGGTTGCGTGCGGGACATGAGCGCAGCGCTGGCGGCCTTTGACGATCGGCTGGGCTTTTTTGACTGCGGCTTCGTCTTGTCCGGTGAGCAGCAGGTAACGGACTTGCTCGTCCAGTTCGCAAGCGGAGCAGTCGCTCATGGCGTCTCTTTTCAGTTTGCGGAATTCATTTAGATATTCGCCTGCTTTGTCCAGGTCGCCCATATACATCGAGATCCGGAAACGGTAGTACCAATAAGTGCGGTCGCTGACTCCGTACTCCTGATAACGCCGACGCAGGTCCTCCAGCAGCGATTCGATCTGCTGCGCGGGGACGTCCGGGAACGAAGGGACATCGTCGATGACCCATTTGTAATTCCAATGCAGCGTATGGGCTTCGTAGGCTTCCGGGTTTCGATCATATTGACCGAGCTGCCAAGAGTACGCCACGATCGCTTTTAACGGAAAACCTCCGAAACTGCCGACTTCCACGATTTCTTCGCGCGCTTCGTAACCGGCTTCGACGTTGCCCGCGAGATCCGCCAATTCAGCCGCTCGCTCCAATAACGCCATCTTGGCCGCGCCGTTCGGCAAGCCGTAAGCCTCCATCATCAGGTCTTCAAATTCCGATTCAAAATGGTCCATCGTGAATTATTCTCCTTTCTCCGATTCCATGCTCCAATCAATCAACGACAAAATACCTTTATTCAGCAGCGCCAGCTCCGAACGGCTCATTGGGTAGTGTCCCATCATCAGCGCATTCGCGTATAACATCTCGATCAACGTGCTTAAACGGCTGGTGGATTGGCCCGTAAACATTCGCTCGACGACAGGGTTGTTCAGGTTCAGGTATAAAATGGAATACGAGCTTGCCTCTCCTTGGAGCGAACCGCCCAGACTTCCGAGTATGGAAGCGAAGGCTTGCGGGCTTTCTTCGCTGGCGCGTTCAATCGAACGCAGCGTAGCGGCTTCTTCCGGCAAAGTGAACAAGGCAGGTAATTCTTCCGGCTTGAAGCGTTTCAGCAGGATGCGGCAGCGGAAACGCTGAAGAGCCAGATCCGCGGCACGAGCGGCTTGAAGGGTTGCGGATCGTTCTTCAGGATTCAAGTCGGTAAAAGCAAGCGATACATCCTCGGGCAATAAACGACGAACGTCGGTTCCCGGCAAGATGCGAGCGAGCGACTCCAGCAATTCCGCTTCGTAAATATAACCCCCGTTGACGACCAGCATCGATTGCGCGGAAGCGACATGGCGGAGTTGGCGATAATGGTCGAGCGTAGGAGTATAGTAGAGCGTTTGTTTTTCATCAATCAGCTCGCCCAGCGTCTTGTGTCCGTAGGTGCTCTCGAACGGCAGCCAGCGATGGATCATTCGGTAAAACGTATCGTCTTCCACGGCCAGGTTTTTCATCGATAACGCATGCAGTTCGACGATACGCCGCAGCCGGGTCTGATCCTGTTCGCTCATATGAATCAGTGCGTCCCGAATGGCTTCACCCAGCTCGCCGCGTACGCGTTCCAACTGTTCGTTTTCGTAAAAATGTTCACGCGAGGCTGTCGGTTGAAGTTCGTCGGTCCAAATCAAGCATTTTACGAAAAAGGCCCACTCCGGCAAAATATTGTCCGCCTGCTCGGAGATCAGCATCCGTTTCAGATAAACCTTGTGCGAGCGCTTGGCGCTCAGATTGACGGCATGCGGAAGAATGTAGGCAATACCGCCTGTGCGCCCCGTCGAAGTCCGTAACGGAATAAAGTCGCGGAATCGCTCGCCCAGCATTTTTTCGCCAAAACGCAGTACCTCGTCCGGACTGCCATGCGCAAGATCCGGACGCACGATCCAGTCAGGGACTTCCGGGTTAATCCGGTGCTCCCGTCCTTCCGCAGATAGACGGATCGGATACGGCAGCAAAGCGCCATAATGCAAAAGATCCAATTCCACCGTTTCCGATTCGAAATAAAAGTCCGTCTCCGGTTTGCAGCGCAAATAGACCTTGGTGCCCGGCGTCAACGACGTTTCCAATTTGCGAATCGTGTATGTACCGTCCGGCTTTCCTTTCCATTCGATTGAAGGGCCGCCGCTTGCCGATTGGGTCAGCATAACGATCTCGTCACTGACCATGAAGCAGGAAAGCAGACCGATGCCGAACCGTCCGATAAAGGAAGTTTCGCCAAGCAGTTCCGTTCCGTTTCGCTTGGAAGAATGGCCGATCATGGCAAGGAATTCATGGACGTCTTCCTCGGTCAATCCGATCCCGTTATCTTGCATCAGCAAGGTGGCATCGGCGCCGCGGCCTGCCAGCTCGACGAACACTTCGCCGCGATGGGACGGATCGAGATCCATGCGTGCCGTAATCGCGTCAGTGGCATTTTGCAGCAATTCGCGCAGGAATACACGCGGACTGCTGTACAGGTGGTTCGATAAAATATCGATCATTCCGCTCAGGTTGACCTGAAAACGATACTCTTGCGAATCAGGCATTTCTATTCCTCCTCTAATTTCCGTTTTCCATAAAACCCCTGCCTCTATTTTAGCTTGCTTCATTCTCGTTTCCAAATGCGGGAAGCTTTTTGCGACTTTCGGCATAGCAAAAAGACGTCCTTCCCGATTGAAGATGGGAAGGACGCCCTGTATGCTCGGCGTATCGCTTATTCGGTAATCGTGCCGTAGATCAGTGTTGGTGCTTCCGCGCTGTCCGCGATCGAGATTGCCGCAAGGATTTTCTCCGTTACGTTAGCAACATCTTCGCTGTTCGCATGAATGGTAACGAGCGATTCGCCGGCTTCGACAGCTTCGCCGACTTTCTTGTTCAGCATCAGGCCGACAGCCAGATCGATCTCCGATTCTTTCGTCGCACGGCCTGCGCCGAGCCACATTGCGGCTACGCCGATCTCGTCAGCGATGATCTCGGATACGACGCCGCCGCGCGGAGCCGGAACTTCGATCTTGTAAGCCGCTTGCGGCAGACGTTCCGGATGATCGACAACCGAAGCGTCTCCGCCTTGATTCGCGAGGAAGTCGCGGAATTTATCCAGTGCTTTGCCGTTGGCAATGACTTCGCGCAGTTTCGCTTCGGCATCTTCCAGCGAGGAGGCTTTGCCTGCCAGGAAGACCATCTGGCTGCCGAGTGCGAGACACAGATCTTCCAGATCTTTCGGACCTTGGCCTTTCAGCGTGTCGATCGCTTCTTGCACTTCCAACGCATTGCCGATCGCTGCGCCCAGCGGCTGGCTCATATCGGAAATAACGGCCATCGTGCGGCGACCGACGTTGTTGCCGATCGAGACCATCGCGTGAGCAAGGTCTTTCGAGCCTTCGAGCGTCTTCATGAATGCGCCCGCGCCAGTTTTGACGTCGAGCACGATTGCGTCGGCTCCGGCTGCGATCTTTTTGCTCATGATCGAGCTTGCGATCATCGGGATCGAGTTGACCGTTGCCGTTACGTCGCGCAGCGCGTACAGCTTTTTGTCGGCCGGAGTCAGGTTGCCGCTTTGGCCGATAACCGCGATCTTATGCTCATTGACGAGCTTCACGAATTCTTCGTTCGTGATTTCGACGTGGAATCCTTCGACCGCTTCCAGCTTATCCACGGTACCGCCGGTATGGCCGAGACCGCGTCCCGACATTTTCGCGACCGGTACGTCCAATGCCGCAACAAGCGGTGCGAGGACCAGAGTGGTCGTATCGCCTACGCCGCCCGTGGAGTGCTTGTCGACTTTGACGCCTTCGATCGCCGACAGGTCGATGGTGTCGCCGGAATGCACCATCGCCATCGTCAGATCGGCGCGCTCCCGATCGTTCATGTCCTGGAAAAAGACAGCCATTGCGAATGCGCTCACCTGATAATCCGGAATATCTCCTTGGGTGTAGCCTTCAATAATGAAGTTGATTTCTTCGGTGCTGAGTTCTTTTCCGTCTCGTTTTTTCTCGATCAAGTCTACCATTCTCATGTTTGTCTGCCTCGCTTTCGTAAGATGAATTCGGCTATTTACAGAGTGAGCGCTGTTTCCAGAGCCACTTCCATCATGTCGTTGAAGGTCGATTGACGCTCGGCCGAAGTGGTTTCTTCGCCGGTCAGCAGGTGATCGCTGACGGTGAGGATGGTCAGGGCGTTGACGCCGAATTTGGCTGCGAGCGAGTAGAGGGCCGTCGTTTCCATTTCCACGCCCAACACGCCGTATTCCATCAGCTTCGTCGTGACCGTCTTGTCGTCGCGGTAGAAGATGTCGGAGCTGAGGATGTTGCCGACATGGACGTTCAGTCCTTTTTCCACGGCGCGTTCGTAAGCTTCTTTCAACAGGCCGAAGCTTGCGATCGGAGCGAAGTCGAAGCCCGGGAAGGTGTTGCGGTTCATGCTGGAATCGGTACATGCCGCCTGCGCCAAGATCACGTCGCGAACGCGTACGCTTTCCTGCATGCCGCCGCAAGTGCCGACGCGGATCAGGTTTTTGACGCCGTATTCGCTGATCAGTTCGTTGGCGTAGATCGCGAACGAAGGGATGCCCATGCCGGAACCTTGAACAGAGATGCGCTTGCCTTTGTAGGTACCGGTGAAGCCGAGCATGCCGCGGACTTGGTTGTATTGCACGACGTCTTCGAGGTAAGTGTCGGCGATGAATTTGGCTCTCAGGGGATCGCCCGGGAGCAGGATCGTTTCGGCGATGTCGCCGACTTTGGCTTCGATGTGAACACTCATTTTGAAAAACCTCCAGTTTGGTGGGTGTGGGTGGCGCTGCGAATAGGGTGGGCCTGCGATCGCCGTTATTTTCCGATTTTTTCGATTAGACTTTTATAAGGTGAAAATCGGAAAACAAATGCGAGCACTTCGTTTCTCCGGCTCCACCCCATTCTCCGCTAGGCTCGAACGGGGTGGGACTGGAGGTAAAGCCGATTCGCGTTCCTTTTTTGGATTAAGGGAAAATCATGTTCGTTTTGGACCGGGTTGTAGTTTTTGCAACAATTTGTATTGAAAATAAGGCGTTTGAACGAGTATGTTGTAAGTTTTGCAGCATTTTGGGCAATTATTCGATCTTACTCGCGATGAAAACGAGAAAATGTTGCAAGTTCTGCAAGATAGGCTTGCTGGACATCGATTGCGGGAAGATTTTGTTGCAGTTTTTACAACTCTGGTGCTTGTTTAATCTCCTGATGGAGCAAGCACCGGCCTTTTTTGATACGAATGCCTAATTGCACTGCTTCCGATCCGTTCATTCGTTACTTCAAATCGCCCAGGAAGCTTGTGCCGTATTCCGGCATTTTGACGCTGAAGTTTTCGGCTACTGTTGCTGCGATGTCGGCGAAAGTGGTGCGGACAGGAAGCTTGGTGCCGCCGTTTTTGAAGCTCGGCGAGTAGGCGAGCAGCGGGACGTATTCGCGGGTATGGTCGGTGCCGCGGTACGTCGGGTCGTTGCCGTGGTCTGCGGTGATGAGCAGCAGATCGTCGTCGTTCATTTTGGCGAATACTTCAGGCAGACGGGCGTCGTATTCTTCGAGCGCTTGGCCGTAACCTTGCGGATCGCGGCGGTGGCCGAACAGGGCGTCGAAGTCAACCAGGTTCAGGAAGCTCAGGCCATTGAACGGGTTGTCCAGTTCTTCGACCAACTTGTCCATGCCGTCCATGTTGGACACGGTGCGAACGGATTTGGTTACGCCTTCGCCGTCATAGATGTCAGCGATTTTGCCGAGGGCGATCACGTCGAATCCGCCGTCTTGCAATTCGTTCATCGTGGTGCGGCCGAACGGCTTCAGCGCATAGTCGTGACGTCCGGCTGTGCGCTTGAACGCTCCCGGCTCGCCGACGAACGGACGAGCGATGATGCGGCCGAGCATGTACGGATCTTCCAATGTGATTTCGCGACAGAACTCGCAAATCTCGTACAATTCTTTTAAAGGAACAATCTCTTCATGCGCCGCGACTTGAAGCACGGAATCGGCGGAGGTGTAGACGATCAGCGCGCCGGTCTTCATATGTTCTTCGCCCAGCTCGTCGAGGATTTCCGTGCCGCTGGCCGGCTTGTTGCCGATCACTTTGCGTCCGGTTTTTTCTTCGATGCGCTGGATCAGTTCATCGGGGAATCCGTCCGGAAAGACGCGGAACGGCGTATCGATATACAGGCCCATGATTTCCCAGTGGCCGGTCATCGTGTCTTTGCCGCGCGAAGCTTCCTGCATTTTGGTGTGGTAAGCGAGAGGCTTGTCGGCTTTGGCTATGCCTTGAACCTCTTCGATATTGGACAGGCCGAGTTTGGCCATGTTCGGCATGTTCAGGCCGCCCATTTCGCGGGCGATATGGCCGAAGGTGTCGACTCCGAAATCATCGAACTCCGCGGCATCCGGCGCTTCGCCGATTCCGACCGAGTCCATCACGATCAAGTGGATACGTTTGAATGTAGACATGGTTCATGCTCCTTTCAGATCAGAAAATCCTATTCTACACCTTTTTTCTTGCTTTTTCACGACTTAGATTCATCTTAAATGAACAGTCCTGCGATGATCGCAGATAGCATGCTGACGAGAGTTGCGCCATAAAGCAATTTCAGGCCGAAGCGGGCGACGACGTTACCTTGCTTTTCGTGCAGACCCTTCACCGCGCCGGCGATAATGCCGATCGAGGAGAAGTTGGCGAACGAGACGAGGAAGACGGATACGATGCCGATTGTGCGTTCGCTGAGGGTTCCAGCCTCGATCAATCCATTCAGTTCGAACATGGCGGTGAATTCGTTTGTCATCAGTTTGGTAGCCATAATGCTGCCTGCCGTAATTGCATCGTGCCACGGAACGCCCATAACGAATGCGAATGGCGAGAACACGTAGCCTAGCATCTCTTGGAATGAAAGTCCGAAGATCGCAGCGAAGATGCCGTTCAGCATGGCGATCAGCGCAACGAAGCCGATTAACATAGCTGCGACCACGATTGCAACCTTGAAGCCGTCCATGATGTATTCTCCGAGCATTTCGAAGAATGATTGTTTCTCCTCTTGTTGCACTTCCAGTATATCTTCTTCCGACTCGACTTTATAAGGATTAATAATGGAAGCAATGATAAATCCGCCGAACAGGTTGAGTACTAATGCGGTTACGACATATTTCGGCGGAATTAGGCCCATATAAGCGCCGACGATCGACATCGAGACAGTCGACATTGCCGAAGCGCAGAGCGTGTAGAGTCGATGCTTTGGTAGCAGGCCTATCTGCTTTTTGACGGAAATGAAGACTTCCGATTGGCCGAGTATGGCGGAAGCGACCGCGTTGTAGGATTCGAGCTTGCCCATTCCGTTGATTTTGCTCAATACGAGTCCGATGTAACGAACAATAAATGGTAGAACGCGCACGTATTGAAGAATGCCGATGAGCGCGGAGATGAAGACAATCGGCATTAGCACGTCTAAGAAAAAGACGGTAGCCTGACCGGTCGGCGTTTCTTCTCTCGCCAACCCGCCGAACACAAAGCTGATTCCGGCTTTGGCGTATTCCAGCAATGTTTCAAACGTATTGGCAAAAGCGCTGATCAACGTAGTACCGACAACGGTGTTAAGTAACAGGAAAGCGAGCAGAACTTGAAGCACGACCATAATAATTAACGGGCGATAACGAATCTTTTTCCGACCGTTACTTGCAACAAAAGCGAGACCGAACACGACGGCCAGTCCGAGCAAAGCAATCAAAATGTTCATGGGCGACAATCTCCTGGAAGGTATTTTTTGGGCTGTCCGGCAGCTGCCGGTTTGTTCAAAAGCTTACAAAATCCTGACATTGTGCATCGAGAAAGGGAGCGAAAGGCGCAATGCGACTCTATGCCTCTCTCCCTATTTTCAACGAATGCTGCTATTTGAATCATGTTGAAGCGTTTACAAAAATAGACCGTTGAAATATCGGTTTTCACGATTGCGCCGGACAGGTCTGTTTCGGCATCGCTGCCGTCAACAGACGCATCCGTGCATCCGTAAATCCGATTTACTTCGACTTATCCATGTCTTTCGCCTGGAAGTAGCCGGGAAGCAGCGTAGCCATCGTCCATTCCTCGGTGTTGCCGTGAAGATTGGTCAGATAGATGCGCGTGTTTTCGTCGGCAAACTCGGCAATGACCTGGCGGCAAGCGCCGCACGGAGATACCGGGCCTTCCGTGTCGGCAACGACCGCGATCGCTTCGATCCGGCGCACGCCTTCTGAAGCGGCCTTGAAGATCGCGGTGCGTTCCGCGCAGTTGGTTAAGCCGAACGAAGCATTTTCGATATTGCAGCCGGAATAGATCTTGCCGTCGGCAAGCAGTGCGGCTCCGACTTCAAAATGCGAATACGGGACGTAAGCGGAACCGCGGGCTTCGATCGCGGCTGCGATCAATTGCTCTTGCATAGGGTGACTCATGGGAAGGCCTCCTGGAATCCAGAATGGGTTAGTACCTTGTCAAGGCTAAAGGCATAATGCTAAAGGCATCAGTACGAAGAGTCGGATTTCTCGCCTTGCATGATCTTCACGCCGGAGCTTGCGCCGATGCGCGTCGCGCCTGCTTCGATCATTTTTTCCATGTCTTCACGGCTGCGTACGCCGCCGGAAGCTTTGACGCCGATGTCCGGGCCGACCGTTTTGCGCATCAGGGCTACGTCTTCAGCCGTTGCGCCGCCAGTGGAGAATCCAGTGGAGGTCTTCACGAAATTAGCGCCTGCGCGAACGGACAACTCGGAAGCCAGCACTTTCTCGTCGTCGGTCAGCAAGCAAGTCTCGATGATGACTTTAACGAGCGCTTTGCCAGCAGCCGCTTCGACTACAGCGCGAACGTCGCGTTCGACAAGCTCGACGTTGCCGCTTTTCAGCGCGCCGATGTTCAGCACCATATCGATCTCTTGCGCGCCTTTTTCGATGGCGTCGACAGTTTCGAACGCTTTCGTTTCCGGCGTGGATGCTCCCAGTGGGAAGCCGATTACGGTGCAGACTTTCACTTCGGTACCTGCCAGGCGTTCAGCCGCGAAAGCAACCCAGGTCGGATTGACGCAGACGGAAGCAAAGACGTAGGTTTTGGCTTCTTCGATCAGCTTGGCGACCTCGGCTTCCGTCGCGTCGGCACGCAGCAGGGTATGGTCGATCATGGATGCAAGATTCATCTTGGATCTCTCCTTCAAGTGTGGAATTACCCCTATCATAACATTAACGTGAACAAATGCAAAATGGTTATTGAAAATTTGTTCACGCTTATTGAACGCATGCTGCTCCTTCGGCGGCTTGCCGATAGATCCGCGATAATCAACAGCGCAAAAAGCCCGCTTTCGGCCGGTTCTCCTAAAAGGACGAACAGGGAAAGCGGGCTGAATCCTGACCGCTCCGGTCGGCACAGAGACCCGCAGAAATCTTCGGTTCGGCTGCGTTCGGGGCTCGAAAATATGTCCCGACGCGGCTTTTTCTATTTTTTGCGTCCTGCGTTTTTTTGCGCGGCTGCCGGGTCGGTTTTAACCGACTTGACAGCCGCGCCGGTTTTCGAAGACGAAGAAGCACGGGAAGGTTTTCCGTTCGTCGCCGTGCTTTTTTCCTGCATCTTTTTCCATCCCGCGTAATCATGTACGGCAAATCCCGCGAAAGCAGGACTGCTGCCGACCTTTTGACGAACGGCTTCAAGCTGGCTGTTCAAAAATTCGGTCCCTTCTTCATAGAAAGTAACCTGGGGCGTTTCGGCTGAAGGGTTACTTTCCACGGCGATCCGCAGCGTTTTGCCCAGCTTTTCCGCTTCGGCAAGCTCGTTTTTCGCGACTTCCGCGATCTGTTCCGCGGAATCGCGATACGCCATGATCGTTACGCCGTCGAAGCGGCCGATCATCCAGGCGCTGAGCGTCCCTTTTTCGCCGGGCATCCGATGTTCGTCGAACCAGAAGGGCATATCGGCTTCCGCTCGCAGTCCCAGATTTTTCGCGCCTTCAAGCAGCGTATCGGTCGATGTTTTCCACGTTGTCAGCAAAGTATCCCGGCTGCTTTCCCATTCGGGAAGCAGATAAGGCTCCACATCGACATGAATGCCGGAAAACTTCTCGTCTGCACCGGCCGAAGACTGGTAAGCGGTCAACCAGCTCAGGAAAGCTTGCGGCAAACTGCGGTCGGTCGCCCAACGCGGAGCGCCGTCCAAGGCGTAAACCCGAATATTTTGCGCAGACGCCCGGCGGATGAACGCGGCGTAATCCGCTTTGTCCATCTCGGCGTCGATCTGCACGTAAAGCGTCGAAACGTCGTTCGAAGCCGCGAATTGCAGCAGATCGTCGGATGAAGTCCGCAGCAGCCAGGGGTTCCAGACCCAGGTCGAGAAGCCGTCCTGCTCGCGGGCTTCGGCAGTCGAAGTTCCGAACGAGCCGGCAGTCCAAGCAACCAACAGGCATAAAACAAGGCAGCGGGAAAACGTGGAGCGTGTATTCATGATGTTTCTTCACCTTTCGATTCATCCGCAAATCAGGTCCGGAATCGGCAACCCGGCTGCCATGACCGCCCGGAGGACGGTTTTAGGCCCGCGGCTTTGCGTCTCTCGCCTTTCGGCGGATTTGCCCTGCGCAGGATAAGAAATAATGAACGAGCGCCTTCAACGTACAAGCATTCGTTCAAGGCGTGCGGATTTTGTCGCTTTTCACCGCACATCTTTTGTATCGGCTGGCGGGCAGGCAAACTTAATCCGCAAGCAGGGCAAGCGCCGTAAACTGGTCCGTCACTAAAGTATTGGCATAACGTCCGGCCAGCGCCGCGCGAATCGAACGAATTTTGCGCGGTCCCCCCGCTACGAGAATCGAGCGCTCTTTGCGGCGCAGCTCGGACAGATCGATTCCGACCGTGCGCGCATTGATTTCTTCGCTGCATATGTTGCCGTCGTCGTCGAAGAAGCGGGAACAGATATCGCCTGCGCCGGCCTCCTGGAGACGATGCCGCTGCTGCTCGTCGAAGTATCCGAGCCGGAACAGCAGCGCGTCCTCCTCGACGGTACCGACGGTGAAGACCGCGACGTTGGCTTGGCGGCCCAGTTCGATGATGCGCTGAATATGACGGTCTTCCTCGACCATCCTTTTCAACTCTACGCTATCGAAAATGACCGGAAGCGGAAGATAGCGCGCGACGGTACCGAAAGCTTCCGCAAACAGATTCGCTGTCTCGGCCGCGTAAGTAGGCACCTGCGAATGGCTGACTCCGCCTTTGAGCTGCACGATTTCGACGCCGCGTACCGGTTTGTGCCGCAGTCCGAGCGCAAGCGCATGCATCGTCGTTCCCCACGTAATGCCGATAATGTCCCCGTCTTGAATCGTTTCGTCCAAATATTCGGCTGCCGCGGCGGCTACGCGCGATCGGATCTCCCGGTAGTCATTCAAGGGAGAATAGCAAACGCGTGCCGTTTGCAGGCCGAATTTGCGGGTCAGTTCCGCGCCGAGCGCGTCCAAATCTTCAAGCGGATCGGCAATGGTAATGCGGACGAATCCGTTCTCTTTGGCATGTTGAAGCAACCGCGAGACGGTCGGGCGCGAGACGCCGAGCCTGACCGCGATATCTTGCTGACTATAGTCGGACATGTAGTAAAGCCGTGCAGCTTCAATGCTGAGGCGCTGCCTGTCCAGGTCGATTTTATCCGTCATGATCGTTCCCTCGATTTTTTAGGTTCATTATACGTGTCTGCCGCATGCTTTGCACGGAAGAAAGAAAGCTACACTAAAGTGTGAATCAAAAAAATGGGACTTAAGGATGGAATGAGACTTTTTTCTTAAAAGTATTTCATTTTTCATCGAATGTTCCGATATTCTTTGTGTGAGTTTTTTTGGTATCATAGGGAGAAAGAACGAATTTAGCAGGCATTTGTATCTGAATTTGTCATACTCGCGTCGCATATTCGAATCTTCGGAAGGAGTTTGGCCCATCGACGTTTCTGCAGTTTTCTTTCACTCGTTCTCTACGGAAAAGGATTGGTCCGGCCTGATTTCCGCCTTTCATCCTGCGGAGCAAGCACGTATTTCGCGTTTTGCGCGTGAAGAGGACCGATTGCGCAAGGCAGCCTCGCATATGCTGCTGGCGATCATGCTCGGAGAAAAGTTGGGCGCCGGCTATCGCGAGTTGATTTTTCGGCGCGGAGGTTACGGGAAGCCGTATCTCGATCGCGATCAAGCGCCTCAATTTAATGTGTCCGCCTCAGGCGCTCTTGTCGTATGCGCAGTCGCTCAGGCCGAGGTCGGAATCGACGTCGAGCGCGTGGCGCCTTTTGAAGCGTCCGCGATGCGTCTGCTGCTCGGGCATTCGGAATCCGAAGGACCGGCCGGTTCTTCCGAGCAAGAAGAGCTTGAGGCTTTTTACGAGCGTTGGACGTTGTTGGAGAGCTGGTTGAAAGCGGAGGGAACCGGTTTGCACGATGAGTATCCGCTTGCGGCATTCGCCCCGAAGCCTATCGCTCCTAAACGCTTTCATATGGAGGCCCGGCAGTCGGGAACGGTTCCATGGATTCTGACGTCGTCGAACGTTGCTCCGTCCGTGCCCGAGCAGTATGCGCTGGCCGTTTGTCGAAGACCGGAAGAAAATTGGACGGAAGAAGTCTTGCTGCTTGACGGGGAAGAATTGGCAAAGCGATTTGGAGCTTTGTTGTCACGAGATGCACGATACGCGGAAGGGGAAAATAATAAGCGATGAATGCGCAGTTGAAGAATCATTCAGAAACTCGATGGTTGGAGAGATTGCAGGCTGTGGAGGAAAAAACGTTTTTGTCCGGCGAGACCCGGCCTGCTTCGAGCGAAATCGGACAGGTTGAGCGCGAGCTGCTTGCGCTTGATCCGTCTCTTTTGCGCGGCGGAACTGCCCATGCTGCATGGGCCATTTTGCTTCAACGTTATTTGCGGAGTGAGGAGCAGTCATTTGCCGTGTATTCGTCGGATACGGGCGAGATGTTCCCTTTGTTGGTAAAAGGAAGCCGGAAAGATACATTCCGTATGCGTCTGGAGGCTGCGGCAGAGCTTCTGGGATCGACGGATTTGACATTAAAGCCTGAATATTTTGCGGAACTGTATGCTTCGGGTGCTGTGGATCGGCCTTACAATACGGGGATCGGATTCGATCTTCGCATCCGTGCCGAGCAAGCATTAGAGTCTTCGGACTGCGATCTGTTCATCGTATTTTCCGGAACCGATTCGATTCATGCCCGCGCGGCTTTCCGAAAATCCGTGTTCGGCGAGGCATTCGTGGAGAACGTGCTGGCGCATCTGCATGGGATTCTGGTTCGGATGACGGCGGCACCGGACTCGCGGATCGGGGAAGAGGACTTGCTTGGCGAGCAGGAGCGGGAAGCTCTTTTGAACTTATGGAGCGGGAAACGGCAGTCGATTGCAGCCGATCGGCCGATTCACCGCATGATCAAGCAGCGCGCGGCACTTGTGCCGAACCTGGATGCGGTCGTGTACGAAGGCGGTTCGCTGAGCTACGCGGAGTTGGACCGACGCTCGGACGTGCTGGCTGCCGAATTGCGTCAAGCGGGACTTGGAGACGGACAGATTGCCGGAATCATGGCGCGTCCGTCGGCAGAGATGATCCTGTCTGTCCTGGCCGTACTGAAGACCGGCGCTGCGTATCTGCCGATCGACCCGGAATATCCGCAGGAACGCGTGCGCTTCATGCTGGAAGACAGCGGAGCGGGACTGCTGCTGCTGACGCCGGGACTTGAAGCGCCGGGAAGCTACGCAGGCAGCGCCTGGCGTATCGATAACAATCGGGATTGGGCAGTTCCGGTCGAAACAGGCACGTTCGGCGCATCGGATTCCGCTGCTTACGTCATCTACACATCGGGCTCTACGGGCACGCCGAAAGGCGTCGTGATCGAACATCGGTCGCTAATTAATCTGGCGGAGTGGCATATCGAGCATTTCCGTATTACTTCGGCAGACCGTACGGTTAAATATGCAGGCTTCGGCTTTGATGCTTCAGTCTGGGAAATATTCCCTTACCTGCTGTCCGGCGCGTCTATTCACATGATTCCGGAGGATCTGCGTCTTGACCCGTCCGGTTTGAATCAGCATTTTAACGAAAAAGGAATCACGATCGCGTTTCTTCCGACGCAGCTTTGCGAACAATTCATGGAATTCGACAACGAATCGCTCCGTATTTTGCTGACGGGCGGAGACAAACTGAAAACGTTCCGTCCGCGTCCATACGAACTGCATAACTGCTACGGCCCGACCGAGAACACGATTGTAACCAGCTCGCACCTCGTGACTGAGATGGAAGGCAATATTCCGATTGGCAAGCCGGTTCGGGGTTCGCAAATCATGATTTTGGATGCTTACGGGCACTTGCAGCCGGTTGGCGTGGCCGGCGAACTTTGCGTGGCCGGCGACGGATTGGCACGCGGTTATCTCAACCGTCCCGAACTGACTGCGGAGAAGTTCGTCCCGCATCCTTACATTGAAGGAGCGCGCATGTACCGCACAGGCGATTTGGCCCGTTGGAAGAGTGACGGCACGATCGAATTCCTCGGCCGATTGGATCATCAAGTGAAAATCCGCGGCTTCCGTATCGAGATCGGCGAGATCGAACAGCGGATTCTGGAAAGCGAAGGCGTGCGCGATTGCGTCGTCGTTGCGTTGAAAGACGCTGCGGGTGACGCGTATCTGTGCGCCTACGTCGAGTCGGATTCGGAGCGCGGCCATGCCGAGTGGAGCGGCGAACTCTCGCTTACGCTGCCCGATTACATGGTCCCGGCTCATTTTGTCGCATTGGACAAGCTTCCGGTTAACGCGAACGGCAAGATTGATCGCCGTGCGCTGCCGGAACCTCAGGTTCGCGAAGGCGCGGCTTATGAATCGCCATTGGGCGCAACCGAAAAGCAACTGCACGCGTTATGGAGCGAGATCCTGGGGCATGATCGTTTCGGCGTACAGGATCGGTTCTTCGATATCGGCGGTCACTCTCTTCAGGCGGCGGTATTGCGTGCACAGATCGAACGTCGCTTCAGCGCCAAGTTGTCGATCCGCGAACTGTTTGAATACACGACCGTTCGTACGCAAGCCGCGCGGATTGCGCAGCGTGCCGGTGAAGTAGGTCTATCGTCGTTGGAGCTTCCGTCGATTTCGGCCGCGCTGCCGGCCGAGCATTACCCGACTTATCCGGCTCAAGCGCGCCTGTTCCTGGTCGAGCAGATGGAAGGATCGGATACGGCTTATAATGCGCCTGTGCTGCTTCGCATCGAAGGTAAGCTGGATGTGCGGCGTCTTGAATACTCCCTGCAGGAACTTGTCCGTCGGCACGAAGCGCTGCGCACGACTTTCGAACTTCGCGGAGAGCGGATTGTCCAGCATGTCCACGCGCAGGCGGAGCTTCGTCTGGCCGTAGCGCGCGCCGGGGAACAGAATATCCGCGCCATGATGGATGCGTTCGTGCGTCCGTTCGACCTGAGTCGCGCGCCGTTGATGAGAGCCGGCCTTGTATCGTGCGAAAACGACCTGCATTTCATCATGCTCGACTTCCACCATATCGCGGTTGACGGCGTCTCGATGCATGTCTTTTTCGAAGAGTGGTCGATGCTGTATCGGGGCGAATCATTGGAGCTGCCTGCCGTTCAGTTCAAAGACTTCTCGGTCTGGTATGCGCAAGGCGCTGCGGCCAGCATTCGGGAGTCGCAATTGGGCTATTGGCGGGAGCGTCTCGCAGGCGAATTGCCGATGCTCCAGCTTCCGACCGACAAGCCTCGCCCGGACAAGCAAAGTTTCCGGGGAGCGACCCTGCACGGCGGAATCGATTCGGAATTGCAAGCGAAGTTGAAAAAGTTGGCGGATCGCACGGGTACGACGTTATTCATGGTCATGCTCGCCGCCTACGGTACGCTGTTGTCCCGTTATGCGGGACAAGAAGACGTGATTGTCGGTGTTCCTGTAGCCAACCGTAACCGCGAAGAAGCGCACGGCGTAATCGGAATGTTCGTCAATACGCTTCCGCTGCGCACCTACCCGGACAAGAAACAGACATTCGCCGCCTACTTGGATCATGTGAAAATGGAGCTGCTTGGCGCATTCGACCATCAGGAATACGAGCTCGGCGAGCTGGTCAACGAGTTGAATGTTCCCCGGATTGCCGGACGCAGCCCGTTGTTCGATACCATGTTCGTCATGCAGAATACCGGCAGCCTCGCACCGGAGCTTGCAGGAGCGAAAACGACGCTGGAGCTGTATGCGCCGGCTATTGCCAAGTACGATTTGATGGTCGATGTAACGGAACAAGAAGAAGGTATTCGGATCGACTTCCAATATTGCAGCGACTTGTTCGAGGGCGCGACTATTCGCGGGATGTCTGATCATTATGTGCAACTGCTGCAATCTGCCGCGGTCGACGAGCATCTTGCTTTACACGCCCTGCCGATGCTTCGAGAAGAAGAAAAGCATTCGCTGGTGTTCGACCTGAATGATACCTCGTCGCTTTATGAGCGTCAGTTGACTATTCAAGAGGCGTTCGAACGCCAAGCTGCGCAATCACCTGATCATCCGGCGGTTACTTTCGAAGGCATATCGCTGACTTACGCGGAATTAAACGAACGGTCCAACCGTCTTGCGCACACGCTTATCGAAAAAGGCGTTGCGGCCGATAAATTGGTAGGCCTGATGTTGGATCGTTCGCCGGAAATGATTATCGGACTGCTGGGCATTTTGAAAGCAGGCGGAGCTTATGTTCCGATCGACCCGGAATATCCGGAAGACCGTATCCGATACATGATGGAGAACAGCGGATCGGATCTGCTTTTGACCCAACGCCACCTGGCAGGCAAACTTCGATTTGACGGAACTTCTCTGTATTTGGATGAAGCGGATGCCTATTCGCCGCACACGGATAATCCGGAAGTTCGTTCGACAGCCGGCGATTTGCTTTACGTCATTTATACGTCGGGCACGACCGGCCGTCCGAAGGGCGTCATGTTGGAGCACCGCAATATGATGAATCTGATGCATTACGAATATACGCGGACCAATATCGATTATACGGCGCGGGTGCTGCAATTCACGACGCTCAGCTTCGACGTCTGTTCGCAGGAGATCTGGTCAACGCTGCTTGCCGGAGGCACGTTGTGCATGATTCGCAGCGAAATGAGACGCGAAGTCGGCCGGCTGCTGGATCTGATCGAGCAGCAGCAGATCAGCGTATTGTTCATGCCGGTATCGTTCCTGAAATTTATTTTGAGCGAAAAAGAATACGAAGAACGCTTCCCGACCTGCATTCGCCATATCGTAACGGCAGGCGAGCAGTTGGTCGTGCCGGAAAAATTCCAAGAGCATCTGCGTCGCAACGGCATTTTCCTGCATAATCACTACGGGCCTTCGGAAACGCATGTCGCGACCGCGCATACCCTTGATCCTGCGGGCGCGATTCCCGAGCTGCCTCCGATTGGCAAACCGATTACCAATACGCGCGTTTACATCCTGAACGATGCGCTGCATCTCCAGCCGAAAGGCACGGCGGGCGAGCTGTATATTGCGGGCGAATGCGTGGGACGCGGCTATTACAATCAACCGGAGCTGACTGCGGAACGTTATTTGAACGATCCGTTCGAAGCGGGAGGCCGCATGTACAAAACAGGCGATTTGGCGCGTTGGAACGGAGGCGGCGAACTGGAATTCCTCGGTCGACTGGACCACCAGGTCAAGATTCGAGGATTCCGGATCGAATTGGGCGAGATCGAGACGGCATTGCTGGAGCATTTCTCGGTCAAAGAAACCATCGTGCTGGCCAAGGAAGATGCGGCGGGCGGAAAATACCTGTGCGCGTATATCGCTTCGACGGCTCATGCGACCCAGCGGGAGCTGCGAGAGCATCTGGCGAACCGGTTGCCGGATTATATGATTCCGTCTTACTTCGTGCAGTTGGACGCGATGCCGTTGACCCCGAACGGGAAGATCGACCGCCGTGCGCTGCCTGAGCCGCAGCCGGGCGAGATGCTGGCAAATGCAGAATATGCCGCGCCGCAAAGCGAAACGGAGCAAAAGATCGCAACCGTTTGGCAGAGCGTGTTGGGTGTAGGCCGCGTTGGACGCGATGATAACTTCTTTGAGCTGGGCGGTCATTCTTTGAAAGCCGCCGTTATGGTCGCCCGTCTGCAAGAACAGTTTGAACTTAGCATTAACGATGTATTCGAGCATCAGACTTTGGCGGAGCTGGCAGCTGTGGTCAAGCCCGCATCGAACCGCATGGCGGAAAAGCTCGCCGAATTGAAGGAAGCTAGCCGGAAACAGGGCGAGGATACCTTAGTAGCAGCTCGCGAAACGTATCGACGCCAGGCTAACGAAGATGCGACGTCTGTTGATCTGACCCAACTTCGCGGCTATGAGGGCGTTCTGCTGACGGGGGCTACGGGCTATGTCGGGGTGCATGTTCTGCGCGATATGCTCATGCAAACGAATTGGCACATCTACGCGATTGTGCGCGGAGACGATGATGCTCAAGCGTTCCGACGAATTCGGAGCAAGCTTGATTTCTACTTCGGTACAGGCTCGTTGGAAGAGGCGATGCCGAGGCTTCACGTGTTAAGCGGGGATTTGTCCGAAGAACATCTGGGTCTATCCGAAGCTGCTTATGCGCGATTGCAGCAGGAAACGGATGCGATTGTGCATGCTGCGGCAACGGTAAAGCATTACGGCAGTTACGAGGACTTTAAGCGGCATAATGTCGAGGCTACCGAGCGCTTGCTGCAATTGGCCGAGTCGGATCGAAAAAAAGACGTCCACCATATTTCTACGCTGGGCGTAGCCACAGGGGTTATTCCCGGACGGGAAGAAGCGTTCTTCGGCGAATACGATCTTAATCTCGGACAAGAATACGAGAATTATTACGCGAAGACCAAGTTCGAAGCGGAGGAGCGAGTCGTTCAAGCGAGAGAGCGGGGTTTGCGAACCAGCATTTATCGCCTCGGCAATGTCGTATTCCATTCGGATACTGGCCGATTCCAGGAGAATATCGGGGAAAATGCCTTTTACACGATGATGCAGTCGTTTATTCATCTGGGCATGGTGCCTGAGCTTGCGCCGGATACGGACTTCTCTTACGTGGACGGAATCAGCCAATCGATTCTGTTGCTGATGCAGCCGGAGAATCTCCGGAATGAGACGTTCCATTTGTTGAATCCGAACTTGGAAAGCATGCATCGAATTTTGACGGCCGAGCAGGTTGAGTATAAAGTCCGACCGTTAGAATTCGCAAAATTTGTCGACGAACTTATCGAGAAATTCCAGTCCGGAGAGTCTCGTTCCGAGATCGACAAAATTATGCTGCACTACGGGTGGTTGGAAAGCGCGCAAATTCAAACGCGATTCGAAGTTGCTTCAGACCGTACGGTTGCTTATTTAGAGCGGCTTGGCTTCAAATGGAAGGCTATGGATGAGGCGCTCATTTCGAAGATGATCCGTTATGCAAAGGAGACGTCATTCCTAAAGTGACATTTGAATGAAAAGAAAGAATTTAAATGAAAAAATGCAATTTTTTGCTTTGAATTCGACATTTTTTTTAGTACACTAGAACTTGAGGCCACATATCTGAATCGAGGGGGATTTTCCATGTTTAAGATCGAATATATTCCAGCTAAAAATCGTCTTGTTTGCACCGTAGAAAGCATTACGATGGATGAAGTTGAAGCCTACAACACGCAGTACAAAGCTGAACTGGCAAAAGTAAAACCCGGCTTCACGGGCCTGACCGATCTGAGCAAAGGCAAATTGTTCACGCAAGAAGTCGCGGTAGCGCTGGCTCCGCTGGGCGAGATGTCCGTGCAAAAAGGCCTGACGAAATGGGCAT
Source organism: Saccharibacillus sacchari DSM 19268 (assembly GCF_000585395.1). Classification (GTDB taxonomy): domain Bacteria; phylum Bacillota; class Bacilli; order Paenibacillales; family Paenibacillaceae; genus Saccharibacillus; species Saccharibacillus sacchari. The sequence goes on along the minus strand of NZ_KK073875.1, from coordinate 5,142,477 downwards.
ACTACACAGGTTCCGCGGTATCGAAAATGCAAATGAAGCGCATGTTCGGCGACATCGTCGTGTCGTTCGAAAAACTTGATGAAGCGGAAGCTTACCTGAACAGCTAAAAGACTGGCTGTTTTCGGCTCTTCTGTTTGTCAAAGCAACTTGAAGTTTGTCGCTTGGAAAGAATCCGTTCAGTGGCTGTAACGGACTTTCTGACGTGCCTAAGCCCGGTATACCCGGGCTTTTTTTGTAGACGTTCGGAGGGGAATGGTGGGGGACAATGAATACACAGGCTAACAAACGTATGATTTTAACCGGCGCGGCAGCTGTTGCGCTGTTGGAAGTTGCGATTGCCTTTCTGTTTATGATGCCGGGCCGAGGTTGGGGAAGCTTCGTGCCGGGAATCATTTTGGCCGCGGTCGTGGGCGGCGGAGCCTTCGTATCCGGAATCTGGCTCGTACTGCGCGCGATGGATCGCAGAGCGGAAGAGATGAACCAGCATTTTGCGGCGGTTGGAGCGACCGAAAGCGCTGTGGCGGCTTCGGCAGAAGCAGAAGTCGACGAACCGGGCCATGCTTCGCAAAAAGCGATGGAACGGATGCAGGATTATTTGCTGGAGATCGATCAGAATGTCGAGCAAGTCAAAGCTAACGCGGATGTCGGCGTATTCGTATCAGATCTGATCACCGAATCGGCTCGCAGCGCGGCGACGCGTTCCGGTGAGCAAACGGCAAAAATGAAAGAAATCTCGCGTACGACTAACGAAATGTCGGCAGCCGTTCAGCAGGTAGCCGGAAGCGCGGATGAAGTCGCAAGCGCGACATTAATCACTTCCGAACAGGCTTCTTCCGGTTATCAGCAGTTGGTCAGCGCGATGAATCAGGTTCGGAAGACGGACAGCAGCATTCAGACGCTGCTTGAGCAAGTTAACCGTCTCGACGAGAAGTCCGGAGAGATCGAATATTTCGTAAGCATTATCACCGAAATTGCTTCGCAAACGCATTTGCTTGCCTTGAATGCGGCAATCGAAGCGGCACGTGCGGGCGAATACGGGCAAGGGTTCTCCGTTATCGCTTCGGAAGTTCGCAAATTGGCGGAACAATCTTCGGAATCGGCGAAGCGGGTGTCCACGATCAATGCGAGCATTCAGAAAGATACGAACGAGGTTGTCGATACTTCGTCTCAAGTCGCCGGCGATATGAAAGAAGGGATCGGATCGCTGGAAGAAGTCGGACGTTCCTTCCAGTTCATTCAGGCAGCGGTTGACGAAGTTAATATGCAGATGCAGGATGTATCGGCTGCCGTGGAGCAAATTGCCGCACACACGGAGCAGGTGAGCGATACGATTACCCACGCGGAAGAAATGGTAGCCAGCACTTCGGAAGAAGTGGCAACCGTGTGTCAGGCTGCGGAAGAGCAGCTGGCGAGCATGCAGCAATTGTCCGAAACGGTGAGCGGATTGTCCGAATTGACGGGCGGCGTCAAGCAGGCCGTTGAACACTTCCGGGAATTGCAAACTGCCAATTAATAGGTAAAGTAGCGATTAATCATGATCTATCGTACATGCAAAAAGAGCGCATTCCGTGTTTACGGGATGCGCTCTTTTTGTGCAGTACGCGGACGATTTTCGATGAAAACCGTTCAGGCGTTCTGGCTGGTTTTTTTAAAGGAATGATTCGGTTAGGCTCTGTTTCTGCGGCCAACCGAACGCATGATCAGGCTCACAACCGCTACCAGAACGATCGCACCGATCAATGCCGGAATAATGTAGAATCCTCCGATTTCCGGACCCATTTCTCCAAGAATGACTCCGCCAAGCCAACCGCCGATGAAACCGGCGATGATGTTCCCGATGATGCCTCCAGGAATATCTCTGCCCACGATGAGACCGGCCAACCAACCGATAACCCCGCCGATAATTAACGACCAGATAATGCCCATTTTGTATCGCCTCCGCTTATGTTTTTGTTTGCTTCAAATACAATTTAACCTTCTAGCAAGCATTTGAATAACAACTTGAAAATTTAATTTTGAAACAGTTGAAAAGGTTACATTTTTGAAACGGGTGCGAGACGCTGCAGGAAAAATTTCCAGCGTATGCTTCCGAAGTGCATTTCTTCGAAATGCTTTAAGACGCTATCTCACTCATAAAGCTTGCAGCTTTACGAGTTCAAAGGCGTCAACATTACGCTGGATGTTACCGCAGGTTTTCTTTGAAAACCTGTATTTCGCTGAATTTCCCCCTCCGCTGCTGCAACGTTTCAAAGATGGGTAGGGGGAAGGAGGGCAGGGAATAAGGGCAAAAAAAGATCTTCGCTTAGTAGCGAAGATCTGGGGGTGTAGATCGTATGGAATTAAAGTTCTTCTATATAGTTGAGGATCGATATAGTGGAGGATCAATCCAAAGCGTATTTCACCAAAGAACCGGATTCGGCGGCGTAGAGTACGTTTCCGGCGTATGCGAAGGCATAGTCGGAACGCAACGGGAGATTGGATACGGCACGGGTGATGTCCAGGGTGTCGGGATCAAGGATGTAGAGCGTTTCCGCCATATCTACCTGCAACTCGCCGTCGTCGGAGCGTTCGAGTACGACGATCTGGCCGGGTTCGTCGGTCAGGGTACGTTCGGCCTTTTTTCCGTCCAGTTCAAAAGAAGCGAGTTTGCGGTTGGAATAGGTGACGTATCCGTTGCCGGTCGACAAGATGACGGAATCGGCAGGGATGACGCGGCCCCATAGCAGACGGCCCTCGGGCGAGAAAGCGAATAATTTGTTGACGGTTCCCGTGATCGAGCCTCGGAAAATAACGGTGCCGTCGTCTTGGACCAAGATCGGTTGGCCGCCGCCGTCGCCGAGCAGATTGACGCTTGCCGGGAATTTGTACGTATAGATGCGCTTCAGATCAGGAGCGTAGACTTCGACAGAAGGGCTTGGCGAGCGGTCCCAGTCTTTGTTGCTCATTTTGACCAGACGACTCGTATCGACGACAATGCGCTCCCCTTCTGCCGTCAAAACGCTTCCTGTCAGGGTTTTGGATGCCAATGTCTTGCCTGTCGCATCGCAGTGTACGGCTGTCGTTTTGACGATTCCGCGCTTATCCGGTCCTTGGGGCGATGCAATAAACAAGCTTTCGTCGCCTAGCATATAGACCTGGCTTCCGAACGGAATAGATCGATTCCACGCTTCTTTGCCGTCGGCTCGAATCGCGTAGATTTTTTGGGTCTTGTCCGAAAAGGTTCCCGTGAAATAAACCGTGCCGTTCTCCGCATAAAGGAGGGAGCTGGCAATCGTGTACGGACCGCTTTTCTCATGGAAGGTCCGGGACCACTTTTTGACTCCGGTAGCGGCATCAAAAGCCGTAACACTTTCCAAATACCAGTCGTACGACGTTTTGGAGCTGTTTTTTTTGATGCTCTGCACGGTGTGGGCGTAGACGAGGCTGCGGGATTTGATGAAGCGGATATCGTGAGCTGAGGCAGACGATGTATCGTATACAGCTGCCGAGGTCCAAGAAGGCTGAGGGAGTTCGCTACCCGTCAGAGTTCCTGCAGCATCTGCATAGCCGGGAGCGCTTAGCAGCACGGCTGCGCTAAGGACGAATGCTCCCCATTTTTCTGTCGATTTCATGAACGATTTTCCATTCCTCTCTATAAACTTAACGTCCGGTGGAACTTGACTACGCTGATTATACACGTTGGATGCCATGTTTACCAGAAGTTTACGCTTTGACCCGCATCATTTTACGTTCTGATTCGCTAGGCCGGGCTTTTTCTGGATTTATCCCGCCATTAGGCTCGGAATCGACTTTTATTTAGATTGTTTTCCAAAAAAAGATGCTTTTAATGCAACCTAGTCATACAGTCTTAGAAGCCATGGCTTCGGTTGCGATTTGCGTTTAAATGCTCCACCTTTGTCCCTGATTCCCGTAAAAGCGGTTTATTTTTAACTATCCCGGGTTATATAGTCGTACATAGAAGAGAGCGACCTAATATTCTGTGCCAATTTTAATAATGGGTTTACGTTCGTCCGAGCGTAACCTTACCTTCTTTTGGTACAGAGTACTGACGATGTGTCTTCACACGCAGTATAGCGAAACTTGAAGGCATGTCCTTAAAGCGCGAATGCAATAAAATTGACTTTGCATTCGCGTCCTACATTCCTCGGGAGGGACATCTACTTATGAATATGAGCGTACATAACCTAATGGCTTTTCATTCTCAATACACCAGACCGCAACCGGCAGCATCGCCTCAGAAAAACACCAACGGCGACCAGGAACGAACATTCCACGAGATCTTGAAAGAAAAAATGGCCCGTTCCGCAATGAATATAAACATCAAATAAACGAACCGACTGTGCAATATGCAACTCTTTTTTCCGCTATACATACTAACGATAGAATCGGTTTTCCATGCCCATACGTGTATAATGAAAGCAGACAAACTTGAATTAACGGAAGTGAATCCTATTTTTAAAAAAGGAAAACATGCAAGCCCGAATGCCGAGGATTTTTCTGTTTTAAGCTTCCCCTTCAAATAGAACTTCCTCGACATCTTCGTCGAGCATGGTTTCAAAGGAGGTATCGTCCATGGAATTCGATTTTACGACCATCGTTTTGGCGATTATTGTTTTTTCGCTGATGCTGATGGTTATCGGCCTGCGTTTTGAGGTAAGAAGTTTACGCGAGGAGATCAATCGGCTCGCCGATTCGCCGCGCTTCCATCGCCCTTCGTCCATGATGGGATCAAGTGATGGCGAACAAGCACCAAGATCTTCCTCGGAAGGCGACGAGATGCTGCGTTCGCTCGTAGCCAAAGGGCGCAAGATCGAAGCGATCAAAGAAGCAAGGGAAATGTACAACTTTTCGCTGAAAGAAGCTAAAAACTACGTAGAATCGCTCTAACAATCCAACAATGATAAGCCAGCTAGGAAGCCGCGGCGTATGCCTGCGGCTTTTGCTGCAACTTGATCAGTCGATCGGAGTCGCGTAGGACTCAAGACGGAGATGAAGTTCAATCGCTCGGTGGAGCCGCTGGGGAGAGGTTGGCGTTACAATGAACGGGAAGACGGAAATCGGCTTTAGGCAATTAGAAAAGTCGGGAGGAAACCTTATGTTCGATTCGACGCGGATTTCGGAATATACACAGCCGGAATCCTATCCGCTGCCGCGCACCGAGGACGGGTTTGTGCACGCCGTTCGGCCGCAGGGGATGGAACTGACCAACGCCAGGGCAATGGCTTTGGCCGATAAGCTGGCGCGCTTCCATGCGTTTGCGTATCGCTTATATTTGAAGCTTCGTTTCGGAGGAGAGATTCATTATCGCTGGACCTTCCTGTCCGAACTGAACATTCGGCGCGGTGATCGCGTGTTGGAGATTTCGGTCGGGACCGGGGCGAATTTGCCGATCTTGCCCGCGGGTACGCGGTTGTACGGCTTGGATTTGTCCCAAGCGATGCTGCGTCAAGCTGCCAGACATTTGAAGGAGTGGGGCATGGAAGCGGAGTTGGTTCATGGTGAAGCGGAGCATTTGCCTTTTCGCAGCGAGTCGTTCGATTGCGTATATCATGTCGGCGGACTGGCCGACTTCAGCGATCCCTCCAAAGCGCTGCGCGAAATGATTCGGGTCGCCAAAAGCGGGACCAAGCTGCTGATCGCAGACGAAACCGATCGGCATAAGCGCGAACGGAAGCCGAGGATTTCCCTGGCTAAAAAAACAGACCCTCGGCGTCCCGATATTCTGACGATGCTTCCTGCCGGCATGCTGGATGTTCAGTACGAGGAAGTCTGCAAAGGAGCGAAGTATCGATTAACGTTCCGCAAGCCTTGACGCCTGTACATACAACGGATAAGCCAGTGTCCTATACCTCGATTCCGGTTGAAAAAAGCGCTTTTCGGCGATGAACGATCCTTCCATAAGGAAGAGAGGTTCACGACGAAAAGCGCTTTTTTAAGATCGATTTACTTTTCTTTCGGTTCCGGAGGCTCTTGGCGTCCGCTTTGCTGCTCGGAAGGTTCCTTAAGCGTCGGCGGTTCGCCGGGCATGCCGTCGGGTTTTGCAGCGTCGGACATGGCGGCTCCGGACGTTCCGGCATCGGGTACGCCTGCCGCTTTGGCGGCTTCGGCGAGTTCGTCCTGAATGCTGCCCGTCCAAAGAGGAACGCCGCTTCGGTGGGCAGCCCGTCCGTTCAGATGCCCGGCAACCGGAGCGGTGATGAAAAAGAATACGATGCCGAGCAAGATGTTCATGCTGGCGGTTTGCATGCTGGATGCGAAATACAGGAACACGCCCGTCAGCACGCACAGCACGCCGAGCGTCGCGCTTTTCGTGGCGGCATGCGATCGTAAATAGACATCGGGCAGACGAATCAGGCCAAAGGCGCTGAATACGCTGAGCAGGGCGCCGAGCAGGATCAGCAGCACCGACAACCATTCAATCAGGAGTTGAATCGTCTGGAGCATCCAGCACCCGCCCCCTTTCCATGTAACGAGCCAAGGCCACGGTCCCGATAAAAGCCAGAATGCCCATCAGCAGCACCAATTCGAAGTAGGCCGTAGAGCGTGTGTAAGCGCCGGCAATGGCAACCTCGGCAGCCACATTGACTCCGATCGTGTCCAGCGCGGCGATTCGGTCGGCGATCGAAGGGCCTTTGAGTACCCGGTAGAGGCATCCGCCGATCGCCAAGGCAAGCAGCATCATCGAAATGAGCAGTACGGTTTGCATCAGCTTCGGGTCACCTCCATGATGGCTTTTTCGAACGTTTCGCGAATATGTTTTTCCACGCTATGCGCTTCTTTCATATCCATGGCATGAATGTACAGCGTCTTTTCGTCATGACTGACTTCGAGCAGCAAGGTGCCGGGAGTCAGGTTCATGAGTCCGCATAAAAGCGTCAGCTCCCAGCCGGGTTTCAAATCGGTTTCGTAAGCGAAAATTCCCGGCGACAGCGTCAATTTGGGCTTGATAATCTGGACAATGACGGCGAATGAAGAAACAATCAATTCTTTCAGCAGCAGTCCGAGCAGTTTGACGCAAGCCCACACTTTTCGCGGATAAAAAGGTTGAGGGAAAAATCGTCGCATCAGCGTCATCAGCAGCAATCCGATCAACAGCCCGACAAGGAAGCCGGATATCGTCATGTCGCGCATAAGCAGCATCCAGACGAAGGCAATGACCAGATTGAGCAACAGTTGAAAAGCCAAAGGCATCTACTCCTTAAATACGGCTTGAATATAGATCGACGGGTCGGTTAACACGTTTGAAGCGCTCGTGATATACGGCATGACCGATTCCGCAAAGATCCCGAGCAGAATGATCAACATCATCAGCGGCGCTGAAGCGAGCAGCAGCTTGCGGGATTGCTTCCAATGCGCTTCTCGCGGCCGTCGTGCTTTGCCCCAGAATCCGAGGATGAAAATCTTGATCAGCGAGTACATCAACATCAGGGTCAACAGCACGCCTGCCGCAGCAATGACGTACTGGCCGTTTTCCAGGCTGCCCTGAATGATCAGGAGCTTGCCCGGGAAACCGCTGAGCGGAGGAATGCCTACAACCGCTAGCGAAGCGATCAAGAACATCCAGCCGAGCAGCGGGGAATGACTCAGTACGCCGCCCATTCGATTGATACGCTCCGTTCCCGTTTCCGCAACCAATATGCCGGCCAACAGGAACAACAAGGCTTTGACGATCATATCGTGGATCAGGTAGAATACGGCACCTTGCAGGGCGTCGGCATTGGAAACGGCAAGGGCGAGCGAGATAAATCCGATGCTGGCGATCACGTTATAGCCGAGAATACGGTTAACATTGGTCTGGGAAACGGCACCGAATCCTCCGAGTATGATCGTGGCGACAGCCATCGTCCCAATCAGCATATGGGTGACCTGGACTTCATGATAGAAGATCAGGGTAAACGTCCGAATCAGCGCATACATCCCGACTTTGGTCAACAGAGCACCAAACAAGGCGGAGATGGCAGCAGGCGGGGCACCGTAGGAGCCGGGCAGCCAGAAGAACAAGAACAGCCCGGCTTTGACACTGAATACGACAAGCAGCAGCGCGGAGACGACCGTAATGGGTCCGGTCTGTCCGCTTTCGGCGATCCGCATCGACAGATGCGCCAGATTCAGAGTTCCCGTTGCTCCGTACAAATAAGCGACGGAAGCGACGAACAGTGTCGAAGACAATACATTGATCAAAATATAGTGCAGCGTCTCGCGGAATTGACGTTTGGTCCCGCCCAGCACAATCAGAGAATAGGAGGCCATCAACATCAACTCGAAGCAGACGAACAGGTTGAACAGGTCGCCGGTCAGGAAGGAACCGTTAACCCCGGCAATCATAAAGTGAACGAGCGAATAAAAATAATGTCGTTCCCGTTCTTCGTCGATGCCGCGGAATGAGTACCAAAGACAGCATGCGGTAACGATGGAAGCGGCTAATACCAGCAGCACGGCGAACATGTCCGCGACAAGCACGATGCCATAAGGAGGCGCCCAACCGCTCATGTTGAGCGTCTGAATGCCGTCAGTACGGACTTGGACGATCAGATAGATCGCAACCGCGACGTTCAGCAGAGAACTGAGCAGGCTAATCCAGCGTTGCAGCTTGAGTTTATTATGCAGAAAAATGAGCAAAACGGCTGTAAACAACGGAATCAAGAGTGGAGCGACTACCCAGTTGTTCATCGGCGACGCCCCCTATGTTTGGAAGATTCGCTGCGCATCCGATCCATGTCGGTCGTATCCAGCTTCTGATAAGCCCGATAAGACAAAACAAGGAAAAAGGCGGTGATTCCGAAGTTGATGACGATCGAAGTCAGAATCAAAGCTTGCGGCAGCGGGTCGACAAATTCTTCTTTGCCCCGACCGAGCAGCGGCGCCGCACCGGTCTTAAGCATGGACATGGCCATCAAAAGCAAATGCACGGCATGGGTCAGCAGCGAGGTGCCGAGCACGATCCGCAATAAGTCCTGAGTTAAAATCAGATAGATTCCGACGGCGAATAACACGCCGACGATCACGGCTACGACGACTTCCATCAGTTATCCTCTCCGATCGTGAGCAGAATCGTCATGGTCACGCCCACGACTGCCAGATAAACGCCCAGATCGAAAATCAAGGCCGTATGGAGCTCGGTTTCGCCGAGCAGAGGGAGTTGAAAATAACCGAAAGCATGCTTCAGGAACGGCTCGCCGAACAATAATGAGCCGGTTCCGCCGCAAAGGGCTATCAGCAAGCCGACTGCCGTAACGATTTTGAAGTCGATCGGGACAACCTTGCGCACGGTCTCGATATCGTAAGCGAGCGCGAGCAGCAGCAGGGCACCGGCACTCATCAGTCCGGCGATAAAACCGCCGCCGGGACTGCCGTGGCCGGTGAAAAACAAATACAAAGCGAACGCCAAAATAATAAACACGACGATCTTGGAGATGTTTTGCAGAAAAACGTCACTGCCTCTAGGCATCCAGATCTCCTCCTTTCTTACGGCTTTCGTCAGTTGCGGATTCCGAATCGGAATCAGGCTCGGTCTCGAAATCGGAATCCGAGTTCTTTTCCTGTTCGGGCGCTTTGTCGTTCAGATCGCTCACGCAGTTGATCCAAGGTTCCTTTTTGCGCGAGACTTCAATCGGACCGTCGTGTCCGTATTGATTTTTGCGGAAACGATCGGCCACGTCATCGGATTCGTCATCTTCGTGAGAGACGTGACGCGATCCGACATCGGTTGCTTTGCGGCGCAGCTTGATCATGTTGTAAATACCGATCGCGCCGACGCCGAGTACCATGATTTCGAGCATGGTGTCGAATCCGCGGAAATCGACCAAGATGACGTTTACGATATTTTTGCCGCCGGCCGATTCGTAACTTTCCCGAACATAATAGTCGGATACGGGTTCGAACGGATTCGTACCCAGCACGGCAAGCGCAACGAGCGTCATCAACACGCCGACTGCGATCGCCACCAGGAAGTTCGGCAGACGGAAACGTACGGCCCTTCTTTCCGTGCGCAGTTTAGGCAGATGATAGAAACAGAGCAGGTACAACGTTACCGAAATGGATTCAACGACCATTTGCGTCAATGCCAGATCGGGCGCGCGCAGGAATACGAACATCAACGTCATCAGATATCCGACCGATCCGGTCAAAATGATGGCGACAGGGCGGGATTTGGCGAACGGAACCGCGAGAGCCGCAGCAGCCAAGCCCAGCAGGATTATCCACTCGTAAGGCGCAATCTGCGCATAAGCGCCGACCCTGTAGCTGATATCGGTCGAAATGTACAGGATAAAGCCGAGAACAAGCATCATGAATCCGAGAATATACTTGACGTAGCTGCGCGACGAACCGTTCATGTAAAGCGAAGTTACCCGTACCGTGATGTGTTCGAAGAAGCGCAAACTAATATCGTAAAACCGATTGATCGATACCCGGCGCGGAATAAAAGCATACAGCTTCATCCAGCGTCGTACGGTCAAGGCGAGAAGGATTCCGACTGCGACTACGGCGATGGTCATCCATAACGCAGGCGTGAAGCCGTGCCAGAGCTTGATGTCCATCGGAAGCCTGTCTCCCGAAGCCGTGACGATCGGCATCATGGCTTCAGCAGCGGGACGAATCAGTGAATAAGCGACCGTACCCGGGAAAAGGCCAAGCATAAGCGCCAGGGCGGCCAATAATGCGGGAGGAAGCACCATGAGAAGCGGGGCTTCGTGAATCTTTTTGTTGATCAACGGTTTTTTGCGCGGTCCCAAGAAGGTTCGGAATACGAACAAGACCGAATACACGAACGTGAATACGCTGGCAATCCAGGCTACGACAGGGAATAAGGCTGCCCATGTCGAAAGTCCGAATACTCCGGCGTGCAAAGGTTCGATCACGGAATCCAGGAACATTTCTTTACTGATGAATCCGCCGAAAGGAGGAATCCCCGCCATGGAAAACGTACCGAACAACGAGATCGTAAACGTGATCGGCATGACCTGGGCGAGTCCGCCGAGCTTGCGAATATCCCGCGTGCCGGTTTCGTGATCGATGATGCCGGCAGCCATGAACAACGCGCCTTTGAATACGGCATGATTCAGCAGATGGAACATGGCTGCCGTTCCGGCGGCGGCATAGAGCAATCGCTCTTCTCCGTCGAAAATACCCGATAAAGAGGATAGGCCGAGCAAGGACATGATCAAACCCAACTGGCTGATCGTCGAATAGGCGAGAATGCCTTTGAGATCAGTTTGTTTGAGCGAAGCCACCGAGCCATACAGCAAAGTAATCAATCCGCCAAGCGAGACGATCCAGAACCATTCCGCCGTTCCTGCGAAAATCGGGCTCATCCGCGCAACCAGATAGAGACCTGCTTTGACCATCGTCGCGGAATGCAGGTAAGCGCTGACCGGAGTCGGAGCTTCCATGGCGTCAGGCAGCCAGATGTGGAACGGATATTGAGCCGACTTGGTGAAGGCGCCGAGCAGAATCAAGATCATGGCCGGCAAAAATAAAGGGTGTGACATCAAAGGTGCTCCGACTTCGAAAAGTTCTCGAATCCGGTATGTTCCGCTCATCACATACAGCAAAATGAAACCGCTAAGCAGGCCGAGGCCGCCTGCCATCGTGATCAGCAGCGACTTGAGCGCGCCGTAACGCGATCGATGCTTCTCGTTTTTGTAGCCGATCAGCAAGAACGAGGTGATACTGGTGAGTTCCCAGAATCCGTACAGCGTCAGCAGGTTGTCCGAGAGAACAAGCCCGAGCATGGCGCCCATGAAAACCAAGAGAAACACATAAAAGCGCGTTAACGATTCCTTGGCAGCACTCATATACGCTATCGAATAAAGGGCAACAAGAACCCCCATTCCGGTAATCATTAAGGCAAACAACAGGGACAATCCATCGAGATAGACAGTGAACGAGATTCCGAGTGAAGGAATCCAGTCGAACGATTCGACAATCGGGGAGCCGTCGCCGACATCGGCCAAGTAGCCGAGCAGCATGGCGAAGACAAAAGCCGACAGTGCGGCTGCGAACCATCCTTTGTGCAAACGGGGAACCGCTTTTCCCAAAAAAGGGAGTAAAACGGCAAGCAAGAACGGCGACAGCGTCAAGAGATGGAGTAGGGACAAACGGCTTCTCCTTTCCGCTTCATATATTTCGGCTTGATCGTGTTTAACCAAGCTCAGACTTCTCTACGAAAGTTACTTCGGCGCGGGAAGCGAGAAGGCTGCAAGAGAAATTCGTTCAATTCGCTGTCTCACTTGGAAAAGTCGATTGAAATTTTGAGTTGAAGTTTTCCAAGTTCAAAGGCGTTTTGAACTGAATTTCTCTCTCCGTCTTTTCTCTTCCAGGCACTTTAGACTTTCTCGACACGCTGAACTTGGTAGCTTTCAACCAAGCTTTACTTTTTAATATTACCCGAATTAAGGTAACCAAAGCTAGTAAATTGGATTTTTATACGAAAAAAATCCCGGTTCGTCTATTTTAAGAGGCTATGATGCAGACAGAAAAAGGTCATGTCGCTGTTACCTATTCTTACGGATGGCCCGCGGACGCAAGGAGTGAAGAAGATGAGCCAAAATCAGGACACATGGAAAGACGCGGAGCTTCGCTGGGCATGGGAAATTCCATCAGCATTCGATTTGCATGAGCTTTACGAAGCATTGGAATGGAACGACTTTTTGCGTTTGGAACCGAAGCAACTTCGACTGGCTGTGGAAGGAAGTTGGAAAGTGATCAGCGCATATGCCGATGAACGCCTGATCGCAACCGGAAGACTGGTATCCGACGGCGTGATCAATGCTTATTTATGCGGCGTAGGCGTTCGTTCGGAACTGCGCGGACAGGGAATCCATATCCAGCTTTTTTGTTCCGAAGAACATCGGGCTTACTATCGGGGACTCGGCTTTGAAGAATTTGCCTTTGGATTTAAAAAGGACGGACGATTTTAAGTGTTGGAGCACTACATTTAAATTCAATTCAATTTTCCGAGTGAGACAGCGTCTTGTGAAGCATTTCGAAGAAATGCACTTCGGAAGCCTATGCTGGCAATTTCTCTCGGAGCTTTCTGGCTTCACGCGCACACGTGACCTTATCAACTCGTCAAAAAGAGCCGCTCCCAAGCCGGATATGGCGTTGAGGCAGCTCTTTTTTAAATATAAACTTTGGATTGTTCTACGCTTACTTCTCCGGAACGCTGACCTGAGCAGCGCCGTAAGTCTCGAACCATTCTTTGACCGTATCGAAGTCATTGGAGAAGGATAGCGACAGCAGCAGCATAAGACGGGCGTGCACAGCGTTCAAGTTATCTCCGGCAATGATGTTGTCGCCGCTGGAGTAGTTGCTGCCCGATCCGGTACGCGTCGTCGTGACGAAGATTGTATCGTGGTCGGCGATTGCGGCTGTGCGTTCCGCGCTCATTGCGCGCGAGATGCCGCCTGCTCCGGTGCCTGCCGTCACGATGCCGTCCGCGCCGTTGGCGACAAAGGAGGAGATTGCCCCGGCTCCTGCATCCTGGTACGAGTAAGCAATTTCAACCTTGGCCAGATTGGATTTGTTCAGCTTCGACAGATCGAAAGGGGTGTTCCAATTGGCGGTGCTCAACAGGGCACGGGCAGGCGCGCGATAAATGCGAACCCCGGCTTCATCGATGTAACCGAGCGCGCCGAGCTCCGGAGTGATGAAAGTGTCGGTACGGTAAGAATTGGATTTCGTGACTTCTCGCGCGGCATGGAACTCGTCATTCAGCATCAGCACGGTGCCGAAGTATTTCGTTTTGCCGCTTGCCGCCAGTTTGATTGCGTTATACAGATTGGCTTGAGCGTCGCTGCCGATAACCGTCCAAGGTCGCATGGATCCGGTAACGATAACGGGCTTCGAACTGCGTACCGTCAGATCGAGGAAGTAAGCGATCTCTTCCATCGTATCGGTTCCGCTGGTTACCACGACGGCATCCTGCGTTTTGAGGGCTTGGTCCACGCGAAGGGAGAGATCGTACAAGTCGGCGATGCTGTAGGCGCTGGAGCCTGAATTGCCGAATTGGTATGTACTGACCTGCGCGATCTTGTCCTTGTCGGGAAGCTCTGCAACCATGTCGGCGATTAGCAAAGTGCCGGCGCGATAATTACCAAAGCTTGTTGCGTCAGCAGATTGACCTGCAATAGTGCCGCCTGTAGCGATAACTTCGACCTTAGGAAGTGCGCTTACGACTGTGCCCGTTCCTGCTGCGGCCGGTGTACTGGCAATGACAGTTCCTGTAACTTCCGCTGCGTAAGCACCCGGAATACGAACGATTGGAGCCGCCGCGGCAGCGATAACGCCAAGGGCAAGCACGGCTTTCAGAACCTTCATAGACATCGTGGACATAAAATTCCTCCTTAAAATGATTTGGGAAGGAACTTTAAGTGACATAGCTTGCTTCCCGATGTCTATAAATATAAATTCATGTTAGTAAAATTAACAAATATCATAAACGATCAATAGAGCGCTTTATTCGATATTATAATACGAATTTCGCCTTTTTTCTTCATATAACGAACATATTTAATCAATATTTTGAACATCTCAGAAAAGGTCAAGAAGCTTTTTGTGTGAATAAATATAACTTAACAAAAAGCTAAGCCGTAATGATTGCTCCTGCGTTTTTTCCAGTAAAAAGAATTATAGAAATGAGAGGAGGAATAAATATTTAAAAATAAGAATAAATATTCACTGCAAACCGGATTATGCACGCTTTTAGGAAAAAGGCACTTCCCAGCACTCTACGTCAAACTTCATCCCGTAATACGAAATGCTCGGTCGGTCGCGCATACGGAAACCGTGACGAGTGAGCAGTCTTTGAAGCCGAATTTGATCTCTGACAGCCCAAAGGATCAGTTTTTGGCAGCCGTTCTGCCGAGCGAATCGGATGGCTTCACCCAGAAGGCTTCCGCCGATCCCGAGCCCGCGGCGTTTGGATTCGACCATGAACAGCTTAATATGCATGCGCTTTTCGTCCAAAGGCTCGACGACGATCGATCCGGCGCTTTCGCCGTTCATCTCGGCAATCCAACAACGGGCTCTCGTCGTGCTTGCCGGATCGAAAAGCTTTTGATTGGTATCGGTTATCACTTCATGAAATTCGTCTGCATGCCCGAAAGTTTGCTCGAACAATGTTTCGTAGGTCTTTGTTAATCGCTCGGCATCGGAAGGTTCGGCTTCGCGCAGGAAATAGCGGCTGTCCGGAACATAAGCCGCACGGGAATCATTGATTTCTTCAATCGTGCGTATGGCTTCCATCAGACGTGCCTGATCGGATTCGGACAAGCCGGCCAGATATTCGGCAACGTCATCGTCTACTCTTCGATTGAGCAGCTGGGCAATTCGTTTGCCGTCTTCGGTAAGTTTTAGGAACCGTCGTCTGCCGTCGCGTTCGCTGCGAGGGCGTTCGATCACGTTTCCGGATTCCAGCCTGCCCAGTAACCGACTTAAGTATCCGGGATCAAGTCCCAAATTTCGGCTTAGATCGGTGGCAGTCAATCTGGATTGACGAGAAATTTCAAGAATGACTCTTGATTCAGTCAACGAGTAGGAACTATGCAGCAGGCGCTCGCGCAGTACGCCAGCCTGCATGGTGTCGCTGTAATTGAAGGCGCGAAGGGTTCTGATTCTCTGTTTCCAGAGCAAGGGATCAGGCATGTATTCACTTCCTTTCCCGGCCATACAAGCCGGCAGCCATCTATTGAAGTTGAATAAGTTGAACGGCTTCTTCCGAATTATAACAAGAAAGAGAGCGAGTAGCTTGTCTTAAATAAATTGCAGGCCAACTCAATTTGAAATTTTGCTCCCCGTTTCAGATTTTCAGGCAATCCTAACCTGAAAATTTGAGACTCAACCCCGAAATTTGAAGCCTTACTTCGGTTGTTTTCACGGGCTACAATAAATTTATGGAATGTAAGCACTTACAAAAAGTCGGCTACAGGGTCGGAGGGGGCTGGAAGGAAGATGGACAGGAAAATAGAGGCGGGCGTCTCGGAATTGCCGTCCGATCGGGACGGTAGAGCACGTAAATGGTGGAGAAAGCTGCTTGGGCAGCGGCATTTGCAGACGATGGCACTGCTCGGCGTAGCATGGATGTTCATTTTCAACTACATCCCGATGTACGGAATCATTATCGCGTTCAAAGAATACAACATCGTCGACAGTATCGCCAACGCTCCATGGGTGGGACTGGATCATTTCCGGGAGTTTTTGCAAGATGATGAACTGGGCGGCGTCATCCGTAATACGCTCGGAATCAGTCTGATTAAGCTGGTGATCGGTTTTCCGTTGCCAATCATCTTCGCTTTGTTCCTGAATGAACTGCGCTCGGTTAAATTCAAAAAAACCGTTCAAACCATTTCGTATCTGCCTCACTTCCTGTCATGGGTCATTCTCGGCGGCATGCTGGCGACTTGGCTCGCCGACGTCGGCATTATCAATAATATTCTGATGGGACTGGGATTAATTACCGAACCGATCTCGTACCTTGCGGAACCGAAATACTTCTGGGGCATCGTGATCACCTCGGATATTTGGAAAGAGCTTGGCTGGTCGGCGATTATCTACCTGGCTGCTATGGCAAGCGTGTCACCTGAACAGTACGAAGCCGCAACGATGGACGGGGCCGGACGTTTTCAGAAAATGTTCTATGTCACGCTCCCCAATATTCGTCCGACGATTGCCATCTTGTTCATTCTTGCGGTTAGCGGCGTGCTCAACTCCAACTTCGATCAGATTCTCGTATTGCGCAACTCGCTGAACGAGAGCGCAAGTAACGTGATCGATATTTACGTGTATCAAACCGGTATTCAGCAAGGACGCTTCTCGTATTCGACCGCGGTCGGGCTGCTCAAATCGGTCATCGCGTTGATCCTGCTGCTGATCGCCAACGGCGTCACCAAAAAATTGAACAACACCTCGCTTTTCTAGGGCGGCGGAAGGAAGGAGGAACTTGCAATGTGGACATTAAAACGCAAAACGAGAGGCGAGGCGCTGTTCGACTTTCTCAATACGCTAGGCATGGTATTGATCTGCTTCGTGACGATCTACCCGATCTGGTACGTGCTGGTCAATTCGTTCAACGACGGTACCGACGCCATGAGCGGAGGGATCTACTGGTGGCCGAGGCAGTTTAGTTTGGAGAACTTCAGCGCGGTATTCCGAAGCGAAGGGATCATGCTGGCGATGGGAATTACCGTTGCCAAGACGCTCGTCGGTACAGTGGCCCACGTCTTTTTCACCGCGATGGTCGCTTACGCCTTCTCTCGCAAAGGATTGATCGGAGGCAAGTTCTATATTTTGATGGGGACTTTTACGCTGTTCTTCGGCGGCGGACTGATTCCGACGTACCTGCTGATCCGCGATTTGCATTTGCTGGACAACTTCTTGGTCTATATCATTCCTGTCTTGTTCAGCTTTTTCGATCTCATTATCTTCATGACCTTTTTCCGGGAAATCCCTGAAGGGTTGGAGGAGGCAGCGCGAATCGACGGGGCGAACGACTGGTCGATCTTCTTGCGCATCGTGCTTCCCGTATCCATGCCGGTACTTGCGACGATTGCTTTGTTCCATGGCGTGTATCAATGGAACGACTACTTTACCGGCATGATTTATATCAATAATACCGATTTGCAGCCGATTCAGACCTATCTGTACCGGGTCGTGGCGGAATCCAGCTCGAACCAGATGATGGCGGCCGTTCCGGGAGGCGTGACGCGTTCCGTGACCTCGCAATCGATCAAGTTGGCTACGATGGTCGTGACGACGGCGCCGATCGTGTTCGCTTACCCGTTCCTGCAAAAGTATTTCGTCAAAGGCATGATGATCGGCTCGATCAAAGGCTGATTCTTACAAGGGTTTTACGCTTCATGTTTCGATACAAGCAACACTGAGCGACATCGTACGTCCATTACACAGAAGAGGGGTACCCACATGAGAAAAAGAGGAAAAAAATTCTCCATTCTCCTGGCCGCGATGCTGATGATCTTCAGCACGGCGTGTTCGTCAGGCGGACAAACTAAAGAAGCGGCAACGGAAAAAGAAGAAGCGGCCCAAGCGGCAGTCGACCCAACTAAACCTTCCTGGCAAAACGACACGTCGCCGATCACGTTCGATTGGTACATCAACTTTGCTTGGTACACCGGGACCGATTGGGGTAAAGATTTGACCAGTCAATACGTGACGAAAAAGACCGGCGTCGATCTCAACTTTATCGTTCCGGCCGGCAACGAAGCGGAAAAAATGAATACCATGATCGCATCCGGCGAACTGCCCGACTTCGTGACGATCGCCTGGGGCGACGACGCGGTGAAAAAAATGATCGAAGGCAAATTGGTGCTGCCGCTCAACGAGTTGGCCGAGCAGTACGATCCGTACTTCATCTCAAACGTCGCCGATCCGGCCAAGTTGTCGTGGTACACGCAAGAAGATGGCAATGTCTACGGGTATCCGAACGCCTCCTCTTCTCCGGCCGACTTTGAAAAGTACGGCAAAGAGTACGTCTCAAATCAGGTGTTCGTCGTCCGCAAAGACATGTACGAAGCGCTGGGTTCGCCGGATATGAGCACGCCGGAAGGGTTCCTGGCAGCGCTGCAAGCGGCCAAAGAAAAATACCCTCAAGTGAACGGACAACCGTTGATCCCGATCGGACTGCACGAGTTCACCGACAACGGCAACTATTCGCTGGAAGCCTATCTGCAAAACTTCCTGGCGATTCCGCAGGAAAAAGACGGCAAACTGTACGACCGCCCGACCGATCCGGAATACATCAAATGGCTGAAAACGTTCCGTCAAGCCAATGAGAACGGTCTGCTGGCCAAAGACATCTTTATCGACAAACGCGCACAAATGGAAGAAAAGATCGCGCAAGGCCGTTACTTCGCCATGATGTATCAGCGCAGCGACTTCAGCAGCCAGCAAAACGCGCTGTTCGCGAACGATCCGAATTCCGTTTACATTGCGGTAGACGGTCCCGCGAACGCGGCGAAAGACCAACCTAACCTGTCGGGGCCGGGCATCTCGGGCTGGACGCTGACGCTCATTTCCAAAGACGTCAAAGACAAAGCCCGCGCGATCGGCTTCTTGGAATACCTGACGAGCGAAGAAGGTCAACGCGATCTGTACATGGGCGAAGAAGGCGTGACGTACGACATGGAAGGCGATAAGCCCGTCTTCAAGCCGGAGGTGCTGGATATGCTCAACACCGACCGTGCGGCATTCGATACGAAGTACGGCGCTTCCCACAAATACTGGATGATGATGGACACCAACATTACCGATCAATGGGCGCCTGCTCCGGTCGATCCGTTCAAGCAAATGATGGATTGGACGCGCGGCAAAACGGTCAGCGCTTCCGAATTCGACCAGATCAACCCGACGGGCAACTCCAAAGAAGGCATCGCGAACACGAAACTCGGACAGCTATGGGGCAAAACGCTTCCGAAACTGCTGCTGGCATCTTCCGAAGCCGAGTTCGACCAGATCTGGAGCGATTACCAGCAAAAACGCGAATCGACGGGTCTGTCCGAAGTGCAAGCGTATCAACAGACTGAATATGAGAAAAATTTGGAGAAATTAGGCGGAACTAAGTAAGGCAAGCTGTAACGTTATGTATTCCCGGGGTGTACATGCCTGCATCCTCGTGAACCAGTCCCAAGCCTCGGAGCAACTTGCCGGGGCTTGTGGACTGTTTGTTGATTTTGGGTCTTGTCATCATGGGGAAGCGCTTTGTATGATAGGGAAGCTCATTTCATGAAAACGGATACAAGGGGGAGCTGATGGGGATAAAATGGAGAGATGCCGCTTACACGGTACGTCGTTGGCTTCAAACCCGCTCACTGCAAAGCCGATTGGTCGCCGCGTATGCCTTGTTGATTTTGATACCCAGCACGTTAATTTCTACTTATTTATATAATGATATCCGAGATAGTTACATTGAAGACGCACGGGTGAAAAGCGATTATCTGGTGCAGAGCGAGAAGCAGGTCATCGTGAATCAGATCGAAACGATGGAACGTTCCGCCCAGCTGCCTTTGTCCGACCAAAATGTACGCCGCTACCTGACCGAGCAGACAGACCCTACGGCCGCAGAGTTAGTTGATTTCAACAATACGGCTTATGCCAATCTGGCCCGCATCCAAATCAGCAATCCGGCTATTCTGCATTTGCGTCTCTATACGGCTAATGAACGCAATTACGAAATTTGGCCGATCATTTTTCGCGAGAGCCGGGTGCGCGATAAACCGTGGTTTGCGTTGACTGAGGGCTTAGGGGAGCGTCAGGCCTGGTATTTCCAACCGGAATCCGCGGTTCAGGATGTCGGAGGAACTGAAGAAGACCCGCCTAAAGTATCGCTGCTGCGCGAAATCAACTTGCCGAAAGACGAGCACATCGGCGTAGTTCAGGTCGATATGCGCTTGGATCAGTTTTCGCCCCGAACATTCGGAGAGCTTCAGGAAGAAGGATCACAGATGCTGCTGGTCACGTCCGGTGAAGTGTATGCGCACGGAGGAGACTCTGAATTGCCAGCGGACTCGCCTGCGGTTCAATATGCGGTATCTCAGTTGCGGAATTTGGGCGACCCCGGTCAAGTACCCAATATCTCGGATGGATTTTTCCGTTATGAAGAGGGCGGCGAAGCTTATATGATGCTATACACGCCTGTCGAGCGAATGGATGCCTACCTGCTCAATGCCGTCTCTTTGGAAAAAGTGCTCAAAGATCTGAATCGAACGCGCAGCATGCTCATTTACGCCAATATCGGATTCATTTTGATTCTCGCGCTGCTCACCTACATCATGAATTCGTTTATTTTGAAAAATCTCAAGCAGTTGGCCGACGCGATGAAGCGGGTGCGCAAAGGCGAACTTCAACCTGCGCTCAGTATCAGCGGCGGAGGCGAAATCGGCGACTTGGCACACCATTTTAACAAAATGACCCAGACGATCAACGAGTTGATTGCCGAAGCGGTACGCAAGCAGGCGCTGATGAAGGAAGCCGAACTGCGGACGCTGTACAATCAGATCGACTCGCACTTTCTGTATAACACGCTGGAAAACATCAAAATGCTGGCCGAGATCGAAGACCAACGCAAAATCTCTGATTCGTTAACCTCGCTAGGCGGCATGATGCGGTATAACTTCAAATGGACCGGCGAATACGTCAAACTCAAAGACGAAATCCGGCATATCGAAAATTACATCGAAGTCATGAATATCCGGTTCGATGAACCGATTACGTTGATCTGCGAGATTTCGAAGCCCTTTATGGAACTGGAAATTTTGAAAATGTCGCTCCAGCCGATCGTCGAGAACTCGGTTAAGCATGCTTGGCAGACGCTGGGCGACGGAGGACGGCGCGAGTTCCGAATCGAAGTGCGCGAAGCGGACTTGGCGAAAATCCAGATTGTGATGACCGATAACGGAGCAGGGATGGACGAGGGGCGCTTGGCCGAGTTGAATACGGAAATTCAGGGGAGCGGAGAAGAAGGAACAGGTTCCGCTTATACGGGAGTCAAACTTGGAGGGATTGGTCTGCGCAATGTACATCAGCGTATCCGGCTTTTTTACGGCAAGGAATACGGACTGTTTCTGGAGAGCGAGGAGGGGGCGTACACGCGTATCGTGCTGACGATTCCGAAAGTGCTGCTGACCGGAGGAGGATGGGAAGAATGATCGATCTGTTGATTGTAGATGATGAGAAAAATATACGTCAGGGCTTGAAAGTCATGATCGAGCGGGAGTTTGGCGATACCTGTCAGATTCGGCTCGCGGCCCATGGACGAGAAGCATTGGAGCTGCATGCGGAGCATCCGGCGAACGTGGTCATTACGGATATTCGCATGCCTATCATGGACGGGATGGAATTGTTGGAGCGGTTTCGACAGCAGTGCCGGGCGGCGGAAGGTCCGATCGTGCTGGTGCTCAGCGGCTACGACGAATTTGAATATGCCAAGACGGCGATCCGTTTTCAAGTACGGGATTATCTGCTCAAGCCGATTCGGCGCGAAGATTTGTTTGAAGCGTTGGGGCGTGCTTTGGAAGAACTGGAGCAGCGGAAGGACGAGTCGGAGCGAATCGATCTGGCCCAGGATTACAAAAAACGGCTGCGTTTGGCGCGGCTTACCCAATTGCTTGAAGCGGACAGCGCAGAATTTAAAGCGGCGTTGGATGATCTATCTTCCGACGGAGCGGGCGTAACCCTTCCTTTTTCCCTGGCGGTGGTTGCTTATCGGTATGAACAGGGCGGAAGCATGAGCCGCGAGGAGTTGGCATCTGTCGTGGAACGTCTGGAAGGGCCTTTGGATCGGGGGCATGAAGCGGCCCTGTGGAATCGTGAAGGTCATCTGGTGTTGATTGATCCTTCGCCCGAACGCTTTGCGCGTCTGGCTGAACTGGCGGAGAAACGGGAATTGGGCGGATTGCTCGTCGGTCTCGGGTTGCCGGGAAGCCGGTTGGAAGACCTGCCGGAGAGTTATCGGGAAGCGTGTCTGGCATTGAAGTACACCTTTTTGCATCCGGGGGTTCATCTGGTGGATGCCCGGGCAATCAAGGAAGGGCGACAACTGTTTCCGCCTCCGGAAGAAGAAATTCGGCTGCTCGGCAATCTGCTCGGGACCGACCGCACGCGTGAGATGAATGAACTGCTGTATCGCATTTTTCATATCGACCAGCTGGCGCGAATCGACATTTCCTATATTGAACATACGGCGAGGCTGATTAACGAGCAGGTGCTGGATGAGGTGTTTCGACGTTACGGCGAAGCTTCAATGGAGGTGCTCAAGCTGTACCGCAAGGTGGGCGATTGGAATAGTTTCCGTTATTTTCACGATTATTTCCGGGCACTGGAGAATTTGCTGGTGAGTCTGAACGATTATATCAAGCAAGTTCGGCTGGCTTATACGGAAAATGAAAATCTGAAAGAAGCGGTCGCGTTCATCGAACAAAATTACGCCAGACCGCTCAATATGGCCAGTGTCAGTAACCATGTTTCCCTAAACTATTCCTATTTTAGCGAGGCGTTCAAGGCGTATACGGGAGAAAGTTTTGTCGTGTATTTGAAAAAAGTGCGGATCGAAAAAGCGAAAGAACTGTTGGCGGAACGAGAGTTGAAAATGATCGGCGTCGGCGAAGCGGTGGGTTTTGAGAACGTTAAACAGTTTGCCCGTGTCTTTAAAGAGCTGGAAGGCATTTCTCCGCATGAATACCGCAGTAAGGCGCATGCTTCCGAATCGGAATGAAATTCCGACTCGGATTGACGATTAAGGCGCCGAAGCGACGGTTAAAAAACGTATACGGGTAACTTGGCCCAGTTAAATGAGAGGTTGGTCAAGCTACGAGGGGAGGTCATCAAATGAGCATGCGTTCGAAGAATCCGGCTGGAAAAGTGAAAAAAATGTTACTGGCGGCGACAGCGGCCTTGTTGATTGCGCCGCTGGCGCCTTCGATTAGCGAAAAAAGCGCCCTTGCCGCTGCGACGACGGTGTACATAAACGGAAGAGTCGCGCAGGGAGAAGTGCTGGTTCGGAACGGCTTGACCTATTTGACGTTGACTGATTTGAAAGCGTTCGGCGACTACAGTTTCCGATACAACAAGACCTGGCGCACGATTACGATAACAGGCGGCGAAAACGGGGAGCGGTTCGTTTTAACCCTGGGAAGCCGAGACGCCAAGCGCAACGGGCAAAATATCACGCTTGAGGCCGCGCCGTTATCTTACGAGAACAAGACAATGGTTCCGGTCAGGGTGGCGGCTGATCTATTTGGTGCCGAGCTGGAATGGGATCAAAACGGCAGCCGGGTATTGTTGACGAAAGAAGCAGAGTCGAACGGCACGACAAATACGCCATCCAGACCTTCTCGCCCGCCTGTCTCACCGCCAGGGCCATCGGGACCTAGCGTACCCAAGCCACCTTCGGCACCTTCGATCTGATAAGGGATGAATAGGCAGAGATGATGCAGGATAAGCGACCTTCTGATCTTTTGGAAGGTCTTTTTGCATCGAATGAAAAAAAGCCGGCTCCAATGCCGGAGACGGCTTGATAGGTCTAGGTCTATATTCATTAGGAAATAAAAAAAGGCTCCCGTTTGGGAACCTTCTACTCAAACGTCCCAGGAGGGATTCGAACCCCCGACCGTGCGCTTAGAAGGCGCATGCTCTATCCAACTGAGCTACTGGGACAAAAGTGAAAAACAGAACAGAAATTAATATACCACGAATGCTTGGTTAGTGCAAGTATGATCTTTAAAAAAGTTGCTCAGAGGAATATTCCAAGTGAAAAACCGGGCGTTGAAATAGGAGAGAGAGTAGGTGCTCCGTATTCTACCCGGTTGGCTTTCGGCTGTCCTGTTGCTGTCCAAGTTTTGCTTGTTTATTTTTAGCGTGCGCTAATTGCCTGTGTACCTTTTCATTTTGCTAGGGTTACGTATGCTGTTTTTTGCTTGTTATCCCATTTGACTGTACCGCCAAGCGATTCAACTGTATATCGCAAAGGTACAAACATCCGATTACTGGTTTGCTCTCGGAAAGGAATTCGAGGCAACACGCTTTCCTTTCCGTTTGCAGTAGCAATAGAACTTTTTAATGAAAATTTAAGAGTCGTGTTTGATTTGCTTGCCGTTAATGCAAGGCTTTGCTGGTCAAATTGAATCTTCATATTTATCTTTTTAAATAAGTCTCTTGCGGGTACCATGACAGTTTCATATACTTTTACAGGTTTGAGTTCGCTGTAGAAGGTATCTCCATTAATCCTCAAATGAACTTTTTCAGAATGCTCATAACGATCAATAAGAGAATATGCTGGCTCAACCAAACCTATCGGAGGTTCATTTTCTTGATTATCCCATGCCGGATGAGCCGCATAAGTTTGCATACTCCAGATTGACGATGATCCAAGCAACAAAAAGATCGAAACCAACCCAAATATTCTTCGCATGAATCCACCTCTTTTTTACTGTTTTATGGAGCTTATAATGCTCTTCACCACAAGGTTTTCTGATTTTTGTTTACTTGACTGTCATACAGCTACTATAGATCTTTGAAGAAGCGAGATTCTTGTGTTTTTTCATATTGAGGACTTTAAATCCTGAGCGAGACTCTTTTGAATAGTTAAAGACATGTTGTGGTGAAGAGGAGCTTATCATTTCTAACGAAATTTTATCAAATAAAGTTGCGTTATATGCTCAAAAAGGATATTTATTGGAATCTACATCTATTGTAACTGTATTTGAACCGTCACGTGTCACATAGGCATGGTCTTGGGAAGGGGTACCAAAATAAGAACTTGGAACTAACGTATTATCGAGTTTTATATTACTGAATATTCCTTTGTTTTTGCCCGTGTTATCGTTAGATACAACTGTAGATACTAGTTTCCAATTGGTTATAGAAGTAACGCCTATCTTACTTGTTTCTAAGATAGTAGTCAGGCCAGTGTCTACAGGGTTTTTACATTCAAAGTCACCACAAATCGCTGTTCCGCTTACTTGAAGTCTTGCTTTACCCGTGCCTGCATAATTGTAATAAGTTCTTGTATTGACTGTTTGATTTGAGTTAAAACCATTTAGGTTGTAAGTTTTGTCATATCCATCAAGAAGTTTAATAAGTTTGTTACTCAATACTTTGCCGTTAACCCTGACTGTAGCAAACGCTTGCCATGCAGTTTCGCTTTGATACTGTCCTCGTCCCTTCACTTGCATTAATCCTATATCCACCTGAGTATCGTTGTTGCTTGCATTAAAGCCGGTATAGTTATAAGCAGCAATTTTAGGAGCAACTTCGTTGTCAGCAGGAACTTTAAGGTACATGCTTAAATTAGAGTTAGTATTCCCATTTGGCTTTATGAACACACGGCCACCAACTCCATCTGTAATAAAGTCAGTTTGATCAGTCGGTAAAGCGTTGATGCTTAAATTGTTATCATCTTGAGGCTTAAGATCTAATATCCTCAATTGAGGTTTTTCTTCCACTGGTTGAGTATATTCATAACTAGGCTCAGTCTCATTTGAAGAAAGATATACATATTGATAAATTTCATTTTTTGCAAGTGATTTACTTGTTGAATCGATTCCATTTTCTGAGGGTTTTTCGTTTTCTAAGGCTTCGATCTGGGTTTCCGCGTTAGCAATTAATTCGTTAATTACAGTCTTAGTAAAAGAACGATCACTCTCATTTATTACCTCAACATTGCTTTCGATTTTTGTAACATCGTTCGGACTGCCTGCAAATGACGTTAAACTAGACAACAAGAAAAAACTAGATACTGTAGCGGTGATAACTTTCTTCATTTTCTCTCCTCCTTTATTGTAGAAAAGTTTAACTTAACCTTTTCTATCACATTAATGAAATATAATGTGTCTATATTTATATAAACATCATTAAGGGATTATAGTAATTTTTTTTAAAATATGGTTTATATGATTTTTATTTCAAATTTCACATAAAAGTTTTTTATCATGGATTTTAAGATAATTATAGTCGCCGTTGCTTTTCCTCACGCGTTAGTGGCGTTGTCTTGTTCGACAGAAACAAGCCTGTTAAACTCCGTTCACCATTCTTAAAGGAGTCGTGAACATGCTTAACTTCCGCAACCAACCCAAACTTGTCCAGCACTTGGCACAGGTTCTTTCTCTGGATGTCGCGCCACTAGATACTCTCTTCGATACGTTCCCGACAGCCGAAGACGTTCTTCATGCCAAGCCGTCTATACTTGCCACAGCTTCCGGACTTTCGCTAGCTCAGGTTAAGTCGCTACGCAGCGCTGTATCTCTCACGTGCCTTTCGCCTACAACCCATTCTCTAGTACAAAATCCCCAGCATGTGTTCGACGTTCTTCGTCCAAAGCTTGCCTTGTCCAACAACAAACTTGATGAAAGCTTCAACATCGTCGGAACGTAGTAGGTGAACTTGACCTGTCCTTTGCCCGGATTCTTAGGGTCTTTTGCTACACACTGACCGCTTCTGGACGTGGTGACTTTGATCCTTCCCTTTTTGCCCCACTTGGAGGTGAGAGCAGAAGTCTTACCTTTTGGGTCGCTGGCTGTGTTGTTCAGTCCGGCAGGGCCTGACTTTGGATATTCCACGTTGCATGTTTCCATACCGACTCTTGTGACACTAACCCAACGTAGCTAGCATTTAGGCAGGCATATTTTCAAAAAACTTGTCTTGCAGTAAAGAGCGAGTCTTTTCGTCCATCTATTCTTTCATCTAATAGAAGGATATTTAGCCAGAAAAGACGCGGTAGGAAGCAATCGCGATTCGCTTATGCTATAATTGACGCTCATCCTTCATTGTGAGAATCACGAACGGAAGTTGGCCTGCGGGAGAGGGGGAATGACTTATCGACCAGACGCGAAAGGCAGGCGTTGTACTGCTTCCGAAGACGCTTGATCATTATCAGGAGCAGATTACCCGGATGCTTGAGAGCGAACGTTACGGAGAAGCGATGGAAACATTGGATTTTCTGATGGGCTGCGAAGGGCAAGACGAGCAGCGACGTCAGGAGTGGAGCACTCTGCTTGAATGGCTGCGCGTGGCTTTTCCCGGAGGCGCTCAAGATGCCTATGGCAACGAAGCGGCATTGGCCGGGGAAGAACCGGAGAGCGAGGCGCAGGTTCTCAAGCGTCGAACGATTGAGAAGCAGCGGGAAAATGCGGGGTATACATTTGAGCTGGTTCGCAGAGTAACCGAAGAACCGCTTACGGAACGCGGACAAATTGCCCTGGAGCAATTGGCTTATCTGGAAGGCGCCGAGAGTGATCGGCTGCTGATCGAATGGTTGCAGGCGGGAGAACTGCATCCCTTGCTCCAGTTTCGCGGGCTTCAGACGCTTAAGCGCCGCGGGGCATCGGGACCGGTCCGCCTTCCCCGCGAAGGCATTTCTTTGGAGCTGGAAATCGAACGGACGCCGTTGTCCCCGGGAGATTTTCCTTCCGCGGTTGACGAAGTGTTGGAGCGCGTATCGGATCAGACGGATAACGAGTCGCCTTCCATGTTCTATTTTGCCCGTGAATTATGGATGCAATTTATGATGGCGACCTACGGAACCAATGATTACGTCATGTTGATCCGCGGGGAAGAAGGAGAGTTGGATGCTTGGGCCGCAGCGCTTCATGCACAAGCATCGGAGGCATTGGGCGGCGATGGAAACGCAGAGCAAATCCGCGATGCCTACGGCATTACGGGAGAACTGCGTTTCCGCTGCGAGCGTGCTGAGCGGACGCTTCGTGCATTTACGCAAGGCTCTTTGATTCGCTAATCTGCGGGGAAACGGTTACTTTTTTGGCGTTAAGCCTGTGGATTTGGCAGTGGAGTGGCGTTGATGCTTGAAATCCGCCGGGAATTTGGTTATGATGGTATGGTTGTTGCGAGCGTGAAAGCAGTACCCTGTCAACGCTAAAAGTAAGGTTATGTTCAAATGAAACGCACCTGAAGCGTGTGCCGTTCATTCAAACATAATTCCGCGAGTAAGAATTGACAAGGTAGTAGTATGTTAAATTAACTTAATTGATAGCTAATTGTTGGAGGGGAATACTCAATATGACAGCAAGTTGGGAAAAAACGGAGAAAAACCTTGGCGTTCTCGAAGTTGAAGTATCGGTAGAACGCGTTGAAGCCGCACTTGATAAAGCATTCCAAAAAGTCGTAAAGAAAGCCAACGTTCCGGGCTTCCGCAAAGGTAAAGTACCGCGGTCGATCTTCGAAGCGCGTTTTGGCGTGGAAAGCTTGTACAATGACGCGATCGACATTCTGCTGCCGGAAGCTTACAGCGAAGCCGTAGAAGAAGCGGGAATCTTCCCGGTTGATCGTCCTGAAATCGACATCGATCAATTTGGCAAAGGCCAAACGATGAAATTCAAAGCCAAAGTTACCGTCAAACCGGAAGTTAAACTGGGCGAATACAAAGGCGTAGAAGTACCTGTATCCGAAGTTGACGTGACGGACGCGGAAATCGCGGAAGAGCTTGAGCGTCTGCAAACTCGCCATGCTGAGCTGATCGTCGTTGACGAAGAAGCGGCAGCGAATGGCGATACCGTATCCATCGACTTCGACGGATATGTAGGCGACGAAGCATTCGAAGGCGGCAAAGCCGAGAACTATGCACTTGAACTTGGATCGGGTTCGTTCATTCCAGGATTCGAAGAGCAAGTTGTAGGCATGTCGACTGGCGATTCGAAGGACGTTAACGTAACGTTCCCGGAAACTTACCATGCAGCTGAACTGGCTGGCAAAGAAGCCGTCTTCAAAGTTAAACTGCATGAAATCAAGCGCAAACAGCTTCCTGAGCTGGACGACGAATTCGCAAAAGACGTAAGTGAATTCGACACGCTGGACGAATACAAAGCAGATCTGAAGACTCAAATCGCAGATCGCAAAAAACGCGAAAACGACGCAGCTCGTGAAAACGCGGTTGTTGAAGCCGTAGCAGCAAAAGCGGAAGTTGAAATTCCGGAAGCGATGATCGAAGGCGAAGTTGAGAACATGATGCGCGACTTCGACAACCGTCTGCGTCAACAAGGCATGAACCTGGAAATGTACACAAGCTTCTCCGGTCAAACGGTTGAAGACCTGCGTGCACAAATGAAGTCCGATGCTGAGAAGCGCGTGCTGAACAACCTGGTTCTGGAAGCAATCGCAAAAGAAGAAAACATTTCGGCATCCGAAGAGGACATCGAAAAAGAACTTCAAACGATGGCTGACATGTACAAACGCAGCATTGACGAAATCCGCAGCATTCTGGGCGCGAACGGTTCGCTCTCCAGCTTGAACGATGAAATCACTCTGCGCAAAACAATCGAATTCCTGCTTGAAAACAGCAAGGAAGTCGCAGCATCCGCTGAGTAAGCAATAGCTTGACTTGCATAGGCAAGGCACGTATGATCTTATGCGTGCCTTGCTTTTTTATCTTTTTCGATTCGAGGATTCATGTTCTTGCGCCGAAAAATGACATTGGCATTTGAAAATGGTAAACTAGAGGCATAGGATAGAAGCAAGTACCTTGTTAACTCTTGATAGCTTGCTTTACCTCCATACACTGTCCCAATGAAAGCGAGGTTGATCGCATGAATTTAGTCCCTACAGTTGTTGAATCAACAAGCCGCGGCGAGCGCTCTTACGATATCTATTCGAGGCTCCTGAAGGATCGGATCATTCTGCTTGGCGATGCGATCGACGATCACGTAGCCAATCTGATTATTGCGCAATTGCTATTCTTGGCAGCGGAAGATCCCGAGAAAGACATCTACTTGTACATTAATTCCCCCGGTGGTTCTGTGACTGCGGGCATGGGTATATATGATACAATGCAATACATTAAGCCGGATGTATCCACGATTTGCGTCGGTATGGCAGCGAGCATGGGATCCCTTCTGTTGACAGCCGGAGCGCCGGGCAAGCGTTTTGCGCTTCCGAACAGCGAGGTCATGATTCATCAGCCGCTCGGCGGTGTTAGCGGACAAGCTTCGGACATTTGGATCCATACGGATTGGATCATCAAGACGAAGCAGAAGCTGAATAAAATCTATGTGGATACGACAGGTCAGCCCCTTGAGAAAATCGAGCGGGACACGGACCGCGACTTCTTCATGAGTGCCGAAGAAGCGAAGTCTTACGGACTGATCGACAAAATTCTTGAGCGACCGATTAATTCTTAATCCTCGAAGGGGTGGTTAGATGTTTAAATTCAACGAAGAAAAGGGTCAGCTGAAGTGCTCCTTCTGCGGTAAGACGCAAGAACAAGTACGGAAGCTCGTTGCCGGACCCGGCGTATATATCTGCGACGAATGCATCGAGTTGTGCACGGAGATCGTAGAGGAAGAACTGGGCCATGAAGAAGAAGTGGATCTGAAAGATATTCCGAAGCCGCAGGAAATCCGCGCGATCCTCGATCAATACGTAATTGGACAAGACCAAGCGAAAAAATCGCTGGCCGTTGCCGTTTATAACCACTACAAGCGCGTTAACGCGCAAAGCAAATCCGAAGACGTGGAATTGTCGAAAAGCAATATCATGTTGATCGGTCCTACCGGTTCGGGTAAAACGCTGCTTGCGCAGACGATGGCTCGTATCTTGAACGTACCGTTTGCGATTGCGGACGCGACATCCTTGACGGAAGCCGGCTATGTCGGTGAAGACGTCGAAAACATCCTGCTGAAGCTGATTCAAGCAGCCGATTACGATGTGGAGAAAGCCGAACGCGGCATTATCTATATCGATGAAATCGATAAAGTGGCACGCAAATCGGAGAACCCTTCGATTACCCGCGACGTATCCGGCGAAGGCGTGCAGCAAGCCTTGCTGAAAATTCTTGAAGGTACGGTAGCTTCGGTTCCTCCGCAAGGCGGACGTAAGCACCCGCATCAAGAATTCATCCAAATCGACACAACGAACATCCTGTTCATTTGCGGCGGTGCATTTGACGGCCTCGAACAGATGATCAAGCGTCGGATCGGCAAAAAAGTCATCGGTTTCAACGCGGAAGGCGAAGGCCAACGCGAATTGAAAGCAGGCGAATACCTGATGATGGCGTTACCGGAAGACTTGCTCAAATTCGGTCTGATTCCGGAGTTCGTCGGCCGTCTGCCGGTAATCTCGACATTGGCTCCGCTGGATGAAGAAACGCTGGTACGCATTTTGTCCGAACCGAAAAACGCCCTGACCAAGCAGTACAAAAAGCTGCTTGAAATGGATAACGTAAACTTGGTGTTCGAAGATGCGGCTCTGCTCGCGATTGCCGAAGAAGCAATCAAGCGCAAAACCGGTGCACGCGGTTTGAGAGCGATCATCGAAGGACTGATGCTCGACGTCATGTACGAAGTGCCTTCGCGCGAAGACGTGACCGAATGCGTCATTACCGAGAAAGTCGTCAAGGAGAAGGTTGTTCCTGAACTTGGCGAAGGTAAAAACAAAAAACGGGAAGAGAGCGCCTAAAGCGTCCTCTTTTATCGCATAGGCCTCATGCCGAGCCGGTCAACCCTACATGGTTTGGCCGGTTTGCTATGAGTGTGTTAAACAGGTAAACGATCCAATGCCGCATCAAGCGTCCGCAGTGGACGACATCTTGCTTTTTCCGATTTGGAGGTCGAATGAAATGTATTTAAGACATCAGACACGGCCCGTAAAGGTGGGCAACCTGGTTATCGGCGGCAGCGATGAAGTGATTATTCAAAGCATGTGTACAACCAAAACGGCCGACGTCGAAGCGACAGTAGCCGAAATTCTTCGTTTGGAAGAGGCGGGTTGTCAGGTTGTGCGGGTTACCGTCAACAATGACGAAGCGGCTGACGCCATCAAAGAAATCAAGAAACGGATCAACATTCCGCTGGTCGCCGATATTCACTTCAATTATAAATTGGCGTTGAAAGCGATCGAGAACGGCATCGATAAAGTTCGCATCAACCCGGGTAACATCGGGAAGCGCGAAAAGGTCGAAGCTGTTGTTAAAGCCTGCAAAGAAAAAGGAATACCGATTCGCATCGGTGTCAATGCTGGCTCGCTGGAAAACCATTTGCTCGAGAAATACGGCTATCCGACTGCGGATGCCATGGTGGAAAGCGCGCTGTTCCATATCGGCATTCTCGAAGAGCTGGACTTCCATGATATCATCGTTTCGCTGAAAGCTTCCGACGTGCCGATGGCCATCGAAGCTTATGGCAAGGCTGCGCAGGTGATTCCTTATCCGCTGCACCTGGGTATCACCGAAGCCGGCACACTCAATGCCGGAACGATCAAAAGTTCCGCCGGGATCGGTGCGCTGCTTTCGATGGGAATCGGTTCGACTGTGCGGATCTCGCTCAGTGCCGACCCGGTAGAAGAAGTGAAGGTTGCTCGCGAACTGTTGAAAACATTTGGGCTGATCACGAATGCGGCAACGTTGGTTTCCTGCCCGACTTGCGGCCGACTCGATATCGATCTGTTCTCGATCGCGAACGAAGTCGAAGAGTATATCTCTCAGATCAAAGTTCCGATTAAAGTTTCGGTGCTAGGTTGCGCGGTTAACGGTCCTGGTGAGGCTCGTGAAGCGGATATCGGCATTGCGGGTGCTCGCGGCGAAGGGTTGTTGTTCCGCTACGGCAAAATGATCCGTAAAGTCCCGGAAGCCGATATGGTAGAGGAACTCAAGAAGGAAATCGACGCCATTGTCGTAGCCTATGAAGCGACAGGCAGAATCCCGGGGCGCGAAGAACGACATCAACCGAAAGCTGCGCAGGTTAAAGCTGAAGCGGCACAGTAAGCACGTGATTGTGAACGAACGTACAGGCGGCATACGGGGTGAGCCCGGCATGCCGCCTTTTTTCGCAATAAAAAGCTTTCGCTTTTGGTAGTCGCCGTAGCGATATGCTACACTTAACACACGCATAAACATTGTATATTGCATATGCACGATAAGCCTTTTGGAGGTGTGAAAACGATGGGATTGAGCAAACAGAAAAACCGCCGTTTTCCGTTGCTGCCTTTGCGGGGACTTCTCGTCTATCCGAGTATGGTGCTTCATTTGGATGTTGGACGGGAACGCTCGGTCAAGGCGCTGGAAAAGGCAATGGTCGACGATCATTTGATTCTTCTCTGCTCGCAGTCCGAAGTGAATATCGAGGAACCCGAGCAGGATGATATATTCCGAATCGGAACGGTTGCCAAGGTGCGACAAATGCTCAAACTGCCAAACGGCACGATTCGCGTGTTGGTTGAAGGATTAGAGCGTGCAGAAGTGTTGGAGTTCATTGAGGAAAACACGGAGTTCTATGAAGTGTATGCCCGTGAACTGGCTGAACCCACAACGGAAGATCCGGAAGTCGATGCGCTGATGCGCACGGTATTGACCCAATTCGAGCATTACATCAATTTGTCGAAAAAGGTAACGCCGGAGACGTTGGCTGCGGTATCCGATATTGATGAGCCCGGGCGACTGGCCGATGTCATCACCAGCCATCTTCCGATCAAGATCAAGGACAAGCAGGCGATTTTGGAAACCGTCGAATTCCGTCCGCGCTTGGAAAAGCTGCTCGATCTGCTCAATAATGAACGCGAAGTACTGGAGTTGGAACGCAAAATCGGCCAGCGCGTGAAGAAGCAGATGGAGAAGACGCAGAAGGAATATTACCTGCGCGAACAAATGAAGGCGATTCAAAAAGAACTCGGCGAGAAAGACGGCCGTGCCGGAGAAGTCGAAGAACTGCGGGAGCAGCTTGAGAACGGCGAATTCCCGGAGAAAGTCCATGAACGAATCAAAAAAGAAATCGATCGACTGGAACGCATGCCGACCAGCGCGGCCGAAGGCGGAATCATTCGAGGCTACGTCGACTGGCTGCTGGCGCTTCCTTGGAGCAAAGAAACCGAGGATGTGTTGGATATCGTTCGGGCTGAAGATATTCTGAATGAAGATCATTACGGTCTGGAAAAACCGAAAGAGCGCGTATTGGAATACCTGGCCGTGCAGCAGCTTGTCAAAAAGCTGAAAGGTCCGATTCTGTGTCTCGTCGGGCCTCCGGGCGTGGGTAAAACATCGCTGGCCCGCTCTATTGCCCGCTCGTTGGGACGGGAATTCGTGCGCGTTTCGCTCGGCGGCGTGCGCGACGAAGCGGAAATCCGCGGTCATCGCCGCACTTACGTCGGCGCAATGCCGGGCCGCATTTTGCAAGGCATGCGCACGGCAGGCAGCTCCAATCCGGTGTTCCTGCTTGACGAGATCGACAAGATGGCTTCCGATTTCCGGGGCGATCCGTCTGCGGCATTGCTTGAAGTGCTTGATCCCGAGCAAAACAACACGTTCAGCGATCATTTCGTTGAAATTCCGTATGATCTGTCTAAGGTGATGTTCGTGACGACGGCGAATATGCTTCAGGGTATCCCTCGTCCGCTGCTGGACCGGATGGAGATCTTGAACATTCCAGGTTACACGGAGCTGGAAAAGTTGGAAATCGCGAACCGTTACCTGCTGCCGAAGCAGAAACGCGAGCATGGCTTGAATGAAGAACAGTTGGATTTGCCGCAGGAAGGCCTGCTGCAAATCATTCGAGAATATACGCGCGAATCGGGTGTCCGGAATCTGGAACAACAGATTGCCGCGATTTGCCGTAAAGCGGCTAAATATCTAGTATCGGGAAAAAGTGAACGGATCGAAGTTACGAAGGACTCGCTCAAAGAATACTTGGGCAATCCAAGATTCCGTTATGGGTTGGCAGAAGCCGAAGATCAGGTCGGCAGCGCAACAGGTTTAGCCTGGACAGAAGTCGGCGGGGAGACGTTGACGATCGAAGTCAGCGTTCTGCCGGGCAGCGGAAAGCTTACGCTCACCGGCAAATTGGGCGATGTGATGAAGGAATCCGCACAGGCGGCCTTTAGTTATACGCGTTCGCGTGCAGAGCAGCTTGGCATCGACGGCCAGTTCCATGAGAAGAACGACGTGCATATTCATATTCCGGAAGGCGCAGTACCGAAAGACGGCCCGTCTGCCGGCATTACGTTAGCGACGGCGCTGATTTCGGCACTCACCGGCCGAGCGATATCGAAAGACATCGCCATGACGGGAGAAATCACGCTGCGCGGACGGGTACTGCCGATCGGCGGCCTTAAAGAAAAGTCGCTTGCGGCGCATCGTGCAGGATACAAAAAAGTGCTGTTGCCTGCGGATAACGAGCGAGATCTGCGCGATATTCCGGACAGCGTAAAAGAAGCCATACAGTTTGTGCCGGTATCGCATATGGACCAAGTGTTGGAACATGCGTTGATGGCCGAGGTCATGCTGCCGCCTGCGGCGGAAGCATCCGAGATCCAAATCGAAACGCATTGATACCAAGCTCCATGCAAAGCGAATCGAATATTGAAGTTGCGAGGACGGAAAAGCGATCGGTTTGCGAGTCGCTTTTCCACGTCCGAGAGAGGAATTTTCAAACATGAATGTAACAAGCTCTGAATTTAAGATCAGCGCGGTCGGACCGGCGCAATATCCGGTGGACGGTTTGCAGGAAATCGCGTTGGCCGGACGTTCCAATGTCGGTAAATCCTCGTTGATCAACCGTCTTTTGCGTCGTAAAAACCTGGCTCGAACCAGTTCCGTTCCGGGTAAGACGCAGCATATGAACTACTATCTGATCAACCAATCGTTTTTCTTCGTCGATTTCCCGGGCTACGGTTTCGCGAAAGTGTCGAAGCAGCAGCGCGAAGTGTGGGGTCAGATGATCGAGCGCTATATGCTGGAGCGCGAGCCGTTGAAGCTCGTGCTGATGGTCGTTGATCTTCGGCATCCGCCGAGCAAAGACGATGTCATGATGTACGAGTGGTTGACCCATTACGATCGCCCGATCTGCGTGGTGACAACCAAAGCGGATAAAGTTCCCAAGACCCGTTGGCAAAAGCATGCGAAAGTCATCAAGCAGGACTTGGGCATGCGTCCGGGTGATCCTTTTGTCATGTTCTCGTCCGAAACGGATATGGGCAAGGAAGAGCTGTGGAAGATCATCGAAGATCATCTGGGCGAGTTGAAGACGCTTGACCAACGCGCGGCGGAAGCGGAAGCGGAGTTCGAAGCGAGCGGTAATGCCGAGGATGGCGTAATCGAAGACGAAACGGCAGAATAAAGAGCAATAAGAAGAATGAGTATTGAAGCGCTTACAAAAAGGCTGTAAACAGTCTGATATCCTTGAATTCAAGCGAAAGACGGCTCCGGCGACGGGGCCGTCTTTCTATGTAAAGCGGGTATAATAAAGGTAGACGTATCCATATTCATCCCATCCTTAGGAATCGAGGAGATCCGCTATGGCGCAGCGATTAGCTACGGAATTCGTGAAGGCCCGTTTACTGCTGCCGGAAAGCCAGATGTCGAGGTTCATGCAACACATTCAAGATCCGCGGATTCATTATCGGGTGCGGGTGCTGGACGGCGGAAGCCGGGAGATCGTGCTTGAGGACGAAGGCGGCGAGGAAGTCAGGCTTCCTTTTGATCGCCGACGCAATCTGTTTGTGTGTGAATTGTCTTTTCGCCTTGTCAATCCGCGACTTACGCATCTCATTCGCCAACTGTTTGTTGCGTTCAAAGGGGACGGGATGGTGCGAAGAATTTATCCGGGATTTGTGATGCTGGACTTCTATGCGGAAGGCTCCGTGCGCCGGATTATCGAACTCACGCCGGGAGCGAGCCGCCTTGTATTCGAGCATCGCGATCAGATTCCGGAGCTTGAATATCGATTCGCTTCGACCGATATTGAATATGAGATTGCCTGCGTCCGCATGCAGGTAGACCGTTTGTTGGATTGGCGTCTTGCCGCCCGGAATATCGAAGAGATCGAACAAATTGACGAACTGCTGCGTGAAGAGGCTTTTCGTTTATTCAGGTTGGAAGCATAAAATTGTTAACGAACATCGAATATTCATAAACATTTCATTTAATTTGTCAAAATGCAGGAAGACGTTGTGATATACTTTATATAGTTTGTAGGAATGTTTATTTGGCAGCAATCTCAGATCAGGCGGTGAAACAGTTATGCACATCATGGTAGTCGGATTGAATTACCGAACGGCTCCAGTCGACATCAGAGAACGGTTTGCGATTGCGCAAGAGGACCTTTCGGAGGCGCTGTATCGGCTGAAAGAAACGAAAAGCGTCCTTGAAGGCGTAATCGTGGGCACCTGCAACCGGACCGAATTGTACGTCGTGGTGGACCGGCTGCACATGTGCGCTTTTTATATTCGCAATTTCATGGAGCAATGGTTCGGCATTCCGAAAGCCGAATTTACGCAACATCTTTATATGCACGAGGACGAGCGCGCGGTCGAGCATTTGATGAAAGTCGTTTGCGGACTGGATTCGATGGTGCTCGGCGAGACCCAGATTCTTGGGCAGGTGAAGCAAGCGTTCCTGACCGCGCAGGCGGAGAAGGCGACCGGAACTTGGTTTAATATGTTATTTAAGCAGGCCGTAACGCTGGGCAAGCGCGCGCATTCGGAGACTTCGATCGGCGAGAACGCCGTTTCCGTAAGCTACGCGGCGATCGAGCTGGGCAAGCGAATTTTTGGTATGTTTACCGATAAGAAGGTACTGATCCTCGGCGCGGGCAAAATGAGCGAGTTAACCGTGAAGCATCTGTATGCCAGCGGAGCGGCGCAGGTCATTGTAGCGAATCGTAC
Organism: Saccharibacillus sacchari DSM 19268; assembly: GCF_000585395.1. Classification (GTDB taxonomy): domain Bacteria; phylum Bacillota; class Bacilli; order Paenibacillales; family Paenibacillaceae; genus Saccharibacillus; species Saccharibacillus sacchari. The sequence goes on along the minus strand of NZ_KK073875.1, from coordinate 5,104,374 downwards.
GGTAGAAAAAGCGCGCGAACTGGCCGGCCGCTTCAACGGAGTGCCTTGTACGCTGGAAGAAGGCGTCGCGATGCTGGGCGAAGTGGATATCGTGATCAGTTCGACCGGATCTGCCGATTACGTGCTGACGCGCGAGCAGGTGAAGACTTTGGCTGCGGCGCGCCGTTCGCGTCCGCTGTTCATGATCGACATCGCCGTTCCGCGCAATATCGATCCGACGATTGCCGAGCTTCCGGGCGTATTCCTGTATGATATCGACGATCTTGAAGGCATCGTGGAGAGTAACATGGAACTCCGACGTGCCGAAGCAATCAAGATCGAACGTATGATCGAGCAGGAATCCGACAACTTTTACGGTTGGCTGAAGACGCTGGGCGTTCGTCCGGTCATCCGCGCACTCCAGGAGAAAGCGACGGATATTCACCAGGAAACGCTGGAAAGTTTGTTCAACAAGCTTCCGGAACTGGACGAGCGTCAACGCAAAGTCATTAGTCGGATGATGAAAAGCGTCGCCAACCAGATGATGCACGATCCGATCAATCGGGTCAAAGAAATGGCAGCGGACAAAAACGGTGCCGAAGCCGTCGATATGTTCACCCAAATTTTTGCGTTGGAGTCCAGAATCGAGCAGGCGGAAGCGGCCGTAATCCGGGAGTCGGAAAAAAAGACGGTGGACATCCCGGCTTTTGCTTTGCGTCCGGCAGCCCTCTAGGTAGGTGAACGGCATGCTGCTGCTTGCGAGTTTGATCGAGTTGATGATTTACATTTATGCCCTGAGCCTTCTGTTCTATTTCTCCGATTGCGTGAGCCGCAGCGTGAGATCCCGGCGGATCGGCACGGGGCTTCTTGGCGTCACGGGATTGTTGCAGTTTTCAGTCATTGTCGTACGGATCGTCTTGGAAAATCGGGTCCCGATGTTTTCCATCTACGATTTTCTGTTTTTGTTTATCTTCGTCCTCACGACAGCGGGTTTTGCTCTGGCCTTGACGCAAAAAGCCGAATTCGTCGTGCTGCTGCTCGGCATCGTCGGATTCACGGCCAGCGTGCTGAACGAATTTTGGTTTTCGGTCGGCGAACACGCGGAGCATATCGGGTATACCCAGCAGCTGCTGTTGATCCTGCACGTCGCGCTGGCGAATTTGAGCCTGGTGGCATTGACGATCGCCGCCGTATTCGGCATCTTATATCTCTTTTTATATGCCATGTTAAAAAAGAAGAAATGGAATGATACGATTCGGCGCCTGCCGAGTCTGGAACAGACCGAACGCTGGGCGCATCTCGCCGTGCTGACGGGAACGCCGCTGCTCATCGTGTCGTTGTTGGTCGCTTTCATTATGATCGTGGCGCAAAAGCGGTGGGAGATGCTGTTCGATATCAAAGGCATTACGACGTTTGCGGCACTTGCCGTGTACGGGCTGTATTTTGTGTTGAAACGCACGCGCAAGTATTCCGGTTTTTCAATCGCCAAGTGGACGCTGGTCGGTTACGCGCTCGTGATCGTCAACCTGCTGAGCAACGCGTTTTCCGAATATCACAAATGGAACGGAGGCTGAGCGGGTAATGACGGAGTATATGCCGATCATGATGGACCTGCGCGGCATGCATGTTCTGCTTGTTGGCGGCGGGAAAATCGCAGGACGCAAAGCCAACCAGCTGCTTGCGGCAGGGGCTAAGCTGACGGTAATCAGTCCGGAGATCGGCGATGAGATCCGGACGTTGGAGCAATCCGGGCAGCTCGAGCGGATCGCGCGAGAAGCCCGGATGGAAGACGCCGAGAACTACAGGATCGTGTACGCGGCCAGCGGCGACGAGGCGTTGAACGAGCGGATCGCGGAAGCGGCACGCCGCAGCGGAGCGCTCGTCAACGTCGCCAGCCGCGCTCAGGCAGGCAATTTTATTCATCCGGCCGTATTGCGGCGCGGCAGGTTGGTCGTGACGGCTTCGACGTCGGGGGCCGGACCGTCCGCGGCGTCCGCGCTGATTCGGGAACTCGACGAACGTTTCGGCCGTGAATACGAAACGTACGCCGAGTTTCTTTACGTGATGCGGCAGAAGATCAGAGCGAGTGTCGGCGAGCCGGAGATTCGGCATCGCCTAATGCGAAAGTTAACGGAAACGGATATACTGGACCATATCAGACAAGAAACATTCGTGCCGTGGAGCGAGTCGCAAATGGCCGAATGGATTGAGACAGAGCGGGAGGAATAACGGGAATGCGTACAATTGTAGTCGGATCAAGACAAAGCGCACTGGCTGTGACGCAGACGAACCAGGTGATCGACGCGCTGGAAAAGCTGGCGGCCGAGCTGCGCCTCGAGGTTTGTTTCGAAGTGAAGAAAATCGTGACCAAAGGCGATCAGATTCTGGATGTTACCCTGTCGAAAGTCGGCGGAAAAGGGTTGTTCGTGAAGGAAATCGAGCAAGCGCTGTTGAACGGCGAGATTGATATGGCGGTACATAGCATGAAGGACATGCCTGCGTTGCTACCTGATGGACTGGTTAACGGGGCCGTGCCGCTTCGTCAGGACCCTCGCGATTGCCTAATCTCCCGGGAGGGCGTCGATCTGGACGGTCTGCCGCATGGAGCGAAGGTCGGAACCAGCAGTCTGCGCCGTTCCAGTCAATTGCTGGCGTATCGGCCTGACCTGAAATTGGAATGGATTCGGGGCAATATCGATTCGCGTCTGCGCAAGCTGGAAACGGAAGGGTTCGACGCGATTCTGCTGGCGGCTGCGGGGCTCAAGCGCATGGGCTGGGAAGACCGGATTACCTCGTACCTTCCCGTAGAGATTTGTTTGCCTGCGGTCGGACAAGGGGCGTTAGGCATCCAATGCCGCGAAGACGACGCCGAGCTGCTGGAGCTGCTGGGTCGTTATCAGGACGGCGACACCGCGCGTACGGTGGCGGCGGAGCGTTCGCTGCTTGCTTCGCTCAACGGAGGCTGCCAAGTACCGATCGGTGCCTATGCGGTATTGGATGAAGACGGCAAAACCGTCCATCTGACCGGACTGGTCGGTAAGCCGGACGGAAGTCTGCTGCTCAAAGAATCCGCGACCGGAACGGATCCGGAAGCATTGGGGCGAGAAGTTGCCCGCTTGCTGGCAGACAGAGGCGCGGACGAGATTCTCGAACAGGCAAGGGGCTGAACGCATGGGAACAGAATCGATGGGAAACGAGCCTAAACGCGTCGGGAAAGTCTATCTGGTCGGAGCGGGTCCGGGCGATGCCAAGCTGATTACGATAAAAGGGCTGGAGTGCATCAAAAAAGCCGATGTGGTCGTATACGACCGCTTGGCAAGTCCGAGGCTGCTGCGTCAAATGAAGCCGGGCGCGCGTAAAATTTACGTAGGCAAACGCACCGAACGTCATACGATGAAGCAAGAAGACATCAACAAACTTCTGGTCGAATTGGCGCTGGAAGGACATGTGGTCGTGCGTCTTAAAGGCGGTGATCCGACCGTGTTCGGTCGGGTGGGGGAAGAAGCGGAAGAGCTTCGTCAACACGGCATCGGCTACGAGATCGTACCGGGGATTACTTCTTCGATCGCCGTTCCGGCGTATGCGGGCATTCCGGTCACGCATCGTAATCTGGCTTCGTCTTTTTCCGTCGTAACCGGACATGAAAATCCGGAAAAGCTGGACAAAATGATCAAATGGGACAAAGTGACCAACGCGACCGGCACGCTCGTGTTCATGATGGGCGTTGCGCAGATCGGGCATATTACCGCTCAGCTGCTTAAACATGGACGGCCGGCATCGACGCCAGTAGCCCTAGTCCGTTGGGGCACCCGCGCGGAGCAGGAGACGCTGGTCGGCACGTTGGAGGATATCGCGGAGAAGGTGGCGGCGCGCGACTTTAAGCCGCCGGCCGTTATTGTAGTGGGCGACGTCGTCAGTCAACGCGAACGCCTGCATTGGGCGGAGCAGATGCCCTTGTTCGGACGCCGCATACTCGTAACGCGTTCGCGCAGTCAGGCAAGCGAATTGGTCGACCGGATCGAGGAACTTGGCGGCGAGCCGTATGAGTTCCCGGTTATCGAGACCGTTATGCCGGAAGGCGAAGACAAGCTCCAGCCGATCCGTAAAGCTTTTGCGGGGATCGAGCGTTATGACTGGGTATTTTTCACCAGCGTCAACGGCGTTGAATATTTCTTCCGCCATCTGGACGAGCAGGGACTGGATATTCGTGCGCTATACCGTGCGCGTATCGCGGCAGTGGGGCCGGCTACCATCGAAGCGCTGCGAATACGCGGCATTCGCAGCGAAGCGCCGCCCGTTACGTTTGATGCAGAGGGCATGCTTGAGGCCTACGGAGAGAAGCTGCTTGCCGGTCAACACGTGCTGCTGCCTCGCGGAGACTTGGCGCGTTCCTGGTTGCCGCAGGCGCTGAGCGAACGCGGCCTTGAAGTGACGGAGCTCGATACGTACGAGACGGTGTTGACCGGCGAAGACGACGAGGAACTGCTGGACCTGCTGCAAGACGGCAAAGTGCATGCGATTACGTTTACCAGCTCGTCAACCGTTCGCAATTTGGTGGCCGTATTGAAACGCATGGGACAAGAAAATGCCGTAGAGCTGCTGAACGCGTCGACACTGGCCTGCATCGGTCCGCAAACGGCCAAAACGGCCGAAGAACTGGGTCTGCGCGTGGATTTGTTGGCAAAAGAAGCGACGATTGAGGGGCTGTTGGAGGCACTTTGCGCGTGGAAAGTCTCGGCAGACGGGAAAGAAACGGGTATGTAACTTGAAGAGCGGATTTGTGCACGCAGCGAGTCCCTTATTAACGATAAAAGTAAGATTATGCTCGTTTGAAATTCACCTAAACATCGACCTTGAATGCACGAAACGGCCGGAACCCTTCGCCTGAAACCCGAAGGACCCGGCCGGATTTCTGTTCGGGCGAACATTTACATTCATTTTTTAAAAAAAGGAGTCCTGTTATTATGGCATTTCCAACTGTTAGACACCGTCGTTTGCGTCGCAGCGCGGCGCTTCGCAGCATGGTACGCGAGACCGCGATCAGCGCGGACGACTTTATCATGCCGATCTTCGTTACGTACGGTGAAGGCGTGAAGAACGAAATCAGCTCAATGCCGGGCGTTTACAATTTTTCTCTCGACATGATGAAAGCCGAAGTGGACGAAATCGTCGATTTGGGGATCAAAGCCGTCATCTTGTTCGGTATTCCCGAAACCAAAGACAGTGTCGGTACCGGAGCTTATGCACAAGACGGAATCGTGCAGCAGGCGACGCGCCAAATCAAAGCTTGGTATCCCGATCTGCTCGTTGTCGCGGATACTTGCCTGTGCGAGTTCACCGATCACGGCCACTGCGGCATGGTGCATACCTTCGAACGCGACGGCCATATCCACGGCGACGTGTTGAACGACGAATCGCTGGGATTGCTTGTACAGACCGCCGTATCGCAAGCCGAAGCGGGAGCCGATATCATCGCGCCTTCGAACATGATGGACGGCTACGTGCAAGCGATCCGCGAAGGACTGGATGCTGCGGGTTACGACCAAATCCCGATCATGGCGTATTCCGTCAAATACGCATCGGCTTTCTACGGACCGTTCCGCGAAGCCGCCGACTCGGCGCCGCAATTCGGCGACCGCAAAACGTACCAGATGGACCCGGCCAACGCGCTGGAAGCGATCCGCGAAGCGGAAAGCGACGTGCTGGAAGGCGCAGACATGTTGATGGTCAAACCGGCCATGGCTTACATGGATATCATCCGCACGATCAAAAACGAATTCGACCTTCCGCTCGTGGCTTACAATGTCAGCGGCGAGTACGCGATGGTCAAAGCGGCGGCAGGAAACGGCTGGATCAACGAAAAAGGAATCGTGATGGAACTGTTGACCGGTTTGAAGCGCGCAGGAGCCGATATCATCATCACCTACCACTCCAAAGATGCAGCCCGTTGGATCCGCGAAGACCGCAATTAAGCCGCGAAGCAACCTGATAAGCAAAATCGCAAGCTGCTAGTATCTTGACCGCGTGCGATGTTTGGCTTGCGTGCGAATCGAATCCTTCACGCTCCAAGAAGGATTCGCCGCCTCAAACCACAGGTTCAGTACGGTCATGGTACAGGTACCTTGACCGCGTGCGATAGTTGGCTTGCGTGCGAATCGAACTGGAATTTCGCCGCTTCCAACTACAAATTTATCACGGTCATTATGCCGATTTTGGATTGTTGACCTTTTGTGCACATTTTTGTAGTTTAATCCCGTTTTTTTCGCAAATGCTGATGGAAAGTCAACATTTTGGCGATCTTTTCGCTTTTTCGTTGGGAATTTGTTCGAAATGTTTACAAACCGTCAGTATTCGCACAAAAAAGTGGGTTAGCGCATCGATTTTTTTGACTTTTTGCACACAATTTTTGAAGGAGTGATCCTATGAGCGAATCCGTATCCAAACGCATCGATACGAAATCGAGCGCGGCTTTCGAAGAAGCTAAACAGTATATCCCCGGCGGCGTGAATAGCCCGGTTCGGGCGTTTAAGTCGGTTGGTCTGACGCCGGTTTATATCGAACGCGGTGAAGGCTCACGCGTGTACGATATCGATGGTAATGTCTTTATCGACTATGTCGGATCTTGGGGACCGCTGATTATGGGCCATGCCCATCCCGAAGTCGTCCGTGTTTTGCAAGAGACGGCGGCAAAAGGGACGAGCTTCGGCGCGCCTACGCTGTTGGAAACCGAGATGGCGAAATTGGTCGTGGAGCGTGTGCCTTCAGTTGAGATTGTCCGTATGGTCAATTCGGGTACAGAAGCAACGCTTAGCGCGATCCGATTGGCGCGCGGCGTGACCAAGCGCGATAAAATCTTGAAATTCGAAGGCTCTTATCACGGGCACAGCGACAGCCTGCTCATCAAAGCGGGATCGGGCGTAGCAACATTAGGTCTGCCGGATAGCCCGGGCGTACCGGAATCGGTAGCCTCCAACACGATTACGGTACCTTACAACGATCTGGATTCGGTTAAGCTTGCTTTTGAAAAATTCGGCGAGCAGATCGCTTGCATCATCGTTGAACCGATCGCAGGCAATATGGGCGTTGTGCCTCCGAAAGCCGGATTCCTTGAAGGATTGCGCGAAGTGACGGAACGTCACGGAAGCCTGCTGATCTTCGACGAAGTCATGACGGGGTTCCGCGTACACATCGGTTCCGCGCAAAGCTGCTTCGGCGTGAAGCCTGATCTGACCTGCTTCGGCAAAGTGATCGGCGGCGGTCTGCCTGTCGGCGCTTACGGCGGCAAACGCGAGATCATGGAGCAGATCGCGCCGAGCGGGCCGATTTATCAAGCGGGTACATTAAGCGGTAATCCTTTGGCGATGGCTGCGGGTTACACGACGTTGAAGCTGCTGACTCCGGCGGTCTATGACCGTTTGGAAGAAGCGGGTGCGAGATTACAGGCCGGATTCGAAAAAAATGCGAAAGAAGTCGGGATTCCGGTTACGATTAACCGCGTAGGTTCGATGGTTTGCCCGTTCTTCACCGAAGGTCCGGTCGTGGACTACGATACGGCAAAAGCCAGCGATTTGAATTTGTTCCGTCGCTATTTCGCGGCGATGATCGATCGCGGCGTCAGCGTCGCGCCGTCGCAGTTCGAAGGCATGTTCGTATCCGGCGTGCATAGCGACGCCGATATCGACGCTACGATCGAAGCGCACCGCAGCGCGCTGCTGTCGCTCTGATGGCGCGCTCCTGGACGCGCCGGGGCGAATGGATCGAGACGGTTTTGCCTGCAAAACCGACCGAAAAAAAGGCTGATCCCGATCTCGACACGGTCGGTTATTCCGACGAAACTATTCCCGCAGATCAGGCCGGCAGCGATAATTCGCTTTCCGCAGCCGCCTCGCCGACGCCCGAAGCGCTGGCCGCCGCTGCGCTCGGCGTGCCGGACAAGCTGGCCCGCCGCCTGCTGCATGCGGGCGAAGTGCAGGTCCGGGGCGGCCGCGCGCGGCTGCGGCTTCGTCCGGACGAAGCCCTGGGCTTCGAGCCCGTCTGGACGGAAGACGGACTCGAAGCGTTGTACGAAGACGACTTCTGCTTAGTCGTCCACAAGCCTGCCGGGATGCCCGTTCATCCCGACGGAGGCGCGAAGCGCCTGACGCTGGCGAACGTCGTCGCCGCGCATTACCAAATGAACGGCGAAGCCTGCGCCGTTCACCATGTGCACCGCCTGGACGAATACACGTCCGGTCCCGTGCTTTACGCCAAAGGCGAATTCGCCCGGCTGGCGCTGGACGCGCAGATGCGCGACAAAGCCATCGGCCGCGTCTATCTCGCGCTCGCCGAAGGCAAAGTCCCTCGCAACCTGCGCGTCATCGACGCGCCGATCGGTCGGGACCGTCACCACAACAGCCGCCGCCGGGTATCCCCCGGCGGTCAGGAGGCGCTCACCCGGGTCGAGCTGGTGCAGACGCTCCGTAACGGTCAGGCCAGCCTCGTTCGTCTAACGCTTGAAACAGGTCGCACGCATCAGATTCGCGTGCATATGGCTCATGCCGGATATCCGCTAATCGGCGATACGCTTTACGGAGGTTCCGACGACCTGCTGCAACGTCAAGCTCTGCATGGCGAGAGTCTCAAACTCGAACATCCTTTTACGGGAGAAAAGATCGAGGTTGCCGACCCGCTTCCGACAGAGCTTCAATCGCTATTGGATCGCCTAACATAACGGGGCAACTCTCGTACGGAATCATTGACGCGCGCGGCTATGCACGGTATGATAAAGGATATTCATGAAACTTTTCAAAATCAAAGACAGTGAACGGGAAGAGTAGGCAGCAGCCCCTTCAGAGAGCGGAATCCATAGGCTGGAAGATTCCGTAGGACGGATGTTGGTCGAAGTCGCCCGGGAGTCGTTTTCCTGAACCTGATTTCGCCGGATGAATCGCGAAAAGCTAGGGAAAGCCGGTTACGGCCGTTATTCGTACGAGTGCCGCAGTCAAGATGCCGATTTTCCTTTGGGAAAGCAATCGGATCTGAGAAGATAGCGATTTTCCTACGGGAAACGCTTAGCTGCGGAACAAAGGTGGTACCGCGAAAGCAAGTCCTTTCGTCCTTTGCGACGAAGGGCTTTTTTTATTGCCTTTTTTCAATAACCAAACGAAAACCAAACGAATGTAAACCCAAATAACGGGAGGGCTGTCCGATGTCGGATATTCAAAACAACGAAAATCAAACGTCATTGCCAACGACTTACGATCCGAAGTCCGCGGAGCAGAAATGGTACAAGTACTGGATGGAGAACGATTTCTTCAAAGCCGGCCGCGTGCCGGAGGCGAAGCCGTACAGCATCGTTATTCCGCCACCGAACGTAACAGGCGTACTGCATATCGGTCACGCGCTGGATTTCACTCTTCAGGATATCCTGGTTCGCGCGAAGCGCATGCAGGGCTACGACGCGCTCTGGCTGCCGGGTTCCGACCATGCGGGTATCGCGACGCAGGCCAAAGTGGAGCAAAAGCTGCGCGAGCAAGGAATCAGCCGTCACGATCTGGGTCGCGAGAAATTCCTGGAACAGACTTGGGAATGGAAAGAAACGTACGCGGCCAACATCAAAGCGCAATGGGCGAAGATCGGTTTGTCGCTGGATTACTCGCGTGAACGTTTCACATTGGACGAAGGCCTGTCCGATGCGGTTAAGGAAGTTTTCGTTAAGTTGTATGATAAAGGCCTGATCTACCGCGGCAAACGGATCATCAACTGGGACCCTGCTGCCCGCACAGCGCTGTCGGATATCGAGGTTGAGTACAAAGAAACGCAAGGTCATCTGTACCACCTCCAATATCCTCTTAAAGACGGAAGCGGTTCGATTACGGTAGCGACCACGCGTCCGGAGACGATGCTGGGCGACTCCGCCGTAGCCGTTCACCCGGAAGATGAGCGTTACGCGGACATGATCGGAAAAACGCTCGTCCTGCCGATCATCGGCCGCGAAATTCCGGTTATCGCCGACGAATACGTAGAAAAAGACTTCGGCAGCGGCGCGGTTAAGATTACGCCGGCGCACGATCCGAACGACTTTGAAGTCGGCTTGCGTCATGATCTCCCGCAGATCACGGTAATGGACGAAGGCGGCATCATGAACAGCGAAGCCGGTCCGTACGAAGGCCTGGATCGCGCGGATTGCCGGAAGAAGATCGTTGCCGATCTGAAAGAACAAGGCGTTCTGATCAAGATCGAAGATCACTTGCATCAGGTAGGCCATAGCGAGCGTACCGACGCCGTTGTCGAGCCGTATTTGTCCACGCAATGGTTCGTTAAAATGCAGCCGCTGGCCGAGCCGGTTGTCGCTGCGCAAAAAGAAGGCACGGGCGTTAACTTCGTACCTGACCGCTTCGAGCGCACCTACCTGCACTGGATGGAAAATGTCCGCGACTGGTGCATTTCCCGTCAGCTGTGGTGGGGACACCGCATTCCGGCCTGGTACTCCCAAGAAACGGGCGAGATGGTCGTAGCCAAGAGCGAAGAAGAAGCGCGCGAAAAGCTGGGCCGCGACGATCTGGTTCAAGACAACGACGTTCTCGATACCTGGTTCAGTTCCGCGCTGTGGCCGTTCTCGACGATGGGTTGGCCGGACGAAGAAAGCGCGGACTTCAAGCGTTACTATCCGGTTGACGTACTCGTAACCGGCTACGATATCATTCCGTTCTGGGTATCGCGCATGATCTTCCAAGGCTACGAATTCACGGGCAAGATGCCGTTCAAAGATACGCTGATCCACGGTCTCGTACGCGACAGCGAAGGGCGCAAAATGTCCAAGTCACTGGGCAACGGCGTTGATCCGCTTGAAGTCATCGAGAAATACGGTGCGGACGCGATGCGCTTCATGTTGTCGACAGGCATCACACCTGGACAAGACCTGCGCTTCCGTTGGGAACGCGTCGAACAGATCCGCAACTTCGCGAACAAAATCTGGAACGCGTCGCGCTTTGCGCTGATGAACCTTGAAGGCTTTACGTACGACCAGATCGATATCACGGGTGACTTGACGACGGCGGACCGCTGGATTTTGCACCGCATGAACGAGACATCCCGCGACATCACGCGTCTGATCGATTCGTACGAATTCGGCGAAACCGGACGTTTGCTGTACAACTTCATCTGGGACGATCTGTGCGACTGGTACATCGAGTTCGCGAAGTTGTCGCTGTATGGAGAAGACGCAGCGGCAAAAGCGAAAACGCAATCCGTGCTCGCTTACGTGCTCGACCGCACCATGCGCATGATTCATCCGTTTATGCCGTTCATTTCCGAAGAAATTTGGCAGCATCTGCCGCATGAAGGCGAGACGGTTACGTTGGCGGCTTGGCCGACCTATGATGAAGCGTTGGAAAATGCGGAGTCCGCGCGCGAAATGGAATTGTTGATGGAAATCATTCGTTCGGTTCGCAACATCCGTGCTGAAGTGAACGTACCGATGAGCAAAAAGATCGAACTGAACGTTAAAGCGACTTCGCCGGAAATGTTGAGCATCCTGAGCGCCAACGAAGGCTATATCCGTCGCTTCTGTAACACATCCGAGTATGCAAGCGGACTGGATCTGCAAGCACCGGACAAAGCCGTGACATCGGTGATTACGGGAGCCGAGCTGTATCTGCCGTTGGCCGGACTGATCGATATCGCCCAAGAGATCGCCCGTCTTGAAAAAGAAGTAAAGACATTGAATGCGGAAGTGGAGCGCGTGGACAAAAAGCTGTCGAATCCCGGCTTCACGTCGAAGGCTCCGGCACATGTGATCGAGGAAGAGCGTGCCAAACAGGCCGACTACTCCGAGAAGCGCGATAAAGTGCTGGCCCGTATTGCCGAGCTGAAAGGGTAAGGGGATTCAGCGATGGACAACAATGATCGGGGCGCTTCGGCGCCCCTGACTTCTTATGCGGAAGCGGTAGAATGGATTAACGGACTGATTCCTTTCGGCATCCGTCCGGGCTTGGAACGAATAGAGGCGCTGATGGACCGCTTCGGCCATCCGCACCGTCGTCTCAAGTTTGTTCACGTCGCGGGAACGAACGGCAAAGGCTCGACTTGTGCTTTTCTGACCAGCGCGCTGATTCATAACGGCTATGACGTTGGGACGTTTACGTCTCCTTACATCACGAAATTCACGAACCGCTTTCAATACAACGGGCGGGATATTCCGGACGAGACGTTGCTCGCGCTGTCGAACCGGTTACATCCTGTTGTCGAAGAACTGGCGGAGACCGAACTCGGGTCGCCAACCATGTTCGAAGTTTCGACCGCGCTGGCTATTCTGTATTATGCGGATGTCTGTTTCCCGGATGTCGTGATTTGGGAAACGGGACTTGGCGGACGTATGGACGTAACGAATATTGTGAATCCAATGTTGTCGATCATCACGAACGTGGGACACGACCATATGGATATTCTGGGCGATACGCTGGAGAAGATTGCGGCAGAAAAGGCAGGCATTATCAAGGCGGGCGTTCCGGTCGTGACCAGTGTGAGCCAACCGGAAGCGTTGCAGGTGATCAAGGATGCGGCCAAGCTTCACAGCAGCACTTGTTATACGGCGGGCGAGCAATTCTTTTATGAAAAAACAGCAGTTGGCGAAGACGGCCAAAGCCTGCATTTCAAAGGTCCGTTCCGGGAATTCGATCTGTCTCTCTCGCTGCGCGGAGAATACCAATTGGAGAATGCCGCAGGTGCTTTTATGGCGCTTGAGGTGCTTCGTCAGTATATGGCGTTCCAACTGGAGGACGAGCAGACGACGGCGGCGTTTGAAGAAGCTTTTTGGGCAGGGCGCATGGAGCTTGTACAAAAAAATCCGCGTATTCTGATGGACGGCGCGCATAATCCCGAAGGGGCGGCTGCATTGGCACAAAGCTTGCAAAACGGCTGGACGTATAACAAACTCGTACTGATGATGGGCATGTTGTCCACCAAAAGCCACGAAGACTATTTTAAATCCATTCTGCCGCTGGTTGATGAATTGATCTTGACAGAACCGGATTTTCGCAAAAAAATGAATGCTTCGGCGCTGGCTGATATTGCGGAGGGACTACGGGCGGAATATGCCAAGCCGAACCTTCGCATCGTCGTGCAGCCCGATTGGAAAACGGCGCTGGCCGAGTTCAAAGCTTCGATCGGACCGGAGGACCTCGGGGTCGTCTCCGGTACGCTGTATTTAATTTCCGACGTGCGTGCGCAACTGCTGCACCAGGCCGATTCTGAGAAAGGTTGGTGAAACGTATTATGAAAAAAACAGAACACATCCATTTCATCGGCATCGGCGGTTACGGCATGAGCGCGATCGCCCGGGTACTGCTGGAAATGGGCTACAAAATTACGGGTTCCGACGTGGCTGAACAAAGCCTTACCAAAAGATTGGTTGAAGGAGGCGCGACCATCCATTACGGCCACAAAGCCGAATACGTGGAGGGCGCCGATACGGTCGTTTATTCGACGGCGCTGCCTGAAGATAACGTGGAGCGCGTCGAAGCTTTGCGTCTTGGAATTCCGACCATTCACCGTTCGCAAATGCTGGCGCGCCTGCTCAACGAGCGTCAAGGCATCGCGGTAGCGGGAGCGCACGGTAAGACGACTACGTCATCCATGACCGCGCTTGCGATGGAAGAATGCGGAACGGATCCGACGTACATTATCGGCGGCGAAATCGTAGGTTTCGGTACCAATGCCAAAGCGGGCAAAAGCGATTTTGTCGTAGCGGAAGCGGATGAGAGCGACGGTACGTTTTTGCAGTATCATCCGTACATCAGCATCGTGACCAATATCGAAGCCGACCATTTGGAAAACTACGAAGGCAGCTTCGAGAAAATCAAGGAAGCGTATGTGCAATTCCTGAATCAGACACGCGAGGACGGTCTGGCGATCGTATGCGCCGACGACGAGAATTTGCGCGAATTGAAGCCGAAGCTTACTTGCAAACTCGTGACTTACGGCATGGGCGAAGACGCGGATTACCGCATTTCGGACATCGACCTGGGCGACCGTCGCGCTTCGTTTACGGTAAGCACGGAAGGGAAAGAACTGGGACGCGTAAATCTGTTTGTGCCGGGCAAATATAACGTCTATAATGCAACGGCTGCACTGATTGCCTGCCTGAAGAGCGGCATTCCGTTCGAAGAAGCGGCTGTCGGGTTGTCGAAGTTCCATGGCGCGAAGCGTCGCTTCCAAGTGTTGGCCGATGCGGCAGGCGTACTGGTTGTCGATGATTACGCGCACCATCCGACCGAGATCGAAGCCACGCTGCGTGCAGCGAAATCAACGGGCAAACGCATTGTTGCCGTGTTCCAGCCGCAGCGCTACACGCGGACTTTCTTCCTGCTTGACGCGTTCAGCCGGGCGTTCTCGGACGCCGATGAGGCGATCATCGTCGATATCTACTCGCCGGCCGGCGAGGAGCCGATCGAAGGCGTTCATTCCTCATCGCTGACCGAGTTGATCAAGCAGAACAGCAATCCCAATTCGCAATATCTGGCGACTAAGGAAGAAGCGCTGGAGCATTTGTCGGGACGCATTCAAGACGGCGACCTGGTCATTACGATGGGCGCAGGCGATATCTGGAAAGTCTCGCATAAGCTCGCGGAAGACTGGAAGAATCGAAACCTGTAATACGTAAATATCGAAATTTCCAATCGCAATAGCCTTTTAAGATAAACAGGCATTCGCAAAGGCTGCTAGAAAGCCGTTCCCCGCCGCATCGCGAGGGAGCGGCTTTTTTCTTACAGCGGAGCAAGCTTGAGACGGCAGTATTGTTCCCTTATAATAATGAAGGGCTATTTTGAAGGAGGAACAATAGGATGACTCAACAAGAAAAGCCGCTGATCCTCGCTTCGGGCTCTCCGAGAAGACGGGAGCTGCTTTCGCTTTTGAATTTGCCTTTTGAAGTGAAAGTTAGCGATGCGGACGAAAGCGTACCGGACGATTGGTCGCCGGAGCGCATCGTGCAGGAACTGGCGTTGCGCAAGGCTCAGGCCGTCATTGCCGAAGGTGTTCCTCATGATGCTATTGTCATCGGCAGCGATACGATCGTGGTATTGGATGGTGTCGTCTTGGGGAAACCGACAGATGAGGCAGACGCCAAGCGAATGCTGAAAGCTTTATCCGGACGTACGCATCAGGTCTATACGGGGTTAGCTTGTATTCAAGGTTCCGGCGAACGTGAATTGTCCGATTTCAGTCGGGCCGGCGTCACCATGCGCAGCATTGCGGAATCAGAGATCGAGGCTTATGTTGCCGGAGGAGAGCCGATGGACAAAGCAGGCTCTTATGCCGTTCAGGGTCTAGGTGCGGTATTCGTCGAGCGAATCGAAGGCGACTATCATACGATTGTCGGTCTGCCGATTGCGGCTCTGTACCGGATGCTGGGGCAGTTCGGGATTCATGCTTTAGGTTAACTTCGTGCCGCCGAATCAACTCGAAAAATAGGCCGACTCGATTGCGGGCGACGGCCGTGGTATAATGACAAGGTTACATAGCCTTTGTCTTGAAAATCAGGCGAAGGAAGCTGCATGATGCGGCGCGCGGGCTTCAGGTTGACAAGCCGCTTTTAGCTGGTATTGTTTAAAAGGGGCAAATCGGTGCTGCCGTTTTTGGGTTGAACAAGCGCATGTCCCGATCCTGCCATGATCGAATACACAAGTTGAACACGGAAGCGGCGTTCCATTTCGAAGGGACGACTGCAAAAATGGAATTGTCGAATATTATGCTTCGTGATCTTCCTCGTGAAGAACGACCGAGAGAACGAATGCTGCAATACGGAGCGCAGGCGCTTAGCCATGCGGAACTGCTGGCCATCCTGCTCCGAACCGGAACGCGCAGCGAATCGGCGATCATGATCGCTCAACGTATACTGATGCAGTCGGGCGGGCTTCGCGGCCTTGCAGACTCGGGAGTCGAAGAACTGGTAGAAATCAAGGGCGTGGGCCCGGCAAAGGCCGTTCAACTAAGAGCGGCGATCGAATTGGGGCGGCGCATGGTGGCCTCACGTCTGACTGAATCGGTCGTGATTCGCAGTCCGCGCGATGCGGCGGAGCTGTTGACCGAACAGCTCAGATACCTTCAAAAAGAACATTTCGTTTGCCTTTTTCTAAATACAAAAAATGTTGTCATCGCGCAGGAAACGTTGTCGATCGGGAGTCTTAATGCTTCAATCGTCCATCCGCGCGAAGTTTTTCGCGCCGCGATCAAATATAGCAGCGCTTCGATCGTCTGCGCTCATAATCATCCAAGCGGCGATCCGGCTCCAAGTCCGGAAGATATCGCGATTACCAAGCGTTTAGTCGAATCCGGGCAAATTGTAGGAATCGACGTACTTGACCATATTGTGGTAGGCGATGGTCGATTTGTCAGCCTCAAAGAACAGGGATTTATGTGAAAATTGAACTCGAATGAGAAAAGGAGTTAATTGAAAATGATGGGCAATAAAGATCTGGGTATCGATTTGGGAACAGCAAACACACTGGTATACGTACGGGGAAAAGGCATTGTAGTGAGAGAACCTTCCGTTGTCGCGCTTCGTACCGACACGAAAACGATCGAAGCGGTAGGCGAAGACGCGAAAAAAATGATCGGCCGTACGCCGGGGAACATTCGCGCCATTCGTCCGATGAAAGACGGCGTAATCGCGGACTTCGATACGACGGCGACAATGATCAAATATTTTATTAATCAAGCGCAGAAAAAACGCTCGTTCTTCCAACGCCATCCGAACGTCATGGTATGCGTGCCGTCGGGGATTACTGCGGTTGAACAGCGCGCGGTCGAAGATGCAACCAAACAAGCCGGCGCTCGCGAAGCGTATACGATCGAAGAGCCGTTTGCGGCCGCAATCGGCGCAGACCTTCCGGTATGGGAGCCGACAGGCAGCATGGTTGTCGATATCGGCGGCGGTACGACCGAAGTTGCGGTCATCTCGCTCGGCGGGATCGTAACCGCGCGTTCGGTGCGCGTAGCGGGCGACGAAATGGACGAGTCCATCATTCAATACGTGAAACGTCAATATAACCTCATGATCGGCGAGCGCACGTCGGAAATGTTGAAAATGGAAATCGGTTCGGCGATCCAGCTCGAAACGCCGGAAACGATCGAAATTCGAGGTCGCGACCTGGTAAGCGGTTTGCCTAAAACGATCTCCATCACTTCGCATGAAATTACGGAAGCGTTGGCTGATACGGTAAGCTCGATTATCGAAGCAGTTAAAGTTACATTGGAAAAATGCCCGCCGGAATTGGCAGCCGACATTATGGATCGCGGTATTGTCCTGACAGGCGGCGGCGCATTGCTTCGCAACTTGGATAAATTGCTTGCAGGCGAGACAGGAATGCCGGTTATCGTAGCCGAAAATCCGCTGGACTGCGTCGCAATCGGTACAGGACGCGCGCTCGACAATATCCACCTGTTCAAGTCCCGTTCGAAACGCGGATAAACGAAGGGTGTCTATATTCATGAACAATTCAGCAATGTTAGAGGGTGTTCGAACTGTTTAGACTGCTCGGAAATCGCAAACTATTTATCCTGTTGATCGTGATCGTTCTTTTCGTTGCCCTGATGGGCGTCACGCTCGGCGACCGGATCGGACTGACTTGGCCGGAGAAGTTCGTCAAGGACACGGTCGGCTTTACGCAGCGCATAGTGAATAAGCCTGCGGCAGCGGTATCGGGATTTTTTGAAGATATCGCGGACTTGAACGCTGTTTACGAAGAAAACGAAAATTATCGCGTTCAGCTTGTCGAGCTTCAGCGGCAGGTCATTGACTACCGCAAGCTCAAGACAGACAATGAGAATTTGCAAAAAGACCTTGATTTTACGGAAATGCAAAAAAGAAACGCGAATAAGTATTATCGGTTTGCCCATGTAATCTCGGTCAACGACGATGTCAATAACCCCACCGTTAATATCGATGTGGGTTCGAAAGACGGCGTTGCCGTGGGTCAGGCTGTAACGAGTATCGAAGGCATGGTCGGCATTGTCAGCACAACGACCGATTACACCTCGACGATTCAACTGATCACGTCGCTGAGCCTGACTTCGCCTGACAGCTACGCGATTGCGGCTACGGTAACGGGAAAAGCCGATACTTTCGGTATTGTGGAAAGCTACGACAAAAACAAAAAGCGTCTGTTGATGACAGGAATCGATCCGAACAAAACAAAGCTCGAGCCTTATGATACAGTGGTTACCTCAGGCAGCGGCGGCGTGTTCCCGGCGGGAATCGTACTGGGCGAAGTCATGCAAGTGACTCCGAGCGAATTCGGCCTGACCGAGACGGCGTTAATCAAACCTACCGCGAGCTTCGTCGAATGGAAAGAACTCTTTGTTGTCATTCCGGGTATCGATCCAAACGAGGGAGACGGTACGCCATGACCTGGCGCAAACAGTTTCTCGTCCTGCTGCTTTTCGTGATCTTCCTGATCGACGGCAGCGTGCTGCCGTGGTTCCTGCCCGACGCTTGGATGCCTCACCTGATGCCGAACCTGGTATTCGTCTGCGTGCTGTTCGTTTCCGTATACCGTCACCGCTATGCGGGCATGGTACTGGGTGCCGTGTTCGGCATGGTGCACGACATCGTGTACTACGGTGCGATGCTGGGGCCGTATTCCTTCACGATGGGTTTTACGGCCTACGTGCTGGGGTTGATTTTTCAACTTCCCAAAGCGCCGCTGCCCGTTATGCTTACGGTCGTCATGCTCGGAAGTTTCATTTTGGACAGCATGTTGTTCGGTATCTACACCGTATTTAATTTCAATGAGCAAACGTACGACTGGGCGTTGATCCAATATATCATTCCTGACTTGTTGTTCCGGCTCGTTTTTGCGTTAATCATCTATGTGCCGATCCGTCGGCAATTCGACAAGATGCCGCTTCGTCCGAAAAAAGACGTGAAAGAGTAAGATTCGTCGCTTCGAAAAGCGAGCGATCGTTTTGAAGCGGCGGATCTGCGGCAACTTTTATGCGATTCGTGCAGGAGAAAGGAACCTTCGTCTCGAAACATTCAAGTCGAAGGGGAGCGGGGGAGATGTCCATCAAGCGCAATCTCATTACAATCAAGGGAATCAAAGATGGTCTCGTGTTCCGGTTAGACGAACGATGCGAATTCGATGAATTGCTGACCGGATTGCGGGAAATGTTGGAGAATAGCGAAACGTTTCTTAGCGGTCCGCTGGTTTCGATTGATGTGCGGTTCGGGGGCCGTGATTTATCGGACGAGCAGAAGCTGCAAATTTTGGATGTATTGCGAAGCAAGCGTAACTTGCTCGTGCGTTCGATCGAAGGTTCGAAAACCGCTGAGCTTCGGGAAAATGCGGTATTGCGCGTACCGATCGCGACAATGAGCGGCATGGTCCGTTCCGGGCAGGTGCTCCAACATGATGGAAACCTGCTGTTTTTGGGTGATGTTAATCCAGGGGGTTCGATTGTGTGTACCGGAGATATCTATATCCTCGGAGCGCTGCGCGGAATGGCTCATGCCGGCTCGGAAGGCAGCGAACATGCGATTGTTGGAGCTTCGTATCTGGCACCGACGCAGCTGCGAATTGCCGAAGTCATCAGTCGTCCGCCAGATAGTGCCGAAGAAAGCAGCGCCCATCCGCATGAGACGCAGATGGAGTTCGCCTATCTGAAGGACGGGCAGATGCAGATCGACAAGATGGCGAATATCGCCCGGCTGCGCCGGGATCTGAATGTGTTCAAAGGAGTGTAGAAGATGGGAGAGGCTATAGTCGTCACTTCGGGAAAAGGCGGCGTCGGCAAAACGACGACCACGGCCAATATCGGAACGGCGCTGGCACTGCTCGGCAAAAAGGTGTGCTTGGTCGACACCGATATCGGCCTTCGCAACTTGGATGTCGTGATGGGACTGGAAAACCGGATCATTTACGACATTTGCGATGTGGCTGACGGGCGTTGCCGCTTGCATCAGGCGCTGGTAAAAGATAAACGCTTCGAAGAGTTGTACATGCTTCCGGCTGCGCAAACCAAAGATAAAAATGCAGTATCGCCGGAGCAAATCCGCGATATCATCCTTGAATTGAAAGCCGAATTCCAGTATGTGCTGATCGACTGCCCCGCGGGTATCGAACAAGGCTTCAAAAACGCGATCGCAGGCGCCGATCAGGCGATTGTCGTCACGACGCCGGAAAACGCGGCCGTGCGCGATGCCGACCGCGTGATCGGACTGTTGGAAAGCTCGCATATCGGATCGCCGAAATTGGTCGTCAATCGGATTCGTCCGAACATGGTCAAAGCCGGCGAAATGCTTGATGTGGATGAAGTGCTTCAAGTGCTTAACATCGATCTGCTCGGCATCGTGCCGGACGACGAGATGGTCATCAAGGCGGCCAATACCGGCGAGCCGACCGTCATGAATCCGGATTCTAAAGCTTCGATCGCGTACCGTAACATTTCGCGTCGCATTCAAGGGGATACGGTTCCGCTTATGCAGTTGGATGAGAAAAAAGGCCGCTTCAATCTATTTCGGAAACTTTTTGGCGGCGGCAAGTCATAACGTTATCGCGATCAAGCCCCTTCACTTTTGGTAGAAGGGGCTTTTTGACGTAGAAATACGAGCAAGCGAAACTTTTTTCAGCCCAATCGCGTCTAGTGAAATAGAGGCAAGTTGCGCACTCATAGGCATAGCCCGCCAATAAAATGTAGGGCAAGAGGTGACACATGAAACAACTGGTTGTGCATAATGAAGCGGAGTGGACGCAGGCGGCGTTGCTTGAGGACGGCTGCCTGATTGAGTTTGCCGCAGAACGCGTTCAGGAGCATGGGATCGCCGGAAACTTTTATAAAGGACGGATTGTTAACGTGCTGCCCGGCATGCAGGCTGCTTTTGTAGACATCGGATTGAAGAAGAATGCCTTTTTATATATTGATGATATGCTGCCTGCTCACTTGGAACGACAGCCCAAATCCAAACCTTCTATTGAACAAATTGCGCGTAAAGGCCAACAACTTCTGGTGCAGATTTCCAAGGAGCCGCTGGGCGGAAAAGGCGCACGAGTGACGACCCATTATTCGCTTCCCGGGCGTCATATCGTCTATATGCCTGAAGCGGATTATGTAGCCGTGTCCAAGAAAGTAGAACCGGAATCCGAGCGTACGAGACTCAAAACACTAGGGGAACAGATGCGGAATCCCGGCGAGGGGATGATTTTGCGTACGGTGGCAGGCGGCGAAGCAGATGCGATACTGCTTGAGGATCTGCTCCAGCTTCGCAGTCAATGGCAAGAGATCTGCACAGCTTCCGAAACCTTAGAGGCGCCAGAGGAGTTGTACCGTGATCTGGACCTGACACAGCGCATGATTCGGGATGTTTTTAATCCCGGTTCTGATGAATTGATCGTAGACGATGCTGCGCAACACGAACGAACTCATGCTTATTTGGAGCGAATACTGCCAGGTACCGAGACTCGGGTTCTTTTCCATCGAGAACCAACGCCTCTGTTCGAAGCATATCAGGTCGAACATCAGCTTCATCGGGACTTCGGCCGTAAGATCCGCTTGCCCGGAGGCGGGACACTGGTATGGGATCAGACCGAGGCATTGACCGTCGTGGACGTCAATACAGGAAAATTCACGGGAGCGGACGATAGCTTGGAAACGACGGTAACCGATACGAATCTTGAAGCTGCGCAGGAAATTGCCAGGTTGCTTAGGCTTCGCGACGTCGGCGGTATCGTGATCGTGGACTTTATCGATATGCAGGAAGAACAGAATCGAACCCGTGTATGGAACCGTCTTGAGGAAAGGCTCGCCAAAGATCGCACCCAGTCGCATATCGTGGGTTGGACAAAACTCGGATTGTTGGAAATGACCCGCAAAAAGGTGCGTGAAAGCGGTGCGGGACTCTTTTATGAAACCTGTGCGGCATGTGGTGGAACAGGACGAATTATGATTCGTTGACCCGTTGACTTTTAACAAAAGGCATGCTAAGATACGTTGGTATGTGTGCCGGTGTACTTCACTTTGCACAACATGCTGTAACCGCACAGGCCGGGTCTAAGCGATTGCTGCTTGCAGAAAATCCACCCGAACCAGGCGAGTCTGAGACATGAGGAGGTGCAAGAAGATGTACGCAATTATCGAAACAGGTGGTAAACAGTACAAAGTCCAAGAGGGCGACGTTCTGTTCATCGAGAAGCTGGAAGCCGCAGACGGCGAAAGCGTAACGTTCGACCGTGTCCTGGCCGTTTCCCAAGAAAACGGACTGACAGTTGGTGCCCCGTTGGTATCCGGAGCAACAGTAACGGCGAAAGTTGAAAAACACGGTAAAGGCCAAAAGGTTGTTGTATATAAATACAAGCCTAAGAAGAACTACCACAAGAAACAAGGCCATCGCCAACCTTACACTAAGGTAACGATCGAAAAAATCCAAGCATAATTGAGGTTGATAACTTGGTTATCGTCCAAATTGTTAGATCGCCAGACGGGAAGATAACGGCTTTTCGGGTTAAGGGTCATGCGGGATATGCCGATCCTGGTGAGGATATCGTCTGTGCTGCTATTTCGGCCATTACGGTCGGGACGGTGAACTCAGTCGAAGTGCTTGCGGGAACGGTTATGAGTACCCGAATGAAGAATGGTTTTCTCAGCGGAAGTCTTCCGCCGATTGAATCGGACGAACTCAAGGCTAAAGCCGAGCTGATTCTCGATTCAATGGTGGTCATGCTGGAGGCAATCGTGAATTCTTATCGTGAATATATTCGGATCGACAACGTTACAAAATAAGCAAAGAAGGAGGTAGACCACTATGTTGAAATTGGATCTCCAGTTATTCGCTTCCAAAAAGGGTGTAGGTTCGACGAAAAACGGTCGTGACAGCCACTCGAAGCGCCTTGGCGCTAAACGTGCGGACGGTCAAGCCGTACGCGGCGGCGGAATCATCTTCCGTCAGCGCGGAACGAAGATTCACCCGGGAACGAACGTAGGTATTGGCAAAGACGACACTTTGTTTGCTCTGATCGATGGCGTTGTGAAATTCGAACGTCTCGGCCGTGACCGCAAAAAAGTCAGCGTCTACCCGGTACAAGTTGCTGACGTAGCAGCTTCCGTAGAGGCCTAAGACCTAACGGGTAATCAAGAAGCCTTCGGTATTCGTACCGAAGGTCTTTTTTTGTTGAAAGGCTTGCTCAGAAACAGGATGTTCTTGGCCTATGCCGGCTTGGATTTTTGCCGAATTCTGGGTATACTCAGACTAACTACGTATCAGAAACGGAGAGAGCCGATGAGAAGGTGGAGGGACTTATCCTTGATACTGCCGTTATCTACCGCAGTTCCCTTGGTTCTGGCTTGGATTTTCCCAAGAGTGATCACGTTTATCCTGCTGGTAGCATGGCTTGCTGCCGTGTTCTTTCTTTTGTCCGAACGGGAGAAACGCCGCAAGAATCGGGAGCTTCAGGAATTGAGACAATCCATGCAAAAGTTCTTCCTCAATGTCCTCAGTCATCAACGGCATGATTGGATGAACGATCTTCAACTGATTTTCGGATACGCAAGAATGGGCAAATCAGAGCGGGTCGAAGAGATCGTAAGCAGAGTGAGCGCAGAAATGCATAAAGAAGGCCGAATTGCGAAGCTTGGACTTCCTGAACTTGTTTTTTACCTGATGACGATCAAAGGGGAAAATCGGGAAGTGGCGCTGCACATCCAGGCGGACCAGGAACTTCAGTATGTAGGGAGCCTGACGCCGGAAGAGGAAGAAGGGCTTATTCGTGCGGTGAGAGCAGGAATGGCGGCTTATCGCTATTCGGGACTTGCGGCGCAAGCTGCGGAACCTGCGCTGCGTATCGTGTTCGGCGAAGAGGGCGGGGAAGCGACTTTGTTCATCGAACCGGAAAATGATCCGCAGGCGGCATCTGTTTTGCATCACGCGGTTGAAGAAGCTCTTGAATCCTGTGCCTTATCGGCGGAAGCTTCCGATTGCGGAACTTTGATTCGTTGGAAGCTTCCTGTTTAATTTGAAATGCGTACGCAGCCATCAAGCTTTTGTGCATGGGATGCGTACACCATCTAGAAGAGGTGAATCCATGTTTGTAGATAAAGCGAAGATTTATGTAAAAGCCGGCGACGGCGGAGACGGTATGGTTGCGTTCCGACGCGAAAAATACGTGCCGAACGGCGGGCCTGCCGGCGGCGACGGCGGTCGAGGCGGCGACATCATTTTCCGCGTCGACGAAGGCTTGCGTACGCTGATGGATTTCCGTTATCAGCGCCATTTCAAAGCTCAACGCGGAGAAAAAGGACGCAATAAAAATCAGTATGGCGCGAATGCCGAAAACATGGTAGTTCGTATTCCTCCCGGTACATTGGTGATCGATGACGACACTCAGGAAGTTCTGGCGGATATGACCCGTAACGGTCAGGAAATCGTCGTTGCCCGCGGAGGACGCGGAGGACGCGGCAATGTTCGTATGGCCACGCAAAACAATACGGCTCCGGAACTTGCGGAACATGGCGAAGAAGGCAAAGAACGTTATATCGTGCTTGAGCTTAAAGTCATGGCGGATGTCGGTTTGGTCGGCTTCCCTAGCGTAGGCAAGTCGACGCTGCTGTCGGTCGTATCCGCGGCAACGCCGAAGATCGGAGCTTATCACTTTACGACTATCACTCCAAACCTCGGCGTGGTTGGAATCGACGACGGCCGTAGCTTCGTTATGGCCGACTTGCCCGGCCTGATCGAAGGCGCGCATGAAGGCATCGGTCTTGGCCACGAGTTCCTGCGCCACGTCGAGCGTACGCGGGTTATCATCCACGTGGTGGATATGTCCGGCTCCGAAGGACGGGACCCGTTCGACGATTGGATGAAGATCAACGAAGAAATCAAGCTGTACAACGCAGAGCTTGAGAAGCGCCCGCAGATTGTCGCAGCCAACAAAATGGACATGCCGGATTCGGAAGAAAATCTGCGCGTCTTCAAAGAAAAAGTCGCGGAAATCAATCCGGATATCGAGATCATGGCGATTTCTTCATTGACCCGTCAAGGTGTGAAGGAACTCATGTATCGGGCAGTCGATGTGTTGGATTCGATCGCGGACGTTCCGGCGATCGAAGAAGCTGCCGAGCAGGTCGAGCGCAAAGTGTATCGCGTCGAAGAAGCCAAGGAAGAGGGCTTCACGATTCGTCGCGAGAACGAGATGTTCGTCGTCGAAAGCGTCCAAATCGAACGCATGATGAAGCGGATGCAGTTGACTACGCATGATGCGATTCTGAAATTGGCGCGCACGCTGCGTCATATGGGCGTCGACGATGAGCTGCGCAAGCGCGGGGCGAAAGACGGCACGATCGTTCGGATCGCCGACTTCGAGTTCGAGTTTGTTGAGGGCAGCAGCTATTATTGAGCGTAGGCGAGCGGTTTGCGCTTGTCGCTCCGGCTTGTTTTCCTCTGCGGACCCTGGTATGGTCCGGCAGTAGAAGGAAAGCCAAAAGTCGCTCCAATCGCAAACCGCTCGCTGGGGTGGTAGAGGGAATACCCTCGCCGCTTCTGGGCTCGGGCTTGAATTAGGGCACAAGATCGACAGAATAAGATCAAGAGATAAAAGAGGATCGCAGGCGCCCGTTTGTTAACGGGCTATGCGATCAAACAATAGTTTATCTATCTATTTGCAATGGATAAGCGGGGCGTCTCCTAGGGCGCTTCGCTTTTTTGCGTTGGAAAAGGGATTTGATTTTATATAAGATTAACGTACTGTGTAACTTTTTTGCTGTAAAGGGTTGACGCTAAGTCGGTTTATTCGATATAATGTCCGCTATATGAAAACAGTGGTCTTTAAGGAGAGGACGTTAAATGAAAGAGCGTTATTACTTGGCTAGAGAAGATATTTTACCGGAAGCAATCTTGAAGACGCTGCATGTGAAAGAGCTGTTGGCCGGCGGGCAAGCGAAGACGGTCAACGAAGCGGTCGCGATCGCGGGGATCAGTCGGAGTGCTTTTTACAAGTATAAGGACGGTATTCATCAGGTCAATCAGTTGGATCGGGAAAGATTGGTGACGTTGTCGCTGCTGCTTGAACACCGCGCGGGGATTTTGTTTAAAGTGCTCGGGTTGATTGCGGAAAGCGGCGGTAACGTACTCACGATCAATCAGAGCATTCCGCTGCAAGGTACGGCGAATGTGGTATTATCGGTAGAAACGTCGAGACTGCACGAAGAACTGGGGCGCCTGACCGCTTCGCTGGAATCGGTAGCGGGCGTCAGCCGGGTCGTTGTGATCGGGCAAGGATAAGTCGACGCAAACGGAACACATTTTTGAAATCGGAACGAGCAGCGGGTATGGCAATACCATTGCTATAGCAAGGACTGCATAGGGACGGGGAGGAAATTGTACGTGAGTAACAAGCCGATAAAAGTTGGATTGCTCGGTCTGGGCACGGTAGGAACGGGTGTCGTGCGGATCGTGGATATGCACCAGGAGGATCTGAGTAGTCAGGTAGGCTCGCCGATCGTAATCGAAAAAATTTCGGTCAAGGATCGGGAAAAGTCGCGTAATATTCCGATCGATCCTTCCAAATTGACTGATGATCCGTGGGAAGTTATTCACGATCCCGAAATCGATGTGATCGTGGAAGTGATGGGCGGCGTCGAGCAGACCCGTACTTATATTCTTGAAGCTCTGTCACAGGGCAAACATATCGTAACGGCGAACAAAGATCTGATGGCGCTGTATGGCACGGAGATTCTGGCCAAGGCTCAACAGATGAAATGCGACGTCTTTTACGAAGCCAGCGTAGCCGGGGGCATTCCGATTATTCGCACCTTGATCGAAGGCTTCTCGTCGGACCGGATTACGAAGATCATGGGGATCGTAAACGGCACGACCAACTATATGCTGACCAAAATGAGCAAAGAAGGCGTGTCTTACGAGGATGTGCTCAAAGAAGCCCAGCAGCTCGGTTACGCGGAATCCGATCCGACTTCGGACGTGGAAGGGCTGGACGCCGCGCGCAAGATGACCATTCTGGGCACGCTCGGTTTCCGAACCAACGTCGAGCTTGCCGATGTGCAGGTAAAAGGCATCTCCGGCGTCAGCCAATCCGATATCGCGTATGCGAGAAACTTGGGGTACGAGATCAAGCTGCTCGGAATCGCGGATCGCGACGACGATGCCATCTCGATCAGCGTCCAGCCGACGATGGTCAAGGCTTCGCATCCGATTGCTTCGGTAAACGGTGTGTTCAACGCGGTTTACGTGTACGGTGAAGCTGTGGGCGAAACGATGTTTTACGGAGCGGGCGCCGGCGAGATGCCTACTGCGACATCGGTCGTGGCGGATTTGGTCTCCGTGATCAAAAATCTGCGCCTCGGCGTCAACGGACTTAAGCAGATCGCGCCGCATAAACCCAAAAAGCTCAAAACCGATGCGGAAATCGAGTTCAAAAACTTCATTTTGCTGCACGTGGACGATAAAGCGGGCGTATTGGCGCGCATCACGCAAATCTTTACCGAATATGAAGTCAGTCTCGCCTCTGTGGTTCAACAACCGAACGAGCTGAACCCGAATGCGGAAATCGTGATTGTCACACATAAAGCAAGCAAAGAAAGCATCGACAAAGTATTAAAGCGATTTGACGAGTTGGAAGTCGTTCGTCGGATCATGAGCGTGTATCGAGTAGAAGGCTGAACGTAACCCTATAGGGTGCAGAAAAAAAGCGGCGTTGGAGTAGAGCATTGACTCTGACGTTGCTGGACAAGTCGGAAGGAGCAGGACATCATGATCAACGAAAATGCCGGATCGGTACGCGTCAGGGTTCCGGCCAGCACGGCCAACTTGGGACCGGGATTCGATACGCTCGGCATGTCGCTTTCCCTGTATATTTGGCTAGAGATGCGCAAGTCGGAACGTACGGTCGTACATTTTTCAGGTGATGGTTTTGAAGGAATCCCGGCGGATAAAGATAACTTGATCTACAAAGTGGCTCAGCTCGTGTTCAAAGAAGCAGGCGTCGATGTTCCGGAACTGGAGATCGGGATGCGCTCGGACATTCCGTTGACGCGCGGACTCGGCAGCAGCGCCTCGGCGATCATCGCCGGGATGGCGGCTGCAAATGCGCTGATCGGTTCGCCGCTATCCAACGATCGATTGTTCGATTTGGCGACAGGACTGGAACGGCACCCGGACAACGTTGGCGCATCGCTATTCGGCGGCATCATCGCAGCTGCGTGGGACGGCGAACATGCGGATTACGTTCGTATCGAGCCGCCTCGAAACTTGAAAGTTCTGGCGCTGATTCCCGAGTTCGAATTGGCGACATCGGCAGCGCGTGCGGTTTTGCCGGAGCAGCTCAGCATTCAGGATGCCGTTTATAATATCAGTCGTTCTTCGTTGCTGACTGCTGCCTTGGCGGCGGGACGGTTAGACCTGCTGTCTTCTGCGATGAAGGACCGATTGCATCAGCCTTACCGTGCCGTGCTTGTTCCGGGAATGGAAAAGATTCTGGAACAAGCGACTCAATATGGAGCACTCGGTGCTTCGCTTAGCGGAGCCGGACCGACTTTGCTTGCGCTGGTTGACCGTACTTCGTCCGAGTTCGATCAACTGGAAGCCTTTATGCAAAGCGTAATGTCGGAAAACGGAATCCAAGCCCGTACGCTCTGGTTGGAGCCTGACTTGGAAGGAGCCGTTTGCGAAAGCGGGATTCATCCGGATCTTTTTCTGGAAACGATTAAAGGAGAAATTTCGTCATGAAACGTATTGCACTGCTTCCGGCAGGTTCCGTTTCTCATGAAGCAGTCGATTATCTGCTGGGAAACGAACCGGTCGAATTGATTCATTATAAATTGATTTCCGATGTTTTTATGGCCGTAGTTCAGGGGAAAGCTGATTACGCGGTTATTCCGGTCGAAAATACGATCGAAGGCTCGGTCAGCTTGCATATGGATTGGCTGGTTAATGAAGTTGATATTCCGATGCGCGCCGAGTGGGTATATCCGTCGATTCAGAATCTTGTCGGTCGCCAAGAAGAATTTGTTGGAGAAGACGGCAATCTCGATTTTTCAAAAATCCGCAAGGTATTGTCTCATCCTGTTGCAATTGCGCAGTGTCGAACCTTTATTAGTGAGCATCTGCTTAATGCAGAACTTGAAAACGCAAGCAGTACGGCGGAGGGCGCAGCTCAAGCGGCGGCACATCCGGAAAGCGGCTGGGCTGCCTTTTCAACTCGACTCGGCGCGGAACGTTATGGCCTGGATGTACTTGCCGAGCGGGTGACGGATCACGACAACAACTACACTCGCTTCGTATTGATTGGCCCGGAGCGGATTAACCTAGACAAACATAGCGAGCATGAGAAGACGAGCATGCAAGTCATTTTGCCGGAAGATTACGCGGGAGCTTTGCATCAGGTACTGTCGGCTTTCGCCTGGAGAAGATTGAACCTGTCCAGAATCGAATCGCGCCCGACCAAAAAGAAGCTGGGCAACTACTACTTCTATATTGATGTGCTTGAAGCTGGAGATTCTGTTCTTTTAAAAGCGGCAATCGAAGAAATCGCGGCGCTCGGTTGTCAGGTGAGGGTGCTTGGTTCTTATCCTTGCTTCGACTATGAGACCGAGAAAACGGAAGCGCAGCAACAATGAAAAACACATCAAGTTAAGAGGCTGGGGATTGACGTGAAGGAGCATCATGGTGCGGACCGCTTTGACTTTACGGAGTGCTAGGGAGAAGGATCAGTTCCATTTCGAACAGAAACTCAATTTAGCGTGGTCAACGCAATAGATGCTCCTTTGTTTGTTTTTAAAACTGATATTGTGCAGAAATGTTGCGTTGCGTAAAGAATATTGGATTAGGGCTTGAAATGTAATCGGCAATATGTTATATTAAAAGTCCAGTCGAGCGATTGCGAGATTGGATGTTTGTTTTTGGACGCGGGTTTTAGAAATTCGGATTTGATTCTACAAAAGTAGAATAAAAAAGATTTCAAAAAAAGACTTGCAAAACGAAAACGAACGTGCTAATATATAAGAGTTGCTGCTGCGAGCGAAACGCTGAACGGCAGAAACGAGAAACACGGTTTGCTCCTTGAAAACTGAACAGTAAGTG
Source organism: Saccharibacillus sacchari DSM 19268 (assembly GCF_000585395.1). Classification (GTDB taxonomy): domain Bacteria; phylum Bacillota; class Bacilli; order Paenibacillales; family Paenibacillaceae; genus Saccharibacillus; species Saccharibacillus sacchari. Next base: position 5,074,334 of record NZ_KK073875.1, on the reverse strand, counting down.
AGTCGCGATGATGAAGATCATCGTGAGAATATAAGATTCTTGAGCAATCAAGAATCGCCAA
>NZ_KK073875.1:5059427-5074173 GCF_000585395.1 Saccharibacillus sacchari DSM 19268 | reverse complement strand
CCCAAGAGTCCACATCGACGGGGAGGTTTGGCACCTCGATGTCGGCTCATCGCATCCTGGGGCTGAAGTAGGTCCCAAGGGTTGGGCTGTTCGCCCATTAAAGCGGTACGCGAGCTGGGTTCAGAACGTCGTGAGACAGTTCGGTCCCTATCTGTCGTGGGCGTTGGAAATTTGAGAGGAGCTGTCCTTAGTACGAGAGGACCGGGATGGACGCACCGCTGGTGTACCAGTTGTTCCGCCAGGAGCATCGCTGGGTAGCTACGTGCGGAAGGGATAAACGCTGAAAGCATCTAAGCGTGAAGCCCCCCTCAAGATGAGATTTCCCACTTAATTGGTAAGACCCCTTGAAGACGACGAGGTTGATAGGCTGGAGGTGGACGCGCAGCAATGTGTGGAGCTGACCAGTACTAATCGGTCGAGGGCTTATCCAACGTTTTCGTAAGAAAACAACTTCGAATAGACGCGAAGTGATCGTTTCGGATCCAGTTTTCAAGGTGCAAGCCTTGTTGCGTGTCGCTAATCCCGACACAAATGGTTTGGTGGTGATGGCAGAGGGGTTCCACACGTTCCCATCTCGAACACGACCGTTAAGCCCTCTAACGCCGATGGTACTTGGACCGCAGGGTCCCGGGAGAGTAGGAAGCTGCCAAGCCAACGAAGAAGTCTTCTCTTAACGGAGAAGGCTTTTTTTCTTATGTTCGGAGTCGACACACACGCGGAAGGTCGCTACGGGAGAACTCTTGTCGCTGCCCTTGTTTGCCCGGCGGCAAGCCAAAAGTCGCTCCAAGGCTTCTCCCTACGCTCCTGCCAACATTGTCTTTGTCTAACTCTTCCTCACTAATCTCCTATTTAATCGCAGTCTGTCCACCGCCATAGGGTCACTGGTCTTTCCGATTCTCGTACCCTACCTACTGCTTTCATTCCTTTTCTTATAAAAGCTCAACTCCAATCTCTCTAAATCATTACCTCTTTTACAGTCCATAAATCCGTTACTTTTCTCTGCGGCTAGTTCAAGTCGCGCAGTTCGAACTTTGCTTTTTACCTACATACAGAGCGAGCCTGCTTCCGAACCGGAGCGCCTTTGTCCTTTCCCCTTACCTCTAAATGTTTGATCAAATAGAAGGGGAAAGGACAACGAAGCGCAGGTCGGAGGCAGGCTCGCGGCCCCTCACCAGCGGACTAGAACTCCGGAGTGCGTCAATCCCGCACCGAATCCGTACATCAGTAGCAAATCGCCGCGCTTTACTTTCCCCTCATCAATCGCAAGCTGCAAAGCGAGAGGAATCGAAGCCGCAGACGTATTACCGTAAAACTCGGCGCTCGTCAACGTCCGTTCGCTGCCGATCCCGCTCTTTTCCGCAATGGAATCGATCATTTTCAAGTTGGCGCTATGCGGAATAAACCAATTGATGTCCTCGATTCCGCCCGGTAGCGATTCGCTTAAGCGTTGCACGCCTTCCGGTACGGTGCGGACTGCCCATTTATAGACTTCCCGGCCATTCTGTACGACTTTTCCGTTACCGTCCAGCTTTTGGCCTCTTAATGTATCCGCCATGCCGCTTCGATAGACATGTTGGCCTCCGCTACCGTCGCTACCCATATGAGAACCGAGAAAAACGCCTTGCTCCGTATATTCAACAACAGCTGCACCCGCTCCGTCACCAAATAGAATGCAGGTGCTACGGTCCGTATAATCAATGGTTTTACTCATGCATTCGCCGGCTATGATCAACACTTTACGATGCAAACCTGCTGTCACCATTCCATTCGCAAGATGCAGCGCATAGGTAAAACCGGCACATGCGGCACTCAAGTCAAGGGTACCGGCATTTTGCAGTTTAAACGCGTCTTGTACCAAGCATGATACCGTAGGGAAAGGATAGTCAGGTGTCGTTGTGGCAGCCAGCACCAGATCAACTCCATCCAGAGCGTTCGGATAACGGCGAAGAAGATCCTCAACGGCTTTAATACATAGATGCGAAGTGAATTCGTCATCGGCGGCAATGCGTCTTTCGCGGATGCCTGTACGTTGGACGATCCATTCATCATTGGTATCGACCAAGGCTTCCAAATCGTCATTAGTCAGTTTTCGTTCGGGAACATAAGTGCCTAAAGCGGAAATGCGTGAGTTCGATTGAATAAGATTCATGTGCAGGTCAGCTCCTTTAGCACTTAATACTAGTACCTGGTACTAATATAAAAGCTCTTTATTATTTTTGCAAGTTTTTGCTTAGAAAAGCGTATTTAATGACTTCATGCTTAGTAGGAGACGAATTTGACGAAACGGACTTTTTTTGCAAGGTTGATACTCCTAAAAAGCTGATCTACTCGTATTCTTCTCTATTCTACCGGAAAAAGAGACACGAAACGGACAAAATTTTCCGGACAATTTGACCGCAAAACTTGTCTGTAGCATGCCGCTGCCCATTTTTGCACACTGTAGTTAGCCCGATCGGGATTGGAGCAGCATCAAGTATGATCCCGCTAAGCACGTTTATCAAAGAGTTCGATATCATTTTAGCCGAAAGGGGAGGGGATGAAGCGGATGAGTTGGTGGATGGAAGAGTCGATACGAATGATCCAAACCAATCTGCGCGAAACGGATGCGACGATGGACCCGGTGAGACTGATGGATGATTTGGATGCTTTGTCGGCTAATGTACTGATGGTGAATGCGGGAGGCATATTTGCTTTTTACCCGTCCGAACTGGAAGAGCAGTATGTGACACCGTTTTTGGAAAATGATCTGGTTGGCACGTTGACGGACTTGGCGCATCAAAGAGGGAAACGAATCATCGTGCGATTTGATTTCAGTAAAGCGCATGAGTCATTGTTCGAGCGCCATCCTGAATGGTTTTACCGAACGCGTGCAGGCCAAGAGGTCAATTACCAGGGTATCGTTCATACTTGCGTAAACGGTCATTACCAGCAAAAAGTTTCGCTCAAGATGATCGGGGAAGTGCTTGAACGTTATCCGGTAGACGGCATTTTCTTCAATATGTTCGGGTATCAGCATTGGGATTACAGCGGCAATCATTACGGACCGTGTTATTGCGAAAATTGCCGGCGGCGTTTCAGTGAAATGTACGGTCAGGATCTGGAACAATACGACGGAAAAAACGGACCGCTTCAACAGGAGTATGCGGAGTTTTGCGAGCAGACGACGCGCGAGATGCTGCGTCGAATTCGGGAATTCGTGAAAAAAGATTATCCGAACGTCGCGATTTCTACTTATCATACGGAAGGCGTCGATCTGGTGCGCAGCGAGTCGAACACGTCGTTGAAGCGTCCGCTTCCTAGGTGGTTGTATGCGGCGTCCGAAAATATAGCGTCGGTCGAAGGCGGGTGGGATGATAAACGTTCCAGTTGTTGCAGCATCAACGCGGTCGATTTGCCGTATCGGTTTACGGGAGTGTCGGTGCATGAAACGGAGATTCGGCTTTACGAAGCTTTGGCGCAAGGTTCCGTGCTCGACTTTTGCATTATCGGAACGTTCCCTGATTATCCGGATTCGTCCAACTTGCCTACTGTACAGCGCATCTTCCGTTTTCAACAAGAAAATGAGAGCGTATTCAAAAATTTGAAGCCGATCGTTGACGTGTTGCTGGTGAAGCCGGAATCGGGTACGGCTCGCGGCGAATACCTGGGGCTGTTCAAAATATTGAAGGAGAAGCAGATTCCGTTCGAAGTCGTGGTCAGGGAAAGGCTGAGCTGGCGTTTGGAAAAAGAAAACGGAGCGCTCGTTCTGTTGCTGCCGGGTGTCGACCGGCTGACGGAAAAGGAACGCGAATTATTGGAGCGGAAGCAGAGAGAAGGGCTGCGGATCGCTGCCACCGGCGGGGCGCTGGCGGAAGACGCCGAATCGCTAAGCGCGCTGTTCGGCATCCGGGAGCTTACGCGACTGCCGGATGCGGAGTCCGCCTATTTCGAGGCGGACGGGGAAGGGGTGGCCGGCATACCGGAAGGCCGGCGGTGGATCGTGGCGCCCGGGCCGTGCTGGGCGGCGGAAGTGGAGCCGGGCGTCGCCGGCCGGCTGCGCAGCATCGAGGCCGCGACGTTCGGGCCGCCGGAACGGGCGTACGGGCATGCGCGCAGCGAAGGCTTTGACGCGGTGACGATCCGCCGGAGCGGAGCGGGCAGCGGACTTTATTACGGCTGGCAGCCGGGGGAATGGTACAGCCGTTACGGCTGGCAAGACCATAAAGAAGCGTTTGCCGCCGTGCTGGAACACGAATTGGAAAGCGGCTGGACGTTAAAGTCGGACGCGCCGTCTTCGGTGGAAGTGTTCTTGCATCGCACGGGTGAAAGCGATCTGCTGCTGCAATGTATTAATCTGTCGGGCTTTAACGGCATGACCTATCACGAGGCGGTGCCGATCGGGCCAATGACGTTCACTATCGGCGGTTCGAACGCCGAAGCGTTATCCGATCTCTTTTTGAACAGATGCGAAGCCATATCGCTGGTCAATCAAAATCATATCGACGTACAGCAAACAGCAACAGGCATTTCTTTGACGATCGAGCGTCTGGAGAAATACGAAGCCGTACAAATCCGTCGCGCGTCTGCGGAAAAGCGTCTTGCCCAAAACGAAAGTTGAGCAAAAGCTGCTTCTGTAAAGAGTGAAGACATGCCTGATGCTTGAGCCTATTTTTTCGAGAAAGGAGAATGACCATGGAACAACCCGGAACCTTGTCTTCAGAGGGCAACAAAGCCTATCCAGCTTCGCTCTGGTCGCGCATCGTCAAACATCGAACCATTTATCTGTTGATGCTGCCCGGACTGCTCTTTTTTATCGTGTTCAAATTCGGTCCGTTGTGGGGTCTGCTGCTGGCATTCAAAGATTACAATCCGTACTTGGGATTCGCAGGCAGCGAGTGGGCGGGGTTCGATCATTTCACGGCGCTGTTCGCGGACCCGAACTTTTATGTCATGCTCCGCAATACGCTAGCGATCAATCTGCTGGGGTTGGTCTTCAATTTTCCGGTTCCGATCGTGCTGGCGCTGATGCTCAACGAGATCCGGCACGAGACGTTCAAACGGATCAACCAGTCGATCGTCTATATGCCGCATTTCCTGTCGTGGGTGGTCGTGGCGAGCATGACGTATTTTATCCTCTCGGCCGATGTCGGCATTATCAACAAGATCATCGTATCGTGGGGCGGCGAGTCCGTTTCGTTCCTCTCGCAAGTCAATTACTTTTGGGCCATGATCACCGCGCAAAGCGTCTGGAAAGAAGCCGGCTGGGGCACGATCATCTTCCTCGCGGCGATGGCCGGCGTCGATCCGCAACGGTATGAAGCGGCCGTCGTCGACGGGGCGAACCGCTGGCGGCAGATCTGGCATATCACGCTTCCCGCGATCCGTCCGACTATCGTAATTTTGCTGGTGCTGCGTCTTGGCAACATGTTCGACGTCGGCTTCGAGCAGGTCTTGTTGATGATGAACCCTCTCGTCATGTCGGTCGCCGAAGTGTTCGACACGTATGCGTACACGCGGGGCATTTTGCAAGGTAACGTCAGTGTCGGCGTGGCTGTCGGGATGTTCAAAGGAATCATCGGACTGCTGCTCATCGTTACCGCCAACCGGATCGTCAAAAAAATGGGGCAGGAAGGCATTTATTAACTATGGACGTCGCAATCGGGTATCGGGCCTAAGCCGTTAGTCGAAATCCTAACAGGCTGCGCGAGGTCCGATTGGCGTACGACAATATCTGTCTCTGGAAAGGAGCCATGTTATGAGTTTCGTGAAAAGCAAAAAGCCGACTGCGTTCGATTGGGTCAATTACAGCCTGATCCTGTTGATTTCGCTGGTCTGCATCTTTCCTTTTTTATACGTGTTCAGCGTGTCGTTTACCGATCCCGAGGTGTACGTACCGCTTAAGTTCTATCTATTCCCGGAAAAATGGTCGCTTGACGCGTATCAGTATATTTTATCCACGAACAGTTTCCTGAACGCGTTCAAAAGCACGGTGTTCATCACGGTCGTCGGCACGGCGCTGAACCTGATCGTTTCGTTCACGTTCGCTTACGGGCTGACCAAACGCACGCTGCCGGGTTATAAACTGATTATGGGATTTGTGATCTTTACCCTGGTGTTCAGTGCCGGCATCGTGCCGAATTATCTGCTGATCCGCGAGCTTGGGCTGATCAACTCGTATTGGTCGCTGATCCTGTCGAGCTTGACCAACGCGTGGAGCCTGATCATTATCAAAAGTTTTTTGGAATCGCTTCCTTCGGAATTGGAGGACGCGGCGCAGATCGACGGCTGTTCGGATCTCGGCGTGTTTTGGCGCATCGTGATCCCGCTATCCATGCCCGCGATCGCGACATTTACTCTTTTTTTCGCGGTGGCGCATTGGAATACGTATTTTAACGCTTTGATCTATCTGACGGATTCGAACAAATGGACGCTCCAGGTGCTGGTGAAAACGCTCGTGATCGATTCGAACTCTTCGGCTGCGGCGGGGGCGGGCGCGAGCGACGAAGCCGTCATGCCGCAGGAAACGATCCGGATGGCGTCGATCGTGCTGTCGATGCTGCCGATTCTGGTCGTATATCCGTTTTTGCAAAAGCATTTCGCGAAAGGCGTTATGTTAGGTTCGGTTAAAGGGTAGATAACGATCCGACATCCAAGGAGGAATATCGATATGGGCAAAATGAAAAGTTCGCATAGGAAATGGATCGCCGCTTTGTGCGGAGCCGCGATGACGTTCTCCGTATTAACCGCTTGCGGTCCGCAGGGCGGAGGATCGCAGGCCGCGCAGGGGGAAGGAGAAGCGGAAGGCCCGGTCAGCATCCAGATGTTTGCCGGATTGTTCAGCGAGCTTCCGGACATGAACGACGAGTACTGGACAGGATGGCAGGAGATGACGAATTCCAAGCTGGATATCGAATGGGTGCCGTCGGGCGACCTGAACACGAAATTGGATCTGCTGCTCGCGTCGGGCCAATTGCCGGAAGTGGTATCGACAACCGACTTTACCCGTCCGACACTGATCAGCGCGATCAAAAACGGAGCGTTCTGGGATCTGACTCCTTTCCTGGGGGATCTGAGCGAATATCCGAATCTCAAAGAAAACCTGGCTGACGACGCGTTGAAATACCTGTCGGTCGACGGTAAAATCTACGCGCTGCCGAGATCGAGATCGCGGGTAGACGGCGGCCTCAAGATTCGCGAAGACTGGCTCAAAGAACTGAATATCGACGTTCCGACGACGATGGACGAGTATAAAGACGCGTTGGCGGCGATCGTCAAAGCGAAACCGGGCACGGTCGGACATTTGTTCGTCGACAATCCGACAGCCGCGATGCAAGCCGGCTTCGGCGTCTATAACCCGACTTACGACGATGCGGGCGGCCTGATCAACCCTCGCCTCACACCGCAGTATGTAGAGATGGTCGGCTTTTTCCGGGAACTCTACGCTGAAGGCTTGATGTCCAAAGAGTACGCGGTCATGAAAGAAACGCAGGCCGAAGAACTGTTCAAAACGAACCGCGCGGCTTCCTACGGACGACCGATCTGGTGGGACGACGAGTGGGAAAAAGCGATGCGCAAATCCGGCGAAGAAGACGCCAAAATCCTGAATCTGCATCTGAAAGGACCGAACGGGGACGACGCGGTCGCGTTGGAAACCGGCGTATCGGGCGGCTTCTACATCTCGAAAAAAGTACCGGAAGAAAAAGTGAAGCAGCTCTTGGCGTACTTCGAGCAAACGGCTTCGCAAGAATTGACCGATTATGCGTACTACGGCAAAGAAGGCGTGCATCATACGGTCGAAGACGGGCAAAAAGTGCTGACGGAGCAGGGCGTGAAAGAAGTCAATACGACAAGCAAAGGCGCAGGCGTACTGGCATATGCGAAGTGGGGCAAAGTAATCAGCGCTTCGGCGAGCAAAGCATTCAACGACGCCAAAATCGCGGAAGTGGAAGTATTCGACGAGATCGGCAAGATCGACCCGTATCGCGTCGTGACGGTGGAGTCGTGGATCAACGCGTGGCCGCAGCATGATACGGAATATAAGTCCATGATGACCAAAGCGATCGTCGGACAGATTTCGTTGGAAGACTTCGATGCTTATGTGGCGGGCCTGCGCGAACAGCCGGCGCTCAAGCAGGCGTTTCTCGATATGGCCGCGGCTTACAAGCAGTTCCAAGAGTCTTGATCCGATCGGAAGTTTTCGCGTCATCGTTGACTGGGGGTCGGACACGAGCAGTATCTGAACGCAAGGATGCAGGCTGCAAAAAGGAGGAGTCTCATGGAAAGCCGCGATAAAGCGTGGTGGCGGAAGCCTCTGCGCATCATTCAGCCCAATCTTCAGGTAGCCGATACGGACAAAATCGAGCCGCGACGGCTGGCCGCGCAGTTGGAAGAACTGGGCGCGAATACGGTAGTGTTTAACGTGGGAGGGATTTACGCCTGGTACGATACCGAAGTGCCTTACCATACCAGGAATCCGTTTTTGGAAAAAGGGCGGGACTTGCTCCAGGAAGTGATCTCGGAGCTGCATAGCCGCAACATTCGCTTTATCGCCCGTTACGATTTCAGCAAAGCGGATGATAACGTCTGGTTGCGTCGCCCGCAGTGGTTTGTACGCGACGCCGAAGGGCGTCCGGAAACGATAGGGGCCATGCGCCCCGGACCGTGGCCGCTGCTGATGAAAACGTGCATCAACAGCGGGTATCGCAATGAAGGCGCAGCCGAACGAATTTTGGTCGAATCTCTCCAACGTTACGAGATCGACGGCGTATTTTTCAACGCGCCGGGTTACGAGTTTTGCCGTTGCGAGACGTGCCGGAGCAAATATGCGAAGCTTTATGACGGATCGGAACTGCCGGAGACTCGAAAGTTGCTGGAAAAAGATTTTCCGCTGCGCTGCATGACGGACAATATGCGGAGATTGAACGCAACAATCAAGTCGGTTAAGCCCGATGTGCCTACGATTCTGTATTATGACCTGTACCGCGATCGTTTGGAAGAACGCGCGGAGATCGCCGATCTGATTTGCGCGGAGCCGCAGGATATCCTGTCGCTCGGCTGGCAGCATATCCCGGAATTTTGGAAGCCTGCGCTGTCGATGCGGTTCGGTCGGTCGGCGCAGGGGCATGGACTGCCTGCTCCGCTCGGCATCGTCCATTCCTGTCCAGGCATGGACTGGCGGCATACCGGGCTTCCGCCTGCGGAATACCGGTTCTGGATGGCTCAGGTTCCGGCGAACGGCGGGCAGATCTGGCATTCGCTCACGGGCATTCCCGATACGATCGGCGACAAACGGATACTGGAACAGGTATCCGGGTTAAATCGCGACGTTGCGAAGGTCGAAGAGTTAATGGACGGGGCGCAGCAGGAACAGGAGATTGCGCTGCTATGGAACTCGGCAGCTTCCGCGGAAGGATGGGCGGAAGCGCTGATCCAGGCGCGGTTGCCGTTCGCGGTGCTGCCGGCCGAGGCGGCGGAACAAGGAGCAATGAAGAAGTACCGAACGGTGATTGTTCCCGAAGGATTCGGCTGGACGGCCGCGCTGCTGGCGGCTGCGGAGCAATTCGTGCGTCAAGGCGGCGGATTGTTGACCGAAGGAGCGCTTCCCGACGGAGCCGGTAACGCCGCAAGTCCGACGAAGCTGATAGGCATCGCCGAAAACAGCGTGCGCAGCGAAGAACTGCAAGCCGCTTATATCCGGTTCGAACCGGAAGGGAAAGACCATCCGCTGCACGCGGGATTACAGTCTACCGAACTGCTGCCGCTGCGCGGAAGGGTATCATACTGCGAGACCGATCAAAAGGATTCGTCCGTGACGGTATTGGCGACGCTCGTTCCGCCTTTTTCCCCGCCCGAAGCCGTAGGCGCTCCGCCGGAACGCGCGTCGCTGCCGGTTCCGCAGACGGATTTGCCGTTGATTGTTGCACGGCAGTCGGGACAAGGACGTACGCTGTATCTGCCGTTTTCGTTAAGCCGGTTGATCGCCGATTATAAGCTGGCCGATCATTACCGCTTGGCTGCAAATGCAGTGCGCTGGTTGCTCGGAAAAGCTCCGTCGATCGAGACAAACGAAGTGCCCGGGCTTCAGTTGACCGTGTTCCGTAAAAACGAAGAACGCCTCGTCCATCTCGTGAACGGAGCCGGGCGTCGGCCGTTGACTGCGATCCTTCCTTTGCATGATGTCGAGTTGAGTCTAACGACGGAGAACGATCCCGGCTCGTATACGGCAGAATGTCTGATCTCCGGGGAACGTCCCGAAACCTCGGTTCGCGGCGGCAAGCTCATTGTGAAGATCACAAAATTGTCGTCTTGGGAATGCGTGCATGTGTATCAGTCAGTCTTCGACAGTCAATAAACGTATTCGTGATCCACGATAAACAAAAAAGTAAATCTTGAGTAAGCGCGATTCGATTTTAGGTATAATGGGAGCAGCATGCCAAGACGGACAGGAGGAAGCATCCATGAGCGAATTTACGCAATCCGTGAAACGCAATGCACGTCGTATACTACCCGCAGACACCTATCTCAATCGGCTGATCTGGTTGGGCTGCCTATCCGTGCTTGTTCCTATTTTGCTAATCGGGAGCGCTTACTATTATATCTCGACGAATCGGCTGACCGCTCAGTTTCAAGCAGACAGCGAAGAGTCGCTGCTGCTGCTCAAAGATCGGATGGAGCAAACGCTGGGCAGCATCGAGAACGTGTCGTTGCAGCTATCGATGGAACCTTTGATCCGAAGAGCTTTGGCCGATCCCGGTTATAACGAGGATTATTTGGCCCAGATGGAACTGCTCAATTTGTTTCAAGCGCGAAGAGGAACGGAGGGACTGATCGGGGATATCGTGTTTTACCGTACGGAATCGGGAACGACCTTGTCCAACACATACGGTCATGTCGACGAATCCGATTTTCGATACCGTACCGATCTTGGGGAAGCGCTTGAGCGCAAAGAGAGCGGCTGGATGAGGTTGGGCGAAGCCGCGCGCGAAGGCTATCTCTCGTATGTTCGCCCGCTGCCCGTCATGCATTCGGGAGAACCGCAGGGCTTGCTCGTGATGCAGGTGGACGAAGCCGGGCTGGATCGGATGCTGAAAAGCTACCGAACGTCGTTGGAGGATCAGGCTCTGCTTGTGCTGGCTCCGAACGGAACGCCGCTTCTCCAGGCTTACGGCGGGGAACCGGAAGGAACGCTCCCGCGAGCCGGTGATCTTCGGGTCGCTTCCGCGGGAGAAGAAACGTCCGGCAGTCAATTGATACAAGGCGAGGAAGGTAAAGCGTTGCTAGCGTTCCAGCGGACTTCATTCGGCCGGACCTATGTCTCTTGGCTGCCGGAAGCCTCGATGATGCAGCAGCTGAGCTGGATACGCGGATTGATCTTTTTCACCGCGGGGGCTTGCTTACTGTTCGGTTTGATTCTTAGCGTGGTGACGTCGAAGCTGGCCTACAATCCCGTTCAGCGGCTGCTTCAGCACGGAGCAAGGCTTCGAAGCGGTCAATCGGGCGGATCGGATCGCGGCGGCAACGAGATCGAATATATCCGTTCCTGCCTGGACTATTTGAATGAACAAGCCGGGTCGCTGGATCGTTACGTACGCAGCATGCAGCCGGATTTACGGGATCGCTTTTTTCAAAAACTATTGCGCGGGGATTATGCGGTCGATACCGGAGAATTACGACGCCAATCTGCCAGGTACGGGATCGATCCGGGTGGGGACGCGGCGGTCGTGATGGTGAAGGTGGAAGATTTGCTGCGGGAAAAACGCTTTTTGCCTCAGGAAGGCGCGGTTATTCGCTTTGCGGTCCGCAATGTCATGAACGAATTGCTTCAAGCGAACGGGCTAAGCGGTTGGACGGCGGAAGACGGGGAAAAAGAAAGCGCGGCCGTGCTTTGTTTCCCGCCGGGAACTTCGCCGAAAGCGATCAGGGAAAGCGTGGGGCGTTATGCGCAGCAGATTGTGGAATCGCTTGCGCAGTATCTTTCTTTTTCGGCTGCGGTAGGCATCGGTCGTCAGGTTCCGCTGCATAAACTGCCCGAAAGCGCTTTGGAGGCCCGTACCGCGCTGAAATACCGATTGTTCCGCGATTCGGACCGTGTGCTCTGGTATGAGGAACCGATTCGTTTGGATGCGGGAAGTCCGTTGTTTTTATATCCCAAAGAGGTGGAGCGCAGCCTGATCGAAGCCTTAAGCGAAGAAGATTCGGCTAGCGCGGAAGCAGCATTGGAAGAATTTACGGATCGGGTGCGCACGGCAGGGTCTTATAACGTGATTTCCCAGTGTTACCATGTGCTGTTGTCGGCGCTGATTCAAGCTTTGGAAGCCAATGGAGCCGTTCCGGGCAAACTGTTCGGAGAAAATCTGTTCGAGCAGTTAAAAGAAAACCAAACGTCGCGCGAAATGCACGGTTGGTTTGCAGGGATGGTGTTCCCGGTCTGGATGCGGATACGCAGCGAAAATGCGGGCAACTCCTCCAGACAGCTGCTGCGGCGGGTATGCGCACAAATCGAAAGCGACGAAGACGGTAGCCTGACGTTATCCGAATGCGCGGAGAACGAAGGGATCAGCGCGTCCACGCTCAGTCGGTTGTTCAAGAAAGAAATGGGCATTTCTTTCGTGGAATATATGATAGAGTTTAAAGTGAACAAGGCGAAACGGCTGCTGAAAGAAACGGATTGCAGCGTGATGGATATCGCCGGTATGGTCGGATATTCCGAACGTAATTTGAACCGGACTTTCCAGCGCTGCCTGGATATGTCGCCCGGCCAATATCGCACGCTGCATCGTTGATGTTGAATCAACATTCTGCCAGCAGTGCCGTTTCGCCGAAGGGCGTGTACGCAAAGCACGCGTTAACTTTTCGGAAAGGGTGAATCCATTTGAAATCCGCAAAACAAATCGTAGGTTTCGCAGGAATAGGCGTCATGGGAAAAAGCATGGCCGGTCATATTTTGGACAAAGGGTACGAGGTGCATGTCTATAACCGTACTCCGTCCAAAGCGCAGGATCTTGTCGACCGCGGAGCGGTCTGGCACGATTCGCCATCCACGCTGGCGCAAGCTTGCGATATCGTCATCACCATGCTTGGCTATCCGCAGGACGTGGAGCAGGTGTACACGGGCGAAGACGGTCTGATTCCCCATGCTAAATCGGGCGCGTATCTGATCGATATGACTACGTCCAGCCCGCTGCTCGCACGCCGCTTGGCTGAACAAGGCAAGCAGAAAGGCATCGGCGTGCTGGACGCTCCGGTATCCGGCGGAGACGTCGGCGCCAAAAACGCCAAGCTGTCGATCATGGTCGGCGGCGAACAAGCCGATTACGAAGCGGTGATGCCTTTGCTTGAGATCATGGGCAGCAATATCGTGTACCAAGGCACGGCAGGAGCCGGGCAAAATACGAAAATGTGCAACCAAATCGCGATCGCCTCCAATATGATGGGCGTGACCGAAGCGATCGTATATGCCGAAAAAGCGGGTCTTGATCCCCGCACCGTGCTGAAAAGCATCGAAACCGGCGCAGCCGGAAGCTTTTCCTTAAGCAATCTGGTCCCTCGCATGCTCGACGGCGATTTCGAACCGGGCTTCTACATCAAGCATTTTATCAAAGACATGGGCATCGCCCTCGAATCCGCCGCCGAAATGCAGCTCGATCTTCCAGGCTTGAAACTGGCCGAATCCCTGTATCGCAAACTGGCCGACGCCGGTTACGAAGACAAAGGCACCCAGGCGCTATATAAGCTGTGGGACAAGGAGTAAGGCAGTAAGCCGAAGGCTGCTCCAATCCATTCGAACTTCTCCAATCCAAAATCGTACAGCCGAATTTCGGTTGTACGATTTTTTTGTGGGCAAAGGAGCCTCGATACAATACCGCGTCATCTTAACCAGTGATTTTGAGCTTAGCCGACAAAGTAAAGTGTGTAAGGCAATGCTCGCCTTATACTCTTTAAAAGCGTTCCAGTACGTGCCAACGCCAGGCGGAGGGAGAAATTCAGTTCAAAACGCCTTTGAACTTGGAAAACCCCATTATAAAATTTCAATCCCGTTTTCCAAGTGAGACAGCGTTTTGAACGAATTTCTCCCGCAGCCGCCACACACGCACCGCCTGTTTAACCGCCCAACATAAACGGTTAATAATACGCATCGCAATAGCTTTAATATCATCAACTTTAACTCGATTCAAACTTTCTCAAAGTTTTTTGCGAAAAAGGGTTGACCTTTGGAATGCTCGCATGGTATATTATTTCTTGTCGCCGCGGGCAACACGCTGAAACAAGCGAGACGCAAAACGGACGACATTGACAGTAAGGCCCGTTGGTCAAGGGGTTAAGACACCTCCCTTTCACGGAGGTAACAGGGGTTCGAATCCCCTACGGGTCATTATCGTACGGAGGCTTAGCTCAGCTGGGAGAGCATCTGCCTTACAAGCAGAGGGTCGGGGGTTCGATCCCCTCAGCCTCCACCATGAAGACTTTAGTGACGAAGTCGAACGAATCATGGAACTAAGATTTACACTCTAACGCGGGGTGGAGCAGCTCGGTAGCTCGTCGGGCTCATAACCCGAAGGTCGCAGGTTCAAATCCTGCCCCCGCAATTGCTTTACTTTATGGCCTGGAACCGTGGTGTAGGGGTTAACATGCCTGCCTGTCACGCAGGAGATCGCGGGTTCAAATCCCGTCGGTTCCGCCATTTTTGCTTCAATAATGTTTTGCGGACGTGGCTCAGCGGTAGAGCATCGCCTTGCCAAGGCGAGGGTCGCGGGTTCGATTCCCGTCG
>NZ_KK073875.1:4846273-5059327 GCF_000585395.1 Saccharibacillus sacchari DSM 19268 | reverse complement strand
TATCATCAACTTTAACTCGATTCAAACTTTCTCAAAGTTTTTTGCGAAAAAGGGTTGACCTTTGGAATGCTCGCATGGTATATTATTTCTTGTCGCCGCGGGCAACACGCTGAAACAAGCGAGACGCAAAACGGACGACATTGACAGTAAGGCCCGTTGGTCAAGGGGTTAAGACACCTCCCTTTCACGGAGGTAACAGGGGTTCGAATCCCCTACGGGTCATATATACGGAGGCTTAGCTCAGCTGGGAGAGCATCTGCCTTACAAGCAGAGGGTCGGGGGTTCGATCCCCTCAGCCTCCACCATGAAGACTTTAGTGACGAAGTCGAACGAATCATGGAACTAAGATTTACACTCTAACGCGGGGTGGAGCAGCTCGGTAGCTCGTCGGGCTCATAACCCGAAGGTCGCAGGTTCAAATCCTGCCCCCGCAATTGCTTTACTTTATGGCCTGGAACCGTGGTGTAGGGGTTAACATGCCTGCCTGTCACGCAGGAGATCGCGGGTTCAAATCCCGTCGGTTCCGCCATTTTTGCTTCAATAATGTTTTGCGGACGTGGCTCAGCGGTAGAGCATCGCCTTGCCAAGGCGAGGGTCGCGGGTTCGATTCCCGTCGTCCGCTCCATTATTTTGCGCCCTTAGCTCAGCTGGATAGAGCGTTTGACTACGAATCAAAAGGCCGGGAGTTCGAATCTCTCAGGGCGCGCCATTTCTTTTAAACTTCAACACCGGATCGAACGTAGAAATCTTGCGTCGATGCCGGTGTTTTTTGTTGTTTTCTTTTTTGAAAAGCAAATCAAAAAACCGCCTTTCTCCTTTTCTGCCGTAAAGGAGAAAGGCGGTTTTTGCTGGATTGGATCAATTAACGCAAATTCGGCATCGGTACGTTCGGATCGGTATCCGCTTCATAATCCACGCCGTCGCTTTCAAAGCCAAACAATTGGAAAAATTCGCGGCGATAGCCTGCAAGATCGGACAGTTCTTCCACGTTGTCCGTACTCAATTCGTTCCAGCGGCGGGTGACTTCGGTCTGAACGTCTTCGCGCATTTCCCAATCGTCGACGCGGATCAGTCCTTTTTCGTCCACTGAAGTTTCTTCGCCGTACAGACGGTCCGCGAACAGACGGTACATCTGCTCGATGCAGTTTTCATGCAGTTCTTTTTCTTTCATGACGCGGTACAGTGCCGAGATATACAGCGGAACGACCGGGATCGCCGAGCTGGACTGGGTGACAAGCGCTTTGTTAACCGACACGAACGCGCGTCCGCCGATGTTGCTCAGGCTTTCTTTCAGCACGTTCGCCGTTTGTTCCAGATCGTTTTTCGCTTTGCCGATTGTACCTTCGCGGTAGATCGCGTGCGTGACTTCCGGTCCGATGTAGGAGTAAGCGACGGTCGTCGCGCCTTGTGCCAGCGCTCCGGCTTCTTGCAGCGCATCTATCCACATTTTCCAATCTTCGCCGCCCATGACCGCGATTGTTTGTTGCACTTCTTCTTCCGTCGCCGGTTCGATCGTCGTCATGGACACTTCGCCCGTATGGAAATTCATCGTTTTATTGCTGTAAGGTGCGCCGATCGGCTTGATCACGGAAGTGAACGTCTCGCCCGTTACCGGATGCGTGCGGCGCGGGGAAGCGACGCTGTAGACGACGAGGTCCACTTGACCCAGTTCTTTTTTGATCAGGTCGATCGTTTGCGTCTTGATTTCGTTCGAGAACGCGTCGCCTACGATGTTAAAAGACTTGACGCCCAGCTTGGCTGCTTCCGCTTCGAATCCTGCTGTATTATACCAACCTGCCGATGCGGTACGCGCGCCTTCCGCCGGTTTGTCGAAGAAGACGCCGATCGTGTTCGCGCCCGCGCCGACAGCTGCCGTGATGCGCGAAGCAAGGCCGTATCCGGTTGAGGAACCGATCACGAGCACGTTGGCCGGTCCGTCGATTTTCTTTTGCGATTTTACGTATTCAACCTGTTTCTCGACTTGCTTGGCACATCCCTCCGGATGAGCGGTGGTGCAGATAAAGCCTCTTGTTTTTGGTTTGATGATCATTGTGATCGTCTCCTTTGTCTGTCGGTATGTAAAAAAAGCTTCGTTTACGCATATCTGTTACCTTAGGAATCTGAAGCGCACAGCCAAATTATACACGAAACGCGTAACGAAGGGGAACTGACGTCATAGGTACGGAAGAGGGCAAAGTTTTTTCCCGGCGAGTACTATTTTTGCTATAATGAACAGAAGGAATACATATGTTCGCTTCCGGCTCAAAATGACGGGGGTGGCGAACTACATTCCATGCAGAATTTTGCCGTTAAAGATAGAGGAGAGATGGATTTGCGCATTTTGGGCATTGACCCGGGCCTGGCGATCGTCGGCTTCGGGTTTGTGGATAAAGAAGGCAATAAATTGACGCCTGTGCAGTACGGAAGTATCCAGACGAAGGCGCATACGCCGGAAGAAGAGCGGCTGCGCGACGTCTACGAAAGCATGGTGCAGCTGATCGATAAATACAAGCCGGACCAGGTAGGCGTGGAAAAGCTGTACTTCAGCCGAAACGTCACTACGGCGCTGCCGGTTGCCCAAGCGCGCGGCGTGCTGCTGCTTGCGGCCGTGCAAAAAGGGATTCCGATCGCGGAATACACGCCGATGATGGTGAAGCAGGCGGTGGTCGGTTACGGCAAAGCCGAAAAAAAACAGGTTCAGGAGATGGTGAAGCTGCTGCTTAAACTGTCTGCGGTGCCGAAACCGGATGACGTGGCGGATGCTTTGGCCGTTGCGATCTGTCATGCTCATTCGGTAAGTTTGAATTCCAAATTAAATGGGGTACTGCGAAAATGATCGATTTTGTACGCGGGCTGGTTGCCCATATGGAAAATGAATATATCGTCGTGGACGTGCAGGGCGTCGGATACCGGGTATTTTGTCCGAATCCGTATGCTTTCGCCGCAAAAGGGTCGTCGGAGCCGGTAACCGTGTACACGCACCATAGCGTACGCGAAGATGCAATCTCGCTGTACGGCTTTTCGACGCGTGAAGAACAGAAGCTGTTTCGTCGGTTGATCGACGTAACGGGGATCGGACCGAGAGTAGCATTAGGCATTTTGGCCGGAGGTTCGCCCGAGAAAGTCGTGTCCGCGATTCAACAGGAGAACGTGACCTTCTTGACCAAGCTACCGGGAATCGGGAAAAAGACGGCTCAGCGCATGATCTTGGATCTCAAAGATCGTCTGGACGGATTTGTTACGCCTTCACTTGGTGGACTTTTCGACAATACCGTTGCCGCGGAAGCGGAAATGGACGGCGGAGGCTGGAAAGAAGCCCGGGAAGGTCTGGAAGTGTTGGGGTATACCGATGCCGAGCTGGATAAGGTATGGATGGAGTTAAAAGAAGACTTAAAACCGGGCGAACCGGTCGATGCGCTGATGAAGCGGGCATTAAAGGTTCTTTATCGGGGCTAAATGAGGTAAAGTAAGGATGAATGGGGAGGAACGGTGGATCTATGGAAGACGACCGCATTATATCGGCCAATCTGATGATGGAAGACCAGGCGGTGGAATTGAGTCTGCGTCCCCGCTATTTGTCGGAATACATCGGTCAGAACCAGGTCAAGGAAAATTTGAAGGTGTATATCGAAGCCGCGAAAATGCGGAACGAGGCACTGGATCACGTATTGCTGTACGGCCCTCCGGGACTGGGAAAAACGACGTTGGCGAATATCATTGCCAACGAACTGGGCGTTAATCTGCGCACGACGTCCGGCCCGGCGATCGAACGTCCGGGCGATCTCGCCGCGCTGCTTACCAATTTGCAAGAAGGCGACGTTTTGTTTATCGACGAAATTCACCGCCTGCACCGAACGGTCGAAGAAGTCATGTATCCGGCGATGGAAGATTCCGCGCTCGATATTATGATCGGCAAGGGGCCCAGCGCCCGTTCGGTGCGTCTCGACCTGCCGCCTTTTACGCTGATCGGCGCGACGACGCGGGCGGGATTGTTGTCGGCTCCGCTGCGCGACCGCTTTGGCGTGGTCAGCAGGCTGGAGTTTTATGGAGTCGAAGAGCTGGCCTTTATCGTTGCGCGCAACGCCGACACGCTCAATGTGGAGATTGTCGGGGACGCCGCCGAAGAGATCGCGCTTCGCGCTCGGGGGACTCCGCGTATCGCGAACCGCTTGCTCAAACGCGTACGGGATTTTGCGCAGGTACGGGGAGACGGAATCATTACCCCGGAGATTGCTTCTGAAGCTTTAACCCGCCTTCAAGTCGATCCGAGGGGGCTCGACAGCATCGACCATAAGATGTTGAAGGCAATGATTCAAAATTTCCGCGGCGGTCCGGTCGGACTGGACACGATCGCGGCGACGATCGGCGAGGAAAGCCAGACGATCGAAGACGTTTACGAACCTTACCTGCTGCAAAGCGGGTTTATCCAGCGCACGCCGAGAGGCCGCGTTGTCACTGCCCAGGCTTATTTACACCTGGGACTGCCGATGCCGGAAGACGGAAAATAATTCGCCTCAAGGAGGAACGCAAGCATGACCAAGCAACGTTCGAACGGAAATTCCGCCAAATGGGGGAAACCGCTGCTTGCAGCGGTTGTGGCATTGTCTTGTTTGCCGCTTCAAGGGCCCGTTCACGCGGCAGAAGCGGATTCAACAGTGCGGGTAGGGCTCTTTTTGAATCTGGGAAGCACGTATAAGCAGACGACGGAGAAAATTACGCTGACCCCGGAACAAGCGGTCGCGATCGGGCAAAAAACGGACACCGGCTACGTGAAGTGGTTTTCGGCTTCTCCCGGAGCGGCTTCTTCGTTCGCGCTGGGCGGTCCGCGCGTTAAACTCGGTGAAAGCAGCGATCTTAAAGCCGTTTCGGCCTTGGCATCCAAACTGAAATCGGGTTCCGACAAACTGTCGGTGTATAAGATCGCGCGTAACGGCCAAGACGTGTATCAGTTGTACGCCGGTCCTTACGCAAGCGACAAAGCGGCGACCGACGCGGCTGCGCGGCTCGGCGCGAATGCTTCCGTCAAAGCGGTAAGCGGGTTGGCTCCGACGGCGGTCGGAACGTTTTCGCTGAACGCGGGCAGCTACGGGACGCAGGCCGCCGCGACAGCGGCTTTGCAAAAAGTGCTGGATGCCGGAGTCGACGGCGTGCTGCGCGTTTCTTCCGTCAATGCCAAAGTCTCGTATGACGTGCAGGTCGGAGAAGCTCTTAGCGCTTCCGCGTTGGACGCGTTGAAAGGTTCGTTTGCCGGCAAGCTGCCCGGTAATGCTTTGTCCGTTGCGGACAGCCCTTCCGCTTCGGCGGCTGTTCGCAACGAAGCGACGGCCGATCTTGTGAACGGGACGACAACGCCTGCTTACGTATTGACGCTCGGCGAGCAGGATCGGATCTGGATCGACGGCACTGCGGACAAAGGCATTCGCGTCGAAGAGCGTTCGAAGCGTTCTTACCGGGGAGATCTGGAGATCGGAATTTACGGCGGACAGCTATTCCTTGTAAACGAACTTCCGATGGAGCAGTATCTCTATTCCGTTGTCGGTTCCGAGGTTCCGGCTTCCTGGCCGGAAGAGTCGCTGAAGGCGCAAGCGGTGGCCGCGCGCAGCTACGCGACCGTACAGACGCAAACGGCAACCAAGTTCAAAGTCGCCGACGTTGTCGACTCGACGTTAAGTCAGGCTTATAACGGCGTAGGCTCCGAAAGCAAGTCGGTTAATGCTGCGGTTGACGCGACATCCGGCGAGATTTTGGAACAAGGGGGCAAAGCAGTCGAAGCGCTGTTCTCTTCCAATGCGGGCGGCGTAACGTCCGATCCGAAGGAAGTATGGAACAGCGGCGGAAGCAATCTGTTTTCCAGCGTTCCTTCCGAATCCGACAGCGCGGCAGCGGCCAATTTGAAAAAATGGTATCATGTAGCGCTCGCGAACGGAACGGTCGGTTATGTGAGAGAAGATAATGTGAAGGACAAAGGAACCGATGCGACCGGATTCCGCAAAATGACCGTAACGGCGCAAAGCACCAAGGTTCGTCCGCTGCCTTTGATTCAAAGCGCGGTGCCGGAGCTGTCGAAAATGAATCCTGGCGACGAAGCATGGGTACTGGAAGTGGTAAGCGAGTCGAGTACGTATGAATGGATTCGCGGACCGTTCACTTCTTCCCAATTGCTCACTTCGCTCAAAGGCCGTACGACGACCAAGCTGCCTGCAACCATCCAGACCATTCAGATCAGCGAACGCGGTCCTTCGGGTCGTGCAACTGAACTTAAAATTAACGGTTCCAAGATCGATGTGAAGTATCCGGATATGTTCCGTTCCGCGCTGAACGGTCTGCCGAGTACATTGTTCGATGTGGTGTCAGCCGATGCCTATACGGTGATCACGAACGCCACGGCTTCTAAAGGCGGGTTGTCGGCGGCGAAGCTTACGGTGGGTGCATCTTCGCACGCCAGCGCATTGAGCCGCAGCCTTGCTTCGGTCGGCACCAACACTTCCGCCGTTTCTTCCGGCACCGGATTCTTCTTCGTCGGGCGCGGAAACGGACACGGACTCGGTTTGTCGCAATGGGGAGCAAAAGGGCTTGCCGACGAAGGCGAGACCTACGAAGATATTTTGCTGCATTATTACAATAACGTAGAACTGATTAAGGACTGAAGAATCCATGAATGTAGAAGATTATGATTTTGAATTACCGGAACGATTGATTGCCCAGACTCCGCTTGCGGAGCGCGCGTCTTCCCGTTTGCTTACGTTGAACAAGCATACGGGAGACACCGAGCACTTGCATTTTTACGACATCTTGGATAAGCTGAACGCCGGCGATACGTTGATTCTAAACGACACCCGCGTAATGCCCGCGCGCCTGCACGGCGTGAAGCCGGAGACCGGCGCCCGAGTGGAACTGCTATTGCTCAAAAATATTGAAGGCGATCGCTGGGAAACGTTGGCGAAGCCCGGAAAGAAAGTGAAAACCGGTGCTGTCTTACGCTTCGGAGACGAACTTGAAGCGGTTGTACTCGAAGAAGGGGACATGGGTGCGCGTATTATCGAGTTCCGCTACGAAGGCATTTTCCAAGAGATTCTCGATCGTCTCGGCGAAATGCCGCTTCCGCCTTACATCAAAGAGCGGCTGGACGATCGCGAGCGCTATCAGACCGTTTATGCCAAGCACGAAGGCTCCGCCGCAGCGCCGACAGCAGGTCTGCATTTTACCGATGAACTGCTGCAACAGCTGAAAGGTAAAGGCGTAGATATCGGTTTCGTTACCCTGCATGTCGGACTCGGCACCTTCCGTCCGGTCTCGGTGGAAAACGTCGAGGAACACGTCATGCACGAAGAGTATTACGAGCTTCCCGCCGAAACCGCGGAACTGATCAACCGCACCCGCGAACGCGGAGGCCGGGTCGTATCCGTCGGCACCACGTCGACCCGCACGCTCGAATCCGCGGCCAGACGCACCATGGACGAACACGGCCGTCTCGGCGCAGACAGCGGCTGGACCCAGATCTTCCTGTATCCCGGCGAAGACCTCAAAATCGTCGACGCCCTGATCACCAATTTCCACCTGCCGAAGTCGACCCTCGTCATGCTCGTCAGCGCCCTGGCCGGCCGCGACAACGTCCTGGCCGCCTACCGCGAAGCCGTAGAACGCGAATACCGCTTCTTCAGCTTCGGGGACGCGATGTTTATTTATTGATTTTTGATAAAGTCTTTTTAATGATCTTTAATTCAGGAGCGAGAGTTTCCTGAAATTCTTGAGAAAATTCGGTTCTTTGAACGACGCATTAGGCGGAGGAAGAAATTCGATGAAATATAGGTTTTCAAAGAAAGCCTACGGTAACACACGTAAAGTGTTGGCCTTTGAACTCGGAAAACATCCTTATT
The DNA here is from genome assembly GCF_000585395.1 of Saccharibacillus sacchari DSM 19268. Classification (GTDB taxonomy): domain Bacteria; phylum Bacillota; class Bacilli; order Paenibacillales; family Paenibacillaceae; genus Saccharibacillus; species Saccharibacillus sacchari. Next base: position 5,051,450 of record NZ_KK073875.1, on the reverse strand, counting down.
TGAATCCAATCCAGTTTTCCGAGTGAGACAGCGTCTTGAATGAATTTCTTTCGTAGCCGTTCTGCTTGTTCTGCGAACAGGATTTTCTCACATTTTCTTGCAAAGGAACGATCCAATGACATCCGCTATTCGCTACGAACATATCAAAACCTGTAAACAGTCCGGCGCGCGCCTCGGCCTGGTACACACGCCGCACGGCGTAATCGAGACCCCGACCTTCATGCCGGTCGGTACCCTCGCCACCGTCAAAACGATGAGCCCTGAAGAGCTCAAACAAATGAATGCCCAGATCATCCTGAGCAACACCTATCACCTGTTCCTCCGTCCGGGACACGAAATTATTCGCGAAGCCGGCGGCCTGCACAAATTCATGAACTGGGATCGCCCGATCTTGACCGATAGCGGCGGCTTCCAAGTATTCAGCTTGGCCGAGATGCGCAAAATCACCGAAGAAGGCGTAAATTTCCGCTCCCACCTGAACGGAGACAAGCTGTTCCTGTCGCCGGAAGTGGCGATGGAAATCCAAAATGCGCTGGGATCCGATATCATGATGGCGTTCGACGAATGTCCGCCGTTCCCGGCCGAACATTCTTACCTCAAACGCTCGCTCGAACGTACATCCAGATGGGCGGAGCGCTGCTTGAAGGCCCATGCGCGTCCGGAAGATCAAGGATTATTCGCAATCGTACAGGGCGGCATGCATGAAGACCTGCGTCGCCAGAGCGCGGCTGATTTGACTTCGATGGATTTCCCGGGGTATGCTATTGGTGGACTGAGTGTGGGAGAACCGAAGCATCTGATGTATGAAGTGCTGGAGTATACAGTACCGCTGCTCCCGGCGAACAAGCCCCGCTATTTGATGGGCGTAGGTTCTCCGGATGCTCTGCTCGAAGGCGCCATTCGCGGAGTCGATATGTTCGACTGCGTGCTGCCAACGCGCATTGCGCGTAACGGAACGACGATGACAAGCCAGGGCCGGGTGGTTGTACGCAATGCCCAGTACGCGAGAGACTTCGGTCCTCTCGATCCGAACTGCGATTGCTATACCTGCCGGAACTACTCCCGGGCGTATCTGCGTCACCTGATCAAGGCTGACGAGACGTTCGGCCTCCGGCTGACCACTTATCACAATCTCCACTTCCTGCTCAACTTGATGAGCGGCGTCCGTCAGGCTATCCGCGAGGATCGCTTGCTTGATTTCCGCGACGAATTCTTTGAGCAGTATGGCATGCACGCCAACAGCAACGGGTTCTAAACTGCCCCACGGGTCCAGTACGAGGACTTTCGTACGGCCATTCGCATACTAAGGGGGATTAACGATGTTTCAAGCTGCAACGCTTTCAGCTGCTCCTGCCGGCGGCGGCGGAATCATTATGACGATCATTCCGTTCGTGTTCATGATCGCCATTTTCTATTTCCTGCTGATTCGCCCGCAACAGAAGAAACAAAAACAACGTAATGCTATGCTCGGACAGCTTAAAAAAGGCGACAAGGTCGTCACGATCGGTGGTCTGCACGGTACAATCCTGGAGATTACGAACGATGTAGCTGTCCTGCGCGTAAATGATGTTACAAAAATGACGTTCGACCGCAGCGCAATCAGCCATGTTACAACGGCAGGCAGCTCCGACGTCAGCCTCGACAAGAAGTAAGATGAATGAAGGAAGTGCCGACGGCGGTGGATTGCCGCGGCCTTTCAAGCAAGCTGCCGCCGAACGGGTTACCTTCGTTCTTCGGCAGCTTCTTTTTTCCTGCTTAATAGGGCGTGTTTTAAAAAGTTTACCGAAACATTTCCCGCTAATGGCACTCTACATAATTAGGACGAGTTTGCGTGCACGCCCTATCTTAAGGGGATCTGTTGAAAGGAAGTGACTGCATGATTTCCGCAATCGATACCGCATTTTGGCCGGTCTATACGGCAGCAGCCGTATTTGCGATCGTCTATGTGCTGGTCGTAACGGAAAAAATAAACGGAGGATTGGCCGCGATCATCGGAGCGCTGGCACTGTTAGTGCTGGGAATTGTCGACTGGAACGCGGCATTGTCGCATCATATCGCACTCAATACGCTGCTGCTTTTGGTAGGGATGATGATTACGGCCGCAGCGGTTGATCGCAGTGGAATCGTTCATTTTACAGCCTTGCGAATCGTACAAATGGTATCGGGCAGTTTGCCTGCCGTACTTATCGTCGTGACGCTAATTGCGGCACTGACATCGGCAACATTGGGCAGCGGTCCGGCCTTATTGCTATTGGCACCTTTGATTCTGCGGATTGGGCGAACCTTGCGAATCGGCCCGGTTCCATTTCTGATTATGAGCGTCATCGCTTGCAATCTGGGCGGAATGACAACCTTGGCGGGAAGCGTGCCGAATATGATGATCGGTACGGCAGCAGATATGGATACACGCGCTTTTGCAGCTCATTTGTTACAGCCGGCATTGATTTTGCTGATTGTACATGTTGCCCTGCTGATGCTGATTTTCCGCCGGGAAATGAAGGGAAGCGGGGACCGCAAAGCGGAACTTGCATCGCTGAATCCTTCGAGTTATCTCACAAACCGTTCGCAGGCATTATTGTCGCTTGGCGTGCTGATGCTTCTGATTGCGGGTTTGGTCTGGCATGCTAAGTTGAACATGGGCAGTGGAACTGTCGCCCTGGTATCGGCATTGTTGATGCTTGCTGTCAATGTACGCTCGGGCAATGAACTTCGGCAAGTTAGGGAGCGCATGGACTTTAAAACGCTTGGCGTGCTGATTGGATTTTATGTGCTGGCAGGCGGTCTTGTCGAAACGGGAATTACCGGAGAAATCGCGATGAGACTCCTGGAGTTAACCAATGAGAATAAGACATTGACGGCGCTCGTTCTGTTTGCCGTGTCCGGATTGTTTTCCGCCGTGTTGGACCCTGTCCCGCTGATTGCCGCTTCTATTCCATTGATTCAGACCATTGGTTTGCAGATGGAAGTCGTTCGCCCGGCGGATCTCCAAGGACTTTGGTGGGCATTGGCATTAGGGAGCGGAATCGGTTCAAGCGGAACACTGGCAGGCTCGGTCGCGGGGGTGTTGGCTGCCGGATTGGCGCAAAAAGAAGGCTATCGTTTTTCTTACTTGTCTTACCTGGTTGTGGCATTTCCGTTAACTTTGCTCGCATTGGCAGCCGGGGGCTGGTATCTGTACGCGAACATTTTATAATCCGGCGGCTTTTGCCCGACACATTGAAGATGCGGCAGGAATGCGGCACATGGCGTCGAATGAACAACAAAGTCGGAATGCTGGGGTTTCGCGTTTACGGAGAAGGGGGCAGGTCATGACGGCAGAAGAGAAGTGGGAAGGGCAGGAACCGATAGGGGAAGAGCTTGCCGGAGAAGAATTGACTGAAGCCGTAATCGAGCTTTGCCGTCGCAAAGCGGATGAATTTCATTTTCTCGGTTATGAGCACACGACTTGGGAAGACGTGTGGCAGTGCGTGAACGGCAAGTATGCAGGCAGACAGGATCCGCCCTTGCATCGCATCGTAAACGACATTCTGACGCTGCGTGCGGACGGGATGATGAACTACCTCACTCTTGCGGCGCTGAAAGAGGCTCCCTTTTCCTAAAGGAGGGTCTTTCTTTTTGCTTCATTGACTCCATTTTACGGCGTCGCTATAATGGGAATATTGAGAAAAAAGGGGGAACCAGAAACGGCATGAAGAGAATTGTCAGTTTCATTGTTATTGTGCTCGTCTCAATCGGGGTCATGATTTGGAGCACGCCCAACCTGTTGAATTCAGTCAGATTGGGACTGGATTTAAAGGGAGGCTTCGAGATCCTGTACGAGGCGTCGCCAATGACGGGCGGAGCAGAAGTCACCCGAGAATCCCTGACCGAGACGGCCAAGAGTCTCGAAAAACGCGTAGACGCCCTTGGGGGAAGCGAACCGGAGATCACCACCGAAGGCACCAACCGGATTCGTCTTAGAATCGCGGGCGTCACCGACGAAACGGCCGTAAGGGAACGTATCAAAGAACCCGCTAACCTGACGTTCCGCAGTCTGGGTAACTCTTCGGAAGAAAGTACGACGGACGACGCCGGCACTGCAACCGAGGACGAAACGGCTGTGGAAAGTCCGGATTCAACAAGCGGAGCAGGCAGCACGGATGAGGCAACAAGTACGGACGACGCCGCAGTCGAAGATTCGTCCGACGGGGCGGCGGCAACCGAGGAAGCCGCAGGGACGGATACCGGTACGACCGGTACTGACGAAGCTGCGGGTACCGATACCGAAGCGACGCCGACCGATCCTTATCAGGGGTATAACAAGATCGAACTGACCGGGGAAGATTTCAAGCCGAACGGCGCTTCCGTGCAGTATGACTCGTTGAACCGCCCGATGATCGCAATCGAGCTGAATGATGCGAGCAAGTTCGCGGACGTCACGGGTCGATTGATCGGTCAACCGCTGGCGATCTTCCTGGATGACGAGTTATTGTCCGCTCCGTCGGTCAATCAACGTATTACAGGCGGGACCGCTCAAATTACAGGCAACTTCACGCGGGAAGAAGCGCAAAATTTGCGCGACACCATCAATCTCGGCGCGTTGCCGCTTAAGTTGACCGAGAAATACTCGCAAAGCGTCGGCGCAACCTTGGGACAACAGTCGCTCGACCAGACGCTGCGCGCCGGTATCCTCGGCTCCATCATCATTTTGATCTTCATGGTATTCATGTATCGGGTGCCAGGATTGATCGCGGCATTCTGCCTGCTTATCCATACCTGGGGAACGATCCTGATCTTCAACTGGGCGGGCATCACGCTGACCTTGCCGGGTATCGCGGCGTTTATACTGGGTATAGGCATGGCGGTCGACGCCAATATCATTACCTCGGAACGGATCAAGGAAGAGATTCGAAGCGGTAAAAGCATCTTGTCGGCTTTCCGTTCCGGCAGCAAGAGTTCGTTCCGTACCGTTATGGATGCTCAGATCACGACTCTGATTGCCGGGGCCGTCATGTTCTGGCTGGGTACGGGGTCGGTTCGCGGATTCGCGCTGGTTCTGATGATTGATATTGTGACCAGTATCATCACGAACGTCTTCCTGTCGCGTTACCTGCTCTCCCTGCTGGTTAAAGCAAAGTCCTTGAAAAAACCGGCGTATTTCGGAGTGAAGGGAAGTGAAATTCGTGAGCTCTAAGAACCCATCCTCAAGCTCGAAGTGGGATTTCAATTTTATCAAAGCCAGTAAGTATTTTTACGGATTTTCGATTCTGATCACATTGGCAGGCATTATCTGCCTTTCAATCTTCGGATTGAACTACGGCGTTGATTTCCGCTCGGGCTCGAACGTGGATATTTCCGTATCCAAGGTCGTAACGCAAGCGGACGTTCAGAAAGTACTGGTTGATGCGAAACTGGATCAGGAAGCCAATATTACGGCGGGTAACGACCGAGTCAATATTCGTTTTCCGGAAGTCTTGACTGATGCGCAAGCACAGTCCCTTCAATCGACGTTCAACAGCCAAATCGACAACAACGCATCGTACGAGATCAATACGGTGGACACCGAGATCGCTAAAGAACTGGAGCGAAATGCGCTTCTGGCGATTATTGTCGCAAGCATCGGCATCGTCATTTACGTCACAATCCGATTCGAATGGCGTTTCGCTTTGTCGGCTGTCGTTGCCCTTCTGCATGATGCTTTTCTCGTCATCAGCGTGTTCTCGATTTTACGACTCGAGGTTAATCTGACCTTCATCGTCGCGATCTTGACCATCATCGGTTTCTCGATCAACGATACGATCGTAATCTTCGACCGAGTTCGCGAGAATCTGCGTTTCGCCAAAAAGCAAACGCACGCCGATCTTGAAGATGTCGTAAACAAGAGTATCTCTCAAACGATGACCCGCTCGCTGGGTACGGTATTTACCGTATTCATCGCAGCTTTCGCTCTGCTCATCTTGGGCAGCGAATCGATTCGCATGTTTTCTCTGGCCATGGTTATCGGCTTGCTGTTCGGCGCTTACTCGTCGATCTTTATCGCAAGCCCGTTGTGGCTGGCGCTCAGAAACAAAAAGAAGCCGTCCGCGGCCCAACCGTCCAAAGCGACGAATTAATATCCTTACGGCTTGGTGCTTGTCTTCCGCTGCATAAAAAGCCGGGTGTGAGACAAGTACAAGCAGCCGTAGAGCCGCGTCCCGAATTCGAGGCGCGGCTTTTTATGATTTTGGGATCGAATACGAGAGGGGAATCATTATGACGGTCCGTCAACAAGATAGCGGGAATTCTACAGGTTGGACCGATGCCTGCCTGCTTGGTTTTACGGCGCTGGTAAAAGGAGTCGGCGGCTGGTTCGGAGGAAGTCAGGCTCTGCTTACCGATGCATTGAATTCGGTAGCGGACGCAGTGCGCGGTACGCGAAGCCCTCGCCATTCCTCCTTATGGATCAAAATACTGCTGGCGGCGTTAGTGCTTGTAGGTGCAATCGAAGCTTCCATTTCCGGAATCGGGCAGCTAATGAACGGACCCGGTCAAACACTGAACGGTTGGGCGGTTGCTGCCTTTTCCGTAGCGGTGGTCATTGGAGAAGGTTTGTTTGTTTGGGGTTATCGCCGCCGGCTCCGGCAGGACCGTGAAGCAGCGATCCGATATGCGGCAGAGCATCGAATTTCCCTTTATGCGTCCATGCTCGTAGCGGCGGGAATGGCTTTGTCGGTTGCCGGAAGCGGTTTTGACATTCCTCTGTTTGCTTATGCCGACCCGGCTGCCTCTTTGTTGGTGGCGATCCTTGTTATCGTGAAGGCGCTGCGCCTGATGTCATCGTTTTTCGAGTCTTCACCGCAGAAAGGTGCCGGACTCAAAACGGTTGATCCTAAGCTTTTTATCGAGACCGTCCAGCGCATTCAAGGCGTGATCGAAGTTCGGGAGTTAAAAGCACAGGAATCGCTCGAAACGGTTACGGTCGAGCTGGTGTTAAGCGTCAATCCCCGAATGACGGTCAAGGAAGCCGAGGAGATCGCCCAACGATCCCGAGATCTGTTGATGCATCGCTTTGTACGGATTGTAGATGTTCGCGTGCGTGTTGAACCTTATCATACGGGATATCCTTATAAATCGAACGAAGAGCTTCCCGAAAGCGGCGAGCAGCCGACGATTGTTCAATAAATTACGTTTTTTAAAAGGCAGGTGAGCTTGTGCTTCATTCCCGATATCAATGGAAAATCGCAAGTCCGAATCAGGTAACCGTGGAGCAGCTAAGCAATGACATGGGCGTGTCCCCGCTGCTGGCCTCTTTGCTGGTAAACCGCGGCTATGCCACATCCGATGCGGCCTCCGATTTTTTGAACGGAGACGAGAGTTTGGATGGGCTGCATGATCCGTTCCTGCTGCATGGGATGGACGCCGCAGTACAACGCATCCGAACGGCGCTTGAGCGGAAAGAGCGGATTTGGGTGTACGGGGACTATGACGCGGACGGCGTATCCAGTACAGCGCTCATGATTCGTTTGCTGACTGCATTGGAAGCGGACTTCGGCACCTATATTCCGCATCGGTCCAAAGAAGGATACGGTTTGCATCGGCATGCGATCGACCAGGCAGCAGCCGAAGGCGTGAAACTGATTGTCACGGTTGACACGGGCATCAGTGCCGTGGACCAAATCGCCTATGCGTCATCGCTCGGAATCGATACGGTCGTAACCGATCACCACGAGCCTCCGGCTGTATTGCCGCAAGCGGTAGCTCTTGTGAATCCAAAGCTTCCGATGTGCAATTATCCCTTCAAAGGGTTGGCGGGCGTGGGCGTTGCGTTCAAATTGTCGCATGCTCTGTTGGGGCGGCCGCCGGAAGAATGGTTGGATCTTGCCGCTATCGGTACAGTCGCTGATTTGATGCCCCTTGCAGGCGAAAACCGCATGTTGGTCGCTAAAGGGATTGAACGTATGCGCCTGCATCCGTCGCTCGGCATCAAAGAATTGCTGGCTATAGCGGGCAGCCAACCGGAACAACTGAATTCGATCGGAATTGCCTTTGCCATTGCTCCGCGCATCAATGCCAGCGGCAGACTGGATCACGCCAACCGTGCAGTGGATCTGCTGATTACCGATGAACAAGACCGTGCGGAACATCTGGCTTCCGTGCTGGATCTGCTAAACAAAGACCGGCAAAAGAACGTGGAAGAGATCGTTAGCGAAGCGATTGTCATGCTGGAAAACAAGATTGCGGCTGCTGAAGGGTTGATTCCCGACGTGATCGTACTAGCCGGAGAAGGCTGGAATGTCGGCGTTGTCGGTATTGTCGCTTCCAAAATTCTGGAGCGCTATTACCGTCCGACGATTATATTGGGTATCGATGTAGAAAAAGGAACCTGCAAAGGCTCGGCCCGCTCGATTCCCGATTTTGATATCTACGAAGCTCTATTGTCGGTCGAAGAGACGATGCAGCATTTCGGAGGTCACCCTTCCGCGGCCGGTATGAGTTTGCTGCGCGAACGTCTCGAAGATTTCGAACGCGGATTGAATGATCATGCGGCTGAAAAGCTACTGCCGGAGCATTTGGTTCCCGTCATCGAAGCCGAGACCGAATGTTCGCTGGCGGATATCCCGATTCCCGTCATCGAAGACCTGGATCGCATGGCTCCGTTCGGCATGAGCAATCCGACTCCGCAATTGGTGTTCCGGAACGTAAAGCTTCAACGCGTGCTCACGATGGGCAAGACGAACACGCATTTGAAACTGGTCGTCGAACAAGACGGTTGCGTCGTTGAAGCGGTCGCTTTCGGAAAAGGTGCATTAGCCGAGTATCTGAGTGAAGGAGATCGGTTGGACTTGCTTGCGGAACCGAGCATCAATGAGTGGAGAGGAAGCCGCAAACCCCAGTTGATGGTCCGCGATCTGGCGCTGCCGGCTTTTCAGGTATTTGACCGGCGCGCTCCTGAAGCTTCGGCAGAAGACGTTGAACGCTTTCGCAAAAAGTCCGAAAACGTATTGGCGTGCGAGCCGAGCCAGGTTGCAATCGCCTTAAATCAAACGACACTAAAAGTTTCGCAGAAGACTCTGGCGCAACTGCCGCTTTGGCTGTATGATGAATATTCCGGGATTCAAGGAACGGAAAGCAGGCAGCAGCATGCGGAGCCGGCCGAAACGCGCACATTGTTCGTTTTGGATATCCCGGATACCGCTGCGCAATTGGACAAGTTGTTGGCCGAATTCCCTGCGCTGGAAAACATCGTTCTTTTGTATCCGGCAAGCGGGCCTTCGGCGCAGCGCTTGAGCGAGCCAAGCCGCGAGCGGATCAAGACGATCTATGTAGAGCTTCGGCGCGCTGCGGCAGATCAGGTGAGCGAGGAACAATTGGTTCGACATTTGGCCCGCGCTTCCGGTTGCTCCATTCGCATGATTCGCATGACCCTTGAAGTATTCGAGGAGTTGCAGTTTGTCATTCGAGACGGAGCGATGCTTGCCGCGAATCCGACTCCGCCGAAAGCCGCTTTGGATTCCGCTTCCGCTTATCGCAAGTTGCAAGAAGCGGAAGCGGTGGAGCGCATGATGCTGGGACCTGGAGAAGATCTCGGGATTTGGCTTGCGCAGCGTCTACAAGCTGTTCGGTCCGGAAATGCGGACGCGGCTTTATCTTTTTCGTTATCGTAGTGGAATAGGTGCGTTGTCTTCGCCATTCGGCGAGGCAACGCTGTTTCTTCTGTCGAACCATCCGGGAAACAAGACTTAGGAGGAGATTTATTTGGATTTTAATCAGCATATTCGCGTTATTCCCGATTTTCCGAAACCGGGGATCAGCTTCAAGGATATCACGACGCTGCTCGGGAACGGGCCGGCTTACCGCGAAGCAATCGACGCGCTGAAAAAGCAAGTCGAGCATTTGAAAATCGATCTGATCGCGGGACCGGAAGCACGCGGTTTCGTTGTTGGCGCGCCATTGGCTTATGCATTGGGCGTCGGTTTCATTCCGATTCGCAAAACCGGCAAACTGCCTTACAAAACGATCGAAGTCGAATACGAACTCGAATACGGAACCGATAAACTGGCGATGCATATCGATGCGGTAAAAGAAGGACAAAACGTTCTGATCGCGGACGATTTGCTGGCGACCGGGGGCACGATCGCGACTTCCGTCGAGTTGGTTCGTCAACTCGGTGGCAACGTGGTCGGCGCTGCTTTCCTGATCGAATTGGAAGAATTGAACGGCCGCAGCCGTCTGGACAATGTTGAAGTCTTCAACCTGATCAAAGGCTGAGCCAAAAACCCATCGTGAGTTAATGAGCCAGAATAAAAACCCGTTATTTGACATCCCGAGAAGCAAGCGGGAGCAAATCACGGGTTTTTTGCTGTTTTGAAGCCTTTTTCGCCAAAAGAGATAAAAAAGAACGAAAAAAAGCATTTTTTTGAAACCCTTCGCGAACCGTCACGTATTACGTAGGGAGACTCAGCAGAGGAGCCTCTATTCGTATTGGCTTCGTACTGTATAATAGTCCAAATTTTTAGAGTTAAGGAGGGAGATAAAATGTCCGTAATTAGAGAAACCGACCTTCCGGGGATCGGGCGCAAGTTCCTGATCGACACGGAAGAAGGAGACCGCGTCATCGTGATTTTGCATGAAGACGGTCAGCGCGAACTGTTTTGCCCATCGCCGGAGGAGCCGGAAGAGTTGATGCGCGTCATGACGATGACCGATACCGAAGCTCGTCAGCTCGGCGGCATCGTGGGCGGCATGAACTATCAGCCGACGGCGCTTGAGAAAGTCGAGCATACGCTGGATCAGTTGTCGATCGAATGGTATAAGCTTAAAAAAGGCATCAAAGCGATCGGTCGTTCCATCGGCGAACTTAAAATCCGCGAAAACACGGGAACCGTTGTTATTGCGTCGATCGATACGATGCATAAGCAAACCGTAAGTCCGGGACCGGAATATGTATTGACCGAAGGCATGACTTTGGTACTGGCCGGCGAACGGCAAAACATTCAGAAGTTGAAAAGGATCTTGGAAGTAGGTGAGGCTTGATGGACCATATGGTATTCGAAGTCGGGATCGCAGTGCTTCTCATTGCGCTTGCCGGTTTCCTCTCCGCTAAACTTCGCTTTTCCGTAGTTCCTTTTTATATCCTCGCAGGTATGGCTGTCGGACCGCATGCCCCGCATTTCGGTCTGATTGACCTTCGATTTATCGAAAGTGCGGAACTGATTAACTTCATGGGTCGTCTTGGCGTAATCTTCCTGCTGTTCTATCTGGGTCTGGAGTTCTCGGTCGGACGTCTGGCCAAAGCCGGAAAGTCGATCGCGATCGGCGGCTCCATCTATATCGGAATCAACTTTACGCTGGGACTGCTCTTCGGTCTCGTATGCGGATTCCCGATTCTGGAAACGCTCGTGATTGCCGGCGTAACCACGATCTCGTCCAGTGCGATTGTCGCGAAAGTGCTCGTTGACCTGAGACGTACGGCCAACCCGGAAACGGAAATGATTCTGGGCATTATCATGTTCGAAGACGTCTTCCTTGCTGTTTACCTTTCCATCTTGTCCGGTCTGCTGCTCAGCGGAGCGACGACGCTTGGCGGCGTGCTGCTTTCGGCGGGAATCGCGCTCGGCTACATGCTGCTGGTCCTGATTGTCGGTCGACTGCTTGTTCCGGTCTTAAATAAGATCTTGGGCGTTTCTTCGAATGAAATCTTTTTGACGACCGTTTTCGCTATGCTATTCATCGTGGCGGGTTTCTCCGAAACGATTCACGTGGCGGAAGCGATAGGCGCATTATTGGTCGGTCTGGTATTGGCCGAGACCAAGCACATGCATCGGATTGAAAAAGCAATCTTGCCTTTCCGAGACTTCTTCGGGGCTTTGTTCTTCTTCAGCTTCGGTCTGACCATTGATCCGCTTAGTCTTCAAGGCAACGCGGTATGGCTCGCGATCGGCGCAGTTATTCTGACGATTATCGGAAACTATACGGCAGGCATGTTGGCCGGACGCAGCGGAAAACTTTCGCCGAAAGCTTCCTCGAATGTCGGTCTGACAATCGTTTCGCGCGGCGAATTCTCTATTATTATGGCGAACCTTGGCGCAGCGGGCGGACTGATGGCGATTCTTCAGCCTTTTGCGGCGATTTACGTTTTGATTCTCGCCGTGCTTGGACCTTTCTTGACCAAAGAATCGGCCATGGTGCATAAATTCGTTACCAAAATCGTTCCGATCAAATGGTTGAAAACCAAAGCCGGAGGCGACAAACTGCAATAATGGATGTAAGGTATTGATGATTTAGGAATACAGGAATTATTTTCCTATAACATGGAACGGCAGTGTCTGTTATCCGATTTTCCGTATCATGGGAAAATAACTCGTGCAGCAAGAATATGGTCCATTAAGTCAGATTAGCTATAGGGCGATCAACAAAGAAAAGGCCGTGCGCTCTTCTTCGGAAGAGGCACGGCCTTTTTAGCAGGTTTCGAACCGGGTCAGATATCCGGCGTTTTTACTTCAGTTTCGATTTCTTCTTTTTCGTTGGAGAGTCCGAACATTTGAATCAAACGGAAGATCAGGTTGACGAGAATGCCGACGATTGTTGCAAGGGCCATGCCTTTCAGCGAAACTTGGCCGATCGTCAACGTGATGCCGCTAAGACCCGTACCCAGAATGACTGCGGCAAGCAGCATGTTGACCGATTTGGAGAAATCGACTTTTTGTTCGACGAAGATGCGCAGACCCGAAACCGCGATAACCCCGAATAAAAGAAGGGATACACCGCCCATAACCGGGTCCGGAATGTTGGCAACAGCCGTAGAGAATGTGCCGGAGAACGACAGGATAATCGCGATAACCGCCGCTCCGCCGACAACGAATACGGAGTAGACTCTAGTCAAAGCCATGACGCCGATGTTTTCGCCGTACGTCGTGTTCGGCGTGGAGCCTACGAATCCGGACAGAACCGTCGATACGCCGTTACCGAGCAGCGAGCGATGCAGGCCCGGATCTTTCGACAAGTCTTTTCCGACGATATTGCTTGTCACAAGCAGGTGGCCGACATGTTCGACGATGACGACGAGCGCGGCAGGCAAAATCATCAGAATCGCCGCGATATCCCAAGTCGGCGCGGAGAACTTCGGCCAGGACAAGAAGCTTGCCTCGGCTACGGCTGCCGTGTTGACTTCACCCATCAAGTAAGCCGCGATATAGCCGACGGCGATGCCGATCAAGATATGAATGATTTTCGGGAAGCCGCGGAATAACACGGCGCCCAGCACAGTCACGGCGAGGGTAATCAGCGAGATGATAATGGCATTTGAGCTGTATGTAACGACTCCGGTAATTTCGTCTTTTGCGCCCAGCAGACCTGCGAGATTAGCGGCAACCGGTAGCAGCTCCAGACCGATGAGCGCGACGATGCAGCCCATGACGACCGGCGGGAACAAAAAATCGATCCAACGGGTGCCGGCAATTTTGACGATCCCCGCCACGATAATGAAGACGACGCCGATGACAATGAATGCGCCTAGCGCTTTCGAATAGTTGTCCATGTTGCCCGGCGTAACGAGGACGGCGCCTACCGGAACGAGGAACGCGAAGCTCGACCCCAGGTAAGCCGGGATTTTCCCTTTGCAAATCAGAATGTAGAGCAGTGTGCCGATTCCGTTCATCAACAGGATTACGCTTGGGTCTACCCCGAACAAATTCGGGACGAGAACGGTACTGCCGAACATGGCGAACAAATGCTGCAAGCTGAGAAGCAGGCCTGGGCCGAACGCCGGTCTTTCATTCACTTGAATTTCACGCTGCAAAGATTCTCACTCCTTAAGGGCATAGGTTGGAGCCGCTCCATTAGGCGTGGAAGAAGCGGCTCTGGATCGGATGAGAAAAACGGGTGGAAAGGCGGTAATGCACCGAGGCCGAAATAGCCAAATCCGTACGCGCTTGATCATCTTAGCTAGATTACAGACAATTTTGTTTTTTTTCAATAACATTTTCGTGGGAACTCGCAATAACTTTCGGATTTAGGCGATTTAATGTTCGAAACGGAAAGTTGAATGCAAACCGTGAGCTTTTCATGAAGAAAGCAACAATTTCCTTGCACGCATTGACGGGGGTTAGCCTAAAAGGCATAATGAAAGGAAAACCGTTTATACAATCGCTTAACGCGAGATTATTTTGTCTTTTTGCCCGAAAGGGTCGAAGACGAAACGAACCTCATCTACACGCCTGAATGCGGATTTCGCGGACAGGCTTCATTTTCTTATAGAAAGGAATCGGAAAGGACTCAATGGGCATTGAACGATTACTTGAAAAGGCGTCCGTTTACATCCGAGAGTCGGACCTTCCGCGCATCCGGGAAGCCTACGAATTCGCTGACAAGGCTCATTTTGGCCAAGTCCGAAAGTCCGGCGAGCCGTATATCCTGCATCCGCTGGCGGTTGCAGATATTGTCGTGGGCATGCAGATGGACACGACGTCCATCGAAGCGGCCCTGCTTCACGATGTAGTCGAGGACACGACCGTCTCGTTGGAAGAGATCCGCGAGCACTTCGGCGAGACCTGCGCAATGCTCGTCGACGGGCTAACCAAGCTCGAGCGCATCAAATTCCGTTCCAAAGAAGAACAACAAAACGAGAACTATCGCAAAATGTTTATCGCGATGGCTCAAGACATCCGCGTCATCGTCATCAAGCTGGCCGATCGGCTGCACAATATGCGTACGCTCAAGCATCAATCGGAAGAAGGACAGCGGCGGATCGCGTACGAGACGCTGGAGATTTTCTGTCCGGTCGCCGATCGTCTGGGTATCTCCGCGATCAAGTGGGAGATGGAAGATATCGCTTTGCGCTATCTGAATCCTCAGCAGTACTACCGAATCGCCAACCTCATGCATAAAAAGCGCGCCGAGCGCGAGCAGTTTATTTCCGACGTCATCGGCCGCATTCGCGAAAAGCTTGACGAGATGGGCATTGAAGCCGATCTGTCTGGACGTCCGAAGCATATTTACAGCGTGTATAAAAAGATGACAAGCAAAAATAAGCAGTTCAACGAAATTTATGACCTGCTGGCGATTCGCGTGCTGGTCGATAACGTCAAAGATTGTTACGCGACGTTGGGGATCATCCACACGCTGTGGAAGCCGATGCCGGGTCGTTTCAAAGACTATATCGCCATGCCGAAAGCGAATATGTATCAGTCGCTGCACACGACCGTCGTCGGTCCGAACGGCGAGCCGACCGAAGTACAGATCCGTACCTGGGACATGCACCGCACGGCCGAATTCGGTATCGCGGCGCACTGGGCGTACAAAGAAGGCACGACGGCGACAGGCAGCGGGATCGAGAACAAAATGCCGTTTTTCAAAGAAATCATCGAACTGCAAAACGAAGCGAAAGACGCGTCCGAATTCGTCGAATCGCTTAAGATGGATTTCTTCTCCGACCTGGTGTTCGTGTTCACGCCCAAAGGACAGGTGATCGAGCTGCCTGCCGGATCGGGACCGCTTGATTTCGCTTACCGCATCCATACGGAAATCGGCAACCGGACGATCGGTTCGAAGGTGAACGGTCGGATCGTACCGCTGGATCATAAGCTGAAAACGGGCGATATCGTGGAAATCCTGACTTCCAAGCATTCGTACGGACCGAGCCAGGACTGGGTGAAAATTGCTCAATCTTCGCATGCGCGCAGCAAGATCAAGCAATGGTTCAAAAAAGAACGTCGCGAGGAGAATGTCGAGAAAGGCCGGGAAGGATTGGAGCGCGAGATCAAGAAGCTCGGGCTTGAAGTATCCGAATGGTTGACCGACGACAAGCTGCTGGAAGTCGCGAACAAATTTGCTTTTAACGATACCGAAGACATGCTGTCCGCGATCGGCTTCAACGGAATCACGGCTTCGCAGGTTATCACCCGTTTGACCGAAAAATGGCGCCGCGAACAGGAAGAGACCAGCAATCATCTGGAGTTGACGAACGAAGTCCGCGAAGTGAAAGCTGCTCCGGCCGACAAAGACAAAAAGCGTCCGACCAACGGCGTTAAAGTTAAGGGAGCGAGCAATCTGCTGGTGCGTTTCGCGCGCTGCTGCAATCCGGTACCGGGAGACGACATTGTCGGTTATATTACGCGCGGTCGCGGAGTCTCCGTGCATCGCGCGGACTGTACCAACATCCCGACGGCGGGCGACGGCGAAGAAGCCGGACGCGTCATCGAGGTGGAGTGGGAAGACGCGGTCGAATCCAGCTTCAGCGTCGACATCGAGATCACGGGCCTGGATCGTCGGGATTTCCTGAACGAGGTGCTGCAAGCCATATCGGAGAGCAAAACCAATATGACTGCCGTCTCCGGACGCGCGGACAAAAACAAAATGGCATTGGTGCATATTACGATCCTGATCCGCAACACCGAGCATTTGCAGTCGGTGGTCGAGCGGATCAAACGGGTACGGGATGTGTATACGGTACACCGGATCATGCAATAAAGGGTGCTGCGCATGTCGCTTCGCCCGGTTAGAGAAGGAGCTTTGTTTCCTATGCGGATTGTGATTCAACGCTGCAAGTCTGCCTCTGTGGATGTGGAAGGACGTACGGTCGGCAGCATCGGCCACGGCCTTGCCATTCTCGTCGGCGTGACGGAAGGCGATACCGAAAAAGACGCGGCCTATCTGGCGGATAAAGCGGCCGGACTGCGTATTTTCGAAGATGGAGCCGGAAAAATGAACCATAGCGTCGAGGACGTGGGCGGGGCCGTTTTGTCTGTGTCTCAGTTCACCTTGTACGGAGATTGCCGCAAAGGGCGACGTCCGAACTTTATGGCGGCCGCCCGTCCCGAGCCTGCATCGTCCTTGTACGAAGTCTTCAACGAGACGCTGCGCGCCCGCGGATTAACCGTCGAAACGGGCGTGTTCGGCGCTATGATGGACTTGTCCCTGATTAACTGGGGGCCCGTCACGCTGATCATCGACAGCAAGGATTAAAGCAAGATCGACCGCTTCGGCTGCCTAAGGGTAGCGCCGAAGCGGTTTTTGTTTTTGCGGCGGCTTGGTGTTAGAAGTGCAAGAAGGCAGGGTAATAAGAAAGCGAGAACAGATCACATCACGGATCCAGCAGAGAGGAGTTCTGAACGATATGAGTAAAATCGCGTTTTTGCTAGCCGACGAATTCGAAGATTCCGAAATGCAAGTGCCTTACGACGAGGTGAAAAATGCCGGACATACGGCGGAAATCATCGGATTGAAAGCCGGGCAAACGGTAAAAGGAAAGCTCGGCAAAGCCGAATATACGACGGAAAAAGCGATCTCCGAAGCCAAAGCGTCGGACTACGATGCCGTTGTTATTCCGGGAGGTTCTTCGCCGGAAAATCTGCGCCTTGACGAACATGTGCTGCAATTCGTCAAAGACGTCAATGCTTCCAAAAAACCGATCGCGTCCATCTGTCACGGACCGCAAATCCTGGCCAGCGCCGATCTGCTCAAAGGACGCACGATTACTTCGTATCCGCCTTTGCAGGACGACATGGTGAATGCGGGCGCTCGCTTCAAAGACGAAGAAGTGGTCGTAGACGGCAACTTCATCACTTCCCGTACGCCGGAAGACGAGCCAGCGTTCGTGCGCGAACTGTTAAAAGCTTTGTAAACGAAGGTCCGCGAAGTCGGCTCAGCCGACTTCGCTTCCCTATAAACTTCACAGTTCAGGCACAATGGCAATACATGCAATACATGAACGTCCAATACAAAGGAGGGAATTACGATGTCGAAACATATCCAGGCCTATTTCAGAACGGAAAGCGAAGCGGAAGGCGCACGAATGAGTTTGATGACCTTTACTACGGAGCAGCTTGAAGTCGGGGAACTCCAAGGCGGAGTAGGCTTCGGCGGAGACCGCGGCGGCCGCGTCGTCGTGCCTTTGGTACCGCTCTCCGGAGCGAACAACACGACCTACACGGGCGGAACTGCCGCTGCGGGCGGAGCAGGAAGCATGATCGGCGATCAAGCCGTGCCGGTACCTCCTCCGAGCGATAGCAGCGCGGTAGGCGGACGTCCGATCGACAAAGACGACGTGATGGACGTCAATGAGAACGCTTCCGACGCCGACCTGCGCGATTTGACGTACACCCTTTCCGTCAAAGTAAAGGAAGAAGATTATATGGACGTCGTGCGCAAGCTGCGCAACAACAACGGTTACGTGCACGTCTACGATTGATAAAAGACACTTGTAATGCAATTGTAATATTAGATTCACATTCCTTTAACAAGCAATCGTTATAGTAAAGGCATGACCCCCTTAGATATATTTGGAACGACTCGCGGCAGCAGCCTGCGGGTCTTTTTTTTGCTTTTCGTGAAAAGACTTCATGTTACGTTTGCGCAAACGGTTGACTTTAGTCATGTACTTGATTACAATCATAAAATATAACAAACGCAGTGAGCCTTTTCGTGCCGGATCGGACGGATTGACTTACGGCGAATATCACGATTCGATGACGGGAAAAAGTAATTCGGGCATCAAAGCGCACAAGAGAGGAATTCCGTGGCTGGAAGAATTCCGCGTGGCGACCGAACCAAAGACCTCCCCGAGAACGCACGGCGAACGACGGAAAAAGAGCCAGGCTTACAGCTTGGATGATCCTTTTTGGAGTTCCAGTAGCCGATGCGCGAAATAGACGGGCGTTAACCGTCGTTTAATGAAGCGGGCTTTCGCTTCTCTCGATCTTGCCGGTTTGGCTGCGCAGGTGTTCGAGAGGCGTTCCCGAAATGTGGGTGGCACCACGGGAGATTCGTAATTACGGTCCCTCGTCCCTGTACTATGCGTACTAACGGCATAGACGGCGGACGGGGGGCTTTTTGGTATTTTTATACAAGCACCCGGCCGCGCAAGCCGGAAAGGAAGGAAAGAGAATAACATGGATTTTCAAAAGCCGAAAGGCACCCTTGATTTTTTGCCGGGAACAGTAGAAAAATGGCAGTACGTAGAGAGCAAGGCACGCGATTTGTGCAGACGGTTTAATTACCGCGAAATTCGCACCCCGATCTTCGAATATACCCAGCTGTTCCAACGCGGGGTAGGCGAGACGACGGATATCGTGCAGAAAGAAATGTTCTCGTTCCAGGACATGGGCGGACGCGGCATGACGCTGCGGCCCGAAGGCACGGCAGGCGTCGTTCGCGCTTACGTGGAGAACAAAATCTACGGCGAGCCGGACGTGTCCAAGCTGTTTTACATCGGACCTATGTTCCGTCAGGAGCGCCCGCAGGCGGGACGGTACCGTCAATTCCACCAATTCGGTATTGAAGCGATCGGTTCTGTAGAACCGGCAATCGACGCGGAAGTCATTGCTTTCGGATTGCAATTCTTCGAAGATATCGGCTTGAAAGGAACGAGCGTCGAGATCAATTCGGTCGGTAATGCGGCAACTCGCGCGGATTATAACGACAAATTGCTTGCGTTCCTGAATCCCATGCGAGACAGCCTGTGCAAAGACTGTCAGAGCCGGATCGACCGCAATCCGCTGCGCGTGCTCGACTGCAAAGTCGATCAGGACAAATTCACCGACGCGCCTTCCATTCTGGATAGCCTGGATGAAGAAAGCCGCACGCACTTTGAGGCGGTTAAAAGCAATCTGACGGCGATGGGCGTCGAATACACGATCAATCCGCGTCTCGTAAGGGGTCTGGATTACTACACGCTGACGGCGTTCGAGTTCAAAACGAAAAGCGGAATCGGCGCGATCGATACGATCGGCGGCGGCGGCCGTTATAACAAATTGGTTGCCGAAGTCGGCGGACCGGATCAACCGGGTATCGGCATGGCGATCGGCATGGAGCGTCTGCAACTGCTGCTGGCTGACCAACAAACGCAAATCGAAGCCGAACTGCCGTTGGATCTTTATCTGATCGGATTGGGCGAGAAGGCAAATGCGGAGATTACAAAGCAGCTTCATAAGCTGCGCCGCTTGGGTTTCTCGGCCGAACGCGATTATCTGGATCGTAAAATGAAAGCACAGATGAAATCGGCGGATCGTCTGCAAGCGCGCTACACGGCTATTCTCGGCGACGACGAATTGGAACGCGGCGAGATCGCGGTCAAGTCGATGGAAACGCGCGAACAGGTGACGGTTGCGCTGGACGATCTGGCTTCCGTATTGAAATAGGCTTTCGGACGTAACGAAATCAACCATACTTTCACAACCAAAGGAGATTAACCTTATGATGCTCAGGACTCATCACTGCGGACAAATCACGTCGGCACAAATCGGAGAGAACGTTACACTGAACGGTTGGGTACAAACCCGCCGCGACCTCGGGGGCGTATTGTTTATCGACCTGCGCGACCGCAGCGGTATCGTGCAAGTCGTTTTCAACCCGGCTTATTCGGGCGAAGCGTTGCAAACGGCAGAACGCGTGCGTACGGAGTATGTGCTGGCTGTTAAAGGAACAGTCGTTAAACGCGAAGAAGAAACGGTTAACAAAAACCTGCCGACTGGCGAGCTTGAAGTTCGCGTGACGGAAATTGAAGTGTTGAACGCGGCGAAGACGCCTCCGTTCTTTATCGAAGACGGCATCGAAGTCGATGAAGCACTGCGTTTGAAATATCGTTACCTTGACCTGCGCCGTCCGGAAATGCAAAAAACGCTGATGCTGCGTTCGCAGTCGGCGAAAATCTTCCGTAACTTCCTTGATGCGCAAGAGTTTGTTGAAGTCGAAACACCGATCCTGACAAAGAGCACGCCGGAAGGCGCACGCGATTATTTGGTGCCGAGCCGCGTGCATGAAGGCGAATTCTTCGCTTTGCCGCAATCGCCGCAAATCTTCAAGCAATTGCTGATGGTCAGCGGTTTGGAACGTTATTATCAGATCGCCCGCTGTTTCCGCGACGAAGACCTTCGGTCCGACCGTCAACCGGAATTCACGCAAGTCGACCTTGAGATGTCTTTCGTGTCGCGCGACGAAATCCTCGGCATGATCGAAGAGCTGATGGCGAAACTGTTCCGCGAAACGATCGGCGTGGAAGTTCAACTTCCGTTCCAACGTCTGACGCATGCCGAAGCCATGAGCAAATACGGTTCCGACAAACCGGATCTGCGTTTCGGCATGGAACTGGTTGACGTGGGCGACATCGTAGAAACGAGCGAAGTGAAAGTCTTTGCTTCGGTAATTGCAAGCGGCGGTCAGGTCAAAGTGCTGAACGCGAAAGGCTGCGGCACTTGGACGCGTAAAGAGATCGACGATCTCGGTCCTTACGCGGCGCGTTACGGCGCAAAAGGCCTGGCTTGGATCCAAGTTAAGGAAGACGGCTTCAAGGGACCGATCGTGAAGTTCATGAGCGAGGAAGTCATCGAAGCGCTGCGCGAGCGCACGGATGCCGAAGTGGGCGACTTGCTGCTGTTCTCGGCCGACAAAAAACAGGTTGTAGCCGACGTGCTGGGCGCGCTGCGTCTGAAGATCGGACGTCAACTGGGCCTGATCGACGACAGCATTTACAAATTCGCATGGGTGCTTGAATTCCCGCTGCTCAGCTACGACGAAGAATCCAAGCGCTATGTAGCGGAACACCATCCGTTCACTCGTCCGCTGGAAGAAGATCTGGAACTGTTCGAGACCGACCCGGGTGCGGTTCGCGCTCAAGCGTACGACCTCGTATTGAACGGCTACGAAGTCGGCGGCGGTTCGCTGCGAATCTTCGAACACGATCTGCAGCAGAAGATGTTCAAGCTGCTCGGCATTTCGGAAGAAACCGCGCAAGAACAATTCGGCTTCCTGCTCGACGCGTTCCAATACGGTACGCCTCCGCACGGCGGATTCGCATTCGGCTTCGACCGTCTGGTGATGCTGCTCACGCAGCGTACGAACCTGCGCGAGACGATTGCTTTCCCGAAAACGGCGAGCGCAACCGACTTGTTGATGAACGCGCCATCGACCGTCGACAAAGGTCAGCTTGATCAACTGCACATCAAACTCGCACCGAAGCCGGCTAAAAAGCCGGCGGCTTCCGAAGGCGAAACTCAGCAAGCTTAAGCACTCGCACGACGATAGAAAGGCAGCCGGCTCAGGCCGGTATGCCTTTTCCGTTTGTTTAGAACGCATAAAAAATTCAAGGAGGTTCATCGATTATGCTGCATGCTTTTTCCCGCACTGAGCTTGCGCTTGGACCTGAAGGCATTCAAGAACTTAAAAACAGCACCGTAGCCGTTCTCGGCATCGGAGGCGTAGGGGCAATGGCCGTCGAAGCTCTAGCCCGTTCCGGCGTCGGAACGCTGATTATGATCGATAAGGACGTCGTGGATATCACGAACATCAACCGTCAGATTCATGCATTGACGACGACGGTAGGCCAGCAAAAGACCGAACTGATGGCCGAGCGCGTCAAACTGATCAATCCGGACATCAATACGATCGTGCTGAACATGTTCTACACGGAAGAAACGTACGAGAAGCTGTTCGAGCACAAGATCGATTACGTCGTAGATGCGTCCGATACGATCATTTACAAAATTCACATCATCAAAGAGTGCTTGAATCGCGGCATTCCGATCATCTCCAGCATGGGCGCGGCCAATAAGATGGACCCTTCGCGCTTCCAGATCGCAGACATTTCCAAAACGAAAATGGATCCGATCGCCCGTATTATCCGAAACAAGCTGCGCAAAGAAGAAGGCATCAAGAAAGGCGTCAAGGTCGTGTTTTCGACGGAGAAGCCGATCAAGCCCCGCCCGGACGTCACCGAACAGATTGCGCCGGCAGGAGCCAAGATTCGCAAAGCCAAGCAGCCGCCGGCGAGCAATGCCTACGTACCGCCGGTTGCAGGTTTGATCATGGTCAGCGAAGTGGTCAAGGATCTCATGATCCGCGGCGGCCATCCTTTGCCGGATCAGGAGCAATAATCACAATTTCATCATTAAAATCAGAAAAGGGACACGAAACTTTCGATCAGGAAAGCCGCGTGTCTCTTTTTATTGCGATCGTTCATCAAATAATTAAAGCCGTTTGCATGGAAGTGTGCTATGCTAATATTCCTTTTGCATTTTCGCTTCCGTTTTTTGGTTTGCGGCATGCCATTATTTTTCCGGCATTTTGTGCGACATGGCGTATCTGGGATACGCTCAGGCTTTGTCGGTTCGCAAGAACATGTGTGCAAAATGCTCATCTTAGGAGGTAACTGAAAATGAGTGAAGACGTTCAAAGTGCCTATCGGGAAGAGCAAAACAAGCTGTCGTCCGTTCTGGAAGAGATCGGAACGCAGCTGGGTCGCCTTCAGGCGGTTCCGGTGTATACCGGACACGATTTTACCGAGCAAGTGCTGGAAGCCGGACGCGAAGAGCGCCGTCAGAGGTTAGCGAAGTCGGAACCGGAGCCGTATTTCGGACGCATGGACTTCGAAGAGGACGGCAAAGCTTCCGCGGCTCCGCTCTATATCGGCAAGACCGGACTGGACGGCCGCGATCCCGGCAGCTTGCCGATCGTGATCGATTGGCGCGCGCCTGTAGCCAGTCTGTTCTATTCGTTTACCGGCGGCGAGGACAGAGTCGAATACGAAGCGCCCGAAGGCATCATCGGCGGCGAGGTTCATCTGAAGCGGAACATCATGGTGCGCAAATCCGAGCTGGAGCGCGTCGTCGATACGTATACGCGCGGCGGCGAGGAACCGGCGGTATCGGATGAATTCCTGCTGTATCGACTCGGCGAAAATAAAGACAATCGGCTGCGGGATATCGTGTCGACGATTCAGGCCGAGCAGGACAAGATCATTCGCGCCGAGAAAAATAAAGCGTTGATCATTCAGGGCGTTGCAGGCAGCGGAAAAACAACCGTCGCCCTGCATCGTCTGGCCTTCCTGCTGTATCAGTATCAGGAGCAGGTGTCGGCCGAGAAAATGATCATTTTTGCGCCAAACGGCATGTTCCTTGACTACATCTCCGGCGTTCTGCCTGAACTGGGCGTCGGGGATATTCAACAGCGGACCTTCACCGATTGGGCGGCAAAGCTCCTTGATGTGGAATCCATGCTGGCCAATCCGGCGGAAACATTGGACTTTTGGTTCGGACAGGCTGGAGGAACGGCACCGGGAGAAGACGCGCCGGGTCGCTTCAAAGGCTCCGACCTCTTCCGTGCGATGCTCGATGCCGCAGCATCCGCGCTTGAAGCATCCGGAGCGCCGGAGCTGGAGTTCTCGCCTTGGGACGGGAAAGTTCTGCCTTACGAGACCATCCTGCATTGGTATGCCGAAGAGTATAAACATTACTCGGCAGGCGGGCGGAAGGAACGCGTATTGGCACGGATTCATCGCTGGATCGAGATGGAATTGAAGCCGGTCAAGCCGGAGACGTTACGCAAAGAGCATAAGAAAAAAGCGACATTGCGAGAAAAAGCGTATGCGAAAAAATGGCCGGACTTCAGTCCGCTGACCTTATACAAGCAAATCTTCGGCGCCGCCAAAGATGCACGGGGCATCTTGCCTCAAGAAGCTTTTGCCGCTATTCCCGCCCCTGTACTGAAGTCTACTCGTAAAGACCTCAAGGAAGGCCGGCTCCGCGAAGAAGATTTGCCTGCGCTGCTGTATCTGCATCAACTGCTGAACGGTATTGAAGGCATCGAGCGGTTCGACCATATCGTCATCGATGAAGCCCAGGATTTTTCGCCGTTACAAGTCTCCGTGTTGGATCGATTTGTCCGCGGACATTCGTTTACCATCCTCGGCGATCTGTCCCAAGGCATTCATGCTTACAAAGGCGTGCATGCCTGGGAAGAAATGAGCGATCTGTTCGGCGCGGAAGAGACGTCGTACCACGCCCTTACCCGAAGCTATCGTTCGACGATGGAAATCATCGGTTTCGCCAACGTGATCTTGTCGGGGGGCGTGTCGAATGCCATCGAAGCAGTGCCCGTGTTCCGGAGCGGGAATCGGGTTCGCATGATCGATTTCGGCATTGACGAGGCAAAAGAAACGGCTGACGTGCAAGCAGCGGCGAAGGCGATTGCTGCGCTATGGGGACGCGAGCATAAGACGGTGTCTTTGCTTACGCGTACGCAAGAGCAAGCTTCCGCGCTACATGCGGCCTTGCTGCCGGAATTCCCGGAGTTGAACCTGATCGACGGCAGCATGACGCAGTATGAAGGCGGGCTGTCCGTGCTTCCTCTGCATCTGTCGAAAGGTCTGGAGTTTGATGCCGTTATCATAGCGGATGCGGGGCGTCGGAACTACGGGGATTCGGAATGGGACGCGAAAATGCTGTACGTAGGCTGCACCCGTGCGCTGCATGAGCTATGGGTTCTGCATGGCGGCGAGACGCCAAACTTCCTGAACGACGTTGCGGATTGGAGCGATGCGGGCTGGCCTGAAGCCTAGCGGAAAAGAGGACGAAGCTTCGCGGCTTCGTCCTCTTTGCGTTCGTTTTTTTATCCCGATTCAGCCGAATCGTTCAGCTCTTCTTCCTCTGTGCACACCCGATTGCGCCCGGCAGCTTTGGCTCGATACAGCGCAGAGTCGGCTACGCGGATCAACTCTTGTTTGTCTTGCCCTTCATGCAATTGAGCGACGCCGAAGCTGGCAGTCACCCGGTAATCCGGGGACGGGGAATCGAATTCAATCAGCTTGCGCAACCGCGTGGCGACTTCAGCGGCTTCTTCCAATGGCGTGTTTGGCAATAGAACCGCGAACTCTTCTCCGCCAAAACGTACCGGAAGATCGCCGAATCGACAATAAGCTTGCAGCAGCAGAGCGATATGGCGCAGCACCGTATCCCCTTCTTGGTGACCGCGCGTATCGTTGAACAGCTTGAAGCGATCAACATCGAGCAGGATGAGGCTAAGCGGACGCACCGCGCCGCCAACCGAGCGGGCTTCCTCGGTTAAGCGTGCGAAAGCTTCATCGAAATGCCGACGATTCCAAAGTCCGGTTAATCCGTCCCGCATCGCCAATGACTGAATCCGGCTGGTTTGCAGCGCATTGTCGATGGCCGTCGCAATAAGCGGAACCAACTTTTCAAGACGTTGCTTTTTAACGGAAGTGAAGAAATAAGGCCGAGAAGAGTAGAGATTCAGAATGCCGACGACGCGATGATCTTTTTTCAACAACAGATGCACGGAAGAGCGCATGCCGTCCCGATATACCCGCTCGCTCAAACCGCCTGCAGGATGCTCGATCTCCCAATTTTCGTACAGCAGGGATTTGCCGCCTTGAATCATCGACCGCAGTTCGTCGCGTTCGCTGTCCAGAAGAGCTTCCTTCAAACTGAGACGCTCTCCCTGAGAGACGGCTTTGGAGAAGAATCGGCGATCCGCATTTTGCATCACGATACTGACTTTGTCGCACTGCACGAGATTTCGCATATGAAGCAGCGTTTGTCGATACACGTCTTGCACGGAGCCGGCTTGATTGAGCGCGTTGATCATTTTGTAAGTATCCTCAAGCTGCCCGCTTTCCCGGCGCAAATCTTCGCCCATGCGATGAAAAGCTTGAACGAGCCTGCCCAATTCGCCGGACGTGGTGTAATTGCTTTTGACCGAGTCTTCCAAACTTCCTTCATACGCGGATATGGCTTGGTCAAGTTCCGCAAGCGGGTGGATCAGGCGCCGAATATGTTTGATGATAAAAAACACGTAAAGCCCGATCGTCAATAAGGCGGCCGCGCCCGTCAGGGCCAGGGTCGTGCTGATGCGATCCATGAGCTTGGCTCTTTCCAAGTCGCGTTTGACCGTGATTCGAGCCAGGAGATCGTCGAATTCGACGTTCAATACGTTGAATGCGGCTTCGCCTTTTTGCAGCGTTTCCCGATCGATCGTCTCGCCGAGCAGCGAGCGTTCCATCGTCGAGCGGCTATGTTCTTTTTGCCAAATTTCCGTAGCGGCTACCAGAGTATTGATCTCATCCGAGAAATCGGGAGTCAGCGGGCTGCGATTGAGCAGGGCTTTCGAGACTTTGCGATAATCGGTAAGTCCGCGGTCGTAGTAACTGAGGAATGAGGATTCGCCGGTCATGCTGAAGCCTCGTTGTCCGCTTTCCTGTTCAACCAGCGATTTTTCGAGCATATCCAGGTTTTCGGTCAGAAGAGCGAGATCGCGAACGTGCATGTAACTGCTCTTGATCACATGGTTTTGAAAAAGGTAGCCGCCGCTCAAAAGAAGAGCAAACGCAGCTAAGAAGGCCAGGCTGAATCGAATCAACAGCGAGCCCAGCTTCGTATCGTTATCGTTTCGGAATAGGCTGCGAAAACTCATTTTGATCGCTCCTTCGTTCGGCCGGAATACAGTAAGCGGCAAGTCTGATATTCGCACGTTAATGCAGGCAAGATTTATATCGGCAAATCGGGGCGAAGTTGTAAGGGATTACAGGGTATGTTAGGGAACGGCTGGACGAAAATCAGCGTTAGGAGACGATCCGTGCGGGTAAATAGAGGAGGAGGCCGGTACGTTGCTTAGGCGGAGGTACGCATGCGGACTTCCCGGACCTGACGTACCCGGCATAAAAAAGGAACGGGAGATGGATCATATGGGCAAAACGATTGCGGATTCGCTGGTGGAGGTACTCATTCACGCCGGAGTGAAAAGAATCTACGGAATCACGGGAGATTCGTTGAACGCGGTGATCGACGCTGTGCGCCGTTCGGGCAAGATCGAATGGATTCATGTTCGGCATGAAGAAGTTGCGGCGTTTGCGGCCGGAGCCGATGCGGATTTGAGCGGTTCGATCGCGGTCTGCGCGGGAAGCAGCGGCCCGGGCAACTTGCATCTGATCAACGGTTTGTACGAATGTTATCGCAGCCGCGTGCCCGTGCTTGCGATCGCCGCGCATATTCCGAGCGACGAAATCGGCAGCGGTTATTTCCAGGCCACCCATCCGGAGCAGATTTTCCGGGAGTGCAGCGTGTTTTGCGAAACGATTATGTCCGAGGGACAAGTTCCGAGAACGATCACGATGGCGCTTCAAACGGCATTGGCCCATTCCAGCGTCTCGGTAGTCGTGCTGCCCGGCGACGTGGCCGCAAAAGACGCCGGGAAACATCAAGTGCCGCAGCGGGTCATTCATGCTTCTAAGCCGGTCGTGCATCCTTCGCAGGCCGAATTGGAGCAGCTGGCAGAGTATTTGAACGACGGGAAAAAGGTGACGCTGCTTGCGGGTGCCGGATGCAAAGGCGCGCATGCCGAGGTGCTGGCGTTGGCGGAACGCCTTCAGTCGCCGATGGTCGTCGCTTTGCGGGGCAAGGAACACCTGGAATACGACAACCCGTATTTCGTCGGTCTGACCGGATTGATCGGCTACGCCTCCGGCTATCACGCGATGATGGACTGCGACGTGCTGCTGATGCTCGGCACGGACTTCCCGTACCGCCAGTTTTATCCGGAGCATGCCAAAATTCTTCAAGTCGATATCGAGCCTGCGCGTCTGGGACGGCGGACGAATCTTGAACTGGGAGTCTGCGGCGATGTGCGCGATACCATTCAGGCGCTGCTGCCTTTGTTGAAAGAGGGCCGCGACTCGAAGCATCTGCGCAAATCCGTCGAGCGTTACGTCAAAGTGCGCAAAGAGCTGGACGAGCTGGCTTCGGGAGAATCGGGCCGCCGTCCGATCCATCCGCAGCAGTTGGCGAAGGTCGTCAGCGATCTGGCGACGGAAAACGCGGTCTTTTCTTGTGACGTCGGAACGCCGACTGTATGGGCCGCCCGCTACTTGCAAATGAACGGTAAGCGCCGCCTGATCGGATCGTTCAACCACGGGACGATGGCCAATGCGCTGCCGCAAGCGATCGGCGCTCAGGCGACCGAGCCGGGCCGTCAGACGATCGCGTTATCCGGCGACGGAGGCTTGTCGATGCTGCTCGGCGATCTGCTGACGCTCAAACAGCATAAACTGCCGGTTAAGGTCGTCGTTTTTAACAATGAAGCGCTCGGATTTGTCGAACTGGAGATGAAAGCTACGGGCTACCTGGAAACGGGTACCGATCTGAGCAGCACGGATTTCGCGGCCGTAGCCAACGCGATGGGCATTTACGGCGTTCGGGTGGAAGATCCGGATCAGTTGGAAGAAGCGGTAAAGAATGCGCTGAACCATGACGGTCCGGCTCTGATCGACGTCGTCGTCAATCGCCAGGAGCTGTCGATGCCGCCGAAGATCAGCGCGCAGCAGGCCGGAGGATTTTCGCTCTGGGCAGTCAAAGCCGTACTGAGCGGGCACGGGAATGAATTGATCGACTTGGCGAAAAGCAATCTGCTTCGATAAAGCGTCGCTGCCGATCGGTTAGATGAATCATGATGATAGACCGCGATGCATTCGCGGTCTTTTATTCGTGCACGGAGACGGCTGCCCGGAGTCGGTTTGCTTGCGTTTCGGATTTGCGTTCGCGGCCGATGCGCACTATATTGAATAAAGGCATGAAAGGACGTGACAAGTTTGGATCTGTTCAATTACGACGGAGACGCGGGCAGGCAGGAGACTGGCGGCCTATTGGCTGACCGGATGCGACCGTTGACGCTGGACGAATACATCGGACAGGAGGATATCGTCGGCCCGGGCCGACTATTGCGCCGGGCGATCGAAGCCGATAAAGTAGGGTCGATTGTTTTATACGGGCCTCCCGGCTGCGGAAAGACCACGTTGGCTCATATTATTTCCCACCACACGCAGGGTAAATTCATACGCTTGAACGCCGTCGACGCGACGGTCAAAGACGTACGCGAGGTCATTCAACAAGCTGCCGACGACAAGGCGTTGTACGGAAGCAAAACGATTTTGTTCCTCGACGAGGTTCATCGCTTCAATAGCTCGCGTCAAGATGCGCTGCTTCCGGCCGTGGAGAAAGGGACGATCATCTTTATCGGCGCCACGACCGAGAATCCGTTTCATTACGTCAACGGCGCTTTGATGAGCCGATCGACCTTGTTCCAGCTTCATCCGCTTGCGGCGGAGCATGCCCGGATTGCGATGAGCCGGGCGCTTGCCGATTCGGAGCGGGGATTGGGCTACATGGATCTGAGCGTCGAAGAGGATGCGCTCGGGCATATTGCGGCAATGTCCGGCGGCGACATCCGGCGCGCGCTGAACGCGCTGGAGCTTGCGGCGCTGACTACGCCGCCGCAAGCCGACGGCAAAATAGTCGTAACGTTGGAAGCGGCGGAGGAATCGGTGCGCCGCCCGATCGCGCGAGCCGACGAATCCACGCAGTATGACGTATTATCCGCTTTTCATAAGTCGATTCGGGGCTCCAGCGATGCGGCTTTGTATTGGTTCCTTTATGCCGTGGAAAAACTCGGCATGGACCCGATGACGTTTATCCGACGCTTGATTGCCGCAAGCAGCGAAGATATCGGGCTTGCCAATCCCCAAGCGATGGTGCAGGCGGTGTCCGCCCTGGAAGCTTATCGCAATAACGGCTGGCCGGAAGCCAAACTCAACGTCGCGCAGGCTATCCTGTTCGCCGTCGAAAGTCCGAAATCCAATGCCGTATATACGGCGATCGCCAAAGCCGAAGCTTCTTTCGGTCGGACGGCCACGACGGAGGTCCCGCTTCATCTGCGCGATACCCATTACAAAGGGGCAGAGAAGCTCGGGCACGAAGGTTACAAATATCCGCATAACTTCGCGAATCATTATGTCAAACAAGCCTATTTGCCGAAAGAATTGGAAGGCACCGTTTTTTATGAAGCCACGGAGCAGGGGAACGAGTCCAAAATTCGTCTGAATCAACAACGTCGTCGCGAACAAAAATAAAAAATTGCGGATGGCATTCAAGTGGCATGCGTCGGCAAAACGGCGTTGTGGCCGCTTTGTCGTCCGAGGTCCGTATCGTTCGAATTATACTTTTTGTATAGGTTTCGTATGTTAGAATTGTCAGAACAATGCGAAATGTAGTAATCTAAGGTGTGTCTTCAAGTTTGAGAACGATCCGATAGGTATAAAATTAGATTAATGCTTCTATTTTAGCTTCCATAAGGGACTTCAAAAGCCGGTCGATTTTACTTTGTCGAATTCGGTCACCGTAGCCCGTCGTGTGTTCATCTGAAGACACGCCGTAAGCCGACGACTTTTGTGGGGAGAGAAAGGTACAAAAGAAATGGATAAAAACCAGCCGGCCGAGGCTCGCGTACTGACGAGAGCGCAGAGGCATCAGAAGAAGAAACCGAAAACAAAGAAGAACAAAGGCAGAGCCTGGCTGATTGCGCTTTGCGTCGTACTCGTTCTGGGTCTCGGCGGATTTATTTTCCGTAAAGAATTGATGGTGCTTGCTTTCGATACGTTCCTGGCCGGTACGGTCAAAGAAGCGCTGGACGAATCTTACGTGCCGATCGAACAGCCGGGCAAAGGCGGAGGCGAAGAACAGCAGTTGACGGTGGCCGAACTGACCAAAGAACCTTTCTCGGTCCTGCTGCTCGGAACGGACCAACGCGAAGACGAGATTGCGCGTACCGACTCCATCATCTATTCGGTTGTCCGTCCGGTAGACAACAAAGTGTTATTGATTTCCATTCCGCGCGACTCCTACGTGAAGATGGTCGGCACGCCGACGATCAAAGGGACCCGCTCGGAAACGAAGATCAACGCGGCTTACGCATACGGCGGCGCGCAAATGAGCGTCGACACCGTAGAAGCGCTGCTTGAACACGATGTCGATTACTATGCAACGATCAACTTCAACGGTTTGAAAGACGTCGTCAACGCCATGGGCGGCGTAGAGCTGCCGATTACCGAGACGATCGAAAATAAACAAGCCGACCACGAAAAATTCACGATCGAAGCCAACAAACCGATCTATGACGGAACGGAAGCTTTGAATTATGTGCGTTACCGCGAAGATTCCGATTTCAAGCGTACCGAACGCCATCGGATTTTCCTTAAACAGATGTTGAATCGAATGAAAAGCGTGGAGAATTTGACTAAAATTCCGGAGCTGATCGGAATCGCCGGACAGAATTTCAAAACCAATATGACCTCCGACTTTATGCTTTCGTTGGCCAAGACCGTGATCATGAGCGATACGACGCCGGAAATCAGCAGTCACATGCTGCAAGGCGAAGGCGTGTCGAGAGATGCTTGGTACTACGAACTGGATGACGAGGATTTGGGAGAAACGATCGAATCGATCAACAAATGGCTCGATCCGAATTCGACGGCTTCGGACCTGCTTGTGGATGACACCGACGAAGGCGGGGATTCGCACACGGATCAGGAAGGTCAACCCGCAGGCGACACCGGTCAATAAAAGTCTTTTGCAATGCAATAATAAAGAGCTGAACTATAACGCATAGCTCGTAAGCAAGAAGCCCGCTGTTCACCGTATACGGTGAACAGCGGGCTTCTTTTTTTATGTCGCATCGGGCGAAGAAAGTAATCGGTAATTTTTAAAGGATACCCGCTTGTTCGGTTGCTTCGCAAGGAACTTTCTCGACCGTTTCGATCGTGCCGCCGCCGAGACAAGTTTCGCCGTCGTAGAACACGACTGCTTGACCCGGAGTAATCGCTTTTTGGTTCTCCGCAAAGGCGACATGGACCGAGCCGTCTTCGAGGCGGGTCAAAGTCACGCCTTGATCGGGCTGACGATAGCGGAATTTTGCCGTGCAAGTCAAAGGGCCGTTTGCCAACTCGTCGCGTCCCGAAGCAAACGTTACGCCGCTTGCGACCAGACCGGTGGAATACAGGCTCGGATGCTTATCGCCTTGTACCACGTAAAGAATATTGGTTTCCAAATCTTTGTCGGCCACGAACCAAGGTTCGCCGTTGCCGGAACCCCCGATACCCAGACCTTGGCGTTGTCCGAGCGTATAATACATCAGACCGTCATGACGGCCTTTCGATTCGCCCGTCGCGATATCGACCATCTCGCCGGATTTGGCCGGCAGATAACCGCTAAGGAATTCACGGAAATTGCGCTCGCCGATAAAGCATACGCCCGTGCTGTCTTTTTTGCGCGCAGTAGCCAGACCTGCTTCTTCCGCGATCCGACGAACTTCAGGTTTCGGCAGATGGCCGATCGGGAACATCGTTTTGGACAGTTGGTACGGATTCAGCGCATTCAGGAAATACGTTTGATCCTTATTGTTGTCCACGCCGCGCAGCAGCTTGAATTCGCCGTTCTCTTCCGTTACCCGCGCGTAATGCCCGGTAGCCACGTAATCGGCCCCCAGATCCAGCGCTTTGTTCAAAAATTCGCCGAACTTAATCTCGCGGTTGCACATGACATCCGGATTCGGCGTCCGTCCGCGCTTGTATTCATCCAGGAAATACGAGAACACTTTGTCGAAGTATTCCTTTTCGAAATTCACCGTATAGTAAGGAATCCCGATCTTCTCGCAAACGCGGCGAACATCCTCAGCATCATCTTCAGCCGTGCAATGCCCGAACTCGTCGGTATCGTCCCAGTTTTTCATAAAGATCCCGATCACGTCATACCCTTGCTCTTTAAGCAGCAAAGCCGTAACCGAAGAATCCACCCCGCCGGACATCCCGACGACAACCCGTGTCTCTTCAGGAGATTTATTCATATCTATCACCGTCTTCTATAAGAAATGTGTTTGAACTTCACCAAACTAAACAAAAAATAAAATAACGCGCTTCGCGCGTCTGAAAGGTCGAGAAATTTGACGTAACTGGAAGCGAGAGGACGGAGAGAGAAATTCAGTGAAGGAATGAAATGTTCGCCTTTGAAATGGAGAAAATTCCGCTAAAATTTAATTCCTTTTCTCCATTTCAACACGCGACCGGAACGAATTTCTCTCGGAGTCTTCTTGCTTCCCGCGCAAACGTAACTTTCTCGCCGTTCATCCGCGCACGCTCGGCAACATTTTACCACAAAACGCGAATATTTACGACTATCTCGGACGAGTTTTAAAGTTCCCTAAGTCCTTTCCGCACGGACATTTTCACAAAGCGCAGATTCTGTAGTGCATCACACTCCGCGATTATGTTACGATAGTCTGAGTATACACAGGATATAACCCCGAATGAATCGAAAGAGGTGCCTCTATTGAAGATATCGACTAAAGGCCGTTACGGCTTAACCATTATGATGGAACTTGCAGCAAGATACGGCGAAGGACCTACTTCCCTGAAAAGTATCGCGGAGAAAAACTCGTTGTCCGAGCATTACCTGGAGCAACTGATTGCCCCATTGCGTAACGGCGGTCTCGTGAAAAGCATCCGCGGCGCTTACGGCGGCTACATTTTGTCGCGCGATCCCGATACGGTAACGGCAGGCGAAATCATTCGCGTACTGGAAGGTCCGATCTCGGTCGTGGACTTCGCCGAAGAAGACGACCCGGCCAAGCGCGATCTGTGGAAAAAAATCCGTGATGCCATCGCCGACGTAATCGATTCGACGACGCTGGGCGATCTGATCTCGTTCCGAGATAAGGGCGAACCGGATAATTATATGTTCTACATCTAAGTTGGGGTGAACGCAAAAATGAACAGAATTTATATGGATCATGCAGCGTCTACCCCGGTGCATCCGCTCGTAGCCGAGGAGATGCTGCGCATTATGACCGGAACTTACGGCAATGCGTCCAGCGTGCATGCGTTCGGACGCGATGCCAAGCGGATCGTTAGTTCGGCGCGCGAACGGATTGCGGCTGCCATTCATGCCCGTCCGGCCGATCTCGTGTTCACATCGGGCGGTACGGAGAGCGACAACGCGGCGCTGTTCGGTGCAGCCATGGCCCGTCTGGACAAAGGACGCCATTTGCTCGTCTCGCAGATCGAGCATCATGCTGTGCTGCACGCGGCCGAGCGACTGGCTGAAGAGGGGTTTGACGTGGAGTATATTCCCGTCGATAAGGTCGGACGCGTGGATCTGGATTGGATTCGCGAACATGTTCGCCCGGACACGACGCTGATCAGCGTGATGTTGGCGAACAACGAGGTGGGCACAATACAGCCGGTCCGCGAGATCGGCGCTTTTGCCCGTGAACAAGGAATTTGGTTCCATACGGACGCGGTTCAGGCACTCGGTTCGTTGAAGATCGACTGCGAAGAGTTGAATGCGGATTTGATCAGCTTTTCCGCGCATAAGATCAACGGTCCGCAGGGGATCGGAGCTTTGTACGTTGCGCCCCATATCAAGCTGCCTGCTTTGCTGCATGGTGGGAATCAGGAGCGTAAGCGTCGCGCGGGCACAGAGAATCTGGCCGGAATGGCCGGATTTGCCAAAGCCGTCGAACTGGCCGTATCCGGGCTGGATGAACGCCATGCGGAGTCGATTCGATTGCGTCATCAGCTTTTGGAAGGATTGAAGACGGCAATTGGCCAGGATCAGTTTGTTGTTAACGGAGCTCCCGAGCATACTTTGGCACATATCGTCAACATCAGCTTCCCGGCCGTGGGGACCGAGACGATGCTGATGAACCTGGATATGGAAGGGATTGCCGTAGCCAGCGGTTCGGCATGCACGTCGGGTTCGCTGGAGACCTCCCATGTGTTGCGCGCCATGAATTTGCCTGAAAATGTTTTGCATTCCGCGATTCGATTCAGCTTCGGATTGGGTAATACTTCGAAGGAAATCGAATTAGTCGTCAAAAAAATTGAAACGATTATCAGCCGCGTGCGTATTAATCATTGATATGTCCCACATGGCGATTCGAAACAAACCCGTCTTGCGCAAAAAAGTTTGTTTCGTGATTCAGATTGTGAATAATCGTTCAATCGGAAGAAATCCAGACTTCTTCACGACATTCAAATAAGCGGACGGATAGGTGATCCCCATAATGAAATGTCCAAATTGCAGTTCCAAAGATATCGGGAAAATCGGCTCGCATCAGTTCTACTGCTGGAGCTGTTTTATCGAATTGAACGTTAATGCCGGAAAGATGTCGGTTTATCAAGTTGAAAAAGACGGAACGCTCAGTTCGCTGGACGACTTGTTTTGCCTGGAAAATGCGGCGGATGCCGCACATCAGCTGCATGCGGAGTCGAGAGCTTCTTAAACAAGTATCGGAAGAAGTCGGAAGAACAAGGGGACTCAAAGAAGTTTATTCCCGGGTTCTTCCGGCTTTTTTTGCTTTTTGCGGATTCTTCTTTGCCGGTTGCTTTCTCATTGACAGAAATTCGGGTGCCCGATATACTGGGAAAGCATTGACTATAGTCGATAAAACGATGAAGGAATGAAGTACGTCCTGAAGGGACGCCTCCTCAGCGAACAGGCTCCTTGTGCAGATGCGCATGGGTGGAAGAGCCTGGGAGGCCAACGGACCGAAAGCTGATTCCGGAGTGCTTGGCAGATTTTGCCGCAGCCGACTCGTCCCCGTTAACGGACGCGAACGAGGAGATCGTCCATAATTGCCTTCACGCTGCTTGATGCAGGCCGAAGTCATGGGGCGATAACCAGGGTGGTACCGCGAGCAATCGTCCCTGAATATTTCAGGGGCGTTTTTTATGTTTTTTAACATTCATAAACGGAGGTCCGAAAATGATGAAAGCTAGTGAAATCCGCTCTAAATGGCTTGAATTCTTCGAACAAAAAGGTCACCATATTGAACCGAGCGCGCCGCTTGTGCCGCACAATGATCCGTCCCTGCTGTGGATCAATGCGGGTATGGCACCGCTGAAACCGTATTTTGACGGCCGCGTGAAGCCGGAAAATCCAAGAATCGCGAACTCGCAAAAATGTATTCGCACCAACGATATCGAGAACGTGGGCAAGACGCGTCGCCACCATACGTTCTTCGAAATGTTGGGTAACTTCTCGATCGGCGATTACTTCAAAGAAGAAGCGATCACGTGGGCGTGGGAGTTCCTCACCGGACCGCAATGGATCGGCTTCGATCCGGAGCGCATCAGCGTAACCGTATACGCGGAAGACGAAGAAGCGTTCATGCTCTGGAATACGAAGGTCGGTCTGCCGGCCGAGCGCATCATCAAGCTGGGCGACGAAAATTTCTGGGATATCGGTGAAGGCCCTTGCGGACCTTGCAGCGAAATCTTCTACGATCGCGGCGACGCTTACGGCGTATTGGACCCGAATGATCCGGAGATGTATCCGGGCGGCGAAAACGAGCGTTTCCTCGAAGTATGGAACCTCGTATTCTCGCAATTCAACCATAATAAAGACGGCAGCTACACGCCGCTCCCGAACAAAAACATCGATACGGGCGCAGGCCTGGAGCGTCTGACGTCCATTCTGCAAGACGTGAACTCGAACTTCGACACGGATCTGTTCCAGCCGATGATTCAGCATACGGCGAAGCTGGCAGGAATCGAATACGGCGTAAGCGAAGAGCATGACGTTGCGCTTAAAGTTATCGCTGACCACGTGCGTACGGTAACGTTCGCTGTCGGCGACGGCGTTCAGCCTTCGAACGAAGGTCGGGGTTACGTCATCCGTCGTTTGCTCCGTCGCGCCGTTCGTTACGGACGCGT
Organism: Saccharibacillus sacchari DSM 19268; assembly: GCF_000585395.1. Lineage (GTDB taxonomy): Bacteria > Bacillota > Bacilli > Paenibacillales > Paenibacillaceae > Saccharibacillus > Saccharibacillus sacchari. Next base: position 5,014,171 of record NZ_KK073875.1, on the reverse strand, counting down.
AATCGGGCTTGACCGTCCGTTCCTGTATGAGCTGGTTCGCACCGTAGGCGACGTAATGGGCGTATACTACACGCAAATCGTAGATAGCCGCGAACTGATCGAACGCGTGATTCGTCTGGAAGAAGAACGTTTCCTCAAGACGTTGTCCGACGGTCTGGCGATTCTGACGGAGACGGCAGAGCGTGCCAAGGCAGTAGGCGAGAGCGTGATCGGCGGCGAAGACGCGTTTAAAATGTACGACACGTTCGGCTTCCCGCTCGACCTGACCGAAGACTTCGCGTTGGAACACGGCATGACGGTAGATCGCGACGGATTCGAGACGGCGATGCAAGAGCAGCGTACAAGAGCCCGTGAAGCGCATAAAAAAGGCGGCGGCATGAACATCCAGGGCGGCGCATTGTCCGAACTGGAAGCGGCAAGCGAATTCGTAGGCTACGGTGAAACGTCTGTCGAAGCGAAGATCGTCGTTTTGATCAAAGACGGCGCAATCGTAGAATCCGTAGGCGAAGGCGATTCGGCGCTCGTCGTACTGGACAAGACTCCGTTCTACGCGGAAAGCGGCGGCCAGGTCAGCGACGTGGGGACCATCTCTTCCTTTACCGGAACGCTGAATGTCGAAGGTCTGGTAAAAGCACCGGGCGGCCAACACGTGCACCAAGTAACCGTCGAATCCGGCGAGCTTCACGTCGGCGATGATGTTCGCGCAAGCGTGGAACGCGATTCGCGCACGGCAATCGAGAAGAATCACACGGCGACGCATTTGCTGCATAAAGCGCTCAAAGAAGTGCTGGGCACGCATGTTAACCAAGCAGGATCGCTCGTTGAACCGCAGCGTCTGCGCTTCGACTTCTCGCACTTCGGCAGCATCACGCAAGAAGAGTTGGCCGATGTGGAACGTCGCGTGAACGAGCAGATCTGGAAAGGCGTCAACGTGCAGATCGAACTCAAAGGCATCGAAGAAGCCAAAGCAATGGGCGCGATGGCTCTGTTCGGCGAAAAATACGGCGACATCGTCCGCGTGGTCGAAATCGGCGATTACAGCCTGGAGCTGTGCGGCGGTTGCCATGTTCGGAATACGAGCGAGATCGGATTGTTCAAGCTTGTCGGCGAGAGCGGCATCGGTTCCGGCGTGCGCCGAATCGAAGCGTTGACGGGACGCGGAGCGTACCTGTACCTCGACGAGCAGCTTGAGCTGCTGAAGCAATCGGCAGCAGCGCTCAAGACGCCGATTACCGAAGTTCCGAAGCGGATCGACGGTCTGAACAAACAACTTAAGGATGCAGAGCGCGAGATCGAATCGCTTCGCGGCAAACTGGGCGCGATCGAAGCCGGTCAACTGACGGACAATGTTCGCGAAGTAGGCGGCGTACAGGTCTTGGCCGAGAAAGTATCGGCTTCCGATATGGACGGCCTTCGTTCGTTGGCGGATGAACTGAAAGTGAAACTGCCCCAAGCCGTATTGGTACTGGGCGCGCCTTCCGAAGACAAAGTCAACTTTGTCGTTGTCGTTCCAAAAGAGCTGACGGCTCGCGGCTTGAATGCCGGCAAGCTGGTTAAAGAAGCCGCAACCGTATGCGGCGGCGGCGGCGGCGGTCGTCCCGACATGGCGCAAGCCGGAGGCAAAGATGCATCGAAGCTGCAAGAAGCGCTCGATAAGGCCGTATCCGTTCTTGAACAATCGCTGAACGCTTAATTCTTGGCCTTCATCTTCACCCGATTCCCCGTTTCTTGATCCGGGAAAAGTGTGATATGATAAATAAGATTCAACAATTAAGGCGTCAAGGCGCGCCGCGTGCACGCGGACGCTTTGCGAAGCGAGGTGTAATCCTTATGGATTCCATGGACAAAACTGTAAAGTTCAACGTACAAGGCGATGAAGAAACTTCCGCAGAGGAAATCTTGCTTACCGTGTACGACGCGCTTGTGGAGAAAGAGTACAATCCAATCAATCAGATTGTAGGCTACTTATTGTCCGGAGATCCGGCTTACATCCCGAGACATAACAACGCGCGAAGCCTGATCCGCAAGAAGGAGCGCGACGAGCTGATCGAAGAGCTGGTCCGTTCTTATTTGTCCAAGCTTCGATAGGAGATAGGTATCATGAAATTGCTGGGTCTCGATTATGGGGATCGCCGAATCGGCGTCGCGGTGAGCGACGCTTTCGGCTGGACTGCGCAAGGCATCGAAGTCATCCAGCGCCGCGAAGACGATTCGCATTTGCAGCGGATCGTCGAGCTTGCGAAGATGAATGAAGCCGAAGAGGTCGTTGTCGGTCTTCCGAAAAACATGAACGGCACGATCGGTCCGCGCGGCGAGCTGTGCATCGAGTTCGCCGAATCGCTGCGGGAATTGCTGGGTCTGCCTGTTCACCTCTGGGATGAACGTCTGACAACAGTATCCGCCGAGCGAACGCTGCTCGAAGCTGATGTCAGTCGCAAGAAGCGCAAACAGGTCGTCGACAAGATCGCGGCGGGTCTGATCTTGCAAAATTATCTCGATTCCAAATCAAAACGGTGAAAGGGTGACGGGCATGGCAAACGATTCCAATCTCGTAGGCGAAGAGCCGGAAATTATTTATATCCCTGATGAAGAAGGTCAGGAAGAAGGCTTTGAAGTTATCATGAAATTCGAAGTGGACGGCTCCGACAGCAAGTATATGATGGTTGTTCCGCTGGATTCGGATGATGAAGAAGCAGACGAAGTCTATGCATTCCGCTATGAGGAAGACGACGATGATTTGAAGCTCTATGTAATTGAAGACGAAGCCGAATGGCAGATCGTCGAAGAGACTTTCAACACACTTGTTGCCGAATTGGACGGGGAGGAATAAAAGCTATGACTGAATTTTCCGCAAGTCAGGTCGTATACACGAACAAGTTGGAGAAGGTATACGGATTGGATGTCGAGCTGATCGACGAGAATGCCGAATCGGTGACGTACCGAATCTTGAAAGAGTTCGAAGTGGGCGGCGGCGCGTATGCAGTTTTGCAAAACGAGAACGCCGGAGCCGATGACGATGTGCAGATTCTCAAGATCGAAACTTCACCGGAAGGCGAAGTTCAATTGACGACGATCGACGACGATGACGAGTGGGAAAATGTAGCCGAGCTGTTCGACGAACTCACTTTCCCGGAAGAAATCTAAGGGAATCGGTAAAGCAAGCGGACCCGGTGAGCCTGGTCCGTTTTGCCATGCGCAAAAAAACGTTGAAGGGCGGAGCAGTCCGCCCTTTTTACTCGATTTTCCATACCGGAAGCCTGAAAAGGATGTGCGCCGTAGTGACGAAAACGAAAAAGAGATCCAAAGCACCGTTGGCTTTTTTCCTGATTATATTGCTGCTCGTCGCGTCGATCGGGGCCTTTGTCTATGCTTCGATGCGTCCCGTTCCGGTTTCGGATCAAGCGGTCGCTTTTGAGATCGCGGAAGGAACCGGTACAGCCGGTATTGCCGACCGATTACAGGAAGAAGGGCTGATTCGAAGCGCTCTTCTGTACAAAATTTATTTGAGAATCGAAAATGAAGGCAGTTCCTTCAAAGCGGGGACGCACGAATTGTTTCCAGGTTCCGATTATGCGGCCATTACGGCGGTTTTGAATGAAAAAGCGGGCGCGGCGTCGGCATCCGGCGATCAGCAGGGGTCGGTAAAAGTCACGATTCCGGAAGGCTTTACGATCAAGCAAATTGCGGAGCGGCTCAGCGAAACCGGAGGCTGGGATGCGAAAACGATTCGCCAGCTGACTCGCGAACCGGAGAAATTCGCGGATGATCTGCCTGCGGGCGTTCCGGATAACGAAGGACTTCAGTATGCGCTGGAAGGCTATTTGTTCCCGGATACGTATGAATTTAGTACGGATGCAACCGAAGAAGACGTCGTTCGTCGATTGGTGCAGGAGACCGGCAAGAAGCTGCAATCGATTCCGGACTTCGACAATCTGCTCAAGGAACGCGGCCTGACCGTGCATGAGCTATTGACCGCGGCTTCATTGATTGAACGCGAAGCCGTTGTCGATTCGGAACGACCGCTGATCGCGGGAGTCATCTATAATCGCTTGAACGACCCGATGAAGCTTCAGATCGATGCCACTGTCCAGTATGCATTGGGTGAGCAGAAGGAGCGGCTCTTGTACTCCGATTTGGAGATCGATAGTCCGTATAACACGTATAAAAACGAAGGACTTCCTCCGGGGCCGATCGCTTCGCCGAGTTTGAAGTCGATCGAAGCGGCACTTCAGCCCGAAGCGTCGGATTATTTCTTTTACGTAACGAAAAAAGACGGCTCGGGCGAGCATTTATTTGCGAAGACGTTTGCCGAACATGAAAAAAATATCGAAGAAAGCAATGCCGGAGGCAACTGACTGTCCCGGCTTGCGTCGATAAGGATATAAAGAAGGGGGTGGCCGTTTTGGGATACAGACCCGAATTGTTGGCAACTTGCGGCACACTGGATGAATTGAAAGCACTGGCGGAAGCCGGTTGCGATGCTTTTTTATTGGGGGAAGAGAAGTTCGGAATGCGTCTGCCCGGTGAATTTACGCCGGAGGCGATCGCAGAAGCGGTTGCTTTTGCGCATCCGAAAGGAATTAAGATCTATGTTTGCGCCAATAACCTCATGGATAACGATACGCTGCCTGCTTTACCGGGTTATTTGGAGAAAATGGGCGAGATCGGCGTCGACGGCATCGAGTTCGGCGATCCTTCCGTATTGATGCAGGTACGCAAATTGTTGCCGGACATGCCGCTGCACTGGAACGCGGAGATGACGTCAACGAACCACGGCACATCCAACTATTGGGGACGTCGCGGCGCGACAAGAGTCGTTCTGGCGCGTGAGTTGAATATGGACGAAGTGACGGGCATGATGCCGAATCTGGAAGTGGAAGCTCAGGTACAGGTGCATGGCATGACGAACATCTACCACTCCAAACGCAGCTTGGTGCATAGCTATATGGCGAATCAAGGACGACCTGTGGAAGATGATAACGTCGGACTGAATCGCGGGTTGTACCTGATCGAAGCCGAGCGTCGCGATGAATTATTCCCGATTTACGAGGATTCCAACGGTACGCATATTATGAGTTCCGGCGATATCTGTATTCTGGAGGACCTGCATCTGTTGATGGAGGCCGGCGTACAAAGTTTCAAGATCGAAGGCATTCTAAAAAATACAGCTTATAATGCGGCAGCCGCGCGTGCGTATCGCAAAGCCATCGACTCTTTCGTGTCCGACCCGGAAGGTTACGCGTTCGACGAAGCTTGGTTGGACGAGATTCGTGATTTGCAAGACCCTCGTCGCGAGCTGTCATTCGGATTTTTCTACAAAGAACAGGTTTATTGAGAAAGGGAAGGGGATTGCAACGTGGAAATGACACAAACGCCGGTTCAATCGAAGCCGCAGCATAAAGGGAAACGTTATCGTCTGGACAAGCCCGAGCTGCTGGCGCCGGCCGGCAATCTGGAAAAGCTGAAATTTGCCGTGCACTATGGGGCAGACGCCGTTTATATCGGGGGACAAGCCTACGGCTTGCGATCGAACGCGGATAACTTCAGCTTCGAGGAAATGAAAGAAGGCGTGGAGTTCGCGAACAAATACGGTGCCAAAGTATTCGTCGCGACCAATATTTATACGCATGAAGAGGATTTGGACGGGATTGCCGAGTATCTTCGCAATCTTCAGGATGCAGGGATCGCGGCGATCATCACGGCCGATCCGATCATCGTGGAGACGGCCAAAACGGCGGCTCCGCTGATCGAAGTTCATTTGAGCACCCAACAGTCGACGCTGAACTGGCAGGCTGTGCAATTTTGGAAAGAAGAAGGACTGCCGCGCGTCGTGTTGGGACGAGAGACCAGTCTGGAAGAGATCGCCGAGATCAAAAAGAACGTCGATATCGAGATCGAATCGTTCGTGCACGGCGCGATGTGCTCGTCGTATTCGGGCCGCTGCGTGCTGTCGAACCATTTTACGGACCGCGACTCGAACCGGGGAGGCTGCTGCCAATCCTGCCGTTGGAAATACGACCTGTTCGAAAATTCTTCTCCGGAAGGCGATTGGGTATCCGAAGAACAGCAGATGGAAACGGAAAGTAATCCGTTGTTCCTGGCGGAAGATAACGCGTTCACCATGGGTTCGAAAGACTTGTGCATGCTCGGTTCCATTCCCGATCTGATTGAAGTCGGCATCGACAGCTTCAAGGTTGAAGGACGCATGAAGTCGATCCACTATGTGGCGACGGTCGTCAATGTATATCGTCAAGCGATTGATGCCTATATGGCCGACCCGGAAAATTATGTACTGAAGCCGGAATGGATGGAAGAGCTGAACAAAGCGGCGAATCGTCCGCTCAATACAGGCTTCTTCTACGATACGCCGGATCACGAAGATCATATCTATGAACCGGAAGAGAAGGCTGTGCCGTACGACTTCGCGGGACTGGTGCTCGACTACGATGCAGAGACCGAAATCGCGACGATTCAGCAGCGCAACCATTTCAAACCTGGCACGGAAATCGAATTTTTCGGTCCGGACGGTACATTCTTCAAGCAAGTCGTCGGAACGATCTGGGATGAAGAAGGCAACGAACTGGACGCCGCTCGTCACCCTATGCAGCGGGTGAAGTTGAAAGTAGACCAGCCACTGCGTTATTTCGACATGATGCGCAAGAAAAATGTGAAAAAATAGAATATCATTGAATGACTTCGGTCATGGTTCTTTAGAACTCCTTTCAAAACCCTTCAAATCTTTAGCGGATCTGAAGGGTTTTGATTTTAAGCTAAATTTTTTTGAAAAAGTGCGTATTTCCCTTTGCTTTTTGCTTGCTTATGCCGATAATAGAGATATCCAGCATTTTGTAATCCCGGACTTTTTTTAAATGAAAGCGGTCCTTTGTCCCAGATCAATGTTAGCTTACTAAACGAGACATTCGAAGTGGGACAAAGGACTAGTATCTTGTCAACGTGAAAGTAAGCTTGCGCCTGTATGAAACGCGCCTAAAACGTATGCTTTTCATACAAACGCAATGCTCTAACTAAGAGTCGACAAGATACTAGTTACATAGATAAGTGCGAGAGCGCTTTCTCATTTTCCGGTGTTACAACGCTGATTCTAATGACTGGCGGGTGGGGACATGGGTATGATGAAAAAACAGGGCGAGCAGAACGGGGAAAACCCAGTACTCGAGCCGGAGGGCGGCAAGATCGAAGGAAAAGGGAAGCCTTCGCTGAAGCTGCTGAAAAAAGACAGAGGTCCGAAAAAAACGCGCGAAAAAAAGAAAACGCTACCGAAATCGACACCGTCGGATTTGGAAAATGATTCTGACGGCACTGTACAAAATGATAACGCTTTAAAAAAGAAAAGCCTTAGTGCTTTTAGGTCTTTGGGCAAAAACAAAGCTTTTAATCCAACAAAATCGAAACGTTTCACTCGAAATTTCGGAACCACGATGCTCGATTTCGTTAAAAACTGGCGCGCGCTCGACCCGAGCAAGTCGGTCGGGATTCGATTATTCTTTATTTTCCTTGCGAGCATGGTTGTGTTCGTATCGTCACTCGGCATTATGTCCTACGTCAAAGCACGCGATACGATCAAAGAGAACGCAGCCTCCGCGAATGAGCAAACGGTTATTCAAACGTCGCAGAAACTCGATATCATCCTGCAGCGTTATATGGACTCTTCGACGCAGATTTTCTTCAATCCGGAGATTCAGGACGCGATCAATAATTTGCAGCGGTCGGCAACCGACTTTGACCGTTTCCAGGCTATTCGCGAGATCAATGAATCGCTGAGCAACCAGGTCAATGTCACAACGGGTCTCCAAGCGATCTATTTCCTGCCTACGGATGAGACTTCGACCGAATTCTTCACGGCAGGCAATCAATTGCCGACTCCCGAAGAAATCCGGGGGACGACCTGGTATGCGGATCTGACGGGTGGAAAAAATAACGTATTGTGGCTGCCGACAGACGCAACTCGCGGAAGCTATACATTGGCACGTTTGATGTCGACTACAAACGGCAGCGGCGCCAAATTCATTATCGGCTTGCAGCTTGACGTGAAAACGCTGGAAGATCAATTGGCATCCGTAAACTTCGGCGAAGGCAGCCATATCGAACTTTTGGCTGCTGACGGCACGAACGTGGCTTCGGACGTCAAGGGCTCGGGAGGACAACCGACCACTTACGTATTTGAGCAAGACGAGTTGGGCGCAAACGGAAAATTTGAAGCCAAGCAGTTCGGAACTACCGTATTGGCTGCTTACAATACGATGGAAAGCTCCGGTTGGAAATTGATCGGTACCGTTCCTGTCGAAGTGCTGATGGAAGGCGCGGCGGGAATCCTGACCCTGATCGTGATCTTCGTATTGGTGGCAATCATTGTCGCTGTCGTAATCGGGATCTGGATGGTGCGCATGATCGGCCGTCCGCTGGGGCATTTGAAAGGTCTGATGCAAGAAGGCGCGACAGGTAACCTGAGCGTACGCACGGATTATCGTTCCAAAGATGAAATCGGCGAGCTGTCCAGCGCGTTCAACCGCATGATGGATCGCATTACCGACCTGATTCGCCAAACGACGGACACGGCGCAGCAGGTTCTCGACACGGCAGGCGAGCTGGAGCAGGCTTCGAAGCAGACGGCAAGCTCGGCACGCGAGATTGCGATTGCAACAGAAGAAATCGCAAACGGCGCATCCAGCCTGGCTCAAGAAGCAGAGAAGAGCACCGAATTGACGGAGCGGATCGGCGAACGGATGGAAAATGTCGTTTCGGCCAACCGCGAAATGGACGTTTCCGCACGCGAAGTGCAAACGGCGAGCCGTCAAGGCACGGAGCATCTCGATAAATTGCTCAGCCAGACGGGAAGCACGGAAAATATGGTTCGCTCGCTGGTTACGAGAGTCGATGCGTTGAAAGAAAGCACGGCTTCGGTCATGAAGGTACTCGACGTGATGCAAAATATTACGAAGCAAACGAATATCCTCTCGCTTAACGCTACCATCGAAGCAGCACGCGCAGGGGTAGCCGGTCAAGGCTTCATGGTCGTTGCCGGAGAAATACGCCAGTTGGCAAGCCGTTCGCGCGAATCGATTGACATGGTCGGCGAAATTACGGATAACATCCAGTCCGAGATGGACGAAACGGTACGCACGCTCTCGGCCGTATATCCGATGTTCCAGGAGCAAGTCCAATCCGTGAAGCAAACGACAGGAATTTTCGATTCCGTGCAGGAGCAGATGGAACTGTTCTCGGGCAAGCTCGACGGCGTAACGACTTCGATCGGCGAGTTGGGCAGCGCGCAGAAGACGATGGCAGAAGCGATGACAAGCGTTAGCGCGGTTGCCGAAGAATCTTCGGCAACGTCGCAAGAAGTGGCGTCGCTGAGCAGCGAGCAGCAGAACGTCGGCGTGCGACTTGTCGAGTTGTCGGCGAAACTGAGCAATGCGTCGAACGAGCTGAAAGATTCGATTTCGAAGTTTACCGTTTAAAATTTCTGCGGAGCTTGGAGCTGCGGGTAAGGACTGTTACGATCGCGTGTTGCCATCGGGAAAAAGGATTGGAAGTTTTAATTGTATTTTCCCAATGGCAAAGGCGAACGCTATCGCTTCTTCACAGTCCTTACCCTCCGCCCCCGAAACTTTAAGCGGTGAGAGTGGGGTAGGGAAGAAACAAGAAAAGAGCTTCGGACTTCGGTCCGGAGCTCTTTTTGATGAAAAGAATGGGCTGATAAGATTCGAGTTCGATTCGTGTTGAACCTTTTAGTAAGGTCAGGATTCTTTGCCTTTTTCTTGGGCTTCTTCAATGGCTTTCCGAGGATCTGATTGTCCGCTTATTGCGTCTTTTCTGTTGCGGCCAAGCCTTCGGATACGCGGCGTCCGTAGTCGGCGTCGGCTTGGGTAAAGTAGTCGATCATGCGTTCTTGAATATCGGGTTTGCATTGCGACAGCGCGCCGACCAGGTTGTTGATCAGTTCGTCGCGTTCCGAGTCTTCGAACGAGCGGTACGTATCGCCGGCTTGGCCGAAGTTGTTCGGGCGGTCGATCGGAGCCCGGACCAGTTTGGCATGGTATTCGGGTTCGTGGTCTTTGCCCGGCTTGGGCGCTTCTTTCAAGCCGCCCATCGATGAAGGTTCATAATTAACGTGCGGGTTTTGGCCCGGAGCGCGGTCGACTTTATATTGCATCTGGCCGCCGCTTTGATTGGTGGCGACATGCGTTTTCGGCGCGTTGATCGGAAGCTGCAAATAGTTGGCTCCGACGCGGTGGCGCTGGGTATCGGAGTAGGAGAAGGTGCGACCTTGCAGCATTTTATCGTCGGAAAAGTCCAGGCCGTCGACCAGCACGCCGGTACCGAACGCGGCTTGCTCGACTTCGGTGAAGTAATCTTCCGGATTCCGGTTCAGCGTCATTTTGCCGACCGGAAGGAATGGGAACTGCTCCGGCGGCCATAACTTGGTATCGTCGAGCGGATCGAAATCCAGCTCGGGATGTTCATGATCTTCCATAATCTGCACGCAAAGCTCCCATTCGGGATAATCGCCTTTTTCGATCGCTGCGTACAGGTCGAGCGTGGCGTGATTGAATTCGGTCGATTGAATCGAGTTGGCCTCCTGCTGGGTCAAGTTTTTGACGCCTTGATGCAGCGGCTCCCAATGATACTTGACCAATACGGCTTCGCCTTCGGTATTGACCCATTTATACGTATTGACGCCCGACCCTTGCATCTGCCGGTAATTGGCGGGAATGCCCCAAGGCGAGAACAAGAACGTTACCATATGTGTCGCTTCCGGGCTGAGCGATACGAAGTCGAAAAAGCGCTCCATGCTCTGCACGTTGGTGATCGGGTCCGGCTTGAACGCATGCACCATGTCCGGGAACTTCAGCGGGTCGCGAATAAAGAACACTTTGAGGTTGTTGCCGACCAAATCCCAGTTGCCGTCTTCGGTATAAAATTTGGTCGCGAATCCGCGAGGATCGCGCAGCGTTTCCGGGGAATGGCCGCCGTGAATAACACTGGAGAAACGAACGAACACCGGCGTTTCTTTGCCTTTTTCCTGAAAAAGCTTGGCTCGGGTGTATTTCGATACGGGCTCGTCGCCGGCTGTTCCGTACGCGGTAAAGACGCCGTGAGCTCCCGCTCCGCGCGCGTGGACGACTCGCTCCGGAATACGCTCGCGGTCAAAATGGGTAATCTTCTCAAGAAACTGGTAATTTTCCAACGTGGTCGGTCCGCGGCTGCCTACGGTGCGTACATTCTGGTTATCCCGTACGGGATGACCTTGTCTGGTCGTCAACGTCATGTTTTCTTCTTGTTCGCTGCCGTTTTGCGGTTTCTTTTCGTCGCTCACGTCAAGTCCCCTTTCCCTCGCTTCGGATGGTGGAATTACCTTACATAAAATGGGCATACGTCAATCCTATACCCGCAGCGCATATCGTTAAAACGTTAACCAAACGTCCTTCATCTAACTTTCATCTGAACTTTACATGGCATGGATCAAATGAAAAAAGACGCTCCCATTCAGGGAACGTCTGCGTACATACGGTTAGTCCGGTGCGTCGGCATCCGGATCGGAAGCCGACGGGCTCCCGCTTGGAGCGGCAGGCGGCGGGTCCGACGGAGGAGGAGGCGTTGGTTGCGCACCGGAAGGACTGAGCGGATGCACAGCGAATTCCTCCTGCGGCATCCGAATCCAACGTTGCAGATAGCCTTCCTGAAGCAGCTCCTTGATCAGGATCAACAGAATCGGCGCCAGAATCAAACCGGCCATGCCGAACAACGAAGTCGAGATCAGAACGAAGGAGAGCATCAGATAAGCGGAAGAGATCCCGATCGAGTTGCCCGCGATTTTAGGTTCGAGCAGTTGGCGCGTCAGCATCACGACTGCAAGAAGAACAATAAGTCCGATCGCGAGGCCTGTATTTCCCACAATGAACAGATAGATGACCCAAGGAATGAAGATAGCGGGCACGCCGAGCAGCGGCAATATATCGAACAGGGCAGACACGATCGCAATCGCGAACGCATTATCTACGCGCAGAATCAACAGACCCGCATAAACGATGGCAAACGTGATAAAAACCAGAATCGCCTGTGCTTTCAGATAAGAGCCGATTGAACGGAAGACATGATCTTTCAGAAACTGGTAAGCATGCTTGAACGTGTTCGGCGTTTTGTCGTTAGCGACCTTTTTCCACCAAACGATCTCTGAACTAAGGAAGAAGGCCAGGATGATCGAGATCGTAAAACTGACAATAAAGCTGGAAAAAGAAGTCAGGAAGGCAAGCACGTGCGAGAATGCAAACTTCAGCCAACCCGCCAATTGATCCGTGAACAGGGCAAAGTATTCATTGGCTTTTTCCACGGTTCCAGCCGGAAGAGCATTCAGCTCGCTATGTAAAAATTCGGTTAGATTCGCAAATTGAACCTGAATGATGGCGGTATACTCCGGCAAGTTATCGGCGAGTCGCGCAATCTGCGAGACGAAAATCAAGCCTGCGCCGAATAAAGCTCCCAAAATGACCGAAACGAAGAGGAGTACCGAGATGGCGGAGGCCAACGGTTTGGGTAATTTTCTGCGATGCAAAAAGCGGGCAAAAGGTTCGATGATCAAAAAGACGACAATGGATAAAAAGACAGGTGCCGCGATGCCGTACAGCCAACTGAATGCCAACATGACCAAATAGATAGTCAGTACGATCAGGGCAATGTCAAAAGCAGTTCGCCAGTATTTCCGGTACAACGATATCATGAATAGGCTCCTTTGCAAGGGATGTCAGACCGTGAAAGTCCGTACTTTTGGATTGATTCCATTAATTCCTATGATAAAATAAAGTGATGACGGCGAGCAATAGAATGTTCAAAAACTCTTGCCCGAACTTCAAAATAGAGAAACGGAGAGCGGAAATGGAAACGACCTTGCTGATATGGCTATTTTACTTATCATCTTTTTACGCATTCATTCCGGGGTTGATCAGCCGGATTTTCGGATTCCGGGCTTTCCGCAAGGGCACGAGCGAAACGGAGTTCGCCATGACCTTCGATGACGGACCGGACCCGCGATATACGGCGCAGTTGCTCGACATGTTGAAGCGTTATGAAGCAAAAGCGACGTTTTTTGTCGTTGGCTCGCACGCTGCTCAACATCCCGAGCTGCTGAAACGCATGCAAGCGGAAGGTCACGGCATCGGCATTCATAACTATGTGCACCGCGCGAACTGGTTAATGTGGCCCGGCTCGGTACGCAAACAGGTGAATCGCACCAACGAAGTAATCGAGCGCGTAACCGGACAGCGTTCCGTGTATTACCGTCCGCCTTGGGGCATCGTCAACCTGTTCGACTTGGTCGGCCGGCATGAGTTGAAGTTGGTGCTCTGGTCCGGCATTTTTGGCGATTGGCGCAAACGGCTCGGCGAAGATCGCTTGCTCAAACGCATGCGTCGAAAAATGCGCGGCGGCGAGGTGCTTGTGTTGCATGACTGCGGGGCTACGCTTGGAGCAAATGACGAGGCTCCTGAAAATATGATTCGCGCACTCGAACGTTTTCTGGAAGAAGCTTACGCGAAAGGGCTCCGCAGCGTAACGGTCGAGCGACTGATGGCTTCTACGCAAAAAGCGCATAAAGCGGAGCAGAAAGCAAAAGGCCGAAAGCTGTCCCCTATGAAGCGTGCTTTGGTCGGTGGATGGCTGTTATACGAAAAAGCGTTCAAATGGGCTTTCCGGCTTCAGGAAGCGGAGGGAGCTCCATTTTTCCACTTTCGCCAAACGAAATATTCGGGTCAGACGCTGGAACTGGCGGACGGCGAGCGTTTGGAAAAAGGCGACTCTATTTTGGAACTGCATTTTGACAACAAAATGCTATTCGATTTCAGCAGCCGCTCCCGCTCCGCCATGCAGACCGCAATCCTGATGGTGCGCGAGACGGAACGGAGCCTGCCCAAAATCGCCGAACATGTTCGCCGCGATCCGAAGCTGCGCGAAGCGAAAGGCTTATACGGCGTCAGCATGATCAACCGCGGCCCGGAACAATTCGGATTCCAGGTGCTCGATCTTCCGGAAGGTTTATTTGCCAAAATGACGCGAGTCTATCTTAAAGTCCTGCTCGGCGTCCTGCATCCTTCCGGCGCGTCGCGCCTGGGCGAACAATCCCAGCTGCTCGTGCCCAAAATCATGCTGATGCCGATGGACGTCTTGCTCACCCGCGATTTCAAAAACCATAAACGAGCAGACCGCAAACGCAAACCCGCGGATGAACCCGTCCGCACCGCACTTGAAGATACCGGCGAAAAAGCAGCCTCGGACAACATCCCCGCCGAAAAACAACCGGCCGGCGCCGTTACCTGAAAAGACTCAATTACTCGTTCTCGTATCGGCGTCACTTTGCAGGATTGATTTCGATCCGGTAGAAAATCAGTATATTTAGATCCAGGACGTGTACGTTTCTTCCCCTACACTACCTCAATACAAAGCCCGGAGCCCTCGCTCTCCGGGCTTTTGACGTTGAAAAATTCTTTTCGCAGCCACCTCCCGCTCCAAACAAAAAGAATTCCCCAACAAAAAAAGCCCGGAAACCGAAGTCTCCGGGCTTTGTCTACATTAAATTTTCATGATTCCGCCCATGCTCGCATTGGTCACGAGCTTAGAGTAACGAGCCAGATAGCCGGTCTTCACCTTCGGCTCGAAGCCTTTCCAGTTCGCGCGGCGAGCAGCGAATTCTTCGTCGCTGATCTCCAATTGGATCGTGCGCTTGTTCAAGTCCAGCTCAATGAAGTCTCCGTCTTCCACGAAGGCGATCGGTCCGCCTTCTGCCGCTTCCGGCGAGATGTGGCCGATACTGATTCCGCGGGATGCGCCCGAGAAGCGTCCGTCCGTGATCAGGCCGACTTTGGCGCCCAGGCCCATGCCGACGATTTGCGAAGTCGGAGCCAGCATTTCCGGCATGCCCGGTCCGCCTTTAGGTCCTTCATAGCGGATAACGACGACATGGCCTTCTTTGATCTGGCCTTTCGCGATGCCTTCCAGCGCGTCTTCTTGGGAGTCGAAGCAGATTGCCGGGCCTCTGTGATAGCCGCCCACCGAAGCGTCAACCGCGCCGACCTTGATGATCGCGCCTTCCGGAGCCAGGTTCCCGAACAGAACAGCCAAGCCGCCGCGTTCGGAATGCGGATTGTCGATCTTATGGATCACTTCGGTATTTTGGATTTCTTGTCCTTCAACGTTCTCGCGAATCGTTTTGCCTGTTACCGTGATGCGATCCGCATGCAGCGCGCCCGGTTTTTTGAGCAGTTCGTTCAACACGGCGCTTACGCCGCCCGCATTGTGCACGTCTTCGATATGCCAGTCGGATGCCGGAGCGAGTTTCGCCAAGTGAGGAACGCGGTTCGCCACTTCGTTGATGCGTTCGATCGGATACTCGATGCCCGCTTCTTGAGCCAGCGCCAGAGTATGCAGAACCGTATTGGTCGATCCGCCCATCGCCATATCCAGCGCGAAAGCATTGTCGATCGCTTCAACCGTTACGATATCGCGCGGTTTCAGATCCAGCTTGATCAGTTCCATCAACTGGGTAGCCGATTGACGAACGAACTCGCGGCGTTCCGGAGCAACGGCGAGAATCGTGCCGTTACCCGGCATAGCCAAGCCGAGCGCTTCAGCCAGACAGTTCATCGAGTTTGCCGTGAACATGCCCGAACATGATCCGCAGGTCGGACAGCCGTATTGTTCGAGTTCAAGCAAAGTTTGGTCGTCGATCTTGCCGACTTGGTGAGCGCCTACGCCTTCGAAGACCGAAGTCAGCGAGATCGAGCGGCCGTTCTTGTCTTTGCCGGCTTTCATCGGTCCGCCGCTGACGAAGAGGGTCGGGATGTTGACGCGCAGAGCGCCCATCAGCATGCCCGGCGTGATCTTATCGCAGTTCGGGATGCAGACCATGCCGTCAAACCAGTGCGCGGAGACGACCGTTTCTACCGAATCGGCGATGATTTCACGACTTGGCAGGGAATAACGCATGCCGATATGGCCCATGGCGATCCCGTCGTCGACCCCGATCGTGTTAAACTCGAACGGTACGCCGCCGGCTTCGCGGATCGCATCCTTCACGATCTTACCGAATTCTTGCAAGTGCACGTGACCCGGTACGATATCGATATAAGAGTTGCAGACCGCGATAAACGGTTTGCCGAAATCTTCTTCTTTAACTCCGGCTGCACGCAAAAGACTGCGGTGCGGTGCGCGGTCGAATCCTTTTTTGATCATGTCGGAACGCATTTTTTTCGGTGCCATAATGACTTTCCCCCCAGAACGATATATTAAAATGACAGCTTTAGCGCGGTTAACGAGCAAAGCAAGAACTTGCGAAAACCCGACCAAGCATGAAGCTAAATTTTCTAAACAGTCTAACACATGCCGTTACTTTTTTCTAGCAAAGTCCCGAAAACAAATCGTCCATTCGACGGGAAAAAGCTGCCCAACGCAAAAAAGGCACGTCCAAACGAAAGAATCGAATCGGCATGATCGGTTCTTTCGTTTGGCGCGCGCGAGGGAAATAAACGTAGGTTCAGCGGTCTGCCCATATTCGAAATTACTTCTGACCGCCTTTGCGTCCGATCTCCCGGTAAAAGTCCTTGTCGTGGGAATTGGAAGTTGCTTCTCCGCCCTTGCGTCCGATTTCTTGATAAAATTCCCGACTGTGCGATTTCGCCGTAGCTTTGCCGCCTTTGCGTCCGATATCCTGGTAGAACTCCCGGCTGTGCTTTTTCGCCGTAGCTTCTCCGCCCAGACGACCGGCTTCTTCGCGACTCATTTTCTTGTTGCCCGACTGACTGTTTGCCATCTCAATCACTCCTCAGTAGTTGTTATTGCCGCGTGCACCAACTATTTACCACCGCTTTTTTAGGATGAAACGCCGAGCAAGCTCAAAAAAGCCCCATGTACCCAGGTTTTCTTTCCAAATCCTTGCAGTAGTGCGGGTTGGCGAGCATTTACAATTTTTTCGATTTTTCTTTGTTTTTTAGATCTGGACGGAAAAAAGACTTGAATGCGTGAAAAAGCTTCTTGATGCGTCAGGAACGTGTTCGTTTCAAACGAGACAGTTGGTCCTTCGCCAAAATGAAATGAACGTGCTTAATCGGTTTATTTTCGTTTTTTCATTGACACCGGAAAACGGCATAGCGCACAATGAAAGCGAGTACATAGCGGCGGATGAGGGATCGAACAAATTGCCGGGCGTAATCGCCGTACACGGCCGGAATCGGAGAGGAATGAGGAAGCTTAATGAAGAAAATTAAAGTGCTGCAACGCATTTTGGACTGCGGCGTGGTCGCGGTTCTGCGGGGAGATTCTCCGGAACAAGTGGTGGAAATGGCTGAACAAGCGATTGCAGGCGGCGTGAAGATTATCGAAATCACCATGACTGTGCCTAACGCGCTCCAAGCCATCGAGCGTTTGAGCCGCGTATATAACCCTGAAGCGCCACAAGATTCCGATCGTTTTGCGGTTATCGGTGCAGGCACGGTGCTTGAGCCGGTTACGGCGCGTATGGCGATCATGGCGGGTTCGCAGTTCGTCGTTTCGCCCGCATTGAACGAAGAGACGATCAAAATGTGCAATCTGTATCGCGTTCCGGTGATGCCTGGTGTCGTAACGATCTCTGATCTGTTAAAAGGATTGGAACTGGGCGCGGACGTCATGAAACTTTTCCCGGGAAATATGTTCGAGCCTTCGATTATCAAAACGCTTAAAGGTCCTGTACCGCAAGCGAATTTGATGCCGACAGGCGGCGTATCCGTGGACAACCTGGGTGACTGGATCGCAGGAGGAGCCGTGGCGGTCGGAATCGGCTCCGATCTGACCAGCGAAGCGTTGAAAACAGGCGATATGACGAAGATTCGGGAAAAGGCGGCGCAGTACGCGGAAGCCTATCGTCAAGCCAAAAACAGCTAAATGAGTACTTTGACCGCTTGTGATACGAGGTTTGCGCGCGGATCGAACCCTTTCCGTTTCAAGAAAGGTTCGTCCGCGCAACTCGAAAATCGGATACGGTCACGGTAATAGAGCCGAAAGCCCGTGTCCATTCCG
Organism: Saccharibacillus sacchari DSM 19268; assembly: GCF_000585395.1. GTDB lineage: Bacteria > Bacillota > Bacilli > Paenibacillales > Paenibacillaceae > Saccharibacillus > Saccharibacillus sacchari. Next base: position 4,996,108 of record NZ_KK073875.1, on the reverse strand, counting down.
TTAACCGGAGACGCGGGCTTTTTTGCGATATGTAAAAAATACCGGACTGCCTTTGCCGGACTCGTCGCGATTCTTTATAATGGGACGGGGAAACTTATTGGATGTAAGGAGGAAGTTGTCATGTTAACAGGATCGAAAGCGCCGATTCAGCCGTTCGATAGCGGAAAACGAAGAGGCAGACCAAACAAGACCGGAGGAACGCCGCGCCGCAAAGGACGCTTGATCCTGACGATTGTGTTGGTGCTGGTGCTTGTATTGATTGCGGCTGCCGTCGTGTATGTGAGCACGCCGTACAAGCCATCCGAAGAGGCTCTTGCTGCTTTGAAAAGCGATGATGCCGTAGCGGTGTCGCAAACGGATGATTGGATCGAATTTGAACCCGCGATCGGGTCGGATAGTACGGTGGCGGTGAAGCAACCTGGCGTTATTTTCTATCCCGGGGGACGCGTGAAGCCGGAAGTGTATGCTCCGTTTGCGCGTGACCTGGCAGCAACCGGGCGGCATGTGGTGGTTGTGAAGATGCCGTTCAACTTCGCGTTTCTGGGACAAAACGAAGCCGAAAAAGTACAAGACAAATATCCGGACGAGACGTTCGCGATAGGCGGGCACTCGCTCGGCGGACCATTTGCGGCCCGTTATGCAGTTGAACATACAGATCGGATCGCGGGTATTTTCTTCCTCGCTTCGTATGCCGAAGGGAAAGGCGATTTGAGCAAAACGCAAATGCCTGCCCTGTCGATCACGGCTTCGGAAGACCAAGTATTGAAGCGGGAAAGTTACGAGGAAGGTCGCGGTTATCTGCCTGCAAATGCGCAATACGAAGTCATCGAAGGAGGAAACCACGGTCACTTCGGCAGTTACGGCGAACAGGGCGGAGACGGCAAAGCTTCGATTCCCGAAGCGCAGCAGCGCGAACAAACGGTAACCCTAATCTCAACCTGGCTGGATGCGATTCCTGCGGAAGCCGGGCAATAGCAGCGCAAAGATTCGGAACGAAGGATCAGCCGCGCAGAATCAGTCAAGTGTTTGCGGCGTTTCGGCACACTTACGGTTCTGCGCGGCTTTTTTTAAAACGGGAGGACACGTATGCCTATTTCTTATTTGACGATCGCAGATCATGAAGTCGCTTGCGAGGCTTTGATCTTTGATAAAGACGGAACGCTGCTGGACTTTATGGCATTGTGGGGACGCTGGGCAGACGAGATGCTGAAGCGCACAGAGCGAAAATTGCTCCGATTGGGCGGAGAATGGCTAGGCAGCGCCGAGAAAGCTTTTGGCATAGTGCGCGGCGAGAATGGGCGAATCCTCGATTATGACCGTTCGGGCCCGTTGGCATTGGCTACAGCCGATGAGTTGACCGGAGTGTTGGCCTGGCAGTTATACGGGGCTGGGCTGCCTTGGCATGAAAGCATAGACGCCGTGCGAAAGTTTGCCGCTGCTGCGGAAGAACGGTTGGAAGCCGATAGGCCGGTGCTCCCGCTTCCCGGTGTGATTGCGCTGCTCGAAAATGCACAAGCAGCGGGAATCAAGCTCGCCGTCGCGACATCGGACGGCACGTCTTCCGCGATCAAGCATCTGCGTTGGGCGGGACTTGAGGGGCTATTCGACTGCATCAACGGCCGTGACTTGGTACAGGAGGGTAAGCCGGCACCGGATCTCGTATTCGAAGCCTGCCGCAGACTTGGCGTGCAGCCGGAACAGGCGATTGTGATCGGTGACGGAGGTGCTGACATGGAGATGGCCAAGCGTGCAGGAGCACGGCTTGCGATCGGCGTCGTGTCAGGCGGAGGCCCCCGTTCGCATATGTCTGCTGCCGACTTTGTGATTGGAGATTATAGCGAATTGGGTATTAGAGTCCGAAACTTTGATTGAAGATTCAGGTCAGCATGCGGAGGAGGAAAATTCGATGACAACAGATCGCGCGGAAATGCTGGCAGAGCGGATCCGTCAGGCTCGAAAGATCGTCTTCTTCGGAGGAGCGGGCACATCGACCGAAAGCGGGATTCCCGATTTCCGTTCAGCCGGAGGTTTATACGATAGCGGTCAAAGCGAATTCCCTTATTCCCCGGAGGATATGTTGAGCCGGGAATTTTTTTACGGGGAAACCGGGACGTTCTATCGGTTCTACCGAAGCCGTATGGTCTATCCGCAGGCGGAGCCGAATCCCATGCACCGGCTGTTGGCCGACTTGGAGAAGAACGGAAAACTGAACGCGGTGATCACGCAAAATATCGACGGTCTGCATCAGAAGGCGGGCAGCCGGAACGTGCTTGAGCTTCACGGTTCCGTGCTTCGGAATACCTGTACGTCCTGCGGAACTGCTTACGCTCTCGATGCGGTAATGGGCGATGCGGCGATTCCGGCATGCCCGAAGTGCGGGGGATTGCTTAAACCGGACGTCGTGCTATATGGAGAGATGCTGGATTCGGATGTGCTGGAAGCCTCCGTCCAGGCCATCGAAGAAGCGGATCTGATGATCGTCGGCGGCACGTCGTTGACCGTTCAACCGGCGGCCAGCCTGGTCGGCATGTTCACGGGCGGGCATCTGGCTTTGCTCAATCGCACGCCTACCCCGTACGACAGCCATGCCGACCTGCTTATCACGGAAGCCATGGGAGCTGTGGCCGAACGGGTACGGCAGTTGCTTGGATACGTCTAACGAAAGTTGAAAAAAATATGTAATCGTTTTCTTGCTTATCGGCATCCTCGGCGCTAAGATGGATGGGAGCAAGTTTCGAAATGAAAGGATGGAGAAAAGCGATGGAATATAAGGCGAGCGGAGAACGCTATGACCAGATGAAATATAACCGCAGCGGGCGGTCGGGACTCAAGCTTCCGGCGATCTCGCTCGGACTGTGGCATAATTTTGGCGGCGTTGACGCTTACGAAAACGGTCGAAACATCGTGCATCGTGCCTTCGATCTGGGCATTACGCATTTCGACTTGGCGAATAACTATGGACCTCCTCCAGGATCGGCTGAAGAGATGTTCGGGCGCTTACTGGCAACCGACCTCAAAGCTTACCGCGACGAACTGGTCGTGTCCACAAAAGCGGGGTATTATATGTGGCCCGGCCCGTACGGCGAATGGGGTTCGCGCAAATATCTCGTTTCCAGTCTGGATCAGAGCCTGAAGCGGCTTGGTTTGGATTATGTGGATATTTTCTATCATCACCGTCCGGACCCGGATACGCCGCTTGAAGAAACGATGCGAGCGCTCGATCATATCGTGCGTTCCGGCAAAGCGCTGTACATAGGCGTATCCAATTATTCGGCGGAGCAAACTCGCGAAGCGGTTGCCATCCTCAAAGACCTCGGCACGCCGCTTACGATTCATCAGCCGAGCTATTCGATGATGAATCGCTGGATCGAGCATGGCCTTCAGGATGTGTTGGACGAGAGCGGGGCGGGCAGCATCGCGTTCAGTCCGTTGGCACAGGGTCTGCTGACCAACAAATACCTGAACGGCGTTCCTGAAGATTCCCGTGCGGCCAGCGCTTCGCCGTTCCTGAATCAGAATCAGATCACGCCGGAGGCGATGCGCAAAGTCCGTGCGCTGAACCAGATGGCTGTCGCACGCGGTCAAAGCCTGGCGCAGTTTGCTTTGGCTTGGGTACTGCGCGGCGAACGCGTGACCTCCGTTCTGATCGGCGCAAGCCGCGTGTCGCAGATCGAAGAAAATATCGAGACGTTGAAGCAGTTGGAGTTTACGACTGAAGAGCTTGAACGGATCGAGAAGATTTTGAAAACCGAAAGCGAGCAGTAAAAGACGGCTTGAATCGCAAAGTCAACGCGCTGCTTGGGTAGAAGTGCCCGATATCGTTTTTTGAATAGCCGTTTCTGATAAAAGTCCCGCGTTTTCGCGACCTCAAGGGTCCAAGCGAAAATGCGGGACTTTTATGCGGAATACGGTTTTTTGCTTCGCTTGTTTGCTTTTGGGATAATTACATCGTTAGGCAAGCGTCTTGTAGGGTTAATCGTCGGACGGACGTTTCCGCTTGAGCACCGATTCTCGGTAAGCCGTAGGCGACTGTCTATGCAAACGTTGGAACTGCCTGGAAAAGTATAGCGGATCAGTCAAGCCGACCGAAGACGCAATCTGCTGAACGGACAAGTCCGGTCGTTCGCGAAGTAGGCTTCGTGCCTTGTCGATGCGTAGCCGCAGCAGATACGTGACCGGAGCGACACCTGTTTCCTTTTTAAAAAGACGCGCAAGATAGGCTCTGTTGTATCCCAAACTCTGGCACATATCTTCGATAGACACCGGATGCGCATATTGGTCGGTCATGTAGCGAATCATCTGCTTGACGGCCAGGCTGCCTGCCGTATCCGCAGCGGGCAGCGCCGAGTCGCCGCGCACCGCGTCTTCAGCCGCTGCCAGGATCAGGTACAGATTGCCGAGTGAAGAGAGATGTGCGCTTGCACGCCTTGCGCGAAATGCCTCGAGCGTCTCGATCAACAAGCGAGGGATATTCGACTCGGTAGACGGGCGAAAAACGGGATGCTGCGAGGTCAATCCGGCGGTATGCAAGATATCTTCGGCCAAAGGACCTGCGAAGGCGATCCATCGGTAGCGCCAAGGTTGTCTTTTATCGGATACATAGCTGACCAGCCTTCCGGGCCGAATCAGGAACGCGTCGCCTGCTTCCAGCGCGTACGGCTGTCCTTCGTGCACGAATGAGCCGCGGCCCGATTCAATGATATGCAGCAGGAAATAGTCGTAGATTTTGGGTCCGATCTTGTGTTCGGGCAGAGTTTGGCTTTCCCCGGCGAACAAGACATACAGCCTGCCTTTATCATCGTAAACGGGATTGGGCGCAACCGAGTAGGAGAAGTCGCTTGCAGCATCGTTCATCGTGAACCTTCTTTTCCGGCTTGTGCAGCCTTTTTCTCCAGTATACTCTTCTTGAAAAGGGAAGTCACATAAGTCCATGCAGTCCGCACATCGGTGCATTATCAAGGAGAACGCTATCTTTTATACTGAGGGCACAAGGTAAACAAAACAACCTACGAGGTGATCTCAGAATGGATGCAGGGTCTATCAAGCAAATGTTTATACGGAAATTCGGTGAATCGGCCATTGAACCGAGTGTGTTCCATGCGCCCGGACGCGTGAATTTGATCGGCGAGCATATCGATTACAACGGCGGATACGTGCTGCCGGCAGCGTTGGAGTTCGGCACGACATTGGTCATTCGCGAACGCGAAGACGGCTTGATCACGTTGGCTTCCACCAATATGCCGGAAGAAGCGGAAATCAAGGTCGACGAGATCGGCTTGAACAAAAGCGGACAATGGACGGATTACCCGGTCGGCGTAATGGTCGAACTCGCGGAACGCGGTTTCCCGGTATCGAAAGGCTATGACCTGTTCTACCACGGCGAGATTCCGAACGGTGCAGGGCTGTCCTCCTCCGCGTCGATCGAAGTCGTGACAGGCTACGGCTTGCTGGCAATGGGCGGCTATGACCGCGACACGGTGCAGATCGCATTGCTGTCGCAGGCCGCGGAAAACAACTTCGTCGGCGTCAACTGCGGGATCATGGACCAATTCGCGGTGGCGAACGGCAAAAAAGACCATGCGATCCTGCTCATGTGCGACACGCTGGAATACAAGCATGTGCCGTTCCGGACGGGCAGCTACAAGCTGGTCATCGGCAACACCAACAAGCGCCGCGGCCTGGTCGATTCTAAGTACAACGAACGCCGCGAACAGTGTACGGCAGCGTTGGAACGCCTGAGAAGCTGCAAAGCCGACCTGAGCTACCTCGCCGAGCTTACCCCTTCGCAGTTCGAAGACTTCAAATCGGCTTTGACCGACGAGACGGTTCGCAATCGCGCCCGGCACGTCATTGAAGAAAATGCGCGCGTGCTGGCTTCGGTCGAAGCACTGACGGCGAACGATCTGGGAGAATTCGGCCGTCTGATGAACCTGTCCCACGACTCGCTGCGCGACCTGTATGAAGTGAGCTGCGACGAGCTGGACGTCATGGTCGAAGAAGCACGCAAAATTCCGGGAACGCTCGGCGCGCGCATGACCGGAGCGGGCTTTGGCGGCTGCACGGTATCGTTGGTGCATGAAGACGACGTGGAACGCTTTGTACGCGAAGTCGGCGAGAACTACCAAGCACGCACCGGACTGACAGGCGACTTCTACGTCTGCGGCGTCGGCGAAGGCGTGGAGCAACTCGGGAACTAACTTTTTCAAGCACAAGGATTCAACCTAATCAGGACGAGCGATCGTCCCAATCCAAGGAGGAACACATAATGGCGATTTTGGTAACAGGCGGTGCAGGATACATCGGGTCCCATACGGTAGCGGCTTTGCTCGAACGCGGCGAAGAAGTAGTCGTGATCGACAGTCTGCAAACGGGGCATAAGGAAGCGTTGCTGGGCGGAAAACTGTACGAAGGCGACCTGCGCGACAAAGAATTGCTGAAGAAACTGTTTGCGGAAAATGAGATCGAGGGCGTTATTCACTTCGCGGCGAACTCCCTGGTCGGCGAAAGCATGCAGAACCCGGGTAAATACTACGACAACAACATGTACGGCACGCTATGCCTGTTGGAAGCAATGAACGAAGCCGGCGTGCGCCGCATCGTCTTCTCTTCCACGGCGGCGACTTACGGCGAACCTGAAAAGACGCCGATCGAAGAAACGGACCGCACCGAGCCGACCAACGTCTACGGCGAAACGAAGCTGATGATGGAACGCATGATCCGCTGGTACGACCGCGTGCTGAACGTCCGCTACGTGGCTCTGCGCTACTTCAACGCGGCCGGCGCGCACGAAAGCGGCAAGATCGGCGAAGACCACCGTCCGGAAACGCACCTGATCCCGATCGTCCTGCAAACGGCGCTGGGACAACGTTCGCACATCTCCGTCTTCGGCGAAGATTACCCGACGGAAGACGGAACGTGCATCCGCGACTACCTGCATGTCAGCGACCTGGCGGACGCGCATCTGCGGGCGATCGATTACCTGAAAAACGACGGCAAAAGCGACGTGTTCAACCTCGGCAGCGGCAGCGGCTTCTCCGTGCGCGAGATCATCGAGACGGCGCGCAAAGTGACAGGCAAAGAAATTCCGGTCAAAACGGAACCTCGCCGCGCGGGCGACCCGGCGATCCTGATCGCATCCTCGCAAAAAGCGCGCGAAGTGTTGGGCTGGACGCCGGCGCGCGAAAACATTGAGACGATCATCGCGAGCGCCTGGAACTGGCATCAATCGCGTCCTAACGGTTACAACGACTAATATTCGGGTCAAAGGTACGAATTCGCGCTTCAAAAAACGATAACGGGGGCAGTGTCCATGAGCGAAAAGTTGAAACAGCACGCGCAGCAGGGTTCGGCGGGGGAAGTGACGAAAGTAGAAGCGCTAAGAGCCATTGAGCGTTTGACGGCGTTTGCGCTGCGGGAAAAATTGTTGGAGGAAGCCGACGGCGACTTCGGGCGCAACCGTCTGTTGGAGCAGTTCGGATTCGACGAGCCTTACGGAGCCGATCCGAATTCTGCCGAAGCGTCGCTTGACGCGCTGGCCGAAACATTGCCGGAAGGCCCGCAGCCGATGCTGGATACGCTGATCGATTACGCGGCGCAAACCGGCATGATCCCGGAAAATACCGATACGCAGCGCGACTTGCTCGACGCCAAGCTGATGGGGCTGCTGCTTGCCCGTCCGTCCGAAGTGACGCGCGATTTCCTTCAAGCGGAACAAGAAGGCGGCATCACGGCGGCAACGGATCGTTTTTACAAATGGTGCATCGATTCGAACTACATCCGTATGGATCGCGTGGCGAAAAATATGTATTGGACGCATGATTCGGAATTCGGCACGATCGAGATCACGATCAATCTGTCCAAGCCGGAAAAAACGTCGGAAGAGATCGCGCAGGCCAAGCTGCTTCCGCCTCCGGTCTATCCGAAATGCCAGCTTTGCCGCGAGAACGTGGGTTATGCCGGACGGATCAATCACCCGGCCCGCCAGAACCTGCGCGTGATTCCGCTCGAGCTGAACGACGAGCCTTGGCTGTTCCAGTATTCGCCTTACGTCTACTACAACGAACACTGCATCGTGCTGCACCGCGACCATGTTCCGATGAAGCTGACCAAGGACACATTGCGACGTCTGCTTCAGTTTACCGATCGGTTCCCGCATTATTTCCTGGGTTCCAACGCCGATCTGCCGATCGTGGGCGGTTCGATCTTGACGCACGACCATTTCCAAGGCGGCAAGCATACCTTCCCGATCGAAAAAGCACCGACGGAAGCGGTGTTCGCGCATGCGCAATATCCTTCCGTGAAGCTGTCCGTCGTTCGCTGGCCGATGTCGGTCATCCGTTTGACGGGCGACGATCAAGCGGAACTGCTGGAAGCGGCGGACGAGATCTACGAGACATGGAAAACGTACAGCGACGAAAGCGTCAACGTACGCGCGTCCAGCGAAAAAGACGGAGAGAACGTTCGGCATAACACCGTGACGCCGATCGTCCGCCGCCGCGAAGGCGCGTACGAGCTGGATCTGGTGCTGCGCAACAACCGGACCGACGCTGCGCATCCGGAAGGCATTTTCCACCCGCACCGAGAAATGCACCATATCAAAAAGGAAAACATCGGTCTCATCGAAGTGATGGGTCTGGCGATTCTGCCGGGACGCCTGAAAGACGAGCTGGAGCAAATCGGGCGCGTGCTGAGCGGCGATTCCGCTTTGCTGGCTGCTGCGGAAAGCGACGCGTCCCACGTGCTGGCGCAGCATCTGCCGTGGGTACGCGAGCTGATCGCCGCGCACGGCTCGCAGCTAACGCCGGAAGCCGCTACAGCGCTTATCGAGCTTGAAGTCGGCGCCAAGTTTACGGAGATTCTGGGCCATGCGGGCGTGTATAAAACGGACGCTACAGGCCGCGAAGCGTTCTTCCGTTACGTGAGCAGTCTGGGCTGGAGCCGGCAAGACGCGTAAAATTCGGGAGCTTGTCCGCTGTTGAGCATCGTCGCGCGTCCCTTAATAGAGACCGCTGAAGATTGAAAAGACTGCCGTGCCGTTTTCGGACTGCGGCAGTCTTTTTTGTTTTCCGATCAATCCGGTATATAATGAATACGAACTTATGAAAAGGAAGGGGTAACACATTCACATGAAATCTTTCGCTTTCTATAATCCGACACGCCTTATTTTCGGCAAAGGCCAACTGGAACAACTCAAAACGCTGGTTCCGCAATACGGAAAAAACATCCTGCTCGTATACGGAGGAGGCAGCATCAAACGCTCCGGTTTGTACGATAGCGTAACTTCTTTGCTCAAAGAGATCGGCTCGAACGTAGTTGAACTTGCCGGCGTCGAACCGAATCCTCGTCTGTCGACGGTTCATAAAGGCGTGGACTTGTGCAAAAACGAGAACATCGACCTGATCCTTGCGGTCGGCGGAGGCAGCGTGATCGACTGTGCCAAAGCAATCGCGGTCGGCGCGAAATACGACGGCGACATGTGGGACTTCGCGGAACGCAAAGCGGCTGCCAAAGACGGTCTTCCGCTCGGCGTCGTGCTGACAATGGCGGCAACCGGTTCGGAAATGAACAGCGGTTCCGTTATTACCAACGAGCAAACGATGGAGAAACTGGGCTGGGGCAGCGCGTATTCGTTCCCGACCTTCTCGATCCTCGATCCGGAGTTCACGTACTCCCTGCCAAAAGACCAAACGGTATACGGCATCGTCGATATGATGTCGCACGTGCTGGAGACGTATTTCCACCTCGAAAGCAACACGCCCGTGCAAGACGGCTTCTGCGAGTCCGTACTCCGTGCCGTAATCGAAGCGGGTCCGAAGCTGATCGACGACCTGGAAAACTTCGAGCTGCGCGAAACGATTATGTACAGCGGCACGATGGCACTGAACGGCGTTCTGAGCATGGGCAGCACCGGCGACTGGGCAACCCATAACGTCGAGCATGCCGTATCGGCCGTTTACGATATCCCGCACGGCGGGGGTCTGGCGATCCTGTTCCCGAACTGGATGAAGCACAGCTTGAGCGTTGATCCGGAGCGCTTCAAAAAGCTTGCCGTCAACGTCTTCGGTATCGACGCGACAGGCAAATCCGCCGAAGAAGTCGGTCTCGAAGGTATCGAAGCATTGCGCGCATTCTGGAACTCCATCGGCGCTCCAAGCACGCTGGCCGACTACGAGATCGATAGCAGCCGCATCGAAGAAATGGCCGACAAAGCGATGAAATTCGGACCTTTCGGCAACTTCAACAAACTGCAGCGCGAAGACGTCGTGGCGATCTATAAAGCTTCGCTGTAAGCCGTATTGGGAAGCTGAAACTTTTGCAACTCCAAAGCATGAACGTCAAAACACGACCCCGGTATCAATCGGGGATCGTGTTTTTATTTTTATAGTAAACTTTTTTATACTAATCCCGTTCAGCATATAGGCTATTCCGAATTTGATTGAGAGGAGCACGAATGCAATGAACAAAAAAACAATGATCGCCACTGTAATGTCTTCCGTAATCGTACTTGGAGGAGCGACGATGTATCAGCAAGCTTATGCCGCGAAATATCCGGTTTCTTCGAACGAAACATTCGGTGGTCGAGACTGCACGTAGTAGCGAAGCAGCGCTTCAAGGGGCACCGATATACGGCTCCATAAGTCTTGAGGAATTTGAGGCGAACAACGAAATCAAAATCCCGTTGAGTCTGGAAAAAGAACATCAGGATTCGGCGTTCTCTACTCAACCTGGGAAATTCTCATCCTTTTTCAACAACAAGATCCTGCACAAAAAATACGCTTCGTTAGAGGATAACCTCGGAACAGATATAATTCATATCGTATACGCGACAGAAGATCAGTCTGAAATCAATATCTACCAAATAAAAAGCCTAGATCGAAATCCTCAATCCGCCATCGATACCCAGCAAGCTTACTTCGATCCTTCGTTCATCACGATCGGAGACATCGAAGGTCATCCCGCGATCCTCGAAGACACTTCTTCGATCAAAGGCGGATCCAAAAAACAAGTGTGGATCGCTACGGAAGACTGTTATTATGTTCTGCATACCGGCAGCCCGACAATTAGCCTAAATGCCTTAAAAGAAATCGCCGAAAAAATCAACTTCTGATTCTCTCCAAAAAGAGACCATGCAACCGCTGGTCTCTTTTCTTTGCTTCTTTCCCTAAACCACTGAGGAAGCTCTAGCGGAGGGAGAAATTCAGTGAAAGACGCCTTTGAACGAGGAAAGCTGAAAGCTTTCTTCGTGAGACAGCGGCTTGTAAAGCATTTCGAAGAAATGCACTTCGGAAGCATATGCTTGTAATTTCTCCCGCAGCGCCCCCGCTTCCCTCAAAATTTCTCCATAACGACTCACTCATTCTCTGCGCTTATCAGTTAGAGAGGAGCTGATTCACCATGAAAATACCCAATAAGACGCCGCAACTTTTAATCTCCGTACTGCTCGCGACTTCGCTCGCTGCGTGCTCATCTACGCCTGCCGAACCTGATGGTCTGGTCGACGCAAGACGCGAAGTGCAAAAGGTTTACCCGGATGCCGGGATTCCGAATATCGAAGGGGTCGAACTCAGTCTGGCCTACAAAGATAAAAACTTTTCCATGCCTGACGAGCTTAAAAGCGATGAGGTCGATCCGATGGACAAAGATAGCATCGTCTTGGTTTATTCGCGTGAGAAAGGCAAGTTGATAAGCGAAGACACTCTACCGATCGAAGAACTGCTATATGGCCCGTACGAAGGCGATCAAGCGTTGTTGCTAACCTTAAGCGAGCGTCCTGCAACGGTTCAAGGTTCGGAATCGCGTTCCGTGGAAGGAACCGAGATTCAAGTCGCTAATCTTGAAAACCATATGGTTTACGCTACGGCTAGGCCGAATGACGTAACATATACCCTGCAAGCAAGCGCGAATTCGGGATTTGAAGAAGATGAACTGCTGGGAATTTTAGCCCAAGTCTCTACTTCGCAGGAAAATTGAACTAATTTAGAGAAAAATGAAACCAAATCGGCAATCACCCGTATGTAACAATATACCCATTCACAAAATTTCGGCTTGCGGCGGCGCTTCAGCGTGATAAAGCAATGCGCGATAAACTCGTACATCATGCACAGGCTTTTCCATAACGGAAGAGCCGCCGAATGCCGAAACGGGATGGGAAAGCTCCAAGAATGGAGGAATGATGCGACTATGGAAGCGCTCTATTTAGGTTGCTTGGTAGGCGGAGTCCTGTTTGCGTTAATCAGCGTCGTGTTCGGGGATTGGATCGGCGACGCGCTGGGCGGTGTGTTCGACGCGTTGTCGTTCGAGTTCCTGCAGCCTGTCGTACTTGCCGGGATGGTCACCGTTTTCGGCGGAGCCGGCATCTTGATTGAGCGTTATGCGGGCTTGCCGCCGCTGTGGAGCGTATCGGCTTCGGTACTGTGTGCGCTGCTCTCGGGTCTGCTGCTTTACTTCGGTTATGTGAAGCCGATGCGAGGCAGCGAGAATTCGGTAGGCTACTCGATGAACGATCTGACAGGCCGAATCGGTGAAGTTACCGTGCCGGTTCCGGAAAAAGGCTACGGCGAGGTTATGGTCAGCATGGGCGGTTCGGGCAATACGCTGCACACGGCTTTTAGCTTCGACGGAGACTGGATTCCTGCGGGAGTCAGGGTGGTCGTCATTGACATCGAAGATGGGACGCTGGGCGTAAGCGAACTCGAAAAAACAGAAAAGGGGTTGGAGTAAAATGAACTTTTTCGATCAGATTCCGGATTATCTACTGATTCCGGGTATCGTCGTGGCCGTGCTGCTCGTACTGGGGTTGGCGTTTTGGGCCCGTTACAAGACGGTTAGCACGGATGAGGCGATGGTGGTGACCGGTTCGTTCCTCGGCACGAAAAATATTGCCGACGACGAAGCCGGACGCAAAATCAAGATCGTGCGCGGCGGTGGCGCATTCATTCTGCCGATTTTCCAAAAGGCCGAATATTTGTCGCTGTTGTCGCATAAGCTGGACGTAACGACACCGGAAGTGTATACGGAGCAGGGGGTTCCGGTATTGGCCGACGGCGTGGCGATCATCAAGATCGGCAGCTCGACGGAAGACGTGGCGACGGCTGCCGAGCAGTACATGGGCAAGCCGATCGAATCCCTCAAGTCGGAAGCTCAGGAAGTATTGGAAGGCCATTTGCGTTCGATCCTCGGTTCCATGACGGTCGAAGAGATGTACCGCAACCGTGACCGTTTTGCTCAAGAAGTGCAAAGTGTCGCGGCACGCGACCTGAAGAAGATGGGCCTGCAAATCGTTTCCTTTACCATCAAAGACGTCCGTGACAAGCACGGCTATCTGGAGTCTCTCGGTAAGCCGCGAATCGCGGCCGTGAAGCGCGACGCGGAGATTGCCGAAGCGGAAGCCGTGAGAGATTCGCGGATTCAAAAAGCTCGTGCCGAAGAAGAAGGACAAAAAGCCGAACTGATTCGCGATACGAACATTGCCGAAGGACAAAAAGAAAAAGAATTGAAGATCGCCGCGTTCAAACGCGATCAGGATACGGCGAAAGCCGACGCCGACCAAGCTTATCTGATTCAGGAAGCGCGTGCCAAGCAGACAGCTGTCGAAGAACAAATGCGCGTTGAACTGGTACGTAAAGACCGCGAGATCGACTTGCAGGAAAAAGAAATTCTGGTTCGTCAAAAGCAATACGATGCCGAAGTCAAGAAAAAAGCCGATGCCGATCGTTACGCCGTAGAAGTCGCGGCGGAAGCGGATAAAGCTCGCCGGATGCGCGAAGCCGATGCGCACCAGTATTCGATCGAAACGCAGGCCAAAGCCTCCGCCGAGCAGAAACGCCTGGACGGTATCGCGTCTGCCGACGCCGAGCTCGCCAAAGGTACGGCGGAAGCCGAAGTTATCCGTCTGCGCGGTCTTGCCGAAGCCGAAGCCAAAGAAAAATTGGCCGAAGCGTTCAAGCATTACGGAGAAGCGGCCATTCTGGACGTTATCGTCAATATGCTTCCGGAACTGGCAGGCAAGATTGCCGAGCCGATCGCGGCGGTCGACAAGATTACGGTCGTCGATACCGGACGCGGCGAAGGCGGCGGTGCTGCGCGCGTGAGCAGCTATGTCACCGAGCTTATGGCAACCGCGCCTGAAATGTTGAAGAGCGTATCGGGGCTGGATCTGGAGCAGATGATTCAGAATCTGACCGGAGGCAAAAAAGCACCGACCGATGCGCAAGTGGGCGCTAACCTGGCAGCAGAAAAAGCAGCAAGATCCGAGGCCGTTGCCTTGGCGGAACGTCCTGCGGAAGAGAGAACCGAGTAACCGAGTATTTGGATGGATTAGCTCGATCCGGGTGCTCCGAATGGATTTGGAGACGAATAGGTTTTGCACCGTTTTCGAATAAGTATGCAAGAAGGGCCGAATCCCGTATTTTCCTAGAGAAAATGCAGGTTGACGGTCCTTTTTTTCATGGGATAGAATTAGGGGATTGCGTGTGGCTCAGCGGTTGTGCAGACAGGTGTTATCGCTGGCGAGATGCCGGAAAAGGACGGGAATGAACTTATGAAAAGAAAAGCAGTAACCAAGACGATTACCGATGTCGCGTTTATCGCGCTCGGCGCCTTTATCTTTGCGCTGGCGGTCAATCTGTTTGTTATCCCCAACGACTTTGGCGAGGGTGGGGTAACCGGCGTTACGATCATTTTGTATTATTGGCTTCAGTGGTCGCCCGGTCTCGTCAATTTGATTATCAACGGATTTTTGTTGGTAATCGGCTATCGTTTTCTGGATAAGAAGACGATTATTTATACAATTTTAGCGGTTGCGTTTAATTCGTTATTTTTGCATTTGACGGAAGGTTGGGACATCGCTTCGACAGAAAAAACAGTCAATGCGATCTTTGCCGGTATTTTTGCGGGTGTCGGAATCGGCATGATCGTGCGCGTAGGCGGGACGACGGCGGGCACGGTTATTTTGGCTCGTTTGGCGAACAAATATCTGGATTGGAACATTAGCTACGGGCTGCTGTTCTTCGACGTGATCGTTGCTGTAGCCTCGCTGATGGTCATTGAAGTGGAAAACTTCATGTTTACCATCGTGCTGCTTTATGTGGGAACCAAGGTGATGGACTTTATCGTCGAAGGTTTGAATCCGAAGAAGGCCGTTATGATTATCTCCAAGCATCAGCATACGATTGCCGAGCAGGTCAATACGGCGATGGATCGCGGCGTAACGGTACTGTCCGGACACGGATTTTACACCAAGGAAGCAAAGGAAGTTCTTTATATTGTTATTAGCAAGCAGGAAGTCTCGCAGTTGAAAAAGATCGTGAAGAGCGCCGATAAAGATGCCTTTGTGACGATCCACGATGTGCGCGACGTATTCGGCGAAGGGTTTGTCGATATCTCGAAATAGCGTCGAAACAAGCCTATGCTAAGCGCGTAAGCGTAACGCAAAGTTGAATTTCAGGCGTTTTTTTGGTAATCTATTCGTCATAATGAGCTGTAACGAAGAGGAGCGGAAGCAAGCGGATGCTGGTGTCCAAAGTCTTGAACAACAATGTCATTATTGCGGACGATCCGCATTACGGTGAAGTGGTCGTTATCGGGAAAGGAATCGGATTCGGGCGCTCGGAGAAGGATTCGATCGAATCCGAGGCAGCGGAGAAGATGTTTATTTTACGCAGCCGCCGTGAGCAGGAACAGTACAAGCAGCTGCTTCCTCAAGTCGACGAGAATCTGATCGAGGTGATGAACGAAGCGATTCAGACAATTAGCACACGGATTGCTTCGCCGCTGAACGAGCATATCCATGTCGCTTTGACCGATCATATTGCGTTTGCGCTCAAACGTACGGAAAAGGGAATCACATTCCAAAATCCTTTTCTTTATGAAACGAAGGAAATTTATCCGGAAGAGTATGAACTGGCGCAGTATGTCGTCAATCTGATCGAAGAACGTCTGGGCATCGCATTGGGTCAGGATGAGGTGGGTTTCGTCGCTTTGCATATCCATAGCGCGATTACGAACCGTCCCATTACCGAGGTGAGAGGGCATTCCGAGTTGATCGCGGATTTGGTCGACCTGATCGAAGAGAATCTGGACGGCGGCTTGAATCGTGCCAGCCTCGATTATTCGCGCCTATTGACCCATCTTCGTTTCGCGATCGAACGGGTCTGCCGCGGCGAAGAAGTTCGTTCCACGGATCGCTTGGCCGAGCTGCTCGGAAGGGAATATCCGGAAATGTATTCGCTTGCTTGGAAATTGACCAAAGTGATGGAAAAGCGGCTGGGACTCCCGGTTTACAAGGCGGAATCCAGTTATTTGACCGTACATTTGCAGCGTCTTGCGGAAAAAGATAATCTCTAGGATTGTTTGTCGGTGCAAGGGCTTGCCAGCTATTTCGGCGGGTGCTATAATGACGAACGTAAGCGAACTGAAAACGATCTTTGTAGCGATGTGTTACTGATACGATCAGGCATGAATCGATACGGGAACGAAGAAAATACGAGTAGGGATCGGACTGTGCATACTGCATGTCTGTTTCGTTCTGCTAATTTACTTCTGTTTCTCGTGCCATTCGTGCCTTTTTTGCGCTTTCGCTTAAATTTCGTTGGAAGAATAAATATAGAGGAAGTTGCCCCTATGTTTACGAAGCTGCTTGAGCTTCTGAAACGAGCCGGTTCCGGCGCCCGCAAGAGTGAGGCGTCAACGTTTGTTTCATCCGGGAAACCGAATGGAGCAGACGAGCTGCCGAGACAACTTTTGTCGGCACTCGGCGGACAAGATAATGTATTGAATCTGGACGCATGCACCACAAGGCTTCGCGTTCGGGTCGCCGAGAACGGTCAGGTGGATAAGGAGCGTCTCAGGCAGTTGGGAGCGCTCGGCGTTTGGGAAATGGATCATGACGAGGTTCATGTCTTGCTCGGGGCTCGCTCCGACGCGATCAAGTCGCAGATGCAAGCGATGGTGGCAGAGCGCGCGCTGAATGAGGACTCGTTCAGCGTACAAACTGCCGATCAGCAGGTCATCGATAAGAACAAGGCGGAAGGCGACATCATCGTTTCGCCGGCCGACGGTGAGCTGCTCGATCTCTCAAGCGTGCCCGACTCGTTCTTCTCCCGCCGAATGATCGGTGACGGTTTTGCGGTACTCCCATCTTCGGGACGCATTCTCTCTCCGGTTGGCGGAACCGTGCTCACGGTGTTCCCGGGAAAACACGCCGTTGGAATTTTGTCGGAAGCCGGCATAGAAATTCTGGTTCATATCGGCGTCAATACCGTTAAACTCAAGGGTCACGGGTTTAATGTATGTGTAGCGGAAGGAGATCGCGTTGCCCCCGGGCAGCCGATCTTGGAAGTTGACTTGGAGGATGTGAAGAAGCATGCGGCTTCGATCATCACGCCTGTCGTCTTCATGAACCTTCCCGGGGAAGCGGCTGTACAGCTGCTGAAGCCAGGCACGGTCCGAGCTGGTGAACCATCAATCATTCGGATCATGGCAAGAGGCAGTCAAATCTTCAAATAGCAGGCAAACGTGCAAAGTGCATACAAGTCAGCTATAGTTAAGTAAGAACGTTTTACCAACAAACATACACATTGGAGGAATTCAATCATGGAAAAAACATTCAAAATCGTAGACGAAGACGGTATCCACGCACGCCCTGCAACAGCACTGGTAAACACGGCTAACAAATTCAAATCGACTGAATCGTTCGCAGAAGCTAACGGCAAACGCGTAACGCTGAAATCGATTTTGGGCGTTCTGTCCCTGGGTCTGGAAAAAGGATCGACACTGACTCTGATCACTCAAGGCGAAGAAGAAGCGGAAGCTCTGAAAGCTCTGGAAGACGTTATGGTCGGAGAAGGTCTGGGCGAAGTCAATGCTTAATATTTCCGGAATCGCGGCTTCGGCCGGCATCGCTATCGCAAAAGCGTTTCGCCTGGAGCATCCGGATTATACTGTAACCCAGCAAACGGTCAAAAATGCTGAAGCGGAAATCGCCAAGCTTGACGACGCGCTTGCGAAATCGCAGGTTGAACTGGAGCGCATCAAGGAAAACACGCTGAAAGAACTCGGCGCGCAAAAAGCGGAGATCTTCGAATCGCATTTGCTGATTCTGAACGATCCCGAGCTGATCAGCCCGGTCAAAGACATGATCGTCAATGATCAAGTCAATGCCGACTACGCGCTGAACGAAACGTCCAAACAATTCGTTTCCATGTTCGAGAACATGAAGAGCGTTTACCTTCAGGAACGCGCGGCGGATATGAAAGACGTAACAAAGCGTATTCTGGGACATTTGCTCGGCTTGAACGTGCAGAACCCTGCCGAAATCAGCGAAGAGGTCATCGTGATCGCAGAAGACCTTACGCCTTCGGATACGGCTCAATTGAACCGTAAATACGTTAAAGGCTTCACGACGAACATCGGCGGACGCACGTCGCACTCGGCTATTATGGCCCGCTCGCTCGAAATTCCGGCAATTGTCGGAACGAAGAACGTGCTGGAGCAAGTACAGCCGGGCGACCTGGTCATCGTTGACGGTCTCGAAGGCAACGTCATCGTGAACCCGAGCGAAGAAGTCGTTGCCGAATATCGCGAGAAGCAAGCCAAGTACGACGAGCAGCGCGCGGAATGGCGCAAGCTGCGCGAAGAGCCGACCGTAACGACGGACGGCGTTCACGTTGAACTGGCTGCCAACATCGGCACGCCTAACGACGTAGCCGGCGTTCTCGATAATGGCGGCGAAGGCGTAGGCCTGTACCGGACAGAGTTCCTGTACATGGGCCGCGACAAACTCCCTTCCGAAGACGTTCAATACAATGCTTACAAAACGGTACTCGAGAAAATGGAAGGCAAACCGGTCGTTGTCCGCACGCTTGATATCGGCGGCGACAAAGAGCTTCCTTACCTCGAACTGCCAAAAGAAATGAATCCGTTCCTGGGCTTCCGCGCGGTGCGCTTGTGCCTGGATCGTACGGACATCTTCCGCACCCAGTTGAGAGCCTTGCTGCGCGCAAGTGTTCACGGCGATCTGCGCATCATGTTCCCGATGATCGCGACCCTGGTCGAGTTCCGCCAAGCCAAAGCGCTGCTTGAAGAAGAACGCGAGAACCTGAAGAACGAAGGAACTCCGGTTGCGGAAAACATCCAACTCGGTATCATGGTCGAAATTCCTTCGACTGCCGTACTGGCGGATCAATTCGCGAAAGAAGTCGACTTCTTCAGCATTGGCACCAACGACCTGATCCAATACACGATGGCTGCCGACCGCATGAACGAACGCGTGTCGTACCTGTACCAGCCTTACAACCCTTCGATCCTGCGCCTTGTTGACATGGTCATCAAAGCCGCGCACAAAGAAGGCAAGTGGGCAGGGATGTGCGGCGAGATGGCCGGCGATTCCGTCGCGATTCCGCTGCTGCTGGGTCTGGGCCTCGACGAATTCAGCATGAGCGCAACATCCATTCTGCCGGCGCGCAGCCAAATCTCCAAACTGTCCCGTGCGGACATGCAGGAGCTGGCAGCGAAGGCACTGGAATGCTCGACAGCCGAAGAAGTCGTAGCTCTGGTTGAAGCTATTCAAGTCTAAGTTAGACGCATTTCGCATGAACCGTTTCGACTGTACGATCTCTGTCGCTCCGGCGTGCGCGCCGAGCATTTTGGCACGCCGAAGCTGCGTCCGTCCGGTTCCCTTATGGGAGCCGGATTTTTTTGTTAAAATTAAACGTAAGGGACTGCTTCGTATGGAATGAAGTACTGCCTGGAACACCAACAACAAACGGATCTGATCTACATTAAAAGATACATAATTAAAGAAGGGAGGATTTTATGTTTAAATTCGCGATGTTTTTGCTCGGAGCTGTTTCTTACAGTGCGGGATTTTTGGGTTACGTATATCGTTTACATGCTGCTTATAATCAACCTCTTCACGATGTGGGATACACGATTTTCACGTCTCTTTTTGGATTTCTCGTCGTGGCTTGTCCGTTATATATCGGGTTGGTTTATCTCGTGGATAAAAAGTTCAAAAGTCTTAAATGGCTACTTTACCCTCTGGCTTGCGTAGCCATTTTCTTTATTCCGACTCTTCTGGCACTTTTGCTTTGGGGTGGAGGACATCCATTTTCTTCTGAAGCGCAGCTTTTTTATTTCTTCTACTTATTCTCGGGAATCACGTTCGGACTGGGGTATTGGTTCATTCAAAAAATGAATTTAGGTAGCTTTTATAAACATCGCTCAGATCAATATGAATAAAACAAACATCTTACCTGATTGTAAACAAAAAGAACCGGCAGATGCCGGTTCTTTTTGTAATCGGACAAACGCCTACCACAAACTCTGAATATTCACGCCTTTCGGCTCTGCCTGCGGATCATTCTCGTTGATATGATCGTAGAACATCACGCCGTTCAAATGATCCAATTCATGCTGCATCACGATCGCCGGATAGCCTTTGAGCTTGAGTAGCAGTTCTTTTCCGTTCTCATCGTAAGCTTTTAGCTTGATCTTTTCATATCTAGGCACGATGCCTTCGACCGGACGATCTACGGACAAACAGCCTTCGCCGTCCGGCAAATACGTCATCGCGGCGGAATGGCTGACGATCTTCGGATTGAACAGCTTATATTCGTACAAAGTTGGATTTTCTTCTTCCATGACGTCCGTAAACAGCACGGCGAACATCCGACGATCTACGCCGACCTGATTGGCAGAGATGCCTACGCCCGGACGGAGCCCGTATTTTTCAGCTAGTTCATCGTCTTGGCTTTCGTGAAGATAGCGCATCATGGCATCCATGGCATTGCGGTCTTCATCGGAAAGAGGGAACTTTACTTCCTCAACCTTGCGGCGCAAAATCGGATCGCCTTCGCGGATCACGTCTTTCATCAAAATGCGGTAACCTTTATCTGTGAGTGACATAATCGGTACAACCCTCGACTTCCTGAAAATTTGGATATTAAAACACTATAGGCACCCGGATCGATTCATGGCGGACGGCCCTTTTTCTATTATGAAGCGACGGAAACAAAAAGAAAAGCCACTTTGCCGGATTTCCCGGAAAAGTGGCCTGCAAAAAACGCAAAGGATAGATAAGCTACTCGTACCCTGAACGTATAGCCTATGAGGTTTGATGTACCGAAAGCTTCCTTAACTGCAAGAGCAGTTCAATACCGGTTTACGCGCGGCGTTCGTTTCATCGAGACGGGTGACCGGTGTGGTGTAAGGCGCATTGAGCAGCAGTTCCGGATCTTCTTCGGCTTCTTTCGCGATGCGAATCATCGTGTCGATAAAGCCGTCGAGCGTTTCTTTGCTTTCCGTCTCGGTCGGTTCGATCATGATGCATTCTTCGACGTTTAGAGGGAAATAGATGGTTGGCGGGTGGTACCCGAAGTCGAGCAGGCGTTTCGCGACATCCAACGTGCGGACGCCGTATTTTTTCAGGCCGCTGCCGCTCATGACAAATTCGTGTTTGCATGGACCCGCGAACGGAACTTCATAATAATCTTTCAAACGGGCCATCATGTAGTTCGCGTTCAGCACGGCACATTCGGATACTCGGCGCAGGCCGTCCGGACCGTACGTGCGGATATACGTATAAGCGCGAACGAGAATGCCGAAGTTGCCGTAAAAGGCTTTGACGCGGCCGATGGAATTTGGCGAAGCGGCTGCGAAATCGTAAGACCCGTCTTCCAATTTCTCGATGGTCGGAGCCGGGAGGTAAGGGATCAGAATCGATTTGACGCCGACCGGGCCCGCGCCCGGACCGCCGCCGCCGTGCGGGGTGCTCATCGTTTTATGCAAGTTAAGGTGAACGACGTCGAAGCCCATGTCGCCCGGACGCGTGATGCCCATGATCGCATTGGAGTTGGCACCATCGTAATAGAGGAGACCGCCCGCTTCGTGCACAATCTCGGCGATTTCCACAATCTGCTCTTCGAACAATCCCAGCGTGCTCGGGTTGGTCAGCATCAGCGCGGCGGTATCCGAACCGACTGCTGCTCTCAGCAGATCCAGATCAACCATGCCCTTAGCATTCGAAGGAATCGTCACCGTCTCGAATCCGGCAACCGTCGCACTGGCCGGGTTCGTGCCGTGCGAGGAGTCGGGAACGATGACTTTGGTGCGTTTTTCTCCGCGGGCTTCGTGATAGCTGCGGATCATCATTAAGCCGGCCCATTCGCCGTGTGCGCCTGCTGCCGGTTGAAGCGTCACCGCATCCATACCCGTCAGCGCGGCCAGATCGGTTTGGAGCGTGTGCATCAGCTTAAGTGCACCTTGAACGCTCGATACGGGTTGATATGGATGGATCTTAGCGAATCCGGCATAGCGAGCCACGTCTTCGTTGATTTTCGGATTGTATTTCATCGTACAGGAGCCGAGCGGATAAAATCCGTTATCGACGCCGAAGTTGCGGCGGGATAGCCCCGTATAGTGGCGAATCACATCAACTTCAGACACTTCCGGCAATGCGGCTGCATCACTGCGCTTGAACTCGTCAGGCAACCAGGACGAGACTTCATCCTCGGTTGTCGGGACGTCGCATTCCGGCAAGGAATAAGCAACGCGGCCCGGCTGGCTCAATTCGAAGATCAGGGCACAATCTTCCTTAGCATCGACAAGGGTTGGCGCTGTCAGATCGAGGCTCGTGTTCATAGACTTCCCTCCAAAATTTCCGCGAAGCGGTCGATGTCTTCTTTCGAACGTTTTTCCGTAACGGCAATCAACATAACAGAGCCTAGCTCCGGATATTCCCAGGACAAATTGTATCCGCCGATGAAGCCTTCTTCCAGCAGCTTTTCGTTCAGGGCGTTTACATCGGTGCCTTCAGGAAGTTTCAGCGCGAATTCATTGAAGAATGGCGAGGAGAAGGCAAGTTCTACCCCTTGAATCACACTCAGTTGCTTAGCTGCGTAATGCGACTTTTTCAGGTTAAGGTCGCATACGTCGATCAATCCCTGACGTCCCATAATGGACAGGTACACGGAAGCTGATAGCGCCAGCAGGGCTTGGTTGGAGCAGATATTCGATGTTGCTTTGTCGCGGCGGATATGCTGCTCGCGGGCTTGAAGCGTCAGTACGAAGCCGCGTTTGCCGTTTTTGTCCGTTGTTTGACCCACAATCCGGCCCGGAATTTTACGCATCAGCGCTTTGGATACCGCGAAGTATCCGCAAGTCGGACCGCCGAACGAGCCGGAGATGCCGAGCGGCTGCGCGTCGCCGACCGTAATATCCGCACCGAGCTTGCCCGGAGCTTCAAGCAGGCCAAGCGAGATCGGATTGGCGCCGACGACGAGCAGGCCTTTTTGCGCATGGGCCAGCTCGCCGATCGCGCGAACGTTTTCCACCGCGCCGAAGAAGTTCGGCGATTGCACCAACACAGCGGCCGTATCGCCGTCGATCAACGATTCCAATTTACCCAGATCGGTTACGCCGTTATGAAATCCGACTTCGACGACTTCGATTCCGAGGCCGTAAGCATAGGTACGCACGACTTCGCGTGTTTCCGGGTGTACCGTGGAAGCAATGACGATCTTTTTGCGACGGGTAGCCGCACTTGCGAGCGATGCCGCTTCAGCCATTGCCGTTGCGCCGTCATACATGCTGGCATTCGCGACTTCCATGCCCGTCAATTCGCAAATGTAGGACTGGAACTCGAAGATCGCCTGCAACTCGCCTTGGCTGACTTCCGGTTGATAGGGCGTGTACGCCGTATAGAACTCCGAGCGGGAAATGACATGGTTGATCACGACCGGAACCTGATGATCGTACAGACCCGCGCCGAGGAAGCTGGCATAGCGGTCGCTGTCGGCGTTTTTGCCGGCTAGCTGTGTCATGTGGCGCAGCAAACCGGCTTCGTCCAGTGCGGATGACATCGGCAGCGTGCCTTCGTAACGGACGTTTTTTGGAATGTCAACGAACAGGTCTTCGATACTTTCGGCGCCAACGGCAGCGAGCATGTCGCGTTCGTTCTGCTGGGTCATCGGAATATAGCGGTGCTTCTTCAAGGCGTGTTCACTCCCTTTTCGGATTGTTGAATCAGAGCTTTATGGGCAGGCGTGTTTTTATAAAAAGGAGCTTTGACCACTTCGGCTTTCAGCTTTTTGCCGCGAATTTCGACTTCGACCTGCGTGCCGATCGGCGCAAATTCCGCTTCGATCAGCGCCAGAGCGAGATTGCGCTTCAGCGTTGGAGATTGGGTTCCAGTGGTCACTTCGCCGATCTGACGATCGCCCGCAAACACCGGATAATGCGAACGCGCGATGCCGCGGTCGATCATTTCCAGACCGACCAGCTTGCGCGGTATGCCCGCTTCTTTTTGGGCGGCGAGCGCTTCGCGTCCGATAAAGTCACCTTTGCCCAGCTTGACGAAGTAACCTAGTCCAGCTTCGAACGGTGTGATGTCTGCCGATAATTCTTGACCGTATAGCGGCAGTTTCGCTTCAAAGCGCAGCGTATCGCGTGCGCCCAGACCGCACGGCAGCAGACCGAACTCTTCGCCCGCTGCGATTAGGTCGCGCCAAATTTTTGCAACGAATTCGGGAGCGGCATAAATCTCGAACCCGTCTTCGCCGGTATAGCCGGTGCGAGACACTTGAGCCATCGTGCCTTCAAACACGCCGGTTTCGATAAAATGGAAAGGCTTGAGTTCGTCGAGCGCAGGCTCGTTGCAGACCTTTTTGAGAATCTGCAAAGCAGCCGGGCCTTGCAGCGCGATCAGCGCGGTGCCTTCGGAAACGTCGCGGAAATTGATAGACTCGGGCTTATGCGAGAGTATCCATGCCGCATCCTTCTCGATATTTCCCGCATTGACGACCAACATAAAATGACCTTCGCGAATCTGGTACACCAGCAGATCATCCACAACCCCGCCGTTCTCGTAGCACATGAAGGTGTAGAGAGCTTGACCGACCTCCAAAGAATGAATATCGCCTGTCGTCAGTCGGGAAAGGAAGTCGCGCACGCCTTCGCCGCTCAGAATAAATTCGCCCATGTGCGATACGTCGAACAGTCCTGCACGCTCGCGTACCGCTTCGTGTTCTTTTTGAATGCCATGGAATTGTACGGGCAGCTCCCAACCGCCGAAGTCGATGCAGCGCGGCTCGCCGGTTTCCGCATACAGAGGGTAGAGCGGGGTTCGCTTGAGAGAAGTCATCGTTTCAAAGTCTCCTTGTGAATCGAATTTGGTGTTCGCGATCAACAAAAAAGGACAGGTGCCCAAAGACCGACCCCTTTCCCGCCAAAAGGGGAAGAAGGGTCCAGTCGTAAGGGCTCTGTCCTTGATACCTGAGAGTTACCCCGCCTTGAAGCAGGTTTCCCCTTGGGTGATCCGCCAGCGTGTCAGGCATTGGCCTAAGCTTAACGCGCGGATGCTCTCCAGAGTGGCGTCCGGCAAAGGTCCTTTTGCCTGAGAGATTCACCGCGATCCATCGATCCGGCTTACTCCTTCGGCGGTACCCGCGATCGCGTAAGCGTCCGGTACTCTCTCCCTATGCTTTCATTCGCCTATGCGAATATGATGCAACGTTCGTTTTTTGCCAAATGCGGATCAAATGCTTTATCCTAATTATTAAGGGATGCGCCTGTGTGTTGTCAACAAAAGTTTGAATTTTACCAAAAATATTGTGAGGAACATTGACACGCCAAATAGGCTGCTTTAAGCTAAAAGCGCGGAAAATTCCCGAACAAGCAAAACTTTAAATATGCCGAATGTTCGGCAATACAGCGAAATGGAGCGAAGTAGACGATGAGCGAAGTGAAAGCAGGTCTGTACTATACCAAGGATCATGAATGGGTGGAAAAGCTGGCTAACGGCAATCTGCGTCTCGGCATTACCGATTTCGCGCAGCATCAGCTTGGCGATATCGTATTTGTCGAATTGCCGGAAGAAGGGTCTGCTGTTGCGGCGGAAGCAAGCATCGGTTCGATCGAGTCCGTTAAGACCGTATCGGATCTGTTCTGCCCGGTCGGCGGTACGATCGCAGCGGTGAACGGAGCCTTGGAAAGCGAGCCTGAATTGGTCAACAGCGTGCCTTACGGCGGCGGTTGGATGATCGAGATCGCGCCGGACGGCGAAGCGGAAGGACTGCTGGCAGAACTTCTGACGCCTGAACAGTACGAAGCCGAGCAAGCGGACTAAATCCGATATTCGGAATGCAAAAAGGGCGGCACTCCACAGTGCGAAAAACACTGTGGAGTGCTGCCCGTTTTGACGTTCTGTTCGGATAAGGAGGAAATTGTTTTCTAGGGCGTGTACGCAAACTCCGCCGGAAGCAGATCAAGATGCACGGCGCTGAGTTTGCGTACACGCCCTAATTGATTTGGATGAAAATCGAAGTCCGGGAAGCATCCGAGTTTGGCTAATGGACGGGGAAGAGCTGGCCGAGGTTACGGATTCTTTTGACGAGTTTATCACGGTTCTCAGTCAAGCGTGATTGATTCGCGACACGCTCTAATTGTCATGTCACGTTATGCTGGTTTATGATGGAGGATAATCAATACCTGATCAAGCAATCATTCAGCACTTTGTTCCACTTCAAAAGGAGGAGAACGGCTTGAACGGAAAAACAGCACTCGTAACAGGCGCTAACGCGGGCATGGGACTCGCGACTTCGATCGAATTGGTGCAGCGGGGATACCGGGTTCTGATGCTCTGTCGCAATCAGGAGCGGGGCGAAAAGGCCTTGCGCGAGGTGGAAGTCGCAGGAGGAAGCGGTTCAGCCGAACTCGTACGGGGCGACCTGGCGGAATTATCTTCGATTCGGCAGTTTGCCGACGACATCCACGGGCGTGTATCCAGCCTAGACGTATTGATCAATAACGCGGGCGTGATCAGTCCCAAGCGCCAGGAGACGAAGGACGGTTTCGAGCTGGCGCTTGGCGTTAATCATCTGGGACATTTTTTGGCTACGAATCTGCTGCTGGGCTTGGTGCAGGCTGCGGATCGCGGCCGGATCGTGGTGGTCGCTTCCGGGGCTTACAAAGCAGGCCGAATCCACTTTGAAGATCCGCATTTGCGTCAAAGCTACAATGTGATCAAATCGTACGGCCAGTCCAAGCTTGCCAATATTTTATTTGCGCGCGAATTGGCACTGCGAACCTACGATTCCGGAATAGCCGTTAATGCACTCCATCCCGGCGCGGTATTGACGCAGCTCGGCATTGACCGCGGCACCGGATTTGGACAAGGCGTGTATCGCGCGCTTGGCAAGCTGCCTTCGTTCCAGACGCCTGCTGAAGGAGCTTCCACGGCTGTCTATCTGGCGGATAGTCCCGAGGTTGAGGGGATATCGCGCGAGTATTTTTATCGAAGCCAGCCCAAAAGTTTGGATCGTAAAGCCGAAGACGATGAAGCGGCAGCCAAACTGTGGGAGTGGAGCGAGGTCGAGGTCGGCTTAAGCTAAATATAAAAAGAAGTTTGATCTATGGAAAAGGGGACTGCAACATGACGACATCCAATGAAACAACAACATCCAATGAACAACCGCTGATCGAACTGGCTACGTTCGAAGACCTGCCTGCGATCGTGGATATCTACAATTCCACGATTGCCGGACGCATGGTCACCGCCGATCTTGAACCGATTACGGTTGAAAGTCGTCATGCCTGGTTTGCGGAACATGAACCGTCTCGCAGACCCCTTTGGGTGATGCGGCAAAACGGTCGCGTGCTTGCTTGGGTCAGTTTGCAATCCTTCTACGGACGTCCCGCTTACAATGCGACGGCCGAGGTCAGTATTTACGTGGACGAGTCCCTGCGCGGTACCGGAGCCGGCAGCCGCCTGTTGCAAAAAGCAGTCGACGAAAGTCCTGCACTTGGCGTTCATACGCTGCTCGGCTTTGTATTCGGGCATAATGCGCCGAGTCTGGGTTTGCTCAAAAAATACGGTTTTGAATCTTGGGGGAATCTGCCGCGCGTGGCTGTGCTGGACGGGGTTGAACGCGATCTTGTGATTCTCGGCTTGCGCCTCGGCGAATAAGCTTTCAGGCATGGGTTGCCATGCCGGAGTAACGGAGTGTCGAGGACACTCCGTTTTTTGATAAGCGAATAAATGAGCATTGTTGCGAGAAAGTATGAAAGATTGTGCGTCCTACGGTTCTTTTTCGTCCAATTATAAAGTAAGTCAGGTTAGCAGGGATGCGAAGCAATAACGGGCGAACGATTCGATAGCCTTCAGTACGCATTCCGGATGTTCGGCGATAAGCAGTTGAATAAAAAGATAGCCGTTTAGCTTGAAGTCGCCGCAGGGTTTTTCTTTCCTTAAAGAACGAATGCTTGTTAAAATAAACGTGGATACGACGATTTCAACAAGGGGTGAACGATATGGCCGATACGCTGAGCTTTAACGATACACTGGACTGTCCCGATTTCGAAGCTTACCCTTACGGGGATCTTGGGCTGACGTTTTCCCCGCAATACAGCACATTCAAAGTTTGGGTGCCCGGCGCGGAAAAGGTGCGGGTGGCCTTGTACGAAGACGAAGGACAATATGACAAAGCAGGACGGGTCACCGATCATTCGGGCGGCCGCGAGCTGACGATGGAGGAAGACGAGTACGGCGTGTGGAGCATCGTCGTGCCCGGCGATCTGGAAGGCTATTACTACCTTTATCATATTACCTACAAGATCGGCGAGCACGAGAAAAGCCGTTACGTCGTCGATCCATATGCCAAAGCCGCTTCAGCCAACGGTCAGCGCGGAGCTATCGTCAACATGAAGCGTACCGATCCCGAAGGATGGGAAAGCGATATTCGCCCGCCGCTCAGGCATGCCGTGGATTCGGTCGTTTACGAGCTCCACGTGCGTGATTTTTCCTCTTCGGAAGACGCGAGAATGAATCATTCCGGCCAGTATTTGGCGTTTACGGAAAGCGGCATTCGCACGAAGGAAGGGCGCAAGGTCGGCATCGACCATTTGGAAGAGCTCGGCGTTACGCACGTCCATCTGCTGCCGGTGTACGATTTTTGCACGGTCAACGAATGCGACGTGACGCCGGAATCTTACAACTGGGGCTATGATCCGCAAAATTATAACGTGCCCGAAGGTTCTTATGCTTCGGACCCGCATAACCCGGAATCGCGCATCCGCGAGTTGAAAAAGCTTGTTCAGGCCCTGCACGCCCGCGGAATCCGGGTCGTGGTGGACGTCGTGTTCAACCATACGTTTTCGGTGGAGGACGGACCGTTCGATCCGGTCGTGCCGGGTTATTTTTACCGCTTCAACAAGTACGGTCAGCTCAGCAACGGCTCCGGCGTCGGCAACGAGCTGGCTACCGAACGTCCGATGGTGCGCAAATACATCCTCGATTCGCTGCTGTATTGGGCGGAAGAGTATCACGTCGACGGCTTTCGCTTCGACTTGATGGGATTGATCGACACGACGACGATGCGAACGGTCGCGTCGGTGCTGCACGAAAAGGTCGATCCGACTATCCTGATCTACGGCGAGCCGTGGACGGCGCTGGATTCTCCGCTGCGCGAGTTGACGCTCAAGGGCGCGCAGCAGGGCGGAGGCTTCGCGGTCTTCAACGACAATTTCCGCAATGCGCTCAAAGGCGACGGGGACGGTTGGGGGACGGGCTTCGTGAGCGGCGCGCCGGGAAAAGAAGGCGAGATCGCGCAGGGGCTTCGCGGAGCGGTGCACGATTTCGCGGCCGAACCTGCGGAGAGCGTCAATTACGTCACGGCGCACGATAACCTGATTTTGTGGGACAAGCTGATCAAATCTCGGGGCAACTGGGAAGAAACAGGCTTCTTGTCTTTCCATGACGGACAGCCTTCGCGGGGACTGACGGCGGCCCAGGCGGTCGAAGCGAGCGATCCTTACGTCATGCTAAACGATATCGACCCTTTGGAGCATCATTTGGTGAAAAGGCAGCTGTTGGCGTACGGACTCGTGCTGACGGCGCAAGGGGTACCGTTCATCAGTGCCGGCGACGAACTGCTGCGCAGCAAGTTCGGCGACCATAACAGTTACCGCAGTCCGGACGTCATCAACGCGATCCGTTGGAACAACAAAGACCGCTTCCACGGCGTGACGGATTATATACGCGGCCTGATCGAGCTTAGACGTTCGCACCGCGCTTTCCGGCTCAAAACGCGCGGCGATATCGAAAAGCATATGGATGTGTTCCGCATGCACGGCGGCGTCGTCGGGTTTATGCTGAACGACCATGCAGGGGGCGATCTGTGGAAAACGATCGTCGTCGTGCATAACGCGTCGGAATCGGAGCAAACGATCGAACTGCCCGCGCGCGGACGTGCGTGGAAGATCGTGGTCGATCATCGCCGAGCCGGCACGCAGGCGCTAGGAGAAGCGTCCGACTTCGTGCATGTGCCCGCGCTTTCGAGCATGGTGCTTTATGACGAAGAGGACGACTACAAGCCGGACCCGGCGCTGTTGGAGTGGGAAAACATGCCGGGAGTCGTTCAGCCCGGCGAAAAGCTGTTCTTGCACGCGACGGTGCGCGATCAGCGCGGTCGGAGGATGCCGGAAGCCGAAGTCTCCTACCATTCGTCCGACCCGGAAAAAATCATTATTCGGCGCGACGGATCGGCCTGGACGATCGGCATGGGGCGCGCGCTCATTACCGCCGTATGCGGCGATATGCGCAGCAGCACGGCCATCCTGATCGAGCGCCGCACGGTGCACCAGATCGGAATCACGATGGAAGAAGGCGTGCAGCGTCTGTATGTCGGACGCAGCCTCAAACTTCAAGCCGAGCCCAAAGACCCGTTCGGCAATCCGATGTCGGCTTCGCGTCTCGAATGGCGTTCCAGCGACGTCGGAATCGCGACGGTTAACCAGGCAGGAAGGGTAACGGGCATCCGCCCCGGCCGCGCGGTAATCTCCGTTTTCGGCGACGGCGTGCAGGCTCAATTGGCGCTAAAAGTCCGCGAATACGAGCAGCGTCGGCTGATTCTGGAATACGAACGCGAAGATCATGATTATGCGGGCTGGAATTTATGGATGTGGGGGGCCGCTTTCGGCAGCCGCCGCGTGGACTTTGTCGACATAGGCGAAGACAAAGCGTCCGCATTGCTCGAAGTCGCCCCTGACGTGCTGAGCCTCGGCTTTATCGTTCGACATGAAGAGTGGGAGAAAAAGGACATCGCGGCCGACCGTTATATCGATCTGGGCGCGATCACCGGAGACTGGGTGCGTATCCGCATCCGCAGCGGCGAGTTCCGCGTCTCGGCGGAAGCATTGGAAGAATCGGCGGTTCCGCTCGAGCAGGAAAAGTTCGCGAAGCTTGAACAGGAAGCCGCCGAGCGGGCCGCGGCCGAAGAATTAGCGCGGGCCGACAGAGAAGCGGAGGAACTTCCGCCGGAAACCGACCAAGCTTCCACCGGCGAACCGAGCGACGGGACTGCCTCGCCGGAACCTTCGACGCAGGAAGCGTACTCCGCGTCCCACACCGATACTGACGAACCGGAATCTTCTTCCCCAACCGACGACGCTCCCAAAAGCGACGTCGACCGCGGTGCAGGAATCTGATACATTAATTCTGATCCGGACCGTGAAGAAAAAGCTTTTTTGAAAATGACATTCGTATCAAATAAGCCCCGGAAGAAATCTCCGGGGCTTTGCTTTGTCCAAATTTTTGACTAAAATACAAAAATCCGATATACGGCGGCTTAATCAAAAAGCCGCCATGCATCATTCCTTACTTTTTACCTCCGAGCGAGACGCCAGCGGAGGGAGAAATTCAGCGAAAGACGCCTTTGAACTTGGAAAACTTCAACTAAAAATTCCAATCAACTTTTCCGAGTGAGACAGCGTCTTGAGCGAATTTCTCCCGAAGCGCCCACACTCACTCACTCGTTGAGGTACACCGCTTTGCCCGTCCGCGCCGACTCGTAAATCGCTTCGAGAATCTCCGACACCACGCATGCCTGCTCCGGCGTCACAGTCGGCGTCAGATCGTTTTCGATCGCGTCGATCCAACGATACATCTCCAGATCGGAGTCGCTTTCCGCTTTGCCTTCATAGAACGCGACGCCGCCGGAAGACAAATCGACTTCTTTCGTATACAGACGGCCGAACTCTTCGCCGTTGATGCGCAGACCGCCTTTCATGTCCGCTCCGCCTTCGCTGCCGCTGAGGCTGCATTTCGCTTCGTCCACGTCCAGCGAGTTGATCGCCCAGCTCGATTCCAGCACCACGGTGGCTCCGTTTTCCATCACGATCATCCCGAATGCGGAGTCTTCCACTTTGAATTTCTCCGGGTCCCAAGGTCCCCAAGCATTCGCTGCGTTCTCGCGTTGGGAAAGCTCATGGTATTTGGTGCCCAGCACGACTTTCGGCTTGTAGTTATCCATCATCCACAGCGTCAGATCGAGCGCGTGAGTCCCGATATCGATCAACGGGCCGCCGCCTTGCTTTTCTTCGTCCAGGAACACGCCCCATGTCGGAACGGCTCTGCGGCGAATCGCATGCGCTTTGGCATAATAGATATTGCCGAGCATGCCCGCTTCGCAAATCTTTTTCAAATACTGGCTGTCGCGGCGGAAACGGTTGTTGTAACCGACGGTCAGCTTTTTGCCGGACTTTTTCGCCGCTTCGACCATTTGACGGGCTTCGGCTGCTGTTTTGGCCATCGGTTTTTCGCACATGACGTGTTTGTCCGATTCCAGAGCCGCAATGGAGATGCGTGCGTGCGATTCGTTCGGCGTCAGGACGTGCACGATGTCGATCGAACCGTCTTTCAGCAATTCGGTATAGTCGGTGTATACTTTTGCGCCTTCGCTGCCGTATTTGGCTGCGGCTTCTTCCGCGCGCTCCGGCACCAGATCGCAGAAGGCGACCAGTTCGACGTTTTTCAATTTGCTCAGACTCGGAAGATGCTTGCCGTTGGCAATGCCGCCGCAGCCGACGATACCGATTTTATACGTTTTACTCATGATGATTCACCTCGTTTTTGGAATGGGAAAACAGGGGAATGGGCGCTTCGGCCGGCTGACGATGCAGCTCGGATTGTTTCGCTCTCCGATACACGGAAGGCGACATGCCCATGCGTTTGCGAAAAACGGTATGCAGGTAAGCCGCTGTCGAGAATCCTTCAAGTTCGGCAATCCGCTCAATCGACAGGCTTCCGGTTCGCAGACGATCGCAGACCGCGCGCAATCGAATATCTTCCAGCACGCGGCTGAAAGGCCGGGTCGGATCAATATCGCGGAAAATACGTTGAAGCTGGCGAGCGCTGAGGTCCAACTTTTCCGCGACGTCTTCCAAGCGCAGCCCGGACGTGTAGTTGGCTTCCATATAACGGACGGCGTATTCGTAGCGGTAAGCCACCATGTCGCGACTTGGCGCTTCCATTCCGACGTCGCCCGAATCGTACGCTTGAATCGTTTTTAGCAAAATCGAGACGACCTGCATTCGAATATCGGTGTAGTAACCGAGTCGTTTGCTCTCGCAGGCTTCATAAGCATCCAGAAAACAAGGCATGGCGCCGTAGCTGTCCTGCGTAGGTCTAGGAGGAAGCGCGTTCAGTTTCTGCATGCATTCTTCCGCTTCCGCCGCTTCCCACGGATCAACGGACGGATTGGTCTTCGGCACGATATCCAGATGCAGGCATAACTCTTCCATCGCTTGCTGCGAATCGGCTTCTTGATAGTGCATCACGCCGGGGCCGGTCAGATACAGCATGCCGTCCGACAAGGAATAGGGTTGATCGCCAAGAATGACCCGGCCCGCTCCGCGCGGAATAAAATGAAATTCGTAGGTCGAGTGATTATGAAAACTAATGACGCGCCCCGGTTCGAATGAGGTCAAATGAAAGCGCAGCACGCGAATCTCGTAGTGGCCCCAGGTCACCGCAATCTCAAGCCGCTCCAGCAAATCGCTTTTTTCAAACATCGTCTCGTAGGGAAAAGGCGCGGCATGCGCGATATGTCCACCCATGTTAACCGTTCAGCTCTTGCGGGGAAACGACCGAACCTGTTTTCGCTGAACGATTGGCTGCTTCCATCAGACGCGTAAGCTGGATCGCCGCGGCAATATTTTCCGAAGCGAGCGTATCTTCTTGGATATGGCGAACCCATTGCTCGAACGCGCTTTCGCGGTTGGCAGGCAAAGGCTGTTCCGTCCATTCAGCCGCTGCTTCGTCTCGCTTGGAACGAAGCAGCAGCTTGCTATCCGGCGTGCCGTAAAGAACGGTCCCTTCCGTTCCGTGCACTTCCACCGTGAATGGAGAGTAAGCATTGATGAAGCCGGCTTCTACCGAAGCGATTGCGCCGGATGCCGTAAACAGCGTAGCCAGAGCGTTATCTTCGACTTCTTTGCCTGTTATGTAGCCGAAGTTGGCGCTGACGCCGGTGATCGCTTCGCCGAGGAACAGCGCGGACAGATACATCGGGTGACAGCCCAGGTCGATCAAAGCGCCGCCGCCGCACTGCTCGGCATTGTAGAAATGCTCCGGCAGCCAGTTCGCGAGCGCGCCGTCATGCGACAATCTGACCCGGACATAAGTGACTTGACCCAGCAATCCGCGTTCCAAGATATCCTGAATCGCCAGCGTGTAACCGTCGTTCAGACGAGGAAGGGAGACCGTCAATTTGATACCTGCCTGTTCCACTTCCGCAATAATTTCCTTCACTTCCGTTTCGGTTGGAGCGATCACCTTTTCCGTAAAGATATGTTTGCCCGCGCGAGCGGCAGCAATCATCACTTCTTTGTGCCGATTCGTCGGCGCGTCCACAATGACCGCGTCCACTTCATCCGAAGCGAGCAGTTCATCCAAGGTCTCGTAGTAAGGCACGCCGAGCTTCTCGGCGGCTTCGCGACCTCTCTGCGGAATCTCATCCCATACGGCCGTGATGTCCGTGTCGGGGTGAGCCTGCGCTTGACCGATATAATCCCAAGCATGGACATGCCACAGACTAACTTTTCCTATGCGAATTCCCAATGTGTAACCCTCCTGTACTCGATATCCAACATTCTGACATTTCCATACTTAAAATAGCATACGAAAATAGCGAATTCACTAAAAGCATGCGACATTTAACCTTCAATATTACGACAAAGGAATCGGAATGTTTTTCGTGTTTACGATTTGCTTCTTATCTGAAAGCATTCGCTGTTTAGCTGCGTCTTTTTTCGGTTATCCCCTAAGAAGAACGGCGAGGAGGAGAACGATGGAGGCCAAAGACAAGGTAATCGATACAGCCGAGACGAAGCAAAGCATCGGGCGAGACTGGCAGGAAGGCGTGTTGTACCAGTTGTATCCCCCGAGTTTTAAAGACAGCGACGGCGACGGATGGGGAGATATCGGCGGGATGTTGGAGAAGGTGGGCTATCTGGCCGAGCTTGGCGTCAGTGCGGTCTGGATCGGTCCGGTATGCGATTCTCCGATGGAGGATAACGGTTACGATATCCGGGATTACTATAAGATTCACGACGCGTACGGTACGCTGCAGCAGTTTGAAGAATTGCTTGTCAAGCTACACGAATGCGACATCAAGCTCATTATGGATTTGGTGATCAACCATACGTCGGATGAGCATCCGTGGTTTGAGGCTTCCCGATCTTCGACGAACAATCCGTATCGAGACTATTACATTTGGAAACCGCCGGCGGCAGACGGAGGCCCGCCCAACAACTGGCGTTCTTTTTCCGAAGAGTCGGCCTGGGAGCTCGATGAACGAACCGGCGAATACTATCTGCATATTTTCGATAAAAAGCAGCCGGATTTGAATTGGGACAGCGAAGCCATGCGTCAGGACCTGTATGAAATGATCAGGTTTTGGTTGGAAAAAGGCGTGGACGGCTTCCGGCTTGACGCGATCAATATGATCTCGAAGCACCCGGATTTTCCGGATGCTCCTCAAGATGCGAGACATCCGAGAGGACAGCAGTTTTATAAAAACGGTCCGCGTATCCATGAGATGCTCCGCGAACTGCACGAAGCGACATTCGGACGCTATCCGGGCACGCTGACATTGGGCGAAGCGCCGACGGTGACGATGGACGAGGTGGTCCGTTACACGGCGCCCGAGCGCAAAGAAATGGATATGGTGCTTCAGATGGAATTGGTTCGCATGGGCAAAGATTTCGGCAATCCGTGGAAAACGGATCCCGATTGGTCGCCTGCCATGCTGAAGGAAAGCGTAGTGCGCTGGTATGAAGAGGTGTTCAACCGAGGAGCCTATGCGCTTTATCTCAACACGCACGATCATCCGCGCATGGTCGGTACGTTATTCGGCGATCGGGCAGGGGTCGGAGGAACGGAAGGCAAAGCCTGGAACGACGCCGCGGCAAAAGCGATCGGAACCTTTTTGCATACGTTGCCCGGAACTCCGCTTGTGTACCAAGGCGAAGAGCTGGGCATGCCGAACGCGAATTATCGCTCGCTCGAAGACTACCGCGATAAAGGAACGGTGAGTGCCTATCAAAGACGGTTGGCTGAAGGGGAATCAGAGCGGGACATTCTCGTCAGTCTGCACGCGCGAAGTCGGGACGGGGCACGTTCGCCGATGCATTGGACAACAGGAACGGGAGCAGGATTTACTGACGGGACGCCGTGGATTCCGCTCAGTCCTCAAGGACAAGCCGCGAATGCGGAGGATGAGCAAAATGATTCTTCATCCGTATTGAATCACTATCGGCAATTGATCCGGCTGAGGCAACAATCGCCAGTTCCCGCACGGGGCGATCTGAACATGCTTGCGCTCGAAGACGAGTGGTTGTTCGCTTATGTGCGCGCAGCGGCGGAGGAACGTTGGATCGTGCTGGTCAATCTCTCGAATCAATCGCGAAGCTGCCGTATCGAAGAGAAATGGGCATGCCTGATCGAACAGGGTGAACTGCTGCTCGGCAGCGGCTTGGCAACCTCGGCACCCTCGAAGTCCGGCGTTCCGCTTCAGAGACGAAGCGACCGGACGGGAGACTGCATGCTTGATCTGCTTCCTTATCAATCCGCGATCTATCGCATAAGCGCAGCCGATTGATCTATTCAAAACGGAACAAAAAAGAAGGGTTGTCCCGGAGTCCGAAGACGATTTGCGGGATACCCTTCTTTTTACGAATAAATGTGGCAATTAAGCTTCTTGCTTTTCTTCGAACGTCGTGCACTCGGCAGTGTGATCCGGAGCGAAAACAACTTCGATCTTCTCGGCTGTGCAAGTGTTGGATTCCCAGTTCGTGCAATCGGAAACTTGGCATTGGATCGTGGACATGTGTAAAACCTCCGTGTCATATTGGATTTTGGTTTGCTGCAAACTCACCGACGAGGCAACAAAACTTCTAAAATCAATATAACACAAATAAGCAGGTCCGCAACCCGCGTTTTATAAAAAAATATGAATAATCAGCAATAAAAATGCCGATAATGTTCGGAAATAGTGAGGATGATTTTCATTGTCGAGATAATGAGTTTTATTCTCGGGAGAATGAGAGTCACTCTCAAGTTCTTAATCAATTTAACATATCGCGATGTCGCATTCAATAGTAAACCTTAAATTTTTGAAAACATTTTATATCCGGTTCTCGTAAACGGTTTCAGAAGAAAGCGAGAAGGTTACCGAATACATGACGGAAACGCAAAACCAAGCAAAGCTTATACCGACAACCCTTTAAAGAAAACGGAGGAGAATTCATATGACAAACGGAAGAATGGCCGGAAAAGTAGCCGTAGTAACAGGAGCAGGTTCGGGAATCGGAAAAGCAAGCGCTATTCTTTTGGCCGCCGAAGGCGCGAAAGTCGCTTTGTTGGAACTTACGACCGATACGGCGGAAGAAACGAAGCGGGAGATCGAGAAAGCCGGCGGCGAAGCGTTTGCGATCGAATGCGACGTATCGCGTCCTGAATCGGTGCAGGCGGCTGTTCAGCGCGTAGGCGAGACATGGGGACGGATCGATGCGGTTTTCGCCAATGCGGGAATCAACGGAGCGGCAGCTCCGATCGAAACGATGGAAATCGAGGATTGGAACCGGACGTTGGAGACGAATCTGCGCGGGACGTTCGCTACGGTCAAATATACGATCCCCTACTTGAAAAAGCAGGGAGGAAGCGTCGTGATTACAAGCTCCATCAACGGAAGCCGCGCGTTCTCGGGTACCGGTTTTTCGGCGTATTCCTCGTCAAAAGCGGGACAAGTCGCTTTTGCGAAAATGGCGGCGCTGGAATTGGCCCGTTACAAGATTCGCGTCAACGTCATTTGTCCCGGCGCCATCGAAACGAATATCGGCAAAAACACGTTCCCGAGCGACGATTTGAAAAAGATCGCGATTCCGGTCGAATACCCGGAAGGCAGCCATCCGCTGGAAGGGCGTCCCGGCAAACCGGAAGAAGTCGCCAAGCTCGTTCTGTTCTTAAGCTCCGATGATTCTTCGCATATCAGCGGCACGGAGATTTTCGTGGACGGTGCCGAATCGCTTCTTTAAAGTAACTTGTTTTACTCTTTTTTTCGCCGCAGCGCATCCGGAATGGCGAAGAATACGATATACAGCGTAGTAAACGTAAAAAGCGCCAGCAGTTCTTCAACCAAAATGTAAAGCGGATAATCGCCGAACAGATCGAGTATGGACGGGGTATCCGGCTTTCTGCGCAAGAACATGTAATTGGCATCCAAAATCCAGTCCAGCAGATACACGACCAACGCGATGACGTTCAGCGATAACATTGCCGTGAAAACGGTTCGCCAAGTAGGACGGAAACGCTCGATCCAAACCATGTAGAGCGCGGACAAAATAATGGCAGCGTGAGCGATAAAAAACTGCACAAAACGAAAATGCGGGTACTCGTAAGCCAGGTTAGGCGTCAAGAGTGCCTGCAAAGCGCCTCCAATCCCCGCGAAAAAGACAAGCCCGGCCAAAAAGCGGCTGCGCGTAATCAGCATGATAATCGCGGCAAGAAGCATTAGACTGCATAGCTCAAGCGGTAATGTATATCGAGCATTCCAGACATCCGACGCGATATACCAGATATGTAAAGAAACTTCGGTTGCAACCAAAGCGATGAGAAGCATGAGGCGCAACGCTTGTTTAAGTTTGGATCCGGAACGGATTGCACTTCGAAAAATAAACATCGAAATTGCGGCAGCTGCAAATAAACCCAATGCACTCAGGTGAGCGGCGGAAAATGCGGCAAACGGCTCGGAAACATTGGAAGAGAAAAAAGAAGCGAACACGCGACAGGCCTCCATTCATGCTTGAATCGTATTTCGACCAATACGCCAAAAAGCGGCGTCCCCGGGCTGAGATTCAGCTTGGATTCGGGTTTGCCGCTTTTTGTGCAACCAACGATGAGAAATCATGCAGGGCATTCATTAAACGCTTTGGGCAGCCATCTCGGGTTCCATGAAATCCTGCTCCAAGTATGCGTCTTCCCGTCTGCCTCTGTGGTCAATTAGACCTAGTTCGCCTTCAGCTTTATATTTACGCATCCAAATCTTCAGACGATTGAGGTCGTAGATGCCGAGCTCTTTCGCCACCTGCTTTTTGGTCATTCCGTCCATACGCATTTGA
Source organism: Saccharibacillus sacchari DSM 19268 (assembly GCF_000585395.1). Lineage (GTDB taxonomy): Bacteria > Bacillota > Bacilli > Paenibacillales > Paenibacillaceae > Saccharibacillus > Saccharibacillus sacchari. Next base: position 4,956,658 of record NZ_KK073875.1, on the reverse strand, counting down.
ACGGCTCTCAACTTTGTTTCATAGCTGTACTTGCAGAACGTTTGTCCTTTAGTTGCCACTAAAACCACCCCTTAAGACTTATATCGGACGGGACAGTCTTTTTCTGATGGTTTTTTACAAGTAAAGGTTAAAAAATAATAAAAAAGATCATTTTTTGAACAAATGCAGGTTGACTTTACGCTCGTTCAACAATCGTATTGAGCGTGGTGCGGTCCAATCCGCGAACCAGACGGATCAGAAGCTCTTTTGCTGCCGCGTAATCATCCGTGTGAATGATCGACGAAGAAGTATGGATATAGCGTCCGCAGATCCCGATGACCGTTGAAGGCACGCCGATTCCGCTTAAGTGTACTTGACCCGCATCCGTGCCGCCCGGCGAGATGAACGGTTGAACTTTGACTTTATGCGTCGAAGCCGTATCTTGAATGTACTCCAGCAGGCCTCGGTGAGTAATCATGGTTGGATCGAAGATGCGAAGCAGCGCGCCTTGTCCCAGATGTCCGAACAGGTTGCGGTCGCCCGTCATATCGTTCGCGGCGCTGCAGTCCAAAGCGAAGAAAATGTCGGGTTGGATCAGGTTTGCCGCTGTTCGTGCTCCGCGGAGTCCGACCTCTTCTTGAACCGTTGCTCCGCTGTATAACGTATTGGGCAATTGCTCCCCGTGTACTTCTTTCATTAACTCGATCGCAAGGCCTACGCCATAACGGTTATCCCAGGCTTTAGCCATAATTTTCTTGGGATTGGACAGGGGAGTGAACTCGCAAATCGGCAGGATCTGTTGACCGACTTTAATGCCGAAGCTTTCCGCTTCCGCACGATCGTCGGCGCCGAGGTCGATGTACATGATTTTCAGGTCGACAGGACGACTGGCTTCCGCTTCGCCCAGCAAATGCTTCGGAGTCGAGCCGACTACGCCGACAACGGGACCGTTTTCGGTGATGATTTGAAGACGTTGACCCAGGACGACCTGGCTCCACCAACCGCCGAGCGGCTGGAAGCGGACAAGTCCGGTTTCGGTAATCCCGTTTACGAGGAAGCCGACTTCATCGAAATGCCCGGCAACCATAACCTTCGGCCCGTCCTCGGGACCGCGCTTAACTCCGAACAAACTGCCAATGCGGTCTTGAACGAATTCTTCTGTGTAAGCAGACAGTTTATCTTTGACCAATGCGCGCAAATCGCGCTCAAACCCGGGTGCCGCCGGGAACTCGGTCAGCTCTTTAAACAATGCCAATGTTTCGTTATTCATCTATGCACTCTCCTATCGAAAAAATCCGAAACGCGAAAAACCTCCGCGTTCGCTATCCTTCTAGTATGCAGGCTTATGCAAGAATTGTCACGGGCGCGCGACCAAATCTTCTTTTCCGGCACGGGATGTGCTTTCAGGGCTTCGATCATGTACAATATAGGCACTACTGAAGTGGCTTTTGCAAGAAGCTTTGACAGGGTAGTAGTACCTTGTCAACGTCAAAAGTAAGGTTACGCCTGGCTGAAACGCACCTAAAGCGTGTGCGTTTCAGCCAAACGTAATCCTCTGATTGAGAGTTGACAAGCTAATAGGAGAATGACTTAGGAGGTTGTCCATATGTCCGTAAGTTCCGAATCCATGCAGATCGTTACCGCAGTAAGGTCCAATCTTGAATCATGCATACTGGGGAAAACCTTTGAGATAAAATTATTGATGACCGCGTTGCTCGCCGGGGGGCATGTCTTGATCGAAGACGTACCCGGTACCGGCAAAACGCAGATGATTAAAGCCTTGTCTCGCTCGATGGAGGGCGTGTATCGACGCGTTCAATGCAATCCCGATTTGCTGCCGACCGACATTACGGGCGTATCCATCTATCATCCCCGCGAAGAGCGTTTCCAATTCCGTCCGGGTCCGATCATGTCCCATATTCTGCTTGCGGACGAAATTAACCGGGCGACGACCAAAACGCAATCCGCCCTTCTGGAGGCCATGGAAGAGCGCAGCGTGACCGTTGACGGAGAGACGCATCCGCTGCCGCATCCGTTCATGCTGTGCGCGACGCAAAACCCGATCGACTTCGAGGGTACTTACGTGCTTCCGGAAGCGCAGCTTGACCGCTTTATGATGAAGCTTCATATGGGCTATCCGGATTTGGAGACGGAAAAAAGCCTGATCGGCGCCAACCGCGTCGGCCAGCCGGCGGATCAGCTTCATGCGGTTACGGACATGGCGACGATCGCGGGGATCCAGCGGGAAGTGCGCGAAGTGCATATGAATGACGCCGTTACCTCGTACATGTTGGGCATCATCCGCGCGACGCGCGAGCATCCATCCGTATTGTTGGGTGCCAGCCCGCGCGCTTCGATCTCGTTCTCGCTTGCGGCGAAGGCGTATGCCTTCATTAACGAACGCGACTTTGTTTTGCCGGATGATATCAAGGAATTGGCGCCTTATGTATTGCCGCATCGTATTCTGATCCGCCCGGAAGCACGCCTCGACAGCCTGAATGCCGAATCGCTCATCCGTAATCTGCTGGCCGCCAGCAGCGTGCCGGTATCGATGGGACGTTAACGGATGCGGGAAATCTGGAATCTTTTTAAGCCGAAGCTTTCCCCGGCGAAAATGTCGATGCTGCTCTCGGTCTGGATGTGTTGTCTGTTCTATTTGTTGTTCCAGGGCGGCAAGACTTCGATCATGCTGTTCGCCATGGTCACATTGTTCGGTTTATATCTGTTATTCGGCGGCCTGAACGGAATCGCGCGCGCTCGCGGTGAGCGTCAATTTTCCGGCGAACCGGGCGAGTGGGGCGGGGTGCTGCATGCAGGCGATCAAATTCGGGTTCGCCTGCACTTGGAAATTCCCGGATTTTTGCCTTTGCCTTATGTGATCGTGCGGGAGACGCTCAAGCGCCATAGCGGCGAGACCTGGTCCTTTGAAGAAAGTCTGGTGCCCAGCTTGAACGGGCGCGGCGAACTGTTGTTTCAGACGCCTCCGCTAGAGCGCGGACGTTATGCTTTTTCCGAGACGGAGTGCGTGACGGAAGATATTTTCGGTCTGATCGAGCATCGGGGTTCCTTTTCGGCGCGCGGGGAATTCCGCGTGCTGCCGAGAACGGCCCATATCGCGAAATGGCAGCTCCTGGATCGACGCAATCGTCTGCTGGGGCCGCAGTCGGTAGGGCATGTGTCCGGTCGCGAAACGAATCAGGTCGGGGGCGTGCGCGATTACGTCTACGGAGATCGGATCTCGCGTATTCACTGGAACGCTACGGCCCGCACCGGGGAATGGAAATCCAAGGAATTTGAATATGAATCGATTCCTAAGACGATGGTCGTGCTCGACACGTACGAGAATCACTATCGTTCGGCCAGACAGTTCGAGACGGCGGTCTCTACAGCAGCCTCGCTGCTTGAATACGGAGGGCGCGAGTCGATTCCGATGGGACTGTGCTCGTTAGGACGCGAAGTTCGCGTGTTCGAACCTGCGCAGGGACGATCCAGATTGCACGCGATGATGGATCACCTGGTCGATTTAGATCCCAAGGGCGGCGGTTCCCTGCTTACAGGGCTTGAATCGGCATTGACCCGCTTGCCGAAAGGCGTCATTCTGGTCGTGCTCACGCCGCTCTCGGACGGTCCTGTCATGGAACTGGTGCGCTTTGCGCAGACGCATCAGATGAGTTTTTGCCATGTTCAGATCGCGGAAGCTCCTGGATCGGAAGGAGAAAGTTCCAACGCGTCCCGGCAGTGGGCGTCTTCGCTCCGGACCAAGGGGGTCGCGGCTTACCGGGTCGGCGGTCTTGACGAGTTGCCGGCCGTGCTGGAAGGAGGAATCCGATGAAGAAGTGGGTTGAATCGTTTAAGTCATCGTGGTACATGGGCGTCTCGACGGTCTGGTTAATGATCATTGCGATTCAGTGGTTAACCTATACACGAACCATCTGGTTTGACGAAACGAATGCGTTGGTGCTCGGTGTATTGACGGCGGTCGCGATTGTTCATGTGCTGCTGCCGACTGAATCCTGGTTACGCTTGGGGCTTAAGGCCGCTCTTTTTGTGATCGTCATGTACGCGACGCTGGAGCGTTACGGCATTTTTCAACCGGAGGGCCTGTTGGCTGCAAGAGCCGAACAATTTTCCGAGGCGATGTTCCCTTATGTTTGGTTTGCCTTGATCGCCTGGTTATTGTTCGAGTTTTGCGTACGTGCCATCAATAGCCAGCGGCGTATTCTGGTTTTTGCTTTTCTGAATATCGTACCTTTGGCCGCGCTGGATTCTTTTACGGTCGTATCGCTCTGGAAAGCCGTTGCCTGGATCGTGTTTGCGACGATGGGCTGGTTGGTCTGCGATCATTTTCGCCGCTTCCAATCCCGCTTTCCGAAAGGTTGGAAGGCGATTCGGCGCAATCCGTTCAAGTTGCTTATCAATACGGCCGTCGTCTTTTCATTGGTCATTTTGGCCGGTGTGAATATGCCGTTTGTGCAGCCCATATTGACCGATCCGTATACGGCTTGGAGGCAGATGCAGGGAACCTCGAATGTTGCGTTTAACGGAAGCGGTCTGCTCCAGGGACAGGCTTCCGCGTCGGGCTATAGTCGCGAAGACGGGCAGCTCGGCGGCGGATTCAACTTCGACTTCACGCCGGTTATGACGGTCGAATCGACAGAGCGCAGCTACTGGCGGGGCGAGACGAGAATGACTTACACCGGAAGCGGTTGGGATGCGGACAGCGGTTGGGGTACGCTTGAAGACGTGCAGCGCGAGCAAGCCTTGGAGCGCGAGGCCGCTCCGCTTACGCCGACCAAAACGGTGCGCCAGCGAGTCACGATGCAGGGCGATACGACTTATCCCGTATTATTCGGTGCCTTTTCCATCAATACGGTAGAGAGCCTGGATATTGAAAACGGAGAAGCCCGCATGCAGTGGAAGCCTGAACAGGGCGAGCTGCATTGGCAGGAACGCGCAGGCCGCGGAACGACGATCTATCCCAAAACGTACACGATTACATCCGAAGTTCCCGTGATTCCGGTCGATTCGCTTAAAGCCGCGACGGCCGCGGAACTATATCCGAACGGCGTTGATCCTAGATATGTGCAGGTTCCGCGCGGATTTCCGCAGCGCGTGACGAATTTGGCAGCCGATATTACAAAAGACGGAGAGACCCCGTATGAGAAGGTCTACCTGCTTCAGCAATATCTGCAACAAAACTATACCTATACGAACAACCCGGCTTTATCCCGTCGGGAGAGCGATGATTTCGTCGAAAGTTTCCTGTTCGAGATTGAAGAAGGATATTGTGATTACTTCTCTACGGCCATGGTGATGATGGCTCGTTCGCAAGGCATTCCGGCGCGTTGGGTCAAAGGTTATTCGCCGGGCAACCCGGCGACCAGCGACATTCCGCAGCAGTTTGCCGAAAACGAAAACAGTTCGCAGTACGAAGTCACGAATGCTAACGCCCACTCTTGGGCTGAGGTGTACTTCGGCGATTACGGCTGGGTACCGGTTGAAGCTACGCGCGGATTCAATATGCCGTTGCTGCAAGAAGCGGTGACTCCTGCCGATGCCGACGTGACGCAAGAACCCGAGCAGCAGCCGGAACAAGAGGAAGAACAAGCCGAACAGGCGGCTTCCGCTTCGACGGATCAAGACGATTCGAAGATCGTGCCGATTATTGTTGTCGCTGCGGCTGTCGTTGTTGCGGCTTGGGGCAGCTACCTGCTCTGGCTTCGCCGTCGATCGATCTATTTCTTCTTCATGGGACTGCGAATGGGCGGTCCGCTTACGGACGGTCAAAAAATCGTGCTGGAAACCGAGCGATTCCTGCGCTTCCTGAAGAGAAAAGGATTGAAGCGCGAAGAGAATGAGACGCTGCGCGAATCGGTTGCGCGTTGGGAAGCAGCGGTTACCGGGACGGAGGCCGCGTTGGCTCCGATCCTGAGAATGTTCGAAAAAGCCCGGTATAGTCCGGAACGGGTAACGACAGAGGAATGGGCAGAGATGCAGCAGTATTCTTCCGGACTGCGGAAGAGCTGGAAGGGGTACTATCCGGTTCTGCCGAATTTGCCGCAATCCGGTAGCTGACGCGGAGCGTTCACTGTGATATAGTTTGAGTTTAAAGACTAATGCAACGAGGTGACCACAACTTGTTCGATGCACTGTTGCCGAAGCTCCAAGTTGATACCGTATTTGATATCGATCTGGAAGATTTGTATAACCGGGGCTACCGGGGGATCGTCACTGACCTGGATAATACATTGGTCGGAGCGAAAGCCCCTAACGCTACGCCTGAACTGATTGCATGGTTCGCAAAAGTGAAGGAACTCGGTTTTCAGCTTGTGATCGTATCCAACAATAATATGAACCGCGTGTCCGTCTTTGCGACGCCGCTCGATATCCGATTTGTGCATGCGGCACGCAAGCCGTCCCATGCACCGTTCCGTAAAGCGATGAAGCTTATGGAATTGAATGAAAAGCAGACGATCGTCGTAGGCGATCAACTGCTGACCGACGTGCTCGGAGGGAACAGATTGGGCTTGTACACCGTGCTGGTGCTGCCGATCGCGATCAGCGACGAAGGCTGGCGCACGCGGTTCAATCGAAAAGTCGAGCGTGTCGCAATTGGACGTCTGCGCAAGGTGGGCAAGTGGCTTGAGGAGGAAAAGAAGAAATGACAGAAAGACTTGAAGGTTCCGCAGTAATCCGTTGTAACGGCTGCGGAGCACCGCTTCAAACGGAAGACCCGGCAGGAATCGGATATATTCCGAAGCTGAAGGAGGACGGCGCGCAAATCTGCCGCCGTTGCTTCCGCATCAAAAACTATAATGAAGTTGCATCGGTCGCGATGAATCAAGACGAGTTCCTGCGTATGCTGGGTCAGATCGGCGAACGCAAAGCACTGGTTATTCACATCGTCGATCTGTTCGACTTCCAGGGTAGCGTGATTACCGGACTGCAACGCTTCGTCGGCAGCAATCCGGTTATTCTCGCGGTTAACAAGATCGATCTGCTGCCTAAAGTGACAAACTGGAACAAGGTTCGGAACTGGGTACAGAAGCAAGCGAAAGAACTGGGCTTGAAGACCGAAGAAATCGTGTTGTGCAGCGCGAAAAAGAATCTGGGCTTCGATCGTTTGCTTCAGGAAGTGGCAGAACGCCGCGGGGATCGCGACGTCTATGTCGTCGGTTCGACCAATGTCGGCAAATCGACGTTGATTAACCGCCTGATCACCGACTACAGCGACCTTGAAGAAGAATTGACGACTTCGCGTTATCCGGGCACGACGCTGGATATGGTCAATATCCCGCTTGACGACGGTCGTTACATTGTGGATACGCCCGGGATCGTGTACCCGTCCCGCTATACGGAATTGGTAACGCCGGGCGATCTGGTTAAAATCATGCCGGAGAAGCCGCTGAAACCGGCCGTGTATCAGCTGAACGAAGGACAAACGTTGTTCATCGGAGGATTGGCTCGTTTTGACTTCATCGAAGGCGCGCGCCAATCGTTCACGTTCTATACAAGCGGAGCTTTGAACCTGCATCGGACCAAGCTTGGACGCGCGGACGAACTGTACGCTGACCATGTCGGCGAACTGCTGACTCCGCCGTCGCGCGAAGAAGCGGAGAAGATGCCCGACTGGACGCGTCATGAGTTCCGCATTCCCAAAGGCGGCGCACAGGACCTGTTCGTTTCCGGTCTTGGCTGGGTGAAAGCAAACGGTGAAAGCGGGGCGAAAGTAGCGGTGCATGCACCGAAAGGCGTTAAGGTCATCATGCGGGATTCGCTGATTTAACTTGAGGCTTAGGAGGAAGAGACGTTGAATCAACCGTTGAAGCTTGGCGTGATCGGAGATCCGATCGCGCATTCCAAGTCGCCGATCATGCATGCGGCCGCACTGCGCGAGCGGGGGATTGCCGGCGATTATGCGGTGCTGCATGTGAAGCCGGACCAGCTTGAAGACATGATCCGCACCATGCGGGAAGAAGGCTATCGCGGCCTTAACGTTACGATTCCCCATAAAGAGCATGTCATGCAATATCTCGACGCGTTGACCGAAGATGCCCGGCGAATCGGAGCGGTTAATACGATCGTGAATGAAGCCGGTCGCTTGATCGGTCGCAATACGGACGGGATTGGTTACGTTCGATCTTTGAAGGAAGAAGCGGCGGCTGAACTTACGGGCCGCCGCATCGTTGTGCTCGGGGCCGGCGGAGCTGCTCGCGGCATCATTTATGCGTTGGCTGCCGAAAAGCCTGACCGGATCACCTTACTGAACCGGACGCCGGAGCGTGCCGAAGCGCTGGCGTCCGAGTGGGGCGATCTGGCCGATATCGTGGCGCTGCCTTCGTCTCGCACGGCCGAGGCTTTGCAAGATGCGGACCTTGTGATCAATACGACCTCGGTCGGCATGCATCCGCATACGGATAACGTCCCGCTGGATATCGAGCTGCTGAAAGGCACCGAGATCGTCAGCGATTTGATTTATAATCCGCTGGAAACCCGACTGCTGCAATTGGCGCGCCGAAAGGGTTGCCGCATACACGGCGGACTGGGCATGTTCGTCTATCAAGGAGCCTATGCCTTTGAGTATTGGACGGGTGTGTCCGCTCCGGTCGACGCAATGCGAAGCGCGGTACTTGCGAACATGAAGCTCTGACCGTCACGTGATTTGAAATGGGTAAATAAACGATAAGCACAGTCATTTTCGAAAAAGAGGAGTCAATTAAACTTATGCTGACAGGCAAACAAAAACGCTACCTGCGTTCGCAGGCTCATCATCTCGATGCAATCTTCCAAATCGGTAAGGGAGGTCTCAATGACCAACTGGTTCGCCATATCAACGAGGCGATCGAGCTGCGGGAATTGATGAAAGTATCGGTGCTGAATAACTGCGCGGAAGAGCCGAAACAACTCGGAGTCGAGCTGGCCGAAGCTGCGGAAGCCGAATTGGTGCAAGTGATCGGTCGTACGATCATCCTGTACAAAGAATCGCGCGAACACAAGCAAATCGAACTGCCGTAAAAAGGCAAGCGGAGGAGTGGACGGTTTTGAAAATCGGAATTATGGGCGGAACGTTTGATCCGATTCATATCGGGCACCTGGTTGCCGCTGAAACAGTGCGCGAGGCGCTTGATTTGGATGAAGTCTGGTTCATGCCTTCCCATATCCCTCCGCATAAAGCCGAGGCCGGGTTCTCCAGCGACGAACGGCTGCGCATGGTGGAATTGGCCATCGGCGAACAACCTGCTTTTCGGACATTGGATATTGAACTGCGCCGCGGAGGCGTGTCGTACAGTGCCGATACGATGGAGACGCTGACCGGCCAATATCCCGATGATGATTTTCATTTTATTATCGGGACGGATATGGTCAATTATCTGCCGAAGTGGGAACGCATCGAAGATTTGGCAAAAATGACTCGCTTTGCCGCCGTCGGCCGCGCCGGTTACGTGCTGGACAGATCCGTGCTTCCGGAAGCGGTGGCCGAAGTCATCGATCATGTCGATATGCCGCAGCTCGAAATCTCGTCAACCGAGATTCGCGAGCGATTGAAAGGCGGTCGTTCAGCTCGTTACCTCGTACCGGACAAAGTCTATGATTATTTGCAAAGGAGCGAAAATCATGCGACTTAAGCGCGAGGAACTGATTGAGCATGTGTCGTCGCAGATGCCGGATCGGAGATGGCGTCATACGCTCGGCGTGATGCAATCGGCAATCGAATTGGCCGAGCGCTACGGTGCCGATCCCGCTAGGGCGGAACTCGCCGCGATCATACACGACGTCGCCAAATATTGGCCGGTGCAGCGTCAGGCCGCGGTGATCGCCGATAACGGACTCGATGCCGACCTGCTCAACTACGATGCCCCGATGTGGCATTCGGAGGTCGGCGCTTACGTGGCAGAGCACGAGTACGGCATTGAAGACCGCGAAGTGATCGATGCGATCCGTTACCACACGTCGGGACGCGAAAATATGACGTTGCTCGACAAAATTGTGTGCTTGGCCGATTACATCGAGCCGGGACGCGATTTTCCGGGCGTGGATTTGATACGGGAAAAAGCGCAGCTTAGCCTGGAAGAAGGTTTGATCGCCGGATTCGACTCGACGCTTCGCGTATTGGTCGAACGGGGACAAACGATATTTCCGACAACGGTACTGGCCCGCAACGACCTGATTCGTCAGCTTGCCCAGCGCGAGCAGGCCGGTCAGGCCAAGCCGGTTACCGAAAATAAGGGAGGATAACGAATGAGTGTAAAACCAAAAGAATTGCTTCAACTTGCGACGGAGGCCGTTGCGGAAAGAAAAGCAATGAACGTAGTCGCGTTGGATCTGACCGGAATCTCGCTTGTGGCCGATTATTTTGTCGTGTGCCACGGTAATTCCGATACTCAAGTCCAAGCTATCGCGAACGAAGTGCGCAAACGCGCAAATGATGCCGGCGCGCCGATCCGCGGTATTGAAGGCATGGACTCCGCACGCTGGGTACTGATCGATCTCGGCGACGTGATCGTTCATGTGTTCCACCGCGATGAGCGCGAATATTACAATATCGAACGCGTCTGGTCGGATGCGAAAGTGGTGGAAACCGTATGAGTCTCGAAGCCGGCACAATCGTCAAGCTGAAGGTCGCACGCGAAGTGTCGCCGCACGGCTTTTTCATGACAAACGGCGAGGAAGAAGTACTGCTGCCGTATACGGAACGTACAGGCAACATGAAATTCCGCAACGGTCAGGAGACGGAAGTGTTTATTCACCACGACTCCGAAGACCGCCTGATTGCCACGATGAAAAAACCGCTGCTGACTTTCGGCGAAATCGCGGCTCTCGAAGTAGCCGACATTCACCCGCGTCTGGGCTGCTTCCTGGAAATGGGTCTCGGCCGTCAGTTGCTGTTGCCTAAGCGCGAGCTGCCGGAAACGCCGGAGCTTCAACCTGAAGTCGGCGACCGGATCTATGTGCGGATGGACCGCGATAAGCAGGGCCGATTGCTTGCCCGCACATCGGGTGAAGAAGAGTTGTCGCCGCTGTGCTTCAACGCTCCGGAATCGTGGAAAAACCAATGGATGAAAGCGACCGTGTACCGTCCGCTTCAGATGGGAACGTTCGTCATTATCGAAGGCGGCGTGCTGGGCTTCGGCGCGATCGGCCTGATCCATTCTTCGGAACGTCCGCGTCCGCTGCGTTTGGGCGAAGTGATCGATGTTCGCGTTACGCGGATCCGCGAAGAAGACGGTCGCGTCAATCTCTCGATGGCGCAGCCGAAAGAGATCGGCATGGACGAAGATGCGGAGAAGATTCTGGCCTATATGCGTACCCGCGAAGGCAATCAGATGCCGTACTCGGACAAGACCGGACCTGATATTATCAAGCTTCGCTTCGGAATCAGCAAAGCCGCGTTCAAACGCGCGCTGGGTCGATTGATGAAGCAGGGGCTGATCGAACAGGATGAGAACTGGACGCGCCTGAAGTCGCCTGAGGAAGCTTCTTCCGACGCGGAGTAATCGTTAAAAGGATACAAGCGGCTCGTTTCCGAGAAAGGAAAGAGCCGTTTTTTTATGGAAAAAATCCCATAGAAGATACAAGTTGAACGGGAAGGGGCCTAAAGATGTCTTACGGAAAATTCGCATACGTATACGATGAACTCATGCAGGATATGCCTTATGCCAAGTGGCAAAGATTCACGCTGGAAGCCTGGAAAAAGTACGGCGAGCCGAGCGAGGTCGTCGAACTGGGGTGCGGGACGGGTACGCTAACCGCGATGTTGGCCGAGCAGGGGTACCGAATGACGGGAATCGACTTGTCGGAGGATATGTTGGCCGTGGCACGCGACAAAGCGGATGAGCGTCCGATGCTTCAGGGACTGCTGCGCAGCGGAAGCCTTCGTTTCGCTTGTCAGGATATGACGGAATGGGCCGCGCCCGAGCCTGTCGATTCGGTTATTTCCTTTTGCGATTGCTTGAATTATCTAACCGAAGAAGAGCAGATCGAAGCTACTTTTCGTGCCACCTGCGAGGGTCTGAAGCCCGGCGGAACCTTCTTGTTCGACGTCCATCACCCGAATACATTGCTCCGCTATGAAGAAGAACAACCTTTCGTTTTGGACGAAGGCGATATCTCGTATATTTGGACTTGCGGGTTAGACGAAGAGCGCGTGGAGATCGAGCATCATTTACGAATTTTCGTGCGCCGACCAAGCGATTCAAGCAGATCGAAAGACACTTACGAACGTTTCGACGAATTCCATGTGGAGCGCGCTTACGATCCGGAGTGGCTTCGCGAAGCACTGCTGCGAGCAGGCTTTTCGAACGTAGAGACTTATGCAGATTTTGAATGGAAAAAAAACAACGAGGAATCGGAGCGTTTATTTTACGTGGCGATTAAGTAGGAGGAAGCCATGAGAACGATTGCGGTATCCGATATTCACGGACATGCTCAAACATTGATGGCGCTTTTGCAAAAGATCGATTATAAACCGAACGAAGACCGTTTGTTCCTGCTCGGCGACTATGTGGACGGAGGCCCGGATTCTCTGGGCACCGTCCGTGCCGTCATGGATCTATGTGCTCAAGATGCCGCAAAGGTGCAAGTACTAGGCGGTAACCACGATGAATTGTTTTTGAACTGGTTAGACGGCAACGAACACCGCCTTCTGCCTTATGCTAACAACCGAACCGTCATCTTCGGCCACGACGCCTGCTCCAACCTGCACGGCAACCCTGTCCTCCATAGCCCTTGGTTCGGCTCCCAAATCATCGGCATCGACGGCGGCATTAAATTTGGCGCCCGCCTCAACGCCCTCCTGATCGATGAATCAGGCATTCTCACTTCAGAAAGCCTCCCCAGCATCGATTAAAGAGATAAGTGCCAACTTCGAGGCAAGCTCGACGCCTTCCAACACGCACATACATACAAATTTAAATTTAGATGATTACAACATCCAAAACAAAAAGCCTTCCCCTTTTACCCCTTAAAGGAAAGACTACTGCTGTGAAAAGGTCTTATTCTTGCGAAGCGACAGGCGAAGGGGGAAATTCAGTGAAAAACGCCTTTGAACGCGGAAAGCCGGAGGCTTTCTGCGTGAGACAGCGTTTTGAACGAATTTCCCCCGCAGCCCCCCAGCTTCCCCAACGAATAGGACTTTTCACAACCCATTCGTCAAAATCAGCGTCGCCCCCACCAAAGCCATCATCCCCGCCAATCGGCTCAGCGTCAAAAAAGACGGATTCGGCTCCGAATTTTCTCCAGCCAGTTTCCCGTACCGGATCCGCCAAACGAACTGCGGCGCCAGCACGTTCACTGCCCCAATTGCAACAAGAATCAGAAAAAACAGGAACATGATGCCCGCCAGCTCCTTTCCGGCAAACGAATACGTCATTTCGGCATAATACGTATTATACCTTTACCCGAAACGACAACCTTATGTCTTCGTTATACGCGGAAAAAAACGAAAAGTTTTTGTTGCTTGATCGGTTGGAGCTCACTCGTAAAACAGCAATCGCTTGGCATACGCATTTCGAAAATCGCTCGGCGTCAACCCGACGATCTTTTTAAACGCTTTCATGAAATTGTGGGAATCGGTATACCCCAGCTTGACGGAGACCTCGCTGATGTTTTGGTTCGTGTCGGTGAGCAGGTATTTGGCCAGTTCCATTTTTTGCTGCAAAATATACTGTTTGAGCGAGACGCCCGCAATCGAGGAGAAGAGATGCGACAAATATTTCTCGTTGTAGCCGAACACGTCCGCGATCTGCGACACCCTGACAGGCTCGCCGCGGTTCCATTTGATGTAATCGACGATATCGTGGTAAAGCTGCTCCTGCCGGGTCTTTTTGACCAGGGTAGAGTCGGTGTGAAAAAGTTGGTTATATAACTCGCATAAAATGACGGTGGACATGTAATTGTTAAGCGACGACATATCATAGCTGCGCACCGAATCCTGAAGCTGCTTCATCATCACGATCATTTTCTCCAGGCTTTTCAGTTTCCCGTAACGCGGAAGAATAATCTTCTGATCTTCTTTGCGAGGCAATCCTCCCGTCGCGTCCACCGTGACCACATTTTGCTCTTTCGAAGAAAAATGCAACCAGTAAAAGCTGCAAGACGATACCTTATAGCCGTATTGCTGAGTAGAAGGCGGCAGCAGCAGATATTCGCCTTCGGTTACCGTGAATTGCTGCGAACCGTCGGCCAGGTACAGCACGCCCTCCGTCACGACCATCAGTTCATAGTCCATCAGAGTCCGGCTCAAATGTATCCAGTTGGCATCGGGCGCGACGAATTTACCGGTAATCGCAAGCTCAACCGGAGTATCTACAGATAGTTCGTACGCAATCATCAAAGCAGAGCCCCCTTTGTCTGATTTTGTCTTTTTTTCGCATGAAGTCCCTAATTTAAAGCTAACACAAAACCCCTCAACCGACTAGATACCCTCCCTCACAAACCTAACCTTTTGACACTTATTCGAACTTTAAACTATTTGTAAGACCGTCAAAAGCGATTAATCTAGAGTCATCAAATCGATTTGAAAGCGGATTCAAAAAAGCGTCGAAAATCAAAAGGGGGCCGTGAAGGCAGACGGAGAAGCATTATACACATATACTTTTTTGCTTCTCTGCGGCAATCCGGCAATCAAAAAATGGAGGGAATCGGAATGAAAAAAAGCATGTCGATTCTGGCAGTTCTGGCACTTGGAGCAGGTTTGTTGTCGGGGTGCGGAGGTTCGGACGAAGGAAGCAGCGAAGGTGGGCAAACGACGCCGGACGGCAAAGTCAAACTGACGGCGATCATGACCAAGCACCCGCTGACGCAGGAATTTTCGAAAATGGAATGGCTGCAAAAAGTCGAAGAAAAAGCGGGCGTCGAGATCGAATGGCAGGAAGTCAGCGCGGACTGGGGACAGAAAAAGGGCGCTCTGCTCGCAGGCGGCGACATCCCGGATCTGATCATCGGGCCGAACGCGATTACGGATGCCGACTATGCGCAGTTCCCGGGATTGTTCGAAGACATGACGCCGTTGATTGCCGCCGATGCCCCGAATGTCCAAAAGATGTTCGACGAAAAACCGGAAACGAAAGCGATTGCGACGCAGCTTGACGGGAAAATCTATGGTCTGCCGAAGTATCAGCGGTTCTGGCCGGAGACGACGACGCGTCAGTTTATCAACAAGCAATGGCTGGAAAATCTGGGACTGAAAGAACCGACCAACTGGGATGAACTGTATGACGTGCTGGTCGCGTTTAAGGAGAAGGATGCCAACGGCAACGGAGACGCGAACGACGAGATTCCGATGGACTTCGCGCCGAGCGGCACGGGCGGCTTCGGAGCGTTTATGCCGACGGTACTGCTGGGCAGTCAGGGAATCACGCTCACCGACAACAGCGGCCAAGGCTATTTCGTCGAAGACGGGCAAGTCAAAAACTTTTTCACGGACGAGCGCTATAAAGATTTGGTCGCGTTCCTGCACAAATGCTACGCGGCCGGCCTGATCAATACGGAAGTATTCACGCAGGATTATACGAAGTACCAGTCGGTCGCGCGCGGCAACGGAGACACGGCAGCCGTCGGCTTCACGTGGGGTTGGGAAGTAACCGACCGCGTCGGCAACACGTTGGCGCCGCAGTACGAATCGCTCGCTCCGCTGAAAGAAAATGCGGGCTCGAGCGATCAACTGTCCTGGACGTACGATTATAACTCGCTGAACTACGGCGTCAACATGGTCTCGCTGGCGTCCACGTCCAAAAACAAAGATGCCGCGATGAAGTTCATCAATGAACTGTACGATCCGACCGTCAGCATGCAGGTGTTGTTCGGTTCGATCGGCACCAACATCGAAGACAAAGGCGACGGTTCGTACGCGGTGCTGCCTCCGGAAGACGCGGCGATGGACCCGGGCACATGGAAATGGACGACGACGTGGGCGGACAACGGCCCGATGTACATCGCCGATTCGCTCAAGCTGGAGTTAGGCACGGACATGCAGTCGGTCGGCGCGCAAACGGAACCGCTTAAGGCGGCGCTGGACGGCATCGACAAAGAAAAAGACGTCCTGCCGAGCATGTTCATCAAGTACAGCGTCGAGGACAACAACACGATGACTCTGAACAACACGGCCATGCTGTCGCTGACGATGTCCAAATGGGCGGAATGGATCACTAAGGGCGGCGTCGAAGAGCAGTGGAACGAATACGTCGGCAACGTGCAAAAGACCGGCATCGACAAAAATATCGAAATCATCCAGAAATACTATGACGAATACGTGAGCACGCATTAAAAAGCAGGGAGGCCGTCTTCGTCCATACGAAGGCGGCTCCCGTTTTCGCGAAAGGAGAGACCTGCCGAATGGTTCCCAAAAACCCTTACGAAAATCCGGTTAATCTGCGGGCTTACAAAAAGAAAAAGCCGACGGTGATCAATACGTTCCGGCGCGATTATCAGCTATGGATCATGATCCTGCCCGCGATCGTCGTGATTTTCATTTTCAACTATATTCCGATGTACGGCATCCAGCTCGCGTTCCGGGACTACAACTTCGCCAAAGGGTTGACCGGCGGCGAATGGCGCGGTTTGTTTTATTTCAAACAGTTTTTTGAAAGCTACCAATTTGCGGACTTGATGCGTAACACAGTCGTGATCAGTCTCTCCACGGTCGTGCTCAGTTTCCCTGCTCCGATCATTTTGGCGCTTCTCATCAATCAACTGCGCTGGAAACGGGCGAAAAAAGCGCTGCAAACGACTGTTTACCTGCCGCATTTCATTTCGATCGTCGTTATGGTGGGCCTGCTGAACGTGCTGCTGTCCCCGAACTCCGGCGTCATCGGACATATTCTTCAGTCGATGGGGTTGGGCGACGTCAATCTGCTCGGTTCCACGTCGACTTTCGTTCCGGTATATGTGTTGTCCGAGATCTGGCAGCATTGCGGTTGGAACAGCATTATTTACTTGGCCGCGTTATCGACCGTCGATCCGCAATTGTACGACGCTTCGAAGATCGACGGGGCAAGCCGCTGGCAGACCATACGCAATATCGAGATTCCGGCGTTGATTCCGACGATCATTATCTTGTTCGTCCTCAGTATGGGCAGCGTGCTCAGTACGGGGTTCGAAAAGATTTTCCTGATGCAAAACTCGCTTAACCTTCCGGTATCCGAGGTCATCTCGACTTACGTGTACAAGATCGGGATCGTGAGCAATCAGTTCAGTTATTCGGCCGCGATCGGACTGTTCAATACGCTGATCAACTTCTTCTTCCTGTACACGATGAACCTGATTGCGAGAAAAACGTCGGAGACCAGTCTGTGGTAATACGAACGGTCTTACGAAGAAAGGAGCGAATGGCTTATGCAGCTTGTACAAAAAAAGCAAAAAGCAGTTGCGCATAAACGAAATTTCGGAGAGTGGATGTTCGACGCGGTCGTGTTCGCGATTTGTCTGTTGATCTTTCTCAGTATCGTGTATCCGCTCTATTTTGTCGTCATTGCTTCGATCAGCAACTCCACGCTCGTCTCGACGGGGCAGGTGACGATCTTCCCGAAAGATATCAGTTTCTTCGGTTATTCGGAGATATTCAAAGATCAGCGGATCTGGACGGGGTACGGGAATACGATTCTGTATACGGTACTCGGAACGGCAGTCAATCTGCTCTTTACGTTGCCCGCAGCTTACGTGCTGTCCCGACAGGAATTCCGCGCCAGACGGTTTATCATGTTCGCTTTCGTCGTGACGTTGTTCTTCGGCGGCGGCCTGATCCCGACTTACCTGCTGATGAAAGATTTGCACCTGTTGAATACGATGTGGGTGTTCATCCTGCCGTTCAGCGTCAACGTGTACAATCTGATCATCGCCCGTTCCTTTTTCGAAAGCTCGATACCGAAAGAGCTGTACGAAGCGGCGGCGATGGACGGCTGTTCGCATTTCCGCTACTTCGGTTCGGTCGTGCTTCCGCTGTCCAAAGCAATCGTATCGGTTATCGGCCTGTATTATCTGGTGGCGCACTGGAACGACTTTTTCACCGGCCTGATCTATATCCGCAGCAACGATCTTCAACCGCTTCAGATCGTCCTGCGCGATATTTTGCTCTCCAATCAGGTATTCTCGCAAGGAGCAGGTTCCGGCGGCGCGGCAGGCGGTTATGCGCAGCAGTATGCCGACCAGGTTAAATACGGCGTCATTATCGTATCGACCCTCCCGATCCTGCTGGTGTATCCGTTCCTGCAAAAGTATTTCGACAAAGGCGTCATGATCGGTTCCGTGAAGGGTTAAGCGCAGAGGCTCCCTCAAGTGCGAACATGCGCCGAGCAAAACGGAATATCCGTCATAAAAAAGGCATCCGGCCTATAGGCCGGATGCCTTTTTTAGCATATCGCGCATTCATTTCGCCGACCGGGCATCTTCGCTGCTTTCGTCGTTCGGAAATTCGTTTTGATGGACGTTGTACATGACGCGTGCCAGCATGTGCTGGCTATAATTGCCGAAGTTGCGCCCGAACAATGTCAAACCGTGTTTATTGATGTTTTCTTCCGTGACGGCGATGCGGAAGGTCAACTCGCTGCGATAATCGAGACGGATGTCTTCCAACGTGACGTCGGAGATGCGACAACCGTCGATAAAACTTCCTTCGCTATTGATTCGAATCAGTTTAAGCATGCCGTACTGATTGAGATGAGGCGGCCACCAATCGGGATTGAACGTGCCGCGCACGTCGCCGAAATCGCCGGGACTGATCCAACTGCCCAATTCGATTCCGTTCATGGAGAAATGAATATTGGACGGATAGTAGTTATTATAGCCGGGCGCTTCGGAACCGATCTCGAGCGACAATTGAATCTCGCGGAAGGTTTGGTTCGCTTTCAAATAGTTCGGAATGCGGTATTCCAGAAAACCTTCGGCCAGCCAGATAATTTCGGCATGGATTCGCTGCGGATCGGCAAAGTAGCGGGGATCGTCGAAATCGCCTACGATGCTGTCTTTGGTCGCGAGGCCGCAGGTCGGCAAAGCTTTGTAGTCGCTGTAGTGCCCGACCTGAATTTCGACTTCGTACAGATTGTCGGCTTCTTTGCTTCGAAGATCGACCATCAGTTTGTCTTTGTTCAAATAACAAAGTTTTTGAATGCCGTGTTTGCCGCCGGTCGTTCGAATCTCGATCAAGCCGCAGTCTTCGAGCTTTTTGATATGCAAAGTAACGGCTCCGTTGCTGAGTCCCAATTTTCGCGCGATTTCGTTCAGGTTCAATTCTTCGTTTCCGGACAGCAGTTGAATAATCTGAATCCGGATTTCGGAACCGAGCGCTTTGAAAATGTCGATGCCGCTCATCAAATCTTTAATATCGATCATTGCTTTTTCCCCGCTTTCGCATGTATTTCCGTACCTTTTATTGTTTTACATTATTATAAACCGAAAACGGTACTAATCCTAACTGATCCTCCTTCACCATTGATTTTTCGAAACAATCGCGAAAAATTTGAGTTTTAAGCATCATACCTTCAAAAAAGTCTAAAACTAAGAACAGGACGTCCCACTCTTTTGTTGAAAAAGAGAAGACAAAAAATACAAATTAACCTTTAGGTTTATCTAAAAAGATTTAAACTTTACTGTTTACAAGCTTGAAACGGTATGATATTTTAATTTTGCAAGCGGATACATTCAGTATAACATAAATCATTTTAAATTATACTGAAATAAAAAGGGTTTCACAAAAAAGTACCAAATCGTCGCAATTCGGATTGTTCGCGAGAAAAAGACCGGATCTTCATAACGACCTACATACCCGATCCGGACTATTCGAAAGGAACGTTCCGAGCCCCTGCATGCCGCTTCGCCGGATGCGCGACGCGCTCGACCGATTCGTTCGCTTCAACCGCGAATGCGAACGGTCGGGAAGCGGACGCCGTTTTCGGAAAGAACGCCGTACCAGTCACGAACACATTAGAATCGGGAGGGTCAAACATGAAGAAAAAAGGAATCGTATCATTGATGCTGCTGTCGCTGCTCTTGTCGCTGCTTACCGCCTGCGGCAATTCGTCTTCGACCAATGCGTCGGGCGAACAGTCGGTGATCGACGCGGGAGCCGGCGAAGGGGCAACGGAATTGTCCTATTGGACATTCGTCGAACTGCACGGCAAGCACTTCGAGAAAATGCTGGAAAAATGGAATGCCGAAAACCCGGATCGCCAGATCAAGCTCAACGTTACCGTTATGCCGTACGACGATATGCATAACAAGCTCTCGATCGCGCTGCAAACCGGAACGGGAGCACCCGATATCGCCGATATCGAATTGGGTAAATTCCCGGACTTCCTCAAAGGCACCCCTCAGCTCGAACCTCTGAACGACGTCATCGATCCTTACCGCGATACGATCGTCAAATCCCGCATCGACATCTACAGCAAAGACGGACAAAATTACGGAATTCCGACGCACGTCGGAGCTTCGGTCGCGTTCTACAATACGGAAATTCTCGAAGAAGCCGGAGTCGACTACACGAAGATCGAAACGTGGGACGACTTCAAAAAAGCCGGCGAGCAAGTTTACGAAAAAACAGGCAAATACATGGGCACGGCCGACACGAGCGCCGCTTGGCAGGAATCGATGATGCTGGCTCAACAGGGTTCCGACTTTACCGATGCCGACGGCAATCCGCAGGTCAACACGCCGGAAATGGTCAAAGGCCTGCAAATTCTCAAAGATCTTCAAGACGCCAACGTCATCTCCACGATTGCGGGCGGACAGCCGGATACGGAAGAAGCTTACGGCGAATATAATTCCGGCAACTATGCAACCGCATTCATGCCGCTGTGGATGATGTCCCGTTTCACGAACTACATGCCTGACCTTGCGGGCAAAATCGCGATCGCGCCGATTCCGGTCATCGAAAAAGGCATGCCTCGTTCGGTAGGCGGCGGCGGCACGGGCACGGTCGTCACCAAAACGGCGAAAGACGTTCAATTGGCGAAAGATTTCCTGGCTTACGCCAAATTGTCCGAAGAAGCGAACGTGGAAATTTGGAACACGCTCGGCTTCGATCCGGTCAACATGAAAGTTTGGGACATGAAAGAAGTAACGCACAATCCGGAAAACGAGTTCGTGAAATACTTCAAAAACAATCCGTTCGACGTCTTGAACGAAATCCGCGACGAAATCAAATACGTCAAATCGGTTCCGGCATCGCCGACGATTAATAACGTATTCTGTACCGTGACGTTGAACGAAATTTTCGAAGACGGCAGAGACATCAAGGAAGCGCTGGACGACGCGCAAGCGCAAATCGAGCAGGAACTGCAGTAAGCCAAGCACGAACGCGAAAACAGGTTTTCCATTTTGACGAAGCTCCCGCCCGCCGTTCCGAATTTTACGGGGCAGCCGGGACGGGAGTGCGTTTATAAAGAAGGTGCTTAACAATGATCAAAAGATTTCTGTATTCGCAAAAGGTGGCTCCTTACGTATTCGTGCTGCCTTTTATCCTCGTTTTCTTGATTTTCTGGGTGTATCCGCTCGGAAGTTCGGTGACGATGAGTTTTCAAAAAATCACGTTGGGGCAGGAAACCGAATGGATCGGATTGGATAACTACACCAAGCTGCTGGGAGATAAAATCTTCCTCAAATCCGTTATGAACAGCGCGGTTTACATGCTGTGCACGCTGTTGATCCTGATTCCGCTGCCGATGCTGCTGGCGGTGCTGATCAACAACAAGTTCATGTGGGGCCGCGAATTTTTCAAATCTTCGCTGTTCTTCCCCGCGCTGACTTCGGTCGTCGTGGCAGGTACGGTATTCCGTCTCATGTTCGGGGAAATGGACGGCTCGCTGATCAACAGCTTCCTGGGCTGGTTCGGCATCGAGCCCGTGAAGTTTCTTAAAGGTCAAGTTACCGGCTTTATCGCGCTGCTCGCTCTGGCGACTTGGCGCTGGTTGGGCGTGAATATGTTGTACTTCTTGTCGGGGCTTAAAAGCATTCCGGACGATTATTACGAAGCCGCTTCGATCGACGGGGCTTCCGCTTGGCAGAAATTCCGCATGATCACGATGCCGCTGCTCAAGCCGACGACCATCTACGTGCTGACGATCAGCATCTATGCGGGTCTGGCCATGTTCATCGAAAGCTTGATGCTCTGGAACGGCAACAATTCTCCGAAAAACATCGGCCTCACGATCGTCGGTTATTTGTATCGCCAAGGGATCGAGAAAAGCAATCTCGGTTACGCAGCGGCCGTCGGAATCGTGCTTCTGGTGTTGGCGATGACGATCAACATGATCCAGCTCGCCTTCTCCGGCCTGTTCAAGAAGGAGGATTGACATGAAAAGAGAAGCTGCGCTGAATCTGAAAGAAAATACGGTCACGCGTTCCAAAAAAGAAATTTCGCTCAAAATTCTGCTGTTCGTGCTGTTCACGATCCTGTGCGGGATCATCCTGATTCCGTTTTACGCGATCGCTCTGGCTTCGTTCAAACCGGGCGAGGAGCTGATCCGTTACGGGCTGAACTTAAAGTTCGATCTTTCGGTGATGAGCCTGGACAATTATACGTATCTGTTCACCGGTCAGCATGCCTATTTCACCTGGTTTTTCAACTCGCTGCTGCTGACGGTCGTGCAGGTTGCGCTTACGCTGTTGGTCAGCGCGACGGTGGCTTACGGTTTTTCGGCCTATGAATTCAAAGGCAAAAACTTTTTGTTCATCTGCGTCCTGCTGATCATGATGGTACCGTTCGAAATCCTGCTGCTGCCGCTGTACACGCTCATTTTCAATCTGGGCATGATGAACACGTACTCGGCAATCGTGCTTCCGGGCATTGCCAGCGCGGCGACGATCTTCTTTTTCCGGCAGTACCTGAGCGGTATTCCGAAAGAAATCATCGCGGCGGGACGAGTAGACGGCGCCAGCGAGTACGGCATTTATCTGCGTTTGATCCTGCCGATCATGAAGCCTTCTTTCGCGGCGATGG
This sequence comes from Saccharibacillus sacchari DSM 19268, assembly GCF_000585395.1. Classification (GTDB taxonomy): domain Bacteria; phylum Bacillota; class Bacilli; order Paenibacillales; family Paenibacillaceae; genus Saccharibacillus; species Saccharibacillus sacchari. Next base: position 4,933,752 of record NZ_KK073875.1, on the reverse strand, counting down.
CGATTCTGAACGGGATGAACAGCTGGAACAATTTCCTTTGGCCGTTCATGGTGCTGAGCGACGAACGCAAATATACGCTGCCGATCGGGTTGAAAACGCTGCTTACGCCTTACGGCAATAACTATGATTTGTTGATCGTCGGTTCCTTTTTCTCGATTATCCCGATCTTTATTCTGTTCGTGGCGTTCCAAAAATACTTCATTGACGGCATGACAGCGGGTGCGGTGAAGGGATAACTGATTTTTATTCTGAGCTTTGCAAGGAGAGAGATGATGATGGACGTGTCGAGACGGTATGCGAATCCTTTGATTGAACAGCGTGCGGACCCTTTCATTTACAAGCATGACGACGGTTATTATTATTTTACCGCTTCGGTGCCGGAGTACGACCGGATCGAGCTGCGGCGGGCAGCGACTATAGAAGGACTGCGGGAAGCCAAGCCTGAAGTCATCTGGCGCAAGCGGGAAAAAGGCATGCTCAGCGCCAACATCTGGGCTCCCGAGCTGCATCGGATGGACGGCAAATGGTATGTCTATTTCGCGGCGGCCCATACGACGGAGACGGACGAAGGGCTGTTCGACCATCGCATGTATGCGCTCGAGAACGAGTCGGCCAATCCGCTGGAAGGACAATGGGTCGAAAAAGGACAGGTCAAAACGGCTTGGGAGTCGTTTGCGCTGGATGCGACTTCTTTCGAACATCGAGGCAAGCATTATTACGTTTGGGCGCAAAAAGATCCGAACATCCCGGGCAATTCCAACCTGTACATCTCCGAGCTGGAGAACGGCTGGACGCTCAAAGGCCCGCAAACCATGATCAGCCAGCCCGAGTACGATTGGGAGAAAATCGGTTTTTCCGTGAATGAAGGTGCGGCCGTGGTGAAGCATGGCGGAAAGTTATGGATGACCTTCTCGGGCAGCGCGACGGACCATCATTACTGCATGGGACTGCTGTTTGCCGATGAAGATGCGGATTTGCTGGACGCGGCTGCGTGGACGAAACTGCCGGAGCCTGTTTTCCGAACGAACGAAGAAAACGGTCAATACGGCCCGGGGCATAATTGCTTCACGGTCGGAGAGAACGGCGAAGACCTGCTGGTTTATCACGCTCGCAGTTATAAAGAGATCGAAGGCGACCCGCTATATGACCCGAACCGACATGCGAGGGTGAAAGTCTTTGCGTGGAGGGAAGACGGGCTGCCGGACTTCGGAGTGCCCGAGCCGGATACGGCCGTAGCGGAAGATGCGGACAAGGTAGGAAAGTAGCGGATCGCGATAAACGAACATATATAATAGAAAGAACGGGTTTACGAAAAAAAGACCTTTCGCCGCGCGTAGTGCGGGGAAAGGTCTTTTTTGTCACCTCGACCTAGTACTCTGTACCCGATGAAGGTAAAGTTACGCTCGGCCGAAACATACTAGATCCGTGTTTGTTTCGGCTAAACGTAAACCTGCTATTTGAGGGGGACAGAGTACTAGAATTTGACGATATTGATCACATAATCTCTCGCCGTCTCGTGATCTTCCGCCTTGGAAGTCAGACGAAGCTTCGCAGTCGCGTCGGCAAGCTGCATCGTGCGGCGCAGCGTGTCTTCGATCAATACGCCGTCGGCATAAACCAAGCCGTTTTTGCGTGCGGGCGCAGCCTCGAACGAAAGAGATTCGGTATCCGCAGGAATGCGCAGCGTATAACGCATCCGAGAAGGCTCGAACGGCGTATCCAGCTGGCCTGTAGAAAATTCCAGTCTGCGCAGCGAAGGCTCGTTATCGAACGGACTCATGATGCGCAGGATATCGAAGATTCCGGTCTCTTCGCCGCTGACCCGGAAGGTGACATCCAGCGAATCCCGGTCGCCGATCAGATCGGCGGAAAGCGTGTAGCGGTGCGTATGGAATCCGCGTCCGATCCGGGAAGGCGGAACGCCGTCGGCAATGATCGTTCCGTCGGCCTCGATCGTGATCGGGCGGTCTCCGCGGTGTCCGGAGAAAAAGGTGACTTCCAGCACATGCTTTTCGTTCGGCTTTACCTTAAGCGTATAGCCGAATGAACCGCCTGTTTCGGCGCGGCGAGTCGTGCTGCCGTCCCAGACGTCGACGAACGTCTTGTCGCCGCGGATCTTATGTTCCAGTTCGTACTGGTCGTTTCCGACCGGAAGACTGTCGATCGTGGCGTCTTCAACCCGGCTTTTGCGCTTGCCTTCCAGAATATGCTGCTGAAGTTCCGGAGAATCCGCTTGGACGACGCGCCAGTAGATGCCGTAACGTTCGCCGTGCCGCTTGTAGTGCGGCGCGAAGACCAGCCGTTCGTCCTCGTCGGTGCCCTTGAGGACGAATTCCGGTTTATCGCCGCGCTGCTGCCAATGCGAAGCGAAAGACTTCAGCCAATCGGCCGGGCTGCCTTGCACGGTCAGGAAGTCTTTGACGAGCATGCTTCTCGTCGGCACGCTGACTGCGACGCCCGTAGCGGATTCGGTCATGTCCTCGCGGCCGAGTCCGGCACTGAGCACGGTCGGGCCGTATTTGAACGCGACCGCATGCGGCGCGTCGGGCAGGCCGACCGCGCGCAGCGTCATCGGCAGGCGAAGCTCGACCGTATCGCCGTCGGCCCAGACGCGGGTCACTACGGCGAAGCCGTCCGACGCTTCCGCAGCGAAGCGCTCGCCGTTGAGCGTCAGCTCGGCTTCGCCGGCCAGCCACTCCGGCAGGCGGAAGCGCAGCGAGATCCGGCTGCTTTGCGGCCGGGTCGCCGATACGGTGAACGTCGCCGTATCGGACTCCGGCAACGCGGAGCGCTGGGTCAGTTTGAGGCCGAATTCTTCGGCGTCCAGCTCCGAAGAGATGTATTGATGGACGACGATGCTGTCCTCGCCACGGAAATACAAGCTGTCATTCAGCTTGGTGAAACTCTCCATGCCCGTACCCGTGCAGCACCAGAAGTGCTCGAACGGCGAGCTGTAGACTTTGAAGTAGCCCGTCGCCATCGGCTGGAAATACATCGTCATGCCGGTATGCGGATGCTGGGATGACAAGATAGCATTCAGGAATGTATTTTCATAAAAATCTGCATATTTCACATCTCCGCTCAGCTTGAACAGCTCGCGCGTCAACTTCAGCATATTGTACGTATTGCAGGTCTCGGCAGTGAAGTTGGAACGTTCGCGATCCAGTCGATCAGGCTCGCCGAAATGTTCCCATTCGCTATTGCCCCCTGTCACATAACTATGGTGTTCGACGACCATCGTCCAAAAGCTTTCCGCTGCTTCCAGATAAAATCGTTCGCTTTCGCCCAAGGTCCGGTAGCGGTTGAGCGCGCCCAAAAACTTCGGAATCGTGGTGTTGGCATGCTTGCCCGTCAAAATATCTTGACCTTCGCGGACCGGACCGAACAAGCTAAGTTCGTCAAAAGCATGTGCAGCGTGCAGGTGGGCGGGTTTAAGCGTGAGTTTGTACAAATCATACAGGCAGTCGTTCATGCCGCCGTATTCGACGGACAGGACGGCAGTCCGTATTTCCGGCGTCCAGGCCGCTGTCCGTGCTGCGATCCAGTCGCCAAGACCCGAAGCCAGTTCCAGCGCAAGACGGTTATCGGTATATTCGAACGTCGCCGTCAATCCGGCTACGATCTTGTGCATCGTGTACCACGGCACCCAGGCCGGCTTGCGCTGCTCGACCCGGTCGAACAGTTCTTCCGGGAATGCCGACAAATAACCGCTTTCGAATCGGCACTTCTCCAGGCCATCCACCAGTTGATTCAGTTGCTCAAGCAGCTCGGCATCGCGGGACGCCGCATAAGCTTGGGCAGCTGCCTTCAGATAGTGTCCGAGCGTATGGCCGCGAATTTCGGTCGTTTCCCAGCCGGGATACTTTTCGGCCAGCGGAATCAGTCCGCGTGTCTCACGGAATCCCGCTAACAGGCGATCGTTCTTATAATTTTTCAAGTAACGAATTTCGTTGGCGAAAGCATTTTGTAAATAAGCATCGTCGATACGAACACGGTCAAGACGATAATCGTCGAGCAACGCGGTTGGCGTAGAAGATTCGGTCGGCATGGCAATTCTCCTGTCTGTCGGGAATGAGGGATATCCTTCTCCATTTCAGCTTACCGACCGCCTGCATCTGCGTAAATGGTGCAACGTTTGAATAAGTATCAAAAGGTTGGATTTTTCGGAGCAGCAGTTGCGGTTTCGAGTCGGCGAAATCGTATAATCATACGCTAGCATCCTTACGCGCAAAGGAAAGAATCAGATTCTCGTACCTGATATCGGTACGGGGGTTCAGGTGTCAAAAGGTCATTAAAAAGGCTTATCCCGCATCATCTAAAAGCGGCACCTGCTCGGTAGCAAGGTGCCGCTTGGTTGCTGGGGCCTAAAGCGATTAGTTTTCCGACGTGTTCATCCAGACGGTCATTTCGCCTTGGCCGCGGTTGCCCCATAGGTAGTACGGGACTGCGGTCAGCCGGGTAGGCTCAAGAACAGGAGGTTGCGTTCGGTACAAGCTGTCGGCTTCGTTGTCGGTTGCAGGCGTTACGCTGCGGAGCGCCTCGGTCTCTACTGCGATGGCGCCGCCGGGAAGATCGTCGGCGGGGCGTTCGGAGAAGATGGCGTTTTGGCTTAGACGCAGAGTCAAGATGGATTCGCCGTTATCGGCGCTTTCTGCGCAATAAACCAGCGGTCCGCGTTGTATTGCGGCTTTGTGGACGTCGGCGCGGACGCGGGTGTCGGCGTAGACAAGTGTCGTTTGGATCGTTAGCGATACTTCGACCACGTCGCCGTTGTTCCAATCGCGTTCAAGTAACAGGTAGCCGTCTTGAAGCTCGGAAGGTGAGAACTCAAGGGCTTCTCCGTTGATAGAGACAGTCATGTCCGGCGACCAGTTCGGTACGCGGAGTGCAAGGGCGAAACGGGCTTTTTGCTCCGCTGCGATCTCGAAGCGAACAGCTCCGCTCCAAGGAAGCTCGGCTTGCTGTTTGAGCGTAACGGAAGTGCCGCCGAGTTCGGCCGACAGTTCGCTGCCGATGTACAGATTGGCATAGAGCGTATCGCCGCGCTGCGTATAGACGTAACGGTTGAGCGAGGTGAGCAGACGGGCTACGTTAGGCGGACAGCAGGCGCAGCCGAACCAGGCTTGGCGCTCCGATTTCACATGGTGTTTGCCCGGGTTGCAGGAGCAGGCTTGCGGCCAGACTTCCAGCGGATTGACGTAGAAGTAATGTTTGCCGTCCTGAGCCATGGAGCCAAGCACGTTGTTGTACAAGGCACGCTCCATCACGTCCGCGTATTCGGATTTCGGTTCGAGCAGCAGCATGCGCTGGGCAAAGAAGATCAGGCCGATCGAAGCACAGGTCTCGGCATAGATCGTATCGTTCGGCAGATCATAGTCGAAGGTGAATGCTTCGCCGTGATGGGTGGAACCGATCCCGCCCGTGACATACATCTGGGTGCGCGTGATATTGTGCCACAGCGTGCGGCAGGCGGCTTTCAATTCGGCATCTTCGGTTAAACGGGCCAAATCCGCCATTGCCGTATACATATACACGGCACGAACGGCATGGCCCACGGCAACGGTTTGTTCGCGCACCGGCTTGTCTGCCTGGTAATACGAGGTGTCGATGTCGGAACTGCCGTGCGGTCTGAAGTGGCCGCGGCGGCCGCGCTGTTCCCACTCCCGGCGAATGAAGTTCGGCTCTTGGCCCCGTTCATTAATGAAGAAAGCCGCAAGCTTCAGATAACGATCTTCTTTCGTCAGATTGTAGAGTTTGACCAATGCGAGTTCGATTTCCTGGTGACCATCGTAGCCGCGAATTTGCCCTTCGCCCGTACCGAATACGGTCTCGACATGCTCGATCATGCGTTTCATGACATTAAGCAGTTTATCTTTGCCTGTTGCTTCGTAGTAGGCAACAGCCGCTTCGATCATATGTCCGGCGCAATAGAGCTCATGACAATCCGTCAGGTCGGTCCAACGTTTGCCCGGCTCCTTGATCGTGAAATACGTATTGAGATATCCGTCCGGTTGCTGCGCGGCTTCGATCAGGTCGATGAGTTCATCGGCGCGACGTTCGAGATCGGCGTCGCGACGGATTTGAAGCGAATAGCCCACGGCCTCCAGCCATTTCGCCAAGTCGCTGTCCTGGAAGACCCAGCCGACATATTCGCCTTCCGCTTGCCCGGCGGCAATACGGAAGTTTTGAACAGCGCCGCTCGGTTCGGCTCCGGGCGCCCGATCGTGAATCGCTTCATATTGATAAGGGATCACGACATTTTGCACAAGATCGGTATAAGGGGACCAGAATGGGTCGCTCAGGGTAACGCCTGCTGGCGATACGGCTGCGTGCTGCTTTGCATCGGACGGTTTCGGAATCGGATTCATTACAATTCTTCCCTTCGGATCGTAGATTCATGCGTGATTTAAGCCTGGCATGATTTCATTATATTCCTTAAAATAAAAGGGAACGACTCATAAAATCCCCCAAATTGTTGTCCGATTTCACACTGGTGGGCGAATCGTAACATTTCTCGATGATTACGTTTACAAAACTGAATAGAGCATGAAGGGAAACGTGAATAAAAGGCGGACAAAAGAAGGAGAGAATCGATTAAAATGACTCAGCCTGAAGGACCGATTGTTTATTTGGCTGCGCCGCCTTTTCCGTACTTTACGGAATGCGGCCGAAGCGTCTACGTACCGGGAGACGCGCATCCGAGTCGCAGGGATCTCGGAATGTTTGACTTGATTCTGGTTGAACGGGGCATGCTGTTTATCGGGGAAGAAGATCGACAATGGGAAGTCGGCGCGGGAAATACTTTGCTGCTGCTTCCGGATCGGTATCATTATTCAGTTCGTCCCTGCGAGAAGGAGACGAGCTTTGCTTGGATTCATTTTCGTGCTTTGGGAGAGTGGGGCGTTGCGGAGGAGGAGGGGCCTGCCTTTGCGGATCGGGATCGACATGCGGGGCAATTCGGTACGCTACCGTATACGATCCGGCTTCCGCAGTTCGGCACGCTTCCCGGTGCGCCCGGAGGCAGCGGGGAAGGCGAACGATTGCTGCGTCTGGAAGAACGAAGCTTGTCGGGAGCGGTTTGGGAGCGTCAACGATTGTTCGAGGAATTGCTGCGTTCGCTGGATTTGCGCCGCCGCGATCCGTCGGGCAGCCCGGCGGAAAGCGTGGCCGAGCGAACGGAACGCTATATTCGGGCGCATTACGCGGAGCCGTTGACCGGAGCAATCTTGTCGAACGAGCTGCATTTCCACTATAACTATTTGACCCGCTGCATGAAGCGGGTCAACGGTCTGACGCCTATGGAATATTTGGAGGAATGCCGGTTGGAGCAGGCGCGGTTGTTGCTGCTGCGCACCGAAGCTTCTGTCGCTTCTGTCGGAGAAAAGGTCGGGTTCGAGACAGCGCCTTATTTTTCGCGTCGATTTGCGGAGCGCTTCGGCATCTCGCCGCTTCGTTTCCGGCAGCGGCATACGCGTTAGAACGGACGAACCGATAGGTTTACGTCCTACACGGCCCATTCCTGTACCAACATAAAAGCGGCACCTGCCGCCACGGCATTCTCTTTCAGCTCCGCGAGCGAAAAAGCGGGGCTGTATTGCCGTCCGCGCGCGATGTTTTTCAAAGCGGTCGCGACAGCCGTCTCGTAAACGAGCGGATGGGCTTCGATCAGCGGTCCGCCCAGCACCACATTATCGGGGTGAAGCACATTGATCAGATTGGCAAGTCCGATGCCCAAGTAAGCGGCCGCTTCGGTAAATTGCTCCTTAACGAGCGCATCGTCCGCGTCCAAAGCTTCCGTCAAATCAGCGAAAGTGATATCGTCCGGATGGCGTCCGGTCAGCAAGCTCGGACGTCCGATCTTCAATTGGTTGCGAACCCGATGTTCCAGTGCGCGTACGGACACGAAAGCTTCCCATGCGCCATGATTGCCCCGTCCTTCAAAGCGAGGTCCGTCCGTCGCGATAATCATCTGGCCCACGGCTCCTTCGGCGTCGGCGGCTCCGCGAATCAGACGTCCTTCGGACATCATCGCGGCCCGCAGGCCGATTCCGGCATGGACATACAGCAAATGCTGGGCGCTTCGTCCCCGCAGTGCCCAGTTTTCCCCGAGCAGTGCGGTATTCGAACCGTTATCCAGTCGTGCGGGAATGCCGAGACGCTTCTCCAGCAGCTCACAGATCGGGACTTCATTCCAACCGGAAGCGGCAAAAAATTCCGGTTGGCGAATGACGCCCTGCTCCCGGTCGAGCGGGCCGACCGAGCCGATTCCGATGCCGAGCAAGCGTTCCGGTTTCAGTTCATGCTCAGCGAGAAACTGTTCGGCTTCGGCGCCCACGCGTTCGACCAGACGCTCCGGCGTCATGTCCGCATCCATTTTCCAACGTGTAGAGGCCAATAAATTCAAATGCATGTCATAGAGCGCCAGCGTCGAATAGATCCGCGAGATTTCGAGACCGAGCAAATAACGGTATGTAGGGTTGGTCTGGAACAGGATCGGTTTGCGTCCGCCTGTGGAACTGCCGAGTCCGGATACCCGAATGATTTCCTGAGCGGTCAAGTCGTCGAGGAGGCGGGTCATGCTGCTGCTGGTCAGTGCGAATTCCTGCATCAGCTCGGCTTTGGACACGGTGCCAAGTTCGAGGATGCGCTGGTAAACTTCCTTGCGGATGGACGTTTGAGAACGGGCGATCATCAGTCGAATCTCTCCATTTCCGAGTTTGTTAGTTGGTTATTAATCAGTATAAAGCACAGCCAGTCTCTTTTCTACACTTAAAGCATAGGAATAATCGACTTAATTTCACTGTGGTAAATAGTGGTGTGGATAAGTATATTATAGAGCAGTTTACATTTCTTTTTTCATTATTTTGTTTGTTTTTTCATGGAACTTAAAATCAAAATGATAAAATGTGCTATAATAGAGCCATTGGAATTTATAAAGGAACGTAAAAAGGAAAAGAGGCGAACCGAATGAAACTTGCGGCTGTAACGTCGGCAGAGCTTCGGATGCTTCCGCAGATCTTTATCGCTTTTCTCAAGATTGGCCCTTCCACCTTCGGTGGCGGCTACGCCATGATGGCAACGATTGAAAAGGAAGTCGTGGAGCGCAAAGGCTGGATGAAAACCGAAGAAATGGGAGACATGGTCTCGGTCGCAGGCTCTGCGCCGGGCGGGGTAGCGGTTAACTCGGCTGCTTTTATCGGCTATCGGCTCGGCGGGGTCGTAGGTGCGATCGCGGCGGTAAGCGGCATTACGCTGCCCACGCTCGCCATTATTTTGTTGTTGGGCTTGACTTATTCTTTTTTCGAAGACTACGTCAAGGTTCAAGCGGCGCTCAAAGGCATTCATGCGGCGGTCGTGGCTCTGATCCTGGTCGCGGCTTGGAAAATGGCACGGGCATCGTTATTTGATACGCTCACCTATATGCTTGCTGCTGCTGCTTTGGCGGTGCTGCTGCTGACGAATTTAAGCTCGGTTTGGCTCATATTGGGCGGGCCGGTGATCGGCATGGCTGTTATGGGCATTCGGCGATCAAGAAAGCTTGATGTACAGACGGAACCAATGTCGGAAAGATCGAATAAGGAAGCGATGCTGCCCGAATATTATATTTGAAGGTGAATACCATGCTGTGGGAACTTTTTATTGTGTTTTTTCGCGTCGGATGCCTGGCTTTTGGCGGCGGGTATGCGATCATGAGTCTGATTCAACGAGAGACGGCCGGGATGGGTTGGATCGGCATTGAACAGTTTCAGGAGATCGGGGCTTTGTCGGGGATGGCGCCGGGATCTATTGCGACCAATAGCGCGACATTGATCGGCTATGAACAGGGAGGTCTTGCCGGAGCGATCGTGGCGACGACGGGAATGATCTTGCCTTCGCTGATTCTGGTCGTGTTGCTCGCCGCTTTTTTCATCCGATTGCATGACCGCCTGAGTGTTCGATCTGCTTTTTACGGATTGCGACCGATTATTACCGCGTTGATTGTCTACGCCGCGATTTCTTTCGGGTTCGGCGGACAAGCGGAATCGGGCGGATTGTTCGGTTGGGAAACGTTAGGCATGCTGTTGATCTGCGGCGGTTGTCTATTGGCGATCGTCAAGTACAAGCTGCATCCGTTGGTCGTATTGCTGCTGTCCGCAGTAGCGGGTATCGTCATTTTTTGAAGCCTGAACGAGTTGCGGCAACTCCACTTCCCCTGACGGAAATGGAGTTTTTTGTTCATCTCAACAATCGGACATCTGTTGTCGATGATATAGATAACCCTGTTTAACGTTATTTGCCTTGAAAACGGGTTATCGATCACGATTATCCAAGCGCGTACGCAAACTCGTCGATAGCAGTCTTTTGACCGTTGCGTATAGGCCCTGGTGCACCGGAGGAGAAACGCCATGAGCATACTGATCGTCGACGACTCGATGATGAATCTCGCTTATTTCAAACAGGTGCTGTCCGAAGCTGGCTACTCGGGGATCGAGACGGCTTCCTCGGCGGAAGTTGCCCTTGAACGGCTCGGCATGAGCGGCGAACGCGTTCCGCGTAAAGCCGCTGCCTTCGATCTGATCCTGCTCGATATCGTGATGCCGGATATGGACGGCATCGAAGCCTGCCGACTTATCAAAGCCTGCCCGCCTTACGCCGATTTGCCCATTATTTTTTTGACGGGTGACCGACGGCACTTTAAGGAAGCTTTCGGAGCAGGCGGTATGGATTTTATTGAAAAAGGAGCGCCGGAGTACGAGCTGCTCGCACGCGTGCAATCCGCAATCCGACTGAAAAAAGAAACGGAAATCCGTAAAAGCCGCGAAGCCGGGCTGGTGAAGGAATTGCAGTTGGCGAAACGGGTACAGAAAACGGTACTTCCATCCCCGTTGCTTGAGCCGAGTATCGAAATTCACGCGCAGTATATCCAGTCGGACGAAGTCTCGGGAGATATGTTTTACTGGACTCGGATCGACGAACACCGCTGCGGCGTCATGTTAATTGATGTGGCGGGTCATGGATTGTCTTCTGCATTAATCAGCATGTCGGTTCGCTCCTTGCTGGCCGGAATGGTCAAGCGGATCTCGGAACCTGCTGAAATCTGCCGTGAGTTGAATAGCCAGATGTTCAGTTTGTTTGGCGGCAGCCGAGACTCGATTTATCTGACGGCCATTTACCTGCTGATTGACCAAGAGGCCAAGGAAATTCGTTACTTCAATGCGGGGCATCCGCCAGGTCTGTTTTTCCAAGCTGATCAGAAAGCGCATTATCTGGAAAAGACGGGCGTTCCCCTGGGGATTCGCAAAAAGATTGAAGGCGGGAGTGGCATCTACCGATATGAAAGTCCGGGGAAAATTTTGCTGTATACGGATGGATTGGTGGAGACGCCGAGAAAGTCGATCCGTGAAGGAATTGGCAGTTTGGAAAAAGTGGCGTCCCGGATTCGCTATCTGCCCAACGATCGCTTTACGGAGAAGTTGGCAGCGCTTGGGCAAGACAAGAACGACGATGTGTGTATTGTGTCGATTCAACTAAACGAGTAACAGCGTGGGTTGATCAATGAATCCAGGGATGGCGGGAAAGGAAGAAATGCCCATGGAAAGATCCATTATTACCAGAGCTAAAAGTGCCGAGCAGGCGGTTGACGAAGCCCTTAAACTACTGGCGGTTTCGCGAGAATCCGTGCAGATTGAAATTTTGGAGCCAGGCGGTCGGGGTGTGCTTGGGCTGGGTACGCGTCTCGCAGTCGTAAAAGTCACGGTCATCGACTCTGGATCAGTTTCAGCACTACAGTCTGCGGGAAGTCAGGAGATCACCGTTCCGACTGCCGAGACTTCTCATGAAAATACAGAAACTCAAATCGAGACCCTTCCTGTCTTGAACCCTGCTTCCGAAGAACAAGGCGGGATCGGCATCCATAATGGAAGGTTCCATATTCAAGCGACCGGCACAAGACTACCTCTATTGACGCCGCCGTCCGGTGCAGTGTTATATCGCAACGGCACGCAGATGGACGGAAAAGTATCCGTTTCTCCCGGTGACGAATTGAAGTTGGAGACGGCGCCGAAAGTGGAAGCGCCGATCTGGCGAATCGAGATTGACGAAGCTTGCTTGCGCGCGGAGCTACATGTTCGTCCCGGATTTGAGCGACAATTCACTCTGCTTGACTGCAAACCGCAGGCGAATCTGGTGGTTCCCGTGTCTGAACGGCGGACATTTCTTCCGATTCCTCAAGCCGAAGTTGCAGGCAGGCTGAAGGAACTCGGCGTTATCTACGGTGTTCGCGCCGAAATCATCAAGCAAGCGTGTACCTCCGAAGAGCCTGGGGTATTTGTGATTGCGGAAGGATCGTCTGCCGTTGAAGGGGCGAATGGAACGTTCAGCACCAACTTTGAGACCGAAACTAAACGTCTAAGTCCGCAAAGTCGTGAGGATGGCACGATCGACTATCGGGAGATTGTGGAATTTCCGACCGTGATTGAGGGTCAAGTGCTGGCGCGGACGTTCCCGGCAAGACCGGGTCGTCCCGGCAGGGATCTGCTGGATCGTCCGATTCAACCGCGTGTTGTCCAATCCATTGAGTTGGCAGCCGGAGAGGGAGTCTCGATTACAGAGGACGGCCGACGGGCGGTAGCGATTCGCTCGGGCATGCCGCGAATGAAGCATCAAGGCTTCCGGGTTCATCTCTCGGTGCTGCCGAAGCTGTCGCACCGCGGCGATGTCGATCTGAAGTCCGGCAATATCCGCTTCCGCGGCGATGTCGAAATTTCGGGCGGCGTTCAAAATGGAATGAATGTGGAGGCGATCGGAAGTATTAATATCCGGGGGCCGATCGCTTCGGCTACGATTGAGGCTGCTTATTCGCTAATCGCCTCGGGCAATCTGATCGGTGCTCATGTCAGCGTCGGCAAGCGGAGCGAATTTTTCAATCAAGTAGAACCGCTGCTGCTGGAGATCGCTTCCCAAACGCAGCTTCTCCAATCCGCGATCGAACAGCTCGGCCAGACGGCTGCATTCAAATTGAACGATATTCAACAGACAGGACTCGGAGCGCTTTTGAGCGTTCTGCTTCGGGGGAAATTCAAAGCTTTGCATGCGGTGCTTACCCGTTTCTCCGAGCAAGCTACAAAAAATGAGGCGCAGCTTGATGTGGACTGGAAGGATTATGCACACCGTCTCAAATATGGATTTCTGGATTTGCGACAAGGCGGTTTGCGGGATTCTGCCGAGTTGGATGCGTTCCGCAGACGGACGCTGGAGCTGGCCGAATCAGTGAGCGGACCGGAGGACCGACCTATTTTTGCCGAGCTTCAATACGTGCAAAACAGTCATGTCTATTGCGGGGGAAAGGTGCGTGCGGCAAAAGGTGCTTATAACGCTACGATCTACTGCCAAGGCGAGTTGGAGGCAGGCGGTACGCTAAGAGGCGGCGTCTACTTTGCGGGTCGGGGAATCGCGGTCAAGGAAGTCGGTGCTCCCGGCGGCGTCGCTACGAAACTACAGGTGCCGGAAACGGCAGTGATTCGCGCAACTCGGGTCATGGAAGGGACCGTCGTGCAAATCGGCCGTCGCTCCTTCCAGTTCGTCGAAGCGGCATCGAATGTACATGCCCGCTTGGGCTCGTCCGGCGAGCTTTTACTATTCTAATCATGATTCATTTCATATACAAAGAGGAGGAACAGCATGTTTGCTTATCAGATCCATAAAAGTGAAGAAGAAGCGATCGTTGTATTTGAGGGAGATCTGGATATTGAGAGCGGCGAAGTGTTGGAAGAGGATATTTTGCCGATCGTGTCGGAATATCCAAGCGTGCGCTTGAATTTTGGTGAAGTATACTTCGTGGACTCGTCAGGCATTGGTCTGATTATCCGCACTGTCGATGAATTGAGAGAAGGCGGGCGCACGGTCAAAATCGAGAATGTGCGTCCTGAAGTGATGGAAGTATTCGAGCTGTTGCAGATCCGCGAGATTCTCGGCGAGGATGTTTTCGAATAAGAAGGATTCCGCGGCTTGCACGGGTCATGCCGGAGCTTGAAACGGATAGCATATCCTATAGGAAAGGAACCGATGAGCGTGAAAACACCACCGAATACAACGAACCCTGCTCCGTATCCATTTTGGGCGTTGGCCGGATTTCTCTACGGGGCGATTCTCGCCGTCGGGGCCGGACAAGTCCCTTGGGCGCATGTGCTGCCGATTTTGCTGCTCACGTTATTGCTCGATTTGTTTCCGATCCGATTGATCAGCGGGGAAGAATTCGGAGCCGGCTTGATCGGCTTCTTGTCCCTGCTGATAGGATTCGGCTTCTACACCGCGCTATTGGGCGTATTCATCAGCTGTTTGGCTAACGAGGCCAGGCAAAGCGGTTTTCGGCCCAAAGCATTTGATCCGCTGCGCTGGTTGACCCGATTGGCGATTTATACGTTAAGCACATGCGGGGCCGCTTTGGCATTGGGCGGACTGATCGCGCTTTGGCCGGATGTACCGTTATACGCGAAGGCGGCGCTTGCCGCATTGGCTTTCAAAGCCGTAAAGCTTCCGCTGGATGCGGGAATGCGCAAAGTTTTGTCGGGGACGGCTTGGTTAGCGGGGATTCGGGGCCGATTGCGCGAGACCCTCGTTCCGATTCTGCTTTGCATCGTGGTCATTCCGCATTTTCTCGGCAATCTGTTGGAAGATGATACGGCGTACGAGTTGGCTTATACGGGTCTTTTGTTGTTTTTCATCCTGTACTTTTCCACCGTCTACGTTCGCGAAGTAGCGGGATGGCGGCGTACGTTCGAACGGTTCAGCCTGCTGTTCGAATCCCGGCTGTCCAAAGATCTCGAAGGACACGGAATCCGAAGCGGGGTCATTGCAGACCACTTGCTGGACCGTCTGGCCTACCCGCGCGATAAAAAAAGGGTGCTGGTGCAGGTGGCGATTCAGCACGATATCGGAAAGTCGACGCTGCCCGCTTATTTGTTTAACAAACGAGGTGCGTTATCTTTGTCCGAGGAAGACGAATACCGTTCCCACAGCGAAAAAGGGGCGGAGATCATTCTCACGCTGACAGAGGATAGCCGCGCGGCCGAATGGGTGCGGCATCATCATGAACACTGGGATGGCAAAGGCTTCCCTATAGGACTCAAAGGCAAAGCTATTCCTTATGAATCCCGTATTTTGTCTATCGCCAGTCGGCTTGATCATGTATTGAGACGGGAAAATGATGACGAGGCGGTCTGCGCCTACATCCAGCGGTTAGCAGGCCGGGAGATCGATCCGCAACTTGCCGCTGCCGTGGATGTAAGTTTTGTACAGGGCGTGCGGGAGAAACTGGAGCAGCGAGGTCTGGTATCCGGACCGCTTCCCGAGCCGGAAGAATCTTACGAATATGCGAAAACTGCGGAACGCGGTTCCGATTCGGACGAAGAGCAAGGTTCCTATGTAGGGTCGAGCACGATGTTGAAACTGGCAGCGGACGGCTTGTTGTACGGATTGGAACAACCGGCGCTTGAAGCTTACATCGTTCGGCTGGCGAGACGCGCCGATGCGGAGCAGACTTCCTTTTATGAAATTTTGAAGTGCGAAGATCGTACGTACGAAGCTCACTTCTACCCGGAATATGGCGAGGTACGTATTGCATTAACGGATATTACCCCGGCAATCGCCTATCGGGATAAGCTGCATGCCGAGACGCTGAATGCTTATCGGGAAATCATGTCGGCCTTGTCGGAAGGCAAAGTCTCCTTATGCCTAACCAAGGAAGAACTGCTGGGTCGGCTGGGCGAGCGTCTGGAAGCCGTCACGGTGGCCGAACGAACGGATATCGCCCGAAGCCGCGACCTGGCCGCAAGCTATATGCCGCAAGGCGATCCCAAGCGCATCATGCAGGTGAAACTGGCGGTATCCGAAGCGGCAACCAATCTGCTTAAGCATGCGCTGGGCGGACAGGTCACCGCATTCGCGCGCGAAGGTTCGCTTCAAGTCCTGGTACACGACGAAGGCTCGGGAATCGCTCTGCACGAGCTGCCGAAAACTTTCGTCGTATCCGGCTACAGCAGCAAACGCTCGCTCGGCAGAGGATTCGGCGTCATGTACGCTTCGGCAGACCGGATGTTCCTTTACACGGACCCGAAAGGAACCCGAGTTCTATTAGAATTCGACGGCATGCTCCAAGCCCCCGGCGAAGCCGAATCGAAAAGCAACCTTCCGCAAACAGCTACCTTTGTCCAAACGAAGCCTATTCCGAATGAAGACACCGGTACAACCCGAACCGCGATCGCCGGGAATCGATTGTCTCTTTGATTATCCTGTAAGGCGGAGGCTGGCTTTCGCCTTAACGTATCAAGAAAACCAAACGTAACTGGAAGCGAGAAGACGTAGAGAAAAATTCAGTGAAAGACGCCTTTGAACTCGGAAAATTCCTTATTCAAATCCCATCCATTTTCCGAGTGAGACAGCGAATTGAACGAATTTTTCTCGCAGTCTTCTCGCTTCCCCCTCCTACGTAACTTTCTCAACCCCTTGAGCGAAACCAACTTTCGCTCTTTTTTCATGCGCAAAAATAGCTTCCAACGTTCACTTATCAATGTTTTATATAAGCAAATCGAAAAACTCTATTAGCCGGAGCCGTTTCAGAGTGATAAAGTTAACAGCAATCAATCCCGAGTAAACAAATGGGTGATATAAAATTAAAAGCGGGGGTGCACAAAATGAGTGAGGTTTTCCGGAGAGCCGTGGCTGAAGATGCCCAGCGGTTGGTCGACGTTACGTACGGAGCCTACGAGCTGATTCGCGAGCTGGGATTGCACTGGCCCGCGGCCCATGCCGATATCCCGATGGTGCTGCAAAACATCGAGGCCAACGAGTGTTACGTGCTGGAGGAGAACGGAATCGTGGTCGCCACGGTCACTTATTCCACCAGCGGAGAAGCCAAAGCGATCACCGAACTGCCGTTTATCAAGTGGTTCGCGGTCGATCCTGAATATTCGAACAAAGGATACGGCGGACGATTGCTCGACTGGGTCGAACGGGAGATCATCCTCGGTACGCACGGACACGACGAAGTCACGCTGGCGACGGCGAAAAAGCATCCGTGGTTAGTGGAGATGTACGAACGCCGCGGATATGAACGCATTCTGGAAATCGACGCCAAAAACGGAGACGGGATCATGTATCTGTTCCGAAAAAATATCGCGGATTACGCGTATGCGGACCGCGTTGCGAACCAAGTTTAGCCGATCACCATAAAATCGACCACATTCAAAGGGGATAAATAAAATGAACTTCAAAAAAAGAAAAAAGAGTTTGATCGTATCTGCGCTGGGTCTGATGATTTTGGCTTCGGGGTGCGGAACGAACAGTGAACCCGCGGCACAAGCTTCCGGTTCAGACTCCGCCGCGACAGGCGGGAAAGTGACAAAGATCGTCGTAGGCACAGGAACAGGGTTCCCGCAGGTGTGCTTTATCGACGAAAACGGCAAACTGACCGGATTCGACGTCGAACTTTTGCGTAAGATTGACGAACTGCTGCCGCAATACGAATTTGAATTCCAAACGATGGACTTCGGCAATCTGCTGTTGAGCCTGGAAACGGACAAGATTGATCTGGTTGCTCACGTTATGGAAAAGAACCCGGAACGCGAAGAGAAGTACGCGTTCAACTCCGAAGCTTACGCGCATTGGCGCAACCGGATCGTCGTCGCCAAAGACAATGACTCCATTAAGTCGCTGGACGATCTGCAAGGCAAAAAAGTGCTGACCAGCGCAACGAGCGCCGAAGCGCAAATCCTTGAAAACTACAATAAAGAAAACGACAAGAAGATCGATATCGTGTATCAAAGCGGACAAGCCAACGATACGGTCAGCCAAGTCGTCTCGGGACGCGTCGACGCGACGATCGCAGCCGATTTCGTTCTGCCGATCATCGACCCGCAAGGCCAATTGAAACAAACGGGCGAAGAGTTGACATCGGACGACGTGCTGTACGTGTTCCGCAAAGACGACGCCGACGAAAAAGCGTTGTCCGACGCGATCGACGGCGCAGTCAAAGAACTGAAAGAAGACGGTACGTTGAGCGCGCTGAGCACGGAATGGCTGGGCAGCGACGTAACAGGCGATCATGCCGAATAATCAAGCGAAAGAATGAACATTCAAGCGGATGCCGGGGGCGACAGCAACTTTGTCGAAGCTTCGGCATCCGCACCATTATAGGGAGTAAAAGAAAGGAGACTTTCGATGGGCGCGCCTTTTGATATCGGCTACGTCTTTTCGTTCCTGCCGAAGCTGCTGGACACCTTGGGCGTTACGCTCTTGATTGTCGCCGGTTCGCTATTGACGGGGATCGTGGCCGGGTTTCTGGTCGCGCTCCCTCGCATGTATAAGATTCCGGTGTTGCGGACGTTGTCGGGCATCTATTTGTCCTTTTTCCGCGGCACGCCGATTCTGATTCAATTATTCTTGTTCTACTACGGTTTGCCGGAAATACTGAAGCTGGTCGGACTCGATTTGACCCGCGCTCCCGTGATGTTTTTCGTGATTTTGACATACGGACTGCACACAGGCGCTTATGCGGCGGAGATGATTCGCGCTTCGGTAGAAGCGGTGGATCGCGGACAAGTCGAAGCAGCCTATGCCGCAGGCATGACGCCGTATCAAGCTTTTTCGCGGATCATTCTGCCTCAGGCTTTGGGGATCGCGGTACCCGTTTTTTCCAATCTGGTTATCGCTTTGCTCAAAGATACGTCGCTGGCATTTACGCTGGGCGTGATGGAGATGACAGGCAAAGCACAGACGCTCGGTACGCTGACGCAGCATTTTATCGAGACGTATATCGCGCTGGCGTTCATTTATCTGATTATCAGCTTTACTCTGGAAAAATTGCTGCTTGCCGCCGAACGTCGCTTGACGCGCCATGAGATCAGGGAGGACAAGCGCGAATCGATCTTCCGTTTGAAAAAGCGCGGCTCGTACCGGACGGCATTGGCTGATATCCATACCGGGAAAGGAGGCGGAGCCTGATGCAACTTGATCCTTCATTTATCTGGACAGCCTTCTGGCAGCTGCTCGGCGCGATTCCGACTACGTTGTCGATTACGGTGCTATCCGTGTTAGCCGGTTTTGTGATCGGAGCCGTCACGGCGATGCTTCGGATGTACCGGGTTCCCGTGTTGGCGCAGATCGCTTCCGCTTACGTGACCTTTATCCGGGGAACGCCGATGCTTACGCATCTATTGATCATTTATTTCGGACTTCCGATGGTGATCGACGGACTGGCTGAACACTTCGGCTGGAGCTTCCGTTCCGTGTCGATTCCGATGATCGGCTTTGCGTATATCTCGTTCTCGATCACGGCGGGCGCCTACATGTCGGAAGTGGTACGTGCGGGAATTCTGGCGGTGGATCGCGGACAGGTCGAGGCGGCGCAATCCGTCGGCATGACCACATTCCAATCGCTGCGCCGCATCGTGTTCCCGCAGGCACTGGCCGCCGCGCTGCCGAATCTGGCGAACTCCGTCATCGGCATGCTGCACGGCTCGACGCTGGCTTTTGCCGTATCGGTCGTCGATATCAACGCCAAAGCGCAGATCGTGGCTTCGACCAACTGGAAGTTCTTCGAAGCTTATCTGGCAGCGGCGCTGATCTTCTGGGGCTTGACGGTATTGATCGAACGCGTCGCGGCTTTGATCGAAAAACGAGTCGGCGCATACAACCGGGGAGGTGTCGCATGATCGCATTGAGTAACATTTCTAAATCCTTCGGACGCAATCAAGTGCTTCAGGATATTAGCTTAAACGTGAACCGAGGCGAAGTAGTCGTCATTCTGGGTCCCAGCGGATCTGGCAAAACGACCTTGCTGCGCTGCGTGAATTATTTGGAAAAGCCGGGCAGCGGACAGATCGCCGTCGGCGATTTTCAAGTCGATTGCTCGCGCGCCCGTCGCGGCGATATTTTGCAGCTCCGACGCAAAACGGCGATGGTGTTCCAGCAGTATAATCTCTTCAGACATAAGACGGCTTTGGAAAACGTGATGGAGGCGCTGCTGGTCGTAAAAAGACTGCCTGCGGCCGAAGCACGCAAGCGCAGTATTGGATTGCTCGAAAAAGTCGGCCTCGGCGCCAAACTGAACGAATATCCGAGCCGCCTGTCCGGCGGTCAACAGCAGCGCGTCGGAATCGCCCGTGCATTGGCACTCGAACCGGAAGTGATCCTGTTCGACGAACCGACCTCCGCCCTCGACCCCGAGTTGGTCGGCGAAGTGCTGGAAGTCATCCGCGCCATCGCCCGCGAAGGCATCACCATGATCGTCGTGACCCACGAAATGGGCTTCGCCCGCGACGTGGCAAACCGCGTCGTCTTCATGGACGGCGGCGTGATCGTGGAAGAAGGAACGCCGGACGAAGTATTCCAACATCCGAAGGAAGAACGGACGAAGCAGTTTCTGCGCAGAATCACGCCAGAGGCTAATTATAGTATTTAGTGTGAATAACGAGGCGGAGTCCAGTTATGGACGGAACCGCGTTATTCACACAAGTGGCATTGGCAAGGCTGCTGAAGCCCTGTTAAAGGGCGCTCCGTGCCAATGCCACAGTGAATAACGAGGCGGAGTCCGGCTATGGACGGAACTGCGTTATTCACACAAGTGTCGAAAGCAAGGTGTAGTCCAGTTATGGACGGAGTAGTGCTTTCGACACCGGAAACCCAACAAATCCAACCAACGTCTATCTCAAAGACGTTGATCTTTCCTAAATAAAACCCCTATCCCATGGGAAATGAAAAGCGGAGGGAGAAATTCAGTGAAAGACGCCTTTGAACTCGGAAACTTCCGCTAAAATTTTAATCAGTTTTTTCCGAGTGAGACAGCGTCTTGAACGAATTTCTTCCTCCGCCCCATTCCCAGAAAGGAGCCCACACATGTCCAACCGCACCGAACCCGCCGCACTGTCATCCGTCCTTACCGCCGAAGACTGGATCGCGATCCGTCGTCACCTGCACCGATTCCCGGAACTCTCCGGCGAAGAATACGAGACGACGGCTTACATCAAGCAAACGCTGGAAAAGATCGGCGTGCGCATTGTCGATTACGGACTCAAAACCGGTCTGATCGCCGAGGTCGGCAGTGGAATCGGACCTGTTGTCGCATTGCGTGCGGACATCGACGCCCTGCCGATCCAAGAAGAAACCGGACTGCCCTACGCTTCGGAAATTCCGGGCAACATGCACGCCTGCGGACACGACTTCCATACCGCTGTCCTGATCGGCGCCGCCCAAACGCTCAAGCTGCGCGAACAGGAACTGCCGGGAACCGTTCGCTTGCTCTTCCAACCCGCCGAAGAACGTGCCAAAGGAGCCAAGCAGTTGATCGAAGCCGGAGTGTTGGAAGGCGTAGGCGCAATCATCGGCCAGCATAACAAGCCGGATCTGCCTGTAGGCACGATCGGCATCGAAGCCGGACCGATCATGGCGGCTTCGGACGGCTTTACCGTAACGGTCAAAGGCGTCGCGACCCATGCCGCCGTTCCGGAAGCCGGAGTCGATCCGATCGTAACCGCGGCGCAGATCGTCACAGCACTTCAGACCATCACCGGACGAAGCATCAGCGCGCAGGAACGGGCAGTCGTCAGCGTCACGCAAATTCATGCGGGCAATACATGGAATGTGATTCCGGATACGGCGGTGCTGCAAGGCACGGTCCGCTCGTTTAACGAAGAGGTGCATGAGCGGATCAAGGAGCGCTTTGCCGAGATTGCAGGCGGCGTTGCCGCAGCATTCGGAGCGGAAGCCTCCGTGCGCTGGAGTGGGGGGCCGCCTCCGGTCGTAAACGATCCGAAGCTGACCCAACTTGCAAAAGAATCCGCATTTTCGCTGGGTCTGAACGTGGCTTCAGGCGTTACGTCGCCAGCCAGCGAAGATTTTTCCTTTTATCAGCAACAAGTTCCCGGCGTGTTTTTGTTCGTGGGCACGTCGGGCAGTCAGGAATGGCATCATCCGGCTTTCGAGCTTGATGAAGCGGCTTTGCCCGATGCCTCTGCTTTGCTAGCCGAACTGGCAATCCGTGCATTGGGAACGCTGAATGCATCAGAGTAATCCGTTTGTTTAATAGTAATAAAATCAATACATGAAAAATTCACAATAATGATGCCAAAAAACAATCCGAACAAGGAGGATTTTTTATGAGTGAATCCGTAATTGAAGACTTTCTGGATACCCACGCCCGCCTGACGCAAGCAATCGAAGGATTGGACGAACAGCGCCTAGTCTGGAAAGCGGCATCGAATAGCTGGAGCGTGACCGAAGTGTTGGGCCATCTGGCCGATCATAGCATCATCGTATCTTTCCGTATTCGTGCGGTATTGGCCGGATCTCAAGAAACTCTACCCGCTTTCGCACAGGATGAGTGGGTAGAAAATCAGCATACGAATGCAGGCTCGGCAGAGGATATTCTGGCTTTTTTCCAGGCTCAACTTCGTTATAACGGCCTGCTGCTGCGTCGTCTGGAACCGCATGAATGGGAAAAAAGCGGTGTGAACGCACAAGGGAACACCGTGAGCATCGCCGATATAGCCCGAGGCTTCTCCGCGCATGTGGATCGGCATTTGGGTCAGATCGACCGGATCAAAGCAGCTCAGGCTGCGGCGAGTAAGGCATAATACTATCTATAATCGTGGCATTATAAGTTTCCGTCAGCCTTCAGATTACGCAGCTCGCGTAATTACTGAAGGCTTTTTTATTTTACCTAACCGACGATCGATGCCATCATCCCTTAACCTTACTCCGATAAGCAGTAGGCGACATTCCGATCGTCCGATGGAACAACCGCGAGAAATAATAAGGATCTTTAAACCCCAACGAATGCGCAATCTCCTGAACGGTCAACGGAGTAAGATCCAGCAGTTGGCAGGCCCGTCGCATCTTCAATCGCAGATAATAGTCGATCGGAGCGAATCCCACTGCATTTTTAAACAAATGATTGAGATGCTGCCGGGACAATCTCACATGGAGCGCAATCTCATCCAAAGTCAGACTCTCTTCGAGCCGGGTGTTCATCAGCCGGATAGCCGCTTCGATATGCCGGGTCTGACTGTTATGCTCGGCCCGTTCAGGCACAAGACCCAGTAAACTAAACGCGTAAGCAATAGTCTGCATAGCAAGAATACGATGAGACGCGGAGTACGCGCTGCCGGACAATAGATCGAAGCACTGGCCGAACAAACCTGCAAAGGTCTCGGAGTCCGTTGCACCCAACGTGATCGGAGCCGTTCCCGTCTTTAGCAGCTCGGCATATTGCGTCGCTTGTGATCCCTGAAAGTGCAGCCAGCGAATCGTCCAGGGATGTTCGTCGTCCGCCCAATAGGCATGCGCGACGCCGGGCGGAATCACGATAAGCTGCTTTTCAGCGATCGGATGGAGGACGCCGCCAATCGATACGCAACCTCGGCCTTCCTCGCAATGAATCAGAATAAAACTGTCACAGCCTCCCGGCCGTTCCCGATAATGATCGCGCGCATGCGGAAAGTATCCGATATCCGTGATGTACAAGGCTCCCGTCAACGGATGCGAAGAGAGCTGCTCCAGCAGATAGGCCGGGAGGATCAGCATTTTTTCCGAGGCAAAGCCGTCTTTTTTTCTCATATCAAGCCGTTGCTCCTTTCATTGCAGTCACGCTCAGTATAGAACTCAATCCGAAAATCGTCCATCACATCCCGAATTTCGTGAATGGTCGACAAGGACTCGGTGCGGTAGGCTTGAGCTATCACAATGTTCTCATATGGAGGGATTGCAATGATCGAATCGACGGCAAGCGCGAACATCTGGGAAGAAACGGTACACATTCCGACCTATGGCGTAGGCGCTCCGAATAAGAATCCGATGTTTTTGGAAAAAAGGGTCTATCAAGGAAGCTCCGGTCGGGTATATCCGCACCCTGTAATCGACCGGATCGAAGACGAGAAGAAGCCCGTTCCTTATCAAATCGTGGTGCTGGAAAACGAATATGTGCGAATCGAAGTGATGCCGGAGCTGGGCGGACGTATTTACCGGGCGGTGGATCGGACCAACGGTCAAGATTTCGTCTATTACAATCAGGTGATCAAGCCCGCGTTGGTCGGTTTGGCGGGTCCTTGGATTTCTGGAGGGATCGAGTTCAACTGGCCGCAGCATCATCGTCCCAATACGTACGGCCCGGTTGAGTATCGTTTGGAAAAACGTGCTGACGGCAGCGTAACGGTGTGGATCGGGGAGATTGACCGGATGTACGGAACGCGGATGACGGCAGGCTACACGCTGTATCCGGGCAAAGCTTATCTGGAAATCGCGGCGCAGTTGTACAATCGAACACCGCAAGCGCAGACTTTTTTATGGTGGGCGAATCCGGCGGTTGCCGTGAACGAGCACACCCAGTCGGTGTTTCCGCCCGACGTTACTGCGGTGTTCGATCATGGCAAGCGCGACGTGTCCCGTTTTCCGATAGCGACAGGCACGTATTATAAAATGGATTATTCCGCGGGCGTCGATATTTCGCGCTATCGCAATATTCCGGTTCCGACCTCGTACATGGCGTACAAGTCGGATTACAATTTCGTCGGCGGTTACGATCATGCGGCGCGCTCGGGACTTTTGCATGTCGCGAATCGCCACATCTCGCCCGGGAAAAAGCAGT
Source organism: Saccharibacillus sacchari DSM 19268 (assembly GCF_000585395.1). GTDB lineage: Bacteria > Bacillota > Bacilli > Paenibacillales > Paenibacillaceae > Saccharibacillus > Saccharibacillus sacchari. The sequence goes on along the minus strand of NZ_KK073875.1, from coordinate 4,909,136 downwards.
GGACATGGGGTAATGGCGAGTTCGGGCAGGCCTGGGATAGGAACCTGACGGATGAAGATGGTCCCTATATCGAGCTGATGACGGGCGTCTTTACCGACAACCAACCGGACTTTACCTGGCTTGAACCGTACGAAGAAAAGACGTTTACCCAGTATTTCATGCCGTATAAGCAGGTTGGCATCGTGAAAAACGCGACCAAAGAAGCAGCCGTTAACCTCGAAGTCGATGCAGAGAGCTATACGGCTACAATCGGGGTGTACGCAACATCGATTCATGAAGAAGCGTGGATTGAATTGAACAGTCCGACAGAGACATTGCTTTCCGAAAAAGCGGTTCTCGATCCTGCGGGTTCCTACGAAGCGCAGCTTCAGATTCCTGTCGGTTTACAAAATCATGAACTGACCTTGACGGTGCGCGACAGTGAGGGGCAGTTGTTGGTCGCTTATACGCCACAGCCTGAAAAAATCGAACAAATTCCCGAAGCGGCGCAACCGCTATCCGAACCGTCGGAACTTCAGAGCAATGAGGAGTTGTATCTGGCCGGGCTTCATCTGGAGCAATATCGCCATGCCACCTTTGAGCCGGAGTCTTACTATCTGGAAGGGTTAAAAAGGGACAAATTCGATAGTCGCATCAACATCGCATATGGCACGTTATTGCTGCGCAGAGGTCTTTTTGTTGACGCGGAGCGACATTTCCGGCTTGCGGTCCAGCGAGTGACCAAGCGTAACCCTAATCCGCGAGACGGCGAAGCCTTTTACCAACTTTCACAGAGCCTGAAGCTTCAAGGCAGACTTGACGAAGCTTTCGCCGCAGCGTATAAATCGGTCTGGAGCGCGGAGTGGCAGGATGCCGGGTACTTCACTTTGGCTCAAATTGCCGCGGAACAGGGTCGACAGCAAGAAGCATTGGAATTGGCCGAGCGATCGCTGATTCGAAATGAACGGAACTACAAATCGAGGCAGATCAAGACGACTATGCTGCGTAAATTGGGGCGATTGGATGAAGCGTTGGCGTTTGCCGAAGCCACCTTGCAGCTGGACGCACTGGATTTTGGCGCGCATTATGAAGGAGTACGCATTCATGAAGCGGCAGGAGCGGCAAAAGAAGCCCAACATGCTTTAGTCCTACTAAACGAGCTACTGCGTCGAGAATCGAGAAATGCGATGGAATTGGCTTCCGATTATACCGATGCCGGATTATATGAAGACTCTGTCGACGTTTTGCTTCGATTCGGTGATCATGAGCAGGCATTGATTGGTTACGGGCTGGCTTATGGGTATGGAAAAATGGGGCAGCGTGATTCCATGCAACGTTATCTTCACCAAGCAAGCCGATCCAGCCGCGACTATCTTTTCCCGAACAGTCCGTTTGAATTGCGAATTTTAGAACATGCGCTATCGATTGATGCGGAAGACGCGACAGCTTCTTATGCGCTCGGCAATCTGTTGTATGACAAAAAGCGTTATGCAGAAGCAATTGCCTATTGGGAGAACGCCCGATCTGTTGACGGCAATTACGCGGTCGTGCATCGCAATCTGGGACTGGCCTATTTCAATAAAAAGGGAGAAATCGATTTGGCGCGCGCTTCGCTGGAACAAGCTTTCCGCTGCGATCCGACAGACGCGCGCATCCTGTTCGAACTGGATCAGTTATATCGGAAAACAGGCGTGTCTGCCCAGGATCGCTTAGACGTTCTTCATCAATCGCGGGCTCTCGTAGAAAGTCGGGACGATCTGTATCTTGAATATATCACCCTGCATAACGCGCTGGGCGAGTATGAAGAATCCATTCGGTTGGTGGCCGCGCGTCAATTCCACCCGTGGGAAGGCGGAGAGGGGAAGACGACGGGGCAATACGTACAGGCTCATGTCGAATTGGCCAAACAAAGGCTGCAACGCGGAGACGCCGAAGCTGCGGTGAAACTGCTGCTTCAAGCACTTGTCTATCCGACGAATTTGGGAGAGGGCAAGCTGGAAGGCGCGCAAGAGAACCATATTTATTATCATCTGGGCCGTGCCTATACGAAGCTGGGCAGGCAGGATGAAGCCAATGCTGCTTATGCCAAGGCATCGACGGGACTGACAGAGCCGACAAGCGCCATGTACTACAACGACCAGCCGCCGGAAATGATCTTCTATCAAGGATTGGCCTGGCTTGAACTGGGCAATGAACGCGAAGCGAAACGTCGTTTCAACAAGCTGATTGATTACGCGGAGCGGCATTTATTTGACGACGTCAAGATTGACTACTTCGCGGTATCGCTGCCGGACTTCCTTGTTTTCGACGAGGATCTGAACCGGAAAAACCAAATTCATTGTCATTTTATGCGCGGTCTGGGATTGCTCGGATTGGGGCGGGTCGATCAGGCGCGAGCGGAGTTCGAGCAGACGCTCACTTTAGACGTTCATCATATTGGGGCGAGGCTGCATCTCAAGTTGACTGGGGTTGAATAGGTGGGGGAAGCGAGAAGGCTCCGAGAGAAATTCGTTCAGGACGCTGTCTCACTTGGAAAACTGGATTGAAATTGTATATGGAAGTTTTCCAAGTTCAAAGGCGTCCTTCACTGAATTTCTCTCTCCGCCTTCTCACTTCCAGTTACGTTGGGGTTGGTTGATACATTCATAAAGCAAAAAAAGAAAAAGCCGCGATCCCGAAGGATTGCGACTTTTTCTTTTACTCAATAATCGGGATGACACGATTTGAACATGCGACCCCCTGGTCCCAAACCAGGTGCTCTACCAAGCTGAGCTACATCCCGTAAGAAGTATTTCTTACAAAATTAGATTATACGCTCCAAAAAGCTAGACGTCAAGCACTTTTTGAAAAAGTCTCTGACCTTCATCTTTTCTGTCTTTTTTCTTTATTTCTCTCTTGTTTGCTTCCCCACCAAAGGCAGTACTCGCCGCCGCGTGTTCAAAGATCTTATTCTGTACGGAAGCCCAAGCGGAGGGGGAATTCAGTGAAAAACGCCTTTGAACTCGGAAAACAACCATCTAAAATTCCAATCAAGTTTTCCGAGTGAGACAGCGTTTTGAACGAATTCCCCCGCAGCGACCCAGCTTCCTACCCGAATAGGATCTACGAACTCGCGACCCCAGGCGAGTAATGCCTTTTCACACGTTCATATTCCTCCGAAGTAATCGAAAGCACCGTCCCATGCTTGAAGCCATAAGGGAAACTAAAGCTCTCTTCCGAGCGTACAAACCGCCCGTCCGCCAAGCTGTCCGCGATAAACGGAACATATCCCTGGCCTTCGCCCGGCACGCCGTAATAGTCGATCATCAGGCACCATTTGCCGTTCGGCAGTTTGAATGCGGTCGGTGCTTCATACAATCCTTGCTCCAGCTTCGCCATTTCCTCGTCAAACGCGGCAATCCGCACATAATCATCGCCTGCGACGGAGCTGCCTTTTTCCAAGATCAACGTTTCCGGATTGGCTTCGCTCTTCAGGAACCGGTAAAAGAATCCGTCTTCCTCGTAGATTGCCGAATCGATAATCCCGCTGTCTGCTTTTTGGACCAACAATTGCGGCGCGGAAAATTGCTTGAAGTCCCGCGTACGCGAGTAGTAGATTCCTTTTTCGCCATAATTATTGCTTTTGTGCGAGGAAGACCAATGAACGACGTAATCGCCTTGAACCGGATCGCGAACGATATCGGGCGCCCACAGGCAGCCGAAGTTCTCATCGCCGAGCTCCACCAAGCGCTGCTCCGACCAATTCACCAGATCATCGGATTCCCACAGGGACAGAGATTTGCTTCCGCCCGTTCCGATGTTGGCCCAGTCGCCTTTATATTTTCCGTGAAAAGAGTTCGCCAAGCTGAGGTCAGTAGCGAGAATGAAAAACTTTCCTTCATCCGTGCGAATGATCGTATGATCGCGAACCCCTTTTTCCCCGAGCGTGCTTTCCAATACATAATGTCCACCATTCACGTACTCCCAGTTGAACCCGTCGCGGCTGAGCGCAAAGTATACCTGTTCCCCGTCCGGAGTTGGTTTTTCTTTAAAATGCACAAAAAGATAAGCGTCCACTCTAACTTCATCTCCTTCATCGGATATCCTTTCCAGTACCTTATCAACGTTTAAAGTAAGGTTATGCCCGCCTGGAACCCACCTAAAGCGTGCGGGTTCCAGACGAACATAATCCTATGATTAAGAGTTGATAAGCTACTAGTATAGCCGTTTGTCGGAAGGTGCAACAATGAATTATACTGGCTAAAAACTGACGAATCGTGCTCAATAAGGAAGGCGGAGGCTGGAATGATTAAGTGGGTAAGCTGCGGAAGTCGCTTTACGCATAAAGAAGGCATTCATATCGAACGCCCTGAGGGAGCGGGAAATTATGCCTTTGTATTTTTTCGCTCGCGTGCAGAAGTACAAATAAACGGACGTGTGGAGCAGGCGGAACCGAACTCGTACATCCTGTTCTCTCCAAGCTCTGCTCATGCGTATCGCGATCTGGAAAAGCCGTTTATCAACGATTGGATTCATTGCGAAGAAAAGGGGTTGAAGGATTGGTTGGAGTACTTGCGATTTCCCGTTGACCAGCTGATGACTTCCGCTGATCCTGTGCTCATCCCTCGATGTGTGCTTGAATTGCAGCATACGGAGCGGGAAGTCGGGCCTTATCGGGATGAAATTATGGATTTGGAGCTGCGTAGTCTGTTTGCTAAGCTGGCTAACGGGCTCGTGCACGAAGCGGCTCCAGCACGAACAAATCGCTACGCGGAATCGCTGGCACAACTTCGAAGCGAGCTGTACGGTTCACCGGATGCTCGGGTATCGGTGGAGAGCTTGGCTGCACGCCTGCGCTTAAGCAAGTCTTATTTTCAACATCTGTATAAAGAATTATTTGGATGTTCCGTGGTGACGGACATGATCCGGGGACGCGTGGAGTACGCCAAATACTTGCTCGGCAGCACCCGGTTGTCTGTCGGCGAGATCGGCAGATTGTGCGGATACGAGAACGAGACGCATTTTATGCGGCAATTCAAACAGACGACCAGCGTAACCCCAAGCGCCTACCGAAAAGGAAAGTATTAGAAAAAACCTGAACAATTTCAATTGCTTCTGGCAAATTCCGCGGGTATAATCGGAGCCATAATGAAACCCGTTTCACATTCAGACAAATCCACGGGGAAAGAGGAATGCAGATGCGACCGGTAACCGTATACGATATCGCAAGAGAGGCTAATGTGTCGGTAGCTACGGTATCGCGGGTGCTCAATAATACGGCTCCCGTCAAAAAAGAAACAAGGGAACGGATCGTCGCGCTGATGCACAAGTACCAGTTTCAACCGAATGCGCTAGCCAGAAGCTTGACACGCAAGGAGACGGGCATGATCGGATTCATTTTGCCGGACATCACGAATCCTTTTTTCCCCGAGGTGCTATCCGGATTTGATTATGAAGCGCGCAGGCTTGGCTATACCTATTTCCTCTGCGATACGATTTCGACGAACGAGGAGAACGAGCGTCTGTATGATCGGCAGTACGAGCGGGAGTCGCAGTATCTCAGCCTTCTTATGGAGAAGCAGGTAGACGGCATCGTCATGATCGGCGGTCGCGTCGACTTGGCAAAACCCGACCCCGAGCTTGCACGGGAATTGGAGGAAGTGGCCAAGCGCGTGCCCGTGCTGCTGCTTAACGGAAGCTTGCCCAAGACCAAGTTGAATCGGGTCTCCGCGGATCAAAAGTTCGGCGCGGAGCTTGCGGTTCAGCATCTGATCGAGCTCGGCCACCGTGATATCGCCGTTATCGGCGGATACTCCAAGATGACGAATACGCAGCAGCGACTGGCCGGATTCCGCAGCGCGATGAAGGATGCCGGGCTTCCGGTGCGTAAAGAATGGATTCTGACCGAAGGCTTTTCCGTGCCGAAAGGACAGGAATATGCCGCCCAACTGTTGAGTGCGAAGCGTCGGCCCACGGCTATTTTTTGCATGAACGACCTGCTGGCGATCGGTGCGCTGAAGGCGGCTCATCGGGCAGGAATTCGGGTTCCGGAAGAACTGTCGATTGTCGGTTATGATGATATTCCGCAGGCGACTTACAGCATTCCCGAACTGACTACCGTGTCGCTGATGTCGCAGGAGATCGGGCGTCAGGCGGCCAGAACGCTGGACAAAATGATCGCCGGCAAAAAAGTTCCTCTGTTCCAATCGCTCATGCCGGAACTCATTGTACGCGAGACGACAGCCCGGGTACCCGGGATAGCGGCAGACTGAATTTTTTCGCGAAAAAGATTGACAATCGTCGAAACAGGTATTATTCTGATGTCAAAAGAAAGCCCTTACATTTTGATCCTGAATGAAACGGGTTTCACTAAAATTTGCAACATGCCAGGGAGCTATCCGGGAATATCGCTTAACTCGTATTTTAAGTATGAGAATAACGCATAAACCTGATCAGATAGCTCCCTTTTACTGTTACAAAAATGTAATCGGTTTCATTGAGCATCAGTTCCGTTGACCAGAGAAGGAGGGGATTGTATTGTCCGTACTGACCGAGAAAGAATCGAGCATGGATCTTGCCGACAAACGGACGGGCTCGTGGTGGAAAAAGTTCAAGAATAACCGTACGCTGCTGATCATGTGCTTACCTGCAATCGTGTTTTTCGTCATATTCGCGTACTTGCCGATGCCGGGGTTGTATCTGGCGTTTATCAAGTACAACTACTCCGACGGCATTTTCAACAGCCCGTTCGTCGGGTTCGAGAACTTCCGGTTCCTCGTCATTACCGGCGACTTATGGAAGCTTACGTTCAATACCGTCGCGTATAACCTGGCATTCATCCTGCTGGGGAACGTATTGCAAATCTTTGTCGCGGTGCTGCTCAACGAGCTGAGGGGAAAATGGTTCAAGAAAATCTCCCAGACGCTGATGTTCCTGCCGCACTTTATCTCCGCCGTCCTGATCGGCCTGATCGCCTACAACATCCTGAGCTACGATTACGGTCTGCTCAACGGCATTCTGCAATCGCTGGGGATGGAGCCGGTCAAAGTCTACTCGACGCCGAACGCCTGGCCGTTCATCATCGTACTCACCTATCTGTGGCAAGCGACGGGTTATGGTTCGATCATCTACTTCGCGGCCATCATGGGCTTGGATAACGAAGTGGTGGAAGCTTCCGAGATCGACGGAGCGAACGCGTTCCAGCGTATCCGTTACATCGTGCTTCCTTGGCTGAAACCGACATTCATCATCCTGCTGCTGTTCTCGCTCGGCGGCGTGCTCAAAGGCAACTTCGGTCTGATCTACAACTTGGTCGGCGCGAACAATACTGCTTTGTACGCCACGACCGATATCATCGAGACTTACGTATTCCGCTCGCTGATGACCAACTTCAACTTCTCTCTGGGCAGCGCGGTCAGCCTGTACCAGTCGTTGTTCGGCTTCGCGATCGTCTTGACCGCCAACTGGTTGGTGCGCAAGCTGTCGCCGGAAAATTCACTCTTTTAAAAGAAGGAGGGCTAACAAATGGGCGTTATGGACGAAAAAATGCAAAACACCCGTCGAACGACGGATCGAAGCAGTTTGTTCATTCGAGGATTCAGTTACGTGTTCATCGGAGCGTTCTCGCTATGCTGTTTGCTGCCGTTCCTGCTCGTGCTGGGCACCTCCTTCACGTCGGAAGCCTCCGTCAAGCAAAGCGGATTCAACTTCTGGCCGAAAGAGTTCAGCACGTTCGCGTACCGGATCGTTCTTGAAAATCCGACGCAGATTCTCGGTTCTTACGCGGTCACGATCGGAATCACGGTTGTGGGCACGGCGATCGGCCTGTTGATCGTCGCCATGACGGGTTACGCGCTACAGCGTCCCGACTTCCTGTTCCGCAACAAGATTTCGTTCTTCATTTACTTCACGACGTTGTTCTCCGGGGGATTGGTACCGTTCTATCTGCTGATGACCCAGTACCTGCATCTGAAGGATAACTATCTTGCGATCCTGCTGCCGGGCCTGCTGAGTCCGTTCCTGATCATCATGATGAAAAGCTTCGTTCGTTCGATCCCGCACGCGATCACCGAATCGGCCAAGATCGACGGAGCCGGAGACTTCACCATCTTCGTCAAGCTGATCCTGCCGATGACCACGCCGGCGCTGGCAACGATCGGATTGTTCATCGCGCTGGGCTATTGGAACGAATGGTATAACTCGATGCTGTTCCTGTCATCGGACATGCAGTTCAGGCCGCTTCAGCTGTATCTGTACAACGTGGTCACCAAAGCGGACGCCATTCGAAACTCCGCGGCCGCATCCAACGTTCCGCTCAGCGACGTGCCGATCGAAACGATGAAGATGGCGATTGCGGTTATCGCGACCGGTCCTGTTATCCTGTTCTATCCATTCGTTCAGCGTTACTTCATTAAGGGCATTACGGTAGGCGCAGTCAAAGGCTGATTGCTCCCCGTTCCATAGAGTTTCTACGCCGTAAGCCAGTTTGAAGATTTTGGCATCCACCAAATCGTTCAGAGGGGGTATACAGATGTTCAGATGGAAGAAAAAAAGCATGGCTTTGCTGATGGCCACAATGCTGGTTGTATTGTCGGCTTGCGGAGGCGGAGGTTCTACGGCTTCGACCGGCGGAACAACGTCCGAAGGCGGAGCGGATACGTCCAAATTCGTCAAAATCAGTTATGTCGTACTCGGGGATAAGCCTCAGAACGGACAGTTCGAAGCCGTCATGGACAAAGTCAACGTGATCATGAAGGAAAAAATCAATGCCGAGCTGGAATGGAAATGGGTCGAATGGGCGGATTGGCAAACGAAATACAATCTGCTGCTCGCTTCCGGCGAACCCGTTGACCTGATCACCATCGGTACCGACTGGCTGGATACATGGGCTAACGCGCAGCGCGGAGCCTTCATGAACCTGGACGAGCTGCTGCCGAAGTATGCACCGGAAACATGGAAGTCGATTCCGGAAGAGGATTGGAACGAGAGCAAATACAACGATAAGATCGTTCTGATTCCTGAAAACGATTACACGCAATGGGTTAACCACGGTTTCTTCTACCGCGGCGATTGGGCCAAAGAAGCGGGCATTACCGATCCGATCACCAACTGGGAACAAATCGGCGATTACCTGCAATATATCAAAGACAACAAGCCTGACGTGATTCCGTGGGATATGGCTTCCGGCGCGCAGACTTGGGGCGGATACGTTCAATCGTATACGGATAACCTGGAACTGCCGATCTCGACAGGCTATATGCCGGTCTTCACGGCTGTATCGAATGACGAGAAATATACGGTAGCCGAGCCTGTGTTCAGCGATACGCTGGTTGATTATGCAACATTGATGAAGAGCTGGGCAGACAAAGGCTTCTGGCGCGAAGATGCCTTGAACAACAAGAACGACAACCGCGTCGCCTTGAAAGCCGGCCTGTCCGGTATGGATCAACACCATACGCAAACCTTCTCGGGACTGCGCGTGGAAATGGACAGAGACCAACCGGGATCCGAACTGCAAATGTTTGCCTTCAACACGACAGGCGGCAAAAACCTGACAGAACTGTCGATTACGCACGGCGGCACATCGCTGGGCGCGCACAGTAAAAATCCGGAGCGCGCGCTGATGGCGTACGACCTGATTCGCAATAACGAAGAAATTTATCACCTGATCAACTACGGCATGGAAGGCGTACAGTATGAACTGAAAGACGGAAAACGTACACTGCCTGAAGGTTATGACCAAACGCGCGACCAATTCTACTCCGACTTCTGGGGCGGACGCGTGGACAAATTCGAAATTCCGAGCGACACGACTTGGGATAAGATCGGTGACGTGTATGCCGAATACGACAAGATCAAAATTCCTTACCCTTACGGCCAATTCGTATTCGACAAAACACCGGTTGAAAGTGAGTTGACCGCGATTTCGCAGGTAGCAGGCGAACTGGGTCCGGCAATCAACTTCGGTAAAGTCAGCGATCCGGTACAAGCGGTCGAAGAATTCCGTGCCAAATTGAAAACAGCAGGCTACGACAAAGTCAAAGCCGAATTGCAAAAGCAGTTGGACGCGTACAAAACGAAAATGGAAGCCCAGCAGTAAATCGCAAAGGCTTCAATGAACATCCAAGCATCTGTTCTGATTTAAAAGAAGCCCTCGTATTCCCAAGCGGAGTACGAGGGCTTTTTTTGCGTTCGAAGCGTATAGTTCTGCTTTCGTACTCTATGATTTGATCATCGATTATGGTAATTTAGATTTCGGACCGAAAGGCTTTTCGAAAATTACATAATTGTCGGAGGGAGTAGAAATTCCGAAGAAGATCGGTCCGGACTCGGAATTTCTTCGTGAAGCATGGTTACGTTATTACTGATTATTATTTATTTGGCTTTTATCGGATTGGGATTGCCGGATTCGCTGCTTGGAAGCGCTTGGCCGGTGATGAAGCTGGAGCTGAACGCGACGACGGAAATGGCGGGAATCATTCCTTTTGTCGTATCGCTATGCACGGTCGCATCAAGCTTGTTAGCCAATAAGCTGCTGTACAAATTCGGAACGGGAAAAGTCGTGATCGGCAGCATTTTGTCCACTTCGTTGGCGCTGTTCTGTTATTCGATCGTGCCGAACTTTGCGCTATTGATCGTCGGTGCGATCTTGCTCGGCTTCGGTGCCGGGGCAGTCGATGCGGCACTCAGCAACTACGTGGCTCTACATTTCAAAGCCAAGCATATGAGCTGGTTGCACTGTTTCTGGGGAATCGGAGCTACGGCGGGACCGCTGCTTATGGCGCTGAATCTTCGTCACGGGAACGATTGGCGGGGCGGATTCTCTACCGTGGCCTTTATATTGCTGGGCTTAACGGTTGTCTTGCTGCTGGCACTGCCTTTATGGAAGCTGTTCGAAAGCCGGATCGAGCAGCAGGATGAAGAACCCAAGTTCATGAGCAGCCGCGAGGCGGTGCGAATCAAAGGCGTCAAGCCTGCGATGCTGGTCATGCTGTGCTACAACGGTTCGGAGACGGCGGTAGGGTTATGGGCCGCTTCGTATTTGATCGCGAGCAAAGGGCTGGAGGTTAACCAGGCGGCAGCATTCTCGTCTCTTTATTTTATCGGGATTATCGCAGGTCGCATTCTGTCCGGATTTTTATCTGAAAAAGTCTCGGCCAAACCGCTTATTCGTTACGGAATTCTGATCGGGGCTTTGGGTTTGATTGTGCTGATCGGTTCCTCAAGCGTCATTCTAGCCGGAGTCGGACTGTTTGTTTTGGGCTTCGGCGGCGCGCCGATTTATCCGAGCATCGTGCATATGACGCCGGAGCGTTTCGGGAAACAAGCTTCGCAAAGCGTCATCGGACTCGAAATGGCAAGTGCGTATACAGGATCGACGGTGATACCGATGTTGGTCGGACTCTCGGCAGGGATGCTGGGGTTGACGGCGATTCCGGTTGTGCTCCTTGCGTTGTTCGTGCTGATGTTTGTCTCATCGGTGTTGGTGCGCTAACGTTAAATGTCAGAAGAAGCTTCGATCCCCATAATGGGAATCGAAGCTTTTTGCATGCAAATTTTGAATATGAACAAAAATTGTATTAAGATGGTAATGAAGGAGATGATCGTATTGAATGAGCGAATCAAGAAGAAGCATGCAGTCGATCCAGGCACTGCCGCTTCGCTAATTCGTCTTGAGCAGGTGGGCAAGAGTTACGGCTCGCGCAAAGTATTATCAGAAATCTCGCTGAGTCTGGACCGAGGCGAAAGTTTGATTTTACGCGGCGGCAACGGTTCGGGCAAAAGTACCTTGCTTAAGCTGGTTGCAGGCATCATTCCGGCAAGTTCGGGTCACATACATAGAAGTTCAATGCAGTTGCAGATGGGATACGCGCCGGATCGACTGCCCAAATTGCGCATGACTTCCGAGGAATATTTGATTCATATGGGGCAGATTGGAGGCATGCCGATGGCAACGTTAACTACGCGTATCGAAGAGTTGCACGAGCTATTGGAGCTGCCTGCCCATAGTCCGTCGTTGCTTATCCATTATTCCAAAGGCATGCTGCAAAAGGTGAATCTTATGCAAGCCTGTTTGCTTCGTCCGGCTCTGCTGCTGTTGGACGAACCTTTTTCCGGACTGGATACCGATTCGTCGGAGAAGCTGTTGACGCTGCTGCACGGTCTTCGAGCGAAAGGCACGGCCGTTGTTACCGCGCTGCATGATCCGCTTCCTTCTTGGGAGTCGGTGAGTACCACGTATCGGATTCGCGAAGGGCAGTTGATTTTGGAGGAAACGGATACGAACGAAGCTTTGAATGCCGGGTCAATCCGATATGAATTGGATGGATTGTTGACGGAAGAGGCAAGGGCGGGATTAGCTGCCGCGTTTCCGCATGTAGACTGGACGGCTGCCGGGAATGCGGTGCGTTGCGAGATCCCGAGCGAAGATTGTCACGCATTCATGCACGACTTTTGGCAGGCCGACGGAATCGTATTGTCGCTGAAAAGGAAGGAGGGCGCGATATGATTGCACTGTTGCAGTATATCCATCGATGCTTTATGCGTTCTTATCGTTACGGTGCGCCGTCGTTTATTTATATCGCGATTTTGATGCTGATCTACAGCTCCGGGCCTAATCCGGTGATGGGGAGTTACGCGTTCTCATCATCGATATTATTTGTTGCGGCAGCGGCGATCGGTTGTCTGGTGATGGACGTCGAAGCGGCCAATCAGGAGATGGCAACGATGCTGCATGCTCGCAGTTTGGTGCGTCTAAGCGGAGCAAAGCTGTTATATGCCTGGATTTTTGCTTCGTCACTGGGACTCTTTGCTGTCATCTATCCGGCGGTGCTGGGCAGACTCGAACGGTTTCCATCATGGGAAGAGTTGGGGATGGCATCGTTGTATCATATTTCGTTGGCCGGGTTAGGCGTATCGCTGGCGGGGTGGTTTACCGTCAAATTATTCGAGTCACGCTTTTACGCCGTATTAATTCTGTGCACCTGGTTGGCGCTTGCTTTCGGAGCAGGCGGAATCGGGAACGCGCTGCCGGAGGGTTGGTCATGGATGACCTATCTTTTGCCTCCGCTCCAACTGACTCTGCATGCGTTGACGTTCTACGATGAGCTGGGGACGGGAGCCAAGTGGTTGCCTGTGGGGGCGACAGTCGTTTATGCGGCTGTATCTGCAACGTTGCTTTTGTGGACGTTACGCAGACGAAGACTCGATTATCCCGGGGAGTAAAAAATTACCTGATTTTTTGCGACAAAAAGCGCATTCGAATCGCCTTGGTAAGTGGTATACTTCGCTGCAAAAGGAAGGGGCGATTGTCATGGAAGCCGCGTCATTGAAAAAAGAAAATATGGAGCAGTTGAAGGAAGCTTTTGAAACCATTTTGCCTGTTGTCCAAGAGTTGTTCCCGATTGATGTGATGTTTGCCTTGACGGACACGGAGAAGTTTCAAGCCTATCTGCCGGGGAAAGAGGTTGGGATTCCGGTAGAACCGGGAGCGCCGATTCCTCCGCAAAGCGGGATTCGGCGAGCGCTTGATGAAGCACGAACCGTTAGCGCGAATCTGGGTGCGGAAGTCTACGGTGCTGCGTTCAAGTCGGTAGCGAAGCCGATCGGGGATTTAGACGGAAGCGGTCGCCCGGCCGGCGTACTGACACTTGGCATCAGCTTGCGCAATCAGCAGGTATTGGACGGAGCGGCAGAGCATCTGGCTGTAAGTTCGGACGAAGTCCGAACGGCTGCCGATGAGATCGCCAAGACGGCTACCGATCTGGCTGCGGATCTTGCGGTATTGCAGGAGATTGGGCGAAGCGTCGTCACCGAGTTGAAAAAGACGGATGAGATTCTGTCGTTCATTCGGGAAGTGTCCGAGAATTCGACGCTGCTCGGGATCAACGCGGCGATCGAAGCGGCCCATGCGGGCGAGCATGGTCGGGGATTCGGCGTCGTGGCGGCGGAAATCCGCAAGATGGCAGAATCGAGTGCTTCGTCCGCGCGCGAGATCGAGAAGATCTTGAGCTTTATTCGGACCCGGATCGGAAATCTCGACGAGACGCTGGATCGCTGCACGACCCAGAGCGAACATCAGGCAGCGGCTACGCAGGAGATCGCGGCTTCGATGGAACAGTTGGCGGAATCGGCCGGCGAGATTAAGGGAATCGCGAAGTTGTTGTAGGGATAGGGCGGCTTGAGGTTGCCGGGAAACCTCCTTTTAGAGCCGTAAAAGTTTAGGTCGGCTTCGGTGGAGTACTGCTGCGGCCGCGTGTTGCCATCGCAGTACTACCCCTCTGCCTGCCCCTTTTTCGATCGAAAATTTCCTGACAAAATAAGCCGCTCCTTTGTAGGGGGCGGCTTATTGATTGTTTTCATTAATAATCTGTCATTCTGAAATTTTTCTTTAGATCAGAAAAATATAAAACTTACTCATCTTTAAGCGATTAAAGTGAAGACGATTCTTTGAAGGGAAGACGTTCTATTTTAAAAGCCATTCTAAGTGTAGTCAAATCATCGTCATCGTCATCAATTGCAAAGAATCCAAACTTTTTATAGAAAGCTAAAGTTTTTGCTGATTTTATTGCCTCAACAAAAATGAAATTGCAACCAATTTCCTCTACTAATCTATAAGCAAGGGCTATAATTTCTAGCATTATAGTCGTGCCATGTCCTTGGTCAACGTGATTTTTATCGACTCCTAAGAACAACAAATGAACAACAGGAAAATGCGTTTTTAATTTAGGTAAACTTTCATCCCAATGAAGTTGATTAATCATAGATTTATCAACATTCATAGAACTAACTTGCAAGCTAGAAAACCCAACTAGTGCGCCACGTTCGTCGCAATACAGTTGGGTTATCACTGAATTATGTTTTTGATGATTAAGTGCAGCTTCCGGATCTGTTAAATATTCCGTTACTACTTCTTCATCACATATAAACGTAGCGACTTGTGGAAAGTTTTCATCAGATAATTGTTCAGTTATTAGTGTCATTGTTACTATTTTCTGCGTTGCACTGGAGTTCGTTCAGAAAGCATCTTCAAAATTCGCTCCGTATGCGGATTTTTTTCAGTTGCAAACTTCATAAAGCGTTCGAGTTGTTCTTGTGTTGTGAATTTTACTTCGGGCTGCTTGATAGACGGTGCTGCCATGTTTGTTCCTCCTCCATGACTACTCATCTTCTACTTCAAAAAAAGAAGCATACTCAGTGTCATTCATCTCAAGACTATTATCGTCAATAAGAGCATGAGAGTTTAGGCTTGTAAGTGGAGTAATCTATAGTCATAGATTACCACAGCTACGTACAATTATAAACAATATCGTACAAATTGTTTCCCTACGAATAGGTGCTAAGGATATGTGTTCTCACAATCTCTATCTATACATTTTCTTTAAGTCTTTGATCGATTTCTTGTAAAGTATGAACTGCTTCCCATTCCGAAATTTTCACACTAGCTAAGTAATCTAAATCAGTTGTTCCCTTATTAATTATAACGATCTTTCCATTATTCCTGAGTACCGTTTGTTTAGGTAGCGAATTTGCAGGATACACAGAACAAGATGAGCCGATGATGATGCAAAGGTCAGCTTCAATATGTGCTTGTAAAGCTTGATTAAATGTTTGTTCAGGAAGTTCTTCACCAAATAGAACGACGTTAGGTCGCAAAATTCCGTTACATATCTCATCAATTTCAAGTGACGGCTGCTCACAACGCCCATATTCTTTTGAAAATCGGGAAGCAGGAAGAAGACGATTACAGTGTTGGCAACGAACTTGCATGTTTCCGTGAAGTTCAATAGCATCTTGAGCTCCTGCTTGTTGATGATAGTTGTCTATATTTTGAGTTACGATTTTATGGATAAGACTAACTTGTTGCCACTTTGCCAAAATTTTATGTGCTTCGTTTGGGTGATGTGTGGAGAACTCGTGGTAACGATCCGCATAGAAACTAAATAGAGATGCAGGATCTTCATATACACGTTTAACATGAGATATTTTTAGAGGATCGTAGTTGCTCCATAAACCATTGTTTGAACGAAAGTCAGGAATCCCACTTGCCGTAGAAATTCCAGCTCCCGTAAAGATGACTATTGAACGCGATTGGTGGATGAGCTCGACGACTTTTTCAACCTTATCGATGATTTTCATAGAGACTCCTCCAGATATAAAATGAAAGAACTTAATATAATTATGTATGAGATATATTCTGTTTTCCACTAGGGCATGTTTTCAAACCTGCCAATGTGCATCTTTTGCCGCTTTTTCGCCCTCCACAGCGTCACTTTCCCTTGACGTGCCCCGGCACGACTGCGGAAAAGTTCCTTGTTGAGAACGAAAATTCGGCAAAATCTGCTTCCACCGAGGTTTGAAGACACACCCTAAGATTCTAAGCAAATTGTAGAAGATATTTTAATTGTTATTTTGAAAATCTGGAACACGAAAAAGCTGCGCGGATTTAGAAGGAACTAAACCGTACAGCCTTTTCATGAAGCTCATTTAATTCTGCACGCATAAAGGAAATTCATCAACCACGCAGCTTATTCATCCGTTCCTCGTCTTCTTTCGCGATCTCCTTGCGCCATTCGTCCAGTTCAGGCAGCACGCGGCCCAACATGACGCAGCAGGCATAAACGGATTCTTTCAATTCCACATAGTCTTTGTCATAGCCGATCTTAACCAGCTCCTGCACGACCGGCACAGCCTGCTCCGAACCGAGTCTGCACAATCCGTCGGCGAGTTTGGCGATACGGGTGAAATGGTCTTCTTTTTCAAGCAAAGCAATCAGTGCTTCTTCGGCGGAAGGGAGCAGGATACGGGACAAGACATCGACGAGACTAAGTAGCAGGAAGCCGTCTGTCTCCTCGTTATACATCTGCACCAGCTTCCCGATCACCTCTTCGCTGCCTACGCGGACGAGCGCATCGGCTGCTTGTTCGGCAACCAGGTCGTTATCGGATTTAAGCGCGTCGTAGAAAAGAGGGAGCGCGTACGAGATTTTGAGCTTGCCCGCGGCCTGGATCAGGTAAACGCTGCGGATCGACTCCGGATCCAACGTGTATTGTTCCTGAAGCTCGTCCATCGTCTCGCGCGGTTGCAGAATCTCGCGTTCGATCAGTTCGCTCAGCAAAAGGTCCAGTTTATCGTAGTCGATGTCCCCGTAATCCAGCCCGCTGTTTTTTTGCGTTTCTTCATTAAAAAGGTTGCGGACTTCCGCATCGCTCAGATCGGAGATTTGAACGTATTCGGCTGCTTCCTCGTACAAGTCTTCGTCCAATGCTTTAATTTGCTCCAGCACCGGTTTGAGCAGGTCGGGATTGCTTCCGAGCAGCATGCGGGACAGGAAAATACGCGCATTGCCTGTCACCATGCCGGCGTTCAGCAGATGAAGCATAGCCTGCACGGTGACTTTCGTTTGCGGAAAAGCAGCTGCGCGGTGCAAGTAGACGTCTTCTTTGCGCGGTGCCGATACCAGCTTTTCCAGCACCAATGCGGAGATGTCCTGCGGGTATTTATACGTCTCGGCCAAGAACCGGATCGCCGCGTTGCTGACCAGCGGATCGGCATGCGTGATAAACGGTTTGACCTGATCGGGATTGAACATAACGGAATTCCTCCTTGTAATAAAGGGCTTTGCGAGAAAAAAACCAAGCCCGTTCCGGCTATCGGCGCGGCGTCGTTTGAAATCCGATTGCTGACGTCGCGTCCGGGAGCGCCTACCAGTATACCACAGCTTGAGGCCGGAAGGCGCGGAGTATCTTGTTAACGCTATAGCAGTCATTGACTTTTTACTTTTGTTTTCTATATAATAGGGGCATTGCAAAAGGTGAACAAAGATAAGATTTGTCGATGATGAGGAGCAGTAGGCAGGTGGCGTTTCCAAGAGAGCCGGCGGTTGGTGAAAGTCGGTAACGGACCCTGAACGAACTCGCCTCGGAGATATGCGGGCAGACGACGGTACATTCGTTTTCGAACCAAGACGTCCAGACGCATCGGGTTATCCCCGTTATCGGATATTTGAGTGAGCGGCTTGTCCGCTAATCAGGGTGGTACCACGGGAAGCAATGCCTCTCGTCCCTGGCGTTTACGACGCCGGCGGGCGGGAGGCTTTTTGATTTTAGAAGCGAAGGGACAGATGACGATGAGCGAAAGAAACGAGCAAGGAGCTGCGGCAAGCGGCTACCGTGCCCAGACGATCGAACCGAAATGGCAGCAGAAGTGGGACGAGGAAAAAACATTCAAGACCGATGACATGGATCATAGCAAGCCGAAGTTTTACGCGATGGACATGTTCCCTTATCCGTCCGGCGCAGGTCTGCACGTCGGCCACCCGGAAGGATATACGGCGACGGATATCGTTTCCCGCTACAAGCGGATGCAGGGCTTCAACGTCATGCACCCGATGGGTTGGGACGCGTTCGGCCTGCCCGCGGAACAGTATGCGATCGATAACGGCGGTCACCCGCGCGAGTTCACGCTGAAAAATATCAACACATTCCGTCGTCAGATCAAATCGCTCGGTTTCTCGTACGATTGGGATCGCGAGATCAGCACCACCGACCCGGAATATTTTAAATGGACGCAATGGATCTTCCTGCAACTGTACAAGCGCGATCTGGCTTACGTCGCAGAAATTCCGGTTAACTGGTGTCCGGCGCTCGGAACGGTGTTGGCGAACGAAGAAGTCATCGACGGCAAAAGCGAACGCGGCGGCCATCCGGTAATCCGCAAGCCGATGCGTCAATGGATGCTGAGAATTACCGCTTACGCCGACCGTCTGTTGGAAGACCTGGAAGAGCTGGACTGGCCGGAAAGCCTGAAAGACATGCAGCGCAACTGGATCGGCAAATCGCAAGGCGCGGAAGTGACGTTCCAGGTCGAAGGCACGGACGAAAATATCGCGGTATTCACGACCCGTCCGGATACGCTGTACGGCGCGACTTACTGCGTGCTGGCGCCGGAGCATCCGTTGGTGGAAAAAATCACGACGGAGCATGAAAAAGAAGCGGTGAAGGCGTACCAGGAAAAAGCGTCGCATAAAAGCGATCTGGAACGTACCGATCTCAACAAAGACAAAAGCGGCGTATTCACGGGCGCGTACGCGGTCAACCCGGTCAACGGAGCGAAACTGCCGATCTGGATCGCCGATTACGTGCTGGCTGCTTACGGCACGGGCGCGATCATGGCCGTTCCGGGACACGATACGCGCGACTGGGAATTTGCGAAAAAGTTCGGCATTCAGATCATCGAAGTCGTCAAAGGCGGAGATATCGAAAAAGAAGCGTACACAGGCGAAGGCGAGCATGTGAACTCCGGCTTCCTGGACGGCCTGAACAAAGAAGACGCGATTGCGCGCATGATCGAATGGCTGGAGCAAGGCGGCAAAGGCGAAGGCAAAACGACCTACCGTCTGCGCGATTGGTTGTTCAGCCGTCAGCGTTACTGGGGCGAGCCGATTCCGATCATCCACTTGGAAGACGGAAGCATGAAAGCCGTGCCGGAAGACAGCTTGCCGCTCCTGCTTCCGGAGATGGACGAGATCAAGCCGTCCGGCACGGGCGAATCGCCGCTGGCAAACGCGACGGATTGGGTGAACATCATTGATCCGGAGACGGGACTCAAAGCGCGCCGCGAAACCAACACGATGCCGCAATGGGCAGGCAGCTGTTGGTACTACCTGCGCTACCTTGATCCAACCAACGATCAAGAGCTGTGCAGCAAAGAAAAATCGGATTACTGGATGCCGGTCGATCTGTATATCGGCGGAGCGGAACATGCGGTGCTGCACTTGCTGTACGCGCGTTTCTGGCACAAAGTGCTGTTCGATATCGGCGTCGTGAACACGAAAGAACCTTTCCAAAAGCTCGTCAACCAAGGCATGATCCTCGGCCCGAACAACGAGAAAATGAGCAAATCGCGCGGTAACGTCATCAACCCGGACGAGATCGTCAACGAGTTCGGCGCGGACACGCTGCGGATTTACGAAATGTTCATGGGACCGCTGGAAGCGACCAAGCCTTGGAACACGAACGGCGTGGAAGGCTCGCACCGTTTCCTGTCCCGCGTTTACCGCATGTTCGTGGACGACAACGGCAGCCTGAGCGCGAAAATCTCGGATACCGCAGGTACGGACGAGTTCAAGCGCACTTGGCATAAAACGATCAAAAAAGTGACGGAAGACATGGAAGCTCTGCGCTTCAACACGGCGATCAGCCAATTGATGATCTTCACCAATGACGCGTACAAGCAGGAAGAATTGCCGCGTCAAGCGATGCAAGACTTTATTCAACTGCTGTCGCCGCTCGCGCCGCATATCGCGGAAGAGCTGTGGGAGAAGTTCGGACGTACGGACAGCCTGACGTATGCCACGTGGCCGCAATTCGACGAAGCATGGACGACGGAGTCCGAAGTCGAGATCGTGATTCAAGTCAACGGAAAAATCGTGCAGCGCGCTAACGTTCAGAAAGATTGGGACGCGAAAGCGTTGGAAGATCACGCGATGAGCCTGGAAAACGTGCAAAATGCGCTGGCAGGCAAAACGATCCGTAAAGTCATTGCCGTACCGGGCAAATTGGTCAATATCGTCGCGAATTAGTAGCGATAAGTAGCTTGTCTTGCGGAACATCAAGCAGAAAACGGGAGGCGAGGCGAACTTCGCCTTGGCTCCCGTTTCTGCGTTCCGACAGATCGTTCACAAGGGAGTGGGACTCACATGGGAAGCCATCCGCGTAAGGATTGGGATACCTACTTTATGGACATTGCCTTCATGGTGTCGACGCGTTCGCAGTGTCCGAGACGCCAGGTTGGGGCTGTATTGGTACAGGGGAAAAAGCTGCTCGGCACCGCTTATAACGGTGCGCCAATGGGCGTGCCGGACTGTTCGGAAGACGGCTGCATGATCGCGGAAGAGTACGAATTGGTCAAGGACGGCGGCGAGGAAAAGGTCGTCAAAAAGCAGCGTTGCGTACGCACGATTCATGCCGAGCAGAACCTGCTGCTGTTTACCGATCGCGCCGACCGCGAAGGCTCGACGGTATACGTCACGGACGAACCTTGCTGGACCTGCGCCAACATGTTGGCCAATAGCGGCATTACGGAAGTCGTATTCTGCCGGGCCTATCCGAAAGATAGCGGCAAGGTGCAGACGATGATGCGGCAGAAGGGGATTCTATTCCGCGGCATCGAGCATTACAAGCCGCCGACTCCGACCGCGGAGCCGATTTCGTAAGACCGGCATTGACTTTACGCTTACAGGCTCTCTATAATAAAAGCATTCATCGGTTCATCCCCGTTATCGGATGAAAGGTAACGGCAAGCGAAGCACGCAAAGCCGTTAACTGGGGATTACAATGCGGGAAGCATAACCTCCCGTCCCCGGCGAATATTGCCGGGGACGGGAGGTTTTTTTGGTTTTCGGATTTGCGGTCGGCTGCTTGATCGGCAGCGAGAGGCCAGGCTCAGGATCGGGGAAACCGTATCGTTTTCCTATAGCAAAAGGAGCGTCCGACGTACATACCGCCGAATTCGAATCCGAAATTCGAAGCATGAATTTCATTCGGGAGGCGAAAAAATGAAAAAGGAATTATTGTGGGCGGCATGTTTATCGGCAGTGCTTGGAGCGGGAGTGCTGCTGTTGGCCGGAGGAAACGATCCGCAAGGCGAGCCGTGGAAGCCGCTGAACGATCAGCTTCAGACGGCTCTGGCCGTACAGGAAGGAACGCTTGAATTCACTTTGGAAGACGGCAAAGAAGAACAACCCGTTCAGAAGGAAACGTCCGAAGTGCCGGCCGCTTCCCCGGCAAAAGAAACGGCAAACGCAAACGGCGTAGTTGATAATGCTGCCTATCCAGTGGTTCAGGGAACCGATCAAGCATCCGCAGCAGCCGAACCTGCTCTTCAATCGACCGCGGCGGCTCCGGTCGACGACGGCAAAATCCATATCAATTCGGCAGACGCGGCCGCGTTGATGGAATTGCCCGGCATCGGAGAGAAAAAGGCGCAGGCGATTCTGGATTATCGCGCGCAGAACGGTCCGTTTCGGAACGTGACGGATATCGTGAAGGTCAAAGGGATCGGCGCCAAAATGCTTGAGAAAATGCTGCCGGACCTGGCTTTGTAAAAGGTGACGCCATGAAGCGAAGACCTTTTGTCGGATTTACCGTTTGCTGGCTGGCCGGAGCGATAGTCGCGCATCTTTACGACGGAACGCAAATGGCGATGGTGCTGGTCGGATTAGCCCTGCTGCTTTTTGCGGCCGGGCGGTTGGCGGGGCTGCCGGGTAAAACGTTGCTCCTGTTCGGCTTGGCGCTAGGGCTGGCCGCAAGTTACGGAACGTACCGAGATGCGCGCAACTTTTCGGTTTTGCCCGATATGTTGGGAGAGACGGCCGAAGGCGGTTATTCCGGGATTCAACTGGAAGGTACGATGGCAGGGGCCGTTAAAATCGACGGCGATCTGGCTATGTTCGAACTGGGCGTCGAAGGCGTAAGAACAGGCATCGAAGAAGACGCGAACGATGCAGCCGTCTTGATCGACGGGGAAGCCGCTTCGAAGGGATTCGTTCTTTTGCCCCGGACGGAAAAAGTGGTCGTGCGCGTGAAATTAGCGGCGGAAGACGAGCAGAAGATCGCGGCTTCGTGGGGACGGGGGGATCGGGTCGCCGTTTCCGTCGACTTGGAAACGCCTTCGGAAGCGCGGAATTTCGGCGCTTTCGATTATCGCGATTACTTGCGGGACAAGCGTATTCATTGGGTAGCCCGCGCGGCGGGCGCTTCAAGTCTTGAATTGCTTGAACCTTCGCACGGAGGATTGCGTCTGCTTCGCCGCAACGACGACTTGCGTGCGCTGCTGGCAGGCAAATTGGAGCAGCTGTATCCGGGCATCGGCGCCGGCTACATGCAAGGACTGCTGTTGGGATTGCAGGACGGTCTCGATCCCGAAACGTATATCAATTTCGCGCGACTGGGCATGACGCACGTATTGGCGATATCGGGCATGCACGTCGGATTGTACGTAGGCGCCGTGCTGTTGATTCTTCGCCGGTCGGGCGTCGCCAAAGAAACGTCTTTGGTAGCGGCGCTATGTTTTGTCCCGCCGTATGTGCTGCTTACCGGATCGTCGCCTTCAGCGATCCGCGCTGGGATCATGAGCATGATCGGACTGTATGCGGCAAGGCGCGGTTGGCTGAAGGACGGGCTGCACATCTTATGCCTCGCGGCTTTGCTGATGTTGCTATGGGATCCCTATTATTTGACGTCGATCAGCTTTCAGCTTTCTTTCGCGGTAACGGCCGGCATCATTGTGTTGACCCGCCCGATGCGGCGGATTTTATTTTTCCTGCCCGACAAGATCGCGACGGGGGCTTCCATATCGTTGGTCGCGGATCTGGTGTCTTTTCCGCTCAGCATTTATTATTTCAATCAATATTCGCTGCTGGGCCTGGCCGCCAATCTGATTCTTGTCCCGTTGATCAGCTTGATTTCGATTCCGCTAGGGACGGTATCTCTGATTCTGGGCACGTTCTGGATGCAGGGCGCCGAATGGGCCGCATATCCGGTAAGGCTGCTTAACGCGATCGTATTTTGGTGCGCGGACGGGGGCGGAGCGGTTCGATGGGCGCGCACGTTATGGGCGTCGCCGTCTCCGGCGTGGATCGCTTTGTATTTGTCCGTATTGTTCGCGGGGATATTCGCATTGGAACGGTATGCAAAAGCCGGAGCTTTGAACCGAACTGCCGACAAGGGAGCAGGAAGCGGAGCCCGGGAAGGTCTGTCGGGACTTGCGCCTTCAAACGAAGCGAACGGCGATACCCTGCCGCTCTCTTCGGAACGCTTTGTCCCGTCTGTTCGATACGGGGGCATGCCGGACAGTCGCCGCAATCGAATGAGGCCGTGGCTTATTGCTTTATGCGTATGCCTGCTGGCCGGGCTGCTTACGGCGGCATACCGTCCGAAGAACGATCCGGCGGGACTCGTTCAAATGTTGGATGTCGGGCAAGGGGACGCCATTTTGATCACGACGCCGTCGGGTAAACATCTGCTTGTGGACGGAGGGGGGACGATTACGTTCGAGCGTCCCGGCGAAGAATGGAGACGAAGGCTCGATCCGTACGAAGTGGGTCGGGACGTCGTCGTTCCTTTGTTGAAAAAGCGGGGCGTGCACCGGTTGGATGCCGTGATCCTTACGCATGGGGATCGCGACCATTACGGAGGACTTCTTGCCGTTATCGATGAAATTCCGGTGGAGCGGTTCATCATGAACGGAACGCGAAGCGGGAGAGAAGACCTGGACGAATTGTTGGCTGCGGCCATGCTGGCCGGTTCGGACGTGTATGCCCCGCAGGACGGGGACGCATGGAGCCCGGATGAACGAACGACGCTGGAGTTTTTGAATCCGTCCGGCGTGTTTGCGGGCAACCTGCCGGAATTGGAAGAGCAGAACGAATACTCCGTGGCTTTTCGGATGGTCATGAACGGGCATTCTTTTGTATTTACCGGAGACATCGGAGGTGCCGCCGAACGGGATATTTTGAAAAGGCTGGCGAAGCGGGGCGACAAGGGGACGGCGGAAGTGCTTAAAGTCGGCCATCACGGAAGCAAACATTCGTCGACCGAAGACTGGGTCAAGCATTGGTCACCAGAGTTGTCGATCATCTCTGTCGGCGCCTCCAATACTTACGGTCATCCGAATGAAGGCGTCGTGGATCGGCTGGAACAGGCCGGTTCGCTCGTTCGCCGCACGGATCTGCACGGCGAGATCCAGATCGAAGCGCCTTCCGACGCACCGATACGAGTGCGAACCTTGCTCGGCAATCTCGACGAATCGGCGCCGAAGTAAGCTTTTTCGATCATTTTGTAAGAAACCGCTGCAAGAGCGTTCCTTTCTCCCGCCGTTGTGGGAGAGAAGAGCGCTTTTCGTTTCATATATAGTAAGAGAACGAGAATGCAGAGTCAGGCAGCAAGCCGCAGATGACGAGTAAATCCGTTTCTGGTAGACTGATTGGAGATATGCGCCGATCCGGAAAAAGCGGCGTTTCCGTAGCTTGGCGGACATAAGAATACGCTTAAATCAATTTGAAACGATTTTTTTTGGAAAAACAGAAAAACGACGCAACCTTTTCGGAAGAAGACTCGTCAGAGAGGTTGCAAGAGAGGGGGACCCTTAGTGGTCGAGCAGGAACTCATTAGAGCCGCTCAATCGGGCGATCGCGACGCTCTTATCACCCTATTGCGAGAGATTGAACCGGCTGTCTATAAGACGGCTTACTATACGCTGAACAACGAACAGGACGCGATGGATGCAGCTCAGGAAGCGCTGATCCGTATTTACACGAAAATCGGTTCTTACGAAGAGAAAGCGCAGTTCAAGACCTGGGTGCAGCGAATCGTAACCAATATTTGCATCGATAAGTTTAGACGAGCCAAACCTACGGTGTCGATCGAAGAACACGAGATGGTCTTCGAAGGCAACGAGAGCGTTGAAGGCGAAGTCATGCGGGCTTATACTCGCGAAGATATTGACCGGGCGATTAATTTGCTGCCGGAGCATCACCGAACGGTAGTCATTCTTCGTTACGTGCAGGACATGTCGTATAACGAGATCGCGGACTCTTTGGAGCTGCCGTTGAATACGGTCAAATCTTATTTGTTCAGAGCCCGGGGACAGCTTCAACAACTGCTCGGAGATTATCAGAAAGGAGGTGCGCTGTAGATGAAACGCGAAGAAGCGTTGGAGTATATGAACCGTTACCTGGACCACGACCTTACCAAAGAAGAAACGGACACGCTGTTTCGTCATCTCGGCGAGTCTCCGGAGGCACAGGAAGATTTTGAATTTCTTCAAGGTTTATCGGACCAATTG
Source organism: Saccharibacillus sacchari DSM 19268 (assembly GCF_000585395.1). Classification (GTDB taxonomy): domain Bacteria; phylum Bacillota; class Bacilli; order Paenibacillales; family Paenibacillaceae; genus Saccharibacillus; species Saccharibacillus sacchari. The sequence goes on along the minus strand of NZ_KK073875.1, from coordinate 4,883,333 downwards.
GAGTCGCTGCCGGACGTCAAGCCGCCGGTAAGCCTCGTTGATTCCATTTTGCCCAAATTGGATGAAATCGATCGCTTTGCGGCAATCGCCGCACCGGAGGCGCAGCCCGAAAAATTGTCCGAAATGGAAAGCAAACGCATGTTGGAAGAGCAAGTGCCGAAGCGTCGCAGGGCAGCAACCTTTTGGCGGTCGACGCTGGGACGCACCGTTGGCGGAACGGCAGTTGCGGCTGCGGTGCTCGGCATTTTCGTGATTAATTACGAGCCGAAAGAAATGCCCAATGCGGAAATGAGTTCAACAGCCGCGGTTACCGGAGCAACAGACGACACGCTTGTGCCTTCCGACGGAGCGCAGACGGAAAGCGCGACAACTGATCCTAGCACCGAAGTCGAATCCGTACAGCCTGAGGCGCAGGCGGAATCTGGCGAAAACAAGCTGCGTCAAAATGAAGCGCAAACCGAGCCGGAAGAGACTCCATCCGCTTCGGAAAAAGAAACGGCGCCGGAAACGACTCCATCCGCTTCGCAAGAAGGAACAACGACGGACGAACCGACTTCGGGTTCTTCGAACGATACGCGAGAACCCGCCGCAGGGTCGCAGTCGACGGATTCCGGAACGGCCGATTCCACGGTTCCTGATTCCGGAACTTCATCGAATGATGCGAAAAGCGGCGATGCGAGTCAACAGCCGGCTGCGCCTAAAACGAATGCTTCGCCTGATACCGGAGGGACCGCTCGCAAAAATCCGGGGACGTCGGATAGCAGTCAACCTTCCGGAAATCAACAAGACAAGAAGGCTCCTGCCGTCGAATCCACTCCGCCCGCCAGTCCGCCCGCGCAAGGCGATACGGAAGAGGAAGCCGCGGATGAAGAAGGACAACCTAGCGAGGGGATCGGTACTTTCTCGTTAGAGGATAACAACCCGACGGATCGGGAGTCCGCGACTGCGCCGAACAACGGTTCCGACGCGATGGACAGTCAGGTTTACAGTCTAACGATTGCGCCGCTGGAATGGGTATCGCCGGATTCGACTTACGTAATTACCTACTCGACAAACACGCTGAAGCTGCTTAACGGAGATCACTCCAAAGAGCTGAACAGTCGCAAAGTGGACGGAGAGGTGACCGGAGGGATCTGGTCAGCCGACGGCAAGACGTTTACGTACGATCTGGTCAAAGCCGACGGAACGACTGCCCAAGGGACATGGAAGATTGAAGAAGTGACGCTCGAACAGGGCGGAAAATAAAAAGCATGACAAATGAACCGGCCAAGTGCCGTTCCCGAATCCGTCAAGCATGCGGGGGAACGGTCGGTCGGTCTTTTTATGTGCCTTTTTCGGCGATATTCGGTACAATGGAGACAAAGAGAGTGATGCGGCAACTCCAAAACACTCTGATTCAATGCGCCGAGTTCAACGTCAAAAACCGGCAAGCGCGGAAAGAGGTAACGAATATTATGGATTTAAAAACGGCGGTCAAGCAAATACGAGCGGGCGAGGTATCGCCGCTGTATCTGTGCTACGGCACCGAAAAATATAGAATGAAGGAATTTGTGACGGTGCTGGAAAACGAGCTGATCGAGGAAGATCAACGGGCGTTTGCGGTGGCGCATTACGACCTTGCGGAGACTCCGGTTGAGTTGGTGGTCGAGGAAGCGGAGACGGCTCCTTTCTTGGCGGAACGCAAACTTATCATCGTGAGGGATAGCACGATCTTCATTGCCGGCAAGGAGTCCGCCAAGATCGAACATCGCGTGGAGAAACTGCTGGAATATATGGGGAATCCTGCGGATTACAGCGTGCTTGTATTTCTGGCTTATGCGGAAAAATTGGATGAACGCAAAAAGGTCGTCAAGGCTTTCAAAGCGGCTGCGCCCGTGATTTCGTTTGCGCCGATGAGCGAGAACGAGTTGTCGGGATGGGTGACGAAGCAGTTCGGCAAAAGTTCGGTATCGATCGGGTCGGAAACGGTGGACGTACTATTGAAACGGGCGGGAACATCGCTTGGGTCATTGTCTGCGGAAATCGAAAAGTTGTCTTTGTTTGCGGGAGCAGGCGGGTCGGTAGGCTCGGCCGATGTGGAAAAATTGGTAGCGATCGGAACGGAACAAAGCGTGTTCGTTCTGGTTGAGCATATCGCAAACTTAAAGCTCCAGCAGGCTATGGCCATTTTCTACGATCTGCTGAAGCAGCGTGAAGAACCGATCAAGATCGTGTCTCTGATTGCGCGCCAATTCCGCATTATGCTTCAGGTCAAAGAGATGTCCGGGCAAAATTACTCGCAGCAGCAAATGGCAGGCCAACTCGGCTTGCATCCGTATGCGGTCAAGATTGCGGCGGAACAGGCTAAACGATTCGAACCGGGGAGACTTCGCGGTATTCTGGCTTCGATTGCCAAGCTGGATCATGAGATCAAAACGGGAGCGGTCGATAAAGTATTTGGTTTGGAAATGTTTTTGCTGAAACTGGGGGCTTAAAAAGAAAACGAGGAGGCATGTCTGAAGATTTCCGAGCAGGGGAGTCGATCGGACGGCCTTTTCTGCTTTGAAAAAGATTCCGGAAAAATTTAAAACCCCGATATCCTTAGGATTTCGGGGTTCACGATTATATCGCAAAATAGCGGTTTCTTAGGCTTGTTCAGCTTTCAGAGAATTCGCTTTTTTAGCAAGACGGGATTTTTTGCGCGCTGCCGCGTTTTTGTGGATCAGGCCTTTGGTTACGGCTTTATCCAGCTTCTGCGAAGCGGTCTTAACTGCAGTTTGTGCAGCTTCCACATCGTTGCTCTCCAACGCTGTCGTAGCGGATTTTACAGCGCTGCGAAGTGCGGATTTTTGCGAAGCGTTAAGCGCACGGCGTTTCTCGTTCGTCTTTACGCGTTTGATAGCGGATTTGATATTAGGCATTGCATTCACCTCCTGTAAAGCTTATAGGAAACATCGAACATCGAAAGTTTCACAACTTAAAGTATCTTAGCATGGGAGCGGCAAAAAAGCAACCATTCCCGCAATTTTAAAAAACGTGAATTCGGCAACAAAAAATACAGAGAAGCATCAGCTTTCGCTTTCTGCGGGATTGCTGGGATTAGGACCAACTGCTATAATGAATGGATTGATTCGACTTGTCAAATTGAGGCGGAGGTAAGGAATGACTGACATTGCAGCAAGACAGAAGAAAATAAGGAACTTTTCCATTATAGCGCATATCGACCACGGCAAATCAACGCTTGCCGATCGGATCCTCGAATACACGGGTGCCCTGACTTCGCGCGAAATGCAAGAACAGGTCCTCGACCAAATGGAACTCGAACGCGAACGCGGAATTACCATCAAGCTTCAAGCGGTACGTTTAACCTATAAGGCCGATGACGGCGAAGAGTATTTGCTCAACCTGATCGATACGCCTGGACACGTCGACTTCACGTATGAAGTCTCGCGCTCCCTTGCAGCCTGCGAAGGCGCGCTTCTCGTTGTCGACGCGGCTCAAGGAATCGAAGCGCAGACCCTTGCGAACGTGTACCTGGCGCTCGACAACAATCTGGAGATTTTGCCGGTTATCAACAAAATCGACCTTCCGAGCGCCGAGCCTGATCGGGTGAAGCAGGAAGTGGAAGACGTGATCGGACTGGATGCGAGCGACGCGGTACTGGCTTCGGCCAAAGCGGGCATCGGGATCAAAGAAATTTTGGAACAAGTCGTAGCCAAAGTGCCGGCGCCGGAAGGCGATCCGGACCAGCCGCTCAAAGCACTGATTTTCGACTCGCACTACGATCCGTATAAAGGCGTTATCGTCTATATCCGGGTATTGGACGGCAAGATCAAAGCAGGCTCCAAGATCAAAATGATGGCAGCGGACACGACGTTCGAAGTTATCGAAGTCGGCGCGTTCATGCCGCGCATGACCATCGTGGACGAATTGAACGTCGGCGACGTAGGTTTCGTCGTGGCGGGTATCAAAACCGTCGGCGATACGCGCGTCGGCGATACGATCACGGACGCGAAAAACCCGACGCTCGAACCGATGCCGGGTTACCGCAAGATCAATCCGATGGTATTCTGCGGTCTGTATCCGATCGAATCTTCGGATTACAACGACCTGCGCGAAGCTTTGGAAAAGCTGCAACTGAACGACGCTTCCCTGACTTTCGAGCCCGAAACGTCCAGCGCGCTGGGCTTCGGCTTCCGTTGCGGATTCCTCGGTTTGCTTCATATGGACGTTATTCAAGAACGCATCGAGCGCGAGTTCGGGATCGACCTGATTACGACCGCGCCGAGCGTTATCTACAAGATCGGGCTGAGCGACGGTTCGGTCATGCAGATCGACAACCCGTCGCATTACCCTGAAGTCGGCCGTATCGACTACGTCGAAGAGCCTTACGTAAAAGCTGCGGTTATCGTGCCGAACGACTTTGTCGGAACGGTCATGGAACTGTGCCAAAACAAACGCGGCGAATTCGTCAACATGGAATACCTGGATACGACGCGCGTTACGCTGACGTACCAGATTCCGTTGTCCGAAATCGTCTATGACTTCTTCGACCAACTGAAGTCCGGCACGAAAGGTTACGCTTCGTTCGACTACGAGATTTCGGGCTACCGCAAATCGAACCTGGTCAAAATGGATATCCTGCTCAACGGCGAACAAGTCGATGCGCTGTCGTTCATCGTACACAGAGACCGTTCGTACCAACGCGGCCGCGTTATCTGCGCGAAGCTTCGCGAGCTGATCCCGCGCCAGATGTTCGAAGTGCCGATCCAGGCATCCGTAGGCACGAAAGTCGTCGCTCGCGAGACCGTCAAGGCGATGCGCAAAAACGTCTTGGCCAAATGTTACGGCGGCGATATCTCGCGTAAACGGAAACTGCTCGAGAAGCAAAAAGAAGGTAAAAAGCGGATGAAGCAGGTCGGAAACGTGGAGGTTCCTCAAGAAGCGTTCATGGCGGTGCTGAAGCTGGACGAGTAGCGGGTGGTACTTGGCTCGTATGCGGGGGGTGTGCGGTTTGGGAGCCGGGGAAATGGAGCGAGCTCAGTCGCACGTCCGCATCCGTTCTAAGCCTCATTCCTATCCAGCTTTTGGTTAGTGGATAGGGTTAGGGGGATTCGGCCTTGTTGGGCCTGTTACCTGGGTAAGGTTGGCCCCTGTTTGAAAAGGAATGTTTGAGTGCGCGATTGCGCGTCGAAGAACGTTTTTGTGGAAAATTATGATGTTCACGTCGTTATTAAAAAGGAAAGCCGAACCCCGGCTTTCCTTTTTGAAGATTGAGGACACTTTACTTAAGAGTGAACGATACAAGATCAAGGATTTCATGCAAAGATTTTGACAGAACGATTTTAATCGAACAGTATTCGCTTAAAGAACAGTATTTGCCTAAAATTGAAACTCGACACTACACGCAGTTTCAACCCGCAAGAAACAGCCCAAAAGCTCAATCTATAAGGTCTGCACGTCGCCAATGCTTTTATAGCTTTTTCGCCGCGGAGCCAGATATCTTTGCTACTACCACCCTCTACGCGTCGGGATTAGCGGAGGGAGGTGGGAAGGCAGAGAAGCGGAGCGCTTGCATCTAAAATCGGACTTTTACCTCTGAGTCAGTTACCTAATGAAAAATCCGATTTTAGCGGCAATCGAAGCCTCCCTCCTCCAGCAGCGCCTCCCAATCACCTCCCTTTCCATCTGATGCTTCACCCATACAGGAGGATTCAAAATCATGACGAATACAAACAGCGAAATCAACGTGACTTCCGCGCCGGAAGCCGTCTATATTCATATTCCGTTTTGCACGAATAAATGCTTTTACTGCGACTTCAACTCGTACGTGCTCAAAGATCAGCCGGTCATGGATTACTTGCGCGCGCTTGACCTCGAGATGGAGCAGACCGTCGCGATTACGCCGCCGGGCGTGATCAAAACGATCTTCGTCGGCGGCGGTACGCCTACGGTGCTGAAACCCGACGAAATGGCCTTTTTCCTGGCATCCGTACGCAAGCATTTCCCGAATTGGTCCGACGATATCGAATTTTCGATGGAAGCCAATCCGGGCACAACCGATCTCGACAAGATGAAGGTGATGAAGGAAGGCGGAGTGAACCGGGTTAGCTTCGGCGTGCAGGCATTCCAGAACAAGCTGCTGGGTGAAATCGGGCGTATCCATAATACGGACGACGTGTACCGCTCGCTGGAAAATGCGCACAAAACCGGCCTGCATAACTTGTCGATCGATTTGATGTTCGGTTTGCCGAATCAGACGGTCGAAATGTTGGACGAGACGATTACCAAGGCACTGGAGTTAGATTTGCCGCACTACTCCATTTACAGCCTGAAGGTCGAAGAGAACACGCTGTTCCATACCCTTTTCAACAAAAACAAGCTGCCGCTTCCGAACGAAGACGACGAGCTGGCGATGTATAGGCTGCTGATGGACCGGATGCGCGAGGCAGGCTATAAGCAATACGAGATCAGCAACTTCGCCAAACCGGGCAAAGAAAGTCAACATAATATCACGTATTGGAAAAACGAAGACTATTACGGTTTCGGCGCGGGTGCGCACGGATACGTGGGACGCAAGCGCCATATCAATATCAAAGGCGTGAATCCGTACAACGAAGCAGCGTCCAAAGGCCTTCCGAGACTCGACCAATTCGAAGTTCCGCGCGAGGAAGCGATGGAAGACTTCATGATGGTCGGGCTGCGGATGCTGGACGGGATGGAAAGCGATCGGTTCCTCAAGCAGTTCGGCGTGCCGGTGGAAGAGATTTTTGCCGCTCCGTTGAAAAAGATGATGGATTTGGGATTGATCGAACGCCGGAATGATCTCGAAGGTTATCGCTTGAGCGAAAAAGGCATTTTGTTCGGCAACGACGTATTCGGCGAATTCATTGGCTATCTGACCGTTGAAGCTTGATGAAGACAACGCAACTACTGAAAAACAAATCGAAAAACCGTCGGGAAATTCCTGACGGTTTTTCGCGTTTTCTCGCATAAATGCAGCCGTTCATGCCGATAATGGGAAGAAGAAGAAACAAGGAAAAGGTACGCCTACGTCGCTCTCCTGCTGTTACAAATACGCTGAATCGGGTAAAGGAAGCCCAATGAAAGCGAGAAATCGAGTTATAAAAATTTTAGGTTTTAGCTGTGTAAAGGTATTGAAAAACTATGCGCATTGATGTATATTTATCCAATCGAAAACAATCGGACCTGACGCGTATGCGTTAGCTAATAAACAAGGAGGTGAACGGCCGATGCCCGCCGTTACCGTTGTATGCAGACAAGCGAATGTACAAGATGTTGAACCGCTGTATCTCATGATAGAAGAATATGCGCGAAAAGGAATCATGCTTCCGCGCTCCAGAGAAGTGCTGCGACGCCAAATCGACAACTTCGTCGTGGCGGAAGAAGACGGTAAGGTAATCGGATGCGGTTCTCTTTGCCTGCTCGGCCCGGATCTTGTAGAGATTCGCTCGCTGGGTATCATGGATGGGAATAAAGGAAAAGGCGTTGGTTCGAAGCTGGTGGATCGTCTGATCGAACTTGCGATCGAGCAGGGAATTCCGAAGATCATCGCTTTGACTTACGAGGTTTCTTTTTTCGTGAAAAACGGATTTACCGTGGTGCCGATGGACGTCTTTCCCGAGAAGGTCTGGACCGACTGCATTCATTGCGCCAAGCGCGATCGCTGCGATGAAATCGCCGTATTGAAAGTCATCGGCTAGAACGCTGCAATACCAAATCGAAAAACGTTGCATATCCTGCCAAACCGAACTTGACAACGTTGAGTCCGGTTTGGTATTTTTGTAATAGAGTTTAGCACTCATTCAGATAGAGTGCTAACGGAAGAATGTTCCGATTGGCTCTTATCGATCCGACAGGAGGGGATCTCGTGTTAAGCGAACGTCAGAGCATGATCTTAAACGCCATCGTAGACGACTATATTCGTTCGGCCGAACCGGTCGGGTCCCGTAGTATCTCCAAGCGGGGCGACGTAGCGTTCAGTCCGGCCACCATTCGTAACGAGATGGCGGACCTGGAGGAGCTTGGTTTTCTGGAACAGCCTCATACGTCGGCGGGACGCATTCCTTCTAATAAAGGATACCGCTATTACGTCGATCATATGGCTCCCCTGAAGCCGCTCAAGGCAGAAGACTTGAAATTATTCAAGCAGCTGGCTGCCGAAAAGCTGAACGCTGTGGAAGAAGTCGTACAGCACGCCGGAACGATTTTGGCTTCGATGACCAATTACACGTCGATTTTGCTGGGACCGGAGATGTTCAATACTTCGCTTAAGCATTTTCAACTTCTTCCGCTGAACGAGACTACGGCCGTTGCGATTATCGTGACCAGCACGGGCGAGGTCGAGAATAAGACGGTGTCGATTCCTCCGGGCGTCTCGGCTTCCGATATGGAGCGGACGGCAAACCTGCTGAACGCTAAGCTTTCCGGTGTGCCGATGCATATGCTGAAGGCGCGGATTTACTCGGAGATCGGGCAAGAGATTCAGCGTCATGCCGAGCATTACGAGCAGTTGATGAAACTGCTGGACGATTCGCTTGTCTCGGGCAAAGATCAGAAGGTGTTCCTAAGCGGAACGACCAATATGCTGATTCAGCCGGAGTTCAGGGATATCGGCAAGTTGAAGACGGTGCTTGATCTGCTGGAGGAGACGCCGACGCTAACGCGCTTGCTGAATTCCGATCAAAAAGGAATCCATGTGCGAATCGGCAGCGAAAATATCCACCAAGCCTTCGTCAACTGCAGTCTGATTACCGCGACTTATTCACTTGACGGCGAATCGTTTGGTACAATAGGCATTCTGGGTCCGACCCGGATGGAGTATGCCAAAGTCATAGGAACACTCGATCTGCTGTCGCGTGCCATGAGCCGGGCTTTGACCGGACGCTACGGGCCGTGATCGCAAATCTGTGCGTATAGGCAGTACTGTGCGACGATGAGTTTTGATCTACACAAGGAGGGGAATGCATCTTGAGTAAAGAACAAACGCAATATTCGGAAAACGAAGAAGTAGAAATCGCAGAAAACGAGCAGGATGCACAATCGTCCGAAGAGGCAACCGAAGAAACTAACGGTGCTGCCGCGGAAGAGAGCGCAGAACAACTTCAAGCCAAAATCGAGGCATTAACGGCGCAGGTAGACGATTATGCACAACGTCTCGCGCGTTCGCAAGCCGATTTTGATAACTTCCGCAAGCGCACGATTCGGGAAAAGGAAGAGCTCGGCAAATACGCTTCATCGAAGCTGATCACCGAACTCGTTCCGGTCATCGACAATTTCGGTCGCGCGCTGGATACCCTGCCGGAAGGCGAGGGCGCCGAGTCGTTCGTGAAAGGCGTACAAATGATTCACCGCCAGTTCGAAAGCGTGCTTCAGGCCGAAGGCCTGACCGCAATGAATAGCGTCGGCGAAGCCTTCAATCCCGAATTCCACCAAGCGGTTATGCAAGTGGAAAGCGACGAGCACGAGGAAGGCATCGTGGTCGAAGAGCTGCAAAAAGGTTATATGTTGAAAGACAAAGTGCTTCGTCCCGCAATGGTGAAAGTCAGCGGTTAAACCGCATTTTCAAAAGTCGCTTAGGCCGGAATGTTCCGGGCGATTGCGGCAAGTTTGAAAACGCGCGCCAAACCGTTATGATAGAGCGTAGGGTCTGCATGTCGGACACAACGCGAGAAAAACATTTCATTTTAAAATCAACCGTACTTAACTGAGGAGGATATTTACTGTGAGTAGAGTAATTGGTATTGACTTGGGAACAACAAACTCTTGCGTGGCTGTTATGGAAGGCGGCGAAGCCGTCGTTATCCCTAACCCGGAAGGCGCGCGCACGACCCCTTCGGTCGTAGGCTTCAAAAAAGACGGCGAGCGTATCGTCGGCGAAACCGCGAAACGCCAAGCGATCACGAACCCGGACCGCACGATCGCTTCGATCAAACGTCACATGGGCACGAACCACAAAGAAACGATTGAAGGCAAAGACTATACATCGCAAGAAATTTCGGCCATGATCCTGCAAAAGCTGAAATCCGATGCTGAAGCTTACCTGGGCCAAACGGTAACGCAAGCCGTGATCACGGTTCCCGCTTACTTCAACGACGCTCAACGCCAAGCAACCAAAGACGCCGGCAAAATCGCGGGTCTTGAAGTGCTGCGTATCGTCAACGAGCCTACGGCTGCGGCACTGGCTTACGGCCTGGAAAAATCCGAAGACCAAACGATCCTCGTTTATGACTTGGGCGGCGGTACATTCGACGTCTCGATCCTTGAACTGGGCGACGGCTTCTTCGAAGTTAAAGCAACAAGCGGCGACAACCACCTGGGCGGCGACGACTTTGACCAAGTGATCATCGATTACCTGGTAGCCGAGTTCAAAAAAGAACAAGGCATCGACCTGAGCAAAGATAAAGCAGCGGTTCAACGTCTGAAAGACGCAGCAGAAAAAGCGAAAAAAGAACTGTCGGGCGTTATGACGACAACAATCTCGCTGCCGTTCATCACGATGGTTGACGGCGTTCCCCAGCATTTGGAGTTGAACCTGACTCGCGCGAAATTCGAAGAAATCTCCGCTTCGCTGGTTGAGCGTACATTGGCTCCGACGCGTCAAGCGATCAAAGACTCCGGCCTGTCGTCGAGCGAAATCGACAAGATCGTTCTTGTCGGCGGTTCGACACGTATCCCTGCCGTACAAGAAGCAATCAAAAAGCTGACCGGCAAAGATCCGCATAAAGGCGTTAACCCGGATGAAGTCGTAGCCCTCGGTGCTGCCGTTCAAGCGGGCGTGCTGACAGGCGAAGTCAAAGACGTTGTCCTGCTGGACGTAACGCCTTTGTCCCTGGGTATCGAAACGGCCGGCGGCGTCTTCACGAAGATGATCGACCGCAACACGACGATCCCGACAAGCAAATCCCAAGTCTACTCGACTTATGCGGATAACCAACCAAGCGTAGAAATCCACGTTCTGCAAGGCGAGCGCGAAATGGCTGCCGGCAACAAAACGCTGGGTCGCTTCACGCTGGGCGATATTCCTTTGGCTCCGCGCGGCGTACCGCAAATCGAAGTTACTTTCGATATCGATGCCAACGGGATCGTAAACGTATCGGCAACCGATAAAGGCACGAACAAGAGCCAAAAGATCACGATCACATCTTCGAGCGGCTTGAGCGATGCTGAAGTTGAGCAAATGATGAAGGATGCCGAACTGCACGCCGAAGAAGACAAGAAGCGTAAAGAATTGGTCGAAACGAAAAACAACGCCGACCAACTCATTTACCAAGCGGATAAAACGATCAAGGACCTGGGTGACAAAGTTGATGCTTCCGAGATCGAAAAAGCAAATGCCGCGAAAGAAAAAGTCCAAAAATCGCTGGAAGGCGAAAATGTAGACGAAATCAAAGCAGCAACGGAAGAATTGACCGAAATCGTTCAACAATTATCCGTGAAGCTGTATGAGCAAGCCAATGCGGAAGGCGCGCAAGCAGGCGGCGAACCGGAAGCAGGCGCTTCTTCGCAAAACCGCGACAACGTCGTCGATGCCGATTACGAAGTTGTAGACGAAGACAAAAAAGACTAATATTTTTAAGTAGTCGTTTTTGGTTAACCGAACAAGAGCCCGACCCCGCCGATCGGCGGACGGGCCGGCTGGGGGAGGTCAGGCCGGGTCATCCCGGACCGGGCTTCCCTTTTGTCAGGTTCACGGGCGGAAAGTGCATAAGCGGCTTTCCGCATATATGCGATAGAAGGTACAGATTAAAAGCATAAAGGAGTTGGAGTACAGCGATGGCGGAAAAGCGCGATTACTACGAGGTGCTCGGCATTGAAAAGGGCGCGAGCGATCAGGATATCAAGGCGTCTTACCGCAAGCTGGCGCGTAAGTATCACCCGGACGTCAACAAGGCGGACGATGCCGAAGCAAAGTTCAAAGAAGTCAAAGAAGCCTATGACGTACTGAGCGACGGACAAAAACGGGCTCAGTACGACCAATACGGTCACCAAGACCCTAACCAGGGATTCGGCGGCGGCGATTTTGGCGGCGGCGGATTCAGCGATATCTTCGATATGTTCTTCGGCGGCGGAGGCGGCGGAAGAAGCCGCAACCCGAACGCGCCGCAGCGCGGCAACGATTTGCAATATACGATGACGCTGGAATTCAAAGAAGCGGTCTTCGGAAAAGAGATCGACATCACTATTCCGCGTACCGAAAGCTGCGATACGTGTAACGGCAGCGGCGCCAAACCGGGCACGCAGCCCGAAGTATGTACGGTCTGCCACGGCAGCGGCCAAGAAGAAGTCGTGCAAAACACGCCTTTCGGCCGTATGGTCAACCGCAGAGCCTGCTCGAACTGCGGCGGCAACGGCAAAATCATCAAAGAAAAATGCTCGACATGCAGCGGCAGCGGCCATGTGAAAAAGCAGCGTAAAGTGCATATCCGCATTCCTGCGGGCGTGGACGACGGCGCTCAACTGCGCATGACCGGCGAAGGCGACGGCGGCCTGCGCGGCGGCCCGGCGGGCGACCTGTATATCGTCATTCGCGTGAAAGCCGACGAATTCTTCGACCGCGAAGGCGACGACATCTACTGCGAAGTGCCTTTGACGTTCGCTCAAGCCGCTCTCGGCGACGAGATCGAGATCCCGACCTTGACTGAAAAAGTCAAACTGAAGATCCCGGCCGGAACCCAAACGGGAACCTATTTCCGCCTGAGAGGCAAGGGCGTTCCGCGCCTGCGCGGAACCGGACAAGGCGATCAGCACGTAAAAGTCGTGATCATTACCCCAAGCAAGCTGACCGACGAACAAAAAGACCTGCTGCGCCAATTCTCCGGCCTCAGCGGCGAACAAACGCATGAACAGGAACAATCTTTCTTCGATCGGATGAAGCGCGCTTTCCGCGGCGACTAAGTTCGTATAAAGAAAAATAGACCTTCGGTTTTCGAACCGAAGGTCTATTTTTTTTAGAATCGGCATAACTTTTTCTCCGATTGAGGCGTTTAGGGCGTGTACGCAAACTTAACGATGTGCATCTTTAGCCGCCTTTTCGCCCTCTGCTTCGTCAGTGTCCCTTGACGTGCCCCGGCACGCCTTCGGAACCCTTCCTTGCCGAGAACGAAAATTCGTCTAAATCTGCCTCCTTCGAAGTTTGCGTACACGCCCTAGTACAAACGAGCTTCGATTAAATGAACGCCAATATAAAGAAGGAGGGACAACATGTACGAAATATTTGCTTTGACAGTCCTTCTGATTGTGGCATCTTTGGGATTCGGATTCATGTCTTTTTTTATCAAGTCCGTCAATCCGAATGCGGAAAAAGATCATCGTAATTGGGCGAGTCTTTTCTTTGCCGTTTTGGTCTTTTTAATGTTTGGGTTTTTCTTGTTGATGAGTATGAGTTTGTAGAGGGCTTCTTTACAAGAGCGGGCGCTGCCGGAGAAATTCGTTCAAAAGCGTCTTGACCTGAATCTCTCCCTCCGCTTACGCTTTTTTAAAAAATGTTTTTAAAAGAAGTTAAAGCAGCTTCCTGAAAAGGAGGCTGCTTTTTTGTTTGAAGGCTTAAAATGGCAGATCACAACAATAATGATTGGAATTTATTATCCGGATTAAATATAAAGTATGGCGTTGGCCGAATCAAAGTTAAGGTTTAGCGTAGTCCAGCCATCAATATCCGCTTCATCATCAATTCGTTCGACCTGATCGGGCAGGCTTAACTTGGAGACGGCGACGTGTAACGGATCGACGGAACGCTTAGCGCCCCGAATTGGAGAATTGAGATTTCTAACGGATCAATGGGACACTTAGCGGTAAAAAAAGTTGACTTTTGGGCTGGTTTTGCCCGTTTTTCCGGTGTAAGCGTCCGTACAATCCGTTACAAATTGCAGATGACGAAATTGGGCGTTCTAACGGACATGCGATCCTTTAGCCGCCGAATACGGACAAAATGATTCATGCAGCGAGATTGAGCGATGAAGGAACTATTCATTTTGCGTTCGAACCTCAGATGCTATACCGTCGGCGCATTAGTACGGCCACCTCAGTAGTTACGTGAGGTTTTTCTCGCTCGAGATCTTATTGTTTTAACGTTTCTGGCCTGTACCGGTCAGCAAAACTAATGCCTCTTGCACTTGCAGTCGGCAAAGCCGCTGCCTGCCCTGCCCCCGTCGAAGCTGCCGGAGGCAGGGAGCTTCGACGCCTTATCGCACCCGGCGGCCTGGGCGAAGCGGCCGCCTGCCTTCCCGGACCGGCGCAGGGTTTTCCGGGCTGAGCGACTTTTGGCTTTCCTTCTACTCGCGGCCCGTTGCAGGGGCCCGAGAGGAAAACAAGCCCGAGCGAAGAACGGAAAACCCTGTGCTTTTTATATGTATATGTTGACACTATAAAAATTTGTAGTATAATCATTCGTATACGAAATGTTTACAGGCGAACATTTCGCAAGAGAACGTTTGTCATGGCACGGTTTCATGCAACAGAAAGGACAGCGATACCTTTGAACACGAACACTGAGATTGAACTGCACGAGATCGTCGACTCGTTCCGGGAAGTGAAGCAGCTTTTTTTTCAATTGATGTCCGATATGTCTTGCCGTTTCGGCGTGACCGGAATTCAACTGATGACATTGAAGGCGCTGCGGGATCGTCCGGAGATCGGACTGGGTGAACTGGCCGAGCATATGAGGCTGGGCAGCAGCACGGTCAGCGGCGTGATCGATCGACTGGTGAAGGCGGAGTTGGTCATTCGCGAACGTCCGGCCAATAATCGGCGCGTACTGGTTTTGAAACTGTCGGAAAAAGGCGAGCAGGTACTTAAAGATGCCGACTCCGCTTATCGTCAATACCTGTCGGGTCTTAACGATCTGGACCCTGAAGAATTGCAAGTCATGCTTCAAGCGCACCGAAAAATCATTAAAAAATTAGAAAAAGTGAGAGATGAAAACCACCATGAGTAAAACTGCTGTGCAAGACATTCAAACCCTGAAAAAGGGTCCGATTCTCGTCGCCCTGTTGATCGGCGCTTTTGTCGCGCTGTTGAACCAAACGCTGCTGAACGTGGCGCTGCCGACGATGGCGAAAGACCTCAACGTCGAAACGACCGTTATTCAATGGCTGAGCACCGGCTTCATGCTCGTCAACGGCGTCATGGTTCCGGTAACGGCTTACCTGATGGCTCGATTTACATCGAGAAACCTGTTTATCACCGCAATGAGTTTGTTCACTTTAGGTACGTTATTGTGCGCATTCAGCGATTCGTTCGGCTTGCTGCTTGCGGGACGCATGGTTCAGGCAGCCGGCGCAGGCATCCTGATGCCGCTGATGACGTTCACGATCCTTACCATTTTCCCGATCGAAAAACGCGGTTCCGCCATGGGACTCGTCGGCGTGGCGATGATCTTCGCTCCGGCAATCGGTCCTACGCTGTCGGGATGGATGGTTGAACATTACGACTGGCACTACCTGTTCTATCTGATTTTGCCGTTCGGCATTTTGTCGATCGTGTTGGGTATTCTTTTCATGCGCAACGTAACCGAGACTTCCCGTCCGAAACTCGACATATTTGCCGTAGTTTTGTCTACGATCGGTTTCGGCGGCATCTTGTACGGCTTCAGCCAAGCAGGTTCGGAAGGCTGGGGAGCGAATGAAGTCGTTTGGACGCTCGCGATCGGAGCCGTTTCTCTGCTGTGGTTCGTTATCCGCCAGTTGAGAAGCGAAAAGCCGATTTTGGAAATGCGCGTATTCAAATATGACGTATTCACGCTCACTACGATCATTAACGTCATTGCGACGATGGCTTTGTTCTCCGGCATGATTCTGCTTCCGCTGTATCTGCAAAACGTGCGAGGGTTCACGCCGATCGAATCCGGTCTGATGCTGCTGCCGGGCGCGATCCTGATGGGGATCATGTCGCCGATTACCGGTTACATTTTCGATAAAATCGGCGCGCGCTGGCTGGCGGTTGCCGGTCTCGCGATTATGACCGTGACGACTTACGAATTCAGCCAATTGACCGTCGATACGACGTACGGCCATCTGATCGCGGTGTATACGATCCGCATGTTCGGCATGTCGCTCATGATGATGCCGATCCAAACCGCGGGCCTCAATCAACTGCCGGCCCGTCTGAACGGCCACGGTACGGCAATGTCCAATACGCTGCGTACCATCGCCGGCGCTCTCGGCACGGCGCTGCTGGTCTCGATCATGTCGAACAAAGCGGCCGAAGTCGGCAAACAGCTGGTCGTCAGCATGGGCGTCGATCCGCAAAATGCTGCTCAGATGCAGACTGTTACGATGCAGGCGATGGTCGAAGGCATTAACCATTCGTTCGTCGTGGCAACCTGGATGACCGCAGCGGCGTTCGTACTGGCCTTCTTCATCAAACGCGTCGCCGTGGACAACAAAAAAACGGTTCCGCATCAAGTGCCGACGACTGCTTCGGAAAACGCGAATGCGAAAGCTTAATCGTTTATTGCAGTTTTGAATTTTCGTTCCGGCGCGAGCCGATTGTTTAAACCTCGCGCCGCGGCATTTGATCTTTAGCGTCAAAAAGCCCGCTCTCCAATCCCCGGAGAGCGGGCTTTTCCATCTGCGCGTTAATAAATTCAAAGGTCTTCCCGATACCGCGTGCCGTACAGCTCTTTTTCCGCCCGTACCGCATCCCGCAGCAGATCTTTGACCTTTTCGACTTCTTTCACGTCTTCGAGGCGTACCTCGGGAGTGGTCGGGTCGCTTGAATAAACGATGATCGTGCCGACGCCCATCATGCGGTCCATGACCGTTTTTTCCATCGCGATGTCTTTGATCCGGACGAGTTCCACTTCTTCCGATTTTTTGCCGACCAACCCTGTAGTGACGATCAGGCGCTGGCTCGTGATTTTGTAGCGAACGTTGTTCATGAGCAGTCCGGTTTTGATCTGGTCGCCGAGGTCGGAAGGACGGCCTTCCCATAATGTTTTTTCCGTCCGCGCATCGTGGTGTTCCGCTCGGACAGGCTGGCGTGACGAGGCGTCGGGACGGACTTCTCCTTGCAGGGGCTTGCCGCATTTCCCGCAGAAGTTCGCATCGTCCGCGTTGGACGCGCCGCAATTCGTACAGTAGATCATACACTCATCCTCTTTTCGCGAAAAGTTGGGGTTTTGTGCTGCTTCTCACTCTATAGTACAATGAAACGAGCGAAAAAGTTAAACATTGAGGAGCGATTGATGATGTTGTGGCACGAATTGACCATACATACGACGGAGGAAGCGGTGGAAGCCATCTCGAATTTCCTGCATGAAGCGGGAGCGGGCGGCGTTTCGATCGAAGAATCGGGGAACTTGAACAAGAAGCGCGAACGTCCTTACGGGGAGTGGTTCGACCAGCCGTTGAACGATATTCCGGAAGGCCGCGCGGAGATCAAAGGCTATTTTTCCGATGACGTAAATATCGAAGCCGTGCTGGAAGAAGTCAAAAGCCGTACCGTGGAGCTGGAAACATTCGATATCGACACGGGCAGTCCGACGTACGAGACGCGGTTGGTCGACGAAGAAGAATGGGCGACGGCATGGAAAGCTTATTACAAGCCGTTAAAAGTATCCGATACCCTCACGATCAAACCGGTGTGGGAAGAGTACGAAGCGTCCGAAGGCGAACGCATCATCGAGCTGGACCCGGGCATGGCTTTCGGCACGGGGACGCACCCGACGACGGCTTTGTGCCTGCGCGCGCTGGAAAGCATCGTCAAAGGCGGAGAAGACGTCATCGACGTCGGCACGGGTTCGGGCATTTTGTCGATTGGCGCAATCAAGCTGGGAGCAAAACGGGCATTGGCGCTCGACCTCGATCCGGTAGCCGTAAAAAGCGCGCAAGAAAACGTGGCGTTAAACGGTTTGTCCGGCGAAATCACGGTCAAAGAAAGCGATCTGCTGTCCGTGCTGCGTCCCGAAGGTCACGGTGCATCGTCGGATATCGGCGTGGAGCTTCCGGTTCAGATCGTCGTTGCTAACATTTTGGCCGAAATCATCCTGCTGTTCACGAACGATGTGTTTGAAGCTTTGCGCCCGGGCGGCTTGTATCTGGCATCAGGCATTTACAAGGATAAAGAAGATGCCGTGCGTGAAGGATTGCTTGCGGCAGGTCTGACGATTCGGGATGTGCATCGCGAGGAGGAATGGCTGGCATTTATCGCGGAAAAGGTGGTCTAAATGAACTTTTTGGCCTTTTCTTGGGACGTTCTGCCGTTTGTTCTGATCGTATTGATTATCGCGTTTACCGTGCACGAATTCGCGCACGCGTATGCGGCTTACAAATTCGGCGATCCTACGGCGCAGCTGCTCGGACGCGTCACGCTGAATCCGGCGCGACATGTCGATTTTCTCGGCATGATCCTGATTCTGGTTGCCGGATTCGGTTGGGCGCGTCCCGTTCCGGTCACCCGCGAGAATTTTAGCAAACCGAGGTTGATGGGGATTATCGTCTCGGCGGTCGGCCCGCTCAGCAATCTGCTGATTGCGTTCGTCGGAGCCATGATTTTTTCCGCGTTGTCGGCATACGGGGTTTTGCATGTCGTGATCATGGACGGTACGATTTTTTATACGCAAGAAGTATCCAGACTGCAGGAAGCGGCGGCTTATTTCTTTGCTTACCTGATCCAGATGAACATCCTGCTGTTCCTGTTCAATCTGATCCCGCTGCCGCCGCTCGACGGTTATCGGATTATCGAGGATATCGCTCCGCTGCGAATTCGTCGTAAACTGCAACAAATCGAGCCGTATTCCATCTTCATTTTCCTGTTGATTGTGTTTATTCCGCCGTTGCGGGAAAACACGATCGGTCGCATGTATGTATGGATCGAAGATCTGATGCAATTGTTCCTGAATTGGGGCGCGTCGATTTTCGGATAACCGCAGACTTTTGCCATAGGCTTAACGACCGGCTTTTCCTTAGGGAAATGCCGGTTTTTCGCGCCATCTACTGGTCAGCGGAGGCCAAATTGTGTATGATGGAATTTGGTCAAAAACGGAAGAGAAGTGGATGAGCGATGCAGAGATATTTTGTGGAAAACGAACAATTCGAAAATGAAAAAGTCCGCATTCTCGGCGAGGATGCGCGTCATATCAGCCGTGTTATGCGCGGTCGCGCGGGAGACAAGATTATCGTGTGCGACGGTGCCTTGCGCGTAGTGCTTGCCGAGCTGGAAATCGTCGAGCAAAGCGAAGTTATCGCGGCTGTCATTGAAGAGATCGCCGAAAAGAACGAAGCCCGTTTCCGGGTGAGTATCGCCCAGAGCTTGCCCAAGGGTGACAAGCTGGAGACGGTCATTCAAAAATGTACCGAGATCGGCGCGGATGCGTTCGTTCCTTTTCTGTCCGAGCGGACAGTGGTCCAGTATGATGCTAAGAAGGAAGAAAAGCGTCTTCAGCGCTGGAGCAAGATCGCCAAGGAAGCCGCAGAGCAAAGTCACCGCAGCCGCATTCCGGAAGTCAAGCAGCCGCTCACGTATAAGCAGCTGCTGAAGACGTTCGGCAATTACGATCTGGTACTGTTTTGTTATGAAAAAGAAAACGGATTGCAATTGCGCGACGTCGTTCGTCCGTTTGCGGAAAGTCGCCGGGAAGGCGAAGCGAACGTGCTGCTGGTCGTCGGACCGGAAGGCGGATTCGCCGAGCGGGAAGCCGACGAAGCAGAAGCTGCCGGCGCTAAAATTACGGGACTCGGCAAACGCATCCTGAGAGCGGAGACGGCGGGAATGACCGCGCTGTCTTGCATCCTGTACGAGTCCGGAGAAATGGGAGGAAGTTTATAATGCCATCAGTTGCTTTTTATACGCTGGGTTGCAAAGTCAATTTCTACGATACGGAAGCCATTTGGCAGCTGTTCAAAAAAGACGGATACGAGCAGGTGGAGTTTGATCAGACGGCGGACGTTTATCTGATCAACACCTGTACGGTCACCAATACGGGCGACAAAAAAAGCCGTCAGATCATTCGCCGCGCGGTCCGCCGCAATCCGAATGCCATCGTCGCGGTGACGGGCTGCTACGCGCAGACGTCCGCGGCCGAGATTCTGGAAATTCCGGGCGTCGATCTGGTGATCGGCACGCAGGACCGCGAGAAGATTCTGCCGCTCGTCGACGAGATTCAAGCCAAGCGAGAGCCGATCAATGCCGTGCGCAACATCATGAAGACGCGGACGTTCGAAGAGTTGGACGTGCCGAGCTTCAACGGTCATACCCGCGCGTTCCTGAAAATTCAGGAAGGCTGCAACAACTTCTGCACCTTCTGCATCATTCCGTGGTCGCGCGGACTGTCCCGCAGCCGCGAACCGCAAAGCGTGCTCGCGCAAGCGCGTCAACTGGTGGCAGCAGGCTATAAGGAGATCGTGCTGACCGGCATTCATACGGGCGGCTACGGCGACGATATGGAAAACTACCGACTGTCGGACCTGATGGAAGAGTTGGATAAAGTCGAAGGGCTGGAGCGGATCCGCATCAGTTCGATCGAAGCCAGCCAAATCGACGACAAGATGCTGGAAGTGTTGAAGCGTTCGACCAAGATGTGCCGTCACTTCCATATTCCGCTGCAAGCGGGCGACGACTCCGTATTGAAAAGAATGCGCCGCAAGTACACCACTGCCGAATTCGCCGAGAAGATCGCGCGCATTCGCGAAGCGATGCCGGACGTGGCCATCACGACC
Organism: Saccharibacillus sacchari DSM 19268; assembly: GCF_000585395.1. Classification (GTDB taxonomy): domain Bacteria; phylum Bacillota; class Bacilli; order Paenibacillales; family Paenibacillaceae; genus Saccharibacillus; species Saccharibacillus sacchari. Next base: position 4,862,676 of record NZ_KK073875.1, on the reverse strand, counting down.
GACGTGATCGTCGGCTTCCCGGGCGAAACGGATGAAATGTATCAAAACGGTTATGACTTTATGAAAAACATCGGTTTCTCCGAAATGCACGTGTTCCCGTACTCCCAGCGCACAGGCACGCCTGCCGCGCGTATGGACGATCAGGTGGATGAAGAAATCAAAAACGCGCGCGTGCATGAACTGATCGAGCTGTCGGAAAAGATGCAGTTGGAATATGCGCAAAAGTTCATCGGCGAAGTCGTGGACGTCATCCCGGAGAAAAACGAAAAAGGGACGTATCCGCAAGGTTTCGTCGGCGGGCACAGCGACAACTATCTGACAATCGTGTTCGAAGGCTCGCAGGAGCTTCAGGGCCAACTGTGCCGCGTCAAGATTACGGAAGCGGGCGCAAACGAATGTCGGGGTCAACTGCTGCGCGTTCTGGATGAAGTGCGCACGCCGTCGGTATCCTAAACTCGGTTTTTCGGCCGATTGCGGGGACGTAGGCAGAAGGGACTTCGCCGGAGGTTGCGAAGTCCCTTTGCTTGCGAAAAGGTAGAGCACGGATAAGGAGAGAAGACGGTGAGCAGAACGGAAATATCGGCGGGCGGCGTCGTCTATCGTACAGAGGACGGACGGCTGCAAATCCAACTGATCCAGGATCGCTACGGCAAAGTATCGTTGGCCAAAGGCAAACGCGAGCCGGGCGAGACGCCGCGCGAAGCGGCATTGCGCGAAATCCGCGAGGAGACGGGTATCGAAGGCCGGATCATCCAACTCGTGGACATTATTCGCTATCAATACGAGAACGAAAAGTACGGGCTTGTCGACAAAGAGGTCCGTTATTATTTGGTCGAAGCGCTCGGAGGCGAATTGCGTGCCCAACAGGAAGAAATCAGGGGCGTGGAATGGTTTTCGCCGGAGGAAGCTTTGATCCTGCACAAGAAATCAGGTTATGAGAACAACCATCCGATTCTGAGATCGGCCATGGAAATGCTCGGGTTGAAACTGTAGTTTACAGCTTCGCATACGGGCGGCAATTTGAGGAGGAAGCAATTTGGCAAAAGTCATATTGGACAAGAACCGGAAAAAGCGTCTTGAAGAAGGCCATCCGTGGATTTATAAAAGCGAGATCTCAAGTACGGAAGGAAATCCGGCGCCCGGCGATCTGGTACAAGTGACCGATCATCGCGGCAAGCCGCTGGGTACGGGATATTATAACGAAAATTCGCAAATCACCGTCCGTCTGTTGTCTCACGGAACGGTCGAACAGATGGACGAAGCCTTTTTCGTTTCGCGTTTCCGGGATTGCTTGCGCCACCGCGATCGTTTTGTTAACGGAACGGCTTATCGTCTTGTTTACGGCGAAGCCGACTTTTTGCCGGGCTTAATCGTGGATCGGTTCGATGATGTGCTGGTCGTGCAAATCCTGACGCTCGGCATGGACCGCCGTCGCGCCGAGATCGTCAGCGCATTGGTCGAAGTGATGCGTCCGACAGGCATTTACGAGCGCAGCGACGTGTCGGTCAGAAATCTCGAAGGTTTGGAAGAGACGACGGGAGTTCTGTACGGCGAATGCCCGCGTCACGTGACCGTCAAAGAAAACGACCTGCTGATCAAAGTCGATATCGAACAGGGCCAGAAAACGGGCTATTTCTTCGATCAACGGGAAAACCGAGCTTCGATCCGTCCGCTCATGACCGGATGGGGCGAACGCAGCGGGATCGAGCTTCAGGACGTAGAAGGCGAAAGCCGCCCGGTCAACAAAAACGGCAAAGTCGTCGAGTTCCCGTACTGGGACGGCGCGACGGTGCTGGAATGCTTCTCGCATACGGGCAGCTTTACGCTGCACGCCTGCGAATACGGCGCCAAAAAAGTCACCTGCCTCGACATTTCGGCGCATGCGATCGAAAGCGCGCGCGAGAATGTCGGCCTGAACGGCTTTGACGACCGCGTCGAGTTCGTGGTCGCCGACGCGTTCGATTACTTGCGGGAAAACGTCAAAGGACTCGAAGAACGCAAACGCCGCGCCGAAGGCTTGTCCAAAGTGGACACGTCCGTACCGATGCCGGCAGGCGGCGGCCGCAGCTGGGACGTCGTGATTCTTGACCCGCCCGCATTCGCCAAAAGTCGTTCGGCAGTCAAAGGCGCGGTTCGCGGTTATAAAGACATTAACCTGCACGGCATGAAGCTGGTCAGCGAAGGCGGTTATCTGGTAACGGCCAGCTGCTCGTACCATATGCGTCCGGACTTGTTCCTGGAGACGATTCAGGAAGCTGCGCGCGATGCAGGCAAAACGCTGCGTCTGATCGAATGGCGCGCCGCAGGCAAAGACCATCCGCAAATTTCCGGCGTGGAAGAAGGGCATTATCTGAAGTTCGCGATTTTCGAAGTGCGCAGCCGTTAAGTGTTCGCGCAAACGTTAATCTTTTTCCTTACTGGAGATTTATTCAAGCTTGCTTTTCGCTTTTGGGCGGGAAGCAAGCTTTTTTCATTAGAGCTGTCAATGTTTGAAATCGGCTTCTTCCCGTCGTACGCTATAAAAGAGGCTGTTAGGGCGTTGACCGTTTTCGAAACGAGGTCTACGTTCGAGTTGCAAACACGATCATCCAAAATGTCTGAGATCAGGGAGGAATCGTTGTGAACGGGGAAACAAACGAAAGGAACAACAAAAAAGATCGTGGTTTAAAAAAATCAAGCAGCGGCCAAAGTACCGATTCGTTGGCGGGACAATACGAAAATATTCAGAACCGTGACGATCTGCGCCGAGAGGTACGTGCGCTGCCGGGCGAGATCTTGCGCGACTTTGCGTCTACGGTCGGTTTCTGGATAACCATCCTTTTCTTTTGCGGAATATTGACCGGCTTGGGCGCCTGGGTAGGGTATGTCATCGGCGAAGACAGTGACGGAGCATGGCTCGGAGCAGCGATTATGGGAGGCATTTCGCCGATCTTGGTCGGATTTATGCTGGCTTTGAATATTCCCCGTCGAATTTGGCGCAGAATAACCGGACGTAAGCATTGAATATAACAAGAACGTATGTTCTTTTTTTGTTTGCTCGAATCAGGTATACTATATAGGTGAAGCAACCGCTAAAGTTTGCAAAATAAGGAGGCCATCGGCCGATGACGTTACAAATTAGACTCGGACGTTCGGGCAGCGGCAAAACAACCCGGATACTGGATGAGATGCGTACTAAAATGAAAACCGATCCGTTGGGGCCGCCCATGCTGCTGATCGTGCCGGAGCAATCGACTTTTCAAAGCGAGTACGCCTTGTTTGCTCGGGAAGAAGGAGGAGGAAGCCTGCGCGCGCAGGTCGTAAGTTTTCACCGACTGGCCTATCGCGTTATGCAGGAGACGGGCGGATCGGCGCTGACGGCAATCGGAGACGAAGGGAAGCGGATGCTGCTGTATCGTCTTCTGCGCGAACGGCGCAGCGATCTTCGTCTGTTCGGCGCTTCCAGCGAGCAGCCCGGATTTATCGCTAAACTGAACGACTTGTATACGGAACTCAAGCGCTACAAGATCGATTCCGTTTTATTGGAAGAACATATGAGCGACTTGGTCTCGATCGGCCATTCCCCGCTGCTGCGCGAGAAGTTGGAGGACGCGCTGCCGATCTATCAGGATTTTGAAGGAAAGCTATCCGAGCTGTACGTCGATTCCGAAGATACGTTGATTCGCCTGGCGGGCCAATTGAACGATTCTTCATTGGTAAAAGGAGCGGAGATTTGGATCGACGGCTTCGACAGCTTTACGCCGCGCGAGTATGAAGTGATCGGCGCGCTGCTCGGCACGGCGGATTCGGTCGTTTGCTCGTTAACTTTGGATCGTCCTTACGACGGCGGCGAACAGCCCGGCGACCTGGATCTGTTCCACCAGACCGGGACGACCTATCGCAAGCTGCGCAAGTTGGCCGAAGCATTGGATCACGGATGCGAGATTGTTTCGGAAGAGCCGGGAGAACTGCCGAGATTTGCTTCCAGTCCGATGCTGGCAAGGCTGGAAGCCGAACTGCGCGGAGACCGAAGTTCTGCACGCGGCGGCTTGAACGGAGAGGTTCCGCTGAACGCGGACGGAGAACCGGGCATTACCTTGCACGCGGCGGACAATCGACGGGCCGAAGCCGATGCCGCAGCGCGCGAGATGCTTCGGTTGGCCCGGGAAAAAGGCGTTCGTTATCGCGATATGGCCGTATTCGTGCGCAGTCTGGACGATTATGAATCCGTGCTGGCGCCGGTGCTCGAAGATTACGGGATTCCCGTGTTCACGGACCGCCGAAAAGGCGTACTGCATCATCCGTTATCCGAATTCGTGCGCGCCGCGCTGGATGTCGTGCTTCGTCGCTGGCAGTACGAGGACGTGTTCCGCTGCGTCAAAACGGACCTGATGCTGCCGGAAGACGGCAGCATCACGCGCACGGAACTGGATCGGCTGGAGAATTTCGTGCTCGCTTCCGGCATTCGCGGCACAAGATGGACGGACGGCCGTCCGTGGCGCGAAGCGCCGAAGCTCTCCTTGGACGACGAAGGCCGTCCGGTCGCGCAGGAAGCCGCCGAGGAAGCGGAAGCCAGAATGGCGCGTCTGGAAGCTTGCCGGGACCGCATCGTGGCTCCGTTGTCGGATTTCGAAAAGAATTTGAAGCAGGCCGAGACGGCAAGAGAGATGTGCGAGAGCGTGTATCGGATGCTGGAAGCGGCCGAAGTTCCGCAGCGGCTCGATCGATTGGCGCGTGAAGCAGCCGAAGCCGGCGATCCGCAGTCAGCCGACGTGAATCGGCAAATTTGGGGAGCGCTGCTCGATCTGTTGGACCAAATCGCGGAGTTGATCGACGACGAGAAGGTTACGGTCGAGGAATTCGCAGGGATGCTGGAAACCGGAATCGCCGGATTGACGCTGGGCCTTGTGCCTCCCGCGCTTGACCGCGTGCTGCTCGGCGATATGGACCGCACGCGGCCGCTGGATCTTCGTTACGCGTTCGTGCTGGGATTGAACGACGGCGTCGTGCCGCTCGCTCCCGTGCAAAGCGGACTGCTCAGCGAGCCGGAGCGGATCCGCCTGGCCGAGAGCGGCTTGGAATTGTCGCCGGGTTCGGAACGCCGAATGCTGGACGAAAAGCTGCTCGTTTACCATACGCTGACGAGCGCTGCGCATAAGCTATGGTTAAGTTATGCGCTTAGCGACGACGAGGACAAGCCTTTGCTGCCTTCGGAAATCGTGCTCGACCTGCGCGCGGCGTTCCCGTTTATTCGCGAACGCCGCGAACAAGGACTGCCGGCAGTCGGCATGGAACGAGCCGATTACGAGCGTTTTATCACGCGGCCCGAGCCGACGCTGCCGCATCTGCTGGCCCAGCTTCGATTGTGGAAAACGGGCGCGGAAATTCATCCGGTCTGGTGGGAGGCGCTCGGCGCATATCAAGGCGATCCGAAGCGGGAGGCTTTGCTGAACAGCCGATTGGCTTCATTGGTGTATGCCAACGATTCGGATCGGTTGACCCGCGATACCAGCGTGCGTTTGTACGGCCGAAATCTGCGTTCCAGCGTTTCCCGGATGGAAAAATTCACGGCTTGCGCCTTTTCGCATTTTGCTTCGCACGGTTTGAAGCTCAAAGAACGTCAATTGTACAAGTTGAACGCGCCCGATATCGGACAGTTGTTCCATGCGGCGCTCAGCGATATCGCGATGCGGCTGAAGCTGGAAAACCGGAGCTGGGGTTCGCTGTCGGCCGAAGAATGTTTGGCGGAAGCGCGCGCATCGGTCGACAAGATCGCACCTAGGCTGCAAGGAGAAATCTTGTTCAGCACAAGCCGTTACGGATACATTTCGCGCAAGTTGATGGATATCGTCGGCCGCGCTTCGGTCATTTTGGGCGAACATGCGCGAAGAGGCGATTTCGAACCTCTCGGGATCGAAGTCGATTTCGGTCCGGGCAAAGACATTCCGGCGCTCACCTTCGAGCTGGATAACGGCTGCACCATGGAAATCATCGGACGGATCGACCGGGTCGACGTGGCGGAAGGCGACGAAGGCTTGCTGCTGCGCGTCATCGACTACAAATCCAGCTCGAAAGATTTAAAGCTGCACGAAGTCTACTACGGTCTGTCGCTGCAAATGTTGACCTATCTGGATGTCATTTTGACGCATGCTGAGCAGTGGATCGGTGCTCCTGCGCTTCCGGCCGGAACGCTGTATTTCCACGTGCAAAATCCGCTGCTTTCTTCGCAAAACGGATTGGCTGCGGATGCGGCATCGCAGGAAATGCTCAAGCGGTTCAAAATGAAAGGGTTGGTGTTGGCGGACGCGGACGTGGTCGCCAAAATGGACCGAACGCTTGCCAGCGGACAATCGCCCGTTATTCCGGTCGCGGTCAAAAAAGACGGAAGCTTCTACAGCAGCTCTGCCGTCGCCGATCCCAAGCAGTGGGAGTCTTTGCTAAAAGGGGTACGCCGTAATATCGCGGGCATCGGCAAACGGATCACGGAAGGCGAATCGGAAGCTCGTCCTTACCGTATCCAGCAGGAGACGGCTTGCGACTTCTGTCCGTACCGTTCGGTTTGCCAGTTCGACGAAAGCTTGGATCATGCCGGCTATAATCATTTGGGCAAGCCGGGCAAAGACCGGATTTGGGAAATGTTCGACGAAAAGGACGAGGACGGCCTGAAGGAGGAGAATCGATAAATGGGAATGACATATGCCGAAAAGCCTTCGGGCAGCCAATGGAGCGATGACCAATGGAAAGCGATCGCGGTCTCCGGCGGCGATATGCTGGTGGCGGCAGCGGCGGGATCGGGCAAAACGGCCGTGCTCGTCGAGCGGATCATCCGCAAGGTTACCGATCCCGATCAAGGAACCGGCGTGGACCGGATGCTGATCGCGACGTTCACCAAAGCGGCGGCATCGGAGATGCGACAACGGATACGCGACGCGCTGAACAAAGAGCTTTCCGCCGATCCGCAAAACGAACATGTGCGTCGCCAGCTGTCGCTGCTCGGCCAGGCGTCGATCACGACGCTGCATTCTTTTTGTTTGGAAGTCATTCGCCGCCATTATACGCTGATTCCGCTCGATCCGGCTTTTCGAATCGCGAACGAGCATGAGAGCGAAATCATGCGTCAGGAAATATTGGAAGAGCTGTTCGAAGAAAACTATGCGCTGGAAGAAGACGGGCGGCTGTTCCGGCGGTTGATCGACTGGTTCGGCGGCGAACGTTCCGACGATCCGGCTTTTGCCTTGGTTCAGCGTTTGTACGACTTTGCGCGCAGCCACCCGTGGCCGGAGCATTGGCTTAGAGAATCGGCTGCGGCTTTCCGCATAGACGACGCGCAAACGCTCGGCGACACCGATTGGACCCGCAGCTTGATGGCCGATGCGCGTTTGGCGCTGGCGGGCACGGAAAACCTTTTGCTGCGTGCTTATGATCTGGCTGCGTCTCCTGAAGGGCCTGCGCCTTACCTCGATACGCTGCAAAACGACCTCGACATGGTTCGGCGTCTGCAAGCCGCGGCGCAGCAGGAGCCGTGGGAACAGTTATATGCCCATTTCGAGAGTATGGCATTCGGCAAACTGAGAGCGGTCCGCAAGGACCAGTGCGACCCGCAGATCAAAGACCAGGCCAAAGCGCTGCGCGATGCGGCCAAAGACGATTTGACGGACATTCGCGAGTTTTATTTCGGCCGCTCGCCCGAAACGTTCATGGCCGAGTTGAATGAAGCGGCTCCGTTGATGGAAGAACTTGCCGAGCTCACGATCGAGTTCGGAGAGCGTTACGCGAAAGCGAAAAAAGTACGGGGCATGGTGGACTTTTCCGACTTGGAGCATTACTGCCTGCGTATTTTGCGCGATCCTGCTTCGCGGCCGGGTCATCCGGTACCTTCGGCGGCAGCTTTGGAGTATCGGGAGCGCTTCGATGAAGTGCTGCTCGACGAATATCAGGATACGAACTCGGTGCAGGAGGAGATCGTATCGTTGATTGCCAGAGAAGGAGCCGGCAACCGCTTTATGGTCGGTGACGTGAAGCAAAGTATCTACCGCTTCCGTTTGGCCGAGCCGGGATTGTTCTTGCACAAGTACCGCGATTACGGAGAAGATTTCTCCGAAGGCGGACTGCGCGTCGATCTGGCTCGCAATTTCCGAAGCCGGAAAGAAGTCGTCGAGGCGGTCAACGGCATTTTCCGGCGGATCATGAACGAACGGGTCGCCGAAATCGCCTACGATGAACGCGCGGAGCTGGCCTACGGCGCGCAAGCTTATCCGGATGCGGAACATGGCGAGTATGCGCCCGAGCTGATGTTGGTTGAGCGCGGAAGCGGGTCGGAAGCGGATGAGGCCGCGCAAACCGGACTTGCCGCCGAAGCGTTGGAGATCGAGGCGGCAAGGCTTGAAGCGCGCGCGATCGCGGCCCGTATTCATGAACTGGTCGGCTCGATGCCGGGCAGCGAAGCTCTTTCGATTTATGACAAAAGCGCGGGCGGACTGCGTCCGACCGAATACGGAGATATCGTCATTCTGCTGCGTTCGGTGAGCACTTGGGCGCCGATGATGATCGAAGAGTTGAGATTGGCGGGCATTCCGGCGATCGGCGATGCGGCGCGTGGTTATTTCGAAGCGACCGAAGTCGAAGTCGTCATGTCGCTGCTGAGCATTATCGACAATCCGCAGCAGGATATTCCGCTTGCTTCGGTATTGCGTTCCCCGATCGTGGGGTTGACCGAAGACCAGTTGGCGCAGGTACGTTTATGCGGGCCTCGGGTTTCCTTTTACGAAGCGGTATCCGCGGCGGTTGAGACGGAACCCGCAACTAGTGAAAGCTTGGGCGCAGAGGATTTTGCACATGCGGCTGGGAGGTTGGGCTCGACAGTATCGGAATCGTCAGGAAAGGCGACCGTCGTTGATCCTTCGCTGAAAAACGTGCTGAAGAGTTTCATGGATTCCTTGGAACGCTGGCGGGACTTGGCGCGCGGCGGCGAGCTTAGCGAGCTGATCTGGACCTTATACCGGGAGACCGGGTATGCCGATTGGGTAGCAGGGCTTCCGGGCGGCGTGCAGCGTCGGTCGAACTTGCTGGCGCTGTACAATCGGGCGGCACAATTCGAAAAGTCGACTTCGGCGCAAGGATTGTTCCGTTTCCTGCGATTCGTGGAGCGATTGAAAGAAAACGGAGGCGATTTGGCCGAAGCCCCGTCGGAGGCGGGACAGGACTCGGTACGAATCATGACGATTCATAAAAGCAAAGGGCTGGAGTTCCCGGTCGTATTCGTTGCCGGACTTTCCAAAAACTTTAATATGCAGGATCTGAATGCCCCGTTCATGACGCATAAAGAACTGGGCTTCGGTCCCCGATTCGTGAACGAAACCAGTCGGGTAAGTTATCCGACTTTGCCCGCGCTTGCGATTCGCAGACGGGCGCACATGGAACTGTTGGCCGAAGAAATGCGGGTGTTGTACGTAGCATTGACCAGGCCGCGGGATAAAATGATCCTGACCGCTGCCGTCAAAGACGTGCCCAAACGTATTGCGGCCTGGATGCAATCTGCCGGAAGCGCGGAAGGGATCGCCGATTATACGCTGGCCAAGGCGCGTTCTTATCTCGATTGGGTCGGCCCGTCGCTGATTTTCGAAACGGGAGCCGAAGAGCTGCGGAAAGCGGCCGATCCGGCTGTATCCTCTGCCGCGCCGGTCTCCGATCATGGGTGGGTGTTCTCGGTGCGCAGCGGCGATGCGGAGTCGGCTGCCGAACGCGCGGCGGGAGAAGAACTTTATGCCGAACGCATTCAACAGTTGAAAGCCATTCTGGGCGGCGAGCGGATCGAAGGCTTGCGCGGCGACTTCCGGGAACGCTTCGATTGGGTCTATCCTTACGCGGAAGCAGGCGGTGCCGCGGCGAAAACTTCGGTCACGGAAATCAAGTCCCGGTTCGCGGGAGACGAGTATCCGGCAGCCGATGCTTTGGAAGCGGCTCGGATCGTGTCGGGACTGACGGAAAAGCAGCCCGAAGAATCGTCGGAAAATACCGGGGATTCGCCGACGCTTCAGCTTCGACGCCCGAGATTCATGGAACGAAGCCGCTTGACGGGAGCGGAGCGCGGCACGGCATACCATACGTTGATGCAGCATCTGCCGATCCAAGCGGACACAGGCGAGAGTGAAGCTTCGGAGACTCTGGCGGCGCTTGTCGGCAAAAGCATTCTGCTTCAGGTCGAAGCCGATACCGTCGATCCGGCGGATATCGCGGCGTTCATCCGCAGCGATATCGGAACGCGTGCGTCTGCGGCGGAGTGGGTGCGCAGAGAGCTTCCGTTCAGCACGGGGATCGGAACCGACGATGAACTGGGCGCACTGGTCCTGCCTGTTCGAAGCGGCGCTTCGGGAGCTTGGCCGACCGATATCGAAAAAGCGGCTTCAGGGTTGGACCGTCGCGTGCGCTTGGAACGTTTGCCCGGCGAACGCGTTCTGGTACAGGGGGTTGTGGACGTTCTGTTCCGCGAAAACGGGAAGCTGATTTTGCTCGACTACAAAACGGATCGGCTTCGTCCGGATCGGGGAATCGAAGACCTGTCCGCGCATTATCGTTTCCAGCTCGATTTTTACGCGCGGGCTGTCGAAGAGATGCTGGGCGAGACGGTTGCGGAAAAATGGCTGTACTTTTTCGATGCAGGACAAGGCGTCAGACTATAAAGATATGCGTGGGCCCTAAGCAAGATACGGGCAGCGATAGAGACGGATATAGAGGAAGGGGCGCGAAACATGCGCGTGCTGCATACGGCAGACTGGCATCTGGGCAAAACGCTGGAAGGCCGAAGCCGATTCGAAGAACAGGAAAAATTCATGGAAGAGCTGGTGGAAATCGTTCGGAGGGAAAAGGTCGATCTGATCCTGATGGCGGGCGACGTGTACGATAGCGTCAATCCTCCGGCCGCGGCCGAACAGCTTTTTTACGAAAGCGTAGCCCGAATTCGGGCAGAAGGCTGCCAACTTGCGGCGATTGCCGGTAATCACGATCACCCGGAACGGGTCGCGTCGGTGCGTCCGTTGGTCAAAGACAGCGGAATCTCTTTGATCGGATTGCCGACGGAAAAAGCGCTCGCGCTCGACGTGGCGCGAACGGGAGAGCGCGCGATCATTGCGGCGCTTCCTTATCCGTCGGAAGCGCGCCTCAACGAGCTGTTGACGATCGACGGCACCGACGAAACGCTGCTGCGTCGGGCGTACAGCGAGCGCGTGGGAATGTTGATGCGCAAGCTGGCCGCCGATTTTTCGCAGAAAACGGTCAATTTGGCGATGAGCCATATCTATGTGCTCGGAGGTCTTGAATCCGATTCGGAGCGTCCGATTCAAGTCGGAGGCGCTTATACGGTCGATCCTTCGGCATTGGCCTCCGGTGCGCAGTATACGGCGCTGGGACATTTGCACCGTCCGCAATCGGTCAAAGGCGAAGGGATCATTCGGTATAGCGGCTCGCCTATTGCTTATAGCTTTTCCGAAGCGGGGCAGGCCAAGTCGGTCATGCTGATGGATATCGAACCCGGCAAAGAGCCTAAGATCGAAGAGATTTATTTATCGTGCGGACGGCAGCTTGTGGAATGGAATGCGAAAGAAGGCCTTGCGCAGGTATACGGATGGCTGGAAGAAGGTCGGGATGCGGGAGCGTTTATTGACCTGAAAATCACGTTGACCGAAGCGATGTCCCTCGGCGATATTCAGTCGCTGAGAAAAACCTGCGAAGGACTTGTTCATATCCGTCCCGTATATCCGCAGCTTGAACAGGCGGATATGCCGGAAGAGCGCGTGCGGTTGCCCATGCACGAGTTGTTCAAAACCTTTTACCGCAAACAGACGGGAGGCGCGGAGCCTGATGACGCTATGGTAGCCTTGTTTATGGAATTGGCTTCCGAAGATCGCGACTCTGCCGCGGAAGGAGGAGATCCCGAATGAAGCCCATTACGTTGAAACTATCGGGCCTGCAAAGTTATCGCGAAGCGCAGGAAGTCGATTTTACCGAGTTGTGCGAGACCGGCTTGTTCGGCATTTTCGGACCGACCGGAAGCGGGAAATCCACTGTGCTGGATGCAATCACGCTGGCGATGTACGGCAAAGTCGAGCGTGCCTACGGAGGGACGCAAGGCATCATGAACCATTCCGAAGATACCTTGTTCGTCGCCTTTACGTTCGAACTCGAATCTTCGGCGGGGGTGCGTCGGTTCCGAGTCGAACGCCGCTTCAAGCGTACGGGAGAAGTGTCGGTCAGCAATACGTTAAGCCGGTTTATCGAAGTCAAGCCGGAAGGCGACGATGTCGTTGCCGATAAGTTGGCGGACGTAACGCGTGCGGTCGAAGAACGCATCGGGCTTAAAATGGACGATTTCACGCGCGCGGTCGTGCTGCCTCAAGGCAAATTCGCGGAATTTTTATCGCTGAAAGGCAGCGATCGGCGGCAGATGCTTCAACGTCTTTTCCACTTGGAGCAATACGGCGATCGGCTTATTCAAAAGCTGAATAAGCGTGCTCGCGATACGGAAGGTTCGCTGCGTGCAGTCGAGGCCGAGCAGCAAGGTCTCGGACTCGCTTCTGCCGAAGCGGTGGAAGAAGCGAACAAGCAGTTGGCGAAATCGTCCGCTTTAGCGGAAAAACAACGGAAATCGTTCGATGCGGTTACCGCCGAGCACAGCAAACTAGCCCGTGTGCGCGAACATGCCGGCGAACGAGAGCGGGTGTTGGCGACGCTGGAAGAGTTGCGCAGTCGAGAGGAGTCGGTACGCGAGCTTCAGATTCGGGCCGAACGGGGAAGAGCTTCGGCGCTGCTGCTGCCGACGCTGGAGCGCTTTCGCGCGGCGGCAATCCGTGCGAAGGAGTTAACGGCTGGAGCGCAGCGGCTGCGTACTGCATTGGATGAAGCGAAAAGCCGCGCCGATGGTGCAGTTTCGGCGGAGAGCAAGGCGCGCGAAGCCTTAACAAGCACAGAACCGCAGTTGCTGCGCCGCACGGCGGAATTGGAGCAGGGGCTTCAGCTTGAGCAGGAGTTGGAAAAGCTGCGCGACGAAAGCGAACGTCTCGGGCGCGGTCGTAACGAAGCCGCTTCGCGTCTTCAACGAACGCGGCAAGATGCCGAAGACCTTCGGCGCAAACTGGAGCAGGCCAATCAACTGCGGACGGATTTGCAGGAAAAGCTGGATGCCTGCGAAGTTCGCAGCGCCGATCGGACAGAGCTGGAATCGGCAGGGCGCCTTGCGGATTCCATCGCGAGTCTGGAAGAGCAGCTACCGGGAATTCGCCGCGACTTGGAAGAAGCGCAGCGTCAAAAAAAGGAAGCCGAGACGGAACTTGCGGCAGGGCGCGAGCAAGAGCAATTCTGCCGACAAGAACTGGAGCGTTTCGCCGATCGGGCGCACGCTCAAAGTCAAGCCTTGCAGGCTTTCGAGGCAGAGCTATCCGATTGGCTCGAAGCTCTGGCGACAGAGGAGCGGCGTCTGGAGAATGCCGGTCTTGAACATGCTAGACGCCGCATGGCCGCAGAGTTGGCGCAAGCTTTGAACGAAGGAGATCCTTGCCCGGTCTGCGGAGCGACGCATCACCCGCTGCCGGCGGGCGAAGATCCTTCCGCCGCCGAAGCCGCGGCGGAATTGGAACCCTTGCGCGCCCAGCAGCTCGGCGCGCGGGAGCTGCGCCTCGCCGCCGCCCGCCTGCGGCAGGGCAGCGAAGCCCTGGCCGGACGCCTCCGCGAAGAACTCGCACAGGCGCCCGGCGCTTCCGCCGCCGCGCAGGCGGCAACCGGAACCCCTGCGCCTCTGCCCGCGCAGGACAACCCCGAGCCGCCCCTCGTCGCGGACGGCTCCAACCCCGGATCGCCGCGTGCCTCGGCGATCCCGCTGCCGCCGCAGGCCCGCGCGGACGAATTCGTCCGTCTGCAGGCTGAGGCCCAAGCCTTCGAGCGCGAGTCCGCGCAGCTCGAAGGCCGGGCAAGAGACGCCGAGCGCGCTTACGCGGCCTCCGCCCGAGGGGCGGAAGCCCCCCGCATCCGCCTGGACGGCGCGGCGCGCCAACGTCAGCGCGCAGCTGAGCGCTTAAACGAATTGGAGCAGCGGCTAAGCGAAGCCGAAGAGCGTTGGACAGCTTCCTTCGCCAAGCTGCGCCGGGACGAATTGGAGCGTCGGCGCGAAGACATTCGTAGCCGCGATACGCAGGCGGAAGAGTTGAAGCAGCGTCTCGATAAAAGCGTGCCCGTCATTCGCGGAATGGAAGAAACGCTAAAATCTCACGAAGAAGCTTCAACCGAAGCGGAACGGAGTCTCGTTCAGTTTACCGCTCAAGCCGAAGGCCGATCGGAGCTGCTCAAGGAAAAAGAGCTGCGTCTGAATGAAGTCTCCGGGGGGGCGTCGGTTGCCGAGCTTCTGCGCGAAGCGACGGAACGGCTGCAAAACCTGCGCCAGGCGGCGCAGCAAACGCGTCTTGATCTGGAGTCGGCACGCGAAGCCTGGCAGCTCGCTGCAAATGCTTCGGCTGCGGCGGAGCAAGCGGTCGTTTCTGCGGCGGAGCATGCGAGCGCAGCCGAAGCCTCTTGGAACGAAGCCTTGTCTGCCTCTTTATTTGCAACCGAGCAGGAGGCCGAGTCATCCGGGATGGCTGCCGATGAAATTACAGAGGCTGAGCGCCGCGTACAAGATCACCGCGAGCGCGAGCGCGAGTGGTCCGCTCGTTTGCGGGAGTTGGAAACATTGCTGGAAGGTGTTCAACTTTCGGAAGAACAGTGGGCAGACTGCGCGGCTCGATTGGAAGAAGCGCGACGCCTCGACGAAGAAGCCCTTGCAGGCCGAGCTCGTGCTCAGCGGGATTTGGAAGACGTGTCGGCAAGACATGGGCGTTGGAGCGAATTGGAAACCGCGCGCGTGGAGACTTCTTCGGAATTGGATCGTCTATCCCGGCTTCAGACCTGTTTCCGCGGGAATGCCTTTGTGGAATATGTGGCCGAAGAGCAGTTGATTCAGATCAGTCGGGCAGCTTCGAATCGCTTGCGATTCCTGACCAAACAGCGTTATTCGCTCGAAGTCGACTCCAACGGCGGTTTCGTCATATGCGACGATGCCAACGGCGGCGTGCGAAGACCCGTATCTACATTGTCGGGCGGCGAAACATTTCTGACCTCGCTATCGCTTGCGCTTGCTTTATCCGCACAGATTCAGCTGCGCGGCGAATATCCGCTTCAGTTCTTTTTCCTGGATGAAGGGTTCGGCACGCTCGATCCCGAACTGTTGGATACCGTGATTACTTCATTGGAGCATCTGCATAACGACCGGTTGTCGGTCGGCGTCATCAGTCACGTGCAAGAGCTGCGCGCCCGTTTGCCGAGAAGGCTTGTTGTCCAACCGGCAGACCATGCAGGCGCAGGCTCAAAAGTTGTTCTGGAAAAAATGTAATATAGAGTACGTGATTTCAATCACAGAGACAGATTCAAGTCATTGTTATAATACAGTCAGCCGACATCATATGAGAAGTACCCCGAACCGCGATTTTTCTCAGGTTTTCCGAAGCCTGGCCTGGTGGCTTGACCAAATTATAAGGTAAGGTTGCGCCCGCCTGAGATTTCGTACCTAAAGCGTGTACGAAGTCTCCAACGGAATCGCACCTAAAGCGCGTGCGTTTCAGGCGAACGTAAACCTGATTATGGTTGGTCAAGCTACTGGATCGTCGTTCAAGCATGCAGATCCTTTTGGACTTTGTAGGGGGCTTCTTTTTTTTGTCTTTTTTTGCGTTTGTTTGTACAATGAATAAGGCAGACTTGCGAAGTTTAGCATCGCACGGCGAACGGCTGCACGATTTTCGAATAGCCGCCGCCGAACAGACGAGGAGGAACCCATATGAGCGAGACGATTTTCAGCAAAATTATCGAAGGCAGTATCCCGAGCAAAAAAGTGTTCGAGAACGAGCGGATTTATGCTTTTCACGATATTCAGCCTGCGGCTCCCGTGCATGTACTGATCGTGCCTAAAAAACCGATCCCTTCGTTGAACGAGATCGAACAAGCGGATTTGGCCGTAATCGGAGAAATTCATCAGGTAGCCGTGCAGTTGGCTCAAGAACTCGGCATCGCGGAGAGCGGGTATCGGGTGATCAACAACTGCGGTTCCGACGGAGGCCAGACGGTGCCGCATCTGCATTTCCATTTGCTCGGCGGTGCCAAACTCGGCGCACTGACCGGAATTTCCGGATCGCACGAGTAAACGGGCGAAAAGCCTGAAACGTTCCTGCGACGGATAGCCGTTCAAGCAACCGAGGCAAGAACAGGCAGAAGTACGAATATATCCGTATAACCTTTTTTATAAGCATTGACACGGGGTTTAATTTTCGCCTATAATGAAAGTTGATTAACCGTGTTATGCTCTTGGACGGTCTGGTCGGAGGGAGGGGAAACTGGTGTCTGAAACTAAA
>NZ_KK073875.1:4580297-4846173 GCF_000585395.1 Saccharibacillus sacchari DSM 19268 | reverse complement strand
GCGTCGGCCAAAACTTAGTACCTTGTCAACACTAAAGGCAAGGTTACGCTCCCCTGAGATTTCGTACCTAAAGCGTGTACGAAGTCTCCAACGGAATCGCACCTAAAGCGCGTGCGTTTCAGGCGAACGTAAACCTGATTATGGTTGGTCAAGCTACTGGATCGTCGTTCAAGCATGCAGATCCTTTTGGACTTTGTAGGGGGCTTCTTTTTTTTGTCTTTTTTTGCGTTTGTTTGTACAATGAATAAGGCAGACTTGCGAAGTTTAGCATCGCACGGCGAACGGCTGCACGATTTTCGAATAGCCGCCGCCGAACAGACGAGGAGGAACCCATATGAGCGAGACGATTTTCAGCAAAATTATCGAAGGCAGTATCCCGAGCAAAAAAGTGTTCGAGAACGAGCGGATTTATGCTTTTCACGATATTCAGCCTGCGGCTCCCGTGCATGTACTGATCGTGCCTAAAAAACCGATCCCTTCGTTGAACGAGATCGAACAAGCGGATTTGGCCGTAATCGGAGAAATTCATCAGGTAGCCGTGCAGTTGGCTCAAGAACTCGGCATCGCGGAGAGCGGGTATCGGGTGATCAACAACTGCGGTTCCGACGGAGGCCAGACGGTGCCGCATCTGCATTTCCATTTGCTCGGCGGTGCCAAACTCGGCGCACTGACCGGAATTTCCGGATCGCACGAGTAAACGGGCGAAAAGCCTGAAACGTTCCTGCGACGGATAGCCGTTCAAGCAACCGAGGCAAGAACAGGCAGAAGTACGAATATATCCGTATAACCTTTTTTATAAGCATTGACACGGGGTTTAATTTTCGCCTATAATGAAAGTTGATTAACCGTGTTATGCTCTTGGACGGTCTGGTCGGAGGGAGGGGAAACTGGTGTCTGAAACTAAAGTTCGCAAAAATGAGACTATTGATGCTGCTCTTCGCCGCTTTAAACGCTCTATTGCAAAAGACGGCGTACTGGCGGAAGTCAAAAAGCGCAAGCATTATGAGAAGCCTAGCGTAAAGCGCAAGAAAAAGTCTGAGGCTGCTCGCAAAAGAAAGTTCTAAATAGGTGTGTTTTTTTCGTTTGTCGATTTTTTCGGCAACAGACACATCACCAAGATGTGTTTTGGCCTTTTCTGTCGATTGCTCGACAGCAAACACATCACCAGTAGGAGGCTTTATTTTAAATGAATCTTAGCGAACGATTGAACGAAGATATGAAACAAGCCATGCGGAGTAAGGATAAATTCAAACTCTCGACCATACGAATGATTCGCGCAACGGTCAAGAATCAGGAGATCGATTTGAAGCGGACTTTGGATGACGCAGAAGTGCTTGATATTCTGAGTCGTGAAATCAAGCAGCGTAAAGATTCCCTCCAAGAGTTTAAAAAAGCAGGTCGTGACGATTTGGCCGAGACTGTCGAAGCCGAGATCGTTATTGTTGCTGAATACCTTCCCGCTCAGCTTGCTGAAGAAGAAGTTAAAGCCATTGTACAGCAGACCATCCAGGAAACCGGTGCTTCTTCCAAAGCCGATATGGGCAAAGTCATGGCCGCTCTGATGCCGAAAGTCAAAGGACGCGCCGACGGGAAGTTGGTTAACCAAGTGGTTCAGCAGTACCTGCAATAAACGAACAAAATAAACGCCTTTCCGGAACTCCGGAAAGGCGTTTTTGTTATGCGGTTTCAACTTTTTTGCGAAAAGCGGGATTTTTTTGAAACGCCTGGCCGATATGCACGTATACTATTACTGAGACACTTTCGCATGTGTACAAACAGAGGGAACCGACGGAATGGATTTGGGTGCATGTGACAACATTCAAAAGAAGGAGGGAGACCTAATGGATACACAAGCGCGTTCCAAATGGTGGGTAGGCATGGCTGCGGCGCTGTGGGGCGTCGTTTGGCTGGTCGGCATTCCGCTGATTGTTTTAACGTCGTTCGCATCTTCGGCATCTGCTGCCGGCGTAACCGAAACTACGGTCGGGCAAGCGGGATTCTTGGCTAATACTTCCGAATTTCTGACAACGCCGATCATGCTGACCTTGCTGTTGTTTATCGGCTTTGCGGGCGTCGTGATCGAGTTGCTTCTTCCGGGGTTGATTTTCCCGGGGTTGCTCGGAGTCAGCGCGTTCGTTCTTTACTTTTTCGCAAGCACGTTTCAAGATTTGGCCGGACCTTACGTGTGGCTGCTGTTCGCGGTAGGGATCATTCTTATGGCGATCGAAGTATTCGTACCGAGTTTCGGGATATTGGGCCTGCTCGGGGCGGGCTCACTAATAGGAGGAGTGGTTATGGCAGCATGGGCAACGGGACATGCTTTACAGACGCTCGGGATCGCTTTCGTATTGGCCGCGGCGGCGGTCGGCATCGTCGTATTCGTTTTCAAGGAGCGCGGGGTTTGGAATCGCTTCATTTTGAAAGACAGCTTGACGTCGGAAGCCGGATACAACTCGGCAGTCACGCGGCATGAATTGGTCGGTCGCGACGGCGTTACGGTAACGTCGCTTCGCCCGTCGGGAACGATCATGATCGACGGCGAACGAATCGATGTTGTGAGCGAAGGCGCGTTCATCGAACGCGACAAAGCCATCGTGATCGTTAAAACCGAAGGATCGCGCGTTGTGGTCCAAGAAAAGTGGAACAGCGGATTAGGTCCGATCGAACCGATCTGATTCGCAGTCGTCCGCAAGTTTTGCAAGCAAAGAACGACATAACGGAGTTCGAAACGCCGGACTGAGATCCGAAGCGTTTCGGACCCTAAATTTGGAGGGGTACTTATGGCAGACGCAGCATGGATCGGCCCGCTGCTCATCGTAGTGGTCGGTATTATTATTTTGAGCATTTTCTTTAGCTTTTTCCCGGTGGCACTGTGGATTTCCGCTTTGGCTTCCGGCCTGCGCATCGGCATTATCACGCTGGTCGCGATGCGACTGCGTCGCGTTACGCCGGCTCGAATCGTCAATCCGATGATTAAAGCGCATAAAGCCGGTATCAGCTTGACCATTAACCAACTCGAGAGTCACTATTTGGCCGGTGGTAACGTGGACCGGGTCGTCAATGCCTTAATCGCCGCTCATCGCGCGAATATTCCTTTGGAATTCGAACGTGCCGCTGCAATCGACCTTGCAGGTCGTGACGTCCTGCAAGCCGTACAAATGAGCGTTAACCCGCGTGTGATCGAGACGCCTAGCGTATCGGCAGTCGCGCGTAACGGTATTGAAGTTGTCGTTATTGCTCGCGTCACTGTACGTGCGAATATTGATCGTCTCGTAGGCGGTGCCGGCGAAGAAACTATTATTGCTCGTGTCGGCGAAGGTATCGTCACAACGGTAGGTTCCAGTGACACGCATAAGGAAGTTTTGGAAAACCCGGATAAAATCTCGCGTACTGTCCTCGAAAAAGGTCTGGACGCGGGTACGGCGTTCGAAATCCTGTCCATTGATATCGCGGACGTAGACGTCGGTAAAAATATCGGTGCCTTCCTTCAAACGGAACAAGCGGAAGCCGACAAGCGTATCGCTCAAGCGAAAGCCGAAGAGCGCCGTGCAATGGCCGTAGCCGAAGAACAAGAAATGAACGCACGCGTAGTCGAGATGAAAGCACGTGTCGTGGAAGCCGAGTCGGAGGTTCCGATTGCTATGGCTGAAGCTCTGCGCGGCGGAAAAATTGGCGTTATGGATTATCTGAATATGAAAAATCTCGAAGCGGATACGGAAATGCGCGGATCGCTGGGCGGAATGAATGTTACCCACGTTGATAAGAACGACCCGAATAATAAATAAAACGTAAGCAAAAGGTAGAACAGGAGGGGAGTCTATGCCCCAGTTCTTGGAATGGATCACAAACAACTTGTTTATTGTCGTTATCATTGCGGGTGCGCTGTTCTCCGTGTTTGGGAAAAAGAATGCGAAGCCTAACGGAGGGGGCGAACCTTTCGGGGGCCGCGGCGCCTCCTCGCAGAGGCAAGCGAATCCGGCTCGCCTCGACCCATCTTCAGACGGAGAGCGGCAGTCTCCGTTCTCCGGTGCGCCGACCAGCTCCAGAAACGGACGCGCGGACCGTAATCCCGACTCGCAAGAGCGCGGCACGCACACGGAACGGACTAATCTCGATCAGGCATCACGCCGATTGAAAGGCGAAGTCGAAAAAAGATTGCGCGAACAGCGTTCAATGCAGCGGCGTACGCACGGCATAAAGAACGCCTCGCGTCAAATCGAACGTGCGGCTTCCGGTTCTCGAAGGAATTCGTCAACGCCGCAAAATTCGGCTTCGAGCAACAATGTTCCTTCGGTTCGGACGGCTACAGCTGCGTCGCTAATGTCGAATCCGACAGCGGACGAGCTGCGCAAAGGCGTCCTCTGGGCCGAAGTTCTGGGTTCGCCCCGTGCAAGAAAGCCGTATTCTTCCGGACGCAGATAACTCTGCGGAGTCACGATCTTCGGATCGTGAGGCTGCCGGCCTTTTCCGCCCCAAACGGATAGGCCGGCTTTTTGTATTTCTCCGGATTCCGATCCATAAAAAGCCCGCCCGAAATCTTTTGCAAGGGGAGTCGGAGAATGGTACAGTTGAGGAATAACAATCTATGCCGAAGCTGGATATCACATCGATTAAGGAGACTGAGAGCTTTTGACAGAACAGACGAGAAGCATCAAGATCCCGTTACATAACGCGGGGGAAGGATTGGCCCTGTTTGGTCCGCAAGACACGTATCTCAAGATGATCGAACGGCAGTTCAAAGCGCGTATCGACAGCCGGGAAGAAGAGATCGCCGTTCACGGACCGCAGCAGGAGACAGATCAGTTGGAGCATCTGTTTGACGTATTGCTTCAATTGGTGCGTAATGGCTATAACTTAACGGAGCGCGACGTTCAATACGCATTGGAACTGGCCAAAGATTTCCGGGCCGATCAACTGCTTGATTTGTTCAAGGGAGAAATTGCCCTGACGTTCCGAGGCAAGCCGATTCGTCCCAAAACGATCGGACAAAAACATTATGTAACAACGATCAAGAAAAAAGACATCGTGTTCGGCATCGGCCCGGCCGGTACCGGCAAAACATATTTGGCTGTCGTATTGGCTGTCACTGCGCTCAAGGAAGGCCTGGTCAAGCGTATCGTGCTCAGCCGCCCTGCGGTTGAAGCAGGTGAAAGCCTGGGCTTCCTGCCGGGCGATTTGCAAGAAAAAGTCGATCCTTATCTGCGGCCGCTTTACGATGCGCTGTACGATATTATGGGCACCGATCAGGTCGCCAAGGCGCTGGAGCGCGGCTTGATCGAAATCGCTCCGCTCGCCTACATGCGCGGTCGCACGCTTGAAGATGCGTTCATCATTTTGGATGAAGCACAAAACACGACGCCGGAGCAAATGAAAATGGTTCTGACGCGTCTGGGATTCGGATCCAAGATGGTCATCACGGGCGACGTGACGCAGATCGACTTGCCTCGCGGCAAAAAGTCGGGCCTGGTGGAAGCTCGTCTGATCTTGAACGGAATTTCGGATATCGGCTTTGTTACGTTTGCCGAAGAAGATGTCGTGCGTCACTCGTTGGTACAAAAAATTATCGTGGCTTACGAAAAAGCGGCGGAAAGCATCGAGTAAAAGGCTTTCCCGGTTCATTTGCGAACGAGCTCAGGAGTCTAATACCGGAGGTTCTTCCATATGGCTTCAAAAGAAAAATGGAAACGCAAAACCGACCCCAAACTGTCAGGTTGGAAAAGCAGCGGGGTCGTCAAACTGATCTTGTTCCTTCTCTTGGCGCTGATGTTTTATGTGGGGCTGTATCCTAAACTTATGCCTGAAAAGTACGATATTCAGGTGAACATGCCAAGCGACAAAGAAATTTTGGCTCCGGCGCAGATTCCGAACAGCAAAGCGACGCTACAGGCACAAGAGGAAGCAGCCGAGAAAGTTCAACAAGTGTATCGAATTTTCTCGCTGCGCAACGATACGCTGATCAGTCAGTTGCTTGATCGGATCGATACATTGAATCAGGATGATCAATTGACGGATGCGAACAAAATCGAGATTTACAGGGAAGAACTGCCGCAGAAAGTGAGTCAGTTCATGGCGAACTCAATCCGCAATAGCGGCAACAACGGAGCCTATTCAGCGACGCTTTTGCAAGAAGTTCGAACGCGGGTAGGCGAGCAGGAATACGATATTCCGGAAGAGACTTTTTACAAGATTCCTTCTTTGACGCCGACGCAGATTCAGCAAATGAAGTCGGAAGCGACGGGAATCGTGTCTCGCTTGATGAGCGATCAGGTCACGGATGCGCAGACTGCGAGAGCCCAGGTTGCGGAATTCGTCAGCCGAAGCACGCTTACCGATCGGACTTCGCGCGAAGTGGTGCAAGAGTTGATCAAGCTTTCGATCACGCCGAACCGTTTTTACGATGAAGAAGCAACAAAAGAAGCGGCGGTACAAGCACGGGAAAATACCGAGACGGTTTATATCGATCAGGGCGAAGTTTTGGTGCAACGCGGTGAAATCATTACGCAGGACACTTACAATTTGCTTAAAGAAAATGACATGTTGAAGACGGAGATCAATTATTGGCCTCAGTTCGGCTTGCTTCTGCTGTCCGTCCTGCTTGCATTCGGCTTGTTCCTGTTCACTCGTCAGAGCGGGACGGAATTCCGTTACGATAATCCTCAGCTATTGATGATCGTACTCATCTATTTCATCATGCTGATTGCGATGCATCTGACAGCTTTGGTACAGAGCGATACGTCGAAGTATGTCGGGTACCTGGCTCCGGTCGCGATAGGATGTACGCTCATTACGCTGCTGCTTAATAATTCGTTTGCTTATTTTAGCGCCATTATTTTCTCGGTGTTGGCAAGCATTGTGTTGAACGCCGGACAGTCGGGCACAGGCATATTTGACTTCCATTTCGGCTTCTATACATTGGTTGTCTCCTATGCGGCAATCTTTACGGTACATAAAGCCAGCCAGCGTTCCACGATCCTCAAAGCCGGAATTATGGTGAGCTTGTTCGGAGCCGTTGCCGTGTTGGCGTTATCGTTGATCGGCGACGCCGACCTGAATCGCAGCACCATTCTTTATCCGGTCGCATTCGCTTTGGCTTCGGGATTGTTGACTGCGATTCTGACCATTGGACTGATGCCGTTCTTCGAAGTGACGTTCGGAATCTTGTCGGCGCTTAAGCTGGTAGAATTGTCGAACCCGAACCATCCGCTGCTGCGCAAACTGTTGATCGAAACGCCGGGTACTTATCACCACAGCGTCATGGTCGGCAACTTGTCGGAAGCGGCGGCCGAGGCGATCGGCGCGAACGGACTGTTGTGCCGGGTCGGCTCGTATTATCACGATATCGGTAAAACGAAGCGTCCAAGCTACTTTATCGAAAATCAGAATAACATCGAGAACCCGCACGATTCCATCGATCCCAAGCTCAGTAAATCGATCATTGTCGCGCATGCCAGAGACGGCGTGGAAATGCAAAAGGAATATAAGCTCCCTAAACGCATCCGCGATATCGCCGAACAGCATCACGGAACGACTTTCCTGTATTTCTTCTATCAGAAAGCATTGAAGCAGGCCGAAGAGCGCGGGGTAGAGCCGGACTTCACGGAAGCGGAATTCCGTTATCCGGGTCCGAAAGCCCAGTCGAAAGAAGCGGCGGTAGTCGGGATCGCGGACAGCGTCGAAGCTGCCGTGCGTTCCCTGCATAAGCCGACCATCGACCAGGTGGAATCCATGATCGGCAAAATCATCAAGAGCCGTCTGGACGATCAACAGTTCAATGAATGCGATATTACGCTCAAAGAGCTTGACGTGGTCGCCAAGACGCTCAAAGAAGCGGTAATGGGAATCTTCCACTCGCGGATCGAATATCCCGAAGAGGTTAAGCCCAAGACAAAGGAGAATTGACGCATGAGTCTGCAGCTGGAATGGAGCAACGAGCAAAGCGAGTATGAAATCAGTGAAGAATTGATTGGGCAATTGAATAAACTGCT
The DNA here is from genome assembly GCF_000585395.1 of Saccharibacillus sacchari DSM 19268. Classification (GTDB taxonomy): domain Bacteria; phylum Bacillota; class Bacilli; order Paenibacillales; family Paenibacillaceae; genus Saccharibacillus; species Saccharibacillus sacchari. The sequence goes on along the minus strand of NZ_KK073875.1, from coordinate 4,838,188 downwards.
GGTCGCGGCAGGAGCCGTGGAAGGCGTAAGCGACGGAGAAGTAGCGCTGACTTTCGTCGATGATGAAGAAATTCACCGTTTGAACAGAGAGTTCCGCAATATTGACCGTCCCACCGACGTTTTGTCTTTTGCGATGCGCGAATCCCTGGGCGAAGAACCGGAAATCACTTATGAAGTGGAAACGGAAGACGAAGCGATCCCGGAGTTTGACGAAATGCTGGGCGATATCATTATCTCCGTACCGCGCGCGATCGCGCAGAGCGAAGATTACGGGCATTCGGTTGAACGCGAGTTGGGCTTCTTGTTCGTGCACGGATTCCTTCACTTGCTGGGTTACGATCATCAGACGCCGGAAGACGAAGCGGTTATGATGGGCAAACAGGAAGCGGTCCTGCAGCAAATCGGACTGACGCGCTAATGGAAAAGCGGCGTACCTGGGGGGATGTGTTCCGAAATGCCTGGGATGGCGTTCGGGCGACGGCTTCGACGGAGCGGAATTTCAAAGTGCATCTGGCGCTGTGCGCAGCTGTGCTGCTTCTGGGTGCGCTGCTGCGGGTTCCAAGGTTGGACTGGGGGCTATTGTGTCTGGCGATTGGCTTGGTTTTATCGGCGGAGTTGATGAATACGGCCGTCGAAGCCGCCGTTAATTTGACGGTCGGAGACCGGCTTCATCCATTGGCGAAAAAAGCCAAGGACGCTGCCGCGGGGGCTGTGCTGGCCTCCGCGTTTTTTGCCGCCCTGATCGGATTGATCGTTTTTGTGCCGCCGTTGCTGAATCTCGCCAAATCATGGGGCTGGATATAAATGGACTCGGCAACTTGCGAATAGTGCTGGTTGCGGACGCTTTGCGGGTGTACAATAGAATTCCACTTAGATGAAGCGGAGAGGGGCAACACAATCATGACAATTGATGCAGCTGTACTCATTCAGGAAGCAATCAAAGCCCGAGACAAGGCCTATGTGCCCTATTCGGGATTCAAAGTAGGTGCTGCCCTGCTCGACGAGCACGGACATGTCCACCACGGCTGCAATATTGAAAATGCGGCATACGGACCATCGAACTGTGCGGAGCGTACAGCGTTGTTCAGTGCGGTGGCCGACGGTCATCAACCGGGAAGTTTCGCCATGCTGGCTGTCGTGGGCGATACGGATGGACCGATTGCTCCGTGCGGCGTATGCCGTCAAGTATTGGTTGAATTGTGCAAGCCGGATATGCCGGTCGTGCTTGGCAATCTGAAGGGTGAAACCCGCGAGACGACGATCCGGGAACTTCTGCCGGACGCGTTCGGACCGTGGGATCTGGATAAGTAACGACAAGACATCAAGAGGAGGAATATGATGGAGAGCAGAAAAGGCTTCAAATCCGGATTTGTCGCAATCGTCGGTCGGCCGAATGTCGGCAAGTCGACGCTGATGAACCAAATTATCGGGCAGAAAATTGCGATCATGTCCGATAAACCGCAAACGACACGCAATAAAATTCATGGGGTGTACACGGATAACAGCAAGCAAATCGTTTTCCTGGATACTCCGGGCATTCATAAACGTCAGTCCAAGCTTGGCGATTTTATGAATAATACGGCACTGAATACGCTGGGCGAAGTCGAAGCGGCGATGTTCCTGATCGACGCGGCGGAAGGCATCGGCGGCGGTGACCGTTATATCATCGAGCAACTGGGCAAGATCAAAACGCCCGTGTTCCTGATTTTGAACAAAATCGATCTGGTCGAGCCGGAAGCGCTGCTGCCTTTGATCGAGACGTATCGCAAGCTGTACGAATTTGCGGAAGTGGTACCGATTTCGGCCAAATTCGGCAACAACGTGGAGACGTTAATGGAGCAGCTCGGCAAGTATTTGCCGGAAGGCCCGCAGTATTATCCGGAAGACCAAATCACGGATCACCCGGAACAATTCGTTATTGCCGAATTGATCCGCGAAAAAATCCTTCAAATGACGCGCGAAGAAATTCCGCACTCCATTGCCGTTACGATCGAAGACATGAAAAAGCAGGATAACGGCGTCGTTTCCGTCGGAGCCGTCATTTTCGTCGAGCGCGATTCGCAAAAAGGCATCGTCATCGGCAAACAAGGCGCGATGTTGAAAGAAGTCGGCAAGCGGGCTCGTCAGGACATCGAAAATCTGCTCGGTTCGAAGATTTTCCTGGAGCTATGGGTCAAAGTGAAAAAGGATTGGCGCAACCAAGACCGCGTTCTGCGCGATCTGGGCTTCCACCGGGACGCTTAGGATGTTGTACCGTCTCGAAGGCATCGTGATCCGGGCTATGGACTACGGGGAGACGAACAAGATCATTACGCTTTGCACGCAGACGCACGGCAAAATCGGCGTACTCGTCCGCGGAGCGAAAAAGGTCAAAAGTCGCCATGCTTCGCTCACCCAACCTTTTACGTACGGCATATTCAGCTTTTTCCGCGGCGGGAGCGGGCTCGGAACGCTGAATGACGGAGAGATTTTCGAGTCCAACCATAAACTTCGCGAAGATTTGGTCATGGCTGCGCACGGCGCGTATGCCTGCGAGTTGATCGACAGGGGGTTGCAGGACGAGGACACCGGGAGCTTTTGGTTCGAGCAGCTGTTAGCCTTTTTAAGCGGGCTGCGAGAAGGGAAAGATGCCGAAGTCATGACCCGGCTTTTCGAGATGAAAATGCTGCAAGCTTCGGGTTATGGCCCGGAGCTTGAAATTTGCTCGGCGAGTCAGCGTCACGTCGAAGGCGATGCGTTGATCAGCCCGAGGCTCGGCGGCGTGCTCAGCATTCCGTTCCGCGCAGCCGATCCGTACGCCGTTCCGGTCACGGGCCGAGCATTATCGCTGCTGCGCGTATTTGCGAAACTCGATTTGCGCCGACTTGGCAACGTGGACGTCAAACCGGAGACCAAGCTTGAGTTGAAAAAAGTAATGGAAGCGTTGATGCGCGAGCATATCGGCATCAACCTGAAGTCCAAACGTTTTCTCGATCAACTGGAGAACTACGGCTTTGACAAATAAGCTGTGCAGCCTTACAATAAAGTAACATTGCTAAGCGTCTCGTCACGCGTTGAATGGAAAGCATGGGATCAAGATACGGTTTTTTGGCAGCGAGCCGGGGAGAGTGCAAGCCTGGAGTAACCGCGATACCCATGATCAGGCATTTCCGGGAGCGAGCAAGACGTTAAGCGTACGGAAAAGAGGAATGCGATTCGCGATCGTTCGACGACCGCCGCGCATTCAAGTAGGGTGGAACCGCGGGTGTTAACATGCATCGGAGATGCACAATTAACTCTCGTCCCTACGTCTGTCTAATCAGGCGTAAGGACGGGAGTTTTTTGCGTATTTTTTTAACTTTTCCGATCGCAAAAATCCCCCCGTCCGTTCAGCCGATCCAATTGATAAAGGAGTGCTTACGATGAATTTTCAAAGCATGATCCTGACGCTCCAGCAGTTCTGGGCGGAACAGGGATGTATTAACGCACAGCCTTACGACACCGAAAAAGGCGCCGGCACGATGAACCCGATGACGTACCTGAGATCGCTCGGACCCGAGCCGTGGAAAGTCGCTTATGTCGAGCCTTCGCGTCGTCCGTCCGACGGACGCTACGGGGAAAATCCGAACCGTTTGTATCAGCATCACCAATTCCAGGTCATCATCAAGCCTTCGCCGGACAATATTCAGGAACTGTATTTGGACAGCCTGAAAGCACTGGGCGTCGATCCGCTGATCCACGATATCCGTTTTGTCGAAGATAACTGGGAGAATCCGACATTGGGCTGCGCAGGCCTTGGCTGGGAAGTGTGGCTGGACGGTATGGAAATTACGCAGTTCACGTATTTCCAACAAGTGGGCGGCATGGATACGAATCCGGTAGCCGTTGAAATCACGTACGGCATGGAGCGTCTGGCTTCGTATATTCAAGACAAAGAGAACGTGTTCGATCTGGAATACGTGGAAGGCATGACGTACGGCGACGTTTACCGTCAAGCGGAGTATGAGCATTCCAAATACACATTCGAGTTGTCCGACGCTCAAATGCTGTTCACCTTGTTCAACATGTACGAGCAGGAAGCAGGACGCGCGGCGAACGAGAACTTGGTTTTCCCAGCTTACGATTATGTATTGAAATGTTCGCATACGTTCAACCTGCTCGATGCGCGCGGCGCAATCAGCGTTACGGAACGGACCGGCTATATTACCAGAGTGCGTAACCTGGCTCGTAAAGTTGCGGCCGCTTATGTCGAGGAACGCGAGAAGCTGGGCTTCCCGCTCATTAAGAAAGAGGTGGAAGCGTAATGGCAAAAGATCTGTTGCTCGAAATCGGGCTTGAAGAAGTACCGGCCCGCTTCCTGCGCGCCGCGATGAATCAACTGCGCGAGAAAACGGAAAAATGGTTGGACGCATCTCGTCTGAGCTATGATAAAGTCGAAGCTTATGCAACCCCTCGCCGTCTGGCTGTTCTGGCTCGCGGCGTAGCGGAGAAGCAAGACGACGTGAACGAAGAAGTGAAAGGGCCTTCCCGCAAAATCGCGCAGGACGCAAACGGCGATTGGTCGAAGGCCGCTCTGGGCTTTGCCCGCAGCCAAGGCGTCGAAGCGAGCGATTTCACGTTCAAGGAGCTTGGCGGCGTAGAATACATTTACGCAACGAAAAGCCTGAACGGACAGGAAGCGTCCGTGCTGCTGCCGGAAGGCCTGAAGAGCATTATCTCTTCGCTAACCTTCCCGAAAAACATGCGTTGGGGCACGCATGATTTCCGCTTTATCCGCCCGATTCGCTGGATGGTGGCTTTGTTCGGCGAAGAGATCGTGCCTTTCGAGATCACGGACGTAGCGACGAACCGCGTATCGCGCGGACACCGTTTCCTCGGCAGCGAGACATTGATCGGACAGGCTTCCGATTATGTCGAAGCGCTGCGCGCCCAGCATGTGCTGGTCGACGTTGAAGAACGCGAGGCATTGATCCTGAAGCAAATCCGCGATCTCGCCGAGCAAAAAGACTGGAATATCGCGATCAAAGAAGATCTGCTTGAAGAAGTGCTGTTCCTTGTCGAGACGCCTACCGCATTGTTCGGCACGTTCGAAGAATCGTTCCTGAACATTCCGCAGGAAGTGTTGATCACATCGATGCGCGAGCACCAACGTTATTTCCCCGTATTGGACGCCGAAGGCAAGCTGCTTCCGTTTTTCGTAACGGTGCGCAACGGTGACGCCAAATCGTTGGATGTTATTGCAAAAGGCAATGAGAAGGTGCTGCGCGCCCGTCTGTCCGACGCGAAATTCTTCTACGAAGAAGATCAGAAAGTCGCGATTCAAGATTTCTTGGCGAAGCTGGAGAGCGTCGTTTTCCATGAAGATCTGGGCAGCACGGGAGACAAAGTTCGCCGGATTCGCCAGACTGCGGACAGCGTTGCTGCGCAATTGAAACTGGACAACGAAACGGCGCAACATATCAGCCGCGCGGCCGATATTTGCAAATTCGACCTGGTTACGCAAATGGTCTACGAATTCCCTGAGCTTCAAGGCGTGATGGGCGAAGACTATGCACGCAAGGCGGGCGAAAAAGAAGAAGTGGCACGTGCCGTATTCGAACACTATCAGCCTCGTTTCGCGGGTGAATCCGTTCCGGCTTCGATCGTGGGTTCGGTGGTCAGTCTGGCGGACAAAACCGATGCGATCGTCGGATTCTTCGGGATCGGCATCATCCCGACCGGATCGCAGGACCCGTACGCGCTGCGTCGCCAAGCGGCAGGCATCGTGCAAATTCTGCTCGATCATGATCTGGATCTGACATTGGAGCAATTGTTCGACCTGTCGATTGCGGTGCATGAGCAAGCGGGGAACCTGAAACGTACGGCAGACGAAGTGCGCAAAGACCTACGCGACTTCTTCGAACTCCGCGTGAAAAAATTGCTGTCGGACAACCTCCGTTACGACGTGGTGGACGCGGTAATCGCAGCAGGCTTCGGAGACATTCCGGCGGTTGTTGCCCGCGGCAAGGCTCTAATGCAAGCCGTGCTGAATGAGGAGGATTTCAAGACGACGGTCGAATCGTTCACGCGTACGAGCAACCTGGCTGCAAAAACGCAAGAGCGTGAAATAAAGCCGGAACTATTCGAAGACGAAGCGGAACGCGAGCTGTTTGAAGCGTGGCAACTGCTGCACAGACAGCGCGAAACTTGGGCTTACGCCGAAGAAGAAGGAGCCATGACGGCGGCCGCGGCTGAATTGACTGCACTGTCGGGGCTCAAGCAACCGATTACGACCTTCTTCGACCGGGTAATGGTAATGGCAGAGGATGAAAAGGTGCGTGCCAACCGCTTGGCTCTGCTTGCATCCGTTGATAGCGACCTCAAACAATTTGCCGATTTCGGAAAGTTGGTTTGGCAGTAAGAACGATGTAAAATAGGGAGTACAACTGCTTTTTGCGCCAATTAAATAATAACCCGATACGGAATTTTTCCCGCGCAGAGAGCAAGGTCGGTCGTCATACGGCGGTACCGGATGAATTGTTTCTCTTGTGCTTGGGAAGCGTAGCGCCTAACGGTTCTCGCTTCTCCAAGCATACGGCGGGAAACGTTCCGTTTTTCGCATAGCTTCGGGCGGAAGCCGAAAAGCAGGGCATCGCGTCCGAATGAAGGGAGGCTATTGTGGAAGCCGAAGCGGAAGGTATGCGTATCATGGTCGATGCCGATGCTTGTCCGGTTAAAGACGAGATCAAACATGCGGCGTCAAAAGTTGGCGTCTCCGTAGTGTTGGTCTCTTCATACGATCATATGTTGCGCGAAGAAGCCGGCGTGCAAGTTGTAAGGGTAGATCGGGGAAAGGAAAGTGCCGATCTGTATATCGTCAACCATTTGCGCGCAGGAGATTTGGTAGTCACGCAGGATTATGGTTTGGCTGCTCTGGTCTTGGCAAAGCGTGCTTACGCAATGTCGGAAAGAGGCGTCGTTTACGATGCGGACAATATCGAGTTTTTGCTCGATCGCCGACATACGAGTGCAAAAGTGCGCCGCGGAGGAGGCCGAACCAAGGGCCCCAAAAAGTTTACGACGGAGGATCGGGCTGTTTTCTCGGAAAAATGTTTAAAACTTTTACATGATTTGCAGGAGAAGCAGCAGGTATAGCGAATATTATTTTCATTAGAAGGTGGTTACTATGAGTACGGAATACGGAAATATTCCGGAGGAAACGATCGATGCGGTGCTGACGCAGCACGATATCGTCGAAACGGTTGGCAGACATGTACATCTGACCAAACAGGGGAAGTATATGAAAGGCCTATGCCCGTTCCATTCCGAAAAGACCCCTTCTTTTACGGTGACGCCGGATCGCCAAATCTTCTACTGCTACGGCTGCGGCATGGGGGGCAACGCCATCAAATTCAGGATGGAAATCGAAGGACTATCTTTCCCCGAAGCTGTGAAGATTATGGCGGAGGAGGCGCATATTCCTTTCCAGAATACCGCTGGAAAGCCGGAATCGCCTCAAGACCGAGAAACCGGACGTCTCCTTCAGGCGTACGAATGGAGCGAAAAATTCTATCATTTTTTGTTGAAAAACACGGAGCACGGCCGTCCGGCGCTGGAATATTTGCGCGGGCGCGGTATCGGCGACAAAATGATCGACCAGTTCGGCATCGGATTCGCACCGGATCGTTGGGATACGCTCGTTCAGTTCTTGGATAAGCGTTCATTCGATCTGGCGGAAATGGAGAAGGGCGGGCTGATTTCAGCCAAACAAAACGGAGACGGGTACGTTGACCGCTTTCGCGGACGGATCATGTTTCCGATTGCCAATCGAAGCGGCAAGACTATTGCTTTTGCCGGGCGCATACTCGGCGAAGGACATCCGAAGTACGTAAACTCGCCGGAGAGCCGATTATTTAACAAAAGTCGGGTGCTGTACAACTTCGGGCAGGCGCGAAGCGCGATTCGCAAGCAACGTCAGGCCGTCTTATTCGAAGGTTACGGTGACGTGATCGCGGCTTGGGAAGCCGGCGTGCATAACGGAGTCGCAACAATGGGTACATCGCTTACCGACCAACATGCAGCCATGATCAAAACTACGGCGGACGAAGTGCTTGTCTGCTACGACGGAGACAATGCAGGGCAGAATGCGGCGCTGAAAAGTATTCCGATTCTGGAACAGGCAGGCTTGCAGGTGAAAATCGCGATGCTGCCGCCCGGCGTAGATCCCGACGATTATATTCGTTCGAACGGCGGAGATCGGTTTATCCGTCAAGTGGTGGAAGATGCGGCCTCGACGACGAAATTCCGTCTGGCCAATCTGCGTCGCGGCCATCGTTTAACGGAAGAAAGCGGCCGTGTCGATTATGCCAGAGCCGCATTGCCGGTTATTGCCGCTCTGAGTTCGCCGACCGAGCGAGAAGTCTATCTGCGCGAATTGTCCTCCGAAGTCGATGTTTCCTTTGATAGCCTTAAGCAGGATTGCAACCTGATCCGACAGGAGCAGAGCAGACCCGCTCCGGGCCAAGGAGATCCGGGACCCGCTTACTCCGATTCCAGACAAGGCGGACGCGGCGGACAGTATGGCGGCAGGGGCCGAGATCGTGGAGACTATGCGAATAAAGGCGGATACGGAAAAAAAGGAAACTTCGGAGGCGGTGGCGGAAATTACGGAAATTCCGAAGAGGATTTTTTCCCGCAAGAACGCCGGACGCGTCCGAACCGTGATTTATTGCCTGCCCATCAAACCGCTGAGCGACGTTTGCTGTTCTTTATGCTTCAGGACCGTCAAGCATCCGAATATGTCGAGCAACGACTCGGAAACGAGTTCAATCTACCCGAACATGCGGCCATATCCGCTTATCTTTATGCTTTTTACGCGCAGGACCGCGAGCCTGATAGCAGCCGCTTCATCTCTTCCTTACAGGACGAGAAGCTGGAGAAGACGGTTAGCGCCATTGTTATGATGGAAGGTCCGCGTGAGTGGAACGAGCAGGTACTCGACGATTGCATCCGGGAAGTTCGCAAGGTGCCCCAGTTGCGCGGTATTGAGCGCAAACGCGAAGAAATGATGCGCGCCGAAAAAGATGGTGATTTCCTGCTCGCTGCTCAAATCGCAAGTGAAATCATAGCCCTGGAACGGCAATAGCGAACGCGTTTTTCGGTTCGAAGTCCGGGGAGGAGGGAGTCTCAGAATGGCGAATGAGCAACATACGGAATTGGAAGGCGAACTGACTCTCGACCAGGTGAAGGAACAATTGATCGAACTCGGCAAAAAAAGATCGCATCTCAGCTATAAAGAGATTGCCGAGAAATTGTCTCCGTTCGATCAAGATCCTGAACAGATCGATGAGTTCTATGAACAGCTAGGTGACCTGGGAATTGAAGTAGGAGACGAAAGCGACGAGGAAGAAGAACGTCCGCGTTTGAGAAGCGAACGAGAAGGCAGCGAGGAATCGGAATTCGAAGACGATCTCGCACTGCCGCCGGGTATTAAGATCAACGACCCGGTACGGATGTACCTCAAGGAAATCGGGCGCGTTCCCTTGCTCTCCGCCGATGATGAAGTGGAATTGGCAAAGCGGATCAAAGAAGGCGATGAAGAAGCCAAGCGCCGTCTGGCGGAAGCGAATCTTCGTCTCGTCGTCAGTATTGCCAAACGCTATGTCGGACGAGGCATGTTGTTCCTGGATTTGATTCAGGAAGGCAATATGGGCCTCATCAAAGCGGTAGAGAAATTCGACTACAAAAAAGGGTTCAAATTCAGTACGTATGCCACCTGGTGGATTCGCCAGGCCATCACCCGTGCGATCGCCGATCAGGCCCGGACCATTCGGATTCCGGTTCATATGGTCGAGACGATCAACAAGCTGATCCGGGTTTCCCGGCAGTTGTTGCAGGAGTTCGGCCGAGAGCCCTCGCCGGAAGAAATTGCCGCCGAAATGGAACTTAGCGTAGAGAAGGTTCGGGAGATCATGAAGATCGCCCAGGAACCGGTCTCGCTGGAAACGCCGATCGGTGAAGAAGACGACTCGCATCTCGGCGATTTTATTGAAGATCAGGAAGCATTGGCTCCAGCAGATGCCGCTGCCTACGAGCTGCTCAAGGAACAGTTGGAAGATGTGCTCGACACATTGACCGACCGCGAGGAGAACGTGCTCAGACTGCGTTTCGGTCTGGATGACGGACGTACGCGAACTCTCGAAGAAGTCGGCAAGGTATTTGGCGTTACGCGCGAACGGATTCGTCAGATCGAAGCCAAAGCGCTCCGCAAGCTTCGCCATCCGAGCCGCAGCAAGCGACTTAAAGATTTCCTGGAATAAATGACCGATCAGACCGCCGGGGCGCTGCTCCGGTGGTCTTTTGCGTGAAGCGTCGATTTCTGGGAGAGGTTCGCTCAAAAGTCCCGCCTATCCGTGTATCCCGCCTGATAGGCGGGTTGAAAATTTTTGGTTACAATAAAATAGGAATAGCCGCTTGGCGGCTTGCGGGTAATCGTAGCGAAGCGATTTGCCGATATAAAAATGAGAACGGCTTCAGCAGCGGTAAGTGATTAAAGACTGGCCCTATAAGGAGGAGCGCTTTTGGAACGGGAAAAAAAGAGAGTCATCATTATGGAAATCGAAAATTGGCGTAAAGGTAAACTTTTACCCGAACATTATTGCGATTTTTTGTTAAACTTATATGATGATGAGCAAACGCAGCCGAAGAAAAAAAGCACGTTGTCGGTTTCATCCCTGCAACAGGGTAATTTTAAGCTGTGGGCACTCTCGTTTGTTAGCGTGGCTTTGATTTTCCTGATCGGATTCTACTTCCAGATTTTAGACTGGCCGTTTCAAGCGGCGGCGATCGCGGCGCTTGTCTCATTCTGCTACGGGCTCGGTACATACGCCAGGGGAAGAGCCTGGATGGGCGGTATGGGCGGGCAAATGCTGTATGCGATCGGCAGCCTTGTGCTGCTTGCCTTGGGGGCCTGGATGATTCGATTGAACGGCTGGCCTATAGAGATGTCTATGCTTGGTTTGATTGCCGCGTGTGCCGTTGTATGGCTTGCGGTAGGTATGATCGTTCCGAGCGGACTGCTGCATTACAGCGGCTGGGGCGCCTTGATTCTGTTGTACGCGAAGTTTTTCGGACAAATGAATCCCGGAGCTTCTTGGCCGATGCTTCAGTTGCTTTGGCTGCCGCTTAGCGCGCTGCTGCTCTGGCTTAGCTGGCTTGCCCATCATAAGGCGAAGCGTTTTGCTTCCATCTACTTTGCGGTCGGCGTGACGCTCTGGTTCATGCCTGAGCTCGACAGCTTGTTGCTGCGTCAAAATGCGCCGGACGGAATCATTTTGTACATTCTGGGCAAGTTGGCGTTGGCCTTTATTTTCTTGTTTATCTGGCGAAAAAAATGGATTGCGTGGGTGTCTGTATGAAATTATCACAACGATTAAACACGATTTGCAAACTGATTCCGCCCGGCAGTCGCCTGGCGGATATCGGTTCGGACCATGCTTTGCTGCCGACCTATGCGGTGCAGGAAGGCCGAGCGGTTTCGGCTATTGCGGGAGAAGTGAATCGTGGGCCTTACGATGCTGCCGCGAAGCAAGTCGCGGAAGCGGGACTGCAAGACAAAATTTCCGTGAGACTCGGAGACGGATTGGCGGCGATTCAACCGGGAGAAGCGGACGTGATTACCGTTGCAGGCATGGGCGGTGCATTGATCGTTCGAATTCTGACCGAAGGAAAAGCCAAGCTGGAGGGCGTAAGCCGCCTGATCCTGCAACCGAACGTAGGGGAAGATCTGGTCCGCCGCTGGTTGTTGGAAGAGGGCTGGCTGCTTCGGGGCGAGACGATTCTTGAAGAAGACGGCAAAATCTATGAGATTCTGACAGGAGATCGCAGCGAGTCGGCGGAAAAGGAAAATGCCGAGCTTTACGCGGATACGACTGTAGGAGAGCCTTCGGTAACGCTCGACCGCGAGCAATTGCTCGATTTCGGTCCTTTTCTTGTGCGTGCGGCTTCACCTGTGTTCCATAAGAAATGGATCGGCGAGATTGCCAAGCTGGAGCGAGTGGCAGGTTCGATGGGGCGATCGGACAGCGAAGATGCAAAAGGCAAAAAAGAAGCGCTTGAACGCCATATCGAAGTACTCAAGGAGGTGCTGGCATGCTTGCCAAAGGACAAACCGTCATTCAATTGATGGAGAAATTCGCGCCGAAATCGTTGGCTGTCGATAACGACAAGATCGGCTTGCAGCTCGGCACGTTGAATAAAGAAATCACGAAAGTGCTGGTTGCGCTGGATGTGACGCCGGAAGTAGTGGATGAGGCCATTGCTCTGGGCGCCAATCTGATCGTGGCCCATCATGCGATCATTTTCCGCCCTCTCGCCAATCTGCGCACGGATACGCCGACGGGCGCTTTATATGAAAAACTGATCAAGCACGATATTGCCGTTTACATTAGCCATACCAATCTGGACGTGGCGGAAGGCGGCATGAACGATTGGATGGCGAATCTGGTCGGGATCGCAGATCCGAAGCCGCTTGAAGAGCTGCAAAGCGAGCGGCTCTTCAAGTTGGTCGTCTTTGTGCCGAAAACTCATCATCAAGGCGTGCTGGATGCGATTCTTGCTGCCGGAGCGGGAGCGATCGGCAATTATTCGCATTGCAGCTTCAATACGGAGGGAACCGGAACGTTCCTGCCGGGCGATCAAACGAATCCGCATTTGGGCAGCGTAGGCAAGTTGGAGCGCGCGGAGGAAGTTCGGATCGAAACCGTTCTTCCGGAAAACCTGCGCTCCAAAGCCGTACAAGCGATGCTCAAAGCCCATCCTTACGAAGAAGTGGCTTACGACCTGTATGCGTTGGAGCAAAAGGGTAAGTCGTATGGACTGGGACGTATCGGCAAGCTGGCGGAACCGAAGACTTTAGCAGAGTTGACCGAAGTCGTGAAAAAAGGCTTTGACGTGCCTGCGGCTCGCGTAGTGGGCGACCCGGAGCGTTTGGTGAAAAAAGCGGCTGTATTGGGCGGCTCGGGCAGTCGATATATTCATCATGCGATTCGCCAGGGCGCGGACGTGCTGATTACCGGCGACATCGACTATCATACGGCGCATGACGCGCTGATGGCCGGACTTGCGATTATCGATCCCGGACATAACTCGGAAAAAATCATGAAGCGCGAAGTGGCGGATTTGCTGGGTCGAATGCTGGCCGGGAACGGCAGCGAAACGACCGTGCACGCGTCGGAACCCAACACCGAACCTTTCCGATTCGTGTAAAGAAAAAACACTTGTCGCCTGCACTTTTTTGAGGTATACTAAGTGCCGTTGCTTAAGGGAAGTTTAACAGACAATCGCCGGTGTCGCGTAAGGCGGCACGGGAGGAAAGTCCGGGCTTCGTAGGGCAGGATGCTGGATAACGTCCAGTCAGCGCGAGCTGAAGGATTAGTGCCACAGAAATGGACCGCCGATGGCCGCCTTCGGGCGTGCACAGGTAAGGGTGGAACCGGAGTGTAAGAGACTCCGAGGGGCGCTGGTGACTTCGTCCCTGGTAAACCCCATCCGGAGCAAGACCTAATGAAACGCAGTTCCTGGCTTTGCCGGAAACAGCCCTTGCCCGGGGTGCGTTTAGGTTGGTCGCTTGAGCCGTTTAGCAATAAACGGCCTAGACAGATGATTGTCGCTCAAAGCGGGAGGGTAGTTCCCGTCTGTACCGCAAAGCAGCACAGAACCCGGCTTACGGTAAACTTTCCGAACTGACGCAACCCGACAAGCTTCTTGATCGCCCGAGCAATCGGTGCTTCAAGAAACGTGAAAATTGTTTGCACGAACAATCCGATCGGCGGCGTCCGCTTTCTTCGTTATCGAAGAAAGCGGACGCCGTTTTGCGTTTCGTTCTTTTCATTCAACTCCGGCCGTCGGAACAGAAGAAAAGTTTTGAAATCGGCATGGCGGTTAAGTAGTAGGTGAAAGGCCAATTTATTGGCTCACAAATTCAAGTGTTGACGTTACGTCAAAAAAATAGAGAAAATCTTTCCTTATGAGAATAAAATGTTGATGATATGCTCACATTTTCGCCTTTAAAAAGCTCAAACGGCTCTTTTTATCGAAAAATGTGCACAAAACATCAATTTAGTCTGTATTTTCAGCTTTTTTGGAAAGAAAAGTGGTCAAATAGTCAGCATTTTGGCAAACAAGCAAGAGTCATTGAATAAGAAAGTCATGCAGAGAGCTATTATGCCAAAAGTGTGCAATAAAGCGCATTGTACATCTTATAATCTGAACTTTGCTTAAATGTAAGTAATCTTGAATTTCAAATGACTTAGACTTTAACAACGCCAATAGGCGGAGGGAGAAATTCAGTGTAGGTAAAGCATTTCGAAGAAATGCACTTCGGAAGCATATGCTATTTGTGTTCGTCTTTGCATTTGGGAAGCTTCCTATGAGAATTCCAATTCAGCTTCTCAAATGCAACACGCGACCTGAAGCCTTTCGAAGAAAGGCACATCGAAAGCATATGCTAACGAATTTCTCCCGCAGCCGCTAGGCTTCTTCTATGGATAGGAATTTAATAAGCGACTCTATATGTCGCCACCTTCGCAACTGGTTACAAACGGTTCGCCTGCGACTCTACGTGTCGCTGTCTTTACAACTGGTTGCGAATGATCCGCTTGCGACTCTACATGTCGCCACCTTCGCAACTGGTTGCAAATGTTTCGACTGCGACTCTGCGTGTCGTTGTCTTTGCAACTGATAACTATTGTTTATCAGTTAGCTTTATTGCCCGCTCGCCGGATGCTTTTGCTTAAAATTTATGCTACGATGGACGGAGCAAGAATTGGGTTTGCAAGGAAACCCGGTTCGCGCCGAGTGCGCGATCAAATACCAAGGGGGAAACGCCGTTATGTCAGCGCCTAACGTACAGAAATTATGTGAATCAACCAGAGAAAAGTTGAAAGCCGCCAGCCTGAGAGTCGAAGCTTTTTTGAATGAGTATTCGCTGCCTCAGCTTGCGGAGTCGCAGGACGAGGAAGAAGTTGCTTACTACAAGGGATTTTTGTCTGATCTTCGCCATCTGCTCGTGTTCTCGGAAACGTCCTCCGAAAAAATCGGAGTGCTGCTTCGTCGGGCCAATTTCGACGTGAATTCCGCGGAAGATACACTGTACAAGGTGTACCATAATGTTATCAATAGTTTCTTTTATCCGAAAAACGAATGTTATGCCGAAGATGGCCGTTACGCTTACACGGGGCAGGAAGCGATTCGTTTCCGCAGACAGATTGCCGCTCCGGCGCGCGAGATCATTCTGGACGTAACCAAAACATATGAAGAGCTGCGCGATGACCTGGATTACTACGAGAGCGATTACTTGAGCCAGCGTCGCATGAGCGCACCGCGCTCTTAAATAGGCGGAATCCCGGATAACCGGTCCGTAAGTCCCTTTGCAAACCTGGTCTGTCGGGGCTAAGCTGGATTTAACACCGAGGAAGGGGAATGCTACCGATGATTATCGAACCGAAGACAGCCAAGCAGCTTATCGAATTCCAGTGGATGGATAGCATGAATTTGGACAAGTCTTCTCTCAATAATATGGCACAGGGCAAGATCGACTCGTCTGTTTTTGCGGCGCTTTTGCAGCAAAAAATGGAACAGTCCGGGACGAATTCGATCTCCGCAGAAGAGTTGCTCAAGACGCTGGCAGCCATTTCGCTGCCTGCCGATCAGGTCGATTCGCTCAAAAAGGGCGCGATGTCGTTAAACGGAGCTTCTTCGTTGGACAGTTCGGCTGCCAAGATCGAGATGCCTCAGGTATCCGAACCAAAAGTAAGATCGGGCACGCCGAATACGGGAGCCGCGCAATACGCGGATATTGTACAAGCTGCGAGTGCCAAATACGGCATCCCGCAATCGCTCATTAACGGAATCATCGATGCTGAATCGTCCTTCAATCCTAATGCGCAATCCGGCGCAGGAGCGAAAGGGTTGATGCAGTTGATGGACGGAACAGCTGCCGGGCTGGGCGTAACGAATTCCTTCGACCCCGAACAAAACATCAATGGCGGTTCCAGCTATATCGCTTCGATGTTGATCCGCTTCGGAGGCTCCCAACGTCTTGCTCTTGCTGCTTACAATGCAGGGCCTGGAACGCTTCAACGTCTCGGAATCCGTACCGAAGAAGATCTGAACGCCAAGTTTGATCAACTTCCGCGCGAAACGCAGAAATATGTCGGCCGGGTTGAATCCGCCCAAACCAAATATATCTGAGCCGTCCCAGGATCAGGTAAAGATCAAAGAGGGAAAGCTGCTTGTAGCTTGTCTTGTTCAGACGAGATGCTAGCCTATCCTTTTTGATCTTTTTGCTGTTTGGAAGAATAGGCGATACACGATAAGATAGAAGAATCGACGTAAGGAAAGAAGGCTCAAGGCATGTTGAATTTTGATCACGCGGCGTCGACCCCGACTGCTTCGGATGTCATCCGAACCATGGCTGAGGTGATGGAGGAGCATAGCGGGAATCCGTCATCGATCCATCGCGGCGGCGAAGCGGCTTCGAGGCTGCTGGAACGGTCGCGAGAAGTGTGTGCCGCTGCAATTGGAGGCGTTAAGCCTACAGAAATCATTTTCACCTCCGGTGCCACCGAGAGTAACAATCTAGCTATTAAAGGCATGATGTTGGGTCGGAAAGATAGAAAAACACATATCGTGACCACGGCGATCGAGCATGCCTCCGTATATGAAAGTTGTCAGCAATTAGAGGAGTTAGGCTTCGAAGCGACTTACGTAAAGCCTGAAGCCGACGGCATCGTATCTCTTGAAGCCGTGCTTGCCGCTGTCCGCGAAGATACCGCACTGGTCAGTGTTATGCATGTAAACAACGAAACGGGTGCCGTGCAACCTATTGCGCAAATCGGCCAACAGCTGAAAAAACTTCACCCGCGCGTCCGCTTTCATGTCGATGGCGTACAGGGTTTTAGTCAGCTTTCGCTTGATTTGAACAAAGCGGGTATCGACCTGTACAGTTTATCTGCCCATAAGATCAGCGGACCGCGGGGAGTAGGTATTCTTTATGTGCGCGAAGGTGTTCGCCTGTTTCCTCTGTTCTCCGGAGGCGGTCAAGAAAACGGTCTGCGGGCAGGAACGGAGAATGTGGCAGCCATCGTGGGCGCGGCGAAAGCTTTCCGTTTAGCGGCAGAAGGACGAACGCAACGTGCAAAAAAAATGAATGCGCTGCGTGAGATGGTGACGGCTGAAGTCAATCGACATGCCGGGCTTCGATTGACCGAGCCGGAGCAATCATCGCCGCATATTATACATTTTACATTTTCGGGCTTGAAATCTCAGGTGATTCTGAATGCGCTGGAAGAGCTCGGAGTGCAAGTGTCCGCCCAATCGGCCTGTTCGGCAAAAACGGAGAAGCCGAGCCGCGTGCTCAGCGCGATGGGGCGGGGGCATGAAGAGGCGATATCCGGCATTCGAATCAGCTTGGGCGATGAGCACGGGCAATCCGAGATTCGGGAACTAGTGAAAGTGATCGGCAGTGCCGTAGAACGTCTTGCACCGCTTGAGGGGAGAAAAAGATAATACATGAAGAAATATGATTATTTGCTGCTTCGTTTCGGCGAAGTTACGCTTAAAGGGCGCAATCGTGCTCGTTTTGAAAAGGCGGCGGTCGAACATGTTCGCGCGCTGATGCGTCCGTATCCCGATGCCAAAATCCGCCGCGAATTCGGACGGATTTATGTCGATCCCGGCAGCGAAAACGTCGAAACGTTAATTCCGATCCTGCAAAACGTATTTGGAATGACGTCGCTCAGTCCGGTTCGTGCCGTGCAGCCGGAATTGGATGAAATTATCCGTGCAGCCGGAGAACTGATC
Organism: Saccharibacillus sacchari DSM 19268; assembly: GCF_000585395.1. Lineage (GTDB taxonomy): Bacteria > Bacillota > Bacilli > Paenibacillales > Paenibacillaceae > Saccharibacillus > Saccharibacillus sacchari. The sequence continues at coordinate 4,820,368 of NZ_KK073875.1, read as the reverse complement.
GAATCCATGGAACTGGATCGGGAAACGACGTTCAAGACCAATGTTCGACGGGTGTGGAAAGACTTCCCTCACTCCTCGCAGGAATCGAATCCGTTAGTCGCGACTCCGCTGCTTAAGCGTTTCTCGTTGTTGAAGGTAGATGTGCGCAATCCGGAGTTGGAGCTGCGCGTGGAAATCCGTGATAAAGCGGCATACGTATATGGAGAAGTGATTCCCGGCGTAGGCGGCTTCCCGCTCGGAACGAACGGCAAAGCGCTGCTTCTTCTTTCCGGAGGGATCGACAGTCCCGTCGCCGGTTGGTCGGCGCTGCGACGCGGACTTGAGCTGGAATGCATCCATTTCCATAGCTATCCGTTCACGAGCGAAAAAGCCAAAGAAAAAGTTGTTGATTTGGCGCAGGGACTGGCGGAGTATGCAGGCAAGGTGCGCTTGCATATCGTGCCTTTTACCGAAGTTCAGACCTCTTTTACGCAAATGGGTCAAGATAATCTTATGATTACATTGATGCGCCGGGCCATGCTGCGGATCGCGACGAAGGTTGCCGAGCGTGAAAAAGCATTGGCGCTCGTCACGGGCGAAAGTCTGGGGCAGGTCGCCAGCCAAACGCTGCCGAGCATGAACGTGATCGAACGCGCGACCGAGCTGCCGATTCTGCGGCCGTTGGTCATGACGGACAAGGATGAAATCATTCGCTTGTCGCGAAAGATCGGAACGTACGAAACGTCCATTTTGCCGTATGAGGATTGCTGCACGTTGTTTGTTCCGAAGTCTCCGACAACCAATCCCAATTTGCGCATCGTCAATAAGATCGAAGCGGTGACTCCGAATTTGGAGCGTCTCATCGAAGAAGCGGCAGCCGGAACGGAAACGATCGAATTGTTGGCGGGCGGTGCTCGTTTGCGCCGTGAAGCAGCAGAGGCGGAAGCCGCGATCAAGCAGGACTGGTTCTAAGCGAGATCGTTAAAATTTTGCCTAATGACTGAATAAACAGCCGGAATATTCCGATAACAAAAGGGAAGGACGCGTTCTCGCGCTCCCTCTCCACGCAAGGCGACGCGAAAATTCCGCAAGGAGAGAATCGGATGCCAAACAATAATAAGAAGGCTGTCGGAATCTTTATTTTAACTGCCGGACTCATCATTCTTTTGGGACAGTGGGGCGTATTCGCATTTCTCGGTCGCGTCTTCTGGCCGCTTCTGATTTTGATTCCCGGCGTAGCGCTGCATTTGGCTTTTGCGGCCCGTACGCTTCCGGCGTGGGCGCTTGTGCCGGGTGGTACGTTGACCGTATACGGAATTGTATTCTCATTGTGCAATACTTGGGGCTTTGGCTTGATCGAAGTGTTGTGGCCGGCATTCGTGCTCGGCCCGGGTATAGGTCTCTATGAATACGCATTGCTGAATACGCAACGTCCAAAAGGGATTTATTACGCTTCGCTCGGTTTGATCGGCTTATCGATGATCTTGTTTATTTTCAGTTTGTTGGGTCCGTTTTTTCTTTACGCATTCTCGATTATTCTGATTCTTGCAGGAGCCTGGTTGCTATTTTGGCCCGAACCCCAGAGCGGTAAAAGCAGCGGATGGCGCAAAATGTAAAAAGGCTTGAAATTTCATGAAAATCATGTATAATCAAAGGGATTGAGGAGCGTCGGCGAGATTGCCGGACGCTTCTTTTGTGAGAACCACTAGTATCCGTTTTTTAACATTTTTAATAGAGAAGGGAACATTCCATTCATGCATTCGAGAGAACAAATCCGCAATATCGCGATTATCGCTCACGTCGACCACGGTAAAACGACGCTGGTGGACAAACTGCTGCAACAATCCGGTATCTTCCGCGACCACGAGCATGTGCAGGAGCGCGCCATGGACTCCAACGATCTCGAAAGAGAACGCGGTATTACGATTCTGGCGAAAAATACGGCGATTACCTATAAAGATTTCCTGATTAACATTGTGGATACTCCAGGACACGCCGACTTCGGCGGTGAAGTGGAACGGATCATGAAGATGGTTGACGGCGTTCTGCTCGTCGTTGACGCTTACGAAGGCTGCATGCCGCAAACTCGTTTCGTATTGGGCAAAGCTTTGGCGCACAACCTGACTCCGATCGTTGTCGTGAACAAGATTGACCGTCCGGCGGCTCGTCCGTCCGAAGTCATCGACGAAGTGCTCGACCTGTTCATCGAACTGGGCGCAAACGATCACCAACTCGACTTCCCGGTCGTGTACGCATCCGCGCTGAACGGTACGTCGAGCCTTGATTCCGCGAAACAAGACGACAACATGAAGGCGATGTACGACACGATCATCGAGCATATCCCGTCCCCGACGGAAAGCACGGTAGATCCGCTGCAATTCCTCGTAACGCTGATGGACTACAACGAATACCTGGGTCGTATCGCGATCGGTCGCGTTAACCGCGGCGTGATCCGTCAAGGTCAATCCGTTGCCGTCATGACGCGCGAAGGCGGAATGAAGCAAGCCCGCATCGAGAAGCTGTTCGGCTTCCAAGGCCTGAAACGCGTCGAGATCGAACAAGCCGGCGCCGGCGACATCATCGCGATCGCGGGTATCAAGGACATCAACATCGGTGAAACGATCGCCGATCCGCAAAAGCCGGAAGCTTTGCCGGTCCTCAAGATCGACGAGCCTACTCTGCAAATGACGTTCCTCGTTAACAACAGTCCGTTCGCGGGCCGCGAAGGCAAATGGGTCACTTCCCGCAAATTGCGCGACCGTCTGTTCTTCGAACTGGAAACGGACGTCAGCTTGCGCGTTGAAGAAACCGATAGCCCGGATGCGTTTGTCGTATCGGGCCGCGGCGAACTTCACTTGGGTATCCTGATCGAGAATATGCGTCGCGAAGGCTACGAAATGCAAGTATCGAAGCCGGAAGTTATCGTGCGCGAAGTTGACGGTAAGAAAATGGAGCCGATCGAACGTCTCCTGATCGATGTACCGGAAGAAAGCATGGGCGCCGTTATGGAAAGCCTTGGCATGCGCAAAGCCGAAATGGTCAACATGATCAATAACGGTACAGGCCAAGTTCGTCTGGAATTCCTGATTCCGGCTCGTGGTCTGATCGGTTACCGTACAAACTTCCTGACTCTGACTCGCGGCTACGGCGTAATGAACCATGCGTTCGACAGCTATGGCCCGCTGATCGGCGGTCAAGTCGGCGGACGTCACCAAGGCGTTCTGGTATCGACGGAAAACGGAAATTCGACACTGTACGGCATCCTCGGCGTTGAAGATCGCGGTACATTGTTCGTTGAACCGGGCGCAGAAGTTTACGAAGGCATGATCGTTGGCGAACACACGCGCGATAACGACATCGTTGTAAACATTTGCCGCGAAAAACAACTGACTAACGTACGTTCCGCAACGAAGGACGATACCGTTAAAATGAAAACGCCGCGCCTGTTCTCCTTGGAACAAGCTTTGGAATACCTGAACGACGACGAATACTGCGAAATCACGCCGAAAAACGTTCGTCTGCGTAAGAAGATCCTGCAAAAAGGCGAGCGCGAGCGTGCGGAGAAACAACGCAAGCAAGCTCAAGCTAACGCATAAATTTTCAAAACAAAGCAAGCAATCGGTAACTTTTCCTGTTTCACTGACGTCTTAAACAGAGGGCGTTCGATGAAGCGGTGAACAGGGTCCGCCGCCGTGGTGGCGTGCGGACCCTGTTTTCATTTGTGCGAAAGAACGCTTGCGTCTTTCGTGCGGATCGTACAAGAGAAGGAGCTGGGTATGAAATGGGCAACACAACAGGCGGCGGTTTGCCGCCGCGTTCAAGCGGTAACCGCGGACGTGCCGCTGAAGCGAATGCGCCTCGTCGAAGTTCCGGAAATTCCGGCGGTAATAGCGGAGGAAGAAAGCCGTCTCCCCAACGTAAAAAAAGCGGAGCCAAACGTTTTTGGACCATTTTTTCAATCGTGCTTCTCTTATTGATTATAGGAGCGGGAGTTTATCTGGGATGGATTTATCAAAAGTCGCAGTCAATCGGCGAGGCGGGAGAGCCGGTTAAGCCGGCGAATACCCAACCGATCGCGATGGCGCTGCTTGGAACCGACTTCCGTTCGGAAACGGGATCGCACCTCACCGATGTCGTGATGGTTGCGGCGATGAATCCGAATACGAATACAGCCACGATCGTTTCGTTGCCGCGCGATACGCGTATTGAGCTTGAGGGCTACAAAGTTCGCAAAGTCAATGCGTACTACCCAACATTCCTGGCTCAGGAGAAAAAAGGCGAGACCGAAGCGAAAGAAGCCATGCAGCGAATGCTGGGCAAATATTTTGATATCCCGCTCGACTATGTCACGGTGGTCAACTTCCAGAGCTTGCGTGATATCGTGGATGCGCTTGGAGGCGTCGATGTCGATGTCACGATGGATATGTGTTACAAAGACACGGCCGACGGTACGGATATCGATTTGAAGGCCGGGCCTCAGAAACTTGACGGCAAAAATGCGCTGGACTATGTCCGTTATCGGAAAACGAATTGTAACCCGCCAACCGGTCCGTCGGACGACTTTAGCCGTAACCAGCGTCAACAACAGGTGATCGGCGCGATTATGGACAAAGTACAGTCGTTTAATGTGCTGACCAAGTCAGGTTCGTTGATTGATGCGGTTGCCGATAATACCGATACCGACTTGGAGAACAAGCAAATTCTGAACCTGGTGAAAACGTACTGGGATATTCCGAAAGAAAATATTAATTTCCCGAAAGTTACGGGAACCTGGAATAGCCCTTATGTGTACATTAGCGATAGCGAGCTTGCCGCTGCCAAACAAGCGTTGAAGGATGAATTGGCCGGTAATCACCAGCCTGCCATACCTGCTGCCGGAGAATGATTGAATGCCTGATTCGCGATATGTTATAATGAGGCAAGCATTCAAAGATTCCGATCAGACGCCGTATAGGAGGCCTTGTGATGTCCGAAGCCGTTACGCAAATGACCGAATTCCTGTTCACGCAGCTGCAGAGTGATACGTTCGCTCTGCTGGCTACCGTTGATGCCGAAACCAACGGTCCGACTTCAACGGCTATTTCTTGGTTGTATGCCGTTAACCCGGCGACGCTGCGTTTTGCGGTTGATCATCGTTCGCGTCTGGTTCGTAATATATTGGAAAACCCGAAGGTGACCCTTACCGTCTTTGGAGGCGAGAAAATGTTTGCCATCAACGGGACCGCGCGCGTGGCGCAAAATCCTCTTCAGGATGTTCCTTTCAAAATGTGCTGTTTCGACGTGAATGTCGAAGCGGTGCGCAATGCCTTGTTTTACGGAGCTCATTTGTCTTCACCTCCCGAATACACCCGTGCGCTGGACCGACATGCTGCCGAGTTGCTCGACAGCCAGGTCATGAATGCCATGAAAAAAGCCTAGCGGCTCGCCGCGGGCTTTTTTGCCTTTACCCGACGTTCTTGAAAGGAGGTGGTGAACGGTTTCGATCGGTGCTTCTTGGATCGTCTGACGATTCAAGGAAGACTCGCGGTTCCACTAAGCCTCGGGAGGGATTTCTCGTGAAAAAGCTCTTTGTACTCGATACCAATGTTCTGCTGCACGATCCCCGATCCATTTTTTCGTTTCAAGAACATGAAGTGGTCATTCCGGCTACCGTGCTGGAAGAGATCGATTCGAAAAAGAGGCTGGCCGACGAGATTGGACGCAATGCGCGCAGCGTATCGCGGGAATTGGATGCTCTTCGAGAACGCGGGCATCTGCATAACGGAGTGGAGCTGGAATCGGGCGGTACGCTCCGGGTTGAACTCAATCATCGCAGTTTCCAGGGTATGCAGGATTTCTTCGGCGAAATGACGAACGATAACCGCATTCTGGCCGTTGCGCTTAATTATCATAAAGAACAGGAAGGCTTGCCGGAAGCGGAGCAGCGTCTGGTGGTCATGGTGAGCAAAGACGTTCTGGTTCGGGTCAAAGCCGATGTGCTTGGCCTTGTCGCCCAGGATTACATGACAGATCGGGCCGCTGATCCGGACTCGCTCTACACGGGTTATGTACCGCTAATTGTGCCGAATGAGATCATTGATCGTTTTTACCGTGATAAATACTTGTTTGTCTCGGATGTTGGTGGCCCGGCCGAGCAGCTTTATCCCAACGAGTTTGCCATTCTCAAGGATGAAGGCGGAAGCAAGTCGGCGTTGGTCAAGCTAAACGCAGACGCGAAGCGGTTGGAGCCGTTGTTTCAGGGACATGATCCGGTATGGGGAATTGTTGCTCGGAACGCGCAGCAGCGGATGGCATTGGAGCTTTTATTGTCGGAAGACATTCCGTTGGTCACGATTACGGGCAAGGCCGGAACGGGCAAAACGCTGCTCGCTCTCGCTGCTGCTTTAATGAAGGTTGAGGACGAGCGAAAGTATAAAAAGCTGCTGGTTGCTCGCCCTGTCGTCCCAATGGGCAAAGATATCGGGTATTTGCCGGGCGAAAAGGAAGAAAAGCTTCGGCCGTGGATGCAGCCTATTTACGATAATCTGGAATTTTTATTCGACACCAAAAGCGCCGGGGATATCGATAAGATTTTGATGGGGATGGGCAGCATTCAAGTTGAAGCTTTAACGTATATCCGAGGGCGTTCGATTCCGTCGCAGTTCATCATTATCGACGAAGCGCAAAATTTATCGCGGCATGAAGTGAAGACCATTATCTCGCGTGCCGGCGAAGGCAGCAAGATGGTGCTTGTCGGTGATCCGGATCAGATTGACCACCCGTATCTGGATGCGGCCAGTAACGGATTGACGTACGCGGTGGAGCAGTTCAAGTCGCAAAAGCTGGCGGGACATATTCACTTGGAAAAAGGAGAGCGTTCCAAATTGGCGCAGTTGGCAGCAGACTTATTATAGAGGAAACAGATGCAATCAAATTCCAAGAATCCGGGTTTTGCTACCGGATTCTTTTTTTGGTTAGAAAAAGGATCGTTTGGTACAATAGGGAAAGCAGGAAACGGAGGGGACAGAATTGAAGCGAAAAAACCATCTCGTGCTATTTGGCGTATTGCTGCTTGCCCTGATCAATCTGTCGCCGTCTCTGCCCGAGACTGCACAGACTGGACCGCGGCAGGAGCCGGATGAAGGGGCAGCTGAACGGCGAGGGGGAGAATCCCAACAACCGCTGCGCGATATCGAAGTGTATACGATGATGGGCACATCGGAGTTCAAAGTCTTGCAAACCTTGAATGAAGAGTATCAGCAGCGATCCGGTGCAGTCGTTAACTTGGTGAATATTGCTCCCGAGCAAGCCTACAAGACGTATCGTGAAGCATATGCTGCCGGCAGAGAACCTGATGTATTGATGCTGGATGGAGCCTGGGTTGCTGATTTTGCATCTTCCGGCCGCTTATTGCCCGCGGATTTATATGAGGGAGGCGTTGCAGCGGCTTCCGATTCGCTTCCGATCTCCGCAGCCTCAGTCGAATGGAACGGCTATCGCTGGGGAGTACCTCTTGACTTCGATCCCTATGGTGTCGTCTGGAATCCGAAACAATTTGCAGAGACTTCGGGTGAACTGCCTCAGAATATGGAAGAGTGGAGAAAGTGGGAGGAAAATCTCCTTTCGACTCCTGAAGAGGAGAAAGAGGGAGAGAACACCACCGAGCCTGTTGTTGGATTTCCAAGCGGAGATGTTCGTGCATTTGCAGCTTTGATTGCTTTGTGGAAAGGTACGGAGGAAGAAAAATCCGAACAAACTTTAGATGAAGCGTTGGCATTGGCCGATCGCTTGAGAGGTCGAACGTACTTGAGCGGAGTGTCCGCTCAGAGTGGACAATTGCCTTCTGATTTTCGAACACTGGTCGAATCTGACGAAGTGCCGTTGGCTGTCGATCGCTTATCTCGTTTAGGCTCGGAAGAGACTTCAACATTGCGACTGGCTCCAATTGCTTCTTCGTTCAAAACAGCCGCTTTACGTTGTTTGGGCATCACGGCGAATACGGATCGATCGCGTGAGTCGTCTCTTTGGATTGCGTACATAACGGGTCATGAAACCCAATCGTCTTGGTATGAATCCACGGGACATTTGCCTATGTTACGGGTGATTTATGATGAACCCGCTTCTTTTTCTTTACAACGTTGGCTGCCGGATGCCCAAGTTTCGCGTTCTGCGGCAGACTCTAAAAAGACTGCTGCCCGGGAAGGTTCTTGGAGTCGATCCTTAGATCGTTTTTACGAAGGAACTTTAGGGATTGATGCGCTTAGCGGATTTTTTCAGCCCTGAATTTACGGCAAAATAAAACAAACGCCCTGCCTGATTTCGGCAAAGCGTTTGTTTTTGCGTGGCGGATAGATAGGGGGATCCTTGGAGATTACAGCACCAAACGAAGTGAAATTTTGAGTTGGCCGTTCTCCATTTTCACTTCGCTGACCTCGACGGGAGCAACCTGTTGCGGATAAAATCCCAGATCGTATTTTTGTTCGAGTTCCGTTCGCGTGCTTGCGGGAAGTTCCAGCCCGTTGAACACAAGTCGGTCTACATGGAACAAGACCGCATTTTGAGGTTCCGTTTCAAGCGTATATCGGCCTTCGATCCGCAAAGTAAGCCGGTCTCGCCGACCTTCCGCCACAACAAGCCCATCTTCAAAGCTGAAAGCAAAGTTTTCGAAGTCTGAATTTTGAGAGCGCAGGAAGTCGTTCAATTCTTGATCCGTAAGCTCAATCGTATATCTCGTTCCCAATCCGGATACTTTCAACTTGCCGCTATCTTGCAAATAGTCGGGCAAGTTGTTGCTGGCAGCGGCTAACTCCGAGAAATATTCGTCCACCTCGTAAAGCCCCACATTATTCCAATACGTATTCAATTCCTCGGCTAGCCGATTCAAGCTTTCCGGATCGTCGCTCGTTAACAAGCCGGCATCAATATCCTGTTGAAGAGCAAGTAGACGGCTGCGTTGTTCCTCGATGCCGCGTTTGACTTCTTCCAAGCGCGCGGAATTGGCTGCGAGTTGATCGCGGCGTTTTTGCAGAGCGTCTGTGTCTTCGCGAAAACCGAGCAAAATGTTCTCGTCGTGGCGAAGAGCCAGACGATAGTACGTATATAAACGGTTGAGTTCGCCAAATGAACGAGCATTGAGTAAAGACAACAGGAAAGGCCTTTGCTGCTGCATATACTGGGTTCGAACGATCGTACCTGCACGTTCGCGATTTTCCGAGATCCGAGTTTCAAGCTGCCTTACTTCTTGATTTAATTGTTCCCGTTGCTCGGATAGTTCGTCTTGTTCCTCGGAGATTCGCTCGGTATCCCGCTGCAACTCGTTCAAGGATAATGTGTCTTGCAGCAGTTTGCGTTGCTCTGGCGTCCATTCACCGGGCAACGGTTCGGCAAGAGCCGAATCAGCCAAGGGAGCGCACAACAACACTGTTGCGAGCAGGCCGGCATATAGACGTTTTGACACAAAGGAACCCTCGCTTTCCGGCACTTCATCAGGCGCGTTTTTTGAAACGTAATGATGATGAGTTACATGCTATGGTAAAATAATGGCTTATAACAGGTTTTTCTTATTTTAATTATACGGCCGACTGTTACGGGCGTAAACTGCGGCAGAAATTCAAAACGATCGGTAGGGGGATTAAAGTGCGAGTTGAAGTCATCGGCGGAGGAGCGCTGGGCCTGTTATTTGCAGCAGCGGCGGCAAAAGGCGGCGCGGAAGTCGTTTTATATACCCGCACGGCAGAACAAGCGGAGCGCATTATGGATTCAGGTATTCAAGTCAGCGAACCGGCGGAGAAGAACCCATGGAGTATGAGTTCTCATGCGATCAGGGCCTGTACGACAGATTTTTTTTCAGAATCCGGGGATCAACTGCGCTGGATCGTGTTAGCCGTTAAGCAAAAGCATTTGGATGCTTCATTGATCGCCAAGCTTCAAGCCAATGTTCGAGCGGAAGACCGGCTTTTTTGTTTGCAAAACGGAGTGGGACATATTGAGCGCTTAATGGAGGCTCTACCGGAAGTTCCGGTGTATGCGGCTGTAACCACGGAGGGAGCGCGCAGACTTGACGCCGCCGTTGTGTTGCACGCAGGCAAAGGGAGCACGTTGTTCGGAAAGACTGCAACCGCTCGGCAATTATACTTGGCCAAACAGGAACAAGCGGAGAAAATGTTGATTAAGGCCCTTGGCTTGGGAGGATTATCGTTAGCCGCGTCGAATGAAATCGAGATCGCGATGTATCGAAAATTGCTTATTAACGCCGTGATTAATCCTTTAACTGCCCTCTGGAAAATAGAAAATGGCGCGTTGCTCGAAAAGGAAGAGCGAATAACGACCATGCGGGCTGTTTTTGATGAAATCGTGACAGTTTACTCTGCCGCCGGAATCGAAGCTCCTTTAGTTTGGTGGGAGGAACTGCTGGACGTTTGTCGGGCGACGGCCCGCAATCGATCTTCGATGCTGGAAGATGTAAGTCGCGGAGACCGAACGGAAGCGGCCTGGATTAGCGGGGGCGTCGTCGAGCTTGCCCGCCGTGCGGGGAAACAGGCGCCGATCAATCAGACCCTTCTAAATCTGATTGAAGGGTTAAATGGATAGACATTGCGAATCGAAAATTCGTTGAAGCAGGAGGAATGATATGTTTCAAACGGTCTCCGGCGTGCTGATTACCCTATGCGTTTTGCCTTTTTTACCCTTCGTGCTCGTCTATGCGATTGGCGCGCTTCGTAAAGAACCGATAAAACAATCGTTTCAGCGGGCCATGGACATTACAACGCCCTTTTTGATTTTTGCGGTTTCCGCTCTTTATAATTATGTTTCGAATTCTTCCATAGGCTTCTACGTGCTTTTGCTGATTCTGCTGATTATTCTCGGATTGCTTGGAAGTGCTCAAAATCGCAAGCGCGGACGTGTCGAACCGGGTCGGTTGGCGAGAGGGTTTTGGCGCATGAGTTTTCTGTTATTGGCACCTTGCTACATTCTGCTGGGGATCTTTGGCTTTATCATGCATATTATAAATAGCTAACATAGTGATGTTACATAAAGAAAACAAAAGTGAAAATAAAACCGGCTTTTTTGCCGGAAAATCAAGGTTTGAGACAGGAAATGTGACAGAAACAGAGCGGAAATTGAAAAAAAGCGCAAAATTCTGAAAAAAGGTTATAGATTTTTTTTGCAGTGCGGGGTATAATCAATAAAAAAATTAATCTTTTTTTAGGGGGAAAGTTGCAGGATGAAAAAGAAAAGCTGGATGATGCTTCTGACGCTGGTTCTTGTAATCGGCACGGTTCTCGCGGCATGCGGAAGCGCCGAAGAGACAACTACTACGGATTCGGGTACGCCAACCGAAACGACGACAGGTGAAGGTGCAACTACCGAACCTGCTACCGATGCCAACCTGGCAGCTGACCAAACCCTGCGCCTGAACCTGAGTGCAGAGCCGCCAACACTTGACCCGGCACAAGCTCAAGACAGCCAAGCCAACACTGCGCTGCGCTTCATGTATGAAGGTCTCGCGACAATCGACGCTGACGGCAACCCTGCTCCAGGCGCTGCTGAAAGCTGGGATATTTCCGAAGACGGCCTGACTTACACGTTCCACATGCGTCAAGGCGCAACATGGAACAACGGTGATCCTGTAACAGCAAACGATTTCGTATTTGCTTGGCAGCGTGCACTGAGCCCGGAAACTGTTCCGGCTCCGGTATATGCTTACCAACTGTACTACATCAAAGGTGCTGAAGCTTTCAACACCGGCGAAACAACAGACTTCTCGACTGTAGGCGTTAAAGCCGTTGATGAGAACACGCTGGAAGTAACGCTGGCAAACCCGACTCCTTACTTCTTGGGTCTGACTTCGTTCTATACGTACTACCCGGTTCACCAAGCAACAGTTGAAGGCAACGAAGCTTGGGCTGCTGACGCAAGCACAATGGTAACTAACGGACCGTTCACTCTGACGACTTGGGTTACAGGTTCGGAAATGGGTTGGACGAAAAACGATAAGTACTGGGATGCTGCAAACATCAAGCTGACTAACGTTACGGCTTCGATCGTAAACAGCGGCGCTACAGAAACAAGCCAATACCAAGGCGGAGAAATCGATTATGCGGGCGCGCCTACCGGCGAAATCCCGACTGACCAAATTCAACCGCTGTCCGAGCAACTGAAAGACGAATTCAAGCTGACGGACATCGCTTCGACTTACTACTATGAGTTCAACACAAAAGAAGCTCCATTCAACAACGCTAAAATCCGTAAAGCCTTTGCAATGTCGATCGATCGTCAAGCCCTGATCGACAACGTTACAAAAGCGGGTCAAACGCCTGCATTCGGTTTCGTACCAACTTCGATCGCGGGTCTGAACAATCAATCGTTCCGCGACGAGCATCCGGATGCCGACTACTTCAAAGAAGATGCAGCAGCAGCAAAAACATTGCTTGAAGAAGGTATGGCTGAAGAAGGAATTACAACTCTTCCTTCGATCACATTGCTCTACAACACAAGCGAAAACCACCAAAAGCTGGCTCTGGCTGTAGCTGATATGTGGAAAAACAACTTGGGCGTAGAGATCCAAACGAAAAACGAAGAATGGTCTGTATTCCTGGAAAGCAGAAAAACAGGCAACTTCCAAATCGCTCGTGCCGGTTGGTCTGCCGACTACAACGATCCAATGACATTCATGGATATGTTCGTAACGGGCGGCGGTAACAACAACACCGGTTTTGCAAACGAAGAGTATGACGCTCTGATCGACGCTGCTTACAAAGGCGGTAACGACCCAGAGAAACGTATGCAGGATATGGCTGCCGCAGAGAAAATTCTGGTTGGCGACAACATGGTTATCATGCCTGTTTACTACTACACTCAAGCATCGCTCACTAAGCCTTACCTGAAAGGCGTAACAACTGACTTCTCCGGTGCGATCAACTTCACTCGCGCTTACCTGGAACAACAATAAGACTTCCAAAGTCTGATTGGCACGACCCAAGTTAATAACAGCTCGGGGTATATATGGAAAAACATATATATCCCGATTTTTTTGCATGTTCGTCAAACTTCCATTTTTGCTCTTGCTTAACCAGTAAATAGGGTTGAAAATAATGAATGTGCAATTATAAATCAGGTAGGTTACTATTAAGCAGAATGAATTAAGGAGGAGAGGTTCGCAGATGGCACGCTACGTAACCAGCAAGCTTCTATACACGTTGCTTTCGCTATTTATTTTGATTACGGCGACGTTTTTCTTGATGAAAGCAATTCCGGGCGATCCGTTTATGTCCGAAAAAGAAGTACCCGCTCCAATCCGAGCACGACTCGAAGCACAGTATGGCCTCGATAAGCCTCTGATGACCCAGTATGTGAATTACCTTGGTAATATCGTACAGGGTGATTTGGGGATCTCGATGAAAAAACTCAATCAAGAAGTCGGTAACATCATCGGTCAAACCTTCGGTGTTTCGCTTCGTTTGGGTCTTATTGCCGTTGTCGTATCGACGATCGTTGGTGTGGCTCTAGGCTTGCTTGCCGCGTTATATCATAGGAAATTTATCGACAGTTTAGTCATGGTAGTCGCCGTCATAGGCATCGCGGTACCGAGTTTCGTGCTCGCGTCACTGCTGCAATACACGTTTGGTTTGAAATTGGGCTTATTCCCGATTACGGGAACGAAATCATTACTTGGATATGTGCTTCCGGTCATGGCCTTGTCCGCAGGTCCGATTGCGTATATCGCGCGTTTGACACGTTCGAGCATGCTGGAAGTTTTGAATGCCGACTATATCAAAACGGCTAAAGCCAAAGGCCTGAAATGGCCGGCCATTCTTTGGAAGCACGTTATTCGTAACGGTATCCTGCCTGTCGTGACTTACGTCGGACCGATGACGGCTAACGTTGTTACGGGTTCTGTCGTTGTGGAACGGATCTTCGGTATCGGCGGTATCGGTAAGGTGTTTGTCGACAGTATCACTAACCGCGACTATACCTTGATTATGGGCATTACGCTCTTCTACGGTATCATTTTGATGGCTGCGCGCTTCATTACCGATATCGTTTACGTACTCGTCGATCCTCGAATCAAACTGACATCGGGCAAGGAGGGCTAAGCAAGTGGCGAATGACAACATCACAAACAAGCAGTCTCTTCCCGCTGTCACGGCGGCTGACTTCGAGCCTGTTAATATTAATGAACGCGAATCTGAAGTCATTAAACGCGAAAGCTTAACAGCTTGGCGCGATACTTGGGAACGTCTTCGTCGCAACAAAGTCGCGATGACCGGTCTCGTAGCATTAGTGGTAATTATCATCGCATCAATCTTGGGGCCTTATGTGGCTTACTGGGTACACGGTTATGATTACCAAACGAACGATCTGATGGCAACCAACCAAAAACCGTCGGCTCTGCACTGGTTCGGTACGGACGATTTGGGTCGCGACATGTTCGTGCGGACATGGTCCGGTGCTCGAATTTCCTTGATCGTCGGCGTCGCTGCGGCGCTGATCGACTTGTTGATCGGGGTTATCTACGGCGGAATCATGGGTTACTTCGGCGGCCGTGTCGACACAATCATGAACAAGTTCTCCGAAGTTCTGTACGCAATTCCTTACCTGCTCGTTACGATCCTGCTGCTGGTTGTATTTGAGCCGAGCTTGGGTACGATCATCCTGGCATTGACGATTACGGGCTGGATTAACATGTCCTGGATCGTTCGCGGCGAAATCATGAAACTGAAAAGCCGCGAATATGTTTTGGCTTCCCGTTCGATGGGCGCAGGCACAGGCAGACTGTTGTTCCGTCACCTGTTGCCGAATGCGAGCGGTCCGATCATCGTTACGTTGACTTTGTCGGTTCCGAACGCGATCTTCGCGGAGTCTTTCTTGAGCTTCCTCGGCCTGGGCGTACAAGCGCCGATCTCGTCCCTCGGTTCGATGGTCGAAAACGCTCTGACAGGCTGGATGTACTATCCTTGGCGGATGTTGTTCCCTGCGGTTCTGATCAGCGTAATCATGCTGGCGTTCAACTTGCTGGGAGACGGACTGCGAGATGCACTGGATCCGTCGCTTAAAAACAAATAATTCGCAGATTTTATAAAGAAGGAGGCGTCAGCCATGGGAGCTATGACAGGAAAGAATCTGATTGAAGTTGAAGGACTCAAAAAGTATTTTAACGTAGGCGGCGGCAAAGTGCTCAAAGCGGTCGATAACCTAAACTTCTTTATTCGCGAAGGCGAGACGCTTGGAATGGTAGGCGAATCCGGTTGCGGCAAATCGACAGCCGGACGTACCATTCTTCGGTTGTATGAACCGACTGGAGGCAGCGTTCGTTTTAACGGTACGGATATTTACAAGCTATCTCCGGGTAAAATGAAAGCGATGCGTCGCGATATGCAAATGATCTTTCAAGATCCTTACGCTTCGCTCAATCCGCGCTTCACGGTATCGGATATCATCGGCGAAGCATTGGATATTCATAAGATGGCAGGCAGCTCGGGCGAGCGCAAAAAGCGCATCGAAGAATTGCTTGACTTGGTAGGCCTGAATACGGATCACGCAACGCGTTATCCGCACGAGTTCTCGGGCGGACAACGTCAACGGATCGGGATTGCCCGCGCTTTGGCGGTTAACCCTAAATTCATCATCTGCGATGAGCCGATCTCGGCTCTCGACGTATCTATTCAAGCACAGGTTGTTAACTTGTTGCAGGAACTGCAAGACCGTCTTGGCCTGACCTATCTGTTCATCGCGCACGATCTGTCGATGGTTAAGCATATCAGTGACCGCGTAGCCGTGATGTACCTGGGCAAAATGGTCGAATTGGCGGACAGTGAAGAACTGTACAGCAATCCGATCCACCCATACACCAAGTCGCTGTTGTCTGCGATTCCGGTTCCGGACCCGGAAGTCGAATCGCAAAGAAAGCGTATCTTGATGTCCGCCGAAGGCGGCGGTCCGATTCGTTCGGCCGATGAAAAAACCGAAGAAACGTCGCTGGTCGAAGTTTCGCCGGGACACTGGGTGGCTATGCCTCACTAAGTTCGTTTTGAGTTAAGCAAGTTCCACCGCCCTTTCGAACGGATGCCGTTCGGAAGGGCGGTGTTTTCTTTTTCTTATGAAAAATAACTTTCTTCCGAAAAGGATGAAAGTTATTTTGACGACTTGGGAACGATTGGGTACAATCAAGAAGGGTTTAAGCAGATTGCAGACAGGAGGCAAGGCCAGACATGAATGTCATTCCGCAGGCGCTTCGCAAGGGTTCGGCCTTGGGAGAAGATTACGTGCGTGGGCAACATGCACATGAATTATACGAATACGATTTGCAAAGCGATCAATCGCTTCAGCGTCGCGCTGAATGGCTGGATGCCGCTCATCGTCCGCGTGTTGACCGTAACGCGCTAGTGGAAGTATTGACGTCTTACAACGCGACATATAACGATGATCCGGCTGTACGTATGTCGTTGAAGAAATTAAAAGACGAGCAGTCGCTCGTCGTCGTAGGCGGGCAGCAGAGCGGATTGTTTACCGGTTCACTGCTTGTTGTATATAAGGCGGCGACGATTGTCCATGCTGCCCGCATGGCTTCGCAAAAGCTCGGTCGTGAGGTTGTGCCGGTATTTTGGATTGCCGGCGAAGATCATGATTGGGAC
The DNA here is from genome assembly GCF_000585395.1 of Saccharibacillus sacchari DSM 19268. Classification (GTDB taxonomy): domain Bacteria; phylum Bacillota; class Bacilli; order Paenibacillales; family Paenibacillaceae; genus Saccharibacillus; species Saccharibacillus sacchari. Next base: position 4,803,776 of record NZ_KK073875.1, on the reverse strand, counting down.
GAAGCCGATCATACTTACGTGTTGACTTCGGATCTTGAAGTACGCAGATTGCGCATGGAATCTTGGCATGACGGGAAATCTTCGGTCAGCCAGATTGCGGTTCCGAAAGAAAAATGGGAAGAAGCCGTTACGGAGCTTGAGCATGTACTGGCAGACTCGGAATTCAAAACAGAGATTTTAGAGCTTTTGCGTCATGAACTTGCAGAGGCGTTAAACTTGAGCGAAGGGTTTGCCAGATTAGTGGGCCGTTTATTCGGTCGTTATGGTCTCGTGCTGGTTGATTCTGCCGATCCGGCACTGCGTAAAATCGAACGTCCGATGTTCAAGCAGTTGATTGAGCGCAGCGACGAATTTGAACAGGCTTATCTGACTGCCGCCGCACGAATAGAAGAGGTTGGTTACGAACAACAGGCTCAAGCCGTAGAAGGTGCAGCGAACCTGTTTTATATTCATGAAGGCCAGCGCCTGTTGTTGTACAAGCAGGACGGAAAATTCATGGATCGGCGAGGCGCGGTCATTTTCACCAAAGAAGAATTGCTCGATCTATTGGATCGATGTCCCGAGCGATTCAGCAATAACGTCTTGACCCGCCCGTTGATGCAGGATTATTTGTTCCCGGTGCTTCAAGCGGTTTTGGGACTGGGCGAGATCGCGTACTGGGCAGGCACGAAGGACGGATTCGAGGTCGCAGGCATGCAAATGCCGATCTTGCTGCCGCGGATGTCGTTTACGCTGCTTGATTCGGTGACGAAGAAGCATATGCAGCAGTACTCTTTGACTTTCGAGGATGTCATGGAGCGTTTTGAATCTCGGAAAGAAACTTGGCTGGCCGAGCAGGATAAGCTGGGCATGGACGAAATGTTTGAACAGGTAAAAGCCGAATTTGAACGGTTATATGCACCGTTGATTGGACGCTTAGGTGAGCTTCAACCCGGTCTATCGAGTCTGGGTGAGAAAAACCAGGCGAAGATCGTTGACCAAATTGCTTTTTTGCAGACCAAAACCAAACAGACCATCGCCCGGCAAAACGAAGCGGAGCTGCGCAGATGGGATCGGATGTACAAAACGTTATTCCCGCTGGATCGTCCGCAGGAGCGTGTATACACCGTCTTTTATGTGCTGAACCGCTATGGTTTGGATTGGATCGACACGCTGATGAGCGTGGAGCCCGATCTGACAGGCGGGCATCGAATTATTGAAGTGTAAGCGAAGAAGCTGTTATTCCCGCGCAAATAGGGAGTAACGGCCTTTTTTTGTGAAAAAAGGAGAATGAGTACGAAAAAAACGTCAAATTCGGCGAAAAATCGTGAAATTTGCGGAAGGACTTTGATTTTGCTCGTCGAATCTATTATGCTGTAGGTGGTGGAAAGTGGTATGAAGTGGAGGGAAAAAGGCGAGGAGTGGGTCGAACGGTGTTTATGGGGGAATACAAGCATAACATCGACGACAAAGGACGGATGATTATGCCGGCCAAATTCCGCGACAAACTCGGAACAGCCTGCATCGTTACGCGCGGACTGGACCAGTGTCTTTTTGTTTACTCCGAGCAGGAATGGGAACTTCTCGAACGCAAGCTGAACAACCTGCCCCTTATGAAGTCCGATGCCAGAGCGTTTACCCGGTTTTTTTTCTCGGGTGCGGCAGAGTGCGAATGGGATAAGCAGGGAAGAGCAAATTTACCCGCCAATTTGCGCGAATACGCGCAATTGGATAAAGAATGCGTCGTGATCGGCGCAGGCAGTCGGGTGGAGATTTGGAGCCGAGACAACTGGGACCGGTACTACAAACAGTCCGAAGAGTCTTTTGGCGACATTGCGGAGAAGCTGTCCGATTTCGATATTGACTTTTAAAAGGAACGACTTATTAATTCGACAGCGTACGTCTGGGGGATACGAAATTGTTTCATCACATCACGGTACTAAAGGAAGAAGCGGTCGCAGGGCTTAACATTAAGCCGGACGGCATTTACGTGGACTGCACGCTCGGCGGAGCCGGACACAGCGCATTGATTGCGTCGCAACTGGGAGAAGGCGGTCGTCTGATCGCATTGGATCAAGACGATTGGGCACTCGATAACGCACGCGAGAAGCTTGCGGCGTACGAAGACGTGGTGACGTTGGTCAAGACCAACTTCCGGGAATTGGAGGTTGCGCTGAAGAAAGCAGGCGTGCCGCTTGACGGGGAAGGCAATCCGCAAGTCGACGGTTTTTTGTTTGACCTTGGTGTTTCTTCGCCTCAATTTGACGAAGCATCTCGAGGATTCAGCTATAATCACGAGGCGCCGCTCGATATGCGAATGGATCGTTCTTCCGAGTTGACCGCGAAAATCATCGTGAACGAATGGTCGGAGGAAGATATCGCGCGTATTTTGTACCGGTACGGCGAAGAGAAGTTCTCGCGTCGCATTGCGGGAAAGATCGGGCAGCATCGAGCGAAACAACCCATCGAGACCACGACGGAACTTGCAGAGATTATCAAAGAAGGCATTCCGGCCGCGGCAAGAAGAACGGGCGGCCACCCGGCCAAGCGCAGCTTCCAGGCTTTGCGTATTGCAGTCAACGATGAATTGTCTGCTTTTGAAGACGCGCTGCATGCTTCGGTAAAATGTTTGGCAAAAGGCGGGCGAGTGAGCGTCATTACCTTCCATTCGCTCGAAGACAGAATCTGTAAACAGATTTTGTTAGGCTACACGGGTAAAAACGTCGCTCCTCCCGGATTTCCGGTCGAAGTGTACGAAGGACCAAATAGCATCAAATTAATCAACCGTAAGCCGGCTTTGCCTACGGATGAAGAAATCGAGCAGAACCCAAGAGCGCGTTCGGCCAAACTTAGAGTGGCTGAAAAAACGAAATAAAAACTGACTTCCAAAATGAGGAGATTGATCAATGGCACAGACACGCGGAAATCTGGCGATCCGGGAACGGGAGAAGCAGCAATCTTCACAGCAGTACCGGCAAAAGACAACGGTAGTGACCCGCCGGGTCGAACTCCCGATGCGGGAAAAGATGCTTTATCTGACCAGTGTATTGGTCGCTGTCGTCTTGTGCAGTATTGTGGCATGGCGATACGTACATATCTATGACCTGAATCATCAGATCGCGTCGGTTCAAAGCCAGACGAATCAGATTAATAAGGATATCGCTCAGGCGCAGCGGGACCAGCAGGAACTGCGTCAGGATATCGTACCGAAAGCACTGGCTTTGGGTCTTGTTCAAGCAACGGAACACGAGCCGATCTTCGTCGAGCGTAACAGCGGCGAGGGATCGCAAACACCGGCAGCAGACGCGAATAATTAGTAACGAAAGAGGCCGTGGCGCCGAAAAGCGCCTGGCCCCGCGCGAAAGCGTTGATCGAAGCAAGCAGGAGGTTCTATCGCCATGCTGACAAAAAGAGTAAGAATGCGAACGCTTTTAATCGGAGGGGGGATTACCCTCTTTTTTCTCGTTCTTGTCGGGAGGATTTTCTTCCTTCAGATCGTTCAAGGGGATTTTTGGCATGACGAAGCCGTAAAGCAATGGTCCGCTTCCAAGATTCTGCGTTCGGAGCGCGGCGCCATCACGGATCGCAACGGCAAAGAACTAGCGGTAGACTCGCCGGCTTATTCCGTCGTCGTGGAGCCCAATATTATCGGCAAGCGGGGAACCGCGGATGATGTCGTGAGAATCCTGCACAATAAGTTGGGCGTGTCCGAGGACAAGCTGCGGGAGATGGTTTCCCGCACTTACGAAAAGGATAGCGAGTCGGGCACCTACAAAAAAGGCGATCCCAGCGTCTGGGTCGAGGTTCGTCCGCAAGGCTGGAAGATCGACGGCGATCTTAAAGCGGAGATCGAAACGGAGATCGCCGCGGTTCGAAAAGAAAAGGAACTGAGCGAAACGACAGACATCGGCATCGTGTTCGATGATCAGATCAAGCGTTTCTATCCCCAGCATACGCTGGCGGCCAACGTGCTCGGCTTCGTCGATAACGACGGAAATCCGAAGTACGGCATCGAGTCCTATTTTGAAGACCAGTTGAAAGGCGAGGACGGCAGGATCGCTTACCAAAGAGACGCCAAAGGAGTCGAACTGCCCGAAGGCAGCAGCGAGGTCGTGGCACCGAAAGACGGCACTTCGATCCAGCTGACCATCGACAGCACCATTCAGTATTATGCGGAGCAAGCGGCGAAAAAGGCATTCGAGCAGTATAAGCCGAAAAGTGCTTCCATTATCGTGGCCGATCCCAATACGATGGACATTTTGGCGATGGTGAATATGCCGACGTTCGATCCGAACGAATATTCCGGCGTAAAGGCGCTTGAAGATTTTAATAATTTGTCCGTTACCGGACAATACGAACCGGGTTCCACGTTCAAGATCGTGACGCTGTCCGCAGCGGTGCAAGAAGGAAAATTCAATCCCAATGCCGAGTACCAATCGGGCGCTATTCAAATCGGCAGGCAGACGGTGCATGACGTCAGCCGGAATTGGGGAACCATTTCTTATTTGAAAGGCGTCAAGCATTCAAGTAACGTGGCGTTCGTCAAACTGGGGATGGAAATGGTCGGAACGAGCAAACTGACCGAATACATCAAAAATTTCGGATTCGGCGAGCCGACCGGAATCGAATTGCCCGGCGAACTCAAAGGTACCATGAACGTAACCGAAAAAAGTCCGTTGATCGATCAGGCTGCGATCACGTTCGGACACAACGTGGCCGTAACCCCGATTCAGCAGATCGCGGCGATTTCCGCGGTAGCCAACGGCGGCAAATTATTGAAGCCTCATATCGTCAAATCGGAAAGCAATCCGCAAACGGGCGAAGTGATCAAACGTAACGAAGTCGAAAAAGTTCGCGACGTGATTACGCCCGAAACGGCAAAAGCCGTTAGCGGTTATCTGGAACAAGTCGTGTCGGACCAAGACATCGGTACGGGACGCAACGCCTACATCCCCGGCTACCGCGTAGCGGGCAAAACGGGTACTGCCGAAAAAACGGGTACCGTCGACGCTTCGGGTAACGCTTACGACAAAACGCGCTCGGCCGTTTCTTTTATCGGCTACGCTCCGGCGGACGATCCCAAAGTGGCGATCTTCGTTATGTTGGACGAACCGGAAGATCCGAACGCGAGCGGCGGCAGGATCGCTGCGCCGATCGCAAAAGAAATTTTGTCCCAAACGCTTGAATATATGGGCGTCGCCAAACAGTTTTCCGACACGGAAATTCAAAGCCAAAGCGAAAATGCCGAAACCGGAGAAACGCTGCTCAAAGTCACGGCTCCGAATTTGTTGGAAATGAAGCTTGAAGACGCGAAGTCGAAACTGCTCGACGAAGGCGTTGCTTACGAGCAGGTAGGGGCAGGCGCGACCGTGCTTGAACAGTATCCTTCCGCGGGAAGCGCGATGTATGCCGGACAAAAAATTTATCTGCTCACGGAAGACAAAGACGAAATGAGCGTGCCTGACCTGACCGGATTGTCGCTTCGGGATGCCGTCGATATTTTGACTTTGTTGAATGTATCGATCAGCACAAAAGGTTCAGGGTTCGTTTCCGAACAAAGATTGACCCAAAATGCCGAAGGCAATCGGATCGTGGTCCTGACGCTAAAGTCGGCGAAAACGACGATAACAGGTACGGAAGACACCGAATCCGAAGACGTGTCTGTTGGCGGGGAAGCCGTGGCCGACGAGCCTGTCGAAGAAAGCGCGGAGACCGAAATCAGCGATCCGGTAATCGACGGCGGAACCGTTGTCCCGGCCGATCCCGCGCCGGAAAGCGATGCAGCTCCGCTCAACTGAGGGAAGTACTGCCCGGGCCTGCCATTGGCGGGCTCGGGCATTTTGCGGCTCTGGCATAGGGGAATGGCGGAGGCTGCTAAAATACGAATAATGAAATAAGGGGAGAATAGGCTATGCGATTGGACCAACTGGCGCAACAATTGATTACGGCTCGATTGATCGGCAACGGAGATACGGAATGTACAGGGATCGAAATCGATTCCCGTAAAGCGGGTACAGGCGATTTGTTCATCTGTTTGCCCGGGTTCACCGTAGACGGTCATGACTATGCGAAGCAAGCCGAAGAACAAGGCGCAGTCGCGCTTGTCGTTGAGCGTGAACTGGATACGCAGCTGCCGCAGCTGCTCGTGCGGGATAGCCGTATGGCGATGGCGGTATTGGCGAACGCGTTCTTTGACGAACCGAGCCGCAAGATGCGCATGATCGGCGTAACCGGAACGAACGGCAAAACGACGACGACTTACCTGATCGAACGCATCATGCAAGATCACGGCGTGAACACAGGCTTGATCGGCACGATCCAAATGCGTTACGACGGCGAAACGTTCCCGATGTCCGGTACGACGCCGGAATCGCTGGGATTGCAGCGTTCGCTTGCGGATATGGTCAACCGGGGCGTGGAATGCTGCGTCATGGAAGTTTCTTCTCATGCATTGGAGCAAGGACGCGTTAAGGGGACGGATTATCGCACCGCCATTTTCACGAACCTGTCCCAAGACCATCTGGACTACCATCACTCGATGGAGGAATATCGGGCAGCCAAAGGCTTGTTCTTTTCCCGTCTGGGCAATGCGCTTCCGGCGAATCCGTCCGAGCGCAAATATGCGGTATTGAATGCGGATGACGAAGCGTCGACGGAATACGCGAAAGTGACTTCCGCGGAAGTGATTACTTACGGCGTGGAGCAGGACTGCGACGTTCGCGCGTCGGATATTCGGATCACGGCCCAAGGAACGTTTTTCCATGTGGATACATTCATAGGTTCGACCGACATCCAACTGCGCATGGTCGGCAAATTCAATGTCTATAACGCCTTGGCTGCGATTGCGGCTGCGCTGATCGAAGGCGTGGAGCTGGATCGGATTAAGCAAAGTTTGGAGTCGGTTGCAGGGGTAGACGGTCGCGTGGAAGCGGTCGACGCCGGACAGCCGTTTGCGATTATCGTCGATTACGCGCATACGCCCGACGGTCTGGAAAATGTGCTGAAAACGGTAGTCGAATTCGCGGAAAAGCGCGTACTGTGCGTTTTCGGCTGCGGAGGGGACCGCGATCGGACGAAGCGCCCGATCATGGGACGCATCGCGGCGAAGTACAGCGACATCGCTTACGTCACTTCGGATAACCCGCGTACCGAAGATCCGGATGCCATTTTGAACGATATCGAAGCAGGTTTGATTGAAGACGGCGTAGAACAATCCCGCTATAAGCTGGTTGTCGATCGTGCGGAAGCGATTCGCTTGGCTGTTGCCGAAGCACAGCCCGGAGACGTGGTACTGATCGCGGGCAAAGGACATGAGACGTATCAATTGGTGGGCAAACAGGTGCTGGACTTCGACGATCGTCTTGTTGCAGCGGAAGCCGTAAGGGGAGTCGCAAAGTGATTGAACGGACACTCGGCCAGGTTGCCGATATGTGCGGAGGCCGACTGATCGGTACGGCTTCCCCTGAAAAAAAGATTGCCGGAGTCGCTATCGATTCCCGCAAAATTACGACCGACGTTCTCTTCGTGCCGCTTGGCGGAGCGAATGTGGACGGACATGCGTTTGTCGAAGGTTCTTTGCAAGCAGGCGCCGGAGCTTCGCTCTGGCAGCGCGGACGCGAAGGTGCCCCCGAAGGCGCGTTGATCGAAGTCGAGGACGTGCTTGAAGCTCTTCAACAATTATCCTCCGCGTATCTGCTTGAGAGCGGTGCTAAAGTTATCGGAATTACAGGCAGCAACGGCAAAACGACAACCAAAGATATGGTGTTTGCCCTGCTGGGCAATTCTTTCCGCGTTCACAAAACGCAAGGGAATTTCAATAACCATTTGGGGCTGCCGCTGACTTTGCTGTCGATGCCGGAAGATACCGAGATTGTCGTGCTTGAAATGGGCATGAGCGATCTTGGCGAGATTGCCTTGTTAGCCAAGATCGCGCCTCCCGATGTGGCGATCGTCACGAATATCGGAGAGTCTCATCTGCTCAATCTGGGCAGTCGTGAGAATATCGCCCGTGCCAAATTGGAGATCGCATCGGGAATCAAGCCGGGAGGGCTGCTCGTGTACAACGGCGATGAGCCGTTGATTCCGTTTGTGCTGAAGGAAATTGAACATTCGCTGCCTGAAGGGCTTCGTACGTTTACGTTCGGCCTGGAAGGAACCAACGACGATTATCCGACAGGCATGATGCGCCGAGGCGGAGGCATGACCTTCTCTGCTCGGAGCGAAGGAGACCTGTGTTTCTCCCTTCCCGTACTCGGCAGCCATAACGTAACCAACGCGCTTGCGGCGATGGCCGCAGCTCGCACCTTTGGTGTCGAGGCAGCCAAAATGAAAGACGGGCTTGCGACGATGCAGTTGACGGGCATGCGAATCGAGCGTTTAGTCGGCATATCGGGGCTAACGATTTTGAACGACGCCTATAATTCAAGCCCGACTTCGGCGCGCGCCGCAATCGATGTGCTTGCCGGGCTGGACGGATACGCCTCAAATGTATTGGTACTTGGCGATATGTTGGAGCTGGGCGAACAAGAGCGCGAGTATCATCGGGAAATCGGTCGTTATGCCGCGAAGGCGGGAATCCGTACGATTTATGCGTATGGGCCGTTGTCTGCCGACTCGGCAGAAGGCGCCTTGGAGACGATGGGAGCAGGTTCCGTGCATGCCTTCCTCGACAAAGAGGAGATGATCGCCCATCTGCGCCGGAGTTTGAAGCCGGATGATGCCGTTCTGGTCAAAGCTTCGCGCGGCATGAAGCTTGAAGAAGTGGTCTATGCCCTGCGCGACGAGCCACTAGCTACAGAAGGAGTTTAATGGACTTATGGATTTGCAGCTTTTAATTGTGACGGCCGCTGTTTCATTTATTCTTGCCGTATTGGCAGGCCCGCTGTGCATCCCGTTGCTGCAAAAACTAAAGCTGGGTCAGCAGGTTCGCGGCGAAGGGCCTCAAGGGCATTTGAAGAAGGCTGGAACGCCTACAATGGGCGGTGTAGTCATTCTGCTGGCTTTCACGCTGGCCTTCGTCAAATTTTCCGTCGTCAATACCGAATTTTATGTGATATTGGTTGTAACGCTCGGTTTCGGGCTGGTTGGTTTTTTGGATGATTGGATCAAAATATTGAAAAGACGTTCATTGGGTTTAACCTCTTTGCAAAAATTGCTGGGACAGCTTTTGTTTTCCGCGGTTGCCTGTTGGTTGCTGATCGACTCGGGGCATAGCACGGCGTTGTCGATTCCGGGAACCTCGTTCTCTTTTGATTGGGGAGCATGGTTTTACTATCCGTTTATCGCGTTGATGCTGCTGGCGATATCCAATGCGGTCAATTTTACGGACGGCGTAGACGGCTTGCTCTCGGCGGTCAGCGTTCCGGCGTTCGGCGCTTACGCGCTGATTGCCGTGCAGGCGACGCAATTCCCATCAGCTCTCGCGGCTTCTGCAATGGCAGGCGCGGCACTGGGTTTTTTGGTGTACAACGCGCATCCGGCCAAAGTATTCATGGGAGATACCGGGTCGCTCGGCATCGGCGGAGCGATCGGAATGATTGCGATTTTGACCAAGCACGAGTTTTTGTTCCTGATTATCGGCGGCGTCTTCGTTATCGAAATGCTGTCCGTCGTGCTTCAGGTCCTTTCTTTTAAAACGCGCGGCAAACGAATCTTCAAAATGAGTCCGATTCATCACCATTACGAATTGTCCGGCTGGTCGGAATGGCGAATCGTCGGAATTTTCTTCGCCGTATCGCTGATTTTGGCGGCAATCGGACTTTATCTGGATAAGGGGCTGTAGAGAGATGGAACATCCGAAGGAGTATGCAAATCGGGAAATTGTCGTGTTGGGTCTGGCTCGAAGCGGCGTGTCGGCAGCCAAAACGATGCACGCTTTCGGCGCAAAAGTGACGGTTAATGACCGTAAGCCTCGCGAAGAAAGTCCGGAAGCCTCCGTGCTTGAAGAACTGGGGATTAATGTGATCTGCGGCGGGCATCCGGACGATTTGATTCGCTCGGACGTCGCTTTGGTTATTAAGAATCCGGGTATCCCGTATTCGGCTCCGCCTATTGCCAAGGCTTTGGAGCTGGGAATCGAAGTCGTGACGGAGGTTGAAGTCGCTTATCACTTGTCATCGGCCCCGATCATCGGCATCACCGGTTCGAACGGGAAAACGACTACGACGACCTGGGTCGGCAATATGCTGGAGGGGGCCGGATTAAAGCCTATCGTTGCAGGCAATATCGGCACCCCGCTTTGCGATGCCGCACTGGAAGCAAAAGATGACAATTGGCTTGTTGTCGAATTGAGCAGCTTCCAGCTTAAAGGCACGCAAACTTTTGCTCCGCGGATCGCGTGTCTGTTGAACGTGGCGGAGACGCATCTGGACTATCATGGTTCCATGGAAGATTATACGTCATCCAAGGCCCGGATTTTCGTCAATCAGACACCGGAAGATACAAGCATCATCAACTGGGACGATCCCTTCTGCCGCGAACTGGTGCCTTATTTGAAAGGGAAAATCCTTCCTTTTTCCGTAAATGAAGAACTGAAATTGGAAGGCGTCTATGCTTCGCCTTCCTATCCGGCGGACGGAGAAGCGGACGATATGGAGCGGCTTATCGTGTATCGGGATGCAGCCGGAGAGGTTCACGAGATTATTCGGGCTTCCGAACTCGGTATTCCGGGTGCTTACAATGCGGCGAACGCGATGGCAGCTTGCGCAGCGGCTATTGCCGCCGGAGTGAGCCCTGCCGCGTTAAAAGGCCCTCTGAGCAGCTTCGGAGGCGTGGAGCATCGCCTGGAAGCTTTGGGTGAACATGGAGGCATTCTTTACTACAACAACTCGAAAGCAACAAATTCCAAAGCGACGCTAACGGCATTGTCGGCTTTTGACCAACCCGTTGTTCTGATTGCGGGCGGTCTTGACCGCGGTTCCGACTACGAAGAACTGATGCCGGCCATGCAAACGAAGATTAAGGCGATCGTTACGTTAGGGGAGACGCGCGAGAAAATCGCAGGCGTTGCCGGACGAGCGGGAGTCGAACGCATTTCGGTGGTAGAGCCTATGGAAGATCCGGCAGATACGCTGCGCCAAGCCGTACGCGAAGCGAAGCGTTTGGCGGAAATCGGAGATACCGTGCTGTTGTCTCCGGCTTGTGCGAGCTGGGATATGTTCGCATCATTCGAGGAGCGAGGCCGCCTGTTCAAGGAAGCCGTTCGCTCGATATCCGAATAGACGGGAGGACATCGTATGCGCGTCGTATTGACCGGAGGCGGGACGGGAGGTCATATTTATCCGGCTCTTGCCATTGCCGAACAGTTGAAGACAGACCGGCCCGACACCGAGTTTTTATATATCGGAGGCAAGCGGGGATTGGAAAATTCAATCGTGCCCGAAACCGACATACCGTTCGAAACGCTTGATATTACAGGCTTTCGACGAAGTTTGTCAGCAGATAACATCAAGACCGTGCTTCGCTTTTTAAAAGGTGTACAGGCTTCATCCGAGTTGTTGGAGAAGTTCAAACCCGACGTGGTCGTAGGAACCGGCGGTTATGTGTGCGGCCCCGTGGTCTACGCTGCCCATAAACTGCGAATTCCGACCTTGATCCACGAACAGAATGCGATTCCAGGGCTGACCAATCGTTTTCTTAGCCGATACGTGAGTACGGTCGCCGTAAGTTTCGACGGCACGCAGGATCAGTTTCCCAAAGCTAAAAGAGTGATGTACAGCGGCAACCCGAGAGCCACGACGGTTCACCGGGCGGATGCCGCTGAAGGATTCCGTTTACTGGGATTGCCTCAAGGAACGCCTGTCGTGCTTGTGGTCGGCGGAAGTATCGGAGCAAAAGCGATTAACGAGGCCATGCTGCAAATGGTCACGGATATCGTACGCATGCCGGACGTGCACTTTGTGTACGTGACGGGTAAACGTTATTACGAAGAAGCGAAGCGCAGTCTGGAAGAGGCCCCGTGGGTGATGCCTTCCAACCTGCACGTGCTGCCTTACGTAGAGCGAATGCCGGAAGTTCTGGCGGCATCCATGCTTGTCATCAGCCGTGCGGGAGCTTCATTCTTGGCCGAAGTGACTTCTCTGGGAATTCCCGCCGTATTGATTCCGTCGCCGAACGTGACCAATAATCATCAGGAAGTCAACGCCAGGGCGTTGGAGGAGGATGGAGCTGCCATTGTGATTGCCGAGCGGGATCTCAGCGGGGAAAGTCTTTTGAGGGCAGTGGAAGCAGTCGTTCAGGATGAGTATTTGCGGCTCAGAATGGCTGAATGTTCGGCAAGACTCGGCAAGCCGGATTCCGCGGCCGCGATCACGGCTGAGCTTCGAAAGTTGGCCGTGCGGGCCCAAGCCATTCGCCGGGGCGCTTTGTGAGCAACCTTCGTCTTTGCCATCGAGCGCGGCACGTGTATAATGAACGTAACACAAAATTCCGTCGCCCGAACAGGCAACCCCAACCGCAAATACGATTGGGCTTATATGGAAGAGACGTGAATTCCGCGTACTGTGCAATTAACCGCTTGGCTTCGTCCTGTTGCGTTTCCGGGACGGACGCCTGGCGGCCGGATGGAGAATGGCCATGCTGAAAGTCGTTAAACCGATCGAAAATCAAGAGCAAGAGTCGCGCAAGCCTAGACGCAAGGGACGCTGGAAACTTTGGCTGCTCCTGACCGTTCTGCTGGTCGCTGCGTTGAGCGTTATTTTTTTCCGCTCTTCGTTAAGCCATATTCAGCAGATCGAAGTCGAAGGCAACGTGTACGTCGACCGCTCGGCGGTGATCGAAGCGGCGGGACTGCGTATCGGAGGTCAATTCTTCGCGTCGAGCGCGACGAACGTCGAGCAGCGGATCGTGTCGAATCTGAACGCGGTCGAGTCTGCGACGGTAGAGAAGCGGTTTCCCGGGAAGATTCTGCTTCGCGTAGACGAGTACAGTCCGGTCGCTTACGAGCTGCTTGAGGACGGCAGCGTACAGGCTCTATTGGGCAGCGGCGCCGAGATTCCGCTTCGGGATCAGGGGCTGCCGGCCGAAAAGCCGATGCTGACTGAATGGGAGGGGAAAGAAGAAGAAAAGGCAAGGCTTTGCCGCGTGTTGGCTTCGGTGCCGGACAGTTTATTATCCGATCTGTCCGAGATCATGCCGGCTTCTACGGAATCGTATCCCGATAGAATCCGAATTTACACGCGATCGCGTTTTGAAGTGGAGACTACCGTGTCCCTTCTCAAAGATCGCTTGGGAATTTTGGACGGCATCACCGAAACCCAAAGTCCGGGATCGATCAAAATGTTCGAGGCCAATGTTTACGTTCCTTTCGTAAATGCCGAACTCGAAACCGACTCGGGCGAATAAGAGCCTTAAGGCCTGCTACTCCCGGATTATAAAAGATGCTATAATGTTTGCTGTATTCTCGCAAAAAGATACACAAACTGCATAAAAAAATTCGAAATGAAAGAGGGAAAGTTTAAGCCGTGTTGAATTATTCTATGAAGATACGAATAAAGCCCGGCTTTAAACAAACCAAGTGATCAATTTTGCAAACGGGAGGTGCCAAGGGCTTGAGCAACAATGACATCATTGTTAGTTTGGACATCGGTACATCCAAAGTTCGTGCTATTATCGGGGAAATCAGCAATGGAACCTTTAATATTATTGGAGTTGGATCGGCCGATTCGGAAGGAATCCGAAAAGGCGCCATCGTTGACGTCGATCAAACCGTCCAATCGATTCGCGGCGCAGTGGAACATGCCGAGCGAATGGTCGGCATTCAAATAACGGAAGTTTACGTCGGCATATCGGGCAGCCATATCGGATTGCAAGCAAGTCGTGGAGTCGTAACCGTATCGAACGAGGATCGCGAGATCGGAGAGGACGACATCGAACGCGTAACCAAAGCCGCCGAGGTTGTGGCTCTTCCGCCGGAACGTGAAATCATCGACGTCGTTGCCAAGCAGTTCGTGGTTGACGGCTTGGAGGGAATTCAGGATCCGCGGGGCATGATCGGATCCCGCCTGGAGGTGGAAGCTACGATCGTCACCGGCGCCAAGACGGCTATACATAACCTCTTGCGCTGCGTGGAGAAAGCCGACCTCAAGGTGAAAGAACTGGTGCTGATTTCCCTCGGGGCCGGCCAGCTGGCACTTACCAAGGATGAGAAGACGATGCGTACAGCCATGCTTGATATCGGCGCGGGACAGGCCACCATTTCTATTTTTGAAAATGGTCATCTTACCGCCGTATCGACGCTTCCGATCGGGGGCGAATACGTAACGAACGATATTGCCTACGGTTTGCGCACAGTAACCGATCAAGCGGAGAAGGTTAAGCTGAAGTACGGTTGCGCCATGATGGCGGACGCTGCGGCGGACGTGTTATTTAAGGTCAACCGGATCGGCAGCTCGGTCGAGAAGGAATATACTCAGGAAGACTTGGCTGCCATTATCGAGCCGCGTGTTCAGGAAATTTTCCAACTTATCCATCAGGAGATCCATCGTATGGGTTATCGGGACATCTCCGGGGGGTATGTACTGAGTGGCGGAACCGTTGCGATGCCGGGTGTTTTACAGGTTGCACAGAGCGAACTGGCGGCATCCGTCAGGCTCGCGGTGCCCGATTACATCGGCGTTCGCGACCCGGCTTTTGCCAGCGGAATCGGTATCCTGTACAGCGTGATTCGCAAGAATCGCAGTCGGAGCGCCGCAATTCCGGGTAAAAAGCCCGTGAATCGTCCTCAATCGAGCCCAAAACCGGAGACGGGCCAGAAAACCGGTTTCCTAGAAAAGCTCAAAAATATGTTTAGCGAATTTATATGAAGAACACAAAAACGAGCCCATCCAAGGAAAACGAGGGGGAGATGGAGGAATATGTTGGAATTCGATTTCGAAATGGAGAGCCTGGCACGCATTAAAGTGATCGGCGTTGGCGGTGGCGGCAGCAATGCGGTCAATCGCATGATCGAGAACGGCGTGCAAGGCGTGGAGTTTATTACGGTCAATACGGATGCGCAAGCCCTTCATTTGGCCAAGTCGGAGCACAAATTGCAGATCGGCGATAAGCTGACTCGGGGTCTTGGCGCGGGGGCCAATCCGGATGTCGGCAAAAAAGCGGCGGAAGAATCCCGCGAGATGATCAGCAACACGCTCAAAGGCGCGGATATGGTATTCGTTACTGCGGGTATGGGCGGCGGTACGGGAACGGGCGCGGCTCCGGTTATTGCAGAAATCGCACGCGAGTGCGGCGCGCTGACGGTGGGGGTCGTCACGCGTCCGTTCACGTTCGAAGGCCGTAAACGCGCCGGACAAGCCGAGCTTGGCATTGAAGCGTTGAAGGAAAAGGTAGATACGCTGATCGTGATTCCAAACGACCGGTTGCTCGAAATCGTCGACAAGAAAACGCCGATGCTCGAAGCTTTCCGCGAAGCGGATAACGTGCTGCGTCAAGCCGTTCAAGGCATTTCCGATTTGATCGCGGTTCCGGGTCTGATCAACCTTGACTTTGCGGACGTCAAAACGATCATGACGGAACGCGGTTCCGCTTTGATGGGAATCGGTGAAGCATCAGGCGAAAACCGCGCGGCGGATGCAGCGCGCAAAGCGATCATGAGCCCGCTGCTGGAGACGTCCATCGAAGGCGCTAGAGGCGTGATCATGAACATCACCGGCGGATCGAATCTGTCGCTGTACGAAGTCAACGAAGCAGCCGAGATCGTTATCGAAGCTTCCGATCCGGAAGTCAACATGATCTTCGGCGCGATTATCGACGAGAACATGAAAGAAGAGATCAAGGTAACGGTTATCGCGACCGGTTTTGAACACAAGCCTGCTCCATTGAAACCGATCGTTCGCAAACCTACGACCCAGCAGCAACAACCCGAAGCTCAAACCGACCGTTCGCAGCAACAGCCGCAGCGCCCGGCCTTTGATCCTCAACAGCAAGGCGGAGATCAGTTGGACATCCCGACGTTCCTTCGCAACCGTTCGCGTCAAAATAACGACTAGATACTAGATTTGACAATGTATCGGAGAGCTTGTCCGACTCAAGTTGAATGAAGACAAACTGCTCCACGCAGTCCGATCTAAGAAAGATTCGCTTTCGTCATTCGGAAGCGGATCTTTTTTTCAATAGGGCCAAAGGAAGTTTCGATAAGGTGCTGCGCGCATCAGGTAAGGAGGAAGCGAGAGAAATGACAAGCGTTCAAGAGCCGTTTGTCCGTCGAATGGCGGATAACGGGGCAGAAGTGTTCGATATTGCGGCATGGACAGCGTTCGATTTGCTAAGCGCAGGTTTTACGGGGCGCTCAGGTGGGGTAAGCAAAGGGTATCATGCCGAATTGAACTGTGCGCTGCATGTAGGCGATAATCCGGCTGATGTAGCGGAGAATCGATCCAGAGTAGCGGAGGCGGCAGGTTTTCGCTTTGAAAACTGGACGTGTGGCGAACAGGTACATTCGGCAGAGATTGCGATTGTCGCCGAAGCGGACCGCGGCCGGGGACGGCTGAATCGCGAAAGTGCTTTTCCCGATACGGACGGCCTGCTCACGAATGTTCCGGGCATATTGCTGACTTCGTTTTATGCCGATTGCGTGCCGTTGTACTTTTTCGATCCGGTTAAGCAGGTTGTCGGTCTTGCGCATGCGGGATGGAAAGGTACGGTCGCAGAGATCGGACGTCGCATGGTGGAGAAAATGAATGAACAATACGGCAGTCGGTCCGAAGATATCAGGGCGGCGATCGGACCTTGTATCGGCGAAAGTCGTTATGAAGTCGATGCAACCGTATTGGATCGCGTGCGTGAAGTGCTTAATCGGGACTTGCCTGCCCGTTCGCGCGAATTATCCGACTTTTCCGTAGATTCCGGGGGCGGGAAAGCGCTGCTGAACTTGAAAGAATTGAACCGACACATTATGATAAGATCAGGAATACGTCCGGAAAGCATCGCGTGCACGAGTTGGTGTACGAGCAGCCGGACCGATCTGTTCTTTTCGCATAGACAGGAAAACGGACAGACCGGAAGAATGGCAAGCTGGATAGGACTGAAAGAAGGAGGCACGTTCCGGTGACATTGGAACAGCGGATCGCGCACGTGAACAAGGTCGTATCGGAAGCTTGTGAACGCGCGGGCAGATCGCCCGAAGAAGTGAACATTGTAGCGGTGACGAAATACGTTTCTGTCGACAAAACAAGACAAGTGCTCGATAGCGGCATCGTCCACCTCGGGGAAAATCGCTGGCAGAGTGCGAAACCCAAGTGGGAAGCACTGGGAAGCCGCGGCGTCTGGCATTTTATCGGTCAGCTCCAGAGCAACAAAGTAAAAGATGTGATCGGCAAGTTTGCGTATATCCATTCCTTGGATCGTTTGTCCCTGGCCAAAGAACTGGAGCGTCAGGCGTCAGCGGCCGATATAACGTTAAAGGCATTCGTTCAGGTTAATGTGTCGGGTGAAGACACGAAGGCAGGCATGCCGCCGGAGAAGGTCTTTGACTTTATTCGGCAGCTGGGTGAATTCCCTCATATCGAAGTGATTGGGCTCATGACGATGGCTCCGTTTGATTCGGATGCCGAGTCGGCCCGTCCGGTCTTTCGCGGATTAAGAGAGCTGCGAGAAGACTTGAATGCGAAAAACGTCCAAGCGAAGCCGATCGAACATTTGTCGATGGGCATGTCGGGAGATTTTGAAGTCGCCATTGAAGAAGGTGCGACCTGGGTTCGCCTGGGCTCTATTCTGGTAGGAAAAGAGGAGGACTGAAGATGGGTGTCATGAACCGTTTTATGAATTTTCTCGGCCTGCAGGAAGAAGAGGAGATCGTGGAGCGCGAAAAAGTCGTGGAATCCGATGACCAACCGTATGAATCGGCTGCTAATCAGGAACCTCGAAAAAACGGCAAAGCGAATAACGTAGTGAGTATTCATTCGCAAAAAAACGTGAAAGTGATCTTGGTCGAGCCTCGTACGTACGACGATGCCCAACAGATTGCCGATCATCTTCGCGCGCATCGCTCCGTTGTCGTGAATTTGCAGCAGGTGCGCCGTGACCATGCCAAGCGGATTATCGATTTTTTGGGCGGTACGGTCTATGCGATCAACGGAAACATTTCCAAAGTCGGAGGAGACATCTTCCTTTGCACGCCGGATACGGTCGAAGTCGAAGGTTCGATTGCAGACCTGATTCGCGAAGATCACGAATTTAATCAAATGAGGTGACGATAGCTTGGTAGGATTCTTGATTCAGATTTATCAACTCATTCCAACGTTGTTCCAGATTTATTCTTGGATTTTGATCATTTACATCCTGATGTCTTGGGTACCCAATGTTCGGGAAAGCCAAGTCGGCGTAATTTTGGGGAAAATCGCAGAGCCGTACTTGTCCATTTTCCGCAGATTCATCCCGCCGATCGGCGGGATGCTGGATATTTCCCCAATCGTTGCGTTGTTCGTTTTGCAGTTCGTGCAAGGCGGAATTTTATATTTGTTCCAATTGTTGATCCGCGCTATAGCGTAAACGGATCATGAATGTTAGAGGGAGTTTGACAGATGTCTAAAAACATACATGAACACGTCCATCCCGACGAGCGAGAATTCGTGGATCGTGCTTCCGAATGGTTGGAAGGAGCGGCCCGCTATCATGAGCTGAAGCTAACTGATTTTCTCGACCCGCGTCAGCTTCAAATTCTGTCGATGTTGGCCAATTCCGAGCCGGACGTCGCGGTTCGCCTGGAAGGCGGAAGCCCCCGGGCGGAGCGGCGCAGAGCCGTCATTGCGCCGGATTATCGGGACTTGGGCGACGAAGATATGAAATTGGCCGTGCTGTCGATCACTCCGGCGGACAGCAAGTTCACGGAGCTTGCGCACGGTGACTATATGGGATCGGTACTTGGACTCGGCATGAAGCGATCCAAGATCGGTGATATCCATCCGCGCGAAGACGGTTGCCACATCGTGGTAGCTGCCGAGATCGCGGATTTTCTTAATCTGGAGCTGAGACAGGTGCATCGGGTCAGCGTATTTACCGAAGTGCTGCCGATTACCGCGTTGTCCGCTTCGGAATCGGAGCTTGCCGAAATCGAACTGACTGTCGCATCGCCGCGTCTTGACGGAATAGTCAGCGACGTTTACCGCATGAGTCGGGCAAAGATTCTCGCGCCGATCAAAGCCGGTCGCTGTCGCGTCAACTGGAAAGTCGAAGAAGATCCTTCCAAAACGTTGCGCGAAGGCGATACGGTATCGCTCCAAGGATTCGGCCGCTTCCGGGTGTTGGAGATCGGCGATTTAACCAAAAAGGGGCGCTATCGCGTCCGAATTGGTAAATTTGTATAACGGTTTGTGTGGAACTATGCAGGAATTCACGTTTTGATGTCGAAATTCCGATAAAACCAAAAGGACTGTCTGCGCGTAAGCGCAGCGGTCTTATGCACGGACGTGATACAGCCTGAGCTTTTGCCGAGGGGTTGGCAGCGTGCTTAATACATTGGAGGTGCACATCATGGCATTAACACCGCTGGATATACATAACAAAGAATTCAGCCGGCGTCTTCGGGGATACGACGAGGATGAAGTCAACGAGTTTTTGGATCAGGTTATTAAGGATTACGAAAGCGTGATTCGGGAAAACAAAGATCTGCTGCATCGGATGACATCCATGGAAGAACGTCTGAATCACTTCATGAACCTGGAAGAGACGCTGAGCAAGACGATTATCGTGGCGCAGGAAGCGGCGGACGAAGTCCGCGGCAACGCGAAGAAGGAAGCACAGTTGGTCGTGAAAGAAGCGGAAAAGAACGCGGATCGCATCATCAACGAGTCGCTGGTCAAATCGCGTAAAGTTGCCGTAGAGATGGAAGAACTGAAAAAGCAGGCTTCGATCTACCGCACGCGTTTCCGCACACTGATTGAAGCACAGCTTGAACTGCTTGCCCAGGATGGTTGGGATGCCTTGGACCGTCAGAGTCGCGAGCTTGATCGGGAGATGGAACAAGCCCAGGCTGACCGTCGTTCAAGCGAGCTGTACTAAGCAGCCGCTCCTGTGTCAACTATTGACAACCGGCGCGGTTAGCGCTATAAATAAAAGACGCCGTATGGCGTTTTATTCGCAAATAATCATGGATCAAATTCAACGATGGGAACAGTAAGTCATGTCATTCGTTCTTCAGAGAGCCGGGCCTTTACGAGCTGCAAGCCGGCGTACGAAGCATCGACCGAAGATCATCCCGGAGAAGTACGTTCGAATCCTTTTTGCCAAGTGATCATAAGGTCCGCAAAAAGAGAGTAGGCCGTACCGGAAGCCGACCGTTACAGCGGACCCGTATTGTTTGATACGGAGACTAAGGTGTCGCTTTTTTTGCGCGGTGCCCGAAAAGCGGAGTGCTCAGACGTTTTTCGGACAGGACGTGCAATAGGCGAAACAAGGGTGGTAACGCGAGCTAACCTCGTCCCTTTTCAGGGGCGGGGTTTTATTTTTGACCAAAAAAGGAGCCGACAACGATGCAAAGAGTCGATGTAAAGGAAAAAGCGCGTGCACGCGACCTGCGTGTACTCAACCGTTGGAATGAAGAAAACACGTTCAAACAATCGATCGAAAACCGCGAAGGCAAGCCGAATTTTGTCTTCTACGAAGGTCCGCCGACCGCAAACGGAGTTCCGCATATCGGACACGTGCTGGGACGCGTCATCAAGGACTTCGTAGGCCGCTATCAGACGATGAAAGGCTTCCATGTCGTGCGTAAAGCAGGCTGGGATACGCACGGACTTCCGGTTGAACTGGGCGTGGAAAAGCAGCTCGGCATCTCCGGCAAGCACGATATCGAAGAATACGGCGTCGAGAAGTTCATCAAGAAATGTAAAGAGAGTGTCTTCACGTACGAGAAACAGTGGCGCGACCTGACCGAAGCGATCGGCTATTGGACAGACCTCGACAACCCGTACATCACGCTCGACAACAAGTACATCGAGAGCGTCTGGAACCTGCTCGGCACGATCCATGATAAAGGACTGCTGTACCGCGGACACCGCGTCAGCCCGTACTGCCCGTCCTGTCAAACGACGCTGAGCTCGCACGAAGTGGCCCAAGGCTATGAAGACGTCAAAGACCTGAGCGCAACGGCCAAGTTCAAGCTGGAAAACGGCGAGTTCGTGTTGGCTTGGACGACGACGCCTTGGACGCTGCCTTCGAACATCGCTTTGGCCGTGAATCCAACGATGACGTACATGAAAGTGAAGCAGGAAGGCGAAGTGCTGATCCTGGCGAAAAACTTAACCGAAAGCGTGCTGAAAGGCGAATACGAAACGTTGTCCGAGCTTCAAGGTTCCGAATTGGTAGGTTTGAGCTACGACGCTCCGTTCCACTACTTCACGCCGGAAAAAGGACATATCATCCTCGGCGCGGACTTCGTTACGGATTCCAGCGGTACGGGCGTCGTTCACTTGGCTCCGGCTCATGGTGAAGACGATTACCGCGTTTGCCGCGAGAACGGAATCAGCTTTATCAACCTCGTCGATTCGCAAGGTCGCTTCGTAGCCGACGTGACCGACTTCGCGGGACGCTTCGTCAAAGACGGCGAGACGGATATCGAGATCGTGAAATATCTGTCGGAAAAAGGCCGCCTGTACAGCAAAGAGAAATACGAGCACAGCTACCCGTTCTGCTGGAGATGCCACACGCCGCTGCTGTACTACGCAACGGATAGCTGGTTCATCCAAACGACGGCGGTCAAAGACAAGCTGGTCGAAAACAACAAAGGCGTAAAATGGTACCCGGATCACGTTCGCGACGGTCGCTTCGGCAAGTTCCTGGACGATCTGATCGACTGGAACATCAGCCGTAACCGCTACTGGGGCACGCCGCTCAATGTCTGGGTATGCGAAGAGACAGGCAAGCAGTACGCACCGAAAAGCATCGCTGACCTGCGCGAGCGCGCCGTGGACTTCGTACCGGAAGATATCGAGCTGCACAAGCCTTACGTGGACGAGATCAAGCTGAAATCGCCGTTTGCCGAAGGCGCGGTAATGACCCGTACGCCGGAAGTGATCGACGTCTGGTTCGACAGCGGATCGATGCCGTTTGCCCAGCAGCATTACCCGTTCGAAAACGAAGAGACGTTCAAGGCGCAATATCCGGCCGACATGATCGTGGAAGGCATCGACCAAACTCGCGGTTGGTTCTACAGCTTGCTCGCGGTATCAACGATGATTACCGGCGAAGCGCCGTACAAATCCGTTATGGCGACCGGCCATATCCTGGACGAAAACGGTCAGAAAATGTCCAAATCCAAAGGCAACGTCGTCGATCCGTGGGAAGTGCTCGAAGAGTACGGCATGGACGCGTTCCGTTGGGTGATGCTGGCCGACAGCGCGCCGTGGAACACGAAGCGTTTCTCGAAGAGCGTCGTAGGCGAAGCGAAATCGAAAGTCGTGGACACGATCGTCAACACGCATGCGTTCCTGACGCTGTATGCGGACATCGACGGTTTCGATCCGGCGGAGCATCCGTTCCAAGTGCCGACAGGCCGTCTGGATCGTTGGATCTTGTCCCGTTTGCACAGCTTGGTAACGGCGGCTAATGAAGCCTTGTCCGACAATGACTTCCTGGCTGCTGCAAAAGGGATCGAAGAATTCGTCGACGGCCTGAGCAACTGGTATATCCGTCGTTCGCGCGACCGCTTCTGGGGCAGCGGCCTGACGGAAGATAAGCTGGATGCTTACCGCACGTTGACGGAAGTGCTGAGCACATTGGCGCGTCTGATCGCACCGTTCATGCCTGTGCTGGCGGAAGACCTATACGGCAATCTGGGCGGAAAAACAAGCGTGCATCTGGCCGACTATCCGGAAGCCGATGCTTCGCTGATCGATGCCGAGCTGGAGCGCGATATGAAAACGTCGCAGCAGATCGTGGAACTTGCGCGCAACGTGCGGAACGAAAACAGCTTGAAGACGCGTCAACCGCTGTCCGAGCTGATCGTGTCCATGGACCGCGAATTCGATCTGGCGGATTACGCCGAGATCGTCAAAGACGAGATCAACGTGAAAGAAATCCGTATCGAGAGCGGAGACAGCGACTTCGTCGATTACACGCTCAAGCTGAACCTGAAGGTTGCAGGCAAAAAGTACGGCAAAAACGTCGGCTTCCTGCAAAACCATTTCAAAGGCATGACGGCCGAAGAAACGCGTGCGGTCGTGGATAGCGGTTCGTTCAATATCACTTCGACTGAAGGCGAAGAGCTGCAAGTGAGTAGCGAAGAGCTGCTGATCGAGAAAAAGGCCAAAGAAGGTTTCGCTTCCGCTTCGGGTTACGGCCTGACCGTGGCGCTGAACACCGATGTGACGCCGGAGCTTGAACAAGAAGGTTGGGTGCGCGAGATCGTCCGTGCCGTTCAGGATACGCGCAAAAAGCTCGACCTCAAGGTTGAGCAGTACGTGGATCTGACGCTTGACGTCGACGCCGAACTGCAAGCCGCGCTTAACGCGTTCGACTCCGTGCTTCGCGAGAACGTATTGGTCAACAACGTATCCTTTGGTAGTCAAGACGGGATGGAGCGAGTAACGTTAAACGGTAAAGAGGTCGGAATCAAAGTCGATTAATCGACGGCAGTATCGAAAAAAATAAGACGCAGCAAACAGTGCCTGTGCAAATCCGACAGGCGCTGTTTGTTTGTAAGGGGTCGAATGATAGACGCTCTAATCGGCGCTGTGCTACAATAGACGGGTTGGAAAGGACGCATTTGCTGCCGTTTCCCGGGACTCATGAGCATGTATCTTAAATACGAGGTGACGGATTAACGTGATTTATTATGTGATCGCGCTTGTAGCTTTTCTGATCGACCAAGGAACAAAGTATCTGGTAGCTACGCGTATGGAAATTCGAGATCAAATTCCGATCATCGGCGATTTTTTCATTCTGACTTCGCACCGAAATAAAGGCGCCGCATTCGGCATTTTGCAGGAGAAGCAGTGGTTCTTTATCATCGTGACTCTGGTGGTGGTAGCCGGGATCATTTGGTATCTTCAGCGTGTGAAAAACGCCAAAGGTTCGGCGCGCATGCTTCCGATCGCCCTCAGCTTGGTACTGGGCGGAGCGCTCGGCAACTTCCTGGACCGCGTTCGCATGGGCGAAGTCGTGGACTTCTTCCTGTTCAATTTCGGCAGCTACAGCTTCCCGATCTTCAACGTGGCCGATGCCTGCATCGTGGTCGGCGTGGTTCTGATTATCCTCGATACGCTGCTCGATTCGCGTCGTCCGAATGAACCTCAACCCGCAAACCAGCCAGAACAACGTACGGAGGACTAATTAATGACTGAAGAGCAAACCAACGTTCCTGACGCTTCGGCGGAAGAGAACGGTAACGAAGAAGAAATCCTGCAATGGAACGTTGCTGCCGAAGACAATAAGCAGCGCCTTGATAAATACGTCACCGAATCGATCGAAGGCGACGTCTCCCGTTCGCAGATTCAACTTTGGATCGAGCAGGGGCACGTCACCGTAAACGGACGTACCGTAAAAGCGAACTACAAGCTTTCCGCAGGCGAGCAAGTCGAAGTCCGCGTACCGCAGCCGGAATCGGTCGATATCGTAGCCGAAGACATTCCGCTTGAAATTGTTTACGAAGACGCCGACGTGATCGTCGTCAACAAACCCCGCGGCATGGTCGTTCACCCGGCTGTAGGCCATTCATCCGGCACGCTGGTCAACGCCCTGATGTTCCACTGCAAAGACCTGTCCGGCATCAACGGCGAACTCCGCCCCGGCATCGTGCACCGCATCGACAAAGACACCAGCGGCCTGCTGATGGCTGCCAAAAACGATAAAGCGCACGCGTCTTTGTCGGCGCAGCTGAAAGACCACTCCGTGAGCCGGATCTATAACGCATTGGTACGCGGCAACATTGCGCACACCCACGGCACCGTAGAAGCCAACTTGGCCCGCGACCCGCACGACCGCAAAATGTACACGGTTGTCCAAGCCGGCGGCAAACACGCCATCACGCACTTCAACGTCCTCGAACGCTTCGGTGATTATGCCTTGCTCGAACTGAAGCTCGAAACCGGCCGCACCCACCAAATCCGCGCCCACATGAAATTCATCGGCCACCCTCTGGTCGGCGATCCCATGTACGGCCGCAGCGGCGGCATCAAAATGCAAGGCCAAGCCCTGCACGCCGCGTCATTAGGCTTCACGCACCCAACGACCGGAGAACGCCTTGAGTTCTCTGCCCCCGTTCCTGCCGATATGGAAGAGCTGCTGACCTACCTCCGCAGCCGCTAACGCGGTTGCCCTGCTTCCATGCACCTGGCGATTCGCACAGCCGAGAGCCCGTACTTGACCCGGCCCTCGGCGATTCGCAAAGCGGAGCCCATCTTTAAGTTCGCCTCCCAATCAGGCGAACCCAAGGGCAACGCCCGCCCAAGCACCTGCCCCGTTCAAAAGGGCAGGTGCTTTTCTCTTTCGCTCTTTGCCCCCTTACCACAATGCGCAGACGGAGCGGAGGGGTGGAAGGAGCCGAAGGAAGCGTAGCGCTCGCCTTTGCAGTCCGGTTTTTTACCACCAGTACAGGTTTTATTCCAATCGAGAAAAACCGGACTGCAACAGCGATCCGCAGGCCCTTCCACCCCGAAGCGTCACACCCCCCTCAGCGCAAAAAAACTAAATTTTCCGCCACATAATCCATGTCCCTGCCCATAAATTTGAGGCATGATAGAACATAGAACATTCTGCCCAAGGAGCTGACCTTAACCATGAGTATCGAAGAGTATCAAAACACATTCGTCCAGCAAGTTTTCGCCGATCGGATCGGCGGAGCGAACTACGGCAAGGACACCAACATTTATAAATTCGAAAAAATTAAACGCGCCAAAGCAGCAGCACGCCAAGCTTTCCCCGATGTCGAACTGATCGACATGGGCGTGGGCGAACCCGATGAAATGGCGGACGCGGGCATCGTGGCCAAGCTTGCCGAAGAAGCGGCAAAGCCTGAAAACCGCGGTTACGCCGACAACGGCATCCCGGAATTCAAAGCCGCTGCGGCTCAATACCTGGCTGACGTATTCAAAGTCGAAGGCATTGATCCGACGACGGAAATCGTGCACTCGATCGGCTCCAAGCCGGCGCTCGCGATGCTGCCGTCCGTGTTCATCAACCCGGGTGACGTGGCGATCCTGACCGTTCCGGGTTACCCGGTTCTGGGCACGCACACCAAATACGTAGGCGGCGAAGTCTACAACGTGCAGCTGACCAAAGAAAACGACTTCCTGCCGGACCTGGATTCGATTCCGGCCGACATCGCGAAGCGTGCCAAGCTGCTGTACCTGAACTATCCGAACAACCCGACAGGCGCAAGCTCGACTCCGGAGTTCTTTGCCAAAGTGGTAGAGTGGGCCAAAGCGAACGAAGTGATCGTGGTTCACGATGCTCCGTATGCCGCGCTGACTTATGACGGCTTGAAGCCGCTCAGCTTCTTGAGCACGCCGGGCGCAAAAGACGTCGGCATCGAACTGCACTCCCTGTCTAAGTCTTACAACATGACAGGCTGGAGAATCGGATTCGTAGCGGGTAACCCGCTGATCGTCAAAGCGTTCAGCGACGTTAAAGACAACAACGATTCCGGCCAATTCATCGCGATCCAAAAAGCGGCGGCTTACGGTCTGGCTAATCCGTTGATCACGGAAAAAATCGCCGAGAAGTATTCCCGTCGCCACGACATGCTCGTAGCAGCGTTGAACGAACTTGGCTTCACGGCAACCAAACCGAAAGGCTCGTTCTTCCTGTACGTGCAAGCGCCTAAAGGCATCAAGGGCGGCGAAGCGTTCGGCAGCGGCGAAGCATTCTCGCAGTTCCTGATCCGCGAGAAATTGATCTCCACCGTGCCTTGGGACGATGCAGGCTCGTTCGTGCGTTTCTCCGTGACGTTCGAAGCAAAAGGCGAAGAGCAAGAAAAACGCGTCATCGAAGAAATCAAGCGTCGCTTGAACGATGTTGAATTTGAATTTTAATCGGTTACTGTAGCTTAGGCAACAGGCCGCTTAAGCAAAAAGATATTGAAAAAGCAGGCTCCCGTCATCAGGGAGCCTGCTTTTTTCGTGCAATTCATTCGAGTATGCCGAGTCCGGGCACATGCGGTTTGCCGTCAGCGAGGGAGTCCGAACGGCTTCCGAAGATTGAGCCGCGAAAGCCGTTCGAATCCTGATTCCGGCGTATCGATTTAATCGATCTTGAAACGCTCGACCTCGCCTTGCAGATGCTCGGCGAGCAGAGCCAGGGAAGCGGAGGACTGTCCGATTTGTTCCATCGAAGCCAATTGCTCTTCGGCAGCCGCCGCGATCTCGTGCGTGCTGGATTGGTTGGTTTCCGCAGCTTTTGAAATCTCGCGAACGGACTGGGCGACTTCTTCGGCGTGACCGGCGATTTCGCCGACCTGCGTATTCATGCCGCTCAGGTCGTCGGAAACTTCTTCCGAAGCCGTTTTGAGCTGGCGCAGGTTTTCCGCCGTGCGTTCGGCTGTCTCCAAGCCGCCGGTCACCGACGAGCGAATCTTGACGAAGGTTTCCAGCGAAGCTTGAATATCGGCGACGATATCCTGGATCAGTCCTTCAATGGTTTTGGCGGAATCGGCGGATTGCTGAGCAAGCTTTTTGACTTCGTTTGCCACGACGGTGAAGCCGAGTCCCGCTTCGCCGGCGCGTGCCGCTTCGATCGAAGCGTTCAAAGCCAACAGATTGGTTTGCGAAGCAATCTCGTCGATCGTATGCAGAATGCCTGTAATCGTCTGCGATTTATCCGACAGGCCGGAGATCACCACGCCGCCTTCGCGGACGGAGATATCGATTTCCCGGATACGTTCGAGCGTTTGATCCACGAGCAGATCGCCTTCCTCGGCCATTTCGGCCGAGCCGCGCGAGGCTTGGGCCAAACGTTCGGAATTTTTGCGAAGTTCCGAGAGCCATTCGAAGACTTCTGCCAAGCGGCGGGAACTGTCTGCCACGCTATCGCTTTGACGCTCGCTGTTCGAAGCGAAAGCTTCGATCGATTCCGTGATCTGACGCGTTGCTTTACCCGTATGCTCGGCGCTTGCGCTGAGTTCTTCGGACGAAGCCGCGACGTCGGAAACGGAACCCGTAATCGAGCGGACAAGCCCGCTGAGCGATACATTCATGCTCTGGAACGAAGAGGCTAATTGCCCGATCTCGTCGCGTCCGTGATCGGTGATCGTGCCCGTCAGGTCGCCCGAGCTGATTGCTTCCGCAACGCGTGCGACATTTTTGAGTCGGCGCGCTATGGATCGGGTCAGCAGCCAGATAAAGACTCCGCCCGCGACCAGGGATATAACCAATACCGTCATGAGGCGGTAAAGGATCGGTTGAGCCGCTTCCTGAACCTCGTTTTCGTAATAGCTGCCCGCAATCACCCAACCGCTCAGTTCGTTTTTTGCATAGACAAGCACTTTGGGTTCGGATTCGAATATATAATTGAACATGCCTTCGGGTTCTTTTTCGTTCGACAATCGCGTAGAGATCGTGTCGCTTGATCCGGCTTCGATCGTCGGGTGGGAAATGTACGTGCCGCTCTCCGTCGTAATAAAGGCATATCCTTCTTTGCCGATATGCATGGTCTCCGTCGTTTGCAGCAATGCATCGATCGAAATATCCAGACCGATCACGCCGCTTCCGTCGTCCATGCGTTTGGCGATCGTGATTCCCGTTTTTCCGCTTGAAGCCGAGATGTAAGGCTCCGTCACGACGGCCCGATCCGGGTTTTCCATGGCGAGGCTGTACCAACTGCGCGTACGAGGATCATAGTCTGACGGAAGATCGACGTAACTGGAAGCCGAACCGATATACACGCCCGCTTCCGATCCGGCATAAGCCAAATCGACATCATTTTGCGTCAGATCGTAATTTTCGAGCGGCGCGTTGACCGAGTTTGTTTTGAAGCCTCCGGTATCGAAATCTTCGGAGGTGACGATGGAAGCCAAATAGTCAACCGCATCGACTTTTGCTTGAATATCGCGCGTAACGATCGCATTCATGGTCTGAACGCTAGACGTCGCGTTTGAAGTCAATTCTTTGCTAAGCGCGCTTTTTGCCGATTCATAAGAAAGGATAGCGGAAACCAGAAGCGAGATAACAAGAATAGCCGTAAAGAAAATCAAAAGTTTATTGCCCAAAGATAATGAAACACGCCTGTTTTTAAAAAAGTTCATTCTGTGTAATCTCCCCTCGTTGCATAGATATCTTATATTTCGGCAGGTTTCGACTAAAATTCAAGCAAACGTTTTCGGAAAAAAGCCATGTCTGAACGCCCGATTTATAGGTCTTTCGATTTATATGTTCGTGCAGACATAAAAATTAGGAGTCAAAAATAGAATTCAAAAAAAGTATTGAATAAATACAACATTTAAATGTATAATTATAAATATGAAAACAAGAGGGCATGATGTTGTTTGACAATTCATGTGTAAAAGGTGCATATCGGTCAACTTCATTTCGTTTCTCCTATTGTAAAAGGGATCGACAAAATGAAATACAGGTGGTTGACAGGAGATAACCCTTCTGTCATAATTCATTGCAACAGAGGCGGAACTTGCGCCCAATGAATAGCACCTTTAATTCAGTCCCGTGAGACTGGCAAGGTAACGTGAACGACGATTCACTAAGAATACGTCCGCCGAGAGCGGAACGATTTTTAGCGCTCTTCGTCGAATCAACATGTCGATTTCGACTCCTTGCCCGCCTGGGCAAGGAGTCTTTTTGCATGCAGATGCGAGAAGACACCGACGTTCACGGGGCCGAAGGGTGACAAACCTTTTGCCTGAGGAGGCGCACACACATGAACGAAACACACGTCATTATGGATGAAGCCGCTATTCGCCGCGCACTGACCCGGATCGCCCACGAAATTTTGGAGAAAAACAAAGGCATCGAAGGCTGCGTGCTCGTCGGCATCAAGACGCGCGGCGTGCCGCTGGCACAACGGATCGCCAAACGCATCTTCGAGATCGAAGGAACGCCGGTTGCTTGCGGGGAGATCGACATTAGCTCGTACCGCGACGATCGCCAGAAGAGCGACGCTACGATCAACTGCCAAGAACTGTTCGGCGAATCCCAAGTCTCTATTGAAGGGAAAACCGTGATCCTGTTCGACGACGTACTCTACACCGGCCGTACGATTCGCGCCGCGATGGACGCCCTGATGGACTGCGGAAGACCGCAAATGATCCAACTCGCCGTACTCGCCGACCGCGGACACCGAGAACTGCCGATCCGCGCCGACTACGTAGGGAAAAACGTACCGACCTCGCGCACCGAAGAAATCGAAGTCTTTTTGACCGAGATTGACGATAACGAAGAAGTGCGCATCAGCAGCCGCCGGGAGGTGTTGGTATGATCGCCTACCGCTCCTCGCTTCGCGAACGCGAACTGCTCGGACTCAAAGACTTGAGCGCATCCGAGCTTGACTCGATCTTGCTGAGAGCCGCTTACTGGGAAAGCCATACGGAAAAAAGAACACCGATCCTGGAAGACCGCTTTATCGCCAACATGTTTTTCGAAAACAGCACGCGGACAAGATTCTCGTTCGAAATGGCGCAAAAGCGTCTGGGTACGCAAGTGCTGAACTTCGCGGCTGCCGCTTCCAGCATGGAAAAAGGCGAGTCGATCTACGATACGGTACGCACGCTGGAAAGCATGGGCATCGACGCGGGCGTTATTCGCCTAAAGCCGATCGGCGTACTGGAAGAATTGGCGAAGCAGGTACGAGTGCCGCTGATCAACGCCGGAGACGGCAACAACGAGCACCCGACGCAAGCGCTGCTGGACGTGTACACGATGCGCAAACAGTTCGGCGAGATTCGCGGCCTGACCGTTTCGATCATCGGAGACGTGAAGCACAGCCGGGTGGCACGCTCCAATCTGTGGGCGCTGCGCACGCTGGGCGCCACCGTGAAATTCTGCGCACCGGACAGCATGAGAGCGCCGGAGCTGGAAGCTTACGCGCCGTACGTGACGATGGAAGAGGCGCTGAACGCGGACGTGGTCATGATGCTGAGAGCGCAGCTTGAACGTCACGGCGAAGGCATCCTGAAGTCGAAAAGCGAATATCGCGCTCAATACGGGTTGACGGTGGATCGGGCGAAGACCATGAAATCGCACGCGATCATCATGCACCCGGCTCCGGTCAATCGCGATGTCGAAATCGACGGAGATCTGGTGGAAGCGTCAAACTCGAAGATTTTCTCGCAAATGAGCAACGGAGTGCCGATCCGCATGGCGGTCGTCGAACGGGCATTGAGATAACGAATACAAGCATCATATAGAAGCAACGCGTACGGAAAACGAAGTGAACCGGAGGGACTTTTAAAAATGACCAATTATGCAAATGTGGATGTATGGATTCAAAATGCAAGCGTGCCGGGCGAAGAAGGCAGCCGCGACATTCTGATTGGAGGAGGCAAGGTGCTGGCGATTCTGAACGATGCGGAAAAGCCGGCAGCTAGCGACGTGAACGGAGATGCGCTGAAGGTGTACGACGCACAGGGCAAGCTGGCAACACCGGGTCTGATCGACATGCACGTGCATTTGCGCGAACCGGGATTCGAACATAAAGAAACGATCGAGAGCGGCGCGCGTTCGGCGGCTCAAGGCGGCTTCACGACCATCGCCTGCATGCCGAACACCAAGCCGGTAACGGACAACCCGGAGACGGTTAAGCTGGTGCTGGACAAAGCCAAAGAAGCGAACCTCGTCAACGTACTGCCTTATGCGGCAATCACGAAAAACGAGCAGGGTCAGGAACTGACCGACTTCGAAGCGTTGAAAGCAGCAGGGGCGATCGGCTTCACGGACGACGGCGTAGGCGTGCAAAACGCGCAGATGATGAAGGATGCCATGACCCGCGCAGCCGCGATCGACATGCCGGTCATCGCGCATTGCGAAGACGACTCGTTGGTCAAAGGATTGTACGTCTCCGAAGGCAGTTTCTCGAAAAAACACGGCATCAAAGGCATTCCGAACGAGTCTGAAGCGATTCATGTCGGCCGCGACGTTCTGCTGGCCGAAGCAACAGGCGCGCATTATCATGTCTGCCACGTGAGCACGGAACAGTCCGTTCGGTTGATCCGCCTGGCCAAATCCGTCGGAGTCCGAGTCACCGCCGAGATTTGCCCGCACCATCTCGTACTGTCGGACGAAGACATTCCGGGCATGGACACCAATTGGAAAATGAACCCGCCGCTGCGGACGCCTCGCGACGTTGCGGCTTGCATCGAAGCGTTGGAAGACGGCACGATCGACATCATCGTAACCGACCATGCCCCGCACAGCGCGGAAGAAAAAGCAAAAGGCATGGAACTTGCGCCTTTCGGCATCGTCGGCTTCGAGACGGCCTTCCCGCTGCTCTATACGGAATTCGTCAAAACCGGCCGCTGGACGCTCGACTTCCTCGTCCGCCGCATGACCCAAGATCCGGCACGCGTATTCGGTCTCGAATCCGGCAAACTCGAAGTCGGCGCAGTTGCCGACATCGCCATCATCGACCTGGAGCTTGAACAAGCCGTCGACCCGGAAACATTCGCAACCAAAGGCCGCAACACCCCGTTCACCGGCCGTAAACTCTCCGGCTGGCCGGTCATGACCCTCGTAGCCGGCCGCGCCGTCTACGGAGCAGACCTGGCTCAACCCGTAAATGCTTAACACGGACGCAAACCGCACGGTCAGGTCTTAACAGCCTGACCGTGCAAGCAAGTCCGGCGACCCGGAAAAGGCTTTCGCAATCTAACCTTTTTCGCGCCGTCGCCTTAACAACGACCACCCGAAGAAAAATTCTTCTTCCATATAAAAAGCAACGTCTGCAAGCTCACCCGAACCGTCGAGAAGTTTGAGCATCAAACTTCAATGACGCTTTCCAAATCCAAATCTTTAAGTCTTTGAATCTGTAAGTTTTTGAACCTAACTTCACCCACCAACAGGAGCGGAGGGCTGAAGAGGAGCTGAAGAAGCGTAGCGCTCGCCTTTGAAATCCGTTTTTCTCCCACCAGCCATGTCTTATTCCAATCAGAGAAAAACGGATTTCAACAGCGATCGAAAGCCCTCTTCAGCCCGCAGCGTCTCCATCTCTACCAAACTTAAGGAGGACTCACATCCATGCAGGCAAAACTTCTGCTCGAAGACGGCACCCTTTTCACAGGTCGCTCGTTCGGCGCTCAAGGCAACACGACCGGCGAGGTCGTGTTCAATACAGGGATTACAGGCTACCAAGAAGTACTGTCCGATCCGTCGTACTGCAACCAGATCGTGACGATGACCTACCCGCTGATCGGCAACTACGGCATCACCCGCGACGATTTCGAATCGGTCCGCCCGTTCGTGAACGGCTTCGTCGTGCGGCGCTACGAGCCGGTGCCGAGCAACTGGCGCGCCGAGTATACGCTGGATGAGCTGCTCAAGGAGCACGGAATTGTCGGCATCAGCGATATCGACACCCGCATGCTGACCCGCATCCTGCGCAACCATGGCACGATGCGCGGCATTTTGACTGCAGGGGAGCATTCGGTCGAAGAGCTGAAGGAGATGCTGCAAGATTCCGCACTGGTGAACGATCAAGTCAAGAAAACATCGACGCCGCACGTGTACAACAGCCCGGGTCACGGCGAGCGTATCGTGCTGATCGATTACGGCGCAAAAAGCGGCATCGTCCGCGAACTGAGCGCCCGCGGCTGCGACATCGTGGTCGTTCCGCAGGATATCACGGCCGAGCAGGTACGCCGCCTCAACCCGGACGGCATCCAATTATCCAACGGCCCCGGGGACCCGAAAGACGTACCGCACGCGGTAGAGACGATCAAGGAACTGCTGGGCGAATATCCGATCTTCGGCATCTGCCTCGGACACCAACTTCTGGCACTGGCCGGCGGAGCGGATACCGAGAAGCTGAAATTCGGACATCGCGGCGGCAACCATCCGGTCAAGGAACTGGCGACGGGCCGCTGCTACATCACGTCGCAAAACCATGGTTACACCGTCAAAGAAGATTCGCTGGCGGGTACCGACTTCGAAATCACGCATATCAACAACAACGACAAGACCATCGAGGGAGTGCGCCATACGAAATTACCGGCCTTCTCCGTGCAGTATCATCCGGAAGCCGCGCCCGGGCCTTTCGACAACAGCTACCTGTTCGACCGCTTCATCGAAATGATCCGCGAGCACAAAAAAAGCAGTCCGAAACAGCCGCGCCAAGCCGTAATGATGGCCGCCATGAGAGGAGCACGTTAATATGCCGAAAAACGATAAACTCAAAAAAATCCTGGTGATCGGTTCCGGTCCGATCGTTATCGGTCAAGCTGCCGAATTCGACTATGCCGGAACGCAAGCGTGCCAAGCTCTGAAAGAAGAAGGCATCGAGGTCATTTTGATCAACAGCAACCCGGCGACGATCATGACCGATACGAACATGGCGGACAAAGTCTATATCGAACCGATTACGCTGGAGTTCGTGACCCAGATCATTCGTCACGAACGTCCCGACGGCCTGCTGCCGACGCTCGGCGGACAAACCGGTCTGAACATGGCGGTCGAACTGGCACGTGCAGGCGTGCTGGAAAGCGAGAACGTCAAGCTGCTCGGTACGCAGCTGCACTCGATCGAAAAAGCCGAAGACCGCGATCTGTTCCGCGAACTGATGCGCGAACTTGAACAACCGGTACCGGACAGCGTGATCGTAACAACGCTTCAAGAATCGCTTGATTTCGCCAACGAGATCGGCTATCCGATCATCGTTCGCCCGGCTTATACGCTGGGGGGAACAGGCGGCGGTA
Source organism: Saccharibacillus sacchari DSM 19268 (assembly GCF_000585395.1). Taxonomy (GTDB): domain Bacteria; phylum Bacillota; class Bacilli; order Paenibacillales; family Paenibacillaceae; genus Saccharibacillus; species Saccharibacillus sacchari. The sequence goes on along the minus strand of NZ_KK073875.1, from coordinate 4,769,017 downwards.
TCTGCGCGAACGAAGAAGAACTGCGCGATATCGTGGCTTCCGGCCTGCGCTACAGCCCGATCGGACAATGTCTGGTCGAACGCAGCATCGCAGGCATGAAAGAAGTCGAATACGAAGTCATGCGCGACGCGAACGATAACTGTATCGTCGTGTGCAACATGGAGAACTTCGATCCGGTCGGCGTACATACCGGCGACAGCATCGTCGTCGCGCCGAGCCAGACGCTGTCCGACCGCGAATATCAAATGCTGCGATCCGCGTCGCTGAAAATCATCCGCGCGCTGAACATCGAAGGCGGCTGCAACGTGCAGTTCGCGCTCGATCCGCACAGCTTCCAATACTACGTCATCGAAGTTAACCCGCGCGTCAGCCGTTCCTCGGCACTGGCTTCCAAAGCGACAGGCTACCCGATCGCGAAAATGGCCGCCAAGATCGCAATGGGTTACACGCTGGACGAGATCGTCAACCCGGTTACGGGTCAGACTTATGCTTGCTTCGAGCCGACGCTGGACTACATCGTATCGAAGATCCCGCGCTGGCCGTTCGACAAGTTCACCCGCGCCAACCGCAAGCTGGGCACGCAGATGAAAGCGACCGGCGAAGTCATGGCAATCGGACGCACGTTCGAAGAGTCGATTCACAAAGCGGTTCGTTCGCTGGAGATCGGCACGCACCGCCTGCTGCTCAAAGGCGCGAACGAGCTGTCCCGGGAAGATCTGGACTATCGTTTGGCGAAACCGGACGACGAGCGCATGTTCCTGGTCGCCGAAGCGTTCCGCCGCGGCTATACGCTTGAAAGCATTCAGGACCTGACCAAGATCGACTGGTGGTTCCTCGACAAGATCGAACGCATCGTCGTGTTCGAAACCGTACTGGCCGAGACGGAAGATCTGACCGACGAGTTGCTCTACGAAGCGAAAAGAATGGGCTTTACCGACCGCGCGATTGCCGAGCTGCGCGCTCCGGGACGCGAAGGCGGCAAGCTGACGAAAGAAGCCGACATTCGCGCGTACCGCAAAGAAATCGGTCTGGTTCCGGTCTACAAAATGGTCGATACGTGCGCGGCCGAATTTGAATCGGAAACGCCGTACTACTACTCGACTTACGAGCAGGAAAACGAAGTGACGCAAACCGATAAAAAGAAAATTATCGTGCTGGGTTCCGGTCCGATCCGTATCGGACAGGGGATCGAGTTTGACTACTCAACGGTTCACGCCGTATGGGCGATCCGCAAAGCGGGCTACGAAGCCATCATCATCAACAACAATCCGGAGACGGTATCGACAGACTTCAATACGTCGGACCGCTTGTATTTCGAACCGCTGTTCTTCGAAGACGTGATGAACGTAATCGAGCAGGAAAAACCGATTGGGGTCATTGTACAATTCGGCGGACAAACCGCGATTAATCTGGCGAAGCCGCTGCAGGATGCAGGCGTCAACATTCTCGGGACTTCGCTCGACAGCATCGACGAAGCGGAAGACCGCAAGCGGTTCGAGGCGATGTTGAATCGTCTGGACATCGCACAGCCGAAAGGAAAAACGGTCACTTCGGTCGATCAAGCGGTCGAAACGGCATCGGGACTCGGTTATCCGGTACTGGTGCGACCGTCGTATGTACTCGGCGGCCGGGCAATGGAGATCGTCTACTCTGATGAGGAGCTGCTGAGCTATATGCGGGAAGCCGTCGATATCAATCCGGAACATCCGGTATTGATCGACCGCTACATGCTGGGCAAGGAAGTCGAAGTCGACGCGATCTGCGACGGCGAGACGGTGCTCGTTCCGGGCATCATGGAGCATATCGAACGCGCAGGCGTCCACTCCGGAGACTCGATTGCGGTGTACCCGCCGCAGCATCTGTCCAAAGAACTGCAAGAAAAAGTCGTCGATGTTACGATTCGAATCGCCAAAGAACTCAAAACGATCGGCCTGCTCAACATCCAGTTCGTCATTTTCCAAAACGAAGTCTACGTGATCGAAGTCAACCCGCGTTCGTCGCGTACCGTACCGTTCCTGAGCAAAGTAACGGATATCCCGATGGCGAACCTGGCGACTCAAGCAATCCTCGGCGTGAAGCTGGCGGATCTCGATTACAAAGAAGGGCTGTGGCCGGAAAGCCAACAAGTTGCGGTGAAAGTTCCGGTGTTCTCGTTCGCGAAGCTGCGCCGCGTCGAGCCGACGCTCGGTCCGGAAATGAAGTCGACGGGCGAAGTCATGGGCCGCGACAAGCACTACGCCAAAGCCTTGTACAAAGGTCTGGTCGGCGCGGGCATGAAGATTCCTTCCACGGGTTCGATCATCGTAACCGTGGCCGACAAGGACAAAGAAGAAGCGGTGAAGCTGATGCAGGGCTTCTATACCCTCGGCTACTCGCTCATGGCAACGGGCGGAACGGCCAAAGCGCTTGAAGAAGCGGGCATTCCGGTCACTCGCGTCAACAAATTGAGCGAAGGCGAGCCGAACATTTTGGACAAAATCCGCAACGGCGAAGCGAACTTCGTATTCAGCACCTTGACCAAAGGCAAAACGCCGGCACGCGACGGATTCCGTATCCGCCGCGAAGCGGTCGAAAACGGCGTGGTCTGCATGACCTCGCTCGATACGGTAGCGGCGCTGCTCGACATGCTGGAAACGGTAAGCTTCACTTCCCGTGCGATGCCGGTGAGCGCCCAGCCTCAATAAATCACATATTCGAACGGCTTTCCCGGCAGCAGCGGGCGAGCGCGCTCGAACGGAAGGCGCCGTGCAGAATTCTGCGGGCGCCTCTCCTGTGCGCCCGGGCGGCGGGACTTTCAAATTCACATACGGAGGAAATGTATGACTTCGATCATTAATGAACAACTGGCACGGCGGCTGATGGTCGCGCTCGATTACCCGGATGATGTTTCGGCACGGGAAATGATTCGCAAGCTGGAAGGCATTCCTTGTTATATGAAGGTCGGCATGCAGCTTTTTTATCAGGCAGGACCTAAATTCGTAGAGGAACTGAAGTCGCTCGGCTACTCGGTCTTTCTCGATCTGAAAATGCACGATATTCCCAATACGGTAAAAAGCGGCGCGAACAGCATCACGAAGTTGGGCGTCGACATGTTCAACGTCCATGCCGCAGGCGGATCGGCGATGATGTCGGCAGCCATGCAAGGCGTGGAAGAGGCGCTTGTCGCAGATCCTTCGCTGAATCGTCCATGGGTGATCGCGGTCACGCAGCTGACCAGTACGAACCAATTGACCATGAACGAAGAAATCGGTATTCCGGGAAGCGTGGAAGATGCCGTGATTCGTTATGCGAAGCTGACTGCTGCAGCAGGATTGGACGGCGTTGTAGCCAGCCCGCTCGAAGCGGAAGGGATCAAAGCCGCTTGCGGAGCGGATTTCCTGACCGTAACGCCGGGTATTCGACCTGCGGGCAGCGCGGCTGACGACCAATCGCGCACCAAAACGCCGGGCCAAGCGATCAACGGGGGCTGCGATTATATCGTAGTCGGACGGCCGATCACCGCAGCGGCAGACCCGAGAGCAGCGGCGCTTCAGATCTTGGCGGAGATGGGCAACGGACAGGCGTAAACCAATTCGAAATTCTGGAGGAACATCAATATGACGACACAAACCACGATCGAAGCTAAAATTGCAGCAGACCTGCTGAATATCGGTGCGGTAGCATTGCAGCCGGACGAGCCGTTCACCTGGACGTCAGGCATCAAATCTCCCATTTACTGCGATAACCGCCTGACGATGGCTTACCCGGAAGTGCGCGATCGGATTGCCGAAGGTTTTGCGGAGTTGATCCGTACCCGGTACCCGGACGCGGAAGTGATTGCGGGAACCGCGACAGCGGGTATTCCGCATGCGGCTTGGGTCGCTCAGAAACTCGATCTGCCTATGGCTTATATTCGCGACAAAGCCAAAGGACACGGCAAACAGAATCAAATCGAAGGTCTGATCAAAGAAGGGCAAAAGGTCGTCGTGATCGAAGACCTGATCTCTACAGGCGGCAGTTCGCTTAAAGCAGCCCTGGCCGTGCGCGAAGCGGGAGCGGAGCCTCTGGCCGTGCTTGCGATCTTCAGCTACCAGTTGGATCGCGCGATTCAAGTCTTTGCCGAGGCCAATGTTCCGCTTGCGACATTGTCCAACTACACAGCGCTTATGCAGACGGCGTTGGAACTGGGAACGATTCAGGAAAGTCAGGTCGAATTGTTGAAATCATGGCGTGAAGATCCGTCTGCTTTCGGCAAATAAACGCGTATTATAGACAGCTGCACAGAGTAAGCCGGACTTCCAGAGCGGAATTCCGGCTTTTTGCTTTTCGACCGACTTGGTACCTGGACGGCATGCGTGCAATGAAGTAAGCTGATTTTAAACAATCATTCCATGCGCAACCAATTTGCCCAACGCAGCGTCCAATATAAAGAGACGTTAATCGATTAGTTAACGTTAACATACCCGTACGAGACAACGAGAGGGGCAGAAGGTCATGCAGAAGGAGAAAAGCCTTTCCTGGAAAGGCGTCGCGGCCGCCCTGACAGCGTTATTTTTACTGCCTGGGTGCTTTTCGGCTGGCAGTGAGCAACCGTCTGTAGAAGCGCCGGAAGAAGGAGTGTCCAGTGGCGTGAAAAGCGAAGAATCAGAAGTCGCGAACACGCTGCGAATCGGAATTGTTACCGGAGAAGCGGAAGATCGGTATTATCGGGAAACCTATACGGATATTTATGAATATATGCACCCGGAGTTGGACATCGAGATTGTACCCGCGATTGATACGACGCGTTATCGCTACTTGGATCCGGATTCGGAGCAGGTTCGAACCCGGGTGCCTCTTGAGGAATTGCAAAAGTTGACAGAAGGAAAGGCTTCGGTTGACGTGTTGATTTTGGACGCGGAGATGCTTCGTTCGGCCGTGGACAAAGGATGGACGCAGCCGCTTGCTCCTTATATGGAGAAAACGGGCGAAGCCGAACAGGAATTTGCTCCTGCCGTGATCAATGGACTCAAGGATCTCGGCGGAGGACAACTTTACGCGCTCACGCCGGACTATGCTTCATCTGCCTTGTATTATAATGTCGATTGGTTTGAACGTCATAACGTGAAACCGCCTGAAGACGGAATGACTTGGGACGAAGCGTTTGCTTTGGCGCGTGCTGCTAGCGGCGAAGACGAAGAAGGGGCTACGACTTACGGATTGTCTTTTACCCCGACGTTGGCGGAAGATCCTTTGTGGGCGATACGCGCTTATACAGAGCCTTTGGGCCTTTCTACCTTCGATCTGGAATCGGAGGAAATGAAGGTCGATACGCCGCAGTGGCTGGAACTTTGGACGGAGCTAGCGGACATGACCAAGCAGGAAGCGATTCCGCTGGCGCTTCGTGCGGCGACGGATCCCGAGAAGTATGATCCGTTCGGCGGAGACTTGTTCCTTGGAGAAAAGGCAGCCATGACGATTGCGGATAGCAGCTATGCGTCCGATCTGCAAACGGCAGCTCGGAATGCGCAGCGCATCAGCGGCTTTGATCCATTTGAATGGAAAACGGTGACGGTTCCTGTTCATCCGGGCAAAGAAGATATCGGTGCCAGTGTGAAGCTTGGAGATACTTTCTCGATCGTTTCGTCGAGCACGCGTAAAGACGAGGCTTGGGAATTTATTCGGTTTGTTACAGGAGAACGCGTGCAAGCGATGGAACTGCATGATCCTTATCGGATGCCGAGCCGCTTGGATGCGATCGCGTCGGAAGCGGAAAAGTATGGCTATAGAAGCGACGCCTTCACGAAGCTGAGACCTGCCGAGCCGATTGCGGAGCGGGAAGATCAAGCTGTTCAGGCGAACCCGCAGTTGTGGCAGATCGGTGATGCCGGCAGGCAATTGTTCCAGCGTGTGCTGGAGGGACAGATTCCTGCGAAGCAAGCTTTAGAGCAATGGGAGAATGAAGGGCGCCGCTGGTTAAAAGGGCCGTTCACGGATGAGGGAACGCTGACGTTCGGCACCGAATCTCCGCAGTGGCAAACCCTTCTCTCCTTGTTGAATTCAAAAACGTCTTGACTTTCTTGGCAAAAAAAGCTATACTATTCATTGTCGCTGTTCGAAATAAACAGCTTGTACAATGTCGCGGGGTGGAGCAGCTCGGTAGCTCGTCGGGCTCATAACCCGAAGGTCGCAGGTTCAAATCCTGCCCCCGCAATTACAGTTTGGCTGTCCCGAACCAGCCTTACGGCTGCTTTGGAACCAGGACCCTTAGCTCAGTTGGTTAGAGCTACCGGCTCATAACCGGTTGGTCACAGGTTCGAGTCCTGTAGGGTCCATCATGGCGAATCCCCTTACTCCGCAAGGAGTAGGGGGATTTTTGCGTTTTATTTTAAAAGTTGCAACTATCGACGCATGACTTGTAGTTGTTTTATCCTAATTTTTTTCGTTTTCTGTCGAAATTAATCGCCTCCAATTTCCGATATATACAGAAAGCATAGTTTGGCGGTTATCTTGCTGTCGAGGAGAAGGGGAATATGAACAGGAAAGCGGGAAGGTTCGCTCAGGGAATCAAATTATCCACTGTAATCGGGTTATTGTCGATTTTTATCCTGCTTTCGGCAGCCGGAATCGGGTCGTATATGAGTTACATCAACGGCCGGGAGGCTTTGGCTGCGCAGACGCTCAGGCTGAACGAGTATCATGCGGGCGAGCTGGCGAGAATCAGCAGTACGGCGATCGAGACGATGCAAAAATCTTTGCTGGAGTCGGCCGATTACATCATGTCGACCGATTCTTCGCCGGAGATGATTCAGCGCAATTTGGACTATTTCAGAAAGTCGAACGGTTTTTTTAACTCTGTCGTGATTATTAACGATAGTTCCGTCTTGACCTATAGCACGCCGGATCTCGGTTTGAAAGGAACGACGATTACGACGCCGCAGCTCGTAAAAGCATTAGCCGGCAAAACCCCTTCCATTTCCGCTCCGTATATTGCCCCGACCGGAAGGTATATCGTAACGGTTAGCCAGCCTTTGTTTTCCCGTGACGGCATGTACCACGGAATGCTTGCCGGTTCGATCTATTTGAAAGAAGAAAACCGATTGGGCGAGATTCTCGGCACCCAAAACCATAAGGACGATGGCTCTTATTTTTATGTGATCGACCAATCCGGCAAATACATGTATCATCCTAACGAGCAATGGATCGGGAAAGAAGTATCGGATACGTTTGTTCGGTATGCCTTTTCCAGAGGGGGAAGCGGGTCGGCTACCATCGATCAGCAGGACGGCAAGCGCTTTTTGGCCGGCCATGCCATGATCCCGCAAACGGGCTGGTGCGTGGTGTTTCAGACTCCGTATGCCAATGTGCTGGAATCCGCCGAAGCGTCTACGTTCGAAACCGGTATCTACATGCTTCCGGCAGTCGTCGTTGTTCTGCTGATGACGTTATATGTTTCGCATAAACTCTCGATGCCGCTGCATACTTTGGCCTTGTACACCGAAAATATGGCCAACCGCAAAGGACCGAAGGAAATTCCGAATGTGGAGGATTGGAATTACGAGACCAAGATGCTGAAAGAGGCCATTTTGCTGGCGGAGAGGAAAAGCCGCGAGGCAGAAGCCTATTTGCTGCGCGAGGCCAATCATGATCCGCTGACGGGGCTTCTGAATCGTCGGACCTTGGAGAGTTTAACGGACGAATGGATGCAGCAAAACAAGAAATTTTCCGTTGTTTTCCTTGATATCGATCATTTCAAATCCGTGAACGATACGTACGGGCATCAAAAAGGAGATGAAGTGCTGAGAGAAATGGGCGCCATGTTGTCCGATCAGATCGGCATAAACAATCATTGCTTCCGTTACGGCGGCGAAGAGTTCGTGCTGCTTTTGTCGAATGGAGACGAAGAGACGGCCATGTTGACGGCTGAGCGCATTCGAACGACTGTCGAGATCAGCTTAATGCCTATTCCTCAGCCGATTACCGTTTCTCTCGGAATCGCGATCCGGACGGACGAATCGACTTCGGAAATTTTATTTCGAAAAGCAGACCTTGCTCTGTACCGAGCAAAGGAATCCGGTCGGAACCGCAGCGTAATATTCAAATAAGAAATCCGGGAATGCGCAAAGCCCGCTTCAGGAGAGATTCGAACTCTCCCGAAAGCGGGCTTTTAAGGATGCGACGTTACTTTTGGAGAGAAGAAAACACGATATTTCTCAACTTCCGCGTGATCGGCAGCGTTCCGGCATCCCGTTTTTGCACCATGAACAGGAACGTCAGCTTGTCCTGCGGACTGTTGGTGAAGTAGGCACCCAACCAGCCGTCCCAACCGTATTCGCCTACGCTGCCTATTAAACCGGCTTGTCCGGGGTTGGTCATGATGCGCATCTGATTGCCGTAGCCGTGGCCGACGAGGGAATGCCAACCTTCGAATCCTTTTTGCTGCCGGGAAGTCAGGCTCGGCATTGTCATTTTTTGAACCGTTTTTGGATTCAGCAATTGAGCGCCGTTCAGTCGTCCTTCATTCATCAGCATTGTCGTAAACTTCGCCGCATCGACGATTGTGGAAGCCAGACCTGCGCCGCCCGATTCGAATGCAGGCTCCCGATCCAGTTGATGCAGCACGCCCAAGTGGTTGTCGGCATACAACTTCAATCCGCCTTCGTCATTATTTTGAACCGTTTTCGACAATCGGCTGCGCTGCGCCTCGGATAACCAAAATCCCGTGTCGGACATACCCAGCGGTTCAAAGATTTCATGTTGCAAAAACTCGCCGTAACGTTTTCCGCTCACCGTTTCCACGATGGCACTCAGCACATCCCCGGAAGTGCCGTACGTCCAATCGGAGCCAGGCTCGAAAGCCAAAGGACCTTCACCCAAACGACTCGCAAACTCCAATGTACTCATCGGCGTATCGCTGTTAAGACGCTGATTCAGCTCCCGGAACAGGGCGTCCGTATGCTGTCCGGCTAGATTTTCTCCACCGTACACCAGTCCCGAGGTCATGTTCAGCAGATCCTGAATATTGACCTCACGCATCGCCGGAAGCAGTGAGCCGTTTTTTTCCACCATCGGATTGCGGAAGCTTGGGATGTAAAGGCTTACGGGATCGAACAGATCGATTTCTCCGCGCTCCAGTAACATCATCACCGCAGTCGCGGTAATCGGCTTGGTCATCGAATACAGGCGGAAGATCGTATCGCGGCTGATTGGGCTTTGACGATCCAGATCCGCGAATCCATCTTGATGGTAAAATACTTCTTCGCCATCTTGGATGACCATCAGATTTGCACCCGCAATTTCATGGTTTTCGATGCTTTTTCTCAGTGTTTGTTGCAATTGGTTGACTGTACGTGCCTCGAACATATTCATTAACTTCCTCTCTTTAATCATATCCTGATAAATCGTAAGCCGATTTTGAACGTTTGTACAGAGGGGGATTTGGCTTTTCCTGCGTATTTCCCGGGCAATGCACGTTTCATGTCCGCAAACTTTTCCGATATCCGCTAGGCGTACGTCCGGTGAATTTTTTGAACTGTCGCATAAAGTGCGTCTCGTTGTCGTATCCGCACAAATTCGAGATCACGCCAACAGGTTGCGAGCCGTTTTCTAGCAGGTATTTTGCGAATTCCAGGCGGCTATGGATCATATCGAGCGAGACGGGACAGCCGAACAGCTCTTTGTACACATGTTGAAAATGGGAGCGGCTTAAGCTGACCTCCGCTGCCAGCTCGTCGATCGTATATCGCTGCTGCGGCGTGCTATAGAGTCGGCTTCGGATTTCGGACAGCTGCGGGAAATAACGATCCGTCCGTTCGGGTCTCGGGCGCAGGCTGCGCAAATTGCCCAGCTTCATCAGAAAGCCGGTCAAGTCGGACGCGATAATTCGTTCTTGCAGCGGGCCGCCGAGCCAGACGCTGCGTTGAAGTTCCATCACCAGGCGCGACAGGGAAGCCGAATAGACGGCAGGAACGGGTTCGTCCAGCGGCAATTTCAAGTCGCCGAGCAGCGCTTCCGCTTCTTCTCCGCCGAAATGAAGCCAATCGTTCACGAAGGAGCGGTCCAGATTGCGGTAACGATAAGGAGTATCCGGTCGAAAGATCATCCACGTATCCGGGTTCGCGATCAGGCTTCGACCTGTAAGTTCGATTTGCGTCCGGCTTTTGAACAAGACGAAAACATAGTAGCCCGAACCCTGCGGACGATCGATCAAAATCCCTTCGGGATGGGTCGAATTGAAGCCGCATTTTACCAGCTTGAGCATAAGGATCTCCTCTCATTCGCACAATGTGTCAGTTTTCGCTCATTATAGATTATCGCTTTACGACCCTGCAAGATTTTATAGTAAAGAAGAAGGTACAAGGATGATCACTTTGACGAAGGAGTGAAGATCAGCATGAATACGAATGTAGAAAAGCAGGCGGGCAAGCCCATAAGCAGCGAAGATCGGATGTGGCTGGAGAGTGCTTGGGCTAAACTTCAAACCAAGATGTCGGCAGAATGTGCTCGAATCGGCGCGAATATTCCTTATATCCCGGTGAACGGACGTTACGAGGATTTGGGCGAAAAAGATATCTACTGGTGGACGAACGGTTTTTGGCCGGGGATGTTGTGGCAGATGTACCAAGCGACCGGAGACGGTGCTTACCGGACGGCGGCGGAGCAGGTCGAGGAAAGGCTGGATACCGCACTCCACGGCTTTGACGGTCTGCATCATGATGTCGGCTTTATGTGGCTGCATTCGGCGGTTGCCGATTATCGGCTGACCGGCAATCCGCGCTCGCGGACACGGGGACTGCACGCAGCGAATATTTTGGCAGGACGCTACAATCCGGCGGGGCAATTCCTGCGCGCATGGAACGATGATCCGGGCAACAATCGATCCGGTTGGATGATTATCGATTGTTTGATGAATATTCCGCTATTGTACTGGGCGAGCGACGAGACGCAGGACCCGAGATACCGGGATATCGCCATTTTGCATACGGATACGGTATTGCGCACCGCGTTGCGGGGAGACGGTTCGTCGAACCATATCATGATCTTCGATCCGGCTGACGGTTCGGTATTGGAAAATCCGGGCGGGCAAGGATTCGAAAGCGGTTCTTCATGGAGCAGAGGACAGGCCTGGGCGCTCTACGGCATGGCTCTGAGCCACCGTCATACGGGAAATCAGGATTATTTGGATGCCGCCAAGCTTATCGCGCATTATTTTATCGCCAACGTGGCTTCGACAGGAGACTTGCCGCTGGCAGACTTCCGGGCGCCTGCCGAACCGGTCGTGTACGATACGACGGCAGCGATGTGCGCGGCATGCGGGTTGCTGGAGATTGCAGGTGCAGTGCCGGAATATGAACAAGCTCTATATGTAAAAGCCGCATTGCGCATGCTTCAGGCAACCGAGGCGAAATTCGTGAACTGGAATCCCGAAGAGGACGGAATCGTCGGCGGGGGAAGCGTTGCTTACCACGGCGGCGAACACGAAATTCCGATTATCTACGGGGATTACTTCTTTATTGAAGCCGTGCTTCGTTTCTTGAATCAGGACAAGCACTTATGGTAGATCAACAAGAGGGCACAAGCGGAAAAGAAGCACGGCAATATTGGTTGGATACGATGCTGACGATTGCGGACCCGGTGTTGAATGCGCTCGGCGAACGACAGTTGAAGGAACGTCTGCCGATAGATTTTCATCCGGATCGTGCTCCCTATGCGTGTCTGGAAGCGTTCGGACGTCTGATCTGCGGCATGGCACCCTGGTTGGAGTCGGAGGGGCTTGAAGGCGAAGAGGAAGCGCTTCGTGCGGCATATGCGGAAAAGGTACGCAGCGGCATCGATGCCGCCACCGATCCGGCTTCGCCCGATTACATGAACTTTTCCGATATCGGTCAGCCGCTGGTGGATGCCGCTTTTCTCGCTCATGCGCTGGTTCGTGCTCCGAAGACGATCGCCGGTCAACTGCCTGAAGCAGTCAAGCAGCGCCTGATGACGGAACTGCGCCGCACGCGCCGGACCGTTCCGCCGAAGACCAATTGGTTGCTGTTCAGCGCGATGGTCGAAGCGGCATTGTATCTGCTGGGTGACGAGGACTATGACCGGATGCGGATCGATCTGGCGCTGCATCTGCACATGGACTGGTACAAAGGCGACGGCATGTACGGAGACGGCAAAGACTTTCATTGGGACTACTACAACAGCTTCGTCATCCAGCCGATGTTGGTGGATCTGGTGGGACTGCTTCGCGATGCGTCGCCCGGTTATGCCGAGATTGCGGATACCGTGCTGGCGAGAGCCACGCGTTACGCGTCGGTGTTGGAGCATATGATCGCGCCGGACGGCACGTTCCCGCCGATCGGTCGTTCCATCGTCTACCGATTCGGGGCATTCCAGCATCTGTCTCAGGCGTCTCTTCAGCATTTTTTGGAGGAAAAGGTGGTGCCGGAGCAGGTACGCTGTGCGTTGACCGCCGTGATTCGACGTATTATGCAGGCTCCGGGTACGTTGGACGGGCAGGGATGGTTGACGCCGGGTTTGTACGGATATCAGCCGGAGCTTGCGGAAGGCTACATCAGCGTAGGGAGTTTATACTTATGCTCGACCGTGTTCCTGCCGCTGGGCTTATCGCCGGCCGATCGCTTTTGGGCTGAAGAAGATGCAAAATGGACGTCAGTGAAGATTGCCGCGGGAGAACGCATGGCGGCGGATCAGGCTTTGTATCTTTGAACGGCTACTAGAAAAATAGAGATTAACGGTTACAAACGAAGCCTACCCCTTTCGGGGTAGGTTTTTTGCGATCATAACATGATTTTTTCAAAGACGAATCTTCGCTGTTGACATTATCTTTAATTCAAGATATGATGAACTCATCAGAAATACTTCAAATTAAAGATTCTTAATATAAAATAAAAACGGAGGTTATTCTCATGAAAAAACAAACAGCAGGTATCCACCATATCACCGCAATCGTAGGTCACCCTCAGGAAAACGTAGACTTTTACGCCGGCGTGCTCGGACTTCGTTTGGTGAAACAGACCGTCAACTTCGATGATCCCGAGACGTACCACTTCTACTTCGGCAACGACGGAGGCAAGCCGGGCACGATCATGACGTTCTTCCCTTGGGCGAATGCATATCAAGGCAAGATCGGAGCGGGCCAGGTCGGTATCACCTCGTTCGTCGTACCGGTCGGCTCGCTGCCATTCTGGAAAGAGCGCCTGACTTCGTTTAACGTAGCGGTTCGCGATTTTGATCGTTTCGGCGAAAGTTATCTGGAATTCGATGACCCGCACGGATTGCATTTGGAACTGGTAGAACGCGAGGAAGGCGAAGTCAACACCTGGACGTTCGGCGGCGTTACCCCTGAGACCGCGATCAAAGGCTTCGGCGGAGCAACGTTGCTGTCGGCCGATCCGGAAAAAACCGCAGATTTGCTTGCGAACGTCATGGGACTTGAATATATCGGACAAGACGGCGATCTGGCGCGCTACCGTTCAACGTCGGATATCGGCAACATCATTGATCTGAAACTCACGCCGATCGCTCGCGGCACCATGGGCGTCGGCACGGTGCACCATATTGCTTGGAGAGCGTCGGACGATGCGGATCAACGGGAATGGCAGGACTATGTGGCGGATAACGGGTACGGCGTGACGCAGGTGCAAGATCGCAATTACTTCAATGCCGTATACTTCCGCGAGCACGGCGAAATTCTGTTCGAGATCGCGACGGATCCTCCGGGCTTTGCGCACGACGAGACGCCGGAAAGTATGGGAACCGCGTTGAAGCTGCCTGCACAGTACGAGCAATATCGGACGCAGCTTGAACAGACGTTGATTCCGTTTGAAGTACGGGAACTGAATGAAGAAGGCAAGGCAGAGAAACAGGAAGATAAATAAAAAGCAACAACGAAAGGAGGCAGCGCAATGCCAACGACAGCGGGAATTCATCATATTACTTCGATGGTCAACTCTGCACAAAGAACCCTCGATTTCTATACAGGAGTATTAGGAGTGCGGCTGGTGAAAAAAACGGTGAACTTCGATCGTCCCGAAGTGTACCACCTGTATTTTGGCGACCCGGCAGGTTCACCGGGCACGCTGCTGACCTTTTTTCCGTGGGAGAAGCAGCCGAAGGGAAGAATCGGAACCGGGCAGGTCGAGACGGCCGCGCTGGCTGTTCCGGTCGATTCGCTGGATTTTTGGAAAGAAAGACTGGCGCGCTTCGACGTGGAGTTCCGCAGTCGGATCTTGTTCGGAGAACCTGTACTATCTTTTGAAGACCCGGACGGATTGAAGCTTGACCTCGTGGGACGGACGACAATGCTTCGCGGCCAAGCTTTCGGGTCGATCGGCGAAAATGAAGCGATTATGGGATTGTCGGGAGCGACATTGTTAACGTCTGCGCCTGAACAGACGGCGGACGTGCTTCAACGCGTGCTGGGATTAAGCGAGATCGGTCGGGAAGACGGGCGGATTCGTTTTCAGGCCAATGGAGAGATCGGCAATCGCATTGACGTGATAGAGCAGGGTAAGGTTCGCGGGTTAATGGGGGCCGGAACGGTCCATCATATTGCCTGGAGAGCGAAAGACGAGGCGGAATTGTTGCGCTGGCGCGATCAACTGGTCGAAGAGGGCTTCAAGCCGACCGAAGTGAAAAATCGCAATTACTTTGAAGCCGTCTATTTTAAAGAACACGGCGAAATTTTGTTTGAGATTGCGACCGATCCGCCGGGATTTGCTGTCGATGAGGCGTCGCAAGCGCTGGGGCATCGCCTGATGCTCCCGCCGTGGCTGGAATCGGAGCGTCCGCGTTTTGATCGTATATTGCCCAAGCTTCAGCCGATCGCGCCGTGATTTAAGCGGGCCGGAATATTGAGACAAGGAAAGAGCTTGCTTGCCTTATAAAAGGAGCAGGCTCTTTCCTTGTGAACCGATCAGTCGAAAATCTTCAGAATGATGCGAAAAAAGCCGAAAATCAATCTAGGAGCCCAAACTAGCAGTTCAAACAAGATTTCGAGCACGTCCCAAATCCCGTCGAATCTTCCTCTGCGCTCTCTGCGTTGACGCCTTGATTGCCATGCCATTCGTTGACCTCTCCTGTCGCCTTGGAATGTATCGCTGCTTTCCGGTACGAAAAAAAAGGATAAAGGTTACATCGGAAATTCAAAAACATATTAAAAAGCTGCTCTTTTTCGGAAAGAAAGGATAGAAAAACTGACATATAACTTATTACTTTACCCGATTTTTCCGCGCCGAAACGTTTCATCTTTGAAAAAAGTTTGCTTTTTATCACATCGGAGTGCTACAGTTAGGGTATTGCAAAAGGAGTACAACTTGATAGCCGTGCTTATTCAACAGTTCGGACTGTCCGTTTGTGGAATCCTTATTAAGGAGACTCATATGGAAATCGAAGAACGGAACGTAACGAAGGTGCACGCGGACTTGCAGCGCATTTTTACGAATGGCTACTTTGTCGTGATTCGGGTGTATAGCTCAGATGAGCTGTTCGTAGGACAAATTACGGAACTCGATCTGGGAGGCGGAAAGCTGACCATCGGCAAATGGGGAGAACTGAAGGAACTCTCTATCGAAGACATTTCGAGTACGGAAGTTCCAGGCCACCAATATTAACAGTCGGCAAGATACTTTGATCCTATATAGTAAGCAGAGCCTTTGCCATAAAAAAGGGAGCTGCTATAGAAAAGCCTCGTTCTTTTGAACGAGGCTTTTATTTTTCGTTTTGCGAAGAAGGGATCGGCATGATCGCCGCGCAAAAAAAGGCCCGCCGAAGCGGACCTTTTTTTAATGAAAGTTGAATTAGAATTTTGCAGCCAGTTCAGCCGCTTGCTTCACGCCTTCTTCGATGATCGAAGCTGCGCGGTCCGGGAATTGGTTGTGTCCTTCGACAACAACAGTCTCAGGGTTTTGAATGCCCCAGAAGCCCAGTGTATTTTTCACGTAGTTAAGGGACATTTCCATGCCGCTCATTGGCTCGATGGAGTACACGCCGCCACGTGCTTGCAGCAGGGCAACCTTTTTGTCCGTTACCAGACCTACAGGGCCTTCAGCCGTGTATTTGAACGTTTTGCCTGCTTGGTTCAGGTAGAAGAGGTAAGTCAGCAGTTGAGCCGGGATGGTGAAGTTCCACAGCGGGAATGCGAACACGACTTTGTCAGCACCCAGGAATTGGTCCAGGTACGTGTTAGCCAGACCTGCAAGGCGTTGCTCTTCCGAAGTCGCTTCGATGCCGTTGGCTGCTTTGTACAGACCTGTCATCATGTCGTTATCGTAGTAAGGAAGATCGGCTTCGAACAGGTTCAGTTCAGTTACCAGATCGTTCGGGTTAGCGGCTTTATAGCTTTGTACGAAGCTGTCGTACAGTTTTACCGTAGCGGATTGGTCAGCCGGACGGTTGTTTGCTTTAACGAAAAGAACGTGGGACATGGATAATTTCCTCCTGAACAATATCTTTAGTATTTACTTTCTTAATTATAGTATATGATGTAAAGGTAAGTGTCAAGCGTTTTTGAAAAAAAGAAAGCAAGTTACGTGAAATGGGTACGATCAACCCTTTTTTTCGCCTTTTCGATCCTTTTTCGAAATTTTAATATAATCTTCAGGTTTCTATCAGGTACGCTTAAGCTAAACTGGATATATTAATGACACAACCCCTCTGTAACATAGACTTTAGCCCCGACGCTTAGGCGCCGGGGCTCTTTTTTTGTTTTTTGGCTGATACGCTCCGTGTCTTTGATAATTTGCGCATACAAAAAAAGGCTGCCCCGAAGCCGATCCCGACTTCCAAGACAACCTGTTTTATTTGCTCATCTATTCCATACTTCTTTATTTAAGAGGTTCTATTTCGAGCGAAGCGAGAGGGCGGAGGGAGAAGATCAGTGAAAAACGCCTTTGAACTCAAAAAGCTTCTTCCTTGAATTTTCATTCAGCAGCTTTTTGAGTGAGACAGCGTTTTGAACGATCTTCTCCCGCAGCCCCGCCCCGCACGAATAGCAACTCAACCTTTTACATAAAGAACGACAACCCCACCACAACCGCAACCGATCCCAACGTAAAGAACAGAATCGTGCGCAGCTCGCGAACCATGATCAGACCTTCATGCTTGTGATGGTCTTCCGTACGGTGCAAAGTTCCTTTAGACATGCGTGTTTCCTCCTTTCCGGGCGAATTCGTATTCAGTTCGCAAACCGGAAAAGGGTCAAAAACGAACACCTGAATTTGAGCGGCCTCAGCATCCGATGCTTGCACAGGATCGGGATGCGCGACTCGGCGTGAAGGGCTTGCAGCGAGAAGGCAAGACCCGCTGCGGCTAAGCCGAGTACCCAACGCCACGCCGATCCGTCGGGAGCAGTCGTGTCATGGGAAACCGCGGGCGGCGCATATTGGTGCTGCTGATGATAGCCCGAGTGTCGGAGATCCGTATCGGAAGCATTGCCGCCCGTGCCGGCGAACCGAACGTCAGGCAAAAGCAAAAAAAGCAGGCATAACGATAGAATGGCTATTTTTTCATATAAACGACGTTCGTTTCCGCGAAGCCGCATGGCGGGTCCTCCTTTCCCGAACTTCTGTCCCGCGTTCTGCCGGGGACGAATCTCTTTTCATTATCGTTGGAAAAAGCAAAAACGGTCAAGTCGCTCTTGCGCATGAATCTTTTTATCCAAAAAGGATGAATCCTGCCAGAACGAACAGCAGGACGAACAACACAAGCATAAATCCGAGCGTCAGATTAACGGCCAAGCGCGAAGCCCGGAAAACCTCTTCATTAATGTCCCGGCGTTTGCTCCGGTATTCATGGGTGGCGGCCAGCAGCAGCGAAAGCGCGAAGGTCAACGAACCCATGCCGGCCACTACGGCGAAAACATGCGCTTTTTCGCCGTAAGCGGAGTTGAATGTCAGACCTGCCGCGAGAAAGCCCAACCCGGCGACGGCAATGCAGGTACGGATCCAGGCCAGGTAAGTGCGTTCGTTGGCAAGATGCTGCTGTACGTATTTTTGTTCGGACGGCGGCTGGCCGTTCGTCGATTTCATGTTCATCGCCTCCGTTTCCGGTCAAATGCTGCGGCGCTGCGCGGTCATTCGAAAACGAATTCTACCCGGGTGCCGTCCGGGTAATCCTCGAGCGCGTTGCCGACCCAGGAACCTGCTCCCCGGTTATCGGAAGGAGAAATGTATTCGATATCCGCACCCGTGCCGCCTTCTTCGCACATGGCCATCGGCCATTCATCGCGGTCAAAGCCTTTTTTCGTCGGGATGCCGCGCAGCGAATCTTCCCGGTTCTCCTTGGCTCCGTCGCGATCAATCGTGCAAACGGCGGATTCGCCTTTGTTGATGGCATTTTGGATATGGGCAGCGGTTTTCGGGTAACGGTCCACCGGAAATTCGAGCGTGACGACCTCGCCGGTGCGTGTGCCCGTATTGCCGAAATCAACATCCAGATCCAATAAAGGACCGACCGCTTTATAAATTTGAGGAGCGAACAAAGCCAGTACAATCGCGATCACAATCGTAATTAACGACGGCGCGCGCCCCTTTTTTTTGCGGGAATTTTTTTTGCTCACGCGAAGAAGCCTCCTTAGCCGGTAGTCGAAGCTTCATTATACCGGAAAAGAGGCTGTTTCGTGTACGAAAATTTGCTGATATGAACGGAAACGAGTCTGTAAAAAAGAGACAAAATCAACGGTCGTATTCCTCGGAATCTTCCGGATCGACGATCAGGCTTTCGTCGTTGGTCAAGTTGTCCCGGGTCACTTTTTCGAATTCGCCCGGATCGGTGTCTTCGTAGTGGGGATCGGCTTCGGGAATGCCGTCAGGGCCTGGCCCTTTGTCCTTCACTTCGGCTTTGGGATCTCTCGTCATGCTTCTCACCCTTTCTGCTGGTTTCTTAAAAGCTTACACGTTCTCCGCTTGAGTGAAACATTTCGTGAAATTCGATCTCCAAGCGTTCACAAATCGCGAATTCCAGCGTACGGATGAGATTGGACGCGCTGCGCTTCGCGGCGAGGAACCCTTATCTTGAAAGTGTGAGAAAAAGGACGAAAACGAATGAAAACGGCATTAATCTGAGATTGCTAATTATGGGTGAAATCCTTAAAGTAAAGCGGTAGATTCTGCTTCGGGCGATTAAGCGTACCCGTGTTCGAACCTCTAAACTTACGACATCAACCAAAGAAGGAAGTAACCAACCATGACAGGCAAAATCAAAAGATTTCTGATCGGCAGACCCATGAAATCGAACGAACTCGAGGGCGAAAAGCTCGGTAAGCTCAAAGCGTTGGCCATTCTCTCGTCAGACGCATTGTCTTCCGTCGCGTACGGAACCGAACAAATTCTGATTGTCCTCATCTTGGCCGGAGCCGCCGCGCTCTGGTATTCTCTGCCGATTGCCTTGGCGGTGCTGGCTTTGCTGGCTATTCTGATCGTGTCCTACCGTCAAACGATTTTCGCCTACCCGACCGGAGGCGGCGCGTATATCGTCGCGAAGGATAACATCGGGAAATTTTCCAGTCTGATCGCGGGCGGCTCTCTGCTCGTCGATTACATCCTGACCGTAGCGGTAAGCTCCTCGGCAGGCACGGACGCGATCACGTCAGCTTTTCCGGCGCTGCATGACGATCGAGTACTGATCGCGCTTGCCATGATCGTGTTCCTTACGCTGATGAACCTGCGCGGCGTGACGGAATCCGCCTCCGTGCTGGCGATTCCGATCTATGCGTTCGTCGTGTCGATTTTCCTTCTGATTATCATCGGCACGATCAATTACTTCACTGGCGGCGCACCTGCGGCGGCTCCGCAGATGGAGGCGACCATATCTAACGTCAGCCTGTTCCTGTTATTGAAGGCATTCAGCTCGGGTTGTTCTGCGCTGACCGGCGTGGAAGCCGTGTCCAATGCCATTCCGAACTTCCGCGATCCCGCTCCGAAAAACGCGGCGGCCACGCTCGTGATGATGGGCCTGATCCTGGGCGCGATGTTTACCGGCATCACGCTGCTCGCTTATTGGTACGGTATTCGTCCCGACGAAAAAGCGACCGTCATTTCGCAGATTGCGGAGGCTACGTTCGGCCGCGGTTGGATGTACTTCGTGATTCAAGGCGTGACGGCGGTCATTCTGTTCCTTGCGGCCAATACGGCATACTCGGCTTTTCCGCTGCTGGCATTCATGCTGGCGAAAGATAAATACCTGCCGCATATGTTCATGGTGCGCGGCGACCGTCTGGGCTTCTCGAACGGAATCATTTTCTTAAGCGTCATGTCGGCGATTCTGGTCATCGTGTTCGAAGGGAATACGGATAGCCTGATTCCTCTGTACGCGGTCGGCGTATTCATTCCGTTCACGCTGTCCCAGCTCGGCATGATGATTCGCTGGGTCAAACACAAGCCGAAAGGCTGGCAGGGCAAACTTGTCGTCAATACGATCGGGATGCTGACGACGCTGTCCATTACGTTGATCTTCATTTTCACCAAATTTGCGCAGGTTTGGGTCGTATTCATTTTCCTGCCGATCGTCGTCTATTTGTTCGCGAAGATCCATCGGCATTACGAAAACACGGCGGATCAGCTTCGGATCGATCTTGCGCTCGACAAGCCTTGCGTCAAAGGAAACACGGTTATTATTCCGGTATCCGGCATTACGCAGGTCGTTCGCAACACGGTCAGCTACGCCAAGACGCTGTCGGATAGCGTGGTCGCCGTGTATATCGGTTTCGATGACGAGTCGATTCGCAAGATGGAAGAGAAGTGGGAGGAATGGGACCCGGGCATCCGATTGATCGTGCTCAAATCCCGTTACCGCAGCATCATGCGTCCGCTTCGCAAGTTCATTGATACGGTAGAATGGAAAAAAGGCGAACAGGACAATATCACCGTGCTGATTCCGCAGTTCATCACGAAGCATTGGTGGGAAGCGGTACTGCATAATCAGACGAGCTTGATGATGAGGGCTTATCTGCTTAACTATAAGGATGTTATCGTGACGACTGTGCCGTTTCACCTTCATAAGTAGAGGGGGAGATTCTGTTCGCTTCTTGAGGCACTGCGGGAGAAATTCGTTCAAGACGCTGTCTCACGCAGAAAACCTTTGGTTTTCCGCGTTCAAAGGCGTCTTTCACTGAATTTCTCCCTCCGCTGCTGCGGCGCGTACAAGATCGTTTGGGGTAGGAAGAGCAAGCTGCCGGTTGTAATCGGCGGCTTTTTTTGTGTGGAAAAATAAGATTTGTTTGCTTGATAAAGAACGTGTGTTCGTATATAATTTGAGTATAGAACAAATTTTCTTGTTTGAATGGAGGTTTGAATATGCCGACGAAATATGTGGGGGAAGTCGTGGAGATCGTGTATATGGACAAGGACGGGAAATTATCGCAGCGAAGGATCGAAGTGCACGGCATCCGCGGTGAGTTGGTATATTCGACTTGTTTGACGAGCGGGGAACGGCGAACGTTTCGTAGAGATCGGATTCTGGCATGTAAGCCTTCGCCGTTTCGGCGGCGGGAGATGGAGAAGAATAATCGATCCATTACTTTGCATGGGTGAGATTTATTTCATATCGCTTGCTATCTAACTTGGTATACAATCAATCCGTAAATTGTTAATAGAGGAGAGATTGTGTTGAAGAAGAAGGTTTTTGCTACGATATTGGCGGGTACGTTGTTAACGGGAGCAGCGATCGGCGCAGGTGCAGCACCTGTAACCGAGAAAATCACGGCAACTTTGAACTGGGGAGTCAAGCTGGAGAACGCAGGATTGGAATGGACGCCTAAGGATTCAGCCGGCAACAAGACCCCGCCGATCACGTACAACGGCTCGACTTATCTGCCGGTACGGGCCGTATCTGATCTGTTAGGGGTTGCAGTGGATTGGAAAAAGGATAGCAATACGATTTACGTGGGCGAGAAGCAGGATTCGGTCGATTTGATCTCGTTTGCATTGGAAAATGATTATGACGTACAGAAAACAAAGGATAAACAATTTACCGTTCAAGCAGGCAAAGACTATAAATCGGGTTTATTATTCAGTGACATTAACTCGGCAAGCAGTGAAGCTACGTTGCTGACAAAAGGAACTTATCAGGCGGCTGAATTGACTTTTGCAGGAATTGAAAATGAAAGTGAGCTTACTGTTCAACTTATGGATGAAAATAAAATTGTTTTTAAAGAAATTAAAATTGCGGTTGCTTCGGCACCGCAAAGCGTAACGGTAGATATTCAAGCAGCCAAAAAATTGATGATCTCTGTTTCAGGAGGAATCGGCAAGAGTGATCAATTATTCGTAGGCGGAAGTCTTAAATAATATAAAAAATCGAGCTGTTCCAAAAGCCAACATCATGGCTGGGGACAGCTCAATTTTAAATAGGGTTGCAAAAAGAAAAGGCCGTCCCGGAGGACGGCCTTTCTACCCATGGCGCTATTGCTTTCTTTGCTTCCGTATCCCGCGCCGCCGGGCAATCTCTAATTAAAGAGCTGCACCGGCTTGGGTAAGGGATACGCTCAGCATACTGTTACAGATGTGAACGCACCTCCTTTCTTGTTGGGATTATATTAGCACAGTGTAAACGCGCTGCCAACCCTTTTTCCAATAAACTTTTCCAATATTTTGTTCTCCATATTAATGAATAAAAAGGTGAAAAATTCACAAAAGTTCTATGTGGGGAGTTTGGACTTGCCGAATAATTAATCCGTGGATTCTAAGTCTCTCTCTAATATTTTGGCGAATTTCGTCGATAATAAATAAGGTTGGCGCAAGCTCCTGAACGAAAGCGGAGTTTGTGCGTATTTTGGTCGAACAATTATAGACAGGAGAGAGACAAAGAATGAAATTTTCGATCCAGACCAAGTTATTGAGCGGGTTTTTGGGTGTCATCCTGCTGCTCGTATTGGTGAGTTTTATGTCGCTAAGCAATCTGAACGGAATGGGGAATCAAGCCAAAGAAGTTAATGACAAATGGATGCCGAGCGTGACGTTGCTGGGAACAATGAACGGCGACGTATCCGACGTAGAGCGTCTCGTGTTAAATATGATTGTCGAAAACCGTTCCAGCCAGTTCACTTCGATCTTGGAAAGCTATACTGCACTTTTGGAAAAAATCGAGGTAGAGCGAGCGCAATATCAAGCTTTGATCCAAAGTGACGAAGAACAAAAATTATATGACGAATTTTCCGCAAATTACGACGCGTTCATTGCTCAAATGCCGACGTTGATTCAAGCGGCTCAAAACAATCAAATGCAGCAGTCTCAAGAACTTCATCGCGCCGCCTATCCTTCTTGGGAAACAGCCAACAATGCGATCATGACGCTGATCCAATTGGACAATAAAAGAGCTACCGAGATGACTTCCGTAACGGTGGATCGCGCAGCTAGCGCAAGCACAGTGATTATCTCGTTGAGTGCGGTTGCGATCGTATTGGCTGCTCTGATCGCGGTTCTATTGGGTCGTATGATCGCAACGCCTCTGAAGCGCGTTCAGCAAGCCGCGGAACGTATCGCGGAAGGCGATTTGACGGGTGAAGCCATCAAAGTGCGCGGACGCGACGAGATCGGGGCATTGGCCACTTCCTTCAACTCCATGACGCTCAACTTGCGCGAACTGATCGAATCGGTTGCTTCCTCCTCCGAGCTGGTGGCTGCTTCTTCGGAACAATTGACGGCAAGCGCGGAGCAGAACAAGATGGCATCGGAGCAAATCGCCGCTACCGTGCAAGAAACGGCGGCGGGTACGGTCCGTCAGGTCGATATTGCCGAGACGTCTTCGCAAGCCATGCAAGAAATGTCTCTCGGCGCGGAACAGATCGCGGAACGCGCGCAGACCGTTGCGACTTCGGCTGCCGAAGCGGCGCATAAATCCGAAAGCGGTAACCAGGCGATTCGTCAGGCGATCAGCCAGATGGACTCGATCCGCGAATCGGTAACGTCGATGAGCGGCGTCGTGAAAGAGCTGGGTACGCGTTCGGAAGAAATCGGGATGATTACGAGCGATATTACGGCAATCTCGTCCCAAACGAACCTGTTGGCTCTCAACGCAGCCATCGAAGCGGCACGCGCAGGCGAAGCAGGCCGCGGATTTGCAGTAGTAGCAGACGAAGTGCGCAAGCTGGCCGAACAATCGTCCGAATCGGCCAAACGGATCACGGAGCTGGTATCGCTCATCCAAGCCGATACGAGCAGCGCGATCGAAGCAGCGGATGCGAACGACCGCGAAGTTTACAAAGGCATCGAGATGGTATCGGCAGCCGGCGAGGCATTCGAAGATATTCTTGAAGCCGTCGGCAAAGTAGCAGGGGATATTGAAGAAGTTTCGGCTGGAGCGGAAGAGATGTCTGCCAGCACAACCGAGATTCTGCACTACGTGAACCAAAGTTCGACCATTGCCGGCGAAGCATCGTCGGGAATGACGGAAGTATCGGCTGCGACTCAAGAGCAGTTGGCTTCGATGGAAGAGATCGCGTCTTCTTCCTCTTCGTTGTCTGAAACGGCCGAGCAGCTGTATACCAATGTAAACCGCTTTAAGATCTAATCTTAGTTTTGTCGTCTAGTACTCTGTATCACTTAAATTTTAGGGTACAATCGTTTGAGTCGGATTCGGGCGTCCTGGGTGGTAAATCGCCAATTTACAGTCGCCTGTGCGGCATTTCGGTCCGATTGCCAAGCGGCTACACGCGAGATCATATCGGCCTTGGTCTCGACATAATCGGATAATGCTTGTCGGCTTAATACGC
Source organism: Saccharibacillus sacchari DSM 19268 (assembly GCF_000585395.1). Taxonomy (GTDB): domain Bacteria; phylum Bacillota; class Bacilli; order Paenibacillales; family Paenibacillaceae; genus Saccharibacillus; species Saccharibacillus sacchari. The sequence goes on along the minus strand of NZ_KK073875.1, from coordinate 4,744,338 downwards.
CAATTTCGATTTCAGCCATGTTTAACCAACTTCCATGTTTAGGCGTGTAATGAATCTCCAGTTTGCTTGCCAGACGTTTGGCTTCGGCGGGCTCAAACGCTTCATAGAGCGAACCCAAACGATGCGTGTTCAAGTTATCCATGACCAGCACGATTCGCTCTGCATCCGGATAATGGACGTCCACGAGCTCCTGAATACACGCGGCAAAATCGACGCGTTTACGGTGGTCACTCACGCGCACATAGCGCTTGGCTTCAAGTGGGGCAAACATCATGAATAGATTCACAACGCCATTTCGCTCGTATTCATAATCCACTCGCTTTGGCGAACCCGGCGCGGCTGGCGTGGAAGGCCGAATTTCCAAAGTGAGCTGTCGATTCGTTTCGTCTAAACAGATCACCGGACGTTTGAGATCATAGGAACGTCGGTATACATCCAGAACGTCCTCCATGTGAGCCACAAATTCTCCAGAGGCTTCCGGGATGCACCACTGTTTCTTCAGCCAAGGCTTAAGTTGATTTTTTTTAGCATTCGTTGAACAGTCATCGGCGAAATCTCATTAACGATTTCACATTCAACCATTCGATTGGCGAGCAGTCGAACCGACCATTTGCTGTAGCCTTCGGGAGCTTCGCTACAAGCTAGAGCAATCAATTTGGCTTCCGTGTCTCCATCGAACTTGATCTTGCGATTCGTTTGTTTTTCGCGCTCCAACGCGGTTTCAAAGCCTTTTTCGACCAACCGTTTTCGCAAATTTCGAACGGTAGTGACACTCGTATGATAAGCTTCTGCAATTTGGGTATCCGACCAGGAGGGACCCCATTCGCTCTCGTCGGCTTGGAGGAGCATGTGAGCGTGTCTAATTTTGTAACCGGCAACTTTACCGGTTTGGATCAACTGTTCGAGTTGTGTCCGTTCGTCTTGGCTTAATTCAACGACCCATCTTTTTTGCATCGTCAGCACCTCAAATCCGTTTTATTCGATTTATCGGCGTTTAAGATCTCAACTATTAATTTCTTTGGATACGCAGTACTAGGGCGTGTGCGCAAACTTCGAAGGAAGCAGATTTAGATTCACATCGTTAAGTTAGCGCACACGCCCTGAATTGCGTTGACCTTTTTCGATAGGCGGTTAACTTTTTCAGGGTTAATGCAATCACCGTGCATGATTTGCTTTATTCATGAAATGAAGTAACTCGTGTACGGCTTTTTATTGACATAGCCAGGAAACCCATGCTATGATCTTTCAAGTCGGCAATAAACGATTTTGTTCAATATGCCGGGGTGGTGGAATGGCAGACACAGCAGACTTAAAATCTGCCGGGAGTACTCCCGTACCGGTTCGAGTCCGGTCCTCGGCATCTGTAACGCCAGAACGCCGTGCATCTTTTACTTGAAGTAAAAGATGCACGGCGTTTTTTTGTGTTGCACCGGCGGGGGAGATGGTATAATGACTGATAACAAGAAAGTAAGCGCTTAATTTCTTGCTGCTATGCGGTTCGATGGAATGGGGCTGCCTGGCTTACGAATTACATAAACAGGTGGACGGAGGCAGGACATGAATAGTAATAAAGCCACGGAAACGAAGTTAAATGGAATTTCGGCACCAAGCGGGGAGCGGCGAGATCGGATCGTGGATGCGTTGGACAAAGTCACCCGGAGGCTCATGAACTTGCAGCGCCCCGATAATGAAGACGAATTGAGAGCGCTTGATGGGGATGCCGCGCGTCGGGGTTATTTCGCACGGGATTTCGGAATGGATGTCTGGGATTGGCCGCAAGGCATCGGACTTTACGGATTAGCTAAAGTAGGTGCGTATTTTGAGGATGGGCGCTTTTCCGAATATGCCAAGCCATGGATGATGCAGCGGCTGGAAGAAGGACTGCCGAGCCGTAACATCAATACGACAGCACCGCTTTTATCGCTCATGGAACTTCCGGAAGCCGAGGCGCTCAGTTTGGAATGGGCCGAGTGGTTGGCAAGCGGATTGCCGAGGACAGAAGAAGACGGCTATCAGCATGTCACGACAGGGGCCACGGCTGCCGAAGTCACGTTGAATGAAAACGAAATCTGGATCGATACTTTGTTCATGGCTATTTTGTTCACGGCCAGAATGGGGGTTAAATATGACCGTGCAGATTGGCGACAATCTTCGCTGCATCAGCTGCTGCTGCATATCAAATATTTATATGACCGGAAGACCGGGCTGTTCTTCCATGGCTGGAACTTTACCGGACGTCATAACTTCAGCGAAGCCTTTTGGTGTCGCGGCAACGGATGGTTCACGCTGGGACTTCCGGAATATATCGATCTGATGCGTCCCTATCTGGATGAAGGCGTGCTTCTCTACCTCACCCAGACGTTCCGGTCTCAAAGTCAAGCTTTGCTGCAAGTGCAGCATGAAGAGGGGCTTTGGCATACGCTGCTGGACGATTCGACAAGTTATGCCGAAACATCCGGTTCTGCCGCAATCGCAGCAGGCATTCTATTCGGGGTAAGACGCGGTCTGCTGGATGAGCGTTTTGCCGAGGCGGCGATGAAAGCCGTTGAGGCTGTATTGGAGCGAATCGGAGAAGACGGATCGGTGGAAGGGGTATCGGCAGGCACGCCCATCGGGAAGCTGCGCGAGGATTATGCGCAGATTGTCATGGCGCCGATGGCGTATGGTCAGGCGCTGACTATTGCTCTGCTTGGCGAAGCGCTGTACCGAAGTTAAGTGGCTGATTGCCGAAAGCCTATGTTATAATGGCGAAAAATTACGAAAAGAGACGGATGAACGCTGCCGTCTCTTTTCCCCGGTTCGTACTTTACGCCACATAAGCCCGCCATTTGAGATAATATAGAGGATTAGTCGTCATTATTATATCGTGCCAATGATTCAAACGGAGTTGAATCGTTAACGTGCGAGAAGGGAGTCGTCCATTGTCCCGAACATGGTACCGACGGCTATTGCTGTCTTATTTTCCGATTTTTTTGCTTACGGTCACTATTTTGATTTTTGCCTCTTTCGTGTTCGTGAACGATATTTCTCGTCAAGAGACGAAGAAAGCCGACGGCGTCGCTTCTCGTTATCTGGTGGACAACGTGGATCGCGCGGTACAGGAGGCCGAACTATCGGTGCTCGAAGCGGTCGAAGAAACTTCGGCTTACAAAGCTTATTTCAATGAAACCGACGGGGGCCGAACGGCCAACGTCTATGCGATCGCGCGCAGTCTGCGCAGCATGACGGACGCTTCCATGTACATTGAATCCGTGTATCTCTATGATCGAAAAAATGAAAGCGTTTTAACTCAAAGCGGTCGTGCAGACGCTGCCGGCTTTTCTGATGCAGATTGGCTCAAGCAGATCAACTCGGGCAAATTGGCGCCGGGTTGGCAGCCGTTGCGGGAATACATGTCAGGCTTCTCGGCTCAGCCGATTCGGGTGCTTACGATCAACAAGAATATGCCGCTTCCGTTCGGAACGGACGGGATGTTGGTCATTAATCTGAAAATGAGCGCGTTGGAGCGTCTCATCGACAATATGGTCAATGAACAATTGTCGTTTGTCACGATTGCCAATGCGAATGGGGATTTGGTTTATCAAGCCCATGCAGAAGAAGGGAATGGCAAAGCTCTCAACGAGCTGAAGCTGAATCGACTGGGCTGGACCTTCTCCAGCGGGATTCGGGCGGCCAGCTTGTTCGGATGGGTGTCCGTGATCTCTTATCTGTGGGTTGCGATTGCGGTCGGAACGGTGGTCTGCGCGATTCTGTATCTGATCTATGTCACTCGACGCAACTACAAACCCGTGCAGGTGATCATGAATCGAATTGAAGCCTATCAGATTCGTGCCATGGACCAAGGAGAAAAACGTACGGATGAATTAAAGCTAATCGACGGCGTATTGGAGAATCTGATTCACCACACTCAGGATTACGAGCAGAAAAGCCGGGAGAACGAGCTGCTCCAGCGCAGCCGGTTATTTACCGAGCTGCTGCGGGGAGAGCGCACCGAACAGGCCGCCGGCAAACTCGAAACGTTTTCTCCTTTAATCGGAGTTTCTGCGTCTTCGCGTTTCGCCGTTGTCGTCCATGAGATCGAGCGGTACGAGAGCGTCTTTCGCGATCGGTATACCCGAGGGGATCAGAACACTCTAAAATATGCCCTGATGAATGTCTTCCAGGAACTATCCAGAGGGGCAAAGCTTCAGGCTTGGGCCGAATGGGTCGGAAACGACCGGCTTGCGGTTATTTTCCTGGCCGGGGAAGATGACAAGGAGACCACGGAAGAGCTTCGCAGACTTGCTGAAAGCTATAAGGAATGGGTAGCCAGTCATCTTCGATTGTCTCTTTGCTGCGGCATAGGCCCGATCGTGCAGTCAGCCGAGCGTATTCGAGCCTCTTACGAGGCTGCCGAGTCGGTTATGCGGCACAAGCTGCTTCTGAGCGACGACGTCATGCTGGCAGATGCCGAGGATTCCGCGCCTCAATGGCTGGAGACTTATCGATATCTGCAAACGATCGCGGAATTGGTCAAGCAATTCCGGATGTCAAACGGTCAATGGCGGGAGCAGTTGGATCTGTTATTTGCTGAATTTGAGCGGGATTTCGTGAAGGATGAGGCGATTCTTTCGTTGATTCAAGCTTTGCTGCAAATGCTGGGCCGCGAAGTTGCCGTGATGTCCGAAGGATTGGAAGAAGGGTTATCGGGCGCGCAGACGGCCGGGCTTGAGCAGCGTCTTCAAGATGCCGCAACATTAGCCGAGGTCAAAAGTATTCTGGCCGATTACCTAACCGACCTGTTCCGACTGTACGTCTCTGCAAGCGAAACGAAAAGCTACCGGGCGATGGTCAGCGAGATGAAGACCTATATCGAAGAAAACTTTGCCAATCCTGACCTCTCGCTCAAACATCTCAGCGATCGGTTCCAGATCTCGGGAAAATACGCCAGTTATCTGTTCAAGACCGAATTCGATATGAAGTTCGTGGATTTCGTGACCGAACTGCGCATGAAGGAAGCCGAGCGATTGCTGCTGGAGACCGAATGCCCGCTTCAGGATATCGCTCTTCAGGTGGGATACGCCAACGCGATTACGTTCGGTCGGGTGTTCAAAAGGATATCGGGGATTACGCCGGGGGATTATCGCAGGCAGAAAAGGGCTATGATGAATGAAGTGCGTTAATCACGCTCGAAAAGAATACCGCATGCGAAAGCCGCATTGGCCGCTTGTTCTCCCCCAGGGAAAAGCGCTGCAATGCGGCTTTTTCGCGCAAAAAACGTGAATGCGAATTTAGTTCATTGCACGAAAAGAGTTTATCGACATCACGATCCCATACGATGTAAGCGATCTCTTTGTTGATTTTTTTACGAAAAAAGTCGGTTGGACGAAAAAAGTCAGGGCAATAAACCGAAAGGTAGATTTTGGCTGGAAGGCGGTATCCGAAAGAGGTTTATTGCCACTTGGCGTCGTGATATGGAATACTGAGGTCACTCCGAAACGGTCAACGTACAAGCTTGCCGGATGGAGGCCAAAGATTTTCCGATAGTCTGCCATACCACAGAAAAAGGAGATGGGACAATGACACGGAACACGCGTAGAGGGGTCATGAAAAAAGCGATGGGGGCTGCACTCGCCACAGTAATGGGCGTCGCGCTGCTGTCGGGCTGTAGCGGCTCTGCTTCCAATGAAGAAGCGGCATCGGGATCGGCCAGCACAGGTGGAGAACGCGTTACATTAAAGGTAGAAGTGTTCGACCGCGGCAACAGTCCATCGCCGCACACGATCACCAACAACTGGCTGACGCAATATGTACAGAAAGAATTCGGCGATCCGAATAACATCGACGTCGAATTCGTGCCGATCCAGCGTTCGGAAGAAACAACGAAGCTGAACGTACTGATGGCAAGCGCAAGCGATGTACCGGATATCGTATTCGTGTACGACTCCAGCGTGTTCTTCCGTTATGCGCAGCAAGGCGGCTTGACGGACGTCGGCCCGCTCCTTGAAGAGAACGGATCGAATATCAAATCCTACTTGGGCGACGATACATTGAAGTTCGGTCAATTGGAAGGCACGCAGTTCGCGATTCCGGGCAAACGGGCCATCACCGCGCGTTACAACTCCTATATCCGTCAGGACTGGTTGGATAAGCTGGGCATGAAGGCTCCAACCACCACAGACGAGCTGTATGAAACGTTGAAAGCGTTTAAAGAGAAAGATCCGGGCGGCGTAGGATCCAAAGTCATTCCGATGGGGATGGCACTCGCACCTGCTCAATACGAACCGCTAATCTATTCCTTCATCAAGCCTGTTCAAGAAGATCGGACTTACAGCCAACGTTATGAACTGCCTTTGCACGAAGGCTTCAAAGACGCGATGCAGTTCCTGAACAAGCTGTACAATGAAGGACTGATCAGCCAGGACTTCAGCTTGGATGAAGAAAGGGAACAATTGAACAAAGACTTCCAAAACGGCCTGACCGGATTCATGACCGAAGACGTCGGACAAATCTTGTATGCGGACGGCACGTTGGAAAATCTGTACAAAAACCTTCCGGACAGCAAAGTCGTGGCGCTCGATGCGTATACCAACGACAATGCGGACGGCAAACATATCAAATCCCGTTACGGAACGAACGGTCTATACATCATGATTCCGAAAAGCAGCAAACGCTCGGCCGAAGCCGTCAAGTACCTGGATTGGATGACATCCGGAGATAATCTGCTCACCATGTCCAACGGCGTTGAAGGCGAGAACTATGATATGGTCGACGGCATTCCGGTAATCAAGGAAGATGCGGCACAAGACGTTAAAGACCGCGTATACAATGCCGGAGACATGGCGATCATGGCGAACGGCAAAGTGATCGGCGATCAGGAAATGAACGAGAAAGCATGGATCGCCGGTTTCCCGAAAAACAATCAGCAACTGATGAGAGAATCGATCGACGTCGCGAACGCGGACACGGTAGGCCCGATCATCTTCGACCGTCCGATCGAAGCCGAATCGAAATACGGCACGGCGCTGAACGATAAACTCAAAATCATCATCGTGCAGTCGGCCATGGCGAAACCGGATCAGTTCGAAGCCGTGTACGAACGCGAAATGAACGACTACATGAACATCGGCGGCTCCGCGCTCAAAGAAGAACTGGAACAAGCGCTGCAAGCTCAAAACTAAGCCATAAACAGAAAGGATCGGGGCAAACGCCAGACGATGAGCAGTTTGCCCCGGTTTCATTTTCAGACCGGATCGAAGCCTTCTTCATGCAGGCGACGACGTCCGATCTGTCCGCGAGGAGGAGACCGACTTGACTTTGACCAAAGCGACTCAAGCAACCAAAACGGGAGATTTCGGCAAAAGAAAGTCTTATATCAAACGCTACTGGCAGCTTTACGCGCTTCTCTCGCTGCCGATTGCCTACTTCCTGATTTTCCGCTACGGCCCAATGTACGGGGTACAGATTGCGTTCAAAGACTTTAACTTGTTCCAAGGCATCAACGGCAGCGAATGGATCGGTCTCGAGGCGTTCCGCGAAGTGTTTGCCATGAACGATTTTTATATTACGCTGCGCAATACTTTTATGCTGAATTTTCTTGATCTGCTTGTCTCGTTCCCGGCTCCGATCATTCTGGCGATCATGTTGTACGAGATCCGGAATGCCTGGTTCAAAAAAATCTCGCAGACCCTGCTCTACATTCCTCACTTCATCTCCTGGGTCATCATCGGCGGGATCGTGTATCAATTGTTCGGTACCCAATCGGGGATGGTCAATACGGTCCTGCAAGCGATGGGCATGGACGCGATTCCTTTCCTGACCGACAAAAACTCATGGTTGATCACGTATCTGTTCACGGGCGTGTGGCAAAGCGCGGGCTGGGGAACGATTCTGTACCTGGCAGCTTTGACGGGCGTCAACAGGGAGTTGTTCGAGGCTGCGGACGTCGACGGGGCGTCGCGGATGAAGAAAATCTGGCATATCACATTGCCGAGCATCAAGCCGACAATCATCACGCTTCTGATCCTCAATCTCGGCAAAATGGTGAGTATCGGCTTCGATCGTCCTTACATCATCGGTAATACGGCCGTGCGCGAATACTCGGACGTACTCAGTACCTTCGTGTACCGGATCGGTTTGGAGGCAGGGCAATACACGCTGGCAACCGTTGTCGGATTGTTCCAGGCGGTCGTCGGTCTCGTGTTCATTCTGGGCTCCAATTATATTTCGAAAAAAGTGACGGGAGACGGCATCTTGTAACGTGAATGCCTCTCGCCGTCTGCCATATCATCCATTTTTGAACCAGGGAAAGGAGAGACTCCGAGATGAGCGCACGCACCTCTAACCGGATTTTCGATATCGTCAATATTACGTTCGTGTCCCTGTTTGTCCTCTTCTGTTTGCTGCCTTTCGTGCATATGATCGCGGTATCGCTCAGCTCCAACCGGGCGATTACTTCAGGCGAAGTGACCTTGTTCCCTGTTGAATTGAACTGGAGCGCCTATACTCAGGTCTTTTCTGACCACTCGATGCTGACTTCGCTCGGCTTCACGGTCATTCTGACGTTGGCGACGACGCTGCTCTGCATGTTGTTCACGATCGCGGCCGCTTATCCGCTGACCAAAGGCAATCTCAAAGGCCGCAAATTCTTCATGTACCTGATCGTCATCACGATGTTCTTCAGCGGCGGGATCATTCCTGAATACCTGCTGATCCGCGACCTGCATATGATCAATACGGTATGGGCGCTGATCCTGCCAGGCTTGGTCAGTCCGTTCAACTTGATTATCCTGATTACGTTTTTCAAAAATATTCCGCCGAGCCTGGAAGAATCTGCGGAGATCGACGGCAGTTCGTACATGCACACCCTGCTCAAAATCGTGCTTCCGCTGTCGCTGCCGGTTATGGCGACGCTGGCGCTCTTTTACGCGGTGGGACGCTGGAACGGTTTCCAGGATGCGCTCATGTATATCAACGACCCGCAAATCTATCCGCTTCAGCTTAAATTATTCCAGATGGTACAAAATAACATGGTAACCGAGCTGACCCAGATGGAAGGCGCAAACCGCACGGCATTGACGCCTGAAGCGTTGAAAGCCGCCACCGTCATTTTCGCAACTGTACCGATTCTGCTTGTGTATCCGTGGTTGCAAAAGTATTTTGTAAGCGGCGTCATGCTGGGAGCGGTCAAAGGTTGATCGCGCCGCTGCCGTCGTCGGCATGATCGCCAGCGGCAAAACGGACAGGAAAGGAGAGCTGCCGGATGAAAGAAAGTCTTCTGCACGACAAAGGCGAATATTCTTTCTCGACCTGCTGGAATATTCGTCGGCAGTCCGGCGGACGGGCGATGATCGAAGAAATTGCCGAACTTGGTTTCCGCCGCGTGGAGCTGAATTATAACGTGACCACGGAGATGCTGAAGGAGATCGAGCCGATGATCGAACGCGGCGAGATCGGCATCTCCAGCGTGCATAATACGTTTCCCCATACGCCCGATCCGGATTACGGTACGGACTCCGTGCTGCTCGGATTCGAGGACGAAGCACGTCGGCGCAAAGCGGTGGAGCTGCTGGTACGTTCGGCCGAATATGCGCATCGCTACGGAGCGGAAGCGGTCGTGGTGCATCCCGGAGAAGTTCCGATCCCCCACGCCGACGTGAAGCATTTGGAGAAGCTGTATCATGAAGAAGGCCGTGAGTCTGATGTTTACCGCAAAGCTTGGGCTTCGTTTATCGAGCGTCGGGAAAGCGAAGCAGACGGCTACGTCAAACGTATCATTTCCAGTTTGGATGAGGTCAGTAATCTCGCCGCATCCAAAGGACTGAACGTGCGCTTCGGCATCGAAACCCGTTCGCGCCCGAACCAGATGCCGACGCTGGCGGAAGCGAAAACGATCATCGATGCGTTAAAAGGCGCGCCTGTAGGCATCTGGTACGACACCGGACATGCCATCATGATGGATCGGCTCGGCTTGTACGACAGCGTGGGCGAGATGGAAGGCTTAATGGATCATATCGTCGGCGTACATATTCATGAGACGATCGGACTGTCCGACCACTGGTGCCCGTACGTGCACAGCGGCGATCCGAATTTTTACGACGCGTACCTGCCGATGATCGAACGCGCCGGAGTCAAAGTGTACGAGCTGAAAGCCGCCTGCGAGCCGGAGCAAATTCACGAAAGCCATCGGCTGTTGCTGGAGAAGCTTGCGGCAAGAAAACAGACGGGATAAAGATCGGGGGACAACGAAATGCTATACGAGCGGCTGGTGCAAAAAAATGATGAAGCCGTGCGCAAAGGACTTCCGAGGCAGATCTTGGAGCGGGAGAGTCGATATTACGGGGGAACCGTCGATCCTTCGACGGGAATCGCTTGGGTCAATCATACTTCGGGAACGCCGACGGATATGTGCAATTGGGGAACGGCGCTGGTCAATCCGGATTCCGCGTTTTATCAGGATAAGGAACTGCTGGAACGACTGCTGCTGGCTTCGGAATTCGTGCTTCGGAATCAGCATGCCGACGGTTCGATTTCGCCGGGCTGGACGAATTACCATTCCCCGCCGGATACGGCCTTCGTGGTCGTCGGGTATTCGCAGTTATATGAGCTATTGGACCGATCCGGCTGGGAGCCGCTTCGGCCCGTATTGGAAAATATGCGATTGTTCTTGGAGCGTACGCTTCCGGCACTCGTGACGGGCGGCTGCCATACCCCGAACCATCGGTGGGTATTGTGCGCGGCATTGGGCTGTCTGCACAAGCTCTTCGGCGGGGAGGCTTTGCTGATGCGCGCCGACGAATGGCTGGCCGAAGGGATGGACATTACGCCGGACGGCGAATGGACGGAGCGCAGCAACGGGATTTATAGCGCGGTGAGCGATATCATGTTGATCTATGCGGCGCGTCTGCTGGATCGGCCGGAGCTGTTGGAACCTGTACGGCTTAATCTGCGCATGATGGTTTATCTGGTGCATCCGTCCGGCGAGATCGTGACCGATTATTCTGGGCGGCAGGATTTAGGACATTTTCACAACCTGTCTCCGTATTATTTGCCGTATGCCATGTTGGCGCTGCAAGATGGAGATCCGCTGCTTGCAGGCATGGCCGAACTGGCGGGACAAGCATTGGAAGATCCGGGCGTCGCTTCGGTCAATGTGCTGGTGCGAATGCTGCTGGAGCCGGAGCTTCGCGGACCGTTTGCGCCGGACGATACATCCGCGGCCAATGCCGTGCCGATGAAATACGAGAAAGTGTTAAACGGCGAATTCCTGCGCGACGGTTATCTGGGGCAGATGGAGGCGGCAGGCCATCACGGGCGCATCTTCCATAGTCGGCTGCATACCGATTTCGGGGCTCCCGTAGCCCGGATTCGCGACGGCAATACTAGTGTCACCCTGATGACCGAGACGCCGTCTTTCTTCGCGCTGCGTCACGGATCAACCCGGCTGCTGGCGGTGCAGGCTTCTTCGTATTTCTCGCCTGGATATGTGCCGATGCAGGACATGAAGACGCTTGAGGGTGGAGGTTACGTGCTGTCCGGCGAGCAAAAGAAAGGCTACTACGGCCCTGTGAAAACGGAGCTGCTGCCCGCATCCTCAGCTACGCCGATCAGTCCCTGGTATCTGCTGCCGCATCAATCGCGTGAATTGACGCATGAGCAGACGTTCGGCGTGCGGATCGAAGCCGTACCGTCGGAGGATGGCCAGACCTGGACATTGCACGTCGCGGCTCAAGAGCCGGCAGATGTCATGACGCAACTCTCGTTCGTGTTCGGCTCCGAGGGCGAGATTACCTCCGGCGAACTGCTGGAAGCCGGACCGGACCGCTGGATCTGGAGCGACGGCACGCTTCGTTATGAATGCGGCGGTGACTGGATCGAACTGGAGGGAGCGGAACTCGCCCACCGATCTACATCCGTCCGCGAAGCCAATCTGCCAAGCTCCTGCAAAGTCGTCCTGCTAAACCTGCTAACGCCGTTCGACAAAACCGTCACCATCCGTCTTTCTCCGAAGGCTTGAGCCGAAAAGCCTGATAAGATAAGATCCGATCCTATACGAACGAAATCAAACGACCACACGTTGCGAGTAACGAATTTAGTAGCTTGGCCTACCTTACTTTTAACTTGGTCAAGGTACTATCGCATGTAAGCAAACTCAGCTCAATTTTCTTCCGTTGGAGTTTGCATATATGCCTTAATCACCTTGCAAAATGTGGTCGTTTTGATCACTTTTCGCCTATAAAAAGCTACGAATTCCAATCGATGTTGACTTTTTGCACACATTTTCCGATAAAAAGAGCCCTTTGAACCTTTTTAAAAAGAAAATCTGCACAAAACGTCAACATTTTTTCGAAATTGCACTATTCACCGAGAAAATACTGACTTTTCGTCACAATTTTCTCGGTTTTGCATGTAATTTTTTATTCTTTTGTGTAATAAGACCCAAACTGGATACCGCCATTACATCTCCTTTTCTCTGTTGTCTTCTTTCTTATCCTTCACGAAGCTAGATGCGAATTTCTCCCGCAGCCGCCCAGCTTCCCCCTCCTTTTATCCGCCTCGCCGATACTGATAAGGCGTCGTCCCGTATCTCTCCTTGAACAATTTAATAAAATACTGCGGCTTCCGGTATCCAACCATTCGCGCAATATCCACCACATGCAGCGTCGAGTTTTCAAGCAGCCGTGCCGAGCGTTCCAAGCGCATGCCCAGAATATGAGTCGACAGGTTTTCGCTCGTTTCCTGTTTGTACAAACGCGAGAGGTACACGGGATGCAGATGCACAATTCGTCCCAAGTCTTCCAGGCTCAGCGGTTCGCCCAGGTGGTCGGCAATATACGCTTGAATCACGCGAACTACGTTTTGCGGGGACACTTTAGGCTCCGGCTGATCGTATTTGCTTGGGTCATGTTCCTGTAAATGCTTGGTCGCCTGCGTCATTGCGGTCTCCATATCGCGCTGGTCCACCGGCTTCAGCAAATAATCCAGCGCGCCGAAACGAATCGCCTTTTGCGCGTAATCGAACTGCGAATAGCCGGACAGGAAAATCACTTTCGTATGTAGTCGGCTCTCATAGATATGTTCCAGTAAATCAAGTCCCGAAATCTCCGGCATGCGGATATCGCTGATCACCAGATTGAAACGGCCGCTGTCGATCAGAGCACGCGCTTCGGCAGGGTTGGTCGTCGTTTCCACATGCTCCATCCCGAACTTTTTCCAATCCAGCAGATGCTTCAGGTATTCCACGACATACTGCCCGTCATCCACGATCAATAACTCCATAGTTTCCTCCTTCTTGAGCGGCGAATTCGATGCGTACGGACACCGAAAGCCCTCCCCATTCGTTGACGGCAAACTCCAGGTTTCCCGCGTCTCCATAAGCATTTTTGAGTCTCTTTTCAATATTCCAAAGTCCGACGCCTCCGCTTCCCGATGGTGGTTCGGCGTTTGCCACGTCTTGTTTGAGCTGATGCAATTCTTCCGCAGTCAGGCCGCGTCCGTCGTTGGCTACCGTAATGACGGCTCCCGTATCGGCAGGTTCGACGACAATCGATACCCGGTGCGCACCTTGACGTTCCTCGATCCCGTGCAAAATGGCGTTTTCCACGATCGGTTGGATAATCAGCGGCATGATCGGTTGTTTTTTGAGCAAATCAGGCAGTATGATCTCGTATTCCATCGTTTTGCACAGCGCCATGATGCCTAGGTAATGATCCGCCAGTTCAAGTTCCGTTTCCAGCGTGATACTTTCCGAGCCGAGCCGGGTCAGATAACGGTAATATTCGGCCAGATGCTTGCTCATGCGAATAACCGCTTCCGGCGAGCTGCGGGCCATCGACATGATGAAAAATAGGCTGTTGTATAAAAAGTGAGGATTGATCTGTGCTTGAAGCTGCTTCATTTCCGCGCTGCGCCTGAGATCGGTCTCTGTCTTGAGCGATTCGAGCAGACTTTCGGTACGCGCCACCATATGATCGAAGCCGCCGAACAGCGTGCCAAATTCCGTGCTGGCCGCACCGGGGATACTGCCGATTCGTACGCCGTAGTCGCCTCGTTCGACCTGACGGAACCGATTCCGCAGAAGCTGAACATTCCGATAAAAGTTACGGTAAAAGATGCCGATCACGATCAATCCGATCAGCAGCACCGCCATGATACTTCCGACAAACATTTGCCGATTGCGGTTAAGCGGCTCCAATAGATCGCTGGTGCGCGTGTAGGTGACGAGATACGTATCGATCGGTTCGATATACTTGGACAAAACGAAATAATCTTCGCGGCCCGAGGCATAGTCGAATTTGAGAATCTCCTTCGGGTCGGGAGCAACGGTCTCGCGCGCTTGATTCGCTATGCCTTCCACTAAGGGGCCATTGCTGATCGTAGGCCCGTCTCCAACCAGGAAAAAAGCTTCGGAACCGCCTTCATTGAACGACTTTTTCAGCACATTGCGCAGATAGTCCATTTTCAGTTTGACGCCGACCACGTATTGAATCTCATCGGGCGTGCGAGGTTCGCGTATGTAAGGATATAACGAGAAATAGTAGAGGTTCCCATTGACCATTTGCCAGCCGCGCTTCTCTACCGATCCGTAAATCTCGTAGGCGAGAGGGTCTTGTCTGGTGGCAATCATCGCATGTTCTTGTTTCCAATACACGGCAAGCGATTCAATCGACTGGTTGGAAAGCAGGGCATTGTCCATACGTTCCACCAAAGCGTTTTTTTTCATCTGGGCGTTATAGCTGTCCAATTCGCGAATCTGTTGACGGTAAAAGCGCACGGAGCTGTCGGCGGTATACTGAATGCCGTACATGCTCGCTTCATACAACATATCGTCGACGACACTTTCCGCGTAGCTGACCTGGTTTTTGGCGTTAGAGACCAGACTTTGCTGAATGGTGCGGGAATCCAACGTGTTCATCACGAAAAACAAACTCAACGTCAGCAGCAGAAAAAATACGAAAAAATAAATAAATCGCTTCATATCGACCTTTTGCATCTTGTTCACTTCCCAACGGCAATCCATTCGTAAGTTCTGTATGTGGAGCCTGATTCTATCATAAAGGGCAGCGGGCAAAATAAAAAGAAAATTTGTAAGCGCTTTTAAAAAGGTTGAGAATGGGGCTACGATGTTGAAATTGGGACATTTTTTACGGAGATACTCTTTGTTAGCCTAAAAAGGACAGAAGTCGTCGCGACGAGAAACAGCACCTTATCAACGCTAAAAGTAAGGTTATGCCCCCTGAAATCCACCTAAAGCGCGTGGGTTTCAGGCGAACATAATCCTATGATTAAGAATTGATAAGGTACTAGAAAAGGGGGTCTAGGGTATCGCTAAACTAGCGCAAGTCCCAAGAGAGAAAGCGGGCGTAAAAGAACGAGAAAAAACGCATAAAACGCCCTGGAAGATCGAAATTCGCAAACACTGGCCGCTGTATCTGCTTTGTTTGCCGGCGCTCGTGTTCGTGCTTATTTTTTCATACGGGCCGATGGTGGGGCTTGTCATGGCTTTTCAAGATTACAAGCCGTGGCTGGGCATGACCGGATCACGCTGGATTGGGTTGGAGAATTTCGAGCGTATTTTTCAATATGACGAAGCCACGCAGGCCATTATGAATACTTTGATTATTGCGGTGATCAAGATCATCGTAGGCATCGTCGTCCCGATCATTATGGCGATTTTACTGAACGAGATCCGATTGACGGGTCTGAAAAAAAGTATCCAAACGCTCGTGTATCTGCCGCACTTCCTGTCCTGGGTCACGATTGCGGGCATCATGATCGATATCCTCGGACTCGACGGCGGCATCAACCGGATCATTACAGGCTGGTTCGGCAGCGAACCGATCTTTTTCCTCGGCGATCCGAATTTATTCCGGCCGACCGTAATCGTGAGCGACTTGTGGAAAAACTTCGGCTTCGGCATGATCGTGTACCTGGCGACCATCGCCGGGATCGACCCCTCGTATTACGAAGCTTCGGAGATCGACGGCGCCAACCGCTGGCAGCAAATCTGGCATGTGACGCTGCCGAGCATGCTGCCGATGATCATCGTAATTGCGACGCTCAGCCTGGGCGGAATCTTGGACGCGGGTTTCGATCAGATTTTCAACCTGTACAATCCGCTGGTCTACAGCACCGGCGATATTATCGATACGTACGTGTACCGCTCCTCGCTGCTCAACGGGCAATACGGTTTCGGTACGGCAGTCGGGTTGTTCAAATCGGGGATTAGCCTGATCCTGATCGTGATTTCGTACCGGATCGCGTACAAATTCGCCAACTACAAAATTTTCTGACCGAGGAGGCTGCCGGATGTATCATAAATCGCAAGGGTATCGGATCTTTTCGGTATTCAACCATATTTTGCTGATCGTCGTAGCCTTGTCCTGCTTTTTGCCGCTGCTGCATCTGCTCGCGCAATCGTTTAGCAGCAAGGCGGCGGTCAACGGGGGACTGGTCTCGTTTTGGCCGGTCGAATTCAACACTGACGCCTATGTCAAAACGTTCAACAACCGTAACTTCATGGGCTCGATGTGGATCTCGATCATGCGCACCGTCCTCGGCACGCTGATCGGCATGTTCGTGATCACGACGGCGGGCTACGCGCTATCCAAAGACTTTCGCGGACGCAACGCCTTAATGTGGATCTTCGTGTTCACGATGCTGTTTTCCGGCGGATTGATTCCGTCGTATATCCTGATTTCCGAACTGGGACTCAAAGACACGATCTGGGCGCTGGTGCTTCCGGGAGCGTTCGGTGCATATAACCTGATCCTGATCATGAACTTTTTTAAAACGATTCCGAAAGCGCTGGAGGAAGCGGCGTTTATCGACGGCGCTTCGTTTTTCGTGATCTTTACCCGGATTTACCTGCCGCTGTCGCTGCCCGGACTCGCGACGATCGGGTTGTTCATTATGGTCGGCCATTGGAACTCCTGGTTCGACGGGCTGCTGTATATGTCCACGACGGAAAAATATCCGCTCGCGTCTTTCCTGCAAACGGTCGTGGTGCAAAACTCGGCTCAGAACGTGGCGCTCAGTCCGTCGGAAGCGGCGGCGTTGTCGGAGCAAAGTATCAAAGCCGCACAGATTTTTATCAGCACTGTGCCGATTATCGCGGTGTATCCATTCCTGCAAAAGTATTTCGTCAAAGGCATTGTGCTCGGCGCGGTCAAGGAATAACGGCGTTCACCATCCATTCATCAATAAAGGGGCGGATTTTATGTTGAAAAAGAAAACAGGCATATGGCTTGCAGCGGCAACGATGTTGACGGGATTATTGGCAGGCTGCGGCTCGGGCGGCGAATCGGAGTCTGCGGCGGCAGGCGTGCTCAAAGACGGCAAATATGATCCTCCCGTGACGATCGCGATCGGCAAGCAGTTGGACGAGAATGCCGGGAAATACAAAGACGGCGAAAGCGTCGACGACAATGTGTTGACCCGTTGGGCGGCGGAAAATCTCGGTATCCGCACGCAAACCACGCTGCTCGGCGGCGACTCGACCAATTACAACACCAAGCTGCGTTTGGCGCTCACGGGTTCGGAAAAACTGCCCGATCTGTTTCCCGTGTACGATACGACGCTCGCCAACGATCTGATCGAATCCGGCAGGGTCAAAGAAATATCAGCCGACATCCAGCAATATATGCCCGAGCGTTTAAAAGAAATCTACAAGCAGTATCCGAGCACCTTCAATCCGGTCGTTCGCGACGGGCAGGTGTACGGACTGGCGATCTCTCCCAACCTTACGGAAGGCGAAGTGATGCTGATCCGCCAAGACTGGCTGGATAAGCTGAATCTCGAAGCACCGACCACGATCGAGGAATTCGAGACGGTCATCGAAGCGTTCACGAACCAAGACCCGGACGGCAACGGCAAAAAGGATACGTACGGCTTCACTTTTTCCGGCAAAGACGGTTATAACACCGGTTGGGTTAGCGATCCCGTCATGATTTTCAGCGCGTACACCGGTAAAAACATTCCGGCTCAATGGCAGGAAAAAGACGGTAAGCTGGTGTACGGTTCCGTCGTCGAAGAAAATAAGGAAGCACTGGCGAAGTTGCGTGATTGGTACTCGGCGGGTTATTTGAATAAGGAGTTGGCAACGCTTGGGGCATGGGACGCTTTGGCTGACTTTACGGAAGGCAAAGCGGGAATCATCGTCGGTCGTCCATGGCTGTATGATAGCGTGCGCGACGTCGAGAAGAACGTAGACGGCGCAAAAATCGCAGCCTATCCGACCATCCAAGGCGTGAGCGGAGAACCCACCTATCAGTCCGGACAGCTGAACGACGGATACTTTATGTTCAACAAAGATTTCAACAACATGGAAGCCTTCTTCCTGTACTATGACAAACTTTATGATGCGGCGTTCGGGACAGGCGATTTCACTTACGGTTACGCGCAGGGGTATGACTACGATATCGTAGACGGTAAGCCTGTGTTTGATCCGCAAAAATTCAATGAGCCGTTGGAAGCCGTGCAAGGCGTAGGCAAGATGGCTTTTACCAAGAACACGCCGAGTGCCGATCCTGCGGGTAAGTCTTATTATGATCTGGCAAACGGGGTCGAACCGGAGAACGGTGTGCTGCTGCGTTCGAATTCGGCCGAGCAGACCAGTAAGGACGGCTATGTGATTTCGTATGAGAATCGCGACAGTCTGCTGCCTAGCGCGTTCAACGGCCCGCCGACGCCGACGATGCAGACTTCATGGGAACAACTCAGCACGATGGAAAAAGAAACGTTTACCAAGATCATTTACAGCAACGAACCGCTTGAAGCGTACGATACCTTCGTGACAAATTGGTATGCCAAAGGCGGGGAGCAGGTCACTCAAGAGATTAATGATTGGTACGGCAAAACGAACATCGAAGAAGTAATGGGCAAAATGGGACTGCAATAATAGAAGGATAGGCAGGCCGGATCAGACGATCGAAAGGAGAATACAGATGCCCAACCGATTGGTTAACGGAGAAGTGTGGACAGACGAGCAAGGGGAACCGATCCATGCCCACGGCGGACATATGCTGTGGTATAAGGGCTTTTATTACTGGTACGGTGAAGATCGCCGAGCAGAAAATTATGTGTCCTGTTATCGTTCCGCCGATCTGTTCCATTGGGAATTCCGAAGTCATATTTTGACCGTGAATACGCAGACCGAGCCGATCCGCGTTCGAACCGATTTACGATTGTCGAACGAAGACGGAAGCAAGATCAATCTGGAGCGTCCCAAAGTGCTGTATAACGAGCTTACACGAAAATTCGTGCTGTGGGCGCATTACGAGAACGGCAAAGACTATCGGGCTGCCGCCTGCGCGATCGCCACTTCTGACCGTCCCGACGAAGGATTCGTCTATCATGGAAGCTTCAATCCGTACGGCTATATGTCGCGCGATTGCACGTTGTTCCAGGACGACAACGGCAGCGCCTACTTCATCTCGGCAGCAAGAGACAATGCGGATTTGCACGTGTATCGGCTGGCCGACGATTATCTCAATGTCGACCGCCTGATCCGTAAATTGTGGCAGGGCGAGTACCGTGAAGCTCCGGCAGTGTTCAAACGAAACGGACGGTATTACATGCTTTCTTCATTTTGTACCGGGTGGGCGCCGAATCAAGGTAAATACGCCGTCGCCGATTCTATGGAAGGAGACTGGAGCCTGCTCCACGATTTCGGCGACGAGACAACGTATGACACGCAACCCGCATTCGTCCTGAAACTTTCTGAGAACGAGTTCCTTTACGTTTCCGATCGTTGGAATGCGCAGGAGTACGACCGATCCGGCTACGTGATCCTTCCGATTCATTTTGAAGCAGAAAAGCCCGTATTGCGTCCTTTCGAACATATCCAGCTTGAAGCCACGACCGGGGTGATCCATTTTCAGCTTTGAAACGTGACAATAAAGCGGATTACAAAAGATTTGCAGCCCACAACGTGTCGAGTAAGTCCAACGTAGCTGAAGCGAGCAGACGGAGAGAAAAATTCAGTGAAAGACGCCTTTGAACTTGGAAAACTTCAACTCAAACTTTCAATCGATTTTTCCAAGTGAGACAGCGTCTTGAGCGAATTTTTCTCGTAGTATGTTCGCTTCTCGTGCCTACTCGACAAACTGTGGACTGCAAAATCTTTGAAGTCCGCTTTTTTTGCGTTGCTGACTTTATAGGCCCAGTACATGTTTTGCGGCAAAAAATACGGGTGGAACAAGCAGGGCAGGGAGCAGATTCATGGATTTGAATTTTTTAATTCCCATAATGCTTAACCCGGAACTGAAGATCAGAATGCCACCGATCAAGCAACCCATCACAATCATACCTGCGTTGAATAACGTTCCGAACATAGGCCCTCTCCTTTTTCCGTCGATATCTCTTACCTTAAAGTCTCCGGTAGCTAAGCTAGAGGTTCAAGAGCGAATCACTGTGAAGAAGAGACGGGAAGCTTCGCGGTGAGTGCCTTGGAAACGCAAACGAAGCTAGGTGCCAGCGGGAAATATGGAGGAGGCGGGAAACTGCGGATCTTCCTCCTCCAGCAGCATAAAGATTCCGGCATATCGATCATGTCGGCCTTCTTGGATATCGTCACTGGCTGCATAGTTATGTCTTAAATAAAGCACGCGCCGTTCCGGTAAAGTCACCGTCTCGATACGGTCTAGCGGGAGATGCAGCGCATCTTCGATACCTTCCAGACGCTTTGCGATCTTCCGCTCCATGCGCTCCAACAACATTCTTTGCGTAGCGATTTCGGTTTGCTGCCGGATCAGTAAGGTCTTCATTGTTTCCACTTCCCGCAATTCGAAAAAAGCCGAGATTTGAGGCAAAGGCATGTTCACCGCTCGTAAATACTTGATGAGATTAAGTCGTTCAAATTGCTACGTTGAATAATAACGGTAATGAGTTTCGGGATCCACATACTCGGGACATAGCAATCCAATTTCATTATAGTAGCGAAGCGTAGGAATTTTGACGCCGAATAATTTGGAGACTTCACCGATAATAAACCATTCTTTCATGATACATATAGACTCCTTTTTATGAGGGTGAGCAAAATAAGCGGGGTTCTGGAAATTACCATATAAAAAGCGGAGAGTCCCGGCGAATTTTGCGTTACGCTTACATGCGAGAAGAGCAAGCAGAGGAGGAGCAAGGGAATGAGTAAAAAAACATATGTGTTGGTCGGTACAGGCGGCCGTGCGGAATTTTTCTACGGTGCGATCGCAAGCCAATTTCGAGAAACGTCGGAGCTGCTGGCTTTCTGCGATATCAATACGGTGCGAATGGATTACTCCAATCGGATTCTAAAAGAAAAATACGATTATCCGCAGGTCAAAACATACACCAGCGACCGATTCGACGATATGATCCATGAATTGAAGCCAGACTGCGTGATTGTAACCAGCGTAGATCGTACTCACCATCTGTATATCATACGGGCGATGGAATTGGGTTGCGATGTCATTACGGAAAAGCCGATGACGACGGATGCGGTAAAATGTCAGGAGATCATCGACGCCGTCGAGCGTACAGGGCGGAATGTGCGGGTCAGCTTCAATTATCGCTATGCTCCGCATCATACCAAAATTCGTGAGCTAATCGAAGACGGGACAATCGGCGATGTGACTTCCGTTCACTTCGAATGGCTGTTGAATACGAAGCATGGCGCTGATTATTTCCGTAGATGGCACCGGGATAAGCGCAACGGCGGCGGTCTGCTGGTACACAAATCGACGCATCATTTCGACCTCGTCAATTTCTGGATCGGCTCGCAGCCGGAAACGGTGTTCGCGATGGGCGATATGCTGTTTTACGGGCGTGAAAACGCGGAAAAACGCGGCGTGACGAAATTCTACGACCGGGCCACCGGAAATCCGAATGCCAAGGGTGATCCGTTTGCGTTGACGCTTGACGACAACGAACATCTAAAAGCGATGTACCTGGACGCCGAAGTCGAAGACGGTTACCGACGCGATCAGAGCGTATTCAGCGATGGAATTTCGATCGAAGACACGATGAGCGTCACGGTTCGCTATAAAAGCCGTGCCTTGCTGACCTATTCGCTCAACGCTTATCTACCGTGGGAAGGCTACCGGATCGCGTTCAACGGGACGAAAGGCCGAATCGAGGCGAATGTTGTTGAGCAATCCTACGTCAACTCCGGCGGCGACAAGGCCCTTGAAGGCGCCCTGCAAGGTGCGAACATCCTCGTCTTCCCGATGTTCGGCGAAGCGTACAAAGCCGAATTCGAAGAAGCCGAAGGCGGCCACGGCGGCGGCGATCCGGTACTGCTGAACGATCTATTCGGCGAGCCCGTCGATGACCGCTTCAACCGCGCTGCTAACCATATCGACGGAGCGCGTTCGATTCTGACCGGAATCGCGGCAAATATCTCGATCGCGCAAGGTCGAGCGGTGAAAGTCGACGAATTGGTCCGGATGCCGAAATAATCCGGAATGATAAAAGCCGCAGGGGCAGCGCCTGCGGCTTTTTAATACCCAAAAAGATGTCAAACTACAAGCGACAGGCGTAAGGGAAAATTCAGGTCAATACGCCTTTGAACGCGGAAAGCGGAAGGCTTTCCAAGTGAGACAGCGTATTGACCGAATTTTTCCCGCAGCCACCCAAGCTTACCTACCGCATAGTGTCTTCAGCGTTTCCCCCGCTGAACCTCCCGCAACTCCCGCCAGCCGATCAGCACGATCCCTTCCTCCTCGATCGCGCGCCGAACCTCCGCATCCTGGAACAGATCGTAGTCGAACACACGAGACGGCCAACTGTCCGTAATGGCCCGAAGCTCGTCCGTATCCAGCGAAGGATGGAACAACATTTCCGTAATCCCCGGCTCAAGTCCGCGCAGCAGCTCAATCACATGATCCCGAGCAAAGGTATAATCTTGATCCTCATCGTAGGTAAACGGGAGTCCGATAACCTGATCCGGATGCAGCACGCCGAGCTCTTGGGCAAGCGCCGAAATCTCGGCTTCGTCTCCCGTCGCATAAGCCGGATTGATCGAGAACCGTACAGGCAAATCATGTTCCGCGCCCAATTCGATCAACAACCCATGATGAACATTGCGCAGACTGCCCATATGGTTATCCAGATGGGTAGGCTCAAGACCCCATGATTTTGCCAACATAATCTGTGCATTCATCTCTGCGCGCACGACAGCCGGATCGACGTCCGGCATATACGCGGCATCCGGCGGGAAGTGTCCTTGTTTGTCCGTTAATGTCTCCGCACCCGGCTGATTCAGCACAGGTCCCCATTTATAAAACTCCCATTCGCTGGTTGACGTCAGATGCACGCCTATATCGAGCTTCGGATCAAATGAAGCGGCAGCAGCGGCTTCCAAAGCCCAGGGACAGTTGACCATGAGCGTCGTCGAAGTGATCGCGCGGCGTTCCCAGAGATCCAGAATCGCACGGTTGGTCGCATGGCACATCCCAAAATCATCGGCATGAACGATCAAAAATTTGTGATTGTATCGGTTTTTCGAAGTCAACATTAGAAATCCCTCCGTTATTCGGGTTTCGTATCGGGGTGAAAGAAGCAAAGCTTTATTAAGGTGTCGAGGAGGCCCAACGTAGCTGGAAGCGAGAAGACGGACAGAAGAATTCAGTGAAGGAACGATAGTGATCGCCTTTGAAATCGAGAAAATTCTGCTCAATATTCAATCCTTTTCTCGATTTCAACACGCCACCGGAACGAATTCTTCTCGCAGTCTTCTTGCTTCCCACGCATACGTGACTTTCGAGGGCGGCCTAAGGAAGTGAAGCTTCCTTTTTATTATGACGCAGATCAAGAAGAAAAATCCAGTCTATTGGGTGAGGTTTCCACAATCATTTTGTTTGAAAACGGCTTGGGAATGCGGTTTTTAGGTCTTTGGAAACAGGCAGCCCGGTTGCATTTGCATCGGGGGAACATTTATAATGAAGTGTTACACAAAAACGTCATAATAGGCTGGAGGTGCGCATGAGTAAGTCAAAATTTTACGTGGTCTGGACGGGGCAACAACCCGGCGTCTACGCGACCTGGGCAGAATGCAAGGCGCAGGTGGACGGATTTCCGGGCGCCAGATACAAATCGTTCGAATCGAGAAGCGCAGCAGAAGCAGCATATGCCGAAGGCGCCAAGCCGTACATACGGTCCGGCTCTGCCGGAAACGCAAAGAAAGCGGGCAACCCGAAGCCTGGTGCCAAACCGGCAGGCGACATCGACTACAACAGCATTTCGGTAGACGTGGGAACGCGCGGAAATCCCGGACCCGTTGAGTACAAGGGGGTGGATACGGCGACCGGCGAGGTGATATTCTCGCACGGACCGATTGCCAAGGGAACGAACAATCTCGGAGAATTTCTCGCCATCGTGCATGCGCTCGCCCATATTCAAAAGGAAGGCAGTGACAAGTCCATCTACACTGACTCAGTCAATGCCATGAAATGGGTGAAGCAACGACGGGTGTCTTCAACGCTGCCACGCGATAAATCAACTGAAGAAATGTGGAACCTGGTCGATCGGGCGGTTCAGTGGCTGGAGACGCATCCATACAGCACGAAGATCATGAAGTGGGAGACCCGGGATTGGGGCGAAATCAAAGCCGACTATGGCAGAAAATAAGCGTCCCGAAGCGCTTGCCAAATTGCGCCGTACACCCAAACGTGCTAGTATAATTTCTAACGTTTACCGGACCGCCAGGCCGGCTCTTGTTCGCGCGAGAGTCGGCTTTTTGACCGTTTTGGGGCGTTCGGAGCGTACGCGCAAATTTGGGGTAATGAAGGCCGGGACGAATTTCTTTCATGCCGTGTCGGAAAATTTGGAAAGGAGCGAAGCGAATGTTTGGCAACGATTGGGATGAGGTACTGAAAGACGAGATTCGTCAGCCGTATTTTGAGGAGTTGATGCAACGGGTAGAGGAAGCATACCGGACGCATACCGTGTATCCACCGGAGCCGCTTTTGTTTCAGGCGTTGAAGCTAACCCCTTTTGCCGCCGTCAAAGCCGTTATTCTTGGTCAGGATCCTTATCACGGACCGGGACAGGCTCATGGACTAAGCTTCTCCGTTTTACCGGGTGTGCGAATTCCGCCTTCACTGCGAAATATGTATAAGGAACTGACCTCCGACTTGGGGGTTGCGGCACCGGATCACGGTTACTTGATTCACTGGGCCGAGCAAGGCGTATTATTGCTCAACACGGTGTTAACCGTGCAAGACGGTAAAGCCGCTTCGCATCAAAAGCTGGGATGGCAGCGTTTTACCGATGCTGTAATCCGGGCAGTAGGCGAGCGGGAACAGCCGGCAGTCTTCATTCTATGGGGGGCTCACGCCCAGAAGAAAGAAGCGTTGATTGACGCCAATCGTCATGCCGTGCTGAAATCCGTACATCCAAGCCCATTATCGGCAAGAGGCGGATTTTTTGGCAGCAAGCCTTATTCACAAACGAATGATTACTTGAATTCACACGGCATCCAGCCGATAAATTGGGAAATACCGTCGCTGTAAAGCGACTGCCCGGAGGTGCGCGCTTTGAAACATTGGGTAGGAAAAAAAGTGGTTGTCGACAACGGCGGTCCGTATCAGACGAAGCGCTACGGGACCCTGATCCGCTGGAACGACAAAGAACAATACATTGTACTCAGCCCCGGCGGAGTCCGGATCGGCATGAAAGATATTATGTCAATCCGTGAAATCGACGTCCTTCCGCAAGAAAGCCGTCAGGCTGCGGGACGTCCAAACTCGATAGGGTACGTGATGAGAACGATGCGTCAGTTTGAGCATGCCGTCCTATTTCGCTCGGAAGTCATGGTCTGGCAAGGCAATAAGTTGCTGGCCTCGCGAGCGCGTATGATCAAACATAACGACCAGGCTGTTACGTTGGAAGACGGAACCGTATTGGACAAGCGCGAGCATCGTTTTATCGTTCGGTCCTTCCGCGGATAGAGCAGAGAAACAATCGAAGGATAATGCCGATTCTTACTCAAGCAGCAGTTAGAATCGACGTTGTATTCGACCTTGCTTCACATTCAAACAAGGATCATCCAGGAAGTTCAATCCGGGCTGTCGAGCTAACCTCGACAGCCTTTCTTGATAGGACTTTATTTCCGCAGATGTTCCTTTTATACGACACTTCACAATGTCCAAACTTCCTTATCGATTCGCAGACTGCATTTCTTACAACTTCACTTGTCAAAACAATAGTTTTCAAGTCAAAATGCTGCAAAAAGTACATCTTGACTACTTGATTACGATATGCGAAAACAAAAATCAAGCCGAGTATCACCTCGCGCAGCGCCTCCCTGAGCTCACAGCTTATAATGAACATAGAATCATGCACCTGTACAAAAAGGAGAGATCACAACAATGAACAAATTGGCAATCATTTCGGATATTCACGGTTCTTTGACCGGATTGGAGCGAGCTTTGGAGCAGGCAGACCGGGAAGGCGCACAGCGTATCCTTCTGCTCGGAGATTTGCTCTACCACGGCCCTCGCAATCCGCTTCCGGACGGATACGATCCTCAAGAAGTAGCCAACCTGCTCAATGCGCGAAAAGCGCAGATCGACTTGGCCGTTCGCGGTAACTGCGATGCGGAAGTCGATCAAATGCTGATTGAATTTTCGATTATGGGCGAGTATGCCGTTTTGCTGCAAGGCAGTCGTAAAGTGTTCGTGACCCATGGACATCATCACCATATGGATCATCTGCCGGATTTGCTCGCGGGAGATGTTTTCATGCAGGGGCATACCCATATCCCGGTAGCCGAGACGCGCTCGGGCATTCACCTGTTCAATCCGGGGTCGGTATCGCTGCCCAAAGGAGGCTATCCGCCTTCCTACGGACTGCTGGACGAACAAGGCTTGCTCGTCAAAGGATTGGACGGAGCCGAACTCCTTCGGCTTGATTTGAACGAAGCTGATTCAGGCTTATAATTCTTTTTCCATCCGTACATGCAGAATACCGGCGTCATAGAACGGCTCGCCGGGAAGCGTGCGGTATCCGAGGGAATGATAAAAGCCTTCGGCATGGCATTGACTATCCAAGATAGCACGCTCGTATCCTGCCGAGCGCGCCTCGTCTTCCAGTCCGTCCATCAAGACTCGACCCAGTCCCTGACCTCGATAAGCGGAGCGGACCGCGACTCGCTGCATTTTGGCTGCTCCGTCCTGATAAGGCGTGAAGCGTCCGGCTGCCGCGTCGCCGTCCGGGGCTTCTACCAGCACGTGTCCGGCAGTCGAATCCATGCGGTCGTAGCTGTCGACTTCCAGTTCCTCGGGTACCTGCTGTTCTTCGACAAAGACCTCCCGGCGTACAGCCAGGCAACGTTGCAGCTGGCTTTCGTTTTCGATCGTAACGATCTTGAAATTTTTCATGGGAAGTCCTCCTGTTGATCCGTTTTCGCGGGCATTTCTGCGATTCAAGGATTCATTATAACCAAGAGGGCAAGAAAAATCTATGTTGACTTCGATTCGGTTGCTTTGCTTAACCGTTCGGTTAGAACAAGGCGAAAGCGGTTAATAGGGAGAAGGAAAGCAGGAAGCTCTTTTACAAGAACAGGACGAGACAGGAGGACGAAATCATGACGAATCGAACGATTATAGGCGTATTTCCGACTGAACAGGCCGCGCTTGACGCGATTCATCAACTGAAGGCGCAAGGAGTAGGGAACGACCGAATTACGGTGGTCGGACAGGACCCGAACCCGATCGAAGAGATTGCCGAAGACACGAATCTCGAATCGCCCGAATCCAACGTGAAACCGGAAGAATCCAAAGGATTTTTGCATAGTATCCGCGATACCTTTACCGAGTCGGGTGACAGCGAGTTTACTAATGTCGGGCCTTATGTGGCGGCAGGCCCGTTGGCTCACCGCTTTATCGGCTCCGACACGTATTCCGGCGGTCACGGCTGGAAAGACGATTTCACTTCGCTGGGCTTCAACGAAGCGGAGGCGGAGAAATACGACGAGGCGGTTCGCCAAGGTTCGATTCTGCTGCTGCTGGAAGAAACCTCGGGTGACATCGGCGCCATTCGCAGCATTTTGGGTACGACTGCGAATACGAGCCAGTAATTTCCGAACAGTAGGATCATATCTTCGAAATCAAAAGATCGATGCACTCGCATCGGTCTTTTTTTTTTGCCATTTTTATCTTTATGGATGTATTGACTTAAATTTGAATGGTATGTATTGTATAATCGTAATGATTACGAAATAGAGTGGAGGGGAACGTTACGGCCCATTTATTGATGATTGAAAGTTGGGTTGGAGCGAGCGGGAATCTGTTACCGCCGCTGCTTAAAGCTAGAGGACATTCGTATACCTTTGTTACAAGAAGGCTGGGTCACTATGGCGAACCCGACGTCCAGCCGCCGCATCCCGTTATTGCCCATGCCGATGAGGTGCTGGTTACCGAGACTAATGATCCCGCAGCCTTGATCGAATTTTTGCGCCCGTATTCGTTTGACGGCGTGATTACGGTATGCGATTACTACATCGACACGGTTAGAGAAGTAGCGAAGGCTTTTTCCCTCCCTTGCCCGTTTCCGGATACGGTCGAGCTTGTTCGGAACAAATATCGAATGCGGGAGTCGCTCGATCAAGCCAAACTCGCCAATCCGCTTTACCGAATCACGCGCAGCTGGGAAGAAACGAAGGCGGCAGCTGAAGAGATCGGTTATCCTTTAGTCGCCAAGCCGGTTGACCTGGCATCCAGCGCCTTTGTCAATTTGATTCGCAATCCGGATGAGTTACATACAGCCTATAAGGCGCTTGATGCTTTTTCGCTCAATTTCAGAGACCAAGAGCGGGATCGTCGCATATTGTTGGAAGCATTTATGCAAGGAACCGAAGTCAGCGTGGAGTCTGTTTGCTATGACGGATATATTCATACGCTGGGAATTACGGATAAATCGGTTACGGGAACTCCTTATTTTATTGAAAACGGACATATGTTCCCGGCAAAAGTAGACGAACAAACAGCGCAAGAAGTTCGCCAGTTTGTGGAACAGGCGCTGCATGCAGTCGGGTTTGATCACGGGATCGCGCATACGGAAGTCATGTTGACTGCAAACGGTCCGCGCATCGTCGAGATCAACCCGAGAACGGCCGGCAATTATATTGTTGAACTTGTGAAACGTGTCACGGGATTGGATTTGCTTGAAGTGTTCGCGGATCTTGCGCTCGGTCAAAAGCCGCTGCTCAAGCAGCAGGATCAAGGCGCTGCAAGTGCGGCGATCGCTTTCCTGGTTCCTCCGCACGAAGGCATAATCGCGCAGATGGAAGGCATAGAGACTTTGGAGTCCGATCCGCGAATCGTTCGGTTCCAGTTCGTCGACGGGTATAACCGTTTCGTCAACAAGCCTATTGATAACGCTTGTTATCTCGGCCATGTGGTCGCTTGCGACCCTGAAGGACAAGAGGCCAGAAGTTATGCGGAAAGTGCTTTATCCCGCGTGCGTCTTCATTATCTCGAAGAAGGCGGAGCCGCAAAATGAATCTGATTCGATTGCAGGAAGCCATTTTGCGCAAAGAGTTCGGTCCGGATCCGGAAGCGCTAACCGTTACGGGAGCGGTAAGCATGTACCAGACTACGCAATTTCCGGGCTCTTCCGTCAAATACCATAATCATTATGTGCTGCTGCGCGTCGAAGAAGCTTTTGGAGCTTGTTCGCATATGCCCGAGCAGCTGACCAGGGAAGTGGCCGAACAATGCTCGGGACGCTCTGTAGCGCAACTTTTGCAGGATCATCGATTACCCGTTCGCATTGCTGCGATGGACGCCTATTTGGGAGCGGTAAGGCCGCATCGTACAAACTGCAAAGCGGTAATCGGGATCAAGCCCGGTACGCCTCTGGAAAAAGCCAAGCAGCGCGATCTACACATTGCCGACACTGCGCGGATCGCGTCGGGCAGCCGGATTGCGCTGATCGGCGTGGTTAATCCGCTGGTCGAGGCGATCGTGCAGCGCGGAGGAATTTGCTTGCCCTGCGATTTGCAAATGGAACATACGCAGTGGGGGCAGCCTGTAGAGAAAGATATGAACATCGTGTTGGAACAGGCGGACGGGGTCGTTTGTACCGGAATGACGTTAAGCAACGGGAGCTTCGATCTGATCTTGGAAAAGGTGAAGCAGCGGGGCATTCCGTTAACCGTCTATGCCCAGACCGGGAGCGCCGTCGTTGCAGCTTTTTACGGCAAAGGAGTAAGTGCTCTTGTGGCGGAGCCGTTTCCTTTTACGCAGTTTAGCGGAGGAACATCGGAGTTGTTTATCTACGATTGATTTTGGAAGGAGATACGCAATGACCATCAGCATGAATGCGGATCGCGATAACTTTCTGCATGCCAACCCCGCCTTGTATTTAACGTTTAACGGAGAAGAAAATTCGGGCATGGCGCAGTTTATGCATAAGCTGTTGAAGGAATTCCAAGCGGGCTCGAAAGTTCTGGACATCGGATGCGGGCCGGGGCGTGAAGTGGCATGGCTGCATGAAGCGGGATACGACGTAACCGGCTTGGATCAATCGGAGGAGATGCTGCAATGGGCGAGAGCGCGTTACCCGCATCTTTCTTTTGTGCAGGGCGATCAGGAAAGCTTCGAACTTGATCAAAAGTTTGATGCGCTAACCTGCGTAGGCAGCACGTTTTTATACAATTTTACGAATGAACAGATGCAGTCCAGTTTGAGCAGCTTTCGCAACCATTTGAACGAAGGCGGCTTGCTGTATTTGGATATGCGAAATGCGGCTTTTTTCCTTACGCGTGAAGGGCAGCGTTGGCTGCAAGAAGAGCTTGTGGATCAGCGTACCTATAACAGGCAAGCGGTAACCCTGCGCACTCGTTTTTCGATCGATCTTCCCAATCAGCTTCTGCTGCGCGATTATAGTTGGGAATTTGAGGGGCAGAAGCCTATTGTGGAGCATCTGAAGCATCGGCTCTTGTTTCCTCAGGAACTGGTTCATTATCTGCATACAAGCGGGTTCCGATTATTGCAATTGTTTGACCATCCTGCACCGCATATCGGGTCTTTCGAGGCGGATCAACCGCTTGCTTTCGGAGAAAGCTTGCAGGGCAGAAGACTTCAAGTGTTGGCTCAAGCCATATAAATCATGTTGGGGGTTAGTTCTATGAATAGAAAAAAAATAATTTGGCCCATGCTTGTGCTGCTGATCTTAATCTTGGCAGGATGCAGCGGCAATCAGCCTGTGACTGAAGGCAGTGAAAGTGCAGCTCCTACGAATGAACCGACTTCGCAAACCGACAGCAAAGCCCCGGAAGAACTGATCATCGCTGATCAGGAAATTGCCGCCGCGCTTGATCCGGTGCAGCCGCTTACTTCGAGTTATTTAGTGGCGATCGGCGCGGGAGAGACTTTATTCAAAGCCGATGCGGAAGGGAAGATTCAACCGATTTTGGCGGACAGCGCCGAAGCCGTGGATGCAGCGACTTGGGAAATTCGGCTCAAGCCGAATGCGCAGTTCTGGAGCGGGAAAAAGCTGGACGCCGAGGCTGTCGTAGCTTCGTTGGAGCGTTCGCGCGAATTGGACAAACAAATTATGCCGTACATTCAGGACTTGACGTTCTCCGCAATAGACGAATCCACGCTGCAAGTCAAAACGGCTCGCGCGAATATGGACGTACCGTTGAATTTATCTTCCTACCAGACACTCATTCACAATGCAGAGGCGTCCTACGATTCCGTGGAACATATGGATTTGACCGGGATGTATGCCGTGACTGCATTCGAACCGCAAAAACGGATGGAACTGGCAATCAATGAAAACTACTGGGGGCCAAAGCCGACCATTGCGCGCGTCGTGCATGAGCAGATCAGCGACGAGCAGACGCGTATGCTGTCCGTGTTGAGCGGAAACAGCCATATCGCGCAAAAGATGCCGGTATCGGCGATCTCGCAGCTGCAAGCCGAAGAAGCAGTGACCCTGTCGACTACGCCGGCTTCGAACACGCAGACGGTTTATCTGAACCTGAACCGGCTCAAGTTCCAAGATGTAAAGGTTAGACAGGCGTTGGCATGGAGCGTCAACCGTGAAGAGCTGATCGTTCAGGCTGCCGAAGGACAAAGTTTCCCGGTGACGACGTGGCTCAGTTCCAATCCGGCTTTTGCCGAAGCGAGAAATGCCGTATATACGCGATACGATTTGGATCGGGCGGGTCAACTGCTGGATGAAGCCGGATGGGTGTTGGATGGCTCCGGTGTTCGCATGAAGGACGGAGAACCGCTCAGCATCAAGCTGATGACTTGGGGCGGCGATCGTGCTCTGGGAGAGACCTTGCAATATCAATGGACCCAGTTGGGCATTCAAGCCGAAGTTCAGCATGGCGACTACAGTCTGATCGAGACTGCGCGGGAATCGGGTGAATGGGATGCGTTCATTGAAGCCTGGAGCACGTTCGGCGAGCCGTTCACGCTGTTAAGCGGGCAGTATGCGCCTACGGGCGGCGGTAATTACGGCGGGTTCGACGATGCGAAGACGAACGAGCTGCTGCAGCAATTGAGCGAGGCGTCCGACGAAGCGTCAAGGCACGCGTTGGCTTTGGAAGTGAATGCGCATGTGGCCGAACAGGCTCCGGTAATCAGCTTGTATCCGCGTTCGCAAATTACGGCGATCAGCCGGAACCTGGAAGGGTTTGTCGATCACTTCCGTCCGTTTGAAAATCTGGTGAACGAAAATCTGAAATTTGTATCCCCATAATGCAAAATGCAAAAGGAGGTAGGCGCCGATGGGAAGGCGATTGCTGATTACGGTTCTGCAAATGTTGATTACTGTTTTTGTAGCTTCGCTGGTTCTGTTCGCGCTGATCCGACTTGCGCCCGGCGATCCGGCCAAGCTGCTGATCGGGCGAACGATGGAAATTGCTTGGGACGCCGCTGCCTATGAAACTACGTTGAACGAGCTGAGGGAAGAGATGGGGTTGAACGGAAGTGTGTTCAGCCAGTATGTGTCGTGGATAGGCAGTCTGCTGCAACTGGATTTAGGAACGTCCTTTTACACGGATCGATCCGTCGCTGCCGAGATTGGCGAACGTCTGCCTTCGACCTTACTGTTGGCTGGGACTGCGCTGATCATTCAGACGGTGATTGGCTTGCTTGTCGGCATACTGTCTGCCGTACATTCCGGAACATGGTTCGACACGGTTGTCCGGTTGCTCTGCGTAGGATTGGCTTCCGTTCCGGGCTTTGTAATCGGACTGGTATTGCTGCTCGTGTTGGCGGTACAAATGGGCGTCTACGAGATCAGCAGCCAGGCTGCGCTATCCCGATTATGGCTGCCTGCTCTGACCATGGGACTGCTTGGGGCTCCGCAGGTCGTTCGTGTGGTCCGAGCCAATCTGCTTAGCGAACTGGGGCAGGTGTACATCCAGTCTGCCTTATCGCGAGGGTTGGGTTCGACCCGGGCGGTATGGCATGCGATGCGAAATGTGCTGCTGCCGACGATTACGTTAATGGGGCTTTCATTCACGTCGTATATCAGCGGTGCTGTTGTTATTGAAAGTGTCTTTGCCTGGCCCGGCTTGGGGGAATACGCATTGAACGGTATTTTGCACAAAGATTATCCCGCCCTTCAAGGCTATGCGTTGGTCATGGTGTTGTCGGTCGTGGTCATCCATCTGATGGTCGAAGCGCTCTACGTCTGGCTTGATCCAAGGATGATGCGCAGAAAAAAGGAGGCTGCCCATGAATAGTCGCCGAGCCTCCTATACGTTAGGATTCGGGGTTGCCCTTCTAGCCTTGCTGGCAGGATCGGTACTCGCCGCTTCGTGGTTATCGCCGAATGACCCGTTGGCGATGAACGTCGGCGCGCGATTACAGCAGCCCAGTATGGAGCATTGGTTAGGTACGGACCGATTCGGTCGCGATATTTTGACGCGTACGCTGCATGGCGGGCAAACGACTTTGATCTCTTGCGGTCTCGCGTTATTGTCCGCCGTGCTGATCGGACTGCTGCTCGGTGCTTTGGCCGGGATGTTTCACGGTTCCCTGTTCGATATCGCGTTGATGCGAATCATTGATGTGCTATTGGCTTTTCCGTTTATGGTGTTTGCTATGGTGATTGCGGCTTTGTTCGGAACCAGTCTTTTTCATTTACTGCTTGCCGTCGTTGTCGTCTGGTGGGTAGGTTTTGCGCGTCTGACGCGCAGCCTTGTGCTCCAGGCGAAAAACAGCACGACAGTCGATGCCGCTCGCGTACTCGGGACTTCGAAATCCGTGATTTTGTTTCGCGAATTGCTTCCGCAAGCGTTTGGTCCGGTTCTCGTATTGGCGACTTTCGAGCTGGGCAACCTGATTTTGGCGATTGCCGCTTTATCCTTTTTGGGACTGGGTTCTCAGCCGCCTTCGCCGGAATGGGGCAGCATGTTGGCCGACGGGCGAGCCCATTTTATGACCTCGCCTCATGTTCTGCTCGGTCCGGCATTGTGGATCATCCTGACCGTGCTGGCGTTTAATTGTATCGGCGAAGGACTGCGGGACCGCATTGATCCCTACGAGAAAGCGCGAATTGGATAAGACAGTCGATTACGACAGAAAAGGGGAGGAGGCATGAAGATTGCAGAAGATCTGAAGGAAAAGCTTCGTATTGAGCGACTGGAAGTTGCGTATCGGCAGGAAGGAGCGATTCAGACGGCTTTGAAATCCGTTGATTTCACGCTGCATCAAGGAGAGATTCTATCCCTTTTGGGCGAAAGCGGATCGGGAAAGTCGACGATCGCCAAAGCGCTGCTGGGCTTACTTTCTCCGTCCGCGATCGTCCGATCCGGAATATTGAGCTTGTCCGGCCAAACGCCGATCGACCTTTCGCAACCGAGCAAGAATTGGAACGGGATTCGGGGGCGGGAAATCGCCATGTTATTTCAAGATGCCCGGCTGGCGCTTAACCCCATGATGAAGATTCGCGACCATTTTCGGGAAACCTTGCTTGCGCATCGGCTTGCTTCCAAAGAGCAGATTCGTTCGATTAGCGAACAAGGGTTGGCTCGTCTGGGTTTTTCCGATCCTTCGACGGTATTGAACGCTTATCCGCATGAACTGAGCGGCGGAATGTGTCAACGCGTCTGTCTGGCGCTTACGCTGTGCTTGCGTCCACAAGTCTTGATCGCCGACGAGCCGACCTCTGCTTTGGATACCGTGAATCAGCGAGAAGTGCTTGATCTGCTGCAAAGCCTTCAACGGGAGCTGGGCTTGTCGGTGCTGCTTATTACGCACGATATCGCGCTTGCCGAGGCGCTTAGCCATCGGGTGCTTGTGTTGAACGAAGGACATATCGTGGAGAGCGGACCGACTTCGCAAGTATTGCGTGAACCTAGTCACGATTATACGCGGCGGTTACTTTCGTCTCGCAATCTGACATCGGATGCAGAGGCAAGCTCATCCCCTGATGCTGCAAGTCTGCTGGAAATCCAAGAGCTGGTCAAAGCCTACGGTTCCGGCCGACCGACTTTGAGCGGAGTGAGCATGCGGCTGCATGCCGGGGAAATCATCGGCGTTCTCGGTCAAAGCGGCTGCGGAAAGTCGACGCTGGCCCGATGCGTAGTGGGGTTAGAGCAGGCGGAGAGTGGCAGCATTCGTTTTCAGGGACAGGATATTACCTATGCAAAAGGAACGGCAAGGCGCCGACTGGCCCGACAGATCCAGCTTGTCTTCCAAGATGCCAGAGCCAGTTTGAATCCAAGATTCAGCGCGCTGGAGCTTGTGCAAACGCCTTTACATACCTTTCGGGTCGGGGATCGAAAAGAACGGCTGGAACGTGCGCGATATTTATTAGAGGAAGTAGGCATCACGGGAGCGGCTCAACATCGCAGGCCGCCGCAGCTTAGTACCGGCCAATGCCAACGGGTGGCAATCGCCCGGGCATTGGCGTTGCAGCCGGAAGTGCTGATTTGCGATGAAGCGGTATCGGCTCTGGATATGAGCGTTCAGGCGCAAATATTAGAATTGCTTCAACGGCTGCATCGGCAGTTCGGGTTTTCGATTTTGATGATTTCTCATGACGTTCGGGTACTGCGCGCCTTTTGTCATCGGATTGCGGTGATGCATGAAGGACGCTTTGTCGAGTTTCTTCAAGGGAATCGTCTATCATCCGGCGAGCATGCCCACACCCGCTTACTGCTGCATGGCGCAGAAGAACTGGAAAGCTTATAAGTTACTCTTTAAAGGAGGAGATTTCGATCAACGCTACGATTCTGCAAACGATTGGCCAGACTCCGCTGATTTCGCTCTCCAACATGAATACACCCGATGAAGCACAGGTATTATTCAAATATGAACGGTACAATCCGGGAGGAAGCATCAAAGATCGCGCGGCGCTATATCTGGTGGAGACGGCCGAGCAAAAAGGCTGGCTAAAGCCGGGCGGAACGTTGATCGAATCCTCCAGCGGCAATTTCGGCATTTCGTTGGCGATGATCGGAGCGGCCAAAGGCTACCGCGTCATTATTTTGGTAGACCCCAAGACGACTGCGGCCAATCTGGCACTGATGAAAGGTTTTGGCGCGGAAGTCATCGTAGTCACCGAGCAGGACGACAGCGGGAGCTATCACAAGACCCGTATCGCGTTGGCCAATCGGTTGGCGAGCGAGATTCCGGATGCGTATCGGCCGGATCAATGCTTCAATCGACTGAATCAGGAAGCGCATTACCAGGGGACGGCACGTGAAATTTTCGAACAATGTTCGGGTAAGCTTGGCGCGTTCATCACGGCAGTCAGCACGGGCGGCCAGCTTGGCGGCATCTCGCGTTTTTTCAAAACCTATGCCCCGCAGGTACAGATCGTCGGCGTCGACGCGATTGGTTCGACGATCTTCGGCGGAGAAGCCAATGCGTACCGCACGCCGGGTGTGGGTTTAAGCTGGACGCCCGTGAATCTGACCTTATCGAATCTCGATTACGCGTACAAAGTGTCGGATGCCGCGGCTTTTGCTACGGCTCGGGCTTTT
Source organism: Saccharibacillus sacchari DSM 19268 (assembly GCF_000585395.1). Taxonomy (GTDB): domain Bacteria; phylum Bacillota; class Bacilli; order Paenibacillales; family Paenibacillaceae; genus Saccharibacillus; species Saccharibacillus sacchari. The sequence goes on along the minus strand of NZ_KK073875.1, from coordinate 4,707,425 downwards.
GCCCGTCATGAAGGAATCTTGATGGGACCATCCAGCGGGGCTTGTGCGCTGGTTGCGTTAAAGCTAGCTCGGCAGATCGATTCCAAGCAGCAGATTGTATGCATGGTCTCCGATGGCGGCGATCGTTATATCCATACTTTGTTCGACGATGAATGGATGCACGGTCAAGGATTTTCGACGACAGCCAGCATTGCGGAGATTCGTAATCTAGCCTATGAGTTGGAACCGTGGAGCGAATCGCCAAGCGAATGTGCGAATGAGAAAATGTCGCTGATCGAAAGTCTGCATGTGCCTCAAACGACGCTGCTAGCCAATGCCGAACTTCATATCCGGCAGATGCAGCAGGAGAAAAAGGCACCGGTTAGCGCTTTTCTTGATTAGAGTTACGGAGGTTATTCTACATTGAAGCAATCGCGAGTGACTTCTTGGACATTTATCCGCTTATACGGTTTGGCTTTTTTATTTTTCAGCGCCAATTCGATTCTGGCCGTGGTGCTGCCGCTCCGAAGCGAATCGATCGGAGCCAGCAATGCCACGATCGGTTGGATCATGGGCACGTATATGCTGACCTGCATGTTTTTTCGTCCGATGGCGGGCCAGTTTATCCAGCGTTACGGAGCGGCCCGCATTTTGCGGATCATTTTACTGATTAACGGATTCGCTTTGCTGCTCTATCCGTGGACAGGCTTAGCCGGTTTTTTTGCCGCCCGTTTGCTGCAAGGCATCTCGACGGCCTTTTTCTCCATGTCGCTGCAAATCGCTATTATTGACTCGTTGTCCGATGAAGAGCGGTCGCAAGGCATTTCGTTATATTCTTTATTTACCTATATGCCCGGCATTATCGGACCCGTCATTGCGCTGGCCTTATGGGATTGGGGCGGCATGGACGCGTTTGTTGCCGTATTGGTCGTCATTGCGGTAAGTACAGCGATATTCGGGTTTACCACTCCGGTGGAAGCTGGAGGTCAGACGACAAACGAATCGGACGACAGCCAGCCGGAACAAGGCGGAATTTGGCGCTCTTTTGCACAAGTGTTAACGGTTCGCCCTCTTGCGTTGTGCACGTGGCTGATGCTCGGGGCTTCGGTGGTATTCGGGGCGGTTACCGTATTTATTCCGTTGTACGCCTCGCAGGTCGCTTACGGCAACGCGGGCCTGTATATGACGGTTCAGGCTGCGGTCATTGTCGTTGCAAGGTTAGTTTTGCGTAAACGCATTCCTTCGGACGGAATATGGCGGCCCCGTTTTGTGCAGGGAATGATTACGCTCGCTCTTTTGTCGGCATTGCTGCTGGCTCTTGCTTCGACGGTCGGCCCGTTTGCTTTTTATACAGCCGCCTTGTTAATGGGATTTGCACAGGCTTTTTTATATCCGGCATTAACGACCTACCTAACCTTCAGCCTGCCCAAAGCATCTCGGAACGTACTGCTCGGTTTGTTTATCGCTTCGGCGGACTTGGGCATTTCGCTCGGAGGCTTAGTGATGGGGCCGTTAGCGGATCGGCTTTCGTATTCGGGGATGTACGGAGTGTGCGCGGTGCTGTTAATTGTTTTGTTCGGAGTGGAAAAAATGTATCGAAATCGAGTGACCTGACTCCCTTTGAAATTAAATTATGTAATTAAAAGTAAAAACGACTAAGCGAGGATAAGCAAGAAGCCGATATAAAAAGTATTACCTTGTCAACGCTCAAGTTAAGACTAAAAGTGGACAAGGTCGTAGCTCTTACTCTTTTATCGGAGGCCGCAGAAATGAAACACAAATCCCTGTTCTATGGAATCTCTGCGGGTTATCTCGTTCTTTTCTTTATTTTATCTCGCTTGAACCAAGGGAATGAGACCGCGCTTACGTGGATCGGCCATTTGAATATCGTGCCGATTCTAATATGTACGCTGATTTTGCTGCGCGTGACGCTGCGTTCGGCACCGCAAAATCGCCTATTCTGGATGTTCGCGACTTTGAGCAGTTTGTTTTATTTGTTGTCGCTGCTGCTTCTGTTCGTCGATACGGTTTCGGATCGGATCGTCTTGGCTTCTCCCAGCCTTGCTGATTTTTTTTGGGTTTCGCAGGGGGGACTCTTGTTCCTCGGTTTGCTTATCGTCGTGTATCAGCGGCTGAAAAGTCTTCGGCTGATACAGTATTTGCTGGATGCTTCCATTTTCATGTCCACGACGGCGGTATTTAGCTGGAGTCTGATTATTTCGCCGCTGCTCGTCATGTCCATGGATGAAAATTGGACTCAGGCATTATTCAATCTCAGCTACCCCATTATTGATCTGGGCAATCTGTTCCTGTTAAGCCTGCTGTTGTTCGCGAATCAAACCATCGGTAATGTCCGGACGGATTCCGGCCTGGTCGCGAGCGTTTTGCTGCTGGCTTTAGGCGATTCGATCTATCTGTACATGCAATTGAACGGCACGTATTTGCTGGGCAGTCCGATCGACCTGACCTGGACGGCTTCGATCTTGTGTATCGCTCTCGCCGGGTTGGATTCTTTGGAAGGCGGGCCGAAAGAGCGCAGCAAACGAACGTCCGCCGCTTGGATGAACCATCTGAGCTGGCTGCGGCGGCTGTTGCCTTATGTCAGCCTGATTGCTTTGTTCGCGATCATTCTGCAAGAGCTGTCGGAGTTTAACGTCATGGTCGTAGGCAGCGCGCTGGCCGTGCTGCTCATTATTGCGCGCCTGATCTTGACCTTTATCGAAAACGACTACTTGCTCGGGCGGCTGACGCATACGGTCGAAGTCAAAGAACATGAAGCCAATCACGACTCGTTGACCGGACTGCCGAATCGCCGCAAATTCGATGCCGAGCTGCGCGGAGCTGTACAGCGTGCGCAAGAGGGGCGGTATCAGCTTGCCCTGCTCTTTTTCGACCTGGATCGTTTCAAGCATGTTAATGACAGCCTGGGACATACGATCGGCGACCAACTGCTGCAAGTGGTTGCCGACCGGCTGCGCGAATACATTCCGGCTTCACGCCTGCTCGCGCGCCAGGGAGGCGATGAATTTACCGTTCTGGTCGACCCGCTTGAAGGGGAAGTGGAGGCTTACCGAACCATTGCGGCGATCGAAGAAGTGTTCAAAAAGCCGATCATGCTGGACGGCATCGTGCTTTACGGCTGCGCGAGCATCGGTGCTGCATTATATCCGCGAGACGGTTCCACGGCGGACGAATTGATGCGAAGCGCGGATATGGCCATGCACGAGGCGAAAAAGAACCGGCACCAGAAAAGCTTGTTCTTCGAACCGAGCATGGGGGAGCGCCTGGCGTATAAAGTCGAACTGGAACACGAGATGCGCGGCGCGATTGAGCGCGGAGAGATATCCTTGCATTATCAGCTGCAAAAAAATATCCAAACCTGTCATATTGTCGGCGTTGAGGCGCTGATTCGCTGGAACCACCCGACATTAGGCCCGATCTCTCCCGTCGAATTTATTCCGGTTGCGGAGGAGACCGGCATGATCATTCCGATCGGCGAGTGGGTGATGAAGACGGCTTGCCGGCAGCAGGTCGAATGGATGCGCCAAGGCTATGGTTCGCTTCGGATGAGCGTGAACGTCTCGCCGTATCAGTTCCAAGACGAATTGTTCGTCGAAAAGATTCTGCATACGCTGCGCGAAACCGGAGTCGATCCGGAGAACATGACCATCGAAGTGACGGAGTCGCTGGCAATTCGGGACGTGGAAAAGGTATCCGCCCAGCTTCGCTTGCTTCGCGACACAGGGATCCGGCTGGCCATCGACGATTTCGGAACCGGCTACGCTTCATTGAAATATCTGCGCACCTTCGAACCTCATCTGCTGAAAATCGACCGCTTTTTCGTCGACGGAATCGATATCGAGAAGGAACGCGGCAATATGGTTCAGGCGATCATCGCTATCGGGCGCAGCTTGAATATGGAAGTGCTTGCTGAAGGCGTGGAAACGATCGAGCAGTTGGAGTTCCTGCGTGCGGCAGGCTGCGATGAAGTACAAGGCTATTATCTGAGCCGACCGTTACCCGCGGAAGGGGTGGAGCAGCTGCTGCTCGGACCCTACCGCATCACGCGTACGGTATAAAGGTCGAATCATTGCACAGCTTCGAATAATGAAACGGAAAGGCCGTCGCGTATCGACGGTCTTTTTTTCGTTCGGACATGATGGAATAGACCGAATGGCTCAAGAAGAATTTTGGTTTTATGGTAAAGTTGTATATAAGCTAGTTAGCAAGATACAAAGAGGGTATAGATGCCAGAGGGGGAGCAAGATGAAAAAAATAATGTTAGGGTTGTTGGGCGTGGTGTTGTTGACGGGTGCAGGGGCATCCGTCTCCGTTTCCGCGGCAAACGCAAAAGTGTTGGCGAGCCGGGCGTGGAGCCAGGTAACGATGGAGGGAACCTATGCCGACCTGAAAGGTTATACGATTGCAAACAGCACCTATTATCGTCTGCGCGACGTGGCTGAGCTGTTCAGCGGAACATCCAGCCAATTTCAGGTTCGTTGGAACGAAGAGCAGCGCAAAGTCGAAATCTTGAACGGTCAGGCTTACGCGGGTGAGCCTGGTCAAGCCAAACCGTCCGTAAAGTACGAGAACTATGCCCAAAAAACGAATGCCGACATTTTGATCGACGGCCGACCAGTTTTGGTGGATGCGTATCAGATTGAAGGCAGTACCTACTTCCGTCTGCGTGATTTAGCCCGATTGACGGATTTCAATTTGCGTTACGACTCGATCGAAGACCGGATTGAACTCTCCGCCCGGCTTCCGGAAGGCGCATACTCGCTGCAAAGCGCGTATCCGGTGAGCACGCAATATCAGTCTTCAAGTGAATTCTCTCGTTGGAAAGAGCCGACCCATGCCTATTTGTTGGCCGATTCCGAGGGAACAACACGCAGCGTGTTCGGCAACGATAGCCGATCCGCATTGACCGTCGAGACATATTCGGCCGATCACAAGCTGCAAAAAAGCGAAGCGATTCCTTACGAACTTCCGATTTTCGGCGGTTTTTTCAGTGGAAGCAATTATCATTACGCAGTTTACGGACAGATCAACACAGAGGAAAATGACGCAAAAGAAGTGATTCGAATCGTGCGCTATGATAAAAGCTTCAAACGAATCGACAGCGTATCCGTCACCGGAGGGCAGAGTTATACGGTAAGCCCATTTCAGTCGGGCAGCTTGCGTATGGCCGAACAAGGAGATACGCTCGTGGTCCATACGGCCCGAAAACGATACACCACCGACGATGGACTGAACCATCAATCGCAACTGACGATCATCATCAATACATCAACGATGACTGTATCCAACGATTTGGGCCGATTCCAAAAGAACCATGTCAGCCACTCTTTTGATCAATACGTCACTTTCGACGGAAACGAGCATGTGCTGGTCGATCACGGCGATGCGTATCCAAGGTCGATCGTGCTTCATAAAGGGAACGGAACTTCGTACCAAGAGGTTGACCTTTTCGATATTCCGGGTTCAACGGGGGCGAACGTGACAGGGGTGTCGATCGGGGGATTCGAAGCAACGACGTCGGATTATCTGGTCGCTTGGAATTCGGTCGACCATAGCAAGGTTCGAGGATATACCTCTTTTGAGCTTGTCGGCATGGAACTGGATCAGCGGGATATCAAACTCAGCGCACTGCCGAAAACGACATTGAACGAATCGGCGGTTCGTGAAGTTACGCTCGCGACCTACAGCGGTACCGATCGAATCGGCTCGGTTCCGAAGCTGATCGAATTATCCGGAAACCGTTTGATGGTGTTGTGGCAGGAGTATGATCTGAACGGGAAAATCGGCGATCTGAAATATGTGCGTATCGACGAGCAAGGGACACCTGTCGAACCGGTTCGCAGCATGCCTTATTATCGTTTGGGAGAAGGGCAGCCCGTTTTGAACGGGGAGCAAGTCATTTGGTATGCAGATTCGGTATCCGGACGCGCCCTTTATACGCTTCCGGCATTCGAATAACTATTGGTTTTCCGTTCATAAAAAACCCCTGACCCCGTCATATTCGGAGTCAGGGGTTTTCGGGATATCGGGTTTTAGCCGCCGATCTTCGCCTTATACGCCAACGAATACTGATCCGCCGCCAAAATCGCGTCCAGCACGTCGCCGGCCGTCACCGGGAACGGCAGATTGTGCGCGGTCTCGCCTTCTTTCGTCGCGGCCTCGGCCACGCGGTACAAGTCTTCGTTCGAGACGTCTTTCAGATGCAGATCTTCCAGCGTCACCGGCAGATCCAGCTTCAGATAGAAGTCGATGTAGCGCTCGATCTCATGGATCGGACGGCGCTCCAACGCCAGCTGAACGAGCGTGCCGAAAGTCACTTTTTGCCCGTGCGTCATATGGTGAATATCGCCTTCCAGCACCGTGAAGCCGTTATGGATCGCATGCGCTCCGGCCAAGCCGCCGCTTTCGAAGCCCAGACCGCTGAGCAGCGTATTGGCCTCGATAACCGCATCCAGCGCCGGAGTAACCACTTTGCGCTTGACCGACTCGTAAGCGAGCAGCCCGTAATCGAACAGCGTCTCTTCGCATTTGCGCGCGATGGCCTCTGCCGCCAGCGTGGTCAGGCCGCCCGCCATGGTCGTTGCCCGCGCTTCGATCACCGCGCGGCATTCGACCCAAGTCGCCAGAGCGTCTGCGATGCCGGAAGTCAGGAAGAGCGGAGGCGCTCCGGCAATGACTTTCGTATCAACCAGAATCAGATCCGGATTTTTCTTATAAAAAGAATACGCGTCGAACGCGCCGTCGTCGGTATATAATACGGATAGGGCGCTGGTCGGCGCATCGGTCGAAGCGGTGGTCGGAATAATGACGCATGCCGCGCCGAGCACGTCATTGACGGCTTTTGCCGTATCCAGCGTTTTGCCGCCGCCTACGCCGACGACCAGGTCGATGTCTTTTCCCAATTCCGCGATTCGCTTGATCTCGCCGCGGGAGGCTTCGCCTTTGAATTCGGCTTTGGTAACAGAGATCCCTGCGGCTTCGAAACTTGCGGTAACGCGATCGCCTGCGATCGGCCAAACGATCGAATCCGCGATCACCAGTGCCGATTTGCCGAGCGCTTTGGCATATTCTCCGGCCTTGTCTACAACGTCTTTGCCCTGCACGTACTTGCCCGGGCTGATAAATACTTTTTCACTCATCGGTTTTGGGCTCCTTTCGATTTGGGCGTACAGCATGTGCATTACCCGAAAAAGCCCCTAACTGACTCGACTTGATGTAAAATGGAAAAAAGGATCGGGACATTCGGAAACTAAATCTTGACTCCGAACGTCTTAATAAAAGAAGATTTGCGCCGTATGGCGCAATGCCGATCGGAGGTATTACCTATCATGATGAAAAATAGATGGGTCAAATGGGCGGCGGGACTGCTTGCGGGCAGCTTGTTGATCGCGCCGCTGCCGCATCAAGAAGCCCAAGCGGCTGCACCCAAACCGTTATCGTTGTCCATTAATGGATCTTCCGTAGAAAACGGAGAGCTTGAAGTTCGCGCGGGACATACGTACATGCCGATCAGCAGGCTCTCGGAACTGCTCGGGTTTCTCGTCGAGTATGATCGCGACTCCAAAATATTGACGCTAGTGCGACCGGATGCCACCGTTCGGATGAAGCTGGGGAATGAAACAGCCGAGATTAACGGACAGCGGATGAAGAGTACGGCAGCATTTTCGGAAAATAATCAGGTGTTCGTCCCGCTGCGCACGCTATCTACAGCACTAAAAAGTAAAGCCGGTTGGGATTCCGCGAGAGGAAGCGCTACGCTTGAAGACCCTGAGCGTTATCGCATGGATACATCCGGCGGCCGCACGGCATGGGTGTCGTTTACTTCGGGCGAGGTCTACTCGTTGGAATCCGGCGTGCCGAAAAAGCTTGCGCAAGCGGACGTCTCGGAACTGGAATGGGGAACTGTCGATGTGCGCGGCTTGGGCGGGAACGCTTATGTACTGACGGTAGAACGGCAATACGGAGCTTCCATGCAGGCCGTGCAGAATCGCTTCCAATATCTCGTCAAAGACGGCATTGTAAAGAAGCAAGCACATTTTCGATACTCCGGCATGTACCTGCCTACGGAGCTGGGACCGCAGCGGCTTCCCGCGCAACGAGCCTACCTGACGGATGGACAGACGGTTGAAGTGGTGGGCGCGGGGGGCAGTCCGGCGGCCGAATATAATTTGGCAGAACTGACGAAGCAGACAGGGCCGTTTATCGTAGAGTCCGTGACGGCGGATTACTTGCTGGTTCGCGCTTTCGATACGCTTCAACCGACGATCGCGAACCTTCGAACGGGCGAAGCGGCGAGATTGGATCAGAAGCTGCTGGACGCTGCGGAAGCAAAAGAGTGGTCTGAAGTATCGAGCGACGTCGGCGATCCGCTGCTGCTGAGTTCGAGACTTCGCTTCGACCGGCAAGACGGCGAGCAGTTAATCTTCACCTACAAGCGGATTGCGCCGGGATCTGTATTCGGACAAGAAGCTACGGTAAGCTACAAGCTGTCGAAATAAATGCAGTGAACAATCGACCGTAATCGTACGAAAACGCCAGTCCTCCCAAAAGGGAAGAATGGCGTTTTTTGAGTTGGCTGACGCTGCTCATGTACAAGCGAGTCTTATTGTGCCGGGGAATACAGGGTCGCTTTGGCTTCCTGCTCCGGTCGATGCTCGCTGTAACTGAAAATGTGCATCTCGGCGGAATCGCCTTCGTAATTGTTGTAGATTTCCGTAAGCGAATTACCGGCGTCTCCCCAAATTCGGAAGGAACGTTCGTCGGACAGGATACGCTTGCTGCCGATGTACGTTTGGCCGATTCCGCCGAAATTCGGATCTTCGCTGGAAGTCTGAACGACCAGATTGCCTTCTTGCTTATAATACGTCCAGGTGACCGGATAGCCGCCGAAGTTCGTGGTTAGAGACTGTTTTTGCTCGCCGATATTTGCAAGTTGCACAGGGGCAGGAAGGTCGCCTTTATGGTTCAATAGTTCATGACGCGCACGCAATTCTATCGTAGAGTCGGCTGTGAGTTGCAAGTCGGCAGGGCGATCCAGCGACAGAATGACGTCTCCGGGATTTTTTTCTCTCGCCAACCAAAATCCCAAGTCGATTGCTTTTCCGTCCACCAACAACTGATATTCTTTGAATGGCGTCAAATGGCCGAGCTTTCCCAGATTCATATCGATCCGAATTTGAGCCGGAGTAATCGTCAATTGCTTGATTCGTACATCCGTTTCTCCGGAACCAAACTGGATATCCAGCTTTTGTTTGGTACTGGCATGAGCCATTTTGGACTTGTCCAGAACTAACGGGAAATCCCAGATTGCGTCAATCTGTTCACTCTGTTTACTGTAAAGCAGCTTGTACGTTACGCCTTTTTGAAGCAGATCCGTTGTAGAAAACGTATCCTGATTGAAAAAGCCGCCGCTGCCGTCGGGCGTTCCGTGCATGCTTCCTTTTACAGGTTGGATGAGTTTTCCCGTGCGGTCATAGGCGACAAGGCTGGCGGAAGGGGCTTGCTGCGAACCGGATTCCGGAATTAACGTGGTTCGGATCAGCGTTTGTCCGTCAGGTTGGGTGAAGGCGCCAAGTTCGACTTGAGCGATCCCTGATTCATGCACATCCGTGCGATAGGTTCCGGTATCCGAAGCATTGAAGGCAAGCGGAGTTTCGGCATCTGTCGTGAAAGTAATCCCGTCTGCGCTGAAACTTACGGCTTCGGAAGAAGCGCTGGGCGACCAATCCGTTTCGAAGTAGCCTGTAGCAAGGCGGGAGTCGTCTCCCGAATCAGCGGATTGCGCGACGTGGGCATAAGCTTCAAACGCCTTACCATTTGCATCTGTAATCGTGATCGTCGAGAAGCCCGAGAACTGATCGCTGCGCGCTTCGCCGTCCAGGCTGTACAAGATCAGGGTCCGACCTTCGTCGATAATTGCCGTATGCAGCGTCAGCGTCACGCCGTCGTGGGTGACCGAACGATCAATCTCTTGCCCCAAGCCTTGCGCCAAAGCCGTCTGAATGCCTTCGCGGCCTTGCAGCAGATCGCTCCAGTCGTACTGAATAGCGGCATAAGCAGGGACCGCGATCAGCGCGGCTCCGAGCGTAGTAGCTAACGCGACCTTGCGAACGCGAGCCCGAGACGTTGTACGGCCGCCTGCCGCAGAACGATTGCCTCGCTCCAATTCCGCTTCCATCCGCATCCACATCGCATCGTAATCCGGCTCGCGAATCGCAACCTGAGGTCCGACCTGTTGATGCAGCGTCGTCTCCAGCGTTTCTAACGATGGGGATTTATCCTTTGTGAGGTTTGTATTCATAACGTCCTCCTTTGATTGATTCCGTCTTTTTTTCTGCGCGTTCAAGTTGGCTTCGAAGCAGCTTCAATCCCTTGTACTGCCTGGACTTGACGGTTCCTTGCGGAATGTTGAGCAGCTCGGCAATTTCGCTTGTACTCAGATCATGCACGAACCGCAGCGAAATCACGGTCCGTATTTTGATCGGCAAGCGCGAGATGCATTCGGCCCATTCTATGGCTCCTTCGCGTGCCTGGAACTGTTCTTCCGGCGTACGCTCGGGACTTCCGACGAATCGATGCGAATGCTTCGTTAGCTTGGAACGCAGATTGCTGCGGCGTCTCAACACATTCAGGCATTGATTGACGGAAATCTTCAGCAGCCAAGCCTTCACGTTCGTCATGCTGGCCCAATCGCTCCAAAAAGCTGTCATGAATACTTCCTGGCAGATGTCTTCGGCGTCGGCGGATTGTCCGAGCATGTAATAGCACATTCGATAGACGTCGGAACGGTAAGTCTCGAATAGCTCTTGGTTGGTCACGGTCAGCCTAGTCTCCTTTCCGGTAGATTCGCCTATACAACAAACGAACGATTCGAACGGTTCATTTTTTAATTGTACTTTTTATCGTTCAGCTGGACAAAGGCAAGCGATATAAGTATAGTGTGTCTTATGATTTTACTTTCGATAAGTATTATTGAAAGTGGCCATCGACGAAAGGGTGAGAACATGCCGTCCGTTGCGCATAGTTCGGTTAAAGTGAAGAAGATGAATGAAGAGCGGGTACGCCATGCCCTTCGTCGCGAGGGATACGGAACGAAATCTTCGATCGCGGAAGCCACCGGACTCAGTATCGCGACATGCGGCACGCTGCTAAGCGAGATGCTGGATCGCGGAGAGGCGTTGGAGGACGAGCCGGAAGCATCCAGCGGAGGACGACGCGCCAGACGCTTTGCATACAACGCCGATTATTCGTATATCGCTTGTATCTGTGCCGTATTTGAAAATAGCCGTCCCATGCTTGTGTATGCTATTGCCGACTCGTCCGGAACAGTCATCGAGCGACGTTCCCGTGAAGTATCGGCGCTCGATGAAGCTGCGATCGATACGTTGGTCGGCGTGCTGCTCGGCAAGCATGCACAGATCAAGGCGGTCGGAATCGGGATTCCCGGGCTTGTACATGAGGGCATCATCAACATTTGCGACGCGGAAAAGTTGATCGGCGTGCCGCTGGAGCAGCGAATCAGCGAGAAGTACGGAGTACGGGTCATTGTGGAAAATGATATGAATCTGACCGTGTACGGTTTATATCAGGAGCAGAACTGGGAAGAGCCGGGAACGCTGGCCGTAATGATCTTCGTGCCGGATTGTTTTCCGGGTGCGGGCTTGATGATCGACGGACATATCCATCGGGGAACCAGTCGTTTTGCCGGAGAGGTCTCCTTTTTGCCGTTCGGAATTTCGCGTGAAGAGCAGCTGCGAAGACTCAATTCGAAGAAGACTTTTATTCCACTTGCCGCGCATGCGGTAGCCAGTCTAACGGCTATCGTGAATCCCGGTTTGATTGCGCTGACGGGCGAACAGGTGGAGGAGAACGATCTGGCGATGATCCGCGAACGCTGCCTGGATGTCATTCCGCCCGAGCATATGCCGCAGTTGCTCTGGCTGGAATCGCCGGGAGAACCGTATTTAAACGGACTGATTGCGATGACGATGGAGAGCTTGTCTTATTCGCTGGAACTCGTGGAGAAACGTTATTAAAGAAAGGATGATCGAATCGTGGAACGCGAACGTACCGAAAAAGAAAAAATGTTAGCCGGAGAATTGTATAAAGCTTGGGACGAGGAGCTGCGCGCGGAGAGCCTGCATGCCAAAAAGCTGATTCGACAGTTCAACGCGACTACAGAGGAAGAACCGGAACAACGGACGGCTTTGTTGAAGGAACTTTTCGGGTCGACGGGGGAAAACGTATATATCGAACCGAGCTTGCGCGTCGACTACGGCTACAACATCCATGTCGGAGAAAACTTTTTTGCCAATTTCGACTGCACGATTCTGGATGTATGCGAGGTGCGGATCGGGGACAACTGCATGTTGGCGCCGGGCGTTAGCATCTATACGGCGACGCATCCGATTGACCCGTACGAGCGAATAGCCGGGCCGGAGCTTGGCAAGCCGATCACGATCGGGCATAACGTCTGGATCGGCGGCCGGGCGATTATCAATCCGGGCGTGACTATCGGAGATAATGCAGTGATTGCATCCGGAGCGGTTGTGACGAAAAATGTACCTGACAACACCATTGTCGGCGGCAATCCCGCTCGCGTGATCCGGACCATCGAAGTGGGTGAGAAGCCTGTAGCCGGTATGTAAAAGTCCGGACTTTTACATCAAAAAAACACGGCGTGCGAATTATCGCACGCCGTGTTCGTAACTTTTTATAAATTCCATGCCGGCCGGTCTTAGCCTGGAGTACTCGGCGAACGGAATAGCCGCACCGCCGTTCGTCTGGAGAAATGAAATGTTGGACGCGTAACCTGCCTGATCGACTTCGAGCAATACCTGCGTGAACTTCTTTTGATCGACGCCGAGACTGAGTGCCGTGGGGTCTTTTTCCCATTGAATTTCTTTTAAAATCTGGTACAGAAGATTAGGAGTTGCCAATTCCATCGCCACCTTCCCTGATTCGTGTTTCCAGCATAACCCTTGTAAGCGGTAACAACAGTGATGTACGTCACTGTTGTCGAGGCACGGAACGAGTTATTGCCGACCGTTCGGGATATGCGAAGAAACCGCTCCAAGGCGATGCCCAAGTTGAGAGTTATCGGTCCAGCGGCCAGCAGTGCAGCGCGGTCAATGCCGATTCGCCGCCTTCCGCGAAGAACCGTATCCCCGTCGAGTCGACGCCGGGATAAATTCGCGCGGATATTGCCACTTCGCCGTCCCCCGCAAAGATTTCGACGGAAGAGCGATCGATGAATATTCGCATCCGGAGCCGATTTTCCCGCAAAGCAAGGGGGGCTTTGCGGATTCCGCCGGAACCCGCCCCGGAGCGTTCCCGATCCAGGATCAGCTTCTGCTGCTCCCGATCATACGTCAAAAGCGTTTCTTCGCCCGATGTTTCCCCTACGCGCAAGGAAAGGCCGAAGGACGCGGCGGACCCGGCATCGAATTCGACTTCCAGCTCCAAGCAATCGCCGTTCACGCCCGCGAATTCTTGCCCGCCGCGAATATCGCTGCTTACCGAAGGCATCACGTATTCTTCACGTTCGGCATAGATTTTTTCCCGAGAAGTATCGGCGATCCGGATCTGCCCGTAGGTCACGCCTTCGCCGCGCAGCTTTGCGAGATCCGGTGCCGGTCTGCTGAGAATCCGCCCGTTTTCGAGCGTCAGCACGCGGGGAATCGTCATGGCACCCGCCCAGCCCCGGATCTGCTCCGGCATTTTGTCCTCCCACATGGCCATCCAAGCGATCAGAATACGGCGCCCTTGATCGTCTTCGGTCGTTTGCGGGGCATAGAAGTCAAAACCGTAATCGAGCAATTGCAAATCGCCGTGCTCGAAACGACCCGTATCATAGTCCAGCTTGCCGAGCATGTAGCCGGATTGATGCAGATTATGGTAAAGTTCGCCGGCAGGCTTCATGCCTTGAGGCGAGCAGACCAGTATATCTTGACCGTTCAAAGCGAACAAATCCGGGCATTCCCACATGTAGCCCAGCGTCTCGGTCGGTTCTTGACCGCCGGCCATGATGCTCACGAAACTCCAGTCCGTCAGATTGCTTGACCGATAGAGCAGAACCTGGCCGCTGCGGCGATCCGTCGTCTGCGAACCCAGCACGCAATAATAGGTCTCGCCGTGCTTCCATACCTTGGGATCGCGGAAATGGAAAGGATGCACGTCGCCTTCCGGCGCAGCGGAAATAACCGGGTTGCCCGCAAACTTTTCAAAACGGATCCCGTCTTCGCTGTAAGCCAACGCCTGAACCTGCTTCAAATCGTGATCCCGATCTTCGCCCGTCCAGACGTTGCCCGTGTACATCAGCCAAATCTTGCCGTCTTTTTCGATCGCGCTGCCGGAAAAACAGCCGTCGCGCTCATAGTCTTCCGTCGGCGCGAGAGCGATCGGCAGATGTTCCCAACGCGCCAGATCGCGGCTTTTAACGTGTCCCCAATACATCGGTCCCCACTCCGGCGAGTATGGATGATGCTGATAGAACAGATGGTATTCGCCGCGGTAAAAGCTGAAGCCGTTCGGATCGTTGATCCAATAAGCGGGAGCCGCCGCGTGATAACGCAGCCTCCAACGGTCCTGCGCGACGCGTTCCCGTGCCTCGGCGATGGAAGCTTCGGCGCGTTCCAACGCTTCGAGATGTTTTTTTTGCGGCGATGTCACCTGGGTTCATCCTCCTTTGGGTTGGGTGCATAAGTCTAGTCCCTTGTCAACGCTAAAGGTAGGAATACGTTTTCCTGAATCGCACCTAAAGCGTATGCGTTTCAGGAAAACGTAAACCTGTGATTAAGAGTTGAAAGGGAACGTAGGTATTTAAAAGTCGTTCCAGTTGCGCGCGCCGCGGCTCGATTCGCTTTGTTTCTGAGATTGCATGTCTTCCAGCATCTCAATTGCTTTGAGCGTTCCGATCAGGGAGTCGAACAGATTGATCGAATACTCTTCCTTGTCGAGCACGAGCGATTTGAACTTGTCTTTTTCCGCGATGAACGAAGCCGTTTCTTTGAGCCCTTTGTGCCGGGCTTCCAAATAAACGGCGGCGCTGGACAGCCAGAGCGTAATATTCCGAAAATCCTCGGCCTTCTCGACTTTATGACGAAGCTCTTCTCCCTGACGGGTCAGTTGATTAAGCTGCATGAACATCCTCCTCTAATTGAAGTCTCTTTCAGTTTACCAGAAGGGAAGGCAGCAACCCAAATCTACCGTATGCGTTTTCGAAAATAGGAGATGCGGTCAAGAAAAAGGAAACGGACCGGCGGCGTCGAATTGAAAAGGGGAGTCGAAACCAAAGGGGGAGGCGTGAAGATGGAAACGGAAGAAACGACAGTAATCGCGATTCATTTCACCGACGGAGAAGTGCTGGAGATCGGAATCGGCGAAGAAGAGTTCGAACGACTGCCGGAAGATATCACCTCGAATGCGTGGATCGAGATCGACGGCAATACCATCAACACGGCGACGATCAAGTATTTCTGGTTTTATGATATTCGGGAAGAGGATAGCGGGGAAGAAGCGTAGAATAGAAATTTGGCAATTAGATAAAGCTCGTGCGCACGAACCGTTCCTTTGTAAAAGGAGCGGTTTTTTACGTTTATGGTTGCATGAGTTATCTAGGGCGTGTCTTCAAACCTGCCAACGTGCATCTTTTACCGAGGTTTGAAGACACGCCTTAATAAATATATAAGTTAAATGCAACTTTTTCCAATGAACATCGTTCATATGATTAAACAAAATAATTAAAGGAGGTAGTACTTTTGAGAACAAAAAAGATCTTCTCATTTTTAATGGTAGCAGGCACGGCAATTGGTTTAAGCGTACAAGCGAGCGCCGCAACTAATCATGTTGATTCGGAACCGCCGGTTGGTCTCGTGGAGCCTCCATATGTTGTAGATAATCCATATTCGCATTCTACAATAGGCAATTTGAATTGGAATGGAAAAGCTCTAAGCACTACCCCTAAACCAGTTATTGTAAACGGAAGCCTAATGGTACCTGCTAAAGATCTTTTTGAACAGTTAGGAATGGAATTTACTTTTGATAAAAATCGCTTGGCTCTTACTGCCTCGAAGTCTGGGCTTGAGTTAAAATATTCTTTAAAAAGTTTTACTAGTGAAGTAAATGGGAAGAAGACTTTACCTATGCGTCACGTTCCGTTCATTGAGACGAAAAGCAATCGTGTCTTTGTAAGTTTGAGAAATGCAGTAGAGGCAGCAGGTGCAACTGTAAAGTGGGATAATGCTAATAAAGTTGCAAAGGTTACTGAGTAATTTATATTCACACAACAAAAAACCACTTGGATATCCAAGTGGTTTTTAAGTATAGGACGGATGGGGATCGAACCCATGACCCCTACCCTGTCAAGATAGTGCTCTCCCGCTGAGCTACCGTCCTTCATATGGCTTGCACAAGAGTTGAACTCTTGTCGACAAGAAAGATCATACCATAGGTCCCAGACGTATAGCAAGCACTTTCCCCTAAAATCTTCAATTTTTCTTCGCAAACCGTTTCCGATACGCCCCCGGCGTTACTCCGCTCCATGCTTTAAACACCTGCGTAAAATGACTCTGATCATTAAACCGCAGCAGCACGCAAATCTCCGACAACGTATACTCGTTCAATTCCAACAGTCTTTTCGCTTCCTCCACTTTCTCCCGCCGAATATAAGCAGACAGCGACAACCCCGTTTCCTTTTTGCACAGTCGAGACAGATAAGAGGGGTTAAGCCCGGTCGCGGCGCCTAGACGGGAGAGAGGCAGTTCCTCATACAAATGATTGAAAATGTACTGCCGGCAAGCCTCGAACGTACCGCTGCCCGAAGATTCCCGTGCTTTCCGTACCCGCTGCGCGAATTCGCGTACCGCGACGGTCGACAACCGATCCACGTCTTCCGGCGAATGCTGCTCTTCCACGCGCTGGATCAACAGATCGCTGAGCGTAAATGCAATCTCGGCATTCAATCCGCCTTCGATCGCCGCCCGCGTATAGAGCGTAATGCCGCAGATCGTCAGATTTTTCTTATGGCGAAGCAAGCTGCTGCGGGACAAGATGCCGAAATCTTCGCGCTGCCCCCAGTCCGTCAAAAAAGCTTCCAATTCCTCGCCGCGGCCTTCGCGTATGTATTGCAGCATTTTGCGTTCGGTAGGGAGGTCGTGATGCAGATGTTGATTTTGCCGACTTCTCGCCAGATTGCGCAGCAGCTCCCGATCGTCCGCGAAGGCGGAAAAGGACGTCGAGACGTCATGGATTACCTTCTGATCTTTCATCAACGTATCGCCCGTTTCGCTTCGGCTTTTCTCCATATCCAACAATCCCTCGCCCTCCCGAATCTTCTTGCTATCATTTTAAAGGTTAGCTGCGAAAACTACAAAAAAGGTCTTTTTCTTAATAGAATTTTGCAATGAAAACGCTCTACAATAATCGTGAACGATTAAAATGCCGCCAAACGGTCCAAATAACAACTTAGTTAGTCTTGCAAGTATCTTCGCCATTCCTGCCCCATACCGAGAGGAGATCGAATATGAGTCAGCATAATCAAGCCAAAGAAACGCCGAATATCAAAGAACTGATCGCTCAAATGACGTTGGAGGAAAAAGCGGGCCTTTGCTCGGGTCAGGATTTCTGGCATACCAAAGGCATCGAGCGTCTGGGCATTCCGTCCGTGATGGTGACCGACGGTCCGCACGGATTGCGCAAGCAGGCGGAAGGCGCGGATCACCTGGGGCTGAACGACAGCGTGCCCGCGACCTGTTTTCCTTCGGCGGCCGGGATCGCATCGTCGTGGGACCGCGACCTGATCCGGCAAATGGGCACGGCGCTCGGCGAAGAATGTCAGGCGGAGAACGTGGCGGTGCTGCTCGGACCGGGTGCGAACATCAAGCGCTCGCCGCTGTGCGGACGCAACTTCGAATACTTTTCCGAAGATCCGTACCTATCCTCGGAGATCGCGGCCAGCCATATCCAGGGCGTGCAAAGCCAGGGCGTCGGCACGTCGCTGAAGCATTTTGCCGTCAATAATCAGGAGCATCGCCGCATGTCCGTGGACGCGATCGTCGACGAGCGCACGCTGCGCGAAATCTATCTGGCGAGCTTCGAGGGCGCGGTTAAAAAAGGCCAACCGTGGACAGTGATGTGCTCGTACAACCGCGTCAACGGCACGTATGCTTCAGAACATCCGTACCTGCTGAATGATATTTTAAAGGAAGAGTGGGGATTGGAAGGCTTCGTCGTATCCGACTGGGGCGCCGTAAACGAACGGGCGGAAGGGCTTGCGGCGGGACTGGAGCTGGAAATGCCGTCGAGCGGCGGAATCGGGGACGGCAAGATCGCGGAAGCGGTCAAAAACGGCACGTTATCCGAGGAGAAATTGAACGCGGCTGTTGAGCGAATTCTGCGCGTCGTGTTCCGTTCCGTGGCCGAGAAAGTCGAAAATGCGACGTATGATAAAGACGAGCATCATGCTCTTGCCCGCCGCGTGGCCCGCGAAAGCATGGTGCTGCTCAAAAACGACGATCGCGTCCTGCCGCTGAAGCGCTCGGGCAAAATCGCGGTCATCGGCGAACTGGCGAAACGTCCCCGTTACCAAGGCGGCGGCAGCTCGCATATCAAGCCGACCAAGCTGGAAGTCGCGTATGACGAGTTTGTGCAGGAAGCGGGCGATGCCGAGGTCAGTTATGCGAGCGGCTACAGCCTCAAAGGCGACACCGTCGACGAAGCGAAAATTGCGGAAGCGGTGAAACTGGCAGCGAATTCCGACGTGGTCGTGCTCTATGCGGGACTGCCGGATGCTTACGAGTCGGAAGGGTATGACCGCACGCATCTGCGTTTGCCGGACAACCAACTCAAGCTGATCGAAGAACTGTCGAAAGCGCAGCCGAATCTGGTCGTCGTCCTCAGCAACGGCTCGCCTGTTGAGATGCCGTGGCTCGGCGGGGTCAAAGGGCTGCTGGAAGCCTATCTCGGCGGTCAAGCACTGGGCGGCGCGATCGCGGATATTCTGTTCGGCAACGTGAGTCCTTCCGGCAAGCTGGCCGAGACGTTCCCGGTGCGTATCGAAGACACGCCGGCGTATCTCAGTTTCCCCGGCGTCGGCGACCGGGTAGAATACCGGGAAGGCATTTACGTCGGCTACCGTTATTATGACAAGAAGGCGATACAGCCATTGTTCCCGTTCGGTTTTGGCTTGTCCTATACGACGTTTGCTTACTCCGAGCTGAAGCTGAGCGCTTCGCAGACTTCGGCGGATGCAGGTCTTGAAGTCAGCGTGCAGGTGAAAAATACGGGCAGCGTCGCGGCTAAGGAGATCGTGCAGCTGTATGTCCGCGACGTGGAAAGCACCGTGGACCGTCCTCAGCAAGAATTGAAGGGGTTTGAAAAAGTAGAGCTTGAGCCGGGCGAAAGCAAGACGGTGTCGTTGACGCTCGACCGCAGAGCCTTCGCCTACTACGACGTTCAAACCGGCGGTTGGCGCGTGGAGAGCGGCATGTTCGAGGTGGGCGTCGGATCGTCTTCGCGCGATATCGCGCTGACGGCCGAAGTGCAGATCGAAGGCGACCAGCCTGTCCTGGAACCGGTGCATCGCAACTCGCTGATCGGCGACTTGATGCAGCCGGGACGCCTGTCCCCGGAGAAGAAAGCGCTGCTGGACGAATTCCTGCAAGGCGGACTGTTCACGCCGCCTGCGGAGGACGAAAAGGCAGCGCAGAGCGAAGATGAAGATGACGATGGACACGATCAGGCCGGCATGATGGAGGCGGTCGGACGTTACCTGCCGCTTCGGGCCGCGGTCGGTTTCGCTGCCAAACCGGACGGCGAGCAAAAGCTCAACGAACTGTTGGAGAAGCTTAATGGCTGATCGTCCGTTTTTCCAAGACGGCGTCAAGCCTGATTTTTCCGCGAAAGAGCTGGAGAAACTGCAAGCCGCTTTAGCGGCGGAAGGTCTGGAGCACCCGAACGAAGCGGCTCTGCTCGAACTGGCGGATTCCAAAAAGAAACCGCATCGGAAGCTGGCTTATCTGGCTTTGGCGGAACGGGGTTCGGAAGTTGCGGTACGCCGTCTGCTTGAAGAATTGGGCTTTGCCGACGAAGACGCCGTTTGCGAAGCGTTCAAGCGGTTTCGGCCGGAGCGTGCGGGTGAGCCGTTGGTCACGTTCGCGGAGCAAAAGTGGAAGCAGTACGAAAGCCTGTCGCTGACGATCGCCCTGGCGTTTGAAGGCGTGCTTACGGCCTGCGCTTGCATCGATCCGGATATGCTGGAACCTCAAGCGTTGAAGCGCCTGCTGGACATCGTGCGGCAAGCGACAGCCGTCGAGTCGGAGCCGATCGATCCGAATAATCCGTATGCGCGTATCGAAGCGGATTTGGAGCTGGAACGCGTTCATGCCTTGGCTGCCGGGATTCTTCGAGAATCGACGGAGCGTCGAACAAGACCTTAATCGTGTAATAGGAAGTGAGGGCTTTCGTTTGAAGCCGAAGCGCAAAGCGAAGGGCCCCGCGATCCACACACGAAGGAGGAGAAGTCTTTTGGAACGCATGGGACAGTTCAACCGCCGCCGGGGCCTTCGGCGCGAAGTGCTGGGCAGGCTGTACGACAGTTGGTTCGAGCTTGCGGGCGAGCCGAGTATCTTGTCCGGAGACGAGATCAACGGAGAGACGGAGCGCAAGCTCGCTTACCGCTATCTTGCCGAACGGGGCCTGCTGAGGATGAGTCCCGTAGGCGACGGCAATTTCGAAGTGTCGATCACGGTGCAAGGGATCGACCGCATCGAAATGACCGGCGAGAACGAATGACGCAACAAAGCGACAAGCAGCAACTGAAAAAACCGGCCTGTTCACCAGGCCGGTTTTTGTTTGCCTTTTATCCAAAATCTGTCCATTTACCTTAACGGCTCGTTTCGGAATCGAAAGAGTAGACGATCATGCTGCGGTCCAGATCGAACGCCCAGTCGAGATAGACGCCGGTAGGCTGACGTCCCACGATTTTGGCCAAATTCATTTTCTGCGCGAAATAGCGCTTTTCGACTTTTCGTTTGGCGATCCGCAGAGCGGATTCGTGACCGGCTTCCAGCAGCGCCGTTTCCAATTCGATCAGCAGGCCGCCGCGGATGACCACCAGAAAATCGCCGTCTACCCAAAACGAATGGATTTTCTCGGGGACCTTTTGTACCTTTTGCGTAATATCGACGACCTTCTGATGCACTTCTTCTTTGCCCGGATAAGGATCGTCCAACGCATAATGCTCGTCTTCCCGCAAAATGACGGAAATGGTGCAGCTCAGGTCCGAGTCGTTCCAATCGTAATAAAAATGGGCGACGTCCAAATTCAATTCGCTGCTCAAGTCTTGGTCGAGCTGCGACAGCATGTAGCCGACGATAAGCTCCCGGGTAGAGTTCAAAGCGCCGTACGATTTTTCGGCAATCATCGTTTCCATGATGCTGCCCAGAAAACCTTCGATGCGGATAATCAAACATTTTTCGTTGGCGGAGACCCTGACGGCTTCGGGTCGTTTGCCGAAGTTCGTCTCGAATAACGAAAAAACGGTTTGTCGGATAGAGTGGGTGATTTTTTCAATCGTCATGGTCAAGTAGGTCTCCTTTGAATAAAGTAGCGTTTGGATTCGATCTCAGTCGTAAAATAGCTTCGGCCGGGCTTTATCGAATACGTACACCAATATGCTGCGATCGTGCGGGAAAATCCAGTCGATGTAGATGCCTTTTACGCTTCGATTCGCGATGCCGCCGAACGGCGGTTCTTCGCAAAACTTCTTTTTTTCCACCCGCCGTTTGGAGATGCGCAACACTTCGCAATGTTCGTCTTCGATCAAAGCTTTTTCGACCTCGGTCAGCGTGCCGTCCCGAATGATCACGAGCATTGTGCGTTCCATCCAAAACGAATAGATTTTTTCCGGAAACCGCTGAAGATCGTATGTCAGCGTGGCGATATTGCGATGAACTTTGTTTTGCTCCGGGTAAGGCTCGTTTTCGCGCAAACAGGCCGGCTCGCTGAACATCATGAAAATCAGGCAGGATAGATCGTCGTCATTCCAATCGTAGGCATGCGTTTCGACCGGAAGGCCGCAATCGTTGAAGATATAACGGCAAAGTTCCGGCATCAAATAGCCGACCATCAGTTCCCGGGTCGATTGAAGGGCGCCTTGCGAAGCTTCGTGAATCATCGATTCCACGATCGGCTGCAAAAAGCGTTCCGCGCAGATGATGACGCAGCTGTCGTTTACCGTTACCGATACGCGCGCCGGCGAAATGCCGAAATGCTCGGCGAACAAAGAAAGCGTCTTATAACGAATCGTGTCCGAAACGGTGTAATTGGACATAAGGGGTCCGGCTCCTTTTCTCGGATTGTGCAGGAGCATTAGTAGAAGTAGAAGGAAGGCAAGGAAACGTCTAATTTAAAAATAAACCTAAATAAGTTCTCGGAACCTTTTTATCGACAGATTATGAAAAAAAGAAAGTTCATGATAGAAGGAAAAAGCCCGAAAAAGCCGACTCTTCGTAAAGAAGAATCGGCTTTCGGTTGAAATTTCGTACTGAGCGTTATTCCAAGTTGGCATGCTTGCCGTACATTTTGTTGCCGTCGAGTCCCCGCCGCTGCATTAAGCGCAGTACGGAGGCGTCGAAAAACAGCAGCAGCGTTTGCTCGAATAACGAACCCATCGGCTGGATGGTTGCGTAGTCGTCATTTTCGCGGGACTTGGAAGCTCCCGGAAGCTGAACGACCAGCGTCGCCAGCTTGGCGAGCGTGGAGTCGGGCTTCAACGTGACCACCGCAACATCGGCGCCCAATTCACGCGCTTTTTCAGCCATGGGCACCAATGTCCGGGTCTCGCCCGAACCCGATGCGATAACGAGCAGATCGCCCGGACCGATGCCCGGCGTCGTCGTTTCCCCTACCACATGGGCCGCGGAGCCGCCGTGCATCAACCGCATCGCCAAAGCTTTGCCCATCAAGCCGGAGCGTCCCGCGCCGGCCGTAAAAACGTTTGCCGCGCTATCCAGTGCTTCAACGAATGCTTCGGCCTGCGCTTGATCGATGCCGCGCACGGCCTCGGTCAGTTCGGCAGCCACTTGCGCGGCAAAATCCGTCGTGACCGCGAGTGCCGAAGGTTGGCTGCTCATATGCTTAGACCTGAGCCGCAGCAGAACCTTCTTGGATCAGGCGGCGCATTTCAGCGGCTGTAGCTGCTTTGTCGTCTTGGCCCGCGATACCGCCGCCTACGATTACGAGGTCCGGTTGAGCCGCGATAACGCCCGGCAGCGTGTCCAGCTTGATGCCGCCGGCAACAGCCGTTTTCGCGTTTTTCACGACGGCTTTGATCGTTTGCAGGTCTTCGAACGGGCTTTGGCCTTCCGCTTGCAGATCGTAGCCGGTGTGCACGCAGATGTAGTCCACGCCCAGAGCGTCGACTTGAGCGGCGCGCTCGGCCAGGTTCGGCACGTTGATCATGTCGATCAGGATTTGCGTGCCGTGCTTTTTCGCTTCTTCCACGGCGCCGCGGATCGTCGAGTCGTTCGACGCGCCCAGAACCGTCACGATGCTTGCGCCGGCTTCCGTTGCTTTCATGACTTCGTAACCGCCTGCGTCCATGACTTTCAGGTCGGCCAGAACGTCGAGCTGCGGGAACGCTTCTTTCAATGCTTTTACCGCGTGCAGGCCTTCGTTGATGACGATCGGCGTGCCGATTTCCACGATATCGATATAAGCTTCTACCTCTTTAACGACTTCGATCGCTCCAGGGATGTCGACCAGATCCAATGCCAATTGCAATTTCATATACAAACACTCCTTATCGGTTAAGTTGGGTTTAAGGCACGTTCGAATTTATTTTCAGCGATCCGGGCGAACCGGACAGCGTGCCGTCTGGATTTATTGTAAGCCTCAACCGGCAGAAGCGGAAGAAGGCACTTTGAAGTGGGGAAGTTACGTGGGGGATACTATTGCGCGGGACAAGGGATTGAGCGAAGCCGGTATCCGATCTGCCCTTACTTTCTTTGCAGGAAGGTACGGTTCTAATGTATACTATTGGAACTCACCAACCTATATACGGAGGGATTTAACGATGGCAAGCGAAGTCAAAGAACGGATCGACCTGCAAGCAATCAACTGCGAAAAAGAACTCACCCTGGCTGTCATCGGAGGCAAGTGGAAACTGATCATCCTCTGGCATCTCGGACTCGAAGGAACGAAGCGCTTCAGCGAATTGAAAAAGCTGATTCCCAATATTACGCAAAAGATGCTGACCAACCAATTGCGCGAACTGGAGGAAGACTTGCTCGTCCATCGGGAAGTGTACCGTGAAGTCCCGCCCAAAGTCGAATACTCGCTGACCGCCTACGGCGAAAGCCTGACCCCCGTGCTGCGCATGATGTACGATTGGGGCAAAAAGTACGGCGAAGAAGTGATCTGGAAAAAGTGAGGTAGGCGGGGAAGCGAGAAGACTGCGAGAAAAATTCGTTCAATTCGCTGTCTCACTTGGAAAACTGGATTGGAATTTTAGTTGTAGGTTTTCCAAGTTCAAAGGCGTCTTGAACTGAATTTTTCTCTCCGTCTTCTCGCTTCCAGCTACGGTGGAGCGGGAAAGATAAAGCGTCGATATTTACCATTTTTTAAATAACAGCCTTTTTCGATACTTCGCTCCTTATTTATAGGGACTGAAGACACGGGGAGGGCTTTTTGCTTATTTTCTGAAAAATTCGTTTCAATCAGCGGTGAACGGGACAAGGGTAGAGAAGTGCTTCAGAACCGAATGCTCAAATGGGTCAATCAGTCATATGGTCTGCTGAAGCAAAGAAAGGAGATCGAAACATGGCAACGAACGAAACGATCATTCCTCAACCCAAAACATTCGGCCCGCTCGGCAATTTGCCGCTCGTCGATACTAAAGCTCCCGTCCAATCGCTCATGAAGCTGGCGGAGGAGCAGGGTCCTATTTTCAAAATGGATCTGCCCGGACGTTCGGGCAATCTTTATATTTCCGGCCGAGAGCTGGTAGGCGATGCCTGCGACGAATCCCGATTCGAGAAAAATGTCTGGGCTCCGCTGCAAAATGTTCGTTCCTTTGCCGGAGACGGACTGTTTACGAGCTGGACGGAAGAACCCAACTGGCGCAAAGCGCACAATATTTTGATGCCGAGCTTCAGTCAACGCGCCATGATCGGCTATCACGATATGATGGTCGATATCGCGATGCAGCTTGTGCAGAAGTGGGCGCGGCTGAATCCCGAAGAATTCGTCGACGTGCCCGAAGACATGACTCGCCTGACATTGGATACGATCGGACTATGCGGTTTCCATTATCGCTTCAACAGCTTTTACCGGGAGTCCAATCATCCGTTCGTTGAAGCCATGACGCGTTCGCTGGACGAAGCCATGAGTCAGCTTCAGCGTCTGGGCGTGCAGAATAAGCTGATGATCGGCAAAAAGGCGCAAATGCGTCATGATATCGACTACATGTTCTCGCTTGTCGACAAGATCGTGAAGGAACGCCGCGAACACGGGGACCAGGGCGAGAACGATTTATTGAATAACATGCTGAGCGGCGAAGATTCCGATACGGGCGAAGCATTGTCCGACGAAAATATCCGCTATCAGATCATTACTTTCCTCATCGCGGGACACGAGACGACCAGCGGATTGCTGTCTTTTGCCCTATACTTCCTGCTGCATAATCCGGATAAGCTGAAAAAAGCGCAAGACGAAGTGGACCGGATCCTGAGCGATTCCTCTGCGCCGACTTACAAGCAGGTGCGCGAGATGAAGTACATCCGGATGATCTTGAGCGAATCGCTGCGACTTTGGCCGACCGCCCCAGCCTTTTCCCTGCGAGCCAAAGAAGATACGCTGCTCGCCGGACGTTACCCGATGAAACAGGGCGAGGCGGTCAATGTGCTGATCCCGGTGCTGCATCGGGACAAAGACGCATGGGGCGACGACGTCGAAGCTTTCCGGCCCGAACGGTTCGAAGATCCTTCGAAAGTGCCCGACGATGCCTATAAGCCTTTCGGCAACGGCCAGCGGGCTTGCATCGGTCAGCAGTTTGCCCTGCACGAAGCAACGCTGGTCTTGGGAGTGCTGCTGCGGCATTTCGAGTTTGCGGACGGCGCGAATTATGAACTGAAGGTCAAGGAGACGCTAACCCTCAAGCCGGACGGCTTCACGATGCAAGTACGTCCGCGCGCCAATGCGCCGATGGCTCCGGTCGGTTCGGTATTCGGTAGCGAAGGTAGCGGTCCGGCCGGAGCAGCGGCTGCCGAACCGGAATCCCGAGAACAGCTTATCGAAGTGAATCGACACGAGACTCCGTTAACGATTTTGTACGGCTCCAATTTGGGAACGGCGGAGGGGATTGCGCATGAGCTGGCCGAGGAGGGCGAGCGCTTCGGCTTCCGGCCGACCGTATCGAAAATGGACAACGCGACGGATAACCTCCCTAAACAAGGTCTGCTGATCGTCGTTACCGCTTCCTACAACGGACGTCCGCCGTCCAATGCAGGGAATTTCGTCGCTTGGTTGGAAAAGGCGCAAGCCAACGAAGCAAAAGGTCTGCACTACGCCGTCTTTGGTTGCGGGGACCGCAACTGGGCCAGCACTTATCAGCGGATTCCTCGCCTGGTCGATGAAGCGCTGGAACGGATCGGCGGGCAAAAAGCGCTGGAACGCGGCGAAGGCGATGCCAACGATGACTTCGAGCAAATGCTCGACGAGTGGAAAATTCAACTGTGGCCGGCCGCGCTAAAAGCATTGGGGATTGAAGCGAAGGTACCTGAAGCGGCAGAAGAACAAGCAGGCGGTATCGCGGTCGAGTTCATCCAGGATTCCCGATCTTCATCGCCGCTCGCGGATACGTACGGCGCGATTCCGATGACCCTCTTGCGCAGCTTCGAGCTGCAGCGGCCGGAAGGCGGACGCAGCACTTTGCATATCGAACTGCAAGTACCTTCCGGCGCTTCATACAAAGAAGGCGATCATCTGGGCGTCCTGCCGCGCAATCCGCGTACGTTAGTGGATCGGGTCTTATCCCGTTTCGGTCTTCAGGGAGATGCGCAAGTGCAACTTCGCGGCAGCGGCCGCGCGGCGGCGCATCTGCCGTTGGATCAAGCCGTAGAGCTGCGCGAACTGCTCACAAGCAGCGTGGAACTTCAGGAGCCTGCCACCCGGGCACAGCTCAAGGAACTTGCGGAACATACCGTTTGTCCGCCGCATCGCGTCGAAATCGAAGCCCTAATGAACGACGACGAGACCTATAAGCGCGAAGTCTTGTTCAAACGCCTGACCATGCTGGATATCCTGGAAAAATACCGGGCCTGCGAAATGGAATTCCATCGCTTCTTGACGTTGCTTCCGCCATTGAAGCCGCGTTACTACTCCATTTCCAGCTCACCCAAGCTTGACGCGAGCAAACTAAGCCTCACCGTAGCCGTCGTTCGCGGCCCGGCGCGCAGCGGCAACGGCGAATACGCAGGCATTGCCTCCAACTACCTGGCTTCGCTCCCTGAAGGCACCGAACTATCCGCCTTTATCCGCGACCCGGGCAGCGGCTTCGCTTTGCCGGAAGATCCAACGACGCCGATCATCATGGTCGGCCCCGGAACAGGGTTGGCCCCGTTCCGCGGCTTCCTGCAAGCCCGTCACGTCCAACATGAACAAGGCATCGCCCTCGGCGAAGCCCAACTCTACTTCGGCTGCCGCAACCCGGATACCGACTATCTCTACCAAGACGAATTGGAAGCCTACGCTCAAGAAGGTCTCGTGCACCTGCACACCGCTTTCTCCCGCGTCGACGGCCAACCCAAAACCTATGTGCAGCACCGCATGGCCGAAAACACAACCGAAGTCGTCCGCCTGCTGGACGCGGGAGGCATCTTCTACGTCTGCGGCGACGGCACCCGCATGGCACCCGACGTCGAAACCACCCTGCGCCGCGCTTACGCCGACGTTCACGGCGCAAGCGAAGAAGAGTCGCAGAAGTGGCTCGACGGTCTCCAGGAATCCGGCCGCTACGTGAAGGACGTATGGACAGGGATTTAAGTCACAAATAGGCTGTATGATAAGTAGAAGTAGAAGTAGAAGTAGAAGTAGAGCTCTCTCCCGTCCTCCCGAAGGGAGCAGGGCGCGCATAACTCATGCGAACTAAAAATAAGGCGTTTTAAGCAACGAGAAAAGGATCGGCGCAAATTCGCGTCGATCCTTTTCTCGCAAGCTCTACATCCCTAAACGTTTATCCGAGCGTCGAAGCAGGGCGGAGGGGGAGTTCAGTGCAGGAGCGAAGCGTTCGCCTTTGCAATCGGGAAATCCCCATTTAAACCCAATTCAAATTTCCCGATTGCAACACGCGACCGAAACGAACTCCCCCGCAGCCCCGCCCCAAGCGCCACCCTCAGATCGAATAAACCTCCCCCTGCTCAAGGAAGCCCATCTTCCCCGTCCGTCCTTCAAACTGATCCTTATTGTCCGCATAATGCATCAGTTTCGTCATCTCCTGAATCTCTTCCGGCAGCGACAACAACTCGTCCAGCGTCGTATGCACCTGACCCGGCCCTTCAAGCTGTACCTCATGTAAAATTCTCCGTATCCCGCGATCGCGCACCAAGGTCTCCAACAACTCCCGGTCGAACGTCATATCCGCGCTATAGAACACATCCCGGTTCAAAATGGCCGAATAGCTCTTCTTCCCCGCGATATGCCGAGTCCGCAGCAGCTCCACGCATAAATTCGGCGCAAGCTCCTGAACTTCGCCTGCCCGCAACTGCCTCACTTCAAACGCGTCTTCGAGCTTGTCCAACCCTTCCTGCGTCATCCCGCCGGATAACGTATGGTTCCACAGCGGTTCGATCAACGTATCCGCCATATACAGCACCGGCTTGCGTCCATGCTTGAACTTCATCTGAAAACCGTACTCTTCCAGGCCGCCTACATGGTCCCCGTGCGTATGCGTGATCAGCACGGCATCAAGCTCTTCCATGCCGATGCCCAGCTCGTACAGCGCCAGAGGCGCGGTAATGCCGCAGTCGATCAACAGCTTGAATCCGTCTTGCTCGATCAATGCGTTGTTATTGAAGTATTTCTTGGCAAAAGCGTTTCCTGTTCCGATCATTTGCAGCTTCATTGCACATGCCCCCATTTCTGTAGTCGACGAGCATCGGCGACCTATCCGACGCATGCCGTTTCTTCCGCATTATTATGGACGATTTCCCTGCCGGAATCAACAAAAGGACCGCAACTTGACAGCGGCGGCGGAGTATACATGTATAAGAAAGGCTTTATGAAAAGGCCTGCAAGCGATGCAGAGGGGAAGTGCCTCGACTTGCGAAAATTCCAACGACATAGAGAGGATGACGCCGGAAAATGAGGTGGAAAAGAATTGCGGTCTGTACGCTGGCTTTGTCGCTGCTCAGCGGTTCCGTTGCATTTGCCGATTCGGCTTTTCAGAAAATACGGGTTCTGATTAACGGTAGCGCGGTAAGCACGGGCGGTTACCTGATCGACGGAACTACATATGTGCCGGTTCGCGAGTTCGACGGTTTGGCTGAGTATAACGACAATACGAGAACCGTGACTTTTACCAAGCCCAACGTCGATATTTTTCTTTTCAAAGGAGATACGCCGTTCGGTAACGTCAGCGTAGGGAAGCTGAAATTCTATATCTTCTCGCAAATCGACAACCTGAATACCGATATCGAAGCCGTAAAAGTAGCCATTCGCAACCCGTCCGGGGAAGTGAAAGACATTCAGTCGCAGGAGTTGAGTTCGCGCAAAGACAACTTCTGGTTCAAGACGTACGACTTTACCTACGACTTCAGCCGCGCGGGCAAATATTACGTCGAGTTTTATATCAAAAAGAGCGGCGGTTCCTACTCGATGGTGGCTCAAAAAACGATCAACGCCGTCGATTAAACGAAGTGACGAGGCAAATTGACCTCCGGCGGACGAAGTGGTAGGATAATCTGTGTCTATTAAATTCAGGGCGTATATGCTTGCGCGTATGCGCTGTAGAAACGGGGTTTTACCACAATGAGCGAACACGAACATAACCATTCCCACAATCACGAGCACGGCGACGATTGCGGATGCGGTCATGACCATAGCCACGACGAAGAGATCGTAGTCGCATTCAGCGACGAAGAAGGCAACGAGAAAGAAATGGTTCTCGTACAGACTTTCGACGTCGGCGAAGACGTTTATGCTTTGCTGCTCGAGCGCAACAATCCGGAAGCCGACGGCTTCATTCTGCGCCTCGAAGAAGAAGACGGCGAGACCGTTCTCGTCAACATTGAGGAAGAAGAAGAGTGGGCCAAGGTCGAAGCAGCTTATAACGAGCTGGTTGCGGCACAAGGCGAAGAATAAGAAGAAGCGGCCTCCCCGAGCGAGGCCGCTTTTTTGATGCAAAAAAACAGATGTCTCGAACGAGCGCATCCGTTTTTGCGTTATACTACACAAAACAAAAAGGCCGCATAAGCGGCCTTAACATGTCGAGAAAGTCTAACGTAGCTGGAAGCGAGAAGACGGAGAGAAAAATTCAGTGAAATACAGGATTTCGAAGAAAACCTGCGGTAACATTCAGCGCGATGTTGACGCCTTTGAACTCGGAAAGATACCTTATTCAAATCCAATCCACTTTCCGAGTGAGACAGCGAATTGAACGAATTTTTCTCGGAGTCTTCTCGCTTCCCGCGCCAACGTGACTTTTTCGACAGCCTGAGGCCCCCTGAGCGGCCTTCCCGAACACCATGCACAAACCCCTTTTAACGGATCGCGCCCGGCTCTACGATAACTTTGACGAACTGCACGCTGCGATCTTCCGGTCCTTTGACCGGCAGGCCGACTTCGACGTGATCCGTGATATAATCGATGTTCTCTTGCGTGATAACCTCGCCCGGCAGCAGGATCGGAATGCCCGGCGGGTACACGTAGATGAACTCGGCGATGATGCGGTCCGCCGAATCCTTGAACGGAATCGACTCGGTCTCGCCGTAGAAAGCGTCGCGCGGAAGCAGGGCCAAATGCGGAATGTCCGGAATCTTGACTGCCAGTTCTTTGACCGCTTTGCCTTGACCGCGGAATTCCTCAGCCATCTCGCGCAGCGCGCTTAGCAGGATCTTGACTGTATCTTCGTTGTCGCCGGCTGTAATGAGGCACAGGACGTTGTACATGTCGCTCATTTCGACTTCGATGTTATGATTGTCGCGCAGCCAGTTCTCGGCTTCGTATCCCGTGATGCCGAGACGGCGAACCTGAATCGTGATCTTGGTCGGGTCGTAGTCGTACGTCGCTTCGCTGCCGAGAATTTCTTCGCCGAAGCAGTACAGGCCTTCGATCTGGTTGATCGCGCTTCGCGCATAGTCTGCGAAATCGAGCGCGCGCTCGGCCATCGCATATCCGTTCAGCGCAAGCTGACGGCGGGCCGTATCGAGCGAAGCGAGCAGAATATAAGAGGTGGACGTCGTGGTCAGCATGCTGATCACCGTCTGTACCCGTTTGGGATTGATGTAGCCGTTGCGCGTATTCACGTTGAGTACCGAGCTTTGCGTCATCGAACCGCCCAATTTGTGCACGCTCGTCGCTGCCATGTCCGCTCCGGCCTGCATCGCCGATAACGGCAATTGGTCGTGGAAATGGATCAGGACGCCGTGAGCCTCGTCGACCAGCACGGGAACGCCGTAGCTGTGCGACAATGCGACGATCTGCTGCAGATCCGCGCACACGCCGTAGTAGGTCGGGTTGATAACGAGCAGAGCTTTGGCATCGCCGTGCAGTTTCAGTGCTTTTTTCACCGAGCTTACCGTGATGCCGTGATCGATCCCGAGGTTGGTATCGCGTTCCGGCGCAATGAATACCGGTTTGGCTCCTGCATAAATGATGGCGCCGAGAATCGACTTGTGCACGTTGCGCGGGACGATGATTTTGTCGCCCGGACCGCACACAGACAGGATCATCGTAATGATCGCGCTGCTTGTGCCTTGAACGGAGAAGAAGGTATGCGTAGCGCCGAATGCGTCCGCGGCAAGCTGCTGCGCTTCTTCGATCACGCCCATAGGCTGATGCAAATCGTCAAGGGGAGCGATATTTATCAGGTCTATGGAAAGGGCGTTATCCCCAATAAATTCACGAAATTCCGGATCCATCCCCATTCCTTTCTTGTGACCTGGAATGTGAAACTGTACCGGATTTTGATCCGCATGGCGCTGAAGCGCAGTGAAAAGCGGAGTACGAGCATGATCCATTAGGGTTGTCACAACCTTTCGTGTGCGTAGAGTATGTTGAAGCACTAATAAAAAAATCAAACAAACTGAGTATAGCAAAACGGGGCCGGATTGCAAGAAGGCAATTTTGCGGACCCGGATATGCGGGGGGAGAAGAAGAGATGAACGTCAGTATAAGGAGCGCCCGAATCGCCCATATCGAAGCCATGTCTATTCTTATTTCGGAGCAAAATCGGTTGGAACACCGACATGTCGGATATTGCGGCACGCATGCGACCGAGATTGGGCATACGCTGAAAAACGACTTTTCGGAAGAAGAACTAAGCCGGAATTTTAAAGTCGCTTTTTTAGAGGATCGACTGGCGGGCCTGCTCGGATTCGACGTGGATTCGGAGAGCGGCACGGCAGAGATATGGGGACCTTTTGTGCGTACCGAAACGGAAAGTCGAGAAGTCATTGTGCGCGAGCTGTGGAATGCGGGCATGATTGATCTGAACGGAAGAGTTGCAAGGCTTCAAGGGTTCTATCATCGCCGGAACGCCGAAGCTGCTGCGCTGATGGAGCGAGTCGGAGCTAACTTTAAAAGCCGACATATGACGCTGGCCTTACAGCGCGAACGCTTCCAGGGAGCGGCGGACGCCGAGGGGATCAATGCGTTGGAACCTGTTCATTACGAAGCGTTTGCTCGTCTGCATGATGAAGCTTTTCCGGGTTCCTACGCAAACGGTGCTTCTCTATTGAGCCGACAGGAAACGGACTATCGATTGTTGGGCTGCGTTCATGCAGGGGAATTGCTGGGCTATGCCTGTATTTCGGGGAATGGGACGTTTGCGGAAGGGGATATCGAATTTCTGGCCACGCTGCCGCAAGCAAGGGGACAGGGAGTGGGAACGCGTCTGCTTTTGGCATCGTTGGAGCTGTTATTCACGGAATTTGCGCCCGGCGAAGTTCGACTCACGGTTGCGGCAGCCAACGCGGCGGCAACCCATCTGTATGTAAAATGCGGTTTTGAGCTGCGTGAGGAGTTGGATGCGTATGATCTGCCTATGTTGCCTGAAGCGCCGTCCGGCTTGTTAGACTTCTGATCAAAGGAGCCGATATAATGGCATAAGGAACTTGCTACGTATGGATCGATAAATAGAAAACCGCGTTCAAAAGAGCGCGGGATGTGGAGAGGCCTGCTGCGATGACCACGCAAGCGGCCCGAAAGGGGCAAGAGGTTATGAACAAACGGATCGAGGGCGCAAAGTCGATGCCGAAGCTTTTTTCCGTGTTTACTTGTTTGTGGATTATCGTTTTCTTGGTCGAGTTCGTCAAAGGCGCATTGTTGGTAGCGGTACTGCCCGTCTATATGCACGATACGCTGCGTTTGTCGGCGCTGACGATCAGTTTGGCCTTTTCTTTGCAGTACGTGGGAGAAAATCTGCTGCGCAGTCCGGCAGGATGGATGGCTGAACACGTGGGCCTGCGAGGTACCATTACGGGAGGATTGCTGCTGTCCTGGGCGGCGGTCGTGGTGATCGCATTCTCCATGACCGGACCTTCGCTGATTACCGCTTGCGCGCTGCTGGGAATCGGAACGGCGCCGATCTGGCCCGTCGTCATGAGCACCATCAGCATGGACGCCCAACAGAATGGGGGAACCGGGTCCAAAATGGCCAGTATTCAGATCGCGACCCTGGCGGGAACCGGAGCGGGTCCGGTCGTATCCAATCTGATTATCGGCGATACGTACCGGGTCGTGTTTTGGGTGCTGCTGGGCGTTATGGCCGTCGTGACCGCCGCCGCGATATTGTTGCCCCGCCAAATGTTCACTCCGCTAACTCCCAAGTTGATTCGTCGTCCGCATGCCGGTTTTTCTTTTTCGAAAAAGGTTCACCGTCTCGTCAAGCGCCATACCGTCCGTTCGGCTTACTCCGTACGCAAAGTGTTTCGGGCATTGACGGCGCTAAAGTTGACTCCGTTATTGTACCCGGCGATGTTTCTTCAATCTTTTGTCATCGGCATTTTGAGCCCGGTTATTTCCGTCTATATTCGCAACGAATTGGGGATGACGCCGGGGCAGTTTAACCTGCTGCTCATCGTGGGCGGCGGCGTGGCCGTCGTCGGGATGATTCCCGTGGGGAAACTCGTCGACAAATTCGGGACGCGTTGGTTTTTGCACATCGGCTTTCTGCTTGCGGTGGTTGCGTTAAGCGGACTGGCTTCGACGCATGCCATGCTGATGGTTTGGAGCTTCGTGCTGACCGCGGGTTTAGGCTTCGCGATGATTCTTCCGGCTTGGAATACGCTTTTGGCGGAACTGGTGCCTGAAAAGGAACGGGGAGCGATCTGGGGGGTATTCCTTACGCTTCAGGGACTCGGAACGGTCATCGGACCTCTGGCGGGCGGCTGGACCTGGGATCATATCGGACCTCAAGCCCCGTTCTGGGCAAGTGCGATTTCCATGGTGTTCTTGCTGCTGATCCATGCTTCGATGTCCCGGGCAACCCGGCTCTCCCAGTAACTCGGCCGTGTGCGAATAGGAGGCTTCTGCCTTCTCCCACAAGCGTAATTTTCTCAATAACCTGAAGCCGCCATGCATGGCGGCTTTTTTTGTTTCCTTTATATTCCACGAACTCTTCAAGATTGAATATTGCCGAAACGGTTAAAAAAAGAAGGTGAGTTTTGTTCAGTAAAACGCTTTAAATCGGATCAACAGGAGGAATATCGCATGCAGCTGGATTTGAATGGGAAAGTCGTGATCGTGACGGGAGCGAGTTCAGGGATCGGGCTGGCCACGGCGAAATTGTTTTTGGAAGAAGGCGCGAAAGTCGTCGGGGCGAGCCGGCATCCGGAGCAGATTCGCGAGCTTGGCGGCGAAGACGTCGTTTTGGCGGTGGAAGCGGATTTGAGCACGGCGGAAGGTCCGAAAAAGCTGGTTCGCGCCGCGATCGAAAAGTTCGGGCGCATCGACATTTTGATTAACAACGCCGGTATTTCGCATTCCAGGCTGGGCGGGTTTCTCGGGACGACCGAAGAGCAGTGGGAAGAAACGTATCAAAACAACCTGATGAGCATGGTGCGCACGTCGAGAGCGGCGATTCCGCATATGGTGGAGCAGGGAAAAGGCGTCATTATCAGCGTGGCTTCGGAAGACGCGCGCCAACCGCAGCCTATGTCGGTCGATTATTCGGCCTTCAAGGCGGGACTGCTCAGCGTGGGCAAAGCGTTGTCGATGGAATTCGGGGAAAAAGGCGTGCGCGTCAATACCGTATCGCCGGGACCGACGCATACGAATATTTGGGACCAGCCGGGCGGAATGATCGACGCGATTTCGGAAAAGTTCGGCAAGCCGAAAGACGAGGTCATCGACTTCTTCGTGGACGAGGTGCGCGAATTGCCTGTCGGACGGATCGGCCAGCCCGAGGATATCGCGTCGATGATCGTGTTCCTGTCTTCGGATCGTGCCGAGTACGCGTTCGGGGCGGAGTATCCGGTTAACGGCGGCTCGTTCAAAGGGATGTAAAGGTCAACCGCGCCCGCGTCGGCATTCCGGAGCGGAGTCGCGAAAGATTCGGCATTCTGGCGCTAACCGATCTTTTTCGCGTCACAGTTATCGAGGCGATGTCGTCGCGTAAAAAGACCGCCGGTTCGCGCATGCGTGGCATGAAGCGAATCGGCGGTCTTTGGCGTCAAAATGCCATTTTATACAGAGGAAGCAGCGTCTCGAACGTTTCTTCGATTGTTTTGACGAGCTCTTCCCCGTCTTGCAGCAGCGGATCGTCTTTTTGCAGAAAACGCCCGCAGAGCACTTCGGATTTTTTGACCGTGCCCAGACGTTCCGCGATGCTTTTCAGACCGTTTTTGCCCAGTTCCGAATGCTTCGTGCCGCCGGGTTTTGTGTGATCAACGGACCAGTAGAATTGTTCTTGCCGTTCTTTCGGCACGAGATCCAGCACTTTGCGTTCGTGTTTGCCCAGCGCGTTGGCGAGCACCGTTTTGTTCGGGCTTTCGTAAATGACAGCCATTACGATGAACAGATAATCCGCGAACATTCCTACTTGAAAATGCGGCAGCGCTTTATAGCCCCGTTTGTTGGCTGCCCAGGCAACCCAGGTATCGTTCGGAGGATGGACGGTGCGGCGAGCGTGTTTGGCGACGTGCGGAAACATTTCTTCGCCGCAGGTAGCCGTCAGAAACGGAGTCAGCGCATTTCCTAGCTCGGTCAGCTTTGGACGGACATTCGCGATCAAAGCGTCCATGCGGGGCTCCAGCCCCTCTATTTCGAATACAGCAAAGTCTTTTTCGACAAAACCCTGAAAATCCATGTTCGTGCCCCTTTCAAAAATAGCCGCTCGGACAAGCGATTCATCGGCCATTATAGCATAGGCGGGAGGGGGGCGAACAAGCTTGGGGAACATGAAGAGTTTATGAAGCCGTGATTTATTTTTCGAAAAGATTCCGAGTGAACAAAATCGCGTTTTTGGCTTACTGACGCGCTTTGCGACGTTAAAGCGACCGAATCTTTTTAAAAATCCACGGATTAAGTATATCATTTTGAATGTATTCCTAATTCCGAGGACTTCACTTTACTAAACAAAACGGGTACAATGAAAATTATTGCAACTCTATTTCATACGCAAAGGATGGAGAACCTAAAATGTCGAAACAGCAAATTGGCGTAGTCGGCCTTGCCGTCATGGGCAAAAATTTGGCGCTCAATATCGAAAGCAAAGGGTTTACCGTCTCGGTATATAACCGTTCCCCGCAGAAGACTCACGATCTGGTCGAGGAAGCAAAAGGCAAAAACCTGATCGGCACGTTCTCGGTGGAAGAATTCGTTCAATCCCTCGAAGTACCGCGCAAAATCCTGATCATGGTTCAAGCGGGTCCGGCAACTGACGCGACGATTGAACAATTGATTCCTTTCCTGGATCAAGGCGACATCATCATCGACGGCGGCAACGCCTACTTCCCTGACACTCAGCGCCGCAGCGAAGAGCTGGAAGGCAAAGGCTTCCGCTTCATCGGCACGGGCGTATCGGGCGGCGAAGAAGGCGCGCTGAAAGGCCCTTCGATCATGCCGGGCGGACCGAAGAGCGCGTATGAATTGGTTGAACCGATCCTGACTGCAATCTCGGCTCACGTAAACGGAGATCCTTGCTGCACGTACATCGGACCGGGCGGCGCGGGCCATTACGTCAAGATGGTGCACAACGGTATCGAATACGGCGACATGCAGTTGATCGGCGAAGCTTACCACCTGCTGAAAGACGTCGTAGGTGCCGACACGGACGAACTGCACCAGATCTTCGGCGATTGGAACAAAGGCGAACTCGACAGCTACCTGATCGAGATCACGACGGATATCTTCTCGCAAAAAGACGAAGAAACAGGTAAAGCCATGGTTGACGTGATTCTGGACTCCGCCGGCCAAAAAGGCACGGGCAAATGGACAAGCCAAAGCGCGCTCGACCTGGGCGTTCCGCTGTCCATGATTACGGAATCCGTATTCGCGCGCTTCCTGTCAGCAATGAAGGAAGAGCGCGTTGCCGCAAGCAAAGTGCTGAGCGGACCGAAGACCGAAGCTTTCTCCGGCGATCGCGCAGAGTTCATCGAGAACGTGCGTAAAGCATTGTTCGCAAGCAAAATCGTATCGTACGCGCAAGGCTTCGCCCAAATGCGCGCGGCTTCCGACGAATACGGCTGGGATCTGCAATACGGCAACATCGCCATGATCTTCCGCGGCGGTTGCATCATCCGTTCGCAGTTCCTGCAAAACATCAAGGACGCTTACGACAAAGACGGCGCACTTGCCAACCTGCTCCTCGACGACTACTTCAAGGACGTTGTCGAGAACTATCAGGATTCGTGGCGTAAAGTCATCGCGACGGCTGTCACAAACGGTATTCCGGTTCCTGGATTCTCCAGCGCCCTGGCTTACTACGACAGCTACCGCACGGAACGCCTGCCGGCCAACCTGCTGCAAGCGCAACGCGACTACTTCGGCGCCCATACGTTCAAACGTATCGACAAAGAAGGCGTGTTCCACCACGAATGGCTGCAACTGGACAACTAAGACCCAAATTTTCAAACCAACTTCGAATCGTTCACGCTTAACCCGGTTCGAATTCGCAAAACGGCGGGGGCCGTCTTCCGGGACTGCCCTCAGCCGTTTTTTGTTATTCGGAATTTTTAGCGGTGATCGAGTCGCGAATATAAACTTGTTCATCAGCGGCCTCAAATGTAGATATTTTAACGCTTCACAGCGTCTAATTATTGAACTAAAAAGCAAAACCATGTATAGTAATAGAAGCGATCAAGCTTTGCAGTCTTTTTTATTTGATATACAAAAGGAGCCCTACGGCTCCTCATGGTATTTCAGTAACGCTATTTAATTAAAAAAATCTCTTATTCTTGGACACGCGCCGAGCGGAGGGAGAAATTCAGTGAAATACAGAATTTCGAAGAAAACCTGCGGTAACATGTAGCGCTATGTTGGCCTTTGAACTCAGAAAACTTCCATTTAAATTCCAATCCAGTTTTCCGAGTGAGACAGCGTTTTGTGAAGCATTTCGAAGAAATGCACTTCGGAAGCCTATGCTGGCAATTTCTCCCGCAGCGCCCTCCGCGTCACCCGCGAATAAGCCGCCCGGATCAGGCTTCGTCTTCGCTCCAGGCGATCATACCGCCTTCGAGATTGATCACCTTGTCGAATCCGGACTGCTCCAGATATTCGCAAGCCCGTTCGCTGCGATAGCCGCTGCGGCAAATAAACACTGTCTCGCGATCTTGATCGAGTTCGTCCAATCGGCCGGCCAACTGGCCGAGAGGGATATGGACGGCGCCGGGGATCATGCCCTGGGCGACTTCTTCGGGTTCGCGTACGTCGATCATCAGCGGTACATTACCTTGTTCGATGCGCTCGCGCAGCTCCGAAGGTTGGATTTGTGCAATAGAATTCATGGCAATCCTGCCTTTCTTTCGGTTGGGATAAATCCATGATAGCGAAGAGGAAAAACTTGTGTCAAATTTAAATAGAAATCAGACCCACAATATTGGAGGAATATAGTCATGGACGTGATTGTCAGACGAACGGAAAAGCTTGAAGGAACGATCGAGGCGCTGTCCTCCAAAAACTACACGACCCGTTACCTGCTTGTCGCCGCGCTTGCGGACGGAACAAGCACGGTACGTTTCCCGGCACACAGCGAAGACAGCGATGCGATGCGCCGCTGCATTGCGGAGCTGGGCGCGGAACTTGAAGAAGACGACGAGAAAATCGTGATCAAAGGCTTCGGCCGCAATCCGAAACGCGTCGCGGAACTTAATGTAGGCAATGCAGGCGCGGTGCTGCGCTTCCTGCTCGCGATCGCCGCGTTGTCGGAAGACGTACATTTCGTCAATACGTATCCCGATTCCCTCGGCAAACGCCCGCATGACGATCTGATCGAGGCGCTGCGTCAAATGGGAGCGACGATCGACGATAACGGCGGTCGTCTGCCGATCACGGTCAAAGGGCCCGTGCAAGGCGGCAAAATCACCGTATCCGGCGAAGTCAGTTCGCAGTATTTGAGCGCGCTTCTGTTCCTGACGCCGCTGCTCGAAGCCGATAGCGAGATTACCGTAACCGGCGACCTGAAATCGAAAGTCGTCGTCGGTCAAACGCTGGAAGTGTTGGAGCAAGCGGGAATCCGGGTCGAAGCCAACGAAGACTATTCGCTGTTCCGCGTGCCCGGAGGCCAAGCTTATCGAGCAGGCGAATATTCCGTTCAAGGCGACTATCCGGGTTCCGCGGCGATCCTTTCGGCAGCTGCGGTAGTTCCGTCCGACGTCACTGTACGCCGTTTGGCGGTAAACAGCAAGCAGGGCGAACGCGCCGTGGTCGATGTCCTGCAAATGATGGAAACTCCGTTGACGCATGAGAACGATATCGCGGTCGTAAAAGGAACCGGTCAGCTGAAAGCTTTGGAATTCGACGGCGACGCTGCGACCGATGCCGTGCTTGCGATGGTAGCGGCAGCCGTCTTTGCTGAAGGAACCTCGCGTTTTTACAATGTCGAGAACCTTCGTTACAAAGAATGCGATCGGATTACCGACTATCTGAACGAACTGCGCAAAGCCGGGGCCGACGTCGAGGAAAAGCAGGCCGAGATTATCGTGCACGGGCGTCCGCAGGGCGTAGCGGGCGGCGTTCGGATCGATTCGCATTACGACCACCGCGTCATTATGGCGCTGACGATCGTGGGACTTAGAGCGGACGAGCCGGTGACGATCACCGACGCGCATCACGTTGCCAAATCGTACCCGGGCTTTTTCGATGACATGATCGCGCTTGGCGCAAATGTCGAATGGGTAAAAGAATAAGAAAAGGAGGAATATCTATGCCTTTTCAAAATCCAAGCCGGGACGAGATCGGCGCATTGCTTGAAAAAGCGGGCAATATCGCCGTGGTCGGACTCTCCGATAAAAGCGACCGGACATCCTATATGGTTTCGCAAGCGATGCAGTCGCGCGGCTATCGGATCATTCCGGTAAACCCGACCGCCGCCGGACAACAGATTCTCGGCGAGACTTGTTACGCTTCATTAGCGGAGGTGCCTGAGCCGATCGATATCGTGGACGTATTCCGCCGCAGCGAATTTTGCGCGGACGTTGCGCGCGAAGCCGTAGCGGCGGGCGCCAAGGCACTGTGGCTGCAATCCGGCGTCTTCAGCGACGAAGCTGCCGAGATTGCCGGAGAAGCAGGACTGACCGTCATCATGGATCGCTGCATCAAGGTGGAAGACGCCGTGACCGGTGCCGGAAGCCGACGCTGATCCGCGGATTGTAGTCGAATGAAGAATGAAGAAGCGGCCGCGCTCGATAAGTGCGGCCGCTTCA
This sequence comes from Saccharibacillus sacchari DSM 19268, assembly GCF_000585395.1. Classification (GTDB taxonomy): domain Bacteria; phylum Bacillota; class Bacilli; order Paenibacillales; family Paenibacillaceae; genus Saccharibacillus; species Saccharibacillus sacchari. Next base: position 4,666,347 of record NZ_KK073875.1, on the reverse strand, counting down.
TTTTTTCGACTCGATCCATATTCGCTCATTTTGCATACATACTCTTTCTGTTTAAGTGGAAAATCACCCTGTCCGGCCGTTTGTTTTTTCTTTGATTTGCAGCCTCGTAATTTCTTTGACAAACGATCTTTCAAAGCTTAACATTTGTAGGGAAGAGAGGAGAGGGACGTCTTTGAATTGGTTAGGTTCGCTTCAACAGCTCGGCCGGGCCGTGATGATCCCGACGATGGTCCTGCCTGCAGCGGCTATTCTGCTCAGCGCAGGCAGTCTCCCCTGGGGAGCGTGGGGGCTTCCGGCTGTTTCCGAAGCGTTGAACGTAGCAGGATCGGGCGTGCTGCTCTACCTGCCTTATATATTTGCCGTAGGCGTTGCGCTGGGGCTTGCCAATCAGGCGGGATATGCCGGCTTGGCAGCGCTTATGGGCATGGTCATCTACGAGAGGGTTATCGATCATTTCGCAAGCGGACAGATTCAGCCGACGACGCTGATCGGTATTCTGCTCGGCGCGATTGCCGGCGCATTGTACAACCGCTTCAAAGACTTCAAGCTTCCGGAGACGATCCAATTTTTTGGCGGATCACGCTTTGTCCTGCTATTCATGGGGCTATTATCGGCGTTGTTCGCTTTTGCCATGCTGGCGGTCGGACCCGTTCTTCAGGCACTGATCGATTTCCTGAATTCGGAGGTTCGTTCCACCGGCGGATTCGGATTGTTCGTATACGGGATTTTATACCGGGGGTTATCCGCTTTCGGCTTGCATCATTTGCTCAACAATGTCGTATGGTTTCAATTCGGTTCCTACGAGACGGCTTCCGGCATGATCGTGCAGGGCGACTTGCCTCGCTTCTTTGCCGGCGACCCGACTGCGGGATTTTTCATGGCGGGCTTGTTCCCGATCATGATGTTTGCGCTGCCCGCAACGGCGATGGCCGTGATCCACGAGGCACGCGAAGACTTGAAGCCGAAGGTGCGCAAAACGTTTGTGCGTGCCGCGCTCGTCTGCTTATTGACGGGCGTATCCGAACAGATCGAATTTGCGTTTTTATTCGCGTCGCCGTTCCTTTTCGCGCTGCATGCCGTATTGGCCGGATTTGCGATGTGGCTGACGTATGCGCTCGATATCCATCACGGTTTTTCGTATTCGGCCGGATTGATCGACTTCGTATTAAACTTCCACTTGTCGACGAACGGCTGGCTGCTGATTCCGATCGGGATCGTATACGGGCTGGGCTATTATATTTTGTTCCGTTGGGCGATTCGCAAGTTCCAAATTCCGACGCCCGGACGGGAGGAAGGTTCGACGCTCGAAGACTGGGCCGGCAATATTCCGTATCGGGCTCCTCTGATCTTGCAAGCGCTGGGCGGACGCGAAAATATCGTTCAAGTACAAGCGTGCATCACGCGACTTCGTTTGACCGTCAAAAGCGATCGCAAAGTCGACGGGCATGCGCTCAAATCATTGGGTTCGGCAGGCTTGATCCGCTTGGGCGGCGGAAACGTGCAGGTCGTGTTCGGTACTTACTCCGAGTTGATCCGGGAAGAAATAAACAAGCTGATCGACCGCGAGTTGGATCATGTGCTGTTCGCGTCGCCGATGCAGGGTCGAATGATGCCGCTTGACGAAGTGCCGGATCAGATTTTCGCGAAAAAACTGGTTGGCGACGGGGTCGCGTTCATTCCGGAAAAAGACGAGTTGGTGTCACCGGTGGCCGGTACCGTGCTGCATATCTATCCGACGCAGCATGCGCTGGGCATTCGTACAAACGAGGAGGTCGATGTGCTGCTGCATATCGGAATCGACACCTCGCATATCGAAGGCGCATTCGAAGCATTCGTCGAAGTGGGAGACATCGTCGAACCGGGACAGCTTTTGATCCGATTCGATTTGCCGCTGCTGCGGGAAAAAGCAAAATCGCTGGCAACGCCGATGTTGATTACGAATCCGGACCGCGTGCGGTCTTGGAGCTTCGCGCCGTTCAAAGCGGTTAAAAAAGGACAAGGGTCGGTCATGTCGGTCGTGCTCTATGACAAGGAGACGGGTTCCAAATGAATGGTCTTCAGTCCAGGTACGACCAAACACAGAGAAACGGGAGGGGGAGGACGATGATAATCGGTATCGGAGCCGCACCCGGCGTAGCGATAGGGAGAGCGTTCGTTCTGCCGACATGGGAGTGGGATATACCGGATCAGAAGATGGACGTTGTCGATCTGACGCGCGAATTCGAACGTCTGACCGAAGGCATTCGCACATCCCGTTGCGAGATCGAAGACATGAAAAAAGAAGTCAAAGAAATGGTGGGACCGGAAGAATCGAGCATTTTCGATGCCCATCTTGCCATTTTGGAAGATCCGGTATTCATGAGTGAAATTAGGGGGATTATCGAACGGCAGTACAAAGCGGCGGAAGTGGCGGTCAAAGAAGCGATCGACCACTTCGTCACCATGTTCGACCTGCTAGATGACGAATATATGAAAGAACGGGCCGCGGATATTAAAGATGTAGGCAATCGACTGCTTAAGCATTTGTTGGGAGCGCCGGAGATCAAGCTTCCTTCCGATACGCAGCCTTATATCCTGGTCGCCAAAGAACTTTCACCATCGCAGCTTGTGCATCTTAATCCGAATCATGTGTTGGGAATCGTGACGTTAATCGGCGGCAAAACGTCGCATTCGGCAATTATGGCGCGCGCAATCGGAATTCCTCTCGTTGCAGGACTCGAAGGCAAGCGCGAAGAGCCTTTCCAAACAGGTGAGCTGCTGGCAATCGACGGAGACGAGGGCCATCTGTTCGTGGATCCGGATCAAGAAACCCAGCGCGTGTACGAGGAAAAGCGTCTGAAGCTTCAACGGAAAAAGGAACAGCTTCAGTTGTTGGCGGAAGTCGATGCGGTAACGCGCGACGGCGAACAATTGACGCTGGCGGCCAACATCAGTTCGTTTAAAGAATTAGAAACGTCGATGAAACACGGTGCCAAAGGCGTCGGCTTATTCCGTACCGAATTCCTCTATATGGACCGTTCCGAATTCCCGACAGAAGAAGAACAATTCGATATCTATCGCCGCATTGCGGAGCGCGCATCCGGCCATCCGGTCGTGATTCGCACACTGGATATCGGCGGCGACAAACAGTTGGATTACTTTGCTTTGCCGGAAGAAGATAACCCGTTTTTGGGTTACCGTGCGATCCGCATCTGCTTGGACCGCCCGGACATTTTCCTGACCCAACTCCGGGCGATCTTAAGAGCCAGCGCGTTCGGCGACGTACGTGTGCTGTTCCCGATGATTTCTTCGGTCGACGAAGTTCGGCAAGCCAAAGAATTATTGCGCAAAGCGATGATCCAGCTCGACGAGCGAGGCGAGAGTTATGATCGCGACCTTTCGATCGGCATCATGATCGAAGTTCCCGCCGCCGCCGCAATCGCCGATCTTCTGGCCGAAGAAGTCGATTTCTTCAGCATTGGAACCAACGACCTGGTCCAATACGTCCTTGCGGTCGACCGAATGAACGAACAAATCGCCCATATGTATCACCCGTTCCATCCCGCGGTTCTGCGCATGCTGCGAATGACTGCCAACGCTGCCCGCGACCGTGGCATCGAAGTCAGCGTCTGCGGCGAAATGGCCGGCGACGAACGCGCAATCCCGATCTGGTTGGAGCTGGGCATTCAAAAGCTCAGCATGTCTCCCCAATCCCTTTTGCGCGTCAAACACCGCGTGCTGAACACCACGGCTTCATCGGCCCGCGAAACCGGTCGCCAAAGCTTCCGTCTCGCCCGCTCCGGCGAAATCGAACGCCTACTGTCCGATTTCGTAACTCCGGTGAGTCCTTAAGGGCGAGCAACAAACCAAAAGCGAAATTTGATTCCGCTTAAAATTTCATGGACAAGCGAACTTGTTTTCAGTAGCGTAGAAACAGAAAGAAGTACGCTTGGAACGGATGAATACTCATTAAGTGCGTAAATACATTTATTCGATCCGGACCTTTTGCGAAAAAAGAAATAAGTGCCGATATACAGTTATTTCAACAGAAAAATTGAAAATAGACGCAAAACAGAGCGATTAAATGTATCTTGGCATTTATTTGCCCGAAATCCCGAAATTAGAAAAACATAAATGGATATCCGCAGTTATTTATACGAATCTTTAAACAATCGTATTTTTCCAAGCAAGTAATCCTTATCTTCAAAAAAGGGACGGCAAACATTCCGGTTCGCGTCCCTTTTTTCTATGTTTATCTTTCCCTCTCCAATACCTTAACAAAAAAAGCGCCCTTTGAAAGGGCGCCGGCATATCGCAGGTTCTTATTCGTACGAGAAGCTCTAGCGGAGGGAGAAATTCAGTGAAAACGCCTTTGAACTCGGAAAATTCCTTATCCCAATCCAATCCATTTTCCGAGTGAAACAGCGGTCTGAACGAATTTTTCCCGCAGCGTCCCAGCTTCTCCCCACGAATAGGAAGTCCGGCGATATCCCAAGCACCTTTTTCAAAAAAACGCTTTTTCTTGTTATCTTTCCGCCAATGCGTCACAAAAAGCGACGCCGTAAGGAGGCAGATCCGGCGGTCTCCGAGCCGAAATAATATGCCCGTCCACAACAACCGCTTCATCTTTCCAGATCGCGCCGGCATTTTCCATATCGTCGCGTATGCCCGGCGTGGACGTCACCGTCACGCCTTCGAGAATACGGGCGGATACAAGCACCCAGCCCGCGTGACAAATTTGTCCGATCGGCTTTTTGGCCTCGTGCATTTCGCGAACCAATTCAAGGACTTTCGGATAGCGGCGAAGCTTGTCCGGTGCCCATCCGCCGGGAACCAGAATCCCGTCGTAGTCCGAACTGTTCAGTTCATCGAAGGCGTAATCCGTTTTTGCCGGAACGCCATATTTGCCGATATACGTTTTGCCTTTTTCCGCTCCGGCCAGATGAACCTCGGCTCCTTCTTCGCGTACCCGGTAAATCGGATACCACAATTCCAAATCCTCGAACTCTTCATCCACCAAAGCAATGACTTTTTTTCCGTCAAGACGCATATACACCGATCCTTTCTCTGAGCTGCAAGTGATGTAAAAAGATCAATCGTACCTCTACCATTGTAGCAGTCCGTTAGGATGTCCGCAAAACGAGGGAAAAAGATAAAGAATATTTCTTGAAAGCGCTTAATTTATTTGGAAAACAAGCAGGAATTTGCGTAAGCTATAGCGAATCCATTTCAATAGATCTTCTCAACTATGTTTCTTTCGTATTTTTCTTGGCCCTTAGCGTGCTGGGAAGAGGTGCAAACTATCAATGTTGGAGGGGTTGTTGGATGCTGGAACATTGCAATTGCGGACAAAGATACGATCTGGATTTTCGGCTCGTCGATTACAAAAAGCATGTCAGCATCGACAACGTGCCGGTTCTGATTTGCCCGAAATGCGAACATGAAGAGGTCCTTCCGTGGCTTAGAAGAGATATGGCTGCACTGCTGCGGAACCTGCCACTCGATGCAGAGCCTTATGGTTTGGATTTCACGGATTTTAACGAGCTGGCTCATATCGTGTACACGATCTTTACGTGCAGCGCAGTCGATACCAAGGATGCCCTCAAAGCGGAAATTATGGCCAGCTGCGCGTCGCGGATCAATGCACTGCTTGATTTGTACCGCTGTGCGGGGGATGTAGGGGACTCTTCATGGATGAAAGAAATCGAGGCGCGTCTGGCTCAGCTCACGGAAAAAGTGTGCGTCAATGGACAGGAAGTTCGTTTCTCCCCGGCATAAAAGCGTCAGTGAATATCACGTATTTTTGACTTCGTTTTGCCTGGTTGTTAAACTAAAATCTATTACCTTTAGCATTGACAGGGTACTAACACTGGAGGCAAGTCTTGCATAATCGACTTGCGTCCATAACTATCGCAAAATGGGAAGGAGACTGGCTCATGAGCACTTTTACACAAATTACGACCAGCGAGGAGCTGGAGGCGGCCATCCGCGAATCTCAGGAAAAACCGGTGTTGCTGTTCAAACACAGCACGCGCTGCCCGATCAGCGCGGGAGCTTATGCGGAAGCGCAGCGCTATCTGGAAGGCTCGCCGAACGAAGATGCTTCCTATGTACTGATTCATGTCGTCGAGGACCGTCCGGTATCGCTGGAAGCGGCGGATCGTCTCGGCGTGGAACATGCTTCTCCGCAAGCAATTTTGCTGAAAGAAGGTCGTGCGGTCTGGAACACTTCACATTCGCGGATCACTTCTGCGTCATTGCAAGAGGCACTGTCTTAGGACAGTCGCCTTTTTTGGAAAAAGTGAAGCGTTAACATTGCGCACTAAGCAAATTTATCGTATCATGGTACTAATGAAAGCTTGAAAGTAATTCATTGAAACCTGATTGAAAAATTTACTGGCAATGGAGAGAAAAGATGTGACGGTAACTATTTATGATGTGGCGCGTGAAGCTGGAGTCTCGATGGCCACCGTTTCGCGGGTCGTAAACAACAACCCTAACGTAAAGCCGCAAACCCGCAAAAAGGTATACGAGGCTATCGAACGTCTCGGCTACCGTCCGAATGCGGTTGCACGCGGCCTGGCAAGCAAGAAGACGACAACGGTCGGTGTGGTCATTCCTGATATTTCGAACTCGATTTTCGCTGAAATTGCACGCGGCATCGAAGATATCGCCAACATGTACCATTACAATATTATTTTATGTAATGCCGACAAAAAGAAAGACAAGGAAATTCGCGTTATCAATACGCTGCTTGAAAAGCAAGTGGACGGTCTGCTGTTCATGGGCGGAACGATCACCGAAGATCATGTTCAAGCGTTCCAGACGGCATCCGTGCCGATCGTTCTTTGCGCGACCAAAGATGAAAACGGTACGATTCCGTCGGTTGACATCGATCACGAAGCGGCTGCATTTGATGCAGTGAGCACGCTCGTGCGTCACGGACACCGCGAAATCGCCATGATCAGCGGTACGCTGCAAGATCCCGCAAACGGTTACTCCCGCTTCCAAGGATACAAACGCGCGCTGGAAACAGCAGGCATCGAGTATCAGGAAGATCTGGTTCGGATCGGCAATTATCGTTACGAGTCCGGCGTGGAAGCGATGAAGTATTTCCTCGGCCTGAAGCATAAGCCGACCGCGATCTTCGCGGCGACGGATGAAATGGCAATCGGCGCGATTCACAGCATTCAGGACGAAGGCTACAAAGTCCCGGATGACTTCTCGATCATCAGCGTCGACAATATTCATATGGCTTCGATGGTGCGTCCTCAGCTGACGACGGTCGCTCAACCGATGTATGACATCGGTGCGGTAGCGATGCGTTTGTTAACCAAGCTGATGAAGAAGGAGAACGTGGAAAACTCGCAGGTGATCCTGCCGCATGAAACGATTCTCCGTCTGTCCGTCGCTCGTGTAAACGACTAGGCGACTTTTGAATGAGTAGAATAAATAATCCGATCGCGCTTATGGGCGCAACGGATGAAGAAGTCAAGCAGCAGCTTGACGAAACGGACAATGCCCGCAACCGTATGGTTGCGGGCATTACCTATTCCATCGCAATCGTAAAGGATTCGATTGTTGCTCAGACACAAAAAGGCTGTCCCGTCACCGAAATTCGGTACCGGGACAGCCTTTTTCATCAAACAAGTTTCCGTGCGAGCCGGGCCAGAAGATTGCTGATCGATTGCCGAATTCTACTTCTTACTGGCTGGCCGCCGAGTGCAGCGTCTGCGACTGCGGCGATTCGCCGGCTTCGTTGGAAGCCGATATTTTGAAGAAAGCTTCAAACGGGGCTTGAGCGGTATACGTGAACGAAGCCGAAGCAGAGTTTCCGATTGCCGTGAACGGACCATCCGCTGCCGCACTGTAGTAGATCGTGTACGAAGTGGCGCCTTCCGATGCTTTCCAGCTTAATTGAACGCCGGAAGCCGAAGCGCTGCCTTGAAGCTGTTCCGGAGCGACCGGAGCCGTGACAGCCGCAGGAGGCGCTTCTTCTTCGACCGGAGTCTCTTCGGGCTGTTCGGTCGGGTCGCTGCTTCCGCCGCCAAGCTCGCCGATCGGTTGTCCTTCTTCAACCGGCGTTTCGGTTTCCGGCGATTCTTCGGTAGTGTCGTTCGGAACTACGGTGCCTTCAACCACCGGTTGCTCCGTTGGAACCTCCGTACTTTCATTCGCGGAAGGAGGCGGGCTGTATGCTGCTCCTACCTTTCGGCTCGGTGCCGATTCATTGCCGGCTACATCGACTGCAACCACGTAGTGGATTGCCGAACTTGGAGAGATTTGGAATTGCAAGAACTCTCCTGTTCGAACGGCTCCGGCATATTGGAAGGAACCGCCGCCGTCCCATGAACTGTACAAGCGGTAGCCGACGACGTCGTTTTCCCAATTGGCCGTGAACGCGATCGCCGTACCGGAATTGTTCATCCAGACATTGACCGGGGCGGAAGGGGCTGAACCGTCATCGCTGCGCGGATCGACTTCCTTCGGCATATCCACGCCCGCATCGGCCGGAATATAGTAGTCCAGCGGTTGAGCGTTACGCATTTTGGATAACGCGTTTTTAAGTTCGATAATGAGTTGGTTGATCGGTTTTTCGCGATTGACGGTTACTTTTTTCAGAACCATATCGTCCGGCGTTTCCGGATGAGGCACGTAGTTAACGCCGTTATACACAATATACTTGGCGTTAACGAGCCCGTCGTCGTAATCGGTCGGCACGTATTTTTCGTTGAAAATATCCGTGACCAGCTTGCCTGATTGAACGGTCAATTCCGTCGGCAGCTTGCCGCTGAAACCGGACACCGTTTTGCTGACGATACCTTCGGGTTCCGCGAATGTCGTCGTAGGGAAGAGTTCCGGACGTGAAGACGTCAATTCGTTCATGATCGTCGCCCATAGGACCCGTGCGCGCCCTTTATCGTCATTCATCGTATTGACGGGCTCGTTATAACCGGACCATACGCCCAGCGTAACGTCGGGAGTGAAGCCCATAAACCAAACGTCGCCGTAATCTTGCGTCGATCCGGTCTTGCCTGCGACCGCGATGTTGCCGTATTGATTGAACATTTGCGGAATGCTGCTGCCGCGGGCGTTGCCTGTTCCGTCACTGATTACGCTCTCCAGCATATCTGTCATCAGGTAAGCCGTCTGCTCGGAGAATACTCGGCTCGGGTTGACTTGGTGTTTGTAGACAATATTGCCTTTCGAGTCTACGATCTTTTCGATCATGTAGGTCTCGTTGAACTCGCCGCCGTTGCCGATCGCCGCGTAAGCGCCGGTCAGCTCCTTGACGGTGACGCCTTGGCTCATACCGCCGAGCACGCCCGTTTGGGCTTTATAGTCGGTATCGGTAATCGTCGTGATGCCGAGCTTTTTGGCGAATGCCCAAGCGTTGTCGATGCCCACTTTTTCGTTGAACAATTTGAGCGCGGGAATATTCAGGGACTGATTAAGCGCATAACGCGCCGTCACGAGTCCTTGATAACGTCCGTTGGCGTTTTTCGGGATATGGTAAGTCGATCCCGTCTGCAAAATGATCGGCGCGTCGTCGACCACTCCCGCCGGCTGAATCAATCCGGTGTCCAGCGCCGGCAGGTAAGCGGCGATCGGTTTCATCGTCGATCCCGGTTGGCGCTTCATTTGGGTGGACAGGTTCATCTCCAGCGTGCTGAAGCTGCGGCCTTCGATCATGCCGATGACCGCGCCTGTTTTTTGATCGACAAGGCTTGCGGCAAGCTGCTGCGGAAGACCTTGCGGATCGGCCGCGCCGAAGTTGGACGGGTTTTCCGCCACGCCGCGCATCGTTTTGTAAATATCCCGGTCGATCGTCGTGTACACGCGATAACCGCCGGTCAACAGCATTTGATTGGCTGCTTCGTAAGAAGAGGTTCCTTCTGAAGAAGCATCGTCGCCGCTAGGATTTTGCAGCGTCATGATAATCTTTGTCGCTTCGCGTTCGACTTCCGCCATCAAGTACGGATAAGTCGCATACGCTTTCGGCGTTTGGCCTGCCAAAGAGCTTTGCAGATCGAATTCCAATGCTTCATCATGCTCGCTCTGCGTGATCTTGCCGTCCTCCAGCATATTTTCCAATACGCGATGTTGGCGGCTGACCGCGTTTTTGAAGCCTTTTTCGTTAAAATTGCCTTGGCTGTCAAAAGCGGAATACGTAGTCGGAAGCTGCGGAAGTCCCGATAAATAAGCGGATTGGGCCAGATTGAGCTGCGAAGGGTCGCTAAGGCCGAAAATGCCTTTGGCCGCCGCCTTCACGCCGAACAGATTATACCCTGCCGAGCCTTTGCCGAACGGCATCTTGTTCAGATAAGCCGTCATGATCTCTTCCTTGGACAAGAAGCGTTCCATGCGAAGGGACAACAGGATTTCTTTGATCTTGCGATCGTTCGTCTTATCCAAACTTAAAAACACCCGCCGCGCAAGCTGTTGAGTCAGCGTACTGCCGCCGGTCTGTACCGGTTCGTTGAGCAGCTTCTGCTTGACGGCGCGAAGCGTACCCTTTGTATCAATGCCGGGATGCTCGTAAAAGCTTTTGTCTTCGATCGAAACCAGCGCATCGATAACACTTTCCGGAATCTGGTCGTAAACGACCGGCCTGCGATCTTCGTCAGTACGAAGTTGACCGATCGGGGAGCTGTCCCGAAAATAAGCGAAGCCCGTAATCGCGTTCTCGTCGATGGCCTGTTCAATGGATGCTCTGGTGCGCACCGGCTCATCTTTGAGTATGGAGGTTACATACCCCGTTGCCGCGCCTCCTCCGAAAAGAACCGCTGCAAAACCCAGAATGACGACCCATTTAAAGAAGGTCAGCGTTTTGCGGAAAAAAGATCTTTTCTTGACGGGAGGTTTCGTTTTGGGCTTTTTGTTCTCATCAGCCATTGGCGTATCTTCCTCCTTTTGGACAGGGCTTATTATAGCACAAAAACAAGAAAAACAGCATATGAAATGGGGAGGAGGGCCTAAGAAGGAGGGATTTGCGCAGACCGGGAAAAAAACGCCGGAAAAAGGGGCTAAGCAACTTTACGTTTAACTTGGTCAAGCTGCCGGATATAAAAAATACCCGCAAGCGCGAAGCTTGCGAGTATAAAGCGGACTTGCGATTAACGGTTGTAGAACTCGACGATTTGCTTCTCATCGATTTCTTGCGACAGTTCCGCACGCTCAGGCAAACGAAGGTATTTACCTTCCAGAGCCGCTTCGTTGTACTCGACATAACCAGGTACATGGTTGCGGTTTTCCAGAGCTTCTTTGATCGAAGACAGGCCGCGGCTTTTTTCACGAAGACCGATTACGTCGCCAAGGCTGACAGCGTAAGAAGCGATGTCGACTTTTTTGCCGTTAACAGTCACGTGACCGTGAGCAACCAACTGACGCGCGCCTGCGCGGGAGTTAGCGAAGCCCAGACGGTAAACGAGGTTGTCCAAACGGCTTTCCAGCAGGAACATGAAGTTCTCGCCGGCGATACCTTGCATTTTTTGTGCTTTTGCGAACAATGTGCGGAATTGCTTCTCGCCCAGACCGTACATGTGGCGCAGCTTTTGCTTTTCTTGAAGCTGCATGCCGTAGTTGCTTTGTTTTCTGCGTTGGTTAGCGCCGTGTTGACCCGGAGGGAAGTTGCGCTTAAGATCTTTGCCGTTACCGCTCAGGGAAATACCGAGGCGGCGGCTGAGTTTGAATTTAGGACCTGTATAACGTGCCATATTGGAAAAACTCCTTTGTCATGTGTAATGACCGGGGAAGCGTGTGCGCCGTATTTTGTTTCGCGTACGCAGGCCGGAGACGCTTCTCTACATATAGAAGAAACGAATCAGCGTACTCATATCGGGAGAGTTCAGCCGCTGTCCCGATAGCAACAAAACGCGTGAGGGTGACGCACCGTTACACCCGGATACGTAGGTATCCGGCGTTCATACATCGTTAAATTTTATAGGATAACGAGGAAGGAGTCAAGGCTAAAAAGAAAAGAAAAAATAAATAGGCGAAGTAATAACCGTCTTGAGCCGAAAGACCCAATAAAGAGTAGAAATAGTGAAAAATAAGATGCAAAACTGGGGCGAAAAGAGTAATATAGGAAGGAGGTATTTTTACTAATATTCCAGCCCGGCTTTTGCAGCTTCTTTTTTTGCAAAAAACCGGGCTTTGCGCTAGGTATTGTTTTCGGCAAAGGAGAGAAGTTATGTCCGAACGCACAGGGAAGAACCCGGTGGAAGAAATTCGGCGCGATGAAATCGGCGAAGCGTTGTTTCCTGTCATTTCGCGCGAAGATCCGTCTTTCTGGATTCAGTCGGTAGACATCGGTACGGCCGATTTTCCTTATATAGAAGCTTTGCTTCGAGAGAGCTTCGCGGATTGGCAGGAGCAGAATGCGGGATTTTCGCAGGATCCGCAGGTGGAATGGTTTTTGTTTAGCCATGAAGGCGAGGCGGCGGCCGGAGATCCGAACTTGATTCTCCAGTTGAAAAAGGAACCCCGGCATGCCGGATGGATGTCCCTTGCGCGCAGGGAATCGGTAACCGTTCCGCCGGAACATCATGAAAGCGAGTATTTGCGAGGCCGCGCAACATTGGCAGTTCCGATCTTCACTCGAAGCGGCGGAGACGTATTTGCCGTGCTAGGTTGCTCGGTTCCGGAAGCTGAAGCAGCCGGAATGCCGCGCTTGGTTGAAATGGGCGGCGCTCATTTTCGTACCTGCTTTTACCAGAGGCTGGAGTATTCGTTCATTCGCGATACGCTGTACACCAAGCAGGCCGGCGCGACGGCGCTGAGCGGCGATTCGGCGTTGTTTCGCATGGTTCGGCGGTTGTATGACAAGTTTAACGTCGACGGCGTATTGGAAGAGCTTCTTCGTATCGTGCTTGTTTTGCATCCATCTGCGCGCTGCCAATTATTGATGACGCAGGATTACCAGAGCACGAACCCTCAGTTGAAGGCCTTTTTATTGGATCAGCGAAAAAGGGACATCTGCACAACCGCATTCATGCGGAGCAGCGTTGAAGTTGAACGCATTCCTGCGCCGGGCCATCCGGAGAGAATCGAAGTCGCTCTTCCGCTTGCCGGACATCAGGGAGTATACGGAGTGTTCCACTTCTTTCTCGACCTGCCGCCGGAGCGCCTGGACACGCATTTGCTCGGCATGGTTGCAGATACGGCAGGCAAAGCTTTCGAAAATGCCAAATTGTACGAACAATCCAATTTGCTGATTCGCGAATTGCTGCTGATCAATGAGCTGACCAAGCGCTTGAATCAGAATTTGCAGCTCAGCGACGTCTTTTCTTTCGCGATCCAGGAATTGGTGGGCATCTTCCGCGCAGAGTACTGCTGCATTGTCAAAGACAATCCGGAAGAGCAGCGTTTTGACGTGGTAGCATGCAACTTATCCGAACTTGAAGGCGCATCGTTCAGCCGCGACTACGGGTTCGGAGGACAGGTGCTAAGTACCCAGGAGCCGCTGATCGTTTCGGATTATCTGGAATCGTCGGTATCCTCGAGGTTCATGGAATTGGGGGAAGCTCGTTCCATGATCGCCGCCCCGTTGATTTCCAATGGCAAAACGATGGGTGCCGTGCTGCTCGCTCAGCGGGAGCATCATTACTTCTCTTACGAAAACTTTAAATTATTGCAAATGTTATCGACCCATATCGGCTTAGCGGTGGGCAATGCGACGTTGCATGCCGAGCTTCAACGCATGGCTAATCGCGATACGCTGACCGGTCTGCATGTACGCCGTCATCTGGACGAGCGGATTCATGCCCATCAACTGGAAGGTTCCAAGGGCGCGCTGCTCGTTATCGATATCGATCGCTTCAAACAGGTCAACGATACGTACGGGCATCAGATCGGGGATTCGATTCTCCAGCAGATCAGCAGCATTATGAAAAGCTCGATCCGAATGACTGACGTTTCGGCGCGTTGGGGCGGGGAAGAGTTGGCCATCTATTTCCCGGAAACGACGTTGGACGAAGCGCTGCTGGTAGCCGAGCGTATTCGCAGTCTCGTGGAGGAAGAAACGGACCCTTCGGTCACCGTTTCCTGCGGGGTCGCGGAATGGTCGCAGGATAATGGGACCATCAGCGTAGAATCATTGTTTTACCGGGCGGATATGGCCTTGTATCAAGCGAAGCATAGCGGCCGGAATCGAATTCATACGGCGTTGGCCGAGTGATTCGGATGACGAATACGAAGCGGTGTATAAGCATTCCAACGAAAAAGACGTTCTGATGCGGCTTGGCAGCCTAACGGAACGTCTTTTTTTGTTTTCTGCGAAGGAAGCCGGAATGAATCATGACTTCAAGCGGGGGAAATGCTACAATGGTAAAGCCGTCGGCGGCGCCTTTTGTTGACCGTCGTTCAATTTAAGAGGGATTCCGATCTGTTAGAGCGGAGCCCATTCGTGGAGGGAATAGATACAATGCGTGATCCTAGAGTACAAAAGTTAGCCAAAACGCTTGCGGGTTATTCCGTTAACGTACAACCGGGCGAGAATATTCTGGTTGAAATGATTGGACCTGAGCGCGATCTGCTTCAAGCTGTCGTGGAAGAAATCGCGGCGCTGGGTGGCAATCCGTTCGTATTGTTGACCGATAAGATGGTGCAGCGTACGATGCTGATGAATGCGACGGAGGACATGATCCGGACTTGGGCGGAAACGGATCTGAACCGAATGAAGCAAATGCAAGGCTATATCGGTATTCGTTCGGGCGAAAATGTGAACGAGCTGGCCGATGTACCGGAAGAAAAGATGAAAATGTACAATTCGCTCTACAATCATCCGGTACATAGCGAGCAGCGCGTCAAGCATACCAAATGGGTCGTCATGCGTTATCCTAGCCCGAGCATGGCGCAGCTCGCGAATATGAGTACGCAAGCCTTTGAAGACTTCTACTTCGACGTCTGCAATCTGGATTATGCCAAAATGGACCGTGCGCAGGATTCCCTGCAAGCACTGATGAACCAAACATCGAAAGTGCGTATCGTAAGCCCGGGCACGGACTTGTCGTTTTCCATCGAAAACATTCCGGCAATCAAGTGCTCCGGCACGGCTAACATTCCGGACGGCGAAGTCTACACGGCGCCGGTTCGCGATTCCGTCAACGGCACGATCGCCTACAACGCGGCCAGCGTTTACAACGGCATTACCTTTGAGAATGTCACGTTCCGTTTTGAAAACGGAAAGATCGTGGAAGCGACGTCCAACGATACAGAGAAGCTGAACAAAATTCTCGATTCGGACGAAGGCGCCCGCCATATCGGCGAATTCGCGATCGGGTTCAATCCATATATCCTGACTCCGATGAAGGATACTTTGTTTGATGAAAAAATCGCGGGCAGCCTGCACTTCACGCCCGGTCAAGCTTACGAGATCGCGGATAACGGCAACCGTTCTTCGATCCACTGGGATCTCGTGCTTATCCAACGTCCGGAGTACGGCGGCGGCGAGATTTATTTCGACGACCGACTGATTCGCAAAGACGGAATCTTCGTTGTTCCTGAACTGGAATGTTTGAATCCAGAAAACTTGAAATAATTTTTAAATCACGCAAAAGGTTTCAGAAACGCGGAAAACGGTTGATAAGAAAGCGGATACAAGTTATCATGGAACATGTGAGCACCAGCTATTATTTTGAAACTAAGACGGAGGGATAACAATGGCTAAAAACAACGCTGCGGTTGTCGAAATCGCGCAAACCGCATCCCGCTTCTCTTCTTCGATCGTTCTTCAATCCGAAAACAAGTACATCGACGTCAAGAGCATCCTCGGATTGTTCACGACGCTGGTAAGCAGCCAACAGTACGAGCTGCATGTAATCGGTCCGGACGCCGAGGCGGCAAAAGCGGCTATGGTTGAAGTGTTTGAAAAACACGACCTCAACGTCGTGATCGCACCCGAATAAGCAGGAACGAGTTCCAAGCCTGTACGTTGACCGTGTACGCTCGGTGAGCGGATCGGGCGAACCTTTGCTTAAAAGCGAACGGTTCGATCCGAACGTAATCCCCTGATTAAGAGTTGATCAGATACGAAGTCGACGTACTGAGCACCGCCCGTTGTTAAACGGGACGGTGCTTTTGCTCGTGCGCGTTTACATTTTGTTAGCTGGTTCTTGTATTACCCTTCAAATTCGTCTAATATTAGATTAGAAACGCCGGCCACACTTTCGGGCATAGGGGGGAGAAAATATGACTTCATCTGACGTGCAAGAGCAGTTTCAAATCAAGGCAGCCAATCTTCTTCAGGAAGATGCAGATAAAATCGAGAAATTGATAGAAGTACAGATGGAGAATCTGGCGACCCGCTACTGTCCTCTCTATGAGGAAGTGCTGGATACGCAAATGTACGGTTTTTCCAGACAGGTTGATTTTGCGATTCGTGCAGGCCTCGTCGGCGAGTCGGAAGGCAAGCAGATCGTGAGCAAGCTGGAGCGCAATTTGGCGGTTCTCTACGAAGCTCTGAACAACAAGGAATAGCGAACAGATCGTTGCTTCTTTCAGACTTCGACATAACAAAAGCGCGTATGGAGAATTGACTCCGTACGCGCTTTTTTTGTTTGCTTTTGAAATTTAGTGAACCATGAAGAACGAGACGCCAAGGATGATGTAGACGGCGATCAATAGCAATCCTTCGTACCAATTGGTCTCGCCGTCCTGAATAATGGATTTGGCTACGAACACGGATACGGCGATCGCGACGATCTCGATGGTTGAAAATACGATATCCATCGTACCGCTCAGACCGCCCATGAAGAAGCTGACGAAGATCAGCACCGGTGCGACGAACAGCGAAATTTGCAAGCTGCTGCCTACTGCAATCTCGACGGAAGCCCCGATTTTATTTTTCATGGCCAGCATAATTGCAGCGCTGTGCTCGGCGGCGTTGCCGACGATCGCCACGACGAACGCTCCGACGAACAGTTCGCTGAGCCCGAATTGGGTAGTAAACGTATCAAGCGTGCCGACCAACCATTCGCTGACAAAAGCAACCATGACGGTGGCGATCACGAGATAGAGGATGGAGCGGCCTTTTGACCAAGTCGGGGCATGTTCCTCCCCGGCGGCTGTGTCAGACGCAGCTGGAGGAGACATTTCGGCACTGCCGGATGTCGCTCCTGCGGCTCCGTGGACTGCAGCTGCACCTGCGTGCGAAGTTTCGACCGGATCAGCCAAATAATCTTTATGGGTAATCATCGAGAAAACGAGCCAAGCGATATAAGCCACGATCAGAATTCCGGCGACGATCAGGCTGAGCGTATCGATCTGCAAACCTTCAATGGAGTGCGTATTCAAGAATACGGCAGGGACGAATAAAGCAATGACTGCGACGATCATCAGCGATCCGTTCATTCCGGCAAGAGGAACATTGAATCGTTGCACTTTGAACTTCATTCCTCCGGCAAACAAGCTGAGACCGAGCACCAACAGCAGATTGCCGATAATCGATCCGGTCAAGCTGGCCTTCACCATATCGAACAGTCCTTCTTTGACCAACAAAATGGCGATGATGAGCTCTGCCGCATTGCCGAACGTGGCATTCAAAAATCCGCCCAGTCTCTGTCCGGCATAGTGGGCAACGCTTTCGGTAGCGCGGCCGAGAAAGCCGGCTACAAAGATGACCGAGATCGCCGAGAGTACAAACTCCAGCGTGGGATTCCAATGGAGCAGATGCCCCGCTGCGCTCAGTGCAAAAGTCAGAATGAGCAGGATGGGAGAAAGCATTTTTTTCATAAGGTCAGGCCTCCGTCGATAAAATCTCGCTTGGTATGTAAAAATCAATATAACAGGTCCATTCCAAATATACGTCACTTTTATGGCTTATGAAACGATTTACAGACAAGAAAGCGAAAAATGTCAAAAACGGCATTTGCGCTGCGAGGGGGTTAGCCCTTAAACTAGAGGTATGAAGTAAGGAGGGATGGTCATGTCCGAACAATTGCAATTGGACAATGGAAATGTACAAATCGCTAACGATGTCGTAGCTAAAATTGCGGGAATGGCTGCACTGGAAACTCCGGGAATCGCCGCGATGTCCGGAGGCTTGTCAGAAGGCTGGGCGAAGCGTCTGAGCGGTAAAAACGTGCAGAAGGGCGTGACCGTCGAAGTCGGCCAGTTGGAGACGGCGATTGACCTGCGCATCATCGTCTTGTATGAAACGCCGATTCATGAAGTCTGTCGCATGCTGCAGCAGAATGTTCGCGAAGCCGTAGAAAATATGACCGGACTGAAAGTGGTCGAAGTCAATGTCAAAGTCGAAGGCGTCGCCTTCAAGGACGACATCTCGATCGAGGAGCCTTCCCGTATCCGCTAAAACAGGCAGATCAGCGGGCGATTCGTCACATGCAGCAAAAAAAGGTTCTCCCGATGACTAGGGAGAACCTTTTTACGTGGATCGATCGGGTAGGACAAGCGATCATGCGCATTGTCCTCAACCGTCGCTTGATTATCGGGAACGGTACAAAGCCGGACGGCGTTCCGGCACGGTTACCGTTTCCGTCGACTCTTGCTTGATCGAAGAGTTTGCTTTTTTGGAATCGCGCGAGATGCTGAGCAGGATCCCCATGCTGAACAAGGTGATGAGCAGGGACGTGCCGCCGTGACTGATGAACGGAAGCGTAACGCCGGTGAGCGGAATGGTATTGGTCACGCCGCCGATGTTGATAAAGGCTTGAATACCGATCAGGCCGACGATGCCGACGCCGGTCAGCGTACCGAAGATATCCGGACAGCGAAGCGAAACCAACAATCCTCTCCACAAGAAGTACAGATATAGCAGCAGGAACGCTGCCGTTCCGATGAATCCGAATTCTTCGCCGATAATCGCAAAGATAAAGTCGTTATGCGGGTTGGACAGATACGAAAGCTTCTGAATGCTTTGTCCGTAACCTGCACCCGTCGTGCCGCCCTCGCCAACGGCAATCAGCGAATTGAGCAGGTTTTGGGTAGAGCCTTTAGGATCGGCGAACGGATCAAGATAGGCTTGGATCCGATCGACGCGATAACTGGAATTCGCACTGGCCTCGTCAGCGCTTTTCGGAGTGAGAAGTTCTTTGGCTCCGAGAAAAAGTCCGAGCATGACGGCCACGATCAACATCGAGCCCAGAATATGCTTCATGCTCGCTCCGCCCGCATAGATCACGAGAAGACAAGCCAGAACGAGAATCATGCAGGAACCAAAGTCGGGTTGAAGCATGACCAGTCCGGCAATCACCGACACAATGACGAATACGGGCATAAAGCCGGAGCGAAGATCGCGGAAACGTTCGCCTTTTTTCGAAATCAAAGCAGCCAGGTACAAAATCGTGCTGATTTTCGCCAGTTCAGTTGGTTGAAGGGTGAACGAGCCGATTCTGATCCAACTGTGCGCGCCGTTGACGGCAGGCATGAACAGTACGGCCACAAGCAGGATAAAGGTCAGGAAAAACATCGGAATAAACAGTTTTTTGAACTTTTTATAAGGAATATTCATCGTGATCAGCATCACGAAGATGCCTAGCACAGCGTACTGAAGTTGAGGTAAGGCAAAATACAAAGGATCATTTCTGAATTTACTACCAAGCAGCGTAAAACTCGAACTGGCGCTGAATACCATCAACAAACCGAATCCGGTCAAAATCAGCGTCAGAATCAATAATTGAAAATCGGGCGGAGCTTTGGGCGGCCTGGCTTTCGTTTTGACGCCTGAGCGACCTGTCTGACTGCTTTTGTTGGTTCTAATTGTGCTCATGTAAGTTCAATCCTTCGGCGGCCGCTGCGAAAAGCGCCGTTTATGTGTAAGATGATGTGAATTCCCGTCTAGTACCTTATCAACGCTAAAAGTAAGGTTATGCCCGCCGGAAACCCACTTAAAGCGTGTGGGTTTCCAGCGAACATAATCCTTTGATTAAGAGTTGATAAGGTACTAAAACTTCACCTTTCATCATAGTCGCTTTGAAACCGGGGTGCAAGACCTGCCACAACGGTGGGCGATGCTTTTGTTTTTTGCTACAATGACGAAAAGGCGCATTAAGCAAGCGGTTATCAGTGGAAGACAAGCTAAACGGAAGGGACCTGAAACAATGAATGAAACAATGGAACTCAGATTTGCGGAGATGGTAGAATGGCGCAGGCATCTGCATCAACATCCCGAATTGTCCTATAAAGAGCGCGAGACGGCGGCTTTTGTCGCGAAAAAACTGGAAAGCTTCGGTATCGAAGTTCGTACAGGCCTGGGCGGTTATGGTTTAATCGGTACGGTGCGCGGAGCGTTGCCTGGCCGAGTTATCGCGCTGCGGGCCGATATGGACGCGCTTCCGATCAAGGAAGAAAGCGGAGCGGGGTATGCCTCCCTGCGGGAAGGCGTTATGCACGCGTGCGGACATGACGGGCACACGGCCGCGTTACTTGCAGTAGCGCGTTATTTTGCGGATCGTCGGGAATCTTTGCAAGGAGAAATCCGATTGTTGTTCCAGGCTTCGGAAGAGGTCTGCCCGGGCGGTGCCAAGCCGATGATCGAAAACGGAGCGCTTGAAGGCGTCGATGCGGTGTACGGCGTTCACCTGTGGACTCCGATTCCGGTCGGTACGGTAGCTTCCGTGGCTGGGGCCATGATGGCTTCGACGGATGAGTTTTTCATTGACATAACGGGACGCGGAGGCCACGGGGGAATGCCGCACGAGACCGTCGACAGTATCGTGGCGGCATCGGCTCTGGTCATGCAGCTTCAAACGGTGGTTAGCCGATCTGTCGACCCGCTTCGGCCGGCCGTCTTGAGCATCGGAACCATCAGCGGAGGCACGGCGCAAAACATAGTAGCGGAGAAAACGCGAATTACCGGAACGGTGCGCACGTTCGACGAAAACACGCGAGCATTAATTCGTCAGCGAATCGAAGCGATCAGCAGTCATGTTGCAGAAGTTTATGGCGCATCGGCACAAGTCGAATATTTGGTCGGCTACCCTGCATTGATCAATGATCCAGAGGAGGCGGAGCGGTTTTTCCGTGTCGCACCTTCGGCTTTGCCCGGCTTTAAGGTCGAAACGGCGACTCCGCTTATGCCTGCCGAGGACTTCGCTTATTATTTGAAAGAACGTCCGGGGTGCTTCATGCTCGTGGGAGCGGGTAATTCCGAAAAGGGATTCGTTTATCCGCATCATCATCCCCGCTTTGATTTTGACGAGCAAGCGATGGCGGCCTCGGCTTCGTTACTGATTGCAATGGCGGAAGCTGCGCTTACAGATAAAAGCCAGGCTTAAAGGGAGTATTTCTGACCTCATTGTGGAAGATCTTCTGCCCTGTCCTCTTCTGTTAAAGGCTTACATCCTGCTCGGTGTTGTGCTATGATAATTGTACCTGCCCTTCCCGGGTGGGAACGGGTAGAGTTTCAGCACAGAAGCGGGATGACACAATGAGCGTATCGGAGATTGAAACAGTCGACATGGCCTGTGTGCTCATGAGCGCATATGAATTGGGCGATATGATCAACGGTTCTGTCGAAGTTGCGGATTATTTATATTGGCGCGAAAGGATGCAAGAGCATCCGGAAGTGCGGCGTCTCATGGGCAAGTTGAACGCCAAGAAAGAACTATTTGAAGAAACGCAGCGTTTCGGACATTTTCACCCGAATTTCCACGCCGCGAAAGAGGAAGTCGAGCTCGTCGAACGGGAGATGGAGGAGATCGAGGCCGTATCCCGTTTTAAGGAAGCGGAAAAGGCGCTTGACGACCTGCTCTTTGAAATGTCGGAGACGATCGCCTATTCGGTTTCTTCGAGTATCAAGGTACCGGGGAATGATCCGCTGCCCAAAAAGGGTTGCGGAAGCGGCGGTTCCTGCGGCTGCGGCTAAGCTAAGATGCCGGCCGGTTATTTACAGAAAGAAGGTGCGAGCATCATGGTTCCGGAACGTATCGGTTATATCGTGTGGGTCAACGACCTGAAAGCGGCACGTAATTTGGAGAAATACGGAACGCTTCATTACGTATCGCGCCGGATGCACTACGCCGTCGTTTATCTCAATGCCGATCGGGCGGAGGAAACGGCGAAACATATGCGCAGGCTCTCCTACGTACGCAAAATCGAAAGATCGCATCGGACTGATCTGAAGACGGATTACGGCAGCAAACTTCCGGAGGATGCTCCATTGGAGCTTCCGGATTCCGAAGCGCTGTCAGGCTGAATTTCGGATTGGCGGAGACAAGAAGAAGCGGCCCAGCTCGGGCCGCTTCTTCTGCACCGTGGGCGATTGGCAATTGGCTTTTCTTGAACAGCTTGTATAACTTAGAGGCATGATGTAATATATTGGGTATATATACATAGATATAAAGACCTATTGTATGTTAGAAAAGACCAAGTCGAGTCTCTGGAGAGTGATAAACGGTGCGGGATAAGGCGACGGAACGATGGAGCACTTACGAACCTTTTTTCATCGCTCTCGGCGACAAAAAGGTGGCAGACATCGTCATTACGAATCATGCCAAAAGCCGCTATGGCGATCGGATCGAAAGCGGACAAAAAAGTACGGAAGAGATTACGGCCTGGCTGTGGGAATGCTTGCAGAACAAGCAAATGCTTCCGTATTATCGCAAAGAAGAAGACGTTTATCTGATCGATGACGATATTGTCGTCGTAGCGGAATTCGGCGAGTTGGCAGGCCCTTACCAGGTGGAAGGCGGCCCTCTGCACAAAATGATCGTGGTGACGTTTCTTGGCAAAATGTCGGAGACCATTGAGCTGCGCGATTTGAAATCGTATTACTCTTGGCTGCGGCATTCGCGAAGAATGACGCTGATGAAAAACGGACGCAAAAAAAAGTAGCGAGCGAGACGTTGGAACACGGGCGTCGGTCATACGGGGAATACCCCGCAATCGAATAAGCAATGGCTTGCCTAACTTTGACAAGCCGGTAAGGCCAGGCATGAAAATTTCGATTTTCATGCCTTTTTTTGTGAGGAGGACGAAGGAATGGCGCTTAACTTTCACCAGCTGCATATTTTTCATACGGTTGCGGAGAAAGGGAGTTTTTCTGCGGCAGCGGCAGCGATGCATATGACGCAGCCGGCGGTTACGATGCAGGTACAAGCGTTGGAAGAGCATTTTGGGACGAAGCTGCTCAACCGGTCAACCAAAAAAATCGAGCTGACCGAGTCGGGACGCATGCTAATTCCGTTTGCCAGGCGCAGTATCGAGCTGATGCAGGAAACGGACACGGAAATGGCTCGTTTTACGCATAAGTTGGAAGGGCGTCTGCAATTCGGGGCCAGCAACACGATCGGTGAGTATGTACTGCCGCCGCTCTTGGTCCCGTTTGGCCGGCAGCATCCGGATATCGCAATCTCGCTCAAAGTGATGAATACGACGCAAATTTTAGACGAGATTGCCCGGCACACCTTGAATTTCGGGCTGGTTGAAGCTCCTGTCGCGCATCCGGATATCATTAGCGAGTCGGTGATGCAGGATGAATTGCGCTTGATCGTGCCGACCGGACATGCGCTTGCGGAGCGAACGTCAATTACGTTGGAGGAAGCATCGGCTTATCCTTTCGTGTTGCGCGAAGAAGGTTCGGGTACGCGGCAGGTGATGGAGGAAGAATGGAAAGCTAAAGGCATGGATCCGCGCGCGTTGCAAACGGTTATGGAGCTTGGCAGTACGGGAGCGGTCAAATCGGCGGTCGAGGCAGGTCTCGGCGTTACGATGCTATCGCCTTCTTCGGTGAAGCATGAGCTTGCTCTAGGACTATTGCATGCGGTTCCTGTTGCGGACGCGTCTTTTAAAAGGCAGTTCTATTCGATTCGACTAAAGTCGACGCTGCTTCCGATTGCGGCGGTCGCTTTTTTGAATTTCCTGCGCGAACGCCAAATCGGGGAAGTGTCCGAGGAAGGAGGCAAGCGAGATGAATGAAGGAAATCAAGTCTCGAAAGATACCCTGCCAGACTCTGAACGATACGACTTGCATATGCACAGTACCGCTTCAGACGGAATGAATACGCCAAAAGAGTTGGTTCGACTTGCCGCGGAACGCGGATTAAGAGGAATTGCTTTGACTGATCATGATACCGTTGCAGGTGCGCGGGAAGCCGCTGAGGAAGCGGAATTCGTTGGTTTGGAGTTTGTTCCCGGTATCGAAATCAGCACGCGGGCGGGCGAAAAAGACATCCATGTACTTGGGTATTTTGTGAATCCGGCGGATACGCTTTTTTTGGAGAGGTTAGCAGGTTTGCGCGGCATACGCGATCAGCGTAATGATCTGATTTTGGCACGATTGCGGGAGCTCGGGGTGGATATTACACTGGACGAAGTGAAAGATCGCGGCGGTCGTCCGTTAAAGCCGGGAGAAAGCGTCGGCCGTCCGCATATGGCGGATGTGTTGGTGCGAAAAGGCTATGCGGTCGATTTGCGGGACGCTTTTGATCGGTATTTGGCGGAAGGCGCAGCGGCTTATGTGACTCCTCCGCGGATCACTCCGACCGAAGCGGCGGAATGGATTCGCGAAGCGGGCGGCGTTCCGGTGTTAGCGCATCCGGGGTTGTATGAAGATGACAAGCTGGTGCGCGAAGTGATCGAAGGGGCGAACGTTGTCGGGATAGAGGTACGTCATCCGGATCATGATGCAGCGGGTGAAGAGCGGTATCGGGAGCTGGCGCGCCAGTATAAGTTGATTGCGACGGCGGGGTCTGACTATCACGGAGTACGGCAAGGCGTCGTTTTTCATGGGGAGTTGGGGGAGTACGTTGTAGAGGAGGGCGTGGTTAACGCTCTTCGCTCCGCTCGTTTTCCTACGGAAAGCCGAAGTCGCTTAGATCGTTAACCACGCCCTCTGGCACGTCCTCTTTATTAGGGGGAGGGGTTAGGCTCGCTGCCGTTGGCAGCATCGCCAGGTTGGATATGCAGAAAGGTCAGTCTCCGACTGGAGGCTGACCTTTTTGTTGTGAAGATTATCTTGTAGAATATGTTTGCATTTTTTGGGAAAATCAAAAGTGATTAGCCGTTTTTCACGCTGTTCGGCAAGGATTTGATTAAGTCTTCATCAGGCGTGACGAAGAGGGTTTTTTGATGGTCGTAGATCACAAAGCCCGGTTTGGAGCCGCTTGGTTTCCGGACATGGCGGATTTGGGTGGTGTCTACGGGAACGCTGCTGGAGTGCTTGGCTTGGCTGAAGTAGGCGGCGAGTTGGGCGGCTTCGTTCAACGTGTCTTCGCCGTATTCGCTGCTGCGGATCACGACGTGCGAGCCCGGGATGTCTTTGGTGTGCAGCCAGGTGTCGCTGGAATGGGCCAGGCGGTTGGTGATGAACTCGTTTTGCAGATTGTTTTTGCCCACGTAGATCTCGATGCCTTCCGACGAGGTGTACAGATGCAGCGTCGGTTTATCGTTCTTTTTCTTCTTTTTGGCACCGCGAGGCGCTCGGCTGCGGACATATCCTTGTTCGGCCAGCTCGGCGCGGATTTCGTCGACGTCGCGCAGGGAAGCATCGTTCAACTGCTGAAGCAGACTATCCATATACGCGATTTCTTCGTGCGTTTTTTTGATCTGCTCGTCGATGACGGCCAGGCTGTTTTTGTATTTATTGTACTTTTTAAAATAGCGCTGGGCGTTGTCTGACGGGTTCAATAGAGGATCGAGCCCGATCTTGATCGTGCGTTGTTCTTCGTCGTAGAAGTTGACCAGCTCGATCTCTTTCATCCCGCGTTCAAGTTCGTGCAGCGAAGCGAAAAGGAGTTCTCCTTGAATCCGGTACTGCTCGGCGTCTTGGGCCTCTTCGAGGTCTTTGTCCAGGTGGTCGAGCTTTTTGACGTTTTTCCCGCGCTCGTTCTGGAGAAACTTCAGCAAATCGCTGACTTTTTGCTTGACGGTGTCCCGGTCGGCTTTGTCGCCGTAATAATGCTCCATGCAGGTGCCGATGGAATCAAACGTACGCTTTTCGCCTTGGATCAGGGTTAACGGAATTGCGGAGAAAACGAGCTTCCCGCGTGCGTTAAGACCGCTGCTTGGCGCAAAACGTCCCTCACGGACATCGCTCATCAGCGCATCGAACGCAGTCCAGACGGACGCGCCTTCCGGGGCGGAATCGTTTTGCTCGTCGGCTCCGCCTGCACGGTGAAGCACTTCCTGAGCGATAAGCGGGCTGAGTCCGGTGAACGCGTCCACGATTCGGTTGACCGGAGGCTCGACGATGTTTTCGTTCCATTTTTGCTTAAATTGTTCTTCGGTCGCTTCTAAAGGATTAAGTTTGTTCTGCTGCGGAGGCTCTTGATACTTGAATCCCGGCATTACGATCCGATAACTGCTGATCGCCGGCGTAACATGATGGATGCCGTCGAGGATCGTGTCCGTCGAAGCGTCGAGCAGGATGATGTTGCTGTGACGACCCATCAGTTCGATGACGAGTTTTTTGAGCGATACGTCTCCCACTTCGTCCCGCTGTCTGATCCAGAAATGCAAAATACGTTCCATTCCGACCTGTTCGATCTTTTCGATTACGCCGCCCTCGCAGTGCTTGCGCATCAGCATGCAGAACATCGGCGCTTCGGGAGGATTCATATACGATTGCTCGGTAAACTGCACCCGCGGGTAGGTAAGGCTTGCGGAGAGCAGGAGCTTTTTGTTGCCTTCGCGCGAACGAATCTGGAAAATGATATCGTTGCCGGAAGGTTGATGAATTTTGCTAATGCGAGCTCCTTGAAGCGATCCAAGCTCGGTGACAATTGCTCGTGTAACGATTCCGTCCAATGCCATCTATAACGACCCTCTTTCTCTAATGACCAAAATGAATGCGACTCCAGCACGCGGAAAAACACAAAGTTTCACGCAGAAAATCAATAGTAATCGCGCGGGGGTTCGGGTATCTTAATTAATGTAGCTTTCGCGGAGAAGTCCATATACGGTCGGATTCCGCAAATGGACGCGGCATGATCTATATATTGAGCGAAACCGGGACGTTCGTCAACTTTTCGGATCTTGCGAATTGCCCCGTATCCCGGCTTCGAAAACGATAAGGAGTGGAAATAACATGATGGAATTTACGAAAATGCACGGACTCGGCAACGACTTTGTGATTGTATACGGAGAAAAAGAACTTCCCGCTAATGCGGCAGAACTTGCGGTGAAGGTCTGTGATCGGTTCTTCGGCGTCGGCGCGGACGGACTTGTTTATATTTTGCCGTCCGAAAAAGCGAACTTCATGATGCGCATCATGAACTCCGACGGGTCGGAAGCCGAGCAATGCGGCAATGCGATTCGCTGCGTGGCTAAATACGTATACGATCACAAAATGGCACAAGGCGAAGCGCTCACGATCGAGACGATCGGCGCAGGCGTGCAACCGCTGACGATTCATGCGGAAAACGGCGTCGCCCAAACGGTACGCGTCGATATGGGCGCTCCGATTCTCGAAGGCGCTAAAATCCCGGTTGCCGTGGACGGCGAGCAAGTGGTCGACCAACCGATCGAAGCTCTGGGCGAATCGTTCCGGTTCACCGCAGTCTCCATGGGCAATCCGCACTGCGTGATCTACGTAGACGACGCCGTAAACTTCGACCTTGCGAAGTGGGGACCCGTTCTGGAGAAGCATCCGTTATTCCCGAAAAAAGTTAACGTTGAGTTCGCGACCGTCAACAGCCGCGAACAGATCGACATGCGCGTATGGGAACGCGGCGCAGGCCCTACCTTGGCGTGCGGAACAGGCGCATGCGCAACACTGGTCTCTTCCGTCCTGAACGGCCACAGCGACCGCGAAGCCACCGTCTCGCTCAAAGGCGGCGACTTGTTCATCGAATGGAACGAATCCGACAACCACGTCTACATGACCGGCCCGGCCGCCTTCGTCTACACCGGCAGCTTGACCGCTTAAATCAAGCTGTCGGGAAAGCTGCTTTGGCGGGGGAAGCGAGAAGGCTGCGAGAGGAATTCGTTTCGGTCGCGTGTTGAAATCGGAAAAAAGAATTGAATTTTGATTGAATTTTTCCGATTTCAAAGGCGAACGCTAACGCTCCTACACTGAATTCCTCTCTCCGCCTTCTCGCTTCCAGCTACGTTGGACTTTACCGACCCCTTAAGCCGCCGCAAAGTTGCGGCTTTTTTTTATTTTTAACTAAATAAAAAAGCCGTTCTCATGGAAACGGCTCGACGTCAAAGGAAGTGTTATTCCAGCAAAGCTTTGAGCGGAGGGGGAAATTCAGTGAAAGATGCCTTTGAACCCGGAAAAATTCCACTATAATTTCAATCGACTTTTCCGGGTGAGACAGCATCTTGAACGAATTTACCCCGCAGCGTCCCAGCTTTGCCCACGAATAGGACTTCCCCGACGGAGTAAAGTCGTACTCCAATGAAAAAGGCTTTCCGCCCTCACCATTTGAGGGGGCGGAGTTTGGATTCGATATCGGCCCGGCGGTGCTCCAGGAACGAAGGCAGGCCCAGCTTTTCGCCCAGCGACTCGATCGGTTCGTCGATATCGAATCCAGGCGTGTCTGTCGACAGTTCGAAAAGAATGCCGTTCGGCTCGCGGAAATACAACGCCCGGAAGTAATCGCGGTCGACGCGCCCCGAGTTTTGCAATCCGCTTGCCGTGATCCGGTCGATCCATTTATCGTACTCTTCCTCGTTCGGAATACGGAAGGCGACGTGATGCGCGCCGCCGCGTCCCAGACGGAACTTCGGCAGATCCGGACGGGCTTCCAGGTGAACTTCGGCGCCGGAGCCGCCTTCGCCGGTCGCGAACACTTCGATTTCCGCGAAATCCCCTGCCGGAGAGGGATAAGTTCCCACTTTGCGGAAGCCCATCAATTGGGTCAGTACAAGAGCGGTCGGCTTCGCATCGGCCACGGTCAACGTGACAGGACCCAGACCGACGATCGCGTGTTCCAGAGGAATGCCTTCGGCAGTCCAAGGCTCGCCGGGCGCGACGCCGGCTTCGCCTTCGTCGGCGGCCAAAATTAACTGCGTGCCTTCGAAATCTTCGAATGCCAACGTGTTGCGTCCGGCGCGCGGAACGATCTCACCGTGCTTGATTCCGAGCGAGCCCAGACGTTCTTGCCAAAAGTGCAAAGAGGCTGTAGTCGGTACTCTCAGCGAAGTTGAAGAAATGCTGGATACGCCCGGGTAGGAAGGGCCGATTCCGGGGTAATCAAAATAAGTAACCTCGGTTCCCGGGCTTGCGACTGCATCGCCGTAGAAAAGGTGGTAGGAAGTCGTATTATCCTGGTTTACCGATTTTTTGACCAAGCGCATGCCGAGAATCCGGGTGAAGAAGTCATAGTTTTGTTCGGCTTTTCCGGTCATGAGCGATACATGGTGTTGTCCGAGTAATTGCATAACGATCATCTCCTTAGCAAAATGGGAGGAACGGGGTAAGGAAAAGAATATTTAAATGAAATAAATAGTGAGATAAATTAAGTGACTTTATTAATTTTAGTATATATCTTTGATTAAAGATAAGCAACCCCGGAACATGAATTCGCAAACACGCGCCAGCCCTCTTGTTTCGATGTGCATAATCCATTAAAATAGGGTAACGGATGTGATGACGATGTCTTTCAGTATGACCGGCTATGGTCAATCCGCCATGAATCGGGGCGGATACAAAATTCAATTTGAAGTCAAATCCGTCAATCATCGCTACTGCGAAGTCGTGCTTCGGATGCCCCGGGAATGGAACAGTTTCGAGGAAGGTCTCCGGCGGCTTGTACAGCAGCATGTCAGGCGCGGACGGATTGACGTGTACATCACCAGAGAGAGCGAATCATCGGGAAGCATGATGATGCTGAACCGTGCGGCGGCCGATTCCTATATTCGGGCGGCGCGCGAGCTGGAACAGATTTACGGCATGGATAGTCAGCTCAGCGCCGCCGAATTGCTCGCGCTTCCGGACGTTATGCTTCCTACAGAAGCTCCGGTTGCGGGACAAGAGGAGATGGACTGGGAGGTTGTGCTTCAGGAAGGTCTGGGGCATGCTTTGTCTGAACTTGTTTCGATGCGAAGCTCTGAGGGCAATCATTTGACAGCCGATTGCCGTCTCAGATTGAGCAACCTGACAGCAGCGCATGCAGAGTTGACTCGTTTGGCTCCGACCGTCGTCGATGATTATCGGACGAAGCTGAGGCAGAGATTGTCCGAATTGCAAGACGGGAGCTTCGTGGTGGACGAGTTCCGCTTAGGCATGGAAGTCGCGCTTTTCGCGGATCGTTGCAGCATCGATGAAGAATTGGCGAGACTGCGAAGTCACTTCGACCAATGCTCGGAGCTGCTGGGCAATAGCGAAGCAAAAGGGCGCAAGCTGGACTTTTTGATTCAGGAAATGAATAGAGAGGTCAATACGATTGGCTCGAAGGCGAATCATTTGGCGCTCGGAAGCCATGTCGTCGAGATGAAGGCCGAGCTTGAGAAGATGCGAGAACAGGCCGCCAATCTCGAATAACGGCCGGGCGCCTGGCCCGACTTACAGAAAGAGTACCAACTAATAGGGGGAAAACCTAGACATGGCAATCAAGCTTATCAATATCGGCTTCGGGAACATTGTATCGGCCAACCGAATCATTTCCATCGTAAGCCCGGAATCCGCACCGATTAAGCGGATTATTCAGGAGGCGCGAGATAGGCATATGCTGATCGATGCCACTTACGGCCGCAGAACGCGCGCCGTAATCATCACCGACAGCGATCACGTCATTTTGTCCGCGGTACAGCCGGAGACTGTCGCTCACCGACTGTCCACCAAAGACGACGATAACGACGAATAATGGGGAGAACTATGTCTAAAGGGTTATTGATTGTATTGTCCGGACCGTCAGGAGTCGGAAAAGGAACCGTATGCAGCGCGCTGCGCAAAAGATTGCCGGGGCTTGTCTATTCGGTATCCGCGACGACTCGTTCGCCTCGTGAAGGAGAGCAGCATGGCGTCAATTATTTTTTCAAAAGTCAGGAAGAGTTTCGTGATATGATTGCGAATGATCAATTGTTGGAGTATGCGCAGTATGTCGAGAATTTCTACGGCACGCCGCGCGACTTCGTCGAGCAAACGATCGAAGCGGGCAACGACATCATTCTGGAGATTGAAGTGCAAGGTGCGCTCAAGGTGAAGGAGACCTTCCCGGACGGCGTATTCATTTTCCTGACGCCGCCTTCGCTCAAAGAATTGAAGGATCGAATCGTTGGACGCGGCACAGAGACGGAATCGGTGATTCACAACCGCATGTCGGTAGCCGAGGAAGAGATTGCCTTGATGCGTCATTACGATTATGCTGTCGTTAACGATGAAGTCGATAAGGCTTGCATGCGGATCGAATCGATCATCGTGGCCGAACATTGTCGTATCGCCAAGTAAGTTTTCAACAAACAGATTGCCGGAGAACCGGGCTTTTCCCTTGCCTATGACGCTTACGCAGTTTACGCAAGGGACATACAGAGAGGACGATAAACATGCTGTATCCTTCCATCGACAAAATCATGACCAAAGTAGACAGTAAATATTCTTTGGTTGTAGCAGCCAGCAGACGCGCGAGACAGCTTCGCGAAGGTTCGGAATCGGAACTTCAACGCCCTAGAGCACACAAACAGGTCGGCGTAGCGCTCGAAGAAATCTACGGCGATTATATTAAGGTTGAAGCTCGCGACGAGAACGAAGTGGTCGAAGAACAAAAAGGCAAACGGAACCTGTAAGGGTTCTGTTACGCACGGCCTGACGGCACAGGCAGGGCAGATCATGCAAAATAAGCCGTAAGGCTCCATCTCTAACAACCTCACGGTTGTTATTTTTTTTCAGGAGGGGAAAAGCGCATGTTAAACGGGAAAAAGATTTTGCTCGGTGTGACCGGAGGGATTGCAGCTTATAAAGCCGCGACACTTTGCAGTCAGCTGATCAAAGCGGGAGCGCAGGTACAAGTCATTATGACGGATGCTGCTCGGCAGTTCATTCCGGCATTGACGCTTCAAGTGCTGACGCGCAATCCGGTGCATACCGATACTTTTGACGAGCATAATCCGAAAGTCGTGAATCATATTGACTTGGCCGATTGGGCTGATCTGGTGCTGATTGCCCCGGCTACGGCAAACATCATGGGGAAACTAGCAAACGGCCTGGCTGATGACATGCTCTCTACAACATTGCTTGCCGTGACAGCTCCGCTGATGATTGCGCCTGCAATGAACGTTCACATGTATACTCATCCTGCTGTCGTTCACAATATGCAGACGCTGGTTGACCGCGGCGCCCTGATGATCGAACCGGGAGACGGCATGCTGGCTTGCGGTTATGTCGGCAAAGGACGTCTGGAAGAACCGGAGACGATCGTGGAAGTATTGCGCCGTTTCTTTGCAGAACGCGAAGTCGGCGAAAATTCGCGTCTTGCAAGCTTTCCGTTGTCCGAACGCGCAACTGGATCGGAGAACGATATTTACGATCCGGGACCGGAACCGTTCGTATCTGCGACAAGCGCGGATGAAAATGTGAACCCGAGCGGCGAAACGTTATTCGCGACGGCCGGAGGAGCTTCGGAACACGGACTTGCCGGCGACTTGACTTCTGCGGGGACCGCCGCGTACTCCGTGCAAGGACCGTTATCAGGCAAAAAAATCGTGGTGACCGCAGGCGGCACGATCGAACGCATCGATCCGGTCCGCTATATTACGAACGATTCGTCCGGCAAAATGGGAATCGCTTTGGCTCAAGCCGCGCAAGATCTGGGCGCCGACGTGAAGCTGATTGCGGGCAAGGTGCAGGTGCAATTGCCGGCAGGCATCCCGACGCTTCGCATCGAATCGGCGGAAGACATGTACGAAGCTTGCCTGAACGAATGGGGGAAGACGGATATACTCATTATGTCCGCCGCGGTTGCCGATTATCGGCCGAAATCCAGCTCCCCGCGCAAGATCAAAAAAGTCGGCGATACGATGGCGCTTGAACTGGTCAAGACGGTAGATGTACTGCAAACGCTCGGCTCGCAAAAGGAACATCAATTCCTGATCGGTTTTGCGGCCGAGACGCATGACCTGGACACGTACGCGGCCGAAAAGCTGCAACGCAAAAACTGCGATCTGCTCGTGGCCAACGACGTTACGCAGACCGGCGCCGGCTTCGGATCGGATACCAATATCGTGCGACTGTTCGGCCCGGAAGGACGCATCGCCGATCTGCCGAAACAATCCAAGTACGATACGGCTCGCGAAATTCTGCTTGAAGCTTCGCGTCGTTTGGAAAAGGGAGCGGTGCGATGAATTTCGCGCGGGTCATCGTGGACGTGCCGGTGCGGGCGGTAAGCCGGCCGTTCGACTACCGAATTCCGCCTGAAATGCAGGAATGGATTGCGGTCGGCAGCCGGGTCGGAGTGCCTTTCGGCGGCCGGACGGTGCAAGGGTTTGTCGTCGGATTGACGGACGAAAGCGAGTATAAGCACGGACGGATCAAAAATATTCGCGAGCTGTTGGATCTGGTTCCTCCGCTGCCGGAAGATTTGGTCGAGCTTGGCGGTTGGATTGCTGATAAATATGCCTGTCACAAGACGATGGCGCTGCAAGCGATGATTCCTTCGGCGTTAAAAGGCAAAGCGGAACGCTTTATTCATGCCGCGCAGCCGGACGCCGATGTCGAGGAGACGGAAGAAATCGGTCGATTATTGGCCGATATCCCGGAAGACAACGATGAGTTGTCTTTGTTCGGAAGTCCGTCCAACGCGGATGTGCCTTCGGCGAACGAAATTCTGGAATACGTACGCAGTCGCGGTCAGGTGAAAGCCGAACAGCTTCGCCAGAACTTCCCCGGCCGCGAAAAAACGGTACAAGCTTTGATTCGCGGCGGGCTTCTGTTCGAAAGTCAGGAAATTCGCGACCGGATGGGACGGAAAACAGTCAAAACCGTAGCCTTGAACGTGGATGCGCAGCAGGCTGAGCAAGAATTGGAGCATTTCCCGGCGCGTGCGAAAAAACAAAAAGAAGTGTTTGAGTTCCTGATGCAGCTTGGCGTGCCGATGGCGATGAAAGAGATTCTGAGCACGCTTGGCGTAACCGCAAGTACGGTGAAATCACTGGAGGAAAAAGGGTTGGTCAAAATGGAGGACGTGGAAGTATTCCGCGATCCTTACGCAGGCCGCAACTTCAAGCCGAGCGAACCGCCCAAGCTGACCGGCGAGCAGCAGCAGGTGTATGATGCCGTTATTGCCCGATTGAACGCGCGGCGCGAAGGTGTTTTCCTGTTACACGGCATCACGGGAAGCGGCAAGACGGAAGTGTACCTTCAGTCGATCCAACTCTGTATTGCTCAAGGTCGGCAGGCCATCGTACTGGTTCCCGAGATTTCGTTGACACCGCAGATGGTCGAACGGTTCAAAAGCCGCTTCGGCTCCAAGGTCGCGGTCATGCACAGCCGTCTGTCGGGCGGCGAACGTTACGATGAATGGCGCAAAATTCGCGAAGGCCGAGTCCAGGTTGCAATCGGTGCACGTTCCGCGATTTTTGCTCCGTTCAAAGACATCGGTCTAATCGTGATGGACGAAGAGCACGAATCTTCGTACAAGCAGGAAGAAAGCCCGAAATACCATGCGCGCAACGTGGCAGTCAAACGGGCCGAGCAGCATAACGCGGTCGTTATTCTCGGTTCCGCTACGCCGTCGCTGGAATCGTACCATGCGGCCCGTTCGCAAAGCGATCCGCATTTCTCGCCCGTGCTGGCCGAGATTTCGCTGCGTGCGCTCGGAAGCGAGCTGCCCGGCGTTCAAATCGTGGATATGCGTGAGGAGTTAAAAGAAGGCAACCGCTCGATGTTCAGCCGCGATCTCCATAAAGCGATCGAGCAGCGACTGGAGCGAAAAGAGCAAACGGTGCTGCTGCTCAACCGCCGCGGGTACTCGACCTTTGTCATGTGCCGGACCTGCGGCTACGTGGCCGAATGCCCGAACTGCGATATCTCGCTGACCTTCCATCAACGTTCCAATAATCTGCGCTGTCATTACTGCGGCCATGCGGAACCCGTTCCGGAGACGTGTCCGGAATGCGGCAGCGAGCATATCCGTTATTTCGGCACAGGGACGCAGCGCGTCGAAGAAGAATTGGCGAAGCTGTTCCCCGGTATTCGCGTCGTGCGGATGGACGTGGACACGACGAGCGAAAAAGGATCGCACGAAAAGCTGCTTCAGCGGTTCCGCGACAAAAAAGCGGACGTGCTGCTCGGCACGCAGATGGTCGCCAAAGGTCTGGACTTCCCGGACGTAACGTTGGTCGGAGTCATCGCGGCCGATTCCGCGCTTAATCTGCCGGATTTCCGGGCGGGAGAGAAAACATTCCAATTGCTCACGCAAGTCGCGGGGCGCGCGGGACGACATCATCTGCCGGGCGAAGTGTTTATCCAGTCGTATAACCCCGATCATTATTCGATTCAGCACGCTTCGAAGCATGATTATCATTCGTTCGTGCGCGAAGAATTGGGACATCGGCGCAAGTTGGGATATCCGCCGTACTGCCGCTTGATTCTGGTCACGTTCTCGCACGAGCAGCTTCCGGTTGTCGTGCGCATGGCCGAAAATTATGCGGCTATGGTCAAGGAGAAGGCGCGTGCGCGCGGTTGGCTGGCCCGAATGGATAAATTGGCACCGAACGTGCTTGATTTGCTGGGCCCGATCGCGTCGCCGATTCCCCGGATCAAGAATAGATACCGATTTCAATGTATGATAAAATGGCGTGGAGAAATGGACGCTGCCCTGCTGGCGCGGGAAATCGCGGATGAACTGGAAGACACGGCGAAGGAGCAGGATCTGCTCATCAGCATCGACGTGGACCCTCAGGTCATGATGTGACGCGGTCCTCCGCGTCTTTTTTATGGACATGGACCGGGCAGGTAAGTTATGAACGGAATGCACAGATAAAATTGATTACTTTTTTGAGGAAGGTGTTCGGCAATGGGAATTCGCATGATCGTAAAAGAACCGGATGAGGTTTTGCATAAAAGAGCCAAAGAAGTCACGAAAATCACGCCTAACGTACAAAAGCTGATGGCGGACATGGCGGAAACGATGTACGACGCCGACGGCGTGGGCCTTGCTGCTCCGCAGGTCGGCATTTTGAAGCGGATTATCGTGATCGACGTCGGCGACGAAAACGGCTTGATCGCGATGATCAATCCGGAGATCGTCGAAAAAAGCGGCGAACAATTCGGGATCGAAGGATGTCTGAGCATTCCCGGGTTGAACGGGGACGTTCGCCGTGCCATGACGGTAACGGTAAAAGGCTTGAACCGCGACGGCGAAGAATTCACGGTGACCGGCAGCGAGCTGCTAGCGCGTGCATTCCAGCATGAGATCGACCATTTGGACGGAATCTTGTTTACCGACGTGGCCGAAAAAGTCTATGAACCTGTCCGGGAAAGCGGGGCGAAGGAGTGAGCGAATTGAAAAGAATCGTATTTATGGGGACCCCGCAATTTGCGGTATCGTGCCTGGAAGCCTTGTTGGAATCGGAATGCAATATTGTGGCCGTTGTGACTCAACCCGACCGTCCTCAAGGACGCAAGAAAGTCTTGACGCCTTCTCCGGTAAAAGAAGCGGCATTGAAGCATCATCTGCCCGTGCTTCAACCGGAACGGATGCGCAATAAGGAAGCGGTCGAGGAATTGGCTTCGTTCCATCCCGACCTGATCGTCACGGCGGCATACGGCCAAATTTTGCCGAAGTCTTTGCTGGAGGTGCCGGAGCTGGGCTGCGTGAACGTGCATGGGTCGCTGCTGCCCGCTTACCGCGGAGGAGCGCCGATTCAGCGTTCGATTATCAACGGCGAGAGCAAGACAGGCATCACGTTGATGTATATGGCCGAGGGACTGGATACAGGCGACATGATCGCGGTCGAGGAAGTCGAAATTACGGATGAAGATACTTCGGGCACATTGTTCGAAAAAATGGGCGCAGCCGGAGCTGCGCTGCTTAAACGCGAGCTTCCGCGTCTTTTGGCAGGCCGGGTTGAAGCGCAGCCGCAGGACGAGTCGTTGGCTACGTATGCGCCTAACCTGACGCGTCAGGACGAAATGATCGATTGGACGCGTTCGCCCCGAGAAATTTTCAATCAGGTACGCGGGCTGTCGCCGTTTTCGGGCGGGTATACGCTATGGAACGGTGAAGTGTTCAAGATTTGGGAAGTTGAAAGTCCTGAAGAAAACGGACCCGAAGCCGGAGCGGCACCGGGAACGGTGCTTGACGTGAGCAATAACGCAATCGTCGTGGCTTGCGGCGACGGCGCGGTACGGCTGACGAAAGTTCAACCGGCCGGTAAAAAAGCAATGCCTGTGTCCGAGTTTGTCCGGGGTACAGCGATGCAAGCAGGGACGGTGCTGGGATGAGTGAAAATAACGGAAAAGGTTCGGAAGGATCGGGTATTCGCATGTTCGGCGGTGGATCAAAACCCGCAGGAGGATTCGATCCCAACAAGTTGCCAGAGCGCAAAAAGACTTCAGACGATAAAAAATCGACAACCGGAAAAAAGACGGATGATCGAAAAAACGGCACGGATCGCAAAAGCTCGTTTAGCCGGAGCAACGCCTCCGGTGCCGCTAAACGGATCGAAGCCAAGTCCGGCGGCGCGAAAGCGAAAACAGGCAGTCCGGCAAAGGCGGGC
Organism: Saccharibacillus sacchari DSM 19268; assembly: GCF_000585395.1. Lineage (GTDB taxonomy): Bacteria > Bacillota > Bacilli > Paenibacillales > Paenibacillaceae > Saccharibacillus > Saccharibacillus sacchari. The sequence goes on along the minus strand of NZ_KK073875.1, from coordinate 4,628,808 downwards.
GTAAAACCGAAGTCTGATTCTGCCGCACAATCGAGCGTACGCACCAAGCCGAATTCGAAGCCTGCTGCCAAGCCGGGAACGTCGGCATCGGCAAAGCCCGCAGCAAGCGTATCTCAACAGCGGCCATCCACCAGCCAAAAGGTGTCCGGAACTTCGCCGAGCGCTTCGACAGCGAACCGTGCCAAACCAACAAGCGCATCCGAACGCATTGCGGCCAAAGCTGCCAAAAGCGGAACGCAGCCGACTGCACCGGCAAGCAAAGGGCAGCGGGTCGGATCTGGCGCAGGACGTCCTCGGCAATCGGCTTCTGCTGCAAAAGGCGTCGAACAACCGCGCAGACGCAAAGTCGAATTAACGGCGCGCGAAGTGGCGTTGAACGTACTGACCAGCGTCGACGAAAAGGCGGCGTACAGCAATCTGCTGTTGAACCGTTCGCTTCAGCAAGCCGAGTTGAGTCCGGCGGATGCCGGCCTTGTCACTGAGCTGGTATACGGTACGATTGCACGCCAGGCCACGCTTGATTACTTCTTGAACCTTTTTATCAAAAGCGAAGTCAAGCGTCTGAATCCATGGGTGCGCAGTCTGGCTCGCATGTCGCTGTATCAAATCCGTTACCTGGATCGTATTCCGGCCCACGCGGCTGTGAACGAAGCGGTAGAGATTGCCAAGAAGCGCGGACATCAAGGTATTGCGTCCATGATCAACGGCGTATTGCGCAGCGTGCTGCGTGAAGGAGATGCGCTAGTGATTCCGGATGACCTGCCGACGGCAGAACGGATTGCGTTGCAACACTCGCATCCGCAATGGCTGGTTGAGCGTTGGATGACCCAATACGGCGAAGAGACGGCGGAAGAGGTATGCGTAGCGAACAATCAGCCGCCGAAGGTCAGCATTCGCGTCAACACGTTGAGAGCCAACCGCGACGAGCTGATGCGCGAGCTGGAAAATGAAGGTCGCACCGTGCGCGCATCCGAACTTTCGCCTTCCGGTATCATCGTGGAAAGCGGCGGCAACATGGCGAACGACCATTTGTACCGCGACGGACGTTTCAGTATTCAGGACGAGAGTTCGATGCTGGTCGCCGAAGCGTTGGCAGCCGAACCGGGCATGAACGTGCTGGATTGCTGCGCGGCTCCAGGCGGCAAAACGGCGCATATCGCGGAAAAAATGGGCAATCAAGGACGCATCGTCGCCAACGATTTGCATGAGCATAAACAGGGCTTGATCATGGAACAGGCCGAGCGTTTGGGATTGTCGTGCATCGAGTCCAGCGTCGGCGACGCGATGGCGCTCAAAGACCAATTCGAACCGGCTTCGTTTGACCGCGTACTGCTCGACGCACCGTGTTCCGGCTTCGGCGTCATTCGCCGTAAGCCGGATCTACGTTGGGCCAAGACGCCGGACGATACGGCTTCGATCGCCCGTCTTCAACGTCAAATGCTGAGTGCCGTAGCCGGACTCGTTAAACCAGGCGGTATTCTGGTATACAGTACCTGTACGATCGAGCGCGAGGAGAACCAACGGGCGGTTGCGGAGTTCCTGCGCGATCACGCGGAATTCGTTGCCGAACCTTTTGAAATACCCGCGTTGGAATCTTTGCCGCAGGCAGGCGGAGCCGGCGTTCAGATCCTCCCGAATCAATTCGGATCGGACGGATTCTATATTGCGCGGCTGCGCCGCAGAGGTTAAAGGCTAAGGTTTTTTTCGGAAATGCCGATAATATGACAAGTTGCTTTTGAACCAAAAAGAGGAACCGCAGCCGCAGCCTATCCGCTTCGGCAGGGGTTCCTCTTTAGCATGAACGGCTTTTGTGCTACTATAGATAAGATGGAAACCGATAAAGTCAACACAGTCAATAAAATCAACGAACAGGGGATATTTAACAACATGAAACCTTTCATATACGACTATAATCTCGACGAGCTGCGCGAGTGGGTCAAAGCCAGCGGCGAAGCCGCATTCCGCGCCGACCAAATTTTCGACTGGCTGTACGTCAAGCGCGTATCCAGCTTCGAGGAAATGACCAACCTGTCGAAAACGCTGCGCCAAAAGATGGATGACCATTTCGCTTTCGTCACGCTCAACGAGATCACGAAGTTCCAGTCCAAAGACGGCACGGTGAAGTTCTTGTTCGGCCTGCACGACGAGCACGCGATCGAGACGGTTATCATGAACCACAACTACGGCAACAGCGTCTGCGTGACGACTCAAGTCGGCTGCCGCATCGGCTGCACCTTCTGTGCGTCCACGCTGGGCGGACTGAAGCGCAACCTGACCGCGGGCGAGATCGTGGCCCAGGTCGTCGAAGCGCAAAAGATGCTCGACGAAAAAGGAGAGCGCGTCAGCAGCATCGTCATCATGGGTTCCGGCGAACCGTTCGAGAACTATGAAGCGACGATGACCTTCCTTCGCATCATGATCCATGAAAAAGGCCTGAACATCGGTCAGCGCCATATTACAGTGTCCACAAGCGGCATCGTTCCGAACATCTACAAATTCGCGGACGAAGACACGCAGATCAACCTGGCGATTTCGATCCATGCGCCGAACGACAAGCTGCGTTCCAAGCTGATGCCGGTTAACCGCCGCTTCCCGTTTGACGACGTAATGGCTTCGCTCGACTACTATTTCGAAAAAACAGGCCGTCGCCTCACGTTCGAATACGCCCTGATCGGCGGAGTGAACGACCAAGCCGAGCATGCGCAGGAACTCGCGGACGTGCTGAAAACACGCATGGCGCACGTCAACCTGATCCCGGTCAACCATGTACCGGAACGCAAATACGTCCGCACGTCGCGCAGCGACATTTTCAACTTCCAACGGATTCTGATCGAAAACGGCATCAATGCGACGATCCGGCGCGAGCAAGGCCACGATATTGCTGCGGCGTGCGGTCAATTGCGCGCGAAGCATATGGAAAAAGGACAGGAAAAGGCTGCGAGGTGAGTTAGGGTGATTCATACCGTTCATGCAACGCATATCGGAAACGTACGGAACGTCAACGAAGATTTGTCCTGGGTGGGACGGATCAAGCCCGGCGGCTATACGCTGGGCATCGTGGCGGACGGAATGGGCGGCCATTTGGCCGGGGATACGGCGAGCCGTTTGACCGTCGAGACCATGGTCGCGGACCTGAGCGGCCTGGAACCGGGACTTTCCCCGGAAGCTTGCGAAGCAGCGCTCAGCGATGCGATTCTGCATGCTAACGAGGTGGTCTATCGCCAAGGCGAATCGGATATTCGGTATCACAATATGGGCACGACCGTCGTGGCCGTGCTGCTTAGCGGCGAACAAGGGATCATTGCCCATATCGGGGATAGCCGCGCCTATAAAGTCACCTCTTCCGGCATCGAGCGCTTGACCGACGATCATACGTTGGTCAACGAGCTGCTCAAAAGCGGACAGATCAGCGAAAAAGAAGCAGGCGCGCATCCGAGACGCAATGTGTTGACGCGCGCGCTGGGCACGGATGCGGAAGTCAAAGTCGATCTCAGAAAAATCGTGCTCAAGCCGGGCGAAGGCCTTGTGCTGTGCAGCGACGGATTGAGCAACTTTGTAGCGGAAGCCGAGATGCTGCGCACGGTACTGAAGCCTGGGGCCGCACTTGACGATCGCGCGCATAAGCTGGTTCGCATGGCGTTGAATTCCGGGGGCGACGATAACATTACCGTGGCTCTGTTTGAAAACGGACGCGTCGGGCAGGATGCGGCGACGAAGGAGTGGGTACAATGATCGGTCAGGTGTTCAGCGGCCGCTACGAGATCGTAGAGCGCGTAGGCGGCGGGGGAATGGCGCTTGTGTATAAGGCGCTCGACCTGCTGCTGAACCGCTTCGTTGCGGTCAAGGTGCTGCGCCAGCAGTTCATGCACGACGAAGAGTTTATCCGCCGGTTCCGGCGGGAAGCGCAGTCGGCCGCATCGCTGTCCCATCCCAACATCGTCAGCATTTATGATGTGGGTCAGGACGGCGAAGTTCAGTATATTGTGATGGAGTATATCGAGGGACGCGATCTGGACGAGCTGATCAAAGAACGCGCGCCGCTGCCGGTTGAAGAAGCGGTTCGCATTGCTTCGCAAATTTGCGATGCGCTCGATCATGCCCATACGAACCAGATTATCCACCGGGATATCAAGCCCCATAATATTTTGATCGGCCGCAACGGACGGATTAAAGTGACGGACTTCGGGATCGCCCGCGCGGTGACATCGACGACGATCACGCAGACCGGCTCCGTTGTCGGTTCGGTTCACTATTTCTCCCCCGAACATGCCAAAGGCGTGACCGCGGGCGAAAAGTCGGACCTGTACTCGCTCGGTATCGTGCTGTATCAGATGCTTACGAGTTCTCTTCCTTACGAGGGCGAAAGCCCGATCAGCGTAGCCTTGAAGCATTTGCAGGACGAATACGAAGAGCCTCGCAAGCTCAATCCGACCATTCCGCAAAGCGTGGAGAACATTATCGTCCGGGCGATGCGAAAAAACCCGTCCGAGCGTTATGCTTCCGCAGCCGAGATGCAAAGCGATCTCGATACCTGCCTGCTGCCTTCGCGCCGCGAAGAGCAAAAGGTGCGGTTCGATGATGTGGACGATGCGGATCGTACGCTCGTCGTACCCGCTATCCGTTCTTCTTCGTACGAGCCTCCCGTTTCGGAGATGCACCGAGGAGACAAGACGGACAAGAAGAAGCCGGCAGGCAAAAAGAATTGGAAAAAGCCGGCGATTATTATCGGCGCAACGCTTTTGTTTCTGGCAATCGTGCTGATCGTGGTGCTGTATGTTCGCGCTCAGTTCGTCGTGCCGGAAACCACCGTTCCGAACGTAATCGGAATGACGGAGGAAGAAGCCCGGAGCACGCTGGCTGCACGCAATTTGGAAGTCGAAGGCGTGAAGTACGAGTATGACCCTTCCACGGAAGCCGGAATCGTATTCCGGCAGAGCAAGCTGGAAGGGTATACCGTTAAGGAAGGCGCTTCGTTGCTGTTGACGGTAGGTTCGGAAAAGCCGTTAACGGCCATGCCGAAGCTTACCGAGTCGGATTACGACGAAGCGCGACGGGATTTGGTGGCGCTCGGCGTGACGGAAGACCGGATCGTGCGCGAAGAAACCTTCAACGATGCTGCCCCGGAGACGGTCATCAAGCAATCTCCGGAACAAGGCGAAGACTTTGATCCGGATCAAGCCACGGTGACGTTGACTGTCAGCATGGGCGTGGAAGAGAAGTCGGTACCGGATATCGTGGGCAAGACGCGTCAACAAGCGCTCGATCTGATCAACGGTCAAGCATTGGCGCCGTCGTCGACGGAAGAGGCAAGTTTCACCGTCGAAAAGGGGAACGTCATGAGCCAAAGTCCGGAAGCCGGAACGGAACTGAAACCGGGCGAAGTCGTGAAATTCGTTGTCAGCTCCGGCATTCCGGCCGATGCGGCGAGCTTTATTTTGCAAGTTCCCGTAGAGCCTTCCCAGGATGGCGTCGCAACCAAGATCCGTCTGGAATACAGCGATGCGCGCGGAGACCGAATCGAGTGGGGAACAGACACCATTTCGGCCAACCGTATTTTCCCGGTATCCCTTGTGCTGGCGCCTAACCGGAACGGAGCGGTGTCGGTATATCGCGACGGACAATTCGTTACTTCGTATACCGTCAATTATTCGGACGTTCAGAACGGTTCGTTCGTTCAACCGCAGTTCCCCGAGGAGGAGCAGCCGGAAGAAACGCCTCCGCCGGAGGAGCAGGCTCCTGCGGACCCTCCTGCCGATAACGGCGGCGATCAGGGAGCCGCTGAAGGCGACGCGGGTAACGGTGACGGAACGGAAGCCGGAGACGGTTTGCAGGTCGAAACGCCGCCCGCCGACGATCAGGAAGGCGACGGACAGGCCGAAGGAGAAGAAGCCGATCCGTCGGCATTCGTTCCTCCCGGCAAGGCGGTTGCCGCCGGAGAGGCCGCGAACGCTTCGGGTTCCGGCCGAGGAAACGGCAATGGGAACGCAAACGGCAATGGAAACGGCAGATAACGATGAATAAATAATCAAGCGGACAGGCGAGGCCGGACGAAAGTCCGGCCCGCTTCCGCTTTAAGGCAAAGGAAGGTGAAGCATGCCAGAAGGTTTAATTGTGAAGGCATTAAGCGGTTATTATTACGTGAAGGACGACGAAGCATTGCCCGGAGAGGCTTCGGTTCAATGTCGGGCCAGAGGCGTATTTCGAATCAAAGGGAAATCTCCGTTAGTCGGGGATCGCGTGACTTATGTACTGACCGAAAACGGGGAAGGAACGGTAACCGAGATCCATCCGCGTTCGACGGAACTGATTCGTCCGCAGGTTGCCAACGTCAATCTGGCCGTGCTGGTATTTTCGGTTAAGGAACCGGATCTGAGTCTCAATCTCCTTGACAAATTTTTGGTGCATATCGAACACGAGGGCCTGGACGCGCTGATTTGTCTGACCAAAATGGATTTGATCGATGAAGACGATACGGCTGCGCGAGAAGCTGTCGAAAACGCGAAGGTGTTGTACACGTCGATCGGCTACGAAGTGCTGGAAACCAGTTCTCCGCAAGGCGTGGGAGCGGATCAGCTGCGCGAGCGTCTGCAAGGCGAAATCAGCGTCTTTTCCGGTCAATCGGGCGTCGGCAAGTCTTCGCTGCTGAACGCGATGTTTCCAAAGCTCGACCTGCTCACCAGCGAAATCAGTTTGCGGTTGGGACGAGGTCGACATACCACAAGGCACGTCGAATTGGTGGAGCTCGGAAACGGAGGTTATATCGCGGATACGCCGGGATTCAGCCAACTTGATTTTCTGGAGCTGGGCGTCGAGGAACTCGGAAGCTGTTTCCGGGAATTCGCCGAGCTGTCGGAAGGCTGCAAATTCCGCGGCTGCACGCATCTGCACGAACCGGGCTGCAAGGTGCGCGAAGCGCTGGCAGCAGGCGAAGTCGCCGAAAGTCGTTACAAGCATTACGCTGCTTTTTACCAGGAAATGAAAGATAAAAAACGGAGGTACTGAATATGGTGTTGATTGCTCCTTCGATATTATCCGCGGATTTTTCAAAGCTTGGAGTCGACGTTGCGGAAGTGGAAAACGGCGGTGCGGATTGGCTGCATGTCGACGTTATGGACGGGCATTTCGTTCCGAACATTTCATTCGGCGCGCCGATTATGCGTTCGATCGCGCCGCATACCAAACTGCCGCTTGATGTTCATTTGATGATCGAAAATCCGGAAAATTACATACCGGAATTCGCCAAAGCAGGAGCTTCGATCATTACGGTGCACGCTGAAGCGTGCGTCCACTTGCATCGCGTCGTGCATTTGATCAAAGAGCAAGGCGTCAAAGCCGGCGTAGCGCTCAATCCTGGTACGCCGGTGTCGGCGATCCGCGAAGTATTGGAAGATCTGGATCTGGTGTTGATCATGACCGTTAACCCGGGCTTCGGGGGGCAGGCGTTCATCGAACGTACGGTAGAGAAGATTCGGGAGACCCGGAAACTGGCGAATTCGCTCGGGTTGACCGGATTGCATATCGAAGTAGACGGGGGCATTGCGGCAGACACGGCGGCGAAAGTCGTTGCGGCAGGCGCGGACGTCCTTGTTGCAGGAAGCGCCGTATACGGAGCCGAAGATCGTGCGGGGGCTATCCGAACGATTCGCGAGAGTGCGGAGCAAGGCGTATGAACAATTTTAAATCCACGCTGATGCTTGCGCTTATTACTTCGGTCGTCGGGCTGCTGATCGCGGTTTTCGCTTTTCTGCCGGTGCCTTTTAACGCATTGGTGGGTCTGCTTGCCGCGGGTTTGGTAGTCTGGTATTTCCGAAAGCTCGAAGAGCGGGGACCGAAGATTATGTTTATCGTTTTTGTAGTCGTGTACTTCTTGTTCTTCACGGTATTGATTGCGTCGATTCGTTATCGGATGGGCCTGATTTAAGGAAAAAGTTCATGGATGGGCAGGAACGCGATATCCTGCCGGATCGGACAAATAAGCCGCAGGGTTCTCGATCGGAGAACCGCTGCGGCTTGTTTGCATGCCATGAATTGTGGTTCGAAGCATTCATGCGACAATATGGACGCATGAAAGACATAAACTAAAAAACACCTTCCAAAGAAGGTGCTTTCTCGTCTATATCTGGATTAAACGCGAGTTACTTTACCCGATTTAAGAGCACGGGTGCTAACGTATACGCGTTTCGGTTTGCCGTTTACGAGGATGCGAACCTTTTGGACGTTAACTCCCCAAGTACGACGGTTGCGGTTGTTAGCGTGGGAAACGTTGTTGCCGGTGCTTGGTTTTTTACCCGATACAAAACATCTGCGAGCCATGAATGACACCTCCTTGCTTAGATCAAACAACACTTCAAACATCATAACACAACAAAAAAAGCTCCGTCAACGGTTCTAAAAACTTTATTTATTTCTACGTAAGCTTATAGTACAATATTAGGTGGGGCCTTTTGCAAAATCTGCTTTGAAACATTGCCCGGATTTTGCAAAAGGCTCATGATGTGTGGGAGTATAAACGTAGTTACCTGTATGGATCCGGCAAAGGGTGGGTAATATCGGTTATAAGAGCCTGTACATTACCGCGGGGGACGGAAACCTGGTTTCCGATGCGCGCATGATAAGCATGGGCAAGCGAGCATGAGCGAGTGCATGTACGGGTTTAGACATTGAATAGAAAGCGGACGTTTCCGAATTTCGGCGTTTGCGTATCCAGTAGGTTTGAGGAAGGGGAATTTTCATTGAGCAGGCGTTCGATTAACGGAACTGATTTTACGGGCATGGTATTGGCCGGTGCGGAGAAACTTTCGCGTCAGGCGGAGCATGTGAATGCGTTGAACGTATTCCCGGTGCCGGACGGCGACACGGGCACGAACATGAATTTGACGATGACGGCGGGGGTAACCGAACTTCGCGAGCGAAGCTCGGCGTCGATCGGCCAGTCGGCAACCATTTTGTCCAAAGGACTATTGATGGGAGCACGCGGCAATTCCGGCGTGATTTTGTCGCAGTTGTTCCGGGGATTTGGCCGTTATGCGGCTTCGCATCAGGAACTGAATGCGATTCAATTCGCGGCGGCGCTTCAAATTGGCGTAGAAACCGCCTACAAAGCTGTCGTAAAGCCGGTCGAAGGCACGATTCTGACTGTTGCCAAAGAAGCAGCCAAGCACGCGGCTGCCTATGCGCGCCGCACGACGGATGTTGTGGAACTAATGCGCGAAGTGCTTGCTAAGGCTCAATATGCGCTTGACCGTACACCGGAACAGCTTCCCGTGTTGAAGCAGGTCGGCGTTGTGGACTCGGGCGGTCAAGGCCTTGTTTATATTTACGAAGGCTTCCTGGATTATCTGGAAAATGGAGCATCGGCAGAATCGGCCCGTCCGTCTGCAACGAGCGCTTCGACGAATGCCAAGCCTGCGGTTCCGGCAGCTGCCGCCGCAGCCCAAGCTTCGCATATCCAAGCGTCCGCCCAGGCTCAACTGGAAACCGAAAATATCGAATTCCTGTACGACATGGAATTTTTCATCAACCGCGGACTGGGCGACGGCCCACGGGATTTCTTCGACGAAGAAGCTTTCCGGAAAGCGCTGTCCGTCAACGGAGATTCCATCATCATCATTGCGGACGATGACATTGTTAAAGTCCACGTTCACTCCAAAACGCCCGGCGAAGTGATGACGCTTGCGCTGCGTTACGGGGAAATCACGCAAATTCATATCCTGAACATGCGCGAGCAGCATCGCGACTTGCTCCACGCGGGCATGGACGGCGCAGCTCCGCCGGAATTGTTCGCCGATATTCCGGCACCGACTCCGGCTCCCGAAGAACTCTCGGCTTTGCCTGCCGACGAAGTGGCGCCTTACGGCTTTATCGCGGTCGCCAGCGGAGCGGGCATCGAAGAGATCTTCAAAAGCCTCGGCGTCGATATCGTATTGTCCGGGGGACAAACGATGAACCCGAGCACCGAAGACTTCGTAAACGCGATCGGCCAGTTGTCCGCCCAACACATCTTCCTGCTGCCGAACAACTCGAACATCGTTCTTGCTGCCCAGCAGGCCCGCGATCTGCTCGAAGGCGAACGTCAGATTACCGTCGTTCCGTGCAAGAGCATCCCGCAGGGCATCGCCGCGGCGTTGGCTTTCCAGGAAGAAGAATCTCCGGAAGCCAATGCCGAGCAGATGAACGAAGCGATCAAACACGTGAAAACGGGCCAGATCACGCACGCCGTGCGCGATACGACGTTCGACGACCTGGAGATCACGGCCGGCCATTATATCGGCATCTTCAACTCCAAGATCGTCGCCACGGCCGAAGACCGCCTGACAACCAGCAAAAACCTGCTGGCGGCCATGGTCGAAAGCGGCGACGAAGTCATCACCCTGCTCACCGGCCAGGATGCTTCCGAATCCGAAACCGCCGAGCTGGCCGAATGGCTGACCGAACAGTACCCGGACGCCGAAGTCGAATTCCACACCGGCGGCCAACCGGTCTACGATTACATGTTCTCGGTCGAAGCTTAACCGAATAAAACGATGAAAGCGTCATGGGCTGGCCTGCTTTCCAGCACATACCTAGCTTTTAATTCTTCCCGCTACACCCTAATCGGCCGTAAAAGGCCGGAATTGCTTTGAAAGTCTTTTCGATTCATCGAAGTCGCCTGGGACGAAATGTACCCGCAGTCCTTTTGGCTTCTCCATGCAATCGAACAGGACTTTCAAAAAAGAATTCCGGCCAGCCTTAGGCCGCTGCCCCTAACTTAAAGGACGGTGACCCTCATGAATCCGATTATCGTAACCGACAGCACATCCGATATTCCCGAAGAACTGATCGAACGCCTCGGCATTGTCGTTGTACCGCTCAAAGTCATGTTCGGCGATACGGCGCTGCTGGACGGCGTTGATATCAAAGCCCCGGAATTCTATCAGCGCCTTGTTGCCGCCGACAAATTGCCGACGACATCGCAGCCTTCGCCGATTGAATTCACCGAGGCTTACCAGCGCGTGCTGGAGCAGCATCCGGGAGCGCCGATCGTTTCGATTCATATCTCGACGGGAATGAGCGGGACGTTCCAGTCGGCGACGCTCGGAAAGTCGATGCTGGAAAACGAGGACGCGGATATTACCCTGATCGATTCGCGATCCGCTTCTTACGGGTTTGGCTTGATGGTGGTTCGTGCGGCAGAGATGGCGCAGAACGGGGCTTCGCCGCAGGATATTCAAGCCGAAGTGGAACATCTTCAATCGGCGAGAAGCTTGTACTTCCTCGTCGACACGCTGGAGTATTTGCAAAAAGGCGGTCGTATCGGCCGTGCGGCAGCCGTGCTGGGCACTTTGCTGAACATCAAGCCGATCCTGTCCATCGACAAGGAAGGCGTCATTTACGCGGTAGAGAAGGCCAGAGGACGCAAGAAAGCTTTGGCTCGGGTCGTGGAACTGTTTAAACAAGAGCTCGGCAGCGCGGGTAAAGTCGACGTGGCCATCGGCCATACGGTAAAACCTGAATCCGCCGACGAAATCCTTGAACTGCTGCGTCAGCATTTCGAGGTCGGCAATGTCGTCTACTCGCATATCGGTTCCGTGGTCGGTACGCATGTCGGACCGGGCTGCAACGCGATCTATATCTGGCCTTCCGTTAAATAAGGGAGAGCGCAATGAATATACACCTGGACCAAATCCCGGTGAAAGAAGTCAACGGTGTGGGCGCTCGCAAAGTGGAGGAGCTTCACGCCGTTGGCATTTTTACCGTCAAAGACTTAATTGAATATTTCCCGTTTCGTTACGAAGATTACCGGCAAAAATCGCTTGGCGACGTCAAAGACGGAGACAAAGCAACCGTACAGGCCAAAATCGTCGGCATGCCGATCGTGCAGCGTTTCGGCAAAAAGACGAAGCTGAGCTGCAAGGTGTTGGCCGATTATTCGATGTTTACCGCCGTATGGTTTAACCGCAATTATCTGAAGGATCAACTGGAGTTGGATCGCGAGATCATTCTGACAGGCAAATGGGACGGACGCCGATTGCAGATGAACGTGACGCAATCGGAATTTCCGGATCGCGGGGTCATTCGCAGCGGATCGCTTCAACCGGTCTACTCTATCGGCGGCGATCTGACGCAGAATTCGCTGCGCAAAGCAATCGGAAGCGCGCTTGACCAATACGGCGATCAGCTTGAGGAAGTGCTGCCGGAAGTATTGGTGAAAAAGTACGATCTGATGCCGCGTCCGCAAGCGATCCGCCTGCTGCACCAGCCCGGCGACCTTGCCGAAGGCCAGGAAGCACGCAAACGGATGGTGTATGAAGAATTGTTCCTGTTCCAGCTCAAGCTTCAGGCGTACCGTTCCCTGAATCGCGAGCGCCGTGACGGCGTGGTGCATACGACGCCTAACTCGGTTATTCGCGAGTTCGTGCGCAGTCTGCCTTTTGAATTGACGGATGCGCAGAAGAACGTCGAATTGGAGATTTTAAAAGATATGCGTTCCGAGTCCAGCATGAACCGTTTGCTTCAGGGGGATGTCGGCTCCGGTAAGACGGCAGTCGCCGCGATCGCACTCTTTACTTCCGTTCGTTCCGGATTCCAGGGGGCATTGATGGTTCCGACTGAAATTTTGGCCGAGCAGCACACGCGTTCCTTGCAAAAAATGTTCGAGCCTTTCGGTATCACCGTCGGTTTGCTGACCAGCAGCGTCACCGGACGCAAGCGCAAAGATCTGTTGGCGAGCCTGCAAATGGGCTTGATCGATATTCTGATCGGCACGCATGCGCTGATTCAAGAAGAAGTCAATTTCCGCTCGCTGGGTCTTGTCGTGACGGACGAGCAGCACCGCTTCGGCGTTAATCAGCGCAGCGTTTTGCGTCGGAAAGGTTATAATCCCGACGTGCTGACCATGACCGCCACGCCGATTCCGCGGACGCTTGCGATCACGGCGTTCGGCGATATGGACGTCTCGACAATCGCCGAGCGTCCGAAAGGCCGCGTGCCGATCGAAACGTATTGGGTCAAGCACGAGATGATGGAGAGGGTGCTGGGCTTTATCCGCCGCGAGGTGGGACAAGGACGGCAGGCTTACATGATCTGTCCGTTGATCGAAGAATCGGAGAATCTCGACGTGCAAAATGCGATCGACCTGCATCTGCAAATGAGCCAGTCGCTGCCGGAATTCAAGGTGGGTCTGCTTCACGGACGCATGAACGCGGCAGAGAAGGAAGAAACGATGCGTCAATTTTATGCCGGAGATACGCAGTTGTTGGTATCGACGACAGTAGTCGAAGTCGGGGTCGACGTGCCGAATGCGACCTTGATGGTCATCATGGACGCGGACCGCTTCGGGTTATCCCAACTGCATCAGCTTCGCGGCCGTGTCGGACGGGGCGAACATGCATCGTATTGCGTATTGATTGCCGATCCGAAATCCGAAATGGGTCGTCAGCGCATGGGCGTCATGACCGACACGAACGACGGGTTCGAAGTCTCACGGCGCGATCTGGAGCTGCGCGGCCCCGGCGAATTTTTCGGCACGAAGCAAAGCGGTCTGCCAGAGTTCAAAGTGGCCGATATGGTTGCCGACTTCAAAGTGTTGGAGCAAGCGCGAGACGATGCGGCGAAGCTGGTTGAAGATTCGTTTTTCTGGACGTCGCCCGCTTACGAGAACTTGCGTGCCAACTTGGAGAAGGAAGAGAAGTTCCGCGGCGAGCTGATTGACTAAGCCGGGGCTTATAGGTCATAAAATTATCGTTTTTCAACCGTCGGCGGGCAAGCCGGCGGTTTTGCTTTTGGAAAAACCGGAAGGAGGAATTTTCGCTATGGACCCGACGCATCCGCTGGCTATTTTTTTGCAGTTGTTCGAACGGGGATCGCTGCTGTTGATGTGTTTGTTCGTGCTCACGCGCATCCCGCGCTTTAAAGCCGTGTTTCAAAAAGAAGAGTATCGTCCGCAGGATCTTGTAACGGTTACGGCCGTTTTCGGGTTGTTTGCCATTTTCGGAACCTACATGGGCATCAGCGTGGAAGGATCGCTCGTGAATGTCCGCATCGTGGCGATCATGTCGGGAGGACTGCTGTTCGGCCCTTGGGTCGGGATCGTGACAGGCATTATTGCGGGCGTTCACCGTTACCTGATCGATATCGGAGGCGTGACGGCATTGCCTTGTCTGATTACGAGCATTGTGGCAGGAGGCGTCTCCGGTGTGATCCATCTGCGCGTCGCCAAGCGCAAACGCTGGTTGTACGGCATTATCGCGGGAATGCTGTGCGAAGCTTTGACCATGCTGCTGATTTTGTGGATGGCCGAACCGTATGAGCTGGGGCTGGATATCGTTTCGAAAATCGCGGCACCGATGATTTTGGCCCAGGTGATGATCGGGTTGATCGTCATGCTGGTGCAGAGCGTCGAGGAGGAAAAAGAAAACGTGGCCGCCAAGCAGGCGAAACTCGCGCTCGACATCGCCAACGAGACGCTGCCGTATTTTCGTCAAGTGGATAGCGTTTCCCTGCTGCGAATTTGCGAGATCATCGAACGAAAAATCGGCGCGGACGCGGTAGCGATCACGGACACCAGTCATATTTTGGCGTATTCGGGCTTCGGGCAGGAGCGCTATAATATCGGGCACGAGATCATGACGGAGGAAACGAAGCAGTCGATCCGAAGCGGAAGCATCACGATACGCAACAACGATGCGGATCACCGCAACGAGTGGATCAAGTCGATGATTATTATCCCGCTTCAGGAAAAAGGGGTCGTGACCGGCGCGCTTAAAATCTATTATCGGCATGCGCATCAGATCACCTATTCGCTGCGCGAACTGGCCGTGGGCTTGTCGCAGATTATTTCCACGCTGATGGAGGTGTCCCGGGTAGAGCAGATTAAAGCGATGGCGGACAAAGCCGAGATCAAAGCGCTCCAGACCAAGATCAGTCCGCATTTCCTGTTTAACGCGCTGAACGCGATTGCTTCGTCGATCCGGCTCGATCCCGACAAAGCGCGCGAGCTGATTATTAATTTGTCCGGCTATCTGCGTTATAATCTGGAGCTGAATGACGAGTTAATCGAGGTACATCGCGAGCTTCAGCAGGTGAAGGATTATGTCGAGATCGAAAAAGCCCGCTTCGGCAACCGCCTTCAGGTGGAGTACGATATCGACGACGAGACGGACGTGAAAATTCCGAGCCTCATTATCCAGCCGCTGGTCGAGAACGCGATCGTGCACGGTATTTTAAAAGACAAAGGCAAAGGCATCGTCACGATCCGCGTCAAAAACGAAGGCGACCAAGTACGCTTCGAAATCGCGGATACGGGTGTGGGGATCGATCCGTCCGTGATGGAACACATCCAAAGCGGCAGCATGCCGTCCAATAAAATCGGGCTGTCGAACGTGCACGAACGACTCAAGCTGATTTACGGGGAAGGCGTGAATATTCGCAGGGCGGATAAAGGCACGGTGATCGGTTTTACAGTCGGAAAGGGGCAGCGCGAATGAGCATGAGAGGGATCATCGTGGAAGACGAATTTCTGGCAATGGAAGA
Organism: Saccharibacillus sacchari DSM 19268; assembly: GCF_000585395.1. GTDB lineage: Bacteria > Bacillota > Bacilli > Paenibacillales > Paenibacillaceae > Saccharibacillus > Saccharibacillus sacchari. The sequence continues at coordinate 4,613,298 of NZ_KK073875.1, read as the reverse complement.
ATTGGACTATCTGATCGGAAAAAACAGCTCGGTACAGATCGTCGACAAATTCGAAGACGGGATCGATGTGCTGAAATTTTTGCAGGAGAACGATGTGGACGTCATTTTCCTCGATATCAATATTCCGTCGCTCGACGGGGTACTGCTTGCCAAGAGCGTCAGCAAGTTCGCGAACAAACCCTACATCGTGTTCACGACGGCGTACAAGGAGCATGCGGCGGAAGCGTTCGAGATCGAGGCGTTTGACTATATTTTGAAGCCGTATCACGAACCGCGTATTGCGGCGATGCTAATGAAGCTGGAAACGGCGTTTACGGCGAAAAAGCAGCGGGAGGAAGCCGAAACGGCAGCGATCTCCGCGCATAACGGAGCATTCCGCGAGACGGCTCAAGCGAGTCCGGAAGCTTCTGCGTCTCTTGCGGCGGTTAATCATCGGATCAATCTCCATAAGGACGACAAAATCATCGTAGTCGACGCGGACGATATTTATTATGCTTCGGCCCAGGAGAAAACGACGCTCGTGTACACGCGCAAAGAAGAGTATACGATGCACATGAGCATTTCCGATTTTCAGGCGAATCTGCCGCAGGACAAGTTTTTCCGCTGCCATCGCTCGTATACGGTCAATCTGTCGAAGATCCGCGAGATCGTGCCGTGGTTCAACAATACGTATCTGCTGCGATTGCGAGACATGAACGCGGAAGTTCCGGTCAGCCGCAGCAAAGCCAAAGAATTCCGGCAGTTGATGCGGCTCTAAGCGGTTTCAAAACGTTCAAGGCGGCTGCCGTGCATTTCATTCCGCTTTTCCGGCATCTCATTCCAAAAACGCTTTCATCCGAACGCTCAAGCTTATAATTAAGCCATAAGAGAGGTTCAAACGAAACGCAAAACGAATGAGAGAAGGAATAGAGATGAAAGCCATTTCGAAAGCTAACGACAACCCTTCGACGCAGGTTAACCGCCTATGGATCGTGATCGGTACCATCATCGTACAGATGGGACTCGGCACGATTTACACTTGGAGTTTATTCAACCAACCGCTCGCGGACAAATTCGGTTGGGAACTGGGCGGCACGGCGATGACGTTCTCGATCACCAGCTTCGCACTCGCGTTTGCCACGTTGTTTTCCGGCAAGCTTCAGGACAAATTCGGTATTCGCAAACTGATCGCCGCCTCGGGTATTGTGCTCGGCGTCGGCCTGATGCTTTCTTCGCAGGTCACGTCGCTCGGGCTGCTGTATCTGGTCGCCGGTTTACTGGTTGGCTATGCGGACGGTACAGCGTATATGAGCTCGTTGTCCAATCTGATCAAATGGTTCCCCAAACATAAAGGTCTCATGTCCGGCGTATCGGTCGGCGCGTACGGCACGGGCAGCTTGATTTTCAAATACATCAACGGCGCCATGATCGAATCGCGCGGCGTCTCGCAAGCGTTCCTGATCTGGGGCATTATCGTTCTCGCTATGGTCGTGTTCGGATCGTTCCTGATTCGCGAAGCGGTCGTTGCGGCGACTCCGGCTTCGGCTTCCGGTATTCGCGTCAAAGACTTCACGGTCAAAGAAATGCTCAAAACCAAACAAGCTTACCTGCTGTTCGTCGTGTTCTTCACGGCCTGCATGAGCGGATTGTACCTGATCGGCAGCGTCAAAGACATCGGCGTGCGCCTGGCGGGACTGGACGTGGCGACAGCCGCCAACGCCGTCGCGATGATCGCGATCTTCAATACGGCCGGACGCCTGATCCTCGGTCCCCTGTCCGATAAAGTCGGTCGCCTGAAAGTCGTATCCGGCGCGCTGCTCGTTACGTTCGCGGCGGTCATGGTACTCAGCTTCGCGACATTGACTTATCCGTTGTTCTTCGCCAGCGTTGCGGCTATCGCGTTCTGCTTCGGCGGCAACATCACCGTATTCCCGGCGATCGTCAGCGACTTCTTCGGTTTGAAAAACCAGGGTAAAAACTACGGCGTGATTTACCAGGGCTTCGGGCTCGGCGCTTTGTCCGCTTCGTTCATCGCGGCGCTGCTCGGCGGATTCAAACCGACGTTCCTCGTGATCGGCGTGCTGTGTGCCATCTCGTTCCTGATTGCCATGTGGGTCAAAGCACCGATGGCCGCACAGATTGTCTCGGAATCTGCTTCCGAAGCAATGACAGCAGGCGACGAAGAGATTGGAAAAGGTACCCGCGGCAAAGATGCTCAAGGCAAAGACGGAAAAGGCATGCGGCTTAACCCGCAAACCAAAGGCATCTGATCGACGGACGCATCGGCTTGGAAAGAAAAAGCTTCCGGGGATTCGAGCGGTTTACGGAACTTTCCGGCTTGGTGCCGGGAACGAACGGGTCCCTGATACAAAGACATATGATGTTGGCTAAAAGCCCCGGCGGATTCCCGTCGGGGCTTCAGTCTGTCCAGAAAATCATTTTGGCGCGGGAAGCGAGAAAACTCCGAGAGAAATTCATTCCGATCGCGTGTTGAAATCGGGAAAAAGGATTGAATTTTTAGTGGAATTTTCCCGATTTCAAAGGCGAACATTTCATTTCTCCATTGAATTTCTCTCTCCGTTTTCTCGCTTCCAGCTACGTTGGATTTTCTCGACACACTAAGCTCCGACGAATCTACGTCGGGGTTTTTTTGTGTTTTAAAAAAAAGATTAAAAACTCCCGACTTTTTGCTTGCGCCTAACGCATATATGATTAGACGGATAATAAGGTTTGAGGAAATCGGGGAGAGGAGGTCGGCGGAATACGTTTATGCAGACAACCTATAGTAATGAAGAAGGCAACGGACAAAAAAAGCTAGACGCACATGAGGCCCGGTTAATACGGCGCGTTCAACGAAAAGGCGACCGTGCGGCCGCCGACGAGTTGGTTTCGATCTACTACCGCGAGATTTACGCTTTTGTCTACCGTCAGCTTCAGGATCGGGAGCACACGTTGGATCTCACTCAGGATATATTCGTCAGCATGCTGCGCAGCATCGGTTCGTTCGAAGGGAAAACGGCGTCGCTGCGAACTTGGTTATATCGAATCGCCACGAATCGGGTGATCGATCATTTTCGTTCGAAAGCCCATCGGAATGCCAAGCTGACCGATCCGATCGAAGACTTCGAGTTTTCGACGAACGAAGACTTCACGCTGGAACTCGAACGGCGCGATGAAGCGGGACGGGTGCTGGAACTGCTGCGGACGTTCGAATGGCGCGCGCAGGAGATCGTCAGGCTGAAGCTCTTTGCGGAGCAGACCTTTGCCGAGATTTCGCAGATCATGAACTTGCCGGATTCGACGGTCAAAACGAACTACTACGCGACTATTCGCAAAATCAAACAAAAATTCGAGGAGGAGCGGAATGAAGAACAATCGGGAAACACAGCTTCGAAGCGGCGAACGGCCGGCGTTTGACGATATCGATTATCCGAACGAACGCGACATTCGGCTGCACGTCGCTTCTATCGTGGATGAAGCGCTGCCGGTTCGTCCTTCCTTTTCAAGCCAGGTAGGCGCGATGTATCGTCAGCTCGGCTTCCGGCATCTGTTCCGGGATTTGACGGAGATCGTGTTCGTGCTGGCGTTGGGCTTGGGAGTCCTCGTCTTTATGGCTTTGTTCGTACTGTCCAATGCCAATACGGAAGGCATCTACGCGTTTATCTTCATCGTGTCGCCTTTGCTGTACCTGGCAGTCTCCGTTATTTTCTTTGCGGATCTGCGCAGGCGCGATACGTATCAGGTCGAAATGTCCTGCCGCTACAACGTATACCAGCTCGCGTCGCTTCGCATGCTGACTTTCGCCGCTGTCTCGCTGGTGTTGAATATCGGATTCGTGTGCTGGATCGCGATATTTTCGCAGCAGGTCGACATTTTGCGCGGAGTGCTGTTGTCGGTGTCGTCGTTGTTTTTGTTCGCCGCTGCTTTCCTGTACGGACAACTGCGCGGACGGACTGCTGCAAGCCGTTACGGGCTGGTCGGTCTGTGGCCGCTGCTCAATGTCGGTCTATGGATCGCGCAGCCGCACGGATATCTGGGTTTGCTGTCCAGCATTCCCGTTTATGCTTATGCGGCGTTGATTCTGCTGGGAGCCGCCGTTTACGTGGGTCAGGCCCGGCGCCTGTTGTATTTTAAACCGAAGTTGACTTGAGTGGTCATGGAAAAGAAAAGGAGTTGAGCGTTGATGCTGACTGTACATGCCGTAAGCAGACGATACGGAAATGATCTTGCGCTGGAAGGAATCGACTTGTCGTTCGAAAACGGGGTTTACGGTCTGCTTGCCCCGAACGGAGCAGGAAAAACGACGCTGCTGAAGATGTTGGCAGGCCTGCTTCCGCCGTCGGAAGGCGAGATTTCGTACGAAGGGAAATCGATCGCCGCCTTGGACGAAAAGTATCGGATGCAGCTGGGATATTTACCGCAGCGCTTCGGCTATTATTCCAGCGATACGCCGCTTAAATATATGCAGTACCTTGCCGCGATCAAAGGGATGGGCCGAAAAGAAGCCTTGGAGCGTTCCGAGCTTCTGCTTGAGGCGGTAGCGCTCGGCGAGGTCAAGCGTAAAAAAATGAAGACGTTCTCCGGCGGCATGATTCAGCGGGTCGGGATCGCGCAAGCGCTGCTGAACGATCCGCGCGTGCTGATTCTCGACGAGCCGACGGGCGGCCTCGACCCGAAAGAACGCGCGAGGTTCCGCAGTCTGCTCACGAAGCTCGGCCGCGAGCGGATCGTTATTTTGTCCACGCATGTCGTTTCGGACGTGGAGTCGGTCGCGAACGAGATCGTGCTGCTGAAAAACGGACGCGTTTTTGCCAAAGACAAGCCGGAAGACATCTGCGCCATGCTGGCGGGAAAAGTGTACGAGACGAAGGTTCCGGATACGGAAGTGGAAGCTTTTCGAAAAAACTATCCGATTCTGGCCGAGCGCGGCGAAGCGGACGGTTGGCAGATGCGATTCGTGTCCGAGAGGGAAGAAACGCTGCCGCATTGGGAGCCGATGAAGCCGGGATTGGAAGACGTGTTTTTGTACGTGTATCGGGATCGTGAACGGCAAACGGCGGAGCAGAGGCTTTTCTCGCATGAGCCGATCGGTGTCGGGGAAGGAGGCAGACTGCGATGAAGGCGATGGCTAACGGTTCGGGCAAGGGTTACGGGAGGTCGAAACTTTCTTTGATCGGGCTGGAGTTTAAGAAGTTGTTTATGCCGAAAAGGGTTGGATTTGCGGTGTTGGTGCTGTTACTCGGCGGGTTATGGTTGTATCCGTTCAACGGATTGTATCCCGGCTCGGAGTTCAAAAACTGGCATACGGCAATTGCCGTGGACATGGAAGCGAAGTACGGAGATCAAATCGATGCAGCCGAGGCGGAACAATTCAAACGGTCGTTGGCGCCGAAGGTTGCGGAAGCGGATGCTTATATTCGTTCGACGCCCGCATTCGCCAGAGCCGATCTGGATAGCTACGAAAGATACGTTAAACGATCCGGCATGGCGAACGGCGGCACGATGCAGCTCTGGCGAATCATCCAAGCGGGACCGGCCCGCGATTTATTCGCGGAGCTGCAAGCGTCGTTCGAGTGGGTGCAGTATTATGAAGACGATTTTTTGAATACGTTCGGGATGAATGAAAAGGAGACAAAAAGAATCGCGGAAATCACAAGTCGAGACTGGGTTTCAGTGCTGCCTATTGGTTTTTTAGGCGACTATAATTCTACGAATCTTTTGAATCGGCTTGCGATAACGGCCATGCTGATCACTTCGCTGTTTGTCATGCACATTCATATCGGCGACCGTCGGGCAGGACTCGGCGAAATACAAGCAGCCTCGAAAGCGGGGATTACAGGAGTATTTCGCATCAAAGTCGCCGCGGCGCTGTTGGCGGGAACCTTGGTCGCGGCGGTACTGTTGGTCGCCTTGCTGTTGGCCTATCGTTTTAGCGGGACATGGAGTTTAATGGGAGCGGATATCAGTCAAAAAGGAGGAGGCTTTTTCTGGTACGATATGAGCTTCTTGCGGTATATGTTGGTGACCTATATGGCCGTATTTGCTCTTTGCTGGATCGCGGCGCTATTAACCGTATTTTTTTCATCTATTGCGCCGAATTATGTCGTGTTGGCCGGAGCCGTTGCTTTGACGTTGATTTTATTTTTTGAAGGCGACTACTTTTTGAATCCGATGTTGAACAATATTCTCAGTGTAGGCTTGGGTCGGGCTCCGTTCCAAACGTTTATCGAATTGGCCGTTTTGCTGGCGATTTCGAGCGGACTGCTTTATATCGCTTGGAAACGGGAAAAGGGGCGCATCCGATGGTAGGTCAAAAAGTTCCACACGCCTATAACGTATCCGTCGAGATCCGCCGAATGCTCACACCGGTTCGTTTAATCTTGTATGTGCTATTTTGCGCCTACCCGTTCGTCTATCTGGCGTTTGCGCACAGTGCTTATTCGCTCAGCGATTGGATAGATGTGTTTACCTTTATGCTGGACGTGATCCCTATGGTCGGATTCGCTATTGCGGCGGTTGCCGTATACGATGTCGCTTTTTCCGAGACGTTGAACCACCGCTTTCTGATCTATGAGCGGATACGGATGCCCTTAGGCAAGCTGCTGAGGATCAAGCTGACGGCTAACGTCGTGCTGAGTTTTGCGGCTCTCGCGGTTCCGGTACTGCTCTGCTTTATCGCGGCGTATATCATCATTCCGCATTACGGCTGGATCGAATTTTTCCCGAATACGTTCGGACCTGTCGACGAGGCGGCGCGGACTCAGGAGCAGGCAGGCCGTCATACGATGAACCAGCTGCTTGTTTACGGGGAATGGGTATACGGAGTCGCGTGTGCCGGGTGGGTCGGATTGAATGCTGCGCTGTATGCGACATTCGGATTTTTACTGCTGCTGGTCATTCAACGTTCGTTTATTGCCCTATCCATTCCTTTTCTGCTCTATATGGTCGGTTCGTTCCTAATGCCGGACAGACGATTTTATTTTTTCGATTCGGTCTTTCCGTTCAACGCCGTACAGCAGCCGATGTGGGTGATGTTCGTTCCGTTTGGCTTTATTCTTTTATGCTGTGCAGCTTTGACGCTGTACATTTACTCATTTAAAGAAAAAGTGAATCGGCTGCTATGAGAATCAAATATGAGATTTTTCAGCTCAAATGGCTTGTGATTCTGGCTGTTTTTCTGATTTGGTGTTGGCGGCAGCGAGCGAGTTTTATCTATCAGGCGGCCATGTATGAAGGAGATCGTGTTTATAACGTTTGGGACATTGTTTTTGATCAGGTGATGAGTCCTTTTGCCATGCTGTGGCTGCTGCTGCCGATCTGGTTGGTGCTCTCGCTGCTGACGATTATCGAATTGGGCGAAACAACCGTGTTGATCCGGGTGCGGAATGATCGGGCTTGGTTAGGGTTGGTTGTCAAAAAGCTATGCGTACCGCTAGTGATCCTGCTTATGCTATGGGGATTGGCGATTGGTTCGACGATTGTAACGAGGCCGTTCGAGAACATGTGGAGCGAATTTACGACTTCTACGCACTGGCTTAATTTTTTCACGCATTCTTTTGCCGTAGAAGGTTGGATGCCGTGGGGGGCGATCGCCGCGCAGTTTTTGCTATTGGCGTTGTTTTTACAGATGCTCACGGTATGGCTCGCAACGGCTTGGATCTATACGGAAAAAAGCTGGACGGTCAGTTTTCTTGCGGCCGGGCTGATGATCGGATGTCTGATTGCTTACCATAAACAGTCCCATTTCCCGGAGTGGCAGTGGGCGTCGATCACGAATTGGCTGCTGCTGCTCAACGCGAGGCATACGTTCGGTACGTTTTGGCCGGCATTCGTCGGTTCTCCGCTGCTGATGCTGGGATGCGTCGGACTGATCGCATTGAGGCGTAACCGGATCATTTTTGCAGGACTCTTTCGAATAAAAAGGAGGTTGTTAAGGTGAGTGTTATACAGTTGAACAAAATCAGCAAGTCGTTTCGCGGCGTTCATTTGTTTAAGGAAGCGTCTGCCGTTTTTGAAAAAGGAAAGATCCATGGGCTTGTCGGTCCGAACGGTTCGGGCAAATCCGTGCTGTTTCGCATGATTTGCGGATTCATGCTACCGGATCGCGGCATCATCGAGATCGATCCGGCTTATAGGCGCGGTACGCAAGGTTTTCCGGATTCTTTCGGCATCATGATCGACCGTCCGGGTTATCTGGCAAGCCAGACGGGATACGAAAATCTGCGCCGGCTTGCCCAAATTCGCGGACTGATCGGCACAGAAGAGATTCGGCGGTCGATGAAAGCTGTCGGGCTAGACCCGGATTTGCGTCAGAAGATGCGCCACTATTCGCTCGGCATGAAGCAGAAGATCGCATTGGCTCAGTCTTTTATGGAAGGGCAGCAAGTGTTAGTTCTGGATGAGCCGTTTAACGCTTTGGATGAACGCAGCGTAGGCCAAGTGAGAGAATTATTGATGGCGTTTCGGACGGAAGGACGAACGATTCTGTTGACCAGCCATCATCGGGACGATATCGAGATGTTGTGCGACGAGGTGTATCGGATCGAAGACGGGAAGTTGGAGAGACAGCCGGAATTGGTTTCAACGTTGACTTGACCTATAGTAGAAACAGAGGAGTTTTAATCGATGTCTCTATAGAGTTAAGGAGGAAACGGCGAGTGAGCGAAATAGTGTTGGGCTTGTTGCAGGCGTACAAGGTAGCGGTCGTTCAGGCGGAACAAATCCAGTATCCGATACAGGCGTCCCAAGGTCTGCATCGAGTATTGGTTGTCGCTGGCGATAACATTGAGGAAATGCTGGAGGAAGCGGCAGACGGTGAGGATTCGATTCGGAGCTATGTTGAAGAACAATTAATACGGGCCGAGAGCCTGTCTGTATCGGATGTACTCAAAAAGGTCGTTGCCGATTCCCTTGCGGATAGCGGATTGCCGACAATCGATCATAAGCAGGATGATCTGCGCTCTGCATACAAAGCTTATGCGGCTTTATGGGCGGAGCAGCCTGAGTTAATGGATGAGCAGCTTGTGAACGTCGAAGAGGAGGGTTCTGTTCTGCAAGAGCCTTTACCCAATGCGGCTTGGGTGGAGCGTAATGAAGAAGGCGAACTGCTGCTGTTGGATCTGCCGGAAGCGGATGCTTGGACAGCTCCCTTGACTATCCCGATGGGCGGTTATAACGAATGTCCGCAACCTGTGGAGCAAGCGGCATTGTTCCGGGATTGGCAAAAACGGTACGGGGCTGTTCCTACGGCGGTCAGCGAAGATTCATGGCTGCTGCGGGCTTCGCGATTGCCGGAAAGTGACGAAGAAGCGTTGGAGCTTGCTCGCGAGCATTTTATGTTTTGTTCGTACGTGCTCGAAGGATTCGCTTCGATCGGAGCCTATGCGGCTTATTTGAAGCGAAGCTCTAACTGGAGCTTTTGGTGGGATTGATGGAAAGTCCTATTCGAATCGGAAGCCGAGGCGCTGCGGGAGAAATTCATTCAAGACGCTGTCTCGCGCAAAAAGCCTCCGGCTTTCCGCGCTCAAAGGCGTCAACATAGCGCTTAATGTTACCGCAGGTTTTCTTCGAAATCCTGTAATTCACTGAATTTCTCCCTCCGCTGGAGGCTTCGTTTCAAATCAAACTTTACTGATAGGAGTAAGGGAAAGGCTGCCGACTTGGCAGCCTTAACGTATTGAGGAAGTCCAACGTAGCTGGAAGCGAGAAGACGGAGAGAGAAATTCAGTTCAAGACGCCTTTGAACTTGGAAAACAACCACTCAAATTTAAATCCAGTTTTCCAAGTGAGACAGCGGATTGAACGAATTTCTCTCGGAGTTTTCTCGCTTCCCTCGCCAAAGTGACTTTCTCGACAATCCAAGCTGCCAAACTGGCAGCTTTTTTGCTGCGTAAAAAGTCAGTCGCCATAGTTACGCCCTGTTGGAGTTCTGAAGGATCGGACATAATGGGTACAGATTCCACGAGGAATTCGCGAATGTGTTCCCCAGGCACGGACTTCGATAAGGTTCGGCGGTGCCGGGCGCGATGCGCTGGCGGTATACCGGAAGCCGCATTCGCAAAAAAAGCGCAATATTTGCGGGGTTCGAATCCCCACTCGCTTTAGATGCGAGCTCTTGGTTGAGCATTCTCCACTTCAAATGGAGACACAAATGAAAATCTTTGAGGACGAGGAGTTCCGGCGGTGCTGCTTATACAGGGTCCGATATGCGAGTGTGCTTTGCAGCCGTGGCGGATTCGCCGGTAAAGGTCGGGCATAGAGGCAGAAGGAAAGTAGGTTGATGTCGGTTCGAAGTCGGGACCGATCTTCGGCTGTACGAATCTTTGTCTTCCCTGCACGACCGGAATCGGCTTAAGCCAAGCTCCGCACGTGAGAATAGGCGAACTTCCGTCCCAAAGATTCCAAGGAGGAACTTATTCATGACAAACTTTCAACATCAATCCCACATAAATCAAGCGCATGGGCGCAAAATTCCCGGGCTTCCGGGCAAGGATATCCGTCCGAGCGATTCGGCTGACAACTGGGCATACGGCACAAGGGTACTGGGTGCAGGATTCCGCAAGGTTGAGGTGGGCGATAACGAGCGTGCTTTGCTTTTTGAGCAAGGGCGTTATGTACGCACTCTGATGCCGGGATCTTATCGTTTTTTTTCCTGGAGCGAAGGACTTCGAACATTGATATTCAAGAAAACGACCGAGCCGTTTGATTATCGACCAACATTGGCTGGCGCGACGGATGCGATGGATGTGCGCTTGTTCAGTCATGACGCGGATCTCATGGCTCAGTTGAACGTGACGGAGGTCAGCGACGGCGAATATGTGATCCATTTGGAGAACGGCCGATTCCGTGATGTATTGATGTCCGGCACGTACGCCTATTGGAAAGAGCCGATTACGCATACTTTTGTCCGTGTCGATGCCACAACGCCGGAGGTCGGACCGGAAGTGAACCGTGCGCTGCTGGAAAAGATCGGAGCGAATTATATTCAGACGGTCGACGTGTCCAGTCATGAGGTTGGACTGCTGTACTTCGACAACCGATTGCAACGTCAGCTTTCGCCGGGACGCAGCTTCTTCTGGCGCGGTTCGGAAGCCGTCACGGTCAAAAAGTTCGATCTGCGCCGCCAACAGCTCGATATGACGGGACAGGAAATTTTGACCGAGGACAAAGTGTCGCTGCGTTTGAATTTCGTCTGCCAATACCGGATTACCGATCCGCTTCGCGCGGCGGAGATCAAAGGCTTCGAGGAGCAGGTCTATGTGCAACTCCAACTGCTGCTGCGCGAGTATGTCGGCACGATGAAGCTGGATGATTTGCTGAAAATGAAACAAGAGATCGGTGATTACGTGCTGGGTCGATTGAAGCCGAGCGGCGCCGAATACGGGGTTGAATTTCTTGCGGCAGGATTGAAAGACGTCATTTTGCCGGGCGAGATTCGCGCGATTCTGAATACGGTGCTGTTGGCCGAGAAAAAGGCGCAGGCGAACATGATTACCCGGCGCGAGGAAACTGCGTCTACCCGAAGCCTGCTGAACACGGCCAAGCTGATGGATGAAAACGCGACGCTGTACCGGCTCAAGGAATTGGAGTTCGTGGAGAAAATCTGCGAAAAGATCGGCACCATTTCGCTTAGCGGCGGCGGCAATTTGCTTGAGCAGATGAACGGGCTGCTCGGATTGCGGCAAGGGGAAGATCGAAAAGAGCTCGGTTAAGGGGAAACGGATCGGGCGGATCGGACGAATAAACTTGGGAAATTCGTCGTTTGGGCAAACGAATTACGTCCGCTCCGCGTCTTTATCAAGAACCCTGCATACCGAGAGGAGACTGCGAATTGAAAAAAACGATCTTCGCCGCATTTGCGGCAGCCATCCTGTTGAGCTCCGGAAACGCGTATGCGGCTCAAACGCCGGATTCCGACAAACGCGTCTATCCGGTCGCCCCGAATCCGATCGCCGACGCTCCGAACATTGTGGTGATCAACGACCGCCCGGAGCTTGAAATTTTCGCTTCGCTGAAAAGAGGCGAATGGCCCGACGAGTTCGTGATTGTCGGCATGATGCAATCCGTATCCGAAGCCAAGCTGAGTCCGAAGTCGACACCGATTTTCCTATCGTCCAAATGGTGTTTGAACCTATTTGATCAAATGATCGAAGGCGGCCAAAAACGAGGCATTTACAACAACGCGCAGCTGCTTGAAGAAATCGTGAGCCGATGGCAGGCCGACGATTATTCACAGTTGGAGCGGGATAATTGGTTGTTGGAAAAAATGCTCGATCTGCACCACGAATCTTTTGATTGATCGTCGAACCAAGCGTCGCATGCCGAAACCGTCTTCTCGAAGACGGTTTTTTGGCATGCGAATGAAACCGTTATCAATTTAGCAACGTATAGATAGGGATTAGAAAAAACAAGGAGGAGGAAATAGGATGTTCCAATTGCGAGGAGTAAAGATGAAGCCTGCGGCAATCTTATTACTGACAGTATTATTGGTTCTTCCGCAAGTTGCCGGAGCCGCGACCGCTGCCGAGCCGTCGCCTCGCGGTCCAAGCGATCCGGCAGAGATCGAACAGTTTGCCGATAATCTGATGACCAACCGCTTCAAGCAATCCGGAGCCGTGCTTACGGTTGTCGGCGACGGAAAAGTGCTGCTCAATAAAGGCTACGGCTACGCCGATATCGAGACGCAAACGCCGGTTGATGCGGATCAGACGCTATTTGCTATGGCGTCGGTATCTAAAACGGTTACGGCAGCCGCGGTCATGCAGCAGGTCGAGCAAGGAAAAATCGACCTGGATGCCGATGTACAGACGTATATGGACGGATTGAATATTCCCAATGAAACGGACGTGCCGGTCACGATGGCTGACCTGCTGACGCATACGAGCGGATTTGAACGCGGCGAAGGGGACATCAGTCTTTTGATGCCGCCCGAGGCACGGAAGACGCTCGACGAATTCGTCGAACAGTCCATGCCGCCCGTTGTACGCGAGCCGGGAACCGTCTATCGCTACGACAACTTTGCTTATACCCTTCAAGGTTACATACTCGGAAAAGTCTTGGATATGCCTTATGAAGAGGTGATTAAACAAAATATTTTCGAGCCGCTCGGTATGGAAAACAGCGGATTCGGTCGTGCGGAGCAAACGGAGGGTCGTCTGGCGAATGCTTACAGTTCAGAGGGCCAGAAACTCGACGTTTATAAAAATGGCTTAGCTCCGGCCTATGCGCCGTCAGGCGGCTTGGTCACGACAGGTTCCGATATGGCGAAATTTATGCTGGCGATGCTGGGTGAAGGGGAGACCGGTATTTTACAGTCGGATACGATAACCGATATGGAAGCTGTTCATTTCAAAATGTCGGACCGGCAGCCCATTTCCGGTTACGGATTCGAGTTTTTCTCGCGCCAGTCGTATAACGGAGAAGTCGTAGCCGGCAAAGGCGGCGACATGGGAGGGTTTCATTCCTACGTGTGGCTGTTGCCCGAACAAGGCGTCGGCGCGATGTTCGTGACCAATACGGATACTTTTGCTTCTTACGACGGGATTTTCAAAAGCTTCATGGATCATTATTATCCCAAAACGGAAGCAACGTCGATCAACGAAGAGTTTCCAACGCTTTCTACCGAAGAACTTGCAAAATACGAAGGCTATTATCGCAATCTGCGTCAACCGTCTCGGTATGCCCAAGTAACGGCTGACGACGGATTTTTACAATTTCAATCAAGTGAAATGTTGAATTTCCGACTACAGCCGCAGTCATCCGAAGCTGATTTTTTCCGGGATACTTACGGTAACGGAGTCGGATTCCATAAAGACAAGGAAGGCCGGGTCGATTACCTCTACTCCGATTATTATAAAGATACTTGGTATGAAAAAATGCCGGATTTCGAAGCTTATCAAGATGTTGACGCCGATGGCCCGTATGCCGACTCAATTGAAGCTATTCGACTCATGGGCCTATCCACCGAAGAATCAGAAAAGAACTTCGGCCCGGAAGAAGCTGTGACCCGGAGCGAATTCGTCGGACAATTAGCCAAAGTCGCGAATAGTCAGCTCCTCAACACGCCTTCGCGCTTCGCCGATGTCCAAGATGATCCCAATGTCCAAGCCATCCAATTATTCACCGAGCTTGGCGGAATCACTGGATACCCGGACGGAACCTTCCGCCCCGACCAGCCGATCACGCGCGAAGAAGCCGCATTGATGGTCTTCCGCATCGCTTCGGCAAGTTACGGCACTTCCCTAAGCGAAAGTACCGTAACTTTTTCGGATCCTCCTTCGTCTTGGGCCGCCGACGGCGTCAAATTCATGATCGATTCCCAACTCTACGACCAGGAAGTGCAGCGCGATCCGGACGGAACCTACAACTACCGCCCAACCGCCCCTTTGCTGCGCCAAGAAGCCGCGATCACGTTGGTCAAACTGGTCAACGTTACGCAGTAAAGAATCGAAGAGGCGTTCGCTTTCGAGAAGTATGCAAATCAACCGAAATATTGACTAACCTATGTTCTGCACCAAGAAAAGACCCCGTTAAACTTTATCGTGTAGGTGTAGGTGTAGGTGTAGGTGTAGGTGTAGGTGTAGGTGTAGGTGTGTAATAAAAAAAGCTCTAGCGGAGGGAGAAATTCAGTGAAAGACGCCTTTGAACTTGGAAAACTTCCATTTAAATTTTATCCCAGTTTTCCAAGTGAGACAGCGTCTTGTGAAGCATTTCGAAGAAATGCACTTCGGAAGCATATGCTTGTAATTTCTCCCGCAGCGCCTAAGCTTTTCAAAAAAAACAAATAGGAACTTCAAAAACCGGTCTGCGAATCTACGCAGACCTTTTCTATTGACAAAAACCACCTCTACCATTATGGTTAGTTACATAACTAACAAACCAGAAAGGTGGTAACAATGCCGATTCCATTCGACGAGAGCCGGCCCATTTTTCAGCAGATTGCGGAGCGAATCGAGGACGACATTCTAAACGGCACTTATGCGGAAGAAGATCAGATTATTTCGACAACTCAGTTTTCGCGCATATTCCAGATTAATCCCGCCACGATCGTAAAGGGATTCGGACTGCTGGTGAATGAGGATATCATCTATAAAAAGCGAGGGCTGGGGATGTACGTAGCCGTCGGAGCGAAGGAGAAGATCATGGCCAAACGCCGCGAACGATTTTACAGTGATCTGGTGGTCAAGCTGTTGGAAGAAGCGGAGAAGCTGGGGATGACGACCGAAGACGTGATTCAGATGATTAAGCGTGAGAAGGGGGAACAACGCAAATGAGTTCAGTTTTGGAAGTTAGACAGCTAAGCAAATCATATGGACGCACGGATGCCGTGGACAGCCTGAACATGGATCTTGTCGAGCATACGATTTATGGATTGCTGGGCCGCAACGGTGCGGGGAAAACGACGTTTTTAAACATGATTACCGGCGGAATCTTTCCGGATGGCGGGGAAATCACGGTTCACGGAAGTCCGCTCAAAAAAGGCGATGTGCCTGCACAAACCTGCTACATACGCGAGAAAAACTTTTACCCGGGCAATGCCAGAGTTCGCGACGTGTTACAGATGGCCTCGGCGTTCCACCCGGATTGGGATGCGAAATTTGCTTCCAAGCTGCTCGGAACGTTCAAGCTGAATCCGCGTAAAAAAATGCGGCATTTGTCGCGAGGCATGGAATCGATGGTCGGCAATCTGATCGGACTGGCCAGCCGGGCGCCTTTGACCATTTTCGACGAGCCGGTGTTGGGACTGGACGTGCTGATGCGGGAACGTTTTTACCGGACGCTGATCGAAGATTATGCCGAGCATCCGCGTACCATTTTGTTATCCACGCATTTGATCGACGAAATCGCGACCGTGGTCGAGCAAGTCTTCATTATGGAATCGGGGAGCATTTTGATGCAGGAAGAGGTTGAACAAATTCGGGAGCGTGCGCATCTGGTTAGCGGACTTGGTGCGGTGCTCGATACCTTTGTGCAAGGCAGGCGCGTGATCCACGGCGAACGTTACGGAAATGCGGGGATGGCGATCGTGTATGGAGATTTGACGGAGAACGACCGGAAGATCGCGGAAAGTCAGGGGTTGACCGTCGAAGGCGTGCCTTTGCAGAAATTTTTTGCTTACCTGATCGAGGAGGGACAGACGGATGAATAAAATGAAGGTGCAGCTCCAGGTATCCTGGCTCCGCATGAAACTGGCGATATGGATCTTGATTGCGGCTATCGCGGTCTCGGTCATTGCCAACTTTACCATCAACATGGCGCTCGGAAGCGATCCTCAGCAGGATGCGCAAGATATTGCCGCAGCCGTGGGCGAGCTTCGGGAGCTTACCGGCAATAACGATCTGTCGATCGAAGTGCCTTCCGAGATGGAGAACGTCAATGTATCTTCGGCGAACATGCTTTTGATACTGCTGCCTTTGCTAGCGATTATCCTGCCTTTAAAAACGTTCCGTCCCATGATGAACTTCGGGGATTCTCGTCGCAGATATTTTGCCGGATTGCTCGGAGTTTATGCCGTGTCCGCGATAATACTGGCATTGGTGAATAGCTTGTGGTGGCCGTTCGAGCAAAACGTGATCCGCACCTACAGCCAGACGTACAACCTCATCGAAGTGTTCGACTGGGAACAGTTTGGTTTTATCGGAGCCTTTTTGTATCAGACCGTTTTTTACTTCTTTGTTTTGACGCTGTTCAATCTGTTGTTCTCGGGATTAAAGTCGCCGATCTCATGGATCCTCTGGACGGTTCTGATCGCGGCCATTCCGATCGGTACATCGATTGCGTCTTTGCGGGTACACGTGGCCGACTTTTTTCTGGCGTTACTATTCAATGATTCGTTGGTGTCGGCGATCGGGCTTAATTTGGGGTTGAGTCTCGTATGGATAGCAGGTGCGTGGCTGTTCACGCGTCGCAGAACGTTCTAAATTGTGCAAGAGCAGACTATGCATTAAATGAAAGAAAATGTGAAAAAAAGTTCAAATGCGTCTATAGTCCTTAAAAAAACGTTTCTATTGTGCAAAAGCAAATGCTTTTGCACTTTTTCTTTTTGTACCTCCTTTTTATGCTAAATTTTCTGCTGATTATGTCGATAAATATCGAAACCAAGCATACTTCCACCTTTCGAACGGCATCGATGCCTTGAAAGCGTGTCGTGATGAGAAACATGTAGCAGCTTAAGCGGATTAGCATAATCAAGGGGGTCATTGGAATGAATTTGAAAATGAAATTGGCAATTTTGCTGGTGGTCGTGACCCTGCTGGGTACGGGGAGCATTAGCATCGCGGCACTGAGCACTATGAGAAATGAAGCAGAAGAGTCAATCAGCGATAACTTGCGAAGCACGGCTGAAAATACGGCGGAGCAAATCGGAGGCTGGGTCGGAAAAAACGCAAAAGTCGTGGAAACGACTGCTTTAGTGATTGAGTCTTCGGTCCCATTGGATCAGATCAAAGAAAGCCAGCTTCAAGCTTATACGGCGGAATCAAACAAAAACAATCTGTCCGACATCTACGTGGGCATGGAAGACGGACGCATGATCGACGGATCCGGCTGGGTTCCTGAAGCTGGATACGATGTCAAAGTTCGTCCATGGTACATGGAAGGCAAAGCAGCGAATGCGCTGAACTTCAGTAATCCGTACCTCGATATGATCAGTGGCGATTATGCCGTCTCGATCGGTTATCCGCTGCATGAAGCCGACGGAGCATTTGCAGGCGTAGTTGCAGGCGATATGAAACTTTCCACGCTCACGGACACCATTAATAATATCAAAATTGACGGCGGTTTTGCTTTCATGACGGACAAGACAGGGGTTGTACTGGCTCACGCGGATGCAGACAATGTCAACAAACCGCTGAAAGAGATTGCGGATTACTCGGGAATTGCCGATCAAATCCTGCAAGGCGGGGAATCGGGAAGTCTGACTTACACGTACAAAGGCGAACCGCAACTTCTGTATTATCAAAAGGTTGAAGGGACGGGATGGTATGTAGCTGCTTCGGTATCGAAAAGCTACGCGTTTGCCGAATACGTACAAATGCGCAATCTGTTTATCGGCGGTATTATCGGTCTGGCCGTCTTATTGGGAGTGTTGGCCGTATTCGCCGCCGCCCGCCTGATCAAACCGCTGATCCTGCTGCAAAAGAGCGCGCAAAGCATGGCGGAAGGCGATCTGACGGTTAGCGTGGACGTGAAAGGCAAAGACGAAATCGGCAAGCTGGGTACCGCGTTCAACGAAATGTCGGCGAGTCTGCGCGAACTGATCCATGCGGCGGCAGGTTCCGCGGAAGGCGTGGAAAATTCGGCCAAGTACATGCACGGTCAAGCCGAAGGCGCGAAGCATATCTCGGATCAAATCGCAGTCGTGATCGAAGAATTGGCAAAAGGCGCAACCGATCAAGCTTCCTCGATTCAAACCGGCGTTGAGCAGTTGGGCGATATGAACGAATCGATCGAAGCGATCGCGAGCAGCGCGGGTCTGGCCGCATCCAGTGCGGACGACGTGACGGAAGCGATGAAAGGCGGCCTCGAAGCGGTGGCTTCGCAAGGCGATTTGACCGAAGCGAGCCGCAGCTCGGCCAGCCGCGTGGAAGAAGCGAACCGTCGCCTCGGCGACCAGACGGTGAAGATCGGCGAAGCCGTCAGCCTGATTCACACGGTTGCCAAGCAAACCAATCTGTTGGCCTTGAACGCGGCGATCGAAGCCGCGCGTGCGGGCGAGCATGGCAAAGGCTTTAGCGTGGTCGCGGACGAGGTGCGTAAGCTTGCCGAGCAGACGCGGGCTTCGGCGGCGGATATCGATACGCTGTTGGCGGGCGTGCAAGAAGCGGGTCGCCAAAGCATCGACGAAATTCAGGAATTCCAAGCGACGGTAGACAAGCAGATCGAAGCCGCGGCCTCCACGCGCGGAGCGTTCGACGTCATTCGCGGCTCGGTCGACGGCATCACGAGCCGGATTCGCGAAGTATCCATCGCATCCGATGAATTGAAGCACAGCGCGGACCACGTCTCTTCGATCATGACCGATATCGCCGCCGTTGCGGAGCAAAGCGCAGCGAGCACGGAAGAAGCTGCATCCTCGACGCAAGAACAGGCGCAAGCGATTTCCAGCATTTCCGATCTCTCGGGCGAAGTGTCCGTGAGCGCCGACGAACTGCGCGCTCGAATCGCCAAGTTCAAAACGGAAGAATCGGCCTGATTCATTCCAAACGTTCCCCTGTTCATGGCAGGCGCCAAGGGGAACGTTTTTTTGTGCATATTTTCAAAAAAGCCCGGCTTCGGGTAAACTGAAAGTAGAGAGACGCGAAGTTGAAGTGCTTAAGCGACATTGAAGCCATCGAAAGGAGCAGTGGGCGATGAAGGAAGATGAAGAATTGCAGGCCCAGGACGATCAAGCACCGGGTTGGAACGCGATTGATGCGGTATTGAACAAGCGTTATCCGGGAGTCGAGCCTTACCATTACGGTACCTTGATTTCGTATCAACTGGGGGGACCCGATCCGCTCAATGGGGTCAGCGTATATGCCCGTGAAGAGCCGGTTCCTCATTGGCATTATGTGACGTACGGATTTACCGAGTTGTATGAAAAGGAATTCGACAATATGGAATACAGCGGCTTTGGCTTTGAATTGACATTGCGTTTGGCACGAGAAGGTGAAGAGCAACCCCCGGCCTGGGCGATCAATTTCCTTCAGAACCTGGCGCGATACGTATTCAGCAGCGGAAACGGATTCCAGCCCGGACACCATCTCGATGCTAACGGTCCGATCGAAGCAGAGAGGGATACGCCGATTACGGCCGTCGCTTTTGTGGAGGACCCTGAATTGGGACAAGCAAGTTCGCCTTTCGGCAAGTTTCAATTTTTGCAGGTGGTCGGGATTACGGCGGATGAATTGGATATGATCAAAGTCTGGAATACGCGGAGTTTTCTCGATTTGGCGCAGAAGCGCCTACCTCTGTATTTGACCGATCTGACCCGAAGTTCTTTGCTCGAAGATTCCGAGATTAGAGCTGCTGCCGAATTGGGCGTACGTACGGAAGGCTCGAGCACGGGTGTGCTGTACTTCGAAAGTTTGAGTTGGGAAGAGAAAAGAAATCTGCTCAAAAGCAATTCCTACACGCTTCAACTTGGCGCTAAACAGGCGGAAACGTTAGCGCGCATTCTGGCAGGACGTTTGCTGCATGATCGGGATTTAACATTGATGGGACCCGACACGGGCGTCGTGATGATCCCCGATGTGCAGAATCGCATCGTGGAACTCGATAATGCTCTCCAATTGTATCTGAACGCGGATGCGGTAGCTGAATTAACGCGCCGTTTGGTGCCCAAAGAAAGCGAGTTCCAACTGGAGACGATGGACAGCTTGACCATTCGCATTGTAAAAACGCTGATGCGCGATCCGGACGGCAATATCGTCGAGACGATCGGCTAGTACCTTTTCAACGCTAAAAGTAAGGTTACGCAAGCATGACGGATACCGCACCGACCGGCTGATTGCGGTCGGCGGCGGTATTTTGCGTTGTTTTATTTTTGAAAATAAGGGATGTTGCGGGAAGCATCGGGGAGAAGTTAGTCCCGGGCTTTTTTGATGCTTGATTCAAAATAGGACCGAAATTAGTCGCCGATTTGCTAAACCGTCAAAACCTTGCATCCGATAATAGGTTCAAAGACCAGCATGAATTTGAAAGATTGAACGTTTTGAGGAAAGAAAAAGCATGAATAGGGAAGCGTTACCATAGCTTTATAAAAAAGAAGTGAAGGGTTTTCGACAGTTCAGATTATTGATGAAATATTTTGAATGTTTTTGGATTAAAGTGATTGTTTTTTACGGAGTCGTAGGTTACAATGAGTGGCAGATGGAGGAATCAATATGTTGACAGAAGAAAGATACCGAATCATACTACAGCGCTTACAAGTTTCCGGGATTGTAAAGCTTCAGGAACTCGTCGAGCTGCTGGGTACCTCCGAATCAACGGTACGGCGCGATTTGATCGATTTGGAATCGCAGCATCTGCTCAAGCGGGTGCATGGCGGAGCTTCTCTGCTGCATCGTCGAAGCGAAGAACCCGGCATGGAAGAGAAAACGTTCAAAAACGTTCAACAAAAGAATGCAGTCGGTCGTGCAGCCGCCCGTCAGCTTCGGGACGGTGAATGTATTTACATCGATGCAGGCACAACGACACTCGCTATGATTCCTTTTATCGAAGCACAAGACATTACGGTCGTGACGAATGGACTTTCGCATGTTGAAGCACTGGTCAGCAAGAATATTCGTGCTTATCTACTTGGCGGCATGATGAAAAGCCATACGAAAGCCGTCATCGGCAGTATTGCCCTTCAAAATATGGACAACTTCAGATTTGACAAAGCTTTTATCGGAACCAACGGGGTGAACGCCGAATTTGGATTTACGACGCCAGACCCGGAAGAAGCGCTGATCAAGCGCCGTGCCCGGCAGTTGGCGGAACGTTCGTATGTATTGGCGGATGCCAGCAAGTTTGGCGAAGTGGCTTTTGCCAAATTATTCGATCTCAAGGAAGCCGCGATCATTACCGACTCGATTCCCGAGCGGTGGAGAAAGTCGATTCTTGAGAAAACCAAAATAATCGAGGGATGAATCATGATTTACACCGTAACGCTTAATCCTTCCATCGATTACATCGTGGAAGTGCAAGACTTGAAGCTGGATGCACTCAACCGTATGAAACGTGACCTGAAGCTCCCGGGGGGAAAAGGGATCAACGTATCGCGAATTCTGAGTCGCCTTGGCGTTGAGAATACGGCACTGGGTTTTCTGGGCGGATTTACAGGACGGTTTATCGAGGACGTACTCAAATCCGAGTCGATCGTGACGGATTTCGTCAGCGTACAAGACGATACGCGCATCAATATCAAGCTGAAGCATGGCGGCGAGACCGAAATTAACGGCCAGGGGCCGCGAATCGGAGACGAGGAAGCCAATGCGCTGGCGGAGAAGCTGAGAGCGCTTACCGAAGAGGATATCGTCGTTCTGTCCGGCAGCGTTCCGCCTTCGCTCGGGAGTTCGTTCTACGACCGACTGATTGCGGTCATCAAGGAACGCGGCGCGAAATTCGTGATCGACACGACAGGGGACGCGCTCCTCGAGGCATTGCCTCACGGTCCGCTTCTCGTCAAGCCGAACCACCATGAATTGGCCGAACTGTTCGGCGTTGAGATTGAAGGTCAAGAAGACCTGATCAAGTACGGTCGCAAGCTGCTGGAGATGGGAGCCAAAAATGTGCTGATCTCCATGGCAGGCGACGGGGCGCTGCTGGTGACCGACGAACAAGTCTACCACGCCAATGTTCCGAAAGGGGAAGTGCGCAACTCCGTTGGTGCGGGCGATTCCATGATTGCGGGATTTGTCGGCACGCTGGCGAAGACAGGCAGCCCGCTTGAAGCACTCCGTGCCGGTACAGCTTCGGGAAGCGCCACTGCATTCTCGGATGACCTGGCTGAGCGGGCGAAGATCGATTCGCTGCTGTCGCAGGTTCAAGTTAATCCCGTGTAACGATTCACGCCATAGATCATGCAGTATCAAGCAAGCATCACGATTCAAGCCCGACAAGGCAAAACGCAATAAACGGCGTGCGGACACCGCGCGCCGACAACACCTCCAGAGGAGTGGAATAGGATGAGAATTACGGACCTGATGATTGAACCGGTCATGATCCTGGACCTGCGGTCCATTACCAAAGAAGCCGTTATCGACGAACTGATCGCGTCTTTGAACAAAAGCGGAAGAATCAACGATGCTGTAGCGTTCAAGCAGGCGATCTTGGCTCGCGAAGCGCAATCCAGCACGGGAATCGGCGAAGGTATCGCGATGCCGCACGCCAAAACGAGCGCGGTGAACCAACCGACGATCGTGTTCGGCAAAAGCTCGGCAGGCGTCGAATACGAATCGCTCGACGAACAGCCGGCCCATTTCTTCTTTATGATCGCCGTTCCGGAAGGCGAATCCAACCTGCATCTTCAAGCGCTCAAAGTGCTTTCCCGCATGCTGCTGGATCCCGATTTTCTGGCTAAACTGCGCGACGTGCGCACGCCGGCCGAAGTCACCGCATTGTTCAACGCGGCCCAAGCTGAATCCGAAGGCGCTCAACCTTCCGCTCCGCCGGCTAGCGCAAGCGCTTCCGCAACGTCCGGCGTTGTCGTAGGCAACCCGAATTCCGACAAATTCGTCGTAGCCGTAACCGCTTGCCCGACCGGCATTGCGCACACATTCATGGCTGAAGACGCGTTGAAGAAAAAAGCGAAAGAACTCGGCGTGAACATCCGTGTTGAAACGAACGGCTCGGAAGGCGTCGGTAACGAATTGACGGCCGACGAAATCGCTCGCGCAAGCGGCGTAATCATCGCGGCGGACAAGAATGTCGAGATGGCCCGCTTCAGCGGCAAACCGGTTCTCCAGCGTCCGGTCAGCGACGGCATTCGCAAATCCGAAGAACTGATTCGCAAAGCCGCAAGCGGCGATGCGCCGATCTACCGTCACGAAGGCGGATCGACAGCAGGCAGTTCCGATAAAGGTGCCAAAATCAGCGTCGGCGGCAAAATCTACAAAGACCTGATGAACGGCATCTCTCATATGCTTCCGTTCGTAGTCGGCGGCGGTATCCTGATTGCCATCTCGTTCCTGTTCGAGCAGTATGGGGGCGGGGGAGCCGATAATCCGATCTTCAAACTTCTGATGAATATCGGCGGCGACAGCGCATTCCACTTCCTGATTCCGATCCTGGCCGGTTTTATCGCGATGAGCATCGGCGACCGTCCGGCCTTGATGCCGGGTATCGTCGGCGGTTACATGGCAAGCGTATCCGGCGCGGGCTTCCTCGGCGGTCTGGTCGCGGGCTTCTTGGCCGGTTATATCGTGATCGGTCTTCGCAAAGTATTCAGAGGCATTCCGAAAAGCATCGAAGGCTTGAAACCGATCTTGCTTTATCCGGTCTTTGGTCTGCTGTTGACAGGCATCGTCATGTACTACGTCATTGATCCGGTCTTCGGCGGTCTGAACACTTGGATCACGAACGTACTGGAAAATCTGGGTACGGGCAACGCGGTTCTGCTGGGCCTTCTGCTCGGCGGCATGATGGCAATCGATATGGGCGGTCCTTTCAACAAAGCGGCTTACACGTTCGCGATCGGGATCTTCACTTCCACGGGCGACGGCGCCTGGATGGCGGCGGTTATGGCGGGCGGCATGGTTCCTCCGCTGGCGATCGCGCTCGCAACGACATTCTTCAAGAACAAATTCACCGACGAAGAGCGCAAATCCGGCATCACGAACTACGTGCTCGGCGCGAGCTTCATCACGGAAGGCGCGATTCCGTTCGCTGCGGCAGATCCGCTGCGCGTCCTGACTTCCTGTATCATCGGTTCCGCGGTAGCGGGCGGCCTGACTCAACTATGGGCAATCAACGTTCCGGCTCCGCACGGCGGCGTGTTCGTAGCCTTGTTGTCCAACCATGCGGCATTGTTCCTGCTGACGGTGATCATCGGTTCGGTCATCTCCGGCCTGATCCTGGGTCTGTGGAAAAAAACATTGGCACAACGTGCGGAAATCGCGGCTAAAAAAGCGGCATAAATCAATCGCTTACCGAAAGACTCGAAATCCTTAACCCCTGTTTCCTTAACTGGAAGCAGGGGTTTTCCCTTATTTAACCACTAAATAATATTTTTCCTTCACTTGATTCAATTTGAAAATATGAGGGTTATATAAGCTGCAAGCTGGAAAGGAAGCATCGATTATACATAGATTAAGTTACGCTCAAATTGTTTAATTCGGGGAGGATGCGGTAAAGTGATACCGTTGGTTAGCGTCGTTGTACCTGTATTCAACGTAGAGCGTTTTTTAAGAAGATGTTTGGATAGTTTGATTCATCAAACATTGAAGCGGATCGAAATTATCGTCGTGAATGACGGTTCTACGGACGGCTCGCGCGAAATCATGGATTCTTACGCGAAAAGCGATTCCAGAGTGATTATTATCGATCAAAAAAATCAAGGGTTGAGCGCTGCAAGGAATACTGCATTGAATGCGGCAAAAGGGCTTTATGTCGCTTTCGTCGATTCCGACGATTGGATCGAAATTAATGCTTTGGCCGCGATGTATGAAGAAGCTGCGCGCGAAGAAGCCGATATTTGCGCTTGCGATTACGCGCTCGCTTACGAAGACCGGATCGAGCACGACGTTCTCGGACTGGGCACGGAACGAATCGTCATCGAACAATACGGACTGGACCGATTATGGAACAGCAAAAAATATGCGGTCATGGTATGGAACAAACTGTATCGGAGAAGTTTGATCGAGGCGCACGGCCTGCGATTCGAATCGAACAGCAAAGTGTTCAGCGAAGACGTGTTATTCAATCTATGTTTTTTGCGCCATGCGAACGTATTTGTATCCGTGAAGCATACCCTGTATTATTACCTTCAACGTCCCGACTCGCTCACCAGTACCCGAAAACCCGATTACATGAAGCGAGAATTGCATTTGGTCGAAAAATTCGAGGAATGGTACGCCGATTATGATGATCGCAACGTGTATGCGCGGATTTTGAATCGTCTTTTTTTCGAACGCGTTCAAAACAGCTGCGTGCATGATGCGGATTACGGAGTCGCCCTTTTCGAAAGCATCAAGGATTTGAAATTTGCTGCTACATATCACGGATTCAGCGAGCGCATGGACGCAATCGCGCGAGATTCCGAAACTTGGCGTCCGATGCGCGTTTTCGCTTTTCTTTGCGCAAAGAAAAGATATATGGCAGCCGTGCTTTGGCTGCGCGCATTATGTACGGCATCCGGAAAACTTCGATTTTTGAAAAAGGCTAAAAGCTTAAAAGCGTTCGGCGCCGCCGGACCTTCGCTTTTGAGCGTGGAAACGGAAAGCGGCGCAAGAAGTTTGACGATCTCCGCGAAAAAGGATGATATTTAATGAAGATAAGCATTATTGTGCCGGCGTATAACGTGCAATCCTACATCGGCAGGACGCTGGAGAGTTTGAGTCAGCAGACCTTGCGCGATTTCGAAGTGCTGATCGTGAACGACGGTTCTACGGACCGGACCTCGCAAACGGCCGAGTCGTATTTGGCCGATATGCCGCAAGCCCGGCTGATTCACACCGAGAACGGGGGAGTCAGCCGGGCGAGAAACCGAGGATTGGCCGAAGCGAAAGGCGAATATGTTATTTTTCTTGACGGCGACGATTATGTGGACCCGACGTTAGTCGAAAAAATCGCCGATGCGGTGATTTCGGATGCGGCGCCGCCCGATGCGGTCGTGTTTCGTTTTCTTGAAGTCGGCGAAGACGGCCAGGTTTTATCGGATTTTTTCCGCGGCAAGTCCGCTCTTCCGCATTCCCTTAGCGGAGTCGATACATTGAAAAAGGTATTCTTCGATCGCGACTTGCGAATCGCGATCTCGGGAATCGCCTACCATCGGCAGAATTTGATCGAGTCCGGACTGCTTTACGAACCGGACTGCGTGAACGGTGAAGATCAGGAATTTATTTACCGGGCTTTGGGCCGTTCCCGGGAAGTGCGTTTCGTCGATGAACCGCTAATGTTTTACGTACAGCGCCGATCTTCGGTAACCTACACGTATAACGTGCGCAAGTTCGATTTCGCCGCGGCTTTCGATCGGGCGGCCGCGGATCTTCGCGAACAAAACGACGCGGAATTGAACCGGATCGCGGACATGCTCGGCGGGCCTTATTTGTTGGAAGATTATTTGTATACGATACGTACCTGTTTAGCAGCCGGAGACTTCCGCATGTCTGCGCTGCTTCGCGATATCGAGCTTCATTATCCGGGCTTGCCGGATAAAATGAAAAAACGCGTACAGGAATGCCGAACCGAGGGAATCGCGCTGCCTCGCGCATTGAGATTGTTCCATGCTTCGCCGTTCGCTTACGGTTGGCTTCTGCGCGCTAAAAGTTCCGCCGCGTCAAGGCGAAGCGCAAGATCCGCTGCCGCACCAATGTCTTCGAACCGAACCGGAGCGGCGGGGGAGGGGAATTCGTGAGATTCAAACGCGCTTTGCTCAATGCCCTGACAGGGCTGCTCAGCCAGATCATCACGATCGGGCTGGCCTTTTTTATTCCCCGTCTGATTTTGGTCGGATACGGTTCGGACACAAACGGCCTCGTCAATTCCGTTTCGCAAATCATCGCTTATCTTGCGCTTCTGGAAGCAGGAGTAGGCGCGGCTTCGCTGCAAGCCTTATATAAGCCCGTGGCAGAAGGGGATCGGAGCCGAATCAATTCGATTCTTGCCGCCACGTCCGCTTATTACAAAAAAACCGGCATTTACTATTTTGCCGCGGTCCTGCTTTTGGCGGCCGTTTATCCGTTTTTCGTGGAAAGCGGATATTCCATGCTCACCGTATTCGCGGTCATCGCGTTCAGCGGAATGGGCGGAGCGGTCAATTATTATTTTCAAGGCAAGTTTAAAGTGCTGCTGCTTGCCGAGGGCAAAAGTTATATCGAATCGTCGGTCGTGACGATCGGCAATATCGTGAACAGCCTCGTTCGCATCGTTTTGCTGCTGCAGGGCGTCAGTATCGTGACGGTTCAGTTTTCGTATTTCGTGATCGTGATTCTGCAAATCGTCGCGTACCAAATCTATATCCGCCGGCACTATCACTGGCTGGACCTCAAAGCGAAACCGGACTACGCGGCAATCGGCCAAAAAAACTCGGTTCTGATCCATGAGTTGTCCTACCTGATTTTCCGCAATACCGACGTGCTGATCTTGACGTTGTTCACCAACTTGAAAGTGGTCAGCGTGTACGTGCTGTACAACATGATTTTCAACGTGGTGGACAGTTTTATGCAGACGTTCGGCGGCAGCCTCAAATTCGCTTTGGGACAAAGTTTTTTCGAACACAGGAAAAAGTTCGACAAGCTTTATAACGCGTACGAGACTTATTTTATCGGATTTGTTTTCGCGATCGTGACATTGGCTTATCTTTTGGTTCTGCCTTTCATGAAATTGTATACCGCAGGCATAACCGACGCGAATTATATCGATGTGTGGCTGCCGATATTGTTCGCCCTTTCCAAACTGTTGATGAACGCGCGAACGCCTTCCGATACCGTGATCGATATTGCGGGACATTTTCGCGGTACGCAAAGTCGCGCGATTTTTGAATCGACGATCAATTTGGTCGTTTCGTTCGGGCTGGTATTCGTACTTGGCTTGTACGGCGTTCTGATCGGGACCATAGCCGCGCTGCTGTACCGTTCAGTCGATATGATTCTTTATGCGAACGTGCGACTGTTAGGTCGCAACCCGTGGTTGACTTTCAGAAAATGGCTTGTGTGCGCGGTTCTTTTCGTTGGCGCCGCATGGCTGCATAGCCGCTTCGAACTGCCAATTTCTTCGTACGGAACCTTTTTCGCCTGGGCTGCTCTGCTGGGCGTTCTGATTGTTCCGGCGTATCTGCTGGCGTTGTCCGTGTTCGAACGCGAAGCGTTTCGCTACGTATTATCTTTTGTCGTAAGGCTGTCCCGCCGCTCTTCCGGTGCTTCCGCGGCTCAATCGCCGGAAAAAGGATAGTCTTGAACGATCGATTCAACCGCATATATACTTGATAAGCATAAAAAAGGAACCGACCTCTCTGAGGCGGTTCCTTTTTTTATACCTTCATAAGGAGAGATGAATCATGTCAACCCGCAAAAAAATGCTGATGCCTTTGCTAACCGAACTGCCGCTCGTTTTATTGACGATCGCGATCGGAGCGGCTGCGGCAGGCTTGAACCTGTTCAAGCCTTTGCTGCTCGGGATGATCATCGGCGAATTGGCGAGTAAAGATCCGGAAAGCAAAGCATTCGTGTACGTAGGTGCGTATTTATGCGTATGGGGCATGAGTTGGCTGGTTTCTTTGTCTGCCCGCCGTATCGGAACCTCATTGGATCAAAAGATTCTGGTACGACTTCGAGTAGAGATATGGACGCATCTGTTAAATATTCCGTTGATCGAAAACGAACGTCAGCCGCTCGGACGAATGCAGACTTATGCCTTTTCGGATTTGCCTTCATGGGCCAAATTGTACGGCACCTTGCTTGCGCAGATCGCTCATTCCGCGGTTCAGTCTGTCGGATCGGCAATCGCCTTGACCCGTATCGATTTTGGGCTCGCACTACAAATCCTGCCTTTTCTTACACTAGGATTCATCATTCCGTTATTCGGCTCCAAAACCATGGTCAATGTCAATCGCGCGGCGCAGGATTCGATGTCCGATATGTCGGAGACCTTCTCGGGTCTGCTCCGAGGTTCCAAAGATCTTTTGTCCGTGGGAGCCGAACGCTGGGGCATTCGGCGTTTTGAAAAGGCATGCATGCGCTCCGGGCGTACGGAGGTCAAAAAATCCACAACCTACGGCATCATGCAAATTTGCGGCGGTGCTTCGGAGATCGCTGCTTATATACTGGTTCTGGCTGTCGGAGGACAAAGCGTACTGAACGGAGAACTGGGCATCGGCGAGCTGATCGGATTTTTGGCCTTGATCGAAATCATCTTTTTTCCGGCCAGGCATGCCGTCGACTTGGCGGGCGAAGTGCAGGCAGCTTGGGCTTCCGCGTCACGCGTTTTGCTTTTCCTGGCGATTCCCGAAGCCAAATCCGCGACTCCCGAACAAGGCGATTTGATTCTGGAAGGTCTTTCTTTCCGATATCCGGGGGGTTCGACGAATGCGGTTCACTCCGTGGATTGCATCTTAAAAAAAGGAGAGCGAATTGTCGTTGTCGGGGCGAGCGGGTCTGGAAAGTCAACGTTCGTCAAGCTGATATCAGGATTTTATGAACCGAGCGAAGGAAGAATAGTAGGGGGAGGCCGCAGCGCCGAACGCATAATGCCGGTTTGGCAGGAGTCGGTATTGTTCGATGCAAGCATTCGGGATAATTTAAATTTGGGTCGTTTGAAGTCTGAACGAAAGTTGAAAGAACTGGCTGCCGATTTTAATATGGACACGGTGTTCGAACAGCTGCCTCACGCTTACGATACGGTATTGACGGAGGGCGGGGACAGTTTATCGGGCGGACAAAAGAAGCGCGTCGCATTGATCCGGGCATTGCTTGCCGAAAGCGACGTCTACGTGTTTGATGAACCGACGGCAGGTTTGGATAGGCGCAATGCCGATTTGTTTTGGCAGCGGATCTCAAAGCTCGGCAAAAACGCAATCGTTATTGTGGTCACGCATTTACGGGAAGAAACCCGATACGCGGACCGAGTGCTTGAATTTCGGGAAGGGAGGTTGAGCGAAAGGGAAAAACCGTTTGAATGGTAGAATTCGCAATATGCAAACGATGCCAAGATGAAAAGCGATCAAAAGGGGCGACCTGCAACGAAAAAGCAAACAAAAACGTCCTTGATGTTAAGGACGTTTTTGTTCAGTGGTGGTCTCAAGAGCCGGCGTTGGTGATACGCTGCTGCGCATTTTTAACGACAGCTGCCGTTTCTTCGGTTTGCTTTTTGAGCTTGGCGATATCGTCTTGAAGCTTCGTGTCGTTCTCCTGCTCGCTCTGGAATTTTTCCAGCTCGACCTTCAGGTCGCGAACGGCTGCTTCGATCTCGACTTTCCATTCCATGGCGACTTCGCCAACTTCTTTGCCGAAAGCGATCAGCTCGCGGCTGGTTTCCGCTGCGGCTTGGCCTTTGGCTCGCAGAACCGCAATCGCGTTTTGACCTTTGTCCTTCGCGTTTTCTAGCGAAGCTTGGCCTTTGTCGCGAAGCGTCAGGGCGGTGTCGACACTGCGGTCTTTGATGTCGATCACGGCTGTGACGCCGCGATCTTTCAGTTCCAGACCTTTGTCTTTCAAATCGTTGGCTGCAATGACGCCTCTGTCTTTCAGATCGATCGCCGCGACGACGCCGCGATCTTTCAGTTCCAAGCCTTTGTCCTTCAAGTCGATCGCACCGTCAGCAAGAACCCGGCGAGTCTCCGAACCGCGCTGCGGAGCGAATAATAGAGCAGTAATCCCGCCAATTGCGGCTCCGGCTGCAATTCCGGCAATAAATTTCAAGGATGAATTCGACATATGTAAGCCTCCTGTTCAAAAGGTTTCTTCTCTAGTATTACCCATAGTTGCGTTTCTGAACAGAGTTAGCAGGGGGAAACATCGAGAAAATTCGACGGGGGTGGCTCAATGGAGGCGCTGCGGGGGAAATTCGTTCAAGACGCTGTCTCGCGAAGAAAGCTTGCAGCTTTCCTCGCTCAAAGGCGTCTTTCACTGAATTTCCCCCTCCGCTAGGATTGAGCCGGAAAAGGAAGCTGGGACGCTGCGGGGGAAATTCGTTCAAGACGCTGTCTCGCGAAGAAAGCTTGCAGCTTTCCTCGCTCAAAGGCGTCTTTCACTGAATTTCCCCCTCCGCTAGGATTGAGCCGGAAAAGGAAGCTGGGACGCTGCGGGGGAAATTCGTTCAAGACGCTGTCTCGCGAAGAAAGCTTGCAGCTTTCCTCGCTCAAAGGCGTCTTTCACTGAATTTCCCCCTCCGCTAGGATTGAGCCGGAAAAGGAAGCTGGGACGCTGCGGGGGAAATTCGTTCAAGACGCTGTCTCGCGAAGAAAGCTTGCAGCTTTCCTCGCTCAAAGGCGTCTTTCACTGAATTTCCCCCTCCGCTAGGATTGAGCCGGAAAAGGAAGCTGGGACGCTGCGGGGGAAATTCGTTCAAGACGCTGTCTCGCGAAGAAAGCTTGCAGCTTTCCTCGCTCAAAGGCGTCTTTCACTGAATTTCCCCCTCCGCTAGGATTGAGCCGGAAAAGGAAGCTGGGACGCTGCGGGGGAAATTCGTTCAAGACGCTGTCTCGCGAAGAAAGCTTGCAGCTTTCCTCGCTCAAAGGCGTCTTTCACTGAATTTCCCCCTCCGCTAGGATTGAGCCGGAAAAGGAAGCTGGGACGCTGCGGGGGAAATTCGTTCAAGACGCTGTCTCGCGAAGAAAGCTTGCAGCTTTCCTCGCTCAAAGGCGTCTTTCACTGAATTTCCCCCTCCGCTAGGATTGAGCCGGAATCGGATTTCTCGATTGGAGGGGAGAAGGGAAAAAAGCAAAAACAAAAGCAAAAGAAAAAGAAAAAGATTAATAGAAAGATCAAGGTACAAAAAAGAAAGAAAGGGAGTGTGGGGAATGAGTGTGTACGAGAGAGCTTGTGAGAGGGTTGGGAGGATTGATGTTGAGAGGTATATTGGAAACGAGGGGAAACGGTATGAGGAAATCAGGTCGAAGGGGGAGTATGAAGCAGATTCGGTGTTGATTGCGGAGTATTATCGTAGAGTCGGAGTGTTTTTGCAGTCGATTTCGAAGGAAGCGGCGGGTATTTATGCGGGGATGGATATGTTGATTGGGTACAAGATTGCCGAAGAGGCTTGGGATGAATTTCATGCCCAATTTCCTCAGTTCAAGCCGCTCAATAATTGGCTAATGAAGTTTTTGTGCATGCACTATCTTCGGTGGTGTTTGTTGATCGATGCCGGCGAGGAGAAAGCTTTACAGTTTCCTGATGTCTATGAACCGATGATCATGTTATTTGAAAAAGGCGGGGGCGGGATCAGTACGCATCACGGAGAATTAGTAGGAGGCTTCGGGGCTTTTTCAAAAACGATTGATTCAAGTCGAGGAGATCAGAAACCTTATGATATCAGCGAGGAAGGTCTTACACGTGCAACCAAGGAAATTGAAGTCGCAGAGAAATATCTAAGCGAATACAAGGCAGAAAGCTTAGAGAAAAAAATGTGCATTCGCTGCGGCAATCACTTAGAGATCCAAGAACACCCCAGCCAATACCTATACGGCGGAACTTGGTACACCATCAAATGCAAATCCCCAAATTGCTTCAGCCGCAATTTTTCCTAACCATCCAATCTTTTATTTAAGGTTTTTTGTCCCTTATCTACCCATACAAACAAAAAACGCCCCGAAGGGCGTCAAGATGACGAAAAAGTCCAACGTAGCTGGAAGCGAGAAGACGAAGAGAGAAATTCAGTGTAGGAATGAAATGTTCGCCTTTGAAAT
>NZ_KK073875.1:4326523-4580197 GCF_000585395.1 Saccharibacillus sacchari DSM 19268 | reverse complement strand
TTAATATGGACACGGTGTTCGAACAGCTGCCTCACGCTTACGATACGGTATTGACGGAGGGCGGGGACAGTTTATCGGGCGGACAAAAGAAGCGCGTCGCATTGATCCGGGCATTGCTTGCCGAAAGCGACGTCTACGTGTTTGATGAACCGACGGCAGGTTTGGATAGGCGCAATGCCGATTTGTTTTGGCAGCGGATCTCAAAGCTCGGCAAAAACGCAATCGTTATTGTGGTCACGCATTTACGGGAAGAAACCCGATACGCGGACCGAGTGCTTGAATTTCGGGAAGGGAGGTTGAGCGAAAGGGAAAAACCGTTTGAATGGTAGAATTCGCAATATGCAAACGATGCCAAGATGAAAAGCGATCAAAAGGGGCGACCTGCAACGAAAAAGCAAACAAAAACGTCCTTGATGTTAAGGACGTTTTTGTTCAGTGGTGGTCTCAAGAGCCGGCGTTGGTGATACGCTGCTGCGCATTTTTAACGACAGCTGCCGTTTCTTCGGTTTGCTTTTTGAGCTTGGCGATATCGTCTTGAAGCTTCGTGTCGTTCTCCTGCTCGCTCTGGAATTTTTCCAGCTCGACCTTCAGGTCGCGAACGGCTGCTTCGATCTCGACTTTCCATTCCATGGCGACTTCGCCAACTTCTTTGCCGAAAGCGATCAGCTCGCGGCTGGTTTCCGCTGCGGCTTGGCCTTTGGCTCGCAGAACCGCAATCGCGTTTTGACCTTTGTCCTTCGCGTTTTCTAGCGAAGCTTGGCCTTTGTCGCGAAGCGTCAGGGCGGTGTCGACACTGCGGTCTTTGATGTCGATCACGGCTGTGACGCCGCGATCTTTCAGTTCCAGACCTTTGTCTTTCAAATCGTTGGCTGCAATGACGCCTCTGTCTTTCAGATCGATCGCCGCGACGACGCCGCGATCTTTCAGTTCCAAGCCTTTGTCCTTCAAGTCGATCGCACCGTCAGCAAGAACCCGGCGAGTCTCCGAACCGCGCTGCGGAGCGAATAATAGAGCAGTAATCCCGCCAATTGCGGCTCCGGCTGCAATTCCGGCAATAAATTTCAAGGATGAATTCGACATATGTAAGCCTCCTGTTCAAAAGGTTTCTTCTCTAGTATTACCCATAGTTGCGTTTCTGAACAGAGTTAGCAGGGGGAAACATCGAGAAAATTCGACGGGGGTGGCTCAATGGAGGCGCTGCGGGGGAAATTCGTTCAAGACGCTGTCTCGCGAAGAAAGCTTGCAGCTTTCCTCGCTCAAAGGCGTCTTTCACTGAATTTCCCCCTCCGCTAGGATTGAGCCGGAATCGGATTTCTCGATTGGAGGGGAGAAGGGAAAAAAGCAAAAACAAAAGCAAAAGAAAAAGAAAAAGATTAATAGAAAGATCAAGGTACAAAAAAGAAAGAAAGGGAGTGTGGGGAATGAGTGTGTACGAGAGAGCTTGTGAGAGGGTTGGGAGGATTGATGTTGAGAGGTATATTGGAAACGAGGGGAAACGGTATGAGGAAATCAGGTCGAAGGGGGAGTATGAAGCAGATTCGGTGTTGATTGCGGAGTATTATCGTAGAGTCGGAGTGTTTTTGCAGTCGATTTCGAAGGAAGCGGCGGGTATTTATGCGGGGATGGATATGTTGATTGGGTACAAGATTGCCGAAGAGGCTTGGGATGAATTTCATGCCCAATTTCCTCAGTTCAAGCCGCTCAATAATTGGCTAATGAAGTTTTTGTGCATGCACTATCTTCGGTGGTGTTTGTTGATCGATGCCGGCGAGGAGAAAGCTTTACAGTTTCCTGATGTCTATGAACCGATGATCATGTTATTTGAAAAAGGCGGGGGCGGGATCAGTACGCATCACGGAGAATTAGTAGGAGGCTTCGGGGCTTTTTCAAAAACGATTGATTCAAGTCGAGGAGATCAGAAACCTTATGATATCAGCGAGGAAGGTCTTACACGTGCAACCAAGGAAATTGAAGTCGCAGAGAAATATCTAAGCGAATACAAGGCAGAAAGCTTAGAGAAAAAAATGTGCATTCGCTGCGGCAATCACTTAGAGATCCAAGAACACCCCAGCCAATACCTATACGGCGGAACTTGGTACACCATCAAATGCAAATCCCCAAATTGCTTCAGCCGCAATTTTTCCTAACCATCCAATCTTTTATTTAAGGTTTTTTGTCCCTTATCTACCCATACAAACAAAAAACGCCCCGAAGGGCGTCAAGATGACGAAAAAGTCCAACGTAGCTGGAAGCGAGAAGACGAAGAGAGAAATTCAGTGTAGGAATGAAATGTTCGCCTTTGAAATCGAGAAAAAACCAATCAAAGTTTAAATCTATTTTCTCGATTTCAACACGCGACCGGAACGAATTTCTCTCGGAGTCTTCTCGCTTTCCGCGCCAACGTAACTTTCGAGAGCAACCTGACGCCTGCAAAAGGAGCGTTTTTCCATTTAATCTTTCACAACTTGCAAATGCGATGCAGCTTCAACAGGATCAGCAGAGGAGTCGTCCGTTTCCGCCGAAGGCTTGATCTCAAGAGTCTCGATGGCTTCTTTCCAATCTTCATCGCTGGACACTTCGCGCCCGAGCGCGATCAGATCGCGTGTTTTCTCGGCAGTCTCGTGCCCCAACTCCAACCCTTTTTCCTTGGTTTGAATCGCGATTTTGCGGATCTGTTGCCGGGCACCGGCGCTTTTGTTGGAAGTGAGAAACCAGGCAGCGCCGGCTCCGGCCATCGTGCCCATCACGATTCGGGCCATGCGCCGTTTCGTTGTTTCGTCCATCGGATTTTCATCTCCTTGTCGACTTCAGCGATTGAACTTCTTCCCTACATTAACCCCTTTTGATCAGCTGCCAAACTGCGCTTGATGCAGACGGCTGTAAATCCCGCCGGTTTCGATCAATTCTTCATGTTTGCCTTCTTCGGCAATGCCGTCTTTGCTGACGACGATGATGCGATCCGCGTTTTTGATCGTTGCCAGACGGTGCGCGATGACGAGCGTCGTGCGTCCGACTGCAAGTTCCGACAGCGACTTTTGGATCGCTAATTCCGTCTCGGTATCGAGTGCCGATGTGGCTTCGTCCAGGATCAGAATCGGAGGGTTTTTCAGGAACATCCGTGCAATTGCCATCCGCTGCTTCTGTCCGCCGGACAGCTTCACGCCGCGTTCGCCGATCACGGTGTCCATGCCTTCCGGCATGGCGCGAATGACGTCGGCCATATGCGCGCGTTCTGCGGCAACCCAGATCTCTTCAAGCGAAGCGTCGAGTTTGCCGTAGGAGATGTTCTCGCGGATGGTACCGGAGAACAAGAATACGTCCTGCTGAACGATACCGATCTGTTTGCGCAGCGATTCCAGCGTCATGTCCCGAATATCCATGCCGTCCACGGTGATCGAACCGGCTTGGACTTCATAGAAGCGAGGCAGGAGGCTGCAGATCGTCGTTTTACCCGCACCGGAAGGTCCGACAAAGGCTACCGTCTCGCCCGGGTGAATCTGAAGACTGATGTCGTCAAGGATCGGACGTTCTTTTTCATAGCCGAAGGTCACGTTGTTGAAGTGAATTTCGCCTTTCAGCGAATCGACGTTTTTTGCATTCGGCGCGTCCTGAATATCTGGATCGGTGTCCATGATTTCCAGATAACGACGGAAGCCCGCGATTCCTTTCGGATAGCTCTCGATAACGGCATTGATCTTCTCGATTGGACGGAAGAACACGTTCGCCAGCAATTGGAAGGCTACGAATTCGCCGATCTGGATCTCGCCGCGAATGAAGTACCATGCGCCGAAGACCAGAACCAAAACGCTGATCAGCCGCATCATCATATAGTTGACGGACATGCTGCCCGCCATTGTTTTATAAGCCATCAGCTTGGTTTTGCGGAAATCCTGATTCTCGACTTCGAACAGTTCGCTTTCGTGCTTCTCGTTCGCGAACGATTGTACCACGCGGATACCGCCGATGTTGTCTTCGATGCGGGAATTGAAGTTACCCACGTTACCGAAAAGTCGGCTGTATGTACGCGTCATGCGGCGACCGAAGAAGATAATCATCCAAGCCATGACCGGAATGATGATGAATGTGATAATCGCAAGTTCCGGGCTGATGTTGTACATCAGGATGAACGAACCGACGAGAGTCATGATCGCGATAAATACGTCTTCCGGTCCGTGATGGGCCAGTTCGCCGATATCGTTCAAGTCGTTCGTGATCCGGCCGATCAGATGACCGGTCTTATGGTTATCGTAGAATCGGAACGACAGCTTTTGCAGTTTCCCGAACAGGCTTTTGCGCATGTCGGTCTCAATATTGATCCCGAGCATATGCCCCCAATACGTGACGACATATTGCATGCCTGTATTCAACGCATAGATGGCAAGCAAGCCGATACACGCTGCCAAAATTAAGGTCCAGTTGCCGCTCGGAAGCAGGTCGTCGATAAACGTGTTGACCGCGATGGGAAACGCGAGTTCGAGCAGACCGGCAAATACGGCACAGCAGAAGTCGAGCACGAACAGCCCTTTGTAAGGCCGGTAAAAGGCGAAGAAACGTTTCAAAATGTTGATGCCAATCCCTCTTTTCTCTCTTAATCTGTACTTCTCAATCTCCGATTCGAAGCGTTTGGCCGACCCGTCGGAACAGAGTCTATTGAGAATCATTCTCTATCATAGCTTGTATACGAGCAAAACGGCAAGATAAAAATACAAAAAAAGACGAACAAGTATTTTGTTTACGGGTCGCTTATTTTACTGGATTTCGTGATTGCTCAGCCGCTGCTTCAGCATATCGTAACAAGCGTTCAGTTCGGATTCTGCTGCGAATCCTGCCTGCGCCAATCGATCATTCCCTCCGCCGCGACCGCCGAAAGCCGGCAGTATTTCTTTGAAAAGAACGCCGCAAGAGAAACCGGCTTCGCCGCCGTGGGCGAGAAGCAGTTTGAATTCCGTCAACGAACCAAGCAGAATCGGGAGCTGAAGGTTACGGGCGGTCAGGGCTGTCGCAAGACTTTGCAGTTCTTTTACCGTCCGGTCAGTGAATAACTTCGCAATAGGGCCTCCCGCATGAACAGTTTCATGAAGCAATTCTTGAGCGATATAATCGTCCAA
The DNA here is from genome assembly GCF_000585395.1 of Saccharibacillus sacchari DSM 19268. Lineage (GTDB taxonomy): Bacteria > Bacillota > Bacilli > Paenibacillales > Paenibacillaceae > Saccharibacillus > Saccharibacillus sacchari. The sequence continues at coordinate 4,575,089 of NZ_KK073875.1, read as the reverse complement.
TTGCTGCCGCAGTGCGTTCAGCTCGGTCTGCTTGCGTCGATCCTCCTCGGTCCACTTTTCCAATCGTTCGAGAAGTTCTTCCTTTGGGGTGCTGAGCTTGGAGGAGAGGGTAGCAAGTATCTTGGTTTGCGTTACGAATTCGTCGAGTGCACGAAGTCCTGTTTTGAATGTTAGTCGAAGATGCCCCTTTTGTTTCTCGGCGCGCAGCAACTTGAGCAGGCCGAGTTCGCCCGTAGCGCTCACATGCGTGCCGCCGCAAGCGTTATATTCAATGCCTTCGATCTCGACGATGCGCACCTCCCCTTCAACGGAAGGGGCTTTGACGAGCGGTAAGTTTGCGGCCTCTTCGCTGCTGACAAAATAACTTTTGATCGGCAGATTGCGCACGATGCGAAGATTGACTTCCCGTTCTACTCCATCTAATTCCTGCTGTGTCCATTCTGCGCGTTCCACATCGATCGTGGCATATTCGTCACCGAGGTGGAAGCTCAACGTGGCGGCGCCCAGCAGATCCAGCACGGTGGCAGACAACAGATGCTGGCCGCTATGCTGCTGCATATGGTCGAAGCGGCGTTCCCAGTCCAGTCGGCAGGAGACTTTGCTCCCCTGTTCGCCGGGCGAAGCTTCAACGAGATGTAGGACTTCGCCGTTTTGGCTCGATGTATCCAGCACTCGGACTTCGCCGATCCAACCCGAATCGCCCGGCTGTCCGCCGCCTTCCGGATAGAAAAACGTCTCGTCCAGTCGGACATATACCCTGTTTTTATCTGAAATAATCTCTTGAATAACAGCTGTCCACTCTTGGGAGTAGGCAGAATCATAGTAGCGTTTATGCGTCATGACGTTCTCCTTTTTGTTTCCGGTCCGGCGTAGAAAAGTCTAGTTTCTTAAGCCGCGGAAGAGTCTGTTTGCATCGTATCCCATATCCGTATTTTGGGCAACGATATAAGGGGATTCAAGGTTTTGTAACCACTATGCCATTTGGGTTCAGGGGATGAATCGGCGTATAATAAAAGAACGGACTCCGTTAAGTTCGAGGTATTACATATATTGGAGGAGGCGTTTTTTCATGTATGAAGTTGCGATTATTGGAGCAGGGCCAGCAGGGGCGAGCGCAGCGCTTTTCACGGCTAAGGCAGGCAAAAAGACGCTATTGATCGACAACGACAAAGGCATGACGCGGCGCGGTTGGTATGAAAATTACTACGGGATCGCCGAAGTCGACGGTCCGACGCTCGTTGAAACGGGGCACAAGCAGGCGCAAAAGTTCGGAGCCGAGCTGGTCAGCGATCAGGCGGTATCGGTTGAGCAAAGCGGCGAAGGCTTCAAGATAACGACTGAAGGCGGCGCGTCTTACGAAGCTAAGCACGTGATCCTGGCGACAGGCGCCGTAGCCGATCTGGCTTCCGCTTCCGGCGTGGAGACGAAGGACGGCACGGAGCCGCGTATCAAAACGGTCGTAGCGGTAGATGCCGCAGGCCGCACGAATGTAAACGGAATCTGGGCAGCCGGAACGGTAGCCGGTGTCAGCGTTCACGCGATCATCACAGCTGGGGACGGCGCGAAGGTCGCGATTAACGTGATCAGCGAACTCAATGGCGAACGTTACGTGGACCACGATGTGTTGAAAAAGGGCTAAGTTCGAATAGGGTTGCAGGGAAAAGCAGAACCTTTCGCGAGATGGAGATGAAGCATGACAATCGATCTGGAAAAAAATCCGGCAGATATCGCATTGATGCGTAACGCGGCGTTGGGTGAAGGAAGTGCATTGGAAGAGCTTCGCAGGAGAGAGGTTTTGTTTGCGCAGCGCCCGGGGTTATGTTTTGCGGTGTCGACCGAAGCGGAAAGCGGCCGTCAGCAAGGCATTTTGTCCGAGCATCGGGAGGGCGGAGGCGGAATGGACAGTCTGATCGAGATTCCGTTGTCTTTTACCATCGAAGCCGTATCTATAGAAGGAGAAAAAGTCGTATTGACGGCGAAGGACGGTCGGGTGATGGCGGCAGAACCGGAGCGATTCGGATTCAGACGTCTGATTCGGGAACAGAATAATCCGGATTATGAGGCGCAATTGGAACATGACTTTCTCTCGATTCCAAGTAAACGTCGAGGGGAAGCGGATCGGTATAAGGATGGCGTAGGGAATGAGTGGACGTATAATACGGAAATCGGCGGGTATTGGTTGACTCGTTCTAGTGAGATCGAAGTAGGGCAAGCAGAAGTGTCTTGTGAGGCGACCGCTCGCGATGAACTGACGGAGATGCTACCTGCGGTTAATCCTCGTTTGCAGCGGTTGGATTCGTATCTGCGCGCTGCGACGGCTTATTTGTGGGAGAGCGGTAGCGAAGAGGAGAAGGAGTCTTTGGAGTTGGAGTCCTTCCGCGACATGCTGCGTTTGGATTCTGTGAATTTTAGTTACTACGGGGATCTGGAATTATGGTTGGTTGAAAAGGATGAAGCTGGAGCGTTGTTCGATGGATATAGCCCGACGGTTTATTTGGATCGGAATGACGAGATTGTGAGTTGGGCAATGAATGGATAATGGTATGGATAAGCTAACTTTTTTGTTAAGAGCCGAACAGATATAATAAGATTACGTCTTATAAAGCAGATGGGCGTGTACTTTTCTTTCGAGAAAAGTACACGCCCATCTTTTGCATTGATCCAGTCGTGAAGATTTAAGAGACGACGCAAGCGTCATAATGATCGCTTTACTCGAATCCCAGTTTCAAACTACGCTCCTACGTAATGGGCGACCACGGCTCGGCACAAATTGGGCTTCGCTTGATGGTTTCAATCCACGCTCCCGCGAAAGGAGCGACTCCTGAAGCAATTCAACAAGTTCGTGAACTACCACGTTTCAATCCACGCTCCCGCGTAAGGAGCGACTATACCCGGCGTTGATGATGATGTACGGATCTTTACCGTTTCAATCCACGCTCCCGCGTAAGGAGCGACGCGCAACGCCGCCGTCGCTTGATCACCGAGGCTGCGCGTTTCAATCCACGCTCCCGCGTAAGGAGCGACGGAAAGTGATTTCGTAGCGTGGCAGCGTCGGCAAGTTTCAATCCACGCTCCCGCGTAAGGAGCGACCTTCGCATCATCTTTAAGCAGCAAGGGAATGATTGTTTCAATCCACGCTCCCGCGTAAGGAGCGACCGCTGCCGATTGATCGGGCAAACAAAGTCTTTGTGTTTCAATCCACGCTCCCGCGTAAGGAGCGACTAAATTCGGTTCAGCCGATACTAACTGCGCTTGCGTTTCAATCCACGCTCCCGCGTAAGGAGCGACCTCCGGCGAATACGACTGGCGTGTCGACTTCCATGTTTCAATCCACGCTCCCGCGTAAGGAGCGACATGGGATTCCGGTCAGGTTGGTTGGATCTACGCAGAGTTTCAATCCACGCTCCCGCGTAAGGAGCGACTCACAGGATCACACAATACAAACAAGCTGGGACGTGTTTCAATCCACGCTCCCGCGTAAGGAGCGACCGAGACAAGCGGCGGTAAAAGAAGCGAAAGTTCAGGTTTCAATCCACGCTCCCGCGTAAGGAGCGACAGGATCGAAAGGTTCAGCGCAACGAAAACAGCACGTTTCAATCCACGCTCCCGCGTAAGGAGCGACTTGACCGCTGTTCCGGATATTTCGATACTCCGGAGGTTTCAATCCACGCTCCCGCGTAAGGAGCGACTTGTAAATGGTGGGATGAGTTTTTGGGTGACGTTGTTTCAATCCACGCTCCCGCGTAAGGAGCGACGGCAAGCCGAATAATCACGTCGGCCAATTCAGACGGTTTCAATCCACGCTCCCGCGTAAGGAGCGACTACTTGCTGCCTATATTCCTTCTCGTACCAGAGGTTTCAATCCACGCTCCCGCGTAAGGAGCGACGATCGCGCTACATCGTCTGTGAAGGTGGATGGTGTTTCAATCCACGCTCCCGCGTAAGGAGCGACTCTGTTGCTGTACTGGTGTTCGTATCGTTCAACTGTTTCAATCCACGCTCCCGCGTAAGGAGCGACCTGACTCTGTTTTTAATAAGTACGGTTTGTACGGTTTCAATCCACGCTCCCGCGTAAGGAGCGACAGCAGCCGACCCGACCGCCCCGTTCGAAAGCTGCGTTTCAATCCACGCTCCCGCGTAAGGAGCGACGCGATAACAATAAGCAGGCTGGTCAGGCTAGCTTCGTTTCAATCCACGCTCCCGCGTAAGGAGCGACGGATATGGAGGCGGGCACGATCGCCGCGCTCACGTTTCAATCCACGCTCCCGCGTAAGGAGCGACTTCCACCAATTCAGGCTTTTCACGCTTCCACTTGTAGTTTCAATCCACGCTCCCGCGTAAGGAGCGACTGAACGCGATCGAAATGAACTTGCTTCGGATCTGGTTTCAATCCACGCTCCCGCGTAAGGAGCGACCGCACCAGACAACGAAATCGAAGAGATTAGCCAGTTTCAATCCACGCTCCCGCGTAAGGAGCGACCCGGGGCTACGTCACAATCCGTTGGTACGGAGAATCGTTTCAATCCACGCTCCCGCGTAAGGAGCGACGTCGGCATCTACATCTCGGTCGACATCGCCGAGGAGTTTCAATCCACGCTCCCGCGTAAGGAGCGACCAACCGATCATTTGAACAATCAAATTTCATGTCAGTTTCAATCCACGCTCCCGCGTAAGGAGCGACCCGCTGGGGGCTACACGAAAATCACAGCCCTGCCAGTTTCAATCCACGCTCCCGCGTAAGGAGCGACGAGGAACTTATCTCGATAAAGGAATGGCACAAGGTTTCAATCCACGCTCCCGCGTAAGGAGCGACTGCACCGACTCTCAGCCCTTGCCCTGCAAGGCTTCGCAGGCCGAAAAGTGCGAACCTCTAATTCAGACTACCGAAACCTGGACAAAAATACAACCGAAATCCTTGAATCCCTTACGTGGCGCGGGGGGCGAACCTCCCGGGGATTTCATGGGAGCTTGTGGTTCGCACTTTTTTCTTCTATCAAATAAAGGCCTTGCTCCTATACAGGGAGCGCAGCCTTTATTCGAATCGATTCCGTTATCAGGCACTTCAATCGCCCGACTGCCGAATCGCGCCTGCTCCAGAAGCAGGTACACGAGCATACTCCGGTCGTGAAACCAATTCATGCAGGTAATCCAGCAGCATCGGGGACAGTTCCTTGCGGCGCAGGCCGATCTCCAGGATCGCTTTCATATAGCCGAATTTATCGCCGATATCGTAACGATCGCCAGCCAGTTCGAGAGCAAGTAAACCATCCTCGGCACATGAAGCATGCAGGGCGTCGGTTAATTGATACTCGCCTCCCGCACCCGGCGGGATCGCTTCAAGCACGCTTCAAGCACGCTTCAAGCACGCTTCAAGCACCTCAAAGATCGAAGGATTCAGGATATAACGCCCCATGACCGCTATATTGGACGGGGCATCTTGCGGAGAGGGCTTTTCGACCAATCCTGCTGCCGTATGCACTCGACCTTCCGCAATACCGGGCATCAGAATCCCATATTTATTGACTTCGGAATACGGAACAGGCTGAACGCCTACGATATGTCGTCCGGTTTCTTCATATAAATGAGTCATCTGCTTTAGCGCGGGCGGATCGGAGACCATGATGTCGTCACCCAGCAGCACGGCAAACGGCTCGTCTCCGATAAACTGTTTTGCACACAGAATAGCGTGACCCAATCCCAAAGGCTCGCGTTGGCGAATGTAATGGATACTCGCCATCGAGCCGATCGAGCGTACATTTTCCAACAAATCGAGCTTGCCTTTCGCTTCAAGCTGCTGTTCCAGTTCTACCGACTTGTCGAAGTGGTCTTCGATCGACTTCTTGTTTCGACCCGTCACGATAATAAGGCTTTCGATTCCGGCTGCCACAGCTTCCTCGACGATATATTGAATCGCGGGCTTGTCGACGATCGGAAGCATTTCTTTCGGTTGAGCTTTGGTAGCAGGAAGAAAGCGGGTCCCCAAGCCTGCGACGGGAATGACGGCTTTGCGGATTCTCATCGGCGATCACTCCTTCTTGTACTATGGTGAATCATAGGGTTGGATGCCGTTCCATGTCCAGTAGGGTAATGGGTGTGATCCCGGAAAAGGGGCTGTTCGCTTGCGTCCACATGATGAACCGGTAGAGCGGCTATACGTCCGTTGGCTGGAGCTTGATCTGCCTCGGATGAACGAGCGCTTGGGTCCAAAAAAGCGCCGCTCCGTTCAGCAGGGCGAGAAATCTGAACCACTGATTCTGTTTCACGTGGAGTGGAGGCGGAAGCATAAACGGATTCTTTTCCATATACGCCTACTACAGACCGATTACGCATATCCGCGTCCCGTGCAGGCATGTGCTGCATATTATGCGTCTCGCGAACGATATAGAGCGGGCGGCCTTTGACTTCGTCGTAGATGCGTCCGATGTACTCGCCGATCACGCCGAGCATAATCAAGGTTACGCCGTTAAAGATCAGCATCAGGCAGATCGTGGAAGCCCAGCCGCGCATCGTGCTGTCGGTAAATAACGCCATTGCGATCACGTACAGCATATACACAAAACCTGCTGCCGACATCATTGCTCCGGCGTAGCCAGCCAATTTGAGCGGTTTATGGGAAAAGGAAGTGAGGCCGTCCAAAGAAAGCTTGATCATCTTTTTTAATGGATATTTGGTCTCGCCGGCCAGACGTTCATCTCGTTCGTATTCGATCGCAACTTGGCGGAAGCCCGTCCAGCTCACTAGCCCGCGTACAAAAGGATTCCGTTCGCCGAGGCGGTTCATTTCGTCGCACACCTTGCGGTCGATCAGACGGAAGTCGCCGGTGTCCACCGGAATCGGCACTTCGGTCGAAGCATGCAAAATGCGATAGAAGAGGGAGGCGGACCATTTTTTGAACAACGACTCGCCTTTGCGCTTGGAACGCTTCGCATAGACCACCTCATAACCTTCCTGCCATTTGTCCAGCATATCGAGGATCAGCTCCGGCGGGTCTTGCAGATCCGCGTCGATGATGACGACGGCGTCGCCGGACGCATAATCCATACCTGCCGTGACGGCAATCTGGTGGCCGAAATTCCGGGAGAAGTCGATCAGTTTGACCGACTCGTCCCGGAGTGACAGTTCGCGGATGATTTCCGGCGAGCGATCGACCCCTCCGTCATTGATAAACAGCAGTTCATAGCTCTCGCCGGTTCGGCGCATGACGTCCGACAAACGGCGGTACGTCTCGGCGATGACCGCTTCTTCGTTATACATCGGGATAATGACGGAAATCCGCACTTGGTTATTCATCGTATTCGCCTCCTTGAAAGGTAAGGACTTGTCGGAATCAGGATTCCGGCAGCGTCACTTCATATAGCGTCAGGTTGTTGTTGAAACCGAAAGCATTCTGCGTATCGGCAGCAGAGGTGTCCGTATCTGCCTCCGGCGTGCTTTGCCATTCGGAAGACGGAATTTCGGTGCCGTTTTCCGTGATCCAGTCGGTGACCTCCGAGTTGCCTTCGCGACCGCCTCCGCCCATGCCGCCGCCAAGCAGGAAGTACTTGACCTTGCCGCTGCGTACGAGCGCTTCTAGCGTCTCCGGCGTATAGACTTCGTCGGAAGCATTGAAGCCGTTTAAAATGACCAAGCTTTCGCCTTCGTCGATCATGTAAGGAGCAGCCGTAGTATAGTTGGTGACCGCCATGAGATAAGGTTCTCCTGTATTGTGTTCGCGCAGATAGGCGAGCAATTCCTGATTGGCGGATTCCGAATCTTGCATGCCGCCGAATCCGCCGCCTCCGAATGCTGAACTACTTCCGTCAGGTCCGGCTGCCGGAAGCTGTGAATTTTGACCGTACACGATCGGCGTAAATGACCAGTAGATCGGGCCGATGAACATTGCTGCCAGTGCCGCGATTAGCGAGGCATGCTGTAGACGAATATGGTTGCCACGTTTGAACGCGGCAAGCCCTACAGCTGCGGCAATACCGATAACCAACACGCCGATCGACCAGAAGCTGTCGATGGTCTCGTCGTAAGGGTGGAGGATGAACCAGGAGAGCGCGGCCGTTGCGAGCACCGATACAGGCAGAAACCAAGAGGACCATCCTTCCCGATTCCGGTACGCGTCCCACATTTCCGTAATAGCCGCTCCTGCCAATGCCGATACCGGAGGCGCCAACATAATCAGATAGTACTGATGGAAAAAGCCTGCGATACTAAAGAATCCTGCGACCGGAACAAGCCACGCCAGCCAGAAAATGATCGCTTTGTGCTTGTCCGTGAAGTTCCGTCTGCGCCAGCTTGCCAATATGGCGAAGGCTCCGATCAGGCCTAGCGGAATCAACCAGCTGGCTTGCCCGGACAGCTCGGATTGGAACAGGCGCAGCGGACCGGCTTCGCCCGTATTGAACATGCCATCGCCGTTCCCGCCCGGCGCGCCTCCGCCGTTCGTCCCGCCGAATCCGCCGCCTTGACCTCCAGGCATTCCGTCTTCGCCGCCGAATCCACCGAAGTTGCCGCGTCCTCCGCCGTCGGAAGGGGTTTGTCCGTTCGCCCCGTCATTATTCGAAGCCTGTCCACCGAAACTCGGCATCCCCCCTCCGAAGCCTTGACCGGAACCGCCTGCTGCTCCGGTACTCCGTTCGCCCGTCAGACGGGAAACGCCATTGTAGCCGAATGCCAGATTGAGTACGGAGTTGGTTCCGCTGCTGCCGATGAACGGCCGTTCGCTCGCAGGCACCGAATCCACGACGACGGCCCAAGAGATCGAGACGACGGCGACGACTGCGGTGGCTGCAATCAGAGAGATCAGTTTCTTTTTCCAACCATACTTGGCTGCCAGCAGATAGAAGAGATAGAAGGCCGGTAGTACCATGTAGGCTTGCAGCATCTTCATGTTGAATCCGATACCGATTACCGCGAATGCGCCGAGCAGGCTCCAGATTCCGCCTTTCCGCACGGCCCCGAACAATAGCCAGCTCGCGAGCAGCAGCGTGAATACCAGCAGGCTATCGATGTTGTTCGTGCGGCTGACCGCGACGGCAACCGGCGTGAACGCCATGCCGAATGCGGCAATGCGAGCGGCCCAAATGCCGAAGGAAGGCTTGACGAGCAGATAGACCAGAATGACGGAGCCGACGCCTGCCAGTGCTTGCGGCAGGATGACGCTCCAACCGTGCAGGCCGAAAATCAAAGCGCTGACCGTCTGAATCCAGAACGCGACCGGCGGCTTGTCGACCGTGACCGATCCGGCGGAGTCGAGCGACGCATAGAAGAAGTTATGGAAGTTCTCCATCATGCTCGCCACCGCGACGGTGTAGTACGTGTTGGCGTAAGTCTCTTCCCAGATGTTCCAGCCGTTCAAAAACAGGGCAATCAGCGCCGTAGCGAGCAGCCAGAAGTCCGGGCGAAATTTCGCTTGGGATTTCATTGAGTCAAGTCACTCCTTAGATTGGGTTAAAGCCGCAGGATGCAAAAACACATCGTCTGCGCGGAGTCTCCGGCTGCGGGCCTTGTTGGGTTTCATTGTGACGCTTCTACCTGAAATCATCCTGAGCACCAACTGAATGTTTGCTGAAAGCCAAGGGGATCAGGCATAATGGGCGATAGAAATCATCCGGGTGAATGACCTGGACCGAAACGGAGGAGATCCCTTGACGGGCGAAAAAGGCGTCAAAATTCTATTGGCCGACGACGAACCGAATATTTTGCAGTTTCTCGAACTGGGGCTGGCAGGAGAAGGGTATGAAGTATGCACTGCGGAAAACGGAGCAGAGGCGCTGCGCAAAGCCGAAGAGTTTCGGCCGCATATCGTCATTTTGGATATCATGATGCCGGAAATGAACGGATTCGATGTTTGCCGAAAGCTGAAAGAGCGCGCGGAAAACGTGGCGGTCATCATGCTCAGCGCCAAAGATGCGGTAGATGATCGGGTGGCGGGACTAACGCTCGGCGCGGACGATTACGTCGTGAAGCCGTTCAGCTTCGAGGAATTGCTTGCCCGTATTCAGGCCAGGTTGCGCAACCAGTTTCCGAATCTGCTCGGAGGGGTGGAGATCGGGCCGTTTCGGCTCGACGAGCGGCGCGGGGAGATTTTGTACCGGACGGAAGCTTTGGCGCTGTCCCCGACCGAGTACGGACTGCTGAAATTTCTGGTGCTCAATCACGGTATCGTGCTCAGCAAAACCAAGATTCTCGACAGTGTCTGGGGCTATCAGTTCGGCGGCGAGGAGAACATCGTGGAGGTATACATCCGTTCTCTGCGCGATAAGCTGGGGGACAAGGAACATCGGCTGATCCGTACGCTGCGCGGCGCCGGTTACCGGATGGATCTGTCATGAACGCGGATGCGAAAGCACAAAAAAAGCCTGCGCAAAAAACGCTCTATGCCCAACTCTTGGCGCGTTCATTATTCGTGTTGGCCGTGCTGCTGTTGTTGATCGGCGGATTTCAATACTTTTTGATGCGCGGCTTTTTGTATCAAAATCAGGCAGAGACGCTCGAAGCCCAGTTTCGTTCGATTCCTCCGTTCCTGATCGAAGAATGGCGCTCAGACGTGAAGAAAGGCTACGAACCGGCAGCGAACGAGTCGGATGCGGCGAACGCGCTTCCGCAGCGTCCGGCTCCGCTACAGTCCCAAGAAGGAGATTTTTACGGGAGCGGAAACGCGGCGGACGAAAGCGGCTACGAAGCGGACGAAGCGCCGGATGAATCGACGCCCGATCGGCGGGAATTTTTGTTAGGAGGGCTATCGCTGGCCGCGATCAATCCGACAGGCGAGGTTGATGATCTGAACGCGAAATACGGGGTTCCGGCTCCTTTATTAAGCGAAGAAGATTATAACTTGCTACGCGAAAAGGTCTTGCAGCCCGGGCGCAAAGTGAATTATGTGCTAGCGTCCGATATAGACGGAACAGAGCAGCTTGTCGTTCTTCGCCCGGCAGGCGGTTTGGGCAGCGGCGGGATGCCCATGCTTCAGATCGGGATTCCCACCGGACCGCTGACCGCGATACTGTGGCGTCAGTTGGCGATCTTCGCGGGATTGTCCATGCTGGCGTTGGCCGGCGGCTTTACGCTGTATCGTCCGGTGCTGCGCAGATCGCTTTCGCCGTTATCCCGCATGGTCGAGACGGTTAAAGTCATCGATGCGGGCCGTCTTGACGAACGGTTTCACGCCGAAGAGGGACAAGCCGAGATTGATCGGTTGGCGTTGTCTTTCAACGGGATGTTGGAGCGGTTGGAAGAAGCATTCGCCGCGGAAAAAGAATCGCAGGAACGGATGCGGCAGTTTATTGCGGATGCCTCGCATGAACTGCGGACGCCGTTGACGTCGATTCGCGGGTTTTTGGAAGTGCTGCTGCGGGGAAGCCGGATCAGCGAGGAGCAATTGCGCTCCGCGCTTCGCAGCATGCATGGGGAATCGGAGCGAATGACCAAGCTCGTCGAAGATTTGCTGATGTTGGTTAAACTGGATCGCAGGCCGGAATTACGGCTTGCGGACGTTTCGCCCGAGAAGCTGCTTCGCGAACTGGAGTCTCATTTGCGCATGTTGGCCGGAGAGCGGCAGATTTTGCTGGACATGCAAGCAGGACCGGATATCCGCGTATCCGGCGATCCGGATAAGCTGAAGCAGGTTGTATTGAATTTGTTAGGCAATGCCGTGCAGCATACCGATCCGAAACGGGGGAAAATTTCGCTTGCGATTCGTTTGCGCGGGGAACGGATGCTAATCGAGGTAAGCGATAACGGATCGGGGATTCCGCCGGAATTGCAGCAAAAAGTATTTGAACGGTTTTATCGCGGAGACGAGTCCCGCTCGCGTCGCAGCGGCGGCGCAGGCTTGGGCCTCGCGATCTCGCTGGCGATCGCGGAAGCGCATGGAGGAACGCTGGAGCTTTGCAGCGTTCCGGGCGAAGGCAGCACGTTTACGCTTGTGCTGCCGCTGGTTTGAGGCAGGCTCAAAGAGGGTGGGGAGCATGAATGATGCGACCGGCCCTCTTCTCCGTTACCGCTTTGTTCGGCCGGAGGAACGGCGTTTTTCCAAAAGGTAGATATCGCCAGCAGCGAGCAAGTGCAGGCGATGGTCAAAGCAACGGTGGATACGTACGGACGGCTTGACGTGGCGATCAACAATGCGGCGCTGACGCCGGATAACGCGCCTACCGCAGAATTTGACGAAGCTTACTAGAACAAATTGATTTCGATTGATTTGACGGGTACGGCTCTATGTCTCAAGTACGAGCTTCAGCAGCTGATCAAGCAGAGCGAAGGCGGCTCGATCGTCAACATCTCCTCGGTTAGCGGGTTCCGTCCGCAGCCGAACAACCCGGCTTATGTGGCAGCAAAGCACGGCATTATCGGTCTGACCAAAGTAGCGGCGCTGGAAAACGGCGTGCACCAGATTCGCGTCAATAACGTTGCGCCGGGCGCCATCGATACGCCGATGCTGCGCGGATCGCTGGCCGAAACCGGGCAAACGGCAGAAGAATTCGCGCCGATGCTGAGCCTGCTCGGACGCTTTGCGCAGCCGGAGGAAGTCGCGCAGGCGAGCCTGTGGCTGGCTTCGGATATGTCTTCGTACGTGACGGGGACGACGCTGCATGTGGATGCGGGGTATACGAGCCGTTAAGACGCAGACCGGACAAAATAGTATCTTGACCGCTTAAAATGTTAGGTTACGTCCCTCGAAAACTCGCTTGAAGCGTACGTGTTTCCGAGGGACGCAAACTTTAAATCGAATGCGTCCACAGTAATAGTATATTTATTTTATCCATATAGAGGAAAAAGAGCAGCGATTCCGGTGACGGAAAGGGTGCTCTTTTTTTGTAGAAGTTGGATAGAAATTATTGGGAGAAAAGAAGCGAATTCAAGGATGCAGGAAGGTTGAAACAATGGATAATAAAGGGTTTATGAGAGGAGGAATGGAGATTTAAACGTTTCGATTGATTTGTATTTTCTGCATGAATTTTAAATTTGCAATTCGTAGGCAAATCCTATTGATTTTGTTCAAATTTAAATTATTATTAAGGCACCAACATGAGAAGCTTTGTCTGCAAAAGGCAACGCGATAAGGAGCCATCTATGAAAACATCCGCCTCGAACTTCTTCTCCGCTAAAGGTGTCGCCGCTTCGGCGATCGCTGCTAGTGCGATTGCTTTTCCTCTCTCGGCTCAAGCTGCATCCGACGCAGCCGTACCTCCTCAATCTTTGATGCTGCAAAGCAATGATGCAGAACGCGCCGTGCTGCGCGGCATTATCCAAGGCGATCCTCAGGGAAACTTGGCTGAAGAACGCGCGCTGACGCGTGCGGAATTTGCCGTGCTCGTTGCCCGCGCATTCGGCCTGGAGCCGACAAAGGCTTCTGTTTCTTCCTATAAAGATATCAAAGCTTCTTCATGGGCTTCCCCGGCTATCGAAGCGCTGCGCGCAAAAGGCTGGATGAGCGGAAGCGGCAATGCTTTTCTGCCGAATGCTCCAGTCACTCAAGAGCAAATGGCCATTGTGTTGGCAAAAGCATTGGATCTGACCGCTGAACCGATTCAGATCGCAGGCGCGGGCGTGTCCGACGAAAGTCTGGCTTCGGCTAGCAGTTGGGCCGCAACTTCATTAAAGCAAGCGGCGTCCGCAGGACTCCTCGGCGTATATGTCGATGGAATCCAACCTGGCAAACAGGTACTGCGCGGCGAAGCGGCTTCGGCGGTACTGGCAGCATCGAATCTGCAAACGCAGAAGATCGAGGCGGTTCAAGGCGGTATCGTCAAGTTTGGCGGCGTGCCTTACCGCGTCTCGCCTGAGGTAGCCGGTTTGTTTGCCGCTTCGAATGCGGCTGCACTGGTCGGAGCGAACGCAAAAGTCACGATCTCCGGCGGCGTGGTGAAGGCGGTGCGCGGTTTGGAATTGAATGCGGCGGGCCAAGCAGCGGCTAACGGTCAAGACGAATTCAGCGGCAATGTCGTACTGAACGGCGGAGGCAGCAAGATCGAAGGCGGCGTTACGGTAAACGGCGACTTTTTCACATTGAACGAACTGTCGATCGACGGCAATCTGACGATCAGCGGCAAAGTGGAACATGATTTTCTGAGTGAAAGTCTTACAGTTAAAGGCGATACGAACGTGCTGGGCGGCGACGAAAATACGGTGGTCTTCGGCAACGCGAAGCTGAATACGATGAACGTGAACAAACAGAACGTGCATGTCGACTTAACAGGCGTATCGACAGTGGCGAAGCTGTTTGCGCAAAACGATCTGACGATCAGCGGCGGGTTGAATTCGAAAATCGCGGAATTTTTCGTTGATCCGAAAACAGGCAAAGTGTTGATAAACGCGGCCGTAGGATCGTTAAATATTTCGGGACTGACCAAAGTCGGTCTTGGCAGCGATGCCAGAATCGAAAGCTTGACGCTTCCGCAAAATACGTCGCCGTCGTCGGTCATCGAGAACTATTCGGCGGTATCCGGAAAAGTCGGTTCGGTAAACGGACAGTCGTCGGCGCCTGTCGGATCGACTCCTGCTGTACCAACCCCTAATGTATCGACGCCTGCGGCCGGAAGCGGTACAACTTTGCCTTCGACTCCGTCGGTTCCGACTCCCGCGGTCGATAAAACGCTTCTTGACGCTGCAATTAAGTCCGCGCAGGAATTGTTGAAATCGACGAATAGCGGAACCGAATCCGGACAAGTTCCGCAGAAGTCGGCGGATGCTTTGGCAGCGGCGATTCAGGAAGCGAAAACGGCGTCGGCTAGCGCTTCGATCTCTGCTTCTGCCATAGGGTCCGCTATTCAAAAGCTTGGCGAAGCGGTCAAAGCCTTCAAAAAGGCATCGACGGTTCAAGCTTACGACAAATTGGTTGTTGCGATCCGGGATGCGGAAAACGCATTGCTCGAGGCAGCTGTCGGCGAAGTGGTCGGCAAAGAATACCCGGAAATGCCCCATCAAACTTTGACAAATATGGTGGAGGAAGCGAACTTGATTTTGGGCGACAGCGCGTCTTCCGAAGAAGTTTTGTTCACGGCGGCGCAAAATTTGACCGTGTATACCGAGTTCCTGCGGGATTCCAAAAATTATACGCATTTGGCTCGGCAAATTTTCGTGCTTGAAGTCCAAATCCAGGAGATCGATACGGGCGTCGAACAGCCGGGAGATCCGGAGTGGGCATACGAACAGTTCAAAAACGCCGTCGGCGCAATCAAGATTCAACATGCAGATCAGTATCAGATCGAGCCCGAACTTGAACAACAACTGCTTCTTCAATTGCAGGACGCTCAACAAAAGTGGACGGCGCTCCGAAAATCTTGGCAAAACTTGAACGAAAGCATCGCGATCGCCGAAAGCGCATTGAATTCGGAAGAAAATACGGATCCGAGCAATTTCCGCCCGATCTTGCAAAGTGCGGTCGTTTCGGCGAAGGCTTTACTGGAGAATACGTCCGCGACGCCTCAAGATTATGATCAGCAAGGCATGAACCTTACCATGACGACCCAAGCTTTCATTCATGGTTTAAACAAAAATCAAGCCGCATTGAGCAATTACGATCAAGATTTTGCCGATCCGCAGTCGCTGTCCTACAATGAAGAAACGGACTCTTTCGAGCTTGTCGCTCCGAGCGGATCGGATTCCGCAGAATCCGATGTTACGCTGTCGGCACCGATCGAATAGACGGAAAGTTTGCGGCGACTTTTCTTTGCCGATTATTGGGTGAACCCTTTATACGTTTGACGAATGCAGGCAGGCCGGGAGGAATTCAACATGATTAAAATCAACATGATTCTTGCTGAGGCGGAGCGTTTTCGTCGTTATCTGCCCGGATTGTCCGACCCGCTGCCTCCGGGCTCGATCGGCTTGACCGCCGAACTTGACGACGGTTTGTTCGCGGGTACGGCGCTGGCCATCTCGCACCCGAGATCGGGTACGGGAAGCATTAGCGTTCTGCACGTGCCCGAAATGTTTCGAACGCTCGGAATCGGCAGCCGTTTACTGCTGGAAGCCGAACGTCAACTGATCGAAGCGGGCTGCCGTACGGTCCGCATTACGCTGACGATGCGCAAAGGCGAACCCTGTCCGGAAAGAGATTTTCTGATCAAACGCGGCTACGCATCGGAAAAGCTGCAAGTACGGAGCTACACGTTCCGTTCAGCCAGTGTGCAGCAAGAACGTTGGTTGTCGCGGTTTGGGCTATCCGAAGGCTGCGAATTGAAGCCGCTTTTGTCGGCGACGGCGCAAGAACGCGAAGAACTGGAGCAGATTGCCGCTTCGCTTCCGCCTGACCTGCATCCGTTTGAAGAAGAGCGGATGCTCCACCCGGAATTCAGCACGATGCTGAAGATCGACGGCAAGGTTGCCGGATGGCTGGGCGTTCAGCAGTTGGCTTCGAATTTGCTGCTGCTCCGCTCCATGCATGTCGAGACCAAGTATCGCATTCGGGGCAACGGCATGGCTTTGTTCGCCGAGCTTAATCGAAAGCATCGGCTGCTGGAGCGTTTCGCCTATCACATGATGAGCATCTCCGGAGACAATCAGACGATGCTGCGTTTGGCCGAACGAAAACTTGCGCCGCATGCGGCGAAGATCAAATCGGTTATTCGTTTGGAAAAAAGACTGTAACGCGGGCTTGATCGGGGGCGGAGGCGGAAAAGCCGACGCACCCGCGCATCCCCGACTCCTGTTGGCCGATCGGCCAACGGTATTCGCCGCCGGGCAGATGTCCGGCGGCGTTTTTACATAGGCGACAGAAGCTTTGCAAATTGACGAAAACCCCGTAGACTGATAAATTAGGTACAATCTTGCGATGGAGGCGGTCCGATCATGAATTTTGTGTTTTTCTCTCCCCACTTTCCCGGCAGCAGCGGCGAGTTCGCGATTCGGCTGCATGAGGAGGGCGCGACGGTGCTGGGCATCGGCGACGCCGCTTATGACGACCTGCCTGAACGACTGCGCGGCGCGCTGACGGAATATTACCGCGTCGACAATATGGAGAACCAGGACGAGACGCTGCGTGCGGTGGGCTACTTTACGCATCAATACGGCAAAATCGACCGCTTCGAGTCCATGAACGAATATTGGCTGGAGAGCGACGCGCAGATGCGCACCGACTTCAATATCGACGGCACCAAAGCCGACTTTGTCGATAACTTAAAACAGAAATCGAAGATGAAAGACTTTTTCCGGAAAAGCGGCGTGGACACGGTGCGTTTTCTGAAAAATCCGGATCGGATCAGCGCGGCTGCTTTTATAGCGGAAAACGGCTTTCCCGTCGTGGTCAAGCCGGATCTGGGATCGGGCGCGAGCCATACGTACAAGCTGAGCGATCAGGAGGAGTTAGACTATTTCCTGCATACGCGGCCAGCCGACACGGAGTTTATTATGGAAGAGTTTATCGACGGGATCATTTTGACGTACGACGGGATTATCGACCATGAAGGGATTGTACGGTTTCAGGCCAGCCACCGGTTCGAGCAAAGCATCATGAAAGTGGTCAGCGACGACGATCATTTGCGTTATTTCTGCTTAAAAAACGTCGATCCCGAGGTGGAGAAAGCGGGACGGAGCATTTTGGAGGCTTTCGGGATTCGGGAACGCTTCTTCCATATCGAGCTGTTCAAATCCAACAAAAACGGCCGACTGATTGCGCTTGAAGTCAATATGCGGCCGCCGGGCGCGTGGATGACGGATGCGATCAACTACTCGTACGAGGTGGACGTGTATTCGCTGTGGGCGAGAACGGTCGTGCACGGAGGAAGCGGCGCGCCGCCGGAAGGCCGGTATTTCACGGGATACGCGAGCCGCAAAGACCGCAAGCATTACGTGCATAGCCATGAAGACATTTTGCGCGAGCTGGGCGATGCCGTAGTCCGTTACGACGAGATCGACGCGATCTTCAGTCGGGCCAGCGGCAATCGGGCGTATCAGTTCCGTGCGGATTCGTTGGATCGGGTGCGCGAGATCGCGGACTATATTCAGGCGGTGGACCATGGTTAACGTGCAATATCGAAAAGAATACAGTCCGGCGCTCGGCCGCGACATGGAATATAAAGTGTACGGCGACCGGGGCAAACCGATGCTGGTGTTCCCGACGTCGCTCGGACGCTTTTATCAATATGAAGATTCGGGCATGATCGACGAGCTGGCCGAATGGATCGATGCGGGGAAGCTTCAGGTATGGGCGTGCGACACGCTGGACGAAGAGACGTTTTTCTCGCCGCATTGGAACATTCAGGACCGGATCGGCCGCCACGAGCAGTATGACGCGTATATCGTGCAGGAGCTGATTCCGGGGATATTGCGGGAAAGCAAGCAAAACAACGGCGGAGACGAGCAAAAGATCCTGATCAGCGGCTGCTCGATGGGAGCTTACTACAGCGCGAATTTCTTTTTCCGGCATCCTCAGTTCTTCGATACGCTGCTTGCGTTAAGCGGGGTGTATTCGGTTAATCACTTTTTCGGAGGGTACCGGGACGGTGCAGTCTACTACAACTCGCCGCTCGACTATTTGCCGGGGCTGACCGACGATTGGAGACTGGAGCAGTATCGTCGCAGCCGGATCGTGATCTGCTGCGGTCAGGGCGAGTGGGAAGACGAGATGCGGGAAGAGACGGCGCGCCTCGGCGAAGTGCTGTACAATAAAGTGATTCCGGCGCGGCTCGATTTTTGGGGCTATGACGTGAATCACGATTGGCACTGGTGGAGAAAGCAAATTCGATATTATATGCAGGATTTATTGTAAAAAAAGAATTCCGGAAAACGGCGCGGATACCCGGATCGTTCGGGTGTCCGTTGTTCATCGGAAAACGGAAGGAGCTAGGACAACGATGAGTTTTTTCACAAAATGGTTTAAAAAGTTGACGGAAGACGACGAGGAAACGGCGGTGCGGGAGACTTCGAGAGTATCGGATCGGGAGCCGCGTTCGAGCAGGGGAATTGCCGCTTGGAGCGTAATTCCGGAACATCGACCGGATACGGTTACGCTAAGCCGTCATGTTTTGCTAAAAAACTCGCAGCCGCCGCAGTTGGACGGCGTGATGCAAAAGCTGCGGATTCAAGGCGCGGAAGCGGAAGGCGGCTTGCATGACGGGCAGCTGATCGCGCATTATCGGGGCATGACGGTTACGGCCGAGTACATACCGGCGCCGCTGCCGAATAGTGAGGCCGAAGAGAACGCGAAGTATAATCAACTGTGGCCGGAGGCGGAGCAGGAGATTACGGGCTATGCCGCGCAGCTGCTCGTAACGCTGCGCAACGCGCCTAACGGCTTGAGCGGACACCGCTTCCTGACGCAGGCGATCGCGGCTTTGCTGGACGGAGAAATGAATGCGCTTGCCGTCTACTCGGCGCCGTTGCTCGTGAGCCGGGCGGATTATTTAGCGAGTGCGGAGTTGTTAAAAGAGCAGGAGCTGCCGGTGAATTTGTGGGTCTTTGTCGGGTTGTACGGTGGAGCGCAAGGAGGAGCGGCTTATACGCACGGAATGGCGGATTTCGGCTCGGACGAGTTCGAACTGGTGGATTCGCCGCGTTCGGGGAACGAAATCTTCGAGCTGACGTTCTCGGTGGTGCACTATGCGATCTCGCGGAATATCCGGTTCCAGGGCGGGGAAGAGGTAGCTTTTGGAGCGGGTCGGACATTGAATCTGGTACGGTCTGCCGGTGTGGCGCTTGAAGGGATGACGGTGAAGATTGAAGGCGATTGAGGTCTTTTCGACTTAAGGGGGAATCGACATAAAGATCGTTCGAAGCGGAATGTGCAGCAATTCGCCGAAAAATGCGTTTGTGGAAGGATTGGCGATTAAAGTGGTTGCGACGCTTGGTAAATCCGGAGCTTCGGCTTCCGACGAAGATTATTCTGTCCGGATCTACGGGGAATCGTTCGATGCCGAGCCGGACGAAATTACCGTGTTCCAAGCGATTAGCCATGGAAAAGCGGGAGCAGCCAACGGAGAAATCAGGCTGGGCGACAATGTGCTGAGTTTTGCGATCTCGGTGACGTTCAAGACGTTGAAAGGCGACCGGGCGGAAAGCGTGAAGGTGTATGTAGGGACTGAGCAGACAACAATAAAGTGAATATTTTTCGAACTTGCTTGCTTTTCGAGTAATCCTATACTAAATTGAAAGAAATAACTCATGCGATTCGCGAAGCACGCGGACAAATTTTCCTACGGGAAAGGTTTGTCCGCTTTTTTGCGTGTTCTTTGACAACTGAATGGATTTTTCGGAAAAAAGAGGATTTAGCGAGTTAGCGTTAAATTAGTTATATAACTGGAAATGAATTCTGAACATCGTATCGAAATAAGCATGATTGACGGAGGGGTTTAAAATGGGGGGAAAAGTTTGGAGTATATTGGGGAAGGTTTCACTTATAGCGGGTATCGTATTGTCCATTCAGCCGTTGGCAAAGACTGAAGCCGCTACAACTTTTTCGGCAGCAGAATTAGCGAAATTACCGATTCATGTACTGGTTGATGCACACAGAGTAAATTTCCCTGATGTGCAACCTGTTATAAAAAACGAAACGACAATGATTCCGTTACGCTTTGTTACGCAGTCTTTGGGTGGCAAGTTATCTTTACAAGGAAAAAACATAACGATCGTCAAAGATAAAAAAGTAGTCAAACTAACCATTGGTTCAAATACAGCAACCGTAAATGGAAAGACGTTAAAGTTGAATGTTAGCTCTATTGCTCAAGACGGAAGAACGCTGGTGCCGCTTCGTTTTGTTAGTGAAGGGCTAGGAGAATCGGTTAATTGGGATAGTGCTTCAAAATTTGTTTGGATTGGGAGTAGGGAAGTGCCTAAGATTGAAGATGAGACGGAATTGGAAAGTCTTAATACATATGAATCATTTCTAAAATTAAACTTGAGCAATTTTAATGGCTATGGAAAACCTCTAACTCAAGCTAGAGTAATTACTGAATCGGATTTTCCTCTAAATGTAGGAAATCAAACGATTTACCGCATGGATATCGTCAAAAATACATTAGGGGAAGAATATATTCGTACTATTTCTGATAGTAAAAGTATTATTGGAATGAGTTATTTTCTTTATGAACAGGGGCAACCAGAGAAGATTAGAAGCGAAATTGTGGGATTGAGAGATAAATCCGATAGTAATAAATCGCTAAGAATTTCTTATATTGCAATAGTAGATCGTGCAGATCGGATTTCACTGGGCTTGGATAATTACGATGACATGAAAATCAGAAATATTGATTACTTAAGCTTTTCTTTAGGAAGAAATGATTTAGTATTAATGAAAAATAAATTCAAATAAAAGACACGATATAAAGGAGAATTGGCTTGGAGAAAATCAAAAAAAGGATTCTTAGTATAGGGCTGCTAACCGCAGTCCTATTTTTCAATTCATTATTTGGTTCCTTTATTCACATAGAGGCCGCAGCGAGTAATAGCAATTCACATATAACCCCTTATAAAGACCCGGATAGTGCCCCTACAAAAAGGTATGTAGTAGCTTTTATGTATGCGGATATTTGGAAAAACTCAAGAGGACAGTGGTATATTCGAACAGCCGGAGATGCAGCGCCTGATCAAGTTATAGGGCCTAATTTATTAAATTCGGATTATAGCTTTTCGTTTCCGGGAAGGACTGTTCGGGATGTTGAAGTCCATCAATTCAGTGCTTCTGAAGATAAACATATTGAATACTTTAACGAATCTCGTCAAGGCGATCCGTATTCAGATTATGCACTGAGAGTAGGGACAGTGACTTCTGTAAGAAGCGTTGAAAATAAAAGAGGTATTGGTAGTGATACAGTTACTTTCAATGCTGGGATTACTGGCAAACTTACAGCAAGAGTTCCTTATGACATCATTCATGAAGAAGAAATGACCCAATACTATGATAGTAATATTGAAGCGCGCCGCTATTATTTTCCTCTTATCTTCGAATTCACCCTCGACGGCCAACTCGACACCGGCTACTTCACTACCGATGGACGAAGCTTAGCCACTCTCGACTCCACTGGAACATTCAGGTCGACATCAGAAAGTCTGCAATCCGGTCGAACATATAGCAAGACCCCTCCCGTCTCGTCCGCTTGGAAATACGCCGGGTATAAACTCAGCAAGACTGACGATCCACCGAGCGGAGCTATAATCGAAAGAAATCCAGAATCCATACGCTATGACGGATCTTACGATAAGGCGACGCTCATCATGTATTACGAACCCAAAGCGGGCGCAGAAATACGTCATTACACAACAACCGGGCAATCTCTTCGCAATGTCGCAGGCTTTGAAGATCAAGCGAAAAGTTTGCAACGCGGGAATAACACCATCTTACATACCTCTGGCAACGAACAATATCGTTATGTCGGCTACAAGGAGAGCAAAGTAGGCGTTCCTTCTGGCGACGATATCCAATCCGGTGATCCTTCCATTCGTTACGACGGTACTTATCCGACACACTATATTAACTTTTATTACGAGGGATCAGGTGGCTCTACTATAGGCGAATGCAGCTTCGTGATCGGCCAGCCAAGTCCATTCGGAGCGCAAAGCGACGAGGTACTCGATCCGCAAGCGACAGGGGTTATTCGTGCAGACTTGCGGGATGCTGAGGCTTTTGATGTTTTGCAAGGAATTCCGACTTCTGAAGACCTCTACGTGAATGCGTTTGGTTTATCTCATTTGCATCGTTACAATTTTGGGAATATGAAAGGTCAAGTTACATTCACCGTTCCTGTACGCAAAGAATATAAACTGTTTTGGACGACGCCTTCCACACCTGCTACAGAAACGACGCCTGAAATACCGGGAGTGGAGATGTCAGATCGCAAAGTGGTAAATGAGAACATCACGATCACACGCGATTTTTCTTATTGGCAGATTAATAATCTTGAAGTTTACAAAATTGCTGGGGCAGAGTTCAGCAATTATGCTCTTCCGAATGGAAAAGTTGAACTTGATCCCAACGGCTACACCTCTCCTGTGTTGAGTACTGCGAATAGTCATGAAGTCACGGACCATGTGAAAGAAGCGTCTTGTAGACCGGTGGATTTGGGCGCACAGGATGTCACGGCCGAAGAACCTACGACTACACCTCCAAGTATTCCAGAACATGCAACAGAATTCTCAGATGCGGCAGATGGAGCTGTAGGAGAAAATCAGGCGAAGAACGATAAGGTTATTTTTAATGAAAGCACAATTATGAGTGAAGAGTGGACTAAAAAAAATGCACCGATGCCAGGAAGATTGCCTCAACCTACGATGATCGACAGAGATGTTTTATATGGGCACGGATATACGATCTCAAATCGATTGGAAAATCGTGCGAATACTCCAGGCAGCGGTAAAATTGACTATGCGTTGTTGGCGGGGAATGTAGGCGGAGGCGCAGATCGAACTTTTGATTTACAAAATGTGAATACCGTTACCGTGCATACACCTGTTGTCAATTACTCGTCAGTCACCGATGATCAGGCACATAATCAGAAGACGACACCGAATTATTCTCGTGCGGCGTTTATCTTGGATCGTCCGTTTACGTTGCGCATTCCCACGAACGGACAGCATCTCAATATTCCGGGATACGGCAATCGGGATTACGCCAAGTATTTCCGAACCAAACAAGTGAGTTTTCCGTTCGGCGTGTATACGGCAGACAAATCCATCTATTATGAAAAAGGGACATGGATCGATATTCCGGTGGGACAACTGGACACGACATTTTTTCTGCCTGTTTGGATCGACGAAGGCGATTATACCGTACAGTTTCGGAATATTGCTGAAAATGCACCGGAAGGTCTTCCTTATAAAAGTGAAGCCAATTTGGACTTATTTGCACATGTGGCAACGGATCGCGTAGATGTTGAAGTGATCGGTCGGCTTTATGATTTCCATATCACCGATGTTGCGGATTACAATTGGGAGATGGTATTCCGAACGATGGAAGGGAGTGCTACGCATACAGGCAACACCTACTGGACTGGATTGTTTGGAATCGACGGGGCAGCGCGCGGGAATGTCTCGCCGTTTACCCTACCGATTCTACCGGGAAGTAATCCAGTGGAAGGAACCAAGAATGTCTCCGTGAAAACGGGGTATCACATTAAATTCGACCTAAAGACGAAAGGGAATATGTTCGGCAAGATGGATGGTATTCGGATTACGCCGAGTTTTACGTTTGCGAGCAAAGACGGCAAAGTGAAGACGCCAGTAGATTTGTATTACAATGACGACCATCGGACCTTTATTAAAGTCGGGTCACCCGAGGATACGCAGGAGCGATATGTCATTTTGAACGATCGTTTGCGAAATGTACCGGATGAAGAGCTGAGGGATACGGCGCGGTATAAATATGATCATTACTATACGTTTGCGGAAATGAACAGTGTAAGTCGAGAAATGTTCATTTCGGATTACATTCGGCGGTTTACGAAAGAGAAGACGCCCGTAGGTGGATTTGATTTGATACTGTTGCCGGAGCAGATTCGGACCTTGATCGGGCCGAAAAACAATTTACCGAGTTCGGTGGATCATGCGAGAGCGAATGCGGCCATGCAGAAATGGTATGGTCAATATAGTCTGCCGGGAGATCCGTATGTGGTGGAAAAAGGAACGAATCTGGCGGAGTATGGCCGTACGCATGGCGGTTTGACTCGGCGAGATCCCATCTTTCTGCGTGATGGGTATATTGTGTTGAACTTCAACATCGAGAGTATTCGAGAAGGGAATCTAGGCGCGCCGCATTTGCAGTACATCAACGCGCCCTTGATGAACCAATGGACGTTAGAGGGGTTCAAGCGTACGGTAAAGGACTCGTGGAACAATACGTTTTCCTTAATGGATGGGGATATTGTGTTCTATAACGCAGATAAGTCGTATAAAGACGATTTCCAAGCAGAAGTGCCGCACTAGGATCGGAGTATAGCTGAAAAGTAGAAATACAAGAGGAGCTTTCTGATTTTTTAGAAAGCTCCTCTTGGTTTTTTTGGCTTTTGGAAGGACAGAATAAAGCTTACATGAAGCTACGTGTCTATCAATTTCAATCCACGCTCCCACACAGAGTGCGACCCACCGTGCAGGAACTCGCCGGACGCAATATCACGTTTCAACCCACGCACCCCACAGAGTGCGACCCAGAGCGATGTGCCCAGCAACATTTCGCCAACGGTTCAATCCACGCCCCCCACGGAATGTGACTGCACCCACTCCAACCCTAACTCCCACAAGCCCCCCAACCCCAAAAGTGCGAACCTCAAATTCAGCCTACCTAAAACTACCCCAAAACACCACTCAAATCCTTCAATCCCTTACACGGCGCAGGGTGCGAACCTCTCAGGAATTTCATCTGAGCTTCCCATTCGCACTTTTTCCTTTCCAACTACCCTAACCCTAACTCCCGACCAACCCCATGCAAAATTGCAAACCGCCCCGCGTTACTTTACCATTAACAACAGAAGACGGACGGGGAGTGTCCGGTAGTCAATATTCGAAAGGAGTAACTGATATGACCTGTACTGTCCTATTCGCATCTTCTCCAATGAATCCGCGGGAAGCGGACGATAGCTACATCGACGAGTATCATACCGCCGAAAAGGTAGGGTTCGCTGTCGGACTCATTGACCTGGAAGAACTCTTAGTGAGTAACAACCCGCAAAAATCACTCAAACGAGTCGCCCGGCACCCCGAACCTCAACCTGCACTATACCGAGGATGGATGCTGCGACCTAACGAATACGAGAGCCTATACGCAGCCTTGCTGACACGGAATCTGCGCCTGATCCATACACCTGAGCAATATCGCCATGTCCACTATTTGCCGGAATCCTATGCCAAGATCGCAGACGTGACGCCGAAGTCGATCTGGTTCCCGCTGCCGAATCCGGTATCCATCGACGCGGCAGAGGAGCTTGCGACGGAAGCCGTTCGTGTTTTCGACAATCATCCAATTATCGTTAAGGACTACGTCAAATCACGCAAGCATGAGTGGGACGAGGCCTGTTATATCCCAGATGCGTCTGATGAAGGGAATGTCCGACAGACGGTGCGACGCTTTCTGGAGCTGCAAGGCAGTCAGCTGAACGAAGGACTGGTGCTCCGCGCTTTTGCAGAACTTGAAGTGTTGTCTCGCCATCCTCTCAGCGGCATGCCGTTATCCCGGGAGATCCGAGTTTTCGTGCTAGACGGCAACCCGATCTTTGTATCCACTTACTGGGAAGCAGGCGAGGATGCAGCTTTTAACGCCGTGTTAGGTGAATTTCAAGCGGTCATCCGATCGATTGAGAGCCGCTTCTTCACGATCGATTTTGCGAAAACCAATAACGGTCCGTGGATCGTGTTGGAGCTGGGAGACGGTCAAGTGGCCGGATTGCCGGATCATACAAACCCGGAACATTTTTATGTACAGTTGAAAAAGTCGTTGGAGAAGAGGGATATCTAATGAACCCTAACCACAATGAACGACAAGGGATGGATAAGTCGCATAAAGAATCAACAGCAGTTGGAAAAAAGGCCCTAGGTATTGGTATTTTGATCGGTACAGCGTTCGGTATGGTACTCAGTATCTTAATTGAAAATTTGGCGATTGGGATGCCGCTCGGCGTTGCATTAGGCGTGATTTTTGGAACCGCTGCTCAAAAACGTAAAGATAAAGAGATATCGGACTAGCTCTGGATTGCCTAGCAAATAGGTTGCCCGAATCTCTATGCTTATTTAGATCCGAATTTCCGCTCTGCATGTAAGATCATTTGAATAGAAGGAGGGCTTTCTTGGTGGATGCCGTGAAGCATATGTTAACCAACAACAAGAAAATCACCCGCTGGGCGTCGTTGCCCGAGCATGCGCCGGCAGTCGGTTGGATCGTGCGCGGAGAGAAATTTTATTGGACACCCAACCAGAAGTCAACGCAAGACCAATACGAGATCGGCTCCATTACCAAAACGATGACCGCACTGCGTCTGGCAAAAGGAGAACAGGACGGATTATGGCAAGCCTACGATCCGCTGGCAAAGCTGGTTCCCGAACTTGCGGACAGCGAGTTTGCGCGAACGGTCACGCTGCGACAATTGGCTACCCATACATCCGGCTTGACGCGGCTGGCGAAGAATCATGTCATGCTTTCGATGAAACAGGACAAGACTAACCCTTATGCGGCGTATACGGAAGAACATCTGCTTGCGGCGGTGCGCGAGGAGAAACTGCGTGCGCAAAGCAAGCATGAGTATTCCAATTACGGTTACGGTCTGCTGGGATGGGCATTAAGCCATGCTTCCGGTGTACCTGCATCTCAAGCTTTTCAGCAGGACTTTTTTGACGTCTTGGGTATGAATGACAGCGTAATGGCGATTCTTAATGAAAATCCCGTGGGGAAAAATGAAGCTGCGGCTATGGAAGAACCTATTGAGGCGGTGGCTGGCGGCGGAGCGGTGATACAGTCGCCGAACGCCAAAATTCAGCATGGCGATCATCAAACTTCTTTAGCTGCATCTTCCCGTGCAACGCTGCTCACAGGTCATGCCCCAGGCGGTCGCCCAATGCCGCATTGGGACTTTACCTCTGCCATGGCGGGAGCCGGAGCTGTACATTCCACGCTACCGGATATGCTGACTTATCTGGAAGCGCAGCTCGGACAGCATCCGAATGCGGCAGAACTGGAACCGGCACTGCTCGATTGCCAGCATGAACAAGCCTCCGTCGCGTTATCCAAAGGCGTGGGAATCGGCTACGCCTGGATGCGTTCCATGCGCCAAGACGGAACCGTGACCCATTGGCATAACGGAGGCACGTACGGATTCACCAGCTACGCGGCGTTTAACCGGGACTTGCAATCCGGCTTTGTCGTATTGTCCAACCGCGGAGTCAGCTTTGTCGGGCAGTTGAAGCAGATGTTCGGCCTTGGCGAGCTGGGTACGGATCAGGCGGCAAAGCTGGTGGGAGAGGCGTTGTTCAAGGCTTGAAGACCTTGCGGATAGGGAACGTAAGCCTCGGCGTTTGCCCGAGTATCGTCTTTATCGTTCGCGTCGCCAAAGGAATAATGGAGCCCTGAAAATTTGCCATCACGACAGTAGCTTGACCGCATTAAATTTAAGGTTTGCGTCCATCGGAAACACTCACGGTTCAAGCGGGTTTTCGGGGGCGTAACCTAATCTCTTGCGCGGTCAAGCTACTAGTATGAACGAAGACCGTTTCGCGATCCGGCGGAGCGGTTTTTTCTCATTTCGCAATTTTGTCTTGCCACTCGATCTATCCTGTGCTATTTTTAATTTCATAAAAACGTTTTTATAAAAAGGAACGAAATTATGGCTAAAATTACGATTCGGGATGTCGCAAGAGAAGCCGGAGTGTCGATTTCCACGGTGTCGAACGCGCTCAACGACGTGGACGTCCTCAATCCGGCGACGAAGCTGCATGTTCTGGAGGTTGCGGAGCGGCTTAATTACGTGCCGAACCTCAACGGCAAGATGCTGAAATCAGGCAAGACGATGATGCTAGGTTTTTTCACGACAAGCGTATCGGGTCCTTATTTCTACAAGCTGATCGAGACGATGTCGAGGCAGTGCGAACGGCACGGCTACGGGCTGAACGTTTTCGTAACCAAGGACAAGCAAGTCATCATGAGCAATATCCTCGGTCGGCGCGTCGACGGGGTGATCATCTACGAAGAGTTGAAGATCGACGAACACGACATCGAGATTATGCAAAAAGACAAGATCAAAGCGGTGTTTCTGGATCGGGCATTCAGCAACGACACGATGGGCAGCGTCACGTTCGACTCGTACGCGGCGGGGTACGAAGCGGCCAAGTATCTGATCGGACTGGGACACAAACGGATCGCGTACATCTCCGGCGTGGACACCATGTTCGACAGCGTGCGGCGCAGAGACGGCTATCTGGCCGCGCTGAAGGAGTACGGTTTGCCGTTCGACGGCGATTACGTGATCCAGGGATACTTCGAAGAAGACAGCACGTTCAACGCGATCAAGGCTTTTATCCGAATGCACGCGAGCAAGTTGCCGACCGCATTCTTGGCGGGCAACGATCTGAGCGCGATGGGCTGCGTTCAAGCGCTGAAAGCGCACGGTTACGAGGTTCCGGGAGATGTCAGCGTGGTCGGTTTCGACGACATCGACATTGCGCAGTATTTCTCGCCGCCGCTGACGACCGTCCGTAATCCGATCGCCCGCCAGGCGATTTTGACCGTCGATCATCTGGTGCGCATGATTCAGGGCAAAGAAGAAGGGCAGAGTCAGACGCTGACCGGCGAGCTGATCGTCCGTGCTTCCAGCCACGTTCCGGTCGATTGAACGGTAATGGGACGGTTTTCGGTCGGGACAAAGCGCAAACCGCCGCTGTTGTTCCGACAGTTCTTTTAACACGGAAATGTAACCGCTCGCATTTCGAAAAGGCAGCATTTTTTTGCAAACCAATAAAAACGTTTTAATTAAATGAACAAGCAAACGAAAGGAGCCATTCAGATGGCCAAATCCGCGCTAACCTCGCCTAATCAGCCTACGAGCGACAAGCCGTCGATCGGGCAGCGGGTCAAAAGCTTCGCGATCGATTACTTCCGCCAATGGGAACTTCAGACGATGGTCATTCCCGGCATCCTGTTCATGATCGTGTTTTGCTTCGTGCCGATCTACGGCCTGACCATTGCTTTTAAAAGCTACACCGTGATCGATACGCTGGACAGCGCGCCGTGGGTAGGACTGGAGAACTTCCGCATTATCCTCTCGGATCGCTACTTCTGGGATTCCGTCGTCAATACGCTCGCGATCAGCTTTCTCAAGCTCGGCATCGGGTTTGTTCTTCCGATCGTGCTGGCGATTATGATCTACGAGGTCCGTTATAACCGTTTCAAAAAGTTCGTCCAGACCGTCTCCTACCTGCCGCACTTCTTGTCTTGGATCGTGCTCGGCGGGATGATGATCACCTGGTTTTCCACGACGGGGCTGTTCAACCAGCTTCTGCTTGACCTCGGGCTGATCTCCAACGCGCAGAACATTTTGCTCGACGCGAACAAGTATTGGTGGATCGCCACGCTGTCTGATATCTGGAAAGAATCCGGCTGGGGCACCATCTTGTATCTCGCCATCATGGCAAAGATCGACCCGACCTATTACGAAGCGGCGAAGATCGACGGGGCGGGCCGACTCCGGCAGATCTGGAATATTACGCTGCCGAACATGAAGATGATCATCAGCCTGAACTTGATCTTGACGATCAGCGGCCTGCTCGGTTCGAACCTCGACCAGACGCTGGTATTGATGAATTCGCAAAACCGGGAAAAAGCCGAAGTCATCAACTCGTACGTGTACCGCATGGGCTTGGCCCAGGGCGACTTCTCATACGCGACCGCTGTCGGTCTCGGCGTCTCGATCGTATCCGTCATTTTATTGCTGACCGCGAACAAAGTGACGAGCAAAATGAACGATAACCAATCCGTGCTGTAGGGAGGACAAACGTATGGGCTTGTTAACCAAACCGAGCGGCATCAAGCCGACCCGGATCAAAGGAGGACTGGACAACCGGGTCTTCGATACGATCAATATGACGCTGCTTTTGCTCTTCACGGTCGCGATCGTCGTTCCGCTGTGGAACGTGCTCGTCTCGTCGTTCAGCTCCGGGCAATCGCTCGCGCAAGGCGGGTTCGTGTTCTGGCCGACGGAATTTTCGCTGGAAAATTATCGCGCGGTATTCCGGGACGCAGGCATCTGGCAGGCATTCTTCATTTCCGTATCCAAAACGATCGTCGGCGTCTCCACGCACGTCTTTTTCTGCGCGATGGTTGCTTACGGTTTGAGCAAAAAATACTTAAGAGGTCGCAGATTGTACGTGGCGATGGGCGTTATCACGATGTTCTTTTCCGGCGGCATGATCCCCACGTACCTGCTCATCAAATCGCTCGGACTGCTCAACAGCTTCTGGGTATACATCATTCCGGCGCTGTTCAGTTATTACGACGTCGTGATCCTGATGAACTTTTTCCGCAACGTGCCCGACGCGCTGGAAGAATCGGCCAAGATCGACGGGGCGGGCGATTGGCGCGTGTTCCTGAGTCTGTTCATCCCGCTCTCGATGCCGGCGCTGGCGACGATCGCGTTGTTCAACGGGGTCGGCCAATGGAACGATTTCATGACGACCAAGCTGTATATCACCGATCAATCGCTATATCCGCTGCAAATGATGCTGTACGAGATCATCGTGCAATCGCAAACGCAGTCCATGCAGAACATCGGCGGTTCGGTAGTCATCGAGACGACGACCAAAGGAGTTCAGCTTGCGACGATCGTGATCACCACGCTGCCGATCTTGGCGATCTATCCGCTGCTGCAACGGTACTTCATTTCCGGTATGATGCTGGGCGCGGTCAAGGAGTAAGCAGCGGCATGATCGATCGGTCAAAACCATATTTACGGGTAAAACCATTCATACGAATCGGAGGGGTTAAATATGCAAAGAAATAAAAACGTTTTAAGAAAATCGGCTTGGAAATGGGGCGCGGGCGTGCTGGCGACGGCGCTGATGCTAACCGGATGCGGTGGCGGTTCGGACAACGAAGCGGCGGCTCCGGTATCGCTGGAAGGCCGTTACGAACTTGATCCCGAGACGCCGGCCTGGCAGTTGGACAAAAAAGCCGAATCTACGACGCTCACTTGGTACGTCAACGCGGATTGGTGGAATACGGACTTCGGCAAAGACTTGGTCACGAAAAAGATCAAGGAAGACCTTAACATCGATATCAAGTTCATCACGGGCGACGATACGAAGCTGAATACCTTTTTCGCCGGCGGAGACATGCCCGATCTGATCACGGTGTTCGACTCCAACTCCGCGGTAGCGCAAAAAGCCGCGACCTGGGCGCTTCCGTTGAACGACCTGGCCGAGCAGTACGATCCGTATTTCAACAAAGTGGCCGCTGCCGACACGTTGAATTGGTTCCAGCTCAAAGACGGCAAAACGTACGGGTACCCGAACTATTCCAATACGCAGGCCGATTACGACAGCGGAGAAATTCCGGCGAAAACGGCATTCGTGATCCGCAAAGACGTATACGAAGCGCTCGGCAGCCCGGAGATCGGCACGCCGGAGCAATTCGTTCAAGTGATGGGCGAGATCAAGCAGCAATTCCCGGATCTGATTCCGTTCGGATTCAATTCGATCGGAGAAGGAACGGGTTCGCTCGGCGATACGCTTCAGGATTTCCTCGGCGTGCCGCTGCAAACGGAAGACGGACAATTTTACGACCGCAATCTGGATGAGGATTATCTGGCCTGGATCAAAACGTTGAACGAAGCTTATCGTGCCGGAGACTTGAGCGACGATAGCTTCGCGGACGACGGAACAGCGTTCGAGGAAAAAGTAAAAGTCGGCAAATATGCGGCGATGCTGCTTGACGGCACGCCTCAGCAAAGCGGCAATCTGCAAATCTTCATGACGGCGAATCCCGACAAAGCGTATATGGCGATCGACGGACCGCAAAGCACCAAAGGCAACGAACCGACGCTGAACCAATCCGGCATTACCGGCTGGATGGCGACTTACGTGACCAAAAAAGTGCAGGACCCGGCCAAAGCGATCCAAATCTATACGTATTTGCTGAGCGAAGAAGGGCAAATGCTGATGAACTACGGGATCGAAGGCGAGACCTATCAGAAAACGGCCGACGGCAAAATCGAACTGCTGCCGGAAATCAAAAAGCTGCAAAAAGACGATGCCGACCGCTATAAAAAAGACTATCGGATGGGCGAGTTCATGTTCTTCGGCCATGACAAGCACAAAGCGCTGAGCGACGACGCGTTCCCGGAATCCGTCAAGCAGATGCAAGAGTGGGGCGAAGGCAAGCTGGTTCCGCATTTCCTGCTTGAAAACATCAACCCGGATCAAGGCACCGCCGAAGCGCGCGCATTGACGGCGATTAATACCAAATGGAACACGACGTTGGTCAGCATGATCCGCGCGAAAGACGATGCCACATTCGACGCCGTATTGAACGAATACCGATCTTTCCTGGAACAAAACCGCTGGGCCGATATCGTGAAGATTCGCAGCGAAAAAATGGCGGCTAACAAAGAAAAGCTGGGTCTTGAATAAAAATCGATAGGATGGCGGTCCGAAGATACAGATCGCGTCCGAAGCGAAAATCAGCACAAAGACTGGAGGGTCTGATATGTCCGGATGGACGATTTACCGTTCGCGGGGCGAACATGAATTATTCCGAGAGTTAAGCTTGGATGAACTGCGCGGCAGCGAACAGGAGATAGCGGAAGAAACGGCATCTGCCAGTGGCGCACCGCCGTTGAATGGCGAACGCGAGCAGCCGGATGTCACGGTGAAAACAGCGAACGCGCACGATACGTCGTCTCAAGCCGCAGCCGCCGTCACTCTCGATTTCTCCGAACGCGGACAGACGATGGACGGATTCGGCGCTTCTTTTACCGATTCGGCGGCTTATTTGATCCATCAAGTATTGGACGAGCAGATACGCGAAGATTTGATGGTCAAACTGTTCGATGCGGAAAAAGGCATTGGCTTGTCGGTGCTTCGCAATCCGATGGGTGCTTCGGATTACGCGCGCAGCATCTACAGTTACGACGATCTGCCGGAAGGCGACAGCGACCCGCAGCTTGCCCGATTTTCGATCGCGCACGACGAAGCGGACGTGATTCCGCTGACTCAAAAAGCGCTGGAGCTGAATCCGGACATTAAATTGATGGCATCGCCGTGGAGCGCGCCGGGATGGATGAAAACCAGCGGTTCGATGCTCGGCGGTCGGCTGAAGCCTGAATATCGCGAAGCGTTCGCGAATTATTTCGTCCGCTACATTCAGGCGTATGCCGTGCACGGTCTGCCGATCCATGCGGTGACGCCGCAAAACGAATCGCTATACGAGCCGCTGCATTATCCGAGCATGCTGATGCCGGCCGACGAGCAGACGGTATTGATCCGGGACCATCTCAAGCCTGCATTCGAGCGCGCCGGAATCAGTACGAAAATTCTGTGCTACGACCATAACTGGGACCGGCCGGATTATCCGCTCGAAGTGCTGGAAGGAGCGGGCGATGCGGTAGACGGCGTGGCTTGGCATTGGTACGGAGGCAATGCTTCGGCGCAATCCGACGTATGGAAAGCAGTACCCGGAAAAGAAGTCCATTTTACCGAAGGCTCCGGTGGCGAATGGATTCCTCCGTTCGAGCAGGCTTTCTCGAACGTGCTGCGTACGGGCATCGATATTTTGCGGCATAACAGCCAATCGTTTGTCTTGTGGAACATGGCGCTCGACGAGCACAACGGCCCGACGGTGCCGGGCTTCGGCAAAAGCACCTGCCGAGGCATCGTACAGGTCAACCAAGCGACCGGAGAGCTGACGTATACGCTCGATTATTATGCGTTGGCGCATTTCAGCAAAGTCATTCGTCCGGGAGCCGTGCGGATCGGGTCATCCTGCCCGGCGGAAGAGATTCGCTCCGTCGCGTTCGAGAACCGCGACGGTTCGATCGCCGTCGTTTTGTTCAACGACGGGGAACAGAGTCGGCAGATTTCGCTGGAATGGAGCGGAATGCTGTCGACTGGGAAAAACGAATCGGAGTCGGTATCTCCATCTACCCGACGTGCCGACGACCGCGAAATCAGCTTCAATGTTGAAGCAAAAAGCGCAGTATCGCTGCTATATACGGCAGAATAAAGCAAACTAAAATTAGAAAACTAAAGCAAGAAAAGAAACAGCCCCTTCGACGTCGAAGGGGCTGTTTCTTCTTTAATTATCGCATGTACCGCAAAGTATCACAGGTACATGTCGCTTAGCAACTCTGATGCTCCAATCCTACCTTACGATCACGCGGCTTGCCGATCTTCCTGCTCGCCTTCGCCCGCCGCTTTTTTATCGCTCGCGCGGATAAAGAACTTGACCAGTTCAACCAGCGGGATGATCGCAATCGCCGCTATAAGAGCAACTGCCCATTGGCTCAGACCGAGCGGCACCAGACCGAAGAACGGATGCATGAATTCCGGAATCGAGATGCCGAGCAGCAGCACGCCGGAGGCCAACACGGCCCAGTTCAGGTATTTGTTCGAGAAGAATCCCAGCTTGAACACCGAGCCGGTAGCCGAACGCGCATTGTACGCGTGCGTCAGCTGAATCGCGCCGAGCGCGATAAAGGCCATGCTGACCGCTTCTTCCGACGAATACTGATTAAGGCCCCAGATGAATACAGCCAATACCAGCATGGCTTGCAAAGCGCCTTGATACAGCACCCGGATTCCGAGACCGTCCGCGAATACCCCCTGGTCGGGTTTGCGTGGAGACTTTTTCATTTCGTCGCCTTCGGATTTTTCCATCCCTAAAGCAAGTCCCGGAAGCGTATCGACCAAGTTGATCCACAAAATCTGAATCGGGGTCAGGATGCTCCAGCCGACGCTGGTCGCGATAAAGATGGTCGTGACCTGGCTGAAGTTGGCCGACAGCAAGAATTGGATCGATTTGCGGATATTGCTGAATACTTTTCGGCCTTCTTCGACGGCCACGACGATCGTGCCGAAATTGTCGTCGGTCAGCACCATCTTCGACGCGTTTTTGGCGGCGTCCGTACCGGAAATGCCCATGCCGACGCCGATATCCGACGCTTTGAGCGCAGGCGCGTCGTTCACGCCGTCTCCGGTCATGGCGACGACTTTGCCTTTCTTTTTCCACGCCTTGACGATCCGGACTTTATGCTCCGGAGATACCCGTGCATAGACCGAATAATGATCGACGTTTTGCTCGAATTCCTTGTCGTCGAGCTTGTCCAGTTCCGCCCCGGTCAATACTTCGTCGCCTTCTTTTAAAATGTCTAACTGCCTGGCAATCGCCGCGGCGGTTCCGGCATGGTCGCCCGTAATCATGACCGGACGGATGCCCGCTTCGCGGCAGACGCGAACCGCTTCGATCGCGTTTTCGCGCGGCGGATCGATCATGCCTGCGAGACCGACGAAGATCAGGTCTGATTCGTACGTTTCCGGGTCCGACTCGTCCGGCAATTTGTCACTTTCCCGGTAGGCGAACGCCAACACCCGAAGCGCATCGTCCGTCATGTCCTGATTGGCTTGGCGAATCTGCTCGCGGCGTTCGTCCGTCAATTCTTCCACGCCGTCGCCGTGAACTTGGGTGCAGCGTTCCAGCAGAACGTCCGGCGCGCCTTTGACCATCAGGCGGTAAGCGCCGTTTTCGCCGACCGCGTGCGCGGTCGTCATCAGCTTGCGCGTGGAGTCGAACGGAATTTCGCCTTCGCGCGGATACTGCTGTTCCAGTTCGCTGCGCGGAGCGCCCAGATCGCGGGCAAAGCGGGCCAGACCGATGTCGGTCGGATCGCCGATATCGCGTTTTTCCGACGATTCGCCGGATGTTTCACCTTCTTCTTGTGACGAATCCAGCTTGGCATCGTTACACAAGGAGAGCACTTGAATGAAGATAGACGTCGCGTCTTCTCCTTTTGTCGCATCCGCTTGGCGTGAACGCTCGTCTGTCTCTTCCGAGACGTCCGCCGTTTCGCCGTTCACGTAATACTGCTGAACGGTCATGCGGTTTTGCGTGAGGGTACCCGTTTTGTCGGAGCAGATGACCTGCGTGCTGCCGAGCGTCTCGATCGCGGGAAGCTTGCGAATGATCGCTTTGCGTCCGGCCATGCGTTTGACGCCGACCGCCAGGATAATCGTCACCACGGCAGGCAGGCCTTCCGGAATCGCGGATACCGCTACGGAGATGGTAATCATGAACATCTCGAACGGATCGCGCCCTTGAAGCCAACCGATGCCGAATAAAGCCGCGGCAACCCCGATCGCCAGAACGGTCAAGATTTTCCCCATATGGTCGAGACGTTTTTGCAAAGGGGTCTTCTCCCGACTGTCCTCATTCAAATGCCCTGCGATGCTTCCGACTTCCGTGGTCATGCCTGTTCCGATGACCACGCCTTCGCCGCGGCCGCCCGAAACGATACTGCTCATAAAGCCCAGATTCACCCGATCCCCGACAACCAAATCCGGGTCTTCGAGTTTGTCCGTCTGCTTGTCGACCGGCAGCGATTCGCCCGTCAACGCCGATTCGTCGATTTGCAACGAATTCGTTTTGATCAACCGCAGGTCGGCCGGTACGACATCTCCCGACTCCAGCACCACGATATCGCCCGGAACAAGTTCCGAACTTTCGATCTCTTCGATTTCGCCGTCGCGTCTTACGCTGGCGTGCGGGGAGGACATTTCCTGCAACGCTTCCAACGCGGCCTCCGCTTTGCTTTCCTGAACGAGTCCCAACACCACGATCATGCCGACCACGATCAGAATGACGCCGCCGTCGATGTATTCGCCGAGCGCGATCGAGAGACCGGCCGCCGCGATCAAGACCAGAATCATGACGCTTTTGAGCTGTTCCCAGAGTTTGGCGAAAAATCCTGTTTTCTTTCCTTCATCCAGCACGTTTTGTCCGTGTTCGTCCAATCGGCGAGAAGCTTCTTCCGGGCTCAAGCCTTGCTCATCGCTCTCCAGGTGCTCCAGCACCTCTTCCTTTTCGATGACGTAATAAGGCTGCTCCGACTGTCGATATTGATTGGCTACGGCCAATCCGATCACCTTCCTTTCGGATATGAAATGAATAAACGCATAAACGCCTACTCTATTCCTATAACCAAAAGATAGGCCGATTTCGGGAAATTTCGAGATTTTCACGATTTCCTCAAAAATTTAGGGGAAAGCTGTTTCAGTAAAATGGATTTGTCTTCCAATCTTATGTGTAATGAGAGTTGGATAACATTCAGGCTGAAGGAGGAATAGCAGAGATGGCGCATAAAAAGTTCAAGTTTGTCTCCCGGCTGTCTACAGCAACTTTGGTATCTTCTCTGACGCTGGGCATTTTTCCGGCATTGCCGACGAACGTATCGGTGGCCGCGTCTTCGATTGAAGCTGCGAGCACACTTCCGAATCTGGAAGATCCGGCGATCGAGGAACTGATTCTTTTGGTCGAGGCTTCGCAGTATATGCAGTACCCATTCTGGTACGGGGTAGACCCTAAAGACGTTTGGGCCGTGAATACAGCTCAGCAGGAGGCGATCCTTGCGCTCGCGAACCCGAATGTCTCCGCGACTCAGATCGCTGCGGCGTACCGGCATTTGCAAAATGAATTCGACGATTACGGCGGGTTTTTCATTCAAGACCAAGGCGATTTCGAACAATTTTTGGAAGGCGAGCACCTGTATATTACCGAATTCTGGGGACCGGTCACGACGCCTCCGTATTCACCGGTTCAGAATGCTTTGCTTCAGGCGCTTGATGACGCGGCAGCGATGGCAGCAGAAGCGGGCAACGATCAGAAGCGTTATCTGGAGGCGCATCGTTATTACCGAATCGAAGCAAGACGTGTCAGCGATTATCGGTTGGAGGGCAACAATCCGGCATTTGCTTTGGCAGGAATCGAAAATATGCGTCGTCAGGTTGCGGAGACGCTGCCGATCGTGGAGTCGTTGGGCGTAAACGTGGCGCAGCAGGTCGAGAACTTCGAAAAATCGATTTCGCTCTGGAGTACCGTGGCACAATCGAACAAGCTTTACAAAAGGACTGCCTATGTCGCGATACGCACCAACGCGGACCGGCATGGTTATTTATTCGAAAAGATGAGAACGCTGGCGGATCTCGTCATCACGGCTACAGTTTTGCTGGACGCCCCTCGCGGAATCCGATCCGGTCAGTATCCCGCTTCCGCATTCGGAGAACTGAACCGGGCAATCAACGATGCGAAGCGGAAGCTTGAAACAGCGCGTGCGTGGGAAGAGATGGAGGATGCCGCCAACGTATTGAACGGTGCGGTTGCTCAATTCCAATCCAGCATCAAACCGTAAGTCCGGTCAGATCCCGCCGCTCCCGTAACAGTTCCAGAAATACATCCAGTGCTTTGGTGCGAAAAGGGGACCCGGTTATGATCGAAAACTGTCGGATATAAGGGAGAGGCTTCACATCCAGAATCTCCAACTCGCCGCTTGCCAGCTCTCGCCGAATTGCCCACTGCGACAATAAGCTGATCCCGAGTCCGGCGATGACCGCTTCTTTGACGGCTTGCGTGCTGCTGAAAACGAGGGTTTCGGAAGGCGTAACGCCCATTCGTCCGAGCGCATCGTCCGCAGCCTCGCGCGTACCCGACCCCGATTCACGCAGAATCCAAGGCTGGGCGCTTAACGATTCCGCAATACTCGCCGAAGAACGGGAGACCGCTTTATTCGTTCGCTCGTCAGACAAAAGACTGCGCTGTAACGGATGATTCGGCGACGCGATCAGCACCATCCGATCCTCTGCCAATCCTTCCGCTTGAAGTTCTTTCATATCGCGGGGATGCCCTTCGACAATGCCTGCATCCAGCTCCCCGGTGCGAACTTGCTCGGCGATCGAAAAGGTGTTGCCGATCGTCACCGAAGGCGAGATGTCGGGATACAGAGATTTCAATTCCGCCACGATCCGGGGCAAAACGTATTCGCCGAACGTATAGCTGGCTCCGATCGCAAGCGGACCTCCGGCGTGATTCGACAAGTCGTCCACCAAGTGTTGCATTCGCCCGTACAAACCAAGAATATCGCGCGCATGCGCATAAACGATTTCTCCGGCTTTGGTCAGTCGCACGTACTTATTGGTTCGTTCCAACAGCTGTGCGCCAACGGACTGTTCCAATGTGCGAATATGTTGGCTCACGGCAGGTTGGGTCATATGAAGACTGTCTGCGGCGCGCGAGAAATTGCCTTTTTCCACGACTTTGATAAAAATTCGAAGCTGCTGATCCATGTCTTTGCCTCTTTTCTAGGTTACAATTTCAATTATCCATACATAAATACTTATGATCATCATTCTAAATCATAATTTTACTTATATACAACCTCCGCCTAAGATGAGGACAGGAGGGGATTGATATGATCGTCGCACGTGAAAAGATAAAGAAATACCGATACATGAAAAGATCCGGCATCGCCCATAGAGCAAGAAGCATTCGTCCATTCGGAGGTTTGGGCGGTGTTTTATTTACATTCGGTATCGCTTGGCTAGGGTATGAGCTGGCGCGCGTTCCCGGATTGGATCGTGTCGGTCAGATGGCCTGTGCGATTTTGCTTGCGGTCATGTATCGTCAGGTATTCGGCTACCCGGAAGCTTTGCGAATCGGCATCATATTCTCGTCCCAACGGCTGCTCCGCTTCGCGATCGTGTTGTATGGATTGAAGTTGAACATGGGACTGGTGCTGAGCGAAGGGCCGGGGCTGTTAGTCAAGGATACTCTGGTGATTGGGTTTGCGATTGCGGCGACGCTCGGCCTGGCTAAACTATTCAAAGCAGATCGGAATCTGTCGCTGCTGCTTGGCATCGGAACGGGCATCTGCGGAGCTGCAGCCGTTGCTGCGCTTGCTCCGATCGTTCGGGCGAAGGAAGAAGATACGGCGGCGGCTGTGGGGATGATCGCGTTACTCGGAACTGTATTTTCGGTCGGGTATGCACTATTATTTCCGCTTCTGCCGTTGAACTCGCTGCAATATGGCATGTGGGCGGGACTCAGCTTGCATGAAGTGGCGCATGTGGCTTTGGCAGGAGCGGCGGCTGGCACGGACGGTCTGGCAGCGGCGTTGTTAGCCAAGCTCGGCCGAGTCTTTTTGCTGCTGCCGGTTTGTTTGATTTTTATCGTTTTGATGAAGAAAAAGGATCGGAAATCCGCGACTGCATCTTCGGATACGACGCAGGCTGCTGTTGCCTTTCCATGGTTTTTGGTTGGATTTTTGTTAATGAGTCTGTTGGGAAGCTATGTGCTTGAACCGGTCGTTTCAGTGCCTGACGGCCTGTTCGACGGGCTTGGCACGCTGACGACCTGGATGCTGACAGCCGCGATGGTCGGACTCGGGTTGAATGTGAACCTAAAGGATTTGCGCAGCCGTGCCCTTCGCCCGCTGCTGGTTATGCTGATTGTCTCGACGTTGCTTTCGTTTTTAACGCTGAGTATAGTTCTATAATAGAAGAAATCGGACAAAAAAGGACTTCCCGCTGCGATCCAGAGGGAAGTCCTTTTCATTTCGGCCATCGATCAGCCTTTCACCGCGCCAGCCGTAAGACCGCTTACGATGTACTTTTGGCAGAACAGATAGAGGATGAATACCGGCAGCGAGGTGAGCACCAGATCGGCGAAGATCAGGTTCCAGTCGCGGCTGAATTTTCCGTAGAAGTTGTAGACCGAGAGCGGCATTGTCCAGTCCGAACTGTCGGTCAGGAAGTACAGCGGGATGGTGATGTCGTTCCATACCGACATGAACACCATGATCGCGACCGTCGCGTTAACCGGAAGGATCAGCGGCGTGACGATTTTGAAAAAGACGCTGAGCGTGCCCGCCCCTTCGAGGAAAGCCACTTCATCCAGCGCTTTCGGAATCGAGCGGATAAAGCCGCTGTACAGGAAGACGCTGAAAGCGGTGTTGAGCGAGGCGTAGATCAAAATAACGCTCGTGATGCTGCCGTAGAAGCCGAACCATTGCACGACGCGAATCGTAGTGATCGTCGACATCGGCGCAATCAGGCCCATAAAGAAGAACATGTACAGGATATTCGACAGCTTCGTATCGCGCCGTGTCAAGATAAAAGCGGCGGCGGAAGACGTGAAAATATTGAGGATACACGACACGCCCGTGATCAGGATGCCGTTCCAGAACGCGCGCGCCAATCCGCCTTCTTTGAATACGGTGACATAGTTGGAAAAATGCCATTCGGTCGGTAAACGCAGCGAGAACTTCATGACTTCGATATTGTTCATGAAGCTGCCGAAGATCATGACCAGCATCGGCAAAATGATAATCAGCGACATCAAGATCAGGAAGCCTTCGACGAGGTAATTCCGCCAAGCCATTTTACGCGTATAATTCATTATTCGGATACCTCCTTGCGGCGCATGAAGATGAGCAGCGGAATCGCGATGACCGTAACGGCTGCGAACAGCAGCGTGTTGACCGCCGTACCGAGGCCCCAACTGCCTTCGCCGAACGAACGCAGAATGATCGTGCCGACGACCTGCGAAGCGTTACCCGGACCGCCGCCCGTCAGCACGAATACTTCGGAGAACACTTTCAGTCCGCCGATGAGCGTCAGCATCAAGTTAATATTGAGTGCAGGGAGCAGAAGAGGGAGCGTGATGCTGCGGAAGCTTCTCCAAGCGCCGGCCCCGTCGATCGTGGCGGCTTCATAATAATCTTTGGAGATCGATTGCAGACCCGCCAGGTAAATCGCCATTTGGAAGCCCGCATGCTGCCAGATCGAGATCGCGGCGACGGTGAAAATGACGATTTGCGGATCGGTCAGCCAACGTTGCGCAAGAAAATCCAGGCCGACCGATTCGAAAATACGGTTAATCGTGCCTTCGGAGCGCAGCATCGGCGTGAATACGATACTGATGACCAACACGCTCAGAATAGACGGGGAATAGAAGATTGCCCGCAGAATATTGCGCGATTTCAATCGCATATTCAAGCCGACCGCCAGAGCCAGACCGATCAGGTTTTTGCCGATAACGGTCACGACCGCGAAGATCAGCGTGTTTTTAATGGCAAGAAGCAACGTTTTATCCGTGAAAATGCGTTCGAAGTTATCCCAACCGATAAAATTGAGCCCCACCCGGTCCAACCGCCAGTCCGTAAAGGAATAGAACAGGCCGATGATGGCGGGAACGACGAAGAAGATCGAGTAGATCAGCAGAGCCGGCCAAATCAGATAGTACGAGTATAGTTTTCTCGATATTTTCATCTTTTCACACTCCATATGCGCGCGGCAGAACAGGGGTACGATCAGAGTCGACCCCCGTCCTGGCGGACGCCTTTATTCAGTAAATCTTAAGTTAGGTAGATGAGGTAGCTAGACTTAGAAGCCTGCGATCTCTTTATCCTTCATCAGCTGCGCGAATTTCTCGTCCCATGCCGTCAGTACGCCTTGCGCGTCAAGCCCGCCCGCAAATTCGTCTTGAAGCAAACGGTACAGCTCGCTGCGGTCAACCAGCATATGCGCATCCACCGTCAGCACCGTTTTCTTCGGCGTGATGTAGTTGTCTACGATCTCTTGCTTGTACTCCGGCAGCTCCGGCGTAGTGACGTCGCTGAAGATCGAGACGTACTTTTGTTTGTCGACGATCGGCTGCGCGACGTCTTTACGTGCTACATAGTCGAGGAATTGCTTGGCTTCGGCCATATGTTTCGCTTTTTTCGGAATGAACAATTGACCGCCCAACGGGCTGGCGCCAAGCTTGGCATCCTGCGTGTACGGGATCGGGAACAGGCCGAGGCGCATATTCGGATCGTTGTCCGCGACGTTCTGGATCAGCCAGTCGCCCATGAACATCATTGCGACTTCTTTGTTCAGGAATTTACCCACGGCCATATCGTAGCTGTCGCTCAGCAGATCGCCGTTGGTATAGCCTTTTTCATACACTTCATATTGCTGTTGCAGGATGTCCGCGAAAGCGGGGACGTCTGCCCATTTTTTCTTGTTTGCGTTAATGTCTTCGAACAGCGTCGGCTCATTCTTGTCCGCGTAATCCGCGAAAGCCGCCGCCGGCCACACGTTTGCCGCCCAGTTGTCTTTGTAAGGCATGAATACGGGCGTGATGCCCGCTGCCTTGATCTTCTCGCACACCGCGAGGAATTCTTCGAAGTTGTTCGGAATGCTCAGACCCAACTCGTCGAAAATGTCTTTGTTGTACACGACGCCCTGCATGCCGGTATCTTGGCTGACGTGGAAGCTGTAGACATGTCCGTAAGCGGACAATACTTCTTTGTTTTCCAATCGGCTTACCCACGGCTCGTCGTCGAGAATCTCGAAGTTGCGCTCCAGATTCAGGTCGGTCGTCGCACTCGCCAGGTTGTATTGAATAATGTCCGGTGTCTCGTCAACCGCAAGCTTCGTTTGCAGCACCGTCGCTGTTTGCTCGGCCGGAAGGAGCTGCAAGTTGACCTTAATTCCAGTTTCCTTCTCAAACGCGTCGAGCAGATCCTGCTGCACGAACGCCGAATCCTGCGAACTTTTCGAGATCGCAAGCTCAATCGTCGTTCCGCTACCGCCGCCGCTAGTGCTGCTGCCCGTATCGCCGCCACCGCCTGCTGCCGGAGAAGCCCCCGGCGAAGCATTGCCTCCGCCGCAAGCCGCCAACGATACCGCGACCAACCCGCCCAGCAATCCTGCCGCAATCTTTCTTGTCTTTTGCTTCATGTTATCGCCCCCTGTGAATGTTGAACCTGAAGTGCTTTCATGTTGAATCCGCTTTCATGTTTAGATTATAGAGGGTGGGGAGGAGAGGGTACATGGCTGTGATTTACTCTTTAGGGGTAATATACTGAACTAAGCTCGAAGGTTAACAGCAATGGATCGGTTGGATCCATTGCTGTTAAGCCACGCCAGTTCGAGCGATAGGATTTTAAAGGTTTTAAAAAAACGCTCATAAAATACGAGCGCCCTCCAGCAAAGAACGAGGTAGCGTGAAAGGAAAAAGAA
Organism: Saccharibacillus sacchari DSM 19268; assembly: GCF_000585395.1. GTDB lineage: Bacteria > Bacillota > Bacilli > Paenibacillales > Paenibacillaceae > Saccharibacillus > Saccharibacillus sacchari. Next base: position 4,530,650 of record NZ_KK073875.1, on the reverse strand, counting down.
GCCGCGAAGCCTTCGCCTTTCACGCCGAAACTCTCGTTCGCAGCACGACCTTACCTGCTTCTCACCCCAGAAGCAAGCCTTTCCAGTCATCCACCGACCAAATATTGCACCCATCCATCATTTTCGCCCTCACCCGGAATCGTGCCTAAAGCGTGTCCGATTCCGGCAACGCATCGTCACTTTCCCTTGACTTACCCCGGCAAGCCTGCGAAAAAGTACCTTATTGCGAACGAAAATCCAGCCTAATCTCCTTCCTTCTCATCTATGCCAGCTGGATGCCCAACCCTTGTCGATTTTTCGTTTTGATTGTACAGTATGAACATCAGTACGCCAGAAGGGAGGTCGCACCGTGCTTTTTCGAACATTCAAACTCGGCGGCGGCCAAGCCAGTCTGCAAACCAAGTTTTTACTGGCGTTCGCCGTACTTCTCTTGATCGTGATGGGCAGTTTCGCGATCTATGTCAACCGAATCGTGGTGCATCCGCTGCGGGAGACGACGGAGAACGAGATGCGGCTTGCCGCGGCTAAAATCGGGGATCAGCTCAATCTCTACGTCGACAGCCAAAATCAGCTTTCTCAGCGAATTTTGTCGAGTAAAGAGATATTTAACTTAATGCCGACGGGCGACTCTTCACGGTTATCCGTCGAAGGATTGGCGCTCAATCGAAAGTTAAGAGAGATCATGTTCCAGTCGATCGGGCCCAGCATGAATATCGAGGACGTCGCGATTTACGATCTGCGCGGCGGTCTGCTGACCACTTTTATCGGCACGTCGGGCAATCCTTCGTCGCTCCTGCCTTTTTTAGAGAAAAGCGGCAGCGATATAAACTGGAATGAAAACGGTTACTCGTTGTATCGCCCGACCGCGAATCGCGTCTTTTTTATCCGGGCGATTCTGAATCAAAACGGAAAGGTATTCGGGTATATGGCGATCCAGCTTCAGCAGGAGATGCTTCGGCGTTCGGTTGCGGCGGGAAGCTCGGGCAGCGAAGTCTACGTGATGGATTACGATGGACGCACCGTTTACGAGTCGAATCCATCCGAAGCAGCCGTGCCCGACTTCCGGATTCCGGCCTCGGGCGTGAACGGGGTGTATATTAGCGATACCGGCGATTATGTTGCGTATTATCGGTCGGAGGAGACAGGCTGGACCGCCTATACCGTAACGCCGAAAAAAGTGGTGCTCGGTCCGGTCAACTCAGTCGCTACGATCTCCATGCTGCTGATCGCGTCGCTTTTCCTTTTTTCCGCCGCGTATATGTATTTCTCCGCTCGCAGTTTTCTGCTGCCGATCCGCAAGCTGCGCAATCAGATGCGGCGCATCAATTACAGCAATATCGATACGAGAGTGGAGACCCCTTCGTCGAACAACGAGCTGCTGCAATTGAGCGAGTCGTTCCAGGGGTTACTGGACCGGCTGCAAGTGTCGATCGAGCGGGAAAAGTTGGCGGTGCACGAAGAAGCGATTGCCCGCAACTCGGCGCTGCAAGCGCAAATCGCGCCGCATTTTATCCACAATACGCTGTATCTGATCAGTATCGCCGCGCAGGAAGGCAAGAATGAAGTCGTTTCGGAAATGTGCAAAAACCTATCGGACAGCCTGCGCTATATCGTTTCTTCACCCTATGAACATGTGAGCTTAACGCAAGAATTGGAGCACGCGAAAGACTATCTGGCGCTGCTGCGGCACAATTACGAGGATGATTTGGAATGGATGATCGATGAAGATTCGGCGTTCGACGAGATCCGTCTGCCGAGATTGGTGATCCAGCCCTTTGTCGAGAACTGCATCGAACACGCTTTCGGAAATGCGGACGCGCCGTGGCGAATCGAGATTCGCGTGAAGGTTTACAATGGATTGTGGGCGCTGGAGGTACGGGATAACGGGGAAGGCTTTTCGCCGGAGACCATTGCGCACACGCTGGACCTGATCCGCTCGACGGAATCTTCCGGCGAAGACTCCCCTAGGGAAACAGGCATCGGCGGCATGGGCATCGTCAATACGGCGCACCGTTTGCAGCTGATGTACAAGAATCGGTTATTTTTCAACATGTACAATCATTCCGACAATGGCGGGGGAGCAGCGATTCAGATCATTGCGTCGCTTACGGAAGATTTTTATTAGGGCGTGTACGCAAACTCCGTCAGAGCAGATTGAGCTGAATTTTCGTTCTCGGCAAGGAATTTTTCCGAAGGCGTGCCGGGGCACGTCAAGGGAAAATGACGCCGCAGAGGTCGAAAAGGCAGGTCAAGATGCATGGCGTTGAGTTTGCGTACACGCCCAAATACCTGTCTTAACAAAAAGGAGTGGGGGATATGTATAACGCGATCATCGCGGAAGACAGCAAGCCGATCTTGCGCAACCTTCAAATGCTGATCCGATCGGCCGGCCTGCCCGTGCAGGTGACGGCGACCGCTTCGAACGGATTGGAGGCGCTGGAGCATTTGAAGTCCCGGCCTGCCGATATTTTGCTGACCGATATCCGCATGCCGAAGCTGGACGGGCTGGGACTGATCGAGCAGGCGAAAAAGTTGAACCCCCGGCTGCAAACGGTGCTGATTAGCGGTTATAGCGACTTCGAATATGCGCGCCGCGCGTTGAATTTGCAGGCGTTCGACTATTTGCTCAAGCCTGTGGATCAAGGACAGTTGGTGGATGTATTGAGCCGATTGCTGGAGCAGCTTCGCGAGCAGCAGGAGAATGAGCGGCGCTTGCTGGAAGGCGTAGTGGAAGCGGATTATTTGGCGGAGATGACGTTGGATACGGAGTTGCTGGCGGGAGAGAAACGGTTGATGTTGGTGCGTCAGCGTCCTTTTGCGACAGAATCAAAGTTTTGGGATATTGAAAGTATTGCTGCCGCGTTAAAAGACTTTTTCAACATCGAAGCGTTCAGGGTGCTGCCTTCTCAGCAAGCGGGTCAGTTTGTTATAATGATGGATGAAGGCGTATTCATAGAGAGGAACGACGCGGGAATCCTAAAGGAAAGCTTCGCAGAGCGTCTTCGATTCGATGAAGCTTCGGTTGTTGAAGCGTTAAAAAATGCCGGGCTATCTGCTGTCGCGTTAGCCGCCGCTCAACACGTTGAATTACGTACATTGTCCGCGGCATACGGCAAACTTGAACGTACCGTGCGCGATCGATTGACGGTGTCCGGCTGCCTGGCGTCTTCGCTGACGGGAGAGCAGGAGGTCGGGGCCAGCGAAGCGGCGAAACTGGCGATTCAAGTTCAACTTGCGGAGTTGATCGTTCAGCGTCAAAAAGAACGTTTTCTGCTGCTGCTTCGGCAAAGTTTGCCTTATTGGCTGCACGCTTCGGCGCGGATGATGAGCCTGGAGCGCTTGGTGATCTTTTTGACGGATGAGTTTGGGGTGGGCAGGCAAGAATCGGCTATAGAAACAAGCGGTGAAAAGGTGCCGGACGCGGTAAATTCGGAACCCGAATTTCGGACTTTGTTCGCTGCTGCAAGCCCGGAAGTTTTTGCGGAATCGCTTTATGAATGGTGCGCCGCGAAGTTCGATCGGTTGCAAGAACCGGGCAAACGCGGCGGAGAAGAATTATTCGAGCAAATCGACCGTCACCTTCGGCAAAACTTGTACGCTCAGATCTCGATTGCCGAAGCCGCGCAGCAGTTCCACGTGAGTCCTTCGTATATCAGCCGGATTATCAAGCGGTATACGGGCAGTACGTTCGTGCATCATTATATGGAGCTGAAGATCGACGAAGCGCGCCGTTTACTGGCCTCGGAGCCGGATATGAAGGTCAAACACGTCTCGGATGCGCTTGGCTTTGGCGATCCGCATTATTTTTCCAAAGTATTCAAAGAGTATGCAGGCTGTAGCCCGACGGAATATAAAGACAAATTGGCTTAGGGAGTGTCTTCAAATCTGCCAATGTGCATCTTTTGCCGCCTTTTCGTCCTCCGTGGATATCAACTTGAAGCGTGTTGCCATCCACCAAAGGCTGCGTCACTTTCTCTTGACGTGCCCCGGCACGACTGCGAAAAAGTTCCTTGCTGAGAACAAAAATTCGGCAAAATCTGCTTCCATTGAGGTTTGAAGACACACCCTAGAGGAGAGATCATTTATGGAAGAATCGCCCCGCGACCAAGCTGTCCGGCAAGGTGCCGAAGCAATAACCGGAATCATGCACTATTTTAGCCTGGGCATGGGAATTCTGCTGATTGCCTTCGGCGTGTACGTGATTTGGCCGAAATATTACGATCGCCGCCGTAGTCGCGCAAAAACGGTCGGCGGCGTGTTGTGTGCGGGCTTTGGATTGATTTTGCTGGTGAACGGACTGATCCAGTTGTGACGCTGGGTATACGGTGTACAGGATGAACAATCGAACATAAGATAAGTCGGACTTGAAAACGAGCTGCGGAGCGAATTCCGAAAGCTCGTTTTTATTTGCTTTTTTATCGGAGAAACATCATTATGCAAAGCTGGCTTGACACTTTTTGCAAAGTTAACTATACTAAAAATGCAAAGCGGACATTGCAAAAGATGAGGGAGGAGTCCATTTGAAAACAAAAATCCCGGAATTGCGGAAGCAGCGCAAGCTGTCGCAAGAAGAATTGGGACTGGCCGTCGGCGTAACCCGGCAAACGATCACGTCGCTCGAAGTCGGCAAGTATACGGCTTCTCTGGTGTTGGCTTACAAGATTGCTCGTTATTTCGGACTGACGATCGAAGAGGTATTTGATTTCAGCGAACTGGAGGAATAGATCATGGATACATTTCAGCAAAAAGTACGAACTCGCATTATTGTATTGACCGTATTGGCGGTAGTCGTTGCGTTGATTTATACAGGCTTTATGCTTTACCGCTCGGAGTTGCCGATTCTTAACAGCTTCACGAAAGGATTCCATCAGGGTATCTTTTTCGGATTGGAGTTGGTGATTCTCGGTTTCTTGGTACAAAACATCAAAGGCTCAAGAAGCGAAGCCGCGCTCAAGAAGATGCACATCGAAGAAAATGACGAACGCTTCAGTCTGATTATTCAAAAAACGGCTTCGATGACATGCTTGGTGATGTTTGCGGCACTAGGCGTGGCTACGGTAATTGCGGGGTTTTTGAATGCGGCGGTGTTCTTCTCGTTGTTGGGCGCGCTGCTGTTTATGGTGATTTTGTTTTATGCGATGTGGATGTACTTTGCGCGACGCAATTGAATTTGTTTCGTAGTACGAAGGAAATGAGCAAAGGAGGGGACGACGGTGAAGACGAAACAGCAGTCAATGGGGCTCGGAATCGCGCTCGGTACTTCGTTTGGTCTAGTGTTCGGGTTGCTGTTGGATAATATCGCGTTGGGTCTGCCGATTGGAATAGGCGTAGGCGTTGCGCTGGGTTCGGCATTTGGGAATTCGAAGCCGGATGAGCAGGAAGAAAAGGAGTAATTGAAGATGACCGAAGGAATTTCGTACCTATGGGAGAGGATTCGAATTCAGTGGATGGGACTGCTTTGTCTGGGGATCGGGATCATCGTGGCGGGGATCGGGATTATGGTGCGGCTGCGGCATCTGAGCTTTATGCAGCGTGCCGAAGTGACTCAGGGCGAGATCATCGAATACCGTCAGCGGACGGATTATCGGCAGCGCCACGGGAAAAGCGGCAGTCGAATGGCGCATTATTATTTTCCGGTTGTACGGTACTCGACGCCGGATGGCGTGCAAGAGGTGCATTCTAAAGTCGGTACGTCGTGGAAAAGCCATCAGGAAGGCAGCATGGTTGACGTTTTCTATCTACGTGATCGGTCGGAAAAGTTTAAATTGAAGTCGGTAGCTGATATGTTGTTTTCGTGATTCCGACGGGGATTGGGATTGTGTTTATCGGGGTGGGGTTGTTGCTGAGTTGGGTGTTGCGGTAGCCAAGAAAACTTGCTTGCTTTTAAAGCTGTAATCTATTAAGTTGAAGTGAACAGCAAATAAAATGCCCGTAAAGCATGCGGACAAATCTTTTCTCGCTAGAGAGAGGATTTGTCCGCATTTTTATTTGCCCAAAATCATTGACCTATTCTTTTTATTTTATTAACATATAAGTCAACTTAACTTATTTGTTTTTATTTTAAAGGGAACGGGTAAGAAAAGAGGAGAAGCATGCATTTTAACGAGTCTGGATTATTACAGCCTAACGATTATCTACTGACTATGGATCAGCTGCGACAATCGGTATTAGTTCAAGGACCCACAGACGGTAGTCCATGGGATTCGCGTTGGAGAGGTTATTTGGTTGATCAATTGGAAATTATGGTGCAGCAACTTTGGAAAGTAGGCATAGAAGATATTTTTATTGACGGTTCTTTTGTCGAAAATAAAGCACATCCAAGCGATATTGACGGCTACTTCATTTGCGATTTGATGATGTTGGCAACAGGGGAGCTGCAAGCTCGCCTAAACAAAGAGGACCCGTATAAAGTATGGACTTGGGATAGTTCCAGTCGATTATACGATCGGAATTCTGCCAAAAAGCAATTACCGATGTGGCATCGTTATCGGGTAGAGTTATATCCTGAGTATAATCAAGCCTCGGGGATCACCGATCAGTATGGGCATATGTTGAAGTTCCCGTCTGCGTTCCGTCAAACCAGAGATACTTTCCTTCCAAAAGGAATTGTGAAAATTGTTAAATAAGGAGGGTTTCATGTGATTAAAACAGAGGCAGCTTATCGTAAAGCAATCAGCAAATTGAAAGAAGATTTAGCATTTATCCAACAGGAGAAGGATCGGTTTCAGGCCTTAGGGTTAAATGATGAACAGATCGAACGAGCAATCGAACCTCAAATTGCTTTTCATGAACAAATGAAAGAAGAAGTGGCCTACTATGAGCGCATTAAAAGAGGGGAATTTGCTCCAATTTGGAACTTAAGCGAAATAGGTCGAACTTTGATTGCCTATCGGATTTACATTGGTCTTAGCCAGCAAGAACTTGCAGCCCGGCTAAATATTTCAGAAACGCAAGTCTCGCGTGATGAGCGTAACGAGTATTATGGAGCTACGACGGAGCGAATTCAGGCTGTGATGCAAGCCATGGGCATGCGGGTTGTCAGTAAGGTTGAGCTTGCGCCGTTAGGTACTTGAGAAAAAAGTGAGAGAAAAAGAGATCTGTCGATAGAGGACAGATCTCTTTTTCGTGTGTGTTTTCATTTTGTCCGCGATAGAGTAGAAAGAGGTGACTACTTGTGAGTTTCAATCCATGCACCTACATGGAGTGCGACTCTTCGTGGCTTATATGTACGGGCCGGAAGCTTTGTTTCAATCCACGCACCCATACGGAGTGCGACGACAAGATCCGGATGCTTGGCAAGCACGTTGGATGTTTCAATCCACGCACTCACACGGAGTGCGACGCATTCCAATACCCCGCTGACCGATATCTTCTTTGTTTCAATCCACGCACTCACACAGAGTGCGACGACCATATTGAAGACCTGCGGCGAAAGGGGTACGTGTTTCAATCCACGTACTCACACGGAGTGCGACTGCACCTGCTCCAACCCCAAGCCCAGCAAGGCTTCCCAGGTCAAAAAGTGCGAACCTCAAATTCAGCCTACCGAAAACTGGACAAAAACACAACTCAAATTGCTCAATCCCTTACGCAGCTTGGGGTGCGAACCTCCCGGGGATTTGCTGGGAGCTTCAGGTTCGCACTTTTTGCCTGATTCTGCCCAACTCAATCTGCTTGAAAAAGGGTAATAAGCAGGAGAGGAAGCAGGCAGAAATATAAATTTACGATTTGAAGTGGACAAACTATTAGCCAAAGAAAGCGAGGGATTCCCTTGATCCAATGGATGGGACTGCTTTTTCTCGCGATCGGGGTTATCGTTGCGGGGATCGGCGTGTTCGTGTGGCTGCGACACCGAAGCTTTATGCGGCATGCCGAAGTTTCGAAAGGCGAAGTTGTGGAATATGCCGAAGAGGTTCGGCGCAGCTCCAATCGCACGATGCGTTACTATTTTCCGATTGTACGCTTTAGCACCTCGGAGGGACTGTTGGAAGAACGCTCTAAAGTCGGCACTTCATGGAGAAGCCACAAGATCGGCATTCCCGTCGACGTGTACTATCTGCGAGACAATCCGGCGCGTTTTAAATTAAAGTCGACGACAAGCATTCTGTTATCCGTTATCCCGGTCAGCGTCGGTATCGTATTCGTCGCGATCGGCGCAACGCTCAGCGGGATGTTTGCCTAACCTTTTACAAAAAAAAGGAGCTAGTCAATCCATGACTCTAGCGATCAACGAGCCACATCATCCGCTGACTAAACTCAGCCGCCTCACAACCCCGGAAGAGCTGCGTGAAATCAACGTGGCTTTTTCCCTTGTACGCAAGCAAAAGGAAGCGGATCGGTATTACCGTGCCAAAACGCTCTCCTTATCGGAAAGTCTGAGCACATGGTTGAAGCAGCAGATTCTTCGCGAGGTTCGTGCCTTGCAGATTACAGAATCGGATGGAACGCGGCGATTCGTGGTCGGTGAATACCATCTGGAAGTCCAAAAGCTCGATCAGTTGGCTCGCTTAACCCTGGACGAAACGATCGGAATTCCGTATGAACGCAAAAAGCGTCTGCTCCAAGCACTGGCTCACCCGGACAGTTTGTTGGAAACGACCGATACGGAGTTCCAAGTCGTTCAACTCGAATGTGACGGTCATCAACTGTATTTCTTTTTCTACCGTAAACCCAAACAAAGCATATCCCGAAAAAAGTGGGCGTTTGGCAGCTCTAATGAACTGACGGAGGCTTCCGAGGAATTGATCGAATTAGGCGGGAAGATTGAATTTATGATGATCGAAAACGAGCTGTATATTTCCAGGCTTCAATCTTTTGAATATGTGTTCGATTACCGCGATCATATTGTCCAAGCTCGGGAACGCAATCTCGGTACGCTTACAGCTATGCCGTTTTTTGCGATTGCGGAAGCGGACATAGAGCGTTTCAAGCAGGACTGCACAGCCTTTTTCCATACAAGAACGGTAGCGCAAATGAGCGAGAAACAAATGGAAGCGCTGGAGCAGAATTTCAAAGACCGGTGCAGCGAACTCCGCATGATCCGAAACAATATGCCGACCAGCGCAGATCGCGAGCAAGAGTATCGTCAAGCTTATGCCCCGTTATGGGAACTGTACGATTTTCTTGATTTGGAAAAAGAGTTGGTGATCTATCCGGAAGGAAGTCGCCCCACGGTGCTGCTGCGCTTTTTCGCAAATAAAATCGTCCAGTCCTTTTTAACGAAAGAATTCGGTCTGACCGACTTGATCGAGAATGCCGAACAACGAGCGGATATGGGCGTATAGAGGAGGAGCTTGGGGAATGTGGAGTAAAAAAGAACCGATCATCCTCTGGACGACCGCCTATGCACCGCTGTTGATGCTGATGCTCGGCGGTTTTTTGTATCGCAACAATCTGCTGCCGCATGCGATTCGAGAAGAGCAATTGTCGCAGATGCTCGGAGGGCATATTTGGATTGCGGAAGTAGGGTTCTTATTAGCCGTATTGGGCGGTTCGCTGCTGCTGTATCGTCTGGTGATCGTCTGGTTGCTGCGGGATATTGGGAAAAAAGTGCATTCAGGCAGCGGAGGATTGACGTACGCCGTGCGCCGCTTCGAAAAACTGCCTGCCGGCGACTACACCTTTTTCCTCATGACCTTGCTGCTGCCACGGCTCGCACTCGATTATTCGTCCATAACCAACTTTGCGATCTCGCTGCTGATGATTGTGTTCATTATTGCCGTATTCGTGAAGACCGAGACGATTGCGACCTGCCCGTTGTTTTTCGTATCCGGCTATCGGGTGTTCAAAGGGACGATTTCTGCGCATAGTCGTGAAGAGGAAGCAGAGGACCCAGAGCTTCGGCGCGAGGTTGTGCTGTTGGTGCGAGGCAAGGATCTGGATCTGGGGGAGAGGTATCGTGGCGAAGCATTGAAAGGGAACGTTTATGTTATAGGCCGCAGCCGGACAACAATCGGATAGCGCATGCGGAACCGCACTTTATGTCCGCCTGTTTCCTCTCCCGTCATTCCGGTTACTTCCACACTATGGAGGTGATACGGATGCCCAATTCCAATGCCCATGACGGCAAGCATTCCTCAAAAAAGATGACGGCGCTGGCTTCCAAAGTTCTTCACGATAAAGAGGCCGAAAAAAATACCAAATCGCTCGCAGGATCGGTACTGTCGCAAGCGGAGTCTCATCATGACGAACAGGATGCCGATTCGAAAAAGAACTGAACACGTTCAATAGCGGATAAGCCCTCGATTCCTTGGCGGAATGAGGGCTTTCATCGTCGTTTTACTCGCGAACGCCTACTCCGATACGCTCCTCGCTCTCGGCATCGATATAAATAACCAACGGACCCAGCAACTGATCTTGGGTCGTATTAAAGGTCACCAGAATCACTTGATCCGGTATTTGCGTACTTTGCTCATCCATCGCAATTCCGTACCAGATCGAGTTTCCTTGGAGCCGTTCAACTTCAGCCGTTTTCCAATTTCCTTGTACGGATTCTTGTTGGCGAGCGCTTAAGCTGTCCCAGGCAATCTCGCGGATTTTCGCATCCTCGTCTTGCTCGTCATTAGGTGGGGTAGCCGTAGTCGAAGAGATCGAGACTCCGCCGTTAGGTTGCGAAGAGTTTACTTCTTTGCATCCCGTTAGCGTCATTGAAAAAACGAGGATCAGAATGATCCGAAAATTCTGATTTTGAAAAAGAACAGATCTATGCAGAAATACTCCTCCTCTCCCATTATCTATCCGACGAATTTTGTTCCAGAAAAGTTACGTTATGAGTAAAAGATTGCTGAACCCTCACAAAAATACCAAAAGTCTTATTTTTCATTATTACTAGCCGAATACAATTATCAAAATTATGAATTTAAATACATGACTGTCCGGTCATTCTGGAAAGTAAATTTCCATTTTAAAATCCTTGTTTCTGCTTGATTTAAATCATTCAAGTATTGTTCAAAAATGGGTGCAAAAAGAAATTGACCGATGTTTATTTATTCTGTATATTGTAAATTAATTGTAAGGGAAGGATTTAGTGTTTATCTTGCATTTTGAGAAAAATATAATAGTCAACTGGTATATACAGGAAACGGCTTTGAAGCGAAAGAGGTGTGGAGATGGAAATGACGATGACGCTGCGTTCCGAAATTGAAAGAGGGATCGCAGGAATGGGAATGAATTTTTCAGAGTTCGGCGAATGGTCGGGAATCAACCGTGGCATTTTCAGCGCAATATTGAACAGCAATCCTCCCAAGCCCATTTCGCTCAACCAGTTAGAACGGATCGGAAAGGCGCTCGGACACGAGGAAGGTTGGATGTTCGAGTTGTACATTGATGAGTGTTTCTACGACGGAAGGCCGAATCGCCGCCGCGTAGAACCTTTCTTAATCCGCTCTGCCGAGCTGGACCGAATCGATTGTATCGCAAAAGTGCTGTCCCGGTTGCTGGAAGACCTTAAGCAATTGGAAATGATTTTCGAGATCGGAGAAGCCCTGTATACGAGCGGAAAGATCAAAGAATCGGCCGTGTTCTACCAGTGTATCGTGCAGAACGAGAAGTACCACCAGTCGGAGCGTTTGGCAGTCAGTCATTATCGGTTGTTCCGTGCGGCTCTGGGGGAAGATAATGAACAGAATTTGCGGGCCGCGATCGAGTTCGAACCGTTTTGCGAAAAGCTGCCGGATCATCATCGGTTGGATGGGTTGATGAGATTGTTTGATGTGTATTTCATGTTAGAAAAGTTAGATAAAGCAGAATATTACTCGAGAGAATTAGTCAGTTTTTCTACTAAAATTTATAATTTGTACAAACAAGGGAAATGCGAAAAAAAGGTTCTGTTTGGTATAGCTTCAGAAAATCCACTAATCGTTTATTACGGTTACGGTTTTTTGAGTATGGAAACTATTTTATTTCGTAAAGGTGATTTTGCAGGTGCTCTTGAATACAATAAATTGTATGAAGATTTAAGTTGGTTTGAAGGATTGGATGAGAGCGGATTTAAATATGTAGAAAAAATTTCTGATTTTTCCAAACAAAATAAGATACACATTGAACTTCTATCAGGTAAAAATACAGAGTTGTATTTGAAAAAGTGTGTTGAATTCTTGAAATCTAATCCGTCTGAAACACTTGTGAGCTTTCTATTCATTTCACAAGCAGCTAACTTATATGATTTAGACATTGATCATATTCTGGAGAAGTTTGAAAAACAAATGGAGCAACAGTTAAATGAAACTTCACATTATAAAAAGATTCATCAATTAAACCGTTATAAAGATATATGTTATGAATTAACTCTTTACTTTTTCAATAAAGTATTTTACCAAAATGCACATAGTTATCTATTGAAAGCTTTAAATGTAGCAATTAAAATTAATGATAAAGACACTTTCATGAAATGTATTTCTCTATTTGAACGGAACAGAAAATTTGCCTCATTGGTACAAAAAAAGAGTTATATAGAAATGTTGCGAAAGGTGGAAGTATAATAATGAAAAAAATGATTTCCAAATGGATCTTTACTAGCTTGGCTGGGTTGGTTGTTTCAAGTGCTCTATTGGGGAATGTTCAAGTCTCATCAAACGATACAAGTGAATCGCAGAAAGTTATCAGTCCTTCTATAACATTAAAAGGTCCTGGTGGCGGCGGTATCGGAAGTTTTTAAATTTTTCTTGATGTTTAATAATTTTCAACCTAGTTATCGCCGGTGGTATTTTGCCGGCTTTTTTGTTATGTATTGAATTATAGTAAGGCTCAGATTGAGAGTCATAACTTTACGTAATTTTTAAAAGGGAAGATTCATGTTTGAAGTTGGAGAAAAGCTATTATCTAAGCAGATATTTGTATCGATATGGCCTTTTACCGCTATAAGCAAAAAAATTACATGCAGCTCTTAAATATGCAGAGTATTCAGTAAAGTCGCCAATAGGTATATTAATAAAAAACGTCTTCACCAGCCTAGCCCCAATCTTCGAAAAATTCCCAACCCTAATCCACCCAAACTAACTCTCTTCCTTAACCCGCTCTTTTTCAAAAGAGGGGCTTTTTTTCGATTCGTTAACGCTTCAATGGTTTAAAGGAGGTAGAACCATACTGCTGTACATAGGAGGCGTTCACATGGAAAAGAAAACATCAAGTCACGCAAGGAAATGGTCAGCGGCGGTCGTGGCGACTGCGGTATTGGCGGGCGGCGTGTATGCGGTGCCTCATATTTTTGCAGACGGTTCACCGGAATCGGAGGCCAAAGTCGCGGCTCCGGCCGATCAAGCGGCAAGCACCAAGACTAGTTCGGCATCAAGCGCAGCAACATCCGCAACCGCGTCAGTCAGTGCTTCAACGACCAAGGCTGCGGTTCGCACGGCTTCCACATCGACATCCGTTACCAAAGTCGGCAATGCGGAAGTGTACCTGCCCGTCATCTCTGTCGATCCTAAAAAATCTTCGGTTACCGCGACTCGTGCCGCGTTAATCGATCTTGAAGTCATGACGCTGCGTGCGGTCGAGCATTTCCCGTTGGATTCATCGGAAAAGGCATATGCGACTTTGACGGAGACCCGCAACCGGGCCGTTGAAGTATTGGCTGATCCAAGCGCGCCTACAGACCGGATCTACGCTACGTCCCGCAAGCTGGAAGAAGCGCTGGACCGTTACAACGGCGAAGCGATCAGCAATGCGAATACGGTAAAAAAACTGCTGGCGGACACCAAAAGCAAAACTGCTAGCAACACAGCCGGAGCTCTTATTCTGCAAGGCATAGCTGAAGCACAGAACAAATTGTCGGCAGACTCCACGAAAGACGGCGCGCTGTCCGCGTATAAGCAGTTCCTGCTGCGCGAATCGGAAGCGAACGATATTACGGCGTTCCGCGCGTCCGATTATACGTCCGTGTTGAAACAGTACGAAGCAAACATCAAAGCACGCACGGAAAACGTTGACGAGGATCTGGTAGAGGACTTGCGCGAAGCTTATGATACGTCCGCAGCCGCTCTCGAAGCGATTCTTGACCGGACATCCGGCAAAAACGAGCTGGATGCCGCGCAATCAGGCGTCGAGACCACGTATGCCGCGCTGAACGAAGGTCTGACATTGGCAGCGGAGATTAAGACGGCTGAACCTTTACTGGATTCGCCGACCGGCAAAGAAAAAGGCCAATACGGCGCTTCATCGGTCGGGACGTTAAAACGGGCGATCGGCAAAGCCGAACGCGCGCTGGAGAAATCCACGACGGCGGAGCAGGTCAAAGAAGCCCGTTCGGATCTGGCCGAGGCCGTCTCCAAATTCAAAAGCAGCCGCAACTCGTAATTGGTTTCCGTTCTGCTTTCACTCCCCGGAAATTCAGCCCGTTCTTTCGTAGTGCGAAGGAATGGGCTTTTCGCGCTGACAAGATACTAAATAAGGAAGAGAACATTTTATATGAAAATCAACAAACGTTTCGTACGTACGTCCGCCGTTGCGCTTGCGGTCACTGTCGGCCTAGGAGGATTTGGTGTTCAGCCATCAGCCGTGCAAGCAGACGTGCAAGCAGACGAACCGATCGTTTCTTCGCAGGCCACGATCCCCCTTGCTTACTTGAACGACTCAATCCGGGCTGAGCTGATTGGATTGAATTTGAAAAGAGAGCAGACCTTCTACCTCACGCAAACGTATACTTACGATCCCGATTCTTACCGCTACCACGATCTGATCGCCCTTCAAAATAAAGCTTACGTCGCGGCGCTTGATCCAGAAGCTTCACAGGCGGAATTATCGGCCATCCGGCAAGATTACGAAAAAGCGCTGAACGATTTTATCGATTTCTACATCCTTGACGGTCAAATTTCCAAAACGTTCGCGACATCGGAATACGTATTGTATTACCATAGCAGTATCGGCGAGGACGAAAGCAAGCTGTCGGTTTCCGACCGCGCTGTGCTGCATGCCGTATGGGATGCGCAAAAATATGCCGAAGACTTGGGCTGGCAGGAGAAAGGCAGTTACATCCGGGCCTTCAAAGAAGTCTATCTCCCGAAAGTCGTTCAAGCGAAAAAACTGTATGTGTACGATCCGGCTCCTTATTTGCAATCCGCGTCGAAATACCGTGCGGATATTCAAGCCAGACTTGCCGCGATCAGCGGAAATGCGGGCAATCACGCGAATTCCGTTCAAGCTTTCGAGCAAGCCGCGTCCTTATTGGAACAACTGGTCAACAGCAATTCCGATTCCAACCAAGTGAAGATGGCTCAGGGCAATCTGGACGTCAGATATGCGAAGTTGGTCGACGAATTGAAACGTAACAGCCCGATCGAAAATAGCGAAGAATACGTAAAACTGAAGAACGGTATCGCAATCGTATGGAAAACGATGGACGCGCCGAAAGGAATCGGGCCGGGCCAGTATCCGCAGTCGGCGTTCGGCGATCTTCGCCGCGCGCTGCGCAAAGCGGAACGAGTGTTGGAAACGGCGACCACGTTGGAGCAACTGAAGCAGGCCAATTCCGAATTGGCGAATGCGCAGACCGACTTTCTGATGCGCAGAAAGCCGGGCGCTTAACAGCCGGATTGCCCGGGCGTTCGAAAGCATAACTTGGACATCAAAAAAGGAAACGTTCGGGCATTAGCCTGAACGTTTCCTTTTATTTACCTATTAGTTGGACGCCTGATTGTCATTGCCGCTCGCGATTTTCTTCCAATAACGCTCCGATCGCTTCATCCAGCGACATCAGCACCTGTTCATCCCCGTTATACCGCCGCATATTCACGCTGCCGGATTCCCGTTCCTTTTCCCCGACCACGAATACGTAAGGCACCTTTTCCTGCTGCGCCGCCCGCATCTTGTAGCCGAGTTTGTTCCCGCTGATGTCCGCTTCGACCCGAAGTCCGGCATCGCGCAGCATTTTCCGCACCTCGAACGCATAGTCGTCATAATGCGCGGACACCGGCAATACGCGAACCTGTACCGGGGCCAGCCACAGCGGAAATGCTCCGGCGTAATGCTCGATCAGGATACCGATAAAGCGGTCGATCGATCCGTATATCGCTCTATGAATCACGACCGGACGATGCTTCCCGCCGTCTTCGCCGATATACCACAGATCGAACTTCTCCGGCATTTGAAAATCAAGCTGGATTGTGCCGCACTGCCAGCTGCGTCCGAGCGCGTCCAACACATGGTAATCGATCTTCGGCCCGTAAAAGGCACCGTCGCCTTCATTCAGCACATAGTCGACACCGCGATCTTCCAGCACGCGTCGCAGCGCGTTTTCCGCTTCGTCCCACAGCTCTTCCGAACCCATGGAATCCTCCGGACGAGTGGACAATTCAATCCGGTAGTCGAACCCGAACACGCGGTACATGCGGTCGATCAGGTCCATCACTTTTCCGATCTCGTCTTCGATCTGATTCGGCAGTACGAACAAATGCGCATCATCCTGGCAAAAAGTCCGCACCCGCATCAGCCCGTTCAACGCGCCGGAATATTCGTGGCGATGCACCTGACCGAACTCCATCATGCGGATCGGCAGATCGCGATAGGAACGCAGTTCGTTTTTGTACATCAGCATATGTCCCGGACAGTTCATCGGCTTGAGCGCGAAGGCTTCGTCATCCACTTCGGAAAAATACATATTGTCTTTGTAATGATCCCAGTGCCCCGATTCTTCCCACAGGCGGCGGTTCATCATGAACGGCGAGCGAACCTCGTCATAGCCGCTGCGAAGCTGCACGCCCCGCGAGAAGTTTTCAAGCTCTGTACGAAGCGACATCCCGTTCGGCAAGTAGAAAGGCATCCCCGGCGCTTCGTCCGA
The DNA here is from genome assembly GCF_000585395.1 of Saccharibacillus sacchari DSM 19268. Classification (GTDB taxonomy): domain Bacteria; phylum Bacillota; class Bacilli; order Paenibacillales; family Paenibacillaceae; genus Saccharibacillus; species Saccharibacillus sacchari. The sequence goes on along the minus strand of NZ_KK073875.1, from coordinate 4,513,879 downwards.
AAACATGAACAGCTCCAACTCGCGCCCCAGCTTGCGGTGATCGCGCTTTTTGGCTTCTTCCAACAGCAGCAGATGCTCGTCGAGCTGTTCTTTGCGCGGGAAGGCCGAACCTTGAATCCGCTGAAGCACCGGACGCTCCGAGTCGCCGTTCCAATAAGCGCCGGCGACGCTCAGCAGCTTGAACGCTTTGAGCCGTCCGGCGGAAGGAAGCAACGGTTCATGATAGAGGTCCGCAAATTCGCCTTGCCCATAGATTCGAAACTCCAAGCTCTCTTGGGATTCTTCGATCCGCTCGACTTTGTAAGATTCATTACGCTCCCGGAAAAAAGCCAGCGCTTCCTCGCGGCTGATCTTCCGGCTCTGACTCGGCAGATTCTCTTCGGCGATCTTCCGCATTTCGCGTTCGATCGCGGGCAGGTCTTCGGCGGAAAGCGCAGAAGGGAGTTCGAATTCATAATAAAAGCCGTCTTTGGCAACCTGACTGTCTCCCAGCCGAACCACGGCATTGCCGCCGTACAACCGTTTCACGGCCTGAGCAAGCAGATTGGCGGCGCTGCGGCGATAGATCGGAAGACTGTCTTCATCTGCCGGAAGCAGAATTTTGAGCGAAGCGTCCTCCTGCACGGATTCGCACAGATCGACCAAACGACCGTTCAAACGGGCGGCTACCGCGTTTTTGCCGAGTGAAGTTCCTGCGGACCGGGCGATATCGAGAATCGAAATGCCGGATAAGACCTGGCGTACATCGCCGTTAGGGAAAGTGATGTCAATTCGTTCGCGATCGTTCGAACCGGAATTGACGTTAAGATTGGATAATTGAGACATGCTGCATTCCTCCAAGTATTGTGGGATGGCGAGCGCAGACGATCTTCCGGAAAACGCAAAAAGCACACTCTCCCGGAAAGGGACGAGTGCGCTCGGCTCGTGGTTCCACCCTCATTCAGCCATGACTTTCGAAGCGGATGCTCCGATGAATCGTCATGACCCTTACTTGGAATCCGGTAACGGGGATCAATCGGCGGAAGCTACCGGCCATCGTGCGGATCCACTCAGGATCGGCAACGGACATGGCGTTCGCTTTCGCGGCTGCGAAGGGGTAATTCCGGGCCGCTCTCCGAAGAAGCTCTCAGCAATCGCTTCTTTCTCTGGACGGTGCGCTCGGGGAATATTGTCTTCGGTCAAAGCCGAATGTTTCATTGATACTGGATTATAGAGGGCAATTTGAGAAAGGTCAAGGACAAAGTTTGAACGAACCCCCCGACAGCGGTTAGAATGAAGCTACGAAGATATTCGCCTAAAAGGGGTGTAACCATGTACGGACATACATTTGCGCAGGCACTCTGCAAGCTGGGGGGCGACGAATTACGACTGATGTACGTGCTTTGCTGCGATACGGCGGTGCAAGAGTTGCTCGTATCCAAAATCCGCGATTGGATCAAGCGCGAGCCGGAACGTTTTGCCAGAAAACTAGAGGAAAAAGCGATGGCTTACCGTGAATGGAGCGACGACGATCTGCGGCTCGGTATTTTGCTGGAGCTTGCGAAGCGTGCCAAGCTGGTCGGCATGCCGCTCACGACGGCCGCGGAGTTGGAAGAATTCGCCGGGGGAATCGTCGAGCATATCGAGATCGGCGTTGCTGAAGAAGATCGGGCTTATCTGGCGTTTCGGGAAGATCATCCTGAAGCGAGCGAACTTGAAGCCTTGATCGATTATCAGATTGTCCAGTTGATGCAGGTTTTGGGGCGGCTGTTGGACGCTGCGTCTCAAGAGGATTGGGATCTTTACATGCGGCGCGTCGATTCGCTGCTGCCGGATCTTCCGGAACTCTGGGAGACGGCTGAGGCGCAAGTCGATACGGACCTTCAGACATCGGCGGAAGCGGAAGGATCGCCATCCGAACCGGATTTCGATTTGGAAGATTGGATCGGAGCCAATACGCAAGGAATTTCCGAATCGCCGGAAGCGGCGAATCGGGATCGGGACCCGTTGAACTTTGTACCTGAGCCGGTCGATTCTACGCAGACTGCGGAGCAATCGGACGTACCCGGATTCGATCCAAGTTTCAAGCCGGATATCGAGATGACTTCGCCGTTGGATGCGGACGCGCCGATCGGCAGCGTACGGCTGGACAAAGAAGTGTCCGACGCTCCAAGCCATTCCTCGATCCGTTCCGCTGAATTCGATTCGGATTTCGGATCTGAACGGATTTCCTCAAGCGAATCCTTGTACGCCGAAGGTGACGTTGCTGGGGAAGCTTCGACGCTGCCGCCCGACGAACAGCCCGAGCCGGCTCCGCCTCCGCGTCCAAGCGGTGTGAAAATCCTGCTTGCCGCGCTCGAACAACAGCAGGGTTTCGCTTATTACGAGACGGCCATGACGCTGCTGGCTTCGGCAAAAGGGCTGCTGGGACTCGGCCAAAACGAGGAATTGTACGGGCGCCGGATCGACTTTTTGACGGTATCCGCAAGCCCCTCGTTTCTGCAAGTGATTCCGGGCGGAGGCAAAAGCGCGCCGCTCTCGATGTATCGCAATCTGAATCCCCAGCGCAGACGCGTGCCGTTGTTGTTGACGCAGTTGTTCCTGCCGGAACTGGTCTCGGAAGACGAACTGGAAGCCGATTATGAGCCGCTGCTGGCATTGTGGCGTTCCCACGCCGAAGAACACGGTACGCTAAAAGCCGACTTGGACGAAGAAAACGGACGAATCGATTATTACACGCGCGAATCCGCCAGCTGCGCCGAGCAATTGGAAGCGGCGCAAACCGAGCGTGCGGGTTCCGAGCAGCGAATTACGGAGATTCGTTCCTCGCTGGTCGATAAACTCCGGGTTAGCAGCATGCAGCTTCCGCATATCTCGGCCTCCTTCGATCAACTGTTGGAGGAGTACGCGGAGAATCGCCGTCGCATGAGTGATGCTGAATCGTCCCGTCAAGAGCGCGGACAAGGCTTTACAGGGCTGGTCAAATACACGCTGAATTATGCGGCATCCAGCGTGACGCTAATGGATCTTCGCCGTAAGCAGGATCGCATTTTGGAGCGGATGGCCGACGAAGCACTGCATAGCGACGGGGAATGGGGACAAGGCGAGCGCTATGTCGTAGCCGCGGAACGGGAACGGATCGGCTTCTTGGATACCGAAATTTCGCGGTTAGGCAAGCTTCAAGCCGAATACCGGGAAGAATTGAAGCGTTCCGAACAGACGAGCAAAGCGTTGGAACAAGACAAAAAGAAGCTGGAGAAAAAAATCTACGGACTGGCCGATTTATAAACTTCAACGTCTTCCCGTCTTTGTTCAGAATCATGCCCAAAAAGCCGGACAACCGCGTTCAACGGATGTTCGGCTTTTAAGCTTATCGAATTTATCGCATCGTTACATGGTACACTCAAGGATAGGTCTGAATAGAACCGAGAAGGGAATGAATCTCTTGACCCGAACCCAGGGAACCTTGTTTAAAAACGGCCGAATCGGCCTTCATGCCTTACCGCAGGGTCCGAACGCCGTTTATACGGAAAATGGCCTTATCCGAGCCGTTGGCACAACGCGCGATTTGGAGCTGCAATTGTCAGGACGCGATTACAAAACAGTCGATTGGAACGACGCTTATGTGCTCCCTGGCCTGACCGACTCGCATATGCACTTGTCGATGCAGGGGATGAAGCTGTCGGCGCTCGATTTTTCCGACACTTCGTCCAAAGAGCAGATGCTTCGGCAAATTCGCGAACGTGCGCGGCAGACGCCGGACGGCGATTGGATTTTCGGATTGAATTGGAATGAAAATGCGTTTTCGCCTGCGCTCGCACCGAGTCTTGACGAATTGAATGAGGAGGCAGGGCAGCATCCGCTGTATCTCACGCGAACTTGTTTCCATGCGTTTCTGGCCAATACCGAAGCCTTCCGCCGGGCAGGCGTGACCGACGAGACACCCGATCCGCCGTCCGGCGCTTTCGGTCGGGACGAGTCGGGTGGGCTAAACGGCTGGATCTACGAAGAAGCCTGCAAATTGCTAATCGCCGTGCAGCCCGAACCGGATTACGCCGCCAAAAAATCGACAATCCGCGCCGCCTGCGAATATGCGCTGAGTCTGGGATTGACTGCCGCGCATACCGAAGATCTTCGGTATCTGGGCGGGATCGATATCATGCGCCGCATCCACCGCGAGCTGCGCGAGGAAGGCGTTTTGTTCCGCTCGCATCAGCTTGTTTTCCATGATTATCTGGACGAGGCCGAGCGTTTGGGGCTGACGGCGGGCGACGGCGACGAGTGGCTGCGGATCGGCGCGGTCAAGATTTTCTCCGACGGCGCGATCGGAGGACGAACCGCGCTGCTGAACGCACCGTATCATGATGCTCCGCACACAAGCGGCATGGCGATTCATTCGGCGGAACGGCTGCATCGGCTCACCGCCCGCGCCCGTTCGCTCGGCTTCCCGATTGCCGTGCATGCGATCGGAGACGGAGCGGCGGATCTGACGCTTGCCGCGATGGAAAAGTTTCCGCTCGCAGGTTCAGGCATCACGAATTTACCCGACCGCTTTATCCATGCGCAGGTGCTGGATGCCGAGCTGCTGCACCGCATGACCAAGCTGCAATTGATTGCCGATATTCAGCCGCGCTTCGTCGCCAGCGACTTTCCGTGGGTGCTGGATCGGGTAGGGCCGGATCGGACGGATTATCTGTATGCTTGGAAAAAGATCATCGACGCGGGCGTGATCTGCGCAGGCGGAAGCGACGCGCCGATCGAGCCGCTGAATCCGCTGCTCGGCTTCCATGCGGCGATGACGCGTCGTCGCCCGGATCTGGCCGAACCCGCCGAAGGGTATCTGCCGCAGGAACGCTTGAGCCTGGAACAGTCGCTTTGGCTGTTCACCGAAGGCAGCGCACTGGCCGCGGCCGAGGAGAAGGAACGCGGTCAACTGCGTGAAGGCTTTGCCGCCGACTTTACCCTACTGGATCGGGATATCGCGGAAGGCGAACCCTCGCTGCTGCAAGCCAAAGCGCTTATGACCGTCGTGAACGGTCAAGTAGCGTATCGGGCTTAGTCATCGGGAAAAGGGAATCGTATGTTCGATGTGTAGATAACGTCTAACGTAACTTTCGATAGCAGTCTGAGCGTACGCTCCCCGTTTGAAGGAGGATTTGGATTGAATCGCACCAGCCCCGCATCCGCGGGATTTATACGTCTCTATACGCTTGCCTTTTTATTCTTTTTCGCTAATTCCGTATTGACCGTCGCCCTGCCTTTGCGCAGTGCCGATGCCGGTCTCGAACAAGGCGGCATCGGATTGATGATGGGCGCTTATATGTTGACCTGCATGCTGCTGCGTCCGCTTGCCGGTCAATGGATCGGTCGATTCGGACCGCTTGCGGTCATGCGCGGTTTGCTTGTCGTCCATGCGGTAACGTTGCTGCTTTATGCCGTATCCGGCGTCGAAGGTTACATTTGGCTTCGAGCGCTGCAAGGCGCGGCGACGGCATTCTTTTCCATGACCATGCAGGCCGGAATCATGGAGCGACTGGAAGATAAAGATCGCGGTCAAGGCTTGTCCTTGTACACACTCTCGACCATGCTGCCTTCTCTGGTCGGTCCGCTGCTCGCCGTTGAATTATGGGAACGCGGAGGAAGCTCTGCTTTCGGCGGAGCGATGCTGCTGTTGGCGTTGGCAGCGATTGCAGCCGGATTGTCGCTGCCGCTACCGAAAGCCTCAGCGAATCAACAATCCTACACACTGCGCGGACTACTCGAGTCGTTCGGCGAAATCGGCCGCAGCCGCCCGCTCGGCATCAGTACCTTCATTATGCTGCTAACCTCATGTATATTCGGCGCTATCGCGACCTTTTTACCGCTATATCTCATCTCCACAAACAGCGGAAGCGTCGGCATCTATTTGGCTTTGCAAGGTGCAACCGTAGTCGTCTGCCGCTTTGTTTTCCGCAAAAAAATCCCGTCCGACGGCCGCTGGAGCGCAGCCTTGATCTTGGGCCTCCTTCTAGCATCGGCCGTCGGCACACAGATGCTTGCAGTGCCGCAGATGCTTGGAAGCCTCTTGTACCTGTCCGCCGTCTTCAACGGCCTGGCGCTCGCTTTCCTGTACCCGACCTTGACTACTTATTTATCTTTCGCTCTGCCGACCCAAGCCCGCTACACCCTGATGGGTCTGTTCATGTCTTCCTACGACCTGGGCTTCGCCCTCGGCGGCCTAGCTTTCGGCTGGATCGCCCAAACCTGGTCCTACTCAACCGTATTCACCTGCTGCACCTTACTGGCCCTAATCGCTTTTATCGTCGCAGCCTTAAACGGCAAAAAGATGAACGCGCAGATCGCCGCGAGTTAGCACGAACAGCGAACTTCATTTTTCTAGAATGATAAAATAAACGTGTGAAAAGAAGCGAAACGGAGAAAGAAATTCGGTGAGAGACGCGCCTTTGAGCGCGGAAAGCTGAACGCTTTCTGCGTGAGCTGGAACTTTGGGAACTGCGCGATCGCTATCCGGCTGCACTCTCGGGCGGGTAAAAGCAGCGACTGGCTTTTGCCGCCGGAGGGATGGGGCAACCGGATATTCTTATCCTCGATGAGCCGACCTTCAGTCTGGACGGACGCAACATGCGAAGCGTCGGCATTCTCATACTAAGCGCTTTTTGGTCGGATTTCGAATCCGCCTGAAAGGCGCTTTTTTGATACAGAACGTTTGACAACGGGAGTATTCCATAGTTAAATAGTAATGATTACTATTAGTTGACATGCAGATATGAGCTTCGGATTTAGAGGCGTCGAGAGGAGCAAGGAAAAGAATGGGCAAATCATCTACAGCCGCGCGCCTGCCAAAATCCAAAGGCACGGACATGGCTACGATATATGAGGCAAAAGATTGCGTGCGGAAAGTCAAATATTTGGTTCTGCCGGAACGAAATCGACGCATCGTGCAAGAGTTTATGACCATTTTGGAACGGAGAGAAGAATTCAACGAGCACGGCGTGCCGATTCCGAACAAAGTGGTGATGTACGGACCGCCGGGAACGGGGAAAACGCTGACGGCTTTTCACGTTGCGGCATCGCTCGGTCTGCCTTTGATCGTCGTGCGGTTGGATGCGTTGATCCATAGCCATCTGGGGGAGACAGGCAGCAATATCCGCAAAATTTTCGATTATGCGTCCGTCGTTCCGTGCGTGCTGTTTCTGGACGAATTTGATGCGGTAGCCCGCACGCGCGAAAGCGGCGACGAAGTGAAAGAGATGGCGCGTGCCGTCAATACGCTGCTGCAATGTCTGGACGAATTCGGCGACAGCAGCATTTTTATGGCCGCCACGAATCTGGAGACGGAGTTGGACCCGGCCATCTGGCGCCGTTTCGATACGCGAATGACTTACCAACTGCCGGATGAAAAAGATCGCCGCGATTATATCCGTTTGCTGATCGGCGAATTCGGCTGCGAAGAAGGCGCGGAAGCCGAAGCGTGCCGTCTGCTCGGCGGTTGCAGCTTCGCCGACATCGAGCAGATCGTCCTCAAAGCCAAACGCAAAGCGATTATCGAACGGCAACCGATGGACGGCTCGCATATCGGCCTGTCTTACGAAGAATACGCACCGGCTCCGGTGGCGGTGGGGGCACGTTCTTAAAAGCGTAGGTAACTGGAAGTTATAGCAATCAAGCAATAAGCGTTCAGCACGTATCTATGATCCCATGATCGAAAATAGGTCATCAGAAATTTTGAAGGAGCACAAAGATGGACAACGGAGAACGATTTACCGAACCCGGAAAACCTACAGACGAGCCTCAACCGCAATCCAAACCGACCAAGCCCAAGCTAAAAATCAAACGCGGCGACTTTGTGCTGATCGCCGCCATTTTAATCCTGGCCGGAGCCGTATTGATCTGGCAAAAATGGCGAGAAGCCGACGCTGCTGCTTCCGCCGATACCCTGGTCGCCGTCATCACCGTAAACGGCGAAGAATACGAACGCGTACCGTTAACCGGAGAAGAACGAGAGATCGACATCCAAACCGAATTCGGCCACAATACGCTAAAATCTTACGACAAAGGCATCCGAATGACCTACTCGGACGCCCCCAAGCGCATTGCACTCGACATGGGCTTCATTTCCCGCCCGTACCAACAAATCGTCTGCGTTCCCACCCGCGTCCGCGTCGAAGTCCTCCCGCCCGAAGGCCGAGACGACGGCCTGGACGCCGTAGTCGGCATGCTGAGTCCTTGATCCACGACCACCCGAATTTCGATGAGCTCCAACATACGTCCCCTCAAATCCCCGAATAATGGACGGCTTTGAATTGTTCGCTGTTTCTGATGCTCAGGAGAGTATTTCATTGTTGCATAAAAGCAACAATTTCGGGCAAAACAAGTCGATTCGCCTCCCATTCCTGCGTATACGCAACAATTTAGGCACTCAATCACTCATTTCGCCGATATCGCGATAAATTCTTGCTTTTTCGCAACAATGAAGCAGGATAATCCCCAATCCAGAACCGATTATTGCCGATACGCAAGATTGAGGCAACAACAAAAAGGATCAGGTCCGCAGCGACCCTGATCCTTTTTGTTGTTTTTCTCTTTTTCTTTTCCTACTCTTTTAACCGACGCGGCATTATTTTGCGGCGTCCGGTAAAGTCGTTCCTATTCAGCGAAGCGATAGGCGAATTTCCCCCGCAGCCGCCCAGCTTCCCCCCAGCGAATAGGAACTTCTTTACCCGCCTTAGCGACAACTACAAGTCGCCTCGGTTCGCCTCCATGATCGCGTCCCGGTTCTCCCACAACATACTGCGCAAATTCGACTTCGACCCCTGAATAATAAAGTAGGGAATCTCCGCCGCTTTCGCCAGCTCGACGCTTTCCCAAGACGCGCGGTGCGACGTCGACGTAATCAGCAGGAACAGCGCCTGCGCCCGCCGCAAGTCCGAGGCGACGAGGTCCGGTCGTAGACCATTTTCATGAACATATTCGGCGCCGCTTTCCACGACCACATCTTCAAACCATTTGCGTTGCCCGCCCATGACCACGACCGTGCAGCCTTGCAAGAACGGCTCAGGCTTATTTTTACGGCCTTCGCGTTTAGTTTTGCTCGAAGACGAAGAAGAGGAGGCAGAGCGCAATACGGAAGACTCTCTTCGTTGCGGCGCATCCGGAGCAGAGAAGTCTCGATAGACCCGTGCAAGACGGGCAACGGTTTCTTCCTCGCCGACGTTGAAGATGCAAGGCGCGCCGTCGACGGGCCGCTGAATATCCAAATCCCGAGTATGGATGGGATAACGGCGGTCCGCATCGTTCATATCTACCGCATACCAGGTTCCGTATTCATCCTGCTCCGCATATCCGTTGTACTGACGAACCGGGGAGAAGGTATCATCCCCCTGGAACAGCAGCGAGATTTCATACTGCGTTCCGCCATGACCGTCAGGTCTCGGTATGCACAACACTTCGGCTTCATGTTGAAGCTGATGCTTGTACACCATCGACTCGGTAATGTTGAAGCTTTCCCCTTCTTCGAGCACGATATAACCGCCATGGTCTCTGCGATAGAAGGTACCGGACTGTCCGTTTTCCTCTGTACGTTCATTCGATTCGAATTGCTCCAGCGCTTCGGCCATGCCGCGATCTTCGCGTGAACCAGCTTCCGCTTGCAGTTCTTGCACAGTTGGATGTTCCTCGCGATCCAGCGAATCTTGTCCGCGGTTGCTCGTGGATTGAACCGAAGGATCCCGTGGCATTTGACGCATATCTGCCAATACATCGACGCCGCGCGCCAATCTTCGGCCTGCGACGTAAGCATCCACGGCATCCAGCAAGTCGAGTATGCGACGCATATGCGTTCGCGCCTCGGGATCTCCGGGTTCGTGCCCGCCCGGCAACGAGGTTCCCGCTTCGCGCAGATCGCGTCGCAAAAGGGAGTCGAATCGATGGATCGTGCTCTCTGCATCGTCCATGTTGACTGCGGATTTAGGAGATACCCGGTCTGCATATGCAATTCCTTGATGCTGCGGTCGGTCGGAGTTCGAAAAAGGACGCTCCTCGTGAAGATCGTTAGCCGCACGGTCTTCCGTTTCCGTACCCGCAAAGGCTTCCTGTTCAGCTTCAGTCTGCATCGTTCGAATTCGACTTTCCAACGCTTCCGCGATCCGTTTCGTTTCGGCCAGTTCTTCTTCGAGGCGGCTCCGATCCTGCTTGTGCTGACGCTTCGATTCGGCAAGGCGTCCTGCAAAAGACTCCCGTTCTTCGGTCAATCGATGAGTCAACCGCCGTTCGGCTTCCAGTTCCAGTTCGCTCCGGTTCAAATGTTCGCGCAGTTTGGCCGTTTCGCGTTTGGCATCCGAAGTTTCCTTTTCTGATCGTCGTGCTCGCTCTTCTTCCCGGCGCGCCCGCTCCTCCAATGCTTCGATACGCTTATTAAGCTTTTCGATGCGACGCTGTTCGGCAGCTTCGTTGCGAAGGTCGGAAGGCAGAGGATCAAGCGCAACCGTCGCCTCTGCAAGAGACTCCGCAGCGGGAGATGCGACGGTCGTTTCGGCAGCCAATCGTTCAAGCCGCAGACGTCCGGCTTCTTCGAACGGATCGGCCGAAGAGGAAAAATATAACGCCCAATAACAATGCCACTTGCCATGATGCAGGGTCCAATCTGCCGGATCCGCATCGAATTGTTCCGGAGAAAAGGCCGGATCAGTCGAATCGAGCAGGGGGCGTATGGCTGTAATCACAGCCTCCGCCAGCTTGCGTCTGATTTCCCGGCTGCCCCGAGCTTGGGAGTATAGGTCAAGCATCGACTTGGCAAATAAAACTTGGGGCCATTTATAAGCACCTCGACGGGCAAAAGAGAATTCAAGAACTTGCGCCATTTTGCGTTTGGAAGTTTCATTTAATTCGCGTAGGAGCGGCGATAGGAAAGGGATCGGCATTGCCGAAACTCGTTCTTCGCTTAAGGTGTATGTAGAAGATAGATCCGGTTCGTTATGGGGTCGATTGGATGAGACGGACGTCTTCGCCGCAGAAGGTTTGATTCGTTTCATGGGTTCCTCCTTCAGGATGAAAGGTTCATTTCGGCATGAGCCGATTTAAAAGGAAATCATCCGAATTTTTTAGTTCTTTTAACTATAGCCGAATTTACGTCGCTTTACATCGAATTGACAAAAGTTTCGACAAATTTCTACATAGCGATTCACCAAAACAATCTTTAAAATACCAACCCTTATTTGATACGATGTATATGTTATAATCGTACCCGGCCTGACAAATTGCGCTGCAAGAAAGCGACTGAGCGCGAAATTTGACGGATAGAGGCTCGAATTCGATATAAAGGTTACGGATTTGGGTAAAAGATAAGAATAGACTTTTAACGGTAAGGCTGATAAGCGTGCCGAATCGGCATATTGTCCGGGTATGAGTGAATTCATCAGGCTGGCTTCTTCAGGAAGCGGACCTGCTGAATTTACGAATGATCCGGACGTTTTGCCGCTTGCATGCATGTTGTTGAAGAGCCTTTTAAAGGAGAATGAACTTGACCTCGTCCGATATTCCAAACGCATCCCTGCATACACGCATATATAACAAAATATCAACCGGTGTCCTGATTCTCGATTTGGGAGGGAAATGCGTCGGTGCAAATCCGGCCGCAAGCCGGATCGTTGGCCGAGCCGCTCCTGAACTTCTGGGCGACGGTTATTTGCAATTGCTTCGCGCCGAGGCGGATAGTGCGCTTGATCTTCTGGATTACTTCGATGAATGGCAGAAGAAACCACGGTCGTTCGGACCTATTGAGATCCGTCTTGCGCGAAGCGGAGGAGATATCGTATGGGTTGAGGTGGAGTGCGAACTTTCCGGTGACGGCGAACCGCCTTTCGCCCTGGTTTATATGGATGACGTATCCGAACGCAACCTTACTGTAGGCGATCAGGGGGATCGCACTCGGGAGATTTATAAATTGATTACGCAAAACACGCCCGATATGATCTCTTTCAGCAAGCCGGACGGCACGTTATTATACGTGTCCCCTTCGGTCGAGCGGACTTTGGGTTATACGCCGAAGGAGATGCTGGGACGGAATCGGACTGCGTTTTACCATTCCGGCGATGCCACGAAAATGACGATCGAAGGGACGCTGTACGCGGAAAACGAAACCTTCGAACGTCGCGTGCTGCACAAAAACGGCAGCGTTCGTTGGGTGGATACCTCGTTTCGACTTATTCGCGGCTCGAATGGCGAAGTGAACCGGATCTTGGTTATTGCGCGCGACATCACCGAGCGGAAGATGAACGACGTCGTGTTGGCGAAAGCCCAGCAGCTTGCCAGCATCGGTTCCTGGCAATGGGATCTGGTGCAGATGCGCCTTACTTTTTCCCGGGAAATGCGGGAAATTTTCGATTATGCGGTGAACGGGGTCGAGTCGGGAACGGAATCGCTGCTTCGTCTTATCCATCCCGAGGATCGGAAACGTTTCGAAACCGTGGTGGCCGGGATTTTGAAAAACGGGCGCGACGGAGAGATTACTTATCGGATCAAACTGCCCAACGGGGCCGAAAAGACGATTTACGACGTTTGGGAAGTGTCCAAAGACAGTACGACCGGCGAGCCTTTGCAGGTGATCGGCATCGTGCAGGACGTGACCGCCCGCGTGCGCATCGAGGAGAAGCTGCGTAGCAGCGAGAGCCAGTATCGTTCGCTTTTCATGAACCATAATTCGGGCATCATATCCCTGGATATGAAAGGACGCATTTTGAGCGTCAATCCGGCCATGGAAGCCATGTGCGGTTATAATCGCGAGCAGATGCAGCGTCTTCGAATCGGCATGCTTCAGCCCAAAAAATACGCCGGTCTTTCGCGCAACCATTTCGAGGCTGCGCGCAACGGGGAGTCCCGCGTTTTCGAAACGACGTTCCATCGCCGCGATGGACGAATGCGCGACGTCAGCGTCGCTTACGTTCCGATCGGGTCGAAAAAAGATCAGTCCGGCGTGTATGCGATCATTACCGATATCACGGAACGCAAGCAATATACGGCACAGATCGAAGCGCTCAGCTACCAGCATTCGCTGCTGCTTAATACAGTCTCGGAAGGGATCATCGGCTTTGATACGACGGGCCGCGTGATGTTCACCAATCCGGCTGCCGCGGCCATGCTTGGTTATGAGGGCGGAGAAGCGATCGGTCGCTCCTACTCGGAAATGATGCGACAGGCGCAAACTCAGGAGAGCGCTTATCAGGCTGGCGGAGCAGAGCTGCTGGATGCTCTTCATTCCGGCGTTGCGCATGCGCAGCCTGAAGCGGTGTTCTGGAGAAAAGACGGCGGAAGCTTCCTCGTTTCCTACCAGTTTACGCCGATTCTGGATCGTAATGAACGTCGGGGAGCCGTACTCGTATTTCGCGACGTGACCGGAGAGAAAGAAATTATCCGGGCAAAAGAATCGGCAGAGCGTGCGGATCAGGCGAAGTCCGAATTTTTGTCGACCGTCAGCCACGAGTTGCGCACGCCAATGAACGGAATCATCGGAATGACGGATTTGCTGCGCGAAACGGAGCTTCAACAGGAGCAGCGGCAGTATGCCGATATCATTTCCGAGAGCAGCCACGCGTTGTTGAAGATTTTGAACGAGATTTTGGATATCAGCAAAATCGAGGCCGGGCGCATGGAGATCGAGCCTCGGCCCGTGGAGTTGCGCGAGGTGCTGGTCAGCGTGATTCAACTCTTCCTGCCGCGCGCGACGGAGAAAAATCTGGCTTTGAAATTTGCCGTCGACGAATCGGTTCAGCGCGTGCCTTCGGTCGTGATTGCCGATAGCGAGCGCTTGCGTCAAATATTGATTAACCTGGTCGGGAATGCAATCAAGTTCACGGAGCAGGGAAGCGTGACGCTTCGCGTGACTCCCAGAGCGTTCCGTGCCCCTAGCGAAGTCTGGATCGAATTTGCGGTGACGGATACGGGAATCGGAATCGCAAGCGAGTTGCAGCATCGTCTGTTCCAGCCTTTTTCCCAATTGCATCCGATCTTGAACCGCAAGTATGGGGGAACCGGACTCGGCTTGTCGATTAGCCGTAAATTGGTTGAATTGATGGGCGGAATGATTTCGGTGGAGAGCGAAGAAGGGGAGGGCGCAACCTTCCGTTTCCTGCTTCGGTTCTTGATTCCGGATACGGAAGGTAAGCCGTTTATCGGTCTCACGGATATCGAAGAAGTGGTCGAGCCGGCGATCAAGCCGAGCGTGGCGCCGCCGGCTCCGGAGCCGCGTCAGGATTTGCGCATTCTGATTGCCGAAGATCTTCCGGTGAATCGCAAGGTTCTTGAAGCTATGCTCGCCCGATTTGACTGCCGTGCGGATACGGTCGAGGACGGGGAACGCGCAATCAGACGGGCGATCTCCGGCGATTACGATTTGATCTTCATGGATGTACGGATGCCGGGCGCGGATGGCGTTGAAGCGGCTTCGCGCATCCGTACGCAGCTGCCTCCGGATCGAACGCCGTTGATCGTGGGAGTGAGTTCTTTTGTACGGGAAGAGGACGTGGAACGATGTCTTTCCGGCGGGATGGATGAATTCATTAGCAAGCCCGTGGCCGCGTCCGAAGTGGAACGGGTACTGAACATAGCCCGAACGCGCCTACTCGGGAAAGGAAATTCGCATTCGGAAAAGCTTTAGCGGATATCATGTTGCTTGGGAAGTCCTCATTGCGAGCTTAGGCTTGCAAAGGGGACTTTTTTTATGAGTGCCGCACTTTCTTTTCTAATTTAAGCAACATTTCCGTATGACGTGGCGTTGGTAAACATATAAGACTGCGATTTTTTGAACAGCGGTGTCAGGAGGTGAACAGGTGAGACGGTCAGGCTTTGCAGGATGGGGACGGGCGGGAATAAGCGCGTTGCTTGCGACGGGACTTCTGGCTGGCTGCGTAGAGAGCGGGAGTAGGCAAATAGATACTGGTCAAACGTCTGCTGCTCGAACTACGGCTTATCGGGAGAATGATGTCGATCGCGATCTGACGCATGCCATGAATCGTTTTGGGCTGGATTTGTATGCGGAGTGGGCTGCTTCACAGGAAATCGTGCAGTCTAACGTGATGCTTTCGCCTGCGGGACTGAGTATGGCTTTATCCATGCTGAGAGCGGGAGCCGAAGGACGAACCGCTGAAGAGATGGATCGGGTATTGGGGTTGAAGGCCGATGCCGAGCAGCTTGGTGAAGGGCAACAGGTTTTGCGCGAGCTTCTGCTGGCCGCCGATCCTTCAGTGCGGACGGAGATCGCCAATTCCTTGTGGGCGCGTGAGGGGTTTCAGTTGAAGCCGAGCTTTGTCGAACGTCTTGAGCAAAGTTACGAAGCGCAAGCGCGTGCATTGGATTTTAATTCGGAAACGGCTGCCGACACCATGAACGAATGGGCATCGCTGCACACGAACGGCAAGATTGAGCAGGTCATTGACCCTCCGATCGATCCGAACACGGTTCTTTTTCTGATGAACGCGCTCTATTTCAAAGGCAGTTGGATGACACCGTTCGATCCGGCATTGACGAAGGAGAAGCCGTTTACGACAGATGAAGGTGAAAGGGTTCGAGTTCCGACAATGTCGCAAACCGGGTGCTACGCTTACGCGGACGAGGGAGATTTTCAGGCGATTCGGTTGCCCTACGGGACATCCGGGAACTTCGCCATGATCGCGGCAGTTCCTCATGAAGACGCGACGTTGGACTCTTTTAAAAAGAAGCATCTTGCCGAATTTCCGGTATGGAGCGCCCGACTGGCGGAACAAGAAGGTCAGGTGGAACTGCCCAAGTTCAAGCTTGAGGACTCCATGAGTTTGAATGACGTTCTTAAATCGTTGGGCATGGAATCGGCTTTTGATCCCTATGAGGCTCAGTTTGGCGGGATTGCCAAGGAAGCTGCCGGACTTTTCGTGAGCGAGGTGACGCAAGATACTTTTATCGAAGTTAATGAAGAAGGCACGGAGGCCGCGGCCGTAACGGTAGTAGCATTGAACGAATCCGCTTCACTGTCCGACCGACCGTTCGAAATGCAGCTGAACCGCCCGTTCTTTTTTGCCATTATGGATCGTACGACGGGCTTGATCTTATTCATGGGCGAAGTCGGGAATCCGGCAGAGTCATAGGTGAATAGAAACGATAGCAAGCGATAGAGGGAAAAGGAGGACAATCAATCAATGAAGCAACAAACAAATCCGCTGGAATCGCTCGTGCAATCGGTGAACGCGCTGGGAATCGGGTTGTTCGGTAAACTGAACGCGTCCCAAGACGAGCCGGAATCCTCAAGCCTGCGTAATCGGATGATCTCGCCTGCGAGTATCGGATTTGCGTTATCGATGCTGCGCGAAGGCGCTTTGGATGAGACGGCCGTTGAAATGGATGGGGTATTGGGTTCGGTGCTTGATGAGAATGCTTCGCTTGGCAGTCTTCAACAAAACTTGCGGGAACGGTTGTCGTCGGCGGACCCTTCGGTGCAGTTGGAGATTGCCAATGCGTTATGGAGTCAGGTGGGGCATCCAGTGTCCGAAACTTATCAAGAAGCGCTGCGCGTTCATTACGGGGCGGAAAGTCGGGAGATTAATTTTAGAGAACCGGCGGCGGCAGACATCATCAATCGGTGGGTATCCGATTCGACGCATGGGAAAATCGATCAGTTGGTGGATGGGGGAACGTTGTCGGGGTTAAGCAGCTACTTGGCGAATGCCGTTTATTTCAAAGGAATGTGGTCGGAACCGTTTAACCCCTCGCAGACAACCGATCGCCCATTTTTCAGTTCGGAGTCCGAGGGTGGAAAAAGCGTTGATGTACCGACAATGAAGCAAAGCGGCCGTTACGCGTATCTGGATGCGGAAGGGTTCCGCGCTGTTCGTTTGCCTTATGGCGAAGCTCGGGCATTCGATATGCTGCTGGCGCTTCCCGATTCGGGACGGACGCTTCAAGACTTCCATGCCGAGCAGCTGCCAAGATGGACGGAATGGAATGAGCGATTTGCATCGGCGCGAGGAACGGTCGAACTGCCGAAGTTCAAACTGGAGACGTCGCTGCGGTTAAACGAAGCATTAATGGGTCTGGGCATCCAAAAGGCTTTCGATCCGCTTGAATTCGATTTCGGCGGCATGGGACAAGGAAACGGACAACCGATCGGGGCGATTGCGCATAAGACGTTTATCGAAGTGGACGAGGAAGGCACGGAAGCGGCAGCGGTAACGGGCATCGCTCGCGCAGGCGCAGCCTTTCCGCCGGAAGAACCGTTCGAATTGAAGCTCAACCGTCCGTTTTTCTTCGCCATCACCGATCGAACAACAGGACTGATCGTATTCATGGGCGAAGTCGGCAATCCGTTGGAATTCTGATTTTTTACAAAAACGCGCGCGACCGACAAAAAAGGGGGTCTATCGAAGATGCGTAATTCAAACCAGACAAATTCGGAAAAGAGATTGGATACAGAACGGGGCCAAAGCAACGCGGGGAAGTTTAAAGCAGGAAAAGCTTTTAAAAGACTGACGTTATGCTCCTTGCTGGCCGTCATTGCGGTAACCGGATGTTCGAACGGAACGTCCGAGCCGAACTACGTCTCCGCGTATAAGGCCGAAGACGCGAACCCGGAACTTGCCGCTGCGATGAACAAGTTTGCTTTGGATCTGTATGCCGAGCTTGAAGAAGAGCCCGGCGAAGCGGATCCGGGGCCTAATCGAATGGTCTCGCCCGCGGGAATCAGCATTGCGCTATCCATGTTAAAAGACGGAGCGGAAGGGAAGACGGCTCAGCAAATGGACGACATGCTCCGTCTGAACGGGATGTCGCCCGAAGTGCTGGCCGAAAGCCAAATGATCCTGAGCGACCTGCTGCGAGGCTCGGATCCTGCCGTAAAGATGGATATTGCCAATTCATTATGGAGCCGTCAAGGCTTTGAAGTAAATAAAAATTACGCGGAGCGGATGGAAAAAAGCTACGGCGCGCAAGTTCAAGCGATCGATTTTACCTCCGATCAAGCCGCGAGCACTATTAATCAATGGGCATCCGATAACACGGCCGGAAAGATTCCTGAAGTCGTCGAGGCGCCGCTCAGCCCGGACCTTGTTTTGCTGCTCATGAACGCGATGTACTTTAAAGGCGATTGGAGCGAACCGTTCAAAAAAGGACAAACTGAAGACCTGCCTTTTTATCCGGAAGGCGGCGAGGAAGTGAAGATTCCGACGATGCGCCAAAGCGGCGAGTATGCTTATCTGGACGGAGAAGGATTCGAAGCTGTTCGTTTACCGTATGGCGAAACCAAGAACTTCGGCATGATTCTTGCTTTGCCTGACGAGAGCAGTTCGCTGGATGAGTTCAAACAACGGCAATTGCCTAAATTCAACGCATGGAGCCAAGAACTGTCCGACAACGAAGGCAGCCTCGAACTCCCGCGCTTCAAACTTCAGGACAAATTGAAGCTGAACGCGACGTTGTCCGCGCTCGGCATGGTCGACGCCTTCAGTGACCAGAAGGCCGAGCTCGGCGGCCTCGCGGCAGGCGGCGCACAGCCCGGTGATATTTTCGTGAGCTTCGTCACGCACGATACCTTTATCGAAGTGAACGAAGAAGGCACGGAAGCGGCTGCCGTGACCGTGATCGGAGCCGAGACCACATCGGCCCCCGCTCCGCAAACGCCGTTTGACCTCAAGTTCAATCGTCCGTTCTTTTTCGCCATTACCGACCGTACGACGGGAGCGATCGTGTTCATGGGCGAGGTCGGCAACCCGGCGGAAGATTGAAAAGAAGGCGTCCGTGTATGTCCGGAGTTCAAGTCAAAATCAAGGCGACTTGAACAGCGCGGATAACGTTTCGGTAAAGCTGAGGATCAGCGGCGTTTGATTTTTTCTCGTAATCATGCCGAGTTCTTGAGCCGGTATCCGATCCCGGGTATGCAGTACGAATAACTCGCCGCGTTCCAGTTCTTTCTCGACAAAAGACGTGCCGACAAAAGCCGCTCCATACCCGAGTTTCGCGAAATCGACCAGCCGATCGATGCTGTTCAACTCGATATCGGCGGATATTGGATGTCCGTGATCCGCAAACCATCGTTCCAAAAAAATTCGGGTCGTGCTTCCGGACGACAGCAGCAGCAAAGGAATCTCCAACAATTGTTCGGTCGTTAAAGGCATTTCGGACAAAGATTTGAACTTTTCTCCGACCACAAAGCCGTTTTCCATCGATTTCAAAGGTCTCATGATGAGATTCGGAGCTTTGATCGGCAAATAAACAAAACCGATGTCCAATTTGTTTTGTTCGACCTGGGTTAAAATTTCGCTTGTTTTGGCTTGCAGAAGTTTGATGCGAATGCCGGGATACTGGTGGCGGAATTTATCCAGTCCGGGCATCAGCATGTTTTTGATGATTCCCCCGGTCGAACCGATCCGGATCGATCCGATTTTGTGTTCGTTAAGCGATTGGATTTGTTGTTCGGCTAACTCCAAGTATTGAAAAGCTTTGGAGAGCGATTCATATAACAATTGACCTTCCGATGTAAGCCTGACTCCTTTGGACAGACGTTGGAATAAAACAAGATTCGTGCTTTTCTCCAATTGTCCGATCGCGTAGCTGACCGAAGGTTGGGTCATATGAAGTTCGACCGCCGCTTGGGTCAAGTTTCCGGTCTCGGCCGCTTTCAAAAAAACTTTATAGAACTCCAAGTTGACTTGCATTTATGCTATCATCCCTCTCTATGGCAGATAACAATGTTATCAATTTCATTAATAGTATAGACTACGCTATACTTTTTGTAAGCAGAAAAACGAGAAGGATGTGTAGCCATGCCAGGCAATGTATTTGGAGAACGACTGAAAATATCGACTTTCGGAGAATCTCACGGGGAAGCGGTAGGCGTGATTATAGACGGAGCGACTCCGGGCGTGGAGTTGGAAGAATCCTATATCCAAATTCAGATGGACCGCAGAAAGCCGGGTCAATCGTCGGTCACGTCGCCGCGCAAAGAATACGATAAAATCAAAATCGTGTCCGGCGTTTTCGAAGGCAAAACGACCGGTACGCCGATCTGCATCATGTTGTTTAACCATGATATGCAGCCGAGCGCTTACAGCGATATCAAAGATTCGTTCCGACCCGGTCACGCCGATTTTACGTACCATAAAAAATACGGAATCCGGGATCATCGGGGGAGCGGGCGAGCTTCCGGCAGAGAAACGGCCGCGCGTGTCGCTGCTGGAGCCGTAGCCCGAAAATTGCTTGAAAAAAGAGGCGTCTCCGTTGTTGCGTATACGTCGGAGATCGGCGGCATTCAATGCGAGCAGTTTGTCGAATCGTTCATCGAGCAAAACCCCGTCAGAGCCTGCGATCCGGTAGCGGCAGAGAAAATGGTCAAGCTTATCGAATCGTTGGCTATAGAAGGCGATAGCTGCGGGGGGATCGTGGAATGCGTCGTACGGGGAGTAGCTCCCGGCCTCGGAGAACCGGCTTTCGATAAATTGGATGCGGACTTGGCCAAAGCCATGTTGTCGATCGGAGCGATCAAAGGGATCGAGTTCGGCGCGGGCTTCGCGGCGGCGAAAATGTTGGGCAGCGAGCATAATGACCAAATGAACAGCGACGGCTTTTTGACGAATAACAGCGGCGGAATCATCGGCGGCATCAGCAACGGAGCGGACATTGTCTTCCGAGTCGTCGTCAAACCCACTTCGTCGATCTCCAAGCCGCAACAGACGGTGACCGTTGACGGAACCGAAACGGAAATCTCTACCGTCGGCAGACATGACCCTTGCATCTGCCCGAGAATCATTCCCGTCGTCGAAAGCATGGTCTGCCTGGTTGTCGAAGACCACTTCAAACGCCAAGCCGCCCTATTAAACTAAAGTTGTACGCGAAAAAGCAGCTCTGCGATATGTCATAGAGCTGCTTCGCTCTGTCGAAAAAGTTACGTATGCGCGGGAAGACAGAAGGCTGCGAGAGAAATTCGTTCAAGGCGCTGTCTCACTCGGAAAAAGGATTGGATTTAAATAAGGAGTTTTCCGAGTTCAAAGGCGTCTTTCACTGAATTTCTCTCTCCGCCTTCTGTCTTCCAGCTACGTTAGCCTTTCTCGACACAGTAAAGCAGCTCTGCGCAATATACGCAGAGCTGCTTTTTCTTTTTATGAAAATGCCGCTTGAAAAGCCGGCCCTGGAAAGGCCGTAGGAGGCAGAAGGAGATCGTGAAGTTCGCCTTTGAAATCGGGAAGCTTCCTTCATCCAATCCATCCAGCTTCCCGATTGAGACAGCGAACTGAGCGAATTCCCGCCGCCTCCCCCAGGCCTTTCCCGCACTTAGGGTGTAATCTTACGAGCGCGGTCCGAATAGGCCGGAGTTTTTCAGGCCGTTCCAGAAGTTGCCGAATTGCGGGATGTCGAACTGTTGAGCCGCGTCCGACAATGCCGTTTGCGGATCCGGGTGAACTTCGACCATGATGCCGTCTGCGCCGGCTGCCAGAGCGGCTTTTGCGCAAGGAAGCATGATGTCTTTGCGTCCGGTCGAGTGAGTCACGTCAACCATAACCGGCAGGTGAGTTTCTTGTTTGAGCAGTGGAACCGCCGAGATGTCGAGCGTGTTGCGCGTTGCTGTCTCGTAAGTGCGGATCCCGCGTTCGATCAGCATGATTTGCTCGTTGCCGCTAACCATGATGTACTCGGCCGCGTGGATGAACTCGTCCAGCGTCGCGGACAGGCCTCGTTTGAGCAGAACCGGAATTTTCGCGCCGCCTACTTCTTTCAGCAGCTCGAAGTTGTGCATGTTGCGCGCGCCGATCTGGATCACGTCGATGTAATCGGCAGCGATCTCGATATGCGAAGGGTGTACGATTTCGCTGATTGTTGCCAGGCCGAACTCGTCCGCAACTTCTTTCAGCAATTTCAGGCCGTCCAGACCCAGACCTTGGAAGTCGTAAGGGGACGTTCTTGGTTTGAAGGCACCGCCGCGCATAACCGTGATGCCCGATTCTTTGAGGGCTTTGGCAACGGTACGCAGTTGGTCGCGCGATTCGATCGAGCAAGGACCTGCTACGAGGATCGGGCTTGGGCCGCCGACTTCAACGCCGTTAAATTTGACGATGGTGTCTTCCGGACGCTTTTTACGGCTAACCAGCAGCTGGCGCTTGTGATCTTCTTGCTGAATGTTCAGCGACGCCTTGAAGATTTCTTTGAACAGATGCTTCAGCGTGCTGTCCGAGAAAGGTCCTTTGTTCAGGCCCGTTACGCGGTCAAGGATTTCCTTTTCGCGCTCCGGCTCAAACTTGGGTACGCCTTGGTTTTCTTTCACTTGTCCGATTTGGTGTACCAATTCCGCGCGTTTGCTGAGCAGTTCCAGCAGCTGGGAGTCGATTCCGTCAACGCTGGCCCGCAGCTGTTCCAATGTTTCATTCATGTCTGCATAGTCTCCTTTGAGCTGTTACCTTGTTCCTTCGCTGACACGAATACGAAAGAGCGTCAATACTCATTCCGCTTCACCGCGTTGTTTCGGAACAGGATTAAAAAGCGTATTTCTCCCATTCTAATCCGGTTGGCGTATACATAGCAAGACGTGAAAGCTTTTTCAGTAAAAAAAACGCAAGAAAAAGGCCGATTTCTTTTTTCGCCGCCCATGTTAGAATAGAATTGGGAACTTTAACCAAACTGTCCCGGCGGGGCGAATATCGTCTTTTGGGGACCAGAATGCGGGGGATCAACATGATTATCGGAGTACCGAAAGAGATCAAAAACAACGAGAACCGCGTCGGAATGACGCCGGCGGCCGCAAGAGCGTATATCGCTGAAGGGCATCAAGTCTGGGTGGAATCCGGTGCGGGACTCGGAATCGGATTTTCGGACGAAGATTATGCGGGGGCAGGAGTGACAGTCGTAGCCAGTGCTGCTGAAGCTTGGACTGCTGAGATGGTTGTCAAAATCAAAGAACCGCTGGAATCCGAATACGGATTTTTCCGCGCCGGGCTGATTCTGTACACCTACCTGCATCTTGCCCCTGAAGCCGCATTGACCCGAGCTTTGGTTGATCAGGGAGTTACCGGCATCGCGTATGAAACGATTCAACTGAGCAACGGCAGCCTGCCGCTTCTGACGCCGATGAGCGAAGTAGCCGGCCGCATGTCGATCCAGATCGGGGCTCATTTTCTCGAAAAGCCGTTCGGCGGCAAAGGCGTGTTGCTCGGCGGCGTGCCAGGCGTGGAACCCGGCAAAGTCACGATCGTTGGCGGCGGTATCGTCGGCGCGAACGCGGCCAAAATGGCGATCGGGCTCGGTGCCGACGTGACGCTGCTTGATATCAGCGCGGATCGTTTGCGGCAACTCGACGACCAATTCGGCGGACGCTTGAAGACGCTCATGTCGGACAAGCATAATCTGGAAGTCGCTGTGGAGCGTGCGGACCTGCTTGTGGGCGCAGTATTGATTCCGGGGGCGCGTGCGCCAAAGCTTGTGACCGAAGAAATGGTGAAGACGATGGGAGCGGGTTCGGTCATTGTGGATGTCGCGATCGATCAGGGCGGTTCCATCGAGACGATCGACCGGATCACCACGCACGATAACCCTGTTTACGAGAAGCATGGGGTGCTGCATTATGCCGTAGCCAACATGCCGGGAGCCGTCGCGCGAACCTCTACGCTGGCGCTGACCATGGTCACTACTCCGTACGGATTGCAAATTGCGCGCAAGGGCTTCCGTCAGGCTGCGCTGGATAATCCGTCAATCGGCAAAGGCATTAACACCTGCGGAGGACGGGTTACGTATAAGGCGGTCGCGGAAGCGCACGGTTTGGCGTATACTGAGATAGAAGCAATTTTAAGTGAAAAGGGAGAGACGATCGCATGAACCATGTATTTCGGCTCACGGCGCAGTGGGACGGAGGGCGCAACAGCTCCGGCACCATCGAAAGCGGCGAGCTGAAGACCGCAATCTCCATTCCCGAACCGATGGGCGGACCGGGAATCGGCACGAATCCGGATGAGATGCTGCTCGGAGCGGCATCTACCTGTTATATTATTACGCTTGCGGCGATGCTGGAGCGTTCGGCAATTGCCGTGCAAAGTCTGACGCTGGAATCCGACGGGATTGTGGACGTTACGAATAATGTATTTACGTACAAAACGATTACGCATCGTCCGCTGCTCGTATTGGCCCCAGGCCAAGATGAAGAGGTTCGCGTGAAGGCGGAGCGTCTGGCGCACAAAGCGGAAAGTTCCTGCATGATTACGCGCGCGCTTCAAGGAAACGTCGAAGTATCGGCAGAGCCGACCATTGTTGTAGCTGAACAGGCGGATTAAGAAGGTTTGCCGCGCAAGGCAAGCGACTAAATCCTTGCTGGCAAATAGCCGATATACGAGAAAGAACGATTCAACCTTTACATTCACACCAAATACACAGCTCGCGGTATGCCGGACGGATACGGGCATACCCCAGACAGCGCTGAGAGGACGGAATATGATGCAACCGCAGTTTCGGATAGAAAAAGACTTCCTGGGAGCCAAACAGGTTCCTGCAGACGCCTACTACGGCGTACAAACGATGAGAGCGATCGAGAACTTCCCGATTACCGGCTACCGGATTCATGAATCAATGGTTCGCGCACTCGGGATCGTGAAAAAGGCAGCGGCTCTTGCAAACATGGAAGTGGGAAGACTGCAGGGACATCTGGGGGCACCGATTGTTGAAGCTGCGGGCGAAGTGATGGACGGCGTATGGGATACGCAATTCATCGTCGATCCGATTCAAGGAGGCGCCGGCACGTCGATCAACATGAACGCGAACGAAGTGATTGCCAACCGCGCGCTTGAACTGATGGGCAAAGCAAAAGGGGACTATTTCCATCTGAATCCGAACGTGCACGTCAATATGGCGCAGTCCACCAATGACGTGTTCCCGACGGCGATTCATATTGCGGCACTCTCGCTGGTCGAGATGCTTGAAGATACGATGGAGCGCTTGCAGCGTTCGTTCGAGAATAAAGCGCGCGAATTCGATCATATTATTAAAATGGGCCGTACCCATCTTCAGGATGCCGTTCCGATCCGTCTGGGTCAGGAATTCGCTGCTTACGCACGCGTTCTGGGCCGCGACCTGCACCGCGTGCGCCGCTCGAAAGAACTGCTACACGAGATCAACATGGGTGCTACGGCAATCGGTACGGGCCTGAACGCGGACGTCAAATATATGGACGCGGTCGTGGTCAAGCTGGCTGAAATCAGCGGCATGCCGCTGCGTCACGCGGAAGATCTGGTCGATGCGACGCAGAATACGGATGCCTACACGGAATTGTCCGGCGCGCTTAAGATCTGCATGATCAATCTGTCGAAGGTCGCCAACGATATCCGTCTGTTGGCTTCCGGCCCGCGCGCGGGTCTCGCCGAGCTGAAGCTGCCCGAGCGTCAACCGGGATCGTCGATCATGCCGGGCAAAGTCAATCCGGTGATGTGCGAAGTGGTGAACCAAACGGCGTTCCAGGTAATCGGTAACGATCACACCATCTCGCTCGCATCCGAAGCCGGACAACTGGAACTGAACGTGATGGAGCCGGTATTGGTATTCAACCTGCTTCAGTCGATCAGCATCATGAATCAGGCGTTGACCGTGTTCCGTACGCACTGCATCGACGGCATCGAAGCCAACGAAGCGAACTGCGCCGAATATGTGGAACGCAGCGTCGGCGTGATTACGGCGCTCAGCCCGTATCTGGGTTACGAAATTTGTGCCCGTATCGCTCGTGAAGCCATGACGACCGGCCGCTCCGTACGTGATCTGTGCCTGATGCACAACGTGCTCAGCGAAGAAGAGCTGGATATCATCTTGAATCCGTTCGAGATGACGAAGCCGGGCATTGCGGGTTCGTCGCAATTGACGCGGGAATAGTTGGTTCGAATTTCGGAAAAAAACGGGCCGTTTCCGGCGCTCTTTCAGGAGTGGCGGAAACGGCTTTCGTATGAGTTTTGAAGGTTTCAAGGTTTCGCAGAACAAAAAGGCCGCACGGCAACGCCGTACGGCTTTTTCGAATATTATATTTTCGCTTAAGCTTGAACTTCTTCTGCGGCCTCTGTTTGTTCGTTGCCAAGTCCAAACGCTTCGGCAACAAGGCGCACCGATTTCAGACGGGCATCCAAATCATGAATCGACGAGACAATCATCAATTCGTCGGTCTTGTATTCTTCAGCCAGTTCAAGCAGACGCGCTTTGACCTGCTGCGGTGTTCCGACCACGCGGTAAGCGCGGGTTGCGGCAATTTGCTCTCGGTCATAAGGCGTGTACGGATATTCGGTAGCGGTCTTCACGGACGGCAGATAAGGAAGTTCCATGCCTTTGTACATCGCGAGGAAGAACAGATCGGAACTGGAAGCCAGCTGCTCTGCTTCTTCCTGCGTATCGGCGCAAACGACCGTGATTGCCGCGAGCGACTTGGAGTTCGGCGACATGAGCGAAGGCTCGAAATTATCATGGTAAAAGGCTGTTGCCTCGGATCCGCCCGGCGTGCCGAAGAACTGCGCGAAAGCGTAGGAAGCGCCCGTTTGCGCGGCCAGACGCGCCGTGCCGCCGCTGGATCCGAGCAACCATAGCTCGGGTACCGTATCCACCGAAGGCGATACGCTCAAGCCCGCGAATCGGTGATCGGCCGGTACGGCATCGTTCAAATAAGCGATCAGATCCACGATTTGCTGCGGATAAGGGTCTGCGCTGTTATAATGGCCTTCCTGCAACGCTCTTGTCGAAAGCGGACGCCCGCCCGGAGCGCGTCCGACGCCAAGGTCGATCCGCCCCGGATACAAGGCTTCGAGCAGACGGAAGTTTTCCGCTACTTTATACGCGCTGTAATGAGGCAGCATGATACCGCCGGAGCCGAGCCGGATTCGGGACGTATTAGCACCGAGATGAGCAATCAGCACTTCGGGGCTGGAGTGTGCCAGTGCTTTCGAGCTGTGGTGCTCCGATACCCAAAAACGGTTGTATCCCAAACGGTCGGCTTCGACAGCCAAGCGCGTAGTCGTCTGAAGCGCCTCTCTGGGGCCGCTTCCTTCCGTAATGGTCGATTGGTCGAGAATACCGAGTTTAAGCATATCTATGTTCCCCTCTCAAAGCATCATTTCGCAAATGACGCGGATATGAATGATGATTGTAAACGGTTCGTATTCTTTTTCGCTCAATTATCATATCATAATCGTAAATAATAATCAAAAAAATACTAGCTATATAAAGTATAGTGATTATTCGGATTCAATAATCGCTGTTCTAAATTGTTAATGCACACAACTAATAAGCCGAAGTTCGGTATACATAATGTAGAGGGAAAGCGAAGAATACGTGCAGGAATGCGCGCTATGAATGACAGGAGGATGTACAAACATGAAGTTTTACGGAAAAAAAAGCTCTGCCTGGAGCAAAATGGCGCTTAGCGCCGGATTGGCGTTTGCAGTAGCTTCGAGCACGCTGCCCGCTTACGCGGAAGAAGCGATATCGGCAAGACTTTCTCCGGCAACGGTATCAGCCGGGATCTCTTCGATCGTTGCCGAGATCGACGGTCAGCCTGCGCAGTGGGGGAGCAGCGTCTACACGTATCGTTCCTTGACCTACGTGCCGGTGCGGGAAGGAGCAGTTTCGCTGGGGGCGAAGGTGAAGTGGGACAAAGCCCAGCGTGCGGCAATCGTAACGCTGAATGGGGACGAGTTGCTTTACCGCCCTGATTCCACCACCGTATCCGTCAACGGCTACGAACTGCAAATGCCGGGCACGACGCGTTACGTGGACGGTATTCTGACCGTACCGCTGCGCGGGCTGACCGAGCCTTTGCGGGCAAAAGTAAGCCCGGTGACCAGCGGCGGCGTATTGAATTTATCGCTTAAAACAGACACGGAAACGAATTACGATACCGGCCTGTCGGCTGTAAACGATTATCTCAAAGACCAAAATTACTCCGGCAGCGTATTGATCGCCAAAGACGGCGAAGCGCTGATGCGCAAGTCGTACGGGTTGTCTTCGGGTTCGACGTTGATCCGGCCGACGGATCAAATGCGGCTCGGTTCCCTGACCAAAGCTTTTACCGCCGCTTCGATCTTGAAGCTGGGCGAAGAAGGCAAGCTGAGCATCGACGACACATTGTCGCAGCACATCCCCGACTATCCTAGCGGGGACGAAATCACGTTGGCGATGCTGCTTTCGCACACATCCGGAATCGCGCTGAATTTTAAACGCGAAGAAGGAATCCCGTTATCGGAGACGGTCGAAGAAATCAAGCAAAGTCCGCTCAAATTCGCCCCGGGTACCGATTACATGTACAGCAACAGCGGCTTCGTGCTGCTTGCTTACATCATCGAAGAAACTTCCGGCATGAGTTATGCGGACTTCGTTCAATCTCAAATTCTCGACCCGCTCGGCATGAAGCATAGCGGAACCGCAACGAGACAAACCAAGATTCCGACCGGCTACGAATACGATTGGCAAGAAGGCGCATGGAAGAGCGTCGATTACTACTACTTCTCGCCTTCCGGCACGGGCAGTCTCTATTCCACGCTCGACGACATGCTAACCTGGTCCCAAGCGCTGAGCGCAGGCAAAGTGCTGTCCGAAGAAACGATGGAACGCATGTACACCGTGAGCCCGTACAAAAATTACGGTTTCGGCTGGCATGTCGACGGCGAAGGGCAAAACCGCGTCGCTTTCCACAGCGGCGGCGGCGACGGCTACACCACCGGCATTCGCCGGGGCCTAAACGACGGAACGGTCATCATCCTCCTCAGCAACCACGGCGGCCTGGACACTAACGCGATGACTGCTGAAGTCGAAAAACTAGCTTTTGGCGAGGGAAGCGAGAAGACTGCGAGATAAATTCGTTCAAGTCGCTGTCTCACTCGGAAAAGTCGATTGGAATTTTTAGTTGAAGTTTTCCGAGTTCAAAGGCGTCTTTCACTGAATTTCTCTCTCTGTCTTCTCGCTTCCAGCTACGTTAGTGTTTGTCGATATTTAAAAAAATAGAAGAAGTGATAAAAGCTGCTGGCAATATGCCGCAGCTTCTTTTTGTATGTTTAAAATTATGAAAGAATAAATAATTCTTTCACAATTTTAAAATAGCTCTTTCTTACTTCCCAACCCTCGGCCTTTTGCTTTTCCGCGAGGCCTAAGGGAGGCGGAGGGGAGGTCATGTAGTAAAGGCTTTTCGAAGAAAAGGCACTTCGGAAGCGTATGCTCTAAAGCAACACGCGACCGAAACGACCTCCCCCGCAGCCGACCGACCCAAGCCTCGCAACAGAAAACTAAAGGCCGTGTTCCTCCGCGTAGCGCCCCCAATGCGGGCGCCCGCCGTCCGCATCGACAAACCCGTATCGATCCGAGAGTCCCCATGAACTCAGCGCTTGCCCCGTAAACGTCATGACTTCGGGATCGGCAGCCAATTGCGCGGCGGCTTGTCCGACGAAAGCCGGCGTCTCCGAGGCGACGAAGTGCGGCTCTGCTTTTGCCCCGTCCCGCCAGTTTTCTTCCGTCACGCCGAACAGATCCAACATCGCCTCGGAACGCAGAAATCCGGGCGTTAAAGCAATAGCGGCAATCTGATACGGGCGAAGTTCTTCGGCCATCGCTTTGGCCAGATGTATCACCGACACTTTGGCCAGACTATAGTAGACGTTCCCCCGGAACCGATCGTCTACGCCGTCCGTGATCTCGAGTACAAGGCCGCCCGGTCGTTCCAGCATGAGAGGGAGCAGATAATGAGAGGTAATCAGATGCGTGTGAACGGCGCGCTGCTGGATCAGCAGACCGTCTGCCAGCGAGTGCTCCCAAAGCTTTTGATCCCATTTGGTCAGATCGTCGCCGCCCCAGATGTCATTGACCAGAATGTCCAGTCCGCCTTGTTCGGTCTTGATACGTTCCGCCAGCCTTTTTACTTGCTCGGGGTCGGAATGATCCGTTCGTACCGCAGTGGCGGTTCCTCCGCGGGCTTCGATCATTTCTGCCGTATCGTCAATCGTCTCGCTTCTGTTCATATCCGATGCCTGCTGCCTTGTGGTGCGCCCGGTTACGTAGACATGCGCGCCGAGTGCTCCCAGTTCAAGCGCGATGCCTCGTCCCGCTCCTCTTGTCGCGCCCGCGACCAAGGCTATTTTTCCGGTCAACGGTCTGTTATTCGTAGGCATGAGTGCCATCTCTCCTGTCATCTTCGTCGTCGGGAAATGAATGTTCCGGCCGGATTGCACATTGCCCGCATTCTCAATATAAGCGATAATAGATGACAACCTTTGTCTTATATAAGGATCGAGAAGAAAAACAAACGAAATACAAAGGAGGTCCTTCCGTGAGAGGTGACCGACTGATGAAAATCGTGCTGCTGCTGCAAAGCCGGGGACGAATGTCTACGCGGGAATTGGCCGATGAATTGGAAGTGACGACGCGTACGGTCAGCCGGGACTTGGAAGCGATCGGACAATCGGGTATTCCGATCGTAGCGCATCGGGGCCGTTTCGGCGGTTGGAGCCTGATGGAAGGGTATCGCAGCGGCCTAACCGGAATGACGCCCGACGAGGCTGCTGCGCTGCTGCTGCGCGCTTCGTCCGGTCCATTGAGCGACGTGGGACTGGGCGGACATTACGAGACGGCTTTGCAAAAACTTAGAGCCGCTTATCCCGAGCCTGAGCGGCAGGAAGCTGAATTTTTAAGACGCCGCTTGTTGATTGATGAGAGCAGTTGGCATACGGGTTCGGCAGCAGCTCCTGAAGCCTTGGCGCTCTGCCAGGAAGCCGTGTGGGAAGAGCGCTTGTTGGCGTTTGATTATGCAAAAGCAAACCCGACCGCGTCGAAAGGCCCGAATCGTCTGGTCGAGCCGCTGGGCTTGATCGTCAAACGGGGAGTTTGGTACTTGGCTGCGCAAGACCGGGATACGATCAAGACCTTCCGGGTGTCCAACATGCTAAACATTCGCTTGCTGGAGAAGTCGTTCGCGTATCCCGAAGATTTTGATTTGGCGGTTTATTGGCAAGATTCGCTGCGCGCATTTCCGGACCGACTGCCTCATTATGAGGTGAGCCTGGTCATGACAGCAGAGGTGCTGCAGGCTTTTCGGGAAGAACGATATGCTCGCGTCTTGCGCGCAGAGCCGATGGATAACGGGCAGTATGAGGTCGATGCGGATTTGGCGACACCGGAGTTTGCTTTGCGTCTGGTGCTTGGTTTCGGCGCGTCGGTTCGTGTCATCCGGCCGTCGATATTTGCTGAAGCGGTAGCCGCCGAATCCGAGAAGATAAGACAGATGTACCGGGCAGATCCGGATTCATGAAGGAAAGAGGGGGAAAACATGATTTTGCACAAGGGAGAAATATTGTTCCGCCAGGGAGACGACGGGAAGTACCTGTATCGCGTACATAGCGGATTGTTCAAAGTCACGCGTCTCCACGAGAACGGGAATATTATTTTGTTCAATGTTTTTTACGCAGGGGAGGTCGTCCCTCATCACTCGCTGATCAGCCCGAAAGAAACGCACGGCACCGCAATAGCTCTTGTACGCAGCGAAGTCGAGCCGATCCTTGCCGCCGATTGGTATCGAAGCCTGGAAGAAGATCCGAAGAAAGCATTGGAAATCGCCTTGCTGCTTCAGGAAAAGGTCCGGTTCATGCAGCAGCGCATCGATCATTTGACGGCGGGTACACCGGGAGAACGGCTTGAACTGTTGCAGCGCTGGATGGAGACCTACACATACGGACAGCCGCTGACGGATCTGCTTACGCAGGAGGAAATCGGGCAGTTGATCGGTTTGCGTCGGGAAACGGTGAATCGCTTGCTTCGAGCGGCGAAATAGGTGGTTTTTTACAAAGAAAACCATCTTCTTTTACATGAAAATGACAAAAAACCATATTCATTCTGTCGCTTCCCAAATGGCTTTGTGGTAAAATGGTTTAGAAAGGTGACAGCGCTGGGTATATAATGCTCAGACTTCACATCCAAACACAGAAAGGATCAGGATACCATGAGTCCCCGAAGGAGTATTCCCCAAAGGACAATCTGGAAACGTTACGATCTCTCCTATACTTAGCGTCCCTCGTAGAAAGTTTGTCGGATCATCGTTGTTGACAAACACTGCGAAGGGAAGGGACATCCATGCGAAGGATGAATGCCTTACGGTTTTCCCCTCTGGCTCGCAGCGCATTGTCGACTTGACAAATACTGCGAAAATGAGGAGATCATCGTATGAAGGCAAAAGGGAAAAGGATGAAGCGGTCCGCGCAGGCGGCCGCGATCTTAACAGGCACGTTCGTTATGGCATTCGCGTTTTATCACATTAATTTTCAAAACCATCTTTCGGAAGGCGGATTTGTGGGGCTTTCATTGCTCGGCGAATACGCATTCGGGCTGTCGCCCGCGTTGACGATTCTGATTCTCGATATTCCGTTCATGCTGTTATTCGCCCTGAAAAAAGGGTGGAGGAACATGGGACCGGCCGTGCTTGCCGCGGGCTCGTTCACTGCGTTCTATGCCGGCATCGAGCACTTCTCCACGCTGAACTTCGATCTGCACGGACAATTGTGGCTTGCCGCATTGTTGTCGGGCATACTGACCGGGATCGGCGGAGGTCTGGTTCTTCGCTCCGGCGGAGCAACGGGCGGAGACGATTGCGCGGCCATCTGGCTGCACGAAAAAACGGGACTCAAGATCGGTACGGTATTCATTTTGATGGATGCGTCGGTACTGCTGCTGTCGCTGCTGTATCTGCCGCTGGCCGAGACGTTGTACACGGTAGCCGCCGTTTGCATCGGAGGCAAAGTCATCACATGGACCGTGGAACCGCAAATTTTGCGTCAAGGTCTGACTTCGATCATGCGTCTGTTCACATCGTCGAAGCGTCATGTGCCGCAAGCTGCACCGGAAGTGAAAGGTTTGAATCGAGTGTAAGCATATAGGGCCGCAGGGGAAGGCCCGGAGCCGCAAACGTCCCCGTTTGATTTTGTAAAAAAACCGTTCCGATTTTCTCCCGCGATGGAGAAAGCCGAAACGGTTTTTTTGTAGCTGCCTGCCGTAAGGTTTTACTTTTTGCGAGCAGGATGATTCTCGTCCCATTCTTCCGCTTTGGCTGTGGCGATCGCAATGGCTCGACCTTCTTCATAACCTTCGTCCAGCAGGGCATTGGCGATCTCAACGGCTTTGTTACGGACACGCTCGTCCAGGTTTTTCATGGATTGCGGGTAATCATTTTTGCTCCACGGCATGATGAATTCTCCTCTCCGGATGTAGTGAAGTGTGCTCCCATGTCTACGTTCTTTACCTACCCGTCGGCATTCGTGACTAATCACAGCGGTCAGTTTGAATGTTAAAAAGCATGAAGCAAGCAATAGACAAAGAATGTTCAAATTTAAAACTTCCTGCTATGATAAAAAATAGGGTCCCGCGACAGCTCTTCATAAAAGCTGCCGATGCGGATAAGATCATTAGATAAAAAGAAAGACGGAAGGAGATTGACGATGAAAGTGACATTAATCGCGGGCAGTAACCGCGAGCAAGCTAGCAGTACATTATTGATTCGTTACATCGCCAAATTGCTGGAGGAGCAGGGGTTCGAAGCTGAAGTATTTAGCCTGTACGAGCACCAGTTGCCTCTTTACGGTCCGGGAGAAGCTTACGGACACGAGGAAGTGCTCAAGCTGTCGCAAGCCGTCAAGTCGGCCCAGGCTGTCGTATTGTCGACGCCGGAATATCATTCTTCGATCTCCGGCGTCCTGAAAAATGCGCTGGACTTCCTGAACAGCGAATACTTTGAAGGCAAGCCGGTGCTGTCTGCCAGCTCGGCAGGCGGATCGGTAGGGGTATCTTCTCTCGGCGCGTTGCAGGCTATCGTTCGTAACCTGCACGGCCTGAACTGCCCGGAATGGATCTCGATCGGCAGCGATCAACGCAAATTCGACGAGAACGGCGATCCTGCCGATCAGGCAACCGAGCTGCGTATCCGCAAAGCGGTCGATACTTTCGTGCACCTGATTCGTCGTATTCACGCTTAAGATTCTTTTATAGGCTGACACAAAAACGGATTCCGTCTGATGACGGAATCCGTTTTTGTCATGCCGAGATTGATTCTGCTGTCGGGCAAAGTTGGCTTCAGGATTGAGCAAACAACGCGCGATATTCGCCGTAGCCTTCTTCATCGAGCTTTTCCGCAGGCACGAACCGCAGCGCGGCGGAGTTGATGCAATAGCGCAGACCGTCCGGACCCGGACCGTCGTCGAATACGTGGCCCAGATGGGAGTCGGCTTCTTTGCTGCGCACTTCGGTGCGAATCATGAAATGCGTCAGGTCGACTTTTTCCTTCACGTGATAATCGCGGATCGGACGGGTGAAGCTTGGCCATCCGCAGCCCGAGTCGTATTTGTCGCGTGAGCTGAACAGCGGCTCGCCCGAGACGATGTCGACGTAGATGCCTTCGCCGTGATGATCCCAGAACTCGTTATGGAAAGCAGGCTCGGTGCCGTTTTTTTGCGTCACGTTATACTGTATTTCGCTTAAACGCTGTTTGAGATCGTCTTTGTTGACGGTTGTTTTCCAATGATCCTCGATAAACGCTTCGCGGCCGGAGGCTTTTTTGTAGCGTTTATAGTGGCCCGGGTTTTTCTTATGGTAGTCTTGATGGTACTCTTCCGCTTCGTAGAACGTTTCGGCCGGACGGATCGGCGTTACGATCGGCTTGTCAAAGCGTCCGCTTTCGCCGAGGGCTTTTTTGGAAGCTTCGGCTTTGATGCGCTGTTCGTCCGTATGGGTAAAGATTGCCGTACCGTAAGAGGAACCGCGGTCGTGGAATTGTCCGCCGCCGTCAGTAGGATCGATTTGCTGCCAGAACAGTTCCAACAATTTTTCGTACGGGAACAGTTCAGGGTTATACGTGATTTGAACCGCTTCGACGTGTCCCGTCGTTTCCGAACATACTTCTTTATAAGTTGGGTTTTCCGTGTGTCCGCCGGTATAGCCGGAGACGACTTTCACGATGCCCGGCAAATCTTCGAACGGGGTGACCATGCACCAGAAGCAGCCTCCCGCGAACGTTGCTTTTTCGATCATAGAAGATGGATAATCGGCCATGTAAATCCCTCCGTATTTTTATTTGAATCAATTGTTTGATGCGCAATTAATTAGAAGTTATATTTTAAATTATAAACGTTTTTGAAGCTTGCGCAAGTGCCGGCGCTTCTTTACGCACACAAGCCTAGATAAACGTTCCGGCGGTTGACGAATCAACGGGTTGCGCATGATGGTTATTGCTTTGCCAATCCAGCGTCGGGCGCGTATACTCGAAAAGGAAGCTGCTGCATGACTCCTGCCGAGACATTGCAACGCGCCTTGTTCATGGAAAAAGGCAAAATCTATTTTAAATGAAAGGAGGTTGGACGAAAAATGAACGATTACGACGAGAACCGGGACGTCGATTATGAGCGCTACGAAAGTACGGAAGGACGGCGCGAGCTGGAAAAGGAAACGCAGGAGAAAATCGTGGAGGTCTACCGCCAAGAGGAAGACATGATGATTCTCGTTTATGCGCAGTGGTGTATCAACAACGGCCTCGATCCGGTGGAACTCTATTCCAGAGCCTATCCGGAGCAGCAGGCGAACGAACGCTTGGCGCGCGGACTGGAGCTGACCGTTTCCAAGGAGGAAGCCGGCGATATCACCAACGATACGCTGCTCGGCGTTCTCACGATGTTCGGCAATGAAGATCTGGGTATGGTCGTGGCTGAAGAGATCGAGCAAATGAAGAAAAAGAAACGCGAATCGAATGGTTAGAGGGAATCCTCCTGCCACAATGAAAATCCCGTTCAAGCGCCTGAAGCGTTCGAACGGGATTTTTCACGCGTTACATCTTCTCCTGCCGCGTATGCCGGAACTCTTTCGGCGACATGCCGAATTTGCTGCGGAATACCCGGTGAAAATACGTATAGTTGGCAAACCCTGATGTCTCGGCGACTTGTTCGAGCGGCATCGGACTGAACACGATTCGTTCTTTTGCCATATCGAGCCGCACTTCGAGGGCATACTGCATGATGCTGATCCCGAACGTATCCTTGAACAGATGAACGCAGCGGGAGACGCTGATGTCCACATAAGAAGAGACGTCTTCGAGTTTGAACAGGGAAGAGGCGTTTTCTTCGATATACTGTTTGATGCGATAAGCCAGAAAGGTTTTGCCTGACGAAATCGGCTGTTCATTCAGCAAACGATCCGTCTCCAGGCATAAAATGCGCAAATAATAATCCGAAATGCGCGGGTCCGGATTGGAAATGCGGCGCTGCTCGATCACGATCTGCCGGAACAAACCGAGCAGTCCTTCGCTGAGCGGAATGTTGATCTTGGTTGGGCGCTTGCGTTCGTTCCACCAACGATCGATCCATTCGCCGCCAAAAAAGATGTGGTAATCCCCGCTTTCCATCGGCCGCTCGCGGTTATCCGTAGGCGAAGGAGGGAAAATTTTGAGTTCATACGTCTCGTCCGGCCCGTAGAGCAGCAGGTCTCCGGCTTCAATCCGTTGCATTTTTCCATCAACGAGAGCTTCGGAAGTGCCGTCCGTCTGAAGGCGAAGCAGATAACTGCCAAGGCCTTCCGTTCGGTGAACGTGAAAAGGAGTACGGTGGAAGGAAAATCCTGCGGTAAATACTTGGCAAGGGAGGTCAGTCGTCTGCATATCAGCTACTCCTTGAAAAAGAAAATAAAATAATGACCAGATTGTTCATGTTTCGATTATATTCTTCATTTTAATACAAATCGATATGCAATACCATGAAAGCGAACCAACCACGAACAAAAGAAACCGAGAATATTTCGGCGATCGAGCAACTTGGTAATCGACACGAAGGAGTGGTGTTCTTTTGACACGCATGAAGACCGGAATTGTCGGCTGCGGCAACATCAGCGCGATATACTTGCAAAATCTAGCCGCGAGCGAATGGATCGAAGTGGTTGCGCTCGCCGACCGTGTACTCGAAAAGGCGGAAGAACGTGCTGCCGAATTCGGCATTGCAACCGCTTGCACAGTGGAAGAGTTAATGGAAAACGAATCGATACAGTTGGTCATCAACCTGACGATTCCTGCCAGTCACGCTTCTGTACATCTGGCTGCTATTGAGGCCGGCAAACACGTTTATGGAGAAAAGCCGCTTGCCGTCTCATTGGAGGATGCCCGCCTGATTCTCGACGAGGCCGCCAAGCGGAACCTCGCTGTAGGCTGCGCGCCGGATACTTTTTTGGGCGCGGGGCTCAGCACGGCCCGCCGCGCGATCGAGGAAGGATTGATCGGTCGACCGGTTGCGGGAACGGCTTTCATGCTTGGCGGAGGTCCGGAAGGTTGGCATACGGACCCCGAGTTCTTTTATGCCTACGGCGGAGGTCCGATGTTCGATATGGGACCTTACTACTTGTCGGCATTGGTCAATCTTCTGGGCCCGATTCAGCGGATCAGCTCATCGACCGGCATCCAGATTCCCGATCGCGTAATCGGCTCAGGGCCGAAAGCGGGAACTCCGATCACGGTTCAGACCCCGACCCATTTGGCAGGGACGCTGGATTTCGCGGGCGGACCGATCGTGACGATGATTATGAGTTTCGACGTGCGGGGAGCTACCGAATTGCCGCGGATGGAAATCTACGGCACGGCAGGGACGCTGTCGCTTCCTGATCCGAACTTTTTCGGCGGGGATGTCAGATTGCGCCGCGCCGGATCGGAAAATTGGGAGATTCTTCAGCCTATATTCGAGAGTGCCCGCAACGAGCGGGGGCTGGGCGTCGAAGACATGGTCAAAAGCATTCGGGAAAACCG
Source organism: Saccharibacillus sacchari DSM 19268 (assembly GCF_000585395.1). GTDB lineage: Bacteria > Bacillota > Bacilli > Paenibacillales > Paenibacillaceae > Saccharibacillus > Saccharibacillus sacchari. The sequence goes on along the minus strand of NZ_KK073875.1, from coordinate 4,476,144 downwards.
TCGTCATCGGGCAAGCGGAGAGCTGGCTTATCACGTGCTGGAAGCAATGCATGCTTTTATGCACTCATCCGCGGAGAGCCGTCATGTCACGCTCGACAGCTCGTACAAAGTTCCCGCCGCAAGACACGATTCGCTCAAATTATAATTTGATGAAAAGGTGGAGTACACAATGACGCAAGTAGGATTGCAGTTGTACACCGTACGCGAAGAAATGGAAAAAGATTTCCGCGGAACGCTTGAGAAGGTAGCCGCCCTGGGTTACAAAGGCGTGGAATTCCATACGTTCTTCGGCCGCGGCGCAGAAGAAGTAAAGTCGATTCTCGACGAGCTTGGATTGACGGCGCTCGGCACGCATACGGCGTACGCCCAACTGCTTGAGCATCTCGACGCGGAAATCGCGTATAACAAACAAATCGGCAACAATACGCTGATCGTCCCTTACCTGGTGGAAGAAGATCGCCAGTGGGACAAAGTCTTCGCGAATCTGAAAGACCTCGGCGAGCGTACCCGCAAGCAGGGCGCCGTGCTGGCTTATCATAACCACGACTTCGAAATGACGGAAGAAGTCGACGGCAAGCCGGTGTTCGACGCCATGTACGATGCCGTTCCGGCCGAAGACCTGCAAGTCGAGATGGATACGTGTTGGGTACACTACGGCGGTTACGATCCGGTCGAATACATCAATCGCTACAAAGGACGCCTGCCGATCATTCACTTGAAAGACATGACGCGCGATGCCGACGGAAAAGCCATTACGGCTGAACTGGGCGTAGGCGAAGTCAATCTTGCAGCCATCGCGGATGCCGCAATCGAAGCAGGAGTGAAGTGGATCGTTGTCGAACAGGACTACTGTGCAGGCGGCCAACCGCTCGAAAGTATTGCTACAAGCATGGAATGGGTTAAAAAATACGCAGCAGAAGGAGCAAAATTGAATGTCTAAAACGCTTAACGTCGCCGTAATCGGTTGTGGAGGCATTGCCAACGGCAAGCACCTTCCGGCTCTGTCCAGACAAGATAAAGCCGTACTCGTCGCTTTTTGCGACCTCGTCGAATCCCGTGCTCAAGAAGCTGCCGACAAATACGGCGCCGAAGGTGCCAAAGTCTATACGGATTATACGGAATTGCTGAAAGATGCAAGCATCGAAGTCGTTCACGTCTGCACGCCGAACGATTCCCACGCGGAAATCACGATTGCGGCACTTGAAGCCGGCAAGCATGTCCTGTGCGAAAAACCGATGGCCAAAACGACGGAAGAAGCGCGCAGCATGATCGAAGCGGCAGAGCGTACGGGCAAAAAACTTTCGATCGCTTACCAAAACCGCTTCCGCGACGACAGCCTGCACTTGAAAGACATGTGCGAAAAAGGCGAGCTCGGCGATATCTACTTCGGCAAAGCGATCGCACTGCGCCGCCGCGCCGTTCCGACTTGGGGCGTGTTCCTCGACGAAGAAAAACAAGGCGGAGGTCCGTTGATCGATATCGGCACGCATGCGCTTGACCTGACTCTCTGGCTGATGGACAACTACAAGCCGCAAAGCGTCATGGGCTCGACCTTCCATAAGCTCGGCAGCCGCGAAAATGCAGCCAACGCTTTCGGACCGTGGGATCCGGAACAATTCAAAGTCGAAGATTCCGCGTTCGGCTTCATCAAAATGGAGAACGGCGCAACGATCGTGCTCGAATCCAGTTGGGCGCTCAACGTGCGCAAATTCGGCGAAGCCCAAACGCTGCTTTGCGGCACCGAAGGCGGCGCAGACATGGCTGACGGCCTGCATATCAACGGCGAAAACCGCAGCCGCCTTGTCGAAACCAAAGTCGACTTCGGCTCCGGCGGCGTAGCTTTCTATGACGGCGGCTCCGAAAACGCCGAAGACCGCGAAGCTCGCCAATGGCTCGAAGCGATCCTCGAAGACAAAGATCCGGTCGTTAAACCGGAACAAGCCCTCGTGGTGACCCAAATTCTCGAAGCCCTCTACGAGTCCGCCAAAACCGGCAAAGCCGTATACTTCAACTAAGATTCCTTATGCGCTGAAGAACGCCGGCATAAGCGGACTCTGATCCAAATCCCTTCCGGCAGAAACTTTCCAGTTGCACCCAAAAGTTCTGCCGAAAAGTGATCTGTTCAAACGCTTTCTGCGTTCCATAAGTGTAAGGATTTAAAAAAAGCGGGTGCCCAGCTCCCGCTTCGCTTTTAATCACCGGCGCCAGCGAGCGAATCCTCATCTCGCTCACTTAGCCCTTATCTGTATCTTTTATGTTTTTATTTACTTTTTCGAAAAATGAAGTTCCTTTGCTTTTGCGAAGCTATACGGCGAAGGGGAGAAGTCCAGTGCAGGAACGCAAGTGATCGCCTTTGAACTCGGAAAATCCCATTATTAATTCCAATCCAATTTTCTGAGTTCAACAGCGACCGAAACGGACTTTTCCCCGTAGCCCCCCGCTTCCAACCCGCATGGGAACTTCACGCCCCACATCATTACTGGTACATTTCGCTGGTCGATCGAATGTCGGAAAAAGGGGCTTTTTCGCACCTCTTTCCTATTCAGATTCACCTCAAAATACGGATATAATAATTAAGGAGGTTCGGTTGTGAAGCTTGGAGTATTCATGGTAATGTTCAACGAACGGGGATTTGAAGAGTCGCTCGATTACATCGCGGAAAAAGGACTCAAAGCAGTAGAAATCCCTACAGGCGGGCATCCGGGCAACGTACATTGCAACCCGGAAGAACTGCTGGCCGACAAGTCGAAACTGGATGCGTTCAAAAAAGCGGTTGAATCGCGCGGATTGATCATCAGTGCGCTAAGCTGCCACGGCAATCCGCTCCACCCGCAAAAAGCATTAGCTAAAGCCGATCACGATGCCTTTATGAAGAGCATCGAATTGGCGCAGCGTTTGGACGTGCAAGTTGTCAATACCTTCTCCGGCTGTCCGGGCGACCATGAGGATGCGAAATATCCGAACTGGCCGGTCGCACCGTGGCCGAACGATTATCAGGACATCCTGAAGTGGCAGTGGGAAACCAAAGTCATTCCTTACTGGAAAGATGCAGGGAAGTTCGCGCAGGACCACGGCGTCAAAGTAGGACTCGAACTGCACGGCGGTTTCTCGGTGCATTCGCCGGCAACCATGCTGCGTTTGCGCGAAGCTACCAGCGAAGCGATCGGCGCCAACCTCGACCCTAGCCATATGTGGTGGCAAGGCATCGATCCGGTTCAAGCGATCCGTATCCTTGGACGCGCCGGAGCCATTCACCATTTCCATGCCAAAGATATCACGATCGATCAAAACAACGTCAACATGCACGGCCTGACGGACATGCAGTCCTACACGTTGATGCAGGATCGGGCATGGAACTTCCGCAGCGTAGGCTACGGCCACGACCTGAAAGTGTGGTCCGACATGATGAGCGAGCTGCGGTTGCAAAACTACGATTACGTTGTTAGTATTGAGCACGAAGACGGGCTGATGTCCGTCGATGAAGGCTTCGGTAAAGCCGTGCGCAATCTTCAACAGGTACTCATTGAAGAGCCTGCTGGAGAGATGTGGTGGGTTTAATATAAGGCACTCAAATTACAGTCATAACTAAGGAGATACCGACGATGATCAATGTAACCATCTGGAACGAATTCGTGCACGAACGCAGAGATGAAGAAGTTAAAGCCGTATATCCGGACGGTATTCACAAACAACTGGAGCGCGCCCTGACACCGGAAGGGTTCGCAATTCGCACGTGTACGCTGGAAGAGGACGATCACGGCTTGACAAGAGAAGTGTTGGACTCGACGGACGTCATGATCTGGTGGGGCCACATGGCGCACGAGCTGGTTGACGACTCGATCGCGGAAGCCGTTGCGCAACGCGTGCGCGAAGGCATGGGCCTGATCGTATTGCACTCCGGCCATTTTTCCAAGCCTTTCAAGAAACTGATGGGAACGGGCTGCGATCTGAAATGGCGTGAAGCCGGTGAGCAAGAGATTCTGTGGGCGGTTAATCCTTCCCACCCAATCGCGGAAGGCATCGGTGAAAACATCATTCTGGAGCATGAAGAAATGTACGGCGAGTTCTTCGATATTCCGACTCCGGACGAGATCGTCTTTATCAGCAATTTCTCCGGCGGCGAAGTCTTCCGCAGCGGCTGCACGTTCCGCCGCGGTTCCGGCAAGATCTTCTACTTCCGCCCGGGACACGAGACGTACCCGACGTATTACAACAAGGATATCATCCGCGTAATTTCCAATTCGATTCGTTGGGCTTATCCGACGACTGCGGCTAAACCGGTGTATGGGCATTCGCAGCCGGTACGTCCATTGCACGCTCCGGAACTCGTTTAAAACATCTCTGCCGACGTTAAACAAACGAATTCCGACTTTAGGGGAAACATGAATATCGAAGGCGTGCAGCAATTGCTGCTGCACGGCCGTCCTTTCGCTTAACGCGGGAGGACGGCTTTTCTGTTTATAATGAAGAAAGCGTTAACAAAATTATAAAGAAGGGCTTTGTCGAGGTTGGCGCAATATCCGATTTGGGGTAAAATAGGAACAATACCGGTAAATAATGAAGAGGCGAGTGAAGAAAGGGGGATGGCTATGAACGTGGAATTTGGCAGCGCGCCCGTAACGGAAGAGATTGTAAAGGCATGCTTGCGCAGATCCGAAGGCTATGACCTTGAAGGCTTTTTGCTCGGTCAAGGGGCCATTCCGGCAAAGATTATGTTTGTTGGAGAAGCGCCAGGCGCGACGGAAATTGTGGAAGGTCGTCCGTTTACAGGTCAGGCAGGGAAGGTGTTAGAACAGTATCTGGAGAAGCTAGGACTCACGCGTCAGGACATTTACATTTCCAGTGCCGTACGCAGTCGTCCTTTTAAAGACAAGGTTGTGGCAGGAGCACCCGTGGGTACCCTTCCGCGGATCAGTCGTTCCAATCGTACGCCGACCAAAAACGAAGTGTTGGCTCATGCGCCGATTCTGGATTTTGAGATCGAGCATGTTCAGCCGCAGGTGATCGTGCCGATGGGGAATGTCGGTTTGCATCGTCTGATCGGCAGTCATGAAACGATTTCCTCGCTTCACGGCAAAGTGATCGAAGGTCCCGTGCTGCAACTCGAAGATATGAACGACCCTGTTTCCGGCTACGTTTTCGGCGAACGTTCCTATTCGATTTTTCCGCTGTATCATCCGGCTGCCGTCATATACAATCGATCGCTCGAAGAAGTGATTGATCGCGATCTGAAGGCACTTAAACATTTTTTAGCGGTAAAAAATAATTCGTGAAGGCATTTTCTTTTTCTTGGAAATGTGTTAATATGAAATAAACTAACAAATCGTAAGTTTCTCTTCAGAGGGAATCTTCTAAGAGGTGATCATCTATGATAGAGCAAAAACATGAAGTGTCAATGCAGCTTTGTCCAAGATTCGAGACGGCTTTTTCGTTTTTGGGCAAGCGCTGGAACGGTCTGATCATTCAGACATTGATGAGCGGTCCGAAGCGATTTAAGGACATTTCCAACCAAATTCCGATGATGAGCGACAAAATGTTGTCCGAACGGATGAAGGATCTGGAAGGTGAAGGTATTCTGGTGCGTCATGTATATCCCGAAACTCCTGTACGGATCGAATACGAATTGACGGAAAAAGGCCGGGCACTTCAGCCGGTTATGCAGCAGATTCAGATGTGGGCGGAATCTTGGGTCGATTAATCCGGGAAACGCAAAGAACCTCTTTGGAGACGAAGGGGTTCTTTTTTTATTTCGTGACGTATGCATTTGAGAAACGCCTGCTGCTTTTGTTACAATAAAAGATATGAGCCGAGGCAATCGGTTACACTTCGGGAGGAAGGGAACGGGGACCCATGCGGACAAAAATCAAGCTGCCCGATCAACGTGTCCTATTGTTCGTGCTTGCCGTCCTGCTTGTTATAGCGGTAGCCGCGACAGCCGTTTTGCTTCGACAGCCTTCAGCGGACACAACGGCCGAAGCGGAAGCAAGCAGCGGTGAAAACTTCAGACTGGTCGTTGACGGAGGCATTTATATGCCCAATGAGAATCGCTCGCTGATCAGTTCTTACCGAGCCGAAGACACGATCCGCGATGCCCTGGAACGAAGCGGTATCGTCCGGTTCGATAATGAAGGACGCATTGCTTCAGTCGATGACACGGAGCTTCATTCCGAATTGGTATGGTCGGTCAAGCAGAACGGCAAGGAGATCCCCGGTGATGATTTCAGCGCACGCGTGCAAGCCGGCGACGAAATTCTGCTATATATCGAAGCGCCGGGCAACGACGGAGCACCGGTTAACACCTTATTAATCAGCGGGGGAGAGTTGAACCCGTCATTGGGCGGTTCTTACGCGCATCCGTATGCGGAAGGCACATTGGTTCGCGACGTTCTTAAAGCTAGCGGACTCGTGACCATGTCCGAGAATGATCGCAATATTCGACTGGTCAAAGCTAATCCGGATACGCAAGAAGGGTATATGACCAAACCTCGGGAGACATGGGTGCTCAAGGTGAACGGGAAAGAACTCAATCCTGATCGGGGGTTTGATATGCCGTTACAGCCGGGAGATTATGTCGAGCTGACACTGGAGAGATTTTGAGATGCGCCTTAATCGGAATAAAAACGCACAAAAAAGCCGGATCGCTTAGTACCTTGTCAACACTAAAGGTAGGAATACGCTCCCCTGAATCGCACCTGAAGCGTGTGCGTTTCAGGGGAGCGTAAACCTATGATTAAGAGTTGAAAGGGTACTAGATCCGGCATATTTCGTTTGGACAAAGTTCGCAGTGGCAGACTTCTTGAAGCATGGCAAGGTCTGTAATGACGATCATGCCGTTTTCATACTCGACAGCACCTTTTTTACGCAGATCGCTAAGCATCCGGTTCACGCTCTCGCGCGTAGCTCCGATCATGTTCGACAGATCGGTATGCGTAATTTTTTTATTGATCAGCGTGCCTTCGCCGTGCTTTTCGCCATACGTATTGCCCAGGCGAATCAGCGTCGAGCAGAGTGCGCCCGGCTTGCCGTACATCATCAGATCGCGGAATTTGGTTTGCGTCAAACGGTGGTGGATACCCATCCATTTCATGAAATCGATCGCAAAGTCACAGTGTTGGCAGATCAGAACTTCCAGGTCTTTATGTTCGATAACGCCGACTTCAGTATCCTCGATAACTTCAGCCGTAAAGCTATGCTTGCTGCTGAAGAAAGGGTCCGCTTGCCCGACCATGTCGTCGGTTTGGTACATGTAAAGGATGAGTTCCTTGCCTTCATCGGTCGATTTGGTCAGCTTGACACGGCCTCTTTTGATGTAATAAAGCTTATCGGCGAGGTCTCCCTCCCAAAACAAATGCGATCCTTCCGGGATATGGCGGTCCTTCATAACGACTTCCAGACGCTTCATATTTTGATCCGAAAAACATCCGGTATTGCCTCGATGATCGGTGGCATGGTGATACAGGGTCATCATTAACATCTCCTTTGCGCAAGCGCACACTTCGAATTGTCGGCCGAGCATTTACTAGGGCGTGTACGAAAACTTACTGAAGTGCATCTTTCCCTGCCTTTTCACTCTCTGTCGCGTCACGATTTCTTGACTTGCCCCGGCCACGCCTTCGAAACCGGTCCTTGCACAGAGCGAAAATTCAGGCCAATCTGCTTCCTTCAAAGTTTCCGTACAAGCCTAACGCTTTTTCGTTAATCAAATTTTAAATTAATTATAACTGAAAATTTCAAGTTTTTGGAGTCAATGGAGCGAAAAATAGTGGCAAAATATCAAACATTGTGACTTTTTTCACTTTATGTCTTTATCATGAGGGATATCTGCGATTTTGTCAATTCTTATTACGCAAATTTTTGTATAAATTTTTATATTTTTATTTTGGGGGAAATGGTAGTACTTTAGCTATTTCAAACGAAAGTAAATGCAAAAAAAGAGAATTGTTTTAACTTTTTTTTGAAAGAGTAAGCCGAGGGTATTCGAAGGCATTAATGAAAGGAAGTGCAAGGAATGCTTCGGGAAAAGGAGAGGAATACGGCTCGAAATTATTTTGTGAAATTTTTCACTTCCCAAACTAAAACGCGTGTGCTATGATTTGTGACGTAGAGAAAACAACGCAAACATCTTGAGGAGGATGAGGGAAATGGCAGTGAAAAATGAAGCCGCCCGTACTGTTGAACCAACCGCTGAACAGGACATTCAAAAACTGATTGATAACGCGAAAAAAGCACAGGAAGCGTTCATGCAAATGGACCAACAACAAATCGATACCGTCGTGCAAGCGATGGCCCTGGCCGGCCTGGACAAGCACATGTATCTCGCCAAGATCGCCATTGAAGAAACGAAACGCGGCGTGTACGAAGACAAGATCACAAAAAATCTCTTCGCAACGGAATACATCTATCACAGCATTAAAAATGATAAGACGGTAGGCGTTATTGAGGACAATGAGTATGACAGCTTCCAGAAAATTGCGGAACCGGTAGGCATCGTGATGGGGATCACGCCTGTAACCAACCCGACTTCCACAACCATGTTCAAAGCGCTGATTTCGATTAAGACACGTAACCCTATTATATTCGGATTCCACCCATCTGCGCAATACTGTAGTTCGGAAGCCGCTCGAATCCTGCATGAAGCAGCGGTTAAAGCAGGCGCGCCAGAAGGATGTATCCAATGGATTGACAAGCCTTCGATGGATAAAACGAACATTCTGATGAACCACAACGATGTAGCATTGATTCTGGCTACCGGCGGCGGAGCAATGGTTCGTGCAGCTTACAGCTGCGGCAAACCTGCTCTCGGCGTAGGTCCCGGTAACGTTCCGGCCTTCATCGAAAAAACGGCGGATATCGACCAGGCCGTAACCGACCTGATTCTGTCGAAATCGTTCGATAACGGCATGATCTGCGCATCCGAACAAGCGGTTATCATCGAAGAACCGATTTTTGATCGAGTTAAAAAGAAAATGATTGCAAACGGCTGCTACTTCCTGAATAAAGATGAAATCGCCAAATTGACGCCAAGCGCCATGAACGTGGAAAAATGCGCAGTTAACCCGGCGATCGTCGGCCAATCGGCGGTGAAAATCGCGGAAATGGCAGGCATCACAGTTCCGGCAACAACGAAAATCCTGGTTGCCGAGATCGAAGGCGTAGGCACGAAGTATCCGCTGTCGGCTGAAAAGCTGAGCCCGGTTCTGGCTTGCTATAAAGTAAAAACGGCCGATGAAGGTATCGCTCGCGCCGCAGAAGTCGTCGAGTTCGGCGGCATGGGTCACTCGTCGGCGATCCACTCGAACGACGATGCGGTGATTCAACGCTTCGCGAACCGCCTGCAAACCGGTCGTATCATCGTAAACTCGCCTTCGACGCACGGCGCGATCGGCGACATCTACAATACGAACCTGCCATCGCTGACGCTGGGCTGCGGATCTTACGGCCGTAACTCGACATCGTCGAACGTAACCGCAGTGAACCTGATTAACGTGAAAAGGGTGGCGCGTCGTACCGTGAATATGCAATGGTTCAAAGTACCGGATAAAATCTATTTTGAAAAGAACGCAACCCAATATCTGGCTAAAATGCCGGACATCACGCGTGTGGCAATCGTAACGGACCCGATGATGGTACAGCTTGGCTACGTGGAACGCGTTCAACATTATCTGCGTCAACGTCAAACTCCGGTTGCGATCGAAGTCTTCTCGGAAGTCGAACCCGATCCGTCGACCACGACGGTCGAGCGCGGACGTGCCATGATGGAACGTTTCCAACCGGACTGCATTATCGCGCTGGGCGGCGGTTCGCCGATGGATGCTGCAAAAGGCATGTGGTTGTTCTATGAATATCCGGATACCGAGTTCGACAACCTGAAACAAAAATTCATGGATATCCGCAAACGGATTTACAAATACCCTCGTCTGGGTCGCAAAGCAAAATTCGTGGCGATTCCTACGACTTCGGGCACAGGTTCGGAAGTGACTTCGTTCGCGGTCATCACCGATAAGGAAAAAGGCAATACGAAATATCCATTGGCCGACTATGAGCTGACTCCGGACGTAGCGATCGTCGATCCGGTATTCGTATACTCGCTGCCTAAAGTCGCGGTTGCCGACACGGGCATGGACGTGCTGACCCACGCGATCGAAGCTTATGTATCGGTTATGGCAAGCGACTACAGCGACGGCTTGGCAATCAAAGCAATCCAACTCGTCTTCGCTAACCTGGAAAAATCAGCACTGACTGCCGATAAAGTAGCCCGTGAAAAAATGCACAATGCTTCGACGCTTGCCGGCATGGCGTTCGCGAATGCCTTCCTCGGCATCAACCACAGCTTGGCGCACAAATGGGGCGGGGAGTACCACACGGCTCACGGTCGCACCAATGCGATCTTGATGCCTCACGTCATCCGTTACAATGCGAAAAAACCGTCGAAGTTCGCTTCGTTCCCTAAATATTCGCACTTTATCGCTGACGAGCGTTACGCTGAAATTGCGCGCATTCTGGGATTGCCGGCGAGAACAACCGAAGAAGGCGTGAAAAGCTTGATTAAGGCCATCCGTGAGCTGAATGATAAACTGGGCATCCCGGCTACATTCCAGGAACTGGGCTTCGATGCGAAACAGTTTGAATCGCGCGTTGATTACCTGGCTGACCGTGCGTTCGAAGACCAATGCACAACGGCTAACCCTAAGCTGCCGCTTGTGACTGAACTGGCTGACGTATACCGCGACGCGTTCTACGGCAGATTCGAAGACTGATACTTTTAGCTCTGACACTGTATCCGACCCGCTCGGGCTTCCGACGCCCTTTAAGCAACACAAACTCTCGTACTATGATGCGGCGCACTCACATTGGTGAGCAGCGCCGCTTTTTTCTTGCACAATATAAAATCAGGAAGAAAGTTAGTTATCATGAAAATTGAAAAACAGTCATGAAATGATGTGTTATTCAGAAAGCGGGCTTAAAAGTGATAAAAATCATAAAAAAGTGAATGATTGTGATAAAAATCACATCATCTTGGGATGAAGAAGGGCATAATAAAGGCATGAAAGGTCCCCAAGACATTGAGAGAAAAAAGAAAGTCTTAAGCTCTGTTGATGAATGTGATATTTTTCACCTTGTTGGTGGGATCGTCAGCAGCTAGGGATCTGAAGCGAGACGCGGAAAGCCTCTCTAGGCCGTGATCTCAGCTAAACATATAAATGGAGGTAATCACATGTCGGTTATCGAAAAAGAAATCACAGGCGCAAATTCGGAAGCATGGAGAAATTTTAAAGCAGGTAAGTGGACAAACCACGTCGATACGAAAAACTTCATCGACGAGAATATCGCTCCTTACACGGGCAACGAAGAATTCTTGGCCGGTCCTACGCAAAATACGAATGATCTCTGGAAAATCGTTTCCCAGTTGTCGAAAGAAGAAAGAGAAAGAGGCGGCGTGTGGGACGTAGACGTCAACACTCCGGGATCGATCACTTCGCACGGCGCGGGGTACTTGGATAAAGAAAAAGAACAAATCGTAGGCGTACAAACGGATGCACCTTTCAGACGCGCGATTCAGCCTTACGGCGGGATCCGAATGGTTATCGACGCTTGTAAAGCTTACGGCTTCGAAGTTCCGCAATCGATCGTGGATACCTTCACTAATATTCGTAAAACGCATAACCAAGGCGTATTTGATGCTTATACACCCGAAATTCGTGCTGCACGTAAATCCGGTATCGTAACGGGTCTGCCGGATGCTTACGGTCGCGGTCGCATCATCGGCGACTACCGTCGCGTTGCTCTGTACGGCGTAGACTTCCTGATGAAACAAAAACAACAAGAGCACAACGAAACGGTCGGAGACGGCATGGATGAAAACACGATTCGTCTGCGCGAAGAAATCTCCGAACAATACCGCGCATTGGGCGAGCTGAAACAAATGGCTAAACTGCACGGTATGGACATCTCCAAGCCGGCAACCAATGCTAAAGAAGCGTTCCAATGGGTGTACTTCGGTTACCTTGCAGCAGTCAAAGAACAAAACGGTGCGGCAATGTCGCTGGGACGCGTATCGTCTTTCCTGGACATCTACGTGCAGCGCGATCTGGCCGAAGGCACTTTGACTGAAGAAACGGCTCAAGAACTGGTTGACCATTTCGTTATGAAACTGCGTATCGTGAAATTCCTGCGCACGCCTGACTACAACGAACTGTTCAGCGGCGACCCGACTTGGGTAACCGAATCAATCGGCGGCATGGCTGTAGACGGCACGACTCGCGTAACGAAGAGCAGCTTCCGCTTCCTGCATACCCTGTACAATCTGGGCCCTGCGCCGGAACCGAACTTGACCGTACTGTGGTCGGAACAAATGCCTGATGCGTTCAAAAAATACTGCGCAAAAGTCTCGATCGAAACAAGCTCGATCCAGTACGAAAATGATGACCTGATGCGTCCGATCTATGGTGATGACTACGGTATTGCATGCTGCGTATCCGCAATGCGCATCGGTAAACAAATGCAATTCTTCGGCGCTCGTGCCAACCTGGCAAAAACGCTGCTGTACGCAATCAACGGCGGTAAAGACGAAAAATCGGGCGAACAAGTTGGACCGGAATTCCCGGCGATTACTTCCGAATACCTCGAATATGACGAAGTGATGAAACGCTATGAACCGATGATGGAATGGCTGTCCAAAGTATACTTGAACGCCCTGAACATCATTCACTATATGCACGACAAATACAGCTACGAACGTATCGAAATGGCGCTGCACGACCGTGACATCCTGCGTACAATGGCTTGCGGTATCGCGGGTCTGTCCGTAGCGGCTGACTCCCTGAGCGCAATTAAATACGCAAAAGTTAAACCAATCCGCAATGAACAAGGAATCGCGATCGACTTCGAAATCGAAGGCGAATATCCTTGCTACGGCAACAACGACGATCGTGTCGACCAAATTGCCGTACAATTGGTCGAGAAATTCATGCGTATGATTCGCAAACACAAAACATACCGTGATTCGCTGCCTACTCAATCCGTACTGACGATCACTTCGAACGTGGTATACGGCAAGAAAACAGGTACAACACCGGATGGACGCAAAGCTGGCGAACCATTCGCACCAGGCGCTAACCCAATGCACGGCCGCGATAAAAAAGGCGCATTGGCTTCCCTGAGTTCCGTTGCCAAACTGCCTTATGAAGAAAGCCTTGACGGCATTTCGAACACATTCTCGATCGTGCCTAAAGCACTGGGTAAAGAAGAAGAAACTCGTAAGTCGAACCTGGTCGCTATGCTGGACGGATACTTCGGCAGCAACGCTCACCACTTGAACGTTAACGTGTTCGATCGCGAACAACTGATGGACGCGATGGAGCACCCGGAAAACTACCCGCAATTGACGATTCGCGTATCGGGTTATGCCGTTAACTTCATCAAGCTGACTCGCGAACAACAAATGGACGTTATCAACCGTACGTTCCACTCTAATATGTAAGTAAGCAAGCCGAAGCGATCACTTCGGACTGGCTACCTGTTCATTCAACATCAACTATACGGCGCTCGCGGGATGTGAGCGCCGTTATTATTGAAAGGGTGACGACGAATGAGTCACAAAGGACGCATACACTCACTGGAAACATTCGGGACGGTAGACGGCCCGGGAATTCGCTTCGTACTATTTATGCAAGGATGCTTGATGAAATGCCAATACTGCCACAACCCCGATACCTGGAATTTTGACGGGGGCAGAGAAGTAACCGTTGAAGAAGTACTATCCGAAATACAGCCTTACCTCAATTACTATCGTTCTTCCGGTGGCGGATTAACCATCTCGGGCGGCGAACCCACACTGCAAGCTGCATTTGTAGCTGAAGTCTTCCGCGAAGTTAAGGCACGTTGGGGACTGCATACGACACTGGACAGCAACGGCTTCAATAATGCGGACAAACTGCAATATCTGATGGATGTAACGGATCTTGTTCTGCTGGATATCAAGCATATCGATAACGACAAGCATAAAGTATTGACTGGCGTTAGCAATGAACAAACGCTGCGTACTGCACAATGGCTATCTGATCATGGCAAAAAAATGTGGATTCGCCATGTATTCGTACCTGGCATTCATGACGATGAAAATAACCTGCGAGATCTTGGGAAGTTTATCGGAACGTTGAACGGCGTCGAGAAATTCGAAATTCTTCCTTATCATCAAATGGGCATTTATAAATGGAAAGAACTCGGTCGGGAATACCCGCTGGAAGGCGTAGATTCTCCGACGGACGAGCAAGTTCAACGAGCGTACAGATTAATTGAAGAAGGACGCAACATGCAAATGGCATAAATGATTTTGTTGCTGTAATACCTAAAATTCAAGAAATTATCTTTTTAAATATTAACAGGTTGATAATTGTGTAAATGCTTGCATAACGTTTACAGAAAGCGACCTTTCCTTTTACAGGAAGGGCGCTTTTTTTATTGTTTCACAGAAACTTTTAACCGATTGGCGCGTCTAAGTCTATGTGCTTAGCGAGAGAAGGACCAAATTCAGCTATAAAGGGAGTCGTAAAATGAATCTGAAGAAAATCACGATCATCGCTCTGCTCGTTGTCGTGCAGGCGGCAGCCGTGCTGCCTCCGGCATCGGCCCAAGCAGCAGCGACATCGGGTAATACGCCAGTTGTTGTACAGGGAGAAGTCGTACAACAAGACGGAACAGCAAAAAACTATACGGAGAAGCTTGCCGCACAACCGCAAGTTGCACCGAATGCAACAACTAACCCAGATACAAACTCTGTTGCCGATCCGGCAGCATCTACAAATGTACAGCCTTCGCCAAACGAACAACCTTCGACGGACCCGACGGGAACTGAAGGCAGCGTGCCTACCGATACGCAAACGCCTGACGATTCCTCGGCAACCCCTGTCGACGGAACGGAGACAACGGAACCTCCAACAGACGAAGAAACCGTACCGGCTACGCAGAATCCGGCACCGACACCGACTACGCCAAGCACCGGAACGCCAACGAAGACTCCGAATGCAACGACGCCTACCGTGCCGACATTCGACGCATCGACGACACTGGGAACGGATAAGCTTGTTCTGATGATCAACGGCGACAAAATGTATCAGGACGGGCAAACTTATACCGCTGCTCAGCCGATGGCTGCTAAAGACGGCGTGTCGTATATTGCTGTTCGTTCGTTTGTTAATCGTGTAGGCCTCAAACTTACATACGATGCAAAAACGAAAGAAACCGTCATTACAAAAGGTGCAGATGAATTGCGCTTCAAATTGGGAACCGACACCTATACGGTAAACGGGGTGCCTACCAAAATGAAAGGAACTTCTTATCAAGAGAAAAGTACCTTCATGGTGCCGCTGACTTCGATCACGCAAGCACTGGGTATTCCTTATAAGATCGACTACAAAGCCAAAACGATCACGTTGACGATCTCTTCGAAGCCGACAGCATCCTTTACCGTGTCACCTGAAAAAATCATCGCCGGTGAAACCATGGTAACTTATGCAACGAAATCCGAATCGCCTAGCGGCTACGATATCGTTGATGAGCGTTGGGAAGGACGTCAGGACGTCTTCACTGATCCCGGAACCTATACAATCACTTATTCCGTACAAGATTCCAAGGGACAATGGAGTGCTCCATACAGCCAAACCGTTACGGTTGAAGCGCCAAACCAGCCACCGGTAGCACAATTTACAACCGATAAAGAAGTCTACCGTATGGGTGAACCCGTCAATTATACGGACCAAAGTTACGACCCGGACGGTAACTTGCCGGAAGCTAACAGCCGTTTATGGGAAAACCAGAAGGGAGCTTATTTCGTTTCGGGTCCTCAGAACATTACCCTGACTGTTACGGATGAAGACGGCGCAACCGATACCTTCACCAAAACGATCACGGTTACAGACGAAGTTCTGTACACGCAAGATGAATATAATGCGCTGTTCGTACCGATCGGAAGCAAATTCTTGTTTGATGGCGGCAGCGTTCCGGCTATGCAAAAAGTAGCTCGTTACGATACGCTCGGTGACGTGACCCTGTATCGCAGCAACAGTCCGGAATCGGTATTCGGCACAGGAAAACTGTACGAAGATACAATCAACGGCAAAGTTCGTTTCATGGTTCACCATGCGAACTACACGAAAAAACGCGTAACCATGTACGTTGTCGCGACCAATAACAATGCGACGCCGGCAACGATTCAAACTTTGGATAGCGGCTTCGGCGGCCCGAGTCCTTTCGCTACGGCAGCAGGTAAAGTCTCCGTACAGCGTTACCATCAATCGGTGATCGATGGTAAACAACGTACGACGATCACGTTGCAGCCGGGAGAAAGCAAAATCATTTTGACGGATCTGAATAAAGTTCCGATGGCAGACAAGACGGTGATCTCGCTGATTGCCGACGTCGATGCTTCCCAGCCAATCACGTACAGCACGTTGATGGTCGATACCGATGTCGATCCGATCGAAGCGGCAAAAACATTGACGACAGCTCCGCGCGACGGCGTTCACAACCGCGGCACGTATCCGCTCGCGACTAAAATCATCGATGTATTCGAGCCGGTAGGCGGCCCAACGCCAACGAAGCTCATTATCGGCGATAACAAAGACGACCTGAACTTGACTGGCGTGGATGCCCCGAATAACCTGCCAGAATCAAATCTGGGCAACTTCGGCGTGTTGTACAAGATCCACCTCGACAAGGTTGCCCCGAATACGCTCATTACCTTTAACGGACGCGGCGGCAAATATGCAGGCTGGATCGTTGTAAATGGTCAACTTGTTGAGTTGTCCGCGCAAAGCATGGGACTTGTCGGTTCCGCTTTGAATACATCCAGCGAAGCAGGCGTAGTCTACCGTACGGGCAATAACACGGAGAGCGTAGATTTGGAGTTCACGCCGGCACCCGGCAGCAACCTGTCGGTCAATCTGATCTTCAGCCAAATGCCTTCACTCAAGCAATAATTTTAACGAGAGTACAAGCGACAGGACATCACGGTTAGGCATGGCTTCGGCAGGTCCGGGATATTTCGAGGCCGTGCGTGCTCCGATGAATCGAAGGTTAACCGAAAATCCGGCTCCGCTTGATGCGGAGCCGGATTTTTCGCGTGTCCGCGGGAATGCGGCTGATTGACTCCGCGGCTGATTTGGGGCATTATTAATGAAGGGCGTTACGAATAAAGGCGCTCCAGGACTAAGCCGGAGACGGCCGGGAGGCGAGGATTACCGATGCTTTCGATGGAACGCATTATCGAGATCATGGCTGAACAGGGGTTGCGGATCACGGATCAGCGCAAGACGCTGGCACGATTATTTGCCGAAGCACCCGGTTATCTGTCTGCCAAGGATGTTTATGACTATATGGGACAAAAATACAAAGGACTCAGCTTCGACACGGTTTATCGTAATTTGCGCGTCATGCAGGAACTCGGCGTGTTGGAGCAGATCGTATTCGAAGAAGGCGTGAAGTTTAAGCTGCATTGCAGCGAGGATCATCACCATCATCATATGATTTGCCTGCAATGCGAAAAAACGTATCCGATCACGTTTTGCCCGATGCAGTTGACGGAGTCGCCGGACGATTTCCAAGTCGTGAAGCATAAGTTCGAAGTCTTTGGGTACTGCAAGGACTGCCGCGAAGAAGCGGCGCAGGAGCCGGTTAAAGCGGCTGCCGGGAAGCGTGAGGCGCGATGAAAATCGCACGCCGGACGGTCCAGGGTCCGATCCGCTTTTACCGGAAGTTTATTTCCCCGCTTACGCCGCCGAGCTGTCGGTTCGTGCCGACTTGTTCGGCGTATGCGCTTGAAGCGATTGAAGTTCACGGGGCTGCCAAAGGAAGTTGGCTGGCCGCGAAAAGAATCGCGAAATGTCATCCGTTGCATGCCGGCGGCTATGATCCCGTGCCGCCGCGTGTTGCCCGCAAGCCAAAACCGGACGATCGCGAAGGGCATGGAGGAGTTCACGGAACCCATATCTAATGGGGGACGTGGACTTTTTTGTATGCGCAGGTAGTGAGTTTCAAGACTATACTTGACACCTCGGGCTTTTCTTCGGTATATTTTGGTGTATCATTATCATGATGTTGCATTATGCGATTCATACTGAAGTCCGAAGAACGGATGAGTAGAAGGAAGCACCAGCCTCAGAGAACCGGGAAACACGCTGCGAACCGGTCTGGAAGAGCCTTCGAATATGGTCCGGGAGGAACTTTGTGCAAGCTGCGACGCGACGAATTGTATCAACAGAAAAGCCCCATACGGTTTGGAGAGTTGGACAAGATCGATCAGCGAAGAGTGAGTGCAAGGCGTGTTCCAGCGTTAATGGACGGTCGAATGTGACCGGCAGAGCCTTCGATTCGCGAGAACGAAGGGAATGTGGGTGGTACCGCGCGAGCTTACGGCTCTCGTCCCATTTATGGGGCGGGAGTCTTTTTGATATTTCCGCTCCGAATCTTTTTTAAAAGGAGAGAAGAGCATGACGGAGAAAAAAAGCTTTTATATTACGACGCCGATCTATTACCCGAGCGGCAAGCTGCACATCGGACACACGTATACGACGGTAGCAGCCGATGCCATGTCCCGTTACAAGCGACTGCGCGGCTATGACGTGCGCTTCCTGACAGGAACGGACGAGCATGGTCAGAAGATTGAGCAAAAAGCGGCGGAAGCGGGCCAGACGCCGATCCAGTTTATTGACGGGATCGTCGAAGGCATTCGCAGTCTGTGGGATAAGCTCGACATCTCTTATGACGATTTCATTCGGACAACGGAAGAACGTCATATCACGGTCGTTCAGGATATTTTCGAGCGTTTGCTGAAACAAGGAGACATTTACAAAGGCGAATACGAAGGTTGGTACAGCATTCCGGACGAAACGTACTACACCGAATCGCAATTGGCCGACGTCGTGCGTGACGACAACAATAAAGTCGTCAGCGGCAAAAGCCCGGAAAGCGGCCATCCGGTCGAACTGGTCAAGGAAGAGTGTTATTTCTTCAGAATGAGCAATTATGCGGACCGCCTGCTGAAGTATTATGAAGATAATCCGGGTTTCATTCAGCCGGAGTCCCGCAAAAACGAAATGGTCAACAACTTCATTAAGCCGGGTCTGGAAGATCTGGCCGTATCGCGTACCACGTTCAAATGGGGCGTTCCGGTTAAAAGCGATCCGAAGCATGTCGTCTACGTGTGGATCGATGCGTTGTCGAACTACATCACGGCACTGGGTTACGGTTCGAAAGATCCGTCGCTGTTCGAAAAATACTGGCCTGCCGATGTGCATTTGGTTGGTAAAGACATTCTGCGCTTCCATACCATCTATTGGCCGATCATGCTGATGGCGCTTGATCTGCCGCTGCCGAAGAAGGTGTTCGGTCATGGATGGTTCCTGACTCGCGAAGGCAAAATGTCCAAGTCCAAGGGCAACGTGATCGATCCGGTCAAGCTGATTGACCGTTACGGCCTCGACGCGCTGCGTTACTACGTGCTGCGCGAAGTGCCTTTCGGTTCGGACGGACAATTCACGCCCGAAAGCTTCGTGGAGCGCATCAATTCCGACTTGGCAAACGATCTGGGCAATCTGTTGAACCGTACGGTAGCGATGGTCGATAAATACGTAGGCGGCGAAGTGCCTGCTTATAACGGACAAGTTACGCCATTTGATGCGGCCTTGGAAAAAGCAGCCATAGCGGCGGTAGATAAAGTCGAGCAGGCGCTGGACGGCATGGAATTCTCCGTCGCTCTGACGGCCATCAGCCAATTCGTAAGCCGTACGAACAAATACATCGACGAGACGCAGCCGTGGGCGATTGCCAAAGACGAAAGCCGCAAAGGCGAGCTGGAATCGGTGATGCTGCATCTGATCGAAAGCTTGCGCATCGCGTCCTTGCTGCTGCAACCGTTCCTGACCCGTGCGCCTAAGCTGATCTGGACCCAGCTCGGTATCGCGGGCGAAGAAGCCGCGGCATGGAGAGAATGGGACACGACGAAGACATTCGGCGTCATTGCTCCGGGAACCAAACTGCATAAGGGAGATCCGATCTTCCCGCGTCTCGACGTGGAAGTCGAAGTCGCGAATATTGTAGAGTCCATGAGCGGAGGCACTCCGGCCAAAGCAGAAGAAGCTTCGAAGGCCGAAGCGGCCGCGCCGATCGAAACGCCGGAGCCGAAAGAAGAGATTGGAATCGACGACTTCGGTAAAGTGGAACTGCGCGTCGCTCAAGTGATTGCCTGCGAACCGGTCAAAAAAGCCGATAAGCTGCTGAAGCTGCAACTTGACCTTGGCTTCGAACAACGTCAAGTCGTTTCGGGCATCGCGAAGTTCTATACGCCTGAAGAGCTGATTGGCCGCAAGGTGATCTGCGTAACCAATCTGAAGCCGGTTAAGCTGCGCGGGGAAGAATCCCGCGGGATGATCCTGGCAGCTTCGCACGGCGATCAACTGACGCTGGCGACCGTGCCGGATTCGATGCCGAACGGCGCAATCGTCAAATAAGAACAGATTGTACCGGATTTCTCCCGCTGCGGAGAAGTCCGGTTTTTTGCTATTGAAATTAACCGTAAATGTATCGAAAAAGGTTGACAATGTTCAAACAGAATCCTATAATCGGTAAGGTTACGATTAGGGCGTGTTTGCTCGGAATCGGATTTTTTACATGAAACGGAGTGTATGTAAATATGCAGCGCAACAACAAATATGCAGGGCGCTTGGCGCTAGTCATAGCCTTGGCGGCATTGCTTGTATTGTCGGCGTGCGGTCGAAACTCGGCAGGAACTATTGTGGAAGGCAAGGTCAATGTAGTCACAACCTTTTATCCCATCTATGAATTTGCTTCCGCGATCGGAGGCGACGATGCGAACGTGATCAACCTGCTGCCGACCGGCGTAGAACCGCATGATTGGACGCCGCGCGGTCAGGACATCGTAAACACCTCGAAAGCTCAACTGTTTTTCTACAATGGAGCCGGGCTTGAAGGATGGGTGCCGGACTTTCTGAAGGGGCTGGATTCCGATTCCGAAGTCAAAGCCGTGGAGGTCAGTCAGGGTGTCGATCTGATTCTGACAACCGAAGACGACGGGCACAATCACGGAGCCGCGGAAGAAGATCACGACCATGAAGGCGAAGAACATTCGGAGGACGAACATGCCGTAGAGTCTGCCGATGCCAAACATACGGATCCCCATACTTGGGTTAGTCCGAAGTCGGCGCTGATCATGGCAGGGAATATTCGCGACAGTCTCGTTGAAGCCGATCCGGATCACAAGGCAGGCTACGATGAACGTTATGAAGTGTTGGCGGACAAGCTGACTCAACTGGATGCCGAGTTTACGGAAAAGCTTTCTCCATTGAAGAATAAAGAAATTGTGGTTTCCCACCAAGCCTTCGGGTATTTGGCGCGTGATTACGGGTTGTCGCAGCATGCCATCATGGGTCTGTCCCCGGACGCCGAGCCGCGTGCGCAGGATATGCTGAATCTGGCGAAGCTGGTGAAGGAAGAAGGCATCCGTTATATTTTCTTCGAAGAACTGGTATCCGATAAACTGGCCAAAACATTGGCGGACGAAGCCGGCGTCGAGACGTTGGTCTTGAATCCGGTTGAGGGTTTGACGGAGCAGCAGGCCAAAGACGGCGATGATTACTTCAGTTTGATGCAAAAGAATTTGCAAAATCTGCTTCTCGCCTTACAATAGAAGAGACAAGCATGTTGACCGCGTTCGATAAGGTCAATAGATAAACGCGCGGTTCCGGCAATCTGCCGGGCCGCGCGTTTGAGTGGACGCAGATAAAAAAGGAGGGAATGCCATGTCCGCTTTTCCGACTGTGGATTGCCATCAGCCGATGATCGAGCTACGCGACGTGTCCTTTTCCTATAAAGATCAGCATGTCATGAAAGACCTGAACTTCAGCGTAAAAGAACGGGACTTCGTCGGGATCGTGGGTTCCAACGGAGCCGGCAAGACGACGCTGCTCAAAATGCTGGTGGGATTGATGCCGCCGACGAGCGGGGAGATCCGTTTGTTCGGCGAGTCGATCCGCAGCTTCCGCGACTGGGAGCGCATCGGATATGTCCCGCAGAAAAACGCGCTGAACATGCTTTTTCCGGCAACGGTGCGCGAAGTGGTGACTTCGGGGCTGTACACGAACAAAAGCCTGTTCCGTCGCATGGGCAAAGACGCTAAAGCGAAGCTTGAAGACGCGCTTCAGGTTATGCGGATCGAGGACATTGCGGACAAGCGTATCGGACGCCTATCCGGCGGTCAGCAGCAGCGGGTATTTTTGGCGCGCGCGATGATCAATCGACCGGATCTGCTTGTGCTCGACGAGCCGACGGTAGGGATCGATGCGGAGACGCAGGACGGCTTTTTCGAATTGATTCGGCACATGCATCAGCATCACAATATCACGTTCTTGATGGTGTCGCACGATATCGATCGCCTGGAAGATTATTTGGGCAAAGAACCGCGGCAGCAAAACGGGAAAATCAAGTTTTTCGTGCGTCATTCGCACGACGATCTGGACTGCGGCGAAACGAATCTGCAGCATTCGATACCGCTCGTCGGGTCGGCGGAGCAAGGGTAAGGAGACGGTAACTTGGAAATTTTGTTCAGTGACTTTTTTCAGCGTGCTTTACTTGGCGGCCTGCTGATTGGATTGACGGCACCGCTGATCGGCATGTTTCTTGTGCTGCGTCGTCTGTCGATGATCGGGGACACGCTCGCGCACGTGACGATTGCAGGGGTGGCGCTCGGTTTTTTGATTAATGTCTATCCGCTCGTGGTGGGCTTGGTGTTTGCGGTCATTTCATCCTTCGCAATAGAAAAGCTGCGCCGTGCGTACAAAGGGTATGCCGAGCTGTCGATCGCGGTGATTATGTCGGGCGGTGTGGCGATGGCCTCGTTCCTGTTTACGTTGGGACAAGGTTATAATACCGACGTAACGAGTTATCTGTTCGGCAGTATCTATACGTTAGGTCGGACCGATTTGTATCTGGTAGGCGGCGTTACGGTGGTTGTTGTGGCTGTCGTAGTCTTTTTCTATAAGGAATTGTTCCTGCTTACGTTCGAAGAGGATGCGGCTGCGGTGAGCGGACTTCCGGTTAAACTGCTGAATATGTTGATTACGGTGCTGGCAGCGCTTGTGATCAGTACAGCCATCAAGATCGTGGGTGCGCTGCTGGTATCGGCACTATTGACGATTCCGGTCGCGTGCAGTCTGTTCTTGGCTAAAAGCTTCCGCATGTCGATCATATTGTCGGTGGCCGTAGCAGAGATTGCCGTGATTGTAGGCTTGATCGTTGCGGGCATTTGGAATTTTGCGCCGGGGGCTACGATTGTCCTTTTGCTTATTTTGATGCTGCTGCTGACGCTGGTGGCGCGAAGAGGGTATACCGTCTGACGGTATCCTCTTTTTTTATGACATGAACTTGCCAATAGGCTTCGAATAAAGGTATCATAGTAAGAGCCGTTTTTTTGCTGGCATGATGAATATGCAAGGCTGACGCCTCATGAAGACAGGTCTCGAAGCGGTGCGATCTTCGACACGGCGGGATCTGTGTTCATCGGCGTCATTATCGAGAGAGTCGCGCAAGACGCGGCCTCAAGTCAAGGAAAAGAGGGAAGCGGATGCCAACGCCCAGTATGGAAGATTATTTGGAGCGTATCTACCTGCTGATTGAGGAAAAGGGCTACGCCCGGGTATCGGATATTGCCGAAGGGCTGGAAGTTCATCCTTCTTCAGTCACCAAGATGATTCAGAAGCTCGATAAGGACGAGTACCTGGTGTATGAGAAATACCGAGGGTTGATCCTTACGAGCAAAGGCAAAAAGATCGGCAAAAGACTGGTGGACCGCCATCAGCTGTTGGAAGAATTTTTGCGTCTGATCGGGGTGGAGGAGAGCCATATCTATACGGATGTGGAAGGCATTGAGCACCATCTGAGCTGGAATTCAATCACGCAGATCGAATCGCTGGTGGAATATTTCAATGGCGATCCGAAGCGGGTGGAAGAGCTTAGAGCAATCCAGAACGACACAACGACCGAAAATTAGAAAAGGCGTCTGTGGCCATTGGGCACAGATGCCTTTTTGTTTGCGATTTTGCTTGCGGAAAAGTTTTCTCGTCCGTTTACCGCTACAATCAGCAAGCAGTTTGCGTATAACGATTAAGGCCTTTTTGAGAGGTGCGAAACGAAACCAATACGAAACGAGGGACTTGGAAAAATGAAATGGCGTCAAGGAATCATGGTGTTCCTGGCTGTCCTGCTGCTGTTACCGGCATGGAGCGGGCTTGGAACAACGAAAGCGAATGCGGCATCGGTTATTCAAATCATACTGGACGGACAACGGATTCAGGGCGATGCGGACCCTTACATCGTATCCAATACAACGCTTGTGCCGATGCGACTGGTAAGTACGAGCCTGGGCGCTCAGATCGAATGGTCGCAAAGCGACAAAGTCGTGAAAATCAATCAGGGAGGCACGCTGCTCTCGATTCCGCTCGGTTCGAAAACGGCCTATGTCAACGGCAATGCCGTGGAACTTGAAGCTTCGGTCACGAGTTTGAACGGACGGATCATGGTTCCGCTGCGGTTTGTCGGTCAAGGACTGGGCCTTAACGTCAATTGGAGCCAGGCTGCCCAGACCATTACGCTGACCACGCCGGACGGTCCGATCGGCGTTCCGACGCCGGGCGTACCGGATAACCAAGGCAATCTGACGGCGCTTCGAGGCGCATGGGTCGCAACCGTGTCCAGTCTGGATTGGCCGTCTTCGAAAGACGCGACCAAACAGAAAGCGCAGTTCGCGTCCATGCTGGACCAGCTCCAGGAAACCGGCATCAATGCCGTATTCGTGCAGGTGCGTCCAAGCGCGGATGCGCTCTACCCGTCTGCGCTGGTGCCCTGGTCGAACGTACTGACCGGAACGCAGGGCAAAAATCCGGGTTACGATCCGCTTGCTTTCATGATCGAGGAATCGCATAAGCGGGGTATGGAGTTCCATGCTTGGTTCAACCCGTTCCGCGCCAGTACGGGCTCTTCCACGGCAGGCCTGGCTTCCAACCATGTAGCTAAAGCCCATCCGGACTGGATCGTGAATTTTGATAGCAAATTGTACATCAACCCGGGAATCCCGGACGCTCGCCAATCCGTCATTGACGAAGTCATGGAAGTCGTTAATAAATACGACATCGACGGCGTGCATCTGGATGATTATTTCTATCCGTACGGAGAATCGTCTTCGAAGAAATTCAATGACGACAACACCTACAAACAATACAACACGGCTGCTTTTTCCAACAAAGGGGACTGGCGTCGCGGAAACATCAACGACTTCGTGCAAAAACTCGGACAAAATATCCATGCCGCCAAACCTGCGGTCAGCTACGGGGTCAGCCCATTCGGCGTGTGGCGCAATGCTTCGACCGATTCGCTCGGCTCCAACACCCGTGCAGGCGTAACCGCGTATGATACGACCTATGCCGATGCGCGTACCTGGATCAAAAAAGAATGGGTCGACTATATCGTCCCGCAAGTCTATTGGAGCAATGCCAATACGGCCGCCAATTACAAAACGGTAGTCGATTGGTGGGCCGACGTCGTAGCCGGAACCGACGTCAAACTCTATATCGGCGAAGCCGCCTACAAAGTAGGTACAAGCGAAGCCGGTTGGAGCAGCGCAAGCGAACTGACCGACCACTTGGCGTATACTCTCGGCCATCAAAACGTCGACGGAAACATCTTCTTCCGCGCCCAACATATCTTGTCCGGCAAAGTGCAAACGACTCTGGAACAATATTGGGCGAACTGATTGAAAAATGTCAAATAAAACTCAAAAAAAGCCAGGCCGCGAAATTTCCGCGGCCTGGCTTTTTCAATCTTTACTACCTACAAAATTGAGCAGGATGCTTTTCGTTTCGCACACCGCCAAAGTGCCACGAGCGGGGAGACGTTTCGAGGTAAGAGAGCATTTGTATTTCGGAAAAACTCCTTAATTATAATCCAATCCATTTTTTCGAAAACAACGGCGATCGAGCCCGAAACGTCTCCCTGCACGCGCCGCAGTCCCTCCACGAAACGAACTTCGACGTTATACCGCCTATCAGCGTCCTGCTCAGTGGAATTTCGGCACGTCCTCATCATCTTTGCTTTTGCGTCCTTCAATCACCTGAAACGGATAGTTCTTTTTTTTCTTCGAGTTTTTCGAAGGTGCAGGCGGTTTGACGCCGCGAGGCGCGGACGACTTTGACGAAGTGGAAGAAGACATACGTGCCAGTTTTTCCTGCGTGCGGGCCGAAGGCTTGATTTTGGGACGTTTACCGTCCGAAGTACGATAGCCCCCGGAACGACGGGCTTTTGGCAGGACGAAGTAAAGGATGGCGACCACCGCAATGATGCCGATCGGAATCAACCAAGTGATGGAAGGATTCGTGATCATTTGCAGGATGCCCACCGCGGCAAGCGCCAGAATGATCCAACCTGCGATTCCCGGTCTTTTCATAAAGCATCAACCCTCCAGAGGATCGAGTATGGCGTTCGGCGCCGAAGCGGGAACGCCTTGTTTTTGATAAACGGCATCCAGTTCGCGCATCCGGTTGAAAGAAGCGATCGACACTTCGACTTGTTCGTCGGTCGGTTCTTTGGTCGTGAGCAGTTGAAGCCACAGTCCCGGGTAACCCAGATAACGCAGCACCGGCACGTCGCGAAGCGCGTTGGTGAACTTCAGAAACTCGAAAGATACGCCCATCACGACAGGCAGGAGCAAAAGACGCTGAATGACGCGCTCGGCCAAATTATCCCAAGTGAACAACGAGTAGATTAAAATGCCGACGATCACGGTTAGCATGATAAAGCTGCTTCCGCAACGATAATGCAATCTCGTATACTTTTGCACGTTTTTCGGCGTCAGTTCTTCGCCGGCTTCGAATGCGCTGATGACTTTGTGCTCGGCTCCGTGATATTGGAACAATCGTTTGACGAGCGGAGTCAACGAGATCAAATACAGGTACAAAAGAAGCAGGACGAGCTTGATACCGCCTTCGGCCAGATTATGGTAAATCTGATGGGCGAACGAACCTTTGAACAGGAATTGTTCGACGAATACCGGTACCAGCGTAAATACAACCTTGCCGACGATAAAGGAAATAATCGCGGCTGCCGTTACGCCCACGATAGCGCCAAGACTTAATTTTGCTTCGCCTTTTTTGTTTTTCGCTTTCAATTCTTCGCGTTCTTCAGGCGTCATCTCGTCGTCCGCATAAGCGTCGAACGAATAATTGAGGTGTTTGGAGCCTTTGATACTGGAGTCGACCAAGCTAACAAGACCGCGAAGCAGCGGAACCTTGCGCAAAGAGCGCACCCAACTTTTTTCTTCGCGGGGCACTTCGAGGAAAGTGATCTCCCCGCTCTTGCGGCGCACCGCGGTGACGTTGACGTGCTTGCCGCCGAACATGACTCCTTCGATCACGGCTTGTCCGCCGTAGGCGACGGGAGCAGATTTTTCAGACAAAACCTTCACCTTCCTAAACGTTTTAAAAGACATTTCTTTTCATTGTATCGGATTTTACAGGCAAATACCAGCGAACAGGCGGCTTCCGGGCCTGCGTTGCTTGCGCGTAAAAAGGCTTCTCAGAGGGGGCGGGCATATGATAGAATGTACTGTGGTAATTTCGCTTGAAGCTCTGGAAAATACGAACTGATATAGGTTCACCGGGAAAGAGGAGAAAATATGCAGCAGCGTGTAAGCAAATTGCGCGAAGCGATGGCTTTGCAAGGCGTTAGCGCAATGTTTGTGGCCAGTGACATTAACCGTCGTTACCTGACCGGATTTACCGGTTCCGCCGGATACGTGCTCATCACGGAAAACGAAAGCTATCTGCTTACCGACTTCCGTTATATGACGCAGGCACCTGAGCAGGCCAAAGATTTCAAAGTGGTCGAGCATGCACCCAAGGTGATGGAAACGGTTAAGGAACTGCTTGGTTCTTCGGCGAAACTCGGTTTCGAGCAGGAACATGTCACATTTGCGACGTATCAAAGCTATAAGGAAGCGCTGGCGGGCGTCGAACTCGTGCCGGTGTCGGGTCTTGTGGAAGGCCTGCGCATCTTCAAGGACGAGGGAGAACTTGCGATCATGCGCGAAGCGGCCGTTTTGGCGGACCGTACCTTCAGCCATATCCTGACGAAAATTCGTCCTGGCGTCACGGAGCGCGAGCTCGATCTGCAGATGGAAATGTTCATGCGCGAAAACGGGGCAACTTCGTCGTCGTTTGATACGATTGTCGCTTCCGGCGAACGTTCGGCGCTGCCGCACGGCGTAGCAAGTTCACGCGTTTTGCAAGGGAACGAATTCATTACCTTTGACTTCGGCGCTTTGCTCAACGGTTATTGCTCCGACGTTACGCGTACGGTTGTACTTGGCGAAGCGAGCGACCGTCATCGCGAAGTCTACGGCATCGTGCTTGAAGCCCAGCTCAATGCGCTCGACAAGATTCGTCCGGGAATGACCGGCCGCGAAGCGGACGCTCTGACTCGCGATATCATCTCGTCGTACGGCTACGGAGATAACTACGGGCACAGCACGGGACACGGACTGGGCATGGAAGTGCATGAAAGTCCGCGTTTGTCCAAGCTCAGCGATGATATCCTGAAGCCGGGCATGGTCGTAACCGTAGAACCGGGCATCTACATTCCGGGCTTCGGCGGCGTGCGCATCGAAGACGATATCGTGATTACCGAGACGGGAATCGAGATCATCACTTCTTCGACCAAAGAGCTTACCCTTCTGCCGATGGCATAAGGCAATCTTAGAAGTTACTTCAGCAAGGCAACCATTCCAAGGAGGGATCCTCTATGATCTCAGTTAACGATTTTAAAACAGGCCTTACCGTCGAAGTCGACGGCGACATCTTCACCGTTATCGAATTCCAACACGTAAAACCGGGTAAAGGTGCCGCATTCGTGCGCTCCAAGCTCAAAAACCTGCGCAACGGCAACACAGTTGAGCGTACATTCCGTGCTGGTGAAACGATCGGCCGCGCGCAAATCGAAAACCGCGGCGTGCAATACCTGTATGCAAGCGGTCAAGAGCATACGTTTATGGATAACGAGACTTATGACCAATTCTCGCTGACCAGCGAACAATTGGAGTGGGAACTCAAATTCATTCGCGAAAACATGAACGTGCACATCATCAGCTACAAAGGCGAAATCCTCGGGATTAACCTGCCGACAAGCGTTGAGCTGAAAGTTGTGGAAACAGAGCCGGGTATCAAAGGTAACACAGCGACTGGCGCATCCAAAAACGCAAAACTCGAAACCGGTCATAACGTTCAAGTACCTTTGTTCATCAACGAAGGCGACGTTCTGCTGATCGATACGCGCGAAGGTAAATACATCTCCCGTGCTTAGTTATTTGATCATTTAGGCATGGAATTTAAAAGCTCTTCACACCGTTAGGCGGGTGAAGAGCTTTTTTTATACATACTTATGCAGAAAAGTGTAAATAATTTTCCGAAAAACAATGGAAGATTGAGGCGTTTTCGTATTATACTCATTTAAAGCGATAAAATAGACCGGAGCCGTTTGCCTGACAAACGAGTTTCGGAAACATGCGGGGGAGTGAACACGTTTTGTCATTATTCGTTATGAAATTCGGCGGCAGTTCTGTCGGCGACACCGAGCGGATGCAGCGGGTTGCGAAGCGAATCGCCGAGAAAAAAGAAGAAGGCCATCAATGCGTCGTCGTCGTATCGGCGATGGGAGACACCACGGATGATCTGATCGATTCGGCCAAGCGCTTGAGCGATAATCTGCCGGCTCGAGAAATGGATATGTTGATGACGACAGGGGAGCAGATTTCCATCTCGCTGCTGTCGATCGCAATCCAGGCTATCGGTCATGAAGCGGTATCTTTTACCGGGTGGCAGGCGGGATTCGAGACCGAAGCCAATCATGGCAGCGCCAGAATCCTCAATATTCGTCCGGATCGCGTTATCAAAGCGCTGGACGCAGGGAAAATCGTTATTGTGGCCGGATTCCAGGGGATGAGCGAAGACGGCGAAATTACGACGCTCGGCCGCGGCGGTTCCGATACGACGGCGGTGGCGTTGGCTGCCGCGATCAAAGCGGACGCTTGCGAGATTTACACGGACGTGGACGGCATTTACTCGACCGATCCGCGGATCGTCAAATGCGCGCGCAAATTGCCATCGATCTCGTATGACGAAATGCTGGAGCTGGCTAATCTGGGCGCGGCGGTGCTGCATCCTCGCGCCGTTGAATACGCGAAGCATAACAGCGTGCGCCTGATCGTTCGTTCGAGCTTTACCTATAATGAAGGAACCGTAGTGGAGGAGGAGTCAAGCATGGAGCAGGGAGTGGTAGTAAGCGGGATCGCTTACGATAAAAATGTAGCGCGTATCAGCATTTTGGGCGTATCGGACGTGCCGGGCGTGCTGGCGGGCATATTCGGAGCTTTGGCTGCGGAGCGCGTCGACGTCGACATTATCGTGCAGAGCGGATCGCAGGACGGCAAAGCCGATTTCTCGTTTACCGTAAACGGAACCGAAGCCGAACGCGCATTGAGCGTCATCGAAAGCACTCGCGAACGCGTTTCTTACCGCGAGCTGACTTCCGAGACCGATCTGGTTAAGGTGTCTATCGTGGGCGCGGGAATGGTCAGCCATCCCGGCGTGGCCGCGGAAATGTTCCGCGTGATCTCCGACCAAGGCGTAAGCATCAAGATGGTCAGCACTTCGGAAATTAAAGTTTCTTGCGTCATCGAAGGCGAAAAGGTAAAAGATATTATTGCGGCGCTGCATACGGCCTATAACTTGGATACGCAGGAACAGGCATTTGTCGGAGGCCCGCAAGATCGCCGTTAAGTTAGGCGGGGCAAGGGGTTAGAGAGGTTGAAAAGGGCGGGAATCTCCTCCGGGAGACCGCTCTTTTTATTTTACGGTGTTGTGATATAATACATAACGTTAGTAAACGGCTTGCCGTGCATTTTACAAAAAGCTGGTTGAATACCCGCACAAGCCTGAAAATGTTAAGGAGCGTGCCTGAATGTTTAAAATAAGCGAAATTAAAGAACTCATTGAATTATTGGACCGTACGTCGGTTCAGGAATTGGAATTGGAAGAAGAAGGCGCGCGCGTCGTCATCCGCAAAGGATCGCGTATTGACGCTTCGGCTCTTCAAGCTCCTGTAGTGATCCAACAGCAGCCGCAAATCCAAGCCGTTCCCGCACAAGCTGCAGCAGCATCAACTGCTCAAGCTTCGGTACCAGACGAGTCTTTACATAAAATCGTCTCCCCGATGGTAGGCACTTTTTACTCGTCGCCTTCGCCGGATGCGGATGTTTATGTAAACGCGGGCAGCCGCGTCAACGAAAAATCGGTCGTCTGCATCATCGAAGCGATGAAGCTGATGAACGAGCTTTTGGCTGAAGTGAAAGGCGAAATCGTTGAAGTGCTCGTCGAGAACGGACAGTTGGTCGAATACGGACAGCCTCTGTTCCTGGTTCGAGCGGAATGAGCGACCCGGTAACGGAAGGAGGACGTATCGATTTGGAAACGACGAAATTCAATAAAATTCTGATCGCCAACCGCGGCGAGATCGCTGTGCGGATTATTCGTGCGTGCCGCGAGCTTGGTATCTCAACAGTGGCCGTCTATTCCGAAGCCGACCGTGATTCGTTGCATGTTCGTCTGGCTGACGAAGCTTACTGCATCGGACCGACAGCGTCGAAAGACAGCTACTTGAACTTCACCAACCTGATGAGCGTAGCTACGCTCACCGAATGCGATGCCGTGCATCCGGGTTACGGATTCTTGGCCGAAAATGCGGATTTCGCGGAAATTTGCGAATCGTGCAATATCGCCTTCATCGGACCTTCGCCGGAAGCGATCACGAAGATGGGCGACAAAGCGGTTGCCAAATCGACCATGCAGCAGGCCGGCGTACCGGTTATTCCGGGTTCCGACGGTCTCGTTGAAGATTTGGAACAGGCCGTGGAGTTGGCTCGCGGCATCGGCTATCCGGTCATCATCAAGGCAACGGCGGGCGGAGGCGGCAAAGGCATCCGTTTGGCCGAGGATGAGGACACGCTGCGCCAGCAGATCGTGGCTGCCCAGCAAGAAGCCGAGAAGGCTTTCGGCAATGCGGGCGTTTACCTGGAGAAATTCTTGACAGGCATGAAGCACGTCGAGATTCAGGTCATCGCCGACAAGCACGGCAATGCCGTTCACTTGGGCGAGCGTGACTGTTCCGTGCAGCGTCGCCGTCAAAAGCTGGTCGAGGAAGCACCGTGTTCCGTTCTGTCCGAAGAAGTTCGCGAAGCCATGGGCCAAGCTGCGGTACGCGCGGCGCACGCCGTTAATTATTCGGGAGCGGGTACGCTGGAGTTCCTGCTGGGTCCGGACGATAACTTCTACTTTATGGAGATGAACACGCGTATCCAGGTCGAACATCCGGTTACGGAAATGGTGACAAGCGTCGATCTGATCCAGGAAATGATTTCGGTTGCTGAAGGCAATCCGCTGTCCTTCGCCCAAGCTGACGTGAAAATCAATGGTTGGTCGATCGAATGCCGGATCAATGCGGAAGACCCGGATCGCAACTTTATGCCGGCTCCGGGTAAAATCAGCTTTTACTTGCCGCCAGGCGGGCCCGGAGTTCGAGTAGACAGTGCAGCTTATCAAGGATACAGCATTCCGCCCTTCTATGATTCGATGATCGCGAAATTGATTGTTTGGGCGCCGACTCGCCATGAAGCCATTGCGAAAATGAAACGCGCATTGGCGGAATTTGCAGTCGAAGGCATTGCGACAACCATTCCTTTCCACCAGCGTTTGTTGAACCATGAAACCTTCGTCCGCGGTGATTTCGACATCAAATTCCTTGAAGAAAACGAAGTCTAAACGTGATAAACGCCGTTTGTCACATTGGGCGGCAAATGATATATTGAAGGAATAAATAATCCATAAGGTGGATGGTATCGAATATGAGCAGCTTACCTACAGAATTTGAACGCACGGAGATCGGCGAGATCCAGATCGCGCCGGAAGTGATCGAAGTGATCGCGGGCCTGGCTACAATCGAAGTGGAAGGTATCGCGGGCATGAGCGGCGGGTTTGCCGGCGGCATCGCCGAGCTGCTCGGACGCAAAAATCTGTCCAAGGGCGTAAAAGTCGAAGTCGGCCAGCGTGAAGCGGCAGTGGACGTATCGGTTATCGTGGAATACGGTTCCCGTTTGCCGGAAGTAGCCGGAGCGGTTCAACGCAACGTGAAACGTTCGATCGAGATGATGACGGGATTGTCTGTGATCGAAGTCAATGTGCATGTGCATGACGTGCAGTTCAGAGCGAAGGCGGTCGAAGGACGGACCGAAGAACTCGATCTCGGCACTCCCCGGGTGAAATAACGATTTTTTCCAACCCCCGACCTGTAAAGTCGGGGTTTACTACCGTTTTGAGGGGGCTTGGCTGCAAGTGGCAAAAATTGTAGACCGTCTGCTGCTGTTCGTATACAGTGTCACGATTTTGGTTTTGAGCATCTTCGCAATCCTCCTGCTCAGCAGATCGGTTCAGGTTCCTGTCGATTTCCGATTCGATCTGCCGATGCTGTCGATTCTGATTGCCGCGCTCGCCGTGCTAATTCTGATCAGCCTAAGAATGCTGTTCGTCTCGCTTCGACGCAGTCGGGGGCATCTGCATTCTGTTGACCAACGCACAGACCTTGGCGAGATTCAGATCTCGGTTGAGACGATTGAAAATCTGTGCCTGAAAGCCGCTGCCCGCGTAAAAGGAGTCAAGGAACCGAAAACGCGGATCCGCATGACCGAACCGGGACTTGATGTGCAAATCCGCACGGTCGTCGACGGCGAATATCCAATCCCTGCACTTACGGATGAGATTCAGCGCGGAGTCAAGGAATTCGTTCAGGAAATTACGGGAATCCCTGTGGCCTCCGTCTCCGTCTACGTGGCTGGCGTGGTGCAGCAACAGGCCTTTAAAAGCCGCGTGGAATAAAGGGGGCCGCCGATGAAATGGAATGAAATTTGGGCCGAGTACGGTGGCCGACTAAGCTGGACCGCGTGCGGATTGTTTTTCGGCCTGCTTTATCTGTTAGTCGGCTTTTGGCACATGGTCGTCGTGGCTCTTTTGACCCTGTTTGGCTATTGGATCGGCCGACGGAAAGATTTGCGTTCGGGTCCATTGCTTCCCTGGGGCGAAATCCGGGAGAAGCTCGCTGCACGCTGGCGGCCTTTTCGGTAAAAGGAGCAAGAAACTGAACCGGAAAACGCGAAGAAGAGCTGTATCGCCCTTCTTTCGCGAGAGCAAGTTGAGCGAAAGCCTGTGAGACGTTTTTACGCCGGACCGATGGCTTGTCTTAAATGAATACAAGCCATAAGAAGAACTGCTTGCGTCCGTCTTCTAAGCAAGACAGGCGGCATTTCTCGCCGGAATGCGAGGACGGCACGGCCACAAAGCCGTCCGGCTCGCTTTTCTCGGGAAAGACAGCGTTCAGACACCGGGAGAAGCGTTTCACAGGTTTTTGCATGTGTAAGATCAAACGTAAACCTAATAATGAACCGAAGCCATATACTAGAACATGATTACAGGAGGCACCCATGAAAAGACGATTGGGAAGAGAACTTGCGGTACAGAGCTTGTACCAGATGGAAATGAACGAAGTTTCAGCACTTGATGCCGTTTCGATGCTGATTTCGGAGGCAGGCAATGAAAACGAAGGCGAAGTCAAACTCGAAGACGCCGACCGCCTTGCCGAATACGTCCTGGCGCTGGTCAACGGCGTATGGACCAACAAAACAGCTCTCGACGACTTGCTCGGAGGCTACCTCAAAGGCTGGCAAATCAGCCGCCTATCCCGCGTAGACCGCCAAATCCTGCGCTTGTCCGCCTACGAAATGATCTTCGCCGAAGACGTCCCGGCCAAAGTAGCCGTCAACGAAGCCATCGAACTGTCCAAACACTTCGGCACCGAAGAATCCGGCAAATTCGTCAACGGCGTCCTAGGTAAAATGATCCAAGACTCCGACGAACTGAAAAGCAAGTTGAAATAAGATTTCGATCAAACAAGTAAATAATAAAAGCTTCAGTAGTCAATGAGCATTGATAGATAAGCGTAGAGCTAGAAATTTAATTTAATGGAGTCAGGAATTCGAGCGAAGATGAAGTAAGCAAATAATCGTTCAGTAATTCGCCTTCAAGCGAATTAAGCTTTTCCTCCCCATAAAAAATGTTTTAACTCGCCCCAACTCAAACGTAACTGGCGGAGAGGGGAGTTCAGTGAAGAAGCGCCAGCGTTCGCCTTTGAACTCGGGAAAATTCCTTATTACAATCCAATCCATTTTCCCGAGTTCAACACGCGATCGAAACGAACTCCCCTCGCAGCCCAACACCCACGTAGACCCCACCATCAAAGGAGAGATAAAATCATGACGACAGCCCAAATTATCAGCGGAAAACAAGTATCGGACGAAATTCGCCAGACCCTGAAACTCGAAGTTGAAGCCCTTGCAGCTCAGAACTGCGTGCCTGGACTTGCCGTCGTGCTCGTCGGGGAAGATCCGGCCTCCCAGGTCTATGTGCGCAACAAAGCCAAAGCTTGCGAAGACCTTGGCTATTATTCCGAAGTTCACCGCCTCGAAGCCGATTCGTCGCAGGAAGACCTGCTTGCACTCGTGCAGAAGCTGAACGAACAAGAAAACATCAACGGTATCCTCGTGCAGCTTCCGCTTCCGGGGCATATCGAAGAAAAAGCAATCATCAACGCGATTTCGCCGGAAAAGGACGTGGATGGTTTCCATCCGATCAACGTAGGCAATCTGGTCATCGGCGACGATAGCCTGCTTCCATGTACGCCGGCTGGCGTTATTGAACTGATTAAGCATACGGGCATCGAAATGTCCGGCAAACATGCTGTCGTGATCGGTCGCAGCAACATCGTCGGCAAACCGGTATCCCTGCTGCTGCAACGCGAAAATGCAACAGTTACCATGTGCCATTCGCGTACGGCCAACATGAAGGAACTGACGCGTCAGGCCGACATTTTGGTCGTAGCCGTAGGGCGTGCCAACTTCGTGGACGCTTCTTACATCAAGCCGGGGGCCGTCGTCATCGACGTAGGCATCAACCGTCTGGACACCGGCAAATTAGCGGGCGACGTGGACTTTGAATCGGCAAGCGCCGTATCCGGTCCAATCACGCCGGTACCGGGCGGAGTAGGCCCGATGACGATTACGATGCTGATGAAAAATACGCTGGTTGCCGCGAAACGCGCGCACGGCGTGTCTTAAGCGGAGCTTCCGGACATGGAGCAGCGCATACTGTCGATCCAGGAGCTGAACCGGTATATCCGCCAGAAGTTCGAAGCGGACCCGCTGCTGCCGGAAGTGTGGGTGCGCGGCGAGATTTCGAACTTTACGCATCATTCGAGCGGACATATGTATTTTACGTTAAAAGATACCGGCAGCCGTGTGCGCGCAATCATGTTTGCTTCGCACAATAAACGGCTGCCGTTTATTCCGCGCGAAGGAACGCGCGTCGTCGCGCTCGGCAGCGTTTCGGTGTTCGAGCGCGATGGTCAATACCAGCTTTACCTCACGGAGATGCAGCCCGACGGTGTCGGTAGTCTCTATCTGGCCTATGAGCAACTGAAAAAAAAGCTCGAAAGCGAAGGGCTGTTCGACGAAGGCGGCAAGCGGAAAATTCCGACGATGCCTCGCGCGATCGGCGTTATTACCTCGCCTACGGGAGCGGCCGTGCGGGATATTCTGACGACGCTGGGGCGCCGTTTTCCCGGCGTTCCGGTGATGCTGTATCCCGCGCTTGTGCAGGGGAAGGAAGCGGCCGCTTCTATCGTGCGCGGGATTCGCATCCTGAACCGGTTGGGCGAAGCCGATGTGCTGATCGTGGGCCGGGGCGGCGGTTCGTTGGAAGAGTTGTGGGCGTTCAACGAGGAAATCGTGGCTCGTGCCATCTATGATTCGGCAATTCCTGTCATTTCAGCCGTGGGGCACGAGACCGACTTTACCATCTCCGATTTTGCGGCCGATCTGCGCGCCGCCACGCCTACCGCCGCCGCGGAACTTGCGGTGCCCGATCGACGCGAGCTTCAGCAGCGAATTTCGCAGCTGGAACAGCGTCTGCGGGGAGCTTTGCTCCGCCGGGCTGCGCAGGAACGCGAGCGTCTGGCGCGTTTGCAGCGCTCTGCCGTACTCAGGCAGCCGGAACGCGCGCTTCTGCCGCATGCGCAGCGTTTGGACGGGCTGACGCGCCGCCTGACGTCGAGAACGGATGCCAAGCTTGCAACGGGCCGAGATAAGCATACGCGCCTGCACGGTCGGCTTGCGCGTTTCTATCCCGGTGCACAGCTGCAGCTTGCTGCGCGTCAATGGGGAACGCTGGACGGCCGGCTGACCAGCGCTATGAATGTAGCGGTCAAAGACCGACGTCAGCGTTTATTAGGTAGCGTGCGTCAACTGGATGCTTTAAGTCCGCTTAAGGTTATGGCACGGGGCTATGGCCTTGTTTATGACGAGAATAAAGAGAAACTGATCAAATCTGCGCGCGAAGTGCGTGAAGGCGACCGGATCATTGTCCGAGTTAACGACGGAAGTCTGGACTGTCAGGTCATTCAAACGACGGAGGAGGGCAATCGAAGTGGATAATAACGCGGGCATGCAATCCAATGGGGATCAGGCGCAAGAATCGATGGACGCGGCCGGATTGAATTTTGAGCAGGCCATGGACCAGCTTGAACAAATCGTCGGCGAGCTTGAACAAGGCGATGTGCCGTTGGAAAAAGCGATTGATTTATTTCAACGCGGCATGCAATTGTCGCAATTGTGCGGTCAAAAGCTGGAGCAGGTCGAACGCAAAATCGAAACGATCGTCGAAGAGGACGGACAGCTTCGGCGCCGAAACTTCGCGGGTGAAGCGGAAGGCGGGGACAACTTTTGAGCAACGTGTTTGAACTTGAGCCGTATATGAGAAAAGTCGCATCCGATCTGGAAGCTTATTTTGACCAAGCCTTTCCGACCGAATGGGATATGCCCCCGGCATTGCTGGAATCAATGAAGTATTCGCTGGATGCCGGAGGCAAGCGTCTGCGTCCGTTATTGGTCGTAGCCGCTTGTGAAAGTCTTGGGGGAAATCGGGCTGCGGCGATCCGCGTGGCGGCTGCCGTCGAGATGGTACATACGTATTCGCTCGTTCATGACGATCTTCCGGCCATGGACGACGACGATCTGCGACGCGGCAAGCCGACTAATCACAAGGTATTTGGCGAAGCTATGGCGATTCTGGCCGGCGACGGCCTGCTGACCCATGCCTTTTACGTAATCGCTTCGCTTGCGAAAGAGGGGCTACTTCCGGCGGATGCAGCGATTGCAATCGTATCTGACCTGGCTGAGTACGCTGGACCTCGCGGCATGGTAGGCGGGCAAGTAGCGGATATGGAAGGCGAACAAGGCACGACGGATTTTGCAAGACTGGAATACATTCATCTGCACAAGACCAGCGACCTGATCATGTTTTCGCTGCTTGCGGGCGGACGGACGGCAGAAGCTTCGGTGAAGCAGCTTGAGGCGTTGCGAACATTCGGACGAGACGTCGGACTGGCTTTTCAGATTCAGGACGACATTCTCGATCTGGTTGGCGATGAGAGCAAGTTAGGCAAAAAGACGCAGAGCGACGTAAAGATGGAAAAAGTCACGTATCCGTACTTGCTCGGCATCGATAAGTCGCGCGAAGAAGTACGCCGTTTGAGCGAAGAAGCCAAGTCCGCCGTATCGGGAGCTGGACTGGAGTCTGCCGAAATGCTGCTTGCGATCGCCGACTATCTGGTTGAACGAGATCGTTAATCGGTAACGAATTCGAGACGGATCGGTTTCGCCGCTCGCTTGCTTGGGTATTGAACATCAGATGAATCGGCGACGAATAAGCAGGGAAGCGGAAGTCGCAAATTGGCTTTGTTTCCCCAAAAACGATATAATAACCGATACTACGGCAAATACCTGAACGCTTATTGCGTAGGGTATGGCCACATTCGAAAAAATCGTTCGCAACCGAATTTCAGGAAAATGAAGGAAAGCGGGGAATGACATATGCTCCTTCCACAAATCAATCAACCCGGCGATCTGAAGAAGCTGCCGGCCGAGCAGTTGGAACCTTTGGCTCAGGAGATCCGTCAGTTTTTGATCGAAAAGCTGTCGGCGACAGGAGGCCATTTGGCTTCCAATCTGGGCGTGGTCGAACTGACGCTGGCGTTGCATTACTGCTACGACAGTCCCAAAGATAAATTTATTTTCGACGTGGGCCATCAAGCCTACGTGCACAAGATTTTGACGGGGCGTCAGGAAAAATTCGATACGCTGCGCAAATACAAAGGCTTGTGCGGTTTTGTTAAACGTACGGAGAGCGAGCACGACGTCTGGGAAGCGGGTCATAGCAGCACGTCGCTGTCCGCGGCGATGGGCATGGCGATGGCGCGCGATCTGAAGGGCGAAGACAATAAGGTCGTCGCGATTATCGGAGACGGCGCTTTGACGGGCGGTATGGCGTTCGAAGCGCTTAACCATATCGGTCATGAAAAAAAGAATTTGCTTGTCGTGCTCAACGATAACGAGATGTCTATCGCTCCTAACGTCGGCGCAATGCACAATTATTTGAGCCGCGTTCGTTCGGACCGTCATTACCTGCGCGCGAAAGACGATGTCGAATCGTTGATCAAAAAGATTCCCGCGATCGGCGGCAAACTGGCCCGCACGGCGGAAAAAGTGAAAGACAGCCTTAAGTACATGATGGTGCCCGGCGTTCTGTTCGAGGAGTTGGGCTTCAAGTATATCGGTCCGGTCGACGGTCACGATCTGCCCAAGTTGATGGAGACGTTCCGTCAGTCGGATAACATCGACGGGCCTGTGCTTGTCCATGTCGTAACGACAAAGGGCAAAGGCTACAAGCCGGCAGAAGCCGATTCGCATAAATGGCACGGCATTTCGCCTTACAAGATCGAATCCGGCAAAACGCTTAAATCAGCGGGAAATCCGATGTATACCGAAGTGTTCGGCAGTACGTTGATCGAATTGGCCGAACAGGACGAGCGAATCGTCGCGGTTACTCCGGCCATGCCGGGCGGATCGGGACTGATGGCGTTTGCCGAACGTTTCCCGAAACGCATGATTGACGTCGGTATTGCCGAGCAGCATGCCGCAACACTGTGCGCCGCGATGGCGATGGAAGGGATGAAGCCGGTCTTCGCCGTCTATTCCACCTTCATGCAGCGCGCATACGATCAGATCGTGCATGATATTTGCCGCCATAACGCGAATGTCATTTTTGCGATTGACCGTGCAGGCTTTGTCGGCGCAGACGGCGAGACGCATCAGGGCGTATACGATATCGCGTTCCTGCGTCATATCCCGAATATGGTGCTGATGATGCCGAAAGACGAGAACGAATTGCGTCACATGATGAAAACTTCGTTGGATTACAATCAAGGGCCGATCGGTTTCCGTTATCCTCGGGTCAACGGTCTGGGCGTTCCGCTCGATACAGAGCTCAAGAACATTCCGATCGGTAGCTGGGAGACGGTTCGCGAAGGCGAAAACTGCGCGATTTTGGCTGTCGGCCCGATGGTTCAGGTTGCTCTTGCAGCCGCAGAACTGCTCAAATCTTCCGGTATTCAGGCCAGCGTCGTGAATGCGCGTTTCCTGAAGCCGCTTGATGAGAAGATGCTGACCGATCTTGCGCATCGCGGCGTTAAGCTTCTCGTGATGGAGGAGGCTTCGCAAGCGGGCGGACTGGGCGGTGCCGTGCTTGAATTCTATGCGTCGAAAGGGATCGCGCATGCGGAGGTCCGGATTTTGGGCGTGCCGGATTGCTTTATCGAGCACGGAAGCATTAAGGAACAACAGCAGGAGTCCGGCTTGACGGCTGAAAATGCTGCGGACCTCGTTCGCGAAGCCGTGACAGGCAGTCGTCTGGCACTGAAAGCGGGCTTGCCTTCATAAATATTTACCTAGGCAAACCCCGCATTTTACACAGAAAGAGAGCCTGATTATGGCCGAGCCAAAAGAAAAAGCATCCAAAGAAAGAATTGACGTTCTGCTCGTTGAGCAAGCGTATTATGCAAGTCGGGAAAAAGCCAAGGCGGCCATCATGGCCGGCCTTGTTTTTGCCGATAATGAGCGGATCGAAAAGCCCGGAATGAAAGTATCCCGTAATGCGGCTTTGCATGTCAAAGGCGCCATACATCCTTACGTTAGCCGCGGCGGGCTGAAGTTGGAAAAGGCGATCAAAACGTTCGACATCCGGATGTCGGAGCGGGTTATGCTGGATATCGGCTCCTCGACCGGCGGGTTTACCGATTGTGCTTTGCAGAACGGTGCATCGTATGTGTACGCGATCGACGTCGGTTATAACCAGCTTGACTGGTCGCTGCGCAATGACGAGCGCGTATGCGTGATGGAGCGTACCAATTTCCGCTATATGACGCCCGAGGAATTGACGGGTGCGCAACCGGATTTTGCGAGTATCGATGTCTCGTTTATTTCCTTGCGTCTCATTCTTCCGCCTTTGGTGCAGTTATTGCGACGTCCGGCTGAAGTAGCGGCATTGATTAAGCCGCAATTTGAAGCGGGTCGCGATAAGGTAGGGAAATCAGGGGTAGTACGCGATCGCAAGGTGCATGAGGATGTACTGAACGAAGTGTTGAGCTTCGCTAATGCGCTTGGTTTCGAGATTGGAGGCTTGACTTTTTCGCCAATTACCGGTGGGGAAGGCAATGTTGAATTTCTCGCGTATCTGAAGTTGACAGAAGGAGAAACGCAGCCGCTTGGCGAAGATGTTATTCGTGAGCTGGCCTCGAATACCGCGGCGGAAGCCGCTCGAAATTTCCAAAGAAACTCATCCGCCGAACGGTGAGTTTCTTTGTGCTGGACGCGTTTATGAAGCGAACGGTGAAATCAGTCATCGCTGATCGATTAATGACCATAGGGGGAGTCGTATGAAGGGACAACGACATATCAAAATTCGGGAGATCATTTCAAGTCGGGATATCGAAACCCAAGACGAGCTGGTCGGCGCTCTTCGCGCAGCCGGGTTTCAAGTCACGCAAGCAACGGTATCCAGAGACATCAAAGAACTGCTGTTAATCAAAGTTCCGCTTGACGACGGCCGTTACAAATATTCCATG
Organism: Saccharibacillus sacchari DSM 19268; assembly: GCF_000585395.1. Classification (GTDB taxonomy): domain Bacteria; phylum Bacillota; class Bacilli; order Paenibacillales; family Paenibacillaceae; genus Saccharibacillus; species Saccharibacillus sacchari. The sequence continues at coordinate 4,433,916 of NZ_KK073875.1, read as the reverse complement.
CCGACCGATCAACGCTATAATCCGGTGCAGAAGCTTAAACGTGCACTGGTGGATAACTTCGTTCATATTGATTATTCGGCGAATCTGGTCGTGATGAAGTGCCTGCCGGGCACGGCCAACTCGATCGCGGCACTGCTTGATAACATGGAATGGTCGGAAATCATGGGAACCATCTCGGGGGACGACACGATTTTGCTGATCTGCAGAGAGCCGGAGAATAGCCAAAAAGTGATCGGCCAAATTATGGGATTCATCTCCTGAACTTGATTTTGAACGGCAGAAAACGAATCTTTTTTTCGGATTCTTCAATTTGCCACTGTTCAAACAAGTGTTCGCATGAATATAATGGAACTGAATCCTCTCCTCCCGAAGTTTGCGGGATGGAGACGGAGGAGACTATCAACGAGGTGAGTGCATGCTAGTTGCATTGTCCATTCGCAATCTCGCCGTCGTCGAAGCCGTCGACGTCCATTTTTATCATGGATTCCATGTATTGTCCGGTGAGACCGGCGCAGGCAAGTCGATTATTATCGATGCGCTGGGTTTGATCTCCGGCGGAAGAAGTTCTTCGGAACTGATTCGTTACGGCGCCGATAAGGCGGAGATGGAAGCTTTATTCGAACTACCGGGGGAGCATCCCGTATGGAAGACGCTCGAACAACTCGGTATATCCGCTTCGTCCGAGGAACATCTGGTGATTCGGCGTGAAGTGAACACACAAGGAAAAAGCACGTCCCGCATTAACGGGCAGCTCGTTAACTTGACGATGCTGCGCGAAGTGGGCGAACAGCTTATCAATATTCATGGTCAGCATGAGCACCAGTCTCTGCTTCGTCCGGAGAGCCATCTGGGGCTGCTGGACGCTTACGGCGGCGATACGATTGCTCCGGCCAAAGCCGCCTATCAACAAGAGTATTCCGCGCTGGCGAAGCTGGAGCGGGAACTGAGAGAATTGCGCGAGACGAGCCAGAAGTCTTTGCAGATGCTCGACATGTACCGTTTTCAACTGGAAGAGATCCAGGCGGCCAAGCTCAAGGTAGGCGAAGACATAGAACTGGCGGACGAACGTTCCAAACTTGCGCATAGCGAAAAACTGATGGAGTCCGTCTCGGAAGGCTATAATTTGCTTTACGGCGAACAGGGGATCGGATCGGTCAATTCGGCGATCTCCAGTCTGGAAGACGTAGAAAACTATGATCCGAAAGCGATGCAGCCTATTCTTGAACAGGTTCGCAACGCGTATTATCAGCTTGAAGATGCCGTATTCCAGCTTCGGGATTATCGAGAAAACATCGAGTTTAATCCGGGGAGGCTGGAAGAGGTCGAGGATCGCTTGAACCTGCTCTCCGGCTTGCGCCGGAAATACGGGGACAGCGTCGAACAAATTCTCGAATACTACAATCGCATTCATCGGGAGACCGATATGCTGGAGAACAAAGACGAACGGCTTGAACTGTTGACGGCCAAGCGCGACAAGCAGCTGGAGAAAACGCTTATCCTGGCTCGAGAGTTGAGCGCGCTCCGCCGCGATTGTTCGCGCGACCTGGCGAGACAGATCGAAGGCGAGCTGAAGGATTTGCAAATGCAGCGTACATCGATTGAAGTTCGCTTGGAGCCGATCCAGGATGCCCGCGGTTTCGAGTTTGAAGGCCGTCGTGTACGCTTGACCCGTCAAGGCGTCGATAGCGCGGAATTCCTGATCTCGCCCAATCCGGGCGAGCCTCTGCGTCCGCTGGGCAAGATCGCTTCCGGCGGTGAGCTGTCACGGATCATGTTGGCGCTCAAAAGTATTTTTGCCCGGCACGATAAAGTGCCCGTGCTCATCTTCGACGAAGTCGATACCGGTGTCAGCGGACGAGCCGCTCAATCGATAGCGGAGAAGCTGGTCAAGCTGTCTCGTGATTGTCAGGTCTTCTCGATCACTCACTTGCCTCAGGTCGCTTGCATGGCGGACCATCAGTACCTGATTGAAAAGCGGGTAGAGGGCGAACGGACCATGACCCGGATCGAATCGCTTAACGACGAAGGTCGGGTAACGGAACTGGCCCGGATGCTCGGCGGTGTCGAAATTACGGAGAAAACGCTGCATCATGCGCAGGAAATGCTGAAACTTGCTGAAGAAAGTAAAAATGATCGGGTTTCCTGACCGCTGATTCATTTGATCCCAAAACTGTGAGCAAGGGTAACGAGCGGAGCCAACGGCTCCGCTTTGGCCTTATTGCAAAGGCACGAAAAAAGAGAAAAATCCGAAATCGGATTCGGTATCTGTGCTAATTTACGGTTTTGGGATTTTTTGTTTGAAATCGGCGTATAACCCGATATACTAAGAGAGAGCGGAGATTTGACACGACTAGAAGGGAATCTTCGAACCGTGTCGAATTTTACGGTATGAGATCTGTACGAGAGTTCTGGTTCAAAAGAGACAGAAACAGTTCTATGGACTACAGAGGATTCGGCTTTACGGCCGGATGATAAGGAGGAACAGGCTTTGCCAAACATCGAAGTTATGCTTGCGGACGATAATCGGGATTTCGTTCATATGCTCCAAGAACACATTTCCGCCCAGGAAGATATGACGGTGACAGGGGTCGCTTTTAACGGGGAAGAGGTACTGGGATTACTCCGCAGCGCCGAACGCGCACCGGATATTCTGATTCTGGATATCATCATGCCTCACCTGGATGGACTGGGCGTACTGGAGAAGCTGCAGGGCATGAACCTAAACCCGCGTCCAAAAGTGATTATGCTGACGGCATTCGGCCAGGAAAATATTACGCAGCGCGCAGTTGAACTTGGAGCGGCTTATTATATTTTAAAGCCGTTTGATATCGAGGTCTTGGTCAGCCGGGTACGGCAGATGCTGAACATCCCGTCTTCGCCTATTGCGCCTTCGCAACCGGCGCCTACGCCTAAACCGAGTATCGGCATGCTGGCGAAAGGCAAGACGCTTGATGCGAGCATCACGTCCATTATCAACGAGATCGGCATTCCCGTGCACGTACGCGGTTACAAGTATTTGCGCGAAGCGATTACGATGGTGTACCACAACATCGAGATTTTGGGTGCGATCACGAAGACCCTTTATCCTTCGATCGCCGAGAAATACGCTACGACTCCTTCACGCGTCGAGCGTGCGATCCGCCATGCGATCGAGTTGGCCTGGTCACGCGGTTCGGTGCAGAATATCAGCGAGCTGTTCGGCTACACGGTGAGCATCAACAAGTCGAAGCCGACGAACTCCGAGTTTATCGCGATGATCGCGGACAAGCTGCGAATCGAGCATAAAGTGAGCTGAAAATTGATTTCCATAGGAGTAGTTAAATGAATACTTTAACTGCGCTCTATCTGAATACTCAAGATCAATAATATCAAAAAACACGTATTCACAAGGTTTTCCTAATCTTGTGAATACGTGTTTTTTGAATCTATTATCTTGACCGCATGAATCTGAGGTTTGAAGACACGCATATCAGAAAAGTTTTTTGAATCCAGTAGATTATGAAACAATGACTTGGGAGAAAATGAATACTCAAATCGATGAAAGGTTTAGTGAATTTTTCCGCAATGACTACCATGATATCATTAAAATTCTTAGCAAAGCTTTGGCCACTAATTAAAACGAAAAAGCCATTTCGCAACGAAATGGCTTCTTTACATGTATCATTTAAAAGTTAAGTACAATTACCATTCTCCCGCAGTCAACAACTCCGTCTTGTCCCCGTCCAGAAACGCGTAAAATTCCGCATACTGCTCGATGAAGTCGTAACTACCCTCGAATAACGTCTGCATCAGCATCCAACTCCCGTCATCAAGCTCTACCAAGTCTTCCTCAGGAAGATCGACAGGCTCGCCGTTTAGCGGCAAGGCCAAAGCGACAAAGACATAAACCTCATCCAATCCGAACGTATCCGCCAGATCCCCTACAAATTCGCCGGTAAAATCAAACAGAATATCGGGATCTTTTTTGCTCTCCGCATAAAGATTGCCGCTGGCTTCATAGTTGTCGAGGAGAATGTTTACGCTGTAGCGTCCGTCATCGTCTTGCACAACGGCATAATCGACCTCGTACCCGGAGTCCGGCGTGTACAGGGTGTCGTAGTGGCGATACAGATAATCCGTAACGGCATCTTCCGACGGGTTAAGGGCGCTTTGGGTGCTGGCGTTTCCGCTCGAACTTCCTCCGGCGACGGGAGCTTGGTTTCCGGGAGTGGCGCCGGCCCCGCTGCTTGCAATCGAAATGCGGCTTCCGGAGACATTCACTTCCGCGCCGGTCGCTTCGCTTACAAAGCGCAGCGGCACGAAAATATTTCCGTTGACGGACACCGGCGCGCGCTGCATCCGTACGGCGGTTCCGTTTACATAAGCGGTTCGGCTGCCTAGCGTAAGAATCATCTGCGTACCGTTTTTTGTCGCGGTGATTTGTTGCTTCTGTTGGTTCCAACTAAACGAAATGCCCAAGCAGCGGAAAATGGGAGCGAATTGCACCATCGTGACATTTTCTTGAACGATGGGGTTCGTATTGAACGATATGGCTTTACCGTCCACGGATACCTGCATCGCGGCGGCGCTCGCTTGCGAAGCGAACAAGCCGAAAGCCAGGGAAGCGGTCAGTAAGATTCTTTTTTTCAATAAATTCAATCCCCTCTATCTGTAAATGCAAAGATAATAACCCAATCATAATCGATCCGGGTATTTCTGCATAGGTTAAGGTCTCTGATTTGGTTTCCGTGATTTCGTTTGAGATAATGAAGAGAGGAGTCGCTGGATGATTCTTCAGAGCCGAAAGGGAGAGAACCGACAATGAGAGGCATTTACATTCGAATTTTATACGACAACGGCATCGAAAAAGAATATGCTTTCGACTCAAGTGAGGAACTGACTCCGGCTGAATTGGAGATTGCGGTCCGGGAATTGAAGGAAGCTTACGTCGTGCCGGCCTTCCGCGGCGAACGGCCCGAAGGCGACGGCTGCATGACGTTTGAAAGCGAAGGGCGGGACATCAGCGTCAACTTGGCCAAAGTATCGGAAGTTGCATTCAGCATTCGTTGACATCACTTAATCTCAAGGAGGAATATCGCATGAACGTATTGGTAATCGGAGCAAACGGGCAAATCGGAAGTCGGTTGATTCGGTTGTTGGCGCATGAAGGCAAGCATCAGGTGAAGGCGATGGTGCGCAAGCAGGAACAAGGGGACCAGCTTCGTGCGGAAGGCATCGAGCCCGTGTTTGCGAACCTTGAAGACCGTGTTGACGTGCTGGTCGAAGCAATTAAAGGCAGCGATGCGATCGTGTTCGCGGCAGGATCGGGCGGATCGACGGGATTGGACAAAACGCTGCTGATTGACCTCGACGGCGCGGTAAAAACGATGGAAGCGGCCGAAAAAGCAGGCGTCAAACGCTATGTGATCGTCAGTGCCATGCAGGCGCATAATCGCGACAACTGGTCGGAAGCGATCAAACCTTATTATGCGGCGAAGCATTATGCGGACCGGATGCTGGAAACGACGGGTTTGGATTATACGATCGTGCGTCCGGGCGGTCTCAAAAACGATCCGGGCACGGGACGAATCTCGGCTGCGGAAAATTTGGAGCCCGGTTCGATTCCGCGCGACGACGTCGCTGCGGTCATCGCGGAGGTGCTGGAAGATCGCAATACGTACAGACGCGCATTCGATCTGATCTCCGGCGATACGCCGATCAGCGAAGCATTCGGCAGCTGAGCGGCCTCCTGTACGTTTCAGCAACGAAACTTTCCGGTTAACGATATCGTATATGCGGCATGGAGTCGATATGGATAGGGAAAGGGCGGCTGTTAAATGAAAACGATCGGTAAAGGCACTCATACGGAAGCACAGAAAAACGAAATGAAACGTCAGATCCGGCACGCCGCGGACGATGCCTTCGATAAAGAAATGGCCGAGATTAACGAACAGTTGAACAAAGAAATTTTAATCGCTTTGGTCGGGGATGTTAATGCGGGTAAATCGTCGACGATCAATCGGATCGTGGGCGAAGAGGTTGCCGGCGTAGGCGCAGAACCCGGCGAGACGACAGCGATCCATCCGCATGCGTACAAAGATAAAATCTTTTTCATCGATACGCCCGGTTTGAACGACGTGAATAAAGAAAACTCGGCAACGACGCTGGATTATTTCAGGAAAACGGATGTCGTGCTGTTTTTCCTTAATGCGGCAGGCACGGTCTTCTCGGAAAGCGAGCAGCGTTCGTTCCGGATCGTGGAAAAGGCCAATCCGAATATCCTGATCGTGCTGAACAAAATCGATGCCGCGGACGAAGTGGATCGGCTGGTTAGCAGAGTGCGACGCGAAACCGGGCAAAAATACGACGTCATTCCGATTTCGTCGCGGACCGGGGAAAATGTCGATACGTTGCGCGACGCGATTCTTGAACTTTTAAAAAAAAACAATAAAGACATCCTGTTCGCGCGCACGATCAAAGAAAAGTCTTCGATCGCCAACAAATGGATCATCGCGGCATCGACTTCTGCAGGCGCGATCGGAGCCGTTCCGCTGCCGGGAGCCGATATCGTGCCGCTGACCGCGCTGCAGATCGGGCTGCTCACCAAGCTGGCCACGTTGTACGAACGACCGATCAGCCGAGAGGCCGCAAAAGAGATCGTCATTACGGCCATCGTCGGCAATCTGGGACGAACGATTTTCTCGCAGATCGTCAAGTTTTTCCCCGGAGCCGGCAGCGTAGCCGCAGCAGGCGTCGCAGGAACGGTAACGCTCGCGTTGGGGTACTCCGTGAAATATGCGTACGAGCGCGGAATCGACGTTACGCCCGAATCGGTCTCCAAGCTGTACAAGACGTTCCGCGATCGAAAAGACAAAGGCAAAAAATTACCGGGCGAACCGGAATAAGAACCTTGGAGTCAAAGTTCCGCACCGGCAGCTTGACCAACCTTCTTTTGAATGGGTCGAGCTGCCGATGCGGCTTTTTTCTTTTTAAAAATTGGTTGTCTCGGCGTCCTGAGCGGATTCTGCTATAATAAAAACACGATTTCCGATGAACGGAAAAGTATAGGTTACGATAGCGAATCAACGTTAAGGAGGAGTTTGGATGTTGACCGAACGGCTGGAATTAAAACCATTCGCCCCGGAGGAGGCTGAAGAATTGTTAGCGCTCCGGTTGGAAAATCAGCCATTTTTGGAGCCGCTGGAGCCGATTCGTTCGGACGGGTATTTAACACTTGCGGGGCAGCGGACGGAAATCATGCAAAGCGAGCAGGGGCGCATACGGGATCAGGCGTACGTCTATGCGATTCGTCTGCGCGAAAACGGAAAACTGCTTGGACGTGCCGCATTGACGGGCATCGCGCGCGGGCCTTTTCAAAATGCGAATCTGGGTTACTTTCTGGATGAGGCGCATAACGGAAAAGGGTATATGACCGAGGCCGTATGCGGAGTGCTGGAGCTGGCTTTCGCCAAGCATAATCTGCATCGGGTGCAAGCAGGCGTAATGCCGCGCAACGCGCCGTCGCTTCGGGTTCTGGAAAAGGCGGGTTTTCGAAGAGAAGGATTAGCCGAACGGTATTTGAAGATCAACGGCGTCTGGGAAGATCATGTTTTGTTCGGGATTACGCTGGAAGATTGGGAAGCGAAGACCGCTAACTTGCAAAGCAGAATTTCGGTGTAGTAACCGTTCAACTCTTAACCAGAGGATTACGTTTGGCTGAAAACCGCATGCTTTAGGTGGGTTTCAGACGGGCGTAACCTTACTTTTAGCGTTGATAAGGTAACAGGCTTTTTTAAAACTTTCAAGAGATCCGCGTAATTAGCGGGTCTCTTTTGTTCATTGCTATGAATTTACAATAATATCATTTAAATTCCCTTTTTGCCCACACCCGGAATGATGAGGATTTTGTCATCAAAATAGCTGCGGTCGAAGTTGAAACGCAGCTATGGCACCCGGTACAATGAAAGAGACGCGACAGGGGGATGAAAAGGAATTGATTCGCACATATAGACCGGAAGATTTAGAGAAAGTCATTGCGCTGCACGCCGAGTTGTATCGTCGCGAGCGCGGGTATGACGATTCCTTCGTGCGTTTCGTGGAGGAAGGCATTCGAGATTTCGGCAATCGGAATGCGAAGGCGCGCGAGCAACTATGGGTCGTCGATCAAGTAGGCCGGCATAGCGGGTCTGTGGGCATTACCCGGCTGGACGAAGAAACGGCGCAACTGCGCTGGTTTCTGCTTGACCCATCCGTGCGCGGACATGGATTCGGACGCGGACTGATGGCGCAGGCGATTGCTTTTTGCCAGGAATGCGGATATGCAAGCATCGTATTGTGGACAAATGCGGAGCTGGAAGCGGCTCGTGCCTTGTATGCGAACTTTGGTTTTCGATTGGCGGAGAGTCGTTCGGCGTTTTTATCGGGACGTATGCTGCAAGAGGAAATGTGGCAAAAGCAACTGCTCTCTCATTGAGGTCATCGCGCAACGAAAATTAGAAAGCTTGAAAGGAGAAGGAGCCAATGGTGCGAAAAGACGAGCGCTTGAAGCAGGGTGCTGGGACGCAAAGCGATGAAACGGTTGAATGGCGACCAGCGTCGCTGCTGGAGGCTCCTGAACACTCGGGTTCGGTTCGCGACGAGATGTTGGGTTATATGCATGAATTAATCGAGATTGCTCGCGAGTATACGGAGCGGGAAGACGATTATTATGCCGGAGCCCTGCTTCAACGAATCGCGAATTCACTATCGGCGGCCGTCTTGCTGCGTGAGGGAGGGCTGGTCGTCGAAGCACCTGTGCAAATTCGGGTAGCTTTCGAGCATTCTGCGCGATTGTTCCAATATCGCGCAGCTCCCGAAACGATTGATCATGATGCTGCCCAGGAAGTGATGGGGAGCAACCTGGGCGTCATGAAGTATGCGTACGAGCATATTTCGTTCGAGTTGACCGACGTCTACGGTTTTTTGAATATTTTCACGCATCCGGATCGGGCTTCGCTGGAGTGGACAAGCCGCGTCAGTTCGGATTCGGTGGATATGGCGGATATGCTGGCCTTATACGGGGTCGGCGGAATCTTTCTGATCCTGTCTCATGCCTATCCGGGAGATATTCGGCTCGGGGAAGAGCGGATCAAGGACCGTTCGGAACGGATTGCTTCGCAAATTTTAGACGTGCTGCAAGAGTTCGAATCGCTTAAAAGCACAGGAGATCCGCATCGAATGTTACAATTGTTCTTAAGCGAGAACGGCCGCGTGTTCGGCAAGGACAAATATAATGAACATTTAAAAAAGTTCATGTTGTTTGCTTCGGATAATCCGGAAAACACCATGGAGCTTTATCTGAAGCGAGAGATGGAACTGGAAAAACGGCGCATGCAAAGAGCTTCTGCCAAACAAAAAGAAAAAAAATCCCGTACCAAACACAAAAAGAAATAAAGGGATATTATGGAATGGGCTTCACCTGCCGATAACTATAAAGGCGGCTGCTCCAATGTTGAGAGATTGTGTCCAGAACCGCTGCCCCAGCAAGCAAGTTTCAAATTTGGGTGTTTGGTTAAATAATAAGTGTGGACACGACACAAGACTGGAGTAAGGTGAGGAACAACCATGCAAAGTAATCAACACATGCAACAATTTTCGGACGTGTTGGAGGAAGTGAATTTTATTCTCTACGGTTCGAAAAAGGGTAAGCCGGACGAAGAACTTGAAACGGAACGGGAGCAGCAAGCGAAAGTTTCCGTACGTTAATCAATGCTATCTATTCTAGACATTCCATAGATTCGCACAACAAACAGAACTGCCTGCCGATCGTCGAGAGACATTCGGTAGGCGGTTCTGTTTGTTAGTCGTCAAGAGACTCGAATATGATCCGTTGCCGTGCCGGTTTCTAATGACAAATCCATCCCGACGACGCCGATCCGTTCGCCGTTTTCGCCGACGATCGCTGCGGACATGGTGAGGCAGGGGCGTTTAGTAATCGCGGAGATATACACGGGCGAGACATAGATTTCACCTTCCATCGCCTGCTGCCACCATTCACGATTCTTGGCATTGAGCAGACCAGCTTGCGGTTTGGAAAAAATGAACGAGCCGTCTGTACGGTTTGACCAGATCGCTTCGATCGACGAAGATCGTTCCATGTAGCCGGAAAGCAGCAAATTATGCTCGCGTTCGTCTGTCGGAAGCGAAGAAGCTTGCTTAGCGGCAGTTTGCAGCACGAGGCGAGTGGCTTCGATATCGCTGTTGGCAAGACCGTCTTCTTGATCGAACTGGAAGCTGCTCACCATGTCGGAGAGCTCGGTAGAAGCGCTTCGCATCTCGTGGCCGATTCGTGCAAGCTTGCTGATCTGATCCCGCTGCCGGGCGATATGCGAAAAAAGTTGCTCCATGGACTGTGTCGTATGGTTAGTCAATTCGGCGGCGGCCGTTAATGCCATTACGCCTCGCGTCATTCGTTCCTGCTGGACGCCGCTCAACGTATCCGTGTCTTTTGCGGAGCCCAGTACGCCGTTAACGCTACGATGAAGCTGTTGCATCTCTTGCCGCATGCGATGCATCTCGTTCAAGCCTTGTTCCACAGCCAGTCGGCTTGCCGCCATGGCTTCCGTCACATGGCTGACGCCGGATACGACCGATCCGAGCGTAGCGGCCGACCGTCCGAGCGCATCGCCGCTTTGTGCGGCAAGCTTGCGGATCTCTTGGGCGACAACAGCAAATCCTCGGCCGTCTTCTCCGGCACGAGCTGCTTCAATGGAAGCGTTGAGTGCCAATAGCGAAGTTTGTTCCACAACATCCCGAATAAAGCGGTTGACGGCTTCGATATCCGTCATATGTTGAGTCAATTCATGAATGCGTTCGCCGATTGCTGTGTTTTGACTCGAAATATTCGTCATGACGCGGTCCGCGGAGTTAAGGGCATCTGACAGTTCGCCTGCCGCGGAGCCGGCTTCAAGACTTTCGCGCGCCATCGTTGCTGCGCTTTCCACCATTTGAAGCGAGATGAGCGAAGCTTCTTCAAGCAGGGCAGAGGCTTCTTGCGTGCGCGCCGCGGCTTCTGTACTGCTTGTATCCAATTCATGCTCGGCTCGTTCGGAATGTTCGGTGACGGAAGTCAACGTGCGAACGGAGGCATGAACTTCCTCTACGACGGCCAGCAATCGATCGGAGACGACTTGAGACTCGAATACGAAGCTTTTAAGCTTGTCTGAATCGTTTTCGGTTCGGGTTGTTTGAAGCTTGGATGAAAGAGTGTATCTACGTTGACGCGTGAAGAACATAAGGGCTGCTGCGGACAAAACGGCGAGCGCCAAGCATAGATTCTGAAGCAGGTTGCGAGAAGAATCAATCCAAAGTACGGTAGCTGCCGCTATGCCAAGCAAAAAAAGCAAAAGATTCGGAATGCGGTTCGGTTTCATCGATAACACGCCCTTTTCGCGAATAGATATGTAATGTTTTTTAACATTATACGAAAAGGCAGGCAAGTTAACAACCGGTTTTTTGGCTCGCACTCCGAAAAAAAGAGATTATTGGTGTGTTTAGTTCAGACGACTTATAATGACTCACTCATTTGAGGTATCAGTGTTAGAGAAGCTTCCGCATATTCTTGCCCGTTAACAAGCAGGACAATTCGATGCAATCCCGGATAATGTCGGCGAGTCGTAAGATCGGCAAAACGATGCTTGCGCGTTCCGGACAAGGTAGCTGCGCCATCCAGCGTACGGTCTGCAAGCATGAACAGCTTCCGTGACGCTCGTCCCGAAGCTTTAACAAAGTCGATTGCATATTCCAGACGAATGCGCAAAGGCTCGCCGGGGCGTGCTTGCAGTTCAAAATGCAGTTGGATTTCGCCGCCGATCGCAAGCGTTTGAGGCTGGATTTGCAGCGAGGCTGTTGTAATCAAAGATTCGTCTGTGGAAGAGTCCCAGGAAGAGTATCCGAACAAGGACAGAATCTCAGGGTCGGCCTGCTTGAGCAAACTCCGGCAGCCGCGACGAACAATCCAATCGGTTAGCGGATCGGATCCGTACCAATTCCGGGCAGTCTGTTTGACGAGGTCCGGGTTATCTTTGGCGATGTCGTTCAAGTTGTTGGCTACGCTTTTTCGGACATAGAGCGAAGAGTCGGCTTTGAGCTTTTCCAAAATCTCCAGTACGGGCGCCGGATCAAGTTTGAACATCGGCAGAGCTTGTCCCCAAGGCAAACGAGGACGGCAGCCTTCGCTGGCGAGTCTTCGTACGTGTTCATTGAGGCTTTTTGCCCAATGCAGCATGCGAACCATCGTATGCTTGGGATCGCGCAGCAGAAAGGTCCGTATGGCAAACTCGGATGAAGATTTCGACGTGAATCGTTCCAGCGCGTCGAGAGCGGCTTCGAAATCGTGCTCAGCCTGTCCATGGACTTCGACAAAGTCGGGAAAGAACAGATAAGGGAATCCGACGCACTGCTCGTCAATCCGGTACAGAATGTCGAGCGCCGCGGTAAAAGGCGTAGGCAAATAACGACCGAGGACAATCGAAATGCGGCGCATCCGTGCCTTTAACTCGAGTTCTTCCCAGTCTCCTTGAAGCACATCGCTAAGAAAAGCAGTATCTTCGAAGGGAGGATAAGCCGATTGGACCTTGCTGGCAAAGTCCTGCAAAAAAGAGCGGTTATACATGAGCTTTAATGGTTCCGGCATGAGAGTGCCTCCTGAGGGCCGCACGGATCGCGGGAGTATTTGGTCTTGTTCATCTAATTTAACAGAAGAACCCGGACATCAGAATGTCCGGGTTTGCTCATGTTCGAGAAAGTTACTTGGGCAAAGAAAGTATCGATTCCGTATGAATATGCGCCGTAAATGGATCTTGATCGAAAAATTCCAACAATTTCGCTACGTTCTCATGTACGGAATCTTGGTCGGTACGAAGCGTCAACTCTGGAGATACAGGGGCTTCGTACACATCGGATACTCCTGTAAAGGAGGTGATTTTGCCTTGGCGTGCCAACGCGTACATGCCTTTGACATCCCGGCGCTCACATTCTTCGAGCGGACACTCGATATAGACTTCGACAAATCGCGAAAGCTCGGAGCGGGCATAGTTGCGCATTTCGGCATAAGGGCTGATCAACGAGACGATCGTGGTCACGCCGTGTTTGTTCAGCAGCCCTGAGAGATAGACGGCTCGGCGCACATTTTCCATGCGGTCTTCCTGACTGAAGCCCAGTCCGCCGCCGATCCGGCGACGAAGCTCGTCCCCGTCGAGGATTTCGACCGCTGCTCCGCGCTCTGCCAGTGCGTCGGCAAAAGCAATCGCTGTCGTCGTTTTGCCGGAACACGGCAGCCCGGTCAGCCAGAACGTGCGGCCTGCTTTTGTCGCATCAAAATCAGTCATGGTCGACCTCCCGAATAAGCCGTGACGAATTGTTCCCGCAACCCGCGCCGTTCAAGCAGACCGTCTCCGTAATGGCTCTCCATATTCAACTCCGGCATATGCACGTAACCGATATAGCAGCCGCAGCTTTTCATTCCGCAAGCTCTCTGCTGCGACAAGCCTTCGAGACCTTCCCGATACAAATGGCCGATCACGCGCCGATCACTGTAGCAGCGTTTGACGATCCCGGGCCCCTGAACGAAAAACACGGTTTCTCCGGTTCGGCACGATTGTCCGAGACTTGCGTAATCGGGCAGGTTCAACTCGAATAACGGATCGATTGCGCGCAGGCGCTGAATCTCATGTTCTTCATAGTAATTTTTGCGATCTTTGAACGCGTTGATCCACAGATAGACATCTTCCGGCAGTGCGCGCCGCAGCGAATCGATGCGCTCGAATGCGCTGCGGACGCCCACGCTTCCGACGCTGAACTTGATGCCGCGCCGATGCAGGTCAAGGCAGCGCGCGAGAAATCGTTCTTCGCTGACTTCGCCCGGATGATAGGTAGCCCAGAACGCTGCGGTATCCCGATTCAACCGATCCGTCCAATCCAGCTTGGCGGAAAGATTGGTTTGAATCGCGACCCGATCGATATGCGGCATATGGGAAAGGGCAATGATCGCGTCCCGATACCAAGCATGAACGAGTCCTTCGCCGTAGGGGTTGAAAAAGATAGAGAGTCGATGCCCCGACTTTTCCTGCATAGCGGCCCATTCGACGAACTTTTCCACCTGACGCCGATCTTTGGCCAAGGTCTCGGTACTGTCTGTGGTTTTGCTGAACGGACAATACGGACAAGAGTAGTTGCAGGACGACAAAGAGCCGCGGAAATAAAGAGTCGCCTTCATGGCAGCACAAACTCATGCATCTGATTGCGAACCGGTTCGGAAATCAACCAGTCGCCGATGGCATCCGAATAACCGAGACCTTCGCGTCCCATCCGCAGAATGCCTTCTTCAATCGCAGCCAATCCGGATTCCGTCAGCAAATGCAATTGCGGCAGGTCGCTGAACGCATCACTGCCGAAACGACGCGCATACTCTTCGAGCGGAAGCCCCTCGCTGTGCAGGATGCCTTTGAGCACGAAGCGCCGCTTACGCTCTTCGATATTCAACTCGAAGCCGTAATCCGCATGATCATAACGCTCCGCGGCCACGTAATCGGCAATGATGCTCTCGGTCGCTTTACGACTCACTCCGTATCGAGAAGCATAGTGTACGTGCTGCGTATATGAACGGGCGCCGCAGCCAAGCCCCATCATGCCTTCTTCCTGACAGCCATAAGCAAGTGGTCGCTTGGACGGATCATGGCCGACCGTATTTTTGCGGGCAAAACGCCGCATCGAAAATTGTTCGTAACCGCGCTCTTCCAGTCGTTTGCAGGCAGCCAAGTACATGTCCATGCGCAGGTCTTCGGGTCCTCCGCCTTGTACGTCGCCGGGCTTGAGGATCGTATGCTCCCGCGTATAGAGCGGGTAGAGGAAAATTTCGCCAGGCTCGTAGCTCAATGCTTGTTCCAGCGAGTAGAGCCAAGTCTCCAACGTCTGCCCCGGCAGGCCATAGATCAGATCCAGATTGAGCAAAGGAAATTCAAAGCGCTGCAACAGATCCAAAGCTCTGCGAACTTCGTCCGGCTTTTGGGGACGATAGATCGCGGCCGCTTCGGCTTCGATAAAACTTTGAATGCCCATGCTCACGCGATCGGTTCCCCGTTCCTTTAGGATGCGCAGCCGCTGCGGATCAACCGTTTCCGGCGAAGTTTCTACGGAGATCGAAGCCGCGGAGGGGTCCAGCCCCATGATATCTTCCGCGATGTCGAACAGTCGGCTCAGTTGATCGGCCCGCAGCAGCGTCGGCGTGCCGCCCCCGATCGCGAACCGCGCAAAAGGACGCGAAACAAGACCTGCCCATTGCTTGGCTTGGCGTTCGAGCGCGTCGACGTATCGCTTATGCACGTCCTCGCGTTTATCCGGCAGGGTAAACAGATTACAGAATCCGCAGCGCGCCCCGCAGAAGGGGATATGCATATAGAGGAAAAAGCTTTCCGCGGGTTCGTCCTGCCACAGTTCGGACAACGGCTTCGGTTTTTCGAACGGGCGGTACGCGGTCTTGTGCGGGTAAGAATAGAGATACGAACGGTAAGGAGCGGCGTCCAGTTCCCGTTTCCAGGCCCGGACCTGCTCGATATCGTAGACGGCCGTTTCGGTCATGGTAATCGCTCCTTTTCTTTTACAGCATAAATTCCCGGTAAGGGACGTTCCAAACCGTCTCATGCGCCAGACGATGCCCTTCATACCCATCTTCGCCGTAAGCCGTTCCGTGGTCGGAGAAAGCCATGCAGAACGCGGGATTATTTCGGGCCCGAACCGCATCGAACAATCGACCCAGCTCGGCATCCACATAACGAAGCGCGGCCCGTTGACTGTCGACCGAATCGCGTTTGGCACCGGGAAGAAACATATGGTTGGGCCCGTGAATGGCGGAGACGTTGATAAACAAAAAGAAACGTTCGTTCGTCGGAATGTCGGCCAGCAATTTCAGCGCATGATCCACCTGGTTTTTCGTGGACTGCGGATTGGTGACGCCGAAGTTCATCCGCCAAAAGCTGCGCTGGAAATAACCGGGCAGCACGCGGGCGAGCGGTACTTTTTTCGTGAAAAAGATAACGCCGCCGATGCAAAGCGTCCGATACCCCTCCGCGGCAAGCCCCGAGACGATATCCGGCGTATCGAACAGCCACGTATGCGGATGCGTCTTCAGTCCGGTGCCCCGGGAATGAAACAAGCGAACATGCGACGACTTATCGGTATTGGCCGGCGTCGGCAAAAAGCCGCCGAAAAAAGCATGATGCGCCGCATAGGTAAAGCTGCCCGGCGAATGTCGTTTTTCCCAAGGACCGCTGCCGCATAGGTTCGGGCAGTTGTCTTGCTCAAGCAGTGCTGCGTCAAAGCGCAACGTGTCCAGCGTAATCATTAAAATATCGTGCGTCCCGACGACTTTGTTCATGTCGACCGAACTTTTTTCAAGGGTCATGCTTGCGTTCCTCCTTGCAGGCTTCCCGTCGTATCCGCGCCGACTTCCATCCATCGTTTCATTTCCCAATCGTAAGGATCGAGTCCTTCATGACGCACCCGCCGAAGCAGATCGCCGAACGGATTGACGTCCGCTATATAAGGCTGTCCGGTTTGTCGATCCGTCAGCACGTCGATCCCGGCCGAAGAAGAGGCGGGGAAGGCACGCATGACGGCCAATGCTTCGTTTTTTGCTGCCGTTAGCGCTTCGTGCGACAAACCCGACTCAGCCGGAGATACTCGTTGACTGCGCAGATGAAGATTCGTAATCGGACTCTCGCCGACCCGAACGACGGCATGCCCGGCTTCGCCAAAAGCGACAAGCTGCCGAAGGTCGAGCGGACGTCCGTTCAGAGAAGCTTTGGGAATCCAACGTTCGGCGTGAACGCCATGTCCGCACAAGTAGCCGATCAGCGTACGGATCTGCTCGGAGTCGGTCAGCGACCGGACTTTTTTTGAATTGTAAAAGATGCCGGGGCGCTGAACGTAGACTTCGGCTCCCATCGTAGTGGTTGCGATCTCGGCGCCGGTTCGGGGATTGATCTGGTAAGCGATGATCCCGGAAGCTCCCGAACCGAAAGCCAGCTTCAGAAATACCCGGTGCATCCGCTTGTTGAACATGGCTTCGCGCACTGCTTCGTATCCGGTTAGCGTCTCGGGTTCTGCCAGCAAGGCAGGGACCTTAACGCCTGCCGCGCTCAGGCGACGATGGCAAGCCCGCTTGTCGAACATCGTCGCAATATCGGCCGGGTCATGCCAGAATCGAACCTGCGGCCATGCCTCCGCGGCTTCCGTGCGAATCCGATCTAACAACCGGCAGAAGCCGCGAAACCATTGGGAAGGGTGCATCAATCGTACAGGCTGTTCTCCCAACGACAAAGCCGCCTGTTCGGAAAGTCGATACGGATCGCGTCGTTCCCGAAGAGGCAGCAGCGCATCGCCGTCATCGCGTTGGGGCGATCCAAGCGCGATCAACGCCCGTTCGACGCCGAAATGTTCGCCGGGCGCATCGAGTCGGATAAACGGCGCGATCCCTGTCGGCAATCCGGCTCGTTCGGCAGCTTCGTGCAAAGGAATACCTGCAAGCAGCTGCTCATAGGGAACGATAATCGGCTCCGGCAGACCCAACGACAATCTTGACCGCCGCAGGCCTTCCGTGCGTTCTCCGTCGGCATGGGCAATCAAGAGCAGCGGGGTATGCCGGGCGTCGGGAAATCGGGAAAAAGGACTTTCGACGTGCTGCACGATCATTCCGTCAAAGCGGGATAACGATATTCCTCGCCGTCGTACTTTTCCGTTTCCTGACGATCGCTTACGTCTGCGTTGGGCAGCTCTGTCGCAACGCGACGGGTCATGGCTTCGGACATGAAGTGGTAATGAAGATCGAGCTTCGGCAGACGACGAACTTTCTCGCTGGCCAGCAGGGCTTCCGCGCCTTCGTCGCTGAGCGTTCCTTCGGACAGGTCAAGCGTCTCCAAGTTGTCTAAAATATCGGATTGAGCGATAGCGGCGGCAATTTCGTCCTGAATTTCGCTATCTTTCAGTCCGAGGTAAACGAGATTCGGGAAAAGTCCCGGCTTGGCTACGGACATGACGTCTTCGATGTCTCCGTCGAATCCGTAATTGTCTATGCCTATGTACAGTTCAAGTTTTTTCAGTGCCGGGAGTTCGGCTGAGGCGATTGAAGCAAGCACGCTTTTGCCGAGGCCTCCGCAGATGATGGTTAGTTCTTCAAGTTTGGCATGTTTGACTTCGCCCAGAGCCAGATCGGTGCTTCCCTTGATCGTGAGCGAACGGAGTTCCGGGAAAGCCGCGAATAAGGGATTCAGATCCGATTGCATGATCCACGAGACTTCGCATTCTTCGGAATCCATATCGCCGATAAACAGGCTGCGCAGCGCAGGGAAGCGATCCTTGAGTCGCACCAGTTCGGCTGCGATCGACTCCGAAGAATCTTCGTAAGCGCCGCCCCAACTGCCGATAATCAGACTCGACAACTGTTCGGCTTCCGGCTTTTCTGCCAATTCTTCGATCAAAGTTTCCATTTTCTGCCCGTTTTCATACTCTTCGTAACCGATCTCAAGTTTGATTTCCGTCATGTCAATCCCTCCTGAAAATGATGAAATGGTGAATCGGAATCCTAAAAACAACCTAACATCGTCAAAGCGGGGAGTCAAGCAGAAAAAGAGAACTTACGTTCCTATTTCGTTCATGGTAAAAAAGTTTGAAAAAAACACAGATCGTTTCGTGTCGAAAGGCACGATTCCGAGCCGGTTTTCTAGTACCTTAGGTACAAGAAAACCGGCTCGGAATCGTGCGAGACAAGAGTTTGATTTGTTCTTTTTTTAACCGACGAATAGCGTGGTTGCGACTACGGCAGCGATCGGAAGCATAATGACGGCGGTCATGAGCAACCAGGCCGTCGGACGCGCAAAGTTGAAGGTCCAGCCGAATCCCGTGCGTTTTTCCGCAAAAAGTCCGGGATCTTGCGGATTGAAGTAGAACATGCCGCCCCTCCAGAATCGGTCCTCGCCGTGACGGCGGTTGATCCCTTCGTCTTCCAAGCCGCGGCGTCTGATATAGATCATGAAGCCGACGATCGGAATCGTAAGAAGCAGAAGAAAAGCAATAGCCAAACCGATCGGCAGAGTCCCTCGAAAATCGTACGTGCTTCGAATTTGAAGCCAGCTGAACATGATCATCGCGATGAGCGAGATTAAAAACAGCATCCAGGAGTTGGAGGCGCGCAGTTGAATTTGTCTGCGAAGCGACCCTTGCGGATCCGACGGGTCAAGAGACTGACGCATGCGGCGAAGCGAAAAATGAATGCCTGCGAACAGCGCGGTCAACAGCGACTGCAAGATCGTGAGCGTGTAGACGCTTCCGATCGACTTTTCCGCATAGCGGTCAGGCAATCCGGCGGCATCGAAATGGACGGGAAGCGGATTGGGGATACGGTCCCAATTCAAAGCAACGAGGGCGACGGTGATCAGAATAACGAGGATGTGCAGCAGATACGCCCAGGCAGAAACGCCGGTCGCGGCGGATTCGCGGTCACTGCCGATATAAGCGGTTCGTTTCGAAGACTGGGGGACTTTCCAGCCGCGTTCGGCTTTGAGCGCAAGCGCTTGGCGTCGTGAAAAGTTCCAGGTGACAAAAAAGCCCAGAGCTTGCGGAATGAGCAGCAGCGCTAGCGTCCAGCCTTCCGAGCCTTTGCTTAAAAAGTAGGCGAGGATCGAGAGGATTCCGCCAAGCAGCGCACTTCCCGCGCCCAGCAGCAAAAAGGATCGACGGATGCGCGCGACTTGCGGAATGCGCCGTTCCTCTTTGGGGACGTAAACGCCCAACAAAGTAGCGGTCATCAAAGCAGGAATGCCCATTAACGCAAACAACCATAGCAAGTCGATAAAAGCGATAAGAAAAGCGAAAGAGTTAACGGAATTCATGTGGAAGTCCCTCCTTGGGATGACGGATTTTGAACTTGGCCGTACAACGCAGTCATCAGTGTTTGCAACTCGTTCTCCTTCATGCCGCGAGCGACGGCTTCAGCGATCAGCGGGCGCAAATCGCGCCCGAGCCGTTCTCGAAATGCGGAATCGGCCGTCGGCAAGGCGCCCGGTTGAACGATAACGCCCTGCTTGCGATGGATTTCGAGAAATCCTTCCTGCTTGAGTGCTTGGTAGGCTTTGTTCACGGTGTGCAGATTGATGCCCAGATCGGCAGCGAGCGTACGAACCGAAGGCAGCGGCTGGCCGGACGATAATGTTCCGGAAGCAATGCCTTCGATGAGCTGATCAGCCAATTGCTTATAAATGGGAACTTCAGATTGCAGATCAAGTTCGATGAACATAATGGCCCTCCTTTATCTACTTGTTATATTTATAGTATAACAGATAGAACGTTCGGTCAATACTATTCCTGCCGAAGAAAAATGAGCGAACTCGTGGTATGCTAGACAAGAGCGGCCAAAACCTGCATGAAGGTCTGAATGCATGGAAGATCGCAGGATGGCCAAAAGTTTTGAAGCAGGAGACGGAAGGATGAACGAATATGGGCGAATATCGGACGGAAGATGAGGAGCGGCTGCAACTTCTGCAACAATCCGGGGCCGTGAAAGCGGAAGACGCCGAGTGGATTGCGGATATGCTGCATCGTTTTCGGGAGACCGAAGCGCAGAACAAAAGATTGCGCGAAGCGCTGCTGAAGGCCAACGGTCGCAAGCCGACGATGTCGACCAAGCTGCGCGACGCCTTATATGAATAATCGCAATAAGTAAAATCGAACACAGACGGAGGAAAACGATTTATGACCATTACATGCGATGTTGCGGTGCTTGGCGGAGGTACGGGCGGCTATGTAGCTGCGATCAAGGCGGCACAGCTCGGCAAGGAAGTCATCATTATCGAAAAGGAAAAATTGGGCGGTACTTGTCTGCATAAAGGCTGTATCCCGACCAAGTCGCTGCTGCGAAGCGCCGAGGTCTATTCGCTGCTTCAAAACGCGGAAGAATACGGCGTGGAAACCGCGGGCAGCCGCCTGGTGTTCCCGAAGGTACAGGAGCGTAAGCGCGGAATCGTAGACAAACTGTACCAAGGCGTTCAATATTTGATGCGTAAAAATAAAATCCGCGTCATTGAAGGCAGCGGACGCGTCATCGGGCCTTCGATCTTTTCGCCGCGCAGCGGAGCCGTCGCCGTCGAACTGCCGGACGGGGAGATGGAAACGATCGTCCCCGCGAACCTGATTATTGCGACAGGCTCGCGCCCGCGCGTGCTGCCGGGTCTGGAGCCGGACGGTCAATACATACTCAGCAGCGACGAAGCGTTGGAGTTGGAAAGTCTTCCGGAATCGTTGCTGATCGTCGGCGGCGGCGTGATCGGGATCGAATGGGCATCCATGCTGTGCGACTTCGGCGTTCAAGTCACGGTGGTCGAATTGGCCGGGCAAATCTTGCCGGGCGAAGACGAAGAGACGGCGCGCGAGCTGGCCAAGTCTCTCGAACGCCGCGGCGTGAAGATCCGGACGGGTGTTCAGCTTCAGGCGGATACGTATTCGGCCGGCAAAAACGGAATAGCGATCAAAGCGCTGCATCAAGGCGAGGAGCAGTTGTTCGAGGCCGAGCAGATGCTCGTCTCGATCGGTCGCACCGCCAATGTCGAAGGCATCGGCCTGGAAAATACGGATATTCGCGTCGTGAACGGAAATATTGCGGTCAACGCCAATTTCCAAACCGGGGAATCCCACATTTACGCGATCGGCGATTGCATCGGCGGCTTGCAGCTTGCGCATGCGGCGAGTCATGAAGGCATTGCGGCGGCTATGCATCTGGCAGGCGAAAAAACGCACGCGTATGATCCGGCCTTTATCCCGCGCTGCGTTTATTCGCAGCCGGAAGTTGCGAGTGTAGGCTTGAGCGAAAGCCGCGCACGCGAACTGGGACGCAGCGTTAAATCGGCAAAAGTTCCTTTTTCCGCAATCGGTAAAGCGCTTGTCGAAGGACATGCGGAAGGCTTTGCCAAAGTAGTTGCGGATACGGAGACAGGCGACCTCGTCGGCGTACAGATTGTCGGGCCTCATGCGACCGAACTGATTGCCGAGGCTTCTTTGGCCGCCGTGCTCGACGCGACGCCATGGGAAGTGGGCAGCGCCGTGCATGCGCACCCGACCCTTTCGGAAGCGCTGGGCGAAGCGATGCTGGCGATCGACGGGAATGCGATTAACGTCTAGTTGAAATTAGATGTGTTGCCGTAGCAAGCGAAATAGACCTGTTCTTCCTACTGGAGAGCAGGTCTATTTGCGTCGGTGAGCATAAAAGAGGACAATAAAACCGAGAAAAGCGTCTCGTCGCATGGACTCGATCCGCTTTACCGTTCCGGATTTTTGCGCGATGTACGACATCGCATTAAAGCGGCGCTTTTCTTTTCGGTCGAAAAAGGATTATAATAGGTTCGGGTTAAGAATTAGTACCAGGTTTTAAGACGTTGTGTTAGAAGCAGTTAACGACTTATACCCCGTAAAAGGAAACCGAACATCAATCATTCGTTTTACGACAATTAAGGAGGTTCCCGCAATGAGCCAAAAAGGAACAGCTATACCGCAGACTCTGCACGAGGCGGCCGGTCTGGATGACCGCCGCGCCGTCGACATGTACAAATATATGCTGCTCGCGCGCAAATTCGACGAGCGCTGCCACCTGCTTCAACGAGCGGGCAAAATCAATTTTCACGTATCCGGCATCGGACAAGAAACGGCACAGGTAGCCGCTGCATTCGCCCTTGATACGCAGAAAGACTATTTCCTGCCTTACTATCGCGATTACGGCTTTATGCTGGCAGTCGGCATGACGCCGCGCGAGCTGATGCTTTCGGCCTTCGCCAAAGCGGAAGATCCGAACAGCGCCGGTCGCCAAATGCCGGGACATTTCGGCAGCAAGCGTCTGCGCGTATTGACAGGCTCCAGCCCGGTAACGACGCAGGTTCCGCATGCGGTAGGCGCGGCTCTGGCTTCGAAAATGCGCGGCGAAGGCGCGGTATCGTTCGTCACTTTCGGCGAAGGCTCCAGCAACCAGGGAGATTTCCATGAAGGCGCAAACTTTGCGGGCGTGCAGAAATTGCCGGTGATCATGATGTGCGAAAACAACCAGTATGCGATCTCCGTGCCGATTGCCAAGCAGCTCGCGGGTAAAGTGAGCGACCGCGCGCTGGGCTACGGATTCCCGGGATTTCAAGTGGACGGCAACGACGCGCTGGAAATGTTCCGCGTCGTGCGAGAAGCTCGGGAGCGCGGCGTTCGCGGCGAAGGACCGACATTGATCGAAGCGATGATGTACCGTTTGTCTCCGCACTCCACATCGGATAACGATCTGGCCTACCGGACAAAAGAAGAAGTCGATGCCAATTGGAAAAAAGACGGCATTCCGCGCTATAAGCAATACCTGATCGACGCGGGTCTTTGGAGCGAGGAGCAAGAAGAAACCTATCTCAAAGAAGTGGCTCAGGAACTGAAAGAAGCGACGGAATATGCGGACAAAGCTCCGTATCCGCGTGCGGAAGACACGCTGCTGCATGTGTATGCGGGCGATGCGGACGGACAGGGAGGGAACAACTGATATGCCGATGATGGAGTATATTGATGCCATTCGTTTGGCGATGAAGGAAGAAATGGAAAAAGATTCTTCCGTGTTCGTGCTCGGCGAAGACGTGGGCGTTAAAGGCGGCGTGTTCACGACGACCAAAGGCTTGCAGGATCAATTCGGCGAGGATCGGGTGATCGACACGCCTCTGGCCGAATCCGCGATTGCGGGCGTCGCGATCGGTGCGGCCATGGTCGGCATGAAACCGATCGCGGAAATGCAATATTCGGATTTCATGCTTCCGGCGACCAACCAAATCATCAGCGAAGCAGCCAAAATCCGTTATCGCTCCAATAATGACTGGGATTGCCCGATCGTCGTGCGCGCGCCGATCGGCGGCGGCATCTTCGGCGGCCTGTATCACTCGCAGTGCCCGGAATCGATCTTCTTCGGTACGCCGGGACTCAAAATCATTGCGCCTTACTCGGCGTATGATGCGAAAGGTCTGCTCAAAGCTGCCATTCGAGATCCTGATCCGGTTCTCTTTTTCGAAAATAAAAAATGCTATAAACTGATCAAAGAAGACGTGCCGGAAGACGATTATATCGTTCCGATCGGCAAAGCGAACCTGCTGCGCGAAGGCGACGACATCACGGTCATCAGCTACAGTTTGCCGCTGCATTTTGCCATGCAAGCAGCCGAAGAGTTGGAACAGGAAGGCATCACCAGCCATATCCTCGACCTGCGCACGATTCAACCGCTCGATCGCGAAGCGATTATCGAAGCGGTTCGTCGTACGGGCAAAGTATTGATCGTGCACGAAGACAATAAAACAGGCGGCGTAGGGGCGGAAGTAGCTGCGATCATCGCCGAGGAATGTCTGTATGACCTGGATGCGCCGATTCGTCGCCTTTGCGGCCCGGATGCTCCGGCTATGCCGATCAATCCGCCGCAAGAAAAGTTCTTCATGCTTAGCAAGGACAAACTGCTGGACGCGATGCGCGAACTGGCTTTTTATTAAGTCCTTGACCAAAGAGGAGTGAATGTAATGAGTACAACGAATTCCACGCAAAAAGAGATTACGATGCCGCAACTCGCCGAATCGCTCGTGTCGGCGACGATCGCCAAGTGGTTGAAACGCCCGGGCGACACGGTCGATATGTATGAACCGATTTGCGAAGTCATTACCGATAAAGTCAATGCTGAAATCCCGTCTACGGAAGAAGGCGTGATGGGCGAACTGCTGGCCTCCGAAGGTCAGGAGATCGCCGTAGGCGAGATCATCTGCCGAATCGTGACGGAAAACGGATCGACGGGCTCGGCGTCTGCGCCATCCACGGCACAAGCGGTAACCGAATCTGCGCCTGCCGTAATTTCTAACGCGCAAACATCTGCTTCCCGTCCGGCTACGGCGGGAAGCGCAACAGCTTCCTCCCATTCCGAAGGCGGAATGAGAGCGCGCTATTCGCCGGCAGTCCAAGTCCTGGCAGCGCAGCATAACGTTGATCCGGCCGTTATCCCGGGCAGCGGCATGGGAGGACGCGTGACGCGCAAAGACGTGCTTCAATACGTAGAGCGCAGAGGGGCGTCACAGGCATCGGCGCCGACTGCTCCAACGACCCAGCAGCCGACTGTGATTTCGTCGGGCGCGCCGCAGCCTCCGATTTTTGCAGCGCCTTCGTCGCCGCAAAACGAGGTTCGTCACTCCGGTCTGCACTTGAGCGAAAATCCGCCCCTGCCGAAGATCGAGATTGAAGACGGCGGACGCGGCAGCAACGAGACTTATATCGATATTACGCCGATTCGCAACACGATCGCGACGCGGATGCGCCAGAGCGTAGCCGAGATTCCGCACGGCTGGATGATGATCGAAGTCGATATGACCAATCTGGTCAAGCTGCGCAATACGCACAAAGACGAATTCAAGCGCAAAGAAGGCGTCAACCTGACTTATCCGGCGTTTGTGATCAAGGCGGTCGTCAACGCGATTAAAGACTACCCAATTATGAACTCCGTCTGGGCGGTCGACAAAATCATCGTGAAGCGCGATATCAACATCTCGCTGGCTGTCGGCACGGAAGATTCCGTTTTGACGCCGGTTATCAAAAAAGCGGATCAGAAAAATATCGCCGGCCTGGCGATGGAGATCGACGATCTGGCCCGTCGCACGCGCGAGCGCACGTTGAAACTGGACGACATGCAGGGCGGCACGTTCACCGTGAACAATACCGGCTCGTTCGGCTCGATCCTGTCCCAGCCGATCATCAACTATCCGCAAGCCGCGCAGCTCACGTTCGAATCGATCGTCAAACGCCCGGTCGTCATCAACGACATGGTCGGCGTCCGTTCGATGGCAAACTTCTGCCTGTCTTTGGATCACCGGATTTTGGACGGCCTGATCTGCGGCCGCTTCTTGCAGCGGGTCAAAGAAAACCTGGAAGGCTATTCGGCGGAGACGAAACTCTATTGATAGGGGAGGGAAGTCCTGTTCGTAGGGGCGCTTGAAGCCGGCTGCGGGAGAAATTCGTTCAGGACGCTGTCTCACTCGGAAAAGTCGATTGAAATTTTATTGGAATCTTTCCGAGTTCAAAGGCGTCCTTCACTGAATTTCTCCCTCCGCCTATTCGCTTGCTTCAAATGGACTTTCTTTAAGGGAAGAACAGAGCCCGGACATAACCGTCCGGGCTCTGTTTGGTTTTACAAGACACATGAAAAGATCAAAGGCATGCTAAAAAGGAGCTGTGACTTGTATCGTCACAGGCTCCTTTTTTAACAATATCAATAGTGCTATCAATCATTTTTATACGAATACTTGAAGCAGTCCGAGGAATACCGAACCGACCATTGCTACGATCATTAACCAAATGAAAATCTTGAACCATTTTTTGTTCTGCATGAAGCCTTCTAACCTCTTTTCGTGAATAATTAAGTAATTTCATCATAACTAAAATTTGAATAAAAAAGCGTAGCGCAGAATATGTTTTGAAGATACGTCTTCAAAGGCTTTTGCTTTTCCCCTGTCTCCTACCAAATGCGTGCGTAGTAGGCGGAGGGAGGTGTCTGTGTAGGAACGAAGTGCTCGCCTTTGAAAACGGGAAATATACAAATAAAATACAATCGAAATTTCCTGTTTTCAACACGCGACCGAAACAGACACCTCCCGCAGCCGCCCCCCACAAACGCATTCACGACCCCACCCTTTTGGTTTTTTCCATCATTTTGAGTAAGATAGAGAGACAAACGGTTTTGCCGTCTTTCTCGGAGGAAGGCGCGTATTCCGTCATACCATCTATTTTAACGTATCAGGAAAGCGGAGGGAAGTTTTATGATCGATACACAACGATTGGTGCATGAATTCCTGGAATTGGTGCAGATCGACAGCGAAACGAAAAATGAGCGGTTAATCGCCGACGTGCTCACAAGCAAATTCAAGCTGCACGGATTGGAGGTTGTCGAAGACGACTCGGCATCGCGTTCCGGTCACGGAGCGGGCAATCTGATCGCGCTGCTTCCGGCAACCGAAGGTGTAGACGCGCCGAAGCTGTTCTTTACCTGCCATATGGATACGGTCGTGCCGGGCCTTGGAATCAAGCCGATCGTGCATGAAGACGGCTGGATCACGAGCTCTGGCGATACGATTCTGGGTGCTGACGATAAAGCAGGCGTTGCCGCACTATTTGAGCTGATTCGCGTACTGCGCGAGCAGAAGATTCCGCACGGTCAAATTCAATTCGTGATTACGGCAGGCGAAGAGTCCGGTCTGATGGGCGCGCGTTTCATGGACGCTTCGTTGCTGGACGCGGATCTCGGATTCGCGGTCGACTCCAACGGCCAAATCGGCGAGATCGCGATATCCGCGCCGGCCCAAGCCAGAATCACGATGGAAGTTCACGGGAAGTCCGCGCATGCGGGCGTGAACCCGGAAGACGGAATCAGTGCGATTCAAGTTGCCGGCAAGGCGATTTCGCGGATGAAGCTGGGGCGGATCGACAAGGATACGACAGCCAATATCGGCAGTTTCTCGGGCGGCGGCGCAACCAATGTCGTGACCGACTTCGCGAAACTTTACGCCGAAGCGCGCAGTACCGTGCAGGAGAAAGTCGAGGCGCAGATTTCTTCGATGAAGGAAGCTTTGGAATCCGCATGCGCCGAATTCGGAGCAAAATCCGTGTTCGAAAGCGTGATCGTATATCCTTCGTTCAATCATACGGATGACTCCGAAGTCGTTCAGTTGGCGAAAAAGGCAGCGGCGAAGCTGGAGCTCAGCGGGCGCACGTTCCAATCCGGCGGCGGCAGCGATGCCAATGTGTTTAACGGATTCGGCGTGCCGACAGTCAATTTGTCAGTCGGATACGAAAATATTCATACGACGGATGAAAAAATCAAGGTCGAAGACCTAAGCAAACTGGCTGATTTTATCGTCGAGATTGTGCGTCAAGCGGTACGGAATTAAATCCAGCAAGAGAGGCGGAAACGTTCATGGAAGCAGGTAAAGAAAAACTGTGGGAAAAAACACTGGATAGTAAGCCGATCTTTGACGGAAGAATCATCAAGGTTCAGATTGATACGGTCGAATTGTCCGACGGAACAACGGCCAGCCGCGAAATCGTCAAGCATCCGGGTGCGGTAGCGGTGCTGCCGATCCGCGAAGGCAAGCTGCTTGTCGTCGAGCAGTTCCGTCAGCCGCTCGGCCGTACGGAGATCGAAATTCCGGCGGGAAAACTGGAGCCGGGCGAAGACCCTCGCGAAGCGGCAGCGCGTGAGTTGGAGGAAGAGACCGGCTATAAAGCCCCGGAGCTGATCCATCTGTCTTCTTTTTATACGTCACCGGGATTCGCGGACGAAATTATCCATTTCTACGTGGCGGAGGAGCTGACGGCCGGAACGCTTCAGCCGGATGAAGACGAGTTTTTGGAACTGACCGAAATCACGCTGGACGAGGCCTTTGAGCATATGCGCGCGGGACGGATCAGCGACGCGAAGACGATTATGGCCGTATACGCTTGGCAAATCCGCGAGTTGACGGGCAAATGGCCGCTGTGAACGTGCCGTAAACGTTTGACTTTAAAGCCCTGTAACTTCTATAATAGGGAACGTGAGTTTGACTGGAGAACGGCCGGCAAGAACGGGCATGCTCCGAGGGGGAGGAGAAGCTATGGAAGCGCGGATCGATAAAATTAAACAACAGCTGCAGTCCAAGGGATACAAATTGACGCCCCAGCGGGAAGCCACCGTTCGCGTTTTGCTGGAAAACGAAGAAGACCATCTGAGCGCGGAAGACGTGTTCATGCTGGTCAAGGAGAAGGCGCCGGAGATCGGCCTGGCAACCGTGTACCGCACGCTGGAACTGCTCAGCGAAATGCACGTGGTAGAGAAGCTCAACTTCGGGGACGGCGTTTCGCGTTATGATCTGCGGGGCGAATCGAACAAGCACCATCACCACCATCTAATCTGCGTGCAGTGCGGGACGATGGACGAGATTCGCGAAGACTGGCTGTTGCCGCTGGAAGAACGACTGGAGAAAGAATACCGGTTTACCGTTTTGGATCACCGACTCGACTTTCAGGGGATCTGCCATCGTTGCAGAGCGAAAGAAGAAGATAACGCGTAAGCGGCGGCGGGGTCCGAGCGGATTTCGTTCGATGTAAGGCGATTAAGCATGTTAAAGTCGGCTCCGACGGATCATTACGATCCATCGGAGCTTTTTTGATGGTGAAAATTTTAAAAACGCGGAAATATTCCCTATATTCGCTGTCGCTTAAATACGGAAATTCATCTTTTAAGAAGGAAATTACTTTTCTCCGTGGAATCTATATGTTCAAAAGGGATTCGGCGGTCCGCCTGAACGGGGAGCAAGCGGCTTTCCTGAGGAGAGTTTGGAGGAGGTCCACTAGTGAATACGCATTTGGACGCGTTTATAACCTATATGTCGGAGGAAAAAGGACGTTCCGCGAGCACGTTGGAATCGTATCGACGCGATCTGGCGCAGTTTATTGCGTTTGCGGAGGGGCGAGGATTGACGGCTGTAGACGAGGTTCGCAAGTCGCATATCGCTGCTTATCTGAATGAGATGAAACGTTCGGGCAAGGCGTCGTCCACGGTCATTCGCGCTTCGGTCTCCATTCGTTCCTTTTTCCACTATCTGATCCGGCAGTCGCTCGTCGTGCAAGATCCATCGATGGATTTGGACACGCCTAAGCCGGAGAAAAAGTTGCCGGTGGTATTGACTGTAGCTGAAGTGGAGCGGTTGTTGGGAGCCCCGGATCTGTCCGGTGCCCAAGGCGTGCGTGACAAAGCGATGCTGGAAGCGTTGTACGCGACAGGTATTCGGGTATCCGAACTCATTTCGTTAAATATGGGAGACATCGATCTGGAGCTTAAGTTTCTGCGTTGCGGCGCTGCCGGCAAGGAACGGATTGTACCGATCGGCCGGATGACGGCAGAAGCTGTGTCGGCATATCTCGGCCCGATGCGCGACCAACTGCTGAAGCGAAGCGGGGAAGAGGCTTTATTTTTGAATCAATTGGGTACGAGATTGACTCGGCAGGGCTTCTGGAAGATTATCAAAAAATACGCTTCTGCTGCGGGAATCGAGACGGATATTACGCCGCATACGCTGCGCCACTCTTTTGCGGCTCATCTGCTTGAAAACGGTGCGGACTTGCGTTCGGTTCAGGAGATGCTCGGTCACTCGGATATTTCGACTACGCAGATCTATACCCATGTGATGAAGCGAAACATGAAGGAAGTTTATGAACTGCATCACCCGCGGGCGTAAAAATCAGCTTTATTCTAGCGATCGAAAATATAGGAACGGAGCGTGAATGAGGATGACTACACCGCAAATGATCACAGGCAGTATCCAGGAGGCGGCGGATTATATCCGTTCGCGAACGAATCTGAAGCCGGAAATTGGTCTGATTCTCGGCTCGGGTCTGGGGATTCTCGCAAACTTGATTGAAAATGCCGTGTCTATTGCTTATGAAGATATTCCGCATTTTCCGACTTCGACTGTAGAAGGACACGAAGGCGAATTATTGCTTGGCACGATTCAAGGGCGTCCGGTGGTGATGATGAAAGGCCGTTTCCATATGTATGAAGGCTACGGCCCGCAAGTCACGGCATTCCCGGTGCGTGTTATGAAAGCGCTCGGAGTAAGCGGATTGTTGGTGACGAATGCGGCCGGCGGCGTCAACACCTCGTTCCATCCGGGCGATCTGATGCTGTTGTCGGATCATCTCAATCTGACGGCTAAAAGTCCGCTGATCGGCCCGAACGACGATACGCTCGGCGTTCGTTTCCCGGACATGTCCGAGGCATACAGTCGCAGACTGCGTGAAGTGGCGAAGACAGCGGCGAGCAAGCAAGACTTTGTTTTTAAAGAAGGCGTATACGCAGGTCTGCTCGGCCCGTCGTACGAGACCCCGTCCGAGATTCGCATGCTGCGTACGTTGGGCGCGGATGCCGTAGGCATGTCGACCGTTTCCGAGACGATTGTCGCGCGTCATGCGGGCATTGAAGTGCTCGGCATTTCTTGCATCACTAATATGGCTGCCGGTATCCTGGATCAACCTTTGTCCCACAGCGAAGTGATGGAAACTGCGGAATTGGTCAAGGAAAAGTTCCTCAATCTTGTGCTGGAAATCATTCCGAATATGTAAGCAGGTTGGCTATCGAACAAAAATACAAAACAACTGCGCTTTAATCCATTCAGTGCCGGATGTAAGGTCTGTTATACTGGGTACAAATCCCGGGGCAGGCCTTATTTGTTTAAACGGAAGAAATTAAAGCCCGGAACACATCGGAGGAATTCATATGTATCTGCACGGAACGAGCAAAATCAATGCCGCAGGGCATTTGGAAATCGGAGGCTGCGACGTTGTCGAATTGAAGCAAACGTACGGCACTCCGCTTTATATCATGGACGAAGAACTGATCCGCCGTCGCGCCCGCGAATATCGCCAAGCGTTCGAAGCGTCCGGTTTGACTTTCCAGGTTGCTTACGCAAGCAAAGCCTTTAGTACGCTAGCAATGTGCCGCATCGCCGACGAAGAAGGATTGTCGCTCGACGTGGTATCCGACGGCGAACTGCATACCGCGCTTCAAGCCGGATTCCCGGCGGATCGGATTCACTTCCACGGCAACAACAAAACGCCGGACGAAATCGAAATGGCGCTGGATGCCAAAATCGGCTGTTTCGTAGCAGACAACTTTACGGAATTGCAGATGCTTCAGGCGATCGCGGCAGGCCGCGGCGTGAAAGTGAGCATTCTTCTTCGCGTAACGCCGGGCGTTGAAGCACATACGCACGAATACATTTCCACGGGTCAAACGGACTCGAAATTCGGGTTCGATATCCAAAACGGCACCGCGATCGAAGCGGTGAAAACAGCTGCATCGCTGCCTAACCTGGAGCTGCTCGGTCTGCACTCCCATATCGGTTCGCAAATCTTCGAGACGGACGGTTTCGAGATGGCGGTCGAGCGCGTAGCCGGTTTTGCGCGCGGCGTTAAGGAACAATTGGGCGTTGAATTCAAAGTCGTGAACCTGGGCGGCGGATTCGGCATCCGTTATACGGAAGGCGACACGCCGCTGGAAGTGGCAGCTTATGTTAAAGCGATTACGGATGCAGTGAAGAAATACTTCGAAGGAATCAGCGCGCAGCTGCCGCAAATCTGGGTAGAGCCGGGCCGCAGCATCGTAGGCGATGCAGGCACGACGCTGTACACGGTAGGCACCAGCAAAGACATCCCGGGCGTACGCAAATACGTGGCGGTAGACGGCGGCATGACTGACAACCCGCGTCCGGCCCTGTATGAATCCAAATACGAAGCGCTGCTGGCCAACCGTGCCGGAGATGCGAACGAAGAAACGGTCTCCATTGCCGGCAAATGCTGCGAAAGTGGCGATATGCTGATCTGGAACGTGGAACTACCGACGCCGAACACCGGCGATCTGCTGGCTGTAGCTTGCACGGGCGCTTACAACTATGCGATGGCGAGCAACTACAACCGGATCCGCCGTCCGGCTGTCGTATTCGTTAAAGACGGTTCCAGCGACCTGGTCGTGCGTCGCGAGAGTCTGGACAACATCACGGGCAACGACGTGATTCCGGCTCGCTTGGAGAAACAAGGCGTAGAAGCGAAGTAAGTGAGCTGCGGCTAACGAACAGAAACGAGCAGAAGTCGATATAGACGAATACCGAACAGATCGGAAAAGGCGGCGAAAGCCGTCTTTTTTGATCTGTTTTTGTAAAGCATGGCGTATGAAAGCAATTTGAGGCTTGCGGAAAAGTTCGATTATCGCGAACGTTATTTCTCTATTGGAATTATCTGCATATGTACAGTTATTTTTCTGGATAGCTTGTTTATGGAGAAAATAAATGGAGATACGCAGGTATTTGTATGCGGCAGCTTGCTTAGCCCGGATACGTAAGTCGTCTCGTTGCGCACTCGTCTTTCGAGCAAAGCAGGTTGCGTCGAATCCTTCGTTTCTTTTCTGTACACTTTGCTTTGTTTGCCGGTTTCGGGTAAACTGGTTAAGGTCGCCGAAGCGTTCGGTTTGAAAAGCTTTCGGCCAAATCGCGCAACATACGAACTTTAAGGAGATGAATTTGATGAAAAAAGGATATATCGAGCTTGAAAACGGCGGTAACGTCGAAATCGAATTTTACCCGGAAGAAGCACCGAACACGGTAGCAAACTTCGAGAAACTGGCAAACTCCGGTTTCTATAACGGCCTGTCTTTCCACCGCGTAATCCCGGGCTTCGTCGCTCAAGGCGGATGCCCGAACGGCACAGGCACCGGCGGCCCGGGCTGGCAGATCGACTGCGAAACTTCGACCAACACGACGAAGCATGCCAAAGGCGTTCTGTCGATGGCTCACGCGGGTAAAAACACGGGCGGCAGCCAATTCTTCATCTGCTACGGCCCGCAACCTCACCTGGACGGCGTTCACACGGTGTTCGGTAAAGTTATCAGCGGCATGGAACTGATCGACAGCGTCAAACAAGGCGACAAGATGAAAGAAGTTAAGGTTGTAACGGAGTAATTTTTGATTCGATAAAAAGCAGCGTGGGCGGATTATATCTGCCTAACGCTGCTTTTTTGCGTAAATCAAGCATGCAACATCAAAGTTAACCGTTTTCGCGATAGATAGTGTATAGTTAAATTAACTAAGTTTTGCACATCTGATACCACCCGAAAAAGGAGCTTTATCCCATGATGCATCGTATTTTTCAAGTCGGCTACGCCATTTTCTTCGTGATCGCACTCCTGATGTTGCTTGTCCTCCCGTGGCCTAACGGTACCGCCATGTATCCGTTCATGATCCTCGTCATCTGCGCCTGGGGATTTTGGTACTCCGGGAAAAAGCATAAATTCAGATCGGCTCCGCCTGCTCCAACGCCTAGCGTCAAGCGAAATCCGCACAACAAAGGCGGATCGGCAGCACCGAAGTCGAACCAAAACCGCAAGAAGAAGCGTTGAGTCCGGGTTGCGATTAAGGATTTTCGCAAATACGCAAGAGGCTGTCTCCAAAGCTAACGTTAAAGCTTGGAACAGCCTCTTTTTTGTCCGAATCACTCCAACCTCGCACGCTCTTCATCAGTCCAATCAGCCGGCTTCTGTATTTCGATCCGAGCGGCTTCCGTTTGTGCAGGAAAAGAAGCATCAACCGCAATAACTCCTTCTCCGAAATATCGGATAATATCTCCTTCGGAAACGGTTGAATAATCATCGCTCGGAACGCGGACCCAGATCGCATTTTCGTTGTGTTCCGCCAATATGTTATCGACAGCGCCATTCAAAATATCCTGCTTTTCCGCGCTGGGAACCAAAAGAACGCGCCCATCCTGCTTATCAATAATCACGCCAGAATTGCTGATGCCTTCCGACAGGTCCTGCTCTGCCGTAATTCGCGTCTCCGCTTCCGCCGAACAACCGCAAACGACGCCCAACAACAAAATCCCGCTTAAACAAAAAGCTTTCATATCGTCACTCCTTAAAAAAAATCAAACATGTTTATAGGATACTTACGTACCCTATAAACATGTTCCTCTACCCGTCGTTGCAATTCTTTTTCAACCGTGCTACCATCATAACGAATACCGTACTTCGGTAACTCACAAGGTAATACTTACAACAAAATACTCTTTCGGGGCGGGGCGAAATTCCCCACCGGCGGTGACGGCCTTTTGTATGTGCAAAAGACCGAAGTCCGTGACCCGGTCGGTTTCCTATACAAGAAACCGACCGGCTGACCTGGTGCGATTCCGGGACCGACAGTTAAAGTCTGGATGGGAGAAAGAGAAAACGAACCGTCGTATTTGCCATAGGTACGTCTGCAAGAATACCGACTTTGTTGGTTTTTTCAGGCATACGTATAGGGAAGCGGCGTCACGTATGCTTTGAATCATGGCGAATATGCTGTAGGCTTCTGCCTAAAGCTGTTCGTATATTTTTTCACATGGATACGTAGGCGACCTTTTCGACATTCAGGCAGATGCAAACGGCAGAACTCCGTATCGGAGCTTTCTGTTTGGTTTGCAATCCGAATTTTCGGCAAATACGTCAACTTTCGCTTTTCAATCCCAGGCCCCGCCTTTGGACATTTGTCCGAATAGCGGGGCCTTTTTGTAGGCCGAATAGAGAATGTTGCCTTGTCAACGCTATGGGCAAGGTTACTGAAGCGGTATGAAGCTACAACGGACACGCAAAAATAAAGAGGAGGAGAGCCATGTTTACCGGACTGGTCGAAGAAGTAGGAAGCCTCAGGCGCGCGGAGCGACGGGGAGAAGCGATGGTGCTGACTCTGGGCGCAAAGAAAGTGCTGGAAAACGTTGCGATCGGTGACAGTATTTCAGTGAACGGCGTTTGCTTGACCGTCACGAGTTACGAACGCGATTCGTTTACCGTGGATGTCATGCCGCAGACGTATCGCAGCAGCAACCTGAGCACGCTCGGCAACGGAAGTCCTGTGAATCTGGAGCGGGCATTGGCCACGAACGGGCGCTTCGGCGGACATATCGTGCAAGGCCATGTCGACGGTACCGCGCAAATCGTCTCGATCGAGCGGGATCAGAATGCGGTCGTGTTCGCGTTCAAAGCCGACGATCCGCACATGATGCGCTACGTGATCGGCAAAGGTTCCATCGCCATCGACGGGATCAGCTTAACCGTAACCGGTGCGGAGAACGGACATTTCGGCGTCTCGATCATTCCGCATACGCTGGGCGAGACGGCATTGGCGCAAAAAAAAGCCGGAAGCTCCGTTAACGTCGAGTGCGATATTTTGGGCAAATACGTCGAGCACCTGCTCGGCTTCGGAAAAGCGGATCAGACGCTGGCCAAAACGTTCTCCGCGATCGACGAAAGCTTTTTATCTCGTCACGGCTTTGCTTAAGAAAAAACTGAAGGAGGAATCATGATGGACGAACGGTTTGCATTCGATACCATCGACGACGCGCTGGCCGATCTCAAAGCCGGCAAAATCGTGTTGGTCGTCGACGATGAAGATCGGGAGAACGAAGGCGACTTTATCGCTTTGGCCGATCGGGTAACGCCTGAGGTGATCAACTTTATGATTACGGAAGGGCGCGGTCTGGT
Source organism: Saccharibacillus sacchari DSM 19268 (assembly GCF_000585395.1). Classification (GTDB taxonomy): domain Bacteria; phylum Bacillota; class Bacilli; order Paenibacillales; family Paenibacillaceae; genus Saccharibacillus; species Saccharibacillus sacchari. The sequence goes on along the minus strand of NZ_KK073875.1, from coordinate 4,397,783 downwards.
CTGCTTGCCGATCACGCGCGAACGGGCGGCGCTGCTGGAGCTCGAACCGATGACGGCGCGTAATACGGATTTTCACGGGACGGCGTTCACGGTATCGGTCGACCACGTGAAGACGACGACCGGCATCTCGGCGCACGAACGCGCGATTACAGCTCAAGCAATTACGAGCCTGGATACGACAGCCGATGATTTCCGTCGCCCCGGTCATATGTTTCCGCTGATTGCCAAGGACGGCGGCGTGCTTCGGCGTGCCGGGCATACGGAAGCGGCGGTCGACTTGGCTCGCTTAAGCGGCGCGGAGCCGGCGGGCGTCATTTGCGAAGTCATCAAGGAAGACGGCTCGATGGCGCGGCTGCCCGATCTGGTGGAGCTGGCGAAGAAGTGGGACATGAAGCTGATCAGCATCAAGGACTTGATTCATTACCGCAGCGAAAAGGAGCAATTGATCCGGCGCGAGGTTGAGGTGCGGCTGCCGACGGACTTCGGCGAATTCCGAGCCGTGGCGTATAGCAACAAGATTGACGACAAAGAACATATCGCACTGGTAAAAGGAGAGATCGATCCGGAACGTCCCGTCCTGGTCCGGGTGCATTCCGAATGTCTGACCGGCGACGTTTTCCATTCCCATCGCTGCGATTGCGGACCGCAATTCGACGCGGCGATGCGCCAGATCGAAGCGGAGGGCAGCGGCGTGCTGCTGTACATGCGCCAGGAAGGTCGGGGAATCGGACTGATCAATAAGCTCAAAGCGTATAAGCTTCAAGAAGAAGGATTGGATACCGTTGACGCGAATCTGGCGCTCGGATTTGCCGCGGATTTGCGGGAGTACGGCATCGGCGCGCAAATCTTAAGCGATCTCGGCGTACGCAAAATCCGTCTGTTGACCAATAATCCGCGCAAGATCAAGGGCTTGCAAGGACACGGCTTGGAGATGGCGGAACGGGTGCCGATCCAGATGCCGGAGAATGTCGATAATAGCGGATATTTGCATGCGAAGCAGTCCAAACTTGGACATCTGATGGATTTTGACGATAGCAATGCGGTTGCCGGAACACCGTCGGGAGAACTGGAACCGTTGGAGCAAAATGAAGCGTCTTTTGCAGCAGATCGTGAAATCAAGTCAAGAAATTTGTAAAACGAAGGCTACAAACCGGTCAATCTGGTATACAATAGACAAAGGATGGTTGATGACAAATGGCAAACGTATTCGAAGGACACTTGGTATCGCAGGGATATAAGTTCGGGATCGTCGTAGGACGCTTTAACGAGTTCATCACGTCGAAGCTGCTGACGGGCGCGTTGGACGCGCTCAAGCGCCACGGCGCGGAGGATGACGACGTGGACGTAGCCTGGGTTCCGGGCGCGTTCGAGATTCCGTTAATCGCGCAGAAGATGGCGGAAAGCGGCAAGTACGATGCCGTCATTACGCTGGGTACCGTGATTCGCGGTTCTACGACGCATTACGATTATGTCTGCAACGAAGTGGCGAAGGGCGTATCCGCGATCAATTTGAAAACGGGCGTTCCGACGATCTTCGGCCTCGTCACCACCGAAAATATCGAACAGGCGATCGAGCGTGCGGGAACCAAGGCCGGTAACAAAGGCTGGGATTCGGCACTTGCCGCGCTTGAAATGGCCAGCCTGAGCCGTCAATTCAAAGGCTGACCGTTCGCAATACAGGCGGAGGGGAAACGGCTTGACTGTACTTTACAAACTGGAATCGTTCGAAGGTCCGCTCGACCTGCTATTGCACTTGATCGACAAGGCGGAGATTGATATTCAACAGATCTCCATCAACGAGATTACGGCGCAATACATGGAGTACCTGCACAGCATGCAGGAGCTTGAGTTGGAAGTGACGAGCGAATTTCTCGTGATGGCGGCGACGCTGCTCTCGATCAAGAGCAAACTGCTGCTGCCCAAACCTCCGGTCATGGATATGGACGAATATGATTTCTACGAAGAGGAAGAACCCGATCCGCGGGAAGACCTGATCCGCAGGTTGACCGAATATCGGAAGTATAAGAGCATTGCCGGCCTGCTGCACGAAAAAGAGCATGAACGCGGTCGCATTTATATCCGTGAACCGGACGACTTGGCGCCCTTCCTGCCGGAAGAAGCTTTGAATCCGCTGGAAGGCCTGCATGTGGATGATTTGGTGTCTGCGCTTCAGCGCGCGCTTGCACGGGCGGATCGCAAACCGGTCGTCACCCGAATTCGTCGCGACGAGATTTCGGTCAAGGATCGGATGCGGGAGCTTGAAGGGGCGCTGCGCGGCGCGGGACCGGGCGGGCGAATATTATTTTCTAGCGTGTTGAACGAGCGGATGTACAGACAGGAGATCGTCGTGACGTTCCTCGCCGTACTCGAACTGATGAAGATGAAGCAGGTGAGCTGCTATCAGGATCGGCTGTTCGACGACATCGTAATGGAGTGGAGAGGGGAAACGGCGTCAAATGGATTTGCAGACGTTGAAGTCGATTATTGAAGGACTCCTGTTTTTGGCGGGAGATGAAGGATTGAATGTGCGGCAGATTGCCGAAATTACGGAAAGCAAGCCAAGCGAAGCCCAGAAAGCCGTTGAAAGTTTGCAGCGGGATCTGCGCAAGTCGCTTCGCGGCGTGCGTGTCACCAAGTTGGCGGGAGCCTACCATTTGACAACGCTGCCCGAGCATTCGGAATATTTCGAGCGCTTGGCGTACTCGCCGTCGCGGGCGACCTTGTCGCAGGCGGCGCTGGAGACATTGGCTATTGTGGCTTATCGCCAACCGATTACGCGGATCGAGATCGAAGAGATTCGCGGCGTAAAGTCCGAGCGTGCGATTCATACGTTGACCAACAAAAATTTGATCGTGGAGACCGGCCGCGCCGATGCGATCGGAAGACCGATCCTGTACGGGACAACGAAGCCGTTTCTCGATCATTTCGGATTGGGCGGATTGGAAGAGCTGCCGGATGCATCTGCTTTTGAAGCGATGGTCATTTCTGAAGAGGAAGAACGGTTGTTGTTCGGAAGCGCAGCGTCTTCCGCATCGGCCGGCGGCGAAGAACGTTCTTCGGAAGAGGGCGGGCTTGCAGGAGATTCAGATGAAGGATTGCATGAAGAAGAGCTATGATCCGCATGCGCTGATTACGCGGAACTGAGGACGTGACTGAGGCCTTTCCCCATAGGGGGAGGGCCTCAATGTGTTCACGGCCTTAACGGGGTCGCTTGCTGCAACGGATTTTACGTTTTTACAGGCAGAAAACATGGCGAATCCGTGAAAACCGGGAGCAGTTGCGCTTGTGATTTTACGTAGGTATGGGTATGATGGAAGGTGAGGTGACTGGATGACTATGGAACGATTACAGAAAATTTTGGCCCAGGCAGGTGTGGCTTCGAGACGGAAATGCGAGGAGCTCATTTTGGCGGGCAAGGTCGAGGTTAACGGCGAAGTCGTGACGACGCTCGGAACCAAAGCCGATCCGGATGCCGACGAGATTACGGTCAGCGGACGGGCAATCAAGGCGCAACAAAAGCTATATTTGATGCTCAATAAGCCGAAGGGCGTGATTACGAGCGCAACCGATCCGGAAGGCCGCAAGGTCGTAACCGATTACATCAAAGGGATCAAGGAACGCGTGTACCCGGTCGGCCGGTTAGACTATGACTCGGAAGGTCTTCTGTTGTTGACCAACGACGGTGAATTGGCACAACTGTTGACGCATCCGAGCCATCACGTGCCGAAGACTTATCTGGCAACCGTGGAAGGCATCCCGCACGGAGACTCCTTGGAAAAGTTGCGAAAAGGGATCAAATTGGAAGACGGGATGACCGCTCCAGCGGATCTTGACTATTATGATGTGGACCAGGTGAAAAAGCAGGCCACGATCCGGATCACCATTTATGAAGGCAAGAATCGTCAGGTTCGCCGCATGTTCGACGCAATCTCGCACCCGGTCAAGCGCCTGAAGCGCATTTCGATGGGCAATCTGTATTTGCAGAACCTGAAACGCGGCATGCACCGGCCTCTGACTAAGAGCGAGATTAATGAGCTGCGACAGCTTCTGGATAAAAAGGAAGATCAATCAAAAAGCTAACACTTCATTTTAAATAGAACGGATTTTGATCGGATATGCCGCAGCGGGACAGATTCGCCATCCCCGGCATGCCGTAGACGAAAGGATTGTTGCAGCGTGGCTGATCAAAAAGAGCGTATTCTCGTGGTGGACGACGAAGAGAGAATCCGGCGTCTGCTCCGCATGTATTTAGAAAAAGAAGGTTATGAAATCGATGAGGCCGAGGACGGAGAGACGGCTTTGCAAAAAGCGACCGAGGGCGACTACACGCTCGTGATTCTCGACGTGATGCTGCCGGGCATTGACGGAGTAGAAGTCTGTGCACGTTTGCGCCAGGTCAAATCGACCCCTGTATTGATGCTGACTGCCAAAGGCGAAGAAGTGAACCGCGTTCAAGGCTTCGAAGTCGGCGCCGACGATTATGTCGTTAAGCCGTTCAGTCCGCGCGAAGTCATCTACCGGGTGAAGGCGATTCTGCGTCGTTCTTCGGCAACGGCCTATCTGACGAAGGAAAGCGGTACAAGCAACAACATCGTATTCCCGCATCTGACGATCGAGCATGACGCGCACCGCGTTTTGGCCGGTGGGCATGAAGTCAGTCTGACGCCGAAAGAATACGAGCTGCTGCACTATCTGGCCGTTTCTCCGGATAAAGTATTTTCGCGCGAGGAATTGCTCAAGGATGTGTGGAATTACGAGTTCTTCGGCGATTTGCGCACCGTCGACACGCATGTCAAACGTCTACGCGAGAAGCTGAACAAAGTGTCTCCGGACTCGGCGTCCATGATTACTACCGTATGGGGCGTTGGCTATAAACTTGAGGTTCCGAAGTAAGATGGCAGGGTGGAGAGAAGGGGTAGGCACGCTGTGGCGAACACTGGTCGGCAAGCTCTGGCTGACGATTATTGCGCTCGTCGCCTGCGTGCTGCTGACTCTTGGCTTTTTTTTGATTCCGTACGTCGATATCACCTTCGCCAATTCTGCGGCCGTCAAGCGCATGCTGATCTACGTGGGAATCGTTGGATTCTCCATGACGACCGTGTTTGCGCTTTTTTTGCTGAAAAAAATTACGCAGCCGATGCGCCAATTGATCGACGCCGCAGACTCTATACGCAGAGGGGATTACGGAACGCGAGTCCATCTGGAAGCTCATGACGAGATCGGTGAGCTGGCCAGCACATTTAACCTGATGGCAGCCCGATTGGAAGAAAACATCCGGGACCTGAACATTGAAAAGGAACAATTGGCAGGCGTCCTGCGCAGCATGAGCGATGCCATGATTACCTTTAACCGCGAGGGAGAAGTGCAGTTGACCAATCCGGGCGGCCAGCGATTGCTCGAAGATTGGAAAGCGATCAGTTGGGAGGCGGAATCGGAAACGGGCGCCGTCTCTTCTTCGCGCATTCCCGAGCCGCTGTATCCGCTGTTCGATCAGGTCAGAACGACACTCGAAGATCGAAGCGCCAACGTGCTGGTCAGACAAAGCGTATGGGCCGTCAACATGGCGCCGTTGTTCCTCGATAACGAGGTTCGGGGGGCCGTAGCGGTGCTGCGCGACGTGACTGAAGCTGTAAGCATGGAAAAGATGCGCAAAGATTTCGTCGCCAATGTCTCGCATGAAATTCGTACGCCGTTGTCCATGATGCAAGGATACAGCGAAGCTCTGCTCGACGGATTTGCGGATTCGCCGGAGGAGCAGGGCGAGCTGCTGCATGTCATTCATGACGAATCGTTGCGAATGGGGCGTCTGGTTAAGGATCTGCTGGATTTGGCGCGGATGGAAGCAGGACATACCGATATTTCCCGGGAGCGCGTGGATATCGGCGAATTGGTAGAGCGGGTCTATCGCAAATTTGCCGTGCGTGCCAAGGAAGACGAATTGGATTTCAGTTTGGAGCGGGCGGAGGAAGAATTGGTACTGGAACAGGCGGACGAGGATCGTCTGGAACAGGTGGTCACCAATCTATTGGATAATGCTTTTCGCCATACGCCGTCCGGACGCAAAGTTACGATTGCGGTCAAGCCTACGATTGCCGACGGGGATGCTTTGACGATCTATGTGGCTGACGAAGGCCACGGAATTCCGGCGGAAGACGTCCCTTATATTTTCGAACGTTTCTACAAAGCCGACAAAGCAAGAACGAGAGCGGTTTCGAGCGGAACGGGTCTGGGTCTTGCGATTGTCAAAAACATTGTGGATGCGCACGGCGGACGCATTCAAGTCGAAAGCGTCGTTGGAGAGGGAACCAAGTTCCGTGTGATCCTTCCCAAAAATGGCCGAAGTTTATAACAAGCTGCGATGTCCAAGTCGAAAGAACAGGCTCAACAATGAACATGCTGGAGCAATTCCGGCATGTTTTCTTTATCGCGGAAAGGATGGGCAGGATGAACGGTACTTATATATTGGCTTTGGATCAGGGAACGACCAGTTCCCGGGCGATTCTTTTCGATGGGGAGGCGCGTCCGGTAGCGATCGGGCAACGGACCTTCGCGCAGCATTTCCCGAACCCTGGCGAAGTCGAGCATGACCCGGATGAAATTTGGGAAAGTCAGCTTGAAGCGGCTAGGGAAGCACTCTCAACTTCTGGGGTTGCACCTGATCAGATTGCCGCGATCGGGATTACCAACCAACGGGAAACGACTCTGGTATGGGATCGGGAGACGGGACGACCGATCGGTCCGGCGATTGTTTGGCAAGACCGCCGTACAGCGTCGATCTGCGAGGATTTGAAGAAAAAAGGATTGGAGCCTTATATCCGCGAAACGACGGGATTGGTGGTGGATGCTTATTTTTCGGCGACTAAGATTGCTTGGATGCTGGAGCATATTCCGGGTGCGCGCGAGCGGGCAGAGGCCGGAGAGTTGCTGGCAGGAACTGTCGACACCTGGTTGATCTGGAAACTGACCGGCGGGCGTTCTCATGTCACGGATGTGACTAATGCGTCCCGCACGATGTTGTTCGATATCGGCAGGCTGGCTTGGGATGAAAGATTGCTTGCGGAATTGAATATTCCCGCCTCTATGCTTCCAACGGTGTTAATGTCCGGAGCCGATTTTGGCAAGACGCTTCCGGAATGGTTTGGCGGCGTCGAAATTCCGATTGCTTCCGTGCTCGGCGATCAACAGGCTGCCTTGTTCGGCCATGCGTGCGTAGAAGCGGGTCATGCCAAAAACACATACGGAACAGGTTGTTTTATCTTATTGAACACAGGCAGTGAGCGCGTAAGCTCCACGCACGGCCTGTTGTCTACTATTGCCTGGGGCTGGCGCGACGAATTGCATTATGCCTTGGAAGGCAGCGTATTCGTCGCAGGAGCCGCAGTCGAATGGTTAAAAGACGGTCTGAATTTGATCGAAGATCCTCTCGAATCGGAACAGTTGGCGGCTAGCGTCGAGGATTCTGGTGGCGTAGTGATCGTGCCGGCTTTTACGGGGCTTGGCGCGCCTTACTGGGATATGTATGCGCGGGGGGCGATATTCGGCTTAACGCGCGGAACGCAGCCTGGGCATATCGCCCGTGCTACATTGGAGTCTCTCGCGTTGCAAACGCGGGATGTCATGAATGCGATGGAAAAGGACTCCGGCATTCCGCTGCGCGAACTGCGCGTAGACGGGGGAGCTGTACGCAATAACATTCTGATGCAATTTCAGGCGGATATTCTGGGATTGGAAGTTGTGCGTACCGAGCAAACGGAGACGACGGCGCTCGGTGCAGCCATGTTGGCGGGCTTGCAATGCGGACTCTGGGAACTGGATCAATTTCGTTCCTTCAATCCGCCCGCGGCACACTTCCGAGCCGAAATGGATGCCGAGCAGCGAGAAAAGCGCTATCGCCGTTGGCAGAATGCGGTTGAGCGGACTCGCGGCTGGGAAGAGCCAGAGGCTTGAGCGAGCAGAAGAGGCTTTGCTTTAAGGCGGAAGTCACGATTACATGCAAAAAGCTGTACGCGCCGTGGGGCCGCGTACAGCTTTTTTACGAGGAAAGGATTGAATATTAAAGGGTAATCTCCTGAGCCGAGTTGATGGCCTCGAGGCCCACAAGCTCGGTCAATACGTTTTTCGGTACTTCTTTGTCTACGCTGAGCAGCATAACCGCTTCACCGCCGACGACTTTCCGTCCAACTTGCATCGTCGCGATGTTGACTTCGTTGCGGCCGAGCAGCGTACCCATGCTGCCGATGATGCCCGGTTGGTCATTGTGGGAGATCAGCAGCAGATGGCTATCCGGCGCCGAGTCGATCGGGAATTCGTTGACTTGAACGATCCGTTCGCCGTAACCGTACAGCAGCGTGCCGGATACCGAACGCTGTTGGTCATCTTGCTCGACGAGCGTAACGGTGATCAGGTTCGTGAAGCCTTTTGTCGTAGACGAGCTGTTCACCTGAATATTCAGATCACGGATTTTGGCCAAATGCAGCGAATTGACGATGTTGACTTCGCCGCCCAGATGACGGGAGAGCACGCCTTTGATAATATAACGGGTCAGCGGCTGCACATCGACTTCCGACAATTCGCCGGCGTATTCGATCCGAATCGATTTTACGGCTGCCGTTGTCAGTTGGGAAGCGAAGCTGCCGAGTTTTTCGCCGATCGAGAAGTACGGTTGCAGCTTGTTCATGACGCTGCTTGCCACTGGCGGCATGTTAACGGCGTTCTTGAACGGCTCGTCGCGCAGGATGTGCAGCACTTGCTCGGATACGTCAATCGCAACGTTCTCTTGGGCTTCGACGGTCGAAGCGCCCAAGTGAGGCGTAACGATGATTTTTGGATTGTTCAGGAACGGGTGATCCGGAGCCGGCGGCTCTTGTTCGAATACGTCGAATGCGGCGCCGGCCACGATGCCTTGATCAATCGCTTCAACGAGTGCGGCTTCGTCCACCACGCCGCCGCGGGCACAGTTGATGATGCGCATTCCTTTTTTCATCACGGCGAATTGGGCCGTCGAAATCATATGTTTAGTTTCCGGCGTTAATGGGGTATGAACCGTAATGAAGTCCGCGTTTTTGACAATATCATCGACGCTGGACAGTTTCACTCCTTGTTTCTCCGCGCGTTCTTCCGTCAGGAACGGATCATAGCCGAGAATATCCATGCCGAACGCTTTGGCACGCTTGGCAACTTCGCTGCCGATCCGACCCATGCCGAGCACGCCGAGTTTTTTGTTGCGCAGTTCGACGCCGAGGAATTTGCGATCCCACTCGCCGCCGACCGTTTTGGCATAGGCTTGAGGAATATGACGAGCCAGTGCCATCATCATGGCAAAAGCATGTTCACAGGTCGTAATCGTGTTGCCGTCCGGAGCGTTGATAACGATAATCCCGCGTCCGGTCGCGGCAGGAAGGTCGATGTTGTCGACGCCTACGCCTGCGCGGCCTACGACTTTAAGCCGCGTGCCCGCGGTCATGATCGCTTCGGTTACTTTGGTTTGGCTGCGCACGAGGAGTGCGTCATACTCGCCGATGATTTCGATTAATTCGGACTCGGAAAGCCCTGTCTTTTTGTCCACTTGCACATCTGCGGCTTCCACCAGTTGCTGAATTCCCAAATCGCTGATCGGATCGGATACCAATACTTTAAACATCGTCATTTTTCCTCCCTTATTCGGTACGCTGTACGTTGCAAGTCAAGCCAATATGTTCAAGGAATCGGTCCGCGCCTGCGGAACGTCCGAAAAACCAAATACTCTATCGCTTACAATATTGCAATAACGGAAAGACGCGTTGCTGTGGCAGAGGATGGGCCTGAGCAAAAGAGGCGGCTCGCAAAATGCTTCCACATAAAAAGACTCCCGTCCTCATACCGATAGTACGGTAAAGGGACGAGAGTCTCGCGGTGCCACCCTAATTCGCCGAACCTTTGCAGGCTGCGGCCTTAGCGGGTCGGAAAATCCGACCCTTCACGGTAACGGCGTGACACCGGCTGCGCCTACGCCGCAAGTTGCGGGATCGGACAGACGCTCGGGAGCGCTCTGGAACGGATCGCCATACTGGTTCGCACCAACCACCAGCTCTCTGAAATGTACGGGTCCGTTCGTTCTCCTTCAATGCGTTTCGCTCAGGTTAATTTTTTCATACTTTAACACAAGGTTACACGGAGTGTCAACGGGTAAAACAAATTCGGATTTTACGAATGAGTAAACCTTAAAATTCGTTTTCTATCGATGAATGAAGACTGAATTCCGATCATTAAAGATATTATACAGGAATGCGTACGTATTTTTTGATGTCTAAATTCTGGATTAGGAGGTATTCTGCCTAGGGGGATAAAAGGGCTATATCGTCGGGCAGAACTTGATTACATCTATTCTTTTGGTTATCATTTGATTAGAAACCCGCTTTCTAAATTGTAGGTACTAAGGAACGAAAACATGACGAATAAAAAGAAGAACAAAAGCAGGCGGGCTCAAGTGCAGCTTACGGATCGGCTATTGCTGATTAATCTGTACCTAACCCAAGGATTAACTCTGTTGGTCGGCACGGTTTGGATCTTGCTGCAGGGTAGAAATCCTTTGGAGCTCTTGGCTCTGCCGGAAACTCCAACATTCCTCTATTGGGGACTTGGATTGGCTGTCGTCATGTTTTTGATTGACTTTTTAATGACGCTCTGGGGCCGTGAAGAGGATTTGGACGACGGCGGGATTAATGCTCTATTATTTCGTAATCGCCCGATCTGGCATATTTTTGCGATTGCGGCGATTGTATCGATTTGCGAAGAGTTGTTGTTTCGGGGAGCGCTTCAGTATCATCTGGGTCCTTACTGGACGAGTATCCTTTTCGCAGTCATTCATATCCGTTATCTGCGGCATTGGCTGCCGACGGCATGGGTGTTTGCCAGCAGTTACGGACTGGGTTGGATTTACTTGCAGTCCGGCACGCTGTGGGCACCGATCGTTTGTCATTTTTTGATTGATTTTATTTCGGGCATCATGATTAAACGGAGGGAACAGAAGGAACAATGAGCGAACGTTTAAGCCGCATGGATCGGCATCCGAGCACAAGGAAGAAGCGCCGCAAGCGCCCATCGTTCAAGCAGGAGTGGCAGGATAATCAGAGGAAACTGTCGGATACGACCGTATTGAGGCTGTCGGTTCCCGAGAATCGCAAAGGGGCCGTATTGCCCGAGCCAGTCCCGCAGACGCCTGCTGTAAGGTCGTCTGCGGCCTCGCGTGTCTCAGAGCGTCCCGTGTTAAGGGGAACTGCTGTAGCGTCCAGCGTGAACGAGACGGAGCCGGAGGAAGAACTTCCGCCGCGCAGCGTATTGTATCCGTCGGGTCGGATTCGGTTGACCAAATGGTTTTACGAAACGCTGATCTTGCTGTTTCTAATACTGCTCGGGACGCTGCTATGGTGGGGAACCCAGGCGACAGGAGTGAAATTGCCGTGGCAATAAAATTGGGTTGGAAACAAGCTCTGGCAGCAGCGGCGGGCGCCGCTGCCGGCCTGGGCGTACATATGGTGAAGGAAGCGATGGCTTTCCGCGTCGTGCATGAAGACGTGCATATTCCGGGATTGCCCGCAGCTTTTGACGGTTATCGCGTGTATTTCATCGCGGATATTCATCGCCGGGCATTGCCCGAAGCGGAGATTGCCGCACTGCAAGGCAAGGCGGACATTGTCTGGATTGCCGGAGATTTGACCGATCGCGGAGTACCGGAAGAGCGTACGCGCGCTAACATGCGCATGTTGCGCAATCTGGGACCGGCGTATGCCGTTTACGGGAATCACGATTACGAAGCTTATATGCCGAACATGGAGAAGCTGGATCGATTGCTTGAAGACTGCGGCGTCAAGCCGCTCGGCAGCAAAAACGTTCCGCTCCATCGCGGAGGAAGCACGATTTGGCTCGCCGGAATCGACGATTTGGGTCCCGCAGGCATGTGGCGCGGAGATCCGCGCATTCGCCGCGACGATTGCGTGCTCGTGCTGATGCACGATCCCAAGTGGGTGGTGGCGCTGCGCCGGATCTCGGCTAACTACGCTTTTGCGGGCCATACCCACGGCGGACAAATCAGCCTGCCGTTAGTCGGTCCGGCGGCGTCAAAGCCGTTTTACAAGACCTATCTGGACGGCACGCACTTTATCGATTCCGAAGACGGCGGCATGACAGGGCTGCGCATTACGCGAGGAATCGGCACGAGCCACTTTCCGTTGCGTCTGGGCTCGCCGGCCGAGACCCATTTGATTACGCTGCGCAGTTCGCCGCCGTTACAGAAGTAAATAGGCTGAACGCAGTACGAAAAAGCCGTCCCCGCAATGGGGACGGCTTAATTGCTTTTCAGGTTAAGGCTGTTTGGTCGTATCGATCGCTCTAGGATCCACGAACGAGTACCCTTTGGCTTCGAGCTGCGTCAGCAAGTCGTCCAAAGCTTCAACGGTCCAAGGAAGCTCGTGCATCAAAATGTTGCTGCCCGAGTGGAGCTGGTCGAAGACGTTGTCGATCACGGCCTGCGAATCATTTTGATTGACCCAGTCGAGCGAACCGACGGACCAGTTCATATGCAGCATATTATTTTCTGCTGCCACGACGCGCGTGTAATCATTGCCTGCACCGTTTGGCGGGCGGAAGAAGTGGGGCGCTTCGCCGATCGTTTCTTCAACGATGGCTTGCGTGTCTTCCATTTGTTTTTTGATCTCGGCGTCGCTTTCCTTTTTCAAAATAATATGGTCATAGCTATGATTGCCTATGATTCCGCCCCGGTCATGAATCAGTTTAAGCAGATCGGGATTGGCTTTGACGCGGTATCCGTTAACGAAGAAAATCGCTTTGGCGTCGTGCTTGTCCAGCGTATCGATCAAGCTGTTGATCATGTCGGCTTCTTTGGGACCGTCGTCGAACGTCAACAACACGACTTTTTTCGGAACGTCCGTCCCTTCGTTGGGAACGATGTCGTAGTTTGCGTTCATATGATATTCGATCGCAATCTCCTCGGAAGCCGCCGCCGAGTCTTCGCTTGAATCATCGGCTTTCTCGGCGCTTGTTTCTTCGTTTTCCGCAGTCGCGTCTTTTTCGGCTTTCGAATCCGTGTTCTCGCCGCTATTTGCGCTGTCTGTTTCTTCGGCTTGACTATTTGGATCTTGCGTAGTCTGCGACTCGCCGTTTTCCGTCGCATTGTCGGTCGTCTGCGCGTCGTTTGCATTTGCGGTTTGTTCCGTGCTGCTTGTTCCCGCTTCTTCGGCAGTGCTCCCGCAGGCGCCGAGCACGAGGCCGGCAGCCAGCCAGAACATGGCCGTCTTTTTCCACATCTGTCATCCATCTCGCTTTCTGTCATTCATTTATGTAACCCTTTCAAAGTCTAGCATAAGTGCCAGAAGCTTTGCGGCACATAACGGGATTGTAACCTTTTCATTTCAACCTGAAACCTTTCACGCGTTTTGATTTCCGGGCGTGCATTTAGCGGAAAGAAGTGATAACATAAATATGTGGTTATATATATAAAACACAACCAGTGGCGAGTTTTTCGGAGTTGTTTTCGGGCCGACGCCGCAAGTGCTGTGTCTCCAGGAGCCGGCGCTTCGTGCTCGGTGTACGAATGACAGCGCTGAAGACATGCCGATCATGGGATGCCTTTTCAACAAAATTCACTCCAAAAGGAGGGTCCTGTCATGAAAATTGAACGATTAAGTCAGGATAAAATTCGCATCTTCCTTACGTCCGATGATCTCAATGAACGTGGTATTCAGCGAGAAGACATGTGGCAGGAGATTCCGAGAGTCCACGAGCTGTTTACCGAGATGATGGATCAAGCCTATTCCGAGCTGGGGTTTGACGCAACGGGTCCTTTGGCTGTCGAAGTATTCGCTCTTCCTGCCCAAGGCATGGTCGTAGTCGTAACCAAAGGGAAATACGATCCGCTCCATTCGGAACCGGGAGACGAAGAAATGCCGGATGAAGTTTATGAAATGGAAGTGACCATGGAGGCAAACGATACGATCGTTTACTCCTTCCACGATATCGATCCTTTGATCGAAGCCGCTCACGTACTGCGTGAACGAGTAACCGAGAACGGTTCGCTTTACCATTATAACAACGCCTGGTTCCTGCATTTTTCCGCGGAGGATTTGGATGATTCGCTGCACGACTCTCTGGCGGCGGTGCTTGCCGAATTCGGCAGCTCCTCGTCAGTGACACCGGCCGTGCTTCAGGAATACGGTAAGACGGTCATGGCAGATCGGGCGGTTGCCCAGATTTGCACGCACTTTGACCGCCGGGCCTGATACCCGAACGAAACGCCGCCGTCCCGATTGCCGGGACGGCCGTTTCCGTTTTCGCATGAAATCGATACCCGTACATTCGCCGTAAGCAGGCGGGAAAGGAGGAAGCATTGTTTGTTCTCACCATTTTAGTCGCGGCCGTTACGCCCGGTGTAGCGCTGCTTTTTTACTTTTACCTCAAAGACAAGTATGATGCGGAGCCTTTGCACATGGTGGTACGGATGTTTTTGCTCGGCTTTTTGGTCGTGCTGCCGATTACGATTGTGCAACAAGGCCTTTTGCGAGCTTTTGGCGATAACCCGTATTTGTTTGCTTTTGGCATATCGTCAGGCGTGGAAGAGGCGTTCAAGTGGTTTGTTTTATTCCATTTTATCTATAATCATACCGAGTTTGACGAACCTTATGACGGAATCTTATATGCGGTAGCCGTAGCGCTCGGATTTGCCACGCTCGAGAACATTATGTATGCTTTTCAACTCAAGGCTTCCTTCGGTGCGCTGCTGCTGCGCGGATTGCTTCCGGTATCGGGTCATGCGATGTTCGGCGTCGTAATGGGCTATTACATGGGGAGGGCGAAATTCGCCAATCCTTCCCAACGCAAAAAATTCCTTTTGCTGTCACTCTTGATGCCTCTACTCTGGCACGGCGTCTACGACATCATTTTGAACCTATCCGGTCATTACTGGCTCTGGTACATCATTCCGTTTATGGCATTGATGTGGTATGGAGGAATGGACAAGGTCGTCAAGGCCAATAATCGTTCCCCGTTCCGTTTTTTGAAAAAGGAAGAACCGTTCGATCGAGCGATGCAAAAGCCGACTTCTTCCCGCACATCGCTATCGGAAAAGAAAAAAGCCTGATTCGAAAGTACTGGTTTTGCACTCGAAAATCCATTTAAAGTCCGCTCCTGGCTTAGAAATAGCTTGGAGGCCGGGCTTTCTTTTTGTTTTTTGGGATATTAGGCTCACAAGCATATTTTTCCATGCTATACTGATGAGGCCGATGATCAGGGGGCCTGACAACGCGGCGAACAGCCGAATGGCAAGCATATTAAAGGCGGGCGATCAAAAAATGTATCCAAAAACGAACGATATGCTGTTTATGCAGCCCGTATCCATGGAAGCCAAACTTGAAAATGAACACCGTTCCCGGATTTCGGAGATCGAAGAACAATCCTTGCTGGTTGAAATTCCGATGCGCGGAGGTCGGATGAGTCGACTTCGCCTGGGTGAGGAATTGTCGGTCTACCATATGACGGAAGACGGAATCAAATATTATTTTACCTCGCACGTACTGGGCTATCACGATGATTCGATTCCTTTGATGCGGATCAGCAAGCCCTTACCGGAAGAAATATCGAAGATTCAACGGAGACATTACTTGCGGGTTCCCGCAAAAGTGGAAATCGCCGTGTTGGCGCCGGAATTTCATTTTACGGCAATCACTTCCGATTTAAGCGGCGGCGGATTATCTTTTACTTCACCCCATGAGCATGATCTTCATATGAATCAAGAGGTCGATGGTTGGATTTTGCTTGCGTTCAAAAGCGGAAGCATCGATCATGTTCAATTCAGCGGCGAAGTGCTTCGGGTTAAGGAACCGGGTACAGGTCTGAATACGGTGAGCGTACATTTCAGTCGGATTGCGGATGCCGAGCGCCAAAAGGTCATTCGTTACTGCTTCGAACGTCAGCTTGATTTTCGGAATCGGTAATTCCAATCAGGTTTGATTCGATGTTTTTTGAAAAGGATTCGCATTTTTTTGCTTTCGTTTGCTGACGTTTTGCAAATTAAACATCCTTGTGCTATAATTTTATTGTCGCAGGCCCAGCCTGCTTTTTTATTGATTGAGAAGTCTATTTGTTTGTTCGGATAGACGGTTTTGAGGAGGAATGGCCCCTTGTCCAGTTTGAACGGGGAACGGGAGTTCAGAATCAACATCGCGATCGACGGACCTGCAGGAGCAGGGAAGAGCACGGTCGCGCGCAAGGTTGCCGCTAAGCTTTCTTATGTATACGTGGATACGGGGGCAATGTACCGGGCCGTGACATGGGATATGCTGAAGCACGGCATTGAGGCGGAAGACGAGGCTTCGGTTCTCGAACGCCTTAAGGCGCTTGACATCGAGTTGGTTCCCGGAGACGACGGCCAGCGCGTTTGGCTTTCGGGCCAAGACGTGACGGACGAAATTCGGTCTCTCGCAGTCAATCGGACGGTTTCACGATATGCGCAAATCGAGGGGCTGCGTGCGAAGCTGTCAGCTTCACAACGGCAAATGGCTTTGCGTAAAGGTGTCGTTATGGATGGACGCGATATCGGAACCACCGTACTTCCCGACGCAGAAGTGAAAATCTTCATGACCGCTACCGTTGAGGAGCGGGCAAGAAGACGATATCGGGAAATGCCGGAGTCTGAAGCCATTACGCTTGAACAGCTTGAACAGGAAATTTCGCAGCGAGACGAGTTGGATCGTAATCGCGAAGTGTCGCCGCTGGTATGTGCGGACGATGCGATGGTGCTGGATACGACGAGCATGACCATCGATGAGGTGGCTGACGCGATCGTGCACCAAGCCGATCGGAAGATCGTTCGATAAGAACGAAATGAAGACGGTTGAAGCAATAATGTTTTGAACTCTGCGCACCGCGGGTTTAAATATGAGGGTTTTGAATCGAGGAGGGTATTTAACATGTCGGAAGAGACAAGAAATGAAGAAGTAGTAAACCAAGAAGTGAACGAAGAAACGGCTACGCAAGATCAACTGGAGCAAGTGGTTTCCGTTAAAAAAGGGGACACTGTTACAGGCACGATCGTGAAATTGGACGATGACCAAGCGTACGTCAGCATCGGTTATAAATACGACGGCGTAATCGCGACTCGCGAGCTCGAAGAAGGCGCTGAAATCGGACAAGAAGTCGTTGCTAAAGTTGTTAGCCTGAACGACAACAAAGAGCAAATGGTTCTTTCCAAGCGTGCGATCGACGGAGCGAAAGCTTGGGATCAACTCGAAGAAAAATTGGCTAACAAGGAAATCTTCGAAGTTACGATTACCGACGTTGTTAAGGGCGGTATCGTAACAGACGTAGGTCTGCGTGCTTTCATTCCTGCTTCGATGGTTGAGCGTCATTTCGTTGAAGACTTCAGCGATTACAAAGGCCGCACAATCCGCGTTCGCGTAAAAGAGCTGGATCGCGAAAACAACAAAGTCATTCTGTCCGCTAAAGATGTTCTTGAACAAGAATTCGAAGCCAATAAAGTTAAAGTGATGGCTGAACTTCAAGAAGGTCAAGTGATCGAAGGCAAAGTACAACGCCTGACTCAATTCGGCGCATTCGTCGATGTCGGCGGCGTTGACGGCCTGGTTCACGTTTCGGAAATGGCTTGGCATCATGTCGACAAACCATCCGATGCGGTATCCGAAGGCGACAGCGTTAAGGTGAAAGTCCTTAAAGTCGATCCGGAAAAAGGCAAAATCAGCCTGAGCATCAAAGCAGCTACTCCAGGTCCATGGGAAACGGCTTCCGAGAAGTTCAACCAAGGCGAAATCATCAGCGGCGAAGTTAAACGTCTTGTACCTTTCGGCGCATTCGTGGAAATCGCTCCTGGCGTGGAAGGTCTGGTTCACATCTCGCAAATCTCCCACAAGCATATCGGCACGCCTCAGGAAGTTCTTCAAGAAGGACAAACCGTTCAAGTTAAAGTACTTGACGTTAACCCTTCGGAAAAACGCATCAGCCTGAGCATCAAAGAAACCGAAGAAGCTCCTGCGGGCGAAGCTCGCGCTGAGCGTCCGGAAAGAACTGAGCGTCCAGAAAGATCGGGAGCGGGCAGAGGCCGCGATAAAGGTCCTCGCGTCGAGAAAATCGACAACCCTAACGTTTCGCTGAGCAATCAAAGCATGAACGTTTCCCTGGGCGAGCGTTTCGACCTGGCAGCACTCAAAGAAAAACTGGGCCAATCGGAAGAATAATTGGTACCTTAGTATAGCAACGAGCAAACGGCGGACCCGCTGCGGGTTCGCCGTTTGTGCAATATAAGGACAGATCGGCTGTCATCTGCATCTTTATGGGCCGGATCTGCCGATGGGAAACGGGGGCTAATCCGCGAATGGATTGGTTTAACCGTTTCTTGTCGTGTAACGGGAAAATTCAGCTGAGGCTGACGGGAGGAATGTTCAAATGGCAAGAGCAGTAGTCGCGATCGTAGGCCGTCCAAACGTGGGCAAGTCTACGATCTTCAATCGAATCATCGGCGACCGACTGTCCATCGTCGAAGATAAGCCGGGCGTTACGCGCGACCGGATTTATGGTGTAGGCGACTGGAACGGCAGGTCGTTCAGCATTATCGATACCGGGGGTATCGAGCTTAATGATGAACAAATTCTCAAATCGATTAAGCTTCAGGCCGAGCTGGCGATCGAAGAAGCTGACGTTATCGTTCTAATGTGCGATGCCAAAGCCGGTCTTACGCAATCGGACTCGGAAGTCGCGGAAATGCTGTATCGCTCCAAAAAACCAATCGTGTTGGCGGTTAACAAAGTCGATAACATGAGCCGCATGGATGATACGTATGAGTTTTACAATCTGGGTCTTGGCGATCCGATCGGCGTATCGGGCGCGCACGGCAGCGGCGTAGGCGATTTGCTTGACGCGATCGTGGAAAACCTGCCTGAAGCGGAAGAGGAAGAGTACGACGAGGACGTGATCCGCGTTGCGTTGATCGGCCGTCCAAACGTCGGCAAATCGTCGCTTGTCAATGCTTTGCTCGGTGAGCAGCGCGTCATCGTCAGTGATGTAGCCGGAACGACCCGCGATGCGATCGATACGGAATTCGAGCGCGACGGACAACGTTACGTACTGATCGACACCGCCGGCATGCGCAAGCGCGGCAAAGTGTACGAAAACCTGGAAAAGTACAGCGTGATGCGTGCGATGCGCGCGATTGAGCGCGCAGACGTGGTTGCGGTTGTTATCAACGGCGAAGAAGGCATTATCGAACAAGATAAACATATCGCGGGATATGCGCTTGAAGCAGGTAAAGCTTCCGTATTCGTCGTCAACAAATGGGACGTTGTTCAAAAAGACGACAAAACGATGCAGCATTTCGAGAAAAGTATTCGGGATCACTTCCTGTTCATGACCTACGCACCGGTTGTATTCTTGTCGGCTTTGACCGGACAACGCGTGCAAAAGTTGCTGCCTGTCGTGAATCAAGCGGCTGAACAGCATTCGCGTCGCATTCCTACAGGTTTGCTTAATGACGTAATTTCCGATGCGGTAGCCATCAATCCGCCGCCGACAGACAAGGGGCGTCGCATGCGCATTAACTATGCGACTCAGGTTGCGGTTAAACCTCCGACGATCGTGGTATTCGTGAACGCGCCGGAACTGATGCACTTCTCTTACGAACGTTACTTGGAAAACAAGATTCGGGCAGCTTTCGATTTCGAAGGAACGCCGATTCGAATCTTTACCAGACGCAAATCCGACGATAACAAAAACGCATAACATGACGTCGGCACATGATAAGGGGCTGTAAAAGTTTAGTTGCACGAAGGGGAGCGAACCATGATATTTTCGGGAATCGCGATCGTAGCCGCTTATTTGCTGGGCTCGGTCAGTTTCAGCGTATTATTCGCCAGATTGTTCAAGGGAATCGATATTCGTAACCACGGAAGCGGCAATGCCGGCGCGACGAATACGCTTCGGGTGCTTGGAAAAGGGCCCGCAATCCTGGTACTTGTGCTGGATATTTGCAAAGGCGTTCTCGCCGTGTGGCTGGGTCGCTGGTTGGCGCCCGATTACGATTGGACTCCGGCGCTTGCCGGGCTGGCAGCCGTAATCGGTCACAACTGGCCGCTGTATTTCCACTTCAAAGGCGGAAAGGGGATTGCGACTACCATTGGCATGTTGGCAACGCTTTGCTTCCTGCCTTCTTTGATCGCGGGCATTGTCGGCATCTTGGCGATCGTCTTCACCCGCTATGTTTCGCTGGGCTCGTTGTTGTTTGTGACGCTGACACCGGTTGTGCTGATTATATATAACGCTGCCGGCTGGCATGATTACGGAACCGCCGTGCTGATTGTCGGCATCGCGATCTGGGCACTTGCCGTTTGGCGGCATCGCGGCAATCTGGTCAAGCTGAAAAACGGAACAGAGAACAAGCTGGGCTCGAAGTCCGGCGGGAAGGAGCGCAGCCTTGGCTAAAAAAGTGTGCGTATTGGTAGCGGGAAGTTGGGGAACGGCTCTGGCTATGGTTTTGGCCGACAATGGCCATGACGTCCGGCTATGGGCGCGTAACGAAGAGCATGTGAAGGAGATTAACGAACGGCATGAAAACGCGCGTTTTTTGCCGGGTGTTCAGATTCCGAGCGGAGTTCGCGCCACAAGCGACATGGAAGAGGCCGTCAAGGACGCCGAAGCGGTTGTGATCGCTTCGCCGTCCAAGGCAATGCGCGAAGTCGTTCGTGCATTGAAGCCTTTTTGGCACGAAGATATGCTCTGCGTTCACGCTACGAAAGGAATGGAAGTCGGTACGTTGAAGCGGATGTCGACGGTTATCGCGGAGGAATTAGGCTGCGAAGAGTCGAAGATCGGCGTCATTTGCGGACCGAGCCATGCGGAAGAAGTTGCCAGACGGCTGCCTACAACGATTGCCGTGGCTTCATCCAATGAGGAAGAAGCTCAACGCGCGCAAAATTTGCTGATGAATGCTTATTTCCGCGTATATACGAACCGTGACGTGCTTGGAGCCGAGCTTGCAGGCGCCTTTAAAAACATTATCGCACTGGGTGCAGGGATGTCGGACGGCCTGGAAAACGGCGATAATGCAAAGGCTGCGCTGCTAACTCGGGGCTTGGCTGAAATTACGCGAATCGGCACGGAAATGGGAGCGAATCCGCTTACTTTTGCCGGACTGGCCGGGGTAGGCGACCTTGTTGTTACGGCGACAAGCAAGCATAGCCGGAACTGGCGGGCGGGCTATATGCTCGGACAAGGCAAGCCGCTTCAAGAAGTTCTCGATTCGATGGGAATGGTTGTCGAAGGCATTCGCACAACGGAGGCCGCTCATTTCATTTCTCGAAAATATAAGGTTCAAATGCCGATTGCGGAGCAGTTGTACCATGTTTTGTTTGAGGGACTCGATCCCAAAACGGCCGTCGAAGCCTTGATGGGGCGGGGACCGAAGACGGAGATGGAAATGATTTCTCAAGAGACCTGGGAGCAGTGGCATACGTAAGCGTGTTCTTTGACTTCCAGTTTCTTGCGGATGATGCCTTTGAAAAAAGGAGGAGCGAACATGCCCACTCAGAGTCATACCGTATCTTTTTCGCCGGACGGTAAAAACGTGCGCGTAAGATCGGGGACTACGCTGCTTGCTGCTGCAAGATCTGCGGGCGTACGGATTCCCGTGCGCTGCGAAGGACGAATGGGCTGCCTCATGTGCAAGGTCACGGTGGAATCGGAAAACGCCGGAGTTTTGCCTCCGGCTGAACCGGAACGTCGAAAATTGGGGGCCAGCCTGGAAGACGGAATCCGTCTGGCTTGCCAAGCCAAAGTCTGCGGAGACGTTTCGGTGCAGACACCGGAAGACCCTTTGAAACGAGCGATTCGCTTGCAGCTTGAACGGCAAAAAGAAGAGGAAGACGATTTTTGGCGTTGATGGGGTGTTGTTTTGCGGCATTCTGTTAAATCTGTTGCAGGGTAGACGAAACGCTTGAAATTATAAGGCTGGTGTATTACTATAGGTTTGTTGCCTACAGAACGCAGGTTCTGGGCAGTTTGAGAATTCCGGCTTTGTACCGCCTAGCGGTTTGCTTTGTGGCAAAACGGAAAGACCAAATACGCCTTATAGGCGGGCACTCGGACGAGTGCCGGGTATGATTGTAACAGGAGGTGAAACGCATGAACAAATCTGACCTGATCAGCCACGTTGCAGAAGCATCCGAGCTTGGTAAGAAAGAAGCAACCAAAGCGGTTGACGCTGTTTTCGAAGCCATTGCCACTGCTCTGCAAAACGGCGAGAAAGTACAGCTCGTTGGATTCGGTAACTTTGAAATTCGCGAACGTTCCGCCCGTAAAGGACGCAACCCGCAAACTGGCGAAGAGATCGAAATCCCGGCAAGCAAGATTCCTGCTTTCAAACCGGGCAAAGCCCTGAAAGACGGAATTAAATAAAATCTACATAATCCTTTCGGGATTTAAGATTTTGAACATCGAGGCTGCTTGCGGCTGAAGATGGGAGAAAGCCGTGAATACACATTCACGGCCTTTTTCTTTATTTACCGTTGAACACACAACGATACGCAAATAAATGATCTCACATACCATCAAGGAGGTAATATTATGGAGCAATCGGAAAAAGCGGATTACGTCGTCATCAAAGCCCATGAGAACGGCGTTCATGTAATCGGGCTGACAAGAGGACAAGACACGCGCTTTCATCACACGGAGAAACTGGACAAGGGCGAGGTGCTAATCGCGCAATTTACCGATCATACCTCTGCAATCAAGGTGCGCGGCAAGGCTACCGTCTTTACTAAACACGGGAATATCGAGACCGAATCCTAAGCACAACCTTGCCTTCATCTGCGGCAGAGTATTAGTTGTTTGAAGAAGCTTATGCTATAATAGAAAAGATTGTGACAAAATTAGCGTTGAACGTTGTAAAAAGTCGGAGGCCTGTTGATGAAACCTTACTGCGTACCGGAGAAAACCGAAAAATATGCCGGATATGATATGATCCGGAAGCATACGGCCATCCCGGCATTGCCGGACGCCCGGCTTCGACTTTTGCATGTTTTCCTTGAAGCTTCGGAATTTGCCGGCCGGAGCGAGGTCTATGGAACCGTCACCGCCTTGCTTCAGACGGGTCTGGATATCCATGACCGCGTAGCGCCGGGAGACGATAGCGAGGAAGAACAAGCAATGCGCACCCGGCAGCTCAAAGTGCTGGCAGGCGATTATTACAGCAGTCGCTTTTACGAGCTGCTGGCTGCGGCGGGCGAGGTCGAAATGATTGCCGAACTAAGTCGCGCAATCGCGGATGTGAACCGGAGAAAAATGGAGTTGTACCTGCGGATTCAGGGAGGAAAAGTTCCCGAACTACGTGAATATCTTGATGAGGTGGCCGGTATCAAGGTGCGCCTATTCGAGGGCTTTGACGGTTTGTTGAAAGGGGCTTTGTCGGCTCATTGGCAGACGTTGCTTAACCTTGTCGGCTTGTGCGAAGCGGCTGTAGAGGAATTGGCTGTTGCAAGCGGAACGGATCAGGATCTTATATCCTTCCGATCCGCTGGGCAGGCGTCAGACAAGGAAACAGCAGTCCATGCGGAATTAGCCCAATGGCTTGGGATGTTTGCGGAGCAACTGGAGAATGCAGTCGCGGAACTGCCATCCACCGTAAATCGTGAATTGTTAAATCCGCTGATTGAAAACTTCAAGGCTTCGGCAGAGTTGAAAGGAAAGGTGATCGGATAATGGCGGATTCGTCTAAACCGAAAGAGGAGCACGTTCACGACGTGTTCCAGAAGATCGCGCCGAATTACGATCGCATGAATAACATTATCAGCTTTAACCGCCATAAGGCGTGGCGCAAGTTCGCCATGCGAAAAATGGCCGTGTCGCCTGGGGACAGCGCGATCGATTTGTGCTGCGGGACGTGCGATTGGACGCTTAGTTTGGCAGAAGCCAGCAAAAGCGGGCCGATCACGGGACTTGATTTCAGCCAGGCCATGTTGGACGTTGGGCGACAAAAAATTGCGGTGGCTCCTTACGGCGATCAGATCAAGCTGATTCAGGGGAACGCGATGGAACTTCCGTTTGCCGATAATTCGTTCGATTATGCGACGATCGGTTTCGGTCTGCGCAACGTGCCTGACCTTGTTCAAGTACTGACAGAAATGCGTCGCGTGGTCAAACCGGGCGGAATGGTCGTATGCCTGGAAGTTTCCAAGCCCACGACCCAACCTTTCAAGGGTCTGTATTATTTTTATTTCGATCGCGTTTTGCCGGTATTCGGCAAAATCTTTGCTAAAAGCTATGAGCAATACAAGTGGCTGCCGGAATCGCTTAAGCCGTTTCCCGGACGCAAGGAATTGGCCCAAACATTTCGCGATGTCGGCCTGAAACAGGTCGAAGATTATCCGCTGACAGGCGGAGTCGCCGCGCTGCATATCGGAATTAAGGAGAAATAGCATGTTCGGGAAAATCCGTGTCTTTTTAGAAATGATCAAGATTGAACATACGTTATTCGCGCTTCCCTTTGCCTTTATGGGAATGCTGCTCGGCTCCGTGGTCATTAACGGACACCTGCCTTCTTGGGCGCAGGCCGGTTGGATTTTGCTGGCCATGATCGGGGCTAGAAGCGCGGCGATGGGCATGAACCGCTTGATCGACCGTTACATCGATGCCAAGAACCCGCGCACGGAAAAGCGCGCGATTCCGGCAGGTTTGCTGAAAACGAGCGAGGTTGCGATTTTTGTCGTTGTTTTCCTCGGTCTATTTCTGTGGGCAACATGGGAATTGTCAAGATTTGCATTGACGTTGTTCCCGATCGCTCTCGCGCTCATCTTGCTGTACTCGTATACGAAGCGCTTTACCTGGTTGTGCCATATCGTGCTCGGCGCAACGATCGCTTTGGCACCGCTCGGCGGTTGGGCGGCGGTAACGGACAGCTTCAGTTGGTCGTCGCTCGTTTTTTATATCGCCATCGCGTTCTGGACCGCCGGCTTCGACGTGATTTATGCTTGCGACGATATCGACTTTGATCGCAAAGAAGGCATTTATTCGATCCCGAGTCGGTTCGGCTTGGAAAAAGCATTGAAGATCGCTCAGGGCTTCCATATCGTAACGGCTATCGGTTTGATTTCGCTCGTTTTCATTACTCCGCTCGGCTGGTGGTACGCGGCAGGCGTCGTGATCGCTTGCTCGATCTTGTTCTACCAACACCGCATCGTGAAGCCGAGCGACTTGAGCCGCGTGCAAACTGCTTTTTTCACGATGAACAGTTGGCTTAGCAGTATCGTCTTTGTTTTCACATTGATCGATTTGGTGGTGAAATTTTGGTAAACGAACTCGTAGGCACCGGCAGGCACTGGGTATTGGGCATCACTGGTGCCAGCGGCAGCGTTTACGGCGTACGACTGGCGGAGGAACTGCTGGATTACGGTTTTACCGTGAATCTGGTGATTTCGAATGCCGGTTGGCGCGTACTTAAAGAAGAGATGGATTTTGACGCTTCGAGCCGGGAGTCAGAACTGGAACGTCGCTTCGGCGGGCGTTCAGGTCGCTTGATCTATCATCCGGTGGCGGATATTGGGGCGTCGATCGCCAGCGGTTCTTTTCGGGCCGAGGGAATGATCGTCGCCCCTTGTTCCATGGGTACGTTGTCGTCGATTGCTCATGGTTCGTCCGACAATCTGATGACCCGTGCGGCTGATGTCATGCTCAAAGAAAGTCGTCCGCTCGTCATTGTGCCGAGAGAGACGCCGTTGCACGCCATCCATTTGGAGAATATGCTGAAGCTGTCCAGGCTCGGAGTCAAAATGGTTCCGGCTATGCCGGCCTTTTACCAACGTCCGCGCACTTTGGAGGAAATCGTCGATTTCTTGGTCGGCAAGGTATTGGATACGGTTGGAATACCACATAATTTGTTTAAAAGATGGGGGGAAGAGTCGTGAGCGAGCCTTTGCGCTTGGGGCGCATTCTCTACACGAACGTTTGGCCGGTGTATCATTACTTTGATCCCTCTGCGCTCAGCTTTCCGGCGACGACGCGGATCGAAGTTCCGGCTGTCTTGAACCGACTGCTGCTGGATGGGGAATTGGACATGAGTCCGGTCTCCTCTTTTGCCTACGCGACAGCGTCAAACGACTTTTTGCTGCTGCCGGATTTGTCGGTGAGCGCGGACGGTCCGGTCCAGTCGATCCTCTGTTTTTCACGCAAGCCGTTTGCGGAGGCGGTTCACGGACGGATCGCGCTGACCAATACATCTGCAACCTCGGTCAATTTGTTTAAAGTTATCGCGGAAAAAGCGTATGAAGCCAAGCCTGAATATATAACATGCGAACCGGATCTGGAAGACATGTTGCGCCATGCGGATGTTGCATTATTGATCGGGGATCATGCCATCCGGGCCGATTGGGCAAATACCGATTACATCGTGACCGATCTCGGAGCAGAGTGGAAAAATTGGACCGGGAAAAGCATGACGTTTGCGGTCTGGACCGTTTCGAAAAAGGCTGCGGCACGCTATCCGAAGCAAATTGCCGAACTGGCTGCGGCGTTTGCTGTAAGCAAACAGCGCAGTGTGCAAGACGTAACGCCGGTCGCCGTCGAAGCGCAGAAGAAGCTCGGCGGTAAGCTGGAATACTGGCAGGGGTATTTTGCGAATCTGAATTACGACTTGACTCCGGAACGGTTGGAAGGCTTGAGCCTTTATTTCCGCTATGTTCGGGAGATGGGATTGCTGCCGCAAGAGGCGGAGATCGACATTTGGAGCGATAATACGCAGATACGGGTGAATGAATGAAACGAATGGAGATCTTCGGAACATTAAAAAAGGATATGGATGCCGTAGAACGTTCGCTGTACGCGAGCATCGAAGTCGAGAGCGAAGCATTGGGCGAAGCGGCCATGCACTTGCTCAAAGCCGGAGGCAAACGACTTCGCCCGGCTTTCGTCCTGCTGGGCGGAAAGTTCGGTACATATGAGCTGGATCGTTTGCAACGCATCGCCGTTCCGCTTGAGCTGATCCACATGGCATCGCTTGTGCATGATGACGTCATCGACAACGCGCAAACGCGCCGCGGCCAGTTGACGGTCAAAGCGAAATGGGACAATCGAATCGCCATGTACACGGGAGATTACATCTACGCAAAAGCACTGGAGATCGTAGCAGGCCTCGACGACCCCCGGATTCACCGCATTTTAGCCAAAGCGATGGTGGAAATGTCGATCGGGGAAATGGAGCAGATCCGCGACTTTTTCAACTCCGGCCAAAGCATCCGCCGCTACTTGCTGCGCATCCGCCGCAAAACGGCTTTGCTGATCGCCGTAAGCTGTCAACTCGGCGCGCTCGCCGCCGGCGCTTCGAACGAAGCCGCGCGCGAACTCTATAACTACGGCTACAACGTCGGCATGGCTTTTCAAATTCGGGACGACCTGCTCGACCTGTGCGGAACCGAAAAACAAATCGGGAAACCGCCGGGCAGCGATATCCGTCAAGGCAACATTACCATCCCGGTCTTGTATGCCCTTCAGGAACAGTCGCTGCGCGAACCGCTGCTGAATGAAATCAGCCGAATCCACGAAGCCAACGGCCGCACGGACGTAACCGCCGCCGTTGCCATGATCAGAAATAGCACGGGCATCGCCAAAGCCGAAGAGCTGGCCGACCGCTACACCCAAAAAGCGTTAGCCGCCCTCGACCGCCTGCCCGATATCCGCGCTAGACGCCATCTGCGTGATATCGCGCACTTCGTGTCCCGGCGCACCTATTAACACCCATTACCACCAAGCAAAAGGGGAATTCAAGAATTTATCCGGTTTGCAGAGAAGTATTGTTTGAGAACGAAGCCACCCAGCGGAGAGAGAAATTCAGTGAAAAACGCCTTTGAACTCGGAAAGCATCCTACTTGATTTACTTCCAGCTTTCCGAGTGAAACAGCGTTTTGAACGAATTTCTCTCGTAGCGGTTCTGCTTCTTTTTCAAACAGGAACTTCTCCAAAACCCGGACAAATTCCAATGAATCTCCCTTTTTTCGCATATTAAGCAGGATTATCGCACCAAAACGTATAACTCTATTAAAAAGCAAGCGTCTTAGCCGATAATAAATCATAGCCGAAAGTGGGAGATTACCGATGGAACGCACTTTTTTGATGGTCAAACCCGATGGAGTACAACGTGGACTGGTTGGACGAATCGTCAGCCGATTTGAAGATAAAGGATTCAAGTTGGTTGCCGGGAAATTTATGCAAATCTCGGAAGAACAGGCCAAACGCCATTATGCGGAGCATGAAGGCAAGCCGTTTTTCGGGGAACTGGTTGAATTTATCACGTCCGGTCCGGTATTCGCGATGGTATGGGAAGGCGACGACGTGATCGCGCTGTCCCGAATCGTCATGGGCAAGACCAAAGTGACGGAAGCACTGCCGGGAACGATTCGCGGAGATTTTGCGGCACATACGCCGTTCAATCTGATTCACGGATCGGATGGCCCGGAAAGCGCGGCTCGGGAGATCGCTAATTTCTTCACCGAAGCGGAACAGCTTGATTACGACAAGGCGGTGGCAAGGTGGATCTAATCAGAGGAGCAGGACGCGAAGAAGCATCGGCACCGGGCAGCGACCCGGACTACACGGGGTTTATCAAAAGCGTAAACGCAAGTACGGGAATTGACCTGTCTCAATACAAAGAAGCACAGATGAAGCGTCGGTTGACGACATTGCGCAGTAAGCATGGCTACAATACGTTTGCGGAGTTTTTTGAAGCGATGAAGAAGGACAAGAACCTGTTCTTCGAGTTCCTGGATCGGATGACGATCAACGTCTCCGAATTCTGGCGTAACCCGAACCGTTGGGAAGTGCTGCGCGACACGATTATTCCGGAGCTTCGCGCAGGCGGCAAAAAAGGTCTTAAAGTATGGAGCGCAGCTTGTTCGACAGGCGAAGAACCGTACACGCTGGCGATGATTCTGGACGGTCACGGCATTCTTGGCGATTCCAAGCTGAATGCGGCCGATTTGGACGAAGGCGCGTTGGCGAAAGCCAAGCAAGGACAATATCTGGAGCGTTCGCTGAAAGACGTCCCTCCGAAGGTGGCCGAAAAGTACTTTAAAGCCGAAGGCCTGATGTACAAAGTAGACGATAAGCTGAAACGCGCCGTCAACTTCCACAAGCTCAATCTGCTAACGGACAAGTTCGACGACGGTTACGATCTGATCGTTTGCCGCAATGTCATGATCTACTTCACGGAAGAAGCAAAGTCGGCATTGTATCACAAATTTTCGGCAAGCTTGCGTAAAGGCGGCGTATTGTTCGTGGGCAGCACCGAGCAGATTTTCTCTCCGGGGCAATACGGACTTGAGCCGTGCGACACCTTCTTCTACAAAAAACTTTAAAGGGATATTTTTAAAAAATGTCCCGCAAAGCCGTCGTGCCCGCTAGCTAGCGGGCACGACGGCTTTTTGTCGTTCAAAAGAACAGCTGACGCAAAATGTAAAGGCGGCTTGGACAAGTAGCAGGCAGGTGTTATAATGGGCAAAGACATTTACGGATTTTAGCCGTTTACAGTTTAAAAGTTTAAAGGGGGAACGCATCATGAGTTTACGTTACTTGACCGCGGGGGAGACCCACGGACCGCAGTTGACCGCGATCGTAGAGGGGATGCCGAGTAATCTGCGTATCGATTTTGAAGCTTTGAACTTCCAACTGCTGCGCAGACAAAAAGGATACGGCCGCGGCCGGCGCATGCAGATCGAACGGGATACGGCGGATATCGCGGGCGGCGTTCGCCACGGGCAAACGACCGGCGCGCCGATCGCGCTGATCGTTGCCAACAACGACTGGAAACATTGGACCAAAATCATGAACATCGAGCCGATCGAAGGCACGGATGAAGAGAAGCGCCGCGTACACCGCCCGCGCCCCGGTCATGCCGACCTTAACGGCGGATTGAAATACGATCTCAAGGATCTTCGCAACGTACTGGAACGCTCCAGTGCCCGCGAGACGGCGGTTCGCGTCGCTGTCGGCGCTCTTGCCCGCCAGCTTCTTGAAGCGTTCGGCATTCGCATCGGCGGCCAGGTGCTGCGGATCGGCGAGATCGAAGCTCCGGTTAACAACCTGCCTTTGGACGAGCTGGTCGAACGTACGGAAGCCTCTTCGGTGCGCGTCGTGGACGAAGAAACCGAGAAGAAGATGGAAGCTTACATCGACTTGATCAAAAAAGAAGGCGACTCCGTAGGCGGCGTGGTGCAATGTATCGTCGAAGGTCTGCCTGTAGGTCTGGGCAGCCACGTGCAGTACGACCGCAAGCTTGACGGACGCATCGCGCAAGCGGTGATGTCGATCAATGCTTTCAAAGGCGTCGAGATCGGCATCGGCTTCGAAGCCGGTCAGCTTCGCGGCTCGCAGGTCCACGACGAAATTTTGTACAACGAAGAAACGGGCTACACCCGCGCTACTAACCGCCTCGGCGGCTTCGAAGGCGGTATGACTAACGGTATGCCGATCGTCGTGCGCGGCGTGATGAAGCCGATCCCTACCCTGTACAAACCGCTGCGCAGCGTGGACATCGACACTCGCGAACCGTTCAACGCGCAGGTGGAACGTTCCGATGCTTGTGCCGTGCCGGCAGCAAGCGTCGTAATGGAGAGCGTTGTCGCTTGGGAAGTGGCCAAAGCATTCCTGGAGAAATTCGGCGGCGACTCCATGGAGGAGATCAAAGCCAACTACGACAACTATAAGCGTCAATTGGAGAACTACTAATATGGGTACGGCGACGACAACGCTAACTGTTGAATTGGGCGAGCGTTCGTATCCGATCGTGATCGGCGGCGGATTGCTGGATCGTGCGGCGGAGTATCTACGCGAAGCTGGCGTACCCGATAAAAGTCCGCTGATGATCGTGACCGACGACAACGTGGCTCCTCTTTATCTGAAGAAGCTGGAGTCTGCTTTGGAAAACGGCGGTTATCGCGTCGTCAGTGCGATCGTTCCGGCGGGTGAGGCAACCAAATCGCTGTCCGTCTACAACGATCTGATTACGCAGGCAATCGAGGCAGGATTAGACCGTTCTTCGGCCGTTCTGGCACTCGGCGGCGGCGTGGTCGGCGACTTGGCCGGTTATGTGGCGGGCACATATATGCGCGGCATTCGCTTTATTCAGGTGCCGACGACCATTTTGGCGCATGACAGCAGCGTAGGCGGCAAGGTAGCGGTTAACCATCCCCTTGCCAAAAATATGATCGGCGTATTCCATCAGCCGGAATTAGTGCTTTATGATGTTGATACGCTGTCCACTTTGCCGATCCGAGAAGTGCGCGCGGGCCTTGCGGAGATGGTCAAGCACGGACTGATTTGGGACCGGCAGTTCGCCGAATGGTGCCACGACAATGCGCCTCGCCTGCTGGCACTCGATTCGGAAGCTTTGATTTACGGGTTGGAAAAAGGCTGCGCGATCAAAGCGCAGATCGTGTCGCGGGATGAACGGGAAAACGACCTGCGGGCGATCCTGAATCTCGGACATACGCTGGGCCACGCGATTGAAGCCGTAGCGGGATACGGACGCTTCCTGCACGGCGAAGCGATCGCGGTCGGAATGGTCGCCGCAGCTCTGTTGGGCGAAGAACGCGGCGGGGAAACCGGACTGTACGGCGAGACGATGTTAATGCTGCGAGCGCTTGAACTTCCGGTTACGCTGCCGGACGACATGGATACGGAAGCGCTCATGTCCGCCATGCAGCGCGACAAGAAGTTCAGGGAAGGCAAAATGGTGTATATCGTGCCGACCGAGATCGGCCGCGTGGAAATCGCGGACGACGTTGAAGCGGACGCTGTTCGGGATATCATCGAACGGTTGAAGGAAAAGGAGGAATCATCGTGATCTACAATCGAGGCATTCGCGGAGCGACGACCGTCGAACATAACGATCGTGACGAAATTTACGCCGCGACCGAAGCATTGGTTGCGGAGATGATCGAGCGAAACGCAATCGATCCGGAGACGGTCAGCAATGTCTGGATCACCGTCACGCACGATCTGGATGCCGCTTTTCCGGCGGTGGCAGTGCGTAAACGCGCAGGCTGGGATTTTGTTCCCCTCATGTGTGCGTTGGAAGTTCCTGTCGAAGGCAGCTTGCCGCGCTGTATCCGACTGATGATTCAGGTGAACACGGAGAAGAGCCAGCGCGACATTCGGCATGTGTATCAACAGGGAGCTACCGTGCTGCGTCCGGATCTTGCCGGTCAAAAGTAAAGGTTTAAAGCCGGATTAGGCAGGCACGCTTGCTATCCGATTGATGATCGGGTATAGTAGGGAACAACATGAAGGATTCACATGACCGCGCCGAAAACAGGAGTGTTTTTGGGTGGGCATGCAGAATCGTGAGGTCCATAGGGACCGATGCGGCATAAGCCGCAAGACAGAGCAGAGTCAGGCTGAGCAGAGTTAGCGTATAGGCAAGGAATTCGAAGGCTGGGGCCGCGGATTTTTTTGAGCTATGCATCAACGAATGCGATCCGTCGGAGTCCGAACCCGGTATGCTGCCAAGCGGCAGTTCCCTTGTTCGCACCGAAGACCTCTGCTGCGAAGCGGAGGTCTTTTTTATAACTTCTTCGCGGCGAGGGAAGCGGGATTCCGGGGAAGGCCCTTAGGTACTCAAGCTCAATCCAACTTGAAGGAGAGAACCTGATATGCAACCATCCTCGCAGATCTATACAACAAACTCGATCCAGTCTACGTTCAGTGTCAAGGACGCGCTGGCATTGGTTTCCGAAGAAATCTCGCTTAGCCGGGAGCAGGCAAGGGCCGCCATGGAAGGGATCATGACCGGAGCCGCAACGCCGGCACAGATCGGGGGATTCCTGCTGGCTTTGCGGATGAAAGGCGAAACGGTTGAGGAAATTACCGGATTTGCCGAAACCATGAGAAGCTTTGCGGGAACAGTCGGAACTGCGCGCGAGCATCTGCTGGATACATGCGGCACTGGAGGCTCCGGCATTCATAAATTCAATATCTCGACGGCATCGGCTTTGATCGCCGCATCGGCTTCCGTCCGCGTCGCCAAACACGGCAATCGTTCCGCAAGCGGGCGCGCCGGCAGCGCGGATGTGCTGGAAGCACTCGGCGTCAATATCGGAATTAACGGTACTCAAGCGGCCGAATGTTTGGATCGGATCGGTATTTGCTTTTTGTTCGCTCAGACGTATCATCCTTCCATGAAGCATGCCGCTGCTCCTCGCCGGGAGTTGGGCGTACGTACCGTGTTCAACCTGCTGGGACCGCTGACTAATCCGGCAGGCGCAGATCGGCAATTGCTCGGATTGTACGACGCGAGCCGAACCGGGCAAATTGCTTCCGTACTCGGCAACCTTGGCGCAAAGCGCGCGATGGTCGTGGCCGGACTGGACGGATTGGACGAAATCAGCGTTTCCGGCCCGACTCGGGTATCGGAATTGAAAAACGGCGCTGTGCACACATACGAGATCACGCCTGAAGAACTGGGACTTGAACGCCATTCGCTTGAGAGCATCCTTGGCGGAGATGCTGCGGATAATGCACGTATCGTCCGCGGCGTGCTGTCGGGCGAACGCGGGGCACGGCGCGACATCGTACTGGCAAACGCCGGAGCCTGCATCTACACAGCCGGGGCCGCGCAGGATTTGGCAGAAGGCGTACGCAAGGCGGCAGACATCGTGGACTCGGGGCAGGCCCTCAGCAAGTTGGAACAGCTTATCCAGACAACGGAGGAATGCGGATATGTATCTTGATCGAATCGTAGACACTAAAAAAAGCGAAGTGCAACGTTTAAAAGAAACACTGGATATTTCAGAGGCCAAGCAACGTATTGCGGCGATGCCGCCGACACGTGGATTCGAAACTGCGCTGCGCAGCCCGAAACGGACCGGAATGGCATTGATTGCCGAAGTGAAAAAAGCTTCGCCGTCCAAAGGATTGATTCGGGAAGACTTTAATCCGGTCGAACTGGCTCAAGCCTATGAAGCTGCGGGTGCGGATTGCTTGTCTATACTGACCGATGTCGATTATTTTCAGGGCAGCGCAGCATATTTGACGCAAATTCGCGAAGCCGTCAAGCTGCCGCTGCTGCGCAAAGATTTCGTGATCGACGAATTGCAAATTTACGAGGCGCGTCTGATCGGAGCTGACGCTGTATTGTTGATTGCGGCGATTCTGCCGACAGAGCGTTTGCGCGAACTAAAGGCAACGGCCGAGTCCATCGGGTTGGATACGCTGATCGAAGTCCATAACGCCGAAGAGTTGGAGCGGGTGTTGGAAGTGACGGATCGAGGGTTGATCGGAGTGAATAATCGCAATCTGCATACGTTCGAGACCAGCTTGACCGTGACCGCAGAACTCGCGGCTTCCATTCCCGATCAAGCGCTGCTCATTAGCGAAAGCGCAATTCGTACAGCAGAAGATATCGCTTATGTCGGTTCCAACGGCGCTAAGGGAGTGCTGATCGGTGAGACGTTTATGCGGCGTCCTGATATCGGCGAAGCCGTGACCGAAGTGATGGGAGTTCCGTCTTCGCCGATCGATAACGGAGCGGCGCGATGACCGATCAAGAAAACAAGCGTCCCCAAATCAAAATTTGCGGGATACGAACACCGGAAGCGTTGAAAAAAGCGGCTGAATTGCAGGTCGATTATATCGGCCTAGTATTTGCTCCCAGCAAGCGGCAGGTGAATATGCAGCAAGCGGCTGAACTGATTCAAGAGCTGCATGCTTGGCATGAATCGTTTGAAGCGCAAGCCGATACAACGTTTCGTCCTCGCGTCGCGGGCGTGTTCGTCAATCCGACTCTGGAAGAGCTTCAACAGATATTATCGAACGTTCGCCTGGATGTGATCCAGTTGCACGGACAAGAAAGTCCGGAGCTGTGCAAACAAGCGCGAGACCGATTCGGCATTCCCGTATTCAAAGCCGTGCCGATCGGCGGGGACGATCGCGAAGAGAGTCATTCCGAACGAGCGGAACGCATCGCTGCCGACTACGCGGGCACGGTCGACGTGCTGCTCATCGATACCCATGACCCGCTGTACGGAGGCGGCTCGGGTCGGACGTTCAATTGGGAGATCATTCCGCTGTATCGAAGCGCCGCGCGGCGAAATGGTTTACAATTATTCGTAGCCGGCGGATTGGCGCCGGAAAACGTGCAACAGCTTATTGCAGACTACAAACCGGACGGCATCGATGTTTCCAGCGGTGTCGAGACGGACGGACATAAAGATCTTGAGAAAATGACTACATTCGTAGAGAGGGCGGTTTGATCATGATTCAACAAGTACCGGATGCAAAAGGACGTTATGGTGATTTTGGAGGGCGTTTCGTGCCCGAGACGTTGATGAATGCTTTAATTGAACTCGAAGAATCCTATCTGAAATACTCGGCCGACGAGGACTTCAATGCCGAGTTGAACGAGCTGTTGAAGCAGTATTCGGGACGCGAGACACCGCTGTACTACGCCAAGCGTCTCACGGAACATTTCGGCGGCGCGAAGATTTATCTCAAGAGGGAAGACCTGAACCATACCGGTGCGCACAAAATTAATAACGCGCTGGGACAAGGCCTGCTTGCGGTACGCATGGGGAAAAAGAAAGTCATTGCCGAAACAGGCGCAGGCCAACACGGCGTAGCAACAGCGACCGTAGCGGCATTGTTCGGCCTGGAATGCAAAGTATTCATGGGCGAAGAAGACATGCAGCGTCAGCAGTTGAACGTGTTCCGCATGCGGCTGCTCGGCGCGGAAGTCGTACCGGTCGTATCGGGAACGAAGACGCTGAAAGACGCAGGAAACGAAGCGCTGCGCTACTGGGTCAGCCATGTGAGCGATACCTTTTACATTTTGGGTTCGGCTGTCGGTCCGCATCCGTACCCGCTGATCGTGCGTAACTTCCAACGCGTCATCGGAGACGAAACCCGGCGCCAAATTCTCGAAAGCGAAGGTCGCCTCCCTGATACGATCGTGGCGGCAGTCGGCGGAGGGAGTAACGCAATAGGCATGTTTTATCCGTTCGTTCGCGATCAGGAAGTCGAATTCGTCGGCGTCGAAGCCGCAGGCAAAGGCATCGATACTCCGCTGCATGCGGCTACGATGACATTGGGCACGAAAGGCGTGTTCCAGGGGTCGATGAGCTATCTGCTGCAAGACGATTACGGTCAGGTTCAGCCTGCGCATTCGATCTCGGCGGGACTCGATTACCCGGGCGTGGGACCGGAGCATTCCTATCTGAAAGATACCGGACGCGCGAAATACGTACCGATTACCGACGACGAAGCACTGGACGCACTGAAGCTTCTGTGCCGGACAGAAGGGATCATCCCGGCGCTGGAATCGGCTCATGCACTGGCGCAAGCAGGCAAAATCGCGCCGGAGTTGGGCAAAGACAAACTGCTGATCGTGTGTCTGTCCGGTCGCGGCGATAAGGACGTCGAATCGATCATGGCTTATGAAAACGAAGGAGGGAACGCGCAATGAACATCCAATCGAATGCCGTACGTCGGATCATGATGCATCCAGCGGCCGAAGGAGGACTGTCGACAAGCGCTTCGTTCGCGGCTCCGGGCGATGCGCGTCCCAACCTGATCGGTGAAACGTTCCGTCGCATCGGCGAGCAGGGCGGTACGGCGCTGATTCCTTTTCTCACGGTAGGCGATCCCGACATCGAGACCACGCTTGAGATCATTGAGCGCCTGGAAGACGCGGGAGCGGATATTCTGGAGTTAGGCGTTCCCTACTCCGATCCGCTTGCGGACGGACCGGTCATTCAGCGGGCTTCTTCTCGAGCGTTGCAGCAGTTGATTACCGTGCGCACTTGTCTGGATGTCGCCAAAAAGTCGAGAGAGCGCGGCGTGAAAATGCCGTTCGTGCTATTCACCTACTATAATCCCGTGCTGCAAATGGGATTGAACGAATTTTTTGATCAGGCTTCCGCGCACGGCATCAGCGGCCTGATCATTCCGGACGTTCCTTACGAAGAATCGGGCGAATTGCTGGAACGGGCGGATCAAGCCGGAATTGCTTTGATCCCGCTGGTTGCGCCGACGTCCAGCGAGCGTATCGAGCGTATCCTGAACAATGGCCGCGGCTTCGTGTATTGCGTCTCCTCGCTCGGTGTTACCGGAGAGAGGGCTTCGTTCCACGAGGGTGTGGATGCCTTTATCCGCGACGTGAAAACCCGCACGGAATTACCGGTGGCGGTCGGATTCGGCATCTCCAGCCGGGAGCAGGTCGAGCGGTTCTCGGAGCTGTGCGACGGCGTTGTCGTAGGCAGCGCGATCGTTCGCACGATCGAATCGTTGATCCCCGATCTGATGAATGCGGACAAGCGCGAAGATGCACTCTTGCAAATTCGCAAATTTGTGGCAGAATTAAAGGTATAATTGCGCAAGTCGAAATCAAGGAACGAAGCGAAGAATCGGGCGTGCGCTTTGCCTGCTTTTTCGCGGACCTTCCTTGTTTCGCTCTAAGCATATACTTTTTGCGTCTGTTTGCAGCCCGACACTGTCGCACTGCAACACGCCAAATCAGGAAAGTAGGGGAATATCCATGCAGCCTAAAGCACACATTGTCGACCTCCCGGTCTATCAGCCCGGTAAACCGATCGAAGAAGTTCAAAAAGAATACGGACTCAGCGAAGTCGTGAAGTTGGCTTCCAACGAAAATCCTTACGGATTTTCCCCTCGCGTCAAAGCGGCAATCGAAGAAGAATTGACTAAATTCAACTTGTACCCGGACGGCGGCGCGGTCGAACTGACGGCGGCACTTGCCGAGCATCTGTCCGTTAACTCCGACCAGATTATTTTCGGCTGCGGATCGGATGAAATCATTGCCTTGATTGCTCGTGCGTTCCTGTCGGAAGGCGACGAGAATATCATGGCGGATGCTACTTTTTCCGTATATAAAAGCAATGCAGATATCGAGAAAGCAACGAGCATCGAGATTCCGCTGCAAGGCGGCAAACACGATCTCGATGCCATGCTGGCTGCCGTAACGGACCGGACCAAGATCGTATGGATCTGCAATCCGAACAATCCGACCGGTACCATCGTCAGCAAAGACGAATTGAAAAGCTTCCTGGACCGACTTCCTTCTTCCGTGATGGTCGTGCTGGACGAAGCTTATTTCGAATACGTGACCGACAGCGAATACCCGGACGGCACGCAATTGCTGGCGGATTACGCTAACGTGGTCGTTCTGCGTACTTTCTCCAAAATTTACGGTCTTGCCGCGCTGCGGATCGGCTACGGCGTGGGACAAGCTTCCGTGATCCGTTCGATCAATCAGGTACGCGAGCCGTTCAATACGACGCGCATCGCTCAAGCGGCGGCCAAAGCAGCATTGGCGGATCAGGAATTCGTACAATCTTGCCGCGAAAAGAATACCGAAGGAATCAAGTACCTGCAAAGCGAATTCGACCGTCTGGGACTCGTTCATTTCCCGGCAAACGGCAACTTCATCATGGTCGATACGAAACAATCGGCTGTGGAACTGTTCCAACGCATGCTGCAAAAAGGGGTAATCGCACGTGCAGGGTTCAAGCTTTATCCGACGTATCTGCGGGTGACTGTAGGTTCTCCGAGAGAGAACGAGATTTTCATCCGGACGTTCGAAGAAGCATTGAACGGGCAGGAAGCGAACGTCTAGCAGCTTGACCAACCTTATATTTAACTTGGTCAAGTTACCAGGACGCTTTCCTGCAAGAACCTTAACGAAGCGAGGCTGACCTCTTATGAAAATTGCTGTGATCGGCGTCGGGCTGATCGGCGGCTCGCTGGCCTTGTGCTTCCGCGGGAAGCCGAACGTCCAGATCGTCGGATTTTCCCACCGGCAGGATCTGGCCGATCTGAGCGTGGAGCGCGGAGTCGTGGACTCCGCGACCCTGTCGTTGGAAGAAGCGGTACACGATGCCGACTTTATTTTTCTGTCCACGCCTGTCGGGCTGCTGGAGACCTATTTGGAACAAATCAATGCGTTGCCATTGAAAAAAGGCTGCATCGTCACGGATGTAGGCAGCACCAAAGCTTCGATCGCGACGCGGGCGAGAGAGTTGGACTGGGGGGACGCCTGCTTTATCGGCGGGCACCCGATGGCAGGCTCGGAGCGCTCGGGCGTGCAGGCGGCGACTTCGCTTCTGTTCGAAAACGCGTATTACGTGTTGACGCCGGAGCCGGACACCGATGCGGCAGCGACCGAAGCGTTGACGAAGCTGCTGGCATTGACCCGTGCCAAAGTCATCTGCATGGAACCGAGCCAGCATGACGAAATCGTCGGGGCAATCAGCCATCTGCCGCATATTATTGCCGTGGCGTTGGTGAATCAGATCAGCGGCTACCATGAAAGCAATTCTTTGTATCGAACGCTTGCTGCCGGAGGTTTCCGTGATATCACGCGGATCGCGTCCAGCGACCCCGTCGTATGGCGCGACATTTTACTGAACAACCGCTTCAATCTTTTAAAGCTTCTACGCGACTGGAATCAGCAGGTAGAAGGCTTTATCGATCAATTGGAGCGGGAAGACGGCGAAGGCATCTCGGCACGCTTCCGGGATGCCGGCGATTTCCGCAACGAATTGCCGGAACGCCGCAAAGGCGTCATCGCCAAAACGTATGACCTTTACCTCGACGTCCCTGACCATCCGGGCATTATCGGACGGATCACGACCGAACTCGGCTCGCGCGGAATCAACTTGAGCAACTTGCAGATTATCGAGAGTCGCGAGGACGTGCCGGGACTGATGCGGCTTTCATTCCGGGATGAGATGAATATGAACCGGGGGAAAGAAGCGTTGGAGGGGTTGGAGTTCGACGTGTATGTCTGAGGTTGAAGTCCTATTCGTTGGCTGAAGCTGGGCGGGCGGAGGGAGAAGTTCGCTCAAGACGCTGTCTCGCGCAGAAAGCTTACAGCTTTCCGCGCTCAAAGGCGTCAGCTTACAGCTTTCCGCGCTCAAAGGCGTCTTTCGCTGAACTTCTCCCTCCGCCTAGCGCTTCGCTTGAATAGAATTTCAAAAGCCATTTCCGTCGATGTAGGATGACGGAAATGGTTTTTTATTTTTATGAACAAAAAAGGAAAAGAAAGCGTTGACATTTTGGAAGCGTATACATATAATAAACGTACAGTATGGTTTCTCTCCACTCCTATAACTCTTAGCACACTTCGAAATGGTGTGCGGGCCGCTCACAGTGAGCGGCCTTTTTTTGTGTAAATGTGTAAAATAGAAGAGGACAGACGCGGTTATTTGGAGATCGGGATGCAGATGCGAGAAAGTTTGACCGGAGATAAGGAGAAGATTGAATGGAGAAAGATCGGGTGGCGCTTCAGCCGCTTCGGATTCCGAGCGGATGGAGGGTGGAGGTCAACGAGCTGAGAGAAATCGATCCGTCGCCGGAGACGATGGATTGGTTCTACGGTTCGATTTTGCTGAGCGTGCTTCACCGGCATCTCGGCTACGAGTTGTATGTGAGATGGGAACCGGAGGGAGATCCGTCGGGGTGTTATGTGCTGCAGCGATATAGGCTTAAGTTCGAAAAAAAGGGTAACGGAGTGCTGGAAGCGCATTTCGTGGATGAACAGCAATTCGAGGAACGTCGATTACTGGTTGAACAGTTAGAAGCGTATATGGATCTCAAGACATGGAGTTGAATATCTACTGATGAAATCAGAAGCGAAGAATGGCGGACGCCGATCCTTCGCTTTTTGTTTTGATCAGCAAAAGAGGTATACTGGAGAGATAGGGATCAAGCAAGGGCGGAGGGACGGCATGATCTGGGTGACGGGGGACGTGCATGGAGCGGAGAAGATAGGTAAGCGGTTGAATACCCGGAATTTTCCGCAGCAAAAACAGATGACTAAGGAAGACTATGTAATCGTTGCAGGCGACTTCGGTCTGATTTGGAACCTGGATGCCGAAGATCGGTTTTGGTTGAAGTGGCTGGATCAGACGAAGCCGTTTACGACGCTTTTTATCGACGGAAATCATGAGAACTTCGATCTGCTCGCTACGTTTCCCGAACAACGATGGAATGGGGGCAAAGTGCGCCGAATCAATGACAGTGTGCTGCATCTGATGCGCGGACAAGTTTTTGAACTGGACGGAAAACGCATCTTTACTTTCGGCGGCGCGGCTTCGCATGATCGGGAACACCGCAAGGAAGGGATATCCTGGTGGGCTGAAGAGATGCCGTCCGAGGCGGAGTATGCGGAAGGGCTGCGTAATCTGGATCGTTGTGACTGGAAGGTGGATACAGTGTTGACGCATACGTGTTCGCGCTCTGCCTGGCAGTGGATCTCGGCAGAACGGGGTACGGAAGTTCAACCGGATGCCATGCACGATTATTTTCAAACCATTGAGCAGCGTCTTTCTTTCAAGCAGTGGTTATTCGGTCATTATCATGCGGATCTGGAACTTCCCGGAGCGCAGCGGCTGATTTATCGTGATCTGATTCGCATCTGATAGCATGAACCTTTCATTTCGACTTGAACTGCAAGCACGCGCATAGGATACTGTAGGATAAGGAATGATAACGGCGCTAGGGCGTGTCTTCAAACCTCGGTGGAAGCAGATTTGCCGAATTTTCGTTCTCAACAAGGAACTTTTCCGCAGTCGTGCCGGGGCACGTCAAGGGAAAGTGACGCTGTGGAGGGCGAAAAGGCGGCAAAAGATGCACATTGGCAGGTTTGAAAACATGCGCTAGGGCGCCTTGGGTAGAAGTAAGCTGCAAAGGAGCCGAAAGATGACGAACTGGGCGGAAATTGCAAGAACCAAAAACGTGCACGCGGTACGAACCGCTGCCGGAGAACTGGATGTCAACGAGCGGGATGCGAGGGGACGGACCCCTTTGATGCTATTCATGACGTATAAGCTGCCGACGGAGGCAGTCGAGATTTTGTTGGAAAAAGGCGCCGAGATCGAAGTCACGGATAAGATGGGCGAAACGGCGCTGCTTAAGGCAA
This sequence comes from Saccharibacillus sacchari DSM 19268, assembly GCF_000585395.1. Lineage (GTDB taxonomy): Bacteria > Bacillota > Bacilli > Paenibacillales > Paenibacillaceae > Saccharibacillus > Saccharibacillus sacchari. The sequence goes on along the minus strand of NZ_KK073875.1, from coordinate 4,355,818 downwards.
TCAAATTCCAACAAGAAGGAGCGGTTAAGCTGCTGCTGAAATACGGGGCTCAGATCGACTCTCCGCGCGGGATTCGGGCAACGCCTTGGAATGCCGCCGCTTCCCGCGGAGACCGCGCGGTAGCGGATCTGCTTATGGAGACCCGCGGCGCGATCCGATTGACGTTGAACGCCGAGGAGCAGCAGAAGGTGGATGCGCTCCTGCACGAAGAAGACCGCGAAAAGGCTTTGGAGGCCGTGCGCAATCTGGACTCGGCAGTTTTGCTGCATGCTTTCGTGAACGGATATAATTGGGATGACGGTCCTGAACTGATGTTCGCGGCAATGGAAAGCCCGGCCTGCGCAGAGATTACGCTGCTCGATATGTATGATCTGGCCGACGGCGACTACTGGTTGGAGCTGCGTAAGGAAGAGTATGCGGACGATGAAGAACGAACAGCATTCCGTAAACTGGCGGAGAATTTGCGTTCAAGACTGCAAGCCTCCATGTCGGAGCTTGACCGTTGAGCCACCAGAACGAAGAGTTGGTCTGGAAAAAAGCCGTGGAGCGTGGACGGACGCGCGGGTACGAATGTATACGGCCGAAGCCGAACGCTCCTGAAAAGCAAGAATTTATCCAGTATGCGATGCGAAAAAAAGACGGGAGTTACCAAGCTTATTTTTTTGCCGTCGATCCGCAAGACGTGCATATTGTCGAGGACTGCGCGGAAGAAGAGCTGCTGACCTTCGACGACTTCGATCAAGCGCTGCATTACCTTTGCTCGCGTGGAGCCGATCCGGCACGGTTTGCCCCTTTCAAAGGACAAAAGCCGTTTTAAATCAAAAGGAGGAGCTTGATGCGTATCGTCAAACTTGACCCGGAGCCCCTGGATGCGGTACCTTATCTGTCGGCGGCATCGGGAGGCGGGATTGAGCACATCGAGCTGCCTGTACATAGCGGAAAAGTGGAAGGCCTGCCTGCTCAGTGGGAGGCTTTGATCGTGACGTCCGACTTGCAGGGAACCTGTCAAGCAAGCGCAATCGGGCAAGAGCGTTTGCTCGGCGAGGAGTTGGCCGAACATCTTGCTTTGCTGCTCCAATTGGAGTTTCCGAAGATTGATCCGCAGCGCGTGCTGGTCCTGCTCTGCGGAGATTTGTATGCCGATCCGAACGTTCGGGGTTCGAGCGGTGATCCTTTGCCTGTCTTGAGAGCTTTTAGCAGCCAGTTCGGCAGTGTAGCCGGAGTCGCGGGGAATCATGATTTATTTTCGTCGGGCGAACCGCAGCAGCTTGAGCAAGTCTTGTTTTTCGAACATCCGGGTATACAAAAGGCAGCAGGCATGCGGATAGCGGGACTTGGAGGCATTATGGGCCGAGCAGACCGACCCAATCGAATGCCGAAAGAACTTTTTTTGCGTGAATTGAAAAGATTGCTGGCGCGTAAGCCTGACCTTTTGCTGCTGCATCAAGGACCGGATAAGCCTACGCTTGGGCTGCGCGGCGATGCGGGGATTAGAAAGCAATTGGAATCGGCTTCGGATACGTTGGTTTGCTGCGGTCATGTGCATTGGGAGCAGCCTTTAGCCGAGATCGGACAAGTGCAGGTACTGAATGCAGACGGACGGGCTTTTATTTTAACGCAGGCGTAAGGAAGAGGAATGACCGGAATTTGCACATCATGGAGGGTTGGTTTTGAATAAGGAACAAGCCGTTGAACGGTTGAAGATGCATGCTTTCGTACATGACGATCTGGAACACGAAAAAGAGGAACAAGGTTTTCTCGGCATGTTGCGTCCTTATAGAGGTAAGCTGATTGAAGCGAATTTTCATGAGCTGATGGAGATTCTGGACGTACTGAGCGATGAGTTGGAAAAAGAAAATCTCGATCGCACGATCGTGTCGTGTTTTTGGAGTCTTTGCCAGTATGCGAGGGCATGGGCAATCGAGCCGAACGGCATGCTGCGCAGCAACGAGCTGATCACCGATGAAGAACTGCAACAAATGGCCGAGTGGGTCGAATTATTGTCGTATGCGGTCGCGACATTGCTGGAAGGCGGCGGGCGCGAAGAAGCGTTTTGGGGATATAAGGAGTATTTGAGCGAGCAGGAACGTATTCGTAAGCAAAAGTCATACTGAACCGGGGGACGTCTGAATCATGCTGATCACGAAGACCAAAGAAATCGGTTCTCGCACGTTCTCTTTAAAGTGTGAAGAAAGCTTGGAGCTGCAAGGCGATTTTCTGTTGAATTTATTCGAGACTACCGAGGCGGATGCCGGGTTTCTTGAAGACGGAATGAAGATTCAGGTCGGTTGGAGCATTTTGTTCGTCCATGAGACGGGTGAAGATCAAGTGCAAATTCTCGCTCCCGATTATGCGACGGATCCGTTTTCGCGCACGACCGATGATTTGTCCGCGACGTTATCGGTGCAGTTGGCGCAGAATCATGTACTGAAACAAAGCGGAACGGCAGGAGAGGCTTGCTTGTTCCAAGATACGCTGATCGCATCGGAAAAAGCACTCAATGCCGAGCGGGTTTATCTGGAGCGAACCGATCATCGGCAAGACGGACGTTCCGGTTGGTATCTCGGACCTGCCGAAGGGCAAGTCGAGCAGGACGAGCTGCGTTTGTATTATGTTTTTCAATTATTCAATCTGCGCCCGGGCTTGCTGAAGGTGTTGGCTTTGCCGAAAGGCTGCGTGGCGGTTCTGGACGGCGACGAGGTCGAAGCGGTATTGGATGCGGAAGATCGGAATATTTGGAAAGCCAAGCTGTAAAATGGCGATACATGGGCGAAAAGCGGGTAAGAATATAAAATAAAAAGAAAAATTTCGCCAATCGCTGCAACTTTATCGAGACTTTGTCCGTCTATGAGTCGACGACCCGGTTTTTTTATAAAATACGGGCACTATGACGTGGATAAGTTACAATGATAAAATGGGCTGTAGATTTTTTGCGGCGAGCGAGGGAGGGGCGCGTTTTCGATGGAAGATTCCGAGTTGATTCGGGAAATTAAAGCAGGGAATGTCGAACTTTACTCGGTTCTCATGCGGCGCTATCAGCGCAAAATCCTGGCATTTACCTACTATATGTTGAAGAGCGCGGGCCTTGGCCATCTTGCCGAAGACGTGAGTTCCGAGACTTTTTATAAAGCATTCAAAAGCCTCCAATCGTTTCGCGAGGTCGAGGCGTCTTTTTCCACCTGGTTATACACGATTGCAAGAAATACGGCGCTCAGCGAGCTTCGCAGACACCGGGCGACCAATGTCCCGCTTGAGGACGGCGAGCTGGTGACCGATTCGTCGACGGATGCGGCACCCGAACAGGCGCTGCTTCGCAACGAGCAGGTCGGCATGGTTCGCTCGGCGATTGACAATTTGCCGGAGAAACAACGAGCTGCGTTGATTTTACGCGAATACGATCAAATGGATTATCAGGAGATCGCGCGTATTTTGGGGCAAAGCATCAGCTCCGTCAAATCCTTGTTGTTCCGCGCAAGGCTCAGTATCAAAAATCAGTTGGAACCCTATTATTACGGCCCGGTGTACGATGAGGAGATCTACAAGGGGATGAGACCGAATGAAGGGTAGAGAGGATGGCGGACACCGGGCGGGCATGCGCTGGAATCCGCATGAGCAGCGCCCGGACGAGAAAAAGGGCGGACCGCTTCGGCCGGAAGATCGGCACAGCGAGACGTTTGATCTGGATGATTTCCCTGATCTGGACGAGTTGCTGCAAGAAGCCTCTCTTGATTTGCCCGAGATGGATGCCGAACGGATGAACCGCGGCGTCATGGATCGGATTTATGAGGAATCTCCTTGGTTGCTTCCAGGAGAAGCCAAGACTTACGCTTCGCAGCACCGATTCCGCAGCCGTGCAGCCGTATGGATTGCCGCGCTGCTGGCTGTGTTTCTTGTCAGTTTTATTTACCTTGCAGGTTGGGGCGTGCCTGATCGCGAACGCAGCGCAGCACAAGAGGTGCCGGCAGGAGTGATTGTTCAGCCTTTGACTGTGCAGGCCGGTATTTCTGAATCTACAGATACCGAATCGGACGAACAAATGTCGGGACGCGGCATTATTGAGCCTCTGGTCGCTCAAATCGGACCGACGCATCCCCAATATTGGATGTTCCTGTCACTGACAGGCATGGGTCTCGCGCTGTTATCGCTAACCCGAATTGCTGCAATGCGAAAATAAAGCGATTTACTTTTTACCAAAGATTGGAGCGACGTTCATGCGTATCGGCTTGATTAGACACGGACTGACCGACTGGAATGCAGCGGGTCGAATTCAGGGACAAAGCGATATTCCGCTTAATGACGAGGGCCGTGCTCAAGCGGCGCGATTAGCGGAGCGGTTGACGGAAGAGTCTTACGCGTGGGATTTTGCGATTTCCAGCGGATTGCTGCGAGCGCAGGAAACGGCTGGAATTATTGCGGCCCGATTGCGCCTGCCGGTATTGGAAGCCGATGTTCGTTTAACGGAACGCGGATTCGGACCTCTGGAAGGCATGCGAATTTCCGAGCTGATCGAGCAGTACGGAGAAGATTGGAGCACCCAAGATAACGGTCAGGAGCAGCTTCAAGAGCTTGGCGCGCGAGCACTCGCGTTCATGGCTGATCTTGAAGTGAAATACCCCGATCAGAATATCCTCGTCGTGACGCACGGAGGCTTGCTGGCTCAGCTATATGCTACGCTTTATGCAGATCGACAGGTTGAACGCATCGGTAATCTGTCACTCACCGTGCTTGAAAAAAACGGCGGGCTTTGGGAATCGTTAGTTTATAACTGCACGAAGCATTTGTCGGTCGAGCAGTCCGGTAATCTTCATCACTCCTGATTTTGATCGAATGGAATAGAAAGCTTTTCGATGGCCAGCGTATTTTGGCCGGAGAAAAGCTTTTTTTGTACGAAGTTTAAGAAAGCGCACGGGTTAAATATAATTACCGAATTTTTCCGTTTTATGGTGCACGGATCGAAGTTTGGGTTAAATGCATAGAAAGGAGTTAGCTTCTTTGTCTCTTCCGTCTCTTGAAATTGCGAAAAAATGAGGGCGCTCACAACAAAATGATGAATAGGGGCGCGGGGGAACCGCCTCCAACCAGAAGTCGTCGGAGCTGAACAATTGCCGGTGAAGATATGAAAACTCGGGAGGTGCGTCCTTTGGACAAGATGAAAGCAGCTTACGAAGTGATGTTGGGTCTGGCCGCCGAGATGGTATGGGATGAGTCATTGCGCAGACGACGCTGTGAAATGTTGCAGCAGGATATCGACGCAGCTTTGGCCAGCGGAGACGAACTCGCCTTCTTGGCTTTAACGAGCGAATTGAAAATGATTGAACGCGACAGTGTATCGATAGAATCCTCGCGCTTGCCAACTTGAAGATGCGAACTGTAAAATAAAAACGGGTTCATAAAAAGCCTGACCGCCGACGCGGTCAGGCTTTTTATGAAGGAAAGGCCCGGTAAAGGATACCGGGTGCGTCTTTAATTTGATTCGGGAGGAACAACATGTCGTTATCGTGGTTATGGAGCCGCGCTCTTTTGACCGATCGCCGGATTCTCTGGTTGCTTTTCATTAGCAATTTGGTAGGTACGGTTTATGGTTATTATTGGTACTGGGGGCAACTGACCAGTGTTTGGAGCACTCAGCCGGCTTGGCAAATTGTATTTGTACCGGACAGTCCGACCGGAAGTTTATTCTTTACGCTGGCGCTTCTTGGACTGTTATTCCCTCCGGCTTCCCGTTTGATGCGCGGAGCGGTTCGTTTGATTGAAGCGTTGGCGATTGTCACGTCCGTTAAATACGGAGTTTGGGCGATCTCTATTATTTTCTGGGATGCCGCGTTGGGCAACCCGATTGAACCGCTCAGTTGGATGCTGATCGCTTCGCACGGCATTATGGCCATAGAAGCTCTGTTGTACGTTCGTTTCTTCAGTTTGGGGACGTTATGGCTGATTCCCGCTGCGATTTGGACGTTCACTAATGACACGGTCGATTATACATACGGCATTTTTCCCTATTTATCGTTGCAGCATTTGGCGATCATCGACCAGGTTCGCAATTTTACGTTTGGGTTGACGGCCGCAAGCGTGCTGGCCGGATGGTTGGCCATTCGCGGCGGAGGTCGTGGAGCCAGATCCGTATATACGTCTTAGGCTACATATCAACCATTGTCTTCAAAATCCCTTTGCGATAACATAGGGAAGAGTGCAGTCCATTATAGCTACATTGCAGAAGGAGGCGAATACCGGCATGGAAAAAAGCCTGGCCGAGATGCAGCGCGAGGTCGACCGTTATATCTCGCAATTTAAGGAAGGGTATTTTAGTCCGTTGTCGATGCTCGCCCGAATGACGGAAGAGGTCGGCGAGCTTGCGCGGGAAGTCAACCACAGCTTTGGAGAGAAACCGAAAAAAGCTGGAGAAGACGACAACTCGATCGAATTGGAACTGGGCGATATTTTGTTTATCACGCTGTGTTTTGCCAATTCGCTCAACATTGATTTGACTGAGGCCCATGATCGGGTCATGCATAAATTCAACACGCGCGACAAAGACCGTTGGACGCGAATCGATACGGAACAGCAGGCGGAGGAGGAACAACAATGAGCGAGAAAATCAAAGTAGCCGTTACCGGAGCCAGCGGGCGCATGGGGCGCGAAGTTGTCAAAATGGTACTGGAGGACGCGTCGCTTGAATTGGTTGCGGCCGTCGACCGTTCAGGTGCAGGTCAGGATGCGGGCGAACTTGCAGGGTTGAAGCCTTGCGGCATTATTGCTGTCTCGGACCTGGATCTGGCGTTGTCGGAAAATAAAGCGGATGTATTGGTAGACTTTACGGTTCCGTCCGTTGTCTATGCGAATACAGTCACGGCGATTCGGCATGGCGTTCGTCCGGTTGTAGGCGCGACAGGTTTTACTCCGCAGCAAATTGAAGAGTTGGACGGTCTTTGCCGAGAAGCGAACATCGGGGGATTGATTGCTCCGAACTTCTCGATCGGCGCGATTTTGATGATGCAATTTGCCGCGAAAGCCGCCGAATATCTGCCGCACGTCGAAATTATCGAAACGCACGGCGATCAGAAGCTGGATGCACCTTCCGGTACCGCGATCAAAACAGCCGAGCTGATTGCCCAAGGACGCGAAAAAATCAAGCAAGGCAATCCGAATGAGGAAGAGATTTTGCCGGGAGCGCGAGGCGGAGAGTATAACGGGTTCCGTATTCATAGCTTGCGTTTGCCGGGCGTATTTGCGCAGCAGGAAGTCGTATTCGGCGGATATGGCCAAAGCCTGAAAATCCGTCATGATTCGTATGAGCGGGCCGGCTATATGCCGGGCGTCAATATCGGAATCAAAAAGGTGATGGACTATACGGGAATGGTATACGGTTTCGAGCATTTGATGTAGTTTTTTTATTAACATAGTCGGAAAGAGGGAACTCGATGAAGATCGCATTTATCGCGCACGATCGCAAAAAAGACGAAATGGTCAATTTCGTTACCGCTTATGAGCAAGCTTTCGTAGACTGTCAGCTGTATTCCACGGGAACAACGGGGCAGCGAATCATGGAAGCTACCTCGCTTCGTATTCATCGTTTCATGTCCGGACCGCTTGGCGGCGACCAACAAATCGGGGCGCTTGTGGCGGAGAATGAACTGGATCTGATTATTTTCTTGCGTGATCCGTTGATGGCCCAGCCGCACGAGCCGGATATTACGGCCTTGCTTCGGATTTGCGATGTCCAGGGAATCCCGGTAGCCACGAATGTGGCGACTGCCGAAATTCTCGTCAAAGCATTGATGCGCGGCGATTTCGGTTGGCGGGAGCTGGTACATAAGTACAAGCCGGGAATCGAGAGCAATGACTGAGCCGCTCGACATTCTCGTTTTCGGCGCTCATGCCGACGATGCCGAGATCGGCATGGCCGGCACGATCGTCAAGCATACGCGCGCGGGCTACCGTGTCGGCATCTGCGACCTTACGTGCGCGGAGATGTCTTCCAACGGCACTGTAGAGCTGCGCAAACAAGAAGCCGAGTCGGCCTCCGCCGTGCTCGGCCTCTCCATGCGCAGCAATCTTGGTTTGCCGGATCGCGGACTATTTCGCACGGAAGAGCATATTCGGCGAATCGTCGCCGAAATTCGCAAATGGGCGCCGCGTATCGTGTTTGCTCCGTACTGGGAAGACCGGCATCCCGATCATATCGCGTGCAGCGGATTGGTCGAAGAAGCAGTATTCAACGCCAAGCTGCGACGCTACATGCCCGAGATGCCTCCGGTGACGGTCAGCCAGACGTATTTTTATTTTATCAATGATCTCGGACGTGCCGACCTTACGGTTGACGTGACCGATTTTTATGCCGAAAAAGAAGCTTCGTTACGCTGTTATGCGTCGCAGTTCACAGGGCCAACACAAGGTTCGGATACCGTGGCTACCCCGCTGACCGCTCAATATGTGCAGCGGGTTCAAGCACGCGATTCGCTGCTGGGTCAAAAATGCGGCATCGGCTATGCAGAGGGCTTCGCATCCCGACTGCCGCATAAGGTTCATCTTTTTTAAAGCGGCGAGAAAGGGGTTCCGGCCTTCATGAAAGACGTACTCAAAATCGGCATCACTTGCTATCCTTCGCTCGGCGGATCGGGCGTAGTAGCAACGGAACTGGGCAAACTGCTGGCGGAAAAAGGACATGAGGTCCATTTTATCACGCATAGCATTCCGTTCCGGCTGGGTGCTTTTCATAAAAATATTCATTACCACGAAGTCGAAGTCAGCGATTATTACGTGTTCCGTTATCCGCCTTACGACTTGTCGCTGGCATCCAAAATGGCGCAAGTGGTCAAAAGGGAAAAGCTCGACATCCTGCATGTCCATTACGCGGTGCCGCATGCGGTCTGCGCTTATTTGGCGAAACAAATGGTCGGGGATGATCTGAAAATCGTCACGACGCTGCACGGAACCGATATTACGGTGCTCGGTCAGGACGAGACGCTTAAAGACCTGATCGCTCTTGCGATCAATCGAAGCGACGCGGTGACGGCAGTGTCGGCGGATCTGATCGGACAAACGCGCCAAGCGCTGGATATTACGCGGGACATCGACCTGACGTATAACTTTATCGATAAAAGAGTCTATTATCCGCGCGAAGTATCGACGCTGCGCACAGAGTTTGCGACGACGGACGAGAAGATCCTGATGCATATCTCGAATTTTCGTCCCGTGAAACGAGTACCGGACGTCATCGATATCTTCAACCGGGTTAATGCCGAGATGCCGGCGAAGCTGCTGCTGGTGGGCGAGGGACCCGATATGCCCAAAGTACAGAGCAAAATCCGGGAACTCGGGCTGGAAGAACGGGTTCATTTTCTCGGCAAGCAGGATGAGATCGCCCAGGTGATTTCGCTTGCGGATATTTTGCTGCTGCCTTCTGAGAAGGAAAGCTTTGGTCTCGTAGCCTTGGAAGCGATGGCCTGCGGCGTGCCGACGGTCGGTTCGGAAGCCGGAGGGATTCCCGAGCTGGTTCAGCACGGCGTGACGGGATATCTGGCTCCGATTGGGGACACGGAAGCGATGGCGGCTTATGCGACGTCGTTGCTGCGTGATCCCGCGAAAAAAGCGGAGATGCGCGAAGCTTGCCTGGAACGCGCGCACACGCAATTTTGCGACCAGAAGATCATGCAGGAATATGAAGACATTTATTATCGCGTGTTGGAGCGTTGAACTTCAGTCGCGACGATGCAGATTCAGAAAGAAACGGAGTTGAACGATGTGACGCAGTGGAAGCATGCAGATCCGCAGCAGGTGCGGCTTAGTGCAGAAATCCTGCGTACGCTCGAACAAGCGGGCCATACGGCCTGCTGGGTAGGCGGATGCGTTCGCGACGAGCTGATCGGGCGTCCGGTTAACGATATGGATATCGCGACGTCGGCACGGCCGGAAGAGGTTGCCGAGCTGTTTGCGCGCACTGTCCCTACCGGGATCGAGCATGGCACGATGACCGTGGTGATGGAGAAGATTCCGTTCGAAGTCACGACTTTTCGGACGGAAACCGAGTATAAGGATTTTCGTCGACCGGAGGAAGTCACTTTCGTTCGATCACTGGATGAGGATCTTAGGCGTCGCGATTTTACGATGAATGCGATTGCCCGTCTCCTGGACGGATCGTTTATCGATTCTTACAATGGGCGAGCAGACTTGGAGCAAGGCGTCATTCGTTGCGTGGGCGAAGCCCGAGAGCGGTTTCGCGAAGACGCGCTGCGAATGCTTCGCGGTGTTCGGTTCGCGTCGGTTTTTGGTTTTGACATGGAACCCAAGACGTGGGAAGCGCTGCTCGAATTGCGAGACAATATGGCGCATATCGCGGCAGAGCGGATCCGTGCGGAGTTGGAAAAAATGGTTTCGGGACCGCGTCCGGCAGACGGTGTTCGTTTATTGACGGGCAGCGGACTGCTGGCGCGCGCCAAAATCCGTCTAACGCCGGAGATGTTGGAAGCCGTAAAGGTTGAAACGTTGGACGCATTGCCGGAGAAGCCGGAAGAACTTCGCTGGGCTGCCCTGCTTGACGGTCTAGGCATTCCCGGCGAAGAAGCGGAGCAGGTACTCAAAAGCTGGACCTTTTCCGGCAGTTTCGCGAAGTCGGTTTCGGCACTGCTGCGAATCGATGAGCGTATGGGTGAAGCAAGGCAAAAGGGGGAGCAGCACGCGAAGCTCATTTTTGTCCGCTGCGTACTCGATTTCGGCCGCGCCTCGGTCGGGAATTGGATATCTTACCGCTGCTCGATCGCCGATGACGGCCCACTTTCATTAGAACGAGAAACGCTGTGGCTGAAAAAGATTCCTGCGGAATCGGTGCGGGAGCTCGCGCTTGGCGGTCATGATGTCGTCGCGCATTTGGATCGTAAACCCGGGCCTTGGCTGGGATTGCTGATTCGTAGCCTGCTTGAAGAAGTTGCGCTTGGACATATTCCGAATGAGCGCGAAGCTTTGCTGGCTGAGGTTGTTCGAATAAAAGCAATCGCAGAAGCGGAAACCGGCAAGGAGGCGAATCTAGAATGACCGATGCAAAAAAAACGGCGGATGCCCTAGAGCCAAAAAGCAGAGACCGGCTGCTCGACATGTTCGAAGCGGCCGAGGGGCAGTATTTGTCGGGCGAAGAGATCAGCCGACGATTGGGCGTAAGCCGTACCGCGGTGTGGAAGCAAATTCGCAGGCTAAAAGAAGCCGGATATGTGTTCGACGCTTCGCCGAAGCTTGGTTATCGACTGGCCGACTCGGATTCGGCACTTGATGCAAGGCGTATCCAAGCTGCGTTGACGACATCCCGTTTCGGTCGCGAGTTGACCGTATTGAGCAAGACCGATTCGACACAGACGGAAGCGGAGAAAAAGGCCCGTGAAGGCGCAATGGAAGGAACGCTCGTGGTTGCCGAGGAACAGACATCGGGCCGCGGGCGGCAAGGGCGCCCTTGGCATTCTCCTCCCGGCCTTGGCGTATGGATGAGTGCGGTTCTGCGTCCCGAAGGACCATTGACGGCTGTGCCGCAGCTGACGCTGCTCACGGCAGTTGCCGTTTGTCGGGCGATTCGCGCCGTTAGCGGCGTGGAAGCCGGAATCAAATGGCCGAACGATCTGTTGGCCGATGGGCGAAAGCTATGCGGTATTTTGCTGGAAGCGGTCGTGGAAGACGGACGCGTTCGGCATTGCATCATGGGAATCGGGATCGACGCGAACCTCGGCGAGAGCGATTATCCCGAAGACCTGCGCAGCAAGGTAACCTCTTTGCGACGCGAATCCGGGGTTGAAGTTGATCGCTCGGCTCTGATTGCTGCGGTCATGAATGAATTCGAAATGCTGTACGAGTTGTATAACGAACGTGGTTTTGAACCGATTCGCCTACTATGGGAATCCCTCAGCGTGACGTTGGGACGCGAGATCGCCGTACGCGATTTGAAAGGCGAACGCCGCGGCGTCGCGCATGGTCTTGGCGAGCAGGGGGAGCTTATGATGCGAACGGAGCAAGGCGAGATTATTCCGGTTTATTCGGGTGACGTCGAACTCTATCCGAATACGCGCGCAGCTGACGGATCGCCTGATAACGAGTAGCTTGGTCAAGCTACTAGTTAAATGCAGGGTAGGTATTTTCATGATTGTTCCAGGGTGATTTTCAAGCTTGGTTTTGGTATACTGGCGATGTGGAGGCGGTATCGGCGAAATCAGGCCGAACTGCACTGCCGCAAATCCTAGTCTTAGCAAGGCGATCGCGTGCATAAGCCGCACACGGATCTACGTTTATTTCGAAATCCGACCTGCTTTCCGGGCGGAATATCGAATTGAACGCAAAAGCCAAAGCATCGCTCGGGTTGCCCAGATGTACGAAATCGGAAACGCCAAGAAATGCACCAATCGGGCGAAACATCGCCCAGGCAAGCCCTGCAGTTCTGCTCTGAGCCTAACAAGGACCGAGACAGAAGGGAGAAGCGAATCGTCGCACCCGTTTCTTCTTTACCTTTCGGCCCTTTTGGTGACAGCAAAAGGCTATTTGTGCTGGACGAAGTTGCAAATCCGGTGCAAAGGCCCACACTATCCACAAAAGGAGCCTGATGACATGGCAGCGAAAAAACCGTTGAACGTAGTCAAGATTCGAAAAATGAAAGAGCAAAAGGAACGCCTTACCATGATTACCGCCTACGACTATCCTTCGGCAAAACTTGCGGAGGAAGCAGGCATCGATATCATTTTGGTCGGCGATTCCCTGGGGAATGTCGTATTGGGTTACGATTCGACGATTCCGGTTACGCTGGACGACATGGTGTATCATTCTAGAGCGACGGCACGCGGAGCGGGCAATACGTTCATCGTGGCGGATATGCCGTTCATGACGTACCACGGAAGCACGGACGAGACACTTAAGGGCGTGCGCCGTCTGATGCAGGAAGGTCATGCGCATGCCGTGAAAATGGAAGGCGGACTTGAGATCGCGGCGGCGGTAAAAAGCATTGTGCAATCCGGCGTTCCGGTACTGGGCCATATCGGCCTGACGCCGCAGTCGGTCAATACGATCGGCGGCTATCGGGTACAGGGCAAAGACGCCGCGGACGCCAAGCGTCTGATGGACGAAGCCAAAGCGCTGGAAGCAGCCGGAGCCTTTGCGATCGTATTGGAACTTGTGGCCGAAGAAACGGCAGCCGCCATTTCGCGCGAATTATCCATTCCGACGATCGGAATCGGAGCGGGCCGCGATTGCGACGGTCAGGTTCTGGTATTCCACGACGTGGTCAAGTACGCCTCTCCTTATATGGAAAAACGATTTGTCAAAACATTCGCCGATGTCGGTTCGCAGATTCGCGGCGGCATCGAAGATTACGTTAATGAAGTGAAAAGCGGAGCTTTCCCTGCGGAAAATCATGTGTTCAAAGCAGACGAAGGCGTAAGCGAATCCCTTGATTCGTTGTACGGCGGCGGGCGTTCGGAAGAAGCAACGCAGCAAAATGTGCCTTCGGCTTCCGATAAAGAGAAAGTAGGGACGCAAGGATGAGAATCGCCAAGACGATTGCCGAAGTTCGCTCCTTCGTCGCCGAATTGCGGGCAGAACGGAGCGGCACGGCATCCGGCAGCATCGTAGGGTTCGTGCCGACGATGGGATACCTGCATGAAGGCCATGCCAGCCTGCTGCGCCGTTCGCGGCAGGAAAGCGGGATTTCGGTACTCAGCATCTTCGTCAATCCGATCCAATTCGGGCCGAACGAAGATCTTGACCGCTACCCGCGCAGCGAAGAGGCCGACCTGAAGCTGGCGGAGCGTGAAGGCGTGGACGTTGTGTTCCTGCCTTCTGTAACGGAGATGTATCCGGAAGAGCGCAGGACGACCGTGACCGTTACGGGGGTCACGGAGCGTCTGTGCGGCGCTTCGCGTCCCGGACATTTTGACGGCGTGGCCACGGTGGTATCGAAGCTGTTCAACATCGTCAAGCCGGATCAAGCTTTTTTCGGCGCGAAAGATGCCCAGCAGGTAGCCGTGCTTCAGAAGATGGTCAACGATCTGAACATGGATATCGAGATCATTCCTTGTCCGATCGTTCGGGAAGAAGACGGCTTGGCGCTCAGTTCGCGCAACGTTTATCTGAGCGAGGAACAGCGCCGCGAAGCGCTTGTGCTCTCGCGTTCGTTACGGACAGCATCGCTGCGGATCGAAAGTGATGCCGCTGTGACACCCGAGCTGATTATGGCGGAGGTGACTACGGCGATTCAAGAATCGCCGTTGGCCGAGATCGATTATGTGGACCTGCTGACTTTTCCGAATCTGGAACCGCTGGATGAACAAGACGGTTTTACAAAGCTGCGTGCATCGGAAGGTTCGATTATTTTGGCCTTGGCGGTCAAGTTCGGCTCTACGCGTCTGATTGATAACACGATTATGAAGCTCAAGGAGGTTCCTTTGCATGTATAGAACCATGATGAAATCCAAGATCCACCGCGCGACCGTCACGGAAGCGAACCTGAACTATGTCGGCAGCATCACCATTGACGAAGATTTGATGGAAGCGGCCGATTTGTTGGAAAATGAAAAAGTGCAAATCGTCGATAATAACAACGGCGAGCGCTTGGAAACCTATGTGATTCCGGGCGAGCGCGGCAGCGGCGTGATCTGCCTGAACGGCGCGGCGGCACGCCGCGTGCAGCCTGGCGATACCGTCATTATCATTTCGTATGCTTCGATGTCGAACGAGGAAGCCTTGACGCATGAACCTACGGTCGTCTTCGTGGATGCGGGCAATCGCGCGGTCGAGACGGCTGTCAAAGAAGTTCACGCAACGATCCGTTAAATAGCGACCGGATATTTTCGTAATCGGATATGCGTCCCGGCGGCGGCTCCGGCGATCCTTGACAGAAGGGTCGTTCGGCAGCCGCCGTTTGTGCCGACAGGCGGCTAGGGCCTATTCGCAAACTCCTCCTTTTTTGGACTTCAAGAAGTGGTGAACAGTTTCCCAAACTGCTGTTTGTCTGGTATGCTGGTAAGGAAAACCGATTGAAAGGATTTATCGACACCATGAAATTTGCCGTGCTGGATTTTGAAACGACGGGCACTCAGGCATCGGATGCCATCATCCAGATCGGGCTGAGCGTCATCGACCATGATCTGCAGATCGTGGAGACCTACCAATCCCTGGTCAATCCCGGCGTCCCGCTTCCTCCGTTCATTGCTGAACTGACGGGAATCCGCGAAGAACAGCTCGGCGAGGCTCCGGGACTGGACGAAGCGATCATCGGGATGATTCCGCTTCTTGACGATGCCGTTCTGATCGGACACAATGTGGCGTTCGATTTCGGATTTTTGCAGCGTGCGCTTGACCAGACCGGATATTTGCCGTTTACCGGACGAATTCTGGATACGATTGACCTGCTGCGCATTTTGTACCCTTCGATTACGAGCTACCAGCTTGGCGCAGTCGCATCGCAGTTCGGCGTTCCTCACGAACGACCGCACCAGGCGGATAGCGATGCGTTGGCAACGGCGCACGTTTTTTTGCACTGCTTGGAGGAAGCCAGATCGCTACCGCTTATTACGCTTCAACGCGTAGCGGAACTGCTTGAAGGAGACAGCGATCTGGGTTGGTTTTTCCAGACGTTGGTCGAAGAGAAAGAGCTTGAAGAATTGCCGGACGGCGGAGAGTTCAAGTTCTATCGCCAATTTGCGCTGAAAGCCGGAGAGTGGGCGGAAGTTCCGCCCGCGCGAGAAATTCGGGACGGTAATCCGCTTGAAGACCTTTCGTTCGCGGATTTTCTGGAGCAGGTGCAGGATAACCTGCGCGCGGAGTTGCCGGGTTACGAGGAACGCGAATCGCAGAACATGATGTTCGGCAAAGTGCAGGAAGCGTTCGGAAGCGACAAACATCTTTTGATCGAGGCGGGAACGGGAACGGGCAAATCGCTCGGTTATCTGATTCCGTCCATTTACGAGAGCGTACGAAATGATCGCAAAGTCATGATCAGCACGCATACGATCAACTTGCAGGAGCAGCTGCGCGAACGCGATGTACCGTTGTTGACGCGAGTGGTTCCTTTCGAGTTCCGGGCTTCCGTTTTCAAAGGTCGTCAGCATTATTTGTGCATGCGCAAACTGGAGCAGAAAATCGACCGGCGCGAATTCGTGCATCCGGCGGACGATGCGATGACGTCGGCGCAGCTCGTCGTCTGGTTGACGCGAACGCAGAGCGGCGACGACGAGGAGCTGAACCTGGGAATCGGTCGCGGACAAGACTTCTGGGATACGGTGGCGAGCGAGACGGACTCCTGTCTGGGACGGGCTTGTCCGTGGTTTAGAAGCTGCTTCTATTACCGGGCCAAGCATGAAGCATCGATGGCCGACGTCGTCGTGACGAACCATTCCAAGTTGTTCTCCGACGTGAAGGCCGACGATCAGCTATTGCCGGCCTACGAGCGACTTGTCATCGACGAAGCGCATCATCTTGAGGACGTAGCAGGGAAGCATCTGGGGCTGCATTTAAAATATTTTTCGTTGGTCCATTCGATGACCCGCTTGTATAAGGACTCCAAAAACGGTCAACTGTCAGCATTGCGTCAGCTCCTTGGCCGTCTGAGTCACGAGAAAACCAATGACTGGACCCGGGCCATCGATGACGTGATTCCCGAGCTAATCGATGCGAAAGAGAGCTGGGATAAGCTGACCGAAATACTTTATACGCTGCTGCCGGACCGAGCAGACCCGTCAGCGCCCGAAGCAGGACAGCATACGCTGCGCTTGACGGCCGGCGAATACCCGAAGGGTTGGGATACCCTGTCGACGCTCGAGGACCAGATCTACGTGGGGCTTGGCGAGGCGATACGGCGCGGTGAGCGCATGGCGGCTTCCGTCAAGGAAGACAGCGGCGATTACACGGCTGAAGGCCTGGCGACGGATATTTCCGGGCTGCTTAAGGATTTATCCGAGGCGAGAGAGTCGCTGCGCTTCTTTATGCGGCTTGATGACGGAAGTACCGTGTATTGGTTGGAAGGCAGTTCGCAATTCAAAAGCAAGTCGCTACAGTTGTATGCGGTGCCGATCGATGTCAGCGCCCAATTACAGCAGCACTTTTTTGATAAAAAGAAAAGCATTGTCCTGACGTCGGCTACTTTGGCCGTGGACAAAAAGTTTGATTATATGATCGATCAGCTCGGACTTCGGGAGTCGGCTTCGCAAAAAAGACTGCTAACCGAAGTGCTGCCTTCTCCGTTCAATTATCGGGAGCAGGCGCTGTTGATCGTGCCGAGAGATTTCCCGAGTGTCAGAGGGCAGAATGCCGACGTCGGATTTTTGGCGGCGTTGACCGATTCGCTGGCGCGCACGGCAGAAGCGACCCAGGGGCGGATGCTTGTTCTATTCACGTCGTACCGCATGCTTCGGCAGGTGTATGAACCGCTGAAAGAAATGCTAGCTGCCTCAGGCATTTCAATTATCGGTCAAGGCGTAGACAGCGGAAGCCGGAGCCGGTTGACCCGGCGCTTCATGGAGAATCCGAAGTCTGTTCTATTGGGCACAAGCAGCTTCTGGGAAGGGGTAGACATTCCGGGCGATGCGTTAACCTGCTTGGCGATCGTTCGCCTGCCGTTCCAGCCGCCGAGCCATCCGTTGTTGGAAGCCAAGAGCGAGCTGCTTAAGCGCCAGAATCTCAACCCGTTCATGAAGCTTTCCGTCCCGCAGGCGGTCATTCGTTTCAAGCAGGGCTTCGGCCGCTTGGTGCGTACGCGCCGCGACCGCGGGATCGTCATCGTTTACGATACGCGCGTGATCGAATCTTATTACGGCAAATACTTTTTATACTCGCTTCCTGGCCCGAAAATGGAGCATATGACTCTCGATCAGATTGTGCCGAGAGTCGAAGAATGGTTGGAGCCGGAAGTAAAGGCGGATTAATTTTTTTCCCTGGGAGGGACCTTGAATGAAAGCGGAAAAAATTTCGGAAGCCGTCGTTCGCAGACTTCCCGTTTATTTGCGTCACCTGACCGAATTGCATAAACGCGAAGTGATGACGGTGTCGTCGCAAGAACTTGGACAGAAGTTGGATTTGAATCCGGCTCAGATCCGCAAAGATCTTGCATATTTCGGTGATTTCGGCCGGAAGGGCATCGGTTACGACGTATCTTACCTGATCGAGAAAATTCGCCATATCCTCAAGCTGGACCGTCAGATCAACGTTGCGTTGATCGGTGCCGGTAATTTGGGTCACGCCCTGTCCAACTACAACATGTACTTGAAAGAAAGCATGAAGATCGTGGCCGTTTTCGACTCCTATACGCCGAAGATCGGAACCAAGATCAATATGCTGACCGTGCAGCCGATCGAGGAATTGAAAGAAACGGTGATCGAAAAAGGCATTCGCGTAGGGATCATCACGGTTCCGGATTCGGAAGCGCAGCGCGTTGCCGATCAATTGGTGGAAGCGGGAGTCGAAGCGATTCTGAACTTTGCGCCGACCGTGCTTAAAGTGCCGGCCGAAGTACGGATTCATGCAGCCGACTTCACTACCGATTTGCTGAGCCTGGCTTATTATCTCGACAACGGAAAGGAAACCGAAGTCCATGACAACGACAAACAGCCCGAAGAAGTGGATCATTAGAAACGGCGTATTCGCCACCGCCGAGCAAGGAGGCGTCGTGCGCGGCTGCATGATCATTGACGGCGGCACGATCGCGTACATCGGAACCGAAGAGCCTGAAGACGCGCGCGATTTGCCTTCCGTTGACGGTAAGGGATTACTCTTCATGCCGGGTCTCGTAAACAGCCACGGACACACGGCAATGTCGCTGCTGCGAGGTTACGGCGACGATATGGTGCTTCAGGAATGGTTGCAAACGAAAATGTGGCCGATGGAAGCCAAGTTTACGTCGAACGACGTATATTGGGGCAGTTCTCTGTCGATCGTTGAAATGTTGAAAAGCGGCACGACAACATTTTTGGATATGTATGATCACATGGATCGGGTGGCGGAAGCGGTAGAAAAATCCGGCATGCGCGCTTCATTGACGCGCGGCGTCATCGGCTTGTGTTCGGAAGAAGAGCAAGAGCGCAAATTGGCTGACGCTATCTCGTTCGCGAAAACTTGGCACGGCGGTGCGGACGGCCGCATTACGGTCATGATGTCTCCGCATGCCCCTTATACGTGTCCGCCCGCTTACATCGAACGCTTTGTTCAAGCCGCGCATGATCTGGATCTGCCTTTGCATACGCATATGTCGGAAACGGCAGCGGAAGTGGAACAGAACGTACGCGAATACGGCCTTCGTCCGGTGGCGCACCTGGAAAAGCTGGGCTTCTTCTCGCGGCCTTCCATGGTCGCGCATGCCGTGCATTTGACCGACGAAGAGATCGAAGTTCTTGCAGCGAACAAGGTAGCGGTGTCCCATAATCCGGGCAGCAACCTCAAATTGGCGAGCGGCGTGGCGAAAGTGCCGCAAATGCTCAAAGCAGGCGTAGTGGTCTCGCTCGGAACGGACAGTTCGGCAAGCAATAATAATCTGGACATGTTCGAAGAGATACGCCTTGCGGCGCTGATCCACAAAGGCGTATCCGGAGATCCGACGGCTGTACCTGCGCTGGAAGCTTTGCGGATGGGAACCTTGTACGGCGCCCAGTCGTTGTACCTTGAGAATCTGGGAACATTGTCCGCAGGCATGAAAGCGGACTTCATCGCCCTGGATATCGAACAGGCGCATTTCGTGCCGCGCACGGATTACGTCTCGCACGCCGTGTATTCGGCAGCCGGTCAGGACGTGCGTCATGTCTGGGTGGATGGTCGCCAGATCGTGAAGAACCGCGAATGCCTGACCCTGGACGAAGAGAAAATCCGGTTCGAAGCGCAAGCCGCTTTCGAAGGGCTGTTAGCTCGATAAACCGGACACCGGGAGGAAAGACAACGTGAGTAAGCGTGCAAAAATCATTTTGCTGGCGGTTCTCATTCTATTGATCCTGCTCTCGGGAGCGTATTTGTATTACACCATCTCGATGCAGGATCGAACGAGCGAGCGCAATGCGGCAATCGCGGCAGCTCGTGCCCAAGCGCAATTGACCGAAGTGGAACGTGCCGACAAGTGGGTTTGGGGCGAAAACTCCATCTTCTGGGTTGTGTTGGGGACGACCGCGGCAGGCGAAGAAGAATATGTGTGGATGAAATATAAGTTGGACGGTACATCGGCTGAAGGACAGAACGCGTTGCGAACTCTTCCTGTCTCCGGAACCGTTACGCGCGAAGATATGCGCAGCCGATTCGAAGCCGAGCTTCCGGATGCCAAATTGATTCGTCTTCTGCCCGGCGTATACAGCAATCAATATGTATGGCAGATTTTTTACGAACAGAACGATACGCGTTATTACCGGTTCTACAATCTCAAAGACGGCAGCGAGGTCGGACAACCTTCCGCTTTGCCGAAGTGGTAGGAAGTATTTCCGTCTCGTGACCGAATATTCGGATAAAAAAAGCCTTTCCCGCGAGGGGAAGGCTTTTTGGTATACGCACGGCTGAATCTTTGTAGGACACTGTTGTTATTTGGCTCATTTTTGCAGGCTTGCTTGAAAACGTTCTTGTTCGCGCAAGAACGTTTTTTTTGGTCAAAACCGTGCCGAGCAAGCATTCAGGAAAGAATCGTGAATTAGAAAATGAGAAAACGGTGTGATATACTTATTCTCAACAAAGGTTTAAATTTGGATAAAAGAAGGAAAACGACGGTTTGATTTAGATAGTTAAAGAAACGCCGAAAAAGCATTTTTTCGCAAAAATGCCGGAAAAACTGATGGATGTTGGACTCTGCTCTGCCCCATGCTTACACATACAGCAAGAAGAGGAGAAATGCCCATTGAAAATTCGCGTGTTGCCTATTGTCGTTACTGCCGCATTATCGCTCATTCTTCTGCTCGGAGGATGGTTCATGTATCGTCAAACTGCTCTTGAGCGTCCCGTGGAACAGATGCTCGCGAAATATCCGGGTGTTACCAGCGCCCAAGCTCATATTACCCAGAAGCAGGCCGTATTGAAACTTGATCTGGAATCGAATGTTGATTTGCGCGGAATGATCGCCCAGCTTCGCAAAGAACAAGGCTCTTTGCTCGAAGGCCGTTCGATCAAGTTGGATATTGCCGACCACTCGACGCCGGAGATCGAACAGCTTTGGAAGCAGGCTTCGTTCTCGGTTGCCGAAGCGATGGCCAATAAACGTTATACGATGATTCCCGACACTTTGGCCGAAATTCAAAGCGAAAATAACGGATACACCATTTCCAGCGATATGGATGACCGCTACGTGTATGTTGCCTTAAGTTCCGCGTCGGACAAGAAGGCCAACAAATATATCATTCTGCCGCTGGCCGCGGCGACCGGAACAGGGGGACAATCGAATGCCTAAATGGACAATGGAAATTCTAATCGGTTTTACGGCCGCGCTTATCATTTTCCTTGGCCTTATCGGAGTCAATATCATGCCTTTTGCCGTGATGGCGCTTATCGGCGTCGGAATCTTCGCGATTTTTCAAATGCGCGGCGGTTTGGCCGTCGGCGCGGCGCAGGATCGCAAGCGAAAAAAGCAAAAGCCCGAAAAGTTCACGTTCGAACAGATCGGCGGACAAGACAACTCCAAGCAAGAGCTGCGCGAAGCTTTGGACTTTTTGATCAAGCATGAAGAAATCAAAAAGCTCGGCATTCGCCCGCTGAAGGGCATTTTGTTGACGGGCCCTCCGGGAACGGGAAAGACGCTGATGGCGAAAGCCGCGGCCCATTATACGGACTCGGTCTTCGTTGCCGCTTCGGGCAGCGATTTCGTTGAAATGTACGTAGGCGTGGGGGCGGGACGCATCCGTGATTTGTTCAAGGATGCCCGTACCCGCGCGGCGCAGGAAAAAAAGCAAAGCGCCATTATTTTCATCGATGAGATCGACGTAATCGGCGGGAAGCGCGAAGGCGGGCAGCAGCGCGAGTATGATCAGACGCTGAACCAGTTGCTGACCGAAATGGACGGCATCTACAACAACGAGGAGCCGCGCATTTTGGTTATTGCGGCAACGAACCGCAAAGAAATGCTGGATGCCGCGCTGCTTCGCCCCGGTCGTTTCGACCGTCATATTCAGGTTGATTTGCCGGATAAAAAAGGGCGCAAGCATATTTTGGAGCTGCATGCCAAAAGCCGTCCGGTATCGTCGGATGCCGATCTGGACCGCATCGCAGAGGAAGCTTATGGGTTCTCCGGCGCACAGCTCGAAAGCGTGATGAACGAAGCGGCAATCTATGCGATGCGTGATAAAGAAGCCGTGATCGATCAACGGCATTTGTCGCGCGCGATTGACAAAGTCATGCTGGGCGAGAGAACGGATCGCGAGACGAGCGCGGAAGAAAAACGCCGCGTGGCGATTCATGAGCTTGGACATGCCATCATGGCTGAGTTGCTGCGCCCGGGCAGCGTCAGTCAGGTTGCGTTAAGCCCTCGCGGACAAGCATTGGGTTATGTGCGTCATAATCCTCAAAAAGAACAGTATCTGTATACCAAGCAGTTCTTGGAAGAACAGATCATGATTGCACTGGCAGGATCGGCCGCGGAAGAAATTTATTACGGCGGCCGCAGCACGGGTTCGCGAGGCGATTTTGAACAGGCATTGGATCTGGTCGAAAACATGATCGTATCCGGTCTGACGGATCTTGGAATCGTCAGCCTGAAGATGTTGACCCAGGAAGAATTAATGAAACACAATGATAAGATTTTGCGTGCCTTGACCGAATCTACGCGAAAAGAACTGGATCGGTACCGGAAAGTATTCGAAGGCTCGCTGGATATTCTGATGCACGAAGAGGTTCTTTCGGGCGAACAATTCCGAGCTCAGTTCCGTGAGTTGGCGCAGCTTCCTGCTTGAACTCACGCATAAAGATCGAATCAAAAAAACCGACTTTAGCCGAAAGCTAAAGTCGGTTTTTTTTGATTCGAAAAAGACCGGAAGCAGATATCACTGATCGCGTTCGATACCGTCAAGCAGCTTTAAAGCCGAAGCGGCCCGAGGCCATCCCGCATAAAACGCCAAGTGGGAGAAAGCTGCCGACAACTCCATTTGCGTTAGACCGTGGGCTTGCGCGAGTCGGATATGAAACGGAATCTGCTCCGAGGCGCCTTCCGAGACGAGAGCCGCAAGCGTGACGAGACTTCGTTCGCGAGGAGACAACGCCGGATCTTTCCAGATTTCCCCGAACAACAAGGTACGCGTATTTTCGGCAAAGGACGGTGACACGCGAGCGTAATCAGCTCCGGCTGAATCAGTCAAGGCGGAGGCGCATGCGGATTCTCCGTCTTGCGCTGATCGGAGCCAAGCCGGCGGCGTTTCGATCATCTGGGCGAGTCCGAGCCCGAATGACCAGTTTTCCAGCTGCGTTTCCGACAGTACGATAAATACGTCTTCCCGGCGTATATTGCAGCGCAAGGCCAAACGATCGGCTGCATCCTGATAGAAAGCTTGTTTTTGCTCCGAACTTCGTCCGCAAGCAAGCGTAATCTCGATATACAAAAGCGCTTCGCTTCGTTCGACCGACAGATAGCCGGGGCTGAAGAAAAATTCGTCAGGCTCGATCGCGTGAAAAACGTGAAAAAAATCGTCGGGCGGAATTCGGAAGTGTTCGATCAACGATTCCAGAAGCGTTTCGGCGCAGAGTCGGAGACGGGTCGCATCATGATAGTTTCGCGAGTAGCTGGTTCGGACAAAAGGCAAAATCGTCACTCCTTTTCGTGGGTACCTGATCAATGTTAAAGGTACGGGATGCACCTATTGTATCTGCAAAACGTTTATTCATATAATAGATAATAAGAATCAAAAAAATGAAAAAAGAAATGGAGATTATTGGATTGGGCTTAAAAGAACTTATCGCCTTTCGCGCGGTAATCGAGCATGGGACATTTGCCAAGGCGGCGGAAAAGTTGCATTACGCACAGTCGACGGTAACTTCTCAAATTCAACGGTTGGAAAAAGAATTGGGATTTGCGCTGTTCAAGCGAGGCTGGGAAGCGGAGCTTACGGAAGCCGGACGTTTATATGCGGCGGAGGCGGACGGGTTGATTCGTCACTGGGAATATGTTCGCGGCCTGGCTGCGGAGCTCGGCGGCGAAGAACGCGGCACTTTATCTTTTGGCGTGATCGAACCTGTTGCGGAAAATAGGTTGGGAGATCTGCTTGCTGCTTTTCGAAACGAAAAACCGGGCATCGAATGTTCGGTCACGATCGATTCCAGCGAGCATTTGGCTCGTGCGCTGCATGATGGAGAGCTGCAATTGGCTTTATGCGGTCAACCGAGAAGTATGGGAGATGCTTTTTTTGATCCGTTGTACGACGAAGAGATTGTATTCGCGGTCGATAAGAAGCACGCGCTTGCCGAAAAAGACAGCCTCGCCTTGGAAGACTTTTATCGATATCCGCTTGTTACGGGCGGCGAACAGTGTTTATATCATTTGCGGCTTGAACAAGTTTTCGCGACTTACGCGACCAAGCCTTTCAGTTATACGGTCAGCCGTTTATCATCGATCCCGAACGCGGCGAGCGCGCTTCAAGGAATCGGTGCGGTCTTGACATCTACTGCCTTGCCGGCAAATATGCGATACATGCCTTTCGCGCTCGAAGATCCCAAAATTCCGATCGGACTCCTGCAAAACGGAAAAAGCCGTTATCGAAGTCCCGGTTTGGACACATTGACGCAGCTGATTCGCAATGCTCACAAAACTTCCGAAAGTCGTTCCTCAACGACGCGTATTTCGGAGGTATGATAGAAGAGTATGTCCGCGTACGGTCGACAATGCCCATTTAAATTCTTGTTATAATTTCTTTGCATTTCCGAATATTTTTAAGCTGCAATTTCTTTTTTACATTTCGGTTATGCTAAGATATGATTAGATGTTGGGAATGCAAGACGCTCATGTCGGCTGTAGGAGTGGACAATCTTGCAGGAGAGACCAGAAAGGATGAATACTAGAGATGAATTTTAAAAAAATAGGCGTCGTCGGCGGAGGGGTCATGGGACAAGGCATCGCAGAGATGCTTGCCTCCAGAGGCCTTGATGTCCTGCTCGTAGAGAAAAATAACGAGAAGCTGGACTATTCGTACGGCATGATTGAAACAAGCCTGGACAAAAAGCTTGAAAAATGGGGCATTACCCCGGCAGAGAAAAAGCTTACACTGTCGAGAATTTCGAAAGTAACCCATTTTGCGGAACTTGGTTCTTGCGATTTGGTCATCGAAACGATCTCGGAAGATCTGGAAGCGAAAAAAGCGGTATTCGCCCAGTTGGACCAAGTGTGCCCGAGCCATATTACGTTGGCGAGTAACACGTCCGCGCTGAGCCTGACCGAAATCGGCAGTTCCACGCTCCATCCGGAACGCGTTATTGGCATGCACTTTATTTATCCTGTAGCTTCGATCAACCTGGTTGAATTGATCCGCGGATTGAAAACATCGGATGCGACATTCGAAGCGACCAAGAACTTCGTAGAGGAAACGCTGGAGAAAAAAGGCGTGACCGTTTACGAATCTCCGGGCTTTGTTTCGACTCGCCTGATCTGTACGTTGATCAACGAAGCTTTGCATGTGCTTGAAGAAGGCGTAGCTTCTGCTGAAGATATCGACGATGCAATGCGCATCGGTTACCAATTCAACCGCGGACCTCTCGAGATGTGCGACCGTTTCGGCCTGGATTCGGTGCTTGCAGCACTCGACGGCATGTTCCGCGAATACGGTGATCTGAAGTACCGTCCGGCGATTATCCTGAAAAAGATGGTGCGCGCAGGGCATCTCGGCACGAAGACCGGCGAAGGTTTCTTCAAGTACGACAAGGATGGTGACAGACTGTGAAAGTACTCGTAATCAACTCGGGGAGTTCCTCGCTTAAATACCAACTGTACGATATGACGGATGAATCGGTTTTGGCCAAAGGTCTGGTGGAACGGATCGGGATGGACTCTTCCATTCTGACGCACAAGCCGACAGGCAAGGACGAAGTCGTGGAAGTCAGCGAAATCCTTGAACACAATACGGCAATCCGCAAAGTCATCGACAAATTGACGGACGGCGTGCACGGCGTATTGTCGAGCGTCGACGAGATCAATGCGATCGGGCACCGCGTCGTGCACGGCGGCGAATTCTTCAATGAATCCGCGCTCGTGGACAAAGAAGCGAAGAAGAACATCCGCGCGCTGATCGACTTGGCTCCGCTGCACAACCCTGCGGCCGTCATGGGGATCGAAGCTTCGGAAATCAATATGCCGGGCGTACCGCAGGTTGTCGTATTCGACACCGCGTTCCACCAAACGATGCCGGAAAAAGCGTACCTGTACGCCATTCCGCGCGTCCTGTACAGCAAATACAAAGTGCGTCGCTACGGTTTCCACGGCACATCGCACTACTACGTAAGCCTTGCGGCAGCCGAGTTCCTGAACAAACCGATCGAAGATCTGAAGATCATCACGGCTCATATCGGTAACGGCGGCAGCTTGACCGCGATTCAGGGCGGCGTTTCCGTCGATACGTCGATGGGCATGACTCCGCTTGAAGGTCTGATGATGGGCACGCGTTCCGGCGATCTCGATCCTGCAATCGTGCCTTACGTCATGAACAAGGAAGAGCTGAGCGTAAGCGAAGTGAACTCCATGCTCAACAAACACAGCGGGTTGCTGGCAATCTCGGGTGTCAGCAGCGACATGCGCGACATCACGGACGGTTGGGAAAAAGGCGAAGCAAACGCGACGCTGGCTTTTGAAATGTACGAATACCGTTTGCGCAAGTATATCGGTTCGTATGCAGCTGCAATGAACGGCGTTGATGTGCTGATTTTCACCGCAGGCGTGGGCGAGAATTCGGCGATCGTGCGTAAAGCAGTCTGCGACAACCTGTCGTACCTCGGCATCGAGATCGACGAAGAGTTGAATAAAATCCGTTCCGGCGACCCGCGTCGTATCTCCACTCCGAATTCGAAAGTGGAAGTACTGGTCGTTCCGACGAACGAAGAGCTTGTGATCGCCCGCGATACGTTCCGTATCGTAGAAGAGAGCAATGCTTAACATATAGGAGAGGAATGACTTCCATGTCCACCAAAACAGACATTCGCGGCGTTAGCGCCCACGTCGGCGAGACCGTTAGAATCGGCTGCTGGGTAAACAATAAACGTTCGAGCGGCAAAATTCAGTTCTTGCAACTGCGCGACGGCACCGGGTATATCCAAGGGGTCGTTGTAAAAAGCGAAGTTTCGGAAGAAATCTGGAACGACGCGAAGAGCTTGACTCAGGAAAGCTCGCTCTACGTGACGGGCATCATCCGTGAGGAGCCACGCAGCAAATCCGGCTTTGAAATGACGGTAACCGGGATCGAAGTGCTGCATATCACGGAAGATTATCCGATCACGCCGAAGGAGCACGGCGTAGATTTCCTGATGGATCACCGCCACTTGTGGTTGCGTTCGACGAAGCAACGTGCGGTCATGATCGTGCGCGCGCAAATCGTGCGCGCCGTTCGTGAATTCTTCGACACAAGAGGCTTTACTTTGATGGATCCTCCGATCCTGACGCCGTCTTCGGCAGAAGGCACAACGGAATTGTTCCATATCAAATACTTCGACGAAGATGCTTATCTGACGCAAAGCGGACAGCTTTATATGGAAGCTGCTGCCATGGCACTCGGAAAAGTCTATTCGTTCGGACCGACTTTCCGCGCCGAAAAATCCAAAACTCGTCGTCACCTCATCGAGTTCTGGATGATCGAGCCGGAAATGGCCTTCGTGGACTTGGAAGAGAGCCTGGAAATCCAAGAGCAATTCGTAAGCCATGTCGTACAGTCCGTTCTGACGAACTGCAAAGCGGAGCTGGAAACGCTGGAACGCGACGTGACCAAGCTGGAACAAATCACCGGTTCGTTCCCGCGGATCACGTACGATGAAGCGATTGAGTTCCTGAACAACAATGGCTTCGAAGTGCCTTGGGGCGAAGACTTCGGCGCGCCGCACGAGACGGCAATCGCGAACCACTACGATAAGCCGGTCTTCATTACGCATTATCCGGCAGAGATCAAGGCCTTCTACATGAAGCCGGATCCGAATCGTCCGGAAGTCGTATTGTGCGCAGACATGATCGCGCCGGAAGGTTACGGCGAAATCATCGGCGGATCGCAGCGTATCGACGATCCGCAACTGATGGAAGAGCGTTTTGCCGAGCATAACCTGACGTCCGACGCTTACAAATGGTATATGGACCTGCGTAAATACGGTTCGGTTCCGCACTCCGGCTTCGGCCTGGGCTTGGAGCGTACCGTTGCTTGGATCTGCGGCCTCGACCACGTTCGCGAGACGATTCCGTTCCCGCGCATGTTGTACCGTCTCTATCCGTAAGGCGCTTTACGCATGCTGCGAAGAGTAGATCAAGCAGGCGGAAGGAGGAACAAGCGGGTGAATGACGAAGCCTGGAAAACCTGGGCCATGGGAGTCTCCCATGCGATGGAATCGCCGCAGGTTCATATTCCTCACGCCCTGCTGCGTTTTTACCGCAAGATGGACCTTAGCTTGGAAGAGACGATGCTGCTGATTCAGCTTATCGGCTTCCGCCAAGCCGAGTTGAATGACTTCCCAACGCTCGAAGAATTGGAAGAACGCACCGGACTTGCAACGGGCGAACTCGCCGGTAAGCTTCAACGTCTGATCAAGGAAGGTTTCTTGGCCATCCATGAAGACGAGGACACGCCATCCGGCATTCGCTACGAACGTTACAATCTGGCTGGACTCTACGAACGCATTGCCGGCTGCCTGGCCGAAGAGCGACGCAACCAGCGGCGCACCGAACGCCCGGTCGTTCCCGAAGAAGAGGCGGAGACGGTCGATAATTTGTTCCGCATTTTCGAACAAGAATTCGCCCGTCCGCTGTCTCCGATGGAATGCGAAACGATCTCCGTCTGGATCGACCAGGATCGATATCCCGAGGAGCTGATTCTTTTGGCTCTAAAAGAAGCGGTATTCGCAGGCAAACTGCATTTCCGCTACATCGACCGCATCCTGCTCGAATGGAGCCGCAACCGCGTTCGTACGCCCGAAGACGTCCGTGCGTATTCCCAAAAGTTCCGCGGACAACGATAAACCGTGGAAAGTCCTGTTTCGGTGGGGAAGCTGGGGCGCTGCGGGAGAAATTCGTTCGGAACGCTGTCTCACCCGGAAAAACCGATTAGAATTTTTAGTGGAAGTTTTCCGAGTTCAAAGGCGTTTCTCACTGAATTTCTCCCTCCGCTAAAGCTTCATCGATCAGAACTTTTTTAAAACAAAAAGCAAGACGCTCTCCATAAA
>NZ_KK073875.1:3978599-4326423 GCF_000585395.1 Saccharibacillus sacchari DSM 19268 | reverse complement strand
GGAAGAGACGATGCTGCTGATTCAGCTTATCGGCTTCCGCCAAGCCGAGTTGAATGACTTCCCAACGCTCGAAGAATTGGAAGAACGCACCGGACTTGCAACGGGCGAACTCGCCGGTAAGCTTCAACGTCTGATCAAGGAAGGTTTCTTGGCCATCCATGAAGACGAGGACACGCCATCCGGCATTCGCTACGAACGTTACAATCTGGCTGGACTCTACGAACGCATTGCCGGCTGCCTGGCCGAAGAGCGACGCAACCAGCGGCGCACCGAACGCCCGGTCGTTCCCGAAGAAGAGGCGGAGACGGTCGATAATTTGTTCCGCATTTTCGAACAAGAATTCGCCCGTCCGCTGTCTCCGATGGAATGCGAAACGATCTCCGTCTGGATCGACCAGGATCGATATCCCGAGGAGCTGATTCTTTTGGCTCTAAAAGAAGCGGTATTCGCAGGCAAACTGCATTTCCGCTACATCGACCGCATCCTGCTCGAATGGAGCCGCAACCGCGTTCGTACGCCCGAAGACGTCCGTGCGTATTCCCAAAAGTTCCGCGGACAACGATAAACCGTGGAAAGTCCTGTTTCGGTGGGGAAGCTGGGGCGCTGCGGGAGAAATTCGTTCGGAACGCTGTCTCACCCGGAAAAACCGATTAGAATTTTTAGTGGAAGTTTTCCGAGTTCAAAGGCGTTTCTCACTGAATTTCTCCCTCCGCTAAAGCTTCATCGATCAGAACTTTTTTAAAACAAAAAGCAAGACGCTCTCCATAAATTTGGAGAGCGTCTTTTTCTTTTTTCTACCCTTTTTATAAAGAATTGAAGGGCCACGTGAAGCGTGAGCGGAGGGAGAAATTCAGTGAAAAACGCCTTTGAACTCGGAAAATTCCACCAAAAACTTTAATCGATATTTCCGAGTGAGACAGCGTTTTGAACGAATTTCTCCCGCAGCGCCTCAGCTTCTCCAACGTGTGACTATTCCTATTCTTTCACCGCGCCCACTACGATCCCGGTAACGAAATACCGTTGCAAGAACGGATACACCAGCAAGATTGGCAGGGCGCTAATAAAGATCTGCGAAGCGCGAATCGTCCGTTGGGACAGGTTGGCGACGGCTTCCGGATCGAGTTTGGACATGTCGGCTTGCACGATGATCGTTTGCATGAAGCTCGCCAGCGGCAGTTTTTCCGTATCGCGGATATAAATGATGCCGTCGAAATACGAATTCCAGTGGCCGACCATCATGAACAGCGATACGGTCGCGATGACGGGCAGAGACAGGGGCAGATAGATGCTGAAGAACGTCCGCAGATGTCCCGCGCCGTCGATAAACGCCGCTTCTTCCAAATCTTTTGGCACGCCACGGAAGAAGTTGAGCAGCAAAATGATGTTGAACACAGCCACCAGTCCCGGCAGGATCAGCGCCCACAGCGTATTCATCAGACCCAGTTTCAAGACCAAAATATAACCGGGAATCAACCCGCCGCTGAACAGCATCGTCACCACGAAGTACCACAGGTATACGTTGCGAGCGCGGAATACCTGAGTTTCCTTCGACAACGCGTAAGCGGCCGTCGTGTTCACGACCAGCGCCAGCGCCGTTCCGAGCACCGTACGTTCGACGGACACCCAGAGCGAGGCGAGGAAGTTGGCATTATCGAACGTCTTGGCATAGGCTTCGAACGTGAATCCGATCGGCCAAAACGTGACCAGCCCGGCATTGGCGGGAGCGGTCGAACTAAGCGATACCATCAATAGGTGCAGCAGCGGCAGCAGGCAGGCGATCGAGACCACCGTCAAAAATATATTGTTGCAGATGCTAAAAATTCGATAAGATAATGTTTTGTGATACATGGATACGGCCCCCTTTCTAGAATATCCGATACCCGGCAAACCGGTAAGCCAGACGGTACGAGACCGCGATCAGGATCAAGCTGATGACTGACTTGAACAGGTTGACTGCCGTGGCAAAGCTAAATTGCCCACTGAGCAAGCCTTCCCGATACACGAAGGTGTCGATGATATCGCCTTGTTGATAAATAAGCGGGCTGTACAGGTTGAAGATTTGGTCGAAGTTGGCGTTCAATACGTTGCCGAGCGCAAGCGTCGCGATGACGATCGTGATCGGCACCAGCGAAGGCATCGTAATATGCAGCGTTTGTTTCCAGCGCGTCGCGCCGTCTACTTCGGCCGCTTCGTACAATGCTGGATTAATTCCCGACAACGCCGCCAGGAAAATGATCGTGTTGAAGCCGAATTCTTTCCACACATCGCTGACAATCACCGTAAAGCGGAACCAGTTGCCGTCGCCCAGGAAGAAGATCGGCTTGGTACCGAACAGGTAGACGATGAATTGGTTAATCAGCCCGGTTTGCGCCAACATGTCGATCAGAATGCCGGACAGCGTCACCCAGGACAGAAAGTGCGGCAGGTAAACGAGCGTCTGGATCGAGCGCTTCAGCGCCATTTTCCGAACCTCGTTCAGCAGCAGGGCGAACACGAACGGCACGATCAGGTTCATGATAATTTTGGTGCAGGCGAAGAATAGCGTATTGCCCGTGATCTTCAGGAAGTAGTCGTTTTCCCACATGTACTGAAAATGCTTCAGTCCCACCCAAGGCGATTCCGCAAACCCGAGCGCTGGCTTATAATCCTGAAAAGCCATCACGATGCCGGACATCGGAATATAGGAAAAAATAAAGACCATGATGGCCGCCGGAAGTACCATGAAATGCAGAATCCACGGCTGTCTGCGACCTTTTTTTCTTTTGCTGCGCCGCACCGTCGAATCTTTGGTCTGCTCGCTTAGATTGGCTTCCATCGCGTACCCCCGCTTTCAAATGTGAATGATAAGTGTCTTGCTTCTAATCGTTCTCTGCTATATATAAATAGTATCAAGCGGCTCTTCGGGCTGACTATATAACAATGTTAGGATCGATATGGTTTTATTAGGGGGAATGTCAACATGCAGTCCGTATCCGAAAAAACAAGCAGCCGCTGGAACATCCGCGGACGTTTTAGCTTATTTGCCAAAATGAACAGTCTGATTCTGATCCTGATCCTTCCGATCTTGCTTGCGTATACGTATTCGAACGATATGACTTTCCACGTCGTCAGCGGTGAACTACAGTCGTCGAGCGCGCGTCAACTGGCCTTCCTTTCCGGACAGATCGATTCGAGGGTCAGCCAGATGATGGACTTTAGCTTGACCTTTTCCAAAGATCCGAATGTGCAGGATTTCAACGGTTTGAACTTATGGGGGGATGCCTATGATCGGATGCAGACTCGTTATGCCGTCCAGGAAAAAATGGTGCTGCAATCCGGTGTAACGGATATTTGGCCTTCGCGCTACACGCTGCATTCGCAGCAGAATCACGAGGTCATTTCTAACTATTCCCGGAGCGGGGGATACGACGAGGATTATCTGAAACGGAATATGAGCACGAAATGGAGTTATGGTGATGAGGAAAACGCAGGCGCACCCTCGTATTTTTATTGGTTTTACACCGATTCGCTGGGCCAGCAGGGTCTGCTTACCGGCAGTAGCCTAGTCGTGGAAGCTAGCTTCAGCTCGGATAATATTCGGAATATGCTCGATACGTACAAGGCAGACGGCAAAGGAGATCCTTTTTACTATAGAAAAGGGGATCTGCCGATCTTGAACCGTACCGCAGACCCCGAACTATCAAAGGCTCTGATCGCCTATCTGGATACGAATCCGATTGATCGGACCGCCCAGCGTATTGTGAAGCTCGAAGGAGAGGATTATCTGGTCAGTTCTGTCGGTTCCGCGTATTTGGACGGTCAGTTGATTGACGTCGTTCCGCTGGGACAGGTACTTGGCCCCATCGCATTCAGCCGCAACCTCTTTTACCTCTCGATAGCGTTGTTGGTTGTACTCGGTATCTCGGCATCCTTGCTGCTCTACCGCAATGTACAGCGTCCGATCCGAAAACTGATGAATGGGCTATTGCGCGTACAGCGTGGGGATTATTCCGTTCGTTTGCATGCACGCAGCCGCAACGAATTTTCCTTTGTATTTGAACGCTTCAACGAGATGTCGCGCCGCACCGAAGAGTTGATCGAAAATGTGTTCAATGAAAAAATCCGGGCCAGAGAAGCGACGCTTAAGCAACTTCAGGCCCAGATCAATCCCCACTTTTTGTACAATTGCCTCGGCTATATCATCAATATGGCGCAGATGAAAGAAGAGGATGCGGTAGTGTCGATGGCGTTTAACTTAAGCGCTTACTATCGATACACCACGCGTATGGAAAAAGAAATCACGCCTCTGGAAGAGGAAGTGCGCCTGCTCGTCAATTATCTGGATATCCAGAAGCTCCGCAACGGCAGAATTGACTATCGCATCGATATTTCGGAAGAGTTGCGCCGTCAGGAGATTCCGAGATTGATGATCCAGCCGATTGTGGAAAATGCGGTGATTCACGGCGTCGCCAAATCGTATGCGGCAGGGGAAATCACCATTCGAGGAGAATGCTCGGACGGGTTCTGCATGATTACCATCGACGATGACGGGCCGGGCTTGACGGCGGAGCAGTACGAAGCGTTAAATCTTAAAATGAACGAAGAATTGCAAGAAGAGATGGGCTGCGGTCTGTGGAATACGCATCAGCGTTTGATTCACCAATTCGGCAGCCGATCGGGATTGCGCTTCGGTCCTTCGCCTGCCGGAGGATTTCGGACGGAGATTTTCTGGGAAAGCGAATTTTTTTAAAAGGAGAGAAGGAATATGCAGTTACTGATCGTCGACGACGAAATTCACTGGGTCGACAATCTGTCGATGAACAAACCGTGGCACACGCTGGGCATTGAGCAGGTGCATAAAGCGTATTCCGCCCGGGAAGCGCTGGAACTGATCGATACACATCCGATCGATATCGTCATCTCGGATATTCTGATGCCGGAGATGACGGGGATCGAATTGATTGAAATCATCCGGGAAAGAGACCGAAAGATCAAATGTATCTTATTATCCGGTCATTCGGACTTTGAATACGCCAAGCAGGCGATCCGGCACAATGCGGTCGATTATTTGCTGAAGCCGCCGAGCGATGCCGAGCTGTTGGGCGCCGTGGGCTCTGCGGTCGAACAGCTGAATACCGATTGGGAAATGGTCAGTTCGCTGGAGCGGACAACGTATGCGCTGCGCGAGAATTTGCCGTTGCTGCGCGGACGTCTGCTGCTCGACGCGCTGGACGGCCAGCGAATGTCGACAGACGAATGGGAGCGGAAACTAACCAGCTACGGGCTGCCTTTTACCGTTGGAACCTGTGCGTTGTTGTTGGTACGGATGGAGGAGGAATTCGGCAAATATCGCAACAACGGCCAGCCGCTGATCGAGTATGCGATTATCAACATGGCCGAAGAAGTAATGGGCGAGTTTCTGGAAGTCTGGGGCGTAAAGGAAGAGCATGGGTATTTGGCATTCCTGCTGCAATTCAAGCCTCAAGCGCCTCCTGTTCGCGAAGGATTATTGGAGAAGCTGGCGACGAGACTTCAAGAGAAGGTCAAGCAGTTTTTGAAAGGATCGCTATCCATCGTGATGACCGATCCGTTCCGTTTTCCTGAAGAACTACCGGATGCGTTTAGGCGGGCGACTGCTTATTTCAGGCAAATTGTCGGGGATGAACGGGAGTTCGTGATGCGTCTAAGCGAACCGGCCGGTCCGTCCGAGCAGGGGGCGCTGCGTTCGCTTTACCTGTCTCCTTCGCTGGAAACGCTGCTTGAAGCTGGACGTTGGGACGAGGCCGAGGAGAAGCTGAACACCGTGTGCGACGAGCTGGACGGCCATTGGTCGGAATCGTGGGAACATTGCATGGAGACTGGATTTTTGATCGCGGCTTCGTATACCAACCTGGCTCACCGGGGCGGGCGCACGCTTGAAAGCCTGCTTGGACAAGAGATCGAACCGCTGCAGCGCGGCGAAGCCTTTTCCTCCATTGCCCGGCTTCGAAAATGGTCGATTGCCGCGCTCCATCTGTTGCAAGAAGGCACATCGAACGAAGTGAAGGATAATCGCTCGTCCTACGTAAGAAAGGTTCAGGCTTTTGCCGATAAAAATCTGCATTTGGATGTCTCGCTGCGCGCTTTGGCCGATCACGTGAACCTGCATCCGACGCATTTGTCCAAAATCTACAAGATCGAAACAGGCGAAGGCATTAGTGATTATGTCGCCAATCTGCGCATGGAACGAGCCTCCCAAAAGTTGAAGTCGACCGATAAAAAAGTATACGAAGTCGGCTTGGAGATCGGTTATATGGACCCGGCGTATTTTATCAAAGTGTTCAAAAGGCACTTCGGCATGACGCCGCAGGAGTATCGGGACAGCGCGAAATAAAAAAGAAGAAGCGCATGAAACAGCCTAATAAAGTCCTATTCCGCCTAACAAACTCATATAGATGCCCTCCCGCAAAAGTTGATACAGTAGGCATGTAAGGTATAGATTGACCAAACAACGGGGGGGATAAAGCAATGAAAAAGATCCGTAATGCTTGGAAAATCCTTGCGGTAGCGAGTCTGTTTACGGTCAGTGCTTGCAGCGGGGCATCGGACGGAGACGGGAAAACAGAGACTGCGGCAGTCGAGTCGGAAACGGCGACAGCGGCTTTCGCGGCGGGGAAATACGATCCGCCGATCGAAATCAGCACCGTGCTCATGCCGAAGAAATACGTGCAAGGCGACACGAAAGAAAACAACGTCCATGACCGCTGGATGTTGGAGACGCTGGGGATCAAACACAAAGACACCTGGTACCCGGCGAACGACGACCAATACAAACAAAAGCTTCAGCTCGCTGTCGCTTCCGGCGAGAAACTGCCCGACTTCGTGCCGGTTCCGACCAATCCGGTGCTGACGAACCAGCTTATCGAATCGGGACAGTTTATGCCGATCGACGAGCTGTTCGACAAGTATGCCAACAAGATCCTCAAGGATCACTCGGCCGAGCATCCGGAATTGTGGTATCCCTTTACGAAGGACGGCAAAAAGTACAATATGCCGATCCTCGAATATACGGATAACGACGATACCGAGCTGTGGCTGCGCGAAGATTGGATGGAGGAGCTGAATCTCGAAGCGCCGAAAACGATCGCCGATCTGGAAGTGATCATGGACAAATTCAAGAACGAGAATCCGGACGGCTTGGCACCTGAAGAAGTATTCCCATTGGCGATCACGCTGAAAAACAACACGAATACGTGGATGGGTTCGCTGGACTGGCTATTCGGCGCGTACGGCACGATCGAAGAGCAGTGGAACAAAGACGCCGACGGAAATCTGGAATACGGTTCCGTCAATCCGGGTGCGAAGCAAGCCCTTGCCAAGCTCCAAGAGTGGATGGACAAAGGCTATATCCATGCCGATTCCGCGCTGTGGGACGAATCGAAAGCGGCGGAGAGTTGGACCAAAGGCACCGCAGGTATTCTGCCCGGCGCCAACTGGGTCCCGGACTGGCCGGCTCCCGATCTGCTCAAAAACGTCGCAGGCTCCAAGATCAAAGCCTACCCGGTTCCGGCCGGACCTGACGGGCTGATCGGCACCAAGTGGCAAAATTCCGGCGTTAACGCCAGTATCATGATCAACAAAGACGCCGAGCACCCGGAAGCCATTTTCCTGTACTACAATTACTTGCTGGACAATCTGGCTAACCCGGAAGCAGGCAGCGAGTACGAATACGGCTTCGCGAAAGGGTACGACTGGGACGTGATCGACGGCACGCCGACCAGCGACAAAGACAAGATTCCGAACTTCTCCAACGAGTTCCCGTTCCTGACCGGCCCGGCGCGTATTCCGGATCTGTACATGAAGACGTTGGTCAAGTTGGCGGACGGCGAAGAACCGACCACGCCATACGAAAAACAAATGGCCGAGTTCCGCAAACCGGAAAACTGGTACGCCGCCAAAGTCGTCATGTCCCAACAAGAAGTGCGCAGACAAAACTACTTCACCGGTGCCGCAACGCCAACCATGATCTCCAAATGGAACCTGCTGCGCCAATCCGAAATGGAGACCTTCAACAAAATCATCTACGGCCAACTTCCCGTTGACGCTTTCGACGAATTCGTAGCCAGCTGGAAATCCAACGGCGGCGAACAAATCACCCAAGAAGTCAACGACTGGTACAAATCCGTATCCGGACAGTAATCGTCAAAGAGAATCGTGTAACGAAGGTCATTTGATACTTTTGAACTTCATATGTACAAATGTAAGGCGGGGAATCGAATCCGAGATTCCTCGTCTTTTACATTCCCAAAAGTTTTGATACCCAGCGAAGCGAGCAGGCGGAGGGAGAAATTCAGTGAAAGGCGCCTTTGAACTCGAAAACATTCCTTTAAAATTTTAATCAGGCTTTCCAAGTGAGACAGCGCCTTGTAAAGCATTTCGAAGAAATGCACTTCGGAAGCATATGCTGGCAATTTCTCCCTCCGCCGCCCGCGCTTCCCCCAACAAATAGGAACTTCCTCCACAACAGAAACCTGTACAATAAAAGCAACCAAACGCCCTTCATCGTTAAATTCCGATTTTTTTCAAAAAAGACGCAGGGTTCAAAACGAACACGCACGTCTATTCGGCTGGAAAGGGGGGGAGCCCGATTGACGAACAAGAATTAATCAGACGCATACTGCGCGGCGAACGCGACGCGTTTCGCGAGCTCGTCGACGCTTATAGGCAGCATGTATTCCGCATTGCCTTCTCGGTACTGCGCAGCGAGAAGGATGCCGAAGATGCCGCGCAGGAAGTGTTCATCCAAATTCACAAATCGCTCCCCGACTACCGTTCCCAAGGATTCAAGACGTGGATCTCGCGAATCGCGATGAACAAGGCGATCGACTTCAAGCGCAAGCAAAGCCGAAGACGCGAAGACTTGTATGACTCCGAACCGGCGCTGCTCAAGGTCGTGTCGGGAGACGAGGCACCGCTGACCCGAATGCTGCGAGAAGAGCAATCGGACGAGATGCGAAAACGGATGGCGGAAATGCCGCAGGGACATCGCGATGTGATCGAAGCGTTTTATTTTCAAGGCAAAAATTATGAAGAAATCTCGGCGGAGATGCATGTTACGGTCAAGACCGTCGAGTCCAAATTGTATCGGGCGCGGATGTGGATTCGGCAGCACTGGCGGGAGGAGGAATGGCGATGAGTGAAATCGTACGTTACGGGCCAAAGGAATGGACGATGTACGTAAAAGGAACACTGCCCGAAGTCACGCGAGACAACCTGGAACGTTTACTGAATGAAGGTGACGAATTGGCGTTCGAACACTATATGGCCGCTCTTGAAAATGTAGGCGGAGACCTGCCGGATCAGGCAGACGAGATCGCGTTTATCGAGCGGGTCATGATTGCGATTCCCGAACAACCTGCTGCCGGAAAAGGTCGTTTCGGCCGGAAGTGGACAGAGCCGATTTTCCTGTATACCGTGGCGGCCGCGGCAGCCTTGCTGCTGACGTTCACGGGCGCATTCGACAGATTGGGCGAGCAGGCACAGCGTGCCGCGGGCGAAGCGGGCAAAGTCTCTTACAGCCAAATGTTGGCGGATGGAGCGTCAGGTTGGCTGAGCGGCTTCAAAGCGAAAGGAGAAAACAAGCATGAATCGACAACGAAGTAAATTTGTAGCGCTGATGCTGAATGTCATACCGGGATTGGGACATTTATATTGGGGGAGAAGAATTCGGAGTTTCTTTTACTTTCTAACTGCGCTCGGTATTGCGGGAATCGGGGTCATGGCCTCTATAGATACTTATGATGATGCGCCGCTCGGGATTTCTTTCGGGCTTTCATTCATGATCTGGTGTATCAGCATGTTCGATCTGATCGGTGCGGTGCTGAACAGCTCGCCGAAGCAGGAATCCCAGCAGACGAGAGGTTATTATAGACCGGATCATGTTCCGCCGCAGGGTCAAGGTTACTACGGAGAATATCCGGATGAAGCCTCATACAGAGCCGGGCGAATGCGGATGGAAGAAGGCATGCCTCCGCATATGGAGTTCGGTTCCGATGAAATGTCGGATTATTCGCCTTATCCGCCGATCGGGCAAGGACATATGCTGCGCGAGCCGGAATATTTTTCGGACTCTCAGCGATTCCTTACCATCCTGCTCAGCTTCATACCCGGCCTTGGCCATTTGTATATGGGACTGATTCAACGGGGTGTCTCGTTCCTGGCCGCTTTCTTCGGTCTGACGACCGTATTGGTTTTCATTACCGGGTTTACGGGAGAAGAGTCGTTCCTGTTATTCCTGGGAGTGCTGCCGATTATTTGGGTATACGGGATGTTCGATGCGGTTCAGTTGGCCGAAAGGAAGCGCGTAGGAGAGAAATTGCAGGATTATTCCCTGATTGCCAAGTGGGATATGGGCAGCGAAGGCGGACGCAAAAGCCGTACAATGGGCTTGCTGCTTGCGGTCGTGCCGGGCGCGGCTCATATGTATCTGGGACTGATGAAACGAGGCGTGCAGTTCATGATCTTGTTCTTCGGCAGCATTTATATTCTCGATATATTGGGATTGTCGCTGTTCCTGTTCCTCGTTCCGTTGATCTGGTTCTACGCCTTCTTCGATGCTTTGCAACAGGTAGGGCGTTATGGACAAGAAGCCTTGTCCGATCGTCCGTTGATTGCGAATTTCGACGCGAATCGGGTCTGGATCGGCGTACTGTTGGTCGCGCTTGGACTGTATTATGTGCTTAAAACGATTATCATGCCGGTTCTCAGCGTGCACATGCAGTCGATCGCTTCGCTGCTGTATGAGGCAGAACCTTATATTCGTAACGCGGTAGTGGCATTGCTGCTGATCGGCGGCGGATTTAAGCTGCTGCGCGTATCTGAGCGGGCGAAGGCTTAACAAAGCCGGCCTCGAGTGAAATAGAATTTGTTGTTAAAAAGAAAACCGCGATTCCTCCGAATGGACAACTTGGAGAAATCGCGGTTTTTTTCGTGCTCAGTTGCTTAAGCTTGATCGGATTTCGGCAGCTTGCCTTCCAGTTCGCGTCCCATTTCGGCCGAACGTTCGGAGCAACGCTCAGCGGCGCGAATGACCGCTCCGTAGAAGTCGCTTTCGTCCAGCTTGGCGATTGCGGCTTGGGTCGCGCCGTTCGGCGACGTGACTTTACGACGCAGTTCGGATGGCTCTTCGCCGGTTTGACGTACCATTTGAGCGGCGCCCAATACGGTTTGAATCGTCATGTCACGGGCTTGATCAGGCGTAAGTCCGCCGCGTGTGCCCGCTTCGATCAAAGCTTCCATCATATAGTAGACATAAGCCGGGCCGCTGCCCGAAATGCCGGTCAACGCGTCGATCTTTTCCTCTTTGGTTTCAACAACGATCCCGACCGATTCAAACAACAGGCGAGCGGTGCGGCGTTGTTCATCCGACAGACCTTCGGAGTAGCTCACGCCTGTAACGCCCAGCCCGATGCCGCTCGATGTATTCGGCATAGTGCGAACGACCGGTTGTTCCGGACGTCCAAGCAGGCTTCGCAGTGTTTGAATCGACAGACCTGCAATCATGGACACGATTACGGTGCGCGGTCCGATTAGCTTACCGAGTTGTTCAAGCGCTTCTGCGGCATCTTTCGGCTTCATAGCCAGAATGATAATCGGCGAAGTGCGCAGCACCTGTTCTTTTTCAACGGGATCATTGGTTCCCGGCGTGCCGTAACGTTGCTTCAAGTCTTCAAGCTTCGACTTATCGCTTCGATTCAAGAAGGTGATATTGCCGGGAGCGATGACGGCACGGGCAACCAGGCCGCGAGCAACGGCTTCGGCCATTGATCCGGCACCGAAAAAGCAAATGCGTTCTTCAATCAACATACGAGCTTGAGTCATAAACCAATCATCCTTTCCAAATTAAAAACGTGCCTTTTCAAGCTATGGATTACTGGCGAATTTGACCGTTGCCATAGATCCGGTATTTCGACGAGGTGAGAGCAGGCAATCCCATAGGGCCGCGGGCATGCAGCTTTTGCGTGCTGATCCCGATCTCGGCGCCGAAGCCGAATTCAAAGCCGTCGGTGAAGCGAGTGGAGGCATTGTGATATACAGCCGCAGCATCGACTTCATTGAGGAAGCGAACCGCGTTAACGTCGTTTTCCGTCACGATGCATTCCGAATGCTTCGTACCGAACTTGGCAATATGAGCGGTAGCTTCGTCCAACTCGCTTACAATCTTAACATTCAGAATATAGTCATTGTACTCTGTGCCGTAATCTTCTTCCGTCGCAAGCTTGGCTTCGGGCACGAGCGCCACGGTTTGTTCGTCGCCGCGCAGTTCCACGTTTTTCTCCAAAAGGCGGTCGGCCAATTCGCGGAGGTTGCGCTTGGCAAAGTCTTCGTGCACGATCAGCGTTTCCATGG
The DNA here is from genome assembly GCF_000585395.1 of Saccharibacillus sacchari DSM 19268. GTDB lineage: Bacteria > Bacillota > Bacilli > Paenibacillales > Paenibacillaceae > Saccharibacillus > Saccharibacillus sacchari. The sequence goes on along the minus strand of NZ_KK073875.1, from coordinate 4,314,057 downwards.
AGTTGCAGACGGATGGGCGCTGCACTTTGGCGTTGATCGCGATCTCTTCGGCCATTGTCGCATTCGCGGAAGCATCGATATACGTATGGCACACTCCTGCACCGGTCTCAATGACAGGCACCGTGGCATTCTGCACGACATTATCGATTAGTGAACGACCGCCGCGTGGAATAATGACGTCCAGCAGACCGTTCAGTTTCAGCATTTCGTCGACCGAAGACCGCGAAGCATCTTCAATGACTTGCAAAGCATCCGCAGGAAGAGCGGTCCGGGCAAGAGTAGCGCGCAGAACTTCGGCAATTTTTTTATTCGTGGATAAAGCTGCCGATCCGCCGCGCAGAACAACGGCATTGCCGGTTTTCAGACAGAGTGCCGCCGCATCGACCGTGACGTTCGGACGGGCTTCGTATACGATGCCGATCACGCCCAGCGGCACGCTAACCTTCTCGATCCGCAGTGCGTTCGGCCGTTCGATGGTCTCCAGCACTTTCCCGGTTGGGTCAGGCAGATCCGCAACGAGACGCAGCGCATCGGCGATCGAGGCGATTCGCGCTTCGTCGAGCATCAGTCGATCAAGGAGCGATTCGCTGGTTCCGTTTGCGCGTCCGCGCTCCAAGTCTTCGCGGTTCGCTTCGATCAAAGATGCGGCTTCCGTATTCAACGCATCGGCCATCGCCAATAAAGCCGCGTTTTTCTCATCGGTCGACAATATCGCCATTTGACGAGCGGCAGCTCCCGCCAGCGTGGATTTAGTGCGAACTTCGCTTTGCGTTGCACCGTTCGCTAAAACTTGTTCATTTCCTTGTACATGGCTCATCTGATATTCCTCCTCGGAGATCTGATTTTTTATTGCAAAGAAATCCATTCATCCCTATGGATCGCTTCCAAGCGATGCAATCCATTGAGCGTCTCCAGCACTTGGGGTCCCGGCAAGCCGCAGACCCGCTGCAAATCTTCCATATCGTAGTTAACGACACCGCGTCCGACGATATCGCCGTGCGGTCCGCGCACTTCGACTACATCGCCCGCATGAAACTGGCCTTCCACGGCGGTAATGCCGACAGGCAGCAGGCTTCGGCCGTTTTCCGTCAAAGCACGCTGCGCTCCGGCATCCACAATCAATGCGCCGAACGGACGGGAGAGATAACCCAGCCATTGTTTCTTGACAGGCATGGAAGAGAGCGTCGTGGTAAAATGAGTGCCTTTGCCTCCGCCTTCGGCGGCGGCTTGAAGATCGCCGTCTTCCTTGGCGCGCCCGACGAATACGGGTACGCCGCCGCGAGTTGCGATTCTTGCGGCGTCCAGCTTCGAGCGCATGCCGCCCGTGCCGACGTTGCTGCCCGCACCGCCGGCCATCCGATAGATATCGTCGCCGATTTCGTCGATTACGGTATATTTGACGGCTTGCGGGTCGTGGCGGGGATCGGCGCTGTAGAGTCCGTCCATATCGGTGAGGATCACTAAGCGGTCGGCTTTGACCAGATTGGCGACGAGCGCCGACAGCGTATCGTTATCCCCGAATTTCAACTCATCGACGGAGACCGTATCGTTTTCATTGAAAATCGGCAAAATGCCGCGCTCGAGCAATTCTTCAATGGTCATGACGGCGCTCCCGATCCGCTTGCGGCTATGAAAGTCGGTTCGGGTCAGCAGAATTTGCGCCGCCACATGACCATATTCGGCCAACGCTTCCTGATAAGCACGCATGAGCAGCGCTTGTCCGACAGCGGCTGAAGCTTGCTTTTCATGCAGCTTCTTCGGTCTTTGCATATAACCGATCGCGCTGAAGCCTGCGGCTACGGCGCCCGAAGTCACAAGCAGCGGTTGGTAGCCTTGTTTATACAGCCCGGCAAGCTCGCGTGCGAAATAGGCGATCGCGTCGTGGTTCAAGCCTCCCTGGCTGCCCGTAAGCGAGCTGCTGCCTATTTTGACTACGATACGTTTGATCATGAAATCTCCTTCTTTCTGTCTGCGCAAAATAAAAAGGCTTTCGTCCACGGCACAGCATCAGCTATGCGAAGGACGAAAGCCGAATAAGCGCTTCCGCGGTACCACCTTGATTGACGACCCGGGTCGCCCTACTCAAACCCCGCTAACGGAGGGGAACCGTCCAAATTTAGCATTCGGATCGCTCGGGGATAGGTTTGGGAAAGGGCCTGACCGTAAATTCTCGCAGCCGGTGATTTATGCGCGGGCATCGAAATGCCGACGTGCCTAAACCACACCGGAATCTACTCTCTGGAAGGCGGACGCTTTCTTACTGGTCCCGTCATTGCAATGTAACCTTTGGTTTTTCCTAGAATAGCACGGAGAGAGCCGTTTGTAAAAGCCGGAATTTTATGCGGGAAATCAAGAACGCGACAATCCGGTCATCGTGCTGCGCAGCGTTCCGATAAAGGCTTCGGCTGCTTTGGATAGCGAACGTCCTTTACGGTAAGCGATCACCAGCGTGCGATAAGGCACGGGATCGGCTAGCGGAAGATAGACCGGCACCAGTTCGCTTCGTTTGGATCTTGCAACAAAACGGGGCACGAGCGTGACGCCCATCCCGGCCGCGACCAGCGATTGGAGCGTCTCCATATTACTGCTTTCAAATACAACTTGCGGTTCATAGCCTGCTTGCCGACACAGATCCAACACCGTTTTCCGGAAACCTTGCCCTTGCTTCAAAATAATAAACGGTTCATGCTCCAATTCCTTCATATCCACACCCGCCAACGGATAGGACCCGGAGCGCAAAGCCAGGCGATGTCCCGGAGGAACCGCAAGGTCGATCGGCTCGTCGGCAATCGGCTCGTAATCCAGCGTCGGTTCGGTCAGCGGAAGAGAAAGCAAGCTAATATCGGTCTTCCCATTCGCCGTCAACCGTTCGAGATTATGCGACGTATCCTCCATTAGGGTGACGTCAATGCCGGGATAGCCCGCGCGGAAAGCCGGAAGCACATGCGGCAGCAAGTGAGAACCGGTGATCGGCATGCTGCCGACCGTAATCCTTCCTTTGCGCAGCTGCGAAATATCCTCCATCTCCACGCGCAAAATTTCCATTTCGTCGATGATCCGCTGAGCGCGCTTCATAAACTCCCGTCCCGCGTGCGTCAATTCGACCGTACTCGTATTGCGCTGAAAAAGTAACACACCCAGTTCTTTTTCCAACTTGGACAGTTGTTGACTCAGCGAAGGCTGCGCAATATGAAGCTTCTCCGCCGCGCGTGAAAAATTACGTTCGGCCGCAATCATCAACGCATATTGAAGTTGTCTTAATTCCATATTCATCGTGCTCCTTAGATTCTTCTGACGGCTTTAATACACTTAAATATGCAGAAAAGTAAAACGTAGCTGGAAGCGAGAAGACAGAGAGAAAAATTCAGGTCAAGACGCCTTTGAACTTGAAAAACCTACATTATAAAATTCCAATCCAGTTTTTCGAGTGAGACAGCGAATTGTGAAGCATTTCGAAGAAATGCACTTCGGAAGCGTATGCTGGCAATTTTTATCGCAGTCTTCTCGCTTCCCCCACCTACGCCACCTTTTCAACATGTTTAACGGCACTAAGTCGTCCTCGCTTTTCCTATTGTAAAGAGCAAATCAACCATTCGTCTATAGGTATAACCTATTAGGATTATAGTTATTATATCTTGGAACAATGAGACACCGCCATGTTATATTTAACCCAATAACAAAACCGGCACGGAAAAATGAGCAGTCGGTTCGAATCCAGCAGCGGGGTGAGATCAATGAGTAAAAAAACGATGTACGAGAAAATTTGGGACAATCACGTGATTCATCAAGAAGAAGGCAAGCCGGCTATCATTTATATTGACCTTCATTTGGTTCACGAAGTGACGTCGCCGCAGGCATTTGAAGGTCTGCGCCTGAGCAATCGCCAGGTTCGTCGTCCGGATCGTACTTTTGCCACAATGGACCATAACGTACCGACTACGGATCGTTTTAATATCAAAGACCCGATTTCCAAGCAGCAGATCGATACGCTCAGCCAAAACTGCAAAGACTTCGGCGTCAAGCTGTTTGACCTCGACACGATCGACCAGGGCGTCGTTCACGTTATGGGACCGGAGCTGGGCCTGACGCATCCGGGCAAAACGATCGTTTGCGGCGATAGCCATACGTCCACGCACGGCGCGTTCGGCGCTTTGTCGTTCGGAATCGGCACGAGCGAAGTGGAGCACGTTCTGGCGACTCAGTGTTTGCAACAAGGAAAGTCGAAGACGATGGAAGTTCGTTTCATCGGCAATCGTAAACCGGGCGTAACGGCGAAAGACATGATCTTGGGCGTTATCGCCAAGTACGGTACGGACTTCGCGACGGGCTACGTGCTGGAATATACCGGCGAATCGATCCGCAGCTTGACGATGGAAGAGCGCATGACGGTCTGCAACATGTCGATCGAAGGCGGAGCGAGAGCGGGACTGATCGCGCCGGACGAGACGACGTTCGAGCATATCCGCGGACGTCAATACGCGCCGCAGGGCGAAGCGTTCGAGCAGGCGGTATCCGATTGGAAAAAACTCGTGACGGACGAAGGCGCGGAGTATGATCGCGTCGTCGAATTCGACGTCGACTCGCTGATTCCGCAGGTGACTTGGGGAACAAGCCCGGGCATGGGCGCGGACATCGATTCGGTCGTGCCGAATCCGGCAGACTTCAAGACGGAAAATGAACGCCGTGCCGCCGAAAAAGCGCTGGAATACATGGATCTCGTGCCAGGTACGCGGATGTCGGATATTCCGATCGACTACGTGTTTATCGGTTCCTGCACAAACGGGCGGATCGAGGATCTGCGCGCCGCGGCCGAAATCGCCAAGGGCTACAAAGTGGCGGAGAAGGTGACCGCGATCGTCGTTCCGGGTTCGGGACGGGTCAAGCTGCAGGCTGAAGAAGAAGGCCTCGACGTCGTGTTCCGGGAAGCCGGTTTCGAATGGCGCGAAGCGGGATGCAGCATGTGTCTGGCGATGAACCCTGACGTGCTTCAACCGGGGCAACGCTGCGCATCGACATCCAACCGTAACTTCGAAGGCCGCCAAGGCCGCGGAGGACGGACGCACTTGGTATCCCCGGCAATGGCCGCGGCTGCCGCGATCGAAGGCCGCTTCACAGACGTACGCGACTGGCAGTTCAAGACTGAAGTCGTGAGCTGATCACTGACCAATCTCCGGAAAGAAGGGACTATATATGGAAGCATTCAAACAATTAAACGGACTTGTTGCCCCGGTGGATCGGGTCAATGTGGATACGGACGCCATCATTCCCAAGCAGTTTCTGAAACGGATCGAACGGACAGGCTTCGGCCAGTTCCTGTTCTTCGAATGGCGCTTCGACGAAGCGGGCGAGGTGAATCCTTCGTTCGAGATGAACAAACCGCGTTACGCGGGAGCGGAAGTACTGATTTCCCGCGCCAACTTCGGCTGCGGTTCGTCCCGCGAACACGCGCCTTGGGCGATCATGGACTACGGCTTCCGAAGCGTCATCGCACCGTCGTTCGCCGACATTTTCTACAACAACTGCTTCAAAAACGGCATTCTGCCGATCGTGCTGTCCGAAGAACAGGTCCAGGATCTGTTCGCGCGTACAGCCGAGCATGAAGGCTATCGCCTGAATGTGGATCTGGAGAACAAAGTGCTGACGGATGACCACGGACTGAGAATCGAATTCGATCTGGATGAGCACCGCCGCCAGTTCCTGCTGCAAGGACTCGACGATATCGGCCTGACGCTCAAGCATGAGGATGAGATCTCGGCATACGAAGCGAAGCGCGCAGAACGGGCATACGTTTAAGTTCGCATGGCTTTAAGCCGAATTTCCCAAGCGCCGCTTTCCTATAACGGGGAGCGGTGCTTTTTGCTTTGGGTTGACTCGGATAATAGAGGGTTGGAACAATCCGGCACTTCGTTTTATAATAAGTGAGGGTTTCCGACAGGGATTGGATTGAGGAGGAAGTGATGGATTCGTCGTTATTCGGTAATTTGGAAAAGTTGAAAAAAGACATGAAGAAAAAAAAGCGTTCGGTCGACTCTTTTCTTTTCGAGTACAACAAGCAGCGGTATGTTGTCTTGGTCAGGCCTTACGCAAAGAATGACAAAAAGCCTCCTGAAGCGCTGATGCAGCTGGAATTTTTACGGGTAGGCAAGCTTCGGGACCGGTTGACGGTTCCGGCTACCAAATGGCAGTTCATGCTGGATGCGCGCGCAATGAGAGGGTATTTTGATATTGAGTATGCGGAGAATCTGGGCGAGGTTTTTCGAGAACTTTATGAGCGCTTTGCCGATTTCATCCCGACGCAAGTCCTTGAAGAAAAATCGGAGATCGAGCAGGAAGTTCTGCGCGGATAAGACCAGATAAAAAAGCTGTCAGGTTTTTTTGTTCAAACTCTACGTTTTACATACCGAAAATGCCGATAAGAAGTATGGGAATTTGTTAGCTGTCAAGAATCCGCTTGTTATGGAGCGGGAAGCGTCGACAGTCCCGGCTATGGCGGGATTGATGACAAAAATGCAATAAATGCCGCAACTTTCGAAAAAAGTCCGCGTCTAAGCTAACGTAAGCAACTGTTGGGATGTCAATAGTTCGGAGTAGTTCGAAAGGCGTTTGGGAGCAAGCCCGAGTAGGACCTAAGTCCGACGAAAAAAAGCGAAGAATTTAGAGGTGGATGAATGAAAAAGTACGTGTTAACAACAGTCATGGCAGTCCTGATGCTGATGTTCTTGCTCCCGCATACGGGACAAGCGGCTTCGTCCGGAACCAAAATCGTGCTGGATAACCGGGAGCTTGCCAACGCGGATGTGCTCACGGTCAATCAGACCACGATGGTTCCGATCCGGGTCGTTTCCGAAGAACTGGGTTATAAGGTCGAATGGAACCAGTCAGCTCAGCAGGTCACCATCGGCAGCGGTGCAGATACCGTCGTACTCACCATTAACCAGGGCATGGCTTCGGTAAACGGGGCGCTCGTTTCCCTGATCCAGCCGGCCATGGCGCAAAAGCAAACGACTTACGTGCCGCTGCGCTTCGTAAGCGCGCAAATGGGACTTCAAGTCAAATGGGACAACGCGGCGCAAAAGGTCTCCCTGTTCACTTCCGGCAATCCGGCGGGAGGATCCGTCGGAGCCACGACACCGGGCGCGTCCGATAGCGGAACGCTGACTCCGGTAACGACGCCGGTCGGCAATATGGCCGTGCTTCAGGCGATCAGCTTCAGCGACAATCGCCTGATGATCACCACGGATAAGAGCGTAACGGTGAAGGACTCCGTGCTCGCCGGTCCGAACCGCATTTTGCTGGAGTTGTCGAATACGGGCTTCGGTCCTGCGATCGGAAGCGGAATGAGCGTAGGCGACGTAGGGACGATCTCGGCGGACAATGCCGACAACGTTTCGCAGATTCGCTACTTCATTCCCAAGGCCAACCCGAATACCGTTCAAGTCGTGATCGACCTGAAAAGCGCCAATACGTACAAACTCTCCAAAGAGGGAACATCCGTATTCGTGGCGCTGGACAAAGTGACGGCGCCGAACACCAATGTGGGCGGCAACGGCAAAAAGGTCATCGTGATCGATGCGGGACACGGCAACCATGATCCCGGAGCGGTCGGCAACGGCATTCGGGAAAAAGACATCAATCTGGGCATCGCGCTTAAGGTCGAAGCCATTTTGAAAAAGAACGCCAACGTCGATATCGTCATGACTCGCAGCGACGATACGTTCCTGGAGTTGAAGGAGCGGGTGCGCGTAGCGAAGAACGTCAACGCGGACGTGTTCATCTCTATTCACAACAATAGCGGTTCGTCGGCCGCCACGGGAACGGAAACGTATTATCAACGAGAAAGCAGCAAATCCCTGGCAACGACCCTGCATAAGTATATTCTTCAAGCTACGGGCTTCAAGGATCGCAAGGTCCAATACGGCAATTTCCATGTCATTCGCGAAACCGACATGCCGGCAGCGCTGCTGGAAATCGGCTTCGTAAGCCATGCGGGAGACGCGGCGCAGTTGAAAAACGAAGCTTTCCAACAAAAAGTAGCCGAAGCGATCTCCAAAGGATTGCTCGAGTACTTGGGATTGTAGGCGGGTCGACGCTTAGAAGTCGAAAAGTTACGATTATTTCATACATTCGCCGCCGGCAGGAATAAGAGCGCCGGCGGCGAATGTTTTGTTTAGAGCTTAATCGCTTGGAAGAAAGGAAAGGGGATAAAAGAACATGCAGCAGTTTAAATACAATAGCGGAACATTCAAAATGAAAAAGGTGGTTCCGGCCGTTTTGGCCGTAATGATGGGAGCGAGCGGAGGTTCGTTCGCATTGGCGGCCGAAACGACGGCACCTGCGCCTGCCGCGGCGACGACAACGGCCGCAGCGGGCTTTAGCGACGTGAAGTCCGGCTACTGGGCGGAAAAGCATATCTATAAGCTGGCGGCACAGGGGATTGTTCTTGGGCAAAACGGCCAGTTCAAGCCAGCCGATAACATTACGCGCCAAGAAGCGATTACGATGGCGATTCGTTTTGCCGGAGTCGAAGGCGAGCTGGGAACAGCTGAAGCAGCCGTGCTGCCTGAAGGACTGACGGTAAGCAACTACTTCAAGCCTTACGTGGATCTTGCTTTGGACAAAGGTTTGATCAAGTCCGCGGAAGAAAAAGACATCGACGGCAAAGCTTGGGGCACCCAAGCGGCCAGCCGCGAATGGGTAACCAAAATTCTCGTGCGCGCGATCGGCAAAGAGTCCGAAGCGTTGGCTTCGACCGAAGCTACGGCGTTTGCGGACAACGGGGATATTGCTAAAGAAAGCGTGGGTTATGTAAGCACGGCCGTCAAGCTCGGTATCGCTCAAGGCGTGGAGAACAATAAGTTCAATCCGTCCGGGTCGGTGACCCGCGCGCAGATGGCGACATTCTTCAGCCGCGCGGAAAGTTATATCACGCCTACATATGCGGGAATGACGACAGGGATCGTAACGGGATTGACGGCTAACTCCTTAACGATTTATGCCAACGGAACGACCGCGACGTACGCGCTGGGCGCAGGCACGGCTTATTTTACTGCCGACTCCGACGCGAAAGTGCCCGCCTCGTCCGTGCAGTTGTATACCAAAGTCATGGCCGCAGGCACAGCCGGGCAAGCCGCTTACGTGGAAATCGTCGACGCCAAAGTTCAGGTCGAGACGATCACGGGCGAGTTTGACCGGGTAACCGGAACGAATACGTTGTTCATGAAAACCGAGAGCGATTATCCGAAATACGAATATGATGCAGAGACCGTTTTCCTGGATCCAAACGGCAATAAACTCGATCCGAAAAGCATTAGTGCGGGCAGCCGCATCTCGCTTCTGCGCGAAACCTATTCCGGTGCAGGCAAAATCCTGACGGTTCAAGTGACTTCGGGCAACGTGAGCAAAAAAGATACCGGCACCATTACCGCGATCGATACGGCTTCCGGCACGGTAACCTTCAACGCTTCGACAGGGATCTCGGAACAGTATAAGCTTGATTCCGCAACGATTATTCGCTATCAAAATGAAATTTTGAACGTAGCGGATCTTAAAGCAGGCAGCAAAGTCGGGTATACGATCGAAAATAACGTGATTCGGACGATCGAAGTCACGGAAAGCGTGGAGCGCACAGTGACGGCGTCGTTGTATCAGAAATCGGCTGACGGATCGACTTTGACCTACAAAACCGATACGGGAGCATTGGAAGTCAAATTGGTTGCGGATAAAGCGACGGTGATGATCGACGGGAAAACAGCTTCGCTTGCCGACCTCATCGCCGACAAGGCTCAGGGAGATCGCGTAGCGTTAACTTTGAACGGTGCCGGTGAAGTTACTCAAATCGTCGTGCAGGATCGCGAAGCGACTCAACTTACAGCGGCGACTATCAGCTCTTACGATTCTGCGACAGGAGTATTGGCAGTCATTGATTCCGCAGGGAAGCCGTACGCGTTTACGCTCGATGCCGCAACCAAACTGACGTATAACTCGTCTACGCCTACGCTCAAAGGGATTGAGCCGTTGTTAATCAAGGGGCGCGGTCTGAACTTAACAGCCGTGAACAGCCGATTGTTAGCGATGGAGATTGTGTATAAATACGAGGGGACAGTTGAACAGGTTAATGCGTCCACCATGTCGCTTACATTGAAACTTGACGACGGTACAACCGTTAAACTTCCTTATGGTGCGGTGGGGACTGTCGTCCAAGTGTACGGAGTTAATTACGCGACCATTTCGAATATCAAAACGGGTGATCGAGTCGTTGCATCCCTTTATACCGATCGAATCGTATTGCAATCCGTGGCTGTGCAAACTACCAAGCAATTCCGTGTCGCTTCGATGACGCCGGGAAGCAGCCGTTTAAACGTCGAACAAGGCGGCATTGCAACAAGCCTGTACGCAGACAACAAGCTTATTCAGAATACGCAAGGCACGCAGATCGGTTATGCGGGCTTGAATCCGGGGAGCTTGGTCGACGTCACCTTCAACGGATCGGAAGTGGCGAAAGTAAAGGTATCGGATACCGTTATCGGTTCGGTGCAAAACGTGGATACGGCCTCCCGTACCGTGACTCTGCAGACGTCGACGGGAGCAACCCGGACTTATTCGTCCGCGGCAGGACCTTTGAATGTCGTTCAAAACGGAACGCTTATATCGGGATTGGGGACGCTTGCGTCCGGCCAGCATGTACAGGCAATCGTTCAACCAGACGGAAGCACGTCGTTCACGATCTTCCAAGCCGTGAGCAAAAGTTTCTGGAAATACGATGCTTTGACGCAGACGGTATTCGTGAAGATAACACCCGGATCATCAGAAGCAAATTCCTTCAAATTGGCTCCGGATGCCTGGATTCACCAGGGAACAACGAATATCAGCGTGCAATCGCTCGCCGGAGATGATAAAATCGTATTGTATCTGAATAACAACGTCGTGTACGAGCTCGTGAAGCAATAGATTTCCGTCCGGCTGCCGCCGGGTACGGTCAGGCCGGCTCGGTGCGAACCTTATCGTTCGCACCGGCCGGTTTGTCTTTGAGATCAGGTTTCTGCAGTCAAGTTTCGTGCATCGCGACGCGGGAGAAGGATTGAGCCATGACAAACGCGAAGGTCAGACATATTCTGGACACGATTGCTGGCATGTATCCGGACGCCCGTTGCGAGCTGGATTACGGCAACGCGTTTGAATTGACGATCGCGGTACTGTTGTCAGCTCAGTGTACGGATGTTACGGTTAACAAAGTCACAAAAGATCTGTTCGGGAAATATCATGCGCCGGCCGATTATATCGCCGTACCCCGTGAAGAGCTGGAGCAGGATATTCGCAGAATCGGATTGTACCGGAACAAAGCCAAGCATATTCAAAGTCTTTGCCATTTGTTGATCGAGCAGTACGGAGGCGAGGTTCCGAGCGTGCATGACGAATTGGTCAAGCTTCCCGGCGTAGGCCGGAAGACGGCTAACGTCGTCGTATCGAATGCTTTCGACGTGCCGGCCATTGCGGTGGATACCCACGTCGAGCGCGTATCGAAGCGACTGGGCCTTGCGGCAGAGGACGATTCCGTGCTTGAAGTCGAGAAGAAGTTGATGAAAAAGGTGCCGAAAGAGGAATGGACCCTTACGCACCATCGCCTGATTTTCTTCGGGCGTTATCATTGCAAGGCGCAATCGCCGAACTGCCAAGTGTGTCCGCTGCTCGATGTGTGCAAGGAAGGCAAAAGACGCATGAAAACATCAACGGTACGCAGAACGCGAACATCGGTTTAAGAACCAAAACTACACAAAAAGAGGATGGACAGGATGGAAAACATGGAAAACATGATGGAAAACATGAAATGCGTGACGGTATATACCAACGAGTTCGAGAAATTTTCGGATATCTTCGAGCAAATACTCGTCAGCGATATTCCGGAGAACGAAGACACGGAAATCGAAGGCGTAACGGTCGGCCTTGTGACGGAAATTCCCGAAGAGTACATCGAACAAATGCGCGTAAAACCGGAAGTCGTTGTAATGCGCGACAAGAAACGCAACATCACGATTTTGCAGCACGGAAAAATTTTCGAAATTTTCATCCCGTCCGTTTAAGTTTCGCTTGCGAACGTTGAAACGGCGCTGAACCTGGAGGAGCATATGGCGGACATGACAATGAATTCCAGGGATCTGCACAAGAAATTAGAGCGGCTGCGTGCCGCTCTAATTTCATATGAAGATCCTGAAATAGCAGACAAGATCAGCCAACTTGAATACAAATGGAATCAAAAAGAGCTGACGCTTGCTTTTCTCGGACATTTTTCAGCCGGAAAGTCAAGTCTGATCAATGCCTTGTGTGGGGGGCCTTTATTGCCGTCCGGCCCGCTTCCGACGACGGCAAATGCAGCGATTATCCGAAGCGGAGAACGTCGTGCGGAGATCACTTTGCATCCGGCTGCGGAAGCAGCCGACGTGCCGGGAGTCGACTCAGACCTGCACGGGAAGCCGAAGAAGCTTATATTGGCGCCTGAAGAGATGGAAGACGCATTAGCCCTTTATTGCAAAGACGGGGAAGCCTATGCCACGGTTGAAATTTGGGGGGATATTCCGCTGCTGCGCCATGGCGGAGCCTTTCTGGATACGCCTGGCGTCGATTCTACCGATGCTGCCCATGCTTCGGCAACCGATGCCGCGCTGCATTTGGCGGATGTCGTATTCTATGTGATGGATTATAACCATGTTCAATCCGAAACCAATTTGGCGTTTGCCAAAAGTTTATCCGATCTGGGCAAGCCGCTCGTTTTGATCGTGAATCAAGTCGATAAGCATCGGGAAGGAGAGCTGCCGTTTACGCATTACCAGGAAACGGTCGAGCGTACCTTTGCAGACTGGCAGATTAACGCTGCCGGAATCTTATATTTGTCGGTTAAGCACCCCGATCATCCGCTGAGCGATTGGCAGCGTCTTATAACGCTAATCGAGCGCCTGCTCGAAGAGCGGGAGGAACTGCTGAGACGCGGTATTCGTTTGGCTGCGCATGATTTGATCGAACGGCATCTGACTCGCGAACGGGATATTCGGCCGGAAGAAGCGGCTTCGCTGACCGAGGCGGAGGCGGAAAACGAAGGCATCGCGGAAGCGAACTTGCAAGCGCTTCAGTCGGCACGAAGCGAACTGCTTGATGCGGGAACCGTGCTTCGCGATCGGCTGATGGCAGATATCGGGCGAATTCTTGATAATGCGCCGATCATGCCTGCTTCGCTGCGTGATCTTGTTCAGTCGTATCTGGAATCCGCAGCGCCCGGTTTCCGGGCAGGCGGACTGTTCGGTTCTAAGAAACGGACGGAAAAAGAACGGGAAGATCGGCTTCAGACCGCAGCTTCCGATTTCTCCGAACGCGTGGAAGCGGGCCTCGACGTTCACGTCCGGGAACGTTTGCGGGCGTTCGGGCGCGAGATCGGCGTCTGGGATGCCGATCGGGAGGCGCAGCTCGAGCAGGCGCTTCCGCGCGTCGAGAACGGCTGGATAACCGGGCTTCTCAAATCCGATGTCCGGTTGTCGCCCGAATACGTGATGAACTTTACCGGCGATTTGCGTGCCGATGCGCTCGGCCGATTCCGCAGGGCGTCGTTGGAGTTTGCCGATCGCCTTTTGGACAGCCGCGGACCGCGGGACGCGGAAAAGTTGGCGTTACTCGAACGGGAGATCGCGGAAGCTTCCTCGTTCGCGGATAAAGCACGCCGCCGCCGGGAAGTCCGCAAAGCGCTGGATGTTCGCGAAGCGGGGCTGATCGATATAATCGGCGCCATTGATGAACGTTCGCCTGTTCGGCTGGCTGCGTTGGACGAGCTGCTGAGCGCTAAGCGGCATTTGAAGCGCAGGAGCGCTCAAGCGACAACCGCAGACGATTTCCTTCTCGAGACCATCGAGCCGGCGGCCGGGGAAACGGAAGCTGCAGACGATTCAGGCGACGAGGAAGTGTTTTCTTCCGTTTTCGGGACCGAAGGCGGGGAAGAATCCGCCGCTTCGGGGCGGCTCGGCATTTTGCAAGCGTCGGCCGAGCGTTTGAACGAGGCCGTAGGATTGCTTGAACCGCTGCCGGCATTCAGTTCCGCTTTGCGTGCCATGCGCGAACGGGAAGCGTCGCTGAGGGAAGGACGGTTCACTCTGGCATTATTCGGCGCGTTCAGCGCCGGAAAATCTTCTTTCGCGAACGCTTTGCTCGGGGATTCTTATTTGCCGGTGTCGCCGCATCCGACAACCGCGGCTATCAGCCGGATCATGGCACCTGAACGCGCCGAGGATCACGGCAGGGCGCTGATCGTCATGAAGACCGCCGAGGAAGTAGCCGGAGATCTGGCGGACGCGTGCGAATTGTTGGGACTTCGGGATCCCGCGCTTGGCCGTTGGCGCGCCGAGGTCCGGTCGTTGACGCCTGATCGTATCCATCCGTCCGGACGCGCGCATTACAGCTTCCTGCGTGCCGCGGATGCGGGATACGATCTTGCCGAGCCTTTGCTCGGAACCGAACTGCTTACGGAATCCGCGGAATTCCGCTTGTATGCTGCCGATGAAAGCCGGGCCTGCTTCGTCAAGCGGATCGACGTATACATCGATTCGGAATGGACCCGCCAAGGCATCGTCCTGGTGGACACCCCCGGAGCGGATTCGGTGCATGCCCGTCATACGGGAGTTACGTTCGACTACATGAAAAATGCCGACGCGCTCGTATTCGTGACGTATTACAATCATGCGTTTTCGCGGGCTGATCGTCAGTTTTTGGCCCAGCTCGGCCGGGTCAAAGGCAGCGACAGCGTCGACAAAACGTTTTTCATCGTCAATGCCGCCGATCTTGCCGATTCCGAAGAAGAATGCGCGGGAGTAACCGCGCACTTGGAAGAGAGGCTGCGCGCGGAGGGCATTTTAAAACCGAGGATTTACCCGGTGTCCAGTTTGAACGCGCTTGACCGCAAAAAGTCCGCGCCGCGAAAAAACAACGCCGCGCAATATCGTTCCGTTGAATTCCCCGATGTCGAAGGCATCGACCGATTCGCGGATTTCGAACGGGAACTGATGCATTTCGCCGCCGAAGAATTGGCGGGACTCGCCGCGGCCGCCGCCGACCGCGAGATCGAAGCGGCTCGCGAACGGATCGCCGGCTGGATCGAAGAAGCGACGCAAGGCGAGCAAGAGAAGCAAGCCCGGGCAGAGCGGATCGAACTTTCGCTTGCCGAAGCGAAAACGATCATCGGTACGGGCGGAGCGGCCGATAAGCTTCCCGAGCTGTCGCGCGAGATCCGGGAGCTGCTGTTCCATGTTCGGCAGCGGATCGAGTTCCGTTTCAACGCTTGGTTCGCCGAAAGCTTTAACCCGGCGATCCTGCATGCGGGAAGCGGCGATCTCAAAGCGGCTTTCCTGGCTTGCGGCCGGGAGTTGTCGCGCATGGTGGCGCGCGAAGCGGAAAACGAGCTGCTCGCCACCGGCCTTCGGGTCGAGCGGGCAGGCCAACGCATGCTGAAAGAAGGAGCGAAGGACGTCTTGGAAAAGCTGTCCGCGTTGGGAGCTCCGTTCGACCTGCCGGAGCAAGGAGACGGCGGAGAATGGCAAACGCCGGAAATTTCCGAAGTAAAGCTCGGCGGAGCATTAAACTGGGGAGCGCTCTGGCCTTTGTTCAAAAATCCCAAAGCTTTCTTCGAACAGCGCGGACGCGATTTCGTTCGCGAAGCCGCTTTGGCGACTTTCCGCGAAGCCATGCAGCAGATCACCGAAGCCAGGCTGCCCGAATTCGAATCCTTCTACGGCAGGCAGTTGGCCGAAAAGCAGAAGGAGCTCGCGCAAGCTGTTCTGCGGCAGGCGGAAGAAGCGGCCGAAGGACTTAGATTATCGTTGTCTGGTAAATCCGATACCGATTCCTGGAGACGGATCGAAGATCGTCTTAAAAAAATACTGGAATCGGAAACTACGGCAAGCGTGTAAGACGTTCGAAAGTCCCGACTTTAAGCAAGATAGTTTCCAAATAAATATTTAGCAGGCAATGTCATACATTTTATGTCACTTGTCTGCCTTTTTTTGTATTCGAATAAGGTTTCGAGTCTCAATTTGCTGGGTAACTCATAAGATAAAAGACTCATTGTCGTTAGTCATATGGATGCAGTTGGCACGATCGGGTCCCTAAGTTAAGCAGGCGGGAGAGAATATCATGAATGACATCTTGAAAATCCTATCACTAAACGGGGTATATTTAACGATTGCGTTAATGGGTTCGATTGCGGCATGTATGTTGATTGTCTACGGAGCGGCATGGAAAAGTTCGGAGCTGCGCACGGGGCGGGTCAGGCGACGGCAAAGCATTGTCATTTTGCTGGCTACGGCCGCTTTCAGCATCGATCATATCATCGCTCCGCTTTCGCTGACGCTTCCAATCAACAAGGAATACTACGCGATACATTTTATTTTTACCGTTTTAGGCTGCTTGGCGGCCACCGCGCTGGCCATGCGCTACGCGGTCAAGCCTCCGAGCGGTTCGGGCCGTTTCTTTTTGACCGGCTTGATCGTATCGTTGACCATCTTGATTTTCGATTACGTCAACGTCGTGATTTTGTTCCGCGACTTCGCGGTATGGAACCCGGATCTTGTCGCCTTGACGGTAGGGCTTACGTTATGCGTGGGATTCGCCGTGATCCGGTTGCTGGCGTTATCCAACCGCAACCGCGAACTCGGACTGAACTCTCGCTGGACGCTGCCCGGCATCGTATTATGCGGCATCGCGCTGTTCGGGGCCCCTATTTTGAGCGTGTTGTCCGTGCTGCCTTTGGATGTCTATAACCAACTGGGCGAAATCGGCGAAAATCGGGCTTTTTTGCTCCCCTACCTCATTATGTTGGCTATCGTATGCTGCCTCGTTGCCATCCCGGACGATTTCCTGCGCGTAAGAGAAAAGCTGCAAACTCGAAAAATCCTCGAAAGGGAACAACATTACATCTCCTTATACGAGCATAACCCCGACGGCGTGTTGGAATTCGATCAACAAGGCGTCGTGATGGGCATGAACGAACAAGCGGAAGCCGTCGCCAAAAAGTTGGGCAAAAAAGTCGTCGGTTCCAAGTTCAGCGATTTGTTTTCGGGCGAGCAGCGGCGGATCGTGGCCGAACACATGAAAACGGTGCTCGGCGGACGACACGGCACGGCCGAGATCGACGTGAGAGGGCCGGACGGCAATATGCAGTCGTATGCGCTGACTTCGCTGCCGATCGTCGTGGAACGGCATGTCGTGGGCGCTTACAGCATGGCCAAAAACATCACCAAACGCAAACGCGATCAGGAAACAATCCGTCATTTGGCTTATCACGACGAATTGACGGGGTTGGCTAACCGGCGTTCCTACGAAAACACGCTGGAGCGATATGCGCATTACGGCGAAGGAAAACCGGAGCCGTTTACTTTGCTGTTCGTGGATCTGGATCGTTTTAAGCGGGTAAACGACTTCTTCGGCCATGCTTTCGGCGATTTGGTCATCAAGCATGCCGGACGGCTGATCAAGGAGAGCATTCCTTCGAGCGCTTTTCTCGCGCGGATGGGCGGAGACGAATTCACGGTCATTTTGCCCGGCGTATGCCGCCGCGCCGAAATAGAAAAATGGGCGGGACAGATCGTCGACCGCTTCAACGAACCGTTCGAAATCGGCAAACATACGGTCAAATTGTCGGCTTCGGTCGGAATCGCGCGTTATCCGGAAGACAGCTTGTCGAGCGATCTGCTTACGAAATACGCGGACGCGGCCATGTACGTGGCCAAGCAGAACGGCAGCTCGCAGTATCGCTTTTACGACGCGGCCAGCGACCGTACGAGCCAGGAAGAGATCTGGCTGGAACAAGAACTCGAATATGCGGTCGACCGCGATCAACTGCGACTGCTTTATCAACCGAAATTCGATATCCGTACCAGCCGCATCATCGGTTACGAAGCGCTATTGCGTTGGGATCATCCTGTTCACGGCGAAATTTCGCCGCTGCGTTTCATTCCGCTGGCGGAAAAAAGCGGCATGATCGTGCCGATCGAACAATGGGTACTGCGTACTGCCTGCACGCAAGCGAAACGTTGGGAACTTGCCGGCCGATCTTCGCTGCCGATGGCGGTCAACATCTCCCAAGTTCATCTAATGAAGCCGGATATTTATGAATCGATTCTCCAAACGCTGCAAGAAACGGAATTCGATCCGCATCTGCTGGAACTGGAAATCACGGAAAGCGCGATGATGCATAACGAAGACCATGTCATCGAAATTCTCGACAAACTTAAAGAAGCCGGCATTTCGGTATCCATGGACGACTTCGGAACAGGTTACAGCTCGCTTAGCTATCTGCACAGCCTTCCGATCAACTGCCTCAAGATCGACCGCTCGTTCATCCGCAAAATCACGACGGACAAAGACAGCAAAGCGATCGCCGAAATGATCATTTCGATGGCCAAGCAGTTAGGCTTGAAAATCATTGCCGAAGGCGTGGAAACCAAAGAGCAAGTAGCGCTGCTGCAAGAGCTTCAATGTTATAATGTGCAAGGATTTTATTACAGCCGTCCGCTGACCCCGGAACAGGTAGACCGTGCGCACGTTTCTTGAACGATCCGATAGATGGGATCCCCGATTCAATAAGTCGCTGAATCGGGGATTTTTGCTGTTGATTTCATATAAACAAAAATAATATGATGAAAAATTCGAAATAGTAAAATCTGAAACTATTGCGAGCGCATGCGTTCAGCAAACGCGCTATGCCTATTCCGAATACTGAAAAATGGTGTAAAATAAAAACCGCAGCGGTTGGCAGATTCTCGCGAAAATAGGATCGAAGCAGCCGCAAAGTCTTTTAGGGCGTGTCCGCAAACTTTGAAAATGACGTCGTTAAATTTGCGTATACACCTAAGCAAAGGAGAATAGAATCTTTATGTCCTCGTTCCGATTGAAATCCGGTGATAGGGTCGCATTGATCGCTTGTTCGGACGGCTTGGCACCGGAAGACCGTGCGCGAATCGAAGCGCTGAGCGGGCAATTGCGCAGCTTCGGACTTCAGGTCGAAGAATCGCGCACGCTGATCCGAACCGCAGGGCCTTTCAGCGGTACGCCGCGCGAACGTGCAGATGAATTGAATCGTTTGTTCGCCGATCCGCGGGTTGCCGCTATTTTCGATATATCCGGCGGAGATGCGGCGAATCAGATTTTGCCGCTGCTTCATTATGAGGCCATTCGGAATTCCGGCAAGCCGTTGTTCGGCTTGAGCGACTTGTCCGCGGTATTGAACGCAGTGTCCGCCCGCAGCGGCATTCGGACTTACCATTATCGAACGATGAACCTGATTGGGGCCTACGCAGAACGTCAACGCGAAGCTTTTTATCGGACGTTCTTTGAAGGATTGCCGGATTTGCATAATTTCGATTTTGAATTTTTGCAGGGAGAATATTTGAACGGAGATGTGATCGGCGGGAATTTGCGTTGTCTGCTCAAACTTGCGGGAACTCCCTATTGGCCGGACGTTACCGGAAAAGTTCTTTTGCTTGAATCGTTGGGCGGGGGAGCGGCAAGAATTGCGTCGCTGCTTTCCCAACTCTCCCAGACCGGGGCTTTGGAGCGTTGTTCGGGACTCCTGCTGGGAACGTTCACGGAATTGGAAAGCCGCGGCGAATTCGGAATCGTGCGCGACCTACTGTTCGAATTGACGCAAGACCGGGGCATTCCCATTGTAAAATCGAGTCAGATCGGACATGGCGAAGACGCGAAGTGCGTCGTGCTCAGTTAGGAAGTTTTCAAACACGCTGAGAAAGGAGGCTGCGCAATGAAGCTTGGTAAGCGGTGGTTCGGACACGCGAAACGATCGTCCCAGATGCAGTCCGAAGCAGAACAAGGCATAGCGGATCAGCAAGAGCAAAAGGATCCTGCGCATGCGGGCCTTTCTTCCAAACCCGGATTCGACACGGCAATCTTTGCAGGAGGCTGCTTCTGGTGCATGGTCTCGCCGTTCGACGAATTGCCGGGCATCGTCTCGGTCGTCTCCGGATACACCGGAGGGCATACCGAAAATCCGACGTATGACGAAGTGGCGAGCGAGACGACCGGACACGCCGAAGCTGTGCGAATCGTATTCGATCCGGAGATTTTCCCGTACAAAAGATTATTGGAACTGTTCTGGCAGCAGGTCGATCCGACGGACGCCGGCGGTCAATTTCAGGATCGCGGCGCTTCCTACCGAACCGCGATTTTCACGAGCAACGATCAACAGCGCCAGGAAGCCGAAGCGTCCAAGCGCGATCTGCAAAAAAGCGGCCGCTTCAAAAGCAAAATTGTCACCGAAATTACCGAAGCCGGTCCGTTTTACCCTGCCGAAGAAGAACATCAGGATTATTATAAACGCAGCTTCGGCCATTACCGTCTATACCGCCAACATTCGGGTCGCGATACGTTTATTCGCGACCACTGGGATACCGACCGCGACCGCGAACGGTTACGTCAGCAGTTGACCGAGACCGAATATAACGTCATGATCCGCGGCGATATGGAACCGGCTTTTGATAACGCGTACTGGAACGAAACGCGCCGGGGCACTTACGTCGACCGCCTAAGCGGCGACCCCTTGTTCGACGCGGCCGACAAATACGACGCCGGCGACGGCTGGCCCGCTTTCTCCAAGACCTCCGGCAGCCGCCTGGTCAAACGCGAAGCCGCCCTCGGCGGCGGCGGCGTCCGAACCGCTTTAGTCAGCCGTCTGACCGGCATCAAACTCGGTTATCTTCTCTACGACGGTCCTAGCGACGAACATCTCCACTACCGCGTAAACTCCGCCGCCCTCCGTTTCCTCCCTGAAAGCGAAACAGACTAACACTCTGGCATATACTTCAACTGCAATTGCCTGAGTGTTATTTTTGATTTCTAAATTGATATTTGATTTGATCTTGGCTAATGCTTTAATCACTTGCATTTGCTTTAATCACTTTCCCTTCCCTGACTACTCCCCAAACGGTCTTATCCTTTTGAAGAAGCTGCCAGCAGAGGGAGAAATTCAGTGAAAGACGCCTTTGAGCACGGAAAGTCGAAGACTTTCTGCGCGAGACAGCGTCTTGAACGAATTTTTCCCTCTGTGTCCCGCGCTTCCCCACCAAATTAAGACCTTCCCCCTCCATCTTTTAAGCGTTATAATATGGAAGAATCTTATAGACGCTGGAGGGATTTGATGAAAAAAGGAAGAATGTTTTATAAAACGTTTATTCCAATCCTTCTGCTGGGCGTCGCCCTGGCAGTCAGTTTCGGGATCTACACGTATATTCAGACCGTCCGGTCGGTCATCGATAGCGTAGCCGAAGAAAAGCAAAACTCCATTACCCAAATCAAAAATAATCTGGAGCAAAAAATACGCACTATTGAATACGCTTTCAATACATACAGCACGACGGTCTCTTTTGATCAGGTTGTTAATAATCCGATTACCGAACGCGATTTTGTCGCTTATCGGGAAGTAAACTCCCAACTCAACTATATCGCCACGATGGGCTTGGAAGGGGCCGAATATACGTTAATCAGCCTGAAAAGAGACTGGATGATCTCGAACGGGACGCTATCCTATATCGATGCCGCGGAGAAAGAGCGCTTGTATCAGCAATACATCAATAACCGGGAGAAAGGCCTGTTCTGGATCAAAACGGAGACCGGAATCCGATTCGTCAATACGCTGCCCGCTTTTTCGACGAACAAAGATGCGATCGCGCTGTCGGACCTATCGTTGAATACGTTGGGCCGGACGCTTCGAAGCGAAGACGGCGCCCGAGTGTTTATTTTGAACAAACAAGGCGAGTTGATGTACGATACCGACTCGGACTCGCCGATCCATGAAGCCGAGCGATTGAATTTGACTCGGATCGCGGGCGACGGCGAGACCAAAGGCATGATCGACGCAAAATCAAGCAATGAAACGAAAGGCGATTTGATTTATTCGCGCTCCGCTTACAACAATTGGACCTATTTCACCGTGCTTGATCCCAAAGAAATCGCCGGCGCTTTAAAAGCGACCCGATTCGGATTGATCGCCATGGAGCTGGCTTTGATCTTGCTGATCGCCGTGGTCGCTTACGTGATCGCTGCCCGTTTTACCAAACCGATCAGCCAGATCACGAGCAGTCTGCCGGACCATGCCTCGCCGCGCGGCAAAAACGAAGTCGATTGGATTTTGTCTTCGATCAATCGGCTGCTCAGCGAAAAGCAAAGCCTGGAAACCTTGATGGAAGCCGAACAGCCGCAGCTTCAGACGCAGTTCGTGCTGAATCTGTTCCGCAGTCGCATCTCGGCAGGGGAGCTGGAGCATCAGTTGAAGCGTCTGGGCTACGAAGGAAGCCAGTCCAGACAATACGTCACCATGCTGGTTCAACTCGACAACGTAGGCAAACGGGATACGCCGGATCGGGACGTGCTGCTGCTCGCGGTCAACAAGATCGCGGAGGAGATTATTCCCGCTCGGATACGCATGCTGCCGGTTATTTTGAACGACGACACGCAGGCGACGATTCTGATGTTCGACGATCACGGCGAGCAGGAGATCCGTCGGCAGATGCTGGAATATGCCAAACAGATGGTACGCGCAGTCAAAGACTATCTCAAGCTGTCTGTCAGCGTCGGCATCAGCCGAGCTTATCCGAATCTGCTCAAAAGCCGCGAAGCATGCGAAATGAGCAAGCAGGCGCTGCATCAGCGTTTGAATCTGGGCAAAGAATCAATTATCTTTTACGAAGATATCGAGTCGGTGGTGTCCGGTCCGGTGCTGCTGCATTATCCGGCGCACTTGGAATCCAAACTGTTCGACGCGATCCGCATAGGCGACGAAGGGCAGGTGTCGGCGGCGCTGTATCCGCTGCTGGCCGAATTCATGAAAAAAAGCCGCAATTCGATGAACCTGGAAGTGATGCTCGTGCGGCTGGTCAACAATCTGATCCAACTGGAGCAGCTGCTCGGGATCGAAGTGCTGCTGACCGCGGACAATCATGCATTGTACCATCGTTTGCTCAGTATCCGCAATCCCGAGGAGGTGGAGCGCATACTGGTCGAGCAGGTCATTTTCCCGATGGTTCGCAGCATGGAAAAGAAAACGAATGAGCAATTCCGCTGCTTGTCTCAGACGATTGCCGATATCGTGCATGAGGAGTACGACCGGGAGCTGTCCTTGGAGATGATCGGGGAAAGGCTGCATTACAATCCCAACTACCTCAGCAGCATTTTCAAAAAAGAATTCTCCGTCACCTTCAGCGATTACCTAATGGGCTACCGACTCGACATGGCGAAAAAATGGCTGACCGAGACCGACAAGACGGTTAAAGAGATCGCCGAACGGCTTCAATACCATAATCCGCAAAATTTTATTCGTTCGTTCCGTAAAAAAGAACAGGTGACGCCCGGCGTGTACCGCAAGCTCAGACAAAACGTGTAATGCACGAAAAGCCCCGTGCTCCTGTGGCTCCACAGAAGAACGGGGCTTCGTTATATACAGTCGCAATATCCGGTTCGGGTGACGTGCCAACAAGAACCGATCAGCCTTTGACTGCTCCCAGCAGCGCGCCTTTCGTAAAGTGCTTCTGCACGAACGGATACGCGATCAGCATCGGAATGGTCGCGACCACGATTACGGCCATTTTGATCGTCTGTGCGGGAGGGATGACATCAACTGATGTGCCTTCCGCCTGCATGCCGCTCGACACGATAACGATCTGGCGCAGCAGCACCTGAATCGGCCATTTGACGGAATCGGTTAGATACAAGATCGCCGTCATATACGTATTCCAGTAGGTCACGGCGTAAAAGAGCGAGATGGTCGCGATCGACGGCAAAGCGAGAGGAAGCATGATTTTCAGGAAAATGCCGAAGTCGTTGCTGCCGTCGATTTTTGCGGATTCCTCCAGCTCGTCAGGCAGCGCCTGGAAAAAGTTCCGCATGATGATCAGGTTGAACGCATTGACGGCAACCGGGAGAATCAGGGACCAGTAGGAGTCGATCAGGCCGGTTCCTTTCACCACCAGGAAGGTCGGGATCATCCCGCCGCTGAACAGCATGGAGAACACGACGACGAAGTTGATGAAGTTGCGCCCTCTTAAATATTTGCGCGACAGTCCGTAAGCCATGAGCGCGGTCAGCACCATGCTCACGACCGTTCCGACCAACGTCACGCCGACCGATACGCCTAGTCCTTTAAAGATCGTCGGGGTGGATAAAATGTAGCGGTAAGCATCCAAAGAGAACGTGGTCGGGAACAGAATGAACTTTTTCGATACGACCTCCTGGGTGGACGCGAACGAGCTGGCGATCACATTAATGAACGGTAACAGACAGATGAGCGCGATCAGGATCAGCAGCGTGTAGTTGACGATATTGAATAACCGACTGCCGAGTGTTTGCTTGCGACGTGAAGAAGAATGCTCCATCTTATGAACCTCCTTATGGACTTGAGTGCCTATCTCCACGATACCAGCGGCGTTGCGTTCCGTATATAATCCGCGCATGAGGTGATGGGCGCATCAGACTTTGTTTACCGGATAATCATCAGCTCCGGGAGTAATCATCAGAAGTGTTCCGTCGACGACAAATCCCGTAACGGCGGCATTTTGGAAGCGTTATCATGTGATGATTATATACGGAATCGGCCTTTGCGCTTACGCTGAGAAAGCAATCGGAATTCAAAGTGAGAGTGAGGTCGGTTAACGATGGCAAAGCCGGTGAACGTGTCCGATGCGTCCCTGCTGAAGCATGATCGTCAAGCCGTGCGCAAACGCGGATTTAGCATTCGCAAGCACATGCTGCTGTATCTGATGATCCTGCCCGGTTTTCTCTATTTTGTCGTATTCAAGTATTTCCCGATGGGAGGCCTGGTCATTGCCTTTCAGGATTACCAGCCGTACCGAGGCATTATGGGCAGCGAATGGGTAGGGTTGAAACATTTTATCCGCCTGTTCACGGAACCTACCTTCTTTATGCTGCTGCGCAACACGCTCGTCCTGTTCGCGATGAACATCATTTTCTTTTTCCCGTTACCGATTATTCTCGCGCTCATGCTCAACGAAGTTCGGCACAAGTTTTTCAAAAACTCGATCCAGACCATTATCTACATTCCGCATTTCATGTCCTGGGTCATCATCGTTTCCATTACTTATGTATTCCTGACGGTCGACGGCGGCGTGCTGAACGAGCTGCTGGCCGCGGTGGGACTGCCTAAGATCAGCTTCCTCACCTCGTCGGAGTGGCTGCGTACCGTGTACATCGGACAAATTATTTGGAAAGAACTCGGCTGGTCGACGATTATCTACCTGGCCGCGATTACCGTCGTCGATACGCAGTTGTACGAAGCGGCGGAGATGGACGGAGCAGGGCGTCTGCGCAAGACCTGGCATGTCACGCTTCCCGCGATCCGTCCGGTCATTATCACCCTGCTCATTCTGAAGATCGGCAGCACGCTGGATCTCGGCTTCGAGCATATGTACCTGCTGCTGAATTCCCTCAACCGCGAAGTGGCGGAAATTTTCGATACGTACATCTATACGGCGGGGCTTAAGAACGGTCAACTTAGCTACAGTACGACCGTCGGTTTGTTCAAAGGCGTAGTCGGACTGGTGCTGGTCATGTTGTCCAACCGGCTTGCCAAAAAGATGGGGGAAGACGGCGTGTATTGATTAGGCTTCACAAGCGAAGATTTTATTCCAAAAAAGAAGGGGTAATCACATGAAAAAAGTTGCGAGAAAAGCCCGTAAAACGGGTGCGCTGCTGCTGTGTACCACAATTCTTCTGCTTAGTGCCTGCAGCGGTGGAGGAAGTAGCAATCAAGCCGCTTCAGGCGAGCCGTACGACGAAAATTCGAAAGCGAATATCAGTTGGCTGAATATCCTGCACACCGCTTCTCCGCCGACCGATACCATTTTGAACAAGATTGAAGAGAAGACCAACGCCGATATTCAATTCTCCTGGATTCCGGATGCTTCGAAAGAAGAACGGATCAATACCTCGCTGGCCTCCGACTCGTTGGCCGATATCGTGACGCTGACGCTGCTCGATAACTCTTCCGTGCGAAACTCGCTCAAATCCGGGCTGTTCTGGGACGTAGAGCCGTATCTGAACGATTATCCGAACCTGGCGAAGATTTCCGAGGATACGCGCCGTTCGGCTTCGATCAGCGGGACGCTTTACGGGGTTCCGTTCCAAAAGGATCTGGCGCGCAACGGCATCACGATCCGCAAAGATTGGCTCGACAAGCTGGGTCTGGAGACGCCGCATACGACCGCGGAGTTGATGGAAGTCGCGCGGGCATTCACGGAGGATGATCCCGACGGCAACGGCAAAGACGATACGACAGGCTTTGTGGATCGCAGCGACCTGATCTACGGGGCATTCAAAACGCTAAGCTCCTACTTCGGAACGCCGAATATTTGGGAAGTGGACGCAGACGGTAAAATGACGCCGGAGTTCATGACCCAAGGTTACGTGGACACGATGGATTACATGAAAGAACTGTATCAAAAAGGGTATATTAATCAGGACTTCGCCGTGACCGCCAAAACCGACCAACAGCAGAAGTTCGCGCAAGGTCGTGCCGGCATCTACGTAGGCGCAATCTTCGATAGTAAAAACTTATTGAACATGGCGAAAGGCATTCAAGACGACATGGAGCTGGTGCTCGTTAACGATATCACCTCGACTGGCAATGAAGCGGACCGTGCGATCTGGGCAGCCAACAACGGCATCGGCGGCCTGCTGTCATTCCCGAGATCCGAAGTCAAAGACGAAGCCGAGTTGAAAAGAGTGCTGAAGTTCGTCAACGACCTGCTCGACGAAGACGTCTATGCGCTGATGACTTACGGCATCGAAGGCACGCACTATACGGTGGACGATCAGGATGCGGCGACGATTACGGATACGGATCTGTGGCAGCAGGAAGTGCAGCCGTTCTCGGCCAGCCGTCCGAAAGAGAGCGGGTTCAAGATTCATGACGCCGACCCGCTGAAAAAAGAATCCGATAAGCTGATCGCGGACAACGCCAATTATGCGGTACTGAATCCGGCGTACTCGCTGGAATCGGAGACGTATAACACGCAAGGCTCCGAGCTGCAAAAAACGATCACGGACGCGACGTATAAGTACATTCTGGGCGAGCTTGATCGTGCCGGATTCGATGCCGCGGTTGAAAGCTGGAAAAAATCCGGCGGAGATGCAATCATTGCCGAATATGAAGCCGCTTACAAAGAAGTTCAATCGTAAATCGTTGAGATCGGCGTTGTAACGGGCGGCTGCCGGAATCATTCGGTAGCCGCTTCGGCATGACAGACAAGTTACTGGCTCAATAATCAGAGTTCGATGAGGGAGGCACACATGGATCATCAACAAGAGTTGACCAAGCAAGGCTGGGCCGTGCGCACGGCGGAATCGATCATGGAGCGAAGTCCGCTGCTGCATGCGTGCAACGGGCACGGAGGCAAATGGTCGTACGATTACGGCGTGGTGTTAAAAGGTTTTGAAGCGTTATGGCGTCGTACCGGAGATGAACGATACTTTCTTTATATGCAAAAACAGATAGACGAATTCGTGCAGGAAGACGGTAGGATCCGAGGCTATGCCCAGGATGAGTACAATATCGACCATATCAACAACGGCAAGCTGATGTTCGCGCTTCATAACAAGACGGGCGAAGCCAAATACCGTACGGCTGCGGATCTGCTGCGCGGGCAATTGGCAAGCCATCCCCGGACCTCCGAAGGTGCCTTTTGGCATAAACAGATTTATCCGTATCAGATCTGGCTGGACGGCTTGTACATGGGAGCGCCGTTCTATCTGCAATATCAGCTTGAATTTGCCGGAGGCGAAGGGCTGGATGACGTAACGAAGCAATTCCTTTTATGCGAAAAGCATACGCGGGACGCGAAAACGGGACTGCTCTATCATGCCTGGGACGAGAAAAAAGTTCAACCGTGGTGCGATCCGCAAACGGGGTTGTCTCCGCATTTCTGGGGGCGTTCGCTCGGCTGGTTCGTCATGGCGCTCGTCGATACGCTGGAGCTGCTTCCGGCAACTCAATCCGACGCTCCGGAGCTGCGGCGGATTTTGACCGATACGCTGACGGCGCTCCGCCGTTATCAGGATGCGGATTCCGGCGCCTGGTACCAGATCGTCGACCAGGCCGACCGGAAAGGCAATTACCGGGAAGCGTCCGCCACTTCCATGATCGCTTACGCGATGGCAAAAGGCATCCGTCTCGGCGCGTTGGACGATAGCTGGCGGGAGCCGTTGGAGCTGGCTTTCCGCGGCCTGATCGACGAATTCGTGCTCGAAACGAAAGAAGGGTGGATCAACCTGAACAAAAACTGCCAGGTTGCGGGACTCGGCGGCGCGGATCAGCGCGACGGCAGCTTTGCTTATTATATCAGCGAGCCGATCGTCACGAATGACCAGAAAGGGTTGGGCGCATTTTTGCAAGCGTGCGTCGAGTATGAGTTGTTGCTGCCAAGACCGACGAATTCCGGCGCATCATCAGATCAATACGCTTCCCGGTCCGATCAAGCCGTGCACAAGACCGCGCCATCGACTGGAGTGTCCTCGGTTGGAGCGGAAGGAGCGAGCTGACGTGGCCCTATATAACGTTACGGATTACGGAGCGCTGCCCAACACGGAACAATCTTCGACGAGCGGAATTCAGGCGGCTATCGATGCCGCTTCGTTGGCGGGAGGAGGGACGGTTTTCGTGCCGCCGGGAATCTATTTAACGGGTTCCGTCTCGCTCCGCAGCCATATCGAGCTTCGGCTCAGTCCGGGTTCCGTGCTGAAATTCAGTACCGATCCCGCCGAGTATCCGATCGTCGAATCCCGTTGGGAGGGAGCGAACCGTCAGGTATACGCGTCCTGCCTGTACGGAGCCGATCTGGAAAACGTATCGGTGACCGGAAACGGAACGCTGGACGGCTGCGGACAAGCATGGTGGGATCGGCATCGCGGCGCTTCGGAGGAACTGCGTTATCCGCGTCCTAAGCTCATCGGCCTGGATCGCTGCCGCCGGGTCACGCTGCGCGACTTGCATTTAGTGAATTCGCCAAGCTGGACGGTGAACCCGATGCGCTGCCAAGACGTGACGATCGACAACCTGTCGATCTTGAACCCGGCCGATTCGCCGAATACCGACGGAATCAATCCCGAGTCGTGTTCCGGCGTACGGATTGTAAACTGCCATATCGATGTCGGCGATGATTGTATCGCGATCAAATCCGGCACCGAAGACGCGGAAGAGCGAATCCCCTGCGAAAACATTTCCATTGCCGACTGCACGATGCTGCATGGACACGGTGCCGTCGTGCTTGGCAGCGAGATGAGCGGAGACATTCGTAACGTAGTCATTCAGAACTGCGTGTTCAAGGAAACGGAACGCGGCATTCGATTCAAATCCAGACGCGGACGCGGCGGGATCGTCGAAGATATTAGGGTCAGCAATATCGTCATGGAAAACGTGATTTGCCCGTTCATTCTGAATCTGTATTATTTCTGCGGACCGCGCGGTCAGGACCGGTATGTATGGGACAAGAATCCGTACCCGGTAACGAAGGAGACGCCGATCTTCCGCAGGATTCACTTTGCTCATATTACGGCTCGCCAGGTGCATGCCGCTGCCGGATTTTTGTACGGCTTGGCCGAGATGCCGATCTCCGAAGTGACTTTCGACGATATCGAGATTTCGATGGCGGAGGATGCGACGCCCGGGCTTCCTGCCATGATGGCCGATCTTGAGCCGATGCGCGCCAGAGGATTTTATTTGGGAAACGTGCGGGATATCGCGTTCCATCGGGTGCGGGTTGCGCAGCACGAAGGTCCGGCCTTTTATATCGAAAACGGAGAAGAAGTAGACGTTGCGAATTGCCGTTCCGTGCATACCGCGCAGCCGGAACGTCTGGTGCAAGTTGCGGATTCGGGCGAAGTTTAACGAACGGAGGGATCTAAGATGCCGATGTGGGTAGGGGCAGAACCCTTTTGCGAATATGCGACGATCGGCGAGGCGGTCGAAGAACTGGAACGTCGCGATCCGCAAATTCCCGAAACGTTATATATCTTATCGGGGACGTACCGCGAGCAGCTCGAAATTCATCGGTCCGACTTGAAGATGATCGGCGTAGGCCAAGTGACTATCGAGATGAATCGTTATGCCCGGGAAAAGGGAGCGGACGGCGAGGAGATCGGAACCTTCGCCACGCCGACGCTTTTTTTGGGCGGAAGCGATCTGCAGGTGGAAAATATAACGGTCTCGAATACGGCGGGACAGGGAGAATCCGTCGGGCAGGCGATCGCGGTTGCGGCTTACTGCGATCGGACTGTTTTTCGCTCCTGTATATTTAAAGGACATCAAGATACGTTATTCACGGGCCCGCTGCCGCCTTCTCCGAAGAAAGGTTCTGCCTTCGGAGGTATCGAAATCCGTCATCGCCACAAACAGTACCGGCAGCTGTACATGAATTGCCGAATCGAAGGGACCGTGGACTACATATTCGGCGGGGCTTGCGCTTATTTTGAACAATGCGAATTGCACAGTCTGGCTCGTCCGGATCGGGAGTCGGCGGGTTACGTCACGGCCGCTTCGACGCCAGAGCATCAACCCTTCGGCTATGTTTTTCGCGAATGTGTGCTGACTGCTGCCCCTGATGTTGCAATGTCCTCCGTCTATCTGGGTCGCCCGTGGCGAGCTTATGCCCGAACGGTATTTTCCGATTGCCGAATGGGAAGCCATATTTACCCGGCCGGCTGGGATCATTGGAGGGATGCCGCAAACGAGCACACGGCAGACTATCGGGAATATGGAAGCATAACCGCGAATCGCTCAAGTCAACGAGTTCTTTGGGCGATTAATGATACATCCCCAAGCACATTGTGGAGCAAGGCGGAAGTTTTTGCGGATGAACGTTTTTGGTAATTTCGATCGAATAAGTACGTTGACCCTATTGGAGATGCAGTTTGCGTGGTCAACGTAATAGAAAAGACCGTTTCTAATCGAATGGACAGCGTGCATGATGCGGGTCGTTTGATATAGAAACAGTCTTTTTGGTTTGTTGAATAGCTGTTGGACGGCTATTGGAGAGAAAGGGTGGAGAGATGTCGCGATATTGAATATAAGTTGTCCGAAAAGTGTATGGAACAGGCGATTATACAGGGCTTTTTTTGTTATCTGGAAAGACTGTTTTTAAAAATGTTAAAGCGTTTTCGAATTTTTTAGGCCATATTTTTCGAAATTCGCCAAAGTCGCCGAATAAGCGAGGATATGAGACTATTTCATATAAATGAATGCGCTGACAACGCCAATCGCATGCAGAGCCGCTCCCTTGCCGGAATACGCTTTTTTCCTCGCTTTGCCGGGATAAAGGCGTGGTGATAAACTGCATTATGCTCAAGCATTGCAACCGTATACGGAAATTGGGAAACCGAAAGAAATTCGGCAATCCCGAAAACGAGGAGGAAAGACATGAACGTTCTCAGGCGACTGCAGGACTATTACTGGGAGAAGAAGACGTATATGTTCGTCTCGATTCTTTTTCTGGCAATCGCCACTGCCTTGGGGTTGGTGTACCCCAAATTACTTCAGGTTTTGATCGATGACGTGATTACACCGCGCAATTTCGAATTGGTGCCGCAGCTTGCGTTGGCAGTGGTCGGCGTCGTAACGCTCAAAGCGATCATGCAGTTTTTGCATGGCTTCTTCGGCGCGCGTCTCGGTAACTTTTTGGCTTACCGGCTGCGCAATGCCTGCTACGAGAAACTGCAATTTCTGTCGTTTCGTTATTACGATACGGCGAGAACGGGCGATTTGATGTCCCGTCTGACCGGCGATCTGGAAGCGATCCGATTGTTTATCGGCTTCGGGTTCGCCCAAATCCTCAATTTGTTCTTGATGGTAGGCTTCGGCGCCGCAATGATGCTGTCGATCAATTGGCAATTGACGCTGTGGACGCTGATCACGATTCCGCCGCTGGTATTCGTAGCGATCCGCTTCGAATCGCGAATCCATCCGGCCTTTCAGGAAATGCGCCTTGCGCTGGGTTCGCTGACAACGGCTGTTCAGGAGAACGTTACAGGGGTCCGCACGGTCAAAGCTTTTGCGCGCGAACCGCACGAGGTCGGCAAGTTTTCGCTGCGCAACGACCGGTACAAAGACAATCAGCTTCATGCTTCGGGGCTTTGGAGCCGCTACTTCCCCGTTATGGAACTTCTGGCTTCCGGCTGCGCGGTGCTTCTGCTCGGCGTCGGCGGCACGATGGTCATTCGCGGAACGCTGACGATTGGTGAACTGGTCGCTTTCTTCAGTTTGATCTGGTACATTATCGGACCGATGTGGGGATTGGGCTTCCATATCAACAACTATACGCAATCCGAAGCTTCCGGTGAACGGGTACTCGGGATTCTGGACAGACCGATCGACGTTCGCGACAAAGAAAACGCCCTGGCCCTCGACCCGGAAACGGTTCGCGGACAGGTAACGTTCGAAAAAGTCGGATTCGCCTACGGCAACAAGCTGCACGCGGTGCATGATATCAATCTGGATGCGCCTCCGGGCAAAGTGATCGGATTGCTGGGCGGAACCGGCGCCGGCAAATCGACGATCATTCAGCTTCTGATGCGCGCCTATGACGTTACCGAAGGATCGATCAAGTTCGACGGCGTCGATATCCGCGATCTTCGCGTTGAAGATCTGCGGGGGCAGATCGCAACCGTATTCCAAGAGACCTTCTTGTTCTCATCGACGATCAAAGGCAATATCGGGTACGGAATGAACGACGTTCCGATAGAAGACGTCGTTCGCGCGGCCAAGTTGGCCAAAGCGCATGATTTCATCATGGAAATGAAGGACGGCTACGACACCGTAGTCGGCGAGCGGGGCATGGGCTTGTCCGGCGGCCAGAAGCAGCGGATCGCGATAGCGCGCGCGCTGCTCAAAAATCCGAAAATCCTGATTCTGGACGATGCGACGAGCGCCGTCGACATGGAGACCGAACACGAAATCCAAGCCGGTTTCCAAGAGGTGATGAAAGGACGGACGACGTTTATCATCGCGCACCGCATTTCTTCGCTTCGCCATGCCGACGAAATTCTAGTCTTGAACGAAGGGCATATCGTGCAAAGAGGCCGTCACGAACAATTGATTGCCCAGCCCGGGCCTTATCAGGAAGTCTATAACATTCAATACGCCGACCATATCGCGCGAACGGCGGAAGACGAAGAAGGGAGGGGGAGCCTGTGAGCACGCACGGAGAAAAGTTCAATCCCAAGCTCGGCAAAAAAGCGCAGAGCGACCCCAACCAAAGCCGTTTCGTCTATAAGGACGACGACGATATCGACAAGGCGTTCAATTGGAAACAATTCGGCCGGCTATTTTCGTACATGCGTCCGTACGCCAAACAGATGCTGCCGCTGATTCTGATCATGACGGTTCTCGGAACGGTCACGAAACTCGCGGTTCCGTATCTGACCGGGGTCGTGGCAATCGACGGAGCGATCAAAAACGGCGACCAAAGGCTGCTCTACATCGTAACGGCCGCGGTGCTCGGATTGTATCTCGTACAATGGGTCGCCAACGTTTTCCGGATCAAGTATACGAATATTATCGGGCAGCGGGTCATTTACGATATTCGCTCTTCGCTGTTTAAGCATATCCAGAAGCTTTCGTTCAACTTCTTCGATAAGCGTCCGGCGGGATCCGTGCTTGTACGGGTGACGAATGACGTCAACTCGCTGCAAGACTTGTTCACGAACGGTGCGGTCAACGCGATGATCGACTGCGTTCAGCTGGCGGGGATCATGGTCATTCTGCTGCTGATTAACTGGAAATTGGGACTTGCCGTGATGATTACCGTTCCGATCATGTTCTTCATCTCGACCAAGCTGCGCCAGAAGATTCGCATGGCTTGGCAGGATGTCCGCATCAAGAACTCCCGGATCAATTCGCACTTGAACGAAGCGATCCAGGGAATTCGCGTAACCCAAGCCTATACGCAGGAAAAAGAAAACATGAAGTTCTTCAACGGCATGAACGCGGACAGCCGGAAATCCTGGAACCGCGCTTCGACCATGAACCAGGCCTTCGGGCCGATGATCGAGATCACGGGCGGGGTCGGATCGATGATCCTGTTCTGGTACGGTACTTACCTGATCCAACAAGGCGAAGTCACGGTCGGTCTGCTCGTGACGTTCGCGAACTACGTCGGCAACTTCTGGGATCCGATCAACCGCCTGGGTCAAATGTACAACCAGCTGCTCGTGGCGATGGCTTCGTCGGAACGCATTTTCGAATTCTTGGACGAGGAGCCGAGCATCGACGATAAGCCGGGAGCGAAGCCGCTGCCTAAAATTCGGGGCGACGTCAATCTGGACAAGGTCGTGTTCGAATACGAACCGGGACGCCAAGCGCTCAAGAGCATCGACATCGAAGCCAAAGCCGGGCAATCCATCGCGCTCGTCGGCCATACCGGCTCCGGCAAGTCGACGATCATCAATCTGCTCAGCCGCTTTTACGACGTGAGCGAAGGCTCCGTCAAGCTCGACGGCATCGACGTGCGGGACGTCAAGCTGGAAAGCTTACGGGCGCAGATCGGAATCGTGCTGCAAGACACGTTCATTTTCTCGGGTACCATTCGCGAAAATATTCGCTTCGGCCGTTTGGACGCGACCGACGCGGAGATTGAAGAAGTGACGCGGGCCGTCAAAGCGCACGACTTTATTATGGCGCTGCCGGGCGGCTACGATACGGAAGTCGAAGAACGGGGAAGCGCGCTTTCGATGGGGCAGCGACAATTGCTTTCGTTCGCGCGCGCCCTGCTTGCCGATCCGCGCATCCTGATCCTGGACGAAGCCACGGCCAGCATCGACACGGAGACGGAATTGAGGATTCAGGAAGCGCTCAAGATCCTTCTTCAAGGAAGAACTTCCTTCATCGTGGCACACCGTCTCTCTACGATTCGTCACGCCGATAAGATCATCGTGCTCGACCACGGCGAGATCAAGGAACAAGGCACGCATTCCGAATTGATTAAACATGGCGGCATTTACAACGGTTTGGTCGAAGCGCAATTCCGTTTTCTGTAAAAGGAAGTTTTCTTTGAAAGTTTCTTCGTTAACTAAAATTTTTCTTGGAAAACCTGCGACATTTTTCGCGGGTTTTCGCTATTTTTTCATAAAAATTTGAGCGATCGGGGTTGCAATTCAGTCTGCCAGCAGACAAAATAGATAAGGACAAACCAAAAACGCGTAGGAGTTGGTTAAACGATGTGGGGGGCTCCATTATCCGCGGACGCGAAGAAAATCATGCTTCTCGGAAGCGGCGAACTGGGCAAGGAAGTCGTGATCGAAGCGCAGCGTCTTGGCGTTGAGTGCATAGCCGTCGATCGTTACGAGGGTGCTCCTGCGATGCAGGTCGCGCACCGTAGTCATGTGATCGATATGTTGGACGCGAACGTACTGCGAGAATTGATCTTGCGGGAAAAGCCGGATTTGATCGTGCCGGAGATCGAAGCAATCGCGACTCCGATGTTGGAGAAGCTGGAAGCGGAAGGGTTCCGCGTGATTCCGACGGCCACGGCCGCCAGATTGACGATGGACCGCGAAGGCATTCGGCGTTTGGCCGCGGAGACATTAGGTCTGCCGACGGCAGCGTATCGTTTTGCGGACACCTTGGATGAACTGAAAGCGGCGGTAGCCGAACTTGGCGTACCTTGCGTGATCAAGCCGCTCATGAGCTCTTCGGGCAAAGGACAAAGTGTGCTAAAAACGCCGGAAGACACCGAGAAGTGTTGGCAATTTGCTCTGGAAGGCGCGAGAGCGAAAAACAACACTCGGGTCATCGTGGAGGCGTTCGTGCCCTTTGAAAGCGAAATTACACTGTTGACGGTTCGGAGCGTATCGGGAACGTCGTTTTGTCCGCCGATCGGCCATATCCAGAAAGACGGCGACTATGTGGAATCGTGGCAGCCGCACCGGATGGATGATGCCAAGTTGGAAGAAGCCAAGCAGATTGCAAAAGCGATCACGGACAAGCTTGGCGGTTACGGGCTATTTGGAGTTGAATTATTCCTGACGAAAGACGGCGTTGTGTTCAGCGAAGTCTCGCCGCGCCCGCACGATACCGGCATGGTGACGATGGCTACGCAGGATCTGTCGGAGTTCGCGCTGCATGCGAGAGCGATTCTGGGACTTCCGATCACGGGAGTCGAACTGCTGACACCGGGTGCTTCGGCAACGTTGAAAGCAACCCGATCAAGCGAAAATTTCAAAGTTGGCGGTCTGACGGAAGCCTTGAGCGTCCCGCGTACCCAGGTTCGAGTATTCGGCAAGCCCGATTCGAAGCCGGGTCGCAGAATGGCCGTCGCGCTTAGCGCGGCGGAAGATGTGGAAACTGCGCGCAGTCGTGCCCGCGAAGCGGCCGGCCTGCTAAAAGAGGAGTATTCGGATGACAACTAACGTATTGGAAAAAACAGCGAGCCTTCGCACGGCTTCTTGCAGCGATGCTGCCGTATTGACGGAATTGATGCGAAAACTGTCGTATCCTACGACGCCTAGCGTCATGCGCGAGCAATTGGAAACGCGCGAAAACAATCCGAATTACCAGACTTATTTGGCAGAAAAAGACGGCAAAGCGGTAGGAATGATCTCGCTGCGTTTGATTCCTGCACGCGGATCGGAAGCGCAGATGGTTCAAATCGCCGGATTGATCGTCAACGAGGATTGCCGGGGTTGCGGAATCGGCCGTTTGTTGGTGGAGCAGGCAGAAGCCTGGGCGGCGGAATCGGGATGCCGTTTCCTTTTCCTGACAGGAATCAATCGTGAAGATCGCCTTGGCGCGCATGAATTCTATCAGCATGCTGGCTTCGAAAAGTTCGGCTGCAAATTCATCAAAGCACTGTAAGAACGAACAGACCACATACATTCAAATGCCTTACCTTTCGGTTCCAGCTCTTGCGAGCGGGGCCTTTTTGTTTAGACGGGCATAATGATTATCCGGCCTGATTCTGCGGGTAAATGGATATAGGTTCCAATTCCATGCCGAAAGCTAAAGTCATCAAGGAAATAGAGGAGGAACAAGCATGAGCACATCAAATGTTAACCGACGAAAAACCAGACTAAACAGCTCAATCTTAGGCAAAAAGGCAAGTCTTCTTGCTTTGGCTTTTACGTTCGTGCTGGGCAGCGTTTACGGGATGGGTCCTGTGCAAAATGCGGACGCTCAGACCGCTTATCAAGCCGCCTATGCCAAAACGACGACCGACAAGTCGAAGTTTACCGCCAAAGTGGTTTATCTGGTGAACTTGGAACGTCGCAAAGCCGGGCTCAAACCGCTTGCGATCCATGCAGGCACAGCGAAGGCTTCGCGCTTGAAGGCGATGGATATGTCGAAGAAAGGATACTTCGACCATACCTCTCCGACTTACGGTTCTCCTTTTAATTTATTAAAGCTGCAAAAGGTAGCATTCCGAACGGCGGGAGAAAACATTGCGATGGGACAGCGTTCGCCCGAAAGCGTGATGCAAGGATGGATGAACAGCGAAGGACATCGAAGCAATATTTTGAGTCCAAGCTTCACCTCGATCGGCGTCGGCTACTATAATGGCTATTGGGTTCAGTTGTTTATTGGTTGATGGGGTGGGCGGGGAAACGAGAAGACTCCGAGATAAATTGCCAGCATAGGCTTCCGAAGTGCATTTCTTCGAAATGCTTTAGGTCGCGTGTTGAAATCGAGAAAATTGATTGAAACTGTTAATGGTGTTTTCTCGTTTCCAGTTACGTTGGGCTTTATGTATAAAATACAAAGACCCCCAACCTCTTGGCGAGGCTGGGGGTCTTTGTATGCGTTCATTATATGAAAGAATGGGACATGTAGGAATCGAACCTACAACCTGTCGATTAAGAGTCGAATGCTCTGCCAATTGAGCTAATGTCCCATATTTTTTGTAACGGCCGCCTTCATCAGCGAGTGATTATTTCTGGCGACAAGGAATATCCTATCATAAATTAAAATGGCTTAGCAAGTATTTTTTTTGAGAAGCACAAAAAAGTTTCGAACCGCGTTTGCAAATTGCTTCACAAACACTTAAGGTAAGGTACGTGGTGCATACGCGAAAGCTTAAACTTTTGTTGTCTTTCATATAAGGAGGAGAAGCATGAATTCGTGGAAGTGGACATGGCGAACAACGGCCGTACTTTCGGCACTTTCTGCTTTATTGCTGGCTGTCGGCTTCGGATATGGAGCGAGAGAGCTGATATTTCCGAGACCTAATCTTGTAAACGCCGATGCGGCCGCGGACGCTCCTTTGACAGAACGCGCTCCTTCGACTGATGACGGCAGTTACCGGATCGTTGCGATCGGCGACTCGCTTGCCAAGGGAACCGGAGATACAACCGGACAGGGATTTGCCCGGCGGGCCGCGGCTTTGCTGGATCAAAGCGGCGACCGCGAAGTGCGTTTTCTTAATAATCTTGGAATTAACGGCATGACTACGCAGGAATTGTTGACGGAATTGGACGAGCCCGGTGTTCGTTATGTATTGAAAGAAGCCAATGTCATCTTGCTGTCGATCGGGGCAAACGATCTGTTCCAGGGCGGCGCGGCGTTACAGACAAGCGCGGAGGCTCCGGATGCAAACGCGTTGGAGGCTGCCCTGCCTGCCGCTTCGGAGCGGCTTGGAGAAGCACTGGATCAACTTCGTTCCATCAATCCGGCGGCGCGAATTATTTATCTGGGTTTATATAATCCGTTCGGAGATATCGAATCGCTGCGCGATGAAGGCGATTTGGGGATCACCGAATGGAATGCCAAGGCATCCGCACAGATTGCCGAAGGGGAGAATATGGTTCTGACACCGACATTCGATCTTTTTGAACGAGATCCTGGTGCCTATTTGTCATCCGACCATTTTCATCCCAATTCAGCCGGTTATGAGCGGATTGCGCAACGAATCGTTCAAGGGTTGCAATGAGCCGGCATAATGACCTCTGAAAAAAGTCGATACTTGAAGGAAGGGACGGGGTAGGGATGAAGCAACCTGACGACAGTTTCGTTCTGCGCGTACGGGATTTAAATAAGAAAATCGGCCGTAAAACGATCATTCATAGCATCAGCTTCGACGTGCGGGAAGGCGAAATTTTCGGCTTTCTCGGTCCGAACGGCGCGGGTAAAACGACAACGATCCGCATGCTGGTCGGGCTTATTAAACCGACCTCGGGAAGCGTTGAGATTTGCGGCTTCGATGTACAAAAGCAGCCCGAAGAAGCACTGAAGTACGTCGGTTCCATCGTCGAAAATCCGGAAATGTACCCTTATCTGACAGGGTGGGAGAACCTGATGCATTTCGCCCGCATGCAGGACGGCATTGACGAACAACGCATTCGCGAGGTGACGGAGCTTGTCCATCTGGGCGGACGGATTCATGAGAAGGTTCGTACCTATTCGCTCGGGATGCGTCAGCGCCTGGGGATCGCGCAAGCCTTGCTTGCCCGGCCGAAAGTGCTGATTCTGGATGAGCCGACCAATGGTCTTGATCCCAAAGGAATCAAGGAAATGAGAGCTTTTATCCGCGAACTGGCTTCGGCAGGGCTCGCAGTTTTCGTGTCCAGTCATTTGTTGAGCGAGATCCAATTGCTGTGCGATCGGGTCGCGATTATCGGCGGCGGCCGGGAGCTTGCGGTAGGATCGGTCGACGAGTTGATGGGGGCAGGCCGAGGAATGGTCATTTGGGACGTTGAACCGAAAGCCAAAGCGCTGGCTTTGCTTGTCCAATATAAAGATATCGTCATTGTGGATTCGGTCGGTGCGGAAGCTCTTGAAGATGCCGCTGCCGCTTTATTGAATGAGCGCAGCATCGTGACCGAGACGCCGGAAGAGCGCGTAGCCGAAGTGATTGATGTGATGGTCCGCGAAGGCATTGCCGTAAGGGGCGTTCACCGAATTGCTCCTACTTTGGAGCGACTTTTCCTGCAAATGACCGAAGGGGAGGGCATCGAGTGAAACGGTTTTTGGCTATGGTACAAAACGAAGTCGTCAAAATCATCAAGAAAAAGCGCTTTTACATCGTGCTCTTGATTCTTGCCATTATGGTGCCGATCTTCAGCTATGCGCAGATGCGGCAATCGCTCGAACGTCAGGAAAGCTACGGTACGGATTGGCGTCTGGAAGTTCAGCAGGCGATCATCGATAACCAGAACTCTCTGAGCAGCGACCGGGTCCCGCAAGAGTGGAAGGTCTATCGGCAAATCTACATTCAGCAGATGCAGTATTACCTCGATAACGACGTGAATCCGAACGAACCGGGCGGCGTGACATTCACGCGCGAATTCATTGATAACTCGGCAGCCTTGTTTATTCCTTTGATGATTCTGACCATTGCTTCGGATCTGGTATCCTCGGAACGAACAGGCGGCACGATCAAGATGCTGCTTGCAAGGCCGGTGCGGCGCTGGAAAGTGCTGTTAAGCAAACTGACGGCCCTGCTCATGTTCGTTTCATTGATCGTCGTGAGCGCCTATGCGGTCTGTTATTTGATTTCGGGCGTCTTTTTCGGCTATTCCGGCTGGAGTATTCCGATTTTTACCGGCTTTGTATTGAATGGTTCGGATGTGGATTTGACGTACGTGCAGGCTACGCCGCAGTGGCAATACCTGTTGATGCAGGCGGGACTGGTCTGGTTTGTCGGAATCGTGGTTGCGCTGTTGGCGTTCATGGTATCCGTTCTCGTGCGCAGTACGGCCGCAAGCATTGTCGTCATGATGGCCGCGTTGATCTCAGGCTCCATTTTAACCAATATGGCTTCGGCTTGGAGCAGCGCCAAATATTTGTTTATGGTCAATCTGGGGCTTACGGAGTATCTCGCAGGTAATCCGGCGCCGATCGACGGCATGACATTGGGCTTCTCGTTAGCTGTTTTAGCGGCCTGGGGAGCGGTTTCCGTGTTTATTTCGTTTATCGTCTTTACGAAAAGGGACGTTTTGACTTAAAATAAAAAGAGAAAAATGAAAACACTTGTTTGCATTTCGGTAAGCTGACGATCCGGAGGCAAAGGGCGAGCAAGAGAGAAAGAGGGAGAAATCATGGCCGAACAGATCGATACGGCAGAACAGATGGCGGCCCCGCAGGCCGTTCAAGGATACGATGCGGACGACATACAGGTGCTCGAAGGCCTGGTCGCGGTTCGCAAACGGCCGGGTATGTATATCGGGAGCACCAGCTCCTCGGGTCTGCACCATCTGGTATGGGAAATCGTGGACAATGCTGTCGACGAGCATTTGGCGAAATATTGCGATCGGATTGAAGTGACGTTGAACAAGGACGATTCGGTCACGGTACGCGACAATGGACGGGGCATTCCGACAGGCATGCACAAAAGCGGCGTACCTACGCCTCAGGTCGTTTATACCGTTCTGCACGCCGGGGGCAAATTCGGCGGCGGAGGATATAAAAAGTCCGGCGGCTTGCACGGCGTCGGCGCATCGGTAACGAACGCGTTGTCCGAATGGCTGGAAGTCGAAATTTATCGCGACGGCAAAATTCATCGTCAACGATTCGAATACCGCGTGGACAAAAAAGGCGCAGAGCATGTCGGAGAACCGGCAACGGGGCTTGAGGTGCTGGGAAATACGAGACAGACCGGCACGAAAGTTACGTTCAAGCCGGATATTCGCGTCTTCAAGAACGGCATTTCGCTGACGTACAACACATTGGCCGAACGCTTGCAGGAGCTGGCTTTTCTGAATTCGGGTCTGCGCATCGTCTTGGCCGATCACCGCAAAGGTACGGAAACCGAAGAAGAATTCTACTACGAAGGCGGAGCAAAGCAGTTCGTCGAGTTCCTCAACGAAGGCAAAGAAGTGCTGCATGACGTTGTGCGTTTTTATGCCGAGAAAGACGATATCGAAGTCGAAGTGGCTTTCCAATATAACGCGGGCTATACGGAAACGATCGCTTCGTTCGTGAACTCCATTCCTACGCGGGGCGGCGGTACGCACGAAACAGGTTTCAAGACGGCGTATACGCGTATTTTGAACGAATATGCGCGCAAAACAGGTTTGTTAAAGGAAAAAGACAAGAACCTGGAAGGCGGCGATCTGCGCGAGGGCATGATGGCCGTGATCAGCATCAAAATGGGCGATGTCGAGTTCGTCGGCCAAACGAAAGACCAGCTCGGCAGCGCTTCGGCCCGCAGCGCGGTCGATGCGATCGTATCGGACAAGACCGCGCAGTTCTTGGAAGAGAATCCGCAGGCCGCGCAAATCCTGACCCGCAAAGCCGTTCAGGCCGCGCGCGCGCGGGAAGCCGCACGCAAGGCTCGCGACGAGATGCGGACCGGCAAAAAGCGCAGCGAAAGCTCCAACCTGAACGGAAAGCTGACTCCTGCCCAATCCAAAGACTTCACGAAGACGGAACTCTTTATCGTCGAAGGCGACTCTGCCGGCGGTTCTGCCAAGCAGGGGCGCGATTCCAAAATTCAAGCGATCCTTCCATTGAAAGGCAAGCCGTTGAACCCGGAAAAAGCCAAGCTGGCCGAAATTCTGAAAAACGAGGAATACCGCGCGATCGTCTCGGCAATCGGAGCGGGGATCGGTCCCGAGTTCGCGATCGAAGACAGCAACTTTGCCAAAATTGTCATCATGACCGATGCGGATACGGACGGCGCGCATATTCAGGTGCTGCTGTTGACCTTCTTCTACCGATACATGAAGCCGATGATCGATCAGGGCCGTGTATACATTGCCCAGCCGCCGCTGTTCAAAATTACTCGCAAAGGATCGCGCAAAAACGAAATTGTATACGCATGGAGCGACGAAGAGCTTGAGAAGTTAACCAAAGGCGGCAAAAACTTCGAACTTCAGCGCTACAAAGGTCTCGGCGAGATGAACCCGGATCAGCTCTGGGAAACGACGATGGACCCTGTAACGCGTACCTTGCTTCAGGTTCAGATCGAAGATGCGGCCAAAGCGGAAAAACGCGTATCTACGTTAATGGGCGACAAGGTCGATCCGCGCAAGCGCTGGATTGTAGAAAACGTGGACTTTACCGAAGTGGAAGAATAAGCGACAGAAGGAGACTTATAATCGATGAGCGTACCGGAAGAAATTTTCAAACCGGCTTTTCTCGAAGAAGTGGTCGGCGACCGCTTCGGCCGGTATTCCAAATACATTATTCAGGATCGTGCGATTCCCGACGTTCGCGACGGTCTGAAGCCTGTTCAACGCCGGATTCTGTACGCCATGTACGAATCGGGCAACACGCCGGAAAAAGGCTACCGCAAGTCGGCCAAGACGGTAGGCGACGTGATGGGCAACTACCACCCGCACGGCGACTCTTCGATCTACGAGGGCATGGTGCGTATGGCTCAGCCGTGGAAAATGGCGCATACGCTTGTGGACGGACACGGCAACTGGGGCTCGATCGACGATGACCCGGCAGCGGCAATGCGTTATACGGAAGCTCGCTTGTCGACGATTGCGATGGAGATGCTGCGCGATATCGACAAGCGTACCGTCCAGTTTAAAGACAATTTCGATAATACGGCAAAAGAACCCGTCGTGCTGCCTGCGCGTTATCCCAACCTTTTGGTGAATGGCGTCAGCGGGATTTCGGCAGGTTTTGCCACCGAAATCCCGACTCACAATTTGCGGGAAGTCATTGACGCCTGCATCGCGGTCATGGATTCTCCGGAGATCGATCTGGATGGTATCATGCAGCATATCCAAGGACCGGACTTCCCGACGGGCGGTACGGTCATGGGCGAGGCTGGAATTCGCGAAGCGTATTCCACCGGACGCGGCAAAATTCAGATTCGTTCCCGGACGGAAATCGAAAATTTACGCGGCGGCAAGCAGCAAATCGTCATCACTGAAATTCCGTATCAAGTCGTGAAGGCGCGCCTCGTGACGGCAATGGAAAATATTCGATTAGAGAAAAAAGTCGAAGGCATCGCTGAAGTTCGAGACGAGAGCGGCCGCGAAGGCATGCGGATCGTAGTCGAGCTAAAAAAGGACGCGGACGCCAACGGCATTCTCGCTTATCTGCTTAAAAAGACCGATCTTCAAGT
Organism: Saccharibacillus sacchari DSM 19268; assembly: GCF_000585395.1. GTDB lineage: Bacteria > Bacillota > Bacilli > Paenibacillales > Paenibacillaceae > Saccharibacillus > Saccharibacillus sacchari. The sequence goes on along the minus strand of NZ_KK073875.1, from coordinate 4,270,009 downwards.
CAGCTACAACTTCAACATGGTCGCCATCGTCAATAAAGCACCGCAGCAATTGGGCGTTAAAGCGATTCTCGAAGCGTACATCAATCACCAGCGCGAAGTCATCACCAAGCGTACCTCGCACGAGTTGGAAAAGGCGAAAGATCGCTCTCACGTGCTCGAAGGATTGGTCAAAGCGCTGAATATTCTGGACGATGTCGTAGCCGCAATCCGCGCTTCGAAAAATCGTCAGGACGCGCAAAACAATTTGCAATGGATGTTCGGTTTTACCGAGCGCCAAGCGGATTCCATTTTGACTCTCCAATTGTATCGCTTGACCAATCTGGAGATTACGCAGCTTGAAAAAGAACATTCGGATTTGGAAAAACGCATCAACGTGCTGGAAGGCATTCTGTCAAGCAGCCGGAAGCTGGATAACGTTATTCGCAAAGAACTAACCGAAATCCGCGATAAATTCGGTATTGACCGCCGTTCCGATCTTCAAAGCGAAGTCGAAGAGATCAAGCTGAATCTGGAAGTGATGATTCCGCAAGAAGACGTGATCGTCTCGTTGTCGCAAGAAGGCTACATCAAGCGTTCGGGCATGGCTTCGTTCACGCGATCCGGCAGCGACCGTAATGCATCCGGCGCGCGGGAAGGCGATTATATTCGTCAACTGCTTGACGTAAGCACTTTGGATCGTTTGCTTGTGTTCACGCAGCGCGGACAATTCTATCTGCTGCCGGTACACCAGATTCCGGAATTCAAGTGGAAAGACAACGGTACGGCAATCGTCAACGTTATTCCGCTCGATAAGGAAGAACGCATTGTCTCGATTATTCCGGTCAAGGAACTGGAAGAATCGGAACAATCGCTGGTCTTCACGACGCGAAAAGGACAGGTTAAACGAACCGCGCTGCGCGATTACGCGACCAAGCGCAGCGGGGGCGTTGCCGCCTGCAAGCTGGGCGAAGGGGACGAAGTCGTTCAGGTCAACCTGAGCGAAGGCGATCGAGACATGCTGCTGGTGACGGCGCAAGGCATGAGCATCCGCTTCGGTGAACAGGAAGTGTCCCCGATGGGCCGGGTATCCGCCGGCGTGCGCGGGATTCAGCTTAAGGATGGAGACGAAATCACGGCTGCATTATTCGTTAAAGGCGATGACGGCGAGGTCTTGGTGGTGACCGATCTGGGTTACGCCAAGCGTTCGATGCTGCTGGAATACCCGTCGCAAAGTCGCGGAGGCAAAGGCATCGCGACCTTCGAGTTCAAGGAAGGCAAGAGAGTGAAGCCGAACGGCAATCGAATCATGGCGGCATACAACACAAGCGATACATTGCCGGCTGTTGCCGTACTGTCCAACGGGGAGAGACTTGAGTTCCCTGCCGGCAAGGCCCCGTTGACCGAACGCAAGCATATCGGCAAAGCGCTGATTAACGTAGAAAAATCGGATACGATACTTGATTTGCTGCCTTCGTTCGAGCGGGATTCGACCGTTTAAAAGGCAAGCGTCAATCGTCAACAAAAAAGACGTTTCGTGCGCATAAGCGCACGAAACGTCTTTTTTTGTCGTACTCATTGTCAGGCTCGACGTTTTTACGAAAAATGCAACCGAAACTTTTCTTTCCGCGTCTAATAGATAAGGCTTGCCTATCTTATTTTTACCGAACAGGAGTAAAAGAATGATTCATATTATGTACGTGTATGTCTTTGCCGTCTTCGGTCTTTATCTTATGCAGCTGTTGGCGAACAAGCTCGTATTGAACGAAGCGGAATTGCAAACGTTCCAAAAAGAACATCTTTCCCAAACCGACGGTTATCGCGTATATAGTTGGGGACTTGGCATCGGCGTTGTCATTCTGATTGCGTTATGGTTAACTGTCGATTTTATGAGCACCAATCCTCTTGTTTTTCTGACGCTTTCGCTCGTTATAGGGTTTAGAGGATACATGGAACGCAAATATATTCCGCATACGCGCAAGCATGTCGTATCCTGGAGCATCAGCGGCGCGAGCGCTGCGGTGACGCTGATTTTTTTCATCTTATGGCTGATCTATTTCCGCTAAAAAAAGACGTCGGTTCGGCTGCTCGAAGCAGCTTTCCCTAACGTCTTTTTTTGTGCAGTTATTCGGCCTTTTCGTTGTCTTTCATAACAGGCTTCATTCTCCGTATTCCAGCTCGTTTTGCAGCAGCTTGTACGCATTGTCCGAAAACTGCGTCCAAGGAGCCGTTTCCGGCGGAAGCGAAATCAGCAGCGTCGATTCCTTCGTTACCGGATGAGGGAATCGAAGACGGACCGACCATAACGCAATTTGCTCCCCCGGTTTGGTCAACGCTGCTCCGTATTTTTGGTCGCCGTACAGCGGGCAGCCGATACTGCTCATTTGCACGCGAATCTGGTGCGAGCGTCCCGTATGCAGTTCGACATGGACCAAAGCCCGATTGCCGTCCTCAGCCAACACTTTGTAATCCAAAATGGCTTCTTTGGCTCCCGGCGTTCCTTTTCGAACAGTCGTGACCGTATTCGTGCGCTCGTTTTTGAGCAAATGATGCACCAGACGGCCTTCGCGTTCACGGGGTATACCGTTGGTCACGGCTACGTAAGTTTTGCGGATCGAATGCGTACGCACCGAATCCGACAATCGCGAAGCGGCTTTCGACGTCTTGGCGAAGATCATGGCGCCGCCGACCGGACGATCCAGCCGATGAACCAAGCCGAGAAATACATTGCCGGGTTTATCGTGCCGGATTTTAAGGTCGTTTTTGAGCAGGGTCAGCATATCCGCATCGCCGCTGGCGTCTTCCTGTACGGGGATATTGACGGGTTTGACGACGCCGAGCAGGTGATTGTCTTCCAATAACACCGAAATGCCGGATAGTGCTGCCGAGGAGCGCTCGTCCGGGGTATGCATTACTTGGACTCCCAGCGTCCGAGGATGCCGCACGGCAACGTCAGACCCGAGCGGGAGATCGGCAGTCCGATTTCGCCTGCGCTGATTTGTCCGCCGTAACGCGGCTTCATCGTCATTTCCAGCATATTCGAAAGTACCGTCGGCGAGATGCCTGTCGTATACGAGTTGATCAGCATGAACAGCGGATCGTCGGACAGGATCTGCATGCATGATTCAAGGAACGGGTACAAACTGGATTCCAGCTTCCATGTCTCTCCGTTCGGACCGCGTCCGTAGGAAGGAGGATCCATGATGATCGCGTCGTATTTGTTGCCGCGGCGTTGTTCGCGCTGCACGAATTTGAACACGTCGTCCGTAATGAAGCGCACCGGACGATCTTTCAGGCCGGAAAGTTCGATGTTTTCTTTTGCCCATTGAACCATGCCTTTGGCCGCATCGACGTGAACGACGCTTGCGCCGGCATAAGCCGAAGCTACCGTAGCGCCGCCCGTATAAGCGAACAGATTCAGCACTTGGATCGGCCGTCCCGCGTTTTGGATCTTGTCGATCATCCAGCTCCAGTTCGTCGCCTGTTCAGGGAACAAGCCCGTGTGCTTAAAGCTTGTCGGTTTGATATAGAATTTCAGCTTATCGTCGTAATTGATCGTCCAACGTTCCGGAAGCTGCTTTTTCCATGTCCATGCGCCGCCGCCGGCGGAGCTGCGATGGTAATGTCCTGCCGTCTCGCGCCAAGGACCGCTTTCGTCCGCGATCGGCCAGATGATTTGCGGATCCGGACGGCGCAGGACCACGTCGCCCCAACGCTCCAACTTGTCGCCCGCGCCTGTATCGATCAGTTCATAGTCTTTCCAATTTTGAGCCATGTACATTGTGATTGAACCACCCTTAATTTTATCGTTATTGCCCTGAATATTACAGGATGTATACGCCGTCGTTCGCCGTAATTCCCAGACTTTCATTGTACCCGAGGAGGGGGCAAAAATCCAGAAATTCAAAACCATTTGACACTGATAATCATTATCATTATGATAGAGAATATTGCAATTTGAACCTGGAGGTCTAATCATGAGCAAACTCATTCTCATATACGCCAGCATGACCGGCAATACGGAGGAAATGTCAGAGCTGATTACAAGCGGCATTCAAGAAGCGGGCGGCGAGGTCACGATCAAGTTGGCCGAGGACTGCGACGCTGACCTTTTGCTCGACTACGACGGCATTATGCTGGGGGCGTACACTTGGGGAGACGGCGAGCTGCCGGACGAGTTCCTCGATTTTTATGACGACCTGGACGAGCTGGATCTGAAGGGGAAAAAGGCGGCGGTATTCGGCAGCGGCGACACGGTGTACGAACAGTTCGCGAAAGCTGTCGACCTGCTGCAAGAAAAGCTGGCTGAACGAGGCGCGGAAATGATTCTTGAGCCTCTCAAACTCGAATTGAACCCGTCCGGCGACGAACGCGAAAATTGTCGCGCATTCGGCAGAAACTTCGTCGGCAGCACGGTCGGCGTATGAGAAACGCGAGGGAGCTTCCGGCGCCTTCCGCCGAGGAAACCCCGCTGCTGCAAGACCATCGGTTGGAGCGTTGGTTGTCCTCGGCCAGACAACCTCACACGACCCGCAAATCCGACGGCGGATACCATTGGACGCAGCGTGTACAGTATGCGGTCGGTCACGCCGTCAATCGCTATTACTCGGCCCAACCGGAGCTGCGCAGTCACGCCGACGCCGGCGAACTGGTCGATTACCGCTGGCCGCGTCGCATTGCTTATTTCGATTCGGAAAAAAGGTACTGGGAGCTGAAAGATCGGGTGGCGCGCCATCTGGAGTCCTTTTTCGCATCCAATGGTTATGAGGGATACCGTCCGGTCATGCTATACGAGCGGTTCGAGACGCATGTTCCCGAGCTTGGCATGGATCTATCAATGATCTTTCAGGCCGTTTGGCAAAGCGAGGGAGGAGGAATTCATCTGCAAAAATTCGTGGTGGATGTTGATCCTGAAGTGTTGGACGGTTACCGGCATGCGGCGCGGGTATTTTGTCGCCACGCCTTCGGAAGCGATCCGGCGAAGATCGAAGTCTATAGCGTGTTGGAAGGCGAACGTATTCACTTATCGCTGGACGATGTTTCTTATGAGAAGTCGCTTGATTATCTGAGACTTGCGCACAGCGGCATGGAGGAGACCAATGCCGAGCAGGCGTGCACTTGCGGACGCTGCAAGCAGGATCTGACCGAATCTGCGGCTGCGTTACGTTTGAGCTGATGGGGATCATGTCTAACGGGAAAAAGCCTTGTTCAATCCGCATCGTGCGGACGAACAAGGCTTTTTCCCTATTACAGTCGCAGTTCGTAATAATCTTGCACGACATAGGAGCGGAACCCGCAGTTTTCGTAAAGCCGCAGCGCGTGATCATTTTGCGTTTCCACGCCGATATGGGGTTGAAGTCCGGCTTCGTTTTCGCGTCGTATGATTTGCAACAAAATGCCGCGTCCGATGCCTTGCCCTCTGTAAGCCCCGTCGATTACGAATCCGAATAACCAGGCCTGGCCCGGCGTATCGTAATCCATCACCAGCGTACCTACCGTTTCTCCGTGATACACGACCATGCTTCGAATTCGTTTGGAGCTGTGAGCTTCTTCGGCAAGCATTTCCGCGGTATCTTCTTCATTCGTATCAAAACCGTCGGCATAAAGCTGAAGCACATAATTTTGATCTTCTTGTTCATAAGGACGGTAAGAAACGGAGACCGTTGGGGTATTCGCGGAAAAATCTTGTTCAGGTAGCTCTTGCCAAGCCATTTCGTATTCGGAAAAAGAGTAGCGGCAGCGGATCGTTTTGAGCCATTCCGGTGCGGAAAGCGAAGCCTTCGGCGCGTTAAACAGAATGTAAGAAACGTTCGACAGTCGGCCTGAGGCCAACGCTTCATTCCATAAACGCGTGAAAATTCCTTGTCTACGATAATCGGGATGAACCATGCCGCAGACCTCCAGCTGTCCGCCGAAGCCGTATAGCGCCAAAAATCCGATCAATGCGTCCCCTTCATAATGGAAGTAATCCATATGCTCTGCCCGCGAATGCATTCGCAGCATATCGTCGTTAAGCTTCAGCAGAATACCGTCCCGCTGCTCGCAAAGGTGTTGGAGCGATTTGATAGCTTGAAGTTGTTGTTCGTTCAACAAGTGAACCTCCTGTGATTCGATATGTAGGAATAGCAGTAGACGATGAACGAATTATAGCATGAAAAGAATATGAACTCACCCGAAAAGACCCGGTGCGAAGTTTCCGCATCCGAGTCTTTTCGGGAGCCTTGCCGATTATGCGCGGAAGTCGACCGAGCCGCCTAAATGCGGGGCAACGCTCGTCTCCAACATTTTGGCAAACTGATCGCTTTGCTGCTTGGCCTGATCCATCGAGATGCTCATGACCTGAACCGATGCTTGCTGCTTGACGGCCACCTGACTTATCACCGTGGAAAGTGCCGCAATATCCATGTCCGGTTCCTCCTTTCCGGCTGAGGGACTTGGAGTCCTTTTGAACATAAGCCTATAGTTGTTATCGGTCGGAAAAAAGCAATCGGCCATAGGGCTTTTGGTGCGTTATAATCAAACACGAACCCGGAAATTCTCCCACAGCACCCGCGCCGAACGAATAACTGAATAGGATCTACGTTTTGACTTTATCAAAAAACTGCGCTATAATAATAAGCATTGTGGACACTTGAATAACGAAATTATGCACATGCAGCATATGCTTTGATATCCGGATCACACTGGCGCGGTCTTCGGAGCCGCAAGGATGGAAGAGAGGTAGGGCTTTCGTTGTTTTAGGTTTCAAGTAACGAAGTCTCTCACCGTAGAGTGACAACTCAGAATTATAACGCACGGTTTCGCCATATAGCGCATACGATCTGGCGGTCGTACCCGGCGCAGTGGGCAGTATCAAGATTATTTAGGAAACGATTCATCCATGAGAGTCGGTTTCGGTAAGCGAAATCGTTCGGTTTTGGCAAGAGTGCCGAAAGAGCAACAAAATTCGGCGAACGGTAAGAGGTTTCATCGGTTATTCAAGTGAAAGCGGCGGGACGTACAGCATTACGTTCATTAAGACCGCTAAAAAGATGACTTCGACGATTTGAGCGATAGCGAGAATAACAAGTCATTGCGAAACGGCCTTCCTTCGGGAAGGCCGTTTTTTTTTATGCTTAGCAGTAAACCTAATGTGCGGATATCTCTGTGCACTATCCGTGAGGATTTACCTGCCTAATTTCCCGAAGCATCTTGATTCCTTTACGAAATAGATTTATACTTATTCTAAATCAAAATGAATGAGAATGAAACTCAACCGTGTCTCAACATAAAATTAAACCCAAATGAGGAATGCCCGATGAAAACAATCAATTTAACGACCCAGCGTCAAGCCGTATACGATATTGTACGCGATGCAGTCGATCATCCGACGGCGGCTGACGTGATGAACCGGTTGGTGGAGCGCGGCCATAGCTTTGCTTACGGAACCGTATATAATTCGCTGCGTTATCTGACGGATAAAGACATGATTCGCGAGTTGAAGCTTGGAGAAACGGCAAGCCGCTACGACGCGCGCACGGATGACCACCAGCATATCGTGTGCGAAGCGTGCGGAAAAGTGGATGAAGTGACGACCGCGATTCCCGAAGAATGGTTGGCCCGGGTAGCCGAAGAAACCGGATACGAGGTGGAAGGCGCTCATATCGTTGTGGAAGGAGTGTGCGCCGAATGCAGAAGCAAGCGCAAGAAATGACGCTACTGGAGATGCAAGCCCCGATGCCGGAGGTTTGCGAAATGACGCGGCGGATCATTATGGTCAGCCCTTTTCCCGGACGCATGCATGAAATGATGCGGACGCTGATGGAAGCCTGCTTCGACGTGCTGGTCTTCCATCGCTGGGAGCATTCCGAAGCGGGGGCGATGCAAGCCGATCTGTTGATCTTCGACGTCAGCGGTTCGCAGGACGAAGATCCGGTCGGCGCATTTCGCGAGAATATGCATCCGGTACATGCGGCGATCCCGACATTATTTTTGGTCGATGAGCGCATGCTGTGCGGCGAGGGATCGATCGGAGCCCATGAAGAACTGCTGGTCTGGCCTGCCAGACCGCAGGAAGGCTTGCATCATGTTCGTCGGATCCTGCGAACGGGTGCATTCCGTACGCCGGATGCTGAATCGGCGGCTGACCTCGACGGCGTACGCGACCAATTGATTTTCAAAGACTTGCGTATCGATCGTCGCCGTATGACGGTATATCGCGGCGGTGCGCGCATTGATCTGACGAAGACCGAATACGAGCTTCTGCTGCAATTGATCGAAGGACAAGGCACCGTGCAGACGCGCGAAGATATGCTGAACCGAATCTGGGGAACACAGTATTTCGGCGGCAGCAATGTCGTAGACGTCCATGTTAAAAGCTTGCGCAAAAAGCTTGGAGACAGTGCCGGCCAGCCACTCTATGTCGCGACGGTACGAGGTGTAGGGTATCGTCTGGCGGATTAGGACTACTTTGTTCGCAGCTCTTGAGCACGTCCCGATCTGTTGATCACGCTCGATTGGCAGAGGTAGGAACATCAGCAAACTTAGCGCGGAGCCCGGACTTTTTTCGGCTTCGCCTTCACCTGATCTTCACCAAACGCTTATGTTCTCCTCATGATCGACCGCCCGGAATGGTGGTAGAATTCAATTATAGATTTAGAAGCGGTCTAAAACCAATTCTAAATAATTGCATTCAGACATTTACCTTCAATCCGGAAAGGAAGATCATTCATATGACCCATTCGAGGCTGACGACCAACCAAGGAGCGCCGGTAGGCGATAACCAGAATTCAAGAACGGCAGGACGCCGAGGTCCCGCACTGCTGGAAGACTATCACCTGCTGGAAAAGCTTGCGCATTTCGACCGCGAGCGTATTCCGGAGCGGGTCGTGCATGCGCGGGGAGCAGGAGCTCACGGCGTATTCAAAACGGAAAACAGCATGACCGAACATACGCGCGCCGCTTTTCTGGGCGAAGCCGGGTTGGAAACGCCCGTGTTTGTCCGATTCTCGACTGTCATTCACGGAACCGGTTCACCGGAAACGGCACGCGATCCGCGCGGTTTTGCCGTTAAATTTTATACGCAGGAAGGCAACTACGATATTGTAGGCAACCATCTTCCGGTATTCTTTATCCGCGATGCGATTAAATTCCCGGATATGGTACACTCGCTCAAGCCCGACCCGCAGTCGAACCGTCAAGAGCCTTCGCGCTACTGGGACTTCATGACGCGCACGCCGGAATCGACGCACATGATGACTTGGTTATTCTCGGATCATGGTACACCCGCTAATTATCGCGAAATGGACGGTTTTAGCGTGCATGCTTTCAAATGGGTAAATGCAGAAGGAAAAGTCGTTTACGTGAAGTATAAATGGGAGTCCAAGCAGGGCGTACGTACACTGAGCGCAGCCGAAGCGCGCGAAGTGCAAGGTGAAGATTTCAGCCACGCGACCCGCGATTTGTTCGACCGAATCGAAGAGGGGAATTTCCCGGAATGGACGCTCAAAGTTCAGATGATCCAACCGGAAAACATCGACGATTACGAATTCGACCCGCTTGATCCGACAAAAGATTGGCCGGAAGAACAATTCCCGTTCCATACCGTGGGCACGATGACGTTGAACCGCAATCCGCAAAACTTCTTTAACGAAGTCGAGCAATCCGCTTTTTCGCCAAGCGCGCTTGTACCGGGCATCGAGCCGTCGGAAGACAAGCTGCTCCAAGGCCGCTTGTTCTCTTATCCGGATACCCAACGCTACCGTCTGGGCGCGAACTATCTGCAACTCCCGATCAACTGCCCGTATGCGCCAGTTCGCAACCATCAACAAGACGGAGCCATGAACATGCATCCCGCTTCGCCGAAAGTCAACTACGAACCGAACGGCTACGACGAAAGTCCGGCCGAAGATCCCGCATACCGCGAATCCGAACCGGCTCTCGAAGGCCATGTAACCCGCCAAAAAATCTTCAAAACCGACGATTTCTCCCAAGCCGGCGCCCAATATCGTTCCTACACCGCCGAGCAGCGCGACAATCTGATCGCCAATATCGTAAACGATCTGAACGCGGTAAGCGAAGACACCAAACTCCGCGCCATCTGCAACTTCATCCGCGCCGACCGCGAATACGGCATGCGCCTGGCCCAATCCCTGAACGTCGATATTTCTTCCTTCATGGGCGGCCGTTAAGTGCACATACATTCGAGTCAAAGCTACAACTGAGTAAAAGCAGATAAATCTAATGATAAAAGAATTGCATTAGACGATAAAAAAAGACCGTGATTCGCATTCAATGCGAACCATGGTCTTTTTTACAATGATCTTATCTTTTTTACCTAACCCAAAAATATTGAGGAATTCAGCCTCCAACGCGCCGCACCAGGCGGAGGGGAGTGTTCGTGTAGGAACGAAGTGTTCGCCTTTGAACTTGGGAAGCTTCCGCTAAAAATTTAAATCCGCTTCCCAAGTTCAACACGCGACCGAAACGAATACTCCCCGAAGCCGCCTCAGCACCGCCCCGAAGCCGAATCCGCTCAATACCGGAACAACATCGCAACAAGCTGAAATCCCGACCCGATCGACCAAAACAACACAGGATCCCCGCGTTTCACGCGTCCGGTTTCCACCGCTTCATGCAGCGCGATAAACGGACTGCTCGTCCCCGTATACCCGAAGCGATCGCCCACATACACCATCTGCTCGTCACGCAGTTCATACTGGCGTTGAATCTTCAGTACATTCTCTAGCGAGAACTGCGATAAGCAATAGCTGCCAATGTCCTGCGGCGTCAAGCCGTTGCGTCCAAGCAGTTTCTCGAACATTTCGAATGTCGGCGGCATAGCGGCGTGGGCTTCAAACGGCAACCACAGAATGCCTTTTGCGTCCGAGCCGTGCTTGACCGTCTTCGCCAACCCTTCTGCCGGATAACGAATGAAGTCCCGGTTTACAGGATCCGTATGATAAATAGAATCGATAAAGCCGCCTTCTGCCTCGCTGCGTTCCAAAATCACCGCAGCTGCCGCATCCCCATAATTGGCATAGGTAACGGCACTCTCCGGATCGCTAACCAGCGTATTGTAGTCCGATCCGACGATCAGGGCGCGGCGGATCTCCGGGCTCGTCAGCATATAGCGACTGGCATGATCGACAGCGACGACCATGCCTGCGCAGTTCGCATTCGAGTCCAGTACCATCGCGTGAGAACCAGCGCCAATCGCAGCATGAATATACAACGCATTGACCGGGAAAGTCGTCTCGGGAACCTGCGTCGAAAAGACGATCATGTCGATATCCGATCCTTGCAGACCTGCTTTGACCAATACTTTTTTCGCGGCTTCAATGCCCATCGTCAGGCCGTTTTCCTCGTCATTGTCGATCACGTAACGGGATTCCCTGCCCATGTGTTCCATGAAACGTCGAATATCTTGATCTCTGCGGTCAAAATGATCCAAGTAAAATTCGTTGCCGACGGCGTTTTCCGGGTGGTAAATATCAACAGCAGCAATATGAATACGACTCATACGGTTTTCTCCTTTTATCTCTAAATATAGATCCATGATCGGTTTGGGTAGGCTTCAAGCCGTATTTCGTTGTTTTGACATGTACAAGAAAGAAGACTCCGCGTCCGGAACAAGTGAATCCGGGCCGGAGCCTAATCAGGTATGTGTAGATTTGATTACTTCGTGATGATTTCGTGGTTGCTTAGACCGGCTTCGCGTGCTACGCGCGCCAACTGCATTTTGATAATCGTTTGCGACGTGCTGATGATGAAGACGACTTTTTCGAATCCGGTTTCTTTATAGCTTGCAAATGAACCTTTCAGCTTTTCGACTTCTTCTGTCGCAAGCAGGTCCATTTCGCGGCAATCGACTTCAAGAGTGAAGGTTTTTGCATCGATCGAGGACGCCATTTTAGCATAATCGCGCACGAAGTTTTGGTAGTCCTGAGGGGTAAACGTACCGCTTACTTTCATGTCTACCTTTTTCGCAGCTTGGTTGGTTTGAATACTGTATGGTTGTGCCATTTCTTCTTCTCCTGCCTCTCGAATATATTTCTCTACATCTTCTTTTATATCGGCTTCAAGCACGGTTACTGAAGATGCCTAACATAATTCTACATTTTTTTCACAATTCCTGATACTAAAATAGGTCAAGACAACTAAATTGGTTCTTTGGACCGAATAAAAAGCGTGCACGATTTTGCTAAGAGCATATCCGATTTTGGTAGCCGCTTGCCGGATCGAACCTCTATATTTAGGGCAAGCCTACCGAAATCGGAAAGGAGCAGGATCATTATTGTCGAATCGGATCGCTTCTTCGCAAAAATCGTTTAACCGTGAATTATTTTCGCTTGTCTTGCCGATTGCCGCGCAAAATCTCGTCTCGGCGCTGGTTATTTCCGCTGACGTTTTGATGCTGGGATTCGTCAGTCAGATTGCGATGTCCGCTGTTTCTTTGGCCGGACAAATCACCTTTATGCTGACTTTGTTTTATATGGGACTGTCGACGGGAGCCAGCATTTTGGCCGCGCAATACTGGGGCAAAAAAGACTTGTCGACGATCCAGTGGTTGCTGAGCTTGGCCGGATCGTTTTCGTTGGGTATTTCTGTCGTGTTTTTTATCGTGTCTGCCGCGTTTCCTGAAGCGTTGATGCGATTTTTCACGAATGATCCCGAACTGATTCGATACGGCATCTTATTCTTGCGGCCTTTGGCTTTTTCTTACTTGGCTATGGGAATTTCGCAGATGTATTTGGGCATCATGAGAAGCATGGAAAAGGCCAAACTGAGCGCATGGATCAGTTCCGCCTGCTTGCTGCTCAATATCGCGTTGAACGCATTGTTCATCTTCGTCTTGTTCCCGGGGCAGCCTGAGCAGGCCGTTGTCGGAGTCGCTTCGGCTACCGTGTTCGCGCGCGTCGTCGAATTGATCTGCTGTATCGTTCACTCGGCAGCCCGTGGTCCTATTCGATTAAAACTGCCGACACGGGATCGTGTACAGCGTAAGCTTTTACGGGACTTTCTGCGTTATACCCTCCCTGTTCAAGGCAATTATATCGTATGGGGAGGAGCTTTGACGGCGACTGCCGCGGTGATCGGACATGTGAGCGCGGATATGGTCGCCGCCAACTCGGTCGCATCCGTCGTCAAAAATCTGGCCGTCGTATTATGCGGAGGCATTGCCAGCGGGGGAGCGGTATTGATCGGCAAATATTTGGGTAGCGGAGAAATCGCACAAGCAAAACAGATCGGTCGGCGACTTGTCATGTACTCGTTATTTTTCGGTATTATGGCGGCTTTGACGGTGCTGGCGATGAAAATTCCGGTGTTTTCTCTGGTTCGTTTGAACCCGGCGGCCGAACAGTATCTGCACGGCATGCTCAATATATGCGCCGTTTATTGTATCGCCAAATCATTGAACGCGGTCACGATCGCCGGACTGTTTCCTGCGGGCGGCGATTCCAAATTCGGATTTTGGTGCGACACGATCGTGATGTGGGGCATCGTGCTCCCGCTTAGTTATGTTTGTGCTTTTGTCTGGTCGGTTCCGCCGCTTGTTCTGTATGCCGTAATTAGCATGGACGAATTCGTCAAGCTCCCGGCGGCGATCCTGCGATACCGTCAGCATAAATGGTTGAACAATTTGACTCGCGATTTTAAACAAAAACCATCCTAATCTTCTTAAAAAGGAGCACGATTCGATGAATATTCAAGAAAGAATGGCGGCACGCCAATTGTTTACCGATCATGACGATAACTATCCCGAAGAAGCCGAATCGCTAGCCCAAGCCAGACAACGCGGCAAAACGTTATGTTACGAGATCAACAATCTGCATCCTGATCGCTTGGAGGAGCGCGCAGCGTTAATGAAGCAGCTTTTTGGCAAAATCGGCGAGCATGTCTGGATGGAACCCCCGCTTCGTATGGCTTACGGCTCCAATACGACAGTCGGAAGCCGCGTGTATATGAATTTCAATTTGACGATTGTTGACGATTATAAAGTTACGATCGGCAACGACGTCATGTTTGGTCCGAATGTAACGATCGCGGTCACCGCCCATCCGGTGCATCCGGAAAAACGTAAAGAAGGCGGCATGTACGCGCTCCCGGTGGTGATTGAGGACGGCGCATGGATAGGTAGCGGCGCTATCATTTTGCCGGGCGTCACGATCGGAGCGGGCAGCGTGATCGGTGCCGGAAGCGTAGTGACCAAAAACGTGCCGGCAAATGTCGTAGCGGCAGGCAATCCGTGTCGTGTTCTGCGCGAAATTACGGATCGGGATCGGGAATATTATTACAAGGATCAACGTTTTGACGAGGTGGAGTGGTAACGGGTAGACTAAGAATGTAATCGTTAACAAATGAACCGCGGATAGACACGTTGTTGCGTCTGCCCGCCCATTTGTGGTTGAAGGAGGCCAATCATGACGGAACAAGAACGTATCCATCAAGGTATTTTATTTTCGCCGGGTAATCCTGAGCTTAAAGCCATCAAACTGCGTTCGCACAAGCTGAGTCAGCAGTACAGCCAGACCTTCGAGGACGAGACGGAAATCAGAGCAGAATTGCTGGATCAGCTGTTGGGCCGTTTGGGAAAAGGATCTTTTATGCAGGGGCCGATCTTTTTCCACTATGGCGTTCATACGGAGATCGGAGAACATTTTTTCGCAAACTATAATCTGACCGTACAGGACGATGCGAAAGTAACAATCGGCAGCAATGTTAGTTTCGGTCCGAACGTAACAATCGCCACGCCGGTGCATCCTTTTATCGCTTCGGAACGCAGGCAGATGCTGGATCGGCACGGCAACCCGGCTTCGCTCTGTTACGCAAAACCTGTGGTCATCGGAAATGATGTATGGGTATCGGCGGGCGTGACCATTTGCGGCGGCGTTACGATCGGAGACGGTTGTGTCATCGGGGCAGGAAGCGTGGTAACCCGGGATATTCCTGCCCATTCGTTCGCGGCGGGCGTCCCTTGCAAGACGATCCGCGCGATCACGGAAGAAGACAGCATGCGTTATAAACCGGATATTCTGGCCGATTGCGAAATTATTGAAGCCTGACAAAAGCAGAAAAAGGCTGTCCAGATCGCATGTATGCGCATCGGGCAGCCTTTTAATATGCGAAATTCGAATGTGCTGGTTGTGGTTCTTGTCCGATATTGATAAACATATAACCGATTTTGGAAGAAACAAAATTGCCGATCCCCTATCCTGAACATAGACGATTTGATTGCTTTAGGAGGGGGATTTATGGTTGTGCAATTAGTCATTGCGGCTGTTCTTTTGATTTTGATTTATGTGGTCGTCAAAAAAGTATCGTATTCCAAACGCGTTCAGCATATTGCCAAAACTCAGGAAAAAAGATTCATGAAGCGATTCGAAGAAGAAGAATAAAGGAAGTGAAGCGGAAACGATTTTCGTTCCCGCTTTTTTGAGGTTAGGGGAACATCGGGGGTTACTTGACCGCTTCAACCGTTTGGCGGAAATGCTGCGGGGAAAAGCCCATGTGCTTGCGAAACACCATCGAAAAATAACTGGACGTCTGAAAACCGCTGGCCAAGGCAATTTCTCCGATAGATCGTTCCGTTTCTTTGAGCATTTCGCAGCTTTTTTGAATCCGGTACTGAATCAAATAATTATTCGGCGTTTGGCCCAAGTGCTTTTTGAATAATGAACAGCAGGTGCTTCGGCATACGGAGCCTGCGCCTGCAATCTCGTCGATGGTCAGTTTTTCCTCATAATTCTGGTGAATATGGCGAGTCATGGCGCGGATCAGCATCCAAGCGTGCTCGTCATTGCCTTGCTCGGGCGCAGACTGAAGATGGTCGGATACGAGTGCACATAAGTTCGCCGCTTGAGACATCCGACGAAACAGATTGTCGCTGCCGTCATGCATGTGTTCGTACAGTTGTTTGATCGAATCCAACACCTTTTGCTGCCACGGTACCTCAGGTTGTAACAGTAAAAAATGCTCTGTCGCAGAACCGAATTTTTGTTCAAAATAAGTTTTCCCGGCAAGCGTTCCTTCACCGAGTAATGAAGGATGAATCACGATTACCAGAAATGTGCAATCTGTCTGTGCCGCAGAAAAGCCGTAATGCAGCCGTTTACTATTCACGAAGATCCCTTCGCCTTTCGAGAGGGGAACCGTTTGCCCGTTAACGAAATATTCCATGGAACCATCCAGAATCAAAATGAATTCGACGTCCGGATGCCAATGGTATGCGGCAGCGTAACGATCAAAGTGACGCAGCGAACCTTTTCGCGCATAAAGAGGAAAGTCCGGCAGATTGTAATTCAACCGTTCGGACAAATCTGAAAAAACTTCAAGTTTCATATTCAATACAATCACCTTCGAACTACACGATTTTGCTACTATTTTAATTAAAATATAGCTTTTAAGCAATATTGGTTACACGATATTTATAAAGAACTAATATAAATATAAACTGATAGCGTTGACAAGGTACCGGCGGAGGAAGAAATTCAGTGAAAGACGCCTTTGAACGCGGAAAGCCGTAGGCTTTCTGCGCGAGACAGCGTCTTGTGAAGCATTTCGAAGAAATGTACTTCGGAAGCGTAGGCTTATAATTTTTCCCGCAGCGTCTCTCACCACCCCCAACCAAGAATTTGGCATCCCACTCCGAGGTGAGGTAAAATAAAACCATTATGATCCCCCGAATAGGAGCCTTATATCCATGACATATCGCAGCATGCAAGAATGTATCACCGATCTCGAAAACGCCGGACACTTGATCCGCATCACGGAAGAGGTCGACCCCAATCTGGAGATGGCCGCCATCCACCTGAGAGCGTTCGAATCCGGCGGACCTGCTTTGTATTTCGAAAACGTGAAAGGTTCGAAATATGGTGCTGTTTCCAACTTGTTCGGCACGATTGAGCGCAGCAAATACATCTTCCGCGATACTTGGGAATCGACGCAGGAAGTTATCGGCCTGCGCAACGAGCCAATGAAGGCACTGAAGCAACCGCACCGTTACGCGGGAACCGGTTTTGCCGCGCGCAAAGCACTGCCGATCAAAAAGAATGGCCTTCCGGCCGATTTCGAAGAAATCCGGATCTCTGATTTGCCGATGATCAAAAGCTGGCCGAACGATGGCGGAGCGTTCGTCACGTTGCCGCAAGTATACAGCGAAGATCCCGACAAGCCGGGCGTGATGAACGCCAACCTGGGCATGTACCGTATCCAGCTCAGCGGCAACGACTATGAGCAGGACCGGGAAATCGGCGTGCATTACCAGATTCACCGGGGAATCGGCGTTCATCAGTCGAAGGCCGCCAAACGCGGACAGCCGCTTAAAGTCAGCTGCTTTATCGGCGGCCCTCCGGCGCATACGTTGTCTGCCGTCATGCCGCTGCCGGAAGGACTGAGCGAGCTGACCTTCGCGGGCTTGCTGTCGGGCCGACATTTCCGCTATAGCTACGTGGACGGCTATTGCGTGAGCCATGATGCCGATTTCGTCATCACGGGGGAAATTTATCCCGACGAGACCAAGCCGGAAGGGCCATTCGGCGACCACTTGGGCTATTACAGCTTGGTGCATGAATTCCCGATGATGCGAGTACACAAAGTCTATGCGAAAAAGAATGCCGTTTACCCGTTCACGGTCGTCGGCCGTCCTCCTCAGGAAGATACGGCGTTCGGCGCGCTGATCCACGAACTGACAGGCGGCGCGGTTAAGCAGGAGATTCCGGGCGTGAAAGAAGTGCATGCGGTAGATGCCGCAGGCGTGCATCCGCTGCTGTTGGCCGTGGGTAGCGAACGTTACACGCCGTACCAACCGGTGAAGCGTCCCGCAGAAATCTTAACTATTGCCAACCGCATTTTGGGCACGGGCCAGCTCAGCCTTGCCAAATACCTGTTCATTACGGCCGAGGACGACGTTCCGGTGAATGCGCATGATATTCAAGCCCTGTTCGCGCATATTCTGGAACGAATCGATTTGCAGCGCGACTTGCATTTCCAGACCAATACGACAATCGACACGCTGGATTACTCGGGTACGGGACTGAACAGCGGCAGTAAAGTGATTTTCGCCGCCGTAGGCAAACCGATCCGCAAGTTGGCTACTGAGGTTCCCGCCGCATTGGAATATCTGCCTAAGGGCTTTAGCAATCCAGTAATGGCAATGCCGGGCGTAGCTCTGCTTCAGGCACCGGCTTTCACCGACTATGATTCGGTCGAATCCGAAATAGAAACTCTCGCAAAAGCGATCGAAGCGCAAGGCCCGCTCCGAGATTGCCCGATGATCGTCCTCTGCGACGATACCGAGTTCATGGGCGCTTCCTTCGACAACTTCCTGTGGGCAGGCTTCACCCGCAGCAACCCGTCGCACGATATCCACGGCGTCGGCGCAGGCTACAAACACAAGCATTGGGGTTGCGACAACGTCATCATCGACGCCCGCACCAAACCGCACCAAGCTCCGCCGCTTATCCAGGACCCGGAAGTGACCGCGCACATCGAGCGCCTGTTCGCTCCGAGCGGCAGCTTAGGTATCCTGCGAGCGAAGCGATAACATGACCAGCTTTTTCGAAACGAAAGAAGATGCCGATCTTCCGAAGTAGGCCCATTGAAATAACCTTTTCGAAACGAAGTGAACTGCCGCTCCTATGAAGCAAGCTAATCGAAACAACCCAACCGAAACCCGCTGTCTTCTAAGCCTCGGCTCATAGAAGACAGCGGGTTTCTTAACGTGTCGAAAAAGTCTGACCTAGCCACAAGATAGAAGAAATTAAGGAGAATTCAGCGAGTTACAAGCTTTCGCAGAAAGCCAAATGTGCCGACCAAGCCTACCGTAACTGGAAGCGAGAAGACGGAGAGAGAAATTCAGTGAAGGAACTGAAGCATTTCGAAGAAATGCACTTCGGAAGCCTATGCTAGGTATCGCCTTTGAAATCGGGAAAATACAAATAAAACTTAAATCCATTTTCCCGAGTTCAACACGCGACCGAAACGAATTTCTCTCGCAGTCTTCTCGCTTCCCCCGTAAACATAACTCACTCGACAGCTTGTTTCTATATGTTTCCCGCAATCAAAAATGTCACATTATTTTCTTCTATAAGCGTATAGAAAATGTCTATAAACCAAACGATTGACCCTTACGCCGCGAGAGTGGTAAGCTTCTTCTCAACCCGAAAGCATACAAAAACCATCGGAATTAAAAGAATTCATTTTGAGAAAAAGAGAGGCGGAGAGAGAATGACGAACAAACGGAGCTTGAAATTCGGTGCAATTATTCATGGAGTAGGCGGAAGCGTTACAGGTTGGAGACATCCGGAAGTCCTGAGCGACGCCAGCGTCAATTTCGATTTCTATAAACGCCAGGCGCAGACCGCAGAAGAAGGCAAGTTCGATCTGGTGTTTATCGCCGACGGTTTGTATATCAACGAAAAGTCGATTCCTCACTTCCTGAACCGCTTCGAGCCGCTGACCATTTTGTCCGCGCTCGCTGCCGTAACCAGCAAGATCGGCTTGGTCGGCACGCTCTCCACCTCATATAGCGAACCTTTCACGGTTGCCCGTCAATTCGCGTCGCTCGACAAAATCAGCGGAGGCCGCGCAGGATGGAACGTCGTTACTTCCCCGCTTGAAGGTACGGCACGCAACCACAATATCCGTAACCATCCGGCGCATGCCGATCGTTACAAGATCGCGGAAGAGCATCTGGACGTCGTTCGCGGCCTGTGGGATTCGTGGGAAGACGATGCGTTCGTACGCGACAAGGAATCGGGCGTCTTCTTCGATCCCGAGAAGCTGCACCGTCTGGATCACAAAGGCGAATACTTCTCCGTTGAAGGTCCTCTGAATATCGACCGCTCGCCGCAAGGACAACCGGTCGTGTTCCAAGCGGGTTCGTCCGAAGACGGCAAGAGCTTGGCGGCTCGTTCTGCGGATGCCGTATTCACTGGACACGAGCATCTGGAAGACGCGCAAGCCTTCTATAAAGACGTGAAGCAGCGCGCCGTAGCCAACGGTCGTCAGCCGCAAGACGTCGCGATTCTGCCGGGCATCAATCCGATCGTGGGCCGTACCCGCGAAGAAGCCGAAGCCCGCTACGAAGAGATCGCTTCGCTAGTCACGATCGAAAAAGCGCTGGAGTACCTCGGTCGATTCTTCGATCACCACGACTTCTCCCAATACCCGTTGGACGAAGCATTCCCGGATCTTGGCGATCTTGGCAGCAACGCGTTCAAGAGCGGCACGGACAAAATCAAGCGCGATGCCAAAGAACAAGGACTGACATTGCGTCAAGTCGCTCTTCGCTCGGCAACGCCGAAAACAACCTTCATCGGTACGGCCGAAGACGTAGCGGATCGTATCCAAGAATGGTTCGAAGGCGAAGGCGCGGACGGTTTCATCATCCATACCGACATTCCGAGCGGACTGCGCAACTTCGTCGATCAAGTGGTACCGATTCTGCAAGAACGGGGACTGTACCGCCTGGATTACGAAACGGATACGCTGCGCGGCAACCTGGGCGTGCCGATTCCGGAAAACCGGTACACGGCGCAGCGTCGCGGAGAAGCTTCGACTCCTAATCCGGTCGAAAGCGCGACGGCTAACTAATCTAACGTCAACAATATACGAATTCGTTACGCCCATGCTTAAGGTAATAACTAAGGCCGGAGCGGGTAATCGCTTCGGGCCTTCTTTTAAAACTTACTGCTTAAAAACTTATCGCTTATCGCGGGTGTGCTTCATCTTCTTACCCGGAGGGGTTGAAGATGAAGCGAACCATTAAAAGGGGGCTTTTCGATGAAAAGAAGATTCAAACCTGCTTACGCATTCGGAGCATTCGCGCTCGCATTAACGACGGTGTTGGCGGGCTGCGGCTCGTCATCGAACAGCGAAGCAACGGCTCAAGCGGCGTCGGGAAGCGATACCGCGACAGCTTCTGCACCCGTGCAAGGCGGAGATTTTACATATGCACTGGCCACGTCGCCGGATACGCTCGATCCTCGCCGAAGCGGGTTAGCCGTCTCGGTTCGGGTATTCGGCGCACTGTACGACACGCTGCTCGTTCGCAACGCGGACGGATCGCTCGGCCCTTCGCTGGCGACGGAATGGGAACAGTCGGACGACGGCCTGAGCTATACGCTCAAGTTGAAAGAAGGCGTCAAGTTCCAGGACGGCACGCCATTCAACGCGGAAGCGGTCAAATACAATTTCGACAGCATCATCTACCCGGAGACGAAAGCAGCCAACGCGCTTGCGTTGCTTCGCCCGTACAAGTCTTCGGAAGTCATTGACGAGTACACGATCAAGCTGAATCTGGAGACTGCGTCACAGGCATTCCTCGGCAACTTAAGCCAAGGCATGCTGAGCATCGTGTCGCCTACGGCAGCCAAAGAAAAAGGCGAAGATTTCGGTAAAAATCCGATCGGAACCGGGCCGTTCAAATTCGTAAGCTGGTCGGAAAATGCGGAAATTAAACTGGAACGCAACCCGGATTACGCATGGGGAAGCAGCGAAGCGAAAAATACCAAAGCCGCTTATCTCGACCATTTGACGTTCAAGATCGTGCCGGAGGAAGCGACGCGGATCGGCGGCGTGCAAAGCGGACAAGTATTGGCCGCGGAGACGGTTCCGCCGCAAAACATCGTAGCTCTAGAAAGCGACCCGAATGCTCAATTATTCAAAACAAACACGATCGGCCTGCCGTACACGCTCTTTTTCAACCTTGAGAAAAAGCCTTGGGACGAGCTGAAAGCCCGTCAAGCCGTGCAGTTGGCCGTTGATGTCGATACGATCGTCAAAACGCTGTACCTGGGCACCTACGAACGCGCTTGGTCGTCGTTGACGCCGGGAATCCTCGGTTACGACGAATCGCTGGAAGGTAAAATCGCCCCGAACCTGGACAAAGCGAATGCGCTGCTGGATGAGCTGGGCTGGGTGAAAGGCGCGGACGGCATTCGTGAAAAAGACGGGCAACGGTTGACTCTGCACTACGTCGACGGTTCACCGAACCGCGAGAAACGCAATGATATCGCCGCTATGATCCGCGAACAGCTCAAAGCGATCGGCGTCGAAACGGAAGTCGAAATCACGCAGGATATCGCCACCGTCGTATTCCAGAATTGGGATTACGATCTGTACGGCAACAGCCAGGTCAATGCCGATCCGAACTCGCTGTCCGCTTTCTACCACTCGACCAAAGAAGGCGAACGTCGCACATTGAACGGGTTGTCCGATCCCGAAGTCGATAAGTGGCTGGAAGAAGCGGGCGTCGAGAAGGATGATGCCAAGCGGGTGGAGTTGTATAAAAAAGTCCAGCAGTACATCAGCGATCAAGCGCTCATTTTACCGATCTACGTATTTCCTTACACGGTTGCCGCTGCAAAATCGGTGCAAGGTTTGACCTTCGATCCGTTCGGCTATCCGATCTTCAACGACGTGTATTTGAGCAAATAATACGACAGAATCATAATCGATTCGAAAAAGGAAGCGAAAGGAGGACATCGCAATGATCCAGGCTATCGGCTCCCGGTTGTTCAGCTCGCTGCTCGTGATCGTCGGATCGCTGGCGCTCGTATTCTGCATTTTCTACCTGCTGCCCGGCGATCCGGTGCTCTCGATGGTCGATCCGACGACCGTGAGTCCCGAAGTAGTCGAGAATCTGCGCGAGCAGTTGGGGCTGAACCGCCCGTTCCACGAACGGCTGCTTGCGTACTTCGGCGATATGCTGACCGGAGATTTCGGACGCTCGCTCGTCGGCTCCGAACCGGTCCTGCCGAAGATTCTGCATCAAGTTCCTTCGACGCTTCTGCTGACGGCGGCCAGCGCGCTGGTCGCGATCGTCGTCGGCGTTACGCTGGGCGTGCTGTCGGCCGTACGCAAAGGCGGCATCATCGACCTGCTGGCTCGCATCGTCGGATTGTTCGGCATTTCGATGCCGACCTTCTGGTCGGGCATTCTGCTGATCCTCATTTTCTCGGTGCAGCTCAAATGGCTGCCCGCAATGGGATCGGACGGTTTCAAAACGTTGATTCTGCCTGCGCTTGCGCTGGGTTTTGTCGGAGCGGGTTCCATCGTGCGGATGGTTCGCGGCAGCATGCTCGACGTGCTGAACGAGCCGTTCGTCACGACGCTTCGGGCCAAAGGTTTGCGCGAGCGCTTGATCCAGATCAAACATGTGCTGCGCAACGCGCTGATTCCGGCGATCACGTTGATCGGCATGCAGATCGGCGACATGTTGGCCGGAACGGTCATCATCGAAACCGTCTTTTCCCGCCAAGGCATTGGACGTATTCTGGCCGATGCGATTATGGCGAAAGACCTTCCGGTCGTGCAGGGCATCGTCTTTTTTACCGCAATCGTGTATGTAGGCATCAATCTTCTCGTCGATTTGTCGTATGCGGCGATTGATCCGAGAATCAGACGGAAAGGAGCGAGAACATGAAGACTTCGGCAGGAGCCGCAAGACGCAGTGCATGGCGGGGCCGGGCAGGCTTGAGTCAAGCAGAAACCACGGCCAAGTCCGGAAAAAGGCTGCGTTTTGCTTCATCTGATATTCTGATCGGCTTGGCCGGAATCGCGATACTGTTCCTCGTGTTATGCGCATTGTTCCCGTCTTGGATCGCCCCGTATTCGCCGACGGAAATGAACACTGCCGCAATTTTGCAGGCACCTTCGGCGGCCCATCTGTTCGGGACGGACTATTTTGGCCGAGACGTATTTAGCCTGATTGTGCACGGGACAAGGGATTCATTGTTGATCGGAGCCAGCTCGGTCTTTGTGGGTGTGTTGATCGGCGCAACGCTTGGATCCGTAGCCGGTTACGTCGGCGGTAAGTTGGATACTGTCATCATGCGAATCATGGACGTGCTGCTGACCGTGCCGGGCATCTTGCTGGCACTAACGATCGCCGCGGCATTGGGACCCGGCTTGCGCAATATCGTGCTCGCAATCGCGATCTCTTCCGTACCGGGATATGCGCGGGTGATGAGAGGGCAGATCATGGCAATCCGCGGAAGAGGCTACGTGTTCGCTTCCCGCGCCATCGGAGCCAAGCCGTCTTTTATCCTGATCAAGCATGTTCTGCCCAATTCCGCTGCACCGCTGCTCGTGATGGCGACATTGGGACTCGGTTCGTCGATTCTGGCCGGAGCGGGACTTAGTTTCCTGGGGTTGGGCGTGTTAAAAGAAATTCCCGATTGGGGAGCGCTGTTGTCGCAAGGCCGCGGTTATTTGACCGTCGCTTGGTGGATTTGCACATTCCCCGGCTTAGCGATCACATTGTTCGTTTTGTCGATCAATCTGATCGGCGATCGCTGGCGGGATGCTGTCGATCCGAAGCGAAAAGGGCGAGCGTAAGCCTAAATCTATCGTAAAAATGGGATATGGAAAGGAGATTTCGCAGCATGACACAGCCACTGCTTGAAGTCAAAGACCTGACGATCGACGTGCATACGCCGAGGGGCATACTAACGGCGGTATCGGAAATTTCATTCGACATTGCACCCGGTGAGACCGTCTGTCTCGTTGGCGAATCGGGCAGCGGCAAGACCATTGCTTCCAAAGCGATCATGCGCCTGACCGATTACGAGAACGGAAGCATCGCAGGCGGCAGTATTCGTCTCGGCGATACGGCAATTGAGTCGCTGCCGCAAAGCGTTGTACGCAACCTGCGGGGGCGGCGTGTTGCGATGATCTTCCAGGAACCGATGGCCGCGTTCGATCCGGTATTTACGATCGGGAGCCAGATCGTGGAGACGATGCAAGCGCACCGGCGCGGCAAAAGGTCGACGTTCTGGAAAGAGGGTGTCGAGCTGCTGCGCCGCGTCGGCATTCCCGAGCCGGAGCTGCGGATGAAGCAGGTGCCGGGCGAACTGTCCGGCGGTATGCTTCAACGGGCGATGATCGCGATGGCGCTGTCCGGAGGACCTGAGCTGTTGATCGCCGACGAGCCGACCACCGCGCTCGACGTCACGATTCAGGCGCAAATATTGGAACTGCTGAACGAGTTGAAAAGCAGTCTGAATATGTCCATTTTGTTGATTACGCATGATCTGGGCGTAGCGGCTCAGATGGCGGATCGAATTGTCGTCTTGTATGCCGGGCGCGTGGCCGAACAGGGACCGGCGGCCGACGTACTCGGCAGTCCGCGCCATCCGTATACCATTGGTCTGTTGAATTCGATTGCTACGCTGGATAGTCGGAGAGGCGAACGGTTACGTGCGATCGAAGGCTCGCCGCCGGGGCTGGCCGAGATGCCGGAAGGATGCCGCTTCCATCCGCGGTGTGCTTTTGCGACGGACAAGTGCCGAGAGTCGGTTCCGCCGCTTAGCGATCAAGGAAATAACCGACTAGCTGCTTGCTGGCACGCAGATGAAGCCGCTGCCGTTGTGGCTGCAACCCATGCGGAATTAACGCCTGCGCGGCATTTGTCGCCGGTACCCGATGCGCCGCCGTCGACCGCGATTCATGCGGTAGCTTCCCGACAAGCGACAGCGGCTCTCCTTGAAGTTCCGGCCGATCCGGCCAATCTTTCGAATTCGCTTTCTCTCCTTGAAGCGGAAGACCTGAAGAAGCATTATCCGCTCGGCGGCGGTTGGGGGCGGGCCAAGCGCAATCTTCGCGCGGTAGACGGCGTATCGCTGTCGATTGCCGAAGGCGAGACCTTCGGGCTTGTCGGCGAGTCGGGCAGCGGCAAGTCCACGCTCGGCCGTTTGTTGCTCCAGCTTGAACCGCAAACCAGCGGCCGCGTGTTGTATCGCGGAGACGAATTATCGATCAAAGACAAGACGCATTGGCGCGAATCGCGCCGCGATCTGCAAATTATTCATCAAGATCCTTACGGCACGGTCGATCCGCGCTGGAGCATCGGCGAAATCATCGCTGAGCCGCTAGGCGTGCACACCAAACTCAATCAAGCCCAGCGGCGTGAGCGGGTAAGTGAACTGCTCGAACAAGTGGGCTTGAAAGCGTCTTGGCAGAATCGTTATCCGCATGAATTTTCGGGGGGACAACGGCAACGGATCGGAATTGCCCGAGCGATCGCCGTCAATCCCAAGTTCATTTTAGCCGACGAAGCCGTATCCGCCCTCGATGTCTCGGTGCAAGCGCAGATCGTGAACTTGCTTCAGGATTTGCAGCGGCAGCTGGGATTGACTTCGGTCTTTATCGCGCACGGCCTGCAAGTCGTTCGCCATATCTCCAATCGGATCGGCGTGATGTATCTGGGCAAGCTGGTCGAGACCGCGCCGAGCGAAGAATTATTCCGCCGCCCGGCGCATCCCTACACGCGAGCTTTGCTGTCTTCGATTCCGGGGATGTCGCCTGCGACGCGTGAATCCATCTCTGTTCAAGGAGAGATTCCGTCTCCGACCAATCCGCCGTCCGGTTGCCGTTTCCATACCCGTTGCCCGATGGCGACCGATCTGTGCCGCAACGTCGAACCGGCATTTGCGTCCATCGGCGTTCAGCATGAGGCGGCTTGCCATTATCCGTTGTAAATGATTGACGGTCTGATAAGAAATCCCACTTACCCGAGGAGGAATCATCCATGACGCAAAAAATTCTGATCGTTTCCGGAAGCCCCGGCCTATCGTCCCGTCTATACGGTCCGGTTCAATATTTGCAGGGAAGATTGGCGGAAGAAGGGTTTGCCAGCGAATTGCTGCATATCGTTGAACTTCCGCCTGCCGACCTCGTAACCGCCAACTTCGCCGGAGCCGAAATTCGCGAAGCGCTGCGCAAAGTCGAAGAGGCAGACGCGGTCGTCTTCGCCAGCCCGGTTTACAAAGCTTCCTATTCCGGGGTGCTGAAGACTTTCCTCGATTTGATTCCTCAAGAGGGATTACGAGACAAACCCGTGCTTCCGATTTTCGTCGGCGGAACGATCGCGCATCTGCTATCGATCGATTACTCGCTCAAGCCAGTGTTGAACGCACTGGCCGCGCGCAATATTCTCGGCGGCGTCTACAGCGTGGACCGGGAAATCGAGCGCCGTCCCGAAGGCGGATATATCCTGTCTGCGGAGACGCAATCGCGACTTGAACGTTCCTTGTCCGAACTGGCACTTGAACTCGCTAGACGGGAAAGCGTTCCTGCCGAACTACCCGGGGTACGTGTTTAGCTGTAAAGATATCGCTTAGACCATTCATTTATCAGGAAAAGGAAAGAGGAGAGAGTATGGGCATTAAGCTGAGCATTTTGGATCAATCCCCATTATTTGAAGGCGATACGCCCGAACGGGCATTACGTTATACGGTAGAGCTGGCACGTCGTGCGGACGCGTTGGGCTATCATCGTTTCTGGGTATCCGAGCATCATGATTCGCGTTCGGTTGCGGGTTCGTCGCCGGAGGTGCTTATTGCTTATCTGCTCGCTTCCACGGAACGAATTAGGGTAGGCTCGGGGGGCGTTATGCTTCAGCATTACAGCCCGTACAAAGTAGCGGAAAGCTTCAACGTGTTGGCGAACCTGGAGCCGAATCGTCTGGATTTGGGCGTAGGTCGCGCGCCGGGCGGCTTGCCGCGCTCTACGCTGGCATTGCGCAGAGGAGCACCGGAGGAAGATGCTTCGCTCTCGGGCAAGCTTGAAGAATTGCGCAATTATCTGCATGGGATCGACCCGGGTGAAGGTGATCCATTGGAAGGACTTCGTGCGGAACCTTTGCCTGAGCAGCCTGCTCGTCTCTATGTGCTCGGCGCAAGCGCGGACAGCGCGGACCTCGCAGCCAAGTTGGGTCTTCCGTATGTATTCTCGTTGTTCATCAATGGCGATCTGGATCAAGCGGAAGTCGCATTGCAGCGTTATCGGGAAAAATTCGTATCCGTGGATGGTTCGCAGCCGGAGTCGATCTTGTCCGTATCCGCCGCCGCGGCCGACACCGATGAGGAGGCGGAAGGTATCGCGGTTGAAAGTGACTTGTTCCGAACGATTCTCGCCAGCGGGCGTAAAATTACGATAGGCGACCGGGAGCGAGCGGAGGAGTTCGGCAAGCAGTCAGGCGAGGAATACCGGATTGAGCATGTGCCGTCACCGTTGATTAAAGGCTCGGCCGCCAGCGTCGGTCGTCGCCTGCGTGAAGCGGCTGCGCGTAGCGGAGTGGAGGAATTGATTGTCACCAGTCCGATTCGCGACTTTGCCAAGCGTATCCACTCGTATGAGTTGTTGAAAAGTTACTTCGAGACTGAGATTGAGACCGATCAAGCTGAAGTGTCGTCAATCGAAGCCGTCTAAGTTTAGAGGGTTCATCGCTTAGGGTCATAATAATGAAAAGCATGCATAAGACGGGCTTACTCCTTGGATAGAAAAGGGGAATGGGCCCGTTTTGTTTGGCGTTGAACAAGGGAACGACATGAAAGAGACGGTCTGCAAAAAGAAAAATCCGACTCGATAAAGAGTCGGGTTGCAGGTCATGGATGAAATCGCATATTCAGGCTGCCGTTTAACGATGGCGAGAAGTATACATCATTTTCGTCGTTGTTTTGACGATCACCTGACGCGCAGGAGCTTGGGGATCCGGTTGAGGTTTTCCCGCTTCGCGGAACACGCCCATACAGGAACCGCATAGTCGTCCGCTGCGTGTATCATGGCCGCAGGACTCGCACGGATAAGTGAGATTCGAATAAGAAGAAGAGGACAAACGTCCGGATTTGATAAAAGTATGAAGCTCAGTCGGCGATACGCCGGTTGCTTCGGCTAGTTCTTTAGTCGTGCTTCGCGGGCGCATCCACAGGTGATCCAAACAGCGGTTCAGATGATGATCCATCTGGCTGCTGCAAGAAGAACATAGGTTTCGAGCGTTTTTTTGGAAAATTGTTCCGCACTTTGGGCAATAATCGACCAAAAGGGTCATCTGGGTCACCTCATTCGGATTATGTGTTCAGTAGGTTGTAGACCCATAATACTACCTATAGTCGCAGTCCGCAAGACCTATTAACCTCCTATTTTCACAGATTCGACACAAAACGAGATCGGGAATGTCGAAGGAAGGCCTGGTTTATTTGGTTTTATTGCAGGGAAATTCGTAATCTTATAAAAAAACGATCCGATTTAATAATCGGATCGTTGAATGTGAATGTTTGCAGTTCTATGTTCAAGCTGTAAGACCTTTTTCGCGAAAATAATAGGTTTAATGTCCTATATAGGAAGTTGGAGCGAAAAAGTTGTCCCCGACGGCCCGCTTGAACGTAGTTGAAGTTCTCCGCCCTGCGCGCGTGCCAATAATCGGCTATAGGTCAAACCCAGGCCAAGTCCGCGAGTCTGCCGTTTTTTCTTTTCGCTGCGGAAGAATCGATCGAAGATATAATCGCGATCCGACTCTTCGATTCCCGCACCGTTGTCGGCAACCTCTACATCGATTCGACCGTTAGATTCGCTGATGGCAATATGCAGGCGGAGAGGGCGATCCGGATGCGCGGCCTGCATTCCGTTATTGAGCAGATTAACGACAATTTGTTGGATGCGGAGCGCATCGCCTGTGGTATAGACCATCTCGTCAGGAAACGCATAGTCGATTTCGATCGAGTCGCATTCATGGGGAAGTTTCCACTGGTAAACGATCTCCGATACGAGCAACTTGAGATCAAGCCGATCTCTGCGTACCTCGACATTGCCCGAAGAAAAAGCATTGTAATCCAGCAGATCGGCGACCATTCTTTCCATGCGGTTCGATTCCTGAAGAGCAATATCAAGGAACTCTTTGGCTTCTTCACCGCTTACGACATCATCCCGTACAGCCATCACCAGTCCCTTGATCGAAGTGACGGGAGTTTTCAATTCGTGGGTGACGCCCGCCAAGGAGAGTTCGCGCCATTCTTCAAGCTGATGCAGACGTCCCGCCATTCCGCGGAAAGAGTCAACCAGCTCAAGAAGTTCGCGTTCGCCCGTCTTGACCTCCAATTCAACATCGTAGTGACCGTTCCGAATCTGCCTTGCGCTTTCTGCTACGCGACGGATCGGTCGGGAGAGTTTGCGCGAGAGGAGATAAATCGTGAACCAGCCGGACAAAGCCAATACGCCGAAGAGTCCGGCGAAGATCATAAGTTCATGAGAGCTGTAAGCCGGCGTTTTCCGGAACTGGCTGATATACACGCCGCCGATCTCTTCGCCGTTTTCCATAATCGGCGTTCGAACCAGTTGATATTCCGGCTCGCCCGAGCGCGGATTCGGATCAAGCTTCTCCTCGACTTGCCGTTCGGTCATCTGCGGTCTTGTAAATAAAGCATTACCTGCCGGATCGGCGACCAATAGGCAGACGTCGAGATTCATGTTGAACAATCCCATGCGCTCGTCCAAAATGGCGTTCAAATTATCCGGAATGTGGACGGTGCCGTCGCTGTTTTTCACCCGATCGGCGACTTCTTGTCCGAGCATGGCCGCCGTGCGCGAGCGATTTTCCATGGCGGTCTCGCGGATGCCGTACAGAGCGCCGCCCGCAATGATCGCCAAGGCTGCGAACAAAATCAGAAAGTAGCGTAGCGTCCAATAAGTGAGTATGGAAGTTGCCCTGCGCTTACGCGGCTTTTTATCCTTGCGCGGCCAGGGCATTTTGCTGAGATGATTCATTCTGCGATCCAAAATTGATACCCCGTTCCTCGTAAAGTGCGAATCTCGCCGTTTTCCGGCGGCCAATGCGATAGCGCTTGACGCAGTCTTTTAATCGACAAGTCAACTGCGCGATCGCTTCCTTCATAGTCCATGCCCCATACGTGTTCAATCAATTGCTCCCGCGTAAACATTCGATTCGGATGTTCGGACAAGAACATGAGCAGCGATAGATCCCGGGGCGTAAGAGGAACTTCTGCACCATTGAGCGATACCCGCTGGGCGTTGGAGTCGATCAGCAGACCTCCGAAGCTTTTACTGGCATCGGTCCCGCTATATACGGGGCGTCTGCGCAGCACGGCGTTCACCCTGGCGACCACCTCTTCGGGTACGAACGGCTTGGTCATATAATCATCGGCGCCGCCGTTTAGCCCGTTCAGTCGATAATCGATGTCACCCAGCGCCGTAAGCATAATGACCGGGCATGAGCCGCGTTTGCGAATTTCCGCAAGCAGCTCCCAACCGTCGATGCCCGGAAGCATGATGTCTAGCAATACGAGGGCAGGCTGCGTTTCTTCGAACTTATGCATAGCTAATCGGCCATCGGATACTCGTTCAACGCCGAAGCCTGCTTTTTTTAAATAGGCAGCGAGCACGCGAGCGATCGCTTCCTGGTCTTCAATAATTAAAATCGTCGTCACGACTGTTTCCTCCCTTCGGAGCGGCCCGTTTGTCATGTTCGACTTCCGGGCTGTATGCATCCTTGGCTTCTATTCTACAAACAAAACGGCGCAGGGCAAGGGTTTTTAGGTCAATTGTAACGATTTTGAGAACAAATTTTCAAAAGAAGCCCTTTGACATGTTCCCGACACATTGGGCTGGTATGATACCGAAAAACAGATTCACAGGAGGAGAAAATCATGAATAAAAAAGCGAGAAATTGGATTATTGCCGCGGCGGCGGTCGTGGTGATCGGCGGCGGTGCCACTTATGCGTTTATGACGAATTATTTGGGCAACAACGTGGAAATCGAAAGCGTGCTTCCTACGCAAGCGGCGGCGAATACGGAATCGACCTCGGGCACGACGGCTGAAGCGGCTAGTACAGGAGCGGCAGTAGCCGCAGAAGATCTGAACGGAACCTGGAACATCGCGGACGCGTCCAAAGTGTATTTCTCCGTCACGACTTCCCAAGAGACGGTTAACTTCGTCGACGACCAAGTCAGCGGAACCTGGGATGTCAACGTAGCGGACGCGACGCAAATGAAAGGCAGCGGCGCTATCGAGATCGATGCCATCGATTCGGGCAATGCGCAGCGCGACGACCATATCAAGAGCGATGACTATTTCCAAATGAGCCAGTTCCCGCAAGCGACATTCACGGCAACCGCGTTCGAGGGACTGCCGCAAGAATGGACGGACGGCGAAGTGTACGACTTTACCCTGGACGGAACGCTGACGCTCAAAGGCATCGAAAAGCCTGTGACATTTGACGCAAAAGCTTCGTACCAAGACGGGAAATTGCTGCTGTCGGGCACGACGGTCGTAACTTTCGAGGACTTCGGTCTGGCGAACCCGCACTCCGTTGTACTGAGCACAGAGAACGATATTAACGTCCAATTGGAACTGACGCTTGAAAAATAAGCAGGAACCAAATCTTCAGGTGGCTTGCAAAATGTCCTCCTGAGGAAGTCGGAACTTTAGGTTATACCAAGGCCCTGTCGCGATTTGCGGCAGGGTTTTTGCTTCGAGAAAAAAGGATCGCATGTCCATGCTGATTCCGACAAGCTTCTTTGCGGTATGTTCTAAGTAGAACACCTACTAACTTGACCGCATCAAATTTAAGGGTTGCGTTCATCGGAAACACGCACGGTTCAAGCGGGTTTTCGAGGGACGTAACCTAACCTCTTAAGCGGTCATGGTATGAGAAAGGAAGCTGCTAATGATTGTTCGTTTTGGATATGTCGCAATGTCGCTTGAAATTCAGGATTCTTCACCTTCGAAAACGATGACCATGGCACGCTTCGCCAAGCTGCCGGACCGCGAAGCCGGACTGCGGGAGCTGGAACGGATCGCTGCCGTCAATCTGCATAATACGCTGCGGCTGCTGAGACATAATGTGGCAGAAGGAATCGAAATGTATCGTTTCTCCTCCAAATTGATTCCGCTTGCCACGCATGCCGATCTCCAGGATTGGGACCCGTTTATCGCGCTGGCCGAGCCTTTTGCAGAGATTGGAGCCTATGTGCGCAAGCATAATTTGAGAGTGTCCTTTCACCCTGATCACTACACTGTGCTGAGCACGCCGCGACCGGAGGTACTCGTGTCGTCGGTTCGGGATCTGCGCTATCACGTCCGTATGCTCAAAGCGATGGGGCTGGATGCGCGCTCGAAAAATAATATCCATATCGGCGGCGCGTACGGGGATAAGCCTACAGCAGCCAATCGATTTGTAGAGCATTTTGCAGAGCTGGACCCGGATATACAAAGCCGGATTACGCTGGAAAACGACGATAAGACATTCACGGTCGGCGAAACATTGGAAGCCGCACAACGCACAGGTCTGCCGATGGTGCTGGATATTCATCATCATTGGACGAATAGTATCGGTGAACCGGCTTCGGACTGGTGGCCGGAGGTAGCGAAAACCTGGGAGTCGCCGCTCGCTCGTACAGATGTACCGGAAGGCGAGCATTTACCGCCGAAGATTCATGCTTCCAGCCCGAAAAGCGAGACGGATCGACGAAGTCATGCGGACGGCGTGAAGGTCGGACCGCTACTGGACTTCTTGCGTGAAGCAGCCAAAACGTCTCCGCAGATCGACGTGATGCTGGAAGCGAAGCATAAAGATCGGGCGCTGTTTCAGCTGATGAAGGATTTTGAAGCGTATCAAGGTGATGGCGTGAAGATTTTGAGCGGGGGTAAAATTGAAGTTGATGTGTGAGACAGTGAAGGCGTTGGGGGCGGTGCGGGGATGCGCTGCGGGAGAAATTTCCAGCCTATGCTTCCGAAGTGCATTGCTTCGAAATGCTTCACCAAACGCTGTCTCACTTGTCAGGCCCTCGGCCTTCCGCGTTCAAAGGCGTTTTGACCTGAATTTCTCTCTCCGCTGACTACGCACGGGCATGAACTTCTTCACTTTAGGGAAAGGACAAGCTAAAAGAAAAATGTACAGAAAGAACAGCCAAAGATTTATTGGCTGTTCTTTTTAATGTAAAAAACGATTAACGAGGGAGCTTCAGCTTGCTTTGAATGAACATATGGTTGCGTTTGCTGAAGGCAGTCTACAAAGCCGCCGTTCTCAGCATCGGGCTGACTATGGAGGGCAAGGTGGAGCCGTGATTTTCGCCTTCGAATAAGCGGAAATTAACGTTCAGGCCGTATTCGCGCAGCGGTTCGAGACGGTCGTATAGGGCGCGTGCGTTTTGGACCATATGATGGGGAGGATCGCCTTCCAGTTCGCCGAGGGCGATCAGGAGGTTTAGCTCGTGCTTTTCAGTATGCAGTTTTTTGATAAAGGCTTGTTTTTCCTCTTCAATCAACGGTCTTGCCCAGTGTAAAGAAGGGCTTCCGGCGATGTAGCAGCGGAAAGTTTCGGGACGGGTGAATAATGTATGTAGCGTGAATAATCCACCGAAAGAATGGCCGAACAGCGTTTGGCGGCTGCGATCGATCGGGAGGATACTTTCGATTTTCGGCTTTAGTACGTTCTCGATAAAGGTTAGAAAAATGTCGGCTCCGCCATGTTCGGGCCAAGGTTTGCCGTCTCGGGAAGCGGGCAGGTTTTCGACCGGGACGGGCAACGTGTAATCGTAACTGCGTTCCGAGGAAAAAGGAAGCCCGCTCGGATAGCCGATGCCTACGATGACGGACGGCGCAACGCCCGTTTTTTCGGCGCGGCGAGATTGGGCGCGTTCAGCATCGATGACTGTAGCGAAAGTAGCGTGTCCGTCGAGCATATAGATGACCGGATAGCCGGAAGCGGGAGCTTCCCGATCCGGGATAGACATCAGAATCCGATATTCGCGTCCTTCGGCGGAGTACAGAGCGAACTGTCTTGTACCGCGCAGTTCGATCGGCGAGTGAGCGTCGCCGGATCGGCTCGGGGGGATAGTGAAGCTTGAGTTCATAAAAAGTTCCTCCTATACGATAAATATGAATCATTCATTATAAAAGCTGCTTCATCCGAGTATAGCGCTGGGAGCAAGCCTTATACATGGACGATGTTCCGTCGGACAATGGACGATCTACCGACGAGAACGTTAGAGAGCATTGACTACGCCTTTCCCGGCAGGTAGAGTGAGAATAGATTTCAATGAGAATCGTTATCATTCATTGGGTTTTAGTCACAGAACTCATCCGGATGCTGGAAACAGAGATCCGTGTAGATAAAGTCAGGCAAGCGAGAATCTGACAGAAGCCGAAGAGAAAGGAGCAATTGCGATGGTTTTCAAAGTTAAAGGCGGTCCAGTACAGCATGAAACAAACGTCTTGCACGAGGATCTGATCTTTCGTCTGAACGGAATTGAACGTATTGATTACCGCTCACAGTTGGGTGTACCGCAGCGGCATACTTCTTCTTATGTGTGGATTGCAGGTGTGGAGGGAGAAGGTACGGTAGTGAGTGAATCGGGACGAGCACCGCTTCGTGCGGGTTCCCTTCGGTTGTTTGCGCCTGAGCGGACGTTTGGCATCGAAGGCGGTTCGCAGGTCGGATTTGGCGCTTTTTTGATTTCGTTTGACGTATTTCGGGAGGAAGAGTCGCATCCGGGAACATTACAAGCCTTGTCGGCAGAAGCCTGGCCCAGAGTCGACACGGGCGAGGTTATGCTGCCGGGTGGTCGGTTACAGGCAGCAGCCGAATCGATCTGGCGTCGTTGGACAAGCAAGGGTGCCGCGCAACGGATGAAGGCAAGGGCTGAGTTTTTGGAACTTGTGAGCGATTGGGCGTCCGCAGCGGCTTCCCCGGAGTATGATTCCCAAGTACTGATGCAGCAGACCAAGACGTTTATCGACGAACATTATCGCGAACCGCTGAAATTGGAACAGTTGGCAGGCATGGCTGGCTTAAGCCGCAATTATTATGTGGATCAGTTTAAGAAACGCTACGGTAAAAGCGTGGTTGAATATATGACGGATCTGCGGATTCGCCGCGCCAAGCGGTTAATGGCAAATTCCGAACTCAAATTGCGGGAGGTTGCCCAACAAGTAGGCTATAATGATGAATTTTATTTCAGTCGCCGCTTCAAGCAGGAGACTGGAGTAACGCCGAGCGCGTATATCAAGAGCCGATCACGCCGAATCGTCGCGTATTGCACGACATCGACGGGTTATTTACTGGCTCTAGGTGTAATGCCTTATGCGGCTCCGCTTCATCCGAAATGGACCAGTTATTATCATAGCCGTTATGCCGCGGATATTCCGGTACATCTAGACGGGTATAAATTGGGCGCGGATTGGCAAGGAAATCTGAAGCGATTGGAAGAAAGCCGTCCGGAATATATGGTATGCAGCAGTTTGATTTCTAAGGAAGAAAAAGAGCGATTGGAACAGATTGCTCCGGTCATCTACATTAGACCCGAAGAGGATTGGCGGACGACGCTAAAGCAGACGGCAGCTGCGCTAGGCGAGACGGAAGCGGCTGAACGCTGGTTGGCCTCGTATCGGGAAGCGGCGATAACGATCGGCGGTTCGATTGGTCAACGTAGACGGGGCGAACGTACGCTGTTGCTCCGTTTCTGGCGTGGAGATTTTTACTCGGCAGGAGCTTCTTCGGCGGCAGGCGTATTGCGCGAAGATCTGGGCATTAATCTGCCTCCGCTGCCTTCGCGCTATGAAGAAGGCCATGCGATGAATCTGGAGATGTTGAGTTCGTTTCGAGCGGATCGAATCTTGCTGATGGTTTGCCAAGAGGGGGAGACGCTTCCCGGCTGGGATGTTG
This sequence comes from Saccharibacillus sacchari DSM 19268, assembly GCF_000585395.1. Classification (GTDB taxonomy): domain Bacteria; phylum Bacillota; class Bacilli; order Paenibacillales; family Paenibacillaceae; genus Saccharibacillus; species Saccharibacillus sacchari. The sequence goes on along the minus strand of NZ_KK073875.1, from coordinate 4,233,589 downwards.
TGCGCCAGTCACCGGAATGGGCGGAACTACACGCGGTGCGTACGGGAAGAGTTCACATCTTACCTTCCGATCCTTGGAGAGAGTGTTCGCCAAGTGCCCATAAGCGGGTACTGCGCGAGGCGGCGCGGCTTTTTTGAGAGAGGTAAATGATACAAGCGTGCCTATCCGTTTGTCGAGAAAGTCACTTCGGCGGGGAAGACAGAAGGCTGCGAGAGAAATTCGTTAGCGGATGCTTACGAAGTGGCTTTCTCCGAAAGCCTGTAGGTCGCGTGTTGAAATCGGGAAAAGGGATTAAATTTTTAGCTGAATTTTCCCGATTTCAAAGGCGAGCTATAGCATACGCTTCCGAAGTGCATTTCTTCGAAATGCTTCAGCTCCTTCACTGAATTTCTCTCTCCGCCTTCTGTCTTCCAGCTACGTTAGACTTTCTGGACACGTTGCTGATACAAGTTTGTCTCATTCTAATGTAAAGTTATGTTTATATGGACGATTTTCCGCGCTGACGGAGGATCGTCCATTGTTTTTCGTAGAATTGTGCATGGTTTTGAAAAGGGTAGGGCTTTATGATTTGGTAATGAGAATCATTATCATAAAAAGAAGATTCGAAAGGGGAGCAATCATCATGCAACAACGATTCAAAACATTATCCATTCTGTTTGTCCTGGTCCTGACGGTAGGACTACTGGCCGCTTGCGGTAACAACGAGGCGCAAACTTCGGCCGAACCGGCGGTGCAGGCCGAAACGACGGACAACAGTACGCAAGCCGCAACAACCGACGAAGCTACAGAGGAAACGACTTCCGAAGCGGCAACGGGTGACCGTACGATTACATACCTCGGTAAAGAGTACACGGTTCCTGCTACAGCAGAACGCATCGTGATCACTGGCGCTATGGAAGCGATGGAAGACGCCGTAACCTTGGATATTCATCCGGTCGGCGCGATCACTTACGCAGGCGAATTCCCGGAGCAGTTCGCATCGATCACGGACAACGCGCAGTCGATCGGCGAGAAGACAGAGCCGAACTTCGAGACCATCTTGTCGCTGAAGCCGGATGTGATTCTGGGTTCTACGAAGTTCCCGGAAGAAACGCTGGCTCAACTGGAAAAAATCGCGCCGACCATCCTGGTTTCGCATATTTCGGACGACTGGCAGGATAACCTGAAACTTATGGGCGAACTGACAGGCAAAGAAACGGAAGCTCAAGCGGCCATCGATCAATATGCGGCTGACGTCGAGACGGCCAAAGCAGAGATCGGAACCAAGATCAAAGGCAAAAGAGTGCTGGCTGTGCGTGTTCGTCAAGGCTCGCTGTTCGTCTATCCGGCCGGTATTTTCGTAAACGCGATTCTGTACGGCGATCTGGGTATCGAAGTACCGGACATCATCGCATCGGCCGAAGCGCAACAAGAGATTTCGGTCGAGCAATTGGCGGAGATCAACCCGGATTACCTGTTCCTTCAGTTCTCCGAAAATGAAAACAGCAAAGCGCCTGCCGCGCTTGAAGATCTGCAAAACAACCCGATCATTCAACAGTTGAAAGCTCATAAGGACGGAAAAATGTTCGTGAACCTGATGAACCCGTTGTCCGAAGGCGGACCTGCCTGGAGCCGAGATCAGTTCCTGAAAGCAGCATCCGAGAAACTGTCCGAGTAAATGGGAGGCAGAAGAAGAATCCATCCGCTTGTGCTGACGACGGTCGCGCCTGCGCTGATCGTCATCACCTTGGCGGTGTCGGTTCTATACGGTGCCAAAAATATAGACGCCTCCACCGTCCTGGAGGCGGTCTTTCATTTTAACCCGGATCAGATCGATCATCAGATTATCACCCAGTCGCGCATTCCCCGTGCCGTCGGCGCGTTGCTGATTGGTGCTTTTCTTGCGATGTCGGGTGCGATTATGCAAGGGATGACCCGCAATTATCTGGCTTCGCCTTCGATTATGGGCGTCTCCGACGGCTCGGTCATGGCCGTGACGTTATGTATGATCTTGCTGCCTGGAACCTCGAATTTCGGGACGATTCTATTCTCTCTGGCAGGTTCGGCGATCGGAGCGGGTATCGTATTCGGTCTGGCCTGGCTGCTGCCGAACGGGACTTCCCCGGTGCGCATGGCGATTCTGGGTACGATTATCGGCACGTTTTTGAGCGGTATTGCCGAAGCGGCCGCGATGTATTTTCAAGTCTCCCAGTCGATTAGTTTCTGGTACAACGCACGCCTGGATCAGATGGATCCGGTATTGATCCAACTCGCGATTCCTTTCGCCGTGGCGGGGATCGCGCTTGCGCTCGGTTTGTCGCGTTCGATTACGGTATTGTCGATGGGCGACGATATTGCGGCCGGACTGGGGCAGCGCACCGCGTTGGTAAAAGGTCTTTCGATGCTGGCCGTGGTCATTTTGACAGGAATCTCGGTTGCTTTGGCGGGGAAAATCGCGTTCGTCGGACTTTTGGTTCCGCATATCGTCCGCTTTTTCGTCGGAACCGATTATCGGTGGATCATTCCTTGCAGCGCGTTTGTCGGCGGCTTGTTCCTCGTCTGGTGCGATATTGCCAGCCGCTTTATCAATGCGCCGTATGAGACTCCGATCGGCGTCGTAACCTCCTTGATCGGCGTACCCTTCTTTCTGTATCTGATCAAGCGGAAGGGAGGGCGTGCCAATGCGCTTTAACACGCCGCGCCGCCTTACGCTGGTGGTGACCGCTACGCTTGCCCTGATTCTGGTGACGGTGTATGTGAGCGTAACGAACGGTACTTTTGATATGTCCGTGGGAGACGTGCTGCGTACGCTGCTGCGGATCAACCCGCTGCCGGAGCATGACTTGGTCGTATTCGACTTTCGGCTGCCGCGCATCTTGATTGCTTTACTGGTGGGATTCGGTCTCGGGATTGCCGGTTCTGTCGTGCAGGGCATCACGCGCAACGGTCTGGCTGACCCGGGTATGTTGGGGATCAACGCGGGAGCGGGCATGGCGATTGTGTTGTTCATGCTGCTTCTGCGCGACCGTCTGAATTTTAAAGACGGCTGGCTGTCATTTATGGCGATGCCGATGTTTGGTCTATTAGGCGGCTTGGCAGCGGCGTTGCTGATCTTTATCTTCGCGCAAAGTCGCGGTCGGCTTGATCCGCAGCAGTTGATTTTGGTGGGGATTGCGGTCAGTTCGGGATTCGGAGCCGTTACTTTATATTTGTCTTTGAAAATGAGCCCGAGCGACTTCGAGGCCGCAGCCGTCTGGTTGGCAGGCAGTCTGCATCGTTCGAATTGGCGGTACATCACGGCGATGCTGCCCTGGTTTGCGTTGTTGACGCCGTATATTTGGTACAAGTCGCGAACGCTCGATGTCATGCAGCTTCGGGACGATAACTCCTTGGGGCTTGGCGTTAAGCTTACACGGGAGCGGCAATGGCTGGTATTGGCAGCCGTAGGGCTTGTTGCGGCCTGCGTATCCGTCTCGGGCAGCATCGGTTTCGTCGGCCTGATTGCCCCGCATATTGCCCGTAGACTGGTCGGCATTCATTATCGCTACATGATGCCTATATCAGGTCTCGTCGGTATGACTATGGTTGCGCTTGGTGACTTGATCGGACGCACGATTTTTGCTCCGGCGGAGCTTGCGGTCGGCGTGGTCATTTCGATCATCGGCGTGCCGTATTTCGTTTATTTGTTGTTCAAGTCAAGAGCTTAAACCCATACTTCCTATTTTCGAAAGATTTGATTCCCGGATCGGCTTGCCTGTACACTGGAAACAGATGTGTACGGGTAAGCCTTTTTGCAAATCGAGTTTAAAAAATTAGGAGACGAATAAGGAGATGGTAGGTATGAAAAAAGCAGTCGAAGGGGAACTCGCTTATGCGTATCCGGGCATGGTCGCTGTGGTGACGTCCCGATTAGGCGACCAGCGCAACGTGATGGCATCCGGTTGGCATTCCTACATCGGTTCAGGTCCGGCTTTCTACGGGATTTCCCTACGCGAGGCTACGCATAGTTATGGCTTGATTCGGGAATCCGGCGTATTTGGTGTCCACTTTTTACCGGCAGCATGCAGCGAACAGATTCAGGGCGCAGGCACGCTGAGCGGACGAGATGTCGATAAGTTGAGTGCGCTGAACCTTAAGTTCGATGACGGAGAGCAGACGGGCGTACCGATTCTTCGCGATGCTTATGTTGCTTATGAATGTCGGGTCAAAGATATTCATGAGTATGGAGACCATTATTGGATCGTGGGCGAGATTGTGCAAGCGTATCGGGACGATTCCGTATTTGGCGAAAACGGTCTGCCGGACTTGAGCAAGCTGAATCTTCCGTTATACATGGGACGTGCCACGTATCGCGTATTGGATGAACAAGCCGAACCAAGATCATACTGGCCGCTTAAATAAAGGAATCCAGATACATATAGAATAAATCTATAAATAAAAGCGGGCGTAAAGGGTTTTCCAATAAGGGTTCGGATAAAACGGGTTATAGAAATATTATGTAATTCCGTTCTCTTATTGATTTTTTCTATACCGTCTTGCGCTTGAATATCCATTGACAGTAACGCTCGCGGACACTATGATACATTAAACCGACTTAATTCATCGGAAAAATCATAATGAAAGCGGGGCAGCCGAGTGAATATCGAAAATATCGAATCTTTCGTCTATATCAATCACTACGGGAGTTTCAACAAAACCGCCGAGGCGCTGTTTTTATCGCAGCCTTCGGTGACGGCCAGAATCCAGACGCTGGAGCGAGAGCTCGGCTGCCGATTATTCGACCGGATCGGCAAACAGGTCGTTTTGACGGAAGAAGGACGCAAATTTCTGCCTTATGCCCAAGAAATGCTGAAGACGCTGCAAAAAGGGCGCCAGCATATCCGTCGTTCGGAAAAACTGCCGCAGGAGCTTCGAATCGGCAGTACGATCTCCGTATCGAATTATCTGATTCCCGAGCTGCTGCCCCGCCTGCACGAACGCTGCCCCGGCATCCACGTCAAGCTGACGACCGGCGGCACGGACGACTTGGTCAAGCGGCTGCTTGCGGGAGAGATCGAGGTGGCGTTTATCCGCAAAGTAATGCACCCGTCGCTGCGTACCGCGGCTTTTTACGAAGATCCGATCAACTTGTATGTTCGTTCGGACCATCCGTTCGCCAACGAAGAATCGGTATCGGTAGACGAACTTCAGGAACGCAAACTCGTCTTTTTCGAATGCGGAACGCTCGATTGGCTTCGTATTCACCGCGCGTTCGAAGCATTGGAATCGCCGCCGGAGATCGCGTTCCACGTCGATAATTCCGAGACGGCGAAAAAGCTGATCCTGCGCGGAGCGGGAATCGGATTCCTGCCTGCGGTTTGCGCGCGCGAAGAAGTACGGGAAGGACGTTTGACGCCTGTGCGCGTGCGCGAGTTGTCCGAATTTGCGCTTCAGACCAGTCTGGTCGCGCTTAGGCAGGACGATTCGGCTATCACCCGTCAATTGTCTTCGATCTTCGGAGATCTGGTGCGCGAAGGGGAATTGGCGGCGTCTCCATTGTCCGGTCACGGCGATGAGGATGCGCTGCGCGGAAGCAAGCTGCAATCCGGCATTTCGCGCGCATTGGCTAGGGCGTGTGCGCAAACTCCGTCAGGAGCAGATTGAGCTGAATTTTCGTTCTCGGCAAGGAATTTTTCCGAAGGCGTGCCGGGGCACGTCAAGGGAAAATGACGCCGCGTCGCTGGAATCGTACACGGTTTAAGTACGAATCCAGAAGAGGGCGAAAAGGCAGGTCAAGATGCATGGCGTTGAGTTTGCGTACCGCCCTAGATAAAAACGATTATTTCGGCGAAAAACGGCCCCTGACAAACAGGAGGCCGTTTTTGTTATGCCAAAAGCCGCGTTATTTCATTGAAAATCTGCCTATATCTATAAAACTTTCTTTGGCAGGCTCTTTTCGCTACAATATATATGAAAGCGATATCAGAGATTGGCGGATGCCGGAAGGGTGGAGAACTTTCTTGAACAATTTCGTAAATGTTGGCATGATCGGATACAAATTTATGGGCAAAGCGCATAGCAACGCATATCGAGCGGTGCCTATGTTTTTGCCGGATGTCCCTAAACCTGTGATGACTGCGATTTGCGGACGGGATGCGGAAGCGGTACGCGCGGCAGGCGAGCAATTCGGTTGGGAAAGCGTCGAGACTGATTGGCGTCAGCTTGTGAGCAGGGAAGATATCGACTTGGTCGACATCAACGCTCCGAGCGATGCGCACAAGGAAATTGCGCTCGCCGCCGCTGCCGCGGGCAAACATATCTTTTGCGAGAAGCCGCTGGCGTTAAGCCTTGCCGATGCCAAAGAAATGCTGGCCGCCGCAGAAGCCGCCGGCGTTAAGCATATGGTCGGCTTCAACTATCGTTTCGCTCCGGCTGTACGATTGGCGAAAAAGTTGATCGAAGAGGGCAGACTGGGCAAAATTTATCATTTCCGCGGTCTTTTCCTGCAAGATTGGATCATGGACCCGGATTTCCCGCTCGTCTGGCGTTTGCAAAAAGAAATCGCCGGTTCCGGTTCGCTCGGCGATCTGGGCGCGCATACCATCGACATGGCCCGCTACCTCGTCGGCGAGTTCGATGAAGTCATCGGCATGACCGAGACCTTCATCAAAGAACGCCCGATGCCGACCGAAATGACCGGACTCACCGCAAAAGGCAGTACCGAAGGCCCTCGCGGTCAAGTTACAGTTGATGATGCCGCTATGTTCATGGCACGTTTCCAAAACGGCGCATTAGGCACATTCGAAGCGACCCGCTTCGCCAACGGCCATCGCAGCACCAATTCGTTCGAAATCAACGGCAGCCTCGGCAGCGTCCGTTTCGACTTCGAGCGGATGAACGAACTGGAAGTCTTTTTCTCCGAAGACGCCGAAGACGTCCAAGGCTTCCGCCGCGTACTTGCCACCGACGCTGCGCACGACTACATGCACGCTTGGTGGCCCGCAGGCCACACCATCGGCTACGAACACACCGTAACCCATGAAGTGCATGAACTCATGAAAGCAATCGCCGAAGACCGCCAACCCGTTCCCAACTTCGCGGACGGCGTGAAATGCCAAGCCGTGCTGGAAGCCGTTGAGCGCTCTGCTGCTGAAAAACGCTGGGTCAGTCTGAACGAATTCGAAAACTAGCAAAGTCTAATCTTTGAAGGCCAATAAAGCCGAAAAAGAAAGCTCTTTTTTACAACACCCAAAAGCTTGCATCTTTTGAGAGAGTGGTCTGGGAGACGAAGTGAGCGGAGGGAGAAATTCAGTGAAAGGCGCCTTTGAACTCGGAAAACTTCTACTAAAAATTTAATCCAGTTTTCCGAGTGAGACAGCGCCTTGTTAAGCATTTCGAAGAAATGCACTTCGGAAGCCTACGCTGGCAATTTCTCCCGCAGCGCATCCCAAACGAACCACCCCCTCAAAACGAAGAAAACCTTCCCCTTATCGGGAAAGGTTTTTTTTCGCGCCGTCATCCTTCTTCACATCCGGCACATCGATTGCGATCTTCCGGTTAATCCCCTTCAACTGCTTCAAAAATTCCTCTTCCCGCACCGGAGAAATCAACATGCTGCCGCCCGCGTACGTGATCTCCAGCCGACTGCGCGAATGCGCTGGACCCGAACTCATGCTGCGCTTGCGCCGAATCTTCTCGATCTTGTCGATCGGAATATTCCAATTCAGCGGTCCCGAGCGCACGCGCAAATGCCCTTTATCGATCTCGTAGTTGGTCATATACCAGGTGGATACGACAAACATCAAAATGAGCAGCCACATCGGAATGAACAGCAGCGAACCTCCGGTCGAGAGGCCCATCCAGACCAGAATCAGCAGCGCGATGATAATGGCCCAATTCATTGTGAAGAAAAATACGTCTTTTTCGCTTTTGTATCGATTATTCATACCCGCCTCCGAATCATTGATCTCCCGTTTATTCTACAGGACGAAAGCGCCTTCGTACAATTTCGTTTCTGTTCTTTGTCTTTTACTCTTTCGCTTTACCAGAGAAAAGTGTATAATGAAAGGCCGGGATGCTTTTTTGCGTCTCCCTGGTACAGAGATAGAGCATGGATGGAAAAGGGGTAATTTTGTTGAGCAAGGGAAAGACATTGGGATTTTGGGTACTGACGGCTTTGGTCGTGGGGAATATGGTCGGATCAGGGATTTTCATGCTGCCGCGTTCGCTGGCGGAAGCGGCAAGTCCGGCAGGTACGGTATTGGCTTGGGCCGTAACGGGCTTTGGGGTATTGATGCTGGCGCTCGTATTCGGCAATTTGGCGTTGCGCAAACCCGAATTGAACGGCGGACCGCAGATTTATGCAAAGGAATTGTTCCCGAACAGCCCGGCGTTGTCGCTGCTGTCGGGATTCATGTCGAGCTGGGGTTACTGGATCGGCAATATTGCGGGCTTCGTGGCCGTCATCACGACATTCGCCAGCTACTTATCGACGTTCTTCCCGATCATGAACAGCGCGAGCGTGCTGCTTAACATCGGGAGCTTCGAATTGACGATCGGGCATGGCTTGAACTTCGTCGTATGCTCGCTGCTGCTGTGGGGAACTCACTTTTTGGCATTGCGGGGAATCGAAGGAGCCGGACGGTTGAACCTGATTGCGACGGCAACGAAAGTCATCGGTTTTGCTTTGTTCATTATCATTGCTTTGTTTGCTTTTCAATCTTCGACGATGGGACAGTTCGCGGCGGCGCATATCGATGCGGAGGGCCGTTCGGCATCGCTGTTGTCGCAGATCAATGCGGCGGCGGTCGTGACGTTGTGGGCGTTTATCGGCGTAGAGTCGGCAACCGTGTTCGCGGCACGCGCCAAGCGGAAAAAGGATGTCAGCCGGGCGACGTTTGCCGGACTGCTGATCGCGATCGTGCTATACGTCGGCATCAGTATTCTGACCATGGGACTTTTGCCGAAAGAACAATTGATGCAGTCGCAAAATCCGCTGGTCGACGCGATGACGGCTGTACTCGGACCTTACGGCGGTTATCTGCTGGCGGCGCTGGGTCTGATCAGTTTGATCGGATCGACGATTGGTTGGGTGCTGCTGAGCGCCGAAGTTCCGTACGAAGCGGCCAAGCAGCGCGTTTTTCTTCAGCCTTTTAAACGGGAAAACGACAAAGGCATGCCGAAGCTGTCGCTATGGATCTCGAACGCGCTCGGCCAACTGCTGATTTTCTCGACGATCTCCGGTTCGATTTCTCAGGCGTTCGACTTCATCATCGTGGTCGCGACGCTTGCGTATCTGGTCCCGTATCTGATCGCTTCCGTTTACCAGCTTAAACTGACTTTGACGGGCGAAGGTTATGCAAAAGCGCGCGAGCGCCGCACGGACGGCATCGTTGCGGTTTTGGCTACCATTTATTCCGTGTGGGTCGTTTATGCGGGGATGGGCGATTGGAAAACGTTCGGGTTCGGCGTGCTGCTGCTGGCTAGCGGGATCGTGTTCTATCCGCTGCTGCGCAAGCAGCTACGAGAATCGGATAAGACGGAGAGCGCGGGAACGAAAGCTTCTTAAGAAAGTCAAAATCGAAATCATGCAAAGAAACTTCGGCAGGTCAGCCTGAAGTTTCTTTTTTTATAGGAAAAGAAGAGTTTTCGCTCATTTGTCGAAATTAGGACTGTGCTGTTAAACTGGGAATCATACATTGTTCATATCCCATACAAAGAAACGGTGGAGAATAATCATGACCATTATCGGAATCGATCTGGGTACGACCAATAGCGCCGTCTCGGTCTGGAAAAACGGCCGCGCCGAGCTGATTCCCAACGTTTTGGGCGAACGCTTGATCCCGTCTGTCGTCGGCGTGGACGACAACGGCGATATTCTGGTAGGACGGATCGCGCAGGAAAGACTGCTAACGCATCCGTTGATGACGGCAGCTGCGTTCAAGCGTCATATGGGTACGGCCAAAGAAGTCCGGCTGGGCGATCGGCGCTTCCGGGCGGAAGAACTGTCGGCGCTGGTGCTTCGGGCGCTGAAAGCCGATGCCGAGAACTATCTGGGCGAGCCCGTGACGGAAGCCGTGATCAGCGTACCTGCTTATTTCAACGATACGCAGCGCAAAGCAACCCGAATGGCGGGAGAACTGGCGGGATTGAAAGTCGAACGCCTGCTCAACGAGCCGACGGCGGCGGCTATCGCTTACGGGCTGCATCAGCAGAAGCCGGAAACGCAGTTTCTCGTGTTCGACCTTGGAGGAGGCACGTTCGATGTGTCGATTCTGGAGCTGTTCGACGGCGTGATGGAGGTCAAAGCGGTAGCGGGAGACAATTATCTCGGCGGCGAAGATTTCACGAACGTGATCGTCGATCATTTCCTCGCTTCGTTCGGCACGGAGGCTTCTTCGTTGGAGCGCAAAACGCTGGCCTTTTTACGGGATCAGGCGGAGTCGGGCAAAAAGGGCTTGTCGAGACAGCAGCCGATCTTGATGCGCGCGGGCATCGGCGGCGAGACGAAGGAGCTGCGTATCGACCGCGAAAAGTTCGAGAAGCTTACGCAACCGCTCGTGGAGCGGCTGCGCAAACCGATCGAACGCGCGCTGCTCGATGCTTCCATTGATGCGAATGCGATTGACGAAATCGTCATGGTCGGCGGTGCTTCGCGTATGCCGGTCGTGTATTCGATGCTCAGCCGCATGTTCGGACGTCTGCCTGCCGCCAGTATCGATCCCGATGAGACGATTGCGGTAGGCGCGGGGATTCAAGCAGGCATGAAGGAACGCAGCGAAGAACTTCAGGACGTGGTCATGACCGACGTGTGTCCGTATACGCTTGGCACGGAAGTCGCGATGGCTTACGAAACGGGCGAATACGAAAGCGGCCATTTTAGCCCGATCATCGACCGCAATACGTTTGTTCCGGTGAGCCGGGTGAAACGATTTTCGACCGTAAACGAGGAACAGCGGCGGATCATCGTCAAAATTTATCAGGGAGAAAGTCGTCTGGCCGCCAATAACCTGCTGCTCGGCGAGCTGGAAGTGGAGTTTCCGCCGGGAACCACCGGGATTCGGGATATCGATATCCGTTATACCTACGATATCAACGGCATTTTGGAAGTCGAGGTCAAAACGATCGGATTGGAAGACGTGCATCGCATCGTGATTGAGGAGAATCCGGGGGTTATGAGCCGCGAAGAGATCGAACGACGGTTGGCGCAGTTGGCAACGTTGAAGATGCACCCGAGAGACCGTGAGAAAAATCGCTTGCTGCTGGCGCGGGGAGATCGGTTATATGAAGAACGTCTGGGCGACGAGCGCGAGTGGATCGGACTGGCGATGCAGCGCTTCGAAGCGGCTTTGAACCGTCAGGACGCCAAAGAAATCAGCGAGGAAGCCGACCGGCTGGAGCAGTTTTTGAATCAATTTGAAAGGAATCGTCGTTGAGATGGGAATCTGGCAGATCCTCGGCATAGCGCCGACCTCAGACAGCCGGGCGATCAAACGCGCTTATGCGGCTCTTTTAAAAAAGACGCACCCCGAAGATGATCCGGAAGGGTTCCAACGTCTGCGCGAAGCGTACGGCGAAGCATTGGAGCAGGCGAAAACATTGGAATCGCAGGCGCGCGCGGATGCACATTCCGTCGGCGGTTCGGCGAATGATGCGGCAGCATCGAACGGGGAGCATGACGCAGAGCGTCTGCCTGCTTGGGGAGAAGCGAATCGTTTGGCGCAGCGGCGCAGGGTAACAAGAACTAACGACGAACAGGGCAGTCCCGCGCATCCGGGTCCGACCGATATGCCCGCATCCGTTTCTGAGCAACCTGTTGACGTTCTTGATCCTGACGGCTTGATTCGATTGTTCGAAGAGTTATATAACGACTACGCCCAGCGAATCCAAGTTGAAAAATGGAACGAGCTGCTTGAGTACGAACAATTGCAGAATTTCTCGTTCAAGCAAGAAGTGCAACCGAAGGTTCTGGCCTTTTTATCGGAGCATCCTCATCTTCCGTTACCCGTCTGGCAAAAGCTCGACCAAATCTTTTATTGGACAGACGACGAGGTTGGGCTTGCCAAGCTGGTTCCGCCCGATTTTGCTGCGTTCGTACTGAATTCGATTCGCCAGCCCGCAGCGTTAAGATTCGAGTATTTGCCTTTTGGAAAAGATTTTTTGCATGATGAGTTTCTGTCTTTACGAGCACGCGGAGCGGCTTTGCTGGGGAACGGTCGTCTTCGCGAGGCTATGGAACAGTTTGATACGGCGTATATTTTGTTTCATCGAGATCCGGATTTGTTACGGCTTCGAGCGACTACGCTGCATCTGCTCGGCGAGGATTTGCGTGCCGAAGAAGATTGGAAGGCGCTGGTTGCTGCTTTTCCGAATGAACGGGATGCGTTACTGCGCTTGGCCGATCGGTTTCTGGAAACGGAGCGTGCAGCGGAGGCTTTGGATTTGATTCAGCGTGCGCTCGACCTTTTGCCCAATGATCCGCAGGCTTTGCTTGGCTTGGCACGCTGCCTTCGCGAATTGGAACGCTTCGGCGAGGCCCGGCAAGTATGCGATTTAGCGTTACTGTTAGAACCATCGGATATTGAACTGCGTATTCGGTTGCTTGATTTGCAGGCGATGCAGGTCGGGCAACTGCTTGAAGTGTTGAAAAGATATCCGGGGGATCGGGATTCACGCTTTGCGGCAGGGGAGTTGTTGTTTGAGTTGGAGCGTTATGCGGATTGCGAACGATTGCTGACAGAAGCTCCGATGTACGGATCGACAAGTGAAATGAAGACGCTGCTCGGTCGGGTGTGGATCATACTGGGCCGCGAAGAGGAAGGCGCCCGCTGCCTGGATCAGGCGGTCGACTTGAGCTCTTCTTCGTCGCAAAATGCGTACTATGCCTGGTTGCACCGCGGATTGTACCGGACCGGGTGCGAACAATGGTCGGCTGCGGAAAAAGACCTCAAAACCGCGCAAACCCTTTTTTCAGGCGAGAACGTTATCATCTGGGCTGCATTGGCGGATTGCGCAATCGGCCAGCATCATCACAAGGAAGCATTGGAATTGATCAGTCGCACGTTGAGCTTGAAACCGGAAGGCGTTCATTACGGCAAACGGGCGATCATTCGCTATCGGCTGGGGCAGTACGAGGACGCGCTGGCAGATTTTGAGCGTGCTTCGACTAACCGTTCGATCCATCCTGATTGGCTATGGATGAAAGGGCTATGCGAACTCCAAACGAGACGTTATGACGAAGCGCTGAAAAGTCTGGAACACGCTCGGAACTTCGGAGATTCACCGATTGTTCGCGTCGCCTTATGCGAGCTGTATTTGCGTAAAAGCCGATATGCCGAGGCATTGGCCGAGGCGGAAAAGGCGACAGAGGTCGACGGTAAACTGTTGCTGCTTCAAGGCTGGGCTTACCGCAAGCTGGGACGGAGCCATGAAGCGCGGGGTACGTTTATGCGCGCAGCCGAAGTTACGCCCGATGATCCCGAAATTCTTCGTTTTGCATTGGATGAATTGGCAGCTAGCGGCGAGGCGTCGGCACTAGATTATGCAGATCGAATCTTGGCGCTGGAGCCGGAGGATACCGAGACGCAAATGCGGCGAATCAGCGTTTTATTTGAACATGGACGTGCAGCGGAAGCGGAGTCGGCGATTAGTGAATTGCTGAATCGACCGTCGATCGAGCCGTTTTATCCGCCGCTTCATTATTATATCGGTGCAATGCTGGTGGAAAAAGACGAGTACGAGTCGGCTATGCCGCATCTTCGCCGCGCTTACGATGCAGGGTTACGCGGCGACGTGACCAGCCTGCTGTCGATTGCTTTGTTCGAGATCGGTCTGACGGAGGAGGCGCTACAGTTGGCACGTGCAGCTTATGAAGAAAACCCGTCGCATCCCGATTACAAATCCAGATTGGAAAAAATGGAAGGACGAAGCTCGATTCCGTCTTCGCTCCGCCAGTTAATGCGCAGCCCGTCGCGCCGGGAGAGCTGGCCGTTCAGTATGAAGCTTCGTCCGATTCGAATAGAGCCGCGCGATGTTCGGCCTTATGAAATGGAGGGTTGGAATAGGTAATGGATGCTTACGGATATCAACGTGCTTTGGATTGGGCAACGGCGCTCGGAGCGCCTTTGTTGACGCAAAACGGAGTGCAACCTCCGTACACCCCCGCCGCATGTCGCAATGCCAATTTCAATTCATCCGGCATTTTGGAAGACCTATGGGGGATTACAGATGCGGAAGGTATGAGGCACTTGGCGGAACGCATGTGGGCAGGGATGCACAATCCCGGTTTTCAGGATATGCGTGTGAAACTCAGCGGAATGACGTTGGCACAACGTAAGGCTTATGTGGAAAGCAGGCGGGAAATGGAGCGATATGCCGAACTATACACGGTGCATCTCTATATGGATCGGCTGCCGCCTGCGGGGATCGCCGCTTGGGATTTGGGGCGCTTGGCCTTTTACCTTCGCTGCGCGCGTCTGGAAGGGTATATCGGCGAGGAAGAAGAAGAAATCTGTCTGCTGCATACGGCGGTTCGGGCTCGTTATTCGTATCGGAGTTGGCCCGATTACGCGGTTGCCTATATGGCGGGGAGGCAGTTCTGGGCAGGCGATCTCTCGGAGGAGTTGTCGGAGATCAATGTGGGAATTTTGCGCGGACCTCTTGCGGACGAATCGACGCCTTGGCGCGAACTGGAGTGGGAGATCGAGCTGCCGGAGCCGCCAAGCTTGCCGTGGGAGAGTATGACGGGCAATTAATATAGAAGGCCAAGATCGGAGGGAGTACCATGAACAAAAATCCCGCGTATACGGTCGAACCTTACGCCTCTTCCGTTGAGCGGAGAGATCGCACGGCCGAGCTTATTCTACATATCCAGCGCAACGAATACGGCGTTCCGATCACATTGGAAGACGAGCCCGACCTGCTTCAGATCGAGACCTTTTATCAGACGGGAAAAGGGAACTTTTGGACCGCACTCCATGAAGGCGAAATCATTGGCACAATTGCGTTGTTGGACATCGGGCAGGATCGGGCAGCGTTACGTAAAATGTTCGTGAAAAAGAATTCCAAGGCGGACAATATGCCGTCTCGAAGCGTTTATTGGATGAGGCTTTCACCTGGGCAGAGCAGCGGGGGCTGGAGGAGATATGGCTCGGAACGACGCTCGCTTTCCAAGCTGCCCACCGTTTCTACGAAAAGAACGGATTTGTCGAAGTGACCGTAGACATGCTGCCGCCCGGGTTCCCGGTGATGGAGGTCGATAAGAAATTCTATAGACGGATCGTATGACGACAGAATGCGGGAGGAAAAGATGATGATGGAAGCCGCAGATTTTGAACGAAAAGACGGTTATTACAACGAGAGGCTTCAGCCGGTTGATGAAAAAATTTGCGAGTTGCTCAAACAGCGCAAAGAGTTGGCGGAAGGGAATCCGGGACATCCGCTCAAAGTCGTGGTAAAAGAGTGGGCAGAGAAATACGGGTTTTATGAAGAATACCTGCATACCGTATTTTCTACCTTAAATCTTGAGGATATGTACAAGCCCCGAGTGAAGCCGAACGAATTTAGGTGTCAGATTCCTGTGATGAGATCGGCTGAACAACTCGGAGTTTTCTACTCGGTGGTCACCGTACGCCAATACAGTAATGCAAGTGTTGCTGTATTAAGCGCAGACTGGGAAGAATCATTTAATCTTCATTATTCCGAGCGTATTCATTGTGAATTTGTACTTGAAATCCAGGGCGATCAACCTTACGACTGCCGTATGGAAAATGGATCCGGAACGACGGGCAAAATGTCTCAGAACTTTATCATCAGTCCGCCACTGCCTGATGATTTATCGAACATCGAATTCCGTGTGCGGGCCTACAACGATTATGGAAAAGAAGATCCTGTCGGTCCGGAAATTGTTCTGGTTTAATGTCCCGGCTTTATAAAGCGTCAGGCGAGGAAGAGATGAAATTTAGAAACATATGATGGAAGTTTCTCTCGGATTCTTCTGGCTTTCCTCGCGCACACGTGACTTTCTCGACCGCCTAGTAGCTTGGCCAACCTTAATAGAGGTTTGCGCTCGACTGAAATGCACACGCTTTAGGTGCGTTTCAGGTGGGCGTAACCTTACGTTTAACTTGGTCAAGCTACTAGCCTGAGAAACTCAGGCTTTTTTCTGCGGGAAAATATCCTGTCGCCGCTCACGAAAAGATCGCCAACGACCCGCCGTATGCGCACGCGCTACCATCCAGAGCGAAAGCATCAGGCCCACAATCACCGGAACAATCGAAGCTTCAATTCCGAAAGCACCTCCCGTCAGCAGATCGCTTCCCGCTACGCGGACTTCAAACAAACCCGCCGAATCAATCCCCGATACCGGAATCCCAAGGAGACTGACGCAAGAATTCCACGCAAAATGCAGTCCCGTAACGAACCATAGATTCCGCCGCCATAAGAACGCTGCGCCGAGCAGAAGTCCCGCTTCGATCGCAATGGCTGCGGCGCTTAGAAATGTTGCGTTCGGATTAGCCATATGAACGCCGCCGAAGAAGATCGAAGTCAATGCCAACGCCATCCAGCTTCCGCCAAGGCGCTCGATTCCTTGTACCAAAAGGCCGCGAAATACCAGTTCTTCGAATAAAGCCGCACTGGAAAACAGCAGCAATCCAGCGAGCAGCACGCCTGTTGATCCGGCGGGTGACCAATGGAAGCTGTATCCGCCGAAAGCCATAATAAGAAGTACGCTGATTCCGATAAAAAGAATACCGGTTCCGATGCCCAGCAGCGTTTCGCGTCCGGCGCGGCTAAGCGTCAACTCGGACAAACGGCGGCGCGCTATGGCCTTCATGATCAGTATGTATGCGACAACATAGACGATTCCGCTAACGAGCGACATTGATACGACAAACGGAATATCCGTCGAACCGATCATCGGACCGAGCAGGCTATTACACAAAACAAGCAAGACGAAACCAATAACCATCCATGCTAGCGGGTGTTGAAAAAATGAAGCGAGTTTAGACTGCTTTTCATCCATTGCACATACACTCCTTAGGCCAAATTCCGGATTTTTGATCAACCGAGTCTGTTTAACGCTAGCATTGCCTAAAGGTGATGTCTATCGGTCCGACGGCCGATTCCTTTATTCTTATAATTCCGATGAATAAAATATACTTTTCATAAAAAAACGGTAGCCATACAACATTTATCCCGGTATAATCAACGCAAAGAAGGCAATCGTTTAACGATTCGCATGTTTATAAAGAAAAGAGGGGAATTTATGCAATCTTCGAAAGGGTTCTCGGTTAAAACGGTCGTCGCGATCGGGATCGGAGCGGCGTTGTTCGTCGTATTGGCTCGTTTCGGCTCCATTCCGACAGGAATTCCGAACACCAACTTGCAAACGAACTACGCGATCTTGGCATTGTTC
Organism: Saccharibacillus sacchari DSM 19268; assembly: GCF_000585395.1. Taxonomy (GTDB): domain Bacteria; phylum Bacillota; class Bacilli; order Paenibacillales; family Paenibacillaceae; genus Saccharibacillus; species Saccharibacillus sacchari. Next base: position 4,216,215 of record NZ_KK073875.1, on the reverse strand, counting down.
GCGTTGTTGTATGGACCATGGGCGGGACTGCTGATCGGTCTGATCGGCCATACCGTAGCGGATCTGATCTCGTTCGGACCTTGGTTCAGCTGGATCATCGCTTCCGGCGTATTCGGTCTGCTTGCCGGGTTGTTTAGTCGCGGGATTCGTATTCATGACGGCGAATTCGGCGGCAAAGAGATTTTGCGGTTCAATATCGCTCAAATCATCGCTAACGCGGCTGCATGGTTTATCGTCGCTCCGGTGCTGGATATTCTCATCTATGCGGAACCGGCGAACAAAGTCTTTACGCAAGGTCTTGCGGCTGGCGCTATGAACATGGTGACGGTTGCCATTTTGGGAACGCTGATCGCCATCGCATATTCCAAAACGCGCACGAAGCGCGGAAGCTTGACGCGGGAAGCCTAGCATGTGAAAATTGGGAAAGAAGCAAGCGCAGAAAAGCCGGTGCATTCAGCCGGCTTTTTCGTTTGCAGATCAGATCGGTAACGAGAAAGGAAAGCCATGAAAAAACCGGTGATCGAGTTCGATCAATTTACATTTCAATATCGCGCGCAGAGTGAACCGACGCTGCGGGATATCAACTTAACGATTCATGAAGGAGAAAAGGTACTGATCGTCGGTCCTTCAGGCTCCGGCAAAAGCACGCTGGCGCACTGTATCAACGGGCTTGCGCCGCATTTTTATCCCGGTGAACATTCGGGCGTACTCAAAATAATGGGAGCGGATAGCAAAGGCATGGGAATCGCCGAGCTGTCCGACTTCATCGGAACGGTGATGCAGGATCCGGACGGTCAATTTGTCGGTCTGACGGTAGCCGAAGACATTGCGTTTAAGCTGGAGAACGACGGCGTTCCGCATGCGGAAATGATTCGCCGGGTTCAAGAAGCCGCGGCCGAAGTCGAATTTTCCGATTTCCTCGATGCTTCTCCGCAAGAACTGTCAGGAGGTCAAAAGCAGAAAACGACGCTGGCCGGCGGCCTGGTTGGCGGAGCGCCGATCTTGTTATTTGACGAACCGTTGGCGAGTCTCGATCCCCATGCAGGACGGGCGACGGTGGAGCTGATCGACCGATTGCACCGCGAATCCGGACGGACGATTATGATTGTGGAACATCGATTGGAGGAAGTGCTGCATTGCCCGGTAGACCGAATTATCGTGATCGAAGAAGGACGGATCGTTGCGGATCTACCGCCGGACGAGCTGCTTTGTTCGGGTCTTTTGCGTGAAAAAGGAATCCGGGAACCGCTGCATCTGTCGGCTATGCGATACGCGGGTTGCGCAGTAACGCCTGAGATCGGTCCAAGAAGCGTAGAAAGCGTCGATCTTGAAGGCTGCACGGAGCAGTTGATTCGCTGGCACGAGGCTAATTTGGCGAGTCCGAAGTCGGACGTCAAGCAGCCGTTGTTGGAGCTGGAAGGAATTACTTTCGGCTACGATCCGGCGAAGCCCGTGCTGCAAGACGTCTCATTAAGCGTAGGCCGTGGTGAAATCTTGTGTATCGCAGGTCGCAACGGAGCGGGCAAGTCGACAATCTCCCGGTTGATTTGCGGTTTTCACAAACCTTCTTCCGGTTCAATACGACTGAACGGACGCGATCTATCCCGGGATACGATTCGCGAGCGTGCCGATGTGATCGGTTTTGTGATGCAGAATCCCAATCATATGCTATCCAAGCCTTTGTTGTACGACGAAGTTGCGCTTGGATTGGTAAATCGAGGAGTTCCGGAAGCCGAGATTCGGGATCGGGTCAATGAGACGCTGCGCGTCTGCGGGTTATATCCGTTCCGCAGTTGGCCGGTATCGGCGCTCAGTTACGGACAGAAGAAGCGTGCCACGATTGCTTCGATTCTCGTTCTGCGCCCCGAAATCTTGATTCTCGACGAGCCTACGGCGGGACAGGATTTCCGGCATTATAATGAAATGATGAAGTTTCTGATGGAGCTTAACAGTCAGGGAATGACTTTGATTTTGATTACGCACGATATGCATCTAATGTTGGAATACGGTCAAAGAACCGTTGTGCTGGCTGAAGGACGCAAGCTTGCGGACGATACGCCGGCACGGATTTTGGGCAATGCGCAAGTGGTTGAAGAAGCGCATCTGCATGAGACGTCGCTGCATATCCTGGCCAGACGAATCGGCGTGCAGCCGGAAGACGAATTCGTATCCCGGTTCATTCGTTCGGACAGGAGGATGATGAACTGATGCCGCCCAAGCTGCTGTCTTACTCCGATGTCGGTTCGCCCGTTCATCGGTTAAACGGAGTGACCAAATTGATCGCCTTTCTGTTATTCTCAATCGCAGGAATGGTTAGTTATGATACGCGCTGTCTGCTCGTTATGCTGGTCATCTCGTTAAGCGTTTTTTATATATCCAAAGTTCCGTTCAAGCAGTATTCGTTTGTCTTGTATCTGATTCTGATTTTTTCCGCGTTAAATCAACTAGCGATTTTCCTCTTTTCACCGGAACAGGGCGTACAGATCTACGGAACCCGGCATGAGCTGCTGCATATCGCCGGACGTTATTCGCTGACTTCCGAGCAATTATTTTACCAGTTCAATGTGCTGTTGAAGTTCGCTGTCGTGGTGCCGCCCGCATTGCTGTTCCTGCTTGCCACGGAACCTAGTGAATTCGCGTCTTCGCTGAATCGCGTAGGCGTGAGTTATAAGGTGGCTTATGCGATCTCGCTGACCATGCGTTACATCCCCGATGTGCAGCAGGAATACGTGAATATCTCCACGGCTGCGCAAGCCCGGGGAATCGATTTGTCCAAAAAAGAAAAACTGGGCCGTCGCGTGAAAAATATGGCCGCGATTCTGCTTCCGCTCGTTCTGGCAACGTTGGAGCGGATCGAGAAGGTGAGTGCGGCGCTGGAATTACGCGGTTTCGGCCGCAAACGTAAACGCACCTGGTACAGAAGCCGGCCGCTGACCAAAAGGGATACGTTGGTAATCGCAGGCGCGGTACTGATTTCGGCTGCCGTGTTGGTCATTACGTTTTGGGACGGATCGAGGTTTTATAACCCGTTCGTGTAACGTATGAGACGAGCTTTATTTTGATTCGATACGCTTCTATTACTATAATTGTTCTTAAAAAAAGCCGTTCGTACGCTAAGGTACGAGCGGCTTTTGCTGTTCTTTTATACAAACCCGCCGTTGACGCGCAGAGTCTGCCCGGTCATCCAACGTGCTTCCTCGCTCGCCAGAAACAGAACGGTTCCGGTGATATCATTCGTTTCTCCAAGTCGTCCGAAAGCGTTCATTCCGACGATCCCTGCAACTTGCTGCTCCGATTTGCCTTCCAGGAATAGTTCCGTATTGACGGGTCCCGGCGCGACGGCGTTGATCGTGATTCCTTTGGGCCCCAGTTCCTTGGCAAGCTGACGGGTGAATTGCTCAACAGCTCCTTTGGTTCCGGCATAGACGCTGTACCCGGGGAACATCGCGCCGACGACGGAAGTCGAGAAGTTAATAATTCGTCCGCCCTCGTTTAAGTGTCGCGCAGCGGCTTGGCAAGCGAAAAAGGTTCCTTTTACATTCACGGCGAACTGGCGGTCGAAGTCTTCCTCCGTCACTTGCAGCAGCGGCACCGTGTGCATCAGGCCTGCATTATTGACAAGAATATCGATGCCGCCGAACGCTTCTATGGTTTGCGCAAACAAGTAGTCGATGTCGGCAATGACGCTGATATCGGCTTGGATCGCAATCGCGCGTCCGCCTTGCTGCTCAATCCGTTGAACAACTTCTTGGGCTTTTGCGCGGTTGCCGCTGTAGTTGACCACCACGTTGGCACCCTGTGCCGCAAATTCTTGCGCGATCGCGCTGCCGATGCCTCGCGACGAGCCGGTCACAATAACGGTTTTTTCGGTAAATGCAGAGGATGTGAGAGATGGATTCATAAGAGTAGTCGCTCCTTTTAAAAAGAAAGTATGTTGTCGTTCTTATACCCGTATTATGCGCGTTGGAAGAGCGAATCAGGTAGATCAATCCCGGGGAATCCTTGCCTAATCCTCCAATAAGACGCATGATAGAAGAGAAACGTACACCAAAAAGGAGGCTGATTCGTATGGAGCGTCAGTCTGACATACAGCTAGATCCCCAGTGGGAAACCGCAAGACAAGAACTCGCTAATCTGCTGATCCGCCATGCTCCCGTTGAGGGGTCGCAGTCGACTGCGATTCCCGAACTGCGCATCATCAGGCAAAATCAGACGAACGAGTTGGTGCATTCGATGTATCGGCCGTCGCTGTGCATTGTGGCGCAGAGAGCGAAACAGGTCATGCTGGGCCGACATCGCTATACCTATGATGCTTATTCCTACTTGGCGACCTCCGTCGAATTACCGATCCGCGGACGCGTCGTCGAAGCTTCGGATGAAGAGCCGTATTTGAGCTTGCAGCTGTATTTTACGGCGGATCAGATCGTGCAGTTGGGCGGTGCGGGAAGTTCGAAGATTACAGTTGAAAAAGGCAAGCTGGATCGCGGACTCGGTATCGGACGCATGGATCGAGCGCTGTTGGATGCGGCGATTCGACTTGTTCGATTGCTCGACAGTCCGGACGACATCGAAGCTTTGGCACCGCTGGTGATCCGGGAATTACTGTACCGTGCGGTGCAAGGCGAGTTGGGCGGACGTATTCGAAGCTTCGCGGCCGGAGGTACGTTATCGCAGCGGATCGCTTCCGTGGTTAATCATTTGCAGCAGGAGTACGACAAGCCGCTTCGCGTGGAAGAACTGGCAAGCCAGGCTCATATGAGCGAATCGTCGTTGTATGCTCATTTCAAGGAAGTGACGGGATTAACGCCGATCCAGTATCAGAAAAAGATTCGGCTTCAGGAAGCGCGGCGCTTGCTGCTTTCGGAGACGCGCGAAGCGGCAGAAGCGGCATTCCGCGTCGGTTACGAGAGCCCGTCGCAGTTCAGCCGCGAGTATGCGCGCATGTTCGGACTGCCGCCCGCGAAGGATATGAAGCAGATGCGGGAACGGTTGGATAGTTGATCGGATTTGGGGAAAAATCGAAGGTTCGGGTGAACACATCAAAAAGCCCGGAGCGATATGACGCTTCGGGCTTTAGGCATTAGTTAACCTGTGCTAATGCTTCGACAAAGTCGTCGATCGAAGGCAGGCCGCTTGATGCTGGAGCTTTCGCTTTAACATCGGCCTGGCGATTGTTCAGGAAAGAGGTCAAGGTCTTGTCTAGTTGTGCATCGAATGTGTCCGGCGATGCGGAACGTTCCTTTTCCATCGCTTCCAGCAGGTCGGACCAATACGTCCAAGAATTCTCTTGACTCAGTTCGGGATAAGAGCGGGCCATTTCGCGAACCTTGGTTAAAGGTTGATGGGCAGTGAGTTCCGCGGCCAGTGCCATACCGACAAAACGATGCGTTCCATCATCGGACAGAGCATCGGAGAATTCCTGACGAGCTTCGTCGATCTTTCCTTGATACAGCAGCACTGTCGCATGGATCGAACGCTCATACGCATCTATCGGTTGTGGGTTCGACTCCGTATAAAGACGGTAGTATTGTTCATATTTTGCCCAATCGGTATTTTCGTAAAATAAATAAAGCAACTTCGCGATTTCGCGCGGATTCGTGCTGTGCTCGCTTAAGCGCTCCAGTAACGGGATAAGCTCCTGCATAGTCTGATCTTCCCCGATCTGAGACTTCGCGTAAAGCAAACGGGTGAGCAGACGTAGTGATTCCGTATCGTTCGGATCGGCTTCAACGTTGCTTCGGTAGCGATCTAGCGCTTGAGCAAGTTCTCCTTTTAATACCAGCCGATCTGCTGGGTTAAGCGTTCGTTGCTTCAAATAAAATTCAGGCCGTTTCTCGATGCTTTTCGAATCGATCCGGGGACCGGATGATTGCGCGATCTTGTTGCCTTCGGCATCGTAAGCTTCGACGCTCCACGAAAATTTGGCCTCCGGATTCATATAAGCAAGGAGAGTGTTGGGTTGCGTCGATTCCCAGTCGTTGTCTTCGCTCCACGTTAATCCGCCTGATGTTCCGTATAATTCGTCGAGCGTAAGCGAAATATGATTGTCCGTAATCCCGCTTCGAATCATCGATCCCATCCCGCCGCTGTTATCGTGATTGGGAATCATGCCGCCAAGTTCGTAATAAGCTGCGCCGTCCACCTTTTCCCAGCGGAATTCGACCGTGTCTCCCGTTAGTTCCTGTCCGCCTACAGGAGACTGCTGATCGATCAAAGGCGTCATCGTAAGCTCGCGCTCAATGGTCGAATTCCCTTTGATTTCGATCCGATCATCCCAGTTAAACGGCCAGCTCCAATCCTCAAGTTGTTCATAAGAAAGACCGACCTCCAGCTCATAAAATCCAGGAACGATACCACGAATTTCGAATGTTCCTGTATCGTCAGTCACGGCGTGATACGGTTCTTTGTCCCCCCGATATTGGCTGCGGTCGCTTTCGCGCAAAAAGATGCCGGCACGCGTTACGGGAGTTCCGTCGCCGCGTACAAATTTGCCCGAGAATACGTATGGGTCGCTGTCGTGTTGTTTTAAAGCCGTTTTTAGCGAGCTTCGATAGTCCTCAAGCGCAATATAACTTTCGGAGGTGTAGCCGTCTTTCTCGATGCGAGCCTGTTCGGCAAGCGCCTGCTGAGCCGACTCCAAAGCCGATTTGGCCTGTCCCTCCGCAAACAGCAGTCTGCTGGAGAGCCAACCGTAAGTTTCGGAAAGGCCGTTAAATACGATGTCGTTTTTAGCAGGCCCGGCTTGTTCCAGCAGCTTGCGCGTCTGAACCGTATTTCCGGATTCCAAGTGGCGTTCGGCTTGAAGCAGCAAAAGGTCGCGACGCTCCGCTGTGTTTTTCGATAAACGTGCAGCGGCATCTGCCAACGCTTGGTCAGCGTCCGCATTTTTGCCAAGTACATCGTATTCATAAGCGAGCTGTTCTGCGGCCCGAATCAGGTAATGGTTCGGTTCCGCATTCTGCATATACCACTCCAGCAGAGGGATTCGTTCTTCCGGCGCCAGCAACGCGTCTTCCGTACTGCCGGAGCGTAGCATCGAAGAAGCGCCCAGATGAACGTCGAACGTATAGGGCGTATAGGCATAAGGTTCGATAACCGTTTGTTCGATTAGTTTGGCTTTGCTGTTCCCGTCCGCCTGTTCGATGTCTTCCATGGCATGCAGCAGCTTTTGCTCCGGGGTTTGAAAAGCCTGAAAGCGGTCGAACGTGCTCACCAGCCAAACGGTCAACAGCGTCGCGGCGATCAAAGCGAAGACGATGCAAAGCGTGAGACGTTTTCTGGATGGTTTTGTCTGGTTCAAGCGACCCACTCCTTTTCGGTTTGATTGCAAGGAATCTTCTTATTATGCCGAACGTGGCAAATAACAGGTAAGTTATGCCCGATTCGTGATTTTTAAGAAAAAGAAAAACCTTGTGCACGCAATCGATATCGATGCGGTGTACAAGGTTTTTTCGTTAAAGAGAAAAATCCACTTACAAATAGTACATCTTAAACAAAATATCCTGATTGTGATTCCCGAATTTTTTTCCGAAAATCGTGGCTCCGCCTACATTCTTCGCATCTTCCTTAACCTCGATGCGTAATGTCCAGCGATCGCAGCTCGTATCCAGATCGGCGATCGAAATATCGGACATCGGATCGCCATCGACATACGTGCCGTGACCCGTAATCCGGATTGTTTTGAGCAGGCCGTACTGATTGAGATTATGCGGCCACCATTCCGGTGTCAGCTTGCCTCGCGTATCGGCGAAGTCGCCGGGGCTGGTCCAGATGCCAAGCTCGACGCCGTTCAGCGTGAAGGTCAGATCGGACGGCCATACGTCGTTCGAGAACGGAAACTCCGACGACAGCTCCATGCTGATCTCGAACTGTTGCAGTTTTTCTTCTTTTTTCAGGAAATTTGCCACGCTGTACTGCACGAATCCTTGCGTAAACCACAAAATCTCCGCATCCATCCGCTTCGGGTCCATGAAATACTTTGGATCGTCGACAGGACCTATGAAGTCTTTGTCCGAAGCGAGTCCGCATGTCGGCTTCAAATCGAAGTCCGTATAATGACCGACCGGCACCGACGTTTCATAAGAATCGAAAGAGTGGAAAATCTTTTTCGGAAAGTTGATCTCGATATGGTCGACTTTCAGGATAGAGAGCTTTTGCAGCCCCGACTTGCCCGGTACTTTTTCCGTTTTGATAATTCCCGCGTCTTCCAGCTTCTTGATATGTTTGATCACGATCGGACTGCTGATGCCAAGCTCGGCGGCCAGTTCCTTGATATTCATTTTGTTCTTGGACAGTAGCTGAATGATCTTGATGCGAACTTCGCTGGCTAAGGCTTCATAGACGACGAGGGAGGACTGATCGATTTCCAACTGCATCTCTTATCCCACTTCTTTCGCTTGGTTTCATAGAAAGAACCGATAGCGGCTCTTGGTGAAATTAATAATACCATAAAGATTATTAACATGTACATAAATTAATACATAAGATATTCTCAGTTCAAAATAACGGTTACATTCAAAAATTAAAGTAACATATTAGTTAATCAAGTTCAATATTTAAGTTTTAAGTTTATTAAAAAGTTATTGACACCGTTTTCAGATTAGGGATATACTAAACGCGAGTTAAGGGTTTACATAGACAGGAGGAGAATACATTGAAAAGAAAATTGGGGGCATTACTTACAGGTGTTGCATTGACGGCTTCGCTGCTGGCAGGTTGCAGCAGTAACGCAAACGATCCGAACACGATCACGTTCTGGACACCGCTTACAGGCGAAGACGGCGCGTACATGGATAACTTGGTGAAGGCTTACAACGAGACCGATCCGGCAGTCAAAGTGAAGCACGTCGTAACTGCGGATATGTACACGAAAATCTCTACCGTATTAAGCTCGGGCAAAGGCGTGCCGGATCTGGCAATTATCCACGCGGACCGCGTGCCGGGGTACGTCAAGCAGAACCAACTCGAAGCGATGACGACAGTCATGCAAGCGCAACCAGAACTGAAAGAAGACAACTACCTGCCGCAAGCATGGGGCGCAGGCAACATCGACGGCACGCAATACACGGTTCCGCTCGATATCCACGCTAACGTGATGTACTACAATAAGGACTTGCTGGCCAAATACGGTGCGGAAAGCTTCCTTGACGACAATAACGTAACCGTAGACGAAATCCTGAGCCTGCAAGGCAAGATGGACGAAGGCGATTACGTGGTCAATGATGCGTTGCTCGGATGGGCGATGCTCGGACAGATTCAGAACTTGAACGGCGACATTCAAGAAGACGGCAAGCCTGCGGTCAATACGGAAGTGATGAAGACGGCGGTCGAAGATGTCAAAAAAATCAACGACGCCGGCCTGATGACTCCGTTCGGCGAAGACGGTTACCTGATGTTCCAATCCGGCAACGTGCTGTTCTCGACAGACGGAACATGGAGTTCCACGGCACACGCCACGGTCGAGAACCTGAACTTCGGCGTCACGAACGTATACTCGGTCAGCCCGGACAAATTCACGAACCGCTCCTCGTCCCACTTGTTCGCGATGTTCAACAACGAACAACGTTTGGACGAGAAAGAACAAGGCATCGGCGCATTCCTCGAATTCATTCGCGAAAACTCGGTAGAGTGGGCGAAAGCGGGTCAAATTCCTGCGAGTAAGCAAGTCGTGGAAAGCCCTGACTTCTCGCAATACATGCAATCGTTCTTCACTTCGGACGAAAAAGAAATCGAATCGTTGTACATCTACACGTACGAGTACTATCCGTACATCTCCGAAGCGGTCGACAAGTATGTCGGCGACATGGTTCGCGGCAACGTAGACATCGACGAGACTTTGCAGACGATGCAAAAAGAAGTCGAAGACAAGATTACGGAATCGACCGGAGCAGCAACCAAGACCGGCGAATAATCGCATCAAGTAGATGACTACATTAAAAAGAAGAACCGATATGCCCAAAAAGGGCATATCGTTTTTTCCAAGCCCGGCAGCGGTTCGGCATACAGCCTGCACGCGATCCGGGATTCAGGGCAGTCTTGAGAGGAGAACTGAAAGCCTATGAAAAAGAAGCTGAGTTTGGCTCCCGCTTTCTTTGTGGGACCGCATCTGATTTTATTTCTCGTGTTTGTCGTCATTCCGACGATTTACGGCATTTACGCTTCGTTCACGCAGTGGAACTTGGCCGGTTCACCGAACTGGGTAGGATTCGCGAACTATAGCACGATCCTGTTCGATACGTCGTCGACGTTCCATACGCAGTTCTTTAACGGTCTGAAAAACACGCTTCTGTTCGTCCTGTTCACGGTACCGCCGCTCATCGTGCTTCCATTGATGATCGCGGTAGCTCTGTCTCATAAGAAACTCAAAGGCAAAACCTTTATTCAATCCGTACTTTATGTACCGGGTCTGATCTCGATCTCGGCATCGGCCCTGATCTTCTCTCTGATTTTTAACAAACAGTTGGGCATCACCGGCAACCTTTTCGGTTCCACGATTGCTTGGGCAACGCATCAGCCGTACGCTTGGTTGATTATTATTATCCTGACTATCTGGGGCGGTATCGGCGGCAACATGATTATCTACCGCGCTTCGATCAGCGGTGTGGCAGAAGAATTGTATGAATCGGCCGAGCTGGACGGCGCGGGTCCGATCCGTAAATTCTTTAGCATTACATTGCCTTCGATCAACTTCCCGTTAATCTATACGTTCGTCATGACGACAGCGGGTGCGTTCAACGTCTTCGGCCAACCGTTGATGATGACCGACGGCGGTCCTCAACAGAGTACGTCGGTACTGATGATGTACATCCGCCAACTTGCCTTTGGTAGCGGCGAATCCATTGCGGGGATGGCCTCGGCCATGGCAGTCTTGCTGGGCCTCGTGATTCTCGTGATTTCGGCCCTGCAATACTACGTCATGAATCGTAACTCGAACTGATTAAGGAGGAGTGCAGGATGTCAAACCCAGTCATGGATTTGGATAAAAGCGCTGTGGCCGTAGGCCGTAAGCGCACGAAAGTTAGCGTCTCTCAAGTTGTAGCTTATGTATTCCTCGGATTGCTCTGCGTCATCTGGATCGTTCCCGTCATCTTCGGGATCACGACATCGTTCCGATCCCAGACCGAAGTCGTAAGCACCGGATTCCGACTGCTTCCGGTCAACTGGATCATGGATAACTATACGGCAATTCTGGAAAATACATCGACGGCGCCGATTCTGCGTTGGTTGATGAACTCCGTCTTGATCGCGACATCGCATACGCTGCTTGTCGTCGTGGTCATCTCGATTACGGGCTATGGTTACGCACGCATGAACTTCAAAGGCCGTAACTTCCTGTTCTTCACGCTGCTGGGGATTTCGTTCTTCCCGGGCGTCGTGAACCTGATTCCGTCCTACAAAATCATCGACGCGCTCGGTTGGGTCAACACGCCGTGGGCGATGATTATCCCGGGTCTTGCGGGTATGGGCAACATCTTCTTGGTACGTCAATTCATGCTTGCGATTCCGAAAGACCTGGACGAATCGGCGAAAGTAGACGGCGCCAGCCACTTCCGGATTTACTTCTCGATCATGCTGCCGCTGATCAAGCCGGTTCTGATCGTCTGCGCGTTGTTCTCGTTCACCGGATCGTGGAACGACTTCCTGTGGCCGGTTATCGTGTACACGGACGTCGACAAGATGCCGGTAACGGCGGGTCTGTTACTGCTGCAAGATATCTACGGCAACTACCGGATGATCGGACAACTGATGGGCTCGGCGATCTTGGCGATCATTCCGACGCTGGCGCTGTTCTTGTTCGCCCAAAAATATTTCGTTCAGTCGATTAATTTGAACTCGGGGATTAAAGGGTAAGGCGGGGTTATTCTGGGGGAGGCTTGCGGGAGGGGCTGCGGGGAAAATTCGTTCAAGGCGCTGTCTCACTCGGAAAAGCTGATTAAAGTTTTAAGTGGAATTTTCCGAGTTCAAAGGCGCCTTTCACTGAATTTCCCCCTCCGCCCCAAGCTACGCGGCCTGGAATAAACCCTTGCACCCTTTAAACGCCTCATTCTTGTTTTTTTAGGTAGTAGTAACGGCACTGCCTTATACTCGTTATCACAATTTTATTTATCCTTTGTACTTATCCTTATTGCTTTGACTTGCCGCAGCATTAGCGTTCGGCAAAGATTTGCCTTACACACCTACCCAATAAAAATAAAAAGAATTTGATCAGGCCGATTGGGTCGGCCGGGCACGCGGTTAGCGGAGGGGTCTGGGGATTCTGAAGAAGCGGAGCGTTCGCCTTTGAATTCCGAGATCGTAAGAACCCCACGCCCCGGAGCGCCCCACGCGTGCCTGTGCCGGTCCGCTCCCGGCCGATCCCACATTCGGCCCCCGTCAAATTCCCGATAGGAGACCATATTTTATGACACCTTACAACTTGCCTAACCCTTTGATCGAACAAAGAGCCGATCCGTTTATCTTGAAACATACAGACGGTTTCTATTATTTTATTGCTTCTGTGCCTGAGTACGATCGGATTGAACTTAGACGCGCGTCTACGCTTGTCGGATTGCGGGATGCCGAAACGAAAAATATTTGGGTTAAGCATGACAGCGGTCCGATGAGCGCGAATATTTGGGCGCCGGAGATTCATTTTATTGATGGAAAATGGTATGTCTACTTCGCGGCGGCGCATACGTCGGAGACGAAGGAAGGCTTATTTGATCATCGTATGTTTGTTCTCGAAAACGATTCCGCTAATCCGCTGCAAGGCGAGTGGATCGAAAAGGGGCAAATTAAAACGAAATGGGAGTCGTTTGCGCTGGATGCGACTTCGTTCGAACATCGCGGCATTCGCTACTATGTCTGGGCGCAGAAAGATCCGGAGATCGTCGGAAACTCGAATATGTATATTTCCGAGATGGAAAATCCATGGACGCTGCGCGGCGAACAGGTTTGCATTTCAACGCCGGAATACGAATGGGAAAAAATCGGGTTCCTGGTGAATGAGGGCGCGGCGGTTCTGAAACGCAACGGACGGATCTTCATGACGTTCTCCGGCAGTGCGACTGATTACAACTACTGCATGGGCCTATTGACCGCGGATGAAAACAGCGATCTGCTTGATCCGAAATCCTGGGTCAAAACGCCGGTTCCCGTGTTCCAAACTTGCGAAGAAAACGGCCAATACGGACCCGGCCATAATAGCTTCACGGTATCCGAAGACGGTTCGCTTGATCTGCTCGTGTTCCACGGCAGAAGCTACAAAGAGATTGTCGGCGATCCGTTATACGACCCGAACCGTCACGCGCGTGTTCAGGTGATCGAATGGAACGAAGACGGAACGCCTAACTTCGGCGTTCCGAGACCGGATACATCCGCGGACGAACTGGCGATTTCGTAATCAGATTCGTCAACCTACTCTTTTTCGAACATTACCGGCAGCGGCGTTCGTTTGCCATATTACGTCGAAGACAAGCCTTTGCTCCTTTCGAAACTTCGGTTTCAGGGAAGAGCAAAGGCTTTTTCTTTTTATTTGGAGATGAAGGCGCCGATCGAGAAAATTCGCGAAGCCGCGAAATGAACTTTGTACGCCAGCCTTCTTTTCGTTAAGATGAAGAAAGAATCGGTTGCGGTCGGACGAAGCTGCTTCGACTGACAGAACCGTCCAACGAACACAGGAGCACGGGAGGAATCAACATGCAAAAAGGCATACGACTGAAAGGCGGCATTGACGACAAAAGTTTCGCGAATCGTCTGAGTCATGAACCGGAGATCGTCGAGCTTTTTTTAACGGAACACGATATGGAACGTACACCGCTTATACGCGAGCGTATTCGGCAAATGCGAAGCAGAGGAATCAAGGCGTATATGCACCATCCGTCGAAATATCGGGGGGCTTATTTGGACATACTGAGCGAGCAGCCGGAGATGTTTGCTTTTTACCGGGAATCGACGGCGGAGCTGCTGCGAATTTGCGAGGAGGAAGATGCGAAATGCGTCATTCACGCGCATTATGTCGGAATGGGGAATATGCCGATCGACCGGGAATCGACGATTAAGCTTAGGGAAGCGATCGCTTCGATTCCAGGTTACGATAGCGGACTGCTGCTTTGGGAAGATTCGACGGAAGGATTGTTTTGCTACAGCAATCCGTATCTGATCGACGACCTGATCGTTCCGCTGAATTTGCCGATCAACGTCGACGTTAGCCATACGTTTATCGGTTTCCGCGGAGACAACGACAAGCTGTGCGAAGTGCTGAAGCGGACCGCGCCGTATGCCCGATACTATCATCTGGTCGATAGCATGGGACAACGGCACGACTCGCTTCCGCTGGGAGCGGGCTTGATCGATTGGGAGCGAGTGAAGCCGTTTGTGGAAGGCAAAGATTTTATTTTCGAGATCAATCTAACCGGAGACCATGCGGATTGTACGCCGATGGTGGAGAGTGCGGCTTTTTATGCAGCGGTTCGATAACAGCCAGGGAGGGTCGAAAAAATGAAAAAAGTATTGATTGCCGACGACGATATCCATATTCGGGCGCTGCTGAGAACGGTGCTGACGCAGGAAGGCTATCGGGTGATTGAAGCCAGAGACGGCGACGAAGCGGCAAAGCATCTGGCCGAAGCTTCGGTGGATCTGGCTGTGCTGGACGTGATGATGCCGGGGCGCAGCGGACTCGATCTGTGTACCGAAATCCGAAGTCAGTACGATATTCCGGTGATCCTCCTGACGGCTCGCGAGCAGTTGGAAGACAAAGAAGCCGGATACGCGCACGGCACCGACGATTATATCACCAAGCCTTTTGAGCCGCGGGAATTGTTATTTCGCATGAATGCTTTGTTCCGCCGGTATTCGCTGGCTTCCAGCGAGAAAATTCGGTTAAATCGTCTGACCGTCGATCGCAAAAACCATGAAGTAAACGACGGAGAGACAACGCTTCTATTGCCTTTAAAAGAATTCGAACTACTGGCGCAGTTGGCTCAATATCCCGGGCGGCTGTTCGAACGCGGCGAATTGATTCGGCTGCTGTGGGGAGCGGATTACGAAGGCGACGAGCGCACGGTCGACGTTCATATCAAGCGTCTTCGTCATCGCTTTGCCGAATACGGAGACGACTTTTCGATTCGGACGGTTCGCGGGATCGGATATAAGTTGGAGGTGCACCGCAGGTGAGGCTTAAGCTCGGCATGGATCGTTCTGTTAAAAGTCTGTATGTACGCGTCTGCCTTACCACGCTGCTGGCGGTCGCGATCGGCGCGCTGCTTGGATTCCTCGTTTCGAATGTGTATTATCATGTGCAGCTCAAGCCTTTTAACGATGAAAAGCTGACGCAGATCGCCTACGAAGTGAAAAGAATGGCTGAACTTCGTCCTGATGCGGCAGACGAGTATCTGGAGAGTGCGGCAAGGCTGGGCTACGCGTTATATGTGACCGACGCAAGCGG
Source organism: Saccharibacillus sacchari DSM 19268 (assembly GCF_000585395.1). GTDB lineage: Bacteria > Bacillota > Bacilli > Paenibacillales > Paenibacillaceae > Saccharibacillus > Saccharibacillus sacchari. The sequence goes on along the minus strand of NZ_KK073875.1, from coordinate 4,200,788 downwards.
AGCAGGCGCTTTTTACGGACGGGCTTTCCGCGAGCAGGACCTCGAAGCCGAAGCCATGCGCGAAGTATTGGCCGGAGGGGAATATCACGGAGTCGCCAATTTCCCGAACAAGCCTTTTATCACGGGATTCTTCGATAATCGACTCAGCAATACGGTCGGCGTGCCGCTGGAATTGGACGGTCGTCCGGCAGCGCTTTTTTTACGGCCGGACGTCATTCTGCAATTCGGCGAGCTGCGCAGCTTTTTCGCGATGGTGGGCCTGTTGACGGTCGTATTCAGTATCGCGGTACTGCTGATTGCGACGCGCTATCTGGTGAAGCCGATTACGAGAATGACAGCAGCGACCCAGCGGATCGCGGACGGACATTACAATATCGAATTGCCGACCAAGCGCCGCGACGAGATCGGACAATTAGCCGGCCATTTTATGACGATGAGCCGCAGTTTGTCGCGTTTGGAAGAGTCGCGCCGGGAATTCGTCGCCAATGTCTCGCACGAGATCCAGTCGCCGCTCACCTCGATTCAAGGGTTTGCTTCGGAATTGTCTTCTGCCGAATTGTCGGAGGCCGAGCGCTTGCGTTTCGCGACGATTATCGGCGAAGAGAGTCGAAGATTGTCCGCGTTGGGACGGCAGCTGCTGCTTCTTTCTTCCTTGGACCGAATGGAAGACGGCTTGGTGCGCAGTCCGCTCAAGCTGAAGAACGAAATCCGCAGAGCTGTCGACGTGCTGGAATGGCAGATGAGCGAAAAAGGACTGGCACTGCGTCTGTCCGTGCCGGATCAGCTTGCGGTGATGGGCGATGCGACGCTGCTCGACCAAGTGTGGATCAATTTACTGTCCAATGCGGTCAAGCATATTCCCGAGGGGCGGTCTATTTCCGTTACGGCAGAAGTCGAAGGCGGGGAAAACGTGCTTCGATTCGCGGATACGGGAAACGGGATCGCGCCGGAGAAGCTGCCTTTGTTATTTGACCGATTCTATCGCGGGGATCCGTCGAGAGCCGACGGAGGAAGCACGGGGCTGGGACTGGCCATCGCGAAAAAAATCGTAAACCTGCACGGAGGAACGATCCAGGTCGAAAGCGAAGTCGGGAAAGGGTCGGCCTTTATCGTGCGTTTGCCGAAATTGTAATTTGGTGTTCATACTCCGTTCATTTTCCGGCCCTAGACTGGGTGGCAGATGGAGAGAACTGTCGCCCAATGCGCAAAACGTGCTTGGGCGGGGAAAAAGGAGGAGAACCCGATGTTTTTGGCTTTGCGGGAAATACGATTTTCCAGGACCCGGTATGTGTTGATCGTCACGATTATGCTGCTGGTGTCTTTTCTGGTCCTGTTCGTGACCGGACTTGCGAACGGACTGGGTAACGCGACGTCTTCGGCGATTCGCAATATGCCGGCTGATCATTTTATCGTGCAAAAAGACTCGGACGACCGGTTTGCGCGTTCGGCGTTGCATAGCGAACAGGTTGAGCAGGCGCAGGCGGTTGCCGGGCAGGAAGGAGCCGAGCCGCTAGGCGTGCAGATGACGACGGTGACGCGAAAGGATTCGGATAGCAAGATCGATATTGCTTTGTTCGGGGTACAAGCGGATGGATGGCTGGTACCGCAGACGGTTGAAGGTCAGGGATTGAATCAGACGGCAACGGGAACCGTGTTGGCGGATCATGATCTGGCCGAATCGGGCGTCGCAATCGGCGATACGATCGTGGATAGCGCGACGGGTCTGGAATGGACGGTCAGCGGTTTTACGGAAAACCAGTCGTACAGCCATATGCCTGCCGTATGGATGAACGATGCGGATTGGGCAGCTTACCGTTCGGAGATTATGGCTGCGCGAGGCGGCGAGACGGATACAGCCTACAATGCGATCGCGCTGCGCATTTCCAGTTCCCAAGCGGATGAATTGCGTGCTTCGGTATCGGATGCCGACGTGATTACCAAATCGCAGGCAATCTCGGCGATTCCCGGACATAAAGCGGAACAGTCGTCGTTGATGATGATGATCGCTTTCCTGTACGTGATCTCGGCATTTGTACTGGCTGTCTTTTTCTACGTCATCACCATTCAGAAGACCAGTCAATTCGGCATTCTAAAAGCGATCGGCGCCAAAACGCGTTACTTGGCCGGAAGCGTCGTTGCGCAAGTGCTGGTGTTATCCGTGGGGAGCTTGGCGGTTGGCGTCGGTCTGGTCCTGATCATGAAAGCGATGTTGCCCGCCGCGATGCCGTTTGCGTTGGACGGAGGTACGATTCTGTTGAGTTGTTCGCTGTTCTTGGCTGTTGCTTTGCTTGGCGGACTGGCCTCGGTCGTGAAGGTTGCCAAAACAGACGCATTGGATGCAATAGGGAGGGCCGGAGCATGAATACGAAACTGGACATCGTTCCAATTTCCCCGTCTGCCGAAATAAAGCTGCATTTGGAAGGGGTATCGCATTCTTACGGGGACGGCGAATCTGAGCTTACGGTGCTGGACGGTTTGTCTTGTTCGGTAAAGTCAGGCGAGCTGGTAGCGGTAGTCGGACCGTCCGGATCGGGCAAAAGTACCTTTTTATCCATTGCCGGAGCGCTGCTCACACCGAGTCAAGGCGACGTGCATATCGGCGGACGCAACCTGTCGGGGATGAATGAGCGCCAATTGGCCGATTTACGTTTGCATGAGATCGGGTTCATTTTCCAAGGAGCGAATCTTCTGCCTTATCTGAAAGTGGAAGAACAGCTTCGGTTTGTTGCCAAACTTGGCCGCGCCGACAAAGAGCAAGCCGCGCGCCGTGCAGCGGAATTGCTGGAACGGCTTGGCTTGACTGCCCGTCGTAAACATTATCCCGATAAATTGTCCGGCGGCGAACGGCAACGCGTTGCGGTTGCACGTGCGCTTATGAATGATCCATCGGTGATTTTGGCGGACGAGCCTACGGCAAGCCTTGACGCAGATCGAGGCCGCGATGTCACCAAGCTGCTCGCCGAACGTGTCAAAGCCGAAGGCAAAGCAGGCGTTATCGTGACGCATGACGAGCGGATTTTGCCTTATTGCGACCGCGTGCTGAGATTGGAGAGCGGGGTTTTGCGAGAAGAATAACCTTGGATTTGCGTACGAACACGGATCAGACAAGAACCCGATTCTCTTTGGAGAGTCGGGTTTTAGCATTCGCCAAATTCGTTTGAAAGGGGTATCATGATCATATAGAAACGTTTCGAAAAAATGGGAGGTTTGCACATGAATCAGGAACAAGCAGGCACGGATGCGTTTAAGCTGAAGGTCATGACTTTCAATCTGCGAACGCATACGGCCAATGACGAGGGGAATGAGTGGGTACAGCGTGCGCCATGGGCAGTAGAGACCGTTGCGGCGCATGCGCCTGCGATCTTCGGCGTACAGGAGGCTTATGTGTTGATGTTGGAAGATTTGCAGCAAGGCTTGCCGGACTATCGCTGGATCGGGCAAGGAAGACGCGGAGCGAATGAAGACGAGCACTGCGCGATCTTTTACCGTCATGATGAATATGAAGAACTGGAGCAAGGCCAATTTTGGCTATCCGAAACGCCGGATGTTGTAGGTTCGCTCGGGTGGGACAGTGATTACCCACGTATTTGCACGTGGGGGCGCTTCCGCCATCTCTTGTCGGGCGCGACCGTTCGTGTGTATAACACGCATTTCGATCATATCGGCGAAGCGGCACGGATCGAGGGGGCTAAGCTTGTAGGTAGCGTCATGCTGCAACATGCGAACATGCACCCGGAAGATGCAGCTTTTTTAATGGGGGATATGAACGGCGAACCCTCGGATCAGCCGCTGCGTTATCTACGGGGAGAGCTGCCGAACGAAGGCGCTGTACCTGCTTTGGAAGATGGTTATCGGCAATTGCGGGGGCAAAGCGGACGCACATTCCATGATTTTGCAGGCGGAGTGGAGGGCGAACCGATCGATTATATTTTTGCGGAGGCTCCTTTGGCTGTTCGGTGGTCGGAGATTGATCGGCGTCACTTCGGCGGGAAGTACCCGTCTGACCATTATCCGTTGGTTGCGGAGTTGGGGAGAAGCTAAAAGTTGAGCGGGAAGCGAGAAGACTGCGAGAGAAATTCGTTCAATCCGCTGTCTCACTTGGAAAAGTCGATTGAAATTTTGAGTTGAAGTTTTCCAAGTTCAAAGGCGTCTTGACCTGAATTTCCCTCTCCGTCTTCTCGCTTCCAGTTACGTTTTGCTTTCTTGGTGGATTATAAAGATCATTAGGAAAAGAAGCTTCTCATTTGTGCGATGTTTCGTGCAGATGGGAAGCTTTTTGCTTTTTTGGCTCCTATTTTAAAAAACGCTTGACCCTCACGTAACGTGATGTTTTATGCTGGGTCATGCAGAGGAGGTGAGTAGGATTGGCATTAAAGGTGAGGGAAGTATCGCAGCTTGCGGGGATCAGCGTTCGTACTTTACATCATTATGACGAGATCGGGTTGCTTAGGCCGGATGCGGTTACGGAAGCGGGATATCGGATGTATTCGGATCGCGATATGGAACGGTTGCAACAGATTTTATTTTTTCGGGAACTTGGATTTTCGTTAAAAGAAATTCGCCGAATATTGGATAGTCCGGCCTTCGACCGATTGGAAGCGTTGGAGCTTCAGCGGCTTATGCTGGAAGAGAAAATGGCGCATACACGGCGGATGATTGCCAATATCGATCATAGTATCCAACATGCCAAAGGAGAGATTACCATGACTAACGAACAGCGATTCGAAGGCATTGATTTTACAAATAACCCGTATGAAGAGGAAGCCAGAGAGCGTTGGGGAGATGCGGCGATTGACGAATCGAAGCGCAAGCTTGCCAAGCGTACGAATACCCCTGAACGTCAGGCGGAGTTTCAGCAGGAATGGGATAAGCGAATGAGTGCGCTGGCTGAGGTTCGACATGAAGTTCCCGCTTCGCCGCGAGCTCAGGAAGTTATCGGGGAATGGTACACGTTTTTGGATAACTTCGGGACCTATTCGTATGAAGCATTTGCCGGGCTTGGACAGATGTATGTGCAGGATGAGCGCTTTACGAAGAATATCGATAAGTACGGGGAAGGGTTGGCTGCATTTATGTGTGAAGCAATGGGCATTTATGCGCGGAATCACGGATTTGAGGGATAAGGTGAACGTTTTAAACGGAAGAATAGACAGGCGCGAAAAAGGAGAAATCCGATGTCGCGCCTATTTGCTTATGCGTTAAAGTTGGATGACTCGGCTGTCGATCCCGGACGCTGAACCGCCGACGCGAATCGAACCCATATTTCCGGTATCGTCGAGGCTCAGTTCAGCATAGATTCGGGAGGGGAGTCCCATGAATTGGCCCTGTTCGAACACGCAAGTATACAGGCCTTCGACAGATGCGTCCAACCTTTTATATTGATGCAGGTAGCAGGCCAACGCGCCGTTCGAGGTGCCTGTAGCACTCTCTTCGGGGATATCGTATAACGGTGCGAAGTTTCGACAGCTTGCCGTGGCTCCTGAACGTGTATCTGTCGCAAAAGCATGGATGCCGACCGCGCCGTGCATGCGACTGATTGCGGATATCGCGTCAAAGTCGGGTTGAATATCGGCTAATCGGGCTTCACTGCGTACAGGCACCATGATATCCGGCAAGCCGGTCGATACGATCTGGATAGGCAGACGCTCGTCCAAGTCGCCGATCGACAGCCCGAGAGCTTCGACAATTGGTTCCCGATCCAGGTATTTCCCGAATACGGGCAGAGTTTGCGTCAAAAAAGCTTCACCGTTGCTACGTAGCTCGATCTCAAGCAGACCTGCACCCGTACGGATTGAAAAGCGTCCCGGCTGTATACGCTGCTGTGCAGCCATTAAGACAAAGGCCGCTATCGTAGCATGGCCGCACAGGTCAACCTCTTCATTCGGCGTGAAGTAGCGCAACCGGAAATCTGCATTTGTGGCAGGCAAGAAGAAAGCCGTTTCTGAAAAGCCGACTTGTCTTGCTGTTTCCTGCATTTGCGCCTCGCTTAATCCTTCGGCTTCAAACACGATGCCTGCCGGATTGCCACCTGGAGTCTGTAAAGCAAAAGCATTCAACGTATGTACGGTGATTGTCGTCATGATAATGAACCTCTTTTCCGGAAAAAATGTGCTTGTGTTACTGTAACGTATTGCGCCGAATGCGACAAGTTCCGCTTTTTTAAGATCGTTACACTTTTTGCATACTGGCCCGAAGCTCATGCTTCGGGCTATAGTTATGAGGAAGGGGGAGTTCGTATGTTTTTGCCGTTAGTTATATTTCTGGGTTTTTATTTGGGATTGTCTTACGTATTGAAGCGATTTCTGGTCAAAGGGGTCTTGCAGCGCATTGTACATCCGGTCGGCCGCAGAATCGAAGTGTGGGGTTCGATCGGATTGACCGTCGCCGGGATGGTGATTTTATTCATTCTCTACAACACGACGGGCTGGGAAGACATTCAGGCGATCATCTGGTTCTTTGCCGGGTATTTGTCTTTGCAAACGGGGTTCCGGGCTTTGCTCGAATGGAAATATCTCAAAGGCTCGAACCAATATCTGATGTCGCTGATCCAACTTGCGTTTTGCTTGATTTATGTGGCGATCTGGAGCGTTGTTGCGTAAGCGTAAAAAGATCGCGCGAAAACAGCCCGTATTCGCCGGATGGCGGACACGGGCTGTTTTTGTTGAACAGCGTAGCGGCTATTCCGTGCTCAATCTTCGATCGTCGATAAATCGCCTGGCGGCAGCTTCAGCTCCCAGGCTTCTTTTTACTGTGGAAGTCGGCTACAGCTGCGGCTAGTTTGCTTTGAGCCTGCAGGAATTGCTCGGGTGTAGAGCCTTTTTCCAGTAAGCGCTGGGCTTCGTTGATGGCCCGGCGCAGCGTTCCGAAAGCCGAAGCCGGATATTGGCCGGGACGGATACCTTTAGGCAGATTCAGCAACAGCCGGGCGGCTTCGATATCGACGGCAAGCGCGGAAGCGGGATTACCGCCCTGCGGCAATGCGTCGTAAGCCGTTTTGATCTGCGCGAACGCAGCAGCGATCGGTTCAGGCGCTGCGGAAACGACGAGCAGTTTTTCAAGTTCTTTAACAGCCGTATCGAAAGCTGCGGTTTGCTGGGGCGCAAGGCGTCCGTCGGCCAGGCGATTCAACACATAGGTACGATACTGGAATGTTTGGGACAGGATGTCCGAACGTCCGTTGCGCAGATCTTCGAATTTGACTGCCGTATTCAGGTGCTCCCAAAAGATCGTCCACACTTCCGGTTCCCAGTAATCCCAGGCAATCAACGGATACAATTTGTCGCGGGCGAGCTCGATATCGTCCATCCACTGCCGGCCGTTGGCTTCGGTCCATTGGCCCGGCTCGCTGCCGAATTCGGTGTACAGATGCAGTTGAAGTTCTTTTTCAAATAAAATTTCGTCCACGAAGACATTGCTGTCGCCCGAAAATAAGTTGTACGGCGGATACGAATCGAACGGCTGCAAAGCCGAAGTCAGTTCAGCCGAAGTCGAAGCCGGATCGAAAGCAACGGCAAAAGCCTCAAGACTGATCGATTTGAAATTTTCGTAATAAGGTCCGTAGTCGTAAGAGGAGATTTGAGCTTCGTTCAGTTGATACATCGCTCTGGCTTCCTGCAAAAGACGGGTGCGGTCGGCATCTTGCAATTCGATTCCGGAAGGAGGCCGATAGCCGTTCGCGGCAGCGCTGCTTGCTTGTGCGTAGGTCGACGCGGAGCCGAAAGCAACCAACAAGACCAGAACCGCCGCTACGAACTTGACGTATGTCTGACGAGCAGAGCTTTTCAATGGATAGCCTCCTTTTTAAACATTAGGATGAGAATCGAAATAAATAAGTTCTTCCATAAACTCGCGGTAAATCGTAAATTCGTCTTCTCCGGCATCAATCCGACCTCGTAAATGATTCATTTTATCGATTAACGCCTGTACTTTTTCTTCGGAATATCCACCGGGTTCGTCGCTTCTCGGAAAATGCATAATGTAGTAACTCGACATCTTAATTAAAATATACGAAGTGTACGGGTTACCTTTTTCAAAAAAATCGTGCAAGGAATAGTCGACGTAGTTGAGTGCTTTTTGCAGTTGGGTAGGAGTGGAATTCGGGTTCTGCGCGATTGCCGTCGCTTCGGCGACGATTCGGTTTTTATACTTTTGTTCGAACAGATCGGGCAAATTACCATGCATGGCGGAAGGCGTCATCATTTCGGCGGCGATCTGAAACACGGAAATTTCATACAACAGCTTTTCTCGTGCAGGATCGTCCGGCGGGGCGGGAGCTTCGTTAACCGCTGCGAACGCAGTCGAATCGGAAAAAGCCGAAGGAAGCGGAGCAATCAGCAGAGGCACAGTCAGCGCAACCGAAGCGAGGATCGACAGCGTTTTTTTCGCACGAATATTCAACTGGACATTCCTCCTGCAACTATGTATTTTAACGCTTTAATAAACGTAGGGTTTTTTATAGAAACATCAAAAGTTATAAAAAATAAAATTTTACATTTTGGAAGCTGGGCGGCTTTACCGTTTGAACGTTCAAACATGGAAAAGAAGCCTGTAACCGTCGTTTAAACGAAACAGGCTTTTTCGAATTGCATCTATAGGCGTATATGCAGGGTATCAATCCTCGATCGTCGACAAATCGCCTGCCGGCAGCTTCAGTTCCCAGGCTTTGAGCACGCGCCGCATGATCTTGCCGCTTCGCGTCTTCGGTAGCTTGTCCTTGAACTCGATTTCGCGCGGCGCGGCGTGGGCGGATAAGCCTTCTTTTACGAATTTGGTGATCTCGGCTTTCAGCTCGTCGGTTGCTTCGTATCCTTCGCGCAATGAAATAAAGGCTTTGATCACTTCGCCCCGCACCGGATCGGGCTTGCCGATAACGCCTGCTTCGGCGACGGCCGGGTGTTCGACCAATTTGCTTTCGACTTCGAACGGACCGACCCGCTCGCCAGAGGTGTTAATGACATCATCGATCCGTCCCTGGAACCAGAAGTAGCCGTCTTCATCCATATAAGCGGAATCGCCCGAGATATACCATCCGGGAATCCGCACATACTCCTCGTATTTGGCGGGGTTGTTCCAAATTTTGCGCATCATTGACGGCCATGGGGTACGGATCGCCAGATTGCCCATTCGAAGCGGCGGCAGAATATTTCCCTGATCGTCCACGATCGCGGCTTCGACGCCGGGAATCGGTTTCCCCATCGAACCCGGACGAAGATCCATCGACGGATAGTTGCAGATCAGCTGCGCGCCGGTCTCGGTCATCCACCACGTATCGTGAATACGCCGCTGATACACCCGGTGTCCCCAGCGAATGACTTCGGGATTCAGCGGTTCGCCGACGCTCAGCACATGCCGCAGCGAAGACAGGTCGTATTGTTTGACCGCTTCGTCGCCCGCGCCCATCAACATGCGGAAAGCCGTCGGCGCGCTGTACCAGACCGTGACTTTGTTGCGTTGGATCGTCTCGTACCAGTCTTGGGGACTGAAACGGCCGCCGCGAATAACGTTGGTCACGCCGTTCAGCCAAGGGGCGAAAATTCCGTACGACGTTCCCGTTACCCAGCCCGGATCGGCCGTGCACCAGTAGATGTCGTCCGGTTGAAGATCGAGCACGATCCGTCCCGTATACGCCTGCTGGACCATCGCGCCGTGCACGTGATAGACGCCTTTCGGTTTACCGGTCGAGCCTGACGTGTAATGCAGAATCAATCCGTCTTCGCGGTCCACCCATTCGATATCCGCTTCCGTCGAAGCCTCGTGCATCAAGGCATGGAAATCGGCGAACGGCGAATCTTCCGGGAGCAGGCTTTCGCTTTCGCCCGCGTCGGTGTCGGCCGCTTCTTTTTCGACCGGCTTTGCAGCATCCACTAAAATCACATGTTTCAGCTCCGGCAGCTCATGGGCGGGAACGCGCTCGGCCAGCGTCGGCGTCGTCACGATCGCGACCGCGCCGCTGTCTTTCAGCCGATCGCGCACCGCGGTTTCCATAAACGCTTCGAACAAAGGACCCGCAATCGCCCCGATTTTGATAATGCCCAACAACGTAAAATACAGCTCCGGCGTGCGCGGCATGAAAATAAACACGCGGTCGCCTTTGCCGATGCCGAGCTTGCGCAGCATATTGGCCGCCCGGTTCGACTCCTGCCGCATCTGCTCGAACGTATACGATTCGTCGCGTTCCGGATCGCTGTAGAGCAGCGCAATCTTGTCAGCCAAGCCGGACTTGGCGTGTCGGTCGATCGCTTCGTAAGCCAAGTTCAACTTTCCGGTTTCGTGCCAACTGAAGCGTTTTTCTTCCTCCATCCAATCAAATGCGAGACGAGCCTCTTCATAATTGCCCAGATTGGATTGCTGCACCTCGACGCCGATGATTTCTGCCGTGTTCTTTTCCATAAGAGCCTCCTGTCGCGTACGCGTGAATGAATTCTACTGCTGCTGCTCAAACCGCAAAGTTATGCATTTACAGATATAGCGCTTACAATTTTCTGTAGTATAGCACATCTATTATTCGTTTTCTTCTTTTGCTTATGAGGGAATTCGTAAGAAGGGCTTTAAAAAGAAGAACTGTCCAAAAGTGAAATCGGTCCTGCGTTCGTTCGATGCTACAATTCCCGTAAGCATAAAGCAGTTATGAATCATGGGAGGTAAAAAGGATATGACGACGCAAGGATTTACGGTACCGGATCGCTGGAAATGGTTTACGGAAAGCCGCGGGCAAGAACAAAAAAGAAACGTTGGCTTTCACCGACGCGGGCGGACCGAAATACGAGCTGTCCACCTGGCTGCTCGGCAACGTGGAAATGAACCGTTACGCGTCGACGATCGATCCGGGGCGCCTAGAGCGCAGAACGACCGTAGCCGACGACGCGGTCAACAGCGTCACGATCGGATTCAGTTTCGATCCGACCCCGGTCGCCAGCGCTTACGCCAACAGCGTGGCCGAGCTTCAAACGAGCATTTTGCCGTTGATGTATGGCGTGGTACCTTACGAGAGCGGTTTTGAGAGCGCGATCCAGAATATGAAAGCGGCAGGACTGGACACAGTCGTGGAAGAATACAAAAAGCAGTTCGAAGCTTGGCGGGCGGCGCAGTAAGGGAAGAACGTTTATCCGTTGTGCACGGGAAACCTTCAATCTTTCGCTGGACGGCGAATGGATCGCATGCTTTGGCAGCAGTATCGAGCAGACTCCTGTTCGAATCCTGCTGCTTTTTTTATGCTCGTTTTTACGATTTCGAAAGATGGTGTTCGACGCGTAAAACCGCTATGATAAACGAAGAAGAAGCGGACCGTTCGCGTGCAAGCGTCGTTTCGTCTTGCTGCGGCCGCCTTTTTCAAATACATGCCGTTTCGGGAAAAGGAGGCCGCATGGAGCATATCAAAGTGTTTCACGAAGAAACGATCGGCGAAAGCGACAGGAAACTGGTTATTCGAGGTCCGCTGCCGTCCGAGCAATTGCGCAAGCTGACGCTGCATCCGCAGCTTGACGCGTTTCGCCGCCCGAGCGAACAGCAGGAAGCGCTGGTCGAAATCGCGGAACTGCCGGAAGGACGAATCATCGCCGCATTAGAAGAAGATGTCGTGGTCGGCTATGTCACGTTCCATTATCCCGACGAGTACGAACTGTGGTCGGAAGGAAACATGGACGATTTGGTCGAGTTGGGCGCGATCGAAGTTGCAAACGATTACAGAAGCCGGGGAATCAGCAAAAAGCTGTTGGAAATCGCATTCCGCGGCGGACAGCTCGACAACGCGATCGTATTCACCACGGAGTATTATTGGCACTGGGATCTGGACAGCACGGGCCTTAGCGTCTGGGACTACCGGAAAATGATGGAAAACCTGATGAAAAACGTCGATATGGTCTGGTTTGCTACGGACGATCCCGAGATTTGCAGCCATCCTGCCAATTGCCTGATGGTTCGCGTAGGAAAGAATGTGCCGCAGTCTTCGATGGAAGCGTTCGACCGACTTCGTTTCCGGCAGCGGTTCATGTACTGAAAAAGAAAGGAGCCGCAGCATGCAGGATGCCGTATATATGTTTCACCCGAATTTTTTGAATTACGTATTCGACAAAGACCATCCGTTCGATCAACACCGGATTACCTTGACGCGGGATTTGCTGCGGTCGGCGAACGCTTTTCCGAACAAATCCGCGATCGTATCGGTCAGTCGTCTGGACGAAGCGCTGCTGCATGCGGTACATGTGCCGGAATATGTGGAGAGCGTCAAAGCGTTAAGCGCGCTGCGTCCGGATGGGCGAAAAATCGGCGAAGCGCAAAAATATGGTTTGGATACGGAAGATACGCCGTTTTTCCCGGGGATGCATCAGAGTGCGGAGATCATCGCGGCGGCTACGGTCGGCGCGGCGAAGCTGGTCATGGACGGCGATGCGCGCCATGCCGTGAATCTGGCCGGCGGTCTTCATCATGCGATGCCGCAGCGCGGTTCCGGATTTTGCGTGTATAACGACGCTTCGATCGCTATTTCTTTTATTCGAAAAGAGTACGGGGCGCGGGTGCTGTATGTCGATACCGACGTGCATCACGGCGACGGCGTGGAGATGTCTTTTTACAGCGATCCGAATGTGTATACGTACTCGATTCACGAGACGGGCAAATATTTGTTTCCCGGCACGGGATTGGTCGAGCAGCGCGGCGAAGGCGAAGGGTTCGGCTGCACGGTCAATCTGCCGATGGAGCCGTATACGGAAGACGCTTCCTGGTTGGAATGCTTCGGGAATGTGCTGGACGACGTGCTGCACAAAGCGAAACCGGATATCATTATCAGCCAGCACGGATGCGACGCGCATGCCCTTGATCCGCTCGCGCACGTGCATTGCTCCATGGACATTTATCGCCGAATGCCGAAGATGCTGCATGAAGCCGCCCATACGCATTGCAACGGACGCTGGGTAGCGCTGGGCGGCGGCGGATACGACATTTGGCGCGTCGTGCCGAGGGCTTGGGCTCTGCTATGGATGGAAATGAGCGGCCATCCGCTGCTGCAAAAGATCGATGCCGATCCCCGTTTGCGTTTGCCGGAAGAATGGTTGGCGCGCTGGGGACCGGAAAGCCCGGAAGATCTGCCCGAGACGTGGCTGGACGATACGTCGGAATGGGCACCGATGCCGAGAAGGGCGGAGATCGAAGCCGCGAATCGCCGGTCGGCGGAGTTGGCTTCGATGTATTTGCGGTAAGATTAAAATGAGCAATAAGATAAACAAGGATAAGACGCACGGCATATCGCAGTCCATGATGCGTCGTGCAAAAATGTGTTCAAAAAGTCAACAATCGAAGCCAGTACCTTGGGCAAGTTAAATGTAAAGTCACGCCCGTCTGATTCAGATGGGTCAAGCTGCTAGAGCGTATCTTCAAACTTGCCAACGTGTATCTTTTTCCGCCTTTTCGCGCTGCCCCGACACGCCTGCAGAAAAGTTCCTTGCCGAGAAGTTGATGCACAGAAACACGCGCCCTGCGAAAAGCCCTGCCAATTTGCGCGATCACGCGAGATGGCAGGGCTTTTCGTTATGCGCTCTCGCCGAGCATGGAAGTTGGCAATCCGCCATCTGCCCGACAACTCAGCTGAACCGCGAATATAACCGCCAGACCAGTTCTCGCCGACTTTTGGTTCCCGTTTTGCGGAATACGGATTTTAAGTGATCTTGCAGCGTGTACTCCGACATATGCAGCGATAGCGCGGCTTCTTTGCCGGAGAGGCCCTGGACAACCCGATCCACGACCTCGCGTTCGCGTTCGGTCAGACCGAAGCTTTCGGCAAGAACCGGTAAAATGTCGGCGGGTCTTGCGCGCTCGACGGTGACGGCTAGTTGAACCTCGCCGCCTGTGCTTTGCATCCGGCTGGCGCGGATGCCGATGTAGACGCCGCCGGGCACGGGGACGCAGACCCGTGCGGCACCTGCGGCGTGATCGCCGTCCTGCGCGGACGGCGATAAGGCGCGGGTGCAGACCGCGCGGACCGGACGCGGCGTGACGTCCGGTCCGATCTGCTCGGCGCCGCGCAGCACGGCGAGCCAGCTTTCGGCCGAGGGATTCGCGGCCAGCAGCCGCAGATCGTCCGCCAGCACGAAGACGCCGGATTCGTGCGGGAGGGGGAGCGGCTGCCCGGCTTCGTTTTCCGTGTCTTCTTCGGAAAACGAGGCTTGCCGCAGATAAGCGGCCATTTGCGGCAGCAGCGCCGCCACGAGGCGCACATCGTCCTCCGTAAAGGGAGGACGGTCTTCTGTGCGGAGCAGCGACAGATGTCCGCAGCGCCGACCGCGTGCGGTCAGAACGGCGCGCAGTTCATCCCCGAATCCGGCCGGGGACAAGATCTCGCGGTAACGCGCACTGGTCTCGGGCTGTCCGCCGCAAGCCAGAACGAGTGAAGCGGCGGGTACTTCCGCCTTGGCCAAAGCGTCGTAGCGATTGACGTCTTCGCCGCGATATTCGTAGTCGAACAGGCGAGGATGAATCGCCTCGACGATGTCGTCGGTGACCGAACCGGTACTCAATCCGGTATGTCCGTCTATTCCGGTAAAGCAAGCGCCGTCAAACGGCACGGCTCCAACCAAAAGGGACAGGCAAGCGCTGCGATAAGCGCGCGGGGAGGGAAGTTTATCCGCAACCCGGTGCAACTTGCCCGATAAGCGGCTGATTTGCTGTTCCATACCCTTCCTCCTTGCAATTCCCCTGATTTCTGGGATGGGCATCGCATCCGACTTTCGAAATAATAGAAAAGAGTTCGGAGCTGCTGCCTTCATTATCCGTTATTCGAATGGGGTTTTTCAATGCTGCTGCTTGAAACTTTGGATAAGCAAGGCGGCATAAGATGCAATCGATCGCAAGCCCGACAACGATAGGGAAGCCTTAAACGGGCTTGAAGGAGGAAGCAAGATGACAATAAATGAACAGCAAACCGGAGCGAACATGAATTGGAACCATCCTCATGCTTCGCGGTACCCGGAGACGATTGCCGCTAAAATTCCCGGCTACGCGAATTTATATGAAATGGGCGTCAAATTGCTTGGAGCCGCTCTTGATCCAACGCATCAGGGGAAAGGTCATGACGCTCATCTGCTGATTGCGGGTGCAGGCGGCGGTCAGGAGTTAGAGGCATTCGGAGTTGAGGAACCACAGTGGACGTTCACGGGCGTTGACCCTTCTCCGGTCATGCTGGAGCGAGCGCGTCGGCGAATCGAGGAAAGCGGCATTGCTGCGCGTACCAGGCTGGTGCTTGGCGAGCTGAAAGACGGGCGCCAAGAGCGCTCTGAACATGCGGGAGAAGATTTGCCATTACTCGACGCTCGGGAATACGATGCCGCGGCTTGCATGCTTGTCCTGCATTTTGTGCGCGGAATCGAAGCGAAAAAGCAGCATCTGCAAGCTATCGCAGATCGATTGAAACCGGGCGCTCCGTTCCTGATTGCTTCGCTGAATGCGGATTTTGACTCACCCGTGTATCCGATCGTGATGGAAGCTTGGCGGGCCCATATGCTGAGCCAAGGAATTACGGAAGAAGATTGGCTTCGCTTTGCGACTTCGCTGGGTCCCCAATCCGACCCGATTCCGTCTTCGGTAGTCGAGCAGCTATTGGAAGAATGCGGATTCTGTCATGCGGAGCGGTATTTCGGAGCGTTTTTGATCGACGGCTGGTTGGCATTCAAAAAAGAGGAGGGAGAAGCATGAATCACATTCAACGATCCAATGGCACAGCTTTATCGCTTGGGAAAACGGATATCGTAGTAATCGGCGGCTATGGAAGCGTCGGCCGGACGATATCCATGCAGTTGGCGAATCAATTCCCTGGACGCGTGTATGCGGCAGGCCGCAGCTTGCGGTCGGCGCAGCGTTTCTCGGAAGAAACTGACGGACGCGTAAAACCGATGCAATGGGCTGTAGGTTCGGATGCATCCAAAAGAGATTTGTCCTCTATTGCGCTCATTGTCATGTGTCTCGATCAGGACGAACCGGGTCTTGTCGAGCAGTGTTTGGAAGAAGGCACGCATTATATGGATATAACGGCAAAAGTCGATTTTTTGTTGAAGGCGGGCAGACTTGCCGTGCCTTCACCCAAAGCTGCTGCGGTTCTCAGCGTAGGGCTAGCGCCGGGGTTGACCAATCTTCTTGCGGCCAAAGCGGCTGCCGCACTGGATGAGACGGATCGAATCGAGATTTCATTAATGTTGGGGCTTGGCGAGCATCATGGCAAGGCCGCGGTCGAATGGACGATCGATTCCATGGGAGCGGACTTCGAAGTCGCGGAAGCGGATCGGCTGCGCAAAGCGCGTTCGATGACCGACGGGATTACAGCTGAATTCGGCGGTAAACTTGGACGAAAACGGGTTTATCGTTTTCCGTTTTCGGATCAGCGAACTTTGCCCGGAACGCTCCGCGTATCCGATGTATCGACCCGGCTCGGTTTTGACGTAAACGGCGTTGCCCGGGCTGCGGCGGGGCTGCGGCGTCTGGGAGTCTTTCGCTTGCTGCGTTGGCCGCCTATGCGAGCACTATCGGTCAAACTCGCTGGAGCGTTGCATGCGGGCAGCGAGCAATTTGCGGTTCGTGTCGTCGCCTACGGCCGCAGTAACGGGCGCTTGGCTGAATCGGGATGCACGATTCGCGGAATTCGCCAGTCGGATATGACCGCGCGCGTCGCCGCCCATACGGCCGAAATGCTGCTTGCTCGGCCCGAACTGCGGGGCGTGGTGCATCTGGAAGAACTATTGGACGCGGATTCCGTCTGGTCGGCTGTGCGAACGGAGTCGGCATCGGAGCTGGAAGCGAACCTGTCTTTCGAAATACCGGAGGTTTCGGCTGCGAAGCAGGTGCACAATTCTGCAGAAAGTCGATAGCCCCGTGTTTGTCGGTGGGTCGATGACTTCGTTGGGTATATGAATAGAGAAGGGGTTCGGCAGAAACCTGCTGAACCCCGCTTTTGTCAGCAAGCCTTTTTAGGAAGAACGAAGGGACGGATGCCCAGTGAATAAGCAAGGAAAGTTACGGATCGGAAGCTCGTGGAAAGACGCGAACGAACATATGGAAGTCCGCAATCCCGCGAACGGAGAGCGGATCGGCGATATCGCCCGAGCCACGGAAGCGGATGCGCAAGCAGCGGTCGATGCGGCGCATCAAGCTTTTTCGAAATGGTCGGCTCTACCTGCAAACGAACGCAGCGCGCTGCTGCTCAAGTGGCATGCGTTGATCGCGGAACATCGGGAAGAACTTGCCGAGATCATGACGCTTGAGCAAGGGAAGCCGCTGAAAGAAGCCGCAGGCGAGATCGATTATGCCAACAGCTTTATTCAATGGTATGCCGAAGAAGGCAAGCGGGTGTACGGGGAGACCATTCCTGCTTCCGCGACCGATAAACGCATCTGGGTAACCAAGCAGCCCGTCGGCGTAGCCGCCCTTATCACGCCGTGGAATTTCCCGGCTTCGATGATCACGCGCAAAGCGGCCCCCGCTTTGGCGGCAGGCTGTACGGTCGTGATCAAACCGTCGGAGGAAACGCCTTTTACGGCTTTGCGTCTGGCGGAACTGGCGGAAGAAGCAGGCATTCCGGCCGGAGTCGTAAATATCGTCACGGGCGATCCCGGCGAAATCGGAGGCGTTTGGCAGCGGGACCCGCGCGTGCGCAAATTGTCGTTTACCGGGTCGACCCGGATCGGCAAAGAACTGATGAAAGGCGCCGCCGACACCATGAAAAAGCTATCGCTCGAACTTGGCGGACATGCGCCGTTTATCGTGACCGAACATGCCGACCTGCGCAAAGCCGTAGACGGCATGATCGATTCCAAATTCCGCAACGGCGGGCAGACCTGCGTCTGTACGAATCGGATCTACGTGCACGAGAAGGTAGCGGATCGATTCGTTCAGCTTGCCGCGGACAAAGTAGCGGAGCTTAAAGTCGGCAACGGATTAAATGAAGAAACGGATATCGGCCCATTAATCAATGCCGCGGCCGTGGACAAAGTGCTGGCGCAGATCGAAGACGCCCGTTCCAAAGGAGCTCGCGTGCTTGTCGGAGGCGAACGCGTCACTGGTTTGGGCAATGGACATTTCGTGCAGCCGACGCTGATTGCCGACGTAACAGACGATATGGTCTGCATGAACGAAGAGACTTTCGGTCCGCTCGCTCCGGTAACGACGTTCCGTACGATCGACGAAGCTATTGAACGGGCGAACGGCAGTCCCTACGGTCTGGCCGCTTATGTATTTACCGAACAGATCAACGAAGCCGTACAGATTGCCGAGCGGCTTGAATTCGGAATCATCGGCCTGAACGATCCTCTGCCGTCGACTGCTCAAGCTCCGTTCGGAGGCTTCAAGGAAAGCGGCGTAGGACGCGAAGGCGGGCGTTACGGGATTGAGGAGTATTTGGAAGTGAAGTATATTTCGTTGGGTTTATAAAAGGACAATGAACGTTAGGCTTGTTTGCTTGGCGTTTTCGCGCGTATGATAATGAATATACGGCGACATCGACAGACGCAAGGATCAAGTTAAAGCCGTTTCCCTGCGGAACGGCTTTTTTGCTGTTGCTTCACTTTGTATCTTTAACGAAATCTATCGACTCGGAGGTAACTTGTTATGAAATTTGAAGAATTTACGCTTGGACATGTTTTTAAAACGGCTTCAATCACGTTAAGCAAAGAAAGTATTATGGAATTTGCTTCCGTATACGATCCGCAATACATGCATTTGGATGAAGAGAAAGCCAATGCGGGGAGATTTCGGGGAATCATTGCTTCAGGAATCCAGACGATGGCGGTATCGTTCAAGTTGTGGGTCGAGACGGGAGCGTACGGGGAAGAGGTCGTAGCGGGCACGGCCATGAATGATATTCGTTTTATTAAGCCCGTTTACCCGGATGACGAGCTTCGCGTAGAAGCGGAAGTCATTGGTCTTGAAGAGAAGCGCCGCAGCGGAATCGTTACAGTTCTTTTATCTACGTATAACGGCAAAAACGAAAAGGTCTTCAGCGGAGAACTGTCGGCGTTGATTGATAAATAACTATCAATAAATGGGAATATATTCCTCTAGGCGTAACAAACTTGTCATTCAATTGTATTTTTCGAAGGAGGAGTCGCCGGCTTGCCGCCTCTACAATGGGAAAAGGTAATTCTACATCACCCATCGGCCGCTCGGCGGTCTTTGACAGAGAAAGGTTTGATCTTCCCATGACGACGCCTGAGGCAGCATCCGATCTCCATTTGAAAGCGGCAGCCGGTACGCCGAACGGACGCATTAACGTGCTAGACCAGCTTCGCGGTATCGCTTTGTTCGCTATATTTATGTGCAATCTTTCTCATTTGACCGGTGCTTCGCTTGATGAGGGCGATGTCATCGGCAATTTTCTGTGGAAAGCGATTGACGTATTATTCGGCAACAGTGCCAGACCGCTGTTCTCGTTCATGTTCGGAATCAGCATGATGCTGATCTTCGACGCGGCTGTCCGCAAAGGCCGCAGGCCGTATCCGATGCTGCTGCGCCGAATGCTGATGCTGCTCTTATTCGGATCACTGCATGTATTTGCGGTCTGGAACGGCGACATTCTGTTTATGTACGCGCTGGACGGCTTTATGCTCATGCTGTTCCTATGGATGCCGAAGCCTGTCTTGCTGCTGTCGGGGATTGTGTTGTTCCTGGTTACGGCGTATGAAATTCAAACGGTGATGGGAGAGGGGCTATCTTCCGCGCTTCAGACAGTATCGCCGGCTTCCTGGCTCTATAACGGCGTAGCGCTGATTCCGAATCAAGAAGCCTTTTTTTCCAGCCCGTATTTGTCTACCGGATTCGGCGAGTTGGTATTGGCGGTCGAGCATTTGACCTTCTTCTTGTTCGGTATGTATGCTTACCGCAGCGGGCTGTTCACTCGCCTGCCGAAGCATCCGATCTTGGCGTCTGCGCTGGGCGCGGGACTTCTGTTGCTTGGCTGGACCGGCAAGTATCTGTATAGCAGCGAGTGGAACAATAACTGGATCACGACGTTGCATCCGGTAGCTTGCTTTGCCGTGACGATCGGTGCCGTGCTGCTGATTATCGGATTGGCCGGACGCGAAGGCTCGCGCACTGCGCGATTGCTGGAACCGTTCCGGGCTGTAGGGCGCATGGCGTTTACAAACTATTTGATGCAATCTCTTGTATTTGTTAGCTTGTTCAAGGCACCGGGCGAAGGGATCTTTGCTTCGCTCGGCGTGATCGGAAGCCTGCCTATGGCGGCCGTGGTCCCGATCGGAATCGCCTTTTTCGCTTTGCAGATGATCGCCAGTCATTATTGGCTTCGCCGTTTCCTCTACGGGCCGTTCGAATGGTTGTGGAGAGCCGGGACGAATCTGGAACTTACGCCGTTTAAGAAAAGTCAGAAGGAGAGTGACGGGACTTCATGAATCAGCAGGAATACGGCTTGTATGTACTGGGCCTAATCGGAGAAGAGCCTTACGGCGAAGACGGCGTGACGGAAGAAGAACTGTATGGTTACTTCCAGTCGTTTATGCCGGGGGGACAAGGCGTGGAGAAGGTGTTTGAACCTCTTGAGCATGGAGAAGCGTTGTTGGCTCGTATCCGTCCGATTTACGAGATGCTGGATGCTTCGGATTTCGAAGGAGAAGCGGTGCCGGGGTATTTTAACGGAGGGCGAGGCGAGGCGACCGAGGCGCATATTCGAGCGCTCGGCGGCGAACTGATCGAGGGTTTGCTTCGCCTATTCGCCGTTGGACCGGAGCAATCGCGGAAGGCGTCACGGACGCTTGCGAGTATTTCCGCGATCGACGTTCTTGCACCGGGAGACATCGCTCCGATCTTTGCTAATTTTGTTGCCGAAGATAATCTGGGGAGCATCGTTTACGAAACGCTGACCGATGTCATTTCCGCACATACGGATTTTACGGAACCGATCGAAATATTAAACGAAGCGTATTACTCGATCGGCTGCGATTATTGGCTGTCTTATTATCTGCAATGGCCAAGGTACCGAGGATTGGAGTCGACGAGCGACCCGTTGCGTCCCTACGCGGAGCTGTACAAGCTGGGTTATTCTGTCGTTTTTCAAAAAGGAAAGATGTTGGTCGGACGGCGTTGAGAAACAGGTCAGGTTAGGGCGTGTACGCAAACTCAACGCCATGCATCTTGACCTGCCTTTTCGTCCTCAGCCGCGTCATTTTCCCTTGACGTGCCCCGGCACGCCTTCGGAAAAATTCCTTGCCGAGAACGAAAATTCAGCTCAATCTGCTCCTGGCGGAGTTTGCGTACACGCCCTAAAACAAAAAGCGCATCGAGCAGGATCATTCCTGCGATGCGCTTTTTTGGCCTATGCTGCCAGAGGGGAAGGGTCAGATCGGTTCAGCGTCCCGCTTGGAATCCGTATACACTGCGATCAACACAACGGCAGGCTTGTCGCTATCGTTCCAGACCCGGTGCGGAACGCAGGCATTCCAACTGAACGTATCGCCCTCGTGCAAATCATAGACGTCTTCGCCTTGCTGCGCCGTGACCGATCCGCTGACGATCATATGAATTTCTTCGCCTTCGTGGGCATGGGGAGTATCGCCTGACGAGGCGCCTGGAGCCAGGTCGATCAATGTCATACGCAGATGCGGCGTACGCCCGATATGCGAGATATCAACCTGCTCCGTCCCCCCGGATGTCCGGCGTCGTTCTTCTTTGCGGACGACCTGCATCCGTTCTTCTTTTTTCAATAACAAATAAGCCAAAGGCACGTCCAAAGCTTGGGCAATCTGTTCGAGCGTGGCGATGGACGGCGACGTTTTGTCGTTTTCCACCTGGCTCATGAACCCTTGCGACAGGCCGGTAGCGGCGCAAATCGAAGCGATGGTGATGCCTTTGCGTTTGCGTATGGTACGGATATTGGAACCCAGATCCATCTTCATCGCTCCTTTCGTGTCATTATCCTACCAAGATTTTCGCTCGTTCGCCAGCCAAGAAGCAAAGGCAAGCGCGCTGACCGCGTTCGGTAGTTGGGTATAATAGAAGAAGGACGAAGAGAAAATAAGGAGGTTGGAAAATGGATTTGGGACTCAAAGGAAAATCGGTGTTCGTGGCTGCGGCAAGCAAAGGTCTCGGGCGCGCCTCGGCGCTGGAATTTGCGCGAGAAGGCGCTAACGTCACGATTGCCAGTCGAAGCGAGGAACGATTGTCGGAGGCGAAGCGCGCGATCGGAGAAGCAACGGGCGTCGAAGTTGCGACCGTGGTGATGGACGCGGGAAAAGCGGACGACGTGCAGCGCGCCATTCGCGAAGCCGCGGAGCGTTTTGGCGGTCTGGATGTATTGGTCTGCAATGCCGGAGGCCCCAAAGGAGGGCGTTTCGACGACATGTCGGACAACGACTGGCAAGCCGCTTACGAATTGAACCTGCTCGGTACGATCCGCATGATCCGCGAAGCTTTGCCGCATATGCGAAAAGCAGGCGGCGGTCGAATCGTCAATCTGACGTCAACCTCGATCAAACAGCCTATAGACGGCCTCATCTTGTCGAACGTCTTCCGTGCGGGCGTTCATGCGCTTACGAAGACTCTGGCCACCGAACTCGCGCCTGACGGCATTTTAATCAACACCGTAGCTCCCGGCCGAATCGCCACGGATCGTATTCAGGAACTGGACGAAGCCGACGCGAAAAAAACAGGCCGATCCTTGGACGAAGTCCGTCAAGCTAGCGAACGTTCGATCCCGCTAGGCCGCTTGGGACAACCGGACGAATTCGGCCGCGTCGTAGCGTTCTACGGCTCCTTCGCCAACACCTACTCCACCGGCCAGGCCCTCCTAGTGGACGGCGGCTCTGTGAAAGCCTTATGATCCTCGAATCAAAATTTCCGGGTAAAACGAATTCATGAGATGCTCCTTAATATCGACACCGAGAAGAAAAGGATCACCATAAAGAAAGTGCCGAAGATCAGAAAAGACAAAATGCTGAGGCAGATGCCCGCAATCGCGTATTTTGCACCGCGTGAACTGCGTACCGAGATAATCGACAGAATCAGTCCGATAACCGCGCAGAGACCCGCTAGAGGAAGCAGGAGCAGAGACATTGCGCCAAGCGTCTCGTTTCGGCTATCGATCCCGAACTGCAGCCAGATCGAAGCCGGAACCAGCGCGCCGAATAAGCCGAGAATAAATCCGGACAGAGCCATTCGGTAACGGTAAGGACGCGGTTCGGGACTTCCGTGCGGGTAGGGCGGCGGATAAGCATCATAGGGTCCGGGTCTCGAATCGTAACGAACGTCGGAATGATACGGATCGCGAGGAGCATAAGGATCGGAATTTCGCCGCTCGTCGAATTTTTCATTGAATCGGTCTTCTTTTTCCAAATCAATACGGCTCATGATAAACCTCCTTCAAGTAGGGTAGCCAAATCGCTTTGAGGCTTATTATACAGGAGAAGGAACATTTTTGCAGAAGCAAATCAGTAAGCGCGAGGATACTTCTATCATAAGTATGCCTAATTTTACATAAAAAATTCTTGACAATGACTCGCCGGTCATTTAGGATTTAGTAGGTTTGGTTCAAGCTTCAACAGATGCTTTATTGACGAATAAGATCATGACAAGAAAAAAAGGTTGGTGCGCGCAATGAGTAATCAAGCAAATACGAAATGGGTGGTCGCGGGACTGCTGCTCAGCATCTTGATGGCGGCGATGGACAATACGATCGTCGCGACGGCGATGGGAACCATTGTTGCGGATCTTGGAGGATTGGACCAATTCGTTTGGGTCACGTCCGCGTATATGGTCGCTACGATGGCAGGGATGCCGATCTTCGGCAAATTGTCGGATATGTACGGGCGCAAGCGATTTTTCGTGTTCGGGTTGATTGTATTTTTACTGGGTTCCGCACTTTGCGGGCTTGCCCAGACAATGACGCAGCTTAGCTTGTTCCGCGCGATTCAAGGTATAGGCGGCGGAGCGCTGATGCCGATCGCCTTCACGATCATCTTCGACATGTTCCCGCCTGAAAAACGCGGCAAAATGACCGGGATGCTCGGCGCGGTATTCGGTCTGTCCAGCGTACTGGGACCGCTGCTCGGCGCTTATATCACGGAAGCGATCAGCTGGCACTGGGTCTTCTACGTGAATGTGCCGCTGGGCGTGCTGGCTCTGTTCTTCATCATCGGCTTCTACAAAGAATCGGCTGTGCATCGCAAGCAGCAGATCGACTGGGCGGGCGCGGTTACGCTTGTCGTGTCCATCGTGGCGCTGATGTTCGCGCTGGAGCTGGGCGGCTCGGACGGTTACGCGTGGAATTCGATTGCGATTCTTGGGTTGTTTGCAGCCTTTGCCGTGTTCTTTATCGCCTTCGTGCTCGTCGAGCGCAAAGCGGCTGATCCGATTCTGCCGTTCTGGTTGTTCAAGCGCCGGTTATTTGCGTCGTCGCAGGTATTGGCTTTCCTGTACGGCGCGACGTTCATCATTCTCACGGTTTATATTCCGCTGTTCGTGCAAGCCGTTTACGGCGGTTCGGCGACCAATGCGGGATTGATCCTGACTCCGATGATGCTGGGCTCGGTAGCGGGCAGCGCGCTCGGCGGTATTTTCCAGACTAAAATCCCGTTCCGCCGCCTGATGACCGTATCCGTGATTTCGTTCTTCGCGGGGATGGCATTGCTCGCGTTCATGTCGCCAGACACATCGCGCGTCCTGCTTACGATCTATATGGTTCTGGCCGGTTTCGGCGTCGGATTCTCTTTTTCCATGCTGCCGACGGCTTCGATGCACAATCTGGAGCCTCAGTACCGGGGAACGGCGAACTCCACCAACTCGTTCCTGCGTTCGTTCGGCATGACGCTTGGGATTACGATTTTCGGCGCGATCCAAAGCAGCGTATTGGCAAGCCGTTTGAAGGATGCTTTTGCCGGGCAGGAAGCGGGAGGCTTCGCGGGCGGAGACCTTCGCAGCGTCTTCCAGTCCGACGTGCGCTCGCAGATCCCGCCGGACATTCTGGATAAGATCGTGAACGCCATGTCCGATTCGATTACTTCGATGTTCCTGTTCGCGCTGATCCCGATTGCTTTGGCGGCCGTCGCGATTGCTTTTATGGGCAATGCGAAGGCGGGCGCGGAAGAATCGAACGGAGCGCAGCAGCCAGACGCTTCTCGTTCATAAGCTAAAGCTGAAAAAGGCTGTTCCCGCTGCGTTCGGCGACGGGGACAGCCTTTCTTTGCTCTACAGGGTTAGCTTTCCGAGAAGTTTGCGAGAAACCCAATGAAATTCCGAGTACAGATCGGCAGAGGCGCATACTCGATTATGGAGAAAACGCCGAGCATATGCGCAACCCCGCGCAAATCGTCAAAATAAATACCCGAGTCGTCGATATGCCCGGATACGTAAGGCAGCGTGCTGCCGAAATTAGCATAAAAAGGAAGTTCGGCTTCTGACGGTTCATCCAGGCCGTATTGTTCGGCAAGCCTTTGTTTGGTTGCGGCATCGACTTCGAAAGCGAAGCTTTGCGAAGGGGCTGACACAGAGACCAGCAGGGTAAAAAGCAGCATGCAGGCGGCAAGGGTTAATATTCTTTTTTTCATTCTATGACCTTCCTTTACCGAGCGTGACCGACTCAAGCGCCGCCGCCATATCCGGTTCGGCTTTCTTAATGCTGCGCGCCAGCTTGTCGTGACCTCCGAACAATCGATAGATCACAAGCTCCCGTTCATGATCTTCTAGCGGAAGAAGCTGCGCGGACAACTGACGAGCCAGCTCGGGTGTATCGATCAGCGAGTCCTTAATCGGACGCGCACTCTGACCGCCGCCAAGCACAATCGAAATCAAGATCGGTAACGTACGTTCATTCACCCCTCTTACGGAAGCGAATGAGCCCGCATAATCGTCATGCGCCGATTGGTGCTCGGTATCGACAAGCTGCATGTACCGAACGAGCAGCGAATCGTAATCCTCACTATGCAGACCGAGCCCAAGCACCGCGTAGGTTCCTGGCATCACCGACTTTTCGCCTGCTTCGACATCTCCGTACCAGGCGAACTCTTCCATGACCAAAGCCGCGTATTCGGCGATGACCGGGAACAGTGACGGGTATTGCAGAGCATTGGCGAAGAATCGATGCAGGGGCGACTTGGCGAGCTTTTTAAGCGGCAGCCACTGCTTTTCGGTGCTTTTCAGTTTCAAGGCGTAGGCTTTAGGGAATCCCTGGCGCATCAGATCGCATAGATAAGTCAGAGCTTCCGAATACGCTTGTTCTTCCTCGACACTCAGATTCAATTCGATGGTCTGAAGTACGTCATTCGCTTTTCCTTGAAAATAACTTCCTTTGCGCAAACTTTCCATATTGCCGCTTCCGGTCTTCAAATAACGCGCTGCCGTATCTGAACCCAGATCGGACGCGTAACGAAGATAGGACAGTCGAAGCTGCGGATCGTCGTGACCGACCTGAAGCGCCGTATAGAGGAAAAAGTTCAAGACATCCGAATGGAGTGTCGGCTGTTCGATGCTTGGTTTGACGCGGAAGCGCAGCGGATATTCGTCCGTCTCGTCGAAATAAAGCGGCAAAAATTGCTCTTCGGCCCATCCTTTCAGCGCGTGGGCATACTCGCGCTTCCATTCGGCCAGACGCTCGGGGGTTTCTTTGAGCTTGCGGCTCAGGCTGAGCGACAGCGCTTCGAGCTGTTGCGGATCGGGAGCAAGCCTTCCTTCCGGCAGCAGATCGGGATTCACGAGCAGTCGGGAGAAAAAGAAGTAATCTTTGGCCTTCGGACGCGCAGGAAGCTCGGATAACACTTTTGTTTCAATAAAATGCGCCAACGTTTCTTGCAACTTGGCAAGCTTCGCCTCATCCATTAAAGTAGCGGTCAGCTTGGACGATGAAACAGAGGACTCCCTTTGAAAATCCACAACAAGCTCAAACCGATAGTCGAAAAAGTGCGAGCCCATCTCATCCGACAGACGCAGCTCGTTTACTTTTTTCAACAAGGCGGGCCAAAATTCATCATGCAGCATGTCTTCGGTGATGTCTTCGATGTAGGGGTCAAGCTCAAACTTGTAAGAATTATCGCTCCATGAAAAAGGTTCATACACATCAATCGATAAGCGGTACGGCGTTTTGCCCCATTTCGGCGTCAGACGGCTTATTTTCAAATAATTAAATACGCCGGCCTGAAGAGGGCTCCATTCGTTTACTTCATCCAGACGCTGCCGTTCGCGTGCGTAAATAGGGCGGAGTTGTTCCCAGATGTCTTCTAGCAGTTGATCGGAAAGATTCGACATCGACATTTTCCTCCTTGCGCATTTTCTTAAATCCTTTACAAAGAAAGGAAAATAGGTCATTTGGAATTTTGCACAAAAGCCTCCAACGAGTTACAATCAAGCACAGTGGCAAAGACGTGCAACGGTTCCAGCCATTACAAATTGAGATTATAGCATACAACCAACAGACATAGAGAACGAGAATCGTCAGGGAGACGGGATTATCGCTTCATCGCGGCCGAAGAAGCGAACGGAAGGCGACCGCGCGTCGGGAGTGCGATCACGGTCGTCTACACTTGGGGAGGGACACGAAGTGAAGAAGCAAGCGCAGTTGGAGCGTATCGTCTGGAAGCTGAAGATGGCAACGCGGCGCGACGATGCTCTCAAAGAATTCGGAGCGAATCGGCACGGTTATCAAATGAACGAACCGCTTGAACTTGAGGCGATTGTCCGGTTCGAAGCCAAGACAGGCATTGCGCTACCGAATGAGTTTTCCGAGTTTTTGCAAGTTGTGGGGAATGGGGGAGCAGGTCCGTATTACGGCATAGCGCCGCTTGATTCGGACAGGATCGCGGGAGCATTGAAGCAAGAATGCCTATTGTCTCCGGATATGACTCCAGAAGAATGGGGAACGATGATCGCTTTCCTGGATGATCCCTCGATCAAGCCGGAAGAGCGGAGGCGACTGCAAGAAGAGTTGTATGGCGGTATGCTTGGTATCGGATCGATGGGCTGGACTTTTGAAATGATGCTGGTGCTGAACGGTCCTTGCCGGGGTCGGGTCGTCTACGTGGATCGCAGCTATCAAATTCCCTTTTTTACATATGAAGCAAATTTTCTGGAATGGTATGAGCGTTGGCTGGACGAGATCATCGGCGGTTACGATACGGGCTGGTTTGCGATGGAGCGGGCCGGAGACGACGTCGTGCTGATCGATCTATATTTGACGAGCCTCGAAGAGAAGGTCAAGGTCAGCGCGATCCAAGGCATGCATAAACTCCCCAAATTGAAAGAAGAGACGTTGTCCTTTCTATTCGAACAATGCGTAGACGCGTCTCCGGCCGTGCGAATGGCTGCTCTGGAGATTTTGGCGCAAAAAGAATATGTTCAAGCCCTTCCTTTTCTGGAAAAGGCACTGATAAGTCCGCTTGCGGAAGAGCGATTAAATGCAGCCAGACAGATTGACGCATACGGTGAGCCTGGTGGCGGTCAGCTGACCTTGTTGCTCGAACGATTGCTGACTGACGAAGAGGACCACCGGGTATTGTGTCAGTCTGTGCGCATTCTGGAACAAGGACCGGTGAATCCGTTGGCGACGCTGATTCTGTTCTTCACCCATCCCAATCCGGATATGCGCCGCGAAGCGGTCTTCCATGCGGGGCGCTTGCCGGGACGGGAAGCGTACGCGATGCAATTCGGACGAGCGTTGGATGATGCAGATGAAGTGGTACGCGAGACCGCAGTAGGCGCGCTTGAGGGCTTGCCGCTACCTGGCTTGATGCCTCGATACGGTCGATTGATTACGGAGGCTTCTTGTGGAGTCAAGCTTCGTAAAGCGGCACTCCGGCGCCTAAGTGAGTATGGAGAGCAGGCGCATCTCTTTTTTGAACGTGCCGCCTATGATTCCGATCTTGAAATACGCGAAGAAGCCGAGCGTTTATTGCAGCAGTATCGGGTCAAAGTCAACAAGACGTGACGGATTTGCAACAAAAATGTGAGTGAGCTGTGATTGATCGCGTTCAGAAGGTTGCCTGCTTTGCTCCATCTATTCGATAAGCGCTATAATCATAGAAAGCACCGAATCGAAAAGGACGGGAGAGGGTAAAGATGGAGGCCTGCCTGCTGATTCACGGTTTTACGGGAGGCGTGCATGAGATGGAGCCGCTTGCCGATTTTTTGAAGAAAAAAGGATTTGACGTCAGTACGTTTACGCTCAGCGGTCACGGAGGCAGTCGCAAAGAAATGCAGGACGCGGGCAATCGGGAATGGATCGCCAGCGCCGAAGAGCAACTGAAGCTGCTGCTGTCCAAATACGACCGCGTGCATCTGATCGGATTTTCTACGGGAGCGCTGATTGCGACGCGCCTTGCGGCCTTTTACAAGGAGCGCATCGCGTCGATTACGTTATTGTCCGCGCCGGTATTCCCGCTTCATCCGCCGGCTATTGCCCGAACTTTGATGCAACCGCGTATGGTAGGACGTTATATTCGTAACTTTTTTGCCGTTCCGGCCCGCGCCACGCGCGAGTTTTATCGGATCGTGGACGAATCGCTGGAGTGGTACGAAGAAGCGAAGTCTCCGGCATTGATCGTGCAGGGGGCCAAAGATCATCTGGTAAAGCCTCGTAGTTCCGCATATCTGAACGAACATCTGGGATCGGCGGATAAAAAGGTACTGCTGCTGCCGCAAAGCGGTCATCTGGTCTGCCATTCGCCGAATCAGCTTGAATTATTCGATGCGGTATTGGAGCATGTGCGGGATCATCCGGCGAACGAACAAACTTCGAAATCAGCTTCGGAACGGGTCTCAGAATCTTCGCAACTCGTTACGAGAATATTAAAGTCGCAATTGGAACATGTTTAACTCGATAGCGCCTATCATGTTCTGACAAAACCTTGTCCTTTTCCGGGAGAAGGTTTTTTTATTTCTATTCTTCGTAACTTTTTGTTAATATCATATTGATAATATCAAAAAACTGTGCTATATTTTTGTTAAAGTCGAAATGACAATAACGAAAAAGAAAGCGGGGAACTATCATGTTCGGATTCCGTTTTGCCAAATTCCAGCCTAGCGAGTACGTGATGAAGATTAAGAACGGCAGAGTCGTCAAGGAAGGCGTCGGGCTTGCTTTCCATTATTATGCGCCGACGACGTCGGTCGTGGTCGTGCCGGTCTCGTCGATCGACGTTCCGTTCATGTTCGACGAGATGACGAGCGATTATCAGAAGATCACCGTGCAGGGTCAGCTTATCTACCGGATCGCCGAATATAAGCGGATGACGGAAGTGCTGAACTATACGTACGATTTGAAAAAGAACCGCTACCTGTCGGACGATCCGGCTCTGCTCAGTCAGCGTGTGGTCAACATCGTCAAGGTGCGCATCAAGCGCGGTCTGGCTCGCATGCCGCTCCGAGAAGCGATTCAAGCGAGCGAGACGCTGGCGCAAAGCATGCGGCGGGAGCTGGCGAACGACGAAGAAATGGCCGCGCTCGGCGTGGAGCTGATGGGACTGTCGATTCTCGCCATTTTGCCGAATAAAGACACGATGCGCGCATTGGAAGCCAAAGCGCGCGAAGAAATTTTGCAGGATGCCGACGAAGCCCTGTACCGCCGTCGCAACGCTTCGATTCAGCAGGAACGCCAAGTCAAAGAAAACGAGCTGAACACCGAAATTGCGGTCGAGACGAAAAAACGTCAGATTCGGGAAACGCAGCTCAATGCGGAACAAGCAGTCAAACAGAAGCGTCACGAGATGGAAAAAGAGCAGCTTAGCTTCGACATCGGCATGGAAGAGCGGAGACAAGAACTGATCGGCCTGGAGACGTCGAACCAAAAAACGGCCGCCGACGCCAAAGCGTACGAGCTGACCGCCGTCATGAAGTCGTTGGAGAACGTCAATCCGAACGTGCTGCAAGCAATGGCGAATATGGATATGAAGCCGGACAAACTGATCGCGATCGCGTTCCAGGAAATGGCGGGCAATGCCGAGAAGATCGGCCAGTTGAATATTACGCCGGATCTGCTGCAAGGACTGATGGGCGGACAGGCGGCGAAAGGAGCTGCGCAGCGATGAGTTTTTTCGTAAAAAGAGATCGGGAAGCGGGAGCGCGACGTTCAACGTTCGAAGCGCCCGGCGACAGAAGCGGACATACCCGTGTCCGTCAACCGTCCGGCAGCACGGCGGCGGGCGCTCCGGAGACGGAAGCGAAGATCGTGCTGGTGAAGCGCCGGACCCGGCTGGAGGAGCTGGTCATCCGGTACAACACGATTCAGCAGGCGCAGTTCTATGTCGAACGGCTTGGGGCGGATTTCGGCGACTACATTCGCGAAGATCAGGTCTACCGCGCGGCGCTGCATCAGGCGACGGAATCGCTGAGCGTGGTCGGACGCGTGCAGCAGGTAGACCGCGAGCATGTACCGAATTTTATTTTTGGCGAAAAAGACGTGGTGGTCGTGCTGGGTCAGGACGGTCTGGTCGCCAATACGCTCAAGTATGCGGCGTATCGGCCGTTGATCGGCGTCAATCCGGACCCGCAGCGGTGGGAAGGGGCTCTGCTGCCGTTCACGGTCGGGGAATTGCAGTCGGTGGCGCGCGATATCCTGCGCGACAAACGCCCGGTCAAAGAAGTCCGGCTTGCGCAGGCAGAGTTGAACGACGGACAGGTGCTGTATGCGGTCAACGATCTATTTATCGGGCGGCGGACGCATGTATCGGCCCGTTACGAGTTGCGGATGAACGAGGCCGCCGAGCAGCAGTCGTCGAGCGGAATCATCGTCTCGACCGGAATGGGCTCGACCGGTTGGCTGCGCAGCGTGCTGGCGGGAGCCGCGGGGATCGCTTCGGGAGTCGCCGGGCAGCCTGCGCAGACTCTGGCCCCGGATGCTTCGTTCGGTTGGGATTCGCCGTACCTGTACTTTAGCGTACGCGAACCGTATCCGAGCCGAGCGACCTCCGCCAACCTGGTATTCGGCAAAATCGACGAACGAAGCCCGCTTCGGATCATGTCGCAAATGCCGGAAAGCGGCGTGATTTTCAGCGACGGCGTCGAAGACGATTATCTGGAGTTCGGCTCGGGAGTCGTGGCTTCGATTACGGTAGCGGAGCGGCGAGGACTGCTGGCGGTGTGAACGCAGAGCTTTGAATTTTGGAGTTCAATACTGAATTTTTAAGGCGTGCCTAAAAAGTTTTTCTCGTACAGAGAAAAGCTTTTTTGCTATGGGAGAAAAGCGGGTAAATAAAGAGTAAGAAAATCCTCGCAAAACGGAGCAAGCTGGCGAAAGATAGAATGAGCACGCAGTATCGGTGCATCGATGCCTCTTTTTCTCCGGATACGAAAAGTGCCCAAACTCGACAAAAGAACATATGTTCGATATACTGAGAGGAGACCTTATACATGGAGATGCATAATATGAAGGATGAATTTCTGAAGGACCTCCACGAGTTGGAACGTAACGACGAGGATCGCTCCAAGCTGCTGATGAAAGGAATCAAGAAGACGCTTGCCGAACGCCAGTCCGCGAACCGTTTGGAGCGTTGGTTCCAGCGCAAGCGGAAAAAGAAGGTTGAAGCCTGGCATTCGGAGCCGCAGCCAACCGAACCCAAACCGAACGTCGATCGACAAGAGCCGACCCGGGACAAATACAGGGAAAACTCTTACGAGACAAGAACCGAATAAGCGCGAATCGTGCATAAATACGGAAAGCATCCGCGACTGCCTCAGGTGAGGCGGCAGTGGATGCTTATTTTTTGCTTATAACTCAACTTTTAATGTACCCAGCATTTTGGCAAATTTGGGATCGTGATAAGACATGAACAGCGTTTGATCGGTATCGAGAGCGGCGATTTGCGTAAGTTCGTCCGTGCTCAATTCGAAATCGAAAATGTCGAAATTTTCGATGATACGCTCTTTGTTCACGGATTTGGGAACGGCGACTATGTTTCGTTGAGTCAGCCAGCGCAAAATCACTTGAGCGACGGATTTGCCGTGCCGATTTGAGATAGCGGTTAACGTTTCATTGCCGAACATGTTACCCAGACCTTCCGCGAAGGGCGCCCATGATTGATGCTGCACGCCTTGTTCGGCCATGAATGCGGAGCTTTCGGCTTGCTGGTAGAACGGGTGGGTTTCAACCTGATTAATGGCCGGAACGACTTCATTATGCACGATCAGATCCATCAGGCGGTCGGGAAGGAAGTTGCTGACGCCAATCGCTTTGATCTTTCCTTCGTAATAAAGTTCTTCCATTGCGCGCCAAGCCCCGTAATAATCGCCGAAAGGTTGGTGAATCAGGTACAGGTCCAAATAGTTCAACTGGAGTTTTTCCAAAGACTTCGCGAAGGCGGATTTAGCGCTCTCGTAGCCTGCGTCCTGAATCCAAAGTTTGGTCGTGATGAACAGATTTTCACGCGGTATGCCGCTGCGCTTGATTGCCCGTCCTACCGCTTCTTCGTTCATGTAGCCCGCAGCGGTGTCAATCAAGCGATATCCGGTTTTCAGAGCTTCGTATACGGCATTCTCGCACTGTTCCGCATCCGGGATTTGATAAACGCCGAAGCCGAGAAGGGGCATTTTGACGCCGTTGTTTAATGTTACGCTTTGCATGGGAATTCCTCCTGTTGGGTAAATGTGGGAAAGCAATCGGTTTTGAAAAGGAAAATACGATCTGGGTACGCAGACTTGATGGCTGATTTTGAGGCGGCGTACCTGACGGCGAAGATTTTCGCTTTAGGTCGATTTGCTTTACAATGAGCTTAAATCCTTCGTGTTACACGAAGGCAAGCAATATTTCGAAGTTTTTTAAGGAGGAAGAACCGAGTATGCATACTGTCAAAGAAGCTGCGCAGATTACAGGGCTGACGGAACACGCAATCCGTTTTTATACCGATAAAGGGCTGGTGCCGACTGTACAGCGCAGCGAGCATAATGTGAGGCTGTTCGATGAACAATCCATCAATTGGCTGTTCGGCGTTCGGTGTTTGAAGCAGTCCGGAATGCCGATCGAAGCGATTAAGACGTATGTCGACCTTTGCCTTCAAGGCGATTCGACCGTTCCCGAGCGAAGCGCCATGATGAAAAAGCACGGGGAAGAAGCGCGTCTGCAGCTGGAAGAAGCGAAACGTCATGTGGCTCATTTGGAAGAGAAAATGTTGTTGTATGAAGAGATACTGGCAGGGAAAACACCCGATACGACAAATCCGGCAACTTGGGAGCGAATGCGGTATATGCATGGAGACGTATTTTACGCCTCAACCGTTTTGCAGGAAAAATGACACTACAAAAGAGAGTGCAGTTTCGCGCGAACCAATCGAAGCTGCACGAGATAAGGCGAAAAGGGAGGGAACGGAATGAAATTTGCTAATGTGGAACGCGGCGGCCGGCCGTTGGTTGTTTTGATCAATGAAGG
Source organism: Saccharibacillus sacchari DSM 19268 (assembly GCF_000585395.1). Lineage (GTDB taxonomy): Bacteria > Bacillota > Bacilli > Paenibacillales > Paenibacillaceae > Saccharibacillus > Saccharibacillus sacchari. Next base: position 4,166,464 of record NZ_KK073875.1, on the reverse strand, counting down.
GAAAATCGTGCCGCTCGGCGCGCTCACTCCATGGTTGGAAAAAGGAGCAACATTGCCGACGACCACGGATGAGCTGCTGAAATCGCCGGAACGAATCGCGTCTATTCGCAATGCGTGGGAGCGTCTGGGGCCGGATCGTTCCAAATTCGAATCGAAGCAGCAAACCGAAGTACGCTTTCTGCCTGCCGTATTGCATCCGGGCAAGCTGATCTGCATCGGGTTGAACTACAAAAAGCATGCGGAAGAAACAAATATGCCTCTGCCTAAACAACCTGTCGTGTTCAGTAAATTCTCTGACTCGGTAGCTGCGCACGGAGACATTATTCCTTACCCTTCCGAAACGAAACAGCTTGACTATGAAGCCGAGCTTGCCATCGTGATCGGTCGTACCGCATCCAACGTCAGCGAAGAAGAAGCGCTCGATTACGTCTTCGGCTACTGCTGCGCAAACGATCTGTCCGCACGCGACCTACAGATGCGTTCCGGCCAATGGCTCCTCGGCAAAACAGGCGACGGATTCGCTCCGATCGGCCCGTATATCGCTACCGCCGACGAAATCTCCGACCCTGACGCTTTGCGCATCTCAGCCAGTATCAACGGCAAAACCGTTCAGGATTCCAACACTTCCGACATGATCTTCTCCTGCCGGGAAATCATCGCTTATCTCTCCAAATATTTCACGCTGCGTCCCGGTGACGTAATCCTGACCGGCACGCCGGAAGGCGTCGTGTTCGGCCAGCCGGAAACCGCTCGCGTCTGGCTCAAAACCGGCGACGAAGTGACGATCTCTATCGAGGGCTTAGGCGAGTTGACCAATACGATCGGCGAATAAACCAATCAATCTTAAGGCGTAAAGCAAAGAACGGCTCTTAAACAGAACTGTTCTTTTACGCTTGTCTTCAAGGATTTAACCCGTATTTTTCCAACACCTCTTTTTGGAATTCGCTATGTTTCTCTTGTACGGAATCAGCCATGACAGCAAGCTCCAAATTTCCGTCTTCTTCTATAGCAAAGCGACCGTTGTTCATATTGATTACGCTGTACCGACCGTACGTGTTTTTGCCCAGAAAAATGATGTACGTTTTTCCTTTTTGCAGTTCTACATAATCTTCGACTGTGAGTACGGTCTTGACGCCGTTTTGTTCAATGATCGAAATGGGTTCGATGATTGCAATCACATCTTCTAACTCGACGTCTTCTTCATTTTTGATCACGTGCTCAATCTTGAAGTCGGTCAAGGTCGAAATATCTTGAATATGTCCGTCTGAATAATAGGTATTGTTGGAGGCGCGTTCTATAAAATCCCGAGTCGGCGTACCGATCAAAATAAGGTCGGATGCTTCATCCAACTCATCCACATTGGCATACCCGACGAAAGTAGCCATGGCATTGACCGTCTCCAAGCCTGTTGTTTTAGAAATATTTTCGCCTACCAATATTTCTTCCTCCTGCGCTTCGCCCGTTTCTTGCATCGAAACAGAAGCGACCTTGGACAGATCTTCTTCCTTCTCTGCTATACACCCGACCAACAATAAAAATAAACCCATCCCGCCTAAAGCCAAGAGCCGCTTCATCCTTTTCCGTCTCCCCATCTTCAATCCCCCTCTCATAAAAGCAACGCCTCGATCTACAAATTAGCTCTCTATAGTCTAGGGCGTGTACTCAAACTCAACGATGTGCATCTTGTCCTGCCTTTTCGCCCTCTGCGGCGTCGCACTTTCTTGACGTGCCCCGGCACGCCTTCGAAATTGTTCCTTGCATAGATCAAAAATTCAGGTCAATCTTCTTCCTTCGGAGTTTGCGTACACGCCCTAGTTTGTTGTCTATCAATCAGCATAAAATAGACAGCCAACTCCCATTCTTTATGCATACACAAAAAGGCTCCTTTCAAAGGAGCCTTTCCGCACTTCATCTACACTCATACACAGATGAAGATTTTAAAAGTTTTATTCAGTTCGAAGCGATAGGCGGAGGGAGGAATTCAGTGAAATACAGGATTTCGAAGAAAACCTGCGGTGACATTCAGCGCCATGTTGACGCCTTTGAACCCGGAAAATTCCAATAAAACTTCAATCTAATTTCCGGGTGAGACAGCGTCTTGAGCGAATTTCCCCCGCAGCCGCCCCAGCTTCAACAAGAATCAATTCTTAGAAAACCTTCGTCGTCCAAGACTCACAGTTCCACGTCTCCGTCACGATATCCTTATAAAACTCAGGTTCGTGGGAGATCATGAGGATAGTGCCTTTGTAAGCCTGCAACGCACGCTTCAACTCGTCTTTCGCATCGACGTCCAAGTGGTTCGTAGGCTCGTCGAGTACCAAAATGTTCGTTTCGCGGTTGATCAGTTTGCACAGACGAACCTTAGCCTTTTCGCCGCCGCTCAGTACCGTGATCTTGCTCTCGATATGTTTCGTCGTCAGGCCGCATTTGGCCAATGCCGCGCGCACTTCGAATTGGCTGAGCGAAGGGAACTCGTTCCAGATCTCTTCGATGCAGGTGTTCGAACCGTCGCCTTTCATTTCTTGTTCGAAGTAACCGATTTGCTGATGCTCGCCGCGTTCGACCGTGCCGTCAATCGCTTGGATCTCGCCGAGAATGCTGCGCAGCAGCGTCGTTTTACCGATACCGTTGGCGCCGACGAGCGCGATTTTTTGACCGCGTTCCATTTTCAGGTCAAGCGGGCGGGACAACGGTTCGTTGTAGCCGATGACCAAGTTTTTCGTTTCGAAGATCAGTTTGCCCGCCGTACGGCCCACTTTGAAGTTGAACTGCGGTTTCGGACGTTCCTGAGCCAGTTCGATCACGTCCATTTTGTCCAGCTTTTTCTGACGGGACATCGCCATGTTGCGCGTCGCTACGCTGGCTTTGTTGCGGGCCACGAAGTCTTTCAACTGGGAAATCTCCTGCTGCTGGCGCTTGAAAGCCGATTCCAACTGCTGCTTTTTCATTGCATAGACTTCTTGGAAATAATCATAGTCGCCAACGTAGCGGTTCAGCTCTTGATTTTCCATATGGTAAATGATGTTGACGACGCTGTTCAGGAACGGAATATCGTGCGAGATCAGGATGAACGCGTTCTCGTACTCTTGCAGATAGCGCGTCAGCCAGTTGATATGCACTTCGTCCAGATAGTTGGTAGGCTCGTCGAGGAGCAGGATGTCCGGCTTCTCGAGCAGCAGCTTGGTGAGCAGAACCTTCGTACGCTGTCCGCCGGAAAGGTCGTTGACGTCTTTGTCCAAGCCGACGTCGGTCAAGCCGAGTCCGCGGGCGGTCTCGTCGATTTTGGCGTCGATCAGGTAAAAGTCCTGCGCGGTCAGCGTGTCTTGAATCGTGCCGACCTGCTCCAGCAGTTCTTCCAGCTCCTCCGGAGTCACGTCGCCCATGCGTCCGTACATATCGTTCATTTCCTGCTCCATATCGAGCAAGTATTGGAAAGCCCCTTTGAGCACGTCGCGAATCGTTTGGCCTTTTTCCAGTACGGCATGCTGATCGAGGTAGCCGACGCGAACGCGTTTCGACCATTCGACTTTGCCTTCGTCCGGCTGGAGCTTGCCCGTTACGATATTCATGAACGTGGATTTGCCTTCGCCGTTGGCGCCGATCAGGCCGATATGCTCGCCTTTCAGCAGGCGGAAGGAGACATCTTTAAAAATTGCCCGGTCGCCGAAGCCGTGGCTCAGTCGTTCTACATTTAGTATACTCATTAATGAAAGACACCTTTTTCTGTTAGATTTCGATTAAAACTTTTTCCGTTTCATTATAAAAGGTAACAGCTCACAACTCAATGGAAACCTGGAAAACAGCGGAAAGTTTTCATGCAAAGAAGGAGAGTGACGGCATGGATAAGGAACAAAAAAACGAATCGGTGCAAGAAATTCCGAATTTAAGCCTATATGATCGGCAGATCGAACGAATTCGCCAAAAGCTGACGCGTGCCGCGCAGACTCCGGAATCGGAGCAGGTATTTGGTGCTAGCAGTCATCGTTACCGGGTGAATGAACCGATGACGCTTGAGGAATTGAATACGCTGCAGGCCAAGTGGGGCGTTCAACTGCCGGAAGCGTTCGCCGCTTTTTTGACCGGGATCGGTAACGGCGGACCGGGTTCCTACGGCGGCGCCGGGCCTTATTACGGCATTTACGGCACGGACAACATGGAGCCGGATGCGGAGCGTTTGACTCAAGCTTCACTCTTCCGGATGAGTCCGGCTGCCCAGGATTGGCAGTCCCAAGATACGGAAGAGTATGCGGTGGACGAATCGCTGGACGATGACGCTTATAACGAGGCTTTCGCCGATCTGTTGAAAGGTACGCTCGAGATCGGCACGATGGGCTGCGATAACGAGATTCTGCTGATCGTCAGCGGCGAGCATCGGGGACGCGTCGTGTACATGAACATGGAATACCAAAAGCCCTTTTTTACGCATGAAAAGAACTTCCTGGATTGGTACGAGCGATGGTTGGACGAGATCATAGCCGGATTCAAGATACATTGGTTCGGCACGACGCCCGGAGGAAGCGAACAAGAGTTGGTCGAGCAGGCGAAAGCATCAGGCAGCAGCGAGAACCGCGCGCAAGCGTTGAAGGCGCTTCTGCGTTTCCCTCGTCTCGAAGAACCGGCAGTGCGGCTTGCGGAAAAGTTGCTGTATGATCCTGCTGATAGCGTGCGATATTGGGCGTTGACCCTGCTGGCCGCCCATGCGCCGGATCTTGCCGATCCGATGCTGATTGCAGGACTGGGTAGCGAACAGGCGGAGGATCGACGAACCTCGGCCCAGTTGATTCATTGGTATCGGAAAAAGAACGCCCGAAATTTCGCGGAAGAGATCCAAACTTTGATTCCGCGTGAAACAGATGAAGAGACATTCCGGTTTCTCGGCTATATCGCGGAAGCAGCAGGCATCGAGCCGCTTCCGTTGTTTTTACCGGCATTTCGAAATCCAGACGCGGAGATTCGCAAAAGCGCGATCTGGCAAGCGGGCAAATCGGATCAGAAAGCCGAATACGTGGACGAGTTCATTCGCGTGCTGCTGCATGATCCCGCGCCGAACGTCGTGCATACGGCGATTCAATCGCTCGGCGGCGTGACGGATTTGCGTCTGCTGCCCGTATATGAACAGCTTCTTGCGCAGCATCCGACAGACGAAAACTATATTCCCGGCAATATTCGCCATCGTCTTAAGGAGTTTGGATTCAGCACGCAAGATCATATAGACCGCTATGTTCCGGGCGAGCTTGCTCGAGTACGGAGCGTGCTGCGGAATCTGAAGGAGGAACGGCGATGAAAATCGAATTTTGCGAAAAAAACTTGGATCGTTTCTCGAAGTCGGCTTATAAGGCACTAAAGGGCGAGTATGCCGATGTGAAAGTGAAAAAAGACTCCTGTTTAAAAGAATGCCGATTGTGCCGGACCGAACCGTTTGCGATGGTGAAGGGTGAGATTGTCCGAGCGGAGACACCGAAGAAGCTGGTTAAAAAGCTGGAGAAGCGGATTGTAAAAAAGAAAAAAGCATGATCCGGTCGTATGGTTTATCGCGAATCGGAGGCTGGAAGGCACGCCTTAGTGGCTTGATGTCTTCCAGCCTTCTTTTTTATAAGTTTCAAACTCCTCACGATTGAGAGGAACGCCCTCATAATCTTTGCTCCTAAGAAACTCTTGTACTCTTCTCAGTTTAATCAGCGCTTCTTCATTGGAATTAAATATGGAGCCTTCTTCCGCAGACTCAAATTCCACTAGTAGCCGAGAAAAGCGTACCATTTCATCCAAATCTCCACCTGTACAATATTCAAAAAGATAAACACTGTATTGGAGCGCTTGCAATTCTTCTAAATCAATATCAGGATTTCGAAGACATTTAAGCATTCTAACGTCATACATGATTTTCATCATTTCAAAGCCGCCATACTTTTTCAGAACCTTAATCCCGTCTTTAATAAAACCCGCTACTTCAGGAGAAGTCGTTTTTTGCAAATAGAGTTCTGCTTCATCTTCTGAAATCTCTAAAGGGCCTATTCTTCTCATCGTGAGTACGAAGTAACAAAGCTCCATTGTAATCTCGCTTAGTATCTCAAATGTTTTCATTTTCGGCCTCCTAATATTCCTTATTTTAGAATAATAACATATATAGATAAAATGCAAAAAGAATCGAACACAAAAGAAACCAGGCTCTCCAAACGGAGATCCTGGTTTCTATATAAGCTGAAACTTGCTTCAAAGAAGCCTTTTTTCGCAGCAAACGTCTGTCAGAAAATCTTACTTCGCCACGCTGATCAAATACCCATACCCTTGCGCATCCATATCCGCCAGCGGCACGAATTTGATCGAGGCGCTGTTGATGCAGTAACGCTTGCCGCCGCGATCTTCCGGGCCGTCGTCGAAGACATGGCCAAGGTGGATATCGCCTGAGCGGCTGCGTACCTCGGTGCGGACCATGTTATACGCGGTATCTTCGTGATACGTCACGACATCCGGCGTAATCGGCTTCACGAAGCTCGGCCAACCGCACTGCGAGTCGTATTTGTCTTCGCTGGCGAACAGGGGCTCGCCGGTGGAGACGTCGACGTAAATCCCTTTTTCGTACGTGTCCCAATATTCGTTGGAGTAAGGATGTTCGGTGTCCTGCTCGACGGCGACTTTATATTGAATATCGGTCAGCAGGCTCTTCAACTCTTCGGCGCTGCGTTTCGGATAGTCGGCCGGTTCGATCACGATTTTGCCTTCGGCCTTAGTCGCGGCAGCGGATTTTTCGCCCGTTGTCGTCACGCCTGCCGCCGAAGTATCGTTTGCGCCGTCGGCCGGAATCTCCTGCTCGTTCAAGATTCCCATGTCGATATGGCAGTAGCCGTTCGGGTTCTTTTCGAGGTAATCCTGATGATATTCTTCCGCCATGTAGAAGTTCTCGAGCGGCAGCACTTCGGTCACGATGTCTTGGTTGTACCGTTCTTGTTCTTTGGCAATGACCGATTCGATCACCGATTTCTCGCTGTCATCCGTGTAATACACGCCGGAACGGTATTGGATGCCCCGGTCATTCCCTTGTTTGTTGACGCTGGTCGGATCGACGACTTTGAAAAACTCGGTCAGCAGCTTGTCCAGCGGCACGAGTTCAGGGTCATACGTGACTTCGACGGTCTCGGCAAAGCCGCGGTCGCCTTGGATTACGTCTTCGTAAGAAGGATTTTCGCCTGTTCCGTTGGCGTAACCGGATACGGCATCTTGTACCCCGTAGATGCGTGCCATGTAAGCTTCCACACCCCAGAAACATCCGCCGGCGAGATAAATCTTTTTCAAGTCGGATTTGGAAAAGTCGACGTCCGCGTTCGGATTGGGAATGCTTGCGGCCGTAACGCTCGAAGGGAACGTGGAACCGGCTGCATTCATTCCGGCGAAGCCGGACGTGGAGCAGGCTGACAGAAGCAGGCTCAGCAGCATCAGCGAGACCAGAGAGAGCCAAGCTGCGGGCCGGGTTCTTTTTTTCATGAATGGAACCTCCTCGTCATAGTGGGAAAACGAACCTTCGTTCCTTAAGGAATCGCATTAAAGTTCGAAGCGATCACGTCGTTGGTGTTGTGGCCGGGAACGGTTTTTGCCAAGCCGCCCGTCGAATCGATATAGAACGAAGTCGGATACGCGCGCACGCCGAGCTGCTGCGCGTATTTGCCGTCTTGATCCAGCAGTACGGTCGTATTGCTTTCGTCTAGGCCCGCGAACCATTTTTTGAAATCGGCTTCGGACTTTTCGCCTTTGAAATTCGGAGCGACGATGCTGATTACTTTGAAGTCGTTGTCTTGTCCGGCCAGCGTATTGAGTTCTTCCATGCCCGCGAGACAGATCGAGCACCACGAAGCCCAGTATTTAATGTAGACTTTTTCCCCGTTAAAATCCGCCAGCTTGACTTCGTTGCCGCTCAAGTCTTGAAGATCGAATTGCGGCGCCGGGGTAGAGCTTGCCGTAGTGCCACCGGAAGCGGAAGTTGCTGAACCGTTTTGCCCGCAGGCGGATAGCAGTAATACGACGGAGAATAGCATCAGTAGGGGCAGCCATTTCTTTTTTACATGTTGCAAGTCGGTCATCTCCTTAAGGTTAAAAAGTTAAAATTGGAACGCTGACGTGAGCACGGCCAGATTGTTGGTCATCAGCAGAATGCCCATCGCGATCAGAATCAGGCCGGAAAAGACTTTGATCTTGCCCATATGCTTGTATAGATTCTTCAGACGACGCAGCAGGAAGTCCGAAAATACGGCGAGGATCAGGAAAGGAACGGCCATACCTACGGTATAAATAAACATCATCCATACGCCGTAACCTGCCGATCCGCCGCCCGCGGCCACGCCGAGAACGGCAGCGAGCACGGGACCGATGCAGGGCGTCCAGCCGAAGCTGAACGTCAAGCCGAGCAGGAATGCGCCGAGCCACCCTTTTTGCTTGTTCGCGTCGTAGGTGAGCCGTTTTTCTTTTTGCAGGAACATCAGGTTGAGCACGCCGGTCTGATGAATGCCGAACAAGATTACGGCCGCGCCGCATACGATCATGAACCAGGAGCTGTTGATTACGCCGCCGAGCGCGCCCGCGCCGAAGCCGAGCAGCAGGAACACGGTGGACAGGCCGAGGATAAACAGCAGCGTGCGAGCGATCAGCTTCGGATTGATTTTAAAACGCGTCGAAGCGGCATCGCTCGGACGACCCGCTTCCGATCCGCCGAGAAAGGCGAAGTAAACAGGCAGCATCGGGAAGATGCAGGGAGAGAAAAAGGATAAAACTCCCGCAGCCAGCACGCTTCCGATATATAAAGATTCAGCAGGCAAGAAGCGTCACCTCCGGTAGTGGAATAATGTTGTTCTACATCTATTGTACGCAAAATAATGAGGTTTGGATTAGCTCCAAAGGGATTTTTTTAACAAGGATTACGAAAAGGATTGCGCCGGATGATAAAATATGTAATTTTATAATGAGATTAGGAGGTGTTCGCGTGTCCAGAAGTTGGTTTAACCGATTGACGTTCTCGTACCTGCCTATTCTCATTATTGTGCCAGCCATTCTCATGATCCTGTTTTTTGTCGGGTCGGCGGAGTTGTCGAAGCGGGAAACTGCCCGAGCTAATGAGGTTTTTTCGCGTCAGGCTATGCAATCGCTCGATTATTCGTTTCGAGCGATCGGGGAGATGATGAATCGGGAGATTTCGTCGGGCGAATTTTATGCGTTCTTCTCCGCGTCGGAAAATCCGTATTTGGCCGCTGATGAAGCTTCGAAGCGTCTGGCGCGGCTCAAACTCACCAATCCGCTGATCGACTCGATCTATGTGTACCGGTTGGCGGACGATGCAGTGCTCAGCAATCTATCTTTTGGCCAGTTGGCAACTTTCTCGGATCGGGCTTTTCTTGAGGGAGTTCTGGGAGAGCCGATACCTGTACGTTGGTCCGAACCGCGGGAGATTGCCGCATTCGGCGAACAGCCGCGGACAGTGGTCACACTGGTGAAAGGGATTCCGCTATTGACCGGAGAACGAGGCTTGATGGTGGTGAACGTGTCGCTTGATTCGGTGCGCGAGCTGCTGCGGGAGATGATCGGGCAAGAGACAAGCTTTATTCATCTGTATACCGCAGGCGGCGCATTGATGCTCGGTACCGAGTCGAATTTGCCTTCGGCCGATGTGGAACAATTGCAAACGGATGCGTCGCGCTCGGCAGTCGAGTTCAATCGGGAGTTGTCTGCGGTATCGTCGGCGTATACGGGGTGGGAGATTCGTAGCGGCGTGATCGGGGATTCGCTATCGCAGATTCTGACCGGGATTTGGTACGTCTGGATCGGAGGAGCCGCGTTAATCGTTCTGGCGGGAATCGGTTGGGCCGTGTTCGTTTCCAGGCGAAATTACGAACCGGTGATGCAACTGTTGGAGCGTCTGGAGGCGCTGCCTCCGGGGACGGCTCAAGCAGCGGCAGCGTTGACGGAAGCGGCTCAGATCAGCGAGGGAGGTCAAGCGGAAGAGACGGCGAAGCAGGAAAATGAGCAAGAGGGCGGAGAACGTTTGGAGCGAAAAGGCCGCCGAGGGCAACGCACGGACGAGTTTGCCCGAATCGAATCGACGCTGAGCGCCATGATTGCCCGTGCCGAAGCGGATCGTCAGCGGCAGCGGGAAGATATCGTGTACCGCAGACGAGAGTTTTTCCGGGAGCTGTTGGACGGTTCGCGCGTGGTCGGTTCGGAGGAATGGGAGACGGAAACGCTCCGATTGGAGCTGGAGAACGGCTTCGGTGCGGCTGTGGTGGGCATACTCGAAATCGATCGGCCGGACGAGTTCAATCAGGCTTATTCGGAGCGCAGTCGCGAATTGCTTCGTTATGCGCTTGCCAATGCGGCGGGCGAATTGACCGAGGGGCGCGGGGCAAGACTTTGGGCGGAATGGCTGCCGGGAGGGCGGTTGGGGTTGTTGCTGCGTTTTGCGGATCAAGATGCAGCAGAAGCGGATACCGTATCGGAGGCGTCGGCTATTTTGCAGGAGTTAGTCGTCTGGGTGGCTGCCCATCTGAAATGCACGGTTACTATAGCGCTCGGAGAGAAGCTGGAGCGCCCGGAGGATCTTGCCAAAGGATTTCGTGAAGCGGATGAAGCGATGGGCTATAAGTCTTCGCTCGGCGGGGCTCGCGTCATTGCCCGAAGAGACTTGCGAAAAGGCGCGGCGGCCGAATTATATGGCGTGCTGCGTACAATCCGCGAGCTGGCTCAGGCTTATCGGCTGGGGCAACCGGAGTGGAAAGAGCAACTGGAAGAGCTGCTTAGCGAGCTGCGCAAGGCGTTACTGCCGAAAGATGATTTGTCCGGATTAATGAACGTATTGGCGTATCAGTTGCTGCGCGAGATGATGGAACTGCCCGGCGAAGCGAGAGAATTGTGGCGCAGTGAAGCAGCTCCGAAGTTGAGTGCGGCTTTGGATCATTTTGACACCTTGGATGAACTGGAGTCGACGGTACGAAGTCTGCTGGATGAATACGCGATGCGACTGCGTCTGCTGCGCGAGAGCCGGAGCAGCCATGTGACGCTTCGGGAGGTCCGGGCATTTATCGACGCGAACTTTAGCGATCCCAATCTGTCGCTCTCTTTGATTGCGGATCGATTCGAGCTGAGTTCCAGTTATTTGAGCCGATTGTTCAAGGACGCGTTCGGGGAGAACTTCGTGGATTACCTGGCAAGCGTGCGGATCGATGCTGCCAAAAAGCTGCTTAGGGAGACTGCCGATCCGATCCAAGATATTGCGCTGCGTGTCGGTTATGCCAATTATATGTCGTTTAGTCGCGCATTCAAAAAGATCGCTTCGGCGACGCCGGGAGAGTATCGAACGCGAAGCAAAACAGAGCTTGGAGCGGAATAATCTGAAAATATAGATTGCAAGCGTCGGCAAACGTTCGCGGAGTGGGTAATACCTAAAAGAGAAGCGATGCAGCAAGCCTATTCGAATAGCTGAGAGGAGCAACAAACCATGGCAAATTCAAACTCGGAAAATAACGCAATCATCGTCGGCGCGGTAGCAGGAGCCCTAATCGGAGCCGGCCTCGCCGTACTCGTTGCCGCACAGGAAGGCGCTACGCTGCGCGACAAGTTCATGAACACGGTGGACCTGCTCAAAACGCAGGGCCAGCGAATCAAAGAACAAAGCGGCGAACTGCAAGCAAAAGGCCAAGAGATCAAAGGCCTGCTCGCGGAATCGGTCGACGTGGTGAAGGAGTTTAAGGAAGAAGCGACTTCGGCGGCTTCGGATATTAAGCAAGAGGTTCAGGAGTTTAGATCTTAAAAGTAATTTAAGCGAAAAGACTGTCCGTGAAGATGCGCAAGCATCGCGGACAGTCTTTTTTATATTTTAAACAAATTATATATTTTGGACTCAAAAGAAGAAGATTGTCGAAATATATGAGTATTCGTATGAGTCCGAAGATGGAGGGAATAATAAAGCGTTAGAACCTTGAAAGAAAATAATCTTATCGTGAAGTCTTGAATTCATTATCATTTATGAAATATTTCAGTTTTAAATGTAGTCGATAAGGTGGGGGTTTTAATTCGTGAACGTATGCTAGCTTTATATAACTGATTATCTCTATATAAGCTGAGTGGTTTTCGACAATTTAGACCTCTTTTCAATTTTTGCTTGCTAGATTATACTGATTTTGTTAAAACCACATTATTACATAGGAGGGATATGATTGTTTTTTTTGAAAGGTAAGAATTTGATGATTTTGTCTGTCATATTTGGTTCGATTGTAGGGATGTCCTTTTCGTCTATACATGCGCAAGAAGTAATTGAAAAACAGGATGAATCTACGGAGATCCAACAGCCAGGAAATGAGAATGAAATACAAACAGATGTTGAAAATGGTTCTGAAATTGTGGTGGCGCCTTTAGAAATAAAAGCAGAACTCATTGACGCGACAACAGTAAATTTATTTTGGAAGGCACCTGTTCATTTCGATGAATTGAATTACGAAGTTTATCAAAATGAAAAACGTATTGGAGAAACAAAAGAATTATCTTATACCGTTACTGCGCTTCAACCGGGAGAAAATTACGTATTCACCTTGAGATCGATAAGCGTTTCAGCCATTTCTGATTTTAGCGAACCTGTACAAATTCATACATATGGGGAAGTGTTGAAGAATGGAAGTTTTTTGCAATTTGAAGACGGTTCTGACCTTGCAAGTAACTGGACGATCGAGCAGGATGAGCCGAAAGCGGCGCTTGTTTTCAAAGATATAAGCGAAGCTGATCAAAGCGTCAAACAACAAGTCGTTGTGGCAGGGCTAGAAAAAGGGAAACAAATACGTATCTATCAAAAAGTTGCGTTAGCAGGCAATAAACCTTATAGCTGGAGTGCCTCTCACGCTGTATTGAACTCTGGATCGGATTTAAAGTGGGAACTGCTTTTTTGGGATGAAAACGGACAGTTGATCGGAAAAGAACTTCTCAAAGATAGTACGCAACGTGCAAAGCCTCAAAAGGGTACGACGCCCGACAGCACGGCTTTTGCGAGTCTCGAATTTATCATTACGGGCAAGGATTCTTCCGGTGCCGTAATTACTCTTAACTCGGCAAGCCTTAAAACCTTACCGGAAAATGAAGTGACGCCAGTCAAAGTTCCTAAAGGCCCGGCTACTTACCGATATCGTTACGATGCAAACGGAAGGCTGACTCTGATTGAGACTGAACTCGGAAAAATGAATTTCAAATATAATGCAAACGGAAACTTATTGGCACGAATACGCGAAGGATTTTCTGCAATACCGGATTCTGATGATAGTACCCCGCCAATTAATACCGATGAAAAATTACCCGATATAGGCGAAATAACTAGCGGGAGTCAATATCAGCTTTATGGCGAGAAAGGTTTTGTTTCCATGAAAGGAGTCAATATGCTTGTCAAAGGGTGGTATTTGAGCGAACAGAAAGTAGATAAAGTTGAATATTATTGGAATGAAGATACTTTGTTGGGGGAGTCTGTCTATGGAGTTGCGGATGAAATGACTTATTTCAATCATCCGGAATACGAAAATCATAATGGCGGATTCAAATTCATAGTTCAGGCTGGGAGCTTGTTCGATACTTTACCTGAAGGTCCGCATAAGTTAAGTGTAGTTTTTTGGCATCATGACGGTTCATCGCACACGTTGGAGCAACAGATTCTGCTTCAAGTAAGCTCAAATCATGGACAATAAGATCGGAAAGGAATTTAAGATGAAACTAAAATCACTTTTTAAAAAGTATGTAATGGTTATGCTTGTTTTGACTATGATTTTACCGGCTAATTTGGCGTTTTGGGGAACTACTTTATCGAGTGCGGAAGAAGTCATGCCAAAAAGCGAATATGAAGCTGAACTTGAAGCATCAAGCATTCCTGAAGACCAATTGATTACAATTTCTTCTGTAGCTGAAAAATATGATGTTGAATCTGAATGGATAGCTGAAGAGCTTGCTAAAAAATACGAACTGAAAGATATCGCGCAAGTATTGGAAGTTTCTGATAGTTTAGAAAGTTACAATGCGCTTATGAAAAAACGTTATCCGGATCGCGAGCTTACTCCTTACGAAAAACATGATCAGCAAACAGCCAAAGCGTTAAAATCAATTAAAAATAGTCAGAGTGCTTCACGTTCTTCTTATTCCGATTACGACTCCATTGCGTTGAAACGGCAATCATTGAAGAGTGATACGGTTCCGTTTAGTGTAGGTGATCAAGACGGACAAATATCGACTATTGACGGGTCGCTTACCATTAGGCAAACCGATCTCGTACTTCCGGGACCCGGAAATATGGATTTTGCTTTGACTCGGGTCTATAACAGCTCTGCGGGTAAAGATGATCTTTATGTCAATCCGTCATACTACGGGAATGCTACACGTGTACCGAATGAAGAATATCGCAATCCTTTGGGTAAAGGATGGTCGTGGGAAATTCCGTATATCGAATCTAACGAGGACGGAAAAGTGCTGCATCTGCCGGGAGTGGGTAGCTATACAATCAGTTACAACACTCCCGGGTTGGTGCGTTTGCCGTACGATTATTTATCTTTTGGAGAAGTTTCTCCTTCTTCGGACAATGCCTATAGCTATTACGTGTTAGGTAATTATCAAGCAGGCACGAATTCTTATTTTAGCGCTACAGGGGAATTGACCAAGGTTGTAGACAATGCCGGCAATATGCAGTATTTCATGTATGATTCGAATTCTGCTCTCATCGGTGTCACTACAATGGACGCTACGAAAAAAAACAGCAACTATTTAACTATTCGGTACTCCTCTACTCAAACGACCGCCGCTATCGGTACTACTCAATATACATATAAAAAGCGAGCCGTCTCTTCGTCCGTTAACGGCACTCAAAAACAAATTTTAACCGAAGTGATCGATCCGGTTGGACGATCAACTAAATTTACCTACATGATGTACAATATGCTGCCGTTCAACTTGCTGCAAATGTATCGCTTCTCGACCGGTACAGATAAAACCGTATATTGGGGAAAACAAGATTGGATCCATTTAACGGATATAGAGCATCCTACGAAAGCTTTAACACACTATACAGTAGACACTGGAGAAAATACGATCGGAGAATATGCTGTAGAGACAACGATACGTTATACAGGAAAAAAAACGTATTATACTTCGGCCGCAGTATCCGAATCTCGGCAAATGTCAGTAGGAATCAGCGGGAATTACCTTGGCGGATATGCTCAGGATGCATATTTCAGCATTCCGGTAACCGAAGGTTTATATCGAACGACCTATTCGTATAAGCGTAAATTTTGGGGAACCGAACAACCGGATACGTTTTATCTGACTCAAAAAAAGACAGCTCCTATCAATAATCCGTCGTTGTCCCGAACAGATTCGTACCAATACAATGAAGCGTCGAGGCGGCCTGATCCAATTTCGGCTACTGAATATAGTGCAGGAAAATCGGGGATTATTACCGCTAAAACGATGAAACAAACTTTCGACAGTTGGGGATTGGTTTCTTCTTATACCGATGCTCGCGGGGTTACAACCACTTACGAAAATGAAGCTCTGGTATCTACGTTAATTCCAAAAATCGTACCCAAAAAAGTGATAGCACCCGTTACCGCAACTGACAGTGTGATTACACGATATACCTATGTGCCGACTACAGGAAATATTCAAAGCACAATTTCTACCAATACAGCCGGGATGCTGCTTCAACAAACGAACTACGAGTATGATGCCAATGCGAATCCGATTAAGGTTACATTAAAGGGAAGCGAAAAAGATACCGTGGTTCAACAGGAATTTGGCACAGGCTCCAAGACCTTTTTCCTCACGGGACAATCTATTCAAGTAAAGGACCTAGCAGGTAAGGCTTCTACTCATCGCGTTCAGGCTGCATACAATCCGGATAACGGGTTGATGACTTCTTTTACTGACGGAAACGGAAATGTCACGAAGTATACGTATGATGCTTTGGGTCGTCCACTGCAAGAAACTTATCCTGATGGGGCAAAGACAGTAGTAACTTACCAGGATGTTGAGAATAAAACGACAGTCACAGATCCGACAGGCGTTACGATTCAAAAGCAATATACACCTCTGGGACAATTGTCCAAGGAAACAAACGCCCGGGGGGCAGCTTCTTACACCTACGATATTTATGGGCGATTAGCCAAGAAGACTGACTACAACGGAAATCCTGTTATGTACACGTATGATCATTGGAGCCGCACGGCTTCGGAAAATAATGGCTTCAGTCATATATCGTTTTTGTACGATGATTCTGCACGTACCATAACCACTACGGACGGAGAGGCGAATGTTACACGCACAAGTTATGACTTGATGGATCGTCCAGTATCATTGGAAGAACTGCGTCCATCCGGCAACGTCAAACTCAGCGCCACGACTTATGATCTATCCGGCAATATGACGACTTCTACAGATGCTAACGGGAAGGTGACGACATATAGTTACGATACGCTCGGACGCTTAATTTCGGTTAAAGATGCTCTTGAACAAACTACGCGGTATACGTACGACTTATTGGGTAATCACACGCAATTGACCTATCCCGACGGTCAAAAAATGAATTACCGATATGACGAGATCGGTCGTTTGTTGAGCCAAACGGACCCGCTGGGTCAAGTCGAGAATTTTGCATACGATGCTGCGGATCAATTGGTTCGTTATGTAGATCGAAACGGACAAGAGCGTACGTACGAGTATAATGAGCGAGGGTTCATAGTGCTCGACAGGGTTGCGGACGAAGATGTCCAATATGCATACGATAAAGCTGGGCGACGTATGCAGATGAGTGATCATACTGGAACCACCACCTATACGTATAACGATTCCGGCGAGCTCGCTGAACTAATTTATCCGGACGGCGCGACGTTGGCGATGGAGTATGAAGTACGTGGCGTGCGAAATCAGCAAAGCTTCACTTCCGATGCGTTTACCCTAACACTAAATCATGCTTATAATGTGTCGTCGCCTACATTGAATCAGTTGAATGTACAAGGCGCCGAAAACAAGAGTTTGGGTTCGTACGCATACAGTCATAGAAAGAATAACACGCTCTCACAAATCGCAGCCGATACCGGACAAACCCAAACATATGGGTATGACGGATTAAATCTATCCAGCTTAACTCAATCGCAAAACGATACGGTGTTCGGCAGCTATACGTATAACTATGATAACAACCGTAACATCGTGTCCAAAATGGACAACGGAGAAAGCCATACGTTCGGCTATGACAGCCTAAACCGACTTCAAGCATCCAGTCTGTTTAATGAATCATATGCTTATGATCCACGCGGTAATCGCAGCGAGATGACCACCGAACGTCCGGTTGACTTCAGCGAAGCCAATTACACGTACGATGCCCGTGATCGGTTGACTAGCGTTCACACGGAAAAAGGCGACGTCTCTTACCGTTACAACGGCGATAGTCTGATGACGGAACGTACCGGAACGAACGGCGTCAAAACCCGTTATTATTACGATGACCGAGCACTGCTGGTCGCGGAAGGCACAGTAAGCGCAAACGGCGTAGCGATCACGGTGGGTTATGTCTACGATGCAAACGGTCAGCTTCGTGCTCGCCAAATTCCGGGTGAAACTGGTTTACAAACGTATTGGACCAATGGCCACGGCGATGTAATTGAGATCCAAAATGCTGCTGGCGAAACAGTGAACCACTACACGTACGACGTATGGGGCAATCCGATCGTCGAAGAAGAAACCGTTCCTAACGTGTTGCGCTATTCGGGCGAGTATTGGGATAAAGAAACCGAACTTCAGTATCTGCGGGCGAGATGGTATGATCCGAATATCGGACGGTTTATTAATGAGGATACGTATGAAGGCGAGAAGGCAAAGCCAGGCACGTTGAATTTGTATGCGTATGTGCAAGGGAATCCGTTGATTTATACTGATCCGACAGGTCATACGCATGAACATGGTGCAGGATGGACTGGATTTGCTGGAAACGTTTATTCCTCAAAAGATCCTTGGAAAGGATGGAGCGGCCCTGTAGGTGATTTTTTAAACTTTGTAATTCTAGATGATATAAATGTACTAAGAGATGAAAATTCAAGTCTGTTCCAGAAAGCTCTAGCGTATATTGGTCTTATACCAGTAGGCAAAGTGATTAGTACCGAAGGTAGGATGTTTGTTAATATTGTGAAAGGTAAAGAACTTTTGGAGGCTGAAGTTAGTTCTGATATAACGTGGTCGTCTTACAGAGACAAGCATAATCCTCGTGGTGTGAAAAATTATAAAAAGATAGGTTGGGAAGGTATTCGAAAATCAACTGTACACGGAGATGCTAGATATAAACTCGAAGTAAATATTGAAGCCATAGAAAGATACGCTTGGGAATATGGCATACCGACTACAAACGGGAAAACTTGGAAAGTTATTGGCTTTGATGAAATTATCGGAGCGAAGCTTGGAGAAAATACTCCTTATATGCGAGTAGAGTTAACTAGCTCTAATACTATACACGGTCATCCAATCACAGCTAAAGAATTTCGCGATCTTCTTAAATAACGGATTTAAAAAGGAGTAGAAATTTGAGTCTACAATTTGATTTCAAAACAGGTCGAGTGGTTTTAAATGATTTTGACTTTATAGAAGGTCTTGAGCCCGAAGAACAACCTCAGGATAAAATTTGGTCATTTAAACAAGATATTATTCAAGTCGAATATGGTGAGGAAATTACTTTGGATCTAGGTTGGTCTCATGATTTCGATTTGAAAAATGGAATGTTTAAACTTGTGGTTGTAAAAAAATATAATTGGACAGAACCTTTATTTTGTAAAAAAACCAAATCGATTCGACAAGTGCAACAATACATCCACGAGGCAATTGACTTGGCAACGAATTTGCAAAGGGAAGATGACCACTCTTCTTCATAATTGTAATCTGTGAATCATATCTAAAATATATTTAAATTAGGCTATCCCTACATGTTATAAGGTGTAAGGATAGCCTTGTTTTTAATAAGAAAGACTTTAGAGCAAGATAAGGAACTGCTAAGCAAACAGGTTTAGATACGGTTCCAATTAAGGTGGTGAAATAATTTGGGAATGGAAAGTTTTTACGTAAGAATCAAGTTCGAATTTAAACAAGAATATTTCGAGAACTTTTCTTCTCTGAGTGATTTTTTTTGATGATATAGGTTTCAATTCCAGGAAAGATAAGAATTATTTTTGAAGACAATACTTATTGCTTATTACTGAGGTTTCTTTTGAAGGATGCTTCTCATGGTACAAAGAATGTTTGAACTATATATATTCTATTCTCATGAAAATCAAAGAAAAAGAAAAGAGGTTTGAAATCGTTTGGCCAAAAGAATGTTCAATACATAAATTAAATAGCAAACTCTTTTTAGAGGGGATGAACATTTTGTATGGAGAAAAATATAAAGATTTTGTTTCTCAATATGGAGAAATGAATAGAGTAATTTTACCAAGAGAATATTTTTATTATGCTCAAAATAAAGACACGAAAAATTGGACCTCAATATTTAAAAGTGGAAAATCAAATTAAATCGCATAATGAAAAATATGAGACACCCTATTGTTTTGGACGTAGGATGGTATCCTGAAGGTGATCCCTTTGGGTGTTATGGTATAGAGCTTATAGAAAATTCCGACTGGATAAATCCAATGAAATCTTTTGAGACATCTAATGAAGCAGAATTGGTAGAGGAAATTGAGAAACTGCTTTGGCAAGTAGGTGAAGATTACTTTGTGAAGCCATGAAAAAAATACTATGGGAAAGTTTTATTACAATGGTTAAAGAATCTGATTCCAATGGCATGAAGTATTATCAAGATTTGATATCTTGATTCAATGCACACAAAACTTATTTTTCTGACGAACATTTGAAAACAAATCGTTTGGGTATTCTATTGAGCTTGAACCCTTTGGAATATAGCATTCAAGAAAAGGGATATTCGGTTTTGAATTGGAAGGGAATAGAAGAGCTAGGATTAGAAAAAATGAAGCTGGAAACGTTTATTATGTTAGTAAGTGATGAAATGTGGGATATGGTTACAGAAATAAGAGCAAAACAATGCCCCAGATGTGATGAAGATGAGATACATTTTTATCAAAACTGAGACACTAGAAAAAGAAATGCTTATTCTGGAATGCTATCGTTGTGGGTATTGCGAAGATTTAAATCAAAAAGCTATAGAAGATAGCATTCAGATCGTGCGGCCTGCTAAAAAGATTGATTTCAAGAAAAACGAAACAGCTGATTTGAACGTTAATATTCATAGGGAGAGGGATTATGAAATTTGAAGCAGCTAACGGCGTGTATATCTCAAATATCGAAATAGAAGAATTGAGGCACCAAATGAATCGTTTGGACGGTGTGGCAAATTCCTTTGCACTTCTTGAAGATGAGCACGAGAGTTATATACAGGTAGGAGGAGGGCCTTTTCAATTCACCGTGGAAAGTCGAATATATGAGAATCAGACTGAATTTATACATAAAAAAGCCACAGTTAAATCATACGTTAACCCATCCGAAGTTCAACTACTGATCGGAGGGAACCCGACTACAGTCAAACAAAATCAAATTTTGAATTTAAGTCAGGTCACCTTATTGTTTGAGCATTTCCTTCACAACTCTGATTTCAGCGACTCTGTCGACTGGGAAGATATTACGGATTAGTTTAGGGATTAGTTTTAAGAACTTAGATGCGCTTGGTTGGAGAGTGAATATGTTGAAGTCAGATAATCATGCGTTCGCAATGGTGACATCTATCATAAACGAATGGAATCCGGCTGATTTTATCCCGTGCTTTACGATGAATATTTCAGCGAAGTCAGGGGAATCCTTCAAATTTTAAAGAGCGAAATTTCTGTAGAATCAGCAGCGGATCAACTCTATACGTTGTTTGTAAACTATTTAGGAGACGATTTTTGCAAAGATAAAAGCGAATGTTCAGAACTTGCCCATATTCTAATCAAGCTTAAAATACATAACGATGACGGGTATTGAATTCGGTTAGGGGAACGCTACTAGTGAGCTCGTGATTGAAAAGGAGGCTTGGAGAAACTGAAGATCGAACTGACCGACAGAGCCGAAATCGAGAAATTATTTCTGACTCTAGCTTTAGGTATGCTTGATTCTTTGGAACACGGCGCAATGGACTTCGAACAAGCTTATCGTCTTTTTCTAAGACCCTACCTTTCGCAGTATCTTGAAAATCTAGGGAGTCGGGAAGCAATCGTAGAATTTTTCAGCGACCTGTGCATGTTGGAAGACGTTGCGCGATTGGTTCCGAATCATTTAAATGCCTCAATCGAATCAAGCAGGCAAGAAGCATTCAATTTGCTGAAAAGCATCGCGGCTGACGAACAAACCGAAAAGTTTTGGGTCAACAACTTTGACGAGCAGAGATCGAGGGAACATCCTTTTTTCGAAAAAGCGACTTTAATCATAAACGAATGGAACCCAGCCGAGATCTACCCGTTGCTTTACGAAGAGTATGACCGGGAAGTGTTCGAAGTTGTTCGCATCCTTGTCCATAACGAGTCGGTGCAAGAAATCGCGATTCAACTCTATGACTTGTTCAAGCGCCAGTTCGGAACCACGTTTGATAAAAGTCTGGCAGATTGCGAGCAGGTTGCCCATGATCTGGTACAGCTCAAAATAGCACGCTCTTCACTCATTAATTCTTCCGAAAAAGGAGCTACCCTCATGGACCTCAAAAAAATCAACTCTCTGACTAAATATCCAAGCATTCAAACTTACCACCAACTAGGCGAGCGCGGGCGGCTGAACGATGCGCTTACCGATTCGATCGGTTTTGACGAATCCAACCAAGCTTATATCTATGAAAAAGTCGACGGAGAAAACTCCAGAATCATCCTGCTTCGCACGCCTGACGATGAAATCGATTACCTGATTGGATCAAGAGAAGAGCTGCTCTATGCCAAAGGCGATCGGATCGGCAATCCCTACGGCAACATCGCCGATTTTCTAAAACCGCTGGCCGAACAACTGATCACCAGCGACTTTGCCGACGAAGATTGGGCGCTGGCGGTCATTTATCAAGAGTCTTACGGCGGCAAGACCAAAGCTTCCAAAAACTACTCGGATCGCAAAACGCAAAGCTATCGCTCATTCGACGCGTTTACCCTAAATCAAGAAGAATTTGATCGACTCTTAAGCCTGCCGCCGGAAAAAATAGCGGAGTGGCGCGAACACGGCAATCAGCCTTTTTACGTCGATGAACAAAAGCAATCCCTGTTCGAACGTTTGAACCTCCAAGCTGCGCCTTTGTTGCAAACCGTCGACGGTCCGCACTTTCCGATCTCGCTCGAAGAGACGTTTGCTTATTTGAAAAAGTTCGAGACGACACAGGTAGGCATCGAGTCCGCAGGCAAAGCCGAGGGCATCGTCGTCAGAACCGCAGATCGCAAGTTCATCCGAAAGATTCGGTTCGAAGACTATGAACGAACGTTCCGAAAATAAACAAAGCACTTCAGATTCTAAAAGAATCAAGAAGCAAACAGCGAAGGGAAAGTTCAGTTCAAAACGCCTTTGAACCCGGAAAGCCCCTTATTCAAATCCAATTCAACTTTCCGGGTGAGACAGCGTTTTTAACGAACTTTCCCGCAGCTCCCAAGCTTCTCCACACAAATCAAATTCTGAAACCCCGTCAAAAAACGTGAATCCCTTACCCCACCTAGCTTTCTCGCTCCTTTTTTCCGTCCGATACTCGCTAATCGCAAAAAACGTTACCTCCTCGAAACCTGACAATTGCCCAATATTCCCGCTTTCGATACATTAACGTTGCACCAACGAGGAAGCGCTTTCTTAAACTCCCATCCGTATTCCTTCCCAAACGGAAAGCGCGCCCCTCTCCCATGCGACGTGCCACATCTTCGGCCTCCGCCGCATCCTGTATCATCTGATCCTTACATCCACCCGGAGGTGAAGCAATGGGCAGCCTGGACATCCAAGCGCAAAAAAACAGCGAGAAGGCCGAGCGCATGAGAGCGAAAAGCGCTTTGGGCAGACGCAGAAGATGGAACATGAACAAACCGCTCCTCATCATGTTCCTGCCGATCGCGATCTTTTTCATTCTTTTCAAATACGTGCCCATGTTCGGTTTTATCATCGCGTTCAAGGACTACAACTTCGCGGACGGCATACTCGGCAGTCCGTGGGTCGGCTTCGACAACTACAAGTATTTGTTCCAGAATCCCGATACGCTCGGCATTATCCGCAACACGCTGGTGCTGAGCGCACTGACGGTATTCGTCGGTTTCCCGTTCCCCGTCATTCTGGCGATCCTGCTCAACGAAGTTCGCCGCTCTTGGTTCAAACGCTGGGCGCAGACGCTGCTCTATCTTCCGCACTTCCTCAACTGGGTCATCGTCGGCGGGCTGGTGCTGATGATGTTCTCGATCGAGACGGGCTTCGTCAACAATATGTTGGAACGCCTCACCGGCAGCACGTATCCGTTCCTGTTCAAAGAAGGGTCGTGGATCACCATTTTCGTCGCTTCGGGCATCTGGAAAGGGGCGGGCTGGTCGGCGATCATCTACCTGGCCGCGCTGACTTCGATCGATCCGAGCTTGTACGAGGCGGCGGGCATGGACGGAGCGGGTAAATGGAAGCAAATCCTCCATATTACGCTGCCCGGCCTGATGCCGACGATCATCCTAATGTTTATCCTCAATATCGGAAACGTGATGGACGTCGGATTCGATCAGGTGTACGTGCTGCAAAATCCGGTCGTCGTCAACGTGGCCGAGGTCATCAGCACGTGGAACTTCAAAGTCGGTCTCGGATCGGGACAATTCAGCTACGCGACGGCGATGGGATTGTTCGAATCGCTGATCGGGCTGACGCTGGTGCTACTCGTCAACGGCATTGCCAGACGTTCGGGACGCGGATTATGGTAAACGGCGGCTGCGTGACAAAAGGAGGAGAAGCACGGTGAAACCGACAAGCGGAGAAAAAGTCTTTTACGGCGTCAACTACTTCATTCTGGCCCTGGCCGCCCTGAGCTGCCTGCTGCCGATCATTCACATTTTGGCGTTGTCCCTCAGCGGTAACGAAGCGATCACGCTCGGCAAAGTCAGCTTGTGGCCGCAGGACTTCACATGGACCGCGTACAGCAAACTGATCGAAGACACGAATATCGTGGGCGCTTTTCAAAACAGCGTGATCATCACGCTCGTGGGTACGGGGCTGAACATGGTCTTCACGATCCTCGCGGCTTATCCGCTGTCCCGCAAGCATTTCTACGCAAGACGGTTCTTGACGCTGGCGATCGTGTTCACGATGCTGTTCACGGCGGGCCTGATCCCCAACTATCTGCTGGCGAAGTCGCTGGGACTGGTCGGCAACTACGGCGCGTTATGGCTGCCCGGACTCGTCAGCGTCTACAATCTGCTCGTCCTGCGCTCCTTTTTCGAAAATATCCCGGAGGAGTTGGAAGATGCGGCGCGGATCGACGGCAGCGGGGAATGGCGCATCATTTTGCAAATCGTGCTTCCGCTGTCGATTCCCGTCATCGCGACGATTGCCCTTTTTTACGGGGTGGCGCATTGGAACTCTTTCTTCAACGTTCTGATTTATATCAATGATCCCGAGCGCTTCAACTTATCGGTGCTCGTGCAAAATATGATTCAGAGTCAGTCGCTCATGTCGGAACTGGCGATGCTCGATCCGGACGCTTTCCGCAAGCTGGCGCCCGAGTCCATCCGTTCCGCCGGGATCATCGTCATGATTCTTCCTATGCTGATCGTGTATCCGTTTTTGCAAAAATATTTCGTCAAAGGCATGCTGATCGGTTCGGTTAAAGGATGATCACAAACAGAGAGGGGTAAGAGTATGGGCAAAAATAGCTGGAGCAAAAAGGTGACAGGCGGATTCGCGGCGGTTATGGCGTTGTCGATGGTATTGAGCGGCTGCGGAACGAACGAAAAGCAAAGCGCGGACAGCGGAGAGAGCGGAGACGGCGGCAAAAAAGAAGTCAGCGTCTCCATCTACGACCGCGGCCAAATTCCCAAAGAAGAAGGCACGTACTCGGACAACCGCTGGACCAAATGGATCAACGAAAACGGTCCGGTCAACGCCAAATTCGTGCCGATTCCCCGCAACGAGTCGCAGCAAAAATACAGCATGCTGTTCGCTTCCGGCGACGCGCCCGATCTTGTACTCGAATACGACACGGATTTCCTGAATTCGCTCTGGGCGCAAAAGCAGCTTCTCCCGTTGGACGATCTGGTCGCGAATAACAGTACCGAATACAAGGCGCTGCTGGAAAAGGTTCCGGCGCTCAAGACGCTCGGCACCAAGCCGGACGGGAAAATGTACCTGATCGGCATGGTTACCAAACCGGAAGTGCTCGGCGCGATGGTGATCCGTCAGGATTGGCTCGACAAGCTGGGACTTGAAGTTCCGCAAACGGTTGACGAACTGTATGCGGTAGCGGACGCCTTTGCCAATCAAGACCCGGACGGAAACGGGGTCAAAGACACGTACGGCATCAACTTGAGCCAATTCGCCACCTATTATATCGATGCCATGTTCCAAAACGAGATGTTCATCGTCGAAAACGATCAATTGGTACGCCAATTCGACCGGATCAAGCCC
This sequence comes from Saccharibacillus sacchari DSM 19268, assembly GCF_000585395.1. Classification (GTDB taxonomy): domain Bacteria; phylum Bacillota; class Bacilli; order Paenibacillales; family Paenibacillaceae; genus Saccharibacillus; species Saccharibacillus sacchari. The sequence goes on along the minus strand of NZ_KK073875.1, from coordinate 4,140,838 downwards.
GCTTACGATTTCAAGAAAAAGCTGTTCGACAACGGCATCGTGGACAAAGACTTCTTATCGGACAAAAACGGGCAAAAAGCCGAGCAGGATTTCGCCAGCGGCAAGCTGGGCATCTACCTGGCTTACAGCACCGTCATCAGTAAAAACTTCGATACGCTGAAAAACACCGATCCGAACGCCAAAGTCACGGCGATGGCATTCCCGGAAAGCCAGTTCGGCCGTTTCGGTCCCGACTTCAACCCGGCTCTCCAGATGACGGGGGCGGTAAACGCCAACGCGAAAGATCCGGAAGCGGTCATGCAGTATATCGACTTCATGGTCACGCCGTCGACGGTCGAGACGTTCGCGAACGGCATCGAAGGCGAAAACTACACCAAAGAAGCGGACGGTACGATGAAGCCGATCGACGAAGCCAAAAACGAAACGCAGATGGGTTACACCAACGACTACCGCATGTTCATGCCGAAGTATATCCTGAACGACAACAAGATCGGCGGACGTCCGGCAGATTCGACCGACCCGATCGATCAGGAATGGATCGCGATCGCCCAAGAAATGGACAAGCTCTACCTCGACCCCGAGCATCCGCATCCCGGCTTCACGCATGCCAAGTTCCGTCCTTCGCTCGATAAAGCAATGACGACGACGTTCAACGACGGCTGGAACACGATGAACGATACCATGGCCAAAGCGATCGTCAGCGGAGATGCTTATACCGTCGATCAAGGCGTCGAAGACGTGAAAAAATCATGGTACGCGTCCGGCGGCCAAGCGCTCGAAGACTGGTACAAGCAGTGGTACCAAGACAACAAAGACTCCTGGATCTTCATGAAAGAACTGTACACGATGAAGTTCGAGTAAGAACGAACCGCGCGGCGATCATAGAACGAAAAAAACGGCTTCGGGCGGATCCTCGCTCCGAAGCCGCTTGCGGGAGGAGTACTATGTTGATTTATGACGAAGAGACGTTGGCCCGAAGCCGGCGTTTGATTCAATCCGATCCTGTCGTGGGCCGGGGTTGGGCGGATTTTGCGGAAAAGATGGAAAGCCGGGACGCGGCGTGGGTGCGGGAAGTGAGGCAGCGAATCGCTTCGCTGCGCGAACGCTGGTTGACTTACGGCGGAAGCAAGCTTTTCACGCTCGGCAACGAAGTGCGGATGCTGGCGAAGGAAGCGCAGAACCTGGCATTTTACGCGCGCATGACGGACAGCCGGAAAGCGGAAGCGCTGGCCGCGGGATTGATTACTTTGTTAAGCGAAGAAGACCGGTGGGTGTACCAGAGCGGCGGCGGGCGGCAGTCGGATTTGTGGACGGCGGATATCGGGCTTCGGCTGGCTTCGGCTTACGACGCGGTGCGTCATGCGTGCAGCGCGGAGGAGCGGCGGCAAATCGAGCAGATGCTGTACGAGAAAGCTTATCTGCCGCTGTACGAAGATTGGCTGCATCCGGTCAAAAAGATTCATGCGCTGGATACGATGGGTCATAATTGGTGGATTGTCTGCGTATCCGCGGCCGGTCTGCTGCTGCTAGCGCTCGACGGTCGTGTTCCTCACGCGGGCGAAGCGCTGCATACGATCACGGAAGGCATCCGCGAGTGGTTCGCCTATCCAGGAAACGTGCTGCAAAACAAACAGGCGAATTTCGGGGCGGACGGCGATTATGTCGAAACGATGGGGTATTTGGATTACGCGTTAGGCAACTTTCTGGTGTTCGAAGCCGCGTACCGGAGACGGACAGGCGATGCGAAGCTGGGCGAATCGGAGGTGCTGCGGCAGATTCCGGATGTGTATCTGGAAACGATTTATTGGAAACGGGCACAAAACGGCGATAAAGGCTCAGAGACGAACCCTGAATCGAAACCCTTATCGGAACCTGCCGAACGTCAATCGGAGCGCGGAAAAGGACAGGTCGGCACGTTTCATTTCGGCGACGAAGGGGATCGGACTTTGCATGCCTACGTCTGGCTCCGTCTGGCCGATATGCAGCGGCGGGGCGACATGCTCGGATTGTTCGCGGACATTAAAGGAGAACCGTCGGAAGCGGCCGAGTTCGCTTTTTATCCGGAACATCTGCCTGTTCAACCCCCCGTGTCGAGCGAAAAAGAAGGAATCGCCGTGCTGGGGCATTCGGGCTACGGCTTCGTGCGTTGGCAAAGCGGCGGGGAGCAGGTGGTGCTGGCCGTGAAGACCGGAGAAAGCTGGAATCATAATCATCTGGACGTCGGGACGTTCATCCTGACCGTCGGCGGACGGACTTTCGTTGACGATTCCGGGCACTGCGCGTATTCCAAGCCGCTGTATAACGCCTACTATCGGCAGTCTTCCGCGCACAACGTGGTTCTGTTCAACGGTCACGGTCAACCGCCCGCGCTGATCGAGGAAGGAACCAAATTCCCCGGATCCGTTCCCGATTGGCTGGACACTCCCGGCTATCGGTATCTATTGGCAGATTGCACAGGTCCTTACGCCGGGGCGTACCGGCGCTTTTACCGGCATTTCGTCTGCGTGGACGGCGCCATGATTCTGATCGACGATTTGCAAGCCCGGGAGAGCGGCACGTTCGAATGGCTGCTGCATATGCCTGCCGGGATGAAGATCGAACAAGGCCGGGCGGAGCCGTCGTTGTCCATGGAACGGGCGGAGATGAAGCTGCAAGTGCTGCATCCCTACCCCGAAACGAAAGAATATGTTTCGGAACAAGGATATCTGAACTCTTTTTCCCGAGGAACGGGGTTGGAGGATGTTTTTCCCGAAGCCGATTATGCCAAAATCCGTTCCGCGTCGGAAGACGGGCGGATCAAGTTCCTGAGCGTGTTTCTGCTGCCGGGTTCCGAAGAGGAAGAATGGACGGTCGAGCGATTGACGGGAACGGCAGGATCGGATGCGGAACCTTCCGAATCGTCCGATTCCGCAATCGGCGACGGCATGCAAGCGATCTCCCTAAAACGTGCGGACGGCGGCCGCATCGAGCTGATGCTCAACCGCCGCGCGGACGGTCGCGTCATGCACGATAATTCGCATGCGGGGTTCGGCGTTTGGGAGACGGATGCTTTCCTCACGGTCTTGTTTTACGAAAAGGACGGTTCGCTGGGGCGGATTGCCCTGCATAACGGCAGTTACCTCAAGCGGGAAGGGCGATGCTTGTTCAGCTCCCTGCTCAAAGGAAGCGCCGCGCTGGACTATCGGGAAGGAGTGCGGGCGGCGACGTCGCTATCCGCGGACGCCTGGTGTTATTTCGCGCTCGATCGAGACCCGAACGAGGAATGCGAAGCGGAAGGGCTGCGATTCGACTTTGATTCCGGCATGTGGAAGCGGAAAATGCAGGCCGGACGTTCCGAATTTCGTTTGGACGAAAAGAACGCACTTGATTCGTAACCACCATTCTGTTGTCGAACGGAGGCTTGCTTCATGTTCAAAACCGAAGAAAAACTGAAAGCCCGCCTGACGGAATTGGAATCGCTAAGATATCGAACGTTATCGAAGTTCGAAGAGCTGGAAATCTGCCCCGACCCCGATGGAGACATTGCCGCCTTACCGCCGGAAGCCGACAACGAAGGCTGGACGGCCGTGCCGCTGGGGCAGCATTGGGAAGGGCGGGACCGTTATTTGTGGCTGCGTCTGTCGTCGGTGCTTCCGACTGCGCCGCCCGGCTTCCGCCTTGTCGGCCGATTCGATTTCGGCACCACGCCGCACGGCAACAGCAGAGGATTCGAATCGCTGCTGTTCGTGAACGGTCAGCCGCGCCAGGGCGTCGATTCCAATCACCGCGAAGTTTTCCTGGACGATCTGGCAGACAGTGAAGTTCATCTGCATTTTCGCCTGTGGTCCGGTTTGGAAGGCGGAGGGCCGAAGACGCTGCAAGAGCATAGGTTGGGGCAGGCCGAGATCGCCCTGCTGCATGCGGCGTCGGACGATCTGTACTATACGGGACGCGCGATGCTGGAGACGGCGGATATCCTTGCCGATACGCGGGCGGAACGCGGCGATCTGCTGCTGGCGTTGGATCGCTCTTTCCGCCTGCTGGACTGGTCGAAGCCCGGCTCGGAATCTTTTTATGTATCCGTCGAAACGGCGCTTGCCGAACTTGAGCGCCGCTTGGGTAAGCTGCGCGCGGACTATCCACAATCGGCCGATCCGATCACCGTCAACTGCATCGGGCATACCCATATCGACGTGGCCTGGCTTTGGCGGCTTCGGCATACGCGGGAAAAAGCGGCCCGATCTTTTTCCACCGTATTGGAGCTGATGAAGCATTACCCGGATTACGTGTTCCTTCAGACCCAGCCGCAGCTGTATGAATACGTGAAGCAGGACTACCCGCGGCTGTACGAAGAGATTGCGAAAAAGGTGGCCGAAGGACGCTGGGAAGCCGGAGGCGCCATGTGGCTGGAAGCGGATTGCAACTTAAGCTCGGGCGAGTCGTTGGTCCGGCAAATTTTGCACGGAACGCGCTTTTTCCGGGATGAATTCGGGGTGGAGAACCGTTATTTATGGCTGCCCGACGTGTTCGGCTACAGCTGGGCGCTTCCCCAGATCCTGCGCAAATCCGGCATCACTTCGTTCATGACGACCAAGATCAGTTGGAGCCAGTATAATCGGATGCCGCACGACACCTTCGTTTGGCGGGGGATCGACGGTTCGGAAGTGCTGACCCATTTTATCACCACGCCGGAGATCGAGTTTCCGGAAGAGACCTACTATACGTACAACGGATATATCGTGCCGAAAACGGTGCAGGGAATCTGGGAGCAGTACAAAGATCGCGAGATGAACCGCGAGCTGCTGCTCTGCTACGGTTACGGGGACGGAGGCGGCGGGGTCAATCGGGACATGCTGGAAATGCGGCGCCGATTGGAACATATGCCGGGATTGCCGAGAACGGTGACGGGCAGGGCAGACGACTATTTCGATCGTTTGGAGCGCACGGCGGCGGAGACGGAAGGGTACGTGCATACGTGGGACGGCGAGCTTTATTTGGAAAATCACCGGGGGACGTATACGAGCCAGGCTTGGATCAAAAAAGCGAACCGGCGTCTGGAGCTGGCTCTTCGGCGTTCGGAACTGTTGAATGCGGCCGCGGGTCTGTTGGGCGGGCATGATGCGCCGGCAGGGCAGCAGCGGCTCGACCAGGCTTGGAAGATCGCGCTGCGCAATCAGTTTCACGATATCATCCCCGGCTCTTCGATCGGAGAAGTGTACGAGGATGCGCGTCTGGAATACGAAGAGGCGAATTCGCTGGTCGCGTCGGTCGATGAAGCGTCGGTTCAAGCACTGACCTCTACAGAAAAGCGATCAGAAGAAGATGAGCCTTATCACACGTATACCGTATTCAACGACTCTTCCTGGAGCAGCTCGGAACCTGTCGAAATCAGGGGTTGGGATACGCATGAACAACCGAGCGAGCAGGAAGAGCGCAGCATTATTGAAGTGGCTGGTTGTAGCTGGCGTACGGCGGATGGACGGCAGCTTGCTTTTCAACGGACTGAAAAGGGATGGTTGGTCGATACGGGGGATGTGGTTCCTCTCGGTTTCACTGAGCTGATATTTGATCCGGAGGGCGATCCGTCGGAAGCTTCGGAAAGTACGGATCGAATAGAACCGGCTCGCTCTATCGCTTCCGAACCCGAATTTATATGGCAAGAAAACAGGTTGGAAACGCCGTTTTACATTGTGGAATGGGATGAACAAGGGGGCCTGAGTCGTTTATATGACCGTGAGCATCGACGCGAAGTACTTGCATCCGGCGAGCGCGGAAACGTATTTCAGGTATTTGAAGACAAGCCGCTGCAATTCGACGCTTGGAACATCGATCTGTTTTACAAGGAAAAGATGCGGACCGTGGACACCCTTCGATTCATGCGGTTAAAAGAAAACGGTCCGCTGCGTGTTTCGATCGAGATGGAATGGGCGTATGGCGATTCGTTGATCACTCAGGAAATGCGCCTGTATACGGGCCATCGCCGCATCGATTTTTGTACGACGGTAGATTGGCAGGAACGCAGGCAGCTGTTGAAAGTTGCTTTTCCCGTCGCGATTCGGGCCACCGAAGCTTCTTACGATATCCAGTTCGGCAACGTGAAGCGTCCGACCCATTGGAATACGAGCTGGGATTACGCCCGGTTCGAGACGGTGGGGCATCAATGGGCGGATCTGTCGGAACGGGGGTACGGCGTCAGTCTGCTTAACGATTGCAAATACGGATACGACGTCAAAGACCATACGCTGCGGTTGAGCTTGATCAAGTCGGCGGAGTATCCGGACCCGGAAGCGGATCTGGGCGAACATGTCTTTACGTACTCGCTGTTCCCGCATGCCGGAGATTGGGCGGAAGGCGGTACGATACGGCAAGCCTGGAACTTGAACAGCCCGCCCGTCGCTTGGGAAGGAAGGTCAAGCCTGCATGGCCGCTCGCTGCTGCATGCGACAGGGCTGAACGGATCGGATTCGCGAGCGGCTATTGATGCTTTCAAAGCAGCCGAGGACGGAAACGGATGGATCGTGCGTTTGCATGAATGCGAGGGAAGAAGCGGCGAGGCGGAGATGTCGTCTTTTGCCGGACCACTGCGTTGGCAGGAAACGGATTTGTTGGAACGTCCGATCGGCGAAGAACAGTCCGGAGTTTGGCAGTTCACGCTCAAACCGTATGAGATTAAGACGTTTCGATTGAACTTTGGTGGAGGTGTATCCGATGAGTAAAAAGAACGCCGAGGAAGTGACTTTGAATCCGGTACAGTCAGAAAAGAGCATTGTGGACGAAGAGAGGCCCGCAGCGGAAATGGAGCAGAGTCGAACCCCGATTTTTGAGCGTGCCGCGGCTTTCGTGCTCAAACGTATCGACGCCGGTCTTGAAACGTTCGGGCCGTGCGCCTACCCGGCTCCTTCCAGCGTAGGCGGCGTTTACCCGGCCATCGCCAACTTCGAGTGGACGTCGGGCTTTTGGAGCGGGATGCTTTGGTTGGCTTACGAATTGACCGGGGACGTCAAATACCGCCAAGCCGCCGAGAGCCAGCTTCCGGATTACTGGGCGCGCTTGGACGGACGCATCGGTACGGATACGCATGATTTGGGCTTTTTGTACAGTTTGTCCGCGGTCAACGAATATCGGATCACCGGCAACCCGAAAGCCCGAGAAGCCGGACTGATCGCGGCGGAGCTGCTTTCTTCGCGCTATCTTCCCCAAGCGGGCATCATGCAGGCGTGGGGAAATCTCGACGATCCCGAAGAGCGCGGACGCATGATCATCGATTGCCTGATGAATCTGCCCCTGCTGTATTGGGCAAGCGAAGAAACCGGCGATCCGCGCTACGCGGATCAGGCGCGCAGCCATGTCCGGCAGTCGGCGCGTTATCTCGTGCGGCCGGATCGGACGACGTATCATACCTATTACATGAATGCTGAGACGGGAGAGCCGAAGTACGGCACGACGCATCAGGGATATGCGGACGATTCTTGCTGGGCGCGCGGGCAGGCGTGGGGAATTTACGGTTTCATGCTGAGCTATCTGCATACGCATGAAGCGGATCTGATGGAGCTGTCGAAGACGCTGGCCGATTATTTTGCCGAGCGTACCCCGCCTGACGGCGTCGTGTATTGGGATCTTGTGTTTCTGGCGGGAAACGAGCAGGAGAGGGATTCGTCCGCTTCGGCGGTTGCGGCTTGCGGACTCTTGGAGTTGGCAAGGCAGCTTCCGTCCGGCGAGGAGCGGCGGCAGGCGGAAAGGCAGGCGCTGGCGATCTTGACCGCGCTCGACGCGGAATATACGACGCGCGATCTGCCGGGGTCGAACGGGGTGTTGAAGCATAGTGTCTATAATAAGCCTCGCGGCATAGGGATTGATGAATGTACGATCTGGGGGGATTATTATTATTTCGAGGCGTTGGTGCGGGTGTTGAAGCCGAGGTGGAAGCCTTGAATCTGCGTGGATTCGTAGATTTCGGATTCGCGGTAGAGACGGCCTGACAAGCGAAAAGACTGCTCTGAAGCCGACAAACAGCTTCAAGAACAGTCTTTTTTAACGCTTATTCCGGTAATGGTACCTCGACGGTTCATTCGAGCGATCCATGACCGCGTCCGTATTTAAATCTTCTGCTCCCACAGCTTCGCTTGGTATTCCTTGACCTGCTGTTCCGAAGCTTCCGGCCATACGGTGCGGAAGTTATGCTTGTCCTGCGGAATGATTTCGACCATTTTGTCGATCATGTCCTGCGGGTCGAACTGCTGGGCCAGCATTTGTTCGCCTTTGAGCAGGTCGGAGCGTTTGGTGAAGTTCGTTTTTTCGTCGTACCATTTTTCTTTTTCCTCGAACATCATATCGTTGAAGCCGGTTTTGTAAGGTCCCGGATTGATCGTCGCGACCTGTACGCCGTAAGGTTCCAGCTCCTGCTGCAAAGCCTGCGCCAGCGCTTCGAGCGCGTGCTTGGAGGCACAGTAAGGACCGAGGAACGGGTTGACGCTAAGGCCGGCGATCGAGCTGGTGAACACGATCTTGCCTTTCTTTTGGGCAACGAATTTTCGTGCGGCAATTTGAGCCAATTCGATCGAACTGAAGAAATTCGTTTCGAACACTTGACGCACGTTATCTACGGGAACTTCGGCGAAAGGACCGGTATGGCCGATCGCGGCGTTGTTGACGAAAATATCGAAATCATGTTCTTCGACCTGCGCCCGGTCCAGCGGATTGTTGACGTCCAGCTTGAAGACTTCGATATCCAATCCTTCCGTCTTGGCGTATTCGCGAAACTCGGGTACCTGCGAGATCGTTTCCACGGTCGCGATCACGCGGTGCCCCGCACGGGCCAATCCGATCGCGGTTCCTTTGCCCAGCCCGCTACCGGCGCCCGTGATGAATATCGTTTTTTTGTTCGAGAAAATAGCCATGGTGTCGCCCTCCCAAGATGTGGTTGATAGAAAAAGTCCTTGTCCGTCATGCTTTTGTGGATTTACCCGGGAATGCGGCGCGGGAATCAAAATATTTGCCCGGGCGGCTGTTGGATTCGGACACCCGCAGCTGCCGTTTGCTTCAAAGCGCGTATTCGATCGGCTTGGAAAAAGCGCAAAAAACCCGTTTACAGAACTGATGTTCGGTGTATAATATTGAAATAAGAAAATAAAGGCACTGAACCGAGCTGTTTATTTTGACTTTGTCGGGAGGGAGAGATCATGCCGGGCAAAAGTCGGGTCATCATGTTGGTGGATATGGAAAGCTTTTATGCCGGGGTCGAAAAATCCAGACATCCGGAATACCGCGAACGTCCTCTTGCCGTGGTAGGAGAACCTTCCGTTCCTTCAAGCGCGGTACTGGCGGCTTGCGCTATTGCCAAAAGGCAGGGAGTTCGTACCGGAGAACGGTTAAGCTCCGCTTTGGCCAAGTGTCCGGATCTGGTCGCGATTCGTCCGCGCATGGGCGAATATATCGAAATTTCCGCGTTGATCGCCGGAATTCTCGAAGCCTATACCGATCTCGTGGAGCCTTATTCGATCGACGAAATGTTTATGGACGTCACGGGTTCTTTGCGCCTGCACGGCGGGAACCCGGAAGAATTGGCGCGGCTCGTTCAATCCCGCATCGCCGTCGAGACCGGCGTGCGGGCCAGATTCGGCATCGGCGCGAATAAAATTCAGGCTAAATTGGCATGCGATCTGGTCGCCAAACGGACAGAAAACGGAATTATCCGCATACATACGAAAAAAGACTGGGAAACCTTAATTTGGCCTGAGCCGATCCGGCATATGTGGGGCGTCGGTTCGCGCATGGAAAAGCATTTGCTCGCCCTGCGCATCCTTTCGATCGGGGAACTGGCGCGAACGCCGGTGACGAAATTGCAAAAACGCTGGGGAGTCAATGGAGAAGTATTGTGGCGCGTCGCGAACGGCATGGACGATTCTCCGGTATCGCCGTGGACGGAGCGCGAACAAAAGCAGATCGGCACGACGATCACGCTGCCCCGGCTTTACCGCGAAGCGGGAGAGATCGAGACGGTGCTGCTCGAATTATGTACTGAGATCGGGCGCAGGGCCAGGCGAATGAAGCGCGTGGGGGATTCGTTGTCGGTAGGAGCGGGCGGCGAAGGCGGATATCGGAGAAGCGAAGGGTTTCACCGGCGCGGAAAATTGTCCGACCCCAGCGATATCACGGCGGAATTGTATCGCGAAGCGCTCCGGCTGTTTCGGGACGGTTGGGACGGCATGCCGGTCAAAAGGCTTCATTTATCGTTGGGCGGGCTTTTGTCTTCCGATGTTTACCAACCCTCGCTATTCGAAGACCGGGAACGGCAAAGGCTTCTGGATCGGGCCATGGACGAAATCAAAGACCGTTTCGGCGAGACGGCGATCGTGCGCGGGCATTCTTTGACGAAGGCCGGACGGGCGCAGGACCGGGCGGACAAGATCGGAGGACATTACAAATGACGAAAAAACTCGAGGGTAACGGGATTTGGGAAGCCAGTCGCATGATTCTGCCGGAATACAGACAGCGCATCCTGCGCGCGTCGGCGGAAAGGGATCAAGGCAGGCGCGTTATTTTGCATCAGGACGAACTGGATCATATTGCCGAAGCGGTCAAACGGTCGCTCGTGCTTCATTCTTCCGTCAAGCTTCGGTTGCAGGGAAATTCCTCCGTCGAATGGGTGGAAGGCGTCGTGACCGATGCCAGTCCGATACAGGGAACGCTTCGATTGGAGAACGCGTCCGGCATTTGCCGAATCGCGTATTCGGATATTGCCGGTGCCGAATGGAAAGACGAATAAACCGCATAATTCGACGTTCCGTTCGCGAAAGGAGCCGTGCCGATGAGAGCGACGGAAGAAGATTTTGCCCTGATACGGGCGATGCTGGAATTGCCCTACCTGATTCGGGTGCTGGATGCGGACATAAAATTGATCGACGGATCCAAGCTGCGCACGCGTGCCGTTTTGCTCAGGCAACTCGATCGTCTGCGCGAAGAGGCGCGTTACGAGATGAGAGAGCTGCGTCAAAAGCTCCGTTCCCGCAATATCAAAATCGTGAAGCAGACCCGCATGGAGGACAAGCTGCATGCCGAATACGTTTGCCGCGGACATCATGACCGGATGGCGTTGATGTGGAGCCGCGTCAAATGCGACGTGGAAGAGATGATCGAAGCTCGTCTTGCCGCCGTAACGGCGTTATAATGAATGGATAAAAGTTGACGGGAGAGAGCGTATGACGGGAAGAGCGGGAAAAGCGGCAGAAGGCGTATTGGAGAACGCGGTTCGGCAGTACCTGCCGCAGTATGCAGGAACGCCCCAAGAAGGGGCCAAAGGCTGGAACAATACCACGCGTTTTGTCGATCATGATCACGAGCGTTATGTATTGCGGGTGTATGAAACGCATCAGGAACGGGAAAAAATCGAATTCGAGCATGCGGTTTTATTGGCCTTAAACGAAGCGGAATTGTCTTTTCGCACGCCTGTGCCGCTGCGCACGGCAAAGGGAGAGACGTTGGTCCGTTTGGAAGACGGCAGCGGACGGTTTGCTTGTTTGTTTGCTTATATCGAAGGCGTGCGTCCGCCAGACGAAGATCTTCGTCCGCTGCGCGCATTCGGGGAAACGGCAGGCGAGTTGTCCGCGTCGTTGGCTTTGATCGATCCCGGGCGACAGCCGGCTTACCGCCCTTATTACGAATTGGGCGAAGCGTATCCGCTTTGCAAGCTGGAACGGGTATCCGGCCTGGCTGCGAACCCGCCTTGCGAGTTGAAAAAAGCAGCTCCTTCCCTGGTTCGGATGGCGGAAGCTTATGCCGAGATTTCGCGCGAATTGGAACATCTGCGCAGCCTGCCGCATCAGCTCGTACACGGAGACCTCAACGCATCCAACCTGCTGGTTCGCGCGGACGAGCCGGAAATCGTCGAAGCGCTGCTGGATTTTGAATTCTGCACTTATGACGTCCGGGCGATGGATGCGGCGGTCATCTTGTCCGGGCTTCCCAAAGGCGAAGAACCGATCCGTCTGTTCGCCGAAGGATTTCGCAAAAGCGTCATGTTGAGCGCAAAAGAAATCGACACGATTCCGCTGCTTATGCGGTTGCGCAAAGTGGACGTTTTCCTGCATTTTCTCACTCGCTTTTGGGAAGGCGTAGACGGCTGGACCGTGTTGGAACAACAAGCGAATTCGTTATCCCGGGATTTGGAACGCATGAGAAGAAACGAACCGGAACTGAAGCTTTTGTTAACTGAAGTTTTAATCTAATTGAGAATGGAAAACCGGCGGCCGAAAGGCTTGGGAAGCCGGTTTTCCTTTGTTTAAGCCATCCTTTTATGTATACAAGGAAAATATTTTTTTTAAAATTCTGTTGATTATCATTCTCAATTAGGATATATTGTTCTCAGCAGCAATGACATTGAAGTTAAACATCCCATATATCCTGAAGGAGTGAATGCTATGGAAGCAAGCGTTTACCGTCAACATACAGCACCGTCGGAACTTTACGGACAGATTTTGGATTTCCTGCATCGGTACGAAAGCCATAGACAAACGGAGCCTTCCAGACTTCGCGCCATGATCGAAGACGAAGAGACAGGCAGCCGCGTAGGCAACCTGACGGTGGTGAACGCCATTCAGTGCATCGGTCGGCACGAGCCGATCAACGGAACGACCATCGCCGAGAAGATCGGTCTGTCGCGTGCCGGCGTGACCAAGATCGGAACGCGTCTGGTACGCGAAGGTCTGGTCAAGCGCGAGCGCATGCGTCACAATCGCAAAGAGATTTATTACCGCCTGACGCCTGCGGGCCGCGAAGTGTTCGATACGCATTGCGAACTGCACGAGCGCGAAGAAGAACGTTTCCGGACTTTCCTGGGCGGTTACAGCGGCGAGCAATTGGCTTTCGTCGGCGAATTTCTGCGCCATGCCGGAGCGGAATTCGAACGTCAACAGCTTTTTTCGGAAAAGGCGCGCTAAAATTTGGCAGTACCGCTTCATAAATACGGCCATCATTCCTGCCAATCTCATCGTCTTCATACATATCGCAGGACGCAGCATTGATTTTAGTTGTCGTTCGGGACTAACCATCCTGAGCGGCAGCTTTTTTGTTTTTTTGCAGCACCCAATAAATCGGCAGAAATTCGAAGTCGCAAAACAAGGGTTATAGAAGAAAGAGGTTTTTTTACAAAAGGAGGAGAAAACGTGAGCGAATTTGCAAGCGATGCCGGAAGCCGCAAACAGCCTCCGCGCGAGATTGGAAACAGTCGATTGCGAAGCTTGACGTCCGGCATTCTGTTCGGAGTCGGGTGTATCGCGTTTATCGATGAAGTCGTATTTCACCAGCTGCTGCATTGGCACCATTTTTACGATCTTTCCACGACGGGAGCGGGACTGGTGTCGGATGGCCTGCTGCATGCGTTCAGCTGGTTTGCTTCGGTCGCTTCCTTGTTCATGTTGGCTGATCTGCGCCGGAAGCGTGCATGGTTCCGTTCGCGTTGGATTGGCGGCGTGCTGCTGGGAGCCGGGGTCTTTCAACTATATGACGGAATCGTTCATCATAAGCTGATGCAGATTCATCAGATCCGGTACGGCGTGGATCTGACGGTATACGATTGGAGCTGGAATATAGCCGGCGCACTGCTGCTGATCGCGGGGATAATCATGACGATTCGGACGCGGCGGGAAAAAACGGAATCCGGCGAAGGAGCGTCGGCGCGTGAATAGAGCGAACGTTTTCGTTTATGCGCATGCCGGACATGGTCACGGGGCCGACGCGTCTGCGGTCGAGTCGGCGCATCACGCCGCGCACGGCGTCGCCGCTTTTGTTCCGCTCATGCTGTTGGCTCTGCCGCTGATGCTGCTCTATCTGGGTGCGGCGTTTTGGACCTCGCGCCGTTACAAGCGTTGGCCGGCTTACCGTTCGCTGCTGGCGTGCGTCGGCATACTCGCCTGCGCTTCGGCGGTCGCCGGTCCGCTCGCTCAAGCGTCGCACGGCAGTTTTACCGCCCATATGTTCGGACATCTGCTGCTCGGCATGCTGGGTCCGCTGTTGTTGGTTTATTCCGCGCCGATCACGCTGCTGCTTCGAAGCTTGCCGCGCCGCTCTGCCCGGATGCTGACGGGATTGCTGCGCAGCCGTCCGGCCGCCGTTTTGACGCATCCCGTTACCGCGGCGCTGTTGAACGTAGGCGGGCTGTGGCTGCTGTATACGACGGATTTATACGCGGCGATGCATACCTCCGCCATGCTGCATATGCTGGTTCATTTTCACGTTTTTGCCGCCGGTTATCTGTTTACCGCTTCGATCTTGCCCGTCGATCCTTCTCCTCACCGTACGGGAATGAAACTTCGGGCTTGCGTGATGATCGCGGCTTTTGCGGCGCATGGCATTTTGAGCAAATTCCTGTATGCGTCCCCGCCGCTTGGCACGGATATCGCAGATGCCCGAGTTGGCGCGCAGCTGATGTATTACGGCGGCGACGGCGTAGACTTGTTGTTAATCCTTTTGTTTTGCTATCGCGGGTATCGGGCAGCCGGGCGTCAGCATACGCCTTCGACACCGAATAGGCCGGATGAAGGAAATCGAATTCTTCGTTCGGAAAAGGGTAAAGAGGGTATACATAGTACGTAGAGCGAAAGGCTGTTCGATCGGCGTCAGAAACGAAAAGATTCGCGACGTCGTTTATTCTCGAAAAAGAGAGGAAGAGAACCTATGTCGAAATTTTTGCAAGATTTGCTGGAGCCTGCCAACGGATCGCTGCGTCCGCAGCCTCTCGATCCGCTAAAGATCGTCTCGGGACGCGTGGTCGCTTGCGATCCGCTGACTTCGACGCTGGAAGCGTTCGAATATGAGGTCAAGCCCGGCACTTACCCGGTATATGCTTGGCATAGCGAACAGAAAGGCACGATTGCCGGAGCGGAGCTGCGTTTTTCCGACAACAAACCGGTGCGCTGGGAGTTGGCGGTGCGTCCGGGACAGGATAAAAGCACGCTGAAAGAAGACGAGTTGTTCGGATATCCGGTTGATGCGGGCATCGGAAGTTTCGCCGACGAAGACGCGATCCGCGCTTTGGAAGCGTTGGACGGCCGGCTTCAGGAAGAACTCGGCGACGAATATATCAGTCTGTACGACGATTTGGTCGCGGACGTGCTGGAAGAGCATGACGGCGTATGGGGCAACCTGACTTCGGACGAAGAATCCGGATTGAACGTCATCATGTTCGCTTCGGGCTTCGGCGACGGTTTTTACGCTTCGTATTGGGGCATCGACGAGAACGACGAAGTCGTGTCGCTGCTGACCGATTTCCAAGTGGTCCGGGAAAGCGATGCCGTGAACAGTCCGTCGGAATAAAAGATGCGTATCGTGCGCCGGGAAGGCCTTGTGCCTTCCCGGCGTTTTTTCGTCTGCTCGGGCGCGCTTCATGGTACAATGCAAAAAAGCCGAAAAAGACGACCGGCCAAACAAGCTGCGGAGAACAAGGAGGGGTTCGACCATGAACAGAGCGGTACATAAAAAGGAATACGAATCTGCGGAAAGCGGAATTGCGGAAGAAATCTCGG
The DNA here is from genome assembly GCF_000585395.1 of Saccharibacillus sacchari DSM 19268. Lineage (GTDB taxonomy): Bacteria > Bacillota > Bacilli > Paenibacillales > Paenibacillaceae > Saccharibacillus > Saccharibacillus sacchari. The sequence goes on along the minus strand of NZ_KK073875.1, from coordinate 4,125,341 downwards.
GCATGTCCGAAAAGCGAAGCACGCTGGAAAGCGTAACCTCTTTGTTGGAGCGTGCGGGAATCGATTACGTCGTCGGCGGAAGCGGCATGCTGCTCGGACTGGGTTTAACGGATAACGTGCGCGATTGGGACTTGATGACCGATGCGCCGGAAGCCCAAGTGCGAAAGGCGCTTGCCGAAACGAAGCTGATCGAAGAAAGCGGTCCGAGCGAGCTGTACGGAAGCGGCTGCAAACTGCGAATCGAAGGAACGAATCCGGAAGTGGAGATTATTATCGGATTCGCGATCCGCGCCGATCGGAAAGAATGCCGGATGCCGGCTTTGACGGCGGGCGTTCGGAACGGGCTGCGGATCGCCAGTCCGGAAGTATGGCTGGCGGCGTATGCGCTTATGGGTCGGACCGAAAAAGCGAATCTGTTGGAGCATCATCTGGAGCAAAACGGAGCGGACCGTCGCGCGATCGTTCGAATTCTCGAAGAGCCGCTGCCCGCCGAATTGGCGGAGCGGCTGAAGCGTCTTCCGTTGATTCCCGAGCAAAAATAAAGACACGCCCTAGACCCGTGTGCATTTCGGCTAACGTAAACCCACTATTTAACCTGATACAGAGTACTAGCGGATCGCATATCCGTTAGAACACCCATTTTCGCGATCTGAAATCTTTAACGGATCGTATGACGCTTAAACCGGAAAAGTGACTGAAATCAGCACTAAAATCAGTCTTTTTCACCGCTAAGCGTCGCCTCTTTCCGTTAAAAATCTCAATTCCCCGATTCGGAGCGCTAAGCGTCATGTCGATCCGTTACGCGTCATTCGCTCCGGATTGCGATTGACCGATCGGATTGAACCAACGGATGCGGAGCGGATATTGATGGATGGACTACGCTGAACCTCAAATCCGATCCGGTCAAAGTACTATTATAATGTAGTAAACTGACATAGGGAGTTTTTTATCACATCGGATCAAGGAGGAAAAGAAGATGACAGAAGAAGCCAAACGCAGCATGGAGCCGTTCAAGTGGGTAGACCACGGTGAAGGCAAAGCCTCGGTGATTTTGACTGCCGGGCTCTATAAGGATGAAGTGTTTGCCGAGCGTGCGGACGAAGGGTTTGAAGGGAACGGTTACGATTGGGGTTCTCTCGCTTCCGTATTTCTGGAAGAGAAAATGCCGCATCTTGCCGACCGCGTCAAATTTGATCCGGAAGCCGATATGTTTGCTGCCTATTCGGACGATGTCGAAGCGTTGGAGCTGTTCATTTACGGATTCAAAGACGCTTGCGAGGATGACGCATTGATTCGCGATCTCTTTTCCCGGGCGGAATTGGATTAACAGACCTAAGTCCCGATCTTGCATGAAAAAAGCCCCAGTCAGCAATTCGTTCGAATGACGGGTATTCCCTCGCCAGGTCTATTGATAACATGGAAAAGCTTTGTTATTTATCGCTTTAGACGTTAAATTGTCGGAAAAGCGTTAAAAATAAGGCACTTTGGTTTAATAAGCCGAAGAGACATATTTATCAGAAACCAGGAGGGTACATAATGAAAAAACTTTGGACCGCCGTATTTTCGGCGATGTTGGTTGTAAGCATTACAGCCTGCGGAAACAACGACGAAACGGCAACTACGGAAACGCCGGCAGCGACGGATACAACTGCACCTGCGGAAACGACGACGGAAGCGCCGGCTGCGGAAGCAACTGAAACGCCTGCTGCGGAAGAACCGGCGGCTGAGGCCGAGGCATCGTCGATGTCGGCCGAAGAGCTGCTGAACAAAGCTCAAGAAGCGACCAAAGAACTGAAAAGTTACAACATGGTAGCGAATATCGATCAAAGCATGACGCTTAACGGCGAAGAAAATACGTCCAAAACGAACATGAATACCGATATCGTGCTTGATCCGGCGATCAGCGGCTACCAAGAAATCAAAACCGATGCGGCAGGTGCTTCGACCGATATCAAGCAGTACATTACGGCCGACGCGGTCTACATGGAAGTGGAAGGACAATGGAGAAAGCTTCCGGAAGAGCAGCGTTCGCAAATGATGGCCACGCTGGAAAGCGGATCGAACCTCGAAGCTTCGTTTGACCAATTCAAATCCGTGGCCAGCGACATGAAAGTGACCGAAGAAGGCGACGATTACGTGCTGACCGCTTCGTTGTCGGGCGACAAAATCAAATCCATGGCTTCGGACATGCTGGGAGGCGGCGACGAACAATCCGCGGCGGCTCTCGATCAAATGAACATCGAAGAAATGAACCTGACTTACGCGCTCAACAAAGAAACGTTCTATCCGACCAAATCGCTGATTGATATGACGATGTCGGCGGAAAGCGGAGAAGGCGATCAAGCCATGAGCATGTCGATGCATATGATCATGGACAGCACCATTTCGAAGCATAACGAGATCGAAGCAATTACCGTTCCTCAAGAAGTCGTAGACAGCGCACAATAAGCTGCTCATTTTAAGCCAACTGCACTCGTGCAGTTGGCTTTTTTGCGCCTGCAATGAAGAGCTGAATCGTTCCTTGCATCGCGACGGGAAGTCCGTTTTGACGATCTCTCTCGACTTTTGGCTTATGCGTCTTTGCTATAGTAAGTCATAGCCTCAGGATATAGACGATTCGAAGCTTGTGCGACTGTCTTTGGAGGTTAGGCAATCGTGAATCCTTATGGGACAAGGGATTGGCTCTTTTTAGCGTGAAAAGGGCGTTGGAACTGGCTATCAGGAATTCCGAGGGCTGAGCATGGAATTTGACTATAACGCCGTATTGGCGGCTTTTAAGAGTGATTGACACTTGGCTTCCAGATGCCTAATATCATACTCAAAGTCACGGACGAGCCGCCGACAGGCAGGCACCTCCGAATATCCGGCAGAGAGGAAGATCAACATGACACAAGCGAAAAGTTCGAATTTGGGGTATCCGAGAATCGGTGAAAAACGGGAATGGAAAAAACTTCTGGAGGCGCACTGGTCGGGCAAGATCGACGCAGCCGAGTTGGAAAGCGAAACGAAAAAACTTCGTCTGGAGTATCTGAAGAAACAGCGCGACCTGAAAGCGGAATTGATTCCGGTCGGCGACTTCTCGCTTTATGACCACATTCTCGACACTGCGTTCACGTTCGGTCTCGTGCCGCAGCGTTTCACAGGCGGCGCCAACACCGTTTCGCACGATGAGAATTGCAACTGCGCAAGCGGGACTCACGATGAAGAACCGGCAGCGTCGAAAGATGCAGGCACGAAATTCTTTGCTCCGAATGAACAAGGGGTATACGGCCTGGATGCTTACTTCGCCGTAGCACGCGGAACGAAGGCTTTTGCAGCATCGCCGATGACCAAATGGTTCGACACGAACTATCACTATATCGTACCTGAATTGCAAGGCCTGACGCCAAAGCTCACGGTTAACCGTCCACTGGCCTTCTACCTCGAAGCCAAAGAAGAACTCGGCATCGACGGCAAACCTGTCATCGTAGGCCCGCTGACGTTGCTGAAGCTGGCACGCGGTATCGAAAATGACCGTTTCGACTCGCTGCTGGACGAACTCATTCCATTGTATGTGCAGGTCTTGAAAGAACTGAGCGAAGCCGGGGCAAAATGGGTGCAAATCGACGAGCCGATCCTGGTTCTGGAAACAAGCGACGAAGACGTTGCGCGCCTGCGTAAAATCTACGAAGCTTTCGATGCCGCTACGCCTGAGCTGAACATCCTGCTGCAAACGTACTTCGAATCGGTATCCCGTTACGAAGAAGTCGTACAGCTTCCGGTGCAAGCAATCGGTCTTGATTTCGTTTACGATCGCGGTCGCAACCTGGCTGCTCTCGAAAAGAACGGCTTCCCGCAAGACAAGATTCTGGGCGTCGGCATCATCGACGGCCGCAACATCTGGCGTTCCGACCTGAGCGTGAAGCTGGAGCTGCTGCGCCGCATCGAAAAAGCCGCAAACGCGAAAGAATTGTTCATTCAACCGTCTTCGAGCCTGCTGCACGTGCCGGTCACGACGCGCAGCGAAGAAAAGCTGGAAGCGAAGATCAAAAACGGTCTGAGCTTCGCTGACGAGAAGTTGGCGGAAATCGCGACTTTGGTTAAAGCACTAAACGAAGGCGAGGAAGCGGCTGCTGCCGAAATCAAGGAAAGCGTAGATGCGGTTGCCGCCCTGAACGCTTCGCCGGAACGCAACGACGAATCGGTACGCGACGCACTGGGCAAATTGGATGCTAACCGTCCGGAACGCCTGTCGCCTTATGCGACGCGCCGCGACGTGCAAGCGAAGCACTGGCCGCTGCCGTTGCTGCCGACAACAACGATCGGAAGCCTGCCGCAAACAACCGAAGTTCGTCAAGCGCGCAGCAAGTGGAAAAAAGGCGAGTGGAGCGAAGCTCAATATGTGGAGTTCCTGCACGCCGAGACCGAGCGTTGGATTCGCATTCAAGAAGAAATCGGCATCGATGTACTTGTGCACGGCGAGTTCGAGCGTAACGACATGGTCGAATACTTCGGCGAGCAGCTGGCCGGATTCACGACATCGTCCTTTGCCTGGGTACAATCGTACGGTTCCCGCTGCGTGAAGCCGCCGATCCTGTACGGAGACGTGAAGTTGCTGAGCCCGATGACGGTGACGGAAAGTGCGTACGCGCAATCGCTGACGGAAAAACCGGTCAAAGGCATGCTGACAGGCCCTATCACGATCTACAACTGGTCGTTCGTGCGCGACGATCTGTCCCGTTCCGTCGTGCAGAACCAGATCGCTCTTGCGCTTCGTTCCGAAGTAAGCGCGCTGGAAGAAGCGGGTATCGGCATGATCCAAGTGGATGAGCCGGCGCTGCGCGAAGGTCTTCCGCTCAAACGCGAAGACTGGCAGGCGTACCTGGATGATGCGGTCTACGCATTCCGCGCTTCGACGACAAGCGTGCAGGACGTGACGCAAATCCACACGCATATGTGCTATGCCGAGTTCGGCGATATCATTCAAGCGATCTCCGACCTGGATGCCGACGTCATCTCGATCGAAGCGGCGCGCAGCCACGGCAACCTGGTATCCGCGTTCGAAGACGACACGTACGACAAAGGCATCGGCCTGGGCGTATTCGATATTCACAGCCCGCGCCTGCCGGACCAAACCGAGATCGAATCCATCGCGCAGCGCGCACTTGAAGTTCTGGATCCGGCCCAATTCTGGATCAACCCGGACTGCGGTCTGAAAACGCGTCGCGAAGAAGAAGTTATCCCGTCGCTGAAAACGATGGTTGCCGCAGCCGTCGCACTGCGCGAACAGTTCGCGAAAGCAGGAGCAGCAGGAGGCGCCGGAGCGACCGGCGACCGGATCTAATGGGGCTGCTCGACGAACTGCGAACAAGAGTGATCGTCGCCGATGGGGCGATGGGCACGCTGTTGTATCTGAACGGCATCGACCGCTGCTTCGAAGAGCTAAACCTGACCCGTCCCGAGCAGGTGCGCCAGATTCACCGGGCGTACCTCGGCGCGGGAGCCGAAGTGATCCAGACCAATACGTATGCGGCGAACGATCACAAGCTGAAGCGCTATAATCTGGAGTACGAGCTGGAATCGATCAACCGGGCAGGCGCCCGGTTGGCCCGCTCGGCCGCGGAAGGCACCGGGGCTTACGTTCTGGGCACGATCGGCGGTATCCGCAATACCAAGCCCGGCGAAGTGTCGCTCGGCGAGATCAAGCGGAGCAACGAACGTCAGATCGAAGCTTTGCTGTCCGAAGGGGTAGACGGTTTGTTGCTGGAAACCTTTTACGATCCTGAAGAATTGCGCGCTACGCTGACTTTGGCTCGCAAAAAAACGGATCTGCCGATCGTGGCGCAAGTCTCGACGCAGGATTCCGGTTATTTGCAGGACGGAAGCACGCTGGCCGAGATGTTTGCCATTTTGGAGGATTTGGGTGCGGACGTGGTCGGTTTGAACTGCCGGTTGGGGCCGTTCCATATGACTCGTTATTTGAAGCAGGTTCCGCTGCCGAAGCATGCGTTCCTGTCGGCGTATCCGAATGCGGGTCTGCCCGAGTATAACGAAGGCCGTATCCGATACCGCTCGGGAGCCGATTATTTCGGGAAAAGCGCATTGGATCTCCGCGGGGAAGGTGTACGCCTGATCGGCGGTTGCTGCGGAACGACGCCGGAGCATGTTGCCGCGATGGTAGAAGCCGTCAAAGGTGCAGCGCCAATCACGGAGAAAATCACGGAAGCGCTTCCCGAAACCGAGGCGCAGCGCATCGAAATCCGCGAGACGGTCGCCGAGCTTGCAAGCACGGGCGAGACTCCGCCAGCGGAAAAACGGTTCCACGAGATCACTGCGGCGAAAGATCATTCGGTTATCGTCGAGCTTGATCCGCCGAGAACGCTGCGTACCGAGGGCTTTTTCAAAGGCGTTCAAGCTCTCAAAGAAGCCGGAATCGACGCGCTTACGCTGGCGGACAATTCGCTCGCAAGTCCGCGTATTGCCAATGAGTCGCTGGCTTCGGTCGTCAAAAACAAGTACGGCGTGAAGCCGCTGGTGCACGTCGCTTGCCGGGACCGCAACATGATCGGGCTTCAGTCCCATCTGATGGGTCTTGCCGCTTCGGGCATCAATCAGATGATCGCGATCACGGGCGACCCGTCGAAGGTCGGCGACGTCCCGGGTGCGACCTCCGTCTACGACTATAATTCGTTCGATCTGATCAAGTTGACCAAACAGTTCAACGAAGGCCGATTGCCTTCGGGCCGCTCGCTCGGTCTGCGCGCGAACTTTTCGGTCGGCGCCGCGTTCGATCCGAACGTGCGCCATCTGGACAAAGGCGTGCAGCGTCTGGAGAAAAAGATCGCGGCCGGCGCCGACTACTTCATGACGCAGCCCGTTTACGACGAAAAAAGGATCGAAGAGCTCTATCACGCAACTAAGCATCTGAAGCAGCAAATCTTTATCGGCATCATGCCGCTGATCAGCGCGCAAAACGCCTCCTTCCTGCATAACGAAGTGCCGGGCATTCGCCTGACCGACGAAGTGCTGGGCCGGATGCAGCGTTACAAACATGATAAAGAAGCCGCGATGCAAGAAGGCATGAATATTTCCCGCTCTTTGATCGACGTGATTCTGGAATATTTCAGCGGGGTGTATATCATGACTCCGTTCCTGCGCTACGAGCAATCCGCAGAACTGACCCGTTACGTGCACGAAGCGGCAGCGAAGCGCAAAGGGCAGAATATCCAATTGAGTTAAGCCTAACCTTCCGAACAAATACCCTCATACCTCAACAAAAAAAGCTTTCCACCATTCGCTTGCGCGAACGTCGTGGAAAGCTTTTTTATTGCCTGGAAAATCGATTCAGTCCATGATCCCGTCATTGTAATAATTGATGATGTCGCGGCGGCGGATGATCCCGAGGAATACGCCGTCGTGATCCGTTACGGGAACAAAGTTCTGATCAGCGGCGAGGGTCAGCATATCCTCCATATCCGCATCGATCACGACCGATTCGTTATGCCGATACCGCTTGATGCTGCTGAGCGAAATATCGGACATCATCTCCAGATTGAAGTTGAACGTGTTTTTAAGTTTCCAAAGCAGATCGCCTTCGGACAACGTGCCTACGTAGCGGCCTTGCTCGTCGATGATCGGTACCGCGGAATAATGATTCTTCTCCAGCAAATCCATCGCTTCCAGCATCGTAGCGGAAGAGGGGATATGTTTGACTTGATCCTTGGGTAAAAGAAAACGCGAGACTTCCATGTAAGTATACACTCCTTAACCGTCGAATTTCCGAACCCTTATTCCTATTAAAACATAGTTGAGGTCTTTTTTGAATATTTAGCGAGTTATACGACAAAAGCGTAACTATTTAAATGGAAATCCCGTCTTTTTAAAGAAGGGTTTTTGAAGAAGAAATTTGATCAAAGATTAACCAGTATTTGAAAAGGCGGGGATGAAAGTGTCCGATGTATCGGTATTGAGTATTTGCAAGCAAAAACGCGAAGGGTATCCGTGCACGTTCGAGTATGCGGATTTTATTATTGACGGCCAGCGGCTATATGAGCGAATCTCGAATCTAAATCCCCAAGACGGTCATGTGGCATGTCTGGGGTTCGGTCCGGATTATTTTCAGCAGTCGCAGATGGAAAAAATGATGTTGATCGGAGAAAGCGATCTGCCGAACGATCGGCGTGCGCTGTTTATTTGTCCGGGTTGCGGCGATCTGGAATGCGGAGCCGTATCCGCTTCGATCAAATTGCAAAACGGAAGCGTAGTCTGACAAGATTTCGGATTCGAAAGCACCGGCTATCCGCCTTCGAGCGTAACGCCGATTCCGGATCTCGGTCCTTTTTATTTCGAAGAACGGACGTACATGGAAACCATTCGTGCCGCGTACGGATTAGGCGGGTTTCATTGGCCTAAGGCAAAAGGAACGGAAAATGACTGAGTTTTGCCGCAAACCAACTCTGATCGTAATCTGGAGGTTGTGATATGAGCATGTACCGTCGCCATTGGGCCCTTTTTTCGTTGCTTGGAGTGATCGCGATCGCGGTTACGATTTCCTTTATCCGCTATGAGCCCATCCGTTATGTTGAAGCTGAGGAAACGCAGGCTTTACCCGCTCTGGCTGAACGTATCCAGAAGGAGAGTAAAGAAGACCAGTTGCTGCTTTTGGAAGACGAAGGTTGGACGTATGCCTATTACCGTCGGCCCGAAGGATTATACGAGAGGGTGAAAATTCAGGTCATCGATTCGGGAACTTTTTATACGGCAAAAGCCATTGTCGATTATGCCAATAACGAACAGTTTATCGACACGGACAGTCTGGTTCGCTTCAAAAACGAATCCGGCAAAAAAATCGAAATCGGAAAAACAGAGGGGCCTTGGGATTCATGAAAATAAGCAAAAGATGGTGGTTGTCGTTGATCGTTTTATGCGCCCTGGGAGCAGCTTTTTTCCTTTACTGGCCCAGACCGGTTCATTTGGACGTACAGGGCGTGAGATACCATCTGGGCGAAGCAAATGCGGGGCATGAAGAGCTTGTGCAAGTAAAGATCGACGGCGAGGTTTGGAAAGATTGGAAAGGCACGCCGACGTTTTCGGGTACGATCGATACGGGAGACGACCGACTGGAATTAACCGAGAATCAGAGGAAAGTCAAAGTGAAACTCAACGGCATCGCTGGCAATAATCTGATTTCTTACGGAGGCTTTGATGCGAATACTGGACCGTTCACGTTCGTGTACGGAAGATTGTATGCCGACAAGTCTTTTCAGAACGTCACGCTGAATATTTTCGAAGAAACGGAAGGCGGCGGTTCGGGATGGGGCAGCGGTTCAGGCTTAATGATCAGCGCGCCTGCCTCAAGCCGAACAGAAGCGCTTGAAGTGGCAAACATGCTCATGAAAAAGGATATGAAAGGCGGAGTGTTGAAATAGACCGGGAGAGCGAAATCAGATGATGGGAAAGGATGAATCGCATATGCATGAAAACTTAAGCCGAAGGCTGGACGGATTCGCCGGAAGCAAACGCCGGGTGAAGGGAAAAGTAGAGCCTGAATGGATCGAGGCCGCGGAAAAAGAGCTGGGTTACCGCCTGCCGGATTCGTACAAATGGTGGCTGCAAGAATTCGGAATGCTCCGCCTGGGAGGGACGGAGATCTTTACGCTGGCTCCGCCGGAATTCCAAGAAGACGCGCCTGACGACCTGATCAATCAATATCGGTTAAACATCGAGCAGGACTGGATTCCGAAAGATCGGTTATACCTATTCAAGCCGGATGCGGACGCGGAATTCTTTTTCGACGTCTCGCAGCCGATTGTTGAGCCAGACGTACCGGTCGAATATCCGATTATGTTGTTCGAACCTTTTGGCGCGGAACCGGAGGAATATGCGGATAGCTTTGTCGGGTTCTTGGATCGGTTGCTGCAAGAGCGGGGACACTGAACCGAATCTATGTTGCAAAAAAGATCGCTTACTGCATCCTTTCGGACCGGTAGCGATCTTTTCGCGTTAATTATTTCGACGTTGCGCCTTCAGGCAGCAGCGCTTTGATCCGAAACGCCATTCGCAGCCGCAGCGTTTCTTCCGGGTCTTTCAAGCTGCGCCCGATGATCTCTTCACATTTTTCCAATCGATAGATTACGGTATTGCGGTGGATGTACAGCCGCTTGGCCGTTTCTGCGAGCTGACAGTGCGTCTCCATATATACGGACAGCGTTTGAAGCAGCATATGATGGTCTTTTAGCGTCTCATCCGTAAAGCCTTGCATCGTGTCCGTATAAAACTTGCGCAGGTGCTCGTAAGGAATCATGCGCAGAATTTCGGGCACTTCTTTGGGCTGATAAATTTCGATAAAACGGCTCTTGCCTGCAATTCCGCCGAAATAAAGAGCTTCGTTCGCTTCCTTGTAAGAGATCGGAACATGGGCGAGCGGTTGGGCGTAGCTGCTGAAGCCCAATGACAGGTCGGAGCCGTAATGCGTCGAGATTTTGTGTTGCAGTCTCTCCAGCAGCGACACGAAGGAAGGCTCCACTGTTTTCCAATCATCGATCAGAGGCATGAGCAGCACATAGGCACGGTCATGAGTGAATAGGTGAACGGGGTAGCGGAAGTTGGTCAGCTCGGCTTCGAGATGTTCGGCGATCCGATCCTGCTCCGCCTTGTATTGGACGAAAGAAGTCGTTTTTTCCGCGCCGTCCAGCTTGGCAACCGCGCAAATATAACGTTGGTCGCCGGACAATCCGAATTCGCGTCCGCGGCTAGCGATCTCTTCGCTACCTGAAAATGCGCCTCCGATAAAGTTGGCGAAGAAGTCGTTTTGGATGCGCCGACGATTCTGTTTAAGCGCATTTTCTTTCATTAATTCAAATGCGATTACATTGGTTGCCTGCTCGATCGTCAGGATCAATGAACTTTCAGACAATGGCACAAAGCCTTCGATACATAAGTAGTGCAGCTGTCTATGCGTATAAACGGGGAAAAGGGTCAGCGTCTCGCGTTGTTCGTCCAGCAGCGAAAAGGAGGAACAAATCGAAGTCGTCGCGAGAAGATGTCCTCCGCCAGCCAAAGAAACTTCGAGTCTTGCGGCAGTCGAGTTGCGGGTAAACTGTCCCGAGATCGGCTGCAAATAGGGACCGAGCAAGACGACGGGCAGATGGAGCAGGGAAGACAGTTGATCAAGCAGCTTGGGAATGCCTTGGCCGCTCATGATTTGTTGGGTGAATTGGCGGTGGGTTTGCATGGCGTTGTGAAGTTCGGTTGTCCGCATGTCGAGGATATGGCTAAGCGATTTGTTAACGATATCTCCAAGCGAGATGTTGGAAGGGAGTTCCAACAGCGGAAGGTTTAGCTCATCGGCTAACTGTACGGCTGATTGCGGTATGCCGCCGAGGTATCGTTTGCTTTTAATGCCAAGCGCCGCACACCCTTGAGCGCTCATGACGCGAATAAGTTCCAGCAGGGCAATCAAATCATCTTTTAAATGAAAAGCAGTTGTAATCAGGAGTTCATTTGGTTTTAAATAAGAGATAATATCGGGAGCGTCCATCATATTGACGGTATAGACCTCGCGATTCAATCCATTTGCTCCCGCTGCGATCATGGTTTCGTCAAATACGGGCAGTTTCAATAAGTCGTTAAGTTTCATGGTTTTCGTGCCCCTTTGGTTAACGTGTACAACGAGTCTTTTAATTCTTCTACAATTTCGTGAATGATTTCAATGTGGTTTTATTCTACAATTAATCAATCGCATTTGCCAAGTCATTTAAACTAACATCGATCAAAAATCGTATAGAGTTGGAATAAAGGCTATCGAGCATAACGTGCATAAGGAAACAACCCGGCTCATCGGGCATATTTCGGAACCTTTCGCAATGAGGCCGAAGACATGCCTTGACGGACGGACAAATCGAGGAGGCGTTAAACAGATGACGAAGTACCGCGAAATCCATGCACCTTTGAGAACGATTATGACTCCGGGGCCGGTCGAAGCCGATCCGAGAGTGCTTCGCGCGATGGCGACGCCGATTCTCGGACAATTCGATCCGGAGTTCACGCGGATGATGAACGAGACGATGGAAATGCTGCGAGAGACCTTCCAGACGAAAAACCAGTGGGCGTTTCCGGTAGACGGAACATCCCGCTCGGGGATCGAAGCGGTTCTGTGCAGTTTGATCGAGCCGGGCGATAAAGTTCTGATCCCGATCTTCGGTCGTTTCGGTCACTTGCTTACGGAGATCGCAGAGCGTAACGGCGCCGAGGTTCACCTGATGGAATGTACATGGGGCGAGGTCTTTGACCAACAGGCCGTCATTGACGAAGTGGAACGTGTACAACCGAAGATTCTGGCAATCGTGCACGGAGAGACTTCGACAGGCTGCATGCAACCGCTCGACAAGATCGGCCCGGCTTGTCGCGAGCTTGGCGTATTGACGGTTGTAGACGCTGTGGCTTCGATCGGCGGCACTCCGGTCAAAGTAGACGAATGGCAGTTGGATGCGGTGATCGGCGGCACGCAAAAGTGCATCTCCGTCCCTTCGGGCATGGCGCCTGTCACGTACAACGAGCGCGTGGAACGCATTTTGGAAAGCCGGAAAAAAGTCGAACGCGGCGTTGCGCAAGAAAGCGACCTTCATTACGTGGCTCATCCGATCCGCAGCAACTATTTCGATCTTAGCCAGCTGCAAGACTACTGGGGTCCGCGCCGCCTGAATCACCACACGGAAGCGACCTCGATGCTGTACGCGCTGCGCGAAGGGTTGCGCATTCTGTTGGAAGAAGGACTAGAAGAGCGCTTCGAACGCCACAAGCTGCATGAAAAAGCGTTGATGGCCGGTATTCGCGGCATGGGCCTGGAATTGTTCAACGACGTAGCCTGGAAGCTTCCGGTCGTGACCTGCGTGAAAATTCCTGCGGGCGTGGACGGCGAGTCGGTGCGCAGCATGCTGCTGAATCAGTTCGGCATCGAGATCGCAAGCTCGTTCGGCCCATTGCACGGACAGATCTGGCGGATCGGAACGATGGGCTACAGCTGCCGCAAAGAGAACGTGCTGTTCGTTCTGGCTGCGCTGGAAGCCGTGTTGATCCGACACCATGCTCCGATTACGGTCGGACGCGGCGTACAAGGCGCGCTTGACGTGTACGAGCAGGTTGAAGCGGGTGCATTGGCTCTGTAAAAAGATTGCGCCGCGACAAAAAGGATTCCGAGCCTCTCAAGTTTCCGGGGTCCTTTTGCGCAAGTTTTTCAAAAAAAGGTATTTTTTTGAGTTCTTGCTTTCCTGCGATAGTGCGGAGAAGTTTTAAACGGGAAGCGAATTCCTTGTAAATCGGAGTCTTATTATTTCGGGACAAGAAGCTGACCCAATACCTTGTCAACGCTAAAAGTAAGGTTAAGAGTTGACAAGGTACTCGTACCATGACTGCTTAAGAGGTTAGGTTACGCCCCCGAAAACCCGCTTGAACCGTGCGTGTTTCCGATGTCCCGATTTTTTTGCAAGAAGGACTTGGCAAGGAACAAAAGAAAGAGTCAAATTCTATTGTAAGAATGATGTAAACTTTTTTTGTTCAATATCAACAGCGAACAGATTCATAATCTACGTTTTTGCTAATGATTTGCCGCGTCAAGCTGATAAAATAAGAACCATAAAGCAAAGGGTAAGAATACATTACATAGAAAAGTGATGTTATCTTACTGGACTTCCGTTCATCCGTAAATAACGGATCGATACAGGCAACCAAAAAGAGGGAGTGAGCGAATATGTCTACGAATTTGGCGGGGCAATCAGCGGAGGACACACAATTGCAGGCAGTGAGCAATTTGGACGAATCCCTGAATCCGAAGCGGGACAGTGAAAGAACGGTTGGTCCAGTAGCGTATATGTTCATGTGGATCGGAGACGGCGTCAATCTCGGGAATATGACGCTCGGAGCAAGCTTGATCGCCGTAGGGGTCGCAACATTGAATGCGCTTCAAACCTTCGTGGCCGCAATTTTGGCAATCGGTATCATCTCGGTAATCTTTGCGCTTAACGATCGGTTCGGTTACCGCACAGGTATTCCTTACGTGGTTCAACTGCGCATGTCGTTCGGCATCAAAGGTTCGGTCATCTCCTCATTCCTGCGCGGCGTGCCCGCCATCGTCTGGTACGGCTTCCAGAGCTGGGTCGGAGGTACCGCATTGAATGAAATCGTCAAAGTGCTTAGCGGCGGTTCATTCGATAACGTTGCAATCTGTTTCGTTGTTTTGCAGGCTGTACAGATTGTCTTGTCGCTGTACGGATTCCATGCGATCAAATGGGTGGAAACGCTTGCCTCGGTCGTCATCATGCTCGCACTCGTTTATGTCTTCGGTCTGCTGCTTACGCAACACAGCGAAGATATTACGAACGTATGGGTAAACGCACAAGGAACATGGGGGCTTCCATTCTTCGCCTTCATCATGGTATTCCTCGGTAACTATGCTGCGATCTTCTTGAGCGCCGCCGATTACTCCCGTGAGCTCAAGTCCGGCATCAGCGATAAGAAACGCAGCGCATTGTACTTCGTTCCGATTATTATCGCTTACGGCTTCGTTCTGACAATCGGTGCTATGATGGCAGCTGCTACAGGCATCTCCAACCCGGTTAAAGCTTTCGCGGTTATCGTCGACAACCCTTACATTACGGTAGCGGTATCGGCCTTCATCGTCATCGGTGCCGTAGCGGTAAACATGGTAGCCAACATTGTACCGCCGGCTTACGTCATCTCGCTCGTGACCAAATTGAAGTACAAAGCTTCCGTCGTGATTACGGGCCTGCTCGCACTTTGCTCCTTCCCGTGGGTGCTGGTGCAGGACTCTTCGGCTCAAGGCTTGAACACATTCATCTTGATCTACTCCGCTTTCCTGGGACCGATCGTAGCCATCCTGCTGGTGGAATACTACATTCTACGCAAACAGAAAGTAGACGCTGCCGAATTGTATCGGGAAGACGGCGACTACAAAGGCTACAACCCAAGCGCGATTCTCGCCATGCTCATCGGAGCGGGCGCGGCATTCCTGCTTGTGGACATCGGCTGGATCATCGGCTTCGTTACAGCGGGTATCGCTTATCTGCTGCTGAGCAAGTTCGCTTTCAAAGGATCTTCATTCAAAAAAGGAACCATTTACGATACGACTTCGAACTGATTCCCGGCTATTCGCCGCATGAAGGTTCAAACGAAATACCGCTTCTCCGCCGTTCGGCGGGGAGCGGTATTTTTTTCGTTCGCAGCATCGGAGCAGCGCGCTAACGAATACGGATGGGGAATGAGGAACCGGCTGCGCTTTTTTCGCATATGGCGTTCTCCTTCTGCGGTTGAATCGGAACTATTCACACAGACGCCCGATTAAAACGAAAGGTTGCAGAAGAGATTTGCGGATTTGCGGTAGATCGGAACGCGTCGTTTAAAATTCCATAACCACCATCTGATGGCAAGACCACTCCGGAACCGTACAGCGAACCTGCCCGTTTTCCTGTACGAACGGAAGAGACTGTCGCTCTGGAGCCAGATACAATTCGCGCACGGGGCGCTGCTCGGCCAATCGAACATCCGTCGATTTTACGAGCGGCAGATCCTCGATCACCTCGGTATCCTTGCCGCGCCGCACGGGAGGGGCATAGAGCAGATGGAGCACCCGGCGATTCGCCGCAGGCTGCGCCTGAAGCGTGGCGATGCCCTGCGCAGGCAGATCGACATGCAGCGTGCGCTCTCCCGCCGCCGACTCCAACAATCGATCCAGCAGGTGCAGCAGGATTTGTTTGACCGGCAGACTGCCATACTCGGCGTAGTCGGCGAACAAATTCCATGCCGCGTAAATTCCGTCTGTCCCTTCGGTGATTCCGGGTCCCGCATTTTGCAGATCGGAAGGGGCGTGACGATGAGAGCTGAAGGTGAACAGGTCGCGGTTAAAATACGGATTTTGCCGATTGCCAAGTGTTTTTCCCGTTTCGGCCAAATCGATCTCGTAGGCATTCGCATAAACCAAGAACGATGCAGGGCGAAGTGCAGGAAGCTCAAAGTGAGGACGAACGTAGGTCGGATTAAAAGTCGATCTTCCTAACCATTCAGCACCGAGTTTTAACGCAAAAGCCGATTCGTCCGGAAGCAGTCCCGACCGTCCCGTAGCCAAAATTTTGCCGCCTTTTGCCGTGAACTCGTTCAATTTGCTTTGCAGCTCCGGCGTAATTCCGATGCAGTCCGGCAGGATCACGACCTTATAATGAAGCCAATCGCTTTCAAGATCGACGATGTCGAAAAGATAATGTCCTTCAAGCAAAACGCGCACCGCTCCGGCATCGGCTGCCGCAATCGCTTTGCGATCCCGCGCGTTATCGCCGAAATCGGTTGTTGTCGCTTCTGCCGATACTAATGCGATATCCGCCACCGATACGACGTCGCGGCACCATTCTTCTTTCGCTTCGACCTCCGCATACGCTTCCCCGATCAACGCATACGTGGCCGGATCCATTTCGCCTAAAGGATGCAGCTGATCGCCGACCGAGCAGCCCGCGCCGTTTGCCAAACTGAGTGCCGTTTCGTAACGCAAAGCGTTGGGATGTTTGAAGCCGCCGAACTCGCCCCACGACTGATGGAATTTTCCGGTCATGCCGAGCACGTCCATCCCGAGTCCCTGCGCATAACGGGCCGACAGGGGAAAATGATCATATCCCCACCCGCCAGTGGGCAGCGACTCCAACTCCAAATGCGTATTGAGCGCAGCCAGATCACGCCGTCCGCGCTGAATATGCCCGTTATTATGGAACAGCGGCAGATCCGGCTTTAAGGCATGAACGGCTTCATCCATCGCGGTTCCGTATTTCAGATACGTTTCTTCCCAAAGCTGCTGCATATCTGCCGTATTTCGGGGATCTGAACCACGTCTGCGAATCTCAGCAATGCAGAATTGGCAATAGCATTCGCGCACGCCGACGATATCGAGGAAAATGCCGTCCGCGTCATAACGCTCCACGACTTCGCGTACCTGGTCCGCCAGCATTTCCAAGTAAGGCGTGTTCATGCAAAATTGATGATAACCCGGTTCCATAAAGTCAGAAGCCCAGTTTGTCCGTTCCTGCTTGTCGCGGATCAGCCATTCAGGATGTCGTCGAGCTAATTTTTCATCCAATCCCGCAGACAAATAAACCGGCGTGTTCACCCCGATCTCGTGTGCCGCTTCGATCTGGGCGCCGAGCAGGTCAAACGACAAATTCGGATGAATCTCGTTCGCCTCGGACGGGTGATAGGCCCAACCGTGATGACATTTGGAGAAGACCGTAATCGAATCTACATGACCGAGCTTCAGCATGTCCTGGAATTGCTTTTTGGAAAAGCGTTGCCCGATGTCCCCGATCGCTTCCGATGTGTGAAAATCCAGATGAACCTGACGTAATCGCATTCCATGTTCCTCCTTGATTGACTAGAATATCGTACGATATCTACCACTCTAGCGGATATTCAGGCTTAAAGAAGCTGACAATATCGACTACGTATCGTACAATCTCTACATCATGAAGGAAAAGAACGGGAAGCAAGCAGGATGTACGAGAAAAATCGTAGAGTGCCGCTCGACCGAATTGAGTAAAGTGCTTAATCGATGATCAAAAAGGAGAATGAGCCTATGCGGACGTTGGAATTTGTTATGCCGCCTTTTCCGCAAATCGCTGCAATCGGACATGGCATTTGGCGGCAGGGCATGATGCACGCCGAGCGGGTGTTCGAGGCATATGATCTGATTATCTGCGGATCGGGCGCTTTGTATATGGAAGAGGAGGGAGAGCGATACGAGATCGGGCAGGAAGAGATGTTGGTGTTGGAGGAAGGCTTGCGTCATAGCGGCTACCGCTTGACCGAGGTCGATACAGAAGTGTATTGGATTCATTTTCGGCATATGATTCCGAGCGAGCCTAAGCCGCAATCGCATGAAGAATCGGCACCGGGCCAACCTTTGCCGCCAAGATCCAGTCAAGAAACCGCTCCAAGCCCTGGCGTTGTCCGCATTCCCAAGTTCGGCAGAATCGATCTTGCGTCGCTGCGGCCTTTGCTGGATCGGATGCTGCGTCTGTACGAAACTCCGACGCTGGCACGTTCTTACGAACTACATGTCTTATTCGGCCAGCTTCTGCTTGAACTGCAAAAAGAACTTACCGTGTCTCAAGTGCGCTCTCGTGCGGATCAACTGGGAGAAGAATGTGCGGCTTACTTAGAGCGCATGCTGAGGCTTCCGTTCAATTCCGAGCAAATGGAGCAGGATCTGCATTATCATTTCGATTATTTATCGCGTTGTTTGAAGCAATATACCGGAATGAGTCCGCTGGCTTATCGGCACCATTTACAGATCGAACGCGCCAAGCGTTTGCTGGCGCACTCGAATGATCCGCTTACGGAAATCGGCGAACAGTGCGGATTTCGGGATGCCACTTATTTCTCTCGTTTGTTTAAAAGGGAGACGATGCTGACTCCGGGTGAGTATCAGCGGCGGCATTCTGTTTTTCGGATATGAGAATATACTGATTCTTGGAAAATCCTATTCGTGAAAGAAGCGTGGACGCTGCGGGAGAAATTCGTTTCGATCGCGTGTTGCATTTGGGAAGCTGGATTGGAATTTTCATAGGAAGCTTCCCAAATGCAAAGGCGAACGCTAACGCTAACGCTTCTACACTGAATTTCTCCCTCCGCTAAGCGCTTCGTTTCCTGACAGGATTTTAAGAGAATCAAACGGGTAGGGTTAGGGTAGGGGAGAGGAGAGCAAGTTCTATGTAATCCAAGTCATTGGCTATGATGGCTAAACAAGTTCTTTGAGTTGCTACAGTGCTTTGAAAGCAACGTAGAAAGAATATTTCGTGACTAGCCGTAGCTAGATTGATCTTTAAGCAATGTAGACACTTCATTCGTTTCCAAATCGCTGAATTAACAGCTCTACGTTGCTTTTTCTGCAATCTAAGCTATTACTCCCCTTATTATTCAACTCTACATTGACAAATCGATAACGCAATGGAAACAGCGTAGTGCAAATTGTGAGCGAAACCAGTTATTTCGGATCTCTATTCTTAAAAATATCTTTTCCCCAAACCAAACAAGCCGCGCCTAGGCGCAGCTTGTTGTACTTCATTATTCATCTATCCTAACTACCCCAAAAAGTAAAAATAGATAAGCTCTGTTCCTGAAAGGCCAACAGGCAGCGGGTTCATTTCAGTGAAGGAATGGAATGTTCGCCTTTGAAATCGAGAAAAACCATTTATAGTTTCAATCTATTTTCTCGATTTCAACACGCGACCGTAACGAAATGAACCCACTGCCGCCCGTAGGCCTTTCCATCCCGAACAGGACCTTATCTTATTTTTATTTCCCGCCGAATCCGAAATAAGAAGCGGCGTTCCCGTACGCGATATCCTCCGTCATCCGTCCCAGCAGCTCCAGATCATCCGGTGCTTCCCCGCGATCGGCCAGTTCGCCGATCCATTCGCATAATACGCGCCGGAAATATTCGTGCCGCGTGTACGACAGGAAGCTGCGCGAATCGGTCAGCATGCCGACGAAGCGCGATAGCAGGCCGTTGTCCGCCAGAAGCGTCAACTGGCGGCGCATGCCTTCGCGGGTGTCGTTGTACCACCAGCCGGAACCCAACTGCATTTTTCCGGCAATCCCTCCGCCTTGATAGCAGCCCATCAGCGCCAGCAGTGCGGGGTAATCGCCCGGGTTGAGCGAATACAGGATCGTTTTCGGCAGACCGGATTCGATCTCTGCGCGGTCGAGCAGGCGGGAGAGCGATTGGGTCAGCGGCAGATCGTTTAGCGCGTCGTAGCCGGTGTCCGGGCCGAGCTTACGGAACATCGGGGTATTGTTATTCCGGTACGCATGCAGATGCAGCTGCATCGTCCAGCCTTGCCGCGCGTACATGCCGATCAGGCGGGTGAGCAGTTCGGTTCGATAACGGGTCACTTCGAGTTCGCTCAAGTCCTCACCGTTCAGACGTTTGGCGAAAATCCGTTCCAACTCGTCGCTGTCCGCCGTTTCGTATTTCAGCGTATCCAGCGCATGGTCGGACAGCCGTCCGCCGCGATCGTGGAAAAAGCGTACGCGATCGTCCAAAATATCCGCCAGCTCCGCGAAGGTGGAAGCGGTTCGTCCCGACACGTTTTCCAATTTGGCGATCCACTCTTGAAACCCGGGTGCATCGATATTCAACGCTTTATCCGGGCGGAAAGTCGGAAGCACCGTGAAGCGCTTTTCTTCTTCCGCAAGCAGTCTGTGGTATTCCAAATCGTCCGCCGGATCATCCGTGGTGCAGACGATTTTTACGTTGGAATTTGCGATCAGCGCGCGGCGCGTAAATTCGGGTTGCTTGAGCTTTTCGTTGGCCTGTTCCCAAATCTCCGGCGCGGTGCGTTCGTTCAGCGGCGAGTCAATTCCGAAAAAGCGTCGCAGTTCCAGATGGGTCCAGCTGTACAAAGGATTGCCTACGGTTCTCGGCACGGTTTCCGCCCAGGCTACGAAACGATCGTAATCGGAAGCCGAACCGGTGATCCGTTCTTCGTCGATTCCGTTCGCCCGCATCAACCGCCATTTGTAATGGTCGCCGTACAGCCAAGCTGCCGTTAGATTGGCGAACGGTTTGTCTTCATAGATTTCTTTCGGATCAAGGTGGCAGTGATAGTCGATAATCGGCATCTTTTGCGCATGTTCGTGGAACAACTTGCGCGCCGTATCGGTGGAGAGCAGGAAGTCGTCGTTCAGAAAGCCGTTCTTTCTAACCGATGTGTTCGCTTTATTTTCCGAAGAAGCCCATTGCTCTGTTTGGCCTGCGTTAGTCGTGTTCATAGCGTTACCCCCGTTTTAAAAATAGCCAGTTCGCGCACCTGATTTTCTTCGTTCCGCGTTTTGCGGCCGCTGGCGACTTCGATTATATACGTGATAAACGACTCCAAAATTTCTTCCATCGGCTTTTCCAACAGCGGTCCCGCATTGAAATCCATCCAATGTCCTTTTTTCGCAAATAACTCATTGTTGGTCGCGACTTTGACCGTAGGCACGAAGCTGCCGAACGGCGTTCCGCGTCCTGTCGTAAACAGTACCAGTTGGCAGTCGGAAGCGGCGAGCGCGGAGGAAGCGACCAGATCGTTACCCGGTGCTTGCAGCAGGCTGAGTCCTTTTTTACGCAGCTTTTCGCCGTATTTCAACACATCCACAACGGCGGAAGTGCCTGCCTTTTGCGTGCATCCCAGCGACTTGTCTTCCAGCGTGCTGATACCTCCCGCTTTATTGCCCGGCGACGGATTCTCGTAGACCGTCTCGCCGTGTGACAGGAAATACTGTTTGAAATCGTTGATCAGCCAGACGATATTTTCGAATACCTCTTCGTTTTCGGCGCGTGCCATCAGCATTTTTTCGGCGCCGAACATTTCGGGAACTTCGGTTAGAATGGTGCTGCCGCCTTGACCGATCAGGAAGTCGGAGAAAGCGCCGAGCAGCGGGTTGGCGGTGATGCCGGAAAAACCGTCGGAGCCGCCGCATTTCAAACCGACGTTCAACTCGCTCAAAGGGACGGGCTCGCGTTTATCGCCGATAGCCGCTTGATGCAATTCTTCAAGCAGTTCCAGTCCCGCTTCAACTTCGTCTCCGACTTCTTGCGCGACCAGAAACTTCACTCGGGATTCGTCGAAGTCGCCCAGCATCTGCTTGAATTCGGCTACGATATTGTTCTCGCATCCCAGTCCGAACACCAGCACGCCGCCCGCATTGGGATGGTTGACGGCGTCCATCAGAATGCTGCGCGTCATCCGGTGATCGTCACCCAGTTGGGAGCAACCGTACGGATGCTTGAGCACCGTCACGTTGTCGAAAGGACCGAGGTCAGGATGAATCGCTTTGAATTCGGCAACCATCAGCTCGGCGACGCCGTTGACGCAGCCAACAGTCGGGACGAGGAACAGATCGTTGCGAATGCCGACTTTTCCGTTTTTGCGACGATAGCCGTCAAAAGTCAGTCCCCGGTTCGGATAATCAACAGGATGCAGCTCCGGTTCATATTGATAGTCTTCTTCGCCTGCAAGCGTGGTTTTGATATTGTGCGTGTGAATCCATCCGCCGATTGGAATATCTTCGGCGGCATAGCCGATCGGCGCTCCGTACTTCATGACGATGCCGCCTGCCGGGATATAAGCGGTCGCGATCTTATGGCCTTGCGGGACATCGCTCAGACTGGACACATCCGTACCTTCCGCATCCAAATGCTCGCCGCCGGACAAAGGGCGAAGAGCAACGGCAACATTGTCGCGGGGATTCATTTTCATCAAAGTCCGCATATCGGTATTCCTCCTATACAAATTGATGGAGCTGTAATTCCGAAGAGTCGAGTTCTTGCAGATGGCCTTCCAGACGAGCGGCCAAGCCCGGAATCTCGTTCAAATCAACACCCCAGAGCGCAGTCTGACCCAAGATATTGGGGATAAACGAATCGGGTTCAGACCATGCATGATCAAAAATACCCAATACCGAAGCTTCATCTTGGCGCGCGATCCGATCCCCGCGATAGCTGTAAAGCAATGCGGCAAAAGCAAGCGTGATTCGCGGAGGAAGCTCGCCCCGTTCCCGAACGTAGCGAAGCAGGATCGGCAGCAGGCGCGCTTTGAATTTGGAGATGCTGTTAAGCGAGATGGAGCGCAGTTCATGCCGGATCGACGGATTGCGGAAACGTTCCAGCACCGCTTGCGCATAACTCTGAAGCTCTTCTACCGGGAGATCCAGCATCGGAATCAGTTCCTGCTCGATCATCGCCTGAAGGAAGGTGGAGAAAGCGGCATCGTTCATCACGTCTTCGACCGTTTCCAACCCGCTCAACAAGCCAAGCGGGACCATCGCCGTATGCGGACCGTTCAGCAAATGGACTTTTCGTTCGCGGTACGGCGTCATATCGGAGGTCACGACGACGTTCAGTCCGGCTTTGGCAAGCGGGAATTCGTCCTTGATGGCTTCCGGCCCTTCAATGACCCACAGCAGATAAGGTTCGGCGGTCACGGCCAATTGGTCTTCGTAACCAAGCCGTTGCGCCACTTCCTGCTCTCTACCGCGGGGAAATCCCGGTACGATCCGGTCGACCAGACTGCAACAGAATGTATTTTGCGTATCCAGCCATAGATGGAACCCCTCGTCCAACTTCCAGTCTTCGGCGTGCTTTTTCACGATTTCCAGCAGCTTTTCGCCGTTACGGTCGATCAGCTCGCATGGAATAATGGTGAAGCCTTTTTTACCCAGCGCATATCGGCGATATAGTAAGGCGGTCAGCTTGGCCGGGAATCCGGCCGGAGGCTTATCGTTCAAGTGATCTTCGGGACGATACACGATTCCCGCTTCCGTTGTGTTAGAGACGATGATCGAGAGCTGGTCGTTATCCGCCAATGCCAGATACGTCTCATAATCCGTATACGGATTAATCAGGCGGTTCACGCTTCCGACAACCTCGGCGGAATCCACCGTCTGACCGTTTTCGATCCCATTCAACAGTACGGTAAACAAATAGTCCTGCTCGGCGAATTTCGTATTCACTTCTTCCGAGATCGGCTGAACCAGAACGGCGTTGCCGCCGAACAAGCCTTGACGGTTCATTTGCTGAAGCTGCCAATCGATGAATGCCCGCATAAAGTTGCCGCCGCCGAACTGGATAACCTTTTCGGGAAAAGCGGCTACTTTAGGCACGATACTGCGCGACAGTCGGGGTAAACTTGTCATGCTTTTGGCTCCTTTAAAATGAATTTTTGCACACGTGAACATTTTGCTGTGAAAAAGAAGTTGGCGCCGAAAATGTAAAAGATATTCGGCTGCCAGGTCGAATCAATGATCGTCTTCGCTTGCGAACTCGGCTACGGAGCGACGCTGTACCAGTTTGCTGCCAAGCAGGCGTTGAATCGGTTCGGCGTTCGGCTGTTCCATGCGCTGAAGCAGGAGTTTGGTTCCTTCGGCGGCGATCTCGGATACGGACTTATGAATCGTCGTCAATGGCGGGTTCGTATACTGGGCGAAGATCATATCGTCGAACCCGATCAAAGAGATGTCGCCGGGAATATGAACCCCGCGGTCGAAGCAGGCGTTCATCGCGCCAATCGCCATATCGTCGTTGCCGCAGAAGACGGCCGTCGGACGATTGTTCAGATCGAGCAGGGTGTTCATCGCCGCGTATCCACTCTCGATACTGTAGTCCCCAGGTACGAAATAGTCCGGATTCGGCGATAGACCGTGCGCGATCAGGCTGTCCATATAGCCTAATCTTCGTTCGGAGGAGGACTTGAATCCCGGCTTGCCTTCGATGATTGCGATGGAACGGTGTCCGCATTGGAACGCATGATCCGCTGCCGCGCGTCCGCCGACCCGATCGTCCGACGCCACATTGGCAATCGACGGATCGTCCAACTGGCGGTTCAAGACCACAAGCGGAATATCGGCCGACTGAACATGATAGATGAACCGGTTGTCCAACTCGCTCTGGCTCATGACCAGTATCCCGTCGTAGCGGCGCGGATTGATACTGTCCAAGCTGCCCGCATCGTCGATGCCGCTGACTGTCAACATGTAATGCTCGTCCAGTTCGCGGCGGATGCCTTTGAGCGCATCGGCGAGAAAGCTCGAAGACGTTCCTTGCTCAATGCTGGAAAAGAATAATCCGATCGTGTTCGATTTGCGCGTAACCAGATTTTTGGCATTGTAGTTGGGCACGTAATTCATGTCCGAGGCAATCTTGGCGATTCGCTCCCGCGTAACCGGCTTGATCAGCGGACTGCCGTTCAACGCCCGGGAGACGGTTGTATGCGAGACGCCTGCCGCTCGTGCAATGTCTTTGATCGTAATCATGCTTTTCGCTCCCGACTATAAATGTTAACGTTTTCATCATAACGAGCATGGAAGTCTTTGTCAACGCGTCAAGTACAGGAAAGAATGCCTATTTTGCGACAGAAGAATCTCTATACAGTCGACATAACACGTGTTATATTGGGTTCGAGGTGTAGAAATGAATAATAAATCCGGAAAGCCGAAAAGAGTAACCAGCCAGGATGTCGCCAAACTCGCGGGTGTATCGCGGAGTGTCGTATCTGCCGTATTGAACGGAACGCCGGGCATTGGGGTAAGTGAGCGCACGCGGGAAAATGTACATGCGGCAATCCGCGAGTTGAATTATCATGTGGATGCGAGAGCGCGCGGAATGAAGACCGGGCGGAGCATGACGCTGGCCGCGTTCGGCGATACCTCCCATCCTTTGTTTATGCGTGTACTGGAAGGGATGCAACGAGCAAGTGAGATAGAAGGCTATCATCTTTTGCTCAGTTCACCGGGAAGGGGAAAAGTCGGAGAAGCCCGAAGTGGACTGCTAGAGCTGTATCAACAACGAAGAATCGATGGAATCGTCACCTTGGACGATACCAGCTATGCCGACGAAGAGTGGGCAGAGCGTGTTCAAGCGAGCGGTGTTCCCTATGTATCGGTAGAGGGCTACGCCGAATTTGCGGGGATTCACTCGGTGCACGCCGATTACCGGAAGAGCATGAAGACCGCATTGGACTATTTATGGCAACGTTCTTCCGACGCAAAGCTTGCTCCCGAATATGCGGAAGTATTTAGCTTGTCCCATGAAGGGCGAGTCAACTGGGCGGAACAACAGCGTCGGAAAGGGTACGAGGAATGGTGCCGCAAACATAAGCTGGAGCCAAAGGTTTCTCGTCATTTGCAGCAGGCAGGGCGAGTTGATTGGCAGGCTTGGTGCCGGCAGCAGGTCGAATCCAAACATGCTTCGTCCCCGGTGCTACTTAACTGGTCCAGTGCGGTGCCGGATCTGTATCGAAGCGCATACCGATTCGGACTGTCGATTGGCGCCGATCTGCGAATCATGGCTGCGGATAATACGATTCAAGGAGATATACTGAGCGTACCGACATTGAGTTGCGTAGAAATTCCTTATGCGGAAATGGGCGAAGCGGCGGTGCGAAGCGTGCTTTTGCAGATGCGGCGCGGAACCGAGCAGCCCTCCAAGCTATGGCTTCCCGCTGTACTCAAGCCCGGCGAGAGTGCTTGAGTCATACAGATGAGCGAAAATATTTGACGGTGTTCCTTTTGGAGGCCGTCCATTTTCTTAGTGTATAACACGTGTTATGAAAGGGTGGAAAACATGTTTACTACAGACGAAAAGCTGACGAAACGCATTGCTGAATTGGAATCCTATCGCTACAGAGAATCGATTGTGTTGAATGAATGGTCGGGTCTTGAAGATGAAGAAGGAACCAACGGCGCTTATCCGCCAAGCTCGTTTCAAAAAGGTCGCACATATACAATCGGCGATCGTTGGGCAGGTCGGGATCGCTACATTTGGTTGCAGCGAAAAGTAGAAGTTCCTGCGGCATGGACCGGACGCCGGATTGTGGGTCTGTTTGACTTTGGTCGTACGGGAGACTTTTACAATAGTGGATTTGAGTCTTTGTTATTCATCGACGGGCATCCGTATCAAGGTGTGGATTCCAATCATTTGGAAGTTTTTTTGGAAGCGGATACAGAGGGTCGCGAATTGAGTTTTGCTTTTCGCCTCTGGTCGGGACTTGAAGGTGGCGGTCTTCCGACTTTACAGGAGCATGTACTGGGTTCGGCACGGCTGGCTTGGCTGGATGAACCGACGGACAATTTGTATTACACGGCACGTGCCGTACTCGGCGTCTATCGGGAGCTGCAAGAAAATAACGCGTTGAAGCATGAATTGTTGTCCGCACTCGATAAAGCTTTCCGTCTGCTGGATGGGTCCAAGCCGGGCAGCGACAGCTTTTACGATAGCATTCAAGCTGCGAATACGGATCTGCAACATCGACTGGCGAATATTCGGCGCGACCCCCATCCGGTTCAAGTTACGGCCATCGGGCATACGCATATCGACGTAGCTTGGCTGTGGCGTCTGACGCATACCCGGGAAAAAGCGGCGCGTTCTTTCTCGACGGTACTGCGTCTGATGCGTCAATTTCCCGAATATGTCTTTTTGCAGACCCAGCCTCAGCTCTACGACTATATTAAGCAGGACTACCCCGAGCTGTACGGCCAAATCGCGGAAAGAGTTCAAGAAGGACGCTGGGAAGCGGGCGGAGCCATGTGGCTGGAAGCGGATTGCAATCTGACGAGCGGCGAATCCCTGGTCCGTCAGATTCTGTACGGCACACAGTTTTTCCGGGAAGAATTCGGCGTGGAATGCAAGCATCTCTGGCTGCCGGACGTGTTCGGGTACAGTTGGGCGCTTCCGCAGATTTTGCGAAAATCCGGGATCGAGACTTTTATGACGACTAAGCTGGGCTGGAATCAGTATAACAAAATGCCGCATGATACCTTCCGGTGGAGAGGGATCGACGGCAGTGAGGTGCTGACCCACTTTATTACGACCAGAGCCAAGCCGTTATCGCAAGGCATTACGTATAACGGGGTGATCGAAGCGTTTTCCGTGCAAGGGATCTGGGATCTGTATCAGGACAAAAATATCAATACCGAATTGCTGCTGGCTTACGGTTACGGCGACGGAGGAGGCGGAGTCAACCGCGATATGCTGGAAATGCGCAGGCGTCTCGATACCGTTCCGGGGATTCCGAGCGTTAAGCCGGGACGGGCAGACGAATACTTCGAACGGCTCAATCAGACGATCGCAGCCTCCGAAGAATATGTGCATACCTGGGACGGTGAGTTGTATCTGGAGACGCATCGCGGGACGTATACCAGTCAGGCGCATAACAAACGGATGAATCGGAAGTTGGAGCTCAAGTATCGCGAAGCCGAATGGCTGAATGTGCTTTTGGCTGCGGAAAAAGGAGACTTGAACAGCTATCCGGCAGATC
The DNA here is from genome assembly GCF_000585395.1 of Saccharibacillus sacchari DSM 19268. GTDB lineage: Bacteria > Bacillota > Bacilli > Paenibacillales > Paenibacillaceae > Saccharibacillus > Saccharibacillus sacchari. The sequence goes on along the minus strand of NZ_KK073875.1, from coordinate 4,097,511 downwards.
GTCTGCTGGAAGGTTGGAAGATTCTGCTGCGTAACCAATTCCACGATATCATTCCGGGATCGGCGATTCGCGAAGTGTATGAAGATTCGCGGATTGAGTACGATCAAGCGGAAGAGATCGGCAGCGATCTGGTTGAAAAAGCGATCCGGCAACTTATCCGTAGTGCGGATACCGCGGCTTCGATATTCGGCAAGGAAGATACGTCGCGGCTTACTGCCTATACGGTATTCAGCGGAGCGTTTTTCCCGTATGACGGGCTGGTACATGTGCAAGACGAACACGCTGCTCTATCCGAACCACTGACATGGACGGATTCGGAAGGACAATCGCTACGCGCGCAATATCTATCTGGCGGAGAGTGGCTGGTCGAAGTTCCTTCCTTGACTCCGATGGGCAGCACGGTGATCCGTTCGGCGTCAGCGTTAGAGAAGACGAAGACCGAAGATCCGTTTGTATGGGAAAAAGGAAGCTTGAGCACGCCTTTTTATATTCTGGAATGGAACGAAGCCGGGCAATTGAAGCGGATTTTCGATCGTGAAGCGGAGCGCGAGGTGTTGAAAGAAGGCGAATACGGCAATGTGCTGCAAGTGTTCGAAGACAAACCGCTGGAGTATGACGCCTGGAATATCGATCTGGAGTATTTGGAGAAAAAGCGCGAAGTGACGGAATTGACCGCAGCCGAACTGATCCGGAGCGGCCCCTTGGTTGCCGTGCTGCGAATGAACTGGCGCTATATGGATTCCACGGTGACGCAGCATATCAAAGTGTACGCCAAACAGCGTCGAATCGATTTTGAGACGACAGTCGATTGGCATGAACAGCATCAACTGCTGAAGGTGGCATTCCCTGTATCGATCCGTTCCACCGAAGCCACTTACGACATCCAGTTCGGCAATGTAAAAAGGCCCACACATTGGAACACGAGCTGGGATTACGCGCGATTCGAGACGGTCGGGCATCAATGGGCAGACCTGTCGGAACGGGATTACGGCGTCAGTTTGCTGAACGATTGCAAGTACGGCTACGATATCAAAGATTCCACGATGCGTCTGACTTTGATTAAATCGGCGACCGATCCGGATTGGAGTGCCGATCAGGGAGAGCATGTCTTTACGTACTCGTTGCTTCCGCATTCCGGTGATTGGGTTGCGGGGCGTACGGCGGAAGAGGCTTGGATGCTCAATGATCCGCCGCGAGCCATGCCCGGGGCCTATGAAGCGGGAGCTAACCGTTCATTGATCACCCTGGACACCGACGGAATCGCAATCGATGCGGTCAAACGCTCGGAACAAGGAGACGCGATCATCGTTCGACTGCATGAATATACGGGACGCCGCGTTGCAGTTAAGCTTGCCAGCGACTACGGCGTTCGTTCATGGCAGCTCTGTGATCTGCTGGAACGTCCGCTGGAAGAAGAGATTGAAGCCAGCGAATTCGTGCAGAACTTCAAGCCGTACGAGATCATTACGCTGCGAGTCATCCTATAGCCGACTTTTTCACGCGTTCTCTCGATTCAAACGATCCAAATTCCGATACTCCCGCGGCGAGACGCCGGATAATCGTTTGAACATTTTGCCGAAATGCGAGAAGTTTTCAAAGCCGACCTGTTCCGAGACCGTCGTCACGCTATTCTTGGTCTCCCGCAGCATTCGTTGGGCTTCCCTTACGCGGGTGATATTCACATATTCGGCAAAACCAAACCCTGTTACTTCCTTGAACGTTCGGCTCAAATGGCTTCGACTGATAAAGAATCGACGCGACAGTTCATCCAGCTCGAGCGGTTCGGCGAAATTCCCGTTGATATGCCGCACCACTTCCGATACTTTTCGCTGAACGGGCGTAGGCTCCGGCAAGGTGGATACGCCTGGTTTACGCGAAGCGCGTGCTACGAGAAGCAGCAACTCACCCGCCATATGCTGAACGTGCAGGCGATAACCGGTAGGGCGCACGTTCAGTTCATTTAACAGGGAAATTAATAACTCTTCGGCGCGCAACCGTTCTTGCAGATTTAATGAGACCAATGGACAACCAACGGTAAAAGGAGTGCGTAACAGCTCACGTTCATCCGTTGAAAAGCGATCGAAGTAGCTCGGCGAGAAATAGAGCACGATTCGTTCATGATCGGGAATACCGGAGTCGGTACTTTTATGTACGGCGTTGGAATCGATCAGAATGAGGTCTCCCGCATGAATCCGATAAGAGCTGTCTTTCACGAAGTAATTTCGCTCTCCGCTAAACAAATAATACAGCTCATAGCTCACATGGTAATGATTCTGAATCATAGAAAAGTGTCCGCAGCGACGATCGAATTCGGCCCGGATTTCATCTTCGCTGTCACCGTAGTGAAGTAAATCAGGGATCGATTGCAGGTTCATAAGAAAGCTCCTTTCACGATTTCGCTACTATTCGCACGGATTTTCTTCATTCCAAATAATGCGTTTTCATTTTATCGTTCTATTTTAGCAAAAAAAGCGGGGTCTTCGTCAAGTAAGCGTTATAAGCGGAGTAATCGTGCAGAAATTGGGCTAGCCTTTTTTTTGAGAGCTGTATATTTGCGAATAGGGGAGAGGTTAAAATGGTGGTTACGTTTTATTTGGCAGGAGATTCAACGATGGCCGATTATCCGACAGATCGGGCACCGATGCAGGGATGGGGGAAGAAGCTGCCACTCTTTTTACAAGCTAATGCGAATGTCGTGAATGAAGCGATCTGCGGTCGTAGCAGTAAGAGTTTTATCGATGAAGGCAGATTGGATCGCATCTTGCAGCAGCTGGGAGAAGGCGATTACTTGCTGATCCAGTTCGGACACAATGATGAAAAAGACGATCCGGATCGCCATACAAGTCCTTGGGGGAGTTATGGCGAGCACCTGAAACGCTACATAGACGGAGCGCGCGCGAAAGGGGCGAAGCCGATTCTGCTCACTTCGATCTCCCGCCGCTGGTTCGACGCCGACGGATTGCTGACGCAAACGCACGGCGACTACCCTCGGGCGATGGAGGCGCTGGCACTGCGGGAAGACGTGCCGTTGATCGATCTGACAGGACGCAGCGCTTCGGCTTACAAGGAGATGGGCCATCAACGTTCCCGGCAGTGGTTTACCCAGTTTGAACCGGGCGTGCACCCGAATTATCCGGAAGGCATTATGGATGACACGCATCTCAATGAAGAAGGTGCCGTCGCAATAGCCCGAATGGCTGCACAGGCGTTGGCTGGGATCGGCATTCAGGAGGTTCGGCCGTTATCCGAGCTTTTCGCCGATGTTCAATCGCAAGCGGATACTGGAAAAAGCACGCCGGTAGTTGCTCCATGAGCAATGCGTTCAAGCGCGAGTTGCATCTGAGCGGGAAAGTGCTTATTTACGCTGTCGAACCTCATTCTGCGGCGATTGCCCACGTACTGCGAATGCTGAAACGCGATCTGACCGCCGTGCTCGGAATCGAACCGGAATTTGCGGCCGATCCGAGGCAAGCGCAGATCCGTATCGGTTTAGCCGGCGAAAATGATTCTTGTCCCGCGCATCCCGAAGCTTTTGAATTTCGGTTTGTTTCCGACGAGGTATCCGTACTCCATATCGTCGGACGGGACGAATTGGGCGTCGTGTACGGCGTGTTGGCGTTCAGTCGAATGTTTCTGGGCATCCAGCCTTTCTGGTATTGGATGGATCAGGAGATCAAAAGTCGAAGCGAAATCAGTATTCCTTGCGTCCATTATGCGTCTTCCCCTCGCAAAGTCCGATACCGCGGCTGGTTCGTGAATGACGAAGTCTGTCTGATCGGCTGGAAACCGGAGTATCCGCCGACGCGCGAAGTGTGGGAGCCGGTGTTCGAAGCCTTGCTGCGCTCGGGAGGCAATATGGTCATTCCCGGAACGGATTTGCCGCGCCACGGCGTTCATTATGAGTTGGCGTCGGAAATGGGATTGTGGGTGACGCATCATCATGCCGAGCCGCTGGGAGCCGAAATGTTCGCCAGAGCCTATCCCGGGCGGGAAATGAGTTATCTGCGAGAGCCGGAACGGTACGAACAGTTATGGCGTCAAGCGATCGAAGAGCAGCGGCATCGAAAAGTCGTCTGGGTATTATCGTTCCGCGGACAGGGCGATAAGCCTTTTTGGGAAGACGACCCGAGCTTCGACACGCCGTTCAAGCGGGGCGAACTGATCGGTCAGGTCATGCAAAAGCAATACGACATGATCCGCGAATACGTGGAAGACCCGGTCTGCTGCGTGGCTTTATACGGAGAGATTGCGGAGTTGTATCAAGAAGGGTTGATCTCGTTGCCCGAGAACACGATCAGGGTCTGGGCGGATAACGGGTACGGCAAAATGGTATCGCGGCGCAGAGACGACATCAATCTTCGGGTTCCTTCGCTTCCGTCAGCCAAAGATTCGGGTCGTCACGGATTATATGTGCATGTGACGTTCCACGATCTGCAAGCTTCCAACCATTTGACGATGTTCGCAGGAAGCGCCGACTTTTTGAAAAGCGAGCTCGAGGGGGCATTTGCGGTGGGAGCATCCGATTATCTCATCCTCAACAGCGGAAATATTCGGCCCCATGTATATCCGCTTGATATCGTCAGTACGCTGTGGAATGAAGGCGCAATTGATACGAAGCAGCATTTGCAAAGCTTCGTCCGCTCTTATTACGCATCGGAGCATGAGGCGCTGGCCAGGCTTTATCGAAGTTACGCCGAGGCCACTCTGCCTTACGGTCCGCATTCCGACGATTTGGCGGGCGAGCAATACTACCATCATCCGGCGAGGCAGATCATCGGTCATTGGCTGCAAGGAAAAGAAACCGAGAGCGATCACCGTCTGGACTGGGCGGTCGGTGCAGGCTCGTTTGAGCAGCAGATCCAAGCATTCGAAGAAAGGCTTGCGCCTGCCATCGGCAAATGGAAAAGTTGGCTTGAACAATGCGACGAGACGTTGGCGAAGCTGGGCGACGATGATCGTCAGCGTGCCAAGGATCATTTGCGGTTTCACGGCGAGCTGCATTTGTCGGGGAGTGAAGGCTTTTATCAACTGTGCCGCTCTTACGCCGCGCATCGACTGGGGCAATACCCGCAAGCGTTCGTGTTGGCTTCGGAATCGCTGTGGCATTACCGTCGGGGAATGGATGCGCTACGCGCGGCCGAACATGGAAAATGGGCCGACTTTTATCGCGCCGATTGGTTAACCAATATCGCGAGCACGGTGCAAAATGTCGATACGTTGCGAAAAGTGCTGCGCATGCACGGGGATAGCCCGGACTTTTTCCTATGGTACAAGCAATATTTGATGCCGGAAACGGAGAAGCATATTTATTTGGAGAATACGCACCGGGAACCGCTGACGGACGACGATTTGGCAGCGAGGTTAAAGGAACGTCTGCTGAGCGATGCCCAAGATTAAGATGCACAATCCGAAAACCGCCTTTCCGCAAATCGGAAAGGCGGTTTTTAATAGTACGTGTTAAAATAAGGATCAAGAAGAACGAAATAGAAATTCTTTTTGATAAGATCTTTACGCGGAACTTATCTCGAATAGGGTCGACAAACTCGTTTATCAGAGGTTTGAATCGATGGCTTCGAGCAGCGCGGGATGTTAAGGTTGCTGCGGGAAATCCGCGCCGATCGTCGTTTCTTTCCATTCCTCGATCGAACTCAACAGGTTCGTGAACTTATGCGTTGCGGCTTGATAAGCACCGTTGCCGAGCAGCAAGCGCAAAGGAGGCGCGTCCAATTCGGCAATATGGATCAGCGCTTCGGCGGCTTTTGCCGGATCGCCCGGTTCTTGGCCGGCGCTTTGACCGATGCCGCTCAGCATGCGTCCGACCGTGTTTTCGTATTCGGGAATCCGGGTTTCCGTTTTGACCGAAGAGCGCCCGCCCCAATCGGTACGGAAACTGCTTGGTTCGATAATCGAGACATGGATGCCGCTTTCCGCCACTTCTTGCGCCAAACTCTCGGAAATGCCTTCTACCGCATATTTGGTCGCATGATAGTAACCGAGCGTAGGGAACGAAGTTAATCCGCCGATTGAAGAGAAGTTGATAATATGGCCGGATTTTTGTTCACGCATCACGGGGAGTACAGCATTCGTCGCATGCATCAATCCCCAGAAATTGATTTCGAACATGTTGCGCGTTTCTTCTTCCAGGCTTTCTTCGACGGAAGCGAAGTAGCCGATGCCGGCATTATTCACCAGCACGTCGATGCGGCCGAACTTTTGTTGCGCCGCGGACACGGCATCTTGAATCTGCTGCGTATCCGTCACGTCCAGTTTTAGTGCAAGTACCTGGTCTTCGCGTCCCTGCGCAAGCTCCGACAGCGATTCGGGATTGCGCGCGGTAATCACGACGGGATATTGCTGCTCGATCAGTTTGCTTGCCAACTCCCGGCCGAATCCTGTGGAACAACCGGTAATGAACCATACTTTTTTCTGCGACAAATGAATTCACTCCTTCTAAAGGTATACCGTCAGCATACAAATTAAAGTGAAGTTTAAGTCAAGCGAGAATTTCAAGTTCATCTGAGATTAGATCAAAAAGTCCCTTTTCCCGTGCGCGAGCAGATCGTATATCGCCATTTTTCGATTGATTTTCTCCAAGTGTTCAAGCGTCTGGTTCATTTTGCGTTCGACGTCCTGTTTGTGCTCCAGCAGGATCTGTCGACGTTGATGCAGCGTTTCGTCGCCTTGTTTGACCAATTCGACGTAATCTTTGATATGATCCATCGTCATGCCGGTATCGCGGAGCGCAACGACCAACTGCAACCATTCAAGTTCCGGTTCGCTATATAATCGACGCCCGCCGCTATCCCGTCCGATTGGCGGAAGGATGCCTTCTTTTTCGTAAAACCGCAATGTCGAAGCCGGCAGGCCGAATTTTTCTTGTACTTCTTTGATCGTAAACATGATTTGCACCTCGTTTCGTTAAAGCTCACTTTAACATGAGACGAAGATTTTAAACAGAAGCCAGAGGGGATAAAGGAGAAATTATAATGAAAATCGATCATCTTGTAGTCAACGTAGACGCGGATGTGCAAAGCGATCCGACCCGAATTCAAGCGATTCGAGATAGCGGATTACCGTACGAACCGAAGTGGGGAAAAGGCACGCGAGGTTTTAAAGTATCCAATCTGTGGATCGGCGGCGAGTATCTGGAGATGGTGCACATCAAGCGACCGGATGGCGGAGGTTGGGTAGCCGATTGGACGAAACGTTATTTGGAAGGACACCGGGGAGTCGTGGGTTTTGCTCTGGACGTGCCGGATCTGGACGCCGTATATGAACGCTTATCAGGCAAAGGCATCGAAATCAGCCGACCCCAACCTCTGGCATTCCGCTGGTTTTTCAACCTGCTCACCCGAACGATGCCTTGGCGCAATGCTTACGTGAAACCGTTCGAAGGAGTTCCGTTCCAATTTTTCTTCCAACAAATGAACGATGACAAAAGCCGAGCATTCATGGAGCAGTATATGGTGCCGAATAGCAAAGACGCGGGCATCACGGGAATGGTTGCCGTCGATATTTATGGAAAATGGAGCACCCGCGACATGGAAATGGTCAAGACCATTTTCGAAGAATGCCGTCAGATCGAACAAAAGGGAATTCTGGAAATCGAACTTTCCGGAAAAAGCGGTCAGTGGATTCGATTCGTTCCTGCCCATGATTATAGGATTGAAATTTCTTTGACAACGGAGAATAAGCAGCATGAAAACATGCGCGTTTCTTTACCCAATTTGACGCTGAACATACAGAGCCGATCCAAAAAAGAAATCGTGAATCCTTTACTCAAAGAAAAAGCATAACCTATATTCTCTACATAAAAAAGCCTGATCTCTGAAAGACCAGGCTTAATGTTTCTAAAAAAGGTTTGAGTCTGAGCGAAGCGCCAGGCGGAGGGAGAAATTCAGTGAAATACGCCTTTGAACTCGGAAAATTCCAATAAAAACTTAAATCAAATTTTCCGAGAGAAACAGCGGATTGTGAAGCATTTCGAAGAAATGCACTTCGGAAGCATAGGCTGACAATTTCTCCCGCAGCTCCCGGCCTCTGATCAACGAACAGGAGCTTAAGAGGAAACACGCCTACACCGCAATATGCGCGATAATTTCATCCGTCAAATCCAATCTGATCTGATCTTGAAAAGCACGAATTCCGTATTCCCGGTCCAGATATTGGGTGATGGCTTCGATCAGCGAACCTTCGTTGATGTACCAGTCGCGCCCTTGCACCGTAATATGCGCGCTGTACCCCAAATCCTCATCCCATAACATCTCAACCGTAACTTCCGTAGGCTTAATCACCCGGCGTTCCGCGATATTCAGACAGACCGCATTGATAATTTCATCCATCGTAAGCTGCATGGCTTAATAGCGTCCTTCGCGTTCGCGCGAACGGCGACGGTTTTCTTTGACGCTGCGGTAAACGGCGCGGACGATAACGAACAACATGTACAGAGCAAGAACGTTAACCAACAGCCCCAGGATTCCGCCGAAAGCTCCCATATTGGCGAACAGGCTACCGAACAGAAGACCGGCAATACCGCCGAACAAAATGCCGCGGAACATGGCGCCGCCAAAGCCGCCACGGTTATTCGTGTTGTTACGGTTCAAACTGCTGTTATTGGATTGCGTATTGGAGTTTGATCGCGTGCCCGAATTGACACTGTCGGTATTTTGCGATTTGTTCGGCGTGCTTTGGTAAGACCTTGGGCCGGAGCTGAAACCGCCACCGCCGCGACGCGCATCTGCTTGGTCCGGCACGATCGCCGAAGCACCGAAGATGATCAAGACAGACAGCATGATGGAAAAGAACTTTTTGGATCGACTCATAATAAGTGAAATTCCTCCTGTAGTAAGGTCTTTAGATAATGGGCAAAGTTTAAACTTCGCCCTTCCCTGACCTTATACGGAGGAATTTCGAGAACGTTTCAATTTTTAATGATTATTTTAGAAAAGTTTTAAATAAAGCGGCTGATTAGGCTTCGACCGTCCATTGTCCGTACTCTTCCTCGACCCAATCGATCCAATCTACGCTGGCTTTGGTGCGCAGAATCGCTTTTTGCAACAAAATGTAATCTTCAAAGCCGATATGGCCCGGGTTACGATGTTCTTTTGGAATATTGTCCTGGATATCCTTATAGTACTTGATGCGATCGACATGATAAGTGCGGCGATCCGCAAACATGCGACGAACCTCGGAAGGTTCTGCCAAGTGGATACAGAAGCATTTCAGGTTGAACTCGTCGCGCATGACCGGAGCCGCCGTCTCTTCCAGCAGCCACTCATGCAGTTTCGATGTGCCTTCGGGCGTGATGGAATACAGCTTTTTATCCGGTTTGTCTGCTTGCTGAATCCATGTGGCACTGAGCAGTCCTTTTTCTTCCATGCTACCGAGCAGTGGATAAATCTGGCTGTGCTTGGCTTGCCAGAATGGCTGGATCTTGAGCATCAAATCATAGCCTGAAGCCTCTTTGCGTGAAACCAGAGCAAGCAGGCCGTAAGAAAGTATATTCATGAAATCACCCGTTCTCCATATTCAGGGCGCCCCGCCGCCGGACGGTGCACGACCTCTTCCCAAAGTGTACAACATAAAAAGATGCCGGGGCAACCAACTCGGATGCCTGCAAAGGGCTAAATAGCCTGCCAACAACGAAAAAGCGCAGTCCCGAAAAGGAACCGCGCCGTAATATTAAACTTTTTTCATAATTCATTACGAACACATCATAGCGGATTGATCACGCAGAATTTTCGTCACTCCGCAACTTCGCTGTCACGTTCGTAACCGTCGCAAATGACTTCTAACGCACCCGTTTTTGGATCGATCAACATGCCGTGCACGGGTACGCCCGCAGGCATTAACGGGTGATTGGCAATCATATTGACGCTGTGCATCACGCCTTGAGTCTCGTTTTCCACGCCCTTGAACCATTGTCCAAGCTGCACGCCGGAATGGTCGAGGGTTGCAAGCACTTCCTCCGAGATCCCGCGTTCGCGCATTTTGCCCATGATATGTTCCGCATTCAGCGAAGCCATGCCGCATTCATGATGACCGACAACGATCACTTCTTCAGCTTGCAGCTCGTAGAGTGCAACTAAAATACTGCGCATAATACTGCCGAATGGCGAAGAAATCACAGCACCCGCCGTTTTCAAAATCTTGGCATCCCCGTTGCGAAGGTTCATGGCACGCGGAAGCAGCTCGGTCAGCCGAGTGTCCATACAGGTGAGCACGACGACTTTTTTCTCAGGAAACTTACCGCTGATAAATGTTTCGTATTCCTTGTTTTCGACGAACGCTTTATTATGGTCCAAAATATCCGTAATCTGAGTCAAAGCTGCTTCCTCCTTTTTTCGCCCTGGAGCGTTATCACGAATTTTACATAACACCATAGGGGAATTTCAAGCACGAATTTTGCCGAAATTAGGCGAAAGCGGTTCAGGCGCGAACTTCTGAAGCCGCGCGGCGATCTTCGATTCGGATACTGGAACCGTAAGATTGGCCGTCGCTGGCAAGGCGCACAGACGATTTATCGAAACCGCTGATCGTGATTGAGAGGTTTTGATCCAGATAGACAGCGTCATTTTTATCGATAATGAACGAAATGCCGCTATCGGAAGCGATGTTCAAATCCGATGCTTTTTGCTCGTCCACGAGCCAGAGAGCGATCGCGCCGCTAAGCGAGCATCCGCAGCCTTCGTTGTCGTAAGCGACGCGAAGATAGCCGGGTTGACCATCGAATTTTTTTGCCAGCAAGGTTTGCGCTTCCGGGGAGACGTTCATAGTAAGGGAGATCGACATGATTCAGGACTCCTTTTTCAAAATTATATTTTGCAAAACCTTTTGTTGATATTGATTATAGACCTCTCAAAACGTATGATCAAGAGGTAAACAATAATTTTTACCATTTTTGCGAAACGATCAAACAAACGAGGTGAACTTTCCGAATGGAACAACAACTACAGGAACAATGGAACGGATTTCGCGAATTGGTGGCCAAGATCGGAAGCTACAATGAAGCGGTAGGCCTGATGTATTGGGATCTTCGTACGGGAGCCCCGCGCAAAGGCGCGGAAACGCGCGCAGAGACGATCGGCTTGCTTTCGACAGAAGCTTTCAAACTTGAAACGTCGAACGAAATGGGTACATACCTGAATCTGTTTACGCAGGAAGCGAACGCGTCGCAATTGGACGACATCGATCGCAGACTGGTGGAAGCGGTCAAAAAAAGCTACGACCAAAATCGCAAAATTCCCGAAAGTGAATTTAAAGCGTATACGATTCTGACCTCCAAATCGGAAACGAAATGGGAAGACGCCAAGGAAAGCGGAGATTTCGATTCGTTCGAGCCTTATCTGACGGAGATCGTGGGCATATTGCGCAAATTTATCGGCTATTGGGGAGCGAAAGACACGCCTTACGATACGCTGCTCGATATGTATGAACCCGACATGACCGTTGAGCGCCTCGATGACGTATTCGATCGGTTGAAAAAGCGTCTGGTGCCTCTGGCTGAGGCAATTGCGGCTTCGGAGATTGTGGCGGAATTGCCGTTCCTCGACGAAACGTATCCGAAAGAAGGCCAAAAGGAGTTCAGTCATTTCATTTTAAAAGAAATGGGTTACGACTTCGACGCAGGACGCTTGGACGAGACCGTGCATCCGTTCGCGACAGGCTTGAATCCTGGCGACGTGCGGATCACGACGAATTATCACGAGCACGACGTGCTGAGCGCGGCGTTCAGCTCGCTGCACGAAGGCGGACATGCGCTGTACGAGCAAAATGTCGATCCGAAACTTACCGGAACGCCGCTGGCTCAAGGCACGTCGATGGGCATTCATGAGTCGCAATCGCGTTTCTGGGAAAATATGATCGGCCGCAGTTTGCCATTCTGGCAGCGCTACTTCGGCGAATTGCAAAAGCAGTTCCCGGATCAACTCACAGGCGTTACGCCTGAAAAATTCCACTTCGCGGCTAACCGCGTGGAAAATTCGTTGATTCGTATCGAAGCCGACGAATTGACGTATAACCTGCATATCATCATCCGTTACGAGATCGAGAAAATGCTCTTCAATGAAGATCTCGATGTGAAAAAGCTGCCTGAAGTTTGGAATGCCAAATACGAGAGTTACCTGGGTATCACGCCTCCCAATAACTCCAAAGGCGTGCTTCAAGACGTTCACTGGTCGGGCGGCGCGTTCGGCTACTTCGCTTCGTATTCGCTCGGCAATATGTATGCGGCGCAAATGATGCACACGCTGCGCAAAGAACTGACGAACTTCGACGAGTTGATCGAACAAGGCAACCTGCTGCCGATCAAAGAATGGCTTACGGACAAAGTCTACCGCTTCGGCAAATCGAAAAAGCCTTCCGAAATCATTTTCGATGTCACCGGCGAGGAATTGAATCCGGATTACTTGGCAGATTATCTGGAACAGAAGTACACAAGCCTGTATAATCTGAAGCTGTAACACGCGATCTTTGCTCGAAAATCCAAACAAATCCTGCCGATTCCCGAAAAGGACGGCGGGATTTTTGTCTCCGAAGAGAAATGTAAGGAACATGGAAGTTTTGAAAGTGAAGAGAATATTTCTGAAAAACGGAGAAAGGATTCGGTGGCACGCATGTTTGGTTTTCGCGTCATCAAAACGGCGTTGGCGGCTTTTGCCTCGATCATGATTGCTCATTTTGTCGGTATTCCATCAGCCACGTCGGCGGGATTACTGGCTATTTTGGGACTGGATACGACGATCAAACGAAGCGTCAAAACGGTGGTAGATCGCTTTTTCGCCTCGATCGTCGGTCTGATTGTCGCTTGTGTTTTATTTGGTACGCTTGGTTTTCATTATTGGGTGATTCCGCTGTATATCCTGATTGCGTTCCCCGTGATCGTCAAGGCGACGTTCAAAGGCGGAATCGTAACCAATGCGGTTGTGGTGTTCCATGTATTTAACGCGGGAGAAATTACGTGGCCGGTGCTCTGGACAGAGCTGCAGCTGTTGGTCATCGGATTAGGCTCGGCGATGCTGGTCAACTTGATCTACATGCCTAACCCGGAAGAAAAGCTGTCCAAAATCCGCAGCGAAGCGGACGAATGCTTTTCGCGCATTTTTGCCCAGTTCGCTAAGACGCTTCGCAATCCCGATTATGTCTGGAACGGCAAAGAACTGATCGAAGCGGATAAAAAAGTAGCCGAAGGCCTCGAACTGGCAAGACGCTCGCGAGAAAATCAAGTGTTGAAGTCCGATGAATTCTGGGGCGTGTATTTCGTGATGCGCAAGCAGCAACTGGAGTCGATCCAAACGATGGCCCAGCTCGTGTCGCAAGTCTATCGGCAGATTTCCCAAGCCGAGCTGACGGCAGAACTGTTCGATCGGTTGGAACAAGACGTCAAAAGCGAGCACTATACCGGCAATGCAGCAGAAATGCTGAAAGAACTGGAAGAGCAATTCAAAGAAATGAGCCTCCCGGAAACGCGCGAAGAATTCGAAGTCCGCTCCGCGATCCTGCAATTGTGCCGCGAGTTGAATCGGTATTTGGGGTTGTCGAAAAAGGATAAGGCTCCGCATATCACGTGAGGGGGGCGCGGGGAGGGCTGCGGGGAGTTCGTTTCGGTCGCGTGTTGAAATCGGGAAATTGGAATTGGATTGTATATGGGATTTCCCGATTTCAAAGGCGAACGCTTCGCTCCTGCACGAACACCCCTCCGCCCTCCTAGCCAGGGTAGTGTAGGAAAGAAAAGAGGATTTGAAATCTTGCTTTGAATTGCATGGGAAAATGGGTTTGAAGTTCATAACTTCTAAAGTCATCTCTTAATAAATGAGTAAAAGTGTTGCAGTCTTTTATCGTTCTTGTATTTCCTGCGTAAAAGTCGGAAATGATCTGGAGCGGTGAATGATTGTGGCATTTTTTATTTGAAAGAACAGGTTAATTCATTAGATCGTTTAATTCGACAAACCTATGCGTCGTGAACAAAATCGAAATAGAATTGCAGAGGCGTGATGTAACGTAAATTTGATTTTTAAGCACTTGAAGCCTATCATAACCAAGCGTCTGATGAAAAAAGTTATCTTTTGAAAAGAAAGTCTGTTAGAGGAAGCGAAGCCAGCGGAGGGAGAAATTCAGTGTAGGAGCTAAAGCATTTCGAAGAAATGCACTTCGGAAGCCTATGCTATAGTTCGCCTTTGCATTTGGTAAGCTTCCTTATAAAATTCAAATCCAGCTTCCCAAAGGCAACACGCGACCTGAAGCCTTTCGAACGAAAGGCACATCGAAAGCATACGCTAAAGAATTTCTCACGCAGCGCCCAGCTTTTCCGACGAACAGGATCTTAATCAAAAAACCTTTTTTGAATAAAATATGAACATACGTTCGCATTATCGCGCTTTTTAGAAAAAGTCTGCTATAATCAAAAAGAGAAGAAGCAGGTAAATGGAGGGGAATCATGGCCACTTTAACGCCGATGATGCAACAATACGTCAAGATCAAGGAAGAAGCGAAGGACGCGATCCTCTTTTTCCGTCTTGGGGACTTTTACGAGATATTTTTCGACGATGCGATTACCGCTTCGCGCGAATTGGAGATTACGCTGACCGGACGCAACGCGGGGTTGGAAGAGAAAGCACCGATGTGCGGCGTGCCTTACCATGCGGCCGAAGGTTACGTTCAGCGTCTGATCGAAAAAGGATACAAAGTCGCGATCTGCGAGCAAGTCGAGGCGCCGGGCGATTCCAAAGGGATGATGCGCCGCGAGATCGTTCGCGTCGTGACGCCGGGGACATTGATGGAGAGCCGCGCGCTTGGGGAAAAGTCCAATAACTATCTGGTCTGCGTGACCCGTTCCCATGGAATGATGGCAATCGCCGCTTGTGACCTTTCAACGGGCGATCTGCATGTGACATCCGCGCCGGAGAGCGAGGAATGGCTCAAGGGAGAAGTCGGTGTTTACCAACCTGTCGAAGCGATAGGCGATGCGCAGCTGCTGCAACTGCTGGAAAGCCAGATCGCGCCGTTGGAACGCCGATTGGTCTGCACGCCTTGGGAAAAGGGGAAGGAAGACGGCGCGCGCGAGCAGTTCGGCGAAGCGTCTTGGGCAAGATTGGACGAAGAGCGTCGTATTTGCGTGGCGCGTCTGTTTGCCTATTTAGCCGAAACGCAAAAAAGAGCATTGGGACAACTGACCAAAATTTCGGTGTACGAGCCGAATCATTATATGATTCTTGATCCATTTACGCGCCGCAATCTGGAATTGACGGAAACCGTACGCGAACGTTCGAAAAAGGGTTCGCTGCTTTGGCTGCTGGATCGTACGAAAACGTCGATGGGCGCGCGCACGCTGCGCCGTTGGATCGACAAGCCGCTGCTGCAACGCAGCACGATCGAAGACCGTTTAGAGGCCGTGGAGTATCTGCATCGCGACCTCATTTTGCGCGGTGACGTGCAAGAAGCATTGCGTGAAATTTACGACCTGGAGCGGCTGGTAGGGCGTGTGGCTTTCGGCAGTGCCAACGGACGCGATCTGATTGCGCTGCGCGATTCGCTGATTCAGATTCCGGCGCTTAAATCCGTATGTTTGAATTCCGGTTCGCAGACGCTTGCGGCAACGGCTCAGCGAATGGACGAGTGCGCGGATTTGGCAGAAGCGATCGCTGCGGCAGTGACAGATGAGCCTCCGGTGTCCGTGCGAGACGGCGGCTTGATTCGCAAAGGGTACCATGAGCATTTGGATCAACTGCGCGAAGCGAGCGTGAACGGGAAACGCTGGATTGCCGAGTTGGAAGCCGAAGAGCGCCGTATCACGGGTATCCGTTCATTGAAGGTCGGTTACAACAAAGTATTCGGTTATTATATTGAAGTTACGCGTGCCAATCTGGCTCAACTGCCGGAAGGGCGCTATGAGCGAAAACAAACGATGTCGAACGCGGAGCGTTACATCACGCCGGAGTTGAAGGAAAAAGAATCGTTGATTCTCGAAGCCGAAGAGAAGATGGCGGATTTGGAATACGGATTGTTCTTGGAATTGCGTGAGCAGGTGGCAGAGCGCATTCCGCGGCTCAAAGCGCTTGCGGAGCGTGTCGCGGAAACGGATGTTTATCAAGCATTCGCGGAAGCGAGTGCGGAGAAATCTTTTGTGCGACCGCAGCTGCATGACGGCTACGATCTTAGCGTAGACAATGGTCGCCATCCGGTCGTTGAAGCGGTGATGGAAGGCGGCTCATTCGTGGCCAATGCGACTGATTTGGCGGAACAAGGCGCTAACATCATGCTTATTACCGGACCGAACATGGCGGGTAAAAGCACGTATATGCGTCAAGTCGCATTGATCTCCATCATGGCTCAGATCGGGTGCTTCGTTCCGGCGGATCGGGCTAGCGTACCGTTACTGGATCGCATCTTTACCCGAATCGGCGCAGCGGACGACCTTGTCGGCGGGCAAAGTACGTTCATGGTGGAAATGGCCGATATTCAAGTAATGACCCAACAAGCGACCAAAGATAGTCTGATCATCATCGACGAGTTGGGCCGCGGTACATCGACAAGCGAAGGAATGGCGATTGCGCAGGCGGTCATCGAGCATGTGCATGAGTCGATCGGTTGTAAAGCGTTGGTTTCGACCCACTTCCATGAGTTGGCTCATCTGGAGGAGAGTTTGCCAAGACTGAAAAATTACTGCATGGCCGTGCGCGAGAGTGGCGATAAGGTTACCTTCTTGCGCAAACTGGTTGCAGGAGCAGCCAGCACGAGTTACGGAATCTACTGTGCACGTCTGGCAGGATTGCCGGGCAGCATTATTGATCGGGCATACGGGTTGTTGCAAGGTTTCGAACAGGCTGCGGCTGAGGTGGCAGTAAGCCAGTCGACAGGTGTTCCTGGTGCCCAAAAATCCGTTTCTATGTCTGAGGAAGCTCTTCCTCAAGCGGAGGATACCGTATCTTACACGTCGCAGACGGTAGAAGAGGTCAAGCAACCGGAAGTTGTTCGGGAAGAAGCGTTATCTGAGGAAATTCCTGTACATCAGAAATCCCCGGGTACAACCTTACACGAGCATAAGGATGCCGCGGCAGCTCATGCTGACGAAGTTGTGCAATTATCCATTTTTGGAGACGATGAGCGTCCTTCCAAGGAAGTTCAAGCGGCACCGGTTAAGGAAGATCCAAAAGTCAAGAAAATGCTTCAGCGCGTACGCGATGTGGACGTAATGAACATGACGCCGCTTCAAGCCATGCAAATTCTGAACGAATTGAAGCTGGAAGCGCAGAGGTTATAGGCAAGTTAGTAGTACCTTGTCAACACTAAAAGTAAGGTTATGCCCGCCGGAAACCCACCTAAAGCGTGTAGGTTTCCAGCGAACATAATCCTATGATTGAGAGTTGACAAGGTATTAGATTCAGCACATTTCCAATGTTGCTCGGGAAAGGAGAAACGATATGGCCAAGATTAAAGTACTGGATGAACATATTGCCAACCAGATTGCGGCGGGCGAAGTGGTGGAAAGACCGGCTTCGGTCGTGAAAGAATTGGTCGAAAATGCGATTGACGCGGGCGCGACCAAGGTTGATGTATGGACCGAGGAGGGCGGTTTATCTTCGATTCGGGTTACGGATAACGGTTCGGGGATTGATCCGGAAGATTGCGAGACTGCCTTTTATCGGCATGCGACCAGCAAGATTTCTGGAGGCCGGGATTTGTTTCAGATTACGAGTCTGGGCTTCCGGGGCGAAGCGCTGCCGAGTATTGCCTCGGTTTCCAAAGTCGAAGTGGTGACCGCTTGCGGCGAAGACGGCGCGGGACGGCGGCTAGTTATCGAAGGCGGTACGTTGAAAAGCAACGAAGACGCTCCCGCTTCGCGCGGAACGGATTTTCGCGTGAAGGAATTGTTCTATAATACGCCCGCGCGCCTGAAATACATGAAGACGGTCCAGACTGAACTTGGGCATATCTCCGACTACATGTACCGAATGGCGTTATCTCATCCCGAGGTGGCTTTTACTCTTCGGCATAACGGCAACTCGTTATTGCAAACGTTGGGCGGAGGCGATTTGCTTCAAGTCATCGCGGCCGTATACGGAACCACGAGCGCCAAAGCCATGATTGAACTGCAGGGGGAAAGTCTGGACTTTGCCGTTTCCGGTTTTGTCAGCTTGCCGGACTTTACCCGTTCCAATCGCAGCGCCATAACTACGGTGGTGAATGGGCGATACATTCGTAGTCATGTGCTGAACCAAGCGATTATGCGCGCCTACCATACTTTGCTCCCGGTCGGACGTCATCCGCTTGTCGTGCTGCGTTTGGTCATGCACCCGTCGCTTGTTGACGTAAACGTGCATCCGGCTAAATTAGAAGTGCGTTTCAGCAAGGAAGCAGAGCTGGTTGCTTTTGTGGAAGACAAGATTCGTGCGGCTCTGTCGCATGAAGTGTTGATTCCGAAGGCGGTCAACCAACGGATCGGCAAAAACAACTCGATTGTGCAAGAACAGTTTCATTTTCCAAAGCGTGAAGGGCTGCTGGGCGATCTGGCATCGGGGCTCCCGCAGGATAAGGATGTGCCGTCCGCAACGAGCGAATCCCAATCGGCTGCCACGCATTCCGAACAGGCATCTCAAGGCAACGCGGCAAGTCAGCAAAATGCCGCGGCATCTGCCGATAAAAACAAGGAATCGTCCGATTCCCCTGATTCACGACCGAAGGGGGCAGCCGTACGCGCAGACAAGGTGCCAGAAGCCCTGAAAGCTTCTATATCCTATCCGGCCATTGGCGGCGCACAGGACTCTCGTCCTCAACAAGTTCGGGAACCCGGACATGGATTGGGTTATACGGGCCGTTCCGCTTCGTCTGGAGGTTCCAATCCCCGGCAAGCGGCTCAGCCTGCGCAAAATAGTGCGGCCTTAGCTCGCGCAGCGGAGCTGTACAGCCGCGGAGAAGCGCCTAAGCGCCCGACTTTTCCGGAAATGACGCTGATTGGGCAGCATCACGGCACATACTTGATCGCACAGAACGATCAAGGTCTGTACCTGATCGACCAGCATGCGGCCCATGAGCGGATTAATTACGAATATTATTACGAAAAATTCGGGCAGCCGGAAGAAGCTTCACAAGAGCTCTTGCTTCCGATCACACTGGAATTTACGTCGGCTGAGAGCACCAAGATCCGTGATCGACTCGGTTGGTTTGAGCAAGCTGGCGTATATATGGAACCTTTCGGTGGTCAAACGTTCCGTGTTACCGCCTATCCGCATTGGTTCCCCGCAGGTGATGAATCTTCGATTATTGAAGAGATGGCCGAATGGGTACTGAGCGAACGCGCGATCGATTTGGCTAAACTGCGGGAAAAGGCATCTACACTCTGCTCCTGCAAAGCCTCAATCAAAGCCAACCAACGCTTAAGCGATATTCAAGCCCAGACCTTAATCGAACGCCTGGGAAGATGTAAGCAACCCTACACCTGTCCTCACGGCAGACCGATTGTGGTGTCTTTCTCTTCTTACGATTTGGAAAAATTGTTTAAACGGGTTATGTAAAAGCCTTCCCCCAATCCTTCAAGCGACTACAATCCGATTTTCGAAGCCGGACGGTTCAACCGGCTTCGAAAATGACCCGTAAGCGTTCTAATCAACTGGGGGAAGGCCCTGCTTCACCGAATCGGCGGCCCAATCCCGCGAGCATTTCATTCAATCGGGAAAAGGTCTCGCCCTATCTCGAATCAGCATCTTAACGCAAGGAGAACACCTTTCATGATGATCGTAACAACCGGCATCCAACCCGCTGAAGCCGAACTTCAGCGGGCAACCGGAATTGCCAATCAACAGGGAATCCCGCTTGTGCCGAGAGGCCGAACTTCGATTCCTAATTTATTTTCAAAATATAATGCCGACGCGGTATTGATCGTTACGCAGGGAAAAGTTCGTCTTTTCCGCGAAGATCAACCGGTGCTCGAATATCATCCAAGCATGGGTTATGTCCGTGCAAAGCGTCTATTAAGAGGCGAACCCGATCCGATGATCGATGCTGCACGAGTAGAAACCGGAGATACGGTTCTCGACTGCACAGCAGGTCTGGGAACCGACTCGCTCGTGTTTGCCGTCCAAGTCGGACCTACAGGTCTTGTTCGCTGTCTGGAAGCTTCGGCAGAGCTATCCGTTTTGCTTCGCGAGGGACTTTCAAGCTACGAAGTGGAGAAGCCGACGGTCACAGAAGCGATGC
This sequence comes from Saccharibacillus sacchari DSM 19268, assembly GCF_000585395.1. Lineage (GTDB taxonomy): Bacteria > Bacillota > Bacilli > Paenibacillales > Paenibacillaceae > Saccharibacillus > Saccharibacillus sacchari. The sequence continues at coordinate 4,077,321 of NZ_KK073875.1, read as the reverse complement.
GGCGCGTCGAAGTCATCAACACGGACCATCTGAACTATTTGAAGTCATTGCCGGACAAAAGCTTCGATGTGGTGTATTTCGATCCGATGTTCCGTAAACCCGTCTACGATTCTTCCGCGATTTCGCCGCTGCGTGCATTTGCGGATGATCGGGCGCTTAGCGAAGAATCGATCGGGGAAGCGGTTCGCGTAGCACGCAAAACAGTCGTTTTAAAAGAAAAAAAAGGTAGCGGAGAAATGGAGCGTCTCGGCTTCACGTCAGATGGTCGCGTCCATGCCAAAATTACGTATGGAGTGATTACAGTTGACTGATAAGCCCAAATTACTTGTCTTGATCGGACCGACAGCCGTGGGGAAGACCAAGCTCAGCATCGAGTTGGCCAAAGCCTTTTCTTGTGAGATTATTTCAGGCGATTCCATGCAGGTGTATCGGGGGATGGACATCGGTACGGCGAAAATTTCGGAGGCTGAAATGGATGGTGTGCCGCATCATTTAATTGACATCCATGAGCCTGATGAACCGTTTTCCGTATCCGAATTCCAGGAACGTTGCAATACTTTGATCCCGGAAATCACAGCGCGCGGAAATCTTCCTTTTATCGTCGGGGGAACGGGCCTGTACGTTGAATCCTTATGCTATCGCTACGAATTCGCAGACAGCGGGGCAGACGAAGCCTTCCGAATGGAACAAGCTTTGTTTGCCGAAACGCAAGGAACACAAGCGCTCCATGACAAATTGCGAGATATCGATCCGGAATCCGCACAAAGATTGCATCCCAATGATACGCGTCGCGTCATTCGTGCGCTGGAGATTTATAAGCTAACAGGAGAGACTTTATCCGAGCAGTTGGCCAGGCAAAAAAAGACCACGCCTTACGACCTATGTTTGATCGGTTTGACAATGGACCGCCAAATGCTATATAACCGTATTGAAGAGCGGATCGACCAAATGATGGAACAAGGACTGATCGAAGAGGTTCAGAAGCTTCGGTCGCTCGGGTATACGCCGGACATGGTTTCCATGCAAGGATTGGGCTATAAGGAGATCTGGCCTTACCTGGACGGATCGGCAACGCTTGAAGAAGCTGTGTACCTGCTGAAGCGGGATACCCGGCATTTCGCCAAACGACAGCTCTCGTGGTTCCGCCATATGCAAGACATCCAATGGGTTGACGTTTCCGAGCCGGAAAACTTTTCTGCAAATTACGAGAAGGTTCATGGTATAATTACGGGAAGGTTCAGCTCCGATTTTTGAAAGAAAATGACAGTAAAATGACAATTGGGGGTACCGGTTATGAACAAATCCATTAATATTCAAGACACGTTCCTGAACCAACTGCGCAAAGAGAATATCCCGGCTACGGTCTACTTGACTAACGGTTTTCAAATTCGGGGCACAATTAAGGCATTCGATAACTTCACGATCGTGATCGACAGCGACGGACGTCAGCAAATGGTGTACAAGCATGCCATTTCCACGTTCATGCCGCAGCGCAACGTATCCCTGACTCAGCAAGAGACAACGTCCGGAGAGTAATTCGTTTCGACTTTTTATCAAAAGTGACGAACGAATGACAAACCTGTAACGGCAATTCTTGAAACTTTTCCTGTATCCTAACGTCTAAGTCCATAGCTGCGAATGAGAGCAACCTTCACAGGTTGTTCTTTTCGTTAGAGCGCGTATGCAGACTGTCTACATGCGCAAAGAAAGCAAAAGGGGTGTCACAAACCATCATGCCTAACCCACAACTGAGCCGCTCCAACCGGACAACCGGAGGCAGCGGTAGCGGAGGTAACGGCGGGGGGAAGAAACCTCCGACGACCGCCAAGAAGAAAACTTCCCCGAAGAAAAAGAAAAGAATAACGGGGAAACGCGTATTTTGGACGTTGTTTTTCACAGCTGCTTTTGCCGTATTTTGTGCGCTGGGCGGTTACCTGTTCATTACGGTGAGCGGAGAGAAAATCCTGGCAGAGAATAAAGACAAGATCGAAATCAAAGCGCCGACAGTCATTTACGACCGCACAGGTGTGCAAATCGGGGAAATCAAAATCCAGCGAGGCGAGGAAGTCGAGTCGCAGGATATTCCCGAGTTGCTTCAGGATGCTTTTGTCGCAACCGAGGATAAACGCTTCTTCGAGCACTCGGGCGTCGATCTTCGGTCGATCGGCCGTGCGGCGGTACGAGACATCATTGCGCGTTCCGCAGTTGAAGGCGGCAGTACGATTACCCAGCAACTAGCGAAAAACATCTTCTTGTCCGCGGATAAGACATTCTTCCGCAAAGCGACGGAAGTGTCGATCGCATTGGCGCTGGAGCGACAGTATTCAAAACCTGAGATTTTGGCGATGTACTTGAACCGAATTTCGTTCGGCGGTCAGTATTACGGCATCAAAGCGGCATCCGAGCGTTACTTCGGCAAAAGTGACTTGAACAAGCTTGAACTATGGGAAATGGCGACCTTGGCGGCGATGCCGAAGGCACCGACGCGCTACAACCCGATCGCCAATCCCGACAAGTCCAAAGAACGCCGCGCAGTCGTGCTTCAGCTGATGTATGAGCAAGGTTACATCACGGAAGCGGAAAAAGATAAAGCGGCGGCAGTCGATTATGCGTATACGCCGCCAGAGACGAAAGAAACGCATTACCAAGCCTTTATTGATTATGTGCTTCAGGAAGCGGAAGACACGACGGCATTGACCGAAGATGATCTGAACCGCGGCGGATACAAGATTTATACGACCATGGACGCAAAAGCACAGCAGAGTCTGGAAGATGCGTTCAAAGATGACGCGATGTTCGAACAAAGTCCCGACGACCAGCCGGTGCAGGCGTCCATGACGATTACGAACAACCAGAACGGCAGCATTGTCGCCATACTGGGTGCCCGTAATTATCATAAGGGCGACTTCAACCGCGCGGTCAACAGCCGTAGACAGCCGGGTTCGGCGTTCAAGCCGATCGCATCCTATGCGCCCGCGCTGGAAAACGGATTTACTGTAGACACGCCGCTCAACAACGAACAGCAAAGCTTCGGCAATTACAGCCCTAGAAACTTGCACGGTTATAGTCAATCGGTTTCGATGAAAGAGGCGCTTGCCGAGTCGATCAATATTCCGGCAGTTTGGCTGCTGAGCCAGATCGGCGTGGAGACGGGGTATCAATTCGCAGAGTCTTTAGGTATTCCGTTGACCGAAAATGACCATAACCTGAGTATTGCGCTCGGCGGCCTCAGCAAAGGCACGAATACGCTGGAGATGGCTCAGGCTTATAACTCGTTTGCCAACGGAGGCAAATATATTGAAGCCTATGCGATCAAATCGATTCGTGATTCGAACGAAATCGAGATCTATAGTCGAATCGACAATTCCAAACAGGTCATGAGCGCTCAAACGGCTTACGAAATGACCGACATGATGCGCAGCACGATTACCGACGGTACCGGCCGCAAAGCCGATATCGGTCGTCCGCTTGCGGGCAAGACGGGAACGACTCAAAGCGGCATCGAGGGTAACAGTGCCAACCGTGACGTATGGTTCGTCGGTTATACGCCGGAATGGACGGGCGCCGTCTGGATGGGCTACGACAAACCGGATGCGCAGCATATGCTCAAAAACAGCAGCGGATTGGCAGCTTCCATGTTCGCGCGAATCATGAAACAAGCCATGGAAGGGATGCCGGTGAATGATTTCAAAGCGCCGGATGCGCCTGCTCAGGAGACGGTAGAGACACCGGAACCGCCGCAGCCCGAGACGGTTGAACCTGCCGCTTCGCCGTCGGGTCTGGTAGCCTCTTACGACGTGGCTAACCAAACAATCATGCTTTCATGGCAACCTGTAGCCGGCGAAAACATTCGTTATCGTTTGTATCGGCAGGAGTCATCCGAAGCTCAGCCTTCATTGCTGACGGACGGCTTGATGTCGGCTTCGTCATCCGATACCGGTGCGCTTCCTGGACTCACCTACAGTTATGCCGTTACCGCATATCGGGCAGGCGAGGAGCCTATTGTCGAATCGGCAGCGTCCAACACCGTCACGTTAACCGTCCCGGCCGAAGATAACCCGGAAGAGAATCTCCCGGAAGACACGATTCCGCCGGATGAGACGGAAACTGATCCGGGAATCGATCAAGGTGAAGTTCCTGTGACGCCTCCGGTGACGGATGACGGCGAAAACAACGGGAATTTGGGCAATAACGGAAACGGAAACGGAAACTCAGGCAACAACGGCAATGGGAATGGGAATGGGAATGGGAACGGAAATAACGGGGGGACGGAAAACACCGACCCGGGAACGACGACTCCGCCAACCGAAGGAGATTCCGGCGGCGAGGAGAATGTCGTTCCGGGTACCGTGATTCCTGACGCACCTGCCGATCAGTCGCAGCCGGACCCGCCGGCCGATCCTGCTGTTGACCCTAATGCTCAAAACACCGATCCTGGCACGGTTGAGGGTACGACCGAGACGCAAGGCGAGACAACGACCCAACCTTAACTTCATTTCCTGCATACTCTTCGTTAGCGAATGCAGACCAAATCAAGCAAGCTCCGGAAGCCGCAAACGGCTTTCCGGAGCTTTTTTTGTACATTTTTGCTCAAAACGGGTAATAGAAAGGCAGGAGCAAGTCACTTCTTTTGTGAAGTGACCTGAGAATGTGATAAGCTTGATGCAAATGGAATAGAGAAAGGGTCGGTTCCCTATGAAACGTAAATTTGCTGACAGAGCCAACTGGCGGCGCGTAACCGACCGGAGATTCTTGTGCCGGTATATCGACAGCCGCCGCTTTACGGGCTACGTAACCTTGTACAACATGCTCAAATTGAAGGAACCGCTAATGAAAACGTACGGGGGACTTACGTTTTGCGTGGCTGACAAGGGCTATTCTTGGCTGCAATACTTTCCCAAGGACGCCCACTTCATCGTAACGACGATGTTCAACGAAAAAAGGGAAGTGGTAGAATGGTACATTGATATCTGCAAATCGCAGGGCGTGACGGATCAAGGCGTTCCCTGGTTCGACGACCTGTACCTGGATATCGTGGTATTGGGGGACGGAACCGTATTTTTGCTTGACGAAGACGAATTGGATGATGCATTGCGACGAGGGGTCATTACGGAAGCGGATTATGCACTAGCTACCAAAACGGCCCATGGCTTGCTGCGAATGATCGATGCCCATGCCTTTCCTTACTTCAGACTTTCGATCGAGCATCGCAGACGGCTGTTCCCGGCTTCCGCTTTGAAGGTCTAATTTTAGCCTTCATCCAAAGGAGAGGGGAATTTAGAAAGTGGCAGAAGAAGAACGTACAACCGCGTTTCGACATGCCGGACCGGTGCATATTCCGGAACGGAAGTCGAAGCGCGGCGGGCGGTGGAAAAAGCGCGTAGGAATCGTTTTATTATCAGGGGTCCTGTTATTCGCGCTGTGGACGTTGTATATCCAGGTTCGAATCGGTCAGGGCACGTCCTTATCGCCGGAACACTCTACGGATGTCGCGATCGTGCTCGGCGCCCGACTTTGGGACAACAAGCCAAGCCCTGCGCTGAAGGAGAGATTGGAAGCCGCTTACGAAGGATACACAAGCGGGAAGTATCCAAAACTGATCGTCAGCGGAGGCTTGGATAGTCCCGAAATGCGTCTGACCGAGGCAGAGGGCATGGCTGAATATCTGATCGAACGCGGTGTGCCGAAGGCCGATATATGGCTTGAAAACGAAGCGACTAGCACCTATGAGAATCTGCTATTGAGCCGCCGCATCATGGAGGAACGAGGCGTGCGCACCGCAACCATCGTCACGCATAAATTTCATGGTGCCCGTTCGCAAGATATTGCGGAGTTTTTACATTACGACGACCCGCAATTCGTACTGGCCGATACCGAAGCGTTGAATATTTGGCAAACGCGCGGGCGCGAAATGCTGGCTTTTACCAAATGGTTGTTTGACAAGTCCCGATTGTCAGACGGCAAATAATCGGGGATAATGGGATGCCGGGTTTTCGAAGCAAAGCCCCATACGGATAGAAGGAGAACAAAAGCATGCAAAGTACAACTTACGATACAACTCCCGAGGAAAATTCACGGGCGATTCTGGTGAGTCTGGTGACGGATGAGGTGAAGCGTTCCGGTATCGATCCGGTTTACTCGTTGGAAGAGCTTGTCGCTTTGGCTGATACGGCAGGCGTCGAAGTGCTCAGCAGTATGTCGCAGAACCGGGAAAAGAAAGATACGAGATGGTTTATCGGCAAAGGCAAAGTTCAGGAATTGAAACTGATCGCGGATGAGCTGGGTGCCAATACCGCCATCTTCGATCAGGAACTTTCGGGCGCGCAAGTGCGCAATTTGGAAGAAGAGCTGGATCTGAAAATTATCGACCGCACCCAGTTGATTCTTGATATTTTCGCGCAACGTGCCAAGACGCGCGAAGGCATCATTCAAGTTGAATTGGCGCAATTGAGCTATCTACTGCCGCGATTGGCGGGACAAGGTCGCAACCTTTCCAGACTCGGGGGCGGAATTGGCTCGCGCGGTCCGGGCGAAAGCAAGCTGGAGACGGACCGTCGTCATATTCGCGGGCGAATCGACGAATTGAAGCGCCAAATCGCGGAAGTCGAGAAACATCGTGCGCAGCAGCGTCAGCGTCGCATAAAGAGCGGAACGGTTCAGGTCGCTTTGGTCGGATACACGAATGCAGGCAAATCGACGCTGCTCCGCCAGTTGACGAACGCGGACGTTTACGTGCAAAATCAGCTTTTTGCCACGCTCGATCCGACGTCGAGAACTTTGGAACTGCCGGGCGGCAGAGAGATCGTGCTGACGGATACCGTTGGTTTTATTCAGAATCTGCCTCACCATCTGATTGCCGCATTCCGAGCGACGCTCGAAGAGGTTAACGAAGCCAATCTCGTGTTGCATGTTGTAGACGCTTCCTCGGCGATGTTGAAAGATCAGATGAAGGTTGTCGATCAACTGCTGCAAGAACTGGGAGCAGTCGATAAGCCTCAGATTCAGATTTACAACAAAAAGGATCTTTGCACGCCGGAACAATTGGAACTTTTGCCGGAAGACGATTGGAATCTGCGCCTTAGCGCCTACGACGAGAAAGATTTGGAAAAACTGCTGAATCGTCTTCAAGAGGAACTAACCGGCGGAACCGTCACTTATCGCGTCCCGGCTGCTCGCGGCGATCTGGCTTCTCAGTTGTACAAAATCGGAGAAGTGATCTCGCAGGAATTCGATGAGGAACATATCGTTTACGAGGTGCGTTTGCACAAGGGAGAAGCAGAAAAGTACGCGTATCTACTGGAAGAGTATAAAATTTGAACGTTATAAAGTGATGCCGAGGCGAACTTTGCATATCCGTCGTATGGACGGTAAGCGGGTTCGCCCTCTGTATGACTTCCGAGTTTGCGGCAAACGTAATCTCACACGGGTGTGACGCGTTAATTCTGTGAAGTGTTAGACTTAGGTCTGACATATAAGGTTAAGAGCATGTCGCGACTCGGTAACTTGAGGACTCCAATTTGAATTGACTATGAAGGACGGATCGAGAAACGATGAAAACATTTGATACGCGGATCGAACAATGGAAAGAAGAAGCGGAAAGACTTGTACGCCCTCGTTTTGACGGGGTGGACGCGATTGTCGAACATAACCAATGGAAGGTTATCGAGGCTTTCCGGGAGTGCAAAGTGAGCGATTATCATTTTAATCCCTCGACGGGTTACGCCTATAACGATCGCGGACGCGAAGTGCTGGATGAACTTTATGCCAAAGTATTCGGCGCGGAAGCGGCTCTTGTGCGTCCCCACTTCGCCTCGGGAACGCATACCATTTCTACCGCTCTGTTCGGTGTGCTTCGTCCGGGCGACGAGCTCTTGTATATCACGGGAACTCCGTACGATACCCTGCATAAAGTAATTGGTAAAAAAGGCGACGGCACGGGTTCGCTGGCTGACTTTGGTATTGGGTATGGCGAAGCGGCACTACTGGAAAACGGAGATATTGACTGGACGGAGGTGGAGCGTCAAATAACGCCCAATACTCGCGTGATCGGCATTCAGCGTTCGCGCGGTTATTCTTGGCGTTCTCCTTTTACGGTAGAAGAGATCGGAGCCATGACACGTCGCGTGAAGGAATTGTCTCCTGACGCTATTGTATTTGTAGACAACTGCTATGGTGAATTTACGGAAAAAATAGAACCGACCGAAGTCGGCGTAGACCTCATGGCAGGTTCTTTGATCAAAAATCCAGGCGGGGGCTTGGCAGAAACCGGGGGTTATATTTGCGGACGCAAAGACCTGGTTGAGCTGGCGGCTTATCGTTTGACGGCCCCGGGCATCGGCGCTGAAGTAGGGGCTATGTTGGGAACAACGCGCGGGATCTATCAAGGCCTTTACATGGCGCCGACCATTGTCGGACAAGCGGTAAAAGGCAGTATTTTCGCGGCTGCCATGTTTGATTTGGCGGGATTTGCAAGCAGTCCGGCCTGGAATGCGCCGCGCACGGACCTGATTCAAGCGATCGTGTTCGAGCGCGCCGAGCAGTTGATTGCTTTCGTGCAAGGCGTGCAGTTGGCGGCTGCGGTCGATAGCCATGTAGTGCCCGAGCCTTGGGATATGCCGGGTTACGAGAATCCGGTTATTATGGCTGCGGGGACCTTTATTCAAGGCGGAAGCCTGGAATTGTCTGCAGATGCACCGATTCGCGAGCCTTACATCGGATATTTGCAGGGCGGGTTAACCTATTCGCATGTGAAATATGGGGTGCTTAATGCGTTGCAGACACTTTTTGATCGCAATTTACTGTGAGTTAATCTAACACATCATTGACGCTTCCTATCAGGTTATGTACAATAAGAGAGAGAATAAGGTTTCACCCCAAACAACCATACTGAATGACAGGGTGCTATGCGCCCAGGCATCCGGGATTAAGGCAGCTTTCGGGTTGGAACCTAGAATAGTACACTGGAAGGTTGATGAATCCATGGGCGACGATATTCGCAGAAATATGGCCTTATTCCCTATAGGCATCGTAATGAAACTGACTGACTTGTCCGCACGGCAGATCCGCTATTATGAGCAGCATAGTTTGATTGTTCCGGCACGTACATCGGGCAATCAGCGTTTGTTCTCCTTTAACGATGTAGAACGTTTGTTGGAGATTAAAGCATTGATTGAAAAAGGCGTAAACATTGCTGGCATCAAACAAGTGATGAACCCTGTCACGAAGGAGTCCGAAGAAGCTACGGTTCTGAACGCCGCGACCGAAGAGAAGCGCAAGGAGCTTTCCGACTCGCAGCTTCACCGCATGCTTAAGCAGCAACTGGTTTCCGGCAAGAAGCCGGGTCAAGTCTCGCTGATTCAAGGCGAACTTTCCCGATTCTTTAATAGAAAGTAAGAAGAGATGGGTTTCCTGTGAGGTTATGCCTTCACTTTGCTGAGTATCGTAACGATTCTTTTCGAACCATGGCAGGGATTTTCTTAGTCTTAGCGAATTATTACAAACGGTCAGCTCATCAGGTTGTAAATGCGACCTCCGATGATGAAGAAAAGACATGAAGAGGAGAGGGTATCTTGAGTTACACTAAAGAGGATATTTTGCGCATCGCCAAGGAAGAAAACGTTCGTTTTATTCGTCTTCAGTTCACCGACTTGCTTGGATCGATCAAAAACGTTGAAATTCCGGTCAGCCAGTTGGTTAAAGCGCTGGATAATAAAATGATGTTCGACGGCTCTTCTATCGAAGGCTACGTGCGGATCGAAGAATCCGATATGTACCTGTACCCGGACCTCGACACTTGGGTAATCTTCCCTTGGGTGACGGAAAACCGCGTTGCGCGTCTGATCTGCGATATTTATATGCCGGACGGCAAGCCGTTCGCGGGCGACCCTCGCGCTGTTCTGCGTCGTGCACTGGAAGAAGCGGAAGAAATGGGCTTCAGTGCAATGAACGTAGGACCGGAGCCGGAATTCTTCTTGTTCCGTACAGACGAAAATGGCAATCCAACTGACGAACTGAACGACCAAGGCGGATACTTCGACTTGGCCCCTACCGATCTGGGCGAGAACTGTCGCCGCGAGATCGTCATCACGCTGGAAGAAATGGGCTTCGAGATCGAAGCGTCCCACCACGAAGTAGCGCCGGGACAACACGAGATCGACTTCAAATACGAAAATGCGATGAAAGCAGCCGACCAGATCCAGACGTTCAAGCTGGTCGTTAAAACGATCGCTCGCCAACACGGCCTGCACGCGACGTTCATGCCAAAACCACTGTTCGGCATGAACGGTTCCGGCATGCACTGTCACCAATCGCTGTTCCGCGGTAACGAGAACGCCTTCTACGACGAGAGCGATGCGCTCGGTCTGAGTGAGACAGCTCGTCATTATATGGCAGGTATCCTCAAGCATGCTCGTGCGTTTGCAGCGGTAACCAACCCGACCGTAAACTCTTACAAGCGTCTTGTGCCTGGCTACGAAGCTCCTTGTTACGTGGCATGGTCCGCAAGCAACCGCAGCCCGATGATCCGTATTCCGGCATCGCGCGGCCTGAGCACCCGGATCGAAGTTCGTAATCCGGACCCGGCGGCGAACCCTTACCTGGCACTCGCGGTTATGCTGAAATCCGGTCTCGACGGGATCAAAAGAGAGCTCAAACTCCCGGCTCCGATCGATCGCAACATCTATGTGATGTCCGAAGAAGAGCGGATCGAAGAAGGCATCCCGAGCCTTCCGGCCGATCTGAAGGAGGCCCTCAACGAACTGATCCGCGACGAAGTCGTGGTACAAGCAATGGGCGAACACGCTCTGACGCACTTCTACGAGTTGAAAGAAATCGAGTGGGACATGTACCGCACGCAAGTCCACCAATGGGAACGCGATCAGTACATGACGCTTTACTAGAAATCAGATTCCTCGGTGCTCTAAGCGCCGAGGATTTTCTTTTTTGCGAATAACGATATCCATTAAAATAATAATTCATCTGGACGTTTATTTCCTGCCTTGCTAGAATGGAAACAACTCAAGAATCGGCTCGCGCGATCCTGATGCGAAGTCGATTTTTCCATGTTAAGGAGAGTCTTCATATGAAAACGTACAGAGAACTAATCAGCAACGAAGAATTTTTCGCGGCTGCCCTGATGCAAGTGCCGATCTTCGTGATTGACGCGATCGACGAGTCGGAAGTGGACGAAGGCGGTACCGTGCAGCAGTATACCGATTTCAGCGTATGGATCAAAGGCGTCAGCTACCCGCGGCACAAGCATGTATTCAAAGTTTCCAGTTAGACCAACAGCCTCCGAGCCCTAAGGCCGGAAGCTGTTTTTGTTTTAACAACGTTTACCGTATTTACCGTGGAGGAAACGATCGAAGATTGCGCCTTTTTTCAAAACAAAGTCAAATGCGTGTTCAAAACGGATGTAATTTGCTAGACTGAAGGTACTATGTCGGAGTGAGGGATCGGTTGAATATGAATGCGTATGGAAATTTCAAAGAATTCGATCGAGCCAGATGGGCCGCATTGCGAAGTCGGACTCCGCTGCTGCTATCCGAGCAAGAGTTGGAGAAAATTAAAGGACTGAACGACAAAATTTCGCTGCGTGAAGCAGAGGATATCTATATTCCGTTGACCCGTCTGATTAATTTGAAGGTCAGGGCGGCACAGTATTTGCGAGAGGTTACCAGTGCGTTTTTGGGTTGTGAACCGGTAAACAAGCCTTTTATTATCGGGATTGCCGGAAGCGTGGCCGTAGGTAAAAGTACGGTGGCGCGCTTGCTCAAAACCCTTTTATCCCGCTGGGAACATCACCCGAAGGTGGACCTGGTGACGACGGACGGTTTCCTTTATCCGACCCGTGTATTGGAAGAGAAGGGGCTTATGGCTCGGAAAGGGTTCCCGGAGAGCTACGATACCAAGCAATTGATCGATTTCTTAAGCAAAGTCAGAGACGGTGAGCGCAATGTTCAAGCTCCGCTGTATTCGCATATTACGTATGACGTGCTGCCGGATGAGTTCGAAGTGATCGATAATCCGGATATTCTGATCGTGGAAGGGATTAACGTACTTCAAGTCAGCAAAAGACAGCCGGTGTTCGTGAGCGATTATTTCGACTTTTCGCTGTATATCGACGCTGATGCCGAAGATATTCGCAGTTGGTATATCGATCGTTTCCTGCTCCTGCAACAGACGGCGTTCCGCGAACCGTTGTCTTACTTCCATCGTTATGCGGACCTGAATAAACAGGAAGCGGTCGAGCGAGCTTCGCAGATCTGGGAGAGCATCAATCTGCTGAACTTGAACGAAAACATTTTACCCACGCGTCAACGGGCTGATCTGATCTTGAGAAAAGGACGCGACCATCGGATTCATGAAGTTTATTTACGGGAAATCTAAACATAGAAGGAGAGACATAAGCGTGAAATCAAGAGTGACAGCAACAAACGAAGCGTATGCACGCAAACTTTGGAAAACTGCGGCAGCGCTCGTGATGACATCGGCTATAGCCGTTTCGGGCAGTATTCTGCCTGCCCAAACGTTTGCTGCGCAGGCCGCTAGTTACGAATCAACGCTTTTGTCGTCCGCGTCTTCCAAACTGGCTTCGGGACTCTACAGCTCCAATGCTATTTTGATCCGAATGAGTGACGGTCAGGTGCTGATGAAGAAAAATATCAATCAAAAAGTATATCCGGCTTCGATGACCAAAATGATGACCGCACTCGTGGCGTTGGAAAATTTGCCGGACCTTCAACGGAAGACGACACTGCCGGCCGGGATGTTTGCAAGCCTGGAGAAGCAGGGGGCGTCGATGGCGGGTTTTAAGCGGGGCGAAAAAGTCAAAGCGATCGACCTGCTATACGGTTCGATGCTGCCTTCGGGAGCGGACGCATCTGTTGGACTGGCGTACGCAGTTTCCGGATCGGAAGCGGATTTCGTGAAAAAGATGAATCAAAAAGCCAAGCAGCTAGGCATGAAGCATACGAATTTCACGAATGTCACGGGTCTGCATAATGCCAATCACTACACCACGGTCAAAGATATGTCGATCCTCATGAAAGCCGCGCTTAAAAATTCGACTTTCCGCAAATTGGTCACGACGCATAAATATTCGATGTCGCCGACAAACACCCATCCGCAAGGAATGACAGTGCGCAGCACGCTATCGGAAAGCGCTCCGACCCTGCAATTCAAAGGCGGACGGATCCTTGGCGGAAAGACCGGATATACGCGCGCCGCGGGTCTCTGTTTGGCTTCGATCGCTGTCAAAGACGGTAAAGAGTACATGCTGGTAACCGCTGATGCGGACGGCAGTCCTTGGAGCAAGCCTTATCATATCCAAGATGCGCTAAACGTTTATCCGAAAATCCAAAAATAGGCTGGAAAAAGAACTGATGTTCGCTTATGATACAAACATACGTTCCGAACGAGAGGGTGTGTTTGTGAAGATGAATCGCTTGGAGCGAAGAATTTTGGGAATTTTGCGTCGTCATCGATGGCTCGCCTTCCGTTTATTATCGATGGCCGGACTTATGCGTCGTAGCGGAGGCGCATTCCGGGATGTGACGATCACGCTGATTAACCTGGAACAGAGCGGATATATCCGTTGGCCGGACAAGTCTTCATTAACGCATATTTCCGTATTGCGTAAAGCTTATAAGCTGAAAGCCATGTTTCCGTGGTTATCTAATCGCGAAGCAGGCATAACCATTCCGGGCCCGCCCTATTCATCTACGCAAGAAGAGAGATCGCTTCGAATTAAGCATCGCCCGAACGTGCCGGACCTATCATCAAGACGACAACAAACCGCAGACTAAGGCGTAAGTTATACCGCACAAAAAAACTCCTCCGTTATCCGGGGAGTTTTTTTAATTGGGACGTTGTTGAAATCCAATTATGCGTCCGTCCTTCAATGAAAATTACGGAACAAACCTACGACCTTGCCGAGAATCGTAACGTGAGTCAAACGAAGCGGCTCATACGTTGGGTTTTCCGGCTGAAGGCGAATATGATCCTTTTCCTTGTAAAACGTCTTCACTGTAGCTTCATCTTCCTCAGTCATAGCGACGACGATATCGCCATTATTGGCCGTCTGTTGTTGACGAACCACGACGTAATCCCCGCTGTTAATGCCTGCTTCAATCATGCTGTCTCCAACAACGGAGAGCATAAATACTTGATCTTCGCCAACCATCGTCTGCGGAAGAGGGAAGTAATCTTCAATATTCTCGGTTGCCGTAATCGGCACGCCGGCGGTAACTTTACCCACGACCGGAACGCGGCGGATTGTCGATGCGAACAAATTGCTGCTCTCCGACTCGTCCATGCCAAGCAATTCGATCGCGCGCGGTTTTGTCGGGTCGCGGCGAATCAACCCTTTTTTCTCCAAGCGATCCAGATGTCCGTGGACGGTAGAACTGGAAGCTAAACCTACCGCTTCGCCAATTTCGCGAACGGACGGCGGATATCCCTTGGATTTGACCTCAGTACGGATAAATTCCAGAATAGCCTGTTGGCGTACGGAAATCTTCGACATTCGTATCAACCCCATCCATTAATCATTTTAATTATTGAATATTTTGCAAAAGCATCCCAAAAAGAATCATAAAATCTTGAATGCGATATGGGACGATTATATCATAGAACTTCCGTTCGCACAAACGTAAGTTCTGCGATGATGCGAACAAATTTTCGCGAACAAACGTTCCGAAACCTATTGATCTGAACGTATGTTCGTGCTATATTGTTCGCAGAGGGCAGAACAAACGTTTGGGAGAGTGTTGAAAATGCCAAAATACACAACTTATAAAAGTATCTATGACACGGTGGGAAGCAACAATGAAGGGCGCAATCAGCGAATTTTTTCATCGATTCCTACTCTTTTACATAGCATCGGTATGCCAAAGTATCGCTGGAGCAAAACTGGCGCGGCCAGAGTTCGTTTGATGTTGTTCGTACTGATCGGCTTGTTCGCAGGAACGGGAGTTGTGCATGCTCTTCAGAGCAACACGCCTCCGGCGGAAGTGCGCACGGTCGTGGTATCGCCCGGCGATACGCTTTGGTCCATTGCCGAAAGCAATAAACCAAAAGGCGCGGATACGCGGATTTTCATCTCGGGAATCAAGCAGAAAAACGCGCTGAGCAGCAGTGAGATTTATGCCGGCGAAGAATTGATTTTACCTAATTTCTAAATCGTAAGGCAGCGGGAATGTGACGGGTGCGAATTCGTGAGCCATGCGTTGGAAATTGGGAAAAGAGCTTGCAGGGCAATCGCCTTGACAAGCTCTTTTTTTCATGTGAAAGTATAAAGAAGTATGGTTACAAGGAGGGTGTATAGTGGATATCGATACTTTGGTAGGCCGGATCAATGAGCTGGCCCGTAAACATAAAGCCGAAGGACTGAGCGAAGAAGAGCTGGAAGAGCGTGCAAAGCTTCGCGAAATCTATCTCGGCAACGTACGGCGCAACTTCCGTCAAGAGCTGGATTCGATTGAATGGGTTGATGAAGAACCGAAGAATGGCGGCAAGTTGCATTAATTTTTATGGTTCAGGGCAAGCGCTTCATCGAAACGGAAATGGCTCGCCGGTTCGCGGACAGGGAGTGCCGCGTTCCGGCGAGCTTTTCTTGTATAGAGATTCATAAAGAGTGATAGATCGCTAAGGGGGAAAACGAATGTCCCGTTCATGGGAGAGACAGGTCCGTAAAAATCAGCAGAAGACGAACACCTTGAGGCAAAAAACAGGCCAAGAACGAATCGGTACGACAGGAACAGTGAGTCAGGCCTATGACACGTTCAAAGGCAGAAACTACATGTTCCCGACGTTCCTGATGATTATCGCCATTTTCCTGACTATTATTACGGTTGGAGCGCAAATGTCGGGCGTGGAAGAAGCTTCCGGCGCATCGTACTGGTTCATTATCGTCATGTATGTGATTTTGGCGGTCATCATGTTCTTGCGCCGTCCGTTTTTGCGTGTGGGCAAAGACCGGGTATCGACGATTCGCTTCAACCGTGAACGTACGCTTCTGGCGGGCGATATTGCCAAGTTCCGGATCGAAAAAGGCTATGTTACGATTGAGACAAAAGGAAAAAGCGCGAATTGGATATTCTCCCGTTTCCTGAAAATGTTCAAGACGGAAGAAATCGCTCAGCGCGTGACCGAATTTGCGGAGCAACATCAGATTCCGGTCGAAAAGAAGTAATCGCTTATTTCAATCCATGTAAGGCTACGCATGTCGACGATTATAACGGAAGAGTGAGGGGACTACGAAATGACGGTGGAAACGACGGTAAAAGCGGTAATTTTTGATCTGGACGATACCTTGCTCTGGGATGAACGCAGTGTAAAAGAAGCTTTTGAATTCACTTCGGAAGAAGCGGCGCGTCGTACGGGAATCAATGCCGAATCCCTTGAAGCGGCAGTGCGTGAGCGTGCTCGCGATCTATACGCAACTTACGAAACGTATCCGTTCACCCAAATGATCGGCATTAGCCCGTTCGAAGGACTCTGGGCGAATTTTGACAAAGGCGAACAGCCGGAATTCCGTAAATTGCAAGAGATTGCTCCGATTTATCGGAAAGAAGCCTGGCGTCTGGGCTTGGCTGATCTCGGGGTCGAGGATGAAGCGTTGGCACTGGAATTGTCCACCTTATTTGCCGCGGAACGTCGTAAGCGTCCGTATGTCTATGAAGAGACGTATGCCGTACTTGACCAGCTTAAAGGAAATGTAAAGTTGCTCATGCTGACGAACGGTTGCCCTTCGCTGCAACAAGAAAAGTTGGACGGCGTACCGCAGCTGGTTCCTTATTTTGACCATATCGTGATTTCGGGAACGTTCGGAAAAGGCAAACCGGATACTTCGATCTTCCATCATGCGCTTGGATTGTTGGGCGTTGCGCCGGAAGAAGCTTTGATGGTTGGCGATAAACAAAGTACGGACATTCGCGGAGCACTGGACACGGGAATTCCTTCGGTCTGGATTAACCGTGTAGGCCGTCCGCCGCACTCCGGTATTGTCCCTGTGCATCAAATCGACTCGTTGCGCGATCTGCTTCCACTGGCGGGAATCCGCAATTCCTGAGAAATCGGCGAACCGGTATTCCGTCCGCCCGCTGCGGCGGGCGGGCTTTTTTTTCGCTTCATCATTTTAACAGGGATAACGAACGAATCCGATTATCGCAATCCGGATTCGGGTATTGAATTAGCATTTACGGCGTGCAAGACGGCGTCAAAAGAAGGAGGAGTGCGGCTGTGGAACTTTATTTTCTCGGCACCAATGCAGGCTTGCCGACCACGCAGCGCAATGTTACGTCCGTCGCGCTCCGCATGTTGGAGGAACGGCGTTGTTCCTGGCTGTTCGATTGCGGCGAAGCGACTCAGCATCAGATTCTGCATTCGCCGCTTAAACTCGGCAAATTGGAAAAAATTTTTATCACGCATATGCATGGCGATCACGTCTTTGGACTGCCGGGTCTGTTATCCAGCCGGGCTTCGCATGAAGGTTCCCCGCCATTGACCGTATACGGCCCGCAAGGTCTGAGAGATTTCTTGGAAGCCACGCTGCGAGCGACGCAAAGCCGAATCGATTTCGGCTTGGAGATCGTGGAACATTCAGGCGGGTTGGTGTTTGAAGACGATCAGATCAAGGTTGAAGCCGAGGCTTTGGAGCATCGAATCGAGAGCTATGGCTATCGCGTGACCGAAAAGGATCGTCCGGGCAGCTTGAATATGGAACTTTTGCAGGAATGGGGCGTGCGTCCGGGGCCGGAATACGGTAAGCTTAAGAATGGAGAATGCATTACGGTGAACGGGCGCACTATTGAACCCGCACAGGTGCTCGGACCTCCGAAGCGTGGCCGAATCGTCACGATTCTCGGCGATACGCGTCCGACACCGGGTATTCATCCATTGGCATTGGGAGCCGATCTGCTGGTTCACGAAGCGACATTCACTGACGAATTTTCCGATTTGGCCTATAAGTATTACCACAGTACCGCGGTTCAGGCCGCGGAAGCTGCAAAGCAAGCGGGAGTGGGCGAGTTGATTCTGACTCATTTCAGTTCGCGTTATAAGGATTTTGAACAACTTCAACCTTTATTGGAGGAAGCACAAGCCGTATTTCCTCATACGCAGCTCGCGATCGAACACCAATCTTATCCGATCCAGGCTGCGAAAGGCGTAGAATAAGAAAAGGAATGAAGGGTTATGACGCAAAGCTGTATCTTGATCGATTTGGACGGAACCTTGTATCATGGTGAGCGAATGGTACCCGGAGCGGACGAACTCATTGCGACATTGAATGATCGTCGCATTCCGTTTCTTTTTTTGACCAACAACTCTTCTGCCGCACCGGAAACGGTCGCGTTGAGGTTGAACAAAATGGGGATTCCCGCATGTCCTGAACAGGTGTGTACCTCTTCCATGGCAGCTGCTGCCTATATGGCGGGGCGCAAGCCGGGAGCTTCTGTGGCTGTATTCGGGGAGGCAGGATTGCGCGGAGCGGTATCTGCGGCAGGACTGAACGAATTCACTGGCGAAAACGGGAATCCCGACTATGTACTGCAAGGGATTGACCGCGAGTTTTCCTACGAAAAATTGGCACAGGCCGGACGTTTGATTTTGGCTGGCGCGGAGTTCGTATTAACGAATCCCGACCTGCTGCTTCCTTCCGAAGGCGGACTGATGCCGGGAGCGGGTACATTAGGGGCGGCTCTGCAATCCATGACCGGAATCCAACCTGTTGTAATCGGAAAGCCTTCGTCGATTTTGATGAACTTTGCTTTTGATTTGCTTGGTGCTCAAGCTTCGCGCGTCACGATTATCGGCGATAACATGATGACCGATATCAAGGCCGGGGTTCAATCCGGTTGCCGTTCGTTATTGTTGCTTACGGACGAAGGCGTTACGACTCCGCATAATCTGGAGCGTCACAAAGGCCTTGCTGAAGCCGAGCCTGATCTCGTCAAGAATAATTTGCATGAAGTGAGAGAATGGGTGTTAACGTTAAGCTAAAAGAGAAAGGAACGATGATTGATGACTGAACTTCCCGAAATCGAACACTATCGCAGACAACTAGGCCAGTGGATCCTCGATCGTCCGATTGATCGAGTATTCTTGGCTAATGAGCGCAGCACGGATGTTACGCCCGAAGAATTTTCGGGAGCTTTAGAGGGAAGAAGCTTGCTGTTCCTTGAGCGTCGCGGAACCTTTCTGATTTTCCATCTGGATAACGGTCACCGCCTGTTGATTGCTTTGGCGAAGGATGGAGCGTTGTACTGCGGAGAAGGCGACGAAAAGCCGCCGTTCACCGTTCAAGCCGAGATCGGATTTGGAGAACGGACGCTTTATGTATCCGGCAAAGCAAGCGTTCTGCGTTTGATGACTGTACGCGGGTTGGACGATGTGGTTAAAACGCTGGGTCCCGATCCATTTTCCCGTCAACTTACCGCGGAATCGTTTGTCGCTCAGCTTAAAAAGCGTCGCGGAGCGCTCCGCAGCCTATTGACCGGTCAGAAGTTGGCAGCCGGAATCGGTCCTCGTTACGCGGATGAGATCGCCTTTGCCGCGGGACTGCTGCCTTCGGTTAAAGTACAGGAACTTAACGGGGAGAGTGCAGCTCGTTTGTACGAAGCTTTGGAAAGCGTACTGAGTGCCGCAATCGATGCGGGAGGCTGCATTCAAACGCCACTTAGCGCCAAGGATACGATAACGGGCGGATACTTGGCACAGTGCCGCGTTTACGAACGTGAGGGGCAGCCATGCACCGAGGGCGGAGCTAAAGTCGAAAAGATGGATGTGTCGGGTAAAAAAGCGTACTATTGCCCGCAATGCCAATACGAGCAAACTCCCGTATTTTCGTAATCGGGAGAATTCGTTCGGGAAGGAGTGAGAACGTGACGAATACCGAAAACAAACCGAAAATTCATCTCTATATGGATGACTGGCGTCCTTGTCCGGAAGGCTTCGCATTGGCGCGTACGGGTGAGGAATGCCTGGAAATGTTGAAAGCGTGCGAAGTGGATATTTTGTCGTTGGATCATGAGATGGGTCCCGGAGAATTGAGCGGCAGCGAGGTTGCGGCGCGAATTGTAGCCAACGGAACATTCCCGCGCGAAATCTATCTGCACACTTCGAGCGAATACGGTCGGCGGAGCATGTATCAGACCCTGTATGCGGGGAAGCCTGACGATGTGATTTTGCACAAGGGGTCCATGCCGGAAGAAGTCCGCAGAAAAGTCGCCGCCGAAGAGTCCCGATGAGAGAATCGACCGAACGTGAACTGGCCGACTGGATCGAAGCGAGGGAACGCCGGATTATCGTATTCGGGCACACGCCTTTTTGCGGAACTTGCAAAGCAGCGCGAAGAATGTTGGACGTGATTGAGCAAATGGACCGGGAAATCGATATTTATGCGCTTGATCTGAATTTCGCTCCTGAGTTTATTCGCAAGTATCAGATTAGCAGCACGCCTTCGCTCAGTATCTTCGATCCAGCGAACCCTGGCGAACCGCGTACGGTTTATGCGATGCATTCTGTTCCGTATTTGCTGGAATTTATCGGACAAGAGCAGAAGCAAGGCATATGGTCCGAAACAAAAAGACGATAACGAACAAGAGAGAATCTGCGTATCGTTGAAACCTATATAATACGCGGATTCTGTGGAGGTTAATGTATTTTGAGTGAGCACGAGTTGGAACAAGAAAATCAAAACATAGAAGAAGTTCAGGAGCCGGAGCAAGGAGAAAGTTTATTCATTTGCACGGCGAACCGTGACTTTGCGGCTTATGCACAGGAAGAGCTTCGTCGACTTTTCGGCTCGGTAAAAAGCAGCGTATTGAGCGACCGTGAAGTTCTTTTGGTTAAATTGAACGTATCCGAGCAGAACGCTGTACAACAAATTTCGGATAGTCGTCCTATTTTCCTGCGTCATATTCAACCTGTTCAATTCGAACGCGAAGGTGAAAATGCCGGAGAATTGTTGGCTGAAGCCGCGTCATTTATTCTGCGGAGCCCCGTAATGGGAGCAGGCGTCAAAGTCGCGCTTCAGGTGAGAAAAAGCGCTGATGCGGGCGAGGAAAGTTCGTCGCAGTTGAAGGAATGGCTGGAAGAATTGCTTCGGGCATCCGAAGTGGAATTCGTGACGGCAAGCGCCGATTGGATTGCCTCGGTGTATTTGACGGATTCGGCAATTTACGCGGGAATTTCGCGTCCGGAGGACAATTTGTCGGATTGGAGCGGAGGAGCGGTTCGTTTCCGCCGCGAGGAAGGCCAGCTGTCCCGCGCCAAATTCAAACTGCTTGAAGCCGAACGGGAATTCGGACTGGATCTCTCTGCCTATCGCAGCGCGGTAGACATTGGTGCGGCTCCGGGCGGTTGGACGTCGCTGCTGCTTGAACGCGGGTTGAAGGTAACCGCGATCGACCCGGCGAAACTGCATCCATCGCTTCTCAAGTCGCCGAACCTGACCTATATCCGTAAAAACGCAAGCGAAGTCAAATTCAAAGAAAACGAATTCGATTTGCTGGTGTGCGACATGAGTTGGAGCCCCAAATTGATGGTTCAACTGGTGACGGGCTTGCTGCATGGATTAAGTCCTGGCGGTACGGCTATCGTCACGATCAAGCTCATGCACAAAAAGCCGATGGCGCTGATCAAAGAGGTCATTGCTTCGTTCGAAAACTCGCGTTTACAGGTCCAGCGGGCTAAGCAATTGTTCCATAATCGCGAAGAAATTACGCTTTACATGATCAAATATTAAGAAATAGGCCTTTACACTTAGCAAGCAATAGGTTTATAATGACTTCAAAATCATATGCACGGAAAGGGAAAGCATCCCTCACGAATTCGGTCTTAGGACCTGGTTTGCGAGGGGTGCTTTCTTTTTTTGTCCGAAAAGGGGTGAATTCATGCCGTACCCGCCGAAATTGGAGCGAGGAGCCGTAATAGGAGATCGATACCGGGTGGAACGCGTACTCGGGAGCGGCGGAATGGGTCGGGTCTATCTGGCTTCCGATGCCAAGCTTCCGGGCAAGTGGTGGGCCGTCAAGGAGACGATGGCCGATACGGCGGATTATGAAAGGATCGAAAACGAAGCGAGAATGCTGACCAGGCTGCGTCATCGCAGTTTGCCTCAGGTCGCGGACTTTTTTGCGCCGGATACGGAAGGTCGAGTATTTCTGGTCATGGAGTACATCGAAGGTTCGAATCTGAGCGATTATGCGAGTAAAGCCGGAGGCATCCTGGACATTCCGTTTATCTTGGAGCTGACATTGCGCATTTGCGAAACGTTGGAGTATCTGCATACGCAAAGTCCGCCTGTCGTTTTCCGGGATTTGAAACCAGGCAATGTGATGATCGGTGAAGACGGAACTATTCGTTTGATCGACTTTGGAATTGCGCGTAGTGCCAATCCGGACAAGAGCGCCGATACGGTAAAGCTGGGGACTATCGGATTTGCCGCACCCGAGCAGTATGAAGGGCAAAGCGATCCGTCCAGCGATCAGTACGCGTTGGGGGCGATGCTGTTGTATCTCTCCACGGGTGGTCGGTTTAGCGAATGGACACCGGAGGCACAGCGAGCGCTTCGGCCTGATCTTCCTTCGGCGCTGGTGCCTGCGATTCGCCGGATGCTCAGTTATCGACGAGAAGAGCGTTATCCGCATATCGGTGATATCAAGCGAATCATTCAGCCTGAACCCGTCGAAGGCGAAACTTCGTTGACCCCGGGTGTTGGAGGCACATCCACGATTGCGGTGCTGGGCAACTTCCAAGGTTGCGGAGCTACGCACATAGCGGTTGCCGCGGCACATACTCTGGCTCGCGAGGGAGGGCGAACCGCGCTCGTCGAGTTGAGCCGAATGTCTGGAGCTTTTGAACGAATTGCGATGGAATGGGAGGGCGAGCCGCTCAGAGGACGACGGATGTTCAGTATTCGGGGAGTCGATTACTGGCCCTCGTCAGAACGCAACCGTTTGACCGACATTTTCAGCAGAGGATACCGATACGTGGTCCTGGATCTTGGGACGTGCAGTGATGCTCGTGACTTTGAAGAATTTTTGCGGGCGGACGTTCCGGTGATTGTCGGCTCCGCAAGCGAGTGGCGAAGCGGAGATTTAGTCGCTTTTGCCCATCGGGAAACATTGCGCGTCAGGCCCAAGTGGACGTACGTGCTTCCCTTTGCCGCTGAGGATGCCGTGCGGGAAATGCGCCGAAGGCTCGGTCACAAAAGAATCTATTCGCTGCCTTCGCTATCGAATCCGTTCGATGGCAACCAACGCGACGTTTTTGAGCCGATTCTGGGTTCGTTTTATGCAAGAAAAGGGAGACGGTCGATCTTGAAACTGGGCTTCCGATAGAGCGGAAAACGAAGCTGAAGCTGCAAAAGCAAGATCGGCATAACCAGAAATGAAGGGAGAACAATCATGTCAAGAATCAGGTTTCGCCAGCGTCAGCGTTTGCTGACTGCGGGGGCGGGAGCCGCGGCAGCGTTATTGATCTGCGCAGCGGCGGGCATTCCTTATGTGCGCCATATCGAAAAAAACTACGAGGCTGATCGGAGCGGTTATGAACAGCAGATTGCGGAGATGGACGCGCAGCGCGTACCGGTCTTTGCGCTGACGCGTAATATCCAGGCCGGCGAAGAAATCGGGGAGGATGATCTAGTCCAGATTGAAGTGGTTAAAACGACCGTTCCGGAAGATATGTCCGCGCGGGAAGATGCAGTAGGGCGTTATGCGAAAGTTTCGCTTTCCAAAAACATGCCTGTCAGCGAGTCGATGCTGTACGAAGGCGAAGTGACGCCTAAAGATCTGCGGAATCAAGAGTTTCGCTTGATCGAGCTGCCGAGTCGCCTGCAAGCCGGAGAGTTCGTCGACGTTCGCGTAAAGTTCCCGACAGGCGAAGACTTCATCGTATTGTCCAAAAAACGCACGGAAGATCTGGCTTCGGGAACAATCTGGGTGCAGATGAACGAACGCGAGATTTTGACGATGTCGTCGGCGATTGTGGACGCTTATCTGAACGATGCTTCGATCTACGCGGTAACCTATGTTGAACCGGGTCTTCAACAAGCCGCAACTATTACTTATCCGGCAAACGCAAGTGTTCTGGATCTGATTGAAAGCGATCCGAATATCGTCGAACGTGCGAAGACCGAGCTGGAACGCCGGATGCGCGAAAAGCTGGAGAGCGGACTCGATCTGCTGACGCCGGAAGACATTCAGAAGTATCTGAATAGTAAGGCGAACATGAGCACGATCAATCCCGGTACGCAAAACAACTCGCTGATTCAAGAGCAAAGCGTGGATACCGGAACGACGCAAGAAGCCGAGGCGGCAGAAAGCGAGCCCGTTTTCACGGATAACTCCGATGCCGGCGTAAGCGATTGAGGAGGATGACGAGTGAAACGAGCTATTTTTATCGGTGATCGGGATAAAACGGACCTGCTGTTTTATACAGCCAAAATATTAGCCGAAAGCGGGCTGCGCGTGTTGATTGTCGATGCTACAGCGCTTGGAAGTTACGAATTTTCGTATCCGGCGTTGGATGTTCCGGGCCAGCCGCAGGAGTATGACGGATTTGAAGTTTGGATTCCGGCGAGAGGTGAGCAAGCTTTTGCCCATGCGGACTATGATTTTGTTCTGTATGACACGGACGATCCGTTTCGGATCAGCGAGCTGCCGGAAGCGGAGCAGCGATTCCTTGTAATGGGATGCGAGCAGACCTCGGTTCGTCGAAGCGTTCGGCTCTTGGAGAGCTTTTTTACAGAACGGCCGCTTGCTGAACTATCTGCCTTTCATAAAGTATGGATGGAAGGTGCGCGTGAACCGGGAGAAGCTTATATCAATGAACAATTTGAAGCTTTTCCGATCGATTGGAAAGAAACCTTGGTCTATTACCCGGATGAACGTGATCTTGCGATCAAAATTGGCAATCAGTATGCCAACAGTTTAAAGCTGAAAGGACTGTCCCCGGAAATGAAAAAAGCCGTGCAAGGGATTGCCACGGTATTGCTTGAAAATGACGAACGCGAAACGCGCAAATTGTGGAAAAAAGCTGAAAGGAGCAAATAAAATGGGACAAATCGCCTTTTGGAGTATGGGGCATGGCACAGGCGTCACTTCTTCTGTTGCCGCAATTGCTTCGATTATCGGCAGCGAGTATCGGATTCGCACGTTGGTTTCCCAACCGCAGGGAGAAGAAAGCACGCTGGAACGAGGCTTTTCCCGCTCGATCAATACATATAGTCGAGACCTGGCTACCGATGCCGGAACCGGACTGGATGCGTTGGTTCGTTTGGCTCGCAGCGGCAAGTTGGAGCGGGAAACGGTTAAAAACAACGCGCTTTTGATCGAACGGGATCGTCTGGATTTGCTCAGCGGCTCGGAGCGAATGAATCGTCTGCAATTCGAGAATGCCGGCGGACTTATCGGAAATATCTATGCCAACGCACGAAACTATTACGACTGCATTTTGCTGGATATCCGATCGGGAACCGACAGTCCGGCTGCGGCGCAGGCGCTTGCGGAAGCGGATCTCGTTGTCGTTTGTTTAACGCAGAATGCGGATATGCTGGAACGTTATTTCAATCGAAACGGATGGCCGAAAGAGCTTCATGGCAAAAAACAACTGCTCTTGTTCTCGGGTTACGATCCTCGTTCCAAATACAAAGCAGCCAACATTTTGCGCAAGTACGGAAGACGCGAGCCTGCATTGACCGTGCCTTACAGTTCTGATTTTAGAGATGCGATCAATGATGGGGATATCAAAGGCTTCATGGCGCGCAGTCGCTCATTGGATCGGCGGCATGACAACTATCCGTTCATGATGGAAGTTCGTCGGACTGCGGAAAAGGTACTGGAAGAGATCGGCATCAACACCAGACTGAAACACGTAGATGCCGCGAAAGGAGCCTCATAAGGCATGGACTGGATTAATTTGCTGCTGATTTGCGTGATTCTTGCCGGGATTTTGTTGTGGCTGCTCCTGCTGCTTCGTAAAAGTCCCATGGCGCAAGGAGCACGCGAACTTGAGGCCGAGCTTCTTACGATCGAGGCGCTTCAGTCCTATGCGACGGCGGCCATTAATGAATTCACCAATGCCAATCTGTTGGACCTTGGTTTATCGGCTGAAGAGTTCGAGCGCAGAAGAAATGTCGTGGCTGAACTGAAAAGTTCGCTTAAGATGTGCAATTCCGGCAGTTTGGCGGATAAGACTTACGTTAAATCATTCATTGCCGATTTGCTTCTGCGCGGAGAAGTGATTAACGAATCGACGATTGATCGCGTGCTGCCTTTCGGCGACGAGCGGCTGCTTACCGATCAGGACAAATTTGATATTTTGCTGCACGCCTACAAATTGGAGCACGGCATGCAGGGCTTAAGCCGGCTGATCGAAAAGCATCGTTTGGCAGAACTGAAGTCCATTATCGAAAACGGCGAGACGGAATCGTACATCATCACTCCTGAAGAGATTCGCGATATCTACGCTCTGGAAGCGCCTCGATTGTCTTTCGATGACAAGCTGCAAATCGTCGTTCAACGTGTGTATCAGCAGTATAAGGGATTTGGACCGATCGATGAACTGCGGGATCAGACCATTGACGGCGTCTCGGGCGGGGTCTCCGGTCTGCCTGCCGATATGCAAGAGCTGGAGCATGAAGTTGAATTGATGCGATCCATGCGGGAAAAAGGACCTCGCGGCTGCGACAGCATCTGGATTTTTTACCGAGGAAAATCGATTCGTTTGGCATTCCTTGGGTTCGGCAGCGATCTGGAGTTGAAGCGGGTCTGTCAGAACATCTACAAATTCGGCAGTCCCGGACAGCTGTCCGAAGCCAAGGCTTACATGGTCAATGAAATGCAGGACGGTTCGCGGGTTGTCGTGGTACGACCTCCTTTTTCGGAAAGCTGGGCGTTCTTTGTGCGTAAATTCGATTTGCCGAATCTGAGTTTGGAGCGTTTGCTCGCTTCCGAACAAGTCAAAGGCGCCGAACTGCCGATGAAAATGCTGGATTATTTGATGAAAGGCGCTCAGGTCACGGCCGTGACGGGCGAGCAAGGTTCGGGTAAAACGACGCTGCTTATGGCGATGGTCAAGTCGATCTACGGAACGTTCAATCTGCGGATTCAAGAATTGGCGTTCGAGCTGCATTTACGCAGGTTGTATCCGGAACGAAATACACTGGCTTTTCGCGAGACGGACAAAATCAGCGGTCAGGAAGGCTTGGATCTTCAAAAAAAGACCGACGGCACGGTTAACATTCTCGGGGAAGTTGCGACCGATCCGGTTGCGGCCTGGGCTGTTCAAATGTCGCAAGTTGCCAGTAAATTCACGGTTTTCAGCCATCACGCCAAAACGATGAAAGACTTGATCTGGTCGCTGCGAAACTCATTGCTTAAGACGGGAACGTTTCAGAACGAACGGATCGCCGAGGAACAGGTAGCCAGTGTCATCGCGTTCGATGTGCATCTGGAAAAAGAGCGCGACGGTACCCGGTATATCGAACGGTTGACGGAATGCGTCGTGCTGGATCCCGACGAACAAGGGTTTGCCGAACTTGCAGGAAAATTGGATGGAGAGTTGGATGAGGCATCGGCGATTAAAGTGTTAGCCCGCGCCAATCTCGATTACTACCGACGCTTGACGGGACGTACGTTCGAAGCGAGGAATATTATCGAATTCCGAGACGGTAGGTATGTTCCGGTACATCGTCCTACTGCTCGAAAAGTAGAGTTGATGGCAGGAAACATGTCGAGGGAAGATGCCGCTGATTTTCGCGCCTTTCTGGACCGGTACTGGGGGATTGAATCGGCATGAGTGTGAAATTGCTTATTATCCTGGCCTCCGCATTGTACGTCGTTCCGATTGTGCTCTGGATCATTCTGCGACAGCTGCGTAAGAAAAGCGGGGTTCAAGAAGAGACGATCGCCAGTTGGATGAATCGTCAGCCGGGGATGAAGAAGGAAAACCCGAAGCTCAATCGCTTCTATCAACGTTCCTATGTTCGTTCCGCGCAAATCCCGATCTTTCGCGGTCAAGTGCGTCGAATCCGTCAACGGCTTGCGGTGATCAGTCCATATGATGAACTGACTATTCGCAAGGAAACGATGAAGATCACCTACTCCGTTTTACTGATTGTCGTCGGATTGATTTTGGCTCTTGCTCTATTCGGCCGAAGCGTGTCCGTTGTGCTACTGGGTATGATCGGCTGTCTCGTTTTGAACGGGATGCTTATCGATCTATTCGTTCATCGCGTAGAGAATCGCTTGCTGAAGGATTTTCGCGACTTTTTGGAGGATAATCGGCATCAATTTCAAGCAACCCGCATGGCGGATGAAGCAATCTATGAAGCCGCGCAGTTATCCAGTCATGACATGAAGCTGCACGGTGAACGGATGCATGGCGTACTAACAGCCAAAGATCCGGATCGCAGCTTGGCAGCCTACTATGAAGTCGCTCCCAACCGTTACTTGAAAGTATTTACGGGGATCGCGCGCATGATTATGGAATACGGCGACAAAACGACGGCGAAAGGTTCGTTATACCTGAATGCAATCAGCAAGTTCGTTCAGGATATCAACTTCGACCTGCTGCGAAGAAACCGTTTGAGTTATCAGCTAAATAGCTTAACGGTCATTGCATTAGCGCCGATTCTGCTGTCTTTCCCGCTTCAGCGTTGGGCTGAAACATATTTTCCTGTCATGGGCGAATTTTACGAAGGGCGGATCGGCCTGGCGGCGAAGCTGCTGTTGTACGCGGTAGCTGTTGCGGCATATGTGCTGATTCGCAAGCTCGCAGAAACGGAAGAGTCGCGTTATACGCCGAAATCGGGCGGTATTCGTTGGGAAAAGAAACTATATGAGTATCGGCCGATTCGTTTCGTCGTTGACCGATTCGTGCCTCAGAAACATACGAAGGCGCATTACAGTCTATCGCGGTTGATTAAAGAATCCAATTCGCCGCTCATGATTGAATGGTTGACGGTAAGACGTCTGCTGCTGTCGCTGTGTGCCGTCCTTTTTGTCTCGGGTATGTTTGTATCGGCGCATATCGGTCAGGTTGAACGAATCTGGAATGCACCGACCTATCTCAAAGGTGGATTAATGCTGGGGCGGGTTGATGATGCAGAGCGCCGGGAAGCGGAGGAGCGTACTTCTCTCGATAACCGGATCATGCAGGACATTGATGCCGGAAAGTCCGATTGGGAGGATAAGGTACGAGTTCTGGTGAGAGAATCGGCTACGTCAACACTAAGCGAGGTTCAACAAAATGACATGTCAGCGCGCATTGTGGAAAAGTTGAGTCAGGCAAACAGCGAGTATTTGAAATGGTGGGAAGTGTTGATCGCCGTTGCGGCGGGGATGGGCGTTTACTTTGTTCCGCTGGGAATCATGCAATTTCAACGTCGGATTCGCGGAATGGAAATGCAGAATGAAGTCGATCAATTCCGGATGTTAATCTCGATTCTGAGTCAATTTGACCGGATGAGCGTGCAGATTATTTTGGAATGGATGGAACGTTTCGGAATCATTTTCAAACCTGCGCTTCAGCGCTGTTTGCTCGATTACGATAGCGGGCCTGCGGCGGCATTGCGGCAGTTGAAGACTGAAGCCCCTTTTCCATCGTTTGTCCGGATGATCGAACGTTTGGAAAACGCGCTGGAGCGTATTTCGATTCAGGAAGCGTTCGACGATTTGGAAATGGAGCAAGAGTATTACCGGGAACAGAAAAAAGAAACGATGGATCGTCTGATTGAAAGCAAAGCAAACTGGGGCAGGGATATCGGATTTGCGCCTGTCATGTTCATGCTTGGCGCTTACATCATCGTTCCGTTCCTGTACGTATCGTTTATGCAAATGAAGGATCTGATTACGCAACTGGGCCAAATTTAAAACAATCAACCAAAATTCATTTTAAAGGGGACTATTTATTATGGGAAGCAATGCAACTTCGGGTTTGAAATTGGCAGCAGGAATTTTTCTGACGCTCGCGCTGATCACAACGGTGGTCGTCATTTTCATTTCTTCGCAAGACGCTGCAAAAGAAGGCCAAACTCAATTTTCTACCATTCAGACGCAGTTGTCGCAGACGCGCTTCAATATCTATGAGAACACGACGTTGTCCGGCAGCCAAGTTATGAACGCGGTCCGTCAGTATAACAATGAAAAGCAATTCGGCGTATACGTTCAGACGGGTAAAGGCGGTTCGACTTATTACGGCAGCCAGTTCAATCAGACGACAGGCATCATTACAGGCGAAAAAAACAATACCGTTTTGTCTCCCGCATTGGATGAAGCCGACAACAATTTCATCAATCCGTCGGGTAAATTCAAGTCTTCGGTCGTTCGCGATGATAACAACATGGTTCGCGGTATCGTGTTCGTTCAAGCTAAATAAAACAAAGGGAACGGGTACCTTGTCAACTTTTAATCAGAGGATTGTGTTCGCCTAGCACTTCGTACCGGGTTAAGATCCAAATTCCAGGCGGGCGTAATCTTACCTGTGTCGTTGAAAAGGTACCCACAGCCTTCCGGACCGTTCGGAAGGCTGCTGCCCGGTTGGAGGGAATAGATGAGCAATGCGAGGAGTTTTATGGTACTGGCAGCTGTGTTTTTCTTGTTCATCGGGGCATGTACATATACGGTGAACGTCATTCAATCGATCGAACACGGAACCCGGCTTGCCTACGCGTTGAAGACGGATCAGGACAGAAAGGTTAAAGCCAAGCTCTCTGCTCCCGGAGAAGAAACGTATAGCGGTGCTGCTATCGTGAACATCATTCGAAATATCCAAGAAAGCGATCTGGATATTGAGGTGAACGGAATGCTTTATTTACGGACGGGAAATTACGAAGACTTTGACCCGAGCAGGATTGATTTAAGCAAAAGATACCGGGCAATTTACGAGAGGGACAGCGCGGGATATTTAATCAAAATCGTATTTAGGGGATAAAACATGAAATATGTAACCGGCATATTCGCGGCTCTTTTGGCTGTTTTGCTTTTGTTCATGTACCCGTTATATGAGCAAGCCAGAAGCCAAGATAAAATTGCAAACATCGTGGTCCAGGGCGCAGCGATGCATTTTATCGATAGCGCAAGAACGAAGGGGTATATCACGCCGAAAATGTACGAAGAGTTTAATGCTCAACTGGCGGCAACAGGTAACCAGTATGAAGTGGAGCTGGAGCATCTGCATAAGCAAGTCAGCCCTGATTACGGCGATCCGGCAAATTCGGTTACTTTTCAGCATAGCTTTACCGCTTACTATTCCGGATTTTACAATCAACAAATTCTTGCCGTATTGTTTCCCGACAGCACGTTGCCTTCGAATGATCCCGGTAGGCGCTACACGATGCAGGTCGGCGATTACATCGGCATTCAGATGACGAATAAAAATAGAACGGCGGCTACGCAGCTTTGGGATTTTTTAATGAGCGACAATACCACGGAAAATTCGACGGTTCTGATGAACTACGAAGGAATGGTCTTGCATGAAGATTACTAGTTTCGCGATTATTTTCGTTCTGATCTTTTCGCCTTTTTTTCAAATTGCGTCAATGCGCCTGGATGATCTGGATAAAGTCATGCAGCTGACCGATCGTTATAATGCGGTCACCAAGACGGCGATTCAGGATGCGGCGTACATGTTGAACGAAACGGTCGATCAGCGGTACGAACCCGGGTACGGATCGAAAAAGTTTTTTCGGGCCAACAAAGAGCGTGCCGTAGAAGCTTTCTATCGAACGCTGGCTTTGAACTTTAATGTGGACGGCGACGCGGTCGCGATCGGAGCGCTTGCGGGTTATATCCCGGCAGTCGCAGTGATCGATTATGACGGCTACTACATCTATGCAACCGAACAATTCGTGGATGACAGCGGTCAGGCACAGATGAGACTGGTATGGTCGCCGAAGAAACCATACTCGTATGCGGATAAGCAAGGGAATATCGTACAATTTTCCCTGGATGGATTTGTGAAAACGTATGATCGTAGTTCCTCGCGTTGGATTCAAGGGCAGCGCACGGAAGTTGTTGATTCTACGCAAATTCCTTTGCTGAGAGACGGCGCGACGTTCGAGACCGCCCGCAGGCAAACTATCATCCATGCGATTCAAAACGACCTTGCGTATACGATCAATAGACATAATCAATATGCGACGCGCTACGGAATCGATTATCTGTTCACATTGCCGCAAATTTCGCAGGAAGAGTGGGATAACGGGATCGATGATATCGGAATCGTCGCGTTCATTCAAGGGATCCCTGTGGGCGACCAGCAGTACAATAACTATTCCTTCGGCGGCGGCATGCTGAAGAAGAAAAAAGTAATCTATGGATCTGTTGATCCGTCTACCGGAATCAGATACTACTCGCGCGATCCTGCGCAGCTGCCCGCGAAAGTCGAAGAGCGATTCGAGAACGAGAAAGACGCGGCCAGATCCGGCTATTTCCCGGTCCGGAAGTAAGTAGTGATCATGACTGATTGGTAAGTGATGTTAGTTTTTTTGTGAGGAAAAGCTTCTCAGAAGCTCCAATAGATTCTTTTGCTGGGATTCGTTCATTCGGCCGAACAAATCGAGGATTTCGCGTTCTTCTTCTTTCAACGGATGTTCCAGCAGGTCGTCGACGGGCAGCAGCTCGGAAAGGGGGAGACCCAGTGCGCGGCTGAGGCTGCTCAGTGTATTGAGCCTCGGCGAGCGCCGATTGCATTCAATGTCGCTGATTGAGGATTGGGAGACGTTGGCCCGTTGAGCAAGCTCCACCGAAGATAAATGACGCGCTTTGCGCAAATAGCGCAGTTTGCTTCCGATGTCCATAAAATCCGCCTTTCTCTGAACAAAATAAGTGATTGGGAATAGGGCTGCCTTGCTTTAAGATGCGTCAAAATATGCCTGCAACTAGACTATATAACGAATGAGTAGCCAAGGTCTACGTATTCTTTTTCCAAACAAACGAAACATCCGAAGCCTTCCGGAAGTGAAAAAAGCACCAGTCCTGCACCCATGTTCGGGAAAGGCCTGGTGCTTTTTGATTTGCTCTTACGATTGATTCGTATCGTGCTTTTAATCCCGACTTTGAATGACGAATAACAATCCGCTGTCGATCGATACTGTGCCTGTCGGGCCGGCAAGCTTATTACTGACCGCCAGCGATTGTCCTTGTCTAAGCGTGGCATTGGTTAACGGATACTCGAAGCCTTGAAGCGTTACGCCGCTGACCTCCATCGTAGCCGGAATCAGGGATATGTATGTGAACCCATGATTTTCTACGGTGAGTTGGCTGCTTGTCAGTTGAATGTAATTGTTGGCATCGCGAATCGTGCAGACGACTTGATGGTGCAGTGCGCGAATCAACAATTGGACATTAGCTAGAGTATGATCCATCCGTCCGCCTGTTACGCCCAACATGATGATTTCTGAAGGACGCTGGTTCAAAGCCAATTCAAAGGCAAGCTCGGTGTCCGTATAATTTTTGTCGACCGGATCGCAGGAATCGGTTTTGATACTGACTGAACGAATTCGTTCGGCATCTGCCGGGGATACCGAATCAAAGTCGCCTACGGCAATATCTGGCGTCAACCCGTGTTCGATCAATAGCAAGGCGCCGCGATCCGCTCCGATAAGCAGATCGCCAGCGCTGATATATTCCAGGTAATCGTCGGTCCATGATCCACCTGAGACGATGATAACTCGTTTGGCAGTCAATACAAACCCTCTTTTCATAAATAAAGGATGAGGCGCTCCGTTTGTGCAGGCTCAATAAAGTCTAAGCGCAACCACGGTATTGCTACTCTTCAGTATACCGAACCGGCGCATGTACGCAAAGACATCGAGTGAAGCGGCAGAGTTGCGTTGATGCTGCGCGTTTAGCGACCAAGTTTGCAAGATTGACAAAAAATTAAGCGTTGCGATTCCTTCAATGGGTTAAAAAATACATGAGTGCGTCCGGAAGTTCTTTCTGCCAAAATCCCCAGAGATGTTTGCCTTCCTTTTCCGCGTAGCGTACGGTTGCGCCGCGGTCTTGCAGCAGATCGCGGGTTCGGCGGTTGAGGTCAACGAAGTCGAATGTTCCGTGATCCGTCTCGTATTCATCCTCCTGCAGCCCTACGATCATGTACGCGTCGAGCCAGCTCAAGTCAGACTCTCGCGCAATGATTTCCTGGGACTCTCCGTAGTAGGCACCCGAGAGGCTGATAATTCGAGGGAATTCGCCCGGGTATAACAGGGACAGATGGAGAGACATCGAACCGCCCAATGAATCTCCGGCTAAAATGCGATCGTCTTCGCGCGCGCGGTACTTTTGCTCGACGAACGGAATAATCTCTTCCATAATACAGCGCACATAGGCTTCGTGGCGATCTCCGAACGGAGCATATTCAGCAGTTCTCTTTTTAACGTCCACTTCAATGCCTACTATAATGAAAGGTTCGACTCCCTCATCGAGAATAAGCTGGTTGGCATAGGTGGCGATTCGACCGAAATTGAAAAATTCTTCACCGTCCTGGCAGTAGACAACAGGATAGCTGAGCACCTCGTTATAACCGGGGGGGAGGTAAATTCGAAGTGTTCTTTCTTCATTTAAAAAGCTGCTCGCAATGACTTCCTTCACAATGGTGCGTTTAAGGTAGCGGGAATCTGTCATGGAAACTCTCTCCTTTTACAAGTTTGACCGCTGGTTTTGCATGCGCTTTACAGGGCAGGCGAGAATGCGGTAAGATTGGAAATGTGCGGACGAAAAGACGTAGAACGTTCGGAAATTCCTTTTTGTTATACTAATATACGCTTCCTGTTATATATACAATACAAGAAATTAATGAACAAATATGCTTAATTTCTTTGACTCGGCTATGCAACAGGTGTATAATAATGATATAACAGAGGGACATGATATTCAAATTTTTTATTGGGGTGAAAAATAATGAGCAAGGTTCCTTATGAAGTGTATACGGAAGACGTTGAAGCTCTTTCCGTTCTTTCGCCGGATGGCGAAATTGTTAACGAAGCATTGATGCCAGAATTGACTGACGACCAACTGAAAGAAGTTATGCGTCGCATGGTCTTTACCCGTACTTGGGATGAAAGAGCAATCAACTTGGGCCGTCAAGGACGTCTCGGATTCTATGCACCGGTTTCCGGTCAAGAAGCAACAATGGTAGGCAGCGAGTTCGCTCTGCAAAAAGAAGACTTCGTTTGCCCGGGTTATCGCGACATTCCGCAACTCGTATGGCACGGTCTTCCGTTGTACCAAGCTTTCCTGTATTCCCGCGGTCACCAGCACGGCGGACAAATTCCGGAAGGCGTTAACGTTCTGATGCCGCAAATCATCATCGGTGCGCAAATTCTGCACGCGATGGGGATTGCCATGGGCTTCAAACTGAAAAAGCAAAAACAAGTCGCGATCACTTATACGGGTGACGGCGGTTCGTCGGAAGGCGACTTCTACGAAGGCCTGAACTACGCAGGCGTATACAAACTTCCTGTAATCTTCTTCGTGCAAAACAACGGTTATGCGATCACGACTCCGTTCGCGAAGCAAACGGCTGCGCTGTCGATCGCTCACAAAGCGGTTGCAGCAGGCATCAAAGGCGTTAAAATCGACGGCATGGACGTATTTGCCGTCATCAAAGCGGTACAAGACGCTGCTGAACGCGGACGTAACGGCGAAGGCGCGACACTGATCGAAGCCGTAACTTACCGCGTTAAGCCGCACTCCCTTTCCGACGATACTTCCAAGTACCGTACGAAGGAAGAAGAAGGACAATGGAGCGAGAAAGATCCAATCACTCGCCTTGCGAAATACCTGGAGAAAAAAGGACTTTGGACTGCGGAAGACACCGAACGCGTAAGAGCAGAAGCCAAAGAAACCGTAGCCGAGCAAATCAAAAAGGCAGAGAAAACAGAGAAAATGACTGTTTCCGGCCTGATCGATTCCATGTTCGAACATACACCTAAACATCTGGAAGAGCAAAAAGCGGACTTCCAATAAAAGAATCGGTTCCGGCTGAGTGCCCTGGCGGCACTCAACCGAACCTTTTACCTGCGCATACAAGCTTTACATGCATATAGAGCGGTATCCATTGAACGTAACGTTAAGGAGGAAATGTAGCAATGGCACAAATGAATATGAAAGAAGCAATCCGCGACGCAATGCGTGTGGAACTCAAGCGTGATCCGAACGTTCTGATCTTCGGTGAAGACGTAGGTAACGTTGGTGGCGTATTCCGCGTAACAGAAGGGCTGCAAAAAGAATTCGGCGAAGAGCGCGTATTCGATACTCCGCTGGCCGAATCCGCGATCGGCGGTATGGCTGTAGGTCTGGGCGTGCAAGGTTTCCGTCCAATCGCCGAGATTCAATTCGTTGGCTTCATCTTCGAAGCTCTTGACCAAATGATCGTTCAAGCGGCACGCATGCGTTACCGTTCGGGCGGCCGTTACAACTCGCCAATCGTTTTCCGTACGCCTTTCGGCGGCGGCGTTAAAGCGGCCGAGTTGCACACGGACGCGCTTGAAGGCCTGTTGGTTCAAAGCCCGGGTATCAAAGTGGTCGTTCCTTCGAACCCTTACGATGCAAAAGGCCTGTTGATTTCTGCAATCCGCGATAACGACCCTGTCTTCTTCATGGAGCACTTGAACCTGTACCATGCATTCCGTGCCGAAGTGCCGGAAGGCGAATACACGGTAGAACTGGGCAAAGCAAATGTTGTTCGCGAAGGTTCGGACGTAACGATCCTGACTTACGGCATGTGCGTGCACACTTCGGTAAAAGCGGCTGAGCAACTCGAAAAAGAGGGTATCCAAGCCGAAGTTATCGACCTGCGCACCCTGAACCCGCTCGACATCGACACGATCGTAGCTTCGATCAAGAAAACAAACCGCGCGATCGTTGTTCAAGAAGCTCAAAAGACTTCCGGCGTAGCCGCTGAAGTTATTGCGCAAATCAACGAAAAAGCTATTCTTCACCTGGAAGCTCCCGTCCTGCGCGTGACTCCTCCGGATACGGTTTACGCATTTGCGCAAATCGAGGATGCATGGCTGCCAACACCAGAGCGCATTATCACAAATGTGAAAAAAGTTCTTGAATTTTAATTAGCGATATCCAGAAGGAGGTAATGCAACGTGGCAAAATTTGAATATAAATTCCCAGAGCTCGGCGAAGGCCTGCATGAAGGCGAAATCGTCAAGATGCACATCAAAGCCGGAGACAAAGTCACCGACGACGATATCATCATGGAAGTTCAAAACGATAAAGCGGTCGTTGAAGTACCTTGTCCGGTAAACGGAACGGTTCTCGAAGTTCGCGCGGCAGACGGTGAAACTCACCACGTGGGCGACATCATTGCGATCATCGAAGCTGAAGGCGAACTGCCGGAAGGTTCGGAAAGCGCACCTGAAGCTGACGCTGCCCAAGAAGCGAATGCAGCCGTAGGCGGAGCGGATACGAGCGCTGCTGCTTCCCCTGCAACGGCTGATCCTTCGGCATCGCAAGGTTCGGCTTCCAGCAGCAACAAATTCGCCTACAAGTTCCCGGAACTTGGCGAAGGCCTGCACGAAGGCGAAATCGTTAAAATGCATATCAAAGCCGGAGACAAAGTCACTGACGACGATATCATCATGGAAGTTCAAAACGATAAAGCGGTCGTCGAAGTACCTTGTCCGGTAAACGGAACGGTTCTCGAAGTTCGCGTAGCCGACGGCGAAACTCACCACGTAGGCGACATCGTTGCGATCATCGAAGTGGAAGGCGAACTGCCTGAAGGTTCGGAAACGATCGAAGAATCCGCTCCGGCGGCCGAGGCGAAAGCTCCGGTATCGGCTCCTGCAGCCGCTTCGACTTCGGGAGCTCCGAATCGCGAAGTTCTGGCAACGCCAAGCGTACGCAAATTCGCTCGCGAAGAAGGCGTAGAACTGGGACAAGTACAAGGTACGGGCAAAAACGGCAAAATCTCGCGTGAAGACGTAGAGAACTTCAAGAAAAACGGCGGCCAAGCACCAGCGGCGGCATCGGCTCCAGCCGCTGCGGCAAGCGAAGCTCCGGCAGCAGCGAAAGCAGAAGCTCCTGCAAAAGCAGCAGCTGCGCCTACGGCTATTCCGGCAGCAGCCGACGAAGAGCGCGTGCCGTTCAAAGGTATCCGTAAAGCCATTTCGAACGCGATGGTTAAATCGGCATACACAGCTCCGCATGTTACGATCATGGACGAAGTCGATGTAACCGAACTGGTTGCTTTCCGTACTCGCATGAAACCACTGGCCGAGAAGAAGGGCGTTAAGGTTACTTATCTGCCATTCATCGTAAAAGCCCTGGTTGCCGCAGTTCGCGAATTCCCGGCTCTGAACGCTTCGATCGACGAAGCTGCCAACGAGATCGTGTACAAGAAACACTACGATATCGGTATTGCGACAGACACCGAAAACGGTCTGATCGTACCTGTTATCAAAGACGCTGACCGCAAGAGCGTGTTCAAGATTGCCGAGTCGATCAGCGATCTGGCAAAACGCGGCCGCGAAGGCAAACTTGCTCCGAACGAGATGAGAGGAAGCACGATCTCCATCACGAACATCGGTTCCGCAGGCGGCATGTTCTTCACGCCAATCATTAACTATCCGGAAGTTGCGATTCTCGGAACCGGCCGTATCAGCGAAAAAGCCATCGTAAGAAATGGCGAAATCGTAGCTGCTCCAATGATGGCTCTGTCCTTGAGCTTCGACCACCGTCTGATCGACGGCGCGACTGCGCAAAACTGCATGAACTATCTTAAATCCCTACTCGCTAACCCCGAGTTGATGGTAATGGAGGTATAAACAATGGTAGTAGGAGACGCTTCCCTGGATATTGACACATTGGTAATCGGTGCGGGACCCGGCGGCTATGTAGCTGCCATCCGTGCCGCTCAACTGGGACAAAAGGTTCTGATCGTGGACAAAGCCGAGCTCGGCGGTGTCTGCCTCAACCGTGGTTGTATCCCTTCCAAAGCTCTGATCTCGGCTGCGCATAGCTATGAAAATGCGCTGCACGGCGATGCTTTCGGCGTAACGGCAACTGACGTTAAAGTCGACTTCGCTAAAACTCAAGAGTTCAAAAACGGCGTCGTCAAAAAAATGACGAACGGCGTAAGCGGATTGCTGAAAGGCAATAACGTTGAAGTCTTCAACGGCGAGTGCATGTTCATCAACCAAAACGAAGCACGGGTATTCAACGATCACGAATCGCCGCGCTACCGTTTCAAGAACTGCATCATCGCGACGGGCTCCCGTCCGATCGAACTGAAGCCTTTCCCATTCGGCGGACGCATTCTGTCTTCGACAGAAGCGTTGAACCTGCCTGAAATTCCGAAAAGCCTCGTCGTAATCGGCGGCGGTTATATCGGTGCCGAGCTGGGCCAAATGTACGCGAAGTTCGGAACGAAAGTGACGATTATCGAAGGTCTGGACAGCGTGCTGCCAGGCTTCGACAAAGACATGACGAACCTCGTGTCGAAAACCATGAAGAAAAATGGCATTGAGATTCATGCAAATGCCAAAGCTGAAAGTGCAACGCAAACAGATAAAGACGTTACCGTGAAATTCTCCGTTGGCGGAGAAGCGCAAGAAATCACGGCTGACTACCTGCTCGTAACGGTTGGACGTCGTCCAAACACCGATGGCGAACTGGGTCTGGACCTGATTGAACTTGAACTCGACGAGCGCGGTCTGATCAAAGTTGATCAGCAAGGCCGTACCAACATCCCACACATCTTCGCAATCGGCGATATCGTACCGGGTCTGGCACTGGCTCACAAAGCTTCGTACGAAGGTAAAGTTGCAGCTGAAGCGATCGCTGGACATTCGTCCGTGGTCGACTACAAGTGCATGCCTGCTGTAGTCTTCACGGATCCGGAATGCTCGAGCGTAGGTCTGACTGAAAAAGAAGCGAAAGAAAAAGGCTTCAACGTTGTTGCTGGCAAGTTCAGCTATGGCGGTAACGGTCGTGCCGTATCCTTGAACCACCCTGAAGGCTTCGTGAAAATCGTGGCTGAAGAAAGCACTGGCGTAGTGCTGGGTAGCCAAATCGTAGGTCTTGAAGCGACAAACATGATCGCCGAGATGGGTCTGGCTGTAGAAATGGGCGCAACTCTTGAAGATCTGGCTCTGACTATTCACGCTCACCCTACACTGGGCGAAATCGTGATGGAAGCGGCTGAACTGGTTCTGGGTAACCCGATCCATGCTATCGCTCCTAAAAAACGCTAAGAAATCAAACACGGAGAATCGATTGCGTTACCGCAAATGATTTTCGAGGATGATTTTAACCGGAACGGGCGCCTGTTATAGGCGTCCGTTTTTTTATATGCATATTGTGCGATTTCTTAAACGTTCAAGCCTGTTCAAGCTGGCAGCAGGCATGATAAACTAAAAAAACGATAAGTGAGAACAGAGGTGGATGTTTTGCGTAAATATTTGGATTTGCTACAAGATATTCTGGATAACGGCATACAGCGCGGTGACCGGACGGGAACAGGAACCGTTTCGGTATTCGGGCGTCAATTGCATTTTGATCTGGCTGAAGGATTTCCGCTGCTGACGACCAAGAAGCTTCATTTAAAGTCGATCGTGCATGAGCTGCTATGGTTCCTCAAAGGCGACACCAATGTAGGCTACCTGCAAGAGAACGGCGTTCGTATCTGGAATGAATGGGCGGACGAGAACGGAGAACTGGGGCCGGTCTACGGTTCGCAGTGGCGTGCCTGGGAAGCGCCGGACGGCCGCAAGATCGACCAAATCTCGCAATTGATCGACTCGATCAAAAATAATCCGGATTCGCGTCGCCACATCGTCAGTGCGTGGAACGTGGCCGAGATCGACAATATGAAGCTGCCTCCGTGTCATTTGCTGTTCCAGTTTTACGTAGCTAACGGTAAATTGTCCTGTATGCTCACGATGCGTTCGGTCGACACCTTCTTGGGCTTGCCGTTCAACATTGCGAGCTACGCATTGCTCACGCATATGATCGCGCAGCAATGCGGTCTGGAAGTCGGTGAATTTGTATGGTCGGGCGGCGATGTGCATATCTATTCGAATCATATCGAGCAGGTAAAGACACAGTTGGAGCGCGAACCGGGTGAACTTCCGCAACTGCGCATTCTGCGCAAACCGGAATCCATTTTTGATTATGCGTACGAGGATTTTGAATTTATCGATTATAACCCGCAACCGGGAATCAAAGCGCCGATTGCCGTATAGGAGGGATTAACCATGCCAACCATTACGTTGATTTGGGCACAAGGAGAGAACGGAGTGATTGGTCGGGACAATGCGCTACCTTGGCGCATTCCGGCCGACATGGCTTATTTTAAGCGCGAAACTATAGGTAAGACTGTGGTGATGGGACGCAAAACTTGGGAGTCGTTCGGGTCCAAGCCGCTCAAAGACCGGAAGAACATCGTGTTGACACGCGATGCTTCTTATACGGCTGACGGCGCGGAAATTGTCCATTCGATCGAAGAGGCGTTATCTGTTGCTGACGGTGAAGAAGTCATGATCATCGGGGGTTCGGAGATCTATGCCTTATCGCTTCCGATTGCAGATCGTTTGCGCGTAACTCGAGTGCGAGAGAGCTTTGAAGGAGATGCCGTTTTCCCGACTGTAGATTGGTCATCGTGGCTGCTGCTTTCTTCGCAAGAAGGAATCCGTGATGAAAAAAACGTCTACCGTTACGAATTCGAAGTTTATGAACGCCCCAAAAATTAACGTTGAATCAAAATGCGCCGTATTCAGAAAATGCAAATTAAATTCCGTATAATCTATTTCAAACGATAAATGAAAGATGATATTATAGGTGAAATATATCGCTTGTGATCAAATAGAGAACAAAAATCGAGAATTTATGCGGATGGGGGAAACGTTCGATGTCTACACCTACTGGATTTATGGAATATAAACGGCAACTGCCGGCGGATCGCAGTCCGCTTGAGCGCGTGAAAGATTGGGAAGAATTCCATAAACATATGTCGGAAGAAGAATTGCGTACGCAGGGAGCCAGATGTATGGACTGCGGCACGCCATACTGCCATGTGGGCGTCAACATGACCGGCGGTACTTCCGGGTGTCCGGTGCACAACTTGATTCCGGAATGGAACAACCTCGTTTATCGCGGACTGTGGAGAGAGG
This sequence comes from Saccharibacillus sacchari DSM 19268, assembly GCF_000585395.1. Classification (GTDB taxonomy): domain Bacteria; phylum Bacillota; class Bacilli; order Paenibacillales; family Paenibacillaceae; genus Saccharibacillus; species Saccharibacillus sacchari. Next base: position 4,035,185 of record NZ_KK073875.1, on the reverse strand, counting down.
CGCTCGACCGTTTGCACAAAACGAACAATTTCCCGGAATTCACCGGCAGAATCTGTCCGGCTCCTTGCGAAGGCTCATGTACGGTGGGGCTGATCGGCCAACCGGTTACGATCAAGACTATCGAAGAAGCGATTATCGAGAAGGGCTTTGCGGAAGGTTGGGTGCAGCCTGAACCTCCGAAAAACCGTACAGGGAAAAAGGTAGCGGTTGTCGGCTCGGGTCCTGCGGGTCTGGCCTGCGCGGCGCAGCTTAATAAAGCCGGCCACTACGTGACGGTATACGAGCGTTCCGACCGTGTCGGCGGTCTGTTGACTTACGGTATTCCGTCCATGAAGCTGGAAAAGGATATCGTGCAACGCCGTGTCGATTTGCTTGCTGCGGAAGGCATCACCTTCATCACTTCGACCGAGATCGGCAAAGACATTCCCGCTCAGCAATTGACGGAAGAGTTCGATGCGGTCGTCCTGTGCGGCGGAGCAACCAAGCCTCGCGAGTTCAACATCGAAGGCAGCCACCTCAAAGGCGTAACCTACGCGATGGACTTCCTGAACGGTACGATCAAAAGCTATCTCGACTCCAATCTGGAAGACGGTAACTATATCTCGGCAGCGGGTCAAGACGTCATCGTAATCGGCGGCGGCGATACCGGTTCCGACTGCGTAGCCACATCCCTGCGTCACGGTTGCAGCAGCGTTACCCAATTCGGCACGCACAAAAAAGCGCCGCTTGAGCGCGACATGCTCGCCAATCCATGGCCGCAATTCCCGAACGTGTACACGCTCGATTATGCGCAAGAAGAAGCCAAAGCGATCTTCGGCGACGATCCGCGCGAGTTCTCGATCATGACGACAAAATTCGTCGGCGACGAAGAAGGCAATCTCAAGGAACTGCATACGGTTCAAATCCAGCGTACGGTTGATGAGACTGGACGTAAAGTCTATGCACCAGTAGAAGGCACCGAGCGCGTGTTCCCGGCGCAAATGGCCTTGATCGCGATTGGTTTCGACGGGCCGGAGCAAACGTTGGCGGAGCAGCTGGGTTTGCAAACGGATCGTTGGACGAACGTAAAAGCGAAGTACGGCGAATACAAAACAAACTCGGAAAAAGTATTTGCTGCCGGCGACATGCGTCGCGGACAAAGCTTGGTGGTCTGGGCGATCAACGAAGGCCGCGAAGCGGCACGCGAAGTAGATAAGTTCCTGATGGGGGCTACTGTACTCGTTTAATGGTAAACGGTTTGACTATGATAGGTTAACAATCTTTGTTTGATAGGGTCACTCTTCAATGAGTGGCCTTTTTTGTTGCTTGATTGTATTTTATGGTCATATTATATTACATAATAAGCAATAAAGATAGATTTTTTTAGTTTTTTTTGTACTTTGTGTAATATTAAATAACACTATACTATCTTCATTGAGTCATGTAGCATTTCCTTTTGCCTTATAGCGAAAATCGAACCTCCGTGCTAAAATAGGAGTTCGGATATTCGTTCGAAGAAACGTGGCCAAATGGGTCGGGAGGAGCGCTCTCGGCCTTTTGCTTGCTGTATTTCACAGGAGGAGATTAATTTGCAGCTGATTATTGCGGAAAAGCCCGACCAGGGAGCGAAGTTGGCCGCGCCGTTCAAGCACAAAAAGACGCAAGGGTATATTCAGATCGACAAATGCCCCGCGTTTCCGGACGGCGCTTATGTCAGTTGGGCGGTCGGGCATATTTGCGAGCTTGTGCCGCCGGAGGAATATGATCCGGCCTACAAGCGCTGGAGCCTGGATAGTCTGCCGATTTTGCCCGGTAAATTCAAGCATCGCATTACACCGAATAAAGCCAAACAGTTCAATCTATTAAATGATCTGTTGAAGCGTCCTGAAGTCAAAGAAATCATTATCGCGAGCGATGCCGGACGTGAAGGGGAATATATCGTGCGCATCGTTATTCAACTTAGCGGCGTAAAAAAACCAATGAAGCGTCTATGGATCTCCTCGCTGACGCCGCGTGCGGTCGAGCAGGGTTTTGCCAACCTAAAGGAAGAGATCGAGACGCGTAACCTGTACTACGAGGCAGTTAGCCGCTCTTGCGCGGATTGGCTGGTCGGCATGAACGGTTCGCGGGTTTATTCGTTACTGTTCCAGCGTCGAGGCGTCCAGGGCGTTTTTTCGACAGGACGGGTCCAAAGCCCGACGCTTGCGCTGATCGTGGCTCGCGAGAAAGAAATTTCCAACTTCAAGCCTGAGCCGTTTTGGGAAGTCAAAGCGAAATTCGCATTCGACGGCGCAGAGTATGAAGGTACTTGGTTCAAAGGCGAAGAAACGCGTCTAAAGACGCCGGAAGAAGCCGAAGAGATCCGTGCGCGCTGCGAAGGTAAAGACGCCGTCGTTGATTCGATCGAGACGGAGCGCAAAGAGTTCCAACCGCCGCAATTGTTTTCTTTGTCATCTCTTCAAGCTTCGGCCAACCAAATTTTCAAATATTCGCCGCAGGATACGCTTAGCGCGTTGCAGCAGTTGTATCTCGACGGATATATCTCTTACCCGCGTTCCGACTCGTCTTATGTAACCGATGAAGAAGCCAAGCAGTTTCCCGATATTTTGAAAAAGCTGGCGGGATTTCAGGAGCTGAGTCCTTTTCTTCCTGCGCCCAAATCAACATTGATCGGCAACAAACGTTACGTGAACGCAGCCAAAGTCGGCGATCACTACGCGATCATTCCGACTGAGCAGGTGCCGACACCGGGCAAGCTGCAAGGCATGAATTTGAATCTGTATCTGCTTATTGCCAAACGATTGATTGCCGCGCACGAAGAAAAGGCGATCATCGACTATACGAATCTCGTGACGCGGGTCGATGGACGCGATCCGTTTATGACCAAGGGCAAAGTAATCGTGCAAGAGGGGTGGCGCAAAGTGCTTTACGATAACGCGCCGAAAAAGAAAACGAAAGCTTCAGCCAAAGAAGAAGACAACAGCGGCAAAGAAGAAGACGACGAGGACATGTCCGTGCTTCCTCCCGTCAAAGAAGGCGATACCGGAAAAGTGGCCGACGTGCAGGTCAAAGAAGGCAAGACCCAACCGCCCAAGCGGTATACGGAAGGCCAATTGATCACTTTAATGAAAACGGCCGGGAAGCATCTTGATAACGCGGAGCTGGAAAAGGTACTTCAGCGCACGGAAGGTCTGGGTACGGAAGCGACTCGAGCGGGCATCATCGGGGGCTTGAAAGACCGTCAATATATCGAAGTCCGAAAAAACATGGTCTACGCGACGAACAAGGGCACCGTGTTAATCGAAGCGTTAGGCGAAAGCGTGCTGGCTTCGGCAGAAATGACGGCGAAATGGGAGCAGCGTTTGGGCGAAATCGGCCAAGGCCAGGAATCGCCGAAAGCTTTCATGGAGCAGGCCCAACGTCTGGCGCAAAAGATTGTCGCCGATGCGGTCGCCGCGGAAAAAGGCTGGACCTTTACCGTCGAGCTGCCAAGCGGCGAACAGCGTCCGGCCTACGGGAAACCAGGCGGCAGTCAGCAAAACGGAGAGCAGGGAAGAAGCGGTGCGAGTTCTCCTGAACTCGGCGCATGTCCGATCTGCGGCAAGCCGGTCGTGGATAAAAAGAAGCTATACGGATGCACGGGTTATCCGTCATGCCTGTTTACCATCTCGAAAAAGATTCTTGGCAAAGCCATATCGGATAGTCAGGTCAAACGCCTGCTCGATAAAGGCCAGACACTTACGCTCAAAGGATTCAAAAAAGGCGAGCGAACCTTCGATGCCGCGCTGTCCTGGAATGCCGAGCAGAAAAAACTCGATTTCCTTTTTGCGGATCGGGTCGAGAAGACAGATCAGGCGAAACCGCGTACGTAACCGTTCCTTTTCACGCAAAAAAACGGGCCCTTAGGAAAGGGTCCGTTTTTGGAAAGGAGCGCGTGCGAAGCGGCTAATCAGATCAGGCACTTCGGGAAGCTTGGAGATTGTATGCAGGCTTCCTTTCGAAGTTCCGTCCAGATCAATCATATTGTAGGCCCATTCGCGTTCCTGCTTCAGATACACGGCGTTGATGTCGGCGCTAAGCGCAGGAGCGATGTCCGTTCGGAGCGAATTGCCGATCATCCAGGTGGATTCCCGAGGCAGCACTTTCTTTTGCAAAATGCCTTCGAGCGCTTGAACGTTTTTGTGCTGGCGAATAAAAATATCGGAGCCGAAGTACGTACTCAGCTTCATTTGATCAATTTTGCGCTGCTGGATTTGATCTTCGCCGCCTGTATACAGATACAGACCATGTCCTTCGCCGCGAAGGCGTTCCAGCGTCTCGACCATGCCCGGGTAAGCTTCGACCTCTTGATCGTACACGCTAAGACCGAGCTTCATCAGCTGCGCTTCTTCGGCGTCACTGCCAATTCTCTGATAAGCAGAGTTGAAATGGCGGTAGGTCGCAATCAGCGATTCCGGGAAATGGTGACTGGCAAAGCCCACGACGTGAACGCCGGCGATATCGATCTCCAACTGCTTTTGGCGAATTTGTTCGGCGTCCAATCCGTAGGCGGAAAACCAACGAACCATCCGGTCGAAAAACTCGTCCAAAATTTGATCGAAATATCGGTTGCAATAGACCAGTGTATCGTCCAGATCGAAAATCAAATGTTGTTTGCAGGTGCCCGTCATGGGATGTTCACTCCTTCAAATCTCCCGGCAGGGCTCGGTTCAATGATTCGAAGAAACCGATTAAATCCGAAGATACGATTCCAGAAACATTTGCAATTCCGATGCCCCGTCGGGACGTATGCTGAATTTTTCATTGAATTGCTCGCCGATATGGGTGCGCAGCAATCCGGCGGTGCGAAGCAGCACCATATGATGCTTGAGCGCTTCGGCGGGTTGTCCAAGATCCCGTTCCATTTCCTGAAGCGAGCGCGGCTGATCCGCAACGTAACGCAGCAGCTTCAGCCGGTCCGGCATAGCCAGCGCGCGCGTCATACGAAGCAGCACGGTTGGAGGCTCGTCTTCTTCGGCTTCGGGCACGTCGACCGGGTACTGGATGAGAAGTACATTCTCATAGAAGCAGTACGTATTCATCGGGCGGTTGTGTACGGTAGGGAAAAGGATAACCGTCTTCAGATCAAGCGGCGTTTCGACGACTAGGCCGCCCGATGCGTACTCCACAAGGGCGCTCGCATCCATTTTAAGCAGCAGCTCGCGTTTCTCGACCGCGTCTTCTTCGATAAGGGGAAGGATGGAATCCTGGATATTTTTGAAGTAATAAGTATACCATGATTTCAGCAAAGGCGTGTAGTCTCGCTGAATCCGGTACACCTCTTTTTCGGTCAGGAGCGGCAACTGCGGAGAAATTCGTTCCAACAGGCGTTCTGCCGGTTCCGCAAACAATCGGTCCAGAAAGGCCGGAATATCTTCGCCTGCTTCGCGTTCGATAACCAGGGCATACAAGGCGTCGAAGTCCAAAAACGGCCATTCCGCCGCTTCCGCGAAGCGCTGGCGCATTTCCGGCGGCATGCCTGCTTCGGCTTCAGTCGACCACTCCGATCCGATATCGAGATTTTGAAGCCATTTCTTTGTAATATGTACCATAAAACTGCCGAGAAGCTCGTAAATCTCGGATACGTCGATTTTGACTTCGTAATTATTCAAATCATGACCTCCTATGCCGTTGACCGCGTTCGAAAAATAGATTGACGTTCGAAATGAATCTTTTGCACTTATTATGTATGGTTTCACCTGAACTTGTCCACTACTACCTTTTCAACTCTTAATCAGAGGATTGCGTTTGGTTTAAATGCATACGCTTTAGGTGCATTTAAGACGGGCGTAACCTTACTTTTAGCGTTGATAAGGGACTACATTTTCACATCATAATCAGAGGTAAGGGCAAAGGCTCCGTCTTGGATTATTGCCCCCGAAAGGAAGGAATCGTTTGTTGGCTTCTCGATCTGCATTTTCTTATTACATATTGCTCGGCATCGTCGTCATGGCCGGGCTGAGTCAGGGGTTATTGCTGCCGCTGTTGTCTATTTTGTTGGAGGAGCAAGGCGTTTCCGCGTCCGTTAACGGCTTGAATTCAGCGGCTTTGTATATCGGATCGTTCGCGATGACGCTCGTGGCCGAACGATTGGTCGGGGTTGTCGGATTTAAAAAACTGCTGATCGGCGGTCTGTTGATGGTGATGATCGCGCTGCCGTTGTTTCCGCTGATCCCGAGCATTGGCGTATGGTTCGTTCTGCGTCTGATCGTCGGGGCAGGAGATAGCGCTTTGAATTATGTGGCGCAATTATGGGTGCTGTTAGTGACGCCGGCAGAGAATCGCGGGCGGAACTTGTCTCTTTACGGCATGTCCTACGGAATCGGATTCAGTATCGGGCCGCTGGGGATCGGGTTGGTCGATTACGGGGACTATGTTCCTTTTGTCTCGTTGGCCGTGCTCTTCTTGGTCGTGCTTATTCTTGTCCTGCGTTATCTGCCCGAGTACAAGCCGGAACGCGATTTGCAGGAACAAAAAGGGTTTGCGCGTTTCCCCCGGATTTATCGGTATGCTTGGTTTGCGCTGATTCCGGCCTTTCTGTACGGCTATATGGAAGCGTCGCTCAACGGAAACTTCCCGGTATACGGGCTGCGAATCGGTCTGGTCAAAGAAGATATTGCCTTGCTTCTTTTATGTATCGGGATCGGCGGGTTAATCTTGCAATTGCCGCTCGGAATGTTAAGCGACCGTTTCGGGCGACGTCCGATTTTGATCGCGGCAGGAATTTGCGGAGGATTGTTGTTTGCGCTTGTACCGCTAGCCGGAACGCATTTGTGGATCAACATGGCATTGTTCCTTGTGGCAGGAGGACTTGTAGGTTCATTTTATTCGCTCGGGATGGCTTATGCGGCTGACTTGCTGCCCAGAGCGTTGATTCCGTCCGCGAACGTTGTCGCTTCCTTCCACTTCAGTCTCGGCAGCATGGTCGGGCCGGGAATCGGCGGATTCGGCATGCAGCACGGCTCGCCGTTTCTGCTCTTTTGGATCATGGGCGGCGCCTATGTGCTCTTTGGGATGACGGGATTCTTTTTCCGGGGCAAAACCGCGAAAAATATCGAGAAAAAGACCGCCTAACGTGGCAATGAATGAACGTTTCGGGGTACACTAGAGAAGTGAAGTTTACCAAGTCAGGGGAGTCGGATGGCGAATGATTAAGGTGAGAGGCTTGAGAAAGACCGTAAGCAGCGATAAAACACCTATACTTAAAGGCATAGACTTTGATTTGGTTCGCGGCGAATTCGTGGCGATCGTCGGACCGAGCGGCAGCGGGAAAAGCATGCTGCTCCGTTGTCTGGCGCTTAGGGAAGATTGGGACGGCGGAACATTCGTGGTGGATGATCTCGATGTGTTCAAAGCCGGATGGTCGGGCAAACGCCGCATTCGAAAAGAATGGGCGTATCTCCAGCAAAATCCCGATCTCGATCCGAACCGCACCGCTTTGAAAAATGTATTGATCGGCCAAGTCGGTCAGACACCGGCTTGGCGGCGGCTTACCGGCATGGTTCGCACCGATGACTATATGGGAGCCATGGATATGATCGAATCGTTCGGACTGCTGGATAAAGCCAAGCTCAAGGCAGGCAATCTGAGCGGCGGCGAGAGACAGCGGATCGCGACGGCGCGGGCGCTTGCGCACGGAGCGAACGTGTTGTTGGCGGATGAACCCGTCATCGGACTTGATCCGCATACCGCGGACAATGTGCTGGGCATGCTGAAAAACCTGTGCGAGACGCAGGAAACAACGGTCGTGGCCGTTCTTCCGATCGAGTTGGCGGAACGTCATGCGAGCCGCATATGGGGAATGGAAGACGGTAAGGTGATTCTGGATATACGGGGTCGTCGTCTGACTACGGCCGAGAAAAATCGCCTGTAGCTTTTTCCGTCAATCGTCCGACAGGCACAACTGGAAGAGAGTGAGCGAAGGAATGAAAAAATTGTGGTTAAGCATCGTTGGAACGGCGGGGCTGCTGTTATTGTCGGGTTGCAGCGATACGCTGTCGCTGCCGGACCCGACCTCGCTGATCCAGCCACCTCGCCTTCCGGCGGATAAAGAAGCGTTGAGAAATACGATCGATCGCCAGCTCCCGGCCGGTGCCGTGGAAGTTCGGGCGCAAAATTCGAGCGATACGAGCGCGGTTCGTTATGAAGATTTGGACGGCGACGGAGTCAATGAGGCTATCGTTTTTTACAAATCCGCGAACAGCGGCGAAAATCTTCATATCATGATTCTGCAAAATCAGGACGGGACCTGGGTCAAAATGCTGGATATCGTAGGCGAAGGGACGACGCTGGACAAACTGGAATTCATGGATGTTTCCGGAGACGGACATATCGATATTTTGGCAGGATTCGGCGTTGAGGGCGAAAACCCGGCCAGTGCCGGAAGCAATGTGCTAATGGTGTACTCCTACGTCCGCACGGACAGCCAAGCCGTATTGGAGACGCTCGGCAACAAGCTGGCCTACTCGGCATTTTCATTGGTCGACCTGAACGGCGACGGGCGAAACGAGCTGGCGTTGATCAACTTGAAGCCGAACGTCGGAACGGATATCAAAGTCTATCAGTATCAGGATAATAATTTTCAGGAATTGTCTTCGCTCGTGCTGCCGAACAAGACGGTTACGGGGTACTACAATGTCACGGCGGGCAAAGTCTCGGAAACCCAGGTCGGACTCGTGCTGGATATGATCATCGGTTCCGGTTCGTACACGCAGATCGTGGTGATGAAAAACGGTATCCTTCAATCCGTGCTCAGCGAAGATTCGGCGTTCCGCGACGGTTGGGTAAAAAGCGAAGACGTCGACGGGGACGGCATCATCGAGATCGGCTTGCTGAACATGCCGGACGGGTGGAGTTATTTCGAGAATAAGGAAGACATCCCGATGCTCACTTTGTACAGCCGTTGGGACGGCGAAAAAGGGTTGACTCCGGTCAGGGAGCAATATCGCGATCCGAACGGACGATTCGTCCTTCAGCCGTTTCCCGAAAGCCTGTTGAAAAACGTCACGCTGAACACGGTATCGATCGTCGATAAATATTTGCAGTTTGTTACCATCGATACTCGCGAATGGGTAGAGGAAGTTCGATTTTTCACGCCGGCACAATGGCAAAACGAATCCGAAGACAAAGGCTGGATCAAGTTGTACGGCACGAGCAGCCAAGTCATCGCGTATCGGGTAAATCCGGACGGGGCACTGGCGGCCGATAAAGCCGGAATCCCGAGTACTTGAAAAGTCAAAAACGAATCCAACAGAAATAGGCACGATTAAAATAAGGGAAGGGGAGTCTCATGAGTAAAGTATTGATTTTGGAGGACGAAGAATCAATCCGCAGCTTTATCGTTATTAACTTGAAGCGGAACGGATTCGAGGTCTTGGAGGCCGGGGAAGGTAATGAGGCTCTGCATATTCTGCAAACGGAGCCGGGGATCGACATTGCGCTGCTCGACGTCATGGTACCGGGCATTGACGGATTCGAGGTCTGCCGCCGGATACGGGAAACGAATGAACGGATGGGCATCATTTTCCTGACTGCCAAGGTGCAGGAGCAAGACAAAGTATACGCGCTGTCCGTAGGCGCCGACGACCATGTCAGCAAGCCTTTTAGCCCGACTGAATTGATCGCTCGGATTCACTCGTTGTTAAGACGGGTCAACGTGCATCGGGAGACGGCGGCGAAAGTGACCTTCGACTCGGGACCGTTCAAGCTCGATTTGATCTCGAAGCAGTTCAAGAAAAACGGCCAGGCGATCGAACTGACGCCGACGGAGTTTTCGCTGATTCAATTTTTCCTGGAAAAAGAAAACACGCCGCTTAGCCGGGATGTGCTGCTTGACCACGTCTGGGGCAAAGAGTACATGGGCGACCCGAAGATCGTGGACGTAAACATTCGCAGGCTGCGCCAGAAAATCGAAGATAACCCTTCCGAACCGGAATATTTGCAAACGGTATGGGGGCACGGATATAAGTGGAAAGGCCAGGGTCAATGATTAAGAAAGGCATCGGCAGGCAGATCGTCATGCACTATTTCATCGTCATCTTCCTGGCGCTGATGCTCGTGGAAGTGGTGTTTCTGTTTGCGATCCGGGCTTACTATTACGACACGATCTACAACTCGATTTCGAGCCATATCGACGTGACGGTACGAAGCGCGCTGATCTCCACCAGCGCCGGGGATTACGGGGAGATGGAATACCTGAGTCAGATTTTGGCGTTGCTCAAACTTCCCGAAGCCGAATTGCAGATTCTCGACGGCAAAGGCGAAGTGCTGATCAGTTCGTCGGGTTTCCCGTCGGACAAACCGGTACAAACCAGCGATATCCCGCAAGCGCTGGCTTCGGGAAGCACGTCGAAATGGATCGGACGCCAAGCGACAACGGGAGAACCGGTCATGGCCGTGACGACTACTCTTCAGCCCGGCGGAGGTCAGGTATATCTCGCGCGTTTCGTGACTTCGATCGAAAAGGTTAATCAACGCCTTACCGAGATTACTCTGGTATCGATGGCGATTATTGCAGCGATTCTAGTCATTGTTTTGATAGTCAGTATCGGCTTGGCGAATTCGATCGTGCGACCGATCAACAATATCATCGCGGTCTCGGCGCAAATGGCCAAAGGTCGGTTCGATGTCAGGGTCGAAGGCGATTATCGCTACGAGCTTGGCGAGATGGGTTCTACGCTGAACTACATGGCCGAGGAGATCGTGCGAAGCAACCAGATCAAGGATGATTTTATTTCTTCGATCTCGCATGAGCTGCGGACGCCGCTTACTTCGATCAAAGGCTGGAGCGAGACGCTCGATTCAGGCGGTTACGATCCCGATGAGACGCGAATCGGCATGGGCATTATCTCCAAGGAAACAGAGCGCCTGATCGGTCTGGTCGAAGAACTGTTGGACTTCTCGAAGCTTCAACAGAACGAGATGAAGCTGACGATGGCGCATGTCGAATTGAAGGAATTGCTCAAAGAGATCGTATTGAACGTGTGGGCCAAAGCCGAGCTGAAAAAGGTACAGTTGCGCCTGGACGCGGACGGCGACAGCTTCCCTGTATACGGGGATGCCAATCGTTTGAAGCAGGTATTCTTGAATATCGTCGACAACGCAATCAAGTTCTCGCATGAAAGTTCGGTTATCGTGCTGCATGTTGTCCGTGAAGACGGCTGGGTACGAACTGCGGTTCAAGACAGCGGGATCGGCATCGACGAAGAGAATTTGAAGCGGGTCAAGGATCGTTTCTTCCAGGTCAACACGCAAGGCGGAGGGACGGGACTCGGTTTGGCGATCACGCAGCAGCTTGTGGAACTGCATGAAGGCGAACTGAATATGACGAGCGAGCTGGGGGTAGGAACCACCGTAAGCGTGAAGCTGCCTCTGCTTGAGGAAGAACCGAAAGTCGAAGAAGAATCATTGGACGAGAAAACGTTCAACGAGGAACCTTCCGACACGAAACCGATATAACCGAAAGCGGGGCGAAAAGATGTCTTCGGAAAAGCGGCCCCCCCATGAACGGCTCCGCGAACATGAAGCTGTGCTCGTCATTCGCGAAGCCGTTCAGCACGATGCAGCGGTTCTTGCAGGGATGCTGCGTGAAGCGGCTGAAGTCATGGTTAGCCAAGGCGTGGAACAGTGGAAGCCCGAAATGTTCAGTATGGAAACGGTACTTGAATACTTTGACAGCCGGCGCGTATTTTTGTTGACGTCAGACGGGAATCCGGCAGGATTATTTACGCTTCAAGACAGCGATCCGGGCTACTGGAAAGAATTGAACGATGAACGTTATCTCTATGTGCACCGTTTGACAGTTTGTCCGGAATATCGAGGGCTGGATTATGGCGGAGAAATGCTTCGTTATGCGGAAGAGGAAGCTGCGAGACTGAATAAACGGGGCTTAAGACTCGATTGTGTGGCTCATCTGCCCAGCCTGAACGCTTATTATCAGCGAAGCGGGTTCCGTTTTATCGCTGAACGCGATTTGAATCGAAGCGTTGGAGGACGTTACGTAAATTTGTATGAAAAAACGTCATGAAAAAAAGCCTTTCCCGAAATGCATGTAAAATCTCGGGAAAGGCTTTTTGATTACGAAGACATTCCTCCGGCTCGGCGAAGCGAGACGGGTTCGAAAGATTCCTTCAAACTATGAACGGGCTGCGGACGAACGACGGGTTTGGCATGCACCGTTTCGTTGGGTCCGATCATCAAAATGTCGCTTGGAGATCCGGTAACGATCGCGCCGTCGTGTATAACGGCATTTTCGCCGATGATGGCATATTGGACTTTGACGTTGCGTCCGATCGAAGCTCCCGGCATGACGACACTGTCCAGGATAGTTGAACCCTTACCTACTTCAACGTCTCGGAAAAGCACGGAATGTTTGACTGAACCTTCGACGATGCAAGCTTCATGTACCATCGAATCGATCGGCGACAGAGCCAGCGTGCGACGGAACAAAGCCGGTTGACTGAACTGGCGCTTGGTGTACATCGGCCATTCCGACTTGTTCAAGCGGAATTCGCTCTTGTCGCCCAGCAGGTCCATATGGGATTCCCATAGGCTGTTTGCCGTACCTACGTCTCTCCAATAGCCTGCAAAAGCATAGGCATGAAGCTGAGAACCATCGCCGAGCATCAGAGGCAGCAAATCTTTTCCGAAATCGTGATTGGATTCCGTTTTCATCGCGTCTTCCAGCAGATAAGCTCGCAGATACGACCATTTGAACACATAAATGCCCATCGAGGCCAAGCTGCTCATCGGTTTAGCCGGCTTTTCCGTAAAGTCGATAATGCGCAGATCGGCATCAGCTGTCACAATACCGAAGCGATGCGCTTCATCCAGCGGCACTTCCATTACGGAAAGAGTCGCATCGGCTCCGGACGCTTTGTGGGCTTCAACCATTTTTGCGTAATCCATATGGTAAATATGATCGCCCGATAGAATTAACACATGCTCAGGATCATATTTGTCGATAAATTCGATGTTTTTGGTGATCGCGTCGGCCGTTCCGCGATATTCGCCTTGTTCGCCAGGCGGCAGCAGCGCGATTTCACCGTCTTGCGCATTGATCTTCCAGGGTGTGCCTTCTCCAATATGTTCATGCAACGACTCGGCAGCATACTGGGTCAGTACGCCTACAGTGTCGATTCCTGAATTGAGGCAGTTACTGAGAGGAAAATCGATAATACGGTAGTGCCCGCCAAAAGGTACGGCAGGTTTTGCGATCGTAGACGTCAGCGGCGCCAATCTGCGACCTTCTCCTCCAGCCAGTAGCATAGCGATGCAATCTTTCTTTTCCATGTTAATTTCCCTCCCGTGATGTATGTCAACATGAGGTATAATTAAACGGAAGAAGCAAGCTTTGAAACCATGAAAAATGGAAATGAGTTGCAATTTCTTGAATTTATTTTTTTTACTATCGCCTTATTCATAGGGCCTCTCTGCGGGTAATAGAACTATTGATCTGTTTCAATCAAGATAGTTAGCGGAGAATGTATCGGACGAGGGAGAGTGAAGGGATGGCCAAGCAACCGGCGGCTGGATCTCAGCCATTATCGCAAGACGACATTTATTTATTCCATGAAGGTAACTTTTTTCACAGCTACCGGATGTTCGGCGCACATCTGGGCACCGAACATAAAGCAGAAGGAGTTCGATTCACGGTATGGGCACCGAACGCGGTTTCCGTCGGTGTAGCCATGAATCAAAACGATTGGGACGGAACCCGAGCCAGGCTTGAACTTCTACCTGAATCCGGCGGGGTGTGGAGCGCCTTTATTGAAGGGGTTCGTTATGGGGATCTTTATAAGTATGAGATCTGGTCGAAGACGGGAGAACGTTTGCTTCGGGCCGATCCGTACGGCGTATATGCGGAAGTAAGACCCGACACGGCATCTCGCGTCGGATCTGTAGACGGTTACGAGTGGGGCGATCAATCTTGGCGCAGAAAACGTCGGGCTCCTTATGCAAAGCCGATCAATATTTACGAAATGCAACTGGGCACCTGGAGGCAAAAGGAAGACGGAACCTTTTATACATATCGGGAATTAGCTGACGTATTGATCCCTTATATCAAAGAAATGGGATATACCCATTTGGAATTCATGCCGCTTACCGAATATCCTTACGACCTCTCATGGGGATATCAAGCCACGGGATATTTCGCGCCGACAAGTCGTTACGGAGAAGCCAAAGATCTCATGTATTTGATCGATCGGTGCCATCAGGCTGACATCGGCGTGCTGCTTGATTGGGTTCCCGGGCATTTTGCCAAAGACGCGCACGGTCTCAGACAATTCGACGGAACGCCATTGTACGAGTATGCCGATCCGATGCTGGCCGAGAAGCCGGGATGGGGGACGCTCTCTTTCGACTTCGGCAAACCGGAGGTTCAGTCGTTCCTGATTTCCAGCGCGCTTTATTGGTTGGAAATATTCCACTTTGACGGACTGCGAATTGATGCGGTAACGAGCATGCTGCGCCTCGATTTCGAGAAGCAGCCCCATCAATGGCAAGCGAATAAATACGGCGGCGTGGAGAATCTCGATGCAATCGAATTTTTGCGCAAGCTCAATCGTACGATTTTTAACTATTATCCGCACGCGATTATGGCGGCGGAGGAATCGAGCGCTTGGCCATTGGTGACGGCTCCGGCACACGAGGGCGGACTCGGCTTCAATTACAAATGGAATATGGGCTGGATGAACGACACGCTCAAATATGTGGAGTCGGATTTCGATCGTCGTCCTTCTTTGCATAATCTGCTGACGTTCCCTCTCGTTTATGCCCATTCGGAGAATTTCATACTGCCGCTATCCCATGATGAAGTCGTGCATGGCAAGAAATCGTTGCTGGACAAGCAGCCCGGTTCTTACGAGGAAAAGTTTGCGGGTCTGCGTCTGCTGCTCGGTTATCAGATCACGCACCCAGGCAAAAAACTTCTCTTCATGGGAGGGGAGTTCGGCCAGTTTATCGAATGGAAGGACGAGGAGCAGTTGGATTGGCTGTTGCTCAATTATGATGCCCATTCTAAGATGCATGCGTACACGGCAGCCTTGAATCATTTTTACCTGGCGGAAAAGGCACTCTGGGAAATCGACCACGCTTGGGAAGGTTACGATTGGATCAGTGCTGCCGATGCCGGACAAAGCGTAATCACTTTTATGCGAAAAGGAAAGAAGCCGGGCGATACGCTGTATATTCTGATCAATTTCAGACCGATCACGTATGACGATTACCGAATCGGCGTAGAGAAGTCCGGGTCTTATACGGAAGTGTTCAATACGGATGAACTTCGCTTCGGCGGAAACGGTCTATTGAACGATAAGCCGATTCGCGCAGAGAAGGGGACTTGGCATGACCGCGACTATCATCTTCCGGTGAAGTTGCCTGCTTTGGGCATGGTGATTCTAAAAAAAAGCGGACGTCTGAAGGATACATTGAAAATCTCTGAAACTCCCTCAAAAAAGTCGGCAGTAAAAAAGAAGACGTCCGACAAATCGGCTAAATCGCCGAAAGCAGACGCTAAATCAGCAGCAAGAAAGGGGAAAGCGAAATGAAATTGCTATTTGCAGCCGCCGAGGCGGCTCCTTTTATCAAAACAGGTGGCTTGGCAGATGTAATCGGGGCCTTGCCAAGAGCATTGAAGGAGGCGGGAGCGGATATTCGTGTCGTTCTTCCCAAATATAACGCGATTCCCGAAGCCTACAAAGAAAAAATGATTCATAAAGGCGTCACTTATGTACAAATGGGTTGGCGCAGCCAGTATTGCGGAATCGAAGAATATGACGACGGGGGAATTCCGGTTTATTTCATCGATAACGAATTTTACTTCGGACGCGATGGCGTATACGGGTACGGGGACGACGGCGAACGCTTTGCTTTCTTCAACAAAGCCGTTCTCGACATTTTGCCGGAGATCGGATTCAAGCCGGACGTTATTCACTGCCATGACTGGCACACGGGAATGATTCCGCTGCTGCTTCAGGACCGTTATGCGCATGATCCTTTCTACGATAATATTCAAACCGTGTATACGATTCATAATTTGCTCTATCAAGGGGTATTCCCGTATGCGGTATTCGGCGAGCTGTTGGGGTTGGATAACCGCCACTTTACGGAGAGCGGAGCGGAATACTACGGCAACGTCAACTTCATGAAAGCAGGCATTGTCTATTCCGGAAAAGTGACGACGGTAAGCCCGACTTACGCCAACGAGATTCGCACCGCTCATTACGGCTACGGGCTGGATCCTCTGCTGTCTTCGATCGGCGATAAGCTGACGGGAATCGTGAACGGCATCGATATCCGCAGTTATAATCCGAATACGGATAAGGCGTTGTACTCTCGTTATAAGAGCAGCATTGCGAAGAAACGGGAAAATAAAACAGCTTTGCAAAATGAATTAGGGTTGCCCGTGAATGTAAAAACGCCGATGATCGGGATCGTATCCCGCCTTGTTGAGCCAAAAGGACTGGACCTGGTCGTTCGCGTATTGGACGAACTCTTGTACGGCAACGATGTCCAGGTCGTTATTTTGGGTACCGGCGAGCCTGGATACGAGGAATGGTTCCGTCAGGCTGCTTACCGCCATCCTCAACAACTGTCGACGCAAATTCGGTTCAGCGAGCCGCTATCGCGCAACATTTACGCGGCAAGCGATCTGTTCCTGATGCCGTCGATGTTCGAGCCTTGCGGGATTAGCCAACTGCTCGCGATGCGTTACGGCAGCGTTCCGGTGGTTCGCGAGACGGGCGGTTTGAACGATACGGTCCATGCTTACAACGAGTACACCGGCGAAGGCAACGGCTTTACCTTTGCTTCGTATAATGCGCATGATATGCTGCATACCATTCGTCGTGCTTTGGCCTTTTATCAGGATGATGCAGCTTGGAAAAAGATCGTGCAGAACGGCATGAGCGAAGATTTCAGCTGGTTGGCTTCGGCGAAAGAATATCTTGAGATTTATGAGGTGTTGAGTAAGTAGCAAAGAATGCCTATTCGGGTGGGAAGCTTGAAGGAGCTACGGTAAGGAATAGGACATTTCTACTTTGGATTATTAGGGCAATGATTAAGTACGCAAGGCTGAAGCCGGATTTTTGCTTCAGTCTTTTTTTGATTAAAGGCTTGTTAAAAAGATTGTTGTCAGGCAGAATTATAACGTATAAGTGCATAGCAATGAAATGAACGGTTACATACCTGATTATTTTCAGATGTATCTCTACATGAACAAGGAGGTTATTCAATGGACGTATTTGCCGAGTACCTGGATAAGGTGGATGATCCGCTTCAAAGGGAACGGTTGGAGAACATTTTTGCCTGGGTTCATGAGACGTTCCCGGATTTAGGGGCCAAGATAGCCTGGAATCAACCGATGTTTACGGATCATGAGACGTTTATTATTGCTTTCAGTACGGCTAAAGCACATATGTCGGTCGCTCCGGAAAAGGCGGCTTTGGATCGTTTTGCGGACAAGATTGCAGCGTCGGGTTATACCCATACG
This sequence comes from Saccharibacillus sacchari DSM 19268, assembly GCF_000585395.1. GTDB lineage: Bacteria > Bacillota > Bacilli > Paenibacillales > Paenibacillaceae > Saccharibacillus > Saccharibacillus sacchari. The sequence continues at coordinate 4,017,676 of NZ_KK073875.1, read as the reverse complement.
AACCAGTTGTTTCGCATTCCTTGGAAAAGTCAGGTGGATTACGACTTGTTGAAAGAAATCATCGAGTTCAATATCGAAGATAAAGCGGACTGTACGACTTTTTGGAGAAAATAAGCAGTGTCTCTAAGTCAAATCCGATTTGGTAGGAAGCAACTTCGCTCTCGTCAAAGCGAAGTTCTTTTTTAATCTCTACCCCCGAATGCTTTTAGTCCGGGGGCGGATGGGCTTGAGCGGAGGGGTGGGAGGGAAGCGTAGAAACGAAGTGCTCGCCTTTGAAATCCGATTTCCACCCTGACCAGGGTTCCCAATCAAGAAATCGGATTTCAACAGCGATCGCAGCTCCCTCCCACCCCGCAGCGCCCCCGCCCATCCCACGCCTTCCAGCCCCTAAAAAGGGCTAAAATAATAACAAACCATGAACAATGCGGTCTTCACTCCGGTTCCGATCGAACCTTTGTCAATCCACCTTAACGTCGCTAACACCGACACCACAATAGCTGCCATCGAAACGACGAAAAACATGTCGGCTGCCTCCTTCTGAGTCGCTGTAATCATCACATCGTACCTAAGAAAAAATAACCAAAATACAGAGATTAAAACGCTTTCTTTTCCATTTGCTTAAAACTCTTTTTGCACCAAGCAAAAAGCCGACGCATTAAGCGTCGGCAGGTGACAAATTCCGGTATAGAATGCGGTAACCGTAAGCATCAAGCGGAATAGCAAGCCGCCCGTCCGTTGTAGGAATGCTTTCGCTGGTCAGCGCGTCGCGCCAGTCGTCTGTTTCCATCGGGTGAGACAGGATATTGGGCTGACCGGTATTGTTCATCCAGATCGTAAAATGAATATGATCGTCGATCCGTTCATACACGATGCAGGGATTGCCCGACTCTGCCATCAGGAAGCGAAAACGTCCGCCGCGCAGCGCAGGATTTCTTTTTCGCAGCATAATCATTAACCGATAGAAGCCATGCAGTTCTCGGTCTTGCTTGTTCGGATCCCATTCCATGCATTTTCGACAATCCGGGTCCGCGCCGCCTTGCAGTCCGATCTCGTCGCCGTAGAAAATACAGGGCGTGCCCATATACGTGAATAGGAAGACGATCGCCAACTTCAATTTCCGCTTATCGCCGCCCAATCGGGTCAGTAAGCGCGGCGTGTCATGGCTGCACAGCATATTGAAGACTACTTCGTTCGTTTGCTGCGGATAACGCATCAACAGGCTGCTCATATGGCTCGAAAACTGGTAGCCGTCCATGCCTCCGCCGAAGAAAGCCAATACTTTGTCGGAGAACGGATAGTTCATTACCGAATCGAATTGGTCGCCCATCAGCCACGAGAGCGAATCGCTCCATACTTCGCCGACCAGATAAGCATCGGGCTTCGCCGTCTTGACTACGTCCCGAAACTCCCGCCAAAAATGATGATCGACCTCGTCGGCTACGTCCAAGCGCCAGCCGTCAACCCCAATCTCCTTGATCCAATACTTCGCGACGCCGAGCAAGTATTTTCGAACCTCTTCATTGCCGGTATTGAACTTGGGCATATTGCCGTAGAATCCAAAGGTGTCGTAAGTCGGAATTCCATCTTTGACCTCAAGCGGGAACTGGTTCACATGAAACCAATCCGCGTAGGGCGAATACGAACCTTTGAGCACCACGTCGCGGAAAGGCGGGAATTGATCGCTGCAATGATTGAACACCGCATCGAGAATGACCCGAATCCCCTTGCCGTGACAAGTTTCAACAAGCTGTTTAAGCAGCGTGCTGTCGCCCAAATGCGGATCGATCGTTTTATAATCAACGGTATCGTATTTATGGTAGGTCATTGCGGTGAAGATCGGAGTGAAATAAATCGCGTTAACGCCCAGCTCTACCAGATAATCAACATGATTCAGCACGCCTTGCAAATCTCCGCCAAAGTAGTCGGTTAATGTAGGCTGCGCCCCCCAAGGAAGCGTCCCGGGCGGATCGATCGAAGGATCGCCTTTGGCAAAGCGGTCGGGCATGATCTGGTAAAAAATCGCTTTCTTCGCCCAATCGGGTGCCGCGAACAGGTCAACAGCATGGATGTAAGGGAATTCGTAAAATCCTCCGGTCGGAGAAGGGAAACCGTCATGGAATTCGTTGTCGGCTTTGAACAGCGTTTCGTTGCCTGAATTCAATCTGAAAATATAGGCGACACGCTTGAACTTGGGCTGTACGGGACCTTCCCAATAGTCGAAATACTCATCAGTCGCCGCCTTTTCCAATTCTACCTCAAAATATGTACGGTTCCAGTCATACTTGTCTCCGGTTAACGCGGTAACGTGATCAACATCATTTTTCTTGGTGCGAAAACGCAGGTGGATCGTCTGGAGATCATACGAATAAGCCCATTTGTCACGCGGTACGTGGTACATTGCTTCCCGAAACATAACGTCGCCTCCCTAATGACGAAAATCTTGCTAAACGAGTCCATATCCTATAAATCCAGTTACCCAGCGACGCAAAGATGGACGTTATTACCCGGAAAAACTTTACATCGAAACCAACACCCGGAAAGAAAAGAATCCTACAAGACGAAAAAGCCTGCTTCCGATACAATCGAAAACAGGCCACCTTGCCAAGTCCCTATCATTCCATTCGATCCAAGCTTAAACTTTTGTTACGGAACCTTTCTCCCGATAAGCATTCTGCATAAACTCTTCCCGAACTTTCTCCAGCAATCCCGGAACGGTCAGAACATCATAAGCCGTTCCTGCCAGTATTTTAGCCCCGAATACCATCGCCTCGTAAGCTTCGTCTTTCTGAGCCAGATCGCGGAACCCGATACTATGCAACTCATGGCGCTCGTATACCACCTGCACGTAAGGATGAATAGCCGGGCAGCGGGTGGATACGTTGCCGACATCCGCCGAACCGCCGTTTACCGGAGCTTCGATCACGTTTGCGTCGACACCCGATTCGATCAGATTGCGCGTGAACGTCTCCGACAGCGTCTCGTTCGTAATCAGCTCGTCGTAGGAGTATTCATAGTTCGATACTTTCAGCTCGCATCCGGTCTGGAGCGCTGCGCCTTCCGCGATCCGACGAATCTTTTCCACCAACTTATCGGTGTAAGGGCGATCCGCTGAACGAATATAGAATTGAGCGGAAGCATAGTCCGGAATAATATTCGCTGCCACGCCGCCATGATTGATGATTCCGTGAATGCGCGCGTCCGAACGGGTCTGCTGCCTAAGCGCGTTGATCGCGTTAAAAAGAAGCAGCACCGCGTCCAGCGCATTCACGCCCGCTTCGGGACTGGCGGCCGCATGCGAGGACTTTCCGTAAAACTCGTACTGAATCGCGTCCATCGCCAGTGCGCTGCCCGACTTTTGGAACGAATAATACGGATGCGCCATCAGGGCAAAGTCGCAGTCGTCAAACAATCCGGCATCGGCCATCGTCACCTTGGCTCCGCGAGTTTCTTCAGCAGGCGTTCCGTATACCCGAAGCATGCCTCCTAGCTCGGCAATGGCATTTTTCAACCCGATCGCTGCGCCGAGGCTCATCGTGCAGATCAGATGATGTCCGCACGCATGACCGATCTCCGGCAATGCATCATATTCGCATAAAAGCGCGACGGTCGGCCCCGGTTTCTCCGAGCGGAACGTACCGATAAACGCAGTCTCGATATCGAGCACCGGAGCTTCGACCTCAAAGCCGTGTTCCGCGAGGGACTGTTTGAGCCTGGTGGACGCTTTGAATTCTTCGTTGCCCAGCTCCGGGTTCTGCGCAATATAAACGGCGATCTCTTTGAGCTCGGCGGAAGAGGTATCGATGGTATCAAAAACGGCTTGCTTATTATTCATGAGTAAACGCTCCTTGTGTCGATGGACTTGAAGTCAAAGCTTATCATGCAAGCGAAACGTTTTCAATGATGACGCGGCTTTGTAAGGAATGAAACAATTTGATGAACGTTGAAAAAGTACGCGACATTTCGTGAATATTGTTGTATAAATATGAGTATCGTTTTATAATGATGACTTGTTATTTTACTTAGAGAGTGGAGAGAGGGCATGTTGAGACTGAAACGAATAATCCCTATGCTGATGGCTTTGTTGATGCTGACCCTGGCACTGTATCCGGGTCACGGACAAGCAAATGCACAGAGCGCATCGAGCACGGATGAGAAAAGAACCCTTACAATCGGGTTGAGCCCGGACTTTGCGCCTTACGAATTCCTGATGACGGTAGACGGAAAAAGCAAAGTTGTCGGCTCCGACGTGATGATCGCGGAAGAGATCGCCAAAGATATGGGCGCCGAGTTAGTTATTAGAGAAATGTCGTTCGATAGCTTGATTCCGGCGCTGCAAAGCGGCCGGATCGATATGATCATCTCCGGCATGACGCCGACCGACGAGAGACGCCAGAACGTTGATTTTTCCGATCTCTATTATACGTCGCGCCAGGTCATTCTGACCCGCTCGGAAGACGTCGATAAATACAAAACGATGGATGCGCTGCAAGGCGAGCAAATCGGGGTGCAAACGGGTTCGATCCAAGAGGAAATTGCAAACTCGATTCCGGATGCACAAGTTACAGCGGTGAAGACCATTTCCGACGTGGTCAGCCTGCTGAGCTCGGATCGCGTCAATGCCGCCGTGTTCGAAGGACCGGTTGCGGAAGCGCAGGTCAAGAACCGTCCGGGCATCGCGATCGCCGAAGCCGTACCGGAAGACAGCGATACGCCGATGGCGATCGCGGTTCAAAAAGGCAACACCGAGCTTGTCAATGAAATCAACGTTACGCTTGAGCGTCTGCGCGCAACCAATGCGGTAGACGGATTTATTCAACAAGCCAACGAACTGAATTCCGGCGAGACGGCTCCAAGCAATATTTTCTCGTTCTTCTGGAAATATCGCGGGTTTTATGCGGACGGCGTGAAGTACACGCTGCTGCTGTCCGCTCTGGGCGTGTTGTTCGGTTTCCTGATCGGTCTGTTGATTGCATTGCTTAGGCTGTCGGGCGTCAAAATTCTGAAATGGATCGCCGTAACGTACATCGAAGTGCTTCGCGGCACGCCGATGCTCGTACAGCTCCTGATTATTCACTTCGGTCTCGCGAGCGCGTTCGATATCAAATTCTCGGTCTTGCAATCGGGGATTATCACGCTGTCGCTGAACAGTTCGGCTTACTTGGCGGAAATTTTCCGCGCGGGTATCCAGAACGTCGATAAAGGACAAATGGAAGCCGCGCGCTCGCTCGGCATGCCTCGCGGTATGGCGATGCGCACGATTATTATTCCGCAAGCGATCAAAGGCGTTCTGCCGGCGATCGGTAACGAATTCGTGGTTATCATCAAAGAATCTTCGATCGTCTCGTTTATCGGTGTTGCCGATCTGATGTTCCAAGCCAATGCCGTGCGTACGCTAACCTATTCCGGTCTGTACCCACTCGTTATTGCCGCAGGCATCTATCTGGTCATGACGCTGATTCTGTCCAAGCTGTTAAATGTATTAGAACGGAGGTTGAGTGCCGGTGATAGCCGTTAAGAATCTGCAAAAATCGTTCGGGAAAAACAACGTCCTGCGCGGAATCGATACCGAAATCAAAAAAGGCGAAGTCGTCGTGGTCATCGGACCCAGCGGCTCGGGCAAAAGCACGTTCCTTCGCTGCTTGAATCGGTTGGAAGACGTAACGGGCGGAGAGATTTTGTTCGAAGGTCAACCGATCACGGATAAAAAGCATAACATCGATAAAACGCGCGAGAAAATGGGCATGGTGTTCCAGCAGTTCAATTTGTTCCCGCATAAAAGCGTGTTGGATAATATTACGCTGGCTCCGATCAAGCTTCAGGGTTTATCGAAAGTCGAAGCGGATAAACGCGCCGAAGCGTTACTGCAATCCGTAGGTCTGGCTGATAAAAAGAACGCGTATCCGGCGCAACTGTCCGGCGGTCAGAAACAGCGTATCGCCATCGTGCGCGCGCTCGCAATGCAGCCGCATGTGATGCTGTTCGACGAGCCGACCTCGGCGCTTGACCCCGAGATGGTCGGCGAGGTGCTGGACGTGATGAAAAAACTGGCGGAAGACGGCATGACGATGGTCATCGTCACGCACGAAATGGGCTTCGCTCGCGAAGTCGGCGACCGGATCGTCTTTATGGACGGTGGGGTTATCGTTGAAGAAGGCACGCCGGAAGAAGTGTTCGGCGCGCCGAAGAATGTGCGTACGCAGGATTTTTTGAGTAAAGTATTGTGAGGAGAGGGGGAGCGTGATCGCGTGTGTCGCTTGGTTGTTTTCCTTGCGGAAAGCCAAAAGCGCTCCACACGCGATCACGCTCCCCGAGGGTGTAGAGTAGGGAATGACCCTTAGATCAAAAGATTAGATCAAAAGAATATACAAAAGCGCCTCGGACTTATTAGTCAAGCCCCTATTTTATGGACAGTTAAAAACACCCTAAGAAATGAACTGACGTCGGTACTCTACCGGCGTCAGTTTGTTTAGTTTTCTCTGTGGTCGTTTGGTGTTGTAAAAGCGAATGTATTGCTCGATCCGTCTTTGCGCCTCGTCCAAACTTCGGATAGAATACGGATAGAGTCCTTCCGTTTTTAAATGCGAGAAGAAGCTCTCTATGGAGGCATTGTCATAACAATTGCCCCCGCGAGACATGCTGATTTGGGCGCCAACCTTGGGCAGCATGTCGTGGTAAAGATGAGACGTGTACGGGGCTCCACGGTCACTGTGAATGACCACACCCGTCACGTCTTTTCGTTTGCGGAACGCTTTCTTGAACGTCTGCTTCACGAGTTCTTTGTCCGGGTGTTCTCCGATCTGGTAGGCGACAATTTCGTTATTAAACAGATCCTTGACTGCGGAGAGATAGAGCCAACGCTCGCCAACTCGGTACTGCGTGATGTCCGTTACCCACTTTTCGTTCGGTTTGTCGGCTTTGAAATGTTGGTTGAGTACATTTTCTGCGACGAGTCCGGCTGCGTCTGCGGTATATCTGTACCTGCGCTTTTTGCGGACTCTGGCTTGAATCCGGAGCTTCTGCATGAGTCGGAGTACTTTCTTGTGATTCATCCAGATTCCACAATCCTGCCACAGAAAGAGTTGAAGCTGGCGGTACCCGTAAATGCCGTTGTATTTCCAATAGATGGCATGAACAAGCTTGGCGTCTGCGGCTTCAGGTGTAGCCTCTTGTCGCTTTAACCAAGCGTAATATCCACTTCGAGAAACACCAAAGATCTGGCATAGCCACCGAATCGTTTGGTTCTCGTTTACTTGTCGAATAAGCGCATACTTGGCTTGAGTTTTTCCTCCTTCCAGATGGCTAAGCACTTTTTTAGCAGCGTATTCTCCCGCTTCAATCGCTCAATTTGTCGGTCTGTATCTTGATATTCTTCTTTTCGTCCTCGCTGATCCAGCAGGCCAAACTCGCCTTGCTCTCGATATTTCCTGACCCACTTTCTGACTCGATCTGCATCTTGAATTTGGAAATGTGCGGTAATCTTTCGATACGTCCATTTCTCTTCGATGTGTAACCGAATCGCTTCTCTTTTCAGTTCGACCGGATACGACTTAAAGGTTTGTCCTTTTTTTGCCATAAAAAATGCACCCCCAAATGCTCATTAGTTTACCCAAGGGGTTTTCTAATGTCCATTTTAAGGGGTGCACTCTATATGGGTCCGGGGCTTTTTGTATGGATCGATAGAAACGTAAATGACTTTGGGATAAGCAAAAATAACTCGGACATAAAAAAGAGTTGCAAAAGTATTCAGGTACCTTTATATTATAAAAGTAAGGTACCTGAATTTAAGGTGCCTTCATAAAAAGGAGGGCTCATTCATGAGTGAACATCAAGGGAATCAAGGGCATGAAGAGATGGATAATGAACCTCGTCGAGATCAAGAGCAAGGAATGCCTGAAGAAGAGCAGGGATTTAATGATGGATTAATGAGAACGTTTTTCCATGCTACAGCGCTTATGCATAGATATCACCACCATATTCGCCGGGATCGGGAGCATGGGGGAAATCCGCATCGCGGACAAGGACGGGTATTGGCATTGCTGAAGCTGAAGCCGGAGATTACGCAGAAGGAGTTGACGTTCCTTTTGAATATGCGTAATCAGTCGCTCGGCGAGCTGTTGGTGAAGCTTGAGCGCAACGGATATATCGAGCGTACGCCTTCGGAGACGGATCGCCGCGTGATGAACGTGAAGTTGACGGAAGCGGGAGCCGAAGCGGCTGAACAAGCGGATCAGAATCAGCAGGATGACGGGAAACTATTCGAAAGCTTTACGGAGGAAGAGCGCGAGCAGTTCGGCGGATATTTGAAGCGGTTGATTGCGGAGCTTGAGAAGCAGATGGAAGGCGATGGTTTTGCCGGACGCGATCCGAGAGAGTTCTGGGGACGCGAAGGAGGGCCGCGCCCGCCGTTTGGTCCGGGAGGGCGCGGAGGATTCGGTCCCGGAGGCGGACGTTTCCGCTTTGGCGGGATGAAGGGCGGTCGACATGGTCATGGTCACGGACTGGGGCATTTCCGAGGATTCGGATTCCCGGACTCGCCGTATTCGGGTCCGGACCGTAACGCCGAACAAGAGCGTGAATAACAGCAAGAACGAGTAATAGCCGGCTAAGCGATTGAACGTTTGTTGATTTCATCCACGCTATCATTTCCAACCCGCCTGAGTGCTTGCTCAAGCGGGTTTTTCATATAAGAACGGATATTCACTTCTCACATTGGCAAAGTCGGAGGAGCGTGTATAATAAAAAGCGTTTAGGGTTACGAAAAGATAGAATGTTGAAAAACGGAAGGGGTATAAGAAATGGCTGATTTGTTTTCTTCTTTTGAATATCAAGGATTGAAGCTCCCGAACCGAATCGTGATGCCGCCGATGTGCCAGTATTCGGTAGATGCCGAGGACGGGATTCCGAACGAATGGCATGAGGTTCATTATATAAGCCGAGCAGTGGGCGGAACCGGGTTTATCATTGCCGAAATGTCCGGCATCGATCCTGACGGACGAATCACGAACAGGGATACAGGCATTTGGAGCGACGAGATGATTCCGGCTTGGAAAAAGATCGTCGACGGCATTCACCGTTACGGAGCCAAAGCCGCAATTCAACTTGGACATGCAGGTCGAAAAGCACAAGATGCCACGCCTCCAGTCGCACCTTCGGCGATTGCTTTTGACGAGACCTATCGGACCCCTAGAGCGCTGACAACCGAAGAAGCTCAGAATATGGTCAGCCTGTATGCGGACGCGGCACGCAGAGCGGTTCAAGCAGGTTTCGATACGGTCGAGATTCATGGAGCGCACGGTTATCTGATCCATCAGTTCCATTCGCCGCTGACCAACCGACGTGACGATCAATACGGACAAGATCTAGCCTTGTTCGGCGAAGAAGTTACCCGGGCAGTTCGCGCCGAAGTGCCTGCCGATATGCCGGTGCTGATGCGAATCTCCGCCGCCGAGTATGTGGACGGCGGTTACGATGTCGAATACGCGATCGAAATCAGCCGCCGTTACCGGGATGCCGGTGCTGACATTTTCCATATCACGTCCGGCGGCGAAGGCGCAATCGGTTCCGCAGGCGGCCCGGGCGCAGGTCCCGGTTATCAGGTTGGTTTGGCCGAACAAATTCGCAAAGCACTCGACGTCCCCGTCATCGCCGTAGGTCTGCTCGACGATTTCGAAGACGCGCAGCGCGTTGTCACCGAAGGCCGCGCCGAACTCGTTGCCGTCGGCCGCGGCATGCTCCGCGATCCCTACTGGGCCGTGCACGCTTCGCGCGAACTGCAAGGCAATCTCGATGTCCCCGAACCCTACCGCCGCGGCTATCGGGCATTGAAGTAGAAGTGATTAAAGCAATTAAAATAACTAAATTAATAAAGCAGAAATTAGCGGATAGAGATAAATTGTCTTCTAGCTTTTCGTGAAAGCCTGACGTAGCTGGAAGCGAGAAGACGGAGAGAGAAATTCAGTTCAAGACGCCTTTGAACTCGGAAAATACCTTAGTTAAATCCAATCCCTTTTCCGAGTGAGACAGCGAATTGAACGAATTTCTCTCGCAGTCTTCTTGCTTCCCACGCACACGCGACTTTCAAAGGCAGTTTGAAAATGGGTGATTCATGTCATAGCTTTTCCCCCACGCCTCAAGGCATCATAGACAAGATATGCGCAAGTCAGCAATCTGGGGGAGGATCATATGGCGACAATCATTTCCAACCGGCGTGTGGCGGAAGGCATTTACGTGATGCATGCGGAAGGACACTTTCAAGCGAAGCAAGGACAATTTTTCATGGTGCGGGGCTGGGATAGCTATCCGCTGCTATCTCGTCCGTTAAGCGTGTACGATCAGGACGAACACGGCGTGAAGTTTCTATATAAAGTGGCGGGAGAAGGAACGCAGATGCTTTCGCGGATGCAAGCGGGCGAAGATGTGGCGCTGCTTGGACCGCTGGGCAACGGGTTTCCGGCGGCGGAAGGCCGTACAGCGCTGATTGGGGGCGGCATCGGGATTGCGCCTCTTTTTTATGCGGCCAGACATCTGGAGCAAGCCGACCTGTATCTGGGATATAGCGTCGAAGTGTATGAAGAACATGAATTCCGGTCGCTTGGACATCCTGTCGAGATCGACCTTGGCGGAATCGTGCTGGACCGGGTAAACTTCGACGATTACGACACGATCTTCATCTGCGGACCCGAACCGATGCTGCGTACCGCCCAGATGAAAAGCGCGATGTCGTCCGGTCGGGCGAACGTCTATGTATCTCTCGAAAATCGGATGGCCTGCGGAATCGGAGCTTGTCTGGTATGCAGCGTAAGCTGCGAGAACGGTCGGAAAAAGGCGTGCGCGGATGGTCCGGTCTTCCGTGCAGAGGAGGTTGTGTTGGCATGATCGAGACCACATTGGATACAGTTTGCCGCATCGGAGAGGTCACGTTTAAAAATCCAGTCGTGATGGCATCCGGAACATTCGGCTTCGGCAAGGAATACGGGAAATTGTACGATCTCTCCAAGCTCGGCGGAATCTCGGGAAAAGGAATCACTTTGCATCCGAAACCCGGAAATTTGGGTATCCGTGTCTATGAAACGCCCTCGGGCATGTTGAATAGCGTCGGATTAGAAAATCCAGGCGTCCAAGCTTTCTTGGATGAAGAATGCGCCTTCTGGGAAACGTTGGACACCGTTCGAATCGCCAACCTCGGCGGAGGCACGGTACAGGATTATGTGGACGGCGCGCGATTGATAGAAGAAGATTCGCAAAAGCGCCAACAGGAAGGGCGTCAAGCCGTCGATCTGATCGAGTTGAATATCTCCTGCCCCAATGTCAAAGCAGGCGGAATGGCTTATGGCATTAAGACCTGCATTGCTCGCGAAGTCGTTCGGGAAGTTCGCGCCGCAACGACCCTGCCGCTCATGGTGAAACTGTCGCCCAATGCCGAGGATATCGCGGATATGGCTCGGATGTGCGAGGAAGAAGGTGCGGAAGCCGTATCGCTGATCAATACGCTGTCCGGCATGAAGATCGATGTGCGCAAACGTCGGAGCGTATTCGAGAACTTGTATGCAGGACTGTCCGGTCCGGCGGTCAAGCCGATTGCGCTTCGCATGGTGCATCAGGTCTGCCAACGCGTAAGTATTCCGGTCGTCGGGATGGGCGGGATCTCGAGCGCGGAGGATATCATCGAGTTTATTATGGCAGGGGCCGAAGCGGTGCAAGTCGGTACGTATAACTTCGTCAATTGGCAGGCGGGTGCGGACCTGGCTGAAGGCGTGGAACGATTCATGCTTGCGGAAGGGATTCGGAGCTTGGACGAAATTCGCGGCATTTTGTAGAAGTTCGACCCATCTAACAGGAGGCGTGCAACTTGGAGACCTATCCATTTAACCCTGAAGATATCCGAGTGCAACGTCAGGATATTGGAAGAGATACGTTGCTCGTGGTCACGGGCGGCGAGGCTCATATTGGAGCAGCCTCGACAGCTTATCTTGAAGCGGACGAGTATAAGGTGAGCACGACAATCGTTTCCGGACATCAAGAACATGTGCTCAGCGAGCCTTCTGCCCTGCACGCGGCTCGTTTGCTTGGGCGTACCGTAACCGTGGTCATGGGGATTCACTACGATTGCATCACGCGCGAACAAATTAGCGAAGTGGGCAGCGTCGTAGCTCGCCTAATTGATGAAGCGTTGGATACATCGAAAAAAATCTTTTAAAAATTTACAGTCCTTGTGAAACCGATGCTGTACCTCTCGCGTAATAGGAAGGGTAATGGTTCAAAACAATACAGAAAAGAGCATTTTCAAGGAGGAAAAAGAGATGTCCGTTTTCAAAAGATTGCGAGATCTAACTTTGTCTAACGTGTACGCACTGATCGAGAAGGCTGAAGATCCGGTTAAACTGACGGATCAATACATTCGCGACATGCAGGAAGATTTGGCCGACGCCGAAAAAGCCGTTGCTGCCCAGATCGCCATCGAGAAAAAGTTTAAACAATTGTACGAGGAGCAACAAGAGCTGGTCAACCGCCGCACCGAGCAGGCGCATATGGCAGCCAAAGCTCAAAACGTCGATCTGGCCCGCCGCGCATTGGAAGAAAAAAACACGGCCGAGCAGAAGATGAACGAGTACAAAAACAGCTTCGACCAAAACAAAGCGGCTGCGGATAACCTGCGCGGCAAGCTGGAAGAGATGCGCAAGCAGCTCACCGAAATGAAAAACAAGCGCGATACGCTGGTTGCCCGTTACAGTGCAGCCAAAGCGCAAACGGAAATCAACAAAACGATGTCCGGCTTCAACTCCGACAGCGCGACATCTGGCTTGAAGCGCATGGAAGAGAAGATGCTGAACATGGAAGCGCAAGCCGAAGCGAGCAACGAAATGTCTTCCAAAGGCAAATCGCTCGACGACGAATTTGCTGAACTGGGCAAAAACAGCGCCGTAGATAGCGAATTGGCAGCACTGATGAAACAATACGAGAAAAACGAATAATTCGCACAACGAAGTAAAATCAAAACAGAATAACGGCTGAAGCGCCAATAAAGCGAACAAAGCCAAGCGAAGGGGAACGTATGTACGCGGCGGCTCCCTTCGCTTTTTCATGGTTTTACATAATCGGCGCGTAAGGAGGACGGAAAGTGGAATTTTCGGATTTGGCTAGACTTGCGGTATGGACGCTTTCCGGAGCTGTACTGCTGACACTGTTAATGGTGATCGACTCGTTATTTACGAAGTATAAGGATTTCCAGGAAATCCGAAGAGGCAATCTGGCGGTTACGATCCGTCTTGTTATGAAAATATTTGCTCAAGCTTTGATTTTGAAATACGTGCTGGAAGGGTCTTCGAGCATCGTTAGCGCCTGGATCGTGTCGTTTATTTCGTTTGTAATTTTGCTTGCCTTGGAAAGCGCCGTGGAGTTTATTTTGCGCAAATGGGGCGATCTCAATCTGGACGAGGGAACGGAACGCGGGAATGTGGCGCACGGGTTGTTTGCGGGGACGCTGCACGTCATTGGCGCGATGATTATTACGGCGGCGTTGTCCATCTAGTCTATTTTGATGACGTCGGGGAAAGTCCTGTTCGTAAAAGAAGGCGAAAGGCTGCGGGGAAAATTCGTTCAAGGCGCTGTCTCACTCGGAAAAACCGATTAAAATTTTTAGTGGAAGTTTCCGAGTTCAAAGGCGTCTTTCACTGAATTTTCCCCTCCGCCTAGCGGCTTCGTTTTCGAGCAATACTTTACGGCGCAACAAAAGAGAAGCGGACCAGTGCCGCTTCTCTTTTTTAGTTTAAGGAAAAGAATAAAGATTAAAAACGAATATGTTGCTCGATTATAGGTAAAGGCAAGTAAACAAGGAAACTCAAGACTCCTCGCCGCGCCGTTCGATCGCTTCGGACATAGTTTTGTCGGTGAGGTGGGCGTAGATTTCGGTGGTTTCGGTGGAGGCGTGGCCCAGTTGTTCTTTGGTTTTGTAGATGTCGTTTTGCAGGTAATAATCGGTCGCGAAAGAGTGACGGAGTTTGTGGACGGTTAAGTATGGTTTGCCGAAACGTTTGGCGTATTTGATGATCATCGCCTGGATTGCGCGTTTGGTCATGCGTTTGCCTTCTTTTTGGCCGTTGGGAATGGCAAGGAAAAGGGCTTTTTCGCGTTTGGGGGCGGCGTAGTCGGCGTCTCGCAGAGACAGATAACGTTCCATGTCAAAACGGGCTTGGTCGCGGAAATAGACAGGGGTTTTGAATGTCTCGTCGTTGTTGCCTTTCCGCATAACGTAGAGCATTTTGTTGCCCATATCCAGATCGGCGATGTTCAAGTTGACGACTTCGGAGACGCGCAGGCCGGAATTGAGGATCAGGCTTGCAATCGAAGCGTCGCGTTCTTTGTTTTTGGCGTGGGCGTAGCTGGCTTGTTTGTTGTCTGCGACATCGGCGGCGTAGCCTTCGCGGATGTAGTCGATGAACGCGAGTAGCTCTTCTTCCTCCAAGATTTTTCCTTTTAGCTTGGCGGCGGTATCTTTGGGTTTGTTGGTGCGCTTGACCTCGATTTTAGCCATGACGTTGCGTTTCAGTAGCGGGTAAAAGTCTTCATCTTCGGCAATTTGGCTGAGATAATGGAACATGGATCGGAGTGCCGACAGCTTGCGGGTGACCGTAATACGCGAATTAGTGCCTTCCGTGCGAGTGGTCAGATAAAGACGATAGCTCGTCACGTTTTCCATCCGTAGCGATTCCAGTTCCTCCAGCGTGATCTCTTTCGTAGCGGTAGCGGAAGATAAACCTTCGGCGCGCAGCCAGTTAAAAAAAGACTCGTAGTCCCGCACGTACTCCAACAGCGTGGACGGAGACAGATCAGGCAGTTTATAGTCGATAAATTGTTGAACGTACCACGGCATTTCCGGCAATTTTTCGCCAAGTTTTGCGCGGTCGATTGTTTTTTGAATACTCATGACGGTTCCTCTTTTCACGAATAACATAACGGTTCTGCCGTCGAAACGGGCGTATGTCTTTAGTGTACCATACCCAGCATTGAAGCAGGCAAACGGTTGTTCGTCCACATCTGTTCGCGAAGTTGCCGGAAAGACGCGGAGTCGGTTACGATAGAAAAGGAAGATACGGATCATACGGGATAAAGGAGCCGAAAAGCATGAAACCGATTGTGGAATTGGAACTTGTACCGGAGCAGCGTCGTGCGGTGATCGAGAATCTGCTTCAGTTTTACCTGTATGATTTCACGTTGTATCTGGATATTGCCGCGGACGAAAACGGACGTTTTCCCGATTATCCGGATTTGGACGAATTTTGGAGCAAGGCAGATCGGAAATTTCCGTTTCTGATCCGCGCCGACGGCGAACCCGCAGGGCTGGCATTGGTGGAACGAACCGACGATAACGGAAAAAAGCCTTCGTATTACATGGTCGAGTTTTTCGTGCTGCAAAAGTTTCGTCGGCACGGCGTGGGAGGAAGCGCGGCGGTGATGCTGTTCGATCGTTTCCGGGGACGCTGGAAAATCACGCAGCTCAAAAACAACGAACCTGCGCAGCGCTTTTGGCGAAATACGGTCGAAATTTATACGAACGGCGCGTACAAAGAGCGAACGCATCCGTTTCACGGACATCCGAGCCAGTATTTCGAGAACTAATACCTTACTTTTAGCGTTGACAAGATATTAAATTCAAGAATGCGCTTTCTTAAAACGGTAGGATGGGTAAAAGGACAATGGACCAAAGTTTAACGCCGCGAAGAGGAGGATGTAACATGGAAAAAAGAACGTACGGCAAGACCGGAATGGATGTGAGCGTGCTTGGCTTCGGGGCGTCGGAGATCGGAAGCGGAGTTTCGCAGGCCGATGTGGATAAGCTGCTGGGCGGCGCCATCGATGCAGGGCTCAATATCATCGATACGGCCGAGTGCTACGGAGACAGCGAAGAGCTGATCGGGAATGCCATCTCTCACCGTCGCGACGACTTCTATCTATTTACCAAGTGCGGACATGCCTCGCGAATCGACGGTTCCGACTGGGACCCGGTTGTTCTTGCCGCCACGATCGATCGCAGCTTGAAAAGACTTAAAGTGGACCATGTCGACATGATTCATTTGCATAGCTGCTCGGAAGAGGTGCTGCGCAAAGGCGAGGTGATCGAGGTCCTGCAACGCGCCAAACAAGAAGGAAAGACCCGTTTTATCGGTTACAGTGGCGATACGACGGATGCGCTGTACGCGGTAAAAACGGATGCGTTCGACAGCTTGGAAACTTCCCTGAACGTAGCGGATCAAGAGGTCATCGATCTGGTATTGCCGGAAGCAATCAAACGGGATATGGGTGTCACCGTGAAGCGCCCGATCGCCAATGCGGCTTGGTTGTTCGATACGGTAGATCCCGACGATTATGCGTACGTATATTGGAAACGCCTGCGCGAACTCCAGTACGGATTCCAATCCGAACCGGACTCCGTAGGCACGGCGCTGCGGTTTACATTGTCGACGCCCGGCGTGCATACGGCGATCGTCGGCACCACGAAGCCCGATCGCTGGCAGCAGAACGCCAAGCTGCTTGAAGCGGGCGCGCTTGATCCGGAGCGTTATGACGAGATTCGCCGTCGTTGGCATGAGATTGCGCCGGCAGATTGGACGGGACGCACGTAATCGGTAAACGAAAACGCCAATGGCTTCGAGTGAACATCGCTCGGTAAAGCCGCTCCTATAAAAAAGCCTCCGCACTCGCGTAAAGCGAGCCGGAGGCTTTTTGCTTGGCAATATTACAAATACAACTGCGAACGCATTTTGAACCAATCGAAGATATGAGTAGCCAGAACTTTCAACACGGCATAACCCGGAACAGCCAGCAGAATGCCGACGACGCCGAATAGATTGCCCGCCGTCAGGATTACGAAGATGATCGTAATCGGATGCACTTTAAGCGACTTGCCCATGATTTGCGGCGAAATGAATTTGCCTTCCACCAATTGCACGACCGTCCATACGACGATCATTTTCAGCAGCATGATCGGCGAGGTGACGGCTGCGACGATAATCGCCGGGGTAATCGCGATCGCAGGTCCGAGATAAGGAACGATCGCGGTACAGGCGGCAACGATGGCGAGCACCAGCGAATATTCGAGTCCGATGATGCGGTAGCCGATGTAAAGCAGCACGCCGATGCACATGCTGACGATGACTTGTCCGCGAATATAAGAGCTGATCTGATGATTCGCTTCTTGCAGAACGGTCAGCGAGCCCGGACGGAGCTTCGTCGGAATAAAGCTCAAGATGTAGCCCGGCAGCTTGTGTCCGTCTTTGAGCAGATAGAACAGGATGAACGGAAGCGTCACGATCGCGAGCACCAATTCTTTTACGATGCCGAGCAGCCCGCCGATTCCGGTCCAGGTATGGTTGAGGATGGTCGTCGCCCGTTCGGAGATCGTGCTGACGATTTCCTGGGTGTTCAAATTGGTTGCGGCTTGGAATTGGGCGACCAGATCGCTGCCGATCCATCTTTCGAATTCGGTCTGGATCGTTTGGCTGTACGCCGGGAAGTTTTCGAAGAATCCCAGCAGCTGTTCCCGGATCACCGGCACGATCAGCGTGATGACCGTCACAAGGATTCCGATAATCAGCAGATAAAGGACCGAAATGGTGTATACCCGTTTGACCTTTTTCTTTTCCATAAAATCGACGATCGGGTTTAGCAGATAATAAACGACGCCCGTCAAAATAATCGGCAGGACGATCGTTTTGATCAGCACCCAAAGCGGGTTAAAGATAAACGATATTTTGGAAAAGACGAGAACGTTGACGCCGACCAGCAGCGCGATGAATAAAAACAGCACAAACTTGTTGTTCAGAAACAATCTGCGAAATCGTCCTGACCATGACCTGGGTTGGTTCATTCTCACTTCTCCATTCTTGGCTTGATCTCTCTACTAAATTGAAGATCTTCTTATGTTCAAGCATACAAAATGAGCAAACGAGGTGCAAGTTAATGCATGGATGGCGAAGGGACGGCCTGCTCCGTCTCCGCAGCCGAACACGGAAGCCCGTGCGCCTCCAGCAACATCATCAGCTGCTTGACCATTTCGGCCGGCGGGTAAGGCCTCCCTTCCGCCAGCCACCATTCAATTAGCCCGACGATCGCGGTGGTGAGGAACTGAACAGCAATTTCTTTGTTCATCCGATCATGCTGCACGAACCGGTCGAATTGCGTCCCTACGCCTTCCTTAAGCATCAAGGACAATCGCGAACGGAAAGCCGGATTTCCTTCGCTGCGAACCAGCAAAGAATAAAGTTCGGCGCTCTGCTCCAAATATTCGAAAGTGCGCAGCAGGGAAGCTTCGGGACTCTTCTCCGGAACTTCCGGACGGCAGCTTTCGCTCAATTCGTGCAGATAACTGTCGATACATTGGTTCAGCAGATCGAATTTGTCCTGAAAATGCAGATAAACCGTGCCGCGATTCACATCGGCGCGATCGGCGATTTCCTGAATGGTAATACGCTCGAATCCTTTTTCCTGAAGCAGCTCGATGAAGGTTTCAAAAAGAGTACCCCTCGTTTTACGTACGCGTCGGTCCATCGGTTTCCCTCCTTTTTTCTAAACAGATTATATTCTTGTGTTGAGTAAACAACAAAGGCGAACTAATCGGTCATTGCCGCGAATTTGAAGTCTTGATACGTTTATATTACTCAACAGATGTTCAGGAATCAACAATTGTCAATAATAAATGTCTTTGCAGAAAAGGGAGAGAGAATATGAGAATTTTGATTTATGGAGCAGGGGTACTGGGCAGCGTGCTTGGACAGCTATTGATGCAGAAGAAACATGAAGTCACCTTTTTGGCGCGAGGAAAAAGAGCTGACCAGCTCGAACAAAAGGGATTGGTGATCCGGCATCACTTTCAACGCAAAACGACGACCGATCATCCCCGTGTGATACGCACGCTGGAACCGAATGATCGTTATGATCTGATCTTTACGGTGATGAAATATTCGGATATCGAAGCCGTGCTTCCGGTTCTTGCAGCCAATATTAGCGAGCATATCATGATGGTAGGCAATAACCCGAACATCGCCGCAACCGAAAAACAGTTAAAAGCATTGGCGAACAGCGACAAACATCTGGCTTTCGGGTTCCAAGTCGGAGGCGGCATACGCCGGGAAGACGGTACCGTCGTATCTCTTCGATTCGGCAAAGGACAATTGATTGCAGGCGGATTGCGCGGAGAACCTGCATTCCTTCCGCTTTTGCAAGAAGCATTCGCGAACAGCAACGCCAAATTCACTCTTCATTCGGACATCGACGGCTGGTTGAAAAACCATATCGTTCCGATTGTCCCTCTTAACGCTGCCTGGCATATCCACAACGGCGACCTCAAAGCCATAGCGCGCGACAAACGTTTGCTCAAACAAATCGTCGCGGCGATGGGGGAAGGTTTCGACCAATTAGAAGCCGCAGGCTATTCCATGGTTCCGGCAGGCCAAGCCAAGGCTATCCGTCGCTACAAAAACATCCTGCCTACGCTTCTGAGTTTCTACCACCGACTTCCCGCAGCGAAACTGATCGACGGTTCTTTCGCGGAAATCGAAGCTTTGGACCAAGAATTCCGCAACCTGACAACCTCATCCGAAACACAAACACCGAACTGGAGTCATCTTTTAAAATATAAAATCATTACATGAAAAATTCATAATAGGAATCAATAAAAACCCAAACCACGAAAAAGGGACCTCAATCACTCGGCAAGCATTGACGGAAACGCGGCAAAGGTCGATAATCGATACTCAAAGATTAATGTTTATCGAAATAAAACTTTCCGATAAACAACCCGACCAAAGAAAGGAAGCTGCATTTTTCATGTCAACCGTCTCCGCCAAGACGCCGGTCGGCCGAGCCCAGCGTTTGAAATTCATTCTGATCCTCGGTGCTTTATCCGCTTTCGGTCCGCTGTCGATCGACATGTATCTGCCTGCGCTGCCCACGCTTGCGCAGAATCTCGGTACGACCCAGTCCCTCGCTCAATTGAGCCTCACCGCCTGTTTGCTCGGCTTGGCGCTGGGACAATTGATTGCCGGACCGCTCAGCGACATTCGCGGCCGACGCGGTCCGTTGATTATCGCCCTGATTCTTTACACGCTTGCTTCACTGGCCTGTGCTTTCGCTCCGTCTGTCTGGATTCTGATCGTGCTGCGATTGGTTCAGGGAGCGGCAGGCGCGGCAGGGATCGTCATTTCCCGCGCCGTCGTTCGGGACTTGTATGCCGGAACCGAATTGACGAAGTTTTTCACCATGCTTATGCTCGTGAACGGCTTGGCGCCGATTCTCGCCCCGATCTTCGGCGGCTTGATTCTGAACTATGTGTCCTGGCGCGGCGTATTCTCGGTGCTATGCGTGATCGGCGCGCTGATGCTGATTGCGGTGGTGCTGGCGCTTCCGGAGACGCTGGTGCGCGAACGGCGTTCTTCCGGCGGTTTGGGCGATACGCTCGGCACGTTCGGACAACTGCTGCGAAGCCGCGCTTTTGTCGGCTACGCGTTGTCTCAAGCTTTTGTCACGGCAGCCATGTTCGCTTACATTTCGGGCTCGCCGTTCGTGATTCAAGACTTGTTCGGCGTTTCGCCGCAAGGCTACAGCCTATTTTTTGCCGTCAATGGATTGGGCATTGTCTTGTTCTCGCAAATCACGGGACGGTTGGTTCATCGGACTGGAGAAAGC
Organism: Saccharibacillus sacchari DSM 19268; assembly: GCF_000585395.1. Lineage (GTDB taxonomy): Bacteria > Bacillota > Bacilli > Paenibacillales > Paenibacillaceae > Saccharibacillus > Saccharibacillus sacchari. The sequence continues at coordinate 3,996,997 of NZ_KK073875.1, read as the reverse complement.
AAACTGCTGGCAACAGGCCTGGTGATCGCGTTTTCCGCAGGACTTTCATTAACGGTCGTCACCTGGCTCGGCGGCGGATTATGGGCGATCGCGCCGCTTCTGTTCCTTGTCGTAGCAAGTGTAGGGATGGTTGCCTCGACAACGACATCCCTCGCGATGCAAAGCCAGGAACCGCGTACGGCGGGCAGCGCTTCGGCTTTGATCGGTTTGATGCCGCTGCTGCTCGGAGCCGCGGCCAGTCCGCTCGTCGGACTGGGAAGCGGACAGACCGCGTTTCCCATGGGGTTGGTAATCGGAATCGCAGAGCTGTTGGCGCTTATGTCGTATACGCTGTTGGTGCTGCCGGCTCGTCGTATTGCGCCCAATTGACTTTATGCAGGCCGTTCCTGTACTTTACGGGAATGGCTTGTTTGCGTTCGGCACTTATTGTATGATGGTGTTCGCGAATCAACGATTTTTTTCAAACCTAAAGTAGGGGGACGACAAACCATGAATCCGAAAGATCTTCATTATACAATGCCTGCCGAATGGGCGCCGCATGAACGGACGATGTTGTCCTGGCCCGTACAGGCCTCGATGGTATATCCAGGCAACTTCGACGAAGTTTGCGGGGGATATACGGAACTGGTCAAAGCAATCGCCGAATTCGAACCGGTGACCCTGGTCGTGAATCCGGAGGACGTCGAGCGTCTGCATCCGGTGTTCGCCGGTCATTCGGTCGAGCTGCTGGCGATTCCGCACAATGATGCCTGGCTGCGCGACAACGGTCCGACAATCGTCGTGAACGCAGAAGGCGAACGTGCCGGCGTCAATTGGGGCTTCAATGCTTGGGGCGGCAAATATTCCCCGTGGGATCTGGACGATGCGGTAGCGCCTGCCGTGCTGGATCACCTGGGACTGCGTCGATTCGACGCGCCGCTGGTACTTGAAGGCGGGTCGATTCACGTCGACGGCGAAGGCACCATGCTGACGACGGAAGAATGCCTGCTCAACGAGAACCGCAATCCTTCGCTAAGCCGCGAGGAAATCGAAGAGCATGTCAAAAACTTCACCAACGTGCAAAAAATCATCTGGCTGAACCGCGGCTTGGCAGGAGACGAGACGGACGGCCATGTCGACAACGCGGCTTGTTTTGCGGCACCGGGTAAAGTCATTATTCAAGTTTGCGACGATCCGTCGGACGAGAACTATGCCATTACTCAAGAAAACTTGCGCATTCTGGAAGAAGCAACGGATGCGAAAGGACGCAAGCTGGAGATCGTTAAAATTCAACAACCGCCTTATTCGGAGTATGAAGGTGCCCGACTGACATTGAGCTATTTGAACTTCTACTTCGTCAACGGAGGCATTATCCTTCCCGTATTCGGCGGAACGGCGGCCGAGACCGATCGTCTGGCGGAAGAAGTCTTGCAGCAGACCTTCCCGGAACTTCGCATTCGCACCGTTGACGGCATGGCCGTTATTCGCGAAGGCGGCAATGTGCACTGTACGACGCAGCAAATTCCGGCAGGCCGTTAATTTGAAAATCGGGTAATCGTGCTTGAGCGGATGCCCTTTATGACAGAGAACAAGAATCGAGAGGAGCTGGAGTTTTATGAGAAAAGTGAAAGTAGCCGCGACCCAAATGAGCTGTACCTGGGACATCGACGATAACATTCGCAAAGCAGAAGCGCTCGTGCGCAAAGCGGCAGCGGAAGGCGCGCAGGTCATCTTGCTTCAAGAGCTGTTCGAGACGCCTTACTTCTGCCAGAAGGAAAAAGCGGAGTATTATCAGTACGCGACGGAGCTGGAGAGCAACAAAGCCATCAACCATTTCAAGCAGATCGCCAAAGAGCTTGAAGTCGTACTGCCGATCAGCTTTTATGAAAAGAAAAACTATGCCCGCTATAATGCGCTCGCGATGATCGATGCAGACGGAGAAATCCTCGGCACGTATCGCAAAAGCCATATTCCGGACGGTCCGGGCTACGAAGAGAAGTTCTACTTCAATCCGGGCGACACCGGCTTCAAAGTCTGGAATACCCGGTACGGCAAAGTCGGCGTCGGCATCTGCTGGGACCAATGGTATCCGGAAGCGGCGCGCGCGATGGCGCTGATGGGCGCGGAGATCCTGCTGTACCCGACCGCGATCGGTTCGGAGCCGCAGGACAGCTCGATCGATTCGAAGGATCACTGGCAAGCTTGCATGATCGGCCACGCGGGTTCCAACCTGATCCCGGTTATCGCGTCCAACCGCATCGGTCCGGAAAGCGACGAAGATTCTTCGATCAACTTCTACGGCTCTTCCTTCATCGCGGGTCCTCGCGGCAACAAGATTGCCGAAGCGAGCCGCGACCAGGAAGAAATCTTGACGGCCGAGTTCGATCTCGACCAACTGGAGATCGACCGGATCGAGTGGGGCGTGTTCCGCGATCGCAGACCGGAATTGTACGGCGTGCTGGCGACGTACGACGGCGAACGCAAGATGGGCCGCTAAAAAAAGCCCGAAAAAGGTAACGAATCGGCACGAATCGCATAGACGCAAGCAAAAAGGACGACTCGCCCAGAGTCGTCCTTTTATGATAGGCGGTTGCGAAGCGTTCGAATCAGGCCGATTCTTCCGGCAATTCGGGCAGATACAAGGTGAAGGAACTGCCTTGGCCTTCCGTGCTGTCCAGCGTCATGCAGCCGCCGAGCAGTCTGGCAAACTCCCGGCAGATCGACAGGCCCAGTCCGGTTCCGCCGTACATGCGTTCCGTGCTGCCGTCGGCTTGACGGAACGCTTCGAAAATGACTTCGCGTTTGTCCTCCGCGATGCCGATTCCCGTATCTTGAACGGTAACGGCGATCGCGGACATGGCGGCTTCGGCGCCGGGAGCGGCGCAGGGAAGATCGCTGATTCGAACGGGATGAAGCGTACAGGAGATTTTGCCCGACGAAGTAAATTTGAACGCGTTGGAAAGCAGGTTTTTAACGATTTGCTGCATGCGTTTGCCGTCCGTATAGAAAAAAGCGGGAATATCTTCGGCAACCTTGATTTCGAATTCGATATTTTTTTGACGCGCGAGGGCGTCGAAGCCGTAATGGATCAGTTCAGGGAAATCGCGTAGCGAAAAGGCTTCTCGATTGATATCCAGCAGGCCGGCTTCGACCTTCGACAGATCCAGCACGTCGTTGACGATGCTGAGCAGATCTTCGCCCGAACGATGGATGATATCCGCATAACTTTTGTTTTCTTTATCCGCATCTTCGGGGTTTTCCGCGATCAATTGGGACAAGATCAAGATACTGTTCAGCGGCGTGCGAAGTTCGTGCGACATATTGGCCAAAAATTCCGACTTGTACTGCGACGAAAGGCGAAGCTCTTCGGTGAGCGATTGCGATTCCTGCAGCAGCCGTTCGACTTCGATCCGTCCGGATACGCTTTGCAGCGCGATGCCGAGCGTCGAACGAAGCTGTTCGATCAGTTCATGGTGCAGCGGGGCGAACGGTTGAACGGAAGACAGTTCCAGGATGGCTTCGACATGGTCGTCCGCCTGGATCGGGATGATCCAGAGCTGTTTCGGGCGGAAGTCGCCGCTGCCTACCCGAAGCGTCGCGGCATGGTCGCCGGGAAGATCGATCAAAATTTCGCGCCGGTCGATAGCGGCTTGGCCGATCAGCCCTTCGCCGGGCAGAAAGCGTTTTTGCGTGCCCGGAGAGCTGCCGTCCGCGTAAGACGCGATACGCGAAAAGCTCGTTTTTCCGTCCTTCGTTTCGCGGATATAAAACAGTCCGCACGAAGCTTGAACGGCCGGAGCGACGATCGAAAGGAATTTTTGCGCCAACGCTTTTTGATCCGGCATTTGATGATACAACAGCAGCAGCTCGTTGAGTTTCATTTGCAGCCAGTTGGTCTCTTCGATCCGTTGATTGAACGCTCGGCTTCGTCGGTTGTGGTCTTCCAACGCATCCAGCATATGATTGTAACCGTTCGCGATATTGCCGATTTCGTCGTCCGTATCGATTGTCAAACGCGACATCCGTTCGACCGCTCCCGGATCGAAACGGTCCATCATATCCGTGATTCGCCTCAGGCTTCGTCCCGTGCCCCGGATAACCCAAGAGGCGCAAATCACTCCGATCAGGATGATCGCCAAAGCCGACACCGCGCTGACCATCAAAATATGACCGAAACGAGTATCCGCTTCCTCCTGCGCAGTCTGCATCCGATCTTCCTGCATCATCGTGTACTCGCCCAGATTGCGCAGCAGATTGGTCCGTATTCCTTGCGCTTCCTCGACGAAAAGGGTTGAAGCCGCTTCGGGATCGCCTCGGTCCAGCGCATTGTCGATGCGTTCGACGACGTCCATGTACCGATCGAGGCCTTGTTGGATAGAACCGAGCATGTTCGCGTTGGCGTCTTTGCCGATATGAAGCTGAAGATAAGAGAGATGGTTGTACGCAGCCTGACTGCGCCTGTCGATCTGGGCGAGGTGGGAAGAGACCTGCTGCGGATCGTTTTCGTTGATCAGATAACCGACTTCGCTGTCGAGATAAGCAAAATTGTTGCGGAAAGCGGCGGAACGGCTGACTTTATCGTAGCGTTCATCCATAATTTCCGATAAGTTCTGACGGACTCCGTCCAGCATGGCGGCCAGAACGATGAGCAGAATCATTAGGGAAAAAAGGATCACGCCGAAGCCGAGTAATTGTTTTTTTCGATAGCTCATCATGGGTCTTCCTGCTTTCCGGTCCGACCGAACTGTAGCGCATGCGCTTTGTCAAACGCGGTCAACGTACATGTGCGGTCGGTTCTGTAAGGTAATGGATTGGCGTTCTACACGTTGTTTACCTTAAAGGCGGAAGCTTGAAGCAAAAGGCGGGGAGAAGATGTACAAGCGGACGAGAATATGTTATATTATTCACAATTAAAGATTTAAACATTTGAACGGTGAAAGGAGGTGAATCCTTTGCTCGATCTCCAGGATTTGCTCCCTTATTTATTTTCAATCAGCTTAATCTTGATCTTGCGTTATTTTTATCTGTTGTTTTTGTATGGCGGGTTGTCCTTTACGTGGTTTATCGCCGGTAATTACGATTATCGGAACTACTTTAATCTTATTCCCGCGCCCCACGGTACCGGCGCGCCTTCCAGGCTGAGTCGGATGATCCGGCGCCGCGAAGCCCCCGATGATGACGGCGGTGATTGCTTTTCCTCGTGCGATGACGTTAATTCGAACTCACGAGGAGGAAAAGCAGCATGGTACAAGGAAATACGCAGTCCAAAGGATTCATTTTCAGCTCGAAAAGAGGCAAGTTTTTCGCATTAGCGGTATTGATCGGTATGGTGGTTCTGTTGTCGGGATGCGGCATGCAGAGCGGCGAAATCACCAGCTCGACGCCCGGATTTTTTAACCACTATATCGTATTCCCGATCTCGTATCTGATTCAGCACCTGGCAGGGTGGTTCGGCGGCAGTTACGGCATCGGGATCATCTCGATTACGTTAATCGTTCGCTTGGTCTTGTTCCCGCTTATGATGCGTCAAGCCCGTTCGCAGCAGCAGATGAAAGTCAAGATGAGCGTGATGCAGCCGGACATGGACGAATTGAAGAAGAAGTACGAGAACAAGAAAGACCCTGAACAACAGAAACAAATGCAGCAAGAAATGATGGCGATCTACCAGAAGCATAAGTTTAATCCGCTCAACATCGGCTGCCTGCCTATCCTGATTCAACTGCCGATCTTGTCGGGGCTATATACGGCGATTCGGCTGACTCCGGAACTGTCGACGCATTCGTTCTGGTGGTTCAAGCTGGGCTCGCCGGACTGGATCATGGCGGTTCTGGTCGCGATTCTGTATCTGGTGCAAGCCAAAGTCTCCCAATACAGCATGACGCTTGAGCAACGCAAGCAGATGGCGATCATGGGCTACATTTCGCCGATCATGATGTTGTTCTTCTCTTTCAGCGCACCAGCGGCCATGCCGCTGTACTGGATGGCGAGCGGATCGTTCTTGCTGCTCCAGACGCTGTTGTTCCGCAAGATGTATCCGTCCGATCCTGATTCAATCGCGGCTATGCAGGCACAGCTTCCTGTGGTCGAGGAGACGGATAAGCCGGATAACGGAAATGACAAGCCTGGTAAAACAAATGCCAAATCTTCGCAAGCCGCATCGGTCAAAACGTCCCAAACGACGGGCACGGCCAAGACTGGCAAAAGTGCAAATACGTCAGGCAATCGGAATCAAGCTGCGAAAAAAGGCGGTAGTTCGTCTGTGAAAGGCAGCAAGAAGCCAGCAAAAGCTTAAGGCGACGGATAAGGATTCTACCCAATAAAAGATGAAGTCGATCCTGCACGTTTAAAAACATATCGCGATTCGGTGACGAAGCACGTCCCGCTTATTCTTCGGAATAGGTTGGGACGTTTTTTTGTTTTCAATTAGTCTTGACAAGGTGCTAGGGCGTGTCTTCAAACCTGCCAATGTGCATCTTTTGCCGCCTTTTCGTCCTCTGCTTCCATCGAGGTTTGAAGACACGCCCTAGCCGTATTTCCCAAAAAAATATGATCTGCAAAGGAGCAATGCTCATGAATAACAAAAAGCAATATGAAAAAGCTTATGCCTTATTTTTGGAATCACATCTTGCATGCCGAAACGGAGAACGCCGAGATCGGCTAAAGCGCGGGCATCTGTATGCCGAAAAGACGTTTTGCGAACATGTCTGGTGGCCGCTACAAGAGAATTTCGACCATTTGCATCCCGAATACGAAGTGTTGGATTGGCGGAGTCAACGATACTTTTGCGATTTTGTATGGATCAAGTCAGATACGAAAATCGCGATCGAAATCAAAGGGTACGGAGCGCATGTTCAGGATATGGATCGCCGCAAGTTCTGCAATGAGTTGAATCGTGAAACTTTTTTGACGGCTATGGGGTTTTAGGTGATTTCTTTCGCGTACGATGATGTGTCACAGCGTCCGGAATTATGTCAGACGCTACTGCGTATGGTTTTGGCGCGATTTAGCGGAGAAATGCAGCATTCGAGTTCGGATTCATTGAATACGCATATCGGAGAGATATCCGTGATTCGGTTGGCTTATGCATGGGGACGGCCTTTGCGGACGATTGATTTGAAAAGGCAGTTTGATTTGGGGTATCGAGCTTCCATTAAATTGATGCAATTGATGTGTGAGAAAGGGGTTTTTGAAGAGGTTAGAGGAAAAACAGGAAAGTACGTGAGCGGATACCGGTTGAAGAGTGAAGCGTTGAAGAAGCTTTGAAGTTATCGTCGCGGAACAAGAAGTTCAAGTATTCGTATTCAATCGTGCGTATAAGCAACAATTTCTAGGATTCAAGTCGATTTTCTATTTATTCTTGCGTATGAGCAACAATTTGGAGGGGTATTGGCTATTTTAGATGATATCGCTTGAAATTGTTGCTTTTTGGCAAGAATGGAGAGTAAAGTCGCGGCATTAGAAAAATATTATTGCTTTTTAGCAAGATTGATCTTAAAAGCATTTCATATCGACATGAACAGCAGAATACGCCTTACGTCCAAGCCTTGTTGCAGCTTGGATGTAAGGCGTATTTTAACGTATCAGTTACAATTGGATCGAATCTGGCATCAACTCACCGCACCGCCGACTGGCTCAAGTTCGCCGTCCGCATAAAGTTTCCGATGATCTGGTGGCCGATTCGACCTCCGGCAGTCAACAGCGACTCCGGATGGAACTGAACGGCGTAGATCGGCAACTCCCGGTGACGGATGCCCATAACGACGCCGTCCTCCGAACGCGCTGTCACTTCCAGCGATTCGGGCATACTGTCGGCGTGCAGGGAGTGGTAACGACCGACCTTGAATGCGCCGTCGATGCCTTCGAACAACGGGCAATCGGCGGTAGCCGTCACGTAAGCAGGCTTGCCGTGCTGCGGAACGCCCAGAATACCCAGGCTGCCGCCGAAATATTCGACGATGCCTTGCAGGCCGAGGCAGACGCCGAACAGCGGAACTTCGCGCTGCAGCGCCAGATCCAATACCTCGCGCATCCGGAAATCGTCCGGTCGTCCCGGTCCCGGCGATAGTACGATTCCGTCAAAAGCTTCGCCGCTTCGCAGCACGCGCAAAGCGGCCGGCGTACGGAGAACCAACACCTCGGCGCCCGTTTCTTTGAAGTAACCTGCCAGCGTATGCACGAAAGAGTCTTCATGGTCGACGAACAGTAATCTTTTGCCTACGCCAGGCTTGTTAAACGCTTGTTCCGCCGCGGAAAGTTCCGTTGTTGCGCCAATTGCCCGATTCCCGCGAACCGCTTTGAGCAGCGCCGCGCCTTTCGTCAGTGTTTCTTCTTCTTCCTCCGCCGGAATGGAATCGTAGAGTAGCGTCGCGCCGACCCGAATCTCGGCCACGCCGCCGCGGATCCGAATCGTGCGCAGCGTCAAGCCGGTATTTAACCCGCCGTCGAAGCTGTAAAATCCGACAGCGCCGCCGTACCAGTCGCGCGGGGAATCTTCATGATCTTCGATCCAGCGGATCGCCGCCTTTTTCGGAGCACCCGTGACCGTGACCGCCCACATATGCGTCATAAAGGCATCGAGCGCGTCGCAGCCTTCGCGCAGCGTGCCTTCCACATGATCGACCGTATGGAAAAGGTGGGAGTAGGTCTCGATCTGACGATGTCCGATCACGTTGACCGATCCCGGCTCGCAAACGCGCGATTTGTCGTTGCGGTCGACGTCGGTGCACATATTCAGCTCCGCTTCGTCTTTATGCGAATTGAGCAATTTGCGAATTTGTTCGGCGTCCTCGATCGGAGAAGCGCCGCGTTTGATCGTACCGGAGATCGGGCACGTTTCCATCCGTTTGTTTTCGACGCGCACGTACATTTCCGGCGACGAACCGACCAGATGTTCCGTGCCCAAATTGACGATAAAGCCGTACGGGCTCGGATTGATCTCGCACAGTCTACGGAAAACGGCGGAAGGCGCTTCCGGGCAAGGCTCGTATAAAGTCTGCGTCGGTACAACCTCGAACAGATTGCCGACTTTGAACTCTTCGATGGCGGTATCGACCAGGCTCGCGTAACGCCCCGGAACGTACTTTGGAAGTTGCGGCGGAGTTTTTTTGGAAGTTGTCGCTGTTGCCGTCTCCGGCGTTATGCGATCCAATCCGGCAGTCGACCGACCCTCCAGCGCAAAATCGTAACTCAACTTATACGCTTGCCCCATCTGACGGTCGACCATGACGATCTCGTCCGGAAGGTAAAGAACAACGTCTGGCCGCTCAAGCGTACGCTCGTGTTTAAGCGGCATCGGCTCGAATTGAAATACCAAATCATAACCGAACGCGCCGTACAGGCCAAGCTGCGAATCTTCCGGCGCTTCCAGCGCGTTCTTAATGCTGCGAATCAGCGTGAAGATCGAAGGGCGACGAGTGCGTTCTTCTTCGGACAGCAGTTCTTCTTCGTCTTCTTGATGTAGGATAGAACCGGAGATCAGACCGCCGTCGCGGGACAAATCGAATACAGGATCAGCCGACAGATGATGATGCAAAAAATCAAGCAGCAGATCGCCGCGTTCATTCAACGATTGAATTTCAAAAAGACCGCGCGAAGAGCGAAGCTCGATCGGCGGGTTTAAAAATCCGACGTCCCATCTCGAATAACGGCCGGGGAATTCATAGCCGCTAGTAAACAGGGCGCCGCGATGGCTGTCGATGTGGTCAAGAATAGGAGATACTGCCTCCGACGAGTCGAGAGGGGTTAAGGTACGCGTGATTTCCAGGTTCCCCTGGGTTACGTAAGTGGTTTGTTGTGGACTAAGAGTGGCTTGAAATTTCACTTTTTCTCCTCCTTCAATTCAGGCGAGGGTGGAGAGCAAAGAGAAAGAAAGTGATGGATATGTGATTGAAAATGGGGACTCGGCTCCGCTCAACTTGTCTCTGCTCTTGTCTCTGCTCAGGCTCTGCTGGTATAGGTAAATCGGCTCGGTCTTGCATGCGGACTCCTCCGCGGGCGTCCGGCTCTCCGGACTTATCGCAAATCATACCGGGTCAGCAGGCCGCTTGTCAATGCCGAGTCGAAGTTATGTCAAAGTTCCTTGGCACAAACACGCTACGGAACAGGCACGTATTGTCATTTTACCACACGTATGATAAACTCTGTTCACGCTTGGCGCATATGAGTAACAATAGATTTCCAAATCCAAAACGCGAGTGATAGGAAGAGTACGGTTGCCTGATTGACTACAGAGAATCCCGGTAAGCTGAGAAGGGACGTTAAAAGTCGACCTGAACCAAGCCCTATCCGACCATCTGATGAGCAGAAGAGAGTTCAGAGATCGTCCGCAGCGCTTCGGAATTCCGATCCGGAAGGATGAAGCGACAGGTGCTCCTGTTATAGAGCTAGGGTATAACCGTGGGGTGCCATAGGGCGCAGCCGCGACGTACCTGACGAGGCCGTTTGCCGTGAGGCGACGGCGAACCCGGAGTGGCACCGCGAATTCAATCCCGCCTCCGAGACGACAAGTCTTGGAGGTGGGATTTTTTAGTTTGCGCAAATTCGGAGACTCAATGGAGGAGGATATAAGTATGAACACAGACCATTTTCTCGGTAAAATCATTCAAAGCGACCTTGAGGCCGGAACTTATTCGCGTCCAATCGCGACTCGCTTTCCGCCTGAGCCGAACGGTTACTTGCATATCGGCAGTGCGTTTGCCATTTTAACCAATGCAGGAATGGCAGAGCATTTCGGAGGCAAATTCAATCTGCGCTTCGACGATACCAATCCGCTAAAAGAAGACATGAAATACGTTCGGGCGATCGAAGTGGATATCCGCTGGTTGGGTCTTGAACCGGAAGTGTTTTTCGGCTCTGATTATGCGGAGCATATCTACGAGTCGGCACTGCATTTGATTCGAAAAGGCAAAGCTTACGTGTGTGACTTGACTCCGACCGAGATGGCGATGTATCGGGGAACGCTGACGGAGCCCGGAATCGATAGTCCGTACAGGGAACGATCCGTCGAAGAAAATATGGATTTGTTCCGTCGTATGAAAGCAGGGGAATACGAGGCGGGAGCCAAAGTGCTGCGCGCCAAGATCGATATGAAGTCGCCCAATCCGACGTTGCGCGATCCGGCCCTTTACCGGATTATTCACGCTCCGCATTACCGGACAGGCGACACCTGGTGCATCTACCCGATGTATGACTTTGCCCATCCGATTCAAGACGCCGTTGAAGGCATCACCCATTCCCTGTGCTCGATTGAATTTAAAGATCATCGACCGTTGTATGAGTGGGTAATGAATGAGCTGGATATCCGGGAAGCTCCTAAACAAAGAGAATTTGGCCGCTTGAATATTACCGGAGTCGTGACCAGCAAGCGCTATTTGAGAGAACTGGTGGAAGGCGGGTTCGTTTCGGGTTGGGATGATCCCCGTCTCCCTACGCTGATGGGTTTGCGTCGAAAAGGGGTTACCCCTGAGAGCATTCGCCGATTCATTGGGGATGTAGGTATGATTCGAACGTCAAGCACCGTCGATATCGCTTTGTTGGATCATGCCGTGCGTCAGGATTTAAAATCTAAAGCGAGCAACGTCATGACTGTACTTGAGCCCCTCAAATTTGTCATCACCAATTATCCCGAAGGAGAGACGGAATGGCTGGATATCGAAAATAATGCGGAGAACGAATCTATGGGTAAACGACGTGTGCCGTTCGGTCGGGAGTTATATCTGGAACGAGAGGATTTTATGGAAGAACCGATAAAGGGATTCCATCGGCTCGCTCCCGGAAGAGAAGTGCGATTGAAAGGGGCCTATTTTATCACTTGCACAGAGGTCGTCAAAGATCCCGGGACTGGAGAGATTATCGAGCTGCACGGAACATATGACCCGGACACGCGGAGCGGAAGCGGCTTTAATGCCCGAAAAGTGAAAGCGACTCTTCATTGGGTTTCGGTTAAGCATTCCATTCAAGCAGAAGTCCGTCATTATGGCCCATTGTTGAAACCTGATGTTCGATTGACGGAATCCGGCAATGACTGGACATCGCTTGTCAATCCGGATTCTTTGGTCAAAATCACTCATGCGCGTGTAGAATCGAGTGTGACGCGCGCGACTGTAGGCGATCGATTCCAATTTATTCGTCATGGCTATTACGCGCTTGATCCGGATGCGGGGCCTTCGGGCGAAAGGGTATTTAATCGGATCGTTTCATTAAAAGATTCCAAACCTAAAGAGGCTGGCAAGTAAACCGGAATCTGGATCGCATTTCTCGAAAGACTCGTATATGTTAAAAGCATCGGTAAACGCTTCGCTTCGGCGGAGCGTTTTTCTATGAGGAGTCACGGAAGCGGCTTGCAAAATATTAAAAAGAGGTCTATAGTAAACATATGAGCAATCACTCATATGTAATCGAAAAGAGGGCGAACTACATGAGTCAGATCCCAGGTGAAAAACAATCATTCGCACAACGTCGTTCCAATGAATATCCGCTTCATGACAGTCATGAACACGACCATTCCGATTCTCATCAGCATAATGATCACGCGCATAACCATGCCTCTCGCATCGATCATCATTCAGCTGGTTCTGGCACCCCTCGTAAAGCGCATAATCACGGCGGCCACGGTCATTCGCATGGGCCGGGAGGACACTCCCATACGCATAACGCGAATAAAAAAGCACTTAAATTATCGTTTTTCCTGATCGCATCCTACATGGTTGTCGAAGTCATCGGGGGCCTTGTCACCAACAGCCTGGCTCTGTTATCCGATGCCGGGCATATGCTAAGCGACGCTGTAGCGCTAGGACTCAGTTTATTGGCAATGATCTGGGGCGAACGCCGGGCAAGCAACGCGAAGACTTACGGCTATAAACGCTTTGAGGTTCTGGCTGCTTTCCTGAACGGTCTGGCGCTGCTGGGCATCTCATTGTACATTTTCTACGAAGCTTTCCAACGTTTCTCCGATCCGCCGAGCGTCATGAGCACAGGCATGCTGACGATTGCCGTTATCGGTTTGCTTGTTAACATCGCAGCCGCTTACCTTCTGATGCGGGGCGATGCGTCGGAAAATCTGAATATTCGAAGTGCTTTCCTGCACGTCATCGGAGACCTGCTCGGCTCGGTCGGCGCGATCGTCGCGGCGATTCTCATTATGGCTTTCGGTTGGGATCTGGCCGACCCGATCGCCAGCGTCATCGTAGCTGCTTTGGTTCTGCTCAGCGCTTACCGCATTACGCGCGACTCCGTGCATATTCTGATGGAAGGCACACCTGCCGGTTACGATGCCAACGAAATTCGCAAAGCACTTTCCGAGATTCCCGGCGTGCAAAACATACATGACCTGCACATCTGGTCCTTATCCTCCGACCTGCCTCTATTCAGCGGTCACCTGACACTCAATGACGCAGCCGACGGCCCCGCCGTACTAACGCAAGCCCGTAATCTCCTAACCGAAGAATTTGGCATCTCGCATATCACCATCCAACTCGACCTGCCCGGCTTCGATTGCAAAGTCAGCGACGACTAACGCAGCAAGTCCCAAAAAGCAAACGCCTTTGCAACGCCAAGAAAGGGAAGCCCCAAATTCCGGGCTTCCCTTTTCTATTATCCAAAAAGATCTTGATCTTGAAAACAGCTTCCAGCGGAGGGAGAAATTCAGTGAAAGACGCCTTTGAACGAGTAAAGCTGTAAGCTTTATTCGTGAAACAGCGTCTTGTAAAGCATTTCGAAGAAATGCACTTCGGAAGCGTATGCTGGCAATTTCTCCCGCAGCGCCCAAGCTTCTTCAGCGAACAGGATCTTCCCCTCACCCGTGCTTCAAATGCTGCAGCGTCTGAGCAAAAATCTCCTCCACATGCCGATCATCGAGCGAATAAAACACCGTCTTGCCCACTTTGCGTCTTTTCACAATACGAGTGTTGCGCAGATACCGAAGCTGATGCGAGACGGCCGATTGCGTCATATCGAGTACGATGCAGACGTCATGCACGCAGAGCTCTTTTTGCAACAAAGCATAAATGATTCTCACCCGAGTCGGATCGCCAAGAGCCTTGAACATTTCGGCCATATCTATAGTGGTGGACTCATCCACAAAATTTTCCTTGATCTGAACCAGCGTGTCTCGGGGAGCCGAGCTGTCTGCGCCTTCATGGCCGCACTCGTCCGTCAAATCTTCGCGTAGCGCTTCCTGTGTCACGCTTCATCACCTTCCCGTATGCGTCATGTGTTCATTATAACAAAAATCGTTGAGATTACGAATAGGCTTTTTTGGTTGAAAGCTTTGACTTCGGGGAAGGAGGGGGCTATAATCGAAATAACACATGAACATATGCTCATATATTATCCGTAATGTTTTTGAATAGCATCATGCAAGAGACAAGCCGGGAGGGATTGTTATGGGAACCGCTACGGGAACCGTCAAGCGCGAGTGGGTGCTTGAAGGATTGGATTGTGCGAACTGTGCGCTCAAGATCGAAAATAGCGTCCAGAAGATGCAAGGCGTATCTGCCTGTTCACTGAATTTCGTGAATAAAACGCTGACCTTTGAAACGGATTCGGAGCAAGAAGCGGAAGTGTCTTCGAAAGCTGCCGGAACGATTAAAAAGCTTGAGCCTCATGTACGGATTGTATTGAAAGGAACCAGACAGCCGGTTGACGCTAAGGGACGTATTGTCCAGGCTTCCTCAAGTGCGGTAGCTACAGCTTCTTTCGGTCATGCACACAGCGGAGCATCCGATACGCATGGTCAAGATTCGAAGCAGAGTGAACATGGACATACGCATACAGGCCAAGACCATGAAAGTCACGATCATAGTGATCATGGGCATGCCGGACACTCCCATGATCACGACGGAAGTCAAAAGACGCTGTTAATCCGGCTTGGGGTAGGGGCGATGCTTATGGCAACGGCATTGCTCGCTCCGCTTAACGGAGGCATCGAGCTGGCATTGTTCCTGCTGGCGTATCTGACCGTTGGCGGCGATGTCGTCTTGCAAGCGGTGAAGAACATCTTCCGCGGGCAAGTCTTTGACGAATACTTCCTGATGTCGGTTGCGACGATCGGTGCTTTCGCAATCGGCGAATATCCGGAAGGCGTAGCGGTCATGCTGTTCTACCAGGTAGGCGAGTTCTTCCAGAGCCTGGCTGTCAATCGCTCACGCAAATCCATTACGTCGCTGCTAAACATTCGTCCCGATTACGCGAACTTGAAAATAGACGGAGAAACGAAGAAAGTTAAGCCGGAATCGGTAGCTGTCGGTGCGTATATTCTGGTTCGCCCCGGTGAAAAAGTACCGCTGGACGGACGAATCATTGAAGGTTCCTCCTTGGTGGATACCTCGGCGCTCACAGGCGAATCCGTTCCTCGCGACGTGAAAGCCGGAGACGAAGTGCTCGGCGGATTCATTAATAAAAACGGCGTGCTGACCGTAGAAGTTATGCGTACGTTCGGTGAATCGTCGGTAGCCAAAATTTTGGAATTGGTTGAAAATGCGGCGGGACGCAAAGCGCCGACCGAAACGTTTATCAACAAATTCGCACGTGCCTATACGCCGATCGTAGTCATTACGGCACTGCTGCTGGCTGTTGTTCCGCCGCTCTTCATCCCGGGTGCCTTATTCTCTGACTGGATCTATCGTGCCTTAATTTTCCTGGTGATCTCGTGTCCTTGCGCACTGGTTGTCTCGATCCCGCTCGGCTTCTTCGGGGGAATTGGCGCAGCGTCGAAACAGGGCGTGTTGGTCAAAGGCGGTAACTATCTGGAAGCACTGAACCATGTAAAAGTAGTCGTGTTCGATAAAACAGGCACATTGACGCAGGGCAGCTTCAAAGTAACCGCGATTCATCCTGAAGCCGGTTTTGAAAACGAACAATTGTTGGAAGCTGCCGCTTATGCCGAACTGCATTCGAACCATCCAATTGCGGATTCGATCCGCGAAGCCTTCGTTGGTGAACTAGACGCGTCCAAAGTGAACGATTACGAAGAAGTATCCGGACACGGCATCCGCGCTCGGTTGAATGGGTCGACCGTACTGGCCGGCAACGCGAAGCTGATGCGCGTCGAAGGCATTTCGTTCACCGAAGCTTCGGATGCCGGCACAGTCGTACACGTTGCGGTTGACGGACGTTACGCGGGTCGAATCGTAATCGCGGACGAAGTAAAGTCGGACTCGGCGGAAGCCGTTCGCGGTCTGAAAAATCTGGGCATTCGCAAAACGGTCATGCTGACCGGCGATGTCCGAAGCGTGGGGGAATCCGTCGGACGCAGTCTCGGAATCGATGAAGTCCACGCCGAATTGCTGCCCGAGCATAAAGTCGAACAGATCGAGAGACTTGATCGGGAAAAAGGCGCCAAAGAAAAAATCCTGTTCGTCGGCGACGGTATCAACGATACGCCCGTGCTGGCACGCGCCGATATCGGCGTGGCGATGGGCGGTCTCGGCTCCGACGCCGCAATCGAAGCCGCCGACGTCGTCATCATGACCGACGAACCGTCGAAGATCGTGACCGCGATCGGCATCGCCAAACGCACTCGCCGCATCGTATGGCAAAACATCATCTTCGCCCTAGGCGTCAAAGCCGTCTTCCTGATCCTCGGCGCTTTCGGCATCGCCACCATGTGGGAAGCCGTATTCTCCGACGTCGGCGTCACTTTGATTGCCGTACTGAACGCCATGCGGGTGCTACGCACACCGATCCCGCCCCAAGCCACCCAGCCATCCGAACCCAGATCGGTTCAGACTTCGTTGTAACGAGTAACTTGGCCGTATTTAATTTAAGGTTTTCGATAGTCGCAACCTTACTTATAGCATTGATGTGTTACCGGTATGTTCTCAACTTTTGCTATTCATCCTCTCCTAATAAATGATAGCTGCCATCATTCATTCAATTAAAAACCAATCAAAACAAAGCCCTCTCGCTAAACGAGAGGGCTTTGTTTTGACGATATCCTGTTCTTTAAGCAGCTTCGCAAGCAAGGGAGAAATTCAGTGAACGACGCCTTTGAGCCCGAGAATTTTAGAGTGGACCTTAGGGTCAACTCTAAAATTCTCGGGCGAGACAGCGGCTTGTGAAGCATTTCGAAGAAATGCACTTCGGAAGCATATGCTGGCAATTTCTCCCGCAGCGCCGCCTCAAGCTCCCTTAACGAACAGGAACTTTTCGGCTAATCCAAAGCCGTCCCGCCTCACCCCAACATCCCCAAAAACCGCGAAGCGATCCCGAAATAAATAAACAACGACAAAATATCGTTCAACGTCGTAATGAGCGGTCCCGAAGCGACGGCCGGATCGACTTTGAACCGACTGAGCAGCAGCGGGATGCAGGTACCCGTCAGCGTCCCGATAATCAGCGTCGCCAGCAGCGAAATGCCGATAATCCCTCCGAGTATCCAATCCCCTTGCCAGAAATAAGCGATAAGCGTAATAAGGATGCCGCAGCATACGCCGATCGAGACGCCTACGACCAGCTCGCGCCGTATCAGTTTCCACACGGTCTTTGCCGTTAGCTTGCGTCCGTTCAGTCCACGCACCACGACCGCAAGCGACTGCGTGCCCGTGTTCCCGGTCATGCCCGCGATCATCGGCATAAAGAACGCCAGCGCCACGATCTGCTGCAACGTATCTTCGAAATATCCAACGATGCTTCCTGATACCAGCCCGATAAACAGCAGCAGGATCAACCACGGAAGACGGCGACGAACCGCGACGAAAGCCTTAGTGTCAAAGTCGATATCTTTGCCGCCGCCGCCCATTTTCGCGACGTCTTCGTCCGCTTCGGACACAACGATATCCAGAATGTCGTCCACCGTAATCACGCCGCACAGCTTTTGCGATTCGTCGATTACCGGCAGCGCCAGAAAATCATAGTCCTGAATCAATCGGGCCGCTTCTTCTTGATCCATCGTGACGGGGACGGTGATTACGCGTTTTTTCATCAGGTCGCTAATCGTAGCGTCTTCCGCGGCGAAAAACAGATCATGATACGACACGACGCCGACCAGTCTTTTTTCTTCATCGACAACATACAGATAACTGATCGTGTCGGAGATCGAAGCAACGCGGCGGATGTGCTCCGTGGCTTGCCTCGGCGTATCTTCTGCCGAAATCGCAATAAAGCGCTCCGACATCAGTCGTCCGACGCTTTCCGGCGGATAGCTCAGCAGCTTGCGCAGCGAAGTCGCGCTGCTGACCTGCATGCTGGATAGCAGCTCTTCGCGCTTATTGGGCGTCAAATCATGCAAAAAGCGCGCCAAATCGCCTTCGTCCATCTGCTGCATAACGTCGATCGAACGCTCCGGTCCCAGAATGCCGAAAATCTCGACCTGTTCGGCATTGCTGGTCGATTCGGTCAGATCCGCAAGCTGTTCGATCGGCAGCAAGTGCAGGAATCGATTTTGATCATGGGGCAAAAGTTCGTGATAAATCTGTACAAGA
>NZ_KK073875.1:3261306-3978499 GCF_000585395.1 Saccharibacillus sacchari DSM 19268 | reverse complement strand
TTGAACTCGGAAAATTCCTTATTCAAATCCCATCCATTTTCCGAGTGAGACAGCGGCTTGTGAAGCATTTCGAAGAAATGCACTTCGGAAGCATATGCTGGCAATTTCTCCCGCAGCGCCGCCTCAAGCTCCCTTAACGAACAGGAACTTTTCGGCTAATCCAAAGCCGTCCCGCCTCACCCCAACATCCCCAAAAACCGCGAAGCGATCCCGAAATAAATAAACAACGACAAAATATCGTTCAACGTCGTAATGAGCGGTCCCGAAGCGACGGCCGGATCGACTTTGAACCGACTGAGCAGCAGCGGGATGCAGGTACCCGTCAGCGTCCCGATAATCAGCGTCGCCAGCAGCGAAATGCCGATAATCCCTCCGAGTATCCAATCCCCTTGCCAGAAATAAGCGATAAGCGTAATAAGGATGCCGCAGCATACGCCGATCGAGACGCCTACGACCAGCTCGCGCCGTATCAGTTTCCACACGGTCTTTGCCGTTAGCTTGCGTCCGTTCAGTCCACGCACCACGACCGCAAGCGACTGCGTGCCCGTGTTCCCGGTCATGCCCGCGATCATCGGCATAAAGAACGCCAGCGCCACGATCTGC
The DNA here is from genome assembly GCF_000585395.1 of Saccharibacillus sacchari DSM 19268. Lineage (GTDB taxonomy): Bacteria > Bacillota > Bacilli > Paenibacillales > Paenibacillaceae > Saccharibacillus > Saccharibacillus sacchari. Next base: position 3,977,896 of record NZ_KK073875.1, on the reverse strand, counting down.
TGCAACGTATCTTCGAAATATCCAACGATGCTTCCTGATACCAGCCCGATAAACAGCAGCAGGATCAACCACGGAAGACGGCGACGAACCGCGACGAAAGCCTTAGTGTCAAAGTCGATATCTTTGCCGCCGCCGCCCATTTTCGCGACGTCTTCGTCCGCTTCGGACACAACGATATCCAGAATGTCGTCCACCGTAATCACGCCGCACAGCTTTTGCGATTCGTCGATTACCGGCAGCGCCAGAAAATCATAGTCCTGAATCAATCGGGCCGCTTCTTCTTGATCCATCGTGACGGGGACGGTGATTACGCGTTTTTTCATCAGGTCGCTAATCGTAGCGTCTTCCGCGGCGAAAAACAGATCATGATACGACACGACGCCGACCAGTCTTTTTTCTTCATCGACAACATACAGATAACTGATCGTGTCGGAGATCGAAGCAACGCGGCGGATGTGCTCCGTGGCTTGCCTCGGCGTATCTTCTGCCGAAATCGCAATAAAGCGCTCCGACATCAGTCGTCCGACGCTTTCCGGCGGATAGCTCAGCAGCTTGCGCAGCGAAGTCGCGCTGCTGACCTGCATGCTGGATAGCAGCTCTTCGCGCTTATTGGGCGTCAAATCATGCAAAAAGCGCGCCAAATCGCCTTCGTCCATCTGCTGCATAACGTCGATCGAACGCTCCGGTCCCAGAATGCCGAAAATCTCGACCTGTTCGGCATTGCTGGTCGATTCGGTCAGATCCGCAAGCTGTTCGATCGGCAGCAAGTGCAGGAATCGATTTTGATCATGGGGCAAAAGTTCGTGATAAATCTGTACAAGATCATAAGGGTGTACATCTCGGGCAAAATGTTCGAAGTCGGTCGGACGTTCTTGCCGAAGCAATCCCAGGGCTTCTTCGGTCAATTGGCGGATATACATTTCTTGCGCGGTAAGAATGGGTGGCATAGGTTCCTCCTTCCAAGGCGGGCATGCACCGGAACCTTCCCAAAATCAAGGTTCGTTATTGTGCATAACCGCGCTTGTTCGATATTGCTTACTCTCTAAAGTGTAAACGTCCGAAGAAGCCCCCAAACGCATAACGCCAAAAGCATGAATAAAAAGCCATGCGGGCCCGAAGGCGTTCGCATAGCTTCAAAGTACGATTTTGTCCGAAAAGCTTTGGATCATGCGTCGGAATCATGCCAATTTCTCCGCCGTGTTTCCATTCCCTTCTGCTCCAGCTTCTTTGGCCGTCAACCGCTTATGCGCCGCCCAAAGGAAAGGCAGTCCGCATGCCGTCAATAGCGCCAGAGGCGCGAACACGGCGAACCCGCTTTGCAGAGCAAATCGGTCAAGCAGCAGACCGCCGACGATCGGCGCGACCACGTTTCCGATATTGTTAAAGCCGATCGTTCCGAAATACGTGCCTTTCCATTCGGGCTTGGCGATTCGGTCGATCAGCATATCCATCATCGTAAACATCAACACTTCGCCGACGGTGAATACGAATACGCCCGCCAGCAACAAGAAAAGACTGTGTCCCATGCCGAACATCAGCAAGGAGATCGCGACGAATACATTTCCCAAAATAAGCGGAACGACCGGACGGAAGCGGCTGGCCGTTTTCACGATCGGATATTGCACCAGCAGCACGACCGCCGCGTTCATCGCCAGCATGTACGAGAATAACTCTTTTCCGTTGCTGATCCCCGGAGTCAGCGACAGATACTGGGCGAGAGTCGAACTGAAATGTCCGTATCCCAGTACGCAGAACGTCGTTCCGATCAGCACGGGCAGAAAGATCCGATCCCGGCTTGTAACCGACAAAGCTTCGCGAATTTTAGGAGGCGCGGCTTCGCTCGGAATCGGCAGTGCGCTGCGATGAGCGGCGAATTGGATAACGAGCACGAAGCCGTACACAACGTAGACAATGCCTGCCACAAGGAATGGGAAGGTCGATTCTGCCGAGCCGAGCTGAAGGCCGAGAATCGGTCCGAACACGACGCCGATGTTGATGGCCGCATAACGCAGGTTGAACACCAACAGCTTATGTTCGGGTGACGTCGTATCGGATAGCAGGGCTCGCGAAGCCGGTTCGAACACGGAGCGGCACAGGCCGTTCAGCACGTTGACCACGAAGAACATCCAGACTTCCGTCGACGCCGCAAACCCGAAAAAGACGGCCGCCCAACAGAAAACGGAGACGAGCATTACCTTTTTGCGTCCGATCCGGTCCGAGATATACCCCCCGTAAAAGCTGATCGAGACGCCCGCAAGCGAACTTGCCGCGACGATGAATCCGGTCTGCGTAGCCGATACGTTCATCGTTCCGGTCAGGTAGATGGCCAGAAACGGAATGCTCATCGAGGTGACGACGCGTCCGAACATCGTGCCGATAATGATCGTCCAAGCCAGGGGGTGAATACTTTTTAATGCTTTTGGAATCATGGGCCTTACTCTCCTTATCATCAACTGTCGTCATTGTACGGGGATAAAAGGAGAAGAAAAAGGGTAAGAAAAGATTTGCTTTTTTCACCTTTTATATGCTGGAATAAGATCATAAAGTCGTTCGAAGAAAGGAGTAAAGCTCTTGGATAGCGGAATGCTGCATTATTTACAGATTTATCGGGGGTTGAGGGAGCGGAAAAACGAAGACGACACCGTTTCCGTCACGATCGGCAAGCTGTCGGAGCTATTGTTCTGCACGCCTCGCAATGTCAAATTCGTGCTGCGGCGCCTTGAGGAAAAAGGCTGGATACGTTGGACGCCGGGACGCGGAAGAGGCAACGGGTCCACGCTGGCTTTTCTCCGTCCGATCGCCGAAGTGCTGGAAATGAAGCTGGATGCATTGCTGCAGAACGGCCGGATGAGCGAAGCGTTCGACTTGATCGCGGACGCCCAAGTCGACGAAAGGCTTAAGCGGAAGTTGTGGAAGCGGGTCAACGTGTACCTGGGACTTCGCAGCGAACCGGAAGAATCGTCGGCGCGCGACGTGCTTCAGATGATCCGGGGCCAACGATTGGAGAATTTGGACCCCGCTTTCGCTTATACCGTGTTCGAAGTGTACGTGTTAGGCCAGTTGTTCGATACGCTCGTCGATTACGATACGGCGTCCGAAAGCTTTTTGCCCAAACTCGCTCATCGCTGGGAAAGCAACGAAGATCGAACGCGCTGGACGTTTTATTTGCGAAAAGGGATTCGGTTTCATGACGGCCGGTTGCTGACGTCGCGCGACGTCCGATCGACGCTGCATCGCCTGCGCCGCAAAAACTCGCCCGCGATCAACCTGTTCGAAGACGTGGAAGACGCGGAGACTTTCGGCGATTACGTCGTGGTGTTCCGCTTGTCTCGTCCCAACGCTTTCTTTCTGCATTTAGCCGGCTGTTTGTATTTGGCCGTGCTTCCGGCGGAAGAAAAAGAAGGTTTGCCCATCGGCAGCGGACCGTTCCGGATCGGCAAACTGGAAAAGAACAAGCTCACGTTGAACGCTTTCGACGGGTATTTCGGGTACCGGCCGCTGATCGATCGGGTCGACGTCTGGTTTTTGCCGGGCATCGAGCAGGAAAGCCGAACCTACCAACTGTCGGATCAAGACGATGCGGAAGACAACAAAGAACTGAGCAAACCCGGAATGGGCTGCCGTTATCTGATTTTCAACTTTCGCACGCCGGGCATTCATCATGATTCGGCATTCCGGCAAGCGGTTCGTCTGCTCTATGACCGGCAAGCCATCATTAAGGAGCTGGGCGGGAATCTGATCGAGCCGGCCGCCGGGTTTTTGCCTTCGCGCAGCAAACGCTCCGATATTCCGCCCGGTTCTCTCGAAGAAGCGGCAGCATGTTTGCGCCGCAGCGGGTACGCAGGTCAAAAGCTGCAAATCATGTTTATGGACCGCAAGCAGGAAAGATCGGAAGCGCAGTGGCTGCAAAAACGGGCAAGCGTTATCGGTCTTGAACTGGAATTGTGTCCGCAGGAAGTTTCGCTCGGCAGAACGGAAGCCGTTTCCGGCGAACTGGCGCTGGCGACCGAGATGCTGGAGGACGATTGGGAACTGGAGTTGTTGAACTTTTTTCTGAACGAAGGCACGTATCTGAACCGTAAGCTCGACGACGAGCGGCTCGCTACGCTGCACGCGTTGTTTGACGGATTCATGGGCAAAGAAAAAGAAGGGCGCGCCGAGGTGTTCGAACATGCGCAGTCTTTGCTGGAACAGGAAAACTGGCTGCTGTACGGGACGCATATCAATCATCGCGGTTATTTCAACCGGAATTTATACGGACTGCGCATGGACGCGCTCGGTTTTCCGAACCTGTCCCGATTATGGGTCAAGAACGATCATGCAGGGGAAAAAGATTGAACCTCAGTCCGCGTCGACGTATGCTTAGAAGGTAGACGGCAGGCAGAAGCCGGCCGCACCGTCATCGCAGGGATGACCGGATTATAAATAAAGAAGGGCTGAGGAACAGATGACAACGCAACAAGGTAAACCATTGGAACAGGCGCGGCGCAAAGTCATTATCGACACGGATACGGCAGGAGACGACACGATCGCCATTCTGACGGCGCTGCATCATTTTGACGTATTGGGCATCATGATGACCGGAGGCAACGTGCAGTTTGACCAAGAGGTCGAAAACGCGTTGTATACGATTCAAGTTGCCGGCAAAGGCGGAGCGGACGGCAAAATTCCGGTGTTCAAAGGCTGTGAGCGACCTCTGCTGGCACCTTGGAATTCGCCGTCCCATTTGACCGTCGAAGACGTGCACGGCAGCGACGGCATGGGCGGGGCGAATTTCCCGTTGGCCGAGCAGCGTCCGTCGGAAGGGCATGCGGTCGATTTTTTGATCGATACGGTGCACAAATATCCGGGAGAGGTAACGCTGCTCGCGATTGCGCCGCTGACGAACATCGCCATGGCGATTCAAAAGGACCCGACCATCGTGCCGGAAATTGCGCATTTGTACGTGATGGGCGGCACGAATAACGCGCTTGGCAATATTACGCCGGCGGCGGAGTATAACTTTTACACCGATCCGGAAGCAGCCAGCCTGGTGCTTAACTCCGGTATTCCGACCACGATGGTAGGCTGGGAAATGTGCACCGACTTCTCGCTGATGGACGACGAGGATCATGCGGAAATCTCGGCGCTCGGAACTTCGGGCGCGGAATTCTTTATCGCGGTCAACAAAGTCGTGATGCAGTTTAATAAAAGAGTACACCGTCTTAGCGGCACGACGCATCCGGATACGCTGCTCATGGCCGTCGCCGCCGACGAATCGGTGATGACGAAAAGCAATAAGTACTTTGTCGACGTGGAGACCAAAGGCGAATGGACGCGCGGTTACAGCGTAGTCGATATCAACGGCCGTCTCGGCCGTCAACCGAACGTGCGCGTATGCGAAGGCATCGACCGTCCGCGATTCAAGCAGATGCTGCTGGACGTACTGGGCGCGATCCGATAATCGATCAAATAGAAACTTGCAAACGATGCGTGTAAAAGGAGGCAGCTGCGTTGAATGGACGGGAGCTTCGGATCGACAAACAAATTCTCAAAAGCATTCGCATGAAGTATTTGCTGTACGTTCCTTTGACTTATGACGAAAGCGATTCAAAGAAGTGGCCGTTAATCCTGTATCTGCACGGAGCCGGAGGAAGCGGAACGCAGCCGGATGCCATTCGCAGAGAAGGCCTCCCGGCACGCATCGAACAAGAACGGAATTTCCCTTTTATCGTCGTCGCTCCGCAGTGCACGCTGGGAGCTTTTTGGAATACGCGCGAGGATGAGGTGCTGGCTATTCTCGACGAGTTGGAAGAGCACTGGCATATCGACTCCGATCGCGTGTACCTGACCGGCTTCAGCATGGGCGCATACGGCGTTTGGCAGCTGGCCGATCACCATCCGGAGCGCTTTGCCGCGATTGCCCCGGTATCCGGCGGAGGCGACCCGGCCCATGCGCGGAAACTCAAAGACATGCCGGCCTGGATTTTTCACGGGATGGACGATCAAGTCATTCGCCCTTCGGAATCGGAAAAAATTGCCGAAGCGATGCGGAAAGTCGGCGCGGAAGTGGAGTTGACGCTTTATCCGGGAATGGGTCACGATTGCTGGAAAAAAGTCTATGCCAACGAAGGCTTGTACCGTTGGTTTTTGGAACATGCAAGCTCGCCTCAACGGACAGCGGGAACCGGCGAGACATGGATGGAGGCTTATCAAGAGATGGATGCGAATCAACCGCGGCATGAACAGGAAAATCAAGCTCAATCGTTATCGGCTCGACCGGATTGGACAAACGGAGAATCCGCGTTAGGTTTATACCACGACGGAACCGAGCGGCTGCGCGTCGAGCTGGTCAAGGAGAGCGACGTCGGCGACCTGCTTGAGCACGAGTTGAAAAATAAAGCGTTTTTCCTCCAGTTTACCGCGACGCGCGACGAGTCTTTTTATACGCACGACGAGCAGGTTGCCCGCGTGCGCAGATCGATCGACGCGGCGGCTGCCGATAAGCGTTATACGTTTATGGTGCGCGAACGCGAATCCGGCCTGCTGATCGGCGGCGTGGATTTGATGGACGTCAAGCGGGGCAGCCTGCAAAGCGCGTTGATCGGCTATTCGATGGACGGCGATTACAACGGCAAAGGCTACATGACCGAAGCGGTGAGATTCGTCGTGCGCCATGCGTTCGAAGTGCTGGCGCTGCATCGTATCGAAGCAGGGGTCATGCCGCATAACCGGGGATCGCTGCGGGTCATGGAAAAAGCAGGCTTCGAACGCGAAGGACTGTGCCGCCGCAACGTGAACATCAACGGACGTTGGCAGGATCATGTGCTGCTGGCGATCGTGAATCCGAAGGATATGGAAGAAGAGGAATAGACGCCTAAGCGCAGGAGGCAAGCAAACATGGTGATCACTAACGAAGCCAAACTCTTTATCGAAGAGCAAATGCAGAAGACCGGGATCTCGTCGCTGCGCGTTTTGTCGAACGGTAAAAGTTGCAGCTGCTGCGGACCCGGATTCATGGTGAAGCTCGGAGAGGCCGAGACCAACGATCGCCGCTGCGTCGTGAACGGTCTTGAAGTGGTCTACGAGCCGCATGCGATCAGTTTCGTAAAGTCCGAAGTCACGCTGGATTTGCGGGTTGACGAGCACGGAAAAGGTCTCGTTATGCAAGGACAGGATCACTGCGCGTCGTAGATCATAGTCAGCGAAAGGAGCGGTGCAGTAACGATGGCCGTCACCGAAGTATTGGACGTATTCAACGAAAAGAAAGATTGGATCGGAACGGCGACTCGCGGGGAAGTTCATCGGGAAGGGTTGTGGCATCAGGTGTTCCATTGTTGGGTGGTTTCCGGTTCGCGGGAAGAAGGATGGAAGCTGCTTTTTCAACTCCGCCATCCGGGCAAAGAGACGTTTCCCGATAAACTCGATACCTCCAGCGCGGGCCACCTGCTTGCGGGCGAGACGCCCGAAGACGGTCTGCGCGAGCTGGAAGAGGAACTGGGCCTGTCCGCGCGTTATGAAGATCTGATCTACTGCGGCATGCATCAGGAGGAATACCGGATTTCCGAGCATTATATGGACCGGGAGTTTACTCACGTCCACTTGTACCGTTGCGACCAGCGCTTGGAAGATTACCGGGTGCAGCAGAGCGAGGTCTCCGGCGTGTTTTGGGTCGAAGCGGAGGATTTTCGGGAGTTGGTACAAGGAAAAACAGGGCTTATCGCAATCAAAGGAATCACCTATGACGAACATCATCATCCCGTGCACGAGCAGCGGCAGGTTGCGTTAAGCGATTATACGGACAATACCGAGACGTATTACGAATTGCTGTTCCGAGCTTTGGGAGAACTCGAATAGGGCCTTGCAAATCCGGCATCCCCAAAACATTCGTCGACGAAACGAAGATATTGGAATCGGTCGATCGTTTCCAAAAGATCATGGAATTTGCCGAAATGAGCTGGATTTCTCCGAATTATCCGGATGATGAAGGATGAGTTCAGTCGAAACCTATCAAGATGTAACAAAAAACGGACATCGCTTAGGCGATGTTCGTTTTTGATGTCCGCGTTTCCTTTAATTTCGCGAATGTTGCACCTGTGTTAAGTTAGTACCAGAGAAACGAAGGGAAGGATTCATCATGAGCAACCCATTTGCCCAACGCCTTCAGCAGGTTTATCCGGAGATGGCGATTGAGGATATCCAGACGGAGAGAGCCGCGCAGCATTACGCGGTCTTCGGCATCAACTATAGATTTGTGTTTCGGTTCGCGCGAAATGAATGGGGAGCGAAGCGTCTGGCGTACGAAGCCGAAACGCTGCTTCCTACGATATCGCGAGCTGCCAATCTTCCGGTGCCCGTACCGGTCTTCGAGTCGTTGGAACGGCCGGAACCGGTACTGGCTTTTATCGGCTACGAGCGGATCGAAGGGGAGCCGTTGTGGCCGGAATCATTGGAGGGATTAACGGGAACGGAAGAGGAAGAGCGTGCAGCGGCGGCGATCGGCGAATTTCTTAAAAGGCTGCATGCCGTCCAATTGGAAGCGAAACCGCCTGAACCCGACGACAGTGAAGAGATTGAACATTTGTCGGGCAAGCAGCTGAGAGACATGATGCGCAGATGGTTGTTTCCCGTTATGCGCAAGGAATTGCAGGCACGGGCGGAAGTCGATCTGAAAGCTTGGATAGCAGCGGAAAAGGAATCGGAAAAGGTGTTGATTCATGGAGCGTTCGGTCCGGCACATCTGCTCTGGGATGCCGCGGACGAACGCGTGACAGGCGTGATCGGCTTCGGATCGGCAAGAATGGGTGATCCGGCGGCCGATTTTGCAGGCATTCTGAGTGGATACGGACCGTTGTTTTTCGAAAAATGCTTGGCTGCGTACGGAGGGGATGCAAATTTGGCTGAGCGGGTTCGCCTGTACGCCAAAATACTCTTGCTGCGCGAAGCGCTGTACGGTGCCGAAGAAGGCCATGAAGAATCATTGGCTTACGGCTTGGAAGCTTATGCACAGGAGGTAAAAGAATGAATCCGGAAGAAGACGAGATTCGGACATCGTTCGAGCTTGATCTGGTGCGAGCGGCCAAAGCGCTTCGGCTCGGACCTATGCCGGAACCGTGGAGAGAAGCGATCATCGTTCCGGCTGCCGGCGCTTATGCGTGCGGTTGGGATGAGCAGGAACAGTTTCTGATGATCGGCACTTCGGGTTATTCCCTTACCGTCCCCGATACGGGCGAGCAGGTAGCGAGAGAACGGGATTCGAGGCTTACGGAAAAGTCGTTGTCGTCGAATGATCTTGTTTTCTCCCCTCCGCAAGGCGGTTCGGATATTCGCTTATTCGGATTCGAAGCCGGAGACGGCATCCGGGTTACGGAGGACGGTTGGCGTTTGGAAGTCATTTATCCGTGGTGGCCGCGGGCTTCCGTGATTTTGGAACAGGTATTTGCCCCGGGTTATGCGTATCTAGGTCAGGCAGTTCTGCTGGATACAAGACGCTTGGACGGACCGCTGATCTGCGGATTTTCGCCGTCGGGTCGTTCCATCGCGATTCTCGGCTCCGGCGGCGCGACGTTATATTCCAGACAAACTTAACGCTTCTTCCTATCCGGCTTAACATTCACCGAACATTTTTCCCGCAAAATAAAGGTATGGGAAAAATGAATCCGCATTCCGGCAACTATTTGCATTGCGGATGCAGAGAAATGTTAAGGAGTTGAGAAGATGAACGAGTCGGCGCCGAACGGATGGGAAGAGCAAACGGCAAAAGATGCCGAAGGCGAGGAGCGCAAGTTGTGCGAGCGCTATGCGCCTTATTTGATGTTCGATCTGCGCGAGCCTTTCCTGCCCAATCTGGTCGGATTTTCATGCTTGGGAGTCGAGGAAGAATCCCCGTCGTTTCCGCGGTCGTTCGAAGAAGCCGATCACCGGACCGAATTTGTTTTGGAATACGCGATTTGGTGGGATTACGAGATCGGACATATTTATCAATTGGAACAGGTCTGGATCTATGTGGGTCCCAACGGCGAAGTGCTGGATTGCGAAGTCACGTTTCACGGCCGGATTTTGAAAGGGTTGCTTAAAAATCGGAGCAACTTGAGCGACGGCACCCATGTTCGCTTGTTCGCCCAGCCGGGCAAGCATGCTTTGTCTCCGATGCCCGAAGTGTTCGAGCTGCTGCCTGACTTGTATCTGGGTACGGGACAACGCGCGGGCGCTGACGGGCTGTATGCGGGCGGAGAGATCGCTTGTTCGCTGCCGGCGGGCGGCGACGCCGAAGAAGTTCATGCGCGCGTAAAACGTTATTTGCGTTCGTTTGCGTTCAAGCCCGCGTTGGAATACACGGAATATCGTTTGTTGTCCGAGCAGCTTCTTCCATGGCCGCAATTGCGCGAAACGATCCCGGTTCGTTTGTCCGATCGGCTGTTGGAGCTGGAGCTGATTTTCGCAAGGGACGGATTACGCGGAGTCGAAGAAAGCACGGCAGAACGCAGAATGCGCCGGAGTCGCGAATCGGGCAGTATCGAAAAGGAAGAAGCTAGGTAAGTTTCCGTTTCGAAAAACGTACAACGAATTCGGTATAATGCCAAGAAACGATCTTCTCTCACAGAAGGTCGTTTTTTTATGATTCCCGACCGCTATATCCTTTTACAATATGGAAAAATATAGGTATAATGGATTGGATCTTTAATTTACATGCCGGAAAGGAGAAACGAACATGAGAATTCCTTGCAAGCTCCGTTTTTTCCGCACAACAATGATTCTGATCCTTCTGATGTTCGTTACCCTGATGTCGGGCTGCGGAGCAGTGAGCAAGCCGCCGGCTTTGACTGCCGAACGCCTGAATACGGTACGGATGCCGATGACGCTCGGAACCTATTCTTGGGAGGATACGGACTCCGATTCCGGGCATCCGACGGAGCAAGTTCGTGATGACGAAGTCGAAGTTTTTCAAGCTAAAAATGGAATCCGGCTCGATTTTGACGGGGAAGAGCCTTTTCAGATCACGGCAAACTTGATGAGCATGGAAGACCCGGGGGCTGCGCCCGTACCCGTGATCGTTAGCGGAACGACTTTGACGCTGCCGGATTTAGTCGGTTATTATGCGCTGCAAATCTGGGCCGTTTGGGGCAATGAAGATTATGCAAGCTATGCCTTATCTATTCAAATAAAGTAACTCAATTTTTTATCGAACCTGCCTTTTGGCCGAATCTGAAGAATTTGCTTGTCAAATCGCAGATCGCGTGCTATTTTTGATAACGATTATCAATATCAAAAAGAAAAGGGCGGATTTACTTTGCTGAAAAGATACAATGCTGCTTTGTTGATGCTGTTCATGGCTCTTATGCTGGTACTTAGCGCATGCGGGCAACCGACAAGTAATGCGGCCGATACAAGCAGTACGACCGAGACAAAAGAGCAGGCGGCAGTTGAAAAGACTGCGGAGGAGACGCCGGCAGAACCTGCGGCTGAGAAAACTGCAGCGACGGAAAGCGATACGGTGACTTTCGCTTCGGACGCGGGCGACGTTCAAGTTCCCCGAAATCCGCAGCGCATCGTTGATCTGACTGCTTTTACGACCGGATATTTGGTAGCGCTCGATGCCCCTGTCGCAGGAGCATTGTCCGGAGCGATCAACAATAAATACATCAAGGAACAACTGGCTGCGCAAGGCACCGTCGATCTGGGCGATCTTCCGACGGCCGAGCCGATTCTCGAACTTAAGCCGGATCTGATTATCGCGTACAAAGGCACGGAAGGGATCGATCAGTTATCCGCGATCGCGCCGGTCGTGCAGCTCGAGTACGGCAAACGGACTTACAAAGACTTGCTCCTGGAACTGGGCAAGCTGACCGACCGCAAAGATCAAGCGAAAGCATGGATCGAAAATTGGGAATCGCAGATCAATGAATTGAAGCCCCGAGTCGAAGCGGCCGTAGGCGATCGCACGGTATCCATTCTGAACCCGTACGACAAAGGCCTCTACGTGTTCGGGCACAATTACGGTCGCGGAGGCGAAATTCTGTACGGCGAATTCGGGCTGAAAGCGCCGGAAAAAGCGCAAGCGGAAGCGATCGACAGCGGTACGGGCTTCGCTTCGATCTCGCTGGAACTGCTGCCGGAGTATGCCGGGGATATCATTTTCACCAGCCCGTGGTCAGGCGACGACAGCGATCCCGAAGTCGTTTACGGAAACAGCATTTGGAAAAACCTTCCGGCCGTCAAAGCGGGCAACGTTTTCCGACTGGATCCGAAATCGGATACGTACAACGATCCGATTTCGCTCGCAGGGCAGCTGAAATTCATTACGGATAGTCTTCTTTCCGCCAAATAAGCCCTAGGGCGTATCTGCAAACCTCGACGAACGTAGATTTTGCTGAATTTTCGTTATCGACAAGGAACTTTTCCGCAGTCGTGCCGGGGCACATCAAGGGAAAGTGACGCAGTTGAGGGCGAAAAGGCAGTAAAAGATACACGTCAGTAGGTTTGCAGACACGTCCTAGCGCACCGAAAAAAAATTCTAAAGCACTCCCTTAACGGGGGTGCTTTTTTTAAGTTTATGATGCCAAACGGCTTGGCAGTAAACGATCGGAATATGATACAGTAGTCCCAATCGATCAACCGAAAAGGGAACCTGTCCGTAATAAGCATATCGAGATTTAGCAAAATAAAATAAAAAAATCATTACATGAAAAATTCACAATAATTAACCCATAGAAACCAGAAAAATAGCAAAAACAAACCTTGAAAAAAAACGCAACCAATAAATTGACCCGGAGGATATTGTCATGCATGAAATGGATTCGACCCTTAACGAACTACATACATTATTGGATCAATACCGGCCTTCTCCGCACTCCCATGTGCTGCTGATCGCTTTTTGCGATCCGGTCGTCTCCTCCTACCAGCTCTATACGGGAAGCCCTGGTCAATATCAACGCGAAGACCCTGACTTACCCGGAGATCCCATGAAAATCATCAGACATGCTTACCAAAAGCGAACGACGGAATGGACCGGATTTCTGCTGGCATCGCCTCCCGGCGCCGCGCCGACCCTTGAATACCGGAATGATCTAAACCCGCTGTTGGATGCCGGACAAGCGATCGATTGGCTGGCGTACGAGGTTTACCGGATCGAACCGGACGGAGACTGGGCCAAACAGCGGCTGGAAAAAGCATTGAAATCGGAAACCTTCAAGAGTACGTTGGCTTATGCCTGCATTAAAAAGGATACAGAAGCGGTCTTGGAACGTCTGCCCAAAGCTTCCTCGCGCGAGTTGGATCGCAAAGTGAGCGGTTACGGAACGCCTCTGCATATCGCTTGCGCGCATCGAAATCTCGAGCTGGTTCGTTTGTTGGTTGAAGCGGGAGCCGACACGGCGAAGACGCATAACCGACATACGCCGCTCGAGCAAGCCTATACGATCGGAGCTTTGGAAATCGCTGATTACCTGGCGCGAATCGACCCTCAAGCGAACGAGGCTTCTCTGCGTAAAGGCGGATTATTCTTGGTCGTCAACTGCCGAGATGCTTCATTGATCGCTTCAGTCGTACGCGGAGGAGCCGAAGTGAATCAAATCAACAGCAAAGCAGCAGGACTTACCCCGCTGCACATGGCTGCATACGCGGACAACGATGTTGCCGTCGCTGCGTTGATCGGACACGGCGCAGATCCGTCGATAGAGGAAAAGCACGGCCGTACCCCGCTTCATTACGCCGTTCAGTTCGGAAAAACAGCCGCAATCGAAGCATTGATCGAAGCAGGCGTGAACCCGAACCTTCCGAATTCGGAAGGCGAAACGCCGCTTCATGCTGCGGAAAAATATGCTCAAACCGATGCCGTTAAACTCCTTAAGTCAAAAATCGAACAAAAGAATTGACAAATCGAAATGATTACGAATATTATAGATACATATCATCCTTAATTGGAATCATGCGGTCTTCGGTATCCTGTTTGCCTATTCATAACGAAGACCGCTTTTCTTTTGGGATAATAAGAGATATAAAGAGTCTATAATAGTTATAAAAGGAGAGATCGATATGTTGAATCCATCTTTAAACTCGGCAGACGTGATTATCATCGGAGGAGGCCCGGCAGGGATGAGCGCAGCACTAGTACTTGGAAGAGCCCGCCGCAGCGTGCTTGTTATCGACGAAGCACTGCCTCGCCATCGGGTCACTCGCGAATCTCACGGTTTTTTGACTCGTGACGGGGTATCTCCGTCCGAGCTGCGCAAAGTCGCACGCGAACAGATTGCGGCATATCCGAGCGTACGTTTTATTCAGACGGCCGCAGCAAGCATCGAAGGAAGCGACGGCGCGTTCCGAGTGACGACAAGCGACGGGGAAACGCATACCGGTCGCAAGCTGTTATTCGCGACGGGCATGAAAGACCTTCCGATGAATTTGAAAGGGCTGGAACACGTTTACGGAAAAAGCGCTTATGTCTGCCCGTATTGCGACGGTTGGGAGATGCGGGATCGACCGATCGCCGTTATTGCCGGAGATCATACGATGCACCTGACGCGCACGGTCTCCGGATGGTCGAATGATGTGGCCGTTTTCACCGACGGAAATCCTCGCCCCGAGGAAGAAATGACAGAGTTTCGGCGCAGAGGAATTTCCGTGTATGATGCTCCGATTCGAGAGATATTTTCCGAAGCAGGAGAGACGGTTGCGATTATGCTGGAAGACGGCAGCGAGATTCCGCGTACCGCCATTTTCTTTGCTCCGAAGCTTGCTCCCGGATCTGATCTTCCTGCAACCCTTGGGTGTGCGGTAAACGAGTTCGGCACGATGATCGTGGACGAAATGGGACGCTCCGATGTGCCCGGCGTGTTCGGCGCGGGTGACGGAGCCTCGCAGAAGTACCAGGTAGCCGCGGCTGTCGCGGCCGGATCGATGGCAGGCGTTGCCATCAACACGGAGTTTCTGGAGTTGGATTGGGAAAAACGCGTCCAGGATCGGTGATGCTTGTTCCTCTTCGACGCAAGATGTAAAATAGAACCAACACAAAACCGCAGGCTTAAGGCTCTGCGGTTTTGTTGATTCCAAATCTCTAGTCAAAGGAAGGAGAGAAGTGATTTCATGGAATTCAGATATGAGGAAAACCGCGGGAATGTTACCGAGCAGGACGCTTCCCGCGAACGAATCAGACAGATTTTAGATCGGATGGATGACCTGAATCGTACATACTGCGGACTTACCGTTAGCGACAATCTGTATATTCAATGTGCCGGATCTTATGAAGAAATGATCGTGGAAATTCGGGTTCCTCATCCGGATGGATTCCGGCATTATGCGATCGGACAAATTTTGGAGCCGGGCGGAGAAGTCGTGGAGACTTTTAACGCGGAGACGACAGAGCTGTTGTTTCATAGCTTCACCGAGACGCAGGATGTGCCATCCGAATTCGTGAAAAGGGACATGACTGACGAATTCAAAAGGGCTTAATACGTGCGCTTGAATAAAGGAAGGGAAGGGGGAAAAGAGCTTGCAAATGAAAACGTCTTTGTTTATTACGGCAATGCTATTTGCTTTATCGTCGGGACAGATTTTTATGAATTGGGGTAACTCCAAAGTTACCGTTTTGCAGGTCATGTTCATTGTTGTAGGCGTTATTTCGTTCGTCTTATTGTTTATGATCGTGATGGACATGACTCGAAAAGACTTTACCAAAGTTCAAGGAACAGTAGTCAGCCGACATCGCAATCAAGTATGGGTTAAGCTGGACAACGGCAAGCATAAGAGCTCGGTTATTTCCGCGAATCAAAATCCGGAAAACTTCCGCGAAGGACAGACGGTCGAGATGACATTGGGACGGCGGAGCAAGCTGGTACATCGAGTCGAATAGGCAGATCGGGAGCAGGCGGATGGAGAGATTCCGCTTGCTCTTTTTTGTATTCATTTTGCTTTCGCCATACTTGTACCCTATTGGCGTGAATATGAGAATGATAAAGTGTGAACATGACGAAGCCGCAGGCTATCGGAACGCTTCCTTCTATCCTCCAACCGATCCCAGCGTTCCGGCTCTCCTGCGGCTTCCGATTGTTTAACAGACATAAAAGGAGGTTGTACGATGACCCTTCAACACGCGAATGCGCGTCAGGCGCTTCGAACCCTCAATCCGGTATTTCTGCGACGCGCACAGAAGTTGGTACTGCCTGCGGCGGAGCAACAAACGATTTCTTCCAACCTCGAACATCATTCGGCAGCGGAGCCCGGCGTTTTGGCGGCGCTGCTTAAAAATATGGAAAGACTCGGGTTTACGTTTTCTTCGGAACTGCTGGAAACAGCTTCGACGCTGGATGCGGATACCCTAAGCGACCTGCATGATACAGTGATACCGACGCTGCGGCGGATGCTGGGCGACCATGTCAAATACGTACCCATGTATCCCAATTTTCCGCAGCAGGTCATGGACGCAAGCGATGCGGAGCTGTATTTGCGCGCGCTGCTCCATTATATGACGGGCGCATTGCCCGAGACTCCGGCCGAGAAGCGCCCCGAACTGAAAATTCGCAAAAAGCTCAAACAAATCGAACAAGGATCCGAAACCGAATACCTATTCATGATCCGTAATCTGATGCGCGCGAATGCTTCGCTGTCCGAACAAGACAAACAGGATATAGCGGACTCTCTGCGAAGCGGTCTGGATCCCGAGCTGTCCCGCTTGCTGCCGGAAGAGATGCCGTACAAGGAAAATGCGGCTTTCGTTGCTTCCGTGCTATTGGAAGAAGGAATGGCCAATGTCGAACGCCTTTCCAAATCCTTCAATACGGCGACGGACGTGCTGCGCCTGGCGGCGGGATTGTCCGGACTGGATACAAGCCTGTTCTGGACGAAAAAGACGGCTCAATTGACGCGGCCTGCCGCTAACCCGTACAACCTGATGCAAGGCATGCAGGCGGAGATACAGCCTGCCTCCGGGACTCCGGCGAACGCCTATCGATTCCGTAATTTCAAACGGTCGGAACGCCGCTTGCTGCTCGGTTTGTTGGAGAAGACCGGAGCTTCCGTCGAAGACATGGTGCTGTATCGCGAGGCTTGGAAGCGTCTTGGAGAGATTTTGCATCCGGGAGAAATGCGGGGACGCTACCCTTCGGCGTTCGAAGCTTTCACGCTGTTGAGACGACAGAAGTCGATTCCGACTTTCCGCCGCGAGGCGGAAGAAGGATTGGTCTTGCAGGATCCCCAAGTCATCGACCTGTTGGCTCGCCGTCCGGGGGAATTGGCACGTCGATTGGACCTGCTGCTGCGTTCCCAACCGGCGCAAACGGAGAAGATCATGTCCGCGTTCGATCGCACGGCCGACCGTTTGGCGGTTCCGCTGCTGCTTCAGCTGCTGGCGCACTTCAAGCATCGCGGCGAGCCTCGACAATACCGGGTGTTTTTTCCGAAAGGCAATATCGGCAAAGCCGTCGCGATTCATGATCGCCTGCCGCGGTTGGACTCTGCCAAAACCAATCGGCTGGTTCAACGAATCGAGCAGGAACTTATTGCCCGATTCGCCGAACGCGAACCTTTGGGTGCGGTCTATATCGATCCGCGCCTTGCGAATATTCCCGTGCCTTTCTCGAACCGTTCGGCTAGCTCCGCGCTCCGTCCCCTGCCTCGCGGCAGCCGCATCGAAGTTCCGGAAGGGGACATCCTGCGTTTATTCTGCTGGTGGACCAATATGAACGAAGGTTCCGCCGACATGCGGCGCGTGGACATTGATCTGTCGCTGGTGCTGCTGGACGAAAATTGGTCGCATGTGGAGACGTTGGCTTTTTATAATTTGAAAGAGGAATTCGGGGTGCACAGCGGCGATATCACCAATGCTCCGAAAGGCGCTTCCGAATTTATCGATTTGAATATCCCTGAAGTGCTGTGGAGAACCCGAGCGCGTTACGCCATGGTGCAGGTCGCCTGCTTTACGGGACAACCGTTTTCGGCACTGCCGGAATGTTTTGCCGGATTCATGGTGCGGCATCAGTCAAGAGCCGGTCAGGTTTACGATCCGCGCACGGTCGAATCGCGTTTCGATCTGACCGTCGATGCTCAGCAAGCCGTTCCGTTCGCGATCGACTTGTGGGAGAATCAGCTGATTTGGATCGATTCGGTCGTGAAAAACAGAGGATTCCGGATCACGGCGCATGACAATATGAGCGGCTTGGAACTGCTCGGAAGAGCTTTCGCGGACGTGCGCCGAACGACGCTCGCCGAGCTGTATACGCTGCACGCGAAAGCGCGCGGAACTTTGACTCATAAGGAATACGAAGCGGATACGGTGTTCGGCATGGAGGAAGGAACGACTCCGTACCGAACGGATATAATCGTCGGGGAGTATTTGTAAGCGTCGCGGAACTTTGCGTTTCCGACGCTTTATGGATATCAAAGAATTGCCCGGCAAGTTGCTTCAGCAATCCTGGGACAGCTGTCTGGATCAGGAAGAGTGGTTCCCGCCGCTGGAACAAGCATTGCAAGGCGTCACGGCGAAGCAGGCCGTATGGAAGCCTTTGGACGGTCCTTCCAACTGTATTCACGAGACCGAAAACAACACTGGCACGTTCAACGTGGAAGATGCTTCGGAAGCGGGATGGGCAGCATCCAAAGAAGAGTTGTATCGGCTGCATCGGGAACTTTCGGCTTTGTTCGAAAAATCGGACATCGACATGCTGGGGCGCAAGTTTTCGGACGGTGGAACGCTCGGAGGCGGAATCCGCACGCTGGCGATGCAAGAGGCGTACCATATCGGCCAGATCGTCATGCTGAGCAAGATGCAAGGCGTATGGCCGGCGACCCGCAGCTTCAGTTGATTCACGGAACGGAGAAAAGCGAAAAGATGAGAAAAAAGGAAGTCCCTCGACGGGACTTCCTTTTTGCGCCTTCGCCTGAATAGGCTGAATGCTTGGATGACTTTAAATCTTAAATTGACGAATGACGTTCTGGAGATCGTCAGCCAAACTCGCAAGCGCTTGGGAGGACGAGGAGATCTCTTCCATCGAAGCCAACTGTTCCTGCGTAGCCGCCGAGATGTTTTGCGCGTTCATTGCGGACTCGCGCGCTACGTCTTGAACCTCGCCGATCGACTCGTTGACCTGACTTGTACCGCCGGCCAGGCGCTGCAAAATGCCGGAGACGTTCTCGATCTGCCGGACGACTTCGCCGACGGCATGTTCGATCTTTCCGAAGGAACGGCCTGCATCGTCGACGACGGCCAAACCGGAATGAACTTCTTCCGACGTGTTTTGCATGGTACGCAGCGTGACTTCGGTATCTTGACGAATCAATTCGATCAGCGCGGTAATCTGCTTCGTCGAATTATTCGATTCTTCGGCCAACTTGCGCACTTCGTCGGCGACGACAGCGAAGCCGCGTCCGTGTTCGCCGGCACGCGCCGCCTCGATGGCCGCATTCAGCGCCAACAGATTCGTTTGGCTGGAAATGCCCGAGATGACATTGGTAATTTGCTCAATCTCTTCCGAACGACGTCCCAGGCTTTGTACCGCTTCGGAAAGACTGCCGACGTTTGTCGAGATCGTATGCATTTGCCGTCCGACCTCGCCGATCGCTTGGCTGCCCTCGGCCGAAGCTTCGGAAGCGTTCTGCACGTCGCGGCGCATTTCGTCGGTGTAATTGGCGATTTCGCGCGTATGCCCCGTAATATCGGCGACGATGCGCGAACTTTGCTCCACCTTGTCCGATTGCGCATCCGAACCGACGGCCAAATCCTGCACGATCGTCGTGATATGCTCGCTGGCTTTGCTGTTCTGTTCGGCGCTGGCACTGAGTTCTTCCGAGGAAGAAGCGACGAGATAAGCGGATTCCTGAACGGAACCGAATACCGTTTGCAGCTTGCCCGTCATTTGATTGAACGAAGTTGTAAGCTCACCGATCTCGTCTTTGGATACGTAAGCTCCTTTTACCGTGAAGTCGCCGTTTTCCGCTTGAGCCAGCAGAGCGACCACTTCTTTGACCGGACGCACGATCGAGCGGGCAGTCAGAATTCCGAGACCAATCAAAAGAAGAAGCGCGGCGGCAATCAAGGAACAGACCAAAATCATGATGTCATCCAGATTGGATTGGTTTTTCTCGTTGATCGTTCCTGCGTATTCGATATTGGAAGCTTGAAGCGCTTTGAGCGAGTCGTTGACCGCTTTACGGTCGGTCTCGACGCGGGAAGCGTACACCTCATAGGCTTGCGCACGTTGGCCGGCTTCGATCAAGCTTAATACTTCGCCGCGGCTCTCCTGCAATTTGGACGCTTCAACCCGGTATTGATCCAGAAATTGCTGCTGATCCGCAGTCAGCATGCCTGCATCCAGCTCATCGGCGATCTGGCCGATCTCTTCCCAAGCCGAGTCGATCTCGCCCTTAAGTTCTTGGGTGCGAGCCTCATCGGTGGCGGTAAGCAATTCCAACGTATAGGCGTCGCTCGCTCGCGCATTGATTCGAGCCTGCATGACTTTGCTGAGCGGAATGAGATTTTCGCCGTACATGATCTTCGAATCCTTTGCCAATACAAGGATGTAATTAAGGCCGATAAAGCCGACCGAACCGAGAGCCAGCGCGCTGACCGTAATTAAAATAATCAGCTTTCGGGTCACGGACAAGTTTCTGAACAATTTCAACGCATTCGCCCCTTATTCCATAATAAAATTCCCGTCTATCTATATCGGTCGTCAAGCGCGCTCTGATAAGACTTTTCGAAAAGCTTTTCGAAAGGAAAGCGGACAAGCGATGATTGGATGAAAGCTCTTGGCGGTAAATAACTGAAAATGCTTGTATAAGGAGGCTTTTATTATGGAAGGATGGGGCAACGAACGGCTATTTTGGGCACTTGGGGCATTGTTTATCGTATTCGGTATTTATTCGGGGATTCGTCGTCGCAAGCTGCAAAAGAGCGAGCATACCGTGACGGGTGAGATTTTACGTTACGAAGAGCTCCCCGACACAGGCTTGAACAGAGGGAGCACGGGGATTAACTACCATCCGGTGGTACGCTTCAAAACAGCTTCGGGCATCGTGGAACATGTATCGAGAGTCGGAAGTTCCATGCGGTCGCAAACAAGCGGCGGGCAGGTGAAGGTGCATTATAATCCGGAAGATCCTTCGATGTTCGAAATGTTGAACGATAGCGATACGCTGCGCAAGCAGACGCTGCCGATCGTGGTCGGCGTCGTTTTTCTGGCGTTGGGCGCGGCATTGTCATTTTAATAGGGAAAGAGGGACAAGAACTTGGATAAGAAAGCAAAAAAGATTCTGACGACAACGTTCTGGTCGGCTCAAGGGTGGAAAAAGACGCCTGCGAGCTACACCGGCGATGATTTCGAATATGCAAAAGCGCAAGACGTGATGTTCGATCCGCTAACGATTACGCATGACGAACTGATTCGGCGAATTCGAAACCTGCATGAGGAGCTTACGGCAGAACGGGTCGGAGCAGCGTTTTTACATAGTCTATCCGGTCGGCGGGTGGAACTGCGCAGCGCGCTGTCCAGCTTTGCCTTAACTGCGGATGTTCCCAACCATACATACAGCGAATCACCCGTTATCGAGCATCGCCGCACAAGCGCCTGTTCCGAGTGCGATCAGGCATGGCTTCAGTCGGAAAAAAGTTACGTCGATCATGATCTCAACGTTTTGAATTTCGAACGCGTGAAGTGGGGCGGCGTTCGTCATAACTGGCTGACCTACTGCTGGATGGACCTGCACCTGTTAACCCGCGAAGAAGTCGGGGACGTGACGCGGGAAGACGTGGATATCCTGCGCAATCTGTTAAAAGGCATCGACGACTGTCAACCGGAAGATCATGCGCGCAAATTGGAGAAGCGTTGGAAAGACCTTCTGCCTTCGAACAAAGCCGAACGCGACCAGATCATGGAGATTTGGGCATATGCGGGCATATTGGCGGAGCAGGATACCCCGAGAAAAGGCAGACGCGGCGATACGGACTTTTTCGCCGTGGACGGTTGGCAGGGAGACGACGGATACTCGCGGGAAACGATCGAGAAATACTTCGGAAAATGGTTGTAAGCTTCCTCGAACGGAGGGTAAGAAGGAGCGTATGCCCGAACCCTTAGGGAGCTTCGATTCTTTTCAGACTGCGAAGGAGGATTTTTGCCATGTTTGATCATTCCGACGAAAATGCGATTGTGCGTCCTTACCATATCGATATTGCTCAAGCGGATCTCGACGATCTGAACGAGCGTTTGTCCCGTACCCGATGGCCGGACCCGGAACCGAGAGGCGGATGGAGTTACGGCGTTCCGCTCTCGTACCAGCAAGAGCTGGCCGAATATTGGCGCGCGGAGTACGATTGGCGCGAAAACGAAGCGAAGTTGAACGAATATCCGCAGTTCACGACGGAGATCGGCGGCGAAAATATTCATTTCATGCATATCCGTTCGCCGGAACCGGACGCGCTGCCGCTGCTGCTGATCCACGGCTGGCCGGGCTCGATCGTCGAATTTTCGGAGATGATCGGTCCGCTGACGCGTCCGCGCGATTACGGACGACCGGCTTCCGAAGCGTTCCACCTTGTGATTCCTTCTCTTCCCGGTTACGGATTCTCGGGACCGACGAAGCAGCCGGGCATGGACTATAAACGGATTGCCGGCATGTTTGCGGTGCTGATGCGGCGGCTAGGTTACGAACGTTACGGAACGCAGGGCGGCGATTGGGGGTCTTTCATCTCGCTCGAACTCGGTTTGAAGCATCCCGAAGAAGTCGTCGGCGCGCATGTGAACATGCTCGTGACGCCGCCGCCGGAAAATCCGAAGCAATTGGCGAAGCTCAAGCCGCAGGACCGGGAAGAGCTGGACAAAATGAAATATTACGCGAAAGAGCAGTCGGGTTATTCCGTGCAGCAAGGAACCCGGCCGCAGACGCTTGCGTACGCGCTGACCGATTCGCCGTCCGGACAATTGGCTTGGATCATCGAAAAATTCTACGAATGGACGGACAAAAAGAATCTGCCGGAAGACGCGATCGACCGGGACCGGCTGCTGACCAACGTTTCGATCTATTGGCTGACGGCGACCGCGGGTTCTTCGGCCCGGTTGTATTACGAAACGATGCACGCGGAGCAATCGCCGCTGCCGGATGCCGATTCTTCCGACGACGGTCCTCCGATCGGCGTCGCCGTATTCCCGAAAGACGTGTCGGCCCCGGTCCGCGCTCTGGCCGAAGAGCGGTACAATATCGCGCATTGGACCGAGTTCGATCGCGGCGGTCATTTCGCGGCCATGGAGCAGCCGGAACTTTTGACGCGGGACGTGATCGAATTTTTCCGGAAAATCAGCGCTTGGGATAAAGGTTGACGTGTAACGCGTTTCAGGCTGTACGGTAGAAATACGGAATTGACCGAGACGGCGATCCGATTTCAAAACCGGGAGGTTTTACGAGTATGACTGCTTCTCATGACGGTTCTTCCAAAATCGTGTTTATCGATATCGACGGGACGCTGGTGGCGGACGACGGACGCGTGCCGGAATCCGCCGTACGCGCCTGCTGCGAAGCCCGGGCGAACGGGCATCTGCTTTATTTGTGCACGGGACGCTCCAAGCCGGAAATTTACGAAGAAATCTGGGAAATCGGCTTCGACGGCCTGATCGGCGCAGGCGGAGGTTACGTGGAGAACGGCAGTCAGCTGCTGTACCACAAACAGGTCGCGCCCGAAGCCGTGCGTCATTTGGTGGACTTTTTCGGCGCGAACGAGATCGACTTTTACCTGGAGTCCAATTCGGCGCTGTATGCCAGTCCCCATCTCCGGGAGCATCTGATCCGTTTGATTTACGGCGACGTGGCGAACGATTCCGCGGCGATGCGGCAGTTGGAAAGCAATCCGCATCCGTTTTTGACCACGCTGACCTACGGGGAAAGCAGCCTGTACAAAGAAGACGTGAACAAGATCTGCTTCCTGGAAGGCGCTTTGCCGTTCGAAACGATCAAAGCCGAATTTGAAGGCATGTTCGAAGTGCTGCAATGCACGGTGCCGATGTTCGGAAAAGACAGCGGCGAGCTGGTGGTACCGGGCGTGCACAAAGCGGTCGCCATCGCCGACGTGCTTAGCCATCTGGGACGCTCGGCAGCCGACACGATCGCGATCGGAGACGGTCTGAATGATCTGGAAATGTTCGAATACTGCAAGGTCCGTATCGCGATGGGAAATGCGCGGGAAGAACTTAAGCGCGTCGCGGATTACGTGACCGGCACGCTGGAGGAAGACGGACTGTATCAAGGGTTCGTCAAGTACGGGCTGATCGAAGGCGGAGAGCTTCCGATGGCTTCGCTAACAGGCGCCGGCGACGAGACTTCGGCATAGACCGTCAATCGCGTACCCGGCCTGAACTATGGGTAATGAATGAGGATGTACTTGTTCAGAATTACGGATTCGTATTTCGAGAGGAGAGAACTCATGACAGATCACAACAATATTACGGCCGCTCATTCCGGCACGTTCACGATCGGCGGCGACATGACCGTCAACCGGCTCGGTTACGGCACGATGCAGCTGACGGGTCCCGGCGTTTGGGGAAATCCGAAAGATCCCGACGAAGCGGTGCGGGTGCTGAAGCGTTCCGTCGAGCTGGGCGTTAACTTTATCGATACGGCGGATTCGTACGGTCCCGTCGTCGCCGAACCGTTGATCAAAAAAGCGCTGCATCCGTATGCGGACGACGTGGTCGTGGCGACGAAAGCGGGCTTGACCCGTTCGGGTCCCAACGATTGGCGTCCCGTCGGACGGCCCGAATACCTGCGCCAGCAGGCGGAGATGAGCTTGCGCCATCTCGGCGTCGAACGGATCGACTTGTTCCAGCTGCACCGCATCGATCCCAAGGTTCCTTTGGCCGAACAGCTCGGAGAGCTGGAACTGCTGCGCAAGGAAGGGAAGATACGGCATATCGGATTGAGCGAAGTCAGCGTGGAACAGCTGCGCGAAGCCAGAGAGATTACGGAAATCGTGTCGGTGCAGAACCTGTACAATCTTTCCAACCGCAAAGCCGAAGACGTGCTGGAAGAAGCGGAAGCGGGCGGAATCGCTTTTATCCCGTGGTTCCCGCTCGCGACCGGAGAATTGGCGAAAGACGGCGGGCCGCTGGACGAGATCGCCCAAAAATTGAACGCGAAGCCGGCTCAAGTGGCGCTGGCCTGGCTGCTGCGCCGTTCGCCGGTGATTTTGCCGATCCCGGGCACGTCGACCTTGTCCCATTTGGAAGAGAACATTGCGGCGGCGGGACTGCAGTTGAGCGACGAAGACTTCGAAACGCTGAACAAGTTGGCCTGATCGTATGAGCGATACGAAGAAAGACAACCGAAATCCGTTATTCCGCGGGTTGAAGTCGCTGACCGGATCGTTCGATACGTTCCGTACGGAACATCTTCCGGAAAAACCGGGAGAATTGTTTCTTCAATGGTTCGAAGACGCGCTGCGGCGGCAGGTGACGGAGCCGCATGCGGTCACGCTGTCTACGGTGGACGGCCAAGGCCGTCCGGATGCCCGTACGTTGATTCTCAAAGACGTGCACGGCGAGACGTTTTATTTCGCGTCGAGCATAGAGAGCCGCAAAGGCATGCAGCTTCAGGAAAAGCCGTATGCCGCACTAACTTTCTACTGGCCCGCGGTCGGACGCCAGATCCGTCTGCGGGGAACGGCGGCCGAAACGGGCGAAGAAGAAGGCGCCGACGATTTCCGCCGGCGTCCGGACGAAGCCCGGGCGGTCGCCATGATCGGGCGGCAAAGCCGTCCGCTGGATAGCCGAGAAGAGTTGGAAGCAAAGTTGACCGAGCAGCGGGGATTTTTGGAAAATCATCCTGAAGCCGCCGCGCCGCTTTGGCGATTATATGCGCTTGAGATCGACGAGGCCGAGTTTTGGCAGGCCGATCCGGGAAGAAAGCATACGCGCGTTCAATACCGCTTGAACGAGCAAGGCGATTGGGAAAGCGGCTTATTATGGCCGTAGTTTTCCAACCGCTGGCAGACGTTTAAGGTTATAATCCGGCGAAGCCCCCTCTTTGTTATACGATCCGCCCGTAGCCTTCAAACGGCCTGCGGGCGGATTTATTTTTCGCTTTTTTATTTTTTTCGCTTGAATTGCACGAAATTAAAATAAATCTTTATTTTTTGATCCGAAAATCCGTTATAATAGAATATATACGCGAATTCATTTTCCATTATTCAGGAAATTAAAGGTCAAGGTTAAGCTGAAAGCGGTTATATAAAAGATACAAGCTTTTATTACAAGAGGAGGTATGGACCATGATACGGCACGTAATTTTCGATTTCGACGGAACGATTGTCAACTCCCGCCCGCTTATCGTTGAACTGTATAACAGCTTGGCGGCCAAACACGGATATCGCGCGATCAGCGACGACGAATCGGAGCCTTTCGCCGGACGGTCCATACGCGAACGCTCCAAGGCGCTCGGCATTCCGCTGTACCGTCTGCCGTTCCTCGGATTCCAATTGTTTTCCGAATACCGCCGTCAGATCAAAACGCTGGAAATCAAAGACGGCGTCGGCGATCTGATTCGGGACTTGAACGCTCAAGGGTATCAACTGAGCATCATCTCGTCCAACCTGGAAAGCAATATCCGTTCCTTCCTGCGTCATAACGAGATCAGCCAATTCGTGCAGGTTCGCTCGTGCTTCAGCTTGTTCGGCAAGCATCGCGCGATCCATTCGTTCCTGCGCGACAATAAACTCAATCCGCATGAAGCCTTGTATATCGGCGACGAGCTACGCGATATTCAGGCCGGACAGCGTTCGGGAATCAAGATCATCGCGGCAGGATGGGGTTACGATTCGTTCGAGCTGATGAAGCGTTTTTCTCCCGATTTTACGGCTTTGTGTCCCGGCGAAGTGTCGGCGGCGATTGAGGGTTTCAATACGGGAGCGATTTAAAGAAAAATAGGATGTAAGCGTTATCTTAATTAATATAAAGCCGCAGGCACAATGCCTGCGGCTTTATTTGTCTTACATTAATCGACGGCAAGATCCGTGAGGATGGAAACGAAGCAGATCGGACCATGAATCTATATTATATATTCCAAATACTAAGTTTACATAATATTTATTATGTTTATATAATTCGTGATATTTATTTCATCTGAACATAAAATTGATTTTATCTATGAACACTCCTAACATTCATAGATTTAACTGATACATAAGAGAGCGTCAGAAGAAACGGAGGCAACCGATGACTAGTCTGAACGGTATGAACATCACGAAGCTCAGAATTGTGGAATTACTGATTAAATGAACAATCGAGACGAAGAGCTGCGGCTCTTCGTCTTTTTACGTTTCGGCAAAAACTTGATTTTCCGCTCACAAATTCAATCACTTGAATTAATATTCCGCTGTTATTCTAAACTCGATCCAAATTGGTATCGATACCAAATGAAGAGCAGCTTCTCTAATGCAAAGGATGACGAGCCATGGACACCCAAATTAAAGATGTAGCTCGCGCTGCCGGCGTATCGGCTACCAGCGTATCTCGCGTGCTCAACAACAGCCCGCATGTCAGCGAGAAGCTGGAAAAGAAAGTACGGCAAGCGATCGAGCAGCTGAATTACACGCCGAGCATGATCGCCAAAAGCCTCAAACGCAATAAAACAAACCTGATCGGCGTCATTATCGCAGACATCACTTCCAGCTATCAGGCCTCGGTACTCAGCGGGATTGAAGAAGAATGCGCGAGGAGAGGCTACCATTTGCTGGTCTCCAACATCAAAGAAAATACGAAAAAAGTGATGGATTACCTGCAAGTGTTTCAAGAAATGCGGGTCGACGGAATTCTGCTGATGCACGGGAAAATGAACGAAGAGATCCAAAGTTTTATCAAACGGACCAACATTCCGATCATTGCGCAGGCTGATACGGGCTTTGAACTTCCTGTAGTGACGATCGATAACGTTCGAGCTGCGTATGACGCCACGGAGTATCTCATCCGCAAAGGTCACAGGCGAATCGCCATGCTGGCAGGAGACATGCAGGATATCAGCGAAGGCCAGCACCGCTACCAAGGCTATGCAGCGGCATGCGAGCACTATGGAATCGCGATTGAACATTCACTGATTCGTTACGGCGATTACAAGCTGGATACGGGATATCGGCTGATGGAAGAGCTGTTTCAGAACAGGGAGAACCATTCGTTTACGGCCGTATTTGCGGTCAGCGACGATATGGCGGTCGGTGCCATGAACAGGATCCATGATCGCGGCCTTCGCGTTCCGGACGACATCTCGGTAATCAGTATTGACGGAGGCCCGATGTCAAACATTGTGCGCCCCCGGTTGACCGCGATTCGCCAACCTATTGATCAGATGACACAGACGGTACTCGATTTATTATTTGAACGAATCGAGCCGGAGAAATACCGTTCGGAGTCGCCGCCATCCGGATGGGTGAACCGAATCCCGCATGATCTGATCGAAAAAGAAAGCTGTAAAGACGTGTAATCCCAAAAGATTGCATCGCGCATTGATATCCATTCGAAACGAGGAGGTCGAGGGACGAAACTGTCCGATCCATATGAGCGAAATCGTAATCAAAGAAAGCATACGCGGAAAAAAGAAACGACTAGGTAAAATGACTTCGCAAGGCTGGGTCTGGTTCATTTTCTTATTGCCGACACTGCTTGGGATCGGCTTGTTTACGCTATACCCGATGTTGGAATCTTTTCGATTGAGTTTTACCCGAGGCGCTGAAGAGCGATATGTCGGATTTGAAAATTATCAGTACGTACTGACTTCGGGTTCGTTCCGCCAAGCGATATTCAACACCTTCTACATCGCCTTTTTTCAACTGCTTATCGTTATTCCGTCGGGATTCATCATTGCCTGCCTGATCCAATCGCTTCGCAGGGGCAAAAACTTTTTCAAAATCCTTTTTTACATACCGAATATTACCTCCATGGTCGCCGCGGCTACCGTGTTTCTGGTGGTGCTTCATCCTCAAGGCCTGTTGAACTATGCACTAAGCCTTTTCGGTATTCCGGAAACGATCTGGCTGGCGAATCCAACCTCTGCGAGGTGGAGCGTGATCCTGCTGGCGAGCTGGCATGCGCTGGGCTTCGGCATCATCATCAACCTGGCCAACCTGCAAGCGATCTCGCCGGACTATTATGAAGCAGCCTCGATCGACGGGGCCTCGCGCTTCAAGCAATGGCTCTACATCACCATCCCTAATATGCTCGGCAGTATTACGATCTTGGTCATTCTGGGTTGGATCGACGGGCTTCAGCGTTTTACGGAAGCTTTTATGCTAGGCGGGCATACGGGGAGTCCGGTGCGTTCCTTGTATACGTTGGTCGGGTTTATTTACGAGCGCGGCTTCGGCGGATTGGAGTACGGCGTCGCTTCCGCGGCCTCTTATCTGCTGCTTGTTCTGATTCTGATTTTCACTTTTATCAATATCAAATTTTTCAGAATGAAGATATAGAGCAGGAGGAGATTGCAGATGAGAAGCATGGGCTCAAGCATGCGAAGAAAATGGGAGGACGCTGTCGTCGGTCTTTTGCTTTTGGCGCTTGGCATGATCATGATCACGCCTTTTCTCTGGATGATCAGCGTGGGCTTTGAACGAACGGCCAACGTGAATGCGCCTTTTCCGCCGAGACTGATTCCGTATGATTTTAGCTGGTTTAATTACTCGCTTGTGTTTGAAAACGGCCTGATGCTCAAAGCATATTGGAACTCCGCCGTAAACGCCTTCTTTAGCGTGCTGCTTAGTGTCTCGTCGGCCCTCTTGGGCGGTTATGCTTTCTCGCGGGGGCGTTTTAAAGGGAAAAAGATACTCTTTGTTCTGGTACTTGCCACGATGATGATTCCTTTTGAGACGACGCTGATCCCGATGTTTATCATGTTCAACGATTTGCATTTGATCGATACCCGGTATCCGATTATTCTGCCAAGCCTCATTAATGCCATGGGCATCTTGCTATGCAAGCAGTTTTTCGACCAGCTGCCGGAGGGGTTACGGGAGTCGGCGAAGATCGATGGAGCAGGCGAGTTCAAGATTTTCTTCCACATTTTCTTCCCCCTGGCAGGACCGATCACCGCGACGCTGGCTATTCTTTCTTTTCAAGGCAGCTGGAATTCGTTCGTCTGGCCGCTCGTCGTTATTAACAGTCAGGATTTGAAAACCGTTCCTCTGTTCTTGTCCCAGTTTTCCCAGGAAAGCGGCACTCCGTTGATGGGCGTAACGATGGCCACGGCTGCGGTCAGCATTATTCCGGTTATGGTCGTTTTCCTGATTATGCAAAAATATATCATCCAAAGCATCGCGCTGAGCGGGCTGAAAGGAGAGTGACCGGCCGAAGTATCGTCTTGATCCCGTGATCCGTCATCAACCATACATAGGAGGTTCTAATGATGCAACCGAAAAAGAGTGCCTGGGGATTAACAAGTCTGCTGCTGATCAGTACGCTGTTGAGTGCTTGCAGCGGCGGCAATTCATCATCGAGCGCAACAAGCGCAAGCCAACCTGCAAATGCGTCGGGAGAAGCTACGGCATCCGCCGCACCGGCCGAGACGACAGGTCTATCCGGTAAACTGAACGTTCAATTGATCGGCGGTTTCGTGGAACAAGACAAGACCGATCCGAAGACGGGCGCAAAAACCAAAGGCGTGTATGTGTTAAAAGAAGAATTCGAAAAGATGTATCCGGGCACGGAAGTTAATTTTGTTCTGATGGGCTGGGACAGCTACAATGAAAAGACGCAAACGATGCTGCAGTCCAACGCGGCGGACGTGTACCAGCTTCCGGGAATCGCGACTTTTGCGGAACAAGGCTTGTTGGAGCCGCTCCAGTCTTACATTGACCGGGACAGCTTCGACCTGAATCAGTATTTTGACGGTCAAGTCGACGGCTGGAAAGCGATGGGGCCCGAGGATGCGGATCTTCAAATCTACGGATTGCCGTTCATCGGGGATACCCGCGTCATTACTTACGATAAGCAGCTCTTTGACGATTGGGGCGTGTCTTATCTGTCCAAAGAGCCGACCATCGAAGAAATTTTGGAAAAAGCCGAGCAGATGACAGGAACCAACCCGAAAACCGGGGAACAGAACTACGGTCTGACCTTTAACAAATCGGATGCCGCAGATACCGTCATGAACATTAACGAATCCAAAGGCGGCAAATGGGGCACGGGGTTCCTTTGGAAAGACATGGAGCTGGAATTTAATACGCCAACCATGGCCGAGTCGCTGGATCTGTTGAAAAAGGCAAAAGAATATGCACCCGAAGGCGTTATGGCTGGACAAGGGGCGGAAAAGTTCTTGACGGCGGACAACGATGTGGCGATCAATCTGCGTTCGGCTCCGGGGTTCGTAACGGACATTCGGACCAACGGCACGCAGGATCGTTTTGATGCGGCGCTGCTGTTCATCAATCCGGAAAAGAAGATGGGCGGAATGTTTGCAGGCAGTCCGTTTGCGATCGGCAAGTCCAGCACGCAGAAAGATCTGGCTTGGGAATGGTTGAAATTCAGTTCAAGCGACTTCTATCAGCAGTTTATGTGGGACAACTACAGAATCGAAAGCACGCCGGTCGTGAAATCTTCCACGGAATGGGCCAGCGTCAAAGAAATCCCGCAAATGAGCGTTGTTCTTGAAGCGATGGGCCGGTTGTGGGCACCTCGCTATCCGTATCGTTCCGGGCAGCCCCGCTATATTTTGTCCGAAAACGTAGAGAAAGTGCTGCTGGATTCGGCTTCTTCGCAAGAGGCTCTGGATCAGGCACAAAAAGAAGCGACGGAATGGATCGGCAGCCAAAAGTAGCGGAACGATTTATAGGATAAGCCGATTAGTCAAGCAAAGCGGAGAGCTGCGGCTCTTCGCTTTTTTTCGCGTGATAAACAGAGTGTAGAATGCGTTTGTAAGAAAAGACGGCTGAGAATCGGGTATTATTGGAAGAGGGATCGGACAATTGGCAAAGCGGCAGCCGAATACTGATACAGGATTCAGAGGAGGATCGAACGGATGGGCGTGACGATTTTTTATAAAGGAACTTTAAAGTCGATCGAAGACCGTGAAGCGCTGATCGAGAAGGTGAAAGTCTTTTGCGCGGAGCAGGGCTGGCCTTACGAAGAGATAGATGAGGCTCGCAAAATTGGGGTTTGGGCAGATCCGCATCCGGAATCGGAAAGCCTGGGTTTTGTATTTGACGGCAAACTGCGCATGGACGGTTTTACCAAGACCGCTTTCGCGCCGGATGAGATTCACGGACGGATCGTCGAGCTGCTGTATGCGGTCAAGCCGCATTTCAAGCGCTTGACCGTGTTAGACGAAGCGGAAATGTGGGATGATTACGTCGAGCGGATGAATCCGTCCAAGAAAAAAACTTTCGTGTACAAAGAGATCGAGTTGACGGAACAGCAGCGACGGGAAGCGGAGACGAACGAAGGAAGCGAAGTCGAAGTCGATCCCCGCTCGGCTCGGCAAGAGATCGATACGGAATTTTGGGGGATGACCGAAGATTGGTATGATCCTCCCCATTTTTCGTTACCGGCCATTCGAGATAAAATGCGCAGAGATTTAAGCCAAGGCAATCGACATCTTTTGACGATTGCGGAGTTGAAAGAGATCGCCGAAAGCAAGAGGGGGCAGTATTTTGAAGTAAGGCCTGGCGCGCCGGAGATGACGATGATGTCCTTGGCAGAACTATGGGCAAGCGAATATGCGGTGGTTAAAGGAGCGCGAAGCCGGCAAAGCCGAGACTTGCGCCTCGTTATTTTCGCATCTATGCTGTCCAATGCCTTTTTCGGCCTGTTCGGCGGAATGTACGATCGGAACTGGCATAGAAAAGCGTTTCTGTTCAAAGACGAATTCCTGGACAGGCATAAGGATTCCGCGACTCCGCTGCGTTCCATGATCTTTTTTTACTCGCTGCTGGACGTCTTGAACATGGAATTGAAGGAAACCGGAAAAGAAGGAGACAGCAGCCCATGAGCGGACAAACGAAACAGCTTGCGATCCGGATCGCGGAAGCTTTTTTCAAAAAAGAAAGCGCTACCGCTCCTGACGTCTCAGTTTCTCCGATCCTCGGCAAAGGCTTCGTTAACGAAGTCTGGATCGCGGAAACGTCAGGACGTCGGATCGTGATCCGCATGAACACCGAAGATTCGCGCGCGAGCGATATTTACTTGAAGGAAACGTGGTGCATGGAACAAGCTCGGCTTGCCGGAATTCCGGGACCGGAAGTGCTGGAACTGGGACGATGCGACGAAATTCCTTATATGATTCAGAGTTTTGAAAACGGCGTAAACGGGCTCGATCACTCGGCTGATCCTGCTTTGTTATGGTCCGTTATCGGCCAATACGCGGCGCGTCTTCATCGCATTCCGGTGAGAGGATACGGCGAGAACCTGTCGGATCCGCAACGCGGAACGTTCTTTTCCCCGCCGCATCCGGGCTCGGACGGGAGCTGGAACGGTTATCTGCGCTACAATATCGAAAGCTTGAACGATGAAGACCGGCTGTTGGAGTTAGGCGTGATTACATCGGCTCAATCCCGGCAGGCACGCGAGCTTTTCGAAAGTTTGGCGGGCCAAGAATGGCATTTCGGATTGAACCACGGCGACTTGTCGTTGAAAAATATCTTAGTAAGCGACGTGCCGGGTACCACGTCTCCGCATATCGTACTGATCGATTGGGGCAGCGCGGAAGTCGGCCCGGTTCCTCATGTGGACCTGATGCAGCTTATGCTGATTCAAATGATCGAAGGAAGACCCGGCGACGACGAAATTTCGGCTTTTTTGAAAGGTTACGGACTTCCGGTTTCCGTCCTCGAGGAGACGAAAAAGCTGTTCGTTTTGCGTTCGTTCGACAAGCTGCGCTGGGCGATCGATTGCAGTCCCGGCGATGTGGCGCAGTTTGCCGATATCGCCGGACGTGCTTTTGCTCAGGTAAAGTAAAGATACAAATGCATTAAAATGATACGTAATTATAATTATGTAAAACTAGAGGAGTTTATTATGCAAATCTTGCTCAATTCCAGCGGCCTATACCTTCCGGAAGCTCAAAAGCGGTTGATCGAAATCGTCGAGCAAACGAATCTGGAACGCAAAGCGGCGATTATGGCAAAAACGGCTCCGGAACATGCGGCCGGCAACCATCATGCTTTTCGAACGCGAGAATTATTGGAAGGGTTGGAGTTCGAAGTCGACTTTTTCGATCTGGCGCATGTGCCGGCAGAGCGGTTGAAAGACTATCCGATCATTTACCTGAACGGCGGCGATCCTTTTGCGATCCTCGCGGAGTTGAAGGAGTCGGGAGCGGATCGCATACTGCGGCAGCTGCATCATCAGGGACATCTTCTGATCGGGCATAGCGCCGGAGCAGCCGTACTCGGAACCACGATCGAACATGCCCGATTTTTAGGCGCAGGCACGGAAAGCACGCCCGAGCAAGATCTCTCCGGACTTGGATTGGTTAAAGCGATCGTGCTGCCGCACAGCAATCGTTACGAAGAACGCGAACCTGCAATCAAGCTGCTGGAATTTGCTTCAGAACGCCCGGAATCGCTGCTCAAAATCGAGGACGACGGCTTTTACGTTTATGAACAACCGACTCCCGAACAGCGTCTGAATCCCGAGTTCATCCTGCAAAAGCTGGCAGACGCAGGATTAGAAGAATATCGAACGGAGATCGGCAAGCTGCTGTTTCCTTCATTGAAGATGGAACTTCAAGCGATCAAGGATGCGGATATTGTTACAGGGACGAGTCGGGTAGGCGGAGGAGCCGATCTTCCTGAAGGGATATCGTGGCCGGAGTGGGACGATTGCCCTTATACTTTTATAGCGCAAATCAATCTGACCGAACTGCCGCAAGACCATGCGCTTTCGCTGCCCGCGAACGGCCTGCTTTCTTTTTTCTACGCTTCTGCGGCCATGTATGACGATTATGCATTTGACGGCGATCCGACGACTTGCAAAGTGATCTATACGCCTTCCTATGCATTCGATGAATTGAAGCGTCTCGATATACCGGAATCGCTGATGCAAGCAGACCCCAAAGTCGTTTTGTCTCCGGCGTCAATCGCGTTCGTTCCGGATCTATGCGTACCCGAATCGGAATCGGCTTATCTCGAAGAATTGGGCCTCGGATGGGACTTCGATCGCGTCAAGTATGAGCGTTATTGGAATACCTTCTGCGGAAACTTAAGCGAACCGCAAATGTATCATTCGCCTTTGCATAGGTTGATGGGGCATCCCGACCAAATTCAAGGCGATATGCAAAATCATTGTGCGAGAATGTTGAAATGGAGCACCTTTGATACCGGTCTCAGCGACGACGAGAAGGCGAAATTTGCGCGCGAGGCTTTGGAATGGAGACTGCTGCTTCAGATCGATTCCGACGATGCGCCTGACTCCGATTGGGGCGATACGGGACGGATTTACTTTTGGATCAGAGATGCCGATCTTCGCCAATCGAACTTCGATCACGTCATCTGCATCATGCAAAGTGCATAAATAGCTAGAAATTAAGTTGCTTAAAATTTAAATAAGGATTAAGATAAAGACAAGGGATATGAATATATTTATATATGAGATCAAAATCGAAAGGAATGTTTGAAAATGAGCTACACGAATATTTTGATCGCAGGCAGCGGCGTATTGGGCAGTCAGATCGCTTTTCAAACCGCCCTTCACAGATTCGAGGTAACGGTATATGACATCAATGACGAAGCGTTGGAAAAGGCTAAAGACAGAATCGAAAAGCTTAAACCGCGATACGCGGCGGATCTAGGTACTTCGAATGAAGAGTTGGAAGCGGCTTGGGGACGTTTGACGTTCCAAAGCGATCTTGCTGCAGCTGCGGCCAACGCCGACCTGGTGATCGAATCGGTACCGGAATCCGTGCCGATCAAGATCGAGTTTTACGAAAAGTTGGCGAAAGTCGCTCCGGCGCATACGATTTTCGCAACCAATTCGTCCACGCTACTGCCGAGCCAATTCGTGGACGCGACCGGACGGCCGGACAAATTTTTGGCCTTGCACTTCGCGAACGAGATTTGGAAAAACAACACGGGCGAAGTCATGAGACATTCGGGCACGGACGAGCAGGTCTTCAACGACGTCGTGAATTTCGCCAAAGAAATAGGGATGGTCGCTCTGCCGATACAAAAAGAACAGCCCGGCTATATCGTCAATTCGCTGCTTGTTCCGCTGCTTAGTTCGGCGCAGAAGCTGCTCGTGACAGGCGTCGCCGATATTGAAACGATCGACAAAACTTGGATGGTCGGCACCGGCGCTCCGGTCGGGCCGTTCGGCATGCTGGATATCGTCGGCATCAATACCGCTTATCACGTAGCCAAAACAAGAGCGGATCAAACCGGAGATGCCGATTATCAAGCGGTAGCCGAGCTGTTGAAAACGGAGTATATCGACAAAGGAAAGCTCGGTAAAGCGACGGGAGAAGGGTTCTATACGTATCCGAATCCGAGTTATCGGGAGCCAGGGTTTTTGAAAGGTTAATCATACAAAAAAAGCGAAGAGCAGCGGCTCTTCGCTTTTTTTGTATGATTGCCGGGCATCGTGCTTACGCGTGTAAGCGCATGCGCAAGAAAAGGATAGCAAGCTTTATGTTTACATATTTTTTATTATGTTAACTTAATATAACTTTTAAAAACCAAATCATCTTTTATTGTAAAATTAGTTTTTTTGTTCTACATGTTGGTTAGTGAATAATGGAAGGCTAACGGATTAACAATCTGTTGTCCAAAAAGGAGGGCCACTATGGAAAATATTCAGGAACGTAAGCGATTGGTTATTGTAGGAAACGGTATGGCCGGCATCAACACCGTGGAACATATCTTAAAGCTTGCGCCGAACAGTTACCATATTACCATTTTCGGCGGAGAGCCTTATCCGAATTATAATCGTATTCAGTTATCGTATGTGCTGGAAAAGAGCAAATCGATCGAAGAAATTATTCTGAACGATTACGCGTGGTACCGGGAGCACGGCATCGACCTGCACACGGGAACCCATGTCACGGCAATCGATACCCGCGAAAAAACGGTGGAAGCGGATAACGGAGCAAAGGTTTTTTACGACAGACTTATTATCGCTACAGGTTCCAGACCTTTTATGCTGCCTGTCCCGGGAGCGGACAAAGAGGGGATTATCGGATTCCGCGATATCTCGGATTGCGAAGAAATGCTGCACACTGCGGATGCGTACAAAAAAGCGGCAGTGATCGGAGGAGGGCTGCTGGGGCTTGAAGCAGCCAAAGGATTGTCGAAACTAGGCATGGACGTAACAGTGGTTCACTTGTTCAAAGAACTGATGGAACGTCAGCTCGACGCTACGGCGGCACGTATGCTGCAGACCGAACTCGAAAGCCAGGGTCTGAAATTCGCTACGGGCAAACAAACAGCCGAGTTCATTGGCGAAGACCGAGTAAGCGGGATCCGATTCACGGACGGAACGGAGCTCGAGGCGGAGTTTGTAGTAATGGCCGCAGGAATCAAGCCGAATATCGAGCTTGCCAAAGCGAGCGGCATCGAAGTCAACCGGGGGATCCTCGTCGATGATTATATGCGGACTTCGGTGCCGGACGTATACGCGATCGGGGAGTGTAACGAACACCGCGGCGTATCGTACGGTCTGGTTGCGCCGTTGTTCGAACAAGGGGCCGTATTGGCCAAACATCTTTGCGGCGTTGAAACCGACCCGTACGAAGGCTCGACCGTGTCCACTCAGCTCAAAATTTCCGGGGTCGACGTCTTTTCGGCCGGCGAGTTCATGGATGCCGAAGACTTGTCGATCGTGCGGATGCATGACGATTGGCGGCGTATTTACAAAAAAGTGCTGATGCGAAACGGTCGCATCGTAGGCGGGATCCTGATCGGAGACGGCCGCGAAATGTCCCGTCTGCAGCAATGGATTCGGACAGGCACGGTAATGACCGAAGCGATCCATACGGCGATTGTCGGACAGGGAGCACCGGAGACCGCAAATACGGTGGCCGAATTGGCCGACGAAGAGATCGTATGCGGCTGCAACGGCGTAAGCAAAAAAAAAATCGTGGATGCCATCTCCGAAAACGGACTTACCACGGTAGAGGAAATCAAAGCGACAACCAGCGCTTGCCGTTCCTGCGGCGGCTGCCGTCCCGTTGTCGAACAGATTCTTCAACATGTGCTCGGCGATCAATATGACTCGGCGGCTGCCAAAAAAGAAGCGATCTGCGCCTGTACGACGCTCAGTCGGGACGAAGTAGTGAGCGAGATCAAGCAAAAGGGGCTGATCACTTCGAAAGAAGTGCGCTATGCCTTGGAGTGGAGTAATAAAGAAGGCTGTTCCAAATGTCGTCCGGCCCTGAACTATTATCTGGGGATGATCTGGCCGGAGGAACATGTGGACGAGCGGGATTCGCGTCTCGTGAACGAACGAATGCATGCCAATATTCAGAAAGACGGTACTTTCGGCGTCGTGCCGCGGATGTACGGCGGCGTAACCACGCCTGAAGACCTGCGCCTGATCGCGGATGTCGCGGTTAAATACAATGTCAAAATGGTCAAAGTGACAGGCGGCCAGCGTCTCGATCTGCTCGGGATCAAAAAAGAAGATTTGCCGAATATCTGGAAAGACCTCGACATGCCGTCCGGTTATGCCTATGCGAAAGCGCTGCGAACGGTAAAAACCTGCGTAGGCTCCCAGTTCTGCCGGTTCGGCACCAAAGATTCGATGGGCATGGGCATTCTGCTCGAGAAAAAGTTCGAACGGCTGGATATGCCCGCGAAATTCAAAATGGCGGTCAACGGTTGTCCGCGCAACTGCGCCGAGTCGGCTACCAAAGATATCGGGATCGTCGGCAACGAAGGGGCCTGGGAAATCTACGTGGGCGGCAACGGCGGAATCAAAGCCAGACTGGCCGAACTGTTAGTCAAGGTAAGAACGGATGAAGAATTAGTGGAGATCGTTGCGGCATTCATCCAACATTACCGGGAAACCGGCAAATACCTCGAACGGACGTCGGATTGGGTGGAGCGGGTCGGCCTGCAATCGATTGCCGATCGGATAATCAACGATATAGATAACCGTCGGGCGTTGGTCGAACGAATCGAGCAGGCGCTCAGCCGTGTGCAGGAACCGTGGAACGAGATTCTGGAGAACTCGAATTTGCGCGAGAAGATGTTTGACGACCTTCGCGTTTCGGCCGTCAAAAACAAAGAATAGGAGGGTGCTTTATGTCATCAAATTCGCCGGATAAGGATTATGCGTATTACCGGATCGGTACAGTCGACGATTTTATCGAGCGGATCGGCAGAAAAGTCGCGATCGAGCAGCGGGATGTTGCAGTATTCAAAACATCGGACAGCGAATGGTTTGCTCTTGAAAACAAAAGCCCCGGTCCTAAAGGAGGCACGTTGGTTGAGGGCATCGTTTCCGGAACGATTCTCTACGATCCGATCTGCGATTGGCGCATCCGACTGACGGACGGGCAGGTTATGGAACCGGATACGGGACAAGTTCGAACCTATCCGGTACAACTCGAAGGGAATGACGTGCATATCGGAATTCCGAAGGACGGAGGGGAAAAACGCAATGGCTAAAGGATTGGAAGGGAAAAAAATCGTAATTGCCGGATCCAAAATCCCGGAAGATATGGCGGAAGTCATCGAACGCCGGGGCGGTACCGCGTTGGTACGCCCCTTGCAAGGCTTGATTCCCGCGAATCCGTCGGAGATCGAACAGGATGTGCGGCAATTTATGGAGAAGGATATCGATTGGGTAATCTTTACGACGGGTATCGGTTACGAGGCGATTTATACGGCGGCGGAACGGTTGGGGATCACGGAACAGTTTGTGGAGAAACTCAAAAATGCCAAAGTAGCCTGCCGCGGTTATCGAACCAATGCCCTGTTGAAAAAATCGGGGGTTCACCCCGCGGTAAGCGCCGATGACGGTACCATTGCCAACATGATCGACAAACTGCGATTGTTCGATTTTGACGGTTGCCGCGTCTGGATGCAGCTGCATGGCGAATTGACGGCGCAAATTCATGAATTCATCGAAAGTCAACCGGGCATGAAAACGCAAGCGGTGCTGCCTTACCGGTATCATGCGCCGGAACAGGAAACGTTGCAGACGTTGACCGAAGAACTGCTGCAGAAGCAGGTGGATGCCGTTTGTTTCACGACTCAAGTTCAAGTGAACTATTTGTTCGATTATGCGCAGGAAACCGGGTGCGAAGCCGAGTTGAAAGAAGTATTCGAAAATCATGTTTTGGCCGCTGCCGTCGGCAAAGTTACGGCGGATGCGCTGCGCAGCAGAGGAATTGAACGTATGCTGGTTCCTCAAGTCGAACGAATGGGCAGCATGATCGTGGAGATCGGACGCTTCTTCGAATAAAAATAAGAGGAGGCGGGAAGATGGGGCAGGAAGATAGAGATTCGTTCTATTCGTTATTTCATATCACGCAGGAACCGGGCTTTAAAATCATCGTAATTCTTATGCTGTCTATCATCTTGATCGGGCTGATTGCTGCTTTTACCGTATATCGCAAAAATCTGAACAGCGGCAGGATCATGTCTCTGGGCGCCATTCTGATTGCTTTCAGCATAGCTGTGAGTTATAAGAGCGGTTTTAGTTTTCTTATGCCTGCTTTGGATTTATATCTATTGCTCATAGGGCTGGCCGTATTTTTTGTCGGAGTTTGCTGGAGAAATCCGACCTTTGAAAAGGCGGAATGATATGTCGCGCGAACACTATCCTATCGTATTTCAGTTTAACGGTCTGGAATATAGATGTATCTGGTATACGGATGAAAAAGACGGATTTTTGACCCAAAGTTCTAAACTTCGAACTTTCCGTTCCGAACAAGAAGCCGTTGCTTGTTGCGAAGAAAAGAACAAGCAGCCGGCAGATTTAGAGGCTATCTTTTTGGATATTGACCTACTCCGCCGCGAATTGGATCAAATCGAAGACACCCGAACATTGGATTGCTATCGCTTTTTAACCTTTTGGAACATGATTGGCGATGCGGCATATTCATTAGAACTTCCGTTTTATGGAGATCGGAAAGAAATGACTCCGATTTATGAGAGGATTTTCTATGGGACAAACCCTTCGGCTTTGAGGAAAGACGGAGAATACTTTACACCCACTTGGACAGACGTCGATCTAAAAGTGCTGCAGGTCGTATTTCGAAACGGGATACAATTACTGAAGTCTGTCTTATAAATGCGTTTAACAAGCCCAAAAAAACAGCGTATAATATAAATTATACGCTGTTTCCTTTTAAATCGATTAATTCTACTAAAGAAAGCTCCTTGGTAACCTTAATCGAAGGGTTAAAACGATTGTTTTTCTAATTATTCCCTTCATGTTTTTATGAAAAATCTACTCTCGACAATAGAGAAAAAAACCGTCACCGTATATGTTTACATAACAATAATTATGAAACTATAGTATAATACACCAAACCAATCGCTCCGGAATCGAACGTTTTGTTTTCGACGAGTTTAAGATTCACCATCTTGTCAAGTCCTTCGAACAA
The DNA here is from genome assembly GCF_000585395.1 of Saccharibacillus sacchari DSM 19268. Lineage (GTDB taxonomy): Bacteria > Bacillota > Bacilli > Paenibacillales > Paenibacillaceae > Saccharibacillus > Saccharibacillus sacchari. The sequence continues at coordinate 3,936,421 of NZ_KK073875.1, read as the reverse complement.
ACGCAGCCCATTTCCGACCAACACGGGAGAGACTGTAATTTTGTATACATCTACTAACCCAAGTTGCATCAGATGCTGAGCGAGTCTCGGGCTGCCCAGAATCACCAGGTCTCCGCCGGATTGTTGCTTGAGGGTTTCGATTTCTTCTTTGATGTTTTCTTTGACCAATCTGGAGTTGTTCCATTCGACACTTTCCAATGTTGTAGAACATACGATTTTTTCGACGTTCTCGATCCATTCCGCGCCACATCGAACTACATGTTAATCATCCTCAATGTACTCGAAATTCCACACCATGTACACGCGGACTACACATGGCTTTTTTATACTTAAAGCATCCCAAACAAACAGGAGGCATTCTACTATGAATAAAACAACCAAACTTCTTTTGAGCGCGACACTTGCAGGCACAGCGATTATCGGTACTTCCTGGACGCCAGCCGATACGGCTTCAGCAGCGGAAACAAGTGCCAAGACTGCCGCTCAATCGACGCAAAAAAGCAATCCTTACGAAGTAGCCGGTATTGATGATCCTGCGGCGTTCCATACCTTCTTCGTCAAGCTTCAGCAGGCGGTGGCCAAAAACGATAAAAAGGCTGTGGCTTCGATGATCAGTTATCCGTTGAACGTGAACACGAATGGCAAGACGTATAAGTTCCGGACCCCGGCTCGTTTTATTGCCAAGTATGATTCGATTATGACCCCTGAAGTAAAACGAACATTGGGATATGCGATCGAAGAAGACTTGTTCGCCAATTGGCAAGGGGTTATGGTAGGCAACGGACAATTGTGGATCAGTCAGTTCGATGGCAAGATTGCCGTTTATGCCGTGAATAAGTAACCGCCTCTGAGCATTTTGACAGTCTGTCCGTCTCCGGGTAGCATGAAAGAGGCGGAAAACCCGGAGAATCGGAGTGCATATCTAATGAAGAGAACGATTATGTTGGTGGAAGACGACGTGCTGATGCGCGAGTTTATGACCGATTATTTTAAAAAAGAAAATTGGCATGTGCTCGAAGCGGATAACGGCCGTGAAGCCCTGGAGTTATTCGAAGAGCACGAAGTGGATCTGATCGTGCTCGATATTATGATGCCGGAGATCGACGGTTGGTCGGTCTGCCGGCGCGTGCGCAAAAAGTCCGGCGTTCCGATCATTATCATTACGGCGCGGGCCGACGATGATGATCAGATCATGGGCTTTGAGCTGGGGGCCGACGAGTACGTAACCAAGCCTTTTAGCCCGAAAGTGCTTGTGGCTCGCGCGACTGCGTTACTCAAGCGGGCAGAAGGCACTCTTGGGCGCGAGGATGATCGGTTGGTTTATGGAACACTGACGATTGACCGCCAAGCGCATGCCGTGGAAGTCGCAGGAGAAGGGATCACGCTGTCTCCGAAGGAGTATGATCTACTGATTCTCCTTACGCGAAATATGGGAAAAGTGCTTGAACGCGACGAAATTCTGAATGCGGTCTGGGGAATGGATTATTACGGCGATACCCGGGCAGTGGATACGCATATCAAAAAGCTTCGAGCCAAGTTGGGTGACGAAGGGCGGTTGATCCGCACGGTGATCGGGACGGGATACAAGTTCGAGTTCGGAAACGAGAGTTGAATGAAGATGAAGAAGATTAGTATTGTTTTGAAACTGTTCGGAGTGACGTCGCTGGTTACGCTGAGTATCTTCGCTTTGATTCTGATTGCGCAAAGCTTGTTTTTCGAACGCTTTTATCAGACAGTGAAGACGGACGATTTGGAAAAAAGTATGCGCGATTTTAGCGTACAGTATGCGGAAGCGGGTAATGACCCTGTTGCGACGGCGCGCATTCTTGGGCAATTCACGAATGAAAACAAAGCTTCGCTCGCAATCTTGAATACCGGTTTCGAACGCCGAAGTCTTGATCCTTATTTCATTTCTTTGCAAACCTCTGATAACAAACCGATCACGCTTCTATTATCCTCGGAAGGGATGACCGCTTCGGACGTCCCTTCCGGCCTTCGGGTAGGCGAGGAGCTGGTGGCGGACGGAATCTACATGGATGAGCGGGATACGTTGATGCAACCCGTTACGCTGCAAAGCGAGGAGCCTCGGCCTGAAAGCGGATTTGCTCGTGCAAAAGGGACTATTACCGAATTGGTGCTGCCGGAGAACCAAGAGTTTAATCCTTTTTACGCGAATACGAGAATCGACGAAGCGTTGACGGATTGGCGCAATGCCGACTCTTCAGATGTGGAAAAGCGCGTAAGTTCCGGCGAAACGCTGACCAGCGAATGGAACGATGATTGGAGCGGGATTCCTTATTTACGTATTTTAGTTCCGATTTTAGATGAGCAAGGGAAGCCGGAGGGTTACGCGTTTGCTTTGGCATCTCTTCAACCTTTGGGCGAGGCCGTTGGAATGCTCCAACGCTACTTCGTGTATCTGGCGCCTATGATCGTGGTCGTTTTGCTGTTGTTATCGTTTGTCTACTCTCGGATGGTGTCTCGTCCATTGATTCGTCTCAGCCTGACCTCGTCGCGTATGGCCGCGCTTGATTTTACGCCGGATGAAGGCAGGGCGATTCGTTCGCATGACGAGTTCGGCGAATTATCTCGCAATCTGGATACATTGGGACATAATCTCGACGCGGCACTGCGCAAGCTGTCCGAAACCAATACCGCGCTGGAACATGAAGTCGAGGAAAAAGTGCGTGCCGAGGAACTGCGCAAAGAATTGATCGCCAATATCTCGCATGAGTTGAAGACGCCGCTGGGGATCGTGAAAGGCTTTGCGGAAGGGTTGCAAGACGACGTGGCCGCGGACAAACGCGAACGTTATCTGCAACTGATCGTCGGAGAGACGGATCGCATGAACGCCCTGATCATGGACATGCTCCAGCTTTCCCGTTTCGAAGCTAAAGCAATTAAGCTCAAGCCGGAGAAAATGGATATGGCCGTTCATGTGCGTTCGCTGCTTGATTCGTTGACCGAACAGATCGAGAGCCGACGTCTGAAGGTGCATCTAATCGGCGAAGCTCAGCTTCAGGTCATTGCCGACCCGCGCCGAATCGATCAGGTGCTGATCAACCTGCTCAGCAATGCGGTTCGGCATGCGCGCGAAGCGGGGGAGATCCGAATTTCGTTGCGGCGCTTGGATTCTGAAGTTGCAGAGATCATGATCGAAAATGACGGAGAACCGATTCCGAAGGAAGACCTGGAGCGGATTTGGGAACAATTTTATCGGGCGGAACGTTCCCGGGATCGTCGTTCCGGCGGGACAGGGTTGGGACTCGCCATCGTCAAGCATATTTTGGAGCTGCATGGAAGCGATTATGATGCGGCGAATACAGAGAAAGGCGTTGCTTTTCGTTTTACATTGCGCGAAGCTTCAGCCGTAGAAGAGGAGAGGGAAGAGCATGAATAGACACCCCCGGTTAGCGAGCATCGCCTTGGTTGCCGGAATGCTTATGTTAAGCGCCTGCGGGCAAAATGCGGCTCCGGCAGAGAACGTTTCGGAAGGAACTGCCGTTACGAATCCATCGAACGAGGCGTCTCAGAATACGGAACCTGCTGACGAAGCCGATGCGGCTGCCGATCAAGGAGCAGAGGATGAGGATTCGCAAATTCTGGTCGTGCTCGATCAGACGGAGATGCCGATCGAGAGCGGAGGCTTGACCTTCTCGTTTAAAAAGATACCGCAAGGTTATGCGCTGCGCGAAATGCAATGGCACGGTGAGGGAGACCCTGTAATCACGACATACGAGCAAGCACGGGAAAACGGAGCAAGCGGCGGAGACGGCTTTTACATCAGCGGCGACGGACAATTTTCCGGCTTCCTGTATCCCAATGAGCAAAAAGGAGAACAAGGTGAGATTTCATTCGTGTTCTCCAATGATGCCGGACAAGAAGCAACCTGGTCAAAAGAGATCACGCTTCAATAAACAAACCCTCTTAAACGATGGAAAGTTGCTTTTTCCCGATGGATCGCGTACACTTGCCTACAACAACTACCCATAACAAAAGCTAAGAATGGAAAGAGTAGCCCAAACAAGAGTCATCTCAGCGAGCCGGCGATCGGTGCAAGGTCCGGCATGACGACGTTCGGTGAATGGGTCCATTCGCTTCGGTCTGAACCCCGCACTCTGCGGGCAGTAGGCGCCGACGGCTTCCCTCCGTTATCTCGGGGAACCCCGTTAGTCGTCTTGACGGGTCCAAGAGCAGTCGATTTCGGCTGAAATTCGGGTGGTACCGCGGAGCGTATCTAGACACTTCGTCCCTTTAACGGGGATGGAGTGTCTTTTTTGCGTTTTTTATCGGGTAATTGTTCAATTGAATTCAAGGAGAGAATAAGAATGAGTACAAGCAAACGCATTTTATCCGGCATCAAACCAAGCGGTGATCTGAACATTGGAGGCTACGCAGGCGCGCTTAGTCAGTTCGTAAAGTTTCAGCATGAATTTGAGAGTTTCTTTTTCGTGCCGGATCTTCACGCCGTGACCGTTGCTCAAGATCCGAAAGAGCTGCATCAGCGTTCGCGTGAGATTGCGGCGTATTACGTGGCGGCAGGCATTGACCCGGAAAAATCTACGATCTTCCTTCAATCGCAAGTTCCCGCACACGCCGAGCTTGGATGGATCATGGAGACGCAGGCGCATTTCGGCGAGCTGAACCGGATGACGCAGTTCAAAGAGAAGTCGGACGGAAAAGAAGGCGTCAGCGCATCGTTGTTCACGTATCCCGCTCTGATGGCTTCGGACATTCTGCTGTACCAAGCGACCCATGTCCCTGTAGGCGAAGATCAGACGCAGCATTTGGAATTGACGCGCGACTTGGCCAACCGATTCAACAGCCGCTTCGGCCAAACGTTCATCGTACCAGAAGCCATCGTCCAAGACATCGGCTGCCGAGTCATGGGGCTGGATGATCCACACAAAAAGATGAGCAAAAGCAACCCGAATCAAGCCAGTTATATCCTGATGTTGGACGAACCTGCCGCGATCCGTAAAAAGTTCTCTCGCGCGGTGACCGATTCAGACGGACAGGTACGCTACGACTGGGAGTCCAAACCCGCCGTCAGCAATCTGATCGAACTGTACTCCCTGTTCGCCGAAGTCTCTACCGAAGACGTAGAACGCCGCTTCGACGGACAAGGTTACGGAGCTTTCAAAAAAGAACTGGCCGAAGTCGTGATCGCCAAACTGCAACCGATCCAGCAGCGTTTCCATGAAATCGTGAACTCGCCAGAGCTGGACGAGATTTTGAAGCGCGGCGCGCGAAAAGCGAACGAAGAAGCGGGGAAAACGCTGTTAGCGGCGAAGAAAGCGATGGGCTTCGTCACGTTCGATTAGAAGCTTGTCAATTTTAAAAAAGTGCACGAAAATCCCGTCCTTAAATCCTTGAAACATGAAAAAGGGCGGGGTTTTCGTTTGCGGAAAAGAATATTCAACTCCATATAGTTTACATAATTATATTATCGTTAACTGCCGGGAAAATCCAGTACAATCAAATCCGATAAGGTCTGAATGAAAAACTTTCCGTCTTTGACGAAAGGCAAGCCGAACAAATGAGATCTCGTCGGAAGCATGCCCCATGCACGGCCGCTTTTCTTATCAAAGACAAAATCTCCCGCAACGCGAACTCCGGTTACCGCAACATGTGCAGGAAGATCGGCGGACGAACGGGCGTCTGGAGATAAGCCGTAGTTTTCGGTTTTGACGATTTTGCCAGTAGCCGGATCTATACCAAAAAAATGGGTACGAATATTATCCGCTGTGCTTGAAACGACTACTGTTCTTCCGTATTACCCGACCAGTAACCGTATTTCGGGTTATGACTTCCGGCAGCCCCGCTTGGGGAGCCGTATCGGTTAAAAGGCTAAGCAAAACAAAAAGCCGCTCCGAGGAGCGGCTTTTTGTACGATTAGGCCTTCAACCAAGCGTTCGCCAACAGCAGAGCGCCCTTTTTCGCATTCGTTTCGGCCATGACGTTCAGCATCACGAAGTCGTGAATAATCCCTTGGAAACGAACCGCCGTTACCGGAACGCCGGCTTCGCGGAGTTTGTTCGCATAGGCTTCGCCTTCGTCGCGCAGTACGTCGGCTTCGCCCGTAATGACCAGCGCTTCCGGCAGACCTTGCAGCTGTTCGGTTGTCGCGCGCAGCGGGGAAGCCGTGATTTGGTCGCGTTCAGCCGGATCGGTCGTGTATTGATCCCAGAACCACTTCATGCCTTCTTTCATCAAGAAGTAGCCTTCCGCGAACTGGTTATACGATTCCGTTTCGAAGGAAGCGTCCGTGACCGGATAGAACAGCAGCTGCTTCGCGATTTTCGGACCGCTGCGTTCTTTCGCCATCAACGTGATCGCTGCCGTCATGTTGCCGCCGACGCTATCGCCGCCGACGAAGAGCTTGGAAGTATCGAAGCCTTCGGCTTCGCTCTGCGAAGAAATCCATTCCAGCGTCGCGTAAATTTCTTTGATCGCGACCGGATATTTGTTTTCCGGGGAACGGCTGTAATTCGGGAAGACGACCGCGACATCCGAACCTACCGCCAATTCGCGAATCAAGCGATCATGCGTATGCGCGTCGCCGAATACCCAACCGGCGCCGTGGATATACAGCAGAACGGGCAGCGTGCCGGTCGTACCTTTCGGACGCACGATTCGAATCGAAACTTCGCCTTTCGGTCCTCCGGCAATCGTTTTGTCTTCGATATCGACATCGGGCTTGAACACTTCGCCGGACTGAACTTCGTCTACCGTTTCGCGACCTTTTTCCGGACCGAGATCGGGCAAGAAGGGAGGCTTCGAATTGTCGTCTGCGAATTTCTGGGCTGCGGGTTCAAGTACGGGTTTCTTGGCGTCTGTCATGGATAAAGCTCCTTTCGGGTGCGCGTTGCACCTCGGCAAATTGGGATTCGGATCAACAAGCTGAAAGTACGGAAGTTCTGAGGAAACGAAACTCTTCGTAATGATATAACGCAAAATTTAATTTTTTGAAACAGAATTAAATTCCAAATTATGGTTTTTGAAGTTCGATTTTATCTATTTATTTTGTCAAAGCCGCCGGACGTTTGATCACGATCAGTTTGTTTTCCGCCTGAACGATCGCCATATTGCCTGCAAGCAGCGTTTCTCCGTATGTGCGCCCTCCGGCACGAACGACGCCCAACGTTTTTCCGGACGCGATATCGATCAGGTACAATTGTCCGTCGCTGAGTCCTACATAAGCGCCGTTTCCTTTCAGGTCCAGACGGGAAACCGGATTATCGGACATCGCGTAACTTTGGGACATCTTCCCGTTAATCGGAACGGATTGCAGCTCCAGTCCTTTTTGCACGAAAAACCGATTGAGATAAGGGCCCGCCAAAAAATCGCCCCGGTCTTCGTAAAGCGCAGGTTGCGTATTGTCGGGTTGTTGATCCAACTTGAAACGATATAAGGCCGAAGAAAAGCCTTCGAGTCTGCCTTTTTCATACCGGGGCATCGCGATATAGACATTTTCCTGATCGATTACGATTTGTTGCGCGCTTTGATACAATCCGTCTTCCACTTCGACATACTTGTACGTAGCGGTCGTTTTGCCTGTTTTGACATTTACTTTATCGAGTATCGCCGCATGATCCATATTGCCGGTCAACGACTGCTCCCGCATATAAATATGACCTTTTTGATAATGAAGCACTGGTCCGTGGCTGCCGCCGAGCACCCAAAGTTCTTTGCCCGTTTTCGGATCGTAGCCGTTGTAAAAATCGACGGTCAGCGCTCCGCTTACTACGGCAGATGTCACCAGCACGCCGTCGTAAACGCCTTGAACGGACGGCCCGCCGTATTCGCTTTCGGTCGACTGTTTCCATAATCGTTTGCCGGTTGCGGGATTATAGGCTTGAAGCTCGCGCGGCCCGCCGATATATAAGGTTCCGTTAACGAGCTTTGCCGTAAATCCGTCAGTTTGAGCGGCGAAGCCGGTTTTCGTTTTCCATAACGCCTTACCGGTCTTGGCGTTTAATCCGACCAACATTCCTTTGGAGTCAACGAAATACAGAGTTCCGTTGCCCGTAATCAGTTCGGAAGCGGGAATAAAAGCAGCCGTCCAGACCTTTTTTCCGGTTGCGGCATTCGCTGCTTCCAAGTTGTTTTTAGCGGGATAAACGACCAGGTTTCCCGAAATGACCGCTGAAATTCCGGGATTCGACGTAAACGTATTGACGCTCCAGACAGGCTTAAGCTCGGAAATGGTTTCGGATTCAGAAGAGTGAATGATCGGATTGACGTAAGATGTAGCGGGAGCCGCTGCGGAAATAGGAGCGAGCGAAAAAAGCAGGCCTGCCGAAATTAAAATAGCGCTGGAACGTTTGAAAGGGATCATAAGGAGTTCTCCTTTTTTTATAGTTTGAAAATATGTTTACATAATATTAATTATGTTATAATAACCGCTTTATTATTTAAAAAAAAGATTTAAAAATGAAATCAGGAAAAGAACAAGTGTCGACCAAATGCTTTTGTCCGCTTGCATCCAATGTTCACCTCCTGCGTTCCATTTTTTACCTTCCTTATTATTGACGCTTGATCTTCTTCTTTTGTTACTTCTCAATCTTGTGAAATCGATTTAAAGCTTGCATAACGCGGCCCGATTGATTCACAATATTATAGAAGTCACTTTTTGAACAAGCAGAAGCGGAGCGATGCAGGAAATGGCAACCATTCGGATTCCCGACGATGAGGTGCTTGAGGATTATGCCGAGTATCTGGAAGCGTTCCTGATTTGGATGCAGGACGCGGGATATACGGACTATACGCAAAAAAATTACTTGAGCGACGTGCGGCAGTTTTTATTGGGATTAAGCGGAAAAGAGCTGGACGCGGTGAAAAAGATTCATGTGATGTCCTTCCTGTCCAATGCCAGAAGGAACGGATCGGGAGACGCCACGCGGAACCGCAAACATGCCGCGATTCACTGCTTTTATAAAGCATTAATGGAATTGGAAATGATCGAACACAATCCGGCGATCGGAATCAAAAAGGCTAAGACGGAAAAGAACCGCGCACCCGTGTATATGGATGAACGACAGATCGGCGAATTTCTCGAAGCGGTCGACGGCAAGTATCGGGAACGCAACTTGGCAATTTTTTTGCTGATGGCTTATATGGGGCTTCGGGTCGGCGAGGTGCACGCGCTCAACGTTTCCCATTACAATGCGGAGCGGCGGACGCTGCAAGTGTTCGGCAAAGGGCGCAAATGGCGTACGCTGCCTGTACCGGAAGCGGTAATGGGCGTGCTGGAAGAAGCGATCTCGCAGCGGCTGTCGCCGTGGACGGATCGAGAGGAAGCGCTGTTCGTTTCGCAGAAGGGACGCCGGATGTCGATTCGAGCGATCCAGCAGTTGGCGGCCGATACGTTCGATCGTTTTCAGCAGGACTTGGAGCCGCATCAGCGAATTCCGTATTCCAGCCATAAGCTGCGCCACTCGTTCGCCACGATGCTGCTGCGTCGAGGGGCGGATCTGCGGACGGTGCAGGAGATGCTCGGCCACTCCTCGATTCAGACGACGACGGTATATACCCACGTCTCGAATCGGGAAAAGGAAGAGGCGATGAGCCGATTGGATGTTAAGCTACCGGGCAATTCGGGTAAAAACGGGTAGAGTATATTCGATAAGGAGGCGGTACGTATGGGATTTAATCTTGGAGGTTTGGGAGACGCGTTTAACAAACTGAAGCAGGGGGACCTGAGCGGCTTAAGCGAAATGGCCAATAAACTTCCGCTTAACGAAATTCTGCAAAAGCTTCCGCTGGACCAATTGCTGAATTCGGAGTTTTTGCAAAAGTACACGCCGTTCAAGTCCGCTGCGGAAATGCTCCAGAAATTCGGCATCGGCGGCAGCGACCCGAACGCGCTTCAGAACGTTCATCCGCAGGAATTGGACGAGAAGGTCAATGCCAACACGCAGTTCGGTTCCATGAAGGAACTGCTGCAAAAAGGATTGGAATTCATGCAGCAGCGCCAGGGAAAATAAAACATCCGAGATCAATCAGCGCGGCCTACGTCGATAACGGCAGGTCGCGTTTTTTTTATCTTTCAACGAATTTTCTTTCTGAGATTGTTCATTTTTGACGGTCGTGCTATCGTAGGCAGACAAGCAATTTGCTGCCGGAAAGCGATGGGCATGACAAGGCAGCCATTACCGCCTTCCGAATGCGCCCGGCGTAAATCGGAGGCAGAAGGGGTTTAAAGAATTATGCGTTTTGATATTGAATTTTTATCGTTTTTCGTCATTCAGGTGGAGGGCCGGGAAGGCCAGGGCGCGAGAGGCTACAAGCATTACCAGACCATGGACGATTACGATTACGAAGATAGTCCCGTGAAAAAATTTCTCGACAGCGAGTTCTCTCGGATCGCGAAACGCAAAGTGGAAAAGAATCCGTTGACCGAGCAAGCTCCGACCAAGATCGGCACGTTTATCGTCGAACCTGGCTACGAGCTGGACAGCAATCCCAACTTCAATATGTTCAACCGGATGCGGACCGCCGACGGCAAAGAAGATTTCAAAAATGCCTGCGACGATCTGGTGCGAAACTACCTGGACACCGGATCGGTTCGAGGAGGCGCATTGGTACTGACCCGTGCCAAAATGCCGACCCATTCCGACGATCCGTTTATTTTCGTGATGAAATGCGACTTCGAGAATAAGATCGCGCGCATTTCGGACGAGCAGAATCTGATTGACGAAGTCGAAATGGCGATCAGCACGAAAAGCATCAAATCGATCATGTACCCGCATATGCCGGAAGCCGGGATGACGGAGGACTGGGAACTCAAGATCCACCAACCTTCGCACGCGCGTTATTTCGAGGACTTTTTGAAATTCGTCGTCTACGAGCAGTCCATGCCCGAGATCGTGAACGATCGAGTCATGGAATTCGTGCAGACTTACGTCGAAGAAAAGTGGCCGGACGAAACGAGCGAAGAACGCCAGCGCGAAGAACACGATCTGGAACTCTGGACAGCCAGCGACAAGCGCGATATCCAGCAAAAATGGGAACCGGAACAGGTGATGGAAGCAGCCGAGCGGATCACGGAATTCCAGCCGGATATCGAGGTTCGTTTTAAACTGGGCAATTCGCAAATCAAAGGTCTGCTGGCCGACTTCGGTTACGGGGTGCATATCACGCGGCTGAATGGACGCTATGCCGTTATTTTGGAAGGCGAATCGTTTGTGTTCGACAAGGGGCATTCCCCGATCGAGCTGCTTCAGCCGGAAGACTTCGAGACCGTGGCGAAGCGCCTGCTTGAACGACGGGAAGAACCCGGAGATGACGGTCTGCCTTATTAATAGGTAGAGGGGGAGAAGCCTTTGACCAGACCTAACAACAAAGACTCGCGATCCAGAGTTCGAAAAGAAGGCTTCGGCGGCATACGCTTTTTGTCGGATGAAGAGAGTTCGCATTATGCGGCTCTGGCGGAAGAACATCTTTCACGCGTGAGGCCCGATATCAATCCGAAAGACTTGTTACCGATTCGCGCTGTTGAGTTGGATAATGACGAAATGCGGTTGGAGTATGCTCGGCATCACTGTGAAATTCCCTTTTACCGCGGTCCCCAATTGTTTATCCGCATGAAGGCTTCCGGCGAACTCAGCGATTTGAAAACAGACTGGGCACCTTGTCAGTTCGAATCGGAGCCGATGGATCGTCCGCCAACGTCGATCCAGGTACCGGAGGACCATTCGTGTATTCGAAGCGCCTATGCGTTGGATGTATCTGCCGTGATTCCTTTTTACCTGTTCCCCCCAAGACTCTATGATCAAAATGGCAAGCGCGTGCTGCAAGGAGAAAAGCTGGGTCCCTGGGAATGGATTGACCTGCGCGGAGGGAGTTCTTCAGCGAAACGAAGTGTTTCAGCGCCCATGCGGCCTCTCCAGGGGCGTATTCCCGTCTCCGATTCCAGAAGACCCGAGCCGCTGGATCGGGATGAGCTGAGACGTGCTCGCAGCGCCGTGCTGGATTATCTGCTGCGCTCGACAAAACCGCGGGCTTATCGCTGGGCTTTTCTCGCAGGCAGGCAGCTCTCCTCGTTCCGGGCGGCAAGTGGCGGATTTGCCCATGTACGCGTTTATCGTTTGGTGAACGGGCTTCCCGTGCTTGGGGCTTGCCTGGATTTGTATGTCGAGCGTCGCAGCGGAAAGCTCGCGGCCGCGTCGGACGAACTGCATTTTCGCCGCTTGCGTCCCGAACGTTTCGCCGAAGCCTTGTATAAACCTAGGTTGTCGGAGAATGAAGCCTGGGAGAAGCTCAAAGAGCATATTCGGGTTCTGCCGTATTACGTGTGCCAAGGCAGGGATTCGAACGGAGTGGAGCAAGCTTCCCTGGTATGGATTGAAGAGAGCGAATTCGTCTGCGATGCGTCTTCCGGGCGCTTGCTGCGTGCGGAGATTGTCCGCGTATGATAGTCGAACCTGCCGTCTTGCGAAAAAAGCGAAGCCCCCAAACTCTCCATGGAGAGCTGGGGGCTTTTTACACGCGGGAAAGCTGATTTTACAGATTGACTTTCGCGATTTCCGATTTGAGCTTGTTAGCCGAAGCGTTTAGCAGCTCAAGCTCTTTGTCGTTCATCGGAATCTCCAGGTGCTCGCGCACGCCGGTGCTGTCAACGACGCAAGGCAGGCCGAGATAAACGTCGGAAATGCCGTGATAGTTATCCAACAAGGTCGAGACGTTGAGAACCGAGCTTTCGTTCTGCAAAATCGCGGTTACGATCCGGTCCAGCGCAAGGGCGATTGCATAGTACGTCGAGCCTTTGGCATTGATGATCGCGTACGCCGCGTTTTTGGTGTTTTCAAAGATCTCGTCCTGCGTGCTTTCCGACAAGGCCAGATCCGCGCCGGCAACGTTCGCCATGCTCCATACCGGAAGCTCGGAATCGCCGTGCTCGCCGATGATATGCGCGTGGATGCTTCGCGGATCGAGGTGTTTTTGCTGACCGATCAGATAACGGAAGCGGGCGCTATCGAGCAGCGTACCCGAACCGATCACGCGATGAGCCGGCCAACCGCTCTTCTTGTACGAAACGTACGAGAGAATATCCACCGGGTTTGTCGCGACGAGAATGATCCCGTTGTCGTTGTACTTCACGATATTGCCGATGATTTGGTCGAAGATGCCTGCGTTGCGGTTGAGCAGATCGATACGCGTCTCGCCCGGACGCTGGGCTGCGCCTGCCGCGATGATAATCACGGCCGCGTCTTTGCAGTCGGAATAATCGCCGGCCCATACTTTCACGCCGCCGACGAACGGCAGACCGTGATTCATGTCCAGTGCCTGGCCCAGTGCCAATTCCTTGTTCACGTCAATCAAAACGAGTTCGGTCATGCGCTGCCTCAGCAGCAGGGTATAAGCGGTAGTTGCTCCTACGTCGCCCGTGCCAATCACGACGACACGGCGGGAACGCGAGGATGGGGTAGTCATGTCCAAATCACTCCATTTCTTCAGGATATGGGATGGGAGGAATAAAAAGACCCTCTCAACTTTGTAACCAGTTTACACGCTAACAAGCAACATGTCACGGAATTGTGGCAAATGTCTTTGCGCGAATCCTGTCGAGTTTTGTTATAATGATAAAATGTTTGAACAAGTATCCGGGATTACTGCGGTGAACCGGCGGAAAAGAGGTTGAACGATTATGCGCGGGTTTGCGATTCTGCTCGGATTCAGCCTGGCCGGCGTGCTGCTGCACGATGCGTTGCATCTTCCGTTACCGGGCAATGTTATCGGTTTGTTGTTGTTTTTGGCTGCATTATTCGGAAAAGTCGTGAAGTTGGAATGGGTCGAACAAGCCGCGAACTTATTGACGGGGCATCTTTTGCTATTTTTTATCCCCTACGTGATCGGAGCGGCGGCACTGATTCCGTTTCTTGGCAACAATGCTGTGTCGATCGCGGTTGGCATAGTGGGAAGTACATTTGCCGTGCTATGGGTGACCGGAACGGTTGCCAAGAAAACGCAGCCGAAGCAGAAGGAGGTTGCCCAGGATGGAAAACTTTCTGCATGATCCGCTTTTTGGTCTTACTTTAACAATAGGCGCTTATGCTCTTGCCAGAGGGATCCAGACGAGATTGCCTTGGCTGCATCCGATCCTGAGCAGCAGCGCGATCATTCTGATTGTTCTGGCTTTGGTACGCTTTCCGATCGCCGATTTTCAAGGCGAGGTCGGGCTGTTGACGAGCCTGCTCGGCCCGGCGACCGTGGCGCTCGGGGTGCCGATTTACAAGCATCGCAAACTGATTCGCGAGCGGCTCAAAACAATCTCGGTTTCCGTGCTGGCGGGATCGATTACGGGCATCGTCAGCGCGGGACTGCTCGTATACGTCACCCGCGGCTCGCATGAGGTGCTGCTCAGCATTTTGCCGAAATCGGTCAGTTCGCCGATCGGAATCGAAATCTCCAGATCGCTGGGCGGAACGCCGGAGCTCTCCGTAATGTTCAGCGTCGTAACGGGCGTTCTCGGAGGCGTGTTGGGTCCGGCTTTTTTATATCGACTCGGTCTTCGGGATCCCGTCTCGTTCGGCTTGGCGATGGGAAGCGCCGCGCATGGTTTCGGTACGGCGCGCAGCTTGCAGGAATCGGAAACGGCAGGCAGCTTCAGCGCGCTCGGCATGGGGCTTTCGGGAATCGTCACCTCATTATTGTTCGTCCCGATTTACCTCTGGATAGGGTGAGGCGAACGCAGTTGCGAAGGCTATGGCCTTTTATGCTATAATGACGAAGGAATTGCGCTCCGTGCGACATTATTCGAAACTCAAAGGGGGCGGCTGCAATGCGGATCAGGCAAAAGGTGTTGCTGCCTCTGCTTGCTATGCTGATTGTGCTGGCCGGATGCACAAGCGACTCTTCGACCGAAGACGCGGCATCCGAACCGATAGTGCAGACGAATACGGCCGATGATGATGGAGGCCAGGAAATTACGCTTGTCGAACCCGAAGAGGGCGGCAGCGCCAATCAATATGAAGAATACGTGGTGCAGACCCGGTTAACGGAGATGCATCTATTTGACGGGAAGACCGGAATGGCTTGGGGGCTTACCCGAAGCGCGCTTCGGATGTACTTAACCGAAAATAACGGCAAGAACTGGACGCCTTTGTCGCCTTCCGAACAAGTGACGTTCTCCAATGTGCCCGAGTACGGAAAAGAAATCTTTTTCACGGATACGAAGCACGGCTGGATTGTCCGCAGTGCGGGAATCGCCGAAGAAACGCTCGTTCTGCGCACCTCCGACGGCGGAGAGAACTGGGCGCTTGCGACATTGGGACGTACCGACGAATTGCCTGTTGCGTTATCTTTCAGCGATAACGACCGCGGCTGGCTGCTGACAACCAAAACGTCTTCCACTGCGGGCCGCGAGGATAAGACGCTCTATCGGACGTTGGACGGGGGAGAAAGTTGGAATACGGTCATGCGTACCGCAAGCGATTTCCAACCGAGTGGTTCGGGAAATCCGTTACCGGATATCGGCTACGTATCGGGCATTCATTTCGAGTCCAACGGCAGCGGCTATGCCACGATGCTGGAACTGGGACGCCCTGCGCTTTATCGAACCAAAGACGCCGGACGCAACTGGTTTAAATCCTCGTCGTTTTTCGCGGGAGAAGAAAATCCGATCGGCAGTTGCGATGCTTACGTAAGCGGGAAACCGCAAGCGTACGAGACCTCGGCAGGTTCCTGGGTAGCCGTAGGCTGCAAGCAGCGCGACAACGTCCAATATCATGGTTATTTCACGCAAAATAACGGAGTAGCTTGGACACACGTGGCTTTCAAGCTTCCTGTCCAGGAATCGCTCAATCTGCAAATTGCTCCGGTATTTACCGATCGTCTAAAAGGATGGATTCCGATCGGCTCGCAGTTCTATCGCACGACCGACGGCGGACAAAACTGGAAAGCACTTCCCAAAAACGACAAACTCGTCGAAAACATGGAGAAGTACCCCGAGATCTTCCAAGTCCAATTCGTCGACGATCAAGTCGGCTGGCTGCTGATCGGCAAAACCGAATTGAGACGTTCTCTGCTTCTGCAAACGTTGGACGGCGGCGTCACATGGCATGTGATTTGATTCGAGAAAACCCTGTCCGTTGAAAGATGCTTGGGCGCTGCGGGGAAAATTACAAGCATAGGCTTCCGAAGTGCATTTCTTCGAAATGCTTCACAATCCGCTGTCTCACTCGGAAAACTAGATTGAAATTTAAGTTGAAGGTTTTCCGAGTTCAAAGGCGTATTGAACTGAATTTTCCCCTCCGCTGTACGCTTCATTTCGGGAAGGGATTTTCTAGGGGGTGGGGTTGTCCTAAATAAGGACAACCTTTTTATTTTGTCTAATACTTCGATGTTATTTAAAAAATAATTCGAACAATAAGTGTACTTATGCAGTAAAATCGCATGAGTGCATTTATTGTGCTTTTCGCCTTTATCTTTTTATAAAAAAGCGAAGGAGAAGCGGAGGGAGAAATTCAGTGAAATACAGGATTTCGAAGAAAACCTGAGGTAACATTAAGTTTTATGTTGACGCCTTTGAACCCGGAAAGATTCCTTATTCAAATCCAATTCAACTTTCCGGGTGAGACAGCGTCTTGTGAAGCATTTCGAAGAAATGCACTTCGGAAGCCTATGCTTGTAATTTCTCCCGCAGCGTCGCACGTCAGCCACACAACGAACAGAAAAGTTTAATTTATTTCAGATAATGTGAAAAAAATCACATTATCTAATCGAAAAATCTGTTATTTTTTAAATATAAAGAATGCAACAAAACAAAACGACAACTCAAACAACCCTAAACTTAAATTAAATCGAGGAGTGATCCACATGACCACCGCAACTGCTCAACTGACTCGTAACTACCTGAACCTTTGCTATAACTGCGAAGACGCACATCTCTGCGAGACCGAAGAACAATGCTTGGCTTGCTGGGCTGAACAAGGACTGCTGAATAACGAAGAGAACGAAAATGCAGAAACGAATCAACTGCTGAACATGTACTACGCGTAACGCCGACACCCGGATGTGCAGAAGACATATTTTGCACCCTATTAAGTGAATTTAATCACATAATAAATCCGCTTGCCGGACATTAAGTCTTTCGCCTCACCCCGCGAAGGACTTTTTGCTTTGGTTTCCTTCAGCAAGGCGTTTGGGTAATAATAAAGCAGTGAGAATGGGAAGGGAGCTGACAAGAAGATGAGTTTTGAATCGATGACGGTGATCGTAACCGGCGCCGCTCAAGGAATCGGAAAAGCTGTCGCTAAAAGTTATGCTGAAAAAGGAGCACGTGTCGTGCTCGCCGATACGCAAGAACCCGAAGGAGCCGCAGCAGCTGCGGAAATCCGCAATTCGGGCGGGGAAGCGATCTTCATTCCGTGCGATGTCTCCAACGAATCGGATATTACGCAGCTCATGCGAGAAACGATCGAAGCCTTCGGACAAATTGATATCCTGATTAACAATGCGGGCTTCGGGATTTGGAAGTCTCCATATGAGTTAACCGTCAAAGAATGGGACGATGTCATGAATACGAATGTCCGCGGCACGTTCCTCGCAACCCGGGAAGCCGCTTTGCATATGCGCAAGCACGGAAAAGGCTCCGTCGTAAATTTATGTTCGACGCGCGCCCACATGTCCGAACCCAATTTCGAAGCCTATGCGGCATCCAAAGGAGCGATCCTTGCTTTGACCCATTCGCTAGCCGTTTCGCTGGGAGGAGACGGCATTCAAGTCAACTGCATCAGCCCGGGCTGGATCGAAACCAAGGAATACGATAAGCTGCGCCAAGAGGATCACGAGCAACATCCGATAGGCAGAGTAGGCACCCCGGAAGACGTCGCCCGAGCCTGCCTGTACATCACGCACCCCGACAACACCTTCCTGACCGGAGCCGAATTGGTCCTGGACGGCGGAATGACGCGGAAAATGATTTACGCCGAGTAATAAAGAATGAACATTTCGTACCGAAGCGGCCTGCGCATCTTGCGCAGGCCTTTAATCGTTTTATGTTTTATTCTTTTGTTCTTTTATTCCTCCTGCCGCTACAACTAGCGGAGGGAGTAATTCAGTGAAAGACGCCTTTAAGCCTGAGAATTTTAGAGTTGCACCTATGGTCAACTCTAAAATTCTCAGGCGAGACAGCGGATTGTGAAGCATTTCGAAGAAATGCACTTCGGAAGCCTATGCTTGTAATTTCTCCCGCAGCGCCATTTCTAGCTCCTTCTTCACTTTTTTGCCATATTCGATGTAAAAATAAGGTTTGCCCTTTGCGTCTCTCGGGTAATAGTAAGGATATAAAGCATGAATTGTACTCTAATCGCAATTTCACCTTCTCTAAATGGACGATACAGCCGGGCGGACGTGAACATATTTTTATCCACTCGCGGACATCCGCGCAAAAACGAGGAGGGATTCATATGGAATATTCCTATTCACCCGTGACCTATCGGATTAGCAGCGGCATGAACGGCATGGCAGGAAGAGGCGGCGCAGGGTTCCGTAATCCGTTGGCCAGATCCGGATCGCCGATGATCGAAGCGTCCATTCCGCAAACCAATTATGAACAACCCAACGTAATCTCTACGTTGCAAAATAATCTGGGACGCACAGGCACTTTTTACATCGTACCCGGAATGAATATCGGATTTACGTCAACTTCGGTTGAAGGACGACTTGAAGCGGCGGGTAGCGACCATATCGTATTGAGCGTCGAATATGGACAACGTACCGTCGTACCCCTGAATTGCATCGACTATGTGGTATTCAGCGATACGACCGGATACTTCTATTCGGGTAACGAAGCCTTTTTCGCCGGACAATAAGTTAACGGTTCGACTCGTAAGCAAATCAAATCCCCAAGGAACAAAGCGAGGTTTGATGACCCGTGAATCGCAATAAATAAAGACCTTTTCCGACACGTAGGGTGCGGATAAGGTCTTTTTGGTTATGTTGTTGCCGCCACCTGATCGATTACATACGTGGTCACAGATCCCGGAATAGCCTCAGCCGTGAAGCTTCCCTTTTCCAGCGTTATGGACTCCAGCTCCGCCAGATTTTCTTCTGCGCTCGTCCGGTATATGCGTGCTTGAAGCGGTGCGCCATTGCCGAACGAAGCAAGTCCTTGCAATTGATAAGAGTAGCTTACCGTTTCCGCATCCCCGTCGTTGTACGTTACGATCGTCAGACGATTTGCAGCAGGGTCAAACGCCGCAAGCGATTTTTCGCCGTCGTTATGAACAATAATGCTTCCCGGACGAATGAATGTACTGTAATTACCGAGTGCATAATATTGCTTGTACATGAAGTAAGACTCTGATTCATTATGCTCAAACGGAGCAAAGATCAATCCCCACGTGCTGACATTGCTTTCAACCGCTTGCCAGTATACCCAGGCTTCAGAACGCATGATTTTCAAATCCTTGGTGATGCCTTGAACCAACCGTATTGCGCCGATCATCGAATGAGGATCATCTGTCGGGTGAGCTCCATTTTCAAAGCCAACTTCAGACATCCAAAGCTTTTTCCCATCAGATGTAACCGTCTTCATGAAATTTTCTGGGTCATAGCCTGAATCATTGTACGTGTGGGTGTTCACTTGCGGAATCAGCGCTTTTATCTCAGGCGAGAAAGCATTCCATGTATTCAGCGCCATCTCGACAAAGGATTCGTCCGATGCGCTGACCGATGTATCCGAAAGCCCGGCTTCCCGCAAAGCTTCAACAGCCTCACGGATCACGATTTGCTGCTGCCCGGGCAGAATTTGCGCGCCTTCTTGCTTCGTAATCCGATGCTTCCACCAGCCTGCGACGGGTTCGTTGAACGGAGCCAGCGTACGGAACGTAAGCCCATGCTCATCTCGAAAATGCCGGACAACCTCGACTAAATAACGAGCAAATTCGCGTTCCGAGCCGGGTTTTAAGTTATCTCCGCCGTCGATGCCTCCCGTCGTCGCGCCTTGCGCGCCGTTCGGATGCTGCGGATCGTACGCAAGAGTCATCCACCAGGGCGGACAGTTGGAAAAGGCTTCAAAGATCGGTTCATCGGTCATATCGCGAATCAACCGCATGATCTCCCGCTGGTTCGCGTCTCGCGACCAGTCCCAGCTTCCGTCTTCGTTTTGAAAAGATAAAATCGCTTTGCCGTAGTCCAAAAAAGGATCGTCCGCATCTTTGGTTCCTCCGATATTGTAACGAGCGATGTTCATCCCGATTCCGGATTCCGCAGCATACAGCTTTTCCACAATCTCGCGTCTGCGCGCCTTGCTCCAACCGCCCAGAACGTTGGCCCACCAGGCAAGAGACGTTCCCCAACCTTCAAAAGTCTGATGCTTGACGGACAGATCGACCTCGATCGAGGATACGGCAGCATTTTCGGCTTGTTCGTTACCCATGATTCGCCTCCTTCAGATTCGAATTCTTCTATAGTATAACCGGGAATCGTTCGTCTCGCTCTGAAAACGCGCATCTTTCGGGCAGATCGGTTATGCTTTTGGAGTGAATCTTTTTAAAGGAAGGGAAGTGCCGTAATGGACTTGCATGACATCGCGAAAGTGGCTCCATCGGCAAGACAACTCGCTTGGCAGCGGTTGGAGTTCTATGGATTTATTCATTTCGGAATGAATACGATGACCGGGCGCGAATGGGGCGAAGGCCATGAGGACCTATCGATCTTCGACCCGCAGTCGCTCGATGCGGAGGAATGGATAGCGATTCTTGCACGTTCCGGTATGCGGGCGGTGATCTTGACTTGTAAGCATCATGACGGATTCTGTCTGTGGCCGAGCGAATACTCGAAACATACCGTTGCCTACACTCCTTGGCGCGACGGCAAAGGCGATCTGGTGCGGGAAGTATCGGGGGCCTGTCAGAAATACGGATTGAAGTTTGGGGTCTACCTTTCTCCTTGGGATCGGACGGAGAGCAGCTATGGAGAAGGCGAAGCTTACGACGACTTTTATATCGATCAGCTGACGGAGCTGCTAACGAATTACGGCGAGATCGGCTGCGTCTGGCTAGATGGAGCGAACGGAGAAGGTCCCAACGGAAAAAAGCAATTTTATGACTGGGAGCGTTACTATGAAGTGATTCGCCGTTTGCAGCCGGGTTGCGTGATCAGCGTATGCGGGCCGGATATTCGCTGGGTCGGCAACGAGGCGGGGCAGACGAGGAAGCAGGAATGGAGCGTCGTGCCCGCGCCGCTGCGCGATGCCGAAAAGACGGCCGAGAAGTCGCAGCAGGCCGACGATGGGGAGTTCTCGCGTTCTTTCAATTCGATGGAAGAAGACTTGGGCAGCAGGAAGGCCATTGCGGCGTATGACGGCGAATGGGTCTGGTACCCAGCCGAGGTGAACACTTCGATTCGTCCGGGTTGGTTCTACCATCAGGAAGAAGACGACCAGGTTCGAAGCGGCGAAGAGTTGTTCGGGATTTATTTGAATGCGGTTGGAGGCAATGCGACGTTCCTGCTCAATATACCGCCCGATGCGCAGGGACGTATCGCTAGGCCGGATCGTTTGGCGCTGGAGGACCTGGGGCGGAGAATCTCACAGCTTCAAGATACTTCGTTGATGCAGGGGGCGACCTTACGAACGTCTAGCGGCCAGGTTTCCGTGGAAGCCGTCTTATCGAGTCACTCCGGCGAAGCCTCTTCATTCTGGCAACCGGAAAAGAGTGACATTGAGCCCTGGATTGAATTAACGTTGGAACAGCCGCAGTGGATCGATACGTTGGGATTGGGAGAACATCTGGCGTCGGGACAACGGATTGAAGCTTTTGAAGTGTTTGCAAAAATAGTAGGAAGCGACGCGGAAACTGACGGCGAATGGCAATCTGTTGCGGAAGGTGGCACTGTAGGACATCTTAGAGTATTACGCTTTAATCCTATACAGACTTCGCAAATTCGGGTCGGCATGAAGCAATATCGGGCATTTCCGACGTTGTCTCGATTGTTCGTAAACTTCCTTCGCCCGTAATCCAACCAAAGCCGGAATTGGTGCGTCTATCAAGAAGGATGCGCATATTCCGGCTCTTCGGCTTTGAAAAGAACGCAGAAAGCCTTATGATGGAGGTAGGCTCAAGGTCTTACATATTGCTGTCATACATAACGAAACAACCATTTTAATGAGCGCTAATTTCAATAAAACAGGCCTTTTGCCTGATTAATAAGGGGGTGTCGTTGACGGGATGTAAAAAACGGCAAAAATCGCCCGGAATTTCATTAGAATTTGAAAAGATTCTAAAAAGCCGGGCTGGTGCAGGGAGTGAACTAAATGTTACTATTATAGGAACGAAAATTGTTACGTAATGGACATATGTACTGGGAGGAACTACGATGACCAAGCTCCAAGCCCTGCTTCGGGCAAATCCCGACGAGGAGCCCTCGGAACTCTCGCACCAATTGCTGAATCGGTTGCAAGGATTCACGCCTGAACCGGAAGGTCGGGCAATAATCGAGGCTTCTTTCGAGTGGGTGGACGATTTCGAGCTTGAGGAAGAGAACCAAAAGCGCGTGGATGAACGGATCAACGAAGCGTGGTCGATGTTCGTCCTGCTAACCGTCGAGGAACGCGCATGGTTTTATGACACGATGCTGAATATTTTGGAAAAAGAACCGTTCACAGAAGCAACATCTGCGCGAAAAACAGCCAAATTAACCGAGCTTTTTGCGCTTCGCAAGGCGTCGATCGAAAGCTCTTACGCACTTCGGGACGAATTGCGATCCAGTCATACGCGTGTGCTTGAATTGCTGCGCGAATGGATTGAGAAGGGGAAAAGTGCCGATCGGCGCGATCCGGTTTTTCGTGAGCTTTCACG
Organism: Saccharibacillus sacchari DSM 19268; assembly: GCF_000585395.1. Lineage (GTDB taxonomy): Bacteria > Bacillota > Bacilli > Paenibacillales > Paenibacillaceae > Saccharibacillus > Saccharibacillus sacchari. The sequence goes on along the minus strand of NZ_KK073875.1, from coordinate 3,913,613 downwards.
CGCCGCCGCAGCACTGTTCGAAATCTATTTCAACCATCCGCATTACATGGATGATGACGATTTGCGCTCTGAAGCATCCATCTTGCTCCCAGAGTTGATTCGAATGTTTTATCCGGCTTGCAATCATGTTCATATCTATATGCTGGGTTACCATCCCGGCTATGCCGAAGAGATTGCACGGCTCATTCACTTCTATCTGAATCTTGATCAATCCAGGGAAAATAAGGGTAAAGCTTACTTCAGTCTGGCTTCGTCCTTCATGGGCGAGGGGGCTGCCGTACTTGAACGCGGCATTCGCCCCGTGTCTGATGCACTTGCACGGTATATGCCTGCATGGTCGGATGAACAATTTGATGAATTTATCGATACGTTCATCTATTATCCTCTGCTGCGTCAGCCTTTGCTTCAGATCGCCAGATCCACTGATCGACGACTGGTGCTGGATTTGACCGTTACCCAGCATCGCAAGACCGCTCTGGCCGCGAAAGCGGCGGAGACGCTGCGACAGGCGAATGCGGTTATTGCGCAGATCGAAGCCGACAGCATGCCAAGCACCAAAAATGGGGTCAAGGGGATCTCATTTGCGGACTTTAACTTTAAACTTGCGGTTATCGAGGAATTGATGTACAAACAAAACGTGCTGACTCCGCGTTTCGACGTAGGCGTATTCGTCCAAGAGTATGCACTGCGCGAAATATCGATTGCCGAAGAAGGAGATCGACCGATCCCCGAGGTTCGAGAATATTTCGAGCGTCTGGTATTGACGGAAGAGGACTTGTCGAAGGTCACGAAGCTCGTCATCGGCAGCGGGCAGCAGGTTCAGCTTCAGATTATTCCGTTCTGGAACGGAGAAGACGGCTGGTTCGACGTGCATACGCTTGAAGATCTTCAGCATTTGCCGAATCTGCGCGTACTCCAAGCGATTCGATTGCTGAAAGCTGATTCGGCTCCGGCAGTCGAACGCGGAATTATTTTAGTTCAGGATTAGCGTGCCGTTCAGTTGCCTGAGCGCTGTATCGAAAGGAAGTCGAATATGAACAATCAAGAACAACAGAATGTTGCCCATCCTTTCAACGAAGAGGCCTGGAATCAGGAAACGTACGAGGCTTGGGTGCAACGCTTCGGAAGACCCGATGAAGCGGCAGAGAGAATCGGCAAGCAGCCGTTGAAGTCGTTGTCCGTTCTGGGAGACGCGATCGGCGATCCTTCGGGCAAACGAATTATGAACCTGATGGGCTCCAACGGAAGCAAAGCGGTTGCGCTGGCACTGCTCGGTGCTTCGGTTGCTGTCGTCGACTTTTCGCCGGGCAACCAGCGTTATGCGTTGGAGTTGGCAGAAGCGGCGGGCGTCCCGCTGGATTATATGGTTTCGGACGTGCTCAAGCTGGACGTGACGAATCTCGCCGGAACCTTCGATATCGTATTTGCGGAAATGGGCATCCTGCATTACTTTACGGACTTGAATCCGTTTATGAATGTGGTTCAGACGCTGCTCGCGCCCGGCGGACGATTTGTGCTTCGCGATTTCCATCCGGTTTCGACGAAGCTCATTTCTTCGCGCGGAACGACGGCCAAGATTCGCAAGCATAAAGTAGACGGGGATTACTTCGATACGTCGCTGGAAGAACAAGAAGCTTCCTTTGCCAAGTATGCAGAAGGCGAACCGCCGAAGGTTCTGCTACGCAAATGGAATCTCGGGGAGATCGTGACCGCGGTAGCTCAAAACAGCCTTGTGATCGTTCGGCTTGATGAGGAACCCAACTTATCCGGCGACAGCTTCGACAAAGGCATTCCGAAGACTTTTACCTTAATCGCGCATAAATAATCGGAAGAACCGTCGTAAAAGCGTGAGCGAGACCGTGCGGGAACGCGAGAAGCAAGAATGGATCGATAAGATCGACTTAAAACCGTCCTTAGGGCGGTTTTTTGGCTTTTTTGACCTTTCATTCCTATTTTGCTGGAGGTAACTTACGATTATAATTAAAGTTATAGCTAAAATGTGACGTATACGTCTTGGAAACGGAGTGAATAAAATTGGGGAGTTGCTAGCTTGGGTCAAGGGACCTCAAAGTGAACAGTCGTCGGATACGGTGATTCAACATTATTTAGGAAAACGAAGGAGGTGGACCCGTTTTCCGATAGCGTAACGCTTGGGTAAGCGGCGCGGAAACGGGATGTATATTGAATAGTGACCCCTTGCCAGGTTGGTTAAGTATTTTAATGGTTGTGCTGCTTGTCGGGTTGAACGGATTTTTTGTAGCGGCGGAATTCGCGATGGTGCGGCTTCGTGAAAGCCGAATTGCCACGATGGCGGACGGCGGAAGTAAGCGTGCGGGTTTTGCCCGGAATATGGTGCAAAACCTGGATGCGTATCTGTCGGCGTGTCAGCTCGGGATTACGCTGGCATCGCTTGGCCTGGGTTGGATCGGGGAACCGGCGGTCGCGTCGTTCCTGCGCCCGCTGTTCCATAGTTTCGGCTGGAACAATGAGGTGGCGATTCACGGAACCTCGGTCGCGATCGCGTTCATCATCATCACTATGCTGCACATCGTGATCGGGGAGCTGGCTCCCAAGTCGATGGCCATTCGCAAAACGGAAGCGGTGGCGCTTGCGGCGGCGGCTCCGATGGTCTTTTTCTACAAAATGATGTATCCGTTTATCTGGGTCTTGAACGGAATGGCGAACGGTCTGCTTAAGCTTCTGCGGATCGAGCCGGCTTCCGAACTGGACTCTGCGCACACCGAAGAAGAAATTCGGATTCTGGTGAAGGAAAGCAACAAGAACGGGTTGATCGATAATACGGAAATGGCGCTCGTGGACAATATCTTCGAATTTGCCGATACAACCGCGCGCGAAGTGATGATTCCGCGGACGGAAATGATCTGTCTGTACACCAATTTGTCGCATGAGGAAAATCTTGAAATCGCCTACGACGGTATGCGAACCCGCTATCCAGTCTGCGAACAGGACAAAGACCATATCATCGGTTTTATCCATATCAAGGATCTGATGCGTTCGCCGGGTGCCGACTATGACCAGTTGATTCGTCCAATCATCGCCGTGCCGGAGTCGATCCGGATCAGCGAACTGATGAAGCTGATGCAGCGCAGCCGTACGCAAATCGCGATGCTGGTCGATGAATACGGCGGTACGGCCGGGCTGGTTACGCTGGAAGACATCATGGAAGAGATCGTGGGCGAGATTCAGGACGAGTTTGATGAAGAAGAGCGCCCTGAAACGGAGCAAGCCGGAGAGTTCAGCTACTCGATCGACGGCATGATGCTGATCGAAGACGTAAACGATCAATTTGGCTTTGAACTCGACTTTGACGACTATGACACGATCGGCGGTTGGTTATATGCCCGGATCGACGCGCTGCCTCCGCAAAAAGGACAGTCGGTCGATCACGAAGGGTGTACGTTTATCGTGGACGAGACGGAGCAGAAGCGGATTTCGCGGGTGCGGATTTTGAAGCCGTTGCCTGAGGAAGATCGTATGACTGAACGCGAAACGGATGCAGCCGATTCAGAGTTGATTGGTGAAGAACTAGAAGCTGAAGCGGCGATGTCGACAGCTTTGACAGCGAAGCGGGCCGAAGCGGGTGCGTAATCGAAAGCTTGAGTCGGGCCGAGACACGCTCTAGGATAAGGAACAAAAAACAGAGAGACCGCCGAAATTATTCGGCGGTCTTTTTTTTGCGTGTCTGCAACTTGAGCGTACCTGCTTGCGTATCCCCAATCAGGCGGATGAGCGAACGCTGGCGTTTGATTGACTTGCATCCCAAATATCGCTACGCTTTAAGGCATGGAGGGGAAAATCATGGAATCGAATGAAGAAAAGCAACAAAGAGGCGAAGAACGTTTCCGGCGCCTGCATCCAGACTGGATTGCAGCTTCGCGCCTTGGAAGCGCCTGCTTCTACATATTTCCGCTGCTGATTGCGGCGACTTTGGCAGTGTTGGGCGTTGTTTTCGAATGGAGCTGGTTACCGTTATGGATCGGCGGGCTGGTTACGTTAGTTTTTGCCCTCTTATTCGTGTTCGCTACGTTCCGGGTTCCTGTTATTCGCTATAACCGATTCGGCTTCGCGATCTTCGAGGAGGAGGTCGAGATTCGCAAGGGTCTGTTCTTCATTACAGAGACCCTGATTCCTATGACTAAGGTACAGCACGTCAAACTGGAGAGCGGGCCGATCCTTCGCAAGTATGGATTAGCCGAACTGAAGGTCGTAACTGCGGCGACCACGCACTCGATTGCCGGACTGAAGGCAGAGGAAGCCGAAAGCTTGAAACGAACGATCGGGGAGTTGGCTCGGAGGACGGAAGAATGAGCGGCCCGAAGCGGATGTCTCCGCTGTATATCGCCTTTTCCATGCTCAAGCTAATTCGCAGTCTGGTTCCGCTGCTGTTTATCTTCGGCATTCAGTTCGTCGCTAACGGAAAATTTCCGCCTACCGTATATTGGGTGATGGGCGGGGCGTTAGCCTTGATCCTGTTGACAGGCGCCATGGAAATCATCGGCTGGAAAAGGTTCACGTATGAGGAAGAATCGGACCGAATCACGATTCGCAAAGGTCTGATCCAACGCAGCGAGAAAATTATTTATTACTCGCGCATTCACTCCGTGAGCCAAGAACAGCCTTTGATCCAGCGTCTGCTGGGCGTCGTGCAATTGAAGATTGAGACGCCAGGGGGCAGCGAAGGGGATGCCGTGCTGCCCGTGCTTAGGCGCGAGGAAGCGGAGCGTCTTCAGCGCGTTCTGAACGAGCGCTCTATCGCCTTGCCCGATCAGGCCGATGATGCGGCCGCAGGGATCGCGGCAAGCGAAAGCGGCCAGGATCAGGCGGCCGCTAATGAGTTTCCGGTCCAAGCAGGGGGACCGGAAAGAATGGACGGAGCATACGGTGCTCCGTCCGGCGCTCCTCATGAAGAAGGAGCGCAGCTTCCGAATCGAGCGCCGCGCGATTCGGCCGTTCCGGGCGAAACCGGCGCGGCGGACGGCTTCGCCCCGCCGGATTCGCGCGCGCCGCAGGCACGCCACGCCGAAGGCGGGCCTGCGGCGCAACCTCCTTCGGTCGCGGCCGACGCTCGACCGAAGATCCGCGAGCCGGAGCTGCTCTACCGGCTCGGCCCCGGCCGCCTTTTCCAAGCGGCCCTCACCGAGATGAATCTCGGCTTGGCCGTCGCCTTCGTGGCCGGTATCGTTTCCTTCGCGGACGATTTGCTGCCGGATCGCTGGGTCAACCAACTGGTCAGCAATGCCCAAGCCTACTTTACGGGCATTAAAGCCATCTTGATCATTGCTGCGGCAGCCTTGATTGCAGCCTGGTTGCTGTCACTGGTATTATTCATCGTCAAATTTGCCGGATTTTCCTTATACCGCGACGGGGGGAGACTTTCGGTACGCTACGGATTGCTTGAACGCAAGCAATTCTTGTTCGATCCATCCCGTGTCCAGGCCGTTACGATCAGAGAAGGGTGGTTGCGGCAAGCGCTGGGGTACGCGCATGTCGAGGTCAATGTCGTATCTTCTTCAAGCGAGAAGGAGACACCCGCCTTGCATCCGTTTATTCCGCGGTCCCAGATCGCAAGTCTACTGGAGCAAACCATCCCGCAGTTTACATTTGCCGCTGCGGAGTTGAAGCCTCCGAAACGCGCGATACTCGGCTATGTCAGAATCGGCTTGATCGTAACCGCCGTCTTGGCCGCGGTCTTGATCTACTTTTTCCCGCATATGGGCCTATGGTCGTTACTGCTGGTTCCGATCGTATTCGGTCTGGATTACTGGAGTTTCCGCACCAGCGGAGCTGCTTTAGACGGAGATCGGCTGACAATCGTCAATCGGGCGATCGCCAAACAGACGCACTGCACGCTGAAACGGCATATCGTGGCTTTCCGGGTCGGAGGCAGCCGTTGGCAAAGAAGAGGGCAGATGCTTAATATCAAAGCCCATTTGCTCGGCGGTTCGGGCGGCTCTTCGATCAGCGTCTCCCGATTGAAAGCTTCGGATGCCCGGCAAATCTATGAATGGTACCGTCGTGAGCGCAAAATATGAGCAGTTCGCGAAGTCAAAAAATAAATTAATATAAAATGGAGAAAACAGGAACCAAATTGGTTCCTGTTTCGTTATATACGTATGTAACACATTTACATACGAAAAGGGGAATAAAAATGAACACAAACAAAAAAACTCATTTTTTCAAGCTTTTAGCTATCCCTGCTATTGCTTTGGTTACTGCATCGTTCGCTGCTCCAGGGGTCGGGCAAGCATCGGAATCAGCGCCTGTGACAGACAATGTTTTTACGGCACTGCCGGAAAGATCGTTAAATGAATCTGTGATGGAGCCGGGCGCGCTTACGCCACCGCCGCCGCCGACTTTGTATTACGAAGGTTTCGCATCAAGTTTAATGGCCAGCCAATATCTGGTTTCAGCATACAGTAATCTTTCGACGTCGGGCAATTCTTCGCTGCAAATTTCCGCCGAAACAAGAAGTTCGGCTTCCGCTTCTCAAAGCGGTGTCACGGCCGGCCTCGAACGTTGGACAGGCAGCGATTGGACAGAATTCGGAAGCACGCGGACCAAAAGCTCGGGAATTGCGTATAACAACCTGAATTACGCATTGAGCGTAACGAAAGGTTATTATTACCGAATCAAATCCGATCATTGGGCATCCAGCGGAATCAATAAGGAAAGCCGTACGATTTATAGCAGCACCGTATTCGTGCCTAACTAATAATCTCGGCAATCCGCGGCAAAAAGCTTCTTCCCGCCCGGGAAGAAGCTTTTTATTTGAAATCATGCGATCCCTCGTACGATTATTCTTTACGTTCTTAAGGTTCGCCGTCCACGATATGTCCGGCAATTTGAAGAAACTCTTCTTCCGTCAATGATCCGCTGACCATAATGTCAAGCCTTCCACGAATAGTGTGGACCAAGCTATTGTATTCCCTGCCGACATATTGGGCTTCCAGTCCGTTATCCAATATAACTTCCTTCAGCTCTCCAGGCCCGAAACCGTACGTGCCATTTTCTTCTTCTTCCAATAGTTGGACACTGAGCATGGCTTCGCGATTTCCTTCTCCCCGATACAAAAGAGTATACCCTTCCGGCGTCGAACCGTCATCTGGAACGGATAAGTATACCTTGTCCAACTTGAGATCAGCCGGAATCCGAGGAAACTCGGGCATCGTATAAGGCAGTTTTTCGCGAACTTCTTCCAAAGTGGCCGGTTGGCTCTCGGTCGTCACGAAATCCGTGATGACGGGTTCTTCGAAATCGCCGGTTTCCGAAGTCGAGATCGGTGCTTGAACGCCTTCCGGAGGAGGAGGGGTCAGCGCGCCTTCGGTTTGGAGCGGCTTTTTTTCTCCGGTCGTCAGCGCGACTTCGCCTGTACTCCATGTATACAACGTCTGATAAATCGGCGTCAGTGCTCCCGTCCGTACCGGTTCCGAGAATACGACGGATCCGAGCAGGATCAGTCCGGCTGCGGCTCCGGTCAACCTGACCATGCGCTTGCGCCGTCTTCTTGAGGTATGCTGCATGCGGTGCTGCTGCACGCGCTGCCAGGATGCCCGGCGGGATTTCGGGTCAACCGGCGATGCGGAGTTTGCGGCGCGTTCAAACGCTTCGTCGAACAGCTCGTCAAATTTTTCGTCTTTCATCGCTGCCCTCCCATTCTTTGCGCAGCACCTTGCGCATATTTTCCCTCGCCCTAAAGAGCCTTTGCCTGATAATGTCTTCGCTGGTGCCAAGCGAATCGGCGATTTCCTTGTACGACATGCCGTATTTCCAGCGATATAGAATGATCGCGCGGTATTCCGGCTTCATGTCTTCGAGATGCCGCAGGATCGCTTCCTCCATCATTCGTACCTCGACCGTTTTCTCGGTCGAAGCTCCGGCATCCTGCTTAGCCTCTATATGATTAAGAACGCTGTCCGCTTCCACATGGTTACGGTGTCTTTTATTTTTTCTTAAATCATTGATTGCGCTATTCCGCGTTACGACCTTGAGCCAAGCGAAAAACTTGGATTCGTTTTCGAATTCCGGTCTTCGTCTGATCAATTTCAAGAAAGCTTCTTGAATGACGTCTTCGGCCGCCGCATGATCCCGCACAATGTAAAATACGGCCCCGTAGGCCAGATCATAGTATTCGTTATATATCAGCTCCTGCATGCCTTCGTCAAGTTCGTCGAATTCATGGCTGAGGAGCATCTGAAGATGCTGAGCCATATTTGCTCCTTTCCCGGTTGCGTTCCGAACGAATCCGGCTGCTTACGATTCTATTCGTTTATGTAAGCCTACTCGTCGAAACGGAAGAAATTAATTTAATATTCTCCTATTCTACATGAAAGAAGGAAGAAGGTGGGCTTTTTCTTATTATATAATGAATCGTTTTTGGATATTTAATTACCTTTTGCACAACTATTCAAAAAATTAGCATATAAAAAAGCCCCGGATGTATATCCGAGGCTCGGCTTGATTACGTTGTTCCGTAAACTCTTTATTCGTCGCTGCTTCTTTTTCCGGATTTCACGCCGTCGCGTTCGATCGCCTGTTCCAGCGCGGCTTCGGTGTCGACTGATTCGTCGATTTCGGCAACTGCTTCGCCTTCGCCGGCTTCGACATATTCGCGCTCGGCGCGGGTCATTTCTACGCTGCGATTCCCTCCGGTCATATCGTTCGCCGTGAAGTTCTCATAGGATTCAACCGCGCCTTCGCCTTCGTTGTTGTCGCTCGACAGCTGATCGTAGCTTTCAACGTCGCGTTTGGTGGACATGGCGGGCGAGTCGGCATTTCCGTAGCTCTCGACCGCCTGCCAAGCATCCGAGTCGTCGAATTTGCCTGCATGGGCCTGACGGTTTTCTCCGGCACCCGAAGGAGGAGGCGTCATGACGTCTTCTTCGACCGGACGGTAATCCGTGATCGGATTATTTTCCGGCGTCGTATCGACGTTATAGGCGGTATACGGAACGGCTTCAAGACGCTCGAACGGAATCTCTTTGCCGGTCTTCGCGTCGACGCCGTAACTGCCGTCTTCAATACGTTGAAGCGCGGCATTGACCTCGTCGAGGCGATCGGAAAGGTCGCTGTCGATCGCCATGTCCCGGCTGCGCTCAAATTCTTCGGTGCCCAGATCGGCCGGATGGTTATCGACGGAAGATAATTCGCCCGTGGAATCGCGCAGGGACGTCTCGAAGCCTTCAGTCGTATCCTCCGAATTGCCAAAATGCTGCTCCAGCTCGCTTTTTTGTTCCAGCAAAAGATTTTTAAGCGTGTCGATCTGGGAGTCGTTTAAGTGTTTCATGATGTAAGCCTCCATTCGTAGTCGGTTCCTAGCGATCCGGTTGCAAGCTGCAAGAGCGGGCTTGCACCGTCGCTTTCTTTCTCTTTTATACCCGTACGGCAGGCGAACCAATCTTTGACGAACCGGGAAGGATCGAAAACCTGCCTGAATGAAGAGACTGGAAAAATAATGTTAACTCATGGGCGATTTCGTTTAATGAGGGGAGGAAAGCCTTTCAAACACATACTGTTCAGTCAAAAGGAGCGATGGGCGATATGAAAGCACTCACTTATCAAGGCAAACGCAAGGTGAAAGTGAAAGACGTAGCGACGCCAAAGCTCGAAAAACGCGACGATATTCTGATTCGGGTCACTTCGACTTCGATTTGCGGCTCTGACCTGCATTTGTTCAACGGCGAAATCCCGGGCATGACCGACGACTACATCATCGGGCACGAACCGATGGGCATCGTCGAAGAAATCGGAAGCGACGTGACGCATGTCAAAAAAGGCGACCGCGTCATCATTCCTTTTAACGTATCCTGCGGACAATGTTTCTTCTGTCAAAATCAGATGGAAAGCCAGTGCGACAACGCCAACGAAAATCCGGCCAAAGACACGGGCGCGATGCTCGGCTATTCGCATACGTACGGCGGTTTCGCAGGTGGCCAAGCCGAGCTGCTCAGAGTGCCTTACGGCAATTTCGGCCCGCTCGTGATTCCGCCGGACGCGGAAGTAACGGACGAGCAGGTGCTGCTGCTGTCCGACGTGATCCCGACCGCGTACTGGAGCGTGGATAACGCGGGCGTCAAAAAAGGCGATACGGTCATCGTGCTAGGCTGCGGGCCGATCGGGCTGATGGTACAAAAATTCGCGTGGCAAAAAGGGGCAAAACGCGTGATCGCGGTCGATCACGTGGAGTATCGCTTGGAACACGCGCGCCGTACCAATCGCGTCGAGACGTTCAACTTCATGGAAAACGACGATCTGGACAAGCATTTGCTTGAAATCACGAGCGGCGGAGCGGACGTGGTCATCGACTGCGTAGGCCTGGATTCCGAGAAAACGTTTATGGAAAAGGTCGAAACGAAGCTTAAGCTCCAAGGCGGAGGGTTGGGCGCGTTCCATATGGCTTCCAACGTCGTTCGCAAATTCGGCACGATTCAAGTAACGGGCGTCTACGGATTGCGCTACAACAATTTCCCGTTCGGTCATATCTTCGAGCGCAACGTGACGATCAAGACGGGACAAGCGCCGGTCATCCATTATATGCCGGAGCTTTTCAACCAAATCAAAACGGGACAGCTCGATCCGACCGACATCATTACGCACCGCCTGTCGCTGGACGAAGCGGAGCATGCCTACGACATTTTCGATAGCAAGAAGGAAGATTGCATCAAGGTCGTGCTTAAACCGTAATGAAATAAAGTCGCCTTCGTCATTTTCAAGCAAAGAAAAAGCCCTCCGACTTCCCGAAAAGGGAATGGAGGGCTTTCATTATGCCGTCAATCGATTAAAACGCCCAGTTTCCGCCGCGGAAAACAGGCTCGGCCGTGCCGTCTTGCGTAATCCCGTCAATGTTCATTTCGGCAGAACCGATCATGAAGTCGACATGCGCAAGACTTTGGTTGATTCCGGCTTCGGCGAGCTCTTCGCGAGACATCGCTTTGCCGCCTTCAATGTTGAACGCATACGCGCTGCCGATCGCCAGGTGGTTCGAAGCGTTCTCGTCGAACAGCGTATTGTAGTAAAGAATGCCGGACTCGGAGATCGGGGATTTATGCGGCACGAGTGCCACTTCGCCGATGTAATGCGAGCCTTCGTCCATCTCGACGAGACGTTTCAACGTTTCTTCGCCTTGCTCGGCTTTCACGTCCACGATGCGTCCGTTTTCGAACGTCAGCGTGAAGTTGTCGATGATGTTACCGCCGTAGCTCAAAGGCTTCGTGCTCGATACGGTTCCGCTTACGCCGGTTTTGAGTGCGGCGGTGAATACTTCTTCCGTAGGCATGTTGGCCACGAATGCCGTTCCGCGCTCGCTTTCGCTATCCGCAGCTACCCACAGATGCGTCGGTGGAAGCTCGATCGTAAGATCCGTTCCCGGCGCCGTGTAATGGAGAGCTTTGTATTTTTTACTGTTCAGATAGGTCGATTTGTCGTTCAGCGTGGCGATATGCTGCTGCCAAGCCGCGACCGGATCAGGTTGATCCACGCGAACGGCCTTGAAGATGGCTTCCCACATGGCCGGGATTTGCTCGTTTTCAGGCAGGTGAGGGAAGACTTTAGCCGCCCAAGCTGCCGAAGGAACGGCTACGATCGACCAAGCCAGCTTATCGGACTGCACGTATTGGCGATATTTGCTGAGCGCTTCACCGGATACTTTTTGCAGAGTAGAGATACGGTTCGGATCGACTCCGTTCAGCAGATCGGGATTGTTGGAGATGACAGCCAGCATCGCTCCGCCGTTTTCCGCCAATTCTTCGCGTTCCGCCGCCGTCCACTTCGGTGCAATCTCGAACGAATCGTCCGGCGCAAGATCGTAACGCATGCGAGTGATGGCTTCGTCTGCGAGATTCACTTTGACCAGCTTAGCACCGGCCGCGTAGGCATGTTTAACGACCAGACGCACGTATTCGAGCGATTCCACGCCTGCATCGATCATCAGAATTTGTCCAGGCTGTACGTTCACACCGACTTTTACCGCGAGTTCGGCGTATTTGTTAAGGTTTGTTTGAAAATCCGACATGATAGGCCTCCGTTTCGATACTTGCTTCATTAAAATAAACGCTATGTCTTTCATTGTACAAGATCGCGCGGAGAAAGGAAATCTAACATTGGTTAATTAGGCGGCGAGAATGCAGGAAAAGTTGCGGGAAACGGCTGATTTCGAGGGAAAAGGGGAGGGCGGATGCAGCTTTCGAATCGCTGAACGCAAAAATCCCCAAGCCGCATGCTGGCAGCCGGGGATTCGTCGATTTCGCAAAGACTATTACCTTTTCAACGCTAAAGGCAAGCTGCTAGTTGCTGTAAAGTTCTTTCATGATCTCGCGATTTTTCTCTTTGAACAGATCATTGTGGGAAGAGACCATGCCGTAACCGCGCGCATCGGGCGTGACGAACTGTTTCGCTTTGTTGACGGCATTCGCCGCATCATGGAACGCGCCTGCGATCAGATGCACTTTTCCGTCGTAATGAACGACGTCTCCGGCGGCGAAGATGCCCGGCACGGACGTCTCGCTTGAAGAAGAAGCAAGGATTTGGTATTCGTTCATCTCGATTTTGATCTCGCTCTTTTTGAGCAGTTCGGTATCCCGCTCGTATCCGTGGCTGATAATCACGTCGTCCACGGTGAGTTCGAAATCTTCTTGCGAATCGTTTTTCTCCATCAATACGGTGCCGATCGCTGAATGGTCTTCGTTGGCGACAAGCGTTTTGATGGTAGCGTTAAGCAGCAGCTCCACGCCGTTGGCTTTCATTCGGGTAATATCGGCTTCGTGCCCTTTAAGTTCTTCCTTGCGGTAGGTCAGGTACACTTTTTTCGCGAAAGGCGCAAGCTCGTTGGCCCAGTCCACCGCCGAATGGCCTCCTCCGGAAATCAGAACCGTCTTGTCTTTGAAACGAGCGATCGATTTGACGGTGTAGTGAAGGTTCGTCACTTCGAAGCGCTCCGCGCCCTCAATGTCGAGTTTGGTCGGATTAAGAATGCCTCCGCCGACGGCCAAAATGATCGTTTTCGAATGATGTTGATCGCCGGACAAAGTATGCAGCACGAAATGTTCGCCGTCTTCCGAGCGCGCGATCGACGTCACTTTCTCGTTCAGCACGACGTCCGGCTTGAACGTTTGGCCTTGCGCTACCATTTGTTCGATCAGCTTGGCGGCCGGCATCGGCGTCAAGCCGCCGACGTCCCAGATCATTTTCTCGGGGTATACGTGAACCTTGCCGCCCAAGAACGGTTGATACTCGATAATCTTCGTCTTCATCTCGCGCAGACCGCTATAGAAAGCGGAAAAGAGCCCGGCCGGCCCTCCGCCGATAATCGTTACGTCATAGACTTCATGGTTTTCCATCCTGATATGGCCTCCCTTAATATATGTATATCTCAAAAGATAATGATTCTCAATATCAAAAGTAAGTATACCAACAGTTTCAAGAAAAAGACAACACCATTTCCGAAAAGGCCTCAAAAAAAGACGTGACCGCAATCACTCGACCCGCTCGGCAAGTCGGCTACACTTTCGATACGAAGGGCAAGCGCAAGGCAATCCGGCCCGTCGCAAATCCAAAGAAGGTGGTCTGACCATGAAAGACACATTCGAATTTGCAGATATGAAATCCATCGCACGCGATAAACTGGGGGATCAGGTCCCGTTGGAATTATTTCGCACCATTCGCTTGATCGGCATGTATCAAGCTCTCCCGATGGGCGGAAAAAGCACAACCGCAACCATCGGCCGCAAGATCGGCGAATCTTTGCCCGTATCCTCGGTTGAAGACATCCTGAGGATGTTCGAAGAACTGAAAATCGGAATCCCAAGCATCGTGCATCAAGACGAGAAGGGCATGCGCATCGCCGTAGACGACTGCTTCTGCGAAGGACTCCCCGTGCTCGAAGGCAAAATGGTCTGCGACCTGGAAGGCGCAATCCTCGAAGGCGCCCTGCACCGCGTCACCGGCCGCGCCGCCCGCGTCCGCGAAGTCAAATGCAACGTCTCCGGCGACGACCGCTGCGAGTACGAAGTACGCTACGGCGTGTAAAAAAGCAGCCCCTCAAGCATTTTAATTAACTTTTACTACGCACGATGTACTTAAATAAAAAAGTTCCCAACGGCATCACGCCGTCAGAAACCATTTTCTTTATCTATGTGATCTATCTTTGCCTTACCCTAAAACCTAACCCCAAGCTCTTTTCTTTAAGAATCTTTTTTGAGCGAGCATGCTAAGCGGAGGGAGAAATTCAGGTCAAGACGCCTTTGAACGCGGAAAGCTACTTCTCGAATCTTCATCCATGTTTCCGAGTGAGACAGCGTCTTGACCGAATTTCTCCCGCAGCGCCTCAGCACGCCCAGCCAAACAAGACATTCTTAATGAAAAAGCCCCGGACGAATCATCGTCCATATGAATTCAGCTTCCTCCGGCGATCTTGGCGTCATCACCGCGGATTGCGGATAAGGCTCGGCTTCAGGCCGATTGCGAACCCGCTTTTCTACATAAGGATTAGCTTCGACTGCCGTTTGATAAAGTTCCTCGGCAGCTTTTTCCAAGCGATCCTGTCGATAATGAATCGCCCAGTCGAACCAGCGATAGATCGCATTGTCCCCGGCACCCTCGGCATAATGGGCCAACAATCCTTGGGCAGCTTGAAGATCGCCTCGGGCAATTAATGCGGATAACGCAGGGTAGCGTGCTCCCTGATGATCGGCAGGGTTCAAGCGAAGCAGCCGGTAGAACCGTTCAAACGCTTCATTCCATCGGGCTTGCTCCCAATCTTCCAGAGCTGCTTGCATCAAAGCGCGCAAATAAGGGCGGTTGGGAATATGCAGCCAGACCGGTTGGATATCCGCCTCGAACGATTGAAGAGCCGATTGCTCCGCGTGTTGCAGCAGAACTTGGCGTTCAACAACATCGGTCTCGAATCCGGCAGCCAACAGCAACGCATCTGCATTATCGGGGTCCAGTTGACGAGCCTCGGACATTTTTTTAAAACGTAATTCAGTTTCTTTTGCCAGATAAGCTTCATAGGCACGCAGCTGCGCTTCCTCGCCGGCCGTGGCAGGAGAGTAGGGAATTCCCGAGAAGTAGTCCATCTGACGGCGCAGCGCAGCTTCGCCTTGAATGTCCAAATCCTTAATGTGCATGTAGAGTCGCCATTGGCGGAACTCGTCGAGCATCGGATCGGTTCCGACCCGGAAACCGATGATTTCTTCTTCTTCGCGGTAAGCCGAAGTTTTTTGCTCGAAATTCGCCATTTCTTGTGCCAAACGTACGGTTTCTTCAGGGTTTGCGCCGAATTTTTCCGTCAGCCGTTCTGCATCCCAGTCATTCGTCAGCCAGTCTTGATCCAGGGCAAAACGAATCGCCGCTGCCGCCGCTGTACCGGCATCCGGTTTGTGGCGTTTGCGTTTCAGGAATCGAAAGGTGGTATCCATCAGACGATCATGCTTCACGTCGTGTCGGATCAGGAATGCGTCCAGCCTGCGAATCGCTTCCGTTATCGATTCGTGCAGCTCTTCTTCGGAAGAAGACGAATCGTTTGACGCTATCGCTTCGCCGAAGGCTTCGTACACCGAAGCGATATTCGAACGGTAAAAGGTCTTAAGATCAAGAGCCTTCGGGTCGCGCCTTAGTTGCTCCAAACGCAGCACCGCATCATCGTCAGGTTCTTCGACCAACACAAGACTGTTCAACGCAACTTTCGGAGCTTCAAGACCGGCCCCCGGAAGCCAAAAACCGAGGACGATTGTACCGGCGGCAGGACGGAAGGAATCATCTGTACGCAACTTAAGGGCTTCACCGCTCAATACTTCCACGGCGCGAACGCTCATACTTGTGGTCGTTCCTGCTGACATCGAGTCTTGTCCCAGAACACGCAGCACCGCGAATTGCGGATCGACCCAGCTTTTTAAAGCATCGGCAATTGCCGCATGGGCGGGATCTGCCGATTGCTCGCGTACAAACGCATTCCAGATGTCTACAGCTTCGCTGAAGAAAAACGTATCCCCGACGACCGCGTCCGTTTTTTCCGCACCATAAGCGGCTTTAAGACGAGGGGCCAATTCATTTTTCCAAGCCGATAATGCCTTCTGCTCGGACGGGCGGGGATGAGCCGTGAAGAATTGCCGGAGTACCGATTCCAGCGCCGCTTGCCGGGTTGCCAGGCTGCGAGAAACTTCGTCGCGCTGCGCGCAGCATTTCTTATATTTGAATCCGCTGCCGCACGGACAGGGATCATTTCGTCCTACGGAAACGACAGGAGAGAGCAGATTCATTTCGAGCGCTCCTCGAACAATAGCCGTTCTTCTTCACGACTGTGAATCGCATTTACCGTAATCAATGAGTAGAACAAACGCATCATTTCTGGAGTCGGGCCGCTCTTGGGCAGCTGGGTCACAAGATCCGCGACGATCATGCGCAAAATATCGTGATCGCGCGTCAGTTTTACAACAGCCAGTTTCAGATCGGGATCTTCTCCGGCCATTTCTTCATAAAACCCTTCTTCTTCCGCATCCGCATGGCTGAGCACCCGCGTCACCCAATAACCGAGCAGCTGATCCGCAGCTTGACGCGCATTTTCTATACCTTCTGTCTGAATCAGTTCTTCCAGTTCTTCCGTTTTATCAATCGCGCCGCTTAGTGCTCCTTCATGAATCGCATGATGGGCATGGTGTTGGCGTAGTGAGGGTCCTCCCATATTTAGCTCCACCTTTCCGAATTCTTTTAGCGTGGTCAACGCACTTGTTTCAACGCGTCCAGTATAGCATGCACGGACGCGTGCGGCGGTTCGGTTAGGCATTTCCCGGAGCGAAAAAGGGAAGTCCCTGATTGGTCGCCTTCGGTAACGTTTTATACAATAAACCCGTAAGGAGGGGAATGTTATCAACCGCTATATTCCGAATCAGCACGGCGCATGGGCCATGCTGATGCTTCCGTTTTTGCTTGGAATGTCCGTTGCCGGAGCCACATTGTTGCATCTTCCGTTGTTTCTGTGTTGGCTGTCTATGTATTTGTTTAGCTTTCCCGTGCTTCAATGGATCAAAACAGGGAAAAAGGATCGTTACCTGAAGCCGTCGCTAGTGTACGGTCTGATCTTGATTCCGCTTACGATCATTGTTGTGCTATCCGAACCCAAGTTGATTGGCTATGGCGTACTGTTGCTGGTGACCTTCGCGATCCCCGCCTATTATGCCAAATCCAAAAATGAACGCGCGCTGCTCAATGATATCGTGGCGATCCTGTTGTTTTGCTCCTTCATTTACCCAGTCGTGTACGTGTCGGCGGGCCATGAAGCAGATTGGACGAAGACCACGCTGCTGTTCATGATGCTGGGTCTGTATTTCATCGGTACCGCGCTGTATGTCAAGACGATTATTCGCGAGAAAAAGAACCCTCGTTATTACCGTCTGTCGATCGCTTACCACTCGCTGTTGATTCCTTTTGCAGCCTGGTTAAGCCTTCCGCTTGCGATTCCGTTTGCGATTCTGCTGGCGCGCGCGATCGTGCTGCCCAAGCAGAAGCTGAAGGTCAAACAAACGGGAATCGCCGAACTTGTTTTTGCCGTGATGTTGTACGTTTCCGTATTGATCGTCTATCTGTAAAGGAGTCTTGCCCCATGAATATGCCGGCCCCGCGCGATTATGCCGTCGATCCTTTTATCGTCATCTGGGAAGTGACCCGCGCCTGCGCGCTTAAATGTCTGCACTGCCGGGCGGAAGCTCAATACCGGGCCGATCCCAATCAACTCTCGCATGAAGAAGGCCGCGCGCTGATTGATCGAATCGCGCTAATGAATAACCCGTTATTGGTGTTCACGGGCGGTGATCCGCTGATGCGTCCCGATCTGTTCGAGCTTGCCCGCTACGCGATTGAAGAAAAGGGATTGTCCGTGTCCATGACTCCCAGCGCCACGCCGCGCGTGACCCGGAGTGCTGTCGAAAAAGCGAAAGAAGTCGGACTCTCGCGTTGGGCGTTCAGTCTTGACGGTTCTTGTACCGAAATTCACGATCACTTTCGCGGAACGGTAGGGTCTTTCGATACAACCATGCGCGGCATCGGCTATTTGCAGGAGCTGGGGATTCCGATTCAGGTCAACACGACGGTGTCCCGTTACAATTTGCATGACTTGGAGGCCATTTCGGAAAAGGTCAAAGAGATGGGCGTCGTGCTTTGGAGTCTTTTTTTCCTGATTCCAACCGGTCGTGCCGCGCAAAAAGATATGATCAGCGCCGAAGAACACGAAGAAGTGATGGAATGGTTGTATGAGGTGGGACAGCGGATGCCGTACGGCGTCAAAGCCACCGAAGCGCCGCATTACCGCCGAGTGGCCGTGCAGCTATCCGCGAAGCGTACGAAGGCGGATTCAACCACGGATACCTCGATCGGAGCTATGGATTCATCGTTCGGGAACCCTTTTTCGATGCGTGCCGCTCATGCGGTGCCGGCGTCGAAAGGCGGATTCAAACGTGCCGACGTGCTCGGACGCGCTCCCAAAGGAGTGAATGACGGCGACGGCTTCCTTTTTATCAGCCATATCGGAGACGTCTATCCAAGCGGATTCCTGCCCGTAAAATGCGGAAATGTCCGGGAAGAGGCGCTGGAGGACATTTACCGCAACTCTGCCGTTATGCGAAGCCTGCGCGACAAGAATCGATTAAAGGGCAAATGCGGCGCATGCGAATTCAAGCAATTATGCGGCGGCTCGCGTGCTCGCGCGTTTGCCGTCACGGGTGATTTTTTGGAAAGCGATCCGAGTTGCACGTATATTCCGGTAACGTTGAGAGGAGAACTACAATCATGACAGCAACGAATCAGACAACGGCGACACGTTCAACTCCGCGGCGAATCCTGGTGCTCGGAGGCGGGATCAGTGGGCTGGCTTCTGCTTTCTACTTATCCAAACAAGCCAAGGAGCAAGGGATTTCGCTTGAAATCACGTTAGTCGAGGAGAGTGAACAGCTCGGCGGTCGACTGCGTACGGAAAATCGGGACGGCTGCTTGATCGAAAAAGGCCCGGATTCGTTTATCGCACGCAAAACGGCTATCCTGGACTTAACCGCAGAGCTGGGTCTGACAGGCGAACTCGTTCCGACCAATCCGGATGCGAAAACCAGCTACATCCTGCACAAAGGGAAAATGCATCCGATGCCGATGGGTTTCATTCTGGGGATCCCGACCAAGCTGTCTCCGTTCATCCGAACCGGATTAATCTCGCCGATGGGCAAACTGCGCGCCGCGCTTGATCTCGTCTTGCCCAAGAAGCAGGAGGAAGGGGATGAAGCGCTGGGCGATTTTATCGAGCGGCGTCTGGGAAAAGAAGTGCTCGAACGGATCACCGAGCCGCTTCTGGCCGGGATTTACGCCGGAGATACGCGCTCGCTCAGCCTGAACGCGACCTTTCCTCAGTTCAAAGCGATGGAAGAGAGAGAAGGCAGTCTGATCAAAGGCATGGCGCGCGGCGGCGGACGTCCGAAAGGAAATCCGGCTAAAGGTTCGAAGTCGAATCAAACTCCGTCCGGTAATGGAAGTCCATCTTCGATCCCCGGCAAAACAGGACGCGCACCCGCTCTTTCCGGCAAGCTGTCCAAAAGCATGTTTTTATCCTATCAAGGCGGATTGTCGGCATTGGTGGCACGTCTGGAACAGTATCTGCGCGACTCGGGAGTTCAGGTCATTACAGGAGATCGGGCTGTTTCTTTCATTAAAAAGGACATTCATCGCTATGAAGTTACTCTGGAGGGCGGTCAATGCTTAAAAGCTGACGGCGTGATCTGCGCTTTGCCGGCATTTGAAGCTGCACGATTATTGAACAAAGAGGTACCTACTGCGCAGCGGTTACGGGAAATTGACTATGTATCGGTGGCGAATATCGCATTGGCGTACCGAACTTCGGATCTGAATATCTCGTTCGAGCGCTCCGGCTTCCTGGTTCCGAGAAAAGAAGGCCGGCTGATTACAGCGTGTACCTGGTCGTCAACCAAATGGCAGCATGTAGCACCCGAGGGACAAACGTTGCTGCGAACCTACATCGGACGTTCCGGCGCGCAGCAATGGACAAATATGGAGGATCGCGAGTTGATCGAAGCGGCGAAGCGCGATCTGCGCGAGCTGACGGGGCTGAATACCGTACCGCAATGGGCCGAGGTCAGCCGCTGTCTATCCGCAATGCCTCAGTATCCGGTGGGACATGTGGAGATGATGAACGAAGTTCGTTCTGATGTGGAAAAATCGCTTCCGGGCGTGCTGCTTTGCGGTGCAGGCTATAACGGCGTAGGTATTCCCGACTGCGTGGCAGGGGGGAGAGATGCGGCAGTGAGTCTGCTTGAAGGACTTCCTGCGCTTATGCGCGAACCAGAAAAATGCGAATCGGCTTCTTGATCGCGACATCGAAAAGGCTACCCTAACTCCCTTAAGCAGGGGATAAGGAGATTGCCTTTTTTTCACGTATAGGATTAACGAAAACCGTTCGATGTTCGCCAAGTCTCAACAAATCCTTGTTTGATAAAAGGGGGTTTCCCGAATCGCTTTTTCAATTGTCCGGGCGTAGACTGAACAAGCAAGTTTGTGTATTGTAAATTTTAACGAATAGAAAAGAGGAGCACGAATCATGATCAAAAGAAAACTAAATATCTTCCTGTTGCCCATGCTTGCGTTGCTGCTGATTTTGGCAGCTTGCGGGGCCAAGCCTGCCGAGCCAACCGCAACTCAGGGCGCCAGTCAACAAACAGACAGTACCACTGAAGCAAACGGCAATGATACCGTCGCTCCGACAACCGAATCGGTTACGCTGACGATCTCGGCTGCGGCCAGTTTGACGGATGCTTTGAATGATATCCAAAAAACATACGAAGCTGCCAATTCTAACGTGAAGCTGGAGTTCAACTTCGGTGCTTCGGGTGCTCTTCAACAGCAAATCGAACAAGGCGCACCGGCTGATTTGTTCTTGTCCGCGTCAACCAAAAACATGCAGGCGCTGCTGGACGGAGGCTTGATCGAAGACGAGCAAGAAAAGAACTGGTTGACCAATACGCTCGTTGTCGTCGTACCGAAAGATGCGCAAACCGCTATAACGAAGATCGAGGATCTGACTGGCGATAGCGTCAAGCATGTTGCGATCGGTATTCCGGACAGCGTTCCTGCTGGCAAGTATGCGCAAGAAGCGCTGACCAACGCCGGGCTATGGGATTCGCTGCAAGATAAAATGGTGCAAGGCAAAGACGTGCGCCAAGTGCTTCAATATACAGAGACAGGCAATGCAGATGCAGGCTTCGTCTACAAAACGGATGCGCTAACTTCAGATCAAGTCAAAGTGGCCTTCGATGTTGAAGCAAGCAGCTACTCGCCAATCAATTATCCAATCGGTATCGTCAAATCAACGGAGCACCAAGAAGCGGCGCAAGCTTTCTATGACTACCTGCAAACGCCGGAAGCACTGGATGTTCTGACTGGCTACGGCTTCTCCGTCGCACAATGATGACTTTAGCGGACATCGGCTGGAGCGAATATTGGTCGCCGATCCGCCTTTCGCTCCAAGTCGCGCTGCTGGCGAGCGTTATCGCCATATTACTTGGAACCGCAGTCGCCTGGTGCATGTCTCGTCGCGAGACTTTTCGAGGCAAAACGGTGCTGGAGACAGTCTTTATGCTTCCGCTCGTGCTGCCGCCGACTGTGGTCGGTTTCCTGCTGCTGATCCTGCTCGGGCGTCGGGGATGGTTGGGCGGATTGATCGAAAAAATCTTCCATTCAACCGTGATCTTCTCTTGGCAGGCCGCCGTCATTGCAGCGGTAGTCGTCGCTTTCCCACTGGTCTATCGCACGACCGTAACCGGATTCGAAGCCGTCGACCGCGACCTCGAAGACGCCGGCCGCTCCATCGGGGCTAACGAATGGCAAGTCTTCCGGCATATCACGCTGCCGTTAATCGCGCCTTCTCTAAAAACCGCCTACGTCCTGGGCTTCGCCCGAAGCCTAGGCGAGTTCGGTGCCACGCTTATGATCGCCGGCAACATCCCGGGCCGAACCCAGACTGTTCCGACCGCGATCTACGTAGCCGTCGACTCCGGCCATCTGTCCCTGGCCTGGGCCTGGACCATCGCGATCGTCGCCGTTTCATTCGTCCTGCTTCTTCTTACGGGACGCCGATCTTCTTGAAAAAACGTCCCGAAGCCCATCTTAAAGGCTTCGGGACGTTTTTTTATTTTCTATTCAATTCAACAAACGTATCCTTTCCTTTTCTGCCCTTTCCAAGCTGATGTATGATGATCCACAGTCCCGCGCAATCTCCGCATCCTCCGACGTTCCAAACTTCCTCTTACAGTTCAAGAATGTCTTCCGTAAAATAAATGCGAATATCCATTTAATTTCTTCATTTTCGGCTTAATCAAGCCAATACATACATATATCCATTTATTTCATCGTATTTTCTGTTTTCCACTTTATTATTCTCTAAATAACTGTATAATCGTATCTATTTCTTCTCCTGCACGTATCTGCTGAAAATAACTGTATATCCGCATTTATTTCTTTGCCATTCTCTCAAGCACTCCTTTTGAGCGCACTTTAAGAAACCAGAGCTTTTTCTTTTTACTCTCTTCCCCCAAAATGAGACCTTGCCAACGTCGTCGAATTGCCTTGAAGTCCTTCACGGACGAGCGAGAGCGGAGGGAGAAATTCAGTGAAATACAGGTTTTCGAAGAAAACCTGCGGTAACATTCAGCAATATGTTGGCCTTTGAAAGCGGAAAGCCGAAGGCTTTCTGCTTGAGACAGCGGCTCGAACGAATTTCTCCCGCAGTGCCCCGCAGCGCCCCCGCGAGCTCCCGCGAACAGGACTTTAAGGTAAATTCCCCGACGTTAGATCAAAGGTCGAATTTTTCTCCCTTTGATCTAACGTTTCCCGCCTGAAGTCTAACGTTTCTAATCTATTCAAATGTAAGCGGTTTCTTATATCCTGAATACAGCACATCAAATCCACTACACGGGGGACGGGGTGAACATGAAAAAAGAAAAACAAAAGCGCCCGCGTTGGCGCAAGCAGGATACCGAACTCACCTTACTCGCACTGCCCACCACAATCTGGTACATACTTTTCTGCTTCCTGCCCATGTTCGGAGTCATCATCGCATTCAAAGATTTTAAAATCTCCGGCGGCTTTTTGAGCAACGTATTCAACAGCCCATGGTCGGGATGGAAAAACTTCGAGTTCCTGTTCAAGTCCAACGACGCGTGGATCACCATCCGCAATACGTTGGGCTATAACATCATTTTCATCCTGCTCGGCATTCTGATTCCGGTCACGCTGGCGCTGATGATCGGACGCCTGCACAACAGCAGAGCGGGCAAAGTATATCAAACGATGATGTTTTTGCCGTATTTCCTGTCTTGGGTCGTCGTTTCTGCCGTCATTTGGGCTTTCCTGAGCTTCGATAAAGGGATCGCGAACCAAGCGCTGAACGGAATGGGTGCAGAATCGGTGAACTGGTACATGGAACCCCAGTATTGGCCGTATTTCCTGATTTTCATGAACGTTTGGAAAGGGATCGGTTACGGCATGGTCGTGTATCTGGCAACCATCACCGGCATTGACAGCACTTATTACGAAGCAGCCGTGATTGACGGGGCTTCGATCTGGCAGCAGACGAAGTACATCACGCTGCCGATGATGAAACTGGTCATCGTCATGATGTTCATTTTGGCGGTCGGGCGTATTTTCTACACGGACTTCGGTTTATTCTACCAGGTTCCGCGAGACTCCAATTCCTTGTTCAATGTCACCACGACCCTGGACGTATTGGTGTACAAGCAGCTGAAAACGGCGACCGTAGGCATGGCGTCGGCAGCGGCTTTCGTCCAATCGGTCATGGGCTGTATCACGATTTTGTTTGCCAACTGGATCGTTCGCCGTATCGATTCGGAAAGCGCAATGATGTAAAGGAGGCGAGTCTATGGCAGCGAAAAGTGAAGCGACGAGCGGACTCGACCGATACAACCGGATTGGAAAAGGGATGAATATCCTGTTCCATCTGGTGTTTATCCTCCTTGCGCTCGTGTGCGTCGTACCGATTCTGGTTATTGTATCGATTTCATTTTCCAGCGAAGATTCGATCCGGCAGACGGGTTACCATATGTTTCCGACCGTTTTCTCGGTGGAGGCGTACGGATTTATCATTCAGCAGGGGACGGTCATTTTACGGGCGTTCGGCGTATCGGTATTGGTGACCGTCATCGGAACCGTGATCGGCGTGCTGCTGACCGCTTCGATGGGATACGTGCTGGCACAACCGAACTACAAGCTCAAAAGCTTCCTCACCTGGGTTGTGTTCATTCCGATGGTCTTCAATGGCGGCCTGGTGTCCAGCTACTATATCAACGCCAACCTGCTTGGGTTAAAAGACACGATCTGGGCGCTGATTCTACCGCTTGCGGTATCTTCGTTCAACGTCATTATTTGCAAAACGTTTTTCCGCAGTACGATTCCCGACGGGATTGTTGAATCGGCGGAGATCGACGGAGCGAGTCAGTTACGTATTTTCTTCTCCATTATCATGCCAATCTCGCTTCCGGTACTGGCGACAATCGGGTTGTTCCTTTGCTTCGGGTATTGGAACGACTGGTTCCAGTCCATGCTGTACATCAACGATCAGGATCTGTACTCGCTGCAAGCGCTGCTGAACAATCTGATGAGCAACGTGGACGCCTTGGCGAGAAACGCTTCCAGCATGGGAGTCAGCTATGCGACACTGGTCGCAAACATGCCGAAAGAAACCGCGCGTATGGCCGTGGCGATTCTCATCGTCGTGCCCGTGGCGTTCGCTTACCCCTTCTTCCAGCGTTACTTTATCGCCGGATTGACAGTGGGTTCGATCAAAGGGTGATCCCGGCATCGCGCAATAAGGCGTTATCGGTCATCGAACCATATAAGCAAGCCTACCAAACACGAAAGAGGGGGTAAGGTTTATGAAAAAAAGAGGCAAATTCTTTTCCATGTTCTGCACGGTCATGCTGCTGATGTCTGTGCTAGCCGCATGCAGCGGAGGAGGTTCCGGCACCAGCGGCACGACGGATTCTTCGGGGCAAACGGATAGCGGCTCCGCAGATTCGGGTGAAGTGCCGACATTGGTCTGGTGGACGATCGGCGGTCAGGTTCCGAGCAACTTCGACAAAGCCCTCGCTGCCATGAATGAGTACACAGCGGAAAAAATCGGCGTCAAGATCGATATCCGCGTCGCAAGCTGGGCCGATTGGGACACCAAGATCAATACGATCGTGAACACCGGAGAACCATTCGATATCATGTTCACCAACAGCGGCAAATACAACCAGCAAGTCTCGATGGGCGCTTTCGCAGACCTGACCGACCTGGTGCAGAGCGAATCGCCGGAACTGTACAAATTCATCCCGGAAACGGTCTGGGACGGAGCGAAGATCGGCGGCAAAATCTATTCGGTTCCTACGTATAAAGACTCTTCGCTGACCCAGTATTGGATCTTCGACGATACTTACGTGCAGAAATACGGCATCGACCTGAACAACATCAAAACGCTCAGTGATCTCGATAAGCCGTTCCGCGACATGAAAGCCGGCGAAGGCAAAAGCTACTACCCGCTGTCTTTGACCCAAGGCGACGGATTCCCGGGCTTGTTCAACGGCTACGACGACCTCACATTGGGACTGCAACCGATCGGCGTAAAAGTCGACGATCAATCCCGTAAAGTCGTGTTTACGCTCAACCAACCGGATATTATGGAAAACCTGACGCTGCTCCACCAATGGTACCAAGACGGCATCGTCAACCCTGACGCGCCGACACGCGGCGAAGCCGAGAAGGCACGCCCGTTCTTCAGCGCCCAAGCTTTCCCTGGCGCAGAAGCCAACTATCAGATCAACGAAGGCGTCGAAAAGTACGATATGGTCCAAGTATTCGGCCCTCTCTACACCACAAGCACGATCCAAGGCTCTCTGAACGCCATTTCCGCAAACTCCAAATACAAAAACGAAGCCTTGAAGTATCTGGAATTGGTCAACACCGATCCGAAACTGCGCAACATGCTCGCGTTCGGCGAACTCGGCGTCGATTACAACAGCGTAGACGGCGAAAAAGTGATCGAACGCGTCAGCGACACCTGGCCGCTCGCCGCTTACACCCAAGGCACATTCTTCAACCTGGCCGTCACAAAAGGCGCACCGGAAGACCAATGGGAGCAAGTGCGTAAGCTGAACGAAGAAGCCACACCGTCGTCCACGCTCGGCTTCGCACTCGACATCAGCAACCTGACCACCGAAGTCGCCAACACCAAAGCCGTATGGGACAAATACAAAGCCGAACTCATCACCGGCGCTTCCGACCCGGCCGTCATCGTCCCTAAAGTCGAAGCCGAAATGAAAGCCGCCGGCATGGACACCATCGTCCAAGCCGCCCAAGAACAAATCGAAGCTTATTTTAAGTAAAAATAAGTGAAGCGTATAGGAAAAGATTTAAGTTGAGCGAAGCGAGGAGCGGAGGGAGAAATTCAGTGAAAGACGCCTTTGAACGCGTAAAACCGAAGGTTTTATGCGTGAGACAGCGGCTTGAACGAATTTCTCCCGCAGCCCTCAACCTTCCCCAACGAACAGGATTTTCCCCTCAGCGGAACCCAAACGGAATCCAATCGCCGTTCGGGTTTTTCTGCTGCACATCCTTTCCGCATCAGGTGCTACAATAACAAATATGGCAAAGGAGGCGCCTGCCTTATCCTTTTTGCAAATCAAGATTTATCGAAGCAAATTCATAGCGTATGCGATATTCGTCGTATCCATCGGAATGGCTATAGGCTTGCTGACCTGCGCCATCCTTTTTGTTCAATGGGTCGATAATGCTCGCAATCAAGCCGCAAGCACCTTTGCCGGAGTCGAGAATACGCTGCAACATAACGCCGATCGGATTGAAGCTTATATGCAGCGCGTGTACCTGAACAGCGGGCTAATGGCCGATGTACGGTATTTTTTAGGCAGCAGCGCTGAACAATACTTTTCCGCGAGACTTGAAGCCAGTCGCGTCGAACAGCCGATGATCTCTTTTCCGGATGATGTGGAGTCCTTTTTATATGGCGGAGGGCAGGGAGATATCATTCAAGTCAGCCTGCACGCCGAGGGGAAAGCCAACGTGCTTCGCTTCGACAAAAACGGAAATACCCGCTTCAAATTCCAGGTACCCGACGAAGACGAGATGTTCGGCGCTTCGATCAATCGAGGTTTTATTTATCGGGAAAGTTTGTCGGACCCCAATGAAATTTCGCGAAAGCTAGGGGAACTGCGTTTTGTGGTGGGCAGCGATCGAGTATTTGGCAGCTCTATTAATGAAGGCATTAGTCGTTCGGCGCTGATTGGAATGAACGGCGAAGTCTATCCCGACTTTTCAACCGAGGAAGGCAACAACGAACGGGTTGCGCGCGCATTGGCAGATGGACGGGCACAAGGATATCTGTCTACCGGTGGGCTTGACGGCATCTTTTTTACCACTTTTACCTCAACCAAATTCGATTACAGCTTCGTTAGTTGGGTGGATCTGGGCACGATGATTCGCGAACGATGGGGGACGCTTTTATCTGTTTTCCTGATTGTATTGCTGGCGATGATTAGCGTCTTGACGCTTATTGTCTATAATCTGCGAGACGATGCACGCTTTCTCCATCATATTATTCATTCGATCGGCCGTGTCAAAACAGCAGATTTCACTCCCGACACCCCGGCCCGATATCGACGCAATGAATACGGGATGATCGCCAGAGAGCTGGAAGATATGGTCCGACAGTTGGACAAACATATCCGAACCGAATACTTATTGAAACTCAAACAGCAGGAGACAGAAATGAAAGCGCTACAAAATCAGATTAACCCTCATTTCCTTTATAATACGCTGGAAGCGATCCGCTCCAAAGCTCTGGTGAATCGCGATATGGAGACTTCGGACGCGATTGCGACGCTTGGCGCGTTATACCGGGATATGGTGAAGCACGAAAATATCATCACGATCGACAAAGAGCTTTCCTTGCTGCGCGAGTATCTGAAAATCATGGAATTCAAATATCCGGATCGTTTCTATTATCAGTTCAATGTGGATGAGACGCTGTCGGCGCTGCCTACCGTCAAGTTCTGGATGCAGCCGCTTGCCGAGAACTTTTTTGTCCATGGATTCAATTCAAGCAATGCGTTCAATCTGCTGATGGTTAACGGTTGGGAGTCGGAGACTCATTTCAACCTGGAGATCGTGGACAACGGAAAATGGATCGCGGAAGAACGCTTGGCGCATATTCGCAGCAGCTTGTCCCGCAAAGACGACGCTCCCGTGACCAGCATTGGGCTGCATAACGTAAGCACTCGGCTGCATTTTTTCTATGGAGAAGGATTTGCGCTGCATATCGAGAATAATGAAGAAGCTGGCGTGAAAGTATCCGTGATGATTCCGAAGGGAGTTGCGATCCATGTACAAACTTCTGATTGTGGATGACGAACCGCAAATTTTGGAAGGCATGAAGCGAACGCTGGACTGGGAAAAGTACGGATTCGGCTGCATCGAGACCAGCGAGACGGCGGACGATGCGATCTCGAAAGCCGTCGCCATTTACCCGGACATCGCGATCTTCGACATCTGCATCGGCAAAGACCGCGGATATGAAGCGATCAGCAAGCTAAACGGACTCGGATTGCCGACCAAATACATCATCATGAGCGGGTACAACGAGTTCGAATACGCCAGGGAAGCGATCCGCTGCGGCGTGAAGGACTATCTGCTCAAGCCCGTCAATCGCTCTAAATTGCAAGAGGTCGTGGAAAAAATCATCGTCGAAGACCTGCACGGAACGTTGGAAGGGACGAGCGATGTTAATTTGGACCCCGTGCTGGGCGTGCGATATGATAGCTTGTCCAAACTCACGAATCATATTTTATTGACCGTTAAAACGGAATATGAGCAAAATATCACGCTGAAAATGGTCGCCGAGCAGTTCCGCATGAACGGGACGTATCTGGGGCAGATTTTTTTGAAAGAAACCAAAATCAAATTCTCGGAATATGTGATGGCCTACCGGATGCTGAAGGCGCGCGAACGGATCTTGTCGACGGACGATAAAATTGCCAGCATCGCGCATTCGGTCGGGTATTCGAATCTGGGGTATTTTTATACGCATTTTCATGCTTATTTTGATAAGTCGCCTTCGGAGATGAGGAGGTGAAAAAGTCTGCAAAATGAAGTTTTCTTTTGCAAAAGTTCGAGGTTGTCTAGAAAGTTACGTAGGCGGGGGAAACCAGCTACGTTGGCATTTCTAGACAAGGTGAACGTTCGCAAAAGAAACAACTTTTGCGAACGTTTTTTTGTGGGGAATTTGAGGGAATGGAGGCCATCGACTTTTTATGGACGATGGCTGGTATCTATATAGTACTTTACAGTACTTTTTAAGACCTTTTAGGGCGTTTTTTAATCCGTAAAATAATAGCCTGCTTCGAGGTCGGACAGAAGGTCCGGGTGCTCAGGGTGCCAGTTGAGAAGTTGTTGGGTTTGGGCGCTGGAGGCTTGGCAATTGGCGGATGCGGCGAAGTTCAGCCAGCCGAAATGAGACGCGGCTTGGTCGGCGGAGATCGAACGGACGGGGAGATTCAGATGGCGTCCGATCGCTTCGGCAATCGAAAGGAAGGGGATGCCTTCTTCGGCTACGCCGTGAAGGCGCGAACCGGCCGGGGTGGATTCGACGGCCAGGCGGAACAGGCGTGCCGCGTCCGAACGATGCACGGCGGGCCAATGGTTGGAACCGTCGCCCGTGTAAGCGGAAAAGCCTTTTTGTTGCGCGATTTGTACCAAGGCGCGAACAA
Source organism: Saccharibacillus sacchari DSM 19268 (assembly GCF_000585395.1). GTDB lineage: Bacteria > Bacillota > Bacilli > Paenibacillales > Paenibacillaceae > Saccharibacillus > Saccharibacillus sacchari. Next base: position 3,883,776 of record NZ_KK073875.1, on the reverse strand, counting down.
ATCCGTAATCATGTTCACCGTGAACGGTTGGAGAGAGTCGGACTACTGAAGAACGGATGCCTTTTTCCGCCAATGTATCGACCGCGACTTCGGCATAGCGTCCGGTTCCGGCCGCCAGGTCGTTTTCTGTATTAACGACGTCTTGCCGCATCATGAGCATTCCTGACGTCAGCACGAATGGTTTGCCGGTACCTTTTAACGCTTCGCCGATCGCTTCGGTGGCTTGGCGGTCGGCCTTTTCAGACGCTTCGCGGTCCGAAAAGTCATGAATGTACGCCAAATGAATGACGCCGTCCGACTGCTCCGCTCCGCGGCGCAAGCTGTCCAAATCTTTGAGCGAACCGCGCAAGACCTCGGCTCCCGCCGCTTTTAACGCTTCTTCGCCTTTGCCCGAACGCGCAAGTCCTACGACTTCGTGTCCGGCCTCCAACAAGTCCCGCACGACCGCGGTTCCGACAAAACCTGTTGCTCCCGTTACAAATACTTTCATAAATGACGCCTCCAGCCCGGTTGATTTGATTGCTACAAACACAGCCTAAACTATAAAGTGAACTCTATAGCAAGAGTTTATTTTTCGTGCTATGATGCGGGCATGGAAACTACATTCTCAAGCAAACAAGTCGCAGCAGAGACGGGGCTCAGCGTACATACGCTGCGCTATTACGAGCAAGAAGGACTCATCGACGGCATCCAGCGCGACGCAAACGGTTACCGTATCTACTCCGCATCCGATATCGCCTGGTTCCAGGTCATCACCTATTTTCGTAAATTGGGCTTAAGCGTACAAGAAATCAAATTGTTCAATATACCCAAAAACGGCCAAACCTCCAGCGCCACCGCAAGACGCGAATTCATGGAAACCTACCGCGAAAAAGTCGTCGAACAAATGAAAGAACTCCAAGACTCCCTCGACAAGATCGATTATAAGATTGAATTCTTCCGAAACATGGAACGCTCCGAATCCGCTGCGAAATCAAAAACGCAATCGAAGTCAGACATGCAAGCGGAACATGCAGACTTCGAGTGATCGACTCCGATTCTTGCTAAAAAGCAACATTTTAAGCCGATTAACATGAAAAACGAGTCAATTCCTGCGTATAAGCAACAATCATCGCGCTCATCTCCCCAAATCAGCCGTTTAGGCCAATAATTTCTGCTTTTTAGCAACAATCATCGCAAATAGCGAAAACCCTCATTAAATTCTTGCTTATTCGCAAGAACGAACGAAAACTTGACCTAATAGGCAAGTTGTATAACCGGTTTTGTGAAGTTTAGCATTATTAAATTGATAGAACAGCGAGCCAAGCGAAGGGAGAAATTCAGTGAAATACAGGCTTTCGAAGAAAACCTGCGGTAACATTCAGCGATATGTTGGCCTTTGAACGCGTAAAACCGAAGGTTTTATGCGTGAGACAGCGTCCTGAACGAATTTCTCCCGCAGCGCCACCTCGCACCCCCCACCTTTTCCACGCGTTTAGGGTTTTCCTCCCACGCAATAGGACATTCCCTAATGGGATGCCGACTCCCGGTCTTTCATAATGAAAGTAACCGAAAAGGAGTGTGGATCATCCGATGAAGAATCCGACGAAAAGAAAATTCGGACTCAACTTTTTCAAACCGGTCGAAAGCTATTCCGATAGTTGGTCGATCCTCGAAGAGAAAAACAGAGAATGGGAAAACGTCTACCGCCAACGTTGGTCCCACGATAAAGTCGTGCGCACGACGCACGGCGTCAACTGTACCGGATCGTGCAGTTGGAAAGTATTCGTAAAGAACGGCATCATCACTTGGGAAAACCAACAAATCGACTATCCGTCCTGCGGAGCCGACATGCCGGAGTTCGAACCGCGTGGTTGCCCGCGGGGCGCGACGTTCTCTTGGTATGAATACAGTCCGCTGCGCGTGAAATATCCATATATGCGCGGCAAGCTTTTCCGGATGTGGGAAGCAGCTCTGCGCGAGCATCAGGACCCGATCAAAGCTTGGGCCAGCATCGTCGAAAATCCGGCCAAGTCTATGGAATACAAAAAAGCTCGCGGCAAAGGCGGCCATATCCGCGTTAACTGGGACGACGCGCTTCAGCTGATCTCTGCACAGCTGATCTACACCATCCGCAAATATGGTCCGGACCGGATTGCGGGCTTCACGCCGATTCCGGCCATGTCGATGGTCAGCTACGCTTCCGGCGCACGTTTCATCTCGCTGCTCGGCGGCGAAATGCTCAGCTTCTACGATTGGTACGCCGACCTTCCGCCGGCTTCGCCGCAAATCTGGGGCGAGCAGACGGACGTGCCTGAATCGTCGGACTGGTACAACTCCAGTTATCTGATGATGTGGGGCTCGAACGTGCCGCTGACGCGTACGCCGGATGCCCACTTTATGACGGAAGTGCGATACAAAGGAACGAAAGTCGTGTCCGTCGCGCCGGACTTGGCCGAAAACGTGAAGTTCGCCGACAACTGGCTGGCCCCGCATCCGGGTACCGACGCCGCACTGGCACAGGCCATGACGCACGTCATTTTGGACGAGTTTTACCAAAAGCGCCAGGAGCCGATGTTCATTGATTACGCCAAACAATACACCGATATGCCGTTTCTGATCTTGCTTGATCCTCATGAAGACGTATGGAAAGGCGGACGCTTCCTGCGTTCGAGCGATCTGGGCGCGGCGGAAGCCGGAGAGCATGCGGATTGGAAGCCGGTCATCTACGACGAAGCCTCCGACGAGATGCTCGTACCGAACGGTACGCTCGGCCAACGTTGGGAGCAGGGCAAGAAGTGGAACCTGATTCTCGAACGCGAAGACGGAACCAAGGTCGAACCGGCTATGTCCGTGGAAAACCACGGCGGCGAATGGGTCGAGATTGCGTTCCCTTACTTCGACAATGCGGGCAACGGCACGTTCAAACGCGTCATTCCGGCTAAAAAAATCACGCTTGCCGACGGTACGGAGCGTTACGCCGCAACCGTTTACGACTTGATGATGAGCCAATACGGCGTCGCTCGGATCGAAAGTCCTCTCAACGCTTCGGGCTACGACGATGCGGAATCGTTCTACACCCCGGCTTGGCAGGAAAAAGTCACCAGCGTCAAAGCCTCCGTCGTCACGCAAATCGCTCGCGAGTTCGCGCAGAACTCGATTGACAGCGGCGGACGTTCCATGATTATCATGGGCGCGGGCATCAACCACTGGTTCAACAGCGACACGATCTACCGTTCGATCTTGAACCTCGTCGTGCTGACCGCTTCGCAAGGCGTCAACGGCGGCGGCTGGGCGCATTATGTCGGTCAGGAAAAATGCCGTCCGATCGAAGGCTGGTCGACACTGGCATTCGCCAAAGACTGGCAGGGACCTGCACGTTTGCAAAACGCGACATCGTTCTTCTACTTCGCGACCGATCAATGGCGCTATGAAGAAAGCAGCACCGAATCGTTAAAATCGCCGACCGGCGGAGACGTAACGTACAGTCACCCGGCCGATTACAACGTGCTTGCCGCTCGTCTGGGCTGGCTGCCGTCGTATCCGCAGTTTAATAAAAACAGCTTGATGTTCGCCGAAGAAGCCGCTCGCGAAGGCAAAAAGACGAACGAAGAAATCGTCAAGCACGCCGTGGATGAAGTGGTCAGCGGTAAAACGAAGTTCGCCGTCGAAGATCCGGGCGCGCCGGAAAACTTCCCGCGTTCGCTGTTCATCTGGCGTTCCAATCTGATCTCCAGCTCCGCGAAAGGTCAAGAATACTTCATGAAGCATTTGCTCGGAGCGTCCGACGCACTGCTGGCGAAGCCGAACGAAGAAGACAAGCCGGAAGAAATCGTTTGGCGCGAAGACGTGGAAGGCAAGCTGGACCTGATGGTCGCGCTCGACTTCCGCATGACGACGACTCCATTGTTTGCCGACATCGTGCTTCCGGCCGCGACCTGGTATGAAAAAACAGACTTGAGTTCAACCGATATGCACCCGTTCGTGCATCCGTTCAACCCGGCGGTTAACCCATTGTGGGAATCGCGATCGGACTGGGATATTTATCGCCGTCTGTCCGAAGTATTCTCCGATATGGCGAAAACGCATCTGCCGGGCGTCTATAAGGATTTGGTTACCGCGCCGCTCGGTCACGACTCGGTCGGCGAAATCTCGCAGCCGATGGGCTTGATCAAAGACTGGTCCAAAGGCGAGATCGAAGCCACCCCGGGCAAAACGATGCCGAACTTCAGTATCGTGGAGCGCGATTACACGCAAATTCATAATAAATACATCACGCTAGGCCCGAACCTTGCCGTCGGCAAAACCGGCGCCCATGGTGTCAGCTTCTCCGTTGCCGATGAGTATGAAGAACTCAAGCAATTGAACGGCGTACACTACGACGAAACGATCAAGGACGGCCTGCCTAAGCTGGATTCGGCACGCCATGCCGCCGATGCGATTCTGCATCTGTCGTCGGCAACGAACGGCCGCGTATCGCAAAAAGCGTACGAGTCGGCTGAACATGACCACGGCGTCGAGTTGAAAGATATTTCCGCCGACCGTGCTGCCGAACGAATTACGTTCCAAAGCATCACGGCGCAGCCGCGGGAAGTCATTCCAACACCGGTATTTAGCGGATCGAACAAGCAAGGACGTCGCTACTCGCCGTTCACGACGAATATCGAACGTCTGGTTCCGTTCCGTACGCTTACCGGCCGCCAACATTTCTATCTGGATCACGAAGTGTTCCTGCAATACGGCGAGGCGCTGCCGGTATACAAGCCAACATTGCCGCCGATGGTCTTCGGACCTCGCGACCGCGAAGTGAAAGGCGGCGTGGATACGCTGGTGCTGCGTTACCTGACGCCGCACGGCAAATGGAATATTCACTCCACGTACCAGGATAACCAGCATATGCTGACGTTGTTCCGCGGCGGTCCGACCGTCTGGATCAACAACGAAGACGCGGATGCGCACGGCATCAACGATAACGATTGGCTGGAAGTGTATAACCGGAACGGCGTCGTGACGGCGCGTGCTGTCGTCAGTCACCGGATGCCGCGCGGAACCATGTTCATGTATCACGCGCAGGACAAGCATATTCAAGTACCCGGTTCGGAAATTACCGATACGCGGGGCGGCAGCCACAATGCGCCGACGCGCATTCACTTGAAACCGACGCAGATGGTCGGCGGCTACGCGCAGCTTAGTTACGGTTTCAACTACTACGGCCCGATCGGTAACCAACGCGACGTGTACGTTGCCGTCCGCAAGATGAAGGAGGTCAATTGGCTTGAAAATTAAAGCGCAAATCGCAATGGTCATGAACCTCGACAAATGTATCGGTTGTCATACATGCAGCGTGACCTGCAAAACCACCTGGACGAACCGCAAAGGCGCGGAATACATGTGGTTCAACAACGTCGAGACCAAACCCGGCATCGGATATCCGAAGCGCTGGGAAGACCAGGAACTGTACAAAGGCGGCTGGCAGCTGCGCAAAGGCAAGTTGGAGCTGAAATCCGGAACCAAACTGTCCAAGATTGCACTGGGTAAAATCTTCTACAACCCGGACATGCCGGAAATGAAAGATTACTACGAGCCGTGGACCTACAACTATGAGGATCTGACGAACGCGAAAGATCAACAACACTCCCCGGTTGCCCGCGCGCATTCCGTCATCACCGGCGAAAAAATGGACCTCGAATGGGGCCCGAACTGGGAAGACGATCTGGCTGGCGCGCATATTACCGGCCCGCTCGATCCGAATATCCAGAAGATCGAAGAAGAGATCAAGTTCAATTTCGAAAAATCATTCATGGTGTATCTGCCGCGTCTGTGCGAACACTGTCTGAATCCGAGCTGCGTCGCATCGTGCCCGTCGGGCGCAATGTACAAGCGCGAAGAAGACGGCATCGTGCTCGTCGACCAGGAAGCTTGCCGCGGCTGGCGTTATTGCATGACGGGCTGTCCGTACAAAAAGGTCTACTTCAACTGGCAGACAAACAAAGCCGAGAAGTGCACATTCTGTTTCCCGCGCATCGAAGCGGGCCTGCCAACTGTCTGCTCGGAAACGTGTACCGGACGTATTCGTTACCTCGGCGTTCTGCTCTACGACGCGGATCGCGTGCACGAAGCGGCTTCGACGCCGGACGAAAAAGACTTGTACATGGCCCAATGTGACCTGTTCCTGAACCCAAGCGATCCGGAAATCATTGCTCAAGCACGCAAAGACGGCATCTCCGAAGACTGGATCGAAGCTGCGCAGAATTCACCGGTCTACAAACTGGCAATCGAGCACAAGCTGGCGTTCCCGCTCCATCCGGAATACCGCACGCTGCCTATGGTTTGGTACGTGCCGCCGCTTAGCCCGATCATGAACTACTTCGAAGGCAAAGACTCGATCGAGAACCCGGACATGATCTTCCCGGCCATCGACGAGATGCGGACGCCGATCCAATACCTGGCGAACATGCTCACGGCTGGCGACACGGTGACGGTCAAGGAATCGCTGCAGCGCATGGCGATGATGCGCTCCTACATGCGTGCGAAAACGACGGGCAAAGAGTTCGACGAAAGCCGTTTGGCCAGAGTCGGACTGACGGCCCGCCAAACCGAAAGCATGTACCGCCTGCTTGCGATTGCCAAATACGAAGACCGCTTCGTCGTTCCGACCTCGCACCGCGAAGGCTACGTGAATCCTTATCGGGCGCAAGGGGCAGCGGGCTTCGGCGATATGCTTGGCGCAATGGGAGCAAACACGGGCTGCGACGGTTGCGGACCTGCACAAATGATGGGCGCCGAAATGCCGGCCAAGACAGGCAAGGAAGCCTATGAAGAGAACTTCTATGGAGGGATCTGGCGTGATTGATATTGCGAAACTGTACGATTACAAGAACTCTTTCGGATTTTTCGCAAGTCAACTCATGTATCCGGAGAAGCGGGATTTTCATCCTGCTTTTCTGAAAGAGTCCTTCGCTGCGGATCATCCGGCGTATGAAGATGCGCATGCTTATTGGAATCGGATGCACGAATTGAGCCTGGACGAAATTCAGGAGCAGTATACCGAGACGTTCGATTTTCAAAAAGACTGTGCGCTGTATATGACCTATTTCAAATTCGAAGATGCCAAGGAACGCGGACAAATGCTGCTGCGGATGAAAATCCTGTACGAGATGTTCGGGTTGGAAATGCCGGAAGGCGAACTGCCGGACTATCTGCCGTTAATGTGCGAATTCCTTTATGCCGCCGAATGGATGAAGGAACGCAAGGCGCCCGAGAACTTCCGGCTGCTTTTCGCCATTTTCGAAGACGGCACGTACCACTTGGTGCAAGCTCTTGAGAAGCTGGATAGTCCGTACCGCTATCTGGTGCAAGGACTGCGCCGTACATTGAGAGCTTGCGTAGAACAGGAGACCGTGAATCCATGAACATGTTCGATCAATTCCTTTGGGTCATTTTCCCATATGCTGCCCTGATGATCTTTGTCGTCGGGCATATCTTCCGCTATCGGCACGACCAGTTCAACTGGACCGCCAAGTCGAGCGAATTTATTGAGAAAAAACAACTGATGTTCGGCAGCCTGCTGTTCCATCTGGGCATCATTCCGGTCGCGTTCGGTCATATTTCTGGACTGTTGATCCCGAAATCGTGGATGAACGCGATGGGCGTCAGCGAGCACATGTACCATATCGGGGCGGTTTATATCGGAGGGATTTTCGGCGCGATGACGCTGATCGGCATGCTGCTGCTGACGGCGCGCCGCTTCACCATCCGCAACGTGCGCCGTCTCAGCTCCGCGTCCGACCTCGTCGTCAATGTATTACTGCTGTTTATCGTCTTCATGGGCATGTACGCGACGTTGTTCACCAATGCCGTACAACCGGAATTCGATTACCGTGAGTCGATCTCGATCTGGTTCCGCGGATTGTTCATGCTTCGCCCGGACGCTTCGCTCATGCATGATGTGCCGTGGTCGTTCAAGGTCCATGCGCTTAGCGGCTTTGCGATCTTTGCCTTCTGGCCGTTCACGAGACTCGTTCATGTATGGAGCGTGCCGTTGAATTATGTGGGCAGAAGTTATATCCTTTACAGAAGACACAAATCCAATTAATCGCTTGACCGATCCGCAGTCATTGAATGAAATTCGCAGACAACCAGCGGAATGAAACATGCGGTCAAGAATCGGAGGGAGCGGGCCTGGCCCGCTTTTCTACTTTCGCTGGGAGATGCATAAATATGGGACTACACGCAGATTACCAAATGGAGTTGGATGCAATTCGGCAAGCATTCGGCTATGATTTTTTGGCATTGGCGCTCGTCGAGCCTGCTGAACAACAATATGTGATTCGCTGGAAGTATGCGACCGGCAATCTCAACGAACGTTTTCGCCGGATCGTGCTCAAATCAGGCAAAGGCATTGCGGGGATGGTGTTCAAGACAGGAAAACCAGTCTTTATTCCTTCCGTTCGTGACTATGTGGCGGCAAGCAGTTTGTTCAATTATCCGATTGTTCAGTCCGAGAAGCTTGAAAGTCTGGGTGCTGTGCCAATTTGGAACGATTCCCGCGTTTCCGGGGTATTGCTCGGAGGATTTCGCGAAGAAGATTTGATGACACCGGATTTGATGTTTGCGCTTGAACAAGCAGCACGGCACGGAATCGGCGAATTGGACGGCAAGGAGGTGGCTTCGCAATGAATTCCCCTCTGGAAGTCGGACCGATGAGCCCGTTGATGATGAAGTTATTCGAGAACAGTAAAGAAGCCATTTTCTTTTTTGATAAGTCCGGACGTGCTTTGGCCATGAACCCGGCAGCTGAGGAGATTGTTTCCGAGGATGTATTGATGAAGCTGTATGAAGGTAGCGAGAATGCGTTATGCGGGACTTGCCGCGGATACACGAGCGATACGGAGCAGATTACATGCCTCGACTGTTACTTTCAGCTTCCCGCTTCTGCCGAGCATTCGTCTTTTCAGGTCTACCTGGAGACAAAGGGCAAAGGGGTTGTCCCTTATGCGGGTTCGTTCCATACGGTAGATCCGGAAAACGGAACGCGCGTATTCATGTTGCGCGACTTGACCCCTCAGCTGCGCGTGCAAGAGAAACTCTATCAGAACAAGATGATGAAGCATGTAATCGAAGCGCAGGAGAACGAACGCAAGCGCCTTTCCCGTGAGTTGCACGATAGCGTTGCTCAGGAACTGATGAGTGCCGTCGTTGACCTTCGCGTGCTTAAATATATGACAGACGATGATACCGTGTTGAAAAAAGTGAAGCAGACCGAAGCGGCAATGACTCGTCTGCTCGATGATATTCGGCATCTGTCCGTTGAGCTTCGCCCGGCGGCGCTCGATGATTTCGGGCTGGAAGCCGCTTTCCGTTCTCATTTTAAAAGAGTAGAAGAGAATTACGGGCTGATCATTCAATTCGTATCCGGAGTTGCTCGCAAGCGGTATGATAGTGATATCGAGACCGTCATTTATCGCATCTGCCAAGAAGCGGTATTGAATGCGCTGAAGTATGCTCAAGTCGATACGGTCAGCGTGCATCTGTTCGAGCGCGACGGGATGCTTCGACTTGAAGTCGAGGACGAAGGAGCAGGCTTTGCAGAAGGCTCCGATCCGATCGGAACCGGGCTCGGCCTGTACGGGATGCGCGAACGTGCCGAATTGGCGGACGGATCGTTAAGCGTTCAATCCGAACCCGGAATCGGTACGCGAGTGCTGCTTCAAATCCCGATAGCGGAATCCAAGGAAGAGGAGTAATGACGGATGAAAATTGTAATCGCGGACGACCACGCCATTGTGCGGAGCGGCTTTTCCATGATCCTGAATTTTCAGCCGGACATGGAAGTGATCGCGACGGCTGCCGACGGGATCGAAGCCTACGCGGCAGTCGCAAAAAACAAGCCGGATATTCTGATGATGGACCTCAGCATGCCGCCGGGAGAAAGCGGGCTGATTGCGACCGGAAAAATCAAAGAGGACTATCCGGACACGAAAATCCTTATTCTGACCATGCACGACGACGAAGAGTATTTGTTCCACATTTTAAAAAGCGGCGCTTCCGGTTACGTGCTCAAAAATGCGCCGGACGAGGAGCTTCTGCTGGCGATCCGAACCGTTCATGCGGGAGGTACATACATCCATCCCAAGATGGCGACTTCGTTGGTGCGGGAATTTATCAAACACGACAAGTCGGGCAACTCGGAAGATCCATTTGAGCTGCTGTCGAAGCGCGAGCTGGAGATCTTGCCCCTGATCGCCAAAGGTTACGGGAATAAGGAAGTGGCAGAGAAATTGTTTATTTCCGTAAAAACGGTAGAAGCGCATAAAGCCAAGATTATGGAGAAACTTCAGCTTAAAAGCCGACCGGAGCTGGTCGAGTACGCCCTGCGCAAAAAGCTGCTCGACTTCTGATCGGAATAAGGCGGAAAGGAACATCATTATGAATCTGACATTCGAAAAACCCGCGATGCGATTGCTTGAAAACGAGCATCGTTACCTGTCCTATCTGGCCGAAGAGTGGCATCCGCTCGTGCTGCGTTTGGAGGAAGAACAAGATCCGCATACGGCGCGCGTGCTGCTCGGTACGCTGCGCGAGAAGCTGGAGAGATTCCGGATTCCTTTGAAAAAACATATGGACAAGGAAGAAGAACACTTTTTCCCCGCGTTGGGCGGCTATATCGGTTTTGAACAAGGGCCGCTCGTGGGCATTCAAGAAGAACACCGGGAAATTGAAGCTTACCTGGATCACTTCATGCACCATACCGAGGGAGATCCCGAGGACTTTACTCTGGAGAAGATCCGTGCTGCGGTTCGTGATGCGGGTGAGGCGTTCGAGGTACTGACCGTCAACCATGTGAAGGAAGAAACGGTGCTATTCCCTATGGCTGAAGCTCGTATTTTGCCCAAACAGATGTTGAAACTCTTCGAGCGCATGAATACGATGATTTCTTGATAATGGATACAGGCTCTAAATTGTGACAAAAAAACGACTTTGAAGCCCGCTGTTACGGGGATTTCAGAGTCGTTTTGACGTTTATGTGCACCTAAAAGCTTCGTTATTGCTTGGAAAAGGGCTTTTCAGGGTTTCCCCTGCCGTTGAAAGGGGACTCCCCTATATGCCCTAAGCGAGGGGGTCGCTACAATGAGGACAGTAGATCGGCGGGTGGCGGGCGTCTTCAAGAGGATCGCTTTCCGACCGGACGAATAACTGTCGAAAAGGTGCGTGCAACATGATCAAAAAAATGCAGCTCCCGCTTCAAACCCTGAATCTCACCGTCGGATTCATGGTCTGGGTCATCATCTCGTCGCTGATGCCCTTTATCAAAGAAGATATCGCCATTCCGGCGGATCGGTTGGCGATCGTAACCGCCATTCCGGTCGTACTCGGCTCGATCCTGCGCATTCCGCTTGGGTACTATGCCAACATCATCGGCGCGCGTCTCGTCTTCTTAATCAGCTTTGTGCTTCTGCTGTTTCCCGTGTATTATATCAGCGTAGCCCAATCCATGACCGCGCTCATCATTGGCGGATTGTTCCTCGGGGTCGGAGGTGCGGTATTCTCTGTCGGAGTGACGTCGCTGCCCAAGTATTATCCGGCCGAAAAGCACGGCTTCGTCAACGGCATGTACGGGATGGGCAATATCGGTACGGCAATCAGTACGTTCGCAGCTCCCGTTTTGGCTACGCAAATCGGCTGGCAGGCTGCGATCAAGTGGTATCTGGTTTTGCTGGGCATCTTCATTATCTTGAACTTTGTGTTCGGCGACCGACGCGAAATCAAAGTGAAAACGCCGATCATCGAGCAAATCAAAGGGATCTACAAAAATGAAAAGCTTTGGTTGGTTTCGCTGTTCTACTTCATCACATTCGGATCGTTCGTCGCGTTCACGGTCTACCTGCCGAACTTCCTCGTAACGAACTTCGGTCTGGACAAGGTCGATGCCGGGATGCGAACTGCCGGATTTATCGCGATCGCGACATTCTTCCGTCCGGTCGGCGGTTGGCTTGCAGACCGATTCAAGCCGCTGCTGTTGCTGATCGGCACATTCGCCATTTATACCGTTGCGGCTATTCTGCTGGCGTTCTCGCCGTCGCTCGGTCCCTATACGGTAGGCTGTCTGGCGATTGCTTTCTGCGCGGGCCTGGGCAACGGCATCATTTTCAAACTCGTACCGTTCTATTTCCAAAAGCAAGCCGGCATCGCCAACGGGATCGTTTCCATGATGGGCGGCTTGGGCGGGTTCTTCCCGCCGATCATGTTGGCAGCCATTCACGGAGTGACAGGGCAATATTCGATCGGATTCATGCTTCTTTCCCAAGTCGCGATGGTCAGCATGGTGCTCGTATTCTGGTTATACTATCAAGATAAAATGCAGGCCGACGCCGTAGGCGGAAAAAAAGTTTCCAAAGCGCAATCCAAAACGATGCGCAAATAAACAAGCGGGCACCGACCCGCTTACACGCAAACAGCCGTCCGGGAATGCCGGGCGGCTTCGCATGCAAGGAGGCATCAATCGATGAACACTCTTCAAGACGATCGTTATTCCCGTCAAACCTTGTTCAGTCCGATCGGTAAGTCTGGGCAATCCGAATTGGAGCAAGCTTCTGTAGCCGTGATCGGCTGCGGAGCGCTCGGTTCGGCAATTGCCGAGACGTTAACTCGCGCCGGCGTAGCCGAACTTCATCTGGTTGATCGGGATTACGTAGAGTGGTCCAATCTTCAACGCCAGCAGCTTTTTACCGAACAAGATGCCGAGCAAATGACCCCGAAAGTCGAGGCTGCGCGCGAAAGATTGCTTCAGATCCGTTCGGATATTCGATTGCATACGTATTTCGACGATCTGGATGCGGCTTTGATCCGCCGCCTTGCCGGCACCTGTTCCTTGATTATGGACGCAACCGATAACTTCGAGACGCGATTGCTCATTAACGATGCAGCGCTGCAAGCAAAAATCCCCTGGATCTACGGGGCATGCGTGGGCAGCTCAGGCACGGTATTTCCGTTCGTTCCGGGACGATCGGCTTGCTTCCGCTGCCTGCTTCCCGTACTTCCGGCAGCCAACGACACCTGTGATACAGCAGGGATTATAGCACCGGCCGTGCAGACTACCGCGGCCATTCAATGCGCGGAAGCGATGAAATGGCTCACCGGAAACGATCAGGCGCTTCGAACGAAAGTGCATCACTTCGACCTATGGACGGGAACCCAGATGGATACCGGCATATCCCGAATCCGAAAAGCCGATTGTCCGTCTTGCGGTCCGACTCCGACATACCCGTCGCTGATCCGCAGCGCCAGACCCGCATATGCTTCACTTTGCGGAAGGGATACGGTGCAGGTCTTGCCCGATCCCGATCGTCCAATCACGCTGGACGACGCCGAACGCATCGGCCGCCGAGCAGGCAGCAAAGTTCGGCGCACGCCGCATTTTGTAGAGTTCCATGCCCTGGAAGCCCGATTCATTTTGTTTATTAACGGTAGATTACTGATTCACGGAACAGGTAATATTGATGAAGGACGAACGTTGCATCGGAAATTGTTCGGTTGACATGGAGGATCGGGGAGGGACTTACAATGAGCGAATATATACCGGATAAGGCGGCAAATGAACCTGCAATCCGTTTGGCCGTGCTAACAGTCAGCGATACGCGAACCAAAGAAACGGATAAAAGCGGCGGACGTATTTTGGAATTGGCGGGCGAAGCAGGAATCGAAATCGCCGAATATACACTATGCGCCGATGACGCCGAAGCGATTCACTCCATCATTGCAGGTTGGTTATTGCGCGACGAGATCGACGCTGTCATCACAACCGGCGGCACCGGAATCGCAATCCGCGACGTCACCCTCGAAGCCGTTCGCCCTCTGTTCGAAAAAGAACTCGACGGCTTCGGCGAACTGTTCCGCTACTTAAGCTTCGCCGAAGACATCGGCACAAGGTCCGTCCTAAGCCGCGCAACGGCAGGCACAGCCAAAGACAAGGTCATATTCGCGCTCCCAGGCTCAACAGGCGCCGTCACGCTCGCCATGAAGCGCATCATCCTGCCGGAACTGCGCCACATGCTGCACGAACTGACGAAACATCGAGCAGAATAATTTAAAAACGGAAATTTAAACGGGTTTAAGCTTTGCCTTCTACCCTCAAAAAAAGGAGCGCTTAGCGCTCCCTAACGTAATCCCCTGATTTGCCGCCCGTTTTCTCAAGCAACATCGTCGGCCCGATCACCATGTCTTTCCCTGCCGCCTTGCACATGTCGTAGATCGTCAGCGCGGCAGCGCTCGCGGCAGTCAGAGCTTCCATCTCAACGCCGGTCGGGCCTTTCGTGCGGACCGTCGCATACAGGAAAACTTCGTAGTAAGACTCTGCGTCGTCGACTTTCCATTCGAATTCGATATCCACGCCGCTCAACATCAAGGGATGGCACATCGGAATAATCTGAGCCGTATTTTTAGCAGCCATGACGCCCGCAATCTGGGCCACGGCAAGCACATCCCCCTTTTTATTGCCGCCGGTTTGGATCTGATTATAGATCGTTTCATTGACGCGGACGGAAGTCATGGCGCGCGCGGTGCGTACTGTCTCGTTTTTTTCCGATACGTCTACCATGCGAGCGCGTCCTTGTTCGTTAAAATGAGTCAATTCAGACAAAAATATCATCCCTTCATCGTTTCAGATGAACCCAGTATAGCACGAGCAAAGGAGAAGACATCAATGGTTGAAGTGAGAACCCCCATTTCCGTAAGCGAAGCTGTAAAACGCGTACAAGCGGGAGCCGGAAGGGTAGGCAGCGAGCTTATTCCGATCGAGGAGTCCTACGGACGCATCTTGGCCAAGCCTTTGATTGCAGCTCATGACGTGCCTTCGTTTGACCGTTCGCCCTACGATGGTTTTGCGATCCGCGCCAAAGATTCCGCAGGCGCCTCGGGCGCGAACCGTGTAAGTTTCGAAGTCGTCGACCATATCGGCGCAGGGGCAGTGTCCGGCAAAAAAGTCGGAAAACATCAAGCCGTTCGCATTATGACCGGTGCGCAGCTGCCGCAGGGAGCGGATGCCGTAGTCATGTTGGAGCAGACGCAGGAAGCTGCCGGATCGGCAGATGCGGAAGGCGCAGAAGTTCGTGCCGCGTTCACGATCCGCAAGCCGTTCGAAGCAGGAGAGAACGTTTCGTTCCGCGGCGAAGACATGCGTTTAGGAGAAGAAGTCTTGCCGGCGGGCAGCTTGGTTCACCCGGGAACGATCGCGCTTCTGGCCACATTCGGTTATGAGCAGGTCGAGGTTGCAAAGCTTCCGGTCGTGGGCATTCTAGCGACAGGAACCGAATTGCTGGAACCGGGCTCCGCGCTTCAACCCGGCAAGATCCGCAACAGCAACGGTCCGATGATTGCGGCTCAATTACGTCGGATGGGCGTTCAAAGCCGGATGTATGCAGCTGCGGTTGACCGTCTGGACGATATGATGGAGACGGTTCGACAAGCTTTGACGGAATGCGATTGTCTGATTACGACAGGGGGCGTATCGGTCGGCGATTTT
This sequence comes from Saccharibacillus sacchari DSM 19268, assembly GCF_000585395.1. Taxonomy (GTDB): domain Bacteria; phylum Bacillota; class Bacilli; order Paenibacillales; family Paenibacillaceae; genus Saccharibacillus; species Saccharibacillus sacchari. The sequence continues at coordinate 3,868,277 of NZ_KK073875.1, read as the reverse complement.
GATCTGCTGCCCGCCGTTTACGAACAACTGGGAGCAACCGTATTGTTCAACAAGGTAGCCATGCGTCCGGGGAGCGTGACAACGGTGGCCGTTCGGGATGGACGTTACTTGTTTGGACTATCCGGTAATCCTTCGGCTTGTTATACAGGATTCGAATTATTCGCACGGCCTGCGCTGCTGCGCATGATGGGAGCGGAACGGGTCTACCCGATGCAGACTCAGGCAGTTCTTGGAGAAGATTTCGGAAAAGCGAACCCGTTTACTCGTTTTGTCCGCGCCGTCTACGATGGTCAAACCGTTCGGCCGGCCGGATTCAATAAGTCTAATGCGGTATCGTCGATCGGACGCGGCAACGCTTTGATCGTTTTGCCGGGCGGAAGCCGAGGCTTCAAGGCCGGAGACACGGTGGATGTGATTCTTCCCGGCATGGAGGAAGGCTCGTCTGTCTGGAAACTATGAGGAAAATCAGGCGGCGGCACGGCGATATCTCTTCTGCACATGCAAAAAAGAACTCCAAGAAGCTTCAGATTGTCGGCTTCAAGAATAGCGGAAAAACAACACTGACCGAAAACCTGATTCTCGCGGCTCTGGAACTCGGCTTCCGAACCTCGGCAATCAAGCATCATGGACATGGCGGAGCACCGGACCTTCCGCCGCCGACTACAGATGCCTCGCGCTTTTTTCAAGCAGGAGCAGCCAGTTCTATCGTGGTCGGCGGCGAAATCGTCTTACTGCAAGCCGCGCAACAGCAAGAATCCGATCGAATTGATGATCTGAATACGTTGATTCGATATACGGAGACCTACGCTAGTCCGGATCTTATTCTAGTCGAAGGATTCAAAGATGAGCGTTATCCCAAGATCGTATTGGTTCGCTCCCTTGAAGACTGGACAAGCCTTCGATTATTATCTAACATCGAGGTCATCGTCACGGTGAATGAAGAACTTTCGGCTGAAGTTAAAGCAACGCAAGAACATGCGGATGGGAGATCGAAACTTCCGGTATTCTCCCGACAACAAACCGAACAGATCACGGCCTGGTTTACGAAGTGGCTGAAAGGAGCAGATCATGAAAGCCTATGAGATTGTAACCGAACCGATTAATCCCCAGCTCTACGCGGATTATGTATTACGTCCGGAAGCGGGAGCGGTCACGCTGTTCACCGGCCACGTGCGGGAATGGACACGCGGGATTCGAACGCTGTATCTGGCTTACGAAGCCTACATCCCGATGGCCGAGAAAATGTTGGCCAAGATCGGCATGGAGATCGAAAAGAAATGGCCGGGTACCCGGACCGCCATCGCCCACCGGATCGGCGAGTTGAAGATCGGCGAGATTGCGGTCGTAATCGCGGTATCGTCTCCGCATCGTCATGATGCCTATGAAGCCAATGAATATGCGATTGAACGGATCAAAGAGCTGGTCCCGATCTGGAAGAAAGAAATATGGGAAGACGGCACGGAATGGATCGGCGATCAGCGGAAGAAACCCGAAGAAGGAGAGTCGTTATGATTACCATCTTTTATTTTGCGGGATTAAGAGAAGCCGCAGGCAAAGCTCAAGAACAAGCCGAGCTTGCAGGTCATACCGTGAGCGAGTTATTGGAGTGGGTAGGTCATCAATATCCGCATCTGTCGTTGGATGCGGTTCGCGTTGCGGTTAATGAAGAATACGCGCTTGCGGAAGACATCCTGCAAGCCGGCGATACGGCGGCGCTGATTCCTCCGGTGAGCGGCGGATGATCGAACCCGGCGGCACCTCTGCCAATCGGCCCGATTCCGCTGGACGTCGGACCGTGGGCATTCTGCTCGCAGGCGGTTTATCCCGTCGATTCGGCTCGCCGAAAGCATTCGCCAGATTGACCTCGAACGGCTCAGAAGGTCGAATGTTCTATGAACGGGCCTTGGATGCGCTCCGCGACACCTGCGATTCGCTCGTGATCGTCACCAACCGAGAATTGGAGAGCCGATTCCCGCCGGAGCTTGAAGCCTGCATCGACCTGCCGCACCTGGAAGGCCAAGGACCGCTTGCAGGCATCTGCACCGCTATGCGAAAATATCCGAATAGTCGATATATCGTGATGGCTTGCGATATGCCTTTGATCCAATCAGCAGACGTGCAGAGGCTTCAAGAACGGGCTTTAACCGTTCCTAAGGCCGATGTAGTCGCGGTTCGTGCAACAGAGGCCGCCATACCGCTCTTTGGCGTCTGGCAGTATGATGTATCCAAGCTGCTGGAAGAATCCGTTTTATCCGGAAAACTGAGCGTGATGAAGATGCTGGCACAGTTAAACACCCATTGGATTGAATCCGCGGCAATCAATCCCGACGATGGTATATTCCGCAATTATAATACCCCTGGCAACAGCGACTTGCGCTGAATCGGGAAAGGAGGAAGGACCATGAACCATCAAACGCCAATAGACCGGTTGCGCAGGCCGATTCGCGATCTGCGCATCTCCGTTACGGATCGCTGCAACTTCCGTTGTTCCTACTGCATGCCCAAGGAAATCTTCGGCGACGACTTTGCGTTCATGCCGAAAAGCGAACTGCTTACCTTCGAGGAAATTGAACGTCTTACGCGATTATTTGCTTCAATTGGCGTGAAAAAGATTCGTCTAACCGGCGGTGAGCCTTTGCTGCGCAAAGACATGCCGACTTTAGTTTCGCGCATCATGCAGGTCGACGGCGTGGAGGACGTGGGCCTGACTACCAACGGCGTAATGCTTGGCGCTCATGCCCAAGCCCTTCATGACGCCGGACTAAGACGATTGAATGTCAGCCTGGATGCACTCGATTCCGAACTGTTCGGACGTTTAAACGGTCGAGGGGTCGACTCGGCGCTGATTTTAAAGCAAATCGATCACGCAGTTGAGACGGGTTTCGAAGTCAAGGTCAATATGGTCGTGCAAAAAGGCGTAAATGAATCAGAGATTCTTCCGATGGCTGCTTATTTCAAAGACAAAGGCGTAACGCTGCGTTTTATCGAATTTATGGACGTCGGCAACGACAATGGCTGGAGCTTTAAAAGGGTTGTCACGAAAAAAGAAATTTATGAGCGCCTGGCGGAAATCCACGAGTTGGAGCCCGTCGACCCGGACTACTTCGGCGAAGTGGCTTCTCGTTATCGGTACAAAGGCACGCAGTCGGAGGTCGGTTTTATTACGTCGGTATCGGAATCGTTCTGCTCCTCTTGCACGCGCGCTCGCTTGTCTTCCAATGGAATCTTCTACACCTGTTTGTTCGCTTACAAAGGATTTGATCTTCGTGCGCTTCTGCGCGGAGGCGCAAGCGACGAGGAGATTCTGTCCGCGATCGTCGAGGTCTGGGAAGCGCGCGCAGACCGTTATTCGGATGAACGGACCGAGCAGACGGCGCGAAATCGCAAAAAGATCAACATGTCGTACATCGGCGGTTAATGGGAGGTGTAGGGTTTTCCGGCTTCTAGTTACGTTGGATTTTTTCAAAATTTAAAGCCTTCGACCCGTTGGGGCGAAGGCTTTTTCATTTGCTTTTAGATATTATTTTTAGCTATTAATCGAAGCACTCTGCCCATCGTTTTTCGCGGATTCGAAATTGCCGTCGCCGACGCGGCGGCGGATCTCGTCTTCGGACAGTTTCTTGATCGCGGGTCCGGTCGGGATGTCGCTGCGCGGATCATAGTCGGTGCGTTCCACCCGTTCGAATCCTTCATTCGCTCGGCGGCCGATTTCTTCGCGCTCGCGTCTGCTCATGGTTTCGGTGTCTTCCGGTCTGCCTTCGTTAGCCATAATGAAATCCCTCCTAAAGTTGCTTATATATTCGGATTACCCGGCAGGGGACTTTTTTGAATCTTGACGTCTCGTTGGGATCGATCCTGATTCTCCTCCCGAAGCGAATCCGCATACCGCATCATCGCGGTGATTCCTTTATATTGTAGCGCCAACTGCTGATCCAGTTTTTCGAGCGCGATGCGGAAAGACTTTTCTACAGCTGCGAGATTGTGGGTGTCCAGATCGTCCAGTAGACGCCTCATATTTTCGATAAAATAAACGGTTCGGCGCAGGCTGCTAATGACTACGATTCGACGCAGCTCACGCGGGCCGAATACTCGATAACCGCTTCTCGCATTACGGGCGGGGGAGATCAGCCCTTCCTTTTCCCAGTAACGGATAGCGGAGGTGTTGACGCCTGCCATTTCCGCAACATCGCGAATGGTCATGTTTTCCGTCACATGTCGTCCGTTGTAGCGGCAAAAGTCGGCCTGCGCGATCAATTGCATCATCTGCATCACCCGCTGCTTTTCCTCGTGGATCAGAGACTGTTGTTCGTTAATCAGCCAGAAGGCATCGTTTGTTTTCCCGGAGCGAATAAGACGCATGGCTTCATACGACACCGAGATTCCGTACCCGGGAGCCAGTATCCGTAAAGCAGCAAAAGCGTTCATATGCACCTGGGTGTACACTCTGCGATTCACGCCGTGTCGGGAGACGATCGGGATCAGTTCCAATTGCTCGTAGCGGCGCAGCGTGGTCGTACTGACCTGGAGCAGCAACGAAGCTTGCTTAGGCGTCCACTCGGATTTCTTTTTCCCGGACATAAATTCTGCAGTCATCAGGCATTCCTCCCTCGATGCGAAAAATCCTGAATCAACCTTCAAGTCAAACCTTAAACCGCTACGGTAATTTTATCATAGAATCGCGTATACGGCGCAAGCGTTCGCATGATCTGAGCCGAAAGGTTGCATGAATGTTGTATGATCGTAAAAGAACCGCGGCAAAGGAGGCAAAAAAATGAACATGATCCAAATCAGAGGCGCGACGGAAGGCAATCTGAAGCAGGTGAACCTGGACATTCCGCGTGGAAAGCTGACGGTATTTACCGGTTTGTCCGGCTCGGGCAAGTCGACGCTGGTCGATACGCTTTTCCAGGAATGCGGGCGGCAGTACCTGGAGACGATCGGCATGGAAGGCATACGCAAGCCGAAGGTTGAATCTATTCGTAATCTCTCGCCAGCCGTGCAGATCGTGCAGAATGAGAACAATCGCAATCCCCGCTCGACAGTAGGGACCAAGACGGACATTTACACCAACCTGCGCATGATTTACGAGAAACTGGGCGAGCGTATTTGTCCGCATTGCGGGGAAAAGGTATCTGCTGCCGAATGTCGGGAAGAGACGGTAAAGTCGGAGGGGCAGTTTCATGTGTACATGGACTGCAACCGCTGCGGACAACGAATGGACAAGCTGACCCGCACGCACTTTTCGTATAACACAAAAGAAGGGGCCTGCATGCGCTGCGAGGGGTTCGGAAGCGTGCTGAGCATTCTGCCGGAGCGCTGCATCGATGAATCCCTTTGTCCGGAAGAGGGCGGGGTGCTCTACTGGGGGCAAAGCGGATATTTAGCTTATCAGGTGGATGTTTTGTATAAGGCTTTTCGTCACTACGGCGTACCGGTTGAGCCTAACATCCCGATTCGCGATTACGGAGAAGGACGTCAAGCTATTCTGCTGCACGGAACTGATTCTGGCGAAACAAAGAAGCTGTTCCCTAATATTCTTCCTCCCAAAACCGTCGGTAGCGGAAAGTTCGAAGGCGTTTACACGACGCTTTGGCGACGCATTTCGGAAAAAGGCGGAGAATCGAAAGAAGCCGAGGCGTTTTTCGACTCGGTGATCTGCCCGGATTGCGAAGGGGAACGTTTGAATGAACAGTCTCGAAACGTCACCGTAGGCGATACCCGGTTGCCGCAGCTTGGAAAGTTTTCGCTTGAGGAATTAAAGGAATGGATATCGAAGTTGAACGATTCTCTCGGCGTCGCGGAGCGGGAACCTGCCCAAATTTACTTGAATGACCTGCATACCAAGCTCGGCAGACTGATGCGGACGGGGCTCGGCTATTTGTCGATCGATCGCCAGATGATGACGCTCTCCGGCGGCGAAGGCCAGCGTGTCCGAATGGCGGCTGCACTCGATTCGGATTTGACGGGCATTTTGTATATTTTCGATGAGCCGACGGCCGGTCTGCATCCTCGCGATACGGAAGGCGTGATCGCAATGTTGGAACGGTTGCGCGATCTGGGTAACACCGTGTTGGTCATCGAGCACGATCCCGATATGATGAACGCGGCGGATTATTTAGTCGATATGGGACCCGGAGCGGGACGGCACGGCGGCGAAGTCATTGCGACTGGAACACTGGATGAGCTTAAGCGGCTAAGCGGATCGGTAACGGGACAATATTTGAACGCAATTGCTGAAGCCAAGTCTGCCGCAGTCGCGAATTCTGCGCGCATCACGAAACCGAAGCGCCGCAGCGGAGACGGGTCTTCAATCGGAATCGAGTTAGCTTCTTTGCATAATTTGAACGAGGTTAGCGTGAATTTCCCTACAGGGATCTTAACCGCAGTTACCGGGGTATCGGGGTCCGGCAAGTCCTCGCTCATATTCGGCTTATTGGCTGAAGGCGGCGCGCATCCTGCGGCCAAGCGTATCACCGGGCTTGCGCAGTTTGACCGGATCGCGAGCATCAGACAGACGCAGATCTCCCGCATGAAGCGTTCAAATGTGGCGACTTACTCTGATGTGTACGCGGAAATTCGCAAGCTGTTTGGTTCCTTGGATCAAGCTAAAGAAGCCGGATTATCCGCAAAAAGTTTCTCGTTCAATACGGCGGGAGGGCGCTGCGAGAACTGCGAAGGAGTCGGAACCGTGACAAGCAATATGCTCTTTTTCCAAAATATCGAGGTGACTTGTCCGGTTTGCGGAGGGCAGCAATTCCAGGATCAAGTGCTCGCGATACAGTATCGGGGACATTCTATTCACGACGTGCTGCATACTTCCATCGAAGAAGCGGCCGAGTTGTTTGAAGGACGTGCCGGCATCATGAGGACGCTGGATCTGCTTAAGGATGTAGGATTGGGCTATTTGGAACTGGGACAAACGCTGACGACGCTATCCGGCGGCGAAGGTCAACGATTGAAGCTGGCGACCGAACTGCTGGGGACGAAAGGGAAAAAAATTCTGTATCTCATGGATGAACCGACGTCAGGCTTGCATCCGCTGGATACCGAGCACTTTTTGACGTTGCTGCATCGAATGGTGGAAGCCGGACATACGGTCATTATCGTCGAGCATAATCTGCAAGTGATTGAAGCCGCGGACCGAATCGTCGATCTGGGCCCTGAAGGCGGGATTAAAGGCGGACAGATCGTGTTTGAAGGAACGCCGGAAGAAATGAAGCAAAGCGGTACGACGGCTACAGCCGAGCATTTGAGAATGAATGGCTAGCAGTCGCTAAGGCGTGTCTTCAAAATCTGCTTCCGTCGAGGTTTGAAGACACGCCCTGGCGCAAGGAGATCGAAAGAGAAGAGTAGCTTTGATACTCTTCTCTTTTTACATTTGTTTATCTGTTTACAATATTAAATGTACATTTTTTCTTTATAAAGATTGTTTTTTGTGCAAAATAGAGGTACGATGGCTTTTATGAAAATGATAATCATTATCGAATATCCGTTTTTAATTCCATACACGGAGGTGAATTTGGAAACATGCAGGAGGCAACATTGCAAAAAACGCGGACGCATAAAGCCCGGGCGACCGGTTTTTATAGTGCGTTCATTCTGGCTATGGTAGGTCTGATTCTTATATCGGCCGTCTATTCGGTGTCGATCGGGCAGGTGCAGATCCCTTTTCGACAAGCGATGAATATTCTGCTGCATGCGCTATCGGGAGGCCATCTCGGTTCGATCGAGCAGATCGATAACGGATCGTATCTGAACATCATCATGCAGGTCCGGATGCCGAGAGTGATCTTCGCGCTGCTGATCGGATTGGGATTGTCGCTATGCGGCACAGTGATGCAGGCAGTCGTTCAAAATCCGCTTGCCGATCCCTACATATTGGGCATTTCCTCAGGTGCTTCGCTCGGTGCAACATTTGCTATTCTGGTCGGCTTCGGCAGCGGCACGATCTTCTCGCAATTCGGCGTGGCTTCGGCAGCTTTTGTCGGTGCAATGATCACGTCGCTCGGCGTATTATTCCTGTCGAGCATAGGCGGTAAAGCAACGTCGGTCAAACTGGTGCTTTCGGGAGTCGTCGTCGGGGCGATGTGCGGTTCTTTTTCCAGCTTGATCATCTACTTCGCCAACGACGCGGAAGGCATCAAGACCGTTACGTTCTGGTCGATGGGCAGCCTGGGTTCGTCGAGTTGGCAAAAGGTTCCGGTCATGGCGATCGTCGTGCTGCTCGGCTGTCTGATCTTCTTGTTCCAGCATCGGATACTGAATGCCATGCTGCTGGGAGACGAGTCGGCGATTACGCTGGGGATCAACTTGAGCGTATACCGCAAGCTGTACATGGTCGCAACGGCGCTTGTCACCGGCACGATGGTCGCTTACGCGGGCATGATCGGCTTCGTCGGCTTGATTATTCCGCACATTACGAGGGGCATGTTCGGAGCGGATCATAAACGGCTGATGCCGGCGACTTTGCTGCTCGGCGCGCTGTTCCTGATCTGGGCCGATATCCTGTCGCGAACGCTGGTGCATAATGTCGAGCTGCCGATTGGCATTATCACGTCGGTGATCGGTTCGCCGCTCTTTATTTACATGATTGTGAAAAAAGGCTATAACTTCGGGGGGTAAACGATGGAATTGACCGCTACGGGCATGGAGGTGCGGATCGGGCGCAAAGATATCGTCCACGGCGCATCCGTCCGGGTAAAAGACAAGCAGTTCGTCGGCCTGATCGGTCCTAACGGCTGCGGCAAATCGACATTGCTCAAAAGCATTTATAAAAGCTTGGTACCGACTAGCGGCAGCGTGATGCTGGACGATCTGAACATTTTAAAATCGTCCGAGAAAAAAGTATCGCAAAAAATGGGCGTCGTCGGGCAGTTCAACGAGATGCATTTTGACCTCACCGTGGAACAAATGGTCATGCTCGGCCGCACGCCGCACAAGAAGATGCTGGAAGCGGATCGGCCGAAAGACCGCGAGATCGTCGAAGACGCTTTGCGCGTCACCAACCTGACGGCGTACAAAGAACGCAGCTATCTGTCGCTATCCGGCGGCGAGAAACAGCGGGTCGTGTTGGCACGCACCATCGCGCAGCAGCCGGGATTCATGATTCTCGACGAACCGACCAACCACTTGGATATCCGGTATCAGATCGAGATTCTGTCCTGCGTCAAAAATCTGGGCATCGGCGTATTGGCCGCTTTGCACGATCTGGAGATGGCCGCGCATTATTGCGATTACCTCTATGCCGTGAAAAACGGCGTCGTGTACGCGCACGGAACGCCGGAAGGCGTGCTGACGCCGGAAAATATCGAAGCCATCTACGAGGTGCGCTGCGCGACTTACCGCAATCCGATTACCGGAAGCCTGGGGTTTGCCTACAGTTTATAAATCTAGCTTACATACATATAGGGGGAAATGATGATGAAAAAGAATGTGAATGTAATGGCAGGAGCGACGCTGGCTTTGATGTTGGCCCTAACGGCGTGCGGAGGCGCGTCAAGCACTCAACCGGAAGCGGCTGCAGAATCGACAGCAACAGCGGCTACAGGATCGACGGAAGCGGTAGCGCCAACCGAAACGGCTCTTTATCCGTTAACGATCTCGAACGTAGCAAAAGCCGAAGGCGGAACCGAATGGACCGCCAAAGACCAGACCTTCGACAAAGCCCCGGAGCGCATCATGGCCAACACTCGCCCGACTGCCGAATTGCTGCTGCACTTGGGACTCGGCGATAAGATCGTCGGCGTCGGCGCAGGGCAGGGCGAAGGCGATCCGGACGTAGCCGACGAATACGCGAAGCTGAACATTCTGGATCAAGGTTATGTCGGCAAAGAAGTGACGCTCGGCGTTGATCCGGACATCGTGCTGGGTCGCGGCGGATTATTCGACAATGCGGATTGGGGCACGGGCACGGTCGATTCGCTGAACGAAATGGGCGTTAAGACGTATGTGTTGGAATCCTCGATCGCGGGCGGAACGTATGATTCGGTCTATGCCGACATCGAAAACCTGGGCAAAATCTTCGATGTTCAGGATAATGCGCAGACCTTTATCGACGACCTGAAAAAACGCGAAGAAGCCGTAACCTCGAAGCTGAGCACAATCACGGAAAACAAAACGTACGTTTATCTGCACATGTTTGATCCGAGCGAAGTCGCTTTACTGACGCTGAAGGGCGAAACATTCTTCAATGACGTCATGAATAAAATCAAACTGGACAACCCGCTCAAAGACCGCGATGGCGACGGCAGCATCGAGATGCTGATCGAAACCGACCCGGATATCATTATCATTCCGGACGGCGACCAGACCGAGAAAGTCAAAGAAGCGCTCTACGCGAATCCTAAGCTCTCAAGCATGCAAGCTATTCAAAACCAACAAGTTTACGCAATGAATTATAACTATATGTTCGGCTATGGATACGACTCCTTGAAAGGGATCGAAAAATTGTCGAAAGAATTGTATCCGGATTTGTTTGAGTAAGTATGAGCTCCTTTCTACGGAAAGGGGCTATTTTTTATAGGCTGCGTCTCTATTGTTAACCAATAATTTTTATATGGGTTTACAATGATAATTAATCAAGCTATAATGCAAAGGCACGAAGCAAGCAGATTTGAACCGGCTTGCCTACATAGTAAGAAGAACAATACTGGAGGTTAACCCTGTCATGAAAACAAAAGAAATGGTATATGCCGCTCTATTCGCTGCACTGATCGCCGTGTTGGGGATGATTCCTCCGATTCCGCTTGGATTCATTCCGGTGCCCATCACGCTTCAGACACTGGGCGTTATGCTGGCCGGCGGTTTTCTGGGCAAAAAAACGGGCTTGATCAGCTTGATTCTGTTTATCGTGCTGGTTGCGCTCGGATTGCCGATCCTTGCCGGGGGAGCAGGCGGATTGGCTCCGCTCGTCGGGCCGACTGCCGGCTACATCTTCAGTTGGCCGCTGGTCGCGTTCTGCATCGGCTGGGCGACCGAGCAAGTATGGCCGAAGCTGAAAACGTGGAAGCTTATCGCGATCAATATTGCATTTAGCGTCATTATGGGGGGAGTGATCGGGGCTGTTGTTATGGCTTTGATTACAAACACGCCGATCTGGGCAGGGTTAGTCGCCTCGCTTGCTTTTGTGCCGGGGGATATCGTTAAGGCCGTAATCGCCGCAATCGTCGTCGTGCAGGCTCGCGCGGTCAGTCCGGTCGAAGAGAAAGTGCTCGGCGCCTGATATGCTGGTCTTCGATCAAGTCGGTTATTATTATCGCAGAGGGCAAGAAGTCGTGAAGGAAGTGAGTTTCACGATTCAAAAAGGGGAGTTTATCTCGATCGTAGGCGGTAACGGAAGCGGAAAATCCACCCTAGCCAAGCTGATGAACGGATTGCTGCTTGCCAAGCAAGGTTCTGTTGCACTCGGTGAGCAAGCGACGTCCGATCCCGATCAAGCTCGTGATGTTCGCCAAACAATCGGTCTGGTATTCCAGAATCCGGAAGACCAATTTATTACGACGAATGTCACGGACGAGATCGTATTCGGTCTGGAAAACATCCGTGTGCCTCCTGAACAGATCGGAGGACGGGTTCAGGACGCTTTGCGGGCGACGGGGCTGGAACGATATGCCGATGCCGCTCCGCACGAGTTATCAGGCGGACAGAAGCAAAGGGCTGCCGTTGCCGCGGTTATCGCGATGCAACCTCAATTCATCGTCTTCGACGAAGCGACCTCCATGCTCGATCCCGAAGGCCGCAACGAACTGATCAAGCTTATGCGGGATTTGCATGCACAAGGAATCACCATTATACAAATCACGCATCATATGGACGAAGTATTGGCTTCGCGCCGTGTTTTGCTGCTGGATCAGGGCAAGTTGGCGTTTGACGGTCCGACGGATCGTTTTTTCCGGGAAGTACCGCTTGAACCGTATGGGTTGGAGCGGCCGTTTGCTGTTCGAATCGGTCAGCAGCTCGGGTGGAGCGGAGAAGCAACCGCCGATTGGAAAGGACGTGCTGCATCGCAATGGTCAATCGAATGAAAAAGACCGTTATTGCACGGCAAAGCGGTTGGGAACTTCGGGATATTTGCGTGGAACTGGGCGGGACTCCCGTGTTACGGCATATCGATCTGAGACTGGAACCCGGAAGCTGGACCTCGTTGATCGGAAAGACCGGGGCAGGAAAGTCTACGTTGGTCCGCCTGATCAAAGGCCTGATCCCCGAGTTCACGGGCGAATATAGGCTGGCAGGAGAACCCATAGCCCGGGACCGCAAAGGACGAGTTCGCGTTGTGCCGGAGATCGGATTTGTTTTTCAATACCCGGAGCATCAAATCTTCGAGACTACTGTCGAGAAGGAATTAAGCTTTGCGCTGCGGATGCGAGGGGATTCTTCAAAAGAAATCGCGATGGCGATTCGCGCGATCTTGCCGGTATTCGGGCTGCGCGAAGAAATTCTGCATCAATCGCCTTTGTTGCTCAGCGGCGGACAGAAAAGACGGCTGGCAATTGCTTCCGTGCTTATTGCTAATCCCGGGCTGCTGATCCTGGACGAACCGACAGCCGCGCTCGATCCGGTCAGCCGACGCGAACTGCTGCGTGTTCTTCGAGCTTGGCAGCGAGGCGGCTTGCACGGAGAGCGGCGTACGGTGTTGTTTATTTCGCATCGGATAGAGGATGTTGCGGAGTATTCGGATCGCGTCGCGCTGCTGCATGAAGGACATTTGTTGGCGCACGAGACGGCAGACGATTTGTTTTTGCAGCGAAACGATCTGCTGATCCAGTCCGGAATGCCGCTGCCGGAGGCGATTGAACTGCTGCGCTTGACCGAGCATTTGTCAGGTCGAACGGTAAGTCCTTCAAGCTGCGGCGAAGCGGATGTCTTGGATCAGGTAAAAGAAGCCTGGAATGCCCGAAAAGAAAACAGGAGGAACGGCCGATGAATGCTTCTGATCGAATGCTCGTCGGCCAGTTTATCGAACGGGACTCTGCGGTGCATCGTCTCGATCCGCGCATCAAGATCATCGGCTTATTGCTGCTGATGATTGTGATTATGATGATGGACAGCCGAAGCGGCTACGCGGCGGCGACGGTAGTTGTTTTAATCATTCTGCTCCTTTCGAAAATTCCGCTGGGTTTCTACTTCCGCGGCCTGCTTCCGCTGCTTCCGGTTCTGATCCTCACGCTGCTGTACCACACGACATTGGGAAAAGGACAAACGCTCCTCGTTTCGTACGGGTTTCTGCATATCACCGTCGAGGGCATCCTGGAAGGAGTCCGAATCGTTTGGCGCATCCTGCTGATGATTCTTGCAGCGTCCGCGTTAACCGGCACGACCCGCCCCCTCGTGCTGGCGCAGGGGCTGGAAACGCTGCTGAAGCCTTTGTCCAAGCTGCGCGTTCCCGTTGAACAATTCTCGTTAATGATCGTGATCGCGATTCGGTTCATCCCGACGATCCTTGAAGAAATCCAACGCATCCGGCTTGCGCGCCGGGCCAGAGGATTCGAGCCGTCGAACCGCAATCCGTTCTCTCGCCTGACGGAATTTATCCCGATTCTGGTTCCTTTGCTGGTCAGCACCGCTCGCCGCGCAGACAACCTGACTTTTGCGATCGAAGCGCGGGCCTACGGCGACGGGCGGGGAAGAACGATCTTCCGTCCGCTCCGCCTAACGAAACCCGATCTCGCAGCCGGATGCTTGATCCTGCTCAGCATCGCTATCCTTTTGGTAATCGATTTACACCTATCCAACACCCGCATTTGAAAAGAAAAAGCACCCATGAAAACGGGTGCTTTTTCTTGTTCAAGAAGCCAATCTCAACACGATAATCCCCGCAAAAGCAAGCAGGATACCCAATGCTTCGCGGCGGCTCATCGCTTCTTTCAAATAGAATCGCGCGTACAAAATGACAACGATCACGCTCATCGCGGTAATCGCGGAGACAATGCCCGTGACGCCTTCTTGCAGCGCGTTCAGCATCAGAACCATGCCCGCGATATTGGTCAAGCCGACCGTCATGCCCCAGAGCAACGTGCGGCGGGCGGGCCAAACGGTACGAGCTGCACCTTGTTCGGAAGACGTTGCGGCGGAAGAGGCGATGCTCGGCGATGCTTCATGATGGTCTTGCTCCGCACCATCTGTTAGGCTCTTTTTCCCGCTACTTTTCCGAACCCGGTCCGTGACGTGCATCCCAAGAAACAATACGGTTCCTGTCATAAACATCATCGTCAATACCGGCAGCATCGATGCGCCGATCAGCACGGATTGCTTGGAACTCAGGTCGGTGAAGCTGTATAGCAGCATGGCGAGCGTTCCCCAACTCCAACCGCGAAGCTGACCGCTGCGAAGATCTTGCCCGTAACGGACGATGACAAGCGCCAGTACAACGATAGCAAACCCGATTCCCTGCACCGCGCCCGGCGCTTCGCTCCACATCAGGTAAGCGGCCAAGACGACAACGAGCGGCGACAGCGCCGAGAAAAATGCCACAACCGAAGCACGGCCTACCTCATAGCCCCGGTATAACGAAGCATTGGCTGCAAACGAAAACAGGCCCATCAGGATTCCAAGCTCGATACCGTCATTCCAAGGTTGTCCGGCCTGGATATTCAACAGCAGCGAGACGATAATTCCCGACAAATACACGCCGACGAACAGCAGATTCCGGTCTACCGGCCGCTGAGAAGTCCATTGATACAAAATTCCGCGAATACCGAAGCAAGCGGAAGCGGCAACTGCAAACATAAACCACACGACTTGACTTAAACCTCCTCAATCAATCTCTCCATGCTTCATTCGCGCTATAGGCGCTGTTTTCCTTCATATAGATTAGGATAAAGCATCCAGGCAGTCGACAATCCGCCCGATCTCGGAAGCCGGAACGGGAGCAAGCGGAAGAGGCAGGCCCGGCGCGCTCATCCAGCCTTGACGGATAGCGATTGCCGCAGCGGTGCGCACGCTGCCGTAACGTTTGAAGAGCGACCAGACCGGAGCCAACTGCGCGGAGACGCGAAGAGCTTCGTCCGCTCGCCTTGCTTGGGCATGACGGGTCAGCTCAAGGCAAATTCGCGGGAACAGACCGCCCAATACCGAATACCAGACGTCGCAGCCCGCAGTCAGCCCCGTTGCCGCGCAATCGTCGCCGCTGATGCCGAGCGCGAACTTCGCAGGCACGACCGAACGCAGACGGTCGATGTGCTCTTTGGCCTCGATGCCGTCGGCCGCAACGCCGGGAATCTTGATCGACTGCACATGAGGCAAAGCCGCGATTCGTCCATGCAGCTCGTCGCTGAACGTAAACCTTGTGGTGCGGGGATTGTCGTAGACGCAGATCGGAACGGACGCATGGCGGGAAACCTCTTCATATAGCGAGTAGGCTTCTTCTTCCCCAAGCGGTTGGTACGACACGGGAGCAAGCAGTACGGCACTTGCCCCGGCTTGTTGCGCATCTTCCGCCAACGCCAGCACGTCGCGCAGACGAAGCTCGCTAATACTCGCCATGATCGGAATAGTTCCAGCTTCGCGAACCGATAATTCGATCACCCGCCGACGTTCTTCCCGGCTGAGGTACATGTAACTGCCGGTAGAACCAAGTACGCCGATCGAATCCACGTTAGCTTCAACCAAACGGCCAAGCAAAGCTAGAAAAGCATGCTCGTCTACATGCTCCTCCTTAAACGGCGTAAGCGGAAAAGCAGATAACCCCTTGAACATAACCCAACACTCCCATTTCTGTTTTCATTTCGTATAGTATATAGATAAGCTGGCTTGTTCAATAGAACCAGTTTCAATGAAACGGAAGGGGCCAGTTGCAGATGTTGGAGCTTACACCGCTGTTGGCAGAGCATCCGAACGGAATATGGGATTTGAAGCGAAAACAACCGATCTACGAGCAGTTGTACGCGCATATAAGAACGGAAATCCGCGCAGGCAGAATTTCTTCGGGCAGCAAATTACCGTCTCAGCGCCGGCTGGCCGATCATCTGAATGTCAGTCGGAATACGGTGGATGCCGCTTATCAGCAGCTGCTTGCGGAAGGTTACCTGCACAGCGAACCGCGGCGAGGCTTGTTCGTATCCGAGCTGCCCGAGAGCGAAGAAGAACCGAGAAGCGGAAAATCCAATATCGAAAAGTTCGAAATCGCCCATTTGAACCAGGATAAAAACCGATGGGATTCCGACGGCTCGGCTTTGGATGTCGGAGACGTGGCTGAATCCGCGAAAGCCGCCAACGAGCCTTTATGCGACTTTAGATACGGCGACGTCGATACGCGGCATTTTCCGTATCGCTTATGGCGCCAGTTTCTGATGAAAAGCCTATCTCCCGAGCATGCGCGTCTTTTCCAACACGGCGATCAGCAAGGAGAGATCGAATTGAGACAACAAATCGCCGAGTATCTGTACCAGTCTCGCGGGGTAAGCTGCTTGCCTGAACAAATCGTGATCGGCGCAGGCACGCAGTGGTTGATGGACTTGTTATGCCGGTTGATCGGGCGCGAAGCGAGATACGGAATGGAAGAGCCGGGATATGTGCGAATGCGCAAGATTTTCGAGGATTGCGGTCGATCTCCGTTTGCCGCAAACTTGGACGAATCGGGCATACGCGTACATGAACTTAGGCAGGGCGGGGTGCAAGCCGTCTACGTCACGCCGTCCCATCAATTCCCGACCGGCACGGTAATGTCCGTATCCCGGCGACTGGAATTGATCGAATGGGCGCGGTCTGCGGGCGGAACGATCATCGAGGACGATTACGACAGCGAATTTCGCTACGAGGGACGGCCGATTCCTTCTTTGCATAGTTTGGACAACCACGGCAATACGGTTTATGTCGGCACATTTTCAAAATCGCTTATGCCTTCGGTACGCATCGGCTATCTGGTGCTTCCCGACAAGTTAATGAACGCTTATCAGGCAAAGGGGCAGCATTATAAACAAACGACTTCGAGATTGGATCAATATACGTTGGCGTTGTTCATGCAGAGCGGGGAGTGGGCCAGACATCTCAATCGAATGCGGAATTTGTACAAAAAAAGATACTTGGCGTTGCTGGCGTCTATTCGAACTTACATGAATCAAAAGGTGCGGATCATCGGCGCGGCCTCCGGCCTACACCTGTTGCTGGAACCGAATAACGGAATGACCGAACAGGAGTTGATTGGTGCTGCGGAAAAATGGGGAGTCAGAGTCTACCCGGTAGCCGATTGTTATATCGATCCTCCAACTGCTTCGGACCAAGCGCAGGTGCTGCTTGGATACGCGGGAGCGAATGAAGCGGCGATCGAGGAAGGCGTGAAGATATTGGCTGCGGCATGGGATATCCAGCGAATACGAAGGCAGTAAGCAGCTCTTCGTTCAAAAACGAAAACAAAACGCGCCTTCCCAAGTCGGAAAGCGCGTTTTTCGATTGGTTAATACGCCTGATCATAGAATCGTCTGCACGATTCGTTCATGCCAACAATCGGCGATTTCGGAGAAACCTCGATCGGAAGGATGCAGCCCGTCCGAACTCAAGCCGGTGATCGTGCTCAGCAGTTTCAGTCCGTTTACGTAAATCACTCGCGGAGACGCCAGATTGCTCACGATGTCCGTTACGGCTTCCCGAAACGCATCATTGACGCCGCTTCCGGCATCATCATGGCGATTGCGGATGATGTCCGTGCAAAAGATCCAACGCTCGGGATGCGCTTCCGCGATAGTTCGCACGAAAGCTTCCGCCGTTTCGCGGAAACGTTCGATCGGCCAGTCGGTCAAGTTGACGCCCATCTCAAGCGTTGCGATATTCCAATCTTGGCGACGGGCGATATATTCGGCTAACGCAAGATCCATTTGAGCGCTTCCCGCCATGCCCAGATTGATCAGATCCATCTGAAGCTTTTCGGCCAACCTGCTTGCATAAGCAGCCGAATGGAGAGAAGCGCTGCCGCCGTGCGTGATCGACGAACCGTAGGCAAGGTAACGTTCGGACGGAACTTGGTCAGGCAGCGGAGGGGCAACGTCGCCTTCGATATCGTAAAGCCGGTTAGCCCAATCATAAGGAAGCAATACCCGAACCAACTCAGAGTCAAAAGGCTGTTTTTCCGTATTCCAATTGCTTTGAACGCGTTCGAGATCTTGGCGGGTAATCGTGATGCGCGTCTTATTCGTGGTCACCGCCTGCGGCGACGCGTGATACGATCCTTGAAAAGAACCGATATACACCTCGGCTATGCCGTAAGGCGATACATCATCCGGCACAGAATCGCGTGCAAGGATCAAAGTTGCCTGTTCTCCCAGCAATCGAAACCGGATTTCCACGCCGCTCCCCGATAAGCAAGCAAATTGCGCCCGTTCATTCACCTTCGCTCGAACCTCGACAGGCAGGCGGCTCAAGCGAAAGCCGCCTTTGCCGTCTTCGATCAAGCCCTGCACATTGTAAAGCTCGACATCGTTATGGATCATGATTCAATACCCCTCATATTTCCTTTTCCCTCGAAAAGGGTCTTTGCGTTCTTTCCGTCCTTTATTGATTCTGCTCCGCGTACCACGCCGAGAATTGCTTCTGATATTCCGCGATATACTTGTCGATGCCTGCCGATTTGAGCCGTTCCAGCGCTTTCGGATAGCCCGTCTCATAGTCGACGAAGCCGCTGCCGATCGGAGCCAGGTATTCGGTCAATACGCCGTTCAGCTTGGTTTCTTCGTTTTTAACCGGCGTGTTGTCGAAGTTGAAGCCCGCGCCTTTCGAAATGATCGCGTCGTCGTCCCAAGCTTTGTATTCGGCGATAAAATCGTCCGGCACGCTGTTATCGAAACGGATAAAGTTCTTATTCATCAGCAACCAGTCGGGGATCAACGAATCGGTTGTCAGACGGGTGATCCGATCGTTCTCGTCCAGCGTATAATCCGTTCCTTCGATCCCGTAAGCGAACAGGTCGTAAAGTTCCTGATCTTTTTGCAGCAGGTTGAAAAACATCACGTAACGTTCCGGATCTTTCGCGGCCGAGGAAACGAAGAAGGCGGTGCTATACGTGCCGCGGCTGATCTTCGAACGACCTTCGCCGAGGAAGTAATTGACCAGCTTGGCGTCCGGCACGGCTTGGGAGATCGTCGCCGCGCCTTCGAACGGACGCGCCGCCGTACCGGCCCAGAACATCGCTTTGCCGGAATTCCAGTCGGATTGCAGCTGCGGGACGTTGGTGGCGGCGTATTTCGGGATGATGCCTTTTTCGTACCAACCGCGCATCAGATCCGCATATTTCTTGAATTCTTCGGACTCGAACCAATTGAGGATCTGATCATCCTGCGCCGATTCGTCCAATGCGACAAAGTCGTTTTGCCAATACAGATTTTTGTCCGTGTAGTCGTATAGCAGCATTCGGCGCGCATCGACTCCGGCGTAACCGATCAGCTCGGGATGGGCGGCATGGGCTTTATCGTAATATTCCTCCAGCTGCGCAAGCGAAGTCACTTCGCTCATGCCGACTTCTTCCAGCAGGTCCTGACGGACGAGCACGCTGTAAAACTCGGCGGAATTGGGTTTGTTGCCTACCGGAATCGCATACTGTTTGCCGCCCAATTGGAAGGCTTTGAACGAAGCTTCGTCTACCGTTTTGCTCAGATCGGCGGAAGCTTCCGTATAGGGGGTGAGATCCGCGTACAGACCTTTGGCAACCGATTTGACCATGTAGTTGGCGTCGGTATAGGTCGCGAAATCTTCGCCCGTGGAGAGCATCAGATCCGTCTTGCCGCCCGCGTATTCGGTCCACGGCAGGAACTGGAACTCGACTTCGGCGTTGATTTCCTGCTTGATGCGGTCGTAAAACTCCGTCTTCGCCAATTCCTTCATCCGGTTGGACTCGTCTCCGTACAGCACGATCTTGAGCTTGGCCGGAGCCAACTCGCCGCTTGCTTCGTTACCGGACGCGTCCGTCGGATTTGCGTCGTTGCCGCCCGTTCCGGTCGTCGCTTCACCTCCGCCTTGCGAACACGCGCCAAGCAGCAGAACCGCAGTCATCAGCAAGCCGAGCCAGCCTTTTTTTCTGAACATAAATCAACCAACCTCCCTAATGTAGTTGAAGATTCAATCGCGATGCCCCTAGATCAACCTTTGACCGAGCCGACCACGATCCCTTTGACGAAAAAGCCTTGAAGAAACGGATACAAAATCGCGATCGGCAGCACGGTCAGACAGGTCATGGCCATCTTGGCCGTCTCGAGCGGCGGGGCGATGATCGCTCCGCCGACCTGCGCGGCGTTGCCGGAAGCGAGGAACTGGATGTTAGCCATCATGGTGTACATCAGATATTGGATCGTGTACAGCCGTTCGTCGGTGACCAGCATCAGCGGCAGGTAGAAGTCGTTCCAATATTGCAGCGCGTAGAACAGGGAAATGGTGACCACGCCGACCCGCCCGAGCGGGAGCATAATCCGGATAAAAATGCGCAGATGTCCGGCACCGTCAATCTGCGCCGATTCCACGATCTCGTGCGGAATGCTGCGGAAATAGTTGGTCATCAGGAACATCAGGAACACGCTAAGCAGGTAAGGAACGATCAGACCGATCAGCTTGTCGTCGAGATGATAGTATTTCGTGCTGAGCAGATACCAAGGGAGCGTGCCGCCGCTGAACAACATGGTGAAGTAGGCGAAAAAGGCAAAGACGTTGCGGAAGCGGAAACTTTTGACGGAAACCACATAGGCGTACGCCGTCGTGACCAGAACCGCCGACACGGTGCCCAGCACGGTCACGGTCAACGAAACGGCGTAGGCGCGCACGATCTGTTCCAGTTTGGAGCCGAACAAAAACTGATACGTCTCCAGCGAAAAGCCGCGCGGCCAGAACGAGTAACCTTCCGCCGCGATCCGGGACTCGGTCGATAACGAGCCGGAGACGGCCAGAACGAACGGAGCGAAGCAAATCACGGAAAATACGGCGATGCAGACATAGAAAAAGATCAATAAGCCTTTGTTTTCAGCCTTGGGCATGCTTTTCACCTCCTAGAAGAGTTTGCTGTCTTTGTCGTACCAACCTGCCATTTTGTTGGCGACCAGCACCAGAATGAAGCCGAATACGGATTGGTACAACGTAATCGCCGACGCGAAGCCGAATTCGCCGGAACGGATCGCGGTACGGTAGACGTACACGTCGATGATATCGGTGGTCGGCAGCAGCAAAGGATTCAGGAAGGTAACGCCCATGATCATGCTGAGATCGCCTTTGAGCATGCCGCCGATGCTGAGCAGGCTCATCAGGATAATAGACGGAATCAGCATCGGCAGCGTGATCCGCATGATAATCTGCCACCGCGAAGCGCCGTCGATCCGGGCCGCTTCATAGTAGGAGGTGTCGATACCCTGAAGCACTGCATAGTAGATGATGGCGCCGTAGCCGGCACTTTTCCAGATGTTCGCTAGCACCAGAATGACCATGAACAGCCATGGACTCGAATACCAATCGACCTGGCTTAATCCTAATGCGGCAAGCGATTGGTTCAAGATGCCTTTATCGTAGTCCAGCAGGGAGAACAGAATCGCGCCGATGATGATCCACGAAATAAAGTAGGGGAAGAACATGACGCTTTGCGTGATTTTGACGAACCATTTGCTGCGCATTTCATTCAATACGATCGCGATCGCGACGGAGAAAAAGGTACCGGTCAACATGTACAGCACGTTCAGCATGACCGTGTTTCGCGTTGCTCGAATCGCATCTTCCATACTGGAGAAAAAGAACTCGAAGTTGGCGAATCCTGCCCAGGGGCTGCCGAAGATGCCGTCATTGAAGTTGTAGTTCTTGAATACGAGGATCAGTCCGCTCATCGGCAGGTAGGCGAACAGGATCAGAACCGCGATTCCCGGCAGCGCCAGCAAGTATAAGGGAGCATCTCTTCCGATCGACTTTCGCAGCCGACCGAAGCTTACAGCCTGACGCTTGGCGAGACGATCGTTCGTGTCACGCGGCGTAGCTTGTTGCACCATCGACGTTTCACTCCTTTTTTCGTTTTGACGTGTTGGATTCGTAACGTCATCAGCATAAGCCCGAGAAATATGTAAGCGCTATCAAAATAAAGAGATAAAGCTTAACAAATCGCGAAAAAACGGGCTTAACAAAACGAAAAAAGCATCATTTTTTTGAACTTAAGCTGCCTTAAGCAAGCATTACGGTTCTTTATGCTCCAGCACATGGTGGATTCTCCATTTGGAAGGAGTGACGCCGTAGCGCTTTTTGAACTGGGTCGTAAAATAGGTGCTGCTGTTATAACCGACCTGCTTGGCAATCTCGCGAATATCCAGTTCAAGTTCTCCAATTAACAGCCGCTGGGCCTGTTCCAGGCGGTGCAGGTTCACTAATTCGGGGAAATTGCTTCCGGTTCCGTCCGCGATCAAACGGCTGAGATACGCCGAACTGATCGACAGCTTTTCCGCCAGCGCGTTGAGGGACAATTCGGGATCGTTGTAATGCTCGGCGATATAGCGTACCGCTTCTACGGCGAGGCTGCGCGTTTGCAGGCCGTCGATTCGATCCAGCCTCTCGCTCGCAACGCGGCAGTGATGTTCCAGCCATTCCCGCAGTTCGTCGTGGTTCTCGATCCGATCGATCAACGGATAGAGGTCGAGCAGATTGAGATCCCAATGCTCCGCCTTTTTCACGCCGATACGACTCAGCTCCGAAGCCAGGCTGGCGAGAAAAGCCGTCGAGGCTTCCGCCCGATACTCGCAGGTCACGGACAAAAGCTGCCCGACTGCCTGATTGATCGATGCTTCGTCCCGCTTGCGCACGGCCGTCCGAATCGGTTCCATATGATTTTCCGGAATCGGCCCTGCATGAAGCGGAAGCAGATCTTCGGCGAACATCATAGATTGCTGCTTGCGAAATTTTACATGTCGTCGACAGTCGCAAGCTTCGTCGTAGCGGTCTTTCAGCTGTTCCGCGACACCGGTCAACCCGCTGACGCCCAGCGTATAACGAATCCCCGCTGCGTCTGCGCAATGTTCGACTTGGTTCCAGCGCTTTTGAAAAGCTTCGGGATCATCCAAACACCCCGGCGTTAATTCGCTGACAATCAGCACGGCGGTATGGCGGTGCGGGCGGAAGATTCGGAGATTGGCCCATTCTTCGAACGTTAGCTTAATCAGCGTCAACATCTCGTCGCAGCTTTTTTCCGCGGACAATACGCATACGCAATAAGAACCTTCCAACTCGGCCAAACGCTGCGGCGTACCGCTCCCGTCGGCATCGCGGGGAGCAAGCAGCCAATGCAGCACGGCGCTGTCGTCGTTTTCTTTGCGCAGTTGAGCCATCCGTTCGCCGATTGTTTCCAGTTCGCGATTGACGATCCGATAATCCCGGCTCTGCGGGGAATCTGTGCTGCCTGACAGATGAACGATGCTGCCGAAGATCCGATCGATCGGTTGATACATACGGCGCGAGATCCAGAAAGCAATCGCGATCGCGACAAAAGTGAGAGCCAGGCACAAAAGCATCATCAGGTTCCGGGCATTGGAAATATCGCGCACGCTGTTGGTATAAGAGGTTTCGGAAACGAACCATAAGCCGTCTTTTTCCGAGTGCACATAGGTAATAAGCTTCGCTTCATCATGGCCTTTGAAAACGAAAGAATGTTCAGCCGAAGCGTCCGTTTGGATAATACGCTGCGCCATTTCGGAGTCGATTTCCGAAATTCCGGGGCTATGCATCAACAGATTTCCGTGCTCGTCAAGAATTCGGTAATGCGTAGAATCTTCGCCTTGCTGCACGAACAGATTTTTTTGCAGCTCCGCCGGATTGATCGTGATCGCAACGCCGCCGTAATAGGCGCTGTTGGCAAAAGCCCGGTCATTGTAGAAAACGGTAATCAACTGCACGTCGCTCCCGTCGTTTCGCTGTGCGGTCCACAAAAAAGGTGACTCGACGATTCGGCTCTCCTGAATTTTGCGAAATAATGCTTCTTTGGAATCCAGGCTAAGCGGCAGATTTTCGAACATCGCCACAGGTTCTTCGGTTCCGAAGATATAGGCATTTTCCAGATAAGGATTGACGATTAGAGCGCCTTTGATCTGGCTCAAAGCGCTGTAAAGTTGGTCGCTCCAGTCGGTATCGCCGCTCATCATGAGCGCATGGATATTCGGATTCGCATAGAAATCCATCGTATAGTTTTGGGCGACGTCTTTATAATTTTGATACACGTTGGCGGTATTCAATAACACGCTTTCGTTGGCCTTATTGACGTTCTGAATCGTTAAGCTCCGGTACCAGAAAAAGATCGCAACGGAGAGCACCAGAATGCTGCATACCGCGATCAGCGTCAAACTCAGAAAAAAAGGCGTATGCAGCTTCATTCTCTTTTTCATTATCATCACTCCTAAGTTAAAAAGCATGAAAGTATAAAAATGATCAAAATAGACATGTCAATAGCAAGAAAATTAAATGTATACGAACTATAATTGATAAGGCTTACATATGTAAACGGTTGTATTTTCACTTTGAAGGAGGAATCCCGTTGAAAACGTTCCGTAATCCCATTCTGCCCGGCTTTTATCCCGATCCATCGGCGATCCGCGTCGGCGAAGATTATTATCTGGTTACTTCGAGCTTCGAATTTTTCCCCGGCGTACCGATCTTCCACAGCAAAGACCTGATTCATTGGCGCCAGCTCGGTCATGTGTTGGATCGCCCTTCCCAGTTAAATCTGGATCGGACCACGCCGTCCCGAGGCATCTGGGCACCGACAATTCGTTACCACGAAGGCGTGTTCTATATGATAACGACCTTCGTTGACAATGACAAGGACTGTCATAACTTCTACGTGACCGCTACCGACCCGGCAGGAGAATGGTCGGACCCGGTCTGGCTGGAGGATGCGCCGGGTATCGATCCTTCGCTCTTTTTCGATGATGATGGTCGAGTCTATTACACGGGGAACCGCGTTCCGCCGGAAGGTCAGGAATATGCCAAGCATATGGATATCTGGCTGCAAGAGATTGATTTGAAGTCGGGCAAGCTGATCGGCGACAAGCTCAGCATCTGGCAGGGAGCGCTAAAGGTCGGCCATGCCCAAGAAGGCCCGCATATTTATAAAATCGGAGATTGGTATTACGTCTTGATTGCCGAAGGCGGCACGGGACATACCCATGCGATCACGATTGCGCGCAGCAAACAGATCACGGGCCCTTACGAAGGCAACAAAGCCAACCCGATCCTGACTCACCGCCATCTGGGCCGGGAGTTCCCGATCGTGAACGTAGGCCACGGCGAATTGGTCGAGACGCAGCACGGCGATTGGTGGATGTTCTGCCTAGCCTCGCGGACAAGCGGCGGTTATTACCGGAATCTCGGACGCGAGACTTTCCTGACGCCCGTAAAGTGGGAAAACGAATGGCCGATCGTCAATCCGGGAAAAGGCATCTTGGAATTCGAATCGACTGCGCCGGATCTGCCGGAAACGCTTTGGCCGCTGCTTTCTGTTCGCGATGATTTCGATGAAGACGAGTTGTCGTTGGCGTGGAACTTCCTGCGCACGCCGCAAGGCGACTTTTGGAGCTTGAAGGGTGCCCCGGGACATTTGCGCCTGCGCTTGAAGCCGGAGAAGCTGAGCGACCTTGCCAATCCGGCACTGGTCGCACGCAGACAGCAGCACCTTTCGTTCCGTACAGCCGCGGACATGACGTTCGAACCCGCTACGGTCGACGAAACGGCCGGGTTGGTGTTGTTCCAAAACGCGGATAACCATTTCCGATTCGAAATGGCTTCCGGGGAAAAAGGTTTCGCAGGCGAAACAGGGACTCTAACGCTGACGGTACGTTTGTACGGCGAAGAAACCGTGTTAGCCAGCATCCCGTGGAACAACGCGCATACCCAGTTCAAAGTCGAAGCTTACGGGCAGGACTACAGTTTCTTTTACCGGGAAAATGAACAGCACACATGGACGCCGCTGCATCGAAATGCCGACGGCCGAGTGCTGAGCACGGATACGGCAGGCGGATTTACGGGTGCTTATATCGGACTATATGCCAGCTCGAACGGAGCAGACAGTTCCAACCACGCCGACTTTGATTGGTTCAGTTACGAAGGCTTGGAATAGAAGGATAGGAGGGAATTCCGCAGATGAATAAATATCGAACCCGCAACGAGGCCGAACGCAAAGCGCAACATCTTGATGAATGGGATGCAGCGGATCAGTTGAAGCACTAATCCCAGGCGCACGACACCGGATATCCGCTGCCCGAACTGCCGCAAATTCCGGATCGAAGCGTCAACGTGCTGAACTACGGCGCGATTGGAGACGGATTGGAGTTATGCACGTCCGGCTTGCAAGCCGCTATCGACGACTGTGCCGCTTCCGGCGGCGGAACGGTAATCATTCCTGCCGGATTATGGCGCACCGGCCCGCTAACGCTGCGAAGTCGGATCAATCTCCGCGTAGAAAGCGGCGCTCTTGTCCAATTCGACTCCGATCCTGAGCTGTATCCGTTGGTGCCTTCGCATTTCGAAGGCCGCCCCGAATGGCGATGCCAAGCTCCGCTGGACGGCTCAGAGTTGACAGATATCGCGATTACCGGCGGCGGAATTTTCGACGGCGGCGGCGAAGGCTGGCGTCCGGTCAAGCGTTTCAAGACAACGCAGCCGCAATGGACGCAGTTGGTTCAATCCGGCGGCGTCGTGGATACGGCAAATGAAATTTGGTGGCCCAACGCTGAAGCCCGGGACGGGGAAGCGTACTGCCGGGAATTGCGCGAGCGATTATGGTCGACATCCGAGCATATCGAACACGCAGGAATTTCGCACCCCACAGCCAGCGCGGAAGATTATCTGCCTGCCCGCACCTTTCTGCGTCCGAACATGGTGAGCCTGCGCTCGTGTCAACGGATTTTGCTTGAAGGGCCTACGTTTCAAAATTCCCCCGCCTGGTGTTTGCATCCGGTGGGTTGTGAAGAAGTCACCATTCGCGGGGTGCAAGTCCGTAACCCCTGGTACTCGCAAAACGGAGACGGACTGGATCTCGAATCGTGCACCCGTGCGCTGGTGGAACATAGCGTATTCGATGTCGGCGACGATGCCATTTGCCTAAAATCCGGTAAGGACGAAGCAGGCCGGCGTGCGGGAATGCCCTGCCAGTCGATCACGATCCGGCATTGCAGCGTGTATCACGGGCATGGCGGCGTCGTGATCGGCAGCGAGATGTCCGGCGGCGTACGCGGGGTGCGCGTCAGCGATTGTCTGTTCAGCGGAACGGATATCGGCCTGCGGTTCAAAAGCACGCGCGGACGCGGCGGCGTGGTGGAGGATATCGAGATCGAGCGGATCGTGATGCGGGACATCGTGCACGAAGCGATCTCGTTCCATCTCTTTTATGCGGGCGTGGAAGGGTCTGAGGGCAGCGACGACGAAGTGTATCCCGTAACGGAAGAGACCCCGGTATTTCGGGATATCGCCATTCGGGACGTCGTGTGCGTAGGAGCGGCTGCGGCGCTTCTGGTGAACGGTCTTCCCGAAATGCCCCTCCATAATCTGCGTATCGAAGGGCTTCGGGCAACCAGTGAGAAAGGGATCGTCCTGCGGCACGCCGACGGAATAGAGCTGGAAAATATCGCGCTCCAGACCCGGGAACGTCCTCAGTTAACCATCCATCGCTGCCGGAACGTCAGTCTGAACGGCGAAGCGATCGCGCCTGCTTCCGGTATTGCAGAGGCGTCAGTCCCGTCGCTTTCTTGAACGTCTTGTTGAAATGCGACAAATGCTCGAATCCGACGGCTGAAGCAATCTCCTGAACCCGGTCTTCCGAGTCGGCCAACCGCTGCTCGGCTTCCCGCATTCGGATATGCAAAATATATTCGCGGAAGTGGAACCCGGTTAAACGGTGGAACACTCGGCTCAAATACGAAGGACTGATAAAAAAGTGAGCGGCCGTTTCTTCCAACGTCAGCGTTTCCCGATGATGTTCGCGGATATGCGCCGCAACGTTGTTGACCAGATCATGCAGCGGCGGCTTGGCCGATCCGTTTTGCTGAAGCTGCACGCCTTCGGAACGTTGAAGCAGAATCATCAATTCCGTAAACAAAGCCACCGCGCAGCTCTCGTAATAGTCGCGGCTTGCCAGACATTCGTCCAGTATTCGGTTAAGCAGCTGCTTGACCTCGTCTTGCTCCCGCAACGTCAGCCGAAACATCCGGTAGCCCTTGTTATGGAACCATTTGTTTTCGCTTTGCAGAGCAGCCGGAAGAAGCAGTGGATCGTAATTGACCAAAATCCGCTCGAACTCCGCGATCTCGGAGCTTGCCGTCGCGTGAAGCTGATTCGGGCGGATCAGGATCAGCTCGCCTTTATGCACGGTGACGACGCGATCATCGACGAAGTAGACGCGCTCGCCTTCGCACAGGAAATACAATTCGATCTGCTCGTGACTGTGGGAACGCGGCATGGCCGTTATGCCTTTGCGCTTCATATGTTGAATACTGAATCGGCCGTCTTCCAGAACATGCTTGGGATTGGGGCTGCTGATACTGGACATACGTCACTTCCTTTTCTCGCACCGACCTATTTGAACTTTGACTTCATTATAGAACATACCCGCCAATCCGGGAAAGGAGACCGTCTCTTGATGCTCATTACCGTTTCTAAGCAGTCCGATGCCGATTTCACCACGCTTCAGTCGGCGCTCGACTATATTCCGATCGGTTCTACCGAATCAGTCACGATGCGGATCAAACCCGGGGTATACGAGGAAAAGGTAACGGTTCGCGCCGATGCACCGCCGATCCTGCTGCTGGGTGACGATGCCGCTTCCACGATCATTAGCTGGTCGGACAACGCGCATACGCTGGATGATGCAGGACAGCCGCTCGGCACGTTCCGCAGCGGTACGCTCAACGTCTTGTCCGAACATTTCACCGCCGAAAACGTGACGATCCGCAACGCTTCCGGACCTGGTACGGGCCAAGCCGTTGCTGCGTTCGTCGACGCCGGGTATGCGGTATTCCGACGCGTACGATTGCTGGGCGACCAGGACACCTTGTATACGGGAAAAGGCAAACAATACTACGATGACTGTTACATTGAAGGCGATGTCGATTATATCTTCGGCGCGGCGACTGCGGTGTTTGACCGCTGCCGGTTGCATAACAAGCGCTCTCGCGGTTATATAACCGCAGCCTCCACGCCCGAAGACGAAAAGTGCGGCTATGTATTTCTCGATTGTACAATCACCGGCGGGGAAGGCGTCGGCGACGTCTATCTGGGACGCCCTTGGCGCTCCTTCGCACATGTCGCTTGGATCCGGACAACGATCGACGCCTCGATTATCCCCGAAGGCTGGCACAATTGGGGACAGCCGGATCGGGAATCGACCAGCCGCTATGAGGAATTCGATAGCAGCGGACCCGGAGCGAATCCTAATGCACGTGCAGTTTGGTCTCGTCAGTTAAGTGCCGACGAGGCAGCCGGCTATCGGGTGATCGAGATTCTGGGCGGCTGGCATCCGGAGGGATATTGAGATGAACCCAAATAAACCGAACACGTTAGAACAGTTTATCCATACGCTAAGCGAATCGGCGCCCCGGCGTTCGGAATGGGAAGCGGATATCCCTTTTGATCAATGGCAAACGGAGCTTCGTCAGCGATTCCGCGAACGTCTGGGCGAGTTCCCGTCTGTTCCCGCCGCATTGAACCCGGTGCTGATGGAGCACACGCGATGCGACGGTTACGTGCGGGAACGCATCGAAATTACGACGTATGAAGGTCTGCGCATGCCGCTATATCTGCTACTTCCCGATAGTGCTGTGCCAAATTTCAATACGAGTGACGACTCTGGGCATTCCGCGGCTTCCATTTCGCGTCCTGTCGTACTCGCGATCCACGGTCACGGTTACGGAAGCCGCGAGATCGTAGGGCTGCATCCGGACGGATCGGCAAGGGAAAGCGAGCCCGGCCTGCATAAAGATTTTGCGTTGTCGCTCGTGCGGCAAGGATTTGTCGTCGCCGCGCCCGAGCTGTTGGGCTTCGGCGATCGCCGCTTGAAAGAGGACTTGGCTTTGGCAGCCGAAGATCCGGGCAAAAATTCGTGTTTCCGCTTATCTTCGGCGCTGCTTATGGTCGGGCAAACGATGGCAGGCTACCGGATCTATGAGACGATGCGTGCATTGGATTATGTGCAGGCGCGCCATGAATTCGATTCCGATAAGGTCGGGATTATGGGCATTTCAGGTGGGGGTCTTGTCGCCGGATTCACCGCTGCGTTGGATCGCCGTATTGGTTGTACAGTCGTAAGCGGTTACACTAACACGTTTGCCAAAAGTATTCTATCGCGTAATCACTGCTTGGATAATTATATTCCCGGTATTTTGCTTGAAGCGGAAATGCCGGATCTTCTCGGCCTGATTGCGCCACGTGGTCTGTTTGTGGAGTCGGGTGTGAACGATCATCTATTCGGGCCTGCCGGCGTTCACGAAGCGCTGGATCGGCTGCACACCATTTTCCAGGCAGCAGGTCGCCTCGACGGCGTGGAAGCGGACATTTTTACAGGTGGGCATGAGATTCATGGCGATCCGGCTTTTGCCTGGTTAAAGCGACAATTGATGACAACCACCAAGGAGGTACGGCAAAAATGAGCATGTTAAAAACAATCCATGCAGCAGGCGCGCAACGGGTACGCCGATTCGCCGATCAACTGCTGTCGCAGTGCAACGATAAAGGCGAGCACCCCTGGGTCATGGAGCGCTGGGCCTATGTTCCGGGTATGCAGCTTATGGCGCTTGCGCGGGCAGGCGAGCAGCTGGATGTACCGGAATATGTCGCGTTCATGAAGCGACATATGGATGCGTTTGTTCAGGAAGACGGACGTATTCGCACGTATCGGTTGGAAGAATATAATCTGGATCAGATCAATCAAGGAAAAAACTTATTTGCTCTGCATCGGGCGACGGGAGAGAATCTGTACGCCGAAGCCGCGCATATGCTCGCCGCCCAGCTTATTTCCCAACCTCGAACTTCCGAAGGCGGATTTTGGCATAAAAAAGTATATCCGTTTCAGATGTGGCTCGACGGTCTGTACATGGCTTCGCCGTTTCTGGCCGAGTACGGCAAAACGTTCGACCGTCCCGATCTCATTGACGAGGCGGTACATCAGCTGCTGTTAATCGAACGCCGTACCCGCGATCCGCGCACGGGGCTGCTTTATCACGGTTGGGACGAGTCGAAGGAACAGGAATGGGCCGATTCATCGACCGGGTTGTCTTCGCATTTTTGGAGCCGGGCGATGGGATGGTACGCGATGGCGGTCGTGGACGTGCTGGATCATGTTCCGATCACGCATCGTCAACGGGGTACGCTCATCGGTATTTTCCAACGAATGATCGGCGCACTGGTCAAAGTTCAGGATGCGGACAGCGGATTATGGTATCAGGTATTGGATCAAGGAGAACGCAAAGGCAACTATCTGGAGGCTTCGGGTTCGTGCATGTTCGTGTACGCGATGGCGAAAGGGCTGCGGTTAGGTTATCTGGAAAACAACTTTACAGAGCCGATGCGGCGCGGGTACGAAGGGATTTTGCAACATCTGGTCACGGAAGACGAAGAGGGGCTTCATCTGAACGGAATCTGCCACGGCGCCGGGCTGAGCATCGACCGCAACGGTTCGTATGATTATTACATCTCGGAAGAGGTTGTCAGCGATACGCCGATGGGTGTTGCTCCGTTGATGTTGGCTATACTGGAAGCTGAAGAAGTATCCTAACAAAGCACCTTAAGAATTATTAAGAATATAAGAAGTTGTAGTTTGAGGCCCGCCCCCTATACTAAAGTTAAAACGTTCAATAGGGAGGCAATGACGCTGGACTTTCTGTCTTTTTTCAAACAATACGCAACGAAACCCCGAACAGTCGGAGCGATTCTTCCAAGCTCCAAATACCTAGCGCGAAAAATGATGGCTCCCGTAGATTTTGCGCACGCCCGTTATATCGTGGAGTACGGACCCGGTACAGGCGTATTTACGGAGCAGTTGTTAGCCAATCGCCAAAAAGGAACGACTCTGATTGTATTCGAGAGCAACGCGGAGTTTTATCATCTATTGAAGCAGAAGTATCCGCATGAAGCCGATTTTCATCTTATTCACGATTCGGCAGAAAATCTGGAGCAGCATCTGACAAGCTTGAATATTCCGCGGATCGATTACATTGTGTCCGGTCTTCCTTTTGCCAGTCTGCCGCAGCAGGTATCCTTCGAGATTCTCAGGCTTACGCAGAAGCATTTGCAGCAAGGCGGAACGTTCATAACCTTTCAGTACACGCTGTTGAAAAAGGATCTGATCGGGAACTACTTTTCGAAGATAGAGATTGAAAAAGAGCTTCGAAATGTTCCGCCTGCTTATGTCTTTTCTTGTAGCGTGTAATTAAACGAACCAAAGACGGCAAAGAAGCGAATCGCTTTCTGTCGTCTTTTTTTATTGTTCAGGTACAGTTTTCCGATAGCCGCTCGGCGTCGTACCGGCTATACGCTTGAATATCCGATGAAAATGCGCCGTCGTCTCGTATCCGCAGCCTTGGGCGATCTCCGCGACGCTGCGGTCGGTAGACGCCAGCAGTTCTTTTGCCCGCACGATCCGCTTGGCATTGACGTATTGGGTCACGTTCATGGCGGTCAATTGCTTGAACACGCGGGAAAAATGCGGCGGAGAGATGCAGGCTTTGGCGGCTAGCGCAGATAATCCGTTGGAACGCTCGGGATGTTCGTCGATCTCGCGCAACGCTTCTTTCATCCAAAACGGAATGCTTGC
The DNA here is from genome assembly GCF_000585395.1 of Saccharibacillus sacchari DSM 19268. Lineage (GTDB taxonomy): Bacteria > Bacillota > Bacilli > Paenibacillales > Paenibacillaceae > Saccharibacillus > Saccharibacillus sacchari. Next base: position 3,835,549 of record NZ_KK073875.1, on the reverse strand, counting down.
AGTTTCTTCGGTGTGATCCGGCTGCTGCGCGTAGATCAGACGGTTGATCCGCAGCAGCAGCGTACTCGCGATCAGCTTGACTGCTTCGCGATTGCCGAGCTGCTGCTGATCAAGCTCCCAATGAATCGCTTTGAACGCGGCTTCCACTTCAGTAACTAACAAATCGGGCAGCTCCAGGCGGTATGTTTTGTGTTTACGCGCCCGATCGAAGCAGAGCAGCGCATGGTAAGCACCGTCTACGGACTCCGTATGCAGCAGACGCGGCGCGAAAAATAGCACAGACGACACAACCGGATCTTCGTCATGAGGCAGTGATCGATGGATGGTGTTACCGGGAATCAGAAACAAATCGCCTGCTTTTTTCTCGTACCAGGCATCGTCGATAAAGAACACCCCTTGACCGCTATGCACGAATACGATCTCATACCGTTCATGCAGATGGTCCGGCAGCTCGTCGATCGGCTTTTTCATCGTGCGGTAAGACAGTTCAAGCGGGAAAAGAGGATCGCCGGCAAAAGGTTTGCGCAAAGGCTTCATGCAGCACCGTTCCTTTCCTTTTTCGATAAAATAGATTACGCTTACAAAATATCAAAAAAAGCGACAAATATGCAAGGAGCGATGATATTCAATCTTTTTTTCATTAGATACAATAGGGCATGAAAGGAGTGGGCTGCCGTATGCGTATCGATGCTCATCAGCATTATTGGAACATAGGACGGGGAGATTATGGGTGGATCACGCCGGAGCTTCCGGTTTTGTATCGGGACTTTTTGCCGCAAGATCTGGAACCGCTGCTGCATGCGCACAAGTTGGACGGAAGTATTCTGGTTCAATCAGCGCCGACTCTGGAAGAGACCGAATATATCTTGTCGCTAGCCGACCATACGCCTTCGATCCTCGGGGTCGTGGGCTGGATCGACTTGTTCGACGGTGATCATCGTCTTCATTACGAACGATTCCGCCGCAATCCCAAATTCCGCGGCTTTCGCCTGATGATTCAGGATATGCCCGATGCTTCGCGAATTTTGGAGCCGGCATTCGTCGAAGCACTGCGGGGATATGCCGACGAACAGGTGCCAATCGATCTGCTGCTGACGGCGCCTCAGATGGAAGTGACGTTACGTTTGTTGGAAAAGGTTCCGAACCTCCGCGGAGTATTGGATCATCTCGGCAAGCCTCGCATTGCGCAAAGCGGAGAATCTAGCGAGCAAGAGCATTTTGAAGCTTGGGCGGATCATTTGAATGCTTTTGCCGATTACCCGGGTCTATATTGCAAAGTCTCCGGGATGGTGACTGAAGCGAATCCGTCAGGCTGGAACGTCGACGACTTCGTTCCTTATGTGCGCCATGTGCTGCAAGCGTTCGGGCCGCAGAGAGTCATGTTCGGAAGCGATTGGCCAGTGTGTCTGTTGGCTGCGGAATACGATCAGGTCATGGATATCATCTTACATGCGCTTCCCGCGGAATGGGGCGATCGGGAGAAAGTCTTGCTATTCGGAGAAAACGCCAAAACATTTTACTTGAATAACGGAGGTATTTCATGATGCAAACGCGCAAACTGGGCAAAACCGATCTGGACGTCTCGATTTTAAGCTTCGGTGCTTCTTCGCTCGGCGGCGTGTTTCGGGAGACGGATGACTCAGAGAGTATTCGAACGGTACATGCGGCGATCGACTGCGGCATCAACTATATCGACGTGTCGCCTTATTACGGATTGACGCGCGCGGAAACGGTGCTCGGCCAAGCGATCGGACAGATTCCGCGAGACAAGTTCCTGTTATCGTCGAAAGCGGGGCGTTACGGAGAATCGGAGTTCGATTTTACGGCAAAACGGATCTTCAGCAGCGTAGAGGAAAGCTTGCAGCGTCTTCGGACGGATTATCTGGATATATTGTTTTTGCATGATATTGAATTTGTTGATCCGGGGATTATTTTGGAAGAAGCGGTTCCGGCTCTGCATCAGCTGAAGGAGCAAGGAAAAATACGTTTCTGCGGGATCAGCGGACTTCCTTTATCGTTGTTCGAGCAGATGCTGCCGCAGATCGAGGTCGATGCGATCCTGTCGTACTGCCATTATGCGCTGAACGATAACTCTCTGTTGGATCTGGTGCCGCTATTGGAGGAAAAAGGGGTCGGTCTGGTGAATGCCTCGCCTCTGGCGATGGGACTGCTCAGTACGCGCGAACCTTCGTCTTGGCATCCTGCGGGCGACGAAGTGAAAACTGTATGCCGCCAAGCGGCGCTTCATTGCGAAAATTCCGGTACGGACATCGCGAAGTTGGCTATGCAATATTCGACGAGTCATGCGCAGATTCCGACGACGCTCGTGAGTACGGCTTCGTCTGCCAATATCGTGCGGAATGCAAAGTGGATCGAGGAGCCGATCGACGAGACGTTATTGGAGGAAGTATTGGAGATTCTCAAGCCGATCTATAATCAAAGTTGGTCCAGCGGACTTCCGGTATATAATCACTCGGCAAACCTAGCAAGCGGAAGCGGGGATCAGGCATGAAAGGCATCGTTTGCGAAGAAATCGGACGGCTGGACTGGCGAGAGGATTTGCCGGAACCGGTCATGGAACACGGGCATGCGATCATCAGCATTAAACGAATCGGAATCTGCGGAACGGATCTGCATGCGTTTCGCGGGAAGCAGCCTTTTTTCAGCTATCCGAGAATTCTGGGGCATGAGCTGGCAGGGGTCATTGAGCAAATCGGCGAAAATGAGCAAGGGCTGGGTGTCGGCGATGCAGTGAGCGTGATCCCATACATGCACTGCGGAAACTGCTACGCCTGTCGGTCGGGAAAAACGAACTGCTGCCAACACATGCAAGTGTTCGGAGTTCATATCGACGGCGGAATGCGGGAGCGCGTTTCGATTCCGGTGAGCCATCTGATCGGAGCGAAAGGACTGACGCTCGATCAAGCCGCAATATTGGAACCGCTTGCAATCGGGTCGCACGGGCTTCGACGTTCGGGATTGATCAAGGGAAGCGGCGAGACGGTGTTAGTCGTGGGAGCGGGGCCGATCGGGCTTGGGATTATGGCGTTGGCGCGTTATGCGGGAGCACGCGTTATTGCGATGGACATCAATGAAGAGCGGTTGGCTTTTTGCAAGGATTGGGCGGGCGTAGAGCATACGATTATCGCGGGCGGCGAGGTACAGCAGCAGTTGGATGAACTCACCGACGGCGCAGGGGCTCCGATCGTGATCGATGCGACGGGTAGCGTGCAGTCGATGCAGCAGGCTTTCGGGTATGTTGCGCATGGCGGTTCTATAGTGTACGTGGGACTGGTTAAGGATGATATTACATTTAACGATCCGCATTTTCATAGCCGCGAGTTGACGCTTCTGGGAAGTCGGAATGCAACGCCGGAAGACTTCGCATGGGTCCGGGAGGCGCTTGCTGCCGGGGTGATCGATACCGATCGGTATATTACGCATCGGGCGAGATTTGCGGAAATGATCGGGGAGTTTGAAAGTTGGTTGAAACCGGAGTCTGGGGTAATTAAGGCGATGGTGGAGTTGGGGGATTGAACGGAGAATACTGTAAACAGTGACTGGAAGGAGGGGTTCATGATTCAAGTCTTGATTAATCCGAAGCTGCGCCGCGAGGAAGTGCCTGACCTCCGAGAAGCCGTAGGTTGGGGAAGACGCGATCGCGACTTTCCTATACTGTTCGAGCGCTGCAATTTCTGGGCAGGCATGAAGAACGAAAAGGGAGAACTTATCGCGTTCGGTTATGTGGCCGGAATGGGTTTGCAGCATGGGTATATGGAAGACATCATCGTGCATCCGGATTATCAGGGGCAAGGAATTGGGAAGAAGTTGGTGGTTAGGCTGTTAGAAGAAGCGGAAGCGTACGGTTTGGAGATCGTGACGCTGACGTTCGAGGAGAAGAATGCGAAGTTTTATGAAGCATGCGGTTTTCAGCTGGGCATGGGAGGCGTTTGGCGAAAAGGTTAAGAACAAGAACAAATTCGATAAAGCGGCGGCATCGGCAATTAAGTCGATAGCCGCTGACTTTTTAAAAGTAATAATTACGAATATTTTTCTTGAAAATGATAATCTCACAGAAGTTCAAGCAAGGCGGTGTTCAAAATTAAAAGTTTATTTAGGGGCGGCCTGAATTTGCAATTTAAGAATAAGTCCGTGGTTTGAGCTAAGTTGATGAAGTTTGATCGATTCAACGAATAGCGCGCTGTTCATTGAGCGACATCGATTCAAACTTGAATAGATCGGCCCGGAACGACGCAGAAAATTATTTAACTAAGACGGACATAGGCGCACAAATAAATTCGTATATGATAAGCAAACCATGCGTAATTTCATATAGAGCGAATTAAGCCAAACCGATTGATTCAAGGATTAAAATTGAGCCTATTGCTCATTTATGTATATATTTCTTCACAAAATCCGTATTTTGTACATATGTATGTAGGCGAATTAATAACCTTCTGCCACCGAAAATTCCGATTGGATTCTCTGATTTTCAAAGATTTACTTCTAATCATCCGTTTATAAAAATTATTTTTTCTAACGTATTCTTCATTTACCGAATCGCTGTACCTTCGCTAAATTGTGCATCCAAGATGAACGAATAGCTCAATACTTTTCCGTATCATATAAACTTAATACCCGCTCGGTCAGATCTAAGTCGAATTCATCGAAAATTGTCTTACGATGCTTTTAGTCCCAAACCGCGCATACAGAATGCTTTTTTCTTCATATCCCGCCTGCTTGCGTAAATCCCGTATGCACATGTAGCCGACCTTTTACGATTGCAATATCAACCGCTCACAACCGATTGCGTGCGTCCTATAACGATCATACAATGTGTATTTTTTCAAAACAAAAATATAAACTTGTGTTTCTAAACCGATCGGTTTATACTGAGACAAACAGTACAGAAAGCGAGGAAATAATCATGCAAAACTTGAACCCTCCATTCACTCTCGAAACGGCAATCCAAAAAACGCGCAAGGCCGAGGACAGTTGGAACAGCCGTGATCCGCAGCGCGTGTCGTTGGTCTACACCGAAGATTGTTATTGGAGAAATCGGAGCGAATTTATCACGGGCCGCGAAGCCATCGTCTCTTTACTCACCCGCAAATGGGCAAAAGAACTCGATTACAGACTGATCAAAGAATTGTGGTCGTTTACGGATAACCGTATCGCAGTACGCTTCGCATACGAATGGCGTGACGATAGCAACAATTGGTTCAGATCTTACGGCAACGAGAATTGGGAATTCGCCGAAAACGGCTTGATGCAGCGCCGATTCGCTTCGATCAACGACATGCCGATCAAGGAAGAAGAACGCAAATTCCATTGGCCGCTCGGTACCCGCCCTGCCGATCATCCAAGCTTAAGCGACTTAGGCCTATGACACGTACCGTTTTCGAAAAGCCAGACGTCATCCCTCTCGTTACCGAAGTGTTTCGCGAATTAGGTTATGAAGGTGCGTCCATGAGCAAGATTACAGCCCGGACAGGTCTCTCCAAAGGAAGCTTGTATCATTTCTTCCCTGGAGGAAAAGACGAGATGGCTTCCGAAGTTCTGACGCATATCGATCAATGGTTTACCCGTCAAATTTTTGAACCGCTGGAACAGAACGAAGCTCGGTCAGCGATCGATCAGATGTGGCAAGAAGTCAATACCTACTTTCAGTCGGGTCAGCGGATTTGCTTGATCGGCGCATTCGCTTTGGACGAAACCCGGGATCGGTTCGCTGCCGCGATTCGGCAATATTTCGTAAGATGGATCGAAGCGTTTAGCGCGGCGTTAGTTCGAATCGGTCTTTCCCAAGAGACGGCCGACCGCTTGTCCGAAGAAACGATCGTGGGCATTCAGGGAGGATTGGTTCTGAGCAGAGCGCTGCATGATGAAGCCTTATTCGGACGCACGTTGGCCAATCTGACGCAGCGGGTCTCGGCTAGCATTTCGGACAGCCATTCGGCTCACTGATGCAACGACACCAATTTCTTTTCGCCAGCGACTGTATAGGAGGTTAATAAGATGAGCAATTTTGTTATGGATCAATTGAAGTTCGTTCGTCGTCAGGCGATTGAGTATGTAAAAGGCATGGATGACTCTACCACGGAAATCATTCCGATCGGTTTGAAAAACCATATCAAATGGAATCTGGGCCACATGTACGTGATCCACGAGAAGTTCGCTTTCCAACTTGCCGGACAAGAAACCCAATATCCGGCTAACTTCAATAGGTTATTTGATCCGGGAACCAAACCGTCCGACTGGGATATAGAACCTCCAACGTTGTCCCAACTCATCGACTTGTTGACGAAACAAATGCAGCGGGTTGAACAGGTTCTCTCAAACCGATTGACAGAAGAGATCGATTCGCCTTACCAATCTTCTACAGGACTGACCTTTACCACTGTAGAGCAACTGCTGGGTTTTCTGATTTATCATGAAGCCATGCACTTTGCAACGATCAAAAACATGAAGAGCCTCATTGAAAATTAAAAAACAAATAAACCGACCTTAAATCCTATTCAAATCAGGATCAGGTCGGTTTATTTTTATGCGTATTACTCTTTCATATAGACTAATGTGACTTTTATCGATTATAGACCTCGAATATTTTTATATTTCGCATGGATAAATAGATCTATGCTTCATTATTCATACGCTCGGGTCAACCGATACTGCGCCGGCGTGATTCCGTGCTCCCTTTTGAATAAACGCACGAAATAATTGAATTCCATGCCGACCCTGATCGCGATCTCGCCTACGGAAAGTTCGGATTGTTCGGCCAATAGCTGCTCGCCTTTGAGCAGTCGCAGACGTTGCAGATAGTGATTAGGGTTTACGCCGTAGATTTCTTTGAATTTGCGTTGAAAATGTTGCTTGGAGTATCCCACCGTATCGGCGATATTCGCAATGCTTAATTCTTCCATATAATGCTGCTCCATATATTGCACCGATTCGCGAAGCAACGTTTTGACTCCGGCATTGCTTCGGTCTTTGGATACGGGATTCTCCCTGCGCGTCATCGCGGCAATCGAAATCAGCACATGATAAATTTGCGTAGAAGCATGCTGCTGATCGTAACTGTCCCGCCCGTCCGGTTCGCTTCCGTTCCATAACTGCCTCAGATCATTTTCGAGCTGCTTCATATGATGCTCGCCTACCACCGCGATCGGTTGCATAAGCGGAAGCTCCAGGGAATGAATCAAAGGCTCGATCAAACGCCCCTCGATGCCCATATACCCCAACACCCAACCGCCTTCTGCTTTCGGACCGTACGCATGAGCCTGTTTGCCCGGCACAAGCAGCACGTCTCCCCTCTGCATCGTTAAGGAAGAACCGTTTTCAAAATCAAAGGTCCCCGCGCCGCCGAAACAAATCATGCATTGAAAAGTCGGATAACCGATTGCCCGATGCACCCGGTGCTGTTCATGCAAGCCGCAGCTGTATAAGGACAACGGGTATTCGATATGGCCTTTATGATGAAAAAGTCTGAAGGGTAACATGTTCGGTTCGATCTCCTTCGATTTGATAAGCCGGTTAGCCGGTCTTGCTCTCGAACTCTTTGTAAAAGTCATCCCGCATTTCAGACACGGCAAGGTAACACTCTTTTCCTTGCAACAGCTTTGCCGGTACTCTCCATGTCTCTCCGTAATAATAACTATCCGCAACCAGTTGCCCGTCTGCATAAATCTGAGCCGTATCTCCATAATACTCGATATCGACGAATCCTTCGGCTCCGGTCACGGAAATTTTTTGCCATTGAACGTTCCGCTCGCCGCCGATCTGCAATTCTTCGGTATGCTTCGGTTCAAAAGGAAGTTCCGCGACCTCCTCATACGTGACCACAGGTGCCGTATACGACTGTTGAATGGAGTGCGGCTCAAAGCTTTTCCCCGTCCAATGCAGATAACGAACGTCACCGCCCGCAACAGAACGAATTTCGCCGCCCGATCGGTACAAATCGCATTGTTCGCCTACGTACAGTTCCCCGTCCAATCTGCGCAAATATTTGGCCTGCTCCCAAGTCAACGTAACAATCGTCGCCTCGTTAATCTCAAAAGCCGAATCGATTCCAGCTTGAACCGTAACCTTTTGCCCGTCGCCGAATTGATATTCAGGCTTGATTCCGGGAATTTGCGCGAAGAAATACGTATTGCCTGCGATACACAAAGGTTGAGCCGTCGCATAATCGAGAACCGCGCCCGGCAGCTCCATACGAAACGGCATCAAGAAACTGACTTCGCCGCGCACATCGATGTTCGGAAATACGATGCTCCCCGTATCGATCACCACCTCTTGCACATCCGCAAGCTCGGTCAGCCGTTGATAATGATTCACGAATACGAACCCGCGATCTCCGTCCGTACGCATCGCATACCGCAAAGAAGTCGTATCCTCCCTAGCCACCGATTGCGCAGCTTCTACCCGCGTCATCGGTGCAAGCGTTTCCTGAAAATCCTGAACGAATAAATGCAGAAGATTCAGCAGTCGATATTGTTCCCGCACTTCTCCGTATTCGGACAACGCGCATTGAAAATCATACGACAGAATTGGATAATCGTTCGGATAGCCGGTAGCTTTCGATTCCTGGAACGTCGACAACTTGCCGATCTGATTCGTGCCGCCGTGATACATATAATAACCGATCAGGTTATTGCCGTCACCGATCTTCACGAGCGAGAGGCTGTAAATGTCCATCGGCTTGATCCACGGTCTGCGATGATGCGTGACTTGTATCCCGCTGCCCAGCTCACACGTTGCAAAAGGATACCGTTCGTACGGCAGACGCCACTGCGAATCCGTTTCGATCGCTTGAGGAAGCAGGTCCGCCCCGATGCCGGTGTCGTTGCGTAGGCCGGTAAAAAAATAATGAGGAGACGGCGGCAGCAGGTTCGTATGATCTTCCCAAGGTGCTTCGCAATACCCGCCGAACACCGGAAGCACTTCATCCACCGGGATCTGAGCACCTTCTACCGCATTCCATCCGGTCACGGTATAGATCGGAGCGATGATTCCGCATTCGATCGCGATTTCTTTTAACTTCGCCAGGTGGTCGGCCCGATCTGTCAGCTCATTTTCCAACTGAACGGCGATGATCTTTCCTCCATCTTTGTAGAAAAGCCCTTGCACCTGTTCGAAAATGTTCGTGTACAGCGTACGCACTTGCGCCAGGTAGGCCGGATTGTTGTCGCGAAGCTCGAACGGTTTCTCCAGCAGCCAATCAGGGAACCCGCCGTTTCGGCATTCGCCGTGCGCCCACGGACCGATTCGGATCACGACGTCCAGATCGACTTTTTCGCATTCTTGAATAAAAGCACGCAGATCGTTATCGCCCGAAAAGTCGAAGACGTCTTCGATTTCTTCGTGATAGATCCAGAATACATAGGTTGATATCAGATTGATTCCGCCGGCTTTCATTTTACACAGCTCGTCGTGCCAGTCGTTGCGATTACATCTGGAATAATGAAACTCGCCCATAACCGGGATGTACGGCTTGCCGCCCCGTTCGATGTACAAACTGGTGACGTCGATTTGCTCGCCTTCCGGATTGATGCCTCCCAGATTCAAATGGTTGCGCAGGATTTCCGGTTGCTGATACTCCTTGAACGTATACGTCATCGCTGAGTCGCCCTCTCTCGATTTTAATGATTTTAGGATTGTTTGTGTATGTAGTGCTCGTGAATTTATTGTAACGGAGAGGGGGTTCGGCGCGTTAGGATTATCCAGATTAGAAGTAGCACAAAATGAACATATAGTGGGTACGGCTCTGATACGACGTACATGTAGTTCATTCGTAAACCGCCTTTTTCACTACTGACATACTGTTGTCAGCAGCGGGCTTGTATAGTGAAGACATACCTTAACGAAAGCGAGGATTCACCTATCATGCCCGTAATTGGACCCGACTTTATTTCTCTTCAGGTAAGCGATCTCGAAAGCTCCGCGCAATTCTATCAAGACCATCTCGGTCTCGTTCGCTCGCAAGCCGGACCGCCTCATGCCGTCGTATTCGACACCAAGCCGATCGCGTTCGCGCTTCGCGACCTGATCCCGGGCGTCGAACTGAACGCAAGCGCTCAGCCCGGTCTCGGCGTTGCTTTATGGCTGTACGCTCCCGACGCGCAAGACATTCACGACAAGTTGGCTTCGGCAGGCGTGACGATCGCGTCCGCGCCGATCGACGGACCGTTCGGCCGCACGTTCACGTTTGCCGATCCGGACGGTTACCTCATTACGCTGCACAGCAAGCCTTGATGAAAGTGCGGTAAAGCTCGTTAACCATACGCATGCACGACAAAAAGAGCCTGATCAGCAGATTTCCTTCTGCCTTCAGGCTCTTTGCGTTTGCTTATGCTCATTTACGCTCAACCTCGCTGCTTCATACGCTCCACGTTTTTGTTCAGCTGCGCGAGCGTCTTTCGCAGACTGTCCAGATCCGCTTCGCCGATCTCTGCCAGCAACTCGTTCGCAAACTGTTCTTTTTCTTTTTGCGACGTCTCGATCATTTCCCGACCCGAGTCGGTCAGCTGTACGAATACCGAGCGGTTGTCTCCGTCTTTTTTGCGCCGGGTCACGATCTTGTTTTCCTCCAGCTGCTTGAGATGCCGGGCGACGGCTGCTTTGTCGAGCGTGACTTTTCGCTGAAGGTCGCTTTGGCTGATTTCGCTTTCGTTATAGATCAGGGCCAGAATCTCGAAACGCGACTGGCTGATACTGATATAGGCATCGAACGTCGTATTGATCGCGTTATTGACGCGGTAGATTTCATATAAAAGGGCGGATTCCTGCGACCAATCTTTGCTCAAAGCTATCACATCTTTCTCGGATTGATTTCGAATGGATTTACGATATTCTTCATTATAACGCAAAATGCAGCAAAAGCCCTCTCTCCGTCGGAGAAAGGGCTGCATGGGATCGGATGAGGATCAGTAGACCGACAGCGTACCGTCGTAGTTGATCACTTGCCCGTTGCGATTATCGCCGTCCAGCACGAAACCGGTAATCAGCTCGGCGGCTTGAGCCGGCGTCTTCATGAAATCGCCGGTCATATTGTCGTTCAAATCCGTGGTCACGCCTCCCGGCATCACGGCAAAGATCTGCACCGGAATGTTTTCTTGTTCGAACGCCATGCCCCACGACTTCGTCATCACGTTCAAAGGCGCTTTGGACGTGGAGTACGCGAACGGATTGAAGAACGACAGCGGCTCGATCGGAATCGTGATGTTTTGGATGATGCCCTGATTGGCAATCAACAGCGGAAGCAGTCCTTTCGACAACGCGAACGGTCCGATAAAGTTGACCTGGTGCGTCTCGCGCAGTTCTTCGACGTTCGACTCCCAGCCGACGCGGTGCATATCGCCGGGGATGCCCGCGTTATTGATCAGCAGCGACAAATCCGTGTACTGTTCGTTGATCGTCGCGACGGCATTGTCGATGCTGCCGAGGTCGGCAACGTCTAATACGAGCAGCTTCGCGTCTCCGAAAGCTTGCAGCTCGGCTACGGCCGCTTCGCCGCGTGCTTGATCGCGCGCGCCTACCAATACGCGGTATCCCGCTTGCAGCAGATGCTTCGCCGTTTCAAAACCGATCCCTTTATTCGCGCCTGTTACCAAAGCTATTTTCGTCATGATTCATTCTCCTTTTTATAATGTTGATATATCAACAGTTGATGCATCAACATTGTAGTCGCTATTCGCTATTCTGGCAAGTCCTTTTCCGAACAAATTTTTCACATCAAAAAACTCGCCGTGATCGCAGTGGCGCGATGCGGCGAGTTCGATGTGAAGAGTTACAGCGATTCGTTATCTTTGTTTTGAGCGATCTCGTTTTGTTTCGCTCTCAATTTTTCCGGAGTCACGTCGTCGCCCAGCGGATCGACGATCGTGGAATTGAGCAGCAGGTCGTTAACCGAACCGCGGAAGATTCCCAAGTATTCTTTGCGAAGGCGAGTTTGCTCCTGCCGCTGTTCCTCGGTCAAACCGTTTTCTTTCTCCATTTTCGACAGTTCATTAATTCTTTCCAAGATCGGAATAACCATATGTTTGTCCTCCTTCGTTTCGCGGCGATCGTCCGGCGCACCCTATCGGCAGCGGCTTCGAACCGAATGACGTCTGCGTCAAATCTCGGTATCGAGCGATTGGATAAATCCTCGGATAAACGATTCGTTGCGTCTATAATATGTCCATTGACCGTAACGGGCCGATTCCAGCAATCCGGCTTTTTGCATCATGTTCAGATAGTGGGATACGGTAGATTGCGAAATCTTCGCTTTTTCCTGAATATCGCCTACGCAAACTCCGCCTTCGAAGCTCTCCCCTTTCGGGATATTTGCGCTTTGATCGGGGAAATGCCGTTCGGGTTCCTTCAGCCACTTCAAAATGTTCAAGCGCGTCTCGTTCGATAAAGCTTTGAATATGTCAATGGGTTCCATATCTTTATTATATCGATTTTTACCGATATGTCAATATACGTTCGCGATCTCGCTCGTACATGGCGGCATGCTGCGAAAAATCCGGGTTTCCGGTCTCCTCCGCGCGCTTTTTCGTATAGATGGCCAGCAGGTTCAGTCGCTCGGCCATCGTTTCCAGCACCTCAATTCGGCCAAAAGGCTTACCGTAAGCGGCCGTCAGTCGATCGATGCGCTCCAGCCTTTCATTCAAAGCAAGACCGCAATCCTCCGTATCTTCGGCGAGCGGTGCGAGGCGATAGGCCAGATACGCCAAGTCCCAAATTCTCGGCCCCGGCGAAGCGGTATCGAAATCGAACAAACCGCTCAATCGCCCGTCGACGAACGTCATATTGTAAGGCGCGACGTCGTTATGGCAGATCACTTCGATCGGATCGCGCGGCTCCATGCCCCATACGAGAGGCTCTCCGATTAGGGAAACGCTGGCATCATGGATACGGCGCAGCAGCTTGCCCGCATCGTCCACGATCTCTGGCGCCCATAACCAGGCAGGAAGAGGATAGTTACCGACCTCGCCCGGAAGAAAAGTGACGATCTCCCGTCCCTCCGCATCGAAACCGACCGGCATCGGCACTTCTCGAATGCCTTGCGCATGCAGCGTATTCAACAGGGTATGAACGGCTGGCGTCCACGGGCCTGAATTCCGATGTACGCGGTCGCCGATCCGTTTTACCGAATTCGTATTTCCGCCTTGCAGCGTTTCTTCGTCCATGATCGCCGCTCCTTTCTTCTTTTGCCTTTTTTCCACTCTGTACGATTGATCGCCATAATTCTATCTGTATTGTCTATTTACTTCGCGATGATACGCCATATTTTGTCCCAACCATACAAGACCCAGGACGATAATCGGCAGCGGCGTAAAACCGAAAGCTACGGAATAGATCAAAAAGAATACAATCCCCCCGATTAGCATCGCATTCGCGGTCCTATAGGCCGAGTAAGCGGAACGATAAACGATCCATTGCTCGCCTTCATCCATCTCGGCAAATAGTTCGCGCTCGGTTTCCTTGCTTGTGCTTGCATTGAAGTTGATCTTCCGATGCGGATACATTTGGTTGAACATAGCGAGCGTACGGTTTTGCAGAACGGCAACGATGATGAACAAAACGAGACTCGCAATCAGATTGACCAACATATACGTGTTTTCGCGATCCACGGATACGCTTCGCATCGCATAAGCCATCGCAAGCACCATCGTAATAAAACTAATAATGATATTATAGTTGCTGAACTTCATCGTTGCGTTAAACAGCTTTTCTTTCGGCGTAATCGGTAGATCCGAGCTTTGCGAAGGTTCTTTCATGGCTTTCAAACGAACTAGCCCTGTCACATTCGCGACCAGCAGTACAAGAACCATAAGCATCAGAAAAGCAAATAAAATATCGTATTCATAAATCAGAGATAGGCTAAAGTCTATATTCTGAGGTACCACAAAGCTTCCGGAAGACAAGGCATAGCCGAAAACCCCTCCGATCAAACCGAAAATAATCAGTTTCCACGTTTTCGGCAACTTCGAGTTGGAATTGGACTTGTTCATCATGACTCGCACGCTCCTTTTATCACTCAGACTCGATTGAAAAAACATCTTCTACTCGCACGGCGAATACTTCGGCGATCTTCAGACCCAACAACACGGACGGCGAATAGTCTCCGCGTTCAATCAATGCAATCGTCTGCCGGGATGCGCCGATACGCTTGGCCAACTCTTCCTGCGACAATCGATCTCTGGCTCTGAATTCGCGAACACGGTTAACCAATTTGCTCAAACCTGTTCACCTCCTGATTTGAATTGTATATGATCATGTACAAAATGTAAATCATAATAGACAAAAAGAAAAGGATCATATACAGAATTCATCTTCTTGTCATACCTGTTTGGTTGTTTGTTTAAAGCGAAAAAAGCCCTTTAAGAAGGGCTTTTGCCTTGGAGAAAGCGGCTTCGATGGGGAAGCGAGAAGACTCCGAGAAAAATTCGTTCAATTCGCTGTCTCACTCGGAAAATGGATTGGATTTAAATTAAGGAGTTTTCCGAGTTCAAAGGCGTCTTGACCTGAATTTTTCTCTCCGTCTTCTCGCTTCCAGTTACGTTGAACTTTCTCGACAGAGGAATTACATATTTAGATAGGCTTGCAGCGGCTTATGTATGACTGGAAAGCCGGTGGGTCTTTTAATCTCCAGCAGTAGGTCTTTTGCTTGAATTTTTTCAATAATCAATTCGTAGCGTTCTCCCGGACGCAACTCTGGAATTTCTTGCTCTTGATGGTATTCAAGCGAATCGGTGAGTGTTAGCGTATATCCGGTAATGCGGTAAGATGGAATATCATAGGCAGCCTCTAGGGTGACTTTGATGTTCGTCGTACCTTTTTCTACTTCTACAGTCAACTTAACCGGAGCAGCCAGCTCGCGCAATGTTTCATACGAAGGCTTGGGTATGCCGTATAGATCCGTCGATCCATGCACGCGTTGCCGAAGCGCGCCTTCGCCTTCTTCGCCCATCTGGGTTCGGTAATCGTTGAGGCTGAAATAGATTAATGCGGCGATCGAAGGGTGTTTTCGGTATTCGATCGTGTTGTCTTGCAGAATTTGTGTGCGCCGCGCGTCTCCGCCTTCGTAAGCAGGTTCGCACAAGCCGTATTCGGCCACGATCAGAGGTTTGTCATGAGCTTCGGTGATCTTTTGAATGACCTCGGGCCGATCCAAATCGCCGTGCCAGGTTCCGATATAATCGTTCCACATCAGCAGATCGCCTACGCCGGTTGCGTCGGTTGAAGGATTTTCATGCACCGTGTTCGAAATGTAATTGATAAACCGTGTACGATCCAGATTATGCACCTGAGATTTCAATTTTTCAAAATAACGCACCGTCACCGGAGATTGCCCATTCACCTCATTCCCCAGCCCCCAGGCATAGATGCACGGATGATTGTAATGTCGATGAATCATTTCCCTCGCATGCTGCATGGAAGTCTGAAGCCATTCATCGTCCGGATCATGCGGGGTCTGCCAGTGGGGAATCTCTTCTTGAACCAGCAACCCGTTGCGATCGCACCAGTCCAACAATTGCCCATCTTGCTGCCAATGGAAACGGGTAATGACGCAGTTGGCTTCTTTGATGATCGTCAGCATTTCCGCCAACTGCTCTGCCGTCTCCGCCATGCCGCGCTCCGGGTGCGAGCCTGGCATCCATTCGACGCCCATCAAGCGAACCGGTTCGCGATTCAGCAGCAGCGTACTTCCTTCAGCCACGATCTCTCGGAATCCTACATGAATCGAAAGCTCATCCAGCACCGTATCTCCCGAGAACAAAGCCAGGTCAACGGTATAGAGGTGCGGATGATCGAAATGCCAGAGCTTCAAGTGATCGACCCGTATATGTTGCAAAAGAAAAACGTCGCTGCTGGCAGTCGCCCATTCTTCGGAAATAGGCGTCCCATCTTCATCCGCGATGCTCACCTTGATTCGCATAGGAGCCTCGTTTACCCCTGCCGGCCGCTTCCATAAATGAATCTCGCCGGATAGCCTGCCATAGGGAGCTGTGAGGCTATCGCCTTCTGTTTGAAAAATAGGCTCGGCGTGCAGCTTGGCGTAGTCGATTGCGTTTTGCCCGCTAACCAGTAAGGAGACGCCTCGAATGATGCCGCCGTCATCGGCCCAATCGAAGCTATTTTCCAGCGGAAGAGCCGTCTGACTCTGCTCGTTGTTGGCGGATACCACGATGCGATTGTTTGCTCCGAAGTGAACGGCATGCGAGATATCGAGTACAAACGTCGTGTATCCCGAGTTGAAATGTTCACCTACTCGCTGCCCGTTCACCCATACCGTAGCATCGCGGTACACGGCATCGAATTGCAAACGTAGCAGTTTATTTTCCCAATCCTCAGAGGCATGGAAGTCAAAGCTATACCAGCCCGTGCCACGGAATTCCTCCAAACCTTGTTGAATATTCCAGGTGTGCGGGACGGTAATCGATTCTCCTGACGGAAGCCCGTGCTTGTACCATTCTTGATCCAGCCCTTCATGATGGAGATCCGCTTGAAAAGCCCAGGGTTCTTGCAACGAAAGTTGTGGCCTAGCGCTCATGGTAAGCCCTCTTTTCTTCACATTTGCGCTTAATTATAGGGAAGTCGGAGATTGAAGACCATTCAGCATATTCGGATTTGCTGGACGATATGCTGAATTTTTTGAAAAGTTGGACAACTACGCCTGATTAGGAGGGAAAGACATGTCTAAACCTTATTTAATCTTTGTGACGGGTAGACTTGACCAAGTTAAAAGTAAGGTTACGCCCGTCTGAATCGCACCTAAAGCGTGTGCGTTTCAGCCAAACGTAAACCTCTGATTAAGACTGGTCAAGCTACTAGCATCGGGGAAAACCACTTTTTCTAAGGAGCTGGGTTCTCGGATTTGCATGCCTGTAATCGGTCGGGATCAGATTAAGGAAGGATATGTGCATACGTTAGGCCAAAGTCATAATGAACTTCCTGAAGACGCCAATCGCATAGCGACGGACATCTTCTTCGATACGCTCATGGGACTGATTAGCAAAAACGTATCGGTAATCGCTGAAGCCGCGTTCCAGCACCAGATATGGTCCACGATGCTGGAACCTTTTATGTCTAAGGCGCAGGTTTATCTGATTCTTTGCAAAGTTGACGAAAATATCGCTCTTAAGAGGTTCGTTCAACGAGAGCTGGACAATCCGCTTCGGGAGTATTTCTATGGTGACAAAGACATCGATCTAGCTCGGAAAGGACTTCGCTTGGAAATGATTAATGACTTGTTGACTAAATCCTGTTTAAGACCTATATACGCATACACCAGGAGAAGAACTTATCCTAAAATTGACAATATACCATATTTTTAATAGTATAAAAAAAACAATAGGAGGTTGCCCATGAAAAAGAAAACAACTTGGATTTTTTCATTATTTTTATCGTTTATTTTAATGGGAGCTAATGTAACTGAATTAAGCGCATCGACTTCAGAGTCTATTGAGATTTCTGATAAACTAAGTGAAAGTGTGTTAAAAAGAGAAGAGTTTGGTCTTGAGACACCGCAAGCCAGAACATCTTCACCAACCGATAGTTATCGTCTTTCTCAAAAATATGGCTTTTATATGACTCAAGAAGAGGAAAAAGAATTAGATGAAAGATTAGATTTGCAAACAGAAATAATGCCTGAAATTGTATCTTATATAGAACAAGATTTAGTTTTACAAGAAGAATTTCAAGGAATATATCTTGATCAATCAAAGGGTGGAGTTGCGGTAATCGCATTGAAAGAAGAAACTCCAAAGATCAATGCTTTAGGAAATGTTTCTGACAATACAATTTCGGAGTCAATGGTTTCTATTGAAAACTTATATTCAGAAATTCCTATTGAATTCGTTAATGTAAAATATTCGCAAAAAGAGATTGAAAGCTTAGCTGAATTGATCGCAAACAATCATGAGGATATTTCATCAATTGTAAATTTGGAATATGTGCAAGATGACTTTATTAATCAAAAAATCCAAATTGGTATTGTTGGCGGAATAGATGATGAAGCAAAATTAAAGGAATATTTAACAGAGTTAACTGGGTATAGTTCTTCATTATTTTTGATAGAAACTTTAGATCAACCTGTAAATTCAGATACCTCGAGAACAACAAATCATAAGCCCTTACAAGGCGGATTAACAATCGATTCTAATCCTAATACAGACGGACATTGTTCTTTAGGATTTGCGGCACTAGGATCAAATGGTAAGCATTACTTTGTTACAGCGGCACATTGCTGGAATCCAGGAGTAACTATTTACCAAGGAAATCAAAATATTGGATCTACATCTACGCTACATCATCGAGGAAACGAAGCGGATGCAGTTGCCATTGCGTTAAACTCTACTTCTTGGGTTAGCAGTGATGTGTATAGTGAAGTTTATGGCTTGAATAATATACAAACAGCCGGAAATGACATTTTAGGCGAAATGGTATGGATGTCTGGTAGAAATAGAGGACAATCAAATAGTTCAGGGATACTAATGGCTAAACAACATTCGGGTTATTACGCTGGAATTTATTTCAATAACCTTCGAGCGGCAAGCTATACATCTACTGAAGGAGATAGTGGAGGAACTGTCTATGCCGATGGTGTTTTAAAAGGCGTCAATAAAGGGAACACTACAGCTAATGGTAGAAACTTAGGGACGTATTCACATGTAACACATGTAATGGCTAGGTTGAATATAACACCAATAACCTGGTAGTTATAGAAGATTGATAAAAGTGCTACTTGTTGAAGGTGTTCTTAATTAAGTAGAAAGGAGAATTCTTATTCGCTATTGCAAACTAAGCGTCTTATTTTTAATAGCATCTATGATTATGCTTTTGTTGGGCTGTACAACTGAATTTCAAACCAACAATAATAACGCAGACGACGCTCCATTAGACGCAACGCTAATCGAAGGCTACATTATTTCTATAAAAAATAATGAAATCTTAGTAGTAGAAAATCTCTCAAAAGAAGAGGCAGATACGAGTAGATATACTGAAAATCAAATCCTAGAAAAAGCAGATCCGAATGCAACTTGGGTTAGTATCGATAGCCCATTAAATGTTAAAGATTATAAGGTTGGTGACCGAATCAAAGTGATGATAGATGGAGGAATAGATACTTCTTTCCCTGCGCAAGCACTTGCTAAAGAAATTGATATTTTAAATTAGACCTCAAAAAACTAGTAAAATTAGTATTTAAATTTCACAAAACAGCTCTTATTCTTGATAGCGCGTATTTGCGTTTAATCGGAGAAGGGCTGTTTTTTTGATACAATATTAATCCTAAATATAAATCTTGCCTACGTAATCAATCCCCAAATCCCGCTTCATCCTCTCTTTTAAGTTGTTCTGGTATCCCTTCCACAAACCATTGTCATGCACTAAATCGAAGGTCTGACCCCTCTTTTTAGCAACATCGATATCATTTTCTGGATTGTCAACACTAAATCAGACGACATTTTTAAGGGATTGCTCGCGATACTGGAATTCCCCAAGGTTTCTGCACTCCGGAAGTGTTTTTTAAAGATAATAGAATAGGTTTTCATAAGCATAGCAAACCGTCTTAAAATCAAAAAACAAAACTCACCTTCCATTATGAATAATATAGTAACTCTTATAGGCATAGTTTGCTTCCACACCAAAAAGCCGAGAGACACATCCATCTTGGCTTCTCCATTCAGTCCTTACATCAACCTATCCTCTTACACCGTCTTCCTCGACCACAACACCACCGGAATCAACAACAACGCCAATACCGCCCCACCCAACGAAAGCATCGAATAACTCGAATGCGCCACCACCATTCCCGACAGCGCACCGCCGGACGCTCCCGCAAGAGCAATCAGCACATCCACAGTCCCCTGCGTCTTCGCCCGATTCTCCGGCGTCGTGGCGTCCACGATCGCCGCCGTTCCGCTGATCAGACCGAAGTTCCAGCCCAATCCGAGCAGCGCGAGCGCAAGAATAAGCAGCGGCATGGAATCGCCCGGCGCGAAAGCTGCTACTAGTCCGGCCAGCAGCAGCGTCACGCCGGATGCGTAGGACATCAGCTTGCGACCGTATTTATCGACAAGAACCCCGGTCAACAAGGAAGGCAGATACATCGCAGCCACATGGATACCGATGACCATGCCGACCGCTCCCAGTCCATGACCGTGATGCTTCATATGTACCGGGGTCATGGTCATGATGGCAATCATTACGATCTGGGTCAACACCATGACGGAAGCGCCGACGATGATCCCACGTTTATCGCCGTCCGATGCCACTGCTGAAGCATCGGAAGACTTAACGCCGCTGCTTGTGCTAACTTTTTCCCGTTCCGCTGAAGCGACCGCTTTAGCAACGAGCAGCGGATCGGGCTTCAGGAAGAACAGCAGCACGAATCCGGCGAGCAGGTAGGCGGCCGCGGCCAGCATGAACGGTCCGGACAACGCCGGAGCGCCCAAAGAGGTAGCAACGCCGCCCGTCACGTTCACCAGATTCGGTCCCGCTACCGCGCCGAACGTAGTGAACACCATCGCCATGCTGATGGCTTTCGCGCGCTGCGTCGGCAAGGCGAGATCCGTTCCGGCATACCTCGCTTGCAAGTTGGTCGCCGATCCGGCGCCGTATACGAGCAGCGATAACAAAAGCAGCGGAATGCTGTTCAGCACGGCGGCCAATACGACGCCAATCGCGCCGATCCCTCCCGCCAAAAATCCGCTGGCCAGTCCGACGCGGCGTCCCGAACGCTGCGACAAGCGGCCGACGATCAGGGCAGCACCGGCCGAACCTAACGTGAACAGCGCCGTCGGTACGCCGGCATAGCCGTCCGTGCCGAACATGTCTTGCGCGAGCAATGCGCCTACCGTGATCCCGGACGCAAGTCCGGCTCCACCGAACATTTGCGACGCGATCACGATATTCATCGTTTTCCGGTATAATCGACGCTGCTTTTCCGGCGACTCGACGTAAGACCGGAATTCGGCGTTCCGACTCCCTGCCGATTCCCGGGTCGGAACATTCTTTTCGGTTCGATCTTTTGACATCTCTTCCCCCTACTTCCACTCTGACAATATCCGAAATGATACCATGCGCGAAAAAGCCACACAATAACGAAATTGTATGGCACACAATGATCCTGTTCAATTTCAGCTATGTACGAATTCGGTGATCTTCTCTTCTGTCGAAGCGGTCGCTTTCTTCGGTCTGAACACTTCTTCGAACTTTTCGTCGATCCAGTCTTCGATTTCTTCGACGTCTTCGCTTCTGCATAGCACGACTCCGCCTTGCAGCGAAAATACGATATATTCGTACCGTTCCCCCAGAATCGACGTTTTCATCACTTTCGTGTTGATCAGACTGGCGTTAAAGTTCAAAGCATCTGTTACGGAATCTTCTTTAAAATCGGCGTACATTCCCCAAGATTTCGGCACTCCCTAAGTCCTCATTTCTTATCGCTCATAAAGCTTCATAGATTCACTATCTTATCGATAGCTTTTGTCAGTTTAACAGCTTCGATCCGAAGACGCATCCTCAAAATCTTAAATTTTAAAAAAGTCGATTACGAAAACCATCCTATAATACGGAATCCGAGGGCTGTTCGCGCAGCAATCTCCGAAGGATCGCCACGCCTTCTTCCAACTCTTCAGCCGTTCCCGGCGCGCACACCGCAAGCCTTACCGCTCGCTCCGGCGCCGTATTTCCTACGACGAAACGATCCGCCGCGTACACCTGCACACCGTGCCGGGCAGCCAACTGCTCGAACTGCGTGCCCGTCATGTTCAGCGCATCCGGCAGCAGCAGCCAACGAAAAATTCCCGTATCGGCGCCCCGACAAGCATAGTCCGCCAAATAACGATCCACAATTTCATTCCGCCGAATCGCCTGTTCCCGATGCGATTCGATCAAGCTTTCGAACTGATTCGACACGATGATGCGCGCCGCAAGCTCCGCAAACAACGGGGCTACGGAAACGCTCAGATTATACAAGGCTTTGGTAATATGTTCTTTGTAACGCTCGGGAACCGCCATATACGCCAACCGCAGTCCGGGCGCGATCGATTTGGACAAGCTCGCGATATAAATGCCGTGCTCCGGCGCAAAAGAAGTCACGGCCGGAAGCGGAGTTTCGTACATCAGGCTGTAGGCTCCGTCTTCGATAATGAACTGATCGTACGTTTGCGCCACCTTTGCAATCCGCTTACGGATTTCTAAAGACATCGTAACGGCGGTGGGATTGTGATAGTCCGGGATCAGATAGATCCCTTTGATATTGTCGTTCTTGCACGCATATTCAAAAGCTTCCGGACTCATCACGCCTGCTTCGGAGCGAATCGGCACGACCTGAATGCTGAGCATGGCAGCGGCCGTTTTCAACCCCGGATACGTATGAAGGTCCGCGCCGATCCGATCGCCGGGTTTGCACAGACTCGCCAGCACCGCCGCGATCGCGTTCTGGCCCCCGGAGGCTAACAAGATTCGATCCAACTCGGTATCGAGCCCGCTGCGGTGAAGAAGTTTCATCGCGGCATCTTGTTTCCAACGGTGTTCGCCGATGCGTCCGTATCCGAACCATTTTTCATAATCCGGCTCCTGAAGCATGCTTCTTAACTGGTTCGCCAGCGGTTCGTACGAATGGTTGTCCGGCATCGTGGCCCCCATCTCGATCAGATGCTGCGGCTTCATGTCTTCCAGCAGATACGCGTTCGACACCGCATCATACGACACGAAGGTTCCGCTGCCGACGGTTGCACTGAGTAATCCTTTGACCTCGCACATCTTAAAAGCTTTGGACACGGTGCTGACGTTCAGATCCAGGAAGTCGGCCAACTCCCGCTGCGGCGGAAGCTTCGTTCCGGGTAACAGAATCCCGCTTACGATATCCTGCTGAAGCTGCTGCGCGAGCGTCTTATAGATCGGTTTGCGGGTTCGATCGATGGACGGCTTCCAGTTCATCGGATAATGTTCAAACGAATTGATCGGCATTTCTCGCTTCCTCCTCCTTGCTACGCATTCCGATACTCGCTCGGCGAGCAGCCGTTGCGCTTCTTGAATGTCTTGCTGAACTGATATACATCCGGATACCCGCACGCTCTGGCGACATCCGTAATCGAATCCCCGGCAAAGCGCAACCGCCGGATCGCATGTTCGTTGCGAAGCTGATCCAGATATTCCTTCGGACTGGAGCCGTAGCGCGCCGCGAAGGCTCTACGTATATAGACGGCCGAAAATCCGGTCTCTTCCGCCAATTCGGTAATCCGCAGCTCCTTCGCAAATTCCGTATCCAACGTCGCCTTCAGCTTGCGCACCGCTACCGTGATTTCCTCCTCCGCCCGATCCCGTCCCCCGGCTTCCGCCGCTTCGTGCGCCTCTTGCAGCAATCGGTACCAGACTGCTTTGACCCGCGTTTCCCGAACCGTATCTCCGGGTACCCATTCTTGCTCCGCTTCGCGAAACTGCTCCCCGATCCGGGCAATGCGATCGCTTGGCAGCGGCAGCAGAAAAGGCAGGTTCAACCGATTGATCGGCTGCGGAATCCCCCAACCTTCCTCCGGTTTCTCCAGCAAAGCGCAGTCGAACAAGATCATCGTCATGCGCACCGGATGCGCTTCGGACGATTTCATATAGAGCGGCAAGCCCGGCCAGAGATACACCAGCGTATTCGCTGCGACCTCCACTTCTTCGCCCTCGCAGTGAAAGACCCCTTTTCCGCTATAAATGTAGTAAAAGGTATGTCCGGTCACGGTCTGCCGAATGTCTTCCCACCCCGGCAGCGGCGGCTTGGCGATGACCCAGTGGATATGCACGACCATATTGCCCAACGCATAATCCATGTTCGTTCCGCCTCCTTCTTTTCGACTTTGATGACCCTTGTATCGTTTATGATAAACGTTCAAGATTGTTTTTGCCATTGTCGCTGCTTGATCCCGAATGCTAAACTCCGAACATATAGACCGTCCACCTGACGTTCTATGGAAAAAACAGTGGAGATGATGAATATGATTCGTACGTTCCAGCAGCATCGACTTAGGAAATCCCAGTTACTTGACGGCTTGTGGGATTTCGTTTTTGACAAGGAGAATATCGGGCAAGCCGAAGGATGGCAGAATAACTTCCCTTCCGAACACGATCAAATGCCGGTTCCCGCTTGTTGGAATAACGAGCTGGGCAAGTTTGATTACGAAGGAGTCGCTTGGTATCGCACCCGGGTGACGCTCGACGACAGCACGCACCTGCGCCTTCTGTTCCACGCCGTGATGGGACATGCCGACGTCTATTGGAACGGGGAGCATCTGGGTTATCACTATGGGGGGTTTACGCCTTTCGACTTCACGCTCCCTAATGTTCCCGCCGGCGTGCATGAGCTTGTGATCCGCACGGACAATACGTTGACCACCAATACGCTGCCGTACCATATCGTGGACTGGTTCCATTACGGCGGCATCATCCGGCCTGTCGAGATTCAACATTTGCCGGATGTATGGATCGAAAGCCTGCGCCTGAACTATACCCTCACCGGGGAATCCAGCGCGGACGTACAGGTTCGGCTGAAGCTTCGCTCTCTGTGCGATACGCCGCTTGAGGTTCCCATCAGCCTGTACCGTGATGATGAGATTTTTCAAAATGAGAACGCTTACCTCGAAGCCAAAGGCAGTACCGAGATTGTCGCGGAACAAACGTGGTCGGACCTGAGCCGCTGGGAGACGGACAATCCGACGCTTTACATGATCAGGGCTGTCGCGGGCGACGATGACCGGACGGACCGGATCGGCTTCCGAACCGTCGAGACCCGAGACAAGAAGATTTTGTTGAACGGAAAAGAAATCTATCTGCAAGGCGTGAACCGGCACGAAGAGCATCCCGAGTGGGGCTTCGCCTTTCCGAACAAGTTGATGACGAAGGAACTGGATATCATCACGCAGATGGGGTGCAATACCGTTCGCGGCTCGCATTATCCCCAGAGCGAATATTGGCTGGATCTGCTGGATGAAAAAGGCGTCTTGTTCTGGAGCGAGATTCCGATCTGGGGCGCTGCATTCCCCGCATCCGCCACGGATGATCCGCTGTTCGTCGAACGCGCGCAGATCATGATGGACGAGATGATCGAGCGGGATTTCCACCATCCTTCTATCTTGTTCTGGTCCGTACATAACGAGATCGACACACGCTCCCAGCAAGCCTATGACCTATCGATTAAAATGACCCATCTCGTGCGCAGCAAAGACCCGTCCAGACTCGTGGCTTTCGCGACCATGCACCCGATGAACGATATTTGTCTCGGATTGTTCGACGTGATCGGCATTAACTATTACGGCGGCTGGTATTTCGGGCATGTGGAATTTGACGAGATGCTGGAGGCGTTCCATAAGCGCTGCGACGAATACGGAGCGGCGGATACGCCGGTGCTGATGACCGAGTTCGGCGGAGCGGGCATCCAGGGCGATTCCGGCTGGGAACCGCGTCTGTTCAGCGAAGATTACCAGGCGGAGCTGCTCAGCAAGTCGCTCAAGCTGTTCCGCTCGGACGTCAAGATTAGCGGCACTTATGTCTGGCAGTTCGCCGATACGCGAGGTCAACTGCAAAGCCATCTGCCCCATTTCCGGGATCGGGCGCGTTCTTTTAATAACAAAGGGCTCGTGAACGAATACCGCAAACCCAAGCTCGCCTACCGCATCGTCAAGGCCATTTATAAAAACCAGCAAGGTCCCTACGATTGGGGTTCGACTTTAGACTGACTTAGCTCATTAGATAACCATCAGGCTATCCCGACCGGGGTAGCCTCTACTCCAAATCCCCCATTTTCCGCCTCGGCCTTGCATACCTATCATTCGAACCAACGAAAGGATGATTTGTTCATGTTCATGCGCACACGCAAGATTCGTACACGCACTGCTTCCTTGGTAACTTTAGGATTATTGGTCTCCACGCTCGCTGCTTGCGGCGGAGACGGATCGGAATCGGCGGATGCCAAGCAGGAAGCGACGGGCGAGCCGCTCACGAAGCTGACCTATTGGGTCGAGCTGTTCCCGGACGCCGCCGCGATCATGAAAAGCTACGACGAAGTGACCGCTTGGAAAGAAATTCAGGAGAAAACGGGCGTCGACGTCGAATTTCAACATCCGGCGCAGGGCCAGCTCGGCGAACAGTTCAATCTGATGGTCGCTTCGAGCGAACTGCCGGATGTCGTCGATTACGGCTGGAACGCTTATCCGGGCGGCGCGCAAAAAGCGATCCGGGATAAAAAGCTGATTCCGTTAACCGATTATCTCGAACACGCACCGAACTTGAGCAAGCTGTTGGACGAGCATCCGGAGTGGCGGAAAATGGCTTCGACCGACGACGGCGACCTGATCGGGTTCCCTTTTATCCGCGAAGATCCGACCCAACAGGTGTTTCTCGGTCCCGCGATCCGGCAAGATTGGCTGGATAAGCTGAATCTGTCCACGCCGACGACGATCGATGAATGGTATACCGTTTTGAAAGCGTTTAAAGAACAAGATCCGAACGGAAACGGCGAAGCGGACGAGATTCCGATCCTGATTCCGGCCGGAGAGCTGGCGTTTGCCGGAGCTTTCGGAACGCCGAACGACTTTTACCAGGAAGACGGCACGGTCAAGTACGGTCCGATCGAACCCGGTTACAAAGACTATCTGACCACGATGAATCAATGGTATCAGGAAGGCTTGCTCGACAAAGACTTCGCGGTCAACGATGCCAAGATCACCGAAGCCAAAATTACCGGCAACCAAGTGGGCTCGACGGTCATGTTCCTCAACGGCGGGATCGGCAAATACATGGACTTGATGAAAGAAAGCCAACCGGATTTCGAGATCGTAGGCACGCCTTATCCGACGCTGAACGCGGGAGACAACCCTGTGTTCGGCCATATGGACAACCCGGTCACGGGTATTTTCGCAGGCATCACGGGCAGTAATTCCAATATCGTCGAGACGGTCAAATTCCTCGATTCCCTCTATAGCGAAGAAGGCAAACTTACGATGAACTTCGGCAAAGAAGGCGACACGTACACGATGGTCGACGGCCAACCTACGTATACCGACGTCATTTTAAAAAACACCGAAGGGCTTCCGATCTCTCAAGCGTTCCGCAAACATATTATGGGCGCAACATCAGGTCCTTTCGTCCAAGACGTCCGCCATACGCAGCAGTATACGACCAAGCCGCAGCAGCAGGAAAGCATGAAGCAATGGTCGGACACGACGCAAACAAACAAAATGCCGCCCGTTACGATCGCCGCCGAGAACAGCAGTCGTTATTCTTCGATCATGACCGACGTGAACACGTTCAAGGACGAAATGGTGCTGAAGTTCATTATGGGTACCGAATCGCTCGACCAATTTGACAGCTACGTCGAAATGTTAAAAGGTCTGGGCATCGACGAGGCGATCGAACTTCAACAAGCGGCGCTGGAGCGTTATGAAAACCGGTAACGCTACACGCTGCGATGTCGGACATTCGGGAGGGAGCATGGATGCATAAACGAAGCCTTATCAAGCGCGATCTGGTTCGCAATCGGCATATCTATCTGATGCTGGTTCCGGTATTGGTCTACTACGGCATTTTCCATTACGGTCCGATGTACGGCCTGCTGATCGCGTTCAAAGACTACGGCATGGCCGACGGGGTATGGGGAAGCCCTTGGGTCGGATTGACGCATTTCCAGAACTTTTTTGAAAACCCTTACTTTTGGCGCTTGCTTCGAAACACGTTGACGATCAGCCTGTATGAGCTGCTATTCGCTTTCCCGGCTCCGATCATTCTCGCGCTGCTGCTCAACGAGCTTCGCGTAGTGATGTTCAAGCGCGTGGTGCAGACGATCAGCTATCTCCCCCACTTTATCTCGATCGTGGTCGTGGCGGGGATGATGGTGGATTTCTTCGCCCGCGACGGCCTGATCAACAGCATCGTCAGTTTTTTCGGCTACGAGCCGATCGCGTTTTGGCAAGAATCCGGTTGGTTCCGTTCGCTCTATGTCTCTTCCGGGATCTGGCAGGGTATAGGCTGGGGCTCGATCATTTATCTCGCCGCGATGTCGTCTATCGATCCTACGCTGTATGACGCGGCCCGGATCGACGGCGCGGGACGCTGGAAGCAAACGCTGAACATTACGATTCCCGGCATCATGCCGACGATCGTCATTTTGTTCATCCTCAACGTGGGTTCGATGCTTGCGGTCGGAAGCGAGAAGATCATCCTGCTCTATAACCCGCTGACTTACGAGACCGCCGACGTCATCTCCACTTATGTGTATCGAAAAGGGATCTTGGGCGCGGACTTCGGATATTCGGCGGCGGTCGGCTTATTCAACTCCGTGATCAGCTTCATCCTGCTTATTCTTGCCAACACGATCAGCAAGCGGGTCAGCGAACATAAGCTATGGTAAAGGAGGATCGACGACATGACTTATAAACGCTCGACGGGCGAAAAGGTATTTGCGTGCTTCAACGTCTGCTTCATGATTCTGCTGTGCTTCGCGACGCTTTATCCGTTTATTTATATCCTGTTTGCTTCATTAAGTAACCCTGCGGAGATCGCGAGTTACCGCGGGCTGCTGTTCTTGCCGCAAGGATTCAGTCTCGACGCTTACAAAGCCGTGATCGAGAATCCGATGGTGATGACCGGTTATCGGAATACGCTCCTTTACGTGGTGGGCGGAACGCTGATCAACTTGTTCATGACCACGTTGGGCGCCTATGCCCTTTCGCGCCCCCATGTCTATTTTAAAAATCATATTATGCTCGTGATCGTCATTACGATGGTCTTCAGCGGCGGACTGATTCCTTCGTTCCTGCTCATCAACAATCTGGGCATGCTGAATACGCCGTGGGCGCTGCTGCTGCCGGGCGCGATCAATTCGTTCAACCTCATCATTATGCGCACCGCTTTCCAAAGCATTCCGGTGAGTCTGGAGGAATCGGCGCGGATCGACGGAGCGAACGACTGGACGATCATGACGCGGATCATCATTCCCCTCTCTATGCCGGTCATCGCGGTCATGATCTTGTGGTACGCCGTCGGGCATTGGAACTCCTATTTCAATGCGCTGATTTATCTGCGGGACCGCGAGCTGTTCCCGCTTCAGCTCGTGCTGCGCGAGATTCTGATCTCCAACAGCACCGATAACATGATGACTGGCGCCGCGACGGGCGACCGGATGGATATCGGGATCACGATCAAATACGCGACGATCATCGTATCGACCTTGCCGATCTTGGTGCTGTATCCGTTCTTGCAGAAGTATTTCGTGCATGGGGTGATGATCGGGGCATTGAAAGAGTAAACGTTTTGTCAAAAGCACTTGCACTCGTGAACGTGAAAAAGGCCTCCCGACTTGATGTCGGGAAGCCTTCTTTCGATTCCGAGCTTGATCCGGCTAAAACGCCAATCCTGCATCGATAAATTTCATAAACGCTTGCGTTACTCCCCGACTCTGATATTTTTCACGGTACGTTGTTCCAAGGAGAAATCCGAGTACACCCGATCTCCGCCTGTTCCCGTAGGAGCTTGAGCTTCAAATCCTGCTTTGATTGTCTCCCCGACAGGCAGATTGAAGAATCGAACCATGAAGAACTGCTTGCCATCCAGCGAATAATGGAAAGCGAACGATTGTCCGACCCGAGCGACTTGCATCCAGACCGAATCGCCTTCAATGTTGCTGCCGTTAGCGTCGTCCGACGTATGGTTGGTCACGACGCTCACCACTGCATGCGTGTCAAAGTCGGTAAATTCAAAACAAAACTTGCCCCATACGTCCAAATTGTCCATTACCATCAAGCAAGCCGCGTCATAGACGTCTTTGAAATCTACCTGTACACGGGCGCGCATCACGAAATTTCCGGTCACTTCTTTGTAGAAAAAAGGCGCGTTCGTCAGCGATTCCGGGGTAATGCCTTCGTCCGAAACTGCTCCGTTGTTGCAGAAAAAGTCGCTTTTCTCCGGGGCGTAAATGGTCAGCTTGTCCCCTTCGAATTCGGCACGGCTTTCGTTCAACCAACGGAAATCCTTAAAATCAGCTGGGTTCATGGTCATTTTCCTCCTTCATTTGGACGCTTCCATTGTGTATCGGAAAAACGGATCGGTCGAATCACTTTGCACGGATTGCCGGCTGCGACGACGTTGGGCGGGATGTCCTTGGTCACGACGCTACCCGCGCCGATGATGCTGTTCTCCCCGATCGTCACGCCCTGCGTAATTTTCACGTCGCCGCCCAACCACACTCGATCCTCCAAAACAATCGGCTTGGCGTATACGCCTTTTTCCGCCCGCTCGAATGGATCTTCCGCATGGTTGGCTGCATACAATCCCGCACGCGGTCCTATGTAAACGTCGTTCCCGATCTTGACTTCGTTGCAATCCAGAATAATCATATCATGGTTGATATACACTTCGCTTCCAATCGAGATATTAAATCCAAACTCGCAGCGAAAATTCGATTCGATGTACACATTTTCCCCGACCTCGTGGAATAACGCTGTCAAAATCGACATGTCGTAGCCCTCGTTGGCGTTGACTTTAGCATTATATCTCCGGCACTCCGCCAACGCATGATCTCTGACGCGGGCCACGTCGGGAGCGGCATCATCATACATTTCTCCGGTATTGGTCATGCGTTTAATCTGCTCGATATCCATAAAAACCTCCAACTGTACCTATTTTTTTGGTAGGATGAAGAACATACGAGGTGCAGCGAAACAACTTCTTCCCAGAACAGATTATAGGCATAAGCCTGCTTGGACTCAATCCACTTTCTTGCCATTCGTTATCACTATTTTCCCAAAAGGAGCTGCTTATGCGTCCAGATACGATGCCTTTAGATGCTACGCTGTACGAAGGTACCCCACACGGCACGGCGAATTTTCCGATCCAGTTCTATGTCGACGAGCTACATCTATTCCAACAACGACAGGTTCCGCTGCATTGGCATTTCGAACCGGAGTTTTTCGTGATTCGGGGTTCCGCGATTCAGGTGCAAGTCGGTCATCATCTGGTTCCGTTGAAACCCGGGGAAGGGATTTTTATTAGCAATAATACGCTTCATCGGTTCCAGCAGATCGGCGATGAGCAGGAGTGTCCGTGTCCGAATATCGTGTTTTCCGCCGAGATGATCGCCCCGCACTCCAGCATCATTTACGAGAAATACATCACGCCGCTGCTGGATGCGCCGGATCTGCCCTATGTCGTATTCAAACCGGAGATCGCTTGGCAAAACGATGTATTGAAGCGGTTGGATTTGGTGTTTGCGCTATTGCAAGAATTTGGGCCGAAGAGCGTGTATGAAGCTTTTCCTTATCTGGACTTTGGGTCTCGTAAATTGAACGGTCAGGGATATGAAATGCAGGTGCAGCGGGAGCTTAGCGAGGTGTGGCAGATTCTGTTCGCGCATCTGGACGAGCTACCGCGATTTCCGCAGGACAAAAAAGCGATCCAGGCGCAAGTGCGCCTTCAGCAGATGATCGCTTATATTCGGGAGAATTATCGGAATCCGGTGACGCTTCAGGATATTATCCTATCGGCCAATATCAGCAAGAGCGAAGCGGCACGGTGTTTTCAGGCGTACACGAGCGTATCGCCGATCGAATATTTGCTGCAATATCGGGTGAAGATGGCTCAACGCCTCCTACATCTGACGACGCAGAGCGTGCAGGAGGTGAGCCTGGAATGCGGGTTTCGGTCGTTGAGTTATTTTGTTAAGGCGTTCAGGGAGCGGGTTGGGGTGACCCCGGGGGAGTATCGGAAGTCAAAAATCTAATATAAAAATCTAAAACCACTTGTCAACAAAGAAATATTACTAATAGGTTGTTTTTTAGACAACTATCTAAAAATTATAAACTTCTGCAATCTACAAATATATTTTGTATTCTAGTTCTAATTTGTTCTCGACTGAACCTCTCGAACGTACTTCTATATTTTTGATTTTTAGTAACAGCAAAGTTCCCCCAGTTATTTTCCCATACTACAAGTTGTCCAACTTTAACTCTTCTAGAAATTGAACTAAAATTGAAAGTCAAATCATTTATATCCTCAATTTTAGGGAATTCAATTAGAGAATCTGTATAGCCAATTGCTTTTATACTCTGACAATAACTATAAGCATGAATGCTGTTATTATCAGCTTCACTCCATTGTGTTTCGAATAGGTATTCATCAAATCCGATTACATAGACTCCATTGTTGTCGTTGAAATCAAAAGCAAAATGTCCAGTAGTTTCGCTACTTTTATTTCTCCATTTTTGTAATGGAATAACTGAATCTTTCAGAAGGTCGTAGACAAGAATTCTTTTTCTTTCTAAATTCACATAAAAGGTATTCCAGCGTACTTTATGAGTTTCTTTAGACTCTCCTACGTATAAAACTTTATATTCTAACCCATCATGAACTTCAGTTCTTTCTATATACATTATTAAAGACGAGTTGGAACTATTTAATAGGCTTGCAAAGTCTCTTACTTCATACAATTCCATCAGTAGATCAAAATAAGGGTCCATAGAAAGTGTTACTTCTAATTCATAATTTATAATGGATTCAGCAGGCTGACTCCCTAACAACTTAATAGCATTCGATAACTTATCTACTATAAAGAGATTCTTATTGCTTTTCTCTTCATATTCAATTGCCAGTAATTTCTCATTTTTTTTAAATGACTCATCATTAGTAACTAAGATGAGATCGTCACAAACATTTTGAAGTAGTACTTCCCAGATAACTTCGTCTCCAATTGTACGTGTATTTGTTCCTGGAGGTTCACCAAGCAAATTACGAATTTTAGCACGCTTAATATTATCTTCAGTTGTTTCTAAGCGCTTTACTTTTTCCATTTTATATAAAGAATCAAAAGCTAAAAATACTGCGTCTTGATCCCAATCAGTTAAGATAGAATCTAATTTTGTTCCTAATGCTTTGCTTAGTTCGAGAAGTTTGGTTTTAGCATTGTTATACTCTTCAAACTCTGGTAGTTCTCTTACTAATTTAGAAGAACTATGGTTTAAGCTTGAATTGCTTTCTTTGAATTTTTTTATCTCAACTTCTTTTACAGAGGACATATTCCTCTTAAATTCATTGTAAACCTGTACTGGAAAAACAATATGTTCAGCATACTTTTTGATTTCTTCTAGCACATTTAATCGTTCTTTACCGTTTCGATAAAAATCTAAAAAGTAATTAGTATCTATGCAAAGTTTCATTCCGTACCTCCAGTATTCTAACTCTAATCAACCTCCAACCCATAAGCCCGACAAGCCTCTTCCAACCCGCCCGCGAAATACGTCTCCGACGTCGTGAACGCCCACTCCCCGTCGATCTTCCGGAATTGCCCCAACACCAACGTATCGCACACCGCGCTCGGCATGTACTCGAACGTATGGTACAGATCCAGCTCGTTATCGATCGTCAGTTCCACTTTCCGCTTATACGTATCCAGCGAGCCAACAACTACGATCCGCGTGCAGTGCGCAGGCAGTTTCGCCAAGTCGAGAATCAGCAGCTTTTCCCACACGTTATCATTAATCAGTCGCACGCAGCCGCTCGGATGGTCCGGTTGATTATAGAACACGAAGTCGTCTTCACCCGCGCAGCGGTCATGTTCGTTCACGAGAAACGCCGAAATATCGATATCCACTTCGTCTTCCGAATCCAGCTTCGACAGCTTGAGTTTCAATTCATGCTCCGGCGAGACGCCGATCCGCGAGCGCAGGCGTTCTTCCGTTTTCGTGAGCTGCGTTTTGTCCCACACTTCGACGCCGAGTTGTTCCGCCATCTGAAGCGCAGCGCGGCTGAAGTAACTCGTCGTCACCACCAGGTAACTGTCGCAATCATACATTTTCGCTCCCGCGTACACTTCCTGCACGGCGCGAACCGGCACGACGTTGCTGAAGCACTTGAGCTGCACCGCTCTGCGCACGCCGCCCTTGATGATGATCAGATCGACTCCGTAATCCGGCGCGTAAGGGTCGCTGGTCGGCACTTCCACGTCGTAACCGAGCTTGGTGAACAAATCCTGCATCTGATACTCGAACGTCCGGCCGTCCAGCGCGATTTCTTCCAGCACTTCCGGCGTGAACGAATAGGTCGTAGTGAGATCGGGAATGCCGTAATGCTCCGCGACCAGCTCCATCCCCGCGTCATAGCCGTTGCCGATCGCGTTGAAGCGCCATTGGTCTTTGTACGCGTACAGCGAGCCCAATTCCAAAGCCGTATTGCCGGAACAAGCGCTCATATCCACGTCATACCGCAGCAGCTCCCGGTTGTCGTAAGTCATGAGGCGGAGATACAGTTCTTCCGGCACGCCGTGCGGCATGACGAGCGTAAACAACACTTTGTCCGGACCTGCTTGCCCGATCGCCGCCAGATTCACCGTAAATAACTCCATGTCCTCCGTCGGCAGCTCTCTTCCGTCCACGTGCGTCATGCCGATCGTCGATTTGTTTCCGAAAAAGGCGATGCTTTCCGCGTCCGGCAGCCGGTTGTTCGCAAGCAGCATGCCCGCGGTGAGGCACTCGCCTTCCGACGTTTTCCAACCGATGCCGACCTTCAGATTGCTGGGTTCGATGGTCGTTTTGGAGCCTTTGACCACAAGCTGCGACGCGGAACGGTCTTCGGTCTGCATCACGCGAACCCGTCCGTTCATGGGAAGATCGGTTTTGTTGATATACTGGGTAAATTTGTTGAAGATTTTGCGGTAGAGCACGGAGGTTGCGAGACTGGAGACTTTCGGAGCGTGCGTAAGGGTGACGTTTTTCGGTGCTTTTTCCGTGCAGCGAAGCGGAGAGCCTTTGATCGAAATGAAGTTCCAGAACAGATGCGGCGCGTGCATGCACGTGATCTTCGGCAGATATGGCGTAACCTCTTCATCCGTGAACCAGATCAGGTGCGTCAGTTCGCTGGTCGTAAACAGTTTGGAGAACAGATCCGTTTTTTCGCCGCGCGCCGGGTCCAAACCGTAGATGTGTTCTTTCATATAGGTGTGCGTGTTTTCGTGCGTGAACGGCGGCAGCAGGTAAAAGGAACCGTCTTGCTGCGCCACGACTTTGACCGGACCGCTCAATGTTAACGGAGACAACTTATTGAACACGGTTTGCATATTGCTGCGCTTCATGTATTTTTGCAAGCCTTCCGCGACGTTGACGATCAGGATGACGTTCATTTGGTCTCCCTCGACGCTTTGGCGGTTTAAGTACGATTGATACGAACTGCGGTAACTGCTGGAACCCATAAGATGCCCCTCCTTGAGGAAATTTCTCTCTAAATATAAGTATAGTTCTAAAGTTCCACTTGCTCTCTAAATAGTACTCTCTTTTCTTCTGGAAGTGAATGCACAAAAAGAAAAAAAGAGTCGATTCAGCGCGCAAACGGCAACTGAAGACTCTTTTTTGTTATATCTATTTTCCGATCTCTAGCCCTCTATTCCAACTCGATCTTCCGGTCCCTGAAATAATACTCCCGGTCCCGCTCGTTGATCTCCCGCATGACTTTGCACGGATTCCCTACCGCGACCACGCCTGCCGGGATGTCTTTGGTCACGATGCTGCCGGCGCCGATCACCGAGTTGTCGCCGATCGTGATGCCCGGGATAATGATGACGCCCGCGCCGATCCAGCAATTTTTGCCGATATGTACCGGGGCGTTATACTGATAGGCTTGCTCCCGCAATTCAGGCAGAATCGGATGTCCGGCGGTCGCGATCGTCACATTCGGCCCGATCATCGTATAGTCGCCCACATGGATATGCGTATCGTCCACCAGCGTCAGGTTGAAGTTCGCGTAGATGCCTTTTCCGAAATGAACATGGTGTCCTCCCCAATTCGCGCGAAGCGGAGGTTCGATGTAACAGCCTTCTCCGATCTCGGCGAACATCTCTTTCAGCAGTTCTTGACGGCGTTCTTGCTCAAGAGGGCGTGTTAGATTGAAGTCGTACAGACGCTCCATGCACTTCATTTGTTCATGCATCAGCTGCTCGTCCATCGGCAAATATAAATCTCCGTTGTGCAATTTCTCTCTGATATCCACTTCCGACACTCCTTTAAGATAGGCTTCGCTTCTCTGTTATTTAGTAAGCGATTACAACCAAGCTTTCGTTATAGATTTTGCATACGCATTTGAATCTCTTGCTTTCAAAAAGCCTTCTTGCTGGTAAGTTTCTCTGTTATTAATATCTTTATCGATTCTTTCTACCATACTATTTAACCATCTTAAAACAGCGTCTTTTCCCATTTTGTGTACAGCATATTGATCAGCTTCAAGTTCAGCTTGACTAACTATACCTTCGTTGACGCGGCCTATATTGCATGATAGGCATATCTTCAGACCTCCAACTTTGTCCTTTAAAATCTGTACAAAAAAGGCATTCTTTTTATTGTAATCGACAATCGGAACACCCTGATGATAAAAGAACTTGAATACGTATTTTCATTATTCTCATCTATTACAGAAAATGGATTCTGAAAAACCATATTTTTTCGCATGCTACATATCTCATTTCTTTAATAAGACATAACATTCATGAATTTGCTTGGTTGAATTAAAAGTATAGAGTCAGCAGTAATTTGAGCATAAGGCTGAACACTTTGAACAAATTAATATCTATTTACCACCACCTGTACCTCAACCCTTATAAACCGGTCTTAAGCTGGATTCGCTGCAGAAAATGCGTCATGTTTCGGTAGCCGTAGGCCCGTCTTTTCAGCAGCTTAATTTTCGTGTTAATTCCTTCCTCCGGCCCATTCGATTCGACATTGACCGCGGCGGCCAGTACGCCTTCTTTTCGAGAAGAAACCGCCTTGGCAATCTGGCCCACGGCGGCAATCCTGTGAAAAGAGAAGTGTTTCAAAAAGCCATCTAATCGTTTTTTTATCACGGGAAAACTCAAGCTTTTCAAAACATAACGAAAGTGCTGCAGCGCATCGTAACGGGCTTTCGATCCTTCGTCCGTCAACAGCCGTTCCCACAGTTCCTGGCCTTCTTCCGGCGTCCACTTCTCCGGCTTGCCGCTCAACAGCCTGCCCAGTGCATCGACAATCGCATGAATTTTAGTTGTTAATCCGCCTCTGGAACGTCCGATAGCTTGCTTGTCTTGCCCCTTTTGCGCCTTTTCCATGTTGATGAACGCGAACAATCGTCGTATCTACCATCATCTGTTCGAAATCAGGCTCGATCGCCACGTGCTCCAAGATTTTCTCCCAGGTTCCTGATGACTTTTGCAGGCGCCAGAAAAAGCTGTACGCGTAAGACCAAGGGCCGTAATAGTCAGGTAAATCACGCCAAGCTGCTCCGGTACGTGCGACCCAAAGAACCGCATTCAGTAGGTGCCTTCCGTCTTTCGAAGGCCGTCCTCCTTGTGTTTTTCGGGCGGGTGGCAGAAAAGACTCGATCGTGTTCCACTCTTCATCGGTTAAATCGTATCGTCGTCTCATATCTTTAATTTAACAGATTTTAGAGCGTTCTTGAATTTTGCATACAGGATCGAGCATTGGAAAAATATAATCAAAGTAAAACCGTTTATTCTTATTAAAGAATAGACGGTTTTATACATTTATGAGAAGACGTTAATTGTTCTGATGATCGAATTACGGTCTAAAGTAATCTCTTCCAACCTTATTGGGATGAAAAGTGATATCTTCCTTATGATCTCCATAGACGAGAACCGCTTCAAAATCTAATCCATTTAATAAAGAACTTGGGATCTTTGTAACGTCAATAATTGTAGATTTTCCAAGTTCACCTTCAATGAAACCATCGTAACTGTGGAAATAAATTTTCACATTTTTTTCGTTTTCTCCGGCTTTCTCATTTTCTTTACTTTCAATAAGCAAAGTCGACTCTTTTGGAGCAGGCGGATCCGATTGTATTACGTTCAGATTAATATTGAATTCTTGTGAGTCAGCTTCATATTCAGAAAAATAATAAGGTTCTGTGCCATATGGTACGCAGGCTGTGACTAATAATAAAAATATGATACAAAAAACGACAATTTCTATTTTTTTATTCAGAAATACCGCCTCACTTTTGTTTATAGCTTACAAACAAAAATCCACTTTTATTACTGTTCCAACTATAGTATACCGTTTCTGAAGGTGTTGAGGCTTTTGAATCAGGATCTTTAACCCCGAAATAAAAAGTATTGTTACTAGTGCTATAAGCAGAACCTGCTTGCCAGTGCCATCTTGTATCTACTTCATGAGGGATGTAAGGAATTACAAACCACATCACAGCTGGCGGACGATTACTTACAATACGGTCTTTATACTGTTCTTGAGCATTAGAAGTGTCGGCATTAATGGCTGTTACCTCCCAGCCACTCATAGCTGGTTTTAAAGCATACTGCAGACCAAACACCATATTTCCACTCATTGTTCCAGCTATGGTTGTAGCAGTCAGATTTCTATTTGCATTTACAAGCTCAATACGAGAATTGTTATATTTTGATGCATCATCTACATTTAAACCGTGTCCTCCTAAGTACTCAAGAATCATAGCCAACGTTGTAGGGCCACATGCGCTACGAGGTCCTACAATACCAGGAGATCTTTGGCTTATGTAAGGTACGTTTATAGCGTAGTTACTTGGTAATGCTTGAGCAGAAAATGAATTAGCAGACGAATATAATAGATTCGTCCATTGAATAGGTGCTGCAGGATCTTCGTCTAATTTCAAGTTTGCAAAGATCTCTTCAACTTCTAAAGTCTGAGAACTTTCTATTCCAGTATCTGCCGTTATAGAACTTAAATCGGATTGATTCATGAGTTGATCAAGGCTCATTTTATTCAGAGCTTCTATGCGCTCAGTAATTACTTCTTTTACTTCCTCTCTATTAGAAGCAGACACAGAACCTTGTCCACCAAAATAAAAGATTTTATCTTCTACTGGGATATTTTTAAATTCTTCTTTTTCAGGAGTAGCACTATATTCAATAATGGGATTGAGATTAACATTGGCTGACGTAATGTAATACCCTACTTTCTCTGTTCCAGCCCATAGTTGAAAATAGTAACCCACTATCTCGTCATTTAAATCGTATAATTCATACTCATATGTTACTTGAACATTTTTCCATTTTCCATAAAATTCGTGCTGTGGACTCATTGAAGCGATCTCATTCAAAACGGCAATTCTTGCTAATTCGGGAGAAATGGATGTGACCTCTTGATGTACTTTAGATTCTACGTTAGCCTCAACTTGAGCCTGAGCAGGCAAAGCTACAGCTGTACTTGCTGTAACTAACATCAATGATAAAGACAAGAGAGTATTTACATAAGATTTCATCTAATTCCTCCTAATAGTTGATGTCTACTTACTGTTTTAGCATAATTCTTTTTGCTTTTTTTATCAACTTTATATTTCCATTTTTTTAAATTAAAAGGATTTATTCCGTTACATGTCCTTGTCAAACTCTAGTCCGGAAAAATAGAAAACAAGCCGCATCTCCGATATCGTGGAATTGTAGAGACCCACACGATAAGGAGAGCGGCTTGCCTATCAGTTTATCAAAGAATTTGTGAATCTGTCAGAGGTCGAAGTGGAGAAACCGGAGCAGTGAGAAGAAGGTGGGGTATTTCTGTTAACGTTCACGCCTGAAGCCGCCTGTCCAACCTGTGGAAAAAAGAGCTGGCGAAAACGCCGATTTACCCGTTTACTCAAGCATGGATGGACGTCGACTTTGGTACTTTTTCACGTCGAAGCGCCTGGCGAACGGCGTTTTTGTGCGTCCTGTGACACGACTTTTACCTGTCATCCTGCCGGAAAGCAAAATTCGACGCTGTTGACACTCTGATATCCCAATGATATATTGCGCATACACGATATACACGCGATAAAGGAGATGAGAATATGATCATGCTCGACGTAAAAAACCTGAACAAGAAATTCCCCCATTTTCAGCTCAGAGACGTCTCTTTTCAACTGCCGCAAGGCTACATTATGGGCTTTATCGGGCTCAACGGAGCGGGCAAGACCACGACCATCAAATCGATTCTGAATCTTATTTCAGTCGACAGCGGTGAGATCCACATCATGGGCAAAAGCATGGACAAGCACGAAGTCGAGCTGAAGCAAGCCGTCGGGTACGCGTTCGGCAATGTCGATTTCTATACACGCAGCAAAATCAAGACGTTGACTAAAGTCTACAAGACCTTTTACGACAACTGGAACGAAGAATCTTACCGCCATTACATCCAAAAGTTCAAATTGATCGAGGACAAAAAGATTGCCGAGCTGTCTACGGGGATGAAGGTGAAGTACAGTCTGGCTCTTGCCCTCTCGCACGGCGCCAAGCTGCTGATCCTGGACGAACCGACGAGCGGACTCGATCCGGCGGCGCGCGACGATCTGCTGGACGTGTTCCGCGAGCTGGTGCAAGACGGGGAGATCAGCATCCTTTTCTCGACCCATATCACCTCCGACCTGGAAAAGTGCGCCGACTACATCACCTACATCCATGACGGGCAGATCATTAACAGCGCGGAAAAAGAAGACTTTGTCGATCAATATCGCCTGGTCAACGGGAAAGTCGAAGACCTCGAATTGATCAAAGATCGCATGATCTCGTATAAAGTCACTTCGTTCGGTTTTACCGGCTTGATCCTGACCGAGAACTTCACGCCTTCCGCTGCATTCAAAACCGGGATTCCGAACCTGGAAGAGATCATGATCTATTATTCCAAAAGGGAGGCTGCCCATGTATAATTTGCTGTTGAAAGAAATCAGGCTCGGCGTGAATCCGTTCTTCTTCGTGCTTCCTTTTATCACCGGCGCCTTGATGCTGATTCCCGGCTGGTTGTACTTTATCGTTCCGCTGTACTTCTGCATGATCACGATTCCGAACATCTTCGGCGGCTACAAAAGCCAAAACGACTTGATGTTCACCAGCATGCTGCCCGTCGACAAGAAAAACGTAGTCAAGTCGAAGGTACTGCTGATTGTGTTGCTGGAAGTGCTGCACGTGCTGACGGCGATGATCTACGGTAAAATCAGCTTGAGCCTGTATCCGTATCTCGACTACATTTTCTTCAAGCCGACACCCGGATTCTGGGGGCTGACGCTGACCATGTTGGCGCTGTTCAATCTCTTTTTCATCTCGATGTATTATAAAACGGCTTACAAATACGGCGCGGCGACTCTTGTCGCGAGTACGGTTGCGGTACTGTTCGCCGGCGGAGCCGAGTGGTTGGGCATTCAAAACGAGTTCGTGTACAATCTATTCAAAGGCAGCGGTTCCGGCGACGTCTTGACCCATTATTCGATTCTGCTTACGGGGGTATTGATCTTTGCCGCGTTGACGTTCGTTGCGTATCGCATCGCTTATCAACGATTCAAGAAAGTCGAAGTATAACGTATGAATATCATGATCTCCAACACCTCCGAGAAACCGATCTACCAGCAAATTTTCGAACAAATCAGCGCTCAAATTCTGAAGGGCGAGTTGGAAGGCGGTTACTCCCTCCCTCCGATTCGTCAAGCCGCCGTGGAACTTCAGGTCAGTATCATCACGGTAAAAAAAGCCTGGGAAGAGCTTGAGCGTTCCGGCCTGATCTACACGGTAACGGGCAAAGGCTGCTTTATCACGGAGTTGTCGCCGGAACGGATGAAAGAGAAGCGCGACGAGATGATCCTGAAGCAGATGACGGTCGATATCGAGTACTATCAATCGTTCGGACTTACGCTGGAAGAAGTCATGGCGTTATTGAAAAGTGTTTATGAATGAAAAAAAGAACCCGCTTCGACGCGCCGTTTGCAACAGCGCTGAAGCGGGTTCTTTTTTAGCTAAAACGTAACTTGTTCGTAGTGACGTCCTGCCTGGGCTTACTTGACCGTGACCGTTACTTTGGACGTCCGGGTCTCTCCGGCTGCATTTTGCAGTACGGCTTCATACTCATAGCTTCCCGCTGCCCGATCGGAAATCGTAGTTGTTGCCGATTGCGCTCCGGGTGTACGAGCTTGCAATTCCTGAGTATCGACCAGAACACCATTCTCGTACAAACGATACTCGGTCGCATTCGTACCCCACCACAGATTCATCGTGAGCAGATAGTTTCCGTCTTGGTCCCAGTTATCGTGCGATAAAACGGCTTGTCCCGGAGCGGCATCCGTGACCGTTACGGTCAGCGGTGCTCTTGCCGTCGTACCGAGTGCATTGATCAGCTCGCCCGTGTAGACATAGGTGCCGTTAGGCTTGCCCGTAATATCGACCTTGACCGATTGGGCGGCAGGCGATAGATCGGTCAAAGGCACTTCCTTGATCAACTCTCCATTTTCATACAACTTAAAGGTACTTCCGTTATTCCCCCACCACAGATTCATCGTGATCGTATAATCGCCGTCTCGCAAGCCGCTGTCG
Source organism: Saccharibacillus sacchari DSM 19268 (assembly GCF_000585395.1). GTDB lineage: Bacteria > Bacillota > Bacilli > Paenibacillales > Paenibacillaceae > Saccharibacillus > Saccharibacillus sacchari. The sequence goes on along the minus strand of NZ_KK073875.1, from coordinate 3,793,221 downwards.
TGACCATTGTTATCCGAAAGTACAGGAACTCCCGGAGCGTCGGTCGCGAGCGGAGGAGCAAAGGCGATCAAGATTTCCAGCACTTGCTCGGCTTCTTTGTTACCCGCGGCATCGACACTCCAATAGGTAATGACATAGCGTCCTTCTTCATTCAACGTGAATAGATCCCCTTCGACAACCTCTTCTTCATTGATTCGGTAATACGTTGCGGCCACGCCCGATTCTTCGTCTGTCGCTTGTAAGCGAACTTCGACGGCTGACGTGTAGGAGCCATTTTGCAAATCTCCTGTCGGCGTCGCGGTTGTCTGCGGAGGCGTCTGGTCCGAGCCGTCATCCAACGTTACGAAGGCGGACAGCGGGATGTTCAGTTCCTTGACCAGACCCGCAACGAGCTTGGACACTTCGACTGCGCCGTTCATTTGCAAATGCGTATTGTCTTCCGTGCTGCCGACCCACATGAAGATCGACTTCGTGCCTTCCGTGCCGAGTTCGCTGAAATATTCCCAACTCGCCTGGTTCAGATCGACCAGCAGCGTATCGGTTTCTTGAGCCACTTCTTTCATCGCCTGCACGTATTCCGGGAAACTCTTGTTGAGTACGTCTCCCGTATAATCGCGGCGGTTCACCGGCGTCACCAGAACCGGAGTCGCGCCGCGTTGGTTCGCGCCGTCGATATACGTGTTCAGGTAGTCTTTGAATTGTTCCGGCGTCAGATAACGTTCCGGGCGGGACGGCGTGGAGTCGTTATGCGACCACTGCATAAACAGGTAGTCGCCTTCGTGCACGTCCAGCAGCAGATCGTTCAGATGGCCGCCGACCAGGAAAGTCTTGCTGCTTAATCCTCCGATCGCACGGTTGTCGACAGACACTTGATCCGGATCGAAGTATTGGCCTAATGTCTCGCCCCAGCCTGCTTGCGGGCGATAGGTTTCCGCATAGTTGGCTACGGTCGAATCGCTCGCCAGGTAAATGACAGGCTGTTCGCCTGCGCCGTTATCCGGCAGACGCTCGATCGTCAAAGCGTTGATCTTCGGCGAATTGCCTGCAAAATCGAAGTTGAATACGCCGTCGATCAATGCCACATCGTACGTAACTTCCTTAAATTCGCCCTTAGCTATTGTCGCCAAAGGAAGCTTGGTCATCTGTTCCGTAATGACGCTGGTGCTTGTCGATTCCTCGGCATCACCTACAATCATCGTCACCCGATAGTTAGCCGGTTCCAACTCTGCCAAGAAGGAGGTCGCATTCACTCGGGTGAAGTCTTCCTTCAGGGCATCGCCGGTCTCCCGATTCTCGTCTTCAGTCAACGCCGTATCGGCGAAGCCGTAACCGTTGCCTTCTATATAGGCATGGTCGGCCGTTACTTGGGTGTAGCCCTCGGCCGCTTCGCCGGAACCGAAGTCGAATTTGTATACACTGATCGGTTCAGCCGTTTCGCTAGTCAACGAAGCTCTCGCAATAGTCAGCATATTCACGGCATGTTCGACTTGAGCCGGTGTCGCCGTCTTGTCGATAATGGCTTCGGCAGCGGTTAGAGCCTTGCTCAACACAGCGCGCGAAGCTTCCGTATAAGACGACAGATCCAGCTGTTGAATCTCGGCATACAAGGCTTTCAAAGCCGCCTGATCGCCGGATTCCGGCGGCAGCTCCGTGCCTTCGATCCGCACATTGTCAATCGCCGTCGTCCAGTTCAACGTACCCGCGCCGCCTTTTCTCGTGCCTAGGAAGCGAAGCGATCTCACGTTATCAGCATAAGCGCCCGGACTGAGCGTCAAGCCTTCGATCGTTTGCGTAACCGAAGGGTTGCTGCGGCTTGTCAACGTCAGATCCAGCGTCTTGCTGGCGAAGTTGATCGTGGCATCCACGTTGACCCATTGGTTTTTCGGAATCGTTGTCGCCGTGCCGCCTTCCGGAATCGCCGTGTTGCCGCCTGCGTAATCCGCCGCGTACGGACCCACGAAGTAATGGAGATTAGGATCGCCGTTTTTGGCAACCAACGTAAACAGCGCATTTTCATTGGAATCTTGCACCGTCAGATGGCCCTCCGAAGGGAAAGCGCCGACATTGCCGGATTGCCAATCGAAATTCACATCCACCTTGTCTCCGTTGACGGCATCGAAGATGCGGAAAGTCTTCGCCCGATGCCCGGAACCGCTGCCGCTGAGCGACATCACTTTGCTGCCGTCCTGCTCCACGACCGTTCCGGCCATCGTGCCGCCGATTCCCGTCGCGTTAACCAGGGAATACTGAACATCGGCCGGATCACCTTCAAAGTCTTCTTCATAGAGCTGTGCTTCCGGTTCCGGCTCCGGTTCTTCGAGATCCGGGTCAATCACCAGAGGAGAGATGCTCAGCCCCATTTCCTTAACTGCATTCGCGACCAGTCCGGCGATTTTCTGCGCGCCGTAGCCGCTGAAATGCGTATTGTCGTTAACGCCGTTCGGGTACTTCGGATACTCGCCCGGATTGGCATACAGGAACAACTTTTCCGTAGCCGTGTTACCGAGCTGATCGTAGTAGGCCACGCTCAATTGGCTGAGATCGATCAACTCCACGTCCAGCTCTGCTGCCACTTCTTTGGCCGCCTGTACGTATTCCGGGAAGCTTACGTTAAATTCTTGGGTTACCGTATTGAAGTCTCGACGACCGACGGGCGTGAGCAGCACCGGAGTCGCGCCGCGCTGCTTGGCACCATTTACATAACGGGCCAGATACATTTTGTAATCTTCCGGGGAAGCATAGCGATCCGGAATTCCTGCGCTGGCATCATTATGACCGAACGAAACGAAGAAATAATCGCCCGGTTTGATTCGCTGCAAGATCGTATCCAAGCGACCGTCCACCAGGAACGACTTGCTGCTCCGACCGCCGATCGCATTGTTCACGACCACTGCGCCGTTCGAGAAGTAACGGCCGAACTGTTGGCCCCAGCCTTCTTGCGGGGCTTGCGATTCGCTGTACGACTGCATCGTGGAATCGCCGGCCATGTAGATCGTCGCGGCTGCTCCGGCTTCTTTGTCCGGGTATTTCTCAATGATGATATCTTGAATATCGATCGCCGTGCCCGTGAACAGGAATTCAAGCTGTCCGTCCACCAAAGCTACATCGTATGCGTATTCCAACGGTTCGCCTGCCGCCACCGAAGTCACGGCCAGCTTCTGCACGTATTCGGATTTGACGCCGACGTTGGAGTCGCGCGAGTCGCTGCCGAGCCGCAACGTGACTTTGTAGTTCGCATCCGGCAGGTCGACGGCGAAGGTCGTGCCCGACTGAACGGATACCTGATCGGCTTCCGCAATCACGCTGCCGATGTCCGTGAAGCCGTATCCGGTCTGCCCGTTGTACAGCGTATCTTGCACGCCCGTATTGCCCGCTGCCGGTTCCGTGCCGAAGTCGAATCGATACACCGACTCCGTCTGTTGGCTTCCGCCGACCAAGTTCAGATCAGCCTTCGGGAATTCGGTCGCTTCCGCGCCGATATAGAAACTCGTATGCGGCGGTTGGTTGTACGCGACGTTCTGCCAAGCAATCCCGAGTCGATAGACCGGGTCCTGCATCAGCGTCGGAATCCGATATTCGGTCGGAATGGTCGTCGTGTACAGACGGTATTCTGAACTGTCTTCGCTGCGCACCAGAATTTCTTCGCGCCAATCGCCCAGAATATCCGCTTGCAGCGCCGGATTTCCCTTAGTGTGGTTGTTGGTCAACGCGCCGGTCGCCCGGAAAATCTCGTTCAGCTTCTTATTTTCGTAATCCCATTTGTAAACGAGCGGAATGCCTTTTGCCGTACCCGCGTCCCATTCATGATCGAATAATTCGCGCTGCAAGTCGCCATCCCACCAGATCGCGAAGTTTGCCGTTTTCGGCGATTGCTCCGGCGTATATACGATCTCTCCGGTTGCCGAATACGTGCTGGTGACCGGAATGCTCGATCCATCCGTAATCGTCGTAGCCCAAGATTCGTAGCCCGGATGATTCGGATCGATGTCCGCCGACATGCCGCGTCCCGTATCACGTCCCGTGAATTCGCCCCAGATGATCTCTCCTGTCCCGGCGTCGCGCATCTCGACTCCGTATGTAGCATTGGAATGTTCGTGCACGCTCATGACCTGATAGCCTTCGCGGTTCGGATCAAGCTTACCCGCGTGCATCGCATCGCCGTGGCCAAGTCCGGTACTGTAGAGCAGCGTGCCGTCATCGTCGATTGCCAGCGCCCCGAACATAATCTCGTCCTTGCCGTCTCCGTCCGCATCGAGCACGCTCAAGTTGTGATTCCCTTGCGCTTCATATTGTTTGCCGACTTCGTTGGTATCGAATACCCACCGCTTGATCAGCTGACCGCCTTCGTAATCGTAAGCGGCAACGACGGTGCGCGTATAATAGCCGCGGCTCATGATGACGCTAGGCGTGGAGCCGTCCAGATAAGCAATACCCCCAAGGAAGCGATCGACCCGGTTGCCGTAACCGTCGCCCCAATCGCTGACGTTGCCTCTCGGCGGATCGTAATTCACCGTCGATACGGCAGCTCCGGTCTCTCCGTCGAACAAAGTCAGATATTCCGCACCGGACAGAATATAGCCGCCGTCGTTGCGATAATCTTTTGTTCCGTCGCCAATCACAGTCCCTTGGCCGTCAACCGTGCCGTCTGCCGTTTTCACCACGACTTCGGCTTTCCCGTTGCCATCCAAGTCATACACCATCAATTGCGTGTAGTGAGCGCCTGCCCGGATATTGACGCCCAGATCGATCCGCCATAGCTTCGTGCCGTCCAGTTTGATCGCGTCGATATAGACGTTGCCGGTATAGCCGGCTTGAGAGTTGTCTTTGGAATTGCTCGGACTCCACAGAAAGACAATCTCGTACTCGCCGTCGCCGTCGAGATCGGCTACAGAGGCATCGCCCGCATAATACGTATAGGTTCCGCCGTCTTTGGTACGCCCGTCGGCAGGCTTATCCAGCGGAATCGGTAGGTAATCGTTATGCCAAACCGATACGACTTCCGGCTGCATCTGTTCCTTGCCCGCGATGACTGTCGAAATCTGATACTGCGAGCTGTCAAAGCCCGTCGTATCCGTGTAATTCGTAACATCGTCAATGGGCGACGCGTTTACTTTGGTTCCGTTTTTATATATATTGAAAGCGATATCATTTGAGTCCGTGTTTAAATATCTCCAGCTCAGAAATACACCGTTGTCGGTCAGAACCGCAACCAATCCACGGTCCAGGTACTCCGCTTGACGAGCCGGAAGCGAATCTGTGTTTTCCGCATTTGCCGGTGATGGAGGAATAACCAACGAAACGACCATGAGGAAGGCTAAAAACAAGGCAGCTACGGATTTCTGAACGGAACCCTTTTTTCGGTTCATCGAGTGAATCCCTCCTGTTTTATGAATATCAATTTTGGTTTTCTGACATCATGTTCTGCGGTTCAATCACAAATCCCCCTTTCTTGGTAGCGTTTACAATTATTCTACAAGTGCTAAAATAGAGGCACAATCTAAAAAACGTGACTTCCGCTATAACAAAATTGACTTTTCGAAAAGGAGACGAAGCGATGTATCATACGGTTTCTTATGCTTTTCGTAACGACGACGCTTCGATTATGACGGTCGACTCCGTAGGCTGGCAGAACGTCTCTCATCCCAAATACCGTTGTTCGAGCGACGCGAGACCGGATTCGGGACATGTTGTTTTTCAATATACGTTGAGCGGTCAGGGATATTTGGATATCGGCGGTCAGACCCTTTCATTGCCCAAAGGACATGCGCTCCTGGTAAAGGTCGACGACGAGCATTGTTATTACTATCAAGAAGAGAACGAGCAACCGTGGGAGTTCGTATGGATCAACATTCGGGGAGAGGAAGCGAGCCGGATCTGGAACCTGGTTATCGAAAAGGAAGGGCATGTCATTTCCCGCAGCGCCGATTCGCCTTTAATCCAAGAATTGTGGAATATCATCCGGCTAATTAATCAGGAAAAGGTGACGGATCGGTATCGGCTGTCCGTACAGGTGTATCAATGGCTGCTTACGCTGGTGCAGAGCAGCCGCGACGCGGAGAAGGATATTGGCGAACTGTCCGTGAATGCAATCGAGAAATGTAAACAATACGTTCGGGAAAATTATGCCGCGCCGATCACGTTGGATATGTTGGCGCAGCATTGCGAGATCAACAAGCATTATTTATGCCGCCTTTTCCAGCGTTCCGAACAGACGTCTCCGCTCGCTTATCTCAAGGATCGACGGATCGAAGCGGCGTTGACCCTGCTGCGAACGACCGAGCTGCCTATTTCCGTCATCGGACAAAAATGCGGCTTCGAGAGCCCCAGCTACTTCGGCAAAGTATTCCGGCAATATATGTCCATGTCTCCCACGGATTATAGACTGAACAAGCTGGATTTTCCGTATGAGGCGATTTATTACGAATGATGGGCATGCAAAAAGGCTTCAGCGTACGCAGAGGTACGCTGAAGCCTTTTACGTATATTTTAGCGATCCGCCAGCAAAGTTCCTCCGACGCCGATCCCGATTTGTACAAGTGTTTAGCTATGCCCCACGATCGGATGCGGCGCGTAAGGTTCCTCCAACCAAGCTATATCTTCTGTACTGAGCTTTAAGTCGAGCGCTCCGAGCGCGTTATCCAGATGAGCAATCTTCGTCGCGCCGATGATCGGAGCCGTAACGGGTTCTTTGTGCAGCAGCCAGGCGAGCGCGACATGCGTACGTGGCACCGCGTATCGATTCGCCAGTTCCGCCACGCGTTCGATAATGACCCGATCGGCATCCGCCGTTCCGTCGTATTTGGACTTCTGCACCTGATCGCTCTCCGAGCGTTCCGTTTTCTCCGACACGTCCCGCGTCAATCTGCCGGAAGCGAGCGGGCTGTACGGAGTCACGCCGATCCCTTCCGCCCGGCACAGCGGCAGCATCTCCCGTTCCTCTTCGCGATAAATCAGGTTCAAATGGTTCTGCATGGATACGAATTTCGTCCAGCCGTGCTTATCCGCGGTATAGAGCGCCTTCTGAAACTGCCAGGCGTACATCGCGGAAGCCCCGATATATCTGGCTTTTCCGGACTTCACGACATCGTGCAGCGCCTCCATCGTCTCTTCGATCGGCGTATTGTAATCCCAGCGGTGAATGATATACAGATCCACGTAATCCGTGCCGAGCCGCTTCAGGCTGTTATCGATTTCGCTCAAGATCGCTTTGCGCGACAGTCCTGCGCCGTTCGGCCCTTCGTGCATGCGGCCATGAAGCTTTGTCGCCAGTACCACCTCATCGCGATTGGCATAATCCTTGATCGCCCGTCCCAGAATCTCCTCGCTGGCCCCTATCGAATACACATTGGCCGTATCGAAAAAGTTAATGCCCAGCTCCAGCGCTTTCCGAATAACCGGACGGCTCTCCTCCTCGTTCAGCACCCAGGAATGAAGCCATTTTTTCGGATCGCCGAACCCCATGCAGCCCAGACAAAATTTCGAAACGTCAAGCCCGGTATGACCCAGTTTTACGTATTCCATTTCGTTATCCTCCTTATGAAGACCTTTGGTTTTGACGCGAATTGGTTCGTCACGATTCCGATTATGTCACAAGCATTCGGCAATCCCTATTCGTATTCCTGCCCGATTTTTGCCCAAAACTCTCAACTCTCTTTTTCTAACGTCCAACATCGGATAAAATGGATTTACGATTACAGTTTAAAAGTGTTTCGACAAAGGAGCAATTACGATGAGCCAAACGATAGATGAAGTCTCTGCAGAAATGTCCATAGGTTTACGAAAATTAGACAAATTGATCCGGAAACACACGCAAACGGACGGGGTTCATCCTACAAGAATCCCGTCGTTGTTTTTGGTTCGGGAGTCGGAGGTCAGCGAGCCCGTGGTCCGGGTCAGCGAAATTGCTTTTTGCCTAATTATCCAGGGTGAAAAGGAAGTGTGGCTGGGAGAGCAGCGTTTTCTCTATGGAGCGGGCCATTGTGTCGTTTCTTCTGTCGAGCTTCCGGTTACCGGACAGATCATTGAAGCTTCGGCCGACTGTCCGTATCTGGCGTTCAAGGTGGAATTTACCCCCGCCGAAGTGTTGGATGTCATGAATGACGCGAACCTTAAGCCGACACGCGATAAAAAAGCCAAGCGGGCCATGTTCGTAGGCGATGCAGAAGAGACTTTACTGGATGCGGCGGTTCGGCTCGGTTCCTTATTGGATCAACCGCAGCATATTCCCGTTCTGGCTCCTCTTTTCAAAAAAGAACTGTTGTACTGGGTACTTCAAGGTCCGCACGGCGATTCCCTGAAGCAGTTAGCTGTAGAAGAAGGCAGTACGCGGCGGGTCCGTACGGTTATCGAGCATATTTTGGCGAACTACGATCAGGCGCTTCCCGTCGAAGAGCTGGCCCGACTTGCAAACCTCGGCGTGTCGTCGCTGCATCGGCAGTTCAAGGAAGTGACCGCGATGAGCCCGATTCAGTTTCAAAAACAACTGCGACTTCAGGAAGCCAGACGTCTGCTGCTGACGGAGTCGACGGATATTGCAGGTATCGCGTTTCGCGTCGGCTACGAAAGCCAATCGCAATTCAGCCGGGAATATTCGCGATTGTTCGGCAGCCCGCCGCGTGCGGATATTCGGCGGATCAAGGATCGTTATGGTGTATAGCGAGGCTGGGGTTGTGTCAGTGCTTCGCCCAGCCTCGCGCTGCTGCGCAAGTCTTCCGTCGAACAAACTTCATGACCTTTTTCTCAAGAAACGTCTATTGTCCTGATGTATAAATAATTGAGTTTAATCAAATTTTTATCACTTTCTCAGGCAACTCCAGGTCATAATGCACCAGTTCCACAACCAGACTTCCGTCAAACGTTTTGTCCACGAGGCCGATCGAGGTTGTTCGAAGCTTGACGCCGTTATCGTCCGGCTGGCTTTCCGATGAATAAAATACGGAGAAGAGCAACTTCCCGGCTGTATCAGCATTAGTCATACCTTTAGGCTTGGCATCCAAATAATCTTTGGAATAGAACTGCAATCGTAGATTGTCTTCCGATTCATAGTCGACAACAGCCAGATCCTGATGTTTGGGACAAGCCAACTCAAGCCCGCCCAGATATTGTTCCTTGAACTGCTGCCATTCCTCTTCCGTCGAACTCTGCGGAGTCGGCTTTGCAAAATTGGCTTCGGCTTGCGCCCAAACGTCTTCGCGTCTCAAAGCTTTGATCGAGAAAATCCGGTTTTTTCGGGTAACGGGATCGTAAAAGGACTGCTGGACGTCATTTGCCGCATCTCCGAATTCCAGCACGATCGGCTCCGTACGTACGGCGACTGTACGAGACGTGCTATTGAACTTCAACGTAATATCCAATTCCTTTTCCAAATCCAGATCGGGAAAAGGCTCGGAATCGGTTTGCTCGTAAAAAGTCAAAAACAAACGATCCACGCTGACGTCCGCAAAACTTGCCAGCTTCATTCCTTTTTCAACAAAATGCTGCAATTTCATATACGCTTCATGATCCTGTTCCGTACAGAACGTCGACTGCGATGCACCGAACGTCATGAGCTGTCCTTGAATGATCATCTTGGAGATTGTATCTTCCTGATCGCCGAAAGCCACCCTGTCTTGTAAAGTTCCCTGCATGCGCTGGCGATGAGTGCGTTTCTCTTCAGGCTGGTAATCCGAGTTTTCTTCATACATCCAGTCCGGAATTTGACGCAGCGTCCACAATTTATTAAGCCCGTTCTCCGACGTAATCGAAACCAGCAACACATCAGCATCATTGATACTCACCAGACGATTCAACATCATTTCACGATCAGGAATCAACATCGTTTCTTTCAGCTCTTTCAATAACATAAGCTCCTCCTTTGATACACAAGTATAAAGAAATAAATGAGCATACATCCATTCTTTTACTATACATCAAAAAGAGGAGCGTTAACGCTCCTCAACGCATTATGAAAGCTCAACGTAGCTGGAAATGAGAAGACGGAGAGGAAAATTCAGTGAAAGACGCCTTTGAACCCGGAAAGATTCCTTATTCAAATCCAATTCCACTTTCCGGGTGAGACAGCGGCTTGAACGGATTTTTCTCGGAGTCTTCTCATTTCCCCCGCCAACGTAACTTTCTCGACGCACTTAGGAGTGTTAACGCTCCTGCCCACACTCCAACGTATACGTCTGCTCCACATGATGAACCCCCCACGCTTCATTCACATGCTCCGCCGTTTTCCGGAATCCGTTCTTTTCATACATGCGGATCGCCGTCTTCTGATCATCCGTCGTTTCCAAAAAGATCTGCCGCAGCCCTTTTTCCCGTCCATACGCCATCGCTTGTTCGAACAGTTGCTTGCCCAGACCCGCTCCCCGGTAATCCGGATGCAGAATGAACCATCTGAGCTGCGCTTTCCCTTCGCCTTTTCCAATAACCGCAATGCTTCCCACAACCCGTCCGTCTGCTTCGGCTAGCCAAATTCGGTCCTGTTCCGGGTCGTAATGCTCCATCCATTCGTAAAAAGTACGGCAGACATACGATTCGAAAATATGGTTGTAGCCGCATTCCTGCGCGTAAATCCAGCCGTGCAGATGAATCAGCATGCCGATATCGCCGGGACGAATATCGGTCCGGATCTCGATGTCCGGCGGCTCGCGATCTTCGGACAACGTTCGCTCGATGATTTTCATGCTGGCGGATAACTCGGTTTGACTTTTTTCTGATAATCCGCTGATTAACTGGCGAACATATTCACTGGACAACCCGTTCATTCTCTCCAGCGTTTCTTTCCCTTTTTCCGATAAATGCAGCAGGTAAGAACGACCGTCCTCCTCCGACTGCACGCGGTACGCCAGACCTGATTTCTCGAACTTCTTCATGATCCGACTCAAGTATCCCGCATCAATATTCAGCCAGTCGATCAGCATCTTGGCCGTGCAATCCGGCGTTGTTCCGATCTCGTACAGCACCCGCACCTCGGATAGCGAAAATTCACTGCTTAACAGGCGCGAATCCAACAGCCCCAATACTCTCGTGTAAAAACGGCTGAATCGACGAATATCTGCAATCATGGATGTTTCTAAGCTCATACTCGATTCCTCCTGTTTTACGATACATGAACTTGACTCAGTCAAATATAAAAGAAGTATATCGATTAAATTTGACTGCGTCAACTAAAAAAGAACCCAAATTCCTCGGGGATAGGAATTCGGGCGCATTCAACTCTTTATTCGTAATAGCCTTGCTTTCATTTTCTTCAAGTAAGATCCGCAGTCTGACGCCCCCACAATACAGCCGCCGAACAACCCAACCCGGAGGCGAATACCAGGATGCCCAGAGGAGCAGGCGTTCCGTTCGAAAAAGCTCCCAGCAAAGCCGAACCGATCATTCCTCCGCCGTACTGCGCGCAGCCCAATAACGCCGAAGCCGAGCCTACATACTCTTTTACGCCGGACAATGCACTGGATATGGCATTGGCGGCGATTAATCCATTGGTCGAGGCGAATAGAAAGAGTACGAAGGCAGTCAACGGCAGCCCTCCGATCTCCGTCAGTCCAACACAAGCAGCCAAGACCCCGAACAAAGCAGCGGCAACCGATCCAATCCGCAGCAATCGATCTGCTCCGTAACGTCCGACCAATCTGGCATTCAGCATGTTCATGCCCATGATTCCGGCCGCTCCGGCTGCGAACAATAGACCGTACGCTGCCGACGGCAGGCCGTAATACGTGATATAAACGAACGGCGAACCGGCTACATAAGCGAACATCCCGCCGCTGATTAAAGCCAGAGCTAGCGCGTACGCCAGCAGCTTTCGGTTTCGCAGCAGACGTACATATTGCATCGCGATTTCCCGCCCGGACGAACGCGTTCGCAGCTTCGGAGCCAACGTCTCCGGTACGTAGAAAGGGAGCGCCGTTAGAGTCAAGATTCCGATCAAGACGAGAACACCGAAGATTCCGCGCCATGAAGCCAGATTGGCAATTTGCGTGCCCAATATCGGTCCCAGAAGCGGCGCAATAGCCATGATCGCTGTCAACGTCGATAAGACTCGGGCTGCTTGCGTTCGGTCATAGCGATCCCGAATCATCGCCCGAGCCAAAACGACGCCCGAACTTGCTCCTACGGCCTGAAGTACCCGCCAAGCGATCAATTGTCCCACGCTTTCCGAGAATCCGCATCCGGCGGAGCCGATAATGAACAGCAATAATCCGGCGGCCAACGGAAGCCTTCTGCCAAGCCGGTCGCTAAGGGCTCCCCAGAACAGTTGCCCCAGGCTGAATCCAAGCAGATAAGCCGAGACCGTCCATTCCATCATGCCTGAATCGGCAGATAATTCTTGACCCATTAGAGGCATAACCGCGAGATAAAGATCCGTCGAGATCGAGGCGAAAGCAAGCAGCAAAGCCAGGATCGCTAGAAACATTCGATTTGAGCGAAGTTCTGGATCTGTCCGTAAATCCTTAATGATGCATTCCTCCTTCCGGACTGTGTACGAGCACGGCGTAACCTCTACTTTTCGAAGTACATCTACACGTACTGATTTAACATCGATACTTTATTATGGATGCAAAACGAACAGCGCGGTTATCCTGTTCCTACTCGTTTGTTGCCTAATTCTCTCTTCATGCGCGTAAAAAAAAGGTACAGGATCTGCCCGCGCAGCCATCCTGTACCCTTCTTTTCAACATGAAGACCGTGTCGTCAACAGCTTCGGAGTCCCTTGCCTGTTCAACTTGAGGATAAGAACTTCCATCTTCTTCGGATCGAAGTTTTCGATAAACGAATCAGGCTTGCAGCACTCGGGATTCGATAAACAGATAATCGGATGCGCGGGATTGAATGCGCCATGTTCCGTTTCCGCGCACATAAGTGTCCGTATATTTCACGCTGTAATCGGTAAGCACTTCTTGCCCATCCTGCTCGCGCAGCATCTTGATCTGGGAAAAGACGACGCCGGACGGGACATCCCCTTCCATGCTCACCGAATGCTGTCCGTTCAAGGTCAAATATCGCTTGACCAGCGAGACGCGGCCGTTGAACTCTTTTTCCAGCTGCACAATGCCTTTCACATCGGATACGAGCTGCCCGCCCATATACACTTTAAAATCGACGTCGGGCGTGAAGAGCATCATTTGCTCCGTGATCTTCTTCTCGTCGGTCAATGTCGCGTAGGCATCGACCAATTCTCTCAATTCAGCTTTGATATGTCTCAGCCGCCGGAAGAGATTTCGAAGCAATTGTGGGGGCTCCTTCAGCGAAATCAGGTGATCCGTTAACGTTCCGCCTGCACGGCTGCAATCAGTCGACCTCGGTAATACACGTACCGGCATGCTCGAAATAAAAAAAGAAGTCGTACGCTTATTCAGCGTACGGCTTCTTTTGCTTAAAAAAGTATTACAGCTTTACAACGTTCTCAGCTTGTGGTCCACGAGCGCCTTCAACTACGTTGAATTCTACGCGTTGGCCTTCGTCAAGAGTTTTGAAACCGTCGCCTTGAATAGCGGAGAAGTGAACGAACACGTCGTTGCCGCCTTCAACTTCGATGAAACCAAAACCTTTGTCTGCGTTAAACCATTTAACTGTACCTGTTTGCATGTGAGGTACCTCCAAAAATTAAATTTACATGACCTCATTTATTCAGAAAAAGCATCCGATAAAATTAAAAATCACATATTGCACAAGGTTATTCGCTAATTCTATAACAACCCTCTGCAACATGTAAGTTTGGGTCAGGGCTTTCTTAACGTCACTATACCCTATCGAAACGAGGAATACAAGCCTCCTAAAAAATATAAAAAATAAATATATGATTTTACTAAGCCCTGAATCGTTTGAAAAAGCTGCCGCAGCGCCAAAACAAAGGCTTTTCGACAGCATTTTCAGTTTGCAGATTCGGCTTTTTTTATTTTAAACCCTGAAGCATTTCTTTATATTTCTTGTAATGTCCGCTGACCCGGTCGGCCGTGTAGTTGTACATCAGTTGAGTTTCCGACAGCGTCGCCATTTCCACGTCGATATCGACGCTGTTGTTATTGTTGTTCATTTTGGCGCCTTTGTCTTCGACGATCCGGAAAGGAACGGCTGCATCGCCGGTCGTCGAACGGATCGTCATATGGCGGGCGTTATTCGTTTTGAGTTCCAGCTCGCTGCGTCCGCCTTCGATCGCTTTGCGGAGCTCATCCTCGAAGACGACCGTTTTTCTTTTATAATGCGGCGTATCCGCGTTGGCAATATTGTTCGCCGTCACTTCGTTACGGGCATTTAACGCCTGTAATATCGACTGATGCAGCTTAACGTTGGTCGATTGAATCATGGGCTCACTCCTTTATAGGGGATTCCGATGCGGCTTGCGTTAGCGGAAAATGGATCGTGACCTCCGTCCACTCTCCATAGACGCTATCGATCTCCAGACGTCCGCCGTAATCATCCAGCAACCGTTTGGCAATCGATAACCCCAGACCGTTTCCGCCTTCTTTGCGGCTGCGGGCCTTATCGACCCGATAGAATCGGTTGGTCACGAGCGGCAGGTCCTCTTGCGGAATTCCCGCGCCGTAGTCTTTGACCGAGAGCTTGACGACTTCGTTTTCCGCTTCTGCGGCGACGCGAATTTCTTTGCTTTCCCTGGCATGCTTGATCGCATTGTCGAATAAGATAATCAACAGCTGTTGAAGATGGCTTTTACGAACCGGCAACATAAAATCTCCTGTAAGCTCAAGCCGGGCCGAGATACGAAACTCCGGGTTCAGCGTCTGGAAATTTTCGACGATCTCCTCGACGGCCGGCCTGATCTTGATCGGCCCCGGCGGTCCGTATACGGAAGCGTCCGCACCGTCGGCTCGGGTCAGGATTAGCAGCTCCGATACCATATGAATCAGCCGGTTCGTCTCGTTCAAACTGAGCTGAATCGAGCGCTCCAAAACTTCCGGATCATCTTTGCCCCAGCGCTTGATCAGCGACAGATGACCGTGGATGATCGCCAGCGGCGTCTTCAGCTCGTGCGAAGCGTCCTCGATAAACTGCTGCTGTTGATCGAACGACTTCGATAAACTGTCCATCAGCTCGTTAAACATGGTGGACAACTCAGTCAGTTCATCCTGCGGATTACGAATCTGGACGCGTTCCTTAAGTCCTTTTTCCCGTATTCCCTTCATGGTTCGAATCATCGCGTTGATCGGATTCAGCAATTGATACGCAATCATCCGCCCGCCGATCAGACTGAGCACAATCGAGATCAATCCGGTCGCGACAAGCAGACTGGTAATCAGCGTGATCAAGCTTTCGAAATTTTCCATGTTGCGCACGATTTCGACGGTGAAGCGTTCGGAACCGAAATCGATCGGCTGGCGGTAAACGAGCAGCGTATCCCCGAGAGGCGAAGTCTGTTCCTCGGGCTCCATGTCGGCATACCGCGGAGCGACCCAGTCCTTGTCTACCTTATTCGTCACCGTGACAATCGGCACATTCCGTTCGTTCACGATTCGGATCAACTGATGCCGCTCGTTCAGCACGTTCAGGTAATATCGGCTGTCCGTCACTTTCCCGGAAGCTTCAATGCTGTGCAAGTAGACGACGGCTTCTTCCATGTTTTTACGAATGATATCTTTCTCATGGTTATGCACCCATCCTTGCAAGATCGAGAACTGAAGCAGATTGTAGAAGAAAAAAAGCAAAATCAGATGAAAAGCCGACCATAACGTCAGCTTCCACTTGATATTGAGCGTTTTCCACACCGGCAGCTTAATCTTTCTCATGCCGCATCACGTATCCAATCCCCCGGACTGTTTGGATATACGCTTCGATGTCCCCGCCGCGAGTGTCCAGCTTGTTGCGCACATGCCGGACATACACGTCCACCACATTCGTCTCGATCCCCACATCATGTCCCCAGATTCGCTCCAGAAGCAGATCGCGGGGCAGAACCCGATTGATATTCTTCATAAAAATGAACAATAGCTCGTATTCCTTCTTCGTCAGTTCAATCCATTGATCGTCCTTGCGCAGCATGCGCGATTCGATATTCAATTCAAGGTCTTTGAACGTCAGCGACATCGGCGCGGGACTCTGCGACTTCTCCTGCCGTCTGCGAATCACTCGGATACGCGCCAGCAACTCCTCGATCGCGAACGGCTTCGGCATATAGTCGTCGGCGCCGCTATCGAGTCCCGCTACGCGATCCATCACGCTGTCTCTCGCGGTAATCATGATCACCGGCGTATCCTTGGCCGCTTTCAGCCGTCTGCACACCTCGATTCCGTTCAAGCCGGGCAGCATCAGGTCCAGCAGAACCAAATCCCACTCTTCCCCGAGCGCCTGCTCCAGACCTTCTCTGCCCTCATAGGCAGGCACGGCTTCATACCCTTCATGCCGAAGCTCCAGCACGATGAAGTCGGACAATGCCTCTTCATCTTCAATGACCAAAATGCGCATAGGCGTCAGCTCCTCTTCCAACTTTATAATAATCGAATAAAACCGCTCTGAAGGGAGCATTAAAATTTTTTCATGATGGATCCGAACGCAAAAAAGAGCCCCGGTTAACGGATATCTACGCTCTGATCCGTTATTCCCATTATAGGCTCTTTGTAGGGGGATGCGCTCACTTCAATTTCCAGAATGCGTTCATCATCAAAGCTTGCGGAAACAGCCTGCCGCATAGTCTCGCTACGGTCGCCACAGCGCCAAGCGTCGCAACTGCTTTCCCCTGTTCACTGGAGCGCAGCGCGTGCTTGGCCTCATCCTGCGGCGTCGTCCGAGGCAGCTTCTGCATGATATTAAATCCGCCATGCGACTCCGCCACTTCAAAAAATCCGGTATCCACGGGGCCTGGACATAGCACGGTCACTCCAATTCCGCGCGACTTCAGCTCTTTGCCCAGAATTCGGCTGAAGTATAACACATACGACTTGGTGGCCGAATAGATCCCGAAGCCCGGAATAGGAAAATGGGCCGCCGACGACGCGATATTGATGATCCTACCGCCTGCTTGCATATAAGGGAGCGTAGCCGTCGTCACGGCTGTCAGCGCTTCGCAGTTGAGTCGGATCATGCCCAACTCCTGCTCCGCGGGCACTTCGCCGATCCGTGCGAATTTTCCGTAACCCGCGCAGTTGGCCAGCAGACGAACGTCAGGCTGACGTTCGCGCAATAACTCAGTCAGTTGCTGAATGGAGCTGCGTTCGCTTAAGTCCATCTCCAGCAACCGTGCTTGAATCGGCAGCTCGGCTTGCAGCGATTCCAGACCCGCTCGATTTTTATCCACGATCCAGACTTCGTCCAGTTGTCCCTTCAATCGTCCCGATTCCAACTGCTTCGCCAGTTCTCGTCCGATACCGGAGGCCGAGCCCGTTACGATCGCGATTCGCTCACTCATACGAATGTTCCCCTTCCGTTTACCCGATTCAAGACGAAAAAGTAAGTGTCGTCCGTATCCATGCTTTTGATGTCCATGATGCCGAGCAGCGTATCCGGATCGACTTTGCGGAACACGTCAATGATGTCTTTTTTATCATAAACCATCGACGCAGTGAGCTTGCCCCGATATTCCACTTTTCGCAGCCGCGCTGCACTTTTCTTCGTTTTGATGATCGGTCGAATTAATGTCATGGCAGGCCGGATGAGCCGCTTTGGAATTTTGTCAAAAGGCAGATTAAGCGGGATCAGCAGCGGATTGACTTTATATAACTCTCCATTCTTTTTCTCGAATACCAGAGGGTCGACATGCTCGGCGTTACGAAACTCTTTGCCGTACCATCCCGAAGCGGTGAGCAGTCCTTCGAAGGAATGCCCTGTCGCCAACTCCTCGCCTTTCCATATCCCCCACATGTCATACGGTTCTACCGTGTCTAATTCATCGAAAAATGCAAAAGCTTCTTCCTGCGAAGATTGGCGGCTTAACATTTGGTTTAATCGTTCTTTTTTCATATTCAAAACCCGTTCTCTCCTTTTGCGATTTGAAGTAGGAGTCGATGCCTGTTACATTTGTAACACTATCGCGCATTGATCGTAACATGAGCCGGTTGAGGCTTCAATGCGCAGCAAGCAAAGTGATACAAACAGGGGGAATTTGTTCATGACAGAAAATGAAGTGGTTCGGGAATCGATCGCGCAGTCTTTGCTTTTACTCATGGAGACGGAAAGTTTGGACAAAATTACGGTGGTTGAATTAACCCGTAAGGCGGGGGTATCGCGGATGTCCTTTTACCGAAACTTCGAATCCAAGGAGGACGTGCTGGCTGCGTATACGGAACGGGTCTTTCGGGACTTCCTGCACCGGATTCCGGACTTTACCGAGTTGAAAGTACTGGAGGACTCCAAAGTCTTTTTCTCCTATCTGCGCCATTACGAGTTGTTGATGAAGAATTTGGTCAAAGCCAATCTGTTCGGGATCTTCTCCGATATTTTCAGCCGGTATTTCGCGACTTTATTCGTGGACGTATATAAGCTGGATCGGAATTCGGATTATCGCAGCTATGAATTGACGTACCGGGTAGGCGGTCTGGCTAATATCATCTTCATGTGGGTGCAAAACGATTTTCGGGAGACGGATGAGCAGATGGCCGATGTGTTTCGTTATTTGTATGAGCTTTAAGCACGAATTTGCGGCACACTCAACCATCGCAAAGAGCCCAAAGAATCTAGTCCTGGGCTCTTTTTCGCAATTTTTCACATAGATTTACTTTTTCCGCAATAGCTCTTGAAGTTGCGTAACCTCAAGCTCCGCCTTCGGCGTAAAGCGCTCGCTATCCATATACGTGAGCAGACTACGCCGAAGCTGCGCAGCCGCCGGACGTTGCTCCAAATCGCTGTCGATATCCATTCCGCAGATCAACAGTTTACCTTGGCCTATGCGATATTCGATGAGATTGGTCATTTTTCGGTTATGGAAAAAGTTCGGAATAACTTGAACGATCGGCTCAAAAGGCAGTTCCTTGGGCGCGATCAGCGACACCGAACGATCCAGCAGGTCTTTCCACTGATGCTCCGCATAGCTTGCCGTCGGAAAGCCAGCCAGAGCTTCGTGCTCATGATTCACCCAAATCCCGCACGGATTATCCGTCTCAAAATGAACCGGACTCCAAAATACGGGCGTGAACTTGCCGGGAACCGCATGCGTCAACTCGGCAGCGTGAGCGAGGAAGAGGACGGAGCCGCCGCTTTCCAGCGTTTGTCGAGTCTCTTCGTTCCAATCATTCGTAATCGTAATGTTGGATTCGGAAGCTTCAATAGTCTTATCAGTTACTCCAAGCTGAGGCTGCGCATAGGCCCAGATCGACCATTCATTACGAATCTGGATGTCCGGCAGCTCAATCGTCACACGCAGCTCGGCGCTTTGCGCAATCTGGTTCAACGCATCGGATTGCAGCGTTCCCAGCGGGATTCCCGAACCGAAGCCGATCTGCTCCGTATGCAACTCTCCGTGATCCAACACATGTCCGGCCAAGTCCGTAATCGACCATTGAAGGCGCGAAGGCGACAGTTCCTTTTCTCCAAAATGAGCGATTTCGATCTCTGCTTCAAAGGGTTCCCTCGCCGTATACACGCGCTTCGGCATCCGTAGCAGCAGAACAGTCGGTCCGCAGAACGCTCGGAATTGTTCGGGTTCGATCAGACCTTTCGACTGCCAAAAAGCATCCAGAATACCGATCGTCGCCGTACTTTGCCCCGGAAAATCGTGCAGGTCAAGCAGTTGGAATCCGCCGAACTCCGGTGTCCGCAGCGCGGCTTCGATCTCGTCGCGGTACAATCGCAGCGACAGCATCCCCGAGCTTTGCACGAATTTCCGCACGTCGCCCGACAATCCGTGTTTCTCCAGATCTCCCCGGATCGCTTCCAGGTTGACTGCGCGCAGCGCGCCGGAATAATCCGCAATCGTGTCAACGTCAGGGTACACCGTATATTGCCCCACTTCGTGCGCCACCACAGGCATATCCCGCTTCGCGACCGATTCCTTGAAATCCAGCGTCGTTCCGTCCGCCAGCTCATCGGGGTAAAATTGTCCGCGAATCCCCACCCCGTCGACGGATTGCGTACAGAACAAATCTTCCGCCGGATCAGGCTGTCTGTCCCAGTTCGTCGTCAACGTATACAAATGACGGTTGTCCGATGTTCGCAACTCTTCCGCAATCCGGTGCAACAGCTCGAAATCACCGTTCAATTCATTGCCGTTGCTAAAAATGCAGAACGACGGATGGTTACCATAGGCCTTCGCAATCCGATGCGCTTCCTCCGGCAGATACGTATAATGCTCGGGATGCGCACCGACAGGCGTGTTCCAGGTATCCATCCACGCCGGGCCTTCTACTTGCAGATAAATCCCCAACCGATCCGCTGCCTCGAAGGCCGCTTCAGGCGGACACCAGGAATGGAAACGTATATGGTTCAGACCGTAGTTTTTGACCGTATTCATCAATTTCAGCCAATCTTCAAGTTCCGTCGGCGGATAACCCGTTAATGGGAAAATGCAACATTCCAGCGTACCGCGCAAGAAAACAGGTCGGCCGTTGATCGTGAGTTTTCTTCCGTCCGTCAAAAAACGTCGAAGGGCGAAAGGTTGAACCGCCTCTGCGTAAAAAGCTTGGTTGGAGGAGTGTGTTTCGCCGACTTCCGTATCCGCTCGCAGTTCCAGCTTAAGCGCATATCGATTAGGCTGAAATTCGTCCCACAGCAGCGGATTCGGTCCCACATCGTAGTTCCAGCTAAACGTCTTCTGCGATTGCGGAGAAAGAACAAGACGTTCTTGCTGCTGATTTTGTTGGTTCGACGGTGCAGACAGAGAATCATTTAGCGAAACTGTATCGGTATCCATACCCAGAATATGCGCGGACAGGTCGATGAACGCTTGCAGTTCCGCATCCGTATCGTTGCGACACACTCCGGTCACCGTCACCGTACGAAGATCGTCATGCGGGAAAATGTGCACATCCGTAATCCTCACTTGCTCATAAGCCTGCAGCTCCATCCGTCCCGCGGCACCGTTCCAGATCGTCTGCGTCTCGTCGGTGTAGGCGCTTGGATAGTTGCCGATACGCTGCACGTCCCGATTGTCGATCCGCAACGTGAGTCGATTTTTTTGCCCCGCCCGAATCAGCGCGTCGGCTTGGTATTCATGCGGAACCGATAAACTGTCGTAGCTTCCTGCGAAATTTCCGTTTACCCAGAGCGAAGATCGGAACATTACACGCTCCAGAAAAACGCCGAAGCCTTTGCCCTGCCAGTCCGAGGGAACGTCGACTTCGATTTCATACCAGGCCGCTCCGACATACGAATGCCGTTGCCGAAGCGAACGAATCGCTTCCTTGTCCATTTCTCCGTTCCATGTATAAGGCGTACCGATTCCGTTAGAAGTCAGCGTTCCTGGAAGGCTCAATGTTTGCGGCGATTCCTTGGACTGGGGCAGCCCGTGCTCGTACCATTCTTTCGTTTCTCCAATGTCTTCCGGGTCCAATGCATAGTTCCAACTTCCGTTCAGGCGAATCCGGGTTGCTGATTGTAAATCGATCATTTTCTCACTCCTTGTCTGTTATCAAAGGTTTTAGGGCGTGTACGCAAACTTCGAAGAAGGCAGATTTAGGCGAATTTTCGTTCTCGGCAAGGAAGGGTTCCGAAGGCGTGCCGGGGCACGTCAAGGGGCACTGACAAAGCAGAGGGCGAAAAGGCGGCTAAAGATGCACGTCGTTAAGTTTGCGTACACGCCCTAGTAACCTTACCTTTAACTTAGTCAAGCCTTTGGTAAGCGTTCTCATTTCAAGTGACAGGCTTTGTTGGATGTACCTTGATTGTAGAGTTCGCCGTTCGAAAAAGAAATAAATATCCGGCTGAGAAACCGACTGATTCTGCTATCTCGCCTGTTCAATACGCAAAAAAGCCCGGAACATTCGTGTTCCGGGCTTTCCCCCTTTTATGGATGCGGATAGGCAAAGACCAGCGCGGGATTGCAGAGATCATTACGCCTTGTTCTTTTATGTCCTTTGGCCCCGTGCGTGGTCGGCGTTCAATCTGGCCAAAGAAGTGTATGAAGGCTAACTGATCCTACGCACCACCCGATCTATGTTCGGTCCGTCTTACATCCCTATATAGCTATTGTTGCAACTAAGCAACAATTTCATAAAATGAAGGCTGATGCGTTTGCATTCTTGCTAAAAAGCAATAATTTTGGCGAATCAGGGCCTTTTTCTCTAAATCGGGCTCAAATTGTTGCTTATACGCATCAATATCGCTCATTCTGCTACCTAACGCCTTAAATTCTTGCTCATTTGCAATAATCGCACGTGGAGAAATCTTTTTTCTCAGAAAAAGGCTGATCCGAAGCCATTTTAGATCATGACTTCGGATCAGCCTTTAGTTTAGATGCCCTTTACGAATAATTCCAGCCTTTGCTCGCCTGTCCTCAATAAAGCTCTTGCAATGCCGCCGGCGAGAACGCCACTAGTTCATCCTGACGCCCTTGCTGTACTTTATCCGCCCAAGCCGGATCGGCGATCAATGCGCGGCCGATCGCGACCAGATCGAACTCGTTTTGCTCAAGACGCTCCAACAGATCCTCGATTCCGCTCACTTCTGCGCCTTTGCCTTCTTTGAACAAGGTCATGAATTCGCCGTCCAGCCCTACCGAGCCGACAGTAATCGTCGGTTTGCCGGTCAGCTTTTTCGTCCAGCCCGCGAGGTTCAGGGCCGAACCTTCGAACTCCGGTTGCCAGAAGCGGCGCGTGGAGCAATGGAAGACGTCAACGCCCGCTTCGCTCAGCGGCTTCAGGAATTGTTCCAATTCTTCCGGCGTCTCAGCAAGCTTCGCGCTGTAATCGCTGCCTTTCCATTGGGAGAAACGGAACACGATTGGGAATTCCGGTCCGACCGCGGCGCGAACCGCTTCGATTACTTCAACAGCGAATCGTGTACGTTCCACCATATCGCCGCCGTAACGATCGGTACGCGGGTTGGTTTTGCCCCAGAAAAATTGATCGATCAGATACTCGTGCGCCCCGTGCAGTTCAACGCCGTCGAAGCCGATTTCTTTGGCCGCCGCGGCCGAATGTGCAAACTGCTGTACGATGTCGGCCACTTCCGCTTCCGTATAATCGCCAACCTGACCGCGAGCGCCCATATGCCAAATTTGCGGAATGATCTTGCCGCCTGCGGCATGAACTTCGGATACGACGTTTTTCCAGCCTGCAAGCGCAGCTTCGCCGTGAATATGTGGTACGTTTTGCTGATTGGACGCGTCCGGGTGGTTGATCACCGTTCCTTCCGTCACGATCAGGCCGACGCCGTTCTCCGCTCTGCGGCGGTAATAGGCAGCGACATTGTCTCCCGGCACGCCTTCAGGCGAGAATTGGCGCGTCATCGGTGCCATTACCACTCGGTTAGATAGCGTGAGATTGCCTACTTGGAACGGTTGGAACAGGGATTGAACAGATTTTACGGATTGCGAATCAGTCATGGAAAATAGCCTCCTAAATAATATGTGTATGAAAATTTAAATATTAAATATATGAATACCGTCTGATTATCGTCGAAAAATCGCACTGTGCAAAAGCATATTGCGCCCCGAGCCTCACCCCCTTATTCAAATACCCATTTATTCTTGACTACGCGGTCAACTAAACACTAAAAAGCAACCGGCGTATCTGCTTCGATAAGCCGGTATTTCAAGCTTGAGAGTGATAAGCCTTTGCTCTTCAGCATCTAAGCTTGGATTAAGGCAATCGAGGTCCGCAGAACGCCGAGAATCTCTTCGCGGGGCGCGCCCGATTTCTCCATCATCTTCGCTCCGTTGATTGCATTGCTCAGATGGAGGGCCAGTTCACGGCTGCCCAAGCGCGAAGTAATCGTGCCTTCCGCTTGCCCGCCCCGAATCGCATGTTCGATCATCGCCTCGGTGCGCTGCATCATCTGCATGATTTCCCGATTGATGTCCTCGTCCGCACTTCCAAACTCCAATGACGTATTGATGATCAGACAACCGCGAATTCGGGCCTCGTCATCCGCATATAAGGCTGTTTCGCAGATCGCTTCCAGTTGGCGGACCGGCGATGTTTCATTCGCGATCCGTTTTTCCAAAATAGACAAGTTTTCTTCCCGATATAACACCAATGACTTTAAAAATAACTCTCGCTTGTTCTTAAACACGCCGTACAAACTCTGCTTCTTCACCTGCGTGGTGCGAGTCAGGTCTTCATAGGACGTCGCATGAAATCCTTTCGTCCAGAATACCTCCATGCACTGGCGAAGCGCAAGGTCGGCGTCGAATTCTCTTGGTCTGCTCATGCACAGAGTGTATCAGTTATTGACTGTGTGGTCAAGTATAAGGAACAATCAACTTTTCCGAACGCAAAAAAACCTGTCCCGGCTTGATCCGGAGCAGGATGTCTTTTTCTATCCAAGCGATTTGCTTAACCATGCCTGAAGCTTAAGTTCTTCCGTGATGTCTTCGTATACCTTCTCATTCGTGTCTTGCAAAACGACGGAGTCCTGCTTCAGCAAGCTCAGTACGCGATCGCGACTGCATGTGAAGCGGTCTAAAGACTCTTCGTCCAGATTCTCTTGAACAATCGAATCGATCAACTGGACGTATCGGGAGGATAAGTGCTGCTGCGTTCGTTTGCTTTCTTCCGATAACGTCTTCCATTTATAAGCGCCGCCGTCTACCACTTCGTTCGAACCTTCAATGTGGACCAGGCTGCATTCTTCCAAGATGAAGGCCTTAATCGCGACGGAAAGTTCGTGAAACGCGGTTTTCCGATCTGTTGTTTTTCCCATGGCAAATATGCCCCTTCCTCTCCCCGTCCCACTTTTCCGCAAAGGAAATGGTAGCCGTAAAAAAGGAAGTTTTATACCTCATTTTTCCAGAGGCTCTTTCAAGACCTACTATACAGGTTTGTTCACCCGGACACAAGGAAGCCATCCAGCACGGTTGTTTTTAAAGACGAGTATTTTCGGAAAAGCGAGCCCGAACGACTTCGCGAAATACCTTCGCCGCGCGCGAAAGATAACGCTCCGTGTTCCATAGCAAAGCGATTTCTCGGCTTAATTCTTTTTCTTTCAAGGCGATGTATCGGACTCCGCTTCGTTCTTCTTTCGCCGTAGCCGGAATGAACGCGATCCCGATACCGGCTTCAACCAGCGCAATCAGTCTGGACGGTTCATCGCCCTCGTAGACATAATGCGGCGCAAATCCATATTGAAGCGCCGCGGCGTCGATCAGATTACGCGTGCCATAGCCTTTTTTCACGCCAATCAGCCATTCGTCCCGAAGTTCGGTCAATGACAGCATCGACTTCTTTGCTAGCGGATGGTCGAAAGGAAGCGCCGCGACAATCGGATCGATATGCACGACTTCACAGCCGATTCCGTCCTTGGCAGCGAGTGGTGAAGATAATCCGAAATCCGCCTCGCCGCGTCGCAACCGTTCTTCCATTTCACCGGCAGTCAGCCGTTCGACATGAAATTGGATCTGCGGCATCTGCTTGCGAAATTCGACCAAAATCGGTGGCAGCGTACTTGCAGCGGTGACGACCAACTTCAACGTATCCGGCTCGTAGTTGGCTAAATCTCGAATCTCTCTCTTCCCCTGCTCCAGCTCAAATAACGCTTTTTCCGCTCGCTTCAAAAACAAGATGCCGAATTCGTTCAACCGCAGCCTGCGATTATTCCGATCAAATAGCGGCGCGCCCACGTCCTCTTCCAGCCGCCGGATCGTTTTGCTGAGCGAGGATTGCGTAACATGCAGCGTATGCGCAGCCTCCGTCATATGCTCGGTTCGAGCCACTTCGATAAAATACTGCAATTGCAACAGCTCCACTCGAACGCCTCCTACAGATTCATTTTCCGATTCATTCCTTTTAGTCTATGAAATCATAGCATAAAAGGTGTTGGAGTAAATGATCGGAATCTACTAAGCTTCAGGTAAGGAGGAATGAATATGCAGATACGCAGCCGTTGGCTGATGATTTCGATCGGATTGGGTATCATGCTTAATCCGCTTAACTCTTCGATGGTCGCCGTTGCCATTCCCGGTATTCAGCAGGCTTTCGGGTTGGATTATACGACGGTATCTTGGATCATTTTCTCGTTCTATATTTCGAGTGCCGTCGCGCAGCCTGTGATGGGCAAAGCCAGTGACTTGTTCGGGCGACGACGTATTTTTCTGGCGGGGCTTGTGGTCGCTTTTATTGCTTCCCTGCTCGCGCCGCTTTATCCAAGCTTCGGCTGGTTGATTGCGTTGCGCATTGTTCAATCGATCGGAACCAGCATGATGGTTGCGGTCGGCATGGCGATTGCGCGGGTTCATATCGTGGAAAAGCAATCTGCCGCGCTCGCGATTCTGTCGATCTTTCTCTCGGGAGCTGGGGCGATCGGCCCCTTTTTCGGGGGATTGCTGACGTCAAGCTGGGGCTGGGAGGCTATTTTCTTCGTTAACGTTCCTGTTGCTCTGCTTGGATTTATCTTGGCGTGGAAAAACATTCCGGAAGAACGTTCCACCGATTCGGCGTCCTCTTTGCGGGAGTGGCTGAGCCGGATTGACCTGCCGGGCATTCTTCTTTTTACGGCAGGATTAGTTACGTTATTCGTCGGACTGCTCTCGATTGAAAAAGACGGGCGGATCGAGATGGCAAAGATCGTTCTCGTCGGAATCGGACTGTTGTTGCTGCTGATCTTCGCCGTATATGAGCTGCGGATCAGCACGCCGTTTATTCCTTTGCGGTTATTCCTCCGTTATCCGGCGATCACCCGCGTCAATATGGAGTTTATGCTGGCTAATCTGCTTTTTTACGCGGTATTTTTCGGACTTCCGTCTTATTTGCAACAAATACGCGGCATAAATGAGTTGCATACGGGGATATTGATGCTGAATCTCGGTCTTTGTTCCCTTGCCGTATCGCCTTTGGCCGGAATTTGGGTGGGTCGTCACGGCGCAGCTCCGATTCTTCGTACTTCGGCGCTTATGATGGTCTTTGGCTCAGCAGGCATGGCCGTTTTGCAACCGGATTCCGGTTTGGCGACGATTCTGCTCATTCTGGCCGCCTTCGGCCTAGCGAACGGGTTAAACGGTGTTGCCATGCAAGCCGCATTATTCGCCGTCGCTCCGAAAGAAGTCATCGGCGTCGCATCCGGATTGTTCAACGCGTTTCGTTATTTGGGCACGGTCTTCTCTTCGTTGTTGACCGGGCTTGTCATGAGCGGATCGTTCAATAGTGGAGGATTTCGGGTATTGGGCATCCTGCTTTTCTCGATCGCGCTGCTGCTGACTATTTTGGGCTTACCAAAGCACAAGTCGATTGAACATCCATGACGAACGAGACGTTACGCACAGTTTTTTGTCGCAATCTAAAAACTCCCTTCGCTTGAAAGCGAGGGAGTTTCTTTTTTTTACAAACATATTCATGAAGCGGAAAGTTCTTAAGCTTGTTTCGCGACCGATTTTTTACGAACGGGAGCTTTTTTCGCTTTTTTGGCGGCGGCTTCGGCTTCTTTGGCTTCTACCCATTTGCGCTCGGTTTCTTCTCGTTCTTCGCGGCGTCCTTCATGCATGCGCTGCACGTCTTGTTCGACCTGCGTTTGCAATTTCGGATCGTTCATGTTCAAAAATTTCTCGAAAGCGTCAGGGTACATAAATTTGCGCGTTTCTGCCTCGCTGGCAAATTTAACTTCAATGCGTTGGTCCTCTTGATGAACGATCTGGCCTTGTCCGTAACTCGCATGTTCTACCTTTTGACCGATAAATTGCATAGAAGAGCGTCTCCTTTGTCGTACCTTTTTTATTTAGTATAACACATATCTGTCAAGTAGGTTTTTTTCACCCTTTCCGGTCTCTTGGCCTTTAGTCAGCTAAACGGTTAGCATGGTGTCTTGGTAGTCCAAGTTCTTGAGAAGTTTCGAAGTCCCGTGCTTAAATGAAGGCATATCGAACGGGACGTGAAAAGACGGCGGAAAGAAGGAGTTCGGGGTGAAAAAGACAAGCTTGGATCTACTGATCGTTGCGATTGGCGCCTTCGCTTTCGCATTGGGCATTAACGTATTCGTCATCCCGCATGAACTGGGTGAAGGCGGCGTGGTCGGCGTTACGATCATTTTATATTATTTATTCCAATGGTCGCCCGGTTGGAGCAGCCTGATCATCAATATGGCGCTGCTCGCGATCGGCTATCGGCTCTTACCGAAAAAGACGGTCGTCTACACCCTGCTCGCTGTCGCGCTGCATTCTCTTTTCCTGCATATGACGGAAGGTTGGCAAGTTGCGTCGAACGATCTGATGGTCAACGCGATCTTCGGCGGCGCCATGATCGGATTCGGTATCGGACTGATCATCCGCAGAGACGGGACCACAGCAGGAACGGTTATTATCGCCCGACTGATGAACAAGTTCTGGGGCTGGAATATCAGCTATGCGCTGCTCGTTTGCGATGTGCTGGTGGCGGCTTGCTCGTACTTCATTATCGGGGCGGAAAAGCTGATGTTCACGATCATTATGCTGGTGGTCGCGACGAAGATCATCGATCTGGTGACGACCGGACTGAATCCGCAAAAGTCGGTGACGATTATCTCCAAGCACAAGGACGAGATCGCCAGACAAGTGAATGCGCTGATGGATCGCGGGGTTACGGTCGTGAACGGCCAGGGGTATTATACGCAGAGTTCGGTGGATATTTTGTATGTGGTCGTGAGCAAAAAAGAGCTGGCGATGTTGAAAAATATCGTGAGAGCGACGGACCGGGATGCGTTTTTGACGATTCATAATTTGCAAGACGTGTTTGGAAAAGGGTTTGTGGATTTGCAGCAGTCTTGAAGGGTTGGTGCTTGGGTGGCGCTGCGGGAGAAATTCGGTAAAGACGCTGTCTCACTCGGAAAGTTGTGGGCGAATTCAGGGAGTGGTTTTCCGAGTTCAAAGGCGTCTTGACCTGAATTTCTCCCTCCGCTAGTCCGTCGTCGCACTTCAAGTGCTGGGTTTTAGTAGGTAAGAGGTTCAAGACTAAAGGCTGCCGATTGGCAGCCTTTTTGGGTTTAGGTAAGGGCGGGGTGGAAATTGAGTTGGATATTTAAGCGGTCGGCATCGAATTTTTGGAGAAGAAGATAGATTTGGCGACTGGTCAGGTTGGCGTCGACGAAAATTCTGGGGCTGTTGATCGAATAGCTGACGCTCCAAGGTCCGTCGTAAATGGTAGGGAGATATTTTTCGACCTTCTTGGCGTAAGCCGCCAGTTCGGGAACGGTGTACTTGGACGATTCGAACACGACGTCGGTTCCGAATTTGCGCTCCAGCGCTTTGCGAAGATTTCGGATTTTGGGTTCGTTGCTTTTTTTGGTGACGAATGCGATCTTCGGGCCTTCAGGATGATCATTATTGAAATAGTAGTCGGTGGTTGCCGGTATTAAAGCAGCATATTGTTTATTTTGGAAAAATTCTTCGAGCATGGGGATGACGCGGACTTGGAAGGCCAAGACTTCGTCATAATCGACCGAAGCGGCCGCTGGGACATTTTCGTTGGAAGCAGCTAGCGCGACACTTTCGGTTGCGGATCCGTTTGCGGCAATCGCGGTCAGACCTAAGGCTAATATAGATAAAAAGACTTTTGACTTGAACATGACGCAGCCCCCTTCTTTTTCCATTCAGACGCAAAAAGCGTTCGGAAAGTTGCAGTGCTTTGTGATTGAAATCACGAACGCATTTATTCAGCCTTTTATAATGAAGAAGACCCGAGGGAATTCCCTTATGATCAAACCTATTCGGTTAAGGAGTGAGTCATAGATGGAAAAACAAACGTTAAGCGACTTTCAGGAATATCGCGAGGATAAGTTCACGAAAAAGATCGTATTCAAAAAAGAAGGCCATGTCGCATTCGTGTTGAATTTCGGCCCGGGCCATCAGCTGCCGACGCATAACCATCCGGGAGCGACCGTATATCTGACCGTGCTCGAAGGTAACGGATTCATGATCGCGGACGGCACGGAAACGGCAGTCGCTGCAGGCGATCTGGTGCAGGTCGAAGGCCATGAAGCTTTTGCTTATCGCAGTGCGGACGATTCGCGTTCGAGCTTGTCCGTCGTGCTGATCAATACGCCGAGCGAAGAGTACGCGAAGGACGTATAACGTTTACTTGCTTATCCAAAATATCGATCTTTCGCCAAACGCCGGCGCAACTTTCCGGCGTTTTTGTTGCGGGAATCTTACAAGGAGGCAGGGTCGAGATTTTCCTGCTCGCAGCTTCTTAATACAGCATCCAGCAGTCCCGGAAAGCGTTCGTTCAAATCTTCGCTTCGCAAAGATAAGAGCCGCTGGGTGCCGACTGCCCGTGTACGGGTGACACCGGCTTCCCGCAACGTTCGCGCGTGTTGGGACAACGTGGATTTGGCAATGGAGACTTCGAAATTTTTGCAGGCCTGTTCACCATGCTTATGGATCTGTGAAACAATCTGTAGACGAATCGGATCGCTCAGCGCATGCAGCACGGTAGACAGCATGATATCGTTGCGAGCCGGATGATGAAGAATTTTCATTCGTATTCCTCTCCTTAACTCCAATCTGACATTCAAAGTTTCAATTGTATTTTACCTTATCCTCCTGCTATAATTCAATTGTTCGTTAATTACCGAACTATAGAAAAAGGAGAATTCATCATGAAACCTACTGCCACCCCTTATGCGGCCGAAGCGCCGCAGCCTTCTACACCGGGCGTTCTGGCCCGCGAAGGCTTGACGATTCTCGTCTTCAGCGTGGCCGTCATCCTTGTCGTGATGAACACGGCCATGTTCAACATGGCGCTGCCTGGCATCACTTCCGATTTCCGGATCTCCGCCACTTCCGCGTCCTGGATCGTGACCGGATACTCGATCATGTTCGCGATTTCCTCGATTACGTTCAGCCGTCTGTCCGACTTCGTGCCGCTGCGCCGACTGTTGATGATCGGCTTGATTGCGCTGGGCGGCGCGGGCGTCATCGGCTTTTTCAGTCAAAGTTTCGTCGTGCTGTTGCTCTGCCGGATCGTTCAGGCAGCCGGAGCCGGCGGTACCGTCTCGCTGGCTATGGTCTTGTTCACCCGATACATACCGCTCGAACGCCGCGGTTCCGCGATGGCAACGATTATGTCCGCCGTTGCGCTGGGCTTGGGACTGGGTCCTGTCGTCGGCGGTCTCGTCGTAGAAAACCTGAGCTGGCATTGGCTGTTCGCCATTACGGCGATCGTGCTGCTCTTGCTTCCGTTGTTCGCTTGGCTGCTGCCGAAGGAATTGCCTAAACGCGGTTCGTTCGACGCGATCGGAGGCGTGCTGCTTGCGGTCGGCATCACGAGTTTGTTATTGTTCCTCACGAATCAGATTTGGGCATTGCTCGCTCTCGGGGTAGTGGCGCTTGTATTGTTCGTCTTGCGGATTCGCCTGACGCCCGATCCGTTCGTGCTGCCTTCATTGTTTGCAAACCGTCGTTATCTGCTTCTGGCACTCGCAGGCATGACCGCGTATATTTGTAACTTCTCGACGTTGTTCCTGCTGCCGCAGGTGCTGACGAAGAACTTCGACTTTACGGTCGGACATGCGGGATTGGTCATCTTCCCGGGTTCGTTGCTTGCGATTATCGCGTCTCGCAAGATCGGGAAAGTGATCGACCGCCACGGCAACCACGGCATCTTGCGCTACGGCCCGCCGCTGCTGCTGCTATCTACTTTATTGTTTGCTTTGTTGATCGGCCATTCATGGGTCGGCGCGATGCTGACGTACATGATCCTCAGTATCTCGTTCACCGCACTCTCCAGCAGTTTGTCCAACGAGATGTCTCGCGTACTCCCGGAATCTTCGATCGGTTCGGGCATGGGACTATTCCAACTGCTGCAATTCTTTAGCGGCGCATTCAGCGTGGCGATGGCGACGACTGCGCTGGAATGGCAGCATACGCTGCCGTTGTCGACTGCTTACTCCAACATCTATTGGGGCTTATCGATTTCGGCGGGGCTTGCGATTGCTTGCGCGATCTGGTATCGCCGGCATGCTTTGAAGACGACTATTCAATAGTCGTCTTTTTTATTGTCGATCTCTTGACATTGTTGTAAAGGAAACAAAAATTAACTATAATAGAAAGCATAAGCGATCGAGACGTCTAAGATTTATGCATATAAAGAGAAGGAGGTCCGACATGAGTCAACAGGAGAAGATCATGGAAGAATTCAGATCCGTTTTCAACAAACTGGTCTGGTTGAACCGGGGCGAGATGGAAGAAGCGCTCAAAGGCCACAAATCGTCCGAAGTGCACTGCATCGAATATATCGGCAAGCATGTCGATCCTAACGTGACCCGATTGGCGGAAGCTTTTTACATGACCCGGGGAGCGATCAGCAAAATTACGAAAAAGCTGCTGGACAAAGGACTGATCGAAAGTTACCAAAGTTCCGAGAATAAAAAAGAAATTTACTTCAGGCTTACGCCCGAAGGTCGGAACGTATTCGAGATTCACGAGAATTTGCATCGGTCTTTCCGTGAGCGCGACGATGTCGTATTCGAAAAAGTCTCGGCCGAACAATACGCGTCGATGTCCCGCTTTCTGGATGCTTACAACCGGCATCTCGATGCGGAGATCGATAAACAAGGCATTATGCTTCAAGACCGTCCCAATCCCGAGTAAAATCATATCCGTATCCGGCAGTTTCTCGTTATTTCCAGAGAAGCTGCTTTTTATTTGTGTAATTTTTGTTGACAAGGAAACAAAATGAGGGTATATTCATCTTGTTTCCTAGGAAACTAAATCTCGAATCATAAAGGGGTCGTCGTTCACCATGCCAACAACTAACGCTTCTTCACCATCTACCAACGTCAATAAAAAGGCGCTGATCTTCGGCCTTATGGCTGTGTTCCTTTGCGGAATCGGCTTTAGCATTATTGCTCCCGTCGTGCCTTTTCTTGTTGCGCCGTATGTTCATAGCGCCGCCGATCAGGCAACAATGGTGACGCTGCTGACCTCGATCTATGCGCTATGCGTCTTCCTCGCGGCTCCGGCTATCGGCGCGCTCAGCGATCGCTTCGGACGCCGACCGCTGCTTCTGCTCTGCCTGCTCGGTTCCGCGATCGGGTATACCGTATTCGGTCTGGGCGGCGCGCTCTGGATCCTGTTCGTCGGTCGGATCATCGAAGGCATTACCGGCGGCAGTATCGGCATGATCTTCGCCTACTTCGCCGATATTACCCCTCGCGAGCAGCGCACCCGTTACTTCGGTTGGGTCGGCGCGGTCGCGGGAGCCGGAACGATCCTCGGTCCGGTTATCGGCGGATTGCTTGCTCATTATGGATACGCCGTTCCGATGTTCGCCGGTGCCGCGGTAACGCTGCTGACCTTCTTGTTCGGACTTCTGGTGATGCCGGAAAGTCTGAAGCCTGCCCAACGTCTCAACAAGATCTCCGCCGCGCGTTTGAATCCTTTTATCCAGCTGCGAAGCATCCTTGCTATCAAGTCGTTGCAACGGCTGTTGATCTCCGCATTTCTGCTTTGGCTTCCGAACGGCTCGTTCCAAGCGATCTTCCCTCAGTTCACGATCGACGTATTCGGCTGGCAGCCTGCGGCGATCGGACTCCTGTTTTCGATCATCGGTGTCCAGGATATCCTGTCCCAAGCTTTTCTCATGCCGATTCTGCTCAAAAAGCTGACGGATTCAAGAATCGCGATGCTCGGCATGGTCGCAGAAATGTTCGGCTATGTCTTGATTGCCGCTTCTGCGTTGTTCTCTTTCTATCCGCTGCTGATCGCAGGACTGTTCGTGTTCGGCTTCGGCGACTCCGTCTTCGGACCTTCCTTCAACGGTATGCTCTCCAAGTCGGCCGATGACAGCGAGCAGGGTCGCGTTCAAGGCGGCAGCCAATCGATTCAATCGTTGGCGCGCATCGCGGGTCCGTTGCTCGGCGGTCAGCTCTATGTCCTGCTCGGCCATGCCGCGCCTGCGTTCATGGGAGTGATCCTGATCGGCGCCGCCGTTTTTGTTCTCTATGGATACGCGCGGGGACTGACCAAAAACCGCTTGTCAGACACCACATCGATATAAAAAGCTAAAACAAAGAACCCTGCCATGCACATCGCGCATCATAGGGTTCTTTTATTATTGATCTTATCGAATGGTTACTCACTTGCTTAAGTATCGTTGTTTATTCGCCCGATCGTCTTTTCGCTTGCTGATTCAACCATTCCTCCAGCACAATCGCATGATTATGAACAGGATCTTTGGCTCCGTATAATAAGGTAACTCGCCCCTTCTCAGCTTGGCGTAATAGAGTTGCGGCGCGTTCCGCGTTTCCTTCGCCGTCGTCCAATTGAGCCAAATAGCGTTCACGGAAATAGTCGAAGCGTTCCGGTGCATGGCTGAACCAACGGCGCAGCGACGGAGTTGGAGAAAGTTCGCGAATCCACTCGTCGAACTTCACTCGCTCGCGGGACAATCCGCGCGGCCATAACCGATCCACAAGCACGCGAAAACCGTCTTCTTCAGCCGGAACATCGTATACCCGTTTGATTTGCAAGCCTGTGTCCGCCAAGTCGAACCGATCTACAAGATCAGTCATTGTCGTCTCCGAACGGAACCTCCGATACCAGGATCGAGTCCGTCGGGCAACCGTCCACGGCATCTTCCAGATCGCCTTCAAGTTGTTCGGAAACAAGCACAATCCCTCGGTTGCCATCACCCGCCATGATGTTTTCCGCCAGCCCCTCGTCATCGTAATCGAAAATGTCAGGTGCTGTCGCCCCGCAGGCGCCGCACGCAATGCAGGTGTCTTTATCTACTTTTGTATAATGATGAGCCACTTCCGTCTCCTCCTCGTCTGAGTTCTTTTCCAGTATAAAAGGAGGCGAAGGATTAGCTTGTGATTCTGCGCACGGATCGAATACGTAAGTTCCGAGCAGACTTCCGGCAGACAGGCATCCCGTCAGGCAAGCCGCAGCGATCATTTGAGTTATTTTTTCATTGTAGATTCCTCCGTTTTGGAGAGCGGGATTGCTGCAAGACGTGAAAATAAATTTTTGCGGCTAAAAAGATAATTTGGAAACGGGTTGTTGGAGCGGAGTGCTCTGGCATTTTCGTCCGACGGACTCGTGATAGACTTACGTGTTGAGCCAATCGATGAAGTCTTGGTGTCCTTGAATATAATACCAACCGTCTGCCACCACCAAGGTCTGTTCTTTTGTAAAAGGACGTTCTTGTTCAAGTGATACTTCTTTCAATAAAAGGTTTAACTGTTCGCTTCCGCCCCAATTTAAATCGGACGTTCGAGGTAGCGTTTTTAAAAGAATCAAGCCGCGCTCCAGGTTCTGCGAAAAATTAGTATAACGAGCGATTCGCTCAACGAGTTCTTCCCGACTCCAAAAAACATAAAAAATTATGTACTGCTTCATGATTTCTTCGGCAGATTCCTTGATAACCAATGGATAATGTTTGATTTGCTGATCGTCATTTTCCGTTCCGAAATACTCTTCTCCTGTCCCAGTCAAACCCATCCGTTCACAAGCTTTGGTCAGAATCAGCATCTCACGCGAAAATTGATCCGATTGACCGTTAAAAATCTGTCTGGCTTCCGGCGAGTAATCCTGATGCAAGTTTCGCCACATCCCCAATAGCTTCTCAACCTCATCTTCCATAGTCAAAAAGCGATCATATAAGCTCATTGTCGTCTACTTCCCCCTATCCCCATTGCCAACTTCACTACATTCGCCGCCGCTACATCCTGATCAAGAGCAACCTTTCCGTCCGCCCACAAGCATCCAGCTTCATGAATCATCGCCGCATAGACCGGAACATACAGACTTTTCTCCGCTTCGCTCATTTGTCCTTCCAAACTTTTAGACAGATACTCCCTCAGTGCTGCGCGCATCTTCTCCTGAATCTGGGGAATAAAGCTCAGATAGCTGCTCCGGCACTCAAAATCCGGCTTCCGATGATAATCGCATACGGCGAGGAACAATTGCTTCGCGCTTTCTTCGCCAAAAGTCACTCTGCCTGAAGTACGCTCAGTGATGACGTTCTCCGCCGACATGCCATGGATGTATTCGAAAAGTTGGTATTTATCATAAAAATGCGCATAAAACGTCGCCCGATTCACTTTCGCCCGACTGGTCAGATCCGTGATGGTCATCTTGTCCAGATCCTTTTCATTAATCAAACTATAAAACGCATCGACCAGCGATTGCTTCGTGTTGGTCATCCGTTGATTCTGCACTTTCGTGGCCATTTTGGCTATTCCTCCTGTTTGTCGCGCAACAATCTGCTCATCGTGTTGCTATAGCAACAACTCGGCAAGATCGTCGATTGTTGAACGCGCCGAATCTCGGTATGGTTACTAAAGCAACACATGTTAATTTAATATATCACCCGAAAAGGAGCTTGTCACATGAAAACAATCGCTATTATCGGAGCCGGTCCGGGACTGGGTCTTTCGATCGCAAAACGCTTCGGAGCAGAAGGATTCCGCGTTGCTTTGTTATCCCGTAATGCCGCTAAGCTTGATACACTGGTGCAAGAGCTGAGCGCGTTGAATATCGAAGCTCGCGCCTATCCCGCCGACGCATCCGACCTCGACGCCCTTCGTTCTTCCCTCCAAAAAATGAAACAGGATTTCGGCAGCATCGACGTCCTCGAATTCAGTCCTTATGCAGGCTTTGAGACTTTCGTTCACGCCTTGCAAATGCGTCCGGAAGACGCCGAAGCCCAACTTCATTCGTATGTCCTCCCTGCGATTCTTGCTGTAAACGAAATCCTGCCCGATATGCTGACCCGAGGCAAAGGTGCTTTCCTGTTCACGACAGGTTACTCCGCCATGACCCCGATGCCTATGGTCGGCAACGCCGGCATCGCCATGTCCGGACTTCGCAACTACATCACTAACTTGCACAACGAATTAAAAACCAAAAGCATCTACATCGGCCACCTGTCCATCGGAACCCTGATCGCCCCGGGCACGGAAGGCGACCCCGACATCATCGCAGAAGCGTGGTACTCCATGTACGCCCAACAAACGACGTTCGAAGCCACTTTCCCGGCCGTCATCTCGTTGCCTTCCAATTAACTGCATATCTCCAGTTAATCCGAAGCCGTACGTTCCTAACCGCCAAATACCTGCATATATCCAGTTATTTAGAGCAAGGAAACGCAATCCGCCATAAAAGAACCGATTTAAATGGATATCTGCATCTATTCGTTCAAAACAAAAGAAAATCCAAAAATTAAATGGATATTTGCAGTTATTTTTTATTCTTTCCCCTCTCCTTATGCGAAGCGAGGGCGAAGGGAGAAATTCAGTGAAAGGCGCCTTTGAACTAAAAAAACTTCCATTTAAATTTCATTCCAGTTTTTCTAGTGAGACAGCGCCTTGAACGAATTTCTCCCGCAGCCCCCAGCTTCCCCATACGAATAGGAACTTCTCTCCCCTCCGAGACTTTTGTTTCCCCGTTCGCAAAGTCGCCCGGTTTGTTGTGCGCGTAATCACAAGCCTACAATTTGAACCTTTTACAATGAACACATAGGCTTACGATTACGCGAAGCGATAACCCCTAACACTTGATAACGGAGGAAATTGACCATGACCATGAATTCCCGATCCGAACGAACAAATGAAGCGACTCAGCCTTCCATGTTCTGTTTCCAATGCCAAGAAGCTTCGAAAGGAACCGGCTGCACGATTCAAGGCGTTTGCGGTAAACCCCATGACGTCGCCAATCTGATGGACTTGCTGATCTATACGCTGAAGGGCATTTCTTTCCTCAGCCTGGATCTGGATATGCCTGCGACTTTGGAACGCCGAGTCTCCTTGTTCATTATGGACTCGCTTTTTGCCACGATCACGAATGCCAACTTTGACCGGGATTACTTTATTGCGAAAAACCATGCCGCTTTGGCGCTGCGCAGAGAACTTCGTGCACTGCGCGAGGCTCAGTTCCCTGAGACTTCAAATAACTTGCCGGATGCCGCAACTTGGGAAACGGAAGAAAGCGAATTCGATGGCAAAGCCTGGACGGTCGGCGTGCTTCGCACGGAAAACGAAGACATTCGTTCGCTGCGAGAACTGCTGACTTACGGACTCAAAGGCATGGCTGCGTACATTTATCACGCCGGACAGCTAAGCGAAATCGATCCGGAATTGGACGCGTTCACCCGTCGTGCGCTTGCTGCAACGCTCGATGATACATTGGAAGCCGGAGATCTGGTTGCGCTCAACCTCGAAGCAGGTAAATACGGCGTGGATGCGATGGCCTTGCTCGATAAAGCCAACACTGGCGCCTATGGCAATCCGGAAGTGACGAAGGTCAACATCGGAGCCGGCACTCGCCCGGGTATCCTGATCAGCGGACACGACCTGAAGGATCTGGAAGAACTGCTCATTCAGACCGAGGGTCAAGGCATTGACATCTACACGCACAGCGAGATGCTGCCTGCCCATTACTATCCTGCTTTTAAAAAGTACGATCACTTCTATGGGAACTACGGCAACGCCTGGTGGAAACAAAACAAAGAATTCGAATCCTTCAACGGACCGATTCTGATGACCACCAACTGTATCGTGCCTCCGAAAGACAGCTATATCGGGCGACTGTATACGACAGGTAACACGGGCTTCCCGGGAGTGACGCATATTCCGGACGGCGAGAACGGCGCCCACAAAGACTTTTCCGCGCTGATTGAACAAGCCCGTTCCTGCCCGGCTCCAACAGAAATCGAAAGCGGCGAGATTGTCGGTGGATTCGCGCACCATGCGGTACTAAGTGTTGCCGATCAGGTTGTCGAAGCTGTAAAGACCGGCGCGATCCGCCAATTCTTCGTGATGGCCGGCTGCGACGGGCGGATGAAATCGCGTAACTACTACACGGATTTCGCAAAAGAACTTCCGCAGGACACCGTGATCATGACAGCCGGTTGTGCCAAGTATAAATATAACAAGTTGGATCTTGGCGAGATCGGCGGCCTGCCGCGCGTACTTGATGCCGGACAATGCAACGACTCCTACTCGCTCGTCGTCATCGCGATGAAGCTTCAGGAAGCGTTCGGTCTGGATGATATCAACGATCTGCCGATTTCCTATAATATCGCATGGTATGAGCAAAAGGCAGTTATCGTCCTGCTCGCGTTGCTGCATCTCGGTGTGAAAAATATCCATCTCGGCCCGACTCTGCCTGCCTTCCTATCACCGAATGTGGCTCAGGTGTTGGTTGATAACTTCGGGATTGCCGGTATTACAAATGTGGAAGACGACATGAAAATGTTCCTTGAAGCTTAATAAATAGTAGATAGAAAAAGCGTAGCTTTCCGACCCGCCTGTGGGGATGAAGCTACGCTTTTTCTATAAGTATGTAGGGTTGTTTGGGTTTGGAGATTGCGCTTTTAATTTTTCTGCTTTTGATTTTAGGTTTACTATTATGAATTTTTCATTACATTAAATAAAATTTAATATTACCGTAATGGATAGATCAGTTGAACACCGGCGTCCCTGCCCAACTGTTCATGCAGGACATGATTGTGATCGGCTCCCGCAATGCACAGTACTTTTTTGTTCGGATGTCTTTTCATCGCATTTTTGATCCGTTGCGTCATGATCAGATGCCGGGTTGTCCAGCGAAACTCATGCGCTTCCGGGTCGATACTCTGCAACCACTCGTATTTGCTGCGCGTCGCTTCGTCGAAGGCTGTCGTGTTGAACGGGATACTTCCCTCCTGCGCGCCTTGAAGCTGCTTTTGCCAGAATGCTTCCGATTGCTGTTCCAGTTCTTCGCGCTTCTGCCCCACATAATTGCGAAAAGGATCAAAATCGTTCCATACGTCCAACTCCACCCAGTCAATAGGTTCGAATGCGATCTTACGCTCCGCGCAAAGATCGAAAATCAGGTCGTAATATTCGCTCGGCGGCTCCCCCCAATATCCTCGATCATCCGACTTTTGCTTGTAATGTTCCCAGCTCGACGGCAGCACTTCTCCGCAAATAACTTTCGGATCGAACTCCAGAATCAACTCCCGGGTCAGCTCCAGCGTCAAACCGGATTGTATGCGCAATTCGTTATGATGCACGACGCCCAGTAGGCCGATTGTTTTTGTTTTTTCCACTGTCTTTAGTTTCTCCTATTTGTTTTCTATTATGAATTTTTCATTACATTAAAATTATTATAGTTATAGTTTGATAATTTTCTCCGGCAGTTCCACGTAATAAGATAGAAGTTCGATGACAATACTTCCCTCGAAAGCTTTGTCTACTGGACCGATCGAATCTATTCGACTTTTGAAGCCGTTGTGTCCAAACTCGTGATCGGGTGAGAACATGATAGACATCGCTACACCGTTGGATGAGGGTAGTGGCGCTGCATCCAAATGGTGTTTCATATAAAAGTTCAACTGGATATTGTTTTCAGACTCGTACTCAACAAGAGCAAGATCCTGTTTTCTAGAACAAAGTGTTTCCAGTGCTCTGAAATGATCCTCTTTAAACTGCTGCCATTCCTCTTCCGTCAAGTCCGCGGATATAGGCTGCTCTAATTCTTTTTCACGTTCTTTCCAAAGGTCATATCGGGTCAAGGCATCAATGTAGAAAAAGCGTTTTTTTTCGTAAAAAGAATCATAAAAAGAATGCTTGATTTCTTTTTTCGCATTTCCGAATTCCAGCACAATTGGCTCGGTATGTATAGGGACCCTGTGAGTCGTACTATTGAATTTCAAGGTGATATCAAATTCTTGATCCAAGTCAATTTCCGGAAAACGTTCAGAATCGTCCTGCTCGTAAACAGTCAACGACAAACGGTCCAATCGAGTCTCTGCAAAACATTCAAGATCCAGCCCCTTTTCAACAAAATGCTGGAGCTTCATATCGATTCCATGGTGATGTTCCATCGCATACATCGACTCCGACGAATTGAAAGTCATGATCTGTCCTTGAATGATCATTTGCGAGATATGTTTTTCTTGACTGTCGATAGCAATTGTAGCTTCCCATTGCAACTGCTGCTGCATTATCTCGCGATTCGTAAGCGTTTCTTCGTGTTGGTAGGTGATTTCGTCTTCATACGGCTGCTCCGGCAATTTGTGCAACGTCCATAGTCTATGTTTCCGATTTTCCGCTGTAATTGAAATCAGCAGCACATCGTAATCTTTCATTTTGACCAAACCATTAATCAAAACTTCTCGATCCGGAATCAGCATTTTCTCTTGTAGATCTTTTAGCCGCATACGGGTCTCCTCTGCTTCAAAATACTTCGCCTTTGCTGTTTGAAATCGCAATGCTTTCTTTTTTAATTTTGTTACCTGACGGATCTTCGGCTATCGCGTTTATTACCGACTCTTTGATCTTATGTGCGAGTTGACTATCCAGTTCAACATCTGCTCGTAGAACCATTGAACAACTCAACTCCGAATCCGAGATTTGGCCCAACAGTAGTGCAATATCCTCCGGATTCACTTCGGCGATTTCTCCGATCTTTACTTTTAGCTCATCTTGCTTTTGGCGGCGCCAAATCGCTGTTTCTT
The DNA here is from genome assembly GCF_000585395.1 of Saccharibacillus sacchari DSM 19268. Classification (GTDB taxonomy): domain Bacteria; phylum Bacillota; class Bacilli; order Paenibacillales; family Paenibacillaceae; genus Saccharibacillus; species Saccharibacillus sacchari. The sequence goes on along the minus strand of NZ_KK073875.1, from coordinate 3,751,783 downwards.
CATACGTGGTATCCGTAGTCTCCATCTCAACAAGCACTTGTTCGCCATTCGGCAAGATTTGATGCGTTGTAGCCGACACTTCGATTTGGGTAGGCTGGTTTGCAGTTTGAGCATGACTTACAGATCCGCAACCGGATATCAACGCGGCAAAAGCGAACATCGAGAAGATCAACCCTTGAGCCTTTCGATTCTGCATGAACATCCCCCTCTAAATAGTAGGCTATATATTAAATCGTATAATCCCATTATTAAATAGGCTCTAACATGCGTCAACCAGTTACTCCCAGTTTATCCGGTTTAGATTTTTTTATTTTCTATTGTGAATTTTTCACCGTTTGAATCGGTCCTTGAAGATTAAGCAAAATCATCTGGCGAGTCATTTCTTCCGGCGATTGTCTCATTCCGTCGTTCAACCAACCGTGAATCACGCCGACATAGGCAGAACCGATGTAGCTGGCGATTACGTCTTTTTGCACCGAGAGCCGACTTTCGTCGATGTTTGCGAATTTTTCTTCGTAAAAACGCGCGAAATACCGCTTCATGTACTGTACGAAATCCGTCATGGCTTTGCGTTCGAACATCACTTCGAAGAATGTTCGATGTTTTTTTACGTAAGCAAAAGTCCGCTCGGCAATATAGCTCTGCATCTCGTCGATCGACAGATCGGTCGGCTGCGCCGCTTTCGCTTCGCCGAACAGTTCATCCAAAATCCCGTCGGTAACACTCTGAAGCAGATGATCTTTTGTCTCGTAATGCAGATAAAAGGTTTTACGGTTGACGGTTGCTCGATCCGCAATATCCGCAACCGTAATCCGTTCATACGCTTTTTCTTCAAGCAGAGCCATGAGCGCTTCCCGCAGCATTTTTCGGGTTCGTGTCACTCTGGGATCGAGCTTATTAGGCGGATCTGAAAATAAAGGCATAGGCTCCTCCTTCTATTTTGAATATTTAAACCCCAATCTATCCACATATGTGGCATAAGCCGCAATCGTGTAACTGATGGCTATTGTAGCACAATTGCAGACCGTCTATACTGTGAACTATGAGTTGATAGCAATTAAATGTTTGAAAATACAAATGAACGGGAGACGATCATCATGACAACGACATCTTTAAGCGCTAATGAACTGGTGCTGCGACAACGTCGCTTTTTCCGTACCGGCCAAACGAAAAGCCTCGCCTACCGGGTCGATGCTCTCAAACGCCTACGCCGCGGAATTGAAGATTATCAACAACGTATCCTCGACGCCCTTCGCGCCGATCTGAATAAATCGGAAGCCGAAGCCTACCACACTGAAATCCGTCTGGTGCTCGGCGAACTGGATTATACATTGGAGCATCTGGAGCAATGGATGGCGCCGCGCGTCGTACCGACTTCCAGCCAGATTCCGGACGGAACAAGCTCGATTCATCCGGAGCCGTATGGCGTAACGCTGGTCATCGCGCCGTGGAACTATCCGTTCCAGCTCGCCTTTTCTCCGGTGGTCGGAGCGATCTCTGCGGGCAACACCGTCGTGCTGAAGCCGTCCGAGCTGACTCCGCACGTATCGAAAGTGAGTTCGGATCTGGTTCGCGACTGCTTCCCGGATGAATTTGTTGCGGTGATGGAAGGCGAAGTCGAGACTAGTACCGAGCTGCTGCGCGAGAAATTCGACTATATCTTCTTCACGGGCAGTACGCCGGTCGGCAAAGTCGTCATGCGCGCAGCTGCCGAGCATCTGACACCTACAACGCTGGAGCTTGGCGGCAAAAGTCCGGCGATCGTGCATAAAGACGCCAATTTGAAGAAAGCTGCGCAAAGTCTCGTCCGAGGCAAGTTCCTCAATGCGGGCCAAACCTGCGTCGCACCGGACTATCTGCTGGTACATGAAGATGTGCGCGAAGCGCTGTTGGAAGAGATCGGATTGGAGATTGCGAGCAAACACGGCGAAGACGTGATGCAAAATACCGACTTCCCTCATATCGTAAACAGCAAAAACTTCGATCGACTCAGTCGTTTCCTGGACGATGGCGAAGTGCTGCTCGGCGGCCGTTCCGATCGCGAGCAGCTGATGATCGAGCCTACGCTGCTGCAAGGCATAACTTGGGATTCGCCTGTCATGCAGGAAGAAATCTTTGGTCCGATTTTGCCCGTGATGACGTACACCGATCTGGATGAAGTGCTGGAAAAAATCGTGGATCGCCCGAAACCATTAGCGCTCTATCTGTTCACCAACGACAAAGCTGTGCAAGAACAGGTACTCGGCAATGTTTCCTTCGGCGGCGGCTGCGTGAACGAAACGTTGCTGCATATGAGTTCGCACGAACTGCCTTTCGGCGGCGTCGGCGAAAGCGGCATGGGTTCGTATCACGGGAAACAAAGCTTCGAGACGTTCTCGCATCATAAGTCGATATTGGTGCGGGGCGTCTGATCGGGAAAGTTACTTTCGCGGGGGAAGCGAGAAGACTCCGAGAGAAATTGCCAGCGTATGCTTCCGAAGTGCATTTCTTCGAAATGCTTCACAAGACGCTGTCTCACTCGGAAAATGGACTGGATTTAACTAAGGAATTTTCCGAGTTCAAAGGCGTCCCTCACTGAATTTCTCTCTCCGTCTTCTCGCTTCCAGCTACGTTGGAGTTTCTCGATCTTCTAGTTAGAAGGAGAAAGAACGTAGTACTTTCTTATTGATTTGCTGATCTTGTCTTTTAAAAAGCGGAATTTCGCTCTTTAGCGAAATTCCGCTTTTTTGCGTGGTTTGCCGGGATGCCGAACTTTTTTGCGTCTATGGAGATATTCGATGTAACCGAACGGCGCGCTCCCCCATCTAATGTTCATCCAAAACAAAGAAAGGAAGATGCGCTTTGGCAAATGAAGAGTTAGTGCTGCGAGCCAGGGACGGGGATCGGGATGCTTTTGTGGAATTGATGAGGCAAAACGAAGAGGCGTTATACCATATGGCCTGGTCGATGCTGAGAAAAGAAGAGGATGTCGCGGATGCGATGCAGGAGGCGATCTTCAAGGCTTATCGCTCTATAGCCTCGCTGAGGGAACCTCAGTTTTTCCGAACGTGGATGTTCCGCATCCTGATCAATGAATGCAATACGCTGCTGCGTGGTCGAAGCCGAACGGTTACGGTTGCGGACTTCCCGGTGACGGCTTCTCGGGGGAATGACTACGAAGGAGTCGATATGCGGGATGCGGTGGATCGATTGGAGCAGAAGCAGCGGATTGTAGTCATTTTGCATTACTTTGAAGATATGAGCATTTCGCAGGTCGCGCAGACGCTGGAATTGACCGAGAGTGCAGTCAAGACCCGATTAATGAGGGCGCGAGCCGTTTTAATGAAGAAATTTCAAATCCATGCGAAAGGGAGTATGAACTATGAATCGATCTAATGCCGGACAACAGCTCGATCTTCATTTGAAAAAAGCAGCCGGAGAGCATAAGCCTATGTCTCCCGTCGTACGCACTCGGCTGGACGCGGCTTATGCCTCGCTGCCGGATCGCCCTGAATCTGCCGCAACTGACCTAACCACCTCCAAAAACAAACGAAGAACCTCTCCCCTGCGCCGGACAGCTATCGTTGCCGCATCAGTCGTCGCGATCTCCGCCGGATTGTTCGCTTCAGGCTTTGTCTCTCCGGTGATGGCCGATACGATTCGGGAAATTCCGTTGATCGGCAGCCTGTTTAGCAAAATCGAAGGCGATGCTGGTCTGCGTACTGCAGGCGAACGCAGCCAGGGAACGATCGTTGAAGCGACCGCCGTATCGGGAAATATGAGCATGAAGGTCAAAGAAACGATCTTCGACGGAACGCGCGTCGCTTTTGCCATGGATCTGACCGTTCCGGACATTCCAAATGCGAGTAAGCTGGAAGAAGAGATGCAAAATGTCAGTCTGAGCATTGAAGGCAAGCCGGAATTCAACGGTTTCTTTTACGAGGAGCCGATCGATCAGGGGAACGGTACCTATACGCTGCTGATGAATAGCCCGCTTGATCCTGCCGAAGCACAAGGACTGGGTAATCAGTTTGAAGGGGAAATTACGGTCACGATGCGGAATCATGCGCAGCCGCTGAGTGTGACCGTACCCTTTGAACGGATTGCGGCCGGACGGGAACTGCATTTGAATCCGGGACCGACCGTTCAAAATGAGCAATACGCGTTAAGCATCGACTCCCTGGATGTTACGGCTTCTACCGTACAATTAGGAACGACGCTTGAACTGAAAGATCAAACGGCTTCTGCGACTAAACAAGACGAGGCCCTGCTGCCGAGCGCGTACGAGATCGTCGATGATCAGGGTAAAGCCCTGGATATCGTAGGCGGTCAAGGCATGCAGGACGGCGGCACAATGACGAGCCTTTCCAATTACGGAGCAGATTTGAGCGAAGCCGAGTATATCATCGTAAAGCCTTATTTGCGGGATAGCGATTCGAATAGCGATGCGAAGATTTATCTGGAGGGTCTGGAAGTCAAGATTGACCTGGGTAAAAACGAATAATCCGCTTATTTTTGCAAGTCCTATACGAAAAAAGACTCCGCGAACACTCGCGGAGTCTTTTTGTTCCTATGTTCATAAGGCAGGCGAAAGAACGCTAGAGCAGAAATACGCTGCTCCTCCAACCTGCTGCTCTTCATTAAATTGCTTTTCGAGCCTGATCGAACAGCACGTTGTTTTCCAGATGAATATGTTCGAACGTATCCTTTTCCAACGTTTCCAGACGATTCAGAACCAGACGGTGCGTGCCGCATGCGTCCATCGGAGGGACGAAGTCGCTTGTGATTTCGCGCAGTTCTTTGAGCAGATCGCCTGCGGCTTCATGCTCGCTTTCCAGCTCCGACAGATGGGGCTTAAGTGCTTCTGCGCTTTCGGAGGAAGGCGAAGCAAAGTAGCTTTTCAGCAGCGGAAACACCTTTTGATCTTCGTCTTCGGTGTGCTCCAGCAGTTCTTTTTTCAACAACGAAAAGATTTCTTGAACGCGGAGCAGGTACGGACGGTGTCCGCCGTGAACGCGGGCAAGCTTGGTCACATAAGGCGTCAACGCGGGCAGTTCTTCGCGCAACGTCGCGTGATATCTCTGTTGAATATGAGCGATCAGTGCATCGGGTTCCAGCGAAGACGGCTTCATTTCCTGACGCAGTGCTTCTTCCTGGGCGATCTGTTCGATGCGGCTCAGCACTTCGGCTGTATCGAGTCCGCGCTCTTGCGCAGCTTGCTGAAGCGGCATCTTCCCTCCGCAGCAGAAGTCGATGCGCAGCTCGCGGAACAGATCGCCGGTGCGCGGCATTTCGCTAACGATATCGGATACCCAAGTGTTTTCGTTTACGGTTGCAGTTGTCATATGATTGGCCTCCCTATAGGCTTGAAAGGATACGATCGGTAAGGCGATTAAGCACGACGCCTCGTTCTTTTTCAGTATAGGGAGGGTTAAATAGATGACTTGTGATTTCAAGCACTTTTTTTCACATTGACTGCAATTCGTATATTTAAATTCACGGCATCGTTCATAATCACCATATTCTCAGACCCCGACCCTGCAACCGCAGCACCGCTTCGATCAAAAAATAATCCCCGTAAATAATCGGTACCTCGTAATCGTTGCGCCCGTGGTAAGAGCCGCTTCCGCGCGAAACGATCGAATCGCGTTCCGGGTCCCAGTCGCAATAGCGCCGATCGATCGCTTGAAGGATACGAATCGCGCCGCGCAGATATAGCTCTTTTTCATGCTCGCCTACGATCTCGGCCAATTCCAGCAATCCGCAAGCGGCGCAAACCCCTGCCGTCGTATCGAACCCGATCGGCTCCGCAGGCGCTCGGAAATCGATCAGCGGAACGAAATCGGTCGATGCCGTATGGGCAAAAAAATAATGCGCGGTTCGTTTGGACGCCTGCAAATAGCGGTCTTCGCCCGTATGCGCATAGCCAAGCGCCGTCCCGTACAGTGACCACGCTTGCCCTCTGGACCAGGCCGAACCGGATTCGTATCCTTGCCCGCCTGGCGTCCCGATCAAATCGCCGTTATTCGGGTCCAGTACCGCGATATGGTTCGAGGAACCGTCCGGGCGAAGCAAATGAGTCAATGAAGTATCCGTGTGATCCTTCCCTATCTCCACAAACCTCGGATCGTTCGTTTCGCGCCCTGCCCAATACAGCAGCGGCAGATTCATCAGGCAGTCCACGATGATCCAGCCGGTGCAATCCTCGTTCCACGCCCGGATAAAGCGTCCGCGCGGATTGTATCGACCGGCCAGCAAATTCGCGGCATGCAGTCCCCTTGTACGCGAACGCGGATTTCCGGTCAATCGATAATTCGCTACCGCGGAATGCAGCCACATAAAGCCGACGTCGTGATGCAAGCCTTCATACCCTTCGAGTGCGCGGTCCAGTTTTTCTTCGACTTCTTCCGCCGCTTTTTGATAGACCTGATCGCCCGTTGCCTGATACATCTGCCACAGCATGCCCGGCCAGAACCCGTTCGTCCACCAGTAAATATCCGTCTCGGCTTTGTCTTCGACGTATTGTCCGTTTTGCGGAATATACGGAATTTTGGAGCCGATCCGTTGCACTTGCGCTTGCATTTTAAGTTCGATTTTGCTACCTATTTCGTTCAGCCATTGACGGTCTGCTTTATTTAAGCGCTCCTGCATATTGCACGCTCCTTCATCGTTCATCCTGCTTTTTATTCATGATTCATCCCTTTGTTGCACCCGAGGAGATCCCTTTAACGAAATACTTTTGCATAAAGACGAACACGATCAGAACCGGAATAACCGACAATGCCGTACCCGCGAAAATCATGTCCCATCTGGACGAGAATTCGCCGATGTACCGATAGATCTCGACAACCATCGTTTTGGGTTCTCCTGAAGGCAGGGCCAGCATCGGCAGCAGAAAGTCGTTCCAGATTCCAAGCCCGTTCAATACAACCATACTTGCGGTCACCGGGCCGAGCAGCGGGAAGACGATTTTCCAGAAGATCCCGTAGCGTCCGCAACCGTCGATCTCTGCCGCTTCCTCGATCTCCTTCGGGATTCCTTTGACAAAGCTCGTATAGAGCAGACAGCCAAAACCTACCGCCCCGGCGACGTAGATCAGGATCGGTCCGGCCAGACTCCCGTACAAGCCAAGCATTTTCAGTTCTTTGAACAGCGGGATCATATACGCTTGGAACGGAATCATCATGCCGGCGAGAAAATAGAGGAAAACAAAATTCGTCCACTTGGCTTGCCTGCGTTCAATCGCGTAACCTGCCATCGGGATAATCAGAATTTGCAGCACTATAGAAACGGCGGTCAAAATCAAACTGTTCAAGATCGCTCGCGGAAACTCCGTTTCGGTCAACAGATAACGAAAGTTTTCCAAATACAGCGACGTCGGAAAAGCGATCGCGTCCCGCATGATTTCGCCGTTGCTTTTGAATGCGGACATCAGATTGAACAGGATCGGGAAGAAAAAGAGCAAGTCGACCAGCAGCGTGATCAGAAACAGTCCGGCTTCGCCGATTCGCTTGCGCGTCGATTCTTTCATCAATGCTGCACCTCCCTTTTTCGCAAAACTTGAACCTGAATTACGGTCACGATCAGAATGAGCACAAACAATACCAACGCCAACGCGGTTCCAAAGCCCTGTCGCAATTCGCCAAAGCCGACTTTATAAATGATATAGGTCAGCGTCTCGGTCGCGAATCCGGGTCCCCCGTCCGTCATCACTGCAATCTGGTCAAAAATCTTGAGCGCGCTGATCGTCGACAACACCATGCAGACCGTAAGCGAACCGGCCAGCAGCGGGAAGGTAATAAAACGAAACTGTTGACGACTATTCGCGCCGTCGATGCTGGCCGCTTCGGACAATTCGGTAGGAATGCCCTGCAAGCCCGCCAGATAGATAATCATGTAATAACCCGCGCCTTTCCAGACCGTCGACAAAATGATCGAGACCATGGCATAATCCGGATTCCCCAACCAATCAAGCGCCCAGCTGCCCAGTCCTACGGCATTGAGTATTTGATTGAACACGCCGAAGTTGTAGTTTAAAATCATCGTCCAGACGAAGCCCATCACTACGCCGCTAAGCAAGGTCGGAAAATAAAACAAGCTGCGGAACAGATTTTTGAACCAACGTACCCGATCCACCATCAAGGCCATCGCGATCGCTGCAACATTTTCCAATAGGACTAGGCTGACCGTAAGAATAAGCGTGTTTTTCAGGGCATTATGCACGCGGGGACTTTGCCAGATTTCCGCGAAGTTCGCCAATCCAATGAATCGAATGTCTTCGCTGATTCCGTCCCACGAGGTAAAGCTTAAGTAGACGCTGCCCAAGGTCGGTACAATCACAAACAGCGTGTACAGTACAAGGGATGGCAGGATAAAGATCAAGGCAAATGAATTCGCGCTCGATTTTTTCCGGCGGGACTTCTCTTTGATCCGAAGTCCCGCTGTCGAAGCCGGAGTTCCCATAGCGTTTCTCTCCTTTCTCTCTTTCTATTGCATCTACATCGCGTTAGTTTTGACCTGATTGTCGTATTCGGTATCGATCTGTTTCATATAGTCGCTCACGTCTCCGTCACTCACGACCATCTCTTGCAGCTTCTTATAGAACCAGTTGCGGAACTGCGGAGGAATCAGATTTTCGCCCCACCAATTGTTGATCGCCAGCGACTTGGTGACTTCGGGGTCATTCATCAGATCAAGCGCCGACTGCATGGCTGGACTTGCCTCGTATTCCACCTTTTCTTTCGTCGAAGGAATACCGTTCAGACTCGCGAGGTATAAGGAGTATTGCTCCGGTTCAAAAAAGTAACGAATAAACGACTCAATCGCTTCCGTCTTGTCAGGGTCTTTCGCCGCTTCCGCAGACAAAGTCCATCCGGCTGGCGAAGGCAATCCGATGACGTTCACATGACCTTCCCGATCCGGCACCGCGTAGAATCCGTATTCGAAGCTTGGATCGGCCTCTTCGATCTGCGAGAACATCCAGGTTCCCGAGAACAGTTGAGCCGCTTTGCCGGACACCAGTACCGAAGCCGTCTGATTGTCCGGGGTGCTGAGCCAGCCTTTGTCCACGTAATTCTGGAACAGGAATTTGAAGTCGGTCATGGCCTGCACGACATTTTCATCGACAAAAGCCGCTTCCTGCGCCGTTTTCTTCGAATTCCAGTCCGGATCTTTCGCGTACACGTCGTCGATCAGGAATTTGTTCACCCAGAAGCCCATATGGAAGATGTCTTTACCCCCTACGACCAATGGACTGATTCCGCTGGCTTTCAGCTTTTCTTGAATCTCGAGAAACTCGTCATAGGTTTGGGGCAGGTCCGTGATTCCGGCGTCCGCATAGGCTTTTTTGCTGTAAATAATGCCTTGCGGCACATTGAGAGCAAGCGGCGCGTTCCACACTTTTCCGTCAACCTCGGGCGGTGAATCGAACAGTTCAACCAGATCCGACGGAAGCTCAACGATTTTGCCCGCGTCCGCAAACACTTCGGTATCCCGCATTTCAACCAGATCCGGGAACTCTCCTACCGCATCCTTGGTTTTCAGCCAATCCAGATAAGAGCTTGCCGAGTTGTCGCTGATGTCCTTGATTTCGATATTCGGATTGGCGTCCATGAAACGCTCTACCGTGTCGCTGATCGCTTTGCGCGCCGCCGGGTCGCCGGAAGCGTAACCGATCGTGAAGCTGACCTTATCTCCTCCACCGTCTGCTGCGGCCCCGCTCGTTGTCTGCACATCACCCGATCCCGAGCCGCAGGCGCTGAGTACTAGCGACGCAGCGAGCGTAACGGCGAACCATCCTTTTGCTGTCCGTCCAATCATCTTTTCCAATCCCCTTTCGATCTCTTGTAAATTAGGTAAGCGCTTTCTGAGTTTAGAATAGCATTGATATTTCCGGGGATGAATGATGTTTTTTAAGCATGATATGAGGGAAACTTAAGCAGAAAAAAGAACAGCTGCGTAAGCTGCTCTTCAGGTTGTCGAGAAAGTTACGTAGGAGAGGGAAGCGAGAAGACGGAGAGAGAAATTCAGTGAAAGACGCCTTTGAACTCGGAAAACTCCTTATTACAATCTAATCCATTTTCCGAGTGAGACAGCGGATTGAACGAATTTTTCTCGCAGTCTTCTCGCTTCCCCCGCCAACGTAACTTCCTCGACACTCCGAGAACAGCGAGTCGTTCTTGTTCTGTTTATTCAACCAGAGGGAAGCGTAGAAGAATAGAAGTCCCGACACCTTCGCGGCTGGTAACGGTCAATCCGTAGGCTTCGCCGTATTGGGAGCGAATGCGTTCATGCACGTTTTTGAGACCGATCGAATGACCGGGTAGGGATTCGGCATGAAGCGCAGCTTCAACCCGGGACAACGTTTCGGCATCCATGCCGGATCCGTCGTCGTGAACCGTAAGGTGAAGTTGATTGTTTTGCACGGCGGCGGCGACAAGAACCGTGCCTTTTTTCCGGGTACGAAGACCGTGTTGAACGGCGTTCTCCACGATCGGCTGAAGGCAGAGTTTGACCACCGGCCGCTGCATGTCTACTTCCGGGGATCGATCGAAACGAAGCGTATAGCGGTTATCGTAACGAACGGAGATGATGTAAAAGTAGTCTTGAAGATGAGCGATTTCCCGTTCCAGGCTCACCTGCTCTTCACCGTAATCGATCACGTATTTCAATTGATTGGCTAACGCATGGATCATGTCGGCTACTTCATCCGCGTCTTTATCTACCGCGTTCATGCGTATCACTTCCAGCGTATTATACAGGTAATGCGGGCGGATCTGGCTTTTGAGCGCGCTTAGCTCCGTCTGTTTCTGCTTGATCTGAGCCACGTAAGCTTCATCGATATGAATGTGCAGCCGCTCGACCATTCGGTTGAAGCTCTGCGTTAATCGCCCAATCTCGTCTTCGCCGGCAAGTTCGGGCATCGGTTCCAATCGTCCGGATTCCACTACCGTCATCTGCTGCATCAGGCGACGAATCGGAGCCGATAGACGCCGGGAGAACCAAGCTCCGACCACGACCAGAGTGATTGCGCCGATCAAAATCGCCAGGTATACCGTCGTTCGGGCCGAGAAAAGCTGTTCGAACAAAGCCACTCGATGCACGCCCGCAACCAACCTTCCCTGCAAATACGGCACTTTTTCCTCCAAAATCAACAAGTCTCGATCAGGATTCTCCGACAAAATTTTTTCCGTCCCCGTCCCCCCTTGTTTGCTAAAGAACTGCTGATTATCGCCGTTGACCAGCACCAGCTCGTCTTGCTCCCCCAATGCCGATTCACCGGAGAACTGGCGGAACAACGACGTATCCACATCGAAAAACAACGTCCCGACCACCTTCGGCTCCCGCGTAAGCGTACCCGAAGTATCGATCAAATTCCGGGCCACCGTGAACACGTCCCGCTTCGATCCCGCAAAGTACGGGTCTGCATGCGCCGGAAAAATCGCGAGACGGTTGGGCTGTGCTGCCATATCGGCTTGCCACTGCTTGATCGGAAGAAGATCGCTTTGCAAAGCATGGTTCTCGCGATCCTGGTAATACAATTTCCCGTCCGATTCGCGCGTGAAATAGGCTGCCGTGATGTAGGTGTCGCTGTACAGGACCGTTTTCAAAAAAGAATCGATAGGCGTCGCGTTGATCTGTTCCAGCTCGTTCACGTTATAGGTCTGATTGCGGCTCATTTGCTCCGAAAACCCTTCGTAGCGCCCGGTATACATCAGCTTCGAAATATCGTCGTACTGCCGAAAAGCCGTATCGAGGTTATAGCTCATATACAGCACCATTTGTTGCAGGTTGCTGGTCGTATAACGAACCACGTAACTGGAAAAGGTCTGGACAGAGAATAAACTGAGCGCAAATAAAGGCACTAAGCCAACCAGAATAAAGGCTGCCGAAAGTTTGAAGAAAATACTTTTAGACAGCCGTTTTCGAAATATGCGGTCACGCGGCAAGCGTATGTCCTCCTTTTTCAAGACAAGGTACGACCTGATTGACGGTAATCTTGCGGAACTTGACCGTATTTCTTTTTGAACGTATCGCTAAAATGCCGAACGTTGTTGTAGCCCACCTGTTCGGCAATCTCGTAGATCATCCGATCGGGATTATGCAGCAGCGCCAGCGCTTTGGTCATCCGAATGTCGGTCACATACGTTTTGAAATTTTGCCCGATCTGTTTTTTGAAAAAGCTGCTGAAGTAATAGGGGTTCATATAGAATTCCGCAGCCATTTTCTCTAACGTGATAGCCTCCGCGTAATGCTCGTCGATATAGGCGCGAATTCGGGCAGGCGTGTCGTGATCCCGGCTTAATGCCAGGTCGTCCGCCGCTTCCATCCGACTGCGCAACGCTTCTTCGGCTACCGTGCAGGCTTCCGCGTAAGAAGGACAGGCCGTTAACCGTTCCAACAAAAGCGCATACGAGCGATCTGAAGAGTTAGTCTTCCCTCGCAGCTGCTCCCATTCCCGGATCACCGAGAGCACCAGATGGTACAATGCCGATATCGCGGCATGCTTGCCGATTCCGGCGCTGATCCCGATCTGCGCGAATAACTCCTCGGTCAACGGGTGAATATCCTCTTTGCGCTGCGCAATCATCGAACCGATAAGCCGGGCTTGTCGTTCCGCGGAATCGAACGGAGGCGTTGACGGCTTGCTTTCGCACGTCTCTTCGTCCAGCAACACGCGACCGAATCCGGTAAAATAGGTTTGATCCAGCGCTTTCAGAGCGGATCGGTACGCGACGGCTGCAAATTCAGGCGAATCTACCGTGCGTCCCACGCCGCATGCGACATGCAGTTTGAGGTAACGCTCGATCTTGCCGACGAGTTCCTCAATAAGATTCGCGAGCGTATCCACGTCGGCATGCTGCATCAGCACCACAAAGCGATCTTCTTTTTGCAGGGTTAATCCGCGCATCGTTTGCTGACTCTCGACGGTCTCCCGAATCACGTTACCTAAAGCAAAATGCGCTAAACTGCGTTCTTTTTCCTGCCACGCATATTTCCCGAAAGAATCTTCCGCTTCAATAACAAACAGCGTGCAACGGCCATCGATAAACAAAGACTTTAATTCCGCCAAAGTTGTTAACGCTTTCAAATCTCCGTCAAGCAAACGGGCCGTCAGCTCTTCGATCGTATGCGCCCGGTCTTTGGCTTCATAATAATGCAGCCGTTCCCGCTTCTGCCAACCTTCGCTCTCTTCCCGAATCAGCGCCTCGGCTTTCCGTACGACCGATTCCAATTGGCTTTTGCTGATCGGCTTGACCAGGTAATCGAGCGCGCCAAGCTGAACGGCTTCGCGCGCATAACCGAATTCCTGAAAAGCGCTGATAAAGACGATCTTAGCCTGTCCGCCGCGACCGTTCATCTCCTGAATGACTTCGATCCCGTTGCCTTCCGGCATGCTGATATCGCTAATAACCAGTTGGGGCGACAAGTCGCGGATCAGCTCTCGCAGTTCGCGTCCGTCGCTAGCCTCGCCCACAATCTCAAATCCCAGCTCTTCCCACGGCAGCAGCTTTTTCAGCCCGCGTAAAATGATCGGTTCATCGTCAGCCAACAATAGCTTGATCAGTGTCATCTCGGCCTCTCCTTTCGGATCATTAATCCGTCTCGTACAGATCTTCGCGGCGGAACAACAATGCGAACTGCCGGGCCAAAAATTGCGGCGAATACGGCATGTCGTTGCGCACCCAGGAAGCAATCGTGCCCAGCATGGCCGCAGAGCCGAACCAGACCGCGACATCCTGCTGGATTCCTTTTTCCGCCAATATATGCTTCGTTACGCCGTCGTTGATTTTTTTCACGAAAATATCCCGCAGCCGTTCATGGAAAATAGGAACGCCTCGCGACCCGATAATCACTTTATAAAATTTGGCGTTGGCCGCGATATGCTCCAGCAGTCCGAGCAATATCACGTCATCGCCGCCGGTCTTCTTCTCCTCGACGGTTTTGGTCATCGCTTTTTCGATCTCCAGGACCATTTCTTCAGCCATTTTCTCCATCATGTCTTGAATATCGCGGTAATGCAAATAAAAAGTCACCCGATTGATTGTCGCCCGCTCGGCAATCCGGTTCACCGTGATCTTGTCCGGCTCCATCTCTTCCAACAATTCAATGAGTGCATTCTTCAATAATTGCCGCGTCCGCAAGACTCTGGGATCGACTTTGGTTTTCTGTATTTCGTTCACTGCAACTCCCCCTTATATGTCTTGATTTACACTTTCACGATTTGTGTATATTATTCAAATTTTAAACAACATTTTGCGCTTTTTTGAAAAGTAATTGACGATTTAAGGAAAAGTGTCGCTTGTAACCAAGGCTAACGCCTCGCTATAATCTGTTTTATGCAATGTTGATTATCCGACACGTTGTAAAAAAAGTCTAGCCCAGAAACGAAAGGACGGAGAGAAATTGAGCAGTACCCATGCTTTAGACACAAAATCGGCCAAAAAAGGACCGATTATGTTCATCATGATTCTGGGCGCCTTCCTGGCGACCTTAAACCAGACTCTGATGAGCGTCGCAACGCCGGAACTGATGAAAGACTTTGACATCACCGCCGCTACCGCGCAATGGCTGACCACCGGCTATCTGCTGGTCAACGGCGTGCTGATTCCGATCACCGCTTACCTGATGCAAAAATTTTCGACGCGGCAGTTGTTCCAGGCTTCGATGATGATCTTCCTGGTCGGCACGGTCGTCTCCGCGCTTGCGGGCGACTTCCCGATGCTGCTGACCGGACGCCTGATTCAAGCGGCCGGCGCAGGCATTATCATGCCGCTCTTGATGAATGTCATTCTGGCCTTGTTCCCACCCGAAAAACGCGGTTCGGCGATGGGACTGGTCGGTCTCGCCATTATCGTTGCCCCGGCAATCGGACCGACGCTTGCGGGTTATACGCTGGAACACTATTCGTGGGAAACCATGTTTTACGCGATGATTCCTCTGGCCGTATTGGTCATCGTGTTGGGCTTCGTTTTCCTGCGCAACGTCGGCGAACGCGTGAACGTCAAGTTCGATGCGATCAGCGTCATCTTGTCGACGATCGGCTTCGGCGCGTTGCTGTACGGCTTCAGCCGTGCAGGCAGTTTGGGCTGGTCCAGTGCCGAAGTCTTGATCATGATCGCCGTCGGCGTGATCGGGTTGGTCGTCTTCTGTTGGAGACAGCTCAAAATGACAACGCCGCTGCTCGACCTTCGCGCCTTCAAATTCAATATGTTCTCACTGACGATCGTCATCAGCATCGCGGTAACGATGATTATGTATGCGGACATGATGCTGCTGCCGCTTTACCTGCAAAATGCCCGAGGTTACACCGCGATCGAATCCGGCCTGCTGCTTCTGCCCGGCGCGCTGCTGATGGGTCTCTTGATGCCAGTTACCGGACGACTGTTCGATAAGTACGGCGCCAAATGGCTGACCATTATCGGCATGGCGATCGTGATCGCGACCACGCTCGGCTTCATTAATCTGACGGATACGACCAGTTATACGTACCTGGTTCTCATGTCCACGGCGCGCCGAATCGGCATGGCGTTCATGATGATGCCGCTTCAGACCGCAGGTCTGAACCAACTGCCGCCTCGCCTGAACGCGCACGGTACGGCCATTAGCAATACGACGCGTCAAGTCGCGGGCGCAATCGGCACTTCGCTGCTCGTTACCGTCATGTCCGACCGCGCCAAGTCGCACGCCGCAGACATGATGCAAAACGGCACGGATCCGGCGCAGATCGCGACGCAAGCCCAGATCGCCGGGATCAACGATGCGTATGTCGTGATCGTAGGAATCGGGATCGTCGGACTGCTGCTGTCGTTCTTTATTAAAAAGGTGAAGCGCGGCAGCGAGGAGACGGTAGTCGTAAACGGCAAGAAAAGCGAAGCGGTAAAAGCGTAAAGCGAGTCCTTTGACCGATAATTAAGAAAAAGCATAGAAAAAAGCAGCGAATTCGATCGCTGCTTTGAAGCTGTCGGGATGCGTTCCGGCAGCTTTTTCGTTCTTCCCTTACTCCTTAGTCGTCGTCTTGATCGTTATCCATCTGCTGATGCTCAGCGTCGTCCATGTCCATATCATTCATATCGTTGTCATCGTCCGAACCGCATCCGAGCATCGTCGCCAACAGTCCGACGGCAGCCAGCGTACGCAGCGTCCTTTTCATCGGGTCTCCTCCTTCCGCTTTTGCGGCTTCTTTACTATAGGATAACCCGGACACGGCTGCTTTGAATTGATTTCGCGACATTAAAAGCCGGTCTTTTCGATCGCGATTTCTCCCGGTTCGTTTCTCTGCATTTTCAAAAATCCGCCTGCTGCCGTTTCTTCGAAATTTTCGGCCGGGTCAGCTCGAAGCTGTGCCGCACGAGATCGAAAATATCTTCCTGATCCAGATCCCCGTCCAAAATAACGGTGTTCCAATGCTCCTTATTCATATGGTAGCCGGGCTTGATATCGCCGTGCAGATCGCGAAGCATGGCGGCTCGCATCGGATCGCATTTCAAATTCGCGCAATGACGGCCTTCCCGTATGTAAATGAAGGCGAACGACTTTTTGTTGCTGCCGTGCCGCATCACGGTCCAGCTCTCGTCGAACGGATAATCTTCGTACACGCCCGGATAAGTCAGGCAGTGGTCGATCAGGTCTTGTTTGTCCATATTTCAATTCACCTTCTTGTTTTATTCATCATCCTTATTTCATTCAGTATATCAAACATATGTTCTTGATCCAACGTAAAAAAGCACCCACCAAAGCGAGTGCTAATTGCTGCGGGAGAAATTTGGTTTGAACGAATTAAAAGGCTTTTTTGACTGTATCTTCGACTTGGCGCAGAATTTCTTGATAGCTTTCTTCCGGGAGATAGCCAATGCTGCCGAACAGCAGGTGGCCAGCGGACTGGATGCCCGTGAATTCGAAAATACCGCCAGTTGCGGTAGCACGCAGAGCGTCGCTCATGCCGATTTGGTCGTAGACTTCGGCTGGCGTGCCGTGCGTGTTGATGATCAGGCCTTTTTTGCCGGTCAACATCTTCACGATGCCGTTCTCGTCGCTGGCATAAGCAAATCCGTAAGCGAATACGCGGTCCACATAACCTTTAAGAATAGCCGGAAGACCTGTCCACCAGATCGGATAGATAAACGTAATCGTATCCGCTTGCGTAATGAACTCCTGCTCGGTCTTGATGTCCTGCGGCGTGTTTCCGGCTCTCATGGCTGTTGTATCTTGAGCTTTCAGCACAGGTTGGAAATCAAGCTCGTACAGATCGCGCACGATGACTTCCCCGCCTTTGCTTTGCAGAGCCGTTACGGTCGTGTTCAGAATCGAACGGTTCAAGCTGTCTTGGTGCGGGTGAGCGTAAACGATCAGATGTTTCATTATAAATAACCTCCAAAAAATAATAAAATAGTTTATTTTCGCCTATAACTACATAGACATCTATGCAATATTCGAAAATATTGCATAGGTCTCCATGTCGTCGGACATTTCAGAACCTATGCGCGATTTTGTCTAACAGTCGCTCCAACTCAAGACCTTCGTCTTTTGACAAGTTGCCGTACAACTTTTCGTTCAGGCGGGCGGACACACTGCGGAATATCGGTTCAAGCTCCCGGCCTTTCGACGTCAATGCGATAAGGGTCACCCGTTGATCGGTCTGACTTTTCACCCGTTTGACATAGCCCAACTTTTCCAGCTTATTGACCAACACCGTCACTGTAGGCTGTGTGCGACCAATTGCTTCCGCCAGTTCCGTTACGGACAAACCGTCTTTTTGATAAAGGAACATCAGCACGCCGCCGTGGGACGGTACAATGCCTTCAATACCTTGCGCTTCCAACTCGGTTGTAATCAGCTTCTGTGCCTGATCGTTGATCCGACTGATCAATGCGGCTGCGTTGTATTTGTTCATGAACGAATAATAACATAGACATCTATGTATTTTCAAGCCTCATTTTTAAAAAAGCTTCGCCTTACGGGCACGGCCTGTTTACCGTATGCTCGCAAGCGAAGCTTTTTCCTTACCCGGACTATGGACTTAAGCGCGTGCCCGCGACTGCAAACGCAACAGCTTTTCTACCGTAAGCAGCACGCCGTCTTCCACGTTGGACTTGGTAACAAAAGCCGCTGCGGCCTTCGTGTTCTCGCAAGCGTTGCTTACGGCAAAGCTGAATTCAGCGATCTGCATCAACTCCACGTCGTTCTCCCCGTCGCCGAAAGATAACGTTTCTTCACGCGTGGCTCCCAGCATCTGCTGAAGCTTCATAACCGTCTCGCCTTTATGGGTGCCGAGCGCCGTAATGTCCAGCCAACGCGGCTCGGAGTCCACGATATACATTTGACCGCCGAGTTTTTCTTCCACTTTGCGTCGAAGATTTGCACTGCGTCCTTCGGCATCGAACACGGTGACTTTGACGAAAGAACCCGGAACTTCGTTAAACGAGGAGACCCGAAGGACTTCGCGGTACGAACGTTTAACCAAGCCGTATTCGTCGTCCGGGAGCGTGTCGCGCACATAAGCCGCATCTCCGGTGCAAGCGATAATGATCATATTCGGGTCGAAAGCTTCGATCTCGGCGATCGATCCCAACGCCAGCTCTCGAGCGAGCGTGAATTCTTGTACCACTTTGCCGTCCCGTTTGATCCGAGTCGCGCTGTCGCCGAGAATCCAAATTCCCTCGAAGCCTTCGAACAGTTCTTCTACCCGCTCGCATTGCTTGCCCGTACAAGCCGCAAATTGAACGCCCTGCTGCTGCATCTGCGCATATACTTCCGCAAACCGCTCCCGATCGAAATCGCCTTCGTTATTCAAAAATGTTCCGTCCAGATCGCTAACCACCAGCTTGAACATGATCTTCCTCCTCTTGGTTGCATGCCTTCGCACACTTTATAAACATCATTTATTAAGGTGTATGTTTACTTTATCGCGTGAAACGCGTTTCACGTCAAGCCCCTTTTTTCGACTAGACCGCAAGATCTACGAATACGCAAAAAAGACGCATTCCCTGAAAAGGAAATGCGTCTTTTGCGCAAGGCACAAGCGCCTTGTTAATGCTCTAGGGCGTGTCGTCACTAAGCCCGTTTATACTTATTCCGATCTTCTTCCGTAATCTCGCGAATCACGCGGCACGGATTGCCTGCCGCGATCACGCCCGGCGGAATATCCCGGTTCACGACGCTGCCCGCTCCGATCACGCTTCCGGAACCGATCGTTACGCCCGGCAGCACGACCGCATTGCCGCCGAACCAGACGTTGTCTCCGACCGTGATCGGATAGGCGTACTCCAATCCCGCGTTCCGCTGCTCGACGTCAAGCGGATGGCCTGCCGCGTAGAAACCGCAATTCGGTCCGATGAACACATTGTCGCCGAAACTCACTTTGGCCGCGTCGAGAATGATCAGATTGTGGTTCGCGTAAAAGTTGCTTCCCAGCTCGATACGATAACCCAAGTCGCAGTAAAAGGGCTGTTCGATCACGAACGGTCCTTTTGCCTCGGCCACGATTTTTCGAATCATCTCTTCGCGCTCGACCAACTTCAACGGATTCAACTGATTATGCTCGAAACATAGCGATTTGCAGTAATTGCGCTCGCGGACGAGCTGCGGATCATTGTTGTTGTCGTATAACAAACCCGAAGCGGCTTTTTCTTTCTCCGTCATGTTTGGTGTCAATGCCGATCCCTCCGAAAGTAGCGGTTTGTTCAAGTATAAACGAAGACGTTTACTCGAACAAATCGGTTACCGCGCCTTTTGACGCCGAGGAAACCAGCCGGGCATACTTCGCCAACACGCCCGAAGACACTTTGAGCGGCGGCTGCACCCAAGCTTGCTTGCGCGCTGCCAACTCTTCTTCGCTTACGTCCATGCTGACCTCCCGGATCTCGCTGTCGAACGTAACCATGTCGCCGGTCCGAAGCAACCCGATCGGGCCTCCGACTTGAGCCTCCGGCGAGACGTGTCCCACCACGAAGCCGTGCGAACCGCCCGAGAAGCGTCCGTCCGTCATCAGCGCGACTTCGCCGCCCAACCCCTTGCCGACGATCATCGCCGTAACCGACAGCATTTCCGGCATGCCCGGTCCGCCTTTCGGTCCGCAATAACGGATAACCAGCACGTCGCCTTTGACAATATCGCCTCGCGTAATCGCTGCCGTAGCCTCGTCCTCGCTGTCGTAGACTTTGGCCGGGCCGGTAAAGCGGGACTTTTTCATGCCCGACATTTTGGCTACCGCGCCGTCCGGCGCCAGGTTGCCCTTCAGCACGACGAGCGGTCCGTTCGGCTTCAGCGGATTATCGAACGAGCGGATGATGTCCTGTCCTTCTTCCAAGGAAGGCATGTCGGCCAAGTTCTCCGCCAACGTACGGCCCGTTACCGTCATGCAGTCCCCGTGCAGAAGTCCGCGCTCAAGCAGCATTTTCATGACGCCCGGCACGCCGCCGATATCGTTCAGATCCTGCATGACATGCGTTCCGCTCGGTTTCAAATCGGCCAAATGCGGCACGTTCAACCGGATGCGTTCGAAATCGTCCAGCGTCAGATCCACGTCGACCGAATGCGCCATCGCGAGCAAATGCAGGAACGCGTTCGTCGATCCGCCGAGCGCCATCACGACCGTGATCGCATTCTCGAATGCTTCTTTGGTCATGATATCGCGCGGATAAATTTCTTTTTCGAGCAAGTTGATCACGGCTGCGCCCGCTCTTTCGCATTCGTCTGCTTTGCCTGAAGAGATTGCGGGCGTCGACGACGAACCCGGCAAACTCATGCCCATCGCTTCGGCGGAAGCTGCCATGGTGTTCGCCGTATACATGCCGCCGCACGCGCCTGGACCCGGACAAGCGCTGCATTCTACCTTTTTCAACTCTTCGTCGGTCATTTTTCCTTCTTGATACTGCCCGACCGCTTCGAACGCGGATACGATATCGATCTTTTTGCCGTCGAGAATTCCGGGTTGAATCGTGCCGCCGTAGACATAAACGGAAGGTACGTTCAAGCGCCCGATCGCCATCAGGCAGGCCGGCGTGTTTTTGTCGCAGCCTCCGACCGCCACCAGGCCGTCGAAGCGTTCCGCTCCCGCCACGATCTCGATCGAATCGGCGATCGCTTCGCGGCTCGGTAGCGAGAACAACATGCCTTCGTGTCCCATCGAGATGCCGTCGGACACGGTGATGGTGTTGAATACGAGCGGCGCTCCGCCGTTTTCTTTAACGCCTTGTTTCGCTTTGAAAGCAAGATCGTTGATATGCATATTGCACGGCGTCACTTCGCTCCAAGTGCTGGCTACGCCGATCATCGGTTTTTTGAAATCTTCGTCGGTGAATCCTACCGCGCGCAGCATCGCCCGGTTCGGTACCCGGTTCGCGCCCTCGCTGATGACTTTGCTGCGGATTCTCAAGTCTTTTTGGCTGCCGTTGTTGTTTTCCATTTTTATTTGCTCCCGTCTGTTGAAGTATTAAATCAGATGTTCCAGTTCGCGCATCGGACGGATCAAATTTTGCTTCATCGCTTCGTGGGCGGCTGCGCCGTCCTGGCTTTGAAAAGCGCGGATGATCGCGAAGTGTTCGTCGACCGAAGCCTGCGTAGAGTCGATCGGCTGCTGCAAAAACACGTATTTGAATCGCCGGATATGAACTTGAAGCGAATCGCTGAAGCTTGCCGTGTACGGATTGCTCGAAAGCTCGACGATCGCGTTATGAAATTCCTCGTCCGTCTCCATCGCCAAGTAAGGTTGGTCGCTGCCGACCGCGCGTTCGAATTCCGTGTTCAAATCGATCAAATGCCGAATTTGTTCGGGACGAATCAGCTTCGCCGCGACTTCCGCCGCGGACGCGTGCAAAGCCGCCAAAGTGGAATACAATTTGAAAATATCGCCCTTTTCGACTCCCGTCACTTTCGTTTCTTTGCCGGGATAGGTCGCAACCAGTCCCTTCACTTCAAGCAGCTGAAAAGCTTCGCGAATCGGCGTTCGGCTCACGCCGAGCGATTCGCTTAATTCCGATTCGAGCAGTTTTTCGCCCGGCTGAAGGGTTCCGTCGATAATCCAGCGTTGGATTTGGTCAAACGCTTTTTCTTTGGCGGACATTCGGGCCGGCGCTTTAAAATTTTGAGGAACGGGCAACAGGAAGCCTCCTTTGCTTGACGTTTCAACAAACTATAGTATGCAATATATCGCATACGTATACGAAAATCAATCTAAAATTCAAACCTTTCAATTTTTATTTTTTTGTTAACAAAAAAGCGGAACGGGTATGTAATCTTGAGCATAACCATATACCGGTTCATAACATATACGCGGACAGGAGGGATTTCATGAGTACACTTTACCCCCTTTTTTCTTCGGTACTTAAGGAAGTCGAGCAAATATTGAAAGAAACGGCCGAAATGAGCCATCCGCTGGTGGTTTTGTTTCGCACGGCCCTGGAGGACGAACGGCAGGCTTTGCGGAATCTGCTCCCTATCCTGAAGCAGGACTCGCCGGCTTTGGAAGATTTCAAAAAGGACTGCTCGGTCGTCTACCTGAACGACGAGATCGTCGAATCGACCTTCCGCGCTTGGCTCCGCGCCGTCGATTGGATGGATCACGAGGACTCGGAAGAAGCGGCCAAACTAGAGAACCGTTTTCCCGGCATCAAAAAGACATTGACCGAAGCGGCGGCGGAGATCGAAAACGCCTACGGCGACGACACCAGCAAATACATCGTGCCGGTGCTTTACCGACCGCAGACAGGAGGCGTGCGATGAGTTGGCAAAACGAACGGATCGATATGAACGTATACAGCCAAGGCCAGGTCGACCGCTGGGTGTACAGCACCTGCAATCTTTGCTCGGTCGGATGCGGCTGCGAGATCGCGGTCAAAGACGAGCAGATCGTCGGCATCCGCGGCAACAGCAAGCACTCGATCAACCGAGGACGGCTCGGACCGAAAGGCGAAAATCAGTGGCAGGCCAATTCAAGTCCCGACCGCCTGCTGTCCCCCCTGATCCGCAACGAGCTAGGCGAGCTTGTTCCGGCAACGTGGAACGAAGCGATGGATCTGATCGTGAATAAAATGAAAGAAACGCTGGAACGAAAAGGCCCCAACGGCATCGCGATTTATTCGACGGGTCAAGCATTCCTCGAAGACTATTACACGATCGCAAAAGTCGGACGCGCCGGCATCGGCACGCATCTGCTGGATGCCAACACCCGGCTTTGTACCGCGACTACGGAATTTTGCCTGCTGCAATCGTTCGGAGCCGACGGAGCCCCCGCTTCCTACGACGATATCGACGAGACGGACACGCTGATGCTGTTCGGGCATAACGTCGCCGAGACCGGCACGGTGCTGCATGAACGCATCATGGACCGCAAAGCCCGCACCGGCAAACCGTACATCATCGCCGTCGATCCGCGCCGGACATTGACGGTGCGCGGCGCCGACTTGCATTTGCAGCTTCGTCCCGGAACCAACGTGCCCCTGCTCAACGGACTGCTGCGAATGATGCTGGAAAACGGCGCTGCCGACGAAGAGTTTATCGCAAACTACACGATCGGCTTCGACGATATGCGCGGCGCGCTGGAGGAATGGACGCCGGAGCGCACTTCGGAAGTGACCGGAATTCCGGTCGCAACGCTGCTTGAAGCCGGACGTCTGCTGTCCGAGACCCCGACGCTCGTGACGACCACGCTGCAAGGCGCCTTCCAAAGCGCGGACGCGACGACGGCCTGCGTGGCGATCAACAATATGCATTTGGCGCGCGGCCTGATCGGCAAACCGGGCAGCGGACCGCTTCATATGGCCGGACAGCCCAGTTCTTCGGCCAATCGCACGGTCGGCGGCGTCGGCACTTATCCCGCCAACCGCAACCCGATGAACCCGCAGCATTTGCAGGAGATGGCAGATCTGTGGAACGTTGAAGAATCGCTGCTTCCGGCCGGCCCGGAAAAAGGGATCGAAGAGCAGTTGGAAATGATCGAACAGGATCAGATCGACGTGTTTTGGAATATCGGCACCAACCCGCTCGTTTCCCTGCCGAACCGCAAACGGGCGAAAGCGGCTCTGGAAAAAGTGTTCGTGATCATGCAGGACCATTTCCTGACCGAGACGTCCAAAGTCGCCGACGTCGTCCTCCCTGCCGCCATGTGGGGCGAAAAAGAAGGCACGATGGAAAATGCCGACCGCCGCATCAATTTGCTTCGCAAAGCGGTAAATCCGCCCGAAGGCGTGCGCACCGACCTGGAGATCCTGATCGATTTCTCGAAACGGATGGATTTCCGCGACAAAGACGGACAGCCGCTGATCGGTTATTCGACCCCGGAAGAAGCCTTCGAAGAATGGAAAAAAGTCTCGCGCGGACGTCCGAGCGACATGACCGGCATGACATACGACCTGCTTCAAAAACATAACGGCATGCGCTGGCCGGCTACCGCGGAGCGTCCCGAAGGCACCGTACGGCTGTACGAAGATTTCAAATTCCCGACGTCGACCGATTACGCGCAGAGCTACACGAAAAACCAATTTACGGGCCGTGCTTTGACCCGAGCCGAATATGAAGAGAAACAAGCGGACGGACGCGCCATTTTCCACGCGACCCGCTATAATCCGCCATCCGAGCAGCCCGGCGGCGACTTCCCGATGTGGCTGACGACCGGACGGCTCGTTTGGCACTGGCATACGCGTACCAAGACCGGACGCTCGCCGTATCTGCAAGCCGCCGCTCCGCACGGTTACGTCGAAGTGAACGAAGCCGATGCGGCGAAGCTCGGCATCGTCGAAGGCGAAGTCGTCCGCATCGTGTCGCCGCGCGGACAGATCGAAGTCCCGGCCAAAATCGGCGACGCCGTTCAGCCGGGCCTCGTATTCGTGCCGTTCCATTTCGGCAGTTGGGAAAGCAAACAGGCCGCCAACGACCTGACCGCCGACTTCGTCGACCCGCTGTCCAAGCAGCCGACGTTCAAGCAATCCGCCTGCCGGATCGAAAAGCTCCGCAAACAGCATCTCGTCGCCGGCGGCGAAACCGTCGGTTATATCGCCGACAAGTACGACATGAGCGTCGACGACCTGCTGCGCGTCAACAAGCTCGATACGCCTTACGGCATCCAAACGGGCCAACATCTCGAAATCCCGATCTCGATGATCAACGTCCCGATCCAACCCTATTCCCCTCAGCGGACGGATTTCAAAAAGACGCCCATCAAAGAGCAAGGTTGAAATCTTGGTATCCCGACTTCTTCGCCGCAACATATGTGCAAAAAAGACCTCGGCGTTCGCTCTAAGCGAACGCCGAGGTCTTTTCAATAATTTCAATACTTAAAAAACCAAAAGCCCAAAAATGCCAACCGACATTCCAAAGCTTCCGCTCTTCCCCTACTCCTCCAACTCGATGCGATAGCCCAAGCGGAGGGAGAAATTCAGCGAAGGACGCCTTTGAGCACGGAAAGCTGCAAGCTTTCTGCGCGAGACAGCGTACTGAGCGAATTTTTCCCGCAGCGCCTCCCTATCGCTTCGCCCTCCTTATCGCACCATCTTCTCCACTTCACCAATTTCAATCTCCACCGTCGGCGCGAACGCATCCGACCGCACATAATTGAGCACGCTGCTCAAGAACTGACGCCCATCAGGCGTTTGTCCGGCCGCAGCCGCATCGACCGCGCACACGAGCAGATTGCCGCCGCCCGTTTTGCATTCGAACAACAGCCCCAGCTTGTGGTTGCGCTCGAAGTTGTCGATTGTTTGCACGATCGGCTCCCACTCGGACGGCGTGCCGTCCAAAATGACCGAGCGCGAGTTCATGACCACGTTCCACCAAGCGTAGGTCGTATGCGTTTCGCTCGGGAAATCTTTCAAAGCCGGATGCTCGTTGCGAACGAGCAAGCCGTGCGTGCCGACCGGAATCTTGCGATCCATGCTTTCCGAGATCGAACGGAACATCGGGAAGCACCAGAAATCGGCGGCATACGTGCCTTCGATCGAGTTTTGGAGCGCGGAGATATTCGGCATGAGCAGCACGTTTCCGCCTTCGGCCAGCAGCGTTTTCGCTTCGTCGGTCAGCGTCTCGAACACGTGAACGTCGCCGAAATCCGCTTTCGTTTCCGCCGGGTAGATCCATAGCTCGTAGTTTTTGTAGACGTCCGTGCCATTCAGAGAAAGCGCCAATTCCGCCTTTTGCATCGACTCTACATTTGGCAAAGCCAGCTCTATACCGCCAAGCTCGAACAGATCGCCGCTCTCCGTCACGTTTGCCGTAACCACGCCAGCACCCAACTGTTGCTCACCCGAACGCAGCGACCAGCTCACTTCCACGTCGCCCGGCGCTTCCTCGCGGAACCAACTCAGCTCCACCGCCGCAGAGAACGTGTCGCCGCCGACCAGATTATACGATTCGAAGCGCGCCAGCAGCACGGCATTATCGCAGAACGAACGCCAGTCTTCTTCCGTGATCAAGCCTTTGGAATCCATGAACGCATCTAGAGCGCCGACCAAAGCCGTTCCCTGACCGCTGAAATCCTGCAAATCGAGCACTTGGAATCCGGCCAGCTTGCGCGAACGCAGCGCCGCTTCCAACTCTTCTTTATAACATTCCATCGCCAGCTTGCCCGAGTTTTTGAAATAAGCGGGCGCCAGACGGCCCAATCCTTTTTCCTCCAGACGCTCGCGGAAGATTTTGAAATTTTCGGCTTTGAGCGGTCCCGTATACTTCTCGATTTCGTCGAAATTCGGGAACGTCGCGTACTGCCCGATTTCGTGCGACACGACCGGAAGAGGCGACACCCAATCCCCGCCGTCGCCTTCGGCTTCGACCGTTTTCATTCCCGTTCCGTATTGAATCTGGATTTGCTTTTTGCCGCCTTCTTCGCCGTCTGCCGCTTGAACGCGCGCAGGCGAGATCGCTTGGTCATAGTCCGTCAGCGTGCCCGGAGGCGCAACCTGAACATGTCCTTGCGGCGCGTCGCACATCGCATACGATCCGCGGAACAGACGCTCGCGCGTGAACCGCACTCCGCAGAAGAAGTCGTCATGCGCAAGCAGCTCCGGTACCCATTGGTGGTTGTTTGAGCCTTGCGTATACAGCGGACGGGAATCGAACTCCTTATATCCTTTCAGGATCGAATCGATCTTCGTCCGGCTGCCCCACAGCTCGTTGCCGAGGGAGAACATGACGCACGACGCATGATTCGCGAACGCTTTAAGGATGGCATACCCTTCTTCGATCAGATAATCCTGCTCCGCCTGGTTGTGATTTTCTTCGCCCGGCTCCGTGATCGTGCCCCAGAACGGAAGTTCCGGCTCCATATAGATCCCCAGCAGATCCGCGGCCGCAAACGCAGCTTCTGGCGGACATGCGGTATGGAAACGATAATGGTTCATGCCGTACGCTTTCGAGATGCCCAGAATGCGAACCCACTCGTCCACGTCCGTCGGCGCATATCCGGTCAACGGGAAAATCAGTCCGTCATGCTTGCCGCGCAGGAAAGTGCGTTTGCCGTTGATCTCGAACTTGTCGCCCGCCGACTTGAACTCGCGCAGTCCCAGCACGCTCTCCGTCGTATCGACCACGGCTCCGTTCGCATCCAGGAGCTCCAGCTTCAAGCGATATAATTCCGGCGTCCATTCGCTCCATAAACGCGCGGCTTCGCCCAACGAATAGGTAACGTCGACGCTTGATCCGTTCAGCTCGAACTCGGCCAATTCCGGCGTATGCGAACCTTCCCCGTTGAAACTTTCTGCCGAGACGCGTAGTTTAGCAGCCTTTTCCCCTTCGATATTGGCTGTAATCCGAACGTGCTTCTCGCCTACGTTCGGATAGGTGCGCAGCTCTTCCAAACGAGACTCCCCGTAGAATTGCAGTTCGATCGCGCCCGTAATGCCGTTCCAGTTGGTTTGCGTATCCGGCGACGTCATATGACCGCCTTTGGTCGGATAGCCCACATTGTCCACTCGGATCGTCAGCGTATTTTTGCCCGCTTTAAGCTTGCCCGTCAGGTCGTACACATGCGGCGCGTTCAGGCTGTTCCGCGTGCCGGTCTCCTCGCCGTTCAGCCACACCGTCGTGATGCGCGTACGCTCCAAATGCAGCAGCGAGACGCGTTCCGCAGACTCTGCCGGCACTTCGATCTCTTTTCGGAACCAGGCCGAGCCTTCGAATTTATATTCGTCCGTCAGCGACCCGATCAACTGCTCTTCGTTGCGGCGTCCTTTGCGGGCGTGCGACGTCGTGCCGGGCAGCTCCATCGTATCCTCGAACGCCTGCGGCAGGCCTTTTCTTTCTTCGTCCAGACTCAACTGCCATACCCCGGACAGATTCAACTTGCTTTGCATGGATTCTCACTCCTATTTGTATACGTTTTCTCATTCTCCATCTCTTACTATAACGTTTTCGGAAACTCAGAGCAATCCATTTGTCGAAAGCTGTCGGGTTGAAAAAAGACTGCGCGATGATCGAACATTTGCAGGCTCGATCCCTTTTTTCGCACAGTTTCGTCCAGACGGCAAAAAGCCCCGAATCTCCATGATCCGGGACTTGCGCCGCGCAAGCGGCTTTTGACAACCTTTTATAACCAAGACAACCATAAGTACAACCCAAGCAGCGTAATAAACAAGGTCGGAATCGTCAACACGACGCCGATACGGAAATACTGGCCCCACGTGATGCGGATGCCTTTGTTGTTCAACACGTGCAGCCAGAGCAGCGTTGCCAGCGAACCGATCGGCGTCAGCTTCGGCCCCAGATCCGCTCCGATCACGTTCGCGTAGATCAAAGCCTCCTGAATGCGGCCGCCCGCGTCTGCCGTATCGATTGCCAGAGCCCCGATCAGCACGCTCGGCAGATTGTTCATGATCGACGACATGACCGCCGTGAGGAAGCCCATGCCCATCGTGGCCGCGAACAGCCCGTGATCGGCAAATCCGCGAATGCCTCCGGCAAGCCAATCCGTCAATCCCACGTTGCGAAGTCCGTACACGACCACGTACATCCCGACCGAGAAAAATACGATCGACCACGGCGACTCTTTGACGATCGCCGCGACGGAGATCGACGGACTGCGACGAGCCAGAATCAGGAACAAGATCGCGATCACGCCTGCGGTGAGCGACAACGGAATACCGAGCAGCTCACCCGCGAAATAACCGACCAACAGCAAGCCGACGACGACCCACGAAATTCGGAACAGTTTCAGATCCCGAATCGCGGTCGAAGGCGCTTTAAGCTGCGAATCATCGAACGTTTTGGGAATGCTTTTACGGAAAAAGAAATAAAGCACGCCTAAGCTTCCCGCCAGCGCAAACAGATTCGGCACGAACATTCGGCCTGCATACTGCATAAAGCCGATATGGAAATAATCCGCCGAGACGATGTTCACCAGATTGCTGATTAATAGCGGCAGCGAAGTCGTATCGGCAATAAAGCCTCCCGCGATAATAAACGGAAACACCTGACGTTCGTTCAACTTGAGCGCCCGCACCATCGCCAGCACGATCGGAGTCAAAATCAATGCCGCTCCGTCGTTCGCGAACAGCGCAGCCACGACCGCTCCCAGCAAAACCAAGTACACGAACATGCGGACGCCGCTGCCTTTCGAAGCACGGGCCATATGCAGCGCCGCCCATTCGAACAAGCCGACCCGATCCAGCACGAGCGAGATCAGAATGATCGCCACGAAAGCCAACGTAGCGTTCCAGACGACATCCGTCACATCGCGCACATCCTGCATATCCACGACCCCGGTAAGCAGCGCAAGCACGGCGCCGCCGCAGGCCGACCACCCGATCGGCAGTCCGTAAGGACGTCGGATGACCAAAAATAAAGTCAAAACAAAGATGAGAGTTGCCCACAACGCAGCGTACACACGTTAACCTCCAGTAATTGGGCAAGTCCGATCCGGAATCCGATATTCCGTTCTCCTACCCCTCGCGAATCTTCCGTATAGCCGTTTATATGTTATCCGCTTCGCCAGAAGGAAGCAAGGCCTTTTTGTCTGCGGGTCATAAACATCGATTTCACCTGGTGATTAATGCTCTAAGGCGTTCCCATTCATTGGATATGCCGGGCGTTGGATGATCGAATGTGCCTGAAGGAAAAGTTTTGCGATAGCAGCGAATGCGTACCTTTTCCGCATCGAATCCGGGTAGTTGAACGATGCGCATAGGCGGAGTAAGCAGCGCGATCGGCAAGAGCGCCAACCCATGTCCGCTTTCGACGATGGTCACAAGGCTCTCCAGCGTATCGGCTTCGATCAAACGGCGCGGCGGATCGCATCTTTTCAACTGTTCCAGCGTCTGACGCCGATAAGGACACTCGGGATCGCGCGCAGCAAGAAGCGGCAAGTCCGCAGCCACAGAGTCTTGCTCGCTGCCGCCACCCATCCAAGCAATCGGCTCATCCGCTTCGAATACTTTTTCCAAGCGATCCACTTGCTCCGGCTCCCGATTCACCAACATCGCGTCCAACTCTCCGGATTCCAATAAATGCGCAAGTTGCTCCAAGGAACGAGTGAACACTTGAATCCCGGAATCCGGATCGCGAATCAGCGGGTTCAAATAAGCGGCGGTCAACGTCTGGGAAGCCCCCAATCGCATCGGCCGAGCGCGCATGGAGGGAACCTCTGCTTTGGCTTGTTCGACCAACTGGTGAATCTGCTCGGCATACGCCAACAACCGCTTCCCCTCCGGCCTCAAACTGATTCCTTTCGGTGAACGGTTTAGCAGCGCGACGCCGAATTCCCGTTCCAGCGTCTGGATACGCGCAGTGACATTCGATTGAACATAACCCAACTCCGCCGCAGCCTTGGACATCGAACCGAACCTTGCGACACAACGAAAAAGTTCAAGATCATTCAGTTCCATCGTACACCTCTCATTTTCAATGATACCCCTGATCCATTCTAATCGTTACAGGCTTCTGCTTCTTCTATTGTACGCTATGAACATAAAATCACGATTTCTCAAGCCCGCAACGAAAGGTTGATGCACAATGATCGCAATGCAATACAAAATCCCGCTTCCTGTCGATTACGAGATGTCGATCATTCGCCAAAGAGTACAGACGAATGGACATCGAACCGACGGATTTCGGTATTTGGCACTTAAAGCTTATTTAATCTCGGAAAAAGGCAAGTACGGAAACTTCTCGAACCTTTACGCTCCTTTTTACCTTTGGAACGATCACGACGGCATGAACGAATTTTTGCTAAATGGCCCTTACGACGCGATCTTGCATTCATTCGGTTGGCAACACGTCAATATCGGTATTCCACTTAACATACAAATCAAACATAATTTCTCGCAAGCACGCTGGGCCGTAGAAATCACCGGGCGTATTCCCCAAACAACTTCGCTGAACGGTTTCGGTGCAAAGCTTATCGAACAACTGCCCAAGACTCAAGATGCAATAGGCGAAGCACTGATCTACAACCCAGATAAATGGGGCTTCAGCCGATTTGCTTTTTATGAGCAACTCCCCGAGAAATGGAGCGACGAAGCCCAGCGCCTAACTCAGCTCAATGCCTATCCTTCTTTTGAAGTAACGATCTATGAAGTTATACATGTATCGCAGTGATGGCGATCAGACTGGTAGGACAGTTTAATTGTATCGAAAAAATCAAACGTAACTAGAAGCGAGAAGACGGAGAGAAAAATTCAGTTCAAGACGCCTTTGAACTTGGAAAACTTCAACTCAAACTTTCAATCGACTTTTCCAAGTGAGACAGCGAATTGTGAAGCATTTCGAAGAAATGCACTTCGGAAGCCTATGCTGGCAATTTTTCTCGCAGTCTTCTCGCTTCCCCCGCCTACACAACTTTATCGACAGTCGTTTCCTGCTCAGCCCGTCATTCTCGTCCGCTTGATCGCGCGATTAACCTGCTCGGAACTGAGCAGCATGAACACAACGAGCAGCAGCGTCACGATCGGGAACAAGCCGATCCCCGTCTGCGAAGCCAGTACGCCAAACAACGGCGGCAGGAACGTAGTCCCTGTATACGCAACAGCCATCTGATAACCGATCAGCTTCGCGGAGTTGGCTCGGCCGAACCGGGCAGGCGTCTCGTGAATCAGTCCCGGATAGACCGGTGCGAAGCCCAGACCGATCAGGACAAATCCGATGAGCACCACGACATCCGGCAGCGGCAGCATAAGAAGCACCGCACCGATGACCGATATGATCTGCCCCGCCAGGATCAGCGCGCGGTTGCCGACTTTCAGCGTGATAAAGCCGGTAATCAGACGTCCGATGGTGATGCCGCCGTAGTACAGCGAGATCCATCCGGCAGCCGTTACCGCGGATACGTCGCGCGCGCCGACGAGGAAACTCGCGCCCCATAGTCCGACGGTCGTCTCCACGCCGCAGTAGAACAAGAACGCCAACAGCGACATTTTCACGCCCGGCAAGCGAAGAGGTTGTTTGGCGGGCTGCTCGTCCGCCAAAGGTTCAGGCACCGTCGCGGAATCATGATTAGCCGCGTCGATCGCAACTTCGGTAACCGGATTCTCTGCGCGGCGCGCCGCAATCTTTTTCCAAAGCGGCAGCGTGACCAGCAAGACGATCACCAGACCGAACTGGATCATCGCGACCGCCGTATACCCCGATCTCCACGAATCATGTTCTTTGATAAAATACGACATCAAGAGCGGACCGCCTGTGGCGCCGAGTCCCCAGAAACAGTGCAGCCAGCTCATATGGTGCGCTTCGTAATGGGTCGCGACATAATGATTCAAAGCAGCGTCAACAGCTCCGGCACCCAGTCCGAGCGGAATCGCCAACAGAGCGAACCAGATCAGAGACGGCGCGAACGAGAATCCCAACAATGCCGCAGCCGTCATCAGACAGCTGAGCAAAGTCAGCGGACCGGTGCCCAACTTCGCAATTAACTTGCCGCTAGCCAGACTGGATACGATCGTCCCCGCAGCCACGATCATCGCCAACATCCCCGCCGACTCCAGCGGCGCGCCGAGATCCGGTCGCATTACCGGCCAAGCCGCCCCAAGCAGAGAGTCCGGCAGGCCGAGACTGATAAAAGCTAAATAAATGACAATCAGAAACCAGGTTGCCACAAGCATCTTCCTTCCTTTTTACGCATCCATAAGTTTTATAAAATCTTCGGCTCCAACGTCTTCAGTGCCAAATTGCGCAATCCTGAAGCAAAATGCTCCGCAAAGCGTTCCGACCATTGAAGGTCAGGCTCGGCAGGCAGCGGATAGCGGCGAACATAAGCGTTCCAGCAAGCTGTCCACGACACGGCATCCGTCTGCGCGCCGTAGAGCACGACACGTTCCGGCGCCAATACGACGCAAGCGGTATGCACGATCCGGCAAACGGTCTCGTTCCAGGCTTCTCCCGTCGGCGGTCGGCTCCAATCGATATCCAACGGCAAATATTTAACCTCGCCTGCCATTCCGCGCTTGCCGCCGATTAACGTTCCGTTCCAAGAGATTGCCATGCCGGGAGGGTATTTAGTCGGAAAATAAAGTCCAATAACCATGCCCTCCTCGCCCTCTTGCTCGCTGGATCCCTCTAACAAATAACCATGCAGTGCCGCATTGACGTCATTCTCCAGCAACACCGCCACGCCAAAATGTTCCTCGATCCACTTAGCCGGATAGGTTCCGCGCAACCTATCATGGCTGCTCACTTCGATCCGCCCTTCCACCGCTTGACCCGGAATCCCTAGCCCAATTGTTTGAATCTGCGGATAAGCTTGCATCAAATTCTTGATCCAGCGCAAAAAGGAGTCCCGATCCAGCTTATCAAAAAGCCGTTCTTCATGTTTCCTTATATCGCCGCGAAGATCCACGACGGAAGCGAATACCGTATCGATGCCTTCGCGCTCATGAAGATGCAGCGACAGGGCTAGACGATAAGCGTAATCGAAGCGGTAAACCGTAGCCGGACGCCCGCCCGTAGAGGTTCCTGTTTCCTCTTCGTTCAGCTCCCCGCGCTCTGCCAGCTCTCGTACAAGCGCGGCCACGGTGACTACGCTTAATCCGGTCTCCGCCGCCAATTGCGGCTTGGTTGCGATTTCCATCCGTTTTAGCGTTCGCCGCACCGTGTTCAGATTGATCTCCTTCATCAGCGTCGTATCTGCTCTTTTCATTATGCCTCCGTTCTTCAACTACTTTATAAAGATCCTTTATTTATATTGCCTAGCGGATGAATTTTTGTCAATGGAATTGTTGAAATCACATTTTTATGTATTCAACGTTCAAAGCAAAAAGCCCTGGCTCGCAATGAACCGGGGCTCTGTTTCAAGTCGAATCGCACGTTTCAGCCAAACGAGATTCGCGAAGCGGGTTGAAGTTCAACGGAAAAGTCGGCCAGCTCTCCATTATAGCGAGCTATGATTTCCTTTGCCGTCTCTCCTCCCTCATCGACGGTGGTATGCGCATCGCTGACGAGGATCGGACGATAACCGAGTTCCGCGGCCCGCCGAGAAGTTGCATTGATGCAATAATCCGTCTGCATGCCCACGATCACCAGCCGATTGACGCCGATCTCCTGAAGATGCGTATTCAACGGCGTCTGTTCGAACGAATCGGGCGTCTCTTTTTGAAAAATGGATTCACCCGGCTGCGGCGCAACGGTATCATGAATCTGCCAGCTCGGACTGCCTTCCGCTAAAGGCCCTTCCGCTTCGGTATGGCGAATGAAAATGACCGGAACATCCGCCGTTCGCGCTTGTTCCAGCAAGCCTGCAATCCGCTGCGTGACTTCCTCGCCCTGATAGATCGGTTCCTCCGCTTCAAACATGGCATTTTGCACGTCCACAACCAGTAAGCCCAAGCGATCTCCCATACTCTCTACCCCTTTCGACGCCTTGAAGGCAATTCGGATAAGAAAAATATAAACCTTCAAGCCGTGATTTTACAACAGAATTCCGAAATCATTTCATCCCGCTCGTCGCCAAAAGCGCCGACATCGTTTCCGCCGATTCCTGCATGCCGCGGCCGATCCATTCCTCAATCCAGCCGTACACGCCGTAAGCGATAAAAGACGCCGCGTAGGCTCCCATATTGTCATATTCACGCTTTGCTCCGTAAATCTCGACAAAAACGTTCAAAAACAAATGAAACAGATTTCTCTTTTTGAGCAATAGATAAAAATCCCGTTTTTCTTTCAAATGATGAAATAAGCTTCCGAACATTTCTTTGTCTGACTGGTTATTGTTCAAGTCGTATTCCGCATTCCACCGCGTAATTAAATGCTTGATATGTTGGAGCAGAATTTCCTCTTTATCTTGATAGTTTCGGTAAAACGAATTTCGGCTCACCTGAGCTTCCGTCGTGATCTGAACAATCGTGATTTGGGACAGCTCGCTATCTTTCAATAAACGCAAAAACGCTTCCGTTATTTGTTCTTTCGCAAACGTATTTTTTTCTTCGTTGTTCATGATGGTACATCCACTCCCGATCTGTGCCATTTTCGCCTTAAGTCTTGATCTTGCCTATAAGGGTTGGTACATTTGGCACGTCGGTAGCGTATATCTGCGACAACAAATTGTCAAGAGTTCCGTACGCCTCTTGAACAAGAATGAAGGAGAGAACGATGACGAAACTTTTTACGACGAAACGAATAGTTATTTTAGCAGCGATCCTGGTGGTCGGATGGATTTCGGGAAGGCTTGCCGTGCGCGCATTCCTCAACTTAATGGTCGGAGGATCTTTGTTCGGAGGCAATTTCTTATGAGAAGCGAACAAAAAATCAAAAAGAAGAAACATAAAACCGGCCTGTTCATCCTGCTGTGCGTAGGCGCATTTATCCTTTCTTTTGCGGGATCGGCGGTGTTCAAGCTCACTTACGCGGCTCCGGCATTAAAAAAGTATACGGTAGACTGGAACGACGAAACGGGCACGATCCATACGGATCTATCCTACGGGGACGGCGACGCGAACAAATTCGATCTTTACCTGCCTGCCGATCAGAGCAAGGACGCTTACGGTCTTGTCGTATATCTGCATGCCGGCGGATTCACGACAGGCGACAAATCGGATGATGCGGACATGCTCAAGTGGCTGGCTTCCAAAGGCTACGTCGCGGCAGGCATCAATTACACCTTGCGCAATGAACGGCATCCCCAAGCCAGCGTGTACTCGCAATCGACAGAGATCAAAAGCAGCATTCCCGCCGTTGTCGAAGAAGCCGGAAAGTTAGGCTACGATCTGGATTCGATGGCGATCTCCGGAGGTTCGGCGGGCGGGACGCTGGCGATGTTATATGCTTACCGCGACGCGGCCGAATCGCCGATTCCGGTAAAGATGATGTTCGAAGCGGTAGGTCCGTCGAGCTTTTATCCGGAGGACTGGTCGGTCTACGGACTGGATCAGAATCCGGAGGCGGCAGCCGGGTTGTTTTCAGTCATGTCCGGCTCCGAGATCACCGCGGACATGTTCGGAACGGAAGCCTACGAAGAAGCGATCAAGCCGATCTCGGCTTATATGTGGGTGGACGAAAATTCGGTGCCCAGCGT
Organism: Saccharibacillus sacchari DSM 19268; assembly: GCF_000585395.1. GTDB lineage: Bacteria > Bacillota > Bacilli > Paenibacillales > Paenibacillaceae > Saccharibacillus > Saccharibacillus sacchari. The sequence goes on along the minus strand of NZ_KK073875.1, from coordinate 3,715,383 downwards.
GATCGCTTACGGCGTCTATGACAAAGTCAGCCCGTTTGACGCGTCCAAGCATCTCGTGCGGGCGTTGGAAAAAAATAACGTGCCGCACGAGTATATCGAATTCCCGCACTCGGGGCATGCGCTTCAGAACGATACGGCTTTATACGCGAAGTATATGGAGAGCGTGGAACAATATTTGGACATGTATCTGCCGGTCAAGTAAAAAAGGCTGTCGTCTAGGGCGTGTACGCAAACTCCGATGGGAGCAGATTTTGCGTACACGCCCTAGCCTCCCGCGAATCATCGGGCATAGAAATCGGCATAACAATAAACCGGAGGACGTTTACTTATGAAAGTTTTAAAAACGATTCTGAAAATCTTGTTGATTATCGTGATCATTATTGCTTTATTGATCGCAGGACTGTTTGCATTTTCAAAATACAAAAATGCGCACTATTATAAGTTCACGCAAACAGAGCAGCCGATCGAAAAGCGATATACGGAACCAGGCGAAGAAAAAGTGTCGTTTGCGGAATTCAAGGTTGACGACGCGGCTGTCCAAAAACACGAAATTTGGTATCCGGCGGATTTAGAAAAAGAGAATGCCCTTTATCCGGTCGTGGTCATTGCCAACGGAAGCGGCACCCCGGCAAGCGGATACCCGGCCTTTTTCGAGCATCTGGCTTCTTGGGGATTTATCGTGGTGGGCAACGAAGACAACAATTCGCGAACCGGCGCTTCTTCAGAAGAAACCTTAGAGTTCCTATTAAAACTGAACGAAGACGGCAGCAGCATCTTTTACGGAAAAGTCGATACGCAAAACATCGGAATCGGCGGCCACTCGCAGGGCGGCGTCGGAGCAATCAATGCGGTAACGTCCCAGCCTCACGGCAACAAGTACAAAGCTTTATACGCGGTCAGTCCTACCTCTCCGTATTGGGGACAAGAAAGCGTATTCGGCACGGAATGGAGCTACGATCTGTCGAAGATCAACATTCCGACTTTCCTGACCGCGGGCACGGGCAGCTTCGATGCCGGAACCGCCGACAATATCACCTTAACGGAAGGACAAGGCATCACGCCGTTATGGGCGCTTCAAGCCAATTACGCGGCCCTTCCGGATTCCGTCGAAAAAATGATCGCCCGAAAAAAAGGCATCGATCACGGCGATAGCTACCTAGCCATCGACGGCTATATGACGGCATGGTTCATGTGGCATCTCCAAGGAAACGCCGAAGCCGCCGAAGCTTTCAAAGGCAGCGACGCGGAGATTTTTCATAACAGCCTGTACCAAGATGTCGAGAGCAATATCCAGTAAACGTCACGCAGACACTCATTCATTAAAAAGACTTGAAGACCGCTTCAGAGCGTGTCTTCAAGTCTTTTTCTTCGTATCATCGGAACATCATAAGAACATCTCAAATCCACTCTTCGACAAGCAGCCGTTTGAGCCATTCAACATGTTCTTGCCCTAGCTTTTGCGCGATCTCAAGTTCCAACTCGCGTTTGACTGCCAGTTGACGATCGCAAGCCTGCTGTCCCTTGCTTGTTAAGCGCACATAGCGATCACGACGGTTAGCGGTATCCTGCGATTCTTCCAGATAACCGCGTTCAATCAAACCCAACACACTTTTATGCGTACCCTGACGAGTCAGATTAACGGCTCTTCCAATCTCCGAAATCGAGACTTTTACGGCCGTTTCGACGACAGCCAGAATATGCGTTTCCGTTCGATTGAGTTCTTCTCCATCCAATTCCGCCACCTTTTTCCGCAAAAAAAGATGCTTGTCGCTCATCAGGTCAATCAAAGTGGTCGAAGAAGCTTTGTTCATATTCATGAATCCGCACTCCTGTCAGAAGATCATGGATCTTCGTCAACTAGGTTGACATTATTTCTTTCCTAGTGATATTGTAAACCAAGTGGACAATAAAAACAAAGCTTGGGCATAAGGAGCAGAGAAATGGGTAAAAACAAAAAGGAAAATTTGATCTTCACGACGATGATGTGCGCGCTGATGGTACTGGGCATGACCATTTATAACGTGCTGCTCATGCAAGGGTTTGCTTGGGAGGCACTGCGCATGATGGCGATTGGCTACCTTCCAGCTTTTGTAGTGGCTTTGGTGCTGGATCTCTTCATCGTAGGTCCGCTAGCCAAAAAAATCGCGGGGCGTTTGGTCAAACCCGGCGCGCCGGTAATCCAAAAAGTGCTGACGATTTCATGCTTCATGGTACTTGGAATGGTGATTTTCATGTCGATGTACGGAGCTTTGACTCATGCGGGTTTTGCTTCGGGTCTGGGCGAGGCGTATGCTCATAGTTTATGGACAAACTTTATCTGTGCGCTTCCGCTGCAACTGGTAATTGTGGGTCCGGTTACGCGCGCGATCTTCATGAAAATATTTCCGCCGCAAGGTCGCGTTGCTTCTGCGCAAGCGGCTGCTTAACGAATTGCCTGAAGCTTTCCACATATAAAAAGAAGCTGCTCTCTATGATTGGAGAGCAGCTCTCAAGATGTCGAAAAAGTTACATGGGCGAGGGGGAAACCAGAAAGCTCCGAGAGAAATTCGTTCAAGACGCTGTCTCACTCGGAAAATGGATGGGATTGAAATAAGGAGTTTTCCGAGTTCAAAGGCGTCTTTCACTGAATTTCTCTCTCCGCCTTCTGGCTTCCAGTTACGCTAGACTTTCTCTACAGGTTGGCTGCTCTCTACGATTAGAGAGCAGCTTTTTTTATATGTGGTTCTTGCCAAAAGAACGCTACGGACATACGTTTATCTTTTACCTCTATATTTCACCGCGAATAAATCGGCCGATCCGACGCGCGGCTTCCACCAGCGTTTCTTCTTCGCGTACTAGCGCGATTCGTACAAAGCCTTCGCCTTCGTCGCCGAAGGCTTCGCCCGGGACAACGGCCACGCCTGTGGCAAGAAGAAGTTCTTCCGCGAAGGCGCTTGAGCTTCCGATACGGCCGTTCTCGCGGAAACGTTCCGGAATTTCTGCCCAAAGGAACATGGTGGCGTCCGGTTTGTCGATCGTCCAGCCTTCTTCCGTTAGGGCTTGATGGAATACCTCACACCGGCTTTCATAGAGCGGGGCTACGCCTCGGTCTCCCTCCGGAGCTTCCATCGCCAAGCGGAATGCTTCGATTGCCGCTTGCTGCACGGGTTCAAATACGCCGAAATCGATATGGCCTTTCAGTTCCCGCAAGGCTCCGACGGCTTCGGCGTTGCCGGTAATGAAGCCGATCCGGCAGCCGGGCATGTTGAAGCTTTTCGAACAAGAATGCAACTCGACGGCGATGTCTTTGGCGCCAGGAAGTTGCAAGATGCTCATCGGGCGGTAATCGCCGAAGCCCAATTCCGAATAAGCGAGATCGTGGACGATCAGCACGTTCCATTTTTTAGCCAGGGCGATCAATTTCTCGAAGTAAGCCTGATCGGCAAGGGCTCCGATCGGGTTGCCGGGGAAGGCGACCAGTATAAAACGAGCGCGCGACCACGTTTCGTCCGAAATATGATCCAGATCCGGCAAAAATCCGTTTTCCCGCCTCAGGGGCAGCTTATACGGCTCGACTCCCGCCAGTCTCAATGCTCCCAGATAGATCGGATAACCGGGATCGGGCACCATGGCCAGGTCTCCCGGATTGCAGACCGCTTGAGCCAGATGCGCAAGTCCGTCTTGCGAGCCTAGCAGCGGCAGCAGTTCGCTTTCCGGATTAACGTTAGCGCCGAAGCGGTGCTTCATCCAGGCCGCGGCTTGTTTACGGAACTCCGCACTGCCTCTCGTACCGGGATAACCGTAGACATCTTCTCGCAGCGACGCTTCGCTCAAAGCTTGGCGTATTTCCGGTGCGGGCGGATGATCCGGCGTACCGATGCTGAGGTCGATCATTTCTTTTCCCAGACGCTGCGCTTCTTCTTTCCATCCGAATACTTTCGAGAATACGGACGATCCCATCTCGCTCACCCGGCGGGATTTCCAACCGGTATGAAGCGAGCGAATATACCAAGCGTCGCAGGCAAAATGCTCCGAACCCGCTAATGGTGCATCCAACTCCCGGAAACCGTTCTTCCGGTAAAATCGATTGGCGGCTTCCATCGTTTGCAGCGTTTCCAAATAACACTCCTCATAATGCAATGCGGCAAACTCCAATGCAATGGCAAGCAGCTTGCCTGCCGTACCGTTCCCGCGCGCTCCGGCAAGAAGATACATTTTTTGCAGTTCGCAGACTTTATTGGACTCGGCAAAGGGCGCGATGCCGCAGCCGCCGATTACTTCGCCGTCTTCAACCGCAACCCAGTATTCCCGATCGTCTCCCGCATAGAAGGCGGATAGTGCCGACAGGCTATCGTCCTGCCAGGCTAATCCTTCCCGGTTGCCGCCGAATTCGATCAGGCATTCCCGGATGATGACTTCGATCGCGGCATTGTCCGCTGCACGAATCGTTCTGATTTCCACGCTCTCCGCCTCCTGCTCTTTATCTGTTGGTCTGTCTAACTAGCATAGCATGAGTTTGCCGTTACGGGAAAAAAGACAGCCCGGTTATTTGGGCTGTCATCGATTGCCTTCGATAGTTACGTAGGCGGGGGGGAAGCGAGAAGACTGGGAGAGAAATTCGTTTCGGTCGCGTGTTGACAACCCTACTATCCAAGCCGTCTTCATTTTAGAATATTTATAGAGTAGACCAAAAGATTATTTAAGCTTTTCTGCATGTTCCGTAGACAACGTCGAAGACCAATTGGCTGACAGCGGAGAGTTGGTTGCGGTCGTTTTCACCTAGCCAAGCTAGTTCTTCGATCTCGGCGGCAGGCGTTAATTGGCCTTCGTAATCGGCGGTGTAGCCGACCATGCGTACGCGCACTCCGGCGGCTTTGCCGTCGGCTTCGGCTTCGAAAATTCCGAAGGGGCGTACGGTGTCGGGCTTGATTCGGACGGTCAATTCTTCCTCGATCTCGCGCACGAGCGTCTCGGTGTCGCTTTCTCCGGGTTCGCGTTTGCCGCCGGGGAAATAGTAAAGGTCTTTGCCTTTTGAACGTGCGCTTAGCACTTTGCCGTCTTGAATCAAAATCCAGGCGACTTTGTCGATCATGACCGGCATCGTGCTCGATTGTCCGTTTTGTTGATTTACCATTTGCAAGTCTCCTTACCATAGAATCTTTGGATTAAATGCTCAGCAGAATTTCCATTTTTCGAGCACGGGCTTTGTTAGGGCGTGTACGCCCTAAGGCGTGTCTTCAAACCTGCCAACATGCATCTTTTACCGCCTTTTCGCGCTGCCTTGCGTCACTTTCCCTTGACGTGCCCCGGCACGCCTTCAGAAAAGTTCCTTGTTCAGCACGAAAATTCGGCAAAATATGCTTCCGTCGAGGTTTGAAGACACGCCCTAGTTTAATTTGCGGCGGAAGCCGATTGTACGGCCTCCGCCGACTTCTTTTTCCCGCCGAACTTAAAGACATAAATTCCGGCCACGATGACAACGACTCCCGCAAGCTGCTTCCAGTCGAAGGCTACTTTCTCCAGACCCAGCCATCCGAGCGAGTCGAACAGCAAGGCGAAGCCGAGTTGGGCAGTCAGCGTTACCGAGACCGAGAACGTCGGGCCGAGAATCTTGATGCCCAGTACCAGACAGATCACGACGCCTACGCCGATCAAGCCGCTGAACCAGTACCAGGGCTGCATCTGTTGCAAGTTGAACGTACGGCTTCCTTCGAAGATCAGGCTGCATGCCAACGAAGCGACAAACCCCATAAAGAGCACCCAAGTCGTCGTCGCCCACGAGCCCATATGCACATCCGTTCTATTGTTAAAAATCGTTTGCAGGGCGACCATCATTCCTGCAAATGCCGCAAGCAGCAATCCGATCAGCATTCTTTTTCCTCCTTCGATCTTGGCCTATTCCTTAATGTTCGTACAAATTCCGTCCGGCCAACTGCTCCAGCAGCGCCCGGTCGCGCACGTGCAGATATCCTCCGCTGCGCTCGACCAGCCCTTCTTCGGACAGCTTGCGGATCACGCGGTTGAGATGCCGATAGCTGGTGCCGATCAGGTTGGCCGTGTCGGTCAACTCGGAAGTCGCCAGACGCCCTTTGAAGCCGATATCGCTCTCGTCGTAGCAAACGGAGAGCAGATAACTCGCAAGCCGCACTTCCACCGGATACATGAGGTTGAAGCTGAGAAAGTCCGATTTGACGTAGAACTTTTTCGTGATGATATCCAGCATGAAACGCAGCAGCGGCGCATGATCGTCTCCGTAGCGCTTCAACGTTTTCCCGTTGATTCCGATCACCGTAACGGGAGAGACCGCTTCGACCGTATTGATAATGTTCAGGTCGCGAATATATTCGATGTCTCCGATGACTTCGGGCGGATTTTTGAACGAAATCACCAGCGTCTTGCCTTCCGGCGAAGTCGTATAAATCTTGATTTTTCCTTTGACCAGCACGTACAGCATATCCGCGCGCGCGCCTTGACTGCATAACTCTTCGCCAGGCTCGAATACATACAGGTTCAATAAAGGACGCAGCGGCTCATGGAACGCCTGCTCCAACTCATGCTGCGCCAGATACTGATGCAACAGCTCCGAATCTTTGATTTCTCTCATACCCAAAGGCTCCTTCGCCTATAGCTTCATAATCAAAACGCCGCCGATCATCATCGCCAGACCGATAAACTGCGGCGCGCCCATTTTGCTTTTCGTCGTGCCGAACCAACCGAATCGATCGATCAAAAAGGTCACCAGCAGTTGAGCGATCAACAATGCCGAGATGGTAAACGTGACGCCGATCGTCTGAATCGCGGTCACTTCGCTGAAAATGATCACCGAACCAAATGCACCGCCTGCCAGATAGAGCGGCTTAACCTTGCGGAACCCGCCAAGATCCCCGTCGCGCACGAACAGATAAATCATCAACGCCATAATAAATCCTGTTAGCTGCGTGACCGTTGCCGCTTGCCAGGTCCCGATATCATGACTGATCCGGGAATTGGCCACGCCCTGCAAGGTAATGCAGGCGCCGCCCAAAAAAGCGAACACTATTCCTCTAAACACCCGTATGCCCCCGTTTCCTTTGATAACCTTACCCATTATACGAATAGAGCGGTAGGATCAGGGAAGGACATATGTCCCAAATTCCGAAATTCGCATAAGAAAAAAGCTTTTCTCCGCGTGCTAAACGGAAAAAAGCTTCGAATCAGCCTCAGTCTGCCGCGGCAGGCTCGGTCAGCCGAGTGCTCAGGAACTCTTTGACTTTACTCGTGTATGCGGCTTTGTCGATCAGGAAAGAATCGCCGTGTCCGGCACCGTCGACGATCATCAAGTCTTTGTCTGCCGGGCAAGCTTCGTATAATTCGTGTACCATCGACGTCGGCACGAACACGTCGTTCGATCCGTGAATGAACAGCATCGGCGTACGGCAGCGACGGACCTGATTCAGCGCGGATGCTTCGGTGAATGAATATCCGGCGCGAATTTTCGTCAACGCTTCTGTAGCCGGAAGCATCGGGAACGTAGGGAGCTTGTACATCCGCTTCATCTGATGCGCAAGTTCGTCGCGAACCGACGTGTAGCCGCAGTCCTCCACGATCGCTTTGACATGCGGAGGCAGGTCTTCGCCGCTCGTCATCATGACCGTTGCGCCGCCCATCGAAATGCCGTGCAAGACGATCTGCGCCTGCGGTCCGTCCTGCGCGATCATCTGACGAATCCAACCCAGATAATCCACCCGTTCATGCCAACCGTAACCGATGTAGGTCCCTTCGCTGCGTCCATGTCCGCGGGCATCCGGCACGAGGATGTTCATATCCAAATCTTCATGATAAAACTTGGATACCCCGCTCATCACGGAAGCATCGCCGGAATAGCCGTGAGCCAGAATAGCGGTGCGCGACGTTGGACGTTTGGCAGGCAAATAATACGCATGCAGCTTCAGCCCGTCGCCGGACAGCAGTTCCCGGTGCTCGAAGGACTGACTGTTCCACCAATCGCGGCTGGATGTCGTTTCCGTCTGTACGTCGGGGTTGGGTTGCAAGCCCGGATCGCCGTCGAGAAACTTTTTCGGAGCACGCGCAACCGCCATTTGATAGAAGTAAAAGCTTCCTGCAACTACAGCCGCCGCCGGAACGGCAGCTACGCCAAGAGCAGTCCACAATGCTTTTGATTTTTTCACGCGGTATCTCTCCTTCTCTGTTTATTTAAGCCCGAACCGCACGCGCCAACGCATTAATGAATCCCGAATGATGCTGCATATGACCTGCGTTCAGCGTTACCAGATCTCCGAGCGTTTCTGCTTTGGCAAAGTTCTCCCGGTTCGTCAGCTTTTCATCCAGCTTCCCTGCATAAGCATCCCGGAATTGCTGAGGCAATTCCTCCAAGCGAATCAACAGTTCTTCCCAAGCAGGCGGCTCGCCTTCCCACTCAGCGGGCTTGGTGCCCGGCGCGAAGTACGTAGCATAGGCTGCCGGCAGCACGGACCGGCGACCGGACAGACCGTTCACGACCCGGTCGGCTACCGCAACAATATGGCCCAACTGCCAATGAAGGTGGTTGGAAAATCCAGCAGGCACAACCGTGCGCGCTTCTTCGGAGATGCCCTCTACATATTTCAAAATCTGTGCTTGAGCCCGATCCGTCATTTTAAACGCAAAAGCGTCAGTCATGATATTCCCTCCATTTCAACATAAGATCAGTATACACCGCCTTTTTTTGCCTCTGCAACGCACCGATTGTAAAATCACTGTTTCATTCAGTCGCCCTTGGCCTATATGTGGGGTAGACCATGAATCAAATCCGAGAGGAGCCAATGCATTGAATTCTTCAAATTCGTCTCCAAAGGAAGAACTTTTTACGCCCGAAGCCGTGCAAAATCCGTATCCGATCTATGCCCGCATGCGAGAAGAGGAACCGATTGCCAAGCTGATGTTCCCCGACGGCCAGTTCGGATGGATGATTACCCGTTACGAAGATGCCGTCGAAATTCTAAAAGACCAGCGTTTTGTCAAAGACATGACCAAGATGTTCGGCAGCGAATACCAATCTATTTTCACAAGTAATATGTTATTTTCCGATCCGCCGGATCATCGCCGTCTGCGCGGACTGGTACAGCAAGGATTTACTCCAAAGCTGGTGGAAAGCATGCGCGAGCATATTCAGCAGATCGCGGACGGACTGCTCGATGCTGTAGAAGGGCAAGATACGATGGAATTAATTGACGACTATGCCTTTCCTCTGCCGATCATTGTGATCAGCGAGATTTTGGGCGTACCGATCTCTGATCGGGATAAATTCCGGGTATGGTCCAATTCGATTATCGGGGCAGCCAATGCGGAAGAAAGTCCGGATGTTTATCTGCATATGCAGCAGTTTACCGAATATTTGGCGCAATGGTTCGAGCAGCTGCGCAAGCAGCCCGGAGACGATCTAATCAGCCGATTAATCGTGGCCGAAGAGGCCGGCGAGCGGCTGTCCGAGCAGGAAATCTACGGAGTGGTCTCGCTGCTGATTATTGCCGGGCACGAGACGACGGTAAATCTGATCGGCAATGGAGTGCTCTCGCTGCTCCAGCATCCTGATCAATTGAAGAAACTCCGGGATAATCCCGAGCTGATCAAAGGCGCCATCGAAGAAATGCTCCGATATAACGGTCCCGTAGAATTCAGCACATCGAGATGGGCCGGCGAGGATCTGGAGTTCAAGGGACATGCCATAAAACGCGGAGATTTGGTTATTGTTGCCCTGGATTCAGCCGGACGCGACGGGAATCAATTCCCTGATCCCGATCTGTTTGATATTACGCGCGAACGCAGCCGTCATCTGGCTTTCGGACATGGCATTCATATGTGCTTGGGCGCTCCGCTGGCCCGTTTGGAAGGCGAAATCGCGATCAACACGCTGCTGCGCCGCTTTCCGGATATCCGATTGCGCGAGGATGCGGATGAGTTGGAATGGCGTCCAGGCATGATCGTGCGCGGCGTCAAAGAGATTCCGCTGTCGCTTTGATCTTGCCTTTTCTTATCAAAAAACAACAAAAAGCCGTCTGCTCAGTTATTGAGAGACGGCTTCTTTCGAATTACTCTTCCATAAACACGACGCGGTTTTTTCCTTCTCGCTTCGCTTTCATCAGTGCGCGATCGGCCTGAGCCATAAAGTGCGTGAACCGATACTCCCGATTCGGACGCATGACGATACCGCCGATGCTGACCGTCACGTAATCTTCTGCGCGCTGCCCTTCGTCGCGGCTCATTTGCAGCCCCACAACGGCTTGGCGCAGCTGTTCGGCCAGTTCTCGCGCTCGGTCTGCATGCTCGCCGTCCATTCGTAGCATGAATGTTCCCCCGCCCATGCGCGAAACGCTCGCCCTATGCTGACGCCCGAACAAATCGAGCACCTGGGCAACGCTCTGAATGCAGAGATCGCCGCCTTGCAATCCATGCACGGCGTTGTAAGCACGGAAATCGTCAATATCGATCTCCAGCAATGCGATAGGCGGCCGGTCATTGAACGCAAAGGCCGAATTCCAATCTTCTTCCAGCCGTTCTTCGAAAGCCCGGCGGTTCGGAAGATCGGTCAATGGATCGGTTGCCATATAACTGCTCAATTGATCGGTAATGCTTGTATATTCAGTCTGCTGCTCGATCGTTTCGGCTATTTTGCGCGCGATCAACATGATCGAAGGTCTGCCGCTGTGCGACACGGCAGCCAGCGTAATATCGAGCTGAAGCGGTTCGCATTTCACGTTGACGAAGGATTGACTGCCCGAGACGATCGCAGAAGCATCCCGTTCAAGTTCTTCCAATAAGAGCCGCATCGGCTCGCGGGAATCAGCCAACACGAACGGAAGAAAATCACGGCCTATCAATTCTTCCTTATCCGCTTCTCCAAGCAGCTGCGCGGCCTGTTCATTGCAATAGACAATATGCCGATCCGTAATCGTAAAGAAAGCAACCGGCGAGAATTCCATCAATTGCAGGTATCGTTGTTCGTTCTGACGCAGCATCCGCGAGTTCTGCAACGCTTGTTCCTCAGCGCGCTGCAAGTCGCTTTTCGTCTGGTTGTCCACGACGGCGCGCAGTTCGAATAAAGCATTCAGCTCTTCCGTTTTCCAGTCAAACGCAGTGCCTTTCACAACCTGACGCCATTTCTCAAACGACTTCCGCGGCGAAAGCCGCATCCCGTCGTCGTCTCGAATCACGGCTTTGGCCGGGTCTCCCGCCCAATCTACGATCTGAAGCACTTCAGGCCGGAACCAGACGATATAATTTTGTTGGCCCGGAGACAGAGCGACATACAGCGCCCCCGACGCTTTTTCTTTATAGGCTTCAGCCGGAGCGAACTCCAGACTCAGCCTGGAAGTTTGATGCATATAGTTTTTGGCTTTTCCCGCCATCCAGCCGGAAAGTTCCCTGACTTGCGCAGGAGCCGGCGTATCGCCGAACAACAGTAACTTATCGTTGAAGCTAATGGCGACTCCGGAAGCATCCATCATTTTTAACAGGCGGCTCTCTGAAGCATATAATTCCTCAACGATATGAAAAGGACTCGAATTACCCAGGAAAATTTTAGCAATGCGCGACGCTTCGGTGCGCAATCGCAGCTCGCTTTGATATTCATCAAGCTGCTGACGCTGATACAGCTCGTTGGAGAAGAATGCGCCAAGGAAGTTGCAGAGATTGCGGATGCGATGCGTAACATACTTTGGCGAGTAATGGTGACAGGTAATCATGCCCCATAACTGTCCGTCGTGAATCAGGGAAATGGTCACGGTTGCGCCTACGCCCATATTTTTCAAATATTCGATATGCATCGGCGATACGCTTCGCAGCACGGACAAACTCAGATTGAGCGGTCGTCCGGTTAGAGGCTGCAAGGTTGGCGTAATTTCCACCGGCGCATAATCCACATTGACAATGGTCCGCAACCAGTTGCGCAGATATAGCTCGCGCGCCTGTTTGGGAATATCGGATGCGGGATAATGATGGCCGAGGAACGGTTCCAGTTGGGGTTCCTTGGCTTCCGCAATGACTTTGCCGTTCCATTCCTTATCGAATTCATAGATCATGACTCGGTCGTAACCCAGGATTTCTTTGACCTGCTCGGCGGCTGCCTGACTGGCGGTATACCGATTGGCGCTCTGTTTCAGCTTGACGAAGAAGGTGCGAATCCATCGAAAATCATTATCGACCTCGTCATCGCTTTCCAGCTCAAGCTCGAGAATCAATAAGCCTTCGCTTTCGTGCGCGACTGCCGTAAATCTCACGGGCAAGCCTTGTACATCGATTTGTAAATTCAAATATTGCAGATCGGAGGAAGCAACGGTATTCAGATCGCGCTTGACGAGATCCATCATCGCGTCGGCTCCGATCAAGTCGGCCAAAGGCATTCCGAGCAGCTCATCCGGCGCAAGCCCAAGCAGTTCGCTCGAGTTCCGGCTGCATTGCACGATCTTGCCTGTCGGGGTACGTCTGGCAGCCAACAATACTCCGTTGGGTTGAATCATGCCGGGAATATGAATCGGTTCTTTGTCGCAATTGGTCAGGTCGATCGGCTCGTCGGTGACAAAGCCGTCGCCCGTAATCAGAGAGCGATTCAGAGGTTCATTTTCGGAATTCAAGTTGGCATTGAACATGATGGTGTAAGTACCTCCTATATGTTTGGTGCAATCATGATGTCGGCGTTAAGGTCTTACTCGTTCTTCAAACCAGCGCTCCAACAATCGGAAAGTCTCGATCGCGGATTGGGTAATCTCTTCACAGCTTTCCTCGCTTTGTCCGGCCTCCAGCAAACGTTCGCGAAAAGCTCCCCAACGCGTGCGGCTTTCTTCGCCATAAGCATTGAAGTAAGCCAGGCCTGATTCTGTAGAAATCGGCAATGTGCGCGATAGCTTCTTCGTGATCATCTGCCCGCCCATTGTCGAGCCTTCGATCACGTAAAAGCAACCGAGAAGTTTCTCCGGGGTCGAGATGTCCGGCAATGCTATACACAGCGGAATCTCGCCAAACTCCTCCTCGGACGTGCCGAGTGCAATAAGATCCTTTTCCAGCATCGGCGTTTTGCGGCGATCTTGCAGATCGTAGCCCGATTCGGATAAAGCTTGCGAAGCCTCCGCGCGACGTTCCAACGGAACAACGAATCCGTAGAACATCTCCAGATAGTATTTATAGGCATTCAATTCGATGGTGCCGTCCATGATTGCAGAAGCATAGGGGTTGGCTTCCACCCGATCATGGTAAGGCGCGCTGTCATTTCTTAGGCGCTCCAAGATGTTTGTGGTCATTGATAGTCTCCTCCTGCTGACGCGCCGAAAAGTGAAGCGGTGGCCCTTGAGCCACCGCTTTCTGCACGAAGTTCATAATATATACAATTGTAATGATTACAATGTCGGTTCTTCTATTAAGAATAACCGATTTGGCTCATAAAAAAAAGCATAGACCTGGGCAACATTGTATCACCCAAGCCTAAAGTGCATCTTCATCGGAAATTTATTAATACTGATGCCATACGTCCCGATACTCATCATTTCGCTTGAATTGAGCGCGAACATAAGAGCAAACCGGGAAAATCATTTTTTCTTGCAGGCGCGCCTCTTCAACAAGCCGATCCAATAACTGCTTGGCTACGTTTCCGCCTCGGTGGTCAGGGTCTACATAGGTATGATTCGCCATCCATGTATCGGGTTCGGGTCCTTCGGCATACGTGATTTCTCCAATGACCTGTCCTGCCCTTTTCAACTTAAATCCGGATGCTTCATGCACAAATTCAGCACCTGCGATTAAGGCAGCGGCAGGTTCCCGATCCTTTCCGGCATCTTTAATTTGCGCGAAGCCCTGCTTGATATTTGCCGCTTCGGCCTTCAGATCCCCGATTCCCAATTTCAAATAAGATAAAGAGGATTTAAATTTTGCCGGTTTGTCCTTCACCTGTTCCTGCACGCGCTCCATATTGCCTTTCAATGTATCCAGTTCCGTTTTGAGACCGTCCATGGATGCCTTGATTCCGTCTTGTGCCTGCTTGATGTCATTCATGCTTGTTTTGATCGTTTTTAACATAGCCATCCTTTACGCCTCCTTATGTTGCTTATCTTCTTTTCTATTACCCAAAATTAAGGCGGATTTAGAGCTTGCTTGGTACCGAAAACGAGAAAAATCGTAAAATAAAGCGCTATCTTGCGTGTGCAGAAGCGCGAAAGAGCTGGATGAACGAGATCTGCTTTTACAAACATCGTGATGTTTTTACAGACGTTTTACTTTTCTCTGATCGGGGGTAATATATGAGCAACACCAACAATACTTCAAAGCAGCAGCAACATCGGTATTGCGGGTGCCACTCAAAGACTTTTCCATCATTCATCGAAGGAGGGACAAGTCCAATGGACTAGGGTAAGCGAAGCATATCCCGAACTCTTACGTTGAAAGAAAGACGCCCGTGAAAACGTCTTTCGAGAGAACGGTTATGCGGGAAACTTAGAGTACTCACCATAGACCATTGCCGAGGACGGAAGATTGAAGACCGGTCGATAACGAGATTTTACCATCTTGGATTTCGAAGGGAGCAGGATTCCGATGACACAGGTTAGCGAAACGTGCCGATGACCGATTTTCACGCATGAAAAACGTCAGTGAAAACGTTTTTCGTGAGATCGAGGGTACGTGGGAACTCACCAATAAGAAATCAAATAATGACCTTTAACCGCCGGAAAAATGCCAAAGCAGCGAAGATTCGTTTCGCTCCAAAGGAGAAGATTCCGATGAAACACGTAAGCGAAGCATACTGAGTGGTTTTACGTTCAGGAGGCGTACGTGACAGCACCTTTCTGTAAAATCAGGTATGTGGGAAACTCAGAGATGTAATCAAGAATCAAGACGTAAATGCTAAATTGAACAAGGTAAAGGTGAATATGCTTTGAAAAAGACCATTGTAGAAGGAAATCGCGATTTCGAGCAAGGAAAGAAGCCTTGCAAAAAAGGAGCATGATTCCAATGCAATAGGTTAGGCAGGCAGACCTTTGCTTACGCATACTGGACCCGTAAGTCCAGAAGACGCCTCATGCGGGCAATTAGGTTGTCAAACCAAAGAGAAACTATTGTTCAGTGGAAACGGCCGTTTCGAGCAGGATTAAACCTTGCGTGGAAAGGAGAAGGGTTCCGATGCAATAGCGACAGCGAAGCATACTAGCACGATTTACACAAAGGAAAAGTGTCCGTGAAAACACTTTTCGTGGAATCGATGTATGCGGGAACTCACCCCCATATGCAACACGACATGGAAACAGTCGCGAAGATGCGACAAGCTCCGAAGTTAACGGAGTACGGATGCAAGACCCGGGCAAGAAATTGGTTTACAAAATAAGAAACAAACCGCTAAACGGTTGACGAAAGCTGTGAAGCATACGCCAATCGGCAAGACTGGAAACCCAAGAATTACGTTCGCCATGTCAAGCATGTGGATTGGATTATCAGGAGGAACGAATAAAATTGAATAATGACCTTAACGAATAGCCCCCCGCAGTCTTGTTAATTCAAGGATGCGGGGGTATTTGTGTGTTTTTTAAGTTTTTCTTGCTATTCGACGAACAGTCCTTCTTCTTCCAGCATCTCCTGAAGGTCGAACAGCATCACGATTCGATCCGATGTTTTATACATCCCCGTGAAAAACGATCCTTTTCGCTTCCCTCGGCTTTTTCCGTCTCCGATCTGAGGAGCCTCTGCGCCGACCTTCAGCACTTCAGTAATTTCGTCCACGATTAGGCCTACGTTCAGGCGCCCGATCTCGATGAGCAGCAGCCTTTGCTTAGCATCCGGGAATGCTTCGTCGAAGCCAAAAGCAAAACGCACATCGAATACGGGCATAATCTTGCCTCGAATCTTCATCATCCCGCGAATCGCCGAATAGTAATCCGATACCGGAACATTTTCCGGCACAGTCAGAATTTGCAGCACATGCTGGATCGGCAATCCGTATTCTTCCCCTTCGATCTTAAACACGACATACTGCTCCGCATGATCCTGGAACATCCGCTTTGCCCCCTTTCGCCTCTCTGGTTTGTCCTTATTTTACACGAAACGCCTGACTCCGCATATGGGAATCAGGCGTAAACTATAAAGATCATGGCTCGTGTTAGACGCTTAAAATGCCTGGCCGTGGGTTGACGCCGAACGCTGCCGCAAGGTCAGACAGTTCTTGTTCAGTAATCCGCTGCTTGATCTCATGGTGAGCGATCAGCATATAAATCTGTGCCGCCTTCTCGATCGTCTCGATCAAGCCGAAAGCCTCGTCAATCGATGTGCCGGTTCCGAAAATGCCGTGCTGCGGCCAAATGACCGAATGATACTCCTTCATCTTGTCCGCCGTCGCGCGGCCGATCTCGCTCGAACCCGGCACCATCCACGGAATAATGCCGATGCCGTCGGGGAATACGACGATGCATTCGGTACACATTTCCCATAACGTTTTCGTAAACTTGGCTTCATCGAGGTCGTGAATGAAGGTCATCGCCAGCACATTCGTTGCGTGGTTATGAATAACGACGCGATGGTTCGGATCAGCCTTCAGACGTTCAATATGACTCATAAAATGCGAAGGCAGCTCGCTCGTCGGCTTGGCATCGTGATCCAGGCCCCATAGCAGCTCCAGCTTGGTGCCGTCTTTGCTTACGCGCAGCACGCCCAGATTGCCGGACGGGTCTTGCAGCACATTTTTGAAATACTTGCCGGAGCCGGTTACGATAAAGTATTTGCCCGCAAGTTCGTTAACAGGAAATGCAGGCTCGATCACGCGAATGACCTTATCGATATCGAGGTATTTGGCAACTTCGGCTTCGTCGAGAATATAACTGACGTTACCGCCGTTGCGCTCGTCCCAGCCATTGCGCCACATATGTTGGGTGATTTCCGACATTTCGCGGATAAACGGAATTTCAAGCGCTTTTGCTGTTTGTTCGGCGTTGATTGTGCTCATGAGTTGGGCTCCTTTGGGTGCGTGGAAATGGAGCGGCGCTGGGGGCGCTGCGTGGGAGAAGGGTCTGCGATCGCGTGTTGAATTTTCAAAGGCGACCACTTCGTTTCTTCGACTCCTTCTCCCCCTCCGCTCGGCACGCACGTGGATGGTGGGTTAGTTCATAGAGGCGAAGTCGAACCCTTCGCCTGTGTGAAACTCGGTATTCATTTTCTTATATCTTTTCTTTAATCTTGGTATCTTTTTTTCTCCCTATACAAGCTTCTTAGAAGCTATTCAACGTCTGGAGAAAGTCCAACATGGCTGGAAGCGAGAAGACGGAGAGAGAAATTCAGTGAAAGACGCCTTTGAACTTGGAAAACTTCAACTCAAAATTTCAATCAACTTTTCCAAGTGAGACAGCGGCTTGAACGAATTTCTCTCGCAGTCTTCTCGCTTCTCCCGCCAACGTAACTTTCGAGAATAGCGGGAATAGCTGCTTAGAAGCTACTGCATCACACTTTCTTGGCCTCGTTTTTCCAAGACTTCTTTTTCGTAGGTTTTGACTTGGGTCAGCCAGTCTTCGCGGACGGGGACGCCGGCTTGGTCGCAGAAGTGGTCCCAGATCGCGCCGAATGGGTAAGATTTGAATTCTTCGACGAGTGCCAGACGGGATGTGTAGTCTTTTTCGACTTCGATTTGTTTAAGCTGTTCGATCGGCTCAAGCAGAGCGCGCAGAAGTGCTTTTTGGGTGTTGCGAACGCCGATGACCCAGGCGGCGATATGGTTGATGCTGCCGTCGAAGAAATCGAGTCCGATATGGGTGCGCGGCAGCAGATCGCCGCGAACGAGTTCGCGGGCGATTTCCAAAAGCTCGTCGTCCATCGTTACGACGTGGTCGCTGTCCCAGCGAACCGGGCGGCTAACGTGCAGCAGCAGTTGGTCGGTGAACATCAGGATGGAAGACAGTTTATTGGAAATGACTTCGGTCGGGTGGAAATGTCCGGCATCCAGGCAAACGGTCTTGCCTCGGCTCATGGCATAGCCCATATAGAACTCATGCGAACCGACGACGTAGCTCTCCGAACCGATGCCGAACAATTTGCTTTCCACCGCGTCGATGTTGTATTGCTCGTCGATCTTCTCGGCGAAGATCTCGTCGAGGGAATCTCGCAGACGCGCGCGCGGCGACCAGCGGTCGACCGGCGTATCTTTGAATCCGTCCGGCATCCAGTGGTTTGTGACGCACGGTTGACCCAACTCGCGACCGAAAGTCTCGGCGATGCGGCGTGAAGCCTTGCAATGATCGATCCAGAATTTGCGGATTTCCGGATCGGTATGGCTTAGAGTAAAGCCGTCCTCAGCCTTTGGATGGGAGAACAGCGTCGGGTTGAAGTCCAAACCCAGACCCTTGCTCTTCGCCCAATCGATCCAGCCCTGGAAGTGACGCGGCTCTAACGCATCCAAGTCTACTTGCTCGTCCGTATCCGCATAGATCGCGTGCAGGTTGACTTTATGTTTGCCCGGAATAAGCGCCAAAGCCGCATCCAGATCGGCACGCAGCTCATTCGGCGTCGAAGCGCGCCCCGGGTAACTGCCGGTTACTGCAATTCCTCCGCTTAGCGTCTTATCGCGGAACAGAAACCCTTGCACGTCGTCTCCTTGCCAGCAATGAATCGATATCTTGATATCCGCCAGTTTGGCGAGTGCCGCATCCACGTCGACGCCATGCTTGGCGTATAATTTTTTGGCTTCCAGATAAGCTTTCTCCGTTGCTTCGCTCATTGTAAAGTCTCCTTCAAGGTGAGTTGAGTGATGCGCTGCCAGCGTTCCGCCAGATCATGACGATTGGATACCGGGCTTGGATGATAAACCGTTGGCGGGAATGAGTCCGCGATGACTTGCCTTGCCTGTCCGATATCCGTCAGCGATCCATCCGCGATCAGTTGAACCGCGATGTTACCGATCGCAGTGGCTTCGGAAGGGCCTGTCCGCACTTCGATACCCAGCAGGTCGGCTGTGAGTTGGGACAGCAATTTGTTATTGGAGCCCCCGCCGACGATATGCAGCACCTCGTACGTTTGCCCCGTCAATCGTTCCAATTCGCGCATGGCATCCAAATACGTCAGAGCCAAGCTATCGAAAATACATCTGGCCAGTCGTCCCGGCGTGTCCGGCACGGGTTGTCCACTCTCCTGGCAAAACGCGACAATCTCGTCGGTCATGCTTCGGGGATTCAGGAAGCGTTCATCGTTGCACGGAACCAAACTCCGAAACGCGTCTTCTCGCTCGGCCCATTCGGCAAGCTCAGCAAAATGATGTGACCCCCCATGTTCGCGGCGAACCTCCTGGATCATCCATAGTCCCATAATATTTTTGAGAAAACGGAATGTGCCGTACGCTCCCCACTCATTCGTATAGTTGGCTTTGCGCGCTTCGTCTCCATTAAGCGGCTCGTTTAGCTCAGCGCCAAGTAATGACCAAGTGCCGCTGCTGATATAAGCCCAGCTTCGATCCGTCTTGGCCGGTACGCCGACAACCGCGGATGCGGTATCGTGCGTCGGCGCAACAATGACCGAACATTCGGGGTAATCGCCTGTTGCCGCCAATTCCGCCTTCAAGCTTCCGAGGTCCGTACCCGGCTGCGTCAATTCGGCAAACTGCTCGCGCTTAAGCCCCAGTGCCTTGAGCAAATCCGGATCGAATTCGCGCGTTTGCAAATTTAGAAGCTGCGTAGTTGAAGCATTGGTCGATTCGTTGATCATTTTTCCGGTCAAGCCATAATACAGATAATCCGGAACGAGCAGAATCCGATCCGTCTGGTCCAACTGCTGCCGATCATGCACATACAATTGGTACAGCGTGTTGAAGCTCAGCTCCTGAATTCCGGTCTTCGCATAAACGAAATCCCGGCTTACCAGGCTCTGATGCAAACGGTCAGCAGCTCCGGAAGTCCGATTATCGCGATACGCGTATACGTCATGCAAACGTTCTCCAAAAGAGTTCAACAAGGCGTAATCAACCCCCCATGTATCGATTCCCAATGTACATGTGCGGATTCCTGCCGCCTTTGCCTTTTGCAAGCCAATCAGAATTTCCTGAAACAACGTATCGATATCCCAATAGTCATGCCCGTCTTTATCCATAAAAGCGTTACCAAAACGATGAATCTCATTCAACTCAAGCTGCTTCCCCCTTAAGGTAGCCGCCACAAGGCGACCGCTGGAAGCGCCAATATCAACAGCGATTGCAACTCTCATTATTCATTCCTCCGCTGAAGCCAATCTTCTTTACGCTTTTATCCTACCTGTTTTTTGTGGGTGAGTCAACATATTCAGACTTTAAATCTGTGGTTTTATGTTTGTTTAATCTTTTTTTCAGACATATTTCACGCACTCTTTTGTCTTGAGAAACAAAAAAGCGGAAACCCATTCGGGTCTCCGCTTTATTTTCTGTTGATACAGTTAGCTTATTCTTCGTCGGAATCGACGTTATGATACACTTGTTGCACATCTTCGAGATCTTCGATCGCGTCGATCATTTTCTCGAAAGCTTTCTCCGAATCGGCATCCAGCGTTACGAAAGTCTGTGGCAGCATCGTGATTTCGGCTACGGTAAACTCTTCGATTCCGGCTGCGCGAAGCGCTTCTTGCACGGCATGGAATTGATCCGGCGCCGCGTAGATGATGACCGATTCGTCTTCAGTCAAAATATCGCGTGCGTCCACGTCTGCTTCCATCAGCAGCTCCAACACTTCCTCTTCGTTCTTGCCTTCGATCCCGATTACCGCCGTCTCGTCGAACATGTAGGCTACCGATCCGCTTACGCCCAGGTTACCGCCATTTTTGTTAAATGCGGAACGAACGTCGGAAGCAGTACGGTTGACATTGTTCGTCAGCGCGTCCACGATCACCATCGATCCGTTCGGACCGAAGCCTTCGTAACGAAGTTCCGTATACGTCTCGTCACCGCTGCCTTTGGCTTTGTCCATGGCACGGTCGATGATTGCCTTCGGAACGTTGTATGTCTTGGCGCGTTCCAGTACGACCTTCAGAGCGCGGTTCGATTCCGGGTCCGGCTCGCCTTTCTTGGCTGCCACATAAATTTCAACGCCGAATTTAGCATAAACCCGGCTGGTGTTGGCGTCTTTGGAAGCTTTCTTTTCCTTAATATTATTCCATTTACGACCCATATCTATCCCGCTCGCTTTCCATTGATTGGTTATGTCCCGAATTTCACACTTGTTCATTGTAGCGTGAAACGAAGGACGGAACAAGTCCGTATGCTGTTTGTCCGTAAAGTCGCGCGTTTGGCTTTACAAGTCGCCGTTCAATTTGTTAAAAGCACGCCGCGCGTTTTTCAAAAAATTCTCCTGCCGCCGACGCTCTTCTTCCGAAATCTCGGCTTGCAAACGATGCTCCGTCTCTCCGATTGCCCGATGCAAACTTTCTCGCAGCGCTTCGCGTTCCGCCTCATCCAGCAGCGCCTTGAGTTTGTCGGTCACGTTCGGCGTGTAAGGCATGCGATTATATTCTTCGGCGCTGACCCTACGCACGTCGAGATACGTATTTTTCACTTCAATAATCGTACTCGGATTGCGCACATTCTTATCCGTCTCCACGACGACGCATTGATTCACGTGATCCGCATATACATTGGTGATCTTTTGCCGAATTCCCAGCACGCCGCGAATACGGCTGAATGGAATTCGGTGTACCCGACTGACTTCTTCCGACATGGCTTCCCCTCCGCTTCCGTATCGGCCCTGGCGAACCGGATGCTTCCAGCATACCATAAAGAAAGCTAAAAACGAGCAAAAAGCGGCCTTCTTAAGACTGATTTCCTATAAAAACGGCTACTGTTCACACTCAATTGCATTGACAATTAGTTTCTTTTTCCTATATAGTTGTTTAGACAATTAAATTTTGAAAATTTGATCCTTTTTGCTTCGGGTGATATTCGGGAGGACGATTTTGTTGGAAAAAGAACGATTGTGGAGCCGTAATTTTTTGACGATAAGTTTCAGCAGTTTTTTTATTTTTATCAACTTTTATATTTTGGCCGTGACGTTACCGGAATATGCGTTGACGCATCTTGGAGGAAGCGCGGACGGAATCGGACTGGTGACAACCGTATTCGTGATCGCCGCCGTCATCTTCCGCCCGCTGACAGGCAAATGGCTGGATGAGATTAATCGTAAAAAGCTGTTGGTCTTCTCTGTGTTCATGTTTGCCGCGTGCAGTTTCTTCTATCTATGGGTGCCTAATTATTCGATGCTGCTCCTGCTGCGGTTCGTACACGGGATTTCTTTCGGGATCGCGGCGACCACGACGTCCACCGTGGTGCTTGACGTCATTCCGCGCGAGCGAAAAGGCGAAGGCATCGGCTATTTCACCTTGTTTATGAGCCTTGCCATGGTATTTGGTCCATTTGTTGGATTGTCCGTTTCCGCAAGCGCAGGCTACACCGTGCTATTTGTATTGATGGTGATTTTTGCTTCGCTGGCCTGTCTGTTCGGCGTCATGACTCCTATTCCTCAGCATGAGCGCAAACCGAGCGAACTGGGGGCTTGGGATATTAAACGGTTCATCGAGTTCCGTGCTATTCCCGTAGCGGCCGCCGGATTTTTGATTGCGTTTGCCTATGGCGCGATTTCCACATTCATTTCGGTGTATGCCGATTCGATCGGTTTGAAAAGCGTCGCCAGTTATTTCTTTATTGTTTTCGCAGCCATGGTTCTGTTATCCCGTCCGTTCACGGGCCGTTTGTTCGATCGCCGAGGCGCGCATGTGCTTGTGTATCCCGGTATCGCCTTGTTCGCAGTCGGGATGATCGCGCTCAGCCGGGCCGACTCCGCAGTCTTTTTCCTGTTAACGGCAGCGATAATCGGACTCGGTTACGGCGCGATCATTCCAAGCTTCCAGACGCTGGCGATCCAATCCGCACCTGCGCACCGCAGCGGACTGGCGACGGGCACGTATTTTGTCTTTTTCGATCTTGGTTACGGCTTAGGCTCTTACTTGCTGGGATTGATCGCTTCTTCGGCAGGCTATTCGACCATGTATTTGGTAGGCGGTCTGACCGTGCTGTTGTCGCTTGTTGCTTATTATGGGCTGTACCATCGGGGAGAACGGCGCAAGCTTTCTTTTTCCGCGCAGCGGAAGACCCGGCATTCGTCGATTTGAATCCAAACTTCAGGACATCCGATTCATATCGGCAAAAAAGAAAGAGCGCAGGCATGGAGCCTGTGCTCTTGTCGTATTCTAATATCGTCCGCTTTTGCCCGTTCAGGATTGCGGATCTTCGCAGCATCAACGTTTGTAAGGGCGATCGTTTGGACCGATAATCAGGTTCGAAGCTTGGCGGTTGGGATCGGTCGAGTCCCGGAAATCCGCATCGTCCGCAGGATCATGGCTGGAACGGCGCGTTCGATCAGAACCGGGCTCTTCGCGCAAATGGGCATCGTCCACTCCGGCAGGAGCAACCCTTTCGTCCACGGGCGCCATCCCGGGCGTTCTCGAAGTTCCGTCCGGATCGAAGTACGAAGTGTTAGTCGCGCCGTTGCGACCGAAAATCTCGTAGATCCGGCTGCGCATGGCTTCGTCCGCGTCTACCATGACGAGAACATCGCCTTCATGCACTCTTTCATCGTAGTATTCGGCTTCTTGTTCGGGGATGCCCAGGCCGATAAAACCTCCGGCCAAACCGCCGACTCCCGCGCCTACCGTTGCTCCCGCGAGGCCTGCCGCGATGGGTCCGGCTGCAAGCAGCGGCCCGATACCCGGAATAGCCAATGCGCCGAGGCTCGCGAGGACGCCGGCGGCTCCGCCCAACGCGCCGCCCGTCACCGCCCCCGTCGCCAGCCCTTCCGGCGCTTTCGTTCCTGTTTCGTTCCGGATCTCTTCCGCTTCTTTCTTATCTTTGGTCACTACTGAGATATCTTCCCGATCGTATCCGGCTTCCTGAAGGTCATGAATCGCTTGTACGGCTTGTTCTTCGCGTGCAAAAGTCGCCGAAATCTTTTTCATCATGTTCGTTTCCTCCCTATTAGCTTGTAGGCATGCCCATTTTTACCCGATACCGATTAACGTCAAACCTTCCTCAAAAATGGGAACTCTTAAAGCTATATTTAAAAGCCCTATCCTCCTTTCTTCCCTTTGCGTAGTCGCTTGCACATAGTATGATAGGACTATACGAATTTGGTATCTCGGATACAAGCGGATAAGGAGGGCTTTTACGGAATGACAGAAATGAAACACCAAGATGCGCATCTTGCCCAGTTCCTTCATGCGCTCGAGGACTGCATCTATGTGATGGACTGGGACGGCGAGCAATTCCGCTATCGGTACGTGAACCGTGCAGCAGCCGTGCTTAGTCAGATCGGATCGGAACATATGGGACGGACTTTTGCCGAAGTGTACGCGCATGAGCCGGAGATGGGCAAATACCTTCATCATAAATACATGAAAGTAATCGACGAGCGGGTAAGTATTCGTTTCGCCGACGGAACTTTGCTGCCGACAGGCGCACTGAGCGGAGAAAGCATCCTGTCCCCGATCTTCGGCGAACGCGGGGAGGTTACTGCGGTTGCATGCGTGACGCGGGATATGATTACAAGCTCGGAGCGCGGACAACATTTGCATCACTATGCTTATCATGACGAATTGACGCAATTGTTCAATCGACGCTTTTTATATGAATTTTTGCATAAATCATTCGGCTTGTTCCTGATCGATCTCGATAATTTCAAAAACATCAACGATGCGCTGGGTCACGAGACCGGCGATACGCTGTTGATCGAGGTAGCTGGGCGGTTCCGCCAATCTTTCGGACCTCCTTACGTCATTGCGCGCCAAGGAGCGGATGAATTTATCATTGTCTGCGAGACGCCGATTGCAAAACCGGAAGAACAAGCCAAGCGAATTCTGGAAGTGCTCGATAAGCCTTTCCTGCTCGGAGATCGACTGATTCGGGTCAGCGCAAGCGTCGGAATCTCTACCTCGCCGGAACGGACCGAACTGTCCACGCTGCTGCGTCAAGCGGATATCGCCCTATACTATGCAAAAAGCAAGGGCCGGAATCGGTATCATGAATACAATGAAGCTTTGCGCTATGATCAGGTCGTCAAATTCGACTATGAAATCGCGCTGAACCAATGTATCGAACGCGATGAATTGATGCTGCATTATCAACCGATATTCGATGCTGCGCGCAATCAAGTTGTGGAAGTCGAAGCTTTGCTTCGCTGGAACCTCGGACATAAGCGTCTTGTTTCCCCGGCTGACTTTATACCGGTAGCAGAGGAAACCGGCTTAATCGTGCCGATTGGTGAATGGGTGATTCGTCAAGCCTGCAAAGACCTGCCCAAGATCAGCGAAAAGTTCGGTCCGAACGTACGCGTCGCCGTCAATATTTCGCGCGTGCAGTTTGAGGAAGAGCATTTTGTCGAACGCCTGAACGCCATCGTGGCCGAAGAAGGGGTCTCCCCCGAACGCTTCGACTTGGAAGTGACGGAATCGCTGGTCATGCGCAATCTCGAAGAAATCTGCGCAATTCTGGATCAACTGCGCGCGCAGGGCTATACGATTTCGCTCGACGATTTCGGAACCGGATATTCGTCGCTCGGCATTTTGGCGCAAATTCCGATCGATAAATTCAAGCTGGACCGTTCGTTTATTGTCCAAATGAACCCCGCCGTCATCTCTGCTCTGCTTGCGATGGCTCGCGCGATGAATCTGGACGTGGTTGCCGAAGGGGTGGAGGATGGAGAGCAGTTAATTCAACTGATGAATATGGGCTGCCCGGGGATTCAAGGATACTTAATCTGTCGCCCTATGAGCGTAGACGATCTTCCGAACATATGGTTCCCGGATATGCAGCACCATGTAGTCTGAACTTGCGAATTGAATTTTCCAGCCAAAAAAAGCGGTCAGGATCGCATCGGCGAATCCTGACCGCTTTTTTTGCGCGTTCGTTTTCGATTTCATGCTTTAACGGATCAACCCGACTTCCCGCGCCTGTTCTTCGGTCAAAATAAATTGTTCGGTCTCCCAGTATTCCTTGTCCGGCTCCAGGCCGAACATATCGATAATCTTGCTCCAAATTTTCCGCTGCATCGCTTCTTGTTGGGTAATCATGATTTTCATTGGCCGTATGCCCCTTTCGCTATCGCGCGGCTCATGCCGCCTTCTCTCTTGATTACCCTGTCCGGGGGCACGGCGACTCGTCTCTCTGTTGTCTCAATTTTCCGTAAACAACCGATTGGCGGAAGGCTCGCAGCGACTACGGAAGCAATTCTCAAGATGGTCATCGACCATTCCGGAAGCTTGCATCAAAGCGTAGCAGATCGTACTGCCGATAAAGCCGAAGCCGCGCTTTTTCAAATCTTTGCTCAGACGATCCGAAATTTCGGTCTTGGCCGGGACATCTTCGTGACGGACGCGATGCCCGATAACGGGCTTGCCCGACACAAACGTCCAGATATACGCGTCGAAGCTTCCAAATTCCTGTTGCACGCGCAGAAAAGCTTTCGCGTTTTTGACCGTTGATTCCAGCTTCATCCGATTCCGAATAATCCCTGCGTCCTGCATCAGATTTTCGATCTTTTCGGCATCGTATTCGGCGACAAGCGCGGGATCGAAGCCGTCCATGACTTCGCGGTACCGATCCCGCTTTTTCAATACCGTATACCAACTGAGTCCGGCCTGGGCGCCTTCAAGCGTCAATAATTCGAACCACTTTCGGTCGTCATGAACGGGTACGCCCCATTCCTCGTCATGATAACGAATATACAAGGGGTCTTCATTGACCCAGCGGCAGCGAATCGGTTGCGTCGATGATTGAGTCATGTAAGTCTCCTTATAATCCGCGTTTGGGCAGCACTTTTACATAATCATCGGATAGCTTCATCAGCTGCAAAATATATTCGTAGTCTGCGCGATAAGGTTCGATGTCGTTTATTTTTTCATGCGTATCCAGCGAAATGGCGGTTCCGTCGTCAAAGCCTTCTCCCGGGATAAACAAAACGCCGTCTCCGACGAACGATCCGGTTGGCAGATAATAGCGAATGCCGATTACGTTGCGGTCGGTATTGAGCAGGTCGCGACCGAATGCGGTATACGATTCTTGCTCCAACGATATGCCGAGCAGGTTCATCAAGGTCGGCACGAAGTCCATTTGACCGCCTGCCAGCTCGACCGTCTCGCCTTTTTCCACGCCCGGAACGCGGATCGCCAACGGAATGTTGAATCGGCTCGCGTTGGCGTCATAGGAAATGCCGAGCATCGACGATACCCACGCAGGGTCGTTTTCCGCCGTGGACAGTCCGCCATGATCTCCGTAAACGAGCAGCACCGTATGGTCCCACAATCCTTTTTCTTTCAAACCGTCGATCAGCTTGCCCAACGCGTAATCCGTATAGTGTTGAGCATTCAAATACTTGCCGAGCTGCGTGTTTTGCAACCGCTCGGGAATGGCAAGTTGCGGAAACTCCTCAGGCACGTCGAACGGAGCATGGCTGGCCGTCGTGACGAACTGTGCATAAAACGGCGAACCGTCTGCGGCCATCTCGTCGATTTTTTCCAAGCCTACGCGGTACATCTCTTCGTCCGAAGCCCCGAAATTGTTGAATTTATCGTTGTCGTAATTCGGTTTGTCGTAAAAGTTCTGGAACCCGAGCGCCGGATAAAGCTGATTGCGATCCCAGAACGAAGCGTTATTGACCTGGAACGTCGCCGTCTTGTAGCCTTTGTCGCCGAGCATTCTCGGAGAACTCGGAATCACGCGATCCCCGTAGCCGGTAGACATCGCAATCTGCGCCGTCGGATAGATCGAGGTATTCGATATGAATTCGGCGTCCGACGTATTACCTTGCCCGATCTGCTGATAAATATGCGGAAAATAAAAGCTTTCGTCCATCAACGCGTTCAGATTCGGCGTTACTTCCTCTCCGTCCAGCTTGTAGCGGATTGGGAAGTTCTGGAACGACTCCATCTGAACGACGACCACGTTCATGCCTTCGGCCGCTCCGAAGTATGCGGGAGAATTTTCAGCAGACGCGCCTGTGGAATCGTTCTTCTGCTCATCCGTATACGGGAAAGATTGTTGAAGCTCCTTTACCTGCCGCGCGACCTCTTCCGGGGAAGTCGAAGCGAGAAAATCGCGTTCTTTACGCTTCTCGATCGCCGTGCTGACTTGATAGTTGATAAAACCGATATTTTCCGCGCGAACGATTTCGTTGCTGATCGCGGAACCCCGGTTGATCCATACGCCGGACAGCAGCAAGCAGACGACAAGAACCGCGGACACGACGATCCGGCTCATGCGGCCCGCTGTACCTCCCCAGGAAGCACGCGCGCTTTTCGGCGAACCGCCGAATGACAATGCCTTGCGCGATTTCGCCCGGTGTACCTTTTGCACCCATAACGGCAGCGCCACGGCCAGCAGATCGGCAAAGAAAATAAAATAAGCAGGCTTGATCAAGCCTCCGACCATATTCCCCACCTCCGGCACCTGACCGAGAGAACCGAGCACGACGTACGTCGGCACGGAGCCGAAGTACGAATGGTAGACCGCCGCGGAAAAGAAAACGGCGGACAATATCACATTGACTCCCCATGCCACGCCGACCCGAAGACGACGCGGGAGAATCAGTTCGAACAAACAAGTGACGCCGAGAGCGGTGAACAAATCGATGAATACGCCGCTGAACTCGAAATCGCCGTAGAAAAATCCGCGCAGCATCAACAGCTTCGCGAACAAAATGCTAACCGACGCGAGAAACAAACGATCCGGTTTGCGCGACGGTTTGGATTGGAACGAAAATGGTTTCATGAATGGACTACCTTCTTTGATTAAAGTGTTTTGGGTTAAAGTCCCATTATAAGACACTCTGTTTATATGGTCAAAGGAGAGGGAGCGTGGTGGGCGCTGCGGGAGAAATTCCTTCAAGGCGCTGTCTCACCCGGGATTTGCCATTTGAATATACATTCAAACGGCAAATCCCGGGTTCAAAGGCGCCTTTCACTGAATTTCTCCCTCCGCTTGGCACGCTCGGAAAAGGGGAAGGAAAAAAGAGCAGAAATTTCTTTAACTTGAGATGGCGTTTTGAAATTTGCGTAAAAGATAAATAGCTTACGAGCATGGATTCGTAAGCTGGTAAGTGTTTTTTAAAATTAGGGATTAGGCTCTATAGATGATCCAAATGCAGTGGCTTCGATTGCTTATTGCCTGTCCAAGCTTTAAATGTTTGATGTATTAATTCCCTTCTTCCTCCTACCCAGCCGAGAGCCGGTTTCGAACCGAAGCGCCTTTGTCCTGAAAGGACAACGAAGCGCAGGTCGAAACCGGCTCTCGGCGCCTGCGACAACTCAAATTTCCGAGTCGTAATACCGATGCTCGCAGTCGATCCGGCCGTCCTGCAGGGTCAAGATTCCGAAAGAAAACTGCGCTTGGCGGCGTTTATCGGTCGGGGAACCGGGGTTGAACAGCGCAACGGACGAGCCGCTGCCCGTGCCCTCTTCTCGGGAAAAGAAAGGAATATGCGAATGTCCGAACACGATCAGGTCCGCTTGTTCATTTTCGAAAACGGCTCTGGCCTTGTCGGCGGTGCTGCCGCGTCCCAAATGGCCGTGGGTCAAACCGATCCGACGGTCGCCGATCTCGACGATGCGATGGTAACCCCAACGGTCCGAGATCTCGGGACCGTCGTTATTCCCGGCTACGCCCTCGACGGGCGCGTAAGCGGCAAGAAGGTCATAAACCTCCGTTCGGGTCCAATCGCCGGCGTGAAGAATCAGATCGGCGTTGGGCAATTCGGCGACAAGCGCGGGCGGCAAAGCTTTGGCCATGCGCGGCATATGGGTATCGGACACGACGACAATCGTAAGCGCCTCCGTTAGAAACGCGTATCGGCTCAAACCGATCTCGGTTGTCATTGCGCTTTCAACTTCTCCCTGCGTTCGGCCCGGTCTTTTTCAGTCAGTTTCGGACAGGTATAGCAGTATTCCGATTCGGGCAGCACATGATATAAGCAGCAGCTTGGACGCATTTGAATCTGTTGGGACGGATCGGTCGGATGCTCGATATAGCGGAAGCGCAGATCGAACGGATTCTTTTTGCGCCCGAAAATTTCGGGATTCAACTGCTTGGTTTGCTCATAAGCGCGTTCCAGCCGTTCGCGGGGCGGGGCGAGCATCGGGCCGATCTCCGGGTGGGTGCGCCACGTTTCCGCAAAGTAATTCAATCGTCCGGGAAGCTGCGCCCAGACCATGCCGACGGCAAGACCGGACACGGCCGCGAAATTTTCGAATAACGGTCGGCAGGTTTTTTCATAAAAAGACCGTAAGCCTTCTTCCGTCCAATTATCGCGGGCACTCGCGTCTTCAGGCGCCCGCTCGGCTGATCGGCTATCGATCACGATATAGAGCGAATGGCCTCCGTTATCCAAAGCGAACAGCTGCGCGCTCAAGTTCCCGGCCGAAAAGTCCGGACGCAAGCCTGCGACCGCCGGGAAATACAAGGAAGCATTCACCGTTCCGCTGAACCAACTGCAAAAATAGGTCACGGCCGCCTGAAGATCGGGCGCTTGCAAAACGTCGGCAAACGCGCGAAGGAAAGGTTCGGCTCCTTCCGGCGTGGATAACTCGGCCAGCGTCGCCGAAGCCGCGGCACCCGGCTTCGGTTCGGCGCTCATATAGAACTGGGGCTGTATCAAAGACGGATCGAAAACGACCGTGTTCGATCGAACGGATATTTGATCGGAATAAGGATCATTTGCGCTTTGCTGCGGTTTGGAAGCTTCGGACATGGGGTTCATCCTTTCCGTATCGGGAATGTTTCTCATTGGTTTATCGTACTTGATCGCGGGATGGAGTTCAACGAAAATCGTTAACCGGTTAAAAATCAAAAAAGAACTATTGGGATAAAATAAAAAAGACCGTTCTTCTTCGCTTCGAAGAGAACGGTCCAAATTCAAATCGTATGAATGATTTCAAGCCTGCGGCCGAAAGACGGACTCAAGAAGTCTCTTTCGGATCGCATGCCTTTTTAACCGAAGCGACCCATGATGTATTCCTGAGTCATTTGGTTGGAGGGATTCGAGAACAGCTTCGTCGTCTCGTCGTGCTCGATCAGGTTGCCCAGATAGAAGTATGCGGTCGAATCGGACACGCGCGCGGCCTGCTGCATGTTGTGCGTCACGATCACAATGCGAAGTTCTTTTTTCAACTCGATGATCAACTCTTCCACCTTGCCGGTCGATACCGGGTCAAGCGCGGATGCCGGCTCGTCGAGCAACAGGATCTGAGGACTGACGGACAGCGCGCGCGCGATGCACAGACGCTGCTGTTGGCCGCCGGAGAGAGCCAAAGCCGATTCTTTCAAACGGTCTTTGACTTCGTCCCACAGAGCTGCGCGGCGCAGGCTCTGCTCGACGATCTCGTCCAGCTGCTTTTTGCTTTTCGTGCCATGGTATCTCGGGCCGAAAGCGATGTTTTCATAGATCGACTTGTAGAACGGGTTCGGACGCTGCCAAACCATGCCGATCTTTTGGCGAAGCGTGACCGCATCCGTTTCTTTATCGTTCAGATCCTGTCCGTCCATCCAGATCTTGCCGACCACTTTCGCGGACGCGATCTCGTCGTTCATCCGGTTCAGGGAACGCAGGAATGTTGATTTCCCGCAGCCCGACGGTCCGATCAGGGCGGTTACGCTCTTCTCGGGGAATTCCATGTTTATTTTTTTGACAGCTTCGTTGGTTCCGTAGAACACGCTCAGTTCTTCCGTACCGAAGCGAGGTTGCGTACTGGTCTGCATAACGGAAGCCCTCCTAGTTCACTTGTTTGGAAGCGGTAATTTTGCGATACACGACGCGTCCGAACCAACGCGCCACCAGGTTGAAGATCAGCACCATGATGACGAGCACGGCCGAAGCGCCTGCGGATACATCCTTCGCATCCGGGATGCGTCCTTCGCTGTTGACCTTCCAGATGTGCACGGCAAGCGTTTCGGCCGAACGCATCGGGTTGATCGGGGAACGCGCATGGAACGGATTCCAGTCGGTGAAGTCCAGCGGCGGCGTCGTCATGCCGGACGTGAACAGCAGCGCTGCCGCTTCGCCGAAGACGCGGCCGGCGGCCAGAATCGTACCGGTGATCAAGCTCGGCAATGCAACCGGGAGCAAGATCGACGTAATGATTTTCCATTTGGACAAACCGAGCGCAAGTCCGGCTTCCTTCTGCTCGCGAGGAACGGCGCGGAATGCTTGCTCCGTGATCCGTACCATCAGCGGCAGGTTGAAGATCGCGAGCGCGATCGCGCCGGACAGCAGCGAGTAGCCGAATCCGAACGTGTTGACGAACAGCAACAGACCGAACAAACCGACGACGATCGACGGGAAGGACGACAATACTTCGACGACCAGGCGGATAAAGCCCGTCAGTTTGTTTTCCTTCGCGTATTCCGCCATGTAGATACCGCCGCCCAAGCCGAGCGGTACGGTAATGATCATGGTCAGCACCAGCAGGAAGAGCGAGTTGAACAGCTGGGGACCGATACCGCCGCCCGCCTTAAAGTTTTGCGAAGGCGAAGTTAGGAAGTGCCAGTCGATATGCGAAATGCCTCGGATCAGGATAAAGCCCAGCAGGCCGCCCAGAATGGCGACGATCAGTACAGCAAAGAATATGATGACGCCCGTGGCGATTTTATCGGCAGTTTTTGCTTTCACAGCTTATTCCTCCTTTGGAGCAACCGTACGATGATGATGAACACGAAGGTCATGAAGAGCAGCATCAAAGCCATGCTCCAAAGGACGTTATTCTGAACCGATCCGGTCGAAGTATTCGTCATGTTCAACGTGATGACGCTGGTCAGCGTGGAAGCCGATGTCAACAGCGACGTCGGCAGGAACGGCGCGTTGCCGATAACCATCTGCACGGCGAGCGCTTCGCCGAAGGCCCGCGCGATACCGAGGATGACGCCTGTCCACAGCGAAGGCGCCAAAGTCGGCAGCACGACGCGGTAGATGGTCTGCCAGCGCGTCGCGCCCAGTGCATACGACGCTTCGCGCATGCCGCGCGGAAGCGAAGCCAATGCATCTGCTGCGATACTCGTGATGGTTGGCAGGATCATGACGGACAACACGAGTGCCCCCGCAGCCACACCGTAACCCAGCGAGTCCCCGCCGGTCAAGGTCGAGATGAACGGAACCAGCACGGTCAGACCGATAAAGCCGTATACGACGGAAGGAATGCCCGACAACAGCTCGATAACCGGTTGAAGGATCCGTTTGCCTTTGCCCGGAACGATCTCGGTCATGAACAATGCCGCACAGATGCTGAGCGGTCCCGCGATCAGAGCAGCCAACATCGAGACGACGAACGAGCCGCCGATGAACGGCAATGCGCCGAAGGACGGGTTATCGCCGTCCGGACTCCAGTTTGTGCCGAACAGGAATTCGATCGGGCTGACTCCGTCTTTGAAGAACGTCGCCAATCCTTTCGAAGCTACGAAGTACACGATCGCCACGATGACGACGATCAGCATTAATACGCAAAGGTAAGTATAGATTTTGCCGATCATGTCCTCGCGGCGATGCCTTGCGAAGCCGCGGGGTTTGTTGTCGGCGGCAGCCTTATTATTTTCCATAAGTGGATACCCTCTCCATTCCTTGGTGAACGCGCAAATAGAGGCGGAGATACCGCCTCTTTTTTGCCGGTGCGTCGAATCGGTTACTGAATCACTTTACCTTCCGCATCGCGCTTAACTTCCATGCTCGATACCGGAATGTAACCCAGTTCAGTCACGTCGGCATTTTGCACTTCTTCCGTCATGAAGTAGTCCAGGAATGCTTTCGTCGCGCCGTCAGGATCGCCCTTGGTGTACATGTGCTCGTAAGCCCAGATCGGGTAGTCGCCGCTTTGTACGTTTTCTTCCTTAGGCTCTACGCCGTCGTAAGACAGAGCCGTAACCGTATCGTCCAGGTACGAGAACGCCAGGTATCCTACAGCGCCTTTTGTATCTGCAACGATTTGTTTAACCGTACCCGAGGAATCCTGCTCGATTGCGCCCGGTACGTTTTCTACTTTTTCGCCCAGTGCATATTTTTCGAAAGTAGCGCGCGTGCCCGAGCTGCTCGGACGGTTAACGATCGTGATCTTTTGATCCGCGCCGCCGACTTCGCTCCAGTTCGTTACGGTACCTTTAAATACATCCAGCAATTGCTGCTTGGTCAGGTTCGTTACGCCTGCGTCTTTGTTAACGACAGTTGCCATTGCGACAACCGCTACTTGATGGTCAACCAGTTCGGCTGCTTTGTCGGCGTCCAGCTTCTCTTCCGCGAATACGTCGGAGTTGCCGATGTTCGCCGCGCCTTCGGATACTTGAGTCAGACCAGTACCGCTGCCGCCGCCTTGGACTTGAACGACAACGTCCGGGTTATTCGTCATGAATTCTTGTCCCACTTGATCGACCAACGGTTGCAGTGCTGTCGATCCAACTGCCAGGATTTCTCCCGATACGCTTGCTTCAGCCGGTTGCTCGGTAGCTGCCGGAGTCGTAGTTGTTCCCGCTGCTGCCGGCTCCGTAGTTGCTGCCGTGCTGCCGGAGTTGCCGCCGCAAGCGGTAAGCGCGAGCATTGCGGAAAGTGTTAAAGTGCCGAATAACGTTTTTTTCGATTTCATGTCTGGTTTGACCCTCCTAGTGGATTCATACGATTGCGGGCGTCTTCTCTCTGTCCGAGTTGTCCGCGCCGCTTTACAGTACCCATTGTAGGATTCGAAAATCAACGGAAAACACTTGTTTTGTAAAACGAATGTAAAATATTCCGGATTGCGTTTAAAGAGCGGCTAAATTGTTTGTGACGGGGGAGCATGCGGAAAAACGCCCGGGGGATTCGGGCGTTCCGGTGCTTCGGGAAGTCCTATTCGTAAAATCAAATCAAAAGGCTGCGGGAACGTCCGGATAACCAGGCGTTTTTGTGGGGAGTGTTATATAAAAAGATATAAATACGAATAAAGAAGGATTGTTGTACAATGATTCTCCGGCAGGCTAGGCTTCCGCTTTGATAGCGGATTGATGAGGGTAAGGGTCAATCGTTCGGATGGTGCCGTCTTCATTATGGTGCAGTTCGGCGTATTTGACGCAGCGCTTGTGGTTGACGCCTTCGGACAAAGAGCTGTCGTGGTAGAACAGGTACCATTTGCCGTCGAACTCGACGATGGAATGATGGGTGGTCCATCCGATTACGGGAGTCAGGATGACGCCTTTGTATACGAAAGGGCCTTGAGGGCCTTCGCTTACGGCATAGACGATTTGGTGAGTGTTGCCGGTGGAATACGATAAATAGTAGAGACCGTTATATTTATGGACCCAAGGGCCTTCGAAATAGCGTCGTTCTTCGTCGCCTGCGGTAATCGGATTGCCGTTTTCGTCAATGACGGCAATCTGATGCGGATGTTCCGCAAAAGACAGCATGTCTTCGCTCAGCTTGGCCGTGTACGGTCCGATTGCCGGTTGGTCGGTCTCCGGCCCTTCCGTTCGATGAGCCTCGAAGGTTCCGCTTTGCCATTTTTCCAACTGGCCTCCCCATAATCCTCCAAAATACAGATAAGCCTCCCCGTCATCATCGACCAACACGGCGGGATCGATGCTGAAGCTGCCCGGAATATAGTTCGGCTCCGCCCGGAACGGACCGGACGGCGACGAAGACGTCGCGACGCCGATCCGAAACACGTTTTCACGGTCGCGGGCCGGGAAAAACAAATAATACTTCCCGTTTTTGAACGCGGCGTCGGGCGCCCACATCTGCGAGGAAGCCCAAGGCACGTCGCGCACATGAAGCGCTTCGCCATGGTCGATCGCTTCCGATCCGATACCGTCCATCGACAGCACGCGATAATCTTCCATCCGGTACTGGTCGCCGTTATCGTTGCTCGGACCGTCATGATCCAGATCGTGCGAAGGATAAATGTACAGCTTGCCGTCGAATACGTGCGCGGAAGGGTCCGCCGTGTAGATATGAGTGACGATAGGCTCGTTGAACTTGGTTTGCATGCTTTCTCTCCTTTGCCGGACGAATTTGGAACGTGTTCTTTACGAAAACGGCGCCGCGAATATCGCGTCGGACCGACAAACGCATCGAACTCGATAGTCGGCCCCTTTATTTTTTGCTGCTGGCGGAATGTTCGACGATGCGCCAAAAAGCAGACTTGGGCTTCAATTCCCGGTCGAACGGAAGCGGCCAATTGAGGCGTCCGCGTACCGGGAAGCCGTCCAGCCAGGTATGCGTATCGGCAGCTCCCCAGAAAGTCACGGAATCGATGACCGACCGGTACTCGCGGAATACACGAAAAACCTCGTCGTAACGCTGCGTGAGCAAACGCTCCATCTCCTCCGTCGGCGTCAGCAGATCGCTTCGCCGATCCTCGAACGCAAAAGCCGAAATATCCAATTCCGTAATATGCAGCCGCACGCCGAGCGAGGCATACAGCTCGATCGCTTCGCGAATCTCGCCGAGCGACGGACCATGCAGATTCCAATGGCCTTGCATGCCGATGCCGTGAACCGGTGCCCCCGCGTCCAGCAGCGAACGCACGAGCCGGTAAATTTTGTCCCGCTTGACCGGATCGGTCTCGTTATAGTCGTTGTAAAAAAGCGAGGCCGACGGATCGGCCTTGTGCGCGATCCGGAACGCTTGCTCCAAATAGTCCTCGCCGACGGTGCTCAGCCATTTCGTTTCGCGCAGAACCGATTCTTTCTTGTCTTCGATCGCTTCGTTCACGACGTCCCAGGCATGAATCTTGCCGCGATAACGTCCCATCACCGCGTAGGCATGGCTTTCCAGGCGTTCAAGCACGAGTGCTCTCGAAGCGGGCGCTCCGGCTGCGTCTTCGAACACCCAATCGGGCGTTTGATTATGCCAGACGAGCGTATGCCCCCGAACCGCCATGCCGTTTTGCTCCGCAAACTTTATGATTTCGTCGGTCGCATCGAAGTCGTACCTCTGCTCTTCGGGATGAATCTCTTCGAACTTCATCCGGTTCTCGGCGGTAACGCTATTATAATGGGCGGCGATAAATTCGCGTTCCCGACGGATCGAACGCGTGCCGACCGCGGCGCCTATATTAAATATACCCTGATACGCCCCGCATAGGGACGGCGTTTTGGTGTCCATCCGGCATTCTCCTTTTTTTTCGACTTATTCTTTCACGCTGCCCAGCTGCAAGCCGTGCACGAAGTACTTTTGCAAAAACGGATACACCATCAGGATCGGCAGCGAAGCGACGATGGTGATCGCGGCCCGAATCGAGACCGGCGTGACCATGTTTTGCGCGGCGGCCGCAGGATCGGCTCCGCTGGACCCCGCCACGCTGCTGTTCAAGTTCATCGAAGACGACAGCAGCTTCATCAATTCGAATTGCAGCGTGCTCAGTTCCTGCTTCGACGAAGCGTACAGGAACGTATCGAACCAGGAGTTCCATTGCCCGACGGCGACGAACAACGCGACCGTGGCCAGCACGGGCTGGCAAAGCGGCAGGATGATCGAGATGAACGTTCGGAAGTCGCCGGCCCCGTCGATCTTGGCGGATTCGATCAGGCCTTCCGGCAGCGTCTGGATATACGTTCGGATGACGATCATGTTAAACGCGCTGACCAGCCCCGGTATGATATACACGAGGAAATTGTTCAGCAGGTGCAGATCCTTCATCAGGAAATACGTCGGAATCAGGCCTGCGCTGAAGTACATCGTCAGCACGACCAGAATGGTGATCGGCTTGCGCAACACGTAATCTTTGCGGCTGAGCGTGTACGCGAGCATCGAAGTCAGGAACAGGCTCAGCACCGTCGCGATCACCGTCCGCGCCACGGATATCCAGAACGCGTTCAGGATATGCCCGTTCGCGAATACGGCTTTGTAATTCTGATCGGTCCAGATCCGGGGCCACAGATAAATGCCGCCCCGGATCGTGTCGTTGCCCGCGTTCAGCGATACCGCGAAAGTATTCAAAAATGGATACAGCGTAATAACAGCGATCGCGATCATCAGCAGACCGTTCAGCGTATGAAAAATAACCGGCTCCAGCCGTATTCTTTTCGTGTTCATGAACTTCTCCCCTTCCTCCCTAAATCAAACGATCTTCGCCGAGCCGCTTGGCAATGGAATTGGCGGCAAAAATCAACGTGATGCTGACGATCGTTTTGAAAATGCCGGCGGCAGTGGCTAGCGAGTAGTTGCCGATTTGCAGGCCGTATTTCAAGACGAAAATGTCGATCGTCTGCGACCAGTCTACGACGACGCCGTTACCCAGCAAGTATTGGACCTCGAAGCCGGCTTCCAGTACCCAACCCATATTCATGATCAGCAGGATCACGACGATCGATTTGATGCCCGGCAGCGTGATGTACAGCATTTTCTGATACCGGTTCGCCCCGTCGATCTCTGCCGCTTCGTACTGCGAAGGGTCGATCGACGTGATCGCGGCCAGATAGATAATCGCGTTCCAGCCCAGCTCTTTCCAGACGTGGGAAGCGCCGACGATGCCCCAGAAGTATTCCGGGATGCTGAGCCACATGATCGGTTCGCTGATGATGCCGAGATTGAGCAGAAGGATATTGATAATGCCTCCGTCTACCGACAACGAACTGGCCACGATGCCCGTCACGATGATCCAGGACAGGAAATGCGGCAGATAAGAAACGGTTTGAATGGTGCGTTTGAAAAAGCGGCCTTTGATCTCGTTGAGCAGCAGCGCAAACAAGATGGCGGTCACGAAGCCGAGGATCATATTGATCAAACTCATGGCGATCGTGTTGCGCAGCACGCGCAGGAACGCTTCGTCGGTAAACAGGAACGCAAAATGCTTGAAGCCGACCCAGTTCTGCTCCGAAAGCGCTTTGGCCGGACTGTAGTCCTGGAAGGCCATCGTCCACCCCCAGATCGGGTAGTACGAGAAAATCAGAATGTAAATCACGATCGGCAGCGACATGAACAGCAATTGCTTTTGATTCCGAAGTTTTTTCATTAACGAAGATTTAGGCAGATCCGCCGATGCGGATTTACGCGAGATGGCTTTGGCCACAGTGCTCTCCCCCTAACCGGCTCTACAGCCTGGATGGGCGCGAAGAACGGGGGAAACGGCAACCGTTCCCCCGGCTTTCGACGCCGCTTTTATCAATAGACGGTCTCGTCGGATCTCAGGCGATGTCCGACGTCGAAGCGAGAAAGGCGGTCACTCCGCGGCCCAATTCTCGATTCTCCACTGAATTTGCTCGTTGATGCGGTCTTCGTAAGCTTTGACGTTGATCTTGCCGAAAGCTTGGACATAATCGTTCCAGACGGAATCGAACTTGCCGTCCGCAGCCATGACCGCTTGCGGCAGGAACTTCAGCGAAGTATCGGTCATCTGCTTGTTGGCGACCGAAGCGTCGGAACCTTCGACCAAGTCGATCTGCCAAGCCGGGTAATAGACTTCGTTTTCCGGCGCGGGCGAGAAAAAGTCGCTCCAAGTCTTGAAGCCGTAAGCGTCGAGCAGCTTCTTATCTTCGTCTTTCAAGCTGGCATAGAATTCTTCCGGTTGGTCGCCGGGCCCCGTGGCGTTGCCGTCCGTAAACGTACCTTGCATTTTCGGGGCGGCGCCGTAGAAACCGTCCGCGCGGTTCGCCAGTTTCCAGCTCGGATCTTCCTGCTCTTTGCGCTGTTCAGGCGTACGGTAGAAACGGCCTTGTTCGTCGACCATATAGTCGGTGCCTTCTTCGCCCCAACCCAGCAGCTTTTGGTATTTTTCGTCCATCAGCGAGTCGAGGAACTTGATGATCTTCACGGGATCTTTAGCGTTTTTGCTGATGCCGAAGCCGTTGTTTAGGTTGATAACCGGGCGATCCAGGTAATGGTCTTGGGTCGCCGTATCGAACACGAGCGGGAAACCGACGTACGTGCGGTCGATTTTCCCTTGCGAAATCAGCGTGTCTTCGGCCGGCTGGAAGTTCCACTTTTGGTCGAACATGCCGAGTACGCGTCCCGAAGACAGCTTGGCTAAGTATTGGTCATAATTCTGAACGAAAGCTTCCTTGTCGAACAAGCCTTCGTTGAACAAACCGTTCAGCTCTTTGTAGTATTGCTTGGACATGTCTTTATCGGCGAACACGGTCGCTACGCCGTCGTCGACCACCACGCCGCCGTCGTTCGGATGTCCCGTCAGATGCTCCGGCGGGTTAAGCAGCGGGAAGGTCCGCCAGTCGGAAGCGAGCGTGCTGAAGCCGATGGTCGGCTGTCCGTCGATCGTCGGATTTTTCGCAGCATAATCGCGAATCAGCTTGGTGAAATCGTCCAGCGTTTTCGGCGTCGGATATCCCGCGTCTTCCAATACCGCTTTTTGAACCCAGAATGCCGGTCCGTTGTACGCGTTGCTGCTGAACTCGCCGGAATAAGCGCCGTAGTTCGGCAGCCAGTAGATGTGGCCGTCGCTGGAATCCTTCATGCGGTTCCAATATTTCTCGTAGTGCTTTTTCAAATTCGGCGCGTGTTCTTCGATCAGGTCTTCAAGCGGAATGACCGCTCCTGCCGCAACCAGCTTCGTGTCGGCCGTGATCAGATCGGGATACTCGCCGCCCGCGATCATGACGCCGAGCTTCTGCTGCAAGTCGCCGACCAGAAACTCCATGTTCAATTTGACGCCGAGCTCGTCTTGAATCTTTTTGTAAATCCGGTTGTCTTCCGTCGGTGCCTGATTCGGCGTGCTGATGAACGCGGAAATCGTCAAGGTTTCCGTGCCGTCTTCCGCCGTAGTCGCATCGCCGCCTCCGCATGCGCTCAATGCCAACGCCGCAGCCAGCACGAGCGATGCCGCGCCCCATAGCTTTTTCGTTTGATAAACCCCCATCGGTTGACCTCCTTGGAAATGTGATCATCTTTGCTCCTTTATTATGATCGAATGTATACGCTTACAAAATGGCTGGATTCAAGCTTCTTCCCCCCATGATTTAAGGATCTCATCATGAGCTTTACATTTAAAACGCCCCCTTTGTCCGTTAGGAAGGGGGCGTTGGTTAGACGCATGGATGAAAGAGAATCAACGTGCTCAATCCGGCGTCCGGTAAGCGGTCGGCTTGACTCCGGTCCTTTTTTCAAACTGCTTGAGAAAATGTCGATAGTCCTTGTATCCTAGCCGCTCTGCAATCGCATAGGAGGTGAGCTCGCTGCTTTTAAGGAGCCGGCAAGCTTCATCGATGCGCAACCGGTGCACGAATTCGGAAATCCCTACGCCGTATTTGCGAGTAAAAGATTGCCCCAAATAAGCCGGATGGACGTAAAAGCGCTCGGCCAACTCCTGTATGGTGAACGTGTCCGTATAGTTGCCGCGAAGAAAATGGGCCACCTGCCCTTGTACGCCGCCTCCTTTGCACTCGCGGATCAGCATCACTTCTTTCCGGCAGCTCAGGCAAAAGCGTTCCAAATGCCGCTGCGATTGATCTATCGTAGGCAGCAGCGGCGCATTCCCGCAAAAAGGCGAGCTGCGGATCAACGATTCGGGATCGCCGCCCAGCTCTTTCAGAACCGAAGCGCAGGCCAGCACAACCTGTTCCGCAAACACCAGCACCAGTTTCGGGTCCAGCCGCTGCTGCTTGAAATTCGCAAAAACCGAATCCAGCCTCTCGCGAACCTCGTCTTCGCTTGCATTTTCCGTCGATCCGGCAATCCGTTCGGCCAGACCGGGCGGCGGCGCTTCAAATGAAAGCTGCATGCCTATGGTTTGTTCATAAAAGCCGAGCCGCGATCCGTCGTAAAAAGAACATCGGGCGGTCTTCTCGGCGCTTTCCAACGATGCATGCAGTTGTTCGGGCTTCATGACGATCCGGCCGACCGCCAAACGAACATGCTCTTGGGATTCCGTCGGCAGATGACCAAGCAGCTGCTCGATCAATCGGCGGATCTCGGCGGCGGCATTGCTGCTTTCCGCGGAGCCGATCACGACTCCGCAGCCGCTGCTTTCGATCCATTTCGAAAAAAATGCCGCATATGCTTCGGATTCGATCAGCCGAACGGCTTCGCGCACCGCTGGCAGGATCCGGGATTCGGCAGTAATTTGTACCCAACACCAGCTTAAGAAGTTTTGCGACAACCGCTCCAGTACCGCTTTTTGATTTTGGCTTTGTTCGCCTTGTCCGAATAAAGCGGCCTCCAGTGCTTGCTGCTCCTCAAGCGCTTCCGCCCGACGCGCCATGCAGGCTTTCAGCGCGCGTTCTTGCAACTCCCGGCTGAGCCTGTCCAACATTTCCTCCGCTTCTTCTTCGATCAACGGCTTGGTCAGATAATGGGAGACGCCCAGATGCATCGCGCGCAGCGCGTAATCGAAATCGCCGTAGCCGCTTGCAATAACGAATAAGGTAGAACGGTTGCCGCCGCTTCGCGCCTCTTCGATCAATCGCAAGCCGTCCATGCCGGGCATCCGAATATCCGTTACCACCAAATCCGGCGGGTCGCTGCATATGCGCCTAACGGCCTCTTCCCCGTTCTCGTAAGTACCTCCGATTCGAAACCCGTACTTTTCCCAATCGATCAGCAATTGGAGACCTTCAATCGCCAACGGCTCATCATCGATCAACAATACTTCGTACACGGTTACGCCTCCTTGTCCCACGCATACAGATTCGGATCGCCGGCGTGCAGCCAAAAAGAAGGAATCGTGAATCCGACCTCCGTCCCTCTGCCTTCCTCGCTGCGCAGTCGAAGCCGAACATCCTGACGGTAAAACAGCTTCAGACGCCGATGCACATTCCTCAGCCCTACGCTGCCGCCTCCGAGCGACGACTCCGAATCCATGAACGTTTCGACTTCGCGAAGTCTGACCTCATTCATCCCGATCCCGTTGTCCCGCACGGAAAGTTCAAGCCCTTCCCCGGTCATGCGAACGGTGATTTCGATTTTTCGTTCGTCTTTGCGCGCTTGCAAACCGTGTTTGCACGCATTCTCGACCAGCGGCTGAATGCTCATGCGCGGAATTCGCAGCTGCAAGGTTGCAGGCTCGACTTCGAATACGTAATCGAATCGATCCCCGAAGCGAAACTTCTCGATCTCCAGATACATCCGCGTAAATTTCAATTCTTCTTCCAACGGAACGCGATCATCCGGCCTGCTGAGCAGTTGACGCATAAGCAGGGACAGATTTTTGACGATTTCGGTGACTTCGAGATAGCCGTTTTTGGCGCACACGATCATTACGGCATTAAGCGTATTGAACAGGAAATGGGGATTCACCTGGCTTTGCAGCATCGCAAGCTCGGTCCGCACCCGGTCAAGTTCCAGGTTTTTTTGCCGGATTTCCAGCTTGTAGACATCGTCGATCAGCGAGCGGATCCGCTCGGCCATCACGTTGAACGCGCGAATCAAGCCGCCGATTTCGTCTTTTCCTTCAGGGATGACAATCGGATCGAAGCGCTGATCGCCGACTTTTTCCATATGGCGATACAGATGCTTGACCCGGGTATGATACGAACGGAAGATGAAAAAAATAAGCAGCGACGGCACGATGGTACTGATGATGCCCAGCCACAATATCGAACGCATCGATTCCGACCGCAGCCCGTCGATATAATGCGTATCCGCAATGCCGACGACTTTCCACCCCTGCACATAACCGAGATTGCCGAGCGGCTGCTCCAATGCAAAGCCTGAAGCCTCTTCTTCCGGCGTGAACGCAGGGTTGTCGTACAGCACGCCTTCCCCGTCTCTTCCGCCTCCCCCGTCCGCCGCCACTCTGTTCCGATCGTCGACCAGCCGAAGCTTCACGCTGCTGCGCTCCCGATTCAAGATTGCCGATATCCGGCCCAGATCGAGATCGACGCGCGAATATTTGGAATAGGTCGAAAAAGACGAATAGACATCCATCTTTCCGATCACGCTGATTCTCCGCCGCGGATGGTGCGTTTCCTTATCCATATACGCGGCTACCGCGATCGCCGAAGAGTCTTTCCCCAACGATTCCATCCACTCGGGCGATTTCTTTCCGTTTTCGATCACTCCGTAGTTCGAACCGTTTTGAATGCTTTCATTTTCGGTATAGACGCGGACCTCGAAAATATTCGCCGACATATAACGCGTCAGTTTGTCTCTCAACGATTCGTCGTAAACGGCATAATAATCCGAGGGCGAAGCGTAAGTCCGATCCAACGCTTGGTACAGCGAGTCGTCGGCGGCGATCGAACGGCTGAGCGCGACGCTTTCGTCGATCATGCCGATCAGCTCGCCGCGCGCGCGTTCGAGGGAGCGCCCGAGATTCTCCTGCTCGCGCGTTTGAATATCGGATGATGTCCGGAAGTAAAAAAACAGATTGATCGTCATGATCGGCAGCAATACGCAGAGCAGGTAGATCAACAGAAATTTTCGTTTGAGCGGTATATCGTTGAGTCTGGGTATCCAAGACCGGCGGCGTTTCACGAAACCGTCACCTGCTCCCTGATCCGATAGGCCGAAGGCAGTTCGTCCGTCGCCGCTTTGAACTTGGTGCTGAAATATTCGGTATCGTGATAACCCAGTCGTTCGGCGATTTCGGAAATCTTCATGTCGGTTCGCCGCAGCAGCCGCTGCGCTTCCTCGGCGCGCAGTCGATGAATATAATCATTGAAGCAATAACCGGTTTCCCGTTTGAATGCTTGACCCAAATAGACCGGATTCATGCCAAGTCTCTCGGCCAATTCGCGCAATTGCAGTTTGTCGCCGTAATGTTCGTTTACGTGCGCGATCGCGGCCCGAAGCGGATGCTCGGAGATCTCCG
The DNA here is from genome assembly GCF_000585395.1 of Saccharibacillus sacchari DSM 19268. GTDB lineage: Bacteria > Bacillota > Bacilli > Paenibacillales > Paenibacillaceae > Saccharibacillus > Saccharibacillus sacchari. The sequence continues at coordinate 3,670,710 of NZ_KK073875.1, read as the reverse complement.
CGCTTGCCGCCAGCGACTCCGCGATCCGCTCGGCCTCGATCCTGCATCGAAGCTTCAGTTCTTTTTCTGCGGAAATGCGCGACTGGGCAAAGACTGACGAAATTTCGGGAATCGGCGGACGAATAAGCGACAGCCTATCCAAAACGTGACGGATCAACGAGTTGATCCAGCCCGAAGGTACTTCTCTTTGGGCGAACAGCTTGAATAATTCGGATATCGATTGCTCGGCTGCCGACGGTTGACCGGATTCGATATGCGTCAATATCTGTTGAGCGGCTGTCAGCATATCCGTATAGGTGCTTTCTTTTTCGGCGTTTCGGAAGAAATAAGGCTTCTCTCTCTCGGCCGTCGCCTGAGCATGCAACAAAGGAACGGCTTCGTACCCCTGCACGCCGACGCCGCTGTACCGGTACAAGTCCGACATGTGACCTTCCGACCGGAGCGAAGCTCTGAGCAAAGAAGGCGTTGAACAAGCGGCCAGCAGTCCGGCTCGGCCCTGCGCGTCCTCGAACGCCCAGGCATTGACCCCTTTTGCCTGTAAATGTTCCGCGACCCCTTCAAGAACAGCCCGTGCAGACCGTCCGTTTTCTTGCCGCTTTTCCAGCCCGGGTTCAGCCAACAGCATGCAGAGCGGCCGGTTGTCGGGACCGAGCAGCATTTCCGCTTCTTTGACGGCGGTCGGCTCACCCCGAAGCAATCCCGATATGCAGGACTGCACGGCTGCGCTGCGCAGTTCGGCACTTGAGCGTCGCGTTTCCACAACAGAGTCCAGCGGCGCTCTCAGTTCTTGAAGCAGCTCATGAATTTCTTCGGACACGATCGGCTTCAATACGTAGCGGTCTACGCCGAAACGCAGCGCCTGACGGGCATAATCGAATTCCGCATACCCGCTGACGATCACGCTTTTCGTGTGCAAGCCTCGTCGCTCCTGTAACACGCGAATCAGATCAAGCCCGCTTAGTCCCGGCATTCGAATATCGGTCAGCAGCAAATCCGGCTCGATTCGCTCGACCAGCTCCAGCGCTTCGTCGCCGTCCGAAGCCGCTCCGCACAATTCGTAACCGAACTTTTTCCAGTCGATGATTGTTTTCCAACCTTCCAGCATCAACGGTTCGTCGTCCGCCACAATGACTTTGTACACGACCATTCCTCCCGCCTGCCTATTTGTTCCAGTATGTCACCGCGAGGACGAACGAACAATGTACGCGTCTACGTTTTTTTGGACAATTCTACGCCGAATTGTAAGCGTATTCTTCAAAATGCGTAGGCAAGCATTTTATTCCGGTACGCGACCGGGCTGATTCCGATGACCGACTTGAAGCAGCGGCTGAAGTAAGCCTGATCCGCATACCCGACCTGACGGGCCACCTGATGAACCTTGATCGGCGTTCCTTTAAGCAATGCGCAAGCTCGATCGATACGAATCCGCGTCAAATGCCAGGTGAACGAATGCCCGGTCTCCGCCGTGAATAATCCGCTCAAATAATTGGGCGATATTTGCAGCCGCTCAGCGAGCATCTTCAATGTCAATCCCGGTTCGGCATATTCCGATTCGATCGCCAGCAGCGCCAATCGAACGGTACGGTTGGTAAATTCGAAGTCGGGGAGTGATTCGAACGCTTCGTCCAGGCCGAGTCCGCGCAGGCTTTGGCGATACAATCCCTTCAATTCGCCCGGGGATACGGCCACGCCGCCGATTCCCAGCTTCACCGTCTCGCCCAGTCTTCGCTCCAGCAGCCTGCGGCAGTCGGCAGCGTATTCTTCCAAAGGCGGCACGCTATAACCGTTCATGAACAATACGGCGGTCAAACGCTGTTCGCCCGTCGCCACCGCCGGAATCCCGTGTTCGGACAAGGCGTCGTCGAGCAATATTTTGGCCAGAAAACGGTCCGGCTTGGTCCAAAAGCTTCGGTCCGGCACCATGATCGTGAATAAACCTACCCAGTTGAACGGCGGCAGCAGCGTACGCTCGCTCCATAAGCCGTCCGTTTCCGGGCCGCTCAGAAAATCCTGGATCTTCTTTTCCAAAGCATAACGCTCGCGCAGACGCCGGGCGGATTCCGTCCCGCGCCCGTCCGGCGCACTAGGCTTGCCGACCTCGCCCGGCAGCGAAAATGCATATTGGGACAACTCCAAGAGCAACTTAAGCACCGAGGCGCGAACCGCGAATGATTCGTCCGCTTCTTCTTCGGCCTGTTCGCTGCATAAAAGTGCCAAACGTTCGATTTCAGGCTTCAGCTTGACGGTCAATTCGGCGTTCTCGGCAAAAAGCGTGCTGCCGAGCGCGGCGAACCGCTCGTACATTACGGCGTCCTCGATATCGAAATGCATGCAAAAATAAGACATGGACGCACAGCGCCCGATCCGGCTTTCGTGCATGCAATCGGGCGCAAGCAGCAGCAACTCGCCTGCTTCCTGCACGTAACGCTGCTCTCCGATACGCATGAGCTGTTGGCCTTCCATGACGTAATTGAGCTCGAATAAGGCATGATTATGCGCGGGATACGACCAGCCGGTCGATACTTCGCGCCAGTGGGTGCCGCACATTTGAAAAGAAAATCTGAGATCCGGCAGGGCGTATTGGCCGATATTGAAGTCTCTGCCTCCTCCGGCTTCGGATGTCCAGGACATGATTTCGGGCTCCTTTCTTTGTGGATGAGGGAAAAGCCTGTCTTCTTTTGAAAGACAGGCTTAGGTTTTCGAGAAAGTTACTTTGGCGGGGGGAAGCGAGAAGACTGCGAGAGAAATTGCCAGCATAGGCTTCCGAAGTGCATTTCTTCGAAATGCTTCACAAGACGCTGTCTCACTCGGAAAATGGATTGGATTTAACTAAGGATTTTTCCGAGTTCAAAGGCGTCTTGAACTGAATTTCTCTCTCCGTCTTCTCGCTTCCAGCTACGTTGGACTTTCTCGAAACGTCGAGCCTGTCTTTCTGGCGAAAGGCAGGCTACTACTTTTATATTTAATAAGATCTCTTTAGTGCCTAGCCCAAGTCCGGTACATCCGTCAATTCGACGAAAGGAGCTGGAGTGCCGGAATCGGCTGCGCCGCCGAAGCCGTGCAGTTCGAAGACGATGATTTCGTTCTCGCCGACGCGGAGCAGAGGGGCCGGGACGTAAAGGGTTTTGGTCGGGCCGGCTTGCCAGTAGCGGCTGAGCAGGAATCCGTTGATCCAGACGACGCCTTTGGCCCAGCCGTCGGTGCGGATGAAGGTGTCGGCCGTGTCGTCGGCGTTGAATGTTCCGCGGTAAAAGGCAGGCTGCGCATCGGAGGTTTCTCCCCAGCCTTCCGCCGAGTATTCGTCGCCGGTTCTGGCTTTCGATCGGTGCTCTGCCGGCTGTCCTTCTTGCAGTAAAGGAGCAAATTCCAAAGACGACAGATCACTCAGAGGCAGCGGGCGGATTTCCCAGTCGTGCAGGAATTGGTTGCCGACGCGGATGCCTTCGGTAATGCCTTTGCGGTCGCGCATCAGCGGACCGTAGTTGATGCGGCCCATGTTTTCGACCAGGATATCTAGGCGTACGCGGGTTCCGGTCGGCACGTTCAGCTTGATGCCCGGCTGCGGTTCCCAGCGGTTGACCAGGCCGATCTGCTGACCGTCCGCGAATACGAGTGCTCGGTCGCGCACTTCTTGCAAGATCAGATTGCCGCCGTTATGCTCGTCCCCGACCGTTGTCGTGTACATGATGAATCCGTAAGCTTGTCCGACTTTTTCCATCGGTTCCGGGCAGACGCTTCGAATCGCTCCGCCGGACAGCGCATCGGCACTTTCGAACAAAGGCGTCGATTGGGTCAGTTCTACGCGACCGTACGCTTTCTTCGGCAAAGGAGCTGGAAGCTCGGGCGGCGTCAATCCGAGGCGTTCGCTCAGCAGCTTGCGCACGGCAAAATAAGTCTCGGTCGGTTCCCCGTCCTCGCTCAGAATCGCGTTGTAGTCGTAGCTGTTGACCGTAGGCTCGTAGTAGTTGACGTGGTTGGCTCCGTTCATGAAGCCGAAGTTCGTGCCGCCGTGGAACATATAGAAGTTGAACGAAGCTTCCAGTTCCAGCATCTGCTCAAGCTCCGTCACGATTTCCGAAGAAGGACGCGTGTTATGCGGCGCGAGCCAGCGATCGAACCAGCCGTCCCAGAATTCCATGACCATCAACGGGCCTTCCGGCTGATGCTTGCGCAAAATGTCGAAGGCTTGCCGCGTTCTTGAACCGAAGTTGACCGTCGCCAGTATGCCTTCGACCGATCCGGCACGCAGCATGGCAGTCTCCGGACCGTCGGATGTGAATAACAACACGTCGATGCCGCGGCGAATCATCCCGTCACGCAAATATTCCAGGTACGCGTGATCCGCGCCATAGCTGCCGTATTCATTTTCGATCTGCATCGCGATAATCGGGCCTCCGTTCGTCGAGAGCAACGGAACAAGCCTCGGCAGCAGCTCGTCGAAGTAGGCGTCCACTTTTTCCAAAAAGGCAGGATCGGAGACGCGCAGACGAATATCCCCGTTTTCCAGCAGCCAGGCCGGCAGTCCGCCGAATTCCCATTCCGCGCAAATATACGGACTCGGACGAACGATGACATGCAGACCGAGCGATCCGGCCAACTTGACGAACGCTTCCAGGTCGGCGATGCCGTCGAACACGAACGTGCCTTCTTTCGGCTCGTGCACGTTCCAGGCGACATAAGTCTCGACCGTATTAAAACCGACCGCCATCAGTTTGCGAAGGCGATCTTCCCAATATTCAGGCACGACGCGGAAATAATGGATAGCGCCGGACCGTAACGTAATCGGTTCGTTTTCGTAATAAAAGTGATTGCCTCGCGTTTCGAATACAGGCATGAGCGACCTCCCGTTTGAGCGGATAGATTTGTTGGAACGCTTTCAATTTAAACATTTCGCCTTGTCTGCCCTCTGTTCCTGCTTTTACAAAAAAAGACCTTACTCTATCGCTTCAATCTGCCGGAATGCCGGATAAGCCGCGACATGCTCCAGAAACTTCCGCAGCGCCGGAGACGCATGTTCGCTGCTTTTCAGACAAATGCCGAGCCTGCGGTACGCGGGAATGCTCAATTCTTTTTGCACCACGCGGTATGGAGTTCGGTTTAATACAAGTTCCGGCAGAATGCTGATTCCGAGCCCGCTCTCGACCATCGAGATAATGGCGTAGTCGTCCCTTGCGGTAAAACGCACTTTGGGATGAATGCCGTGCAGATTGAAGATTTCCGTGATCTCGTTGACCGTTCCTTCTTCCAAAAGAAGAAACGATTCGTCGCCGAGCGCTTCGATCGGAAAACGTTCCTCGCCCGCCAGCGGATGATTTTCCGGCAAAATGACGAGCAGCCGATCCTGTGCCAGAAAGCGGCTTTCGAAATCCGATCGAACAGGCAGGCGCTGGAAGCCGCAGTCGGCCTGCCCCGTGTCCAGCCAATTCTCGATATCCGTGTAATGCCCGTGCAGCAGCTCGAAATCAACGCCCGGATGCTCCTGTTGGAACGTCTGAATCAGCCCCGGAAGCCAATTCACGGCGGCGCTGGTAAAGGTGGCGAGACGGATCAAGCCGGAACGCAGCCCTCGCAGGTTCGCCGTCTCGTCGAGCAGCTCCCGATGCGCCTGCACCATGTTGCGGATGTAGGGAAGCAGACGCTGTCCGTCGGAGGTGAGGCGGATGCCGGAACGGTCGCGGATCAGCAGCGTCAGACGCCATTCCTTTTCCATCGCGTTCAACATATGGCTGATGCTCGATTGGGTATAACCCAGCGCTGCCGCGGCTTTGGTCAAGCTGCCGGTCTCGAGCGTTTTGAGAAAAGCTTCGTATCTGTGGGTGGACATCTTGCGCCTCTTTCCATCATTAAAATTGTTCATGTTAAGCATGAAAAACATTCGCTTTTCTCATGCTTTTCTCCAACTTATACTGGGAAAGGCGAAATTGCAACGGATTTTTATGCAGCTTTTGCATCGACCTTACGACCGAAAGAGGATGACAAGAAAAATGGAACTGCGCATGACGAAAAGAACGGCCGATATCGCGATCGCGCTGGTCTCGGCGGGCTGGGGCTCGTCCTATTTATTGATGAAAATGGGAATGGAGGGCATGGAGCCTTTTACCCTGCTCGCTTGGCGATTTTTGCTGGCCTTCGCGCTGACGCTCCCGCTATTCTGGCGGCGCGTTCGCTTGGCTGATTGGAAGACCGTCGGGCAAAGCGCCCTGCTCGGCTTCGTCATGTTCGTTATGTTGAGCCTGCTGATTACGGGCCTGAAGACCACAACCGCTTCGACGGCCGGATTTTTAACCAGCGCCATGGTCGTGTTCGTGCCGATGCTTCAGTTTGCGATCACCAAGCGCAAGCCAAGCCTCGCCATGACCGGAGGAATCGTGCTGACGATGGGCGGAATCGCCATGCTGACGCTTCGACACTCGTTATCTTTCGAGAGCGGATCGCTGCTGTGCCTGCTGGGCGCTTTCGTGTACGCCGTACATATCCTGATGACCAACCGCTTTACGAAACGTTCCGACGGACTGACCCTCGGCGTGCTTCAGATCGGATTCATCGGACTATTCGGCTTGATGTTCGGCTTCCTGTTCGAGACGCCGACGATTCCGCAAGGCGCTTCCCAGTGGACTTCGGTCATCGGGCTTGCCGTCATTTGCAGCGCATTCGGCTTCATTATGCAGACGGTTGCGCAAAAATATACAACACCCGAACGAATCGGCGTATTGTTTTCGCTGGAGCCGGTCTTCGCCGGGTTGTTCGGATTCGTTTTCCTGGGCGAAGTGCTGGGCATTCAAGGTTACGCCGGCGCTCTGCTGATCTTGGGCGGCGTACTGGTATCGGGGATGAAACAAGCACCCGCCCGCTCGATTCCGCGTCCGCCGAGACTTCCCGGACGTTCCCGCCGTTCCGCGGAGCGCGTACGCGCAGTCGAAGCCGAGAGCGGAACCGGGGCATAAGAAACGCAATCGGAATTTTTTATATCCTATCAAAGAAAAAGCCGCCGTTGTCGTCTCGGGACGAATCCGGCGGCTTTTTCGCAGCTTCATTTACGGGTGCTCCGGACATAATCCGATCGCAACATCCCGTATACCTTCGTATCGATATACTCGCCGTCATACCGGAAGTCTTCGCGTTTCACGCCTTCAAGCACGAAGCCGCTTTTGATATAAACGCGTTCGGCTCTCGGATTGAAGCCGTACACTTCCAGCCATACGCGGTGCAGGCCCAATGTTTCGAACCCGTATCGCAAAAATAATTGGATCGCTTCCGTGCCCAATCCTTTTCCTTGTCCGTCCGAGCCGATCAAAATCCGAAAGCTGACGTTGCCCGAATATTCCTCATACTCGTTGAACACGGCTTCGCCGACCACCGTTCCGTTGCCTTGATCCACGATAGCCAGATCCAGCCGATCGGTTTGCGCGCTGCGGCCCGCATACCAATCCCTGATCTGCTGCTCCTGCTCCGCGGTACGAGAACGACGGGCTTCCTCGTCGTTATGTACGGATCCGGTCAATCGCTGCACGTCGACCTCCGCCAAAATGCTCAACATTCGCTCGCCGTCTGCCGCTTCGAACGGGCGCAGCAGTACCTTTTCTCCGGTCAACACCGGTTTTTTCGCAAAGTCGATCGAATTCATGTTTAACTTGTTCTCCTTTTTCGTTTATAATTGTAGCCGGCTTGGTTCTGAACCAGGTCTACCGATTTATTATATAATGTAGAAACGCTGCGGAAGGAGTTATTTCGTTATGTCTCAAGTTACCGGGGCGGCCGTCCAAAAGTCTCCGCGCGCTTCCCTTCAACGGGTGGACGAGTGGGGCCTGCTGCGCGGCTTGTCGTTTTTTGCTATCGTGATGCAGCATAGTCTGGGCGAATTCATTTATCGCGCCGATATCTTGTATCCCGACGCCGTGGCGATCGCGCTGCTGTATCATTTGATTCGCTACGGGACGCTAACGTTCGTTTTTCTCGCCGGAGCGATCCTTTTTTATCAGTACGGACGGAGCGATCGGCGTTACGCCCCCGTGCTGGTCAAAAGAATCGGAGATATCTATGTCCCGTTCGCTTGTTGGACCGTGCTGTATTGGATCTTGACCAAAACCCTGTCCCATCAACCGCTGTTCGCCTCGGGCGACTGGCCTGCTTTTCTCCAACAATTTATCGCGCCCACTTACGGTTATCATCTATGGTTTGTCGTGATGATCTTCCAATTCTATCTGTTCTTTCCGCTGTTTCGCGCCGTTGCTTCGGGTATCGGCCGATGGACGGGATCAGCTCGGACGGAGCGGGCGAAATTCGGAAAAATCGGGCTGTTGATCCTGCTGCTGGCGATTGCCTACGGCTGGCTGATGTACCTCTCCTACTATCGCATGCCGGAATGGCAAACGTCGGGACTGTGGAAAACGCTGCTGGATTACCGAACCTACGAGTTTCCGTACTATGTCTTTTACTTTGTGCTTGGCGGAATTTGCGGGACTTATTTGGAGAAATGGCGCGCATTCGTGCTTAAAATGCTGCCGTGGAGCACGCTTGCTTTTATCGGGATGTACATATGGATGAATCTCGACTTGCTCCGCAGCTCGGGCGAGCAGATCAATCTCAACTACTCGACCTATCTCAAGCCGAGCAGCTTCATCGCGGTTACGGTTCAAATTCTGATGCTGTACGGATGGGCGCTTCTGCTGCAAAAACAAGGCGGATGGTGGAGCAAACTGCTCGCGTCTTGCGGCAAATACTCGTTCGGCGCGTATTTGAGCCATGCCATGCTGCTGACGGGAATTGCGGTGCTCACGCGAAATTGGTTCTTCCCCGGTTGGCATCTGTTAGTGTCCGTGCTGACAGCCTTGTGCGTTGCTGCGGCCGCTCTACTGCTCTGCGCCGGGTTGTCCCGGATACCGGGAGGTCATTGGTTGACCGGCGGCGCGGGACGCAACTGGCGACTCGGCAAGGGAAAGCAAACATCAGCAAAAAAATAACAATCTCATCATAACGGGATGCAAAAAACCCTTCCGGGTTCCGCGAAAATGCGAAATCCGGAAGGGTTTCTTGAATTCGGGCGGCCGCGCGTCGACTACAGTACCAAAGCATCGCCCGGCAATACGCCCGTACGGCGCAGCTTGCCGCGCAGTTCTTCCCCGATCTCGACCATCGGAAGCCTGAGCGTGCCGTGCGCGATCTGGCCCAGTTCCGCGAGCAGCCATTTTACAGGCGCCGGATTCGGCTCTTCGAACATTAAGTTCATCAACGGGATCAATTCATTGAACGCCGTATGCGCTTCTTCTACTCTGCCTTCACGGAAACGACGGTAAATCGTAAGGAGAGCTTCTGTGCACACATGGGCCGATACGAGCATCCCGCCTGCCGCACCCGCTTCCATAAACTCCAGCAATCGCATATCGTCGCCGCACAGAACAGGCTTATGATGACCTGACGCTTGCAACGCTTGGAACAATTCCAGGCTACCGGAGCAATCCTTGATTCCGGCAATGCCGTCGATCTCCAGAAGCGTTCGTACCGTATCGACTTCCATTCGAACGCCCGTACGAGCCGGAATTTCATAGACGATGACCGGAAGACCGACTTCGGCAATCTTGCGAAAATGCGCCACGATCCCTTGCTGGGAAGGCTTATTATAATAAGGAACAACAGCCAGCACGGCATCGGCGCCCAATTTTCCCGCAAGTTCCGTCTTTTTGACGGAAGCTCGCGTATCGTTCGTGCCCGTTCCGAGGACAAGCGGGATGTTGGCGGCTCCGATCGCGGACTTGGCGGCGGCAGACAGCAGACTTAACTCCTCGCAGCTTACGGTTGGCGACTCGCCGGTCGTGCCGTTCACGACCAAGCCGTGAATGCCTTGCGAGACGAGCGACGAAGACAGCTTATGGAACGATTCCAGATCAAGCTCTCCTCCCGGCAAAAACGGAGTGACGACGGGCAAATAAATACCATGCAGCTGTTGTTCGGTTAACATTGGGGTTCCTCCCAGCAGACTTTTGTTAGGTTTACTTTATCATGGAAAATTGCATCAGCGTTAGCTATAATAAATGATACATCACATCAAAGTTTTTGATGAATTAAACATACGGGAGCGAATACAGTGGAATTGACCTATCTCCGGACGTTTCGGGAAGTGGCGCGACGCCAAAGTTTTACGAAAGCGGCCGAGGAGCTCGGTTACGCCCAATCCAGCGTCACGATGCAGATGCAGAAGTTGGAGCGGGAGTACGGCGTGGCGTTGTTCGAACGCTTCGGCCGCCAGCTTCGGCTGACTCCTCCAGGCGAGGCGCTGCTGAAGCTGGCCGTGCAAATGCTGGAGCTGTACGACGAATCCAAAGAAGCGATCGGCAAGCAGCTCGACGGAGCCGTCACGATCGGAACGATCGACTCCCTCGCCGCCTACTACCTGCCCCCGTATCTGCAGCAGCTTCGGCTCAAACATCCCGGAATCGGTATCCAGATGCTGCCCGACAGCGAAAGCAATTTGGTCAACAAACTCAAAGAAGGCGAATACGACCTGGCGCTGCTGCTCGACCGCAAGCCTGCCGATTCTTCGCTGCGCTGCATCGTCATCCGCGAAGAACCGTTGGTGCTCGTCGCGCCGCCGGGCCATGCGCTGACGGTCGAAGAAACCATCCGCTTGAACGATCTCAACGGCTGCGAGCTGATCGTCTCGGAAGGAAGCTGCCTGTACCGAAGCACTTTCGAAAAGGTACTGCGCGAACATGAGGTCAGCTATAAGATCGGTTTCGAATTGGGCAGCCTTGAAGCAATCAAGCACTGCGTCATGAACGGCTTGGGCATCGCTTTGCTGCCGCAAATCGCGGTCGAGGAAGAAATTCAGCGCGGAACGCTTGCCAGTATCCCGTTCGAACACCCGGATTTGAAATTCCATCTGCAACTGCTGCTGCACCCGAAAAAATGGATGTCGCAAATGCTGCTCACATTGATCGGACTGATGACGGACGAAGATGCCGAACAGGTGAACCGACGCTTGAGCGAAGCGCTTTGAGCTGTTTGTTTGAACGAAAAAACGCCCTGTCAAGGGCGTCAGGTTGTCGAGAAAGTTACGTTAGCGCGGGAAGCGAGAAGACTGCGAGAGAAATTCGTTCAAAACGCTGTCTCACTCGGAAAGTTGAATTAGATTTAAATAAGGAATTTTCCGAGTTCAAAGGCGTTTTTCACTGAATTTCTCTCTCCGTCTTCTCGCTTCCAGGCACACTGGACTTTCTCGACACGTCGACGCCCTGTTTAAGGGCGTTTTTTCAATTGGGAATTAATCGGAAACATCGTTTGTCTCCAAAGAGCGCTTCGGCATCGGCCAGCGAATGACCGCTTTGAACAAGTCGCCGTCAAGCTGAAGATCGAATGTTCCGCCTTGCAGTTCGACCAGACTTTTTACGATCGCGAGGCCCAGCCCCGAACCTTCCGTATGACGGGAGCGATCGCCTCGGACGAAGCGTTCCGTGATCTCGTCGGCTTTGAAATCCAGTTCGGCGGCGGACACGTTTTTGAACGAAACGACGACTTCATGCTCCAGCTCCGTCAACTCGATATGGGCGCGGGATCCCGGTGCTGCATATTTGGCGATGTTCAGGTACAGATTCTCGAATACACGGAATGTCTTTTCGCTGTCCAACGGTACAATTACTTTGTGTTCCGGCAGGCGCAAGCGCAATTGCACGCCTGCTTCCGTTAATGGGTCTTCCAATTCGATGCGCGCCTGCTTCAGCAGTTCCGCCAAATCGACGCTGACGGGCGCGATTTCCGTGTTGCCGCTGGATGCGCGGGTATATTCGAATAAATCTTCGATCAGCCGGCTCAACCTTTGGGACTTGCCGCTTAATACCTCGATATAAGCCTTGCGATCTTCTTCCGGAAGATCCGCTTGCTGGAGCAAATTCACATAAGTGAGAATGGCCGTCACCGGTGTCTTCAGATCATGCGAAACGTTGGTCACCAGTTCGCTTTTCATTTTCTGACTTTTCGTTTCCTCGTCCACGGCGCGTTTGAAGCCTTCGCGAACTTTTTGCAATTCTTGCTTCAGCGGATCGAACATTCCCATGCGACCGTCGATTTCGATGCCCAGATTGCCTTGAGCCATCAGGCGGACGGAATCGAAAAGACGCGCATAATCCTGACGCAGCCGATCTTTTTGCTTTTTGAATAAATAAAGCAGAACCAGCAAATACACAGCCAAAGGAATCAGTGCGTAAAACCATATCCATACCGCCGACGATACGATCGCCGCCAAAATCAAGAAATGCGCGGCCGTCAGCTTGATCAAAGAGCGATCGCTCCGGCTGGACGGATCGAACGTATGCAGCCCGTTAAAAGCGCGCACCGCCAGGCTTCCTTCCGCTAACGACGATCCGAATCCCCGACGAAAAGCCATCATCAAGAACCAAGCCGAGCCGCACCAGAAAATCAAAGTCCACATCCATACGCAGATCGCCAGCGTGATCGGAACGACGCTTTCTCCCGACCGAAAAGCTTCTGCGACAACATAAGAATATCTGGCGAATTCGATATAGAAAAGGATAGGAAGCACGGCTCCGAACAGCCAAAATTCCAAAGGCAAGCGCGGAGCGCGCGACTTCCTTTCCAAAGGCAGCAAACCGATCAAAACCGCGCAGCCGAGCGCCAAAAGCGCTATCTGTTTAAAGCCTGATTCTTCCATCGCATAGCCATAATAAGGTTCGAGGCTCGATAAAGAAGAATGGGAACCGCGCGGCAGCGCATAAACCATCGTGAATTCGGACGGCGCTTCAATCCGCTTGATGTACGGTTCGATCGCGGAAAGCTCCTGCATCGAGGGTTCGACCCTTCCAAGTCCCGATACGAAATCTTGGCGGTTCAGTTGATTCACCGTCATGCGGTCTTTCCAACTGTCCGGCAGTCCATACCAAATCGGGATGCTCATCGACCCGTTCCAGTCGAACCGGATCAGGGCATAAAACGCGTAATCTTCGGACAGCTTCGTTTTCAATTCCTCATTGTAAACGGTATCCAATAAACCTAACCAATCGGAGCCGTTGATCAGCCGCTGTCCGGTTCCCTCATGTTTTACCATGTACTGCATATCCGATAAAGCGGTGCCTCCGCCCATCATTTTGGACTGCCAACTCATGACTAACGCATCGAACCGGTTTTTGAAACTTTCCGGGATCGGCGCTCCCGAAGGATAGGAATTGTAAGCATTCCAACCGCCCGGCAGCAGAATATCGGCGGGCACGACGCCGACTGCTTGGTCTTTTCGCCAATTTTGCTGCGCGAGCGTAAACGGCAGGACATAGTTGGCTTTTTGCATATATTCGATCCAGTCTCTCGGTTCGTTCAGGTTCAGCGAAATGTCGGACGTTTCTTGCCGCGTCCAATCCGCTGCCCGGTACTGCATGGACGGATATTGCATGATCACGAACGCAGCGACAATGCCCAGCAAAACCGCTCGAATGAACCAAGGATGAATCGGCGGGAATTTCATTTTGATTTTCGATTTTGTTTTTTTAGCCGGATCAGCCGCTTTTCTTTCGGCTTCCAGCTCCTCGGACAGCGGTGCTTTATTGTTTTTCAAGTTTATAGCCAACCCCCCATACGACTTTCAGGTACTTCGGATTTTTGGGATTGATCTCGATCTTCTCGCGGATATTGCGGATATGGACCATGATCGTCTCGGTCGAGACGGCGCGGTCATTCCATACCCGTTCGTAAATCTCTTCCGCCGGGAAAACGCGACCGGGATGCCGAATGAGCAGATTTAATATTTTGAACTCCAACGGCGTAAGGCGGATCGGCACGTCGTCCACGCAAACCGTAACGGTCTCTTCATCCAGCTCCAACCCGCCGACCATGTAACGACCCGCTTTCGCTTCTTGCGCCGACAGCACGGACAAGTATCTCGAATACCGCCGCAGCTGCGAATTCACCCGGGCCAGCAATTCCATCGGGGCAAACGGCTTGGCGACATAATCGTCCCCGCCGATGTTCAGCCCTGCGATCTTATCGATTTCTTCGGACTTGGCACTTAGGAAAATGACCGGAAAATCGTACTTCTCCCGCAAGCGCATCGTCATCGCGATTCCGTCCATCCGCGGCATCATGACGTCCACGACGGCCAGATGGACCTCTTCCCGTTCAAGCTGCTCCAGCCCTTCTACTCCGTCGGTTGCCTGCAACACTTCATATCCCTGCGTCCGCAGGTAGATGCATATCCCCTCCAAAATCTCTTTGTCATCTTCTACGACCAATATCCGATACGTCATGACGGCTCCTTTCTTCCACGCGATCCCGCTTGCTTGATCTATGTATGATTCCCTCAAACGTCCAAACCTTCCTGTTCGATTATGCCTTTTGACGCCAGGAAGCGCAATCCGCACGCACAGAATCAAGTCACTTCGGCAAGGAGACATTCGCTTTTTGCCTTTTTATCGTACATGCGGCTTCTTAATGAACGCAGGTTGAAAAACGAAAGAAATTCGAAAGAAAACGATAGAACGACAAAAAAACCGCTCGATGATTAAATCGGGCGGCAGGGGAAACCACGAAGCTTTCACGAGCCTACTTGCGCGGTTTGGCCGTCGGCGAAAACGATGCTGCCTTGGACGGATTTGCAGCGTTTTTTGATGCGGGCGGATTCTTCGACGACTTCGTCGATGGTGTCGTAATGGCGGCTTCGGTTGGTGACGACCGCGATGGAGAGCGAGACGAGAGGGATAAGGCCGCGGCTGCCGAAGCGGTTTTCGCCGGTTACGGAACCGCGCATCAGGTCTTCGCTGCGATAGAAGTCGCGTTTCAACTTCTCGAACTCGTCGACGGCGCGGCTGCATGATTCTTCGTAGTCGTGGTTATGCAGGATTGCCACGTAGTCGTCGCCGCCGATATGGCCGAAGAAGCCGTCCTGTTGACCGAAGATATCGCTCAGGATGTTTGCCGTGGCTTGAAGCAGCAGATCTCCTTGCTTGAAGCCGTACCCGTCGTTATAGGATTTGAATTGATCGAGATCAATGTAGAGCACGCTGAACTTTTCCAAGCCGAGCGTCTGGTTCAGGCGATCTTCGATGATTCGGTTGCCGGGCAGTCCGGTCAAAGGATTCATGAAGGTGGCGATTTGAGTGCGCACATCGGCGACGGACAACAGCAGATGCCGTACGCTCACCGCTCCGCGCAAGCCGCCTCCGCCGCTGACGAGCACCAGATCATACAGCTCTTGCTCCGGCCGGTTCATGGCTTGGATACTTACGTCCGTAATCAACTCGGCTTCGTCCACCAGGAGCGGCCGAGAGTTCGACATGACGCCGACCGGCCGGTTCATGAATAGCGTAAAACCGTATCTTGTACCGATTTGCTGATAGAACTGGACTCGCATCATCAACGCCGTCGTCCCGTCGTCGCAGGCGATCGCCAATCCTTCGAGCTTCGGGTTTTGTTTGAACAAGTCATCTACCGCTTCGCACTTGGTGCGTGCGTCGACGATCGGAATCGCCTCCGCAATCTCTCCGATTTTTGTAAGCAACCGCTGCGTCCCCTCTCTTTTCTTTATTCAGCAAAACGACCCAAAAGCAGCTTCAGGCGAAGCGGCCTCTAGGCTTGATATCCGCTTTAGCAACTTGCTTTTTACCCGGGTCCGTCCAAATGATTTCCCGGTCTTCTTCCGGAAAAAGAGCCGGCTTCAGCTCAGGATCGGGGCGACCGAGCGCATAACCTTGTCCGTACTCAATCCCTTCCGCGCGTAAAAATTCGGCTTCGACACGGCTTTCGATCCCTTCGGCAATAATCGAGGTTCCGGATCCTTGCGCGAACTCTTGAAACAATTTCACCATGCGTCGCCGGTCTTCATGTTCATGCAAATCCCGAATCAAGGATTTATCGAGCTTGATGAACTCCGGTTTCAAATTCACGATGGTTTTCAAGCTGCTATAACCGGATCCGGCATCGTCTACAGCGATTCGGAAGCCTTGAGCACGATAATGCGAGAGCACGCGTTCAAATTCCGCATAATCCGTCACCGCTTGCTTTTCCGTTAATTCGAAAACTACGCGTTCCGGCGGCAGGCCGTACCTTTTCAGCAATCGCGCGGTTTCTCCGCTGCGATAAGCCGAATCGGTCAGCACGAGAGGATGCACGTTGATGAATACGACATGCCCCGAGATATCGTTCGGCGCTTGAGCGCGTATTCTCGCGGCTTCGAAGCGTTCAAACGAAGTTTCGCGACAGTAACGTTCAAAAGCGAATACCCGGTTTGTTTGTCCGATGTAATCGTAGAACATCTCCGTATTCGGAAAACTATCGGAGACTGGCGGACGGTTCAACACTTCGTAACCGAGGCATTCTCCGCTCTGCAAGTTCAGAATAGGCTGGAAAAACGTGGACAGCTTCCGGCCCTGAACAATCCGGTGCAGCTCCCTGGATCTTCCATACGACCGGGCCGAGGAATGAATGCTTTCCAAAAGATCTCCCCAAGCCGCGGCCATTCCAGGCATTAATAGCGGAAGTTTCATGTTCGTTCACCTTATATTTTAGGAATCGAGACTGAAGTCGGAATTCGAGCATCTCTATGCGCCTATCGTACCACTTGGATACCAAGCAAGCGTCAAACCTGTGTAAAATTCGTGTAAACACTAAAAACCCGTTTCGGCCTTTCGCCCTGATTGGGCAGACCGAAACGGGCATAAGGAACGAATTGAGTTTAACGGCTAACCGTATTCGCATTGAGTTCGTTCAAGCGCCCGGCAATTTGCTTGAGCAAGTCTCCCCGACTGATCACGCCGACCACTTCTTTTTTCTCATTGACGACAGGCAATTTCTTGAAATGATGCTTCGCCAAAATGCGAAGCGCTTCCTCCAGATCCTGTTCGGGAGAAACGGACTGCACGCTCTTCTTCATGATCTTCTTCGCCGGCGTCTCCACCTTGTACGCCAGAGCTTCGGCCAACTCTTCTGGCGGGCTGACGAATACATAGCTGAACATGTCATAGACCGTCTGCCTAGTAGGATTGATGTAACGCAAAATATCTCCGTCGCTGACCATGCCCGCGAGTTTCCCGTCCGCGTCCACTACAGGCGCGCCGTTGATCCGTTTGGCTACGAACAGTTGCAGCACTTCGGACAGCGGAGCATTCTGATTCACCGTAAGAACATCCTTGATCATAAAGTCGCGTACCTTCATCTTTTCTCCCTCTTTCTGTCGTGAAGATGAATGCTGGATACCTTTATTTTACTGCTAACCGCCCGAAGTGTAAACGCTCTCATAAATATGTCACACAAAAAACACTGGGAAGGTCTCCCCTCCCGGACTCGCTTAAATTTGCAGATTGTCGGTCAACGACAAGGTCAGTTCCGTCTCGCTTCCGTCGCGGTAGATCGTCAATCGCAGATCGTCTCCGACCTGTTTTTCGGTAAAGAGATACTGTCTGAGCTGCTGAGTGCTTTCGATCGGCTGCCCGTCGGCGGCGGTGATGACGTCAAGCGATCGCAGGCCTCCGCGCGACGCTGCGGAGTTGTCCAATACGCGATCCACGATAACGCCCGATTCGAGATTTTGCGGCAATCCCAGCTCGGCGCGGTACGCGGAACGGATCGAAGCCAGATCGGCAAGCGTCGCCCCCATCGTCGCGCGATGGACTTCGCCGTTGGCCTCCAACTGCTCGATGATCGGAATCGCGTAATCGATCGGAATCGCCAATCCGATGCCTTCGACCGTCTCGGTGCTGATCTTCATCGAATTGATGCCGATCAACTTGCCGGTCGCATCGAGCAGCGCGCCGCCGCTGTTGCCTGGATTGATCGCCGCGTCCGTCTGAATGGCTTCGGATTGGAAATCCGGCTGCTGGTCTCCGTTCACGTCGACCGGAACGATCCGCTCCAACCCGGAAATGACGCCGGTCGTGACCGATCCGGCAAATTCAAGTCCCAACGGATTGCCGATCGCGATGACCGGTTGACCGGCTTTGAGCGCAGACGAATCCCCGAATTCGATCACGGTGTCCGCTGCGGAAGCCTCCATCGTTACGACGGCCAGATCGGTCCAAATATCGGTTCCGACCAGTTTGCCTTGCACGTTCGTGCCGTCGGCCAACGTGATTTCGAGTTGATTGGCGCCGGCGACCACATGATTATTGGTCACGATATAAGCCAAGTCTCCTTCTTTTTTATAGATCACGCCCGATCCCGTGCCTGCCGGAACGTCTTCGGTGCTTTGCGGAATGCCGAACAGTCCGTTTTGCTGCCGGCTTTGGATATTGGTGATGCCTACCACGGCATCGCCGACGCGTTCCACGACCGCGGGCACGTCAGCGCCTTCGGCAAGCGTCAACGAAGCCGGATCGGCAGTTTCTTCGTTCGGCGCTCCCGCCGTTCCGACCGTGTCGCTCTCCGCCTGTTCCTGAACGGCTTGCGGCTGCTGGGAAGCGGCCGACGAACCGCCGCCGTCCATCCATCCGACTCGCGGCAGAATCAACGCCACGAGCAAAGCGCCGACGACGAGTCCGACCAGGCTGGACAGAAAATACCCGAAACGGCTGCCTCCTTTTGAACGGCGATTTCCGGCGCCCGATTGGTCATTCCGATGCTCCATGCGATCCACCCTTTCTGTTGAAGTTAAGATTGCTTAGGGCGCGTACGCAAAATCTGCTTCCGGCGGAGTTTGCGTACACGCCCTATTTTAATTCGTCTCTACTTTCACATACCCGTGCCTTTTGCGAATAAAACGCCGAAAAAGCTTTGAACGTGCAGCAATTTCGTTTTCCCGCTGAACAAAACGGGCTTTTCTGGAATCCCAACCAGTTTCCGCTTATAATTAAGTTGTTTAATCAATTTATGCCCGATGTCAGTCAGGCAAGGGAGGCAAGACATGAATACCATCAATACGGCAAACATACGCATCGTTGAATACAAGCCCGAGCACGCGGCTTCTCTGGCCGAGATGTGGAATCTCAGCAGCGAGAGCTGGGGCGGGGACGCATACGTACATACGGAAGAAGAAATGCTCGCCAAGCGGGCACGCAGCAGCGATCTCCAGACTTTCCTCGCGCTGGACGGCGATACGGTCGTCGGCTTTTGCAGCTTCTCCTACTATCAGGAAGACGAGGGCGCCATGTATATTCCGCTTCTGAACGTAAGACCGGATTATCACGGACGCAAAGTCGGAAAAATGCTAGTCCTCAATGCCGTCCGCCGCACGATCGAGATGGGTTGGCCGCGTCTTGACCTGTATACGTGGGCAGGCAATATCAAAGCGGTTCCGGCTTATAAAAAGTGCGGATTTTTCTGGGAAAAACGCGAAGATACGACGCATCTGATGAACTTTATTCCGAGCGTATTGGCTACGGAAGCCGTCGCGGACTTTTTCGCATCGGCCGACTGGTACGCGGACGGCAAGCGCGACCTGTCCCTTCGTCCTGACGGCGACAAAGAGAACGGCTTCGACTTCTTTACCTATCAATGGGAAAAAGACGGCCGCTCGCTGACCATGCAGTTTGAACGGACAGGACGCGGGCTGCGGAAAATCGAAAACGACGACTATTCGATCGAAGCGGTGATCGAGCGCCATCGTTTGCCGTTCGGACGCAGCTATCCGGTCACCTATGCAATCACGAATAAAAGCGGCGCGCCGCTGGACGTACGCATCGCCGGCAAAAACGGAAAAGACGTTAACTTTACGCTGGATGAACATATCCTTTTGAATGAAGCGGGCAGCACCAAAGAAGTAACGGGTGCGTTCGAACTACTCGAAACACCGGAAGAACCGAGCGCATGGCGCACGCACCCGGGCGTTGAAGCGGAACTTTCGATCAATGGAAAAAAAGCTTCGTTCAAAACCGGCGTAGCCCCCGTATTCCCGATCAAACTGACGACCGTCGCAACGGACACTCTATTCGATCCCGGCAGCGAAAGCGAAGTTCAAATCGGCTTCGAAAGCCGCTTCGCCGAAGATGTCGAAATCAAAGTCGCACTGCCCGAATCGGAGGCTGTAAGTTTCCTGCCTTCGACACTCACTCTGCAATTGCCCGCAGGCGGTCGAGCTTCAGCCACTGTACAAGCTCAGGTTCAGCAGCCTGGAATTGCAGCGTCGGATGTCGAAATCGCGGTTACTTCCCAAAGCGAGACGTTTACGGTGCGCGGAGAGCTTCAAGCCTATTTCGCTTCGCCTTCCGGTACGTTCCGGGGCGAAACCTCCCAAGAATGGATCGCGGGCAGCGGATCGGCAACCGTTCATTTGAGCAAATCGAATAATCAATTAAGCATTCGCATCGCGGGACAAAAGCAGTCTCCGTTCTGGTTTGACCTGCCGAAGCTGGGCCCTCCTTTCAGCGATCGGTTTATTGAACGCAAACCGACCGATGTCCGATTCGAACAACGCGGCCTGCATATCGCGTTGGAAGCGGACTACGACTGGCAGGAACCCGAAGGCGTTCGCCTGACCGTAGTGGCCGAACTTTCGCCGAACGGGTCATTGAAGCTTTTCCACCGCGTGCTTCGAACCGAAGGAGACGCCCTGGCGAACGACTTGAAGCTCAAGCTGGCGCTCCCGATCTCGTTCCTGCAAGCCGTACTTCCTTACGACGGCACCTTCGTCGATCTGGGAACCGGCGCGGACGCGATCCATCGGGAATATTGGAGACCCGAGAAGCTGACGGAAAACTGGATGTTCTTCCGCTGGCCGAGCGCGGCGTGCGGCGTCGTATGGTCGAAAGAGCTTCAGCCCGTGCGCAACGGCTGGCGTTATGCGTTCGAGCATGCGATCGGTTCGCTCGCGGCAGGCGAATCGGTATCTACCGCCCCGCTCCAGCTGTTCGTCGGAACTTTCGACGACTGGAGAGAACTGCGTGCCCATGCATTGGGACAAAGTGCGCTGGCACCGCACCATCCGTGGCCGCTATCGGCTGAAAAGCGTCGGGAACACGGAGCTTCGCAAACTACCGATCATCTTGCAGCTTCGTTGAACGGCCAGAACCCGTTCCTGCCGGACCGGTTCGAGGCCAAGTTGATCGAACGCAAAGACGTCGGTTTGAACGGTACGCTTGAGCTGACTTCCGATCTCGGTTCGATCGCAGCTTCGGTATTGAAAGCCGATCCGGCCTTGGAATTGCGCGAAGTTACGGAGACGTTCGAATTGGATAACCGCAACGAAAGCGACATCGCGACTTTTAATTTCAATATGGACGCCTTCTCTTTCCGCCGCAGGCAGCTTGTATTCCCTGCTCCGACAGCTGATAGCGAAGGCATTCGCAGCCAGCGATTGACCGTAGAAGGACTCGATACGTATGAGATTACCAACGGTGTTCTGACGCTTCGCGTCTCTCCGGCATTCGGCCCTGCCCTGCACTCGCTGAATTATCACGGACGCGAATGGCTGCATTCTTCATTCCCTCAGGCGGGTCCAAAATCGTTCTGGAATCCGTGGTTCGGCGGAATCGCGAGTTCTCCGTCCGGCATCACGCTGCGTTCGCTGCTGGAAGAAGAGATTACGGCCGAATTCGACGAGGTAAAAGACAGCCTCGGCAACATGTGGTCGGGCATGCGCGTGTCTGTGGACATCAAGCAAAATGAAGCTCTTAAAGGCATGCGTTACCATCAATACTTCCTGCTCCGCCCAGGCTCGCCGGTCATGGCCCACGTGACGAAGATCGAGCAGCTTTCCGGCAAACCGATCGAGCATGCCGCCATGCAAAAAGGAGCGTACTACTCCAGCTCGGCCGATCTGCGCGACGGAAGATTCGAGGTAAGCGATACCCGCGGAGACCGAATCGCGTATAAAACAGGACGTTACGATACCGACCTGGAATTCGAAGGGGTGCTGCGACTCTCCTCCGATGAACGCAAAGAAAAGCTGCTCGTTATTCCCGGCGAGGAAGAAGCCTTGCAGCAGTATGCCGTGTTGGTCAACGAACTGTCCGGCATCATGTACAACGACAAGTTCGACGGACGCGACGGCAGCGTCAGCTTCACTCGTCCTTATTTCTACGTATTGACCGATCTTGATCCGCAGGACAACGAATTATCGAACCTGCGCCGTATTCGTTTTGAAAAGGGGGAACCGCAAGCATGAAAATCATCGATGCCCATATTCACTACTCCGAGATTGAAAGCTTCCATCAGACCGCCGACGAGGTGGCTTTGCTCAGCTATACGCCGGAAGGTCTCGCTGACGAATTCCGTCGGGCCGGCGTGATCGCTGCAGTCGGCATGGGCGTAACCGAGACGGTTCCCGGCGGATTTCCCGACAATGCCGCAGCGAACCCGATGGGACTCGATCTGGGCGGCGGGACGCTAGACACGCTGCCGAAGACCGTATTCGAATGCGCGGGCATCAACCCGCACACGCTGCGCGAGCCGGGACAATTGGAGGCTTTGGAAAAAGCTCTTCAACATCCCAAGACTGTCGGGATCAAGTTGTATGCGGGGTACTACCACTTTGCGGTAAACGACCCGATCTACGATCCGGTCTACGCATTGGCTTCCAAGTATAAGCTGCCGATCGTGATTCATGGCGGCCTGACCTACTCGGATCGCGGCTTGCTGAAATACTCGCATCCCCTGTCGATGGAAGAAGCGCTTCTCGCGCACCGCGACATCACCTTCATGATCTGCCACCTCGGCGATCCGTGGGTCATGGATACGGCGGCCATGTTGGAAAAAAATCCGAATCTATACGCGGATCTGTCCGGTTGGATCGTGGGCGATGACAATAAAATCACCCGTCTTCTGACCGAACAGACTTACGTCGATCACTTCAAACGAGCGATCGTGTTCGCCGAGCGTTACGACCGACTCGTGTTCGGGACCGACTGGCCGCTGATTCCGATCGATTCGTATATTCGCTTCGTGAAGCATCTGATTCCGGAAAAATACTGGCATCATGTGTTCTATCAAAACGCGCTGGACGTGTTCCCTAAGCTGAAAGACGCGATCAAGGAACTTGAAGCTGAATAATGCAACGACTTAAAGAAGCCCTCGACCTTCGCATCATGCGAAATGTCGGGGCTTCTTTTTTTGTCGTACCCTAACCTATTACTCCTCCGCCACCGCGCGACGAGCGAAGTCCACAAACTGAAACTTATCCAGACGATGCCGAGACTCCGTGTACTGGAATAGCGTGGTATCTTCCAGATGCACATAGTTGCGTACCACGACAATGTGCGTATCCCGGCCGAGGTCGAGCAGCCGTTTGTCTTCGGCAGATATTTTTTCCACCGAAATCTCTTTTTTCGCATACGCGATCTTCAGCGAGCATTCGCCTTCCAGATACGCGTAGATCGAATCGGCAGCGATCTCCGCAGTCAAAGCAGGGATCACGGAGGCGAGAAAGTAATCTTTGTCCAAAATGACGTTCTCCCCTTCGATCTCCCGCGCCCGGACGACCTTCCAGACCTCTTCCTGCTCGGTAATCTGAAGCTGTCGCGCCACGTTCTGCGGACACGGAATCCGAATCGTCTCATGCACCAACGTACGCGCGGAGCGTCCCAGACGTTCGGACAATTCTTTGAAGCTGACCAGACCCGAGATCGGGAACTCCATGCGGTTAATGTCGAGCACGTAGGAACCTTTACCGCGAATCTTGTGAATGTAACCGTTTTGCGACAACAGGTGGAGCGCCTTGCGCACTGTCTCTCTCGACGTGCCGTATTCTTCGGCAATCTCATTCTCCGAAGGGAGCTTGATTCCCGTTTTCAGCAGGCCCGTCTCGATCCGCTGCGTATAATCCGTATAAATTTGCGAGAAAATGTTTTTGTTCATCGTTGATCACCGTGACCCATTTTACGGGGGATTTTGTGAAAAAGCAAAGAAGTTTGTCATGTTTCCCGTTACTCCGGCAAGCGAATTATTCGGATAGCGATTCGCGTGCCGGATGGTTTCACGTACGTTTCGAAATCAGACGCCCGCTCCGGTCAAATGAACCCGAATGACCGGCGTTTCGCCTTCTTTCGCGTTGCCCGGAATTTCTTCGACGCTTTCGACCATGTCCTGCCCCGCCGGAATGATGATAGGCGAGATTGTGGCGTAGCCGCCGGCTTTAATGATTTCTTGGTCGAATTCGAGTAGCAGTTGGCCTTCTTTCACCACGTCGCCGGTCGCGACATGGGCTTTGAACCCGCTGCCTTTCAAGCCGACCGTGTCGATGCCGACATGGATCAGCACCTGAACGCCGGTCGCATGCTCCAAAATGACGGCATGCTTGCTCTTGTCGATGACGTGTGCCACCGTTCCGTCGAACGGCGCGACCACGCGCCCTTCCGTCGGTTCGATCGCAATGCCTTCGCCCATTTGCTTTTCGGCGAAAGCAGGGTCGGGCACGTTTTCGAGCAGAACCGCTTTACCCTGAATCGGAGCGGCCAAGTCCAACACGTTCACCGCGTCTTTGCTGCCCGCATTGGCCGTAGTCGTATGCGAGACCACTTCGTTTCCGGTATTCGGAATCGGGCTTTGCGCGTTTTCGACTTTTTTCACGTCGCGTTCCGCCAAGTCTTCTTCTTCGACAGGTTCACCGGCAGCGGCTTGTTTGCGGGTCACGATCTTGCCGTAAACAATCGTGCCGACGAACGGAAGCACCAGACAGATCCCCATGCCGATGAAGAAGATGCTCCAATCGCCGACATTGACCGCCAGGAAGCCCGGCAGACCGCCGACGCCGACCGCGAATGCGCGAACGTCGTTCATCGTCAGCAGCACGCCGCCGATCGCGGAACCGATCATACCCATGAACAGCGGATATTTGAAGCGGACGTTAACCCCGAATACCGCAGGCTCCGTTACGCCCAGGAATGCTGTAATGGAAGTCGTAGCCGACAAACTTTTCATTTTTTGCGAGCGGATGACGAACATCATCGCCAGCGCCGCGGCACCTTGCGCAATGTTGGACAACGCCAGCATCGGCCACAGGAACGTCCCGCCGGTGGAGTTGATCAACTGCAAATCGACCGCAAGGAACGTGTGGTGCATCCCCGTAATAACGAGAGGGGCATAAAGACCGCCATAGAGCAAACCGCCGAGCCAAGGCACGGTATCGAACAACCATACTACGCCGTCAGTCAACCAGTTGCCGAGCGTGAACGTGACCGGTCCGATGACGACAAAGGCCAGGAAGCCCGTGACGAGCAGAGCGACCGGAGCGACCACCAGCAGTTTGAGCGAATCGGGAACTTTTCGGTTCAACCATTTTTCGATCACGACCAATACGTAAGC
Organism: Saccharibacillus sacchari DSM 19268; assembly: GCF_000585395.1. GTDB lineage: Bacteria > Bacillota > Bacilli > Paenibacillales > Paenibacillaceae > Saccharibacillus > Saccharibacillus sacchari. The sequence goes on along the minus strand of NZ_KK073875.1, from coordinate 3,645,549 downwards.
CGCGACGAGCATCGGCAGCACTTGGCCCTGGTAGCCGACCGCATTGATATGTAGGCCGAAGAGGTTCCAGGTTGGTACCGTTCCTTCATTGAGAGCCGCGGCATAATCGTAAGCGCTCATCAGACCCGGGTTTACCAGGATCAAACCGAGCACGACGCCGAGCAGCGGACTGCCTCCGAACCTTGTGGCCGCCGACCAACCGACGAGCGCAGGCAGGAAGGTAAAAGCGGTGCTTGCAATCGTATTCACGATTGCGGCGAAGTCGGCCCACTGCGGATAAACTTCGACCAGCGACTTGGCGGCGAAGAAGATGTCTTTACCGGTGAGCAGGTTATTGATGCCGAGCAGCAGACCTGCGGTAACGAGTGCCGGCAGCAGGGGGATAAAGATATCGGACAGCGTTTTGATAAACTGCTGCACCGGGCTCTTATGTTTGATCGCCGCCGATTTTACGTCGTCTTTGGTAGCGCGTTGGCCTCCGGTAATCGCGATCAATTCGTCATAAGCTTTATCAACGATACCCGGACCGATAATGACCTGGAACTGACCTTGCGTGGAAAAGTAGCCTTTTGCCAGCTCGTTATCGTCCAACGCCTGCTTGTCGACCTTGCTTTCATCCACGAGCGAGAAACGCAGCCGCGTGACGCAGTGCGTCGCGACTTCGATATTGTCCTTGCCGCCTATGGCCTGGACGATCTTCTCGACATCTTCTCTTTTTACCGACATTTTCCCAACCCCATTCTTTGTTATGAAATGCCGGGGGATTTACCCCCGGATGATCCACATAAACGATGCGTACGGTTCCAGCTCGAGCTGATCGCCCCAAACCGGCGCTTCGGGTCTGTTGCCGGACAACAGTTCCAATTGGGAATGACCGAGCGCGGCATAAGATTCCGGCAGCGTGAAGACGGCTTCTTCAGACGTAAAATTCGAGACGACGATCAGCGTGTCGCGATCGTTCATTCTCGCATAAGCGAATACCTGCGGATGTGCTTCATCCAACCGGATATAGCGCCCGTCGATCAGCACGTCTTCCGTTTTGCGCAGCGCGATCAGATTCTTGTAATGGCTGAACACCGATTCCGGATCTTCGCGCTGCATTTTGACGTTGATCTCCGGATAACGTTCGTCCACCTTGATCCACGGCGTACCGTCGGTGAAACCGGCCTGCGGACCGTAGTTCCACTGCATCGGCGTACGGGCGTTGTCGCGCGAGCGCTTGGCAATGATCTCGAAAGCGTCTTCCGGCGTCTTGCCCATCTCGACCATGATCCGGTACATGTTGGTCGACTCGATGTCGCGGAATTCGGAGATATCGTTCCAATTCGGATTCGGCATGCCGATCTCTTCGCCTTGGAAAACGTAAGGCGTGCCCTGCAGACCGTGAAGCGTGGTCGCGAGCATCTTGGCGCTTGCCACGCGGCAGCGGCCGTCGTCGGCAAAACGGGACAACGCGCGCGGTTGATCGTGATTATTCCAGAACAGCGCGTTCCAACCTCCGCCTTCATGCATCCCGATCTGCCAAGAAGACAGAAGACCTTTTAAAGCTTCGAAGTCGTAGGGCATCAATTCCCACTTCTTGCCTTGCGGATAATCGACCTTCAGGTGATGGAAGTTGAACGTCATCGAGAATTCGCGTTCCTCCGGGTTCGAATAACGAATGCAGTGCTGAAGCGTCGTAGACGACATCTCTCCGACTGTAATCAGATCGTACGGACCGTATACTTGCTCATATAACTCTTTGATGTATTCGTGCACTCTCGGTCCGTCCGTGTAATACCGCCGTCCGTCTCCCGTCATGATCGAGCCGTCGTCGTCCGGGAAGTTCTGGTCTTTGGAGATCAGGTTGATGACGTCCATTCGGAAACCGTCAACGCCTTTATCCGCCCAAAAACGCATCAGATCCGCCGCTTCCTGCCGAACCTTCTTGTTTTCCCAATTCAGATCGGCCTGCGTTTTATCGAACAGCGCCAGGAAATATTGCCCCGTCGCTTCGTCGTACTGCCAAGCCGAGCCTCCGAACTTGGATTGCCAATTGTTCGGCACGCCGCCGCCGGGAGCCGGGTCGCGCCAGATATAATAATCCCGGTACGGATTATCTTTCGACTTGCGCGATTCCTGGAACCAGACATGCTCCGTCGACGAGTGATTGACCACGATATCCAACATCAGGTGCATATCGCGAGTTTTCAATTCGGCCATCAATTCATCGAAATCTTCCATCGTTCCGTACATCGGATCGATCGAACGGTAATCCGATACATCGTAGCCGTTGTCGTTCTGCGGCGAGTTGTAGACCGGCTGCAACCAGACGATGTCCGTTCCCAGATCTTTCAGATAATCAAGCTTCTTCGTAAGTCCCCGAATATCGCCGACTCCGCTTCCCGTCGTATCGTTAAAGCTTCGTGGATAGACTTGATAAACGACCGATCTGCGCCACCATTCTGCCCGGTTGTTCGAATTCTTAGTTGTCATCTGCGTACCTCCTTCGGGTATACCCAGAGGCCGCAGACTTTTCGAAAGTCCGTTCGCAGACAGCGAATATCTACAGCCTATACCCTTCATGTATATACAAGTATGTGTCGAAGCCGATTCTACTCCTGTATATACAAGAAGTCAACCTGTGTAATATATAACCCAATGAAAAAGCAAGCAAACACTTTTGAAGGATCTTATTTTTTCCATTACCCCAAATTCAAAGCATGAAGCCGACAAAAAAGAACATCGAGCCGGCGGCTTTTTCGCAAAGTTGCTTTTTCGCTGTTTGTCCCGATCGGATTTCGTGTTTAAATGGAGAAAAGAACCCGGCCGACAAAGGAGCGAAACATGCCGTCCATCCACCAACAAATGAACGAGCGAACCCGAGCCGCCATTCGCGAAACGTTTATCGAATCAGTCCGAGAATCGGGTTTCGACAAAGTAACCATTCGTCAAATCGTAGAAAAAGCAGCAATCAATCGCGGAACGTTTTACTTGCACTATTCGGACAAATACGATCTGATGGCGCAGATTCAAAACGAGCTGTTGGAAGGACTCCTGCAGGTGCTGATCGTGGCGATCGATTTTGGCGAGACTTACCGTCATTACTTGGAAAAAAAGCCTTATCCGCAGTTCACGGCGATTTTCGCCTATTTCGCGCACCATGCCGAACTGTTCGAACTGCTGTCCGGCAAAAAAGGAGAAGCGGGTTTTCCCGCGAAACTCAAAAAGACTGTTGCCGGAAGCTTTCATAGAAAGCTGGACAACAGTCGTATTTTCGAGAGGCACCCTTCGGTTCCTCCCGATTATTTTACCGCCTATACCGCTTCGCTGCTGCTCGGCATCATGGAAGCTTGGCTGGAACGGGGACAAAACGAATCGGCCGAGGAGCTGGCGTTGATTTATAACGAATTGATGGCGATGCAGCGTATTTTGCGTTAGAGATTCGGCCTCGCGCTCGAGCTCGCGATCAGGCTTCTTCGGGAACGATCAACACTTTGCCGCGAAGCGTGCCTGCGGCACTTCGCGCATGCACGTCGCGCAAGCCGGCCAATCCGATGCGTTCGTCGATGCGGATCTTCACCACGCCGTCGTCGATTAGCCGCGTAATATCCGCCAACTGTCCGGCATCGCCGTGCATATGGATCATTTTGCCCGTGACGCCGCGGTCCCGAGCAATTTCTTCGTCGACAGGCGACCAAGCACTGATCAGCGCCCCGCCTTCGCGAAGCAGTTGCATCCAAGCGTTGACCTGATCCGGCTCGGCCAGCGATACGTTGACGATCAGGTCCAACGGTTCGACGATCGCCCGCGTCCAATCGTCTTCTGCATAATCGAGCGTTGCGTCCGCGCCCAGTTCTTTGACCTGCGCCGAAGAAGAAGCGGACGAGACCCCGATCACGTAAGCATTCGCACTCCGGGCAAACTGAACGGCGTAATGCCCTACGCTGCCCGACGCGCCTACGATCATCACCCGCTGCCCGGCCTTCAAAGCGCCGTGTTCGAACAAGGCTTGCCAAGCGGTCAGCGCGCATAGCGGCACGCCGCCCGCGTCGGCCAAATCCAGCGTTTGCGGCGCCGCCGCCAAGCCGTTTGCTTCGGCGATCGCATATTCCGCCGCGCCTCCGCTTTGGGTCAACGTTCTGGATTGATACACGCGGTCGCCCGCGCTCCAACGCGTGACGCCTTCGCCGACCGCCGCGACCGTGCCCGACAATTCGATGTTGGGCACGAACGGGAAGGCTTGCGGGAATTGACCGCTCATATAACCGGCCCTCAGCACATTGTCCACGATATTGAATCCGCTGCCCGCGATCCGAACCAATACTTCCCCGGCGGCAGGAACCGGCATCGGAATGCGCTCCACGACGATCTGCTCGGGACCTCCGTATTCGCGATACAACGCGGCTTTCATCGTCTTGTTCGAACCGCTTGCCGTTTGTTGATTTTCCATGTTCACGACCTCTTTCCGTTATCGAATGATGACGGCCTCCGAATCGGCGCCGTTTGCCTTTTCAGCGTAAATCGGAAGCCGGAGACATACAATCGACAAAGACAAGCGATTTGTTGAGCGTTCGGCATTTCGGTACGTACGAGTTTGCTTATACGCACTAAAAAAAGACGAAAAGCAGTCGGCGCGGCGGCCCTGCTTTTCGTCTTTTCGAGTGTTTCGGCGTTCAAATCGCCCGGCATGACCGGATCATTTCCGATCAAATCGGCTTGGTTCGATCACGCGTGGAACTGCCGTCCGTCGCGAACGGCTTCCACGTAACCCGAGCGCACCGCGAAATCGCCGAAATGTTCGCCGTCCAAACGTTCTTTCGCATAGCGTCCGATAATCGGCTTCAGCGAGGACAGAATCTCTTCTTCGCCGATATTTTCCTTGTACAGTTTATTCAAGCGGGCTCCGTCATGCGCGCCGCCGAGATACATATTGTATTTGCCCGGTCCTTTGCCGATGAAGGCCAGCTCCGCAAGCATCGGGCGCGCGCAACCGTTCGGGCAGCCCGTCATGCGGATCACGATTTCTTTTTCCCGCAAGCCGGCTTCTTCCAGCATCGGTTCCAGCTTATCGATCAGCCCCGGCAGATAGCGCTCGGATTCGGCCATTGCCAGACCGCAGGTCGGAAGCGCCACGCACGCCATCGAGCTGCGACGCAAAGCTGAATAATGAAGACCGTCCGTGAGATTATACTTTTTGATCAAAGCATCGATTTTGCGTTTTTTCTGAGTGCTGACGTTGCCGATGATCAGATTCTGGTTCGCGGTCAGGCGGAAGTCGCCGTCGTGAATCCGGGCAATCTCGCGCAAACCCGTCATGAGCGGGTAGTTCTCGAAATCGGCAATCCGCCCGTTTTCGATAAACAGCGTCTGATGCCATTTGCCGTTGCTGCCTTTGATCCAGCCGTAACGGTCACCGTTATGGTCGAAGCTGAAGTCGCGTGCCGCTTGAAGCTCCCAGCCGAGACGGGCATGCAGCTCGCTTACGAACCAATCGAGCCCGCGATCATCGATCGTGTATTTGAAGCGGGCGTGTTTGCGCACCGCGCGATCGCCGTAGTCCCGTTGAATCGTCACGACCTTTTCCGCCAGATCGACGGATTGCTCCGGCGTAATAAAGCCGATCAGCTTGCCGAGCTGCGGATACGTCTTGTTATCGCCGTGCGACATGCCCATGCCGCCGCCGACGGTGACGTTGAATCCGACCAGTCGGCCGTTTTCCACGATCGCGATCAAGCCCAAATCCTGCGAGAACACATCGACGTCGTTGGACGGGGGAACCGCAATGCCGATCTTGAATTTACGCGGCAGGTACACATGGCCGTAGATCGGCTCCGGGTCCTGCTCGCGGCTATCCACGACCTTTTCCTCATCCAACCAAATCTCGTGATAAGCGCGGGTGCGCGGATCGAGGTGACGGCTGACTTTATCCGCCCATTCGTACACTTCGGAATGAACCTCGGACTGATACGGATTCGGATTGCACATCACGTTCCGGTTCACGTCGCCGCAAGCCGCAAGCGTGCTGAGCAGCGCGTCGTTGACTTCGCGGATCGTGTTTTTCAAATTCCATTTGAGCACGCCGTGAAGTTGGAACGATTGGCGCGTGGTGAGACGAATCGTATCGTTGCCGTATTTGTGCGAGATGCTGTCCATCATCAGCCATTGCTCGGGCGTTACGACGCCGCCGGAGGCGCGAACGCGGAGCATGAACTGATACGCCGGCTCAAGCTTCGACTTGCTGCGCTCGTTTCGCAAATCGCGGTCGTCCTGCATATAACTGCCGTGGTGTTTCATCAGGCGGTTATCGTCTTCCGGAATCGAACCGGTCAACGGATCTTTCAACGTCTCGACGAGACTGCCCCGCAAATAATCGCTGTTACGCTTAATATCCTCGACATCGCTATGCGGCCGATCGTGCGGCGGATACTTTTTCCATTCGGTTTGCTGCGTCATATCAAGCTTCCCCTTTCGCGTTCAAACGGCCCTTTTCCATCTATTTGTCCATGCTGTGAAATTAATATACGTCGCGCTGATAGCGCTTCTCTTGTTGCATGCGAAGCAGGTATTCCGAAGCCTGTTCGGGACTCAAACCGCCGCCCTGCGCGATGATTGTCTCCAAAGCTCCATGCACGTCGTGGGCCATATTTTTCTCGTCGCCGCAGACGTACACGGCAGCTCCGCTATTGATCCATTCGTACAGCTCTTGGCTTTTCTCCATCATGCGATGTTGGACATAGACCTTCTCGGCCGTATCGCGGGAAAAGGCAACATCCATCTTCGTGAGCACGCCGTCCTTGATCCAACGCTGCCACTCGGTTTGGTAAAGGAAGTCCGTCGCGAAATGCTGATCGCCGTAGAACATCCATGTTTTGCCGCGCGCATCCGTTTCTTCGCGTTCGGCCAAGAAGGAACGGAAAGGCGCTGCGCCCGTACCCGGTCCGATCATGATAATCGGCGTGTCGGGGTTCTCCGGCAGCTTAAAGTTCGGGTTGTGCTGCACGAATACCGGAAGCGCGTCGCCCGGCTCCAACCGTTCCGCCATCTGCACGGAGCAGACGCCGTAACGGTCGCGTCCGCCGCAAGCGTAACGCACGGTGCGCACGGTCAGATGCACTTCGTCCGGGGTTGCTTTCGAACTGCTGGCGATCGAATACAAGCGAGCCGGAATTTTACGCAAAAGGCCTGTCAGTTCCGCCGCGCTCAATCCTTTGAGATTAAAGTCGCGGATCAGGTCCAGCAGATCGTTTTCGCCAAGGTAAGCGCGCAGCTCTTCGGCCGATTCCGGCGAAGCCAGTTTCAACAGCCGCTCGTTACCCGTCAGCTTCGCCGCCTGTTCGATCAGCGGCTTGGTCAATACGGTAATCTCGAAGTAATGATGCAAGGCTTCCCGCAATGCGGCAGTACCGCTTTTGCCTGTTGCCACTTGTTCTTCCGCGTTCCATCCCATCGCTTCGATGATCTCGTCCACGAGGCGCGGATGATTTTCCGGGTAGACGCCCAGGCTGTCGCCCGGTTCGTACGTCAGGCCCGATCCTTCGAGCGACAGCTCCAGATGGCGCGTCTCCCGCGCGGAACCCCGGCCGTTCAAGTTCAGATTCTCCAGCACTTCGGCCCGGAAAGGGTTACTGCGCGAGTATTCGGACTCCGGGTCGGCGCTGAGCGGAGCCGCCGATTCCGCCGCGGTCGTCGCAGCGGCCGGAGTCGCGCTCAGCGATTCCGTCACCGCCTTCATCCACTCCCCGGCCGTCTCGTCGAAGTCCACGTCGCAATCGGCCCGATCAACCAGACGCGAAGCGCCCAGTTCCGCCAACCGTGCATCGAAGTCTTTGCCGGTCTGGCAGAAAAATTCGTAAGAGGTGTCGCCGAGCGCCAACACGGAGTAGTTCAGGCTCTCCAGCTTCGGCGCGCGTTTGCTGTTAAGGAACTCATGGAAAGCCAGCGCGTTGTCCGGCGGATCGCCTTCTCCGTGCGTACTGACGATGATGAGCAGATTTTCGAGCTTTTTCAGATTCGCGGGCTTGAAGTCGGCCATGGATAGCACTTCCGTCTTCACCTGCTGCTCCTCCAGACGCTTCGCCAATTTCTTGGCGAGCCCGCTGCCGTTGCCGGTCTGCGAACCGAACAGGATGGTAACTTCCCGCGGAGCGGAAGGCGCGGCCGGGACCGCGGCGGCCGCAGGGGCAAGCGATTGACCTGTACTTTGCGATTCCGCGCCGCCGATTGCCGCTACCGAAGCTTGAGCCGCCAGATAGCCGGTCAACCAGATTCGCTGATGACCGTTCAAGGTAGGGAGAAGTTGATTGAGCAGTTCAGTCTGCTGTTGATTAAATGGGCTGTTGGTTACGTTCAATTCCATGGTTTTCCACCTCGCACGGCTTCATTCTTATCGATTCATGGGCTCGATTGTCTGCCGATCATTTAAATTCCTAGTTATTCGATCAGAATTTCTTTTGCTCTCTTGACGGTATCATACGGGCAAAAAGGGGTCAATTCGATTCCTTTTATGACATTCATCAGTTTTTCTGATAATTGGTTAACAAAAATACCGCTTCACAAACACGCGTTCGATTTGTAGGATAAAATGGAAAGCGAGTATTTCAATTAAAAGGAGCTGAACCAATCGTGAGTATGCAATGGGTTCCCTATCTGGTGATGGACGGAAATGCCGGAGAAGCTGCTGATTTTTATGCCAAGGCGCTCGGAGGCGAAGTGGTCGACAAAATGACGTTCGGCGATATGCCCGACGGACCGAACGGTCCTGCGCCCGAAGAAGTCAGATCCCGGATTACGCATGTTCGGGTGGTCGCCGGTTCGCAGCAGCTGATGTTGTCCGACACCTATCCAGGCATGCCTTACCGGATTGGCAACAATGTGACGGTCTCAATCGGTATTGAGGACGCTGCGCGCGCACGCGAGATTTTCGATGCGCTGTGCGAAGGCAGCACCAACATCGTAATGCCTTTGCAAGAAACGTTCTTCAGTCCTGCTTACGGTCAAGTGGTCGATCAATTCGGCGTCTTTTTCCAAGTTAACGTTCCTCCGGCTCAAGCCTGATTTTCCGTCATTCGCTTTGCCTTTCACTTTAATATTCGCGGACGCCTTCCTCGGAAGAGCGTCTTTTTTGCGTCTTTTCGCCTTATTTCGCTTGATATGTACCGATTAACACATAATTTTCGAGCATTTACGCAATTTTTGTCGAAATTTCTTATAAATCCTTCAAAGTCTCTTCACATTCAGTCAGCTTCGCACGATATAGGTAGTAATGAATTGGGTATATTGCTTGCGGAGGTTGTTGGATGATTAAAATACGGACTTTTCTGGCTCTGATCTTCGTCGCATTCGTCATTCTGCTCAGTGCGACCCTGGGATCTCTCATGAGTCAACGTTCTACTGCCGCCATCGAGCAAGAGATTGGCGTATCTTTGGCCGGAACGGCTTATCAGATGTCGGACAAAATGGATAACTTCATGTGGTCGCGGTCCAGCGAAGTAAAGTTACTGACGGAACTCGATCCGCTCAAGGACGGCTCAGATCCAAAAGCCGTTCAAGTGCTGCTCGATCAGTTGCAATCCAGCTTCACTTCATTCTCTTGGATCGGATTCATGAATGCCGAAGGCAAAGTATTGGCCGCAACGGATGGCATTCTGGTAGGCAAAAACATCGCGGAACGCCCTGTGTTCATGGAAGGCATCAAAGGCTTTTTCACTGGAGACGTTCATGAAGCGGTACTTCTCGCCAACTTACTCCCGAATCCGAGCGATGAACCTCTTCAATTCGTCGATGTGAGTTATGCCGTAAAAAATGACGCGGGAGATACGGTCGGCGTCTTGGCTGCGCATCTGAGTTGGGAATGGGCGAAAGAAGTCGAACGCACGCTTCTTCAGCCGCAAATCGATCACGACAAAGACTTTGAACTCTTTATCGTAAGCAAGCAAGACAATACGGTACTGCTCGGGCCTGACGGCTGGGCAGGACGCCCGATCAATCTAGGAAGCGTCGGCAGCGCGCAAAGCGGCTTGAACTCTTGGGTGCTTGAACGTTGGCCGGACGGAGAAAACTATTTGACCGGCTACGCCTCGGGTGACGGGTATCTGGATTATCCGGGACTCGGCTGGACGGTGCTCGTTCGCCAACCGGAGTCTGTCGCGTTCGCGCCGGTCAGCAAAATTCAGCAAGACATCATTATAGCCGCCATACTCGCTTCCATTCTTTTTGCCGGAATCGGCTTGTTGACCGCCGAGTTCATCTCGCGCCCGATCCGTAAGCTAACGCGTGCCGCAGACCGGATTCGTCAAGGCGGCGCGCCGGAAATTCCGGAAACGAGAGGATTCAAGGATATTCGCAGTTTGTCGCGTTCTCTTCGCAGTTTGCTTGATTCTTTGCTTCGCACGGAAAACGCGCTCGGTCATATGGAAAATGCCGCGCTTCACGATCAGCTTACGGAACTCCCGAATCGCATGGCGCTGGAGCGCTATCTGGAGGATACGATCGAAGGCTTCGACCCTTCTTCGGAGACGCTGGCCTTCATGTATCTGGATCTGGACGGTTTTAAAAAGATCAACGATACGCTGGGCCACCAAGTAGGCGATATCTTGTTGAAAAAAGTCGCGCAGCGCCTCCAAACGACTACGCGCCAAGACGGCATCACCGTGCGTCTCGGCGGAGACGAATTCTTGCTGATCATGCGCAGCCCGCTGCGCGACGCTTATGCGGAAGCCGAAAAGTTGGCCAACGAAGTGCTGAAGCTGATCAACAATCCGTTTATCGTGGAAATGAATCAGTTGTCGATCGGGTGCAGTATCGGGGTCGCCTTCTATACGCGCCGCAACCACAGCGTAACCGAAGTGATTCAGACGGCGGACGAATGCTTGTATCTGTCGAAAAAGACAGGTAAAAATCGAGTAACGTTCCATGAAGAGGATGTTACGGCAGGGTGATCGGGAATCCCGATTGCAGCAACGAATAAAAATGCCCCGAAAAAGCGCGATGCCGATCCCATTCGGTATCGCGCTTTTCGAAGTCCGGACCGTTGGTTTGTGGCGCGTCTGCAAAATCCGCACGTCGTTAAGTTTGCGTACATGCCCTAGTCAACTCTTGCGGATTTTGGTAAAATTTTATCGTCTATGTACGCAGAAAGGAGTATGATTCATGAACCGATTTTTCTTATGGCTGTCGGCCTCGGCGCTTCTGCTCGGCGTGTTGTCCGGCTGCGGCGGTACGAAAGCGGCCACGAGTCCTTCGGCATCCGGCGCTGCGAACGCTGCTGCCGATACGTCGGAAGAAACCGCGCCGACTACGGAATCCGCAAAGACTGCCGAACCCGAAAACACCGCGGAAACCGATACGTCCCCGGAATCCGGCGAACCGGCCGAGGCCGCCGAACCGTCGGAATCCGCACAAGCGGAAATGCCGAAGATTAACGAACCTGCGACTTCGCCTTCCGAACCGAACGATTCCGAAAGCGCAAGCCCGTCCGTATTAAGCGACAAAGAATTCGATCGGATGATCGCCAATCCCGACGATTTCAAAAAACAGCGCGTGGAGTTCTTTTCCCAGGTGGCGTACGATCCGTTGGAACATGACCGGGGGATGTTTATCCAGGTCTACGCCGACCCCGACAACTACGGCAAACACGTATTGATTTCTATGCGCACTCCTATGAAGGAGATCAAAAAAGGCGATTTCATTCGCGTGAAAGGCATCGTCAAAGGCAGCACCGAAATGGTTAGCACGACAGGCGCTCCGATGGTCTTTCCCGAAATCAAGACCCAGTCTGTCGAGGTCGTCGACTACATAACCGGGTTCTCTCCGTCTCTTCGAACCGTCGAAGTCGGCGAAACCCAAGATCAACACGGACTCAAAGTCACGCTCGAAAAAGTCGAATTTGCCGAAAAAGAAACGCGGTTGTACCTATCGGTCGAAAATTCTACGGATAGAGAAGGGCTTTTTTACACGCACACGGCCAAGATCGCGCAAGGCAGCACGCAATTCGAGCAAGCCACCAATTTCCGCGCGGATTATCCCGAACCTCAAAACCAGCTTCTTCCGGGTATCCGCAGCGAGGGCATTTTGGCTTTCGGGCCGATTGATCCCGAAGACGGCGATTTGCGCTTGATCGTCGGCGGATCGACCAACGACTATTCGCTGGATTTCAAGCCGTTCGATTTTAAAGTCTCCGTTCAGTAATCAAGCAGTTTCAGCAAAAGGTCCCGGTTTTCGCAACCGGGACCTTTTGCGTTTGGTCGTCAACCCTTCGCCGTCAAAGACCTCGAGTCGTCGGACGCCGCCTCCCGCTCCGCCGCCGAACGGTAATGCGCCCGAACGGTATCGTAAGCGAGTTTGGGGCGGCGGTAACCGTCGACCAGTCCTTTGCTGTTGCGCGTACAGCCTCTTGCCAACAGCCAGCCTGTAGCTTCGGTGACGCGACAATCGCTGAACTGCCAGACATATACGCCGGAAAGCGGAGAATCCTCGGCAAGATAGGCTTTCAGGTTTTCTTGCAAAATGTCGCACTGGCGCTCTTCCGAACCTTTCACGCGCTCGCGGCTACGGAATCCGTAGTAAGCGTCCGCGCCGAATTCGCTGATGATCATCGGCTTGCCCGCGCCGCCGAGTTCGTCCGCCCATCCTCTCGCCTGCCGCATCAGCTCGCCGGGATCTTCGTCGGTGTACCAGAGCGGATATAGATTGAACGAGACGATATCGGCCAGGTCCAAACAGATATCGCGGTTCCGGTGATGCGTGGCGAACGATCTCGGGCGCGTCGAATCGAGACTTCGAATCAGCGAGAGTTCGCTCTCGTATACGGCGCGACCGTACGGCGTATCGCTGGCGCATTCGTTCAGGATCGCCCAGATGATAATCGCCGGGTGGTTGCCGTGCTGCTCCACCATTTCCCTCGTAACGGCTTCGCTTTGTTTTCTGAAATTCGGATTGCGCATCTGCTCTTCGGTTAAGCCGCGCGCATGGTTTTCCTCCCAGACGAATATGCCCCGCTCATCGCACAGATCCAGAAAACGCTCGTCGTTCGGATAATGGCTCGTTCGTACGGAGTTGCAGCCGAGGTCTTGAATCAACTCGATGTCGCGCACCAGGTCAGGGAAAGAAAAAGCGGCTCCGGCAATCGCATGATCCTCGTGGCGGTTTACTCCTTTTAACAGAACTGTCTTTCCGTTCACACGCAGCTGCCCGCCTTCGGTATCGATGCTGCGGAATCCGACACGGTCGATCCAGTCGTCGAAAACGTCTTCGTTTTGCCGCAGTTGAGCCCGAAGCGTGTATAGATTCGGATTTTCCGGGTTCCATGGCATTGCTGCCGCATAAGCTTCGGTTCGCTCGACGGTCACTTCCGATTCACGGTCGATCCGCACTTTTTCGTTGATTGTATTCAACCCGTCCAGTCCCAGCAGCAGCTCGACCTCCCGCGACTCCGCCGCCAAATTGCGTACCTTGGCCTGCCAGCGTCCATGCCAGACTCCTTCCTTCAATTCCGGAAAGAAGGCGACTCGTTCGATGTGTACATCCGAGATCTCCTCTAACGCAATCGGACGGATCGGACCGCCGTAGGTATAGTAATCGTTCTCGACATGCAGAGCCGATTGCTCGCTGAAGGAGTTATCCGCATAGAGACGAATTTCATGCTCGCCCGGCTGTACATCGCGAATGATCGCTTCGAACGCCGTGTAGGCATTGTAGTGGTGCGCCACCTTTTGTCCGTCAAAATAAACGTCTGCCGTATGACTTACGCCTTTGAACTCCAGTCGCAGATGCGTCCGGCGTTCGGTTCGAATGGTTCGACGATACAAGCCGATGCCCTGGTACGTGCCGAACTTCGGATGCGATTCCCAACACCCGGGTACGGGTAACCGATCATTCATTTCAGCCGGAATCTCCCCTACCCCATCGACGGGTTGAAACTCCCACAGTCCTTCCAATTCTTTGACCTGGCGAATTTGGTGCGTGTCGAACAAACGGATCATTTCGATTCCCTCCATGTCTATTTTGATTTTCCACTTTTCTGCTTATTGATTGGAGTAACGCTTACAAAGCTTACTTTATGCAATAAATTCTGTTTTCTCCATGCCTATTCCGATCTATTTCATGTCAAAAATGATTCGAATCAATCTTGGCTTCCGTCCATACTGCTTCTATACTGAGAGAAAGAAAAAGCCGAATGCGGCAGAAAGCAGGAAGATTATGAACGATCTGCATGAGCTTGCGGTGAGGATCGGCTGGGCAGCGAACAAAAACACGCTGCCGGGCTGGACGGACATCCGTCGCACGACGGCGGTACACAGCTTTTATTGGATACGTTCGGGAAAAGGAAAGTTTGAATCGGACGGCGAGGTGTACGAGATCGAGGGCGGGCATCTTTTTTATCTGAAGCCGGGTTTGAACATGCGAATGGCCGCGGTCGGCGATCAAGGGCTCGAGATGGTGATGATTCTGTTCGACGCTGTTCGCTTATCCGGCAAATCCGAGATTTGGCCCACGCCATCCTCTGTTTCCTCGCTTGAACTTGCGCATTCGACGGCTTATTCGGGTGAAGCGGCTGTTGAACTGGATGCGGCGTTGAATCGGTTGGTGAAGCTATGGAGCATAGGATTGCCTGCGCGAGAGCTTGAAGCGAATGCCGTGCTGCTCGCTTTGATCGCCAGACTGCACAGCGACTTCTCGCAAGAACAAGAAAAAGCCCGCGTTCTGTTCGAACGGGGGCTGCAAGTGATGGGGCTGCGCTATGCCGAGACGCTGACCGCGGAAAGCTTGGCCGAAGAGCTGCACGTATCCGTCTCTCACCTGCGCAAACTGTTTCTCCGGTACGCGGGAGAGACGCCGAAGCAGGTTCTGTCCAATCTGCGCCTGCGACAAGCCGAGCGCTATCTGCTGTACACCGACCTGACGCTGCATGCGATCGCCGGAGCTTGCGGGTACGGCGACGAGTTTCATTTCAGCCGGACGTTTAAAAAGAGCAAAGGCGTGTCGCCGTCCGTGTTTCGGAAAGAAAGTCAGGGCAGGCATGGTTGAAATTTGAACAATCGTTATGAATATCGCTTGTAAGGCAGGTTTGTATTCATTTAGGCAAACTGTCGAAAGCAAATTCAATCGTTTTCCTCCACTTTTTCGGCTTCATCCGGTATTGCGAACCAAAAGTTCTCGTTCAGGCCGCCGTTCGTTCCGGTACATCCGTCAAGCCGATAAACGATTCCGGGCGTGTTATGTTCCGCCGGAATCGGCTCGGTGACGACTTTTTCGCAGGTGTCGAATTCTTTCTTCGGCAAGCCGAATTTATCCATCGTGTTGTCGGAGACATAATGTATGCTTTGCCCGTCGAAGTCGAGATTATCGAAGATCGGATCGCCCTCGATGGTGTAACCGACCCGTTGGACGGAAGCAGGTCGGGATTGCTCGATGTCGGTCAGAAAATTTTCCCACTTATCGAAGTTGTACATTTTCCCCAAAATTTGAACGATATCGCCATTGTCTACAGCCTGCTCGTAATCGTAACGGTAATCTTCGATCAGCTCCCGCAGAACTTGCGTCGATTTCGGCGTCAATTGATAACCCGTTCCCATCTTGTCGATCTCCGTCACCATTCCCCGATCTTCTTCATTGTTCGGCAGCCAAAGATGCAGCTCCCGGACCTCTCCTCCGTTATTGAAGACCAAGTCAAAGTCAGGGTGCCTGACGTCCATCTCTCCCGGCAGCTGATGCTTAGTTAGATCCGCTTCGCGGAAGGCTTCTACCGATTCTTCGCCTTCGAGTTTGAGATGAATGCGAGGGTTGATCTGTCCGAAGCCAAGGTTGCGGCTGACGAAGACTTCATTATCCGTGGGCTTCAGGGTTGGGGCGGCTGCTGGGACAGATTGTTCTTCGACAGACTCCCGGGATGACGTTTCGTTCGGCGTGCAGGCGGTCAGAAGAAAAAATGAGCAAAGCATGCAGATCGATAAGATAGTTTTGGGCATAGTGACGCCTCCTTTCTTTCTGGACGCTTGGAGGGCGAGGAGAGTTGCAGACAGGAAACAAATCCTTTTATTCAATTCAACTCATTCATACTGAGTTTAAGCAACAAAAAAAGGTTGTCCGAAGGCATTATGCTTCGGACAACCTGAATTGAATTTTTAAAGCGGATTGGTTCAGTTCTTCAGATCATCTAAAAAACTTCCCGGCTTTCCGATACAAAATCTCCTGCCACCGACTGCTCGTCTGAATCATCTCATGCATTTGCTCCACGTCCACCGCCCGTCCGGCCGCATTGCGTATCGTCAACGATCGTCCCTCGTATTCCGCCTCATAGCCAAACCAAGCCCCGATCAACGGAACAATATCGTCGCGGTACGGGCGCATCGTCAGCAGTTGCAAGAACGTATGAAAGCTCAGCGAATAACCGGAATCCTGTGCCCTGCGTACATACTTGGGCTTGATCGCCGCTTCGCATTCGGGACATCTATGACGCATACCCAAGCGGTAGTTCGGCGTTTCGAACCGAAACATGCACTGCGGGCAGCCAACCAGCGCCAGATCGCGCCGGGCATTATCGGGAACATGAACATTCATGGAATTCTCTTCGCTCCTTTTCCTTGCAGCTCCTTGGACTTGAATCCGCTCATCTCGATTCTCATGACGCCCATGCTGTCGGTCTATTTGGTTCCCTATTCTACTCTTTTTCTCCCCATAAAAAAAGTCCCGGCTGTAAGAACCGAAACTTTTGCGTTTTTCGAAAAAGCTGCGTAGGTGGGGGAAGCGAGAAGACTCCGAGGGAAGTTCGTTAGCGAATGCTTCCGATGTGCCTTTCTCCGAAAGACTGTAGGTCGCGTGTTGAAATCGGGAAAAATTAAAATTTTTAGTGGTATTTTCCCGATTTCAAAGGCGAACATTTCATTCCTTCACTGAACTTCCCTCTCCGTCTTCTCGCTTCCAGTTACGTCGCTTGTTTTCGATAACTTAAAAGCCTCGGTTCCAAGAACCGAGACTTTTTTCGTTTTCTATTCTTTTTAATTTTGCTTTTTTACTCCCTAAAAAAAGCCCTGTCATTAACGGAAGCTTCAAGCGGAGGGAGAAATTCAGTGAAAGGCGCCTTTGAAGCAGGACTTTTCAGTTTGAATACATATTCAAATTGAAAAGTCCTGCTGAGACAGCGACTTGAACGAATTTCTCCCGCAGCGCCCCTAAGCTTCCCCAACGAACAGGGGTTTTACGCTCCCCATACTTCCTCGGCGACTTCCTTCACGAACTTCAGCTTCGCCCACTGCTGCTCTTCCGTCAACACGTTGCCTTCTTCCGTCGAAGCGAAGCCGCACTGCGGGCTGACGCACAATTGGTTGATGTCCACGTACTGAGCCGCTTCCTCGATCCGCTTGAGGATCTGCTCTTTGTCTTCCAGCTCGCCGAATTTCGAGCTGAACAGACCGAGCACGACTTGTTGGTCCTTCACGTATTTCAGCGGCTCGAATCCGCCTGCGCGCTCGCTGTCGTATTCCAGGTAGAACGCCGACACGTTAGAGCCCGCGAACAGGATTTCCGCGATCGGATCATAGCCGCCGCCTTCGCCGGCATAGGTCGATTTGAAGTTGCCGCGGCATACATGCGTCGTCACGACGAGATCAGCAGGCAGGTTCTCGATCGCCAAGTTGTTGACGAACAGGAATCCTTTTGCCATCTCGTTGATGTCTACGCCCGCTTCGTCCTGCATTGCGCGGAATTGACGGTCGCTCAGCGCGCCCCATGTGCAGTCGTCGAGTTGGATGTTGCGGCATCCGGCTTCGTAGAAGGCCAAGATCGCATCGCGGTAAGCCGTTGCGACATCCGTATACAGATCTTGACGGTTCGGGTAAAACTCGTCGACCGTCTTGATGTTGTCGCCGCGGAACAGTTCGAACAGCAGCTGCGCCGGAGCCGGGATCGTTTGGCGTGCCACGGCGTCGTCGCCGGCTACGCTGTTCAGGAACTTAAAGTCTTCGACCATCGGATGCTTCGCGCCTTCGCCGACTTTGCCGATCAGCAGGGCGGTTTCCGCACGGGATTCCACGCCATGGAACAGATACCCTGTATCCGACGCTTTCTTGCTGACGCCGCCGAGGCCCCAGAAGAAGTCGAGGTGCCACCACGAGCGACGGAATTCGCCGTCCGTTACGCCTTTGAGACCGACTTCTTTTTGCTTTTCGACCAGCTTGATAATCTCTTCGTCTTCGATCTTGCGAAGAGCGGCTGCATCGATCTCGCCTGCGGCGAACTTGATTCGCGCATCCTTGATCGCTTGCGGACGCAAGAAGCTGCCTACGATGTCGTGACGGAAAGGTACGGTGTCTCGTTGAACGGCTTGCTCGAAAATCGTGCTCATGGATAAGTTCCTCCTCGGGAATCCGGAATATATTTTCATGTTTAGGCAAGTGTACGGCGTGTCTGATTCAGCAAACCTTTAACCGCAAAGTCTCGACTTGCTCGCTAACTCCAACAATAATATTAAAGACTACTATACCATTTTCAAAAAAAGCCCGCGTAACGCCAAAAAGCTATACCCCGTTATACGCGATTCGTATAACGGGGTATAGCAGTCGGATTTATACACAAATTGGTGCACGAACGCAGGCTTAGCCCGGCCACACTTCCGCAGCCGTCTCCGCAACAAGGCGAATTTTTTCCCATTGCTCGTCTTCTGTCAACAGATTGCCTTCCTCGGTCGAAGCGAAGCCGCACTGCGTGCTCAAGCAAAGCTGATCGATCGACACGAACGAAGCGGCTTCCGCAATCCGTGCTTTCAACGCTTCTTTGCTTTCCAGTCCTCCGTGCTTGGTGGTCACCAATCCCAGTACGACGAATTGGTCACGGATAAAGCGAAGCGGTTCGAAGCCTCCTGCGCGTTCGTTATCGTACTCCAGGAAAAAGGCATCCACTTTGCAGCCGCCGAACAATGCTTCCGCCACAGGTTCGTAACCGCCCGAAGCGAACCACGTCGAATGGAAATTCCCCCGGCAGACATGCAGTGCAATGACCATATCGTCCGGACGCTCCGCGATCGACTCGTTAATGAGCCGCACGTAATCGGCCGCGAGCTGATCCGGGTCCGTACCCTGGCTGCGCAGCTGCGTGCGATGCAGCAAGCTGCACAACGTTCCCCAAGAGGTATCGTCAAGCTGCAAGTATCGACAACCCGCATCGTAAAAGGCCTGGATCGCATCCCGGTACACGTGCACGATATCCGCGAACAGCTCTTCGTCTCCCGCATAAGCATTCCCGCCGTTGTACCGTTGAACGAAATGGAACAACGCCGGCGAAGGAATGGTCATTTTGGGCATCATGCCGCTTCCCGCCGCAAGATCGCGCAAGGACTCGAAATGACGCAGCATGGGGTGGTCGCCGAACGAAATTTTATTCGCGACGCGGAACGTTTCCGCCCGCTGCTTGGCATCCGTACGTCCTGCGGCCGCGTTCAGATCAATCTTTTCGGTGCCTTCAACGCCGAAAAAGAAATCGAGATGCCACCATGAGCGCCGGAACTCGCCGTCGGTGACGACGGGAAGCCCGGCTTCTTTTTGACGCTGTATAAGCTTAATGATCTCTGCCGTCTCAAGCTCCGTTAACCCCTCGTCCGTAAGCGCTCCTTCCCGATGCAGCTTCCGGGCTTCGATCAGCTCCGGCGGCCGCAGGAAGCTGCCGACGAGATCGCAGCGAAAAGGCGGTTTTGTTCTGGTTGTGCCAATCACTGGACTTTGCATACGTTCCTCCCGAATTCTTGAATAAAATAATGCAGATCCTACTAGAATAAGAACTGGTTGGCCGCAAAATACCGCCGTGCCACCAGATCGTTGAGCAACTCGACATACGAAGCCGCTACCCGGCTCGGACGCCGGTCTTTGTGCGCAATCCAACCGATCGTGAACAGCTCGCCCGTCTCGACGGGAACCGATTTGAGCACCGACCCGTCAAGCTCCGCAGGCAAAATGCCGCTTCCGACCGTGTAACTATGCGTGCTCGCAAGCAGGCTGGTCAACGTGGCGCGGTCGTTGATCTTGATACTGCGCGCCGCCTCCGGCAAATTCAACATCTCTTCCGCAAAATGCAGCGAGCTACTCTCTCCCTGATCGAACGTAACGTACGGATACGGCTGAAGATCCTCCACCGTAACCATCCCGCGACGCGCGAGCGGATGCGAAACGCCGACAAAGATATGCGGCTGCGTATTAAATAAAGGCGTAAATTTAAGGCTTCCGTCGCTGAACATCTTGTTCATGACCCGAGCATTGCGGTCGCACAGGTAAAGGATACCGAGATCGCTCCGCAGCGTCCGCACGTCTTCGATGATGTCCGAAGTCTGCGTTTCCCGAAGCGAGAACGCATACTCCTCTTCGTCGCTGCCTTCCATCAACGCAGCGAATGCTTCGGATGCGAAAGCGTAATGCTGCGTCGACACGGAAAAATGCACCGCCGTGCGGCGTTTGTTTTTATAGCGTCCTTCCAGCAGTTCCGCCTGTTCGACGATCTGCCGGGCATGCGCCATAAACTCGACGCCGTCCGCCGACAAGGTGATTCCCCGATTGGTTCGGTCAAAAATGGTAATGCCGAGTTCCTGCTCCAGATCTTTTATCGCATTGGACAGACTCGGCTGCGAGATGAACAGGCGTTTGGCCGCCTCGTTGATCGAGCCGCAGCCCGCCACCTCGATTGCATACCTGAGCTGCTGTAAAGTCAATTCCTTTCCCCCGCTTTCCGAGGCCCATGCTCCCGGTTATTCATGGCGTTGATGCGCATTTAGCTGACGCCGTACTTCTTGTCCCACGAACCTTGCTGCTTGCGGATGAAGACGATTTGTCCGATATGGTAAGCATTGTGCATCGTCAAATGAGTCAGATCGCCGGCCCATTTTTCCAAAATGCCGTCTTCGGCCTGTTCCACCGCGTCGATCCAGCTTTCCATCGTAGCGTCGTAGGCTTCCAGCGCTTCGGCCCATGTGCCTTCCGCGCCGTCCAAAGGTTCGAACGTATCGTCGTTGTCGCCTTCGAAAGCCGGAACGTCCTGACCGAGAAACCGATTCAAGTATCGTCTATTGTAAAAGTCCAAATGGCGCACGGTCTCGTGTACGCTGTTCATTTCCCCGTTGCTTTTCCAATCGGCCTGTTTCTGCGTCAATCCTTTGATCGCGGCGGCCATCGAAGTGAACCACCCGTTTTTGCTGCGGCACACTTGAAGCTGTTCCAGAAAAATCTCGCGTTCCGTCATGAATTGCCTCCTTTTTGATCGTTAGGGCGCTCGGCCAATTCGAGATGATAATCGCCGACTGTATCTTTTTCATACAAATTATCAAGCGACGTCGAATAGTTATGCATGTCCGTCTCGCCGTCGAATTCAAGCTGCGGGATGCGCAGGCGAAACGTTCCGTTGTACAACAGCGTCGCCACGTCGTGGTATTCTTCATGCGTCACCTTAAAATCGAAGGCGAACGCCCGCCGCTTGCGACCATCCGGTCCTTCGACCGCGAATTCCCGCAATCCGGTCACCTCGAACATTCGCTCGTCGATCCGGATTTCGATGTTCGTGCTTTCGGTATTCATGGCATCGCCTCCTCGATCTGCAATTATGTAAAAGCATTTTTACTATAAAGGATTTGCGGCCGGGATTCCAGAGCTTTACACTTGAAGAACAGATCCTATTCAAAAAAAGGAGCCTTCCCATGCATTTACGAACCGAAGCGATCACCAAGCAGTCTTCCGTTCTTCCTATAATCAAGACGTTATACGAAGAAGCTTTCCCCGCAAACGAAAGAGCCCCCATGTCCATCCTTCTCAGGAAAGCACGGAAGTCCTTCGTCGATTTTACCGCTTATTACGAAAACGATACGTTCATCGGATTCACCTATTTGTCCTTGTCCCGCGATCGGGATCTGGCATTCGTCATGTATCTGGCGATCGATCCGGCGCTCCGGTCGAACGGCTACGGCAGCCGGATTTTGGAGCAGCTTCGCCTGACGTACGCCGACAGCCGGATCGTGCTCAATATCGAAGCCGCGGAAAAAGATTCGCCGAACGCGGCCGAACGTCTGCGCCGACGCGAATTTTACGTACGAAACGGCTATGCCGGCTCCGGGTTTCTAATGAAGGAATTCGGCGTTTGGTACGAAGCGCTCGTAATCGGAGGACCGGTCGGACGCGCAGAATACTTGCGGCTCTACAGCCGATTTATGGGGTTTCCGCTGTCCGTGCTGGCACGTCCGAAGATTGTTCCAATGCCGGACGCGCCGCGCTCGACTGACGGATCAGGAACATAGACATGCCCGCCAATACCAGCACGCCGCCCACGAGTTGAATCGCGGTCATATGCTCGCCGAGCAGCCATACCGCCAGCAGCGAAGCGCCGACCGGCTCGCCCAGAATGCTCATGGAAATCGTCGTCGCGTTCACGTAATTCAGCAGCCAGTTGTTAATGATATGCGACAGCGTCGGCACGACCGCGAGCAGCGCGAACACGCCCCATTCTTTGGCCGGATAAGCGAAAAACTCCTGCGTCGTCGCGACATTGAAGATCGTCAGAAAAACAGCCGCCGAAAAGAATACGCTGAAGCTGTAGATCCAATGCGATACTTTTTTCACCGCATTCTGTCCGATAAACAAGTAACCCACTACCGCGATCACGCATAAGAACGACAAAATATCGCCGCGGATCGCCTGCGCGCTCAGCCCGATATCGCCCCATCCGATCAAGCCGACTCCGAACGTCGCCACGGCAAGCGCCGCGATCGAGGCACGCGTGGTGCGTTCTTTGAACAACAGGAATCCGACCAGCAGCGAGACGAGCGGCTGAAGCGCCAAAATGATCGTGGAACTCGCGACCGTGGTCAGCTTGAGCGATTCAAACCATAACGCGAAATGCATCGCCAGAAACAATCCGGAAAAGATCAGCAGAAAGACTTCTTTCCGGCTGAGCTTTTTGAACTCTCCCCGCTTGACCCAGACGATCGGCAGCATCAGAATGCAGGCAAACCACATGCGGTACATGCTGATGATCGAAGACGGCGCGTCCGACCATTTTACGAATATGGCCGAAAACGAAATCGCGATAATCGAGATCGTCAGCGGAATTGCGATTGATTTTTTCATGCTCTCTCTAGTCTCCCAACCAAGTTCTCTCTTTTTCGGCTTATGCCGACCGAATATAATAATATCAGCGTTACGAAGAAAAATGTACATAGATATCGCTTAAAAATATCGAAATATCTTCATCTTCTAAATAGCATGCAAAAAAACGGCTCCGGCATCGTCAGACGCCGGAGCCGTTTTGCTATACAATCGGGAACATCAATTCGAAGCGTTCCGCTTCTCCTGCTCGCGCAGCTCGATCCGGCGGATCTTGCCCGAAGCGGTCTTCGGCAAATCCGTCACGAATTCGATCTTGCGCGGGTATTTGTAAGGAGCGGTCCATTCTTTGACGTGGGTTTGCAATTCCTTGACCAGTTCCGGCGTGCCTTCCGCGTCTTCGCGCAGAACGACGAACGCTTTGACGATGCTGCCGCGAATCTCGTCGGGGCTTGCAACCGCCGCGCATTCTTTGACCGCCGCATGCTTCATCAAGGCTTCTTCCACCTCGAACGGTCCGATCGTGTAGCCCGAGCTGATGATAATATCGTCGCCGCGGCCTTCGAACCAGAAGTACCCTTCTTCGTCCAGACTCGCGCGGTCGCCGGTGATAAAGTATTCGCCGCGCATGGACTGCATTTTGCGATCCGGGTCTTTGAAGTATTCGCGGAACAGGGCCGGAAGTTCGCTGTGCACGGCGATATTGCCGACTTCGCCCGGAGCGACAGGAACGCCTTCGTCGTCGACGACCAGCGCCAGTCCTTCCGCCATCGATTTGCCCATTGCGCCGAGACGAATCTCCGAACCGACCAGATTGCCGATGAGCAGCGTGCTCTCGGTCTGGCCGTAGCCGTCGCGAATGGTCAAATTATGATGCTTGCGGAATACGTTGATGACTTCCTGGTTCAGCGGTTCGCCCGCCGATACGGCGCTGCGAAGGTTGGTCAGGTCGTACTCGTCCAGTCCGTGCGTTTTCGCCATCAAACGATATTCGGTCGGGGTACAGCACAGCACGCCGACTTTATAGTCTTGAAGCAGGTGCAAATAACGCTTCGGCTCGAACGAACCGCTGTAGAAGAACCCGGTCGCTCCGCTTCCGAGCACGGACAGGAACGGACTCCAGATCCATTTTTGCCAGCCCGGAGCTGCCGTTGCCCAGACCGTATCCGTCTCCTTGATATCCAGCCACGAAGCAGTGATGCGCAGATGCGCGAATCCCCAGCCGTGCGTATGCACGACAGCCTTCGGATTGCCGGTCGTTCCCGATGTATACGCCAGGATCGCCATATCGTCGCGCGACGTCTCCACGGACTCGAACGTATCGGCTTGGCCTTCCATCAAAGCATTCAGGTTCAACCAACCTTCCTGCGTCGACAGGTCTCCGGCTTCCGTTGCCAGAATGCGATACTTCAATTCAGGCAACTCTTCTTCGATCCGATCCACTTCGCCCGTCACCGACGGCCAAGAGATCACCGCGCGCGCTTCCGAGTGGCGCAGGCGGTACGAGAGATCCTTGGCGCGCAGCATTTCCGAAGACGGAATGATGACCAAGCCGAGCTTCAAACAAGCCAAGTAGGTAACGTAAGCGATAATGCGGCGCGGTACCGTAACCAGCACCTTATCGCCTTTTTGCAGCCCTTGCTGCGCAAGCCCTCCGGCCAGACGGTTCGCCTGCTTCAGCAGTTCGCCGTACGTGATTTCCGCTTTCTCTTCGGCTTCGCCGAGCCATTTGAGCGCGATCTTGTCCGGGGCGTGGCGCTCCATTTCTTCCGTCATGTTATAACGTTCAGGGGCTACCCATTCGTTGTAGTTCATCCGATCCTTCTCCTTTTTTGAAAAACATAGTCGTGAAGCCAACACTGATAAGCGGCTGTCCGCTCTTAGGAGTGAATGGGTTTTATTATAGCATGTATTAGGACCAGGTGTTAAGTGACAGGTGTCATCTGCGGAAGCCGAGAGCGATTACATTCCGAATTAAAACGTTTGCAATTTAAATCATAGTTTGTGATATGGTTCACAACATAAAATCTCAAATCTGTTTTAATAGACAGGTAACCTATTTTAATTGGAGGCGAATAAGATGAGTTTTGACGGCGCAGTGATGGAGCGGCAAGGCGAGAAGTTTGCGGTGGTTGCGGTGAAGCTGCATGTGCTCGGATTTTCCGGGACGTGCGAGGAAGCCGCGGCGAAGTACGAGCCTTATTTTCCGAACATGCCGATCGTTCTGATGTCGCAGGATGCGGACGGCGTTCCGAAGTATTGCGGAGATTCGCAATATGTGGCGTATCTGGATGAGCTGGGCGCAGCATCTGTTCCTTGGCAGACTTACACTTCCGTTCCCGAAGAGGAACTTGCACTCCGGTGATTGCCGGAGTGTTTTTTTATATCCAAAAGTTTAGATTGAGTTTCTTAAACGCGAATATAATAGTTCCTGGTCAACACGATAAAGATATCTAAACTTACGGGGTATATGACATGGGAAATGTTCTGACTTACTTGAAATGGCGCGGAGATTTAAGTTTAAAAGAAAGACCTTTTAACGAAGTGGATAATCTTATTTTGTCATCCATTTCTTATTTTGATTTTGAAGGCATTGTTCCGTCTCCCGAAGAGAATCGTTTCGTTACCGTTAGCGAAGCTTGGCGTTTAATGAGCGAACGGTTATCCAATCCTTCTTTTCAACGTTCCAGACGATTGGATATTATCGACGAGGGTTTGTTGGCAGCGATGGCGGCTTCCGAACGGTTCAAACATGCCAAGTTGTCTTGCTTCGTCGAACATATGGACGAAGTCGAAGTTGCGCAATTCGCAGCGCTGCTTATTGAATTGGGAGATGACGCTTATTACGTCTCCTATCGGGGAACCGACAATTCGATTCTGGGATGGAGAGAAGATTTTTCTTTAAGTTTTCAAACGGCGGCTGCGCAGCAGCAGGCACTCGATTATCTGGAAGCCGTCGTACGCCCGGATCGTCTCTATCGAGTAGGAGGTCATTCCAAAGGCGGCAACCTGGCGATGTACGCGTCCATGATGTGCAGCGAGACGGCCGGTTCCCGCATACTGAACGTCTATAATAACGACGGACCCGGATTTTGCCGGGATCTCCCTTGTGCCGAATATTTGGGTCGCATTCAAAACAAGCTTATCCGAATCGTACCTGAATTTAGCGTAATCGGCATGTTGTTTGCTCCTCCGGATTCGACCCTCAAAATCATCGGAAGCCGGGTTGAAGGTCCGATGCAGCATCTTCCTTTGACTTGGGAGGTTGAAGGCAGCACATTCGTTTCCAAAAACGGCTTGACCAAACGCTGCATATTCATTAACGGCATGATCGATAGTTGGATTCAAAACGTTGATTTGGAACATCGAATGACGTTTACCCGGGATTTTTTCGATGCGCTCAGTGTCGGCGGGACCAAGTTGATTATCGATGTGGCGGGGAAAGGCATAGACGGCTTTGAATCGATTTTGATCGCTTTGCGCAACTCCGATAGCAAAACCAAAAAAACCATATCGGGCCTTGTTCATTCTGTGACAACCGGCTTGAAGCAGATGGATTGGATCGATGCCCTCAAATCGACGGCTTTAGCGAAAGGCATTGCATTTGTTTTGTTCGGGCTTTTTTTCATGCAGCTCCCGAGCGTCACGTATAAAGTATTCGGCGTGCTTTTTCTGCTCGCCGTTCTTATTTTTTTCGGAATCAAAACGTATAAAAATCTAAAGCGCTACAACACGAAAACCGCGTTGGGAAAAAGTATAACTGTGCTGCAATTGACGACGGCGCTTGTCGCACTGCTCCTTATGGTCAGCGGCAAAACTTTTGCTTTTACGGTATCCACCAATTTCCTGATCGGAGTCGGATTTTTGTTTCATGCCTATCTGAGCTTTGCCGTATACGTAAAATCGGAACAAGCCTCCCGCAAACGTCTTTTTCCTTTAGTCAATGCCGTCTTGTGCGGCCTGTTCGGCTTGGTATGTTGGGTGAATATGTACCATGAAGAAGTCCAGTATATCTTTTACGTAGGGATCTATCTTGTCTTGGCCGGAATGATCGAAGTGACGCTGATTGTCCGCGATTATATTCGAAAAACCCGGCATATGCCGGATTGAACGGCTTCATTTACTCAATGCGATCCGGCAGCTGGAGCAGATAACTGTCGGAGAGACGATGGAGTTGCAGCGCTTGCCGGAATTTCCGCTCCGACGCTTCCGGCTGCGTCATCGCGTTATCTTGCAGCAAATATCGTTCGCCGTCCGTGTACTGATTCCCTGTCACATAGATCGATTGATCTTCGAGATAAGAACCTACCGGCAAATAATGAACCAAAGGAATCAAGGACGAATGTTCCTGGAGCAAGTCTTGCCCAAAATGCAAATCATCGTCGAGAGAGACGTCGAGCAAACGAGCAACGGTGGGAAGGATATCGATTTGCGCACCGAGCTGAGCCGATTCGTCAGGAAGCTTGCCGCTCGGCGATCGGAGAACTAACGGAATATTGAACATGTCCGTATACCCGTATTCATGTCCGATTAGCTCATGAAGTTGTTCCTTTTCCCTTCCGGTCAAACTATACAAAGGCAACCCTTGATGATCGCCGTATAAAACGACCAAACTGTCTTCCCATACCCCGCTGGTTTTTAATCCGTCAATGAATTTGCCCAATGCAAAATCCGCATAACTTTGAGCTTGAAGATAATCGCCGAGCAAAGTATCCGCGTAAGCTTCGGGAAGCTCCATCCGATATTTATCGCTCGGAAGATGATAAGGATGATGCGCGCTCATCGAAATCACCATTGCGTAAAAAGGCTGTTCGTTTTCGTTCATACGCTTTAATTCAAGCAGCGTTTTATCGTACAAACGTTCATCCGAAGCACCGAACGCGATATAATCGTCGCTTCCGTAAAATGCCTGATCGTAATAACGGTCGAATCCCAATGCCGGATACAACCGATCCCGGTTCCAAAATTTAACGGTATTCGTATGGAATGTTGCTTTATCATAGCCTTTTTCGTGCAATAAACGCGGCAGCCCCGGCAGATTTTTATTCATGTACGCCGAAGAAGTCGCGGCGCCGTCCGACGGTGCATAAAATGAAGTGTTGACGACAAACTCCGCATCCGAAGTCGTGCCCGCGCCTGCATTCGTATAAAAATTCGGAAAATAAGTACTGTCTTGAATCAACCGATTGAGATTGGGCGTAACTTCGCGTCCGTCCACTTTCAGCCCGATCACGAAATTTTGCAGCGACTCCATCTGGATGATGAGCAGATTCTTGCTTTTATCGACACCGCTTAATTCCGATGTAGAAGCCATTGCGCGATCCGTTCCCGTCAAACCGTCTACGATTGGCTGTGAAATCCGATCCGACGCGATCAATTCTTTTTTTGCTGTCGCATCTTCAATGATTTTATACAATTCGTAATTAAGGATTCCCATGCTTTCAGCTTTCTTCACCTCATTCATGCTCGCGCGATTAGGCCACACCTGGAACAGACAGACGACCAGCGCAAGCGACAAAATCAAAGATAGCGTTTTTCGATTCATGCTTACCGAACGTTTCGTTTTTATTTCCGAACGCGACTTGGGCAGCAGAAAAAGAAAGAAGAAAATTAGAATATCGGCAAAAAGAAACAAATAATACGGAGTTAATAGTGAAAAGGTGCTTTCTTCAACATGAGAGAGTTTGCCTACCTGACCTAATGCCCGATAGGTTGCCACGACTCCGTAATACTTGTAATACATCAATACGGAAAAATAAATAATCGTGATCATTAAATTCGCCAGCATGTAATAGAAGACTTTACGCTTAGACGCAAACCATTCAATCGCAACGAATATGACGACAAAAAAAGGAAGTTCGGTGATCATCACTCCCCAACTTTGTTCTTCCGTAAAGATCGCCGACCAAACAACCAAACTTTTTACAAGCAAAATCACGGAAAACCATATAAACGGCTGCTGCACCTTGGATACCCTTTTCTTCATGCGATCATCCCTTATTCGATAGTTTTTTGCTCCCTTCTTTTATCCTAGCTTTTTTATTTTTTCTGACACCGTACGAACAGGCATGCTCCGTTTCCCTTTTGGGAAGTATTTCACATGATGTTCCGAAGCAAAAACTGCGATCCGATTAAACTGTCCCCTTTGTAAAGGACAGTTGGAAAAAAAGTTAGGACGCGTGAAGAAGCTGTTGCCTGTATCGTTCAGGCGGCAGCTTCTTTAAGTTCCATTGCCCGCGTTCCCGATTGTAATACGTCATGTAACGCTTGACCTCTTGCTTGACTTGTTGGAGCGTTTGGCAGGCTTTGAAGTCCGTTTCGTCTTTCAAATGACCAAAGAACGATTCCTGCGGGGCATTGTCCCAACAGTTTCCTCTTCGCGACATGGATTGTCCAAGCTTCATTTTCTTCACGAGTTTTTGGAATTTCGGATGCGTGCAGTGAAAGCCTTGGTCCGAATGGATGAACGCTTTGCGTGTGAGATGGCGATACTTTTTCAGTTGTTTGAGCGTATCTAGCACCAAATCCAGCCTCAGTGAATCGGAGACCTTGTAGACCAGAATTTCATTCGTTTGGGCATCTTTAATCGTGGACAAATACGCCCGGCGACTCGCTCCATAACGGAGATAGGTAATATCCGTCAACAGAACTTGGCCCGCGACTCCAGGTTTGAATTTCCGATCTAAAGTATTGGGACACGTGCGGTGCTCCTGCGTCACTTTAGCGATTCGGCGCATGGATTGGCTCGTCTTACCGGGCAGACGAGGTTGAATTTGTTCATGAGTCGACGAATCCGTTTGAGGTTGTAGGTGAGGCCAAAATGAAGCTGCAGCATCATTTGAATCTGGCGAGCACCTTTCGTCCTCTTCTTATACCGGTAAGCGCTCAGCAGGATTTTGTAGGCGTGTTCGTCTTTCTCCTGCTGGTTCTGCCGGTTGAAAACGGCCATCTCGCTAAGGTACGCGTAATACCCAGAACGCGAAACCCCGGCGAGATGGCACAACTACTGGACTTTACGTTTGAATTTGAGCTGATTCGTGATCTGCTGAATCCAGTCGAATTTCTGCCGGGTACCTACTTGGATTTCGGCTTCTTCGCTTGCCTTTCGAGCCCGTCGAGCTTTTTTAGGAATTCATTCTCCACTTCGAGCCATTCCAGTTTGGCTTCCAACTTGGCGATCTTCTCTTCGGAGCTGAGTTCACGTGCCAGCGGACGTCCAGAGCCCTGCTTTCTTCCGTCCGCAAGACCGAGGATTCCCTTTTGCTTGCAAGCCGCACGCCAGCGCTGAGAAGCCATTTGAATGCGTTTTTTTCTAAAATCTCGACGTCAAAACCCGCCTCTTGAAAAATCTCAAAGGACAGTTTGCCTTGCTCGTAAGCTTGGATGAAATGTTCTTTAAACGTATCCGTGTAGGTAATGGCTTTGTCACTGACCTGTTTCACATGGGGATTGTTTTGAAGCTCTTTTTGTTGCTGGGTTGTGAATAATTGTTTAGCTATTCGTTTCAACCACCGCTCATCTTTTTCTTTGTTGTACACAAAAAGACCCTACAAGATGACTTTTTTCAAAGTGTCCATCTTGTAGGGTACAGTTTAGTTATCTATAAATAAGTATTTACTCTTTTGCTTAAACCGTCTAAATCAGGGTACATTGTAAAGTGATCCACCGCATTCATTCTTAAAAATTCACTTATGTCATTAATTATAGACTCTGAAATTTTAATTTTTTTCAAAATCATCTCATGAACTAAACTTCCTCCAAATTCGTCTTCCAAAGGTAACATATTGTCGCCTTGCAATGTAAACATTCCTTGTTGAATAATTTGTCGTGCAGTATTCCTCGTAGGCAACAACGCCATAACAGATAAGCAAGGTTCTGGAGATGAAAGAACTTCTTCATAAGTGTTACCTTCAAATGGAAGAGAAATCAATGCTGAAGAACCAGTGCTTAAACCATTTAATTTAGTAGCATTTAGCATCCACAAAACTGGATTAGATGCATCGGTATTCTGAATAGCAAAGAATAATGCAGTTAACAAAGAAGGAGACCAATCTAATAATCTAGTTCGTACCCCATGATGTTGCATGATAAATAATAACTCCCAATTTTTCTCTCCCCTCAATAAAGTATGCCCTTGGTTTAAAAACATTCTATACATTGATTCTTCATCACTTTTTAATTCAGATAATTTTTTTCCATTATTCATTCGAAAAAGTCCTGAATGTAATGGCCAATCATCACATTGTCCTCTGAAAAATATTGAAGTGTTTCCATGATAAGTTGCAAAATCATGCACTTCATCTAGTAATTCATGAAACTCTTTTGAAAAGCCCATTTATTACCTCCAAGATAGTTTTAATCTAACTATCTCATATGCCCAATAAATAATTCAAGTTACTCTTACAGTTAAATAAGTAAATGATGTACGTTTTAATTGATTGTTTGCAAATAATGATGTGTGAGTATACTAAAAAATTATCATTTAAATTATTTATTCCATAAAAATGAAATGTACGCTCACAAATGAAAAATAGCTCTTCTCTTTCTATTTTATACATCCCCAAAAATTATAAACCAAAAAGCTATCCCTTAATGGAAAGCCAAAAACACATCTAACACTTTTTAGAAGTTGGTTTCTTGATAGTTGTTTTGCATGGAAGCACATGATCGTTTTCTATATGTTATACGCGAACTGTATAATATTTAATAACAACTTATATCTGCTGCCTAATAATTCAACTTTGTAATTGCATATAGCGAATTCTTGATCATTTCCCTAACGCCGTGACATAGCATTAATATTTTTCACTTTGTGAGTACATCCTATGATTGTCAGGATAGTTGTTTGGTTTGATACAACGTTCTTTTTTATCACTTCATATTACTAGTACCTGGTATCATTTTAAGTACTAGGTTTACGTTTGGCCGAAACGCACGTGGGTCTAGTGCGTTTCGGCCAAACGTAACCGTATCTTCATCTGATACAAAGTACTAGGGTGTGTCTTCAAACCTGCCAACGCGCATCTCTTACTGCCTTTTCTCGCTGTCCTGCGTCACTTTCTTTTGACGTGCCCCAACAAAACTTCAAAAAGGTTTCTTATTGAGCACGAAAATTCAGCAAGATCTGCTTCCGTCGAGGTTTGAAGATACGCCATAGCGCGAACACCATATAAGTGAACAATAAACAGGGAAATTAAAAGCATGGGAGAAGTTCGTTATTGTTCTCCTGGTTCATCTTAGTAAATAGATTTCGCTTAGATCTGGTTCATGCCATGTAATGTTTTTTTATAATTCTAATAAATACTGCACATCGCTGCCGTCTGACGGATAAGCAAACAGCGTATCGCTCAGCTGCTCCGCCGTCAGG
This sequence comes from Saccharibacillus sacchari DSM 19268, assembly GCF_000585395.1. Taxonomy (GTDB): domain Bacteria; phylum Bacillota; class Bacilli; order Paenibacillales; family Paenibacillaceae; genus Saccharibacillus; species Saccharibacillus sacchari. Next base: position 3,613,134 of record NZ_KK073875.1, on the reverse strand, counting down.
CCGTGCCGCATCGCGATCGTGAAGTAATTGATCAAATGCTCGGCATTGCTGTTCAGCACATGCGCGCCGAGAATCGAACCGTCGGACTTGTCCAAAATAACTTTTGCCATGCTCGGCTTCTCGCCCATTCGCTTATAGGTGTACCAGCCGGACATATCGACGAGATTGACTTTGATGTCTTTGCCGCTGTCCTTCGCTTCGGCTTCGGTCATGCCGACGGAAGCCAGCATCGGATAGGTGAACACGACGGACGGCGTAGCCGTGTAGTTCGGCGTCTTATTTCCTTCATTTAATAGATTCGCTGTCACCGCTCGGGCTTCGAGCCCGGCAATCGGCGTCAGCGAAAGTCCGGGCGAACCGGATACGTCGCCTGCGGCGTAGACGTCGGGATTGCTGACGCTGCGCAGTTGATCATTGACGGTCACGCCTTTTTTATCCGCGTCGACGTTTCCTTTTTCCAGGTCCAGCTCGTCGATATTCGGCACCCGTCCGGCTCCGTGGATCACGGCTCCGATTTCCAATCGAAGCGGCTTGCCTTCTTCCTTCGCTTCCAATACAAATGCGTCTCCCGACTGCGTGATTTTCTCCGTTTTCGTATTCAGATGGAAGATAATACCGAGGTTTCTCATGCTGTCCACCAAAGCCTCTACCAGATCGGGATCGAAGTTTTTGAGCGGTTTGTCGTTGTTGTGAATCAGATGCACTTCCGCTCCGGCTTCGGCCGCGATATGCGCGAACTCGAACGAGATGTAGCCGCCGCCGATAAAAGCGATCTTGTCCGGCAACTTTTGAAGATCGAGGAATCCCGCGCTGTTCATCAGCAACTCTTCGCCTTCGATACCGAGCGTAGCGGGTTTGGCGCCTGTCGCGATCAAAATTTTGCCTCCGGTCAGCTCCTGCTCGCCAATCTGGATTTTGTTCGTGTCCGTAAACGAAGCCGTGCCGTGGAAATAGCGAATGCCTGCTTGTTCGAACTTCTCCTCGGTCGATTCCGGAATGCCTTCGACGAAGGTCGTTTTGAAGTCCATCAGATCCGACCACTCGATGGCGTTCTCGCTAGCGATGCCTTTGTTAGTTAAATTCCGGTTACGTCCGATCAGTTCGGCCGCTCCGGCCAGCACCCGCTTGGGATCGCAGCCCCGCTGCGAACAAGTTCCTCCGAACGGAAGCGGATCGATGATGGCGACGCTCCAGCCTTTTTCTCGGCATGAGATTGCAACATTCTGTCCTGCGCTGCCGGTTCCGAGTACGATTAGATCAAAGTTGGTTTGGGATGATGATGTCATCGAAAAGTTCCCCGCTCTCTGTGTGCGATTAGTGTTGCTCTCTCTTCTGCTACTCATTACCCGAATCTCCGGTCGTCGATCCTGCCCATTTTATGACATGCACGTAAAAGGCCCGAGAAACGGAGGTTGCGCTCCGCTTCATCGGGCCTTTTTTGCGATCACTCGTTATTTACCCATGCCTTCGACAATCGTCGAAACGGCGTGCTTGTAAATCAGGCTTTGCTTGCTAGCCGGCGTACGAACAACAATCACGAAACGGTCAAACGCTTCGATCTTGCCTTGAATGCGTGCTCCGTTTACGGTAATGACCGTGCAATCGATTCCGTTCTCGCTCAGCTGCTGAAGCCGATCGTCTTGTTGAAAACCTGCGTTTTGTCCGTTAGCCATTGTGATCCCTCTCTCTAATGTATTGGGATGAGTTTCTCCGTGCTTGTTCGGATCGGCTCCCAGCCATTATACCATTTAAAGCCCCCCGTTCTCAAAAATTCGATAATGAAATTTTTGTTAGCGTGAAGCTATGCCTATATAAAAAAGAACGCGACTAGAAGCTTGTCTCAGATTGATGAATGGTTTCGCCCGTCTGAAACGCACTAGAACCATGCACGTTTCAGACGAACATAAACCTGCAATCATTATGAGACAAGCTACTAGAATCAGTTCATCGCGATCTGCTCCCGCAGGCGATCCCACTCTTCCTGACCTTTGATCGTCGTCTCCGTTCCGTCGCGGCGTATCCATGCAACGCCCATCGGATTCAGCTTCATGCTTGTGCCGCTTACCCGCAACTGCTCGCCTCCGCCGATCTCGTAGATTCGAATATATAACCCCGAACCGATATCCTCGTATGGATATTCGTCGAAGGTTGACCAGCTTAATCCGCTATCCGGGAGCGAAGCATCAGATATTGCGTTCGTTGAAGCCCGGACTTCGACCTCCCGAGATTGAACCATCCCGTTCTCGCAAGCTCCCAAAACGAACGCCAGACTTGCACAACCGATTACCGTCCATACGATTCGGGTTCTCAATATCGTTCCTCCTATCCAATCGTTCGCGCAAATCCCCTGCTACATTGAAGATGCCGCTTCGCTCTCAGGGTGATGCTTCTCCTGTTTGACCGAACAGCGCAATGTCCATTCGGCAACGAATCTGCGTTTCAACGAGGTCGCGACAAGCGCCGTACGATAAACCCGCTCTTTTTCTCCCAAATGCCGATGCGTATCCAACTCTTCCACGACCACTTCGAAGCATGATGGATTGTATTGCAATTCAGCCCGGCCCCGCTCGCCTTGCCAGATGATCGAACCCAGCTCGGTTTCCGGACGATATAAGCTGATAAAATGTTCCGTTACCCGGTGCCCGGAGCCTTCTTCCGTCAATGGAGCCGATTCGTCCTCGATCAGCGGGTTGCCGTCTTCTTCCAAGCGAGCTTCGTCGGCTGCCGCTAAACGTACCTCGGCCAATCGGGATTCCGGGTCTGCCTTTTCCACGACGAATTCGAACACGTCTCGAACTTCCAATACAGCAGAAGGCACACCGCCCTGGCATGTCCAAGTAAAGTGCCGAATATACGACGACAAACCTGCTTCTTTTCCGTACGCTTGCGTCAGGTCCAGATCAAAATGCAGGCGATCGCCGTTGCTTACGCTGCGGATAATCTCGGCCCGGTGCCTTTTCCCGCTCTCTTGCGCGCAGCTGTTCACGACCGGAACCGAATGTCCGAGCGACGAAGTATGCAAATGTTCATATCTGGCAGTGCTGAAGTATTCTTGCGTGTACATGCCCGGACCCAGATCCGCAAGCAACGTCTCGCCCGCCGCATGAACGATAAAATGCCCCAGATCGTTATGATTATGCGGTTCATCATTGGTTCCGCCCTTAGCCGAAAAAGCAAATAAGCCAGCCGATGTACTCCGCTTGTCAATGACCCAACCCGCATCCGGGAAACGAATCGTTCCGGACGGCGGCCCTTCCTCGACCATTTGCTCTTCTGACCAAAGCAGATTACGCACCTGATGCGGCCAGCGGTAACAATGATCGTCATGGAACGAAGGGGGCTTGACGACGATCGGCGCGCTGATTCCGATCCGGCTTTGCAGGCGGCTGATCAATCCCGGGTGCAACCGAATCTCCGACGAACAATCCGAGTAGTTCACACAGTCGGGCAACGTGAGGGCTACACTGCCTGCGTATTCGGCAATTCGGCGTACCTTTCCATTTTGCAGCAAATCCAGTTGACCGTCTGTGTAGGCATGCAGCATTTCCGCCCAATAGACGTAGTAGCCGAAGCCGTATGTCCAATAACCGGCGCCTTCCATGCAGCAGCCGTCGTCGCCGTAACCGGACAGGAAGCTGTCCATCGCGTCGGCGATCTTGGCTTGCGCCCAGGCCGATCGCTCCCGATCGTCGATCAACAACATCGCCGCCATTCCGACTGCTCCTGCACACACGGCTGACCAGTTGTGATCGGCAGAGAACCAGAAGAACGGTCGCTCATTACGGAAAGACGGCTCGAACACGCGGCGCTCAATCTCGCTGCGAACCCGCTGCACAATCCACGGATGCAGCTGATCGCCGACCAGCGTCAACATTTCCGCCAAAGCATGCGCAGTCTCGGCGGCGAACAAGTCGACAAGGGTATCGGGCGGTAGGCGTTCCTCTCCCGCTTCATTTACGCCATAAGGCAAATGTGCGGAGATCGCCCAGCTGTACTCCCCGCAAATCTCCCAAACCGTTCGCTGCAAAGCGGTCCGATACTCATAGTCCCCGTCGATCAGCAAAGCAAGGGAAAGAGACAACAAGCGTGCGCGACGACGAAAATACGGTTGTTCATATTCCAGACGCGTTCCCTCTTCATGAAACGTTTTGAATATATCGAAATCCAGTGACGGCAGCGGCTCGGTTACGCCAAGCTTCGCCTCCGCTCGAATCTCGTCCAGCAGTTCCCGCAGATGTTCCGAAGAACGGATCTGCTCCAGCTTTTCCGGCGTAATGACGGCTCCGGCCAAATCATTCGGTCGACGTTCCACCCGCAATATAGCTTCTCTCAAACGATGGTAGGCAATCATGATGATCCTCCTTGATCGTTATTTGGTAGCGTTATCAATAGTATGTATTTCTCGTTTTGCATGGGGAATCCTGCTTGAATCGACCCGACTCCATAACAAAAACCCGGAACATATTTCCGGGTTGGTCTCGCTTTCCAAAGATTCTTGCCTGCACGGTCGTTGCATTGGTTTTATTTTCGCGTTCCGATATAGAGCACATGCGGGGACATGCCTAAAATATGCGGATCGTCCGATACGTCGACGAGCTGCTGCACGACTCGGTTGAACTCTTCCTCGCCGCGCTGACGCCAATAGTTCCATTGCTCGGTTGTCATCGTGCCTGCAATACTGCTGGATGCGATGATTTTGACGTTTTCGAAGCCTTGTTCGTGCATGAAAGGAGCAATCTCATTTACGTCGAAATAATAAGCGCCCGTGAATCGTCCTTCATCGGCATGGTCAAAAGCGCCTGTAGTCATCAATCGGTCCAGCCCTGCGGCAGTATGATTGGGTTTCCAGTTATTCGGCTGAGCCAGCGATGTGCGCAAAAAAGCGGTTCGAGGCATGAAGGCCACAAACACGGTCGCGCCGGGCTTCGTCACGCGATACAGTTCTTGAATAGCGCGGACGCGATCTTTTTCCTGCTGCAAATGATACATGGGGCCAAGCATTAAGGCTGCGTCGAAATGCTCGTTCGGAATACCTTCCAGATCGCGGGCGTCTCGGGTATGAAAACCGTCGAAGCTGTCAGACCGGCCAAGTTCGTTTGCTTTGGCTTCCGCGATCTCGACCAATCTCGGCGTCAGATCGATCAACGTCATGCGATAACCTTTTCCGGCTAAAGCCATTGAATATTGACCGGGTCCGGCTCCGTTGTCGAGCACTCGGCCGACGGTCGGCAGGTGCGTAAGGATATGGTGAAGGTTAATCGTGAATTCGAGCGGTTCCCGCTGCAATCTGCCCCATTCGTCGAAGGCGCTGTAGTAAGTAATCAAATCGTTCATCGGATTCTCCTCTCTTATTCCGCAATGCCGATACTGCTTTCAGTTCAGTCTATCGAAACTATTCGCCGTGCTACCGCTCATCCTGCTCAAATCAACCGTCAAACATGTTGGACTTGCGTTGTTTTTTTGATCTTTCCCCATACGAATCCGATCGCGAATACCGCAAACATGACGATATAAGCCAGAATCATGATAGGCGTAGTCTGAATGACGGTTGTATCGAATAACCGATATATCCAAGCGCCCGACAGAACGAAAGACAGCATATAGTTTTGACTGACGGCGGCAATCGCCATATTCCGGTTCTCGTCTTCCACCAGCACGAATTGCCATATCAATAGCAAAAACGAGATCAACCACAAGCTGTTTCCCCAAACGAAGTTTTTGATCGAACTGCCGCTCAAACGCGCGAATCGCATGCCGACCCATAGCCAAAAAGCGCCGAATACGATCTGTGCCACAAGCGGAGGAATAATCCATGCTAATACGAAAGATAACGCTCCGTACAGAAACGGAATGAGCAGCCATATCCACATTTTTCTTTTTTCGCTCATTGATCTGTCCTCCATTCTTTTGCCGATAAATATCTTGTTCCTTATTATAAACGTTTCAACAACGAAATCGTTTGTTAAATCGACGAATCACGCAAAAAGCTCCTCCGACGGGCAGCCGGAGAAGCTTTGGTTTCAATCAACCTCAATACACGAACCGCCGCTGCGCCCAGAAACTAAACACGAAGATCGATACCTCCGTCAAAATCTTCGCGACCACGAGCGGCAAAATCAACTGTTCGTTGTAGAAGTATAACAATCCGTAATTGAGCAGCAGTACCAATACCACTAACGAGAAATACTTCGGCATCGACTTGCGAACCTTCGCCGCGTTTTTGCCGCCGAAGACGTATTTCCGGTTCATCGAGTAGTTAAAGATCGAGCTGCATAGCCTTGCGGCCACGACGGAGAAGAACAGATTATGCGTCATATATTGGAAAAGGAACAGCAGCGTGAAGTCGATCAACGCCGAAGCCGCGGACGATGCGCTGAACGCCAGAATCGGCAGGTAAATCCGCATCGAATCGACCAAGGGGCGGAAATGCGACGATTTGTTTTCTTCCAGGTACACCGTCTCGATAAACACTTCGCGGATCGCATAGCCTTCGCGCCGTGCCACCAGCAGCATATTCATCTCGTACTCGAAACGGTCGCCCGGAATCTCGCACAACCAATCCAGCATATGGTGCTGAAATCCGCGCAGTCCGGTCTGGGTATCGTACACTTTGCTGCCGGTCGCGACCGCGAACACGCCTCGGGTTACGCTGTTGCCGAAGCGGCTGCGCAGCGGCACGGTGCCCGTGAACTTGCGACTGCCGAGTACCATGCCTGCCGAAGGATGTAACTGAATGGCATCGACGACACGCTTAATATCGTACGGCAGATGCTGCCCGTCGCTATCGGCGCAGATCACGGCTTCTTGCGAATCCCATTCGCGGATATGGCGGAAACCGGTTTTGAGCGCGCAGCCTTTGCCGAGATTATGCGTATGCGTCAGCACCGTGCAGCCGTAAGCTTTTGCCGAATCGAAAATGCCTCGGTAAGCCGGACCGCTGCCGTCGTCTACGATGACGATATTACCGAGACCGTATTCTTGCAGCTTGACGATCAGATTGAGCAAACGGACGTCGGGTTCGTAGGAGGGAATCAGAATAGTCATGGCTTATTCCCCCTCGCTGACATACAGGATGTCGCTGACGCCGCGTTCTTTGTTCTCGCCCTGCGGATTGTTGACGACCCGGCCCATGAAATACATGGTCGAGGAACCGCCTCCGTCGAGGTTGTACGCTTCGGTCGCACCGAGCCCCTGCATGACGCTCGCCAGCTCGTCTAGCGTCATCCCTCGGCTTTCGCTCGAACGGCCGTCGACGACGACGAACACGTAATGGTTGGCGGAGATCATGCCGATCGCGGTGCGCGGGTTGGCGTCCTGGATCGAGCGGTTGCCGAAGTTTTTGTCGATGCTGACGCTGCTGAAGTCTCCGGCGATTGCGCCGTTTTGCACGAGGATCGGACCGAACGATAGAGTGTTGAGCACGCCGGATTCCAGCAATTCGGAGGAGGAAGTGATCGTCTCGTCATAGGTCTGCATCGTGCCGTCGTCCATCAATGCCACGCCGTCGCGGGTCGGTACGTCGCGGTACAGCGTGCCGTTGCGAATGATAACCCCGTCGTCGCGGAAGCCGTAGTAGTCGCCGTTGATTGCCAGAATCGCGCCTGCGCTTGAAGCAATGTTCGATGTGGTATCGGTGATGTTGGTTCCGAAGCTGTTGCCCGCGAGCGCTGTTTTCAGGTCAGTTGCGTCTTGGAGTACCACATCGGCGACGTAATAGGTGATCTGGTCTTCGCCTGTACCGGTTACGACTTTTTCAATGTTGATATCCACATCGTCGCTGCTGTAGCTCCAATCGTCGGACGTGGCGTTCGCTTCGGCTGCGGCTGTGACGACGTCCGTCGTGCCGGAACTTCCGCTATCTCCACTGCTTGAGTTCAACGTGTTATCTACCACGGCGACTTCAACGTGCGGGATCAAATATCGGTTCGCCAAGCTGTATAGGATGGTTCCAAGCACAAGTACGATTACCAGTACAATGATCGGCCATCTACGCTTCTTTTTGGATTGGATCGGAATCGATTTGTCTGCTCTCATCATGGGAAGCTCACCTCTTCGTGTTCTGTGATGAGCTTATGATAAGAGAGCTGGCTTAAATGAATCTGAAATGAAAAAGCGCTAAGGATTTGAAATTGCGATTGAACAGCGACATAATTTCCATAGCGGGAAAAACTAGCTGATAGAGCCTTCGCATGATACAATTCAAGCAACGATATACGAACAAGCGACGAAGAACGTCCTCCACGGCTACCTGCCGGGAGGACGTTTTTTTGCGTTTGATTTTAAGGAGGAATATGCAAATGTCACGCCAAACTCTTGATTCATCATCTGCCACAAAACGTGCCGAGCAACCTATCCTTACGACCGAATTCGAAGCTGCGCATACTTTATATGTGCGGCGTCACTTAGAAGCCCGATCCGGTGAACGCCGAGGGCGCCTAGAGCGAGGGCATCAATACGCGGAGAAACTTTTTCTGCAACATGTTTGGTGGCCGCTGGTGGGAAACTTTGAACATCTGCACCCGGAGTATGAGATTTATGATTGGAACCGACGCTCGCAATTTTTGGACTTTGCTTTTCTGCACGAGAACGGCGGACGAATCGGGATCGAATGCGACGGGTTCCAAAGCCATATCAAAGACATGGATCGCGAGAAATTCAGCTATGCGCTTAATCGAGATTCTTTCCTGACCGGAATGGGTTGGAAAATGCTGCACTTCTCCTTCGACGATATTCAAAAACGCCCGGAGGTGTGCCGAATGCTACTCCAATTGAGCCTGGGACCCATGATTATGGAAGCCGCCAATCGTACAGTTCGATCCGAGCTTTCCCCGGAAGAAAAAGAAGTGCTGCGAGCGGCTTGGAGTCTGGGGAAAACCATTCGTCCCAAAGATGTCAGAATCAAATACGGCTTCAGCCATCGCAAATGCAGCGCCATCCTGCAAAGCTTGGTCGAAAAACGTTTGCTGCGCGCTATAACAAGCGGTACCTATATTTGCAAATACGAAACACTCGGTGAATTTCCTACACTATTGCTATAGAAGAAAAAAGTTCATATGAATGTGTGCATAATGTCAACAAATCGAGCAATTTTTAAGCCGAATTCAATAAATGCTGACGTTTGATCAACAATTTTTCCTATATGCGCTCAAAGTCGGCGCGATAGACGAAATTTGTTGACGTGACGTCAGCATTTTTTTGAAAGTTGGCGATTTTGAAGGAAAATGTGTGCAAAACGTCAACAATGATGAATCTTCACCATCAATCTCGGCTACTCAAGCCATTTCCCCATATACGACAATAACCGCTGCTCCGCCGCTTCGTCTCCGTTTTCCCGGCCATATTCCAAAAACGAACCTACGAACAAAGCCGAATACACGTCCACGATCCGCCGCTGCCGCTCATCCAGCTCCATTGCCCTGCACAACTCTTCCGCGTAAAAAAGCCGCTCCTCGCCGACATCGCATAAAATCGCCGTTTGCGTCAGCGCGATAAAATAAAGCGGATCGCCGTAGCACACGACGTCGAAATCGACTACGCCGCGAAAATCTCCTTTTTCCACAATCACGTTTTTAATGGTCAGATCGTCAAGAAAGCAGATCGGCTCGACCTCCGCAAAATAAGGGTGCAGCAGCTCCAGCCTTCGATCCAGCTTGCCCATCAGCTCAGTGCCGACGATCTCGCCGCTTTGACGGAAATTATCTTCCCGATCCAGAGCGATCAACTGCTGCCAGGAGTCGAAGAGACCTTTTTCACCGATCGCTCTCCATCCGTAGCCTTCACCGCGCGGAATCAGTCGGACGCTGCGCTGAAACGAAACCACTTTCTCCGCCACATCCGTCATTTGCGTTTCCGTCATGTCAGGCAGCTCGTAACGCAGATCACGACCGGGAATCTCCTCCAGGATCATATAGGAAAACGGATAGGCCGTACCTTCAATGTCATAGGCTACAATCCGCGGAACCGGAATGCCCAACTCGCGCAGATCGGTCATATTGTCGGCCGTGCGGCGCATGACGGATCGATCTGAATTAGTTCTGACGATAAACGACCGACCTCCGACGTCCGCCCGATATACGAGGTTCCGATGGCCGAACGTCATTCGCTCCAAAGTGTCCGGTTCGCTCCCGAATGTTGCGGCGATCAGCCGGCCCACTTCCCTTTCGCGTGTTTCGCTTTCTCGGAATTCCGGTTTCAAAAGTTCCGCCTCCCAACCTAATCTGTTCAAAACGGCAACGCCGTCGCTGAAGATCTGTGCATGCCGACCGTGCCATCCTTGTCCCAACGCATACAGCAGCAGGTCGCGTACCCGAGCCGGATGATGCAGATTCCAACGTTCGGTTGTTCCGTCCTTTTTGCGAATCAGGTCGACGCCTACCATTAACGGGCTTCCCGCGACCGCATCGTCCCATGTACGAAACCGAAACTCGCACCCGCCGTCCCGGTTCTGCGCTTCGAATATTTTCAGCGATACGAAATTCTTTCCGTTCTCGTAACGGTTGCGTAACGCATATCGATATTCCTGATCCTGTACAGTTATTTTTCGCGTCGAATGCGTCATTGGGATTCCCCGTACGGGATAACTGCTGCTTCGTTCACTGCCGCTTCGAGCGCATTCTGCATCGCATTGTACAAAGCACCCGAATACGCGTCGAACTCGGCGGACTTGTCGTGTTCATGCGCGGAGTAAGGCGGAACGTCGTTCCAGGAGCCCATACCGCCGAACACCCAGCACCGATACACGGCTGCGAATACGCGTTGGGCTTGTTCCGAATATCTTTCCGGCAGCTTTCGTTTGAACGAAACTTTCCCTTCCAGAATGCCTAATGCGGCGTCGAAAAAGTTTATTTTCCAATGCTCTTCCCCGATCTCATGCGCCAGTCCTCCGATATTCGTCAACGCCTGCTCCAGTCGACGCTTAGACGCTTCGAGGTTATATGTATTCGGGTCGATTGCCATAGAAGAAGTTGTTCGACGGCATCGGTAAGCAATATCCCAACGTGTAGCCGGAGCGCGCTGGCCCAGTTGCCAGTGCGCGGACCAATGCTCGTCGAATCCGTCGAGCCGCGCAACCAGTATCCATCTGCGTCCTCCGCCGATAAAACCGCTGCTTTCCCGTTCGTTTCCGGGTGTGCCGGTCTGAATCACCAGTACGCCTCGGCAGCGTCTTTTCTCCAAGTGCTTCATCCAGCTTTTTACGGGATCTGCCGCGGGCATAGTTGGTATGGGCTGTCCGTCTTCGTCATAAAAAGCAAGATTGAACACGTTACGATCGCCGAAGCCGTCAAACGGTCGATATTCGTTCATATGTAGGTATCGATTGGCGTTCGCCGCCAGAAGCAGCAGTTGATGTAGTTCTCCGTTCATGCCGCTCACCTCCTTGTTTTGTTGCAGCGTTTCTCAGCGCACGATTTCTTTTTCGTAAAAAACCAGCGTCATGCGCTCATTGATCGTCTTCTCTTCTCCGTAACGCCGATAGCCGAGCGACTCGTAGAGATAACAATTTCCTTTCTCCTGCAAAACCGTGTCCAGTTCCCATCGCCGAACATCCGGGTAACGAGCTTCGACTACCGCGAACGTCGCTCTCGCAATACCGCGACCTTGGTACTCCGGCAAAACGAACACGGGACTGACCCGGTTAAACTGTTCTTTGCGTACGATCCGAATCGCGCCTACGGTCTCAGCGTCGCAGCGAATGATATAGTAGTCCGTCGCAGGCTGTTCAATCCGTTCGCGAATATGTTCGACGGACTGCAATGCGGGGCTAGTGCCTGTATCCTGATACTTTTCCAACAGCGGGGCAAAAGAACGAATCTGCATCGCATGGATAGCATTCGCGTCTTCAACGCCGGCCAAACTCAACGTAATCTTCATGTTCGCTTCTCCTTTTTCCAGATCGCTTATCCCTATACCTCGTCCGACCATCCGAGTTCTCCCCAAAAATCGATCGGCTTGATTCGTTCGAAATTCATCTCTTCATAAAGTTTATGGCGGTACTCGATTTCGAAGTAGTCCGCCAAATTCTCCCCGTAAGGAATGACATCAGTCTGGTACACCGAAAAAACCGGATTCCCCGCTTCATACGGCGTTGTCGGCAGGTATCGGTGACCTCTGACGGGAATAAGCTTCGGCACATGTTCAAAATGTTTCGCGGCTGCGGTTTTGGCTTCCGCCAACTGCTGCGGTCTCGGCCCCCAGCGTTCCGGCCAGAAACGATTATTCTCGACATCGAACAATAACCCTTCCAGCGGCCAGTTCAAGCTTTCCCGAATAGATTTGACGTTGCGCGCGGAAAAATTTCGCCAGTCGGGAAAAGATTCGCCATAGGGAAGCGCCTGCTGCAACAACTCGCGCAGATCGGGCGGAAAACGAATCGCATATGTCTGTTCCACTCGCAGCAGCTCTTCGGTCGTCAAACCGCGGTCAAGTCGGATATCGAAGCTTCGCAGCCGTTCGATCAGGGACGAAATGTTCAATAGCTTCACCTACTCCTTTCGAAATCACGCCGATTATTCCGAATACGCGCATCCATCCTGTTTCCTAGTATACCTTATGCTTCTCACGCCAGCTTACTCGATGAGTCACGCCGAAAAGCGGCTGACCGTAATACCCGGCAGCCGCTTTCTATTCGTTAGAAATCAAACCTTGTAAAGCTCAATCAGACGATTAAACTTGAGCAGCCGTACCGATTCCGCGATGAGCGCTCTCTTTTTTAGCATCCGGTAAATCCGACAACTCGCGATTTAGCCGCAGCAGCTCCGTTCCCGCCAACAACACGATCCCGATCCCGTGCGTATCGTTCAAATTCCACCCCAGATCGTCCCGGTAATAGAGTGCCGTGAACGAATAACCGGAACCGCGGCATACGCCGTAAATATTGCCTTTCCAATCGATCGAGATCCGCGTCATGCCTTTCCAGGCTTTTCGAACCGAGTCCAGATAAGCTTCCGGCTCTTCGAGCCAGCCCAACCGGATGCCGCGCGCGAAAGCATACACGAACATGGAGGTACAGGACGTCTCTTCATAAGAATCGGTTCGATCCAACACTTGATGCCATAATCCGTTTTCGCCTTGCAGCGCCAGAAAACCTCGACACAGATCCCGGTAAAAGGCTAACAGCTCCTCTCGACGTTCATGCTCTTCAGGCAAGATATTCAGCAGCTCGGTCAGCGAAAACAGCACCCAACCGTTGCCCCGTCCCCACGGAATCCCGGTGGCACGGCCGCGAACGAAGTCGTATACATGGGACATGATTCCCTGCTCCGGCAGAAACAGATAGTCGCGGAAACGCAGAAACTGGTTGATCGCGTCGTCCCAGTGAGCATGTTCGCCCGTCAAGCGGCCATAGCGCATCAGAAACGGCGTGCTCATATACAGATCGTCGCACCACATCGTCTCCTGCCTCGTTTCTCCGCTGCCCCGTACCCGGTAAAAAGCGCCGTCCGGCAAACGTTCCTGATCTTCGGTCATATAACGGGCGATGCGATCGGCTACGGCGCGTCCGTCCGGGACATCGCCGTGTTCCATCGCTTCGAGCATCGTGGCACCGAACGAACCGCAGTCGTCCAGGCTGTCGATCGCCGACAATTGATTGTTGACGCCTGCCGCTCCGTAGGTCTGACGATCCCACAGCGCATAACGATCCAACGAGCTGCTGAGTCCGATATGATCCAGCGTGTAATGGATGTACGCCGGGCGATTCAGCTCCCGTCCGACGCGAAGCAGCCCCAACAGCGTAACGCCGAGCGGATAGTTCCATTTGCCGTAATGCGTGTTTTCCAAAAACGGACGAATGGCTCCTCCCGGCAGGTCGGCCTGCCAATAAGTGCCGGAACCCCCGTCGTCGAACACGCGGCTCGTGGCGATCATTCGGCTCGGATCAGGCTCGCGTCCCTTCGGGAACACGCCGGCATACAGCCATTTTCCGGCATATCCGGCAACGTGGTACGGCAAACGCAGACGCCAAGCGCCGACCTGCGGATCATACAAGCGGAAGCCCCATATTATAGCGGATACATTTGCCACAGCGAGATCTGTATGGTTCGGTTCTGCTTCCGCAGCGGCGGTTCGGCTACAAGCAATCAGATCAATTCCGCTTTGAATATTTTGCAATTCAATCCGGAACGTACCGCTGTCAGGTGACGCATAAACTTGAATACCGTTCGCATACAACGTCAATGTTCCGTCATGCCGGCCTTCCAATATGATCGGTTCGGCACTCGGACGCAGTCTTTCCAAGCGCGACCAAGCGTAGACGATACCTGACGTTTGTTTTTCGCCAAAAATACGTCCGAAATTCCCGGCTTTCGATTCCGCTTCGCTCCATTGCCGGCGCGGGAACCAGGACAACCCGGTGTCCGCTTCGTGCATATCGCGATCCGGCAGCCTCAATCCTTCTTCTTCATCAAAAGGTTCGGAATACAACCAACCTTCTTCTCCTTCGCGATCCGGTCCCGGCGTCAAAAAATGTAACGGGAAGTTTTTGAACGATCCCGTTCCGTACGTACCGCCGAATCCGACTTCCGTTTTCGCAAAGCGCAGCACGATATCGTTCCAGCCCCGTCGAACCGGCAAAGGAATCGCGGTTCGCCGCTCGGGGAACAATTCCTGAAGCAGCTCGGACTTAAACACTTCGTCTCCGTTGGCGTAGATCGTGACGGGACTTTGGCAATTCAAGCTGGTATTCAATAAAGTATCTTGTTCGCTCCATAGTTTGCCCCATACGTTCACATACTGACCCGCTTTAGCATTCGGCCAACGGCGATCCAAGTCCATCTCGTATCGGTAATCGCCGGTGCGGCGGAATCCGTCTTGGCGATGAATCCGAAGCTGAACGCCGTGCTGCGGATGCTCCCCGATATATCGCTGGGCGATCGCGTTCAGTACCGCAGGAATAGAACCGTTTACCCGTTCGGCGATTGCGTCGTGTTTATGAAAATAAGTCATGATCGTCAGCTCCTTTCGTTTTCCGCTTGGTACGCAGGCAGGTCCGCTTAGGGAGCCGCGGGGCGAACGTCACGCAGCACATGTTCGTCCGCATCAAAATACGTCCCTTCCAATTGACCGATCAACGTGTTGGTGATCCGAACCTCCAATTCGTTCATACCCGGTCGTAGATCGCTCAACATCCCTGCCCAACGATACGGCGACCAACAGCGTACCCCGAGACTTTGCCCGTTAACGAGCACTTCGGCTACATCCTGAATCTTCCAGCCGTCCAGTTCCAATTCGAATTGACGTTCAGTTTGACGGTCCGAACCCCGTTCGATCCCTTCACTGCATTCTTCCGGATCGAACATTCGACGATATCGCATCTCGCCTGCATAGTAAGGATAAGCTGGCAGCGGTTCGGGCGAGATCCTTTTTGCCGAATCCGGTTCAGGCGTAAGTTTCGGCGGAGCCGAAGCTTGAAGCGCTACGCCGAAGGCTCCCCGAATATACAGCGGATCAACCAGGCCGTCTTCGTCGCGTTCGATCCGCACATGGATGACCAGCTTATTTTCTCCCGCTCGCATGTATCCTTGTACATCGCAGGCGATATTCCGGTGATCGTTTACCTCAAGCACGCTGAAATTTTCTTTGCGCAAACGGTAACCGTTCAGCTCCATCGCCCATGTTCCCGAAATAGCGTCCGTATCCATGAATAAGACCATGTCTGTTTGCACGATTTGCGGATCGGCTTCGAAAACGGCGCTATAGACGGCTTCGATCGGATAATGAACGGAAGCGCGTTTCGGCGTGCCGAATTCCTGCCCGAATGCAAGCGGAACACGGCTGCGACCCTTAGAATCCGCTACCTCGTCGATAAACGGCTTGACTGAAGCGCCTTCTTTATCCAAAAAAACACCTTCGACATCCCCCGCTTGCAAACGGAATTCCCCGATTCGAAGCACATTGGGCCGGATGGTACGGATCTGCCACGGGCCTTCTATTGAAGGTCTGATCTTAGCCGCAAAAAGGTCTATAGACGGCTGCCGAGTCGAGTCTGCGTCTACGCTTGTTGACGTGCTGCCGATCGATAAACGTAAAGTTTTGGCTTCATAGGGTGCAAGAGGAAGCGGCAGCGAACAAAACGATTCCTTTTCTTCCTTTAATCCCTTTTCTTCCCGTAGAGTCGCGAGCGTAATCACTTTTCCCGTTTCCAAATCCAACTGTTCGACCTGAAGACAAGAATCGGTACCGAAGGTCGTTTCCGGCCAAAGCAGCTTCGGGACCACCGCAAGTCGGGCTTCCTCCTGCCGATCTTCCTGATTGGAAAGAAATACGGCAAAACGGGCAGATCCGTCGCCGTCGCCAGGCAGCTGACGAAGCTGCATCAATACGGACTCGCACGGCGTTTCCGATTCCCAGCGGACAGGCTCCGGAAGCACGACGTCCAATAGTTCAATCAGATGACTCGCAGCGTTCTGTCCGCCCGTAGAACCGTATGCAGGAATAAAGGCCGAACGCCCGACGCCTTGTTTGGTAAAGCTTTTTTCAATGTGCCCCGAGGTTGCGTCAAGTTTCAACTTCGGCTCCAGCGCCGCCCCGTTTTCCCAATAAACCGACTCTGTTTGCCCACTCACGCCGAAAAAATCTGCCGCTTGCTCTCCCGTCGGGCTTCCCGGTTGAATGTTCTGCGCAGGCAGAAGCCCGACGCTGATGACCGTTCCGCCCGCGTCCGCAAACTGCTGCACTTTTTCCCATGCCGCCGCTTCCAAATTCAACAGCGGCGGCAGCACCAACACTTCGTAGCGGGCTTTTCCGATCGCGATGACTCCGTCCGATACATCGGCTTCCGCCAGCAGTTCGGGATCGAGGTGATCGTAATCGCGGCGCGACTTGAGCAGCTGCGAGCTGATCGCTTTCCAATCGGCAATCAATCGTTCCAGCTTCTCACGCTCCTCTTCACTCTCCCCGCCGTAAGCAAAACCGTGCAGCGGATTGCCCATCAAGCTCCAAAACGTCGTCGTCGGATCAAGCAGCGCCACGGGAATATGCGCTTCTCCCTCGCTCATCAGATAGCTGACACGTCCGACATAATCGCCGAGCTGCCGAAAATGCGCCCAGTACGGATTTTGCAAAAACTGCGAAGGCGGCGCATCATGCTTGGTCAGGCCGCCGATCGTGTAGAAAAAGGCATGGAAGTTGTAAAAGTTGGTACCCATCGCGGCCATTCGGTCGACCATCCATTTGGCGTCCTGAAGCGTCATCGACCAGCCGACGCTGTGGAAGCACTCGGACAGATTGCGCGGGCGATCCAGCTGCCGGGCCAGCGAGCTGACCATCTTCGGATTGTCGCGCATGCGGCCGCCGTAGCGATCCAGTATCCAGTCCAGCGAGCGGCCCGTTTTCTCATGCGCGGAATCGCCGCCCGGCATATGGCTGAACCGCTGCGCCGTCATGCGTACGCCCGGCACTTCCGACGCGTACTGGATGCCCGCCTGTTCGCACCAATCGCCTACCTGCTTGTGATACGACTCGCCCAGCAGCAGATGCAGGCTTTGGAAGTAGTCGTAGCGTATTCGCGCGGCATCCGGGTAGCGATAATCCAGTAAAGCGGGAAGCGCTTCCTTCAATTCGTACCCGCAGCGCCGTTCGAAAAATTCCGGCAGGCGCGGCGACCACGGCAGATGACCGAGCGGCGCGATTTCGTCCGTGAAAATCCCTTTGACCGTTTGTCCGAACGTTTCGCCTATCTCCGCCTTGTACCGCTCATGCGTCAACTCGATAAACCGGCTCATCGCTTCCCGGTGACAGGGATCGACGAATCCTCCGTAGTATTTGAAGTCGCCGATCTCCTCCTCCTGAAACACGGTAATCTCCCACTCCGACTCTTCCCCCGCAGGCGCGGTCCAATCCAGCCGAAACGCTGTTCCGTAAGTGAAAAAGCGTTTGCGATTATAGCTGGTCAGTCCCGTTTCCTGATACACCTGTTCGTTTTGCACATTACCGATATAGCTTCGGAGCTCAACAGCTTTTTCCCATAACGCGCGGCCTTCTCCGTCTATCGGCATCGCCTTCGCATACAGAATCCGTCCCCAGGGAAGCTCAAGCTTGGCCGGTTCGCCGGACTTCACCTTGATGCTGCGATGCCCAAGCGGACGCTGATTGGCTTCGGGATAATCCAGCAGCACCTCGCCTCCGGCCATGCCGCTCGGATACGGATATTCGTCGTACAACCACACCTGCATGCCGCGCGCTTCGGCTTCGCGCACGGCCAGACGAACCCGGTCGAACCAAACGCTTGATAAATACGAAATCTTCAGTCCTTGGCGCGGGCAAACAAAGAAGCCTCCGACTCCCTTTTCATGCATCTCTTCGATCTGATGGACGATCTGGTCAGGCTCCATCTCGCCGTTCCAGAACCAAAAAGGGTGAATTCGATATTCCGCTCCGGGCTCCCGAAAAAACGTCTCATTCCACAAAACCGTTTCCCTCCCTGAATCTCACGTTTTGTCCTCTCATTCTTTTAACGCGGCGTACAGCTCATTAATCTCTTGCACATACTCATCGCCTCCGCTCGTTTTCCATAATTGGATCGCCTGTTGGAATCCGGCTTCGTCCATTTGTCCGACAATGAACTTGGTGCGCGCGTCGTTAATGATATTGTCGAGCTGCGGACCTTTTTTCGCGTACACGTCCGAGATCAGCGGCTCGCCCGGATTGGGAATGACAATGTCGCGATTGGCGATCTGCACTTCGGCTACTTTTTCGCGCACCGGGGTCGTTTCGATCGGCAGGTAACGGTTTTCCGGCACGAACATCAAGATCTGGTTGAGACCTGTCAGGTCGCGAAGCAGCAGTTTGTCTGTCGTCGGTACGATATACTCGCCTTTTTTCTCGTACTGTTGTCCTTCGATGCCGTTATAAAGCAAATCTTGCAGTTCGGCTTCGTTCAACTGGTCAAGGAAGCTCAGTACCTTTTTCAACTCGTCTTCCGTTTTTACGCTGCTTTTCGAAACGGCAATTAGACCGGAGTAGCCGGAAGTCGGCATATCGCGCAGTCCGTCCGGGCCTTCCATCGCTTGCAACACGTCGACGCGGTCCGTGGCATTCGGGTCTTTTTCCAAAATCTTCTGATCCATGCGCTGCGCGTTGTCCGCGACGTCGATCATGACGCCGGCTTGACCGTTGACGAACGGATCGGGCAGCTTGGTCGCGTCCATGACGGCAAAGTCTTTGTTGACCAGACCTTCCTCGTACAGCTTACGGAAGAAACGCAGCGCCTCCATGTACGCCTCCGTTTCGTGTGCCGGAACGAGCTTGCCTTCCGCGTTTTCTTCCCATTTGTTCGGCGCGCCGAACCAAATTTGCATATTATCCCACGGGCCGTTGAATTTGCTGGCGACCAATCCGTACGTATCGTCTTTGCCGTTGCCGTCCGGATCGTCGAACGTGAACGCGCGCAGCACTTCGTAGAATTCATCCAGCGTTTTCGGATCAT
Source organism: Saccharibacillus sacchari DSM 19268 (assembly GCF_000585395.1). Lineage (GTDB taxonomy): Bacteria > Bacillota > Bacilli > Paenibacillales > Paenibacillaceae > Saccharibacillus > Saccharibacillus sacchari. Next base: position 3,593,711 of record NZ_KK073875.1, on the reverse strand, counting down.
CCAGCCCCAGATTTTCCAGCCAATCCTTGCGTATGGTGACTCCGTTACGACCCAATTCGCGCGCCCGGTAAATGCCGTACGTTTTGCCGTCGATCGAGGCGTTGTTGCGCACGATCTCGTTCATGGCGTTCAAATTCGGATAATCGGCGAGGTACGCGTCCAGTTCCCAGAACGCCCCGGCCCGCGCGGCATTGATAAAACTCGGCGATTTGCCCAACACGACCATCAGGTCCGGCAGTTTGCCCGAAGCGAGCGTGATATTGAATTTGTCGTCATACGAGCTGCTCGGCACCCATTGCAGATCCACGTCCGTGTTCGTCAGTTCTTCCAGTTTCAAAATAACGGGGCTGTTCTCCGGCGGGTTTTCCGCTTCGAAGTTCGGCAGCATGATCGACAGCTTTCCTTTGTCCGCTCCCGCTGCTTCTGCCGTGTCGCCGCCCGCTTCCGTACCTGAATTCGAGTTCGAACACCCTGCCAGCATCGCCACCGTCAGCAGCGAAGCGCCCGCCACCTGTACTGCTTTTTTCCAATGTTTACGTTGTCCCATATGCATTTGTTCTCCTCCTCGGCTTTAGCCTTTGATCGAGCCCAACATGACGCCCTTCGCAAAATGCTTTTGCAAAAACGGATACACCAGCAAAATCGGAATCGTACCGACGACAATAACGGCCATCTTGATCGACTGCTCCGGCGGCTGCACGAAATTCGGGTCCATGTTCGCCATATCGCCGACCGTCCCTTGCGACAACAATACGATCTGCCTCAGCATGATCTGAAGCGGCCATTTGTCGCTATCGTTGATATACAGCAGCGCCGAGAAGAAATTATTCCAATGCCCCACCGCGTAAAAAAGAGCAAACGTCGCGATCACCGGCTTCGACAACGGCAGCACGATCCTCCATAGCACGCCCAGATCCGTACACCCGTCGATCCGCGCCGCTTCCTCCAATCCGGCAGGCATCTGCTGGAAAAAGTTTTTGACGACGATGAGGTTAAACGCGCTGATCGCCCCCGGCAGCATGAGCGCCCAATACGAGTCGATCAACCCCAGACTCCGCACCACCAAATACGTCGGAATCATCCCCCCGCTGAACAGCATCGAGAAAATGACGATGTTCATCAACGTGCTCCGTCCCCAAAAATCGCTGCGCGACAACGGATAAGCCATCGTCATCGTAAAAAACAAATTGATAAACGTCCCCGCCACCGTCACGAAAATCGAAACCCCGATACTCCGAAAAATGGTCGAAGACGAAAAGATATACTCATACGCACTCAGCGAAAACTCCCGAGGAATCAGGAAAAAACTCCTCCCCGTAATCTCCGCCTCCGTCGCGAACGAATTGCCCACGATATACAGGAACGGCAGCACCGTCAAAATCCCCAACAACCCCAACACCACCACATTAAATACATCAAACACCCGCCCCCCGGGCGTATTGAACAGCTTACTGTTCACGAGCTTCCCCTCCTTTTTGCCTGCTTTCTTGTTTGCTTTTCTTCCCTTTCTTTCTTCCCCTTACATAACGAGCGAATTTACGTACTGTTGAAGATCCTTTTCCGGGCAAGCGCCACGCGGAGGTAGAAATTCAGTGAAAGACGCCTTTGAACTCGGAAAATTCCTTATTTAAATTCAATCCATTTTCCGAGTGAGACAGCGTCTTGTGAAGCATTTCGAAGAAATGCACTTCGGAAGCCTATGCTGGCAATTTCTCCCGCAGCGCCCGAGCTTCCCCCCACGAACAGGATCTTCAAGGCAGTCAGTAAATTCCCGAGTGTCCGAATCTTTTCGCGATATGATTGCTCCCCAACACCAACACAATTCCCACCAGCGATTTGAATAAGCCTACCGCCGTACTGTAACTAAACGCCCCTTGCGTAATCCCGACCGTATACACGTACGTGTCGAACACATCAGCCACATCCCGGTTCAACGAGTTCGTCATCAAATAAATCTGCTCAAACCCGGTATCGAGAAAATTCCCCAATCGCAAAATCAACAGGATGACGATCGTCGCGCGAATCGCCGGCAGCGTCACATGCCACATCCGGCGCATCCGTCCCGCTCCGTCCACGACAGCCGCTTCATACTGCTCCGTATCGACCCCGGCAAGCGCCGCCAGGAAAATGATCGTCCCCCAGCCCATTTCTTTCCACATCATCTGCCCGATAATCAGCGGCCGGAACGTATCGGGATTCGCTAACACGTCGACCGGCCGCCCGGTGATCCAAGCGATCATCTCGTACAATACGCCGCCCTGCGGAGTGAGAAAGACATAGGTGATACTGGCGATAATGACCATCGAGACAAAGTGCGGCACGTACACCAGCGTCTGCACGGTTCGTTTGAACCAACGGAACCGAACTTCGTTGAGCAGCAAAGCGATCAAGATCGGTGCGGGGAAAAAGAATACCAAATCATAAATCGCCAACACCAGCGTATTGCGCATCAGCCGGAAAAAATCCGGATTGGAGAAAAAGGTCGTGAAGTTATCAAAGCCGACCCAATCCGAACCCCGTATCCCCAGAAAAGGCTGATAATCTTGAAACGCGATCACAATTCCCCACATCGGCAGCAGCTTGAATACCGCAAAATAGAGAAATCCCGGCGCAACCAGAACGTACAACCATTTGTTGCGCCTAAGTTCTTTTTTCCATCGCGCCTCTTTCTTTTTGCCGCTCATGACTGATCCATCTGCTTGAAGTGCCGCGGCGGAACGATTTCTTCCGTTCATCGGTCTCTCCCCTCCTTCATTTTTGTAAGCGCTATCATTTGCTTGTTTCCAACTTACCGGGGAGGGGATTTTCCGGCAATCTTCATTTTTTGCATCGTCCAGTAAAGCCTTATGCAGTAAGGATTCGACGTGTTTTCGCGCAAAAATGTCCAATCTTTTTAACGATAAACTTGAACATTTTTGCAGGCCCGTCCTATTCTAAGGCTCGTACGACCACCGTTCCCGATACTGGCTCGGCGTTGTTTCTTCTCTTTTTTTGAAAATACGATTGAAGTAGCTCGGCTGATACCCCACCTCGATGGCGATATCGTTGATTTTCATCGTCGTTTCGCGCAGCAGTCTTTTGGCTTCATCCATGCGAACCCGCGTCAAATAATCGATGAAGTTCACTCCGGCTTCCTGCTTGAACGCCTTGCTCAGCGCATACGGCGTCACTTGCCGGGATTCGGCACAACTTTCGAGCGAGATATCCAATTTGTAATTCCGTCGAATCTCTTCTATGACCGAGTCCACGACTCGACGCATCGGTTCCTCTTCCCTTGATTGAATCTCTTCGGCATAAGGGCTAATCACCTGCTGCATCATCCACTTTTTCATTTCTTCCGGCTCGCGGATTGAAGACAATTTCTCGTAGCGGTTCCCGTCTCCGAATAGCCGATACGGCGCCGCCCCGGTCTGAAGCATCGTATGTTGAATACTGCCGAGCAATTGGAGCATGATCTGCTGAAGCTGGAATTCGGTTCCGCCCGTACGCGTCGCTTCGGCCATAAAACGTTCCAATCCGTGCTCCGCTTCCGCGGAACGTCCGCGCCGGATCGCCTGAATCAACTCGTTTTCCAGTCCCAGCGGATAAGCGGCTTCCCGCGTTCGATAGAAGCAGCTCTGATCCTCCAAATCAAGCAATTGACTCCCGGGTTCGATGCTGCGGTAAGCAACAAGCCGTTCCATTTCCGCAAAAATCCCCGGGAGCTCCTTCACCGCCGTAACCGACCGACCGATCACCAGCGTCACGTTCATTTTCAATACGCGCCCGATCGCCTCCAGCAGCTCTTCGCCCCATAGAAGGGCATGACTTTTCAGATCGGCAGCTTGGGGAGCGACAATCAGTAAAGCAGCAGACAGATCGTGAAAATTCGCTACGCCGATCTGCTCGAAATCCGGATACTCACGCGCCATTTCTTCGATCATATTGGCAGCCGCAAACGTCATAAGTCCCGTGTCTTGGCTACCGAATCGACCTTCCATGCGTGCATGTCCGGTAAACGCCATTTCCAGCAGCAAAAATTGGCGTTCTTCCGTATGAAAGCCCAATCCCTGCATTTTCCGTCTTAATCCTGTTTCGTCGTAGGCGTACAGATGGCCCCGGATCAGTTGCAGCATGAAGCTTTCTCGCAGCTGCGGCAACTGTTCCTCCAACTGGCGGTGAGCGGACAGGCGCTGCGTGGTCAGCTCCTGCCACTGACTTTCCAAAAGTTCGAATTCATCCAGACGAGTCGCACGCTGCGAAAGATGGGGAGCCGAATGATTGTCGCTACGCGAAGGAACCAACAAGCCTAGCATACGCGCAACAGGCGAATAGATCCGACGCGAAGCATACCAGGACAAGACCAACCCGAGCAGAAGTCCAGCACCGCTAAGCAATACAATAAACGTGGAAACTTGCTTGAGTGGAGCCGTGACCGAAGACATCGGCGCAGCGGAAACGTACGTCCAGTCCGAATCTACCCGACTCATCGGTCCATAAGATACGGAATACGTTTCGCTGCCGTAACGCAGCAGAAAAGAAGCCGTCTCCCCTTTGCGATCAGCTATCGCTTGCTTGAGCCGTCGTTCAAAAGTGATCTCCGTGGGAGCAAGCTCCAAAGAACCGGATGCCAGCGTGCGGCCTCCGGCATTCATCAGGAACGTCGTTCCTTCATCATAAGGAGTAAGCGTTTTCAATAGAGAAGACACTTTCCCTTGATCCAACGTAATAATCAGCGTTCCGAACGGGTCGGTGCTATCGCCAGGGATCTTATGCACAAGTACGGGAGCGCTTTGGACATCACCGTCCGATATATCTTCCGACTCGTTTCCACGCGCACCGGCTTCATTCAGCAAAGGATCATGATCCGAAGAGATCGTTTCGCCAGACGGTTCCGCGGTATCCGTGTCCGTCCAATACACATGACCGCTTCTGTTCAGATACTTCGCATATTGGCTAATCTGCTGCCGATCCGTAAGCTCGGTATATTCGCGATTGAATAGAATAGACTTCGGTTCATCCAGATAAAGCTGCGCAGAGCGAATCAACGGATGCGAGCCTTCCAGCACATACAGCGTAGTCACGATTTCTGCGGTACCTTTGAAATCATACACGAAGTCTTTCGTGCGCAGCGCTTCTCCGAATCTCGGCTCGAAAGCCCAATGCGATAAGCTCATTTCCAGATAGGTCAACTGATCGTCCACATTGCGTGCCCTCGTCTCGATCTGGCTTTGATGCATGCGATTGAATTCCTGCTCCATCCGCGTGACTACCAACTGATGCATTACGATTCCCGTCACCAAGCCCGGTATGCTGACGATCAGCAGAATTAAAATCAGACTCCGGCGATAATAGCGCCCTGTTCGCGTTTTCGGCATACCTGCCGCACGCAGTCTGCCGCGCAGCCCGTGCCGTTGTCTAGTCTGTTCCATCTGCATTCACCTTTGCTCCGGGATGTGTAGTTCCTCTCATCTTGTCCTCCCCTTTCTATCTTAAATGGACGGCATGATCTTATGCCCCTCATTATAAACAGAATACTCGGACAAAGGAATAATATCCATCTTCGTTTCACAGCAAAACAAAGATTCCCAACAAAAAATACAAACTTGATATTGATCAATTTTTCTTTTTTCAAAAGTGCTTAGAATAGAACCATAACCGACTGGGAGGAATCAATGATGGATCATCAAGCTACATTTCAACTGCAACCTTTAAGTTGTCCGTCCTGTATCCAAAAAATCGAAAAAATGCTCGTTCGAACACATGGCGTGCACTCCGCATCCGTTTTGTTCCACGCAGGCAAAGTCAAAGTTTCTTTCGATCTTCTGCAAATTACCGCGGCAGAGCTGCGGAAACGCATCGAAAAATTAGGCTATCCGGTGCAAACGGTACGCGAAGGAGCGGGATCTGCATGATTCGCTGGATCGATTCTAAGCGCAGAAGTTTGACCGGTTTATCCGGCAGTTTGATCCTCGCGGCTTTTGCTTTTCACTTTGCGGATCTGAAGATCTGGCAAGCAACCATGCTGCTGACCGCTACCCTGATTGCTTCCGTTCCTATCGCCCTGCATGCCGTTCAAGCCGCTCGAATGAGACTCCCAAGCATCGAGCTGCTCGTAACGATCGCCATAATCGGCGCGATCATCATCGGGGAGTATTGGGAATCGGCTATCGTCACTTTTCTTTTTTTGCTGGGGGAGTATTTGGAATTCCGTACCTTAAGCAAGACGCGTTCGGCATTGAAAGAACTGATCGAATCGGCCCCGTTGGAAGCTGACGTGATCCGCGATGGCGGTATCTTCACGGTTGCCGCGGAAGATATTCGATCGGGTGAACGCGTAATCGTGCGAAGCGGCGGAAAAGTGCCTGCCGACGGAACGATCGTATTCGGCCGGGCCGACTTTGCGGAAGCGGCGTTGACCGGGGAATCGACTCCTGTCGGGAAAACGGTAGGGGATCAGGTATTGAGCGGAACGCTCGTGGATAACGGCTATGCGGAAATGCTGGCCGAACAGGTCGGGGCAGATACGTTATTCGCCAAAATGATCGAACGGATCGAAGAAGCGCAGGAAGCCAAATCGAAAACTGCCAAGCTGCTGGATCGTTTTGCGCGCTTTTATACACCTGCTACCGTCGCGTTCGCCCTACTGGTTTATGTGTGGACGCGCGAACTGCATATGGCCATCACTTTTCTGGTGGTTGCTTGTCCGGGCGCACTGGTGATCGGGGCGCCCGCATCCAGCGTAGCCGGGATCGGCAACGCAGCTCAAAAAGGCGTCTTGATCAAAGGCGGAGATGCCATGAATCGCTTAGCTCAAGCCGATACTTTTGTATTCGATAAAACAGGAACATTGACGCTCGGCAAACCGGAAGTGACGATGATCGAGACTTTGGAGCGGATCGATCAAAATGAACTGCTCCGTCTTGCCGCTACTGTAGAAATCGCCTCCGAACATCATCTGGGACGCGCGATCGTTCGAGCGGCGGAAAAGCGCGGGATCGAAAAAGGAAGCCCTCCCGCAAATGTGCATATTCATAAGGGACTCGGCATCCAAGCTCATATCGAAGATCGTCAACTGACCATCGGGAACAGAAAGCTGATGCAAACCGAACTTGTTGCGTTGTCCGAATCCGTGCTGACTTATGCGGAAAAACGCGAACGCGAAGGCCATACCGTAGTTTTCGCAGCGGTGGACGGCAGGCTGGCCGGACTCTTTTCAATTGCCGATCCGATTCGCGGTGACGCTCCTGCTGCACTGGACGAACTGAAACGCCTGGGGGTTCGAAAATTCATCATGTTGACCGGAGACCATCGGCATACGGCCGAGCGCGTAGCCGCAAGGCTCGGTCTTGACGAATTCCATGCGGAATTGTTGCCGGAAGACAAGGCTGCTTTTATCGAAAAGTTAAAAGCACAAGGCCGAATCGTCGCGATGGCGGGAGACGGCATCAACGATGCCCCGGCTATCTCGGCTGCGAATATCGGTCTGGCCATGGGCGGCGGAACAAATACGGCTATGGAAACTGCCGATGTGGTACTACTGGCCGATCGTCTGGAGTCGCTTCCGCGTGCTTATTCGCTCGCCCGCGCTACCGTACGCAATATTCGGCAAAACATAACGCTCGCAATCGTTACGGTGGCGGCTTTGTTAATCGGGATTTTGGCGGGTACGATTCATCTCGCAGCCGGAATGTTCGTCCATGAAGCCAGCGTATTGCTGGTTGTGCTGAATGCCATGCGTCTTGCCCGCTATGACCGCAAGAACAAGGACAAAAGGCCGCCTGCACATGTACAATGGAAAAAAACCGAAGTTGACGTTGTAAAGGAGATGTAGATATGTCGTCCGAACAAAGTTGTAATCACCCTATAACGGAGACTCTCGAAGGGCATGAACTTTGCGTTGCCCGCGTGCCGATCTTCAATCACTTGCATCCGGATCAATTAACAGATATCGCTGCGACCATTCGATCGATTCCGCTGCGCAAAGGCGAGTTATTATATCGGGCCGGGGACGTATCGGATTCGCTTTTTATGGTTCATCGGGGAGCGTTGCGAGTCTATCGTCTTGCCGAAAACGGAAAAGAGCAGCTTGTCCGAGTATTGCGGGAAGGCAGCTTCACGGGTGAATTCGCTCTGTTCAATCAGTCGATGCACGATTGTTTCGCCGAAGCGACGGAAACGACCGAGGTCTGCCGGATCGGTCGGCGTGATCTGGAACAGCTGATGCTGCGCTATCCGGATATCTCTCTCAAGATTTTGCAGGAGTTATCGAGTCGGTTGGAGCAAGCGGAAGCGCGAGCGGCGCGTTTTACGGCAGAGGATACCGAAACTAGGTTGCAACTATATTTGGCTCGCCAAGCCGAGGAACAAGCGACGTGGGACGTCAAGCTTCCAATGACGCGGCGGGATCTGGCTTCGTTGCTGGGGACTACGCCGGAGACGATCAGCCGGAAGTTGGCCGCGTTTGAGGCGAACGGGTGGATCGAGCAGCGCGGGAGATGGGAGATCGGGATTTTGAAGCCGGCTGCATTTTCGCCGGGCGGGTCTTGAAGGTCCTATTCGTTGCAGAGCGGCTACGGGATAAATTCCAGCATATGCTTCCGAAGCGCATTTCTTCGAAATGCTTTATAAGACGCTGTTTCACGCAGAAAGCCTATGGCTTTCCGCGTTCAAAGGCGTCTTAATCTGAATTTCTCCCTCCGCTGCGCTAGAATAGGATCTTCAAGACCGATTAGCCCGAGGAAGTGCATCCGGGCTTTGTGTGATGAGGAGAATATAGAACTTAGGTAGATATTTAGTAAAGCACAAACATGTATCGCCCTGAGGCAAGTATTAGCCTTCGACTAATTTGAAAAGGCGAATTTCGCCTTTGGGGGTGAATGCGATTAGGATGTCCTTTTGTTCTTTTGTTTGGTAAATAGGGGTTTCCTTTTCTAATTGATTGGCGTCGCCGTTTTGGAAAGAAGCGGCGTCTTTGTTTTGTCTGAGAACGCTTGTAAGGCGGTCGCCGCGGGTGAGTTCCAGGTCGTTTACCCAAGATAAGTCGGCTACGTAGATCATATCTTGGTATTGGAACAGGCTGGCGTCGGGTTCGGACTTTAGCCATTCGGCTGCGGTCGGGTTTTCGGTGGCGGACGTTGGAACGGTGCGGGTTTGAGGTTCTGACGTGCATGCCGTGAGCAGGAAAGACAAGCAAGCCGCAACCAGGATCAGGATTCGTTGAAACGTAATCGGCCGAAGCATAGGAACAACCTCCTTGGGCTATCTGCTAAATCAGCTTAAAAACTTCGCCGCGGGTTGGATAGGCGGATATGTATTGGTCGTTTTCCATGTAAGCAATGATACTGCCTTCGAGCAGGTCGTGTTCTTCCAACTCGGCACGGATGGTTTGGAGGGCGAGTTCTTGATCAATCGTGAAGTTGAAAATATTCATCGTGCCGCTGCCGTAATCGGAACCGTCGCAGTAACCGTTGCCCGTCCAGCCGAGGCATTCATTCATCAAGGACTCGACTTTGTCCTGCTTGTCGAGATCGGCATCGATATCGCTTCCGTCTACGGTGTATTGAATGACGATCGGCTTGAACAGATCCTCGTCCAGCAGCTCATAGCCAGCTTCGGATTGCTGCCGGGACAGCTTTTCCATATGCGCTTCGACATCCGCGCCGCGTTTTTTCTTTTCCGTAAAATGCTCGCCACGCTCACCGACTTCGCCGTAATGCACAGTAAAAATCTTCTCATCTTCGTCATACCAAACTTCCCAGTAGTAGAGCGTGTCATTTTGCTTTTTCAACATTTTGATCATCTATATTTCCTCCTACATCACTACAATATAAATTAAAAAGATCCTGTCAAAAATCGAGGTGTCGAGAAAGTCCAACGTAGCTGGAAGTCAGCAGGCGGAGGGAAAAATTCAGTGAAGGAGCTGAAGCATTTCGAAGAAATGCACTTCGGAAGCCTATGCTATAGTTCGCCTTTGAAATTGGGAAAATACAAATAAAAGTTCAATCAGTTTTCTCGATTTCAACACGCGACCTACAGGCTTTCGGAGAAAGCCACTTCGTAAGCATCCGCTAACGAATTTTTCTCGGAGTCTGGTGACTTCTCACGCAAACGTGACTTTCTCGACAGCTTGAAGATTCCCAACAGAATCTCAACCAAAGAACAAGTCCAGAATGTTCGATCCGGCCGAAGACTGTTTGTTATAAAATTCGGAATATCCGCAGCTCGTACAATAAACGACGGTAAACTCGTTATGCTGCATGTCAAACATTTTGGACAAGCCCGTTCCCGTCATCGCTACGTCTTTCGTTTCCGCGCTGGTGCTTCCGCATTTGATGCAACCTTTTTCAGTCATAACTCTCATCCCTCCTAAATTTAGTCTTATTTAACTTTTACCCGGAATGAATAAGCTTATGCAGATTTCTGACTTTAACTTGTCGGTAAAGCTATTTTTTTCTTTTTGCGCTTCTGCGATGAATATAACGATCTCTCCCTTTACCGCCTATTCGCACAAGCTTTTCGTCAGATACAACACCAAGTCATCGTCCACCGTGATCGTATCGCCATACTTCGCATATCCGGGTTCCACGTAAATGCCTCGGCCGTCCGGTACGTAACCTCGTTTTACATAAAGAATTTGCGCATTGCCGTAATCGGAAAACAACCCTACGCCAATTCCCGCTACGGAAGAACGCTCCGCAATGATTCGTTCGGCCTCGTCCATCAATCTTGAAGCAACTCCCTGTCTCCGATACTTGACCAGTACGTTCAGATCATTAATTTCCGGCACGCCAGCTTCACGAAACGCAGCATAATCCGATGCCCACACCACGCTTCCGTAACCGGCAAACCGCCCGTCTGCTTCGGCGACCATTGTCACTCTAGCTCCTTGCTGCTGCTCTTGGACATAACGTAGATATAGCTCGGCCGGTTTATTCCATCCTTGCTCTGCAAAAGCCGATTGAATCACATTCGCATCTGCTTCCGTAAGCAGGCGCAACTCAACGTTCATTTCAAAACCTCTTTTCTTTTAATCTCGTTCCCTCACCCAAGCCGGAATCTGCATCAAGTCGTCTAACACCAAGCAAGAACATTCAGGTATCGCATAAATGGTATTCTTTTTCCAAACACCTAATAATCCCGTCCGCACACTAGCTTCCACGTCATTAACCGGATGATCGCCGACGAACATCGTTTCTTCCGGCGACAGATTCAGACGGTGTAGCGCTCTCATGAAAATGGCGGGATCAGGCTTCCGCAGCCCCTCTGACTCGGATACCAGAATCGCGTCGAAATGATCCGTAATCCCGAGTCCTGAGATATTACGGCGCTGAAAAGCGTCAACGCCGTTAGAAACGATTCCCTGCTTCACTCCCATGCCTCTTAGCTCATCCAGCATCTCGGTCAAATGCGGAAAGCCGACGCAATGATCGCGAAATGCATGCAGATAATCGTTCAGCAATTCTTGCATATCGCAAGACCACCCGAATTGCTCGATCAGACGGGTGTACACTTGGTCTTTCCACACATAACCATTCTCGTCCAATTGCAAAAAGCGCTCGACAAACTGAGCCTTGGAAACGCTGTGCATGACCGGAAAACGTTCATACTGCCGATCCAGAAAATCACGCAGCGAACGCTCCCGATCAAGCAGCGTGCCGTCCAAGTCGAACAAAACACCGCGGATCATTCGTCACTTCCTACCTGACTACCCGCTCGCGGATAGCCAATCTCAATCCGATCTTCTTCGACCTGCGCCTGACTCAATTGCGGATTGAATAGAGCCAACAACTCCGGTGTTAACGGTTCCAAATCGAAGATGCGTTGCACCGCCTGCGGATCAAGCTCGGTCTCGTAGTAATCAGATGCCCATTTCGAATAGTAGGATGCGCCGCCCGTCAACAAACGCAATAATTGCACATCTTGCGCACTGTAGAACTTATCCGCCGACCATTCTTTTCCAACCAAACGCCAGATGCAAAAAGTGGTCTCATCGCTGATAAAAGCAGGCTCTTGCAGGAACGCCGTCACATCATCCGGAACCTCGGCTACACCCAACACGGCCTCGCCTGACTTTACCCGTTCACTGTCGAAGCCCTTGATATACAATCCGCTCGGCGTGAATAACGCAAAATAATGACTGCCTTCTCCATCTCGCATCGACGCCATTTCCTCTGCCGCATCCCAAGCACTATTGTAGGAATAGTACCGATACTCCCACTCGGGTGACAGGATCGCATCCAACATGGCTGCCGCCCGGAATAGGTTCCGACATGGCTCAAGTTCAGGAAGAAGGCCGATCAAGTTCTGACTACTCTCATTCATGGGGACACGCTCCTGTTCGTTTTTATCTGATTAAGAGTTGGCAAGGCATTCGCTTACTTTTTCCTTGCGATAACGAAAGCTTTGTCTGTGCGATCAAAACCGACTTTCGGGTAATAATCCACGGCACCGGGAGCAGATAACAGCAGCAACGAGCATTCCTCGCCGATTCGGGCTTGAACTTCCTCGATCAGCCTTCGTCCGATTCCGCTCTGCTGATAATCCATATCGACGGCCAGATCCGACAAATAGCAGCAGTACGCATAATCCGTCAACGCTCGGGCGATCCCGACGATTTTACCGCCGTCCCAGGCCGTAATCACGATATCTGCGCCTTCGACCATACGAGCCAATCGCTCCAAATCCTCATAAGGACGCTTGATTCCGGACTTTTGAAAAACGCTTGAGATGTCTCCGGGCGAAATACCTTTGTAATCATGGTACACAATAGTCATGGCGCGCTGCCTCCTGTAGCTTCCTCTATAATGCCGTCCAAGCGGTACGGATATAGCCCAATTTCATGCCGATCTGCTCCATATTGCGGTGACTTTGCGATAAAAAGGCACATTGACCGACGACCAGCTTATTCAGACGGGAAAAAGCTTCGGTAACGCGATGCTCCAGCAGTTTGCGCTGCAAGCCTTGTCTGCGAAATTCCGGGAGCGTAGCGGCGAAGGTCAGCGAGGCAAGCGTATCCTTTTCAAAAAGAACAGCAGTCGCCGCAGGTACTCCGTCTAACTCCGCCACGAAAAAATTCCAACCTTCGCGATCATGCAGCACTTCGTTGTTGCTTCTGACGTGCGGAATCCCGTTGTCGGGCAGCCCGGTTCCCCGGCAGTGCAGGGTCGCGTACAATTCGAATTCGTCCGCTTCCAGCTTGCGAATCACAATCCGCTCGACATTCGAACCCTGCTCCAACACCGCCGTCATTCTTTGCTCGGGAGTCATTACCAACGAACAGTGAAACCCGGATTGATGCAGACCCAACTCCGCCATTCTTCTCAGGAAGTCTGGTCCTACCCGAGACGGGACAATTTCCAATTGGACTTTCGATCCTTTGCTCCGATAAAAATCCAGGATCTCTTCTAAATGTTCGAGGTTGGCATCGGTAACTCCTTTGACCGTATTGAAAGCAGGCCACGGCATCGTCTTGCTGGTAAAAGCAACAGCATCGTCAAAGCTGCGGATCTCAATGCCTTCCGGATTACCGGAACGGGATTGAATCGCCAACATGCGGTCCGTCATATAGTCGATTTCGGAACGTTCGATCGCGGCGATCATTTACACCAACCCCTCCAAGTCCCATTTTTCTCGATAATGAATGAAAACAGCCGCAATGTTGCGAGCGTCGTCGATACCGCGATGATGCGTGCCGTTCAATTCCAGTCCCGCAAAACTCAAAGCTTTGCTCATGCCGACCTGCTTTTTGCCGCCGAGCACCTGCTCCGCATGGAGTTGCTTCAGATTGAGATGATGCCGGGAGACCCAGTCCGCATCCAGCCGCCAACGCGTGCAGTCTTTCTCGATTTGTTTGCGATCGTAAGCTCCCCAGGACAGTAGGAGGAACGGTTCTTGCCCGATCCAATCGCGAAACGTTTGAAAAGCTTCAGGGAAACGCGGTGCCTGATCGACTTCTGCTTGGGTGATCGTCGTCAATTCCGTGCAAAACGACGTCAGCTTCCGATTGGCGACTGGCTGCACGAACGTGGTAAACTCATCCGTAATCTCAAGCGTCGAGGAAACTTTTACCGCTCCAATCTCGATGATTTCATTGTCAAAGGTTCGATCGTTTTCCTTGCAAGTCGCTTCCAGGTCGAAAATAATGATCGTGCGATCAAACTTCATCATTAGGACTCCTATTCTCTCATTATTCGTTCAACACCCGCTGCACGAATTCCGTTTTCGCACGCGTGTAGGCTTCCCGGTCGTCTTTGTAATGCTCGGCCAACTTGGTTTTCAGCTCGGCATACTCTTGGATCAGCTCGGGACGTTCCCGTAAAATGTTCCGAAACCGAAGCTGTTTATCCCACTTTTCTTCGTTTGGCAGCATCAGATGAAGGTGGCATTGGCGCTTGTCGTTTTTTACTTTGACGAAAAAGCGCCGGGAAGGGATTCCGTCCAACTCCGGCGGTACATAGTGCCAATCATGCGCGGCCAATGCTGCGATTACGGCGTCCAGTTCGTCGTACGACGGAATTCGGGCCATCAGATCGAGGATCGGTTTCGCGGGAAGACCGGGGATTGAAGTGCTTCCGATATGCTCGACTTCGCTAATCCGGTGAACGGACAACAGCTTTTTCACATGTTCGGCTTCTTGCGTTCCTTTTTCTAACCAGATCGGATCGGCAGGCTTGATTTCGATAACTTCCGTTGCCCATACCGGCCAGTCGGGATCGGTGAGGATCGCGCCGCGCTCTTCCCTGTCTTTTTCCAATAACCAGCGAACAGCTTCGTTCAAATCTTCCGCGACGTACAGAGGATACGCTTCTTGCCAACGTTCCGAAAAATCGCCCCGTTCATACCGATCAAGTTCGGCTTGTCCCGCTCCGGTCCGAACCAGAATGCCGAGACAGCCTGCTTCTTTGGCGGCAATCATATCGGTCCAGCGATCTCCGACCACGGCGCACCGCTGCAAATCTAGCCCATTTTCTTTCGCGGCGCGAAGCAACATGCCTGTGGACGGTTTGCGACACTCGCATCCTTCTCCGTGCTCATGCGGACACACGTATACCCCGTCGAAGCCGAAGGTTTTCAATTCCTGTTCAAACTGTTCCGTTCGAGCTTGTCCGCGCGCGATCACAGGTTGATTGGTAAACGAGTAGATGCGCTTGCCTGCCGCTCGAAGCGAAGCGATCGACTCCAACGCGGACGGGTAACATTCGAATTCTCCCGGCAAAATCATCTCGTCGCCGCCGCCCAATGTTCCGTCGCGATCCAGAAAAACGGCTTGTAATGTTTGATCATTCATACGCTTCACTTCTTTCGGTTTAATGAGCGATGATATAACGAAAAGCTTCTATGTAAGACGGTTTCTGAGACTTCGCGCGTTCCAAATGATCGTAGAAACTATGCGTGAATTTGAAAACATGTCCGAAATCCCAGTTTATTTTCTCATAATCCGTATTCCAAAATTCGTTCTCTACCGGCAAATATTCGCTGCGTTTCGCGGGTTGCAAAGGCAAGCGATCGACCGGAGAAACCAACTTAATCGTCTCCATGGACGGAACCGAACGACTGGCACGCAGCGCTTTTGCCAACTTCAATAAAGGAACGATGCCGCGCTGGAAAAAATCCGCATAACCCAGATCGTGAAGAACGTTGAGCGCATGCGAAAAAGTCAGCAGATGGCCGATCAGGTCATGATGCGCTTCGGCGCGGTAAATGACCGGAAACGACGACAGTTCTTCCAAGACGAAAGTCGATAGCCCTGCGGGCGTACGGATCATCGGGAAATGATCTTCAGGCATAATAGAGAAACGTTTCACTTCCGACGCGTTAAAGCCGATCCAGGAACGTCCGGGAATCGTTTTTTCGAACGAATCGATCAAATCGACGATGCCCGCGATCTGTTCTTCCGTCCCCCAACCGCGCAGCTCCCGGATCGCCGATAAGCTTGCCGCACTGTAAATCACGTTATGACCTACCCAGTGCAGACCGTCGATCGTGCGCCCCAATGCTGCTAAAATGATCGCTTCGGCTTCGAAAGAGTCCATGATCGGTCCGTGTCTATTCAGGCCGGAGCTGCGGTCGTTCTTCAATACGGAACAAACCATTTCTTCCGCTTGGACAAAAATCCGCTGCTGCAAGTCCGTATCCAACGGATTGCTTTTCACAAAAAAATAGCTTCCAATTGCAGCCGCACCAAAATGAGCCTGCCAGATGTCGCCCGTTTCTTTTTTGCAGGTTGAAAGGATGGACAGGGCGTCGCTCAATAAAAAAGATTCACGTTCGATCCCCTTCGCCACGATTGGCCTCCTTTTCGTTAAGCAGCAACCAGCCGCATAAGACAAACAAGAACAGATGCTTTATAAGCCCCTCCGACTGCGGAGCAGACGGTTCAAACTGGACCTTTTCAGTCCATGCCTTCGCAGCTCGAACACATTGAATCCCGATACGCCGTAGCTCAGCCTGAATTCGTAATAATTGACGTATTCAAGTAGAGCAAACAGGTACAATAGCGTTCCGAATATCAGATCCACCGAATTTTTGAAAAAACAGACGATCACGATCAACGTGACGACGCCGAGCAGCCGATTGATTTTGCGAAACCATGCAAAAAGTACGATAATTTTTTGATGGACTACGGTATTTTTCTTCAAACTTCGGTACCGAATCAACCAGTACGTACCGCCCTGCATCAACAGAAAAACCAGGAAGGACAGACCGGAAACTCCGGCAGGACCCAAGTCCCAATAAGTGCCTAGCATGAAAAAAGCCCAGCCCAAAATGATGCCGGCCGCTATTTCTCCCATTCCCAAACTCATGAGCGACTTTGCCTGATTTCTCATTCATTCCTTCTCTTTTCGTAAGGTCTCATGCTTCTCAGTATACCGCTTCTTCTTTTGAGGCACAAAAAATCCGGCACAGACGTTCGCTGCAACATCTATCCGGGATCAATTGCTGACGATCCGGCCTTTTCGCAACTCGCATGTTCGGACCTTCATTTTCTGGATATAATCAGTCCCCGGTATTCTTCCAGCAGCTTCTCGGATTCAATAAACAAAAGCTTTTTGCGAATCTTTTTCTGGATTTTCTCGTATTTTTCCACTTTAAGGTATTCGCCTTTTTTATGCCATGAACTTTTTTTGAAAATCTTTGATATTTTATCCGCGTCGTGCAGAATGCAGGCCAATCGCTCTTCTTCGGTATATCGGGCTCCCTGATACATTTTTTCTCTTTTGTTATGTAGCGTAATAGCTCTTGCGACTCGGCTTAATTCGTTGTCTGTTAATGTGCGTTCAAAAAAATGTTCTCCGGCCAAGTCTTTGAGCAGACTGCTCGATTTGATCGAATGCTTGTACGAAGAATCGATCAGTTTGAAGGCACCATGGCATGAACGTCGCGTATTCAATCATCTTCTCCTCCGCTTGCTCTTCGAGACGAATATTAATCTCTTTGGCAATTACGTACACGCATTTGGAGTGAAGCATGATTTTCTCGCTTTTTTTCTCCAGCTTTTTTTTGAATCCGGACGTGCCTGCAAAACTTTCCAGCCGCTCTGTTTTTCGCTCGAGTTTGGAACGATATTTTTTAAGTTTTTTGATTTCTTTTTCCGTGTTTTGCTGATTAGATAATTTATCGCAATCTTCCGTAATTTGCTTTTGGGCGTTTTTTGAATTCAAATTTTTTTTCTTGAGGAAAGCTTCATGGTTGTCAACGACTTCCCCAAAAAGGAAAGACAACTTTGCGGAAGCCTTCGTTTCTACTCCGTCCGTCATTTCTGCCAATTTCTTCTGAGCTTCTTTGTAAATTAATCGGGAAGCATACATCACATAAGAACTCCTTTTTGACACAGTTTAGTCGGGATCACGGCGAATAGGGATCAGCGGTCCGGCCTTTTCATCATTTACCCCATTATCCATGTAATCAGTCCGTATACGATTCCGAATTCAATCCCGACGATCGCCAGGCAGACGAAAATATAAAAAGACAGCTTGGCCGACGCAATCCGATCTTCGATATATTTCCCTTTGAACAAAGAAAATAGATCGGGCGTAAATGAGTAGCGGACAGACTTGTTGAAATCTTCTTCGTCGGCAAACCACAGCTTGAACACAAACCGGTACACCGGAATGTTGACGACAAGCAGGATAATCGCGAGCAGCACTCCCATGTTCTTCCCTCCTGACTTCTTATCTATTGAACGCATCGAGGCGCTTGATCGTTGTGTCCGAGCAAAAATTTACGCACAAAAAATCCGGCACTGACGTTCGATTGAACATCCGTGCCGGCTCGGTCAAAATGAGGTTATTCTTCCACGTACATATTCTGCTCTTGCAAACGAATCAGCACCTTGCCGAATCGCCCGCCTTCATGAATTTGAATCAGATCTGCCGGGTAATTTTGCCGGATATGCTGCTTTACGATGCTTCGGCTCCGCTCGTCCGCAGGCAGATTATGATGGCTCAGCCATATCATCGTATGCTCTAACGCTTCTTCGGGCGTGAACTCGGTCGTTTTCAGCTCACGGGTGACCAACGTCTCGTAAGCGTACCCGTTCAAGCAGAGCAGATGCAGCAGAAAAGCCATCTCCGTAATCTTCGGTTGGAATTTTTCTCCGGTGATCAACGGCACGACTTCGTTCACCAGGCTGCTTTCCGCGGAGCTGACCGGCATGCTGATATACGCGAATCGGCGCGCACAGCTCAAAATGCGTTCCACGCTGTCCCAATCATGCACGACCGGACACATCGACACGAAGACCAGGTCGAACGCTTCGTTCCAGCCTTTTGCCTCGATATCGATCTGCTCGAATTCGCCGGAGACGATCTCGACTTTGTTTTCCGTAAAACGCGCCGTGTTCTCCTTCAGCAATTCGACCTGCGGAGGTGACGATTCGAAAGCCGTGACCCTAGCTCCGCGCTCGGCAAAAGGAACCGTGAATACGCCTGAAGCCGCGCCTATGTCCAGTATGGACGTCCCTTCGAATTTCACGCCGCGGCTCGACAGCCAGTTCACGATCCGTGCGCTGCGTCTGCGGCCTTCTTCGTTAAAGGACTGCTCGTTGAACTTATGCGCTTTGCCGTTGAATGCCGTTGCCGGATCGATGCCGGAACGTTTCATTCGAATCGCGGCGCCGTCTCCGTATTCTTTCCATTCTTGCTGCCAAATCGTCGGGTTGAAAAAAGGCTTCATTATGCGTTCACCATGACCTTTCCGGAGTGTTGATTGGGTTATTAGAGATATCATATATCCATAATAGTCGATTAGTAAATGGATGGCAAGAAAAAAAGCGCTCAAAGGCGCTTTCTTTTCTTGCATGGACTTTAATCATTTGCGATTATACTTCTCTTTTTTCATGGGGGCGATCAATGATCCGTACATAATCGCTATCCTTATCGTCCATGCTGCCCAAGTACATGCGCAGATGCTCCGGCACTTTTTCGTAGGCTTCTTTTAGTCGCTGTCTCGCCCATTTATTGGGGTCGATCAGGTAATCGATATAGGCTTGTCGGCAAGCTTCCAGCGAGGTTTCTTTTCCTTGCAAGGCGTTCATTTCGTCGATTAATTCTTGGCGTTTCTCGGAGACGTCTACGTCGTACAGCGTTTCTTCGACGGTTATAGTGCCTAGGTCGGGAATATGAACTTCAGACTGCGGCTTCAGTTGGGTGCACAGGATGCCTTGGTCGATGTGCTCCAACACTTTTTCCCATGGAGAATACTCATGCTCTTCCGCCCCTTCGTAGAGCACTGCCGAGCCGTTTGCATAGAGGACTAACTCGACCAGGCTAACCTTCGCGTCTGTACGCTTCAACAAATGGAACCCTTTGCCTTCTACCGGCTTGCGCAATCCTGTTCCGATGTCCCGAATCGGCTTCCCGGCGGAGAAAGGACTTCTTTTAGAGATAAAAGCGTTATCGTCTGTGTCTTCGGGCATCGTATATACATTCAACATATGCGGATTAAGTTCTTTCACTTTTTCTAGCAAATGTTGAACATAACGCTTCGCATCATAGAGCCATTCTGCCTGTTTGAGCCGATAAGCGCCCAGTCCATGAATGGATAACGTCTGGCCTGCCGGAACGGAAGACACTAACCAACCGGAATGAATTTTTTCTTGCACCCCGGCCAAGTCGACGCGTTCCCAGCAATCAAAGGTCCCGTCCTCGTAAATTTCGACTTGCACGTAAAAGTATTGTCCGCCGTTATGGATGAGGCCTGCTACTGTGGTGCCTTGCAAAGTACGAGTGGCTTGAATACGCTGCATACCATCACTTCCTGTTTATTTTTCATTTTCGATGCGCAGATAATTTTTCTGATGCCTCACGCATCACTTGCTCCACGATCTCGCCTGCCTTCTGGCCCTCGGTAAGCAATCGGGTTCCCTGACCTGCCCATAAAGCCATGTACTCCGCGTTATTCTGGCGAGCGGCAGCGTTGCGAATTTCTCGGGTCAGCGTATTTTGCGCAGGAAAAGGAAGCGGAGCAACGGGGCTGTTTTGCCATAAGCGGATAAAAGCATTGTCGACTCCCCTGGCCGGACGACCCGAAAAAGCATCGGTCAAGACCGTGCTTTCCTCCGTGCTGTTCAGCAAAGCCTGCTTATAAGCGGGATGCGCGCCGGACTCTTGGGAGGTCAGGAAACGAGTTCCCATCTGCACGCCTGACGCTCCCAGCATCAGCGAAGCCGCGAGACCTCTGCCGTCCATGATGCCGCCTGCCGCGATGACCGGAATTCTTACGCTGTCGGCGATTTGCGGAACAAGCGCCATCGCGCCGATATTCGCTCCCATGCGCCGAATTGTGGTATCGAACGTTCCCCGATGGCCGCCCGCTTCGCTGCCTTGAGCCACGATCGCGTCGCATCCCGCTTGTTCAGCCTGAATCGCTTCCTCTACCGTCGTGGCCGTGGCAATTATTTTCATGCCGGCTTGCTTGGCTCGACTTGTGTAAGACTCGTTCAGCAAGCCGAAGGCCAGACTGACGATGGGCACCTTTTCCTCCAAAAGCACGGCAAATTGTCCTTCGAACAAGTCGGGCGTGCGAATATCCATATGTGAAGGATGCGCAAGGCCGAGAGAGTCCCGAACCTCGTTCAATGCCGGATTGACCTCGTCAAAACGAGTAAGATCATCCGGTTCGACACGGGCAAACAAATTAACCGCAAAAGGAGCAGAGGTCTGTTTTTTGATTTCGCGGATAACTTGGCGCATTTGCTCAGGCTCCAGATAGGCGGCACCCAACGTACCCAAGCCGCCTGCTTCCGACACGGCAGACACCAGCGGAGCCATATTCGCGATTCCCGCCATGCCTGCCAAGATGACAGGGCGCCGAATGCCGAGCAGTTCGCAAAGGTCCGTATATAAAGGATCTGTCATAAGCTGTCCTCCTTCGGTGTATTCGACATCGGGTAATCAATCCCAAATTAACGGCCATGCAATATCGCCTACAAGAATCGGAATCAAGGTCATGAGTACGGCTACAATCGACACCAGCTTGATTTCTTCTTTGCTTCTTTCCATCTTTTTCATCACGATTCGAGAAACGACAAGTACAATCAACATGACAATGAATTGTACTCCCCATTTCAAACTCAATTCCATCTTACTTCCCCATTCCCGTTTCGCCTCTGACATGCAATTCTCTTTTTAACTTCCCTACGCTCATGCCATGACGTTTGAAAGTCGCCAGTGCGCGTTCGCGTACATAAGGATCTTCATCTTCTACAAAAGGCAGGATCGTCGGCAATAGATCTTGCGGGATCAAAGCCATCATACTGAACAGACATTGGCGGCGCAGATCCTCATCCATCTGTTGTCTTTCCGACTGCTTGACGAGTTCTTGAATGATCGACAGATCTTCGAGATCCGCTTGAGCAGCCAGGCTTGGATAGTCTTTGTTCAGATCCTCCCAATCCTGCTGCCTGTCCTTTTCCAATTCGCGAATAAAATTCTCGACCGAACGGAAAGCCGGCGAGTTATCCGTTTCTTCGTGGTTGAGGTAGCAAATCCGGTACTTGAGCGATCCGTCGACATAGAGCGCGATATAATTGGAATTATCGTCCGTCCACAGCGGCAGGATCGATTCGAACACTTCAAAATCGCTCAGCGCGTCCAGCATTTCGCGAACTTCTTCCGGCTTCAGCATGCGCAGGAAAAACTCTTGCTGACGTTGAACTTCGGCATGCCGCTCCAATCGATTCACGACCTCCCCGGGCAGCGAAACCTCCAACTTGTTCAGCATTTGTGCAATATTCATGCCCATCCCTCCTTTTCAAGAACGAATGCTTGTATGCAACAGCCGTATCGCCCGCCCCGCAATCTCGCTCGTGATCCCCGAATAACTCGGACAGCGGAGGAACCGATCATTCAACTCGCCCATTTGCCATTCATCGTCCAAAATGACGTAGCTGTAGATATTATGTTCATCGTGCTTCAGCCAGTCCGCGATTTCTTTCCACCGATCTGCGGTCCGCAGCGCGTCGTCGAGCACGGGAGTGATATCGAGGATCGAATCTTCCAGCCCTGCCTTACTCAGGTTCCGCAGCAATTCCGCCCATAAAAAACCGCCGTGCTCCCTATGGATTCGCCAAGTGGAGGTGATTACGATCTTCGCTCCGGTCTCGTTAACGATCCGTGTCAATTGCTCCAAAGCATCGCGATCGAAATCCAGCCGATCACCGTCATGATTCATGCGAACGGAGCGATCCGTATTGAGCACGCCGTCGATATCCAGAAAAATGATACGCGTATCGCCGGTATAAGTCACGACAGCGTAAGCAGCACCACCGAAGTCGCGTCCGCTTCGCGCAGGTTGAATTGCAGCACCCGAATCGCTTCCAACATCATTGAACCGGCTTCGTCTTCGTCGGCGCCGTTGAACTCGTTGTAATAATTCTTCAATTCATTTTCGTCAAAATTCTCCAGATCCAGCTTGTTCAAGTAAGTCAGCCTATGCTCGTTGGTCAATACCGTACACAGCGGATAGTGCTCTTCGGCCAACTCCGACGCAAGCGCAGCATATTCGGATTCCTCCAAGTCGATCCCCGACTCGGCCAGATACTCTAACAACGTGGAATAGACATAACCCGATCCGTCGTATTCGGTTAACGGCTTGGCATGCGTTTGCAGAAAATCGTTCGTGTCTCCGTCTATCCCTTCAATCGCGACGGCGAGGCACCATTCTTCAAATTTGGAAATCGGCATTTTTTTGAATTCGGCAATTAAAGACATTTCTCTGACTTCCTCCTATTCGGGTGTTTGGGCAACCACGGTCGAAAGATGCTTTTCCCGCGTCCATACGATCTCTTCGATCTGCGATTCGGAATACCCCAGTCTAATCAGCCATTCTTTGCAAACCGGGGTAGAGCGGCGCTCTAAGGATTGGACGTACTCGGCGGTCAGCATTTCCGGATCGAACGATTCGAGAAATACCCTGAACTCGGCGAACCAGTCGGAATCGGGCGTAAGCTGTCTTTCGACGCATTGCAGGATCGGTTGGATCGCAAGCGCAGGCTGTTCGAATTTTCGGAACGCTTGAACGATGTCGTAAGCCATGTCTTGATACGCTTCCGACCAACCCGTTTCCGGTTCAAAGTGCTGATCCAGCTTATACAGCAGCGCGTGCGCGAAGTTTGTCTCATCCATTATAGGTTTTCCACCAAATGCCTGCGCATTCCGGTACGGTCGCCCACTTCCGTTCTTCGATCTTTCGCGTCAGTTCTTCGCCGAAGAAAAATCCCGTGCAGTCTTTCGCTTGTTCGACATTGTCAAAATCATAATCCAGACGCGTCCATTTGTGTTCGAACCCATACTCTTTTTCCAAAGCGGCATAATAGGAAGCAAGGAAATCGGGCGGGTTCGGCGTTTCCTTGCCTGTACCCATCGTCTCGAATATGAGAACGTTCCCGCCGGGTCTCAGCACTCGGCGGATTTCCGCCATGACCTGCCGCAAATGATTCGCCCACTCTCCGTCATCCGAATCGGCCAGATAGCAGATGCTCCAGCCGGACACGACGAGATCCACGGAGTCGTCGGGAATAGGAAGACTGCGGTGATCGGCCACGATCGTTTTCCAATTGCGTTCAATACCCTGTTCAGTCAATTTGCGATCCAGCAGCTCCAGCATTTCGGCGGACGCATCCGTACAGATGAGCGATTTGGCATCCTTGGCAATTACGCCGCTTATGCGACCCGAGCCAGCACCGAGATCAAGCACGTCCAGACCTTTTACCGAATGAATATCGTTGATGAACGGCAGCATGCTCGGTTGTCTGCCGATCATGAACTCGTAGGCTTCCGTTTGATTCCGATAGATTTGTTGGTGAGACGACATGATAGATTCCTCCTATAAGCCAAGCATGAACTGCATCGTTTTATCCTGGAAAAAAGGCAAATGCTCATGTCCGAAGTCGGGATAGATTTCCAGCGACTTGGGAGCCTTGATTTTGTTATAAGCCGCAAACTGCGTCGAAGGCGGGCAGATCGTATCCATTAATCCAACCGCCATCAGCACTTCGGCTTGGATACGCGGGGCCAGATGTTGAATATCGATATAACCCAGACGTTCGAAAATCTCGGCCTCGCGCTCATGCAGGGGATCGAACCGCCGGAAGTAAGTGCGGAGTTCCTCGTAGGCATCTTTGGCCAGATCCATTTCCCAGACCCTTTGATAATCGCTGAGAAACGGGTAAAACGGCGCAGCCCGCTTGATCCTCGGCTCCAAAGCCGCGCAGGCGATCGCCAAAGCTCCGCCTTGCGAACCGCCGATCGCGCCGACGCGGCTCTCATCGATCTCGGGAAGTTCCATCGCGATTCCCGCCAGCTGCGCCGTATCCAAAAAGATATGGCGGAACAGCAAATCGTCCGGCCCCGAGTCGAGACCGCGAATGATATGCCCGTTATGCGTCGTGCCTTTTACGCCTCCGGTATCTTCGGACGATCCGCCTTGTCCCCGGCAGTCCATCGCAAAGATCGCGATGCCGAGCGAGGGATAGCCCAACAATTCGGACCAATCGGCACTCCTTCCCGTGTACCCGTGAAAACTGACGACAGCGGGAAGTGGCCCCTGTACATGCTTCGGACGCACATACTTGGCATGAATGCGCGCTCCGCGCACTCCGGTAAAATATACATCAAAACATTCGGCGCGCGGAACCTGAAACGAAGCGGGCACCAGCTCGACTTGAGCATCGACGGCCTTCATTTCGTTTAGGGAGCGGTTCCAATAGTCGTCGAAATCGACGGGTACCGGGTTGCGTCCCTCATATTGATACAACTGTTCCAGCGGAATATCGATTAACGGCATAATCATTCTCTCCTTATTCTATATGTATTCGCGAACCCTCTGCTTGCAAAAAAGCCCGGACTTGTTTCCTGGAGCCGAGCAGGATCGTCCGTTTGTTTTCTCCGTGCACGCTGATCGCTTCCAAGACTTTCGGGCGAACTTCGGCTCTGTAATTCCATACCCATTTTACGAAATCCGCGTCCAATTTTTCTTCGCAGCCTTCGTTCAGATCAGGTCGGCTTTTGCTTCGATACATGAACCGGCGCTTGACGATGCGATACATGCACAGCAAGCGCGGCATATCCAAAAATATAACGGTATCCGCCGCTTCCAATCGAATATCCAGCGTCCGCGTATAGTTCCCGTCGATAATCCATGCTTGACCGCCGACCGTTTCCCTGAGAAATTCATCCCATTCCCGCTGCGGAGTAGGCGTCCATCCGTCGTGCCAATAATGGCGATCCAGATGGATGACCGGAAGTCCCAAAGACTCGCCGAGCTTGCGGGAGAATACGGATTTCCCGGAACCCGGCGAGCCGATTACAGCAATTTTCCGCACCTTTCCTTCCCTCGCTTTCGATTCGAATTTCTTGCTGCGAATCCCGGTAAGCCTTCTGCAAGCAATTAGGAATCAGGTCCGCCGATATTGGATCAAGCGATCGTGCTGCCCGCAATACCACTCATGACCTGCACGGCCGATTTCTGCGAATCCGACCTTTTCCAGCATGCTTCGACAGCGGGTATTGGATTCATGCGTTTCGGCAGCGAAGCTTTTTATTCCTAGCTTCATTTTCCCATACTCTATGATTGCCAATGCAGCTTGTCGACCGATTCCTCGTCCCCACACTTTACGTTCGCCGATGGCAATTCCGAGTTCAGCTTGGTCATCATGAATCTCGGCCAAATCGGCATATCCGACCAAAGTTCCTTCGTGCTCGATTCCCAAGCGGATAAAAGAAGGCTTGTCCATGTCTACGCAGTAGGACCACCATTGCTTCAGTTCTTCCGGATCGCGATTTTTCTCCCACCCGTTCGCTTCGCAGAAGATCGGGTCCCGGCTCCAGCTCAAGACGATATCGCAGTCCTCACTACGCAACCTGCGCAGTCGAATATCTAGATCCATCGAATCTTTTCCTTTCTGCCTCTTCCTTATCTGCCGAATACGTCCCTTAAACGATTCGCATCTTCTGTAGAAATCTCGTATCCTGTCGACGTGTCCGGCCACTTGACCAATAAAGCAGAATTCTCCCGATCCGATCCCAAGTTCAAATAATAACTCTCCGTCTTTTCTTGGGTCGACAGTCTCAAAATGGATTCAACCGCATAATTCAGCATGCCCGGCATTTGTTCGGCGTTGGAGATCGCGGTTTCGACAACGGCGATCACATCGGGATCTTGAGACTCCATGTTTGCGCAAGGCGTCTCGCCTATGGTCATTTTACACGTTAATTTAATCCGATTCACGGAAGCCGTTTCCTCGGAAGAATCGTTCGTACAAGCAGTAAAGGACAAGGCCAGAACAACTAAGACAAGGACCGAAATCCTTTTTCGCATCATTTGTCCTCCCGAAGCATCTGGATAAAGGAAACATTCTCGATCCCGACCATGCTCACGAACGCGGCATCTTCCCGAAATCCCGCGCGACGATAGACTTGAATGGCCCGTTCGTTGAACGCGGCGACCGCCAATCGAAATTTTTTCACGCCGAATTGTTCGGATAAGACGTTTATCCCATGCCGTAAGAAGGCTTCGCCCATTCCTTTGCCGGTCAGATCCGGACGCAGTCCAAGCCCGATGTCGAGATACCCCCGCACATCGTAAAGCCCTGCAAGCCTTGCTCCCGGAACCTGCGCGGCTTCGCCCGAACACAAAAATCCGACCAATTCGCCTTCGGCGTCATAAGCCCCCAAATAATTTTCGCTGATCAGATCCTGCAAATCCTCAGGGTCCCCGCTGAAACTGTACATCGAATACGGAGGCGCATAGGACCAATGATTGATCCTTTTCGCATCCGGCAGCGTTAGCGGTCGCAGTTCCCATCCTATTTGTACCTCTTTCCTATCCGTCACGTTTACCGCCCCTCTTTATTCTTCATTTCCTTAAAGTATCCCTCTACTTATTCGCTGCCTCCGGTTTGCCCAACAAATCCCGAAGCTTATTCGAATTTTCAACCGATATCGAGTAACCCGTCGATGTATCCGGCATTTTCACCAACAATCCCCGCATTTCGCGCATCGCACCTAATGACAGATGATAGGACTTCGTCTCTCCATCCTTCGACCATTCCATTTCGTATTCCGCCGAGTAATTCATGTTGCCCTGCTCCTGCTGCGCATTCGTAATCGCTTGTTCGAACGCTTCGACAGCTTCGCGCTCCGTAAATTCAAAATCTTCGCAAGGCAGATCGTCCAGTTCCATCACGCAATGTAACGTTACGACTGCGTTCGGCGATTCTTCGATTGTCGATGTTGATTTGGGAGTACAACCTGCCAATATCAAGACAAAGATCAGAACGTAAACAGGCGCTTTTCGCACAGTCACCATTCCCTTCAAGCGAATCGAACATCGGCCATTTTGGCTCAGAGGCATGCGGAGCCCCTTATCCGCACTGCAAAATAACCCACATTTTCTCAAAATCCCTTTTTCGCAAATCTTCTTCATGAATCCAGAAATAGATGAAACCGAAATTTCCCCAGATCATCTCGGTTTCATCTTCGGAATCGATCTGAAGCAGCAGCACCCACCCTGCCGCACCCGGCTCCAACTCTGCGCGCCTCGGATCTTGATAGCCGGATGGATCGCCGCAGTCGATGCCGTGCGCCACCAGTTGGCATTTCAACTGCATTTCGCCTTGCACCTGATCGGGATTGCCCAGAAATCGATGAACCGGATATGCGGGGGCATTATGTTCGGCAACCTGCTCAGTCAGCGCAATATACCGTTCGGTCTCGTTTTCGGCAAATCCCAGTTGCCGGAACACCAGCGCGTTCCAGTCGGGAAGCGTCGTTTGCACCGAAAAATCAACCGCCGACGCATCGAACTCCACGACTGGCTTCAGTCCGTCGGGAACAAGTCGGCGTTCTAGCCTATCCGCTTCCGCATGGTACAATACCCGCCATTGCCCCGCTTCTTCGGGATTATAACCCCAGGGTTGGTCGGCTGCGTTATAGAAAAAGCTCAGCAATCCTTTTTCCGGCAAGCCTTCCGGCTTCCAAGGAACCTCTTCCAATCGAACTTGCGCGATAAAGCTTAACGGCTCGCCTTGATGGGTCGGCCACTGCTCTTCGCGCGGAAGATCGGGTCGGCCGCCGATGCGGGAGCACCCTATCGGAACACTAGCAGCATCGACCGGAGACGCAATCATGCGGTTCGAAAGCAATGCGGCTTTTCGAATCCGATCGGCTATTCGTTCCAGGCCGCTTTCTTCAATCATTTTCAGTACGTCAGCATCTTTTTGCATGAGCTTATACGCCTCCGTTTGGATACCGTTCAATCTCGCGCCTCGTCCTCAACGTCACGACCTTACGCGCATACCGCGCAAGCTTGGCTTCGAATTGCGGGCGGTTCTTTTCAAAATCCGCGGTCCACCGGAACATCGCCTTCAACATACTCAGATCCGGCTTATAGTGCGCGGGCTCCATTCCCAGTTTCTGCTTCGCAAAGCGCCTGACAATCCGCAATTTCCGTTTCCATAACGGAGGATCGAGAAAAATAACGGTATCCGCCATCTCGTACAGCGCCGCATAGGAAGACCGGTCGACCCCTTCCATAATCCAGGGACCTTCCCGGTCGATTTGACGGATCAATTCCATTTGTTCTTCCTGCGTGCGCTTATGGCTTCCTTCCTCGCTGCGTCGATGTACGATATTGTCTAGTTCCTGCCAGGGAATTCCGAGCTGCTCGGATAACCGCCTGGCGAGTGTTGTTTTTCCGCTTGCGACAATGCCGATGATGAGAATTTTGTCTCGGCTGGTTTTCACTCGAAACTCCTTGACGTCTTGTTGTCCGAGTCATAGTTAGGGTATTCGTCATGCACAGCCGGGCCGGAAAAGAACGAAATATCGTCTTCGATCAATGAAATGCCCGAGACGCGCTCTCCTGAACTTTCAAGCTGGAGATCATAGGTGTAAATTTCCTCCTCCACTTCGTCCAGCAGAGAGATAACGACGTTTTTTACCAGTTCATCGTATTCTTGAATCAACCAGATCAGACGCGGGGGCATATTGATTTTCACGATTTTCCCATAAAAATAGTGGTCGACCTGCTGAGAGCGTTTGAGATGTCCAATCTCGGCAACGCGTTGATTCAGCTTTCGGCAAAAGATATAGTCGCGAACGCCTTTTTCGATGGGCAGATCATCTTTTTTCTTATCAGTCATGGTAATTCTCCCTTTCCTAACTTCCTACTTTTGGGTTCAGCTGTAGTTTGCACTCCGCCGCGATTCGCTCAACGATCTGTTCTGTCGTCAGATCGTCGGTATACATATGCTGACCGAAGCGTTCTGCCGATAGCGCGGCAAGACAGCGGTCGATCTGCCCGGCAGACCATGAATTCGCGTCTTCGCCTCTGCTGGTTAAACGTTGCAACAACGTCTTCCGTTCGGCCATCAGCGTAAAATGCCGAACTTCTACTCCCTGCGAGCGAAGCTGCCCTACTAGTTCTTCAAAATAATCCGGGTTGACGAGAGTCATCGGAACGATGATCGTACCGGAATATTGGCGCGCCAGATCTCCGAGTACCGACACATTCATTTCTCGCCAGATCTGATGGTCCTGAAAGTCGGATTCAAGCAGGCTAGCGGGAAAAACAGATCGAATAAAATAACCTACATTCTCCGGGTCATACAAAAACGAGTCCGAAACGCGTCGTTGCAATTCCTCTGCCGTTGTCGTCTTTCCCGCGCCGAATGCGCCGTTAATCCATATTATCATCTGAAATACTTCTCTCCTTCTCTATCAATCTTCCTTGCCGTTCCGTTAGGATTGGGCTACAATTATCGTTATGCCCGCATGGGCGATCTCTCTATAATCCAGGAAATGCGAAGGTGAAACCATGATCGAAGTTAAACATTCCCCGCTCAGCGGCGGCGAATTTACAAGAGGCGTATTCGCGACTCGCGATATCGCAAAAGGCGAGCTGATCCACGAAGCTCCTGTTGTCGCTTACGAGAACGAGGAACACGAACATATCGAGAAAACGATTTTGGAAGATTACGTTTTCGAATACGGCGCGAACCACACGGCGATCCTGCTCGGTTACGGAAGCCTGATCAACCATTCCTACACGCCCAATGCGACTTACGAAATTAGTTTTGAAAAGCACACGTTTGATTTCTATGCCTACACCGACATCAAGGCCGGTGACGAAATCCTGATCAACTACAACGGCGAAGAAGACAATATGGACCCGCTTTGGTTTATGGAAGATCAAGAAGCTCCGAGTGAAGAGAACAAGTAAATCAGACACAGTCCTACTGATAAGTAAGGGCTGAAAAGGCCGGACGACAGAGCAAAAGCTTTGCCAGACCGGCTTTTTTTATCTACCTACTTCTCCACCCCGAACCGCAGCACCGTTTTGCGTTTCTCCGGTACGGTTTTTCGCGGGTCGGAGATGTAAATTTCGCGATGCAGCTTGCTTTTGCGTATCCAGCCGTTTTCCGCACAAAACTCTTCCATACGCGCAAAGCTCGCCGGTTCGTCGTCATAGCTGCCAACGTGCATCATCTGACAGCTCATTCCGTCCTCCACATGTTCAAATCTGACCTCGTCCAACAGCGGATTCGATTTTTTCTTTTTCGTTTGCGCTAAAAATCGTTCAAAACCTTCTTCGGTCAAAAAGTCCGGTTGGCGAATCATAAGTTTGTATTTGAGGTTGCTTTTATCCGTGGAAGGCTTCGAATAATCGACCAAATCCCAGATTCCTTCTAACGGGAAAACCGTATATTCGTAATAACCTTCCGGTACATCGTCGCTTTTATAGGACATTTTTACGGCATAGCTCAGGCTGTATAACGCTTCCGTCGCCTGTGCAAAACCTGCTTCATTAGGATCTCCGCTTCCTTCAATCGTGAAAAAAGGAATAATAGGGACCTCTAACACTTCCGGGGACGCTTTAGGCAGGTATAACGATTTGTAGTCCTTTTTATAATCAACCTTTCGGCTCATGCTCTACGCCTCCTTATACTCGTAATAGCTTGACCAAGTTAAATGTAAAGTTACGTCCGTCTGAGATTTCGTACCTAAACCGTGTACGAAGTCTCGGGCGAACGTAAACCTCTGATTAAGGTTGGTCAAGCTAGTAGGTATTCGCGATATGTATAAATCCGTTTAATGCGACGCCTGTCCGATCAAAAATCCCCGACCGATTATGATAATTGCCTTCTGCCGTGATCAACTGTCCGTTTTCCGCACGCGCTACGATACCGATATGATCGTTTGGACCTTTGCCCAACAGATTATCGAAAATGATCAAATCGCCGCGCTCAGGTGTAAACAGAGGATCATCCGCTCGATAATAGAACCCGTTGAGCTTGCCCCATTCCATCCAAGCTTCGACCCAGGCAAAATTCCGCGTGACGGGCGCCGGATGTCGAACCGGTAACGCCAAACCCGCTTCCAAGCAGCAGTGATACACGAAAGCCGCACACCAATCAAAGCCGATATCGGGATTTTCTCTCGGGAAATCACGCAGGATCGGCACCAGATCGGGACCGTACTTCTGCTCATTGCCTACTAACGGCCTTGCTGCCAGTTCTTCCGCGATGCTCGCAATTCGTTCGCGCCTGCTCATTCCTCGACGTCTCCGATCCGAATATGTTCGACGCCCGCATCGTCCCAGATCAATACGGGGCAGCTTTTGCGGTCCAGCTTTTCCAAAGCGCCCATCCGGTGATTACCGTCGCGCACGCTCAGCACGCCGCCTTGATTCTCAATGATCAGCGGCGGCATGTCCCAGCCCTGTTGCAGCCGCAGCGCGATTGCTTCGATCCGGCGATTCCAATTTTCTTCCGATTCGACATATTCATTGTGCGGTTCGGGTCCTACGATTCGCTTCAGGCTGGTCAATTTCACTTCCAGAGGTCCCAACCAGTATCTTTTTCTTAGCTTCAGTCTGTCGGATAACGGGACATTATTGCCTTCGTTTTGCAGATAGTCATGGATCCAGGCTTCGATGTTTCCTTGTTCGGCATACTCTTGTGCTTTTAAATTAGTGAATTCGTTCATGGTTTACCTCGTCCTTATATGATGGTCATCGTCTGGTACAACTAGGGCATGTACCTTTTCAAAAGTCTTCCGGAAGTTCAACATATTCAGATACCCGCGACTTCAATATTTCGATCAGGTCTTCGTCCATATAACCGTAGTCGTCCGGGATGTCGAGGCAGATCAGAGATTTTCCTTGCAGTTCCGTTGCGAACTTTTCGCGCAGACGCCGAACATGCTTTTTTTCCATGACAAAAATCTGATCGGCCCAGCCCACATGGCCTTCCGTTACTTTGATTCGCGCACCGTTTTCCGTTCCGGCCGATCGCACGTCGTAATCCGGCAGCGGCTCGAAGATTTTTTCCGCGGTCAGGCTTCTCCATTTATTGCGACTGCATACGAATAACAGCTTCATTGGGCTCACCTCGATCGGGATCATGGTCCTTGTTAAAAAGAAGTCATCGCTCCGTACTCGTTAAACACGGCCGTCGGATTCCAAGCCACTTCCCACAGATTGTTTTCCGGGTCCATGAAATGTCCAATGCGCCCTCCCCAAACAGCGTCTTTCGGTCCATTGAGGATTCGGCCGCCTTTTTCCTCTGCTTCGCCGATAATGGCATCGACCTGTTCGGGCGTATCAACGTTGAGCGACAGCGTAATTCCTTTGAAAACAGGCAGTTCGGTTGAGATTGCAACCGTCTCCAATCCTGCTTCTTGCAGCGCTTCTTCGATAGGAAAAATGGACAGCAGCACGCCTGCGGTCTTGAATACGGCGTACTGATCCGAGCTGACATCCGTCTCCGGCCAACCTAAACTTTGATAAAAGGCTCGCAGCTTCGGAACGCTATTGGCCGCGACCGTAACCAACGTGATTTTTGCAGGGATCATGTTCGGCTCCTTCTTTCTGTTTTAGAATGCACACTCATCTTCGCTTCCTATGAATTACCCGTATTCCTATGCTATTAGCTTGACCAACCTTAATCAGAGGTTTACGGTCGCCTGAAACGTACGCGCTTTAGGTGCGATTCAGACGGGCGTAACCCTACATTTAACTTGGTCAAGTCACTATTATACTTGCAACAGCAGCCGCTTCAGTCGTTCGCTCACCGCTCCGGCTAGTTCTGGACTGTTAGCGATTAACCAAAGGTACAGCGGCCCGTCGATAAAGCCTTCAAGCTCAGTCGCACAACGGTGAACACTCTGCAACAATTCCCCATAGGAATAAACGATCGGCGGTTCCTCAGAGACTTCGATCTTCACCGATTCCGAATCGGGAAATTGAGCGGAAACATTATCCGGCCAGACATACGCCTGCTCGCCTTCGTAGGTAATCGTCGGCCATGGATCATGCCCCAGCCACGGGCTTTGCCGATTGATCACATCTTCGATAATCTCCGGTATTTGTTCGACCCCGGCGCAGCAGCTGGGCAGGATGCGGCGGTTTTCATTTTCGCAAAAAACAATGCCGCCGCTAAGCGCGATTCCGTTTTCTTCGTCAAGTTCCATAAACTCTTGCAGCATCTGTTGAGGTGTCGCGCGCAGTTCAAGTTGGCTGGCACCTAGAAGCGTATATAGGAATAGCTCAACTTCACGTTCGCCCGCAAGCGGTGAAAGCGGCATGTATTCCTCGACTTCCGTCATACTTTTTATCCATACCGGGCGCTCGTGATAAGGTTCAACGTGTAAAACCGTATAAGCATAGGGCATATCGCAACCTCCTAGCCTGTTGATTAGGCTTACGTGTAAAAAACCCGCACTTTTGTGCAGGTTTTTTAATCCTTTATCCAAACTTCCAAATCAGCATCTCTTACTTTTTAACTGCTACGATCCGCAGGCGACGATAATCCGCTACCCATTCGCCGTTGCGATACAAAGTCGGTCTCAGCGCAGACGCGCAGTTTTCCACGATTTTTTGCTGCATCTCCGGCTCGGTTCCTTTCAACAGCGGTCCCGCGAAAGCTTGCAGCCAGTTGTTCAGACCGTTCTCTCCGCTGCCGAGCGGGGTAGGACGATCGTACAATTCGGCGTAACGAACTTCGAAGCCGCCTTGCTCCAACAGCGGCGTGTACTGTCCGACCGACGGGAAGTACCAAGGGAAACGAGACTGCCAATCGATGCCGCGTGCCGCCAGTTCTCTAGTCAGGGCATTGACGATCGCGCAGACATTCCCGCTGCCGCCGAATTCGGCCACGAACCGTCCGCCGGGACGCAGTGCGTGACCGACCGAACGGATAACGCCTTCCGGATGCTTCATCCAATGCAGCGCCGCGTTGGAAAATACGGCATCGTACTCTTCTTCGCCGTCTTGCAACCGGAATTCCTCCGCGTTCGCGACTCGAAAAGATCCTTCGGGATATTTTTCCTGTGCAGCTTCGATCATTTCCGGCGAATAGTCCATTCCCGTGCAAAAAACGCCCCGCTTGCGAATCTGCTCCGCCAGATCGCCCGTGCCGCAGCCCAAGTCGATGATCCGTTCTCCGGCTTGCGGATTCAACAGCTCGATCAGACCTGTCCCCAGCTTCGATACATAGCCGATCTGTGCGTCGTAATGCTTGGCATCCCACTTTTGTCCGATACTCTCTTTTCCCATATTGCCACGACCTCTCTGCGAATTTGTTTCTCATTATCCGCTTCATCGCTAATAGCTTGACCAAGTTAAATGTAAGGTTACGCCCGACTGAAACGCACCTAAAGCGTGTGCGTTTCAGCCGAACGTAAACCTATGATTAAGTTTGGTCAAACTACTAGGAATAGGAAATAGGTTTTGCCAATCAACTTATAGTTTGTGCAGCAGGAGTCCTCATAAGGTCTCTTTTCAACTACTGAGCATCAACCGATATTGATTGCCGAATAATAGGTCGTAATGTTCG
Source organism: Saccharibacillus sacchari DSM 19268 (assembly GCF_000585395.1). Lineage (GTDB taxonomy): Bacteria > Bacillota > Bacilli > Paenibacillales > Paenibacillaceae > Saccharibacillus > Saccharibacillus sacchari. Next base: position 3,558,394 of record NZ_KK073875.1, on the reverse strand, counting down.
CTGGCACTACGCAAATTTTCGTGTGTGCCGTAAGCGACTACCGCGCCGTCTTGCAGCACGAGCACCTTGTCGCAATCCAGAATGGTAGATAGCCGATGGGCGATCGAGATCAGTGTTTTGCCTTCTGCAAGGCTGCGAAGTTCCTGAATAATACCGTTCTCGTTCTCGCTGTCCAGCGCGCTGGTGCTTTCGTCGAAGATAATGATATCCCGATCTTGCAAAAAAGCCCGGGCAATCGATAAACGCTGCTTCTGACCGCCCGAGAGACGTACGCCTTTTTCGCCGATAATCGTGTCCCACTTCTCGGGCAATGTCTCGATGAATCCATCAATGCTCGCTCTTCGGCAGCACTCGGTCAGCTCTGCATCAGTTGCTCCGTCCTTCGCCAACAGCAGGTTCTCCCGAATGCTTAGGTTAAAAAGCACCGGCTCCTGCACCACGATGCTCACCTGATCCGCCAGACTCTCGCTGCTCACTGTCGCCACGTCCGCATCGCCGATCCATACGCTGCCTGCTTGCGGAACAATCTGTCCGGTCAACAGCTTGGCGATCGTCGATTTGCCGCTGCCGCTTTTGCCCACGATTGCCAAGTGTTCGCCTTTCCCCACGGAAAAAGAAATCCCGTCCAGCGCAAGCGGTCCATTTTCCTCATAAGCGAATCGAACGCCATCCGCTTGCACATCCGTGCCTTTGATTGTTCGACGCGTTTTCTGCCGGACTTCCGTATTCAGAATTTCGATTACTTTTCCTATACTCACCTAATCATTTCTGAAGTTCATGACCGAATTGCCAATCCCTTCGATGAACCCGAAAAACTGACCGTAATAGCTGACAAAAATCAACAGCACGCCGACTTCCGCATAGCCCTGAATGACGAACAAGCCACCAATAAAATAAACGAACAATTGCGTAATAAAGTTTTTGGTGAAAAAGGAGTACGTAATTCCCAGATGCAAATAGAGTTGATTCATGAACCAAAAGCGGCGGATTTTTTTGTAGTGATCGTTCAGCTCGTCCAACCGATCCGCTTCCAGGTTGTTGGTTTTGACATCTTTCCAGTTTTGAAAATTCGTATGCAGAAAACTCTCGTACCCCGTCTGAAGCCGCCATAGCTCCTCGCCGTACTTCTGCGTTTTTCGTCCTAGAGCATTGACGGTAATTAACGAGATCGGGACGAACACAAAGCTGATCAACGCGATTCGCCAATCGTAGACAAGCAGAATCCCCACCAGAGCGATTGCATACACCACAGAATAGCCAAACTCCAGCAGATGCGTGGCAAAAAAGTTCCCGGCCGCTTCAGTATCGCTCTCGACTCGGCTTTTGACGTCTCCGATGCCGTATTTGCGATACGTATCCCGATCGAGCGCGGCGTATCGCGTCAACAGCTTGCGTTTCACTTTGACGTCAAATGTGAAATGTAGACGGTTAGAGAAACTTTTGCCGATTATGATTCCAACGGTCGCCAACAGGAACACTCCCGCATATCCGGCAACAATCCACCCCAGTTCACTGAGATCCCCGCCTACTAATACATGATCCACAAGCCGTGCATACAAGATCAGGGGAACCAGTCCGCAAATCAGATTCCATCCTTTTAAAAGTCCGAGTACGATCAGCGGTTTACGAACGCCTCCAATCTCCCGCGTCAATGCCCGGTACGTCTCCCATCGCTTCATACGGCCTCCTCCCCCATGCACTGTTCGCGGAACAATTCTGCATAGACGCGGTTATTTTCGATTAACGCTTCATGCGTATCGAAGCCTACCACGGCGCCGTCTGCCAGCACCGCGATCTTGTCGCAGCTTTGAATCGTGGAAAAACGGTGCGCGATGACGATCAGCGTTCGAGGCTTGGATTTGTCGCTTAACATGTCCCGGATCAGGGCTTCGTTGCGGCTATCCAAAAATGAAGTCGCTTCGTCGAAAATCAGAATTTTGGGATCTTTGACCAGAATTCTTGCGATCGCTAACCGCTGCTTCTGACCGCCCGACCATTCTTGTCCGCCGACTCCCAGCCGCGTATCCAGTCCGTTCGGCAGCGTCTTGAACACTTCGTATAACTCGGCCTTTTTCAAGACCTCGATTAAGGATTCGTCTCGATCGCGATCATGGGAAAAGGTCAAATTATAACGCAGCGTGTCGTCGTACAAAATCGTCTCCTGATGCACAATGCCGACCTGACTGCGCAAACTATGTAAGTTGTAGCGTTCGATGTTCGTTCCGTCGATCAACAATTCACCGCTGTCTACGGAATATAGGTTGTAGAGCAGATTTGCGATCGTCGTTTTGCCCGCGCCGCTTCGACCCACCAGCCCAACCGTCGTGCCTCCTTCAAGCCGAAGATTAAACAGATGCAAAACAGGAGGCGCGTCGGCATAGCCGAACGTTACATTTTTGAATTCGATATGCCCGTCCTGTATGGTCACGGGTGCTAGTTGTTCCCGGTAATCCTCTTCTTCCCCGTTCAAAATGTTTACCACGCGCTGGAGCGACACGGTCTGGCGTCCGGCTTCGACAATCTTTCCATTGATCGAGGCAAAGTAGGTAACGGCCATATTGAAGTAACTGATTGCCGCCACAAATACGCCGAGCTGCATCTGCCCACGCACGATAAAGATTGCGCAGATGACGAAAATCAACAGTTGGGCAATCAGGGAAATGAAGGCGTTGACCCGTTCGGTCGCGACATCCACCTTTCCGCTGTTAACGTTCATTTGATTGATGGCAGTCGTTTTCCTCAAGTAGAACCGGGAAGCTCTTTTAGCCGCATTCAGAAGCTTGATCTCTTGCAGATTCTTCACGATTTCGAACAAATAGGACGAAAGTTGACCTTGTTCCCTGGAAACCTCGGCATTGATTCGTTCGGATCTCCGCTTGAACGCTCTGGAGGTGTAGAAGACAAGCGGAACCAAAACGAGCGTCAGCGCCCCAAGCAGCACATTGTAATAGAACATAAAACCAACCGCGAAAACGATATGTAAAAGGTTCGAATACCCCCAAAGCCCGCTCCAAAATACCAGATTCATGATATCCGAGGTATCGAGATTCATTCGACTGATCAGATCCCCGCTGTACATCCCCGATAGGTCTTTGCCTTTTTTACGCAGGATCTTTTTAAACAATGTCCGTCGAATATCGAAAACGAACCCGGTCATCAGATGCGAAGAAATCAGATTGTTGAGCGTGGCGACGATAAATTGGTTAAAAAACAACATGCCCGCGTAGATCAGACATAATCGCAAAAAAGCGGACGGATCTTTTTCATAAAAAGCGATATTGACGATCTGCCCGTTCAAAAACGGATAAATCAAATTAATAAGAGTCATCAGCGTCGTGACGATAAACCCGCACGCGAAAACGCGCTTATGCATCCGCATAAAGTGAATGACCCATTGGCGGTTGCTCATAACTTACACTCCGAACTGATTAAGATGATGATCCAGATGTTTGTAGATGCCTTTCCCCCACTCTTCTGCGCTTAGTTTGCCAAAGAAAGGATGAGGGCGAAGCGGCTGCTTGTCAGGGCCGATGCTTTGCAACTTTTTGAGTTTTTGCTTCAGGATTGCTTGTTCTGCGTCGAAGGCTTGTGGATCTGTAATAATGAGCGTCGGAATCGTGGACATGTCTCGCGGAAGCGGTTTGTCGTTGTAAAAAACAGGTTTGGCTAAGCGACCGACCACTATGCCTAACCAGCTTCTCGCGCTAACGGAGTCGCCGGTGGCGATATCTTGAAAAGCCGAGCAATGCGCCAGCATTTGCGCGACGTTCATTTTGCCCCATGAAGGCTCGGCATCCGGTTGCAGTTGATCGATTCGGGCGAGAATTTCCTCGGTCGGCGCGGGGTCGAAGATGTTTTTCATCGGAATCACTCCTTGATGTGGGAGATTGGAAATCCTGTTCGTGTGTGGAAAAGGTGGGCGCTGCGGGTTCAAAGGCGTCTTGAACTGAATTTCTCCCTCCGCTGGGCTTTTCTTTTTAGGAAAGGATTTTGGGTGTTGGGTTAATAGACTGTTAGCTTCGTTCTGAAATCGTTTTCGTCGGTGATGTAGCGGATATTGCTGTAGTTTAGGGCTTGGGCGCGGGTATGTATTTTGTGTGCTATTTTTGCATCTTTGCAATAGATCGCGACGTAACTGCTATCGATGACCAGTAGGGACAATTCGCATTCGCTGGTCAGGAAGTCGGAATAGGTGTTGATTTCGATAGGGTCATCGGTTTTTGGGAAAGCTTTTAGGTCTTGGAAAATGAGATAGTATTTTTCGTTTTCGATGATGTTTTTCAGTACTTCGCCGTTCATGCATTCGACTGGTTTAAGGAACATAGGTTCAAACTCGCCGTTTACGATTCGATATGATTCTTCCGCTCCGATACGCCAATTGTATGCTGCGACTGGAAAAGGTTTTAGCAATTTGCCTAGAAAACTGCCGTATTCGTTCGGGATCTCTACGCTCACGCCTCGGATCATTCGGCTTTGCTCATCCTTTTCCATTCCTCTTCCAATATACTCATTTCGATCAGATTCCAAAAGATGTCTTTGTACCTTCTTGCATCCCGAATGAGTCCTTCTTGAACAAATCCTGACTTTTCATAGCAGCGGATAGCCGAATGATTGAAATCGAATACGCCTAGGCTGATGCGATGCAGATGATAGTCGTCGAATCCGATACGCAGCGCTTCCCGGATCATTTGTTCGCCGTAGCCTTTGCCTTGATGGTTTGTACCGAGCAATACTTTTCCAATTCGCCCCGAACGGTTGTCCCGATCCAGGCTTAGGCACAGATGGCCTACGGTTTCGTTGATTGACTCGTCGACGACTTTGTAAATGAGCCGATCGGAGGAATCTTTGTTGTTAGCTCCTTGCATGTAGCTTTCCAATTGATCGATAGATAGCGGATATCGGAATTGGGGACCTGCCCATTGGAGCAAAAAGGCTGCATCGCCGCTCCATTGAATGAGTTGGTCGAAGTCGGTCGGGGTGAAGGTTTGTAAACGTAGCATAGGAACCGTCCTTTCGATGTATGGATGAAAAAGATAACGTTCTTTGCAAAGAAGACGTTCATTAGATAAGTATTCAATTCAGGAGTCAGGAGGGAAAATGATGCGATCTAACAGAATGCTTTTGCTGACATGGACTGCCCTGTTAGTCGTTCTTGCCGCTTGTGGAGATCAAACCTCGAATCGAACGGAATCTCCAGCCGCAACGATGGAAACGACGAAGGAAAGTAGGGAAAAAGAGATCGCTCAAGCCAGTTCTCGGATGACGAAAATGGAAAAGAATCAACTGGTGCGCGACTCGGATGTTATCATTCATGGTACTGTTCTTTCTCAAGAAACGGAAAACGACTTTACCGGACTTCCGGCTACTGACACTTTCGTTCAAGTGGTTACCGTTTACAAAGGCGATCCCGGCAGCGTTGTAGAAGTTCGAACACAAGGAGGCGAGACAGACGATAAAATCTTGATCGTGGACGAAAAAGTGACCCCGATGTTTACGATCGGCGAAGAAGTCGTTTTGTTCCTGAGCGCCAACAAAGGTTCCAGGCTCGATAAAGAAGATTTCGATTATGGCGTAATGGGGCTTTCTGATGGAAAATTCACCGCAGAACCAGATTCGGACGGAATTATCGCAAGCCAATGGGGATCGCATCGCTTCAACTTCGATGATCTTCAACATGAAATCGACGAGCTGGAACGATATAACGAGCTTCATAACGTACCGAGTATGTTCCTGCCTGAAGGAGAAGAAAGCGATATTTGATGAATCAGCGTTTTCAACTCCCGCAAATGATCGATCACGATATCCGCCTGCGCCAGCTCTTCCTCGCGTGCGAAATCGAACCGGCATCCGATCGCGAACAATCCGTTGGCTTGGGCGGCGCGGATATCGGAGAGCCGATCTCCGACGACCGCTCCTTTTTCGATGCCGTATTTTTCGATGATGGACCTGACCAGATCCGCTTTGTCCAACGAATCGATCTGCTCGATGCTAAAGGTCTCGGTAACCCAAGCGTCCAGACCGTAACAGCGGACGATCGCCGCAAGGTAGAGCTGCAATCCGTTGCTAGCGATATAAACCGATACACCGTTTTCTTTTAGATAAGCAAGAACTTCCGAGGTGCCTGCATATAAGGCTCCTTTTCCTTTTTCAATATTGGCGATCAAGGTTTGTAAAAAGTGCCGATCGGCCTCCATCCTCACTTCGTCCGTATGCTCGGGCAGCAGCGTCTCCCAAACCTGCGGAAGCGGCACGCCCATAATCGCCCGGTACGTTTCGATCGGACTCGGAACTTCCTTGCCCCATAGATCGCGCGACCTCAAATATTCGAACGTCTCTTCCAGCGAAATTTCCAGAATGCGATCCGTTTGAAACAAAGTACCGTCCATATCGAAGATGATTGAAAATGACTGCATTTGAAATCCTCCTGTGTATTTATAGGCTTATGCTTATACCTGTCTTTGCAGCTTGACTTCGCATTCGGTGTTCGTAGCGGTCGCGTACTCCAAGTAGTTTACGGCGCCTTCGAACCTCAAGTAAGCCTCGTAACGCAAACGGATTGCCGGAAGCGTGACGTAATCCAGCACTTCTTCTTTCGGCACCCATCGGCAATCGCTCGTCTCGTCCGAGGTCGACAATTCGCCGCCTACCGCTCTGCATACAAAATCGAACATGACTTTAGTCGGCACATCGGTTACGCCGTCGTACCATTTATGTAGGGCGGTGTTGGAGATCACGTTCACCATATAGCTCACGACCGCCTCGATCCCGCTTTCTTCCCGGATCTCGCGAATCACGCCGTCAATCAGATTCTCCCCGACCTCCGTGATTCCGCCCGGATATACCCATCCGTCATCATGCGCCTTTACCAATAAAACGTTTCCTTTTCCGTCTTCCACGATCCCGCCTGCCGATACGATATGGGTAGGGAATGTCATGTTCTTCGCTCCTCTTCTCTAACGGATAATGCAAGTAGAATTTTTTCTCTTGTCTGTCTCAATCGCTGTGCGGCATCATGCGGCTGAGCAGGCTCTCCCAGTTGAAACGGTCTTCTTTGTATTCGGCTCCAAGCCGTTCGCGATTCGACACCCCAAGCAATCCATAGTCCCATTCCTCTTTTCGGCTTCCATTTGATTTCGCATGTGCTCAAAGCTTACCCTGCCAATAATAAATCGCCAACTGCGTACGGTCTCGAAGTTCCAGCTTGTCCAAAATGACCGTCAGCATATTGCGCACTGTGCCTACGCTTAAATAAAGCTGTTCGCTGATTTCCTGATTGGACATGCCTCTCGCGATCAGCCGGACGATGTCGCTCTCCCGCTCGGTCAATTCCAGCAGATCGTCCCGGTTCGGTTCCATGATCGTATTCAGCACATCCGGACTCAATACGGTCGACCCTGACGATAGCGCGCGAATTTGAGCCGACATGTTTTCGATCGCGGACGACTTGAGCACATAACCGACCGCGCCCGCATGCAGCGCGAGCCGGATATTTTGCTCGTCACGGAACGTGGTCAGCATCATGATTCGAATATGGGGAAACTTCGCTTTGATGATTTTCGTGCTTTCGATCCCGTCCATGACCGGCATTTGGATATCCATCAAGATGACGTCCGGCTGAAGCTCGCACAATTCGATCGCCTCTCGACCGTTGAAAGCTACGCCGAGCACCTCGAAATCCGCTTCTTTTCCGAGCAGCAACTTCAGACTTCTGCACACCAGCGGGTCATCGTCCACGATCAGCAGCTTCATCTTTTATCCCTCCTGTTCGAGCGGCAGCACGCAGACGAGCAAAAATCCGTTGTCCGCGCTGGTCGACAAACTTCCTCCCAGCGCGCGCGCACGCATGTTCAGGCTTCGAAGACCGCTCCCGCTCTCGGACTGCGCATTGTTTTCCCGTGGCGTTCCGTCGTCTTGTACCAGCAGCCGAACGATCGCTCCCGCGACTTGAACCGTCACTTCCGCCGCCGTAGCGTCGCTGTGTCTGACTATGTTGGTCAACGCTTCCTTCAAGCAGGCTTCCAGCAGACTCCATTGATAAGCGGCGACGCTTAGAAGATCTCCCGATTTTCGCAAAGAGACGTCGATCTCCTGAAAATGCAGCAGAGCGCGCTCCAGATTTTCGATGCCGATCGGGGCGACCGGCGTCGCGTCATGCACCGTCTCCCTCAAGCTGTGCGTACTGCGTTCAAGCCGGCTTTTGACCTCTTGCAGCAGCGACTTCGCTTCTTCGGGGTCTTCCGCATACGCATGCGCTTGCAGCGCCAAGGAAGCTCCCGTCAAGTCATGGCCCAGATGGTCATGCAGCTGCCGCGCGATGCGGTAACGTTCCGTCAACTCCGCCTGCTTCGACACGGAACGTTGAGCCTCCAACAGTTCGGCTTTTACCCGTTCGAGTTCCTGCCTTGCTTTGCGCTGCTCGTCGGCTTCCTTTTTCCACTGCTCCAGATTCCGCGCGTACCGGTCGAGGAAAAAGCCGACGAACAAAGCCAATACAAAATACCAAAGCAGCCAACCGGAAAAGAACGGAACGAAGCCTAACGCAACAAAAACCGACAAAGAGAACGGCCAGCGTCCGCGCTGCGCCCATTCGAAAATCGGCAGCGCCAACGCGTAATAGCTGACGGACGTATAAGGGAAGTAAAGCACGCAGATCAGAATATCCGGCAAAAGGAACACTGCGGGCAGCTCGAAACGCCAACGCAGACTTGTCAAAAGAAACAAAAGCAGGAGCAGAATAAACGTGTTCTCCGCATCGTCGAAACCGATCCATAAATACGTCAAAAATCCGAAATGGAGCAGTCGCCATCCGTTTGCCAGCCAGGTCCTTTCTGTCCGCAAGCTCATTACGCCCCCCTTTCCTGCCGTCATTGCATTCTGCGCGTGCTGCCCAACACGAGAAATACGAGCGCATACAGACATAGCGTGGCGTTAATCCGCACGTTATCCGCGAACGGCTGCGCGGAAGCGATACTCTTCAAGCCTTCCGCAAACCAGAACGTCGGCAAAATGACCGCAATCCGCCTCAACAGGTCCGGGAAGATTTCAAGCGGCAAAATGATCCCTCCGAGCAGCGCCGCCAGGACGATCAGAGACATATAGAAAAGAAAAGCGGCATCTTTGCTGCGAAAGACCGAGATCCAAGCCAACGCCATAGCCAATGCCGCAAAGCTGAACGAAACATACAACGCGAAAAGTGCCCACGGACGATGCAGCTCCTGCCCCGCGATCCATCCTCCCAGCACGACGACGGCGCTTTGCAGAATCAGAATAACGGCGTAAGCGAGCAAGTGCTGGCCCAGATAAGAAAAGTAGCGGACGGGTGCCACGGACAACCGCTTAAGTATGCCTTTTACCCGATCTTCCATCATGATTTGCGCCAATCGAATCGCGACGAACAAAATCACGATGCCGAAGTAAGCGTACCCGTAAGCAAGCGGCGGCCAACCTTCTCCGGCAGGTAAAAAGATGCACGCGATCGGGGCCGCAGTCAGGAAAATCAAATTGGCGAGGTTGGCGAAGCTTCTTTTTAACGTGAAATAAAAGATCGTCATCGCAACCTCCTCCTTCCCATGACCAACATCACGGGGAATAGGAAGCCGATTGCGGCCAGCACGATATTCGCCTGAAACCAAGCTTCATTCCAGTTGCCGATCTCGACCGCTCTCACAGCCCCTACCGATAACGTTAACGGATTGCCGTACGAACCCATGAACTCGAACACGGCGTGCTGCGGCATCGGGAAAAAAAGTCCGGCCAAAAGCACGAATCCGACGCCGTACACTTCGCTTAGCCGTTCCGCCGTACTGAAACTTTTGACGCCGCAAACGAAAATCACGCACACGATGCTCGACAATACCGCCATCAATGCGATCAGATACAGCGTCCAACCCCAATTTGCCCAAACCAAACCGAGTACCAATCGTGTGTAAGCCATGATCGCGGCGCCAAGCAAAAAGGAAAACGCCGAACCGGCGAGCAGAATCGAAAACGCGTAAAGCGTTCGGTTAAACGGGGCAACCGTCATTCTTTCCCGATTCCGCGCAAACAAATCCTCATTCAAATAACTCATCACCGTCGAGCCGCCGAACAATTGAAAAGCCAATACCATCGTCAATGCGGTCTGATCGAAATACGGCCGTCCCGCTTCGTCCACCATGCCCGACAGGATCACGGAAAAGACCGTCAATAGCGCGATCGGAACCGCAAGCAGTAAAAGCAACACAATGTAGTTACGCATCAATCGCAGCAGCGTGAACCGAACCGTCGAAAGAACCCTCATCTCGATCCCTCCCGATCCCGCAGCTGTTTGCCTGTCAAAGTCAGAAAAACATCTTCCAGATTAGGCTTGTCGGCTTGAATCCCCAGTACGCCGGAGTGTTGTTGGACGACAGACAAGATGCGATCGAGATTACCTGCTCCCGCCGCCGAGATCACCGTAATGCGGCTGCCGGAAACGGAGACTTGACTCACGCCCGCGATACTTTCCACTTGCCGGAGCGGAATGCCGAGCGGATCGGCGACATCGAATATAATTGTTTCTTCATGTCGAACCGTCTCGATCAATTGCTGCACCGTGCCTTCTTTGACGACCTGCCCTTGATCGAGGATGACGACGCGAGAAGCGATCTCTTGAACTTCTTCCATGCAGTGGGTGGTGTACAAAATCGTCGTCCCCTGCTCGCGCAATTTTTGGACCGATTCCAAAATATGATTGCGGGATTGCGGATCGATGCCGACGGTCGGCTCGTCCATGATCAATAATCGGGGACGGTGGGTCAGCGCGCAAGCGATATTCAGACGACGCTTCATGCCTCCGGAGAACTTATGCGGAACTTTGTTCGCGTAAGCGGACAAACCGACAAATTCCAGCGCTTCGGCTACCCTTTTTTTCTTTTCTTCCCGGCGCAAACCATAAATCCCCGCAAAAAATTCCAATCCTTCTTTGGCGGTCAATTCCTCGAAAACGGCAATTTCCTGCGTTACGAGACCGAGCTTTTGTTTATTGGCATCGGAAAACGGGTTTCGGGAATCGCCGAACAACGAAATTCTCCCTTGATCGACCGGAAGAATGCCTGTCAGCGCCTGAATCAACGTCGTTTTACCGGCTCCGTTGGGACCGAGCAAACCGACGATTTCTCCTTCATGGATCTCCAAATCGATATAATCGAGCGCTGCGCAAGAACCGTATCTTTTCAGGACGCTTTGCATGGAAGCAAGAGTCATGTAGCTCATCCTTTCGGGTACGTTTTCTTCAGTATGCTCGATCGATAAAAAGACCCCTAGTTACATTTGTCATCGGAATCATGCTCGGGAACTTACATCTCTTCGCCGTTGCCTTCCTACACCTCTACGTCCGGTACGGCATCTTCGCCGAAGTAAGATCCTTTGAGCTGTTCATCGAAAAAGTTCTTCAATTCGGCCTGCTCGATCGAATACCGAAGCATTTGCCGATTGACGTCCGTGCGCGTTACGTAGACTTTATCCCGATTATACTGGATGCGAACTTCTTTGTTGGATTTGACTTTGAAGACGATTCCGGCGCTGATATCCGAAGGCATAGTGTCTAGCATTGTAATTGCGGATTCGGGAGCCTCGTTTATCCAAGTCGCGATGTTATCGATCTGTTGGGTGTCCAACGGAATATCTTCAAATTGAACAAAGCCGGCTCCGTTCTGATTTGAATACACATATCTCCCCATTTCGGTGCTGGAGATTTTTTCGACGTCTACCGGACGATTCATGATGGAGCCTACCGGATCGGCATTCTGATTGAATTGCAAGATTGCGAGTACCGAGATAATCGGAACGGCAAGCAGATAGATCGGTTTGAACCTTCTTTGTTTCGGATTCATGGCTTATCCCTCCTTATCGGATTGCGATGATTCAGGTAATACATCAGCCCCGCACGATCGACGTCCGAAAACTGTCGGGGATCTTCCGACATGAGACGATCGATCTCGTCTGTTGCTACCCAACGAATATTCGCCGTTTCATCGCCTGTTTTCAATAACTCGCCTTCAGCTCCCACGATAAAATACATGCCGACCGAATCGATCGGGCCTTTTAACGTTTGATAGACGCAATAGGGAGCCAGACACTCGACTTCGAAATCCGGGTTGATCCCTCTCGTATCGATCCGGGTCTCGCTGCCTTCGACCTCGACTACCGTCAATCCGGTTTCTTCGAATACTTCCCGCTTCAACCCGTCCAAGATTGCTTCGAACGGCTCCAACTGCCCGCCCGGAAGTTCTAGGGATTGTTGATTGGTTTTGGTGCGGGTCTGGATCAGCAGCTCGGTTACGCCTTCGCTTTCGCGTTCGATAAAAGCTCGCGCATTGACGTAAAACATCGACGGATCGCCTGCCTTTCAATAGAATCGGATGATCGAACGCGGCCATGATCCAAGTCGGCTAACCGCATTCGAACACGTGGAAAAGAGTCCCTTCGCCGTACCCGTTCTCCACCTCATGCACCGTAACTTGCCGAAAATCATTGCGCTCAAGGATCTGCTTAAAGGCATCGATGCCGTAAAAGCGAACCGGAAACTCCATGATCTCCGTTCGCAGCACGCGATCGTCCTTGACAAGTTCGTATTTCAATTCGGTGAACAGGACTACTTTTTCCGCATCATACCGGGTTTTCTTGTACAGCCTAATCGATTCGTTTGCGAGCTGCGTCATGCCCGATTCGGTCCATTCCGCAAGGTCCTCTCCCTGATGCGGCTCGACCATGATCGTCAACAGCAGCTTTCCTTGATCGCTCAAAGCTTTTTTCAACTGGCGAAGACCTTGATCTACAAGCTCATCGGGCAGCAGCGAGAACGAACCGAACGGAATAACGATCAGGTCAAAATTTTTGTCGCTGACGAATTCTTCGAGTTTGGCCTGATCGACACGGGGTTCCAACCCCAGGCTGCGCCCTTTTTCCCTGCACATCTTCAGCATGTCTTCCGAAATATCGAACCCTTCGATCCCAATCCCGCGTTGCATAAAAGGAATCAGCAGCCGCCCGTTGCCGCACATCGGTTCAAGTACTTCCATGTCCGGTCGAGTCACGAAGGACAGGTAGAACTCCAATTCTTTGCCTTCGGCTAACGATTTACCGCTCTCGTAGACTTTGGTGCATAATTCTCCGTAATAACTTTTCAATAAGGAATCCTCCTGAAATGTCGGCTGTGCTCAATCTTGCTCTTCCGTTTCGGGAAACATCTTGCGCACAAACTCTTCCGTTTTCGTTCGCTTCGGTGCGCTGATATGCCGGGAATAGACTTCGGTCAAATCCGCAGGCTCTTGATCGAATAAATGAAAAGCATACAAGAACCGCACAAACTTCCATTCCACGTCCTGCCTGTATACGTTTTGATAAGACATCTCGTAACTTCGAGCTTCTTGTTCCGCTTTCTCGTATGCCGTTTCGAGCGAATTCGCATGGATCAGGTAGATGCTCTCTTCGTACGTCTTGTCTTCCGTATAATCGTCGTCGATCTTGGAAGCGTCCGGCCTGCCCGTAATGAAGCATTCGAACAGCATCTTGACGGCATACCAGCTTGATTGTTCGTCCAGGTTAGGGTCTGTCGGGTTCAATCGATCACTTCCTTATATCTTGGTCTACGCGGGAATATCTTTTCGCCGACTCCGCATCGCTACCCATGACTTTGTAATCGATCCACAAATGCACGTTGAGCTGCTCCGACAGCGCATCTACGGCCTGCTCGGGAGTTTCGCTGTCGAATAACCGATCGAGATCGGCGCGTTTGATTCCGATCACTTCTTGCAAATAAGTAAAATCCACGACTTCCGGCTTTAGCTCATACTCGTCGGCAGCCCACATTCCGCAAAACAGTTTTCTGGATCTCGCTTCGCCATCTTGGAATATCGTCCATTCGAAAATATCTTCATCGAAAAACCCGACGGTCATTATCGGTTGCGAAACAAACGTGGACAGCAGCTCTCCGACTTGTTCGACCGTTCCCCATTCGAAATAATAATTGAGCACGGTCGTCCACTCGCCGCTTTGATGCAGATAATAAGTCACATTCGGCTCGGTCTCGATGATGGAGCTTCCGTCTTCTTTTCGCTGGATATATTGATCGAGGATGTTGGACAGATTTAAAATCGGTTTAGCCAATACGTGCCCGGCCTGATCGGTCAATTGCCTTAAGGCATCAAGTACGAGCTGTCGATCCTGCGTTTGAATATGAAGGTTTGCAAATTTAGTGCCCATCTGATTCCCAACCTTTCCGGATTGTCGACATGAACTGAAAAGCTACATGTACAACTCTTTAATCATTAGAAGGCGTCCTTTTGAATCCATACCTCAGCTTTTCCCACGCTTTTTGATAAAAGTTGTCGAGATACCTGGCAACGAACCCACGGGTCAAGCCGAAAAACAGCGCCGCGATCATGATAAAAAACAATAGACTCAATCCGATCCGTATCGCTTCCATATGATTCTCCTTCCTCATATGCGATGTGCATTGAACTTGCTGTTATATCATGAACGAATCATTCGGCATAAAAGTTAGATCCGATTTGCATCGTCCCGATAGGCTTGCACGTATAGCTTAAACTCTTCCAGACTCTCGCTGTCGAACCATCCGCTTCTATTATTGATTTCATATAGCAAAGGATAACCGTACCGATCGATTAAAAAGGCCCAACCTGCTTCAAAGATAATCAATTCAAGTATTTGAGCGTAATCAAAAAGTCGTTCGACCTGTTCTTCCGTCATCAGATCCTGTTGAAAATAATGGGTTCCCGCAGGCTCCGGATAAATGCGATACGCGCAGCATTGGTTATTCATCTGTTTCATTATTCTCTCCGTTCATCTACAATCCACGAATATCGCTTGGCTATTTGATATGCGGCAGCCAGAATAAATCTTTCCAGTTCCACGTTCATTTGAAGCGGGATATCGATCTCGATCAGGTTGATCTCTTCAATTCCGTCCAATGTATCAAAAGCATAGCCTCCCTGAGCATTCGCCAAGTATCCCGTTGCCCTGACAGGTTCGCCGCTAACGACTTTGCAAAACTTCAAGCTGTCCGTTTTTTCAAACGCCAATACTTCAATGAAAAAGCGCTCGATATCGACAGTTTTGATCCGCCCTGCATAACGCTCGTCCGAATAAATACTGATATAATCGTACAAAAAAAATTCAGATTCAGACATTGGATGATCTGCTCCTTTCGGGTAGGCACGCTTGCGCGATCACGCGTCGTTATTGCACAGCAAACATCCATAGCAGTTCAGATACACGTCGTGCTTTTCGCATTTGGGATATGCTGTAGGAATCATCGAACCGCCTTCATCGTCGATTCGGGCAATGAGATCGCATTCACCTTACATGCCTAACGCTCTTTTGCCGGACTGCTCAAATGTCGAATATGCCTGACCCGATCGAATAAATCTCAATATTTTTTCGGCGCATTCTTCCGGACTCAGCTCTTCGGTGTTCACTTCGACGTCGTATTTTTCGAACGTGTACACGCCATCGAACTGCGCATTGGCCAATCCGATCGCTCGATCTCCTCTTGCTTCTTCTCTTCTTGCCAACTCTTCTCTGGAGCAGATGACGCCTACGAACAATGTGGGATGACCGGAAAATAGATCTTGGCATACGTTAAACCATTTTTCATTATCGACTACCGTATCCAAAATGACGTTCACGCCCATTTCCGAAAACAGCTTGACGGTCGAATAGCACAGAGAGCCGATCGGATCGAAAATGATTTGCGCGACGGTATGCTGTTCGACTTCGATCGCAGGTTCAAGGTTCGGATACTTTTTGTCGATAAACTCGTCATAATTACGAAAAAAATCGTCTACGGATACATGCTGAAAAGGAATCTCGATTTGCTTCAACAGCTCCTTCGCGATACTGGTCTTGCCTGCGCTGGACGTGCCGTTCATGAATAAAATTATGCCTTTTTGCAAAAAAATCATCCTTCTCTGTATATAATAGGGTTACTCGCTTATGTAATATATCCATATTTTTCTTTATTCACTGCAACAGATCCTAATCCGTAGGTTCCCGCAGGAAAGGCCCAGAAATCGTCCTGCGATGCAGCATGAAGCAAAACCTAAAAGAGATCTTAAATTCTTGGGAGGAACTATGCGAAAAACGTACATGCTTGTAATCAGCTGCCTGTTCATCTTGGTTCTGACGGGCTGTCAGGAAAAAACGCCGCCAGGATTGATTCCCGAATTATCCGAAGTGCAGTCGCTCTATGTGGCAGAAGGAATGAATACCGGAGTCGTCTCGAAAGTCATGGATGCAGACAGTCCTTCTGGCAAAGAAATCATCGAAAAAATCGTCGGGTGGCTGAATGAAGCGGAGAACCAGGGAAAAGTCGGCGATGAAGGCATTACGATGACTTCGATGCCGGGAAACGTTTTAGTCCTTACGTTGACGGACGGCAAAAACATCATCGTCTCGACAGGACAAACTTCGCTTCTGATTTTGGCAGAAGACTCGATCGAGCGTTGGAAACTTTATGACGAACCGCTGATGACGTGGCTGGCTTACGGATGGAAAGAAGAGATCGGGAGCGAACCGTAATCCCTGCAAGCTGCTCGTCGGCTTCCTCCTATCACTGGCTACTCATCCCAAAGTTCAATCAAAAAAGGATGACTGCTCTCGTCCAATGCCCAACGAATCCGCTCTTTGAAGTCACCCCAGACGATCTTCTTCTTGGCTTCTTCCATCGTGAAATAGCCGACGTCCTCGCTCTCGCCGCTGGCCTCCGGAGTCCCTCCGATCGGCTTGCCGGTAAAGATATGGCTGCTTATGCCGCGCGTCACGTTGTAAAAGATCCCGCAGAATTTGTCCAATTCCATATCGACTCCGGTTGCTTCTTTGACTTTTCGAACCGCCGCTTGCCGAATGGACTCGCCTTCTTCCACATAGCCTTGAGGCATGTCCCATCCCCTATGCCCTTTTGCCAATAAAATCTCGTTTTGTTCATTGAGAACGATTACACTTACGGACGCGAGAACTTTCATTTCGTTTCCTTTAACGACTTCTTCGCGCATCAACCGCATCGACTGATCGTGTTCATCCAGCAGCCGTTGGATTTCTTTTCTCGAAAGCCGCGGCGACTCCACGACTTGCTCCCATCCGCTAGCTTTGAAAGCTTCGAATTCTTCGCGGTCTATCGCTTCGTTGGCATAATCCCTTGCTCGCAAAAACTCTAAAACCCTTCTGACTCTCACCGGTTCTTCGTACGTGTAATCCATATCTGCCGAGCGCTCACGATCCGCGTTTTCTTCGTGCAAGATCAATCTGCAATGCCGCACGATCTCGTTCAGGTCTCCGTGACTACAGTATTCCAAAATGTACATGCTGTAATGCATAGCTTTTAACTCTTCGAGACTGAGCTGCGGATTGCGGACATATTCGAGAAGGTTTGACTCCAGATATTTTTTCGCATGCGAATACATGAAACCACTTTTAATAATTTGTATGCCGTCTTTAATAAATCTTGCGACATTTTTCGAAGCCGCTTTGCTTAAAACCGATTCGATCTCGTGCTCGGATATAGCTTGCAGACCGATACGACGACTACAATGCACCAAGTAACAAAGTTCGAGAACTACCTCGTTTAACATCGGGTTATTTTTCATTTTCTGCACCCGAGCGAATGTTTGTCTTTAAAAGAAGTTCTTCTCTCGCTTCAATAAGCCATGGATGCACCAATTTGAGTTTGTCTCGCTGCTCCCAAATCACATCCAAATAAAGGAGTATAGCTTGATCGATTTTGAAATCGTATACCTGTTTTCTCATCTCCGCCAAATAAGGGTGCGTTCCCGGAAGTTCCCAAGAGATTTTGTCTGCCACGAACAAAATTTTATCCGTCATCGATGCATCTGCTTTGTGCGTAGTATGGCTTCTGATGGCATTCAAGACTTCAATGTCGGCGATTCCGAAAATCTCTTTCGCCATGATTTCTGACAGTTTCTGATGAACGCTTCTTGCGTATTTCCATTCCTCTTCCATGATGTCTATTTGAAGTTGGTTGGCGAACTCCAGCATTTTCGAGACCGGCACTACATTACTAACGTCGTGCAGCAACGCTGCCTTAATCGATTTATCTACCAGACTCCTGTCATAGAACTCTGCAATCTTTTTCGCTTCGTTTTTCACTTTTATCGTATGCTCCAGCGTTGATTCATTATGATGTAAAGTCAAAAATGAAGCGACGTCTTGGTCGAGATCGCCTACCGGATTGAAGTCAATCGTATAACGTTCTAAAGTAGGTTTCATATTCTCACCTTTCTTAATGCATATATGTAAGGTCGGCTCGATCAATCGGTGAAAAGCTTGTTTTAGGAATCGGCGTTTGGGATTTTCCCTGCCTGCTTTGTTCCGTCAAAATGTCCCACCGCATTCTCCAGCGTAATCGTCCACTTCCCGTCCATATGCTCGATACGATGCATGCTGGTATGTTCCGAGGGGAATGACTTGCTTCGATTCGTCCACGCTATGCCTTTTAATATACTGTAAATGATATTGATGACTCCGCCGTGCGTGACGAGCAGGATGTTCGAATCGCTGTTTTGGGCTAAATGATGCTCGCATAACCGGTTAAAAGCAATTTCGATCCGAGAGTAAAACTCTGCCGGACTTGCGCCGCCAGGATATCGTTCGTCCATTGCCAAGCTCGAAAAATAAAGGCCGGGAAAACGTTCGTCCACGATCTCGTTAGGCATTCCGGCAATGATTCCGTTGTTCATCTCTCTCCACTGCGCATCGCGCTCGACCGGAATATCCAAACAAGCAGCGAGCTCGTTTGCCGTATCCAATGCGCGCTGCAAGTCGCTGCTTATGATCCGACCGATTCGAAAAGTGCTTGAGTTGCGCGCCTCGAGATACTTCCCTAGCTTCTCGGACTGCCTGTACCCTTCCGTATTCAGCCCTCGTTGACTCCAGCCGCCGCGGTAACTTTCGTCATCCGCTCCGTGTCTTACCAGATAAATTGCCATGTTTATGCCTCCTAACGTCCAATCTTCGATTCGTTTTGAAATAAGGCTTCAATGATCAATTCCGCGCATTCTTCAGGCGTATGCAGACTCGTATCGACCGAGAAATCATATGCGATATCCAGTGCCATGATTCGGTGCTGCTCGGCGGATTGGTGTTCACCCCGGTCTCCGCGTTCCAGATTACGGGTTCGGCAAATCTCCAACGGACAATAAACCTCCACGATCTCCAGCGGATACCCGGCAAAAATCTCCTGAACCTGCCGGTAGTGCGGCTGAAGCTCGGGTCTTTCTACCAAAATCCCGTCGATCAGAATGTTCTTTCCTCTGTCCGAAAATACTTTGGCCGTATGGTACATCATGATTATGGCTTCGCTCAGATACTTCCAGTAATCGTTTTGCAGATGCTGATCGCCGATCGTATTTTCGAAAAGATCATTGGCTACTACATAAAAAAACGGGTCCGTGTACGCCTGCATCGCATCCACGATTGAAGTTTTTCCTGAGCTTGTGACACCGTTCAAAAAGATAATTTTCCCCTTATCCATGATTGGGATCCCCTTTTAAAATAATGGCGTTCTTACTTTGCTTTATACTCCCCACCCACATATCCCCGATAGAAATAAAATACGATTTTTCCAACCATCCGTTAAAGAAAGTTTCGCTGATTTCAATAGCTTTATGCTGCGCTTCTTGGATCTCCTCAGCCGTTTCCAAGTCGCTTTCCCAAATATAATAGCCGTTCCAACAGCGTTCCCACTTGAATTGCTCCATTAACGGATGCCGAATATCCAACGGAAACGCTTTGCCTTGTTCTTTGACTCGGAAAAGCTTGCTGTAATAATCGATCTCCGGTTCAAGCGCCGCAACGACCTGAGAATCTATGAATTCCGGATCGCCTATCCATATTTTCAGGTAATAAGGCTGGTCCAACTCATCCAGTTTCTTCTGCCAAGCCAAATAGATGTCGAGCAATTGATACAGAATCTGTTTTTGGAACCGATGCTTCGGATTTTTCTTTCCTATTTTATTGGGCGTAATCTGATAGAGGCAGTAAAACGGATCGATCCAAATTTTCACGTAGTCTTTACGGTGGCGAATCAAGGAGTCGATATCCAGTTCCTTGTGATGTTCCGACCATCTGGCGAGATTCCGCGCTTTTTTGCGCATTCCTCGGGTCTTCTTATGTATGGATGTAAATTTCATGCATACGCTCCTTTATGACTTCAACTCCAAATCATCCATCGTATAATCCTCTCCGTTAAAATTCATCGTTCCGAAAAAAACTTTTGAGCTGCCACTTGTCATTCTCGTCGGGTTCAAAAATATATTCCCGATTCCAACCTTGCAGCTTCTCGTCGTTCCCGTCATACTCTTCCTTCACGGTTAAGGTGGTTTGGTTAAGCATGTTCTCCTCGTATTCAACCTTATTAACGGTCGCGCTTGTTAGGTTAACGCCTTCATGAAATACGGTCGGATACAGCATGTTTTCATTGATCTTTCGGTCCGCGTCAGGCGCCGCGTCCAGATCGGTGATGAACAACATGGATAAAAAGTCTTGGGCGCGATCTCCGAACTCCTCCGTGAACGCTTTTTCCAACTCGTCGTATTCCTGTTTCGTGAACGTGCCTTTCGAAGCAGCGTCCATGATCATTCGTTCTTTTTTCTCTACCATTTCCGTCGCCGCGGTTCTGTCGAAATCAACGGTTTCTTGCTGGGTAGGCTGCAACGGCTGTTGCGAAGATTGGCAGGCCGTTAGCACTAGAACGATTGCGATCAGCACGAAGACATTCCCTTTTTTTATCATAGTCGGCCTCCCTAATATCCAGATATACACATAAAATAAACTCTTAATCTTCTGCTTCCATTCTATGGTTTTTCGGCAAATATGCAAATCCGGTCTTTCGGGTTTGCGGATTTGCACTATAATCAGAGCTATCGAAAGGAGGCAAACGATGTTTTATTCGCTGCGCAATCGGTTGATTTTGTTTTTCGTGACCCTGCTCGTTTTGTCGTTCAGCACATTGGCGATTCTGCTGTTCAACGAAGCCCGCTCCGTCATCCGCTCCTACATCGAGTCGTCGGCTTTGGAGAAAATGGACGAATACGGTTCTTACGTGGACATGGTGCAGACGCAAATTTACGATCTGGCTTCGCTTGTTTTCAATAGCAATACAACCGAAGAATGGGACTCGACCGTGTCGGACCCGGACGTCGGCAGCGGGGAAAAGATGCTGGCGCATCTGCAAATGAGCCAGTTTCTGACTCGTGCCGCGAACAGCTACTCCAGCGTTTCTTCCGTTAGCATTTACCGGCAGGAAGGCCTATGGATCGGCAGCGGAAGCGGCAGTCCGGTGTATTCGGGAGATTTTTTTAAGCAGGAAGATTGGTACACGCGATTTTTCGCCGAAGGAAAGCATTGGGCTGCCGCTCATCAGGATCAGGCGGAGCTGGAGCAGAATAACCGGCATCCCGTCGTCAGCATGCTGATGCCGATCGGCAGCTTCGAGCCTTCGCGCACCCGCAGCGTCATGAAGATCAATATCGACGCCGACTACTTTACCCGTCCGCTGGACCGAATCCATTTGGGTGAAAAAGGAAATATTTATCTGCTCGACGAAAACGGGCAACCGCTCCTGGAACCGTCGAGCTTTCAAATCAGCGCGTCCGACGCAGAACGAATCCGGCAAATCCGCAATGGTCACGCCAAACAGGGAGTGTTGTACGTATCCGACGAACAAGGGCACACCAGCATCATCGTATACAAAAAGCTGGCCATGACCGATTGGATGCTGATCGGCAAAGTATCCGAAGCCGATCTGTACGCCAACCTGTTCAAACTGCGGATCAGTATCATCATCGCGGCTTCCGTGCTGCTCGTAACGTCGATCATTGTAGCTAGCTTATTGTCTTATAGTATCACGAAACCGCTTTCAAAATTAGTGTCGGCCATGAACGATATCAAGCGCGGCGACTTCGCTAAGGCCCAGCGTAAAATTCCTCCTGCTCTGCCTGTTCACAGCGAGATCGGGTACGTGACGTTCACGTTTGGAGAAATGACCCGGCAGTTGAATCAGCATATCAAAACAGAGTTCGAACTCAAACTTCTGCGCCAACAAGCCGAATACAAAGCGCTGCTGCTGCAAATCAATCCGCATTTCCTGTTCAATACGCTGGAGCTGCTCAGCAGCCTGGCGATGCAAAAGCGCACGGACGATACGGTCAGCGTGATCGAATCATTGGGCAAAATGCTGCGCTTCTCCCTGCATATTAACGACGACCTAACCCCTTTGAAAGAAGAATTGAAGTATGTGCAGGACTATATCGCGATTTTGCGTATCCGGTTCGGCGAGCGGTTGCGGATCAATCTCGATCAGCAGCCCGGCCTCGACGAGCTGAAGACGATCAAATTCATTTTGCAGCCGTTGATTGAAAATGCGGTCAAATACAGCTTGCCTCAGCGCCAAGAAGCAATCGTGAGCATCGAAGTGTATCGGGCGCACCGGCATATTCATCTAGTCGTGCAGGATAACGGTCCCGGCATGTCCGACGAGTCGATCGCCAAATTCCTGCACGCGCCTTCGCCCGCCAGGCTGGAGCAGATCTTGAGCAGCAGCAGTTGGCATATCGGGCTCGGCAACGTGCTGGCCCGCTGCCGCTTGTATTACGGGGATTCTTTCAACGTACATATCCGCTCCCGCCCATTGGACGGGGATAACGAACAAGCAGCGTCAGGCACCCGGATCGAGCTGATAATCCCCATTACGGAAAATGTTCAAAAACCGGAAATTGCTGATATCGAAACCATGAAAAAGGAGCGCTGACCCATGTATACCGTGATGCTCGTCGACGACGAACCGGAAATCATTCAAGGTCTTAAATTGAAGGTCGATTGGGAACGGATAGGCTTGACCGTGGCTGCCGAAGCATCGAACGGACGGCAAGCGATCGAACGATTGGAGCAAGGTCCGGTCGACATCGTGGTGACCGACATGAACATGCCGCTGATGAGCGGAGTCGAATTTTTGGAACAATGCCGATCGCGGTTCCCGGAGATTCTGATCATCGTCATTACCGGCTACGAGGACTTTCAATACGCCCGGGCGGCGATCCGCAGCCATGCCCGCGACTATCTGCTGAAGCCGGTCGCGCGCGACGAATTGGCCCTTTCTTTGGAAAAAGTGAAACAGGAATTGGACCGGAAGCGATCGGATCGTCAGCAGCAAGGCGAGCAGGAATGGCGGTTATCGCGTTATTACGAGGAAATGAAGGAAAATTTCATCGTGCACCTGCTCAAAGACCGCTTCACCCCCGACCGTCAACTCGCGGAGCGTTCGCGGCTGTTTCATCTGGATACTTGGGAAGACAGACGGATTTCCTTCGTCACGCTGGGACTGGGCGAACGCGGTCAGTCGCTGCTGTCCCTTTCCCCGTCCCGCGAACGGGATCGCTCTGCGCCGCAGCGTCCCGCCGATCAGCTGCGTCTGCCGTTCGAGCTGCTGTGCCGGGAATGGGGTCAGCGCACGGAGCAGGCGGCGGCCGTTTTCCGCGATGCCGCCTATCCCGAACTGATGCATGTCATGATCGACGATCAAGACGAATCCGTCAGACGGGAAGCTTCGCTTCGGCTAGACGAGCTGATCGGATTGACCGAACAGCTCGTCGGCATCCGGCCGCTGCTCGGTCAAGGGCCGTCGGTCCAAGGAATGGCCTGCTGGAAAGACGGATATATCGGCGCGCTGCTGGATTGGAACTTGCAGGAGAAGCAGCAGCTCCACGGTTCTTTGGCGAATCAGATGCCGGCAAGTACCGACCATCCGCAATCGATGCGGGATCGGACTCAGGAAATGAATCTCTGCTTGGCAAAAGGAGATTCCGAAGCCTACGATCGACTGCTGCAAGCCGAACTTGAGCAGGCTTTTCGGATATCCCGGCCTTATTTCGCGAAAACGATCTTTCGGATCTGTATCGGTCTGGAACATCTCGCTCACGAGCACCGGCTGGCGTCGGACGAACACGACCGGCTGTGGATCCGTCCCGAGCTGGTGCTCGGACTGCGCGGCACGGAAGAGGCTTTCGCGTTTATCCGCGAAATCGCGTCCAAGCTGTACCGGCAGCTGCAAAAACAGTCTGCCGAGACGTCCGACGACGGTTCACGGATCCGCCAAGCCCAGCATTGGATCGACGAAAACTATATGTATGACCTGAGCTTGACGGATATCGCCGAGCGGTTCAATTATCATCCCTCCTATTTCTCGGAATTGTTCAAAAATCGCACCGGACAGACCTTTATCGGGTATGTGACGGAAGCACGCATGAAGCAAGCCATGCATCTGCTCCGGCATACCGAACTGAATTTATGGGACATCGCCGAGCTGACCGGATTTTCCAATGCCAGCTACTTCAGCTCCAAATTCAAAAAGCTGCACGGCATCGCGCCGTCCGAATACCGTCAGCGGCAATCCGAAAAAAACGATAGCGCTTTGCCGAAGAAATGATATTCAAGCGCACCGCTCCTTTGTCTATGATGGGCTTATCCGGATAGACAGACTATTTAAAGGAGCTGAGAACTGATGAAATCCGTGCGCCGCCGAGAATCCAATTGGACCGCTTACGCTTTTTTGACGCCCTGGTTGATCGGCTTTTTTTGCCTGACGCTGGGCCCCATGCTCGGTTCGCTGTATTTATCGCTGACCCAGTATAATCTGCTTTCTCCCCCGCAGTGGATCGGAACCGAGAATTACCGACAGATCTTCACGCAGGACGGCACGTTCACGGCTTCGCTGCTGCTGACGTTCAAATACGTGTTCTTGTCGGTTCCGCTGCGGCTGATTTTTGCCCTGGCGATCGCGCTGGCGCTAAACAAAGGCATTCGCGCGCTGGGCATCTACCGAACCGTATACTACATTCCGTCCTTGCTCGGAGGCAGCGTGGCGATCGCGATCGTCTGGCGGCAAATTTTTGACGGAAGCGGCGCCTTAAATCAATTTCTATCCTGGTTCGGCATTCAAGGCCCGGCCTGGATCTCGCATCCCGACTATATCGTGTACACCATCGTCAGCTTGTCGACCTGGCAGTTCGGCTCCGCGATGGTGATCTTTCTGGCCGGCTTGAAACAGGTTCCCGCCGATCTGTACGAAGCGTCGCAAATCGACGGAGCGGGCAAGGTCAAGCAGTTTTTCCGCATTACGCTGCCCATGCTGTCGCCGGTGTTGTTTTTCAACCTCGTCATGAGCATCATCAATTCGTTCCAGGCGTTCACCCCGGCTTACGTGATCGGCGACGGGCGCGGCGGGCCGCTTGATGCGACGATGTTTTACACGCTGTACCTGTATTTGAAAGGCTTCTCGTTTTTCGATATGGGATATGCTTCCGCACTGGCTTGGATCATGCTGGTCATCATCGGGGCATTCACGGCGCTTGTGTTCTTGACGTCCCGATTCTGGGTATTCTACGGCGATCAGGAAGGGAGATAACGGAACATGAATATCAAAACGACTTCTGCCGATTCTTCTGCAAACGCTTCCGAAATGTCCCGTTCCCGCACGGCGCATCGGACGGTTCGCTTACGGGCGCTGCTGAAGCATATCGTCATTATCGGGTTCGGCCTGCTGATGCTGTATCCGGTGCTTTGGCTGATCAGCAGCTCGTTCAAGCCTAATCAGATCATCTTCAGCAGTCCCGGACTGATCCCGCAGACGTGGACGTTCGAAAATTACGTCAACGGTTGGAAAGGACTGCAAGGGGTATCGTTCGGACGCTTTTTCGCCAACTCCGCCTTCATCTCCGTCATGTCCGTGCTGGGCAACTTGGTGACGTGCTCGATGGCCGCTTACGCGTTCGGACGGTTGAACTTCCGCTTTAAAGGTCTCTGGTTCAGCCTGATGCTGGTCACGATCATGCTGCCGTATCATGTGGTGCTGGTGCCGCAGTACGTCATTTACAGCAAGCTGGAATGGATCAACACGTACTTCCCGCTGATTCTGCCCAAATGGCTGGCCCACGACTCCTTCTTCATCCTGCTGATGGTGCAGTTTATCCGCGGCCTGCCGAAAGAACTCGACGAGAGCGCCACCATCGATGGATGCAGCCAGCGGCAAATTTATTTCCGGATCATTCTTCCGCTGCTGGTTCCCGCCTTGATCTCGACCGCGATCTTCACGTTCATCTGGTCGTGGGACGATTTCTTCAGCCAGATGATCTATCTCAGCGATATCAATCTGTTCACGGTGCAGCTCGGCATCCGCTCGCTGTTCGACCCGTCGGGACAATCCGATTGGGGCGGCCTGCTGGCGATGTCGGCGTTGTCGCTGCTGCCGATCACCGTCATCTTCTTGGCGTTCCAACGCTACTTCCTGGAAGGAATCGCGACGACCGGCCTGAAATGAAAAAGCTTTTATCCAAACACGAGGAGTGATTCGATGAGCATGTTCAGCAAAAAGGGTAAACGGTGGATGACAGGGTTGAGCGCGCTGACGGTTACGCTGCTGCTCAGCGCCTGTTCCGGCGGCAGCGGCGGTCCCGCAGCGCAGCAGGCAGGCGGCGGCAGCGAAACAAGCGAAGCGGCCGGCGGCCAAACGGAACTGCGCATGATGTGGTGGGGCGATCAGAAGCGGGCGGACACGACCAACCAGGCGATCAAGCTGTTCGAGCAAAAGAATCCGGATATCAAAGTCATGGGCGAATTCGCGCCTTCGACCGGATACTTCGACAAGCTGAACACCCAGCTCGCTTCCGGCACCGCGCCGGACGTCTTTTTCCTCGGCGGCAACGTCACGGATTACGCCAGCAAAGGCGTGCTGCTCGATCTGACGCCTTACGTCGGAAACGAGCTGAAGCTGGATCAGATGGACCAATCGCTGGTGGAATACGGCACGCTCGGCGGCAAACTGGTGAACGTCTCCGCCGGAGCCAATGCCCGCGGGATCGTCGTCAACAAAACGCTGTTCGAAAAAGCCGGCATGCCGATCCCCCAAGACGGCTGGAACTGGGACGATTACGCGCGGATCAGCAAGGAGTTGTCCGACAAGCTGGACGGCGTGGCCGGCACGTACAACTTCACGTTCGACGGGATGGATATTTTCCTGAAGCAAAACGGCAAGCAGCTGTACGACATGGAAAACGAAGCGTTGGGCTTCGAAGAAGCGGACATTTTGCCGTGGTATCAATATTGGGACGAAACGACCAAAAACGGAGGCGTCGTCTCGCCGGAGATGCAGGTGTCCAACCCGCCGAACGATACCGCCAAAACGCTGCTGATCACGAGCGGCGTCGGCATGACGTTGATTCCTTCGAACCAGCTGGCCGCTTTCCAAAACCTGACCGAGGACGAGCTGGTCTTGGTCCAAGTGCCGCGAGGTCCGAAAGGTACCGGCGTCGTGTTCGAATCCAGCCAAGGCTTGTCCGCGTATGCCAAAACCGAACATCCGGAAGCCGTCGCCAAACTGATCGATTTCTGGATCAACGACGCCGATGCGGCGAAGATTCTCGGCAGCGATCGCGGCGTTCCCGTCACGGCGGCCAATCGGGAATTGCTGCAAAAAGACGCGAGTCCGGCGGATCTGATCGTGTACGAGTATACGAGCCGCGTATCGGAAGCCGCCGAAAAAGAGAACTTCGTCGTCAGCTATAACATCCCCGGCGGCGCCGAGTTCACCAAGCTGGGCGAAACGACCGTTCAGGAGATCGGCTTCGGCCGCAAGTCGGTCGAGCAGGCCGTATCGGATTTCTACAAAGGCGCGCAGCAGATTTTCGCCAAAAACAAAACTTCGGCTCAGTAAATCCTTGGTTGTATATCGATGCCGCAAAGGAGCGTGGACATGAACGACGAACGAACGGAACTTTACGCCGATCCCGACGCCCCGTTTTCTGAAAAGATTCTTCCCCTGCTGCAAAAACTGCGGAATCCTTCCCCCGTTCAGCAGGAAGAAAGCAGCTCGCTGCATCTCCGCTTGTCGGAACAGTGGCAGCAAAGCGGCGTAAATTTCGCGACGTCGACCGGGGAGCTGGAAAGCCGGCACCGCGAAGCTCGGCGGCAGCTCATGAATTGTATCGTGCCGACGGCCGGACTGGGACCGATCCTGCATGAAGGCGGCACCTACTTCGGCTGCTGGCTGGAAAGCACGGGCACGATCAATACGGAAGTGCTGGCACGCTTTCTGCCCGAAGTCGCGGAAAATACGTACCGGGGCTTCGCCGCTTTCCAGCGCGAAGACGGATTGCTGCCTTACAAGATCACGCCGGACGGGCCTTCTTACCGGCAGATTCAATTGGTTACGCCGCTGGCGCGTTCGGTCTGGAACTACGGCCGTTTGCACGAAAAAGAAACCTCGGCGGATACCTCGGATTTTCTCCCGGTCATGTACGAAGCAATGCGGCGGTACGACCGTTGGATCGGCACTTATCGCGATACGCGCGGCACCGGCTGCGTCGAAGCGTTCGGCGCGTTCGATACCGGACACGATCTGTCGCCGCGCTTCTGGCATGTGCCGGACGTGCCGTATCGGGGCGATGCCGCCGCTTGCGATCCGCATTCGCCGCTGCTCCCTTTTTTGGCTCCGGATCTGACCGCGAACATCTTTTGCCAGCGGACGTATCTGTCAAAGATCGCGGAGCGGCTGGAGTATCCCGATGCCGGTCAGGATTGGCTGCGGATGGCGGAGCAAACTCTGGACAGTCTGTATCGATACTGCTTCGACGAACAGGATCAGTTCTTTTACGACCGTGACCGTCACGATCAGTGGGTGCGGGTGCAGTCGGACGTGCTGCTGCGGGTACTGGCCTGCGAAGTGGGCGACGGCGAATTTTTCGCCGAGACGCTGCGGCGCTATCTGCTGAACACGTCCAAGTTTTTCGCCAAATATCCGTTGACGTCGATCGCGATGGACGATCCCCGCTTCGACCCGTTCAATCATTACAACAGCTGGTCGGGCCCGACGAACTTTTTGACCATTCTTCGCACGCCGCACGCGTTCGAGCATCATCAGCGGCACGTGGAATTGTCCTGGGTGCTGCATCCGATCTTAAGCGCGTTCGCACGCTCGGATCGGTTCGCCCAATGTCTTAGTCCGTGGACCGGAGAGATGGGATTCACGGAGCAGTACTCCCCTTCGATCCTGGCGCTGCTGGATATCGCGGAACGGCTTTGCGGCATCCTGCCGCAGCCCGACCGAACGTTGGCGTTCACGGGCCTGCTGCCGAGCGCCGGCGATCACGGCGAAGAGATCGCCGGGGATACCGCCTACAGCCGCACGGTGGACGGGATTCATTACGAACTCGTCAACACGCCGGATCGATGCTTCATGTACAAAAATAACAGGCCGCATCTCAGCTTTCCTTACGGATTGCGAATCGTGACGGATCGCGCAGGGAATTTGCGAACATGTATCGGAATGAGCGTGCAGACGGTACGAGGCGTCGTACGGTACGACAATCAGGAGTTGGAAGTCGTCGTCAAAGGCAATGAAATTCAGGAGTACGAGCAGAAGGAGCAAAACTTCCGTACGGTCGGCGATCCGGGGATCGCGTATCCGTCGTACGGTTAGGTCTATTACAATCATAAAAGACCGCGGCCGGAGCAGGTGCGCAGTTCGTCCCCTCTCTGTCCGCGGCCTTATAAAAGGAGCAGATTCATGTTATTGTCGGAAATTCAAATTCGGGACCCGTATATCGTGACGGACAAGGAAGCGGGAGCCTATTATTTGTTCGGCAGCACCGATCGGGATATTTGGAACGAAGGCACGGGCTTCGACGCTTATGTCAGCCGGGATCTGGAGTATTGGGAAGGCCCGCATCCAGCGTTCCGCCCGGAACCGGGATTTTTCTCCGAAAAGAACTTTTGGGCGCCGGAAGTACATGTTTATCAAGGCCGGTATTATATGTTCGCTACTTTTCGGCGCAAAGACAACGGGCTGCTCGGCACGGCCATTCTGGACGCGGATCATATTCTCGGTCCTTACCGCCCGCGCAGCCAAGGTCCGGTCACGCCGGAAGATTGGAGTTCGCTGGACGGCACGTTATACGTGGACGAACAGCAGCAGCCGTGGATGGTGTTTTGCAGGGAGTGGCAGCAGATCGGCGACGGCACGATATGCGCCATGCCGCTAGATGCGGAACTGACCGCGGCGGCCGGAGAACCGGTGACTTTGTTCCATGCTTCGGCGGCGCCGTGGGCCACTCCCTTTTCTGCCGAGCGCTATCCGGACCGGGAAAACTATGTTACGGACGGGCCGTTCCTGTTCCGGAACGAAGATCGGCTCTGCCTGATTTGGGCCAGCTTTATCGACAACCACTACGCGCTCGGACTGGCGGTATCGGAGTCCGGCACACTGCAAGGCCCGTGGACGCATGAGGATACGCCGCTGTACGGCAGCGACGGCGGACACGGGATGATTTTCGAAACGGTAGAAGGCGAAAAAATGCTCGCGCTGCATACGCCGAACCGCACGCCGCACGAGAGAACGGTTTTGATACCGCTGGCTTCGCTGTCAGGGATCGAGAAATAATGAGTCCGGTCGTCGCCATCCAGGATTGCGATCGATTTATGCCTGGATGTTCTGCACGCCGAGCACGATCTTCCCGATATTCCGGTTCTCCTCCATATGCCGCTGGGCTTCCATTGCTTCCGCAAGCGGAAAGACCGTGTCGACGATCGGCTTGATTTCGCCTTTTTCCATATGCGGCATGACGTCCCGGACGAAATCGCCCGTAAGCTTGGCTTTATACTCGTCGCTTCTCGGCGTCAGCAGCGTACCGGTCAACTGCACGCATTTGGACATGAGGGCGAACAGATTCACTTTTTCCACCTGCACTCCGCCCAGTATGCCGATCAGCACCCAGCGTCCTTCTTTTTTGATGCTGGCGAGGTTTTTGTCCCAGTAATCCGCGCCGACGAAATCCAGGATCAGATCGACGCCTTTGCCGTCCGTGGCGCGCAGAACTTCTTCCTCGAAGGATTGTTCTTTATAGTTGATCAGCACGTCCGCGCCCAGCTCTCCGCAAAAATCGAGCTTTTTTTGCGAGCCGGCCGTCACGATCACTTTCGCCTGACTGAGCGTGCGGGCCAGTTGGATCGCCGCCGTTCCCACGCCGCTTGCGCCCGCATGAATCAGCACCGACTCATGCTGTTGAAGCCGTCCGATCGTATACAACGTCTGGTAAGCGGTCAAGAATACTTCCGGTACGGCCGCGGCCTGTTCGAACGAATATTCGGCCGGAATCTTCATCGCCCGGTCCGCCGGCATCACCGCGTATTCCGCGTAGCCTCCGCCGTTAACAAGGCCCATAACCCGATCGCCGGGCGCAAAGCCCGTTTCTTGATCCGCTTGTTCCACGATTCCCGCGATCTCTACTCCGAGGACCGGATTCGTCGCGTAGCCGGATTGACCTTCCCGCGTGACGATATCCGTCCGGTTGACGGCCGCGGCCTGCACGTTGATCAACAGTTCGCCCGAAGCGGGCTTGGGAATCGGAAGTTCCGTAACTTGCAGCGTATTGATGTTCGATTGTCGTTCGACGATAACGGCTTTCATGGTTGTCCACTCCTTATTGAGTATCTATAGTTGCGGCGAGACAGGCGTGCGTCCCATTCGTCCAAAATCGTTCGAATCTCGCCGCCTGCCTGTTCGATAAACACTTCAACGATTTCGCGCGTGATGAATCGGGGCGGATTGGCCGGTTTGTTCGACGCGTCTTTGAACCAACGGATCGTGCGGGTTCTCCACTCGTCGATCTCCTGCTCGCTGAGCAGCGGATCCATCGCGCAGGCCGGTACCCGCGCCAGGCTTTCCCAAAGGTCTTTTTTCCAAACGGAAGTCTCGTACAGCGCAAAATCTACGCCGTCCGTGTCGATATAATAACCGGTTTTGATCTCGCTCTCGGGAATTCCGTCCTGCTGGGCTTGGTCTTTGAAATCGGCATAAACGCGAAGTCCCCATAAATAATCGGTTAAGATATGCGCAAAGTACCCTTGAACGTACAGCTTCCATTCTTCGCTCGGATTTCGGCCGATCCACTGCGCGTAATGACGCTCCAGCTGATCGGGAGTCGTTTCTTTGCCGCCGAAATGGGTGCGCAGCTTGTCTTCGCGGCCGGTTCCTTTTCTCATATGAATAGCATCCGGCGCAACGCTTCCGAGCACGAACGGGTCGGGGACGGAGCTTCCTGCAAAGTAACGGGAGGCGACTCCCAAGTGAACCATAGGCAAAGGCATGATTGGCATTCCTTTCTGAAAAGAGGATTGAGTGTTGGGAATTAGATAAGTTTTTGGCTGATGATCGTATGGATCTTTTTACAATTTTCGCGCTGAACGATTTTGATCAACGATACTTCTTGCACTTCGGTTTGCATCGTTGACAATTTTTCCGTGCTGAAGCGTAACGCTTCAGATAACTTGTCGGTGTTCAGGTGGTTGCGAGCGTACAGTGAGGAGCCCATTGGCCGGGATGATAGACCGGATTCGGATGGCTTCTTTCGTATGTGTATCAAAATACAGGACAACACCGTACAAGGGGCAGCTCACCGCTTTCTGCTATAGGTATTCGATAGATGCTGCATTTAAAGCTTAAACAAAATCTGTTCTTCCATGATCGTTTTTGCGTAACCGTTCCAATCCTTAAGATCGGTATTGATTTCATATGTAGAAACAGCCGACTTTGCCGATTGCGCGCGAAGTCGGTTTTGGGTATCGATCAAATCTTGACAAGCTTGCTGCATATCTTCATTGGATTTATTCGCCCACTCTTGCGGATTCCTGCTTTTTATTCGTTCCTCCGCTCGATCGTCCGAAATGGTGAGCAGTATGCATCGGGCGCCGAGTTCGCTCAGCTGCTTCTCCAATGTCGCAATGTCGATATCGTTCGAATCCGGGAATGCGACCCGATGATTCAAATGGAATCGTTCCAATACGAAAAACAAGCCTCTAGTACCTTGTCAACTCTTAATCAGAGGATTACGTTTGGCTGATCATCTTATGGTTATTTTTCCTTCCGGTTAATGTCTGTTAAGTTAAAAGTCCAATTGATCCGAGTTTTTCTCTTTTGTAGCTAACCGTATTTCTGTATCCGTATTGTTCTCATCCCTGGATAAAGCCACGACTTGGATCTCTACATTTGTAAACAAAGGTTTCCAATCCGGCTTTTGCGCTTTCGAAGCGATATCCGTTAACAAGTCATCGATCAGCTTTTGCCGTTCTGCCGGAGGCGGCGTCTTTTCCCCTTCGAAACGGATCGCGATACGCAGCTGCCGATCCGAAGAGTTATACACATTCGCCGTAAACACGATAAACCCGGGATAACGGTCGGGAAGTTCAGCGATCACGTCATCGATGGCACGACGGCCCTCCGGCGTTTCCGGAAAAGGCTTGGGTTGGCTGCATGCCGCCGCGAGCAGAAGCATCAACAAGCCGAGCAGCAAAATGCTTTTCTTTTTCATTTTAATCCCCCTTTTCAACATAAACGGGTAAGGTATGCTTATAGTTGGCTGATCACGTCATGACGAGGAGGATTCCATGCGAAACAAGGTTATGGTTTTGATTCTGACCGCAATCCTTACGCTGACCGGAGTTTATGTATATGCGGATCGATCGTTGCTCGCGCTTCAAATAGGCCTGACCTTACCGCTGCAGTGGGAAGATCCGTACGGAAAACAGGAGGAGCCGATTATGCTTACGACTCGTCCAAGTCAGTTATCCGAACCCCGTGTTTCTCTGACTCCGCTCTACTATCTGCCGGAATCGAAAAAGCTTCAGTTCGGATTAGGCTACAGCAAGCACAAATATCAGGCCGACCCGTCCATGAATATTCCCGATCGGATTTTTCACGTTACGGTTCGGGATGCAGACGGTCAGATATTCGATAAAGATACGGTGATCAAAACTACGGGTTTATTCGACGAGTTTCAGCGAAGATCGATCAATGTCGATTTGGACGGTCGGGACTCTATAGAAATCAATGTTGCTTGGATTTCGCAGGACGGGAATGTTCTCACTCCGATCGAGTCCTCAAGTTTTAAAGTGGTACTGGAGGAATAACAAATGAATCGAACGGAAGCCAAATTCTGCTACGGATTGGGATCGTTCTCATGCCAAATGCGATACGCCTCAATGTTTTGTTCGGAATAATCGCTTGCGTTCGATGTTTTGAAATATCGGGCATAATAAGAATGTCCATTCGTTTCTTTATTTTCATCCGTACTGATCCGAAGATGCACGGTCGATATTTCCAAATTCCAGTTGACGCTGCGAGCAATCTCGTTGATCCGCTCCACCGTCGAAAACTTTTCGATTTCGGCGAGGATCGATTCCAGCTCTTCCTGACTCGGTTCCTGGTTCATCTCGATTGCGTAATAAAGATTGGGACGAGTGAATGTGATCCGAACTTTTTCGATCAACGGGGAAAGTTCTTTTAAATCTTGAATTAACTCTTTGGTCGAATCGGTATGCACACGATGCGTGGTACTGCAACCTGCCAGAAGCAGAACAAGACTCAACAAGACGATCGTCAACTTTTTCATTGGCAGCTCCGATCATTGCATATTGGCGAATAGATTGATAGGGCTTGCATGGTGTTACTCATATGCAGCGTTATATCTTTTAGAAGTTTCAACCTATTCTTCAAATAAAATTTTTCCGATCAGATTTTCGGCTTCTTGTTTTGTTATATTGACCAGTATCCCAAATTCGGACGTATGTTCTCGATATTCGCTTCCATAATTTAAATGCTCGATACCTTTAACCTGAACTCGTATTTCTTCGGTTTCATTCTTAACGTAATTTCCGATTCCAATAGAAGCCGTCGAGTCTTGAAGCGTTCCTGCTAACACATAGCCCCTGTCTGTTATGTTAAATACTGCTGTAACTTGTAAAGCAAACATATGCCATCTCCTGAATGTTTAATTTGCGGCCTGGTACTCCTCCAACCATTCCTCGAGCTTCTTTTTGATTAGGAAGCGATCTTTGGAGGAAAAGCTTTTAACTTCATTCCAATATCCGTCTACAAGTTGCAAAAAGTACTCCCCGTTAATATCAGAATCCGGATACCAACCCAAATCAAACAGTAAAGTATTGTCTCGATCCGAAATATAAGGCCGGCCTTTTTTGACTTTTAGTTTCTCGATTTGCATTAAGTCCTGAGTAAAAAAAAACCAATTTTCGATGAAGTCGTCACTGTCTGCGCTAAGAACAGGATCGACATCATGGAATTTGTTATACGTGATAGCGTAACCCGCAGGAATCTTAAGTTGCATAAGTTCCAATGGTTTCACCTTCTTTTCTCCTGCTTATCTTTCAAATCAATCAACTCAATCAGCCGCGCTCTCCAGTCATTGATTAGGCTCAACTCTTGGTCCAAGCTCTGATATTCATCCAAGCGGTAGCTTTCCAGAAACCTGTATTTGGGGAACCATTCAAAGAAGGACTTACTTAACCATTCTCTTGTCTTGTAACGCTCCAAAGGGTCTTCAAGTTTCAGGCGGATACCTCCTGAAGCTAGTCCGTGGGTGTAGGCCGTATAGGTGCTGAAGTCTGCGTTTATAATTTCATCAGGCGCGTATCTTTTGAACTCTTCGGCAAAATCATGCTGTAAGTTTTGCAGATCACGGGATAACATCGAATCCTGTTTGGTACAATCTTGGTAGTAACGCTCAATAAGTTCTCTCATCTTTTCTTGCAATCGCATCACCTTACCTATCCGTTGAGATTAATCTCTTCGATTGTTTCTTTGTAAAAGGTCACTCAACTATAATTATTAATCCATGAACGCAATTTCTCAGCTTTAAAAGCACGTTCGTTCGGGTCGGATTCAGATCCGTTAGTTAGGTATAGTTCATCATTCACATACCTGGGATACACATGCAGATGATAATGCCACACGTCCTGATTGCCGGCAGGCTCGTTATGTTGTCGCGTGGAGATCCCCTCGCACGCGTATACATTTTTCATAGCAAACGCAGTAAGCTGAGCGGCACGATGAATCTCGGCAGCCAAATCCACCGGGAGTTCAAAAATGTTCTCAACATGCTCATTCGGCACAACGAGAACATGTCCTTTATTATTCGGCCACCATTTTTTCGCGACGAGTGCGGTTACATATTCATTTTGATAAATGATATCCCTTTGTTTGGCTCCCATATTGGCCTGGCAAAACGGACATTCATACCCTTCAGGTTGATGCGAGTTCATTTTCATATTTCGGCTCTCCTATCCATACCTTCCGTGCTATAAATCACTTTGATCGTCGCGTTCTTCATGATCATATGCAAAATCCACGGCCTCTCGGTCGATGCTGAACAGATATTCCATCAGTTTGATCGTTCTTTCTTTTGTTTGCCGGGATTGAGCTGCTAACAAATTCACAGATCCCTGAGTACCGAAATCTCGGGTGAGAATAAACTTGTCGAGGACAAAAGCATAATCCGCATCCATGTAAGTTTGCCAGCTTTTTTGCGATTGCTCCAGATTAACTCGATCTTCTTCGTCTAATAAAGGATACAGATGCTCCAGCGTCGCGTTCATTTCCTTTTCCCATACGGCTAGATATCTGCCCTCAAATGCTCCCCATTCCAGCGTTGTCGTAACGTGCTTTTCTTGAAGTTGCTTAAGTTCCTGCTGGTAGTCTTGATCAATTGGGTTAGCATGAATGATATTCGAAAAGTCGTCATTGCCTTGGTAATCCCCGTAGTGCTGACCTTCCTCGATCTGCACCTTTAAATTTTCCGGCTCTTTCTCTGCATTCCGGTATCCCTCTATTCGAGTTTCCAGCAGATTCATCTTCTCCTGGCTGCTTTTTAACTTCATAGCCATGACGATACAAAAGCAGACAGCAACGATCAGCAAGATTAGAATCACTAAGCGGTACGTTACACCTTTTTTACTCATCCGAACACCTCGAAAATGCCTGTTCAAACTCGTCGTTTCCAAGCAAATAATCGATCACTTCGCGAATCCTTTTTTTGCTTCCTATATCGATTAATATCATGTCTTCAATATCCCATTGCCCTTCTGACCACTCAGGTCAATATTGATTTTGCTCGCTTGTTGCTCTCCGAGATGTTGGGTGCAGTTATGCAGTTCGCAAGTCCATTGATGATCCAACTTGGTTAACAGGGTCATGGACGTATTGCCGAAATTCATGATTGGAAAATCAGCAAGTAGATGAACCATATTGAATTGGATGAAGGCACCATGAGCCACGACCAACACTTTTTCATCGGGATGCTTCAACATAATTTCCTCTAAAAACGCTTTGCCCCTTTGTTGAACTTGCTCTATAGGCTCAAGTCCCAGATCTGATTCGATCCAAGCAGCTCCCCACTTCGCGACCCGTTCCGCTTCAGTCGTGCCTTCGATCAATCCGCCAAATCTTTCCCGAAGACGATCATCCAAATGGACATCGACTCCAATCGCTTCTCCTATGATTAAAGCCGTTTCCTTCGCTCTTGCTAACGGACTGGAATAGATGTAAGCCCAATCCTCCATGCTTAGTCTCGCCGCCAAAAGTTCTGCCTGCCGAATCCCGTCCTGATCCAAGGAAATATCAGCGCTCCCCTGTGCTCGCCCTTCCTTGTTCCAATGGGTGCTGCCGTGTCTGATCAGTGCTATAGTTGTCATGTCGCTGTCCTCCTTTATCATTTATTGAATCTTGCCATTCCAAAAATCGATCAACTGATTCCACGCCCGCTTCGATTCCGGTTGTAACCATACTTCGAATGCACGGAGTTCAATTCCTTTGTCCAGCAATTGATTTTGCAGCGTTTCTAAAACACCGACTACGGCAAAATCTTGGACGTACGAATCTCCATGCACAAGCATCTGCTCGATCGCGTCAAACGCTTCGTCGAATTTATCCGTCTTTTGCTTCGCGTAACATTCGATCATATACGCAGTAAAGTCGCCTATATCCACGTACAGCAATCTTTCTTCTTCGTTTTCATAATTCTGTTCGATGTATGTTTCATATCTATTGATATAGGACGGGCAGGCTTGGAGTAAGATGGGGAAGATTTGCTGCTTTTCGATCATATGAATTTAGATATAATCGGTCAGCCAGCTCCTCTATCTTTTTCAATGCTTCTTCATTGATAGAGTGCCGGTCTTCAAACGAGGTAACTTGGTAAGGGTTTAATTCGATTTTAGTCTCAACGTTAATTTTTTCAACTTGCTTTTCTATCTCCTTTAATAGGGCTGCATCTTTTGCAGCTCCGATCAATTGCAAGGCTGCCACCGTCTCGCTCAAGTATCTGCCGGAAGAGTTCTCCAAAAAACCTAAAATTCCGTTCATCGTTAATTCCGCGTCGAAATCAATGATCCACATGATTATCCTCAGCATTTCAGGGAGTTCTTCAATGCTGTTCCTGATTGCACGGGCCTCTTCCGTATACATCACCTCAACTTAGAAATTGCGAATAGGGCTACTTATACGCTTTGTTCCACTCTTCCAGCCAGCCTGGATAAGACATCCCGGTCATTTCCTCCAACGTCTCGCCGTCAATGCTGTACACCCAGCCCATATGCAGCTCTTGATAATCCGGAATACTGTAGCCTCCGATAACGTCATCGCCCGATTCCATCACATAGATGACCGTTTGTTTTTTATCCTGATCGCTAAGTTCGTCCAACGGATGATGATTCACAATGAATTTGCTTGTACGGATCTGTTTGCCTATGTAAGCATCCGGCGCTTCGCTCTGCACGCTCCAATATTGGATATACGGCATTTCCGTGAGCTGACTTTTTGTCAGCGTATATTCGTAGGCCTCTTTTTCTTTTTTGACAATCGTATAGCCCTTCTCTGTGATAAATTGCTCCGCTGCATCGGAATCTTCATTCGCCCCGCCGCAGCCGACAAGAAGAATCAACAGTAAAAAAACAACAAGGCTGCCTCTATTCATGATCTGACCTCTGATTCGATATGGGTGATCGTTTCGATGACTCGGCTGTATACGTCTTCGATGTCGGATCGATTCGGCTCGTCATTTTGCAATCCGTATGACCAGTATTTAGAGTTGCGACGATCGCCAAAGTAGCCGCTCACATAAGAATCCGTGTTTAGATCCGGAAACTCTTCATACGTCCGCTGCTCGCTGATAAAAGGCAAATGGGACTTCTTGGACTCGATGAAGAAAAACGGGACGCCCGCCGTCTTGTACGTAAGGGCATACTTCGAGTCGGCGGCTTCGGATAAATGCTCTTCGGTGATAAAAACAGCATCGTACCCGGATGAAGAATCCACCTTCTCCAGCTGGTCGAAGTCTATTTGCTCGAAATTCACGTTCCGCTCTCGCATAGTTGGCGGCGTTCCGATGATCCCGATCGTAACCGATTCTCCTTCGTAGTTCGGAGCGCGCACCGGATCAGACGTACACCCGGCCAAAGCAATCGATAAGAGACATGCGGCAAGAATCCCAATGGATCTATGCATTAGACGATTCCTCCTTTTCATAATCAACGCTTGGAATGCTCGAGTCGTTGAGTTCGTTTTACGTCAATCTTATTTTTCTTTTAATCGTTCGACGTATCGGAGTGGAATTTCTGTGATTTTTGCAACTTCGGCTGCTTCTATCCCTAATTTCAGCGCATTTCTGGCGATTCTTAAGCTACGTTTCACTTGGATGATTTGATTTTTAACGACTACACTCTCAAAATCCAAATAATCATCAGCAATCTCACCATTCAAAAAGAATTCCATATCATAAGTTCCGATGAGCGCTTCGATGTAAAAGATATTTATTGAGCAAAATATCGAAGCTTCTGCTGCGTTAAAACTATATTTCAAATAGATGGTGCGCTCTTCCAAACTTATGAATTCATCG
The DNA here is from genome assembly GCF_000585395.1 of Saccharibacillus sacchari DSM 19268. Lineage (GTDB taxonomy): Bacteria > Bacillota > Bacilli > Paenibacillales > Paenibacillaceae > Saccharibacillus > Saccharibacillus sacchari. The sequence continues at coordinate 3,518,609 of NZ_KK073875.1, read as the reverse complement.
TACAACTTCCCGCTAAACGTTCGATGATAATCGTCTTTATTCTCGCCCTGCCATGCCTGATATGCATGCCAGTAGTTTTCTTTCGTTCGCTTCATTGCGCAAGGAATCTCTAGAAACCGCCATTGCATGCAACGCCTTCTCAACATAGCGATACGCTTCATCTGCGATTTTCAGAAACTCTTCCGCAGACACATCACTGTTCAAGTAACAAGCATACAGATACTCAACGATGGCCGAGTCGATCTCGCAATAGTTCAAAAGGTCATTTTTCATCTGCCCCATATCATCTTGCCACACGCCTGTATCTTCCAAAATCAAGGAATATAGCGCACGCAGCAATCTCTTGGAGTAACCTTTGGTATATCTGATTTCCATAGAGCGATCACCGGCATTGGAAAGCGAATGACGTATACGCTCTACTTCCTCCCGGGTCTCTATATTCAAATCTAAAATGAACGCCGGAGAAATCACGATTGGAGGTACTTTTTCACCGATATCCTTACCGTATACGCAAATACAAATGACCTTAATCCAAAAACCCCACTCGTGCGGCCTGCTGGTTACATCGTCAATCGAGCAAATGATCGTATCAATCTTCGTTAAAAATGGATATTCCTTTAACATTCGATCTTTGATTGCGGATACTTTTGCGTAATCGATATCTTCTGGATTTTCGCATAGGATCGTAAAGTCCGCGTCGGATTTAAAAGGCGTAGCCGTTCCTTTCGGAATGGAGCCGCACATATAAAGGCTATGGATGTTTTCATTGAATTCGGCGCGGATTTCATCGATATAAGTATCCACAAAATTTTGATATTCGCTTTGGATTTCGATTTTAGGTATCACTTTTTCCAATATCATATAGACTCCTCCTAGATAAAAGCTGCTTTCAGCCTTTTTGTATCTGCATGCTACTCTCTGGGTTTGATCAGCCTTTTACCAATGAGATTAGCGGATACCGGTTTCTTTCCAAGTTCTCTTGCCCAGATTGATAATTGGCCGATATGATGAATTTCATGAGCAATAACATGGCGCATCACTTCACCCCACGCATCTACATCTACTTTCCCATTGGGTTGAGTGTCGAAAAAAGAACGGGTTTCCATACTTTCATCCCATGAGTCCACAAATCCCTCTACTTCCGGTCGAAACGTACGATCTAATTGCATCACCTTCTCTAACGTCTTATAGTTCTCAAAGCTTTCTTGGAAGTCTGATTTTCCTTGCAAAGAACGAATCCAACTCCACTCCACATCTACAATATGAAAAAGAGTCTGCAATATGCTTCCAACCCCTCCTGTTCGCGGGCGAATCAGCTCGTCATACGGTACTTCTGCGCACCATTCGTACCACTGCTCTCTCACGATCCAGTTATATTCAAAAAATGTCCGCATAAACATGCCTCCGTCTAAATTAGAATAAATGATGAGAGTGCCCCCTGAGAATGAACGTTAGAACCACGTGTGGTGCTAATGCTCACTTAGGGTGCACTCTATGAGGGGTTGAGACTTTGGAATGTTCAAACTTCTCTAATAGCTTCTTATTCACTCACTTTAATTTCTCCTGTTTTAGCGCTTGGCCTTATATATCGACTGGTTTGAGGGTTATAAACAGCAAGTGAATGCTTGGATGCCGTTTTGATAATGAGATTCTCCACGTATTCCGCCTTAGACCATACGCAGCTCATAATTAAATGCCCCGGCGACCGATCAAAAGCGATACTCCACGGACATAAATCCAGATTATCGATGTCGTCTTCAGAAACATGGTCAATTTCAGGGTGTAACGCAGTAATTGCTAAATAAAATCGATTGATTGCTTCATGCGGGCGTACATCTTCAAGGTGTCCCTCACATAATTGTAGATATAGGTTGCCCGCTTGTTCATTCGTTAAATTCGCTGATGGATACCGCACCGCTAGATCGAAACTCATTTTTTCACCTCCAGTCCATTACTCACTTCGAGCTTAAACGTATTCCCTAGATCTTTATTTTTTCCAGAGCATTCATCAAAACTATATTCAATACCGCGCTGGGTCTCTCTGGCTATCAACGATTCACATACTGTAGATTGCCTTATACTTCTTCCGTGTTTATCTTTCGAGTTATCGTATTTGAGCTTAATTTCTTTACCATTGAATTGAATATCATAGAATGTCGGATCGCCTTCAATGGTGGATCGAGTAATTCTAATTTTATCTTTAACGTTCTGTAAAAAGTTCTGATTGAATTCTTCCAGCCTTTGAGCATTCGATACTTGTCCATGCACATCTACAATGTCACCACGCTCAGCAGCTGCTTCAAAATTATAAGGCTTTGACGTACTGCATCCAGATAAAAGAATAACCATCAATGATGCAACGGATCGTACACGGCTTTTCATTGATGCCCCTCCGTTCATGAATGTATTTTATCTAACATGCTTTACTTGAACTTGTATTTCAATAGCTTATTAATCTCTTTAACTTGTTCATCAAAGTTTAAGACAACAGTCTATTAATTCTCTTCAAACTCTCTTTCAGTAGGTTTAAAAATTCACTATCGTAGCCGAAAGAGCCTTTCAATGTCGTTTCTATTAGTCCGCGCCTTGAATATCTTATCTTTGTAACGGAATAGGCAATTTCATAATGGCCCATTTTTTGATCGATGAGCGTCATTTCAAATTCCTCACTACTTATTGCCTTTAAATGGATCGTTTTAACTTCGCTATGTTCAGCTTGCAAAAGCCTTCTTAGAAAGTCATAAAGTTCTTCATGCTCAATCCAGATTTCGACTTGTCCGGCAAACTGATCGTCCTTAATATGTACCAAGTAGTTAATGGATTTATATCGTTCCAATTCAACGTCTTTAAATGAAAAAAGAATATGCGACTTCTTATCTTCAGATTGAAGAAAGAAATCATATGGATCAAGCGGTTTATTAAATATCACTTGCTTCGGCCCTTTCGTATGACGTTCCTGTGTTCAGGAAGCTTGGCGTATACCCAATGTTTCAACTATAATCTTCGATCAATATCAACCTCTGCTTGATCTCCTGTGAAAGTCATCATCTTTATTACTTGACGTCTTTGAGAAAATACCTGAATGGATTGCTCTGCTAATGCGCAAATTCTTGAAGCCCCTTTGTTTCCGAAGTCACTTCACCATTGGAAATATTTTGAAAATGAATATCCTCATTCAAAACTCCTATCATTCCATCAAGGTTAAACGTGTTATATGCGCTCAGGTATTTTTCAATAAGATCTTTTAAAATTGAGTTCTCCAAGTCAAAACACGCTCTTCGATTGTGATATTACATATTTGTCCTAATTTCAGATAACTAAGTTTATTCGAGAGCACTCACAAAAGTCCTTCTCCTTCTAATATTCACTTTGAAGGCAAGTCTACCGCCAACCATGTAGAAATATCTTCTTCTATAGAATCCACTTCATCGAGCTATTCTCACATATTCTTTATCCAATATCTTTTAATTACGCTGCCATCCTCTTCAATGAAATCAGAATCAGCGTTCCCACCATTTTTAATAATTGTTTTTTCAGATCCTATGTTGCCCGCATCACAGACCACTAAAATATCTTTTACACCTAGTCTTTTAGCCTCGATAAGAGAAAGTTCTAATAACATTGTAGCGAGACCTTTTCGACGTTCAGATGGACGGATTCCGTAACCAATATGACCACCCGCATTAAACAAATTTTCGGTAAGTCGATGTCTAATATTAACTGCACCCAATACTCTATTGTAATTATTCACCAACCAAAATGTTGAATCCGAAACCCAACCGTCTGGCAGTCCGATCCCCTTTTCACTATCCGATAGCGATTTCAACATTCCTTGGAAATCGCTTGGATCTTGACTAATGACCCAAGGAACCATGTCCTCACCCGATTCTTTCCATTCTTGATAAAAAGATAAATACTCATTTTTTAGTTCTAATTGAGGTTTTGCTAATCTAAAATTATTCATATTTGACATCCTTTATTTTTTTGAATTTGGGGTAATTGCGCATAATGTTCCTGTATTCACACCTCGACGCATACCGGGTCAAGGAAGAATGGCTGTAGCATGAATATATTGTTATCCGAAAAAACCTGAATTCTTGAAGCAACCTTCACCGCTTATAACGGACTTTCAGTTTTCCATTCAGGAACTAGAACTATTAAGCTTTCGATATGTTTAAGAAGTTCCTTCTCAAGTGCTTTTAATCCCTTTATTCCAGTTATATATATTGAATTTACTATTTCATCACTTGTTACATCCCAGTCATTATCAATATACGTTTTGTCTACTTCATACTTCATTAAATAAAAAATACTTTCCTCTGGAGTAAGCTTATTCAAATAAGTTTTTTCTTTCTTTTTGAATTCTCCTACAACAATAAAACAGCGCAAAGTTTCGCCACTTGGTTTAAGCTCTGCTGCCAGCGCATTACCGATCATTAAATTATTAGTTTGCTGTAGGTTAAATTCTTTCACGTTACTCACCTACTTTATTTATTCTTATTATGTTTTAATGGAGACTCCGGTTCTTTTGGATAATGTTCCTGTTTTGTATATGTAGATTAGTCTTCCAATCATCTCTTTTTAAATGGATATATCTTTCAAATTCCATTTTCGCTATACCTTTTAATTGTTTGTAAATCTCTTTCTCAAATTGATCACTCTGTACGAAAATCATGGCTAACGATTCTCCGCAACTCGCTTTAATCATTTCATCCGTTAAATCATCATTAGCAGCGATCACTAAAGTCTTTATTACCGTTTTATCATTGTATTTACTTAGATCCATAGCCGCATCATCTCGCTCAGCATCTGAAGCCTTCTCATCTAATAATATTTCTATAAGCTTTTCCCACTTTTCCATAGACCCCCCTCAACATTCATGTTCTCATTATTTCCTAGGGCGTGTACGCAAACTCGGGCGACGTGCATCTTTTGCTGCCTTTTCGCCCTCCGTGGATGTCGACTTGAAACGTGTCGTCATCCACCAAAGGCCGCGTCAGTTCCCCTCGACGTGCCCCAGCACGCCTTCGGAAAACTTCCTTGCTGAGAACGAAAAATCAACAAAATCCGCTTCCGTCGGAGTTTGCGTACACGCCCTAGCTCTACATATCTTTTAGATAACGTCCCTCTATTCACGATCCGACGCATTTCGGACTGCCGGAATCCATCCTGCAATATGACGAAAAAAGGCTGCTGCCTCGTCTCACGCGGGACGAGGCAGCCTATTCATCTCCCAAAAGCCTCGTTCAGCCTCAACGTGACGGCCGGGCTGGACGAACATAAGTATCCAGAAACGCATTGCTGAATTTTCGGTTAGGGTCATACTTGTCGATCAACTCCCGAAACTGCGGCAGCTTGTCGAATTGTCCTTGCAGGACATCGGCCGATACCGTAAACAGCTTGCCCCAATGCGGACGTGCGTGAAACGGCGCCAACGCTGCTTCCAGCAGCGGAAGCACGCGCTCGACCGCTTGCCAGTCGTCCCGCCACGTGAAGTGAAACGCTACCGAAGGTCGATCGCAAAAAGGGCTCAGCCATAAATCGTCCGCAGCGATCGTGCGCAATTCGCTAACGAACAAAATCGGCGCAAGATGCTCCCGCAACCGGTGAACGGCAAGTGCCGCTTCATATACATGCTCCCGCGGCATCAAGTATTCGCTCTGAAGCTCTTTGCCGGCACTTGGCGTAAATTCCATGCGGAAATGCGCGAGTCGCTCATGCCACATCCCCGGCTTACCGAGCTGCTCCGTGCAGTTTTCCGCATGCATGTCCGGCAGCGGATGCAGAGGAGCCTTCGCAGGGAGCGCTCCATAATAGTCCGAATGCCCGGCATGGCTTGCGCCATCTTCTTCCCTGCATTTTGTCCATACCTGATGAAATCTCGGCTGCTGCCAATCCGTGAACAAACTTACGCTGTAAGCGCCCGTAAAGATACCTTCCGCGTTTTCTTCAAGCTGCGAAAGCGGCAGATTCTCATAAACGAACTGTCTGACGGAATAAGTCGGCACGACGTTCAGCGTCAGCTTCGTCACGATGCCAAGCGCGCCGAGGTTTACGACGACGCCAGCGAATTCCTCATCGCCGCGGCTGAACGTATGCAGCTCTCCGTTCGCGTCGACCAGTTCAATTCCTTCCACGGCTGCTGCCAAGCTTCCGTTACGGCTGCCTGAACCATGGGTGGCCGTAGAAACAGCGCCAGCAACCGTGATATGAGGAAGCGATGCCAGATTATGAAGCGCGTAATCGGTCAGAGCGAGCTCCGCGCATAGTTCCCCGTACGTGATCCCTCCTTCGACCGTTACCGTGCCGCTTTCTTCGTTTAAGGCCAACATGCGGTTCCAATGCCGCAGCGAAACGAAGATCCCGTTCGTATCCGTGATCGCATTGAACGTATGGCCGCTGCCCGAAACCTTGACTTTCCGATGCTCTTTGACCAACTGCCGCAAATGCTCCACGCTTTCGGGACAGATCATTTCGGTTGCGCCGTAAGTAAAGTTGCCCGCCCAATTTTGATAACTCATTTGAGGTCCTCCTAAGTTTCAAGTAATAAAGCGCTTCCTTAAAAATCCGAGCATTGTTTCTAACCTTAACCTTTTTAAGGGCCTAGTTTTTGATTATAACCCTCTTTCTAATCTCTCTTTCCAATCTAACCAAGTGCGTTCTTCCCAGTTGGACCAAACCTTTTTAATCTCAGCCAATAACCATGCTCCTGCTATAGTTATTGAATTTTCGTGTGATGCGTAAATAACCCAGTCTAAGTCGCTTGAAAACCAAAATCCTTCTCCATTTATATTATATGCTGAATTGAAACTTTCTAAATCAATTTCATACTCAGGGGACATGCTACCTTCTCTCAACTCAAACACCCTTTGGACATTTCGCTTCTTCAGTATTTTTATAAGGTGGTCAATGCCTACTTCTGAGTAGAAGTAATCATCCATAAATGCTTCTGTATCATTTGGTTTATAACTAATAAGCGGATACCAGTAATCATTTATGTCTATGCTCCACTTTTTCTTCAACTCAATCCATAACATTTTACTTTCTTGCGATGATAACGTACGTCTATATGATATTGGTCTAACACTCTGAGGTATTTCCATGCACTTTTTTTCTATAAAATCATAAAATGCCTGACGCTCTTCATCCATTGTTTCCTGGCACGTAGCATCATCATTATTAATTTCAGTAAATCTATTTTGGGCATTTTGAATAACATGCAAAATTGAATTTTTCACTTTATCCTTGTTGGAAAAGTCATTGGGCACAAATCGTTCGATTTCTGGAAGAATTGCATTCAACACAATGTATCTTGGAAATAGCTTCTTTTCTTCTAAAGTGTAATCCCCGCTGTCTAATCTAGACGTACCTTCCTCAATCAGCTTTGAATATTTTCTTCCCCAATATGCACTTTTCACCATACAATACTTTCTTGCCAGTGTATGAATCTTTTCAATATCCTCCATGGGTACTCCTCCTTATTAAAGTCACCGACGTCTTCTTAAGAATCTGACAAGTCTTATCGCCTATAATCCTATTAAAGTGATGACTTCATTTCTCTTCGATTGATCTTTAATCCAATCAATTAATTCATCAATAAATTTCGGTAATTTCACGATATTAGCTTGCTTATAATTCTCCAACATCCATTCGTACAATGATTTTTTCCAAAAAAATGTTGAAATATAGCCTGTTAATCGCTCTTTGTCTCTAGATACAATGATCTCTCTAAGATTTACTAGCTCTTTTATAATTGAATCCCAATGAATTTTTTGAATTTCAAAACGCGCAAAACTAGTATAGGGTTGAAACCCTCTACTAATTGCTGGAACTAAAAAAGCAAAAGAATCATCGTCTACATAAACGGATTCTTCATTCAGATATCCTTTAGATAAGACTCCTGGAAAAAGCTCGATATAATTTAAATTTTTTAATTCGTTTGCTTTTAATAATTTCACTTCTCTCTTCCTTATGTTTAGTCAGTTTTTAATAACGTTCTTGTATTCACACTGCGGACATACGTCCTCGATCCGCAAAGTGAATATGATGTTATATGAAGTTCTGCTATTCTTTAATTCGCCCTATATATTCTTTATATTTATTTAGTTCGTCTATTCCTTCTTCACAAACAGTCTTCGCATCTCCATATATCCCTTCCGATGCTAAATAATAAGCATCATTTAATCGATTTAACGAATAGGATAGATCTTCATCTAAAACGATCTCACTTTCTTGATAATGTAGATTAGATAGATAAGTAAATAATTCTTCTTCTTTAATTCTTCCAATTTCAAAATCGTTTACGAGTTCTCCTAAAAGCTGATAAAGGGGTTCTTGTAGGATCTCCTCTCCACAGATCTGTTTAAGTGTTGATGCTAAATCCACCGACGGTTTGTGACTAGACAAGGAAATCTCAATCAATTCATATGGAAATTGCTCGTTTCTCTCAATTATCCGATCTGTCCAATCAAGGACATCTTTCTTAGTGAAGTAGCCAATAATTAATCCTATATAATAGTATCTTGATAATGCTCGTATTGTTTTCATAGTGATCCTCGGTTTTAGAATTTCGTCTAACGTTCCTGTATTCACGACTCGACGCATGCTGAGTGTCCGGCGTATGCCGGACTAAGGACTTATGTCAGCAGCGTGAATATTATGTTATAGGATGCCGTAGCCCTTTATTATTCACCCCAAATCAAATGTCTTCCATCCCGCTTCAATAATCTTGGTATTTAAACTTCTATATTCTTTATAACTATCTTTTATCCAAGACTTTTTGAATTCAAATCTTACTCTAGGCTCTGTAAAAAATTCAATATATCTAGGCTCTTCAAAGGCGTTGCGTACTGCTACACATTTTGTTTTCTCATTTAAATTTTTCATTTCTTCATCCGTTCGTTCATTTTCTTTCTGTAGCCATTTTAAAAAGTTTATTCGACATTCCTCAAAATCAATAAATATTTGATCCCCTTCTCTATTCTGATAAGTCAGACCCTCAGGTAATATTGAAATAATTTTCTTATTCTTCATCCAATCATCCCTTGATCTAAAATATTTAAGAAATCGGTTTTGACGGTTTCGCATAACGTCTTTTATGTGACGTACCACTCTTCTCGAATTGCATTCAGTCTTTCTCGATCTTATTTAATCCAATGTTTCCATTCACCTTCACTTATTTTTTGTTCTTTTATAAATGTCTTCAAAAGATTTTCTATTTCATCCATCGATTTTTCATATTCTATTGCATTTAATCTTTGAAGCAAATTCAGTTCCATTATTCCTTGATTTGTGATTTCGATGAGGGTAGAGTGAAGATTTAGTTCTTCTAATTTTGTTAAAGTGTTCGGACTGAATAACCGCTCTTCCACTTGATCCCAAGTCAGAAGATCTTCTCGTATAGCCGTTATGCAGCCCAAAACCAGTAGGGAATAAAAGGTTTCAATCTCTTCTTTATCAGTAATCTCTATATTGAAATTTATATTAATTTCTCCTCTATGCCTTTTTGGTATGTCACATACCGTTTTTGTATTCATGATCCAGCGCATGCTGGGTGTCGGGCGAATGCCGGACCAAATGCGGATGTCCGTAGCTTGAATATTATATTATACCAAGGGACCTTGAATTGCTCAAAAATGTTTAAGACAACAGTCTATTAATTCTCTTCAAACTCTCTTTCAGTAGGTTTAAAAATTCACTATCGTAGCCAAAAGAGCCTTTCAATGTCGTTTCTATTAATCCGTCTCTTGAATATCTTCGCTTTGTAATGGAATAGGCAATTTCGTAATGCCCCATTTTTTGATCGATAAAACTCATTTCAAAGTCTTTATCACTCATGGCTTTTAAATGAATCGTTTTGACTTCGCTATATTCAGCTTTTAAAAGTCCTTCCATAAAATCATGGATTTCTTCATACTCAATCCAGATCTCGGCTTGTCCAGCAAACTGATCGTCCTTAATATGTACCAAGTAGTTAATGGATTTACATCGCTCTAATTCAATGTCCTTAAATGAAAAGAAAATATATGATTTCTTATCTTCAGATTGAATAACGAAATCGTATGGATCAAGTGGCTTATTCAATATCACTTACCTCGGTCCTTTCGTATAACGTTCCCGTATTCACGACTCGACGTATGTCGGGTGTTCGGCGTATGCCGGGCCCAGGGCGTATGCCCGCAGCGCGAATATTATGTTAGATGAAGTTGCCCCTCCCTTGAATAATGCTTCGAAAAGTTCTTTGATTTCTTAATCATGTTTTCTCCTGTCCTATCAAGACCTCATGATGATTCTCACAAAGTAACCAATCAAACTTTTTTGATACAATGTAGTATTCATATCTAGTTGTATTCTCAATCATGATCTGAATTGCTTTTATTGACCCTTCGTAAATCCAAAATTTCGGATTTTCAGTATGATCCTCTACAATAAACCAAACTCTTTCTTTGTGAGGGAGCAACTTATTCAAAATTGAATATGGTCTAACTTCAAGATTATCTAATCCAAATGACTTTCCATTAAAATATTCCCAACCCCAATGAAGAGAATGTGTATATCTAATAAATCGGTTCGTGATCTTTGATATTATTGATTCCCACTGACTTTTTTGAACCTCATTGAATTCCTCCTTTAAAGGGTTTAATTGTTTTCGAACATCCTCTAGTTCTTACCTTATAGAAGGAATAATCATTTGTATTTCATCCTTTAATAAGTATTGAGCAATTTCATCTAACGTTCAGGCATTCACGCACTATCACTAGTTTAAGTTGCCGAACGATCTCGCGCAGCGATCGATTCGCTGGGCCATAGACTTAGCCAGTGCAGGCTTGTCCACTGAATCTGCTTCGTCGAAGATACTTCTCTCGGACCGAGAAACTTCAGCTCCAATGCGTGAATGCGGTGTTAGATGAAGTTGCCTTCTTCCTCTAGTTATCTTAAGGTGTTTTCGTCTCCCACATGTTCTATTTGACCTAAGCCATAACCTTTCTCTTTAGACCCTTGATACGAAACAAAATACTCTTTATTTACTTCAATGAGATTCCAGAGCCTTGCATCTTCTATTTCTATTTGTACTTCCTCTATTTCCTGAGCACTTGAGTTATAACCAACAATCCATTTTTCTTTGTAATCGTCAGAATAATCCTTCTCAGTCACACGAAGAAATGTTGCTACGGAATTAATCGTATCGCTCTGTCTCTCACAGCCAGTAAAAACTGTTATCAATAGCATTAAAACAAAAAATGTTTTAGCAATTTTAGACATCCTTTTAACTCGCTCCTTAGATTTTAAGGTAATTTCACCTAACGTTCCCGTATTCACGACTCGACGCCTGTCGAGTGTCCGGCGTATGCCGGACCAAGGGCCGTATGGCCTGCAGCGTGAATATTCTGTTATATGATGTACATTGCTTTAAATTTTAAAGGTGTTTATCAATATCGTTAATAAAAAGTCTTAAAATATCTCCTTTTTTATACTTTCCAATCTTATGACCAGTATCTTTTCGAATTGCTATCAATAATTCTTCGATTTGAAACATGATTTTGTTTTTCTCAGTGCTCTCTTCATTTGCAAATAGATTTCTACATTTAGACCACTGATTTATAACATCGTCTGAACCCCAAACAACTAACTTTTGAGTAAATCTACTCATAAACTCTAGCATTTCCTTTTCACTCATTGGCTTTCCTTCTATTTTTTCACTCATCAATAATTTAAATAAAAATTCTACGAAATCTTCATATATAGGTATTTTTTTGTTTCTATGTTCCAGTTCAATTGCTCTTTTCTTTTCATAGTACTTCGCAATAACGATTGATAAAACTGAGACTATTATTGTTGCAGAAGCTGCAATTAAGGGCGCAGCAACTTCTTTAGGAATAGCATTAAATATTGATAGGAGCCACTTAATTAAGAACCAAATTAAAAAACCAATCACTAATAAAATTATTGTACCAATTATAATAGGTTTCTTACTTGTTTTTGAATTTTCAAGCATGTTTTTGATTCACCTCAAATTTAAAATGTATTTCATATAACCTTCCCGTATTCACGACCCGACGTATGTCGGGTGTCTGGCGACTGCCAGACCTAGAGCCGCATGGCTCGCCGCGTGAATATTTTGTTATATGATGTTCTCATTATTTTTAATTTATTCTAATTTCAAAGTGACAAAATGTCTCCCAAGACTAAGTAAGTATATATAATATATCTTTCTGCTTCTTCAAGAGTTACTTCCGCATGAGTCCCTTTATTAGCAGCTTCATGGACACCATCTAATCTTTCACCAATGAATTTCAAATGAGAGCCGACGATTGAAGCAAATTTATCACTAGTTGATTTACTTTCGATATATTGGATCAACCTGTTGATATATTGATCCTCACCAATTTTCAACTTCTTCCCCCCTGATAATTCAATTAAATTATCTGAAGGAGGGTAAAGTGAATCTGCAACTTCTTTAATAATTCTTCTACATGTATGAACAGCATTTGCCCAATCCTCATCATTATCTGACTTCAAATTTTCATAAACTGAAATGAATTTTTGAATAGCTTCAGGACAAATATCTTTCAACTTACTATCTACAGTATTACGCTTCCGAGTAAATATATCTTCCGTGATATCTGCAAATTTCAATTCGTAATTCACATCAAATACGTATTGATATAAATATGACTTAACTTTTTCGATCTTTCCAGTATTGTCTTGAATGATCTTGAATATGGAGTTTCTTTCAGACGCATTAGTTGGAGGAATAGGTGGGGAAAAAGTAGAATGACTTGAAAGAGATACGTTTCGATCGTATGCAACTTCCATTCTTGCTTTAGCTGCGTTTACATTTGCCTCCATCACAGCAATAGTATCAGTAAATGCCCTCTCCACCTTTTCCTTTTTATCTTTTTGGCTATTGGGATTGTCACTGAAATACCTTCTACCTGATTTTCCAGCAGCTTTCCAAGCAGTAACTGTAAGGAACCCTTGCTCATTTCTTTCATATCCGTTAGCTTCATTTTTGAGCCATTCTACGGAATCAAAGTCGTTTATTAAACGAGCCAATCTTAAGCATTTTAAAACAATATTCTGTGTAGGAATTTCAGTTAATTCAAAATTCTTCAGTATTTCTTCTGATAATAATGTTGCCTCTTCGTATCTTGGTTTCAACTTTTTCACTCCTAATATTTCATATTTCTATTACTTTGAGAATTTCATATAACGTTCCCGTATTCACGACTCGACGCATGTCGAGTGTCTGGCGACTGCCAGACCAAGGGCGTATGCCCGCAGCGTGAATATTATGTTAGGCGAAGTTATGTTCTTAAAGTCATTACCTTGTCTTCCTGAACCCTTAATTCCTCATCTAATTCCAAATTAAACATATGGTTTAGGCATCCAAGAACTATAAGCATAATAGAGTATGCAGTTAATAATGAACTATTTATCTCTCTGTCGCTTGGAAGTGAATTGATTCCAACAACTAAGTTATTTTCTTTGTCGATTTCTAAATATTTTGATAATGTTCTTACGTCTGTATGAACTTCGAAGTTCAACATCTTATATGCATATGCATACATTATGTCTAATTGCGCCTTATTAGCCCATTCATAAATTTTTATATCTTTAATTCCTTCTTCTTTAATCTCTTTTTTCAACTCATCTAATTTTTCCTTACTTAATGACCCTTTTATATCTTTATACAAGTTTGCTTCGTCTTTCTCTAATATAATTTTTAGTAAGTTTTCTTGCTGCTTCTTATCTGTGTCAATAAAATTCTTAACTTCATTTTTATCTTCTGAAATGGCTTTCAATACAAATGTAGCTTCTAAAATTGTTCTCAATATAACTTTTGCTTCCGTTTCTAAACCCATTTTATAAAGTATCAATATAGCTTGATAACCACTATGAATTTTCGAAAATAACGAACAACAAATTAAGTGTTGACTATCATCAGCATCAAGATTAATAGAATGCATAAGATTATATGCAAACTTATTAAGTTCATAGCCCACCTCAAAGAGTATTTTATGGTTTTGATAATTACTTAAAGAAAACTCTTGTATTTGTTCTCCCAAAAAACCTGTTGTGTCAAAAGACATTTGAATTTCTCCTTTAATTTTAATAATTTCGCCTAACGTTCCTGTATTCACGACTCGGCGCATGCCGAGTGTCCGACGAATGTCGGGCCAAGGACGAATGTCCGCAGCTTGAATATTATGTTATCCGAAGTCCTTAGCTTCTTTGAAATGCCCTAATATGCCCTTCAATACAGTTTCTCTCACTTCTTCACTTGATTGATCTAACATTTGGGCTAACTGACTTGCATGATAGGTAACATATGAAGGATCTAATTTAGAGTTTTGATCAAAAAAGTTTTCAGGATATCCATGCCGTATAAGATCTTCTTCTTGAACAGCTCCGAAGTAATCAAACAGATATCTAAATCCTTCATTTTCAATTAGTTCGTCAATGACTTGCTCAATTCTGTCACGACTTATACGGTCGACAATAATTATTGGCGAAGAAGCGCACCAATAGGCACCATTCAAATGATGTCCTGTCAGTGAGTAATCTTTTCTCATTGATTCAATACATGTAATCGTATAGAAATTGGAAATCCATTTTGTTGAATCGGGAAATGTTACGACGACATCCACTTGAGCATCTTCTAGATCTTCCAACCAACTTTCTGTACCTATACGAATATGTCTCTTATTTTCAAACAATCTTTTTACTCCTTTATCTTTAGATATTTTCACATGTTTTTTAAAGGATTTCGGATAACGTTCCTGTATTCATGACCCGACATATGTCGGGTGTCCGGCGAATGCCGGACCCAGGACGAATGTCCGCAGCGTGAATATTATGTTAGGCGAAGTTATTTATTCTTTAATTATCTTGTACATTTTCTGTTGGTCTTCTTCCTTTATCAAAATTTAAAGAAAACTGTTCTTGTATATCATCAGGCAAAGTGCTATATTTCGTAATCCTATCTAAATTCAATAGTTCGCGAACAGGTATAGATCTAAAAAACACCATTGTTAGCCCTTTTCTAGAGTTATAGTCCAATTGTATATTCAGTTCATTTATATCTTCAGGCAAAGAAATTTTTTCAATTTCATGCCAGTATAAAGGACTTCCTAACCACCATGTAGTATCTTTCGAATCAATAAAAGTAATTTTTTCTGAATCAGTATCATTAATAAATTTAAAATTTTCGTTCCAATGATCCGTGCCTTCATTCACTCCTGTAATTATCGGCCTTACTAAAAAGTTATTAAACGGAACTGGAAACCCTACAGAAATAGAATATAAATTCTTCTCTTCTCTAGCTATTCTTAATCTTGACGATATTGCTGCGAGACTAGGCGTTGGTATATCGCATGAAATGTTACCAACATCAAATATTTCTTCAATCGAGAATAATCCCGCAACTTTTTTTATATTTTTCAAATTATTTAAATAACGAGTGAAGAAATAAAACAAATTTATAATTACAATTGTTGGAACAAAAATTAATATGTACTCTATAATATGTAGGTTTGCAGCTAGGATAAGCAAAAAAATTGACCAAACTATAGAAACTGAAAGTAATGAATGTCTAATCCAATCAATTATTTTCGTAGTATTTTTGTCAGCAGGAGTAATTATATTATTGTATAAATTCACTTTCTGAAATATTAGCTTACCTATATTCTCATCTTTATAATTTGAAAAAGAATATGGGAATGAAGCTAATTCCCAATAGGTTTCCCTTGCTTTTTGAGCTTTATGCTGACTATTAATTGATACAAAAACTGCAGCAAATCCAACTAGCGTTAATATGCCTAAGGTTATACCAAATAAATATGCAATTATGTCACTCTGATGTACTAAAGTAAAAAAATCTTGTATGGTCTTCATATTTTCTCCTCGATATTAAATAATTTCGCCTAACGTTCCTGTATTCACGACCCGACGCATATCGGGTGTCTGGCGAATGCCAGACCAAGGGCGTATGCCCGCAGCGTGAATATTATGTTATAGGATGTCAACATCTTCTCCGAGATACTTCAAGTTTTCATTTCATTCTCAAACTTCTCTTTTATTAAAATTTGTATATTCATTTCTCATACCAACTTTGGTATCTAGTTTCAGTAGCATGTTTATAACCGCTCTTTTCAGAATTGCATTCTTTACACAGCAACTGAATATTAGTCACATCATTAAATCCGTATAAATTCAATGGAATTATATGATCATAGTTTTCTTTATTTTCTAAAGATAAATATCCACTTAAGTCTTTCCCACACTTTGTACAAGCACCTCTATCTCTAAAATATACTGCTTTTTTCACCCATGATGGAATGCTAACACGCTTTAACTTACAATCCTTTCTTAAGTGATGCTTCAAAGAACTTTCTTTTGAATATTCTATTGCAAAGTCATCTCCTTCACACATGCTTAAATATGAAGAAAAAATCTCATTAAACTCTTGTAAAAATTTTCGATTCAAAAATAAAATATAAAAGACATCCTCTGAGAGCAGTTCAATGACCTCATAATAACCTTCTAAAAGAACTAACTCTTGATAATATTCTTCAAAATGTCTTTCCTCTAAAACATCTTCTTCCGATTCTTCCCACCATTCCATAAAAGACAAATGATCTACTCCGTATTCAACAAATATCTCTTCTAAAGGCGTAATATATCTAAGGTTACTAAAATCAAAATGTGATCTATCGATACAGTTTGAAATTTTTAATTTTGAATACTGCTCCCAAAATAATGAATCAATAATAAATTCAATGAACACGTGAAGATTACTTCTTTTTTTGAACGGTTCTATATAATTCAAGATTCCAGAATCCCCGAAAATGCTTTCTAGATTCACTAAGTAATTAGATGGATTTTCAATAACACCTTGTATTACATTGGCATAATAATAAGTACTTATATATTTCATATCGATGTAGCTCATCAATATCCCCCAACAAGCTGAATTATATTTTAAATAGTTTTTCGCACTTCAGTTGATTTCCTATAACGTTCCTGTATTCACGACTCGACGTATGTTGAGTATCCGGTGACTGCCGGATCAAGGGCGTATGCCCGCAGCGTGAATATTATGTTATACGCTGCCCTTGCAGTTGAAATTACATTTTTCTTTTACAATTAAGTTTGAATATACTTTGGAATCTAAACAATTAATTTAATCCAATGGTTTCGATTTAATCTGAAGGCTATTATCTCTTCCCCCACCCATAGAGATTCTGTAGTATTTTTCATTTTTTCTTCTGGAAATTGTAAAATGCTTTTTGTTGGCTTCCGTTAAACACAACTTCACTTCATCGTCTTGCAATATCACTACTTCACTTTCATTCAATTTAGGTTTACCACATATTAATAACATCTTGAAATTCTCATTACTAAACTCTTTAATTTCGTTAATATCTTCTTGCGAGAATGTGAACTGCCAACTTGAATATTTTTCATCTCCAGAATTTGTTTTTGATCTGTATTTCATATACACTTTGTAATTTGCCGTATTGGTTAAGATGTCGTAAATTCTTCTGTCTTCTCCGCCTTCAACTAAAGCCAGCTTCATATTATGGTTGTTATTAAATAAAATTGATAACGCAGCACCGAAATAAAAGTCTGCTTGAGCTACTCTCGCCATTATAATTACCTCTTTCTATTTGTTTTTAGGATTTTAGGGTTGCGTATAACGTTCCTGTATTCACGACCCGATGCATGTCGGGTGTCTGGCGAATGCCAGACCAAGGACGAATGTCCGCAGCGTGAATATTATGTTATACGATGGAACATTGAGTTACTCTCACAATTTATTCGTAAGCTTTAAAAATCATCTGTAGAATTTTATCTACCCCATACCAATCATGATTAGTATCTAATATTTCACTTTTCTCAATATCATTTAAAAAAGTATAATATTTTTGAAGTATCAATTCTTTATTCAAAATTTCACCTTGATATTTATTCAAAGATTGACTATAGCCTTTCCACTGAACAGGAAATAACTCTCCATTTTCATCCCTTAATATATCGAATCCTAAGTATAATTCGATGCTACAGGCCAATCCATTGATGTTTGCAGTTACTATTCCATGAGGGCCAAGCGTTGGATAATTTTTCACAGAATCTAAATTGGGGTACGTTAAAACTCTTATGTTATTAGGAACTTCTACTTTATTTAATCCTCTCATTGCTTCATTGGCAGCTGTATCATTGTCAAACACTGCTATGATCCTATTTTTTAACTTTGATCCTATAAAGGCTTTGATATAAGTGACTAATGCAGACGCGCTCCCGGAAGCATTTGATGTATTAAAATCCATAAAAGAATAGTAATCTACTACAGCTGGGTATAAAACTTGCATACTACGCTTAAGAATGGATATATCAGAAGATCCCTCTGTTAAAATAATAATTTTATCGTTGCTTATTTGAGACTCTGCAATTGCATTTAAAGTTTCTTCGCATAGATTATCGTCTTCATAGCACCACCCACCATCAACCAGTGAAGAAAAATCAATTTTACAATCTTCATTTTCATCGAAAACTTCTAATAGTGCTCGAAAAACATATCTAATATCAGTACTTGCAAAACCAAATATTGATTCACCCTCATAATCCTCTCGCATAATAAAACATTGTATCGGGAAATCTTCAACTGATATGTCATCCATGTAATCCAAATAGTGTTTATAAGGAGCATTTACAATAGCTTTTAGAGATTCTAGCCATTTTTCAAAGCTATATTCTTTTATTTCAACTTCTACAGCTTTTAGATTTTTTCCAAACCAAAAATGTTGTGAACTCTCATTATGTAAATCGAATTCAATATTAGCTTTTTTTAAAGTAAAACCCATTACGTCTAGACGAAGCTTTATATTTTTCACTGTTGATACATACTCACATATTCTTCGCTCTTCGTTATCTTCATCTAATATTGTTTTTAATTTCTTGTCTGATTCTCTGTATAAAGTCAGCCATATTGGATTTATATGATTTTTACTTACACAAAAATCAAATTCTCTTACTCCGATCGATGCATATTCTCCCATTTGTAATCTCCTATAATCTATATTATTCTTCGTTCTGTCGTATAACGTTCCTGTATTCACGACTCGACGTATGTCGAGTATCCGGCGAATGCCGGATCAAGGACGAATGTCCGCAGCGTGAATATTATGTTATATGCTGCCTGTACTCTTCCAATTTCTCTTAATCTTATTCGATCTTTTCCTTCTTCAATTCTATGCTTTCTTTCTGTCTTTCTTCAATGATTTTTTAGCTTTCCCTCCATCTTTTTCAAATTCCTTTTGGTTTAAAATGCTTTCAAAACTTCTTTTCTTTATTCCCCTGATCGGAAGCGACACCCTGCTTCCGCTTTCAAAACTGGAACTCAGACTTTAATCGTTCTGTGACCTGTAAGTCCCTTTGATTTTTCAAATGCTTTTGCCTTAAACCAAAAACGCCGATCGGGAACTCGGCGCCTTGTCAGCTCATCTTTCTCCAATCTTTATCTGCCTTGCAGGTTGCATATAACGTTCCTGTATTCATGACTCGACGTATGTCGAGTGTCTGGCGAATGCCAGATCAAGGACGAATGTCCGCAGCATGAATATGATGTTAGACGAAGTACCTGACTTCTTAGTAGATGCCCACATCCCATAAAATCAATTCTTTAATTTCTATTTCCACGTTATCTTTTATATTTATTTCTGAAATATCAATTTCATCTTTATCAATACAAAATTCTATATCACGTATTGATAAAAACATGATTTCTTTATCTTTACTTATAAAACTCACTTCCCCTATTACTTCGTAAGTATCGATTTGAGACTTGTATGTAATCAAATGATCCTTATAAATTTTCCTTACACTAAGCACTTTTTCCTGAGAGGTTTCCACCGAATATTTCTTCATAACTTCAATTTCTCTACCCGAGGATGGAACAAAATAGCAAAAGCCTTCAATCAGAGCATGTCTATATTTGATCCAGTATGCTTTAGATCCAATTGACTGTAAGATTTTCTGTTTAGAAAAATCCACTTCAAGAATCTGAATATTTATATTTCTTCCTCCTTCAGGTATTTCGTCTAACGTTCCTGTATTCACGACCCGGCGCATGCCGGGTGTCCGACGACTGTCGGACCCAGGACGTATGTCCGCAGCGTGAATATTATGTTATAGGATGTTGACATCTTCGTTGAATCCTCTTCAAATTTCTTATATGATTTAAACCTAATTTTATAATAAGAATAAAGAAGCTATAACACCAATCGCAGCACTAATCACTGCTCCTAATATCATCCAAAAAAATTGATTCAATTCATACTTCTCTAGAACTATATTTTCAATCAATATACTATCTATGTCCCAATAAACAATTTCATCTACTTCAACAGTCAATAATAACTTATCTTCTTTTCGTACCTCTTTTAAATATGGGACCAAGTCATAAGAGTTGATTTTGTTAAAGCCAAAGTCTTTGTAACTTTCTAATCCTTCTGGAAAATCACTATCCAATAATTGCGAATTCATTTTTGAAAGAAGAACTATAGTATCTACTTCACTTTTATTAATATTAATTTTTGCATACCTAGGTAACTTTCTCTTTTTTTCTTTCACTTCATGTAGTGCTTCTAAGGCAAGCTTTTTTGAAGTATGTAACCCTGCGTTAGATCTTGATGTTTTTATATTTAATTCTGCTCTTACTACACGTCCGTTTTTCATAGGATTTAAATCAAATTCCCAATTCGCTTTACATCCTTTTCCGTTTTTTTCTTTACTACGACTAAGTCCTAATATTATTTTGTCAGAAGGAATAAACCATTCTTTTCTATAATCATTGTCTTGGTCTTTCAACATTTCTAATATTACGTAATCTCCTTCAATATTGAAAATATCCTTACCACGTTTAATAATTGGTGCTAATGATTCATAACGCCTCATAAAAAATATTTTTTTCAGAAACCCCATAATATCCTCCTTTAAAATATCTTATTGTATCGTCAATTTCCTATAACGTTCCTGTATTCACGACTCGACGCATGTCGAGTGTCCGGCGAAGGCCGGACCAAAGGCGTATGCCTGCAGCGTGAATATTATGTTATGTGTTGCTCCCCTCTTCTTCGATTTCATAACCTAATTTCTTTAATTCATTTTTGATCGTCAGATATCTCTCCGACCCTAAAAGAAGTTCGTTGTAAAAATACATGTAGTTTCCTGGATATTCTTCTTGTTCTCTTTGATGCTCTTTCAAAAGTAGTTCGACATGTTCTTTGTAGAATTTTATGATTTCCTCTGTCCTTCGATCTGACTTCATGGTATTTAAATACGCTTTCAATTCAATTAGTTTTTCTTTCGTATACTCCCACACTTCGCGAATAGTTGGTTCGCGAAGTGAAGGATAAGCTTCTGATCGGGCTTCCCAATGGTTGATAAAAATCTCTTTCCGGTCTGTCATGATCTCAAATATAGGCTTTACAATTCGTAGTTCTCGCTTTAATCGATAGATCTTAAAGATGAAAAAAGATTTAGAAAGAATGAGGATTCACCTCGGTTTGAAAAAGTTTTTAATCGTCCTTGGGAGTTACACATAACGTTCCCGTATTCACGACCCGACGCATGTCGGGTGTCTGGCGAATGCCGGACCTAGGACGAATGTCCGCAGCGTGAATATTATGTTATACGAAGGAATCTCTTCTTGGAACAATCACAGATTTATTAGTTCTTTAATATTTATATTAGCGTCTTCTTTCAAATGATAATGATGATAATCGAGGGGCACTGTTCTACCTCTATCAATGAAGCTTGTTAAATATTTAATGAACAAGTTAAAATTCAATTCAGCATTTTCAGTAGAAAAAATATAATCGGCTTCTAAAGCACTAAATGCGTGCTCAACTGCCGTAGCATTTTTTATTTTCGCATATTGTATGTAAAGATCTTCAATTGATAAAATACAATTAAAGTACTGGCTATAATCATCAAATATTTCACTTGCTTTATTCTTAATACTGCTTAAAGGTGTACTTAAATTTTTGCAAAGGATGAACGTAAATATTTGATCAAATTGCTTTTTATCTTGAGAATAACGTTCTTCTTCAGTTCCTGTTAAAGACATACTAGAAAAATATTTTCTAAATGAATTGCTCTCTTCATCCTCTCTGCTTATTCTTCTCTTTAATTCACGAATTCTTTTTATCTTTTTAAATGAATCTTCTATATCACTAATTGAAGCACTTGATTTTATTTCGCCAACAGCAATGACACTCTCACAGCTGTAATAGGTATAAGCCTTGTCTTCGTTAATAATAAATTTTAAAGAATAATTTTGTTCATATAAAATTATGTCGCACTGAGCTGATGTATTTCCATAACTATCAATTACAAAACCACTACCTATACCTATTCCTGGTGGCAAAATAGCCTCAAGTTTGACTTTAGCAGCGCTCTCTCTTCCTGAACCGACAGAATGAGGATGAGTAGTCATTCCTGACTTACTAAATGCGTATATTAATTCCTCTCCCAAAGAAGAGACAAACTTTTGAGTATCGAATGACGACTCCATATCATAACCTCACTTTTATTTTTATTAAATCTTTTGATTCTTTCGTATAACGTTCCCGTATTCACGACTCAGCGTATGCTGAGTGTCCGACGAATGTCGGACCAAGAGCGAATGCTCGCAGCGTGAATATTATGTTATACGGAGTTACGTTCTTCTTTGAATTGGCTTCACAAAATCACTCTTATATCTAATGTCTTACTCCACTTTATTCAATGTTTTCTGTTCTTAAAATGTCATTCCCACTGTTTTCGTTTTGGATTTCACTTGGTTTTAAATGTTTTCCCTCCGAGGCGTTTACCTCTTTGATGCCTCTTCTTCCAATCGTTCTTCAATCTAAATTCGTTTTTTCCCTCACCTATTTCTTATCTGTTTTCGATTTCACTTTTACTTTTCCAATTCGTCTTCTTCGAGCCGATCAAAGGGCTCGTCGTTCAAGGAAAGATCATCATTCAAATGCTCTTAATCAGCTCTTCGTAATTACGTATAACGTTCCTGTATTCACGACTCGACGCATGTCGAGTGTCCGGCGTATGCCGGACCAAGGACGTATGTCCGCAGCGTGAATGTTATGTTATCCGATGCATCTGTCCTCTTGAGTAGCTTACAAAAATTATTTTTCTTTAGGTTTATAAGCGATTATGTTAACTACACCTTTTCCTTTGTACCTATCCGTTTCAAAAACTTCATTAAGTTGCTCAAGTAGTTCAGGCAACTTGGTTACTCCAAATGTTCTGACATCAAAATCCGGTTTTATTCTTTTTATGAAAGAACCAGCCGCGCTAACATTGCACCAACCTTCTTCCTCGTATTTTTCATGAGCTTTTAATAACAGTCCAATTACTTCATTTAATGATTCTTTTACTGGCTCCTTTATATCCTCTGTTAAAGTTTCTTTCACTTTTTTCTCGGCGTCTTTTTCAACGATCGGTTCGATTTTTATTTCACCTAGATTTTCCGTTAAAATGAATTCATCACATGCGCTTCTAAAAGATATTGGAGTCTTATTCTCACCTACACCAATCACAAATACTTCTGATTCTTTTAATCTTGTTGCGAGTTTAGTGAAGTCACTGTCGCTTGAAACAATAACAAAAGCGTCGTATTTGTTAGTATAAAGCAGATCCATAGCGTCGATTATCATTGCAGAATCAGTGGCATTTTTCCCTGTCGTATATGCGAACTGCTGCATTGGTTGAATTGCCAATTCATTCAAGTCATTTTTCCAATTCTTCAATGTTTCATTAGACCAATCTCCGTAAGCTCTTTTAGTGATAATATGTCCTTTCGTAGACACTTCTTCAAAAATATATTTGATTTTTTTCTTTTGAGCATTATCGGCATCAATAAGAACAGCAATTTTCTTCAAATTATCAATATCTCTCATTTGAATCACTCCGTTTTTATTATTTGTATTTCTTAAATTATTTTCTCCAGATGTTTCGGATAACGTTCCTGTATTCACGACCCGACGTATGTCGAGTGTCCGGCGAATGCCGGGCCAAGGGCGTATGCCCGCAGCGTGAATATATTGTTAAGTGATGTTCCAGTCTCCATCGAATTACTCATTCAATTTCTTAATTTCTTTATCTCTTATGAACGAAGTAATTTAAATGCCTTTAGATCAATATTAAATTCCCCTTCAGTCAGTACATCAAGCCCCAAAAGTCCGTTAATGTTGTGATATTTGAATGAAGTAAAGTCGATGTATACATCTTCTAAAATAAAATCACCTACTTGTATGCCCTCAATTTTCTTACTAAAGGCATGCTCTTTACCTCCAATCCCATAGCTAGTTATGATTTCATCGTCCATGTCCACTTGTATCCCGATCTCGTCCACTTCATCTTGTGAAATTAAGCTATGACTGGCTCCTATATCGATCACGATGTTCGATATGACTTTCTTTTGCTTATTAAAATGGACTGTTATTTCCGTAAATAACAGTCCGTCTCGATATTCAATATTCATTTAAAGACTTCTCCTTAACCCTATATTTTTCCGCACCTTCACTACGACTTGATTTCTGGAAGTATGATAAACCAGCGTTTTATCTCGGCTATTCAATAATTCGCGAGTTGCTTCTTCATCACTGATCGGGCCAATTACGGCTACATCATCAATGATCTCTTGATGATCGGTTTCTTCTGAATGAAGAACCTCGAATTTCACAAATTGATTCGGAAAGATCTGTTGAACTTCTTGCCACTTCATCTTTTTCCCTCCTCTTTTTTGATGGTTATATTATATCATTTCATAAGCCTATAACTCTCACTGGAATTTCACTTAACGTTCCTGTATTCACGACTCGACGCATGTCGAGTGTCCGGCGAAGGCCGGACCAAAGGCGTATGCCTGCAGCGTGAATATTATGTTATGTGTTGCTCCCCTCTTCTTCGATTTCATAACCTAATTTCTTTAATTCATTTTTGATCGTCAGATATCTCTCCGACCCTAAAAGAAGTTCGTTGTAAAAATACATGTAGTTTCCTGGATATTCTTCTTGTTCTCTTTGATGCTCTTTCAAAAGTAGTTCGACATGTTCTTTGTAGAATTTTATGATTTCCTCTGTCCTTCGATCTGACTTCATGGTATTTAAATACGCTTTCAATTCAATTAGTTTTTCTTTCGTATACTCCCACACTTCGCGAATAGTTGGTTCGCGAAGTGAAGGATAAGCTTCTGATCGGGCTTCCCAATGGTTGATAAAAATCTCTTTCCGGTCTGTCATGATCTCAAATATAGGCTTTACAATTCGTAGTTCTCGCTTTAATCGATAGATCTTAAAGATGAAAAAAGATTTAGAAAGAATGAGGATTCACCTCGGTTTGAAAAAGTTTTTAATCGTCCTTGGGAGTTACACATAACGTTCCTGTATTTACGACTCGACGAATGTCGAGTGTCTGGCGAATGCCAGACCAAGGGCGCATGCCCGCAGCGTGAATATTATGTTAAGTGAAGTGAATGACTTTAGAGAACGGCTTCTAAATTAAAAAGAATGCACTTATAGAAAATGTTCAGTGCATTCTTAAGTAATTACATTATTTAATCCACCCAGTTTTATTATCTCTCCCATAAATATCTCTAATGATTTCTGTGCTCCAACTAATTAGTATACATAATCCGTTACTTACAATCCCCCATTTTCGTCTTTCGTTGCCTGCGTAACCGCCATATATAGCTTCTAATTCGTTGTGCAAATAATCTCTATGTCTTTGTTCAAATAAACTAAAATCAAGTCCATTCTCTGTACCAAATGGGAACTCAGATTCTAACCAATCTATAACATCCTTGTTCTCAATGTGTTTATGAACTTCTGCAATTGAGAAACTAACACCTTTATCCAATAGAAATGATAGCTCTTGAATGAATTGTGTTGTAACTGTTATTTTTCTCATTTAAATCCTCCCTTTTCACGATCTTATCACCAGAAGATTATAATATTCAATTTGTTTTTCATTCATTTCACTTAACGTTCCTGTATTCACGACTCGACATATGTCGAGTGTCTGGCGAATGCCAGACCCAGGACGAATGTCCGCAGCTTGAATATGATGTTATGTGATGTACCCGGCTTTAAAACAATCACTTCAACTGTCTTACCTGAATTTCCTCAATCTTGTTTCCTCCACTTTCGATCCCTGCACCTAAATCGAATAAGAAGTATTTAATCTCATCATATCTTTGACTCTTTCTAATCGTTCTAAAATCAAAAACAAGCTTTTTATTGATGTATTGAAAATCCAGCAGTTCAAAAGCTTTTATTCGACGATCTTCTCCCCATGTCCATGACTGCCCAAGTGATTTCAAAATAGACAATTCTGATTTTTCAAGGTCTTCTGCAAGTAATAGTCCTATTCTAAAAATGGTGCCTTTCTGATTTGAAAATTCTGAACCGCTGTATAGGTTCAAAACTCCAGTCCATTCAAAATCTTGATCGGTATAGTAATCAAAATCGTCATCAGTCATCCATTTTACATCCTTTAATTACGTTTTTGACTTTGGGTATTTCACATAACGTTCCCGTATTCACGACTCGACGCATGTCGAGTGGCCGGCGAATGCCGGACCAAGAGCGAATGCTCGCAGCGTGAATATTATGTTATGTGATGAATGACTTCTTCGAAGCATTAACTTTAAAGGTTTAATATATCTAAATGATAGAACTTTGAATTATTTAGACTCATTTTATATATTGGACAGTCAAATTTATCTTTAATCTTTTTTGCAACTTTTTCAAACTCTCTACAATTTAGTCCAAAATATATAGCCGTAGGTTGAATGGGGGAACTTACTAGTCCACTTTTCATATTCTCTGTGTGTAATATGATTCTCCATTCCTTCTCATATTTCCAGCTTTCGTGTTTAAGTTGCATCACAAAATATAACAAGCGAATTTTAGGGTCATTAGAGTTTTCAAAACTTCTTTTTAATAAGTCTGTGATATTATATCTATTTTTTTCATAACCAACAGGAAATAAACTTTTGGAGAAATCAACTCCAGCATTCAAGGAAGTAAAGTTGTATTCAACACAAATTCCTTGATGATTATTCGCATAATGTGCCCACATTGGCATATTATAAAGTTCTTCCGAAAAACAGCTAATTTTAGTGTGATCCCGTAAAGAATCAAGAGCTTCATTTATAATTTCATTTGTAGAACGTTGTTTTAGATTCTCAGAAGAAATAGTTTTTCTTAAAATCTCTTCTATTTCTTCCTCTTCCCAATAAGTTCCCATACAATCATATGGATCGTTCAATTCTTTTGGAACTGAAAACCAAATTTCATTTTGTAAAAGGCTATTTATTCTCACATCTTCAATTGGCTGAAATTTGAAAAGCCTGCTTGGGATATTTTCTTTTTTTATTTTGTATGCTTCTTCTCTATTGCCTTGAAAGTAAGAACTCATGAAATCGTTTAGCCATTCCATTCTGCTACCTCCTCTTTCCTTCGTCATTTTTCACATAACGTTCCCGTATTCACGACTCGACGCATGTTGAGTGTCTGGCGTATGCCAGACCAAGGACGAATGTCCGCAGCGTGAATATTATGTTATAAGATGTTGCAGTCTTCTCGAATAATCATTCAACTCTATTTCTTGAAATTTCATTCATTTGTTTTAGAACGTTATTCCAGTCTGGGACATCCGCATAGAATAGTCGTTTATTTTCGAGTTCTATGATCAGTTCTTCATATTGAATTTGACTAGCAATAATCTGTTCACAATCTATATTTAAATTTTCGGGTTTATTTTTGAATAAATCTGAAATTTGCTCTCGCATATCTAAACCAAATGCTTTGAAACTTTCTATTAGGTCACTCATGAATTCATGGTAATCGCAAGAGAACACTCCTTTAGGCTGTTCCCAAAATGGAGTGCCTTGTTCATCTTTATACTCTGTAATCCAATAAATATATAACTGATTTTTATTTCTAATCATAAAACAGTCGGGCGCACCTATTAAATATCCAAAATCCAACTTCCTGCCGTACAACCATTCTCGAGCCACTTCATAAACTTCATCAAATTGTTTATCACTCTCATCCCACGATAATTCAATCCATTCTTGTAAGGATTGTAAGTAGTCTTCTAACTTTTCTAGCGAGCTCATTTCCTGAAAAATTTTATCCGGCACTGGATTTTCCACATGCCTTATCACTTCAAAAAGATCTTCAAATATTCTCTTAAACTGATAGTCAATAAACCTCAAGTCGTTCGTTTGATTCCATTTATTTATGATTGCTTTACTATATTTCGGAAACTCGATTCCTTTAAAATCAAACCAGTAATAGGAGTCAGTTAAACCAAACCAATGCAAAACGCGATGATTATCATCTCCCCAAGGTATAATATCTCTCCAGTTTTTTAGCTTATAATGAATCAGTTCAAATCACCCCTAGGTTTTAAACTTAGTTTACCTGCAATTTCTTATAACGTTCCTGTATTCACGACTCGACGCATGTCGAGTGTCCGGCGAATGCCGGGCCAAGGGCGTATGCCCGCAGCTTGAATATTATGTTAGGCGAAGTCATGGTCCTCCATGATTAATCTTGCATACTCATCCCAATTCTTATGATCTGTATTCATTTCCGTAGTGGGTACTACTGACTTTGCTGCTTGTATTCTAAGAATGTTTTGAGTTTCAATTAAATCTTTACACGCCTGTTCAATGGACTCCTTCGATTTATTGAGCCAGTCCTCTGAATTTCTACTCTTTATTCGTTCTTCTGCTTTATCATTTGAAATCGTAAGCAACATGCATTTAGCTCCAAGTTCATATAATTGCTTTTCTAGTTCTGTAATTTCAATAGGATTCGATTCAGAGAATGCAACTCGATGATTTAAATGAAATCTTTCTAACACAAAAAAGAGGCCTCTAGATTTTCTTCTACCTGGACCTAAAAAATTCGCCCAATCATTTAATTGTTTGATCATATCCACTCGGTTTCTCAACAAATCGATATGTTGTTCTTGAGATAATTGGACTAACTTTCCATGGACGTTATTCAATATTTGAGAGTAATGTTCTCCAAGTATAACCACACTTGATTCTGAAGTTTCATCTTGGGCTTGATATTGTTTTATGGCTCTAAGCAATGATGTTTTTCCTGAATTCGAGTAACCTTCAAGAATGATTCCTCTAATATTCATTCCTTGATTGTTCCTCCTCACAATGATTTCGCCTAACGTTCCTGTATTCACGACTCGACGTATGTCGAGTGTCCGGCAAATGCCGGACCCAGGGCGTATGCCTGCAGCGTGAATATTATGTTATATGATGGAGATGCCTTCCTTGATTCACATTCAAATGTTTATTCTCGCTTCAATACAAATCTCTTTGGTGGCCCTACTTCTTGTTCCGATTCAAAATAACAAAGTTTTTCACCACAAAGAATGATGGACGGAAGTCCACATCCGACTGCTTTTTGAAGCCCTTCCAATAGAGGTAATGTCTTTCCGTCAATTTCCGGATTAAAGGATAGGCAATAGCCCTCTTCGTTAGCTCCATAACTCTTCATTAATTTAAAAATTTCTTCTG
The DNA here is from genome assembly GCF_000585395.1 of Saccharibacillus sacchari DSM 19268. GTDB lineage: Bacteria > Bacillota > Bacilli > Paenibacillales > Paenibacillaceae > Saccharibacillus > Saccharibacillus sacchari. Next base: position 3,488,992 of record NZ_KK073875.1, on the reverse strand, counting down.
CATCTGAATTTGGTTTGGGTAATTCAATCATGTATTTCTCAATAAGTATGTTTTTAAATTGGTGTGAAAACCGACCTAATGCGGCTCTTCTTTTACGGGTTGAACTTAATTCAAAATGTAATCGTTCTCTCTTTCTAGGTATGCAAAATAATTTAATGAAATTTTGTTCGATGTTTAGATCCATAGATTCACCACTTTTTATTTAGGGTGTACATCTCTTTCATATAACGTTCCCTTATTCACGACTCGACGACTGTCGAGTGTCTGGCGACTGCCAGACCCAGAGCCGCATGGCTCGCCGCGTGAATATTTTGTTATAGGTCGTGAAATCGACGGGCTTCGAAGCTTTCTCCCGCAAACTCACATCTAGTCTGCTTCCGTATGGAAGCGCACCTTCCCTTTCAGTCAATCCGCATTTCTTATTCATGGATCAGTTTCCGTATGGAAACGTTCCTTCTTCGACGCTTCTAAACTTCCAATCCAAGATTCGCGTGAATCCACTTCCCGTTCTCTTCGATCTTCCTCTATCCTTGTTCTTCCGTCGGAGTTCATGTTCGTATAACGTTTCTGTATTCACGACTCGACGCATGTCGGGTGTCTAGCGAATGCTAGACCCAGGACGAATGTCCGCAGCGTGAATATTATGTTATAAGATGTCCCTCTCTTCTTTGATTAACATTCCTATTCAGTTATGATCCGCTCATTTCCCGCATTTTATACTCCCTTTAAATTTAATATTCCTCGCCTTCATCCCCTACTACGATGGCCTGAAGCTTAGTCGCAATATCTTTCATTTTTTCAATTTGATTGTCATTTAAATAACGGGCTGATACTTCACCTTCTCTAAAGGTGAATGTCACTGCAATTTCTTCGTCTTCGATCGTTTTCTTCCAAACAGCCATTCCTTCTCCTGACATTCCTATCGTCATTCCATTTGGAAGTTCAATTTCAATATGATCGGTCGCCTCTAATTCGTTGTCGTTCTCGATATAATTTTCCCATTCTTCCATCGTGATCGAATTTTCTTCATCTTTTCTTTCAATATGTATTTCGTAAGCCATTCTCATCCGCTCTCTTTCAGTTGAATTTAGTGGTTATAGCCGTTTATAAGTTTTTGAGGGATTTCTTATAACGTTCCTGTATTCACGACCCGACGTATGTCGGGTGTCTGGCGAATGCCGGACCCAGGGCGTATGCCCGCAGCGTGAATATTATGTTAGACGCAGTATCATTCTTTCTTGAATTTCGATTAAAATAAATCACTGTTTAATTCTACAATAGCTAATGCTAGATCATTCATTGACTGAAATCTTTCCTCTGGATCCTCAAGGCACTTAAGTATTACTTCAGCAATATCTTCATTCATCCCTTCAATTGATAAAAGTGTTTCTTTCATCCTTCTTCCAACTGGAATGCTTCCAGTAAGAATGTTATACCAGACTGCTCCTAGAGAATATATATCAGTCCTTGGATCTATCAATTTTGGATTACTTATTAATTCAGGTGCAGTGAAATGACCTCCAGCGATATTGTGTCCTGTTTTGGTAAGCCTTGAAGTTAATTCATTCTCAAGATATATACCAAGCCCAAAATCAATCACTCTCACTTTCCCAGGTCTTGCAACCATTATATTGCTTGGTCGAATATCCCTATGAACAATCCCAACTTCGTGTGCATATCTCAATGCATCAGCTAATTCGTTCATCAGATCAATAGATTTGTTAACTGGAAATTTACCGTGGTCCTTAAGCACTTGGTTTAAACTTACTCCTTCAAATAATTCCATTCTAATAAATGGTTTACTACCTAACAAACCGACGTCATATACTTTGATAATATTCTGATGATTTAGTCTAAATAGAATCTGTGCTTCTCGAAAAAATCTTTCTAAATTCCGTTCATCTCCGTTCGAAAAAATTGGTGAGAAAAATTTAAAAGCAAAATCCATTCTTAATAAATTGTGCCGCATTCTCTTTACTTCTCCAAAACCACCTGATCCAATTACTTCAAGTTCTGAGTAATCATTTGTCATCGCAGCACTATCTGTTTCTAATTCATCTAACAAGGGGTTAAATACTTCACCTAAATATTGTCTTCGTCCAGCATACGAAGCTGAAATATCTTTGATATATGCCCAAAATTCGTCTAGTGATCTATATTGCTTGAGAAAATCGGGAAGTTTATCACTTAGCTGTTCAGTGCTTAATAGAATCTTTCTTAATCTTTTATATTCCTCATTATCAATACCGGCTGTGTTTCCAGTTGCATAAGAAACAAGACCTTCTTTAAGTAATTCTATAATTTCAAATAATGTAGGTTCAGCTTCTTCAAAATTCATATAAGTTCTCCCTTGAACCTTTTGATTTTGATATTTCGTCTAACGTTCCTGTATTCACGACTCGACGTATGTCGAGTGTCCGGCGAATGCCGGGCCAAGGGCGTATGCCCGCAGCGTGAATATTATGTTATGCGGAGTTACGTTCTTCTTTGAATTGGTCTCCCAAAATTATTCTTATATCTAATGTCTGACTCCGCTTTATTCAATGTTTTCTGTTCTTGAAATGTCATTTCCCACTGTTTACGTTTTGGATTTCACTGGGTTTTAAATGCTTTCCTCCGAGACGTTTACCTCTTTGATTCCGCTTCTTCTTCCAATCGTTCTTCTCATTCAAATTTGCTTTTTGCTTTTACCTATTTCTTATCTGTTTTTGATTCCCCATTTTACTTTTCCAATTCGTCTTCTTCGAGCCGATCAAAGGGCTCGTCGTTCTAGGAAAGATCATCATTCAAATGCTCTTAATCAGCTCTTCGTAATTTCGTATAACGTCTTATTCACGAACTTCGCTTATACTTCCTATTTGCGATATTCACGAACTTCCGAATACACGCTTTGATCGTGGTATTCACGAACATCCCCCATCTTTCACCTTCACTTACAGTATAACCCTACCTACCAAGCATGAACACCATTTTTTCACCGTTCTCCTCTCGCCTGCATTCCCGCACCGCAAAGCAAAAAGCCCGCGCGATCGCGCAGGCTTTCCACCTCTATCCCATATCGTCCATCCTCTACTTCTCCCAAACTTTCAACGCTCCCGTCTCACCACGACACCGTAATAATTGACGACTGCGCCAGCATCTCACCGTTCTTCCGATCCACTTTATTCACCATGATCTTCGTCCCCGACGGGCTCCATTTCATCGCATCTCCCGCATCCGCCAGGTCCGACGAAATCATAAACGCCTCGCCCGTATTCACGTCTGAAATATAAAACCCGTCCTTGCTCCCGTCGTCCGCTGAGGTCACGGTATACGCCAGCCGTTTCCCGTCCGGCGACCAGCTTGTTCCAAACACCTGCGTTCCGGTCGCCAGCGTTTTCTTCTCATTTCCCGCCAAGTCCGTCAGCATCATCGTCATTTCCGTCTCGCCCGTGCGCTTCACCAGCGCGAGCTGACTGCCGTCCGGTGCCGGGATCGCCCACAGAATACCGCTGCCGAACCGTTCCAATTCTTTCGTCGACGTATGATAAGCGAACAATTCCTGCTCGTTCAACCCGGTATAATACACAATATCGCCCACAGTCTGAATTCCGCTCGCGCGCTGCCCGGCATCGGCCAGATCCAGCAGCTGCTCGCTTTTTCCCGTCAAGTCCGTTTGGAACAACTGCCCTTCAATATTTCCGTAAACGAAATGATTATTATCCAACCAAGCCCCGTCGATCAGAATCTCGCGCCCGTCCGCGATCTGTACCGACTCTCCCGTTTCCAGATCCATGATGTAACCCACCCCGGTCATTTCGAAGATCTCTTGGTAAAAAAGATGCTTTTTGTCCGGCGACAGCTTGGCTCCTCCCCAGTTGGTATTGTCCGCGATGATCGTCTTCTCTTTCCCTCCGGCAAGCGCATGCACATAAAGCCCCTGCGGCAAAATCTCTCCGTCGCTGAACTCGGTCGGCTCGCCCGCATCGTTTTGACGATTCACCACGACTTCATCCTCGCTGAGCCAATCCTGCCCGCGCACGCCGTCGATCTGCTGGATATCTTCAAGCTTCAGATCGGCGTAAACCGAAGCATTCGTATTGTCTTTAACCGTAATGCTCGGCGCAGCCGCTTGAGTCGAATGATCGGTTTGGCTGCTGGATGAATCAGGTACGACGACCGTTTCCCCGGATGGGGACGATGGTGAAGCACACCCCGCGAGCAATGCCAATACAGCAACCGCGGCCGCAATCCCTTTGACGCGAGATACGCCCCGCCCTGGTCTGACGCCAGACTTTCCTCTATATATTGACTTCATATGAATTCCTTCCCCTCGTCGAATCTGTGTGATTGCAATCAGTGTACCGAACAAATGCTTCGAAAATGTTTCCAACACGTAAATAGCGCGTTGCAATAGCATGCTCAACTTCTTACTCTGATAAAAAAAGAAAAAGCCGCGGTTCCCCGCGACTTCTCTATGACTCTTCACTCTCACCCTAAACGTCGTTCATCAACGAAAAAGTCAGCTCGAACACCGTCCCCCGCTCATCCGAAGACAGCAGCTCAATCGTGCCCCCCTGTGCCTCCGTCAACCTTTTCACGAGCGCCAGTCCCAGCCCGCTTCCTCCGGACTGCCGCGCGCGATCCCGGTTAACGGTGAAAAACGGCTCGAAGATCCGCTCCCGCAGCTCTTCCGGAATCGCGGGTCCCGTGTTGCAGATCCGAACGACCAGCCGATTTCCCGCCGCAGTCTCCACTCCCGCATCCGAATCCTCGACAATCCCCACATCCGAACTTCGCTGCCGACGTTTCTCTTCAACCTCCCGCGCCGATCGCTTCTGCAATTCCACGAGAACGGTGCCGTCCGGCACGTTATACTTAATCGCATTATCCAGCAAATTCACGAAAATATGCATAAAACTCTCCCGGTCGAACCAGATCGGAAAACGAGGCGCCGGATCTAATTTGAACGCCGCTGCCGCAGAAATTTCCGTTCCAGGTTCCTCATCCGCTTTTTCCTCATCTTCAAAAAGGGCTGTATCGGTTCCGTTAACGACATCGCTGCTGCCCACAGACTCCGCCCGCGACTCCACTCGCAGCGTCAGATCGAACCGCTCTGCCTTCCCGCGCATCCGTCCGACCACGTCCCGCAGCGCTTCCTCCGCATCCATTTCCCCCGCCTGAATCTCGAAATCGTACTTCTCCAGCTCGGCCAGACGCAGCACCTTCTCGACCATCTCGTACAGCCGCTCCGCTTCTTTGCCGATATTGCTCCGCGCTTCCTCCAGCAAATTCGGGTCGTCCCCGTACATTTCCAGCAGCTCGACGTACGCTTTGATCGAAGTCAGCGGCGTTTTGAACTCGTGGCTGATGCTGCCAATATACTCTTTCTGCTGCTTTTCCAGCGCCTGAAGCTTCTCGACCGCAAGCTTGAGTTTATGCTGCTCCTCACGCATCGCGTCGATATTGCGCTCGATCGCTCCGCTCATCTCGTACAATCCTTCGCCCAACTGCCCCAGCTCATCCCGGCGGCGTTTGAACGGTGCGCTGCGCACAAACTCGCCGCGCCGAATCGCATCCGCCGTTCTTTTCAAACGAATAATCCCCGCCGCAAACCGATTGAAGAACAAATAGCCCAACACAAAACTCAACCCGACCACGCCAAGCCCTATGCTGACAAAAAGCCCCCGAATATCCGCATAAGCCGCCTGATAACTCGCAATCGAATACCGGAACCGAATCACCCCGACTTGCCCTTCCGGACCTTCCAGCGGCGCGAAATATTCAAGCGAACTCCCTTGTTTCCAATACGCCACCTGTCCGGCCATCGCGTAACGGAACGATGAAGCGCCGGACGGATCGCCTTCGAGCGGCGGAATCTCGCCCGGTAGCGAAGTCCCGATCCGCTTCCCTTCGGTATCGTACAGCGTCACCGGCATGCCGATCAGATCCGACAACTCGTCCGACAACCGTACCCCTTCCTGCTGCAAAAACTCCGGCGGATCCAGTCTCGGTTCCTGCGTATAATACTCCTGCCGCACCCGAAGATTGGCCAATTGCGTCTGCCGGGCCATCGTGTCTTCGATCTGCTGCGTCTGACTGCGTTCCGTTCCCTGCAAAATCAGCACGCTCAACACGCCCACGGTCAAACTAAGCAGTAGCGCCAGAAAAAGCGTAAATTTCAGCTTGATGCTGACCCTCATGACGGCGCGGTCGCCTTATACCCGACGCCGTATACCGTTTGCAGCATCCCTTGATGAGCTTCGCCCAGTTTTTTCCGCAGCCGCTGCACATGAATATCCACTGTTCGCGTCCCACCTGCATAATCCATGCTCCACACGCGGTCGAGCAGATCATCCCGGGTAAACACCCGCGAAGGACGCGACACCAGCAAGGTGAGCAGATCGAACTCTTTCGGCGTCAACTCCAACTCTTCCCCGTCCAGCTCGGCCGAACGGTGCGAGATCCGGATACGCAGCGGCCCCAGCTCCACCCGATCGTCCGCGTCGAACTCTTCTGCCGGAATGTCATGCGTTTCGACGGCCGGCGTCTGTTTCTCCACCCGGCGCATGAGCGCTTTCACCCGTGCCAGCACCTCGCGAATTTCGAACGGCTTCGTCATATAATCGTCCGCGCCAAGCTCCAGCCCGACGATTTTATCGACCATATCGTTTTTGACGGTCAGCAAAATAATCCCGATCCCGCTGCGATTCTCCAGGCGACGGCATACCTCATACCCGTCCATGCGTGGCATCATTACATCGAGCACCAACACCGAAGGGCCGAACGACTCTACCTTCTCCAACGCTTCCACGCCGTCCGCCGCCGTTTCGATGTCGTAGCCTTCGCGCTTGAGCGCATACGCGATCGCGCTGCGAATCCCCGGCTCATCATCCACGACCAGTACTTTTTTACTCATCTGACATCCTCCTGTCCGCTTGCTGTTCTTCTCCATTAAACACGATCTCCCGAAAATATCCAAAACCTAATTCGCTACCCGGTCAACGGACTCCTGTGAAAAACGTACCGTTCCTGCCACCTTCCATGCAGCAGCGAAATGTCCTCCCCTAGGGCGTGTCTTCAAACCTGCCAACGTGCATCTTTTACCGCCTTTTCGCGCTGCCTTGCGTCACTTTCCCTTGACGTGCCCCGGCACGCCTTCAGAAAAGTTCCTTATTCAGCACGAAAATTCGGCAAAATCTGCTTCCGTCGAGGTTTGAAGACACGCCCAAGCACGGCAAACAGCCGCAGCGGATCTTCTATCCGCTAACGGCTGCGCAATCGAATTCGATTTTCACTGAATGACTATCCCTCGGATACCACGCAGTTTTTGCCTGCATGCTTCGCCATATACAAACGCCGATCCGCGATCGCCAGCAGCTCGGTCCGTCCGATCGAACCGCCGTATACGGTATGCACGCCGATGCTTGCGGTTACAGGCAGACTGCCCGTAATCGGACTCCAGTCCGCACCGCGAATCGCCCGGCATAACCGATTGGCTAATTCGCGGCCTTGTTTTTCGTCCGCGCGCGGGAACAACGCCACGAATTCTTCGCCGCCCATCCGCGCTACCGCAGCCGGTTCGGCCGCCGCCACCGACAAAATTTTGGCGACGTTGATCAGCACCGTATCGCCGACGACGTGCGATAACGTATCGTTAACGCGTTTAAAATGATCCAAGTCGATAATCGCGATAGTGAGAGCTTCGCCCGTTTCCTTCGCTTCCTTCAGCAAGGTGTCGATATGCTCGTCGATGAAGCGCCGATTACGCAGTCCCGTAAGCGGATCGCGCAGTGCCATTTCGCGGAAATGCTCGCTGCTCTTGCGTGCTTCTTCGGCTTCGAATACCGCTTGGAAAATATGGGCCTTAGCTTCGCGCTCCGCGGAACGCAGCGCCTCGGATTCGTCGTGGAACAAGCGATGTTCCTCGTACGCTTCCTTATAAAGCCCCGCCGCCGCGTACAACTCCGCTTGACGCAAGCGAACCCGAACACTCAAAGCCGCCAGACCGTGATCGTCGCATAGATGCTTGGCTTCATCCAGCATCGCCTGGGACTCTTCCAATTTATCCTGAAGCAATTGAGCCTGAGCAATCGTCAGCATGCATTCAGGCAGTGAAGCAAGCTCGCTCAAACGACGCTCGGACGGATCGGTAATGACCGGCAGCAAGGTACGCTCCGCTTCTTCCGGCCGACCGAGCAGCATCTCTCCCTTCGCGATCGTATCCAGCTGCATCGCGTTAAGCGGGAATCCATGGACGGCGGATAGATCACGAATTTTCACGATCAGCTCTTCCGCCTTTTCCAGATCGCCCAGATCGTAATACGTGAACGCCATATTGTTGAGCGCATACAAAGCAAATTGTACGTCTTGGGTTGCATTCGCGATCTCGAGCACCTCGTCGAAACGCTGCTTCGCGTCGTCGTAAGCCCCGGATTCGTCGAGCGCGAGCGCCAGCATCATCAAGTGGTCCGCACGCGTAGCCGGCGCGACGCCGCTAGGAAGATGCTTCAGCCCGCGAAATGCATGCTCTAGCGAGCTGTCGTTATCGCCCAACCGCCGAAAAAAACCGGCCAACAGACGATGGCTCCGCGCCAAAATATGTTCGTGATCGTTCTCGATCGCCCAGGCGTTGATTTCGCGAATCAGGCGTCCGCTATCGGCGATTTTAGCCTGGCGTCCCAAAACGTCGGCATGGATAAGGCGGGTTCGCTGGGTCAGATCCTCGCGGTTCAATCTGGCGGCAACGGAAAGCGCTTGCTGAACCGGCGCAATCGCCGAATTGATCTCGCGGTAAGGCTGAACTTCCAATAAGTCAAGCAAGCGCGAGAATTCTTCAGCCGTGCAACCTCCCGATTCGCCCTCTCGGTCAAGCAGCCCCCAATCCGGCTGTTTGAACTGTGTGCCTTTTCTATACATATGTTGTCCCGGCAAGGTGACTCCTCCCCCATCCCAGCAATGTTTTCCGTTCAAATCGTTCGCGGTTCTCGCGCACACAATTACTAAGTATACAATATATTACGGGCCTTGAGCGCTAAAATCAATGGTTTCATAAGCATTTTCTAAGCAATATTTACCTATAAATATAGTAAAAAAGACCGAATGGAATTTTTCCACCCTGGTCTTTTTCAAAAAATCAGTTTTGTCCCAAAATATCGAGCAGCGTTCCCGGAATCCGGAATTGCTGGCCGTTGATATGAATCGTCTTCAACATTTCGCGTTCTTCCGCGTCATGCGCGTCCTTGATCGCCTGTACTTCATGCTGCAACCGTTCCATTTGCAGATCGAGCGAGCTGGCGGAATCCGCAGCCGTTTTCAGCTCGGACAGCAGTTCGCTAGGCACGTCCTGATTGTATTTGTAGAAGATTTTATGTTCCAGGCTGGCCCAGAAATCCATCGCGATGGTGCGAATCTGAAGCTCCACGCAGACATGCTCCGTACGGTCGGACAAGAACACCGGCACTTCGATCAACAGATGCAAACTGCGGTAACCGTTGCTTTTCGGATGGGCAATGTAATCCTTGATGTCCAATACTTTAAGGTCGTTCTGCTGCTGAAGCATCTCGCTGACCTTATAGATATCCGAAATGAACGAGCAGGTAATGCGCAAGCCCGCGATATCGCGGATGTGCTCTTTGATCGAAGTCAGGGAAATATCGTGCTGCTTGCGAATCAGCTTGTTCACGATGCTCTCCGGCGACTTGAGGCGCGACTTGGTATGCTCGATCGGACTGTAGTCATGCAAGGTCTGAAATTCCTGCTTCAGGATGTCGATCTTCGTCTCCATCTCGTCGAGCGCGAACTTGTACGTCATCATAAAGCGGGTCACTTCGTCGCGGAACGACTTCAACTGCTCCATCGGAACTCTTTTACTCGTCAAATCCAAAGCATTGTTTTCCATGAAATTTGTTTCCGTTCCTCTCTGCAGGGGGCACCAAATTCGGCATCCGGCCGCCCGTCAAATATTCGTTATATCATGAATATCGGTCACTTTAAGTATAGAGGTTACCCCGCAGTTTTACAAATTTCGAGCTTGGTGCGCTTTGGATCAAATATCTTGCCTGGCGTATAGCTTGAGCGATAGCAAAACGGACAGGAATAGCAGGATCAGAATGGAAATTACGGCGAGCGAGAGTTGCAATCCCGCGCTGCCGGCTCCGCCGAATATCCCGTGTTGCATGATGTCGTAATCTTTCAACATCGTACCGACGACTGCGCTTCCGATCGCGATCAACATAATAAAAACTGTTCGCACAATCTGCATGCCTTTCGGACCGAGCCAGAAATAAAGAGGAAGAAAAATCGAGGTCACCAGCAGATTGAGCATCAGCACCATGCCTACCTCGGGAAGCCCGAATGCCACAGTTTCCACATTCAACATCATGGACAGAAGTTGAAGCACAGCGGCAAAAGCGAGCCCGACCAGCGTAAACGCCAGAATGCTGAAGTATTTCGACCAGACAATCTGGGCTCGGCTTACCGGCAGGCTTGCGGTGAAGCGCTGGCTGTTATTTTGCATATCCAACGTACAGGAAGTAACCAGCATCACCACAGCAGGAAATGTCACGTATACGAGCAGCGTTCCTGTTTCCGCCCAGGCCATATAGAGAAGAAACGGGATGACAATCAGCACATATCGATAAACAAGCAGGATGTCCTTACGAATCAGATACGCGACGCTATGCATGGACAAGCCCTCCTTTGCCTTTTACCGTGAAATACACAACCTCTTCAAGCGTCGGCTGTTCGATCAAGGCCACGCTGCCAAAAATTCGCTCTGCTTCGACGCGATCGGTCATCAACCCTTCGAAACCGACTCCCGTCTCGCGCAATCCTGCAAATAGCGGTCGGATATCGGGATCAAGCAGTTCATTTCCTCCCTTGACCAACACATGACGTTCCAGCACTTCATCCTTCGTTTCGTTGAAGATCAGCTTGCCTTTATTCACAAACACAATATAGTCGGCGATACGATCCAGATCGCTGGTGATGTGACTGGAGAACAGAATGGAACGTTGGTCATCTTGCAGCTGATCCGCCAGCAGGTCGAGCAACTCGCGGCGAAAGACCGGGTCCAGTCCAGCCGTGGGTTCGTCCATGATCAGCAGCTCGGCGGAATGCGACAAAGCTACCGCGAGCGAGAATTTCATTTTCATCCCTTTGGATAGGTCTTTGATCTTCTTGTTCTCCGGCAGTTCGAACCGCTCCAGATAATCGCGAAAAGTGTCCGTTTCCCAGTTCCGATAGAACGGAGCGAGAATGTTAGTCATTCTTTTTAAAGTCAAATGATCGTAAAAGACATTCTCGTCCGAGACATAGCCGATACGCTCCCGCATTCCGGTTGCTTCGTTCTCCAACTTGCTGCCAAACAGCTCAACATGGCCCGCATCGGGCTTCACCATCTGCATGATCATGCGGATTAATGTGCTTTTGCCCGCGCCGTTGGGTCCGATCAATCCGGTCACATATCCCTTTCGAATAGGAAAACTTATGTCTTCAATCTTAAATGAATCATACCGCTTTGATACGCCTTCAAGCGTCGCTGCATTCATTTTCTATTCTCCTCCTCGTATAACGTGGTTAGATATTCGGTCAATTCTTGTTGGCTCAATCCTAAAGCTCGCGCCTCGATCATGGCTTCGTATAACATCTGCTCCAATGCCTTCAACCTTCGTTCCCGCAGAAACTCCCGATTCACGCCGGCAACGAATGAACCGCGTCCCACCATTGATTCGGTCAACCCTTCGCGCTCCAGTTCTTCATAAGCGCGCTTCGTCGTGATGACGCTGATTTGCAAATCTTTCGCCAACTGCCGGATCGAAGGTAAAGATGCCCCTGGCTCCAACTCCCCGTTCAGAATCAATTGCCGGATCTGAGCCACAATCTGTGCATAAATCGGTTCACCGGACGAATTGGAGATCAAAATGTTCATGGCGGACCTCCTTTGTGTCTTGAGGTGTGTAGGTCTGATGTTCTCTTTGTATATAGACAATATATACATTTGAGTTGTAGATGTCAATTAATTCCTGGGTTTAATTTGATTTAGAAAAGGAAAAAACCACGGTCAGATACCGTGGTCAGGCTGTCGAGAAACTCTCGATAGCCTTTCTTTATGTCTATTCTGTTTATGACGACACCGCGTTAATGTTGTATAATAGAAGTACCTTTTAACGAACGGATGGTGTTCTCATGTTGCGTCCAAATCGAGAAAAACAACAAGCCTACGAACTCGTTTCGATTGAAGATCTTGTGCCCGAAAACCATATGCTGCGCAAGATTGATCGGTATATCGATTTCTCTTTCATCGATGCAAAGGTCCGTCCTCTTTATTGCGAAAACAACGGTCGTCCGGCCATTGACCCGACGGTTCTCTTCAAGATGATTTTCCTGGGTTATTTTTATGGCATTCGTTCCGAACGCCAGCTGGAACGCGAAGTCCAAACGAATCTGGCTTACCGTTGGTTTCTCGGGCTTGGCTTAACTGACAAAGTGCCGGACTCTTCCACGATTAGCTGGAATCGCCGAACACGCTTTAAGGAGACGACAATTTTCCAGGACATTTTCGATGAGATTGTGCTGCAGGCCATGTCGCACAAGATGGTAGGTGGACGTGTTTTGTTCTCGGATTCGACCCACGTCAAAGCGAGCGCCAACAAACACAAGTACACGAAGCAAGAAGTGCTGCAAAACACAAAAGACTACCTGGACGAGCTGAACACTGCTGTCGAAGCCGACCGAAAGGCGCATGGAAAAAAGCGCTAAAACCACGAGAGGAGGTGGAAGAAACCAAAGAAGTGAAAGTGAGCACGACCGATCCGGACAGTGGCTACATGGTGCGTGATGGAAAGCCAGAAGGCTTTTTCTACCTGGACCACCGCACGGTTGATGGGAAGTACAATGTGATTACCGATGTGCATGTGACGGCTGGAAATGTGCATGATTCCGTACCGTATTTGACGCGCCTGGACCGGCAGCGTGAGCGATTCTCGTTTCAAGTGGAAGCCGTGGCGCTGGATGCCGGTTATTTGACGAATCCGATTTGCCGAGGACTTGAAGAACGACAGATTTATGGCGTGATTGCCCACCGAAGATTCCAGTCTGTGAAAGGTCTCTTTCCGAAAGCCAAATTCCGCTACAATGCCGAGGAGGACCACTACACCTGTCCAAATGGGCAAGAGTTACCGTACCGAACCACCGACCGACAAGGGTACCGCCAATATGCCTCCGACCCCAAGCTCTGCCAAGACTGTCCATGGCTCCAGAGCTGTACACGCTCGGCGAACCGACGAAAAGTGGTGACCCGGCACGTCTGGGAAGACAGTAAGGAAAAGATGCGGGAAAACCGGCTGAGCCGCTCGGGCAAGCAGCTGTACCGCAAACGAAAAGAGACGATTGAACGAAGCTTTGCAGATGCGAAAGAGCTGCATGGGTTTCGTTATTTCAGGTTGCGCGGACTTGCGAATGTGACGGAGCAGGCACTCCTGACCGCCGCCGTGCAGAACATGAAGAAGGTGGCGAACCACCTGGACCGGCAGGCCAAACAGGCCTAACCGGCCTGCTTGGCCTGCCGGCCGAGGAAAAAAGAGTCACGAGACGCAAAAGAAACCCAACTCTCTATGAGGAGAGCTGGGTTTCTCGACATTCTGACCACGGTCAGATACCGTGGTTCTGGGCTGTCTTTGAAAGTCCTGTGTACGTGGGAAGCGAGAAGACTGCGAGAGAAATTCGTTCCGGTCGCGTGTTGAAATCGAGAAAATGGATTGAAACTTATATTGGTTTTTTCTCGATTTCAAAGGCGATCGCTATCGCTCCTTCACTGAATTTCTCTCTCCGTCTCCTCGCTTCTAGCTACGTTAGACTTTAATAGACACGTTGAAACCACGGGAAGATGCCGTGGTTTGGGGATGTAAAGAATTCAAATTTAAGGACTGGTTTCGATCTACGCTCTTGCATAGGGAGTGACCCAAGCAAGACAAATAAGCTTTATCCTTTAATGGTTTCAATCCACACTCCCGCATTGGGAGCGACGATGTACCAGCATCCCGAACACGAATTCATGCTGGCGTTTCAATCCACGCTCCCGCGTGGGGAGCGACCGTATCTACCTTTGATCGACACAAGCTCTCCATTTGTTTCAATCCATGCTCCCGCGTGGGGAGCGACCTAAAGCAACGTATTATCGTCATGTTAGTGATCCGTTTCAATCCACGCTCCCGCGTGGGGAGCGACTGTACCCACTTTCAGCCCTTTCCCAGCGAGGCTTTAAGGGGGCAAAAGTGCGAACCTCAAATTTAGACTAGCGAAAAGCAGACAAAAACACAATAAAATCTCTCAAATCCCTTATGTCATAAGGGGTGCGAACCTTCCGAGGATTTTATGTGAGCTTCAGGTTCGCACTTTTGTAAGCTCACATTCATTCCCTATTTGCATTCACAATAAAAATCCCGGAAACGTCTCTAACGTTTCCGGGATTAGTTTGCCAGCTATTGCTTCTATACTTCCAGACAAGGTGGGGCCTTTGCTCGAAGTAAGAATCGTTTCACTGGTGGCTTATTAAAACGAATAGACGCCCACTACCATTTACTCTGCCTTAACCAGAATCTTCACCTGATTCTTCTCTTTCAACAGCGTCTCAAATCCTTCGCTCAGCACTTCATCCAACCCGATCCGTTTTGTGACCAGCTTGTCTGCCGGGAAGTAGCCTTGATCCATCAGGCTGATGACTGCCGGGAATACGTCGCGGTAGCCGATGATGCCGTTCACGGTGCGTTCTTTCATCACGATGCGGTTCGGCATGATCGGAGCTTCGGTCTCGAAGATGCTGACGATCATTAGCTCGCCGCCGATATTTGTCGATTCTAGAGCTTGCGTCAGCACTGGAGGTACCCCCGTCACTTCGTAAGCGACATCCACGCCGCCGTTCGTACGGGCATGCAGCTCGGCAACAACGTCGAATTCTTTCGGATCGAGCACGATCGCGCCAAGTTCAGCAGCTTTGGCTTTACGTTCCGGGGATAACTCGACCGCATAGATTTCCGCAGCACCGGATGCTTTGAGCGCTTCGATCACCAGCAGGCCGATCGGACCTGCGCCGAATACTGCGGCTTTATCGCCGACTTTCAGTTTGCTTTGACGCACGGCATGCAGCGCAACAGCAGACGGTTCAACCAATGCGCCTTGCTCGTAAGAAATGCTGTCCGGAATCTTGTGCACCATATAATCTTCAGCCGTTACATATTCGGAGAATCCGCCACCGCCTCCGGCGAGACCGAGGAAGCCCATTTTTTCGCACAGATTATATTTGCCTTTCCGACAAGCTTCGCATTTACCGCAAGCATAGATCGGTTCGACGACGACGCGATCTCCGGCTTGCACCCGAGTCACGCCTTCGCCCGTTTCCACGACGCGGCCGGAGAATTCATGCCCCATCACGACCGGAGCGACTTCGCCCGTGATCGGATGCGGGTCGCTTGCCGGGATAAAGATGGGCCCTGCCGTATATTCGTGCAGATCGCTGCCGCAAATGCCGCACCATTCGACTTTGATCTTTACTTTTCCGGGAAGCGCTTTCGGCTCCTCGATTGTCTCCAATCGCAAATCTTTCGGTCCATGCCATCTCAATGCTTTCATTGCCGGTCATCTCCTTCGATTGTCTTGACGCTATACGCTCCGATAATTCCGGAAACGTTTCCGAAATCAAATATGTCACAGCTTTGACACATTGTCAAACCAATCAAGCAGATACATCCTTACGTTTTATAGACTTTTCATCATCAAAAACCTTAAAAATAAGCTTTTTAAAGCCAATATGCCTGAATTTCAGCCTTGCCTATGAATGGAATGATATAATAAAGAGACATAGCAGAGTTCTCAGAACTTTTCGGAAACGATTCCGAAAATCCAAATAAGGCAGGCGATCAGCGTGACATCGAAGAAAGTAACGATCGAGGATGTGGCCCGGCATGCCGGAGTCGGGATCGCAACCGTTTCCCGGGCGATTAACAACGGCGAAGGGATTAGCGCCAAGACCCGGACCCGCATCCTCCAAACGATAGAAGAACTCAGCTTCATCCCCAATACATCCGCGCAGAGCCTAAAGGTTCGTCTAACCAACCAAATCGCGCTCGCCGTGCCGGATATCCGCAACGCGATCATTCCGGATATTGCCTGGGCCGTCGAGCAAGCCGCGAAAGCGCACGGTTACCGGGTCGTCCAGATCAACACGGCGGGCAACGCGCGGGCCGAGCTGGAAGTGGTTCGCGATATCAAAAAGCTGCACGTGGACGGACTCATCATCATGCCGCTGGCCTACCCCAAGACGCTCCCCGAGCTGATCAACAAAGCCGGCGTGCCGATTTCGGTGATCAACTACGGTAAGCAGTTGGACTCCGCGCTTCAAGCGGACGTCGTGTGTTTGTCCATGCTGGAAGGCCAGCTCGTCATGGAACATCTCAAGCAGATCGGCCGCAGCCGTATTGCTTATGCCGGCACGCAAAAAGACGTCATCGAAGACCGCTACCTCGCCTATGAACGGGCACTGGATCGGGTAGACGCTTCACTGGTGTATTTCGGCGACGACTTTTCGTTGCAAACCGGAACACGCGCCGCCGACTATTTTCACGGATTGGCCCATATGCCGGATGCCGTGTACGCGGTCAACGACATGGTGGCAATCGGCCTCGTAAACCGTTTCAAAGAACTGGGCGTGCGCGTACCGGAAGAAGTGGCCGTCGTCGGCGTCGATAACAACCAGTGGACCACGATCAGCAGCCCGCAAATCAGCTCCGTTTCCATCATGGGCAGCGAAGTTGCTCGATTAGCGGCAGAACTTTTACTGAAGCGTATCCGTGAACAGATCATTGGCGATTATGAAAAAGTCCAGTTCGAACCGCGTCTGATCGTCCGGGAGTCAAGCGTGTCGCTGAAGCGTTCCTCGATGCAGGATAACTAAAACACGCCAAAAAGCACCGTTCCCAGAACGAATTTACGTTCTGGGAGCTTGACCAAGTTAAATGTAAAGTTACGCCCACCTGAAACGTATGCGTTTCAGCCGAACGTAAACCTTTAATTAGGGTTGGTCAAGCTACTCGGTCGGTGCTTTTTTCATTCTATCTTATGGTCTCACTCTGATTTCGATTCCAACAAGAACGCACGGAATTCGGCCAAGCTATCGAATTTCCGAATATCCACGCCTTGCTCACGGAAAAAGCGCTCCAACGTCACTTCCAAGCGGTTCGCAGCGGATTGAAGCGCAAACAGATTGGCAGGGTCGATTACCGACACGAGTGAAGGCAATTTGGCTCGTTCAGCAATCTTTCGACCCGCCTCTTGCGCCTTTCGTCCAACGTTCCAGTGTCCCGTTTCGCAAAATACGAGGAAGCTGTTCAGTTCGCTCTCCGCATGCACCGCCGAGAAAAAGGCCAGCTCATAATCCTTGCGTTCGCAAGCCGATTGCACTTTATCCAGCAGCCCTTTGAACTCTTCGAAAAACCCTTCGGCTCTTTGCGCATAATCGGGCGTTGGCGGTTGAAGCAGGCTTCTCCGGTCGTCAATGACCCCGTTCACCGCATCCGCCAGAAACTCGCAGGCTCCAATGATCGCAGGCGGTTCGGCGCTTCGCATGATCGTATTCATCACCTGTTCCAGTTCGGCCGGGCGAACAGGCAGATTGTAGATCTCCGTGAGGTTCTTGCCCCACCCTTTGCGCAGATAAGTCCGGTTAGCCAGCGCAATTGCCTCCAGCACCGGAGCGATAACCTCGAATGCCTGAAGTCGGTAAAAGGAAAGGGATTGCCCGGTGCCTGCACGCCTCATCTCCAGCAAAAACGGATACACGCTTTTCAGCGTCTCTTCCGCCATATCCAGAAACTTCTCTTCTCCTTCGAATGAGCGCATATCCTTGATCTGAAGCTTGAGATTGTTGAAACGCTCCAGATCCTCGTCGGATCGCACATACAGCAGCTTGCAATCGGCCAAAATCCCGGTCTTGCTGTCTTCCAGCCGCGCCATGCGTTCCGCCCGTTCCCAATCGATCGGCCAGAAATCAAAGCTGATTCCGTTCAGGATAAAAGACAGTCCGGCGTTATAGCCTTTCGGATTCGTCGGAATATAGAAAAAGTCCAGGTCGGAGCGTTCGGTTGCCGTTCCGTCGGTATACGAACCATAATAAGCCGCAATCGCGACATCTTCTGCATAATCCCGCTGAATTCGCTCGATGAGCGCCGAAGAAACGTCGAACACATTAAACTTTTCCATCGCTGAGATCCCCCGTTATCCGCCCGCTTTGAAGACGGCAGGCTTTATCCCTTATCCTATCATCCGCCCCGCGCACATAGCAAAATCGGCAAAAAGAAGAAGCGATCTCTCGCCTCTTCTTCTCTTATCGCTGCATTTTTCAAAAAAACCAAATCATGCCGAGTCTTATTTTACCGATACCGTCATCGCCAACGCTTCGAGCGGAACGCGCTGCGTCTCGATCTGATACACGACGTCTCCCTTGTTCCACGCTACGATATTCTGCACCGTGTCTCCGCCTTGCTGATACTTTGCGCTGACCCGTCCCGCATCGTCCGGTGCCGGAAGCGAGTGCGTCTCCAGATAGTCGACCATTTTCCGCGCGATTCCCGGTTGATCCATCTGATCTTCGCTCAGCGATTGGATTTGCAGCACCCAGCGTCCTTCTTTCCAAGTTAGATACTGCGTACCCGCCGCGCCTTCCTGCATGCCTTGGATGCCGTTCCCCAGATCGACCGCCATTTCCGGAGAAATATCCTCCAGGTCGGAAGCCGGGAAAAAGATTTCTTCGCGGCTTGACGGATCGTCATAACTCTCCGCGTTCACGATCGCAAGGATCGGCGTCTCTCCGGTCGGCTCCAGGGAGTCATCGTCTACAGGTACAACTTCCTCTGTCTCGTAAAAAACCACGTTGAACGCGGCATCTTCATTTTTCTCGATCGATGCCGTCAAATAATGTCCGTCCGCCAGCTTAAATTCCGTCGGCAGTACAGCATCCGGAAGCTTCAACTGCGCACGGATCTGATCGATTACGCCTTCCGTATCCGGTGCGTTTGCGTCTTGTGCTTCGTCTGCACCTTTTACAGAATCGTCAGCTGTCTGTTCCATATCTGAGTCGTCCGTCGCTGCGTTTTCTCCGCTCGTCGCCGGCCCCGTGCCGGGAACGACATTCGCTCCGCCGTCTTCGGCTACTGCATCGGCGGGCGCGTTCGCTTCTTCCGGCGCGTTTCCTGACGTATTCCCGCAGCCGCTGAGCGCAAGCGCCGCGATCAACGCGGCGGGAGCAAGTTTCAGCGATTTGCGTAAACAGGGAGTAATTCGAGGTTTTACATTCATGCTGATCGCCTCCTTATTTCTACGTAACCCCATTACCCGTAAGAGAAGCTGCCAAACAATCGCTTTTTTGATTCGGGAAATAAAGGGATTTATGGTCAATACAATGTTATGATTGAGTTAGCTAGCATTTTAGAGGATAAAGGAGCAGAGGGAATGATACAGAGACAGATAACCGCATGGAAAAAGATAACAGTCACCATAATCGTTTTGATGGCTGCGATCATGTTTTTCGGGCATGCAGAGCACATGCAAGCTGCGGAACGGGCTAGAATGGAAATCGAATTTGAATACCTATTATCGGAGGATAAAACTACGGTTACTCCGCAAGCCAAAGTCATCCGGATTGATTTGAATACGGGTCTTCCGCAAACCAAGATATGGAGCTATCCGGAAAAAAGCGAGAAGCTTCCTCAAAAAGCTCAATTTCGCAGCGAATCCGATAACTCCAAAACCCAAACGTTCTGGGCCGATTTCGACAACCCTCGGTATTTTACTTCCGATCGTCAGACAAGAATATACGTATTGTCGCAAATTCATGTGGATGAAAAAGAAAAGCCGCGAAACAAAGTACTTCAAAAAGAATTTATTTATGAGTTCAACCCGACAACAGGGAAGCTAACCATGCTAGATCGCAGTAACGTGATCGCCAGCCGTCAAATGATTACGATTTTCCACGATTTTGAAGCTTATCAAATCCGTCGCGCACAAGAAGAAAAAGAAACCTATACGAACCGCACTACGGAAATCTACTCCTTGGCCAGCAAAAAACTGCTTACCCGAACTTCCGGAAAAGGTCATGCGCAAGTTTACTTTTCCGAAAATCAAGAGCCTTATTTGCAAGTTCAAGACTATATCGCGTACAAAGAATCTGCAAGCAATCCGCGCGAGAATATGACATATGCGCAAATAGGCAATCAAAAATACGAAGCCGTTTTTCGAAATTATCTTCAAAACGGCAAGAAAGTCGATTCTTCCGATGTTGAAAGCCCTGCATCTTCTGAACGAAAAGAATATAAAGCAGGAAAATACAGCTACTTCACCTATCTCGATCCTGCAACCGGTCTGGCCCGACTTGGCTACCGAATCGGCACAAGCGACAAAATCATTCCTTTGACTCCGAGCACGTCCCGAAGCTTCGCTCATTTCAGTCCGGGCAATGCATACATCGTTGTCAGCGAGCTTCCGGCAAAAACAGTGAATGGGAAACAAAAATTCGACCTGCAAAATCTTTGGGTTTTTGATGCCGCAACTGCAAAACTGATCCGCAAAATCGAAAAGCCGCTTCCCAAAAGCAAAGGTTGGGGCGTCGATGCCTTCTACGAAGATGTCGTTTATATCAGTAGCAATGTCTCGAGCTTCAATTCGTACTTGCATTTGCCTACGGGAACGCTTAGCCAGGTCCTTCCAAACGCGAATAACACTTACGAAAACAGCGGCGTTCTGTACGGGTCGAAGCAGGGCTTGCTTAGTCTGCAGCCTCCTCCGGTCACTTACGTGGACGACAAGATGATTTCGTTTGCCGGGCAAGGTCCTTTCCTGACTCACGATAATCGCTGGTATATCGAAGCAGGAGATTTCGCGAAAGCAATCGATGCCACGCTTGTGCGTTCGAAAAAAAGCATTACCTTTACAAAAGGCAGCAAAAAACTGACCGTTTCCGCATCGGACAAAGAAGCCGTTTTCCATGCAGGCAAAGCTTATATTCCGCTCGAGCGACTCAATGAATCTTTGGGCGTGGTCGCTGCTTTTACGGATTACGCTTCGACTTCGGATCGCTACAGTTATGACGTCCTGCGTCTGTTCACGGAAGACCTGAGGGAAGATCAAGTCGCCGCCGATCCGGAAAAGCACGAATTTATCGAAGACTTTGAACTCATTTATAACTCTTATTACGAGGTCGAAAACGGAAAAATGGTCGCTAAGCCAACAGTGGGCATGCAAGGATACTACTCGGGAAATACAACGCTTGTATTCAAAGACGGCCGATTGAAAAACGCTTATGCGACAATCGACAGGAGCATTCTCCGCAACATCAACTTGCAGCGCGCTGCCGATCTGGATTCGATTTACGGCAAATCGAAAGTCGACAAAATCGGAAAGTATACGCTGCGTTGGTACGAGATGAACAGTTATTTTCTTATATTCGAATACCGAAGTAATACGATCCGTGGAGTTGCCTATATCGCCAAGTCGTAGTCGCCCAAAAACAAAAGGATTCCCTTCCCCGCCACCCGGAGAAAGGAATCCTTTTTCAATCGCATGCGCCTCTACTTCAGTCTACAATACTCAACAAGCCAGCTTAAGCTGCGCTCGCAAACGAGCCGACTTCAACTTTGATACTTTGCGTCGAAGTTTCGCCAGCCGCGTTTTTCAGCACGGCTTTGTACTCGTAAGTACCCGGTGCTTTGCCGCTGATTTTCGTTACTGCGCTTTGGCCGCCTGGCGTTGCCGCGTTCAAGCTTTGCGTGTCGACCAGTTCGCCGTTTTCATACAGTTCGTACGAAGACGCGTTCGTTCCCCACCACAGGTTCATCGTCACGTTGTAGTTGCCGTCACGATCCCAGTTGTCTTGGGACAGAACCGCTTGTGCAGGCGCTGCATCCGTTACCTTAACGGTTAGCACATTGCTTTTTGTCGTGCCGAAACGGTTAGTCAGTTCCAGCTCGTACGTATACGTGCCGTTTGTTTTGCCTTCTACCGGTACGGATACTTTTTGCGCGCCCGGCGTTGCGTCGGTCAGCAGAGCGCTTTTGATCACTTTGCCGTCTTCGTACAGTTTGTACGAAGAACCGTTATTGCCCCACCACAGGTTCATCGTGACATTGTAGCTGCCGTCGCGCAGACCGGTGTCATGTCCGTTGTCGTCAGTCAGCACCGGAGTTCCCGGAGCTGCCGTAGCCGGACCGTCGACAGGTTGACCTGGCTGTTCAGGCTCTTCAACCGGAGGTTCTTCGGTCGAAGCGGCCGGAACGATATCCGATGCGCTGCGCGGTTTCAGTTGGAAAGCACCGCGGAAGATTGCCGATACGCCCGTAATATCGAGCTTGTCGCCTTCCGCATAAGCGAATTGATCCTGCGTCAGACCTGTACGTCCGTCTACGCGGATATGCGTAGCCACGCCGGCATCCGAAGTCGCGTCGAATTCAAATGTGCCAGCAGGAGTTGCCGCCACGATATTGGATACCGTTACGTTTTTCAGTTGGATCAGTTGACCTTGGTTTGCCTCCGTTACCGTATCCGCAAGGACCGGGGACGGCAGTTCTGCCGTCCCCGTTTTTTCGATTGCAACCGGCGTTGTCAGTTCAAGCTCCGTGTTGTACAGCGCCAATGGTGCCGTTACGCGAATCTTGTCGCCCTGATTAAAGCCGCTCTCGCTTTGGAACACGTAAATGCCTGCCGTCTCATCTTGAAGGTAGAAAGCCTGGCCCCCGAACGAACCCGGTTGAGTCGTGATTACGCCTTCCAACGTAACCAGCGTGCCTTCCGCTTGCGTGCGAGCCGACGCGATCGTGCTCAGCTCGGGAATGTTGCTGCCCGGCTGCTCGATCTCTGGAAGAGGCTGCGCCGGAACATTCGCCACCGTCACGCTCTTCGTGAGCAGGTTCGTGCCGTTTTGACGCAGACGCAGGCTGGCTGCACCGTTCGTGCCCGCTTTGATGCGTACGCCGATATCGCGGTAAGCCGTACCGTTGGCATCTGTCGTCACGCTAAACGTTTGGCTGTATCCGTACGACGTCGGCCAAGTGCCGTCCGGGTTTTGAATCTGTGCAACTTGCGTACCGCCTGTCAGATAGATCCCTGCGCTGTAACCCGATGTCGTCGAGTTAGGTGCCAGGTTGTCGATCTTTAGGCGGATTTGGAACTCCTCCGCATTCGGCAGTTGATCCTGGTGGATCAGATTGAATACCGGCTGAGTCACCGTTACGGACGAACCGTAAGAACCCGGCTTGAAGGTGGATGGGTCCCACCATTTGTAGCCGGCTGCCGGATTCGACCAAGGCTCCGGTTGCGGCTCGGTCGAAGCAGCAGGATCTTCGAACGGCAGCAGCGCTGTCGGTTGATCCAGTGTCAGACCGTCGACTTGCGTCAGATCCGTGTAATCTTCCTGATCCGCCAGCCAGTTGATCGTGTTCAGCAGCAGCGCCGCGTCGTCGACTTCTTTGAAGCCGTCGTATGTCGTCTTTTTTGCGCCTGTTTCTTCGCGCAGATACTTCGGCGTTGCGTCTTCGACCGGCGAAGAGTCGCCGATGAATGCCGCTTTGCCCAGTCCTACTTTGGAAACCGCTACGTAAGGGCCTTCTTCGACGCCGCCGCCGTTGTAAACGCCTTGGTCAACCGCGTTGCCCCAAGCCGCGTTTGTTTTCGGCAGGTAAACGATACCTTTTGCTTTGGTCGGGTCCATGATGGCCAGCGTCGAGCCTGCATGCATCGCAACGCCTTTCACGCCCGCCGTAATGCCGAATGCTTGGTCAGCCGCTACGATGTTGTTTGCCGTGATATCGCCCAGCGCGTTATAACGGAAACGAACGCCGAAGTTTTCGCCCAGCCAGTCGGAGCTCACTACGCCCTGCATCGCTGCGGAGTTTTTCTCCTCTGCGCTCATGCCTTTTGTCGGATCTTCCCAAGCTCCGCGACGGTAACCGTTGATCGCTTCGGAACCGTCCCAACGGTTTTTGTTGCGGTCCGCGTTATAGTGGTCACCTACGAAGAAGATGCTTCCGCCTTGCTCTACGTATTGCAGCATCGCGGCTTGTTCGCTCGCCTTGTACGGAATATTCGGCTCCGCAATGACGAAGACGTCGTAATCCGCCAGATCCGCGTATGTAATCGGCGTCGTTTTGCGCAGTTCTTTGACGTAGTAGCCTTCGCCTGCGATTCCGTTGCCGAAGTCGGAGAAGCCGCCGTCAATAACCCAATCCGCCGCACCCGCCGTTTGCGCATGCGTGTTGTCGAACAGCACCTTTTTGCCCGCGTTTTCGTTCACGACCTTCGCATTGATGAACGGAGCCGGATCAGCTGCCGTTTCGGCGGATGCCGGTACCGACGAGAACAATCCGACTTCGAGCGATGCTACGACCGACAGCGCCAACACCGCTTTCAGTCCTTTAGATTTGAACAGCGAAAACTTACCCACTTTTCAACCGCCTCCTGTTTGGATCTTTTTTTGAGAACATTTTTTGGCATAGCAAGATTTTGGTATCAAGCCATCTGCGTCTCATTCTAGCATGTGTCCAAACAGGAAAGTTCATTGTTTCGTAAAAAAATTGAGAAAAAGTGTTAAAATCCTGTAAAATGCAAATATTAGTTCGTATGACCCAATACTAAACGATCACAAGTTCAGGCTCAGGTACGAAACCGAATTCGGCTTCCACCTTCTCTTGAACTAGATGAACGAGGTCCACGATATCGCTTGCTTTTGCCCCGCCGCGATTCTGAATGATGTTTCCGTGGTGATCGGAGATCATCGCGCCGCCGATTACCGTGCCGCGCAACCCGATCCGATCCACCAGCTTGCCCATCGGTTCGCCGATCGTATAGTTGTTTTTGAACACGGAACCGCATGAAGGAAAATCAAAATGCAGCTTGCCGCCGCGATCCGCGATCACGTCCAGCAATTCCTGACGCACTTCCAGCCCTTGTTTCGCCGCAATATTCAGTTCGTTCGTGTAATGACGATAATAATCAGGCAGCACCGAAGAGGACAGGTTTTTGGCTTTTAATTTGGCAAAAAGCTCGTCCGTTTCCTGCGGCGTCAGTTTGGGATCGACCGGAAGCTTGAGATCCGCGCCGACCACGATCCACGGCATGCGCATGAATATCGACTTTTTGTAGCCGTATTCGCAACTGCCGAGCGGCACCGAGATAATGCCTTTTTCCGGATGCTCCTTGTCGATCACGTAAGCCGTTTCCAACACGTCGCTGATCTGGTGGCTGAAATATTTGGCGTTCATATATACTCCCGCTCCGAGCGTGCCCGGCAGCAAGAACGTGAAATCGAAAGCGCTAATGCCCGTATACAACCCAAATAAAGCCAGCAGCGTCATGGGCGTGCCTGCGGAAACAAAGAGGCGTCCCGGCAGCAGCTTGAATTCAATATGTTCCTTAAGCGAAAAGAACAACATCTCCTCGTCCGGATGATCCGGGAACAGCGTGTTGGAGCCGGAGCCGAACAGGAACGGATTCAATCCTTTGGTACGCGCGCCGTGCAGCATGGTCGAAAGTTCTTCTATTGTTCGCGGAAGCGCCAAGTGCCGAGCCTCCCCGCCAATCTCGTATGTCGAGTAGGCAGACAGCTTGACGTTGCTTTGGAATAGCTGTTCAAATCGTTGGTTTTTCGAAGTCATATGGGGTACTCTCCTCTTCACGTTCTTCATATATATTTATTCCGTTTGTTTTGTTGAACCCGTTAACAAACGAATCAATTGACGAATGCCGATAAAACGTCTAAAATTTTAAGTTGCACGCAAGCATCCTACAGGAAGCGGCGGCAAAAATCAATGAGATTACGGGTGATATGATATGGAAAACAGTCCTTACCGCATTCTGCTTTTTTATAAATTCGTCAAAATCGATGAGCCGGAAGTCTATACCGCTCAACATCTGCAATATTGCAAAGACCTCGGCGTCAAAGGACGCATCCTGATCGCCAGCGAAGGCATCAACGGCACGCTGTCCGGCACGTACGAGCAGACCGAGCAATATATGAAGGATCTGCTGGCCGACGAGCGCTTCGAAGGCACGGTTTTTAAAATCGACGATTCCGAAGAACATGCGTTCAAAAAGCTGTTCGTTCGTCATAAAGAAGAATTAGTCACGTTCCGCTATGAAAAAGAACTCGACCCGAACGTGAAGTTCGGCAAACGCCTTTCTCCGAAAGAGTTCCATGAACAATTGCAGCGCGACGATGTTATTGTACTCGACGGACGCACGGATTACGAATACGACCTGGGTCATTTCCGTAACGCGATCCGCCCGAATATCGATTCGTTCCGCGATTTCCCGGAATGGATCCGCGAAAACATGGCCGAACACAAAGACAAAACGATCCTTACCTACTGCACGGGCGGCATCCGCTGCGAAAAGCTGACCGGCTTTATGATCGACGAGGGCTTTACGGATGTAGGCCAACTCGAGGGCGGCATCGTGACGTACGGCAAAGACGAAGAAGTCCAAGGCGACCTGTTCGACGGCAAATGTTATGTATTCGACGAACGCATTTCCGTGCCGATCAACCATGTCGCGCCAAGCATCGTCGGCACATGCTACCACTGCGACGAACCGACCGACGTTTATGTAAACTGCCCGGTGTGCAACTTGCAGCATCTGGTGTGCGAGTCGTGTTCGGATGAGCACAGCCATTACTGCTCGGACGAGTGTAAGGAAACCGTCGCTGCCGGCTGAGAAGTTACGGCTGGCGCTTGGGTGACGCTGCGGGGCGGGGGAGCTTTCGATCGCTGTCAAAATCGGATTTCCTCCTATTGGATAAAACAAGTTTATGGTGGGAAATCCGATTTTAAAGGCGAACGCTCCGCTTCTCAAGCTTCCCCCGCCCCTCCGCTGCGCCCGCGCCGAATGGCTTTTAGGTAGGGGAGACATCCAATCCCCTTTGCACGGGATTGGGTTGTCGCTCTGCTCTTTTTTCCGCGAAGTGCCTAACTTCTCGGAAAAGATATGGCGTGGGCTTTGCCCGACGCAAGAGTTAAAGGCTGTAAAGACGGCAAACCTTAAAAGCGACAAGCACTAAGACCAGAGAAAGACAAATTACCAGCCCTATACTTTAAAAAAGTAATTTTTTCGACCTTCCTCTACTCACCGAGGAAGGTCTTTTTCTAAAACAAGAAGCTAACGTGCGGAGCGGAGAGAGAAATTCAGTGAAAGACGCCTTTGAACCCGGAAAGATTCCTTACTTAAATCCAATTCAACTTTCCGGGTGAGACAGCGTCTTGAACGAATTTCTCTCTCCGCGCAACCCCTCAGCTTCCCCACTCAGAAAAAAAGGCTCTATCCGAGAACATTCAACTCGGGCAGAGCTTTTTTTGTATTTCAATCAGCTTGTTCCTCCGCGGTGCATGGCTGTGCAGAGTGATCGGGATCACTAATCGCGCGGATAGTTCAAGGCCATAATGTCCATGAAAGAGACTTTTTTCGTTTCTTCTTCTTGTTCGACATGAACTTTACCGGTTCTCGAGTCCATCTTGACGATCGTTCCCCGAACCGCTTCAGGTACTCCCCAGACCGTCAATTCCACAACGGATTTCTCCTGGTAGGCTTCAGTCAATTGATTCCCTATTTCTTCCAGAACAAACTCGTCGCGGGTCGGCCGCTTTGCTACTTTACCTTTTGCCAAACCGCTTCCTCCTTGCCTTGCATGTGATTTTTTTATTATACCATTTTTATACCGATAATTGGCCCGAAAAACGAAATTCGTCGAAGAATTTACGTACATATGTTCTTAATCGGCATTTCAATCGTTTTCGTTTAGCAAGTTCTTAATCATGATAAAAAGCCCCGACCCGATTCGGCAAGCATGAAGCGCTTTGCCGAGAATACGGAGTCGGGGCGAAATATGCGAATTCGCGAAAAAGATCGCCAAAACGTCGATTTTTTTTACAACGTTGCCTTGCCGGACGGAATCGCGATATCAGCCAGGATTTCGTAAGAATGCAAACGTTCCGCATGATCGTAGATCCCGCTCGTTACGATCAATTCATCCGCTTGCGTTCGAGCCAAGAGTTCCTGCAAACGGCGTTCCGCGGTGTCACGGTCTCCGACGATTGCCGATTCCATCCGTTTGCGCACCGCCGACAGTTCAAGCGGGTCAAGCTGCGACGACAGATCGGCCGGCGGCTGGATTTTTCCGGGACGGCCGCGCGTCAGCGCCACCACTTGCTGCTGCATCGTCGTGGACAAGAACTCGGCACGTTCATTCGTATCCGCGGCGATCAACGACACGCCCAGCATGACATACGGTTCGGACAGCGTCTTCGACGGCCGGAACGTGGTCCGGTACACTTCCAGCGCCCGATCCAGATAATCCGGCGAGAAATGACCCGCGAACGAAAACGGCAGTCCTTGATAAGCCGCCAGCCTTGCGCTGAAGTCGCTTGACCCCAGCAACCAGATCGGAATATCCAACCCTTCGCCCGGCACGGCCCGGATCGGCGCATGATACGAAGTCTTCGACGCGTCGAAGAAACTGCGCAGCTCTTCCACCAGTTCCGGGAAATCGTCCGCCGTTACATCACGCCGCAGCGCGATAGACGTCCGACGGTCACTGCCCGGCGCGCGGCCGAGTCCCAGATCGATCCGCCCGGGATACATGGACTCCAGCGTGCCGAACTGCTCCGCAATCACGAGCGGCGCATGGTTCGGCAGCATGATGCCGCCCGCGCCCAGACGAATACTCGACGTTCCGGCCGCCAGATACCCGATCACGACCGACGTGGCCGAACTTGCGACGCCCGGCATATTGTGATGCTCCGCTACCCAGTAACGGTTATAGCCCCATTTTTCGGCATGGCGGGCCAAATCCAGACTGTCTTTGAACGCGTCCGCCGCCGTCTTGCCTTCTACAATCTGGGACAAATCAAGTACGGATATCGGGATCTCCCCGAGCTTTTTCTCCGACTTCGAATTCAGGTTCGTCGATTCTTGCGATTGACTCATTTCGATCTCCCTCCGTCTAACGATATCGATAAATACTCAACCTTTAACGCCGCGCTTCCGCCCTGCCGTCCCGATTCTGCTTTTTAAACAAACGGTCCAGATTCGGCTCCAGCAGCCAAGCGAACCGCACGCGCATCCACTCTGACGATAAACCGGCTGCAAGCAGCACGCCAAACGGAATCAATAGCCACGTCCATGCCGCTTCGCCGTAAGTTTCGTAGAAACCGGTAGCGATCAACCCTTTGACCAGGAAGCCATGCAGCAAATAAGCGTACAGCGTATTGCGTCCAAGCACGGATACATACGGCAGCGGTCGCCCCGTCATCAGGATCATCACCGCGCCGCCAATCAGCACCGACGCTCCGTAAGCCGCGATCCGATACAGTCCCGCTGTCCAATGAGGCTGATCCAGCGCCGCATACGGCAGACTGCCATAGAACCATTCCGGGCGAATTCCGCTTCCATAGTTTATCATAACAAGAACGGCTGCACCCAACACGGCTGCGGAAGCAATCTTCATCGGCAGCGTGCGCAGCGCGTCGATATGTTTTTTGTCCAAATAATAGCCGGCCAGGAAAAACGGGAAAAAGACGATCGTGCGCGATATGCTGGCATAATACTCGGCATCGACCGCATAACCTGCCAGAATGGCGATCACGAACGAAATAGGCAGCGCAAAACGGATTTTGACCGCGTACGGCAGCAGCATTTTCCAGATGATCATGCTGAAAATAAACCACATCAACCAATACGGCGTGAAGTACGAGAATCTGAGCGCTTGAGCGCCCATCACGAAATAATCGAATAACGAGTAAAGCGTCTCAAAGATCAAATAAGGCACGATCAACGACCCGACGACTTTGATCCGGTAATCGCTACTCGTAATCTCTTTGCAAAAATAGCCCGAAATCAGTACGAACAACGGGATATGAAACGAATAAATAAGCAGATACAACGGGCGATAAGCCTCACTGCTGCTCAAGGGTTCAATCAGATGCCCAACCACGACCAGCGCAATCAGCAGAACCTTCATGTTGTCGAAATAAGCATCGCGCTTTGCCATTCTATCCTCTCCTTACCTCAAGAATCGCCGATTCGCGTCCGTTTGTTTTCCGGCTTTCCTTGCTTGGAGTCCATATACCCGCGGGATTTGCAGATGAATCTTGGGCATCGGACGCGAAGCCGACACGCAGCGGAAAATCGTTTATTCGAAATTTTTAATCTCGATCCAAAACCATTTGCCGGACTCGGCTGTCCAATCAGTGAATATCGTTCGACTAAGGAGTGAAAACATTTGGATTCCGTCTATTTTGACCAACGCGTAAAAGATGCGGCGAATGGCGATACGGCAGCTTTTGCCGAACTGATCCGTGCCGAGCGTCCGCAGCTTGTTCGAGTCGCCAATTATTACGTACGCCATATCGTCGATGCCGAAGATGCGGTACAAGATGCCGTCTGCCGCGCTTATGCAGCTTTGCCTTCACTGCGCCAGCCTGAATATTTTCGCACGTGGCTGACCCGGATCGTAATCAACGCCTCTTTGAACCTGTTGAAACGCTCACGCCGAACAATCCCTGCAAGCGATCCCGCAGCCCATATTCCGGCGGCGCACGAGGATACGGAACGCCGAATGGACTTACTGCATGCCATCGGGGGTTTGCCTGCCAAATACCGTCGCGTCATTCTGCTCAAATATATGCACGATCTGCGTTTGACGGACATCGCCGCTTTGCTTGAATTGCCGATCGGAACCGTTAAAACGCATCAAAACAAAGGATTGAATCTTTTGCGCGCCTATTATCAAGCCGAGATCGCAGATCGAAAGCTTTCCCGCCCATCGAACCGAAACGAGTCGCTGTCCACAAACAAATCCGAATCACGGAAGGAACCCGATATGAATCTTACCGCCCTGCTGCATGAACTTCGCGACCATGCCAAAACGTTGATCGAACGCGACTTTGCTGCTCTTAGCAGCACGCTTGAACCTTTTATCGAAGACGTGATCCAGGAAGAAGGCGCACCTAGCGAGCTGTTGTTTATCTGGACAAAACCGGGAACGGAAGTCGGGGTCTCCGTGACGTTGACGCCTGAAGGCGATCTGATCGACTATGCCGTTGATCCCGGGATGCACGAAGACAAAGACCTGAATTCCCATCAGACGGAGCAACAATTGTTGGAGCTCGCCACGCGCTTCGTGAGCGATCATTATCCCGATGCTTCGCAGCAATTCAGTCCTTTGGAGATCGAAGATCGCGGCGAACGATTATTCTGCACGTCCAGACAAATGGCCGACGGGATGCCCATGCCGCAATCAGGCTACTGGATCGATATGCATCGCAGCGGCTTCGTGGCCTCATTCAAATACTTCGGCACGCATTCGCCGCCCGCTCTTCCGCAAGATCTTCTGACCCCGCAAAAAGTGCTGGAGCAACTCGCAAGCAAACTGGACATGAAATTGAAGTTTGCGCTGTTGCATGAATCCGTCTATACGCAAGGAGATAACCGCCTGCATTTGGTTTATATTCCGGAGCCTTATCTGACGGGGTATTCCGCGCGTCCTGCCGATGCAGGATTCGCATCCGGCGATCCGCAAGGATTCGATGACGAAACGGCGCAAAACCTGATCAAAATCCCGATTACGGAGCCATTGAAATCTTACGGTTCGGTGGCATCTGCCCTTTCGCCGCTGGAGCTGTTGGGATTGAAGGAGGATGAATACGAACTGATGCGGGGGGTCGATCTGGAAGAAGAACGGGGACTCATATATCGCAAAAAAGAAACCGTCACCCTTCCGGAATCCGGCAACGTACATCAGCCTTACACGATGGATGACTATATTCGGCATCACACCGAAGGTACGGTCAAAATTCGGATCGTTCAAGCAACCGGGCAATTAACGGGTGCCATGAACTTTAATACGGAAAAAGGCCCTCTCTCGCTGAGTCGTCAGCAGTGCCTGGACGCGGCGCTCCGCTTGATCGCCGCCGTCGAACCGCGCATGATTCCCTATTTGTCGCTTGAAGTTAGCGAGGATACAGATACAGATTCAGAGTCGGCTCAGCACGCAAACTTTCATTTTCCGATTCACAAAGACGGCATATCCGGCTTCTTGCAAAGCCTATCCGTTAAAGTCGATCGAACAACGGGAGCGATCTCTCATTATATGAAAGGCGGCATTTCGGCAGAGCAACTCGATGCGTTGTTCGTCATCCCTGCGCTAACCGCCGAACAAGCCAAGAAGCGGTTACTTGAAGCCATCAAACCTCAGCTTGTTTGGGAAGTCGATTATCAAAACCAAGAAACTTCCTCCATCAAGTACAAACCCGCTTATAAGCTTACGGATCCGAAAACGGGACTTTCTATCCGAATGGTCGAAGCTGCGACAGGCGCAATTTTGACGGATATATTGTAAAATTCGGGATAAACAGCTATCACCTTTTGTTTCATACTTAGGGGGTGAATGCCATTGAAATCACTGTTTACCGTGTTTTTTGCCCTTTTGATCGTGACGGGTTGCTCAACTCAATCCGAAGGGGCTTATCCAAATGTCGTTTCTTTAAATGACACCCTTTATAACTTAACAGTCGATACCGTCACACCAGACAATATCGGAAATCAGCTCGGCGAAGTAAAACGCGTAGCCAAAGTCATGCCAAAGGCTAATGAAGAAGCCAACGACACGCCTGTCGGAAGCAAGCTATTCGAAATCAAAGGAATCCATCCCAGCGAAGCCATTGCAGTCGAAATAAACGGCACTTATCAAAAGGCTACATTGAACGGTCCTTTAAATTAAGTAAGGTCAACGGGCAACAACTCCAGCTTTGACAAAAGTCCTTAAAACTCTCACCCCTTACAAGGCGGGAATTTTAGCCTTTGTCCGATCGGGGGAAGCGATAGGCGGAGGGAGAAATTCAGTGAAATACAGGAGTTCGAAGAAAGCCTGCGGTAACATCTGATGATATGTTGGCCTTTGAGCACGGAAAGCCTTAGGCTTTCTGCGCGAGACAGCGCCCTGTGAAGCATTTCGAAGAAATGCACTTCGGAAGCATATGCTGGCAATTTTTCCCGCAGCCGCCCGGCTTCCCCCGAATAGGACCTCCGCGGCTAACCCTGCCGTCTCATCCTCCCGATCATGCGGAAAATCTGCCCCCGATGATGCGCCTCGTGCTCGATCAGATGATACACGATCCACTCCGGCGTCACGTCGTACTCCCCCGGTACCTCTCGAATCGTCCGCCAATCCTCCAGATCGACCGAACGGAACTTTTCCAAAAAGTCGCGCCGCACCACAGCCAATCGTTCCAAATGCCGCTCCAGACTTTCCCCCGGCGGGCACCAGATCTCTCCCTGCTCATTCCGCGTCGGCGCCGTAAACCAAGGTTCAAGCTCAGCGTCCAGGTTTTTCCGAAGCAGCATATCAAAATGCAGCCACCCCGTCTCCACTTCCGCAATATGGTACAGCAGCGCCCCGATGCTTGTCACATCTCCGTCCTCGGTGGCATCCAGTTCTTCCTGCGTCAAGCCTTGCAGCTTTTGCAGCAGGTCTCTCCGGATATCTTCCATCATCCATAACTGACGGCCGATCTCTTCGGGATAACCCGGCAAGGCTTTGATTTCCAATCGCTGTTCGTTCACTTGGTTGGCCTCCTTCGGTTTTTTATTCGAACACGCCCATGCTCAAGTATCGCTCTCCCGTATCCGGGGCAATACATACGACAACTTTTCCCGGACCCAGACGCTTCGCGACCTGCATCGCCGCATAGACCGAAGCTCCCGAAGAAGGACCTAGCAGCATCCCTTCAAGCTTTGCCAGATCCCGCATCGTGCCGAGCGCTTCGTCATCCTTGATGCGAATAATCTCGTCGTAGACGTCCGTGTTCAGAATCGACGGCACGAAGCCGGGACTCGTACCGACCAGCTTATGCGGCCCCGGTACACCGCCGGACAATACAGGCGAGCCTTCCGGCTCCACAACGGCGATATGCAGCTCCGGCAGCGCAGCCTTCAACGTCTCTCCCGTTCCGGTGATCGTACCTCCTGTACCCGCTGTCGCCACAAAAGCATCCAGTCGGCCTTCCGTCTGCTCCAAAATCTCCAAAGCTGTCGTCCCCCGATGAGCATCGGGGTTGGCGGGATTTTCAAACTGTTGAGGAATAAAGCCTCCCGGAATCGAGGCTTGCAGCTCCAGTGCTTTGGCAATCGCTCCCGGCATCCGCTCGGAGCTTGGCGTCAGCACAACCTCCGCCCCGTAAGCTTTCAGCAGATTGATCCGTTCGCGCGACATATTATCCGGCATGATCAGAATCGCACGATAACCCCGAGCCGCCGCGATCATCGCCAACCCGATTCCGGTGTTGCCGCTAGTCGGTTCGATAATTGTGCTGCCCGGCCCCAAATCTCCGCTTCGTTCCGCTGCTTCGATCAAACTCCGGGCTGCACGGTCTTTGACGCTGCCGGACGGATTGAAATATTCCAGCTTGACGTAAACGTCAGCAGCATCCTTCGGCGCGGTACGGCCCAATCGAACCATCGGCGTATTGCCGACCAGATCGGCCACGCTGCGGTATACCCCTGAAGCATGTCCTGACCCTGCTTTCTGTTCGAGCTTATCCGTCATTACGCACTCCCTCTTTTCTGCTTAGCCTGCTTATTTGCGATCAGTTCCGAATTCTGCGCAAAGCCATGCAACGAATGAAGGAACGACCCGGGTATCTTGTCCTGTTTAAAGGGGACAAACTACCAAGGCCGTTCCTGTTCGCATTCGTTTTCTGTTTTAAAGTTTACCTTATTTTCCCGTAACGGTCACGTTCGAAATCCATTCTTCGAACAGTCCGCGAATCGGATCAGATTCCGCGAAGCGTGAAGCTGTACGCGTACGTTTGGTTCGCAGGCAGCGTGAACTCTTCGTGCGTAAGCGCCTGCCAGCTGTCGTCGCCGCCTACGCCCATCTGACGATGGTTGACGCGCAGCACGGTGCGATCCGACTTCGGCAGCTTGTAGCCGTGGTCGCAAGCTTCCAGCGTCTCCGGCGTATACGGCAGCGCGTTGAGTTCCACTTCCGGCGATCCTTCGACGCGAAGGCCCGTTCCGTCCG
This sequence comes from Saccharibacillus sacchari DSM 19268, assembly GCF_000585395.1. GTDB lineage: Bacteria > Bacillota > Bacilli > Paenibacillales > Paenibacillaceae > Saccharibacillus > Saccharibacillus sacchari. The sequence goes on along the minus strand of NZ_KK073875.1, from coordinate 3,453,903 downwards.
CAGCCGTCAGCTCCGCCCAGCGAACGCCGGTCTTGTTGCCCGCTTCCTGCGGCCGCAGATACGGCGTCAGCTGCTCGGATACCAAGCCTTTGTACAGACCGAGACGCGCGCTCTCGTGGCGATCCCAATAGTTCTCGTGCGGTCCGCGTCCGTACCATTTCAGATGATCCAGGTCGCCGGACAGTTCCAGCAGCATCCCGATCTCCGGAATTTCCGGCAGTCCTTCGCCCGGCGTCAATGTTAACGATACGACGATCTCGCCCGCGCCTTTGACTTCGTACGTCACTTCGGCTTGCGAAGCCGGTTCCGTAGGAATCGTCAGCACGGCCTTGAAGGTCACGCCGCTGTCCGTCGAAACCGCGTCCAAGCTGCTCAGCTTGCGTTTTTGGCCCGCCTCGCGCCATGTCGCGCTGCGCTCGTCCAGCTTATTGCCGCGGTCGTTGTCGGTCACCGCGCGCCAGAAGTTCGGACGAACCGCCGCCAACAGCAGCTCGCGTCCGTTTTGCGACAGCGAAGTCAAATCGCCGCTTTGCTTATCGAATACGGCCGTGAAGCCTTCTCCCGTTACCGTCAGCGACGTGTCGCTTTCTTCCGTGTTCAAAGGAATGTTCGCGGCAGCAACAGTTGCTTCCGCAACGTCTTCGCCTTGAATCTCATAGGCAGGAAGCACGAATTGCCCGAACGCGATCTCGTGTCCGCTTGCCGCCCAGAAACGGTCTTCCTGTTCGACCAGCGATACGGTGAGCGTGAACTCGCCTTCTTCCGCCGGCAGCGTGAACGGAACAACAACTTCGTCGGCCTCGCCCGGAGCCAATTGCAACGGAAGCGTTCCGCGTTCAACGACTACGCCTTCGCGCGCCGTTTCCCAAACCAGCTTGTAACGGTTCAGGTCGGTAAACAGGAAGTCGTTGCGCAAGCGAATCCGTCCGCTTTTCAAGTCTACCTCTTCAAAACGAACGTTCTGATAACAAGTCTTCAGCTCGATCAGCTTCGGCGTGATCGTGCGGTCCGCAAAGATCAGGCCGTCGCCGCAGAACGTGCCGTCGTGCGGGGATTCGCCGAAGTCGCCGCCGTAAGCGAGGTATTCCACGCCGTCCGCCGTTTTCGTGCGAATCGCTTGATCGATCCAGTCCCAGATGAATCCGCCTTGAAGAACCGGATATTGATACGTCAGATCTGTGTACTTGAACAGGTTGCCGCAGGAGTTGCCCATGGCGTGGCTGTATTCGCACAGGATGAACGGTTTTTTCGGATCGTTTTTCGCGTAAGCTTCCACGTTTTGCGGCGTCGTGTACATATGGCTTTCGATATCGGAAGCCGCATCCCACTCGCGTGCATGGAACGTTCCTTCGTAATGCACCAGACGCGTTTTGTCGACGGCGCGGAAGAAGTTCGCCATATGGATGAAGTTGTCGCCGCCCCACGATTCGTTGCCCAGCGACCAGATGATGATCGACGCGTGGTTTTTGTCGCGTTGATACATCGAGTTTGCCCGGTCGAGCACGTTGGCGCGCCAATGCGGCTTGCTGCCCGGCACGGTGCGTTCGACTTCTTCCGTTTGCCCGTATTCCCAGCTGCCGTGCGTCTCCATGTTCGTCTCGTCGATCACGTACAAGCCGTGCTCGTCGCACAAATCGTACCAACGATTCTGGTTCGGATAGTGCGATGTGCGTACCGCGTTAACATTGTAAGCCTTCATCAACTTGATGTCGGCGATCATGTCTTCTTCCGTGACGACGCGGCCGCGATCGGCGTTGAATTCGTGACGGTTGACGCCTTTGAACACGATACGTTTGCCGTTGATCTTCATAACGCCGTCATGAATCGCGAAATGACGGAATCCGACGCGGAATTTCACCGCTTCGACTTCGCCGTTTTCGTCCGAAAGCGTCAGCACCAGCGTATACAGATTCGGAGTTTCGGCCGACCACTTCGCGGGTTTCGGCAGCGAGGCCGACAAATCGGCAGCATAAACGAAATCTTTTTCAATCTCTACTTGAGACGTCATGCGCGAGACCGCTTCGCGTCCGGACGCGTCGAGCAAACGGGCTTCAATCGTATACGCGCCGTTCTTTTTGCCCAGCGGATTGCCGACTTTCACGCCGACCTGCAAATAGCCGTTCTCGAAATTGTCATCCAACTCGGCTGTCGCCAGCACGTCGGCAATCTGGACTTTCGGCTTGGCATACAGGAATACGTCGCGGAAAATGCCGCTCATCCGCCAGAAGTCCTGATCCTCCAGCCAGCTTGCGTCGCACCAATGGAAGACCTGCACGGCCAGCTTGTTTTCGCCTTTTTGCAAGTAAGGAGTGAGCAGGAATTCGGCAGGCGTGAACGTATCTTCGCTATAGCCGACCAGATCGCCGTTCACCCATACATAGAAGCAGGATTCCACGCCCTGGAAGCTGATGTACACCGGATGGTCTTCCCAATCTTCCGGCACGGTGAATGTGCGCACATAGGAACCGACAGGGTTGAACTCGGTCGGCGCGAACGGAGGCTGGATGTCCTCGCGTCCTTCCCACGGATAGCGGACGTTCGTATAGTGAGGGTAATCGTAACCGTGCAGCTGCCAATGGGCAGGAACCGGAATATCGGCCCAGTCGGACGTGTCGTAACCGGTTTCATAAAAGGTCTCCGGACGATCCGCGGGTTTGTCTACGTGATGGAATTTCCATGTGCCGTTCAGCGATTGCACGCGGCTGGAGTTCTCGCTGTTATTCAGCGCTTCTTCCGCATTCGCATAAGGAGTCAAAGCCGCGCGGGCATCCAGGCGGTTCAATTGAAAGATTTCAGGGTTGTTGTTCCACTCCGGATAACCGTTCTCGGGAGCGACGTATTTGTATTTTTTAAACATCTCTTTTCACCTCGTCAGTAAATTCAGTAAATACGGAAGCTTTTTTTAATGTCTGAACTTTTGATTAAGAGTTGACATGGTCCTAGTGTACACCGATCTTGCCGAAAAAGAAAAGCTGCTCTTTGCAGATTTTGTTAGCGTTTTCTCTTAAAAGCGTAATCGCTGCCTAAAATCTCGGTTAAATTTCCTTATTATTATATGTATAATATAAGAATATAGCCGTTTATAGGGGTGTTTTATTGGATAAAATCTAGATTTCGGTAATTTTTTTATACTTTTCGAAAAAGAGAAGAAATGCTTGAGATCGCGGCTTTGTTCGACCGGCAAGGCAGTAAAGCGAAATATTCGCAATAATAAAAACCGACGCAAGCTTTTCGCCTGCGCCGGTTCGTTTTTTTTGGAGCTTTTTCGACCGTTTCCTTATATTCGACTTGCTAAAAGTTAAGGCTCCCGGATCGTTTCAGGTCGTTTTTTCGGAAAAAGTCTCAGTCGCCGATCTTCACCAAAATCTTCGCGTGGCTTTTATCGCTGAGCAGCAGTTCCAAGCCCTGCTCGACGATGTCGTCCAACTCGATTTTGCGGGTAATCACTTGTTTGACATCCAATGAGCCTGCGGCGATCAGAGCAATGATTTCCGGAAAAATATGGCGATAAGCCAATGTCGCCGTTACCGTCGCTTCTTTGACCAGCAGTTGGAAGAAATCCACCTTCAGCGGTTCGGCAATCGCGGCGATCACGACGACCTGCCCTCCCTTTTTCACGATCGATACGGCACTATCCATCGTCGGCTGCACGCCTGCGGCTTCAAAAGCAATATCGATACCGCCGGATTGTCGGTTGATGACTTCGGTCGCATCGACTTTGGAGCTGTTGACCGGAATTGCGCCGAGCTTTTCGGCAAGTTTCAGACGCTCATCGAAGATGTCCACCGCATACACTTGCGAAGCGCCTGCAGCTTTGGCGCACAGCACGGTCAACAGCCCGATCGGGCCGGCTCCGTAAACGACGACTTTTTGCCCGACTTTCAAGGTGCTGTGACGCACGGCGTGCATCGCTACCGCAGTCGGCTCCACCAATGCGCCTTCTTCGAACGAGACTTCGTCCGGCAAAGCATGTACCATGTACGCTTCGACTACGACGTAATTCGCGAATCCGCCGTCGCTGTTCAGTCCGACAAAACCGAAATCGACGCACTGGTTATAGTTCCCGTGCAGGCAATATTCGCACACTCCGCAATGGTACAACGGCTCGATGACCACGCGCTGCCCTTTTTCGATACCGCTTACATGTTCTCCGACTTCGGCAACGACTCCGGCGAATTCATGACCGAGCACAAGCGGGGCCTTTTGATGGGATAGCGGGTGCTCTTGCCCTTCCTGAATGCCGACGCCGTGGTGATATGCATGCAAGTCGCTGCCGCAGATTCCCGCGTATTCGACTTTGATTTTGACCTGCCCGGATTGAACCTGACGCTCCTCGCGTTCCTCGACCCGTACGTCTTTTGCGCCATACCATACTGCTGCCTTCATGATACACCTCTCCTTTTTTAATAAATAAATTCGATTTTGAAGATTAATTGTTACAAAGCCATTACCTTGTCAACGCTAAAAGTAAGGTTACGAGTTGATCAGGTAATACATTATTCAAATTTTATTATATCGCTAATCTATCCTTCATTTATAATAATAGATACTAATGATTCCATTAATTAAATTAATACGAGGAGATGCCTATATGAATTTGGAGCAACTTGAATACATTGTCGAAATCGCCAAAACACGTTCGTTCTCCGCTGCCGCTTCGCAACTGCATATGACGCAATCCGCGATCAGCCAGTCCGTGCGCAAATTGGAGGAGGAGCTTGAGCTGACGGTTTTCGAACGGTCCCGACAAGGCGCGGTTCCGACCGAGGAAGGCAAACTTTTTATTGAACAGGCGATCGAAATTTTGCGGCGCGTGGAGTTGCTGCGCATAAACGGCGATTCTGACAAACGGCTCAAAGGTCATATTCAGGTCGCGACTTTCCCGAGCGTCATGCCTTATTTGATCGAAACCACCGCTTCTATGAAACAAGAGCATCCGCAGCTTCATATCTCGATTGAGGAAAAAGGGTCGATGGAGATCACTGAGGATATTCGGCAAGGCCGTATTCAGCTCGGATTCATCGCGATCTACAGCAACCAATTGAAAAAGCTGAACGGGATGCATTTTAGCGAGATGTATACGGGAAAACTTGTGATTGGAGCGCATCATGAATCTCCGCTGGCGCAGTACAACCGCATTACGCCGAAGCAATTGATGGAGCATCAGTTGGCGCTTTATAATGATCAGTTCGTGCATGATTTCGTCGATCGGTTTACGGATGTTTACGGGGAATTGTCTATTTTGTTCTGGACGAATAATTCCGAAGCGATTACGAGCGTATTGAATAATGGGCTTGCGGCCAGCATCGGGCATGATTTCTCGTTATACCAGCATCCGTCATGGAAGGCGGGGCGCATGAAAATCATCGAGATCGCGGACATGGCGCAGCCGGAGATGCAGATCGGTTTTTTGCGGTCGGAGACGCGTGCGCTCGGCGCGGGGGTCGAACGCTTTGAGGCGCGGTTTCGGCAGGCGATCGAGATGGGGCATCTTTGAGTTGGGACAGTGGCGGGGGGGAGCTACGGGTGGATGGTTTCGGTCGCGTGTTGAATCCGGGAAATTTTGATTGGATTTTTAAAGGGGGATTTCCCGGATTCAAAGGCGAACGCTATCGCTCCTGCACGCATCCACCCTCCGCTCCTTCGGCACTGTGACAATCAAAGAGAGAAAGGGAAAAAAGATAATAAAAAAAGGCGGATCGGGCAATGGATGCCTGATCCGCTTTCTTTCAACTTAAAGGGCTTAATGAAAGATTTTAAATTGCATAATCAAAGGTCGAAATAAAAAAAATTTAGCCTTCGAATTTCACGACGAAGTAATTCTTTTTGCCGCGGCGAAGGACAAGGGTTTTGCCGTGCAGGCGGTCTTCTGCGGTGATGACCGTTTCGATCGACGTGCGTTTTTCGCCGTTGACGGAGACCGCGCCGCTTTGGATGTCTTTGCGGGCTTGGCCTTTGGACGGAGCGGCGCCGGCTTCGACGAGCAGGTCGATCAGCAGAGGCTCGGACGAGGCTGCGGCGGAAGTGGTTGGCATATCTGCCAGGGCTTCGGCCAGATCGGACTCGCTCAGTTCAGCGAAGCTTCCCGAGAACAGGGCTGCGGTGATTTTTTCGGCGCTGATTACGGCTTCTTCGCCATGCACCAATGTCGTCACGCGGCGGGCGAGTTCGCGCTGCGCGTTGCGTTGTTCCGGCGCTTGGAGATGCTGGGTTTCGAGTTCCGCAATTTCCTCGCGAGTCAGGAACGTGAAGTATTTCAGGAACTTGATCACGTCCGCGTCGTCGGTGTTGATCCAGAACTGGTAGAAGGCGTACGCGCTCGTTTTGCTGCGGTCGAGCCAGACGGCGCCGGATTCGGATTTGCCGAACTTTTTGCCGTCGCTTTTCGTAACCAAAGGCATCGTCATTCCGAACGCGTCGCCGCCGCCCGTTTTGCCGATAAGATCCAGGCCTGCCGTAATGTTGCCCCACTGGTCGCTTCCGCCCAGTTGCAGCGAGCAATTCTCATCTTCGTGCAGACGTTGGAAATCGTAGGCTTGAAGGATCATGTAAGAGAACTCGGTGAACGAGATACCGTGTTGAAGACGGGAATCGACGGAATCTTTGGCGAGCATGTAGTTAACGGTGAAGTTCTTGCCCACGTCGCGCAGGAAGTCGATCATCGAGATCGGGCCGAGCCAGTCGTAGTTGCTGACCATTTTCGCAGACACCGATGCGTCGCCGCTGCCGAAGTCCAGGAAGCGCGAGAGTTGGTTTTGCAGCTTGAGCGTCCATTCCGCTACCGTATCGGCGGTGTTCAGCGAGCGCTCGGTGGAACGTCCGCTCGGGTCGCCGATCATGCCCGTGCCGCCGCCGACGAGAGCGATCGGACGGTGTCCGGCCAATTGGAAACGGCGCATGGTCAGAACCGGCAGCAGGTGACCGATATGCAGGCTGTCCGCCGTCGGGTCGAAGCCGTTGTAGAACGTGACGCTTTCTTCGCTTAGCTTTTTCTGAAGCTCCTCGCGGTGCGTCACCTGGTAGATCAGCCCTCTGTATTCGAGATCGTCCAGCAGCGCGTTGGCTTCGATCGGGGTATGTTCGTTTGTCATCATCAATGTCCTCCTTCAAAATGGGAAAATAAAAAAGACCCGGCCTGCTGCATTTCTGCAGGGACGAGTCTTAATCGCGGTACCACCCTTATTGGAAAGGCGCTTCAACACTTGCGAAGGCGCGTTTCCCACTCTGACGCCCGATAACGTGGACGATTCCGTCCCGCTCCTTCCGCTCTCGCGGGTTCGGAAACGGGAAGCTCCGGGACGTAATTCGCATTCATTCGCCTACCGCCTCGCACCAACCGACGGCTCTCTGAAAGTACGGATCTGAACACTACTGGATTCCCTTCAACGCTTTCTATAAAGCTCCGCAGGCCGGACGCTTATTGATTCACTTTATATCACGGACGCGACCGACCTGTCAAATCCGCGTTTTTCGAAAACGATTTTAAAAATATTTAACACAGCGCTTACATAACCTTTGATTTTAAAAAAATCCCTGTGATACAATATGACGGCACCAACAAACACTTAGGGGGAATACACGTTTATGAATTGGAAATCTTGGAGAAGACCTAGCGTCGGGTTCGCGGCGGCAGCGCTGATCTCGGCTCAGGTATTGGGCGCCGCGGGAACCGCTTCGGCAGCTGAAGGCGACGTCGAAGTCCACCTGCTCGGCATTAACGATCTGCACGGACAGCTGGACACGACTTCGATCGTAGCCGACAAAGCGGCTGGCACTGCTCCTATTCTCGCTACATATTTGAAGCAGGCTCAAGCCAAATACGAGCATTCGCTTCTGTTCCACAACGGCGACTCCGTCGGCGCTTCCGCTCCAATCTCTTCGCTGGAACGCGACGAACCGACCATCGAATGGATGAACATGATGGGCTTCGACGTCGGCTCGCTGGGCAACCACGAATTCGACCAAGGCATTGCCGCGCTCAAAGCCCAATTGAACGGCGGCCTGGATCCGAAAGACGGCGTCGTGACGCACAAAGGCGCCAACTTCGACTACGTGAACGCGAACGTTATCGAAGAAGCAACAGGCAAAACGCTGATCGATCCTTACGTGATCAAAGAAGTAGGCGGCGTGAAGATCGGCTTTATCGGTCTCGTGACCAAATCGACTCCGGCGAAAGTATCCCCTGCGGGTACAAAAGGCGTTCGTTTCCTGAGCGTCGAAGAAGAAGTGGCGGCGGTCAACAAATATGCGAAAGAACTGCAAGACCAAGGCGTCGAGACGATCATCGTTCTCGCGCATGACCCGGCTTCCACGAAGGAAGGCGTAACGACGGGCGAAGCGGCCGATCTGGCGAAAGCTCTTCCCGCCGATTCGCCGATCGACGTCATCGTAGCCGGCGACAACCACGCTCTGGCTAACGGCGAAGTCAACGGCAAACTGATCGTTCAAGCTTACTCGTACGGTACGGCGTTTGAAGATATCAAGCTGATGATCGATCCGAAAACAGGCGACGTGACGGAGAAATCCGCTACCGTAACCACAACGTTCCAAGAAGGCGTAACGCCTGACGCGGAATCCGTGGCCCTGATCGAGAAATACCTGGAGAAGCACCCGGAACTGACCAAACCGGTCGGAACGACAGACGGTTCGGTGACGCGCACGGATGCCTACAACAACGAAGCGGCACTGGGCAACCTGATCGCTGACGCCATGCGTACTGCCGATTTCGGCGATAAAGCGGAAGCCGCCGACTTCGCGTTCATGAACCCGGGCGGTATCCGTGCCGATCTGCCGAAAGGCGACGTAACCTTTGCCGATCTGGCGAAGATTCAGCCTTTCGGCAACACGCTCGTGAAGCTGACTCTGACAGGCGCGCAAGTGCAAGAGCTGTTGGAACAACAATGGGGAACGAACGCGGACGGTACGCCGAACACCAAAACGCTGCAAATCTCCGGCCTGAAGTACAAAGCCGACCTGAACAAACCGGTAGCCGAGCGCGTTAGCGATCTGCAATTGGCAGACGGCACCGCAATCGATCCGGCCAAGTCGTACACGGCAGTCGTGAACAACTTCATGGCAGGCGGCGGAGATAACTACAAAGTGCTGACCCAAGCAAGTGCTTCGCTGGCAGGCCCGATCGACCTGGACGTCTTCTACAAGTACATTGTGGATACTTTCAAAGGCGCTGCGATCACGGCAAAAATTGACGGTCGTATCGTGAACACGCCGGCTGCGGGTTCGGAAGCTCCGGATGCGGACGGCCCGGCAACGGCGCCTTCGACTCCGTCGACTGACGGTATCTCCCGTGCGGACTTCGTGTCCAAACTGGTTGAAGCTTTGGATCTGAACGCAGTTTCCGCTCCAAGCAAAGCCTTTACTGACGTAGCTGCCGACGCTCCTTACGCAGACGCGATCGCCGAAGCCGTCAACGCCGGTTTCATCAAAGGCTACGGCGCGGGCAAGTTCAACCCAGATCAAGAAATCACTCGTCAAGAGCTGGCTTCGATCTTGGCTAACGTGTTGAAACAACAACTGCCGACCGTTAACGCGACTTCGGTACTGAGCGCATTCGACGACGCTTCGAGCGTTGCGGCTTACGCAAAGACTCCTGTTGCCCAACTGGTACAAGCAGGTTTCCTGGTTGAAGTAACGCCAGGCAACATTCAGCCGAAAGGCACGGTTTCGCTGACTGAAGCGAATGCCGCGATCGAAGCGGCGCTGGAAGCTTCGGCTTCTTAAGTTGTTTTCGATTCGCGATACGCATAACTTTCCGTTTTGCGTTCGGGTTATTTTAGCTCTATAATAAAAGCATCTTTTTCATAACGAATCGGTGACGAAGAACGTCCCGCTCCTGTCCTTTAACGAGGAAAGAAGCCGGGACGTTTTTTGTGTTTTATCCTATCGATCGCTCGTTATTCGTATCGCTATGCTTCATTATCGCTGCTTCATTGCCATTCGTTACGCAAATTCGGATTATCAGGGAGGCTTTATCATGGATTTTAAATCCGCACACCGTTTATTTCTCGATCACCATCTTACGGAACGCTCCGGCGAACGTCGGGATCGTCTGGAACGGGGACATCGCGAAGCCGAACAGCTATTTTGCCGCAACGTCTGGTGGCCGCTCCGGCAAAACTTCGACCATCTGCACCCGGAGTATGAAGTCACGGATTGGCGAGGACTCACCTACTTTTGCGACTTCGTCTGGATCACGCCTTACGTCAAATTGGTGATCGAGATCAAAGGCTTCGGCCCGCATGTTCAAGACATGGATCGCCGCAAATTCTGCCGGGAGCTGAACCGCGAGACTTTTCTGACCGCAATGGGATTTCAAGTGATTTCTTTTGCCTATGATGATGTAGCTCAACGCCCGGAACTATGTATGACGCTTCTGCGGATGGTATTGGGACGATATACAAGCAACTCTGAAATCGGCACAAAAATTACTGTAGTAGATCGCGAGATCATCCGTTTGGCTTGCACGCTCGGTCGACCGATTCGTCCTATCGATGTTAGCTCGCATCTTGGGCTGGATCATCGAACCGCGGTTAAGGCGCTGGGCTTGCTTTGCGATCAACATTTATTCGAAGGTATAACTGGAACAGACGGCAAGCGAATCGTTCGTTATACGTTACAAAGCTCGGCGATCCGCCATTTGTAGTCTTTTTTCGATCCAATCCAGAAATAACTGCATATATCCAGTTAATTTTTTCAACATCAAACATCTCAAAAAAATAACTACGTATATCCAGTTATTTGGCGCGATCGTCCACTATTCTGTGCAGATCAGACCATTTAACTGGATATATGCAGTTATTTCTCTCAAAACGCTAAAATTCGGCTAAATAAATGGATTTTCGCAGTTAATTCCGCACTCCTTCCTTCTTTTGACCTCTTTACGTAAAAAGCGTACTGCGATCAGCAATCCTCTGTTCATGCTTTTCACGCCAATCCTCTTTTTCGCCAGCGTTTTCGCACGTTTCACATGCTTTTATTGCTCGTGCCGTGCCGTTTCGCTTTGCGTCTAATACATCTAGCGCCTAATCACCGCTCACTGATGTCCCATCACCGCATGCGGCACGTAAGGCTCCTCCAACCGCCGAATCTCCTCATCCGTCAGCTTGATCGACAACGCGGCGACCGCATCCTCCAGATGATGAGTCTTCGTGGCGCCCACGATCGGCGAAGTCACCGGACGCTTTTGCAGCACCCAGGCCAGCGCGATCTGCGCTCTCGGTACGCCGCGTTCGTTCGCGACTGCCGCCACCGCTTCGACTACGCGCCGATCGGCCTCTTCCGTCTTGTCGTACAACGTTTTACCGAACGCGTCCGTCTCCGAACGCTTGCTGCTTTCTTCCCAATCCCTGGTCAGACGCCCGCGCGCCAGCGGACTCCACGGAATGACGCTGACGCCTTCCGCTTCGCAAAGCGGCAGCATCTCGCGTTCTTCTTCCCGGTACAGCAGATTGACGTAGTTTTGCATGCTGACGAATTTCGTCCAGCCGTGCCGCTCCGCTGTATGCTGTGCCTTCAGGAACTGCCAAGCATACATCGACGATGCCCCGATATAACGAACCTTTCCCGCTTTGACCACGTCATGCAAAGCTTCCATCGTCTCCTCGATCGGCGTCTGCGGGTCCCAACGGTGAATCTGATACAAGTCGACGTAGTCCATGCCGAGCCGCCGCAAACTGTTGTCGATCTCCGTCATGATCACTTTACGCGACAACCCTCCGCCGTTCGGCCCTTTTCGCATCTTGCCGTGTACCTTGGTCGCTACCACAATCTCGTCTCGGTCTGCGTAATCCTTCAGCGCACGCCCCACGATCTCCTCGCTCGTTCCGTCCGAATACACATTGGCCGTATCGAAAAAGTTAATTCCCAGCTCCAGCGCTCGCTTGATGAAAGGACGGCTTTCTTCTTCTCCCATCGTCCACTCGTGCGCGCCACGCTCGGGAATCCCGTAACTCATGCAGCCGAGACACAATCTGGAGACGTCCAATCCCGTTTGACCCAATTTGGCATATTCCATTTCACGATCGCTCCTTTTACTATGGGAAATGATAACAATAGGCGAACTACAGAGGTTTTAATGGTGCAACTACGCTTAGAGCCACGGCTTCTTCGCCGCTCTCTTCCAGCAGTTACACCTTTAGATCCAGCGGATGCTGACGTCCTACATGATATACATACACTTTGGTACGGTACAAATCACTGCATACCGCCACCGAAGCCGGCTCCCAATCGTCAAAAGCAAAAAACACGCTCACCACCCTTGTCCCGCTCTTCGCCCGCTCTCGCAGTATAGGGCCAAGCCGACGCATCGCGGCGGGATGCAGATAGCACACGATCAGATCGACATCCGCATACGGATATTCGAACAGATCACCTCGCCGAAAGACCAATCGCGACTTGGGCAATCGATTAGCTGCCGCCAGCAACCTCGATCCCCACAATGGCACGAGCGAATTTTCCACCCCCGTCACCCGGCATAACGGAAAACGTCTTGCCAGTTTCACAGCCAGCGTGCCAAAACCCGACCCCGCCTCCACGATCTCGCTCCCTTCCGGCAGTCGGTCGATCTCGCGCATGACCATACGCCGTACAGGGCGACTGGTCGGCATGGGCGTTATGCCATTTCGAATGCTCGAGACGAAAATCAACAAGATCAATATGAGTACGATCGCTGCCAACGACCAACTCAAAATCAGATAAAAAGCGTGCAAAAAATCCCTCCTTTGGTAAAGGCGACTTTGACCGAAGCGCGAGCGTCATACCCTCGACATCGTGAAGTTGTTCGAAGGTCTCATCTACGCACTCAATACGAACTTTTCAAGCTTCCCTTTTATCATAACCTTTTTGAAGATAAATTCCTCTTTATCCGATCATTCCTTTTTCTAACACGGATAAAGCCACATTTTCATTTTTCTTTCTGTATTTTCTTGAACTTTACCGACTTTCTTGCGAGAATCGTAGAGGTGAGTTTACATGAAAGGAATGAATAATTTGCACGTCAAAACTTGGCGCAGCGGCGTTTTGATGCTGCTGTGTATGTCGGCTGGGATCGTCGACGTCATAGGCTATATTCATTTGGGACGCGTTTTCACGGCGAATATGACCGGAAATATCGTGATTCTCGGGATGTCGTTCGCGCATGTCGCGGAATTATCCTTCCTGCGGGCGGCATTGGCCTGCATCGGCTTTATCGCGGGGAACGCGGCGGCAGCGATATTGCTCAGCGGCGGAAAAGCCAAAGGCTTCTGGCCTGCTCGAATAACCCTGATTCTGTTTATCGAATTGGCGTTCTACTTCATTTTCGCCGCATTAGCCGGTCCGGTGATGAGCGAGACGCTGCTGCATGTGTTGATTCTGCTGCTTAGCAGCGCGATGGGCATGCAGACGACTGCCGCTCGCAAACTAGGGATCGCCGGGATTTCTACCACGGTTCTAACCAACAATCTCGCGAGCGTGATCGAAGACTTTGTGGCCTTTTTCCGCAAAAGATTCCGCCTCAAGGAAAAGACTTCGAAGATCGGCGGGGAGACTTGGCTGCGTTTTACGGCGGTGGTGATCTATTGCTTCGGCGCGCTTGTAGCGGGGATTGCAGAGATCAACATGCCGTTCAGCGCGATATGGATTCCGATTTTGGTGATGGTGATTATTTTGATCGTCGTGTTGAAAATGTTCCGCGGATTGGACGAAAACGGTGAGCGGCGGCTTCGTTAACCCGCTTGGCGAAAGTCCTAGTCGGTAAAAAGCTTGGGCGCTGCGGGGAAAATTCGTTCAAGACGCTGTCTCACGAAGAAAGCTTTCAGCTTTCCTCGTTCAAAGGCGTCTTTCACTGAATTTTCCCCTCCGCTGGTCGCTTGGCTACCTTTAAGAACTTTCTGACAGCTTAACAAGCTATAAGGGTAAGAAGTAAAAACTTATACTGCGCTCTTCACCTTAATCGGTGAGCGCAGCTTTGCTTACACATCAAACGGAGCCATTAATGGCTTCGTCAACATATCAAGAAAGTCTAACGTAGCTGGAAGACAGAAGGCGGAGAGAGAAATTCAGTTCAATACGCCTTTGAACTTGTAAAACTTCCAAACCAAATTCCAATCCAGTTTTCCAAGTGAAACAGCGTTTTGAACGAATTTCTCTCGGAGCCTTCTGTCTTCTCCCGCATACGTGACTTCCGAGAGCATTCTGATGGAGCCATTAACGGCTCCTTTTTCATGTCAACTGTGAAGACCTTTTCCAAAATGAGCATCCTATTCCGGTGTCGTTTTTATAAAACCATACAACTAGAGATACAAAAGCGAAGCAACGGGTCTGTTACTTTTTCTTCCATCGTTTTAAGCTGGAAGCAGCAACGGAAGAGGTATTTCAAATTATGGCGCATAGGCGTTCCCGGGAAGGATGATTTCATGGAAACATGGTACGCGAGACTGGCTGAGTTGGAAGGTACGATGGTGGAATGGAGACGTCATATGCACCGCAATCCGGAGTTGTCGTTTCAGGAAGCGGCTACGGCGGCTTTTGTCGCAGAAACGCTGAGTGGGTTTGGCGGAATTGAGGTTCGAACCGGAGTGGGTGGCAATGGCGTGGTCGGGACCATTCGCGGCGGTAAGCCGGGGCCGACGATTGCTTTGCGTGCGGACTTCGATGCGTTGCCGATTCAAGATGAGAAGGATGTGCCTTACAAGTCGACGGTGCCGGGCGTGATGCACGCTTGCGGACACGACGGTCATACGGCTTCGCTGTTGGCGGTTGCGCAGGTGTTGAGCGAATATCGGGACGAGTTGGCCGGTAACATCGTTTTGCTGCATCAACACGCGGAAGAAGCGCCGCCGGGCGGAGCGAAAGCGATGATCGAAGACGGTTGCTTGGACGGCGTGGACGAAGTATACGGTATCCATCTGGCCTCGCTTCAGCCGTACGGTTCGATCGGATACAAGCACGGATTTTTGACAGCCAGTGCCGATCTGTTCGAAATTCTGATTCAAGGCAAAGGCGGACACGGTGCATCGCCGCACCATTCGATCGACGCCGTAGCGCTCGGAGCGCAGCTGATTACGGAGCTTCAGCTTCTGATCAGCCGCCGCGTCGATCCGATGCACCCTTCCGTGTTAACCGTCGGCTCGTTCCATGCAGGCACAACGCATAATGTCATCGCCGATCAAGCCAAAATGACCGGAACCGTGCGCACCTTCCAGGAAGAAGCCCGCGACAAGATTCAACAGGGCATCACCGCTTTGAGCGAAGGATTATGTCATTCGTTTGACGCGACGTGCGAGATCGACTATCTGCGCGGTTATCCGGCAACGTTTAACCATGAAAAAGAAACGGACGAAGTCATTCGCATCTTGACCGACAGCGGCATCGCCAAGCTGGTGGAGCTTCCGGCGATGATGGGCGGCGAGGACTTCTCGTACTATCTTCAGGAAAAACCGGGCAGCTTCTTGATGGTCGGCGCGGCTTTCGAAGATCAAGAAAATTTCCCGCATCATCATCCGAAGTTCGATTTCGACGAACGCGCGCTGATGATGTCGGCCAAAGCGTTTCTGGCGATTGTGGACGGGCGATTGAATGCCGTGGCGGAAGCGACGACGGTAGAGGCAGCTTCGGTATAACATTTCAAGTTGCGCAAAAAAAGTCGGGTTCCCGAGGGATCCGACTTTTTTTTATGAAAAACTGCTCATTGTGATTCTTTCTTTTGGCTTATTCGCCGGTCGATTGCGGATAACTGAACTCTAATATATCACTAACCAAGTATCCGTAATTCCCTGCGGTCGGTGTTCGAACCCCGATCGAAATCGAGCTCGATCTCACATAACCTTTTTTAGGAAGAATCCAAGCCGTGGTATCAAAAGGTTCTTTGTGATATACGCGAGTTATGGTGTTCAGTATTCCTTTCTTATAAAAATCATCCCGGTTCGGACTATCAAACCCGCTTATTTGAAAATGAGGAGGAAAATGCGTTGAGTAAACTTCCGGTCTTTTATTGGATATCGTTCTTGTTTTGTAATACAAAATATAGCTATTCATCTGCTTGGAAACGGGAAGATCGTTGATGTTTTGATTGCCGACGTTATTGTCCCACTTCAGTTCTTTGATCGGCGGAAGCAATTTCAAATTCGGATCATTCGGATCGGCAAGATCGATGGCAATTAAGGTATCCAACTTCCCTTCATAGAGTCCGTCTCTTGATTTGACCGTCATTTTCTTCTCGTTCCAAAAGTCCGCAGACTCGTTTTTCCCGTTGCTTCCGATCCATTTCTCAGGCGCGTAAAACACTTCAGGCATCACCGTGAAAATATTCGTTCCGTGCCAATATACTTCGGCGCTGCTAACCGCGTATTTGTCGACCGGGAGCTTTTCTCCGGCGTTCGCCGCCAGAATCCGCTCGATAACCACGACCGCTTGCGCTCTCGTCGTGGTTCCGTCCGGTGCAATTTCTCCTCTTCCTACTCCGGTCATGAGTCCGTTCTTTGTCGCGGTATACATCCACTTGCCTTCCGGGATGTACATCCAGGGGTGTTCTTTTTCATTCTCCTTCTGGCCGATTGCCCGGCTTGCGATCCGTGCCATCTCTTCGCGGGTGAGCGTCTTGTTCCAATTCGTTTCCGTATTCGCAAAGTCGTCCGTCTTATACAAACCTTGTTCGCCAGCGGAAGCCACATAAGGTGCATACCATTTGTCCGTTTGCGATCCGACTTGCAGATTCAGCGCCGACACGACCATTTTGACGAATTCGGCCCGCGTGACGTTCATATCGGGTTTAAAAGTCCCGTTCGTATAGCCTGCGACATAGCCTTTGGCTACCCCTTTGCTGATTCCGCTAGCTGCCCAATGACCCGTTTGAACATCCCCGAACAGATTCGAAGAATCGCCTTCTGCCTTGGCCCCTCCGTTTCCCAACATGTTTGTCGTCAACACAGCCGCCAGCGCAACCCCTGCCCATTTGGCGATCTTTTTCCCCATGCGTTCCACTCCCTCTGATGATTTCATGCTTTCAAATCGGCCGATTGTTTGAATTGGATGAACGCGAATGCGTGATCCGGATTCAAGCAAGTTACCAGTCCCCAAGTTTTGATTATACCTTCTCCGCATCCAAAAAGTAGGATTTCATTGCAAGATTCCTTATTCATTCATAAATGTTCTCTTTCTGCGCAAAATCCCTATACAAAAAAAGCTGCCGAGAAGTTCTCGGCAGCTCCGAATTTTTCTTTTGAACGTTGTTGTCGATCTTATCCCTCTACAGCCCCAGCCCTTGCCTGAATTCCCTTGGCGTTTTGCCGAATCGGCGCTTAAACGAACGGGTGAAGTTTTTCGGGTTCTGATACCCTACCGCTTCGCTAACCTCATATGTCCGGCAGCCGCTTGCTTCCAACATTCCCGCCGCTTTGAACATCCGCACGTCGTTCAAGTATTCCGAGAAATTAATACCCGTTTTCTGTTTGAAATATTTGCTCACATAAGTGGGATTCATCCGTACGGCCAACGCCGATCCTTCCAGCGTCGCTTCCGAGCAATCGTCCTCGATGTACCTCATGATGCGCAGGATGATCGGATCGGAAGCCCCTTCTTGCAACGGGAACAAGGGTCTGCTCGTTTCCCCGGGTTCCGACACCAAGGCGGTTTGCGCTTCCTGATCCATCGCTTCTTTCAGCGCCGTAAACGTATCTTTCAATTCCTGATAGCGCGTCGGCTTCAGAATGTAACTGCGCACTCCGAATTCCATGGCGCGGCAGGCCGCGTCGAAATCCCGATGCGCGCTAAGAAACACGATGCGCGGAGAGGTCTTTTGTCTATGCAAGTATTCGGCCACCTCAATACCGGTCATGACCGGCATCATCACGTCGCACAGCAGGACATCGACGGAATGGCAACCGATATATTCCAGCGCTTCAAGTCCGTTTTGCGCAAATCCGTCCACTTCGAATCCCAGTTCGCTCCAAGGGAAGTAATTTCCCAACCCATGTCTGATTTCCGCTTCGTCGTCCGCAATCAGCAGCTTATACATGCACCAACCTCCTTTTTTTGTTCGATTATATAACACTGTTAACGATTCGACAACCAAGAAAATTACAGAAAATATCACACAACTCTTTCATTATGATTTGAATCTTCAGTAATTCCTCCTGCTTTTTTAACCAGTGCCAGAGGGATCACGATTTGCACCAGCGTTCCTTTTCCTTCGCGGCTATAGATCCGGAGTCCGTATTTTTTTCCGTAAGCAAGCCTTAATCTCTTATGCGTATTGGATACGCCGATATGCGCAGACTGCCCGAAAGGACCTTCAAGTTTGCCTTGCAGTTCCCGAAGCCGTCGAGGCGTCATTCCGCGGCCGTTATCGAACACGGATAAACGCAGCATCCCCCTACTCTCGTAAAGTTTGATTTTAATAACGCCGCCTTGCTGTCCGCGAAGACCGTGGAGCAGACTGTTTTCGACCAAAGGCTGTAACAGCAGCTTCAAGATCCGAATATCTTTCCCTTGCGCGCGGCAGTCCCAAACCACGTCAAAAGCTTCGCCGCTTCGCATGCGCTGAATGGCCAGATAAGATTCGGTATAACGAATTTCCTCCTCGATCGCGACTTCTTTTTCTTCCAGATCCAACGCGCCTTTCAAAATCTCGCCGAGCTGCTCGATCATCTGTGTCAGTTCATTATCCATGCCGCCTGCCAACGCTGCCGCTTTCCATTTCACGGTCTCCAGCGTATTGAGCAGAAAATGCGGATTCAACTGCGATTGCAGAGCGCTCAGCTCCATCAGCTCATTGACTGCTTTACGTCGGGCAAGCTGCGTTTTCAAATACTTTTTCTCCAAAAAATTCGCCAGAATCTGCTGCACGATATAAGCGTTGACGTCGTTCTTCCCCGCTCGCGCGGCCGGCTCGGTTCCTTGTTCGGCATCGTGCAGCATATCCACGATATGCCGAATATTGCGAACGTTGCGCCGGGCAAAAAGCAAACTCACCGCGACCGCAGCCAAGATGGATAGCAGAGCGGCGATCCCCGTATATAACGCAAGCCGAATCGGCAGTTCGTACAAAGCCGCCTTCGGCGTGACCGACGCGAAATGCAGACCGTACTCGGGCGATTGCAGTTCCAACACTTCATATCCCAGCGCGGCTTCTCCGTACAAACGTTCGGGACGCAGCGGATCGAACAAGGTTCGAGGCGTAAAGGAAGACGGATTCGGCTCGTCGCCGCGAACGATTACCTGACGCTGCAAATCCGTGATCAGCAGATGCTGGTCGGAGGAAGTCGGCATCCACGCAAGCTGTTCCTTCAAATAGTCGAGTCGCACGTTCAAAACGATCACGGCGTCATTTTTCCCTTCGATATCGAGCATTTGATACAGCGAAATGACATCCGTGCGAAACGTGGCCAACCCATATTTGTCGAAGGAACGCGGTTCGCTCCATTGCTTGTCCGTTCCCGCCTCGCGATGAGCCGCATAACTGCCGTACCAATCCGCGTCATAGGTGTCGTCGAACGCCATAGTCCCTCCGGTCGTGGAAGAGATAAAGCGGCCGCGATCATTTTCCACGTAAACATAGATCGATTCGATATAAGGTCTGGCAATGGCCGGAGAATCGATGAAGTTTTTGAATGAAGCCAATTCCCGATAATCTTCGGCGCTCGGCAGCGGCTCATTCAGCATATTTCGCAGTCGATCGAATTCAAGCGCACTGGAGACCGCATGCATATGCAGCGTATCGAGTTCCTCGAACAGCAGCTCCACGTTCCCCTGCATGCGTTCCAGCACGTTTTGGTTAGCCGCTTGCGCCTCGATTCCCACATAACGCTGAATGATCGCGATCGATAAGCCGCCCAGCATGACCAGCGGAATGAGGACAGGCAGCATGAAGGATGAAAGGTTGCGAATAAAAAAGGCTCTGTAAACTTTCTTCACACTACTCTCCCCTTCTTTTGTCGTTCTATGACGCTTTACGTCGATTATAGCCGCTCGCGCTGCAACGTTAAAGCATAAAAAAAACACCCCTTGTGCAAGTAATGACACTTTTTCCGGTTTAAACCCTACTTTCTCTGCAAACCAAGACCCAAAAACCAATCCAAGTTACTTTCAGAAAACAGAGCTTCTCCTTACAATGAGGACATCAACGAAAGCTATCCTGACATAAGAGAGGAGCCAGATGCGATGAACGATTTGCTCGAAGTAGACGGAATTGAAACGGTGTTTCGCACGGAACGCGGGGAAGTGACTTCGGTCGACGGCGTCAGCTTCCGACTGAAAGCAGGCGAGACGCTCGGCATCGTCGGCGAATCGGGCTGCGGCAAAAGCGTCACCTCGCTCTCCATTATGCGGCTGCTTGGCAAGACCGGCTCGATCCGCAAAGGCGAGATTCGACTGAACGGACGCAATATCACGGGGTTGGCCGAATCGGCCATGCGTCAGATCCGAGGCAGCGAAGTATCGATGATCTTTCAAGACCCGATGACGTCGCTTAACCCGGTGTTCACCATAGGCAGTCAACTGGTCGAATCGATCATGCTGCATCTGAACGTAAAAGGCAAAGCGGCACGCAACCATGCGGTCGACATGCTGCGCAAAGTCGGCATTTCGCGTCCGGAAGAGATCATGGACGAGTATCCGCATAAGCTGTCGGGCGGCATGCGCCAACGGGTCATGATCGCGATTGCCCTATCCTGCGAACCTAAGCTGTTGATTGCCGACGAACCGACTACCGCGCTCGACGTGACCATTCAGGCACAAATTCTGGATCTGATGAAAAAGTTGCGGGAAGAAACCGGTACGGCGATCATGCTGATCACCCACGACCTGGGCGTCGTGGCGGAGATGGCGGATCGAGTGATCGTCATGTATGCGGGACAGGTCGTGGAAGAAGCAGACGTATTCACCTTGTTCGATAAGCCGCTGCATCCGTACACGACGGGCCTGATGGGCTCGATCCCTCACCTCGACGGAGACGACGAAGAGACGTTGGCCTCGATTCCGGGTACCGTGCCTCCGCTGCAAAACATGCCTTCGGGTTGCCGGTTCCATACCCGCTGCCCGCTCGCGACCGAGAAATGCTCCGCCGAAGCGCCGCCGCTGCTCGAATTGGCCGAAGGGCATCGCGTTCGCTGCTGGGTCGCTCAAGGCGATTCGGAAGCAGCAAGCCCAATTCCGGTTTCGTCCGCGAAAGGAGTGACGACATGATTGAATTTGAAGAAATGCCCATGGCCGCCGTTCGACCGGATACGGCCGACACGCTGTTGCGCTTGGACGGACTGACTACCTATTATCCGATTCGCAAAGGATTGCTCGGTCGCGTCAAAGGCCATGTGAAAGCCGTCGACGGCGTCAGCCTGGATATTCGCGAAGGCGAAACATTGGGGCTTGTCGGCGAATCCGGTTGCGGAAAATCCACGATCGGACGCACGATTTTGCGGCTGGAGCAATCGACGGGCGGACAGATCACCTACCGGGGCGAAGACATCACCCGCTACTCGATCTCGAAAATGCGACCGCTGCGAACGGAGATGCAAATGATTTTCCAGGACCCTTTTTCCTCGCTTAATCCGTGGATGCGGGTTCGGGATATTTTGAAAGAACCGATGCTCGCGCATGGCAAAGCGACCGCCGCCACGGCGGAAGCCGAGGTGGATCGCTTGCTGGACGCCGTAGGGATTCCCCGCTCCTACAAAGACCGCTACGCGCATGAATTTTCCGGCGGACAGCGGCAGCGGATCGGCATTGCGCGCGCGTTGTCGTTGAACCCCAAGTTTATCGTCTGCGACGAACCGGTCTCCGCGCTGGACGTATCGATTCAGGCTCAGGTTCTCAACCTGCTCAAACAACTGCAAAAGGATCTGGGCCTGACCTATTTGTTCATCGCTCACGGACTGGGTGCAGTCAAATACATCAGTACGCGAATCGCGGTCATGTATCTCGGCAAAGTCGTCGAGATCGGGACGAAAGAAGACATTTTCCGCAATCCGAAGCACCCCTACACCAAAGTGTTGTTGAATGCTTATCCGGTTCCGAACCCCCACTTGCGCGGAAGGGAAAAGATCGTGGTGCAAGGGGATGTTCCTTCCCCGGCCAATCCGCCGTCCGGGTGTCGTTTCCATACCCGATGTCCGTTTGCGCAGGAGCTTTGCCGCCAAGAAGAACCGCCGCTTGCCGCAGCGTCCGACGGGCATGCGGCAGCGTGCCATTTCACGTTTTAGACAAGAACATTTCGCCGGCATCGGTACTGCTTGACGCCAAATAAAAGGAGGGATTTCGCATGGTGACTTATATTGCGCGGCGGCTGCTGATCTTTATTCCGGTGCTGCTCGGGATCACGATCATTAATTTTATTATCGTCAACATGGCTCCCGGCAACCCGGTCGACATGTACATCGACCCGAATATGTCGCCGGAGATCGCCGAAGCCAAAAAGGAAGCACTGGGTCTGAATGATCCGCTGTTCGTTCAGTACGTCAAGTGGCTCGGAACGCTGCTCACCGGGGATCTCGGCTACTCGATGAGTTCGTATGCGCCTGTGGCCCAGCTCGTGGGGGAACGGATCATGCCGACCGTAACGCTCGGGCTCGCCGCTCTGGTGCTTGCGCTATTGATCGCCGTGCCCTTGGGCATTCTTAGCGCACTGAAGCAAAATACGAAGATCGATTATCTGGTTACCGGACTTTCGTTTATCGGCACTTCGATTCCGAACTTTTTCCTCGGTCTGGCGCTGATTTATATTTTCGCGGTCAATCTGGGCATTTTGCCGACAGGCGGCATGCAGAAGCTCGGCGGCGACGGCGGATTCGGAGACCGGATGCTGCATATGATCCTGCCCGCGATCGTGCTGGCAACCGGAATCGCCGGACGCAAAGTCCGCTATGTTCGCGCCAGCATGCTGGACGTGCTGAAGCAGGATTATCTGCGCACCGCCCGTTCCAAAGGCGTGCATGAATTTTGGGTGACGAACAAGCACGCGCTGCGCAACGCCCTGCTGCCGGTCATCACCGTCGTCGGCCTGGAAATTCCGATTCTGCTCGGCGGCGCCATCATCACGGAGCAGATCTTCCAATGGCCGGGCATCGGCCAGTTGACGCTCCAGTCGATGATGTCGCGCGATTATCCGACGATCATGGCGCTGAATCTGATCGCGGCCGTCGCCGTACTCGGCGCCAACTTGTTGACGGATATTCTGTATTCCGCGGCCGATCCCCGGATCAAGGTGGGATAATCGCTTCTTCAATGTCGTTGTTCGCATTCGTCTATGCAAAGTCTATCGCCCACTTTCAGGAGGTGACGTTCATGTCTTCAACCAAGCTTCAGGCATTGGCTTCTGCGGGAGTACAGAATCCTGCCAACGCACAGGTCGAACAGTTGGAAAGCCGATTCCGCCAAGTCTCTCGCCGTTTTTCGAAAAACAAGATGGCCGTGATCGGATTGTTCTTCTGTATCCTGCTGTTCGCCGTCGGATTGTTTGCCCCGCTGCTGCAGCCGTATCCGCCGGATCAGGTTGCGGGCGACTTCTCCGCGCCGCCGAGCTCGGCCCATTGGCTCGGTACGGATCAGATCGGACGCGACGTGCTCAGCCGATTGATTTCGGCAGCGCAAGTCTCTCTCCTCGTCGGCTTCGCTACGGTCGCGATTTACGTCGCTTTCGGCACCGTGGTCGGATTGTTGTCCGCTTATTACGGCGGCTGGATCGATACGCTGGTCATGCGGATCACGGACATGTTCATGGCTTTTCCGTTCATGATGGTCATTCTCGTCGTAGTCAGCGTCGTCGGGCCGAGTCTTTTCACCATCATTGCGGTGTTGGCGTTATTCTCTTGGCCGAGCATCGCGAGATTGGTACGCGGCAGCGTACTCTCGCTCAAGCAAGCTGACCATGTACGGGCCGCCGTCTCGCTCGGACTGAAGACGCCGCGCATCATCCGGCAGCATATCTTCCCCGGCGCATTGGCTCCGATCATCGTCAATGCCACATTCGGCGTCGCTTCCGCGATCTTGACCGAATCCGGACTCAGTTTTCTCGGCATGGGCGTTCAGCCGCCGACCGCAAGCTGGGGCAACATGCTCAGCGAAGCCCAGTCCATCTCCGTGCTGAGCGGTCAACCGTGGCTGTGGCTGCCTGCCGGCATGGCGATTTTGCTGACGGTGCTGGCGATCAACTTCGTCGGCGACGGTTTGCGCGACGCGCTCGACCCGAAGCAATAAGCCGGACTGTCCGTAAAGATTCACCGTATCGAAAAGCTTCGCAACGCGTTTTACATCCGAACTTTTACAGGGGGTCAACTTCATGACAAACACTAAAAAAAGATTTACGGGACTGCTGCTCGCCGCAGCCTTTGCTTTGACCCTGTCGGCCTGCGGAGGCAGCGGATATACGACCACGAACGAAGCCGCCGCGACGGAAGCTTCCTCTGCCTCGTCGGGCAGCGGCACGGCAGTGATCGGCATTGTCAATCCGCCGACGACGTTCAATCCGATCAACCCCAACGACACCGCTTCGACCCAAGCCACTTCGATCATGAACGACAGCCTGATGGTGGTGAACGACAAGCTGGAATTCGAACCTCGCCTGGCGGAATCGATCGAGACGGAAGACAATCAGACGTTCACGATCCATCTGCAAGACAAAGCCGTTTGGAACGACGGTACCGACTTCACGTCCAAAGACGTCGAATACACGCTGGGCATGATCGCCGCTCCGGCCGTGACGACCAATATCAACTTGTCCTTTATCGAAGGCTTGAACGATTCCGGCAAACTCGACGAAGGTCAGACCGCGATCTCAGGCTTTGCGGCGGTCGACGATAAGACATTTACGATCACAACCAAATATCCGGTCGAGATCACCTATTTCAATGATAACTTCAGCGGTAAAGTCCGTTTTCTCCCTCAGCACGTGCTGAAAGATACCGCTCCGGCGGATCTGGACAAAAGCCCCTACATGCAAAACCCGACCGTCTCGATCGGGCAGTTCAGCTTCGTGAAATTCGCCAAAGACCAATACGTACAATACAAAGCCAACGAAAGCTATTACTTGGGCGCGCCGAAGCTTGCTGAGCTCTACGTCAAAATCCTGACCGCTCCGAATCTGGTCGCGCAGCTGCAAACCGGAGAAGTGGACGCGAATATGGACCGCACAGGCCTTATTCCGGTCGAAGACTTTGAAAAAGTATCGAATATGACCAACGTAACCTCTTCCTTCTCGCCGATCAGCACGCCGGTCTCCGTCATGTTCAACGTGCAGAAAATGACCGATCCAAAGGTGCGCCAAGCCCTCGAAATGGCGGTTAATCGCCCTCAAATCGTCGACAAGCTGCTAAAAGGCAACGGCGAGATCGTCGATAACATGCTGCCGAGCACTCACCCGTTCTACGACAGCAGCATCGAACCGTACGCTTTTGACCCGGATGCCGCGAAAAAAATGCTGCAAGAAGCCGGATGGGACTTCAGCCAAGTGATCCACTTCTCGATCCCGGTCGGCAACAAGGTCCGCGAGCAAGCCTCCGAGCTGGTCGCCGCCGACTGGAAAGCAATCGGCTTGCAAGTTGAAATTCAAAAGTTCGACTTCCCGACCTTGCTGCAAAAGCTGGTGTCCAACGATTACGAAGTCGGCGTCGTCACGATCCCGTACACCGCCGATCCAAGCTCCGTCTTCAACTACTTCACGCCGACCAGCGCAATGAACTTCACCGGAATCGATGATCCCGAGCTGACAGCTCTAATCGAGCAGGGCGCCAAAGAAACCGACACGGCGGCACGCAAAGAAGCCTATAACGAAGTCCAACAGTATTTCCACGAAAATATCCCTCAGTTCGCGATGTATGTCGATAACTTGATGTCCGCGCAGTCGAACAGCCTGAAAGGCAAAGTCGGTCCGGATATGTTGAACAACGTGTATCTGTGGGAGAAGACGGAATAAGGGTCTCAGCCCTTCGGGTTGCTGCGAAAATCCTGTTCGCTAAAGGCTTAGGGCTGCGGGAGAAATTCGTTCAAGACACTGTCTCACCGGGAAAAGTCGATTAGATGTTTAGTGGAATGTTTCCCGGTTCAAAGGCGTCTTTCACTGAATTTCTCCCTCCGCCCAACGCTTCGCTCCATTTGATTTTTGACATTCAACCGGGCTTCGCCCTTATTCCAAGAAAGTAGGTGCTTGATATGCGTCTTGCAGAAACAGTATCGGAATTGGTGGAACGGAAAAAGAAAATGTTCACGGATGCCAGTGACCGGGTGTGGGAGTTTGCGGAGATTCGGTATGAAGAATTTCAGTCCGCGGAGTTGCTCAGTCGGGTATTGGAGCAGGAGGGCTTTTCGGTAGAGCGGCAGGCGGCGGGGATTCAGACGGCGTTTGTTGCCAGCTACGGCAGCGGCAAACCGGTGATCGCGCTGCTCGGCGAATATGACGCGTTGGCCGGGTTGAGCCAGCAGGCAGGATTGGATAGCTTCGATCCGGTTGCGGCAGGCGGGCACGGGCATGGATGCGGGCATAATCTGCTTGGGACGGGAGCTTTGGCGGCGGCTGTAGCGGTCAAAGATTATATGGTGGCGAATAAGGTGGCGGGAACGGTGCGTTTTTACGGCTGTCCGGCCGAGGAGAGCGGCGCGGGTAAGACGTTTATGGCGCGAAAAGGATTGTTTGATGATGTGGATACGGCGATCACCTGGCATCCGGGTACGAGCAACGCGATTATGCAGGTTACTTCGCTGGCCACGACGACCGTACGCTTTCGTTTCTTGGGGAAAAGCACGCATGCCGCGGCCGAGCCGCATTTGGGTCGAAGCTCGCTGGATGCGGTCGAGCTGATGAGCGTCGGCGTGAACTATATGCGGGAGCATATGATCGATCAGGCTCGTATCCACTATGCGGTGCTGAATACGGGCGGCAGCGCGCCGAACGTGGTGCAGTCCGAAGCGGAAGTGCTGTATTCGATCCGCGCACCCAAGTCGGCCCAGGTTCGCGAATTGTTTGAACGCGTGAAGGATGTAGCCCGAGGCGCAGCGCTGATGAGCGGGACGCGGATGGAGTTTTTCGTTACCGGCGCGACATCCGATCTGATTCCGAATCCGACGCTGGAACGCGTGATGCACCGTCATATGGAGCAAATCACTCCGCCCGTGCCTTCTGCCGAAGAAATTGCGTTCGCGCAGCGCATTTTCGCTTCGATCCCGGAACCGGATAAACAGTCTGCGGCCAGTCGAATGAGTCGGGAAAAAGCTGCGGCTCTACGGGAGAATCCTCTTTTGCCGGAATTGGCTCCTCTGATCGAAGGCAGCATGCCGATGTCCGCTTCCACGGATGTCGGCGATGTGAGTTGGCTCGTTCCGACGATCCAATGCACAACCGCGACTTGGGCTTTTGCGACGCCCGGGCATTCCTGGCAAGCCGTCTCTCAGGGACAATCTCCTCATGCGCACAAAGCGATGCTGTATGCCGGAAAAGCAATGGCGGCTACCGCGATCGAAGCCCTGCTTAATCCGCAGCTGATCGCAACCGCGAAGCAGGATTTGGTTCTTCAACTGGCGGGAGAACCTTATGTCTGTCCGATTCCGGACGATGTCAATCCTCCTCAACCGGACAATCCGGCAGCGATGCGGGAAACGGCGACCGTATCGCGGTAAACCTGCGCAGATTCTTTCGCTTTTTCGCATACATTCAGGTATCGCTACCGTAAGCTCGACGCACATCAAAAATGCCCGAGAGCGCAGCGATTCGACTTGATCGAATCGCTGCGTTCCGGGCATTTTTAATAGTGATAGGGGTAGACCTGACATTTAACGCGGTCAACCTGCTGCATCTTCGAATTAATTCGAATCTTCAAGGAATCCTTTTTCGAAAATACCGAGCAGGTTCTCCAGCGTCGTCGGATCGCTATACGAAGAAGCTCTGGATTCGAACTCGATCACATGTCCTTCTTTTACAGCCGGAATCTGATTCCAAACTTCGGAACCGATGATCTCGTTGCTGGCGTCCAATCTGTGGCTGACCAGCACGAAGTCGCCCAGATATTCCGGCAGTACTTCAAGCGACAACGAATAATACCCATCCGT
Organism: Saccharibacillus sacchari DSM 19268; assembly: GCF_000585395.1. Taxonomy (GTDB): domain Bacteria; phylum Bacillota; class Bacilli; order Paenibacillales; family Paenibacillaceae; genus Saccharibacillus; species Saccharibacillus sacchari. Next base: position 3,425,880 of record NZ_KK073875.1, on the reverse strand, counting down.
CGATACCGCTTCTTTAACTTTCTCCGGCATGCTCAGCCCCATCGCTTGGTACACGATTTCCGTGCCGCGCGCCCAACTGTCGCCCATGACGAATGCGCTTTTGCCGTCGATTTCGATCACGGATACCGTAACGTCGTCGCCGTATTTGGCTTTAATCTTTTCGCCTGCATCAGCCGCTCTTTTCGTGAAATCGTCTGCCCAGGCTTGCGCTTCCGCTTCTTTGCCCAGCAGCTTGCCGATCTCGACCTGTTGGTCCAGATAGTTCAGCTTGCCCCACGTGTATGCGACCGTCGGCGCGATTTTGCTCAATTGATCCAGGTTCTTCATATGCGATCCGGCGATAATCAGATCCGGAGCCAAAGCGGCTACCGTTTCCGGTTGTTCTTCCGATACGACCGCAACGTCCTTCAGCTTATCGGTGAACAACGGATTTTCGCCCGTCCATTGATCGACGCCGATCGGCGTGACGTCCAATGAAAGCACGTTCGGCGCATTCGTTAACGCGACGATGCGGGTCGGATTGGCCGGGATTTCCACGGGACCCGTCTCCGATTCGTAAGTAACCGTTCCCGATGCCGTTTCTTCCGCAGCCGCAGGTTCCGACGTTGCAGCCTCTGTGTTTGTTTCCGTCGTGGCTACTTGCTCTGTCTGCGCATTGCCGCAAGCGCTCAGCACAAGTACGAACAGCAGCATAAGTGCCGCTATCCAGCATGTGTTTTTTTTCATTACTCTAACGTCCCCCCGGAGTCTATGTTGTGTTTATGGATAGTGATAATCGTTATCGGCGATTGCGTTTCGTATACGATTAACGACCATCAACTTATGCCTTCAATACGCCTAAATCGTACATTTATGATTTAAGATCAACGTCACTAATCGTACATCTTCAGATATTTTGTGATTTTTGGTGTGACATTTTTAAAACCTAAATGAGATTGGTTATCAACAGTATAGCAGGCAAAAAAATATTCGTCTATAAAATCAGCAAAGACTCTTAACAAAGAATATTTAACTCGCATACTGCTTTTGATAAGAGACAACGAAAACAGACTGACAATATTATCAAAATGTTGTCAGTCTGTTTTTAAAGATATCTTTGATCTTTGTATGTGTAGTACTAAATAATATATGACGAATTGTCAACCCAAGTGCAACACTTCATTCTGAAAGGATTCGTGTGTGGATTTCCAACCTAAACATTTGCGAGGCCGGTTGTTGATGAGGTGAAGCGCCTGTTCAAGTTCGGCATCTGTCACCTGAGCAAAGTCGTGACCTTTAGGGAAAAATTCCCGAAGCAAGCCGTTCGCGTTCTAGTTGGAGCCACGCTGCCAAGAGCAATACGGATCGGCGAAATACACGTCTACGCCGTGCAGACGCTCTAACGATTTGTAACAGGCAAACTCTTTGCCCCGGTCTACCGTTGCGGTTTGAATCGCTGATTTGGGCATCGGTGCGGCCAGCACGCCAAACGCGATTTCCATCGACAACGCGGTCCGATTCGGCATCTTAATGGCTTGGTAAAAACGTGTTTTTCGTTCGACGAATGTCGCGACGCAAGCTTTGCTTTTTCCCCGGCTGGAAACGACCGTGTCTAGTTCCCAGTGACCGAATGTTTCCCGGTCACGGATAGCTTTGGGGCGCTGCCAAATAGATTTCCCAATCTGAAAACGTCCACGCGTCTCCGGCGGTTTCTGGCGCTTGCCTTTGTGCCGTAGAACTTGGAGATTCCCCCGGCTCAGCAGACCGGCATAGAGCCAGTTGTACAGCGTTTTGAAAGCAACCGTAGGAAGTCCTTTGGCTTTACGGCTGTGCTGGATTTGTTCGGGTGAATACGTCTTTTCGAAGTCAGCCTCGATCTCGCTCGCCAATGCCGGATTCCACTTGCCGTGTGGCTTCGAATTTCCCCTTCTGGAAACGTAGGCGTTTTGTGCCTCTTGGGCCTTGTATTTCCGGTCGGTTCCATTACGTTTAAGCTCTCGGCTGACGGCCCCAGCCGCACGTCCGAGTGCCCGGCCAATGGCTCGTACCCCGACTCCCTGACTACGCAACAACTCTAGTTTACTACGCTCGATTATGCTAAAATGCGTATAGTCCATGGTCGGATTCTCCTTGTAGAGGGTGTTATGGTGACTTCATTCTACACGAGTCCGGCCTTGGGCCTTTTTATATTCAGTTCGAGGTGTTGCACTTCATTTTACAATCCGTCGATTAAAAAAAGCCCGCTGTAGGATCTATCCTGAGCGGGCTGTTCACGTTTCATATACGCTTGCTTATTCCACTCGCTTTGGTAAGCTTTATTCTGGAAAAAGTATTAAAATCCACTTCTCCTTTTAAAAAAATTCTGAGAATATCATTCGATTTGTAAACCAGTAGATTAGATTAAAGCAAAAAGGAGTGAAAGCTCAATTTGGGAAAACATGATTCGTAAATAATCACATGAGAGGCATCATGAACACTAACTTAACTTTGAAACTCATTAGTTTTTAAATGAATAATGTAACATTCTGATAGACCCCCAGTCATGTTATACTACCAATATAAGAACATATGTTGGGAGGATACAGTATGGCATTTGAAGGATATAGAGAAGAGCATCGTGGAAATTGGTTCGGAGGTGGTACCAATATGATTTATGTAAGCGAATCGACTTTTCAAGAAAGAAAGGAACCAGAAATTTATATCATTAACGAACAGGACTTCGATTTAATCCGCATACGAGATGAACAGCAGTTAAAAATGATGCGAAATTGCATGTTCGGCCCTCAACTGCAACTCGAAGAAATCGATTGGCTGAAAGGTCAAGGTGGATTTACTTACTTTAACAGTGTGGACGAGTATATCGATAAGAAGAAACAAGAACTCGACGAGTTGATGCGTTAAGATTTTTGAAACAAAAGTGACGGTAACATGGCTGTAGGTTGACCGTAACTTGAGCGCCATATGACGCTTTCTTCGTGTTACATTGTTAACGTGGAAATCGGGCGAGAATGAAACGCACAGCTGCAAAGGCAGCGGATGACTGGGGCGTTCCTCTTCTCGCCTTTTCCTTACGGTAAGATCGGCTTGAAGGTTGTCGCGCTCTCCATACCAAGATTGATTAAGTATGGGAAGGCCCATAGAAGAAACGCAGCAGCAAGTCCTAAAGCGACGCCACGAAAGTATTTTACCAAACGATTATCCTCCCTTCGATTGTTCTATTTCCAGAATAATAGTTCAGTAAGCAAAAGTCGAATCAGTAAAGAGACAGGAGATAACGCATTGCTTGATAGGCCGGGCGCTCGAAACCTTTACCACTTGCTTTGTCTATAAAGATAAAGCGTTCTTCTACCTTAAGATTTAAAAACTTTAATCTCTAACGTTCTGAATTTTGGTCTTTACTCGAAACGCGAGAATATCCTAAGTTCAAGTCTCGTCTCTCCTTCACTATATTTAAAAACTCCACGCTCTACTTTACTAACATCACTAAAGTCGTAATACTACATTTACGAACAGCTTTAAGAGGCAAATTATGCTGTCTGTAAAAGCATACAAAAAAGGATCGTCAGCATTTCTGCAACGAGTCCGCTAGTTGAAAACAGCGGCTGATCACGTTGATACCTTCTTAGTTTTATTGAGCTAACGTTTCCCGTTAGTTTAACGGTTAAGATCCTTTTTTAGTATATTTCCTTTAATAATTCCTTTTGCATCGGTTTAATATTGATGATACTTCTAATGCTTTTTGCTTTTATTTCAGCATCCTCAAACGTATTTGCCAACCCTAGTTCTAATAATATCCCAGCTGCAACGGTCCCCGTTCTACCCTTGCCTCCTCCACAGTGAAAGGCAACTTTCTTGCCGACGTTATACGCTCCAACAACCTCATCAATTGCTTGTTTGAAAAGCTCGGCTTCATGTTCTTTCGTATCGTCATTAAGCGGAACCTTTACCCACTTCACATGATCTGTTGGATAGGCGCACTCTGTTGCTTCCTCCCGAAGATCCACCACGACCTCAATGCCTTCGTTAAGAACCATTGCCTCTACGTCGGCAGCTCCGCCCATAAAAACTTTATTAGCAATAAGTGCATGGTATTTCTTTTCGGCATGATCCATGTTACTTACCTTCTTTCAAGAACTGCTCGATTCGAGCTTTAATTGAATCGCGGACCTCCGCGAATGTAGCTGTGATTTCTTCCTCTGTACCTGTCGCCTTGGCTGGATCATCGAAGCCCCAGTGCCATCTTTCCGCTTTGTCATTACGTACAATTGGACAATTATCGTTGGCATGACCACAAAGCGTGATAATATAGTCTGCTTGTTTTAAAATCTCAGGATCAATCACATCTGATGTATGATTGGAAATATCGATCCCAGCTTCTTTCATCGTTTGTACAGCGCGAGGATTTAAGCCATGTGCCTCTAACCCTGCACTTCTCACCTCGTATTTATCACTACCAAGTGCCTTCAAAAATCCATCAGCGATTTGGCTTCTGCAAGAGTTTCCTGTACACAAAAAGTAAACAAGTGGTTTGTTGTTCATGATTATTGATCTCCTTTATCTTCGGTTTGGCTTACTTGTATTTTCGCTTCGCCCATTTTTGGATTAATCAACGCTTTGATGATCCAAGCGATAACAACCAATATGGCTGTGATTACGGCAATCATTAACCAAACGTTTATGTTTGTTGAATGGATCAAGTGTAGCCACAAATACAGTCCTGTTAACGTGATAAAGAGCGTTGGGATGGTGAGTACAATCCCAATTTTGAAATAACTTCCCCACGTGATTTTTACATCCTTACGGGACAGTACATGTAGCCACAAAAGTGTTGCGAGTGAGCCAATCGGTGTAATTTTAGGACCCAAGTCACTGCCGATAATATTGGCATAAATCAGCGATTCCCGAATGACACCTTGCGTATTCGTTCCTTCAATTGCAAGCGCATCAATCATTACTGTCGGCATATTGTTCATAACCGAAGACAATACCGCAGCTAGAAAGCCCATACCAAGTGTGGAGATGTAGAGTCCTTTGTCGGCAATAGCTTGAATGACCTTCCCAAGTTCATCTGTCAATCCCACATTTCGTAGTCCATAGACGACGACGTACATACCAATTGAGAAAATCACTACTGCCCATGGAGCCCCTTTGATGAGCTTCCATGTTTGAATAGCGTGACTCCGTCGTGCAGCTAAAATAAACAAGATTGCAATAACCCCAGCGATAACTGACACCGGAACTTGAATGAACTCGCTCATCAAGTACGCAACCAGTAGCACGGCTAATATCATCCAAGATATTCTGAACAGTTTCTTGTCCTTAATCGCTTCAGCTGGTTTTTTGAGCTGACTGACTTCATAGTTGCCTGGAATACTCTTTCTAAAGAACAAGAATAAGACCAGAAGACTCGCTAAAATTGAAAAGAAATTCGGAACAATCATACGACTTGCATACTCCACAAAACCAATACCGAAGTAATCCGCAGAAACGATATTGACGAGGTTACTAACGACGAGCGGAAGTGAAGTTGTATCTGCAATAAAACCACTTGCGATGATAAAAGGTAAAATCATCTTTTGATCAAATTTGAGCGCTCGGACCATGGCAAGCACAATGGGTGTTAATATCAGTGCGGCACCGTCATTTGCAAAGAACGCTGCCACCGCTGCTCCAAGCAGCACAACATAAACGAACATCAGCTTGCCATTACCTCTTGCGAGCCTTGCCATGTGCAGTGCAGCCCATTCAAAAAAACCGATTTCATCTAAGATTAGCGAAATTAAGATAATAGCTACGAAAGCAAGCGTAGCGTTCCATACGATTCCTGTGACCGTACCTACATCGGATAGACTCACAACTCCAAAAAGAAGAGCAAGGACAGCTCCAGCTGACGCTGACCATCCAATATTAAGCCCCTTAGGTTGCCAAATCACAAAAGTCAGTGTAAGTAAAAAGATTAAAATCGCGATAATGGTCATGCTTCCTCCTGAGGACCGCAGCAGTTTTTCAATCCTGCTATTTTAGCTTTCATGGATGGCAGATACGGATACACACACTGAACATATGCTTCTGCATCTGGATTAAGAGAATAGTACACCCACTGTCCTCTTTTCTTTTCATTAAGTAGACCGGCTGCCTTTAGTTTTCGAAGATGCTGACTGGCGTTTGGTTGAGACATGCCAATAATGTCTGTGATGTCACATACACAAAGTTCCTGTTCTTTAAGTAATGCAACGATGGTCAACCGTGTTTTATCAGCTAATAACTTATACGCCTCAGCCATCTCCTGAATTTTTTGTTCCATATGTACCCTCCCTGTGATTAGTCTTGTCGGCTTCATTTAATGATATAATCATATAATAAATCACTTATATAAGCAATGACGAATATAAGGGGTTTTAATACACCAAAAAAGTCGGCGAAAAAGATTGCCGACTTTACTCTGAACTAAAAAATTCACATTTTGACTTAATAAAATAATGACTGTCTTTCATCTTAACTATATCTTTCGTTTGATACTCAATGACTCCACCTTGATCTAATAATTCATCATGCTGATTACCTCTACGTGCCATTGTTTTAAGATTGCATCATTAAGTTGTGTTGCGGTATACAAAATTGTGCCCTTCATTAAGTCACCTCGAGAATAGTTATAATCATCAATTATAACATCCACCTGAAATTCCATAGCTCACAATCTTTTCTCAAGCGATTGTACAACTTTTTTCGCGTCATTCCCAGAACCTCGAATCGTCGCAGACGCAAATGAGGTCTGCCACGGTATACCTACGAAATGGATACTTTCATCACTTTGTTTTAAAGGTACACCTGATGAATCCAGAACGTTTAATCCACTAAGATATTCGAAATTCGGAATATAACCTGTGGCAAAAATAACGGTATCCACATTTTCACGAGTCTCATCTGCCCACACTATTCCATTTTCCGTAAAAGCTTTGAACATCAGTTTGGCATCTGGCTTACCTTGATCGATAGCACTTTTATATATACCGGTATCAAGGACACCGTCACTGCTTTTTTGCAATAATCGTTTGCCCCAATTGGATTGATCAAGCCTAAGTATGGTTAGCCAAAAGTGAATATCTTTCCCCGCAATGACCTGCGGCTTAAATTTGATGGAGCTTCTGGACGCAATCGTTACATGCGCCGTCCTAGCCAGTTCAACCGCTATTTGTACCGCCGAATTTCCTCCTCCCACAACAATGATCCGTTTGTTTTTAAACTCTTTCTCATTTCGGTAGTCCTTGGCATGAAGTATTTCTCCCTTAAATTCATGCATGCCAGGAATGTTTGGAATATGAGGATTTACGAATGCCCCGCTTGCACAAATGATGGACTCTGTACGAAACTGTTCTCCGCTTGAGGTATGGACTGTATAGATATTACTTTCCTTATCCACTTTGATTACTTCTTGCCCTGTGTGTATTGGAAAATTGTATGTAGCCGCATAAGACTTTAAGTATTGAACAACCTCATCTCTACGCGGATAAACATTTGCTCCGCCTGGAAATGGGAGTCCTGGCAATGAAGAATACGGTGCAGGCGAGAACAATGTTAAGCTATCATAGTAATTTGCCCATGATCCTAAATGCTCTTCACTTTTTTCAAGGATGATAAAGTTCCGTTTAGCTTCTTGTAAGTAATATGCTGCTGCCAAACCGGATTGACCACCACCAATAACGATGCAATCATAAATCATATTTTTCATTTTTCTCCCTCCTTCTAGAAAACCTACTGCATCACGATTCGGATGCAGTAGCTCTGAATTCTTGATTTATTCGCAGCAAGAATCTGATCCGGCCTTTTCCGTTTTTGAAGGTGAGCAACAATCCAAAGATGTTTCCTTCATTTGAACTGGTTCACAGCAGCTGTCCGTGCTACTAGCACCTAAACTGCAAACACCTGTCTCCGGCAGTTCCAGTTCTACTTTTTGAGCTGACTCCATATCTCCCACCAAAGCCGCTACAATGGATCTGACTTGCTCATATCCCGTTGCCATTAAGAAGGTTGGCGCTCTTCCATAACTTTTGGCACCTACGATATAAAAGTCCTTTTCAGGTTGACGCAGTTCTTTTTCACCATGCGGTCGAACTGTACCGCAGCTGTGGACATTGGGATCAATCAATGGCGCAAGCTCATAAACACAGTCTAAGCTCGGGTCCGTTAATATCCGTACTTCCTGCACGATCGATAAGTCAGGACGAGAGCCTGTGTTACCTACAATTTCATCGATGTGATCAATAACCACTCGTTCATTTTGAATGCTTCCGGAAACTTGGATCTGTTCACCTTGTTTTCGAAGTTCTTCAATATGGAATCCTGTCAGGACCTTTACGGTACCGGATTCAACCACTTTTTGAATGCGAGTACCCAGTTCCCCCCTTGCCTGAAGCCCATCTAGTTCTCGTCCTCCATAAACATCCTCAATATTTGCTTTGCGAATAGCCCAAACGATTTCAGTTCCCGACTCCTCTTTTTGAAGCTGGGCAAGTTCAAGCAACGTGTTAATCGCAGAATGTCCGCTGCCTACAACAAGTACCTTCTTGCCGCTATATCGATTTCTCTCTTTACTTAATACAGCAGGAATACCATATGAAATGTGACTATTAAGCGCTTTTTCCTCTTCTGTAAATATTCCGTCTGAACGAAGTGGATTGGGATTGGACCATGTCCCAGAGGCATCGATGACAGCCCTCGCTTCATAAATAAACGAAGATCCGTTTTGTTCAACATGGATCACAAACGGCAGTTTCTCACGCCCACTTGTTTTCACTTTACTTAACCCTTTGCGGCTGATCGCAGTAACTTTCGTATTCAAATGTACATTGGCACTTAATTCAGGCAGCGCAGCCAAAGGTTTTAGATAATGCTCAACAATCTCCTTACCCGTTGGGATCTTTTCGTTTTGTGGAGCAACCCAATTCGCCGATAGCAGTAACTCTTTAGCAGCTTTATCGATGTTATATTGCCATGGCGAGAACAGTCGTACATGTTCCCATTTTCTAATGTTTGCCCCCACTTCATCTCCAGCTTCAAATAACATAAACGGCTCACCTTTTGAAATGAGTTGTGCCGCTGCCGCAAGACCAACCGGTCCAGCTCCAATAATCGCAACAGGTAAGTTGCCCTTCTCTTGTACAGGCGTTTCGCAGCAGCTCATTTTGTTCACAGAAATATTTTTAATCATTTTAGTTTCCTCCTCATTATTATTTGCATTTTGCAAGTATTTTGTTAAATGAATGAGATAATTATTTATTATCCCAGTGGTGTACAGCATACGCTGGATTTCGCCATACTTTCGTTGAGCAGTTTGACGGCGTTGATGACCATATCCCGTTCAAACTCGGACATATGCGAAAAGACTTCTTTTAAATAATCATTCATCTGCTCATCAATGACCGTAGCAACAAATTTACCTTGTGTAGTCAAGGATAATATGTTAATCCGCCGATCTTCAGGTAAGGGCGTTTTTTGAACCAATCTCAACTTTACAAGACTTTGAACCTGGCGGCTAAACGTTGTGATGTCAATGGAGAGTGCATCTGCCACCTGCTGAATGGATGGATTATGTTTACGATCAATTTCATAAATAATATGACTTTGAACAAGTGAAATATCCAACCCTCCCGCGGTACAACAGTTTTTATCCAATAATCCAAAACGCCGTGTCATGATCTGAAACATCTCTCTTACGTTGTTTTCCAATTACCTCACCTCTTGTTATAATTACACTCTTATTATGTGCAAATTGCAAATGTTTTTTTGTTTTTCTATCCCTCTTCCCATTTCAAATTACATTATGATATATAAACATATGACGGATTGTAAAATGAAGTGCAACACCTCAAACTGAATATAAAAAGGGCCCATGGCCGGATTCGTGTAGAATGAAGTCACCACAACACCCTCTACAAGGAGAATCCGACCATGGACTATACGCATTTTAGCATAATCGAGCGTAGTAAACTAGAGTTGCTGCGCAGTCAGGGAGCCGGGGTACGAGCCATTGGCCGGGCACTCGGACGTTCGGCTGGAGCCGTCAGCCGAGAGCTTACACGTAATGGAACCGACCGAGAATACAAGGCCCAAGAGGCACAAAACGCCTACGTTTCCAGAAGGGGAAATTCGAAGCCACACGGCAAGTGGAATCCAGAGTTGACGGGTGAGATCGAGGCCGACTTCGAAAAGACGTATTCACCCGAACAAATCCAACACAGCCGCAAAGCCAAAGGACTTCCTACCGTTGCTTTTAAAACACTGTACAACTGGCTCTACGCGGGTCTGCTGGGCCGAGGGAATCTCCAAATTCTAAGGCACAAAGGCAAGCGCCAAAAGCCACCTGAGAAACGTGGACGTTTTACCGTTGGCAAATCGATTCGGCAGCGTCCGAAAACCATTCGTGACCGGGAAACATTTGGACACTGGGAACTAGACACCGTCGTCTCTAGCCGGGGGAAAAGTAAAGCGTGCGTCGCGACCTTTGTGGAGCGAAAAACACGGTTTTACCAAGCGATTAAGATGCCGAATCGAACGGCTTTATCGATGGAAATTGCGTTTGGCGTGCTGGCCGGTCAGTACCCCAAGTCGGTCATTCAAACCGCGACTGTAGACCGAGGAAAGGAATTCGCGTGTCATGAAGCGCTAGAGCGACGGCATGGCGTAGATGTCTATTTCGCCGATCCGTACTCCTCTTGGCAGCGGGGTTCCAATGAGAACGCGAACGGCCTGCTTCGGGAGTTTTTCCCCAAAGGCCACGATTTTGCCCAAGTGACCGATGCCGAACTCGAACAGGCGCTTCACCTCATTAACAACCGGCCTCGCAAATGTTTAGGTTGGAAGTCTACACACGAATCGTTTCAGGACGAAGTGTTGCACTTGGATTGACAATTCGTCAAAAAATAAACCTCTACATGATGGAGGATTTATTTTCTCTAAAAGTGATGGTTATCCTCTTTCTTCAAAAAGGTTCATACAAAAAATGCGCAGTATTTTAAAACAAACCACAATCAAGAAAAACGCCACCCCTCACATCTTCCGACATACCTTTATTTCGCTCTTAGCTGAAGCTAGTGTGCCATTGCCAATGATCATGAAGCGTGTCGGACACGACGATGCAAAAACCACTTTAAAAATCTATACGCACGTAACTTCCAAAATGCAGATTGACGCTGATCAGAAGATTAGTGAAATGTACGCTGATCTTTTGGACATTCCATTTAAGGGCGATTTTGCAGAAAATGTGATAAAAACGTGATGCAAAAACAAATTAAGCGACCATAAACCCTTATAAATCAAGGTTTTACGGTCGCTTTTTTCATTGGTAGTAGTGATAATCGTTATCATATCCAAAAGAAGTGTAGATGCTGGAGGAACGAATGTCAATATGGGGAACGAAAATAAGCTTTACTCCGGTTGCGGCAATTCTCCGTTAAATGTCGTCCCCAGCGAAGTCGCAAAACGATGCAGCGCCCGCTCCACGCTTGCGCGAATCTCCGCGTCAAGCCCTTCCCCGTCTTCCCACCACCACTGCTTGATCGCAAGCGGTTCGGTTCCTCGCTGCTTCTCCGGCTCGAACCGGGCAACGAATCGACCGTCGACGGCAACCGGAAGCACATAATAGCCATACCTGCGTTCGGTTACCGGCTTATACACTTCCCATAGATAATCGAAGCCAAACATTTCCCGAATCAGCTTGCGATCCCATAACAGATTGTCCAGCGGCGCCAACACGCAAGCCCGCATCGGACGCCCCGATTCTACGGTTTCCCCTTCTAGCGGTCCGGCCGACAATGATGCTTCCAACAGCGGGATATCGTTGGAGCGAATATACAACGGATAGACCAGCCCCTCTACCGATACTTCCGTAATTTCGCCTCGGTCGATCAGGGCAGCAAATGCGGCCAGTCGCTGCGGAGCTTTGATCCCCGTCATCAACAGCGCGTCGCTCGGACGATTCCAGAGCAGCCCTACGCTGCCGATCCGGCGCAAAAGATACCATTCATAATAAGCGGCATCATCGGAAAAAGGATCGTCCAAATCATACAGTTCCTTCGGCACGATCCGCTCGGCCAACTCGTAATATTTGCGACCGGACGTTTTGTGATGCACCACCAACCGGCCCGCAAAGTACGAGCCTTCCAAAGCGGCGCGAGACAGTCTCGTCGGTCCCCACGCCCAATCGATCTTTTCGTTATATTGCAGATCCGCCGAACATAAAGGGCCGCGCTGCGCAATCTCGTCCAATGCCGCAGTCGCTGCCGCCGGATTGGACTGGAACCAGGCTTGATGTTTGCGGCGGTGACGCTCGAAATACGGCCAGTCTTCCATCGGGAAGATCGCCATGTTTTTGTCCCAGTAATCGACCAGGCTCCGTTCTTCATACAGCAATTCCCATAGCATTTTGCGATCAAAATCCAATATTCTCGATTGAAGCACCAGTTCGGGATTCGTGCCTACGACGTTCAACGGATCAAATTGAATACAGCCGACTCGGCGGATATACGCTAAAATGCCTGCTTTGCCTGCCGAATCGAACCTATGCGACAATCCGTGATAATCGAATAAAAAGCGTCTGGTCTGTTCAACGGTCAACGCAATCGCTTGCCGTGCCATCGGTTTGCCCCTTTCCTTACATAGTTTGATCCTTCTATTCTATCGGGAAAAACCGGACAGCAGGTTGTCCGGTTCCTGATTTTTTGGGCGGAGAAGCGTTAGGCGTTGCAGGAGAAATTCGCTAATCGCTTCATTTATTTGGAAACTGAATCTTAACCCTTGAACATCAGTCTGACGGCGGCGATCAGCAAACATACCGATAGGACGCGGACGACGGCGATTGCGGGGATTTTGGATGCGATGCGGGCACCGATCTGTCCGCCTGCAAGAGCGCCGATCGCCAACCAAATGAACTTGTCCCACATCACGTGTCCCAGTACGGCATGGGAGACGGTTCCGACGAATGCGGACAGCAGGATGGAGAACATAGAGGTGGCGGTTGCGATATGCGGCGGGAAAGCCAGGAACAGAATCATCGTCGGCACCATGACCGAACCGCCGCCGATCCCGAACAGACTGGACAGAAAGCCGACGAAAAAGGCGACTACGGCGGCGAATGTCATGTTGAACGAATATTCATGCCTCTGACCCGAAGCATCGAGCAGGCTGCGGCTGACGTTCGGTTTCAAAAAGCCGTCGCGGCTCTTTTTCGGCTTGAAATTGATCGAGATCGCCATCAGCACCAGAAAGATGCCGAGCGATACGAAGAATACCCGATTTTCGATGACTCCCGTCGTCCAAGCTCCGAGAATCGAACCCGGAATCATGGCGACGGCGAACGTCAATCCGCTGCGGTAATCGATGCGCTTTTGACCCGCGTAAGCGATTGTGCTGGAGATTGCGCTGACGAACAACACCGCCATCGACGTGCCGGAGATATCGGATACCGGAATAACGTACATCAGAGCCAGAATAGGGACCATGATGAAGCCCCCGCCGAGACCCGCGATCGCGCCGCATAACGAGGCCAGCATCCCTACGGCAATCAAAATAATAATTTCCATAAACAATCCTTTCCTGTATCGCTAAAATAGTAAAGTTACGTTTACTCTCATTCCCCGTCCCCGGAGTCTGCCAAACGGCGAATCAAATGATACGTGCAGCGAATTCCTTCCAAAAAGTCGGCAATGCCGGTATTTTCGTTCGGCGAATGGTTGGCTTCGTCATACGGCGCGTAAGGCACGATGACGGACGGCGCGCCCAATACCGAGGTCCAGACGTAGTCCGGCAGCGTTCCGCCCATTGCGGGCTGCACGACCGGTTCCAGCGCGCAGGCTTCCGTAACGGTCTCGATCACGGTGCGAATGATCGGCAGATCAATCGGCGTTTTCGACGGCGGCACGGACATGATGCGCTCGATGCCGATGCCCGGCGCATGCTTTTTCACATGGCGTTCCAACTTTGCGTACATATCGAGCGGATCTTGACCGGACACCAACCGAACATCCAGATAAGCTTCGGCTACCGCCGGAATGATCCCTTTGTCCCGGCCTCCCGCATGCAGACCGAAGACGTTGAACGTAGGTTCCAGCGACAAGCGCCGATAATACGTTTCCCCGTCCAGATCGATGCCGTCGTGCCCCACCTGTCTTTTCAAATCATCCAGATCGAACGGCAAACGCCGCAGTGCTTCTGCATCGGCTTCGCTCACTTCGGGAATACCGTCGTAAAATCCTTCAACCTGCACGGTACCGTCGCCGGATCGAATGCCGTGCAGCAAAGAGATCAGAGGCCAGACCGGATTGGGAACGATATTGCCTTTATTGCCGGAATGGTTGTCCCAAGCCGCGCCTTTCGACGTCAAACGCACCGACAAAGCTCCGCGAACGCCCAGCAAAACCACCGGCGCGCCGCTTGCATGCTTAGGTCCGTCCGACGTATATACCAGATCGGCCTTCAGCAGCTCGCGGTGGTCCGCCACAAAATCCGCAAGCGACGGACTTCCTGTTTCTTCCTCGCCTTCGATCAGGATTTTGAGGTTAATCGGTAGGCCGCCGTGCAGCTTCACATAATTCCGAACAGCCAGAATGTGCGCCAAAAATTGCCCTTTGTTATCCCCTGCTCCGCGTGCATAAATTTTGCCGTCCCGGATCTCCGGCTCGAACGGATCGGATACCCATTCGTTCAGCGGATCGGGCGGCATCACGTCGTAATGTCCGTACAACAGCACTGTTGGCGTGTCCGCCGTTTGCTCCAGAGCCGTAATCTCTCCGTACACGATCGGATACGCGCCTGGACGATACACCGTTGTATGAAACCCTTCCTGCTGGAGCAGCAGACGCACCGCTTCTGCGCATTCCTCCATGCCTTCCCCGGTATGGCTGATGCTTTTTTGGCGGAGCAGCTTTTGCAGCATTTCGATAAACTCGGCTTTGCCTTGCTCAATCGCGTCGTCAATCTCCGTAAAGTCGTATGTAGTCAAAACTTCTCCTCCGTTTCCGTATGCGAACGCGGCAGAATTGCACGTTAACGATGCGCGTTTCAGCCGAACATACTAAATCAAGCCGTCGTCTACTTGCTCCATCACGGTTTTCCACCAAGCGCCGCGGCGTTTCAGACATTCGGGATCTCTTTGCCGCAAAAAATCGGTCAATGCTTTGCGCTCCCGCCGATCTTCCGCTTCTGCTTTAGCCGCTTCGGCAGCCGTTCTTTTCGGTTTGATTTCCCCGCGTCGAAAAGCTTCCAGCTTCAGCCGCATTTCTTCTTCATTCAATGTTAGCGGCGCCGGCTCTGGCGGGCGACGATGTTGAAATTGCCGGTACGCCTCCAGACAATCGAGCAACGCGTCCAGATCAGAATTGACGAATGCGCTGTTGCCTCCTTCCGGCCCGCAAGCTTGGATCTGGCCGCTGTCCGATTCGACGACCAGATACTCCGCTTCCCTGTCCCAGACGTAAGCGATAGGAAGACGTTTCGCATTGCGTTTATCGGCTCCGGCTTCGAACGCCAGATCGTTCGCGAAGCGCACGCCCGCGTTATGCTCAAGCTCGGAAGGCTGCGGCAAACCTCTCCGAAGGCGCGCCAGAACAACGTCCGGCAAGCTATATCTTTTCAGATCGTCATATTCGAAAAAGATAGATTCTAGCGAGGCGTTATCCATTGTTCTGCTCCTTTTTCGCTTCATTTGTTAGGTATCCGGATACGTCCAGTATTCGCCGGTAAACGGAATACGGCGCCAGCTCTTTCCAAGACTTCGGCGGATCGCTTACCAAGGAGTCGCGATAAGCGATCATCGTTGCGGGCAGATAACCGAGCAGCGCCTCTTCCCCTCCGCAAATCAGGCTGCCGCCGTCTCCGCCTTTTCCGCGCAGCAGAGCGCCGTCAACGGACGTCTCCGACGTCAATTCGTACACGTAAGGATCGCCGGCAAAAAACAAACCGAACGCGTTCTCTTGCTCCAAGTCATACGGTTTGACCGCCGATGCTTCGTCCGTTTTTTCCAAATGACGCAGCTTCATCCCGTAATCGAATCGGTCTCCCCACGGAAAAATCGATTCGCTTCCTCCGCCGTACAGATACTCCCACTCGTCTTCGTTCGGCAGTCGAAAACCCTCGAACATCCACTCTTTCGCCCATTCGTTTAACCCGCCTGGAACAAAACGGTAAACGCGAACCCGCCCTTCTTCGCGCTCCATTTTCAAACTTTGATTCAACGTCACCCCGGAATAGCCGGACCGTTCGAACTGCCCGATATCTTCAATCAACTTCGGATCGCTGCGGATCTCCTCCGCGCCGAGTTCTCTCCAACCCGCCTGCCGCGTCTGGCATTCGACCAACAACGCGCCGATCCGAACCGTTCTCGCCGGAGACGACATGTCATGCAAAAAAGCTTCCGCATCCGTGATTTCGTGCATTTCCAGGCTTTCGAGCAGCTCCTTTTTCAAAACGGCATCCAGCCTCTTCTCCCCTCCGGCCCAGCCTAAATTCACGATCCGACCCGGAACGAAAACAAAGGAACGCCCTTCAAACACGAATACCCCCGTTTCCAAACTTTGCCCCCATCGTCCGAACGTTTTGACCCCTTCGAACACGAAACCGCCCGGAAGCTTCTCCAGAAGCCGCCGCATCGTCTCTTCTTTCTGCACATTCCCAAGTTGTTCCCACTCCGATACCTCCGTATAATCCACCCGGTCCCCCTCCTTCCGCAATCCTTCGCACCTTTTCCTACTACTTTACCGCCCACTCCCCCCAGCAGCAAGATTCTGATGACTTTCTCTCCCTACAAAAAAGAACCCATCCGAAGATGAGTTCGTGTTGCATGTTCCTATTCCGGCGAAGCGTAGACGGAGGGAGAAATTCAGGTCAAGACGCCTTTGAACTCGGAAAACCTCCACTAAAAATTCTAATCAGTTTTTCCGAGTGAGACAGCGACTTTACCGAATTTCTCCCGCAGCCGCCCCTGCTTCGCCCTCCTGAATAGGAACTTCGTCCAACACACCTCAGCCCAGGAAGTGTTCCCCAAACCATCGGCGCGCCCCTTCGGCTTCCGTCCGCGTCAACTGGTGCCCGAAATGCTCCCAGTTCGCTTTTACCGCAGCTCCTGCGCCTTCCAACAGCCCGATCAGTTCCTCCGTATTTGCCGCCGGTACCATCCCGTCGTTGCGTCCCGCACCCACAAACACCTGCACGCCGTTCATGTCCGGCAGTTTCAGCCCGCGCATCGGCACCATCGGATGATGCAGCATTGCGCCTTTGAAAGCACCTTCGAAATGGAACATCAGACTCGCCGCGATATTCGCTCCGTTAGAATAGCCGAGCGCCACCAGATTCGAAGCATCAAAACCGTATTGCTCCGCCGCTTCGTTCAGAAAATCGCGAATCTCGTTTGTGCGGAAGACCAAATCTTCTTCGTCGAATACGCCTTCCGCCAGTCGGCGGAAGAAGCGCGACATTCCGTTCTCGGATACGTTGCCGCGGAGCGACAGGATCGAAGCTCCCGGCGCAACCATTTCGGCCAATGGGATCAAGTCGTTTTCGGTACCGCCCGTTCCGTGAAAGACCACCACCGTCGGAAGGGCTTCGTTCGTTCCTTTTTGGAAAATATGTTTCATGACCATCGTCTCCTCTCGATTGTAGGTTTATACGTTTTTCGGGTCTCTTACGGTAATCGGCAGCAGGCCTTGTTCGATCTGCGGACGGCGTTCTTCGTACCAAGCAGGCAGCATTAATTGTTCGCCCAAGGCGTCCATTTCCTCATCCACGGCGAAGCCCGGAGGATCGGTTGCAATCTCGAACAGGATTCCGCCTTCCTCCCGGAAGTATACCGCATGGAAATACTGACGGTCGATGACCGGAGTCGGTTGGAAACCGCCGCCGTTTACCGCGCTGCGCCACATTTCGTGCTCTTCAAAGTCTTTGGCACGCCACGCGATATGATGCACCGTTCCCGCGCCGCCTGCTCCGTGAGGAACGGCTGTCATTGGCAAATCGATCAGGTTGCCCAAGTCGCCTGTTGCGCGGAAGCGAGTAAAGCCTGCGAATTCGCCGATTTTTTCCATGCCCATAACCGATTCCAATACGAAAGCCGTACGCTGCGGATTCACGCTGTACAATACGGCACCGCCGAAGCCTTTGATCGCCATTTCGGCCGGAACGCCTGCAAACGACCAGGTCGATGCCGCGCCTTCCGCACGCTCAACCAACTCCAGCTGCAAACCTTCGTTGTCTTTGAATTGCAGATAATGTTCGCCGAAGCGATCCGCTTCAACGACGGAGATTCCGAAGCTGTGCAGGCGTTCTTTCCAAAAAGCCGAAGAACCTTGCGGAATCACGTAAGTCGTGAATCCAACCTGCCCGCCGCCGATCCGGCCTCTGCGCGCTCCAGGGAACGGGAAGAACGTGATCACGGTGCCCGGTGCGCCTTCTTCGTTACCGAAATACAGATGATAGACGTCGGGAGCGTCGAAGTTGATCGTCTTTTTTACCATGCGAAGTCCGAGAACTCCCGCGTAAAAATCGACGTTGGCTTGCGGGTCTCCCGCGAAAGCGGTGATGTGGTGAATACCTGCGGTTTGCAAACTCATGATAATCTCTCCTTTTGATTCGTATGATTTATTTTTAAATTTCTTAACTTAAAGATATTAGACCTGAGCAAACGCGTTTCTTTTTGGTAAAGCGAAACGCTACCCGCGTTCCGCTACTCCTTTACCGAGCTTTTTCAGCAGCGCGGAAGCCGTCTCGGTCTCCTCTGCGCTTAAGCCGCTCATAATCCGATGAACCTCTGCCGCATGCTCGGGGAAGATTGTGTCAAATAACTCGCGTCCTTGATCCGTGATCTCTGCGTAGATCACGCGCCGATCGCTTGGACTCGGTACCCGCCGCAGCAGCTCGCGCTTCTCCAGCTTGTCGATGTTGTAGGTGACGCTGCCGCTTGTGATCAGGATTTTCTCGCCGATCTGTTGAAGCGGGAAACGTCCTTTATTATACAGCACTTCAAGGATGGTGAATTCGGACGGCGACAAGCCGTGCCGTTTCATGTCTTTGACTGCGCGATCCATGATGTTTTTGTAGGCTTTGGAAAGGACGACGAAAAGCTTGAGCGAAGCCGCTTCTTCGGTCGTTGATACGGGATGTTGAGCAGCCCGTTGTTGGTCTTCATGTTCCGTCATTTGAACTCACCTCCTTGATGTGATTATCTTTTAATTTAAATCTCTTGAATTAAAGATAAATCATTTTAATGATGATGTCAAGCGTTCTTCGCTTTCTTTTTTAGAATGGAAAAAGCCCTTTCGACAAGGGCTTGAGATCATGTTCTTTTAGAATCCGAGGGCAGGCGCTGCGGGAGGAATTCGTTAGCTTATGCTTTCGATGTGCCTTTCTCCGAAAGGCTTCAGGTCGCGTGTTGCATTTGGGAAGCTGGATTGGAATTTTTATAGGAAGCTTCTTAAATACAAAGGCGATCGCTTATAGCATAGGCTTCCGAAGTGCATTTCTTCGAAATGCTTCACCTACACTGAATTCCTCCCTCCGCTTGGGTCTCTCGCCGAAAGTACAAGTGCCAATACATCATGAACTTTCAAAGAAAACTCTACGTTTACAAGAAGTTCTAACGCAACGGAAAGCGAAAATGTATATAGAAAAATTTAATAAACTACAACTTTTAAAAAGAAAAGACATAACGTTTCGAGAAAATCAAACGTAGCTGGAAGCGAGAAGACGGAGAGAGAAATTCAGTGAAAGACGCCTTTGAACTTGGAAAACTTCAACTCAAAATTTCAATCGACTTTTCCAAGTGAGACAGCGTCTTGAACGAATTTATCTCGCAGTCTTCTCGCTTCCCCGCGCATACGTAACTTTCTCGAAAAATGTTAACGTCTTTTGCGCAGACTTTGGACGAGGTTGATGACTTGTTTGGCTGTAGTGACTACGGCGGCGATAGTTCCGATGGTGCGCATGATTTTTCTCATGGTGTTTGGCCTCCTGTTTCGGGAAATGGCAGCGGCTAAGCCGACTTGCTATACTGCCATTTCCCCAAAGGACGAACAGGTGAAACGTTGGATCGGTATAGCGCGAATAAGCTTTTATTCACTGCGCAGCGCAGCTACCGGATCTTTGCGGGAAGCAAATTTGGCCGGGATGAATCCGCCGAGCATCGTCAGGGCCACGCTGAGCACCACGAGTGCCAAAGCATGCAGCGGATTGAGCACGGCTACGCCGGACAGGTCGGTCATCGACTTGAGGACGGCGTTGATCGGGAGCGTCAATAGATACGCAATGGTGATGCCGAGCAGGCCGGATGCGGCGCCGATGATGAAAGTCTCGGCGTTGAAGACGCGGGTAATGTCTTTTTTGCGTGCGCCCAATGCTCGAAGCACGCCGATTTCCTTGGTCCGCTCCAACACGGAAATATAGGTGATAATGCCGATCATGATGAGGGAAACGAATAAAGAGATCGATGCGAAAGCAATCAGGACGATCGTGATACCGTTCATGATGCCGCTGGATAAGCTGGTTACCGTTGCGGCAAGATCGGTGTAGACGACTTGATCCTCCGTTTCTTTTCCTGCGTTCCAGGCATCAAGGTAAGCGTTCAGTTTCTCTTTGGCATTAAAGTCTTTGGGATATAAGGAGATCGATGCAGGTTGAGCCGAAGCTCCGAGAGCGGATAATGCTTGCTGCTGCGTGGTTGCATCCGCCGGATCGATCGTGCTGCTCGTCGAAGATCCGCCCATCCCCGGGGGTCCGAAATTCATGCCGCCGAATGCGGAAAACAAACTGGTTCGGCTGAACGCTTGTCCGCTTACTACGTTCAAGGTCGGGCTGGATTGCTGGGCTTGAACGACTTCGGAAGCTTGCGCTCCCGCAATGAACTGCTCGGTCAATTCATCCGAATACGCGATCCCGGCATTCATGGTGGACATCGGCGAATCCTGTTTTTCCCGGATGATGCCCGACACGGTTAGCGTCAATGCCTGCGAATCGTCGTAGATGCTTTTCAAATCCGATGCGCTCGCGCGGTCGAACAGACCGTCTCCCCTGCTTTGGTAAAAAAGATCATTGGGAATCAGCTTGAACGTCTTGCCGACGATATCGCTGAAGTCAACGGACTCCGCTTCATAATCGAAGCCAAGCGCTTCCAACGCCGAGGTATCGATCCGATTGTATTCGTCCACGACCATAACCAGGTCCGTAGGCCCGGAAGGGAATTCGCCTTGCAGCAAATCATAGACCTGCTCCAAGTAACTCCCCGATACGCTCGCAGGCTTGGACGGATAGGCGGTAAACCCTGCTTCGGCCAAGTCGACATCGGTTACGCTTCCGCCCGCTGTCTGCTTGAGTACATTTAGATTAGCTTCGCGCGCATAAGAAATACCGTCAAGCAAAGACGGATCAATCTCATTTAAATAATCCAGGTAAGCTTCGGTGATGTTATTGGCATGCAGCACCGTGTTCAGCGTCGGATCGTAAGGATAGACCTCGGATTCCTGCGGGAACTCCGGAAGCTCGACTTCTGCCCCGCCCGGCGTGCCCGGCGGCGGCTCGGTAAAGTCGATATTCGCGGCCGTGCGGCTGATCGTAACCGGGAAGTTCGACAAAGCACCGGATTCGTATTTGCTGATTTGCTTGTCGAAGCCGTTGGAGAGCGACAAGATCAAAGCGATGCCGATAATTCCGATACTGGACGCAAAAGCGGTCAACGCCGTGCGCCATTTTTTCGTTGCGATGTTCCGTCCCGAGAGTTTGAGTGCCGTCATATAGCTCATCGCGGTCTTTTTCAACCGATATTCCGGCGAGGCTTCGACCTGCTCCGGCGGATTGCTGTCCGAGACGACCTGACCATCGCGGAATTGCACGATCCGGTCCGCGTAACGTTCGGCCAATTCCGGATTATGCGTAACCATAACGACCAGCTTGTCTCCTGCAATCTCGCGAATCAGGTCCATGATCTGGGCACTCGTCCCCGTATCCAGCGCACCTGTCGGCTCGTCGGCGAGAATAATGTCCGGATCATTGGCGAGGGCACGGGCGATGGCAACGCGCTGCATCTGCCCGCCCGAGAGCTGACCCGGCTTTTTGTGCATATGATCTTTCAAGCCGACGCGCTCCAGGACCTCCTCCGCCTTGCGGCGACGTACCGATGCGCTTACGCCGCTGAGCGTCATCCCCATCTCGACATTGCCGACGATGCTCATATGCGAGATCAGATTATAGCTTTGGAAAACAAACCCGACGCTGTTGTTGCGATACGCATCCCAATCACGGTCTTTGAAGCGCTTGGTCGATTGTCCGTTGATGAACAGATCGCCTTCGTCGTAACGGTCCAAACCCCCGATCAGATTCAGGCAGGTCGTTTTCCCCGAACCGCTCGGACCGAGTATGGCAACGAATTCGCTTTGGCGAAACGATAAACTGACGCCGTCCAGCGCGGTCTGCATGAAGTCCCCGGTCGTGTACTTTTTGGAGATGTGTTGGAGTTGCAGCATGTCATCATCCTTCCCCGGCGCAGCGCCGGCTTTTTATGACTGATTCACGAAAAATATTCGCCCGACAAATAAGGAATCGCGTAATCGATATACTGTTCTGCGGACAAGTTTTCGTTTTTCCAATCCAGTGTCGCTCCGTACAGGCTCGAACTTAGCAGGGCGGCTCCGATTCGGATCGAACTCGGGCTCAATTCCGGATCTTTGCTTTGAAAAAGACGTCGAAAAAGCTTTTCCAGCTCCGATTTGATCGCGGATTCGAATACGTAAGCGAACGATTGGCTGCTTCTTTTGCACTGGGAAGTAAGTCTGCTATCGTAATCAGCCTGAAATTTGACGATCAACAGGAAAATATCAGCCACCGTTTCTTTGCCCAAGTGTTCGAAACGCTTCAATTCCCCGCCTACCCGTTCGGAAATCATGCGCAGGATGGATTCTTCCATCAGTTCGTACTTATCGGCGAAATGAGCATAGAAAGTCGCCCGGTTAATCGTGGCTTCGTCGGTAATGTCTTTGACGGTAATATCTTTAAAATCTTTGGCCAGGGTGAGTTTGTGAAAGGCTTGAATAATCAGTTTTTGCGTACGCAAAATGCGCGGATCGATCTTGTCCGAAGAAGTCGGCATCGTGGTTCTCTCCTTAATTAAGCAACAAAATCCAAAGAGTGTCGTCTAAGCGATATTTCGGCGACTTTGACGGTTGTATCGCGGTCGCTCCTGCTTCACAATCAACTATACAACACTTGTTGCTTACAAAGAAGTGACGTTCAATCGACAATCAGACAGGAGAGAATCATCAAATGAACAGAATCACCGAAATTTTGGGTGTCCGATATCCGATCATTCAAGCCCCGATGTCTTGGGTCACGTCCGCGGAACTGGTCGCCGCCGTTTCGAATGCCGGCGGGATGGGCACGCTCGGACCGAATGCGGGACAGCAGAGCGCGCCGAAAGATTTATCGGAGCATGCTCTTCGGTTGAAGCAAGAGATCGTCAAAACCAGGCAGCTCACGGATCAACCGTTCGGACTGAATTACTTCACCGGCCCGGAAGGCAGCGAAACAAGCCCGTTCAGCGAACATACGTTACAAGTCGCGCTTGAAGAAAAAGTCGATATTCTAGTTGTCGTCGGAGCCGTGAATACGGCAGAGATCCGCAGATTGAAATCCCTCGGGTTCACGGTCGTTTTCCGGGAACTTCATCCCACCGTTTCCGGCGCACAGGCGGCAGAGCAGGCAGGCGCCGACATTATCGTGGCTACGGGCTTCGACGAAGGCGGATCGACGCCGGAGATTCCGCTCGGAACGATGACCGTCGTGCCGATGATCGTCGACGCGGTAAAAATCCCCGTGATGGCAACCGGAGGAATCGCGGACAAACGCGGCGTCAATGCAGCGTTCGCGCTGGGAGCCGAAGGCGTTTATCTGGGGACGCGTTTTATCGCCTCCGATGAATCCCCAGCCCATTCGCAAGCCAAGCAAGATATTCTGCGACACGGAGCCGAAGATTTGATTCTGGTGCGTACCGGACGCGGCGGATTTTGGCGGGCGACTCCCCATGAGCTTGCGCAGACGGCCAAAGCGCTGAGCGACACGGAAATCAACGCTTCGTTCGCGCAGCTCGGAAACTTGAAAACCGCCATGCTCGACGGACAATTGGAACAAGGAATCAACACGGTTTCCAGCGGTATTCAGTTTATCGACGAGATCAAACCTTGCCGCGAAATCATAACCGAATTGTTGGAAGATTGGATCGAAAAAAACGGCAACGCCGCCGATTCCGACCGTTCTTTCGTTCCCGCGGCCCAATAAACGAAAAATTCCCGCCGGATATGCCCCAGCGGGAATTTTTCGCTTTTGCAAAGGTTATTCAAACTGCCAAAACGCCGCGGTTGCGGCCCTCCTGCTTGGCGCGGTAAAGGGCGCGGTCGGTTTCTTCGACGAGTTTGCTTTCGGAGAAACGCGGATACATTCCGATTCCGACCGAGATCGTGATATGAATGATTTGGCCGTCCGGCAAAAGAAACGGCGTCTGTTCGATTTGCGCGCGCAGTTTATCCGCATTTTCGATCGCGCGTTTCGAATCGCACGGCCTCAGGATTACCGCGAATTCCTCGCCGCCTTTACGCGAAGCGCAGCCGATTTTGCGGACGTATTCCCGGATAAGCTTGCCGAGCTGTTCCAGTACGGCGTCGCCTGCCGGATGGCCGTACGTATCGTTAACCTTTTTGAAATGGTCGATATCCAGCAGCAACAAAGCGAACGGACTGCCCGATGCGATCGCGAGACGGTACCTGGATTCAAAGCCTCGCGAATTGTAAAGCCCCGTCAAGAAATCATGCTCGATGTCCTGCTTCAACGCGTCCTGAATCTCGCGGGTCGCGCGCAGATAACGCATCATATGATACGTAAACGTGCAGCCCGCCGCTTGAAGGACGGCCAGAAACAAAATCAGCGGAATGCCCGATTCGCCGAGACGGTATAACAATAAGCCGAGCGCGAGAAAAGTGGTGGACAAAGCAGCCAACGTCCACTGTCTTCGAAGCGAGCCTTTGACCAGAAAAGCCGGCAGCACGAACACGAATGTAAGCAGCGTCGCGATCAATCCGAGCACGGATGCGGGCGTGAACCCTCCGGCGATCGCAATCCGCCCCGCTCCGATCAACAGAGTCGCGATCAAGGCTGCCCAGGGTCCGCCGATGCCTGCTGCTACCATGATCGAAAGCTGGCGAAAATCAAGCAAAAGCCCGTTGGAAAGTTCAAAAGTGAACACTAACTGCAAAATGCCGAATAAACCCAGGCCGACTCCGGATACCCCGTTGAGGATCCAGGGACTGAGCTTGAACCGCACACGCAGCATATTATGCGCCATGTCTCCGAAAAAAAGGAAAGTAGACAACAAGCAGAAGTTAATAAATAAGTCGCGAATCATGGTTGTCCCTCTCCTTGCACAATGCAAAATCGCTCTCTTGTTTTCATTATCGGAAGCAAACGTTTATTTGATAACTATAATCCTTCAAAAAAATTGTTGTGGATAAGATGTTCTCGATCTTGATTGCGGGTAATGGATAGGCATATGGAAAGGAGTTCGATCCAGATGGACAACGAGACGCTTCAAACTCTTCAAGACTATTCCAAACTTTTATGCAAAAGCCAATTCGGCAAATCTCCGGAGTCCGTCGACATTCGTTCGAACGAACGCTCGATTCTGTTTTTTTACCGAGGTTTGACCGATGTCCGGGACGAACGCCTGCCCAAAGATCCAGACGAATGTTACACGCACATTTATATTTTACTCGAACAATTTATTTTCCCTTCCATTCGTCCCAAGATTGAAAAGTTAACGGGCAGAAAAACGGATTACGCGTACATCGACTGGAAGATCGAATCCGATACCGCGCTGATCGCCGTATTGCTGAAGCCTGATAACGAACCTTATGCCGAAGATCTGTATGCAGGCAAAGCCGAATTGCATCACGTTGTGGAATCCGTTACCGAACAGGTCCAAAAATCGCCGGTAAGCATCGAATCATTCTGGTTGCAGAATGATCTGTTGTTAATCATTCGAAGCGGATTATTGATCAATTTGGAAAAAAAGCTCGTCAAAAAAGGCTTTAACAGCCAGCTTCGGGTAGCCAAGCGCGAGTTGGAACTGGACCGATTTCTGGAAGAACTCCCTCTCCAAGAGCTGCTGAATCGCAAGCTGAATGCCGCTTATTTGGATTGGGCTTTCGAAGACGACCTCAGCTTGCTGACGTTGGACTTTACGGAAAATGATTCTGAAGCCGGATAACGGGTACTATTTTCATTAAAACGCCAACACCGCATGCAAAACAGCCGATGTTCTTTATAAAGAACATCGGCTGTTTTGATACGTATGGGCAATGCAAGCGGATCGGGATTCCGGCTTACGATTCTTCGCCTTCGTTATAGTGCGCCGCGCAAAAAGCTTCGGTTTCTTCCAGTTCGTCGTCTTCGAGATCAAACTCGAGTACTTTTTGCGTACCGCGTTCGATAATCTCGTGCTTCACGATCTTCTTTTCTTCCCCGTTCACGCTGTAGATGACGCGCAGCAGCAGCCCTTGCGGCGTGTAAAGCTCGTCTTCTTCATCCACTTCGAATTCAAGCACGAATTCGTAGCGTTCTCCCTGCACGATGCCGAATGCGTCGCGAATTTTCTCTACTGTATACTCTGTAAATTCCATTATTCATTCTCCTTTGCGGCGCTGGCCGGCAGTAGACTGCTCACTCGTTCGCGCACGCCCTGTTGGTTTAATGCTTCGCCGAAGATATCGACGCGTCCGCGATCCCCGCTCGTGCGGATCAAGCGCCCGATGCCTTGACGCAATCTCAGCAGCATGTGCGGCATATCCACTTCGCCGAACGGATCGGCAGACTCGCGACGCTTCGCGGCGAAGACCGGATCGTTCGGCGGGAACGGCAATTCCCAGATCACGACATGATTCAGCGAATCGCCCGGAACGTCCAGACCTTCCCATAGCGTAACCGCACAGAGATTCACCAGCTTGCCGTTCTGGAATTCCGAGATCAGGCGGCTGATTTCGGCATCGCCTTCATATAGGATCGGGAAGTCTGCGAACTCAAGACGCGAGTCGGCTTCGAAACGGAAAGCTTCCATCGATTCGCGGGACGGGAACAGCAGCAGCATGCCGCCTTCTCGGCGCTCCAAAGCGCGAAGCACATGATCCGTTTTGATCGCGACGGTTGTTTCCGTGCTCAGGCGGGCTTGCATGCTTTCTTCGTAGTCATACGGCGAAGCCACCGAGAACGACTGGTATTCGCTGACTCCGAGGCTGTCCGCGATGTAATCGAACGATTCGTCGGCCGACAATGTCGCGGAGGAGAAGATGATCGGCATCTTTTTGGAAAAGACGCGTTCGTTCAGGATCTCTTTTACCTTCTTCGGCATCAATACCAGCGTCATGTCGCCTTGATCGTCCTGCGTCCAACAGATCAGCTCGCGCGGGTTGGCGAACAAAGCGAGCGCGGTCTGCATCATTTCCAAGTGCTCTTCCACGATGCGCAGTTGATACTCGTCAAGACTGAACATTCCGCTCTCGAACACGATTTCTTCCTCGATCGCATCGACCGCCGCGCGGAAAGCGTTCACGCCCTTCATCAACTCGGCAGAAAGTTCAAGTTCGTTACGCTGCGATGCCGGAACCGGCGTGCTGTAGCGATGGACCAGCTCGAACAGATCGTCGCTGCGTTCGATGGCATGTTCGACCGCCAGCGCGAGCGATTCGCGAACTTCGCCTTCAAGAAGGCGCGTCACGATCGATTCGAAAGCCGAATGTTTGAGTTTGTAAGTCAATGCGCTTTGCGCGGCAGTCTCCAGCAGGTGGCCTTCGTCGAAGACGACCGAGCTGTGCTCGGGCAGCAGCGGAAGCTGGCCTTCGCGCTTGCGCGCTTCGTAAGTCCAGACGTGCTCCATGTAAAAGTCGTGCGAGCAAACGATCAAGTCCGTTGCTTTGCGGTAATGATCGCGCGACAGCGTCTGACCGCAGCGATGACGGCGCGGACAGATCAGACAATCTTGGAACACGTCCCAGCCGACTTGATCCCACTGCTTGTCGTCCAATTCCGGGTAATCTTTACGGCTACCGTACGGATAGAACGATTGAAGGGTATCCGGAAAATGCACGAACGGCGGCAGTTCTTCGTAGATGTTTTGGAACACTTCGTTTTCGCTGCCCGGTCCGCGGACTTCTTCAAGTTTGTTCAAACACAAATATTGATCCTGGGATTTGCCGAGCCGTACGTCGATGTTCAAATTCAAATGGCGGGCAATCTTGGCAATGTCGCCTTCCGGCTTAACCAGCTGCTCGATCAGCGACTCGTCGGCGCAGGCGATAACGGCCGGTTTGCGTGTATAACGTGCATATAATGAAGCGTACAGCAGGTATACGAGCGTCTTGCCCGTTCCCACTCCGGCTTCGGCAAAGATGGTTTTCTTTTCTTTATAAGCGCGCTCCAATTGAAACGCCATGAAGATCTGTTCGTCACGGGTCTCGAAGCCGGCTTCGGGCAAAATATCGTAAAAGACGTCCGCGATCCAGTCGGAAGCCTGGTCCAGAAAAGGGGCCGCGGGGTCGAACGTAAATGGATAAGTAGTCGTCAAAGCGGTGATAGCCTCCATTGATCTTGCGGATTTGGCGGGATTGTCAAACGGTTGCCAATCGGGCCACCCGTCATTATAACCGGAAACCGTCATTTTGGCGAGAGGGAAAAGAAACCTATCCGCGAAAATCGGGGGAGTTATGTTTGGGGAAGCTTAGACGGCTGCGGGAGAAATTCGTTTCGGGCGCTGTCTCACTCGGAAAATAGATTGAAGTTTTTATTTGTTTTTTCCGAGTTCAAAGGCTTCTTCAATCGAATTTCTCCCTCCGCCTGTTGCTTCCGGGGAACATTCCTTTCCCGAGAAAGGGATGGGTTTCTTTTTAAAAGAGTAAGATGCAAAGACAAAATAGAAAGACAGACAAGACATTCAGAGGAGGAAAAAGCATATCGAACGGGCTGTCGGAAAGGTGTTGCTTTATTTTTTAGCTACAAGCCTGCGGCGGAAAATACTTGAGCGTAACCTTTTTTGGAGCGCTGCACCAGTTCTTCGGGACTTTCCGTCGGCGCGGACGGCGTCAAGATTTCTTGGGTCACGAAATCGGTGTAGCCGATTTTGTTCAGAGCATGAAGGAAGCCGGGAAGGTCGATGATGCCTTCGCCGGGGTAGATGCGGTCGTTGTCCAGGATCTGATCAACAGGCAGGTCTTTGGCGTCGTTCAGATGAACGTGGACGATCTGGTGAGGCTGTAGTCGTTCGAGATCCGTGACGGTCAGGCTGTTGGTATGCCAGTGGTAGGCGTCCAGCAATAAGCCGACGTTGGGCTCGCCGATAGCGTCTATCCAATCCAGCGTGTCTTGCATCGTCCAGATGAATGGGTGTTTCCAGGCGGTACGGAGATGATGCGGGCCGACGAATTCCAAGCCGAGCCGGATGCGGTAAGCGCCCAGAACCTGTGCGCAGATGCGCAGTCGACGGGTTGCCAAAGCCATAAAGTGAGCGGGCATTTGGTCGGTTGAAGGTAGCACATAGGTGCAGCAGCGCGTGCAGCCCAGCTTGCGCGCGGCCGCAGCCGCTTCGGTCAGCGCCGGGAGGCCAGCCAGAAATGCTTCTTCATCCGCACGCCATTCGATGGGCAGATCGATCGAACCGAGTTGAAGATTATACCTTTGAAAAAGCTCGATCGCTCCCTCTTGCCCGTATTGCTCGATCAACGCCTTTGCATTCAGATCCACGCTGTCAAATCCGGCGTCGGACGCCAACTTCAAGAATTGCTCATCGTTTTCGATCGCACCCAATCCGGCACGCGTCAGTCCTTTTAACATGAGTTCCTCCTAGGTATGGCGAATGACCGCAGCGCAATCCGCAACGTTCGCCTTTTGTATTCGCTTCCATGTTAATACGCAGGGAACATGAATACAAACCCATTCCGTTCAAAACCTTATTTTTCCGGTAATGAAAACTCCGTCGTCAACGACAGATTATTCGCCGCTCCTTCTGTCCCCACGATGCTCTCCACATAGTTTTTCGTAAAGTTCCCTCCCGACTCTGCCCATAACCGATAGCCTTCGGACGCCATGATCGCCTCACGATCCTGCTGCTGCGTGCCTGCAAAGTAGCTCACGTTCACATCCGCCATCGTCTGAGCCATCGCTTCGACTTCTTCGGAGGTGTACGTTTCATCTACAATCAGACGCTTGAAGGCCATGTCATACCCGAATCCGGCAAAAAAGTCTCGGGAATACTCGCGGAAACTCAGCAGATTCTCATCGGTGCTGCCGCTCTTCTTCGCCCATCCTTCGACATCCGTCATGCGTGCTTCGTAATGCAGTTCATGGGCGGAGGCGTCGTAAGTGAGCAGCCCGTACCGATTCGGCGAAACCGACTGTGCCCCGGTCACGATATCAGTCAACTTGCCTCCACCGTTTTCAACCGACGCAATGTTCTGAATATGGATATGCCCGCTGAGCGACGGCGTCATCTTATATCGGGCAAACACTTCCTGCACCTCGCCCGCGTTGTCGAGCGTGAAGCCCTCCTTTACCACATCGCTGTGATCCGTCAGATTATGGTGCATGACCGGAATGATTCGCGCACCGGCTTTTTCCGCTTGTTCACCGCAGTCTCTGACCCACTTCAATGTTCCAGCTTTCAACTCGCCGCCTGTCTCCGGATAGCCCAGCTTGGCGTTGTTTGCGTATTTGCTCGTATCCAGCATGAGCAGCCACAGGTCGTCGGAAGGCTTAACCAGATAGCTGAGCGAGGACGAATCGCGGGATACGGCTTCGTCGTACCCGTACGCTCCATAAATTTCGGCAAACTGCTCTTCCGTGACGGAGGCAGCCTTATACTGATCCTCTCCCTTAAAGCTGCGCGCCCAAGGGTTTAGCAGATCATGATTGCCCGGAATGACATAGACGCGGGTTCCGGCCTGTTCGACCTTTTGCAGCTTCTCGGCTAGATCCTCATGGCTTTCCAGCTCCCCGTTATTGGTCAGATCGCCGCTTAAAATCAGCACATTCGGATGCTCTTCCGCCATCTGCTCCGTAAACGCATCAAGCAGTTCTTCGCTATAATTGAGCTGCTTGCCGTCGCCCGCATAGACATAGGTATCAAAAGCTTTTCCGTGATCCGTCAGCCTTCCGCTCAGATAATGCACATCCGTCGCTACAGCCAGCGTAACGTCTTCGCCGCGCCCGATCGATGCAGGCTGTGCCGAAACGGAACCCGCTCTACTTTCACAACCGGACAGAGCCAGCGCCGAGATCGCCAGGGCTGCCAGCAAAGGGAAACTTTTTCGTAAAATAATAGGCATCGCTTTTCCTCTTTTCGCATATAAAAAACCGTCTCCTCCAGTGTAAAGGAAACGGCTCGGGTCCGGCTGATGCACGTGTGAAACGATTGTGAATCCTGCTTAATGCTTGCGCGGACGCGTGTCCGGCTGATCCTCCGGCTTCTCCTTCGCCAGCAGTTCCCCAACCGTATCCCAACGATGGCGGAACTTCGTTAATCGCGGGTGCAGGCGCTGCGGCAACTCGTCCAGAACCAACCGAATCTTCACGATCCATTCTTCGAACGTAGCGAAAGATGAGAAACGGTTCGCGTTATCGGCGGTCAGGTACAGGAACAGCGGCGACGGATACTTTTCGTCCATAAACCGCAATGCCGCTTCGAGCGGGGTATACTTTTTCCGCTTGCCGTCCCAGTTCTCCACGGTCACATTGCGCATGATCTGTTGATCGCGCCGCCATTCATGCACCCGATCGTCCCGTTTGTAAAAAGCACTCGCAGTCTCTCCCGTCAGCCGCTTCACCGTCGCTTCATGCAGCGGATACAGCACCAACTGCGAGAACGAACGGGCGACGGCCAGCTCGGCTGCGCGCTCCAGCTGTTCATCCGAAATATGCTCGAACGAATCGTAGAAGATCAGGGTTCCTTTCGTTGTGCGTTTCGCAGGTTCGACTCCGAACGGAACGCGATACGTTTGTCGGCCCATGAGCCATTGCCCCTTCCCGGTAAAAACTCGCGATATTTTAGAAATCCTTTCTTCTAAATAACCACAATCCGAGGCCGAAAGCAAAAATCGCGAAAACGCCCGCATACCAGACGAACGCGTTCGAAGGCGGATTTCCTCCGGTCAGAAAAGGAATCGTTTCTCCGGCTCCCTGCGTCAATACGTACTGCATGCGGCGGTTGAGTCCGTCGGCCGGCATGATCAAAGACAGCAGCGCCCCGATCCGGCTGAGCGTCGCTTCCACTTCCGATTCGACCGGCAGCGCGCCGCGCACTTTTTCCACCATGCCGCCGAGCCAGCCCGCTCCGTACAGCATCGTCATGAACACGCCGTTTCCGATACCCGAGAATACCGTCGAACCGACCATCGAAGTCCCGACGAGTACCGGAACCGCGCCCAGAAACAGCAGCAGTGATACGGCGATGTCGCTGTAATCCCGAGTCATCCCGGCATGAACGTTGGTAATCAGCAAAATCGCCGCAAACAGCACCAGCGCATACGTGCCGATCAGCGAAACGTATCCGATCCAGCGGCCGACGTACCATTTCCAGCGCGGAATGGGACGGGTCAACACGGATTGAAGCACGCCCTGTTCGGCTTCGCCCGAAATAACCGAAAACGAGCTGAAGATCGCCAAAAACGCCACCACGAAGCCGCCGAAAAAGAAGCCGAGCGACAAAATGGCACTGCGCCGCGCATATTGCATCAGCAGGTCACCGCCGTTTGCGAAATCCGCTCCGACCGTATCGGCGATAAACCAAAACACGGCCAAAAACAGCGCGGTCAGCACGAAGGTGATCAGCAGCATTTTGCGACGCAGCATTTCCTGCCACGTCGAGGCAATAATCGTATTCATCCCCGTTCCCCCCTTTGGTCGCGTCCGGATACGGTTTCCACGAACCAATCCTCGAGTTTTTCTTTTTGCATGGACGACTCGTACAGCGTCATGCCCTGCTCGATCAGCAGCATGTTCAACAAACCTGCCTGATTTTCGTCCGACACATCCGCTTCCAGCCATACCGGCATGTCCCAGTCGGCTTCCGCATCATGGACCGGGTCCGCCAACGCGATGCTCAACCCGCTCTCCTCGCGCAGCCAATCCAGAATAAGCGGCGAAAAGCCGCCGACTTTGAAGCGCCAGCGGACTTTCGTTTGCAATACGTCTTCGACGAGGCCGCTGCGGATCATGTCGCCGTTCAACATCAGCGCCATGCGGTCGCAGACCGTCTCCACGTCTTCCATCAGATGCGAGTTGAGGAAAAGGGTCGTGCCTCTTTTTTTCAGCTCCAGCAGCAGTTCGCGCACTTCCCGTCTGCCGACCGGGTCCATCGCCGACGACGGCTCGTCGAGAAACAAAAGCTTCGGGTCGCCGAGCAGCGCGCAAGCCAGGCCGAGCCGCTGCTGCATCCCTTTGGAATACTGCTTGACCCGGTCGGAGCCCCGCTTGCCGATCCCGACTTCGTCGAGACGTTCGCGAATCCGACGCTTGGCTTCGCCGCCTTTGATCCCGAGCAGCCCGGCATGGAATTTCATCACTTCTTCGCCGCTCAGCCATTCGGGATAACGATACAGTTCCGGCAGATAGCCGATCTGTTTGCGCGCTTCGAGCGAATCGATCGCATGTCCGAACAGCGCGCCGTTTCCGCCGCTCGCGCGGACAAGCCCGACAAGTGTTTTGACGAAGGTGCTTTTACCCGCGCCGTTGGGACCGAGGAAGCCGAAGGCTTCCCCTTGTCCGACGGTCAACGTGATATTCCTGCAACCGCGTCCGTTATCGTAGATTTTGCTGAGTGCTTGAGTATGAATCGCAGGAATCACGGTATTCACTGGGCAGCCAGTCCTTTCACGAAATCGAGGAATCCGGTTTCGCCGCCTTTGAAATTTTCGCCCGCATTGAATTCGAACAGCTGACCGTTTTTGATCCAGAACGCGTTGCGCGAATAGCTATCGTTAAACGTATAGGTGACGTTCACGCCGTCGACTTCGAAACTTTGCGCTTTGCCGTTCGCGTACATCGGCAGCGGCAGGCGTCCGCTCGATACGGCGGCCTGCTGAAGGCTCGTGCGCAGATCTTGCGGCAGGTAAGGGAAATTGATGACCGCATTCATCGTTTCTTCGACCGGGAAAGACGGATCGAATTCCACGGTAGGCATCTCCGATTGGTTCAGGACCGCCCACTCTGCTTCGTCATCGCCGAAATTATAGATGGTCGAGGCCGGATGCGTCATCGTGATGGCTTTGCCGTCGGCCTCCGCCGGGAACAGGTGATCCGCTCCGAGCTTTTTGAGCGCTGCGTTTATTTCCTGCACGTTAAGCTTCATTTCGGTCGTGCTGCCGATGGAAGCGCTCAGTCTGCCCGTTTCGCCTTCCGGACCGGAGATCGGCTTGAATCCGAGTTCGTCCCGAATCTGTTCCGCCGTCATTTCGGGATCGAAATGCCCTTCCGCCTTGCTGGTGAAGCTGCCGTACGTGTTGATCGATTCGTAACGATCGTCGGCGCCGTAGACCATATTCATCATGTTGCTCATTTCGCCTTCTTGCACGACTACGGTATCCTGCATCGTGAATGTGTTCAAGATGCTCGCCAGGGCGTTGTTGCCGGCCGGAGTTACTGCCGTGACGATCACTGCCGCAGCTGCCGCCGCGACCGCGAAACGGACGGCGCGTTTGCGTTTCTTGTTCGAAGCTTGAGGCGCAAAAGGCACGCTAGGTTGACCGTTCAAAACGGACGGCTGATCCTCCGCGGCGGAAACGCGCGGTTTGTCGTTATTCATGCTGTTTTCTTCCTCCTTGTTCGTTCCTTGTAAAGTTGCTTGGGGTTCTTCCCACGTTGCCCACGCCGGATTAACCGGTTCTTCCCGCAAACGTGCCTGCATCTTTTCCCAAGCCTCGTTCGCAAGCGCCTGTTCATGCTCGCTGTTTCTATTCGTTGCCATCGCTCGTTCCTCCCGAAAATTCGTATTCATTGATTATAGTTCCAATCCGTTACGCTTGCCCGAGGCGCGTTTGCGCAGCTTCTCGGCGGCTCGATTGAGCAGCGATCCTACCCTCGGCGGGCTGACGCGAATTTCTTCGGCGATCTCCGCATAGCTGTAACCGGAGTATCGCAGCATCAGCGCCTGCCGATCGCGTTCCGGCAGTTCGCCGAGCAGCTCGTTGATCTGTTCGCGGCTTTCACTTCGCATCAAGACCTCTTCGCCGCTTTCCCACGTCTTTTCCCGATCAAAATATTGTTCCTGCTTCTCCTGAAGCTTTCGCTGCCTGACCAGGCGATCCGTGTTGTCGTAAGCGATCCGGGTCAGCACCCGATGCAGCCAGGCTCCGATGACCCTCGGATCGTCGGGCGGATTGCGGTACAGCCGCAAAAATACTTCCTGCGCCAAATCCTCCGCGGTCGCCTCGTCTTTGACCATCGCGATCAGCTTCCGGCGTACGCCGGGATAATATTCGAGAAATACCGCGCGAAACGCGTCGGATTCCGTATTCAAATTGTCCATCGGTGAACCTCCTTGTGAAGTGCGGCCGCTCTTCCTTGCCGTATATACACTGAGAAGACGGGGACCTCCCGAATTTTGTATCTCTATTTACGAAAAAAAGTTTTAAAGTTCGAAATTAAAAGCCATACAGGTTAAAATAGAAGGATTCCAGTAGCTTGTCTCATATTGATTGCAGGTTTATGTTCGTCTGAAACACGCAAGGTTCAAGCGGATTTTCGATGGGCGTAATCTAACCTCTTAAGCGGTCATGGTACTATGCTATCCCTATCATACACAATGCGCATATGCGCGAAAGGAGGCTGTCATGATCTATCGATTCACTTATTTGTCCGGAGGACTGCGGGTCGCCGGTTATGCAGCCCTTCCGCCGGAATTGAGTTTCACGGAAGAAGAATTCACCCGATGGCTGAGGCGCGAGTTCGATGACGAGGAATTGAGCGCGAAGCTTGTCGCCTGCGTCTTGCCGTCAGCGATGACTAAGCCGCCGCGCAAAGAGCCTTATCCGGTACTCGTGTATTGCCGCGGCGGGATCGGGCGAGTGGGCAAGGTACGGCTGGATTGGCTGGCCGAGTTCGCGTCGTTCGGCCGAATCGTCGTCGCCCCCTGTTACCGCGGCGGCGAAAGCGGCGTCGGACACGACCGGTTCGGAGGCGAAGACCTGGAAGATTCGCGCGTAGCGATGCGGATCGCCCGGTCGTTCCCTCAATCCGATCCCACGCGAATTGCCGTACTCGGCTTCTCGCGCGGTTCGATCAATGCCACGGATGCCGCGATCGAGGAGCATGCCGCCCAGCTCGTACTCTGGGGCGGACTGTCCGATCTGGGACGAACCTATGAAGAACGGATCGATCTGCGAAAAATGCTCAAACGGGTCATGAACGGCTCCGTTTACAAAATCCCCGAAGCCTACATGGAACGTTCCCCGATCCATATGGCCCCGCGCCTGTCATGCCCGGTTCTTATTATGCACGGAACGGAAGACGCGCAGGTGGAATACGGACACGGCGAACGGATGCATGAAGAGTTGCAAAGGCTGGGCAAAACGACCGAACTGATGACGCTGGACGGATTGGGTCATCACATGCCGCATCCTATTCGCATGAAAGTATTAAGCAATATGTTCGACTGGCTGGACCGCACCTGATTGTTTTGGCTTCACTACGCAAAAAGGACCTCAATTCCCGCGGTTACGGGGTTGAGGTCCTTTATTCCATTTCGCACAACTTGCACGATAAGTACGCTGCTCTCACTTACAGGTTCTCGGGCAGAACAACGCCGAAGAATTCGCCTTCACGCGTCACTACGATTGCATCTTTGCGCGTGCGGGATGGCCGGGACTCGGCGCGTTCGCGCACGATGCCCGGCGGTGTGGCAAAATCGACTTTTAACGGATGCAGATTCATGAGTCGGCTGATCGGAAGCTCGTACAGATGCTCCGGCTCGTACTCGGCATTCATTTGGATGTAAAACGCATCGCTCATCACCAACCCGACCGGGCGCTGCTTGCGGTCACATACCACAATGCATGCAGCTTGCGGCTGTTCAAGCAGCAAGCGCTGCGTCTCTCCGCATGTTGCCGTATCCGGCAGAACCAACGCCGGAGCGGCAGATAAGCCAATGCCCATCATCAAAGGTTCCATCTCTTCACTGCTATTCACGCCGAATTGGCGAATCGTATGTTGCTGGATTGCTGTCATTCGATAAAGCTCCTCTCGTTCCGATACGTAGAGGCCGCTGGTTTTAAAATCCGCTTCCTGCCTCATATCGGCCCTACGCTTGGCGTATTTATCCGTTTATCGTACGCCGTCAGCATCAGGGGGATTCGAGAGATGTGTAAGGATAGAGTAAAGATTCTACTGAATTATCCACAGGATTATTCCACGCCGAAAAAAGTCATAAGCCCGCCGACGGAAATTCATGTCCGTTAGCGGGCTTATTTTCAATCGATGTCTTACTTGCGCTTGCGAGTCGCCAACGCCGCTCCCGACAAGCCGATCGCCACGATCGACAGAGCCAGCGTCACGTACAGCAGCACGTTGTTTGTCTGCGCAGGCGCATCGGAAGGCGCGTCCGCAGCAACTTCGGTCGGTTCGCTGACTGCCGCAGCTGCCGCGTCGTCCGTGCTTACCGTCTGGCCGTGCGCGTTAGCAGCCGTATCGCCCGCTGCTGCGCCGATCGTCGTGATCGAATGCGGCGTATCCGCGTTCTCGTCGCCCGTCCATTCCACGATGCTGCCGTCCGTGTAGTATTGGAATGCATCCCAGGCCGCTTCGCCTTCTGTTGCCGGGTTCTTCGCTACAAAGGTAAAGCGTTGAAATTCGCCGGCGGCGATTCCGTCGCCTTCCGCTTCCCATGTCACGGTGCCGGCAGATTCATCGACAGTCGTGGTCCAACCCGGAATCGGCTCGTACTGCTGGAATTCAACGCCTTCCGGCATTTTCAGAACGACTTTATTCGTGTTGACGTCCTTCTCCACCGGGACCTTCATCGTGTACGTTTCCCAAGCGCCCGTGCTGGATTCTTTCGGAAGCACGGTAACGTGAGCGCTGGCTACGGTTGCGAACAGCAGCAAAGCCGCCGATGCCGGAGCTGCAAGAGCCATCAATTTTTTGAACGTTCGATTCATGTTTGTTGTTTTCATTAGAGTTAATCCCGCCTTTATTTATATTGGTAAACAATTATTCGCTGACTTCCATCGTAAAGGTTCGATCTGCTTGTTCGAATTTCTCGGACAATCCATGTACTTCGACATTCCAAATTCCCGCACTGCCGAAGTACAAGCCGGATGCGACATAACTGCCGTCTTCCTGCGCTTCGGCGCGAACCTCGGTGTAATCGCTCGACGCGGCCTGAGGCGCGATCCGAAGCGTTACCTGCTGCCAATCGGTTCGAGCCGCGCCTTCCGCATCCGTGAACCGAACGGTAAAGGTCGAAGTCGTCACTTGCAGCGGACGTACATCCAGCGAGATTCGCACGTTTTCCGCGTCTTCGGCCGGTTGAACATCCGAGAACGCTTCCGGTGCCGCGGCTGCAGGCTGAGGCGTCGGCACATTGGTCAACAGACCTGCCAGAACCAATACGATGATCCCTGCCGCAAGCTCCGTAACCAAAGACCACGTTCGGCGTTCTTCCCCTTTGCGGCGCGCACGCCGGAAGTGAAGAAATCCGAGCACCGCCATCACCAGCAGCAGCACCGATTTGGCTACGATCAGCTGTCCGTAACGGCTGGTGAACAGGTCCGACCAGGCAGGCACATGCGTCACGCTCATGACCACGCCGCTGAACACCAGAGCCACGACCGATCCGAATGCCCAAGGCGCGAATCGACGGAATGTCGTTTTCCAAAAGGCCGGACCGTCACCCGACGTCGCCGATAGGCTGATAAGCAGCATGAGCAGCCCGCCGATCCAGACCGTCGCGCCCAGCATATGCAGCGTATCCGCCATCACCTGTCCGAAAACATGCTCCGAGCCCGCCGCGTGTCCCGTCAGTGCCTTAGTCACCAGCAGCAATACGAACCCGATAATCACGATCGTCCAATGTCCGCCGCGCTTGCCCCAGCCCATTACGTCATTGACGACGACCGCGCCCGCGATCATCAGCCATACGAGAACTTGCAGCAGGAACATCCGTCCCGAGGACGTGCCTTCGAGTGTCTGGTTTAAAATTTCTTTGCCGAACGCTTCGCTCCACGGCACGTCCGCGAACAGTTTTGCCTGAAGCGGTAGTCCGATCAAAATCACAAGCAGCAATAGCGCCATGGCCGCCCAAAATACGATTCGGGCCGGACGCGTCAGCTTTTTCACCGTACGCAGTTCCGCAGGCAGTAAGAAGCCCAGATACAAGATCGCTCCGGCTACCAGCGAAAGCAGCGTGTACAAAGCAGCCCGGTGCGCCACCGTATCCGCTCCCGGCGTGTAATCCGCTGCGCCGCCGGCCACGCCCGCATCGGTCAATACGCCGTCCGATCCGATGCCGAAACGAACCGTGCCGCGTATCGGATGACCGTCTGCCGAGACGACGCGCCAGTTCATCGTATAGATGCCGTCCGGAAACTCGCCCTCCACAGGAGCGGTGACGAGGTGCGAATCGCTCGCCGACACTTCGGCCTGGCCGACAGGCATTTCCTCTCCCGCCGTATTGGTCACCTTGATCGACAGAAATTCACCCTGAATCGTCTCGTTGAATGTTAGTTCTATCGATTCCGGCATTTCCGCCATCGAGGTCTGATCCGCCGGGGTGGACGAGGTCAGCGTCGCATGCGCCCACGCCAATCCCGGCAAAGCCAGCGTCGCGATCAGAATAGCCGATAGCAGCGGAAGCAGAATCAATCGTCTCCACCTTGCGTTTCTTGCCTTCATGTGATTCTTCCTTTCATCCCTCATCGTTCGCCGCCGAATCCGCCGCGTCCGACCCAGCCTTTTTCCATGGCATAACGGGTTAATTGCACGCGGTTCTGTAATTGGAGCTTCTGCAAAATATTCTTCAAATGGTTTTTGACCGTATGCTCCGAAATCCCCAGCACTTCCGCCGCTTCGCGATTCGTCAACCCGGAAGCAACCTGGCGCAATATTTCCCGTTCTCTCGCCGTTAGCGTATCGCTTTCCGGCTCGGTTGCAGGCGCGGAGAATTCCTTGAGGATTTGAAAAGCGAGTTCCCGACTAAGCGGCGCTTCCTCGCTGACGATGGCCTTCAGATATTCGATCCAGGTCGACGGGGCCAGATTTTTCAGCAGATAGCCTTGCGCGCCTTGCTTCAACGCTTCGAGCAGGTAGGCAATATCGTCCGATACCGTGATAATCACGATCTTCACGTAGGGATAAGAGACCTTGATCCGCCCCGTAGCCTCCAAACCGCCCATTCCGCTCATCCGAATATCCATCAGAATCAGATCCGGCATCCATTGTTCGGTAAAAGATATCGCTTCCGCCCCGTCCGACACGACGCCGATCACTTCGAAGGCAGCATCCAATGACAAAATATCGCAGATTGCTTCCTGTGCATGCTTATGATCATCGACCACCAGTACGCGGCAGCGGTTCATCGCGCTTCCTCCTCTCGTCCGAGCTTGACCGAAGTTCGTCCCGGCTTCGAATCCAGCTCAAAACTCCAACCCATCTCCTGCGCCCGGTCCGCCATGATTTTAAGCCCATACCGACCGGAGGCAGCTAACGGATTACCATCGAATCCACGACCGTCATCCACAATTTCGACTGTCCATCCGCTTCCCTCACTGCGTCCAATCACCTCGGCATGTGCCGCGTGAGCATGCTTGCGTACGTTAATCACCGCTTCGCGGATGCAGGCAAGCAGTTCGGCTTTTTCACGGCTGGATAGTTGATCATCCGGAAGATGCCAATCCACTTTGACGTCGATCATCGCTTCCTCCGCCAATCGACTGACGCGCGCAACCATGGACTCTTCCGTCACATCATGCACAGGAGCGGAATTATCGGAAACTCCCGCGTCCGACGTCGCCAACGTTTTTCTCCGTGGCTCTTCAGGCTGCATGTTCTTCTCGCTAACTGGCGACTTTCCGGGACTGCCCGACAAATTCGATCCGCGCGAGGACGCAGCCGATCCTTGAAGATTCGACACTGCCGCTGCTGCTTCGACGGCAAGTCCGCTTCGGGCAGGCTCGCGCAGATTCGCCAGAGCCTGCCTGACATAACGATCCACTTCGTGCACCGTTCGTCTGACAGTCTCCAGCTCGCTGCCCAGACCTGCTTCGACCGCCCCTCTCTCCATCCGATCCAGCTTGACCGATAAAAGAAATAGCGACTGGGCAATACCGTCATGCAATTCCCGTGCCAATTCCTCGCGCGCTTCGAGATTCGCCTTGACCGTCCGCGCCTGCTCCAGTTCCCGCTGCATGCGTTCGAGCATGGCGAACAAACGACGCAGCAGCGTGACGCTCACAAGAAAGACTAACACCGGCGTCAGCACGTTGCCCGCGTCCATCGACAGCACAGGCATCAGAAATTGGTGCCGCACGTATTCCCAGACGCCGACGACCACAGTGGGCAGAAACAAAATCAGCCATTTGATTTGCGTATAGTTCATGATTTTCCAGCCTTCCTGACTCACCACGCGAGCTTTCCATTAAATTTTAACCAAAAAACGAACGCGACAAATGGCCCTTTCGGGCTACGTTTGACGCTTTTTTGACTTTTTCATGTGATTGATGTCCGGAATTGTTCACTTATTGATCACAATCAGGTAAACTAATATCTTGTCAGATCTTAATCGGAGGTTTAAGCTCGTCTGAAACGCACACGCTTTAGGTGAGTTTCAGACGGGCTTAAACTTACTTTAACTCTGATAAGAGACTAATATCTTGGTTACGCGTATGATTGTTTTAAAACTTCATTATAGAAAGCTGAGGTCGCGGCATTTGGAATTATATTGGTTTAACCATGCTCCGTGGTTTTTGCTTGTCTTGAACCTTCTTCTGGCAATGACTGTCGTCTTTTTGGAGCGGCGCGATATCGGGGTCACCTGGGCTTGGTTGATGGTTCTTTTTTTCCTGCCGATCATCGGATTCATCCTGTATCTGTTTTTCGGACAAAATCTCAGCCGCGTCAAGCGGTACCAATTCCGTGAACAGGAGAAGATTCTGCTGCCCGGCATCTCCGTCCAGCGTCAACAGCTGCTCGACGAGAAACTGGAATTCAACGATCCCCGCACGGCCCGTTACCGCGAGCTGCTGCATATGAACATGGTCGGCGATTTCTCGCTGTACACGCAGGACAACGACGTGATCGTCTATTCGGACGGCAAGGAGAAATTCGATGCCCTGCTTGCCGATATCAGCCGCGCGCAGAAGTACATCCATGTGCAGTATTATATTTGGCAAAACGACAACCTGGGCCGGCGTCTGATCGACGCCTTGACCGAAAAAGCGAAACAAGGTCTCGAAGTCCGCGTCTTGTACGATGCTTGGGGAAGCAAAAAGGTTAATCGGCGCTTCCTGCAAAAGTTCCGCGAAGCCGGCGGCGTAGCCGCTCCCTTTTTCCCGTCCCGGATTCCGTTCATCAACTTCAAAATGAATTACCGCAATCACCGCAAGCTGGTCATCATCGACGGCTCGTGCGGGTATATCGGCGGATTCAACGTCGGTGACGAATACCTCGGCGAGGTCAAAAAGTTCGGCTATTGGCGCGACACGCATCTGCGGATCGAAGGCACGGCGCTGATCCAGATGCACGCGATCTTCCTGCATGACTGGAGCCTATCCGTGAAGCAGAGGCTTCCGGAGAACTTGTTCCTGAGCGTGAGCCGCCCGTTCACCGGCAGCGTCGGCGCGCAGATCATCTCCAGCGGTCCGGATCAGAGCCGCGAGACGATCAAGCTGGCTTATATCAAAATGATGGACGAAGCGCGCGACTGCATCATGATCCAGACGCCGTACTTCATTCCGGACGAGAGCATGATGACCGCGCTGAAAATGGCAATCCTGTCCGGCGTCGAAGTCCATCTGATGATTCCGAAGGTTCCCGATCACAAAATGGTGTACTGGGCTTCGTATTCGTACCTCGGCGAACTGCTCGATCTCGGCGTCAACTGTTATTTGTACAAAAAAGGCTTCCTGCATGCCAAAACGATGGTCGTCGACGGGCGTCTCGCCTCGGTCGGAACCGCCAATATGGACATCCGCAGCTACAAGCTGAACTTCGAAGTCAACGCCATCGTCTACGATTCGCAAAAAGCCGGCGAGCTGGAAGCCCTGTTCCGCAAAGACATGGAAGACAGCGAAATCCTGACCCTCGAACAGTACAAGCTGCGTCCGCTGCTGCGTAAACTGCTCGAATCGTTCACCCGCCTGCTCTCGCCGATTCTGTAACCCCCTTCATATCCGGTAAAAAATCCGCTCGGACGCGCCTATACGGCGCCCAAAGCGGATTTTTTGGCGTATGGAGGCGGAAATCGGAGGCGTTCCGACCAAGCGACCGTCACTCCCCGTCAAGCGCGTACGTTCGATTGGATTGTAATGACTTTACTATTCGACTGAGCGTTTAGACGCCGCCACCCGGCTGAGTAGGCCGCTCGATCTTGAACAACCGTCCCAGCTCCGCGTACTCGTTACCCGCAAGCCTTGCGACCGGGCGCAAT
This sequence comes from Saccharibacillus sacchari DSM 19268, assembly GCF_000585395.1. Lineage (GTDB taxonomy): Bacteria > Bacillota > Bacilli > Paenibacillales > Paenibacillaceae > Saccharibacillus > Saccharibacillus sacchari. Next base: position 3,382,208 of record NZ_KK073875.1, on the reverse strand, counting down.
TTTTCCGTCAACACATAGCCGCGTTCGGCATTGTAGATCGATTCATCCAATTGAAATCTTAGAATACGGGCAATCAGCAGATCGTGCGTCACACGTCCATCATCCGACTTAATTGGCAGATGCGATTCCAGTCGGCATTCCAATCGCACCTTCGCTTCGGCAATGCTTGGCACGCTTACCGCATCGCTGTCGATCAGCGTCAGTTTTGTCAGGTTGATCTCGCTTTCGCCCGGCGGCAGCATCGCGGCTGTCCGGTTCATCTCTTCAACTAACGACTCGTCGCAGATATGCACGACCAGTTCGCCATGTTCCGTCACGTTACGCGCGGTATCCTTCATCTGCCAGTCCGGGCGACGAACCACGGATATCGCCACCAAAGGCGGGTCCGAACTGACCATATTAAAATAGCTGAACGGAGCCGCATTGACGACATCATGTTCGCGTGAAAATGAAGTCACCCACGCGATCGGACGCGGCACGATTGTACCCGTCATCAATTTGTACACGAGCTTACTGTCCAGCTCTTGCGGATTAAGATTGTGCATGGGAAACCTCTCTTTCGTCTCTACAGATATGGTTATATGTATACTCTATTGTAAACGTCGACGGCTATTTTGTCAGGCTATGTCCACGCGATATGAATCTCATTCCGGCAACGCGACGTTCATCTTCGGACTTTTTGCACAAAATGACGTTCTGATCCCGCTGATTTGTGCATTGAGCAAGCTGCCGGTTTCTTTTATGCTTATTAACATTGATAACGATTATCAATAACTACCTACATAAACAGGGGGATTCATCAGATGCGCAAGTTTGAATTTCAATCCATTACGACCCGAAAAATCATGGGTCTCTTCACTGTCGGCCTGCTCGGCGCCGCAGTTGGCTGCTCTTCTCCGGCTGAAACAACGGATACGGCCGCTTCGGCTGAAACGACAGCGCCAGCCACGACGACCGAGACAACAACGCAACCTGCAGTCGAAGAAAACGGAACGGTAAGCTATACGGATTACACCGGCCACACCGTAGAGATTCCAGTGAATCCGCAGCGCGTGATCTACTACGGCGAGACACTCGGCGATTTGCTTGAACTGGGCGTAACCCCGATTGCAACTTCTACGGCAGAACTGGAAGACCGTTTGTTCAGCAGCGAAGTTCCGGGTATCGAAGACGTCGGTTCGCCTCCCGATCCGGAAAAATCGCTCTCTCTTTCTCCGGATCTGATCATCACGGGCAACACGGATGAAAAGCTGCTTGAATCGCTGTCTAAAGTCGCACCGACCATCACCTTCAATACGTTTGCAACGCTTGAGGACCGGATGAAGGATCTGGGCGTTATTTTGAATAAAAAAGACGAAGCGGCGGCATGGATGGAACAATACAACGCAGCTTCGGCCGAAATGTGGAAGACGCTGCACGAGAACGGCGTAGGCGAAGACGAGACGGCTTCCGTATTCACGTTCTACCCGGGCAACCGACTCTTCGTTATGGCGGGTACAGGCTTGCCGCAAGCCCTGTATCAGGAGAACGGATTCAAAGCTCCTGCGGCAACGCAGAAATTGATTGATGAAGGCACGGGCTTCCTGGAGATTTCGCCGGAACTGCTGGAAGAATACGCGGGGGACCGGATCTTCATTTTGAATGCCGTAGCTGAAGAAGCGCAAGAATCGACGGAAGATCTGATGAAGACCGAAATTTGGAAAAACGTGCCTGCCGTTCAAGCGGGCAACGTCTACCGGATCGATATTCTGAAAGCAAGCAGCGACGCGTACACTCTCGAAGCGTTGCTGAAGACGATTCCCGAATTGATCGGCGTGCAATCGTAATTGAAGAGTTTAACTGGTTATCAAAAAGAGGCTTTCCGATCTTCATTGGAAAGCCTCTTTTTATGCGTTATAATGATAACAATTATCAATTAGATCGGAGGAGCTTCTGCATGTCCCTTAAAACAGATTCGCTGGCTTCTTTGAAAATCGGCGTGCCTCCGCTCCCTGCACCCTTCGAGAAGTCTGCCGCCTTGCTTGTTCATCTGCTGAATCAAGAACGACTGAATAGCGAACATCGAATCATGCTGGCCGCTTCGCCTGTTTATCGACTCCTATTGGTTGCCGGCGGATCGGTTCGTATTCATACTGACGGAAAATGTCTTCAAGTTGAAGCCGGGATGGCCATGCTGTTGCCTGCCGATGCGTTTGCCGAGTTGGAGCTGAATAGGCATGAAGATGAACATTTACCTGTCTGTTTCCGATTCGATTTTACCGCTGCCGATTTATCCGAACCCAAGCCGCTCCGGTCTTTCGGTCTGCTGCCCGGCTTCCCTGACGGATTCGCCGAGGCTTCTGCGCAGGTACTTGAACTGGCCGAGGAATTACATAGCCTTCGCTTTGCGCGCACGGCCTCCGTCCGAAACCGTCGCCAGCCCCTTTTCACCCGGATCATGACGCTGCTCGCGGGCAATGAAGAATCGGCGCCGATTCCTATCAATGCCGCACGGGCGGTAGCAGATAGCCTATCCGGACTGGAGCATCGATTGGCGGAGGATTGGACGGTAGCGCGTCTGGCCGAAGCCTCCGGATTAACATCGCGTCAATATGCGTCTGTTTTCCGGTCTATTACGGGCCTTTCCCCGCTTGAGTATCTCAATGAATTACGCATTGAACATGCGGGGCGGCTGCTCAGACGCGGAGACGGCCCGCTTCGCGAAGTCGCGTCGAGAACCGGGTTTCGCGATGAATACTACTTTAGCCGACGCTTCCGCGCCGCTACCGGAAGCTCGCCGGGACGATATGCGCGCCAGAGCGGCGGAACAATTGCGGTGCGAGATTCGCTGCATCGCCGCGTGTTTGTGCCCGCAGAACCCAAGCGCATTTTGTATTTGGGGGAATCGGTCGGTGACCTGTTGGCCCTAGGTATCTCTCCGATCGGCGGACGTTCGGCTCCTTCTCGCCTGGGATTCTGCGGTGAGCAGTTGGATCGGTTTACCGAGCTGGCCTCCGATTCCGATATGCGCGGCGCGAGCGCCGTACGTCCGGACCTCATTATCTGCACCCGAATGGACGAAGAATATTGCCGCAGATGGTCGAAGGTGGCCCCTGTGCTGGCTCACAACTCCTGGGGAGCGCTGGATGAACGCATGCTGCTGCTCGGGAACTGGTTCGGCCGCGAAAAGGAAAGCGAGCGCTGGCTGGAGCATTATTTCGAGCAGGAACGCGGGATGTGGAAAGGTCTAGGTCACGGAGTTAAAAGAGAAACGGCTTCGGTGTTCACGTTCGAACGCAATCGGCTGTTCGTCATGGGCCGCGTCGGCCTGTCAGCCCTGCTGTATCATCCTGACGGCTTTCGGCCTGCCGAATCGTTGCTTGATTCGCTGCGTCGCGGAGAAGGATATGTCGAGATTTCGCCGGAAAAAGCGGTTCATTATGCTGCGGATCGCATTTTCTTGCTATTGCCTCCTACAGCGGAAGAACGAAAATTGACGGGTGAATTCATGCGGGGTCCTTACTGGGAGCAGTTGCAAGAATCGGCTCTGCGCGGTGTTCATGTCATCGAGTCCGCCCAATGGAACTTTATCGACGCCTACAGCCGCAGCCGTTTATTGACGGCCTTGCCGGGGTTATTGGACGGAAAACGTTAAAAGAGGCAGGTTGCATCATGCATGCAATCTGCAATTTATCCAAATTTAATTCTGCATTTTGTCCATTGCCCGCGGTTCACGGAACGATTATGATACTTTTTAGTGATAATGATTATCATTATTCGAACTTTAGACAAAAAGGGGATTCTCGCATGTTCAAATCAAACACGCTTTTCAGGCCGCTTATGCTGCTTTCCTTGCTGACTGTACTGCTATCGGGATGTGCAGGCACTCCGGCCGCATCGAACACAGAAAAGGCGACGCCTCAAACTTCTGCGCAAAATCAAGCAGACATTGCCTCAAACAGCCCTTCCGAACCGTCAATGCGGACGTATACTGACCAAGCGGGCCGCGAAGTCGAAATTCCGGTGACTCCCGAACGAATCGTATATATTGGAAGCAATCCAGGCGATCTGCTGGCAATCGGCGTCAAACCGATCGGTGCTTCGCTTAGCGTAATCGCCTCCCAGGTCGCTTATCCCGATCTGCTGGAAGGCATCGAAGACGTGGGTTACCCCTACTCGCTCGAAAAAATTACGGCATTGTCTCCGGATCTGATCCTGTTCGACGATTGGAATGTGGAAGAATTCGAAACGTTAGAAAAAATCGCGCCGACCGCAGTGATCGGTGCCGATGACCCCATCGACATGCCGGAGCGTCTAAAAATCGTAGCCGATCTCGCCAATCAAAAGGAGGCTGCCGAAAAATGGATGGCTGCCTACGAGCAAAAAGTTGAAACAGCCAAAGTCGCGCTCAACCTGCCCGACAACCCGACGGCTTCTTCGTTGCTGCTGCTCGGAGAAACGATGTATATCATGGGCAATCAAGGCTTCAACCAAACCCTCTACGGACGTCTCGACCTGGCACCGACCGACAACGTGCAAAAGCTGATCGATCAAGACGAACGCTTTATCGACGTCTCCAACGAGTTGGTTCCCGATTATGTCGGAACGGAAATCTTCCTGCTGACCAGTACCGATACCGAAACGGTCGCTACGCAAAACGCCCTGTTGAACAGTTCGGTATGGAAAACGATTCCTGCCGTTCAACAAGGCCGCGTGCATATTATGGATAGCAAATGGAATTTCGATGATCCCGTAACGAGCGAACGGTTGTTAGACGAGCTGGTCAAGACGATCAACGGAACGAACTGATTTGAAAGCCGGTATAGCGTACATAGGTTAGGCTACCGGGCACATGGACTTGCGTTCGCTGTTGCCGTAACATGAGCTTATGACTTTAATGCGCCGCTTTAATCCGCCTGTTCGGCCATTATCGGCCGAGCAGGATTTTTTACTTTTATGCTTTGCCGTCAAATAAGACCGGATCAAAATCTTCGAAGCAAAGGAGAGCAAGTTGATGACAGACGACCCGCGCCTTAAACCGGACAACGGCTTTCATATACGATGGCTGGGGCGATCCTTGCAGGTTTCGTCCTCGTTAGCTGAGCATGCCCATACGCTCGAAGTGCGGGTTGGAAAGCCGTATACGTTTCTGCTGGAAACACCGCGCCCAACTATCCGCGAGCATTCCGGACAAACCCAGAAATCCGGCGAACGTTTTGCATTTTTGGTTTATGGGAACGAGCAGATCGAACCGACTTCCGTCCCTATAGCCGGCCTGATCTATGGCGCAGAAATCGAGCTGAATCCCGATATTGCCGCTCCCCTGATGGCGCAGCTTCGTGCTACTGCTTCGGTAAGCGCCGCTGAAACGCTAAGAAGGCAGATTGCTTCCCAACAACTCTTGTTGGTCCTGATAGAATCGCATCCGGTTGTTGCCGCCGATACAAACGCGGAAGCAGCCGTTCGCGGTACTGTGGATGAATTACATCGCCGTTTTCGGGAACCTGTAACGGTCAGCGAGTTGATTCGCCGTTCGGGCGTCGGCCGCTGGCAATACGGCACTTTATTCAGGCAGCTCACTGGCCTGTCGCCGCTGGAGTATTTGAACGTCATCCGATTAGAACATACGCGCAAGTCGCTGCTGCAAACGGATGATCCGTTGCGCGAAATTGCCCGGGGGTCGGGGTTTCGCGACGAATATTATTTCAGCCGCCGTTTCAGTCGATTTATGGGCGTGTCGCCTACCGCTTATCGGCAGCTTTCTAGGCGCCGAAGCCAAAGTATCCGTTTCGCCGGGCCGCCTACGCCTGAACGGCCTGCGCGGATAGCGGCATCTGGAGGGCTTGTAGGCGATCTGCTTGCGCTGGGTTTGACACCGATCGCCGCTACGCTAGCCGTCGTACATAGTCAGCTTTGTTTTCCCGACGAATTGCACGACATGATCGATCTGGGTATTGTGCCCGATTCCTCTATGTTGGGTCGACTAAATCCCGATCTTGCGATTTTCGAAGCGGAAGGCCATGAATGGCTACCGCGCGTTGGCGAGGTGTGCAGCGCCGTGTCGATCGAAAACTTTGTCCCGCCGGATGAACGACTGAACCTGATCGGAAGTTTAACAAGCCGTACCGAAGAAGCCGCTGCATGGATCGTGTTGCATGCAGCGGCGCTGGAACGGATGTGGCATTCGGCTGACTTACAGACAGGCGAGACGGCGGCTTGCTTCGTCTTGATGGATACCCGCTTATACGCGATGGCCGGACAAGGCTTGGCTACTACGTTATATCGAACAGGAGGCTTCACCCCTTGTCCCAAAATCGACCGAATGATCCAAGCAGGCGTAGGTTTTCGGCATGTGCCGCTGGACGAACTCGGCGATTACGCGGCAGGACGATTTTTCATCATGTACGACTCGGACAACAGCGATGTCGAATCCCGTGAAGCAAGTCGACTGCTACAAAGCGGAATCTTTCACCGTTACGCCAATCGGGTCCATCTGCTCCACTCTCATTGGAATTTCGACGACGCCTGGACACGCGGCAAGCTAGTCGAAGCTTTGCCAGAGCTGCTGCGAGCGGATGCTTTACCGGAATGAGGCCCGAACGAACTCCACGATCTGATGCGGATTCTCCAATCCATGCGGGTGGTGTACGCCATCCGGCTTGATGATTCGTGTAATGCTTCCGCCCAACTCCCGATAACGCCGGTCCAGACGATCCCCGTTTTCCTCCAAAGGCACGGCATCGTCTGCCCCGCCCGCGATTAACAGCAGCGGAATACCGGCTTCAACCGGAATACGCAAAAGATCCAGCAGTCGCTCTGTAACTTGCGAAGCACGATCCGTCATAGCCGCAGTTTCGGCCTGGGCAGACGCTGGCTCCGAGTTCTGCCGTTCGACGGGAATTCCTTAAATATCCAGGCAATCTATCCATTCGTGCTGCGACCCTGTACCATTTTCATGCCCATATGAAGCGTTTTCGAAAAAAAACGGCCCCCGCGTCCGAACTCGACGCGGAAACCGTTCTGCAATCACTTTACAACAGTAATGCAAAAAAGTCATGTGGTTTTTTTCAATATCGTTAATTTACAGCTCGATTTCCGCGGCGCGAGCATTCGATTCGACCTGCTCTACCGTTTTGCAACCGGGAATCACGCAGCTAACGGTCGGATTTTTCAAACACCAAGCCAGCGCCCATTCTGCCATGCCAATGCCTTCAGGTACTTCGGTGTTTTGAATTTGCTGCACCTGTCTCAGCTTTTCGTCGATATCGGCGCGATCGCGACCTTTGCGCACATTATCTTCGAATATGGCACCGGGCTTGTATTTTCCGCTCAGGAAGCCGCTTGCCAGCGGAACCCGCGCCAACACGCCGAGATCCTGACGCTCGCAGGACGGAAATACCCGTTCTTCAGGCACGCGGTCGATGCGGTTATACACGACTTGAATCGCTTTGGCATTCACTTCGGCCGCTTTATCCGTTTGGTACAGATTGTCGTTGCTGCCGATCGAGATGCCCAGATTGCGGATTTTGCCGGCTTGCACCTGCTTGTCCAGCATGGTCCATAGCTCGTCATTATCGAACGCTTCGTCCGAACCGGAGTGGAACTGATACAGATCGACATAATCGGTCTTCAAAGCGCGAAGCGATTCTTCGAGCTGCGTGCGGATCTGATCGACGTTCCAGGCGTTTTCCCATTTATCGTGCCAATGATGGCCGAACTTGGTCGCGAGCACCCAGTCTTCTCGCCGATCGCGGGACAAAAAATCGCCGATGAACGTCTCCGACATATGATGCGGTCCGTAACATTCCGCGGTATCGATTAGATTGATGCCCAATTCTTTGGCACGGATCAGAATTTCGTCGGCGTCTTTTTGCGTATAATCCTTGCCCCAGTCCCCTCCGAATTGCCAGGTGCCTACGCCCACGACAGATACGTTCAAGTCGGTCTTGCCCAGTCTTCTGTATTTCATTGCTGCTCACCTCTTGGGTTAGATTGGGATCGATTAACCGCTAAACCGGTTTCGATATTTCGGTAACGCTTCCATGATAGGCTATGGAAGAAATTCATGCAAGACGTTGTCTCGCGAAGAAAGCTTACAGTTTTGGAAACTCTAACGGAACCAGTTGGCGCTTAGCAGCCCAAATCGCTCGTTTGAGATTTTTAACGGAACGAGCGGATACTTAGAGACGAAAAAACAAGGATTTCAAGCCTTTGAGTCCTTTTTTTCCGTCTAAGCGTTTCTCTGTTCCGTTAAAAATCAAAACACCTCCAAAAAGGGCCGTTAAAGGATATACGTTCCGTTAGAGTCTTGCTCCTCGCTCCCGTATGGAATGGCCCGCCAAGAGTTTTAAGTTCCTCTCGCATTCGATCGAAGAATCGAGCTCGAACAAATTCGTTGACGCTCGAAGAACGAATCCAAATGACCCTTATATTTATATAAGAAAAGCCGCTCTCCGGAAGGAGAGCGGCTCGGATGAAACGAGGGTTTTGAGTTTTACATTTTGCTCTTGCCGAGCAGGTACAAGAAGTAAGGTGCGCCGATGACGGCGACGACGACTCCGGTTGGAATATCGGTCGGCTGAAGAATCCAGCGACCGAGGGTGTCGGCGACGAGGACGAGCAGCGCGCCGGCCAGAGCCGAGACGGGCAGCAGAATCTGGTGCTTCGGTCCGACGAGGCGTCGGCCCAAGTGCGGGCCGATCAGGCCGACGAAGCCGATACCGCCGCTGACTGCGACGCAGGCGCCGGCAAGGCCGACAGCCGCCGCCAGAAGCAGCAACCGTTCGCGTTCGATCGACGTGCCCAATCCTGTTGCTGTCTGGTCGCCCATGTTCAGCACGTTCATGACTTTGGCTTTGTAGAAGACGAACGGCAGGAAAATAATCAGCCATGGAAGCAAGGCCACAACAAACTTCCAGCTGGTTCCCCAGATTCGTCCGGCCAACCAGGACGCGACGAACTGGTACTCTTCCGGGCGAAGACGAAGCGTAAGCACGATCATTGCCGCGCTGATGCCTGCCGCAACCCCGATTCCGACAAGCAGCATACGGGTAGGAATCAGGCCCTCGCCTTTTTTATAAGACAAGACGTAGATCAACACTGCCGTTGCTCCGGCTCCAATCAACGCCAAGATCGGAAGAAGGAACACCGAACCGCTTACCGTCGAAGAAAAGAACGAGACGTACAGCATGACCATAAGACCCGCACCCGCGTTGACGCCGAGGATGCCGGGGTCTGCCAACGCGTTACGCGACAATCCCTGCATGACGCAGCCGGATACGGCCAGACCCGCGCCGATCAGAATCGATATGACGATACGGGGCAAACGGAATTCGAACAAGATCAAATGCTGCTGCGCTGTACCGCCGCCGAACAGAGTCCGAACCACTTCCATCGGCGACAAGCGGATAAAACCGGTATTCATGCTGATGACAAACGCCACGATAATAAGCACGATCAAAATCCCGATAACCAGGAGCCCGCGGCTGCGCTTGCGACGCTCCGCTTGATGAATCATCGATTCCATTATAGGCTCCTCCTTTCTTTGACAGCCAGATAGAGGAAGAAGGGTACGCCGATCAGGGCGACCAGAGCTCCGATCGGCGTCTCCTGCGGCGGATTAATCGTACGTGCCGCCAGATCGGCGAAAACGATCAGCAAGCTGCCGAGTACGGCCGAACAAGGAATGATCCAGCGGTAATCCACGCCGACCAGTTTGCGCGTCAAGTGAGGAATGATCAGACCGACGAATCCGACCGAACCGACGATCGATACGGCTGTACCCGCCAGAACGAGAACGATGATTACGCCGAATACGCGAACGACGCCCGTTCGTTGGCCGAGTCCGGTCGCGATGTCATCGCCCAGACTGAGCAGCGTGATCGAACGAGACAATGCGAAAGCAGCCAGAAGCGCAATCACGACGGCCGGCAAAATAATCTGGATTTGAACCCACTGCGTGCCCGCAACGCCGCCCGCGTACCAGAAAGCCAAATCCTGCCCGATCTTGAAATACAGAGCTACGCCCTCGCTGAGCGCGGTAAACAATGCACTCACGGCTGCGCCTGCCAGTACGAGACGAATCGGCGTCAAGCCGCCTTTCGACCTGGAACCGATGCCGTATACGATCCCGACGCCCGCACCGGCTCCCAGAAACGAATACAGCATCAGCCCCAGGAAAGACATGCCCGGGAAGAAAGCAAAACACAGCGCCAGCGCGAAACCGGCACCGGCATTCAAGCCGAGCAAGCCGGTATCGGCGAGCGGATTTCGGGTCATCCCCTGCATGATCGCCCCCGCGACCGCAAAAGCCGCTCCGACGACCGCCGCGCCGATTACGCGAGGCATGCGCAGCTCGCGAATAATCTGATGCTCGGTCAGATCCGGATTGAAATGGAATACCGCATCCCATACATCCGGAAGCGCGATATCCTTTGCGCCGATGGCAATCGCGACCGCCATTCCGAGCACGAGCAAAATAACGCCGCCGACCAGAATCAGCGATGCGGCCCACGGTCTCGAACGGACCTTGACCTGCTTAACGGCCTGCTTCGGATCTTCAGGCGAAGCGGAAGATTTCATTGGATGCCTTCCTCCTTATCGCCACGCGACAAACCGATTTTTCGCAACGCTTGCGCGTCTACTTGCAATTGTTTCACGACATCACCCTTTTCCGAATGGACACCAAAACCCTCATATGCGGCCCGCCTATTGAAGATGGATAATAAGCGGTCACCAGGCTGAATGGACATTCTTTCTTTATCGTTAGGCTGGCGGTACATATTCCATCCGGCGCTGGCAGTTGACCTCAAGCATCGGATTATGTATGAATATCTTTGCATTTCCGACCCCGTTCACGATCGTGTCGGAAATGTACACAAAGCACGCCCAAATGAGATTGATTATCAACAGTATAGCAGTCAAAAAAATATTCGTCTATAAAATCAGGAAAGACTCTCCATAGAGAATACCGTTTTGATATTTTCTTATTTCAATTAGTCCGTAACTTCACCCTCATACTCCAGGAGCGTTGTCCCGACCTCGGTTAGCATCTTATCGTCCCTGCAAAGTGCATAGACGTCAGTATATTTGCTTACAAAGTCCATTCCTCTGCGAAGGGTTAATTTATGAATCTCCTGAATCGACGTCTCGAATGGCAGATGACTAGTTTTAGCCAAATTAGTAATATGCTCAATATGTACAATAGTGTATCCGACTCGTTGAAGGTCTTGCGGTGTCATTTTAATCCCCGCCTTTACGTTTTAATGTCGAAGCTGCTTATACAGAACATACAACATGTAGCGAATCATATCATTGTAAAATAATCTTATCTGAAAAAGCCTCTACGATTATAGCTTTAAGCTGTTCTCATAAAGGCTTTCTCACGTTTTATTGAATTGCTGCTTGGCTGATTCCATCCGCATCCTCAGATCCCCAATAAGCCTTCATTTCCATGAGAACCTCGAATCGGTGCTTCCAATTCAAGCTTTTCGACGCTATTAACAGCCATTTTATAAAAAGCATTAATCGCCTATCTTCCCTCGACCGTTCGACCGCCTCCGACAGGGTCCTCGATTTTAGCGTTATCAGAAAAAAGCATGTATACAACAGATGCGTCTTTACCGTTAAATCCGTCTATATATTTTTGCATAATTTCTTTAATGCAGCTTTGTGCGGGCATCATGCATGCGCCTTTTCTATTGATCATTCGAACTTCTTTTCCGCATAGAAATTACGATACAACGATTTAGGCAGTTGTTTGGCTAACTTTATATACGCTCGATTCATATGTGAAATATCATAATATCCGAATTCACAGGCTAGGTCGCTTAAAGAACGATGCGGCTCCGCAGAAAAATGATGAAATGAATGCTGAAACTTGATAATCTCGTTCATTGTTTTTGGAGAATAACCGATAAACTCACCAAATAATTTTCGGATATAGCGAGAGCTGTACCCCATATATTTTTCCAAATCACTAATCGTTTTGTTTCCATTATGATTAATGAGATATAAACAGGCCTGTCTAGCAAGTTCAGCCTGGTCATTTTCTACTTGCTCTATGCCGCCAAAGAACGCTTTGCAGTACTCCACTCTCTGTTCGAATGAATGAGTAGATATGACTTTCTGAAATAACACATCGAAATTAGAAATCACTTCTTCGCTATTTATATACGTCAGCCCATTCAGTATCTTGCGCGAACTCGATAAAGGCGGATTCTGTACTTGTCCCAACCAACCCGGTACAAAGCGTATGCCGAAACCTGACTCCGAATAACCAACCTCTATGCGGCTGGATTCTGTCGATGCCAGAACTAAATATGAATCGGCTTGACCGTCTTTAAAATTGAACACAAGCTCAATAAGTCCGTCCGGCAGCACTGTAATTGTATTAGAAGGCAGCCTATCAAATTCATATTGATAGATTTCCCATACTTTCCCATAAAGCACATCTGTTTCTTCTACCTTATAGCTGTTCACAAAATATTTTTGTTCCAGATCAGGCTGACTGGGTTTATACGGACTATTTAATAGCAAACTCCCCATTCCCCCTTCACCTCATCGTAATTGGTTTTAATTCTAGTTTTGTATGATCACGGTTCTTGATACTTTAGCACAATAACTGCGGAGTAAACAGAAAATGATCGATTCTTCAAGATGTCACCTTTCATTTGCAACGTTAAGCGCAAAAAAAGGCACGTCCCTTTATGGGACACGCCATGAATGAACATTAATACAATTCATCCAATTTAACGATTTCTTTATACAGCTTACCGCCTAACTTGCTAGCCACTCTTGTTACAAACGATTCAGGTTCGATAACAGCTTCAGGAGAGAATAAACCTGGTTGAGTCACTTTTCCTGTGAGAACATCGATTACAACGTTAGCGGCACAAAGTGAAGTAGGGTCATTCACGGTATCCGACAACAAATGAACCTCGTAAATAATTTTAGTTGGGCTATTTTCAAGTTCACCCTCAATTTCCACTCGGAAAATTGCGCCTGCAGGTTCAGAGCCTAAATCTACACTTAAAGCCTCAATTCCCGCTTCAGAGTTCAAGAACTCTGTAATAAATGCACGCGGAGAAATCCCCGATTTAGGAAGCTTCTCATTTCCGGCAAGCCCCAAAGCAATAATTTGTTTGTAGATATCGTTACCTTCTTCTTGAAAGAAGGTCGATCTCACTTCTACGTTTTTCAACCCCGGAATATATTTAGGCAATGTAACAGGTTCAGCATGGCCGGAGAATGAGAATGTTTTCGTTCCTAACGATCCTTGAAGCTGTATTCTTTGCTCTCCGCTCCAGGCCGGCACATTCTGATGCTGACCATCAATAAATTGCGGAACATCGCCAATCAAACAGTGAAATAGGTGATCCACTACAGCAACAGACAGATTCGGTACGAACGAACATCCCCATGCAATGTTTATCGAATGTGCTTGATCAAGCTGATCGACGCCCCATTTTCCCAGTATATTGGTCAATCCGGGGGTAGAGCCTGCGCCGAATATGACGGTGACTCCCGCTTCTTTTGCTGCTTTATCGAATTTTTCCGTGCTGATAAGTTCTATAGCAACATCAAAGTCGTCATTAATATCGACATAATTGACTCCGCTGGCAATAGCTTGTTCGATGATCGGAATCGCAAATCGATGGAAAGGCCCTACCCCGTTGAACACAATGTCAACTCCGTTTAATACCCGCTTCACATCTTCGGGAACGGTAGCGTCGAATTGAACGGCCTTCCCGCCGACTTCATTTGCTAATCGTTCCGCAGCTTCAAGGTTATAATCAGCAATCGTAATTTCGATGTCAGACATTTCTTCGGCGACAAACCGCGCCACGTCGCTCCCTACATTTCCGCAACCCATTATAACTACTTTTTTCATCAAAAATTCCTCCAAATGTTTCTATTTATGCTGCCATAAAAGCACACGTTCCAATACTTGATTACCAGCCGGTTCATGTACTGGATAATCGTAATCTTCTCGTGCTTTTTCATTATAAGAAATCAACTTCATGGCAAATAGGATAAATCGGAACTAGGGCGTGTCTTCTTATTAATGTCGATTATAAAGACGCCTTAATTTTTACAAACTCAAATTATTTTTTACAATGTTCATTAATATTGCCTGCAATATGATTGGAGAATCGTAACACGGGGTAATGTAAGGTATTAAACAGTTCGCAAGACCTTATTTACCTGATAAGGGGGGCCTGCACCATGGCAGTTCAAGAGATCAAAAAGGCCGTATTCAAAGAAGAAGTACTGCGCCTGCATCTAGTTAGCGGCGAGTTTTATACGGGGCCCTGTTTTCCCGATATGAATGATACTCGCTTCTTCACCGTTAACACGGCTGAGCGTTCCGTAACTCTTCCTTACTGGGCAGTTAAACGGTTTGAACGCTTGCATTAATGATCTGCATCATTCGATCACCGATTAAACCAATCTAAACATTCTTTCATCCCGGCTCCGTCGACGCATTTTGTGTGGACGGGGTCTTTTTGCGCGCCGCGAAATACCTTCTTGCGAGCAGGCTCTTTGCATTTTACGCCAAATTTTTGTGGTTTTTTTCACTTTTGGGCGGTGAAGCAATCAATTTTAGGGTTTTCTTCCGATATAGATAGAGAGAATCTTGTACAGGGTCGAACGAACCATTTCGAAGCCCGTTATGCGGGTCGAAATAGAGATCGGATCAGCGTACTACAGAGGAGGATGCCCATGTTGGCCAAACTGCTTTATCCATTCACATTCGTATTATCCCGATTGAAGTATGCACAAAAATTCGTACTCATCAGCATTTTGTTCGCCGCTCCACTGGCCCTTCTTTTCGGCTTGTGGATTACGGGCACCCAAGAGAAAATTGCTACGACCCGGGAAGAAAAAGTCGGGTTGGTTCAGATCGAAGCCTCCATGCCTTTTATCCTCTCCTTGCAGCAGCATCGCGGACAAGCTAATGCCTATCTGAATGGCGGCGGTACAGACAGCGAAAGTAAACTTGTCGAAGCAACTTCGCAAGCAAACGAAAATGCAGCCGCGATCGATCTTGCTGTTCAGCAGTCCGGATTAGTCGGCTCCGCCGATGCTTGGCAAGCCCTTGCGGGAGAATGGAAAACGCTTGAACAGGAAACAACTTCGCTTTCCGCCGAAGAAAGTTTCGCCCGTCACAGCGACCTGATCGCGCGCGTGCTCGACTTCGTGGTCGAAAGCGCGGACGAATCGGGTTTGTCGCTCGACACGGAGATTGACTCCTTTTACCTCATGGATATGGTCGTTAAACGTATTCCGGCTCTGATTGAGGAAACCGCGGAAATCCGCGGCACAGGCAACGGAATGCTGACTCGACGCCAAGCGGAAGCGCAGACGTTGACTCAAGTTGCCGTCAAGAAAACGCAAGCGGAAAATGAATTGAAAGAATTGAATAAAGCACTTCAACGAATTACCGAACTGAATCCGGAAGCCGCATCCCGGATGAGCGCCTCCGGGCAGGAAACTTCGACTTCGATCGAACAGTTCCTTTCCACCGCCCAACAGCAGTTGTTTGACGATAAAAACCTGACGTCAGATCCGGCTGCCTTCTTCTCGGCGGGCACGGCAACCATCGATGTCTCCAATACGTTTTTCAAGCAGGCCTCCGAAACGCTTATGTTGCTGTTTGACCAGCGCATTGACCGTTTGGAAGCTCAACGCAACTTGGTTGTTGCCGTGATTATCGCCGCCTTGCTGCTTGTGCTGCTCTTCTACATGGCTTTCTACCGAAGCGTGAATGCCGCAGTTCAACAACTCAACGAGCGCGCGACAGCGATGGCGAACGGCGACTTGTCTCGAGATATTCAAATTGAGACACGAGATGAGTTGGGGCAGGTCGGCCAGTCGTTCAACCGTATGATCGTCGCTCTGAACAAAACGCTTCGCAACAGTCAGGAAGCTTCCGAACATTCTGCTGCCGCTTCCGAACAGCTGAGCGAAGTTTCGCGGGAGTCGTCGCTGGCCATGCGCCAGGTTGCCCAAGCGGTTCAATCGGTGGCGGACGGTTCCGAATCGCAACGCCGCATGACCGAAGATACCGCGCTTGCCATGAACGAAATGGCCGTCGGGATCTCGCGAATCGCAGAGTCCTCGGCTTCCGTAGCCGAATCGGCTGCCGAAACGACTCAAAAAGCCGAAACGGGCGATCAGGAACTGACTGCGGCCGTGCGGCAAATGCGGAGCATTCGGGATTCGGTCAGCCAATCGGCCGGCAGCGTCTCCCGGCTTGATGCCCACTCTCAGCAAATTGACGAGATTGTCGCTTCGATCAAAGCCATCGCCCGGCAAACCCAGCTTCTTTCCTTGAATGCCAACATCGAGGCAGCACGAGCCGGCGAACATGGTCGGGGTTTTGCCGTTGTTGCATCGGAAGTCGGTAAACTGGCGGAGCAGACGCAGACTTCCGTGGAGACCATCTCTCTTCGAATCGGCGATATCCGAGATTTGATCGGAGAAACCGTTCAACTCATGTCCCGCACGGATAACGAAACAGCAGAAGGCTTGGCCTTCATCGACCGGGCAAGCGGCGCAATCGGAGCGATCGGGCACAGCGCCCGGGCCGTCAGCGATCAAATTCAGGAAATCTCCGCGGCTTCGCAGGAAATTTCCGCAGGCGTAGAAGAAGTGACGGCTTCCATTTCCGAAGTCGCACGGGTCGCGCAGCATTCCTCGGAAGAATCTCAGACGATGGCCGCCTCAACCCAGCAACAGCTTGCCGCGCTTGAAGAAATCGGCAGCGCCGCAGGCGAACTCAGCGAGATGGCGACAGGATTGCAAAAGGATCTCGGCCTTTTCAAACTCTCTTCTATGTAAGCTGAACTCAAACAGCCCCGTGCAGGATGCACGGGGCTGTTTGTTATAGGAATCCTTATTTTGTACAATAAAGAGAAACATCGGAGAAAGAAGGAACCCGCGATGAATCCGAAGCCTCCCCCGAAACGATTGCAACTCCGGACAAGTTCGGAATGGAATGACGACTTCCGTAATCGGATTTTTCCTATTTATGAAGCATCCTTTCCCGAACATATCCGCAAACCCGAACGCATCGTGCGCAATATGCTAGAAGGCATGGATGCTTTTTTGCACATGGGAGTCTTAGACGATCAACCCTGCTCCATGGCCTTAACCGGACTCAGTGCCGACCGACGCCTGCTGATCGTAGACTATCTCGCCGTATCTCCGTCTTTTCGCAAACGCGGGATCGGAAAACAGACGGTCGCCGCGTTAGCCGACTGGGCACGCGAAAACCTCAAAGTAAGCGGCCTATTGATAGAAGCGGAAGTTGACAATAGCGAAGAAGGCCGAAATCGACTGCGATTCTGGCAACAATGCGGATTCGAGTCTACCGAATACGTTCATGGCTATATCTGGATCCCGGAAAAATACCGCGCCATGCTGCTCGACCTGCAAAACGAAGAGGAGCGTCAAACGCATCCACTAAGCCGCAACGGCCAAGAACTATTCGAGCACATTGAAACCTTCCATAAATCCAGTTTTAAAAGATAAAAGAATCGATTCTCCCCTAAAACAAAACTACGCGGTTGCGACCGCCGTGTTTGGCCGAATAAAGCGCATCATCCGCACGTTTGAAAAGCTGTCGGATCTCTTCGCCGGGTCTGGCGGCAGTTACGCCAAAACTTGCCGTCACCGAGCCTGGAGCACCGAAATCCGTCTGTTCCAACGTGACGCGGATCCGCTCGGCAATCGTTACAGCCTCATCCGCCTTCTTGTTGCGCAAAAGCAGCAGGAACTCCTCGCCGCCCCATCGCCCAACATCCCCCGTTCCGCAGACGTCTTCACGCAAAATCGCGGCCGTGCGCTTTAACACCTCGTCTCCGCAAAGATGTCCGTAGGTATCGTTGATTCGCTTAAACCAGTCGATATCGAGCAGTACAATGGATAACGAATCGTTAGCCTCGTCCGAACTCATTGCTTCGCCAAGCAGCTCGTCCATTTTGCGGCGGTTATAGATTCCGGTTAAGCTATCCGCCTGCATCAGCTCCTGAAGGTCGCGGTTGGCCTGCTCCAGCTCTTCGACGACAACGCCGACGAAGCGTGCAAGCCTCGCCGTCATTTCCATCGGTTTCGACTCCGACAAATGAACTTGATTCGGCTCTTGCCCGGAAAATTGCTCGGCCAAGCCGCCCTCGCGCATGCCGACTGCCACCATCGTTGCATTATGCAGAGCCAGTTCCCCGCCTTCCCCGTAAAATTCGCCATACGTATAAAATCCCGCGGAAGGCGCAATTTGACGGAAACCCTGCGTCTCCAGATTTAATCCTTCTTGCAGATAGACCTGACGGCAATAACAAGAGTAAATCAAAATACCTTGCGGACGGAAGTCTGCCAGCTTCTTTTGCATATCATAAGCGGCTTCGATAATATGTTTCGGACTGCCGTAGGTAATTCTCACCTGTTCCCCGACATGCACGTCCGCCACCAATTGCAGACTCCCGTTCGCCCGACGGATCAACGGAACCCTAGCCAGCGTAGACGTGCCGCGTTTCAGCATAAGCGGGAATTCCAGCATGTTTTTGAAAAAGTTATCGTCGTTTTGAATCCCCAGATATTTCTCGTATACGCTGGCTGCCGGAATACCGTCGAGCGTTTTCAATAGTGTCGGACTCTCGATTTCGGTAATGGTCATCGCACGGCTTAACGGCTCCCACCCCAGACAGGGATACACTTCGATCTCCAGCTCTGCTCCGCGGAATACAACAGCTGCGGCGCCTTCTTCATAGACTTGGTCTCCCGCAAAAATCCAGGTTTCTCCATGATTATGGTACGAGCTCGCTCCTGCACCGAACACCGGAACACCCTCCAATCGGCTCTGCATGTCCTCCAGCAAGCCTGCTGCATTCATGCGCTGCGTCGTCGCATATAATTGAATGCCTTTGATCGGGGCAGCGACCGGCTCGGATAGAATCGTATCGACCATGCGCCGGCCTAACTCTCGCTCCGCCTCCGACTGCCCATGATAAGACACAAGCTGAAGTTCCGCCGTTTCGAAAAAGGAAAAGACCACTACCGTGCGCTCCATGATCGATTCCCCTTCGTGAATTTCGCCGGCCGTCGTAATTCCCGTGACGATCGCTTCCGGGATATATTCAATGATGCGTTGATATAAGGCAGGTATCGCGTTCGAATCTACATGCGATGCAAAAAATTGAACCAGCGTAGAGCGACTTCGAGCTGCATGGTTCTGCAACTCGGTATCATGCAGGTAGGAATCAATCTCTTGCAGACTGCCGAGATTATATGAAAGTTGAAGCATAACGAATAAACTCCTCCTGGACGCTGTCATTTTCAGATCAGGGTTGAACGTAAAGCATGTCAGGCATGCCTTAACAAAATATCGGCAGATTCGGGAAAGGTTTTTACACAAACGCGAAGAAACCCATCACTCCTTCAAAAGGAGGATGAGTTTCTTCATACCTTCTCCGGCAGCCTTAATGAGGCGCGCAGCCGTGATGTTGGAACAATTCGCACATATATTCCAGCGCTGCCAGTTCGTCTTGACCCCGCGCGCTGATCCGTACGGTATTGCCGTTGTGAATCGGAAGCAGCATCATGCCGAACAAGCTCTTGACGTCTACGATCCGCTGATTGTCTTCGTCTCCAAAGGCGAGTTTGATTTCCGAAGCGAACTGGGAAGCCTGCGATGAGATGCGGAGCAGTTCGTCGCGATCGAAGTCCCCTTCAATCTTAAATTCATGTACTCTCATAGATGTATCTCCTTTTTCCGTGATAGCCTGATAACGCTTCCAAATTTTAGGATAAAAAAGCAGCTTTAAGCACTCCGCGCCGCCGCTGCTTCTTCCCTATATATCGGTTGTACCCTTTGAAAAGTTAGCAGGCGGAGCGTGAAAAAGCAAGTCCTTTTTCCTTTCCCCCGAACTTTGGCTAACACCGAATGTAATCCATGTTTATCCATTTTCCGCATGTTTGAAACGAGATTTATTCTTGACCGCCATCCGCTTCTTCTGCCGGATCCGTTATCTCTTGCAACCCAAGCGCGATTCGCGCTTCCCACGTCGCTATTCCGCCGTCTCCGTCCCGGAAATCCAGACGAACCGTACCGGTGCGTCCGGTCTGATCCGCCGCGTAACGATAGCCGATTCGTTGACCGTTCTCGTCAATGAAAAATCCTTCGGTTCCAATCTGTCCGGCGATAACGGCATCCAAATAAGTGGATGTAATTCGTTCCGGTTCAGTCGTCGGAGCAGCCCCTTCTTCGATCTCCGCGTCCGTTCCGGCCATGGCCTCATTCATGGTCGTTGTTCCGGTTCCCGCCGCTTCGTCTTCTCCCGGATCAATGGATGCCCGCGCTTCAGCCTCCGGCTCCCAAGACATGCCCGATAACGAATAGCCTGCCGGAAGCACATGCAGATCGAATTCAACCAATTGCTCCGCGTCGTCTCGGCTTATCGTCACTTCGATCCGTTGGCCTTCGTCTTTGGATTTCTTTTCTTCCTCTGACGCGCTCGAAGTCGTACCCTCCGTTGATTCCCCGTCGCCGGAAGGCTCCGTTTGCCCGGACTCCGTAGATTCTGTCGACTCCGCAGCGGATTCATCCGCCATAGAATCTTCCGCTTCTTCTGCCGGTTGCGAATCCGCGGACTCTGCCTGCTGAGTTTGCGCCGTTTCCGTGTTGGTCGTGTTCGCCATCTCATCTTCTTGCGGACCGAAACGGAGACAGCCGCCGAGCAGCAGAATGGATGCGAGCGCGGCACCTGCGGCCCAAGGCTTTAGTCGTTTTTTGCGATCAACCATCCCTATGTCCCCTTTTCTTCTATGCATTTGCACGATGATTTAAAGCCTTTACGTGTTCTTTTACCACCGTTCCGATGATTCGAAGCCCTTCTTCGATTCGTTCCTCCGGCACGCGCGAGAATCCGATCCGTAACGTATGCTGCCCGCCGCCGTCCGTGAAAAAGATATCGCCCGGCGTAAACACGACGCCGAGTTTGCGACAATCCTCCAATACGGTGCGAGCATCCAACCGTTCATCCAGCTCGACGAATACGTGCAGGCCGCCTTCACCGCTCATGCCTTTCATCGGGATATGCGCGGTGCAGCCCTGAACAGCCAGTTCGTACTTGCGTTTATACTCCGTTCGCGCCCGTTTCAGATAACGTTCGAAGTTGCCGTTATGCAAATATTGGAACAACAGTGCCTGGTCGAGCGTCGACGTATGAATGGTCCGCGCCCTCTTCAAGCTCTCCAGATAGCCGATCAGTTTGCGATCCGCCACGATCCAGCCTACCCGGATACCGGGAAACAGGATCTTGGAAAAGCTCCCGACGTACGCGACCGAGTTGCCGGTGCCCGCGCAAGCGATCAACGGAGCCGCATGCGCGCCGGAATAACGGAGTTCTTCGTTGAAGCCGTCTTCGACCACCGGAATCTCATGCTCGCCCAACAGGCGCAGCAATTCCATCCGCTTCTCCGGCGAGGTCACGATGCCGGTCGGGTTGTGGTAAGAAGGAGTCAAATAGGCCAGATCGAAGCCCCCTTCATCCAGCGTCTGCTTCAGTTCGTCCATATTGACGCCGTCGCGCTCCATGCGAACGCCGACCGGCTCGAATCCGTGCAGCTTCATAATCTTGATCGCGGTCTGATGCGTGGGATTCTCGCACAGAATACGCCCGCTCCGCTTGCCGATCGCGGTCAACAACAGATCAAAGCCCTCGGTGAAGCCGTTCGTGATCAAAATGTCTTTGCCTGTCGTCTCGACGCCTTTGCCTTTCATATAGCTCATCAAATAACGCATCAGCGGCCGATAGCCCTGTGCATAGCCGTAATTCAACAGCACGTCGCCTTCAAGCGCCATCCGATCGAGAAAAGCACGCTTGACGCCGCTCATGTCGAACAATCGTTCATCGGGCGCAATGCTGGTGAACGCGATCATGCCTTTTTCCCACTTGATTCCGTGCTTCATCAAATCCATCTCTTCCGATAAAAAGGCCTGCGGCCCCAGTCGCTCCGTCCACTCGATCATGCTGGGCGGTTCGTCCAGATGCACGGCCGCCCGCGACACGAAGTTGCCCCGGCCTTTGACCGCTTCGATCCAGCCCGTGCGCTCCAACGCTTCATACGCGCTGATGACGGTTGTACGGCTCACCCCAAGCAGTCCGGACAACTCGCGCGTGGAAGGCAGTTTATGATGCAACGGCATAACGCCCTGCGCAATCAAGGTCTCGATATAGACTTTCAATTGAATATAAGCCGGACTCTCGCCTTCCGCCCTGAAATCTTTAAACATTCGCTCAACTCCTTACCCTCTATCATTCCATATCTGTTCGATAAAGAAAAGAACCGCAAGGCTTATCGTTCGAAGCGGTCGTGGCGGAATAAAGATCTTATTTTGCATAGGGTCAATGCAGACGATTAGGTTGCCAAAGATCCGATGCGGTCAAGAATGGAAGAGATCATAATGATCGCGACAAAAGCATTGGGTCCAGGCGTTCTTCTTCATGGATCGCACTCATTCGGACTGCCTCCTTTTCCGTTCACTTGAAAATAAGAAAAAAGCCTTCCAGCGTTCGAAAGGCTCTTTCCTATGCTCAAATATTGTCCATCCATCGGCGGATCGATTTGGACTTGGCCCGCTTGAATCGGTAAGGTTCGTCTTTGATTTGCAGCAAATAATACCGATCTTTTTCAAAAAAACATTCCGTCAGATACTTTTCCAGCAAATCGATGTCGTCGTCCGTTTTGATCAGATACATGTCATGATGCAAATGCTTGATGTCGTACAAACTTTCAAGATGAGACTGGACGCAGCGATCGGTCCAGCCGCGCTTATGGGGTTCATACGAAAACAAAAAAATATTCGCGGTCAATGAGCTTCATCCTTTCGCGAGAGATCGACTTACATTCGTCTGTGAGGTATTTGATGCCGGGATCCGCTGCCGCCGAACAACGCTTTGAGCATCGGCGGCGCGATCAACGTTGTCAGGATGATCGTGATGATCACCGTCGTGAAATACCGCGATTCCAGCAACCCGGAACTCAAGCCGGTCGCCGCGATGATCAAGGCTACCTCTCCGCGCGAGACCATGCCTGCACCTACCGCCAAAGCCGAACGACGCTTGAACCCGGTCAGCGCTGCGCCTAATCCCCCGCCGAGAAGCTTGGTCAATACGGCCATAACCGTCAGGATCACGAGCAGCCCGATCTGACTCCCTACGCCTTCAAACGAGACGTTCAATCCAATGCTGACGAAAAATACCGGAACGAAGATCGAGTAAGCAATCGGCTCGACTTTGCTCTCTACGGAGTGCTTGAACGAAGTTTGCGAGATCGCAAGTCCTGCCGCAAAAGCGCCGATAATGCCCGCGATTCCCATTTTTTCGCCGAAATACGCAAACGCGAAGCAAAAAATCAAAGCGAACGTCAGCACCGGCTCCATGACCCGGAACTTCGATGTCCAACGCAGCACGCGGGGAACGATCAGCCAACCTGCCAAGAAAACGACGGCAAAGAACGCGATCTTTTTGATCAGCAGCAGGCTGATCGATACTTCCGCGCCGTCTCCCGTCGCGAAAAAGCTCGTGAGCACCGCCAGAAGAACAACCACCAGCACGTCGTCCACGACGGCTGCGCCCAGAATCGTCGTCGCTTCGCGGGAGTCCAACTTGTTCATTTCTTTCAATACCTGGACCGTGATGCTGACCGAAGTCGCGCTGAACAAAACACCCAGGAATAACGAATGCGCCCCGGAAAATCCGAACAACTGACCGACGCCGTAACCGCCGATCATCGGCAGCGCGATACCGCCCAACGCTACGGCCATCGCCGGCTTCCAGTTCTTTTTCAACTGCTCCAAATCCGTTTCCAGACCCGCCATGAACATCAGCAGCAGCACGCCGATCTCCGCCATGTATTCGATAAACGAACCTTGATGGATCCAACCGAGCAGCGCGGGTCCCATCAGAATTCCGACCAATAGTTCTCCCAACACCGACGGCTGACCCAGACGAACCGATAAATGTCCGGCCACCTTGGTTCCGAGCAAAATCAAAACAAGCATCCACACAAATTCCATACGCACGACTCCTCGTTGTTCAAGTAAGTCGGATTCGAATCGACTGCTACATATTAACACAGAAAATATCAGTTAAAAACATCGATTTTAAGGCGATTAATTTCAGTTTTAAAGCTTGTGCAACAGCGGTTTAATCCCTAGGGATTCATTTTCTTGTTTTCTTCTTAAACCGCAAATTTGAAGCTTTAAAAAACCTTTTTTTACCATTTATTCGTTCTCGATCTCGATCATGATCTTCGTCACATACTCCTCTTCGTCCTTTACCGCCACGTCGTCGATCAAATATTCTTCATACGAAAATTCGCCCGTAGACAACTTTTGCCGTTCCAGCCAAGCCAGCATATCCGAGTAGGTGTCGTCCAGACGCTCGTAGCTGCCGTGATGATAACCGACCGCGTACATGCCTTTCGGTTTAACGAACGTGCTCAAGCCTTTGCGTTTGCTTTTCGTTTTCACGAAAAAATAAACAATCGGCTCTTTGGCGTTCAACAAATCCTCGACCGCCATCATCGTTCCGATAAAAGAAGCGGCGTCCGATTGGGTTAATCGATCGAATTGCCGGAACTCGTTCGTCCACTCCAGATAACCCGCGCTCGGATCGCCTTCCGCAATCGGCCCGCTTCGGATGAGTCGCTGCGCTTCATGCCGCTCCAACCTGAACGTTCCTTTTTCCGCCGCGAGTCCTTCCTCCGCCATGACGATCGTTTCTTCCAGCATTCTGCGAATGTCCTGTAATTTTTCGATCTCTCGTTGAATATGCGGCAGCTCCCGGTTCGCCATGTCAATCATATGACGCGTTGTTCGGCTATCCATATATTCGCGCACGTCCTTCAGCGGAAACTTCAATTCTTTCAAGCCGTTAATCAGCAAAAAAACGTCCAACTGACGATGCGAATACGAACGGTATCCTTTCTCATCCGTAAAAGCCGGCTTCAACAGCCCGATGTCGTCATAATGAAACAACGTCCTTTTATTGACGCCGCACAGCTTCGCAAACTCCCCGGTCGACAGGTAAATTTCCGTTTTTATTTTGTCCATAAGTCCTCCTTGACTATCCGGTTACGGTATACCTTATTCTAAACGATATCTCGATCAAACGTGGAGCCGCAGTTGCGGAACTCCGGAAATTCAAGGTGAATCTTATGCAAACTTCAATCCATGTCGTCTCAGTAGAAAATGTTCAATCCGTACTTGATCTTCGGGTAGCGCCGGATCAAATCTCTTATATCGAAAGCACGGCGCAATGCCTGCAAGAAGCCGAAGAGTGTTCATGTTACGTCCCGGTCGCGCTGTATGCGGACGACGAACTGGTCGGCTTCGCGATGTACGGATTTTTCCCGGACGAAGAATCATCAGGTCAAGCGGGACGCGTCTGGCTGGACCGGTTCCTGATCGACGCGCAGCATCAAGGACGCGGATTCGGCAGAATCATGCTTAGCGCACTGCTCGATCTGTTAACCGAACAATTCGGACCGAGCGAGATTTATCTAAGCCTGTACGAGGACAATCAAGGCGCGCTGCGCTTATACGAAAAATTCGGCTTCCGCTTCAACGGCGAACTGGACCTGAACGGCGAGAAAGTGATGGTCCGTCCGCAAACGACACAAGAAAAACACAAGCCTTCCCTAAAATAAAAAAAGATGAACCGCATACGTACAAAAGGAGATTGACCACCATGCTGCATATCAGAACCATCCGTAAAAATTCCCGCAAAGCAGAGCTTGCCGATCGTCTCTATCAACAGGCTTTCCCGGAAAGCGAACGCATCCCGATGAGCTTCCTGCTCCGCAAAGCGAAAAAGGACTTTGTCGACTTCCTTGCCTTTTACGACGCAGACGAATTTATCGGCTTCGCTTATCTGATCTCGCACAATGACATTACCTTCGTCCAATATCTGGCGATCGACTCTTCCCATCGTTCCAAAGGCTACGGCGGCGCCGTGCTCAGTCTTATTTCGGAAAAGTATCGCGGCAACCGTCTGGTATTGAATATCGAAGAAACCGGAGTCGCTGCCGAAAACGCGGAGCAACGGGCGAAACGCAAACGCTTCTATCTCAACCACGGCTACCGGAATGCCCAATACCGTATGGTACACGGATCGGAAGGTTATGAGGTATTGGTTAAAGGAGGCGAACCGATCCCGTACGAGTTTCTGCGCTTGTTCAAAATCTATATGGGCCGCCTGATGTATCTGTTCTTCAAGCCCAAACTGATTCCGGTCGGCTCCGTTTCCCCTACGTCCCAGACCCGCACGACATCATGATTAGGAGAACCCCACAATGACTTCATTATTTAAAAACCGCGTTTTCCTAATCGTCGCCGGTGCCGATCTGCTTCAGCAAATCGGCATCTGGATACGCAATATGGCGCTGCTGTTCTACGTCATGGAGCAGAGCGGCAACAATCCCGTCGCAGTCTCGCTGCTGACCGCGCTGGAGTATCTGCCTATCTTCTTGTTCTCGCTAATCGGAGGCACGTTCGCCGACCGCTGGAATCCGAAAAAGACGGTAATCGCGGGCGATGCGCTGAGTGCCGTCTCCATATTGGTGATTCTGCTGTTGGTACTCGCCGGACTGTGGCAGGCCGTCTTCGTGGCGACGGTCGTGTCCGCGATCGTCAGCCAATTTTCGCAGCCGTCTTCCTCCGTGTTGTTCCGCCAGCACGTTCCGGCCGAACAGGTCGGCAGCGCCGTCGGCATTACGCAGAGCTTAATGGCGATCTTTACGATTCTCGGACCGATTCTGGGCACGTTCATTTATACTCAACTGGGGCTGAATGCGTCGTTGATCGCGCTGATCCTCGTCTTCCTGACCGCTGCGGGCATTCAACTGCTGCTGCCGGATGCCAAGCGTGAAGCCCGCCCCGAAGCGACTTCCGCTTGGACGGATTTGAAAGACGGGCTTCATTATGTATGGGAGCGTTCGAATCTTCGAATCACCGCCGCTCTATTCCTGATTAGCGGACTGTCGATCGGATTGACGCAGCCGCTCGACGTATTTTTGGTCATTGAACGTTTGGGATTGCCGAAGGAAGGCGTGCAGTGGTTGACCGCTTCGGAAGGCGTCGGCATGCTGGTCGGCGGTCTTGCCGCCGCTGCGGCCGCCGGCTGGGTCGGCCGTTATCGGCGCGGTGTCATGACGGGAATCATGCTGATCTGGTCGGTTCTCACTTTTGTTGAAGTGTTATCCGTATGGACGCCCCTTACGGCAGGCGCGCGGGTGTTATCCGGTTTATGCGGAGCCTTTTTCCAAGTCATTTTTACGGCATTCATGATTCAAGAGGTCAAACAGGAGTATATCGGACGGGCCAACGGCGTCATGATTCCGGTGATGATGGCGGGCATTCTGCTCGGTACCGGCCTGTCGGGAATACTGATGAACGTGTCGTCGCTGTTCGTGGTGTATGGCGTCTCTTCGCTGCTCACGCTGTCATGCTGTCTACTGACGCTTCGGCTAAAGTTGGATCAACCTCTTAACGCGATCCAAGCCCGTACACCGAAGAACGTATCCTATACAAAGTGAGGAGTCGATCACATATGGAAAACAGAGGAAAAGCAGCAGGTTTCGGCGTTTTGCTCGGCATTACGTTCGGGACCATGCTTGGCGTCGCTTTTGAAAACTTTCCGATGGGATTTATCATTGGCGGTGTTTTAGGCATCGGATTTGGTCTGACGCTGAACAATTCGGCGAAGAAAAAGTATAGAGGGCATCAAAAGAAACGATTGTAACAGTTGAACACATTTCGAACCCAAGCTATAAAAAGCCCCCAAGCCATACATTCGCGGCTTGGGTGTTAACTCGTATGCGAAACTTTTACGTTTCCCGATTGCGGAAGCGTACTGTAAAGGTCACGCCTCCATCCTTATTCTCCACCTGATATCGACAGTCATGCAGCTCCAGAATCCGCTTCACGATCGCAAGTCCCAGTCCGGTTCCGCCGCTGGCTCGGTCACGCGCAGCTTCCGCCCGGAAGAAGCGTTCCCAGATCCGGGTTAGGTAAGGCTCAGGGATCGGCTCCCCCTCATTGTGTACATGATAAGTCATGCCGTCCGCCTCGCCGATTACCCCGATCTCGAGGGTGCTGCCCGGTTTGGCATGCCGGATCGCATTGGTCAGCAGATTAAGCACGACTTGTTCGATCTTGCCGGCATCTACGGATACGGCTTGTTCATTGCGGCGGATGATGCGTGTAGCCAGTTCCTTTTCCCGCATTCGATACACCAGCTTCTGAAGCACGTCTTCGGTCAACTCGCTTAACAGTACAGGCGACTTGTATAACTTCACGGCGGGCGAATCAAGGCGCAGCAGCTCCAGCATATCCTGCACCAGCCTCTCCATCTTCTCGCTTTCCTCCAGAATTACGCCGATATAATGCTCCTGCCTGCCGGCTCCGATTCCGTCCTGCATCCCTTCCGCAAAGCCTCGTACGATACTCAGCGGCGTTTTTAATTCATGGGAAGCATTGGCGAAAAAGTCTTTTTGGAGCTGCTCCAGTTCTTTGTTCTGCTCGATTTCCCGCTGCAAACGAACGTTGGTCGCGTTCAGTTCGTCCAGCGTGACGCCCAATTTGCCGGACAGTTCGAACAAAGCGTTCGATAAGCTGCCTAACTCGTCTTTCCGCCGGAGCGGTTCTCCGCCCGAAAAATCGAGCCTTTTCATGCGTTCCGCTCTTCGGTTCAACAGCAGCAACGGGCGCGTCACGATCCGCGAATACCACACGGATAACAGCAGGATCAACACCAGCCCGCCCGCGCCCAAGTAAATGAAGAACACGCGAAGCGCGCTGTTCGTTTCTTTGATCTCCTGCAAGGAAGTCACCAACAACAGCAGTTTGATATTCCCTTGCGGATCTTCCACCGGACGGATCAAGATTCCGCTCCGGTTTCCTCCGAAAGAATCGATCCAGGTGAACGCCACCGGCTCTTTTCGACGAAGGCTTGCGACCTGTTCATCCGATAAGGGAAAAAGCTCGTCCAAAGCCGAATACAGCAATCCCAGACGTCTGCCCAGCTTGTCCAACTCCGGCAACTTGGCCGTCACGATCGTTCCGCGCATAGCGTTTCCTTCGCCCTGAATGCCTCGCTCCCCCGCTTCTTTGCCGCGAGTCCCTTCGCCTCCGGCCGCTCCGATATAGAACGCGTAAAAGGTATCGCGATCTTCTCCTTGACCAAACTCGCCATAGATCTGCACCGATTCGCCCGCTGCCAACTTAAGCTGTTCGACTTCACTGCGGTAAGCGATCACCAAATAAAACAACGATACGTTAAGTTCGTTGCCGTCCGAGCGGGCAATCCGAATTTGAAAAGGATCGTTCGCGGTCAAGCTGCCTTCAAAGTCGGTTAGAGCAAAGTTAATGTCTGTTCGGCGCAGACGCTGGGCAAGCAAAGAATCAGATACCGCGAACGACTTGGGATCATGCGCATAAACCGCGGCCAATTCCTCTGCTGCCGTCTTTAATTTCGCCGTCTTCCGGTATTCGTAAAATTCCGGGAATACAAGCACTTGGGCCAGCAGCACCACGATATAAAACAAAATGAAAATCGCGGCCGTGACGATAAACAATTTGGCGGTCACTCCGGCTCTTTTCATAATTTCTCCTCAAACACGTACCCGACGCCGAATACGGTTCGCACGCATTCCGAGGCCGGTCCCATTTTCCCTCGCAGCTTCTTGATATGGGTATCGACGACGCGCACATCCCCTTCGTATTCCGAACCCCAGATATAACCGAGAATCGTATCCCGCGACAGTACGATCCCCCGGTTGCGCAGCAGCAGTTGAAGCAGTCCGTATTCTTTCGGCGTCAATTCGACAGACTCTTCCGCGTATTCCAGCTTGCGGCTGCGCGTATTGAGCTGAACGCCGAAGCCGATCGGCGTCTCCGCAGCGGAGATCAGATGACCGTCCACCCGACGCATCAATACTTCCGCCTTGGACACAAGCACTTTGGGACTGAACGGTTTGGTGACATAATCGTCGGCGCCCAACTCGTACCCTTCGATCTGACGATCATCGCCCGATACCGCAGTCAGAATAATGATCGGAACCCCCGAGCGGCGGCGAATACGGCGGCACAGTTCCCAACCGTCCATTTCGGGCATCATCAGGTCCAAAATGACCAGATCGGGAATCTCCGTCTCGAATGTATATAAACCTTCGCTGCCGTCCGCCGCTTGGCAGACCGTCCAATGTTGCGCAACAAAATAATCCGAGATCAACTCCCGGATTCGACGTTCATCTTCGACAATCAGCACTTTCTTCGTCACCTTGATCTCCCCCTTCCGGCGAGTCGGGACATTGCCAATTTGCCAACCGTTCCCCGACTTGAATATAACCTTCTTCCTGCAAGCCTTCGATCCACTCGGCCGTCCCTTTTTCAAACAAGCAAACAACGGTCGAACCGAACGAGAAATAACCGACTTCCTCTCCCTTTCCCCAAAAAGGACGCGTATTGCTCTGGATCACCGAGTTCACGTTCAACGCTCCCACCGCGATCATCATCATGCCGGCCGAACGACGTCGAATTTGGAAAACAACCCGATGATTGAACGACAGCAAGCGCCCTCCGTATTTCCAGCCATTGCGGTTAACCGGCAGCGAACGCCGACCCAGCTCCGCCACTCGCGCCCCTTCTCCAGCCAACGGACTATGAAAGCGATGATATTGAGCCGGGCTCAAATATAAAATAATGAATTTGCCTCCGCCATAGTTGGAACTTTCCTCATTCAGCGACGTTAACGCTTCGAACGAATAGCTCTTTCCTTTAACTTCAAAACGCTGATCCTCCGTAATGTCGCCGAAAGACTGCACATAACCGTCCACCGGACTTACGATTGCGGAGCAATCTCCGTCAATCGGGCGCCGACTCGGATGAATTTCACGTATAAAAAAGTCGCTGAGCGAACGAAAAGCCGTCAACGGTTTCTCAAGCTCTTTGTCGGAAATCCTATAGACGCTGACAAAAGCCGGAATCAGATGCCGACTAAACCGCGAATCGCAGAATCTTTTTAACGCCCCGCTGCACAACCTTCCGCCGAGCACGCGCACCGATAAACGGTATATGAATCCTTTTCCCTGTTCAATGATTCGCATATCCCAATACCCTTCCCATCATAATAAAAATGACGCACCAAACCAATGCCCCCACTGAAGCGAACAATACATATTTACGCAACGGCATTCGACTGATTCCGCACATATAGCAGGTCACATGCCGGAAGCCGGGGATAAAATAACCGACGACGATCGAGATTGGCCCGTATTTATTCATCCATCCCTCTACTTTGGCGATTCGCTGCGGCTTCATGCCTACCCACTTTCCATACCGCTCCAGCAGCGGCCGTCCGGCTTTATGACCGATCGCATAGCTAATCATCATCCCGCTCATCGCCCCCGCGAAGCTGAAAAAAATCGCATAGGGCAGCTTCATGGTGCCGATCAAGGTCAGATAGCCGACGCCCGTCATCAGAATTTCATCCGGTATCGGCAGTCCGACAATTCCGAGCGTGAGCAGACCATAGACGGCCGCATATCCGTAATCCGACAAAAATTGCAGCGCGTTATTCATCGATACTCCTCCGCCGGTTCACTCTTCATCTTTTTTAAACTGGGAAAAGAAAGCCGACTGACCATCAACGCGCCGATCACCAACATCCCGATCGCCGTTACGCCGGGCGTAGACAATACCGAGATCAGCAGAATCAGGATAGCGGCCAGCGGCGTCGGCATGCCTACAAAGCCCGCCAGGCAAGCCTGCTTTACGTTAAATCGGGCAAGGCGAACTGCGCAGCAGCAAAGATAAATCACGCAGCAGAGCGCGCCGAACACCGCAATCTCGCGCAGCGACGCGGCATAGACCAGAGCGGCAGGCGCCACGCCGAAGGTGACGAGATCGGCCAAGGAATCCAACTCTTTGCCGAGTTCCGATGCGGCATCCAGCTTGCGCGCGAAATAACCGTCGAAGAAATCGCATAACAAGCCAAGCAAAATCAAGCAAATCGCAGGCACGAGCTCGTCTTTGAAAATAAATAAAAGGGCAAGAAATCCCAACAACAGATTAGCCAACGTCAACGCGGAAGGAATCATTTTTTTCATTCATCGTCATCTCCTAATCACTTTACGATTACAAGAGTCAGTGTAGCAATCAGTTATGTCTTTTTCGTGTTGCGACAAGAACGTTTTGTTATTGCGTGCGAATCCGCATGCTATAATGCGGATACATTACTCGGAAAACAGGTGGAGAAACCCATGAAATTGGAACGATTGATTGCCATGATCTATAAGCTGCTCAATCATGAAGTGCTGTCGGCGTCGGTGTTGGCGGATGAATACGGAGTCTCGCAGCGTACCATTTACCGGGATATCGACGTGCTGTGCGCTGCCGGATTCCCGGTCGTGTCCGTTCTGGGGCAGCATGGCGGATACGGTATTATGGACGGTTATAAAATGGATAAAGCGCTGCTCGGCTCCTACGACGTCGAGACGCTGCTCACCGTGCTGCGCAGCCTCTCCTCCGTCTTCGAGGACGAGCGGGCGCAAGGCACGATCGAACGATTGCAAACGATCTCGCCGAATTCGGACAGCGCAGCCGGACTGGCCGTTAATTTGGAAACGCGACGCGTCGATCCCGAAGCGCTACCGAAGCTGCGGACAGGCGTAGCGGAGCATCGGGTTGTTCGCTTCGACTACGTCCGTGCGGACAATCAGCGAACCCGTCGAACTTTAGAACCTTTGCGCCTGCATTACAAGCACAGCAATTGGTACGTCTACGGCTTCTGCCGGACCCGACGTGATTATCGCGAGTTTCGGTTGTCGCGCATGTTGGCGGTGCAGTTGACGGAAGACACGTTTGCCGCGCACGATGAAAGCTCGTTGGACCGACCGCCGGCGATCTATGAAGAAGATGAACATAGTCGCGATGTGGTGTTTCGCGTGTATCCGGAAGCTCTATCCAGCGCGCTCGATCAATTCCCCCAAGCGGATAAACAATTTCATTCGGACGGGAGCCTTACGATGCGTCTGAGTATTCACAAACCGCTCGAAGCCCGCTGGCTCTGGTCGATCCTGCTCGGCTTCGGCCCGGGTGCGGAAGTATTGCAGCCGGTGGAGCTGCGGTTCATTTTGCGCGATCATTTGCAAAAGGCATTGTTTCTGTACGACGGAGAAAAAGACTGACGCTGCATCGCGGTCAGTCTTAGGGTGCTCTCGAAAGTCACTTCGGCGGGGGAAGCGAGAAGACTGCGAGAGAAATTCGTTCAATTCGCTGTCTCACTTGGAAAAGTCGATTGAAATTTTGAGTTGAGGTTTTCCAAGTTCAAAGGCGTCTTGAACTGAATTTCTCTCTCCGTCTTCTCGCTTCCAGCTACGTTGGACGTTCTTGGCACGCTAAGACTGACGTTGCATTGTCAGTCTTTTTTTTAATTTTATTTATAAATGAAGCGAAAACGAAGGGGGAAATTCAGGTCAAAACGCCTTTGAACCTGGAAAAATTCCACAAAAACTTCAATCAAATTTCCGGGTGAAACAGCGTTTTGAACGAATTTCCCCCGCAGTTCCCAGCTTCCCCCCCCGAACAGGAATTGACTCTGAATTCTATCTGCAACTTGAAGGCTGACACGCTGTTGTCAGTCTTCTTTTCGTATGCTGTTGTTGAAGACGGGTTACACTACTTATTGAAAAGAGGTCATAATCATGAATCACAATCCTTCTGCACAAATGTTTACTTACGACGCTTGGGCGACTCAGACGCTGTTGAAACGAATTAATGAGCTGCCTTCTTCGGTGATGCAACAGGAGGCGAACACTTCTTTTCCGACGATTGCGCGGGGGTTCAGTCATATGTTCGCGGTGGAAACGATCTGGTATCACGTGCTGACGGGCATGGATATGCAGCAAGCCATGAATCAGTATATGGCGCTGGAACAAGAGATGTCCGGGTTTGGCGTAGAAGAGTTTGCTGCTGCTTTCGAATCGCTTGCGCACAAAGTTAACGTTTGGCTCCAGGCGGAGCCTGATCTGGAGCGCAGCATTTTGCTGGTCAATCCGTATACCGGAAGCCGCGAGACGCGACTGTCGGAGATCTTGCTGCATTTAGTGAATCACGGCACGTATCACCGGGGGAATATTTCGGCGATGCTGCGGCAGCTTGGACATGCTTCGACGATGACGGATTATGTGTTATTCTGGTATCAAAATCCGGTAGACGAAGCGCAGGTTTATTCGAAATAAGCAAGTCACGACCGAATCGGTTGAAGAAAAGGAGTGATCAGGGCTATGGAGATGCAGCCTTTGTTAACAGAGGTCAAAACGCGGGAGAACTTGAGGCAGTGGCTGGAGGAAAATCATGCTACTCAAAAATGCTGCTGGGTCGCCGTAAGCATGAAACCAAGTCCTGATACTCTGCTGTATCTGGATGTCGTTGAAGAATGCCTATGCTTCGGCTGGATAGACGGCGTAAAAAAGACCGCGGCGGGCATCGGCGTGATGCAACGCCTTTCGCCAAGAACTCGCGGCAGTTCATGGACAGAACTGAATAAACAGCGCGCCTTGCGTCTGGAACGCTTAGGTCTGATCCATGAGACCGGACGTCTATTTTTCCCACCGGGAGGCCTTGATTCTTTTGTCATCGACGAAGAAATCGACCGCAGACTACAGGCAGATTCGCAAACGCTTGAGAATTTCCTCGCCTTCCCCGAATTGTACCGACGCATCCGTCTCGACACGATCCAAAGCTGCCGCAAGCAGCCGGAATTGTTCGAAAGCAGACTGGAGAAGTTTATGCTAAATACGCGAGAAAACCGCATGTACGGACAATGGAACGATAACGGCAGATTATTAAATTAAAAAATGAGCCTTCTTTTTTATTAAAGAAGGTACCGAGAAAGCCTGACCGTAACTGGGAGCGAGAAGACGGAGAGAGAAATTCAGTGTAGGAACGATAGTGATCGCCTTTGAAATCGAGAAAATTCCGCTAAAAATTTAATCCCGTTCTCGATTTCAACACGCGACCTGAAGCATTTCGAAGAAATGCACTTCGGAAGCGTATGCTGGCAATTTCTCTCGCAGTCTTCTCGCTTCACGCTCCTACGTAACTCTCTCGACAGCCTCGAGATTTCTTTTTTTAAAGCTTAGAATCTATTAAAGCTAATGACAAACTGCACGTGTATAATGCACTCGATTTTTCAGCACATTACGCAGTTCCGATCCGTCGACGGGTTTCAATAAATAATCAATAATGCCAAGCTCGATCGCCTTTTTGATATCATAGAAATTTTTAGACGCCGAGATCACCAACCAGCAAGTCTCGGGAAAAGCACGCTTATGCGTTTCAACAAAAGAAAGACCGTTCATCTGACGCATATCGATCTCCGAAAAGACGATCGGCATACGATCCGATTGCATCAGCTTCAGCGCTTCTTTGGGCGAAGACGTCTCGAAAATCCTGCATCCCAGCTCAAGCTCGCAAATCGCCTGCTTGATCGTATTTTTAACCTCGGCATCATCGGCAATAATCAAGGTATTCATCTTCCCACCCCTATTTCCGCAGACTTGAGATTGTCTTTTGAATATTCCGAATTTTATTTCATATTCGATTATCGAAATTGTATAATAAAATTATTGATTTCGCGCTAAAAATAGTCTATTTCACTATCAATATTGTATTTTTTTCAAGAGAGGGACTTTTATATGGTCGAATCGCTTCAAATTTCTTCGGACCTATCCGAAAAGCTTTCTTATAATCTGCCCGGTTTTCCCGTATGCGTTTACGAGGGATCGGTGAGGGTTCGTGATTTGAACGCGTTTGCTTACCACTGGCATGCCGATCTGGAGTTTTTATTGATTGTTGAAGGCTCCATGAATTATATGGTCAATGACCAGTCCGTTCGCGTCGAGGAAGGAAATGCGATCTTCGTGAACAGCAAAAGGCTGCATCGCGGATTTTTTGCCGATAGCGGCAACTGTTCGCATGTCATCGTTACCGTGCATCCGACTTTATTGGGCGAGCACACTTCGGCAGGCAAAACTTTTTTGAATCAAAAATTCGGATTGAATGCGGACGACTTTTTGCATTTATCCGCGCAAATCGCTTGGCAGCAGGAGATTATTAACCTATTAATCGATATCAATGAACAAATGAAACGCAATTCCGGGAATTTGCTGCATCTGATCTCCCGTTGTTCTTATTTATGCGCCTGTATTGCTGACCATATTCAAGAAAAGTCGAGCGAGTCTATCGACAATCGTCATCTTGCCATCATTCACGACATGACGGACTATATTCATCGGCATTACGAATTCAAGCTCAGCACCGACGACATCGCGGCAGCCGGGTCGGTGTGCCGCAGCCGCTGCTGCGAGCTGTTCAAGAAGCATCTTCGCCTCACGCCGAACAATTATCTCGTTCAATACCGCATCCAAAAAAGCTGCGACCTGCTCAAAGAAACGAATCGCCCCGTATCCGAAGTAGCCATTGCGTGCGGCTTTCAATCCGCGAGCTACTTTGCTTATGTTTTCCACAAACATACGGGACATACGCCGCAGGATTTTCGCAAGCAAGCAACGTCAGTGCCTCTGTCATAATCGATCATGCAGAAAAAGGATGAGACCGAAACATTCGGCTTCATCCTTTTCCTTGTTAGCTTTTGAATCTCTACAGCGCGCGATCGTCGACTCCGTTCAACCACTCTTCGATCTGTCCGATCACGGACGATACGCAGCCGTCCTCGAACGGCGAGATCAAGCCCGCTTCGCGAACCAGGTTCGTGAACGACAAGCTGCCGCCGAGACCGCAGAGATGCACGTAATCCGCCCAAGCCGCTTCGCGGTCTTCCCTCGAACGTTTCCAGAACTGGAACGCGCAGATTTGCGCCAGCGTGTAATCGATGTAATAAAACGGCGCGGTGAAAATATGGCTTTGCCTATGCCAGAAGCCGCCCCGCTCCAAATAATCGCTGCCTTCGTAATTCAGATGCGGCAGGTATTTGTTCTCGATATCCCGCCACGCCTTTTTGCGCTCTTCCGGCGTCGCGTCGGGGTTGCCGTACACGAAATGCTGGAATTCGTCGACCGAAACGCCGTACGGAATGAATTGAAGCGCGCTTGCAAGATGATTGAACAGGTACTTGTCGGTATCTTCTTCGAAGAACTTCTCCATCCACGGCCAAGCGAAAAACTCCATGCTCATGGAATGGATCTCGGCGGACTCCATGGTCGGGAAGCAATACGCTTTATTTTCGAACTCCCGGCTGCGGTAGTCCTGGAAGCCGTGTCCCGCCTCGTGCGTCAGCACGTCGATATCCGCCGAGGTTCCGTTGAAGTTGGAAAAAATGAACGGCGCTTTATAATCGAACAGCATCGTGCAGTAACCGCCGCCCGCTTTGCCTTTTTTGCTCACCAGATCCATCAGGTCGTTTTGCAGCATGAATTGGAAAAACTCGTCCGTCTCCGGCGACATCTCCCGATACATCTGTTCGCCGTTTTGCACGATCCAATCCGCGTCGCCTTTCGGGGTGGCATTTCCGCTTTCGAAGCTGAACGCGTTATCGTAATAACGCAGCGTGTCGACGCCGATTCGTTGCTGCTGACGATTGCGCAAGGAAGTTGCCGCGGGCACGATCTCGTCCAATACTTGTTTACGGAAATTGGCTACCATCCCGGCATCGTAATCCGTTCGCTTCATCCGGTCATAGCCCATTTCCACATAACTCGGATACCCCAACTTGCGGGCCATTCCCGTGCGGACTTTGACCAGCTCGTCGTAGATTCCGTCGAATTCGGCTTCGTGTTCCTCCATGAACGCATAACGCGCTTCAGAAGCTTTTTTCCGCATCGCGCGGTCGGTCGACAATTCGAACGGCATCAGCTGCATCAATGTGCGCTCTTCGCCTTCGAACGGAATTTTCGCCGACGCGATCAACATTTGATATTTCGTCGACAGCTCGTTTTCACGCTGAAGTTCTTCGATGATTGCCGGATCGAACGTACGGCTCGAAGCATCGGCCAGGGCAAAAAGCTGCGTCCCCCACAATTTTTCAAGCTGAGGCCGGAATTTCGAAGCAATCAACGCCCGATGATAAGCCGCTTCCATCTGCTGCACGATCGGGATGTTGCGGTCCATGAACGCTTTCTCTTCTTGATAAAAAGCGTCGGTCGTATCAATCGAATGCCGAATATTGACCAACATGACCTGCGTCGCGATTGCCGAATACAGCTCGTTGTATTCGCGATTGGCAACGATCTGCTCCTCGACGTTCTCGGCAGATTCGAAAGCGGTTATCGCGGCTTGGAAGTCCCGACCGACAGCCTCGATATCGGGACGAACATACGGAAAATCGTGAAACGACTGCTTCATTTTTTCGCACTCCTCTTCTGTTCATTTGACGCGGATAAGCTTATGTAAAAAACTGCCGTCCACACTCGGTGAACAGCAGTTTTGTCGGTTAAGGCGGATTTCTCGAACAGGCTCATACTCGCGTTTCTTTGACGTGATCGGTCGAATTCTTTTTACAGCGCTTTGTCGTCCACGCTGTTCAGCCATTCTTCGATCGTCCCGATCACGGAGGATACGCAGCCGTCTTCGAACGGGGAAATCAGGCCGGCTTCCTTGACAAGTCCGGTGAAGGATTGCGTGCCGCCCAGACCGCACAGGTGAATATAATCTTTCCATGCCGCTTCGAAGTCTTCTCTCGAACGCTTCCAGAATTGGAACGCGCAGAGCTGAGCCAGCGTGTAATCGATATAATAGAACGGCGCGCCGTAAATATGGCCTTGCTTTTGCCAGAAACCGCCGCGCTCCAGGTAATCGTTGCCTTCGTAGTTCAGGTGCGGCAGGTATTTCTTCTCGATCTCTCTCCAAGCCGTTTTACGCTCGTCCGGCGTCGCGTCCGGGTTGGCGTACACGAAATGCTGGAATTCGTCGACCGAGACGCCGTAAGGAATAAACAGCAGGCTCGAAGCCAAATGGTCGAAGCGGTACTTATCGGTATCTTCCTTGAAGAATTTCTCCATCCACGGCCAAGTGAAGAACTCCATGCTCATGGAATGGATCTCGGCGGATTCATACGTCGGCCACAAGTATTCCGGCACTTCGTGACCGCGGCTGGAATACACTTGGAACGCGTGTCCCGCTTCGTGCGTCAACACGTCGATATCGCCGGAAGTGCCGTTGAAGTTCGAGAAAATGAACGGCGCTTTGTAATCCGGCAGGTACGTGCAGTAACCGCCGCCCGCTTTGCCTTTTTTGCTCACCAAATCCATCAAGTCGTTTTTCAGCATGAATTGGAAAAACTCGTCCGTTTCCGGCGCCAGCTCTTTGTACATGTCTTCGCCGTTTTTGACGATCCAGTCCGGGTCGCCTTTCGGCGTGGCGTTGCCGCTCTTGAAGCTGAAGCCGTTATCGTAATAACGCAGCGTGTCGACGCCGATCCGTGCTTCTTGACGCTTGCGCAAACGAGTCGCTACAGGCACGATCTCTTCTTGCACTTGCTTGCGGAAGTTCGCGACCATCTCGGCGTTGTAGTCGGTGCGCATCATGCGGTCGTAACCCATCTCGACGAAGCTTGGGTAGCCGAGTTTTTTCGCGATTTTGGTACGGACTTTGACCAGCTCGTCGTAGATGCGGTCCAGTTCCGATTCTTTTTCGTTCAGGAAACCGAAGCGGGCTTCCGACGCGCGTTTGCGCATATCGCGATCCGTCGACAATTCGAACGGCAGCAGCTGCGGCAGCGTGCGCTCTTCGCCTTCGAACGGAATTTTCGCCGATGCGATCAGCTGATCGTATTCGGTGGACAGTTTGTTTTCGAGCTGAAGATCTTCGATGATCTCCGGGCTGAACGTGCGGATCGCGCTTTCGGCCAACGCGAACAGCTGCGTGCCCCATTTGCTTTCCAACTCGCCGCGGAATTTCGAGGTCGTCAGCGCGCGGTAGTAATCGGATATGTACTCCTGCACGACCGGGCCGACTTCGTCCATGAAATCCTGCTCGTTTTTGTAAAACTCGTCGGTAGTGTCGATCGAATGGCGAATGCTGACGAGCTGGTGCTGCGTGTCAAAGCTGTTGCGCAGCGCATTAATCTCGTGCATGACAGACTCTTGCTCCCCAACGCTCCCTGCGGCTTCGAACTTGGCGATCAATTCCTTAAAATTAATCTTCAACTGGTCAATATTTGGGCGTACGTAGTCAAACTGTTGAAAGGTCGTCAATGCATTTCCTCCTCTGATGTACGAACTATTTTTCCAGTATAACGAGTTTAAGAAATAATCACCAGATCAAATGTAAAAAGTTTTTCGTTTTGCGGCAGGTTAGTTAACATAATGAAAGTTTATGCGCAAATCGGGATAATTATCGTTTGCGGCAGACGCAGATCATCCAATAAGCGTCCGCTTCCGCGTTTTACGCATGCCGACAACCCGGCTTTCGGAAGCCGGGTTGTCTGACATTGTATTCGATTGTAGCGATAGAAAAGAAACTTGTCCATAATCGCCGATATTCCGATCCTTTTTACTCAAAAGTTTTACGTTGCACTCTCATCAAGATACGGACGGGGCCGCTTTTTCCCCGCTGGCTAATCCTGCACGGATAGCTTCCAGCAGCAATCCTGTACGATCGCAGCGATATTCCCAGAACATCACGCCGCCCAAACCTTCTTGAATAACGTAACGGCATTTCCAATGAATCGACTCTTTGTCGTCATAGGTAATAAAGGTACCGGCGTCTTGCGTTCCTCCGTCGTAAAGATAAGGCGCTTTGGCTTCATCGTCCCAATATCGGCGAAAACCGTTCCGGTCGATATAATCGTCGTGCAGCTCCGTGAATTCCGGACCGTAACCGCCGCTTGTCGCCGCCATCTGATGCAGACCGTTATTCACGTTCGGCACGCCTTTCCACATCCGGGAATAAAAAGCCGCGCCGATCACGATCTTCGATCTCGGTACGCCAGCATGCACAAACAAGTTGACCGATGCTTCGACGCTGATGCGGAACAAATCGCCAGTCGGCGTATGCAGATTGGTATGATGTCCGGTCAGCACCTGGAAACCTCCGCGCATATCGTAGGTCATCAACTGAACGTAATCGAGGTATTGCTGCGCTTCGTCCATATGCGTGCCGTCGATATAATACTGATCCGCCCCCGCCGCGATCGTCAGCAAATAATGCCGGTCGTCAACGGCGCCGCGCGCGTCGAACGCTTCACGGATACTTCGCAGCAAATGCGTGAAGTTTTCGCGATCGGCCGGGTCGGCTCCGATTCCGGCTTCGCCGTAGCACGGATATTCCCAGTCGAGATCGATCCCGTCCAAGTCATAGGCATCGATCGCAGCCAGCGAGGATTCAGCCATGCGGCGGCGTCCGGCTTCGGTGGAGGCTGCTTCAGAGAATCCGCCCGCGCTCCAACCGCCGACCGACAACAGGATCAGGATACTCGGATGTTCTTTTCTGAGGCGGGCGATTTCGGTCATATTATTCAAATGGTCGGTCACGATCGCGTCGTTGCCCACATGACCGAAAGCGATATTGATATGGGTCAGCTTGAGCAGGTCTTCCGTGTCGAGATCCGGGAGATCGTTATGGCCGACGTAACCGACCGTACGAACAACATTTGAATTTGGGTCTTGCGCAGATAGGGAGCCGGTCATGTCATTTCCTCTTTTCCATGAAGTAGTAAGGATTGCCTGCTAATCGCGAACCGTAAGCAAAACGCTCAACGCTTCGCGGCAGCTGCCGGGCTTATAGCCGGATTCGGCGTAGCGGATATGCCGCTGCGCGTCTAACACAAAAAGATGCGGATATTCCTTGCCCGGAGGCGGACAAACAGTACTCATTGTCTCCAAGCCTGCGCCGGACGCATCATAAGCAAAGATTGCTCCTGTCGGCAGCGGCTTGGGAATAAACGGCATAATCTCGTCCATATCGACCGCTTGATCGCTGACGATGAACACCAACGGCACGTTTGCCGCTTCCAGCTCCGCTTTCATTTCGCCAGCCTCGCGCAGCAGGTGACGGGTCGGCTCCAAGCGGTAATCGATCCAAGCCACCAGTGCGCCATCGCTGCCGACAAGATCGGACAGCGCAGACGCGGTCCCGTCCCGAAGAGTCAAGCGAGAAATGTCGGGGGCGATTCCGAGCACCGGAACGACTTCTTCAGGCTGCCGGAAGATTGGAGCAAGCGTCGTTTCGCGTTCAGGCCCGATCACGAAATCGAACATCCGTCCAAGCACGCGGCCATTTTGCAAACGAATGCCTGTCGTCATCCGGTATTCGCCCGCTTCCAGCTCAAACGGCTGCGCATGCACGTCTTTTTTACGAAACGGATAATTCAAGGTCGCATACAATCCGTTCTCCAGACGGGCCAGGGTGAAGTTTTCCCGATAAGAAGCTTCGACTGCGACGGCCGTATCCGAATTTTCGATATTCGGCAGCAGACGTAACGTGCCGAGCATCGAGACTGACTCCTTGTTCGAAGGGTTGCCTGTCGCAGTCTTCAATGCTTCAGCTTCCGGCTCGCCCGCTTTCATGTCGCTGTTGAAAGCTGAGACCGGACGCTCGAGGTCGATCCATGCCCCGTCTGCCATTGCCTGCGGCCGCTGCGTTGCGGGATGCAGCCGGGACGGGATGCCGATGCTGCGGCAAAGCGCCACCAGCAAAATTTCGACCGACTCCCGATCTCCCGCTCTCAATGCAAAAGTCCCGAACGGCGACGCTTTGCCGGGTACGGGCGTCAGATCGTCGCGCACGCTCCACGCGTCCGCGATCCGCCGGGCCAACAATTGCGGATCGGCCCGAAATTGCTCCTGCTCCGCGATCGCAAAAGCGGCTCGCAGCTTCTTACGGTACGGAGCCAGGCGTTCCCACCGCACGCGCGGGCAGAACACTTCCGCAACGAAAAGTTCGCCGCGATAATTTTGTTCGCAATCGCGCAAAGCTTGCAGACCGCCAAGCAGATGGTCCTCTAATGTTTGTTGCCCTATATCGATCATGTCTTTGGCAGTCAGGCTTTCCAGCAATCGCAGCGGCCATTCGCCGTGCTCGGGCACATATTTGTCCAGAAAAGCCGCAATTTCGCCGTGATTTCCCCGCGCGTCGCCCAACACTTTAAGCAAACGGTCCGGTTCCAGTCCCCATCGCCCTGCCATTGTCCCGGCTTGCTCTTCGCCGATAAAAGTGGATTCGTAAGCATTGCGTATCTGCTCGCCTTCAGCCGTGCGCCGGCGGTGGATCTCTAACGCTTGTTCGCTCAGCGTTTCGCGATCTGCCGGAGGAGGAATCTCTTTCGGCGGCGTCAGATCGAAATCGATTATGCCTTCCGGTTGTCCGTTTCGATTCAGTGTCAGCGCGATCTGCTGTTCTGCAGACTTCTCCTCGCTGCCTTTGATCCAAGCTTCCGCCCAAGTGCCTTTCGACGCCGCGCGCACGACCAGATCGCCGTATCCGGTCAGAAATGCGGCTTCGCCGTTATCATCCGTTCGCACCGAAGCGATCGGGTGCAGCTCCGCATAGTTGTAAATCTGAAACTGCACTTCGGCTTCGGCGGCAGGCCGACCGTCAGCATCCGATACCTGCACAAGCAGCTTCCGCACCGGCGCATAATTTGCCAGCAGATTGATTTCGGTGTGCGACCCGTCCGTATAGGTGACCGGCTCGGGTCCGTCGTATCCGGCCGGAACCCGGGTATGGACCAGCATCGCCCGGCGGGCCGGGGCGTCGAACCAGCCTTTGTCGAGCTGGGCTTCCGGTTCGCAAGCCCCGATAAAATGCCACTTGCCGTCCGCCCACGCTTCTACCCAGGCATGGTTGTCATCGACATGCGCCCAGCGCGGCGTGTAGCACTGACGCGCGGGTATGCCTATACTGCGCAGCGCAGCGGTCGTAAGCGTTGATTCTTCGCCGCAGCGTCCTTTGGCGCTGACGATCATGCCGAGCGGCGAAATGGTTCGCGCATCGCTGCCGGTATACGTCGCTTTTTCATAACACCAATAATTGGTCTCCAGTATGGCTTCGCTCATCGACAACGAACAAACGCGCTCGGTCAACTGATCTGCGATAATGCCGCGATAATCTTCGATCCGTTCGTTGTTGATGCGCGGCGGCAGCACGTAATGCAAAAACAATTCGTCCGGCACGTCGGCTCCCCAAGGCATCGCATTACGCATATGCAGGGCGTGCCGAACAT
Source organism: Saccharibacillus sacchari DSM 19268 (assembly GCF_000585395.1). Classification (GTDB taxonomy): domain Bacteria; phylum Bacillota; class Bacilli; order Paenibacillales; family Paenibacillaceae; genus Saccharibacillus; species Saccharibacillus sacchari. Next base: position 3,337,980 of record NZ_KK073875.1, on the reverse strand, counting down.
GGCTCAAAAATAACTGCCCGTCATAATCGGCCAGATCGTTGATCGGCATATGCGCGTACAGGAAAATCAACGCCAGACGTTCTTCGTCGTCCGCAACCTGTTCCAATACGCCGAACAGTTCATCATCTCGCGCCGCCGCCAATTCCCTCCGCTGCTCGAACGCTTCGTTGATCGCGTCAAGCCGTTCGGGAGTCAGCGAAAAAATACCGTTTGTCGCGCCGGCATTGTCCCGCGCGTTCGATTGCTCCCAGTCCGAATCTTTCACGCTTGAGCTTCGTCCGATCTCCGGCTTGCTTTCGCCCGTTTTCATCGCCGATTCACTCCTTCCATAGTTTTCCGTCTTCGCGTATCCAGTATGCTCCGCTTCCGTTCGCCGACGCGGCCCGGATCCGGAACGAATTCGTGGTTGTCTCGATCAACGGCGCTTGAGCCGAATCTCCCCATGCCGCAAGTTCGCCGCCTTCGTCGCCGTCTTCCAACAGCGGAGCCAGCTCGGCCGCGAATTTCCCGAAGCGTTCATAGTGATTCCGTTGGCGGTAATAGAGACGACGCAACTTCCACTTCACGCGCTCGTCGGCCGGAAGTTCGAACGGCGGCTCGGCGCCGCCGGACATCTCTTCTCCCGCAAACTGCACGAATCCCCACATTTCCGGATAGTGCATATTGATCACGCCTTGCGGCGACCAGACCCAATTGTCTTCGGGAAACGGACGCCCAGTCTCGGGATTGATCTTTTTCCGATAAGCGCCTTGCTCCTTTTCGACCTGCCATTGGACCCGCGAAAAGTTCACCCGCCAAGATTGTCCGGCTTGCGGCGGTTGTTGCCCTTCCGCGCATTCGCGCAAAATGTTCCACGGCATCGCGACTTCTACGCTCCAGCTCCGATTGTCCGCGTCCGGATCGTTCAGTTTGCCGTCGATATGTACCGCCGTCCGTAAACCACGGATATCCCAGCCGTTTACAGACGGGCCCCCGTCGCGATAAGGCGTGACCAGCATCAGATCCCATACCGTATTCAACGCGTTGATCTCGAACTCGTAATATTGATGCGTGTCGCCGTCGGGATCGATAAAAATCTCGAAGTCGTTGTCGTAAAAAATGACCGATTCCCGTTCCGTCAACGTTGCCCAAATCTCGTCTTCTTCCAATTCCGCGCCGAAATAAAAATATTCGTCGTCCCACAGCATTTTGACTCGCGTCCGTTTCCAGGGCTTCGGCTTCAGATCGCCTTCAATATCGACGAAGTCTTCCGTCCACGGCGCGTCGTCCCAGAACGTTTTGTCCAGGCGGCCGTCCAGTTCAAGCTTGCCCGGCGCACGTTTGCAGAGATACGACAACGGCGCAAAAGGAATCGCCGGTTCCGGCATTCCGCTTAAGTTCATGTGTATGCCTCCTGTTCAACTGTCTGCTCAAGCTTGCTTGCTATTCCAAACGAATGGCCAACGCGATCGGCGTGCCGTCTGTACCCATCGATTCCGGCAGCGTCACGATTACGCCCGCGTCCGTGCCGCGCATCGGCAGTTCGCCGTCCGTTCCGACCAACGAAGCCCGCTTGAACTCGCCGATTACCGGAATAGCAAGTTCGGTTTCTACGGCTTCATGTTCCCCGTACAACCGGATCGCGTACACAATGTCGCCTTTGCGCGTAAATTGAATGGTTTTATCCTCGGACACGTAAGGCTCGCAGATTCGCGTCCCGTAGATGGCTTCGCCGTTCACCTTCAGCCAGGCTCCCAATCCTTTCATGCCTTGGATCGCCGCCTGCGGCAAACGCCCGTCCGGCTGAGGCCCGACGTTAAGCGCGAGATTGCCGCCTTTTGCCACGATCTCGACCAGCAGATGCACCAGTTCGCGCACGCTTTTGTAGCGATCTTCATAATTGAACGAAAACGAAGTGCCCATCGTGATGCAGCTTTCCCACGGCACGTTTAGCGGACGCTCCGGCAGCGTTTGCTCCGGCGTGATGATATTTTCGTAGGCTCCACCTACGGTACGGTCGGCCGACAACAGCCACGGTTGATGCTCGCGGCGGATATTATCGACCAGCTCGCCGAGCCGGATATCCTGACCGCTGCGCTCGTTGACCCAGCCCGCGTCCAGCCACAGCATGTCGATCCGTCCGTAACGCGTCATCAGCTCGGTAATCTGCTCATGCGTGAATTGAACGAACTTTTCCCACAGCCACGGGTACTCTTTCGGATCGTAAGACGGGCCGCGCCACATTTTTTCGCCGCGCTCCATGCCGGGGGCCCAGTAGTCTTTCGTATGCCAATCCGCTTTGGAGAAATAAGTCGAGATCGCAAGCCCTCTGGAGCGGAACGCATCGAACAGATTCCGGCAGATATCCGCGTATTTGTGCCGATGGAACGGCGTCTCCGGCCCGGTGATGCGGTAATCCGTCGTATGCGTATCCCACATGCAGAACCCGTCGTGATGCTTGGTCGTAAACGTCAAATATTTGAACCCGCCTTCCGCGGCCAGATCGGCCCACAGTTCCGGCTGGAACCGAATCGGGTTAAACGTTTTGTCGAGATCGAAATATTCGCGCTTCAACTCTTCGCCTTCCACGCCCCAGTCGATACAGTCTCTCGCCCAATCCGCGTCTCCGTCGCTCAGCGCCCACGATTCCACTACGCCGAGCTGCGAATACGGTCCCCAGTGCATCATCAGCCCCAGCTTCTGGTCTTTGAACCATTCCAGCCGCTCTAAAATCAAAGGATCTTCCGGCTTGACCCATTCGTCTTCGCTGCTGTAATTGTGCACGCCTTCGTGAACGACCGTTTCTTCGTTTTCCGATGTTGCTTCCGTCACTTTGATATCCGTCATTTCGGGATTAGCCTCCTTGATAAAACGAGAAGCGAAAAACGAAAACGGGCTCTCCCGCTTCATCTTTCGCTTCTTCGATTCACTTCTTAGACGAAGCGCCGTTTTTTCATTTCAAACGACGCCTGCCGCATGTTTTTTATCCATTACGGACGGTTTACTGCGCGTTTTCGCTGTTCCACTGATCGTAGGCTTCTTGATAGATTTCCACGATGCGGTCGCTGCCCATTTTTTTCAGCTGCGCCACATAGGCATCCCAGTTGCTCAGCGGTTCTTGCCCGGTAACGAATTTCGCTTCCATTTGTTCCACGTACGTGTTCAGATCGGACAGCAGCGCGGACACTTCCGTTTGCGCGTCGTTGGTCAGATACACGTTCGGGAACGGGATTTTGGCGATCGGCACGAGTTTTTCTTCGTTTTGCTGCACGACCCAGTCTTCCACTTCGCTGCGCAGGCCGTTGGTCAGATCCGGGATATTGACGCCCGGCGTCACGATGCCGTAGTTCGGCGTCAGCGTCGCGCGGAATTCCTCGCGGTCGCCGCCGTTCGGCACTTCGAGATACTTTTTCTCGTGCGTGGCTTCGTCTACGTAATCCCACATCATGCCTTTCGGTCCTTGCGTCCACAGCGTCGCGCCGTCATATCCGTATTGATAATCGATCCAGCGCATGCTGGCTTCCGGACTCGGATTCGTGACCGAGATCGCGAACGTGCCGTTGGAAGACATGCCCGGATGTTTGCCGTAAACCGGCGTATCCGCGATTTCGCTGCTCACCGGCGTCATCATCGGATCTTGCATGGTTTCTTCAGTTCCGCCGAGCGTGAAGTACGGATAGAAGTCGCTGAACAGCGCCAGTTGGTTTTTCGCGCCTTTGGCTTTTTTCTGCTCATCGGTTTGCGAGAACGTCTCGTGATCCAGCAGGTCTTCGTTCCACAGCTTGTTCAGGAAAGTCAGATAGCCTTTGTAGCCTTCTTCCTGCGGCGTGTAGTGGACTTTGCCGTCTTTGTCCGCGTAATACACTTCGTTATAGATTCCCCAGAAGCCGAGGAAGAACATGCGCAGATCGTCCAGCTTGACCGAAGTCAACGGGATTTCGTCAGCCTGGCCGTTGCCGTTCGGATCTTCGGTTTTGACGCGTTTCAGATAGTCGTACAGCTCGTCCGTCGTTTTCGGCTCTTCCACGCCCAGCGTTTCCAGGAATTCGCCGTTGTACCACATCGGGCCGCGGTACCAGACCGCTGTCGTGTCGATAAACGGCAGCGCGTAGATATGACCGTCCGTCGTCGTGATCGATTTGCGCACGTTCGGGTTTTCGTCGAGGATTTTTTTCAGGTTGGGCGCGTAATTGTCGATCAAGTCTTCGAGCGGTACGAGTTGCCCCTGCGTGCCGTAGCTAACCTGCTCGGCCGGCGTGATATCCGCAGCGTAGAGGATGTCCGGCAGTTCGCCGCTCGCGAAGACCAGATTCTTCTTCGTCGGGAAACTGTCGATCGGCGCGGTCTGGAACTCGATCTTGATATTGGACAGCTTCTCCATCTCTTCGATGACCGGCATGGTGTCCCACGGCGCCATATCGGCGCTCGGCGCGAACACGCTCAGCGTAATCGGTTGTTCGACGATCGGGAATCCGTCTTTGCTCACCGTACCGCCTGTTTCCGCTGCCGACTCCGTCGGCGACCCTCCGGATTGACAGGCCGAAGCCAACACCGAGAACAACAACAAGCCGGATAATGCGACTGCTCCTTTTTTACGTCCCTTTTTCATACCTAAATCCTCCCCTTTTTTCTGATGGATATGCAGGTAGTACGACAATGTAATGCTATGCAAAATCAGCCCTTGACGGAGCCGATCATGACACCTTGCACGAAGTAACGCTGAAGGAACGGATACACCGCGATGATCGGCAGCGTTGCGACGATGATAACGGCATATTTGACGAGCGCGGCAACTTCGGCTTTGTTATTGAGCGAAGTCGCCATGGTGGCGTCGATGGTTCCGGCCTGCGCCGACATCTGCTGCAGGACCAAAATCTGCCGAAGCACCAGTTGAAGCGGATATTTTTCCTGTTGGTTCAGGTAGATCATGGCGGAGAAGTAGTTGTTCCAATGCCCGACGCCGAAAAAGAGAGCCATAACGGCGATCAGCGCGGTAGACAGCGGAAGAATGATACGGAAGTACAGGCGGAAATTGCTGCACCCGTCGATCTCTGCCGCTTCCTGCAATTCTCTCGGAATCGACGATTGGAAAAAGGTTCGGCACACGATCAGGTTCCACACCGAGGTCGCCCCCGGTAGGATCAACGCCCACATGCTGTCGACGAGTCCGAGACTGCGAACGACCAGATACGTAGGAACCAACCCGCCGCCGAAGAACATGGTTACGATAAACAAAATCATGAACAGGTTGCGTCCGACGAAATCGCGGCGGCTCAGTGCGTAAGCCGCGGGCAGCGTGACGACCAGATTAACCAGCGTTCCGACGACGGTATAGATGACGGTATTCAGATAACCGTTCCAGATGCTGGAATCCTGAAACACGCGGCGATATCCTTCAAACGTAATATCTTTCGGCAGCAGCCACATTTCCCCGGCGGCCACGATGGTCGGATTGCTGATCGAAGCGCTCAAGATATAGATCAGCGGATAAGCGACGATCACGAGCGCCACCGTCAAGATCAGATACACGAAAGCGAGAAAGACTTTGTCCTGCTTGGTTTCTTTAATCGAACTGATCATCCTTCATCCCTCCCTGAATTCATCTTTTTCACGCTTACCACAGACTGTTCTCGCTCGTGCGCCGCACCACCTGATTGACGACGATCAGCAAGATCGCGTTCACGATCGAGTTGAACAAGCCGACCGCGGTCGAGTAACTGTACTGCGCTTCGAGCAAGCCGGTTCGGTAAACGGAAGTGGCGATGACGTCGGAAGCTTCCATATTAAGCGGGTTTTGCAGCAACAGGATTTTCTCGTAACCGACGCCGAGCAATCCGCCCATGTTCAGAATCAGCAGAATCGTAATCGTCGGAATAATGACCGGGAAGTTGATATGCCGAATCCGCTGAAGCCTCGATGCTCCGTCGAGGATGGCCGCTTCGTGCAATCCCGGATCGACGGCGGTCAGGGCGGCCAAATAAATAATCGTTCCCCATCCGGTAGCCTGCCAGACATCCGATAGCACGTAGACCGTCTTGAACCAGCGCGGATCGGTCAGGAAGCTCGGCGGCGTGACTCCGATCGCTTCGAGCAGATTGACGATCATGCCGGTCGACGGCGTCAGGAAGGTGATGATCATGCCCGCCATAACGACCATCGAGATAAAGTGCGGCGCGTATGTAACGGTCTGGACCGTCTTTTTAAAAGGACCCGTGCGGATTTCGTTGAAAGCTAGCGCGAGCAGAATCGGCAGCGGGAATCCGACCAGCAATCCGTACAAGCTGATACTGAGCGTATTCCACATCAGATCCCAGAAATAATACGATTCGAAAAACCGGGTGAAATGATCGAAGCCGACCCACTTGCTCTCTGCCATGCCCAGCGCGGGGATGTAATTTTTGAACGCGATCTGAATACCGTACATCGGTACATAGTTGAAAATAATGACGGTCAGCAGCGCGGGAGCCATAAAGATGTACAACTGCCAGTTGCGTACGATTTTCTTGAATAACTTTTTGCTTTTTCGTTTGGCCGGTACGTCTTGTGGATCAAGCACCGCTTTTGCGCCCTCGTGCATCATCGTCTTCACTCCCTTGTTAGTTAAATGGCCGGTCAGGCAAGAATAAGATATAGAAGAGTCACATTACCTGACAAGCTTTTTTGTGATGGCTTTTCCTTTCCGATGCACCCATTCAATGATATTGTCACATTTCCGGATTGAATATGGCGTGCGTCTATTTTTTTGTAAGCATTTCCATTGCCTTCATTCCGCGTTTCGTTGATTTGGGTTTACAGCGAGTTTACAGAACGAAAGGCAGAGCGTAAATATGTGGTTTTGGCTCTGACGAAAATTTTGACAATCGCACCGACTGGAAAATGTGTTAGAATACATTACAGAATCACTGGTTTTTTCATGGAAAACCAATCGAATTTCACATCGCGAAGAAAGATTAATGTTTTCTATTCCCGTCCAAAAGTAAAAAACAACATATCGAAAAGCAAAAGACAGCGCCGCTGCGCCTCCCTATAATTGGTCAAATTCTACATATTGTCCGACAATCCCACACTTTCGTACACTTTAGATAGAAGGTAACGGCTTATATCTGCCAAAACAGGGATCGGGAAAGGAGAATGAAGATGAAGGTGAAACCGAGCTACTTCAAATCACGGCTCTTCCTGAAATACATTTCCTCTTATCTGTTCGTTCTGCTCATTCCGCTGATCTGTCTGACGTTTGTGTTGTATCACAATACGGCGGCCAATTTACGCGCGCAAATCGAACAATCGCATCTCAACCAACTCACTCAGGCCGAGACGATCGTGGACACTCATTTGCAGCAATTGAATGATATCGCTTCGCGCGCGGCGTATGATCCGAGGCTTAGTCGTTATCGCGTGCATGATGCGTATTACAGTCTCGAGGCAATCGACGCGTTGGGGAATTACAAAGCGGCAAGTCCGATCATTGACGAGATGTTCCTGTATTTCCGGGGTGATCCGCGGATTTATTCCAGTGTAGGCATGTATGATCTGGACGTGTTTGCGGATAAATACCGGTTCCGCAACTGGGAAGCCGGCACAGTCGAAACCGATCTGAACAAGACACGGTTTGCGACGATGCGCCCTGCCGATCTGGTCAGTCGCGGTTCCGGCTTCGAGCAGTCGACGCTGGCTTATTTGGTTCCGATCGTTCCGAATAGCCCGAATCCGCATGGCACCTTGATGTACTTTGTTAAAGAATCCAGCCTAACGGGTCTTATCGATTCGATTCTGGGCGGGTATGAAGGCTCTTCCTATATTTTCGACTCGGAAGGACAAGTTCTGGCTGTGAAAAGCAACCAAGAGGAAGGGTTGGGAGAAGACGCGCTAGGCTCTCTTGTTTCGCTATCCACCGGAACACATAGCATTGCGATCGACGGCGTTCCGCATTCCGTCGTATCGGTAAAATCCGAACTGAATGGCTGGGAATATGTGACGCTGATGCCGAGCTCGCAGTTTTTCAGCAGCGTTCTGCATATTCGTACCTTTATCGCGGCGCTGTTCTCGATCGTCGTCGTTTTCGGTGCACTCGGCGCGTGGTTGCTGGCGCGTCGGCAGTATAGCCCCATTTTCCAATTGTCCGAGTTTGCCGAATCCAAGCCGACTTCGCGTTCGGGCGATGCCAATCCGGTTCACGACGCGGCACCCGGCAATGAGTTGGACCGGATTCGTTCGGCGCTGCAAGCTTATAGCGCGAAGGCAGATTTGCAGGAGCCGTATGCGCGCAATCATTTCCTGCTGATGCTGCTGCGCCACGGCGGCGATGAAGAACTGACTCCCGAGCTGCTGCAATCGTTCGGATTGGACTTTGACCGCACTCGCTATTTCACGATGCTGATTGGCCGCGAACGTCCCGGCGCAACCACGGACGAGACGCGCGACTGGCAGTTGATGCTAACCATGCTGGCCGAAGCGGAATATCCGGAGTTGGGCGCGAAGCTGCATAGCGTGGAATTGCAAAAGCCGGATCAAATCGCGTTGATCGTCGGTTTCGATCCGCTCGAAGAGTTGGACGAGACGGAGCAGATCGACCGAATCGCGCGCTCCGTTCATGATCATCTGCAAGGTATCGGTCGGTTGAATCCGGCAATCGGGATCGGCACTTGTTCGGCAGGACCTCAGCGGCTCAGTCAATCGTTTATCGAAGCCTGTTCGGCGTTCGAGTCGCGCACACGCAGCGGCGGAGCGAGTATTGCTTACTTTAGCGATCTGACAGCGGACTCCGGCGAAGCGTACTGGGTTCCGAAAAATGTGTTGCTCAAGCTGACTCAGAGCCTGAAGCAAGGAAGCGCCGACGTGGCTGCGCGTTCCGTAGCCGAAGCTTTGGACACGCTGCGGATTCCCGGACTCTCGGCACGTTACATGCGTTGTATCGGCTTTGACATTCTCAATACGATTCTGAAAACGGCCAATGAAGCGGGGATCGATAATCTGCACGGAGGCATCCCTCCGCTCGAATCGTTCTCTTCGCCGGAAGAGTTGGAGCCTTATTTCTTGCGACTCGTGGACAAGCTTTGCGAGCAAATTGAACAAAAAGAAGAATGCGAAGCCCATACGCTGATGGATACGATCGTGGCTTATATCGATGAGCATTACGCGGATCATTCGCTCAGTCTGGAGACGATCTCGCATAACTATTCAATCTCCATGTCGTACTTCAGCCGTTCATTCAAGGAAAAGGTCGGGACGAACTTCGTTCAATATATCTGGCATAAACGAATGGCCGCGGCAATCGTGCAGTTGACGACGACGGACGAACCGTTGAAAGAGATCATCGGGCGAATCGGCTATCAGGATGCACCGAACTTTATACGCAAATTCAAGAAAGAAACCGGTCATACGCCGGGTCAATATCGGAAGCTGTTTTCCGGCTCGGCAAAAGGTGTATGAAAAGAATAGGCATGACATTCGCTTTTGCATGCGCGTCCTTTTACTGCTCGCTTGTTTCAAAGTCTGCTAATCAGGTAATATGTAAGGAGTATCATATTTCGCAAACAGCTGTTGCTTTTAAGGAGGAAATTTCATGACTACCATTACTCGCGTACGCAAAACACTTCTGGCTCTATCGGCGGCAAGCGTAGTTGCCATCGGCTCATTCGGAGCAGCCACGCAAGTTGGCCTCCCTTCCGCTTCGGCCGCTCAGGCGCCCACGGCTTCGGATACCGCTATGGCCCAGGAGAAACTCAATACTTTCTACAAACCCGCTCTTAAAGGCGAATTCCCCGGCAATCCTTCAGGATTTGCCGTAGGAAAAACAACCCGGAGCGAAATTATCGATAAATTCGGTCAGCCCGATGTCGCGCGGACTTCCGTGAACGGCTTTGATAGCTATACGGCCAATATGGGAAATCCGGGATATGCGATGTCCTACACGACTTCCGGCGTGCTGAAGGAAATTCGCTATTTCGGTACCAATGTAGAGCGTCAGACGAATATTGGCGGAATTACGATGGCGATGGTGAAGAAAAACTGGTATGTGCCGACGTCCACGACGACGATTAAAAACGGGAATACGACGCAGACCAAGTTGACGTATAAACGCGGCGAATACAACATCGAGTTTATTTTTAATAATTCGTTGGATTTGTCGCATATTAATTTGGTGGAGGGGAAAGCTTAGGCCGCTGCGGGAGAAATTCGTTCGGAACGCTGTTTCACTCGGAAAATGGATTGGATTTGAATAAGGAATTTTCCGAGTTCAAAGGCGTTCCTCACTGAATTTCTCCCTTCGCTTTTAGCTTTCTTGTAGGGAAGGTAGGTCGGAATAAAGGGGATCGAGTCTCAATAGACTTGATCCCCTTTCTTTTTTGTTTGAAGAGCGCTTCGAAAAGCATTTTAAATCATAATAAAAACATTTGAGAAAGTAAGAGAAAAGTTGTGAAAATCTTAAAAACTCATTGACTTACTTTTAGTTATCTATTATCCTAATGATACAAAGCAACTTAGAAGGCAAGCAAACGGAACAACCTGTACGCATTTGGTCTTTTACGGATCATCCATTCTATAGAAACGTAGGTGTTCATCATGCAGGAACTGACTGCCTCGCAAGACTTGACTACTCTGCTTAAAAATCGCCATTCGGCGATCAAGTTCGTACCGGAGACTCCGATTTCTCGTCAGGAATTGACTGAAATCTTTGAATTGACTAAACTGGCGCCTTCGGCTTTTAATCTTCAGCATGTGCATTACGTACCGGTGATGAATGAGGATGTAAAGGAAAAGATTTATCAAGCTTCCGGCGGTCAATATAAGATTAAGCTGGCTTCGGCCGTTATTGCCGTATTCGGTGACAAGTCGGCGTATACGCATATTGCCGAGATGAATGAAGGTTTCCTTTCGCTCGGGATTATCGATCGGATGGAATTCGACACTAGCGTTCGTGACGTGACTGAATTTTACGAACTGCGCGGCGAAGTGTTCCAACAAGAAGAAGCGATTCGCAATGCGAGCCTGTCGGCTATGATGTTCATGCTGATTGCCAAGGACAAAGGTTGGGACACCTGCCCGATGATCGGCTTCGATCCGCAAGCCGTGCGCAACGCGGTAGGCGCGCCGGACAATATGACTCCGGTGATGCTGATCGCGATCGGGAAAGAAGATACGGACAAGCGCCGCCCTCGCGGTTACCGCAAGCCGGTATCCGAGTTCGTAACGTTCGATCAATTCTGATAGCTCCGACCGGAAAAGCTTATAAAGCCATGACGAAAAGACCGTTTCGCGGGAGTGTTCGATTCCCGCGAAACGGTCTTTGTTCTATTCCTTACCGTTCGGTGAAGCGCGCAAGGGGCAAACCAAAATCAGTTTTCGATTCGCGCGTCAGCCGATCGTTTCCTCTTCGAAAAGCTCGCATAATTCATTAATCAACGAACCTACATAGTCCACCGCGCTGCGAATCGTGGCGGTATCGGACATATCGACACCCGCCATTTTCGCCAGTTCCAGCGGAGTTTGCGAGCCTCCGGCTTTCAGCGTCTCCAACCAACGATCGATCGCCGGCTGTCCTTCTTCGCGGATCTTTTGCATCATCGCGGTCGACAAAGTCAATCCCGCCGAATACGTATACGGATACAAGCCCATATAGTAATGCGGCTGTCTCATCCAGGTCAGCTTCGCATCCTCTGTCATTTCCAGCGCATCGCCCCAGAATGAAGCCAATACTTCGCCTTTTAGGTCGCTCAGCACTTTAGCCGTGATCGCCTGATCGTTCATGGCACGCGCATACACGCGACGCTGCAACTCGCCTTCAAGCAGATGGGTCACGAAGTTATGGTAATAGGTGTTGAGCAGCTGCATAATAACCCAACGGCGCAGACGCTTGTCGTTCGAACGCGAACGCAGATGCTCGGCCAGCAACAGCTCGTTCATCGTCGACGGCGCTTCGATGAAGTAGAGCGACGGACGCGCATTCGTCATCCGTTGATACCGGGCGCCGAGCATCAGATGTCCGGCATGGCCCACTTCATGCGCTAACGTGAACGCGCCGCGCATATTATCCGACCAGGACATCAAAATATACGAGTGCATGCCGTAAATGGACGAGCAGAATGCTCCTGTCGACTTGCCAACGTTGCTCGCATGGTCGACCCAACGCTGCGTGAAGGCGGCTTCGACGATCTCGCCGTATTCATGGCCCAGCACGCCGAGCGCTTCTTGCACCGTTTTGCAGGCTTCCTCATACGTGATCGACGGGCTGTATTCCGGATCAAGCGGAGCTTTCAGATCGCAGAAATACATCGTATCGAGACCCAGCACTTTTTTCTTCAATGCCGCGTATTTACGCATATGCGGCGCAAGTTCCGTTTGAATCGTATCCAGAATCGCGCTGTACATCTCCTCAGTCACCTGCTGCGGACGCAGCAGCATCTCGGTTACGGAGTCATAATTGCGCAGGCGCGACATCACGACCTGGCGCTTCACCTCAGCCGCATAAGCTTCGGCAAACGTATTCCGGTAAGCATGCAGACCTCGGCTAAAGGAAGCAAAAGAGCTGCGGCGCAGTTCCGTGCTCGGATTCATCTCGTAATTGGTCTCGTAAGAAGCAAAAGACACCGGGTAACGGCTTCCTTCGACCTCCACGCTTTCAAACGTCATGTCAGCCAGCTTGCCGCGCAGGTATGTACGATACGGCGCACCGTGGACTTCGAACAACGAAGCCAATACCTTTTCCGTTTCCGGCGACAGGCTGTGCGGCTTCTGCTCCAGCAGCAGTTTCAAACTACGCGCGAATTCTGCAAGACCCGGTTCTTCCTGCAAATACCGTTCCACCGTGCCTTCCGGCAGTTCCAAAATCTCCGACTCGATAAACGTGAATTGCGAACCCAGCTTGGTCAATGCATCGCCGGACTTGGCCGAACGTGCTTGATTTTCCGGATTGGTCCCGTCTTCGGTCTGTTTTAAATGTGCGTAGGCTCCGACTTTGCGAGCTCTCTCCATCAAGGCTTCCTGGGCATTCAGGCAGTCGAGCAGCAAGTCCGCGCCCTCTCCCAGACGTCCCTTGAACCGGGTCACTTCGTCCGCGCTGGCCAGCACCCCTTCAAGCTCCTTATTCCAGTCTTCTTCCGTCAAAAACAGATGCTCCAGATTCCAGGTCGAAGACTCCGGCACCTCCGCGCGCGTTAACACTTTCTCACTCATTGCCGTCACTCCTCTTCATGAAATAAGGCGCAGGCGACGGCGGAAAAATCCCGACCGTATGCGCCCGCGCCTATCGTCTTTCGTTTCCGCTTCGCGAATCCGCCTCTTTATTCTAACGCGGAGTCTTCATCGTTGCAAAAATGCCAACCCGGGTAAGCTTTGGAATCCTGATCCGTTAAGGCTCGATTCCATAAGCAACTGCGTCATTTACATAGACTACAGCGCGGTCCCATTCACCGAATTGCATTTGCCCGGCTTTATACGAGTAGTCATCCGTTTCATCGTAATTGCTCCAGTCCGACTTGTGGATGCGTGACTGAATCTCACCCGTTTCTCCATTGGCCGGAATCGTTCCTGCTGTAAAAGAAAGCTCTACGTAGTCGGTAGCCCCTGTTGGCGAACCACTGGTTTTACCGAAAGCGGCTTTGACATTGGAAGCTCCGATCTGCGCCCAATCGCAGAAGTAATTTTGGCTGACTCCGCCTTCGTTCGTGTAATAGTAGCGAACTTTAACGTTTTTCAAATCCACAGCATTCGAACCCGTATTACGGATATTAAAAACGGGACGCAAAGCGTTGTCCGAAGCGTTATCGTCCAAGATTCGATAAAGCAGTTTCAAATTCCCGCTACCTGTCGAAGGCGGCGTTACCGGGGGAGTTGTGCTGGACGAAACGGGCTTGGCCGTGACTTCAGTCGAATCCGTGCCTGCTCCCTTCGTATTGACAGCCCCAACTTTGTAGCGATACGTCTTGCCGTTTACTGCTGTCGCATCCGTAAAAGAAGCTTGAGTTATGCCTTTTTTCAAGATCGTATACGTTCCTCCGCCTTCCGCACGTTTCACGATATAACTATCGGCCCCGGTTGTGGCGTTCCATTTCAGCGCTACCTTGGCGTTCCCCGCAGTCGCCGTTAAGCCTTTAACCTGCGTAGGAACCTGTACAACCGGAGTGGTTCCGCCTGTATTGCCCGATCCCGCCAGCATTTGCTCACGGACGAATTTACCTGATGCGCTGAGCTGAGCCTGCGTCCATCCTCCCGTAAAGCTTGCCCCAGGCGCCAATGCCGCGGAAGCTTCCTGTTTGTCGGCCAGCGACCAGTTTGCCCAGCTGATGCCGCGATTAGCCATAAAGTCGGTCCACTGTTTGGCTTCCGTCAAAAAAGGCCCGCCGTTGCCTGAAGCATCGCTTGTTCCCCATTCGCTAACGAACACGGCCAGCCCTTGCGCCATCGCGGCATCGATCCGGTCACGCAGCCATGCGCCATGCGTACCGGCGTAGAAGTGTACCGCATATAGCACATTTTCATCGGTAAGCGGAGAAGCCGCAGCATCGTGAATATCCTGACTCCATGTACCCGTGCCGACTATGATCGGATTATCCGGGTCTTCGGCACGAATCGTGGCAATCAATTCTTCCGCGTAAGGCTTGATCTGATTGTTCCAATTCACGTTGCCGTTTGGCTCATTGGCAATCTCATAAATGATATTCGGCGTATCTCCGTAAGTCTGAGCCATCTCTTTGAAAAAGGCTTTTGATTGCGTTTTGTGCGTGTTCGGATCACCATCGGATAAAATATGCCAATCCACGATTACGTAGACGCCCAGTTCAATCGCCGCATCGACCGCTTCCTTCACCTTGTTTTTCAGAGAAGGGTTCGAGATGTAGCCATCCGATTCCGTATACATCGCTACACGGAAGACATTCAATCCCCAGTCGTCACGCAGCCACTTCATACTCTCCTTGTTCACATAATCACCAAACCATTGAATGCCGTGCGAACTCATGCCTTTTAACTGTACAGGATTCCCGGAAGCATCAGTCAGTTTGCCGTTTTGGATCGACAACTGCCCATGCGTACCGACAAAACTCGCAGCGCTGGACGCGGACGTTTTTGCCGCATGTACCGGAGCTGACGCTTTGGAAGCCGCGAGCTGCCCGTTTTCCGTTTTGCCGCTGCCGGATGCCTCTTTCGCGGAAGCCCAGCCGCCAGGCCCTGCGCAGGCAACAAGTACGGCAACCAGCAGAAAAGCAAGCATGACGCTTACTCCTTTTCTCCATGAACGTTTTTGCATCTTTTCCCCTCCATTACGTTTCTGAAATTGCGCGTTTAACGCTTCTCTAGCCTACCCGCTTAGATGGATACGCCTTCCAATTATTACCCCGTTCTCGACCGGACCTTTCAAAAATACCAGATTAATGGGAAAAGGTATTGAGGCAAAAGTAGGCTTATTCCGTGACCCGCTATTTTTTCAGTCTACGACAAAAAAGCCCGATCCCTAATGGGACCGGACCGTTGTACCTGTATTTCATGCGGGAAACGGGCCTTAAGAGTTACTCTGCCAATTCCGTTCCTTTGGTTTCTTTCCCCAAGAACGCGACAGCGGCAGCTCCGATCAAGATCATGATGCAGAACATAGCGAAAATCCAAGTGATAGCAACACCCTGCGAGATCAGCCAACCCACGAGGAACGGAGCGATAATCCCGCCGATTCGGCCGAACGAAGCCGCAAGACCTGCCCCGGTTGTACGAATGCTGGTCGGATAATGCTCGGGTGTATACGCGTACAAGCCGCCCCAAGCTCCCAGATTGAAGAAGGAGAGACAGATGCCTGCCGCAATCAACGTCGCCGTCGTATCCGCAAGTCCGAACCAGATCGCGCTTGCCGCAGTCAGGACGAGATAGACGACCAGAACGAACTTGCGGCCGAACTTTTCAATAAAGTAGGCAGCCGTGAAATAACCCGGCAGCTGGGCCAGCGTCATAATCAGCACGTATTCGAAGCTTTTCGTCAGACTGTAGTCCTTGTAGACCATGACCTGCGGCAGCCACAAGAACATGCCGTAGTAGGAAAACACGACGGTAAACCATAGAATCCAGAGCATGATCGACGTTTTGCGGTACTCGGGTGCCCACACCTGAGCGAAGCGCTTTTTGAGACTGATCTTCTCCGCCTTCGCCTTGTTCCTCTGTTGCAAAATAAAGCGAGGCGAATCGTCGATCTTTCTCCGCAAGTAGAGGGCGTAAAAAGCAGGTAATGCGCCCAATGCAAAAGCAATACGCCAGCCGGATTCGAAGTTCGGGATGATGAAGTAGGCAATCAACGCGGCAACGATCCAACCTCCTGCCCAGAAGCTCTCCAGCAGGACGACGGTTCGGCCGCGCTCGTTCGCGGGTACCGATTCCGACACGAGCGTGGATGCGACCGGAAGCTCTCCGCCAAGGCCGAATCCCGAAATAAACCGGAGGATACACAGCATCACAAAGCCGGTTGCGACGGCGGACAGTCCGCTCGCCAGCGAGAAAATCAATAGCGTCCAGAGAAGGACCGACTTACGTCCGAAACGGTCTGCGAGAATGCCGGCGCAAGCGGCGCCTACCGCCATGCCAACCGAGTTAATCGCAGTCAAAACGCCCAACTGCTGCGGATTGAGCGACCATTCGATCGCAAGAGCCGCGGCGACGAACGAAATCAACGCCACATCCATTGCATCGAACAACCAACTCATGCCCACGCTTCTGAGCAGGCTTCTTCGTTTCGGCTTGCTGAGTACCTTAACATTTTCCATTCTTCTTCTCCCCATTTCCTCTTGGTGGGCGCGGCCTTAGGACGATGTCGTTTCATGAAGCAACGCATCGAATCCGAGACTAGCCGGAGAAAAGAAGGCTTCGACTTTCGGCGACTTTAACCGATTTCCAAATTTCCGAATAAAAGAAGTTTGTGAATTTTCGCTCAATATTCGCAAAAAGAAGCTTTTCTTTGCCCTGGCACGCGCCGGGATCTCTTTCGAGTCTGTCTCACAGTCTATCCCTTCCCGTTCGACATGTAAAGATAAATTATGCCCAAACAAAAAACGCTTTTCAATCTCCGAGCAGAGATCGAAAAACGTTTTCGGCTTGATTGTATTCGACACTCGAAGAAAAACCTCGCATGTCGAACCTTTTGCTGATTAGACTCTACGGCGGACGAGCGAAGAAGCCAGTATAACGCCAGCGCCTGCATACATCGCAGCCTGAACATAATCAGGATACAAAAATGACCGCACTCCCGCAGCTTCGAACAGAATGACCAGTAGCGCGCAACCTGCAATTTTGACTTTTGATGACATGATGAATATCCGCCTCCAGCCATTCCGAACACACAAACTTCAGACTTCTCGCAATCTCTGATTTCTCGTGTGTCGTAGACAAGTTGAATTCTTATAGCATGACTATATAAGAATTCGAATAGCATGTAAATCTCAATTTTTTATTACCCGATTTGTAACCGTTCTATTCTGTGAACAAACAAAAAACTTCGGCAGGAACAATCCCTGCCGAAGTTGCTGATTTTCCGTCATTTTTACTTACGGAATGTATTGTTGCACGATCTTGACGATCACGCCGTCCTTAACGGTAATGTGGTAAGGGAAAGCACTGAGGTCGAGCAATCCGAGCGGGTTATTGTATTGGGCGTCGAACTTATCCGGACTGATCGGTTCGTTCCAGTTAATCTCCATGTCTTCGTAGTTCCCTGTTTGGTCGTAAATTTGCATCAGTACTTCTGCATCTGCCGCAACAGGCAGTTTTACTTCGGTGAGATCATTATTTACGATGTAATAACCGTCCGGTGCTCCGCCGAGTTCTTCAGCCGCATCCGGATTAGCTTCCAAGAAAAGCTTGTCTGCTGCTTCTCCCGTATACCAACCAATGCGATCCGTTTCGAGTTGCAATGCGCCGGCCGTATCTTTTTCTACCGAGTTAATGAATACCGTATATGTTTGTTCTGCCGAATTCTCTTCGCTTACGCCTGTTGTTTGTTCCACGGGAGCAGCTGCCGCCGGAGTCATTACGTTGGAAACCGGGAAATATCCGAATCCGATCATAAAGGCCAAGATACCTGTACCGATCATGCCGAGTGTTGTTTTTTTCATAGTTGCTCTCCCCTTTCAGAGGTTCCTGTATGTGCAAGTTGTCGGTAAGTCTTATTACCCGAACGCTTGCTTGCGAAAACTTTTTTTGTAAATTTCGTTCTTGCTTTCATTATAGGACCTGGTATTAAAAAAAGAGTATCGATTCGATAAAGAAGTTCTTACAATATCGACTTTTTTGTAAGGGGATTCTTGGGAGGGGGGAGCGGGGAAGCGAGAAGACTCCGAGAGAAATTCGTTCAAAACGCTGTCTCACTTGGAAAACTGGATTGAAATTTTAGTTGGAGGTTTTCCAAGTTCAAAGGCGTTTATCACTGATTTTCTCTCTCCGTCTTCTCGCTTCCAGTTACGGTGGGGTTAGTTGGTACTTAAGGGATTTTAAAAAAACGACTACAATCGCTATCATTTCTATAACCTAACCCTCAAATTTTGCGCAAATTTCATTATGTATAAGAGCTGTTATATAAAAATTCTCCTTTCTCTCAATTAAACAAGAACACATGTTCTATTTTAAGGTATAGAAAGCCCTTTGTCAAAGTAGAAAAGATTTATTTTTCTTTTTAAACAATCAAAAAAGAAGCAGACATCTCTGCTTCTTTTCTTATCTTTTCAACTACCTCACACAAAACGAAGCGACGTAAGCGGAGGGAGAAATTCAGTTCAAGACGCCTTTGAACTCGGAAAACTTCCACTAAAATTCTAATCGGTTTTTCCGGGTGAGACAGCGACTTGAACGAATTTCTCCCGCAGCACCATCCGTCGTCTTATTTAAACACTTTAACGCGCTCTTCCACAGGTTGGAAAGCTTTCTCGCCGGCAGGTGCTAGCGGGCTGCCGAAAGGCATTTGCGCTCTCAGCTTCCAGCTCGAAGGCAGGTTCCAAGCTTCTTGCACGCCTGCGTCGATCAGAGGATTGTAATGTTGCAGCGTTGCGCCCAGACCTTCGTCGTGCAGCGCCGTCCATACTACCAGTTGCAGCATGCCCGAAGATTGATCGGCCCAGATCGGGAAGTTGTCGGCATACAGAGCGAATTGGTTTTGCAGGTTCTTCACGATATCCTGATCTTCGAAGAACAGGATCGTGCCGTAGCCGCTTTTGAACGAGTTGATTTTATCGGTTGTTGCAGCAAATGCTTCTTCGGATGCTGCTACTTTTTTCAGTTCAGCCAAGGTAATATCCCAGACCTTGTCGTGCTGTTCGCCGAACAACACAACCGCGCGGGAAGTTTGGGAGTTAAATGAAGTTGGCGTATATTTGACTGCATCTTCCACGATTTCTTGAATCTTTGCTTCGTTTACGGAAACATCCTTGCCGATTCCGTAGATGGAACGTCTGGATTTAAGCGCCTCGAAAAATTCTTTTGCCACGGTAAAATCCTCCTCATCGATTCACGAAAGTATTTTAAATAACTTTTCGTAATAAACTATATATCAGTTCAGTTAGAGAGTCAACACCTTTATTCCGAGTCTGTCGCTGGGTTAATTGAACGTTCTGTGAGCAGATCCATATTCCAATCCAGACGTTTCCACAGACTATTGGATTCGGTTAGCAACTTCGACACGCAATCGATATAAGGTTTCGCCGCTTCCGCGGAAGGTTGATTGGTCCATATTTGCCGTCCGGCCAGGTAGGCCACAGCAAATTCGGTCCAGTCGCGATAGAGCTGTTGCGCGCGATGGGCGGCCGCAGTCGCTAATTCAAGCGAGCGATCCGCGTCCATCCATCCAGCGGAGTGGGCCGTTCGGCAAATAAAAACGTACTGCCCCAGATCCCAGGCCGTAATTCCCGCCGGAGGAAGCTTGCCGCTGTACATCTGTACGAGGCGAGCGTGGTTGAATAGAGCCGCATTGCCGTTTAAACGTTCAAAGTAAGGCTCCCGATCGCGAAAAGACAACGTACCGAGAAAAGATTCGGTTTTGCGATAAGAGGCTTGCCCGCCTTCTTCCCATAACCAGTTCAGATGCTTTTCCAAGGACTCTTCGTCCTGCACCGACCATGTATGCGCCAATAGTTTGCGAAGATCGTCTTTCCGCGAAGCCGGCCAGGCAAAGCCGGTTTCCTCCAGCAGTCCGTTCATCCGAAACAACACGGCTCCGATCGCAAATATGCGCAGGGTTCGTTGATCGGTCTCGCGTATACGCAGCGTTTCCATAGGCTCCCGCCCCTTCCTTAAAATCCGTGAATGTCAGGCAGTCGCTCTCCCTCAGGTTCGGGCAGAACCGGGCGAGCCTCGACTTCGGGCAGTTCGGCTTCGCGACTGCGGCGCAGCAATTTCCATTTGCGGGTAGAATGCCGTTCCAGCGCTTGCCCGATCTCAACCAGCATAGGCCGCGCAGCATCCGCAGCAAGAGCTTGAGACGCAAGCGCTTCCGCTTGATCGTACCGGCCAAGTGCAGCCAAGCAGCGAATCAGATACTCCTCGGACTCGCGCTCAAGCCCAACTTTGCAAGCCGCTTCCAAAAATTCAATAGCCTGCTCATGCTGCTCCAACCTGAATAAGATGTAGCCTCCGTAAAACAAAACAAGCGGGTCCTGCTCCTTCGGTTCGATCTGCTCGGTATAGCGCACGATCGCCGTCTCCGCGTCTCTCCAGCGTCTCGCTTCGATCAGAAGGCGGATACGTTGCAAATGCGCCCAGCCTCGATGCGGATGCCGCTCCGCAAGCACCGCCAATTCCAGTTCCGCCTCTTCTGCCCGATCCAGCCGAAGCAGCATTTCGGCGACCAGCCTTAGCGGCAGATATTCCGTCGGAGCCAGCAAAGCCGCGCTCCGGTAACGCTCCAGCGCTTCGGCCGCCTGATCGGACGCCCGATACAGATCCCCTTCGACGATGCGTCCGTAGTAATCGTTCGGCCGTTCGCGATTATACCGGTCTGCCAGTTCCGCCGCCAACTTGAAATCGCCTGCCCGAAAATGAGCCTCCGCGATCAACAACAAAATCGCTTCCGGGAAGCCGCGTCCCATAGCCTCTCCGAAATATTCCACGGCGTGCGCGTAATCGCCGATTCGCAAAAAGCAGTAACCGGCGCGGAACCAAGCTTCGGTCAATCCCCGATCATATTGGATCACGCGAAGATAATCCAGCAAGGCTTCCGGATAACGGCGCAGGGAATAGAAGCAGTCGCCGCGCGCCGAATGATAATACCAATGCGAGGACAACTCCAAGGCATGATTAAGCAGTTGAAGCGCTTCTTCATAACGTCCTTCCATCCGCAAAGACTCGCCGAAACGATATAAAGCTTCCGGATCGGACGGCTGGAACAGCAGCACGCGCTTCAGATCGTCGCGCGCTTCTTCGAATCGATCCAACGCGATACGAATCAGGCCGCGCAATTTCAACACGTCGGACTGCTTCAGCGGTTCGGATTCCGTTTGATTCACCGCGCGGTTAAGCCGTTCTTCGCTCTCCGTATACCGTTCCAGCTTGCCCAGAGCCTTGCCCAAAAGAAAATTAAGTTCGGCGCTCAGCGGTTGTCCTTGCTCCGTTTCAAGCAGCAGAGCCACGCATTCCGCTTCCCTTCCGGTGTCCAAGTACAACTCGGCCAGCGTTCTGGCGCCTGCCAGGGCATCGCCGTCGCCTTCAGTCAGTTCATTGGCCAATTTGTCATTGAGGACAAGCAGACGGATCTGGGCATCCAGATCTTCCGGGTAGCGCGCGCAGAGGTCCTCGTACGCTTTTTTGGCTTCCCAAAGTTGGCCCAGCGCTTCCTTGCAGGCCGCTATGCCGCTTAGAGCATGAATGCTTCCGGGCAGAAGCTCCAACAATTCCCGATAGTCCGCCAATGCAGACTCGGGGTTCTCGCGACGGAGCAACGCATCGGCCCGCATCAGTCTTGCTTCCGGCTCGTCCGGTTCGTCCTTCAGCCATTGTTCCAACACCTGAAGGGCCGAATCCGGCTGATTTTTCCGCATGTAAAATAAAGCGATCAGACGCAGGCAGTCCGGCTCCCGGTTGTTCAGCAGCGCCGCTCCTTTAAGTGCCTTCTCTGCCAGGTCCAGGTCATTCACGACAAGCGCGTAATGCGCCTGTTCGCGAAACCGCAAAAAAGCGTCGTAATCATAAGGCTCATCCGTCCACAAAGAATCATAACGCAGTTCCCAGAAGCTGGAGAAGCGTTCCATGAACAGCGTAATTTCCGCTTTGTCGTAGTCTTCGTAAAGCCTGCGTTCCCTCATTGTCCACTCGAAATGCCCGTCAAGCAGATTCAACACTTTCTTGGGCAAAAAGGAATGCTTAAGCAAAAACCCAAACAGTTCGTCTCCGATGCGTTCGCGAATCTCGATCGGCCAGAACAGCTCGTCGTCAAGCAAAGCTTGCCACTCCTCGGGATCGACGCGCCGGGAAATATCCGCATACAATTCCTCGCAGCGACGCAAAAAAACAGTAATCGGAGACTCGTCTCCCGGTCTGGCTGCGCTAGGCTCGGGACTTCTCAACTGTTCAAGCTCGCTGTCGCTCAGTTGGGCTCGAATATCGCGCTCGGCAAGCTCTTTGGCTTCTTCCAGTGCCGATTCGTACGATCTTCGGATCTGTTGAAAGTTTTCCGGATCTTCTTCCGGATGGCATTCCTTCAAACGACGCGCATAGGCACGCTTGATCGCTTTTACTTCCGACGTCGGTTCAATTCCTAACGTAGCCCAAATATTCATGTCAGTCCTCCGGCTGTTTTTCCGCCAATTCCAGCAGCTCTTTCAGCATCCCCGCTTCCTTGCGGATTTCCCGTTCGTCCTGCCGCCCCAGCGCCGTCTCGAAACGTCTCAGCGCTCCGGCAATTCGCGTTCGCGCGCTGCCCAGCGTCTCTTCGTAAATCCGGTCTCCCCGAGCCAGCAGCAGACGATTTTCCGCCTTGTCGCGAGGATGGATTTTAATCGCTTCCAGCTCGCTGAACCTTTTCTCGACTTCTTCCAGCGACATGCCGCTCACGTCTTCGCGGATCAACAGCCGATGGGTCTCGTTCGTGGACAGCGTCGTCGCCTCCACTTCCAGTATTCCGTTGATGTCATACGTAAAACGAAGATCGACAGCCTCCTCTCCCGCACGGCTCGCAGGAACGGGAATCTCCAACTGTCCCAATTTGATATTATTGCGCGTCAGACGGTTTTCGCCTTGATAGATTTCAATGCGAATCGCCTTCTGATCATCGCTAACGGTATAGAATCGCTCGACGCGGCTGGCCGGAATTACGGTATGGCGTTCGATGATCGGGAAAAAGTGTCCGTTATCATAGCCGCCGTCCCCGTTTTTCACCGTGACCATCGTACCCAACGTATACGGACAAACATCGGTGAGCACGACTTCCTTGAGTTCTTCGCGGCGTTCCTTCATCGCAGCGACAATCCCGGCCCCGATCGCGATCGTCTCGTCCGGGTGGATACGCGCTGCCGGAAGACGACCGAATAACCGTGCCGCAAACGAGTAAATCAGCGGCATCCGCGTAGCTCCTCCGACCAAAATGATCTCGTTCAGCTCTTTGGGACTAAGCGACGCATCCTTCAAAGCCCGTTCTACCGGATTGCGCAGACGGTTAAGCAGCGGCTTTGACAGGTGATCGAATAATCCCCGGTCAATCACCCATTCGTGGATCTCGCCGTCAACCGTGCAAGCAAGCTTCGCGTCCTGCTGCATGGTCAACATTCGCTTTCCCTGCTCGGCCTGCTTGCGCAGCGCCGCCATCGTCCGGTTGTCGAGCGAATCGCGTTCCAGGCCGAAACGTTCCAAAAAACGGTCAATCAACATGTCCGTAAAGTCTTCGCCGCCGAGAAACGCGTCCCCGGCCACCGACTTCACTTCCATGATGCCTTCGAACATGTCAAGGATCGATACGTCGAACGTCCCTCCTCCAAGGTCGAAAACGAGGAACTGGCTTTCTTCCTGTTCCAAATGCAGACCGTACGCCACGGCGGCAGCCGTCGGCTCATTGATCAGGCGTTCCACGCGCAGCCCGGCAAGCTCTCCCGCCCGTTTGGTCGCTTTGCGTTGAATATCGTTGAAATAAGCCGGAACGCTGATGACCGCTTCTTCTATGGACTCGCCGAGAAAAGCTTCCGCATCCTGCTTCAATGAGCGCAGTACGAACGCAGACAGGTCCTCCGGCGAAAATTTATACTCTCCCAGCTTGTAGCGCCGGTCCGTGCCTATGTATCGCTTAAAAAGCGCAGCCGTTCGCTCAGGATGCGTAATCAGACGCTCCTTGGCAATTTCTCCGACTAAAATCTGACCGTTATCGTCTACCCCGACAACCGAAGGCGTCAGCACGTTTCCGAGCGCATTCGGAATCAGCGTGCTGCCCTCTTCCGTCCGGTAGGATACCAAGCTGTGAGTCGTTCCCAAATCGATTCCGATAATCGGCACTACGTTCACCTCGCTCTTCGGTTTTGTATTCCTGAATCTATTTATTCCTCATTATAACCCATAGCCCTTTTAATTCCATAAAACTGAAAAAGGGAAAGCCTCTCTGCTACCAGAAGGCTTTCCCAAAATCGGTGGCTGCTTTGTTGTGCGTCGTAAGATGTGTGAGATCAAGGATCCGATTTTTGTAAAAACCGACTGATCGGCGGGTTGGCCTCTTTGGCGAGGAACGGTATGCCCGCTTATATCAAGCCATTCGAATGTTAAGAGTTTTGAGCCAAGCGAACCAACAAATGCGCCAGCTTATGGCGCTGATCCTGGTCGCCGACCTTCCACAGTTCCTGAAGCAGCTTTTCCTCGCTATTGCGCGGTTCTTCGTTGGCTGCCAGATAACCGGCTACTTTTTCGGCCACTTTGGCCAATTGCTCTTCGCCCAGCCCGATGCTTTCTCCGATTTTGATCCGGTTATGCAAGTATTTTTTGAACTCTTCAAAATCCTGCAGGATCTTGTCTTTTTTGTCGTCGCTGATGCGATCGATGGTTTGCTCGACCTTGTCCGTATGCAATTCTCCGTCTTTCGTTACCGCATGCTGTTGTTCTTTGATGTTGTCGCTCATAGTTAGTTCTCCTCTCGGTTGTGGGTTTCTTTAAGCGGATCTAACGGCGTTCATTTCAAAGTGTCTAGCACCTGCTGCACTATTATTAACCTCTCAGCCGAATATGAACCCTAACGTTTTAGCTTTTATGAATTTTGCGCAATTTTTTGTGTATCCAAATAGCTGCTTGCGTCCCTTCTCCCATGGCGATGGTGGAAAGTTCGGAATGCAGCCCGATATCCCCGGCTACCCACACGCCTTCGACGTCCGTCATTTTGGTTCGGGAATCGGTTTTGATATGACGATTGCTCTCCAGCTTAACGCCGAGCTGCTCCGCAAGTTCCGACCGGACATGGTTGCCCCCGAAAGCGATGAATCCGCGTTCCGCTTCGATGACCGTTCCGTCCGTCAGCACGACCGACTGAATATCGTGGTGCTCGTCCGAACGCACTTGCGCTACAGGCTGTTCGAGGTAGGTTACGCCGATCTCTTCCAAATGGTCGAGCAAGCGCTGTTCGATCGGCTTTCGTTCATGATTGATATAGGTAACGTGAGGCGTCCGTTCGGCCAACAATACCGCCATGCCCGATCCGTGCTCGCCCGATCCGATCAATACCGTTTTCCGATCCACGATCTCGTAGCCGTCGCAGTCCGGACAAATGTAAATGCTATATCCCAAAGCGTGGCGCAGCCCTTCGATATCCGGGTAACGATCCAGCATGCCGGTTGCGATCAATACCGTGTGCGCGGTAAACCGGTTACCGTCGCCTGTCGTCAGAACAAATCGTTCGCCGTCGCGCGCGGCTTCGGTCACGGTTCCTTCCATAAACTCGATGCCTAGACTTTCCGCCTGCTCTCTGCCTACTTTGCGCAAATGTTCGCCGGTCACGCCTTCGGGCCAACCGATAATATTATGATAGGTATGGCACACGGAGGAGCGGCCGTGACCGGCATCGATCACCAGCACGTTATGCCCGCTGTAGCGTCCCAATTGAATCGCAGCTTGAGTACCGGCAATTCCTCCTCCGATAATGATGCAATCGTATACCATAATAAAGAAAGCTCCTCTCCGATTATGCAGGCTCAGGCATCGATCGTTTTGCCGCCCGTCGTACATACCCGCTTGCTTTTGTAAAGTCAGTTTCAAAATTATATAAACCAAAATGACGTTTTTGAACGTTCATTTGACATGTGCGTTTGTTCTCCATACAATTTGTGTAGTTGAACTTTCATATTTCAGCATTTGCATAATATATGAATTTCCGGCCCGAAATCGCGCGTAAGACCTACATATTGAAAGGGGTCGTTTCCTTATATCTAATCGAATACGAAGGCCCCGGAACGTTTCTCGCATCGCGAAAAACGGGGGCAACTTTATTTTTATTTTTCTGCTGACGCTTGTTCTGTGCCTGTCTCCTGCCATCTTGAAAGATGCGGACCCGATCGATCTGGATGAAGCACTGGACAATCTCAACAGCGCGGATACCGGAGTAGGGCTATTGCCCTCGGGATTATCCTCGATGCTGTGGACGCCAGGCGGAATTCCGCTGGAATCCGATCCTGCACCGCCCTATAATCCCTTTTTCCCGCTGCATGCAACAGAACTGTTGATCGGGTGGGCCGTCCTGCTGCATTTGAAAAGAATGCTGCTGCGGCCGCTCAAGTTTCTCTCGAATTACGTGCATGAAGACCGCTTTTCCTTATTTACTTGAAAAGCGTTTCATACACGAAGGGAGAAATTTGTTCACATGGGAGTTACCATAGCCATCAATCTTACGCTGGTTGCGCTGCTGATTGCGGCAACCGCTTATTTCGTTATTACGGAGTTTGCCATCATTCGAGTCCGGGGAAGCCGGATCGATCAATTGATCATGGAAGGCAATAAACGGGCCGTCAACGCCAAAAAGGTCATTACCAATCTCGACGGATCGTTGTCCGCCTGCCAATTGGGCATCACGATTACGGCCCTCGGCCTCGGATCGCTCGGCGAGCCGACTATGGAGCTGTTGCTTCATCCGGTGTTCGAGGCTGTGCCCGCGATTCCCGAAGCCGTTGCCTCACTGTTGTCTTATGTGTTGGCCTTCGCGATTATCACGTATCTGCACGTCGTAGTCGGTGAACTTTTCCCGAAAACGGTGGCGATCCAAAAATCCGAAGCCGTGACATTGGCGGTATCGGGTTCGCTGCTTATCTTCTACAAAGTGATGTATCCGTTTATCTGGCTGCTGAACGGCTCTGCCAACCAAATCGGCCGCTTGATCGGCATGAAACCGGCCAGCGAGCACGGCGAAGCCTTTTCCGAAGAAGAACTGCGCTTGATTTTGAACGAAAGCTACGAAGGCGGCAAAATCAACCAAAGCGAACTGGGTTACGTTAATCGAATTTTTGCTTTTGACGAAATGCTGGCTAATGAAATCATGGTGCCGCGTACCGATATGGCTTGCCTGTATCTGGACAAATCTCGCGAAGAGAACCGGCGCATTATTTTGCAAGAACAATACACCCGCTTCCCGGTAGCCGATTCCAGCAAAGACCATATCGTCGGCATGATCAACACCAAGCAATATTTCCTGGCGTTGGAAGAGAACCCGGATTTGGACGTTGCGGAGCTTGTACACCCGGTGATGTCCGTATCCGAGAGCATGGCGGTCAAAGATCTGCTCAAAAAGATGCAAAAAGAAAACACGCACCTCGCCGTACTGGTCGACGAATACGGCGGCACGTCCGGCATGGTCACCATCGAAGACATTCTGGAAGAAATCGTGGGCGACATCCGCGACGAGTTCGACGAAGCCGAAGAAGCGGAGCTCGTTCAATTATCGGATGACGACCTCGTCGTCGACGGCAAAGTCTTTATCCACCGCATCAACGAAATCCTGATGACCGACCTCGACGACGAAGAACTGAACACCATCGGCGGCTGGTTATACGGCCAAAAACCGGATCTTACCGTCGGCCAAAAATGGCAGTACGAAAACCTCGAATTCACCGTACTCCGCCGCGGCCCCCGCCGCTACCGTAAACTCGAGATCGTCCGCCACCCCGTAGAAGCCGACGAAAATCTCGAACGCAACGCGCTGAACGAAGAAGTCTAATCGTCTTGGCCTATTGATCTTCTAATCTTTATTTTTCATTGTCTGCTCTTCTATCTTCTACCCACATAACCAGCAAAAAGCCTTCCGGGTTTCCGGAAGGCTTTTATTTCGAGTGAGTCCTGTTCGTAAAACTGCGCAGCGCCTCCGTTTTACAAACAGGACCTTAAACGAGAAAGCAAAGTCTCCGGCTTCCCCGGCAGGTTTTTTCCTATTCGTCAAAAACCGCTTTTATACTTATCGTCGCTCGAAGAACGCTGCTTGGTCGCATCCTTGTCCTTCTCCTCCTGCTGCTCCAATCGAATGTCTTCCATCGGCAGCGGATCGACGTTTTGTTCCTCTTCGTGCATATCGAACAAGCTTTCGTTTTCGGTCGGATACTGTTCGGGATGATCGAGTGCTCCTTCACGATTTGCGTCTTGCTGATTCTGCTCTTGTTGTTTCTTTTCGTCGTGTTTGGCATCCATCGTCTAATACCTCCTATAGTCGGCTTCTCCTCCTGTTTACCCGTAATGCAGCGTGATCTAACGTTCAGTTCGCGTAATTATTAGTCAAAAGAAAAAGCAGGCTCTGCGGCAATAGATCCGCACGAGCCTGCTTCTTTTTCAATCAGCTGGATTTTTCCTTGGATATTAATCAATAAATTGCAAGTGTTGCAGCAGTTTCTCCAGCATAACGGCCGTCTCTGCACGCGTTGCTTCCTGTGCAGGGGAAATGCGACCGTTCGCGTTTCCTTGCAGAATACCCGACGAAGCCAGCTCTGTCAGCGATTCGCGCGCCCAAGCCGGAATATCCGAAGCATCGCTGAAGCGGTCGAGAACAGAAGCATTCGATGTCAGCTTTCCTCCGGCAAATCCGCTGGCCTTGGAGAGAACCACGGCAATTTCCTGACGGGTGATCGGAGCATTCGGCTTAAACGTACTGTTCGGATAACCGTTCATCAGTCCTGCGCCTACAGCCGTTCCTACGGCTTCGGCATACCAAGCGCCTTGGTCGATATCGCTGAATGTCGAGGCTGCGCCGGCATTTGTTGTCAGACCGAGAGCGCGCGCTGCAATCGCAGCGAACTCCGCGCGAGTGACATCACGGGAAGCCGCGAATACCCCGTTGCCCGTGCCGTCGACAATCAAACGCGATGCCAACTCTTCAATAGAAGCTTGAGCCCAATGTCCGTTAATGTCGTTAAAGGTCTTGAGCGATTCAACGACAGTATAATAGCTATTTCCGTTACGCATGAGCGAAGCCGTCACTTTATTGCCTTCTGCCGCAAACACGGAAGGGACAAAGGAGAATGTGCCTGTAGTCGGATCATACAGCACGCCCGTCAGATTCTGCGTGTTCTTGCCGTCCGGCAGAGCAATCGTGCGCTTCACGTACGTATTTCCAAAGTTGTTCAGCTCGATCGTCTTGCCTTCAGCTTCAGCCGTCACACGGAACTCCATGATCGGAGCAGCGAGAGTGAGCGAGTTTTGCGAAGCCGCGCGCTCTGCGCCCTCTGCTGTACTTCCGGATGCGGTAACCATAGAAACTTTAATCGCAAAGTCGCCGGTAAATCGTCCAGCCAGATTGGCATCATTCAACAGCTTCAATGGCAGCGAATACGAAGCTTGATCCGATGTGAAGGACAGAACGGCATTCGGATTCGAAGCCGCTTGGCGCATCAGTTCGGCTCCCGGCAATACGATTTCGGCACCCGCCGAATTCGAACTTACCGGGATATTGGCTTCGTTGGAACCGCTTGTCAGCTCCGACAGTTGGGCAGTCAAATCAGCAGCTGTGAGCGTTGTCGTCGAAGCCGAATTCGGATTCGGATTTGTGGATGGAGTGGTGGTTCCCGTTTGTCCATTGCCGGTATTCGTCGTATTTCCGCCTGTAGTTGGAGTCGGAGCAGGCGTTGGTGTCGGCGTCGTTCCTGGATCCGTTCCCGGATTAGGGTTCGGGTTCGGGTTCGGATTCGGTGTTGGAACCACCGCTTTCAGATCGAACTGGGCTACAACCGGATCGTGATCGGATACCCGCCCTCTCGATTCCGGATAGTCCGCGTTCAGGTGCACGACGTCCACTTTTGCGGAAGCCGCGATGTTTTTGCTCGCCAAGATATGATCGAGAACCTGCGAGTTGCCGTCGTACGTGTACGTATACTGTTCACCGATCGGCAGTGTGTCAATCAAGTTCACCAATTCGTTCCCGCGCAGCAAGTCAGCCGTCGGCGTGAATTGGAAATCGTTCAGGTCGCCCAATGCGACGATGTTGGCTTTCGGATTTGCAGTCAATACCGTTTTGATAAACGCGTTGACGGTCTTCGCAATCTCGTGACGCTGTACTTCACTCGACAATGTCGGCGGTTGAACGTTGCCGAACGGACCGCTATCGCCGCCTTTGGAATTGAAATGGTTGGCAATGACGATGACCTGCTCGCCCTTGAATTCAAATTGGGCGGCCAAAGGTTTGCGCGATTCATTAAATGCCGCATTGGTCGGATCAACGCGTGCCGGATTATAATTCAACATACCGGATGTCGGATCGTAAACAGCAGCGGTCTTGGCATTCCCTTTTGCATCGTTGACGCTATCGGACAATTGAACGCGATCCGGATTGTAAAGGAAACCTACGCGGATGTTACCGCCTGGCTGACCGCCATCCTCATTGTTTGTCGGAGCGACGTCCGTGTACAGATAAGTCGGACCGCCCGCTTGAGCGATCGCCTGAATCAATGCGGAAGCATCCGCTTCGACGGTTCCGTTATTCGCCGGACCGTCCGCATCCTGCATCTCGACAACGCCGATAATATCCGGACGCTTCATGTTCGAGGCAATGGATTCGCCCAACTTCTTGATTTTCGCATCTCCGGTTCCCGGATAGAAGTTTTCGATATTGTAAGAAGCAATTATCAGTTTGTCTTCTGCCGGCACAATATCCGTTGTTTCCTGACCGCGAGTGCTTGCCGTAATAGATGGTAGTCCGTCCTTGGCAGGAATGACTTTGAAGTTGGCGTTATTGTAACCAATTGCGCCTGTCACGTCGCCGTCGAAGGTATCGCCGGTTCCCACTTCTTGCCCTGGATTGCCGTAAGCGATAATCAGGCGCTGCGGATTGTAGTTCAGATACTCTTTGAGTACCAGACCGCCCGCCGGAGAAACGACTTCGTTGCTATCGTTTTCGACGCGCGCGGCAATATTGTACGTGCCTGCGCTCACCCAATACGGGCTGAGAATCGTTGGGCTCGGCAGCGTGACCAGCATGCCTTCCAAAGATTCGTAGAAGTCGATCGCATCGTGTTCCGGGTCGAATTCCGTCATATTGTCGTCATCAATGACCGAAGACGGAATCACGCGGCCTTCTTTCCCCAAAACGATTGGCTGAGGAACCTCGTAGTCAACGCCTTTCACCGCACCTTCTACTTTTTTAATCGAAGATAGGGAGATTTGCGTGGACGTCAGGTTGGTACTGCTTCCTTCATTATATTCGCTGACCGTACCCGATACCCGAACCAGATCGCCCACGGCAGGCTTCAGATCTTCTTTGGTCGAATACACGAAGATGCCTTCGGATGTCGCTGGATCGTTGTCCGGTTTGTTGTCTTGCAGGAAGAAGCCTTTGTAATTGCCGTTGGAGAACGTGTATCCGTACTGGGTCACGACCCCTTCGATGTCTTCGACTTTCTGACCGTCATACTCGGAAGTATGGGAACGGCCTTGAATGTCGTGGATACGCGGTTGTTGTACGGCTTCGTAATTGAACGTGTATACGCGACTTTGCTCGCCGTTCAGCACGGCAATGGCTTTTACCGTTGTATCTTGCTCGACTTTGAGCGCGTTTTGATACAGCAAGCCGGATGCAGTCGGTTCGCTTCCATCCAGTGTATAGCGAATTTCCGCTTCCGCCGTCGGGCTGGACAATGTAACTTCGCCGCCGATAATGATTTTACCGGATTGCGGGTTTGCCGTTACCGAGAACAATTCTTCCACCAGTGCATCTTCGCCCAGCGGAATTAATTGGTAATCGTTCTGGTATTGCTTGACGACACCCGTTACGCGCTCAAAAGTCTTGCCTACAGCCAGCTTCGGCGAGTTGGAGAAGATCGTGAACGTCTCCCCGCCTTGAGTAGCCGTATAGGCGTTGCTGGTCGGGTTTTTAGCCGTGATCTCGATACCGGTCAATTGCACGAGTTCCGCCTCGTGCGCTTCACCGTTAGCCGGCGACAAGTCGGTTGCCGTCAAAATTTTCGGATCAGGAACGCCTGTATTTTCCTCAATGACTTCGTAAGGCAAACCGTCTACCGGCTTTAGTTCTTGCAGATTGTTGTAGATTTCCATGACGCCGCCGACTTGAACGCGGTCGCCAACTTGAATATTACCGTTCGAGTAACCGTATAGAACGATACCGCCTGTTTCATCCTGGATGTACGTCTCCGTGCCGTTAATGAACGTTACAATACCTGCTGTCAGCGCATTTTCGCCTTTTTTGAGCAAACGCGCATCCGCAACGCTGATGGATTGAATCAAGTCGTATGTATACGTCGTCTCTTCGCTCTGCGTCATTCCCTCCGCTTGCGCGTAGGTACGAATTTCTGTCGGGCCGGTAACGGTGATCGGACCGATATAAGGCTCGTACGTTCCCGATCCGCCAGAGCCATAGACGGCTGCATATACACTTGCTGATACTGTCGGGCTTTTCAGAGAAACTTGGGTTCCGGAAATAACCGCGCCGGATGCCGGAGTCGCTTCGACGGATTGCACGCGCAGGGAATCGTAAGAGCTGTTGCGCGGGTCAGGCGATGCGACCGAAAAGTCGTTGCGATTCGAATCCGTATCGAGGGCACGGTTCGCCGGAGCCAATCCATCCACAGAACCTCTTACAGCAGCAGTCGTATTGCTCAGAACTTCAGTCGGAGCTGTTCCTTCGTATTTATTCGCTGTTCCGTAGCCTACTAAATCAATTTCATTACCGGCATTGTCAAGCAGATCAACTTTACCGTTTGTCCCAGCCATTTTTATGGACAACGCAGAAAGATCAGCCGTTGGAAGTGCAGCCGCATTTCCCGTTCCTGCACTTGCTTCAATCAAATAATAGCCGTTGGATTCGATACTGCCTTGCAGCACGGCAATATTATCTCCATCGTCTGGGAAAGAAGTGGCTGTCGCGGAAGCATACCGAATCTTCCAGCCTGTTACATCGATTGTTGCAGAGGTTGGATTGTACAACTCGATAAAGTCATTTTTATAGGGTGCTCCGCTGTTTCCGCCGCCTCCGTACACCTGCGAAATCACAATATTATCGTTGGCCGGAGTCGCCGATGCCGGAACAGGCGACGGGAAGACGCTGGTTACCAGAACCGCGGCCGCAAGCAGCGCAGGCCATTTTTTCTTGTTTGCCGAGATCATTTTCATGTTTCTGGGAGTTCCCCTCTCTATTCGTTGCTCATTTTGGTCTCTCAATTGCCAAGCTGATTCATTCTAGCATCACTCTATTAACGGGTCGTGCGACGACGGTTAACGGGGCGTTAAACTATATCCTATCCTAATCCATATAAAAAAACCCCACTTCACCTAAGCGAAGTGGAACTTTTTTCTTTTTATGATTCTGTTTTTCAACGATGCTGCGCATATACGTTAGCCGGGACACCGGAACGAATCGCATCTAGCTCCGCGCGGCTCAAAGGCGAATGCGAAGCTGCTGCCGCATTGGCACGAAGCTGCTCAGACGTACTTGCGCCGGCCAGCACGCAAGCGACTGCCGGATTGGCTAATGGATAACGCAGCGCGGTTTCCGTCAATGGGCGATCTGCCGCCTGCTTGATACCTTTGCGAAAATCCCGTAATTCCGTTTCCGCATACCCCAGGTAACCTTTTGCAAGCTTACCTTCGCCTTCTTCCGCCAGCATGCCGCTTGCGACAGGGCCGCGGGCGATCAGGCCTATGCCGTTGGCTTCGAGCAGCGGCAGAATTTCTTCCTCCGGCCTGCGATCCAAAATACTGTATTGACTCATGACGCTTGCGATATTCGAGCGCGATACATATTCCCGGACGACATTCGGACGAATCGATGAAATGCCGTAATAACGGATCACGCCTTCGCGTTTCAACTGCTCGAAAGCTTCGATCGTTTCTTCGATCGGGTCGTCGAGCGTCCCTCCGTGCAGTTGGTAAAGGTCGATATAATCCGTTCCCAGCCGACGCAGACTGTCCTTCACCGCAGACAGAATATAGCCTTTCGAAGCATCCCAGGCCCAACCTTCCTGCCCCGGCACGCGACGGTTTCCGACTTTGGTGGCCAAGACGACTTCGCTTCGGCGACCCTTGATTGCTTTTCCGACCAGTTCTTCATTGCGTCCCGCATCGTACAAGTCTGCCGTGTCCAGCAAATTGATACCGAGATCAAGAGCTTCATGCAGCAAACGGATCGCCTTATTCTCCTCCGTGCCTATCGACATACAGCCAAAACCTATCTCGCTTACGAGAAGCTCCGAGCGGCCAAGCTTGTTTTGTTTCATATCGAGTGCTCCTTTCATTTAAAAAGTTTCGTTTTCGGCTTAAGCGACCACACCGCCTCGAACGTTTTGCGTCCCGTTTCCGTTTCTCCGAAAACAAACCATTCGCTTCCTTGTTGCCCGCAGCGAAGTTGAATGTTGTCCCCCAGCGCAGCTTCCTGATTGTAGGTGATCCGAAACGCAACCAGATCAAAATTTCGTAATTGCTCCGGGTTCATCAGATCGGTGCATAGATCGGCATAACGAGCATTATTCATATGACCGTAGCAGTCCACTGTACTATAAGGTACCGTGTAGGTCTTAGGCTCCGACCACTCGATTCCTTTATCGGGCGTGGATACCTTTTCCGGCGGTCCGGATAAAGAAGGGCGGCTGCTGACCGGTAACGGAAACGGAAACGCGGACGGCCGCAATATGCGGCGTTTATGGATATCGACCAATGTCCAAGCTGTAGAAGCTCGCATGACTTCAAGATCGTCCGTCCCAAAAAGTCGATAGTCGCGCGTCCATAATACCCCGGACGCTCCGCTATTCCACGTCTCCAATGTCAAAGCCTCTCCGAGACGGGGCATTCTTTCCAACTTCACTCGAGTCGTCATCAGTACCCAAGCCAACCCGCGCTCAAGCAGGCGGGCTACAGGGACGCCGGCATTCTCCAGATGGCGGTCGGCCGCATTTTGCATCGCCGCCAGAATTGCGGACGGACGAATGCGTCCGGCAAAGTCCGATTCTGTCACCGTGGCAACGAAAGGTTCGGTCCATACGTCCTGCATGCGCTTCATCTCCTTGTTTTTCATTATACCTTCGTATCGGACAATCTCCAAAGCCGGACCTGGTGCGTTTCTGGCAAGTTAATAAAAAGGCTCCGCGCCTCCAAAGAGACGCGAAGCCGATCAAAGGTCAAACCCTCAACGTTCGAAACGGGATACTGTTTACATGCCGTAAAAAACAATCAGTCTTCTGCGCCGTCAATCCAGACCGTTTTCGTCTCGAAAGACTCGCGCTTGCCTTCGCCCGGTTCGCGTGCCGGATAACCGAGGTGGACAAAGCCCAGCATTTGCCCGTTCGGTCCCAGACCGAAGCGCTCTGCCATCACGGGATGGTAGCACGAACTCCCGCTTCTCCATACTGCCCCCAGTCCCAGGGCATGAGCTTCAAGCAGCATGTTTTGAATTGCCGCTCCCACGGAAAGGGTCTCCTCCAACGGAATGATATTCGGTTCGTCGACAGGCTCGCAGCCTACCGCGATGATCACGGGAGCACGCGATACTTTTTTCTGCGCGGAAGCCAATAACTCCTCGCGTTCTTCCGCGGACGGACTTGTGCCTTTCTCCGCCGCTTCCGTATCGACCAATGCGGATGCAAGACGGGTTCGGCCTTCTCCTTGCAAAACAAAGAATCGCCACGGCTGCGTTCTGCGGTGAGTCGGTGCCCACGTTCCTGCTTCCAAAATGCGTTCGATCAACTCGCGCGGCACGCTTTCATCCTTGACTGCCCCGACGCTGCGCCGGGTACGGATCGCTTCTGACAGTTCCATTGCGATTCCTCCTTCTTATATTCTTATACGCCGCTTGCCAAATCTACCGCATAAATACGGCTTGTCGCCTGCCAAATTTCGCCCGCTTCGATTGCGAACAATCCCATATCTTCGCTCGGCAGCGATTGATTCGGCGCGTTCACCAGATTGACCTGCGGTTCGGGACAGATGAACGAGCCGCCTGCTCCGCTGTTCCAGATCATCCAGTGACGATAGGACGTCCCTACATCATACACAACTTTGACGCCGATGCGCGAATCGGTAATCTCCGCACGGTTGCGTCCGCCCTGCGGAACGGCCGTGTAATGGTTATCCATGGAATCGATATACGGATTAACGCCGCTTTCGCGCATTTCTTCTTCCCATTCGGTCAGCGGTTGGAATCCTCCGGTCGGCAGCATGCGTCCGTCCAGCTCGCGCCGTTGCCCGATTGTCACTTTTATTTTGCAATCTTCCGACGTGCTTTCTTCAGCGAAAGGCGCATTGAGCGCCGTATGGAAAGCGAGCAGCGCAGGCAGCTTGCGTCCCGATTCGTTAAAGAGCGCGACGTCCTGTTCCAGCCCCAGCGAGCTTAGCGTATAGCGAATGCGCAGCGTGAACGCATAAGGGAAATATTCATACATTTTATGGCCTTCGCCGACATGATGGGCCACCACGACAAAGCTTTCCGCTTCCGACGCGCCGAAAGCTTCCACATCCCAAGGAAGCGTATGCAAGTAACCGTGCAGGAAGTTGCCCGTCGCTTCTTCGTTCACCGGGAAGGTGTACTCTTCGCCGTTCCATTTCAGCTTGCCGCCGTCATAGCGGTTCGGAGGGAATAGCGGCGGAATGCCGTGCGTGCCCGGATCGGACACGAAAGCCTGCATGTCTTCCGGCTCGCGCAGGAAACGGAAGCCGCGCTTGGTATCGCGGAAAGCGATCAGGTTGCCGCCGACATTCGGCAGTACGGCAGCCTCGTAATCGCCGTATGTCAGCCAAACGGCCTCTTCTCCATTGTAGTCGCCGCGTTTTGCTTCATATACCGGAGGAGTTCCGGCATTTGGATTCATGGACATATACAGTCTCCTTTAAATCAAGATGGAATCACTCAAGGTTCATTATATCGCGTAGGCGGAGGCGCTTTCAATTCGAAAAAGAAAAAGACGGTCAGGATTGACCGTCTTGAGGTTGCTCTCGAAAGTTACTTTTGTGCGGGAAGACAAAAGACTGCGAGAGAAATTGCCAGCATACGCTTCCGAAGTGCATTTCTTCGAAATGCTTCACAATTCGCTGTCTCACTCGGAAAAAGGATTGGATTTAACTAAGGAATTTTCCGAGTTCAAAGGCGTCTTGAACTGAATTTCTCTCTCCGTCTCCTGTCTTCCGGTTACGCCGGACTTTCTCGACATGCGGAGAAAAACAGACTCAATCTTCTTCCCCTTTTTCCTCTTTCGGCATATCCTTCTCCGCATCGGCTTCGGATTTTTCCGCGCCCAAAGCCAGGAACAGATCGTAAGCTTTCACTTCTTCGCCGCTGCGTTTGCGTTCGTAGGGCTCGAACAGCTTCTGTACCTGACGGAACAGTTCTTCGGCTTCTTCGGGGTTCATGTACAGGATATTCTGCATAAAACGTCCCGTATCGCCGTCGCCGTTTACCCGGTTCAAGAACGTTTCTTTTGTTTGATCGAATTGTTCCGCGATCAGGCGGCGCACGTTGGACCAGTACACGCTGCGCATTTCCGGTTCGATCTCTGCGGCTTTGATCTCGATCTGGCCGGAATACGAATCGTAATATTTGGCTACGATCCCGTTGATAATCTCGGTATGGTCGATGGACACCAGTCCGATCGATTCCAGCTTTTTGACGTGATAATAGACCTTCGCGGGCACTTCCCCCATCCGGTCGGCTACTTCTTTGACCGTCGCGGGTCTCCCGAAATCCAAAAAGGTTTTCAATATCCGCAGCCGGTAAGGATCGGAATAGATTTTGATCTCTTCGACCGTGTTCAGCGTTTTGCTCTCTCGTTTATCCACTGCTCCAGCTCCCGCTTTTTCATGATCGGCTCCGCGTAACGCGAAGTTCGTATCTTCCCATTATAGGCGAAAAAGGACCGGCAGCACAAAAGCATCTATTTCAAAGTACGGAGCTTTGGGATCATCAACATCGCCAAAGCAGGCAGCAGTACCATTGCGCAAACGATCAGATAAAGAGGCGACAATTGTATCCGTTCGGCCACCGCTCCGGACAACGCGCTTCCGATCGGGAAAGCGGCCAAACAGAGCGTGTTGAACAGCGAACCGACCCTGCCGAGCATATCGGACGGCGTCTGCTCCATCACATAGGCGGTAGCGGGCGAAGCGATCAGATTGATCGACAAACCGAGCAGCAAATATAGCGCCGAAGCGAAGATCAAAGCAAATCGCGGCTGAGCAACGACAGGCGGCAGTACCATCAATCCGATCGAGATCCCCATCAACACAAATCCAAACACCATCAGCGTCCCTTTTCGTACACGAGATCCGACCTGTCCAAGCAGCAATCCGCCAACGATCATGCCTGCTGCCATTCCGATGCTGAGCGCGCTGAGAGCGCCGGGTCCCTGCTTAAGCAGCTCCCCGACGTAAGCCGCTTCCAAAGCTTCGATCGGCGAGACGGCAAAGTTCAGGAACGCCGCCAGCCCGATAATGATCAGCAGTATTTTTTGACGAGACAGATAAACCAGTCCCGATCGCAATTCCTGTCCGAATGCGGATACCGATACGCTGGCGCTATCCGTTTCCTTTTTGACTGGCTGCATCGCCGGAATACGAAGCAACGTTAGCGCGGATAGCAATAGCATCAACGCATTCAGCGCGAACGCTCCTCCGAGTCCGGCCCATGCGATCAATGCGCCGGACAGCGCGAACCCGCCCAGCCTGGCCGTTTGCGCCGCGGAAGCCATAAGCGAGTTCCCCGGCATGATCTGTTCTTTGGATAACAATCGGGGCAGCCAAGACATCATGGCCGGATTGGAAAAAGCGGCGACCGAAGAAAGCAGCATCGATAATGCGAACAGATGCCATATTTGAATCGTTCCCGTCACATAAAGCAGCGCCGTCCCCGTCACGATTCCGCCTCGGATTAACGCGCTGACGATCGCCGTTTTTTTGTTCGACCACCGATCCACCAACACGCCCGCAAAAATCCCCAATACGATCGTCGGCAGCGTTCCCGCGGCAAACAATGTTCCCATCAATAGTTTGGACCCGGTAAGCAAGTAAACCAGCCAACTGTAAGCGATCACGTCGACCGAATCCCCGAAGTTGGACAGGACCCGGGAAATCAACAGTCGGCGAAACGAAAGGCTGGTCCAGAGCGATCGAATTCCTTCCGGTTGCTTGCGCTGCTGCGTAGTCGCGGTGCTTGAGGTTTTTGCCGTTGCCGTTTGCGTATCTTGCATCATTATACCTCCTTAAATTTTTATTAACGTTAAAATATTTTTAATGTTAATCTTATTTTAACGATAACGAATATTTTTTCAAGAGGTATCGTTAAATTTTTTTTGACGATGATATACAAAAAAACGCTCTGCCGTATGACAGAACGTTTTCTTCTCGTTGCCTGATGTTTTTAATCCTGCCCGATCTCAACCTTGACGCCTTCCCGCGCGGAACGAAGACAAGCATCCACCGCCCGCATGTCACGCAAAGCATCCGACGCGGGAAACGGAAGCGGCTCTTCGCCGAAGACGGCACGCGCGAACGCATCCGACTGCAAAATATAATGGTTGACGCAATGCAGCTTTTCCTCGCGCTTATGCCGATCCGTATCGACGATAATCTGCGGATTCTCCCGCCAGCCGAACATATGCGGAAGTTCGATGCGTCCTTTTGTCCCCGTTACCTCGAAGTAGGAGCGATTATACGCCCACATCCCGCACTCGAACGACAACGCCACGCCTCCGGAAAAGGCAAGCAGGCCCGAAGCGGACATATCCACGTCATCATGCTCCGGCGAGAAAAAAGCGTGCGCGGATGCCCATAACGGCTCGCTTCCCATGATCATTCGCGCGGCAGAGATCGGGTACACGCCGATATCGTAAATCGAACCGCCGCCCATCGCCCGATTAAAACGCACATTCCCCGTATCATCAGGCGTACAATAGTTGAACACGCCCCGCATCGAGCGAATGTCCCCGATCTCGCCGGACGCGATGATTTCGCGTACCCGACGATGCTTTTCTCCGTATCGATACATGAATGCTTCCGAAAATACGACATGATGCTCTTCGCACGCCGCCAGCATCTCCATCGTCTCTTGCGCATCCAAAGCCGCCGGTTTTTCGCATAAGACATGCTTGCCCACCCGCGCTGCCCGAATGGTCCATTCCTTATGTAAATGGTTCGGCAGCGGAATATAAACGGCGTCGATCTCCGGGTCGTCCAATAATTCTTCGTAACTGCCGTAATGCCGCTCCACGCCCGCACGCTCTGCCATCTGCTTGGCTTTGTCCGCATTTCGGCTGGCTATGGCTCGCACGATTCCTCGCTCGGACTCCTGCACCGCCGGTATAAAAGCACTTTCCGCGATCGCCGCCGTTCCGACAATTCCCCATCGCAGCGTTCGAACCATATCGTTCCCTCCTTTAAATAACCTATCCATTATCATGATAACGCTTTCTTATTGCTCTGCCAATCGCCTTTCTTTCCCCGTAAAAAAAGATACGCATTAAGCCTGTTCGGCGCGTATCTTTTGAGCGAATCAAACTCCGTAATTATCTTCAGCCGCTTTGTTCAACATTCCCAAGCAGCGATCCAGATCGGTTTTGACCTGTTTTTTGTATAAATTAGCTTTCTCCGGTCCGTCTTCCGTAAAATGATACAGCACGATTTCCTGGAAATCGACGCGGGGATCGTTGCCTTTGAGCTGCTTGGTCCGGTAAAAGACGCCTTCGTGCACCAGCTCGTGCAGCGCACGGTAAATTTCGCTCTGTGGAGGCACGTACCCGAAGGGCTTGAAGTTCTCCTTCATCTCTTCGAGCATCTGGTATCCGTATCCGCGTTGCTGCTCAACCATGGTGATGAGGTACAGTTTGATAAATGCCCGTTGGGCGATCATGAAGGCCATGCTTTCCTCCTCCTTTTCGGGTGAACGTTTGTTCCCTTTCATTATAACTGAATTTTTGCGTTTTCACATCTTTTGACCCGGTTTTTTTGTGAAAAAGAGCGAAGCGGCGCTTTTCTCCTTTTTTCAGAGGGAGAGCAAAGACCAATGCATATGTTGGTAAGAAGCGATAAGCTCATGTTTACTATTGTGAATTTTTCACTTGATAAAATAATTAGTTAATTTGACGCTTTAAAACAATCCGGCGAAGCTCTTGCTCATCAGCTTCAGCCAGTCGATACATGACCTCGTAAGGATTGCCGGGCAACTTGTAAAAAGAGGCAAACGCAGGTTCCGTCTTCAATCCTGCCTGCTTAAGAGTACGAATAGACTCCGCTACCGAAGGTTCGTCCAACGCCAACAGCCGACGCTCTACAATCATATGCCGACATCCGTTCTGCAAAGCGGGAGGTCGTCCCTGTCCGAACAACTCGATCGGGATCTGTTCCCATAAAAATCGCACAACCGAGCGTTCTTCCCCCTCCGCGCTGCGCCGATCGGCTTCAAATCCGTCCAAATGCCCATATCGGCTTGCGCATATCCGCAAAAATTCCTCATGGTTATGAACTTCGCATAACACGTCCAGATCGCTGCCCGGAATATCGATCCCGATCGGAAACGTACCCGCTATCGAAGGACGGTACAAGGCAAGCTGCTCCATTAAGCTGCCAATCCCCGCTGCCGTTTATCTCCCTGTTCAAGCCAGCGTAATCCCTCGCCGCCGGTCGGCGCATGGAACAGAGTCGATATATCGGGTTTGCGAAGCTTTCTCTCCGACGATGAAGCCATCTACATTTCCCTTCTTTCTGTGCTTTATTGTTGCTCTATTATAAATGAAGACAGGCCTTGATTCACGCGATCTTCGATTCGAACGGCCGTGCCAACCAAAAAAAGACGCCCGAAGGCGCCTTTTGAATGAAACTCTGATGTAGGATCATGCTTATCGCTGCCGATGCGCAGCAGACCCTCTCGCGTTATTCTTTTTAAATGCCTCGATCCCCGCGCGGTGGCAGCGTATCCGACGGATCGTCAATCGCCCGACGGCGTTCTGCTTCGCTGATCGAATCTGCCGAATTTCGATTTGAAATCC
Organism: Saccharibacillus sacchari DSM 19268; assembly: GCF_000585395.1. Lineage (GTDB taxonomy): Bacteria > Bacillota > Bacilli > Paenibacillales > Paenibacillaceae > Saccharibacillus > Saccharibacillus sacchari. Next base: position 3,295,645 of record NZ_KK073875.1, on the reverse strand, counting down.
CTACCTGCTCGGCTTCCATGTTCGTTTCCGGATTCACCGAACCGCCCGTATGCATCTCGTTGCCATATCCTTCTTCCGTCAAATGGTAACGATTGGCGTTTACCGAACGGTTGTCGCGGAACGAGTTGTATACGTCGCGGCTGCGGTTGTCTTCATCGACCAGAACCAAAATATTCCCTTGATTCAGATACTCCTGATATTCTTCCGCTTCGTTCTCCGGAATGCCCAGTCCTACCAGACCGCCGACCAAACCGCCTGCTCCGGCTCCTACCGCCATGCCCGCAATTGCCGCTGCCAGAGGCCCGGCTGCCAGAATCGGCCCGATCCCCGGAATTGCCAGCGCGCCGACTCCGGCCAACAGACCCGTTACGCCGCCGAGCACGCCGCCTGTCGCTGCTCCTGCGGCCAAGCCTTCCGGAGCCTTTGTGCCTGTCTCTTCATCTATCGCTCTTAAGTCGTTGCGATCTTTTGCCACTACCGAAATTTCGTCTGAAGTAAACCCTCGCTCCTGAAGGTTCTGAATCGCCAGCGAAGCTTCCCGCTCGTTTTCGAATACCCCTACAATTTTTTTCGCCATGTTAAACTCCTCCTTCATCGTTGTTCCCAACTGACTTGGGATTCGTGTTCGTTTCTTTATTACCCGATGCAGGGCAGGCGAAACGCGGAGTTATCGGCGCGCCAGGGATGCAGGTCTATTGAGGCGAGCGATTCTTTTATGCGGAAAACCGACTTTTCCCGCGCAAAATCGCTTTAGTTGCGGGGACGGACATGCCTTGTCGCTTCGGCTCCGTTCGGGTCATCCGGCCAGTAATGTTTCGGGTAACGGCCCTTCAGATCCTTTTTTACTTCGAAATAGGTTTCTTTCCAAAAATTAGCCAAGTCCGACGTGATTTGTACCGGACGACGGGCTGGAGAAAGCAATTGTAACGTGATCGGCACACGTCCGCGTCCGATGCGGGGCGTCTCGGTTTGGCCGAACATTTCTTGAAGCTTTACCGCCATGAAAGGACGTTCGGGGTCGCTGTAATCAACGGCAATACGCGAACCGCTGGGCACGCTTAGACGGGTTGGAGCTTCCGCGTCCAGCGTCCGTCGCTGCTCCCAGGTTAAACGCTGTTCCAGCAGTTGCGGGAGGTTAAGCCTTTTGAGCTGCGCTTCATTGCGAATGCCCGATGCGTAAGGAAGCAGCCACTCTTCCAGTTCTGCCAACAACGTCACATCGTCGGCGGCGGGGAATTCCGAGTCTGCCAGATGCATGAACATCATGCGGTTTTGCAGTTCCCTCGCCTCCTTGCCCCATGGAAGAATCCGGCCGTCAGCAGCCCGAATTCCTTCCAGCAAAGCGGCTCCGACAGCTTCCGGATCGGGCGAAGAAGCTTGCGCCGACTGTAAAATGACAGCACCGATCCGTCGGATCCGCAGCGCGGATACGGCGGATCGGTCCGAATCCCACTCTACGCATGTTTCTTCGATCCCTTCTTCAGCAGCAAAAAGGTTCAAATCGTCCGCTTCGATCGGAGCCGCAAGCCATATTCGTCCCTCGCTTCCCTGATCGTCAATATCGGCGGCGACCACGTATTCTTCCCTCGACAGCAGTTCCCGCTCGGGCATATACACGCCGCGTCCGCCGCTAAGCAAGAATCGTCCTCCTCCTCTAAGACGCCCGATCCGATCGGGGAAAGCGTAAGCAAGCAGCAACCCTGCCCGATGGAGATCGCCATCCGAACTTTCCGTCACGCCGGCAATTCGGCGCAGCCTGGCAGCACGCTCCGCCGCCCGGTCTTCCGGCGTCCGCGGCGTGCCTGAATTCCGTTTACCGGAGGCGGCAAGCAGAGCCTCCAAACGCGGCAGCAAGGACACGGTGTCCGTCACCGTTCCGCCGGCGGGCGCAGCAGAAGAAGCTTGTTCCTGAAGCAGCGCCGCCAGATCGCAGGCAAGGCCCTGCAAGCCAATATCGAGACCGGCAGCACGCCGGATCATCCGGGCCAATCGAGGATGCACGCCGAGGTCGCTCATCGCCCGGCCTTCTTCCGTAATATGATTTTCTTCGCCCAGTGCATGCAGCCGCCGAAGCAGCGTCTGCGCCTCCGCATAGCCGGCTTCCGGCGGCGCGTCGACCCAATCCAGTTCCTTCGGATCGCGAACGCCCCATGCTGCCAGTTCGAGCGCAAGCGGCGCGAGATCGCTTTGCAGGATCTCGGGAATCCGGGAAGTCGGCATGCCCGACTCTTCTTCGCGGCTCCACAACCGATAACACATACCCGGCGCAGTCCGCCCCGCGCGCCCTCTCCTCTGATCCGCCGACTCCAGCGATTCGGTCAACGTGACCAACCGCGACATGCCTGTGCGCGGAGAAAACACCTGCGTCCGCATCAGGCCGCTATCGACGACGGCCGTCACCCCCTCGACCGTAATGCTGGACTCGGCCAGCGTGGTCGAGAGCACGATCTTCCGCTTCCCGTCCGCGGAAGCCCGAACGGCGCGACGCTGTTCTTCGCGCCCCAGCCCGCCGTGCAGGGCCAAAATCTCCGCGCCCGTCAGTCCTCCGCCGCGGACCAGCTCTTCCCGCGCGCGCGAAATCTCGCGCACCCCCGGCAGGAATACGAGAATTCCTCCCTCCGTCTCTTCCCAAGCCCGGCGCACGGCCTGCGCCACCTTGCGTTCCAACGGAAGTTCCCGCGCAGCGCCGAGATGCGCCGTCTCGACCGGATAGACTCTGCCTTCGCTGCGGATCACGTCCGCCCCGCCCAATACGCCGGACAACGGCTCGGGATCGATCGTCGCCGACATCACGAGAATACGCAGATCTTCCCGCAGCACGGCGCGGCTTTGCAAGGCAAGAGCCAATCCCAGATCCGCCTGCAGATTGCGCTCATGGAACTCGTCGAAAATGACCAGACCTACTTCTTCCAGGGAAGGATCGGATTGCAGCATCCGTGTTAATATGCCTTCAGTCACAACTTCGATCCTTGTTCGAGAGCTGGATTTGCTATCCAAAGCAATCCGGTAACCGACTATTTCTCCCGTTTTCCCGCCGAGCGATTCCGCGATGTAATCGGCTGCCGATACCGCCGCAAGCCGCCGGGGTTCCAGCATCAGAATCTTGCGCCCTTCCAGCCAAGGTTCATGCAGCAGCGCAGGAGGGACCCGTGTCGTTTTGCCGGCTCCCGGCTGAGCAATCAGGATCGCGGGACGATTTGCGGCAAGGCTTCGTTTCAGCTCAGGCAGGGCGGAGTCGACGGGAAACGTTATCGCGTTATTTTTGGAAAAAGGAGCTTCGGAGAACCTTTCGCCGGAATCGCTTTCTTTTTTCGCGTTTCGGACTTGATCTTCTTTCATGTTGGGCAGTTCCCTTTCCTTATAAGTAGACTGATTCGAACATGCAATTTCAGCCTACAGAAAATGTGTCGTATAATGGATCATGTCAAGCTCGCCTGTATGTCTGATCCGATTCATTCGAATTCATGCGACGCTTTTGTTACTGATCGATACTAAGGCCTGCATGCAAACCTTGAAGCAACGCAAGGTACCGGTTTGCGTGCACGCCCCAACAAGGAAGTGAACGATAATGAGACGCGGACGTTTTGCGCCTACGCCGTCCGGCAAAATGCATTTGGGCAATGCCCGCACCGCACTGATTTCCTGGCTCCATATGCGTTCGTTAAACGGCGAATTCATACTCCGCATGGAAGATATCGACACCGAGCGTTCCCGTGAAAAATGGGCCGAACTCGCGCTGCTCGATCTGCGCTGGCTCGGTCTGGACTGGGACGAAGGCCCCGACGTCGGCGGTCCCTGCGCGCCCTATACGCAAAGCGAGCGTTTGGAACGATACGAAGCAGGCTTGCTGAAGTTGGAAGCGGCAGGCGCACTATATCCCTGCTTTTGCAGTCGTGCAGACATTCTGTCCGCTGCCAGCGCTCCCCACGGATTGACCTCCGAAGGTCCTGCCTACGCAGGAACATGCCGGCATCTGACGGCCGCGCAGCGTGCCGAAAAAGCGCTGCATAAAGATCCTTCGCTCCGCTTCGCCCTGCCTGAAGGTCGTGAAGTTCGTTTTGAAGATGGCATCGCCGGAACCCGATCCTTCGCGCCGGGCAGCGGAGGCGACTTCGTCGTTCGTCGTGCCGACGGCCTGCATTCGTACCAGTTGTCGGTCGTGATGGACGACGCGGACATGAAGATCACTGACGTCCTGCGCGGATACGACTTATTGGATTCGACGCCGAGACAAATCCTGTTGTATGAAGCTTTGGGACTCGAAACGCCGAATTTCCTGCATGTCCCTCTATTGAACGGATCGGACGGCAAACGCTTGGCCAAACGTCACGGCGGCATCGCGATCTCGTCCTTCCGCGAACGCGGCACTTCGCCTGAACAGCTTGTCGGCTGGCTGGCTCATGCGAGCGGATTAATCGACCGTCCGGAAGCGGTAGCGGCCGCGGAGCTGGTGAGCTCTTTCGATCTGTCTTTGATTCCGCGAGAACCCGTCGTCGTGGACGTGCCTGATTTATAAGGTTTGCAAGAACAAATAACTGCAAATATCCATTTATCCGACTCGATATGTTCCATATTCACCGAAATACCTGCATTTATCCATTTAAATGAGCAAGCGTAAGCCAAAATTCAGACGCTTTTTCAAAAATAAATGGAGATTTGCAGGTATTTCAAACTTAAGCTTGAGCAAAAATCAAATAACTGGATTTCTGCATTAATCGCCGCCTAACCGATCCTTGATCTTGTCCGCATATTCCGAATACGCGCCTCCGCTCCAGCCTCGTTCTTCTTCAACCATCCGAAGTTTGAGCCTTTGCGTATTCAATCGACGTCCAATTTCCTCACGATCTTCATCCGAGCGGCAAGCCGCAAGCAAATCCTCCAACTCCAAACATTCTTTTCGCAACACAATCTCCTGCGGCAACATCCCCGCATTTTTCAAAATCCGATAAGGAACCCGAAGTTCTTCAGGCACTCCTGACATATCTTCCAATTCAATCGGTTTCCCGTTTCCCGGCAAGTCGTCAAACTCCCCGTTGCGCGCCGCTTCGTCGATCTTCTGCTCCGCCAACCACGATAACCAACCCATCCGAATCCCTCCCGATCCCATCGACTTTTGTCGTTCCATTATACCTGATTCTTTTTGCCTTGGGCAGCAGGCTCTCTTTTCCGTGACAAAAAGCCCTGCCTTGGCTATCCTTTGGCGGGGCTCAAATTCCAAGCAATTCCTATTCGTTGGGAGAAGCTTGAAGGCGGAGAGAGAAATTCGTTCAAGATGCTGTCTCACGAAGAAAGCTTTCAGCTTTCTTCGTTCAAAGGCGTCTTTCACCGAACTTCTCCCTCCGCCGTCTGCTTAAAGTTATTAAAAAGGCTTGCTCGACCAGCATTGGGTTTGCTCGTTTAAGATAAGAACTAACAAGCGACTTAAACCGCTACATAGTCTTCCGGCATAAAAAAGCTCACTAATCCGCTTTCCCGCAGCCTGCAAAGCAGCTACCTAGGGCGTGTCTTCAAACCTCGACGGAAGAAGATTTTGCCGAATTTTCGTGCTGAATAAGGAACTTTTCTGAAGGCGTGCCGGGGCACGTCAAGGGAAAGTGACGCTGCGTTGCCGGAATCGTACACGCTTTAGGTACGAATCCGGGGCAGCGCGAAAAGGCGGTAAAAGATGCACGTTGGCAGGTTTGAAGACACGCCCTAGCCCGGCCTATGCAAAAGGGCCGGGCGCCCTACCTACACGCCATGCTCTGACCCAGCGAGCCCGATTCCGCACCTGAGCGACTTTTGGCTTCCCGCAAGGGAAACAACCCGAGCGAAGGGGCGGAATCGGGCGAGCGTCCTCAGAACAACAAAGACTCCCCGCCGTCCACCGTGATCGAAGTCCCCGTCACATGGCGCGACTCCGAAGAAGCGAGGAATACCGCCAAGTCGGCCACCTCTTCCGGCAATCCGTGACGTCCGGCGAGCGGATGATCGCCGCCCCGGGGAAATTCGAGCGGGATCGCGATCTCGTCCATGCGGGCGTCTTCTTCGGTCGTCTCGTCGATGTTCGTCGAGATCGCGCCGGGACAGATGGCATTGACGCGAATCCGATAGCGAGCCAGTTCCAATGCCGCCATTTTGGCGAAAGCGACTTGTCCGGCTTTGGATGTGCTGTAAGGAGACATGCCGACGCTGGAGTACCTTCCGTTGCCGTTTACGGAGCTGGTAATCACGATGCTTCCCCCGCCGCGTTTCTTCATATAAGGAATGGCGTATTTCACGGATAAAAACATGCCGCCCAGATTCACGTCTATGGTCTTTTTAAACTCATCGAGTTCCATATGCTCAATAGGACCTTTTGCTCCGTTGATTCCGGCATTCGCAAATACGGCATCCAATCCTCCGAAATGCTCGTTCACATTCCGGTAAGCCGCTTCCATGCCGTCCGGGTCGGAGACATCTACGATTTGGACAAAGCCCGAGCCGCCCCGGATACTTTCCAATTCTGCGCGCGCCGATTCCGCGCGAAGCGGGTCAAGCTCGAATAACGCGACATTCGCGCCTTCCTGCGCGAATTTCACGGCCGCTGCCAGTCCTATTCCTGAACCTGCTCCTGTCACAATCACGGTTCTGCCTTCAAAACGCGGTGCCGTCATGGCGATCCACTCCTTCGTTTTCAGAAAGTAAATACCTTTTTGGAGGCAGTTAGACGGCTGCTCCAATCCAGGTATTCATTACCCGAAAAGTTCTTGCATTCAATCATTTTCCGCTTTTTCAATCCTTTTTTGAAAATTGATTAATTATTCACGCAAAAAGGTTTTCATAAATAGGCAAGGCAGGGTAAAAACTATTAAAATCAAGCGGCGATCGCTGCCGATAGGCTAACTATTAAGGAGGAATCGAGAGTTTTTCAAAAAAAACCGAGAAAATAGTAATATTTACGAAGAAATTTAAGCCTTTTTTAATTTGTTTTTAAGGAAGCGAGTTTATAATACAAACAAGGATAAAGAACATGACGAGGTGATTGTAATGAAAACGACGACGATTACGGTTCAAGAAAAACTGGTTCCCGTTTACATTGACGCCGAGAATACTCAACCCGCTCAGAAAATGCTCAGACTGCTGACCAGCGCATTAGATAATAAGTTAAGCAACGGTAAACGTGCCTTGAAAAATTGTATCGGTTCCCTGATTAGTATTGAAATTGTCGGCTCCGAAGCCATTCTGCATTCGTACCGCGAAAGCGACACGCTCGCTCTGTCCCTCTACTAATAAGAGTGGCGCGGCATCAGCAGCGGTACATAAAAAGACATTCCGGTTTGCGGAATGTCTTTTTTCATGTTTTACCGGCTTATTGTATGATCATCATGCGGCACTGCTTCCTCGCCGCACGCAGTGCTGATTGCTTTTTGTTAATTCATGCGACCGCGTTCATCCAACATTTTTCGCGTGAATTCGGAAAATTCAATATTCAGATGATTAAGTTGGTCCGTCAGGCTGCTGAATTCGCCAAGCAAATGCGCCTGTTCGTTGGACGCGTCGGAGATCGACGTGATTTCCTGCTGCATTCGTACAATACTTTCTTGTACGTTGTTGAGCGCCTGTTCAATGCTCTGAGTAGCCTGTTTCGTATCCACGGACAGCTTGCGCACTTCACTCGCCACCACCTGGAATCCCGCACCCAACTCACCGACGCGCGCGGCCTCGATCGCAGCGTTCAGTCCCAACATATTTGTTTGTTCGGAAATTTCGCGAATGAACGAAGTGACTTTGTTCACCTCGCGCGCATCGCTTACGGCCCGACCCGAATTTTCCCGGATTTCGGTCGTTGCGGCGGCCAGCTGCTGGGATTGCGCTGCAATCGAAGCGACGAAATCCGTTAACGACCGGCTAACCGATTCCATCCGATCGCCGAATCCATGCAAGAAGTCTTCGTTCTTCCGTGTATAAGCAACGGCCAATGCACCAATAACCTTTCCTTCTTCATTAAAGACGGGGATGCCTTTTGCTTCAAGCTCGGCACCGTAGGCCGAAGCCGGAATGCGGGTGCTGGATAAGTGTCCAGCAAGCGCTTTTTTCAAATTGGCGTCATCCGGCGGAATCGGCGAACCGACGGACAAGCCGAAATCAAGATCGGAGGACGGCGCGTAATAAAGGAATTTTTGCGTATCCGTAATGCCGATCATAAAGTCTTCGTTGGTGATTTTTTTTAAATACGGGATGCTGAGTACGAGCGCTTCCAAAATATTCATGTAGTTCCCTTCTTCCCTCTGGCAGGATCGCCGTTGATGTAGTAGCTGCTCACTATTTATTTTCGTCAGATTCGCTTTTTTTATAAAGAGCTACTGCGCAAAAAGAAAGGTTCTTCCTTAATTTCACGATCCGACGGAAAATAATGACGGAAATCCGCATTCCATCTGCAATTCGTGATATAATCAAGGCGATCAAGGAAACTTACAGGCAGTGACTTTCCTTTGGAAAGTTTGGAGGTGAACCCATGAAGAACTCAACGCTTTGTCCTCGATTCGAACGGGGCATGCAGATTCTGTCGCAACGCTGGAACGGTCTGATCATCTATCGTTTGCTGTCGGGACCGCAGCGTTTTTGTAACATTCAATCGGCTTTCCCGGTTAGCGGACGACTGTTGTCGGAACGCTTGAAAGATTTGGAGAAAGAAGGCATCGTCGTACGCCACGTGTATGCCGAGACGCCGGTCCGGATCGAATACGAATTGACCGAAAAAGGACACGCTCTCCAGTCGACGATCGCCTGCATTCAAGGCTGGTCGGACGAGTGGATCAACGAACCGCAGCATTCGGAATCCGAAGAAGAAGTCCTGCACTTCTCCGACGAAGATTGCGAAAAAGCCGCGGCCGGCACAAAGGCCGAATAGGAGGTTCCGAGAGGAACCTCCTTTGTACGTCTTCAGACAATTACGCTCGGGTCACGATGTCAACCGCTCGGCTTTCTCGGCTTTGCGAATCCGAATCGCCAACAGCTTGGCCAGATTTTTTTTCGTTTTTTCGTTGTCTGCGCGGCTTAACTTGGTCCAAATAAAACGGTCGATCGACATACGCTTCAGCTCCTTCGATTGAAAGAATGAGAATTTTTTGCACGAACGCGGCAGGAGCAGCTTCGATCCGGCGCCGAGTGCGCAATTTGTCCACATGCGGTAAATAAACACATTTTTTTCATCCTAAACCGTTCCGAGAAGCAAAATCTCAAGCGTGAAAACCATGGGTTCCCAACCCTTTTTTAAAGAGCGTATGCACGTTCCGCTTCAACTTCCTCCGCGTAAACTTCAAGGATCGGACGCATCGTCCACGAACCGATAAAAGCGTAACGCGTTACGCCTTCCGCTCGACCTTCGGGCCGTTCTTCCAACAGCTCGGCTATAAACGGGTCGGTTGGAACACTCCGAATCGGCAGCACATCCTCCGTCTCCAACGATTCCACTTCCTGCCCGGCTGCATTGCGGTCCCGAACGCCGATTACGCCTTTGAAACGAAAAATTGCTTTGCCGCCGTCCCACATCCGAAACTCGACTCTCGCAGCGGATTCAAGCAGCAGCACCGATTCGATCGTTCCGTCGCTGAGCGAGATGTCGCCAATAAACAATTGTTGCATACGCGCATTCTTCCCTTCCGCTTGATCTTCTCCATATATTCCGTAAGGGTAGCACAAAACCTGAACTTTGCCTATGTCTGCTCACCGCAAAAAAACCTTTACCGGAGACCTTGCGGCCTGCTCAATAAAGGTTTCTTCACACAGCCCCGCAGCGCTACCCTAACCGATTTGCAGCGTTGCGTTCTCGACGTCTTCAAGCTCCGCGGATATCTCCGTCTTTGCTCGTTCCGTCACGGGAAGTTCGCCGAATACTTCATTGAAGATCGTTTGACTCTGAATCTCTGCGGTGACTTCTTTGATCTTCTTCGATTCATCTTCGCGGCGAGCAATCATCAGGTCAATCTTGCGTTCGATTTCCCTCTCCACATGCGCAAGGTCGCGAACATCGAACATATACTCTTTTTGTCCGAATCGTCCGAGCAGTTCCTGATATTTGGTTGCCCATCCAAGTGCCAAGACCGGAATGCCGTCCTTGTACGCATGAATGATGGAATGGTAGCGCGACGCGATAATGAATTCGAATTGTTCCAGAATATGATGGATCTCGATGCAATCATATTCATCTTCCAGCAGCACAACCCGCTCATCATTAGGATAATATTGCTTGATGCCTTTGCAAATCTCCAAGTCTTCCGTCGAATGACGCAGCAGAACCACATTTTTGCCGGATTTCAGCAGGTGGTCGGTCATTTTGCGATAAGCCTGAAGCAGGTCCTCGCGGGAGCCGTATTTCATCGTTTTGACGTTGGGCACGATCCCTACCGAATTGGGTTGGATGTCGACGCGTTCATTCGGCTGGTAAGCACCCGGTTTGAACAGCACATTCAGATCGTATGCACTGCTGCCTTGAAGCACCAAATCCATCGAACGTTTCAGGTTGCGGGTCGTGAAGCGGCTTAAAAACTGCATCCCTTCATCCTCGCGCGCATATATGTAGGTCGGATAAGTGATGTACTTTTTAATCAGCGCCATAATAACCGACTTATACTTGCTTTCGTATTCAAAAGGTCCGAACGATTGCGGCATGAGCACCATAGGTACTTTATAACGCTTGGCCAACATAATATTGACCAGATAGTTCACGGAGTGACGAATCGTAAATTGGGAAGATAAAGCAAAGCCGCTGATGTCGATCATCATGTCCGTATCCTTCATGATTCGCTCCATGTCCCCGCGGGTCACGTTGACATGCTCGGCATTCGGAATCAGCTTGCCCAATGTGCCGAATACCCCACCCAACATTTCGATTTTAAGCTTTTTGCCGATCTTGATGATGTCGAATGCGTATCCCCGATCCGGATCGATACAGTTCACCAGGATTTCTTTGTCGGGATAACGCTTCTTGATCTCGTTGATCACCGTGAAAGTCATCGCCTGTGCACCCTTATTTTCCATCTGTCCGCCTACAATCAAAATTTTGCTCATTCAGTCGCAGCTCCTTTATCCGATTTTTGTCCAACGGGCAAAACAATCAGTAAGGCTTATGATAATAAGACACCGGATTCGCGATCGCCGCATCGATTTCTTTTCGAACCGAATGATAGCCGATCGCGAATTGCTCAAGTGCCGGGTTCCATTTTTTATATTCGCTTAAGGAAGCGACTACGGATTCGCGATGGGTTTCCGGCTTTTCTTTCAATACCCGAACTGCCCGATTCGCTTTTTTGGCTTGACGCAGATTATAAGGCTCCACGTAAAGCCGCAGATCCGCGATCTTTTCCTGTCGATACAAATTTCGCGCCGCCGCGCCCATGTTGGCATGGTCCCGATGATTATCGCCCAAATCCGTGAACGTCTTCACTCGGGCACCGTGATAACGGTCCGTAAATTCGCGAATCAGTTCTTCGCAATCTTCGACCGTCGTCGTACCGTCCTGTAATTCTTGGACGAAATGCACATGTTCCACGGGGAGTCCCAAGGCTATGCAGGAACGCAGAAATTCATCGTTGCGGTAACGGACCAGATCTGTGCGATCCAATGGCGTATAGCCTTCCCGCTTCGGGTCCAGCAGCTTGCGGTGCATATTGCTTTTGGTCTGACCGTTCAATTGTCGAACGACGTTGGAAGACGAACCGTCCGTGTACAAAATTACATGACACTCGTCGCCGACGTTCAGATGATTGCGAATGCCCGCTCCGAACGTCAGCGCTTCGTCATCTTGATGGGGGATGAAAAAAAGATTAACTGCCATTGCCGCCTGCTCCTCCGTTTCCTTAAGAGTCACCGTTTTGAAGCTGATTTGTCAGCTCGGCACGAATACGAGTCTTCTCCGCATCGTCCACGATATAATAGTAGATTCCGTCGATCTTTTTGCCGCTGCCTTGTACTTCGTCCTTCTCGACCGAATCGATTTCCGTCCGATATTTGGTTACAATGTCCATCATATCGTCCTTGGTCAGATTCGTTTTGACGTTATCTTTGACCGCGTCCAACAACGCGTTGACTTTGGTCAAATTCGAGATATTTTTTCCTTTTTCGATCAGGGCGGACAATACCAGCTGTTGACGGTCATTGCGGCCGATATCGCCTTTGGGATCGTCGTAACGCATGCGGGAGTACATCAGTGCTTCATGTCCGTTCATGTCGATCAGGCCTTTTTTGTAATCGGTTCCTTCAAAATCGAACTCGAACGGGTTGTCCACGGTTACGCCGCCCAAAATATCGATGATCCGCTCCAAGCCTTCCATGTTGACTTTCACGTAATAGTCGACCGGAACGTCCAGAAATTGCTCGACCGTATTTACCGACATGTTCACGCCGCCGAAAGCATAAGCGTGATTGATTTTGTCGACCGTGCCTCGGCCAACAATCTCCGTGCGCGTATCGCGGGGAATGTTGAACATCAGGACCGAACGCTTCTGAGGATTGACGGCCAGCATCATGATCGCGTCGGAACGGCCTACGTCATTCTCCCGTTCGTCGACGCCGAGGACCAGCAGATTGAAAGGCTTGGTCTCGCTCAGATCGGCTGGAAGCTCCTGTGCGGCCTGCTGCGCGCCGGCATTTCCAACCGAAGCGGTTACGCTTCCGCCTTGAGCCGCCGGATCGGCGGAGCCTGCGGCCACGTCCGATTCCAGCGGTTCATAAATGGATGCCATCGTATCGACAACCGGGCGATAGATAGAGTACGCGTAAGCTCCGACGCCGATTGCCAGAACGGCGACGCCGGAAATCACGATCTTCGCCCAGCGCTTCATAAAGCGTTTCGGCCGGCTCCGGCCGCCTTCGCGCCGCTGACCACGCAGTGGCGTTCGATATCGTTCCAACTGCTGAACAATTCCTCAAAGTCTTCTTCTTGCACGACTTCGCCTTTTTGCACCTCGATGTATTCCATGTCGTGGAACGCCTTAAGGCAGTGGTACGTTCCAGGCTCGATCGTGACCACATCGCCTGCGGCAACCGGCGTAATCGTGCCTTCTTTGACCAAAATGCCTTTTCCGCTAATGATCGTCCACGTATCTGCGCGATAAAGATGCTTGCGGTACCCCAGATTATTGCCGGCTTTGAGCCCGATGCGTTTGGTCAGCACTTCGGTGCCGTCCCCGAACTTGGAATAATCAAGCACGCGATACCAGCCCCAGCGACGCTCTTCGTACATCGGACGCTGTCCGGGATCGACCATGTCCTTGACCCGAGGACTGGCTTCTTTGTCGGATACGAGAATCCCGTCCGGGCTGACCGCGACGATCGCGTTGGGAACGCCGATAATCGTAACCGGAATATCCAATTCGTTGATCAGATGCGTATTGGGCGAATCTTCGCTGATCGCGCCTTTGCCGATATGCTGCAAGCCCATGTTTTCGGTGAGCGTGTTCCAGGTACCGAGATCTTTCCAGTATCCGTCGTAAGGAATCACGGCGATATGCGATTCTTTTTCCACCACCGCGTAATCGAAGCTGATTTTCTCCAGCGTCGCGTAACGGGCAAGCAGATCCTCGTATTGCATCGGCATTCCCGCGCGGAGCAGATGATCCATCATATAGCTCAGCTTAAAGGCGAACACGCCGCAGTTCCACAAAGCGCCTTGCTCGATCAGCCGCTCGGCCCGATCTTCGCTAGGTTTTTCGGTAAATCGTCCTACCTTCTTGTAATCGCTGTTGTTTTCATCCGATTCCGGCACGATATATCCGTATTTCGAAGACGGGTATGTAGGGTTGACGCCCATCAAAGCCATTTTGGCTCCCGAATTGTGCAGCGCCCCCTCCAAATCGCGAATCCGGTCGAAGAATTGATCATCGACATACGGATCGACAGGCAGGATGCAGACCGTCTCGTCCAGGCCTACTCCCTGGGAATACAGATACGACGCCGCAAGAGCGATCGCCGGGAATGTGTCCCGACGCTCCGGCTCCACGATAATCGGCACGCCGCCAAGTTGATTCTGCAAAATTTCGACTTGAACTTTACTCGTTGCGATAACCGCCGAATCGGCGAGGCCTGCACCTTTGATTTGTCCCCAAACCCGTTGGACCATCGACTCCATCTCGCCGCGCTCGTTCTCCAACACTTTCAAAAACTGCTTCGATCTGGCGTCGTTCGACAATGGCCATAGCCGCTTGCCCGAGCCTCCGGACAGTAATACCAATTTCATGCTTGCCCCTCCATTCTGTCGATTCGTATCGGTGTCTTTTAAGATATGCGCGTTATGTTACACGATTTTGAGATTATCCTTTTTTTCTGAAGCCGCGGCCGGATCGACCAGGCTTGCGATCAGGTATTCGCGAAGCTCGTCGCCGAGGCCGCTGCGTTTGAGCGCGAAATCAACGTTAGCCTTCAGATAACCGATTTTGCTGCCTACGTCGTACAAGGTTCCGTCGTAACGGAAACTGTACATTCTGGACAGTTCCGCCAGCTTTTTCAACGCGTCCGTCAATTGAATCTCGCCGCCTACGCCCGCTGTCTGATGCTCCAAAATGTCCATGATGCTCGGTTCGAGGATATAACGGCCGATCATCGCCAAGTTGGACGGCGCGTCCGTTTTCGGCTTTTCCACGAGGTCCGTGATCAAGTTCAGGTTATCGGTCAGCTTGTCGCCTTTGATGACGCCGTAGCTGCTTACGTCTTTCCAAGGCACGGCTTCGACCGCGATCATATTGCCGCCGGTACGCGCCTGCTCATCCATCATTTGCTTCAGGCAAGGCACTTCGCTGTCGATGATCATGTCGCCGAGCAATACCGCGAACGGCTCGTCGTTGATGAATTTGCGTGCGCACCAGATGGCATGTCCGAGACCGAGCGGTTCTTTTTGCCGGACGCAGTGGATCTCGACCAGGTTGGTTACTTCGCGAACGATACTTAGCAGCTCTTCCTTGTTCTTCTCTTCCAGGTCCGCTTCAAGCTCGATGTTTTTATCAAAGTGGTCTTCGATGGCCCGCTTGCTGCGTCCCGTTACGATAATGATGTCTTCGATGCCGGAGGAAACGGCTTCTTCGACAATATATTGAATAGTCGGCTTGTCTACGATCGGAAGCATTTCTTTCGGCATGGCTTTCGTTGCGGGCAGGAATCTTGTTCCTAAGCCGGCCGCCGGGATAATTGCTTTTTTAACTTTAGTCATCATTGATGCCCTCCTCGGAATGTGTAAACTTAGTTAACGCAATCACCGTCATTTAGCTAACTTAGTTTTACTTATAAGCCTATTCTTGACGTTTTGAAACAATTCTTTGTTAAAAAGAAAAATAACGGCAAAGTAGATTAATGCTCCGACAGCGACTTGGATAACGAAGTTCGCTTCTTGAGAGAACACGGCAACGGACAAATAGTTGATCAACAGCACGCCTGCGACCATGATCAGTCCGTAAGACAGTCCCGGCGCCATGCTGCGCAGGTAATCGCGCAAGCAAGGCCCGATCATCCGGCGCATAGCGTAATGGTATTGGATAATCATGAGCAAGAATTGGATCACGACGTAAGCGACGCAAGTTCCCATGATGCCCCAGACATACGTGCCGATCGCAAGTCCCGGAACCTGAATGCACATGCCCATCAGCGTATAGCGGAAGTACATGTCGGTCCGGCCTTTGGCTTGAAGCAGCGGTTGGATCGGGACGATCAAGGAACGCATCAGCATGGCGACCGACAGCACCTGGATCAAAATGACGCTCGGTTCCCATTTGGCTCCGAAAATGAAAGGCACGAGTACCGGAGCGGTAACGAGCAGCCCGAGATAGATCGGAGCGTTCAGATAACTGACAAGACTGATCGTTTTGATATAACCGCTGCGCAAGCGTTCCATGTTGTCTTGCATCTTCGCGTACAGCGGCAGGCTGACTGTATTGATCAGCGGCGTCAGCTTCAATACCGGCATGGTGCAGAGCTGGAACGCGAACGAGTAGTAACCCAGAACCTGGGCGCTGTAGAGACGACCGATCAGGATATAGTCGATATTGGACATCAGCGACTGGATCACGTTGGACGACATCTGATATACGCCGAAGCTCAGATAGCCTTTCAAATCCTTTTTGGCGAAATGCAGCGTCGGGGTCCACTTTCTCCATCCTTGCGCCAAAAGCATAAAGGATTTGACGAAGGCGTTACCCAGGTTCGACAGAACCAGCGCGTAGACGCCGAAGCCTGCCATGGCTCCGCCGACCGCGAGCAGGAAGCCGACGAAGTAGGAAATGATCTGGATTTTGGCGATATTATCGAACTTCAGCTCTTTGCGGAACAGAACTTCGAATTGCTGACCGAAAGCCGGAAGCAGACATAGCAGCGCCATCCAGCGAACCGGATTCAGCAGCTCCGGTTCTTGGTAGAACCAGACGACGAGCGGTGCCGAGAAGAAAATAACGACGCCGATAAACGCTCCCGTAACGAGATTAAGTATGTAGAGACTGGAAAGATGGTTTTTGGTTACGTCCTGGCGGTGAATGATGGCGTTCGAGATCCCCGCATCGGTCAAGTTGACCGCCGCAGCGACGACGACCATCGTCATGCTCATCAGACCGTAGTCGATCGGACTCAAGATCCGGGATAACGCGACCAGCTGCAGCAGCTGGATCACGATCGTCACGATCGTGGCTATGCTCGACCACTTCGCCGCTTTGATCCCTTTCTTCTTTAATGAAGACATATCGCCACTCCTTAGGTTTGCAATTCTCTATCTAAGATTGTCTATCCGATCTTGACCTGTAACTGATCAATAAAATCCAACAGCGTGTTCACTTTGGATTCCCAAGCATGGCTTCGCGCCATTTCGCGGATCGCCAGCCGATCCTGCTTTGCGGACAGCGCAGCTTCCACTTGGCTCGGCAGCTCCGCGCTATCCCGGTAAAAATGGAGAAAGCGTTCTTGGCGTCTGAGCAACTCCGGCGTCTCCGTCACGACAACGGGCAACCCGGCGGCGGCATATTCATACAGCTTCATCGGACTTCGTCCCGCATTGGCGGCATGATTGCTGAGCGGCAGCAGCGCCACGTCCGAATGCTGGAGATAAGCAGGCACGGTCGCGTACTTTTTTGCCCCGAGAAAATAAACATTGGCAAACTCCGAGAAATCCCGCTTGGTTTCGTCATTTACAGGACCGATGATCACGAGACTGACATTCGGCTTTTCCTTCGCCAACAGCTTAAGCCCCTTCAAATCAAGCCGCTCGTCCAACGCTCCTACGTAGACGGCGCGCGGAGAAGGAATCGGTTTAAGATCATCAGGCTCTTCGGCCGGAGCGGAAAAGTGTTCGTATTCGACGCCGTTTTCCAGCAGCAGCGTCGGCACGGCCGGGTTGTATTCCTGAAGTTCGGACAGTACAGGTCCCGAAGTGGATACCAATCCGTCGACCACCGACATCAACGTTCGTTCCGCTGTGGCGATCGAAGCATCTCCGGTCATTTTGCTATAAATATCAGTCGGTCGGTAAATGGTCACTTTGGGCGACACCAACTTCTCTAATCCGACAAAGCGCGGTTGGTCGATCAGCAGCAAATCGACTGAAGGCATCTCATGCTCGCGCATTACCTTTTTTATTGCGGGCAACATCCAATTTTTCTGCGTCCGCTTGAAGATCGGTCCGGCAATCTCCCACGGTAACAGTGACATCGGAACCGAGTTGACTACGGCCGACGTATCGACTTTATTCCCTTGCAAGATGCGGAATCGAGCCTGAATATCCCGATCTTTCCACTTCAAAAGATGAAACAGGCTTAGCGGGGTACTGACGTGAATAACCGAGTGCCCCAGCTTCTCCATTTCCCTGGATAAGTGATGGGAGCCGACGACGAACGGGCTTCCCATATACGTATGGCTCGCAAACATAATATTCATACCGACTCTCCTCCTTTTCTCGCGTTACGTTCTCGGCTCAAGCTTGCGCCTTACGATTTTCGTTGCGGACAACTTTCTCCGCATAACGTCCGATTGCATGCCGCTTCACTTCGGCTAACGTCTCATACGCGCATTTTTCCCAAGAAAACTTACTTGCTTGCGCAAGACCTTTTTGTTTCATTTGATTTTGCAGTTCGGGATCTTGCATCACTTTGGCGATTTTCCCGGCAATATCCTCGGGGCTGTTCGGATCGCAGTACAAGACGGCATCTCCGCATACTTCCGGCAATGACGCCGTATCCGATACGACAACCGGGCATCCGCATGCCATGGCTTCAAGCGGCGGGAACCCGAACCCTTCGTAGAAGGACGGGAATACGAAGCAGGATGCGCGATCGTACAAGGTCCGCAATTCTTCGTCTTCGACGTACCCGACATGCCGAACGTTATCGTTCAGCTCCGTATCTTCGGATTTGAAAATCTTCGGGTTTGTCCCTCCAGCGATCACGAAGTCGAACCCTTGATCTCCGATCAGCTCGGCTGCACGAACGATGGAACGAAAATTTTTATTGGGACTGCGACTGCTTACGGCGAGCACGAAAGGACGATCCAGCCCCTGTTGCGCCGGGTAATCGGGAGCACTTCCACTTTGAAGCACATGTTCTTTTCCATGGTAGATAACTACGATCTTGTCTTCGCGAATGCCGCAGTGGCGAATCAATTCGTCTTTCGAATTTTCCGAACAAGTCAGGATGAGCGGCGAAGTGCGCCCGAGTGTTCGAAACATCAACTTGTACCACATCTTGAACGCGGACGAATACGTATCCGGCACCGAGTACACGGCAGCATCATGTAACGTGACGGCTTGCTTGCGCTTGAACAACGGAGCCGCATTGCATAAGTTGACGAGGAAGCCGTCTTTCGATAATAGCGGCAGCGAGATCTGCTCCCACAATTGCCCGCTGAAGCGCCCCGCTTGACGAACTTCGATATGCCGGGTACCTAACTCATGAATGTCTCCGGTCGGAGCCAGTACCACAAATTCGTAACCGCGAACGGCCGGGTCATCCCGACCGATCAATTGGTCTATGGTGCGCAGCAGCTCGTAAGCATAACGCTGTACACCGGTTACGGAAGCCTTGAGGAATCGTCCGTTAACGTAAATGCGCGTCTTAGTCACCTGCTCCCACTCCTTTCAAACGCCAGCTTGTCAGTTTCTTCCGGTTGTAATGCAGAATGAAGGTAAAAGCGAGAATGATGATCCAGCATGGGAAAAAGCGTCCGCTGCCAAAGTAGAAGTAGCGAGGAATTTCCAATACGCCTACCAGCCAGATCGGGTAGATCATCATGCCGAATGTGTGGCCTTTTTTGAAGTGGTTATACAGAACTCCAGTGAAAAAGCCGACGATGACCCAGAAGATCAGTGCACCGCTAAATCCGTAGTCGCTGTAAGGCTGCAACAGTCCCGACGGGTTGTTAAATTCCGGGTTCCCCATCGTCGCCAATGTATTGTTAATGACGGACTGCGGTTCAAAGCCGTAAATCGATTCGTAAGCCGTATCCGGTACGCCCGGGAATTTCCAGATGAACTCTGCCGTGGAACTCGGGAAGGGCAGCCAATGGAATCCGAGATGCTGGAAGTACAATGTGCCGGTATTGATCGCCGTCACGTAGTAACCGAAGAAACGCGTCACGATGAATTCCCAAAACGAAGGATAGTAGTTGACGTAATAGCTGAGCCAGGATCGGAAATACTCGCTGACTCCGAAGAATCCGACAAGCGCGACCAGACCGATAAACGGATATAATCCGACGAAAGGCGTTTTGCGTCCGAGCTTGGCCCGCATCGAGAAGAATACGACGGCGGCCGGAACGATGAATTCCATGATGGCCAAACGTTCCAGGAAAAACACCGCCCGCAGCATCGTCAGGACGAATACGAGCGCAAGCATCCATATGTACATCTTTTTCTTGTTATAAAAAAGGTAGTAACTAGTCAGGATCACGAACGGGATGCTGAAGTTGGTGAACGAAGTGATGCCTGCTACGTTATCGAAGCTTTCTTTGATTCCGTAGATCGCTCCCGGCTCTCCGCTCAGTACGCTCATAAACAGTCCGATACTGAAACCGCCGCGCAGCATGACCAGGAACCACATCGCGTAACCGAACATGGTAAAGCCGAATAGCAAGCCGATCCACATTTTAATGAAGGAATCTTTTTTCTCCATCACTTCGCTGAATGCTTGCGACGGCTTCGTTCCTCTTCCGGCCAGAAAGGCAAGCACTCCGCCAAGTACAAAGCAGCAGACCGGAAGAATGGAATAGATGATATTCGACGAGTCGATAAATTTGTTGACCCGGTAGAAGGAAACGTAACTGTCTGCCGGTATGTAATAAGCCCCGATCAGGATCACGGTCATCAAGATTGCGAAAATGACGGTCGGATTCAGCCACCAGATCCGCTGTACCTGTTCAATCGTCGTAACTTGCGTAGATTTTGCTTGATTGTTGTTTGCCATCGTCCGATCCTCCTTTCTGCCGATGAGTCGCTACGCAATGCCGCTTTTCTCTACCCTCGTTTTCCTGACGGAAAGCCGAAAGCCGTTCAAATCGGCATCGCTTCGCTCTTCGTTTTCATGAATCAACGTGTAACTTCGGATCAATCCGAGGCTACCGAATTGCGGAAAGGCGACAGGCTTTCCAGCTCAGGCCGTCCGATCGAGTAGTATTGGAACGTCGTGTCCGCCAATTGTTCTCTGGAGTAGACGTTGCGCCCATCAATCAACACCGGCTGTTTCATTGCGCCGTTCAATTGCTGGAGATCGATTTCTTTGAATTCCGCCCAATCCGTCAACAAGCAAAGCGCATCGCTGCTTGCCGCGGCATCCATAGCGGAATCGCACCATTCCACATCCGATTCGTTACGGAAGAACCGACGGAAATTCTCTGTTGCAATCGGATCATAAGCTTTGACGATCGCGCCTTCTTGCAGCAGCGTTTTGATGATATCCAGCGCCGGCGCTTCGCGAACGTCATCCGTATTCGGCTTGAACGCAAGCCCCCAGATGCCGATCGTTTTGCCTTGCAGATCGCCGAGCGAATGGTTCAGTTTGGCAATGATATTGAAGCGTTGATCGTTGTTCACTTCGACCACGGATTTCAGAAGCTTGAATTCGTAGTCCACGTTGCCTGCAATCTGGATCAAGGCGTGCGTGTCTTTCGGGAAGCACGAGCCGCCGTATCCGATACCTGCTTGCAGGAACGACGAGCCGATCCGCTTGTCATAGCCCATGCCTTGCGCGACATGCGTCACGTCGGCTCCGACTTTTTCGCAAATATTCGCAATCTCGTTAATGAACGAAATTTTAGTGGCAAGGAACGCATTCGACGCGTACTTGATCATTTCCGCGCTGCGGACTTCGGTGACCATGATCTCGTTCGTCAAAGGTCGGTGCAACTCGGTCAATGTAGCCGCTGCCCGTTCGCTGCCCGTTCCGATGATGATGCGATCCGGATTCAACGTGTCTTTCACCGCCGAACCTTCGCGCAGGAATTCCGGAATGGATACGACGTCAAAAGCATGCGGGCTGAGCTGGCTGATGATTTTTTTGATTTTATCGTTGGTGCCGACCGGAACCGTGCTCTTGGTCACGACGATCTTGTAATCGTTCATCGCCAGTGCGATATCTTGGGCAACCTGTTCCACATATTCGAGATTTGCCTCGCCGCTCGGCAGCGACGGCGTACCTACGCAGATGAATACCACATCCGCTTCGTTCACCGAATTCGTCAGATCGGAAGTGAATTTCAGATTGCCCAAGGCTGTATTTTTCTCCATAAGCTCTTGCAAACCCGGCTCATAGATCGGAACTTCACCTTTGCTCAGGCGTTCCACTTTGTCCAGGTCTTTATCTACGCAGGTGACCTGATTGCCGATTTCCGAAAAACAAACGCCCGATACCAGACCGACATAGCCGGTCCCGATGAATGTCAATTTCATAATGAAGTCTCCTTTGAGTTGAGAATCGGCTTAAAGCACCCGTGAAATCATCCGTTCTGCGCCAAACCGACGCCCTTCTTCGCTTTGCTTGTTATGGATATGCGTCTGCAAATTTTGCCGGAACACTTCCGGTGAAAAACGCATCGCGTTTTTGCGGCAATTCGTCGGCAGGATTTTGGCTTTTTCCGATTCGAAGCGCTGCACGGCCTCGATGATCGCGTTCGGACTCTGCTGACCATAGAACACTCCGGTCGGCATCAGTTCATCCAAGCCTTTTACCGTCTCCAAAGCGCCGCCTTTACCGTAAGCGATAACCGGAGTTCCGCAAGCCTGTGCTTCAACCGGCGTGATTCCGAAATCCTCCTCGGCAGCGAAAACGAAAGCCTGAGCGCGCTGCATATGGTCGACCAGCACATGATCCGGTTGGTATCCGAGAATTTGAATGTTAGGCGCTTCGTGCTTGCGAACTTTTTCCATGTCCGGCCCGTCTCCAATAATGACCAACTTCTTGTCAGGCATTTGCGCGAAAGCTGCGGCAATCATGTCCATTTTTTTGTAAGGAACCATACGTGATGCCGTCAGGTAAAAGTCTTCTTTATCCTCGCGTGCCGTAAATGCTGACACATTGACCGGAGGATAGATAACCGAAGCTTCGCGACGATACACTTTCCAGATCCGGTTGGCGATAAACTGCGAGTTGGCGACAAAATGATCGACGCCGTTCGAAGTCCGATAATCCCATAACCGGATACGGCTGAGAATGATTTTGGCCATTGCGCCTTTGAGTCCTTTTTGCAATCCGGACTCTTTCAGGTATTGAGGCTGCATGTCCCAGGCATAGCGGATCGGGGAGTGCACGTAAGAGATATGCAATTGATCCGGCCCGGTGATGACGCCTTTCGCTACCGCATGGGAGCTGGACAAAATCAGATCGTAGGACGAGAGATCGAACTGTTCGATCGCAAGTGGCATGAACGGCAGGTATTGACGATATTGCTTTTTCGCCAGCGGCAATTTCTGAATAAAGGAGGTATGTACTTTTTTCCCTTGCAGGAACCCCCGGTCCTTTTCCGGCATGAAGTCCACAAGGCTATAAATCTCCGCTTCCGGGAAGATTTGAATCATTTGTTCAAGGACCTTTTCCGATCCGGCATAGCTGGTCAACCAGTCGTGAATGATTGCGACTTTCATTCGGATTCATCCTTTCTCTTCTGATGTAGGAGTCAGCCCGACCTCAATACGCGCCTCTTTTGAGCAATACGCTGACGACAGTCGCAAACAGAATCCGAATATCCAGCCAGATCGTCCGGTGATAGACATAATGGAGTTCCAGGTCTACGCGTTCGGGATACCCGACCTCACTGCGTCCGCTCACCTGCCAATATCCGGTTACGCCCGGTTTTACGGAGAGCAAATCGTCTTTGCGGTCTTTGTATTCTTTTAGTTCCTGCGCGACGATCGGCCTCGGGCCGACCAGGCTCATTTCACCCTTGAGTACGTTTAAGAGTTGCGGCAGCTCGTCGAGGCTTGTCTTGCGCAGAAAACGACCGATGGACGTGATACGGGGATCTTCGTCTTGCTCCAGCTTATAGTTGTTAGCAACGTATTTTTCATAAAGGGCCGGATCTTCTTTTAAACGCTGCTCCGCATTAGTCGCCATCGAACGGAACTTGTAAATACTGAACATGTTCGAGTTTTTCCCGAATCTTTTTTGCTTGAAGAATACAGGGCCTTTCGGATCTTCGATCTTGATCAGAACGGCTAATACCAGAAATACGGGCGATAACAGAATCAGACCGATCAGAGAAGCCACCAGATCCATACTCCGCTTGGTTGTGTTAAACACGATTCCCCGATTCCAGGTTAGGTCCCTGAACGCTGCTTCATTGTATTCTGCCGCTTCGGCATCATTTCTGACTACACTCATGGTTTCCCCTCCATTTGTCTTGGGTGTCTGTGGATGTCGAGCTTGCAGTCTTTACGCCTTGTTCAGCACAACGCCTAGAATGTGGGCATTCACATGATCCATGCCGCGCTTCACTCGCTTCAATTCTTCCTTCGTTACTTTACCTTGGTGGGCCACCAGTACAACGCCGTCCGACATCGTGCCAAGAATCTGCGCATCCGACACGTCCAATGCGGCCGGCGAATCAATCAGAACAACGTCATAGTAAGCGGAAACTTCTTTTAACAACTCCTGCATGCGGTCTGAGCCGAGAATTTCGGACGGATTAGGCGGTATCGTTCCGGCAGTAAGCACGGACAGATTGGGAATCGCTGTTGTGGATACTGCGGCTTCCAGCCCGCATTGCCCGCTCAATACATCCGTCAATCCTCGCTTATTGGAGCGGGGAAAGACTCGTTGGATTGAAGGGTTTCGCAAATCGCCGTCAATCAGTAGCACTTTCTTGTTTTCTTGCGAATAAGACACAGCGAGATTGGTTGCGGTTGTCGTTTTGCCTTCGTCGCTGCCTGCCGAGGTTACCAATAAAATTTTGGAGGAACGACCCATCGCCGAAAAACGGATGTTCGTGCGCAGCGTCCGATAGGATTCGGAGGCGTCCGCAGTTGAGTTTTTATTGGCCACCAGGTAAGTTCCGCTGCTCATGGCTCTAGTCATGGATTACATCGCCTGCCTTTAATGGGATTAGTTCATGCTAAAAGGTAAATCTGCTTTTATAAAACATGTTGGGCTTCGCCGACGGAAGGAATGATCGAATCCGATCGCAGCCGATCCTCGGTCCATTGCTTGGAAATGACCATCTTATAGAGGTCTTCCATTTTTCGAGTCTGTTCGTGCAGGTCAAACTGACGACTGACTCGGGCCTGACCGTACTCGCTGAACGATTTCCACAGATCGCGCTCCGTTAAAAGACGTTCGATGTACGCGCCCAGTCTATGCGAGTCCCGTTCAGGGGCGAGATAACCGCTCTTGCCGTGTTCGACAGCTTCCGGAATTCCGCCTGTAGCAAAACTTGCCACCGGCACTCCCATTGCAGCAGCTTCCAAAAACACCATGCCCAGTCCTTCTTCGGCACCGTTCTCGGCTCTGACACTTGGAACACTGAACACTCTTGCTTTGTTCATCCACTCGCGAACGACATGATGCGGCTGTGTTCCAAGAAACCGATAACGTTTCAGGTGCTGTGCCGCCATATTTTCCAGTTGCCCGCGAAGCGGACCGTCTCCGATCACGACAAGCTCGGCTTCAGGATTTTTGCGTTGGACTTCAGCCATAGCTTCGATCAGATACGCACAGCCTTTGACCTCAACAAGCCGTCCGACAAACAAAACCGTCTCCTGACGCTGAATCGCAGGATCCGGCGTGAAGGACTCCACGTTAATTCCAATATAGTGACGAACAACTTTTTCCGGCGGATAACCCTGGCTGATCAATTTACTGCGGATGAAATCCGATACCGCAATAAACAGATCCCCTTTTTTCTGAAGTTTAGAGCGCTGTTTCAGATAATTTCGATGGGTATAATAAGATTTTCTGGCGTACTCATCCTTGGTTGTCGCGTCATATCCATGGAAAGTTACAATCAACGGGATTTTCAATTTTTCCGCGATTGGCATAGCGAGACAACCTTCAGGACCGAAATGAGCATGAATGAGTTTGGGTTGAATGTCTTTGAGTCTGCGCGTCAATCCGCGACCAGGCCCCATTAGCTTGAATTCCAACTCTTTTCTTCGCCCCGATACGCCTCCAGTGTTGATAATGATCTGCTTATCGGCTTCGATCTGTAACCCCGGCACGAGACGAGAACCCATAAAATACGAATGAAAAGATTCAAAACGTTCAGCCTGACTCTTGATGAAAGTCTCGGACGGCGGCAAGATTTGATCCCGATAAATGAGTACGGGAAGTTCGGGTTGAATGAGTTTCATGGTTCGCCTCGCTTATCGCTGCTCGTTGGCAGTACGAAGAAGGGCTTTTTCTTCAGGCTGCCCTGAATCGTTGGTTTGCTGGTTTTTCAAATCGCTTTTCGCGATCCGTTCCACTTTCGCCAAGACGGGCAGCCCGAGCGCGGTTTCCACGTCGAACTCCGTTTTGACGGAATCGTCCAAGTATTCGATCAGGAAAAGGATCCCGAATCCCAGCATAAGTCCCACGATCAGACTCAAAACGATTACCATCTGTCTGTGATCGTTTACCGGCGCCGCCGAAAGATTCGGGTCGGCTGCGTTCAAGACGCTGACATTGTTGACCTGCATAATCTCCGGAATTTGGCTGATAAATACGTTGCCGGTCGAATTGGCGATCGTTGCAGCCGTCTCGTACGAAGGATCTTGCACGGAAACGTTAATGACTTGGGTATTTTGCGTCGAGTCGATCATAAGTTTGTCGCCGATCTGCGTCGAAGTCAGGTTCAACTCGGGATGGCGTTCTACCACAAGTTTGGTGATGGAATCCGATGTAATAATCTTTTTATACGTATTGATCAGTTTAAGATTGGCCTCAATCGAGTTGGAGTCGACCTGCGCCTGCCCCGTACTGCTGATTGAAGGTTCATTGACGATCAAGTCGACGGAAGCTTTGTAGAGGGGCTGATATCTGGAGTTGAATGCAATCGCGGCAGCGAAGCACACTAATACGGTCAGGGCCAGCACCCACCATCTTTTCTTAATGACGCTCAAGTATTCTTTTAACTCCATGCACGATCCCTCCGTGTTCAATGAAATGGTTAACAGTAGGCGAAACCTTTTAAGTAATGAGAACAATCTTTACATGTTGAAAATAAAATGGATTAATTTCAAAAAGGTTATGGAAACGACTTACATTTTCAAAATTGAAAATAGAAAATTCGAACCTTTGCCGTTTATCCGGCGATTTCCGGGTTCGCTACAAGAGACCAACCTATTCAGAAATTTGTCGTGAATACTCCGATTATGTAGTCCGCTCAAGCTTCTCGATCAACTCCTCCCGTATGTGACGCACCGACTTATTGAAAAGAAGTTGTAAGCTCGGATGCCAAAAGTCCCTATATGGATTTTTTGCTATCAAACGCTTCTTGTTCCGACGACCGTCTTCTGTTGCTTTTGAACTGCGTTAATTTGCTCGGCTGCTCATTTAAGTCGTTAGCCTGCTTTGTTTTTGTTCAAAATTCGTTAACAAAGCTTTCACAAAGAATTTTCAAATTCTTAACTTTCTCCTCACACCTTTCTATTTGCTTTTGCGATGCTAGTTTATAAACCCCCTCTTTTCGCTTGAATCAAATTCAATTTCTTTGATGTGTTTTTAGTTCTTTATGCCTATTCACTTTTCGCAAGCAAGCAGACTCATTTTCCTATTTTAAGAGAGAAAGCAACCTAAAGTAACAAAAAGGAGTCAGGAAGTTACCCCTGACTCCTTTTTGAAATTCAAAACCCTGTATTTCCTTCGGAATGAATCGTCCCGCTTTTGAAATTTGTTGCCAATCCTTTCGTATTTTCGAGTTTGTTTGCGTCAAAATAGATGTTGCCGATCTCCCCGTCTCCCCATACGCCGATTCCTCCATGCACCGAGTTGCTGATGGTATTTCCGTTGAACTTCACCTCGTCGATAATCCCTTGCGAGGCATAAACCAGAATGTTCGGATGTTCCGATCCCAGTCTCGTACCCGTATGCTCGATCGTATTTTCGTTGATCACGATATTTTTCACATTACGAGTATCCCATTCCTTTTCAACCGAGATATAGATGCCCGCCATTTCCGTATCCCGAATCTGGTTGTTCTCGATTGTCACGTTTTCTCCGCCAACAACAGAAATGCCCCGGGCCTTCGAGCCGTATCCCACATCGTTTCTTCGGATGGTGATATCCTGCGTTGTCTTCGAGTTCTCCTCATAGCTGACTACGGCAATCGTATCGTCACCGGCTTTACGGACACTGTTTTCTTCTACCGTCACGTTGCTGCTGCCATTAGTGATATGTATCCCGTCGGCCCCCGTATTTTGAAGCGAGTTTCCACGTATCGTTCCATTCGCAGATTCATCGCCTACAAAAATGCCTGCCGTGCTCGACTTATCGATTTTTAAACCTTGAATCGTAAAGTTAGTGGCACCTCGCAATGTAATGCTATTCTTATCGTTAGCTCCGTTCCCGCGTTCGACCGTTGTTTCATAGACATGAGCAAAGCCGCTAAGCACTGCACCGTCTCCTTCAACGTCGATCGAACCGTTCTCGGGATTGGTTGAAGTCAGAATGGCTTGATCGGCTCCGTCTCCCAAAAGTTCTACACCGTCGATAACCAAAATACCGCTTAGTCGATAGTTCCCCGGGGGGATGTATACGGCAACTTGTTCTGCGGCTGCTCGATCAAGCGTTGCTTGAATAGCTGCCAAATCATCCGTATCATCATCCGGCGTTGCTCCTTCATCGACAATCGATAATGCACCTTCCGGCACCTCGACTGTAGATCCGGTACTTGCGGATTCCGGCATCTGCGCTTCTTCTCTCATAAAAATAGCCCCTCTCCAAATCGCGAGAGCAGCCGCAAGCACGACGACGATCGAAATGGCCCACCAAATTTTCCTGTTTGTTTTTTTTCTCATGGTTTCCTCCTTCGCGCTTTTCGACTCTCACTCTAGACATCCAAACCTAATAACTTTTTCAATAATCCGTTCAAACAAAGTTTTTATTCCGGAAAAGGTTCCCTTTTATGTTTCAGAACGGTGAAAAGCGGTTAAGCAGGATTAGTGTTATTTAAACCGCATTGTTCTTCTCTAAGCACTAACCCCAATAAATCATTAAAAAGCGGACACCGGTTTTCGCCGACATCCGCTTCTCTCAGGTTAAATTCCTCTTTGGTCCACCCAACAAATCCACCTTTTAAAATCCTACGTTTTGATTCAGTTTGATCGTTCCGTTCGTAAATGTAGTAGGCGCGCCTACGCGATTGATCAATGTGTTTTTATTGAATGTGATGTTTTTGATCTTGCCTTCACCCCATACGCCAATGCCGCGATGCGCACCGTTTTTAATAATGTTCCCTGTAAATACGACATTGTCCACAACGCCTTGAGAAGCATAGACCAATACATTTGGATGATTCTGCGGTTGTGCGATTCCTGTATGGTTAATGACGTTATTCGATACGGTAATCCGATCTACGTTTCGCGTATTATAAGAGGCTTCGACGGCTACATAAACCCCTGCCATATTCGTATCTTGAACCGAGTTATTGGAGATCGTCACATCCGTACCCCCCACGACTGCGATTCCCCGTGCTTTTGAACCGTAACCGACATTGTTTTTGCGGATCGTAATATTATTGACCGGATTTACATCGCTATCGATATAGCTGACAACGGCAATCGTATCGTCGCCGGCTTGGCGCACGATATTGTTCTCAACCGTAATATGGCTGCTACCGCCGGTCATATGAATGCCGTCGGCACCTGTCGAATCGAGCGTATTGCCGCTGACCGTTCCGTTTGTAGAGCCATACGTAACCATGATACCTGCCGTACTGGATTTGCTTACATACACGTCCTGAATTTTAAAGTTTTTCGCTCCGCGTACGGTAATGCTGTTCTTTTCGTTCGATCCGTCTCCGCGAGGTACGGTCGTCTTGTAAACATGCTTTAAGTTGCTTAGTTCTACGCCGTTGCCTTTGAGATCGATCGAGCCGCGTTTCGGATTGGTCGAAGTGATCGTAGTCAAAAACTTGCCGGCACCCTGTACTTTTACGCCGTCAATGGTCAAAATATCACCGAGGATATAATTACCCGGAGGAACATAGACAGGCTTGCCCGAAGTTTTTGCCGCATCGATCGCAGCAACAAAAGCGGTATAATCGTCCACAGCGTCATCAGCTTTTGCCCCATAATCCAGAACCGATACAACCGGCGATGAGTTTTTTTGAGCAGATGCAGAAGCTTTAGCTGTTTTTCCTGTGCTGGAAAAAGCTGCAGGAGCAGAACCCGTATACACAATATCAGGTTCCCACATCGTATGATCGTGATTCGCATTTCCAAGCTTATTCACGACAAACGAAATTTCGGTGCCTTCTTCTACAGGAATCGCCGAGACTCCCTTCGGAGTAACGGCTGTTGTATTGGTAATACTCGTGCTCCAGAGCTTCATATTGTCTTTTTTGATCGTTGCAACGACTCCGTCACCTTCGCTGCTGCCTTTTTTCACGTTTCCGGAGATTGAAATGGTTCCTTTTCCTGGAGAAACCCATTTACGAACCGCATCAAAATTCTGATCCGGATGAAGAGCCGTTGCCGATACCCAAGGGTAGCCGCTAGGCGCAGCCCAGCGATTATTTTTCTTGTCATAAACTAAATCAAGATATGCGCTACCTGACAGCTTCTCGTAATACCACTGACCGGCTCCCTGCTGAGGCGTGCCGAATGCTGCTGAAGACGAGTACGTCTGGGTAACCCCAGCTCCCTCCGCCGTTGCGCCTCCTGCCAAAGTTGCTCCGATACCCAAAGATAAAACTACCAAGCCGGAGAAAAATTTACGTTTGCTCAAGATGTACCTCCCAAAATGGTTGATTGAAGATTCTATACAACTGTCTGCCTGTATCCTACAACTTCAAGCCGTGCCGTCATGCTATATTTGTCTTGCCTCTATTGCGAAGAAATAAACGGAGAATGCCGGACTATTTCTTATTTCCGGACCACGTTGCGTGCACGTAAATCCTGGGGACCCGAGGTGCCATTCCATCTGTGATCAAGATCCGGGCAATGTCCGTGGAAGATTCATAATGTTTTCTGAAAAAGCCCCACTTTATGTATTATCGGCCACTTGCGAGGCAATGTTTAGACCCAAAGTCCATTCTACTATAAAACCCCTCGAAAAGTTACAATTTCGACATAAATTTTAGTAACAAGGCATGATCCTTTTTCAACCTGTGCTTCATTGTCCCTCACCCTCCATTTGAATAAAAGATTAGAGGTGGGGGAAAGGGCAAAGGTACTTCGGTTCGAAAAAGGCTCATGCTAGGGCGTGTCTTCAAACCTCGATGGAAGCAGATTTTGCCGAATTTTCGTTCTCAATAAGGAACTTTTCCGAAGGCGTGCCGGGGCACGTCAAGGGAAAGTGACGAAGCGTCGCTGGAAGGGTACACGGTTTAGGTACAATTCCAGTAGAGGGCGAAAAGGCGGCAAAAGATGCACATTGGCAGGTTTGAAGACACGCCCTAGGCGGGGAAGCGAAATCCTCTCAAGCGTCTGAGCTTTTGAAAAGATAGAACAAAGATATTTTTGAAGGAGTACCTTGACCGCATTAGATTTGAGATTCAGCGTGGTCCATCCATCAAGACCTGCTTCACATCGTTTCGTTCAATATAGAGCGCGTTAGCGCAATCCGGAGAAGAGGACATGTAACGGATCGATATGGCGCTTAGCGCTCAGAACTCGGGAATTGAGATTTTTAACGTAGCGAGGCGACGCTTAGCGGTGAAAAAGGCCGATTTTCGTGCCGATTTCATCCATTTTTCCGGTTTAGGCGCCCTACGATCCGTTACAGATTTCAAATTGCGAAAATAATCAGGTTTGAAGGATATGCGATCCGCTAGCCAGGGAAGTAATAAGAGTTCTCCCGTAGCG
The DNA here is from genome assembly GCF_000585395.1 of Saccharibacillus sacchari DSM 19268. GTDB lineage: Bacteria > Bacillota > Bacilli > Paenibacillales > Paenibacillaceae > Saccharibacillus > Saccharibacillus sacchari. The sequence goes on along the minus strand of NZ_KK073875.1, from coordinate 3,264,234 downwards.
ACCTGTTTAAGTACAGCCTCCGGAAACAAGAAAAAAAGCCTTCTCCGTTAAGAGAAGACTTCTTCGTTGGCTTGGCAGCTTCCTACTCTCCCGGGACCCTGCGGTCCAAGTACCATCGGCGTTAGAGGGCTTAACGGTCGTGTTCGAGATGGGAACGTGTGGAACCCCTCTGCCATCACCACCAAACCATTTGTAGTTGAAGCTCAACTACGCACAAGGCTTGCACCTTGAAAACCGGATCCGAAACGATCTCTTCGCGTCTATTCGAAGTTGTTTTCTTACGAAAACGTTGGATAAGCCCTCGACCGATTAGTACTGGTCAGCTCCACACATTGCTGCGCGTCCACCTCCAGCCTATCAACCTCGTCGTCTTCAAGGGGTCTTACCAATTAAGTGGGAAATCTCATCTTGAGGGGGGCTTCACGCTTAGATGCTTTCAGCGTTTATCCCTTCCGCACGTAGCTACCCAGCGATGCTCCTGGCGGAACAACTGGTACACCAGCGGTGCGTCCATCCCGGTCCTCTCGTACTAAGGACAGCTCCTCTCAAATTTCCAACGCCCACGACAGATAGGGACCGAACTGTCTCACGACGTTCTGAACCCAGCTCGCGTACCGCTTTAATGGGCGAACAGCCCAACCCTTGGGACCTACTTCAGCCCCAGGATGCGATGAGCCGACATCGAGGTGCCAAACCTCCCCGTCGATGTGGACTCTTGGGGGAGATAAGCCTGTTATCCCCAGGGTAGCTTTTATCCGTTGAGCGATGGCCCTTCCATGCGGTACCACCGGATCACTAAGCCCGACTTTCGTCCCTGCTCGACCTGTCCGTCTCGCAGTCAAGCTCCCTTATGCCTTTACACGCTGCGAATGATTTCCAACCATTCTGAGGGAACCTTTGGGCGCCTCCGTTACATTTTAGGAGGCGACCGCCCCAGTCAAACTGTCCACCTGACACGGTCCCTGTACCGGGTAACGGTACGAGGTTAGAACTAGCATGCGATCAGGGTGGTATCCCAACGGCGCCTCCCTCGAAGCTGGCGCTCCGAGCTCTAAGGCTCCCACCTATCCTGTACAAATCGCACCCCAGTCCAATATCAAGTTACAGTAAAGCTCCATGGGGTCTTTCCGTCTTGTCGCGGGTAACCTGCATCTTCACAGGTATTAAAATTTCACCGGATCTCTCGTTGAGACAGCGCCCAAGTCGTTACGCCATTCGTGCGGGTCAGAATTTACCTGACAAGGAATTTCGCTACCTTAGGACCGTTATAGTTACGGCCGCCGTTTACTGGGGCTTCAATTCAGAGCGTCGCGTTGCCGCTAACCCCTCCTCTTAACCTTCCAGCACCGGGCAGGCGTCAGCCCGTATACTTCGCCTTGCGGCTTCGCACAGACCTGTGTTTTTGCTAAACAGTCGCTTGGGCCTTTTCACTGCGGCCCCCTCGTGCTATTCACACTACCGGGGCACCCCTTCTCCCGAAGTTACGGGGTCATTTTGCCGAGTTCCTTAACGAGAGTTCTTCCGCGCGCCTTAGAATACTCTTCCCACCCACCTGTGTCGGTTTGCGGTACGGGCGCCTTCACCTGGCTAGAAGCTTTTCTTGGCAGTGTGAGCCCAGGACCTTCGCTACTGTAATTTTCGCTCCCCATCGCACCTTGTCCTTAAAGTTAGCGGATTTGCCTACTAACAAAACTTGGTACTTGGACGGACTATTCCATCAGTCCGCGTCCCTTCCCTCCTGCGTCACTCCATTGCTCGTAACGGTTTACGGCGGTACAGGAATATCAACCTGTTGTCCATCGACTACGCCTTTCGGCCTCGCCTTAGGTCCCGACTAACCCTGAGCGGACGAGCCTTCCTCAGGAATCCTTGGGTTTTCGGCGGATCAGATTCTCACTGATCTTTTCGTTACTCATACCGGCATTCTCACTTGTATAATGTCCAGCGCTCCTTACGGTACACCTTCAACCCTTATACAACGCTCCCCTACCCCTGATGCAAGCATCAAGCCATGGTTTCGGTGGTGTGTTTAGCCCCGTTACATTTTCGGCGCAGAGTCACTCGACCAGTGAGCTATTACGCACTCTTTAAATGGTGGCTGCTTCTAAGCCAACATCCTGGTTGTCTGGGCAACTCCACATCCTTTCCCACTTAACACACACTTGGGGACCTTAACCGATGGTCTGGGCTGTTTCCCTTTTGACAATGGATCTTAGCACTCACTGTCTGACTCCCGGATCTAAGTTGATGGCATTCGGAGTTTGACTGAGCTTGGTAATCCTCGCGGACCCCGCACCCAATCAGTGCTCTACCTCCACAACTCGCATATCCGAGGCTAGCCCTAAAGCTATTTCGGGGAGAACCAGCTATCTCCGGGTTCGATTGGAATTTCTCCGCTACCCCCACCTCATCCCCGCACTTTTCAACGTACGTGGGTTCGGGCCTCCAGTGCGTGTTACCGCACCTTCACCCTGGACAGGGGTAGATCACCCGGTTTCGGGTCTACGCCTACATACTCAAATCGCCCTATTCAGACTCGCTTTCGCTACGGCTCCGGCTTCTCACCTTAACCTTGCATGCAAACGTAACTCGCCGGTTCATTCTACAAAAGGCACGCCATCACCCCTTAATTGGGCTCTGACTTTTTGTAAGCGCACGGTTTCAGGTTCTATTTCACTCCTCTTCCGAGGTCCTTTTCACCTTTCCCTCACGGTACTGCTTCGCTATCGGTCACCAGGGAGTATTTAGCCTTGGCAGATGGTCCTGCCGGATTCATACGGGGTTTCACGTGCCCCGCACTACTCAGGATCCGTCTCGGAGGGGGCTTAATTTCAGCTACAGGGCTATCACCTGCTCTGGCGGGTCGTTCCAAACCTCTTCGCCTACCAAACCCCTTTGTCACTCCATGTGAGACGTCCTACAACCCCA
>NZ_KK073875.1:3139773-3259773 GCF_000585395.1 Saccharibacillus sacchari DSM 19268 | reverse complement strand
GTTATAGGCCAGAAAGTCGCCTTCGCCACTGGTGTTCCTCCACATCTCTACGCATTTCACCGCTACACGTGGAATTCCACTTTCCTCTCCTACACTCAAGCTTGCCAGTTTCGGATGCGAATCGGGGTTGAGCCCCGATCTTAAACATCCGACTTAACAAGCCGCCTGCACGCGCTTTACGCCCAATAATTCCGGACAACGCTTGCCCCCTACGTATTACCGCGGCTGCTGGCACGTAGTTAGCCGGGGCTTTCTTCTCAGGTACCGTCACTCCGGGTGCAGTTACTCACCCGGACGTTCTTCCCTGGCAACAGAGCTTTACGATCCGAAAACCTTCATCACTCACGCGGCATTGCTCCATCAGGCTTTCGCCCATTGTGGAAGATTCCCTACTGCTGCCTCCCGTAGGAGTCTGGGCCGTGTCTCAGTCCCAGTGTGGCCGTTCACCCTCTCAGGTCGGCTACGCATCGTCGCCTTGGTGAGCCGTTACCCCACCAACTAGCTAATGCGCCGCAGGCCCATCTCTCAGTGACAGCTTGCGCCGTCTTTCCTCATCCTCCGATGCCGGAAGATGATGTATTCGGTATTAGCATCCGTTTCCGGAAGTTATCCCAAACTGAAAGGCAGGTTGCCTACGTGTTACTCACCCGTCCGCCGCTAACCTCGGTGAAACAAGTTTCACCTTAGTCCGCTCGACTTGCATGTATTAGGCATGCCGCCAGCGTTCGTCCTGAGCCAGGATCAAACTCTCCATTAAGGTGGCGACCGAAGTCGCCGTTTAAAAGAAAGCACGATGTGCTCGTTTAAAACGTTGGCGATTCTTGACGAATCAAGAATCTTATATTCTCACGACGATCTTCATCATCGCGACTCACTCACTGTTCAGTTTTCAAAGAACTTGCGGTCGGCAACTTGCTTGCCGAACGTTTTATATCTTATCAGTTGTCATCTTCTTTGTCAACACCTATTTTTCAGTTTTCATAACCTGATGTTTGTTAGTGTTGAGCGTTTGTCAGAAGCGACAAGAAATATCTTACCATTCACAAAGAGATAAAGCAAGGCTTTTCTTCACTTATTTTTAAACAAAGAAAAAAGCCGGTTGTCCGGCTCTTTCTCTGGTCAATCTATTTCAAGTTATTAGATCTAGCTATTCAACAAACGAATCAATTCATCCTCGTCCTCAATTACTTCGATGCCGAGCTCCTGCGCTTTAGTCAGCTTACTGCCTGCTTTTTCTCCGGCGATCACGATATCGGTCTTCTTCGACACGCTGCCCGTCACTTTGGCTCCAAGCGCCTCCAGTTTCTCGGCAGCCTCGTCACGCGTAAGCTGGCGCAGCGTTCCCGTCAGCACAACCGTTTTACCGCTGAAATAAGAATCCTGCTTAACCTCTACCGGTTCGGCGGGAACGGTCGGCTGCACGCCAAGCTGACGCATCTTCTCTACGCCTGCGCGCATAAACGGATCATTGAAGAAGTTCACGATGCTTTCCGCGACGATTCCGCCTACATCGGGAAGCTCGATCAACTCTTCGACCGTCGCATTCATTACCTTATCCAAATCCCGGTAATGTTCAGCCAACATCTTGGTCGTCGATTTACCTGTGTTCGGAATACCCAAAGCAAACAGGAACGAAGCCAAGTCGCGCGTTTTGCTTTGCTCCAGCGCTTCAAGCAAATTGCTGGCTTTGCGTTCTCCGAACCGTTCGAGCTTAACCAACGATTCCTGCTCAAGTTCATACAGCTCGGCAGGCTCGCGAAGATTGAGCTCTTCATATAATTGCGTAGCCGTCTTGATGCTGAAGGTCTCGATGTCCATCGCGTCGCGCGAAGCGAAGTGCGTAATCCGTCCGATCGCCTGCGGTTTGCATGAAAGGCGGTTATCGCAGAACAAGTGGGCGCCGCGTTGGACGAGAGGGAAATCGCAGGCCGGACATTTTTCCGGATAGATGATTTCTTCGCCGTCGTTCTCCTCTGTTACTTTCCCCAGAATCTCCGGGATCACGTCGTTCGAGCGACGGATGAAAACGCGGCTGCCGAGCGCAAACTTCAGGTTTTTCCGCTCGATGTCGCCTACGTTGTTGAGCGTGCAGTTTTTGACGGTGACGCCTGCCAGCTCCACGGCTTCCAATCTGGCGATCGGGGTAATCTTGCCTGTACGGCCGACCTCCCAAGATACGGATTCCAACACGGTTGTCGTTTCTTCCGCTTCGAATTTATAGGCAACGGCCCAGCGCGGGAACTTACCGGTGTAGCCGAAAGCGGAGCGCGTGCGCATATCCACAATCTTCACGACGGCTCCGTCGATCAGGTAATCCAGCTCACCGCGCCTTTTTTCGATGTCATGGAGCTGCTCCATCACGTCCTCGAACTTGTCGAAGTACGAGACGTACGGATTGACCTTAAACTGATTTTCGCGCAAAAAGTCCATCATCTCTACATGACTGGAAAATGTTTTGGCGTCGCTGTACCCAATATTATAGAAGAAAGCGTTCAGTTTGCGGCTGGCCGTTACTTTCGGATTCAGGTTGCGCAAAGCGCCGGCGGCTCCGTTCCGGGCATTTTTCAACGGTTCTAGCGCGGTCTTATTGTAGTTTTCCAGCGCGGACAGGTTCATGATCCCTTCGCCCTGAACTTCGATCGTGCCGTCTTTATAAGGAATGGATAGGGGAACGGAACGAATCGTCTTGATCTGTTCCAAAATGCCTTCGCCTACCGTTCCGTTGCCGCGCGTCGCCGCCTGCACCAATTTGCCGTCCGTGTAAGTGAGGTTCAGCGTTAAGCCGTCAAACTTGAGCTCCAACGCGTATTGCAGCTCAGGCAGCGGGTCTTCGGGATTTTTCGTGTTGTAATCGTTCCAGAGCTTCAACGCACGTGCGCTCCAGGTGTTGAGTTCTTCTTCGTTTTGCGCTTTGTCGAGACTCCAGAGCGGAGCCAGATGGCGGTGCGGCAAAAAGCCTTTCAACAATTCTCCGCCGACTCGCAGCGTGGGGGAATCCGGCAAAACCAGCCCGCTTTCTTGCTCAAGCTTGATCAACCGATCATAAAGAACGTCATATTCCTTATCGCTAATCATCGGCTGATCCAACGTGTAGTAATGATAGCTGTAGCGGTTGAGCTGCTCGACTAACTCTTCCATCTCATGCATGGCATCCATCGTTTTCCCCATCCTTTTCTACTTGGATTTTGATTGGCGCTGCTATTCCACTTTGGTGATCGGCGCGAATCCGGCCAACAATCGTTTGATGCCTACAGGGGCTTTGAACGCGATGTTCAGTTCGGTGTCGTTACCGCTGCCTTTGATCGCTACGATGGTGCCTTCGCCCCATTTGCCGTGCGCGACTTTATCGCCGACCTGGAAATCACCGGTACTGTTCGTGCTGCGGGCAGCGCCTGCGGGCTTGTTGCCTCCTGCCGGCGTTACCGTCACACCCGAGGAACGAGGCGCGACGGCTGGACGGCCCATGCCTGTCGGTGAAGAACCTGCGCCCGGACGACTGGTACGACCGCCGCCGAAACCTCCCGATGAAGACGAACCCCCACCAAAGCCTCGGCCTCCGCCTCGCGAATTGCCGTAGCCTTTGTCCGGATCACCGCCTCGGCGGTAACGGTCCGGGTTCGTTCCGGTATCTTCAAGCAACTCGGCAGGAATCTCTTGCAAGAAACGGGACGGCGGGTTGGCGGTCGTGCGACCGAACAACGTCCGCATCTGCGCGCAGGAAAGGTACAGCTGCTTTTCCGCGCGGGTGATCCCCACGTAAGCGAGGCGGCGTTCTTCTTCCAGCTCGTCGTTATCCATAAAAGCACGGCTGTGCGGGAAGACGCCTTCCTCCATGCCGATGATGAACACGACAGGGAACTCCAATCCTTTGGCGCTGTGCATGGTCATCAGGATCACGGCGTCGTCGGCGACTTCTTCCTTTTTATCGCCCATGGAATCGATGTCCGCGATCAGCGCAAGGTCGGTCAGGAAGGTCACCAGCGACTTGTCTTCGGTACGCGCTTCGAACTCCAGCGTAACGGACAGGAACTCGTCGATGTTTTCCACGCGGGCTTTGGATTCGAGCGTGTTTTCCTTTTGCATCTCGATCCGGTATTGGCTCAGCTCCAAGATTTTCTCGGTCAGCTCGGTCACGGACAGGTAATCGACCATCCGATGCAGCGAGACGATCATGTCGTAGAATTCGACCAGCGCGTTGCGCGTACGCCCGGCAAAGCCGAGATCGTCCACCACTTCGAGAATCTTGAACATGGACACGCCGCGTTCCGCCGCTGCCGCCGCAAGCTTGGCCACGCTCGTATCGCCGATTCCGCGCTTCGGTACGTTAATCACGCGCACCAAGCTGATGTCGTCGTCCGGGTTGGAGAGCAGTTTGAGATAGGCGAGCAGGTCTTTGATTTCTTTGCGATCGTAGAACTTGATGCCGCCGACGATCTGGTACGGGATATCCGATTTGATCAGCACTTCCTCGATCACCCGGGACTGGGCGTTGGTGCGGTAAAGGATGGCATGTTCTTTGTAGTTCATGTTTTTCTTGATATTTTTATGGATCTCTCCGGTTACGAAATACGCTTCGTCGTGCTCGGTGCTGCCGCGGAACACGCGAATGGTGGCTCCGCCTTCCTGATCGGTCCACAGGTTTTTCGGTTTGCGTCCCGTGTTGCGCCCGATCACGCTGTTGGCCGCATTCAGGATGTTCGCCGTGGAACGATAGTTTTGCTCGAGAAGGATCGTTTCGGCTTCCGGGTAGTCTTTTTCAAAGTTCAGGATGTTCGTAATGTCGGCGCCGCGCCAACGGTAGATCGATTGGTCGCTGTCGCCCACGACGCAGATCTGATGGTGCTTGTCGGCCAGCATGCGGCACAGCATATATTGCGCGCGGTTGGTATCCTGGTATTCGTCGACATGGATGTAGCGGAATTTTTTCTGGTAAAAGTCAAGCACCTCGGGCACTTCGTTGAACAACTCGATCGTTTTCATGATGAGATCGTCGAAATCGAGCGAGTTGTTGCTGCGGAGACGCTTTTGGTACATGACGTAGACTTTGGCCGCGATCGATTCCATGAAGTCGCCGCCGGCTTTTTGCTCGTACATCTTCGGGGTGATCAGTTCGTTTTTCGCGGCGCTGATCAGGGCTTGAACGGCTTTCGGCTCGAATTTCTTCGTGTCGAGGTTCAAGTCCTTCATGCAGTTGCGGATAACGGACAGCTGATCGCCGGAGTCGAGGATCGAGAAGCTGGACGAAAAGCCGATCCGTTCGATGTCGCGGCGCAAGATGCGCACGCACATGGAGTGGAAGGTGGAGACCCAGATTTCTTTGCCTTCCGGGCCGACGAGCGCGGAGACCCGTTCTTGCATCTCGCGCGCGGCTTTGTTGGTAAAGGTAATCGCGAGAATGCCCCACGGCGCGGTCTTCTTGGCTTGGATCAGGTGGGCGATGCGGTGCGTGAGCACTCGGGTCTTGCCGCTTCCCGCGCCGGCCATGATGAGCAGCGGGCCCTCGGTTTTGAGCGCGGCCTTGCGCTGCTGAGGGTTGAGGCGGGATATGGATTCGTCAAGGTTAAAAGACATGATGAGTGGTGGCTCCTTTCGGATGCGCTTGGGTGACGCTGCGGGAGGCAGGGGCCTTACGATCGCTGTTGCTTCTTCAGGCTTCCTGCCTCCCTCCGCTCCTGCGCGCATAGTGTTTGTTAGGGAAAAAGGCATAAGGAATGCGCTTGTTGGCGCATTCCGGGATAGTGTTGTAGGGATGGACTTCTACGAAGGAAGTCCGAGTGATGGGCCGGAGGAGAACGCTGGTTGCGTCCTGTCCGGCCAAAGGCGGTTGGATGCGTTAACCCTGTATCTAGGGGCCGCATGTCCATAAGTTATGCACATAAGCGATGATCGATCACATCTTAATACCAAGTCATGCTCAATCGGCGTCGCGGACGCCGCGGACGGTGTCGAGGGCGGCAGGCAAGTTGTCGTAGACGATATTGCCTACGACTACGACATGCGCTGCGCCTGCGGCGGCGCGGGCGGTCTCGTAGTTGCGGACGCCGCCGCCGTAGAAGACGGTCGCTTCGTCTGTGACGCGGCGGACTTCGCGGACGAGATCAAGGTCGCCGTATGTACCGCTGTATTCGACGTAGACGATCGGGAGACGCATCAGCTTGTCGGCCATGCGGGCGCAAGCCGCTGCTCCGCCAGCGTCAATATTGGAATCGGCACCGGTCAAGCGAGCGACGGTTGAGTCGGGATTGAGTACGATGTACCCTTCAGCGGCAACCATGTCCCAAGGGATGATCTCGCCGTAGCTTTCAAGGCCGGAGCGATGATGTCCGGTGATCCATTCCGAGTGCTCGGTATTCAGGACCATCGGGATCAGGTAGAGATCGAATCCGGGCACGACCGAATCCAGCGTCGAGACTTCCTGCGCGCAAGGCAGTTCGTAACGCCGAATGCGAGACATCAAATCTACGGTATTCTCATAGGTCACCCCGCTCGAACCTCCGACCAGAATCGCGTCGCTGCCCGACAAACATACGGCTTCCAACTCTTCGTCGGACAACTCCCGATCCGGATCCAGCTTGAACACGTGTCTCCACGTCTTGAATAACTGACTCACTTTGACTCCTCCATCCGCCTTGTTCGCCTGCTGAAGCGTTGACCGATTCGAAACCGAAATTGCGGCTAGAGAGCGTCAAACGTATTGCCTTTTTAGGCTTTGAGCAGGCTGTTCCAACATAAGTCTATGCTACGTATAAGGCGGTGTCAATTTTTTGTTCGCATATAATACGAACACGGCGAAATAGCTTCATTTCGACGTGCTTCGCATTGACAACACTGACAATAAAGAAACTGATCCAACCGAATAAAAGCCGCTCCTGAAAGGAGCAGCTAACGTGTCGAAAAGTCTTCAAGCCGATAAAAATCAAAAGGTGAAGAGAAATTCAGTAAAGGTGCGGAAGCGGAGGGAGAAATTCAGTGAAAGACGCCTTTGAACTCGGAAAACGACCTAATTTAATTCCAATCCAGTTTTCCGAGTGAGACAGCGTCTTGAACGAATTTTTCCCGCAGCGCATTACGCCCTTTTACGAATAGGATCTTTTCGCTTTTCGTGCTCGAAGCCGATCGAACAATCCGACCAGCACCGGCGCCATGAACAGCACGAACAAGAACATGTTCGGATACCCGTATCTCGGAATCGCGATGAACGGCACATAGATCAGCGTAAAGTACGCGAGTACGGCAAGCGGAGCATACGCGCCAATCCATTTCCTTTTCCAAGCCAGCCAAATGCCATAAAGGCCCATCAGCACGTAAGCCGCATGCACCGGGAAGTAGTGCGCCCACGTCATGCCGAAAATGGGACGTTCCCAATAAGCGATGCCGTACAAACCGCCGAACTTCCCGAATGTATAAAACGCCGCGTATTTCAAAGGCTCGTGCGTGAATCCGTAAGCGATCATTCGCCCCGCGGCTTGCGCAAGATCATCGTCGGAGCCTTTCATGACGTCGCCGCCGTACTCCGGATACTTTTCGTAGAAACCGTCCGGAACTTGGCCGAAAGCGGTCGAACCCAAAATCAAAGGACTGCCCGCGGCTTCCGTGAACGGAATGAATCGGCCGAAAGCTTCGTAATTCCGTATCCACCACGGAGACATGAGCAGCGCGAAAACGCCGAGAATCACGACGGTGTAGGCCAGCATCTTTTTAAAGGAATAACGGCGAGCTAACCAAAACAGTCCCGGTACGAGCGGCAGCAGGGCAGCGTGCGGTTTGAAGTAACATAATGCTGTCCAGAACACGGCGAAAACAGCCCATCCTCCGACGCCGGGTTTATCGAGCGCTCGCAGCAGGCAGCAAACGGTCAACATGAGACAAAGACGGAACGCGGACTCGGTCAAAATCGAAGCGGAGATGAAATAATCGGGCAGATATAAAGCAAGCAGAACGGCCGCCGTCATCGAGATTCGAGTATTTTGGAATACGCGACGCGCCAGGATGAACATCAAGTAGACGCCGAACGCTTGAAAGGCTCCTTGCAAAATGCGCAGCAGCGCAATCCCGCCTTGGTCGCCCGCAAGCCATTTGACGCCTGCCAATAGCAGAGGAAACACGGGCATGATGAACGTCGACGGTTCGCCGCCGGTATTGTAGGATAGCACGCCGGTTTCCAGCAAGACGTCGGCGGTCTGCACGTATTTGACGTCGTCGTCGTTCATTTTTTCATAGGAGCCGAGCAGCAAACGGTCTCCGTATCCGAGCGATATGGCGCAGCTGGCGAGAAAAACAAATAAACAGAGCAGGAGCAGCCGCGTGCGCGTTTGACGGGTTTCTTTTTTTAACGAAAACAAATTATCGGTCCTCCCGCTTCGGCGTTCGGAACGCCCAGGCTTTGTTTAGAATGAAGTTGTGAATCGGAACGAGCACGATGGAGGCGATCTGTCCGTAGCCGTACCACCAGCCGAATACGCGGTCGAACAGAAACAGGATCAGCAGGTTCAACAGCAGTCCCGCGCAAGAAACGACCGTGTATTTGACCAAGGCCGACGCGGAGCGTTCGCTTTTTCGGAAGGTCCAACGCGAATTCGCCATATAAGAGAACAGAAGCGACAAGATGAAGCCCAGCGTGGAACCGACCAACGGATCGCCGTGGCCTTTTTCCACATAGATGAACAAGGTTCCGGTCTGGAGCACTGTTCCGACGACGCCGATGACGCCGTATTTGAGAAAATCGACCAGGTTGTTCCGGATGATCGGGGGAAGAAGATTCAACAGCCGATCGTAAAAAGAGCTTTTTTGCAACGTTCGTTCTTTATTGCGAATCGTCATGCGAACCTCCTTCCGCCTGCTTCATCCGCCGTTCCATTTCCGCGATCTTATGCTGCATCAGTCCCATTTCCTGCGTCAGCGTCCGAAGCTTGCGGGAATGGTTGGATAACGAGACGGTCAGGCTGTACAGCGTAAGGAATATGGCCGATACGGCGAGCAGGAACACCGCATTGACCGGAACCTCGATCCCCATGACGCGCGCGATGAAAAAGAAAATTTGCGGGAAGATGGAGACGATCACGCCGGCTGCGCTGAAAAAGATCCACACTAGCGCGTATTTGAGTTCCAATTTGTAACGGCGCGTACGGTTGATGAACACGAAAAGCACGACAAGGCTGAACGCGATCAGCAGCAGCTGCAATTTGAGCGTGATCATGAGTGCCTCACCCCATGTCCGCGCAAAGCATCGATGAGGATGGCCAGCGACACTTTTACCATATAATAGACGGAACGCAAATGATGAATCGACGAATGGCCCCCGACACGCTCGGACATTTGCACCGGAACCTCGACGACCCGTCCGCCGGAACGCAGTACGTGAACGATCGACTCCGGCTCCGGATAATCGGTCGGATACTGAGTTGCGAACATGTGCATGATCCGGCGATTGACCGCGCGGAAACCCGAAGTCGGATCGGTGACGGTCTGACCGGTGATCAAACGGATCAAGCGGCTGAAGTAACGGATGCCGGCGCGGCGCAAAACCGTTGACTGGAAGCCTTGCTTTTCGATATAGCGCGAGCCGATGACCAGGTCTGCGGCGTTGTCCAGCAATGGAGCAATCAAAGCATGGACGAATTCCGCGCGGTGCTGGCCGTCGCCGTCGAACTGGATCGCGATATCGTAGCCGTGGGCATACGCGTATTTGTAACCGGTCTGCACGGCGCCTCCGATTCCGAGGTTGCTGGGCAGCGTGACGATATTCGCGCCGACGCTCGCGCAAACCTCGGCGGTATCGTCGGTCGATCCGTCATTTACGACAAGAGCTTCAAGTCCCTGCTCTCGCAAGGAAAGGAGCAATGGGCCGATATTATCGCGTTCGTTGAACGCGGGGATGATCAATAAAACTTTGGGTTTGGACGGCGCCATGGCGTGCTCCTTTTCTGATCAAACATTTGGCTTGCTGCCTGAACATGTTAAAACCCGGCCGACGGCCGGGCTTGACGTTGTCGTTATTTTAGCGCTTTTCTTCGGTTTCGGCCAGCGCCTTCTTCATGTACTGGATCAGCGGCTCGCGCATCTCGTCGTTTTGCAGCGCGTAGTGGATAGTCGTCTCGATAAAACCGATCTTGACCCCTACGTCGTGACGCTGTCCTTCGAAGTTGTAAGCGAGCACGTCCTGCGTTTTGCCGAGTGTCGCGATCGCGTCGGTCAATTGAATTTCGCCGCCTGCTCCGGTCGGTTGATTCTCCAAAATCTCGAAAATCTCCGGCGTCAGGATGTAGCGGCCCATGATGGCGAGATTGGACGGCGCGTCTTCCTGTTTCGGTTTTTCGACCAGCCCGTTGGCTTTGAACGTACGCTCTTCGCCGTCGATCGCTTCGCTGTCCACGATCCCGTAGCGGAATACGTCTTCCCAAGGGACTTCCTGCACGCCTACGACGGAAGCTTGGTGTTTATCGAATACGTCGAGCATCTGCTTCAGACACGGCGTGTCGGATTCGACGATATCGTCGCCAAGCAGAACCGCGAAAGGTTCGTCGCCGATAAACTTGCGCGCGCACCAGATGGCGTGGCCGAGGCCTTTCGGTTCTTTTTGACGGATGTAGTGGATGTCGGCCATGTTGGCGGCATTGCGCACTTCTTCGAGCATCTCCCACTTTTCGTTTTCCTCCAAATTGTGCTCCAGCTCGAAGGAAGTGTCGAAGTGGTCTTCGATCGCGCGTTTTTCTTTGCCCGTCACGATGATGATGTCTTCGATGCCGGACTTTACCGCTTCCTCGACAATGTATTGAATGGTAGGCTTATCGACGATCGGCAGCATTTCTTTCGGCATCGCCTTGGTGGCGGGAAGGAAACGCGTGCCGAGACCGGCAGCCGGAATGATTGCTTTGCGGATTTTCTGTGTACTCATAGGTATAGTTCCTCCTAAATAAAATGGGTTCGAGTATGTAGGTTAACGTTAACCCTCCGCGTCCGCCGTGCCGCTTCTGTTGGAAACGAAAGCTGCTCTATGAGCCTGCTTGGTATGTTCTCATTTTAGCTCGTCAATGCGGAAAAAGCCAAATTCTCCTGGGCTTCTCTTGTGGCGGACGTGCAAATTGCTTAAAATAAGGGAGTTACATAACCTTTACGTCTATTATTAACCCAAATATAGTCGCTTCAAAATCCGAAATGCCGATTGGAGAATATGGAAACCCATGAACTTTTACACGTTGATTGCCGCTGCTCTTTCGTTTGTCCTTGTTGCTTTGTTCGCACCCGTTTGGATTCGCACGCTGCGCCGCATCGGTTGGTTGCAGCCGATCCGCAAGGAGCTGCCGCCCGACCACCAAGCCAAAAAAGGCACGCCGCTGATGGCGGGCATGGTGTTCATGATCGGGGTGCTCGTCGCGCTGATCGCCCAACCGACGCCGCTGATGTGGCTGATGGCCGCTACGTTTATCCTGTTCGGGATCGTGGGCTTCAGCGACGACTTTAAAAAGGCCGCGTTCCAAGACCCGCAGGGAATCTCGGGCAAAGCCAAATTGGTTATGCAGTTCGCGTTCACGATTACGGTACTGTTGATCGCGATGAACAGTTTCGGCGTCGATCCGACGATTACATTCCCGGGCGGATTCGTCTGGGCGCTTCCGTCGGCGGTGTATTTTATCATCATGCTGCTGTTTATCGTCGGTTCCGCCAACGCGATCAACTTCACGGACGGGCTTGACGGACTGCTGATTATCGTGGCGATTCCGACTTATTTGTTCTTCTTCGTCATCTCGGACGAACCGGCGATCAAGTTGTTCTCGCTGGTGATGGTGGGCGCGCTGCTGGGATTGTTCCTGTACAACAAGTATCCGGCCAAAGCGTTTATGGGCGATACGGGATCGCTGGCGATCGGCGGTTCGTTGTCGCTGATGGCCGTGATCGAGAAGGTCGAAATTTTGGTGCCGCTGCTGTTTATCATTTATTTCGCGGAGCAGTTCTCAGTTATTATTCAGGTGGCTTATTACAAACGGACGAAAAAGCGGATCTTCCGCATGACGCCGATTCATTATCATTACAGCTTGAAGTATGGATGGAACGAGAGAAAGATCGTGGCGGTGTTCGGAAACGTGTCTTGGATCGGGGCGTTCTTGAGTTGGTTGATTTGGTATTTGTGGATGTAAACAAAAGCGGCCTCCTTTTCAAAAAAAGGAAGCCGCTTTTGTTATAGATTTCCGTAATGCTCTGCAAAAAAACGCCCGGACTCGGTCGATCGCGTGCTCTCCAACCATTCAATATGGTTCAGATACCAATCCACCGTGGCATCAAGTCCTTTTTCAAATGAATATTCAGGCTGCCAACCGAGTGTGTTTCGGATCTTTGACGCATCTATTCCATATCGCCGATCATGACCGGGGCGGTCCGCGACATAACGAATCGACGAAGCCGGCCGATTCATCTTGCTTGCGATTTTCTCTACGACTTCGAGACTTGTACGCTCGCTTTGCCCTCCGATATTGTAAATTTCGCCGTCTTTCCCTTGATGGATAACCAAACTCAATGCCTGACAATGGTCTTCGACATGCAACCAGTCCCGAATATGCAATCCGTCTCCGTATACAGGAAAAGGTTGATTTTTCAGGGCTTGAGCGATCATGAACGGAATGAGTTTTTCAGGAAATTGATAAGGCCCGTAGTTATTGGAGCAGCGCGTGATATTGACAGGCAGCCCGAATGTCTCGTGATAAGCGCGAACCATCAGGTCAGCCGAAGCTTTAGACGCAGAATACGGACTGTTTGGCGCCAGCGGACTTTCTTCAGTGAAGAGACCCTCTGGGCCCAGCGATCCGTAAACTTCGTCCGTGGATACTTGAATGAATTTTTTTACCCCATGCATGCGGGCAGCTTCGAGCAGTACCTGCGTGCCGACCACGTTGGTTTGCACGAATATCTCCGGCTGCTTAATGCTTCGATCGACATGCGATTCAGCTGCAAAATGCACCACGATATCGATTCCGTCCGCAAACAGGCGTTGAACGGTTTGTTCGTCGCAAATGTCAGCTTTCACAAATCGGTAATTGGAATAATCCTGTACGGGATAGAGATTCATAAGATTCCCCGCGTAGGTCAGGTTATCCAGATTGATTACGGTATAATGCGGAAAATGATGAAGCATATAATGAATAAAGTTGCTTCCGATAAACCCTGCTCCTCCGGTTACAAGCAGCTTCATGGCGTTCCTCCTCATAAATCCGAACCGAATTTTCTTCTATTATATAACGATACCGGCGAAAAAAAGACGCTCCGAATAATCGGGCGCCTTATACAAGCAGTTTCCTATTTTGAATGCGTGTCTTACTTCACCAACTGCCCCCGCGTAACCCCCAACTGATTCGTCGCTTTCAGCTTGCGCCAAACCTCCGAACCGCTGATCTTGCCGCTCAAAGCGCGCGTGTACAGATCGATAACTTCAAGCACCTGCTCCGGCGACTCTTCGAGGAACTCGACGCGGTAGCTCGGCACGCCGGAATCGAGGAACTCGTTCAGGTATTCCGCGCCGGACTGCTCGATCGCGTTGTATACCGTATTCCGGCAGCCTTCGTCGACGCGAACCGGGTGGGACATGCCGATGCGGTCGCGCAGCGACGCGCGCTGCTCTTCGCACGGGCGGCCGCAGTTCGTGAAGTCGGTGCCTTCGCTCATGAACGTGCAGTACACGCAATGCTCGGTATGGAACATCGGCATATGCTGATGGATGACAATCTCCATTTTGTCCGTCTGCGAGCGTCCGAGCAGATCGACCATCTGTTGGATGTTCAGATCGTACGACGGCGTCACGCGGTCAAGACCGGCTTCCAGGAACAGATCGACGGCTTTGTGGTTCGCCACGTTGAGCGAGAAATCGCCGATCAGCTCCGGATGGTTCTTGTCCGGGTTCTCCATGGGGTGGCGCAGATAGTAGTATAGGGCGCCCGTATTGCGCACCAGCACCGCATCCGGCTCCAAACGCAAGATGTTCGCGTGGTAGCCGTTTTCGTTCGGCATATGGATGCGCGGCGTCGCCAGCGCGATCTTTTTGCCCGCTGCACGCACGGCCGCCACGGCTGCCGGGAACTGCTTAATAAACTCGAAGTCCGCATAGATCATCTCGACGCCGGCTTCCAGCGCGGCTTCGACCTGCGGCAGACTGCGGCATAATGCGGTGATGCGAGCTTCGGAACGCTCGATCGGCTTCGCCGTATGCGACGAGTCGCCGTATACTTCGATATCCCGATGCACGTATACCGGAGGCTTCGGACGTTCGCCGGCCAATTCGTCGACCGCCCGGCGGCGCATCGCGTTCAGCTCTCGCATCGGCACGATCACGTCTCCGTGCAGCTGTACTTCCAACTCTTCCAACTGATATACCGTACCGCCCAAACGGCCGAATTGCTCTTCAAGAATCTCGTAACCCAATGGACGCTTCTTGGCAATCTCCAGCTCCATCTCGGACTCCACGCGAACTGTAGTCCCTTTGTCCACGTCCGTCCAGATCGAAACGAGAGGTTGACCCGGATTGCCCATGACTTTGACCGTCAACGGGAATACGCGGTACGGCTTCTCGGTTTCGAACGTCTGACGCAATCTGCGATCCAGCGCCGGGTCATTCGTTTTCCAAATGCGGTCCCCGACGTGCAAACGGCGCAAATCCACGTCGTTGCGTCCCGGCACGATGTCGATGACCCAGCCTTGACCGGCTTCGCCTTCGAGCTTCACGCCTTTGCGGCGCACGTCATAGACGCGTCCGCCTTCTTCTTTCTTCGTCGGATCTCCCGCGTCGAACACGATGCCGTCGCCGCGCTTGAGCGGAGCTTCGATGCGGCAAACGACGCCGTCGCGCAGAATCTGCTCGACCCGTCCCAGATACACGCCGCGGCTTTTCGGGAATGTGCCTTCGACCAACTGCTTGTTGTTCGTGCCGTCCAGGAAGCCGTGCGTCAGACCGCGCGAGAAGCTTTGCTGCAGTTCGCGAACCTCTTCTTCCGAAGGCTTCGAATCGTCGCCGTCGAAGTAACGGTTGATCGCGGCATTATACTTGCTGACCACGTTCGCGACGTACTCCGGCGTTTTCAGACGGCCTTCGATTTTAAAAGAAGTCACGCCTGCTTGAATCAGCTCCGGCATGATGTCGATCGCGGCCAAGTCTTTCGGCGAAAGCAGGTACGCGATATCGCCCATCGGCTTATGCTCGCCGTCGACCATCAGGTCGTACGGCAGGCGGCATGCCTGCGCGCATTCGCCGCGGTTGGCGGAACGCCCGCCCCACATCTCCGATGTCAGGCATTGACCGGAATACGACACGCACAGCGCGCCGTGCACGAATACTTCCATTGGCAGCTTGGCTTGCTCGCCGATCTTTTGAATTTGCTTAAGATTGTTTTCCCGCCCCAACACGACCCGTTCCATGTTAAAAGGCTTGGTGAACTCGACCGCTTCCGGCGACGTGATCGTCATCTGCGTCGAACCGTGGATCGGGAAGTCCGGCGAAATCTCGCGGATCATTTTGACCAGACCCAAGTCCTGCACGATGACCGCATCCACGCCGGCAGCTACGCAAGCATCGATCAGCCCGCGCGCGTCCTCAAGCTCGTTTTCGAAAACCAAAATGTTAAAAGTCAGAAATCCTTTTACCCCGTAGCTATGCAAAAAGCCCATGATCTCAGGCAGTTCGTCCATCCGGAAGTTATTCGCGCGCGCGCGCGCATTGAACTTTTCAACGCCAAAAAAGACCGCGTCCGCACCGTTGGCTACAGCGGCACGCATGCAATCCCAGTCACCGGCAGGTGCCAGCAGCTCGACGTCGCGTCTTGTGATTTGTGGTGTACTCATTTATCGTTATCCTCCCGCGCACCGCTTTGAGAAATGCTCAACTCAAGCAAGCCGCATGTACTTATCTCATATCATATCGTCAAAACCTGCGTTACATCTTAATTTTTAACTAGTCTATTGTAGCAGAGTCGCGGGAGCATTGACAGAGTTTTAGCATACAAGCGAACAAAAAAAGAGACGCGGGCGGAGTGCGCGGCGCGTCTCTTCATGAATGGTGCTTGTTCGTCCAACTTAATCCACGATCTCGATAACAATACTGTGTCCGCTCCAAACATGCAGCATATAGCGACCTGCCTGCAACCCTCGCGTGGAGATCTTCAACGGCTGTTTGGCCTGCCCCGCGGAAACCTCCAGCTTTTTGGCAAGACCTTTTGCGGCAGTTTTGTCAAAGTCTTCTTTGGAACCGACGAGCATGCTCGGAGACAGGTAAACGGTCCCCGGATAGTCGATGGAAAACTCGATTTCTTCTCCCTTTTTGACAGTAGCGCTTGTTTGGGCACCATGCGAAATCAAATGAATCGGAATAAATGATTTTAGCGGCCCGCTGATGACTTCTTTGTTGCGATGTCCGTCCGAGCTCATCACGGATCCGGTTCGCAATTTTAAATAAAAATTACGACCTAGCGGCGCTTGTTCCAAATAGACGTATACTCTTCCGCCCACGACTTCTACGGCACCTTGATTACGGTCGAACGCTTTGAATTTCTGTTCGCCTTCAAGCTTCAGTTCGATGATCGAATTCAAACTTTTTCCCGGCGCTAACCGCAGCATGCGGTTATAGTCGAACGAGAAATATTCCGGCGTGTCCCCGTAATGGATTTGCACCGGTTGCGACGTCAGTCGCTTGCTGTCATCCAGAACTTGAACTTCGCTTACCGTATATCGAGAAGTGCCTGTTTGGTATACGGTAATATTGAACGTGTAATTTTCCGGAAAACTTACGTTGCGCAAACCCGCTGTCGAAAAAGACGTCGGTTCTCCGGCCACGACTTCTCGGCTCAATACATTCCCGGCCTTTACGCCGACGTTCAGAGCCGACACATTGTAAGGAGGCATTATAGTGCTGGATAGATAAGCAGTTCCGTTCACCGAGCTCGTAAAATAAATCGAATCTCCCAATGCTACAGCTTTGCTCTGCGAAGTGATTTCCATCTTCTGTTCCCAAAGTTCCGCTGCAGGAACATACGGAAGCGCGGACGGCGTCATTCCTTCGCTCAGCGTATCTGCCGGAACAATCACGCTGCCTTTTTGCTGCGCCTCGTCAGTTCGCTCGCTCGCCGAAACGACCGCTCCGAATGCTGTTCCCGCCAAAAGCGCGCTGCACGCCAAAAATGACGAGAGCAAAGCTTTTACTCTTTTTCTCATGATGTCCCCTCTGCTTTCCCGTGTCTTGTCGAACTTATATCCTATATCGAAAATACTAGAACTTCAATATCCGATCATATCTAAAGTCATACCCCCAACCGCTTCCGTCCTTCAAGGATAAGCTGAACGCGTACGAATTCCCGTCTTCTCCCCTCCCTGTCAATGTCATGCGCTCTTCGGACGGGCTGTAACTTTCGATATCCTTCAAGTGCGTATCGGCCGTCCAAAGCACCTCAGCCTTGTCCATGTCCACGGCACTGATCAGGAGGTCGGCATCGCCGGCCAGGCTGGAATAGTGAGCGACCAGGAATACTTCTCCTTCGCCGGACGCATCCGCGTAATGAAAAGGCGGTACCGGCGTTCCTCCGTTTTGGATCATTAGGGAATACGCAATATGGTCGTACAGCGTCTTTTGATCCCGGTAGCTCTTATTGGCGGCATCATATTGATCGCGCTGCGCGTAATAATTTTCGATCCGCCTATTTTCTTCCGCTTTGTAAGCTTCGTACTCCTCGACGGTCATCCGCGAAGGCCAATCGACGCTCTCCGGCGAGTCCGGCATTCGAGGTTCTTTCTCTATCGACGAATAGTCCGGAAAACCGGACAGCATATACGGATCGTCAGAATCTGCGGTTGCCCGGTTCAGATCGCTAAGAAAGGCTCCGCGCAAAAAGACTTGATCCATCAGCGGCTTCAGATCCTTGACCGCGATCTCTCCGCCTGCCAGCAGCGAACCTGTATAAATACGTCTTCGCATATCTTCGGCTTCGGACGAAGCATTGGGCGAATCCTCCTGGGCAAACGTCCCTTCACGGAGCTGCTCCGCCGTTTCTTCATTCGCGAAAATGCGATAGTTTCCGTCGCCTTTTCCCGATTGAACGATAGCTAAACGATCCGGGATATAAACCGTGTCCGAGTCGTCTTCCTTGAAATAATCGGACAATTTGGCACTGGAGGCTCCGCCTTCGAGCGTGTCCGGGTCAACCCTGTACAAGCCGCCATCCAACCCTTGGAATACGATCTGCTTGCGTTTTTCATCCCAACGGTAGCTTTTCGACTCTTCTGGGAAACGTCCTTCCAGTTCCGTGTTGGACGACTCCATCTTGCGGGCATCGGCCAACTTGGCTCCGTCCGCTTTGCTTAACACGAGCGGACCCGAGCCGTCGAATACCACGATGCGGTCTTCCGTTTGTCCCATGAGGTAAGGAGCGTAAGCGCGGCCGATGCCTGTTTTCCAAATGGGCTCGCCTGTCTTTTCGTTCATCGCGTACACGTAAGATTTGCTTGATCCCGACGTTATCCCTCTGTCCGAGGAGTTCGCGATAAACTTGTCAATAAGCAGAACGGAGGTCTGTACGCCTTCGCGTTCGTAGGAGAGCGTGCGCGGAGAAATACCTGCATGGTCCGAACTTCCGAGCGTCAGCGTCAGAATCAAAAATAAAATAACGGGAAAAGCAAGAAACGCCAGGCTGCCCGCAAACCATCGGGATAACATTTTAAAAAACGGAGGGCGGGGTGCTTCGTCCCGAATATCCCTCGGCTGTGCAATTATGCGTGCGATCCGCCGAATCAGCGTGAATAGCGAGAGGGCAAGCAATATGTAAATAACCGTAAGAAATACATTGTGCCAGATCGAGTCGTTGTAGCGAAACGCAAACAAAATCTTTTCCGAAAACGTAGCGTCCATACCAAAAAAAATCTCCTTTCGATATTGCATTTTTCTATTCCTTGCTTACTACGACAAGTAAATCGAAATCGTTTCATCGGAATTTCCGTCAAAAAAAACGACCGGCCGCGTAAATATCGGGCCGATCGTTCCAGTTGCACGCGTTCTCTCCTACTGCCGAACCTTGCCTGTTACTCTGTATGATTGCGCATTTTATTTGGCGGGGAGAAACCGGAACGATTGAAGCGCACGCTCGATCCCGTTCAACTGCTCGGGCGTCGCCGTTCCCCGATCCAGTTGGTGATGAATCCAATAGGTCTTGTCTTGATGACGGAAGTAAATATCCTCGGCCTGATACAAGTTGCCGTTCGTTCCCGTGCCTGCATACGAAATCGCAATAGCCGGAACTCCCGCGATCGTCGTGCGTTTCGGCGTTTCGTAAGTCAAGGTCGGATCATCCAGCTTCAGCTCCGCATAACGGCGTACGGCCTGAGCAGCCGAAGCTTCCAACCCGGTATCGACATTGCTCACGCGGAAAGATCCGCCCGGAATGAAATAACGCATGTCCAATCCTGTGCCGTCCGAAGCCTGGGTGGTCCAATAAGCGGGAGCGGCAAACAGGAAATCAGGCGTGCTTTGCGTCACGTCCAACTTCAGGTCTTTGAGATAAGAGATTTGTCCAAGCTTGCCAAAGCGCGACGGTACGGCCTCGAAGTCGATTTCGACAGAATCGACGATCTTAAGAAACGTCTGTTTATTGTAAGCTCCTTCCGGAGCCGAGTAACGCAATACATAGAAATAGCCTTCGTTCTCCAGCACAAGCCAGTTCCAATAGAAGCTGCCTCCGCCCAGATCATAAACCAAACTTTCGATGATCGCGTCCTGCCCCGAAGCCTGCACCGATTCGCTGGTTACCGGCTTGGCGGTTTGCGGGAGAAAAACCTCATCCGTTTTCGCCTGCAGGAAGTCATGCCACGTCGCTAAGCCTGCCGCACCGGAACCGTCCACGCTTACCGCATGCAGCGACAAAAACGATCCGTCCTTCGACGAATACTCCAACTGCCCGCTGCCGGTCGGAGTCCAGGTTGCCGGAACCTTCAACGTCACGCCGTAGTCGGGCGAAGCAGCGGAGATGTAGCCGTCCTTCACATTCGACAGGTCTTCCGTTTGCACCCCCTGGGTATTGAACGAAGGGCGAAACGAATCCAGCAAATCCGTCCATTGGTCAAACTCGCGATAATCTTCGATCAACGAGTCTCCCATATACAGCGAATAGACATGCCCTTCATCGTAATAACGACGGGATTCCCAATAGATGCCGTCGACATCGCGTGCAATGATTTGCGCATAAGGAATCGCCGCGTTCGGGAATGTTTGACGGTCGACAAGCGTCTCTCCCGCACTAAGCGACTCCTGCTCCAGTTGTTCCAGCATGTCGGTCACAGACACGTTCCGGTCTTCTTCCCACACATGAATTTGCAGCATGTAGGAACCGTCCAGATCGCCGATCATCGCGGAAAACTCGTCGTCTCCCGGCTGCGCCACCGTATCTGCCGGATAGTCGATCGACCAGTTCGCATGGCTGCTTCCCACCCGCGCCGTTGCAGGGGCTTCCGCTTCGTTATCGGAAGGTTGTCCGGGAACGCCGGTATCCGACATCAGCGTCACGACAATCGTACCGGAAGAAAATTTCACTTTGGCTTCCAGCATGTCCGTAACCGGACGCATAGGCACCATCAGAGTTCCGTTTTTCATCACGGGTGCTGCGGCAAGAGCAATCTTCTTCCCGTTGACCCAAGCGGTTTTGCTTCCGATTTTGAACGTGACCGTGTGCGAGCCTTGCGATAACCGCACCGTGTCGTCGCCTTCCAAACGGCTGCTCGTACCGAATGCCCGCTGAAATACGCCGAGCGGCACCATGGTCATTCCGTTTTGCATATACGGCTTTTCAATATTCTGCTTCTCGCCGTTGATCAGCGCCGACGTGCTGCCGATCCGTACTTGCAGCGTCAGCGTCGTCTGCCCTGCCGCGAGCGCGGGCACAGCCGTCCCGATCGCAAGCAGCAGCACGAACAAAAGCGCCATGCCTCTTTTCGCCAGTCTCACTCGTCTTCCCCCTTTTTCGCTACGCCTTATCGGCCGACCGTGCTCGGATCTATTCGCTTGTCAAAACGACTTTGCGCTCTACGATATCTCCTCCGGATTGCATCAACACGCGTACGGTCTGTCCGGGCGAGTAGGTCTTCATCAGCTCGTTCAGATCGACAAGCGCCGTAATGCGATGTCCGGCCACGCTGTATAACACGTCGCCTTCCTTGATTCCGGCCGCGGCCGCTTCATCGGATAGTACTTCGCTGACCGTAAGCGGATCATCCGAAGGCAGCCCGACCGTGGCGGAGAAGCTTTCTTCGAGACCCAGTCCCAGACCTGCACGAATCACTTCGCCTTGTTCGAACAATTGGTTGACGATGTATTGCACCGTTCCGGCCGGGATGGTAAAGCCTGTATTGTCGATATCGACGGCTGCGAATTTCATCGAGTTGATCCCGATGATTTCGCCGCGCATATTGACCAGAGGCCCGCCGCTGTTCCCCGGATTAATGGTTGCGTCGGTCTGGATCAGTCGATACTCCGCACCCGCCGCACGGTTAAGGCCGCTGATAATGCCGAGCGTGGCCGAGTTTCGCAGCGACAACGATACAGGCGTTCCGATCGCGATCACCTGCTCGCCCACCAATGTCTTTTCGCCGGAAGAGACAAATGTAACCGGCTTAAAACCTGTTACATTAATACGGATCAACGCAATATCGCTGACCGGATCACTGTAAACTTCACGAACTTTATAGGATTTCCCTTCGGATGTGACGACCTGAATGTTCTCCATCTCGTCCACGACATGGGCGTTCGTTACGATCCAGCCGTTCGAACGGATGATGACGCCCGACCCGTGCGCCAATTCGTATTCGTCTTCGCTGCTCTCGTAGTCGCTCCATTCCTCAGCGTACTCGGAAGGAACTTCACCGATGATTCCGACTACCGAAGGAGACACCTGAGCAATAATTTGAGGTACTGTCTTCGAGGAAGTCGTTCCCGACGATTTGGCGGATGCCGCGCTCACTTCTGCTTGCGGCAAAAAGCCGAAGCCGCCGATTCCGATCGCTCCTGACAGCAGCAGACACGCCGCTTTTGTTCCCGTTTTTCTCATACCGTCGACAACCCTCTTTCTTCGCATGTCCGGAAGCCCGGCGCAATCCATCCAACCTTAACACATCCGGCAAGCCAGCCGCCAGGGAAAAACGACTCGCAGTCGCTTGACTTACACTAAACCCATTTTATTCCATTGCGTTTAAAAAAAGAAGCCCTTCTTATTGTCCATGCAAAAAGGGTTTTCCGATTCCGCCGAGGCAGATGCGGGATACGCGTTGTATGTAAAAAAACAGCGGCCGCCAGGCAAAGCAGCCGCTGTTATTCGAATAAATTCTTATTGCCCGTTAATCGCCCGAAGGCTGATGGTTGGATTCAAGTTCCGCGCGCGTGCGTTGCGTGTCCCGTTCCAGCACCGGAGCCAGATAATGACCGGTATACGATCCTTTGACTTTGGCCACTTCTTCCGGCGTACCGGTTGCTACGACGTCGCCGCCGCCGCTTCCGCCTTCCGGTCCCATATCGATCAGATAATCAGCCGTCTTGATCACGTCCAGATTATGCTCGATGACCAGAACCGTATCTCCGGATTCGACCAGACGATGCAATACGCTCAGCAGACGGTCGATATCGTCGACATGCAGGCCCGTTGTCGGCTCGTCGAGAATATAGATCGTTTTGCCCGTGCTGCGACGGTGCAGCTCGGAGGCCAGCTTCACGCGCTGCGCTTCGCCGCCCGACAGCGTCGTTGCGGGTTGTCCCATTTTCACGTAGCCGAGACCCACGTCCAGCAGCGTTTGCAGTTTGCGGCTGATCTTCGGCACGTTTTGGAAAAACTCGACCGCGTCTTCGATGGTCATCTCCAGCACGTCGGCGATGTTTTTGTTTTTATATTTCACTTCCAGCGTCTCGCGATTATATCGTTTGCCTTTGCAAACTTCGCACGGCACGTAAATGTCGGGCAGGAAGTGCATCTCGATCTTGATGATGCCGTCGCCTTTGCACGCTTCGCAGCGGCCGCCTTTCGTATTGAAGCTGAAGCGGCCCTTCTGGTAACCGCGCACCTTTGCTTCGTTCGTGGTTGCGAACAGGTCGCGAATATTATCGAAGACGCCGGTATACGTCGCCGGATTGGAGCGAGGCGTACGGCCGATCGGCGATTGATCGACATCGACGACTTTATCGACGTATTCCAGGCCGCGGATTTCCTTATGCTTGCCCGGCTTCACGCGCGCCCGGTTAAGATCGCGTGCCAGTGCTTTATGCAGCACGCCGTTCACAAGCGACGACTTGCCGGAGCCGGAGACGCCGGTTACCGCGGAAAACAGGCCGATCGGAATTTTGACATTCACGTTATTCAGGTTATTTTCTTTCGCGCCGCGAATCTCCAACCAACGCTCGCCCGGTTGGCGGCGTTCAAGCGGAACCTGAATAAAGCGGCGGCCGCTCAAGTATTGTCCGGTCAGCGAATCCGGATTGTCCATGACTTCCTGCGGCGTGCCTTCGGCGATGACTTGACCGCCGTGCACGCCGGCACCCGGACCGATATCGATAATATAATCGCTGGCCAGCATCGTATCTTCGTCATGCTCGACCACGATCAGCGTGTTGCCCAAGTCGCGCATATGCAGCAGCGTCTTGATCAACCGATCATTATCGCGCTGGTGCAGACCGATGCTCGGCTCGTCGAGAATGTACAAGACGCCCATCAGGCTGGAGCCGATTTGCGTCGCCAAGCGAATCCGCTGCGCCTCGCCGCCCGAAAGCGTTCCGGCCGCGCGGCTGAGCGTCAAGTACGTCAGGCCGACGTTTTCAAGGAAGCCGAGACGACTGCATACTTCTTTCAGGATCAGGTTCGCGATCGAACGTTCTTTTTCGCTCAATTCCAGTTCGTTGAAAAACTCCGTCGCTTTCGAGATCGACAGATCGGTCACATGCGAGATATTGACCCCGCCTACCGTGACGGCCCGAATTTCGCGCTTCAGGCGCTGGCCTTTGCAACTGCCGCAAGGCTTGGTGCCCATGAAGCCTTCGATATACTCGCGCATGCTGTCCGAAGACGTATCTCGGTAGCGGCGCTCCAAGTTCGGAATGATGCCTTCGAACGCGACCGTGACTT
The DNA here is from genome assembly GCF_000585395.1 of Saccharibacillus sacchari DSM 19268. Taxonomy (GTDB): domain Bacteria; phylum Bacillota; class Bacilli; order Paenibacillales; family Paenibacillaceae; genus Saccharibacillus; species Saccharibacillus sacchari. The sequence goes on along the minus strand of NZ_KK073875.1, from coordinate 3,235,660 downwards.
CCTTGCTGCGGCCGAAGTCGCCTTCGTAACGGAATTTGATCTTTTGGCCGTCGGTTCCGTACAGGATTTTATTCTTCTGGTCGTTCGTTAGTTCCGATACCGGAACGTTCGTCGGAATTTCGTAATGCTCGCACATCGCGGCCAGGAACTGCGGATAATAGTTGGATAAGCCTCCGCTCCAAGCCGTGAACGCGCCGTCTTCGATCGACTTGCGTTCGTCCGGTACCAGAAGCTCGGGATCGACGACCATTTTGACGCCCAGACCGTCGCAGTCCGGGCAAGCGCCGAACGGGCTGTTGAACGAGAACATGCGCGGTGCCAGTTCTTCCATGCTGAATCCGCAGATCGGGCAGGCGAAGTTCGAGCTGAAACGCAGCTCTTCCTGACCGATGATATCGACCAGCAGTTGGCCGCCGGATAGCTTCAGCGCGGTCTCGATCGAATCGGCCAAACGGGTCTGCACGTCGTCTTTGATCACGATCCGGTCGACGACGACCTCGATCGTATGCTTTTTGTTTTTCTCCAGTTCGATGCTTTCCGACAAATCGCGCAGCTCGCCGTCGACGCGCACGCGGACGAAGCCCTGTTTGGACACTTCGGTGAATAAGCTTTTATGCTCGCCCTTTTTGCCGGAAATGACCGGAGCCAGAATTTGCAGTCGCGTCTTCTCCGGGAACTGCATGATCCGGTCCACCATCTGCTCGACGGTCTGCGAAGTGATCTCCACGCCGTGATCCGGGCAATGAGGCTTGCCGATCCGCGCGAACAGCAAACGCAGGTAATCATAAATTTCCGTAACCGTGCCTACCGTCGAACGCGGGTTGCGGCTGGTCGTCTTCTGGTCGATCGAGATGGCCGGGGATAATCCGTCGATCGAGTCGACGTCCGGCTTTTCCATCTGGCCGAGGAACTGACGCGCGTAAGCCGACAACGACTCGACATAACGGCGTTGCCCCTCGGCGTAGATCGTATCAAACGCAAGCGAGGACTTACCCGAGCCGCTAAGGCCCGTCAGGACGACGAAACGATCCCGCGGGATCGTCACGTCAATGTTTTTCAAGTTGTGTGCTCTGGCACCTTTGATTACGATATTTTCGCTTGCCACCGGCCTCAACCTCCACATCTATTTGTTGGTGTTTGACTTGTTTAATTCGAAAAGACTTCTGCGGCGAGGATCGGTGGGAGTGCGTGCGCCGGAGGCGCTGCGGGTCCGGTGGGTTCCTTACGATCGCGTGTTGAATTCGGATTTTCTCATTTGACTTTTATAAGGTGAAAATCCGAATTCAAAGGCGAGCGCTTCGCTTCTTCAGGAACCCACCTCCCCCTCCGCTCTTACCCGCCGTACGCCCACGATCGCCGCAGGTCTTTTCTTTTAGGGAAGTCGTTTTAGGGTCTTTATTTTATTTTGGAGTTCTTGGTTTTTGTGTTGATCTTTTTATTATAAAAATCACCTGACCGAGCGTAAGCAATGGTCCGGTTGTCGAAGAAGGTTCTTTTCGCCGCGCAGCGGCGGGCGGAGGGAGGGATTGAGTGAAAGACGCCTTTGAACCCGGAAAGCTTCCACTAAAATTCTAATCAGGCTTTCCGGGTGAGACAGCGTCTTGAACCAATCCCTCCCGCAGTCCTCCCCGCCCCCAGCGAACAGGAACTTCCCCGACAGCATACCCTAGACCATTACTCCGCGCGAAGCTCGAGCAGCGCGTCGCGCAGCTCGGCCGCCCGCTCGAAGTTGAGGTTTTTCGCCGCTTCCTTCATTTCTTTCTCGATGCGAACCGCCATCTTCTCGCGTTCCTTCTTCGTCATTTTGCCTTCGGCGCCCGACAAGAAGTCGGAGCTTGCATCGGCGGCCTTCGTGGCTTCGATCACGTCGCGAACCTTTTTCTTGATCGTCTGCGGCGTGATGCCGTGCTGCTCGTTGTAAGCAATCTGGATCTCGCGGCGGCGTTCCGTTTCCTTCATCGCCTTGTCCATCGAGTCCGTGATTTTGTCGGCGTACAGAATGACTCGGCCTTCGGAGTTCCGCGCGGCGCGGCCGATGGTTTGGATCAGCGAGCGCTCGGAACGCAGGAACCCTTCCTTGTCCGCGTCCAAAATGGTCACGAGCGAGACTTCCGGCAGGTCGAGGCCTTCCCGCAGCAGGTTGATGCCGACCAAGACATGGAAGACGCCGAGACGCAGGTCGCGCAGGATCGCGATCCGTTCCAGCGTCTTGATATCCGAGTGCAGGTAGCGGACCTTGATCCCGACTTCCTTGAGATAATCGGTCAGGTCTTCCGACATCTTCTTGGTGAGCGTCGTGACCAGCACGCGCTCGTCCTTCTCGATCCGGTCGCGGATCTCGCCGATCAGGTCATCGATCTGGCCTTCCGTCTTGCGGACGTCGATGATCGGATCAAGCAGGCCGGTCGGACGGATGATCTGCTCGACCATCGTGCTGCAATGCTCCATCTCGTAAGGTCCAGGCGTTGCCGATACGTAGATAAGCTGATTGGCTTTGTCTTCGAACTCCTCGAACTTCAGCGGACGGTTGTCGAGCGCCGACGGAAGGCGGAACCCGTAATCGACGAGGACATTTTTACGCGCTTGGTCGCCGTTGTACATGGCCCGGATCTGCGGCAGCGTCACGTGCGATTCGTCGATCACGATCAGCAGGTCGTCCGGGAAATAGTCCATCAGCGTGTACGGCGTGGCGCCGCGTTCGCGGAAAGTCAGCGGTCCGGAATAGTTCTCGATGCCGGAGCAGAAGCCGACTTCCTTCATCATCTCGATATCGTAACGCGTGCGCTGCTCCAAACGCTGGGCTTCCAGCAATTTGCCCTGCTCCTTGAATACCGCGAGACGCTCTTCCAGTTCCCGCTCGATGTTCGTGATCGCCACGCGCATTTTTTCTTCACGCGTGACAAAGTGGGAAGCCGGGAAGATCGCGATATGGTCGCGTTCGCCCGTAATTTCGCCGGTCAACACGTTGATCTCGCTGATCCGCTCGATCTCGTCGCCGAACAATTCGATGCGTACGGCATGCTCTTCTCGCGAAGCCGGGAAGATCTCAACCACGTCGCCGCGCACGCGGAACGTACCGCGAACGAAGTTGATATCGTTGCGTTGGTATTGAATGTCGACCAGACGGGACAGGATATCCTGCCGCGACTTCTCCATGCCCACGCGCAGCGAGAGCAGCAGATTTCCGTATTCTTCCGGCGAACCGAGACCGTAAATGCAGGACACGCTCGCCACGATCACCACGTCGCGGCGTTCGAACAACGAACTGGTCGCGGAGTGGCGCAGCCGATCGATCTCTTCATTGATACTGGAGTCCTTTTCGATGTACGTGTCCGAAGAAGGAACATACGCTTCCGGCTGGAAATAATCGTAGTAGCTGACGAAGTAGTCGACGGAGTTGTTCGGCAGAAACTCTTTGAACTCGCTCGCCAACTGCGCCGCCAGCGTTTTGTTATGGGCAATGACGAGCGTCGGACGATTTAGCTTTGAAATCGTCTGCGCGATCGTGAACGTCTTCCCCGTGCCTGTCGCGCCGAGCAGCGTCTGATGCTTTTTGCCCGCCTGTACGCCTTCAACCAATTGATCGATCGCTTTTGGCTGGTCGCCTTGAGGCGAAAATTCCGAGACAATCTCGAACGCCTTGTTACTGATTACAATATCGCTCATTGGCCCTATTTCACCCTCATCGTTTGAAGTGATAATATTTGTAGCAGAGAATACGAAAAAAACCGACGTATCGCTTTCGTTTGACACGCCGTCGGGATGCTTTATATTGTACATAACCACTTTTTCGCGCGGAGAACGAAGCATCGCAACCGTCACCGTACTCCAAAGTCGCGAAAATGCCTATTTTACGGGCTTTTTGCAGCCGTTTTGGGGATTCGCAAAAAAAACGGCCATGCTTTTACGAGGTGGATAACACCTTGGACAAAAGCCTGCCGATACGCAAAACAGAGGCGGGTCATCGTTTTTTTACGAAAGACGACAAATCTGAAGATTGCGGAAAACGACGCCTTAAATTGACGAAAAGAGTCCGCTCTTCGCCCGTTCAAACCTCCAGCAATAAGAATGCGTGTTCCCGTTAAGTATACTCTTTTTCTCTATACGATGCAATTATTTATGAAAATGCACAAGACTCTTTCAACCCTTATTTTAAGCTTTTGCCGCAGAGAGGAACGAACGCATGGATATCACTACGATTATCGGAATCATTGTCGGTTTTGCCGCGCTGATCGGAGGTTTTTTGTGGGAAGGCGGACAAGCCGGCGGCTTGCTGCAAGGCGCTGCAGCACTGATCGTATTCGGCGGAACGGCAGCTGCCGTCGCGATCAGTTTTCCGTGGAAAAGGCTCCGAACCCTGCCCGAAGCGCTGAAACTAGCGTTCGCTCCGCAGCCGACGAACGCCGGGCAGCTGATCGACGATCTGGCGGATATGGCTTATACGGCGCGCCGCTCGGGCATGCTCGCTTTAGAGAAAACGGCAGAAAACCACGAGAATCCTTTTATGCGCGAAGGCCTCGGCCTGATCGTGGACGGAGGCGACCAACCGCTCATTCGACGGATTCTCGAACTGGAGATCGATAAAAGGCAGGAACGATTCGACGGGTACGCCAAAATGTTCGAATCCGCAGGCGGTTACGCGCCTACGATGGGCATTATCGGAACCGTGATGGGGCTGATCCGCGTACTCGGCAGCTTGGCGGAACCGGCCAACCTCGGCTCTTCCATCGCAGTCGCCTTTATCGCTACCCTGTACGGCGTAGCCAGCGCCAACCTGATTTTCCTGCCGATCGCATCCAAGATCCGCGCGCGCGGAGAAGAGGAGGTCCAAGTGATGGAAATGATGCTGGAAGGCTTGCTTGCCGTTCAAAACGCGGAAAATCCGAACCTGGTCCGCAAAAAACTGGCGACCTATCTGGATGACTATCAGGATGAAAAACCGGTTGGGGCGGGTCTGTGATGAGCAGACGCCGCCGCGCAAAAAAGGAAGGCCCTTCCCATCAGCAGGAACGTTGGCTGATTACGTACGCCGACTTGTTGACGCTGCTGCTGATCTTTTTTGTCATCATGTACGGAGTGAGTTCGGTGGACGCGGAGAAGTACGCTGCCGTCTCGTCTTCTTTGCAAACGACGTTTCAATCCGGAAATAATATTCTGGACGGCGGTCCGAAGATCACGGGCGAGGACGGTCAGCAGCTTCCCGGCACCGAAGGAGAAGATCAGGGAGCGCAGATCGTGCCGGACGATCCCGAGGAAGAGCCGATTCAGGAAGAACCGACCGAACGCGAGCTGCAATTCCGGGAACAGGAACGGCAGCTCGCGAGCTTCTTGCAAACGATCAACTCGTATATCGCGGACAACGGTCTGGAGGATCAGATCTTCGTCGCCGACAAACCTCAGGGAATCTCGATCACGCTCAGCGACCGCTTCCTGTTCGATGTCGGCCGGGCCGATCTGAAAAGCGGCGCATCCGGCATTTTGGATCGGTTATCCAGCCTGTTCGGCACGGTTGACGCGACGATCAGCATCGAAGGCCATACGGACAACCAACCGATCACGGGCGGGCGTTATGCCGATAACTGGGAACTGTCCGGCGACCGGGCCTTATCCGTGCTTCGTTACTTTATCGACGCGCGCGGCCTTGATGCTTCCCAGTTCCAATATGCCGGTTATGCGGATACGCGTCCGGTCGGCGACAATTCGACGGCCCAAGGCCGCCAACAGAACCGGCGCGTCGAGATCACGGTGCTGCGGCAGCTGCAATCGGATGCGGTTGGATCGACACCCTGAACGGATAATGGATCTGACCGACGTATAGCTAAAAAAATCCTGCGGGAGATCATAAGATCTTCTCGCAGGATTTTTCGATTGAGCAGAGCATTTTCGACCTCGTTCAGCGCACTAGTACCGTGTACATTTCAGACGAACAGTAAACCTTCGATTTATTCAAGACAAGCTACTACGCCACCGTGTTCAAATTCTTTTCGTCTTTGCTTTCTTCGGATGACGCATGAGCGGTTTCGTTCTCGATTGTTTCCGATTCGGAAGTCTTTGCGGGAGTCTTGGCCTCCGCTTCGTCTATGCTCTCTAATGTAAAACGAGTCAACGTTTCTTGAAGTTCTTCCGCCAACCGGGACAGGAAGCGCGCAGAGCCTTGGACTTCTTCCATCGTGGACAACTGCTCTTCGCCGGCGGCGCTGACTTCTTCGATTCCAGCCGCGCCTTCTTGGGCAATAGAGCTTACATCCCGCATCGCATCCGCAATTCGCGATGTCTGCGTCATTAGGAGATGGATCAATTCGCCGGACTCGCCCGTCTCTTGACGAACTTCGGCAACGGAGCTGCGGATGCGACCAAACACCTCGGAAATTTCTCGGCCGCTCTCGACACCGAGCTTGGCGCGATCGGCGCCTTCATTCAGCGAACGAACGGCTGCTTCCGATTCCTCCTGAATCGCTGTAATGATCTCGCTGATGGTCCGCGTCGAATCCGCTGCGCTTTCGGCAAGTTTGCGGATCTCTTGAGCCACGACCGCGAACCCTCTGCCGGCTTCTCCGGCACGCGCCGCTTCGATCGAAGCATTCAAGGACAACAGATTGGTTTGCCGGGCAATCTGATCGATTAATACCGCAGCGGCCCCGATTTCTTCCGAGCGTTGACGAAGTGCCGTTACGACTTCAAGCGCGTGCGCAACGCTGCGATCGATCTCGCCCATCCGTCCGATTGTCTTTTTCACTTCCTCGCTTCCCAGTTCTGCCGCCGTATTGGCCGCTTCGACCGACTCGGCAATCTCTTCGCCGTTTTTGCCGAGTCGGCGCATATTGCCTTCCATTTCGTCAACAAATCCGCTCACGCTGCCGATCGTCTTCGCTTGCGTTTCGAAGCCGGACGATAACTCGGATGAAGACGTCGCGATATGGCCGGCGGCTCCCGTCGTCTGCTCCGCGCTCGCAGCCAGTTGCTCCGAAGAAGCAGACAAGGTTACGGCACTTTCGTCGATCCGCCGAATCAGATCGCGCAGCCCGTCGATCATGCGATTAAACGACCGGGTAACCTGTCCGATCTCGTCGCGATACAGATAAGTCCCTTGCACGCTCAAATCCCCGTTCTCGGCGCGCTGCATCATCTTCTGCATTTCGCGCAGCGGAGAAGAAACCAAACGAGAGATTAATAATCCTCCGCCTGCAATCAACAAAATCCCGACTCCGATACAGATGATAATCAAAATCGTAGACGTTTTCGCCAATTCCAGAGAGGACGCATTATTGCTTTGCGCTTCGCGCAGCAATTGAGAGCTTAGCTTGTTCACGACCAGATTGACCTGCTCGCGAATCGGTTGCAATTCCTCTTGGAACATGGCGTAGGCCTGTTCGCTTTCGTTGCGCGTCGCCAAATCGACAATGCGCGAACGAACGTTAAAGTAATCCGGTGTTAACGTATTATATTCATCGTACAGCGCTTTGGAAGCTGCACTCAGCGAGATCTGTTCCAATTCCGAATAAGCCATCGCATTGCGAGCCGTACGGTCGCTGATGCTTAAGGACAAATTTTGGGTTGCCGTATAATCCGAGTTGAGCATCATTTCCATCACGTAGGCTTCGATCGCGCTATTGTTGGAACTCACCTGCCCAATCGCATTCAGCGATCTCAAATTGTTCTGATACATATTCTCCGACGTCTGCGCCATCTGCTTCATCGTCGAATATCCGGTATAACCCACCGCCAACAGCATGACTCCCGACAGCAGAGTCAGCAATAAAATCTTCGTTTTGACTTTGAAGTTTCTCACGTGGTTCATCGCCTCCTCAACTAGTCTTAAAGTCTCATTCCTGTTTAGGTTTCTTCATTCTATCAGCTTCTCGTAAAATCTGTGCATGAATTTTATGAATAAAGGTCCTATTTTTATGACATTTTTTAAAGATAACGCATACATAAACAAAATACCGACATAGGCCGAAAGGATCATGTTAGGTCTGCGAAGATTCGGCGTTGAACGCATAAAAAAGACAGTTCCACCAGCGGTTGCGTAACTGGCGGAACTGTCCTTTGAAATCGATCAAATCAACCGATTTGCCTATTCGGGCGTAACCTTACTTTAGCGTTGACAAGGTACTATTCCGACTTCGCGGTTTCCGTGCCGGATCTCTGCAAATCCGTGTAATCTTCATCTTTTCGGCTTGTAATGTCAGCATCGGGTTCGCCAATGGATTCGCTTTTACCTAAAGGTCCGTCCAGCAATAAGACCGGCTGGCTCTCGGGGGCGGAGCTTCCCGAAATACGTCTTTGTTCGGGGTGCACGCTCCATAAGCCCGGCAAGGACAGAGGATGTGCATGCTTTTCGGATACCGAAGCATCGTCCGGCGCGAAGATGAATCCAAGCTGATGGTGATCGCCATCGTAGATGGGGCGCTGCAAGAACTTGCTCTCCCCGCTGCGATTCTGCACTTCCAGCTTGCAGAAGGCCGAATTCACGCGTAGCGACTCGTGCATTTGCTGCGTGGTGGCAACCAGACTGCCGTTCACCTTCAGCAATGTCTCGCCCGGCAAAATCCCCATGTCCTCGGCAGGACTCCCCGGTTGGACAGCTAAAATTCGAAGCCCTCGGCCGGAATGGGCATACATCGCGGATTGACCTTCCTCTTCGCGCAAACTGTCCCGAATCAGCGCTTCACGCAAGGCAATGCCCGCAACCCCGACGACTACGGTCATCGGCGACCAGAATACGGCACCCAGCGCCAATACCAATAAGGCAGCGCCGAACATCAGCCCGCGACGTGCAGCACGCGCTGCTTTTCGCTCCGGCAGCAGCGTCCACGTCACTTCCGGCATGCCGATCATGACCGGCAGCGCCAGCAGCATATATCCGGTTGCTTCCGGAAGCCCAAGACCCGCCAGAAGAGGCGGAGTCCACGGCAATGAGATCGGACCGTTTTCGGAAGGAACAAGCAGCAAGGTCGGCACTAGCCAGAGCATGCGCAAAACGTAAGCCCCGACGGGACGTCCCCTTTTTCCCGGTATATACGTCGGCAAAGCAAAATCTTTTCCCTGCCAGGCAATCAGCCCGCTTTCCGCTAAATGCAGCAGCGCCGCAAGCACCAATAGCGCCGCGATATTCAACTCGTCGATCGCTCCGAATATCGTGCCGAAAATGCCTGCATCAGGCAGACCGGGAATGTAGCTCAGCACTAATTGCAAAAGGCCGAGAACGCCTACAGCGTAAATAAAGTTGGCAAAGCGAATACGGAAGACCAGCAGCACGAGCGCAGTCACCCATACCGCTGCCGCCCCGACAGGCGTCATTGTAAATCCGATGCCTGCCATCACTAACGAAACCGCTACGCCTGCACATAATCCGCCAAGCAGCGCCCACATGGCAGGCATGCCGTACCCATGCAGCCGGATATGAAAAAGTTTCCGTTCCAAAATCCCCTGACGGCGATAATACAAGAGCAGGATCAACAGTCCCGCCCAATAAAAAGGCTGAATCACAAGTTCCAGCAGTCCCGACAGGATGATTTCCACATATTCGTTCATCGGTGTCTCCTTTTCGTCCCGCTAAATAAAAAGAGAAGGCTTGCGCCTTCTCTCATTCGTTCAAAACGCTATGTCAGGAGTTCGACGCCGGAGCAAGCGTTTCCTGCTTGAGTTCCCGGATCGCTTTATTCAACTGCGTATCGTTGGCCGGATCGGCGATTTGTTCCAGAATAGCCGCTTCCAATGCAAGAGCCGTCTTTTCGTCCACAAATCCGCTTACCGTCAGCTTTTTCGCTTTTTGGAAAGCTTGAACTTGTTTTTTGGTCTCCGCATCGAAGTAACCGTCTTTACGCTTGGTATCATAACCCAGTCCGCTCAACATGATCTGCGCGCTTTTGACGTTATCATTGTTCATGTTGTACTTCAGCGTCTGTTCTTTATCGATCGGCGCTACCGTAAAGTAGTCCGGCTGGCTGATCTTCTCGTCCGGCTTGATGCCTTTTTCATGAATCCATTCGGCATCCGGGGTCAGCCATTTGGCGATCGTGATTTTGAGGAGCGTGCCGTCGCCTAAGCGATCCGGAATGCTCGTTTGCACGGTGCCTTTACCGAAGGAGTTTTCGCCCAAAAGCTTGGCTCCCGCAGATTCCTTCAGCGCGCCCGCCATGATCTCGGAGGCGCTGGCGCTGCCGCCGTTGATGAGCACCGTAACCGGATAAGCTTTCTCAGCAGCTACGCCCGAGGAACGAACCGTCTGACGCGTACCGCTGCGCTGTTCTTCCTGCACGATAATGCTGCCTTTCGGCACGAACTCTTCCGCCATGTCCACGACGACGTTGAGCAGGCCGCCCGGGTTGCTGCGCAGGTCGATAACCAGGCCTTTCATCTTCTGTTTTTCCAGCTTGGTCAATTCTTCCTTGAAGCGATCGCCCGTATTGGCGGAGAATTGAGTCACTTCGATAACGCCGATCCCGCCGTCTTCCATATGAGCGTTGACCGTCTCCAACTTGATGTCGTCACGCGTCAGCTCGAACTTGATCGGATCGGTCGTGCCTTCACGCTTCACCATGATCGTGACTTTGCTGCCTTTCGGACCGCGAATCTTGGACACGGCCGTTTGCAGATCAAGACCGGCCAGCGATTCGTCGTCTACGGAAAGCAGAACGTCCTTCGCTTGAATGCCTGCTTTTTCCGCCGGCGAACCCTTGATCGGGGACACGACCGTTACTTGTTCGTTCTTCAGTTCGACTTCCGCGCCGATTCCCGTAAATGAACCTTCGATCGATTCGTTGAATTCGCTCGCTTGCTCCGCTGCCATATAGGAGGAGTAGGGGTCGTCCAACGCGCCTACGATCCCGTTGATCGCGCCTGTCACGAGTTTCTCGTGATCGACTTCTTTATAATAGCCGTCTTCGATCAGTTTGACCGCCGTATTCAGCTTGTTCATCTCATCCTGGCTGAGCCCTGTGCTTGCGCTCGCCCCGCTGCTCGCGAAGATCGGATAATTCGTCAAGGCCAGCACCGCTCCCCCTCCGATGATCATGGCCAGGATGACCAACAGAATCGCTGTCCGTTTTTTTACCATGGTGCAAGCCTCCTTGGAAGTATCCTCAAACTATCTTCAAATGGTGATGTTGTTTTCCCTATTGTGGCCGAAGCTTCCGTCAAACGCAAGACCCGCCCGTAAACGTACCGGGCGGGAAGCAAATGGGGTCGAACTTGGCCTTGTATAACCGGATTTACCAGCCCAGATAAGGGACCGGATTGACGGGTTCGCCGTTGATGCGTACCTCAAAGTGCAAGTGAGGTCCCGTCGAGTTCCCTGTTGAGCCGACTTCGGCAATTTTTTGTCCGCGAGATACGGTTTGTCCCGACGAGACCGCAATGCCTCCGTCGCGAATATGGCCGTACAGCGTCCAAACTCCGTTACCGTGGTCGATCACGACCGTGTTGCCGTAACCGTTCCACCATTGGGCAACCGTTACGACGCCGCCTTCGGCGGCATGAATATCCGTGCCTTGCGGTGCTGCCATATCGACGCCCGTATGCTTTTTGACTTTGCCGGTGATCGGGTGCACGCGAGTGCCGTAACCCGACGACATGCGGTAGCTGTCGACCGGCGTCAGCATCGAACCGCTGTTCGAGGAAGAGTTGGAACCGGAAGACGAATCCGACGAAGAAGAATCGCCGCTGCTGTACGAGTAGTCGCTGGTCGCCGGAGCTTGAACGGCTGCTGCCGCGCGAGCGGCTTCTGCTTCGGCGATGCGCTGCTCTTCTGCCTTCTTCGCAGCCGCGGCTTGACGAGCCTTCTCTTGAGCGACGCGCAGTGCTTCTTCGGCTGCCGCCCGGCGCTGAGCTTCTTCGATTTCGCGCTTCTCGCGTTCCAGATCGGAGCGCTTGGTCGCGAATTCGATCAGCATCGAGTCTTGCTCTTCGCTGATCTCGCCGGCTTCTTCAATATCGACTTCGTATTGGGCGATCAGTTCGCGTTTCTCTTGTTCTTTTGCATCGAGATCTTTTTTGTGCGATTCGACTTGAGCCAACAGCGTCTTCTGCTTGGCATGTTGGTTTTTCAAATCGGCTTGCTTCTCGATTACGATCTCCTGATCGCGCTTTTGCTCGTCCAAAACGTTGTTGTCTTGTCCGATAATACGCTTGATCGAGTCTGCACGGCTCAGGAAGTCGCTAAAATCAGCCGAAGCCATCAGGACGTCCAGATAGGAAACGGCTCCGTCCGTGTACATCAGGCGAACACGCGTGTCGAGAAATCCTTCGCGCTCGGCAATGCGTTTTTTGGCTTTTTCAAGTTCCTGCTTCGTTTGCTCGAGCTGCGTTTCCGTATCCGCCAACTCTACCGTCACCTGGGTCAGCTTGCTACCGACCGCTTCGATGTTCGCGAGAACCTGCTCCAGGTATTCGGCCGTTTTGTTTTTGCTGCGCTCGGCTTTTTGCTTATCGGCATCCGCCGCGTTCTTCTGGGCCTGCGCGTCCTGCTCTTTTTGCTGCAGCTCTTCAAGCTGACGATCGATTTTGTCAGTCGCGCCCGCAGCGTAAAGATTGACGGGCTGGACGATCACTGCGGCCAACAAAACGCCGGCCAATACCGAAGCTGTTTTTTTCAAAGCGGATTCCCCATCCTTTATTTCGGATTATTGTCGGACCTTTATTCGACGTTAGACTTTCAAGAATTTGCGAATGGAAATGGTGCTTCCCCAAGCTCCGATCAGGAAGCCGAGTCCAAGGATCAAAATACTGAACCAGAGCCAAACATCGCTTAGCGGAATGAGCGTGAACAGCGCCGAAGTCCAACCGGATGCGGCCAATTCGACTCTGAAGTAAACATAAAGCAGGATGCCCAGCGTGATTGCGGAACCCGTCATGCCGATCAGCACGCCTTCGATGAAGAACGGCCAGCGGATAAAGCGGTTCGTAGCCCCCACGAGCTTCATGATCGCAATCTCTCTGCGGCGGGCGATAATCGTGATTTTAATCGTATTGGCAATCAGGAACATCGCCATGACGCCAAGTGCGAGCACCAGCACCACGCCGACTACGCGAACGGTCTGTGTCCATTGAAACAGCCGTTCCGCAGTTCCTTTTCCGTAATCGACTTCGTAAATCGGCCCGTCGGGATCAACGCCGTTCAGCGCCGAAATCTTATCGGCTACGAACGGCACCGTCGTGGCTTCGATCACTTGTACTTTGAACATATCGGGCAGAGGATTCGTCCCCGTCTCCTCGTATCCTTTAACCATCGCGTCGCCTAATGTCTCGCGCATCGTCTCAAGACCTTCTTCTTTCGACACGAAGCTGACTTCCTGAACTTCCGGCATGCTGCGGATTTCTTGTTCCACCGTATCGCGACCTGCCTGATCGATCTCCAGATTCAGGTATACGCTGATCTCGATCTGCTTGTCGACCTCGTCTGCCGCCCGATCCAGATTCAGAACCAGCAGCAGGGCGACGCCGAGCAGCGAAAGCGACACGACGATGGACAGCATCGAGGCGATCGACATCCAGCCGTTGCGGAATACGTTTTTCGTGCCCTCGCGAAAATGCCGCAGAAGGGTATTAAAATTCATAACCGTATTCTCCCCTCAGCTGGTCGCGAACGACCTCTCCGTCTTCGATTGCGAGCACGCGCTTGCGCATCGTGTTCACGATCTCTTTATTGTGCGTAGCCATGACGATCGTCGTGCCGCGGAAATTGATTTCGTCCAGCAGCTGCATGATGCCCCAGGACGTCTCCGGATCAAGGTTGCCGGTCGGCTCGTCCGCCACGATCACCGACGGGTTGTTCACGATCGCCCGCGCGATGGCAACCCGCTGCTGCTCGCCGCCCGACAGATGTTGGGGCTCGCGATTGGCTTTATTCTTCAGCCCCACCAGGTCGAGCACTTCCATGACACGCTTCTTCATGATCTTTCTCGGTGCTTCGATGACTTCCATCGCGAAGGCCACGTTCTCGTAAGCCGTAAGTTTAGGCAGCAGCCGATAATCTTGGAAAATCACCCCGATATTGCGGCGAAGCAGCGGAATGTTGCGCTGCTTAAGCTTGCCGAGGTTAAATCCGTTAACGGAAATTTGCCCCTTCGTCGGAACTTCTTCCCGATACATCAGCTTCATGAACGTCGACTTGCCCGCACCCGACGGGCCGACGACGTATACGAACTCGCTACGGTCGATCTGGACCGTAACTCCTTTGAGCGCATGAGTTCCGTTCGGATATGTCTTCCACACATCCTGCATATCGATCACAGTATCACTTCCCGGTTTTTGATTTTGCAGCCAGGCGTATTCGCGTCCCCCGCACGCCTGTCGTTCCCCAGTACCGCCTGCCGATCACGGCGTCTATATATTCATGCCCGGCCTTTATTCGTCAATCGGCCTAAGCGCCTAAGCTCTTCTCTATGTATTCATTGTAACAAATTTGTTACTCCGTGAGTAGAGACCCGGATTTCTCATAATGCGTAGGGCCAGGGGGGAGGTTTTTCTTATTCCTCCCTCTTGCAAAAAAGCTCCGGGCACGCTAGCAAGCGGCTCCGAAGCTTACGGGGTGCTACCCCGGCACTATCTTTATAAACCATTCCGTATCCATGGCATTCAAACACGCAAATCCAGTATAACCGATTACGATCAAGCGCGTCTACCTCGCAGGTCACGCCGCTTCGTCAGGATGCCGGCACTTCCGCCGGATCCGCCGGGCTCGCCGCTTGCGGCAGATAACTCGCGGTAAACGTAACCGTTGCGGAAAGCAAAGTTCCCCGGTACACGTAAGGCTTATCTATTCTGAATTGCTCGACCGCAGTCAAACGGGGCAGGTTCTGGATCTCGCTCATCCAATTTTTGATCCCGTCATAACTGCCTTGAATATTGACCGTCACATACACGGAACGGACCTGACCCGAAACCGAAGCTTGCGAGCCGGCATCGGTTTGGCTTGCCGCCGTGTTCTCGTTCGAAAACGTGGCATCGGACAGCCGAACGCTGGTCGCCACGCCGACTTTGTATAAATCGTTGACGATCTGTTCCTGATTCGAGACCGTCGGAAGGACTTGCGCGATCTCTTCGTCGCTCAAATCATCCGCTCCTTCAGCAGTAAGTTCGTCTATTTTCCGTTGAAAAAGATCGTTCTCCTGCTGCAAACGTACGATTTCCCCGTCATTTACAGAAATTTCTTCGCTTTGAGGCCTCAACATTAGCATGTACGGCACCAGTAAAAGCAAGAACAATACCGCGACACCCAGCATGAGCGCCTGACGGTTATTATGGATTCGTTCCATCATTGACGCTCTCCTCCTGTTTCGTAAGATCGTCGGACGCGGCACCGGGGGCGATCGTTTCACCGATGGATTGCACCGATTGTTCGGCCGCTCCCGCTGCGTCGGTCGGCGCGCCTTGCATCGCGACGGTATAGACCACCGCGTACAAGCCGCTTACCCCGCCCGTGTCTCGTTCTTCGACCAAGCTGGAAATCTGCGCATCCGTGACGAAAGTAAGACTTTTTAGCTCGGCCAGATATGTGGAAGCATCGTCAATCTTGCCCACGTCCGCCGTCAGGTCAATCGTGCTGTTTTGCGAATAGGAAATATCGCGGATCACGGCGCGTTCCGGCAATGCGGCATCCAGTTGCTCCAATACGGATACTGCATCCATGCGCAGCGCTTTAAGCTGGGCGATTAAGGCCGCAGGCGATCCTCCGCTGCTTTGAAGCGAAGCCAGTTCGAGCTGCTTAACGTCGCTGTCCGCTTGAAGCCCGGAGATCTGAGTCTTTTGACTTTCCAATTGATTGTTTTGCATCACGTAGAACGCTGTCAGGCCTCCAAGAGACAATAACCAGATCAACAGCAGTGCTCCGAGCGCATAAGGAAGAACTCTCGCCTCGCGGTCGGTGCGTGGAAGCAGATCAATCAAACTGTTTTTTTCGTCCCGCAGTGCGGCGCCGACGGCTACCCGGTACAGGTTCAGCGAGTCGTCTTCCGCTTTGCCGGGCGTCGCTTCCAGCTGAAGTTCCTCGATTTCGATCTCCGACAACGCTTGGCTCAGCTCGCCGACCAGTTGGCGCCGGATCGACGCGGGACCGGTCACGATAAGCTCCGTGATCCGAGCCGCGCCGTCATGTAAGCTGTATTGGTAGAAGTTAAGCATGCGCGAAATTTCAGCGGTGATTTCCACGATTTGCTCGTAGGACAAGTGATCGTCCGCTAATGCCGATTTTTGCGCCAAGTAGGATTCCGATTGGAACATAGGCGCTTCTTCGGTGATATCGAGCAGATTGACCGTACGCAAAAATACCGGATGCCCTTCGCGGAACATATATACGTCCATTTGCGAATGCTCCAAATGAACGAGCATCGTGTCGGCAAAAGACCGGCCGTGCGAAATTTGAGTCATTCGGGCCAATGCGGTCGCCGATACTTCCACGCTATCCGTTTTGATGCCGACTTCGTTCAGGATTTCGATATACTCGTTGATCAATCGACGGGGCGCGGCAAATACGAGCACCCGAGTCACTTCTTCTTCCACGCCGTTTTCCTGAAGCTGCTTTTCCCGGCCGATCGGAATAAAATCGTATACGGGTTCTTCGAAAGGCAGATGAAGTCCCGTTTCGACCTCAAGCGCGACCAACTGCTCCACCTGCTTGGGATTGACGGCCGAAATATTCATTTTTCGAATAATGACCTGCGAAGGAGGTACCGATAAGGAAACGCGGCTTCCTTTTAACCCTTCCTGCTCGACCCATTGCCGAATCTGAAGACGGAGCTTCTCTTCGTCGGCAATCTGGTTTTCGATGATGGTTCCGGATTCGAGCGGCAAAAAGCTTTGCTTTTCGATTTCCCAGGTTTTGTTGTTTTTCAATTGAATGAAGCGGACACCGTTCTGTTCGATCGCGAGTCCCGCTTTTTTGTTTCCGATTCCCAGCATGCCTGGTATGTCCTCCTAACCGATCAGCGATAAATATCCGCCGATAATCTGCGTTCCGTATAGATAAGCGATCAACGTTCCGAGTGCGAGCCACGGTCCGAAAGGCACGGGCTGTTTGCGCTGCACGATTTTAAAAACGATCAGCATGACGCCGACCACCGTGCCGAACGCGCAGGCCAGCATAAAAGCGAGTATTGCGGGTCCTATTCCCAATATCAGTCCGCACAACGCGAAAAGCTTGACGTCCCCCATTCCCATGCCGCCTTTGCTGAGCAATACGACCAATAAAATCAGGCCCCCGCCGAAAATGCCTCCGAGCACGTAATGCCACCATGCCGCATCCATGAACGCAAAGCGAAGCGCGATCAGGATCGGAGCGAAAAACAACAGAACTTTATTGGGGATACGCATATATTTCAAATCCGCGACCGTGACGATGACGCATAAGCTGGCCAGCACGATGCCGAGCACAGCCGCTCCCGTCAGGCCGAAGCGGAGATACATCCATAGGAAAAGGAGCCCGGTTACCGCTTCGAACAGCGGATAGACCGGCGAAAATCCGACGCCGCAATGCCGGCATGTTCCACGCGAAAACATATAACTAAGTACGGGAATCATATCTTTGGCCCCCAGGCGCGTGCCGCAGCTTCCGCAGCGCGAAGGCGGATGAACGACCGATTCGCCGACAGGAACCCTGAGTCCGACCACATTGAAAAAAGAACCGAATAGCAGGCCAATGACGGTGATATAGATGGCGATGAATATAGTCATAAAGTGTGAAGGATTGGAGCGGGAGAATTTGACTTTGGAACGAGGCGCTCCAGTCTAAAAGGTTGTTCCAATCGCTGTTGCCCTCCAATTTCCTGATGAGATTAGGCAAATGAGAACACCGAAGGGTAAAGAAAACCACTCCGCTTTCCCGTAAATCTCTAGTGAAATGCTTCCATTTGGATTCGGGATGAAAAATAAACCGGAAAAACTGTGGTTTTTCCGGTTTTAAATCAATCATTTTAAAATATTTATAAATTAATCTGCTTTCTTACCTGCCAAAACCTCATCATCAGTGTATGTTTCTGCACCCAAAGTAACTTCACTCAGTGTTCCGTCTTCACCATAAACTACACTTCCTCCTGAAGCTGCTGCTTTAGTACTTGGAAGCAAAAGCGGGCTATCTACATATTTTTTTGCTTGCAGTTCTGCAAGAGTAATTGTTAAGCCACCAACCTTCTCGAACTGACCACCAAGCTCACCAATGACGTAGAGACGTGAAGCATCATAAACCTGACGAGCAGATGCTACATCAGAATCTTCTTTCGAGTTATTGATGATTCCGCCAATTAACGGAATTGCGATAACAGCAATGATTGCGATGATGACAAGGACAGCCAAGAGTTCGATCAGAGTAAAACCTTTTTCTTCTTTGCCCATTTTTGTCCATACGCGCTGCATGAATGTCGACTTGCCGGATTCTTTCACTTCTACTTCGTTAACAACCGCTTCTACTGCTTGATTCATCTAGTCTTCACTCCCGTGAGTTAATTTTCCGGAGGTTCTCCGGTATTGCCAATGATCCTAAATCAGGATCAGATCGCGGCGCCCTACATATCCGGCCTTGAGGTCCGACACTTCATATGGAGCCGCGCGCTTTTTTAAGAAATGCTGCTGTACAACGTAAACATCGGAAGCATAATTGCCGCCATAATCGTTCCGACGACTGCTGCCAAAAATACAATTAACAACGGTTCCAGCAAAGACTTCAAACGGTCGACCGTGTTATCCACGTCCATCTCGTAAAAATCTGCGACTTTGCCGAGCATGTCGCCCAACGCCCCGGTTTCTTCGCCGATTGCGATCATCTGGGTGACAAGCGGCGGGAAAACCCATGACTTTTCCAAAGGAGCCGATAACGACCGACCTTGCCGCAGAGAGTCTCCAGCGCTACGGATCACATTACCGATTACTTTGTTCCCTGCCACATCTTCGACGATCGTCAGCGACTGAAGCACGGGAACGGCACTCGCATATAATGAAGAAAAGGTACGCGTAAACTGCGCGATTGAACTTTTTTGGTTCAATTTGCCGAAGACCGGGACTTTCAACTTCATGTAGTCGATCCAATACGATCCCCGTTCCGTGCGCTTGGCGATAAAAAAGGCCGCAATTAGCATCAAAATCGCCAAGCCCCAGAAATACCAACGATGCTGAATGCTGTTGCTCAAAGCCAATACCGCTACCGTAATCGCCGGCAGTTCCGCGTCGAACGAATCGAACATCGTGATAAACTGCGGCACGATCGCCCAGAGCAGGTACACCGTGGACACGATTGCCAGTACCGCTACCGTCGCCGGATAGGTCAGCGCCGATTTCACTTTTTCGCGAGTCGAGTGCTGCTTTTCGAAGAAAACGGCCAGTCGATCCAGCGTGCCTTCCAAATCCCCCGTCTCTTCCCCCGCGCGCACCATGCTTACGAACAACGAAGGAAAGATCCGCTTATGTTCCTGCACGGCTTGCGAGAACGGAATCCCTTTGAGCAGGCTTGAAGCGACTTGGATCAATGCGCCTTTCAGCGCTTTGCTCTCCGTCTGTCCTGCCAAAATCGTCGTCGCATCCACAATCGTAATCCCTGCGCGAATCAACGTGGCGAATTGCCGGCAGTAGATAATGAAATGTATCGATTTAACCGGATTGCCGATATAAATTTCTTTCGCCAATACAGTGTTGTTTTTCTCAACAAGCGAGAAAACTTTCAATCCGCGTTTGCGGAGTTCTTCCATAGCGGCGGCTTTATCGCTCGCGTTCATTTTGCCTTTAAGCCGTTTGCCGCTGCCGGTTCGCACCTGATATTCGAACTGCGCCATCAGGCGGTCACCTCCGTCATGTACTCTTTGGCTGCCGCCGGATCAACTTGTCCGCGCTGCAAGTGCTCGCGAATATTCATCTCCAGCGTGTGCATGCCGTGAGCCTTGCCTGTCTGCATCACGCTGCGGATCTGATGAATCTTTTCCGAACGAATCAGGTTCGCGACGGCTGGCGTGTTAATCAGCACTTCGGTCGCGCAGGTTCGTCCTTGACCGCCCCGGTTCGGCAGCAGGCGCTGCGAGATGACCGCGGTCAGTACCGATGCCAGCTGCGTGCGTACCTGCGGCTGTTGATGGCCGGGAAACGCATCGATGATACGGTCGATCGTTTTGGGGGCGTCCGTCGTATGCAGCGTCGCTAAGACCAAGTGGCCCGTCTCCGCCGCGGTAATCGCCGCCGAGATCGTCTCCAGATCCCGCATTTCCCCAACAAGAATGACGTCCGGGTCCTGCCGCAGCGCGGCTCTCAGGCCGTCTGCGAAGCTCGCCGTATCCAATCCGACTTCCCGTTGATGAACAAGCGACTTGCGATGCTCGTGCATGAACTCGATCGGATCTTCCAGCGTGACGATATGTTTGCTCGTCTTGCTGTTGATATCTTGAATCATCGCGGCCAACGTGGAAGATTTGCCGCTCCCGGTCGGACCGGTGACCAGGATCAGTCCCTGCGGCCGATGGGCGAGCGCGGCCAGCGAATCCGGCAATCCGAGCTTATCCATCGTAGGGATGCGCTCGGGAATGGAACGGGCCGAAATCGCCGCATATCCTTTTTGGCGATATACGTTGATCCGGAACCGATCGGCGCCCGGAAGCGCGTAAGCGAAGTCCAATTCGCCTTCCGTGCGGAACCTGCGCGACCGTTCTTCGCCGAGCAGCGCATCCGCCATGCTCTCGGCTTCGGCCGGGCTGACCGTTGCCGCGCTTAGCGGCATCAGCGAGCCGTGAATTCGTACGCTTGGCGGAGCACCGACCGCAATATGCAGGTCGGACGCGCCTTTGGCGTGCATTTCGCGCAGCAGCTCTTCGATTGTCCGTGTTTGTTCGTTCATCCTCAGCAGCTCCTCGCCGTTGTTAGAGGCCCTTCCGTTAATGGGCGACGGTTTCTTTCATGACTTCCTGCAATGTGGTAATGCCCATCGCGACTTTGCGGAAGCCGTCTTCGAGCAGCGACTTCATGCCTTCTTTACTGGCTACGTTGCGCATATCTTCGATACTGCCCGATTCGTTGACCAAACGGCGCATCGCGTCCGTCATCGGCAGAACTTCATGGATGGCAACCCGACCGCGATATCCCGTACTGCTGCAGTTGCCGCATCCTCTGCCCTTGTACAATTTATCGGCAAAGGCCCCATTGCTTTGCATAAGAATTTTTTCCTGTTCCGAAGGCGTGTACTCGGTTCGGCATTCCGGGCATATTTTCCTGACCAGACGCTGAGCCACGACCCCGATGAGCGACGAAGCGATCAGATACGGCTCGATGCCCATATCGCGAAGGCGCGTCACGCTGCTGACTGCGTCATTCGTGTGAAGCGTCGATAAGACCAAGTGGCCCGTGAGCGAGGCGCGCACCGCGATCTCTGCCGTCTCGGTATCCCGGATTTCCCCGACCATGACGATATTCGGGTCCTGCCGGAGAATGGAACGCAGACCGGCTGCGAACGTTAATCCGACTGCCGGGTTTACGTGAACCTGGTTGATGCCTTCAATCTGATACTCCACCGGATCTTCGACCGTGATAATATTGGTTTCTTCCGTATTCAAATGGTTGAGTGCCGAATAAAGCGTCGTCGTCTTACCGCTGCCGGTAGGTCCGGTGAGCAGCATGATTCCGTAAGGGCGTTCGATCATTTCCTTGAACACGGACGAGTTCCGATCATCGAAACCCAACTTGTCCATGGATTGCACGCCGGTCGTCAGGTCGAGCAGCCGGAGTACGATTTTCTCGCCGTGTACGGTCGGCAGCGAAGATACCCGGATATCGATCATGCGGTAATCCACCTGCATTTTGATCCGGCCGTCCTGCGGCAAACGCCGTTCGGCAATGTTCAGTTTGGCCATGATTTTCAGGCGCGCCGTGATGAATCCCTGCATCTGTTTCGGAATCATCCGTTCGGTCCGCAGCGATCCGTCGATCCGGTAGCGGATTGCCAGATTGTTTTCGCCCGGGTCGACGTGAATATCCGAAGCCCTGAGTTGGGCAGCCTGCTGGATCATCTGGTTGACCAGCTTCACGATCGGCGAGTCTTCGTCGGTGATCTCGGTTTCTTCGATCTCCTCCGCGCTCGGCAGTTCGCCCATCATCAGATTCATCGAATCGCGCATGCCGTAGTGACGGGCAATCGCGCGTTGCAGTTCGTCTCGCGTACAGATCGCCGGCTCTATCCGGAAGCCCGTGCTCATGCGCAGATCCTCGATCGCGAAATAGTCGAGCGGATCGGCCATGGCAACCATCAGCTTCCCGCCCTCTTTCATAAAAGGAAGCACTTGATAACGCTTGGCCATACTTTCCGGAATGATCTGCGTGATTGCCGGATCGATCTGGTATTTAAACAGGCTGACGTGGGGAATTCCGAGCTGGAACTCCAGCACTTCGATCAACTGCTGCTCCGTGATGGTGCCTTGCGCGATCAGGTGGTCACCGAGTTTGCGCTTGGTCTCCCGCTGCTCGACGAGCGCCTGCTGCAGTTGTTCTTCGGAAATAATGCCGTTCTCGACGAGCAAGTCGCCGAGCCTTTTTTTAATGATTGCCATTCCCGCTTCATCTCCGCCTATATTTATTAAAATTTGAGATTCAAACTTTGCTGTTTCCAACCGAAATAAAATAAGGATTAACAAGCGCATGAGACGAAGGATTCACCAAAAATGGGACCGACGACCCGAAGCGTCTTTATATATATCGTAGAATCGGGAGGGTTTTTTTAGAGGGTTTAAGAAAAAAATCGAAAAATCGTGCATATTGCTAATTTCGCGCAACTGATTTACAGATAATAAGGAATTAGTATTGAGAACCTAAGCCTTATGACCTAAAATGATTATATAACACAGGCTATTCCTTTTGACAATTATTTCTGGAAGTTTTCTTCCGATATGAATATTTCGCATAGAACCCAAGGAGGAATTTTAGTGACGAAAAAGCGCCTAGGCATATGGAGCATCGTAATGATCCTGATTCTGGTCAGCGTGCCGCTCGGCGTCTGGAGAGCGATGGCCGATACCGAACCTCCTTACAAGATCAAAATTCTGGAGATCGTAGATAACGGCAGCTTCGTTTTGCGGGACGCCCTAGCTGGCACCGATAACGTGACGGTCGATACGATGCGCATGAAGACATTCGTGGCTATGCGCGAAGAGCTGAACGGAAAGTACGATGCCGTTTACTTCGGCGAAGGTACTTACAGTACGGCCCAGCCCTCCACGTTCACGTCGGGTCCCAACAACGAGCAAAGAAAAGCCCACAATACGACGGACAAACTGAACGACATCACGAAACTGAAAGCCGATCAGATCGCGCAAGATTATATTCAATTGGGCCTTCCGGTCATATTCCACGCTTCCGTCGCGAAGCAAAGCGCCGACGGCAAGCTGTATGCGCTGTATAACGCATACAAAACCCGAAGCAACGTTCGTACCGTTAACGACGCTGCCGCACTTAACGCGATCGTCAAAGAAATCAAATCGGGGAACGCTTCGTACAAGCAGCGCCCGCAGATCGAGCTGTTGACCAAGCCGGAGGATTTCCTTGCGAATCCGACCCGGGTATACACTACGGGTGATACGCTAAATTTCACGTTCAACGCCAACAACGTGCGCGATTTCAGTTCGCCGGTTAACGCAAAACTGTATATCAGCGTAGATAAGGTTCTGAAGCTTACGGACGAAAATATCGTGTCCAGTTCAACGTTGACCGCCCGCTCGGGCAAGCTTAGCTACAAGCTCCCGCAAACGTTCTCTGGCCCGATTTATTGGAGGCTTGAAGTCACGGCCAATAATTTGACCGACTACACGAGCGGAGCATTCCGGGTGCATGACAAACAAACGGTCATCCGGGTTCTTCAGGTCATGCCGAGCAACAACGCGAGCAGCCTGACCACGGATACCAACATGACTCCGTCGTATCTTCGCTCGGCAGATTACGATATTCAAATCACGCCGGTCTTGTTCAGCGAATTCAACAACGCGAGCAATGCCAACTCTTACGCGAATTTGAACGGCAAGTACGACATGGTCATTTTCGGCTTTGTCGATAACTACAATTCGCAAACTTCAAGTGCTCTTAGCGACGCAGCCGCGGCAGGAGTCAATGCTTTTATCAATACGGGCCAAGCCGTGATGTTTACGCACGATACGATGATCGGCGACAAATACAATGCCTGGATCAAAAGCTTCCAGAAAGCTACCGGGCAGACCGGTCTTTATACGAACCTCGGTCTCGGAGCGCCGAACCCGTCGACCCGCACCAAGATCGTCAACAGCGGGATGCTGACGCAATTTCCGTTCGACCTGTCGGTTAAGCCTAGCAACAAAGACGGATACGTCGGCCAAATCAAGCTGACGCACAACCAATATTACGCGCTCGATCTGGAAGATCCGACGGTCGTTCCGTGGTACAACATCGTGAGCGAAACCGGGGACGATGCTTCTTACAAACGCGACAGCGACGACAGCTACGATCATTACTATACGTACTCCAAAGGAAACGTCACGTACTCCGGTACGGGACATACCAATACCCGATTCCCGGAATGGGAACAAAAGCTGTTCGTCAATACCATGTTCCGAGCGTTTATCGGCTCCAACCACGCGCCGACCATCGAAGTCATCGCGCCGACGGAGTCGGAAAGAACCAAGCCTTCTTATTTGAAGGATCTCGTATTCAGCTACCAAGTGAATGACCTCGATCTTCAAGATCCTACCGTGTATTCGTCCGTGCGGTTCAAAGTGAACGGCCAATATGTCAAAGACATGGCGATTCCTGAAGAAAACGTGCCTAAAGGCGCGGTCATTACCAAAAAATTCGCTAACCCTTTGCCGTTAAAAGAAGGAACAATTCAAATCGAAATTACGGCTCGCGACAAACAGGGAGCTTCCGTAGTCAAAACGATCGACCTGACCATGAAAAACGTAAAAGCGAATCTGCTTCCCGATCGCACGACCGACGTACCGAGCAATTTCGAAGTGCTGACCCGCAGTACGGTAGGCATGAAATACACGGTAACGCCGCAGAATATCCCGGCTGCCGATATCCGCCCCGGCGAGAGCGGGCTTCAAAAGCTCGAAATCTCGAACGTGGCGTATACCGAAAAACTTCAAGCGGGGCTTGAAATTGCCGGCGATTTGCCGATAGGCATGACCAAAACAGGGACGGCGGCGACAGGTTACACGTTAACGAAAAAGTTCGACAAAATCACGTATACGCTGAACGGTTCTTCCTACGTACCGGACAAAGGCAGTCAGATCGCGTTCAGCGTCAATGTCATTCCGACCGTCGCGAACAAATACAATCTCAACGAAGCGAGGTTGAGCTACGAAGACGTGCATGCGTCCGATTCTTCCGGTTCGGGTCAACAAGCAATCGACCTGCTCAAGGGCTACAGCCTGATCACGCTCGGAGAAAGCAAAACGACGATCGGAGGAGGAGAGTTATCGGGACGCGCTTTGTTTGGCGGCGCGGTATCTTTAAGCAATTTCAGCATGGGCGGCGGGCTTCCTTCCAAAGATCCGTCTTTCCCGACCGTGGCGACACGAGGCGATCTGGACATCACGGGCGGATCGATTTATAACGGGCCGATCTTGTCCGGAGGATCTTTTACTTCGAGCCAATTCGGCTTCGACAATACTACGGTCGTGGCAAACGGCAGCGTAAACATGACCGGAAACAACGGACTGAACAACACTTCGATCTGGGCAGGCGGCAACTTGAATTTAGTCAACTATCAAGTTGGCAACGGCATGAACTTTTATACGCCCGGCAATTTCTCGTTGACAGGCTCCCAGTACCAATACGGAGTTAACGGCGGCAGCATTCTTTACGGCGGGACATCCAACTTCGATAGTCCCTACGTAAAGTCTTCAAGCCCGGATTCGATTCGTTCGAGCCTGGCCGCGCAAAAAAGCACGACCAACGCAAAAGGCGTATCCGACTTTGCGGCTGTCAAGCAGCAGCTTCTCGATCTGTCGAACGCTTACAATGCATTGACCGTCAACGGAACGAGAGACACCGCCGATACAAGCGGTATCGTAT
Organism: Saccharibacillus sacchari DSM 19268; assembly: GCF_000585395.1. Classification (GTDB taxonomy): domain Bacteria; phylum Bacillota; class Bacilli; order Paenibacillales; family Paenibacillaceae; genus Saccharibacillus; species Saccharibacillus sacchari. The sequence continues at coordinate 3,209,662 of NZ_KK073875.1, read as the reverse complement.
TCAGAAGCAAAGAATCGTCTACTCAAGACCCGGCCGTCAATGTGTTCAAAGTGGACGGTCGGCAACTTTCCGACCTGAAAAATATCAAGATCTATTCTCCGGCAGGTTCTACGGTTATCTTGAACGTAGTGGGCGGAAACGTGACCTTTTCCGGCGGATTTGATCTTCTCGGTGGGATCACCGCAGACCGAGTCATCGTCAACTACGTAGGAACAGGTTCCGTAACGCTCACATCCGTAGGGTTGAAAGCCACTCTGTTGGCTCCGACCGGAACGGTGGACTTTAAAGGCGGGGACGTCTTCGGTACAATCGTTGCAGGAGCTTATACGACTACAGGTTGGACTTCGATCGGCAAGGGTACTTTCGCGGGCGCTGCTCCGGGTGCTGCCCCAACGCCTGGCGAAACCCAAAATATCCCGTTCCCTCCGGCCTATTTCAATGCAGTAGTCAAAACCAAAAGTATTGCCATGTCGGATCAAGCGCTATGGATTAATGACTCTACGACGATCGTACCTACCGTCGAGCTGTCGGACGGCACGGTCGCAAGCGACCCTCGTCCCCTTTTGACTTGGTCGACCAAAGATCCCTTCGTGAAAATTACTTACCCGGAAAACACGAAAGACGGTAAGTCCGAGAAGATAATCGTGGAAGGCGTTTCGGAAGGCGTGGCAGTCATCACAGCTACCGCAACGGACGGCAGCGGTAAAACGGGCACGGTCAAAATCAATGTGGAATCGCCTGCACTGTCAATCCAGGGAAGCCCGTCCGTAAACGTCAGAGAGACCAAACAAGATATTAGAACCGTGCTTAACAACGCCAGTCTCACGATCAAAGACGTGCAATGGGAAGTGATCGAAGAAAACAGCGGAAGAGTCAAGATAACCAAACAAACCGATCCTTCACAGCTTCACGTGGAGGGAATAAAAAGCGGAACGGTGACGCTCAGAGCGACGGCGACGGTGGTCAGCGCCTCGAACGCCAAGCCCAAAGTGCTGTACGCCACGCATCAGCTTACGATTACCGACAAACTCGACAGTGTTCAAATCCTGGGTCCCGATGCCGTCAAGAAAAACGGAACCATTGAATTGAACACGGTTATCGAACCAGGCAAAGCCAATATCGATCGGATTGTTTGGTCGATTACCGACGGAAGCGACAAAGCGCGATTGAATCCGGTCATCACTGCGGACAGCCCGCAGCCGGTCAAAGCAAAAGTCGACGGCTTGGCGCCGGGACCGGTACAAGTTACGGTCACGGTACGTACCGCGGGCGACAAACCGTCGGAGATCACGCAAACCAAAACGATTTGGGTACTGGACATGGACATGCAAGGACCCGACACTGTGTTCATGGGCGAATCGATCAACTTTGAAACCAATATTCTTCCGGCCGGTTACCCGGGAGCGAAAGAGATCAAATGGTCGGTCAAAGACGTAGAGAACTCCGGTTCGGGCATCGGACCTTATGCGGCTTTGGAGACTCCGACCAACAACGGCCAAAATGTCCAATTGAACGGAAACAAGCCGGGTATCGTGGAAATCACGGCAACCATTTCTACGCCTGCAGGCGATATGACAGTCACACGAACGGTAAACGTCAAGCCTGTCGTGACCGCGCTGCTGCTCCCGCCAACGGTGCCCGTGCAAAAAGGAGGTTCGGTCGATCTGATCAACAACGGACCTCAATCGTTGTTGGTTGAGCCGTTCTCCATCAAAGCCAGCGATATCATGGGTCAACTGGAATGGAGCAGCGCCGAGCCTGACAAAGTAAGCGTAAGTCCTAAAGGGGTAATCACAGGCAAACAGGAAGGCAGCGAGATTGTCGTTACGGTCTCTTACAAGAGAACTCCCGATTCCGCGCCGATTACCGCTTCGACGCGGGTTATCGTCGCAAAACCTGCCGATCCGAACGCTCCGGCCGACGGAGATCGGTACTAAGCCGAATTTAAAATTTCAAAACGAAGAAGCCCGCTCACGAATTCATGAGCGGGCTTCTTTTGTATTCAAATCGGGATGCGGCAATAGTGGACTTACGGGGTATCCGCCAATTCGATCTTCTCGGCTTTGACGCTGATCCGATCGACTTTCGGAAGTGCCAAGCCTTGATGCTCGAATACTTCATCGTTGTAATCAACTTTGAAGCGGCTTGTTTTACCTGCGACCTGATCGTCAAAGTTGATCTGATCCAGTCCTTCCGTAGAATTGCCGACTACTGCATTGACGGTCAGCGAACCTTTTGCGAAAAATCCGCCTCGCAGATCGAAGTTCGAACCTACGCCGTACAGTTGAGCGGTGGAGTCCGTATAAAAGAATCCTCGCAGAGTCTGTACTTTATCGGTCGAACTGAACGCATCCACCCGATTCAGAAGAATCGAACCTTTCGAGATCAACACGATCTCTTTTTCCTCCGAACCTGCAACTTTGGCTCCGGTAATGGCCGCATCCTGAATGGTTGTGCTTCCCAGAACGAACATCGTCGAATCTACTTCAATATTTCCCGTCAGATTCACGGAGCCCGTAACCAGGATATTGCTGTACAATCGCAAAGCCGAATTGTCGATCTCGTTGTTGACATTCAAGTCACCGTTGATGACCAGCCAAGGTTGGGGGCCTCCTACGGTTCCCGTACTTGCCGATTTGTTTGTTTGAACCAAATCGCGCAGCCATTTTCCGTCTACTTTCAAGCTGCCTCCGTCCACATTGGGATTGCCTTTGAAAACGACGGTTCCGGGCATTGCGGACAACGTGGAAGCCAGCTTAGCCAACGCCGCTTCGTATTCTTTTAACTTTTCGAGGTAAGCTTTGAGATCCTCGTCGTATTTCTGAAGCTTCGCCTGATACGCGATCGATTTCCGTTCTTCTTCCGTCAGGGGTTCGGGCACGCGTTCCGGCTCTTTGGGTTTTTCCGGCTTTTCCAGCGCGCCGCCGTAACGGTTCAAGTATCCAGTCAAGTCGTCGGGAAGGCTGCTGATGTCCACGCCGAGTGCCTCTGCCAACTTTTCCCGGAACGACTGCTGCACATTGATTTGGATGAACTGTTCATTATTTCGAATGCGTACTTGACTCAAGTCGATGCCCAACGCTTTGGTTACGTTCACTTTCGTCAACTCACCGCTGAGCGCGCTGCCGTCCGTTCCCCGATTGACCGCCCGTTCCGGATAACGATCCTGGTCTTCGGTAATCACGAATTGATCCAGCGATTGAACGAAAGCCAGCGGCATCGCTCCGTCATCCCGTGCAGACATAAGAGGAAATAAGCTTTCTTTTCTCAAATCGCTTTTTCCTTTGTAGGCATATTCGGCTTTTTTTCTGACGCGCAACGTCTCTCCCGCATAAATATTGCCCCGAATCAGCGGTGAACCGTTGAGGATCAGGTCTTCTTCCGAACCGAACGCATAGTTTAGAAAGTCGGGGTACATGCTGACTTTAACTTTTTGGGTCATCATGCGTTTGACGCCGTTCACATTGCCTTCGGCGGTTAACGTAATCGTATAGGAGGAATTGCCGCGAAGCGGGTCTCCTTCAAAATCGGCTTTGGGAACGGCCGAGATCAGTTCTCCAGATGCCGACTGCAAATCGGTCTGAACGCCGGAACCATCGTCACCCGAGCGTAAGGCCGGCATCGCAGACAGTACGGACTGGATACGTAAGCCAAGCGCATTGCCTTGCACGGATTGCCCTTCCAGATTCGCGGCGATATAAGCGACGGACTCATCCAATGTTTTTTGCGTCAGTTGCAGGCTCTGGATATCGTTTTCTCGCGTCAACGTCCGTCTGGCTCCGCCTACTGCTGCGCTCAATACAGCCACTCCAAGCAGCGTCAAGATCAGCATCATGAACATGACCATCACCAGGGCAGAGCCCTTTTCTTCGCGAGCCCGTTTCATATTGGATTTGCTCTCCTTTCGAAATCTGTTCTTCGTTAAAATCCGAAACGGCTTTCCAACTCGATTTGAGATCGGTTTGCCTCTCCGCCAAGCGCCAATACAAGATGAATATTGATCAATCCGGTCGTATAGTACTCAAAACCGCCGACCGTACTTCCTTCGATCCGTATCGACGAAAGGCCGGATACGACCTGAGCGTTCGTCTGCGTCGATTGATAAATGACGTCGGCCGCATCGCCTGCTTTTCGAATCTCCAGTTGACCGTTCACGATTTGTACCGTTTTTTGCGTCGCGGGCAGCTCGGTTCCGTTCAAATCGGTATTTACCATACGAAAGCCGCTACCGTCGGCAAGCGCATATACATGATCCGGCGCGGACACGTACAGCTCCGTAATGATGGACGACATCAAAATATCCCCTTCTTCGCGCAGTCTGTTCTCGACGCCTACCGCGTTATAGCTGCGAAAGCCGAAGAAAATCGTCGTCGAAATAAGTCCGAGAATCATCCCCATCAGCGACAGCACGGCAAGCAGCTCGATGAGCGTCAAGCCTTCTTCCTGTTTCCAGCGTTTAACGAATCGATTGCGCATTGACATACCCCTCCACCGTAATCGCGTCCGCCCCGGGCCCGCCTGCTCCGTCCGATGCGGTCGTCACCGTCGCGCTGATCGGCAGCAGCAAATCCCCGCCCGCAGCTTTCGCCCGATTCAGATTTTGCTGATATTCGATCACGACCCGATACCGGATTCCGTTGACTTGCGGCTCCAGTACGGCTTTGACGGGTTCTAAATTGCCGTTTTCAAAAATATTTTTGAATTCGCAAACTCCCGTCGTCTCGACCGCGCAACTCGTAAAAGTCTCCGGCGTGATGCCTACGCGTTTCGCAAGCGTCGGAGTCGCGGCCTGAACAACCGTTGCGCTATCCGATTTAAAGTATTCATTCAAGCGATCAAAGTCCTGCTTTTGCATGTAGACCAGCGCATTGCGTGCAAGATTAGACATGATCGTCTTGTTCTGGTTCGTTTTCGCAAACGTCATCGCATTGCTAAAATAAGCCGTCATCGCAAGCGACACGATCGATAAAATCAACAACGCCGCCAAAATCTCGATCAGCGTAAATCCTTCTTCCTTTTTAAAACGCTCCAGCAAAAAAACTCCTCCTTCCGGCGCGTCTGCGAAACTCTTGAAAATCACGTTCCGAAAAGACGGCATTCGCTTATATATCGGTCTTTTTTCCTTCTTTCATTATATGGTCGGGCTTGCAGGGGGGCAATGATTATTTAGGTCTTTCGGCCCTGATCCCAATGACTTGCGGGAATCGCATGAAGGTCGACAAAAGTGGTATGATAAACAAGTCGAATAAAGCGTTTTCTTCAACTATCATCGATTGGATCTTGCCTCTCGCATTATGCATTCAAGGGACTTACACTGAAGGAGGAAATTTACTTATGGCATTACTGTCCTGCAACTTTTATTCCGAATCGCTCGGTCTCAGTACGTCGATGAACGTCATTCTGCCGCAGCAGACCCGTTCGCAGATCGGCTTGGAAAACGTCAAGCGTCCCGGGCCGCACAAAACGCTCTACCTGCTGCACGGATTGTCCGACGACGACACGATCTGGGTACGCCGCACGTCGATCGAACGATATGCCGCCGCTTACGGAATCGCGATCGTCATGCCGCAGGTACACCGGAGTTTCTATACGGACATGGCTTACGGTGAAAAATATTGGGAGTTTATCAGCGAAGAGCTGCCGGAATTGGCACGTTCCTTCTTCCCGCTGTCGGCCGAGCGCGAAGACAACTTCGCGGCAGGACTGTCGATGGGCGGATACGGGGCATTCAAGTTGGCTTTGCGCAGACCGGATCTATTCGCGGCGGGAGCCAGCCTCTCGGGAGCGCTGGACATCGCTTCGATGACCGAAAATCCCGACAACCCCCGTTCCGGCCTGCTGCGTACCGTTTTCGGCGAGGAGAAAGTACGCGGCAGCGAAAATGATCTGCTGTACCTGCTGGATCGCGTATCGAAATCGAGCATGCCTAAGCCGAAGCTGTACCAGTGCTGCGGCACCGAAGATTTCCTTTACCGAGACAATCAGACGTTCAAAAAAGCGGCCGAAGGCAGCGGACTGGACTTTAAGTACGAAGAAGGTCCCGGCGAGCACGAATGGGGTTATTGGGATAAAATGATCCAAAACGTGCTGGAATGGCTCCCTCTCGGCGATCCGAGCGAGTAAAGACCGTTCGTCGATTTCTTTCGTCTCCATTGCAGGCGGAAAGGATCGCGAAATAACGACGGACGACTGTTTTTATGCGCGAATGCGAATAAGCCGCGTCTCGGTAACGATGAGACATGGCTTATTCGACGTTACACATTCCGTGAAAACGCTTGAAGATACTATTTGGAGGTCGGAGCGTCGGTTCGGCCGGCGGACGATGCGGCTTCGCTCAAGCGCCCTAATTCGTTGCTCGCTTTGCAGATCCGATTGCGCCCGCTTTCCTTCGCGCGGTACAACGCATCGTCGACGCGGCGGAACAAGGTTCTGGGAGCGCCCGCGTACGACAAGCCGTACCCGAGCGAGACGGTCAACTGTAGACGGGTTCCGTCATCCAGCACGAAAGCATGTCCCTCCACGACCGCTCGTATCCGTTCCGCGACGCGCAAGATCGACTCTTCTTCGTGGCGGTCGATCACGATCGCGAACTCTTCGCCTCCGTTCCGGGCCGCATAGCTGTCGACAGGCGAATAAGAGGTCAGAATTTTGCCGAGCTGCCTGAGCACAATGTCCCCGGCCGGATGTCCGTGCGTGTCGTTTACGCGCTTGAAGTGATCGATATCGAGCAGGATCAGGCCGAATTCTTCGCCATGTTTCTGGGCACGCTTCACGCGTCGGTCGTACTGCATGTGAAAAGCTCTCGGATTATGCAGGCCTGTCAGGAAGTCGCGGTGCGCGGCGTCTTCCATAAAAGCGAAAAGTTCATTGGAATTTTTGAGATGGCGCAGCATGAGGAAAGTAAAGACGGCGGTTCCCGCGATGATCACGGAATAGACCGGTATGATCTTGACGAAACTCGGGCCGATCATGATATAAAAACTGCCGAGGAGCACAACCACTTGAATGGCAAAAGCCGAAGCCCATCTTTTGGGTTCCAACTGTCCTTTTTTCAATACCAAAATGACGAGCAAGAACGTGACGAGCGCATTAGAAGCACCGACGTACGAAGACAAGCCGAAATCGCCGAAAAAGAAAAAGCGAAAAGCCGCGATGATCAGGCTCGCTGCAAAACCGCCGGGAATTCCCGCGACGTAAACGCCGATAATAATCGCCGTTTGACGAAGATCGATAACCGAATTTTCTCCGATCGGAAAAGAGAATTCCATCATGAGGATACCCGCGACGCCCAAAGCGGCTCCGGTAAACCAAGGCAGCCAAGAAGCGGAACGCGCGGCCAGCGAGGATTTACGAAAACGATTAAAAAAAACATTACCGAAAAACAACAGAGTCGCCAGAATCGTAAAGTTGATAAATAACTCTTTGAACATAATTAAGATTGCGCCTCGCAGTCTGCAACAATGCGAATTAAGCAGAAGACAGGTTAGCCGGCCGCTTTTTCTACATTTTACCCGATTCCCGAGTTTCTGCAAACAAAGTTTGCTTTTTTCAAAATAAAGGAAAAAGCAAAAAAAACGCCTTCGCGGAGGAAGACGTCTTTTCTTTCGCACAGGCTCGATGAAGCGAAGGCGCATCAATACTGCCGAAAAAAATCATTCTAGTATCATGATCGATTACGATAATTGATTACAGTCGCGTGCTCAGCCACTCGGTCGTGTGCTCAAGCGTTGCCGTTGCGCGTTCGATCGCGGCTTCAACTTGGGGCTTGGCCGTACCGCCGTAGACGTTGCGGGCATTGACCACGTTCTCCGGCTGAAGCACGTCGTAGATTTTGTCGTCGAACAGATCGGAGAAGGTCTTGAACTCTTCGAGCGTGAGGTCAAGCAGATACTTGCCGTTCTCGATACAGTAGAGGACCGTTTTGCCGATCACTTCGTGCGCGTCGCGGAACGGAAGGCCTTTGCCGACCAGGAAATCCGCAATGTCGGTCGCGTTCGAGAAGTCTTTGTTGACCGCTTCGCGCATGCGGCCCGTGCGAACCTGCATCGTCGCGATCATCGGAGCGAACAAACGCAGCGCCCCGTCAAGCGTCGCTACCGTGTCGAACATGCCTTCTTTGTCTTCCTGCATGTCTTTGTTGTACGCGAGCGGCAGAGATTTCAACACCGTCAGCAGACCCATCAGGTTGCCGTAGACACGGCCTGTTTTACCGCGAACCAGCTCGGCCACGTCCGGATTTTTCTTCTGCGGCATGATGCTGCTGCCTGTGCAGAACGCGTCATCCAGCTCGACGAAGCCGAACTCGGTGCTGCTCCACAGGACCAACTCTTCGCAAAGACGGGACATATGCATCATCAGGATCGACGCGCCGGACAGGAACTCCAAAATGAAGTCGCGGTCGCTGACCGCATCCAGACTATTCTCATACACGCCGTCGAAACCGAGCTGTTCGGCCACGAAATGCCGGTCGATCGGGAACGTCGTGCCCGCAAGCGCGCCCGCGCCCAGCGGCAGTACGTTGATACGCTTGTAGCTGTCCATCAGGCGCTCCGCGTCGCGTTGGAACATTGAGACGTAAGCGAGCAGATGGTGCGCGAACAGGATCGGCTGCGCTCTTTGTAAGTGCGTGTAGCCCGGGATGATCGTATCGGTATGCTGCTTGGCTTGGTCGATCAGCGCTTGTTGGACCGCTTGCACCAGCCCTGTCAGTTCGACGACGCGGCTGCGCAGGTACAAGTGCATGTCGGTCGCGACCTGGTCGTTGCGGCTGCGGCCGGTATGCAGCTTGCCGCCGACCGGGCCGACTTCCTGGATCAGGTGCTTTTCGATGTTCATATGAATATCTTCGTCGGAAACGGAGAATTCGACTTCGCCGGCTTCGATCTTATGCAGGACTTTGATCAGGCCTTCGGCGATCGTGTCGGCGTCTTTTTGCGGAATGATGCCGCATTTGCCCAGCATGGCGACATGCGCCAGGCTGCCTTGAATGTCTTCTTCGGCCAGTGCTTTATCGAAATTGATGGAGGCGGTATACTCCTCGACCAGACGGTCGGTCGGCTTGGTGAAGCGGCCTCCCCATAGTTTATTCATAAACGTTCCTCTTCCCCCTCGTGGCGTCCCCTCCCAAACCCTCCCCAAGGGAGGGCCCCAAAGGGCGACTGCCCTCTGGACACCTGTAAAGGGCAGAGATTGCGGTCGGCTTTGGGCGGGAGGTTTGCTTTAGTGTAGTGGTGGTGCTAGCGATACGCGCCGCCGCGCTTGCCCTGCCTTCGGCGGGCCGCGGCTGACGGTGGTACGGGAGCGGGTTGCGGGCAGCGGATTGCTGCCTTGTGCGACGCTCGGGTGGGACTTAGATCCGGGCCGGAGGCGGATAAGCTGCGCAGCTTATCCGGCCAAGGGCGGGGTCGAAGGCGGGCCGCTCCGCGTGGCCCTGTTCGACCGGAAGACCCGGGGCTGGAAGCGGGCAGCTAAGCTTGCCCTGTCCGGCCAGGTTCCCGTTCGAGGAACCCTGACTTTTGGCTGCGCAAGGTCAAGAGCTTGTCCGTCTTCTCGCGCAAGCCGGACGCCCTTACTTCCCCTATAAAAAAGGGAATAGCGTGGGTGGAGGGTGAGTTTCAGTGAAGGAGCTACAGACTTTCGAAGAAAGTCACTTCGGAAGCATAAGCTACGAAACTCCCCCGGAACCCACTCTTTCCCCCAAAAAAGACTACTTACTCTGTTCGACTCCCGTCCCCACTTTCAAACGAAGCGCGTTAAGGCTGATAAACCCTGTCGCATCATTCTGATCGTAAGCTTGGCTCGGGTCGGCTTCCATCGTCGCGATGTCCGGGTTGTACAGGCTGACCGGGCTTTTGACGCCGGCGCCGATCACGTTGCCTTTGTACAGTTTCACGCGAACCGTGCCGCTTACGTTTTTCTGGCTTTCCGTCACCAGAGCTTGCAGCGCAAGGCGCTCCGGTGCGAACCAGAAGCCGTTGTACACGAGCGTGCTGTAACGGGTGAGCAAGGAATCGCGCAGGTTCATGACTTCGCGGTCCATGGTCAGGGATTCCATTTTGCGGTGAGCGGTGAACAGGATCGTGCCGCCCGGAGTCTCGTACACGCCGCGGCTCTTCATGCCGACAAAGCGGTTTTCCACCATGTCCACGCGGCCGATGCCGTGTTTGCCGCCGAGCTCGTTCAGTTTGTCCATGACTTGCAGCGGGCTCAGCTTTTCGCCGTTCAGTGCGACCGCGTTGCCTTTTTCGAATTCGATTTCCAGCATTTCCGGCTCGTTCGGCGCGTCTTCGGGATCTACGCTGAGCAGGAACATTTCTTTGTTTTCCGGAGCGCTGGCATCGAACCAAGGATCTTCCAGCACGCCGCTTTCATAGCTGATATGCAGCAGGTTGCGGTCGGTGGAATACGGTTTAGCAGCGGATGCCGTAACCGGGATGCCGTGTTTTTCGGCGTAAGCGATCATCTCGGCACGGCCCGGGAACGTGTCGCGGAACGTGTCGAGTCTCCAAGGAGCGACAACTTTGATATCCGGAGCGAGAGCCGCGACGCCGAGTTCGAAACGAACCTGGTCGTTGCCTTTGCCCGTCGCGCCGTGGGCGATCATCGTAGCGCCTTCGGCGCGAGCGATTTCGACCATGCGTTTCGCGATCAGAGGACGCGCGATGCTGGTACCGAGCAGGTATTGTCCTTCATACAGAGCGCCGGATTGGAACATCGGGTAGATGAAGTCCGAAGCGAATTCGGCTTGCAGGTCGTCGATGTAGACTTTCGAAGCGCCTGTCGCCAGTGCTTTCTCTTCCAAGCCGTCCAGTTCTTCTTTTTGACCGATATCCGCCGTAAAAGCGATAATTTCCGCGTCATAGGTTTCTTTGAGCCATTTCAAAATGATCGAGGTATCCAATCCACCGGAATACGCGAGTACGATTTTTTCTTTTGCCATGATTGTTTATTCCTCCGCTCTGAACGCTGCCGTTCATATCTTGTTAGGATGGTCTTTCTTTTTTCGTCGCAAGAGCGGCGTTCTCCTGCTTACTCAGGAGCGCCGCTCTTTTTTTGTCCGGTAAAAAAACTTACGCCATCAGGGTCGCCATGACCGCTTTTTGCGCGTGCAGGCGGTTTTCCGCTTCGTCGAAGATCACGCTGTTTTTGCCGTCGATCACGCCTGCGCTCACTTCTTCGCCGCGGTGTGCCGGGAGACAGTGCAGGAACAGATAGTCGCTCTTTGCGTGCTGTACCAACTCTTCATTAACCTGATAGTCTTTGAACGCCAACTCGCGAACTTTCTGTTCTTCTTCAAAGCCCATGCTCGCCCAGACGTCCGTGTACACGGCATCGGCGTTTTCGACCGCTTCGCGCGCGTCGCGCACGATGGCGATTTTCGAACCGGTTTGATTCGCGATTTCTTGTGCCTGACGCACGATATCCGAATCCGACTCGTAGCCTTCCGGGCTCGCAATGCTCACGTCCATGCCCATCTTCGCGCCGCCGAGCAGCAGCGAGTGCGCCATGTTGTTGCCGTCACCGATATATGCCAGCTTTTTGCCGCGCAGCGATCCTTTATGTTCTTGGATCGTTTGCAGATCGGCGAGCACCTGACACGGATGACCGAGATCGCTTAGGGCATTAATGACCGGGATGTCCGCGTATTTTGCCAGCTCCGTCACGTTTTCATGGCCGAAAGTGCGGATCATGATGCCGTCCAGGTAACGCGACAACACGCCTGCCGTATCGGGAATGGCTTCGCCGCGTCCGAGTTGAATATCGTTTTTGCTGAGGAAAAGGGCATGCCCGCCGAGTTGGAACATGCCGACTTCGAACGATACGCGGGTACGCGTCGACGACTTTTCGAAAATCATGCCAAGCGTCTTGCCTTCCAGCGGACGGAACGTTTCTCCCGCTTTCTGTTTGCGTTTAAGTTCGATCGCCAGGTCCAACAGGTATTGAATTTCTTCGGTCGTGTAATCGGTCAGTTCGACGAGATCGCGTCCTTTGAGGGCGATGCCGTGCGCTTGTTGGGTCAGGTCCATGAGGTTGCCTCCTTGAATTCAGTTATTTTCAAAAAAGAAGCGTTCGCGAGCCGGAAGTCACTGTCCGGTTTGCCGAACGCTCTAGCGCCGCCTGAGACGACTCTTCCCTACTATGAAATCTTGACTGTTCAGACAGTCACATTCGCTCTATTTTAAGCGCTGGGTGTCGGTACCTTTTCTTCAATAATCGAAGCGACAATATCGACCGCCTGTGCAACTTCCTCTTCGGTCACGTACAAGTTCGGCAGCAAACGGATCACGTTCGGGCCGGCCGATACGAACAGCAGACCGCGCTTTTGTCCGGCTGCGACCAGATCGGCGACCGGTTCCGCGCATTCGATGCCGATCAGCAAACCGAGTCCGCGCACTTCCTTCACGAACGGATTGCCGTTTAGGCGCTCGCGCAGTTGGTTCATCAGCTTGTCGCCGATCTCTGCGGCTCTGGCCGGAAGATTGTCTTCCTGCATCGTCTCGATGGTGGCAATGATCGCGGACGATGCCAGCGGCGTACCGCCGAATGTCGTGGCATGGCTACCCGCCGTAAACGCTTCTTTGAGATACTCGCGTCCGATCATGGCGCCTGCCGGGAAGCCGGAAGCGATGCCTTTTGCGACGGTAAAAATATCCGGCTTGATGCCATAGCGATGATGCGCGAACCATGCTCCCGTGCGCCCCATTCCGGTTTGCACTTCGTCGACGATCAGCAGAATGCCTTTGTCGCGGCAAAGCTGTTCGATCTGCTGCGCATATTCTTGCTCCAACGGATACACGCCGCCTTCGGCTTGTACCATTTCGATCATAACCGCGGCAGTGCGTTCGTTGATCGCGTCTTCGATGGCTTTGATATCATGCGGAGGCACGGTCACGAATCCGGCAGGAAGCGGCAGGAAGCCTTCTTTGACTTTGTCCTGTCCGGTCGCGGTCAGCGTGGCCAGCGTGCGCCCGTGGAACGATTTGCCGAGCGTGATGATCTCGTAGCGCTCTTCGCCTTTCACTTTTTGGAAATAGCGACGAGCCAGCTTGATTGCGGCTTCGTTCGACTCCGCGCCGCTGTTGCAAAAGAACACGGCGTCGGCTTGCGCGACTTCGGCGACTTTTTTAGCGGCTTCTTCCTGTTTCGGGATCACGAACAGGTTGGAGGTATGCCACAGGGTATCGATCTGTTCCTTGAGCTTCTCGGATACTTTCTTCGGCGCGTGGCCGAGGTTGGTGACGGCGAGACCGCTCATGAAGTCGAGGTATTTGTTGCCCTGGTCGTCCCAGAGCCAGCTGCCTTCGCCTTTGACGAGGGCTAAAGGATTTCTCGCATACGTTTGAAACAATGCGCTTTCGGTGGACATAGTGGGGTGCTCCTTCCTGAAGTCGGTGGGAGGCTCCGGGAAAAGTCCGATTACGATCGCTTGTTGAACTCGGGGAATTTGAATTGGATTTAAAAGGTGATTCCCCGAGTTCAAAGGCGAACGCTGACGCTTCTCCACTGGACTTTTCCCTCCGCTTGGTACGATTGGCCGTTCGCAAGCTTTTAGGGATAAGACACAGAATCGAATTTGGATGTCGATTCTCTCTTGGGTAAGACTTCAAGTGAAATCATGGATGTCGGGATAAACAGGGATGAAGCTGAAAGCTTGTCGGCAGTTCTTTTCGGGCAAAACGTAATAAAAAGAAAAGAACGAATCTGCTCGATAAATTTATATTATTGAACGGTATTCGGGATTGTATCGTCGTTGAATCTGTATCCGGATTACAGAAACGCTGACGATAACAGACAATTACCCTGTACCCGATGAACGATAAGTCGGAATACGTTTTGCGGCAGCGACAAAGGGTCTTTAAACTTTCGTTTTCAAAACCCGGTCTCAACCGCCCGTTTACCGAAACTCATCGTCGAATGACCGTTCCGATCTGTTCGCCGGACAGAAGGCGGGGCAGGACGCGGGGTTCGCTGCCGTCTACGATGACGACTTCCTGGACCTCGCCGTGGATGCATTTCATGGCGGCGCGGACTTTCGGGATCATGCCGCCGTAGATTTCGCCGCTCGCGATCATGTCTTCGATCTCCGCGAAGGTGACGGAAGGGAGAGCCATTTTGACGCCGTCGATGGTTTTGAGAATGCCGGGAACGTCGGTGACGACGATCATGCGGGACGCTCCGATAAAGGAGGCCACGGCTCCGGCTGCGGTGTCGGCGTTGATGTTGTAGCGTTGTCCGCTCTCGTCGACGCCCAGAGGGGCGATAACGGGCATATAGCCCAGATCGAGAATGCCGTCGACGATGCTTGCTTCAACGTAGGTTACGTCGCCCACGAGACCGACTTCGGCTGCGTTCGGGACAGGCTCGGCTTGGATCAGCGAACCGTCCGAACCGGATAAACCGAGCGCTTGGCCGCCTGCGGATTGGATACGGCGAACGATCAGTTTGTTGATCGTGCCGGCCAGTACCATTTCGACCACGTCGAGCACTTCTTCGGTAGTGCGCCGCAGTCCGTTGACGAACTCTGTCGGAATACCTAGCTTCTCCAGGTTTTCCGAGATCGCCGGGCCGCCGCCGTGCACGATGACCGACTTGACGCCGCTTTTTTGCAGCTCGGCCAGATCGGTGAAAAAGGCTTCCGGCAGCGCGGCCAACGTGCTTCCGCCGCATTTCATAACGAAGGATGCTTTGGCGCTTCCGGCTTGCGAAGCGGAAGATCCGCCGACTTCGTTTGCATTTGCTTGAGTCATTTCGTTTCTTCCTCCTTCGTTAAGTCCGGTATGCCGCGTTGATCCGTACATAGTCATAGGTCAGGTCACAGCCCCATGCGGTTGCTTGTTCAGGACCCATGTTCAGCTCGACCGTAATCAGCACGTCATCGCCTTTCAAATATTCCAAAGCAATGTCTTCGTCGAATTTAACGGGTTGGGAGTGCTCAAGCACAAGGATCTCGCCGAGTCTGATATCGACGGTATGCGGGTTGACCGGAACGCCTGCACGGCCGACCGCCGCGATGATCCGTCCCCAGTTGGCGTCCGCGCCGTACACGGCCGTTTTCACCAAACTCGAACCGATAACGGTCTTCGCGATCGCGCGAGCCGAGTCCTTGCTTTCCGCGCCGTTGACGGTGACTTCGACCAGCTTCGTTGCGCCTTCGCCGTCGCGGGAAATAGCTTTGGCCAGATGTTCGCATACCGCGGCAAATGCCTCCGCAAACGCCGCCCAGTCCGCATGCTGTTCGTTCAGCTCTGTTTTCTGATCCGACAAACCGCTTGCCATTGCGACCAGCATATCGTTGGTGCTGGTATCGCCGTCGACGGTGATCATATTGAATGTATCGTCTGTCGTCCGTCGAAGCAGCTGATGTAAATCTTCGCTGCTGATCTTCGCATCCGTTGTCATAAAGGCCAGCATCGTCGCCATGTTCGGATGAATCATGCCCGAGCCTTTGGCTGCGCCTGCAATCACGACCGGCTTTCCGTCAATCTGTACGGTGACGCACAGTTCTTTTTTCACCAGGTCGGTCGTGAGGATCGATTGGCTGAACTGCTCGCCGCCGTCGGCGTCGCTGCTCAAAACTCCCGAAAGTCGGGCAATGCCGTCGCGTACCCGGTCCATTTTCAGGTTTTCGCCGATCACGCCTGTCGAAGCCACCGCTACGTCATCCGCGCTGACGCCGAAACTTTCAGCCGCAAGCGCACGCATTTCGTAAGCGTCGGCGTCGCCTTGCTTGCCTGTGCACGCGTTCGCGTTCCCGCTGTTGACGATCACGGCACGCAGTACGCCATTCGCCAAGCTTTCGCGTGTCGTTTGCAGCGGAGCCGCTTGGAAAATATTCGTGGTGTACACCGCCGCAGCCGCCGCAGGCACCTCGCATACAATCGCGCCGATATCGTTTCTTTCCGTTTTTTTCAGCCCGCAATGCAGACCAGCCGCTCGGAATCCGCGCGGGGTGATGATCGAACCGCCTTCGACGACGGTATAAGAAGGAACTGCCATGAGACGCTTCCGCCTTTCGCTATATAATCGCTATATTTTCGAAAATCAAGGATACATCGGAATAAAGTTCAAACCGGTCGCCTCGTCCCAGCCCATCGCCAAGTTGAGGTTCTGAATCGCTTGTCCGGCTGCGCCTTTGACCATGTTGTCGATTGCCGACACGATGGTTACGCGCCCGGTCCGCTCATCCGCGGCAAAGCCGATATCGCAATAGTTCGAGCCTGATACTTCTTTGGTCGCCGGCAGAGTGCCGTTTTCCCGGATACGCACGAAAGGTCTGTCTTTATAGAAGCTTCGGTACAAATCGATAAAATCCTGCGTGCTTTTTGATCCGTTTACCGATGCGTACATCGTACTAAGAATACCGCGCGTCATCGGAATCAAGTGAGTAGTGAACGTAACAACAACTTCGCTACCTGCCGTTTCGCTCAGTACCTGCTCGATCTCCGGAATATGCTGATGTGCGTTCACTTTGTAAGCTTTCACGCTCTCGTTGATTTCGCTGTAATGCGTGCCGAGCCCGACTCCGCGTCCTGCGCCGGACACACCGGTCTTGGCATCGATGATCAGGGTAGACGGGTCGATCCAGCCTTCCTTTACCGCCGGGATCAAACCCAGCAGCGTCGCCGTCGGGAAGCAGCCCGGATTCGAGATGACCGACTGTCCGGCTACCGAATCTCCGTACACGTCACTGAGTCCGTAAACGGCTTTTTCCAGAATGTCCTGCGACGCCGGAGCGCGCTTGTACCATTTCTCGTAAACGGCTCCGTCTTTCAAACGAAGATCGCCCGATAGGTCAATGATTTTCAAGCCCTGTTCCAACAGCTTCGGCGTCAGTTCGGAACTGACTCCGGCCGGGGTGGCGAGGAAGACGACATCGGCCTTTTCTTTGATCACCGCAGGTTCGATCGCCGTGAGTTCCAGTTCGATAATGTTCGTCAAATGAGGGAAACTTGCGCTTAAAGGCGTACCGCTATTCGATGAAGATAATACGCAGCTAACCTCCACTTGAGGATGCGCTTGTAGCAAGCGAATCAGTTCTGCTCCTCCATAGCCGGTCGCGCCGACGATTGCTGCTTTGATTGTACCGTTGTCCATGCTTCCTAACCTCCATCCGCACCGTTTTTTTCGTATAATTCCGTGCATGTTTTCAAAATAATATGTATTATTATACGTTCGGCATCATATAAATACAACCTCTCCGGGAAAAGTTCACATTCTGTGTGATAGGTCCAATTAATCTTTAACCCCTCCGGGCAAAAAGATTAAGCAGACCCGCGCTAAGCGACAAGTTTATGACCTATATTTTCGATCTCGGAACAAGAACATATGTTCCTTTTTTAGTTCATATCCCTTATAATATGTATAAAGGAAAAGACAAGGCGCACACCCGACCCGGGCGCGATCTTCTATTGAATATCTGAATCAGAGAAGGGAAGGTCGGATATGCCGCCGAACAAACCGGATGAGCCTCATCACCCCTACGACAAAGCATACAAAGTGCTGCTTTCCAGTCGCACGATGTTCGCTGAACTACTCCATCATTTCGTTCCGGGAGACTGGGCGAAAAAGTTGGGTACTGACGACTTAATTAGGGTCGACAAGTCCTATGTTTTGAGCGATTATAAAGAAAAAGAAGCGGATCTTGTTTACAGAGCGCAATTGAATGGACAAGAGTTTTACTTTTATGTATTGCTGGAGTTTCAATCGAGGGTTGATTTTCAAATGCCGCATCGGTTACTTACGTATATGACCGAGATTTGGCGGGATGTACAGAACAACACGCCACAGTCGGAGAAGCGCCGAAAAAACCATAAACTCCCTGCCGTTGTTCCGATCGTTTTATATAATGGCAACGCAAAATGGACAGCGGTTCGTTCTTTGCGGGAAATGATGGAGGGCGAACACCATTTTGGTGCAGAATTGCTCAATTTTCGTTATGTGCTCCTGGATGTGAAAAGGCTGGATGCGCAGCAGTTGGAGGAAATGGGCAATTTAATCGGGCTGATTTTTCTCGTTGAGCAAAATCCGGGAGCAGTGCCTTTTACCAATCGGTTGAGGAAGTCGAGCCAAATATTGAAAAACCTGAACCCTGAACTGTTTCAACTATTCAAGTCCTGGTTCAAAATGACGAATCCCAAAGAAACCGAAAAAATCGGTCATATTCTCGACGAATATGAAGATCCGAAAGGAGTAGATATCATGATTTCGAATCTGACAAAAGCATTGCGCGACGAGTACTATGAAATGCGTAGAAAAGGTTTGGAAGATGGGTTGGCGGAAGGGCTCGCCGAAGGGCGTATTGAAGGAGAAGCTTCCGCTAGTTTAAAAATCGCGCGTAATCTGTTGAAAGAAGGTATGAGCGCCGCGCAAGTCGCGCGCTTGACGGGCTTGAGTCTGAGTGACGTGGAAGAATTGCAGAACGAGAACCCGTCTTGATTGACGCTGCACTGTTTTTATGATTAAAAGAGCCGCTTTTCAGATCTAACGACCTGAAAAGCGGCTCTCTTTTTTCTTTTTAAAAAGGATTACATTTGAATCTTAAACCCTTTGCCTAACACTTCCTGCGCATTGCTGATAACCACAAAAGCTTCCGGGTCGACGGAGCGTACCAAAGTTTTCAATCGACTGGTCTCGCTTTGCCCGATAACGACCATTAAGACAGGACGAGACTCCCCCGTATAGCCGCCTTTGCCTGTCAACTCGGTTAAACCGCGATCGAGATCTTTCAGAATGACCTGCGTGAGCTCTTCGCGCTTATCCGTAATGATATAGGCCACTTTCGTATAACCCAGGCCCATCTCTACGGCGTCGATCACTTTTCCGGTAACGTACAGGCCGATCAACGCGTACAGCGCATTTTCTAGCGACAGGGTAAAGCCTGCCAGCATGATGACCGAACCGTCGACCAGCATAACGCAGAGCGATAAGCTAAGCCCGCTGAATTTTTGCAGCAGCTGCGCCACGATGGACAAGCCGCCCGTCGATCCACGTCCGCGGAAAACGAGTCCAAGGCCCAACCCGACTCCAATACCGCCATATAAGGCTCCAAGCAGCGGGTTAGTGGTCGAGATCGGCCAATCGCGCGTGACGTAGATGAACAAAGGTAAACAAATGGTGCCGATCAATGTACGCGCACCGTACTTTTTGCCCAGAAAAATAACGCCTGCGACAAACAACGGAATATTGAAGATCCATTGGGTAAATGCTGGCTCAAAGCCGAACCATTCCTTGATGATGATCGACAACCCCGATACGCCACCGGATGCGATCTGGTTAGGTAACAGGAACAGGTTAAACGCGAGCGCCGTGATAAAAGCCCCTACGATAATCAGCACCGCATCCAGTACATTGCGTTGGGTACCGTCGATCGGGACCAGCGGCTTTCTGCCGCCTTTGCTTGTTTTCATCGTTCTCGTTTACTCCGTTTCGATCTTCAGTTGGCTGCGCAGATAAGCATCGACGAATCCGTCCAGATCGCCGTCCATCACCGCGCCGATATTGCCGGTTTCATGCGCTGTACGATGGTCTTTGACCATGTTGTACGGGTGGAACACGTACGAACGGATTTGGCTGCCCCAACCGATCTCGGATTGCTCGCCGCGAATCTCGGCCAGTTCCTGCTTCTGCTCTTCGATCTTGCGCTCATACAGCTTGGAACGCAGCATGGTCATGGCTTGCGCGCGGTTTTTAATCTGCGAGCGTTCGTTCTGACAGGTAACCACGATTCCGGTCGGAAGGTGGGTAATGCGGATCGCCGAGTCGGTCGTATTGATATGCTGGCCGCCGGCGCCGCTTGCGCGGTAAGTATCGACCTTCAGGTCTTCCGTACGAATCTCGATATCGATCGTATCGTCGATTTCCGGTACGACGTCGCAAGACACGAACGACGTATGGCGTCTGCCCGACGAATCGAACGGCGAGATGCGAACCAGGCGGTGCACGCCTTTTTCCGCTTTCAGATAGCCGTAGGCATTATAGCCCTTGATCAGCAGCGTAACGCTTTTGATGCCGGCTTCGTCGCCCGGCAAGTAGTCGAGCGTCTCGACTTTAAAGCCGCGTTTTTCCGCCCAACGTCTATACATACGGAACAGCATTTCTCCCCAGTCCTGCGACTCCGTGCCGCCTGCGCCCGGGTGAAGCTCCAAGATTGCATTGAGCTTATCGTAAGGTTCGCTGAGCAGCAGCTGCAGTTCGAATTCGCTGACCCGCTTAACGAGGTCTTCAATGCTTCCAGCGACTTCGTTAGCCATATCTTGGTCGTCTTCCTCATCGGCCAGTTCGGCCATCAGCGCGGCATCGTCGTAATCCTGCTGCAGCTTCGCATATTGGTCGACCGAACCTTTGACGGCGTTCATTTCTGCGATAACGGCTTGCGCTTTATCGTTATCGTCCCAAAAATCCGGTGCGGACATTTTCTCTTCGAAGTTGGAGATCAGTTCTTGCTTCAGATCTAAGTCAAAGAGACCCCCTAAGGTTGGTTAATTTCTGCGCCATTTCGCGCAGATCCTGCTTGACTGACGGATCGATCATATGTCGTCACCTCTTCTATAGTATGGGAAAACGTAATCGTCTTCCTTTTTATCACCTTAGACAGCCCTGCGGCCCGATCCCGGAAGTCGCCTCCTGGAACCGGGCCGTTGCTTGACTATCTTTAAAATGGGTCTACCGCAATCTTAACGTTGAGCGCGACGCTCTTTGCGGGAAGCCTTTTTCTCCGGTGTCGGGCTGTTCGTGCTGATCTTCTTCTCATCGATAACCGCTTCACGCTGTTGGTTCGATTCGACGCGTGCTTTCATGATGTACGTCGCAACCTCTTCCTGAATGCTGGCGATCATCTGGTTGAACATTTCATAGCCTTCGAATTGGTACTCGCGCAGAGGGTCCGTACCGCCGTAAGCACGCAGGTGGATACCTTGGCGCAGTTGATCCATCGCATCGATATGATCCATCCATTTACGGTCAACCGCACGCAGCGCGATAACTTTCTCGAATTCGCGAACCATGGCTTCTCCAAGCGAAGCTTCGCGCTCGTCGTAACGCTGTTGAACTTTATCGTACAGATATTCCGTGATTTCGGAAGCTTCTTTGCCCCACAGCTCGTCGCGAGTGATTTCGCCTTCTTCAAGCAGCTTGGCGTTGATGTAGTCCGCCACTTCTTGCAGCTCCCAGTTTTCCGGGATGTCGTCGCCCGTATGCGCTTCGACGATCCGTTCGATGGTGCCGCGGATCATGTCGAGCACGATCTGCTTCACGTTGTCGGCCTCAAGCAGTTCCATACGCTGTTTGTAGATGACGCCGCGCTGTTGGTTCATCACGTCATCGTATTGGAGAACGACTTTGCGCGTATCGAAGTTGTTGCCTTCTACGCGCTTCTGAGCGGATTCGACGGCACGCGTGATCATGCGGCTTTCGATCGGTTGGTCTTCTTCGAAGCCCAGACGCTCCATCATGTTCAACACGTTGTCCGCGCCGAAACGCTTCATCAATTCGTCGCCGAGCGACAGGTAGAACTGCGTCGAACCCGGGTCGCCTTGACGTCCGGCACGGCCGCGCAGCTGGTTATCGATCCGGCGCGATTCGTGGCGCTCGGTACCGATGATATGCAGGCCGCCGACGTCATGCACGCCTTCGCCCAATACGATGTCGGTACCGCGTCCCGCCATGTTGGTCGCGATCGTAACGGAACCGGCTTGCCCGGCGCTCGAAATGATCTCGGCTTCTTCGGCGTGATACTTGGCGTTCAACACCTGGTGACGAATGCCTTTTTTCTTGAGCATTTCCGACAGCACTTCGGAGTTCTCGATCGATACCGTACCGACCAGGATCGGTTGGTTTTTGGCGTGACGCTCTTCGATCTCGGCCACGACGGCGCGGAATTTGCTGGCTACGCTCTTATACACGACGTCCGGCGCATCGATGCGTTGGTTCGGACGGTTCGTCGGTACTTGAAGGACTTCAAGTCCGTAGATCTTTTTGAATTCTTCTTCCTCCGTCTTGGCCGTACCGGTCATGCCGGCCAGCTTGCGGTACATGCGGAAGTAGTTTTGGAACGTGATCGTCGCAAGCGTCATGCTTTCGTTTTGAACCGTGATGCCTTCTTTCGCTTCGATCGCTTGGTGCAGGCCGTCGCTGTAGCGGCGTCCCGCCATCAGGCGGCCCGTGAATTCGTCAACGATGACGACTTCGTCTTCAACGACCACGTAATCCACGTCGCGGCGCATGATAACGTTGGCTTTCAGCGCTTGAACGATATGGTGATTGAGCATGACATGCTTCTGGTCGTACAGGTTGTCGATGCCAAAATCGCGTTCTGCTTTCGCGGCGCCTTTATCGGACAGCGATACGGATTTGACCTTGATATCGACCGTGTAATCCTCTTCCGCCTGCAGACGCTTCACGAAGCGGTCCGCGAGGAAATACAGTTCCGTCGATTTTTGCGCTTGACCGGAGATGATCAGCGGCGTACGCGCTTCGTCGACGAGAATGGAGTCTACTTCGTCGATAATGCAGAAATAGAGCGGACGTTGAACCATCTGCTCTTTGTACAACACCATGTTGTCGCGCAGATAGTCGAAGCCGTACTCGTTGTTCGTTCCGTACGTGATGTCGCAGCCGTAAGCTTCTTGCTTTTGCGCATGTTCCATGCCGCTCAAGTTCAGACCTACGGTCATGCCCAGGAAGTTATAGACTTGAGCCATTTCTTCGCTGTCGCGCTGAGCCAGGTAATCGTTGACGGTAACGACGTGCACGCCTTGGCCCGCGAGTGCATTCAAATAAACCGGAAGGGTGCCGACCAGCGTCTTGCCTTCGCCGGTTTTCATTTCCGCGATTCGGCCGTTATGCAGAGCGATGCCGCCGACCAACTGAACGTCGTAATGGCGTTTGCCGAGCGTACGCTTGGACGCTTCGCGCGTCGTCGCGAAAGCTTCCGGCAACAGACTGTCAATCGATTCTCCCTTGGCTAAACGTTCGCGAAATTCGACCGTTTTATTTTTAAGCTGCTCGTCCGTGAGTTTTTCGAAATCGGGTTCCATTTTATTGATGATGTCGACGGTACGCATGAACTTTTTGACGTCACGTTCGTTCATATCCCCGAAGATTTTTTTGACAAGTCCTAACATGTTGTGCCCCTTTCGTGCAAAACGGATGGTTTGCCTAAATTGTACCAGCTTGAGCGGACACGGGCAACCGCGTAAGAGCCCACCCAGCAAGGATCCGTAAAACTTCTCAACATATTATATACGCAGAAAGAGCCTTATCCGGTGCGGATAAGACTCTTTTTCTTCAAAATTCATGATTTTTTTGTGAAAGTGAGTCGTTATTCCTGTTCGATCAGGCCGTATTTGCCGTCGTTACGACGATATACGACGTTAACCGTTTCGGATTCGATGTTCGAAAATACGAAGAAGTTGTGGCCGATCATGTTCATTTGCAGGATCGCTTCTTCGACGTCCATCGGTTTCAGCAGGAAACGCTTGTTGCGCACGACTTGGAGTTCATCCTCTTCTTCATCCGTGGATGGAGAAACGGAAGCATTCGCGCCTTCGTCCACGAAAAGTCCCTTGAGACTTTCGTCTTGACGGAATCTGCGGTTCATTTTGGTCTTGTGCTTACGAATCTGACGTTCCAGCTTCGACAGTACCGAATCGATCGACGTGTACATATCGTCGCTGCGGTCTTCGGCGCGAAGGAACACGCCGCCGGGAAGAGGAATCGTCACCTCGACCTTGTGAATGCCTCTTGTCACGCTGAGCGTCACGGCACCCTCCGTAGCCGGGGGAATATCGAAGTACTTTTCAAGTCGGCTGAGTCTCTTGTCGATATAATCTCTCAGAGCGTCAGTAACCTCAATTTGTTGTCCTCGAATCGCAAAATCCATAGGGCACTCCTCCTTATGTCACCATTATAACACAGCGTTAACGCCGAGTAAAAACAGTGTTAACGTTTTGTGTAAAAACGATTTTTCCGAGCGCGGATCGCCTGGTCGAAAATCGTTGTTAGATTCAATTAACCGAAAAAGCGGCATGGAAAACGCATGTTGTTGAATAACTGGCTTTCGGATTGATCGCTGTAAGGAAGCGAGGCAATTTTTAGGCTTATGCGTTTTTGTCGGAATCCGATAAAAGCAGAATCAATTCGCCGACTTCTTTTTCCGTTAGTCCAAGCAGCTCGGCGATTTCGGGGACTGCATAACTTTTATCCAGCATGCGCTGCACGCTCGCTGCTAAAGCTGCCCTCCTGCCTTGTTCAATACCTTGTTCGATACCTTGTTCGATACCTTGCTTGATCCCTAGTTCTTTTCCTTCTTTCCGTCCTTCTTCCAATCCTTGCTCCAAGCTCTCTCTGCGCATGCTGTTCCATTCGTATTTGGCATACTCGCGTGCTTCGTACAAGCGTCGGACTTCGGGATTGCCGCTAAAATACTCAAGCCGGTCTTCCGCTTCGCGAATCGATTTATCCATGCTGATCAGCTCCTTTAATTCAGGTTCTTCAATATCTTCGTCCATAAAAGTAAGCCAACGATGAAGAGGGTCCGAAAAATTTCTTTGCACTCTGCCCAATACGGGAAGTTCGATAAAGTGAATTTGCAAATCGTCCGTCAATTTTAGGTTGCGATCCTGATCCTCGTACAAATGGAATGTTGTATGATAGCGCCCGGCATCCAGCAGTTCAAAATCCAGAATATTAATCATGATCGTTTTTTTGAGCTTTTGATATTCTTCGCCGGCCTTGATCGTATCCGCATACAATTTGCTGAAATAAAACAAGGTTCTTTGTGCCATGTATTTTTGTTCCGCAACTTGCATTTCAATGTTGATCAGAACGCCTTTACGCGTCTCGGCGCGAATATCCAACCTGCCCGTTTTTTGAGTCAGTTCTTCTTTGGACAATTGCTTGTTTTCGATTGATCAAACAAAGATGTGTATTCGTGATGCGGAGCTCTGTGTTTTGACTTCATTATATCATTTTAAATGTTAGGCCATAAAGAAAAAAACCTTGCTTTCGATCCGATACAGGTATCGAAAGCAAGATTGAGAAAAGAAGTTTTAACGGTTTTTCACCGAAGCTTTACGTCTCAAAACCAAGCCAAACAGGATCAGGCAGATGCCCGCCAAAACATAAGGCAGTTTGCTTTCTTCGCCCGTCTGAGGCAGCATAGGAACGTCTTGCGGAACGTCGGTATCGGCGTTAGGAACTACGGTGCCCGGAACTACCGTTCCCGGCACAACGGGAGGCGTGCCTTGCGGAACGTCGCCGTCCGGCACGTAGAATTCCGGTTCGCCCGGAACCACGGGCGGAACGCCCTGCGGGATCGGATCGACGGGTACCGGCACTTCGGGATTTTCCGAAGGCGTCGTCGGCTGTTCCGGCGAAACCGGTTGAGCCGGCACTACGGGCGGCCCCTGCGGCGTGTTTTCGTCCGGAACTTCGACTCCCGGTTCGGTCGGCTGAGGCTGCTGCGGCGTATTGTCCGTCGGCGGCTCGGTCGGTCCTTGCGGAATGTTTTCGTCAGGTACTTGCACGACAGGCGGCTCGGTCGGTGTTACCGGCGTACCTGGCTCCGTCGGCGGTGTTGTCGGCGTACCTGGTTCCATCGGCGTACCCGGCTCGGTCGGCGTACCCGGCTCGGTCGGCGTACCCGGCTCGGTCGGCGGTGTCGTCGGAATGTTCGGAAGCTTTTCGTTCTCGACGGTCGTTTTTACGCGTCCGTTGTTTTCCGCAAGCGTCTTGGTTCCGATCACGATCGTCGCCGGGCCTTCATCGCCGAGTTTATACCCTTCCGGCGCTTTCGTTTCCGTCAACGTGTACGAACCGTACAGAAGATTGCCGAATACGATTTGCCCGTTTTCGTCCGTCGTGCGGGTGATCGGGGCTCTGCGGCCTGCCGAATCCTGCAGAACGAATACGGCTCCCGGCAGTTTGATTCCGGCGTCGGCCGCATCAGTTTTCGTCACTTCGACCGCTCCCGTCACGCCGCCTCCCGTACCCGAACCGGAAGTGGTGCGCACGATGATTTCGCGAGTTGAATCCACCGTTCCTTTTTTCACGCCGTCTCCTTCGAAACGAACGCTGTTGGACAATTTTTCGCGGTCATTCGCTCGAATAACGGTCTGGTACTCCAGTTCGTAAGCCGATTCGATCGGCTTCGCGAATTTCAATTCGAATCGTTCACTGTCGCCGGACATGATATCCAGCGTGTAATCGACATCGCGTTTCAGTTCCTCGCCCCGGGTCGATTTCCCGTCGGACGAAGAAACGAGGCGGTACAGGCGGAAAGTCTGATCGTCGAGGAACTGGTTGCCCGAATGCGTATCGACGATCCGCGCATTTTCCACGTACGATTGACCTTGATTCAATTTGATTTTCCACAGAATGCGGTCGGCCTGCTGCACGCCTTCTTTGGCCGTATACGTGCCGCCGCCGGGAATGTTCACGCTGGCGTCCCACGTATTCACGGTTTGATCGTTACCGGTCAATACCGCTTGGTTGGTCACGTTCGTTCCTTCGATCACGCTGCCTTTGAGCGTCGTTTTGAACGTGATCCAATAAGCGGAGTCGATGCCGTTCGGGAATGCGATTTTCAACTCGTTCCCGTTGTTTGCGTCAGGATAAGCAGCAGAATAACGCGAAGGATCGACGGGAGATCCCTTACGGGCTCCCAACCATGTTCCGGTCAGGTTCATGTCGCTCACTTCCAACGAACCTTCCATGTAACGCTGGCCTTGCGTCAAGCGATCGACGATCGCGGCATCGTCAACGCGTTTTTGATTGTAGTTGGCTTTGATCGTCCACGTGATTTCTTTGGTGGACGGATCGTAAACGCCGCTTTTCGCGCCGTTCGCCACCGTCAGATCATCCGGCCAAAAACGGGCGCTAGACGTTTTGACGCGCGGTTTGCCTTCATGCGTAAAGTCGAGCTGCGAGCTGTTCAAAAAGCTTTTTTCTTTTTGATTCTTTTTCCAATCCACTTCGTAACGCGTGTCGTACGTAATCAAGTAACGCTGCGTAACGGCGTTGGTGAACTTGATTTCGAATCCGGAACGGATTCCGTTATCGGTCGTCAGCGTGTAATCGACATCGCGCACAAGCGCGGATCCGTTTTCCCGTTTGATGACCAGCGTGCTTTCCTGGAATTCAAGGCCGCCTTCCGGGAACGTGTCTTTCATCATCACATCGCGCATATCGAAACGGTCGGTGTTGATCGCGATCTGCCACGAAGTCACGCGCTTTTTGAAATCGGCGCCTTTATTCGTTTTTACGAACAGATTGCGCTCCAGCACCTGCGAAGCCGACGCTTTGATCCCGCCGCTCGTCACGGTGTTGGTGATCCGGTCTTTCGCGTAAACGGCAATAGCGGCTTTCGTGCTGTACTTTATATTATGCTCCGCGCTCACATCCTGCAGGAATTGAAGATTAAAGCCTCTCAGTCCGCCGGATTCCGGAACGATCGTCAGCGTGTAATCCCGATCGCGAACGAGAAGTTCAGATCCTTTGTACACTTGGAACGTATTTTCGATCAGGCTTTGCCCGCTCGTGAAGCGGTCCTCAAGCCGTGCTTGATCCGCGGGAATCAAAATGGCATCGCCGTAGTTATAGCGAATTTCCCAATCGATCGTCTGATTTTTGTCGTCGTAAGCGGCGACCTTTTTGTCCATCTGCAAGCCGCGCTGCACGGTGACCGTGGCGGAAGCCGAAGCATCCTGACGGCTTTGCGCGGACAATACGGCCGTATTTTTGAACGACGTCGCTTTGCCGGCTTGAAGCTTGGTCGAATAGTCGACGCGGTACGCTCCTTTGAGCTCGCCAGAGCCGAAATCCAGTTCCAATTCGCCTGCAGCGGTATTGAGCGTGTAGCTTGCCGGATCGGCAGCCTCCCCCTTTTCAAAGCTTCCGTCTGCAATTTTGTTCAATTTCGTTACCGTGACGGATTCCGCTTCGAGCGCAAGACCCTCGGGAATCGCGTCTTTCAATTTGACTCCGCGCAGCGTTTGTTCCGACGTGTTAAGATCGACGGACCAACGAATAACGCCTGCGGCATTATCGGCAGTTCCTGTTTTGGAAAGAGTCAATCCCGCTTCCGGTTTGAGATGCAACACGAAAGCCTGTTCTCCGCTTGCGATCGGGAACGTCAATTTGACCTGCGTGCTGTCTTGTACCACTTCGCGCGTCAATTCGGTACGAATCGTCAGCGTTCCGGCAACGTCGGAGTGCGATTCGACGAATTCGCTGAACGTGACCGTGACATGACCGTCGGTCGTGACCGAGAACGATCCGGCGGACTGCCCGCTTCCGTCTTCTCCGCTCACGATCAGGGGAGCGTCGGAGATTGGCGTGTAAATGCGGAACTGCGACGGAACGTCGAATTCGAACACGGAACCTGCCGTGTACGGATGCCCGTTTTCGAGCGACCACGCGTAGTTCAGGCTAATTGCGTTTTCTCCGTTGAAGAAGCGATCCGGGTCGTCCGAAATGATCGGCTGTCCGGCATCGTCGGTCAACGTGACCGCGTTCAAAATGTTTTCCGATACAGGCACGGGTGCTTGGGCTGCCTGTTCGGTTTCCTCGGTATCGGCTTTCTCCGCTGCTTCGAGGTCGGCTTCCGGATCGACCGTTTCGGTTGCTTCGCCTTGCGAAGCGAATTCTTCCGGCGTTTGGGCTTGGGCTTCGATCGATTCGCCTGCCTGTCCTTGCGCCGGTTGCGTGTCTTCCGAAGCGTTAGCTTCCGAACTCGTAGACTCATTTTGAACAGGTGCATTATCGGATTGAACTTGCACACTGTCCGACGATTGCCCGCCAGGTGAAGGCTGTGCTTCTGCCGCGTAAGTTGAAGCTATAAATCCCCCGAAAAAAGTATGTACGGTGAGCAAAATAGCCATGATAAGGATAAACCCCTTACCCATTCTGTTGTTTCGCACTAGATGTTCCCCTCTCCGAATCATTCCTTAAAAACACTTCTGCAGACTGTCCGTCGATAGACTGGGCTAAAAGGCTCATAAAATACACTACTTTTTGCTTAAACGTTTCGAAAAACAATGAACCTTGTATTTAGTACAATATATTACTTTATATGGGTATAAAGGATTGAGAATTTATATTTATATCTATACTCTTCTCTTCTTTTTGACATAGAAAAAGACCCCACCTAGGTGAGGTCTTTCGATTGAGCCATGTGTAGTCTCCAACCATCATAAATCATTAAACCTAATCATCTATGTAGGTCAGGTATACGGCTGCGACGACTTACAGAGGAGTAACGTTGGATGCTTGCGGTCCGCGAGCGCCTTCAACGATATCAAACTCAACGGATTGTCCTTCTTCCAGCGTTTTGAATCCTTCGATTTGGATCGCCGAGAAGTGAACGAAAACGTCGCCGCCTTCTTCCGTTTCAATGAAACCGTAACCTTTTTCTGCGTTAAACCATTTTACTTTACCTTGCATGCACGAACATTCCCTTCATTATCAAATAAATAGGTGTGGCCTACTACTCGAATATACTGCCGTTTTTCTCCAATGTCAATTGGAATTTAAAATGATTACATGCAATTATATTCCAATAAAAGATTAAAAGAATATTGCAGTTGAAAATCCGGGATAATAGACTTGAGTTCTATATAAACAATTATCTGATAAGTTGAAACATTTATTTGGGTGTTAAACTAAAGTTTGCAGATTGGCTTCAAAATCGAATTTGAATATAGGCAATCCTTGAGTAAAATCAGCTTGAATTTTTAAAGTTTCATAGTGGATTTCATATTGAAGCTCCATTGTCTGATTTTGCTTTTCATGACTCTCAAACTGCAACGCGTAAGCAAAAAGCTCAAGGAAATCTGCATCCAAACCATGGGAAGTTGATTTGTATTTTACCTGATCGACATCGTCTTTCGTTACCAGAATGAAATCGGCATTCGGAATGTTGGCAATAAACCGTTCTTTCTCCTGGGCCTTAACCAGATTATCATCAATACCCATAAACGAAATGATCTTGGCTTGATTTTGAAATGTTTGATACAAACCGAACAGGTTCAATAAGGACTTATTTTCAAGTACCTGCTTTGCAAGATAATCGAAATGGATTGCTAATGTACATTTGCCCAATCCCTTATAAAGCACTCTGTAATGATTTATGTAAAGTGGTTCAAGCCAAGCCGAATTATCTACGATAAAAGAAAAAGTCCAAGGTGACATTACGTTGCATAAATGCAATAAGTATGAACCGTGAGAATGCCCGTAGCCAATGACCCGATTAACATCATATTCCAGTTTGTTATCGTCCAAGAGCAACTTAACGGTTTCGAATGCAGTAATAATATCGATCGCTTGCATGTAGCCCATATCATTAAAGTCTTCGACGGTTTCGCTCAAGTCTGCTTTTACAGGGAACGTAACTTCCTTAGAGGAAATCAACTGAGTAAATGCCCCGGGATTTTGTTGGATATGACTCCATTCTGCCTCGCTCAAGATCGAACGAAGCGCCTGCTGATTCGTTACACTTATTTTGTCTGCTGATTGCATATGGGCACTTCCGAAATACTCGCATTGAATGGTGACTGCATTATACGAATCCGCAAACTGTTCCCTCATTTTCTGATATACATTCGAATCGATGGTAGCTCCAAATCCCGGAACCAAAATGATGAATCCTGTATTAGCTTGAACGCCAGCCGACGGGATAGAAAATTCGATCCGCAGTTCTCTTCCTGTATTTCCCGTATAAATATTTGGGTGAGCAAGTACATTAAACGTATGATTTTCTGCCATTGGTTATTCCCCTTGCTATAAATATGCATTCGTAATTCTATAGAAAATGTATGACTAATTCCAAAAATTTCCAGAATCGATTGATCCGTAAAGCCAACTTCCTTATTTAACGAATAAAATACGAGAAATATTTATTATAAATTACAGAAAACAAGAAAGATGTTAAGCACACTTCTTAATATTATTAATATTTGTAAAAGTAATGAAATTTTACATAACCACTATCTCACCTTATTCAATCACCACAGGTTGAACAAATGGAAGCCGAACACAATCATTGCTCCAGTGCCGACCTTTCTCTGTCAATTTCATATTATTTCTTCAGGACATAGTTCAGAGAAACCACTGTATGTTGCAGCTTTACTGCTCCAAATCCATTCTTAACCCCTTTCTCAAATATTAATCATTTAAAAAGCTTTTATTAGAAGTGGCTCTGTATTTTGTAAATCGCCTCGAAGATAATGATCAACGATGTCATCATTGAACAATTCGTATACGAGTCTCAAATGATGAGGTTGCCAATCCGTTCCGTTAAAAAGTTTACCGCTGCTTTTTTGGGGAACTTCATTGAGTTTTTCTCCGGCCTTAACTTTTTGTAGAATGGTTATTAGATCCTGCGCAACCTGCATGACGGCCTTACAAGCAACATCATGGATTCCATCACCGAATTCTAACTTTGGAACTGAGTGATGCAAAATTCCGCCTCCATCCAATTGAGCTGTCAGACGGTGAAGCGTCATTCCTGCCCAGTTTGGTTTTAAAAAATAAAAAGGCCAAAACAACGTGATGTTCCCCTTATACCATGGAGACAAGCCGCCATGAATATTCCATGCGATATTCGGAAATATATCGAGTACTTCACCACTTATTTTATGCACACCATAACTGATTACCGCATCCGGACGATGCTCTTTCACCCAATTCTTTACTTTTTCCCCGTTAAGTTCTTGCGAAGAAACATGTAGCACGGGAATTTCCCATTCTGTAGAAATCGGCCCGAAAAATTTTTCTTCCGCTTGTTCTCGTTTTTCAAAATGAAGAACAAAAAGTTCTTTGTCCTTCAAAGAAATCGAATCGGGCGGCAACGGCGTGAAAGACTCTCTTTGCTCAATGACCAAGTGCGAAAGAAGCCCGGCCGCTTGAAGCCTCGAAGCCACATGGCTATGCCGAGGATGCGATCCCGTAAAAAACATGATTTTCATTTTTCCCATCTCCTTATGGATGTAAAGGCGCCATTAGCTGCTTGTCTTCAAAAGGCCCTGATAAGATTTCCTTGTTCAACAGGAGTTCTATAATCGGAATCAAAGCCAGGATGCTGCAGCCGCATTTTTCTGCTATTTCGCGCATAGAGTATTGTCCATCCGAATAGTTCAAAATAATCAGAATCCGAGAAAGTTGCGTTCTCTGGTCCATCAACCCATTCGCCGAATATTTGCCTATGATTTCAGGCGCATTCAAATCCGGATACAATCCATGACGATCAAGCTTGATTTCTCCGTAAGGAGAGCGATTCACGTAATAACCGTCCCATTCAATAGCATCCAGAAGCTTTTCAAGCCCATCTACACTTGCTTGTAAAGCATCGATAGTCATGAACTCCTTGGTATCGAAAGAGTTATGGTACTCTTCATTGGTACCATAGACAGTTCTGGACAGTTGTCCCACAGGCAGGTTAAAACCAGGAGAACAATATTGTCTTTCATCCGACCCGTGAACGGGCGTAAACGCTCGCGTTTCCCCGCAAATTTCATTCCATTTCAAAAGATGCGCCCACATTAGATCCAAAGGAGTATTTTCCCTACGAGATTGCTTATAACTTAAATCGCGATCGCCGCCCATGCAAGTAAGAACAAGCCCTGCATGCAGACGCTTCATCAATTCTTCTCCAAACATTGAAAGATAACTTATGCTTCCGATTGTTTCCGGTGTGAAAACGAAACGGTAAGTAAAGCGCCGCGACGGTTTATTGGCTAAGCGACGATAAAGAAATGTCGCCACTAGCGGTCCGCTAAGTTCGTTATTCGCCATGGAAGGATGACACACATAACTACTGATCATGATTTCTTTTTCCGTGCTGCCAGCAAGTAGCGAATGGGAAAAATTGAGTTCTCCGTCTATAAAGTCGGTATCAATGAACGCATGATACTGTCCTTCCGGCAAAGCATCCCTAACCGTTTGCGGAATACAAAATCCCCAGCGTTTTCTGTAGTAAGAAATCACGTAAGGTATCGCTTTAGGTAGTCTAGGAATAGAATAAAGATTCGGTTCAAGTTCCTCGAGACTTAATGTTTGATTTACCGGCTGGCTGTAGTTCACGATATGGAGATTACTTTCTTCAAAATCCGCAATAACCTGCCCTTCTGGTCCCTTCAACACTCCTCCTCGAACTATCCATTCTTGCGGAATTGTCCAATCAAGGACTTGAGTACCGCTAGGAATGCCAAAGCGCTCGAGAGGAAGATACTCACCTAGAATGGTCAACGTTTGGCGCAGTCCTTCTCCCATAATGCTTCTGCAAATCGGGAATAATCTGTCGAAGAGTTGATCTATTGCGTCTAACTCTTTTTTCCGCGATCCCGAGCCATCATCAAAAACTGTCATTTCTGCACTCCTTTAAACAAATCAAATCTTTCGGGATGGAATATCTTTGACTGCAGATATAACATCGAACACATCTTTATCACTCATTTCCGGAAAAACTGGAAGGGTGATCGCCGTTCGATAATAGGCTTCCGCATGAGGACAAATTCCAACTTCGTATCCAAGGTTTTGATAATACGGCTGTAAATAGACAGGAAGATAGTGAACATTCACCCCGATATTCAAATTTCGCAACTGTTCGAATATGTCTAGACGTGAACCTTCGAAATACTCTGGCAAAAAACGAACGACATACAAATGCCAACTCGACTTTGTTTCAGAAAGCTGAAGAGGTAACTCAAGTCCTGGTATACCCGAAAGTTCATGATTATATATGGATACGATCCTGCGCCTCCGTTCTATAAACACATCCAGCTTATTCATTTGTGATATACCCAAAGCTGCCTGAATATCCGTCATTCTATAGTTATAACCTAGAGACTGCATTTCGTAATACCAAGGCCCTTCGTTTCTCGTCAATTCCTGCGGGTCCCGTGTAATGCCATGATTGCGGAATTGAAGTAGTTTCCGATAAAATGTCTCATTGTCGGTTACGATCATGCCACCTTCGCCTGTTGTGACGTGCTTGACCGGATGAAAACTGAACATAGTCATGTCTGCCCAAGTTCCGACTTTTCGACCTTGATACTCCGCCCCGATAGAATGAGCCGCATCTTCGATGACGATAAGGTCATGCAGCCGAGCGATTTCCTGAATACGATCCATCTCGGCAGGCTGTCCGCTAAAATCGACAGGAATAATTGCTTTTGTCCGCGAGGTCAGTTTCTGCTCGATTTGACGCGGATCGATATTATACGTGTCCGGATCGATATCCGCGAACACCGGCGTACCTCCCTGGTACAAAACGCAGTTACTGCTCGCCAAGAACGTCAGCGGAGTCGTAATAACTTCGTCTCCCCTGCCTATGCCTGCAGCGAAGCAAGCTCCGTGAAGCGCCGCCGTACCGTTGGAAAAAGCGACTCCGTAGCGCGCACCCGCATAATCGGCCACCTTTTGCTCGAAAGTTCGGATAGCCGGCCCCTGCGTGATGAAGTCGCTTTTCAGCACCTGTAGAACGGCTTCGATGTCCGATTCATCCAACCACTGCCGGCCGTAAGGCAGCATTTTTTCCCTTTTTCCGTTTCCGCTCATATCGCGCTCCTTCCCGTTCGAAGAAATATCATGCATTACGCCAGCCCGCCTTGAGCAATCCAATCGCGCGTCCGTGAGATGCCTTCTTCCAAAGAGACTTGCGGCTCCCAGCCGAGCAGCCGCTTGGCTTTGCCCGAATTGCACAGCAGCTTCTGAATTTCGCTCTGCGGGTGGATATGTTCCACATGTTTGATTCTTGCGGCGTCGCCCGTAATCAGCAGCGCCAGATCATTGACGGAAATATCGCGGCCCAGACCAGCGTTAACAATCTCGCCGTTCACTTCGTCGCTAAAGCCGGCCTGTACCACGAAACGCGCACAGTCTTCGACATAGAGAAGGTCTCGCGTTTGCGTACCCTCACCGTAAATGTTGAGCGTTTTGCCTTCAAGCTCGTTTTTCAAGAAAATCGCCACGACCCCGCCTTCGCCCCCCGTCTTTTGGAAAGGGCCGTAGGTATTGAACGGACGAATAACGACGGTCGGCAGCCCATATGCATGATAGTAGGACAGCACCATATTCTCCGCACCGATCTTCGCTCCTGCATACGGAGAGGCTGGTTTAGTTGGATGATTCTCGTCAATGCCGCTCTCGTCGCTGCAGCGGTCGTAGACCATACAGGTGCTCATAAACACGACTTTTGTTCCATACTTTTTGCACTGCTCCAAAATATAAAACGTACCGACCGTATCATTGTTGAACGTGGTTCGCGGGTCGTCGATCGAGTCCTGCACATTGATAGAAGCACCTAAATGGTAGCAGATATCGAACTTATGCTCTTCGAACAGATCGCCCAGAATTTGTTCATCGAGAAGAGTGCCGCGCACGAATTTTTTCAAGTCCGAGTGCTGCCGAAACTCTTCCAGGTTCGTTTCTCGTCCATTTGACAAATCGTCCAGAATCCATACTCTGTGACCTTCGTCAAGCAACTTTTTTGTCACCCAGCGGCCAATAAACCCGGCTCCGCCGGTAAGCAGAACATTTTTCGACATGATCAAATGACCTCCCAGGACAACGGCGTGCCTTTAGCAACATCTTTCGAAACGGCACGGCCGAGCATCTCGTCCAAATATTTTGTCGGCAGTCCCGAACCCGGCCGAATCGCTTTAATGTTCTCGCGCGTCAAAGTATCTCCTTTTTTCAAATCCTGAGAGATATATAAAGATCGGCGATGCTTCAGCGATCCGCGTTCGCGTTCCGTGGCTCCGTAAAAAACGCGGCCGAGGGATTGCCAAGCTCTTTCCGTTTCGAGAACCAGGGCGGACAGCTCTTCGGGTTCCAGCGAAAATGCCGAGTCGACTCCTCCGTCTGCCCGACGTAGGGTAAAGTGCTTTTCGATAACCGACGCGCCCAAGGCAACGGAAGCGACTGACACTCCCGCTCCCATCGTATGGTCGGACATTCCGACGGTACAGCCGAACAGCTCCTCCATGTGAGGAAGTGTCAAAATGTTTGTATTTTCCGGCGTTGCCGGATACGTGCTCGTGCACTTAAGCAAAACCAACTCTTTGCAGCCCGCTTCCCGTGCGGCACGAACCGATTCGTCGAGTTCCGCAAGAGAGGCCATTCCTGTCGAGATGATCAAAGGTTTGCCTGTCGCCGCCGCTTTCCGAATAAGTTGAATATCCGTGTTTTCGAACGAAGCGATTTTGTAAGCAGGCACATTCAGGCTTTCCAGAAAGTCCACGGCCGTTTCATCAAAAGGCGTACTGAAAGCCAGTATGCCGAGCTCGGCCGCACGATCAAAGATAGGCTTATGCCATTCCCAAGGCGTATAGGCTTCCTTATACAAATCGTATAACGAACTACCCTTCCACAAGTTACTCGGATCGTCGATAAAAAAGTCGCCTTCATGGATATCCAGCGTCATAGTATCCGCGGTATAAGTTTGAAGCTTGAGCGCATCGGCTCCCGCTGCAGCGGCAGCTTCCACGATAGCCAAAGCGCGCTCCAGCGATTGATTGTGATTGCCGGACATCTCGGCAATAATAAAAGGCTTGTGCGCCTTGCCGATCCACCGTTCGCCAATTTGAAATTCCAAGTTCATCCCTCCGATTCTTATGCTCAACAGCGAAGCGATATTTCTCTCGTAAAATGCACAAAGAAATCATATCCGTCCCAAACTTCGGAAAAGTGAAGTGCTTGACCGATCGTCACGATCCGGTCTATGCCTTTATCTGTCAAGTTCCAGGCCAGCGTTCGCAACTCTTCGGATTCGAATCCGTGTACCGTCAAAGTCTGATCCTGCTTGCCGATAATATCGACAATTTGTCCGATCTCTTCAAGGACAAGCTCGAAGAAAAATCCCCCGCCACAATCAACCGATTTGATCTCATCGGAGTATTGACCGATATTCGCGCGGTAAGGATGGCCCGTATAACGCGTTGACAAGCGATCCACGATTCCTTTTGCCGCGTAGGAATATCCTTCCACCAAGCGGTTGATCCCTACGGCTGCTTCCCAACGTATTCCTTTTTGACGAATGACTTTGCTTAATTCCTCCCAAAACTTTTGCTTCAATTCTTTTTCTTTTTCGTGCTGCCCGATCCATACCAACAAACGCGGAGACGAGCAGGCCATCTGATTGAACCAGTAGGCGTCGTTATAAAAGTCTGCCGCCAGTTGTTTCCACTGCTCTTCGTTCAACTTGTCAAGACTCGACGTCCGAATTGCCGAAAGCGAAAATCGGTTGGCAAAAACAAGTTCCGTCGCTCTTGGCGGAAGCGGAGATTGGCGGATACTTCGAATAGTTTCGTCGCCGCCCCAAATTACGCGAATATCACAGTAACCGGATAAAGCAGCGGTTTTGGCGGCATCATGTTCATAACTGACGATCAGCGTTCGTTCAGCAATAGTTTTAAATTCGCTTTCTCCGGCTATATCTTCAATCAACCCAATCAGCATATCGACCTGTTCATCGCGCCGCCCCGACAAACGAATCACGTTTTTATTCCCAACAAGCATCGACAAGAACCAGGAGTACATAAAGATCGTATCGACATTGGAAGGGGCGAAATGCAGAGCCACTCCCCTGGGCTGCCAGATTCGTTCTTTTCTTTTTTTTCGGTAATCGCGTTCTAACTGTTCGATATTAGCTCTTCTCATCCAATGGGCCATCGCCATCAGTTCCGCGTATCCGCGAAACCCGCGATCAAGCAAAATCCGTTTCGACAGCCGATGAATGAATTCGACCACGAGCGGATCAAAAGCTTGAAGCGCAGGCCGTTTTTTCAACATGTCCATTAATTCTTGCCAAGTCCGGTCCTGTTGCGTAACCGGAAACAGTATTTGCATATGATCCCTCCTCAAACGGACTCGTGCGTATCGCTGCAGCCTCTGATTTCCGCTCTGGGCAAACGGCCGTGCACGGAGAAATAAATGCCTTGCCGTCCGCATGGACAATCGTCTTCTCCATGGATTTGACCGATATCCTCCGTCAGCAAACTATGGCCGGGATAGCTTTCGGGAAGGACGCTAAGCACCTGAAGCAACCCTGGGCGGTTTGCAGGTAGCGGCTCAAGCGTCTCACTGTCCCTTACGCGAACGTCGGCAAAAGTGGGAACATGCAAATGCCCGTGCTCGCACTCCATGAAAATGGACCCTACCTGCTCGACCATCCCGTAGAAGTTATGGATTTGACCGATGCCCAAACGTTCACGCAACACTTTTTTGAACGTCACGTTATCGACCGCTTCTTCTTCGAGCCTTTTCCATCCTCCGCTATGAATCAGCAGGCTGTCGCCCAGATCCACTTTTTTGCCCTGGCGCTCGGCCGCCTGCGCGAAATACTTCCAGACCATGAAAGTAAATCCGAACAACAGTACTTTTTGATCGGTATGAACCTTGAGGAAACGTTCAAGCCCTTCCCAATCGGCCTCCATTTCGTCATTCAGCAGATAAAAATGGTTTCGGCCAAAATTGATCATACCCATGATTCCGGCTCCCCTGGCGCTATACGATTTGCGATCCTTGATAACGTTCGGCGTATCGACAATGATCATCGGCATTCTTTTGGGCCCTAAAAAAGATTTCACAATGTGCACCAAGGCTCGGGCTTGCAGGCCCGCCGTTTGTTTATCCAAAAAGATTTTGGATACCGTCTGAGAAGTCGTTCCGCTCGAAGTCAGCACCTTCACCACGTCCTGCCGCCCGATGCTTTTCAACTCCAACATTTTGAACAGACGCACCGGCAGAAACGGTTCGGATTCGATTCCTGATTCGTCCAAATACGAAGAAGCTCCGGCGGTCGCATTCAAGATATTGGCATAAGCTTCGCAATGCCGCCGGTGATGCAGAGTCAAACGATGAAGCTCGGCATTCAAAAACAAACTTTTTTGTTTTTTATCGAGCGCATAAGGCCCGATCTCGAACATCTCCTGCACGTTCATTCGATCCCCGCCTTCCGCTGCAATACAGAATAATCCGTTTTACCGGAATTCAAGATCGGAACGTCATCGATTCGAATCGCTTTGATGGTCGAATGATGCAGCCCGTACCTCTGGAGAGTATCCAGCCGCGCCACTTCAAGCAGCGGTTCGGACTCGCACAAAATCACGATCTTCGTATCGTTGCCCACGCAGAAGAAGCGTCCGGCAAATTTCTTTTCCAAATAGCTTTCGATATCGTCCAAATTGATCCGCAGCCCGAAAGGTTTTACGAATCGCTTAAGCCTTCCTTTGATAAAACAATACCCATCCTCGTCGAATTCGGCCAGATCGCCGGTACGCAGCACACTCTGCTGTTCGTCGCCGCGTTTCAAGTCTCCCCGCGATTCCGCATAACCGAGCATCACGTTCGGTCCGGCGTAAATCAACTCTTCCTGTTCGTCGACGCGCAGATTCCCATTCGGAATGACAATCCCGATCGAACCCGGCTTCGTCAGCATTTTTTCAGGAGGCAGGTAACTCATTCTCGCCGTAGCTTCCGTCTGGCCATACATGACATAAAATTCAATGCCCCTGACGCTGCATACCTCTCCAAAATATCGCTGCAGGTCGGCAGGAAGCCTTCCTCCAGCCTGCGTCATTTGCTTGAGCGACGGGAGATCCATTTCCGCGAATTTCAGCCGCCGAAGCATTTGGTACGTGTAGGGTACACCTGCGATCGACGCTGCGCGGTTCGTGTTAAACTGATCCCAAAATGTTCGGGAAACGATAGACTCCTCCGTCAGGATCGTGCAAGCTCCTGCCAGCAGATGGCTGTTAATCACCGAAAGCCCATACGAATATGACATAGGCAGCGTCGTAATCGGCCTATGGTCGCCGTTCAGCTTCAAGTATTCAACGATAGACGAAGCATTAGCCTGGAGGTTATCGTATGAAAGACGTACCATTTTGGGACTGCCTGTAGTGCCTGATGTGGAAAGAAGCAAAGCAAGTTCGGGATGGATCGGCGGGTGTTCGCCAACTTTGCGGCGCTGAAATAACGTATGCGATCTGAAATGCTGAAAAGTTTCGTAGCCAAACAACTCACCGCCTGCGTTTAGATCCGAAACCGCAAGCCACTCCGGCTGATAACTTTCTATCAAATGAGCTAAAAGCCCGGGGTCGAGCGAGGCGGGCAGCAGACAAACTGTTTTTCCGCCGCGCAAAGCAGCCAGATAGAGGCATATGGTAGAATATGTATTTTTGCACAACAGAAAAAGAAGCTCCTTCGTTTCCGAATGCAGCTTTTCCATACATGCTTTAACATCACGATCTAGTTCCGAAAAGAGAATCGTTTCCTCTTCCTCGATAAAAGCGGCATGATTTCCTGGATGCCCATTATTCCAAAAATACATCATTCAACCATTCCTCCATCCACGCCTATTGTCTGACCCGTCACGTACTTTGAAAGGTCGGACAACAGATACAGTACCGTATCCGCAACCTCTTCGGGCAGCCCGGCACGCTTCATTTTGATGCTTCCCATCCGCATTCGATAAATATCTTCTTTGAGTTTGCCGGTCATATCCGTCGCGATGAATCCAGGGGCAACGGCATTCACGCGGATTCCGAACGGAGCCAGCTCTTTGGCCGCCGATTTGACCGCTCCGTTCACTGCCGCCTTACTCGCTCCGTAGACGCTAAGTCCTTCTTTGCCGCTGCTTCCGATGATCGAGGAAATATTCACGATGCTTCCTTGTTTTTTTCTCATCATCAACCGCGAAGCCATCTGCATGTGATAAAGCGTACCGAAAACATTTACGGAAAATACGCGTTGGAGATGGTCGTGCTTCAGCGTCGATAACAACGACTCCTCCAAAATGCCTGCATTATTAACCATTCCGTCCAATCGACCGTATTTGGCTGCGGCTTCTTTGAAAGTCTGCTGCACTTCTTCCTGATTCGCAACGTCATAAGCGAACACCGTACATGCTGAAGCTCCAGAAGCCCGAATCTCCTCCGCAACCGCGTGCAAGCGTTCTTCCTGCCGACCGGCTAGTATCAAAGTCGCCCCTTCGGATGCGAGCTTTAAAGCCGTACTTCTTCCGATTCCTCCAGAGGCGCCGGTTACCCATACGATTCGATCTTTAAGGAGCATCCCTTTACGCTCCGTATTTAGCAACGATCTCTTTGGCTTTGCCGAAGCTGCTCATATCGATGACGTCTTCCGTATCCAGCATAATGTCGAAAGAGTCTTCGATTGCCGCAATGAGCGACATATGAGAGATCGAATCCCACTCCGGCAACGTATTGTATTCCAGCTCGTCCTTTACCCTTTCTTCGGGAATCTCCAACGATTCGGCAAAAATGGTTCTCAGCTTTTGTTCCATGTTGCTCTCCTCTTTTCTTTGTCGAATTGAATCGACCTACTTGAAATATCGGTAAAAACGACTTCTTTTTTCTGCCCAGTCCCCGGAAAAGATTGCCATCAGCGCAAAGTCTTCATATTGCCCGTTTTTCAGCACATGAGCTTTCAACAACCCCTCATGCTGAAATCCGAACAATTCGTGCAGTTGAATGACTTTGCGATTAAAAGAAAATACCCCGGCCCAAAGCTTGCGAACGTCCAAACGCTCGAACGCGTACTCCAGCATCAGAAACTCGATCGCGAATCCCGACGTGGGAGGCAATCCTTCATGATCGCCGATATAAAGCCCGGAAGAACAAATGCCGCTGGCCGGATCCCTATCGGTATACCCGATATAACCGACGGGCTTACCTTTATACTCGAAAACGAAATGAAGAGGCGTCGCCTGCTTTTCTTTTTGTTTGAACCAGTTCCGATGTTCTTCCATCGTTATCAGATGATCGGTAATCATTTTGGAGCGGATCGTTTCAGAGTTGCGCCACTCCAACAGTTGCTCCAAATGCTCTTCGCGAATCGGACTCATGGAATAAGTACCTGCGTTCATTCCGATTCCTCCTTTTTGAACAAACGCCGCCATTCGGCTGTTCCGTAAACGATCTTTGACGGGACAAGGGCCGACGCTTTTTCGCTTAACTCCTTCAGAAGTTGCGGGCTATCCAATAGTCTTTCAAGATGACGGCGGATTTGTTCTTGACTAACCTGAAGGCAATCTCCCAGATTCACAAAGGCTCCCGTGGGTTCCAACTGCCGAATCCCGATCCGTTGATTCTCCGTCAGAATCAAGATCAATGCGGGCAGCCCCAGATAACAGCGTTCCCAGGTAGTAGCCCCTCCCGCTCCGATCGCCAAATCCGCTTCATTCATCAATTCGGCCATATAATCGATCTGACAATGAAACACCATGCCTGCCGTCGAATCGCATATCGCCCGAATCCGTTCTTGGTGCGGATTGCTTGCGCCCACGACTACATCGACATGAAGATCGCGATCCAAAAGACGAATGGCCTGTAAAGCTTTCTCCGTCTCGTTGCTCACATCGCTTCCGCCGAAAAATATCAGCAGCCGGGAGAGCGTCCCATCACGATTTTTTCGCCTGCCTTCAAATTCACGAAATTCTTCACGCAGCAGCAGAAATTCCGGCCCCAGCAGCAGGAGGCAGTTGTCTGGAACAAGACCTGCATAACGGGACTTCATATCGTAATGAAAGTTCTGGTCTAACAGCAGATCGCAATCGTGTGCACGATCTGCCAGATCGTCAATGACCAGAATACCGGATGTTCGCTTGCGGACCCTTTGTTCCCATCTTTCATCGAGCGCATAATGATCCACAATTATCCAATCGT
This sequence comes from Saccharibacillus sacchari DSM 19268, assembly GCF_000585395.1. Lineage (GTDB taxonomy): Bacteria > Bacillota > Bacilli > Paenibacillales > Paenibacillaceae > Saccharibacillus > Saccharibacillus sacchari. The sequence continues at coordinate 3,166,979 of NZ_KK073875.1, read as the reverse complement.
GGAGAGGGTGCCGTTCGAGAAGCGAAAGAGTCTGCTCCGAGTCGTAGTCCTCATCCAAACGCAGCTCTGCAAGCAGCTCTTCCTGATTCGATGATGCGTACCGACGCCTTGGTTCGATATGATCAACGTGAAACCCCCGACCGAGCACGTAATCAGATAGGTTACCCGGAAGATTTAAACAGATGAAACGTACCACAGCACCGAACGAGCTTAACATGTCTGCTAGCGTAAGACACCTCATCACGTGTCCGGAACCGAGCAAATCGGAGGAATCGACGCGAATCGCCACCTTCATTTTTACTCCCCCAACCTTTTTTGTACAATATGACCATTGATCAATGCCAGCTCCGGTTCTTTCTTCAACAATTCCAGCACGTCAGCCAGTTTGAAAATCCCACCTTTATGCAGGCGTTCATAAATTTGCGAGATCAATGTCCAATCTTCTTCGGTGTCCAATGTCAGCCGATACTCCGAGTTGTCATGTTCGCTTCGAAAAGTGCGAAGATCGAATTTTTCCGGATGTCGATATAGGTAAGGCGTAACATGTTCATGTTCATAATCGAATTTGGCTTCACAATATGCCTGCTCCAAGACACGAAACGTGAAGACCTCCGTGTCCATTCCTCTCGGAAAGCCTTCACTTGACGAATAATCGTAAGCTCCTCGCTGAAAATCGAGAATCACTTCGTTCGAAATATACGGATCCAGTAGCGGACAATCCGAAGTCACCCTTACGATGATGTCCGCCTGCGATGTCTGCGCGGCATGATAATAACGGCTGAGCACGTCGCCGGAGCTTCCCCGATAAAACTCAACCCCGCTGCGCTCCGCTTCCTGACAGACGGCTTCGTCTTCCGGTAGATCGGTGGTAGCTACGATCACTTGATCGACGGAAGGAATAGCCCGACATCGCTCCAGAACGTGACTGAGCACCGTGCGACCGGCCAATATTTTCATGATTTTTCCCGGCAAGCGCGTAGATCCCATTCTAGCTTGAACGATCGCTACAGTCTTCATAACTCTGTTCCTTTCTTATTCAAGAGTATCTGAGCAGATTTTTGCGCAGTTCCCTTTTCGTAAATCGATAGTCGCCTACGCCACTCTTCCATACTTTCAAATTGTCCGTAGCATCCATATAGCCCGGAAATAATGCAATCGCTTTTTCCCAAAGCTCCATCGCCGCTTTGCTATCGCCGCTATACGCGTATAAAACAGCCCGATTGTTTAAAGCTGCTCCATGATTATGATTTTGCGAAATCAGCCGATCCAGAAGAAGCGAAGCTTCATTCCACTGCTGACGTTCTTGATAAAAAACTGCCTGCAAAAAATATTTGCTATGCAAAAATTCTTCTTCCGTAATTTGTTCTAAAGCTGCAAATCCTTCTGTATACCGTTGATACTGATATAATAACGTGATGAAATCAAGTCGATTTTTCTGTTCCGAATAACCTCTTTCGAACACAGCCTTTTTGATTTCATCGATCGAGTAAATATCCAGAATAGCTTGTCCTGCTTGGGAAGCCTTATTTAGATCTGAAGTAATACTCATCGCATGACGCCTGAAATATACATAAGGTTCATCCAGATAAATGAAAGAACCTTTTCTCGCCAACCGCAAAATAAACTCGGCATCTTCGGAAATAAAAATGTTGGTACGATAACCGCCGATCTCCAGCGCCGCATCCCGATTTAGAAGCAGGCCCGATGGAGTGATAATATAATTGCGTACCAAAAGCGATCCGAACGTTTCGTTAAAAGGCAACTGCATTCCGCGGTATTCGCTATTTTCTAATACCTGGCCGTCGGCATCCGTCTGCAAGTAAGCAGAATGCACACAGACCGGCGAAGGTTTTATAGCTTCAGCTTGCCGCAACAGTTCAATCTGTCGCTCCAGCAGATTAGGATGAACGGTATCATCAGCATCCATCATGAGCAGCCATGTATTGCGCGCTTCATGCAAACCTCGATTGCGCGCAGCGGAACCTCCTTGATTCGAAGGCTGCCGGATCAAACGGACAACCGGATGCCGCATGCTGTATGCCTGTACCAATTCCGCCGAACGATCCTGCCCGCAGTCGTCTACCACAAGGATTTCATCCAATGCATAACTTTGCGCCATCAGGCTATCCAACGTTTCAACAATATATTTTTCGGCATGGTAAAGCGGAATCACGCATGAAATTTTCATTTTAACCCTCACTATGCTTCATTGAGTGTATGCGGGAAGACATAAATTCATTTTACTCGTGCAAATCATTTGTGTTGCAATTTCGCGTATAATTTTAAAGCAGTGGCGACAACCGCATCCATATTATAATATTTGTATTCTGCCAAACGACCGACAAGATGTACGTTATGAAGAGTTGCCGCACGCTTTTTATACTGTTTATATCTCTTCTGATTTTCTTCAGCAATTATTGGATAATAAGCTGTGTTTTCTCCACTACGATAAGCCTGCGGATACTCGCGGGCAAGAGTAGTTTTTGGATGCTGTTGTCCGGTTAGATGTTTGAACTCCGTTATACGCGTAAAGTCGTAACTGTTGGGCGAGTTTAATTGACCTACACTCTGTTTATATTCCGTATCGTATGTATCGTATTCGAATCGAAGCGAACGATACGGAAGTTCTCCGAAACAAAAACCGAACAGTTCATCGATCATGCCCGTATAGATAATCTTTCCTTCGAAAAACTGACCGAACAGCCGATTCCCTTCTTCTCCAATATCCATTATATCCTGATACCGCGTATTCATTAGCATATGAATATTGGGATGATCGCTCATCGCCTTGAACATTTCCGTATAACCAAACTTCGGCAGTCCTTGATATTCATCCTGGAAATAACGGTCGTCCCGCGAAATATATACAGGTACGCGCGCCGTTACCGTAGGATCCAATTCTTCCGGTCCGATTCCCCACTGCTTGAGCGTATAATTCAAAAACACTTTTTCATACACGTAATTCGCAAGAAACTTCAAGTCCTCGTCATCTTGCTCTTTCAATTTAAGAATTGGGACCTTGACGTTGTATCCAAGCAGATCAACCAGCTTTTGCTGCATGCGATGCGCTAAAGCGGGCGTAAAAACTTCTTCGATCGTATTTAAGTTGAAAGGGATCGGGACTTCTTTGCCATCCACTTTAGCCAGCACTTTATGTTCATAGTAATGCCAATTCGTAAACAAAGAAAGATAGTCCCAAACTTCTTTCGACCGCGTATGAAAGATATGGGGTCCGTACTCATGAATCAATACGCCGTTCGTATCAAAGCGGTCATACGCGTTGCCGCCGATATGTCGGCGCTGTTCAATGACCAGCACCTGCTCATTTTGCTGGGAAGCCAATCGTTCTGCCAGCACAAGCCCCGCATAACCCGCCCCAATGACTATCGTGTCAAACATTCTTCTCACAACCCGTCAAATAGTTTTCGTATTCGGAAAGATTTTTGAAAAAATCTTGTTTATAAATCAAACCCATTTGTTCCAACTGTTCTGAAATTTCGCGCGTATAAGAGCTTGCTATAATAATCAAAGAGTTCTCCGCAGCATTATATGTATCCGGAGCAATGATCGGCTTCTCTCTCAACAAAAGGCCTTGTTTTTGACGGTCGTTATCTATATATCCTTGTATCGTCATATTTGCGGCTTCAAGCTTTTTGGACATTTCTATGGCATTCACGCTGGAACCGAACAGGTAGAGCGGACAAGCATAAGCGAACGATGATTTTCTTTCCCAGGCAAAACCGCTACACATCCTATAATAAAGATCATATCGATCGCGATAAGGATGGTTGGAAAAAAAACTCCACGGTTTTATATCTCCTGTAAAATGAACCAGGCTTGGACGACCAGAAACCTGCGCATGCCGTTCTTCGCCAAAAGTCTTTTGAAAAACGGTCGGGTTTTCAAAAAGATTCGTAATGACGTTCCATTGCTGCGGAAGTCTTTTCCAAACTCCCCGCAGTAACCCGTTCAAAATATCCTGATCCGCATAACGCAATATAGCCGCGTTTTCGGAGGCGTATTTCAATGCCTGTGCGGTAAAATCTTGTTTTCGCCAAGAGAAAATATCAATCAACATAACTCCGGCATTAAAATAATCCAATATGGAATCCAAATTCAGAATACGGTACGCCTCATAAATAATGTCCACTACCGCGCCAAGCAGATACCCTTCCAATTCAGTCTCGTACAAAATCGCCAAGTCGTCGAGAACTACAATATCACAGTCCATAAAGATCGCTTTTTCTACCGAATCCGGCAGCAACTCCGGAGCAACAAGGCGGAACAATACTTCAATGGGTAGATGATTGGTGTCGATTCCCAACCGTAAAAGCCGATCCGGATTGATCTCTATAAAAAAGAACCGGATTTCATCATCAATAAAGTTTTCTTCAATGAGTCTTCGGTCCGGTTCGCCCAAGTCTTTCCCTATAATATAGGCAGACAAGTTTGTCTTTGTATGCCGCAAAATGGATTTTAACGTCACGCACAGGTGTTGAATATAATTCCGATCAATAGTAAACACGATATTCATTAGGGAAGCTCCTTTTCAATCCGAACAACTTTAGTGCGCTTCAAGCCGCTGCGCAATAAAATAAGAAGTATCAAGTTTAAAGTAATCTTGATTGTGTTCGTACCCCATGGAAGACAACTGCTGCGAAATTTGCTCTTCGTAACTACTGCAGATCAGAATCGGATTCCGTTTACCGAATCGCCGCTGATACTCGACAGGCGTAAGCACTTCAAGATCGGCAAAAGATTCTAATTTTTCATTATTGTCCACGAAACAAACGATTGGATTATTCAGCATGACTGTCATTTTAGCTGCGTAGGTTCCGGTGCCGAAAAGCGCCACTTTGTCACGGATTCGCAAAACTTCCTGCAGCTTTGTGGAAGGCTGTTCATAATTCAGTTGAAAAACGGGAAAATACCGTATATCCAGCTGCCGATATTTTTGTTGATAATGAATAAAAACGTTAAAAAGGCGTTCAGTCAAAAAACCGATATACCTACGTTCTTGAATATTGAAAAGACTATCGTCCATTGCGGTCTCTGCATCGCGTAAAATCGGAAAAAGCCATTCGCAGTATATTCGAAACAAATCGGTCCGCATGACAAACATGTTGTATAGGCTAACCTGATGCGAATCGAATACATGTTGTGCCGATTCTTTGTAAGCAGGATAATTCTTTTTGATAAAGGCTAACGCGCTTTTTACATGTTCGATATAATGATCTTTCGAGTTTGCATATTGATCATAAACGGTGTCCGCAAATGTTCTCGGCATCGGAAGAATCACGTCACAGTTTTGCATGACTTGATCGATTTGAAATTTGGAAAGCCCATATTGAGTATATTCACCGTTCACTTCATTTATTTCAAATAAGTCATGCTCGGAAAGCTGATCGTTCAATTGTTTATTTAGCGATAAAATTCGTCTGTAATGAAATAATCCGATATAGTCCATATCCTGCCAGACTTCGTTTTTCCAAATCGCATATAAAGCCGTAATTTCGCAATAAGTTTCATTCTTTGATGAAATATTTTCTCCGATATCGTCCGCATATTCAAATCCAGGAAGAGGTTTTTTTTGGGCATTAAGCAAAAAAGGAGTCAAAACTTCGTTATGAATGAATGGCATTTTTTTATGATAACAAACAGCGATTTTTCCGTTCATTTCGTTAACCGCCTTTCCTAGAGATACAAGGAAACAAATCTGGAAATATCCTCGATATTGACATGAATATCTTTTTCGTTCACATATACGCCCACACGCTCAGTATACTCAAAATCCGTCCTATCACCTACAGCGCAATGATAAATAAGATCTTGATTTTCGCAAATATTCCAAAACATAATCGGAGCATACATAGGACTGAAAAGTTCCAGGACTTTTGTTTGTTTTCTACAAAAAACAAGATTGGTCAATCCGGCGCCATGAGGACCTATAATCACTTCCGCATTGTAAAAAATGGCGGCTTGCTCCCGTACGCTATGTCGTTCCAAATAAACAATTTGAAAACCCATGTTTGTCAGATATTCTATGACATCTTCTTCATTGACCACTTTTCGATTCTTCGCATTTCCTCTAGCTATATAAATATGCTTATGATATTTACGTTCATCGATTTGCAACGCTGACGAAAATAAACGATTCAAAAAATTGCATATCCATTTCGAGACATATCCGGAATCGTAAGCAGGCGAATACGGAACGACCAATTTCTCAGCCTGAATCGCGTAAATGTTGCTTGATTTAATGATCGAATGTATAGGAATGCCCATACATTCAAGCGTCTCTTGTTGAAACGCACGCATTGTATAATTGCTGATATAGTAATCGATCGGTTCCTTGTAAGCACCTAGCAAGTAAAAACGCGGCAGCTCTTCCATCATCCAATGATAATAATTGGCACCGCTCCACTGCGTAGTGGTAACGGCTACGGTATGCTTTAAAACCGCAACATCCTTATTTCCGATCACGTCGATCTTCACCCTCTGCGCATCCCATATATTTAACGCAAGGGTCGTGAAAGTCGAAAATTCGCGAATCAAGTAACCTTCCGCAGTCAATATGACTCCGTTGTCGCCTGTCGTTGTGCCTTGCTCAAAAATATAGATGTTCACGTCTTTTAAAGGATAAGACTGTTGCGGAATCATAAAACTCGGATACTGGGATCCACTTACATTTATCGGATTTTGACAAAGAAATCGGTAATCACTTTGCAAAACCGGAATTTTTTCTAGGCTTGTCGCCTTCAGATCATCTAAAGGAACGATAGCCTTCAGCTCGGAAAGTACTTTTGTATCCCAACAGTACTCGATTTTATTATTTCGTATCAAAAGACGAGTATGCAAAAGACAGTTGTGATGCATTACAAATCCCATTCTCGTCAGCTGTTCGGCAATTTCGGCTTCGTATTCGCTTGCAATCACGATAACGTCTCGCTCTGTCCGTAATTCCGATGGAGCCACAATAAGATGTTGTTGAAAGTTCTCTCCCCATTTTGTGAGATCGTTATCACTAAAATAGTCGATACGAATGCCGGCAACGCTGATTTGTTCATTAAGTTTGCCGGCCGTAGTTCCGGTTCCAAATAAAACCAGGCTTTTCTCGATCAAAAAATCTTCCAACGGTCTCATATCGATCTTCCTATCTTTAATGAACTTTAAATTGAATGCTTATAACAAAAGCTTTTTCCATTCAAAAATATTAGATACCGATAAGCCCAGAGCAATCAATTGTTGCTCTACGACACGAACGGTATTGGGATTTTCAATCGAAATCACGACGGCTGTATCGGAATCGATTTTCAGTTCGTTCGGATTCCAAATTTTTTGTCCATGCAGGGTTTTGACTTGCATTTGTGGATTGTTATCTACAAAACCCAAAAACTCTGTATCTTTGCCCGAAAAATAGTGATAAAGTCGGGTCGCATTATCCATGGTGCCGAATATATACACTTTTCGTATATTATTTTCAATTATTTTTTTTATGATCCGGTCTTTTCCGAGCAACAGTTGGTTCAACCACACCATATAAATCTTCTGAGTCAAATAGATATCTGCATGATTAATTGTATCCATCAATTTTTCGGGTATAGAACCAAAATGATTTAATTGAATATGTGCATGCTCCAAATCGCGTTCTTTTTCGTTCTCTAGCGATGAACTTATACCACCAAGTCTAAAGACGGCAATTTCTAAAGGTAAAAATTTTATAAACTCTTCATATTTTTTAATACACTTAACAGTAAAGTCTTTATCCGCCAATATTTTATAACGAGTATCAAAATAACCGAATTCTTCGAATAACTTTTTTTGTGTAAATCCGGATTGGTGCGGATACATATCTCCATTTCGGTATTCTTGTAGAGTGAGCGGACGCCCCCTGAAATACCAATGTCCGTTTTCGTCATCCATAGCCTGCACTCTCCCATAAGTCATGACAGTTTCTGGATTTTGTTCAAGAAAGCTCCCGACTTGCTCCACAACAGATTCATTGCTGAAATAATCATCTGCATTCATGAAGTTAATGTACTCTCCAGTTGCTAGCCGGACTCCTTTATTGAATGCATCATAAATACCTCGATCCGGCTCGGACACAACCAAATCGATGCGATCTCGATACCGGTTTACTATCTCCATGGTATGATCGGTCGAAGCACCGTCGATAATAATATACTCCAAGTTCTCATAAGCTTGCTTCAATACACTCTCTATTGTCTGCTCGATAGTTTTTTCCGCGTTATAGCAAGCTGTAACGATAGTGATTTTCGGCTTACTCATTGGCTTCCTCCATCTGTTTCAAATACCATTGATAGGTGTCTTGAATACCTTCTCTCAATTCGATCCGATGCTTCCAACCGAGATGATGAATCTTCGATACATCTGTCAGCTTACGCGGTGTACCGTCAGGTTTGCTTGGATCGAATATCAACTTTCCTTCAAAACCAATGACTTCGCAAAGCAATAAAGCCAGATCTCGAATCGTAATCTCCACTCCAGTGCCTATATTTATAAATTCGCCCGCTTTTTCGGCCTTCACATGCTCTGTTACGAAGATGCATGCCTGTGCCATATCGTCCACGTGAAGAAATTCGCGCAACGGATTGCCGCTGCCCCATACGGTAACCGTCGACTGTCGCATCATTTTAGCTTCATGGATTTTACGCATCAGTGCTGGCATTACATGCGAAGTCCCTAGATCAAAATTATCGTTAGGACCGTACAGATTGGTTGGCATCAAGCTTAAATAGTTTGTTCCATATTCTCTATTATATGAACCGCACAATTTAATCCCGCTGATTTTGGCGATTGCATAAGCCTCATTAGTTTCTTCAAGTGGGCCTGTGAGCAGATAAGTTTCTTGAAGCGGTTGAGGAGCCAATTTAGGATAAATGCAGGTGCTTCCCAAAAATAACAACTTATCTATTTTGTTCCGGTAAGCGGCTTCGATTACATTCGCCTGAATCATTAAATTGTCATATAAAAATTGAGCCGGATAGGTCGAGTTTGCTAAAATACCTCCTACTTTGGCTGCCGCCAGAAATACATAATCCGGCTTTTCCTCTGCAAAGAAATGTTGAACCGCAGATTGCTGTCGCAAATCTAGTTCAGAGCTGGTTCGATAAATCAAATTATGATATCCTTTTTCCTCTAAAGCTCTTACAATAGCTGATCCGACCAATCCACGATGACCGGCCACATAAATTTTGGCATCTTTTCTCATACGTTCATCCTCACCGCCTACTTCATAGCAATTCGGCATACCCTAATGGAATTTGAATAGTTTTCAATCTTCCCAATCCACGCTTTTAACTGCTTGTTCATCAATACGCACTTCAATAAACTCCGTATCTTTTACCGCATGCAGCACATATAGGTTTTGTGCAGAAACATGAATAACGTCTCCAGTTTTTAATATTTCGTGTTTTTCATCTTGTAAAAAAGCGGCTTCTCCAGATATTATTGTCCACACGAAAGTACAAGAAGGTGTTGATGGATACTCTATATGCCTTCCGGCTTTCAAAAATAACTTTCTAGTCAAAATTTCTTTTTCCGCTTTTTTCGCGTAGTCCAGAACTCGATACCATCCCCATTGCTGTTCTTGGTACATCGGACGCGAAAACAATCCTTCGTGCAACATATCTTTCATTTTGGAACTGGACGGTTTATCAGTCACTAAAATCCCATCTGCGCTTACTGCAATTACTGCATTAGATACCCCAAGCACTTTCACCGGCAGCTCTAATTCATTAATGATATGAGTATTGTGGCAATCCTCGCTAATTCCTCCATTCCCTATAATCTGTTGAGACATTTCCTCTGTCAAAGTGTTCCAAGTACCGAGGTCTTTCCAATATCCGTCATACGTCAATGCCACGATTCGAGATAGTTGCTCAAGAACGGCATAGTCAAAGCTTTTTTTAGGCAATGATGAAAAATTCGATCTTAACTTTTCAAATGTGCACGGCAGCTGATTGGCTTGCAGCGTATCGTAAATCAATTGAAGCGGGAATACAAATATTCCGCTGTTCCAATATGCACCGGCTTCAATCAATATTTCCGCTTTTTCTTCAGAAGGCTTTTCAACAAAATACGCCACCTGCATATAATCATCATGCTTTTCCGGAATAATATACCCGTATTTTGATGAAGGATACGTGGGCTTGATACCTAATAATGCAATTTCGGCGCCTGTGCAGGTGAGAAGATTCTCAAGCTCGTTTACCTGTTGATAAAATGAGTTATCTACAAACGTATCTACTGATACAATTGCTACTATTTCTTTTTTCTCGATACCTAACTCTGAGTATAAATAAGTACAGGCCAGCGCGATCGCGGGAAAAGTATCCCTCCGCTCCGTTTCTACCACGATCGGAATATCACCAAGCTGATTTCGCAAAATATCTACTTGCGCCGAATTGGTCGTTACAATAATATCCTTTTCGCTCATTATTTCACATAACTGACGATAAACTCGCTGTACCATCGATTCCAATTGTCCGGTCTCGGTATTTCGCAATACTTTCAAAAATTGTTTTGCACGTGAATCGTTTGATAAGGGCCAGAGTCTTGTTCCTGATCCACCTGAAAGTAAGATAACTTTCATCCTCTACGCTCCCTTGCTGTTGACACTGTTCAAACCTCAAACGGCCAAGTATGTCTGTATACCGAACAACAGCCGCAGGCCAATAAAAGAAAAGTTCAAAACATAGTCTAGCCTTGCTTCAAATCGTATTGAATCATCATTCGCACAAGCTCATGAAAAGAAATTTTGGGCTGCCAGTTTAACTTTCTTCTGGCTTTTTCAGGATTGCCCAACAGTAAATCCACCTCGGTCGGTCTAAAAAACTGCGGATCGATAGCAACCACCGTTTTACCCGTTTTTGTATCGATACCTTTTTCTTCTACTCCTTCTCCTTTCCAGGCAATTACGATTCCGGCTTCTGCGAAAGCCAGTTCAACAAATTCGCGAACGGTATGCGTCTCACCTGTAGCAACAACAAAATCTTCTGGTTCCGTGTGCTGCAGCATCAACCACATTGCTTCTACATAATCCCCGGCAAAGCCCCAATCTCGCTTAGCATCCATGTTTCCTAAATAGAGACATTCCTGCCGATTATGTTTAATTGCAGCTACGGCTAGCGTAATTTTACGCGTCACAAAAGTCTCTCCGCGTAAAGGAGATTCATGGTTGAATAAGATGCCGTTGCATGCAAAAATCCGATATGCTTCTCTATAATTGACAGCGATCCAATAAGCATAGATTTTAGCTGCAGCGTATGGACTCCGCGGATAAAAAGGGGTCTCTTCCGACTGTGGCGTTTCTTTGGCATTTCCATACAACTCACTGGTAGACGCTTGATAAACCCTGGTTTTTTCTTCCAAACCCAGTATGCGAATCGCTTCCAGCAGGCGAAGCATACCTAATCCATCAGCGTTAGCCGTATATTCCGGTGTATCGAAAGAAACTTTCACGTGACTCATTGCGGCTAGGTTATATACTTCATCGGGTTTGATTTCTGACATAAGACGAATAAGATTGGAAGAGTCCGTCATATCACCGTAGTGAAGATTGACACGAGGATGATTAAGATAAGCTTCTATCCTGTCAAAGCGTTCTATTGACGCCCGTCGAATCAATCCATGCACATAGTAGCCTTTCTCCAAAAGAAATTGGGTCAAGTAGGCTCCATCTTGACCTGTAATGCCTGTAATTAAAGCTGTTTTCATTGCGATAGACTATCCCCATTTCATGCATATTACGTACTGATTTTTGCTTAAACCTTTGTTTACGATTGTTTTTTCAATTTCTTTGTACCATTCTGAAGCAATGAAAATAAAATGATCTGTACATTCTGCCACGTTTTTAATCTCGTACCCCCCGAAAAGTGTGCCAGCTTTTTGGGCATTGCTATCAATAAAACAATCGACAGAAAACCTATACTCGGCCAAGAGTTCTGCTACTTCCAAGCCAAAACTGCCAGCTCCGTATACAGCCACTTTTCTTTTTTGAGAACGAAAATTCTGCAACCATTTATCATCAAAAATATACCATTTATTATATAATTGGAACTCTTGAAGAAGGAAGTGAGAGAAATCCTTCTGATCTCGCTCTCTTTTACAAGTAAGTTCTCCGGAATCCTGTAAAACCGAAATCGCAGCGCTATCTCGATTGAAAACATTCTGATAAAGCTCCATATATTTTCTTGCTATTACAGATTGGCTATATTGTTCGCATACCTGTTTCCGAGCGTGCTCGCCAAGCTTTTGCGCTTCAAAAGGTTCAAGGCCTGTAATCCATTCTATGCCGTTGATTAAATCGTTTGTACTGAACGGCTCTGCAAGATACCCGTTTACCAGATTCGATATAATGTCCCGTGGACCCGTAGCATTAAAAGCAACTACCGGGGTACCGCAAGCCATAGCTTCCGCAATTGTCTTGCCAAATGCTTCCTCTATCGAAGGAGCAACAAACACATGTGCCGCAGAATAAATTTGAGCCAGCAAAAAGTCGCTACTTACCCTACCGAAGTTGGTAAATGAGTAACCCATATCTGCCACTACTCCGTCATTTGAATCTCCGAAAGTTACCAAATGGTATCTGTGTTTATTTGGCATATCCAATAGCGCTCTTTTTAAGAGCCCAAAACCTTTTCTTTCGTCCGAAAAAGAATTGACAGCTCCAAATAAAATGATTTTTTTTCCGCTTGGCAGATCTAGCTTGCTTTGCATTTCTTCTTTTGCAAAGGCAGTAAAAGTGTTTATGTCTATGCAATTCGGAATCATCTGCACATCATTTTGTGCAAATAATCGGCTTTGAGCTGCACACTCTTGCAACCAAGCGCTTAATGCAACCGGATATATATTTCGAGAAAGATGTGCCAACTTCTGTTGATAGGTCCAGTAGGTAGGATCTTTTGTACTAGGACTCTTCAATAGAATGCAATTTCCGCAACCTTTGGTATATTGATTGCACCCTTTGGAATAATGACATCCTCCGGTAAAAGGCCACATATCCCGAAGTGTCCATATGATCGGAACTCGTATTTGGGATATAGCCTCTATACTCAGCATCTGATTATTTATCCAATGAAGGTGAACAATATCGGCAACTTTGCTAATTTCCACAATTTCGCGATCAAAGGTTCCGGTCCCTAAGCTGAATAAATCCTGAGCCGAATGGTCATATTCTTTAAGCATAAATTTTTCAAAAACGACGTTTCTATACCTTTTCATCATAATGGATTTCTCAGAGGTCGGATATGCTCCATTCGGGTGGGATATCAAAGCATCCTGATGTCCAACAAAAAAAACAGAATCCAGTCCTTCTTTCTTTAAAGCTTCATGCAGAAATAATGCTCCTCTGGCTGCTCCACCGCTTATCTCCCCGCTGGTAAAATGTATAATCTTCATCGTCGGTTCTTTTTCTTTTCAAGCTGATTCGCTAACAAATATAAATTATCGATGTCATTAAAAAAATGCTCATTTGGCTTGAGGTTTGATTGGATTAGCTGCTCCGATATTTCTTTTTCATACTGGCTGCTGACGACAATTACATTCTTATCGAAATCGATATTGTCCACATCTGGTTTCAGCACTGGCAAACTTTCAATTACACTTCCCCATTTACTTGGACTATTATCCAAAAACCCTGTTACTCTAAGTCCCTTTTTTTCCAGACGAGTTTTAACCGTTTGGCCTTTTAAACCTGCACCAAACAAAATATAATTCAATCTTTTCAATATTGCTTCTTCTTTATATTTTGTATAAGGATAGCCGCTATTATCTAAATACTTGAAATATTCATTTTTATAAGGATGTTCATTCATATAATGCCAAGGCTTCGAGTTTGTAGTGAAATGTACGATTGAAGGATTAGATTGGCTTTCTTCAAATATTCGCTTCTCCACGAAAGGAAATTGTTCACTATTCAGTTCAAACAACTGGCTTCTAAAATTCCAGTGGAACGGCAGTTCGACCCATTCTTCATATAGCACGCCGTTTAATGCATCTTGATCCCAAGACAGGAGTCTGTCCGGGTAGGCCTTGATATATTCAAGAACCTTACGCGTAAGATCTTCACTTCTCCATTTATCCAAGTTAATCAAAAGCACCCCTGCATTAAAATAAGTCGCATTTTCAGGCACTCTTCCATCATTGACATATTCGTATATGCGTACAGCTCCTAAAGCATGTCCATCCAGCTCCGTATCCCAAAGCTCCCAGATATCTGCGGTGATCACCAAATCACAATCCAAATACAGTACTTTTTTCACGTCCGCCTCGAATAAATTTGGAATCAAAATTCGATAATAAGTCGCTTCTGTAATATGACCATTAATCACTGCTTCTTTCAATAGATTGGGATTTATTTCTTTGTACACGATTCTCGAACCATAACCTTGCACTAACTGATCCAAAAAAAGCTTGTTCTTGATTTCGATATCTTTTCCAATTATATTGATAGTAATTTTGTCTTTATGCGTTGCATTTTCTAGCAAAGAAGTGAGGGTTACAGATAAGTGCTGTATATAATGATTATCGGCCGCAAATACAATATTCATACTACGTCTCCTTACTCTTAAAGTTCATTTAATTTGGAAAACAACTCTACCCGGTAAGAGTACATTTGTTTTTCCAACTCGGTGTGTTGCGCTAAGAACGCGTATTTTTCAGGGAGATAAAGCCCGCACATTGTATTTTCAACTAAATACAATCGATCCTGATATTTCTTAGAAAGTACGCTTTGTACAGCCTTATGGGTGGAATTGATAATCTCATTTCTCATGGTGCGATAATCATGCCAAACAACAACCGTATTCTCATAACCTACAAAATCAAAAACATTTTTCGTATCTTTACGTATTCCCTCAAACGAATGATCACCATCAATAAAAATCAAGTCAGGAATGTCCAGCGCCGAAAAGTCGAATGTTTGAGAATCGCCTTTATAATGCGTAATATTAGCTTTTTTCGAGAAGTACCTGCTAAAATTATCTTTTTCAAGCCTATTTTTAAAATCTGCAGTCAAATGTTCATCAGCCAAAGAAATACTGATACAATGATTTACGACTTCTGACACTGCTGCAATACTTTCTCCAGTCCAAGTTCCGATTTCTAAGTAAAGACCTGCGCCGATCTTTTGAGCCAACCCTTTCAATAAAAAATAATCCAGTGCCGTAGATCCTCCTCCTACAAAACTCAAATCTTCTATAGAAATTTTCGGGAGATCATGCAGTAACGCACCTACGGAAATTTTTTTTAACTTACCTTCATTTTTCACCAAGCTATTTTGATTGCCTAACATGGATACGCCATAACTGAATACTTCATATGAGTAATAACCTAACCCATGAAGTTGTTCTTGAATTTCTTCAAAGTACGAACTTGCAATAATGATGTGATAGTCTTGCAAGGTTATATCCTCTATCTGATAGATAGGCAGTTCACTTAAAAAAGTTCCTTTTTTGTTTTGATCATTATCCAAAAATCCAACGACATTGTAGGCTCCCCCACAGAGCATTAAAACCGCCGAACCTAACTTTGATGCTCCGAAAATAAGAGTATCCTTCATAATAAGTATCCCCCTTATGTTGAAATAAGACGCATTCAACATGTTCGCTTACTTTAAATTAAATTGCTTCAAAAATTCTTTAGGTTGCGTAAAGAAACGCGAACGACTTTTTATGACTTCTAGTTCCCATTCCCACCATTTTATTTTCCCCAGCAATTCTATTTCTTCTTCTTCAAAACGATACTTGATGACTTTGGCTGGCACACCGCCAACTACGGCATATGCAGGTACGTTTTTTGTAACAACTGCGCCTGCTCCTATAATTGCACCATCGTTTATGGTCACTCCGGGCATAACAACCACATTGGCTCCGATCCAAACGTCGTTTTTTATTACGATTTCCTGGGCACGTTCCTTATAATCAAAGATCTCCATTTCATCTAAAAACGAATTCACCTTGGCTCCCTCCTGTACAGGAACATACAAGAATGGATGTGTAGTAATAAAATGAACCGGATGATTGGTCATAGTACCAATCATTGCAGATTCATTAATCGAACAAAAAGCACCTATTTCTTTTACGGTGGATCCGGCAAACACGTGTTTTTCAAATCCATAAGTACATTTTCCGACTTTAATTCCATGTATAATCCTATTTTTCAACCTATTTTCGTCAAAAATCGTTTGTGTAAATATTGGAACGAGTTGCTTTTCTTCAACACTTAACAATTTCAAGTGATATTTAATCTCCGTAAAACGTTCGGAAGCAACCAAAATCAACGTGTTTTGAAGCATTTCTTGTTCTATCTCTGCAGGACGATAAAGTCTCTTCTTACAAAACAGTTTTTCTTCATTGAATGAATCCAGTACGTAATCTACTTCGTGATACAGATCCCCCAATTCATTGATTAGCTTTAATGCTCCGCTACCTGTTCCGTAAATTGCTAGAAATTCATAAGGATTTTCTTTCACTTTTTGATAAAAGCCGACCGTATCCATATAAATCCCTTCCTTTGCAATTTATTAAAGCTGGTAAACTTTGTTCATGTTCATCACATAACGTCCATCCAAAATTCCGACACGGCCACGATTCAAAACTTCCCAGTCAATCTGCTTGAATTCTTCCCATTCCGTAACCAACAAAATCAGTTCACCATTTTGCAGCGCTTCTTCTATATTCGCGCAGCACTCTGCCAAATGCTTAACTACAGGATCATATGCTTTTACCACAGCACCATGTTTTTTGAGCTGCTCAATTAAATAAAGAGACGGGGCTTCACGCAAGTCATCCGTATTTGGCTTAAAAGCAAGCCCAAGCATGCTGATGACTTTCCCTTGAATATTGCCATTAAAATAATCTAGTACTTTGTTCAAAAAAAGTTCCCGCTGTCGAAAATTCGCTTTAATCGTACTTTCTACGATGGTAAGCGGGGCATCATGCTCTCTGCCCAGATAAGCAATAGCTTCCGTATCTTTTGGAAAGCAGGAGCCCCCATAGCCAAGACCAGGATTCAAGAAGGAACGACCAATTCGCTGATCGGCTCCCATCCCGTCCGCTACTTCCAGCACATTGACCCCGATTTTCTCGCATAAGTTTGCGATTTCGTTTATATAACTGATTTTGACGGCCAAAAAAGCATTCGATGCATACTTAATCATCTCGGCACTTCGACGATTCGTACGAAGCACAGGTACGTTTAGACCGGAAAATAACGATTGTACCGTATTGCCGGCTTCTTCCGATTCTGCACCGATTACAATTCGATCTCCATGATAGCTATCATGCAGAGCGAAACCTTCACGCAAAAATTCTGGATTTGATACAACCTGCACCTTGATATCAAAGCGTTTATGCACGTTAACAATTTCTTCTACTCGATCATTCGTTCCGACCGGAACCGTACTTTTTACAACTATGATTGCATCATGATCAATGGTCATTGCAATGTCTTTGACCGCTTGCTCCACATACTGCAGGTCTGCTGCTCCTTTTTCACTTTGCGGTGTACCTACAGCCACAAAAACCACTTCTGCATGCCGAAAAGCCTCTTCTTTATCCACAGTAAAAAGAAGCATCCCTTTTTGAATATGGGTACGTAGTAGTTCATCCATACCAGGTTCGTAAATAGGTGAAATCCCTTGATTCAATAAATCGATTTTTTCTTTATCGATATCCAAGCAGGTTACGCAATGATTCATGCTTGCCAGAACAGCTCCTGTTACTAGACCTACATAACCCGTTCCAATTACCGCAATATTCATTCCATCGAACCCTTTCTGCAATCATGGTATAGGACTCCGTTTATCTATTCTATTCGCTTTTTATCGAAAGGTTATTTTTGAAATAATCGACTGTACGCTGCAAACCTTCATCCAACAGCACAGACGGTATCCAATTCAGAAGACGCTGCGCTTCTTCAATAACCGGCTTTCTTTGTTTCGGATCATCTTGCGGTAATGCTTCAAATTTTAAAGGCACGTGGTTTCCCGTATGCATATTCACCTTTTGCGCCAATTCCAACATTGTAAACTCATAAGGATTTCCCAGATTGACTGGTCCTTGAACAACTTTAGGCGTATCCATCAAAAGTAAAAAACCTTCGATCAAGTCTTCTACATAACAAAAAGAACGTGACTGTTCGCCGCTTCCGTATACTGTAAGCGGTTTTTTTCGTAAAGATTGGACAATAAAGTTACTGACGACCCGTCCATCTTTCGAATCCATACGCGGTCCGTAAGTATTAAAAATACGTGCCACTTTGATCGTTACTCCGTACATTCGAGCGTAGTCGAACAGCAACGTTTCAGCCCCGCGTTTTCCTTCGTCGTAGCAGCTTCGAACGCCGATCGGATTGACATTTCCCCAATAGCTTTCAGGCTGTGGATGCACAAAAGGATCTCCGTATACTTCTGATGTGGACGCCTGTAAAATTTTGCAATTTTGTTTTTTGGCTAGCTCCAACAAGTTTAGTACTCCAAACACGCTGGTCTTGAACGTATGAATAGGATCAACCTGATAGTGAACCGGGCTGGCAGGACAGGCCAAATTAAAAATCTCATGAAACTCTCCGAGTTCCGGCAAAGGCTGAATGATATCATGTTCCACGAATGCAATTTGATCGCGTACATGGGAAATGTTTTGCAATGAACCTGTTTGCAAATTGTCTATACACACCACGTCATCTCCGCGTGCAACTAAACGATCAATCAAATGCGACCCAAGAAAACCAGCGCCCCCTGTCACCAATATGCGCTTTCTCATACTTTCTCCTCCCATTTCTTCACATGCCAGTTCCAAGCGGACTCGATAATCTGCTCTAACGTGTAGTTTGGTTTCCAGCCCAAAAGCTTTTCTGCCTGTGCTGCCGAACCGATTAGAATTGCCGGATCTCCTTCTCTTCGCCCAGTTAATGTATAGTTGATTTTCCGCCCGGTAATTCGCTCTGTCATTTGAATAATTTCAAGATTGGAATAACCTTCTCCATTGGCCAGATTCAATTTGAGATTTTCTGAATTTTCACGAAGATAAATCAAAGCCCGATAATGCGCATCTGCCAAATCCATGACGTGTATATAATCGCGTACGCAGGTACCGTCTTTTGTATCGAAATCATGTCCAAAAATCAAAAGTTCATCCTTAATTCCCCTTGCCGCTTCTAATACTAACGGAATCAGATGTGTCTCCGGCTCATGCCATTCTCCAATCTCTCCCTCTAAATCCGCACCAGCTGCATTAAAGTAGCGAAGCGCCGCTATGCGCATTCCATAAGCCGACGCGTAGTCCTCCATCATATGTTCCATCATCAATTTCGTGCGTCCGTAAGGGTTAATTGGTTGCTGGGGATGAGTTTCGTCAATCGGCAGCTTAACCGGATTACCGTAAGTGGCGCAGGTTGAGGAGAAAACTATAGATTCCACCTCATGCTTTAACATCGCATCCAGCAGGTTTAATGTATTGGCCATATTGTTCCGGTAATACTTCGCAGGTTGTTTGACCGATTCCCCTACATAGGCGAATGCTGCAAAATGAATCACAGAATCTACTTCGTATTGATCGAAAAAAGCCTCTAAATTCGACCGAGAAGCCAAATCTCCTTGAAAAAAAGCGGCTTTAGGATGAAGCAATTCACGATGTCCATTTGACAAATTATCAAATACGACCACCCGCTCACCTTTTTCAATCAAATGCTTTACCGCATGCGAACCAATATATCCCGCTCCGCCAACAACTGCGATCATAAACAATCCTCCAGTGTGAAAAAGCTAAAGTCAAATGAGCTCTTCCTGCAAAAGCCATGCTCTGATTTCTTCTTTGGAAATGATATTCTCCATTTGAGGAACAGGCTTACTGAGACATTTTTTTCCCGGAGCTTCTTTGGAAATGTCGTTTCTTCCATATTGAGAAAAAATGATGTATAAGTCCTCAGTTTCGTTGGCATATTCGACTTCGTCATCCGTCATTAGCTCCTCAAATCGCTTTTCGCCGGGACGCAAGCCAATTTGCTTGATCGCAATTTTTGTTCCTGAAGCAGATTGGGCGGCTAACTCCTCGATCATTACAACCGCCAAGTCTCCAATTCGGACGAGCGGCATTTTTAAAACAAAAACTTCACCACCGGAAGCTAACCGATTTGCTTTAAGAATAAGTTTCACGGCTTGAGTAGGCGTCATCATATAACGGAGCATATCGGAGTCCGTAACGGTAATCTCTCCAATATCCTTGATCTGTTTTTTGAAAAGCGGAATGACCGAGCCGCGCGAGCCCATAACGTTTCCGAATCGAACAGCCGCAAAAATGGTAGAATTATCTCCTTTATTGAGCTCGGTTGCCGAGATAAGTTTTTCTGCCATTAACTTGGTCGCGCCATAAGTATTTGTCGGAGAAATGGCTTTATCAGTACTGATAAACAAAACCTTTCCTACTTTATTGCTGATAGCATTCTGGATTACGTTTTGCGTTCCTAAAACGTTTGTTTGTACAGCTTCAAAAGGATTATATTCGCACGCCGGCACGTGCTTCATCGCAGCACAGTGAAAAACATAGTCGATACTTTCCATTGCTCTGTTTAACCGATCAGAGTCTCTAATATCTCCGATCAAAAAGCGCAAACGCTCTCGCTCCGACCGAAAACTGAGACTCATCTCATACTGCTTGTGTTCATCTCGGCTAAAAATGCGAAGAACTTGAGGATCTTCCTTCAATAACATACGTGTTAAATGTTGACCAATCGTTCCAGTCCCACCGATAATCAGAATTTTTTTCCCTTTATAAATACTCTGCTCCATGTACGACTTCATCCTTTATCGTTGATTCTTTCAATCCTAGCAAGTCCGTTTTGCATGAGCTGCTGTACCCAAGGGATTTCTGTTTGAATAGCCGTGATCAATCCTCCCAAATATTGATAGAGCAAATCGGACTTTTTTCGAATTTCTGTTTCAACTTTGATTTGTGGAAGCGCGCGATCAAAATCATCCAAACGATCAGATAAAATAGTGTCAAATACCGGATTAAACCACTCTCTTGAAACAACTTTAGCCCAAGCTTTCTCAATATCTTCTAAAGTATTCCAAGCTTTCGCTGCCTTTTTTCTACTAAGTTCGGGAAGTTTATCGATTTGTCTTTTTATTTGAAGAAGTTCATTCTGTAACTTAAGGCTATCGCTTAAAACATTAATAATTCGGTTTTTGACAAGCAAGATCCGATTTTGAAAAACGTCATCTGTTCGAATACCCTTATTTTCTTTTTGCAAGAGCCACTTAATTGTTTCTTTTTCCATGACTTGATTCTTAACTTCTTCATAGACTTCTTCTATCGGTTTCCAATCAGCTCCCACGATTGCGGCTCCTCCGCGTGTCGCATTAATAAATTGGATTTTAGGAATGCTCGTAATCAGACTTTCTATCGCATCTTTCATCATTAAAAATGAATTGTTTGTACGGTTATACTCTCCATAAACATTCATTACATGATGCTTTGAATCTTGAACAATTCGTTCCATATCTGCAGTATCAGTATGAGCTACGCCTGAAGTATAAAATTTATCCTGTTGAAAAGAAAGATCCTGTCCTGTCAGAACAATGGTTGAAGCCCCAAGCCAAGCTGCGACTTGAATTGCCGTTCCTGTAACTGTAGGTGTAGGAATCATTAAAGGATCGTTCTCACTCATATCAAGCAAGTATCTACTGGTAATATCATTTTGTACAACTGCATGAAAAGAATCGCCGTATTTTCTTTCCGAAATTTTGTAATACGCGGATGATGTATAGAATAGCGAAGACTGCAAGGCGCCTTCTACGGAAAAGATTTGCTCGTTAATTTCTCCTCCGTCCATAATTGCCGAAATATGTGGACGAATTCCATGCTTCGCCAACGCTTGAATACTTGATCCTGCAGAAATAACCAGAGCATGCGATGCTAACTCACGAATCCATTCAATATCCTGTTCCAAAGAAGGACCGGAAGCAACAATGACAGCTGTGCACCCCTTTAAGCTTCCAGTAAATTCAAAAAGGGAAGGTGCGTTAAGAACATTAGCAATTTGATTTATACTATTTTCAAACCATTCTTTTTGATATCTTTTCTCGGTAGAGCGATTGGATTCAAATATGTTTCGATAATCTACAAATTCTTCTTTAAGCTTCTGTAGTACATCCATATCATTTTCGAGATAATGCCTTAATGCTACAAAGGCTAATTCTTCGTTCATATAAGTACAAATTTTATGAAATAATATTTTCAATTGAGATTCGCCTACCGAGATCCAGAGAAGCTTTGGCCACTTCAATAGTTCTCTAAAATCATAATCGTATACCATTTTATGAAAAGAACTTAAATCTGGTTCATGTACGATAAAAAAACGATCCGGATACATTTCGATCAAATCGGCAAGCCCAATACCATTCCCAAATCCGTATACAAAAATAACGCTCATATCGCCAACGGAACCTCGAACTGCATTGAGCCAGGCCTGATCTTTTTCAAGAGGTTCAGAAATTGATATAAAAGCTTCTCTTGCATTATCCTCATCTTGTTTAATAACGTTCAAAGTATTCGGAAAACGTTCTTGAAGCACTGCTAGGTTAGCCTGGAAATAGGACACGCGATAACCACCATTCCGAAAATGTTAATTTCTATATTTACTATATCGGATTTTTTTAGGGTTGAGTGAACATTAAGTCAAAAAAATCCCCCTTCGACCGATTTTTGATCGAAAGGGGATTTTTTCAATTTTTATGATCGATGAACACGCTATTCATTGCATAAGCATTATGATAAGCATTTTGCTGGCTTTTAATTGCTCCTTGCTTTTGCATCCATTGACCTGCCTCGTTTTTCAGAAAGCTCATTCTGCTAAGAATCAAAGAGTCAAAACCCAGTATGTGAGCAATCTGTGTACGGTTCTCAGGAGTAATGTCAGGTCTATATGGCTCTAAAGCTTTTACAAGTTCTTCTCGTTGGTCTGCCAGCTGGAGAAGCTCTTCTTCATTCATCAGATTCAGTCGGGCAACGGCTTCCTCGGTGATTGCCTGCAAGTCATCGAGAATTTTTCCGACTTCTGTGGCTGTCATTACATACTTCCTGCCATGCCCGAGGATTTGCTTGCTTCTAGCCAGGCTTCACGCAGGTCGTTCAAATACTCCAATACTTCTTCTGCAGGCTCGACCGATTTCTTCACATTAGCTTCAATCAGACGGTTCAGCATATATTCGTATACTCGGACAAGTTCGTTAGAGATCGGATAGTCGAAGTTCAAAGAGGATACGAGCTCATGTACAATTGCTTGAGCTTTGCAAAGATTGTTATTGGCCACTTCTACATTCTTCGTCGTGATTCCGTCGATACCAGCTTTAACAAAACGAATGGCTCCATCATACAGCATAATCAACAGCTTCGGCTTGGAAGCGGTCTGAGCTTGTGCTTGTTGGTATTTCTGATGCGGTGAGTAGATCAAAATTTATGCCCTCCCTGTAATTACATGCTCGAAAGACTGGACATTGTCGTATTGTATTTGTTCATGGCCGTTTCCATGGCCGTAAATTGCTTGTAGTAGTTCGTTTCGATTCGAGTTAAACGGCTGTTCCAGTTCGTGATTTCACGATCGATCGATGTCAGCCGCTGGCCCATCAAACTTGTGGTCAAGAAGGTCGAAGTCAAATCGCTGCTGACTTTAGACGTACCTGCTTTTTCAGCTAGGCTTGCAAGAGAAGTTGTCGAGATTTTTCTCATCTTCGCCAAGATCCCATCATCTGCCGCATAGTTATTGTTCAATGTAGCCTTTGAATAGTTTTGACCGAAGAACTGATTGACGATATCGGGATTATCATTCAAAGCTTTAGTCAGCTTATCTGCATCCAACACGAGTTTACCTTTTGTGTCGTAGGTGCCTGTCGTAATCCCTAGCTCAGTCATGGTCAGCGGTTTATTGACAGTTTTTCCATCTTCTATTACTGTTCTGCCGATATCTACGCCTTGGATTAGAGCTGACCGCATATCGCTTACAGTTCGTTGAAGGATTGGATCGTTCTTCAGCATACCGCTTTTGGCTTTATCTTCCCAAAGTTTGATTTCGTCATCGGTCATTTCTTTCTTTTGATCGCTGCTAAGTGGTGTATATTTTTTGTAGCGCTCTTCGCCGACCTTGCTGTTGACGGAGGAGAGAACGTCATTATAAGCGTTGACGAAATCTTGAACGGCTTTTACTACTTTCTCTGTATCTTTCGCTACTGTAATTGTAGTCGGACTGCCGACACTTTTAGCATTCAACGTAAGTGAAACCCCACTTACTTCAAATGTATTAGAAGAATTTGTGACAGACAAGCCGTTAACGATAACTTCCGAATCTGTACCTTTGCTGCCGGTAGCATCTATCTTTAGTCCAAAAGCTTCTTGGATTTTCTCATCGATACCAATAACTTTTTGGACTGTTTCAAGATCGATCTTTGCGTCCGCCAATTTTTTTTCTGCCGCAGCCTTGGCAGTAGGGTCGGAATTCTTATCTACTTCTTCTTGAGCGCTTTTTACAGCAGCTTGTGCATCCGTAACTCCTTGTTTCGCTGCAGTAGCTGAGGTCAATATACTCTGCGAGCCAACTGTTTTTGAAGTTAAAGACAAACCGCTTGAAGAGCTATAAACAGCTGTTACACCAGCATCTTTATTTGAATTAATTTGTGCTACAAATGACTCAATTGTATCAGTAGGTTTAAATTCGATTTGAGCATTACCTATAGTAACTTTGCCGCCAGATGTAAAAAGCGGATCCCCATCACCATCTTTCAGGTCACTCATCGCCAACTTTCCGGCTGTCGTGGAAGTCCATTTCAACTTATCAGTTAAAACTGAAGCCGAAGTTGCCAATTCCTTAACGTCAATCGTCATCGTTCCGCTTGCTGTAGAAGAAGCAGTTGCAGTAACTGCACTTGTGTTCCCCGTAACCGTAGCCTTTTGCGCATTAATTGTACTGCTTTGGGAAAGCTTAGTAATGCTATCTTGCATAAAGGTAACAAGCTTGGTACTCATTTTACGATAATCGTCGCGCTGCCATTCGAGGGTTTGCTTTTGTTGGTTGAGCTTGTTCAACGGACCCTGTCTTGCCGTCATCAAAGATTTTACAAGGGAGTCAATGTCCATCCCCGAAGCCATGCCTGAGATTCTTGTTACCACGTAAATTCCTCCCCGTTATACTTTCTTATCGACCAGTATTCCCGTGAATTCCATCATCTTCGCTACTACATCCAAAATTTTTTCCGAAGGAATTTCCCGAATGGTATCTCCCGTTTCCTTATTCATGACTTTGATCATAATTGCATTCGTTTGTTTATGAACAGAGATTTCAAGCGATTTTTGCGGTCCTTGAATGGCATCGATTGCCTTCCTCAATTCTTGCATCGTTTTTTCTTGATCTTGATGAATTTGAGGAATTGTGGTTAAAGGCGCGGCTTGGGCAGAACTTTCAGGGCTTTCACTGAAAGTAGGTGTGTACTCCTTTTTGCTAAAGGACGGTTGCGGCATAGGAGTTGCTCCTCCTAAACCGCCTGTTATGTTCGAACTCATAATTGGACCTCCGCTCTGATTAAGTATACCTTTGCCGCACTACTAAGTTGTCGTTACTTTATATATCGGAATTTAGTCTGAATTCTTTATGAAAACTGAATATAAAAAATAAAAAACCCCGCTTTTGCGAGGTTTTCTATCAACTGATTTTTAATCTTAACGAAGCAGGGACAATACGCCTTGTGGCGATTGGTTCGCTTGCGACAGCATCGATTGCGATGCTTGCAGCAAGATATTGTTCTTCGACAGAGCAACCATTTCCTTCGCCATATCGGTATCACGGATACGCGATTCTGCTGCTGTCAGGTTTTCTACAGTCGTTCCCAAGTTGTTCGACGTGTACTCCAGACGGTTTTGTACCGCACCCAGGCTCGAACGTTCTTTTGCAACCGTTTCTATTGCCGATGTAATGTTAGCCAGCGTCGTCGTCGAAGTCAGACCACTAAAGCCGCTTCTCGATACACCCGTAATATCGATTTGGAACGAACTATCGTCGGCTTGCACTTTTACGCTCGACGTGATTGCAATACCGTTGAACTTCGTGTTTGTCATGATGTCGTCGATTTGTTGTCCCAGTTGGTTCAACTCGGCGCTGATGTTCGACTTGTCGCCTGTGCTGTATGTTCCGTTTTCTTTCTGTACGTTCAGTTCTTTCATGCGAGTCAGCATGGCGCTGACTTCGTTCATTGCGCCTTCCGCCGTTTGTGCGAACGAAATGCCGTCTTGAACGTTACGTTGCGCTTGTTCCAGACCGCGGATTTGTCCACGCATTTTTTCGGAGATCGACAGGCCCGCTGCGTCGTCGGCTGCACGGTTGATGCGAAGACCCGAAGACAGTTTTTCCATGTTCTTGCTGGCTGCGGCACTGTTCAGTCCCATGTTGCGGTGCGTGTTTACGGCTTGAAGGTTGTGATTGATAATCATTGTTTGTTTCCTCCCTGAATTGGTTGATTCCCACATCCGTGTGGTTGGCTTGGTTCGTCAACGACTTGCCTGCCCTGTTATATATATCGGCTGCGTAATCCCAAGTTTAAATAGTATTTCTAAAAAACAAAAAAGAAACAGCCTGCTCGAAAGCAGGCTGTTAAGAAAGAACTTAAAATTAACGAAGCAGGGACAGTACGCCTTGCGGCGATTGGTTCGCTTGCGACAGCATCGATTGCGACGCTTGCAGCAAGATGTTGTTTTTCGACAGGGCGACCATTTCCTTCGCCATGTCCGTATCACGGATACGCGACTCGGCTGCTGTCAGGTTTTCTACAGTCGTTCCCAAGTTGTTCGACGTGTACTCCAGACGGTTTTGTACCGCACCCAGGCTCGAACGTTCTTTTGCAACCGTTTCGATTGCCGATGTAATATTAGCAAGCGTCGTCGTCGAAGTCAGACCGCTGAAGCCTGTTCTCGATACGCCTGTGATATCGATCTTGAACGAGCTATCGTCCGCTTGCACCGATACGTTCGACGTAATTGCAATACCGTTGAATTTCGTGTTCGTCATGATGTCGTCGATTTGTTGTCCCAGTTGGTTCAACTCGGCGCTGATGTTCGACTTGTCGCCTGCACTGTATGTTCCGTTTTCTTTCTGTACGTTCAGTTCTTTCATGCGAGTCAGCATGGCGCTGACTTCGTTCA
>NZ_KK073875.1:2964176-3139673 GCF_000585395.1 Saccharibacillus sacchari DSM 19268 | reverse complement strand
CTGTTCAGTCCCATGTTGCGGTGCGTGTTTACGGCTTGAAGGTTGTGATTGATAATCATTGTTTGTTTCCTCCCTGAATTGGTTGATTCCCACATCCGTGTGGTTGGCTTGGTTCGTCAACGACTTCCCTGCCCTGATATATATATCGGCCGTACCGAAGAGTTGTTTATACTTCCCAAGCATTTTCCCAATTTTATTACAGATTTTTTTTCATCAATTGCAAAATTTGTTTCGGGTCGACGGCCGCATTCTGATTATTTTCCTGCACGGAAACCAAAATCTCTTTACGCATGATATCTACCTGCTTTGGAGCCTTGATGCCCAGCTTGACCGTATCGCCTTCTACAGATAAAACAGTCAATTCAATGTCATCTCCGATGACAATCGTTTCTCCCTTTTTTCTCGAAAGGACCAGCATTAGGACTCACCGCTTTCCTTGGAAGTTGAAGAGTTAAGCAGTTGCTTCGTCTGATAGGAAGTGTTTTGAAGAACGATTTGTTTGCCGATTCGGTCGGAAATATTAAAAATAAGCGGGGCTAGCAGATTGGCGGTGATTCGCGACGGATCGCTATTCCAGGTGACGATACAGCGTACAGCGATGCCTTTTTCCTCGGACAGCTGAAGTTCTTCAATCAATTCCTCGGACAGCTGAAATTCATAATCGGTAAAATGCAGGAACGGATTGGTTACGATGAACGCCACTTCTCCTGCACTCACCGCCTGCAAATAACTATAGGTCTCGTCCACGTCACAGAGCACGTATTCCGTAACTTCTTCAAACCCGGGAATGCCTTTGGGAAACTTAATCAAGTCTTCTTCCCCTACTGTCAGTTCGCCCAAATGGACGGATTGAATTTGTATCATGTCGATCCTCCTCAACGATTTAAAAAAAGCCACGGACGAGCGCCCGCAGCTTCAGATTATCTGTTTGATCCCTAAAATTCAACAAAGCAAGCGGGCAATACCCAACTCAACGCATGAAGTCGATCAAAGAAGTGTTCATGATGTTGGCAGACGATTTAAGAGCCGCTTCATACACGGTTTGCGCACTTGTTGCTTTAATCAACGCTTCTGCCACGTCAAGGTCTTCGGTTTTCGACAAAAGGGTGGTTGTATTCATTTCCTGATCAAGCAAACGGTTATTCACGAGTTCAACCCGGTTTGTACGAGCGCCTACTTCGGAACGGGAAGCGATCATTTTATTGGTACGCGATTCCACAGTCCCCATTTCGGCACCTATGCCGGCAGAATTCCCGCTTTTCATTGCAGAAACGACACGATCCATCACCGCAAACACGTTATCCGCATCGCCTGCCATGCCGAAGAATTCGTTACCTGTCGTATTGATCTGGAATTGAATATTCTCGCCGATGACATACTGAACAGCCGTATTGTCCGTTTGGACTTGCGAATAATCCGTTCCGGCAGCAGTCGGATAAGGGATCGAACCATACTGCTGACCATTGAAAATGAACTTTCCGCCAAGCTTGCTGTTACCGATATCGACCAGCTGTTTTTTCAACTGTTCGACTTCGTTCGCAGCCGACAACATATCGGAATCCGAATACGTTCCCGTGCTGCTCTGCACCATCAATTCCTTCAAACGGGTCATGACATCCCCGGCGCTGCCCATTTGGCTGTCCGTCTCGTCCAGCCAGCTCTGCGCCGTATCTGTCGCGCGCTGGAACTGTTCGTTGCCGGCCAACTGCGAGCGATAGCGAAGCGCGTACGTTACGCCTACGGGATCGTCGGAAGGCTTGTTGATCTTGCGTCCCGAAGAAATCTGCTGCTCCAGGTTATCCATGTTATACAAATTGCGGTTCAAGTTGCCGAGAAGCGTCGAGCTCATCATGTTCGATGTCATCCGGATGGTCATTGTATTATTCCTCCCCTAAAAATTAGCGGCCGACCGTACCGGTGCCGTTGATGAGTTTATCAAGCATTTCGTCGAATGTCGTCATAAAACGCGCGCTGGCGTTATAAGCCTGTTGGAATTTAACCAGGTTCGTCATTTCTTCGTCCAGGGATACGCCGCTGACCGATTGCCGGAGCGTCTCGACCTGATCCGAAAGATTCGTTGCGTTCTGCGCTTGGCGAGCCGCTTCTTTCGATTGCACGCCGAGCTGTCCCGTGATCGATCCAAAGTAATCGTCGATCGTGACCGGCGTCGAAGCCGCGCTGCCAAAGTCGAACTTCATGCTTTTCATATCCGCCATGATCAGGGCAAGGCCGGCATTGCCGGTTACAACCGATTCGCCGGTCGTTCCGGCTCCTGTCACGCGGAAAGAAGAAGCGATCAGGTTCGGGTTGTTTTGAATTTGCCCGTTCAACGTGATATTTCCGGCCGTAATGGCTCCGCCGGTACCGGCGCTGCCCGCCGTGAACAAGTCGATGCCCGCCGAAGGCGTCGTGCCGTCGATCGTATAACCGATCTTCATCAGGCCGTTAATGCCGTCAACTTTCACGTTGATCGGAGCCGTTAACGTCCGGTTGCCCGCCGTATTCGAGAACGTCGTGCTCGTCTGCGTGCCGTCTGCGTTCACTACGTTCAGCGTTGTACCGTCCGGAAGCACGCTGCCTGCAGGAAGCGTAACCTCAAATTGCCCATTCGCCAGCGTATTTGCCAACGTATCTAACTGCGCGCGATAATCCACAACATAATCGTCCCGTGAAACGAACATGCCGTACACTTCGCCTTTATTCAGTGCTCCTCCGTCAAAAGCAGCCTTCAGGCTCGCTTCCGTTACCGGAGTCACCGTTGTGCCCGCTACCGCCGCAGCACCGCCCAAAGTGACCTGATACCCCGTATCCAGCTTCGTCACCGAAACATTCGCGATTTTCGACAACTGATCGACCGCATAGTCACGTTGATCGCTCAAGTCGTTCGCATTGTTGCCCATATCTTCGACTTTTTTGATGCCCGCGTTCAAATCCGCAATCGTTTGAAGCAACGAGTTGATCTCGGTTGCCTTCAAATTGATATTTGCCGTAATGTCCGTTGTCATCGCATCCAACTGCTTCGATGTTTGATTCAAGGAATCCGTCATCGCAAGCGTCGTTTCCTTAATGATCTTCCGGTTCGTGATATCCTGCGGGTCTTTGCTGAAATCCGACCACGCCGACCAGAAGTTGTTCATGACCGTGCTCAGGCCGGTTTCCGAAGGTTCGTTCACGATGGCTTCCAGCTTGCTGAGCGTTTCTTGTCGTACCGTCCAACCGCCGAGTCCGCTGTTCTCGCTGCGGAACTGATCGTCCAGATACGAATCGCGCACCCGCGCGATCGCCGTCACTTCTACCCCGCTGCCCAACTGTCCGGCGCTGGTCCAGTTGCGCAATCCCGGCATTTCAAAAGCGCTGGTCGCTTGCGTCTTCACCACTTGGCGCGAATAGCCCGCCGTATTGGCGTTCGAGATATTATGTCCGGTCGTGCTAAGCGCCGTCGTCTGCGTATACAGGCTGCGCTTGGCCGTCTCCAGGGAATGGAATGTCGATGTCATAGGTTCTCTCCTTTACTCTCTTAACCGCGTCTGTCGAACATGCCCGAGCTGCCGTAACCGTAACCCTGGGATGCCGGGTGCTGATACGTGACTTCCTGCTCGGGGCGGTGCGCCATGAGTTCCATGGAAAAGTCGATAAACGACAGCGCCTGTTCGATCAGTTGGCGATTCATGTCGTTGATTTGCTTGAGACGCATCAGCGTATCCGAAAGGCGAGCGTGCACGTCCAGCAGTTCCCGTTTCTCGTCCGGATCGAAGACCAATCTTGAAATTTCGGCAATCGTCAGCTTCAGTCGGGATTTGATTCCGCGTTCCTGCATAAAAGCATAAGCCAGCTCCGTACGCAGCTCGTCTTCCGTCTGGATCCGTTTCAACAATTTCGACTCGCGATTCATCGTAGCGATAAATACGTCGATTTCGTTTTTAATCACGGCTTCCTTTTTCGTCTCCGCGATTTCGATCATTTCAAGATGGGAACGGTTCAGCTGCTCCAGCTGTCCGATCAACTGCTTCAGTGCCAAGATCGTTCACCTTTCTTTCCGATTATTTTAAAAAGGGGACTTTCCCAAAAACGCCGGATTAACCGGGTTTCTGAAAAAGTCCCCCATTCCGTTATAACCTTTATCGGTTATTATCCGAGATATGGTAAGAGCTTTTCGGCAATTTTATTTGCGTCTACCGAATAAGTGCCGGCCGCTACTTGCTGCTTCAAGTCTTGGATGCGTGCTGCGCGATCGCTGTCGGCCGGTTTGTTTGCTGCTTTCAGCATATCCATCGCCTCCGTGGAAATCGTCACTTCGTCTTTGCGCGCCGTTTTCTTCGTTTCTTCGGTACGTTGCGTCTCTTGCGTGCGTTGGTAAGGGTTAATGGCTCCGATTCTCGATGTGTCGTTGATCTTCATAATATGGTCAACCTCCTAAAGGTTTGAGTTTTCGCTGAGTAAGTAAAAGCACCGATAAGCTTATAATAAGTTTATCGGTGCCTGTTCAAACATTGTTTAGAGCTATTCAAATAAAAATTTTAAATTGTCAAGCGTAAATTTGGACTATTTCTGTTTCGTTGTTCCTATTGCTGGGTAAACGAGCACGGACTTTTTAGTCGTTTCTGAACCGATCGACGGCTTTGTAGGCACCGCTGGATGTATTTTTTTGAGCCTTAGGCTGCTCTTTGGCGGCTTCCCGCAAATCGCCCGTCAATTTTGCCCGGCATGATTCGCAAATATTTCCTTCATGAATAAAAGTTCCGCACACTTCGCAGCCGTAACTCAGGTTCGGGGCGCTTGCGGTCGAAATGCGTCCTTCGCGAATAAAGGTAGTAATTTGTTTGACGCTGACGCCGGTCTCATCCGACAATTCCTGCATATGGGCACCTTTATTATCCCGTAAATATTTGACGCATGCTTCGTATTCATTCTCGATATCTTTTAAGCAGGCTGCACAGACTCCTTTAAAATTCATCACAAAAACCTTGCCGCAGCGCGGACAATTCGCCAAATTCATCTCGAGGGCGCCTCCTTCGTGTTCGTTGCCGATGTTGAACTATGCCTAACCTTATATATCGGATAATTTTCTCATGTATTAAAGGTACTAGCACCTTATCAACACTAGAAGTAAGGTTACGCCCGGCTAAAACCTACATAAAGCATGTGTGTTTCAGCCAAACTTAATCCTCTGATTAAGAGTTGAAAGGTTCTACCTACTTCTATCATTTTAACGCATAACGCATACATTACAAGCGCTTTTACGAGCGGGCAAGCGTCAGGCTGTACACAAGCACGGGTCGATCTATAACGCTTTCCAAACTTTTTAACACCGAAGCGCACACGGCGGCAGTCGTCCCCGTCGTATAAATGTCGTCCACCAGCAGGACCTTAATAGGAAAAGACCCGCCGGGATGTTTTACGCTTCCTATTGCTTCCCATTGTTTAAAGTCCCCGGGGTCTAAATTAGGAAGTAACGAAAAGGCATCGTCCAGATTCCGCAAACGTTCAGCCCGACTCTTGAAGCTCTGCTTGCCCGTGTGCACGTTTCGCGTTAAAAGGTCGCAAGCCGGAAGCTTCAAACGTTTCGCCAACCGGCGGGCAACAAGCTCGGCTTGGTTGAACCCTCTTTCCTCAAGGCGCTCTGCGCTCACGGGAACCCAAGTGACCAGATCCGCTTGCCACGCGCCCGCTGCGGACAGTTCACGGCACATCCGGCGGTAAGCCTGCTCCAACATGATCGAAAAAGGCTCCGCAAAGCGTTCCGCTCCTCCGTATTTGTACGCCGATATCCACTCCCGCATCGTCGCGTCATAGAGGACGGCGCTGCGATTGATGGAAAAAGCTCTTGCTCCCGCTTCGGGACGCCGGCAATCCGGACATCCTTGCGCCCGACCGCATATGAGGCAGCGCGGCTCGACGATCCAGGGAATTCGGTCGGCGCAGCGTTCGCAGAGCAACGGAAGAACGATGCCCAGCTTGGCCGGCCGACCGCACGCCAGGCAGTGCTCGCGGGTCGGCATCAATAATGTGCGTAATAAGGCCCCGATATTCATCGTTTGGACTCCGAGCTTTTTCGGGCATGCCGAGGCAGCAGAAACGGCCGGGCTAATCGGTTCATCCGGCGAATTTGGCGACGGGCTCCGACCTGGGCTTTCGTTTTCTGAACCGCTGCAAAAACGACCTTGCCTGCGGGATCGTCTGCCGAACGTCCTGCGCGACCTGCCATCTGAACCAGCGACGCTTCGTCGAACAGCCCGCTGTCCGCATCCAAAATATAGACGTCGCTGCGCGGAACCGTGACCCCTCTCTCCAATATGGTCGTCGTCACCAGCATTCTCAAGTCGGTTGCCCGAAAAGATGACACTTTGCCTCCGCGCTCTTCATCCTGCGAGGAAGTCGCCCCGACAGCAATCCCCGGAAAAACGACTCGCAGCAGCGCCGCCAGCGGCTCCGCGAAGGCAATCTTCGGAACGAAAATAAAAACCTGCGCCCCTCTCTCCAACGATACTCGCCATTTTCGCAGCAGCACGTCCGGCAGCCGTTTTTTCCGCAAACATTCAGACAACGAACTCATCCGAAGCAGCATGGGGACAGGCAGCGGATAACGATGGTATCGGACCGGCACTTTCGCGCAAGCCAGATGCCCTTTGCGCACCAGCGACTGAAGCTCTTTGGGCGGCGTCGCCGACAAATAGACGGTTCTCCCGCCGGCTGCCCGGCACCGTTCCGCGGCGTAAGCCAGCATGGGATCCCCGTGAAAAGGAAAAGCGTCCAGTTCATCAATCACCACCAGATCGAAGGCATGATCGAAACGCAGCACTTGATGCGTCGTGGCCAATGTAACCCCTCCTCGCCGCCACCGCTCCTCGCTGCCTCCATACAGAGCGACCAGCGTTTCATCGGGAAAAGCTTTACGCAGACGCGGGGCCAATTCCAATACGACGTCACGCCGGGGCGTAGCGACCAGCACGCGGCCGCCTTGACTACGAACGTGTTCGATTAACGGAAACAACATCTCCGTCTTGCCCGCTCCGGTCACCGCCCAAAGCAGAAACCGGCTACTTGGATCTTGTGCGGCGTAGCCGGATGTATCGGGTCTTTGGGTGTTAGACTGTATGGCTATACGGAGAATCCGTCGACGCTTCATCTGTTTGGCGGCAGCCGATCGGGACGATCCGATCGGCGATTCCAGAAAACGCACGGCTTGTTCGGAGGCTTCGGTCTGTGCCGGACTGAGATTCCAATACGTCAGTCTCGCCCGCAGGTCTGCTTGCGTTAGTTTCTGCCCCCTTAATAGGCCGCGATCTGACGCTGCGCAACCCTCTTGCTGCATGCTCGATACCAACACCTCGCAGGAACGGCTTCGCCCGAGTGCGCGGCAAGCCTCGCATCTCGCACAATCGGACGAGCCGCATGAACCGCAGGGTCCTCCGTCGGCAGCACTGCCGCAGCGCATGCACTGATGTGCCGATTTTTCAGCAAGCATACTTCCCAAACCAAACACATTCTTAAGACCCTGTCGAACCGCAACGCTTCTAGGCTTCGTTTTCACGGCGTTCTCCAGCTTGATCGTTCCTTGCAAATACGCAAATTGCGCGACGGATCTCCATTGCTTTTCCAAAGCAGGATCCAACTCCTTCAACATGGACTCCACTTCTCCCCCAAGCAGCGACCTCCCGTTCAACCGTGCAATCAATCGTCCTGCGGAATCATGCAACTGTCTAAGCCAAGTCGACGCCGTTGCTTCATTTAACGGGTTTCCAAGGACAGGCATTGCCGCATCTTGCGCTTCATCGAACTCTACAATACCCGATAAATGCTCAAAAGAGGCCAGATCTTCCTCGTTCAGCATTCGGCCCAAACCAGAACGGATATATCGGCTCCAATCGGAATTTGTCCAAGTCGGAATATGCGCATTAAGCTGAAGCCCCGCCAATGCAGTCGCCCATTGCAGGGGCATTCCGCGGGAAATGAGACGAAAAAATACCGCTTCTGTCCCTCTGGCTTGCTGCAGTCCCCACCAGCATCGATCCACATTCAAATCCAGCGACATATAACAGCTTAGTTTCTTTGCATGTCCGGCAACATAAACCCCTGCTTTCATTTCTATTCCTCCGATAATTTTTTTAAAAAATTCAACAAAAAAAGCACACCCTTTGCGCTCTTGCGAGCGTATAAGGAGTGTGCTTCATTCCTGATAATACGTTATTTTCTTCACTTACTAACTTTTTCCGAACCCTGCTTTCGCAAGATCGGTCCCGTTACGCTGTCTCAACCTGTTCGCAGAGCTGCTTGATGTGTTGGGTATGAGACGGAGACAACGTACTAGGAAACATGAGCGTCAATTCCCTACTTTCGTCCGTAAAATGAAGGCGTTGCTTACAGCGTAACCCAGCCCATCTTGATTGCGTTGATGACGGCCTGCGTCCGGTCTTCGACTTCCATCTTTTGCAGAATGCTGCTGACGTGGTTTTTAACCGTTTTCTCACTGATGAACAAAAATTCTCCGATGGCTTTGTTGCTTTTGCCTTCGGACATCAGACGCAGCACTTCAGCTTCGCGGCGCGTAAGCGGGTTGTCTTCGCCGCCGATGAATTTAACGCCGGCTTCTTCGTCTTGCACGCCTTCGAACATGGCGCCGCGTTCGTTCACGAACGTCATGCGCTGAAGCTGTTGAATCAGTTTGCCCGTCACTTTGGGATGAATATACGCGTGGCCGGCCGCTACGCTGCGAATCGCATTAATAAGCGACTCCGCTTCCATGTCTTTCAAGAGATAACCGCTGGCTCCCTTGCGCAGCGTCTCGAAGACATAGCTTTCATCGTCGTGAATCGACAGCATGATGACTTTGATGTCCGGGAAAATCTCGCGGAGTTTCGCCGTAGCTTCCACGCCGTTCTCGTTGGGCATGTTGATGTCCATCAGGATGACGTCGGGTCTGTAGGCGTTGCAGAATTCCAGCACTTGAATGCCGTCGCTGCACTCCCCAATCACCTCGATATCGTCCTCCATGTTCAAAATCCTTTTCAATCCTTCACGGAACAATTGGTGATCGTCAGCCAAAAGCACTTTAATTTTAGGTTGTTCCGAGTTCATGCTCTCCATCTTCATACCCCTTTCCATTTTCTACATTCGTCGGGATATGGATCACGATTTTGGTTCCTTGATTCTCGGCTGATTCGATCTCCATTCGTCCCTCAAGCAGCTCGACTCTTTCCCGCATTCCAATCAAACCGAAATGCGCATGCTGGTTCGCCTTTTGTTCCAAGATATCCATGTTAAAGCCGCGTCCGTTATCCCGAATCGAGATTTTGACAAGCTGCGTCTGGTAGGCGATCTCGACGACGACATGAGTAGGGTCTCCGTGCTTGGCCGCGTTGGTGAGCGCCTCCTGAATCAAGCGGAAGACGGCAGCCTCCATGGCGGAAGAGAGCCGATACTCTTTGCCCCTCGTCTCGAATACGGTGCGAATCCGGTTTTTTTCCTCGTAGTCGCGCGTGTACTTGCGAAGCGTCGGAATCAATCCGAGGTCGTCAAGCGCCATCGGTCGGAGATTGAAAATGACTTTGCGAATCTCTTCCAGGCTGAAACGCACCTGCTTTTTGAGATCCGCCACTTCTTCTTGAACGCGGCCGTAATCCTGCTTGCCCAGCATGCGTTCGACGATTTCGGTCCGGAGCGCCATATTAGCCATTAGTTGCGCCGGACCGTCATGAATTTCCCTGGAAATGCGTTTACGTTCTTCTTCCTGAGCCAGAATGATTTTCAAGCCGACCATCTGGCGGGTTTTTGCGGATTCCAACATCTTGGTTGCTTGTCCGACTTCTCCGCCGGACAAATATTCGGTGACGACACTCATTTGCGAGCCCAGCGCCTCGGCGCGCTCGATCGAACTCGTGGCATTGCGCACGCGAAGATGAAGCTCGTCTCGACGGGCTCGCAAATAAGCTTCTTTTTCCCTATACACCGAAAGTTCCAATTGGAACTGCGTGGCCCGCTCATAGGCCTGCCGAATATCATTCTCCGTATATTTAACGAAATCCCGACTCACTTCCGTGAGCCGGATACGGGAAAGACGGAATTTCCCTTCGAGATCATCGACCATGTCGGCCGTGTCCGAAGTTTCCTTGATGACCTTCTGCAGTTCTTCGGTGAGCGAGTTGAGTTCGGCGCGGGACTGGTCCAATATCTCAAAAATTTGATACTTGCTGTCTTCGACGACTTGGATGGTATTTTTGATGACTCGGTTCAAAGCATCCGCTTGGAAATCCACGGGCAAAATCGACTCCATTCTCTCCGGCGTTCACCTTATTGTCAAACAGGTGATCGTTCAGAACCTATCGTATCATGACTCGATAGTCACAGTCTTCGTTTCTTGTTCCCATTTTACAAGCAATCCAAGCTGCTCGGAAACCAATCTTACAGGGACTAAAGTCCTATTCGATACACTTATGGTGGCCGAATCGGAAGTTTTGCGTTTTCCGTTTAGAATATAGTCCTTTTTATTCAAATTTAATACAAGAAGCTGATCCCCGCGCCGAATCGAGATTGAACCGCTTTTTGCTTCCCAGCCCGACGTTCCGCCGAACGCATCCGTGATGTATTTGACCGGAAGGTAGGTGACTCCGCCGCGCACGACAGGCGATACATCCATCGTGCTTGCTTTGCCGTTCGTCAGCAGCGTTTTGGAACCGACCGTCATCTTGGCGTTCACGCCCGACGGAAGACCCAGCGAGCCCGCGTCCGCCGGGGAAGTCGTCTTGATGTTATCGATCTCCACGAAGCCGCTTGCCGAACGTTCGTCCTGTCCTTCCGCCAAATTCACGACATAGATTCGCTTGACTTTGGCCGGATACGCAATTGTACCATACTGGTTCAGGTTCACACTAAGCGTTTTCCAACCGGTAAAGTTCAGGCTCTTCGCCAGATCGACGTAAACGGTCTTGCCGTCTGCGCCGACGACCTCGGCCCGGAGCCAGTTGTAGCTATTATCACCCAATACATCCAGGCTCAGCGCGCTTGCACCCGACGGTAGCGTTTTGCCAGACGAGCCGTTCAGGTTGACGTATGCATATTTGTTGCCTGTCCCTGCTGTTGTATCGTAATCGAGACGCAGCACTTTCGAACCGGAATGCGTACCCGTACCCGACTTGATCTGCACTTTGCCGGTTACCGCGGACGGGCTGCCTGTAAACGACAAACCGTAGGCCACATTTTCGAAGGTTTCCCAATCCGTCTCTTGCACGTCGGCCAGCGTCAGCATGGTCTTGAAGCCTTCATAGCTGGCAATCGCGTAACCGACTTTCGCTCCGCTGTTCACGGACGTTACATTCAACGAGCCGTCCTTGATTCTTCCTTTGAAGCCGACAAACTCCCAATCCAGCGCCGAAGGATCAATGCTGACCGTGTTGCCGGATTTCAAGGTCGCGGTTACGGACAACGGAACGACCGTCCCTACCTTAAGCGACGCCGTTGCTGCTCCCAGATTCAAAGACGAGAGGGAATCGGCGCCCAGCACTTCAACCTGAAGCGTCGAGCTGACTCCGCTGCTGGTCGCCGTCAACGTGGCCGTTCCTGCTTTTTTCGCCGTCAATGTGCTGCCGTTCCAAACGACGTTCGAATTGCTCGATTTCCACGACGGATTGATATTCGCCGCGGCGATCGGGTTATAGTAGGTATCATAGCCCTTTACGCTGTAGTTGGCCGTTTCTCCGATCAACAACTGCGTTTTGCCGCTTACCGCAAAGCCTTTGAGCTTGCCTTCCGGAGCCGTCGTATACACGCCCAACCCGTTCACGACGCTGCGCTGCGTCTGACCGCCGTATTCGGTCGTGAACGTGAGCTGCGCCTGTTCTTCGCCGAGCGGACGCGACACCATCGTGGTCGAGCCGCCTCCGTCCAGGTTGATGCCTTTCCAGATGCCCAGGCTCGTCATGAAGCCCTGAAGCTCGGTCAAGGACATGCCGCTGCTGCCGTCGTTGTCTTGAACCGTCACAATGTACGCATAACGCCCGCTTTGCGAGTAGCCCAGCGCCGTACGCGCCCGGTAGCCGCCGATCGAGTTGACGTTACGGGAAAACGACGCGGCTTTGCCGTTATCGACCAGAATGGTGTGACCGCCGATCATGACTTCAAGCGAAGCCGGATCAAGCTTTTGCCCCGTCGTTCGGGACACCAGGCTGTAATCGGTCTGCACGCGCGCGCCCACGGTCAGATTCGCTTTCATGTAAGTCGCTGCTTTCCCGTGCGCACGCAGGATATACGCGCCTTCCGGAACCGTGCCTTCCAGCGCCTTGTTCAGCGACACTTTCGTGACGACACCGTTTTCCACCAAGGCCTCGGAAGGGATTGTCGCGCTGTTCTTCGGACGTTCGGCGTTGCCCCAGGCATCCGTATAGATGTACATCGCATCGACGTGGCTGTAGCCTCCGTCCGGTTCGGGACTGTACGAGACCAGATTGATTCCCGCCAGATCGAACGCTTGTCCGCCATCCGAATTGACCGTACCGGAAAAATCATACTGGTCGATCACCGGTTTGCGGTCTTTGGTCACGCCGAACGCATACATTCCTTTAAGCTCGGACGGACTGGACATCAGCACGCCGTTCGAGACTTGCGCTCCCATCGGAGCTCCTTCGGCCGCCGTATTGAAATAATCGCCGTTGACGCCTGCTACGGCATCCGTTTCTTTGGCCATGCCGCTAACGGTTTGCAGCGTGGTGAACTTACCGCCTTTTCCGGTCATGACATCCAGCTTAACGTACGGATTTTGCAGATCGACCTGGATGACGCTGGCCAGACCGGTCGCTGCTTTGCCTGAACGGGGTACGGAGTATTTATAGGTTAACAGATTCGCGCCGGACGTGATGATTTCTTCATTCGTCTTGTTGATGGAAACGGCTGCCGCCGCAGAAGCTTCGTGCACTCCCGTCAACGCTCCCCAGCCCGGAACAGCGAGCGGCTGCACGACCAAAGCTCCGGCCAATACGGCAACCATCCACTTTTTCCCTATCTTTTTGCCCTGCTTATTCATGATGTTCGGTTTCGCTCCCTATCTGTACAGATTCGTTCGCGTATGTATGACTAATTCATGTCAGGCCAATATACGCCACTATTGTAATAGACTGAAACGACGCACAAAAGTTCCTGCAAATTCGACAAAAAAACAAACTACAATAAACCATTCTACCTCACTTCCGCAAAATGAAAAGAGAAAAAGCGATCATTTCAACAAATAATTTGAAGAAATGATCGCTTTTGTGTACGGTTCGAAAAACTCTGAGCGAGGAGGACTAGGCGAACTGGGCCTTTGGAATTATTTAGTTGTTTAGTTCAAATAGCCTGCTTCTTGAAGCACTCGCTGCAGCATCGTGGCCGCTTCCGCTTGGGTCGCGTTTCCTTTCGGGTTGAACTTTCCGTCGGACCCGCCTTTGATCACGCCTGCTCGTACGGCTTTGGCTGCTTCAGTCGTAAACGTGATATTCCGGCTGTCTTTGAATTTGCTCAACACGTCTGCCGTACCGCTGTTCAAAGTCGGATCGATGCCCGCATAATTCAAAGCGCGAACCATCATGGCGGCCATCTGCTCGCGCGTGATCGGATCGTTTGCGCGGAACGTGCCGTCGGTGTTGCCGTTAATGATTCCCGCGTTGACTGCCGCCCCGATCGCGCCGCCGAGATAACGGCTGTAATTGGCATCGCGGAACTGGTTGGCGGCAACCGCGTCAAACGGCAGCCCCATTCCCCGCGCGATATACTCGGCAAACGTTCCCCGCGTAATCGTAGTACCCGGCGAGAAATTGTTTCCGTTTTTCGTTTCCAAAATGAACTTCGACGCCAATTCGTTCACCGTGTCTTTCGCCCAGTGCGAATTCATGTCCGAGTAGGCAAAAGTCGTGGAGACCGGCGTCAATACGCGATTGCCGACCGTCGTTCCGCTAATTACCGTTCCCGCTGCCGAAGAGTCCAAGTAACTCGGAACAAAGAAGGGCCGCGAAGAATCGCTATCTTCATAGACGACGGAAGTTTGGCCTGCCGCCGAGGAAACAGGCAGCTTGAAGTAATAATTGCCTTTGACGGCAGGAGCATTGGAATTGGCTGCCATTCCGGCTGTGAGCGGCGTCATTCGAATGTCCACCGAATCAGCCAACGTCTCGGCTTTGCTGTCCAAAAGCGTGGAACGCAGAGCCAGCGAAGCGGCTGCCGGTACCGGTTCAATCGCAACCTGTACGTAAGCACTGGTCGGAGAAGCGTTCATCAGCGCTTGCAGATCTTTAAGCGGCAGCTCGAACAATACGTTTTTGTACCGAACGGCTACCGAGAGATTGTCCGATTTTTTCGCGACTTCCGACAAGATCGGCAGCGGGATATTGACCAAAGCCGAATTATCCGTCGCCGGCGTCTCGAACACCACCGAGCGCGTACCGTTGTTCATCGAAGCTTCCAGCGCCGATTTAAGAGCGGCAGGCTGCAGCGTGTACGTATGCGTATCCTGATTATACTTCGTGCTTGCGCCGGAAGAAGTCGACGCTCCGCTGCCCAGAATCGACATGCTGTTGCCGAATTCGGTTCCGCTCATGATCGGGATCGAACCGGTTCCCGACGTATTGCCTCCCGCGGCCGTTCCGGTCAGATTATCCACGGCCAGACGGGTGAACGCGGGTACTGCGGTGCCTTCCGCGTTTTTGAGCGGTTCCGTCCCCGGCGTATAAGAGACCTGTACTTTTTGACCTGTTTTGATCGGGTTGGTCAGGTTCAGGCTCACCGTGCTTCCGGTAACCGACATATTGTCGACGCCTGCATAAGCTTCGTCGGCAAATACGCTGAACTGCGCGGATTGCGGATTGGTTGTCCCCATCAGCGCTCCCGTGAACGTGATTTGCAGGGCAGTGCCGTTCACGGTCGCGGAACGAATCCCGCTTGTTCCCGTGGCGGCGCCTACCGGTTGAAGATTGAGATACCCTGCCGCATTCAGATTAAGGTCGGTGAGCTTCAATACGCCCGGCACATAGGAGACGCTGACTCCGTTCGCGGCAATCAAGGAAGAAGCCAATGTCAGACGGACTTTCTGGCCGTCTACCGCGACTCCCGTCACATAAACCGGCAGCCCGTTAGCCAGCACCGAAAACTGACTGTTGGTCGGCAGCTTGTCCGTCGCTAGCGCTTCATTATAGTTCAAAATCAATTCTTTGCCCGACAGCTCCGCCGAAACGAACTCCGGCGGGCGGCGATCCAGCAAGTTGCGGACATTGAACGACTGGAATCCCGATAAATTTTGTCCCGACGCATCCTTGATCGGATAAGATCCAGGCGTATAGCTGACGCTTACGATCGAACCGTCCGGAATCGTGGAACTTGTATACAGGGTAATCGATTTGGCGCTGTAGGTGATGCCTTCGATCCCGATATATCCCCCGTCCGCCGTCGCCGAGAACTGCTGATACGCCCGATTGTCGACCGGCCCCAGGTTGCTGGCAAACGTCAGATTGATGCTGCGGGAATACGCCGTGCCTTCCACGGGCTTGGGCAGAGCGGTTTCGATATTGTTTTTCACGGCATAGCCGGTCAAAGCCGCGGCTTTGTTGCCTTTGAGATCTCGCAGCGGACGCACATCCGGCGTATAAGAGACTTTAACGTCCTGTCCGACCGCCGCTCCGGTATCCAGAGTCAGATAGACGCTCTCGCCTCTGACGAAAATATCGTTCAGACCGCGCTTTTCGCCGTTGACCGTCACCGAGTAGCTGCTCAACAGCGGATAGCTTACGCTGTCCAACTGCTTATTATAAGCCAAACGAATCTGATTGCTGCTGTTCATTACGGCGCTCTGAACCGTCGGCACAGTCGTATCGGCCGCGATCGTGCGGAAACTCCATTGTTCCTGACCTTTGAGTCCCGCAAATTGAATGCCCGTACTCACCGCGTCTGTCACCGATCCGGCAGGCAGATCCACGTAATACGAAGTTGCCGGTTCGAGCGCCGACGAAGGCACGATCAGCAATTCGCGAGCGTTCGACGGATTCACCGATACCTGCGCGGCTATCTTGCTCCCGGTTCCGGTTGCTTTATTCAAAGAGACGGTTCCGTTGCCCACCGCGATATTCCGGTTAAACGCAATACGGATCGGCGTATCCAACTGCACGTCAACGCTGCGGTCATTCGGCATAAGCGAAGTCATCGAGATCGACTGTCCGTCGGTTACCGTAGTAAAAGACCAGGTCAACGGCTTGCTGCTGCTCGGAAAAGCATTGCCTTCCGCATCTTCAAGCGAGCCGTTCGTCAGCGCGACCGTATAGACGTATCCCGCTTCCAGCGGCTTGGTCATCGCGATCTTCAAGGTCGAGGTTCCGAATCCGGACACCTGCTGCCCGCTAAGCGGCAGCGTCTCGTGCACCGTTCCGCCGCTGCGGGTTACGGTTACGGATGTACCCTCAACCGAAGACAAATGAACAGGACGGCTGAAGGAAAGCTGAAGATTATTCGTTCGCGCTACGCCGACGGCTCCGTTGGCCGGACTTAGCGCCGTCAACGTCAACGCGTCTCCGGTCGTCGTAAACGTCCATTCGCTCGTGCTTGCCGTTCCGGCATACGGACGGCCGTCCAGATCGACGAACGCTCCCGGATCGACGGTCACGTAATACGACGTTCCGCGAACAAGCGCGTCATGCGGAACTTGCACGCTGCGCGAATAGGCTGCGGACGGCGTAAGCGAAGAAGCACTTACGGTCTGTACCAGTTGATTATTATCCAGTCGGTAGATTTTGACCGTTTTCTTCTCGCTGTCGGCCGCAGGCTTCACGGGCTGGGAGAACGTCAACGTAAACGGAGCGTTCAGGTCGGCTCCCACCAAGCCCGGACGTGGCGAAAACGCATTGACGACCGGCGGATTTTCATCGGTGGAGATCGTGCGGAATTTCCAACTCCCGTTAGCCACAGCTGCAGCAGAATTTCCTGCCATATCCTTGAAGACTCCTGCAGGGTAGGTGACCTGGTAATCCGCTGCATTGTCCAGTGTCAGACCCTCGATCGTGATACGGGATGTACCTGTACCTTTGATCTGTTCAGCCTTCAATGAGACCGCTGTTCCCGGCGTGCCGTTGCTCTGAAGCTTGGCGATCTTCAAGTCGGCGATTTTCGTCTCGTCGAAGTTTACCGTTTCGTCGAAATCCAACACGAGCTTCGATGTCACCGTAACGGCTATAGCACCTGTTTTCGGCGATTGGACGATCAGCTTGGGTGCTGCGTTATCCGTAAGCGCGGTATGGAAAGCCCATGCCGTCTTGTTTCCGGAAGGAATGCCCGCCCAAGGAACAGAAGCATCCTGGCTGGCTGCCGGCTTGGTCTTCAAGATGCCTTCGGATGCTTCGACGTAATAATCGGTATCCGCTGCAAGCGCTTGGTTATTGCTATTAA
Organism: Saccharibacillus sacchari DSM 19268; assembly: GCF_000585395.1. GTDB lineage: Bacteria > Bacillota > Bacilli > Paenibacillales > Paenibacillaceae > Saccharibacillus > Saccharibacillus sacchari. Next base: position 3,122,285 of record NZ_KK073875.1, on the reverse strand, counting down.
CCCATTCCGCATTTTCCAAAGGCAGATCGACACGCAGTCCGTCCGAAGCTACGCGCATTTTGTCCCCGCGAACCGTAAAAACAGTCGCATCGTCGGCTTTGACGGTGAAGAACTTGGTCGTCAGCGCGTCTCCAGGCTGTACGGCGGATTTAAAAGTAACCGACAACGCCGGATACGGCGATACGGCTGCCGTTGTCGGGAAATAAACGCTTTCCAGGCTTGCTGTTTCTCCGGCTGCCTGAACCACGGAAAAGCTCCCGGTGATCGGAATAGGTCCGGCTGCAAGCAAATTGGCCGCCAGTACGCATACCAGTCCTGCGGCAATTTTGTTTTTCATCGTTATTCCCTTCCTTTCTCCCACAAAACATATTCTCTTTATTTGTCGGCTTGAGCAAGCAAGAATGTTAGGGAAAGCTTGGGAAAACGCAAAAAGAACCCCCCTGATATTAGGAGGGTTCTCATTTGGCCAACTATTCAATCAATCGCCGGCTTGAGCTTTCAGTTCTTCCGCTTTGTCTGTACGTTCCCACGGCAAATCGAGGTCGGTACGACCGAAGTGGCCGTATGCAGCCGTCTGTCTGTAGATCGGACGACGCAGATCCAGCATGCGAATAATGCCGGTCGGGCGCAGGTCGAAGTTGTCGCGCACGAGCTGCACCAACGTCTCTTCGCTGACTTTGCCGGTTCCGTACGTATCGACGCTGATCGATACCGGATTGGCTACGCCGATCGCATAGGCAAGCTGAATCTCGCATTTGTCGGCCAAGCCAGCCGCAACCAAGTTCTTCGCGACATAACGCGCCGCATAAGCCGCCGAACGGTCCACTTTCGTCGGATCTTTGCCCGAGAAGGCGCCGCCGCCGTGACGCGCATAACCGCCATACGTATCGACGATGATTTTGCGTCCGGTCAAGCCGGCATCCCCTTGCGGTCCGCCAATCACGAAGCGTCCCGTCGGGTTAATGAAGTATTTGGTCTCGTCGTCCAACAGTTCAGCCGGAACGACGGACAAAATCACATGTTCTTTGATATCGCGCTGAATTTGCTCCAACGTGATTTCTTCCGCATGCTGCGTCGAAACGACGATCGTATCGACGCGAACCGGCGTATCGCCGTCATACTCGATCGTGACCTGCGTTTTACCGTCAGGACGCAAATATTCCAACGTGCCGTTCTTCCGTACTTCGGCCAAGCGGCGCGCGATACGGTGCGACAAAGCGATCGGAAGCGGCATCAATTCCGGTGTCTCATTCGACGCGAAGCCGAACATGAGTCCCTGGTCACCGGCGCCGATGTTTTCCGTCTCAAGCTTCATCTGTTCCGGATCGCGAGTCTCCAGAGCCGAGTTTACGCCTTGCGCGATATCCGCCGACTGCTCGTTAAGGGAAGTCAACACTGCGCATGTATTGTAATCGAATCCGTATTTGGCACGGGTATATCCGATTTCCTTGATCGTATTGCGTACGATCGCGGGAATATCGACGTATTCCGATCTCGTGCTGATCTCGCCGATCACCAGTACAAGTCCCGTAGCGACCGAGACTTCGCAAGCGACCCGAGCATTCGGATCATTAGCTAAAAAGGCATCCAATACCGCATCGGAAATTTGGTCACAGATCTTATCCGGATGACCTTCCGTTACGGATTCGGACGTAAACAAACGCCGTCCTTGAAGCGACATAAGCGTGTACCTCCTTGAGTTGTTGCAAAAATTCCCGTATACAAAAAACGAACCTTGCCCGGTAAAGGGGAAGGTTGGGTGTTCCATCCTCGGTTGTAATGGTAAAGGATTTGGGGGGAGGTGTCAATTGGAAAAGAAAAAGCCTCGGCATATGCCGAGGCTTTTAGAGAATTAATTCTTAGAAGTTAGAAGTCAGAATTTGTGTGAAGCTAGGGCTTTCTTGCCCTTGATCACTTACCAGACGATCAGCAGCAGTTGCTCCTGGTGCGTACTGTACTTCAGAGTTTACACCAGTAACGAATACTGGAGCTGCGAATGTCAATGTGATTACATCATCAACTACAGTTGCAGAAGTAGCAGGAATACGTGGATCTGTTGGAGTCGCACCGGCTACAGTGAATTGTCCCGCAGATGCAGGCGTGATGTTAACATCACGGCTAAATTCAATTGTTGCCGTTGTAGCACTAGTAGTTTGAGCACTTACTACTGTTGCTGCAGCAATAGAATCGATGTTTGTGATTGTACGGGAATCAAATCCTGCCAATGCTGGTGCAGAAGCAGTATCAGCTACGATGAAACGGGACTGTTCATTTGTAGTACCGTTCAACGAAACTGCCAGAGTTCCAACATCTGTACGAGGAGCTCTTACATCAACTTCGAATGCAGTAGTACCGTTAGTTACGCGTACAGCTTCGACCGAAACAGCCGAACCGTTACTGGAGTTTACCGAGAATGCTCCTGGCGCGTTAGTCAGAGCAGAACCATTTACATTTTGGCTTGCAGTGAACGAAAGAGTGATAATTCTTTGGTTAGCAGCATTTGCTCCAGTAGTAGCATTAACTTGGTTAACAAATGTTGGACCAGCAGTTACTGTAGGACGGATAGCGTTAACTACTGTGATTGGGGTTGTTCCTACAGTAGCAGAGTTACCGAACTGGTCAACTGTACCCGAAGTATTAGCAATACGCAGTTGCAGCGAACCTGGTGTATATGTTGCTGGAATTTGATCGTTAAAGTCCAAAGTTACTGTTCTGTTGTTATTGCTCAGTTCATAGCCAACAGCAGTTGCTACTACAGTACCCGAAGCGTTAACGATTGTGAAGTCGCTCGCTCTTACCGAAGCCAGTGGAGCTGTGAATGTTACAGCAACCGAGCTTCTCGAAGTAGCTTCAACAGTGTTGTTAGTTGCTACAACAGTTGGTCTTTCGTTAGCAGCAGTGATTGGCGATGTTACTGCATAACCACCAGTTGCGTTTTGGAAGTAAGTTCCGTTAGCGTCTGCTACATAGTTCGCAGTTACCGTACGTGCTGGTGTTACCAGATCCGTATTGACGTTTCTAGCGTAGATACGTACAGTGTTAGCACCGTAAGTTTCTACGTCAGCGCTACGAGTTGTCAGACGTTGAGTACCGTCCACAGTAGCACCGGTGATTGTGTATTTAGCTGGGTCCAGAGCGTTGCCTGTACCACTAGTTGCAACAGCTTTGTTGAACTCTACATATACGTAACCGTTTTGTGCCCACGAGCGAACGATGCTTCCAGTTGCAGCAACGTTGCGATCAAGAGTAGCTGTGTAAGGCAACAGTACGTTACCTGCAAATGTTGCATCACGCAGACCGGATACAGTCAGAGTGTAGAAGTTTTCAGTCAGACCTGCACCCAAGTTAACACGTACAGTTCTGCCTTGGTTGATCAGGGTAGGTGTAGTAGTTGGGTTACCGGAAGCATTGCGTCCGTTGCCTGTTACTACTTCACCACGGGAGTTTTTCAGTACGTAGTTGCCCAGGATTTGAGCCGAAGCTTCTGTAACATTCTTGCTCAGGTTGATTTCTGCAAAGTAAGTCGAACCAGATTGCGAGAATTCAACGCTAGTTACAGTCGGTGCAACCAGATCGAACGTTGGAGTTACGCTGACCGAAGCACTGCCTACGTTACCGTTGTAATCAACCACGTTCGACAGAACGATGTTGTTAGCGCCGTAGTTCAGTGTTTTGTTTGCAGCGAAGTTCAGCGTTACACGGTTACCGTTTACGGTAATTGGAGTATTAGCATTGTTACCCGTTACGTTAGCATAAGCGCCGCTTACGCTCTTAACTGGCTTGTCGAAAGTAACGACAACACGGTTCAGGTCAGTTGCTACTGCGGATACAGCTTTCGCTACTGCAGTGTCAGCTGCTACTGTGAACGTTTGCTCCGTAGGAACCATTGTCAGACCCGAGTAGTCGGATACGCCGCTGATACGTACAGTGTGCGTTCCTTCAGTCAGCGGAGTCTCAACGATTACGCTGTTCGGGTAAGCATAGTTGTAAGTACCGGCGATTGCACGGCCGTCAACGGAGAAGTTAGCTGCGCGCAGGTCGGATTGACGAACTGGCTCGCTGAACGTTACTTGGAATGCACGAGTTCCCAGACCTTTAACTTCAGTTACAGTAGGAACCGCAACGTCAGCAGGCGTGAACGCCAGAGTCTTAGTAGCCAGTGCAGTTGTGCCAGTGCTTGGCATGATGTTGCGTACGACTACGTTAGTCTCGCGGTTAGCTACGAGAGTGTTCGAGTTCGTACCGTCAGTTTCAGCTGCCAGAAGCAGAGTAACTACGCGGCCGTCTTCGGACAGGCTAGCGCTGTCGATTGTTCTGCCGGAAACTGTGTAGTTATTGATGTTTTCAGCGGAAGAAGCACTTACTTTACCGTTGAATGTTACCATAACTTGTTTCAGGTTAGTTGCTGCTGCGCTCGAAGCTTCAGTAGCGTCAGTTACAGTCCAAGTTACGCTTTCGCTGTACTCGAACTCACCGTATTTGAAGTTCACAGTAGTAGCTGTGTTAGCTACCAGTGCTTTCTCAGGCTTAACTGTTACTTTCTCACCGTTAGCCAGTGTGAAGACTACAGTTGCGCCGTTGTCTTGAACTTCGTAAGAAGCTACGGCTGGTTTGTTAACAGCTGTTTGGAAAGCGTAAGCTGTGTCAACCAGCAGGCCGCGAGTTGCTGCTGCAGTGAAGTTCGAAGTTGCAGGAACCAGACCAGCGTTGATTGCTGCTTGTACTTCGCCTTTCGCCCAAGCTGCTGCAGTGTTGTTGATTCCTGTAGTAGGAACTTCCAGCTTAGCTGCGCGTACCAGGGTAGCTGCCATTTCTTGTACTGTTACTTTACCGTTCGGGTTGAACAGTTTTTTAGCTCCAGTAGAAGTACCTTGCATGTAGCCAGCTTTTGTTACTGCTTCTACATAAGGTTTGTACCAAGCGTTCGCATAGTTTTGGTCTTGGTAAGTGTTCGTGCCAGTAGCGGCAGTGTCCAGACCAGTCAACAGAGCTACGACTTTCGCGAACTCAGCACGAGTCATGTCTTTGTCGAGGTAAGAGTTACCATCTGGGTATCCTTCGAAGATACCTTGAGTTACCAGTGCGTTATACTTTTCTTGTGTCGACAGTGTTGCTGCGGAAGTGACCGAAGCGAACATCGAGAGAGCCATAGCCGTGGAGAGGGCCAGGGATACAATTTTCTTCATACCTTTTTGTTCTCCTCCTTGGAGTGTAAATGTGTTTTTTTTGTCTGTAGTTGGTTCGCATTCGCTCATGTTACTCATTAGCTGATTGCACCCCCTTTCCAGAGTTGAGCAGGTGTTAAGTATTAAATGAGGTCTGTGACGGGTATCACAGAAACTTGTAAACGTTGATAAGTAGCGCAATACAAGGATTGCCCCATCCCGCTTCTCGTATTATACATTGGTCGCTAACCCTCGTAAAGTCCATTTTCGCACAAGCGCACACAACTTTACGGTTTTACGGCCAATCTTTGGAAAATCGGGAGTTTTTGGCGCCTTGTTTTGACACTCAATGACTTAGACGCGGGAGGTTGCAATAAAGTTGCGACTTTTTAAAAGTTTTTTTTACTTTTTTTTAAGAGACGCTGCATCGCACGAAAAACGTGTTTCTATAACTATGTAGGTCCACTCATTTAATTAAACCGCATCTTCGCTTTGTAAACGTAAAAAGCGCCACATCGCGGGCGCTTTTTCTGTCGCCTATATGATGCTTCTATATTATATAGAAGCATTCGATATACGAAGTCGTTCGGATTAACGAATCCGCAGGGCCAGTTGAATGATTCGCGCGCGCATTTGCGGATCGACGTCCAGCTTCTCGTACATTTCGTCGATCGCTTTTTTGTTGTCTTTATACGTCTTGTCGTGTTTGATCGTCGCGTGCGACCAAGAGATCAATTCGCTTTCGGCTTCCGCCAAGTTCGTGAAGGCTTCGTGGAATCCGGTATCGACAACCAGCTTCTCCATCAATTCCTGTTCGACTTCCGCAGTCTGTTGTTCTTCGGCTACGCGAGCTTCCAGAACCTTCGAGCGTTCTTCGAATTTCGTTTTGGCTTTCATGTAATCAATTTGTGCTTTTGACTTAATAGGTTTCATCGCAACTATTTCCACCTTCGCAGTAAGTATTGTTATTCGCTATTTTAACGTAAAACGATTCAAAACACAAAATCTTATTGGAAGTGCTCCCAAAATCGACAAAAAACCCCGAACTCTGCGCATGCGGCGGATTCGGGGTTTGCTTGTTCAGAAGCTTGTTCCTTAAGGCTTAACTGAAGTTTTTAGGGAAGATTTTGGTACCTTTCTGAAGCAGGGCTACTGCGATCTTGGCAGCTTCCGAACGAGTCAGATTGGCTTTCGGGTTAAAGTTGAAGCTGGCTTTCTTTTGTCCCGGAACGCTGACCGCCGCGCCCGACATGATTTTGGCGCTGTTTACCGCCATGATGGACGGAAGCGAATAGCTGTCGGCTTTGGTCGAATCCAGGAAAGCTTTTGCCGCTGAGGCTTTGAGCTTATCGTCATTGGCAGCGGTCTTGAGCTTGAGCGCGCGGGTGATCATTACCGCAGCCTGCTCGCGGTTGATCGGCTGATCCGGTGCAAATACGCCATCGGTCAAGCCGCTGACGATACCTGCGCGGGCCGCTGTTTCGATAGAGGCATAATCCCATGTCGAGGATTGAGCGCCCGGCACGAGATCGACGAAGGTTTGCTTGCCCGACGAATTAAGCGGAAGCTGCAAGCCTTTGACGAGCAATGTCGCGAACTCGCCGCGAGTCGTTTGATCGTCCGTACCGAATTGATCGAATCGCAGATTGTTCATCAAGCCTTTCGAGTACATGCCGTTCAAGATATTGCGCGCCCAACCGTGATTGGTCACGTCCGTGTAGCTGCGGCTCAACTTCACGACTTTGTAATAACCGAAATCGTCAAACGGCACGGTAACGGTGTGTTTCTTGGCATCGACTTCGCCGCCGATATTTTTCCATTGTCTGTCCGATCCGTAGTGGAACACCGAGATCGTCGTGCCGGCATCTTCGACTACGTTGCTGTTGTAAGCAAGAGTCAATTCGCCGCGTTGCGAAGGCGTAACGATTCGCTCGGAGGACATAGCCGGATCTCCGAACAGACCGTTTACGGAGTACGGAGCCAATCCGTTGGTCGGCGGAATGTAATCCGAGTTCCCTTGGTTTCCTCTTTCGCCTAATCCTCCGCTGATCCAATACACATTCGATACAGGCGTGAAGTTACGCATGTTTTCCTGGGAATTGAAGCGCAGCAGATATTCGTCCGGAATGCTCCATGTAGGCAGATTCGTTTCGGCAGCCGTCAACCCCGTGCCCGGGAATCCGATCAGATTGCCGTAATCGTTGCGACGTTCCACAACGCCGTCGGCCGGATCGGCAATGCCGAACATCAATTTCGTATCCGGATAGTACTTGGTGATTCCGTTCAAGGTCGTGGATTCCAGTACCGTTCCTTTAGGGAAGCTGAGATCCAACGTTTTATTGAAGATACTGTATTTGTTCGCCACTTTCGGCGCCATGTAGGCGGCATCCACGGCTACGGTGCCCGTGTAATACACATCGACTTCTCCGTTGATTTTCCCGCCTGCTTGCTCGATCGTGAACTTGATCGCCGTCGATTTATCCTGTTTCAATCCCACGTAATCGTACGTGAAGCGATCCGGACCCAAATCAGGGCGCTTGATTGCTTCTTCTTTACCGAATTTCACGGACGTTGCGCCTTCCGCTTCGATATCGAAGTGAATATAGTTGCGCGTCACGACATATTTGCCGTCTACGCTAGGCTGCGGCGCCAGCAGTCGATAGGCGCTGACTTCGCGCACGATTTCGATTTTCTGGCTTGTTTTCGCGCCCGTATCGTTGATCAGGTCCAGCGTATAGAAGTAGCTGCCCGGATTTTCGGAAAGCAGGTCGCGAATGCGCAGAACGAAATCTTTTTGGCTGCCCGCAAATTCGTATACATACGTTTTGCCTTCGTAAACAAAGTTGCCTGTTCCCTGCGCACTGTTGGCATCGGTAGGAATCGGAAGCGTGAAGACTTGTTTCGTTCCTTGGCTGATGACCAATTGAGCAGCGCCGCTGCCCCGTGCTACAAGGTCATGCTGCTTGAGGCTCGTTGTATATTTGTTGTTGTTAAAGATGAAATCCGTCGTCAGATTGAACATTTTGGCTACGTTTTCGTCCGTTGCAGAGAACTGGCCCGTAGGCAATTCGACGCGGTTTTTGCCCGATGCCGGAATAAAGTTCGATACGGTCGACACGTTTTCGTCGACGACATAGATCCGAAGCTCTTTGCGAATCTCGCGACCGATGCCTTTATCGTCTTTGCCCGTTCCCGTGAACACGATTCTGTTTTCGCCGAAGACCAGAGGTCCCGTCGCGGCGGAAACGCCGAGGGAAAGCGTGAATTTGCCGTCGTTTTTCACATCCGCTTTAAAACCGGAAGCCGTTGTCGGCGTAACGCCGTTCACGAACACTTCAGCTCCGAAGAACGCGTTTTGCAAGTCGAAGCCGATATATTCGCCTTTGACCACGATGGTTTTGGACTCGCTGGAATTCATCGTATACGTCTGTCCGTCTTGCAGGTTGGAGACGTAGATATAGTTTTTCGATACGAAAGAAATCTTAACGTCTTTGTAGGCTGTAGCGTCTTTGTACTGGAAACGCACGTTTTGCGTTCCGTTCTGGAAGTTGGTTACCCGGTACACGAATTTGGTCGGCGAAATGGTTTCGACCAGCTCCAAATTGATATCCGCTACGCCTGTCGGCAAATACTTGGCCAACAGCTCCGTAGTCGGCGCGCTGGAAGTATCGACTTCGATCATGAACGTGCTGTTGTTTACTTCCGCTCCGCTCAGGGACTGCTTGGCTCCCAGCTGCGTAGGCGAAACGTAACCCGGCAGATAATACAGGCCCGTGATTACGGTCTGACCCGGTTGATACGTGAAGCTGAACGCCTTGCCGCGATTCACGGTCGTTCCGTAAGTCAGGCGCAATTCGTGATTTTGCGTAGGCGAATCGGGTACGCCGTTGGTTTGTTTGAACGCCATGTCTTTCAGTTCGAATTTCACGACGCGATAAGTAGGCACGACGCCGCTTGTTCCTTGAATCACGTCTTCCGACACGACGGTCGCTTCTTGACCTGCGCCCGTTGCATCCGGATCGACGATGATTTTGCCGTCGGACGCGAATGTTTTTCCGTTGTCCGGAATCAGCACTTGACCTGTAAGCGTAGGCGCAGTCGTGGATGTCCAGGTCGGCGTATCATTCAGCAGATCCATATCGGAATTGGCATCTTTCAACGTAAGCGACGTGAACGGATTCGCTTCGTCGTAGTAATACAATTCATGGTCGATGACGATGCTGTCGGAGCCGTTTTTGATCTTGAATTTCAGTTTGTTCAATCCCGGCGACAGCTTCAATTCCGGCGAGAAGAACGAACCGTCCGCGAGCAGCGAAGTGGATTGATCGGCTGCCCCGTTCAGGGACACGGTTACGCTGGTCGAGTTTTGAACTTTACCGCGAAGCGTAATGCGTTCGAGCGGCACGACGACCTGCGTTCCTTCATTCAAGTTGATCGGGCTGGAACCCCCGAGAATTTGCAAGCTTTCGATATAAGCAACCTGATCGAACAGAACATAGAAGACTTCCGAACGAGTCATGCTGCCTTGTTGACCGGAGAACGTAATCATGTTCATTCCGGGATACAGCGTGAGGCTGGCGTTAAAACGATTGTCGGGGCTTGTGGCGTCTTCGTTGATAACCCCCGGCGTAACTTTGGAGCTATCCTGCGTCCAGTTACCCGTCGTCGGGTTTTCGTTCAACTGTCTGACTTCGGCAGAAAGCGTCGAACCCGCTACTTTGAAGTAACTGCCGCTGACCGAATAATTCCCGTTGGTCACTACCGGTACATTGGTACGGTTAGGCTTAGTCCCGCTATCCAGCTTCAAGGTAACGGTATTGCGCAATGTCGAATCGTCCGGGCTAAAAAAGCTTGTCGTTGCGTCGGCCGCTTGCGCCATTCCTCCCGGAATCAGCGTTATGACAAGAGCTGCCGCAAGCAGCAAACTGATAAATGATTTAAATTTGGATTTCAAAACATATCCCCCTTAATTATTTTGCGATTGTCAGTGATCGGAAACGACATTCTCATTTCAACGTCCAAAGCCTCGCTCCTTTCTCCTCGTTATTTGTTTTATCGGCGTCATCTGGCGAATATGTTATAAAAAGCCCTTATTTTTTACAAACAAAAAAAGCCCTGCTTCTCCAGGCATCCAGAGGAAACAGGGCTTAAAGTTTTTTTAAAAATTATTCAACAAAATCAAGGTTTTGCCTGATCTTCCGGCTTCGGGCGAAGTCTTGCCAACAGCTGCAGCACCGGGCGCTTCGTCTGGCCGACGAGACCGATCACTTCGGCACCGATCTGCATGAAGAACATCATGATGCAGATCACGACGAACGTGACCCAGCTCGCTTCGAACATCGCGGAAGCCGACTGGATAACCGCCAACACGCCGAAGAACGCTGCGATTCCGTAGATGATCAACACCGTTTGGCGGTGGCTGAAGCCCAGTTCGCGCAGGCAATGGTGCAGGTGTCCTTTGTCCGGAGCGAAGATCGGCTTCTTCTGAAGCTTGCGGCGCACGATCGCGAAGAACGTATCCGACAGCGGCACGCCGATAATGATCAGCGGCGTGATGAACGACAATACCGCGATTTGCTTGAACCCGAGCAGCGAGAGCATCGCCAAGCTGAAGCCCAGGAACAAGGAACCCGTATCCCCCATGAAGATCTTGGCCGGGTGGAAGTTGAAGAACAGGAATCCGATGATGCCTCCCAGCAGCAGCAGGCAAAGCAGCGCGACCAGGAAGTTGCCGTTGATCAATGCCATCACGAGGATGGTTCCGATCGCGATACCCGATACGCCGGCAGCCAGACCGTCAAGACCGTCGATCAGGTTGACCGCATTCGTCACGCCGACGATCCAGAAGATGGTCAGCGGAATCGCGATCCAGTTTTCAAGCGAAGAATAAGCATCCATAAAAGGAATATTGACGAATTCGACTTTGATTCCAAATCCGAAGACAACCACGCAGGCCGCGCCGATCTGGATCAGGAACTTCAATTTGGCATTCAGGTCAAATCGGTCGTCCAACGCGCCGGTAAGCACGATAATCGTTCCGGCTGTAAGGAAGGCCTTGATAAAGTTACCGTCGCGTTCCGACAAGTCGAACGGAAGGAAAGGCATAACGGCAAGAAGCGCGATGACAAAAGCGAGAAAAATCCCGAGTCCGCCGAGTCTCGGCATGATGCGCGTATGCACTTTGCGGGCGTTCGGCACGTCCACTGCTCCTACTTTGATCGCAAACCGCTTCACGAGCGGCGTCAGACCCAGAGCCAATCCGAGCGCGAGTACGAAACCTAAAATATAGACGATGAACATAGTTGTCTCAAACCTCCAATGTGTTTCAACCGAAAATCATTATAACGCGCCCTCGGACCGAATGCCAGCACGAATTATGTAGATTTCCTTTTGCGCAACGACTATTTCATGCTTTTTTTTGCTTTTTTGACTTTACGCATGAATTGCGGCAGAGCCATCATTCGCGGCAGCCGGGAAGGTTCCTTCGCCAACCGGTAGAACCATTCCAAACGAAGCTTCTGCATAAATATCGGCGCGCGCTTCGTTTTTCCTGAGATCACATCGAAACTTCCGCCGACTCCCATGATCACCGAAGCGCCGAGCTCATGCTTATGACGGGCGATCCACGGCTCTTGCGTTTTGGCATCGCGAGCCACAAACAGCAAATCCGGCTGCGCCTGGCGGATCGACTCGATCACCCCGGCATTTTCCGCTGCGCCGAAGTAACCGTTGCGAACGCCGACGATTCGAACCTTCGGATATTGTTTCTGTAACCGACTGGCTGCTTCCTGAACCACTTCTTCCGCAGCGCCCAGCAGGTATGCCGTCCAACCCAGCTCTTCCCCGCGCTTCATCAGCTCATGCAGCAGATCGAATCCGGCAACGCGTTCCGCCACCGGGTCACCGAATTCCTCGGCTGCCCAGACTACGCCCGCGCCGTCCGGCACAATCAGCTCGGCTTCGCGCATGGCTCGCATATTCTCTTCGCTTTCCAACGCAGCCATGATCATGATCGGGTTCGCGGTGATGACCTGGTGCGGCTTTTTGGAAGCAACGGCACGTTCCAGCACGGCAACGGTTCCTTTCATGTCCAGCTTCGAAACGTTGACGCCGAAGATGGAAGTGACCGGTACCTGGCCAATTCCGGCATCATTCTGCATCTGACTCATAGGGTTTGCTCATCCTTTATGTGAAAAATATTCAGCGATCGCCCGCGCGGGACGCGCCGATTCACGCTTCAACTCGGCAATAAGCGGCTCGCGCTCCGCTTTCCAGCTTTCGGCGTCGTCCAGCAGATGAGCCAATTCTTCAGCCAGCCGCTCCGGACTTACCTGTTCGCTGTTCCCGATTGCTTTTACGTTCAATTGGGCCAAAAAGCTGTCGATCTTCGGATCGTAAGAGATACCCGCTACCGGAACCCGCTGCGAAGCCGCATAGATCAGACTGTGCAGACGCATGCCGACAAGAGCATCGCAGCGTCCGACTTCAAGCAGCATCGCCTGAGGATCTTCGGTCTGGCGCGTCGTGATCTTCGAGCCGAGCGACTTGACGTCGCCCATCCGCTCGATCACGAAGTTGGAAGCCGCTTCGTCATCCGGAAGGTGAAAAGGCAAGAAACAGAAGTGAACCTTGCGGCTCTCCGCCAGCTTGCGCAATCCGTCCGCGATTCCGATCAGTTCGGCGCGATCTTCGTTCCAAAAACGTACCGACACCGCGATCTTGGGCAGTCCGTCGGGCTTCTCGGCCGGAAATTTCGAAGCGGCTCCCGCAGGGAGCGGCAGACCCATCACCGGATCAGGCACGATCTCGACCCGGCTCCCGTCCATTTTCATGGAACGCAGCAGAGCGGCCGACTCCTGATCGCGGACCGAAATATAATGACTTCGCTTGAACGATCCGTGAATCAACGGGTAGAAAAGCTTCCGGGTGACCGGCCCCACGCCTTGCGCGTAGATGAACACCGGCTTGCCCATCCATTGAGCCAGCCGGATCACGCCTACATAGTAAGGGATCGTTTTGGAGCTGGTCGCATCCTGCAGCAGACTTCCGCCGCCGCTGATCAACCCGTCGCTTTCTTTCAAAGCTTGGCGCACCTCGCCCATTTTCATCCGGTGCACCGCCTTGACGCCGTATACGCCTGCCGTCCAGGACGGATCGCCGGACAGAACGATCGGTTCAAACGTAACGCCGCTGCGTTTTCCTTCTTGCTCCAACGCAGTCAAAATCGACTTGAGTACCGCTTCATCTCCGCTGTTGCGGAATCCGTAGTAGCCAGAGATTACAATTTTGCGAGCAGTGGCGACCATTTCTTCCAACACCTTTCGATGATTTGCCATACGAGCACAAAGCCTAGAGCTACAATAATACCAAGTCCCATACCCAGCAGGTCACGAACCAGAGAAATCCAGACCGGCGTGTGAATATGAGCAAACGTATCGACCATGGACAGTTGACCGATCGAGGCGATAATCATGACGTAAACGGCATGGCGATACTTCAGAGCGACGAATACGGCTGCAATGAAGATCGGATGTCCGAGCAAGAATTCTTTGAATCGCGGACGCACGCCTACTGTATTTTCAAGCAGGGTCCGGAACGTTTTCTCGATGCCGCTCGCACTTCCGCTGTTTCCTGTACGCGACAAGTAGTACAAGCCGGCCACGGCTGCGACTACCGCAATAACGACCATTGCGATCGTGACGGGCATGCGCAAAATCTTGCCCACGCTGCCGAACGCCGAATTTTTACGATAGAAGAGCACGTACAAAGCAGTCAGCGCGATCGGCGCCAAATGCAGCAAGCTGACGCCGCGGAATTGATCCAGCACCAATTGGTACGTGACATGGTTCAGCAGGGCAATAATGAACGGTACCGCGATTAACGACATGGCGCTTGTACGCAAGAATAACAGAATGCCGTGAGCCAGTCTTCGTCCCGCGCTCATCTTCTGGCCTACTTCGTACAAACGGTCGATCTTGCGGATCGCGAATACCATTGCAATCGTCGGCGCACTGATTCCCGCGAGCAGCGCGAGCGCTTGCTCCATGAGGTGCGGCCGCAATACGTACAGACCTGCCGTACCGACTACGCCCAAGGCAAAGGCGAGCAGCGTCAGCGGCGGAATAAAGATCGAGACGAGCAGGGCAATCAAAGCGACTGCGCCCAAAATCGCGATCCAGCGGAAATAGTTCTGTCCGGCCATCTCGGCAACTTCGAACGAAGCGGCGGGTCCCATCTCAAAACCGTAGTTTTCGATACGCTGGATCGCCCCTTCAGGCCCGTCCAGGCTTTCGACCAGGTTCTCGATCGTATCGGTGATTCGACCTTCGACCGAATTCGTTTGCACGGCCGTATGAATAAACATCATGCGAATATTGCGGTCTTTCGCAGCCAGCGCAAAACGGTCCGCGATAATGTCGGGATCGAGCGCGGAGTCGCGACCGCTCAGCGAATACAAACGGGCGACGTTGAAGTTCGTATCCTTCGCCAGCGTCTCGAAGCCGCGTTGAGGTCCGCGCAGATTCTCGATCGCCGCGATCCCGATTCCGCGTTCGTTAAGCAGCTGCGCGAAATCTTCCAAATGACGCTCATCCGGCTCTTCCGCGTAACCCGGCACTTCTTCTCCGTCAAATAGAATACGATCGACGCCCATAGCCTTGAATCGATCAAGCAGCGAGGCCAGACCTTCTTGATCGTACACGGCACTGTTGCTTAGACGCGGCAGCAGATGGAAGCCTTTGGACTCCAGCATTTCCATCGCCACCGGATCGGGTTCCATCGTTTTCAACACCGCATTTTGTACCGGCGTCGCAATTTTCAACCCGCTGCGCCCATTCAACGACCAGTCTTCGACCGCGATCTCCTGGCTTGCAAAAGCTTTGCGGATGATCGGTTCGATCTTGGCCTGATTTTCAGCGTCCGTAAACAGCAGATATGTAGCATTCTCGTTAGCGGTCAACACTTTGCCCGTTAAACGCGCCGCGTCCTGCTCGCTGTACACCGTGATGCGGCGCGCATTGGAAAACTCGGTCAACGTCGCTTGATAGACGGCCATCGTGTGAATGCCCGCTTCTTGCAGAACGTCGAGCTGTTCATTCATCCAAGCGCTAGGATTACCTTGATACGATGACACTTGCACCAGATCGCGATAATCGAAAATCATTTCTACATTTTTGGACGTGCCTTCCGTTCGGATCCGGTCATACGCAACCGGTAAAGATGCCACGATGCCCAGGATGACCAGAATCCATAATACCTTTGTTGCCGCTTTGTTCCAATGACGCCATTTCTGACTCAATTTCGGTATACCTCCTTGCCGGAAGCGATGTCCCGGCATTGTTCAAGTTGATAAGTCAGACGCCTCCTGCCGAAACGCGCCGCTTCGGCGCGCTTCGGCAAGAGGCATCGTGGGAGTTCTGTAAAAACCGCCGCGAACGCGAATCGTAATCGGTCCGCGGCCATTTTTAATCAATATCCAATTGTAGAGAAAAAAGCTTAAGCGTCTACTTTTGCCGTAACCGCTTGAACCAGTCGTTCCACGGCTTCTTCGGCCGCTGCGAGCGAGTCGCCGCGAACCGCGAAGTAGACTTTGATTTTCGGTTCCGTGCCCGATGGGCGCAGAACGAACCAGGAGTCGTCCTCCAAAATATACTTCAGCACGTTTTCGGAAGGAAGCCCGTCGATGCCTTTTGCATAATCGAGAGTCTGCACGACCTTCACGCCTGCGACTTCAGTCGGCGGGTTATCGCGCCATTCGGCCATGATCGACTGGATTTTGGCCAGACCGTCTTTGCCTTTCATCGTGCGCGATTCCAGACGTTCGATGAACGTTCCGAACTGTGCATACAGTCCTTCCAGCACGTCATACAACGTCTTGCCCTGCGTCTTGTAGTAAGCTGCCGCTTCCGCAATCAGCATAGCCGCCAGCACGGCATCTTTGTCGCGCGCGTAGCTGCCCGCCAGATAACCGTAGCTTTCTTCGTAACCGAACAAGAAGGTATGCTCGCCGCTTTGTTCGAATTGCGTCATTTTCTCGCCGATGTACTTGAAGCCGGTCAGCGTGTTCAGCACGGAAGCGCCGTAATGCTCGGCAATGACCGCACCTAGTTCGCTGGTTACGATCGTTTTGATGACCGCGCCGTTCTCCGGCAGCGTTCCTGCTTCTTTCATGCGGCTTAATACGTAATCGACCATGATCGCGCCGGATTGGTTGCCGCTCAGAACGACGTACTTGCCTTCCTGGTTGCGAACCACGGCGCCCATGCGGTCGCAGTCCGGATCGGTACCGATCAGGATGTCCGCATTCAGTTCTTCGCCCAGCTTCATCGCCAGCGTGAACGCTTCGCGTTCTTCCGGGTTCGGCGATTTTACCGTCGAGAAGTCGCCGTCCGGCAGCTCCTGTTCCGGTACCACGGCAACATTTTTGAAGCCGATCTTCTCCAACACTTGGCGCACCGGCAGATTGCCTGTACCGTGCAGAGGCGTAAAGACGATTTGCAGGTCGTCGCCTTTGCCGGCGGCCAATTGCTCGCGGCTCAGGGACAAGCTCGCTACGGTATCGATGAAAGCTTCGTCTTCCGCATCACCCAGCCAAACCAGCAGGCCTTGCGCTTCGGCTTCTTCGCGGGTAATCCGTTTGATTGCCGAGAACGATTGAACGTCTTGCACCAGGCTGATGACGCGCTCCGCTTCATGAGGAACAAGCTGTCCGCCTTCTTGGTTGTACACTTTGTAGCCGTTATATTCGGGCGGGTTGTGACTGGCCGTCACCATGATGCCGCCGTCCGCTTGCAAATGACGCACCGAGAAAGACAGCTGCGGCGTCGTGCGAAGCGAAGGATACAATTTGGCTACGATGCCGTTAGCAGCCAGGACCAATGCGGCTTCAAGCGAAAATTCCGGCGAAAAGTGACGCGAATCGTGCGCAATGACGACGGAAGGTTTCCCTGCCTTGCCTTTTGCCGTTTCCAGTATGTACTCCGCCAGTCCTTGCGTCGCTTTGCCTACCGTATAGCGGTTCATGCGGTTGCTGCCTGCGCCGATCACGCCGCGCAATCCGCCCGTGCCGAACTCCAGCTCCCGGTAAAAACGATCTTCCAGTTCGTCCGGCTGCGCTTCCAGCCCTCGCAGTTCCTGTTTGGTTTCCTCATCGATGCTCGGGTCTTCCAGCCATTGCTTGACGACCGCCGCGGTTTTTTCATTTAACATAATTGTCGTACCTCCCTGTCCGGATTGTTGGGGTGAAGAGGCCTTCGCGGTTAGGTGCCTATTCGCGGTCGGCGAGCGCAAACATCATGTCGCCTTCGGCAACCACGGTTCCGTCGACGGTTGCTACGGCATGTCCTTTTCCGATCTTCCCCTTGAAGCGAGTCATTTCGACTTCAAGCCGCAGCGTATCGCCGGGCTTCACCTGTCCTCTGAACCGGAAGCCGTCGATGCCCGCGAAAAATCCGAGTTTCCCCCGGTTTTCTTCGACGATCATCATCGCCACGCTTCCGACCTGAGCCAGCGCCTCAACTATTAATACCCCCGGCATGACCGGATAACCCGGAAAGTGCCCCACAAAGAAAGGTTCGTTAACGGTTACGTTTTTAATGCCGACCGCGCGTTTGCCCGGTTCGACCTCCAAAATCCGATCCACCAGCAAAAACGGCGGGCGGTGCGGTATAATCTCTTGAATCTGCTGCGAATCCAACATCACGAGCAAAACTCCCTTCGGCAATTTCCCCCATCATTATACAGTTTCCCGAAGCAAAAAGAAATCGCGGAAAACCGCCACGGAAAAAGAGCCGCTCCAAGATCCAATGATCCCAGAACGGCTCTTCCTTATCTTCCTGATTTCAAGGAGCAAAGACAAGGTCGAATACATGCATCCATGTCTCCGGCTTAAACGCTTCTTCCAGCCCCTGCTTCCCGATATAGACATAACCGAAGACCAGGCCTCCGGCCAGACAAAGTGCGAAAAAAAGCAGAAAAAGAATAAAACGCAGCAATCTTCTGCCAAATGTTCGTTTGCGACGCACAGATCCTTCGCTCTGCTCGTCCATCACCTTTTCCACTTCTAACCCTCCTTGCTGCAAAGTCCGAAGCCCCGGCGAAAATACCGGGGCTTCGGACGACTTCATTTTATCATCTATGCATTTGTGCGAACATTCAATTATTGGCGGATTCCGTTTGCCAGTGTTGCCATGGTATCGCTGGACGTCAGCGCCTTGGCAGCCAATTGATAAGCGCGCTGCGCTTGAAGCAATTCGGTCATCTGCGCGGTCATGTCCACGTTGGATTGTTCCAGGTATTGTTGTCTCACTTGAGCCGTCACGCCGTTATTCGTCAAAACATCCGCTTCATTCGCGCCGTCCGCCAAAATGAATACATTGCCGTCCGTCTGAACCAGCCCTTCGGAGCGGTCGACGCGCGCCAGCGAAATCTGACCCGCGGCCGTGCTTGTGCCGTTAGCGTTCAGCGCGCGAACCGTGCCGTCGCTATCCACTTGCAGCTTCGACGTGGCCGGGATGCGAATCGGTTGTCCGTTCGTTCCCATGACCGGATGCCCTTGATTCGTCATCAAGTACACGTTCTGCGCGTCGGTTCCGTTAGAGGCCAACTGGAATGCGCCTTCGCGCGTCCAAGCCTTCCCGCCGTTCACTTGAATCTCGAACAACGCGTTGCCTTCGATCGCGAGATCGGACAGGCTGCCCGTTTCTTTCAGAGGTCCTTGCGTCAGATCAACCGTGACTTCGCCCATGCGAGCGCCGAAGCCGAGATTGAATCCCGCATCCGTGCGGCGTCCGTCCAGTTGGAACGATTCGCCCTGCTGCTGCACGCGGGTCAGTACGTCCTGGAAGTTTCCCTGTTTGGCTTTGTAGCCGACGGTATCGAGGTTAGCGATGTTATCCGAAATCAGGTCGAGCTTACGCTGAAGGCCGTTCATGGTCACCGCAGCGCTAATCATCGAGTTGTTCATGAATATGCCCCCTTAGTTAGACTCTTCCGACTTCGTTAACGGCTTTGTCCAAGCTCTTATCGTAAAACTGGACGACTTTCTGGTTGGCTTCGTAAGCACGAAGCGCCGCCGTCAGATCCACCATCGATTGAGCGGCATCCACGGTGGAACGCTCCAGGAATCCCTGTTTCACTTCGATTGCGTCCTCGTTTGTTGCAGCTCGCAGCGAACCGGCCCCTTGCGTCTTTTCCGCAAACAAGCCTTCACCGTCGCGAGTCAGTCCGTTCGGCTGCTCGGCAACCGTGATCCCGATCCGTCCGGACGCGGCGCCTGTTGCTTTATTGAAAATCGTTCCGTTCTCGCGCACCCAATAATCATCCATCGAGCCGGCCAGCACGATCGGTTGTCCGTCCTGCCCCAGCACGTTCTGATTCATCGAAGTGACGAGACGGCCGTCGGAAGCCAAATGCATATCGCCATCCCGGGTGTAGCCGATCCCGCCGGCAGGATTCTCGACATTGAAAAAAGCCTGCGGCTGATAGATCGTTTGTCCGTTTGCCTGAACGGCTTTGCCGGAAGCATCAAACGCAATGTTGCCGCCTTGCGGATTCGCGACCCGGATATCGGAAATCAGTGCCAGGTCGTCCGACGAATTCGACTCCGTCACGTCGCCTTGGACCATCATCGAAATGCTTTCTTCGGCAAACACGCCCGTGTTGAGCTTACCTACCTCGCGATTATCGCGACCTCCGTCGCCGTTTTGCAGCGCGACCATGACTTCCGGGAAGGAACGCGCCACGCTCTCTACCTGTTTGTAACCCGTCGTATTCAAGTTGGCGATGTTCTGCGTCACCGTGTCATGTCTGTGCTGCTGCGTCATCATGCCTGCGGTCGCCGTGTATAATCCTCTCAGCATTCGATGTTTTCCCCTTTCCGATATCGCGGATGCGGTCTGTTGCCGTCTGTGCCAATCCAAGTTGTCGTTGTCCGTGTCCTGATGGCCGGCGTTTTTCAAAAAAGCCCCTCCGGCCTTGTCTTCTATATATCGGCAGATTCGAAAATTTGTTGAGGGGAAATCAGAATTTTTTCTTGGCTGTTTTGTCGAGATGATCCAACATCTTCTGGGTACCCTTGACTACGCAGTGCATCGGGTCCTCGGCCGTCCAGACCGGCACCCGCAATTCCTGTGCCAAGAGATCGTCCAGACCATGCAGCAGGGCGCCCCCGCCCGTCAGCACGACGCCGCGATCGATGATATCCGCCGACAATTCCGGAGGCGTGCGTTCCAGCACCGTTTTGGCGGCACTCACGATCAACGCAACGGATTCGTCCAGCGCTTCCTTAACTTCCGCCGATGTAACGGAAACGGTACGCGGCAGGCCGCTGACCATGTCGCGCCCGCGAATGTCCATTTCCACTTGGCGTCCGTCGGGATGAACCGAAGCGATATTGATCTTCAGATCTTCCGCCGTCCGTTCGCCGATCAGCAATTTATATTTATTTTTGATATAACGAATAATCGATTCATCGAACGTATCGCCGGCTACCTTGATCGAAGAGGACGTTACGATATCCCCCATCGACAGAACGGCTACGTCTGTAGTGCCCCCGCCGATATCGACAACCATATTACCGCTCGGTTGATAAATATCCATGCCTGCACCGATCGCTGCGGCTTTTGGTTCTTCTTCCAGATATACGTCTTTCGCTCCGGTACGCTGGGCCGCTTCACGGATCGCTTTTTGCTCGACGGACGTGATATTGGTCGGCGCGCAGATCAAAATCCGCGGATTGCTGTACCAGCTTCTTCCGCCCACTTTGTTGATGAAGTAGCGCAACATCGCTTCCGTAATGTCGAAATCGGCAATGACGCCGTCGCGCAGCGGACGCACGACTTCGATATTCCCCGGCGTACGTCCTACCATGCGGCGAGCTTCTTCGCCGACGGCCAGAACACGCTTGGATTCTCTCTCTACCGCCACTACCGACGGTTCATCGATGACGACTCCCTTACCCTTTACATAAATCAGCACGTTCGCCGTGCCCAGGTCGATTCCGATATCCTTGCTCAACATGTATTTTCGCGGCCTCCAGCATCCTTGTTTATTCGGCTTTTTCACTGCGCGCTTACGCCCGCCATCCTGTAAACTACCAGCTTTTAACATACCATATTCATGGGGTATACATCAACGGAAATTCACCGGAAATCAAGGCTAAAAACGCAAAAAATCCAAGTTCTCTCGAACTTGGATTTTTCAAACGAAATCTTATGCTTATGCCCACGTCGGTTGAACGCTGAATGCAGGTGCTTCCGTACGTGCCGGCACTTCTGTTGTTACGGTTTCTTTGGCAGGCTCCGGCATGGAGACGCGCCAAATATCCGCACCCAGTCCAACCAGCTTCTCCGTCAGATTCACGTAGCCGCGGTCGATGTGATGCGTTCCGCCGACTTCGGTGGTGCCTTCCGCGACAAGGCCTGCGCAAATCAAAGCCGCGCCTGCGCGCAGATCGGTTGCCGTCACTTTCGCTCCGACGAATTTCGTCTCGCCGCTGACGAACGAAGAACGTCCTTCAACCTTGATTTCGGCATTCATCAAACGGAACTGATCAACGTGCATGAAACGGTTCTCGAACACGGTCTCCGTCACGACGCTTGTTCCTGTAGAGCTGAGCAGCAAAGCCATCATCTGGGACTGCATGTCCGTAGGGAACCCCGGGTAAGGAAGCGTCTTGATATCCACGGCACGGAGCGGCTTGTCCGCGATTACGCGAATGCCGTTCTCGTCCGGTATAACCGTAACGCCCATCTCTTCCATCTTGGCCACTACCGGACCCAGATGGTCTGCGATTGCGCCTTCCACATAAACGTCGCCGCCCGTGATTGCCGCTGCCACCATGTAGGTGCCTGCTTCAATGCGGTCGGGAATGACCGTATGCGGAGCGCCGACCAGCTTATCCACGCCTTCGATGCGAATGGTATCCGTACCCGCGCCGCGAACAACCGCCCCCATCGCGTTCAGATAGTTTGCCAGGTCTACGATTTCAGGTTCTTTGGCTGCATTTTCGATTGTCGTTGTACCGATCGCCATCGTTGCAGCCATCATGATATTTTCCGTTGCGCCTACGCTGGCAAAATCCAGATAGATTTTAGCACCGCGAAGCCTGCCGTCGCTTTTGGCTTCGACATAGCCTTCGCCCAGGGTAACTTTCGCGCCCATGGCTTCGAAGCCTTTGAGATGCTGGTCGATCGGACGCGTGCCGATCGCGCAGCCGCCCGGCATCGAAATGCGGGTCTCGCCCAAACGCGCAAGCAGAGGCCCCATAACGAGGAACGAGGCACGCATTTTGCTTACCCACTCGTATGGCGCTTCAGATGAAGTCAGGTTTTGCGCATTTACACGGATGACTTCATCACGGTATGTAATGCCTGCTCCCAACGATTCCAAAACTTTATTGATGGTCATGACGTCATCAAGAGGAGGCGCATCGGAAATGATGCTTTCTCCTTCTTGTCCTAAAAGACTGGCAGCGATGATAGGAAGCACCGAATTCTTGGCACCGCTAACTTTGACGGTTCCGGTCAATCGTTTGCCGCCGCGGACGATAAATTTGCTCATCTACGTATTCCCTCCGCGCGTTTAATTTGCGTTTAATTTTGTGTGTCCATAATTTGTGTTTGTGGTATTGTGCACATGCCGACTTGAGAGCCGGTTCGTCTTTTGAAATAAATGTAGCCAACAAGCCTAATCACTGATTAACCCAAGCGTTCCGACTTCAAACAATTCCGACTCTAGAATCCTGTCCGGAGCAACTGCGACCATCCGACGTAATCCAAAACAAAGTTCGCGACGAAATGCCCGAGCACGATCGCCAGCAGCACATGCAGCATCTTTCCCTGCGAGCTCTGCGGATGGCGAATGATTACATCGAGCTTTAAATTCTGCAGCGCCCACCAGGCCAGAATAATACAGCCCAGCGATACGACCATAGACAGAATGCCGGAAACTCCGGTTTGCGAAAAAACGGCCAGGTTACTTTCAGCCATATTTCAAGCCCCTTTCATTCGTCCGGTCAGACCTTCGGTCCGCGTATCGATATTTTTGCGGACTCCTCTATAATACTGGGAAGCGAGCGAAGAATCCAGCACAATTCAAACAATTTTTACAAAAAAGCGCCCATAACTTTCCTTCGAAGCTTATTCATTGGGTTTTGCTTGGTTGCTTAAATTTATGTAAGCGCTTTTCTTCAAAAACCCTATCCTTTGCCGCCCTTTCCCTTTATCGGCAAATCTTTCGCCATCTTGAATCCTATTCTCTATATTTCCGGGGAAATACAGGACAATGAGAAAAGGCCGGACTCCGAAGAGACCGGCCTTGCGCTTATTTATTGACAACATCCGTAGTATTTACGTCGATACGGGTCATTGCGCGCTTAAGCGCAAGTTCCGCACGGCGGAAATCGACTTCGTCTTGATGCATTTTGCTGCTTTCGATCCGAAGCTCAGCTCTTTCTCTTGCAGCGCGAGCGCGATCGACATCGATGCGTTCCGGCAGTTCGGCGCTTTCGGCCAAGACAACCACCTTATCGCGACGAACTTCCAAGAAGCCGCCGTGCACAGCGATATGCGAACGTTTTTTGTCGTGCTGCACCGTAAGAGCGCCGATCTGGAGCGGAGCAACCATCGAAATGTGCCCAGGCAAAATACCCAAGTCGCCTTCTACGCTTTTGGCGATGATACTGGTGACCTCACCGGAGTAAATAAGACGCTCCGGCGTGACGATTTCCAGCAAAAAGGTGCTCACTTGTATCCCTCCTCACCCTAAGTAGCTTACAGGGTTTTCGCTTTCTCGACGGCTTCTTCGATCGTGCCGACGAAGAGGAATGCCGCTTCCGGCAGACCGTCATGCTTGCCGTCCAGGATTTCACGGAAGCTGCGGATCGTTTCCTTAACCGGTACGTAGCGTCCTTTGAGGCCCGTGAAGGCTTCGGCAACGTGGAACGGCTGCGACAGGAAGCGTTGGATTTTGCGCGCGCGAGCAACGATAACTTTGTCGTCTTCGCTCAGCTCGTCCATGCCCAAGATCGCAATGATGTCCTGAAGCTCGCGGTAACGAGCCAGGAGCTGCTTCACGCCTTGAGCAACTTCGTAGTGCTCTTCGCCGACAACGTCCGGAGCCAGAATCCGCGAGCTGGAAGCAAGCGGGTCTACGGCAGGGAAGATACCCATCTCGGAGATTTTACGCTCCAAGTTGGTCGTCGCGTCCAAGTGGGCGAAAGTCGTCGCCGGCGCCGGGTCGGTATAGTCGTCCGCCGGTACGTAGATCGCTTGAATCGACGTTACGGAACCTTTTTTGGTCGACGTGATCCGTTCTTGCAATTGACCCATTTCGGTCGCCAGCGTCGGCTGGTAACCTACGGCCGAAGGCATGCGGCCCAGCAGGGCGGATACTTCGGAACCGGCTTGGGTAAAGCGGAAGATGTTGTCGACGAACAGCAGTACGTCGCGACCTTCTTCGTCGCGGAAATACTCAGCCATTGTCAGACCCGTCAAGGCAACGCGCAGACGCGCGCCCGGAGGCTCGTTCATCTGACCGAATACCATGGCCGTTTTGCTGATAACGCCGGACTCTCTCATTTCGTGGTACAAGTCGTTACCTTCGCGCGTGCGTTCACCGACGCCCGCGAATACGGAGATACCGCCATGTTCCTGTGCGATGTTGTTGATCAGCTCTTGGATCGTAACGGTTTTGCCTACGCCCGCGCCGCCGAACAGACCAATCTTACCGCCTTTTGCGTAAGGAGCCAGCAAGTCGATAACTTTAATTCCGGTTTCAAGCATTTCAGCCTGCGTCGACAATTCGTCAAACGTCGGAGGCTGACGGTGGATCGGGTTATTTACCGGGGCAACCACATCGCCGGCTTCGTCGATTGGTTCGCCGAGAACGTTAAATACGCGTCCCAGCGTAATTTCGCCGACTGGCACGGAGATTGGAGCTCCGGTGTCGACCGCTGCGCTTCCGCGCGTCAATCCGTCCGTGGAAGACATCGCGATGCAGCGCACCGTGTTGTCGCCCAGGTGGTTCGAGACTTCCAGAGTCAGTTCGATCGTTTGACCGTTTTCCGTCGCTTTTGTAACCTTGAGCGCATTCAGGATTTCAGGAAGTTGACCACGTTCGAATTCCACGTCAACGACCGGACCCATGATGCTGATAATGCGTCCTGTATTCATGCTTGGTTTTCCCTCCTACAAGCTTCAGCTTTGTGCGGCGCTCGCGCCGGCCACGATTTCGGTAATTTCCTGCGTAATGGCCGCTTGACGCGCCCGGTTGTACGTTAACGTATATTCGTTAATCAGCTTGGATGCGTTCTTCGTTGCCGAACCCATCGCAGTCATTTTCGCACCCAGTTCACTCGCTTTGCCTTCGAGCACCGCTTTGTAAATCAGCGTCTCGGCGTAACGAGGCAACAGAATATCCAGCACCTCGGCAGGCGACGGCTCAAACTCGTAGTTTTGAACCGCTCCTTCGAACGAAACGGGCTCCATCGGGAGAAGTCCTTCGACTTGAGGGATCTGCGTAAGCGCGTTAACGAATTGGTTATAACATAAGTACAGCGCGTCGGAGTGGCCGAGTTCGTAATCTTTTACCGCTCGGGCCGCGACTGCTTTGATATCCGCGAAAGAAGGCGCATCGGACAATTCCGTGACCGTTTCCGCGATCGTGATCCCGCGTCTGCGGAAATAATCCCGACCTTTGCGTCCGATTACGTACAGAATGTACTCGTCCGGAGACGAATGACGGTCCCGAAGCTCATTCGATACCCGGCGCAAAATGTTCGCGTTATAACCGCCGGCAAGACCGCGGTCAGACGTGATGACGAGATACGCCGTTCTGCGCACAGGCCGTTTCTCCAACATCGGATGGCTGGCGTCGATTCCGCTGGAAGCGATGCTCGCCACGACTTCGCGCAGTTTTTCCGAGTACGGACGTGCCGCTTCGGTTTTTTCCTGCGCGCGGCGCAGCTTGGAAGCCGCTACCATCTCCATTGCTTTGGTGATTTGGCGGGTGTTCTGCGTACTCTTAATCTGACGCTTAATCTCGCGTATTCCTTTTGCCATCTTGTCACCTCCTACAGACTTTGCGTGAGCAAAGTTACTTCGTAAGCATGGGCTACAGACTTCGCTTACTTATGTCCGCAGAACGTTGAGAAGTTCCTATTCGTATGGAAAGCTTGGGCGCTGCGGGAGAAATTCGTTCGAGACGCTGTTTCGTGCAGAAAGCTTACAGCTTTCCGCGCTCAAAGGCGTCTTGAACTGAATTTCTCCCTCCGCTTAATGGCTTTCATACAAACGGAATTTCTCAACACTTTCAGACTTTACATAAGCAAAATCGCTTTATAAGTAGAAAAAAACACTGTTATATAAGCCCGGGCTTCGCGAGCAAAGCCGCTCTTCCCTCAGGGGAAGGACGCGGCTTTACACGTTCGAAGCCGTTAAGGGCTCTTCATAAAGAGATGCGCAGCTTAGGCTGTTGTCGCAAATCCTTTTTTGAACTGTTCGATTGCGGCAACCAAAGCTTTGTCGTTGTCGGACGTGAGGTCTTTGGTTTGTACGATCGAATCGAGAATCGCTTGATGCTCGGTTGTCATGTAGGCCAGGAACTCGCGTTCGAAGCGGCGAACGTCGGCAACCGGGATATCGTCGAGGAAGCCTTTGACAGCGGTGTACAAGCTCACGACTTGCTGTTCGACAGCAAGCGGTTGGTTGACGCCCTGCTTCAGGATTTCCATCATGCGCGCACCGCGGTTAAGGCGGGACAGCGTCGATTTGTCAAGGTCCGAACCGAACTGCGAGAAAGCTTGCAATTCGCGGTATTGGGCGAGATCCAGACGCAGCGTGCCGGCAACTTTTTTCATTGCCTTGATCTGTGCGGAACCGCCGACGCGGGATACCGAGATACCGACGTTTATCGCCGGACGTTGACCGGAATAGAACAGGTCCGCTTCCAGGAAGATCTGACCGTCGGTGATCGAGATTACGTTCGTCGGAATGTAAGCCGATACGTCGGATGCTTGAGTTTCGATGAACGGCAGAGCCGTCAGCGAGCCGCCGCCGCGAGCGTCGCTCAATTTTGCGGCGCGCTCCAACAGGCGGGAGTGAAGGTAGAATACGTCACCCGGGTAAGCTTCACGACCCGGAGGACGACGAAGCAGCAAGGAGAGTTCGCGGTAAGCCGCGGCTTGTTTGGACAAGTCGTCATAGATAACCAGCGCGTGCTCGCCTTTGTACATGAAGTACTCGCCCATCGCGCAGCCTGCGTATGCAGAGATGTACTGAAGCGGAGCCGGATCGGATGCCGATGCCGTTACGACGACCGTGTATTCCATTGCGCCGTTGCGACGCAGCGTTTCCACAACTTGCGCAACCGTGGATTGTTTTTGTCCGATTGCGACGTAAACGCACTTCACGTTGTTGCCTTTTTGGTTGAGGATCGTATCGATCGCGATGGTTGTTTTACCGGTTTGACGGTCGCCGATGATCAGCTCGCGCTGACCGCGGCCGATCGGAACCATCGAGTCGATCGCTTTGATACCCGTTTGCATCGGCTCGTGTACCGATTTACGGTCGATAACGCCCGGAGCCGAACCTTCTACAGGACGGAAATGCGGCGTTTCGATCGGACCTTTGCCGTCAACCGGCTGTCCGAGCGGGTTCACGACGCGGCCAAGCATAGCTTCGCCGACTGGAACTTCCATGATGCGGCCTGTACGTTTAACTTGGTCGCCTTCACGGATATCCGTGTAAGGACCGAGGATAACGATACCGACATTGTCTTCTTCCAGGTTGAGGGCCATGCCCATTACGCCGTTGGAAAATTCGAGCAGTTCGCCCGACAATACGTTATCAAGGCCGTGCGCGCGTGCGATACCGTCGCCGACTTGAATAACGGTTCCCACTTCGGCGACTTCGATTTCATTTTGATACTGTTGAATCTGGCTCTTAATCAGCGTGCTGATTTCATCAGGTCTGATACTCAAGTGGTTTCCCCCCTGTCACTTATGCTTGACGTTCAAAAGACTTTTCGAGACGCGCCAGGCTACCTGCAAGGCTTCCGTCATACAGCGTGTTGCCGATGACCACTCTTGCGCCGCCCAGTACGCTCTTGTCCACTACGTTGCGGACCGTAATTTTCTTGCCTGTCAAAACTCCGAAACGTTCAACTGCGGCTGCTTCTTCCGCTGCCGTCAGAGGAAAAGCACTATAAACGACCGCTTCGGCCACGCCGAGCGCATCGTTCGAAATACGTTCGTAACTCTCGCGCAGTTCGCTGAACAACCCCGTCCGGCCGCGTTCGATCAACAGATCTACCGTACGGATCACCGGAACGGATATGCGACCTTCGAAAACGCTGTTCAGCGCCTTTTTCTTATCTTCCGTAGATACACCGGGCGAAGATACGAACTCCCGCAAATCCGCGTTGGAAGCAAACACTTCGGCCAACGCTTTCAGTTCGGCTTGCGTTTCGGCAACTTTGCCTTCGGCAAACGTGACTTCAAACAAAGCGCGGGCGTATCGTTTGGCAACCTTTACGTCCCGGCTCATGATTTCGTCCCTACGTCTTTCAGGTACTGGTCAACAAGGCCTTCGTTTGCCTTCTCGTCGATCTCTTTCTCGATGAGCTTGGAAGCGATTTGTACCGATACGCGACCGACTTCGCCGCGAAGAGCAGCCATTGCCTTGTTCTTCTCGCTGTCGATATCGCGAATCGCTTCGTCTTTCATGCGAGCCGTTTCTTCCTTGGCTTGCGCGAGGAGAGCATCGGCCTGCTTGCTGCTCGTCTGTCTCGATTGCTCAAGAATTTCGTAAGCTTCCTGACGCGCTTGTTGCAGCGCTTCTTTTTGCTGTTCGACGTAAGCGGCAGCTTCGCTGCGGGTTTCCGCGGCCTCGTTCAATTGACTAAGCACCAATTCGCGACGCTTTTCCATCACGGACATCAACGGTCCGAAGGCATAGCGGTTAAGCAGGAAGTACAGAATCAAAAAAGAGGCGAGTGTTACAACTGTAGAGGTCCATACAAAATGCACTTGAGTCACTCCTTTCCGGGTTTTTCAGGTTAGGCATTTCTCGATATTTCGTGCGTTGCGCGAGAGCGACACCGCGGCGCCGCACCCGAAACGCGTTCATTTCAAAAAGAAGGCGCGGAGGCTGCTGCCATCCCCGCCGTGTTTTTAACTTAAGCTGCCGCCCAGAACAGGAACGCCAGTACGACACCGATGATCGGAATAGCTTCGACCAGACCTACACCGATGAACATTGTCGTTTGCAGTGTGGATTTCGCTTCCGGTTGACGAGCGATACCCTCTACCGTTTTGCTGATGATCATACCGTTACCGATACCCGCGCCAAATGCGCCCAAGCCAACTGCGATTGCAGCCGCGATAAATGCTAATGGTCCCATTGAATGTAATCCTCCTCAATTTTGTGTTGCTAAAATATATAGTCTGCCTGAATCGCTTCCGCTTGGAATGGATCGGGCTTGAGACTCGCTTGCTGCATAGCTTCTTCGTTAACGATTACTCGTTAAAAAACGGCTAATGGTCTTCGTGCTTGACGATCTTCTGGGATATGTAAACCATAGCCAGAATCATAAAGACAAAGGCTTGAATCGCGCCGATGAAGATACTGAAACCTTGCCAGATCATCATCATTGGAATCGAAGCGACCAGACCGACCGCGCCGACTGCGCTAAGCTTAAGAATAACTGCGATCAGAACTTCGCCCGCGAAGATATTGCCGTATAGACGCATACCGTGCGTGAGCAAACTCGAGAACTGCTCGATCAAGTTGATCGGAAGGAATACCGGATAAGGCTCCAGGTAGTGCTTGAAGTAGCCTTTCGTATTCTTCGTCATCCCTTGGAAGTGAACGACCAGGAACACGATTGCTGCGAGAGTCATTGTTACGGAAACGTCAGCAGTAGGCGATTTCCAGAATGCGACCTCGACATGCGGATGTGCGTTGCCAGCGGCTGCAGCCGTGTTGAAAGCTTCAACAGCGGTTGTAATCGGCTGACCGAAGATCGTTGCGTCCGCCGCGCTATCGTAACCCATCACGATACCGAACGGAAGGCCCAGCATGTTGCTTACAAAGATGAACATAATCAGCGTGATCGCCAATCCGATATACGGACGGCCATGCTTCAAGTCCATCGTGCTCGCGATCTGGTTTTGTACGAATTCGACCACCCACTCCATAAAGTTCTGAAGTTTGCCCGGGTTTTCCACGGACAAGTTCCGGGTTGCCACTTTTGCGAGAACAAAAACGATGATACAGCTGACAATCATCGGAATAATGATCGAAAGGTCTAGCGGAATACCGTAAAGCTCTATGACGGGAGCTTCATGCATCTTTTTCACCCCTTTCTCCGGTTAGCTGTTCTACTTCTTTTCTCCGCTCTGCAAAACGGGCCATCTCGGCCTGGCTTTCTTTGCGGTTTATGAATATCCCCACGATCAAAAGAATGAACGGGGCGGCTACCATACTAGCTAACAGCGCCTGAAGATTAATCTCGCGCGGAAACTCGATCGCGACGACAATGCCGCCGACCGCAGCAAGCGCACGCCAGACAAAACCGATCCCTCCGCGGACTCTTCGACCCTCCGCAGCGGCGTCAGTCATTCTTCTGACCTTGTACAGTAAGAAATAAGAGCTCAAACAGCTGATGCTGAGTCCTAGAATCAAGCCCATAAGAACAGGATGATGATGCGGAGCGATCAACATCCATATCGCACCGATTGCGAGCAACACATAGGTAATGCGAGTCAACCAACGCATATACCTGGTTAATTCATTCATCGCTTCCCTCCAAGACTTTACGGATGATAGCAACCACACCGAGCATACCCAGGACCAGACCCACAAGCACGCCGACGCCAACCCATAGGCCGGAACCGCCAAGCTTTTCGTCGATCCAACGTCCAAGGAAAACTCCAATCAGCGTAAAGACGGCAAGCTCGATCCCGATCGCACTTACAAGCCCAATCGCTTTCCAAGGGCCCTTATCGTTAAACGGTTTGTCCCGTTTATTCATCGGTTGTCAACCTCATAATCCCCATTCATTTTACTGAACAGCAAGAGTTGTTGTCAATTCGCCGAACTTTTCCTTTTAAAGAAAAATTCTTGGAAATTTCATGGTTTTTGCAAAGGCAATGGTTACGTCTCTTCATACGTTTTGGTAGTATCCGGCGTTCCCGGAAGGTTGTGACGATTATTTGACACTACACGATTCACATTTGTGAAAGCGTATCAACCGTACAGCTATACTGTATACTGTTTACCTAGTCAATCACAATGCAAGTTCGCTTTAAATTGTGTCCATTGTGTGAAATTCTTCCGGACGACCTTTTTTAAAACCGAAACTGTGCAGAATCGCATTGACAATTCGTTGCGACGCTTTGCCATCTCCGTACGGGTTGGCGGCCCGGCTCATGGAATCGTACAAAGTAGAGTCGCTGAGCAGCGCTTGAGTCCGTGCATACACCTTCTCTTCTTCCGTTCCCACCAATTCAAGCGTTCCCGCTTCGATTCCTTCCGGCCGTTCGGTTGTATCGCGCAGAACGAGTACAGGAACGCCGAAGGACGGTGCTTCTTCCTGCATGCCGCCGGAATCGGTCAGAATCATGTGGGTATGCGGATAAAAATTGTGCAGGTCCACGACGTCGAGCGGATCGATCAGCGAGATGCGCGGATGACCGCCGAGGATTTCGTGAGCCGGCTCTTTGACAGCGGGACTCGGATGAACGGGATAAACGATCGCCACGTCTTCGAACTCGTCGGCGATCCGTTTCACCGCGCGGAAAATATTGCGGTGCGGCTCGCCCTGCGACTCGCGGCGGTGCGCCGTCATCAGGATCAGTCGTTTTCCCTTGGCCCAATCGAGCACCGGATGGGTGTAATCAGGCTGCACGGTATATTGAAACACATCCGTAACCGTATTGCCTGTGACAAAAACGCTTGACTTTGACTTGTTCTCCTGCGCAAGATTCCCGGCCGACCAAGAGGTCGGCGCGAAATGCAGGTCGGCCAAAACGCCGGTCAGCTGACGGTTCATTTCTTCCGGATACGGCGAAAGCTTGTTCCAGGTCCGCAATCCCGCTTCCACGTGTCCGACTTTGATCTGCTGCATGAATGCCGAATAGCTGGCCAGGAACGTGGTCAGCGTGTCGCCGTGCACCAGCACGATATCCGGCTGCGCTTCGCGCAGTACCGGCTCCAGTCCCTGCAACACGCGAATCGAAATCTCGTTCAGCGTCTGGCGGTCTTTCATGACGTCCAGATCGTAATCCGGCGTAATCTTGAATACTTCAAGCACCTGGTCCAACATCTGCCGATGCTGCGCCGTAACGCAGACGATCGATTCGATTTCTTCCGGGTGCTTCTCCAATTCAAGAATTAACGGGGCCATCTTGATCGCTTCCGGACGCACGCCGAAGATGGTCATGACTTTGATCTTCTTCATCAGTATATTCCCTCACCTTTCCGTTCGTGATCCGGTCTTTTCGAAACCAAAACAGTTGTCGCTCTATTTAATTCCTTCATTAAATAAAGCGCTTTTTTAACTTCGTTCTCCAAACCGTTCCAGCTAGTACATTATCAACTCTTAATCATAGGATTATGTTCGCTGGAAACCCACACGCTTTAGGTGGGCTTCCGGCGGGCATAACCTTACTTTTAGCGTTGATAAGGTACGAGTACCTTAACCGCATCAAATCTAAGGTTTACGTTCATCGGAAACACGCACGGTTCAAGCGGGTTTTCCGCAGGAGACTTCGTACACGGGTTAGGTACGAAATCTCGATGGGCGTATCCTAACCTCTTAAGCGGTCAAGATACCGAGTTCTAATTTCTTACTTCGTGCCGTACAGACGGTCGCCCGCATCGCCGAGCCCCGGAACGATATAGCCGTGGTCGTCGAGCTTCTCGTCCAGTGCGGCCACATAGATATCCACGTCCGGGTGGGCGTCCTGCACGGCCTTCACGCCTTCCGGCGCCGCGATCAGGTTCATCATCTTGATTTGCGTGCAGCCGCGCTTTTTGAGCACGTCGATTGCCGCAATCGCGGAGCCGCCCGTTGCCAGCATCGGATCGATCACGATCAACTCGCGCTCTTGCACGTCCGTCGGCAGCTTCACGTAATACTCGACCGGTTGAAGCGTGTGCGGATCGCGGAACAGGCCGACGTGTCCGACTTTTGCCGCCGGAAGCAATTTCAGTACGCCGTCGAGCATGCCCAGACCTGCGCGCAGAATCGGTACCAGACCCAACATGCGGCCGGAGATCACTTTGCCCTCGGTCTTGGTTACCGGCGTTTCCACCGGAATCGACTCCAACGGAACTTCGCGCGTAATTTCGTACGCCATCAGCGTCGCGACTTCGTCGACCAATTCTCTAAAATCTTTCGTGTTCGTGTTTACGTCTCGGATAAAAGTCAGTTTGTGCTGGATCAGCGGATGATCGCAAATCACCAGTTTGCTCATAAGGTTCGTCCCTCCGTACCATGTTCGGCTTCTCCAATAGAAGTCCGTTATTCGGGTAATTCGTCTCGAATTCCGCGTCGGGCACGCCGCTTCCTGCGGTAAAGGTTGATACAGAACGCGGCGCACCGTAAATCTTGTCCATTATAGCATTAGAAAGGCCCTCTTGCACCCGCGGTAAACGGACGGACACAAAATTGAGCAGCACTTTTTCAATATTTTCCTTCCATATAAAAAGCCCTCAGCCGAAATGCCGACTGAGGGCGTTACGCAAGTCCCATTCTATCGAATAAGCTTGCCTTATCTGACCTTGAGATTATCGTACGAGGCTTGCATATTATCGAGCAATTGTTCTCTGGTATCCCGTCCCGCGATATACGATTGCATCAAGCTGGCGTAATCCTGCGGCGTGCCGATCGGCAGCTGCTGGAAGTACCAATTGAGCGCTTTGCCGTCCGCGATATAGGTTGTAAGGTCGCCGCCGAGCGGTCCGATGTCTTCCGCTGCCGCTTCGATATTGTTGAAAGCCGGAATGAACTGGAACTTCTCGGTCAGGAACTGTTGTCCTTCCGGCGTTCCTGCCATCCAATCAAGCAGTTCTTTCGCTTCTTCTTTGACCGGCGAGTTTTTGTTGATCACCCAGTACGTCGGCACGCCCACGAACAGCTTGTCGTTGGCCTCGGCATCGTCGCTGATCGGCATCGGCATCATTCCCACATTGAGATCGGGATTGATCCCGTCGAGCGTCGGCTGTACCCAGTTGCCCTGCTGCGTCATCGCGGCCTGTCCGTTGGCGAACGTGGACATTTGCGTATTGTAATCGGTCGTCAGCGGGTTGGCATTGCCGTACTTAAGCGTAAGATCGAGCAAGTCCAACCAGCCGTCAAAAATCTCGTTGCTCGCCATATCCGCGTTTCCTTCGTCCAACGCCTGCATGAAGGCTTCCGGATCATCCTGGCGGGCAAACGGCACGTTCACGTTATGATTGCCCAGCACCCACCATTCTGCATAAGCGTTCACGAACGGCGTATAGCCGGCGTCCTGAATTTTTTGCGCGGCCGCTTCCAACTCGGATAACGTCTTGGGAACTTCGGTCACGCCCGCCTCCTCGAAAATGTCTTTGTTATACAAGAACCCGTAACCCTCATAGTTCAGCGGAAAACCGTACAGCTTCCCGTCCGCGCTCATCGGATCTTTTGCCACCTGGTCCATATTCTCCGTCCACGGCTGATCCGATAAATCCTCCAGATACTCCAGCCACAGATCGCGTTCTTGGAAGCCTCCGATCGTGAAAATGTCAGGCTGGGCCCCCGCGGAAAAACGGGACTTCAGCGAAGCCGCATAGTCCGTGCCGCCGCCGACCGATTGGATATTCAGCACGACGCCCGGATGGGACGATTCGTACAATTCTTTCATTTCCTGAAGCTGATCCGAAATCTCGACTTTGCCCTGATAAATGTTGATGACCTTTTGCCCGGATTCGCCCGCGCTGCCGCCCTGCGTGCAGCCGGACAGCACAGCTGCGGCGGTCAGGATCAAGGCAGGCAGCATCATAAGTTTTTTAGCGAACATACGACTCTCCCCCTTACCCTTTCACGGCGCCCGCCGCAATGCCGGACACGATGTATTTTTGCATAGCCAAGAAAAAGATGATGACCGGAGCGATCCCCAGCACCAGTGCCGGAAGCGCCAAGTCCCATTGCTTCGTATATTGACCGAACAGCATGTATGTCGCGATCGGAATCGTCTGCAAACTTTCGCTGGTCAGCATGAGCGACGGCAGCAGGTAATCGTTCCAGATCCAGAGGGTGTTGAGGATAATGATCGTCACGTACATCGGACGCATCATCGGATACACGATACGGAAAAAGACGCCGTACGTGCCGGAACCGTCTACCCGCGCCGCCTGCTCGATTTCGAGCGGGATCGACTTCATGCTGCCGTGGAAAAGGAATACCGACAGCGGCGCGCCGAAGCCCAGGTAAGCGATAATCAGGCCGATCAGGCTGTCGCTGAGTCCGATCCGGCTCGTCACGTCCGTAAGCGGAAGCATGATCGATTGGAACGGAATGACCATCGCGGCCACGAACAAGGCAAGCAGCGCTTTGTTGAACTTCGTGTTGTGCCGCACCATCTGATAAGCCGTCATCGAACTGAGCAGTACCAACAGTACGTTGCTGACGACCGTAATGATCAGCGAGTTTTTAAAAGCGGACGGGAAGTTGATCGCCTCCCAGCCCGACTTGTAGTTGGACCATTGAAGCGTACTCGGCAGCGCCGCCGCATCCGACAGAATTTCTCCGAACGTTTTCAAAGAGTTGGAGATCAGGAAGTAGAACGGCACCAAGAACAGCAGGCCGATCAGAATAAGAACGATCTCGATAATCAATGTGGGAATGCGATATTTCGTATCTTGTTCCATTACGCTTCAACCTCCCTGCGCTTGGTCGCCCGTACTTGAAGAGCCGTGATGATCGCGACGATGACGAAGAAGATGACGGCTTTGGCCGTACCCAATCCGAGTCGACTGTTCGTAAACGCTTCGCGGTAAATGTCGAGCGCTACCGAACGGGTCGCGTTGAACGGTCCGCCGTTGGTCAGCGCCAGGTTCAAGTCGAACATTTTAAAAGACCAGGAGATCGCGAGGAACAAGCAGACGGTCACGGCGGGCATGATGAGCGGCACGATGATTTTCCACAGGACTTGGCTGCGGTTCGCTCCGTCGATCTCGGCCGATTCCAGCACGTCTTTGGACACATTGCCGAGCGACGCGATATAGATGACCATCAAGTAACCTGCGTACTGCCATACGAACACGATCACGATGCCCCAGAATGCTGTCGGTTCGTCGCCCAGCCACGGCAGATTGAAAAATGACCAGCCCGTCGCTTCCCCGATTGCCGCGAATCCGCGCACGAAGATGAACTGCCAGATAAAGCCGAGCAGCAGACCTCCGATCATGTTGGGCATGAAAAAGACGGTCCGCAAAATATTTTTGCTTTTCAACGGCTTGGTCAGGAAATACGCCAGGAAAAATCCGAGCAGATTCGCGCCGACTACGGCAATCACCGTAAACCTTACCGTAAACCAGAACGAATTGCGGAACTCGGGATCCGACGTAAAAATATGTACGTAGTTGCTGAAGCCCACGAACTCGACGCTGGTCGATACTCCGTTCCAGTTGGTCATGGAGTAGTAAACACCGAGCAAGAACGGCACCAGGACGATTAACGTGAAAAAGATCGTCGTCGGGCCCACGAAAACGAGCTGCTGCGAAAGTTGCGAAAGTTTTTTGCGGCTCAACCGTATCCTCTCCCTCTGCTTTTTTATGTACCTGAAAGATTAAAGCGATTGCAAAACGTAATGATTATATACCCCATTTTGGCTGCTGTCTGTCACACATCCTGAAATTGCCAGAAACATTCAGGGAGGGATTACCTTTTT
The DNA here is from genome assembly GCF_000585395.1 of Saccharibacillus sacchari DSM 19268. Classification (GTDB taxonomy): domain Bacteria; phylum Bacillota; class Bacilli; order Paenibacillales; family Paenibacillaceae; genus Saccharibacillus; species Saccharibacillus sacchari. The sequence goes on along the minus strand of NZ_KK073875.1, from coordinate 3,085,202 downwards.
CGCGGGTTGTCGAGTAAGTTACGTTTGTGTGGGAAGACAGGTTTTCCGACAACGCAAAAAAGCCGCCTTAAAACCGATGTACGGCTCTAAGGCGACTTTATGCAGTCAGGTGCGTGATCGCAGAAAAATATTAGTATTGCAAGCTAGGATACAGTGGGAAGCGGTCGGTCAGTTCTTTCACGTCTGCACGTGCTTTGTCCAGAACGGACTCGTCTTTAGGCGATTTCAGCACGGAAGCGATGATCTGTCCGATCGACTTCATGGCGTCTTGGTCCATGCCGCGGGAAGTCGCGGCCGGCGTACCCAGACGGATGCCGCTTGTGATGAACGGGCTTGTCGTGTCGAACGGAATCGCGTTTTTGTTGACCGTGATGCCGACGGAGTCAAGGACATGCTCCGCTTCTTTACCCGTGATGCCGACGCCGCGCGTGTCGATCAGCATCAAGTGGTTGTCGGTACCGCCGGAAACGATGTTGATGCCTTCGCCGATCAGCGTGTCCGCCAATACGCGAGCGTTGTCGATCACGTTCTGTGCGTACACTTTGAACGACGGATCAAGCGCTTCGCCGAAAGCAACGGCTTTCGAAGCGATCACGTGCATCAGAGGTCCGCCTTGCGTACCCGGGAACATCGCTTTGTCGATCGCTTGCGCCCAAGGTTGTTTACACATAATCATGCCGCCGCGCGGTCCGCGAAGCGTTTTATGCGTCGTTGTCGTTACGAAGTGTGCATGCGGAACCGGCGACGGATGCAGACCCGCAGCGACCAGACCCGCGATATGCGCCATGTCGACCATGAACAGTGCGCCAACGTCGTTTGCGATCGAAGCCAGTGCTTCGAAATCGATCGTGCGCGGATACGCGCTTGCACCGGCAACGAGCATGCGAGGGCGGTGTTTGAATGCAGCCTTACGCACGTCGTCATAGTCGATACGGAAGTTGTCTTCGCGTACGCCGTAAGCCACGAAGTTGTACAGGATACCCGAAGCGTTAACCGGGCTGCCGTGCGTCAAGTGACCGCCGTGTGCCAAGTTCATGCCCAGAACGGTATCGCCTGCTTTGAGTGCTGCCAGATATACGCCCAGGTTGGCTTGCGCGCCGGAGTGAGGCTGCACGTTGACATGCTCTGCGCCGAACAGTTCTTTGGCACGGTCGCGCGCCAGATCTTCAACGACGTCGACATGCTCGCAGCCGCCGTAGTAACGTTTGCCCGGGTAGCCTTCTGCATATTTATTGGTCAGCACCGAGCCCATGGCTTCGATAACCGCTTCGCTCACGATATTCTCGGATGCGATCAGCTCGATGTTGGCTTTTTGACGATCCAGTTCCAGTCCCATTGCTTTCAGTACGGCCGGGTCACTTTTTCTCAAGTTTTCCATGTTAACGTATTCCTCCCTGGGTTTGAAAAATGTCGTTATTCGCAAAAAGTTGAATCTTCATTCTCCGCCAAACGGTAGACTGCGCGTTCCCCGCCGATCAGCGGAGGACGGGTCAGCGCGGCGTTCACTCGGGCTTCGCCGATCTGTCTGACCGACAGCCGAAGCGGAACCGCCACACGGCGCAAATGCATCCCGATCAGCGTCTCGCCGATGTCCAGACCCGCATGAGCCTCGATACTCTCGGCCAGCGCAGGCTCCTGCATGTCGCGATACGCTGCGGAAGCCATGGAGCCGCCTGCTTTGGGTACCGGCACGGCCGATACTTCACGCAGATTGAGTCGCTCCAGCAGCGAACGCTCGACCACAAGTGCGCGATTGAGATGTTCGCAGCATTGGTAGGCCACGTCGAAACCAAACTCTTGCTGAACCTCGCGAATGCCCGCCAGCAGCGATTGGGCGACTTCGAGTGCTCCCGAAGTTCCGATCCGCTGGCCTGCCACTTCGCTTGTGCTGGTGCCGATCACCAGAATCTTGCCCGGCTTCAGTCCGGCACTCTCCGCCAATTCACGTACCGCAAGCGTTACCTGAAGGCGAATCGAATTCTCGTGTTCCTGCTTCATCTCCGTCACTCCTTCGCTAATGCCGTTCGCAGTCAAACAGCGACTGCGCCACGGCTTTCCTTTAACGATCATAACGCCGAAATCGCTCAAAGGAAAGCGAGTAGTCGGAGCGGAACGTGGATTAAAAAACAAAAAGAGCGACCGCGCGCGTAAAAACGCGCGAAGCTGCTCTTTGCCCAGGCGACCGGCCGATTACTCCGGTGCTCCATCGTGGTTGAACCCACACTCGTCGCCAGTTACACCGGATCTGCAATTTCCCCTTCATCATAAGACAACAAAGGGCAAAAATCAACTTAAATTCGTGCGAAATACGGACAAATAATGAGAAGCATTTCACAGACGTTCGGTAATGATGCAAAAGCTCGGCTCGGCTCGGCTCGGCTCGGCTCGGCTCGGCTCGGCTCGGCTCGGCTCGGCTCGGCTCGGCTAACGGATTCTATGTCCTTTAGAAGCCGAAATCAACCCTCTCCGCGATTTTAACGGATCGTATTGCCGTTAGACGCTTATTTTTCCGCTTTTCCCACCGAAATCCGGCCATTTTTCACGCTAAGCGTCGCCTCGTTCCGTTAGATTTTTCGAACCCTCAAAAACAGCTTCTAAGCGTCATCTCGTTCCGTTAGCTGTCTCAAGTCCCTGTCCTTGAAAATCTTTGCTCGCCCATTTTTCTAGGGCGTGTACGCAAACTCCGCCGGAAGCAGATTTTGCGTACACGCCCTAATCTGCGCCGATTACTTCTCTGATTTCTTATGCACGCGCACTCCCGTCAAGCGCTACGCAAAAAGCCGCCTGCACCGAAATCCGCAGGCGGCTTGCTGTATGTTTTGACTATACTTTTACGCTTACCCGATGTTCTCCAGCTTATCCAGCAGTCGATCCAGCGCCGTCCGAATCTCGGCCGCCGTCGATTCATAATCGTCTCGCGAACCGCCGAACGGATCGGAAATATCGAAGATCGGAATACGCTGGCGCAGCTCGATCATCCGCTGACGCACGGTCGCGTCCACGGCTTCGCCTAGCGCGCGCGACAACTCGGCCGACGCCGTCAAACTATCCAACTCTTCCAGGTCGGCCAACACCTCAGGATCATTTTCCACGTATTCCTTCAAGGTGTAGACACGCTCGAATGCTTCGGGAAAATAACTCAGTACATGGCTTTTATGCGACCCGGTTAGCGTCAGAATCAAGTCCGCCCACTCCACTAGATCCCGATCCAACGGAGAAGAGGTCAAACGATCGTTGATGCTGTGGTCGCGCAGAACGCCCTCCGCATGGCGGGAGATCGGCACGCCCCACGATGCAGCCACGCCGGCCGAGCGAACATCCACCTCTACGCCGCGCTCCCGCGCCATTTGGCGCAGCAAACCTTCAGCCATCGGACTCCGGCAAGTGTTACCCGTGCATACGAATAAAATATGTTTCAAGCGAACCGTCTCCTTTGCGTAAAAGTGTTTTTAAAATCAAACCCGATGAATACGTCCGCCGGCCGCTTTGCTCATCCGATTCATGATCGCCAAGCCGATGCCTTCTTCCGAGCAGCCTTCCGCCAGCATATATGTCGTACCTGACTCGTCGAATTGTCGCAACGCCGCGTATAAACGGGAAGCCGCTTCACGCAGATCATACTGGCTCCCCAAAGACAACACGACGTCAGCCAATTGTTCATAATGAGCCAAGTGTTCGTCAAATACCAACACGCCTGTCTTTTCTCCGCGTACCCGCGCAGCAGCAAGACGCTCACGAATTTTCTTTTCAACCTGATCGTCCGAACCGCTGACGACCTCAAGCTGTCCGCTCGGCGCGTAATGCGTATACTTCATCCCCGGCGAACGAGGAGCTTCTTCCGTCGCGCCGCCTTGCGTAATATCATCCCGTAACTCGCTGCGGAGTTCGGCGTTATGCGATCCGGCTTCAGTCGGCGATGATTGTATGGGTTCTGCCTCGGCCGTGACCGCCTCCGGATCAAGGTCTGCTCCATGGTCGGCGGACACTTGGCTTACCGGAGCATCAAGAACCCGACTTAGTTCATCGACCGATACGCCGCCCGGACGAAGCACGGTTGCGCCGCCGAGCGTATTCGTCCGCACCACGGTCGATTCCACGCCGACTCCTGCCGGACCGCCATCCACGATCCCGTCGATACGGCCGTTCAGATCCTCCCGCACATGGGAAGCAAGCGTGGGACTCGGACGGCCGGAACGATTGGCGCTCGGTGCCGCAAGCGGACAGCCGGAAGCTCGAATCAATTCCAAAGCAACCGGATGATCCGGCATGCGAACCGCAACCGTGTCCAAGCCGGCCGTCACCTTGGGAGATAAAGCGCCAGGGCGAACCGGCAACACCAGCGTCAGCGGTCCCGGCCAAAAAGCAGCCATCAACTTTTCGTCCGATTCGGATACTTCTGCTACAAACGCGTCCAGCTCCGAACGATTCGCGATGTGCACGATCAGCGGGTTGTCGGAAGGACGGCCTTTGGCTGCGAAAATTCCGGCTACAGCGTCTGTATTTCGGGCATCAGCGCCCAATCCGTAGACGGTTTCGGTCGGAAAAGCGATGAGTTTGCCTTCGGCGAGCAAGGCAGCGGCTTCTCGAACGGACGCACTTCCCAAAACCTTTCGAGCATTGTTCCCCGTGGAACCCTGCTCGCCAAGTTCCCAGATCTGCGTATCGATGCGTTCTTGCATGCCTTTGACCCCTCTCACTTTACATCACTTGCTTTTGTCTCTCGAAGCTCTAGCCCGGCCGAATCCTAATGAAGGCCACTTGAAGCCGCGAGGCTTGTACTCTGCTTCTTTGCCCAACTCATCCAGATGGTCTGTTTGCAATCGATCCTCCATCTTGATGACTTCCTGATTATGCACATGAATACTCATGACGATTCCCATACTTGCCATATTGATCAGTAATGACGTTCCGCCGTAACTGATAAACGGAAGCGTGATTCCTGTAATAGGCATAATACCGATATTCATGCCGATATTTTCGAAAATTTGATATAGGAACATCGCTACGATGCCTACGATGATAAAAGGACCCGACCGATCCCTACACTCCAAAGCAATTACGATCATGCGGTGGATCAAAATAAAGTAAAGCAGTAACAAAAAAGCCATACCTACGAAACCAAATTCCTCGCCAATCACGGTGATGATAGAATCGGCGTAGGTGTAAGGAACTTTGGAAGACAAGTCGCCTGCCATATAGCCTTTTCCAAGCATGCCGCCGCTCGCGATCGACTCAAGGGCACGTTCTGCATGATAGCTGTCTCCAGCCGCATCCGGCATCAAAATAGGATCTAGCCTTACCAAGTAATGTTTTTGGCTGGGCATATGAATTTTCATGAATTCCTCGATTTCGGTACGAAAGCTGCGATATGCCGTGATACCACCGTACAAAACGCCTCCCGCCAACACTCCGAAAATCAAGACATGCGTATATTTGATGTTTCCTATCCATAATAAAGCTGCCAAAATGATAGCATAACAAAGCGCGTTGCCCAAATCGTTCTGTGCAATGACAATCATGAACGGAACCACCGCGACCAAAACGATCGGTAAGACATCTCTCCAAAACCCAAGCTTGGCCGTTTGCTTACGAGCCAAAAATGCTCCGATTCCGATAATCAGAATCAATTTGAAAAGTTCCGCCGGCTGCACGCTGACTCCAAGCACCCGAATCCATCCGTTTGCGCCGTTGATCCCTTCGCTGCTCAGCGGACTCCATACCAACATCAACACGCCGATGCCGAAGATATACAAGTACAAAGCATACTTAACGAGCAGTCGATAGTCGACAAAAGTAATGATGAACAACGCTACGAAACCAAGCACATAATATACGGCCATCAGCGTTTCGGAGCCTGCCATTTTCGCATTGCTTCCGCTTGATACTGCGCTATGAATGACAGGAATACATATCCCCGCCAACATCAACAAAATAACTACAATCGTCCAGTCGATATTTTTGATCTTGCCCAGCATCGCCGCAGCCTCCCGCAACACGCGCTGCTTGATCGCCACCGCATGTCGGTTGATTTCAAAGCGAATGCTCGCTTTGTCGTCGTACGCTTTCTTCGCAATCCCTCAATATCCGATCAAGCCGTCATCCGAGCCTTTTTCCCTGCCCGGCTTCTTAAGCCTTTTTCGATCTGCCTATTCTCGACAACGCCCCGCGAATCGCTTGAATCCCGCCGTCGTCGGCTTTCGCGCCTTTGACGTCCGCAAATTCGTCGCGCACGAGGTCTTCCTTCGTGCAAGCCCGAATGCTCATCACGACGCCGATGCTCGCCATATTGATCAGCAGAGACGTACCGCCGTAACTGATAAACGGCAGCGTAATCCCCGTCAGCGGCATCAATCCGATAAACATCCCGATATTTTCGAAAATCTGGTACATGAACATCGCCACGATCCCCACGATGATATAGGACCCTACCCTGTCTTTGCATTCCAGCGCGATCACGATCATCCGGTGAATCATAATGAAGTACAGCACCAACAGGAACGATATCCCCACAAAACCGAATTCCTCGCCGATCACGACGATAATCGAATCCGAATACGTATACGGAACGAGCGAGCCTGTGGCGTTCTGCACCATCTCGCCCTGCATGAAGCCTTGACCCAGCATGCCTCCGCCCGCGATGGCGTATTTGCCGTTTTTGGTCTGCCACGAGGCGTCGCGGCTTGCTTCGTCGGGCATCAGCCAAGGATCGATCCGATCCAGCCAGTGGGCGCGGCCGAGCGTATTCGTCATAAAGTCCGACACCTGGTCATGGTAGGTGATATAAGCTTTGATTCCGCCGAACAACAATCCTGCACCCAATACGAAAATAATCAAAGCGTGCGTGAATTTAAGGTTGCCGATCCACAGCAAACCGATCAGAATCAACACATAACTGAGCGCGTTGCCCAAGTCATTTTGCACCATAACGACGGCAAAGGGGATAAACGCCACGATGCCTATCGGAATCACATCGGCAAGAAAGCCAAGCTTTTCCTTGTTTCGTTTGGCTAAAAGGGAGGCGATCGCAATGACGAGCGCCAACTTGAACAATTCCGCCGGCTGCATGCCGATCGGTCCGAGCTTCAGCCAACCTTGAGCGCCGTTTTGCGTCTGGCCGAGCGGCGTCAGCGTCAATAGCAAAAGCAGCATGCCCCCGCCGTACACGATCCAGAAATACTTCACGTACAGCCGGTAATCGACCAGAGTCATGAAGAAAATAACGCCAAAGCCGAGAATGTAATAAAAAATCATCTGTGTGTCCAGGCCCCTGAATCGATCACTCGTTGCTACGGCACTGTGCACGAGAGGAATACACATTCCCATCATGCAGAGCAGAACGATAATCAGGGTCCAATCGATATGTTTCCATTTGGTCAACATGCGGTATGGTTCCTCCGAAAAGCCTATTCAAGGCCAAATATTCCCTCTTGCGGCATACCGGCGAACGGTATTCCGTTTCTGCCTCGGCGATGCCGCGATTAGCCTTGCGAACCGCGACGCGGTCCTTTCAGCTTTTCTCTCTATGCGTCTTTCTATTGTAGGCGATAACGCCCCTGCTTGTCATGTGGACGACATCCCGCACAACTCTCCCTGCATCGGATACAAAAAGGCGGGAAGCGCTGCGGCGCTGCCGCCCATGCTTCCCGCCCGCGCGGCCTTTTCATGCTTGCAAATTCTATTCAGGCGATTCCGATCACATGTCTGCCGATCCCCGCCAGATCGAACACCGTCTCCACCGTGCTCCAACTTCCGCGCTCGCGCAGCATCTCCGCTACGGCATCGGCTTGGCCCATGCCCAGCTCGAACGCGATCAGCTTCGGATCATGTTGCAGCAGATTCAGCTGCTTCATGATTTCCCGGTACGGCCATAGCCCGTCCGGTCCGCCGTCCAGCGCCCCGCGAGGTTCAAAGTCGCGCACCTCGGGTTGGAGTTCCTCGATATCGGCAGCCGGAATGTAGGGAGGGTTCGAGACCAGAATGTCAAAGCTTCGACCCGCAAAAGGTTCCAGCAGACTCCCCTCGCCGAACGTCACCTCTGCGCCGAGCCGCTGAGCGTTGCGCTGCGCGACGCCCAAAGCGCCCGGCGAGATATCGCTGGCCGTCACTTCAAGTTCCGGACGCAGCAGCTTCAGGCTGACCGCGATTGCGCCGCTGCCCGTGCCTACGTCGAGCACCGAAGCGCTTCCTTGCGGCCATAACGTCTTCGCGTGGCCCAGCACCGCTTCCACCAAGAGCTCCGTTTCCGGCCTCGGGATCAGCACATCCGGCGTCACCTCGAAGATAAAGCCGTAAAACTCCTGATCGCCCAAAATGTACTGCGCCGGTTCTCCGTCGCCTTTGCGCGTAATCGCGTTCTCCCAACGCTCCGCGTCCGCGTGTTCGTAAGGAAAAGGATCCCGCAGCGCCATGACGTACTCCGCGCCCGACATGCCGAGAATTTCTTTAAGCAGTAGCCGCGTATTTTCATCCGCTTCTTCGACGCCCCGTTCCCGCAAAAAAGAGGAAGCCTCCGCAAAGGCTTCCCGGAGCGTCAGACCTTCGCGCAATAGAAAGCCGCTCCGGCCCGAACGTGCCCGATTCAAAGGATTCATGTTCAAGTGATCCGAACCCAACGAATTAAATGCCTTTCTCGTCGATCAGATCCGTCTGTTCGGCGATCGTCAGCGCGGATACGATCTCCTGAATATCGCCGTTCATGATTTGATCCAGTTTGTGCATGGTCAGACCGATGCGGTGGTCGGTCACGCGACTTTGCGGGAAGTTGTAGGTACGGATACGCTCGCTGCGATCGCCCGTACCGACTTTGCTTTTACGCTCGCCGGCATACTTCGCTTCTTCTTCTTGACGCATGACGTCATAGATCCGGGAACGAAGCACCTGAAGCGCTTTTTCCTTATTCGAGTTTTGCGATTTGCCGTCTTGGCAAGTCGCCACGATTCCGGTCGGAACGTGCGTCACGCGCACGGCCGATTTGGTCGTGTTGACGGACTGTCCGCCCGCGCCGCTGGAACAGAACGTGTCCACGCGAATATCTTTGTCGCTGATGACGATATCCACTTCTTCGACTTCCGGCAGCACGGCTACCGTCGAGGTCGACGTATGGATACGGCCGCCCGATTCCGTGGCCGGAATCCGCTGAACGCGGTGCGCGCCGCTTTCGTATTTCATTTTGCTGTACGCGCCGCGGCCGTTGATCATGAAAATGACTTCCTTGAAGCCGCCCAGGTCGCTTTCGTTCACGTCCATCAGCTCGACCTTCCAGCCTTGCGTATCCGCATAACGGCTGTACATCCGGTACAAGTCCGCCGCGAACAATGCCGCTTCGTCGCCGCCGGCCGCGCCGCGGATTTCGACGATCACGTTCTTGTCGTCGTTCGGATCTTTCGGCAAAAGAACGACCCGGATGATTTCTTCCAGTTCGTTTTTGCGCGCGGACAATTCGTCGATCTCCATCTTGACCATCTCGCGCATTTCGTCGTCGAGCTTTTCGCCCTGCATTTCTTTTGCCGCGTCGAGGTCTTCCGCAACGCGTTTGTATTCCGTATAGGCTTCGTAAGCCGGTTGCAAGTCGGACTGCTCTTTGGAGTAGTCGCGCAGCTTTTTCGAATCGCTTGCCACGTCAGGGTCACACAGCAATTCGCTCAATTTGTCGTAACGGTCAACCAGTGCCTGTAATTTATCCAACAAGGCCGATCACCTCTTTATATAGTTTAGATTTGAATGGTTTGAATGTAGGGTTGAATGCGTAGGGTTATACTTATTTATACCCGCTATAAGTGCACGCCTATAAACATCATGTCGATGCCTCCTGTGCCGCGATTACTGAAAAGAAAAAGATTAAGAAAAAGAGCCGTTCGTACCCGTGTACGACGACTCTTAATTATAGCACAGAGCCGCAGAATTGCCTATCGAAACTTCCTGCTTAATCCCTTGATTTTCCACTCAAATTCTGCGTGGTATTTGTCGATATTAGTTACAATACACCGACCTCCGCAAAAGAACGTTTCTTCGACTGCCGGATGACGGCGTAAGCTCACTGATCTTCAGCAAAATGCACAGCAAGAGAAAGGACGGGGTTCTATGTCAGCAGCAAGAGTCGTAATTGTGGATGATTCACCTTTTTCAATAGCGGTTATTCGAAACATCCTAGAAGAAAACGGATTTGAAGTCGTAGGCGACGCCGGAACGCTGGAGGAAGTTAACGAAGTCATTGCGGCAACGCAACCTGACTTGGTTACGATGGATATGACCCTGCCCGGAACGGACGGATTGGAATGTACGCGCGCCGTCCATGCCATTAATCCGAATATCAAAGTCATCGTGATCAGCTCCATGATGGATGACGAAATTCTCAAAGAAGCCAAAGACAATCACGTATCCGGCTACATTCAAAAACCTGTTGATGCCGACGAACTGCTCGCTGCCATTCAGAAAGCGATCGCTTTTGAAGAAATATTCGCCGAACTGGAAGACGAGTACGTCGAAGTCTTCAAAGAAACGCTCAAAGACGGATTGAACCGCATGACGAAGACGCTGCTCACGTATAAAAGCGAATATGAGCTGAATACCGATTTCGAATCTCGCGGCATAGCGGTTATCGTCGGCATCATTGGAAAGTTCTCCGGCAGACTGATGATCGACTTGAGCAAAGAGACCGCTCACGCGCTCGTTGCGGCCATGATGAGAAAAGAACCTGCCAACCTCAACGAAGTTACGGCCGCTCTCGCGGAGTATACCAATATTGTAGCCGGCAACGCCTGCTCTATCCTGAACAAGAAAAACAAAGCATTCGGTCTGCGCCTGGCGCCTCCGTCGATCATGCACGGGGACCATATGCTGATCTCGCAAGCGCCTTTCAAAACGGTAAGTGCCGTCGGAGATACCGATTACGGCGAAGTGCTTCTTAACGTCGGCTTCAAAAGAGGTGAGGACAAATGGACGTAACCCATGTTAACCCGTTTATCGAATCGTTCATGAAAGTCATGCCTCAGCTCGGTTTCGCCGAAGTTCGCAAAGGCGGGCTCGGCGTAAAAGGACAGGATCTTACCTGCTCCGGCATCATTATTTTGGTCGGGATCGTCGGCGCGCTCAAAGGCAACGTCGTCTATCGGATCGATGCCGAACATGCGAAAAAAATCGCGTCGACCATGATGATGGGCATGCCTGTCGAGCAGCTTGACGATATGGCGCGCAGCGCGTTGTCCGAATTGTCTAACATGTTGACCGCTACCGCGGCAACGGAATTTGCGGGCCTGGGCATCAATATCGATATTTCTACGCCTACCCTGCTTTCCGGCGATAATATCTCGGTCAAAATGAGTTCCAAGCAAGTGTTGAGCGTGGAGCTTTTGGCTAACGATACGCCGGTCGAGGTACTGATCTCGTTCGACAATTGATTTTGATCTTGTTAAAAGGCTTCAAAAGCCGCTTTCGTCTTTAATGGCGAAAGCGGCTTTTTATTTTGCAAACAAATTCACTGACCGTTTATTATTTGACAAACATATCTCATATATGTTTATATATAATCAAACAAAAATAAAAATATCTACTATATTCCAAACAAAGGATGAATTCGTGGCATGAATACTTCAGATAACCTATGGAACGCTCCCGTGCAAGACTTAAAAAACGGATATGCCCGTGACGGAGAGACCTTCGTCTGCCTATTCTGCGGCCACGCTACCGAGCAAGGTCTGATCTATGCCGAAGACGGAACTTTTTACGATGCCAAAAAATTCATGCAACGCCATATCAAATCTCAGCATGGATCGGCATTCCAAGCTTTAATCGGTCTCGACAAAAAAGCAACCGGACTGACCGATCATCAAAATGCGCTGCTGCGGCTTTTTTACGAGGGACGCAGCGATGACGAGATCAAGACCGAACTTGAGATCGGCAGCGCTTCGACGATCCGGAATCATCGATTCGTATTGAAGGAAAAAGAACGGCAAGCGCGGATTTTTCTGGCGTTGATGGAACTGCTCAAGGAGCGAAGCGATGACCCGGAACCGGCTTTCATCGCCCCGCATCCCCAGGCCCGCATGATGGACGACCGTTACAATATGACCGAGGATGAACAAAGACAAATTCTAGAGCGGGCTTTTCCGGAAGGCCTGAACGGCCCCCTGCTTACCTTTGACCTGAAAGAAAAGCATCGCCTTGCCGTATTACGACATATCGCCTCCCTATTAGACGACGGCAAATTGTATACGGAAAAAGAATTGAACGCCGAACTTGCCCCAATCTACGAGGATTATGCCATTCTGCGTCGCAATCTTGTTGACTACGACTTCATCAGCCGCGAGCCGGACGGCAGCGCCTATTGGACGACACGCGGCGGTCGGCCCGATTTCGCAGCTATCCAAACTGTCGCAGCTACAACGCCAACCCAGCATAAAACTAAGACCAAGGCGCCCCGAACGACCAAAGCGCCTAAGGAGGATATCCCCGTGAATCACACCAACCGCCGCAAAGAATTACAGGCCATCTACAAAGAAATCAAACAAGAAAGCGGCGTCTACCGCATCATGCACAAGACCAGCGGCAAATCTTTCATCGCATCCCTGCCCAACCTGAAGTCGATGGACGGACGACGCTTCGAACTGAATAACGGCAGCTTCCAAAATAAAGAGCTTCAACAGGATTGGAAAACCTACGGCGAAGACGCGTTCGAATTCGAAGTCTTGGAAGTGCTCAAGCCTTCCGAAAACGCCTACGTCTCCATCCGCGAACAGCTCGGCGAATTAGAAAATAAATGGCTCGCCAAGCTCACGCCTTACGGCGATCTCGGCTATAACAAAAAGCCTGCGCAATAAACGGGCACGTCACTTCATTAATTTTTCAAACCTGCAAGTGGAAACCTTTATCGATCACAAAAAAGCCGTTCTCCTTTTCGCAAGGAGAACGGCCAGCTTGCCTAGAAAGTCCAACGTAACTGGAAGGGAGAAGACGGAGAGAAAAATTCAGTGAAGGATGCCTTTGAACTCGGAAAATTCCTTATAAAACTTCCAATCATTCTTTCCGAGTGAGACAGCATCTTGAACGAATTTTTCTCGCAGTCTGCTCGCTTCCCCCGCTTACGTGACTTTATAGACAAACTGAAGCCGCTCTCCCATCAAAAAGGAGAGCGGCTTTTTCAGTCCAACGATTAAACGTTGAAACGGAAGTGCATTACGTCGCCGTCCTGCACGATATATTCTTTGCCTTCGAGACGCAGCTGACCGCGTTCTTTGGCACCGTTCATCGAGCCGGCATTCACCAGGTCATGGTACCCTACAACTTCCGCGCGGATAAATCCGCGTTCGAAGTCGGAGTGGATCACGCCTGCCGCGCCCGGAGCCTTCGTGCCTTGACGAATCGTCCATGCGCGAACTTCCTGTACGCCTGCCGTGAAATACGTGTACAGGCCGAGCAGCTTGTAAGCCGCTTTGATCAGCAGGTTCAGACCGGATTCCTGAATGCCCAGCTCTTCAAGGAACATCTGCTTGTCTTCGCCTTCAAGTTCGGAGATATCTTCTTCGATCTTCGCGCTGATCGGCACGACTTCGGCGTTTTCGGCAGCCGCGAAATCGCGAACCTTTTGCACGTAAGCGTTGTTCGCTACATCCGCGATTTCGTCTTCTGCCACGTTCGCCGCATACAATACGGGTTTCAGCGTCAACAAATGCAGTTCGCGGATCAATTGCAGCTCGTCGTCCGTCAGATCGATGCTGCGAGCGGGTTGGTCGTTGTACAGAGCTTCCTTGACCTTCTCCAGCACTTCGATCTCTTGCGCGTACTGCTTGTTGCCGCCCTTCATGTTCTTCTTCGAGCGTTCGATTCTTTTGTCCACGCTCTCGATGTCAGCGAGGATCAGCTCCAGATTGATCGTCTGGATATCGCTCACCGGATCGATCTTGCCGTCAACGTGCGTGATGTTCTCGTCCACGAAGCAACGCACAACGTGTACGATCGCGTCAACTTCGCGGATATGGGCCAGGAATTTGTTGCCCAGACCTTCGCCCTTGCTCGCGCCGCGCACCAGACCTGCGATATCGACGAATTCAAAAGCCGTCGGTACGGTTTTCTTCGGTGTAACCATTTCCGTCAGCTTGTCGAGACGCTCGTCGGGAACTTCAACGATGCCGACGTTCGGATCGATCGTGCAGAACGGATAGTTGGCGGATTCTGCTCCTGCTTGCGTGATTGCGTTGAACAATGTCGACTTTCCGACGTTCGGAAGGCCTACAATACCAGCTTTCAATGCCATATGAATACACAACTCCTCTTGATTCTATCTTCTGGGTACGGCAGACACGTCATCGCGCCCGGCCGTAGTGCCTTATACATGCTGTCATAGACAAATCAACCTCTATTATATCAGCATTTGCCCCGGTCTGATAGCTTCAATTCTTGCTGCTCAGACCTGACGGCGCAATTCATCCAATTCTTGCGACAGTCTGGCAATGCTGCTCACGAACGACTCCAACTCTTGAGAGGCAAGCGCTTGTTCTTCGGCGAAACGGGTATTGCGTACCGAGGTCGCCCGAATATCATTCAACGACTTGAAGATCACGTTCAGTTTGCTATCGATCTGCTGAAGCGATTCTTTCGATTTGGTTGCCAAATTACGCACTTCAGCTGCTACGATATTAAATCCGCGTCCTTGCTCGCCCGCTCGTGAAGCTTCGATCGCCGCATTCAGTCCCAGCATATGCGTCTGTGTCGAAAAGCGCCCCATCATGCTGCCGACTTCTTTCACTTGTTCGATTTCTCCCCTTAATTCTTGGAGCTGCTGGCTGGTCTGAACCTGATTGGTCGCCGTTTCGCGTGCTTTCTCTGCCATTTCTCGACTGTTCCCCTGCAAAATGCTCATCATCTCGGCCAATTGCACAACCGCATGGCTGACCCCTTCGATCATCGTCTTTTGCCGGTCAGCCATGGCGCGGATTTTATTCTTCTCGTCTTCTTCGTAAGCTTCCAACACCAATTGAGCGTCCAGGTTGAACACTTTGGTCAGTGCCTGCACCAATTCGCGCCATTCCTGCGTTTCCGTACTCAGATACTCGGCGGACAAGTCGATATATTTGAGATAAGTACCCAAGAACCAATCGCTGGTCAATCCGATTTTGGAATGCACACGCCCGATAAACAGACGATATTCGATGTATTTCTCGTCGATCAACCCGTCGGACATCGACATATAGTATCCCCGCTGCAAATGCTTGAGGCGATCCACGGTCGTGCGCTCGTTGATGATCTTCACCAATTCGGGCTGGGCAATGATATGGCGGTACAAATCATCCACCAGTCGATCTACGATATTGGAAAAGTGAT
The DNA here is from genome assembly GCF_000585395.1 of Saccharibacillus sacchari DSM 19268. Classification (GTDB taxonomy): domain Bacteria; phylum Bacillota; class Bacilli; order Paenibacillales; family Paenibacillaceae; genus Saccharibacillus; species Saccharibacillus sacchari. Next base: position 3,069,887 of record NZ_KK073875.1, on the reverse strand, counting down.
GCTCGTTTCTTTTCAAAAGCGCAAGCAATTCCTCGGTGATTCCCGAAAATTCAATCTGTTTCAACCGTTCTGCCGGTAATCTAATCATCACGTATTCCCCTTCCGAAAATGCGTAATAGATGGCTCAAAAAAAGTTGCCCTCCACCTGCTCAGGCCCGCTTTCATGATGTGTTCGGGAATGGTGCGCGAATGGGGTTGAACCGGGGATGGAGTCGACGCAATGGAAGGTTCTATCCAAAGAGTCGGGATTTTTCTATATATAGAATCATACATTATTTGCCACAATAATCTAGCTGGCATGCGCAAAAAAAGACCAAATTTGCAAAAGGTCTTAGGGGTGTGGAAAAAGTTACGTATGCGGGGGAAGCGAGAAGACTGCGAGAAAAATTCGTTCAATTCGCTGTCTCACTCGGAAAATGGATTGGATTTAAATAAGGAGTTTTCCGAGTTCAAAGGCGTCTTGAACTGAATTTCTCTCTTCGTCTTCTCGCTTCCAGTTACGTTGGATTTTTTTGTAGGGTGAAGGGCAAGTTCTAGTACCTTTAGTGTTGATAAGGCACTAATTCTTCATTTATTGCGGCATATCTTGAAAGGTGCTCAAGAATTACTTATGAAGCAATCGCTTCGTTTCGCGAAGCTGGGTTATATTGGCTGCGCCGATTCCGAACATGACGGTGCGGAGTTCGAATTCGGTTTGTTCCATGGCTGCGGCTGCGCGTTCTACGGAATCGACGGCAGGGCCCAGGAGCGCGCGGCCGACGCCTGCGAGGTTCGCTCCGAGCGCGATGGCTTTGGCTGCATCGACGCCGTTTTTTAAGCCGCCGCTGCCGATCAAAGGGAGGTCGGGCAGTGCGGCGCGGATCTCGGTGATGCAATCGGCGGTGCCGGTGCCCCAACTCGCGAAGGCTTCGGCCGCCGTGCGGCGCATCAGGTCGGAGCTGCGAAATTTCTCCACTTGGCTCCATGAGGTGCCGCCTGCGCCTGCCGCGTCGATGAATGCAATACCGGCTTCCGCCAAGCGCAAGGCGGTTTCTCCGTCGATGCCCCACCCGACCTCTTTGATCCCGACGGGTACGCCAAGTTCCAGGCATAGGCGCTTGATCTTCGGCAGCAAATCCGCGAAATTCATATTCCCTTCCGGTTGGAAGACTTCTTGCAAGCTATTCAAATGCAGCACCAGCGCGTCGGCTTCCGCGATCTCTACCGCGCGGCGGCACTCGTCCGTACCGAATCCGTAGTTCAGCTGTACGGCACCCAGATTGGCGATGACCGGAATATCCGGCGCTTTGTGCCGGACTTTAAACGTCTCCGCCAAATCCTCGCGTTCCACCGCCGCGCGTACCGAACCTAATCCCATCGCCCAGCCGCGCAGTTGCGCCGCTTCCGCCAAGCGCTCGTTGATTCGTCCCGTGCCTGCGCTTCCCCCGGTCATGGAGCTGATCAACAGCGGGGCTTGCAACGCGCGTCCGACAAATTCGGCGGAGAGATCGATATCGTCAAAGTTCAGCTCCGGCAGCGCATTATGACGGAAAACATACCGCTCGAATCCCGTGGTTACGCCGACGCCGGCTACCTCTTCCTCCAGGCACAGGCGGACATGCTCGCTTTTTCGATCTCCGGTCGACGGGCCGGAAATCCCTTCCTCTCTCGTCATGGCCGCTCCCCTCTTTTCTTCCTTAATAATGACAAGCCGATGCCGGCCTGCTCAACTCTTGCGCGGGCACTTTGTCATGCTCCGTACATTCATGCCTTCGTGCTTGCAATCCGTTCGGCGACAAGTTGGCCCGACAGCGTCACGAGCGGCGTGCCGCCTCCGGGATGCGCCGTGCCGCCGACGTACCATAATCCGGACACGTCAGGATCGCGATTACCGGGACGGAAAAAGGTCTGGCGAAGCGTGTTGGACGAAATGCCGTAAATCGCTCCCCGATGCGCATAGGTATCCCGCTGCAAGTCGGCAGGCGTATAACGCTCCAATACCTCTGCCGTATCCAAACCGCCGATCCCTCTCTTTTCCAACATTCGAACCAATTTGTCCGCATACGTTTCCTTTTGCTTTTGCCAATCCCAGGATTCGGACAAATAAGGCGCATTCGCGAGCACGAACAAAGAGCTTCCGCCCTCCGGTGCCGTGCCGGTTTCCGAATACCCGCTATTGCAAATGTACAGAGCCGGATCGTCCGGCGCAACCTTGCGCTCGAAAATGTCCGCGAATTCGCTCTCCAGCTTTTCGGGAAACAACATCGTATGATGCAGCAAAGAATCATAACGCTGCTTCACTCCGGCCAGCAAAACGAAACCGGACAAAGACGGCTCGTACGTATCCAAGCGGCTGGACGAGCTCCGGCGACGCAGACGATCCGGGACCAAACGAGCCGTCGTCAGCAAGTCTCCGTTGCATACGATCTCGCCGGCTTCAAGGACGCCTGCCGTTGTCTCCACGCCGTAGGCGCGCCCGGATCGAACTTTGATCGACAACACTTCCGTATCGGTCCGGATTTTGACGCCCAACTCTCTCGCCAGACGCTCCATGCCTTCGACCAGACCGTATGTGCCTCCGCGAATGCCGTGAATCCCCAAGTCCGCTTCCACATGCGTCAGCATAGCAAAAATCGCAGGCGCGCGCAGCGGAGAAGCCCCTACATACGTCGCATAACGCCCGAACATCGCCAACGTATACGGATGACTGAAATAACGAGCCAGCAAAGCGCGCAATGTCGTGGTCGGACGAACTTTGAGAAAATCCCGAAGCAGCAGCGGATCGATCTTCTCTCGGGTGGAAAGCATCAGTCGATTCAAAAAGCGGCCGTCCGCCAACCCGTATATACGCCGTGCTTCCTGTAAAAATGCCGGATACCGCACAGCATCTTCAGGGCTGTAAGCAGAAATCTGCTCACGCATCCAGGAAGCATCCCGGCTCAAATCTACCGTAGTCCCGTCAAAAAAGACGTTTCGCGTGCGCGGTTCCAACTCATACGTCGTGATATAATCATCCATCCGTCTTCCCGCACGCTCGAATACACGCCGAAACGCATGCAGCATCGTAATCGTACTCGGCCCTCGATCAAAGCGATAGCCGGACTTCTCCACGCGCTTCAGCTTGCCGCCGAGCATGGATTCCTTTTCCGTCAGCGTAACGTCAAAACCTTCGACGGCCAGGCCGATCGCGCAAGACAATCCGCCCAGCCCTCCGCCGACGATCACCGCTTTGCGGCTCATGAACATGCCTCCATTCTTGTTCGATTCATCCGTAACGCCGCCCTTTCCACTCATGCCCCTGACCGCTCAAGCCGCCGAACACGCTCGATAGCGCAATCGCAAGCGTGCAGGCAATCGTCGCCGCGATCCAGACGCCGTGCCAGGCCGTCAAGCCGCCGCGCGCGTCGCATACGGCTTTGATCGCCATGCCGAGCAGCATGGCGCCTCCGCTGAAAGCTGCCAGATGCATATTGCCCGAGAACAATCCGATGAGCAAGGCAACCGGAGGAAGCAGGTATAAGCCGATGTACCAGATCAGCAACCCCGACAGCAGCAAGTAATTTTTGCCCAGACCCGAGAAGAGGTTTTTGCTGAAACCGTTCCACACTTCGCGCCCGCTATGGTACATGCGCATATGGGCATGCTTGCTCATATCGGCCAGCAGCATTTTGTAACCGGCTTTCTTGACCGCGCGCGCCATCGCCATATCGTCGACCATCTCGTTCTTCACCGCTTCATAGCCGCCCGCGGATTCGTAAGCCGACTTTTTAATCAGCATATACGCGCCGTGCGCGGCAGCAAACAAGCCGCTGCGCGAGCGCGACACCATGGCGATCGGCAGGTGGCACAAGATGACGAATTCCATCATCGGCACGACCAACTTTTCCAGCGGCGTCACCGTGACCTGCTTGGGAAACCCCGTGACCAAGCCGGCTTTTTTCTTCTGCCCCGAACGCAGCGTGTCGCGAATCGCCTTCGGTTCCAGCCTCACGTCGGCGTCGAGCATCAGATACCAGCTCCCCGAAGCGCGTTCCGCCAAGTTATGGCAGGCGTAACATTTGCCTTTCCAGCCGGAAGGCAGTTCGCCGCCTTGCATCAACCCGACGCGCGAATCTTCCATCGCGATCCGGCGCACGATCCCGCCCGTGTCGTCGCTCGAATCGTCATCGTACACGATCACTTCAAGCCGGAATTCCGAGTCGTCGGAAGCCAATACACGGCGCAGGCAGTCTTCGATATTGCGTTCTTCGTCGCGCGCGGGAATCAGTACCGAGACCAGCGGACGGCCTTCAATCGGCTTGGTGCGGCGGCCGGGAACCGGCAGCGCCTTCGCATTGAGCAGCACGAAAATCAGTTGAGCGATCAGCAGTGCGCAAACGACAGTCAGAATCCAGGTGAGAGTCAATGCGCGGGCCTCCTTTTTTTGCGCAAACGGTCATATTTTTCGTTAACGGACAAGCCGGTACGCAGCAGCTCGCGGTCGGGCAGCTTGGCCTGCGACGGGTCGTTTACCGCAGCAATCGCATAACCGCGGTGGCGGTCAAGCTGCTCCGTCAGCCGACTGTGCAACAACAGCGTCGTCGCCGCGCCGTCCGACGCCGCCCAATCTTGAATCAGCGGTTGCCCGACCACCAGCGACACTTCCGGCTTGGAATGCAGGCCCGACGTATAATAGAACGTCACCGGCACGACTGCCGTATGCGGTACCCGTCTGAGCAAATGGGCGGCTCCCCGCTGCAATTCCAGCGGACGGCTCTCCAAGTGACGAATATCCCCTTGCGGAAAAAGCCATACTCTCGCCCCTTCGCCCAGCAGCCGCTCGGTGTATCGAAGCGAAGCGCGGCTTGCCCCGGCAGCGCTTTTATCCACCGAATAAGCACCCAGTTTGCGAAAAAAACGGTATTCCGACAACTGCGCTTCATCCATCATGACATAGTGATTGTGTTCGCCGCTGCGACGCCACAGATGATACAGCAGCAGACCGTCCCACCATGAGCTATGATTGGCTATGTACAAAACAGGACGTTCCCGTTCAATCCCGGCGTCCAGCGTTCCGTATAATCCCACGGAACGAAAGGCGCGAGGCAGCAGGTAACGACGATTATAAAAATCAAACAGCGCGCGAAACGCCGGAGCTTGCTCTGCGGATATCATAACGAACTTGGGCCTCCGAAAGCACGATGCCGGCCGCGGCAATCCAGACGGGACCGTACAGCCCGTCTTGCAAAGCGATCAGGCCGAACATCAGCAAAATAAATTGATAAAGTCTTAAACCGAGCAGCAACGTCCGGCGGCTCGGAATCCGTTGCGGCAGAAGCAAAGACAAAATTGCCCCTACCACGAACCAGGCGGCGAAGTTGCTCCACGGAATCCCGTAAAAGCCGCCTTCCCCGCTCCAGTGCCAGAAACCGCGCGACGCGGCGGCGGGATCGAGCACAAAATCGATCAACACCGTCCAGGTCCCGATCTGCACGGCTTTCCATAATCGTCCCGGCAGTGTCGGTCTTCCCGGTCCCGCAATCAAGGCCGAGCTGCCGATCACCGCAATCCAAGCCAAACCTAACGTGATCGGCACGCCGAACAGATGCGGACCCAGAATCCACGAATAATGATACCCTCCGAACGGCCAACCCGTATGCACGCCGCTCCACTCGATTCCCATACCGCCCAGCCATATTCCGACTGCGCCCAGCGTCAGGCGCAATAAAGGGCGTCCCGGCCGTCGAGCCTCGGCTGCCGTCGGCTCCATCGCCAAACGAAGCAGCACGAACGCATACGCGGCATAAAAAACCAGAAACAACGCATTCGAAAAACCAAGCGTATTCGGCACGCCGAACGTCAACATCAGAGTCAGACCGATCGACATCCAGAAATAAAACACGATACCCGAAATACGGACGGTTCGATCAAGCATGCTTATCTTTTCTGTCGCCGCATATTCCCCCAAATCGCCGATCACGATACCGCTGCGCTATCCGCCGCCCCGTCAATCGCGCCGAAAGCGGTCAGCACGTTCATAAGCAGCATGCCTTTTTCCTCGTCCGGCACGATCGCGCGGCGATTGAACACGTCATATCCGTTGCGGCGCACCTGATCGAAGATCGCGCCGTAGAACGCCGCGGCCAAGGCGACCGCCAATCCGCTGCGCTTCGGATACGTCTCCAGGTTGGACAACCCTTTCGCGAACCACTTCGCCGCCTGGCCGTGCAGTTCGTCGATCATGGCGACAAAGCGCGCATCGATCACTCCGTTGTCCAGATCCTCGTCCGTATATCCGTGACGACGCATCAGCTCCGCCGGAATGTAACGCCGTCCCCGGCGCAAGTCTTCTCCCACATCGCGAATGATATTGACGATTTGCATGCCTTTACCCAAAGCAATTCCGGCTTCCGCCGCCTCTGCATGCAGATCGTCTCGCAGTACCGGCAGCAGCATCTCGCCCACCGTTCCGGCCACCAGATAGCAATAGTGTTCCAGCTGATCCATCGTCTCGTAACGCAGCAGCGTGAAGTCGGAGAGCTGACCGTCCATTTGATTCAAAAACGGCTGTCGACCGAGGTTCGGGAAGCTGGTGAACAACCAACGCAGCGCAGGCCAGATAAAATGTCCCTCTGCCTGTTCCAAATTCAAAAACCGTTCTCTCAATTCATGGATCGTAAACGGCGACGTCTCCGGTTCATCCACGCTATCGTCGATCAGCCGGCAAAACGCATAGATCACGTAGACGGCATGCCGCCTGCGTTCAGGCAAATCGCGGAAGGCGTGGTAAAACGAAGACGATCCCCGTCGCATCGTTTCTTCACATTGCTGCATAATTTGTTCGTTCATGGATTCCACTCCTCCAAAAGCTGATTTACGGCCATTCTCGCTCCCTGCATCACGATCGGCACTCCGCCGCCCGGATGCACGGAAGCCCCCGCCGCATAAAGTCCGTCAATCGTTTTAAAAGGTTTCGGCTGCGGTCGATACGGACCGGACTGCGCAAGGATCGGGGCAATGCCGAAACTGCCTCCGACATAGTTGCCGTCCGCTTTCGAGTCCTCGGGCGTGCGCAGCTTGATCCACTTGATCGATTCGCGCAACCCCGAAAACCCTCGTTCCTCGGCAGCCCGAAGCACCTTGCGCGCCAGCCGCCGGCCTTCTTTGGACCAGGCGATGCGCGAAGCGTCGGGAGCGGGAATCAAGAAGTACAGTACGCTTTCGCCTTCCGGCGCGGCATCGGGGTCGAGCACGACCGGATTGAATACGTAAAAAGACGGATTCGCCGGAATCATGCCTCGTTCGAAAACGGCTTGCAAACTGTCGCTCAGACTGTCCGGCAGGAAAAATTGATGCGCCGCCGCATCTTCCCACCGCTTGGATACCCCCATAAAGACAAGCACGCACCCGGAAGAAGGTTGATACGGCTTTTTCCGCCGGGTAGCTTCCGGATGCCCTTCAAGCAGCGGCAAGATGCCCGGGAAGTCCCCGTTGAACAGCACGGCATCATATTCTTCACGTACGCCACCCACTACAATACCCGTGCAACGTCCCTTTTCAACCTCTAAACGCTCGACGCGCGTATTCAGTCGGATCTCGACGCCGCGCGAATGAAGCTCTTCCTCCAAAATGACCGGAAGACGGGCATAACCGCCTTCGATCATCCAAATGCCGAATTCATGCTCCGCGTACGGCAGAATCGAGTATACCCCCGGCGTTCCGGTAGGTTGTCCCCCGATATACAGAGACTGAAGCGAATAGGCATCGATCAGGTTATCGCTTCGGAAGTATCGGGCGGCAGCTCCCCTGACGCTTCGATGGGCTTGAAGCTGACCGAGCATCCGGATCTGGCGCGGGGTAAAAAAGTCCCGCTTGCGCGGAAAGGTCCGTTCCAGCACCGCCTTTTGCGCGTCGGGGTACAATTCGCGCGTGCGGTTCATGTACCGCATGTACGCTTCCGACTCTCCGGGAAACAAGCGATCGATTTCTTTGGCCTGATGCTCGGGATGTCTGCGCTTGGTCATGACCTGTCCGTCCGAGAAATGAATCCGGTACAGCGGGTCGGACTCGATCAGCTTGATGCGTTCCCGCTCGACCCCGCCTTCTTCCAAAATCGACAGCAGCATTTCCGGCAGCAGCACAATGGTCGGGCCTTGGTCGATTCGGCGAACATCGCCTTCGTCGCGCTCGAACGCGATCCGCCCGCCGAGGCGATCCCGTGCTTCGAGCAGCGTCACTTCGGCCCCCTGCTTGCTGAGCAGCAGGGCAGCCGTCAGTCCCCCGATGCCGCCGCCGACGATGGCGACTTTCGGACCGCGGCTCACTTGGCTGCTCCTGCTGTGCCCATAACTTGCGGAGCCAGGCTTTTGCGCGTTTTGCCGTCGGCCTTCTCGATCAAATCCACGCTGATCCGCGCCGACTCGAAGATCGTCGGCAGGCCGCTGCCCGGATGCGTTCCGCCGCCCACCAGCCAAACCCGCTCGATTTCTTCGAATTCGTTGTGCGGCCGGAATGCCATCATCTGTCCGAGATTATGCGACAGGTTGAACGTGGCGCCCCGGTAGACGTCCAGCGAATCCTGCCAATCCTGCGGCGTGAAAAAGGCTTCCTCCTCGATACGGCCTCGAATGTCTCGGAGCTGCTCGATCTGTTCGAGACGTTGCAGCATCTGCTCTTTGAGCTCTTCGCGCCGTCCAATCCAATCGGCGTCGCCTTTCAAATTCGGAACGGGCAGCAGCACGTACAGCGACGACTTCCCTTCCGGCGCAAGCGTCGGATCGAGTCTGGACGGATTATGCACGTAGATGGACGGATCTTCCGACAGCGTCAGGCTTTCCGTGATCTCTTTGACGTTTTTCTCGTAATCGTCGGCAAAATGAATCGAATGGTGCGGCAGATCCACTTCCCCGTCGATGCCCAGATACAACATCGCGGTCGAGCAGGAATATTTTTTGGCTTCCAGCTTTTTCGGCGTATATTTTTTCAGCACGCCGGGTTCGAACAAGCCGTTCATCGCCGAAGCAAAGTCCGCTCCGATCACCACATGATCCGCTTCCCGAGTCTCTCCGCCTGTTAACCGAACGCCCGTGGCGCGGCCTTTTTGCGTCAGGATTCGTTCAATCGGGCTGCCCATATGGAATCTCACGCCGTGCTCCTCGGCGACTTTGACCATGGCGTCCCACAGCGCAGCGACTCCGCCTTTCGGATGCACCAGTCCGTAACGATGTTCCATGTAGGACAGAATCGTAAACGTTCCCGGGCAGTTCCACGCGGACATGCCCAGGTACTTGGACTGGAAAGTGAACGCGTATTTGAGCCGTTCATCGTTGAAGTAACGCGAAAGTTGACCATACACGGTATCCGTAACTTTGAGGTGGGGAAGAGCTTTGATCGCATCGCTTTTCATATAATCGCCGAAGCCGCCAAAAGGCCGACGCAGCAAGGGTTCCACATGTTCATACTTCACTGACTCGTCGGTCATAAAACGGTAAAATCCGGCCTCTTCTCCAGGAAAAAGAGCTTGGATACGTTTTGCGGTCTCTTCGTTGTCGCTTGAAGGCATCAACACCGTACGTCCGCGATCAAAATACAATCCGTACAACGGGTCCAGCTTGTGCAACTCGACATAATCATGCACCGAGCGCCCGGCTTGCTCGAACAGTTCTTCCAGCAGTTGCGGCATCATGACGAACGTTGCGCCCCGATCGAAGGTGTACGCTCCCAGCTTGATGCGGCCCGAACGTCCTCCCGGAACCTCTTGCTTTTCATACACGTCCACTTCGTATCCCTTCGCGCCGAGCAGCATGGCTGCCGCCAATCCTCCGGGTCCTGCTCCTACGATCACCGCAGTTTTTCGATTTTCCTTTTGCGCCATTCCATTCACCTTTCGTGATTAGACTTCTCACATTATTTTTAATTACCCAATAACCGGCCTAACGGCTCGTTTTGTGAATGATGTATTTTGTAAAATCGGTTGGCTTGCGATTCAAATAATCTCCTTTAGCCTAACATAGCAAGCTTCGTCTCACAAACAAGATTTTAGGAGATGGGAAAAAGGGCCGATTACGGCCCTAAAGATAGTGTGTGTCTTAAATTACTTTTATAACAGAGGGGACAGTAAGCGGGCTGCTGATTCCATGAAGCGGACGGCCATGCGTTTGCTGCCGAATTTGGCGGGGTCGATCATGGTTGTATTAAGGAGGTCGCGTTCGAAATCGGCGGCGATGCGCTCCACGCTGGCGTTGTTCATAAGCAGCGCGTTGACCTCGAAGTTCAGGTGGAAGCTGCGCATGTCCATATTGGCCGTGCCGATGCTGGCCGTTTCTCCGTCCACGATCAGCAGTTTGGAATGCAGGAAGCCTTTTTCGTATTCGTAAATCTTGACGCCCGCGTCCAGCAGGATCGGGAAATACGAGTGCGACGCCCAGAAAGGCAGCTTTTTATCCGGTTTGGCCGGGAAGAGCAAGCGTACGTCCAGCCCGGATAAAGCGGCGGTTCGCAGCGCGGTAAGGATGTCTTCGTCGGGAATAAAATACGGCGTCGCGATCCAGACCGACTTTTTTGCGGTCGTAATCATGGAGAAGAAGATATGCTTCAATGCGCGGCGGTCGTTATCCGGTCCGCTGGCGATGATCTGCACGGCGCCCAATTCCGGGTTCGGTTTGCCTTTAGACTGAAAATACCCCGGTCCCGTCGGCTGTTCGTTCGTCATATGCCGCCAGTCCCGCAAGAAGATCCGCTGCAAGGTGCTGACCGCCTCGCCTTCGATCCGCATGTGCGTGTCGCGCCAGAAACCGTACGTTTTGCTGCGGCTGAGGTATTCGTCGCCCACGTTGAGTCCGCCGATAAAGCCGATCTTTTTATCGATGACCACGATCTTGCGATGGTTACGGTAGTTGACCCGGCTCGTGGCCAGCAAAAACTTCGTCGCGCCGAATAACGCCACTTTCACTCCCGCTTCCCGCATCTCGTCCAAAAACTTGCGCGGAAGCTGAATGCTGCCGACCGCATCGACCATGAACCGAACCTCAACGCCCGCCTTCGCTTTTTCGATCAACAGCCGTTGAATCTGCGTGCCGATATCGTCTGCCCGATAAATGTAATACTCCATATGGATATGATGCTTCGCCGCGCGCAGAGCCTCCAACAATTCCGAAAAGGTGCTTCCGCCGTTGGTGAGCACCGCCGTTTGGCTGGAATAAGAGACGGGCATCAGCGACAAGCGGCGCGACAGGCGCAGAATCCGCTGCTGTTCCTCGGTAAAATGCGCCGTATTCTCCATCCCCGCCAGCGTATCCTTTTCGCTCCACTTGTAAATGCGACGATCCCACTCCGCTTTCTTGTCGTACTTGCGGCGGCGGAAATAATTCTGTCCGAACAGGAAATAGAAAATCAGTCCCACGACCGGAAGCAGCCCCAATACCAGAATCCAGGATAGCGTACTGGAAGGATTGCGGTTGTCCATGAAAATCACGAAAGCAATCGAGACGACGGTCAGGGTGGAGAAAATACTCATCACGGCAGCCGCGGTCGTTCCGAACAAATCGACGCCGAAATAATAAAAGACGAACAGAAGCACGGCAAGCATAAATACAAGTAATCCGCGTCTCACTTCGCATGCTCCTCTCGGGTATAGGGGTATTTCTTCGTTCAGGTCACTACGTGCCGAACCCGGTTCGGTTTCATTCTTCGGTTGGGCGAATCCTTTTTCGAACATCATTCGCGTCCTTGTCAACTCCCTTTACCCTCCCCGTTGACATTCCGAATCCGCCGTGCTAAATTACAACCTAACGACCGTTAGTTCGTTCGATTTTGATACTGTTTTGACGGGAAAAGGAGGGCTTCTGCATGACTCGCAAACCGGCTATCGAAGATGTCGCGCTGCAACTTTTTGCCAGCGAAGGGTTCGAAGGAGCTTCATTGGGCCGGATCGCGGATGCAGTCGGGATACGCAAGCCCTCGATCTATGCCCATTTTCGCAGCAAAGAAGATTTGTTCTTGTGCGTGTTCAAACGAACGCTGCGCCGCAAGCAATACATGCTGCTTAGGCATATCTTGCAAGATACGGAACGGCCATTCGAAGAGACGCTGCGCGAGTTGGTCGAGCGGCTGATGGACGATCACGAATCGGATGCGGAGACGCGGTTTTTGCTGCGGATGTGTTATTTCCCGCCAAGCGCTTTGCACGACCAGGTGATGGCGCTCGTCAATCCGTTTTTCGCCCAGGCCGAACTTGGATTGATTCGTCTGCTGGAGCAGCCTGTTCATTCCGAACGCTTGCGCCCGGAATGTGCGCAGGAAGCGGCGTTGGCTTATCTGACGGTGCTGGACGGCGTGATGGCTGAAGCTATTTATACGACCCGGGCAAAAGCGGCAAGGCGTCTGGAGGCAATCTGGCCGGTGTATTGCCGGGGCGTGCTTATCGCGGAGTAACTGATTTTTTAAGGAGAGTGAATACCATGAGCCTTGCGAATCGCGGGTGGTTGTATGTATTGATCGGAGGAGTGTTCGAGGTCGCCTGGGTATCGGGCCTCAAGCACTCCTCGAATATTTGGGAGTGGCTCCTGACCGTGATCGGGATCGCGGCAAGCTTCTGGCTGATGATCAACGCTTCGAAAGTGCTGCCGATCGGCAGCGTGTATGCAGTATTCACGGGACTCGGCACGGCCGGAACGGTCGTTGCCGAGACGCTGCTGTTCGGCGAGCCGTTCAGCATTGCCAAGACGCTGCTCATCCTGCTTCTGTTATCCGGCGTCGTCGGCCTGAAGCTTGTCACCGATTCTCCGAAGGATGAAGCCGCTCCAGGCCTCGTCAGCAAAAAGGAGGCGATCTGATATGCCGTGGATCGCTCTCGTTTTGGCCGGATGCTGCGAAGTATTCGGCGTTATCGGACTCAAGCAGGTTTCTTTGCGCAAAGGCGTTCCCGCTTTTGCCCTGTTGATTGCCGCCTTCGCGGGCAGCTTCTCGCTGCTCACTTACGCCATGCAGCATATTCCGATGGGTACGGCCTATGCGATCTGGACCGGCATCGGCACGGTAGGCGGCGCGCTCGTCGGCATGTTCATGTACGGCGAAGCCAAAGAAGCCAAGCGCCTACTGTTCATTGCCATGATCTTGGCCGCGGCGGTCGGACTCAAATTGATCTCGTAAAACAGATTTCGCAATCGAAAACAGCCGTTCCCGACCCCGGTTTTCCGGCAAAGTTGAGACGGCTGTTTTTTTCGTTTATACTATTCCCTGACTCGACAGTCGTTCATAGAACCGAGAAGTCAAACAAGGAGGCGCATGACGTTTTGGCAGACAAATCCGCAGAGCGCAAACATACGATTTTCGCCGTGGCCCTCGCCCTGTTCTCGGAGCGCGGAATCAAGGCGACATCCATGCAGGACATCGCGGAACGCTGCGGTTTTTCCAAGGGGACGCTGTACCAGCATTTTCGCTCCAAAGAAGAACTGATCCGCTCCATCCACGAATACGCGCTCGGCACGCTGCAAGAGAAGCTGGAAGCCGCGGCCGCGGAAAACCGCTCCGCCCGGGAAACTTTTCTCGCTCAGATCGAAGTGCTTCTGCATTCGTTGATCGAATTCAAATCCTTCATGCTGATGCAGATCCGGGAGCAGGAATTTAGCGGGATCGGCGATCAGTTAAGGAAAAAGCAAGAAGAAGGCGCATGCGCTCCAGTACGGCATCCGCTTCTTACTCAAGCCTTTCTTTTGATCCGTCGCAGTCTGATCGGGATCTATGGACCGGAGATTGACCGATACTCGGGCGACCTGTCTATCGTGATCAGCGGATTGACTTTCTCGTACCTTCAGCTCGCCGACGATTGGGGCATGCCGGAGATTCCGATTCCCGAAGCGCTCCGCCATCTGGAATCCATGGTGGATGCGGCCGCGGAGCGCTTGCTTGGGCAGCAGCCGGAACCGCTGATTCCCTCGTCGCTGTGGGCAGAGTGGGTCAAGGAAGCGCCGGAAGAATCGGGCGCGGCCAGACGTCCGTTTATCTTGATCCGCCAAATGCGGGACACGCTTGCTTGGAGTCCCCTGCTGCGCGCCGAGCGCGAAGAAGTCCTGGAGACGCTGGATGTGCTGGAAGAAGAACTTGCTGCGAACTCGCCGAGACGAGCCGTCGTGAAAGGCATGTTCGCCAATTTGAAAGAAGTCCATGTCCTGCACGGCGCGCTGGAACAGCTCGGTCCGCTTATTTCTTATCGTTTGGACGAATTGTCCGCGCATGAATCCCCGTCGTCGAAACCATAGGCACGTCCCCGAAAATGACGCCCGACAACGGGTGCAGTCCATCTAAGAGGAGTGGAGAATCTTTTTATGAAAAGTATCATCGGCTTTTCCCTGCGAAACAAGCTTGCGGTCTGGTTCTTGACGATTGTCATCACGGCAGCCGGCATTTACAGCGGACTCACCATGAAGCAGGAAACCATCCCCGACATCAATGTCCCGTTCCTGAGCATTACGGCGGTCGATCCAGGCGCCGCGCCGGAGACGGTCATGAACGAAGTGACCATACCGCTGGAACAAATGCTGCGCAACGTGAACGGCGTGCAGAACGTCACCTCCTCGTCGATGGAAAACGTGGCTTCCCTCGCCGTCGAGTTGAACTTCGGCGCCAATCTGGACGAAGCGACGGCGCAGATTCGCGAAGGGCTGAACCAAATCACGCTGCCCGAAGGCGTGGAGCGTCCGCAAATCACCCGCTTCAGCCTGAATTCCTTCCCGGTCATCTCGCTGAGCGCATCAGCCGAGACCGGTGCGGACGATCTGGAAGAACTGTCCCGGATCGCGCAGGAACAGGTGCTGCCGGAGCTTGAGAAGATCGAAGGCATCGCCTCGGTTCAGCTCTCCGGCCAGTACGTACGCGAAGTGCAGCTGACTTTCGATGACGCCAAAATGGCCGAAATGGGTCTGACGCGGGAAACGGTACAAAATATCGTTGACGCTTCGTCTCTTCGCGCCCCGCTGGGATTGTTTACGCTGGACGACACGCAATCGGCGGTTGTCGTTGACGGCAACGTCACGACGCTGGACGATCTGAAGGCGCTGGAAATTCCGGTTGTTCCCGAGCAGCCGCAGGCTGGCGGAACCGAAAGCAGCGGGGCCGCTTCCGGCTCGCCAAGCGCCGGGCAAGGCGCGGGCGGTCAGGACGCGGCAGGCGTCGACGCCGCGCAGGAAGGTGAAGCGCAGCAGGGCGCAGGCGCGGCCGCCGCTCAAGAAGGCGAGGCCCAGCAAGGCGCAGGCGTTGACGCCGCGCAAGAAGGCGAGGCCCAGCAAGGCGCGGCTGCCGCAGCGGCAGCAAACGGACTGCCTACCGTCAAGCTGAGCGATATCGCGACGCTCGAAGTCGTGGGCAGCTCCGAGTCCGTCTCCCGTACCAACGGTCTGGAATCGATCGGCATTCAGATCGTCAAGACCAACGATGCCAATACGGTTGACGTCGTCAATGCGGTCAAAGACCGTATCGCGGACCTGGAGAGCCAATATTCCGGCTTGAACCTGACCGTCATGCTCGACCAGGGCAAGCCGATCGAAGATTCCGTTCGCACTATGTTGGAAAAAGCAATCTTCGGCGCGTTGTTCGCCGTATTGATCATTCTGATCTTCCTGCGCGACATCCGCTCGACGATCATCTCGATCCTGTCGATTCCGCTGTCGCTGTTGATTGCCGTTCTGCTGCTCAAGCAGATGGACGTCACCTTGAACATGATGACCCTCGGCGCCATGACCGTCGCGATCGGCCGGGTCGTCGACGACTCGATCGTCGTCATCGAGAACATCTACCGACGCATGACGTTAAGCAGCGAGAAGCTGCGCGGACGTCAATTGATCAGCGCCGCGACGCGCGAGATGTTCTTGCCGATCATGTCCTCGACCATCGTCACACTGGCCGTATTCGTTCCGCTTGCTTTCGTCAGCGGCATGGTCGGCGAACTGTTCATGCCTTTTGCCCTGACCATGGTGTTCGCGCTGCTCGCATCGCTGTTGATCGCGATCACGCTTGTGCCGATGTTGGCCCACACGCTGTTCCGCGGCGGCATCAAGAAAAAAGTTTCGCACGACAAGCCGAGCCGCATGTCCGAAGGCTACAAGCGCATTCTGGAATGGTCGCTGTCTCATAAGCTGATCACGTTCCTGATCGCGGTTGTGCTGCTTGTCGGCAGCTTGTTCACCCTGCCGTATGTCGGCACCAGCTTCCTGCCGGAACAAGAAGACAAGACATTCACGTTCACGTATTCGCCGGAAGCGGGCGCGACGGACGAACAGGCGCAGCAGCGGATGCTGGACGCCGAAGAATTCGTCCGCGAGCAGCCGAATCTGACCAATATGCAATATTCGATCGGCGGATCGAATCCGCTGGGCTTCGGCTCGTCGAACTCCGCCCTGTTCTATACGGAGTTCGAAAGCGACACCGCTGATTTCGATACGGTTAAAGAAAACCTTCTGGCCGGCCTGGAAGAACGCGTTCCGGACGGCGAATGGAGCCAGATGGATATCGGCGGCGGCCTGGGCGGCAGCCAGCTGAGCGTCAGCATCTACGGCGACAGCACGGATGATCTCAAGCCGGTAGCCGACGAAGTATTGAAGCTGATTCAGGCGGATTCGAACTTCGAAGAAGCCGAAAGCAATCTGGAGGAGGGCTATAACCAATACACGCTGGTAGCCGACCAACAGAAACTGAGTTCATACGGACTGACTGCCGGACAGATCGCGATGGCGCTCGCTCCGGTCACGCAGCGTCCGGTATTGACAGAAGTCGATCTGGACGGGCAAAGTCATAACGTCTACATCGAGACTGAGAGCAAAACATACTCCACACTCTCGGAGATCGAAGACACCGAACTGACTTCGCCGCTCGGCATTCAAGTTCCGATCAGCGACGTCGTCGAAGTTCAAGAAGGCCTTGCACCGGACACGATCAGCCGCTCGGACGGCAAGACGGTCGCTCAATTGTCGGCCAATATCGTTTCCTCCGACGTCGGCGGCGCTTCGACCGCTTTGGAGAACAAGATTAACGATCTGGATCTGCCAGACGGCATCACCGTCGAATTCGGCGGCGTTACCGAGCAGATCAATGATACCTTCTCGCAGCTCGGCCTCGCTATGCTGGCCGCGATCGCGATCGTGTATTTCGTGCTCGTCGTCACCTTCGGCGGCGGTCTGGCACCGTTCGCGATTCTGTTCTCGCTGCCGTTCATCGTCATCGGCGCATTGATCGGTCTGTTGATCGGCGGAGAATCGCTCAGCGTATCGGCACTGATGGGCGTACTGATGCTGATCGGGATCGTCGTCACCAACGCGATCGTCCTGATCGACCGCGTAATTCATAAGGAACGCGAAGGCCTCTCGACGCGCGAAGCGCTGCTCGAAGCCGGATCGACCCGTCTGCGTCCGATCCTGATGACCGCTCTAGCAACGATCGGAGCCTTGATTCCGCTTGTTGCAGGCTGGGAAGGCGGAGCCGGGATCATTTCCAAAGGCCTCGGGATCACCGTAATCGGCGGCCTGATCAGCTCGACGCTGTTGACGCTGGTCATCGTGCCTGTCGTGTACGAGTTCCTGATGAAAATCAGCAGCAAGTCCCGCGCCAGACGCGCGGAACTGGAAAAGCTGGAGACGCCGCTGGATTAACGAACGAGTGTGATCGGGTCCTTATCACGAAAAGCAGGGATAGGACTTCGACTCGCGTTTGTTGAACGGTTGCATCCTTAAAGACAATACAAACATCGACAAAAAGCCGCGTTCCCTTGGGAACGCGGCTTTTTGCGCGGAAGCGAATGCTTATGAGCGGCTCGGCTCGGCTCGGCTCGGCTCGGCTCGGCTCGGCTCGGCTCGGCTCGGCTCGGCTCGGCTCGGCTCGGCTAACGGATCCTATGTCCTTTACAAGCCCAAATCAACCCTCTCCGCGATTTTAACGGATCGTATTGCCGTTAGACGCTGATTCCCCCGCTTTTTCCGCAAAAAACAAGCCGATTTCTGCTCTAAGCGTCTCCTCGATCCGTTAAAAATCTCAAACCGCTCCAAATCCCCTCTAAGCGTCGCCTCAATCCGTTAGAATCTCCGCACACGCTAGAGAACGGTTTTCGAATGCTTCCCTGTTTTTTGAACGCTCATCAATCGCAACGATCCAACCAGATCGATCTGATCTTAACGTATTAACCTTGCCGCTCCAAGCGCCGCTCCAGCCATACCTCTGCGTCATAACCGCTCCGATCCGCTCCGATCCATGCTGATGAACCGGCGCCCCATCGGACCTCCTACGTCGAGCATGTTTAAAAGCAGCAGCTTTCCCGCGCCCAACTAACCGTGCCGCTCCGCTTTGGCATGACCGTTCTCGCTTTCTTCCTCCTCGTTCACGCCCGTTCCCCGCTGAAGCTCCGCAATCTCCGGGAATACCGGTTCCAATTGCTCGTAAACGCGTTTGAACAGCGAATAATACTGTTCGTACGTTTTGAAGCGGCCGGAGTCCGGCTCATGCGTGCGCAGGATATGGATTTCATTTTTCAAGTCGGCATAATCGCCGATCGCCCCGTTCGCTTTCATGGCGACGGCTGCCGCGCCGAACGCGGAAGCTTCGTACGTATCGGGAACCACCACCTGGGTCCCCGACAGATCCGCCAGCATCTGCGTCCAAATATCGCTTTTGGCGAAACCGCCCGAAGCCAGCAAAGTCCGGCGCTCTCCGCCAAGTTCCGTCAGCGCGTCGTATACCGTTCGCACGGCAAACAATACGCCTTCCATCGTGGCCCGGCCGAAATGCGCCCGCCCGTGATGCAGCGTCGCTCCGAAATAAGCGCCGCGCGCATCCGCGTTCCAATACGGCGCGCGTTCGCCGCTCAAGTACGGCAAAAACAGCAGCCCTTCGGAGCCCGGAGGCACGGAGTCCGCCAGCTTGACGATCCGGTCAAGCGCCTGCTTTTCTTTCAGGTCGCCGCTTTCGCCTTCTTCTTCGTCAATCACGAACTTTTCCAAATACCAGCGCAGCGCGATGCCGCCGTTGTTCGTCGGCCCGCCGACTAGCCAGCGATCCTGTTCGAACGCGTAGCAGAAGGTCCGGCCGTTCGGGTCCGTCGACGGACGGTCCGCGAACGAGCGAACCGCGCCGCTCGTGCCGATCGTCACGGCGGTTTCGCCTTTGCCCAGCGCGCCTACGCCGACATTCGCCAATGCGCCGTCGCTTGCGCCTGCGATCCACGGCGTGTCGGGATGCAGGCCCATCCGATCGGCCAGCTTGCGGTCCATGCCGCTCAAGCGCTCGGTGATCGGCACGATCTCGCCCAATCGATCCGGCGACAACCCGGTCATACTTAGCGCCGACTCGTTCCATTTCAGCGTATGCAGATCAAGCATGCCGGTTGCCGAAGCAAGCGAAAGATCGAGCGCGTACCGGCCGAACAGCCGGTGCAGCAAATATTCTTTGAACGACACGAATTTGGCGGCTCGCTTGAACAGTTCCGGCTCGCGGTCGGCAAACCACAGCAATTTGGTCAGCGGAGACATCGGATGGATCGGCGTGCCCGTGGCGCGGTACAATTTTCCGGCTTCGCGGCCTTTCCGCAAAGCGTTCACCTGTCCGATACTGCGATTGTCCGCCCAGGTAATCAGCGGCGTCAGCGGATGTCCGTCACGGTCCACGGCCATCAGGCTGTGCATCGCCGCGCTGATTCCGACCGCCGATATATCGTCCGCACGGGCATTCGCGTCCGTCATCGCTTCGCGAATCGCGTCGATCACCGCATCCAGCAGTTCGTCCGGCCGCTGCTCCGCCCGCCCGGCTTCGGGAACGAGCAGCGTGTACGCGGATTGCGAACCTCCGCGAATCTTTCCTTTTTCGTCGTATACAAAAGCTTTGGTGCTCGTCGTGCCGATATCCAGCCCGATATACAATCCCATACGTGCTTCCTCCTTCGCTTTCTGGCCCTGCTGCGCGCCGGCTTGATTCGATCGCCTAGCCCCCGATTCGTCGAATCGTCCGCCTGTTCGCCAAGCGACGCGGTCCGGTCTATGCCTCATTTGGACGTGCGGCGAGCAAACGAAACAAAAAAGCCGCGCGCTTCCTTCCCGAAAGAAGAAAACGCGCGGCTTAATCGTCTATCTATTTGCTGACCCGGTCGCTTAACCAGGCATAATCGGAAGCGATCAGTTCTTCCATCAACGCGCACAAGCTCAAATACAGCGGACTGTCCGTATGCTTGCGCAGCTCGCCGCAAAACGCGGGCGCCCAATTCAACAGATGCCGTTTGACGAATCCCCATTGGATCCGCGCGAGCTGCTCGCATTCGCCTTGCGAACGCACGCCTTGCTCGGTCAAGCGCTCGGACAGCACGGCCATGAATTCCAGTTCCATGCTCAGCTCGTCGTCTTTTTCCCCGGAAGTCTTGTTAAGGATCACGCCGGCCCGGTCGTATTCCGCGCTGACGCGCATCGCCGCCAATTCCGCTTCGCATCCCGCGTAGAAAGATTCCCGCAGCGGGATCCCCGCCTGACGTTGCCCGATCAATCGATCGTACTCCGACGTTTCGTTTCGGCAAAAAGCTGCCAACGAAGCCGTGTCGGGTTCGGAAATGATCGTTTTGAACCGATCGAAAGCTTCGCTTTCCCATTCCAGCCGTTGCAATTTCCCGCGCCATTTCATTACCAGATGCACGCTCGGTCTATAAATAATAAAATCGCTTAACAGTTGATACATCATCCACCGGGTATGCGTCCATTGATTCTCTTCTCGCTCCATCGTAACCGCCTTCTCCATCGTCGCACTCGTCATGGACATGAGCCTCCTTATGGGAATAAGCGTCCGGAGTCATTCCGATCGGGATCAAAGAATCCGGTCGCCCATTACTTGTTCTAAAATGTTCGGGTTGCGTACGCTTACACTTAAATTATACCCGCAATTTGAAACAGCTCGAATAGCATGATGTGACAAAACGGTAGCAGTTCTGGTCGATAGGCGTCTTTCTACCAAGCCTCGCGCGATTTATTTTCGGCACAGCCGACAATTTCGCGAACGGGATACTGCCGAAGCTCCGTGAGAGCAGGCTTTTTCGACGTTATTTCCCTTTCTCCTATTAACGCTTTAGATGATTTTGTTGTAATCTGTCTTGGGAAGGACTATATTGTCGATTAGGGACCCTGCCGTCCGACTTGGTTCCCGCGTTAAACCTGACATCAAATGAAAGCCCTTACTTATTTGAACCAAGACCGATTTTCCGCAAGGAGCGTGCCAGACGTGTCGCAACCACAATCAAATCAACCTCAAAATCAACCTTCAGGCCCTTCGCCTTTCCTCCCGCTCAAAGCCTTCAATTTCTTCCTTTACGGTGCAATTGCAGTCTTCGCCAGCTTCTTCCCCCTTTATTTGCAAGATGGGGGCATGAGCAAATTGGAGATCGGAACGTTGATGGCCATCGGGCCGTTCGTATCGCTGATCGCCAATCCGTTCTGGGGCTATTTGGGTGACCGGATGGAAAATACGCGGCGCATGCTCATTCTTATGCTGGCCGGCACATTGGTGCTGTCGCAGTTCGTTTTTCACGTGCAGTCGTATGCCATGATCTATCTGGCGATGATCGCTTTTTACTTTTTCCAAAGTCCGGTCTTCGCGCAAAGCAACACGATGATTCTCGGCTATATCGACGGAACGAATCGCAAATTCGGCGGATTCCGCCTTTGGGGTTCACTGGGCTGGGCTTTGACGGCTGCGGCGGCAGGCTTCGTGATCGATCGCGCAGGAACGTCGCCGGGCGTACCCTGGTTATTCACCGGTCTCATTGCTGCAACGCTGCTCGTAGCGGTCGTGCTGCCGTCGCTTCGTCGTCCGACGGCGACCAGCATCGTCGCGCCTGGCGGGTTCGGCAAAGTATTGGCAAATCCCACCTTCGCAAGCTTCCTGCTGCTGGGGGTACTGGTCTCTATTCCGAATGCGATGAACGGGACGTTCATGACGCTCTACATCACCGACCTCGGCGGATCGCGTCAGATGGTCGGCTGGGCCGTCTTTTCCGCATCGGCTGTCGAAGCGCTGTTCTTCCTGTTATTCGACCGCTTTTTCCGCAAAAAACTGGGCTTCATGATGGTATGCCTGACCGTCGTGAGCGCATTGTTCGCCGTTCGTTGGTACCTCATGTCGACCGTGACCGATCCGATGCATATCGTCTATATCCAGATGCTTCACAGCATCACGTACGCAGGCTATTTCTACGTGGGAACGCTGATGACCAGCATGTTCGTGCCGACCGCGTACCGGGGAACGGGACAGGCCCTGTTTACCTTGTCGTGGAGCGGCGTATCGGGCATCGTGGCGGGTATTCTCGGCGGCTGGATGTTCGATAACTTCGGCGCGCCGATGATGTATCAGAGCGGTACGGTACTGTCCGTGATCGGAGCCGTCGGCTTCGCCGCGATGGGCTATACGCTGTACCGAAGCGGTCAACTGACTCCGGCGGCGGCTTCCACAGGTTCTGCGGGGTCCAAAAGATAAGGGCGGACAAGTTCGAGCAATGCAATACGATACGATAACGAAAAAGAATTCCCGAACATGCGGCGCACAAAAAGGTCCCGATTCTCCGGCGTACGGAGAACGGGACCTTTTGATGCGTTCGGTTACGATGTTGCTGGTTCCGATATTTATCGTTTGATACGTATCACCAAAACTTCGGCTTATTTCTTCGGCAGTTTGAACGAGCTCTTCATCGACACGATGCGGCCGAACACCGGCTTGCCCGCTTCGGAGAGCTTCGGATCAACATTGAAGTAACCGTGACGGAAAAATTGGAACTTGTCTTGCGGCTTCGCGTCTTGAAGCTGAGGCTCCACGAATCCGTGTACGATTTCCAGCGAGTCTTTGTTGACTTTTTTCAGGAAATCATCCACTTCGTCCGCGGACACGTCGTTCGTTTCGTCCGTCGAGAGTTCTTCCGATTCCTCGTCTTCGCCAAGCAGCGGCTCGTACAAACGGAACTCGGCCGGCACCGCTGCGGAAGCGTCGACCCAATGGATCGTGCCTTTGACTTTGCGGGCGTTGAAGTCGCTGCCGCTTTTCGTTTCCACGTCGTACGTACAGTGGATTTCGACGACATTGCCGTTCTCGTCCTTGATGAAATCATGGCATTTGATGAAATAAGCATGTTTCAGACGAACTTCGTTGCCCGGGAACAGACGGAAATACTTGCTGACCGGCTCTTCCATGAAATCGTCCTGCTCGATATAGATTTCACGCGAAAACGGAATTTGGCGGATACCCATCTCTTCGTTTTCGGTGTTGTTTTCGGCCGGCAGCAGTTCGCTTTCGCCTTCCGGATAGTTGGTGATGACGACTTTGAGCGGACGCAGAATCGCCATCGTGCGCGGCGCTTTGAGCTTCAGGTCTTCGCGTACGAAATGCTCCAGCGTTTGGATATCGACCAGACCTTGGCTGCGCGAAATGCCTGTCTCATAGATGAATGCTTTGATCGCTTCCGGCGTATAGCCGCGGCGGCGCATCCCCGAGATCGTCGGCATGCGCGGATCGTCCCAGCCGTCAACCAGGTTTTCTTCAACCAGCTTGCGCAGCTTGCGCTTGCTCGTCACCATCGTCGAAACGTTCAGGCGGCCGAATTCGTATTGACGCGGCTGAGCTTCCATCTCGCATTCGCGGACCACCCAGTCGTAGAACGGACGTTGATCTTCGAATTCGAGCGAACACAAGGAATGCGTTACGCCTTCGATCGCGTCTTCGAGCGGGTGCGCGAACGTGTACATCGGGTAGATGCACCATTTGTCGCCCGTGTTGTGGTGCGTCGTATGCGAAATCCGATAGATAACCGGATCTCGCAGGTTGATGTTCGGCGATGCCATATCGATCTTCGCGCGCAGTACGCGCTCTCCGTTTTGGAACTCGCCGTTACGCATTCGCGTGAACAGATCCAGGTTTTCTTCCACGGAACGATCGCGGTACGGGCTGTTTTTACCCGGCTCGGTCAAGGTACCGCGGTTCTCGCGAATCTCATCGGCCGATTGATCGTCGACATAAGCCAGTCCTTTGTTGATCAACAGCACGGCGCGCTCATACATTTCATCGAAATAATCCGACGCGTAATACTGGTTATCCCATTCAAACCCGAGCCACTTGATATCTTCCTTGATCGAGTTCACGTACTCCACGTCTTCCTTAACCGGGTTGGTATCGTCGAAACGCAGGTTGGTGCGTCCGCCGAACTCGTCAGCCAACGCGAAGTCGATAAAGATCGCGCGAACGTGCCCGATATGCATGTAGCCGTTCGGCTCCGGCGGGAAGCGGGTCACGATTTCTTTGACTTTGCCGTTCTTCAAATCTTCTTCGATGATACTTTTAATAAAATTCGGTGGGGTCTTGGCGTTCTCCACATCGATCAACCTTTCGTTATGCCCGGATATACCGGTTTTTAACCGTTATGTCTGCTCTTTTCGGCCTCTGCTCTTGCTCTACACTTCAATATAACGCAAATCGGTCTTGCCGTTCAATAAAAACGCATGTCTTTTAATCGGTATAATGTTTTGTCAACTCTTAATCAGAGGATTATGTTTGGCTGAAACACACACGCTTTAGGTGTGTTTCAGACGGGCGTAACCTCACTTTTAGCGTTGACAAAGCAATAGACCGCTTCGGCGGTTTTGACGCACCGAACGCGTTGGAGTAGCATAAGGAACATCATCCCCGCGAAAAGGAGACCTCTCTATGTTCAGCCTTCCGTTAAAAGAATCCGTACAGCTCAAACCGCTGCGCAGCGGCCATGCCCGCGAACTGCTTCAATTAATCGAAAGCTCCCGCCATACGCTGGGCCCCTGGATGCCGTGGACGCAGCAATTGCGGGCGCTTGAAGATGCCGAGGAATTTATCGGCAATGCAGCCCGGCTTTATGCCGACAACGACGCGGTTACCGCCGGGCTGTGGGAACGCGAGCGATTGGCGGGAGTGATCGGCTTTCACGAGATCAACTGGCGCAGCCGTTCGACCCAGATCGGCTATTGGCTCGGCGAATCGTTCGAAGGACGGGGCTTGATGTCGCTGGCCTCACGGGCGCTGATCGACTATGCTTTCATCGAACTGGGCCTGCATCGGATCGAGATCCGCTGCGCGACGAACAACAAGCGCAGTCGGGGAATTCCCGAACGACTCGGCTTTCTGCTTGAAGGCGTGCTGCGTCAAGCGGAGAAGCTGGACGACGGTTATGCGGATCATGCGGTCTACGGGATGCTAGCGGAAGAATGGGGCGCGAAGCGGCCGCTTTTTTAAGCGTGTTCTTTGCCGTTTATAGAAGCCAGCAGCTCATCAACACGTCGTCGACGAATTTTCCGTCGATATGATACTCCCGCTCCAGCTTGCCTTCGATCGTAAAGCCGCAGCGCAGATAGAAACGGATCGCGTCCTCGTTCGTCGACAGCACGCGCAAGCGCAATTTTTTCACGCCCCGACGCATCGTATGCAGCTTGATCGCCGCAATGAGCTTCCGACCGACGCCCACCCCCTGGTAGGCCGGATGGACCGCGATATAGATCTCCGCCACATGCGCGTTGCTGAACATCAGAGTCGGCGGCCGCCAACCGATGCAGCCCACCGCGATTCCGTCGCATTCGGCCACCAATTGATTCTCCGGCGGGCAGTTGCGCAGATAATGCGTACGCGACTTCCAGACCGGAATCTGCGGCGAGTTGCGAGAATTCCACACCAGCTTATCGATCCGCATCAACGGCTTGGCATCTTTTATCGTCGATTCGCGAATCGTGACTTCATTTTCGATCGTTCGCTTCATCCCCGCTCCTCCTCTACCACTTGGGCTATTACCTCGAGTCATTCAGTTCTGTACGTTTTCCCTTTTCAAAAAAGCCTGCCTGATCTATTCCGCTGCAATCGCTTGAGACGAACGTTGAAGCCGATGGTTAAGCAGGAAGAACAAACACGACAGAATCGCCGCTGCCACAGCCAGCCATGCGACAGGCTCAAGCCCGCCTTGATCGTACAAAATCCCCATAATATAAGGTCCGATCACTCGTCCCGCTTGCCCGATGCCGCCGGATACCCCGAGGTAGAACGGCGCATTGGCGCTCGTGCGCTCGGAGATAAAAGCAGGCATGGCGGGCTGGAATAAAATCTCGCCGATCGTCGCCAGGAACATTGCCGCGACCAGCGCTCCGTAATGAGGGAATAGCAGGATAACCAGGTAACCCGCCAGATAAAACAGGCTGCCTGCGGTCATTTGCGATTCCGGCTTGCGGGCGAAAGCGCGCTTCATCCAGGAAATAAGCGGCTGAAGCGCAAAGATCAACACGCCGTTCATCGTCCATAGAATACTGTAGTGGGACGGCGGATTGCCTTCCGACAGAATCGCCGGCGATACGCCGCCGTTCCAGATACAGTTGCCCAGCCACAGGAATAACGCGCCCAGTCCCATATACAGATAGACGCGCGTGTTCATCAGCAGCGGCAGCGCTTTTTGCTGACGCTTGGACGCTTTCGCTTCCACATGCAAACCGCCTGCCCGATCGACGCGATTCAAATAAACGAAGAAATAGACGGCAAACAACAGACACGTAAAACCGTTCAGTACAAAAGTGAGCGGAAACGAAAGTTGAGCCAGCGGTCCGCTCAGTGCCGTACCCAATGCAACGCCGATATTGTTGCCGACATAGATGGTATTGAAAATTTCGCCTCGGCGCGAAGCAAAGCGGAAGCCTATAAAAGCCTGGATCGCAGGCAGGGTCATCGCATTGCTGAAGCCGACGATCAGCATCGTCACCATGTACAATCCCCAATGGCTGCTGACGATAGGCAAAGCGAACAGCGATAATGCGTTGATGAACAGCGAACCGACCAGCAGTTTTTTCACGCCGATCCGATGATACATCGCGCCGCCGACCAACTGTCCGGCGATTCCGCCGAGCGATTGCAGCAAAATGACCAGTCCCGCGTCCTGCATGCTGCGGCCCAGCTCGCCGAACACGTACATGGTGGTCAGCGGCCACATGAGCGCGCTGCCGGTGGAGTTGATCAGGCTGGCTAGCAGCAAGGCTTGAATTTCTTTGGGATAACGTTGGAGCCAATTCATGTACGTTCTTGTTCCTTTCTTTGTCGAGCTGAGGCTGGCGGGAAAGTTACTTTGGCGAGGGAAGCGAGAAGACTGCGAGAAAAATTCGTTCAAGACGCTGTCTCACTCGGAAAATGGATTGGATTGAAATAAGGAATTTTCCGAGTTCAAAGGCGTCTTTCACTGAATTTTTCTCTCCGTCTTCTCGCTTCCAGCTACGTTGGACTTTCTCGGCAGGTTTTTATTTTTTAAAAAATCCTGTACTTCACTCAATCTCTCTTTGCGGCGTCTCCGCTTTCTGCGCGTGTCTGACTTCGACCGTTGTGGAAAAGAACGTCGCACCGCCGCCCATGTCGGCGATTCGGGACGAGGTGAGAGCGTTAGCCAGGCGGCGTTTATTTGTAGCGGTTTCGCTCGGCTTCGTGTTCCACCATAGTCCTTGGCTGACAACGGTTCCCGGCAGCATCAAGTCGGTGACGACGGCTTTTAACGTATAAACGCCGCGGGCGTTGTAGGCTTCGACGAGTTGTCCGTCTTCGATGCAGCGGGCTTCCGCGTCGTGCGGATGAATCTGAAGCGTCGGCTCCTTTTCCATGGACTGATGTTTCTCTACATTCGCGAACGTGGAGTTCAGGAAATTGTGATTGGGCGGACTGACGAACATGAGCGGGTAGTTCTTGTTTTTGGACCCGCGATTCTCGCCGTCGAAGCCTTCCTCAAGCGGCATGTAAGTTGGGAGCGGCGGAAGGCCGAGTTCTTGAAGCTGCTGCGAATACAGTTCGATTTTGCCTGAAGGCGTGGTCAATCGCTGCAAGTAATCGGCTTTTGGCGACATATCCAGTTCGACGAAACGTTCGGCTTGCAGACGCTCCAGCGTCACGCCTTTCAAATAAGGATTATCCGGGTTGTCCAACGCCGCGCGAACGACGTTCGCTTCCGGCTCGCGGAAAGCCTCGTCTTCAAAGCCCATCGCCTGAGCGAGCAGGCCGAACAGCTCGAAGTTGCTTTTGCTCTCGCCGACCGGTTCGATTACCGGCTCTTGAAGCTGCACGTAGTGATGCCAATACGACGTATATAGATCGGTATTTTCGAAGCTTGACGTGGCAGGCAGCACGATATCCGCGTACTTCGCCGTATCGGTCAGAAACAGTTCATGCACTACGGTAAACAGGTCTTCTCGCTCCAGTCCCTCGCGTACGCGGTCGGACTCCGGCGCGACGACGGCGGGATTGCTGCCGAACACGAACATTCCTCTTACTTTCGGCTCGGTTGTCAGCAGAGCATCGGCCAGCTTGTTCATATTGATCGTGCGAACGCCGGGATTCGGCCGCAGATCGGGACGCGTCAGCGCATCGTCGTTCAGCGAAGCGTACGAACCGTTGGACTTGAACGCACCGCCGCCGCGCGTCCATTGTCCGGTCAACGCGGGCAAACAGGATACGGTTCGCACGGCCATGCCTCCGTTATCGTGATGCTGAAGCCCGTTGCCGATATGGATATGGCTCGGGGACGTCTCGCCGTATAGCGTTGCCAATCGAACGATATCTTCGATCGAAACGCCCGTAATGCGCGAAACCCGCTCAGGCGTATAGTCTTTGACATGTTCGCGCAATTCTTCGTGTCCGACGGTATGCTCCCGCAGGAACTTTTCGTCCGTCAGGCCGCGTTCAAACAAGACATTCATCATCCCGAGCGCAAGCGCCGTGTCCGTGCCCGGATACAGAGGGATAAACCAATCCGCCCGTCTCCCGGTCAAATTTTTATGCACGTCGATCACGACGATCTTCGCTCCGTTCTTGCGTGCTTGCTCCATCAACACGGTCTGGTGCATGCTCGTGCTGACGATATTGCCGCCCCACACGATAAACAGCTTGGCATTCAGCGTATCTTCCGGACTCGAACCTCCGCCGAAGCCCATCGTGTACTTCCAGCCGGTATTTCCCGCCGAGTTACAGATCGTATAGGCAAGCTTGGACGCACCCAATTTGCCGAAGAAACGGCGATCCATGCCTTCCGCGTTCAGCACGCCCATATTGCCGTAGAAACTGTACGGAAGGATCGAATCCGATCCGTGCTCGGCGGACAACCTCGCAAACTTCTCTGCGATCTCCGCAAGAGCTTCCTCCCACGAAATGCGCACGAAGCGCCCCGATCCTTTTGGACCGGAACGCTTCATAGGATAGAGCAACCGATCCGGATGATGTACCTTTTCGGCCATATGCCTCACTTTATTGCAGATCGCCCCTTTGGTTGCGGGATGATCGGGATTGCCTGTGACTTTGACGATTTTGCCTTCTTCCTTGTGCAGCAACAGGCCGCAGGTGTCCGGACAGTCGAGCGGACAAACCGCCGGAAACACGCCGCTAGGCCGTTCGGTCATGGACATGACGGACGGCTCCTTTCTCGCATAAAATCATAAATTCTTCCAGGCCTTTATTGTAGCATAATTTGCCGACGAAATATTTTTTCGCGCGCGAAGCAGACAAGTGTTTCAATGATACGTACTCGCGGTTATTTAAAAGCATTGGCAAATAGGCGGTAAATGATGTCCCCTTCATGAGCTGTACCTTCTGCCATATCATGGACCACTCCCGAAATTCGCCTTCACAAGCTCCTTCCCCCGGACTTGTGAAGGCGAATTTATTTTGTATTACTTTTTCTTCCGCGGACGCGTCTATTACCTATAGGTGCATCTTCATTACGCGTTCATTCGAGGAGGAGAAGACTTTGCTTACAACGAAAACACGCATCGCCGCCGTAATCGGATCCGCAGCGGCTTTTATCGGATACGAATGGAAAAGGGGCGGAGAAACCGAACCTCGCGCAGCCTGGCAAAACGTGCCGGAAGTCCAAACGATGTACGATCCCGAAGAAGTGGACCTCGGCGCGTCGAATACGAGCATATTGGTTCGCGTCAAAACGATAACGGGCAAGTCGCTGGAAGACATCGTGAAAGAAGCGGCGGCCTACGAATACAAGCATCAGATCGACGAAATCCATATCGACGACGAGATCATCGACGGCGATCATGTGCTGGCCTCGTTTCCTTACGTTTACCGGGGCGAGCCTTATCAAGGAACCGTATTGGCCAAACGCAAAGGAAACAGCTACGTCTATGAACGTCTGGACTTTTTGCCCGAATTAACCGACGAAGGCAAACCGCTGCCGTTCGTTCCCTTTACGGGCTCGACGAGCATCCAAGGGCAAGAAGAAAGCCTGTCCTGGGTCGGAGGCACGATCAACGACAAACGGATTCATCGGATCGTCATGAACTATGAACTGGGCAAGATCGAGATCCCGATCGAGGACGATCAGACGACTTATGTCCGAGCGGATCAGGGAGACGTCATGGAATCGGAGCTTTTATACATCGAAGGACAAGACGAGAACGGCAAAGCGCTGTACACGTGGCAATATTAAATTGGGCGGGTATCGATTCGGCTTTACGCGGCGCATCGAGCTTTTTCAACTTCGATTCCATGCTTTTTAACATGCGTTTTACCCGGCGTTCGGACCTGTCGGCTTCGGCGGCGCTATGTTATATTGAGCCTGATGCACCAACAGGTTTATCCATTTTCAAAAAAGGAGCGAACATCATGCCAAACAGTATTGCCGTGTTCTGCGGTTCGAGAGAAGGGGCTTCGCCTGCTTATATGGAAAGCGCACGCGCGCTCGGTCTTGAGATGGCCAAACGCGGAATTACGCTCGTCTACGGCGGCTCGCGAGTCGGCCTGATGGGCGCGGTCGCCGATGCCGTGCTGGATAACGGCGGAAGCGCGATCGGCGTACTGCCTACGTTCATGCAGACCCGCGAAATCGCGCATTTGGGCTTGACCGAGCTGATTATGGTCGAGTCGATGCACGAGCGCAAAGCGAAAATGGCCGAGCTTGCCGAAGGTTTCGTCACGCTGCCCGGAGGCTCCGGCACGATGGAAGAATATTTCGAGGTATTCACCTGGGCGCAGCTCGGCCTGCATACCAAACCGATAGGCGTGCTGAATGCCGCAGGCTATTACGACCCGCTGATCGCGTTGTTCGACCGGATGACCGGCGAAGGCTTCGTTACGCCTCAGCACCGCGAAATCCTGTTAACCGCTCAAGAACCGTCCGCGCTGCTGGATCAGATGCAAGCCTACCGCGCGCCGGAAGTTCCGCAGATTCTAACCGAGGAACGGACTTAACGCGTTGTCGTACTTCAGTCTTTTGAAAAAGACAGTAAAAGAACCTGTGCACGCCGCCTTCCGCGCGACGCTCCACAGGTTTTTTTTCATCTCGGAATATCGGGGAATCTTCAGCTTCAAGCGTTCTTTTTCAACTCTTGAGCGCCATAACTGCCTTGTCCCGCCGCAGTAACTTTCATTTCCGCGGGCTTACGCAAGTATGTGCCCCAATAAGCGGCGGCGACGAAGATCGCTCCGCCCGTGAGGTTGCCGAGCCATACCGGTACGAAATTCGCGAAGTACTGGGCCCATGTAAAATGTCCTTCGAAGATCGCCGCCGGAATCAGGAACATATTGGCTACAACGTGTTGGAAGCCGATCGCGACAAACGCCATCGTCGGGAACCAAATGCCGAGGATTTTGCCGCTCATATTGTCTGCGCCGTAGCTGAGCCATACCGCCAGAGCGACCAGCCAGTTACAGCCGATCCCGGAGATGAACGATTGCAGGAAGGTGCTGTCGATCTTATGGCCTGCCATATCCACCAGCTTGTCCAGATAAGGGCCCGAAGAAGTCAGACCCACGACGTGACCGAAGAAATAAGCAACGAAGATCGCCCCGGCAAAGTTCGCAATAGTGACCAGGACAAGATTTTTCACCATTTCGCCTGTCGTGATTCGGCGCGCGATACGTGCCAGCGGCACGGCCATCATATTCCCTGTCAGCAGTTCCCCACCCGCAAGCAGAACCAGAATCAGTCCGACCGGGAAAACAGCCGCTCCAATAAAGTTCGCCATGCTGCCCCATTCTTCCGGCGTATTGGCAATCACCCGAATATCCAGCAGGAACCCCAGCGAGATAAACGCCCCGGCCAAAAATCCGAGGATCAGAACGGAGGAAAGCGGACTATGCGCCTTCTTGACGCCGTTCTCGACCGTGACCTCAGCGATTTGCGGCGGTTTGTTGTAAGCCATTATTGTCGTCCCCTTTATAGCTAAAATTTGAACAATTCCTTCTCGTACCCCATTTTAGCCTAGAAGGTCGAGCGAGTACGTGATAAACCTCATAAAATCGCAGATAAAGTGAATAATTTCACGTATTTTCAGGAAAATCATTTCCTTCATTGTCCATTAGGGCGATCCCTATACGTGTCCCGTACCTTCCCTATTTAACTTTAGACTTCTCTGTCTTATAGTATGTAAAAAAGGAGGCGTTCACGATGAATAGCCATGCTTCAGTATATTCCCCGATCCCCGAGTGGATGACTAACATTCCCGGGTCCGATGCTTGGACAGCGGCGGAACCGATTCATAAAGGCTGGTCCGCGGACCGGAAATACCGAATTTACACGCATGACGGCCGCTCGCTGCTGTTGCGACTGTCCGAAGCCTCGTCGGCGGATGCCAAAAAAGCCGAATTCGAGCGCGTAAGCCAAGCACGTGCATTGGGCATTCCGATGTCGTCTCCGATCGACTTCGGCCTATGCGCAGGCTCGGGCGATCAAGGCGGACCCGACGGCCAGCCTTTCGTCTACTCGCTGCTGAGTTGGATCGAGGGCGAAGACGCGCAGGATATTCTGCCTCGCCTTGCTGACCACGAAGCGTACCGTCTTGGACGCGAAGCCGGAGAATGGCTGCGCCTCATGCATACGCTCCCTGCTCCGGCAGGAACAATTTCGCCTGCCGCTGCCGCCCGGGCAGAGATCAAACGCAAGCAGCTCAAATACGAATCATGCGTCTACCGCCTTCCTTTCGACCGCGAACTGATCGCTCAGATCGAATCCCGTCTCCCGCTTTTGAAGAATGTCTATCCGGCATTCCGCCAAGGCGACTACCATCCGGGCAACATGATTCTCGCTCCCGACGGCAGCCTGCACATCATCGACTTCAACCGCTCCGATTACGGCGACCCTTATCGCGATTTCAACCGCCTGGTGACCTTTACGAGCCGGATCAGCCTGCCTTTCGCCAAAGGCCAACTCAACGGTTACCTGGAATCCGCTCCGCATCCCCCGGACTTCTTCGGCCGCTTGTCCCTCTACTGCGCCCTGGAATGCCTATACGCTATCGTCTGGGCCGCTCCTTTCGGCGAACCCGAAATCAGCGACACCCTGAAGCGCTCCGGACAAATCTGGACCGACTTCGACGGCTTCAAGCAAAACGTCCCGATCTGGTACGACAAATAAGCCGTGCGACGCATCGCGCCGCACGGCGGAGCCAAACTCGAAAAGCCGTCCCAAGACGCAATGCGGCGCCGGGACAGCTTTTTCTTTTATCTTTATTTTTATTTTATTAAAAGTCCGAGCACGGACGACTATAGCGAGCGGAGGGAGAAATTCAGTGAAAGACGCCTTTGAACTCGGAAAACAACCTACTCAAATTCAAATCCAGTTTTCCGAGTGAGACAGCGTCTTGAACGAATTTCTCCCGCAGCCCTCAGCTTAATCAGGCGTTCGTCTGCTCCTTCACCGAACGTGCCGCTCTTTCTTCCGCCTCCGAAGCCGGCTGCGCGTCCATCGCCGCGAAGCCCAGCGAGTTCAGGTAGTTCCACGGTTTGTTGTAGTGCGGTTGGAAGAAGAAGTCGACAAAGGCCAGTTCTTCGACGGTCATTTTGTTTTGAATGCAGACCGACAGCGTGTTGATCGACTGCGTGAGGTCTACCTTCGACATGAGCTGCGCGCCGACGATGCGGCGGCTGTCTTTTTCGAACACGATCTTGAAGGTCGCTTTTTCGTACTCCGGCATAAACTCCGGACGGTAGTTATCTTCGAACGTCGCTACGGCTACGTCAAGACCTGCTTCGCGAGCCGCTACTTCGATCATGCCGGTCGCCGCGATGTTGTTTTCGTAGATTTTGATGCCGCTTGTGCCCTGGGTGCCCATGTAGGCAATTTTCTTTTCGACCAGGTTCAGCGCGACGAGCGTACCCATGCGCACCGCGTTGGTCGCCAACGGAATGTACGCGGCTTTGCCTGTCGGATTGTAACGGATCGCGCAGCTGTCGCCGGCGGCGTATACGTCTTTGACGCTGGTTTCCATGTAGTTGTCAACCAGGATCGCGCCGTTCGGCAGCATGTCGACTTGGTCTTTGAGCAGTTCGGTATTCGGACGGAAGCCGATGCACAGGATCACGAGATCCGCTTCATGTTCGCCTTTCGACGTGACGACTTTTTGCACTTTGCCGTCTTTGCCTTCGAAGCGCTCCACTTTCTCGTCCAATGCCAGCGTAATGCCTTTTTCCATCAGCGAGTCTTCGATACGGTCCGTGAACTCGGCGTCCAGGTATTTGCTCAGGATGCGTTTTTCCGCGTCGATCAGCGTCACTTCTTTGCCGTTCATCTCGAACGCTTCGACCAGCTCGACGCCGATGTAACCCGCGCCGATCACGACGACGTTTTTGGCGGTTTTGGCTTTTTCGATAATCGTGTTGGAGTGATTGAAGTTTTTCGAAAGGATGATATTGTCCAGCTCAATGCCTTCGAATTGCGGAATGATCGGCCACGAACCGGTTGTCACGATCAGTTTGTCGAACGTATCGTCGAACTCTTCGCCGTTCTCTAGATTGCGCACGGTGAGGGTCTTGCCTTCGGCATTCACGTTCAGCACTTCATGACGCATGCGGGTCTTCACGCCCAACGTCATCAGATGTTCCGGCGAGGAATAGAAAAGGCCGTCAGGGTCTTTGACCACGCCGCCGACGTATAACGCGATGCCGCACGACAAGAAAGAGATATTATCGTTGCGCTCGTACACCGTGATTTCGGCATCCGGGTAAAGCTTGGCGGTGCGGACGATAGCGGCGGTTCCTGCGTGCGTACAACCGATAACTGCGATTTTCATGAGTGAATTCCTCCAATAGGATGATTTTTTTATGAGACATGACTTTGCTTGCAAAGTGATGTGAAAATTTGTACATAAGGTTTTAAAAAAAAGATTTTCTAACAACTACCCGGCTCAAGGTGCAGTGACGCTTTATTGTGAAATTCTTCACCTTGCTAGCTGAGTTAGTTTGTGAATGTGTTCACCTGATACCCTTATTATAGTGTGACATTTTTCACATTGCAAGTGGTAATCTTTAGTTTGAGCCTAAATTCACATATTTGTCACAAAACAAAGCCTTTTGATCGATATTCGGGCGTGCCGACGTAAGATTAGTCACGGAAAAGCGAAAAACCGTAGGCCGAAATTTACTCGGCCTACGGTTTTTTATCTGCGGATCGCTTCTTACTGCGAAGCGGTACGGCGTACTTCGCTGCCGCTTCCGTTATTGAGCGGCATGACGCCTTGCACCGTCGCGTCGCGTTTGCGTTCTTCCGACAACGCGTACAGCGCGTACGGCAAACACAGCGGCACGCCCGTGCGCGGATCGGTCACGATGTCCGCTTCGATGCCGAACACTTCGTGCATGACGAGCGGGCACATCACTTCGAGCGGAGTCCCTGAAGCCAGTGCTTCCCCCTGCTTAATCGCGATCATATGTTGGGCAAAACGGGACGCATGGTTCAAGTCGTGCACGACCATGACAATCGTACGGCCCTGTGTTTTATTCAAATCGTACAGCAGTTGAAGAACTTCGAGTTGGTGCGCCATATCCAAATAGGTGGTCGGCTCGTCCAGGAACAGAATGTCCGTTTCCTGAGCCAGCGCCATCGCGATCCATGCACGCTGACGCTGACCGCCGGATAACTGGTCGATCGGACGATCATGGAATTCGCGCATGCTCGTAACGTCAAGCGCCCATTCTACGACCTTTTTATCTTCGGCCTTCAGCGTACCGAAGCCTTTTTGGTGAGGAAAACGACCGTAGGAAACCAGTTCGGTCACGGTGAGTCCTTCCGGTGCGGTCGGCGTCTGCGGCAGAATGGCCAGTTGCTTCGCGATTTCGCGGGTCGACTGCTTGTGAATGGATTTTCCGTCGAGCAATACGCTTCCGTTTTTCGGGCGCATCAGGCGGGCCATCGTTTTCAAGATCGTCGATTTGCCCGAGCCGTTCGCTCCGACCAATGCGGTAATTTTCCCTTGCGGAATTTCAATATTGAGATCCTTGACGATCAGACGATCCTCGTACGCGATATCAAGGTTAGTTGTGCTTAAACGGAACATAAATGAATCATTCCCTTCCGAAAAGTCTTAGAGCCTTATATGAAAACCAAATGGAGTTGCTCGTCTACGTCCATACTATCGCCATCATCAGAACTTCATTCTTTCTTCATTACTGTTTAAGATACTGATAATCATTATCAAATGTCAAGTTAAATTTGAGTGATGCCATTTTGTTAACCCAGACAAAAAGGCCCAAAAGCCCCCTCGGCTTTTGGACCTCTCCCATCGGGAAGTCGCACTACAAACACGTGCACATATAGGATAAGTAGTTTGGAAAGTAACGACGATCGTCTAGGACTTGTACTTCAATTGCTTTTTGAGCTGGCTTACCCGACTCTGGCTGATTCCCAACATCTGAGCAATCTCGCTTTGACTGGCTTCCGGATGGTCGATCAGTGCCTGTTCCAAGCGCGGCAGCATATCCGACACCCGAATCCGCTTTTTGGATGCAGATTCGTCAATGGTCGGAGCTTGAGTCACCGGCACGACCGGCGCATGCTTGAGTTCCTGTAGACACGAAGCACATACGAATTGATCCTTGTAATAGACAACGCTATCCAGCGTGCGGCAGAATGAACATTCCGTTGACTTATACTTGCGCATGACAAGCATGCCGTCATCCGTTACGAAAAATTCCAACGAATCGCCAATCTCGATATTTCTCGTCCCCCGAATTTCGCTAGGGATCACGATCCGCCCGAGACTATCCAAACTACGAATCATACCGGTATCCTTCATTGTGAATTCCTCTCTATGTGAAGTTAGAGTTTAGCTAAAAAGTTTATTTAATATGCAGTATAGCATATTTCGGAATAATTTCTACTTTTTGTTTAAAAAATTACTGAATATCCAAATGCGATTTGTAAGGCCCTCCGAGGCAAAACCACGCTAAATTCATTGTAACTGCAAAGCGTAGGTACATCAAGATAACAAAAAAATAAAAAAATAAAAAATGTAAACATGATTCATCTTTTAAAATTTTGTATAGAAAAAAACCGCTTTGATCAAAAGACGGATCGGTGGGGCCGGAATCCATGCGTTTTGACAAAACGGTTTTTCACGAGATTTCATTGTACGGCTTCAGCATCATTTAATGGTTCAATCGAAAGCCGTCAGACTTCTGTCGACCTGTGGTAAGCCATGTTGTTGCAGCTACCTCGCTCCTACTTCCGAACGTCCCGATTTCTGACGCTGCGCGAGTACAATATAAGCATCCAACCGCTGGCTTAATTCGACAACGTCCCGGTCACAAAAACTCTTATGTTCCGTGATCTTCAGCAGCTCATGCCGCAAACGTTCGATCATGGTGTATAGCGGTTCTTCGTTGCGATAATAATTGTAAGCCAATGCGGTCACCTTCCCTCTCGTGCTTACTTTTTAATCATAGCCTTTGATAGTAAAAAACAATTTTTGCTAAATTCAGATGAAAGCACACTTTTTTGTACAACTCATTACAGGTAATACGCTTTGCCCGCCCGGTTGGATCTATTGACGCCCGATTCTTTTCTCTGGTATACCTGACGTATCCGATTTTTAAATTAAAGGAGGTTGCGCGTGCCGCCCGATTCCAACGAGTTGACGCATCTGTTTATCCGGACGCTCCGCGCCCATCACAGCCGTATGCACGACGTGCATCAAACCCTCGACATCCATCCCGGACAAGCTCCGGTATTTTTTATTTTGTCCAATCATGAAGGATTAAACCAGAAAGAATTGGCGGAGCGCATGCATATCAAGCCTGCCACCCTTACGGTTATGCTGACTCGCCTTGAACAAGCAGGCTTCGTCGAGCGCTTCTCCGATCCGCACGACCAACGTGTTTGGCGCATTCGTTTGACGCCGGAAGGGCATGAGATTTCCCGCCGCGTGCATGACGCGGTGGAGGAGATCGACGTTATGACGTTCGGGAACTTCTCGGAGCACGAACGGGAGCATTTTCGCGGGCTGATGAATAAAATGTACGATAATTTGAAAAACGAGGGGTAGGGCTGAGGCTTGAAATCGGCGCTTCAGGCGAAGGTGAAAATCTGATTAAGGTTGAAAGCTAATAGTTTGCGGAGTTGTAATTCGATCACTAAAAAGCGCTCCTCAGCCCTGAGTAGGGCGGGGAGCGCTTTTGGCTAGGCGTGATTTGGGATTGGACGCAGGTGCTCTGTTTGATCCAGTTATGCGAATTGCGGTTGACTTTAGCTTGCCGTAAAGGCGCTTAAGTGTCTCAGTTCGATCTTATCCTTCTCGACTGAGCTGAGGAGCAATGCTTGCGTTCAGCGATTGCTCAGCCTTCGCAAGAGCGATTGATCTTAGCGGCGGCGTCCGCGGCCGCTGCCTTGATCGGAGCCGCGGCTGTTTCCGCCGCTGCGGTTGCCGTTGTCGTTGCGGCCGCCGTTATTGCGGGCGGAGCCTGTACCGCTGCTTTTGCCGCCGCGTTCAGGGCTGTTGCCGCGGGACGATCCGCCGCGGCCGGATTCCGAACGGCCGGACTCGCTGCGGTTGTAGCCGCCGCTGCGTGCGGCTTCGTTATTGCGGCTTCCGCGGCCGCTTCCGCCGTTGTAGCCGCCTTCGCTGCGCGCGCTGGCGCGCCCTGCGTTCTCGCCGCGCGAACTTCCGCCCCGGCGGCTGGCGCCCGCGCCGTCGCGTCCTGCGCGGTCTTCGCCGCCGGCTACGCGGCGCGTGCCGCTGCCGCGCGAACTTTCGCCGCGTGCTTGATCGCGGCTTTCACCGCCGCGACCGCTGTCCGCGCCCCGGCGTCCGCCTTCGCCGCCACGACGGCCTCGGCCGCCTTCCTGACCGCTGCGGCCCGCTCCGGCGCCGCGTCTTCCGCCGCCTTTGACCGAACCTTCGCGACTATCGCGGCGGTCTTCGCGGCTTTCGCCCGACCGGCGCGTCGCGTCGGCGACGCGGATCACGCCGCCGTTTTGGAACGCGACTTTTTCAGGACGTTGATTGGTCGCGGCTTCGATCAGATCCAGCGTGCTTTGCTCGCGCTGCGTCACGAACGTATAGGCCAGGCCTTTATCCCCCGCGCGGCCCGTACGGCCGATGCGGTGGATGTAGCTGTCCGTATCCTGCGGAATATCGAAGTTGAAAACGTGCGAGACGCCTTCGACGTCAAGTCCGCGCGCCGCGACGTCCGTCGCGATCAGGATTTGCAGACGGGCTTCGCGGAACGCGCGCATGACCTGCTCGCGCTTGTTTTGCGACAAGTCGCCGTGCAGTTCCGCGGAGTTGTAGCCTTCCAATTGCAATTCTTCGTTCAGCTTGGAAGCGCGGCGCTTCGTCCGGCAGAAGACGACCGCCAGGTAAGGGTTGTCGCGGTTGATCAGGAACTTCAGCGCGTCGTACTTGTTGCGGTCCGTACACTCCAGCGCGATCTGGCGGATATTGCGCGCCGGAACCTTTTCTGTCGGCGTGATGCTGATTTGCTCGGCATTTCGGGTATACGCGCCTGCCAGGTGGCGCACGTTATCCGGCAATGTCGCGGAGAACAGCATCGTTTGACGGGAAGGCGGCGTCGCTTCGATGATCGACTGCACTTCTTTCAGGAAGCCCATATGCAGCATTTGATCCGCTTCGTCGAGAACCAACGTCTTCACGCGGCTGAGATTGAGCGTCTCGCGGCGAATATGGTCGAGCAGACGTCCCGGCGTGCCGATGATGAGATCACTGCCGCTTTTGAGCTTGTGCAGCTGCGCGACCACGTCCTGACCGCCGTATACGGATAGAATCCGCATTTCCGGTCCGGCAATTTTACGAGCTTCGACGGTAATTTGCAAAGCCAGTTCGCGCGTCGGCGCGACCACCAGCGCGGGCGGCAAGCCTTTTCCTTCCGAACGGCCGCCGTCGTGCCATTCGCGTCCGGCTGCGATTTTTTCCAGGATCGGCAGGATAAAGGCCAGCGTCTTGCCCGTACCCGTCTGCGCTTGTACCATTAGGTCGCGGCCTTCCAAAGCGAGCGGCAGCGAAGCGGCTTGTACCGGTGTCGGTACGGTAATACCCTGTGCTTGCAAACGGTCCAGCACCTCGGGAGCAATCCCCAAATCTTTAAATGTCTTCATTCTATTCATTCCTCCGTATGGGGACGTCTTCCGCGATGCTGGCATTCGCTTGCGCGAATTCCAAAAGAAGGGGCATCCGTCATCCTCTTAACGGATACCCCTTTTCCGAAATCAATGGCCCGAAGGCGCGGAAAGTCCCGATTTTTCGATCAAAACGCGGCTGTCTTCATTCAACCCGCGAACGTCTACCTGCTTACCTTGCTTATAATATTCAAACTTGACTCGGGCAATCGCCGAAGCGGCGGAGTGGTCCCACACATGCGAATGCGAGAGATCAATCACCACTTGATTCGGATCGTCCGTCGGAGTAAAGTGATCCACGAAATGCGCAGCGGTTCCGAAAAACATCTGCCCGCGCACTTCATATACTTTTACCCCGCTGCTTGTCTCGGACGTCACCTTAAGCTTCGCAATCTTCCAACCGAAATGCAGCGTGCACATGACAACGCCCACGCCTACCCCGATCGACAGATTATCCGTGATGACGACAATTCCGACGACGATAAGCATGACGACCGTATCCGCGATCGGAATCTTTTTCACCCGATAGAGCGAACTCCAGTCGAACGTCCCGATCGAGACCATAATCATGACCCCGACCAACGCCGCCAAAGGAATCTGACTGACGACATTGCCGAGCAGCACTAACAAAATCAATAAGAAAGCACCAGCGGTAAACGTAGACAATCGCCCGCGCCCGCCAGACTTGATATTGATTACCGACTGTCCGATCATGGCGCAGCCTGCCATTCCGCCGAAAAAGCCGTTGACGATGTTGGCAATGCCTTGACCGCGCGCTTCGACGTTTTTGTTGCTCTTGCTCTCGGTCATATCGTCCACGATCGTAGCGGTGAGCAGCGACTCCAGCAAGCCGACCAACGCGAGCGAGATCGAGACGGGCAAAATGGTCGCGAACATGCTCCAGGTCAAGTCGATCTGCGGAATATGGAACAGCGGCGGCATTGTGCCCAGCTCTCCCATCTCCCCGACCGTCTTGATGTCCAGCTTCAGCCAGACGGCCACCAGCGACATGACCACGATCGCGACAAGCGGCGCCGGAACAGCTTTGGTGAATCGCGGCAAAATGTAGATAATCGCCAACGTCCCCGCCACGATGACGTACATCGCCGGACCCGCTCCCACGAACTGCGGAAGCTGCGCCATAAAGATGATGATCGCCAGCGCGTTGACAAACCCGGTCATGACCGGCTTCGGAATGAACGTAATGAACTTCCCGATGCCGAACACCCCAAGTAACACTTGAATAGCGCCTGCCAAAATCCCTGCCGCAAGCAAATACTCCATGCCGTGATCGCGATACAAACTGCCCATAAGCACAGCCATCGCGCCCGTTGCCGCCGAGATCATGCCTGCGCGTCCCCCGACAAACGCAATCACAATCGCGATCACGATCGAGGCATGCAAACCCACGATGGGATCAACGCCCGCCACGATCGAAAAACCGATCGCTTCGGGAATAAGCGCGAGCGCCACCGTGATGCCGGACAGGATATCGCCGCGCACATTTCCGAACCACTGCTGTTTTAGCTCCATAACCATCCTCGATTTCTGTATGATGTTGTGGAGTTTTCCCCTTTCAGAAAAACCCGGGTCCGTTGTAGTCAAGACCCTCATTATACAGAATTTGAGGAAGTGCGGCTACTGGAGTAAAACGGCATAAAACGAAGCCAGGCGGCGATTTTCGACGTCTTTCGCCACCCGGCTTCCTTAATCCTGCCTTTTTCGAAAATTTGCAAGAAATGTTTTCATTCAAACGCTGTAGTCGAAATACTAAAATCTGCCCGATCTGAAAATGGAATAAAGCAGCAGCACCACCATCAGCACCGCGACCACCAAACCCGTTTCGATGATCGGATAGTTCCATATGACGGTCTCTTTTTGCGCCAATGAAGCCCCGACGACGAGTCCCGCCATCACGATGCTGAACGCGAGCAGCACGATGCTGAACGCCAGGCGGTTGACTAGGCGATCGACGCCGCGCGACGCTTTTCGAAGCTCCGGAACTTCCACTTCCACCCGAACCCGTCCGCCGCTGATAAAAGACGTCAGATGACGCAGCCGATCGGGCAGATTCGCCAACGAATCGGCCAATCCCAGCGCACCGCTGACCGTTTTACGGCGTAATCGGTCCGGGCCGAACTTTTCCCGAGCGAGTTTACGTCCAAACGGTTCCGCAAGCGTCACGATACTCAATGTCGGATCAAGCCGCTCCACCATGCCTTCTGTAGTGATAAGCGCTTTGCCGAGCATGAGCAAATCCGGCGGGATTCCGATGCCGTGCTGCCGGGCCGTCGAGAAGAAATCGTTGATGACCTGGCCCAGATTGACCTCGGAAAAAGCGACGTCGTAATATCGCTCCCGCAGCCGCTCCAGGTCGCGCTTGAGCGCGCCGACGTCCGTTTCTTCCGGAATCA
The DNA here is from genome assembly GCF_000585395.1 of Saccharibacillus sacchari DSM 19268. Taxonomy (GTDB): domain Bacteria; phylum Bacillota; class Bacilli; order Paenibacillales; family Paenibacillaceae; genus Saccharibacillus; species Saccharibacillus sacchari. The sequence continues at coordinate 3,027,131 of NZ_KK073875.1, read as the reverse complement.
TGCCCATGCGCTCGATCGACCGCACCATCGCCGGCGTGTCTTGGCGCATAAGCGCGATGACCAGCGAAGACAAATACTCCCGCATGTCCGGACTGAGCCGCCCGACCATGCCGAAATCCAGAAACGTGATCGAACCGTCTTTCATGATCAACAGATTGCCGGGATGCGGGTCCGCGTGGAAAAAACCGCCGATGAAGATCTGGTTCAGCACGGCATTGACGATACGCGAAGCAATCTCTTTCACATCGTAGCCGCGCTGCTCCAGATAATTGCGGTCGGTCGGCTTGACGCCTTCGACGAAAGACATCGTCAGCACGCGTTCGGACGTACAATCCCAGAACACGTCCGGAACGTGAATATGCGAATCCTGCTCGAACTGTTTGGCGATTCGCTCCATGTTGCGCGCCTCGGCCGTGTAATCCATCTCCGCTTCCATCGAACGCGAAAACTCTTCGACCAGCTGCGGAACCTGGTAGCGGGTCACCCACTCCCAGCGCTTTTCACCCATGGAAACCAGATCATGCAGAATTTCCAGATCGCGCGTCACCTGCTTTTTCACGCCGGGACGCTGGACCTTAACAGCTACGCGACGTCCGCCCTCGACGAGCCTGGCGCTATGTACCTGTCCGATCGAAGCGGCCGCAATCGGTTGTTCGGAAAAGTCGCTCATGACCTCTTCGATCGAACCTCCCAGCTCCAACTCCACGATGCGGCGTGCCTCCTCCGCTTCGAAAGGAGGCACGTCGTCTTGCAGCTTGGATAATTCCTTGATCACGCCGGGCGGCAGCAAATCCGCGCGCGTGCTCGCAAGCTGCCCCAATTTGATAAAAGTGGGGCCGAGCGCCTCCATGACCAAGCGAATACGCTCGCCTAACGTTTTCGTTTCCGGTTTCTCGCTTCTAATCCAGCCGATCGGCATGCGCAATACGCGCGTAAGCCCCATCTCCTCGACCATGTACCCGAAGCCGTGCCGGATCAATGCGACCGCAATCTCCCGGTAGCGGCCGGCATGGCGGATATGGACAGCCATCTTACTCCGCCGTCGTTTCCCCGGACGGGCCCGGACGGTAGGTATTCGTTTCTGCGGCCGGGTCCGCCGTTACGGCAGGCTTGTTGCCTTCGAGTTCCGACACGCGCTGTTCCAATACCGAAATGCGCTGCTCCAGACTCGCCACGTCGCTGCCCGCGGGAACATCCAGGTCTTGAAGCACGCGGCGAACCTGTTCCTGTACCATTTTTTTGATCGTATTGCGTTCTTCTTCTCCGCGCTCGATCAATTTATTCACGACAGCCTTGGATTCGGACGGCGCGATTTCGCCTTTTTTCACGAGATCGTCAACGACTTTCTCCACCTTCTCCTTGCTTGCTACAGTCAGGCCGATTCCCAGCGATAACGCCTTTTTCAACAGATCACTCATGGATGATTCCTCCGTTTTCAAATGGAATATTTTCGCTTGCTCTGCCTTGCTTGTGCATACCGACTACAGGAACTCCGACTCTCCCGAAGATTCTCCGGCGGACGAAGCTGCATAATATTTGGCCAATTCGACCATCATACTGCCCATGCGTTCTTCTTTTGGGGCTACCACGCGCTCAATGCCCTCCTCACGGATCGACTGCGCGGTCACCTTGCCCACAGCCACGGCAACCACCTCGTCTTCGAACGAAGCTCGCAACGCCTCCTCCAATCCGCGTTCGGCCGCATGTCCGATCAGGAAACGCACCTGAGGCCCGCTTGTGAACGTGACCGCGTCGACCCGACGTTCCAGAATATCGTCCAGCAGCTGGCGCAATTGCTCCTCGGGAGGCGCAATATGCTTATAAGGCAATACGGTTCGCACCGTCGCTCCGCGTTCCTCCAACCACGATACCAGATGCGGAGCCGGATCGCCGTGAAGCTGAACAACTACATTTTTGCCGGTAAAATCGTAGTCCTCCATCTGACGCAGCAATCCTTCCGTACTGCCGTCGTCATCGCGCACAAGCGAAGTCAGCCCGCGTTTTTTCAAAGCGTTCACTGTCTTATACCCGCGAGCCGCAATCTTTGAATGCGCGATGGACTCGATAAAGCTCTCCTCCAACTCCATCTCCTGCGCCGTATTGATCAGAGCTTCCAAGCCCATGCCCGTTGTCAAAACGGACCATTCCGGCTTGAGACGAATCCATTCCGAAATTCCGCCGCCCAACTCGGGCTCATCCAGAAATACCGTTCCTTGAGCCGGCCGAATCAGCGCGACTCCTCCCATTTTATGCACGATGCTGCTCAACTCTTCCGCTTTGCGCGGACCGGTAATCGCAATACGTTTTCCTTCCAACCTTTTCGCCAAGCCATTCGCCCCTTCCTGTTACCTTGACAAAGTCTTGCTTATTATAGAAGGCATTCCAATGCGCGGCTGTGCCGCTTTCCACCTATTTTCGCTTCCCGGACGCAAAAATGCAACCGGACCGCCAGCACGCTTTCAACTCTTATATGTAACCCAAGTTCCGCTTGCCTATAGATGATTGAGAGAAAAGTATGCGAATAACCTGAACATTTTCCAATTCAATTTCGTCTGTATAGAAAGAATACTGATTTTTGCGTAAAAACTGCTTGCGGCGCATACCCAAATACTTATATTCTCAATATCCCAAAATTACTATCATATCCGTTCGTTCTATTCCGATATATAATTTAACGCACAATTCAACCTTGCACAGCAAATAATAAAAAAACCTTAAAAACTAGAGATGGTAACGTTTTATTTCCTGCTTCCCTCTGCCTGTTTTTCCCAAGCCGAAAGCGATTGACCTTTATTCATTCGTTCCTGTATATTGTAAATTACTAGTATTAAAAGAATTATATGAGATGCTAAAATTTGAATGGAATTTAGCAGCATGAGCGAGGTGCAGATTATGGAAACGACAATGACTCTCCGTTCGGAAATCGAAAAAGGCATCGCTGAACTCGGGTTGAACTTTTCCAGCTTCGGCGAATTATCCGGCATCAACCGCGGCATCTTCAGCGCGATCCTCAACGGCAGCCCTCCGAAGCCGATCTCGCTAAACCAGATGGAAGCCATCACCCGGGCGTTCGGCTACCCGGAAGGCTGGATGTTTGACCTTTATATCGAGGAGTGCTTCTACGACGGCAAGCCTAACCGCCGCCGCGTCGAGCCCTTCCTAATCCGTTGCGCCGAACTGGGCAAAACGGACTGCATCCGCGAAGTGCTCTCCCGTCTGCTCGAAGACCTTAAGCACGTCTCGATGATCTTCGACATTGCGGAGAACCTGTTCACCTCGGGCAAAGTTAAAGAGTCGTTGGTGTTTTACGAGTGCGTGGTGGAGAATGAGAAGTACAACCATGCAGAACGCTTGGCGATCAGCCATTATCGGATTTTTCGGGCGTCGTTGGGGGAGGATAATGAGCAGAATCTTCGAGTGACCATGCGATTCGAGCCATTCTGCGGAAAACTTCCCGATCATCATCGTTTGGACGGATTATTGCATTTAACACACACCTATTATGCTCTTGGCAGATGGGCAGAGACCGAGATTTACGCAGATCAACTTTATGCGTTTTCTCAAACTGTCTATCAATTAGAAAAGCTAAAAATAAACGCTAAAGTTAAATATATCTCTTTGAATACGGAACGCCCTCTCGTGGTCTATTACGGACAAGGATTTCTGATGAAAGAAGCTGTTTTAATCGAGTATTATCAAAGGCTTGAAGAAGCCAGGGAGTATAACCGTGGCTATGAAGATTTAAGTTGGTTCGAGGGCCTTGATGAAAGAGGAATAAAAGAAGTCGAAAAATTCAAGCTTTATGCGCATGCCAACTCCATGAATATTGAGATTTTGAAAGGAAATACTGAAGTTCTTCCTTCATTTGTCGAATTCCTAGATCAAAATCCCAACGAAAGACTGCCTAGCTTACTAATTCTGTTACAGTCTGCAAATAAGCACCATTTCGATATCAGTACAGTTTTAGAACATTTTGACGACTTTTTTAATTCTTACGAGGAAGTGCAAACCCAATATAATAAACGCAGCAAAACGAATTGGTACGCCAAAATTTGTTTCGAACTAGCTGTTTATTATTTGGAAAAGAAAGATTATTACTCTGCTTTAAATAGCTCTTTACTCAGTCTGGAAATGGCTATTATAATAAACAATAAGCACATGTTCATGAAGTGCGTTCCTTTTTTTGAAGAATTCAGATCCTTCTCTTCTGAAAAACAGAAAAAGAAATACGAAAACCTAATAAGGAGTGTGTACCGCAATGCGTAAATTTCTTTCTAGTTTTCTTATAGTACTGGCTTTAAGTTCTACGGCAGCTGTAGCATCGGCAGACCAAACGTCTCCGCAACAGTCGATTCAGAAAGACGTTTCCAGCGTTAGTCCCGCAGCCGTCTATCAAAAGATGACTAACGGCGCTGGAGATTCCTAAGCCAACGACAAAGACTCATAAGAAATTTTGAATTTCAACCAGCTCACTGAGCTGGTTTTTTATTATAACTATTATTTCGTAGGAGGCCGTTATGGAACAAAGCATCCCTCTCCGCTTCTTATTATCAAAAGAAATTCTAAGCGCATATTCTTCAATCTCACAATTTGCGACGAAATCCGGTCTTTCTCGTAGCACCCTAAGCTTGATTTTCAAACAAGAAGACCCCAAACCAATTTCGTTCGAGCATTTAGTCAAAATAACGCTAACATTAGGGTATCCTGAACAGCATTTTTTCGATCTCTATATCCAAGAGTATTTCACTAAAGAAAATTTTAATCGCAGTCGAATCGAAAAGCTTCTAAAACGCTGCGGCAAGCTTGGTTTGACTCACCATCTGCTTCATGTGATAGAGCGGCTTGAAGACAATGCTTATTATGTGCCTGTGGTGTTCAACGTAGCCGAGGAACTGAGCAAAGACGGCATGGGCGAGGCTGCTTCTCTATTGTATGACTGGATCGTAACCCTAACGACGGAAATTCCTCAAAGCTTGCTGGCAACTTGCCACTATCGAATTTTTCGCTCTGCCATGTCCTTGGACAGCGACCTTAATCTTAAAATTTTATATCGTTTCTTGCCGTTCTATCCCTATTTACCTACGCATTTATATTTAGATGCTTCGATTAACGCCTTACATATCCTTTATAATCAGCGAAAGTTCGAAGAATTAGATGTGATGTCCGACAAGTTTATTCTATTTTGCATTCAATTATTCGGCACTGCAAATACTCCAAATTTTAAAGCGATGGACCGTTATAAAAACTTATGCGAACGTCATCCTGTAGTCTATTACGGACAGGCTTATTTAGCTAAACAATGTGCGCTTGAAGGGTTTAAAAAATATAGAGAAGCTCAAGCCTACTGCAACAAATACGGTGAGCTTCGGTGGTTTGACGACGGGAGCGAAGCGGCGCACAAGGAACTTTCAAAATTCGCGATCTTTGCACAGGCCAATTTTTGGAACTTTGAACTTTTGCAAGGGAATATGAACGTACTCCCTGATTACACTGCCTTTCTGGAAGATCATCCCGAAGAACTTATTCCCGGTCTGATTACTATTCTGGAGTCGGCCAACGCGTTCAATTTCCCAATCGATTATTTCGTGGAACGCTTCGAGCATAAGCTAGAGGAGTTGCTTGAAAACCCGGACGGCTATTATACAGAAATTGCGAAGCGCAACAACCTGTCTTATTTGCTCTATCATTTGGCTATCTACCACTCCAATGCAGGACGAATCCAAAAGTCATTAACTGCCGCAATGAAATGCTGGAACATGTCTCAAACCGTCAATAACCAACAACATTTCAGGCTCTTGGCATCATTGACCGCGTTTTATAACATGTACGACGAATCTATAATCTAACCTCGGTATTCATTCTATTTCGGAGCCTCTTTGCTCCTTTTTTTATGCCCAATATCTAATTAAAAACTATTAATTAAAGTCCGCTCTCCTCCTCCATTTCCCATCCCCCGCACCCCTCTCTGAAAAGTGCTATACTTAATCTCAAAAAAACCACTCCCTTACCAGCTTTATAGGTATAGGGATTTTATTACGCATTCCGACAAATTCATCGTACTTTGGGGACTTTACGCATAGATATTAAAGATATGTTACAAACGTTTCGCTATCGGGGCTTATAATGAATCAATTGCGGTAGCCCGTATGCCGCGGCGTTATGTTGCATATTTCGTTGCGCGCACAATTTAATTGACCGCCTGCCGCCCGTTGAGGTTGGCTTTTTCATCCTTCTGACCGAGGTGCCCTACATGCAGATCTCCAGTCCACTCCGCTCGGCCATTAAACAGAATATGCGTAAACGAGGATATAATTTTTCCGTTTTATCGGAAAAATCGGGCATTCCCCGAGGATCGCTAAGTCTGATCTTCGTCGGGGGAAGCTCCAGGCAAAGCCCGATGTCATTCCAGCATTTAACGAACATTACGAAGGCGCTCGCTTTGCCGGAAGACGCCTTTTTTGATTTGTATATCGACGAATGTTTTTTTGGCGGGCGACCGAATCGAAGCCGGATCGAACCGTTCCTGGAACGCTGCGTCGAACTCGGGCATCCGGCATGCATCGAAGAGGTGCTGCGCAGGCTCGACGGCGAGCCCCGCTACCTGCCGGTGATCTTCCGGATTGCCGAACGCGAAAATAAAGAAGAAACCAATCCGTTAACCATACGTTTATATGAATACCTGCTGATTCATAACGGCGATCGCCACTCCGTGGAAAATGCCGTTTGTCGCTATCGTCTTTTTTTATTGCGCTTGAATGAAGACGAAGAAAACAATTCTCGCGTGCTTAACGCTTTCTCGCCTTACCGCAATAACTTGCCGGATGAACTGAAGCTGGAAGCCTTGACGGTTATGGGCAGTCTCTGCTTTAACCGGATGGATGCGGAGGAACTGAATACGGTCGCGGACGAATTGATTTCCCTGTGCCTCCGGCTGTTCGGGTCAAAAGATCAAGCCCCGGCCCAACCCTTTGCTCCGGACCGCGAGCTTGCCCGGCCGGTCTTGGTCTACTACAGCCAGGGATACGTGATGAAGCAGATCGCTCTTTGCGAGAAGGGCGAATTCAAGGAAGCCGAAGCTTATTCGGCGCGGTACGAAGATTTATCCTGGCTTGCAGGAACGGATTCCGCCAATAAGGAGCCTCTTGCCCGCCTGGCGCTTTTCGCCTACGCGAACCGGATCGGATGCCGCTTATTGAACGGCGAGCTGGACGTTTTGCCCGAGTATGTCGAACTGCTTGAGGTTCACCCCCAAGAGCGGGTACCGGGGTTGATCGTCCTGCTTAAGGCAGCGAATGCTTACCGAATTTCGGTAGATGAATATCTGCCGCGTTTTCCGATTGATCTGCAACACCTGCTGGAGACGCAAGGCAGCATGTATTCCAAGCAAGTCGGACGCAACCGCTTTGCCCGTCTGCTGTATCAGTTATCGATCTATCATTTTGGCCGCGGTCGCATCGAAGAGTCGCTTCAAGCGGCGCTTCAAAGTTGGGAACTGTCCCATCAATTGAATAATCACCGGATGTTTCGGCTGCTCGCTTCGCTTACGCTGATGTATAGCGAGCAGTCCGATCCGCCCGACCTCTGAGAGGTGCACCATGGAAAAATCATTCAAACTGCGCTCGGCCATCGAAAAAGAAATGGCGGCGCAAGGACATAACTTTTCAACGTTAAGCGAGAAATCCGGGATCAACCGCGGCGTATTCAGCGCAATCTTGAACAGCACGCCGCCCAAGCCTGTATCGTTTCATCAGCTGGCAACCATTACGGAAGCTTTAAGCATGCCGCCCGATTGGCTGTTCGATGAATATGTGGGCGAATGCTTCTATGACGGCAAGCCTAACCGACGACGCATCGAGCCGTTTCTGCTTGCCTGCTCCGAACTTGGCAGGACCGATCTGGTGCGTCATGTACTCGAAAGACTGCTGGAAGACCTCAAGTATGTACCGTTCGTGTTCGAGACGGCCGAGTCCCTGTTCATGGACGGGAAATTCGCGCAAGCCGTTCCGTTCTATGAGGTTGCGGTTGAACATGAAAAGCATCAGCATTCCGTACGCTTATCCGTCAGTCAGTATCGTTTATTCCGCGCCCGATTGAGCGAAGACGGAGAAGAAAATCTGAAAGCCGCCGTGCAGTTCGAGCCGTTTCGCGGCTCTCTGCCTGTCTGGCTGAAACTCGACGCGCTGCTTCGTCTCGGCAACCTTTACTACGAACTGGGCAAATACGCCGAGATGGAGGTGCTGGCGGATGAGCTTTTCGAAGCGGCTTCGAAACGTTACGACGAGATGCGCGATCCGAATTTCGAAGAGTCGGCCAACGAACTGAAGCCGATTCCGCTCAAGCCGCTGGTGTTCTACTACGGAAGCGCGCTGCTTCATAAGCACTTGTCGTTGATCGAGCAGGAACGCTATGAAGAAGCCCGTCTCTATGGAGCAAAGTACGCAGATTTGAGCGACTTTGCGATCATGGACGACGAAGGACTCGAAGAGGTTGCCAACTTCAAAATTTTCGCGCTCGGCAATACTCTGGATTTGGAGCTTATGCTTGGCAACTTCTCCGTCTTGCCTCAATACGCGGCTTATATGGACGAGTATCCGAACGAAGCTCTGCTCTGTCTGGTCAATCTCGTGCGCGCGGCGAATCGGCACGGCGCGGACGTTGACGATTTGCTGTCCGAGCGTTACCGATCGCTTGATCATTATCTGGAGCAGCGACCGGACAACTATTATCCGTCTTCCGTCGTCCGCAGCACGTTTGCGAGCTTGCACTATCATCTGGCCGTCTACCACCACCGTCGCGGACGTCGCGATTACTCCGCTGCCCATGTTCGCGAGTGCTGGAAGCTGTCGCAAGAGCTGAATAACCAACAGCATTTCCGTCAGTTGGCTTCACTGCTCTCGTTACCGCCGATGTTCAATCCGGGCGACGAAAGTCAGGCGGACGAACCGCCGAACCGCTGAGGACGATCGCCGATCCTTTGGATGCAAAGCGGCTCGGACTTGGTCAAGGTAGACGCGAATCCGATACAAAAAAAGCGGCAAGTCGGGAGCAAATCCCGTCTTGCCGCTCTTTGTTGACCCTGCGCCGATTTGAAGCCGAACCCGATTCGGCTCGTTCGCATTATTCCGACGCTTGAGTCTCCATATGAATTTCTTTGAGATACTGCTGCGGTTCGGTCACTTCGAACGACTCCGCAAATATGTCGGCAATCGGCTCGATCGTGACCATCATGCTGCCGCTGAGATTTTGCATCGCGTAGCCGAGATCGATCGTTTCGGCATTCGCCGCATCTTCTCCGGTCTGCACGACCATCTCCGCGCTTCCCTTGGTCAAGGTTGCCGTAACGTCCCCCTTGCGCAGCTTGACGATGCTTGTGCCGTCGAAGCCGAATTCCACGCCGAGAGCGGCGGACAATTCCTTGATCGGAACGAGAATCCGGCCTTCGCGAACCTGCGCGGGCACGCTGAATTCCGCTTCTTGTCCATCGATGTACACGAACAAACTGAATGCTCCGCTGTCCATGTCGACCGCCAGGTGCGCAAGCTGGCTTTCCAGCTCCTCGTTAAAGGCGTCCACGTTTTCGGCCGTCACCCGATTTTTGTCTTCGGCAATCTCGCGGATAATCAATTCGTTGATCGCCTGGCTGTGGTGGGACAGATCCTTGTACTGAGCCAGATCGTACGTGATCGACGAGTCTTCCTGGAAGTCGTAAACCTTGACGTTCGGGTACTGGCTGAACTGCTCGAACATATATTTTTTCATTGCGTACTGGTTCTCGGCCCGTACCGGATTCGTTTCCGCCCAGACCTGCTGACGCAGGATCGTATACGGCGGATAGTAAAAGGTAAACTCCGTTTCCGGATGTTCTTTGACCAGGCTCAGCACGTACTTGTCGAATACGGCTTTGACGTTGTCGAGCGAAAACTCGTTTTTGCCGTAGCCGATCTCTTTGGTGCGCGCTTTTTCCCAAGTCTCCAGCACGGCCTCTTGGCTGTACTTGGCCGACTTGTCCCAGTTGCGCAGCGTATCGAGATTCCGGAACGCTTTGGATTCGCTCTCCGGCGTGGTCAGCGCGTTCCAGGCATGCTTGATGTTGGAGATGTTGAACAGGTACTCGTAATCGTTGAACGGATTATGATCGTACATGTACATCGGCATATTTTCCGACTCCGCATCGACGTCTTGACGCATAGCGAAGTAATCGAGGCCCCACAGGACGCGTTTGACCTGGCCGGTATCCAGCGCGACCTGGCCGACGGCATGCTGCTCCATAGCGGTGGATCCTTCGATCGACAGCTTCATGACCTCGCCGCCCATCACGCTCTCCACGTAAGAAGGAACGAAGTTCTGCGTCATCGAGCTGCCGAGAATGATGGTGTCGTATTCGTAACTGTGCGCCAAGCCCGCGTTCTGGTACCGTTCCTGCGACGAATACAGCGGCGCGTAGAACGTCGATTTGCGGTACATCTGAAGCGGATCGACAATATACATGAACAACCCGACCAGCAGCGCGAATACAAGCGTGCTGGCGGTGAATTTGACCAAAAACTTGCGATAACCTTTGTTATCCATAACCTTCCCCCATGACGAACCGAACCCTTATTTCAGAAATTGAAGTAGAGGAATTCGCTGATTTGGTTGAAATACAGAAGCGAGACGACGAAGATGGCGCCGGCAAACACCGCACGGCCCAGAGTCGGCTTGAAGTTCTCCGTCATTTGGATCGAGTTGCGGGCGAAGAACGCGATCAGCAGCGAGACGACCACGATCGGAAGACCCGCGGTCAACAGATCCGGCGGGATTATGACTCCGCTCATGCCGAACATGCCTTTGAGAATGCGAACGCCGTCCGACCAATGTTCCGCACGGAAAAATACCCAGGCGATATTGACGAAGTTGAACGTGATGAACCAGCCTACGTACTTGTTCATCTTGATGCCCGTCAGCTGCCACAAGCGCTGCACGACCTGTGCCGCGCCGTGCATGGCGCCCCAGATAATGAACGTCCAGCCCGCTCCGTGCCAGAATCCGCCGATCAGGAAGGTCAGGAACAGGTTGATATACGTCCGGGTCGTGCCTTTGCGGTTGCCGCCCAGCGGAATGTAGATGTAATCTTTCAGGAAGCGGCTCAGCGTCATATGCCATCTGGCCCAGAAATCTTTGATGCTTGTGCCTTTGTAAGGCGAATTGAAGTTGATCGGCAGCTTGATGTTGAATATCAGGCCAAGGCCGATCGCCATATCCGAGTAGGCGCTGAAGTCGAAGTACAGCTGGCCGGTATACGCGAGCGACGTCGTCCAGGCTTCCACGAAATGCAGAGACTGTCCGCTGTCGAATCCGGCCGTGGCAATTGGAGCCAATAGATCCGCGATCACGACTTTTTTGAACAGGCCGATACAGAAAATGAAGATACCGCGCGAGATGTTGTCCGCGCGCGCGCGCTTGCCGTCCGGATCGTCGAACTGCGGCATCATTTCTTTGTGATGCAGGATGGGTCCGGCGATCAAGTGCGGGAAGAAGGTCACGAACAGCACATAGTTCGCGATATTGTACTCTTTCACCTTGCCGCGGTACGCGTCGACCAGATAGGCGAGCTGCGTGAACGTGAAGAAGCTGATCCCGAGCGGGAGCACGATATGTAACAACGATACGTCTTGGCCAAGCAGGCCGTTATAGTTTTCGATAAAGAAATCGGCGTATTTGTAGTAAGCCAGCAGCCCTACGTCGCCGACCACGCCAAGGATCAACAGCCAGCGTCCTTTATGGTTCACGCCGTCCGAGTTGATATGGCTGAGTCCGCGTCCGACCAGATAGTTGAAGGCGATCGAACCGAGAATCAGCGGCAGATAGCGGGTGTCCTCATACGCGTAGAAAAACAGCGAGGCCAGCGCCATCCAGATTTTTGCCGTGTTATAGAACTTGAAACGATTCAGCAGAAAGTAGCCGATGAACACGACCGGCAGATACACGAAAATAAACTCGTACGAATTGAAAAGCACGTCTTCCCTTCCTCTCTTGGTCCCGCAGGTCCGCCAGAGGCGGGTACGCAAAAGCTGCGATTGCGAGATTTACCTTTTACAAATCACGAACTTCAAGCCAAAACGCAAGCGGGGCGCGTGTGGCAAGTCCCCATCCACCTTTTCGGCACAACGCCCATTATACCTATTGAGCGCCTGTCTAAGCAACGCAGTTGAGGGAAAATTAAACGATTCTTCAGGTTCTTAAGACTTTGCTGACATATGCAAGGCCGAATGCGGAATCAAAAAAGCATGCCGGAAAAACGATTCGGCATGCTTGACGCATTTTTCTATTATTGATGGAGTTGAGCCATCGTCTCCATAGCGGGCAGGGTTACCCAATCCGGCGCATCTTGCAATTCGGCACCTGTTTCTTCAGCAAACTCATCTTCGGGCGATGCCGCCGAGTACGCTTCTTCCAACAGGTGCAGCGACCGATGCAGCAGTATCGCATTACTGGCGATGAACAGCAAAGTGCCGAAGATTCGCACGCTGCTCAAGAAAAAGAAGCAGCCGAGCAGGGACAGAGCAAGCGGAATCAAAGCCGTGAGCTGACCGATCTCGCGTTTGCGGACAACGGATACGATCCGAGACGCCAATACGTACGCGCTGCCTGCAATGAAAAGAAAAGTTCCCGCCGGAACATCCCGCACGTAGTAAAAGCACGATCCGACCAAATAAAGCAGCAGCGGCAAAACTTCATGCAGCATTCCCGGTTCAAAATGCCGGACTCGGAACGCCGACAGTCGCAGTAAGGAGGCTACGCTCCCGGCGATAAAAAGCATGCTTCCGGTTTGCATTTCTCCCGCCAAAAAAAGCAAACTGCCGAGCAGATACACGGCGTTTAGGGTCGTGTCGTGCCATAAATTCATTCGGGCCAGGGACGAAGGTTGAAAAGTAGTTTGTCGAGTCGGCTCGGTCGCCATTTGTCGTATCCCCAATACATCATAATACTTACAATCCAATATATCGTGAAATAAGCGCCAACAAATAATAGCGATTTGCCGCATTTCGCAACAAAATTTTTCGAACTTTATTCACGCCGAAAAGCGCCGATCGCATTACTCGCGATCGGCGCCTGATATACCCTCTATGATTGCTAGTTTGTAAGCAGTCAGTGTGCCAAGAAAGTTACTTCGGCGGGGGAAGCGAGACGACTCCAGTTACATTAGGAGTTTTGGACAAGGTTCACTCTTACATTAGAATTTTCTCGATTCGCTCGAGCACGCCCGCATCCAGCTTGATCCCCGAAGCCGAAGCATTTTCCTTAACCTGCTCCGGACGGCTTGCGCCTACAAGCGCGCTGGCCACGTTCGGCTGACGCAGAATCCAGGCAATCGCCAATTGGCTCACCTTGATGCCCAATTCGTCCGCGATCTTCGACAACTCGCCTACTTTGGCGATCCGGTCTTGGTTGAGCTTCTCTTCGCTCCAGCCCAGCTTGGCCGCGCGGCTGTCCTGCGGCGCGGCCGCGCCCGGTTTGTATTTCCCGGTCAACAGACCTTGAGCCAGCGGCGAGTACACGACCTGACCGACGCCTTTGCGTTCGCCGAGCGGAATGATCTCCTGCTCGATGTAGCGATCGAACATATTGTAGACAGGCTGGTTCACTACGATGCGGTCCAGCAAATAACGGTCCGCCGTGCCGAGCGCTTCTTCGATCTGCGCCGCGGTCCATTGGCTCACGCCGATATACAGCACTTTGCCTTGACGCACCAGATCGTCGAGCGCGCGAAGCGTCTCGTAGACCGGAGTCTCGGCATGGTGGCGATGGCAATAATAGAGATCGATATAATCGTGACCGAGCCGCGACAAACTGGCATTGCACTGCTCCACGATATGTTTGCGCGACAAGCCGGAATCGTTGGGACCGTCGCCCATTTTGCCGAATACTTTGGTCGCCAGCACGTAGGATTCGCGCGGATAACGCTTCAACGCTTCGCCCACGACTTTCTCCGCTTCGCCGCGCTCGTACACATTGGCCGTATCGAAAAAGTTGATCCCTTCGTCATACGCCGCATGGATCGAGTTGACCGCGTTTTCGCGTTCCACGTATCCGCCGTACGTCAGCCAACTGCCCAAACTGATTTCGCTCACTTTAAGCCCTGTCCCGCCAAGTCTCCGATATTCCATTCGTCCATTCGCCTCCGTTTGTCTGTTTTCGGGTAAAAAAGCCTTCCTGTTCATCTTCGCCTATTTTAACGCGGTCGGTCAACCAACTTGGGTCGCGCGCAAAAAGCGTTCCCAGCCGTCTTGGAGATTGGTTTGCGCCCACTGCGTATGCTCTTCGCCGAAGCCGCGGTAATAGCATTCCACCCGCATGACCAGATCGAGGTACAGAGGATACAACGCCCGGCGAATTTTTTGCGAAGATTCGCTTCCTTCCGGCAAAGAAGTCCCGGCTACAGCCGAGTCCGCCTTCTGAGCCGCATCGACGATCCGCGTATCTGCTTCGGCATAGGCTTGTTCGAAAACGGGCGAGTAGCCGAATTTTCCGAAGCCGTATTCCATCAGCGGATCGGCCCAGAGCGCGCGTTCGAAATCGATCAGGCTTTCGACGTGCCCGTTTTTGACGAACACGTTGCCCGACCAGGAATCCCAATGGATCAGTCGCGGCGTCTTCACTTCGCGCAGCGCTGCCCGATGCTTTTCCAACTGCGAGTCCAGATCCTCGTAGCTCATCGGCAGTTCGATCCCGGCGTCTTTTCCGTCCTGCATCACGTCGCGCATCAGACCGATAAACGCTTCATCCCAAGCCGGCGAGTTGATCGCATTGGGCAAATAATAGCCGAACTCCGTTCCGGTAACCGAATGAATCTGCCGAAAATAACCGCCGAGCTCCCTGTCGATGATCTCTTTTTCCTGTTCGGGCATCTCTTCGCGAATCTTATCGTAGGAGACGCCGCTTAGTTTTTCCATCAAAAAGTATTCGCACGGCACGATCGTTTTCGACGCGTCATACGCATGGATGTCAGGCAGCGGTACGGTTCCGAGCGACTTCACTCTGCGCATGACCTCGACTTCCGTCCGCATGAGTCCCCGTTCGCAGCGCATTCGCCCTTCCTCCGACTCGGCTGCTGCTTTGAGCACCGCCGAACGTCCGTCCTCCAGATCGAGCACATACGCCGAATTGGCCCATCCCTCTCCCAGCTCTTGCGAACGCACGCATCCGCAGCCGAAATTCGCTTGAGCGATTCGCTGCAATTCGTCTTCGCTCATTCTTCTCTTGGTCACGCTATCCATATGCAGGTCTCCTTCGCGCTTTGTCTTTATCTGTCTTCAAACCATTTCGACAGCGAAGCAGCAGTCCCTTTTGTCAAAAAAGCAAATACCGACCGAACGCGAATCGTTCGGTCGGTACAGGTTAATCCCCGTAATGCTCTTTGCAGCCAATGATATAAATGCTTCCTTCATCGACCCTATAAATCAGATGGTCCTTATCCGTGATGCGACGACTCCAAAATCCCGATAATTCGTGGCGAAGCGGCTCCGGCTTTCCGATCCCCGAATATCCATTCCGCTCAATATCCTGAATAAGCGCATGAATCTTTTTCAACACCTTGCCCACTCCTCCATCAAAACGTCGATGCGCGCTTCCGCCTCTTCTTTTTCCGCCAACCATTCGCTGAGCTGCCGGGCATCCAGCGCGTGAACCGGATCGGCCAGCGCTTCTCCCAACTCCGCGGCACGCGCTTCCAACTCGGAGATCTCTTGTTCCAGCTTCGCGGGATCGCGCCTGATAACGCGATTTTGGGGCATTTTTGAATCGCCTGACCGCGTTTTCGGCTTGGAGCCTGTTTTTGGCGCTTGCTCTTTTCCGGAAAAGGGGTCTTTCGCCTTTTTGGCCTCGGCCAGCTTCTCCGCTTTCTTCCGCTCTTCCCGATACTCCTCATATCCGCCAAGCGTGGCGCGAAGCTCTCCGCCCTCCAACGCCCAAACCCGCTGCGCGATTCGATTGATAAAGAAGCGGTCGTGAGACACGGCCAGAATGGTGCCGTCGTATTCCTCCAACGCCTCCTCCAGCGCTTCGCGCGAAGCGATATCGAGATGGTTGGTCGGTTCGTCGAGCAGCAGCAGGTTGGGCTTCTGGCGCATCAACACGGCCAGCCGCAATCGGCTCCATTCCCCGCCGGACAGTCCGGCAACGGGCTTGAACACGTCTTTTCCGTAAAATAAAAATTGAGCCAGACGACTGCGGGACTCGCCTTCTTCCATCGCGGCCTGTTCCTTGTAGTAATCCAGCACGCTCGTGCGATTTTCCGGCGGCGCTTCCTCCTGAGCCAGATAACCTACGCGTACGCGCGAACCCAGACGCAGATCGCCGTCATCCGGCTTTTCTTGCCCCAATACCATGCGCATCAACGTTGTTTTGCCCGCACCGTTGCCGCCGATCAAGACGGCGCGTTCCCCGTAACGCAGCAGACCGCGAGCCTCGCGCAGCAGTATGCGTGACCCATATGCTTTATGAACGCCTTCGAGCGTCAATACATCTTCGCCCGTTCGTCCGTCGGTCTCCAGTGCCAGTCCGATCGCAGCTCGCTCCAGCACGGGACGCTTGACCTTTTCCATCCGATCCAACGCTTTTTGCAGCGAAGCGGCTTTACGGAAAAACTTCGGATTGTCGCCCTGCTTGCCCCACTCGATCAACCGCTTGATCGCCTCTTTCATCTGCTTGATGACTTTCTGCTGCTCCTTATATTCCTCGAATTGCCGCAGCAAACGAGCTTCTTTCTCTTCGCGGTATTGCGTGTATCCGAACGGGTAGACCGTTGCTTCTCCATCCTCCAGCTCCACAACCTTCCCAACCGTCTGCGTGAGGAAATAGCGGTCGTGCGAGACCACGATAATCGTCGCGGGCGATTCGCGAATGAATCCCTCCAGCCACGCTGCCGCTTCCATATCCAAATGGTTGGTCGGCTCGTCGAGCAGCAGCAGATCCGCTTCGCCCAACAGCAGAGCCGCAAGCGAGACTTTGGTCTTCTCCCCGCCCGATAATTCGGCAAAAGGCCGGGCTCGCTGCTCTGCCGGAATACCGAGGCCGGATGCGACCGCATCAACCTTCGCCGGAATCTCGTAACCTCCGGCACGCTCGAATGCTTCCTGAGCCTCCCCATACTCGCGCAGCAGTCGGTCAAGCGCAGCCCCTTCCGCTGATCCCATCCCCGTCTCCAGCTCGCGCTGCCGTTCTTGCAGAGCCAGCACTTGCGCAAAGACATCCAACAGCACATCGCCCACGCTTCGCTGACCGTAGTCCGGGATCTGATCCAACACGCCTACGGTCGCGCCGCGGCGCAGCGATACCGTGCCTTCATCCGGCGTCTCCAGCCCGGATAACAGGCGGAACAACGTTGATTTGCCTGCGCCGTTGCCGCCGAGCAGCCCGACCTTTTCTCCGTCATACACATCGAACGACACCTCGCTGAGCACTTCCTGTGCCCCGTAATACTTTTTCACCTGATGACAGCCGATCATTAACATCTTCATTCATCCTCTCGTTAAGAGTTATTTTTGAAATTGGGTACGCGATGCGAGTTTTCGGGACATTTCCCGGCGGCTGCCAAACAGGCTGTGGAAAAACAAATACGCAAAAAGACCGCAAGGGAAATGTCCCTTACGGCCTCGAATGATTAGATTAGATCTTGCACCCATACGCGCGGCCCGGCATGCCGGACCTTTTTACGACGGAACCCGTCGGGTTCTCAAAAGGTCAAGGCTGCGGAAAACAAAGCGGCCGCGCGAAAAGCGCTGACCCAATCCGCAGATGCGAGACAGGAGCGACATTTCGCTGTTCATTCCGAATTGTGGACAGACGGGTGCCCTTCACAAATTTCAGCGCTGCAAGCTCAAATTTGGACAGACTGATCCCGTTATGCATCACGGAATGAACAATGCCGCTCAGTGCCGTCGGCAACTGATTAAGCACTACAAATAAACTTGCAAGCGATTCTTTTTGTCGCATCCTATCTCACCTCCTTGTCGTCGTATGGGTTCATCTTAACTGCGTGCTGCGCCGGATGGCAAGCTTTTTTTCTCCTAGTACCTTATCAACGCTAAAAGTAAGGTTATGTTCGCCTGAAACCCACCTAAAGCGTGTGGGCTTCAGGCGAACATAATCCTATGATTAAGAGTTGATAAGGTACTGGATATACGCCTCCGCCTCTCTCAAGTCGATCCTTTGCTTCGTTTCTGAATTCGCCGGAGTGGTAAATAAGAAAGGTAGAGTTCAACTATCACGAAGCGAACCTGAGGAGGCCGAACCGTCATGAGCGAAAAATTCAACGTTCCATCCGAACTTCCGAGGTATCCCCGTTCCATGTGGAGATCCGTTACAACGCTACCTACCTTCCCCGAGCTAAAAGAAGAGATCAAAGTAGACGCAGCCGTAATCGGTGCGGGCATCGCCGGCGTGACGACTGCCTACCTGCTTTCTCTGGAAGGCTATAAAGTCGCCCTGGTCGATGCCAGCGAGATTCTGAGCGGCACGACCGGCTTCACGACAGCCAAAATTTCGGCGCAGCACGGCTTGATTTACAGCGAATTGCTGAGCAATTTCCGCCCCGAGATCCCGAGATCGTACTACGAAGCCAACATGGAAGGACTGCGCTTTATCCGCGAGATGGTGGAGACGCACGGCATCGACTGCGATTTCAAAGAAGAAACGGCTTATTTGTACACCAATCAGGAAGACAAGCTGGACGATCTGCGCAAAGAGTTCGACGCTTATCAGGAACTCGGCATTCCGGGGCAATGGCACGATTCGCTTCCGATTCCGGTCGACGCGATCGGGGCTATCTCCATGCCGGGACAAGCCCAGTTCAACCCGATCAAATACCTGAAGTTCCTGGTGGAGAAATTCATCGAAAACGGCGGCTTGATCTACGAAAACACGACGATCGAAGGCGCGGTCTACGGCAAGCCGATCAAAGCCTACACGATCGACGCGGAGCTGCAAATCAACTGCAACGAGATGATCGTCACGACGCATTATCCGTTCTGGAACGTGCCGGCCGGTTACTTCTCGCGCCTGAACGTCGAACGCTCGTACGCTCTGGTGGTCAAGCCTGAAACGACCTTCCACGGCGGCATGTACCTGAATATCGACGACGAAAAGCGCTCGATCCGTTCCGCGACGTTCGAAGGCGAAGAAGTGCTGATCGTCGGCGGCGAAAATCACGTGCCGGGCAAAAGCGACAATACCTTCGACCACTACCTGGAGTTGGAAAAATTCGCGGGCAAAACGTTCGGTTCGCGCGAAATTCCGTTCCGTTGGTCGGCGCAGGACATTACTACATTGGACAAAATCCCTTATATCGGACCGTTGTCGGCGGACTACCCGTTCGCGTTCATCGCGACCGGATTCAATAAGTGGGGCATGACCAACGGCACGTTCGCCGGACTGCTGCTGCGCGACAACGTCCTTCGCCGCTCGAATCCGCATATGGAAACGTTCAATCCGGGACGCTTCAACGACAAGAGCTTGGCGCAGAACCTGGCGACCGGCGTGAAAATGGCAAAAGAACTGATCGCGGGCAAGTTTGCCGGCGCGCACGAGAAAATCGACAGTCTGGAGCCGGACGAAGGCGGAATGGTTCGTCATAACGGCAAAAAAGTCGGCGCTTACCGCGACCCGAAAGGCGAGTTGTTCCTCGTCGATACGACATGCACCCATATGGGCTGCGAGACGGCCTGGAACGAAGCCGAGCGTTCATGGGACTGCCCGTGCCACGGCTCCCGCTTCTCGTACACGGGCGAAGTTCTCGAAGGCCCGGCGACCGATCCGCTGGAACGCATCAAAGAATAATCCATTGAACTTGATCCATTGTTAACGTCGACCCGAACCCCCGCTTTCCCACTTGAGGAAACGGGGGTTCTTTTGACCATCCTCATCATGTAGAATAATGGTAAATCATTCCGATATTACGCAAACCGAGGTGGCGCATGAGTTCCCGCAAAAAATTCCGCAGACCGAAGCAAATTCCCTATGTGTTCCTGAGCTTTCTCGGCATCGTCGTTTTGGCATTGGTCGGCATGCTCGTCTGGCGCCTTGCGGGTCCCGATACCGCTTCGCCGGCGAATACCGATCCGACCGCCGACTCCGGCGGCGGCATTCCTGAAGCCCGGGTTCCCGTTTTCGAAGAAAACGGCATCAAGCGAACGGCATCCGTCGTGGACGGGCAGCTTGCCGTATACGACGGCAACGACTGGCAAAAGTCGTTCTGGCCGGGCATCAACTTCGGCGCCACGACGCCGGGACATTACCCGGGACAGGTATCCCCGACCAAAGAAGACTATCTCCGTTGGTTCCCGATGATGCAGGATATGAACATCAAGGCCGTGCGGATCTACACGATCCTGCCGCCGGACTTTTACGAAGCGCTGGCAGAGTACAATGCCGGCCAAGAAGAACCTTTGATGCTGATGCAGGGAATCTGGTCGCCGGAGGAAGAATTGATCGGCGCGGACGGCGGCGGCAGGGATGCCTTTACCCAGACGATCAAGACCGGCTTCGAAAAAGAAATCCGAGACGCGGCCGCCGTCGTTCACGGCCAAGCCGATCTTCCCGCGAATGCCGGGCATGCTTCAGGCACGTATACGGCCGACGTATCGCCTTACCTGCTCGGTTGGGTGCTGGGCACGGAATGGTATCCGTACACCGTCCAGGCCACTAATGAAGCTCATGCGGGACTGCAACCCTACGCGGGTGAGTACTTCCGCGCCGAAGCCGATGCTTCCCCGTTTGAAAGCTGGCTGGCGGAAATGCTCGACGTGCTGGCGACGGAAGATATGAAATACGGCTGGCAGCATCCGATTTCGTTCACGAACTGGGTCACGACGGATCCGCTCGACCATCCGAACGAACCGCTGGAACAAGAAGATCTGGTCCCGGTCGATCCGATGCACATGGAGCCCACGGATTCCTGGACAGCCGGATATTTCGCTTCGTACCACGTCTATCCGTACTACCCCGACTCTCTTCGCCGGGATCAGAAATATCTCGATTACGTGAACGACGAAGGCGTCAACGATCCGTATGCCGGTTATCTGCACGAGCTGCGCGAGCATCACAAAGGCATTCCGCTCATTATCGCCGAATTCGGCATGCCGAGTTCGCGCGGCATTGCCCACTACGGTCTGCTCGGCCGCAGCCAAGGCATGCATACCGAGAAGCAGCAGGGCGAGCTGAACGCGGGCATGCTGCATCAGATCTATAACGAGGATTACGACGGCGCGATGCTGTTCGAATGGCAGGACGAATGGTTCAAGTTCACGTGGAACACCATCGAACTTGAAGTGCCGGGCGATCGGCGGGCCATGTGGCGCAACCGCCTGACGAACGAAGAGCATTTCGGCGTTCTGGCGATCGAGCCGGAAGAAAGCCCGGAACAGCTGATGACCATCGACGGAAAAACCGACGATTGGGAAAAGCGAGGCTTAGTAGCGGAAGACGTCGGAAACGGTCTGCGCATGGCGATGACCAGCGATTCTTCCGACCTGTATGTCCTGCTGCAAAAAGACGGCGGAGACTGGAACTTCGACGAAGACGTGCTGACGCTCGGATTCGACACGACGCCGGGCGGCAGTACCGCCGCAAAGATCGCGCCGGGCATCGAGTTCGACGGAGGCCAAGAATTCCTGGCCCGCTTCGAAGCCGGCCAAGGCGGACGCCTGTACGTCAACAGCGCTTATGATCAGTTCAGTTGGCTGTACGGCTATAAGTTAAAATCCGTGCCGTATAAAGCGGAATACGCCGATGAAGAAGCCGGAATCTTCCTGCCCTGGAAGCTGGCACTGAACCGGGCGTTGTACCTGCCGCAAAGCAAAGTCACCGCTCCGTTCGAGGCTTACGACGTCGGCAAGCTGCATTGGGGTACCAACGATCCCGAAAATGAAAAGTTCAACAATTTGTCCGACTGGTACGTGCAAGGCGATACTTTGGAGCTGCGCATTCCATGGATGCTGCTCGGCTTCACGGACCCCAGCAAGCTGCAAGTTTGGAAGTACCCGTACGGCACGGAAGCCGTCACGCCGATCGACACGAACGGCGTATCCGTCTCCGCGGTGCTGTCGGAAACGGGTTCCGAAAGCTCCGGTAAAGCGCCGGCCAATCCGGTTTCCAAATCTTATACCTGGGACGCCTGGGATCTGCCGCCTTACCATGAACGGCAGAAGAAAAGCTTCGACATTCTCAAAGACGCTTTCGCCGAATACGACAAACCGGTCAAAGGATCGGCGCGCGAATAGCCCTTCCGGGAAGCCGACTTTTATGCGTACCGGCTTCCTTTTCGACACAAACAGGCCTGACCGGATTCTTTTCCGGTCAGGCCTGTTTTCATTCATGTCCGATCCGCCGGCTCCGACGAATCGAAGCTTGGCAGGTTCAGATACTCCGCAAAGTTTTCCAATAAGTAAGCCGTATTGATATCCTCGTGCAAATGATGCTCCACGATCTCATTGACCCGCTCCGCATTCCGCCCGATCACGCTGTCGAGAATTGAACGATGCTCTGCAAGAATCTCTTTCAGCTTTTCCTTTTTCAGCAGATGCAACCGCCGATAGCGGGCATAGTGCGCATTGGACTGCTGAATCAGATCCCATAAAAACACTCGCCCGGCTAACGCGAACAAAGCTTTGTGGAACGCGTCGTCCAGTTGCAAAAAAGCTTCGTGCGCATGTTCCTCCCGAATCGCCTTTTCCTGACGTTCCAAAATCTCTTTCAGCTCCAGCACTCCTCGAAGCGGCAGCGGAGACGTATGGGAAGCCAGGTTTTTGATCATGTCTTTTTCCAAAGTGCTGCGCAAATAAATAATCTGCTCCACCGATTCCAGATCGATATACGAGACCAGATTTCCCCGCTTCGGATACACGTCGATATACCCTTCATGCGCAAGCTGCTTAAGCACGTCCCGCAGCGGCGTACGCGAAATTTCGAAACGCTCCGACAAAGCCGTCTCGCTGAGTATGCTGCCCGGCTTCAGCTCAAGCGTTAAAATTTCGTTCCTCAATTGACGTAAAATGTCCGCCTTGCTGGTCATGCCCTCGCCCTCTTTCCTTGATGACGTCCTCTGCCGCCTCTATTCACAAGTAGTATACAATGTTTCTTCCCAAACAAAAATAAGCGCTCTCAAAAAGAATTGACATAAAGAGGGAACAGCACTATGCTATAGCTGTTCTTGTATACAAGACTTGTCGGAAAATGAAATCCAAGCACTTGGGAGGCTATTTCATGAAAATGACCTGGCGATGGTACGGTGAAGGCAACGACAATATTACGCTCGATCAAATTCGTCAAATCCCGGGCGTAAGCGGAATTGTATGGTCCCTGCATCACAAAACGGCAGGCGAAGTTTGGGAAGAAAACGAGATCCTTGCAGAAACCGAACAGATCAAAGCCAAAGGATTCTCCGTGGCTGTGGTGGAGAGCGTGAACGTCCATGACGATATTAAGATCGGACTGCCTTCGCGCGATCATTACATTGAGATCTATGCCGATACGATTCGCAAGCTTGCTGCGGTCGGCGTTGAAGTCGTCTGCTATAACTTTATGCCGATCTTCGACTGGACGCGCACCAACCTCTACTATCCGCTGCCGGACGGTTCGAACGCTTTATTTTATGAAAAGGCTTCCATTGCTGCCGATCCTCATGAGATGGCGGAGATGATCATACGCGGCGGCGGCGATTTTACCATACCGGGGTGGGAACCGGACCGGTTATCGCGACTGGACGAGTTGTTCGCGGCTTACGCCGATGTCACCGAGGAGAAGCTGTTCGATAATCTGGTTTACTTTCTGCAAAAATTGATGCCGATCTGCGAGGAATGCGGAATCAAGATGGCGATCCATCCGGATGATCCGGCTTGGCCGATCTTCGGACTTCCGCGCATCGTGCGCAGCCGGGATACGATTCGCAGATTGCTGAACGCCGTGGACAACCCGCACAACGGTCTGACCTTCTGCTCCGGTTCGCTGGGAACGAATCCGCAAAACGATCTGCCGGCCATTCTCCGCGAGTTCAAAGATCGGATCTACTTCGCGCATCTGCGCAACGTGAAAATTTTCGACAACGGCGATTTCGTCGAAGTATCTCATAAGCTCGGCGACGGAAACGTAAATCTGCCGGAATTGGTTCGCGTGCTGCACGAGAACGGATACGAAGGCTACGCGCGACCGGATCACGGGCGCCATCTCTGGGGGGAAGAAGCCCGCTGCCGACCCGGATACGGATTGTATGATCGGGCTTTCGGGGTCATGTATCTGCTCGGGGTTTGGGACGGACTGGAAAATGCCAAGCGGCAAGCCATGCAAACAAGAGGAGGCGAAATCCGTGTTGGAGCTGAGTGAACGAGGACTGGAGCAGGTTGAGGCCTGGGCCGCAGCCGGCGTCGAACTTCACAAGTTCGATCGCAGACAGGTTGCGGAGAATACGCGGGATCGCCCGCGCTGGATTCACTTCGGAGCAGGTAACATTTTCCGCAGTCTAATCGCAAAAGCGCACCAAAAGTTGCTGAACCAAGCGCTTGCGGATACCGGCATTATCGCGGCAGGCACTCCCGGTTCGGAAACGATCGATCGCGTGTATCAGCCGCATGATAATTTGACGCTGTTGGTCGAAATGGACGCCAGGGGCAACTTGCGAAAAGAAATTCTCGCCAGCGTAGCGGAAGCACTCTATGCCGATCCGCTGCGCACGGACGACTATGCTCGCTTGGTAAGCGCATTTGAAAACCCAAGCCTCCAGCTGGTCTCCTTAACTGTCACGGAAAAAGGTTACGCGCTGACCGAGACTGGCGGCGGGTATACGGAAGAAGCGTTGCGGAATTTCGAAGCCGGACCGGAAAGATGCGAAAACGTGATGGCCGTAGTCGCTGCCCTGGCCCTTCGCCGCTATCGCGCAGGAGCCTCGCCGCTGGCCTTCGTCAGTCTGGACAATTGTCCGCATAACGGCGACGTGCTGCGAAAAAGTCTGATCACGGTCGCGAAAGAATGGGCGATCCGTGGACATGCGGAAAACGAATTCGTGCATTACTTGGAAGATCGAAGCCGGGTTTCTTTTCCGCTGACGATGATCGACAAAATCACGCCGCGCCCGTCTCCCCTTATCCGGGAAGAGCTGACGCGGCTCGGCATAGGCGGCATGGAGGAGACGACATCCTCCCGCCATACATACGCCGCTCCGTTCGTGAATGCCGAGAACGCGGAATACCTGGTGATCGAAGACGACTTCCCGGCAGGCCGACCGCCTCTCGAAGCGGCAGGCATCCTGCTGACCGACCGGGACACGGTCAACCGTACCGATACGATGAAGGTTACCGCTTGCCTCAATCCGCTGCATACGGCATTGGCCGTAACCGGATGCCTGCTCGGCTACCAGCGGATCTCCGACGAGATGCGCGATCCGCTCCTCCGAGCTTTGGCCGAACGGATCGGCAGAAACGAAGGTCTGCCCGTTGTCGTCGATCCGGGTATTTTGTCTCCCGAAAAGTTTCTGGACGAGGTCTTAAACGAGCGATTCCCCAACCCGTTTATCCCGGATACGCCGCAGCGCATCGCTTCGGACACGTCGAAAAAAATCGGCATTCGGTTCGGACATACCCTTCGCGCCTATACGGAACGGGAAGATCTGCAAGCCGCCGATCTGGTGGCGATCCCGTTGGCGATCGCGGCATGGTGCCGATACTTGCTGGGCGTCGATGACGAAGGTCGTCCGTTCGAGCCGAGCCCCGACCCGATGTTGGGGGAGCTGAGACGGCGGTTGGCTTCTCCGTCGGATCAAGCCGGCATGGCCGGCAGCGCAGCGGAAACAGCTGATGAAGTACCGAACGTTCGCGCTACTTTCGCGAACGACGCATTGTTCGGTACAACACCGAACGTTCGCGAGATTCCAGCGAACGGCGAATGGTTCGGTACAGTACCGAACGTTCGCCAGATTCCAGCGAACGACGCATTGTTCGGTACAACACCGAACGTTCGCGCCGTTCTGACGGACTCCGAATTATTCGGAGTCGATCTTTACGCGGCGGGTCTGGGCGGCAAGATCGAAAAAATGTTCTTCGATATGCTGAACGGACCCGGAGCCGTACGCCGAACATTGGAACGGGAGCTTGGGCTTGAGCGCCCTGATCCTCAAGCGCATCAAGACGCCGCCCCTCCCGCCGAAAGGAGCAAACAGCCATGACTTCCTTATCGAGAGGCCGCGCAGCGTGGCTTCCGGCCGAGCGCTGGCAAGACCCTGAACGAATCGAACATTGGCGCCCGCTGTTTGAACGAATCGACGCCCGTATGGAGCTTCGTCCCGAAGGTCCCGGCGCCTCTGCTTTGCAAGAACTGGTCGGCGGGATCAAGACGCTGACCGGACTGTCGCCGTCGCTCGCGCTGAAAGCCGGTGCGCCCGTGCTGATCCTGGGTTCGCCCGAAGCGGCCCAACAGTCATTCGACGAATGGAACACGCGCCCTTTGCCGGAAGAAGCCTATGCGCTGCGAATCAAAATGGCGGACGAAGAAGCTTCGGGGCAAAACAGCATGTATGCCGTCTTGCGCGGCGGCTCGGAACGAGGACTTCTGTACGGAGTCTTCGCTTTGCTCCGCCTGATCGGTACCGAGCCGCAGGGCCCGTACGAGTTGGATGTTGTAGAAACACCCGGCAATCCCTTACGCATGATCGACCAATGGGACAATATGGACGGTAGCGTAGAGCGCGGTTACTCCGGCAATTCGATCTTTTACCGGGAAAATCGAATCTTGCCGGAATCGAAAAGAATCGCCGACTATGCGAGATTGTTGGCTTCGGTCGGCATCAACGCGATCTCGGTCAATAACGTCAACGTGCACCGGGAGGAAACGAAACTGATTACCTCTTCCCTGCTGCCCGACGTCAAACGCTTAAGCGATGTATTCGGGCGATACGGCATCCGAATGTTCCTGAGCGTCAACTATGCCGCTCCGATCGAGCTCGGGGAGCTTGATACGGCCGATCCGCTGAACGAAGACGTCAAGCGGTGGTGGCAGCGCAAAGCCGAAGAGATCTACGCGGCGGTGCCGGAACTCGGCGGTTTCGTGGTCAAAGCCGATTCCGAGAACCGCCCCGGCCCGTTCACTTACGGACGCGATCACGCCGACGGCGCCAATCTGCTGGCCGACGCTTTGGCTCCGTTTGGCGGAACGGTACTCTGGCGCTGCTTCGTGTACGACTGTCATCAGGATTGGCGGGATCGCTCCACGGATCGCGCAAGAGCCGCTTACGATCATTTCCGGGAGTTGGACGGCCGATTCCGCGACAACGTCGTTTTGCAAATCAAAAACGGACCGATGGACTTCCAGGTACGCGAGCCGGTATCGCCGTTATTCGGCGCCATGCCGCAGACGAATCAGATGATGGAGTTCCAGATCGCGCAGGAGTATACCGGGCAACAGAAGGATGTATGTTTCCTTGTTCCGCAGTGGAAAAAATCGCTGGACTTCGATACCTTGCTGAACGGAGCAGGCAGCACGGTCGCAAAAATCGCGGCCGGAAAAGTCTATCCGTTCACCCGAAGCGGCGTTGCGGCGGTGTCCAACATCGGCGACGACGACAATTGGACCGGACATCATCTGGCGCAGGCCAATTTGTTCGGCTTCGGTCGTCTGGCCTGGAATCCGGAACTGGAATCGGAGACGATCGCCGAAGAATGGAGCGCGCTGACGTTCGGCGCGAATACAAGCGCCGCGAATTTCGTCAAAGAGCTGCTGCTGGAATCGTGGCCGGTATACGAAAGCTATACCGCTCCCCTCGGCGTCGGCTGGATGGTGCAGCCGCATTACCATTACGCCGTCGACGTGGACGGCTACGAGTATTCGAAATGGGGCACCTATCACTTCGCCGACCGGGACGGGATCGGCGTTGACCGGACGATCGCGACCGGGACAGGTTATACCGGACAATATGCGGACGAGAACCGGGATCTCTATGATTCGTTGGACGAATGCCCGGACGAGCTGCTGCTCTTTTTCCATCATGTGCCTTATACGCATGTGCTGAAGTCAGGCAAGACGGTGATCCAGCATATCTATGATAGCCGCTTCGAAGGCACGGAAAAGGTGGAGCGCTGGATAGCACGTTGGCGGGAGCTGGAGAACGAAGTCGACCCGGAACGCTTCCTGCATATTTTGCGACGTCTGGAAGGTCAGTCGGAAAATGCGAAACAGTGGCGGGATGCGGTAAACACCTACTTTTACCGCAAATCAGGCATTCCGGATGAACGCGAGCGAACCCTTTACGCTTGATCGGCTATAGACACCGACATATGAAAAAGCAAGCAGACTCAGGCCCGGTCGCCGCAGCGCGCCCGGGAACTTTTTATAAAAAAAACAGAGAATGGAAAATTTCAAGTGTCTCGTCGTTTCTACGCGTTTACATAAGGACTAAGGAGGATCGACGCCATGACTCCACTCACGACCGTGCAGACGGTCATCGACGCACTGACGGCGAACATATGCACCGTATTGCCTGAAACCACGGTAGATCGGCTGCTGATTGGCGATTCGAGCAGGCCCGTTACCGGAATTGTAACGACATTCATGCCGACGTTATCGATCGCGCGCCAAGCCAAATCGCTCGGAGCCAATCTGATGATCGGGCATGAAGGACTTTTTTTCTCCCATCACGGGCGTTCTGACGGATCGCCGGAAGGCGAGATTGAACGAATGAAGCGGCAGCAGCTTGAAGACTTGGACATCGCGATCTTCCGCTTGCACGACGGTATTCATCGCTATTCCCCGGACGGGATCACCGAAGGACTGGTCGCCAAGTCGGGCTGGTCCGCCCATGTTCGCGAGCATCGGCAAGAAGCCTGTTTACTCGACATTCCTTCCGCCCCATTGCGTGAAATCGCTAGGGAACTCAAAGCGCGACTCGGACTCGCATACATAAGAATCTCAGGCAACCCAGAAGCGGTCTTTTCGCGCGTGGGACTCTTGGCTGGCTATCGGGGCGGTGGACGACTGACGATTCCGCTTCTGGAGTCGGGAGACGCGGATCTTATCATTTATGGAGAAGGACCCGAATGGGAAACGCCCGAGTATGTACGCGAAGCAACCCGGATCGGACGACCGTACGGACTGATCGTGCTCGGCCATGCGGAAAGCGAAGATCCCGGGATGGAGTTTCTCGCCGAATCGTTGTCTACCCTTTTCCCCCATATTCCGGTTCGCCATTTGCGGGAAGAACCCTTACTCCGAGTTTTGTAGCTTAACGCCATTTTGTGAAGAGATACAAACCCTACTGTGCGCAGACATAGACAAGGAGGAAACGAATCATGAACCGAACGCTCCTGTTCAACGACGGTTGGACTTTCGCAAAAAGCACGCTGGACACGCAGCACTGGCAGACGCTTACTTTTGCCCCGGTAGAGATTCCGCATGATTGGCTGATCGCCGACACGAAAAACCTGTATGAGGACGGGATCGGCTGGTATAAACGCATATTAACGGCAGATGCGAATTGGGAAGCCGAAGGCGTGCGCAAGCTTATGCTGCAATTCGAAGGCGTCTATATGGATTCGACCCTCTACGTCAACGAACAACAGATCGGCGAATGGAAATACGGGTACTCTACGTTCGAATTCGATATTTTTCCCGCGCTAAAAGAAGGCGATAACGAGATCGTGGTCAAAGTGGTTCATCAGGGCCCCAACAGTCGCTGGTACTCGGGCGCGGGCATTTATCGGAACGTCCGGCTCAAAACGCGCGGCGATTCCTATATCGATACCGACGGCGTCTATGTCTCGACCAGCCGTCACGGGGATAGCTGGCGCATCGCGATCGAGACGGAAGTAGAAACGGTCGAAGCGCTTGAACTCTCCCATGCGCTCTATGAAGGAGAGTCGCTTGTCGCGGAACGTTCCATTCATGTGGCTCCCTCTGCGGAACTCACGCCGGCGGCGCATGAAGATACTCCTGTCCCGGACAATGCGGCTCAAGCGAAGCAAGGATTCGGCAAGGTGGAGCAAAATAACAATTACAAGCGCCAAGCGTTGGAAAGCGTTAATCTGACTCCTCGGCGGACCTGCAACGAAGCCTTGCTCGACGTGCCTTCGCCACAGCCGTGGAGTCCCGATGAGCCAAACCTTTACCGACTGGAAACCAGCATTCGCTCCCCGGAAACCGGACAGATTCTTGAACGCGTCGTGCAAAACATCGGGTTCCGGGAAATCGCGCTGGACGCGCAGAACGGCTTTAGTTTGAACGGACAACGGATGAAGCTGAACGGGGTTTGCGAACACCATGACTTGGGCGCGCTGGGCGCGGCGTTCAATATCGCGGCGCAGCGTCGGCGTTTTGTGCAGCTGAAGGAGATGGGAGTCAATGCGATTCGCACGGCGCACAATATGCCTGCGCCGGGCGTGATGGATCTGGCCGACGAGATGGGCTTTCTTGTCGTCTCGGAATCGTTCGACATGTGGGAGCGGCCCAAAACGACCTACGACTACGCGCGCTTTTTCCGGGAATGGTCGAGCCGCGATGTTCGCAGTTGGGTTCGCCGGGACCGCAACCATCCGAGTCTGATCCTCTGGAGTATCGGCAACGAAATTTACGATACGCACGCGGATGACCGGGGTCAGGAAGTCACGCGCATGCTGCGGGAGCTGGTTCGGGAATTCGATCCGCGCGGCAACGCTCCCGTAACGATCGGATCGAATTATATGCCCTGGGAGAACGCGCAGAAGTGCGCCGACATCGTCAAGATCGCGGGTTATAACTATGCGGACAAATACTACGAAGATCACCATGCCGCGCATCCCGATTGGATCATCTACGGCAGCGAGACGGCTTCGGTCGTGCAAAGTCGGGGCATTTATCATTTCCCGTTCGAACGGCCCATTCTGACCGATGACGATCGGCAGTGCTCCGCCCTCGGCAACAGCCCGACCAGTTGGGGAGCCAAATCGGCGGAAGCCTGCATTCTGGCCGAACGCGACGCGCCGTATTCCCTGGGACAATTTATTTGGACGGGCTTCGACTACATTGGCGAACCGACGCCGTATCATACCAAAAATTCATACTTCGGACAGATCGATACGGCAGGTTTTCCGAAAGACTCCTACTACATCTATCAAGCCGCTTGGACGGATTACCGGAAAGCGCCGATGGTGCATATCTTCCCTTATTGGGACTTTAACGAGGGGCAGATGATAGACGTCCGGGCGTGCTCCAATGCCCCGCGGATCGAGCTGCGATTGGACGATGAGACGATCGGCTTCCATGAAACGAATTGGGCATCCGGCACGCAGCCTGTCGCCCATTGGAAAATTCCTTTCAAAGCCGGACGGTTGACGGCGCTGGCTTACGATGAAGACGGCGAGGTCATTGCGGAAGATGTCCGTGAACCTTTCGGCGATGCGCATAAGATCCTTTTACATGCCGATCGGCAGAGTCTGCGCGCAGACGGACGAGATGTCGTGTTTCTGGAGATCGGAACGGAGGATGCCGAAGGGCGCCCGGTTGAAAATGCAACCAATCGAGTAAAGATCGAAGTGAGCGGCGCGGGACGCCTGCTCGGGATGGATAACGGCGACAGTACCGATTACGACGCGTATCAAGGGAGTTCCCGCCAACTCTTTTCCGGCAAAGCGCTTGCGATCATCGGGTCTACGCTCGAAGCAGGTACGATCA
The DNA here is from genome assembly GCF_000585395.1 of Saccharibacillus sacchari DSM 19268. Classification (GTDB taxonomy): domain Bacteria; phylum Bacillota; class Bacilli; order Paenibacillales; family Paenibacillaceae; genus Saccharibacillus; species Saccharibacillus sacchari. The sequence goes on along the minus strand of NZ_KK073875.1, from coordinate 2,995,472 downwards.
CGATTCGGGTATCGTCCCCCGGACTTGCGGATGCAAGCTTCGAACTGCCTACGGAAGCCGTGGATGCGGAGGCTACGCATGGCTTGTCCGTTGTGTTGGATTGCGGAACGGGCTTGTCTGAACATACCGAGGAGCAAGGACTGCCTGTACGCAAGATCAGCATTGTGAGCGAATCGGGGCGCACGTTGAATGCCGAGCAGCCCTCTGTTCGCGTAAGAGCCGAGTTGTATCCGCCAGGCACCGCACACCAGGACGTGGAATGGGCGGTTACCGACGATTCGGGCATCCTCTCCCACTTGGCTGTCGTCGAAGCGGATGGCCTTGAAGCTACCGTCACGGCGCTGGGCGACGGTGCCTTCCGATTACGCTGCGCAAGTCGCAGCGGAACGGCAGACGTACGTTTGATCTCGCAGCTGGAGTTCGAAGCTGAGGGACTCGGCACGGCCTATCATGATCCGTACGGATTCGTGTCTGCGGGCGTATACGATTATGCGCTGGGCGAAGTCGGTACGGGGAACGAACGGGGCATCGCGACATCGCGTGACGGCGAGACGCATGTGGGATTCACCCGGCTCGACTTCGGACCTTACGGCGCGGATACGATTACGGTTCCGATCTTCGCCCTGTCCGACGAAGCCTATCCGATCGAGATTTGGGCAGGTGTTCCGAATGAAGCCGGATCGGAACTGCTTGCGGACGTCATTTACCAAAAGCCGTCGATCTGGAATACGTATCAAGCCGAGACCTATACGCTTTCCCGTAAACTACGCCGTATCGAGACGCTCTGCTTCGTGCTGCGCCAGAAGGTGCACATCAAAGGCTTCTCCTTCGCTCCGCAGAGCCGGGCTTTCGAATGGAATCGCGCTCTGGATTGCGACCGCATCTATGGCGATGCTTTCAACCGGACGGATCGAGCGATCGAAGAGATCGGCAATAACGTATCGCTGGAGTTCGGCGATATGGATTTCGGTCAGGACGGCACGAACGGCTTGACGATTCGAGGCGCTTCGCCGATCAAGCTCAACACCATTCAAATCCGCTTTGAAGATGAAGAAGGAGAATTCCGACGCCTTGTTGAATTCCCCGAATCAAACGGGTATGAAGAACGCACGTTGCCGCTGGAGACGATATCCGGCCATTACCGCGTCACGTTCATTTTCCTGCCGGGTTCTCGCTTCCACTTCGAAGCTTTCCGATTCGGAAAAGCCGGAGAAGCCGAAATCGAATAACGAATCAGACACAAAAAAGCTCCCCGTAAAGATATCCGAATGATGGACAATCTTTACGGGGAGCACGACTATAAAGCCTGGGATAGCCGCTACGCCGTCGTAGCCGCAGACTCGGCGTACTCGGGCAGCAGTTCGTAATAACTGCTCAACGATTGTCCCATGATCGTATCGAAGACGGCAGGATTCTCCATGCGAAGCAACCTGTTCGCGTACCTCCAGGCATTCTCTTCCAGACGGAGCGTGATCCGCGTGCGAGGCAAGCTGCCCCGGATGTTGACGAGACGGTCCGACAAGTATTCCAGTTCCGGATCATTGGCGTGACCGAGTTCATGAGCTAATACGACACGTACGTATTCCTCGAACGGCTCGAGCGAACCGAACAGGATCAGGCATTGCTCTTCAAGCGCGTCGAGGTAAAGGGTGATGCGATGATCGTCGAGATTATACTTGCCTCCGATCAATCGTTTTCCGGGAAACAGATTTTCCAGTACCACTTCGATCTCGCTATTCGAACGGGTCAGGACGTCGGTTACGGTATCTTCGATAAGAATTCTGTTCATGCCATTTCTCCCGTTCCTTTTTTACAATAAATATCGGCAGATCGCCGCTCTTTTTAAAGGGAAGCCGGAGAATAGTATAACGCTATTGCAAACGAAATGGAAACAAAATATTATTTTACCCGCTTACTGACTTTTTGAAACAACTTACCAAGTGCGGAAGCAAAAAAAGCTTTTATTCCTCTCCCTGTGCGATGTTCGCTTGGAAAATCCGGGCGTGTCCGTTACACTTTCAGGGAGGGATTTTTTTACTTCAAGGAGGATATGAATAGTGACTATGCTTGAATTGAAAAACCAGACGGCCGTCATTACGGGAGCAGGTAAAGGAATCGGGCGCGCCGTTGCGGAAGCACTGGCAGCCGAAGGCGTGCATTTGGGCCTGATCGCGCGTACCGCTTCCGATCTGGAATCGCTAAGCAGTGAGCTTAAGGAAAAATACGGCGTAAACGTCTTCGTACAAGTTGCCGACGTGTCCGTTCGCACGGAGATCGAAGCGGCCGTCCAAGCCTTGCACGAACAGCTTGGCGCGATCGACATTCTGATCAACAACGCGGGCATCGCTTCGTTCGGCAAATTGGTCGACATGGACCCCGAGGAGTGGGAACGCATCATCCGCGTCAACCTGATGGGCGCTTACTATACGACTCGCGCCGCACTGCCGTTCATGATCGAGCAAAACAGCGGCAACATCCTGAACGTCGCTTCGACGGCAGGCGAACGCGGCTTTGCCACCGGTTCTGCTTATTGCGCATCGAAAGCAGCGCTGATCAGCATGAGCGAAGCATTGATGCAGGAGGTTCGCAAGTCGAACATCCGCGTCGTCACGCTGAATCCGAGCACGGTGAACACGGAACTTGCCACGAACAACAATCTGCCGATCGGCGACGAAGACCGCATGATGCAGCCGGAAGACGTAGCCGACCTCGCGCTGGCTACCCTGAAGTTGCCTGCGCGCGTCTTCGTAAAATCGGCTGGCATTTGGACGACGAATCCGCAGTAAGTCTTAACGAAAAGCCCGCTTCAGCCTGAATATAGGCGAAGACGGGCTTTTTTCATCTGTCGTCCGGGTTGAAATATTATTTTTTGCTTACTTGCTACCGATATACTTTCTATATAGCTTTTAGATGATCATGTCTTGAGAGCGACGAAGAAAGAAGGTTGATTGTACCATGATAAGAAAATCCAGGTGGACGCTATACCTATCCACGCTTGTACTAACCTTGGGTTTATTGGGTTGCAGTACGGTCTCCTCCACTCCATCCCAAGAAGGCATAGAGAGCTCAGGCACGGTTACGCTGCGATTTATGTGGTGGGGTTCCGATCAACGCAAAGAAAGTACGCAGAAAGTGATCGACTTATACGAAGCCAAACATCCCGACGTGCAGATCGAAGCCATTCCCGTAGCCGATACTTCGGCAGTCGAAACGCAATGGGCCATCGAAAATGCAGAGCAGCAAGCAGCAGACATTATTCAAGCCGATTACGCTTTTATTTTCAACTTCTCGGATCGCAACTTGGTTGAACCGCTCAACTCTTTTATCGATCAAAAAATCATCGACGTTTCCGCTATCGCCCCCTCTGCGCTGACTCCCGGAACCAAAAGCGAAAACCTCTACGCTTTCCCTATTTCCCAAAACAACCAAGCTCTTTTGTACAATCCTCAAATGCTAGAAGCCGCAAATATTCAACCCCCCACTTCCAACTACACCCTAGAGCAATTTGAAGAAATCTTGCGAGCAGTCAAAGCCCAACACCCCGAGCCGGATTTTGCTCCGCTCGCCAACATGATTGACGTGAACTATTATCTGCGTTCGCAAGGCGCACAGATGTACAGCGACGACGGCAGCACGCTCGGTTACACGGACGACCGGATTTTGGCAGACTATTTTGCGCTGAACAAAAAGTGGCTGGACGAAGGATTGGTTCTTCCCAAAACCAGTACGCGTATCGATGAAAATCATCCGATCGTAGCTCGAAAATCCGCATTCATTTCTTTTTCCAGCAATAATATCGTCGGGATCAGCAAACTTGCCTAGTTCCCGGTTAGCCTCATTCGTTATCCTACCGTAGGCGATAAAGACGGACATTGGGTGAAACCTTCCATGTTTTTGGCTATATCTTCTTATTCCGAACACAAGCAGGCTGCGGCCGAATTTCTTGATTTCTTTATTAACGACGAAGAGGCCAATGACATTTTGAATGCCGAGCGCGGCGTTCCGGTGTCTTCCATGGTTGCGGATCGCTTGGCTTCCAACGATTCTTTAGTTAATGAGCAAGTACAGTTTATGGAGAATATTAAGCAAACCGCCGAGCCGCTCGACCCTCCGAACCCGAGCACCCATGTTGTCGTAAGCGGACTTTATCAGCTTATGCTCGAACAGGTATTATCGGGAACGCTTACGCCTGAGCAAGGCGCTGCCGGTTACCGCGAACGCGCCGAAGAGGTCATGACGAACACCGCAGGAGGATCAAAAGGATGAAAAAGAAAAAAGACTTTCGATTCTCTATCAAAATGAAGCTCTATACCGGGTTCGGCCTGGTACTTGCATTGATGGTAGCCATCGCCGGCTTGAGTTATTGGTATATGGTATCCTCAAGCACTTCCTACACCCAGTTGATCAACGAAGATTCGGCTTCCGTTCAATCCATCAAAAATCTGGCGTTGTCCGTGGAGCGCCAGCATAGCCAATTGTCGGAATACCTGTTGACCGGGAATGAGGAAAGCCTGAACGCTTATGAGACGGCCAGAGCCGACTTCCGACAAACTTTGCAAGAATTGGAACCGTTGATCCCTGATCGGGACGAACAACAAATCGTCGCGGGCCTGGATTTGTTACAAAGCTATTTCCGAAGCGCCGCCACGCAAATGATCGAGTTCAAAAAACAAGGCGATACCGAAGCGTATCTGCAAACCTTGGACAACCAAGCCGTCGTGTTGAATAAATTTAGCAGTATTGCCCTCGAATTTGCTCAGACCAAACAAGACTTTCTCGTTACGGAAGCGCAAAATACGTTCGAGACTGCGAGCCATGCCAAAAATACCGTGATGATCATTAGCCTTATTACCGTAGCGATCGGCATATTCATCTCGCTCTATATCAGCCGAATCATCTCCTCGCCGCTGCTCAACCTGCAAACGGCAGCGATCAAGATCGCGAAAGGCGATCTGCGGGATACGCATGTAAACGTCAAAAATCGGGATGAGATCGGGGAGCTGGCAGCTTCGTTTAATTATATGGGCGAAAATTTGCGCAGCCTGATTCATGAAGTCGGCTCCCATTCCAAACAGGTTGCTCTCTCTTCGGACCAACTGTCGACCAGCGCGGACCAGACCGGACAAGCCACCGAACATGTAGCAGGAATCACGGAAGAATTGGCTTCGGGCAGCGAAGTACAAGCGCGGCAAGTTTCTTCCGGCGTCGCGCTGGTCCGTCATATCGACAATGAAGCACAACGAATCTCGCAAAATTCTTCCATTGTGGTCCATTCGGCAACCCATGCTTCGGGCGTAGCTTCCGAAGGAAGCGAAGCGGTACGCGTCGCCGTGCGGCAAATGTCCGCGGTCGAACGCAATGTGACCGGATTAGCGGGACGCGTCGGTCAAATGGGCGAACGCTCCAAAGAAATCGGTGATATCATAGCGATCATTACAAGCATTGCGCAGCAAACGAATCTGCTCTCTTTGAACGCTTCGATCGAAGCTGCCCGCGCCGGCGAGCAAGGTCGCGGATTTGCCGTCGTTGCCGGCGAAGTCCGCAAACTCGCGGAACAAACGGCTTTATCCGGGCAGCAGGTATCCGATGTGATCGGTACGCTCCAAAACGATATGCAATTCATTATCGATATGGTTGCCCAAGGCTCTCAAGAAGTTCGATCCGGCATCGAAGCAGTAGGGACGGCAGGTCGCTCTTTCGCGCTGATCGAACAAGCCGTTACCGAATTTACCGGACAGATTCAGGACGTCGCGGAAGCCGCAACCCAAATGTCGGGCGAAACTTCCGATGTCGTGAACGCATTCGAAGAAATCAATCAAATCTCCGTTCGAATGGCCGAAGGTTCTCAGAGCGTATCCGCATCCACGGAAGAACAACTGGCCAGCGTGCAAGAGATCACCGCCGCTTCCAAAGAACTGGCGAATCTGTCTCATGATCTCCGACACAGCGTAGAAAAGTTCATCGTATAATTCGTTTATTCGATTCGAAACATTCGTCATATGCCAAAAAGGCTCGGGAAACGAATCCCGAGCCTTTTTGATTTCCGTGTTTTCAAGCAAGCCCCTTCGGACTTTACATGCTACAAGCCGGCTCCCGTCACCGGGCAAACCATCGGCTTGGATGCTGCATGCATTGGACAAGCAGGGGCATTTTGCGCAGCATCCTTTGAATCCGCCGTCTCCTTGCTCGCATAAGGCTTTTTCCCGTAAAAGAAGTTCGGCTTCACGATGGTGTTATCGTAGCGCTTATGAAAAACATGCGTCGTTGCGGGCGCCATCGGCGGAATGAGCCAAGCCCAGTTGCCCGTCACCTCTCGGCCCGCTTCCCGCTCGCGTTTTTCAAAACTTTCGAATTGCGCGGCTGCCGTATGATGATCGACCATGCTAACCCCTGCCGCCCGATACGATTCCAGCACCGCCACGTTGAGCTCGACCAAAGCCCGATCCTGCCACAAGGTGCTGCGCCGGCTGCGGTCGATCCCCATCAGGTCCGCGACGACCGGCAGCAGATTGTAACGTCCTTCATCCGCCAGATTCCGCGCTCCAATCTCCGTTCCCATGTACCAGCCGTTAAAAGGAGCACCGCTATACCGAATACCGCCGATCTCCAGCCGCATGTTGGATACGGCCGGAACGGCGTACCATTTCAGCCCCAACTCGTTGAAGCCCGCAAGCTCCGAATGACGAATGTCGACCTCCAGCACATGTTCACGCGGCACCTCAAACCATTTTGGCGCCCTTCCGTCCAGTTGAATGACCAGCGGCAGCACGTCGAAATCCGTCCCGTCCCCTTGCCAGCCCAGCTGTTCGCAGATTACAGTGAACTCCAGCGAAGCCGGATCGCCGATTCGGCTTCCATCCTTCCGCGCATATCCCGCATAACGGATCAGCTGCTCATTCCATACGCGCGCTCCCGGCAGCTCTCCTTGTTCCGGTCGCAGAATCGTGATCGTCGGACGGATGCGCCCCCGATTCGCGGCATAGTCCAGATGCTCCAACAGCGCCGCCGCGATCTCTTCCTCGGAAGACGCATTCCGCTTATCTACGACATGCAAACTATCCCACGGCAGACGTCCGATGCAGCGGTTGCTATTGCGCCACGCCATCCGCGCACCATGCCGCAGCTCTTCGTAAGTATGACTGTAGGTTCCGCTCTGTTCAATCTCGTCTGCAATCTCCTTCAATCGAAGCTCAGCCGCTTCTTCCGTCAGGTTCAGCTCGGCGTAGCATTGCTTTATAAAAAATTCCGCTTCCGCGAAAAGAGTAGAACGTTCATTCATCCTCGACACCTCGTCTTGTAAATGATCTCAATCACATCTCTTTGTATCATAAAGCAGTACGTTAGAAAATAAGCGGCCTGTTCGGGGAGATTTGGTGTCGAAAATTCGATACGCCAAAAAGCCGGAGTAGGCGCTCCTGCTTATCGCAGGCAGACCCACTCCGGCTCCGTTCCTAATCTATGCGGATTAACGACCCAGGTATGCTTCCAGCATCCAAGCGTCTTTTTCAACTTCGGCTTTCAGGCCGATCAGCATGTCTTCCGTCGCTTTGTCGTCCAACGAACCGGCGATTTCGATCGCTTCTTGCAGTTCGGATGCTTCCGTACGGAAGTCGCGAATCAGCGCTTCAACCATCTCGTCGGCCGTTTCTCTGCCTGTTGCTTCCGTGATGCTTGTCAGCGCGAGGTGCTCGCGAAGCGTAGCGGCCGGCGATCCGCCGATCGTCAGCAGGCGTTCAGCCACTTCGTCCATGCGTGCTGCGGCCGCGTTGTAGAACTCTTCGAATTTGGCATGCAGCGTGAAGAAGTTCGAGCCTTTCACGTACCAATGGAAGTTATGCAGCTTGGCGTACAGCACCGACCAGTCAGCCACTTGTTTGTTCAATGCGCGGTGCAGCTCAGCCGTCGTATCCACGTTCACGTTCGTTTTTACAGTTTCCATTTTATATTCGCTCCCTTTATTTTAAATTTAGACTTATTCTAATTCCTGTTTAAATTATAGCATCGTTCCGGTTAAAAAGCGAGGGGTTTAGGAAAGTTTTTTGGTATTGAAAACCCGTTAACAAAAGGCCGCGGACAGCAGGCATTCGACTTGGTTCTTTCTGCATACAGCTTAATCAAACACGTAAGCCAATCCGGTTTGAAAATGTGTGCATGAGATCAACATTTCCTTGCATTAAAGCGACTTTGAGAAGCATATGCTGACGTTAGGTCAACATTTTTATCTTTTTTCGATCAAATCCTTGTTTTACGCAAAAAATGTTGACCATACGTAAGCATTGGCGTCACAACGTGTAGTTTCGGGAGAAAATACGTGCAAAACGTCAACATTTCAAACTCTTGAAAATTAGGTATATAGAAAAACAAGTGTCGACCGCAAAAAAAGCCCGCCTTCTGCGATCGCAGAAGACGAGCTTTCCAATTTGGCGTAGAGAAAACCGAAACGCAGGTCTAGTAACGTTTCGGGATCGGCTTACGCAGTAAGACGCGTAACCGAAACGTAAGTCTAATAGCGTTTCGGGATCGGCTTACGCGGTAAGACGCGCAACCGAAACGCAGGTTAGTAGCGTTTCGGTGCCGATTCTTTAGCCAACTCCGTGATGTAGTCGAAGAAGCCTTCCGCGTTCACGTCGTATACCAGCTGCACGGGACGTCCGTCGGCGGTCTCGACCGTGCGGCCTTGGCTCGGGCCGTCCGGGATGACGATCGCGTTGACGGTGCGGCGTTCAACCAGTTCCGGTTTGCCCAGCGAAGCGGTAGTCAGCACGTCCCACAGATAGTAGGTCGAGTTGGTTTCCATGTAGACCAGCGGCGGGCAGAATGCATAGCATTGGCCCAGGAAGTCGACGCCTTCGTAACGACGCTCGGATGCCCAGCGGTTGCGCACGGCCAGCGTCAGAGGAACCTTGTTCGTGCTCTCCAGCGCGACCAGGTCGATCTCGATGCCCGTGCGGAACACGCGATCCGCGGATTCCGGGTCCCAGAACACGTTCCACTCCGCCGTACCGTCATGTTCAGGTTCTTGAACGTTGCCCGTCTCGAACGTGCCGCCCATCCAGAACAGGCGCGAAATTTTCTCTTCGATCTCCGGCGCTTCGTCCAATGCGCGAGCAAGGTCGGTCAGCGGGCCGGTGAATAGCAGCGTCGTCTGTCCTTCCGTACGCTTTACCGTCTCGATCAGATGGAGATGCGCAGGAAGGTCCGACAACGGAGCTTCCATTTTGCCCGACTCGTTAAGCAGCGGAAGAGCATCGACCAGGAACGAGTGCATGCGCCACTCGGCCGGGAACGGATTTTTGCCGCGCGAATTGGACTTGGCCACTTCGACGCTTTTGCCTTTTCCGAAACGATCGATAATCTTACGGCTGGCATCGGTCGCCGGCTCCAAATATCCGTCTGCCGGAATCACCGATACGCCCGTGACTTCCACATCTTCCATTTGCAGCAACAGAAACAGCGAGACCAGATCGTCTACTCCGCCGTCATGATTGAAATATACTGGTGTTTTCAAACGTTCCACTCCTTAAAGCTTAATGATACCCGTAGAATTTCCTCTATTGTTACCTACCCGTCACAACACTATTTATTATGAAGCTTGCAAGGAAGGGAGTAAAGGCAATCCGGCAAATTAAAAAGATCGTTTTCCCCGTATATTTTTCCATTCGGACGCGAAGGTCGGACGGGAGTAATCGGCGCTTCGGCTTACGAACGATCACGGCGCGAAGGGTCGGGCCGCAACCGCGCATCAAGCGCGAATTTCGTTCGTGTTGCCGTCCTCTTCCAGCTGCTGCGGCGCGCGCCCCGGCCAAAACGCGGCGCGGCCGAGCAGACGCGTAATCGCGGGAACCAGGAACGGACGCACGATGAAGGTATCCAGCAGAACGCCCAATGCCGCGACGACGCCGAACTGAACCAGCACTTGAATCGGCAGCGTCGCAAGTACTGCGAAGGTGCCTGCCAGAATCACGCCTGCCGAGGTGATCACGGTTCCCGTCTCGCCTACGCCTTCGCGAATCGCGCGCTTCAGCGGGAGGGATCGGCTCTTTTTCCAAATACTCGAGACCATGAAAATGTTATAGTCCTCGCCCAATGCCACCAGGAATACGAAGGCGTACAGCGGAATCGCTCCCTGAATCGCTTCTTGTCCCAGCCCGTAATGCAGAATGAGCCAACCCAGACCCAGCGCGGAAAAATAGGACAGAACGACGGTGGCGATCAGATAGACGGTCGCGACTACGGAGCGCAGGTAGGCGAGCAGAAGCAGCGAGATCAAACCGATGACGACGGGGATGATCAGATCGGTATCGCGTTCGGTCGCGGCTCGGGTATCGGTCTGCGTGGCCGTTTGGCCGCCGATCCAGACTTTTTGATCCGGAGCGGCGATTCCTGCACCGCTCAGCGCAGTCTCGGCGGTCGAACGCAGCTCCGCTACGTCGTCCATTGCTTCGTTCGAGTAAGGATTGACGTTCAGCTTCACGCTGTAGAGCAGCATGTTCGCGTTTTCGGCCCCCGTCTCCGGCTCGGCGACCGCGTCAACGAAAGGCAGGTCGGTCAGACGCGCCGCCAGATCGCTTTCTTTTCCTTCACTGTCGACGATCACTTGAACGGGAGCCAATTCGCCCGGCGAGAAGCCTTCCGCGATCGTATCGAAGCCTTCGACCGACGGCATGTCCGACGGGAACGAAGATAACAAATCATAAGTAAAGCGAATTTGTGACGAAGCCGCCGCCAGGCCGCCCAATATGATCAGCGAAGCGATAACGACCGTCCATGGACGCTCCGTGACGACACGGCCGATGCGGCTGTCTTTTTTTCTTTTTCGATGAGTGACGGGTTTGTTCCGGCGCTTGGCACGCTCTTCTTCCATCTCCGGCGTGCGCGGCACGAACGGGAAGAACGAAGCCCGGCCGATAATCGCGAGCATAGCCGGGACAAGCGTCAGGCTGGCGATGCCCATGATCAGAATCGCCACGCCGAACGGCACGGCAAAACGGTGATACGCGCCGTATTGCGCCAGCAGCAAAGTGAACAGCGACAAAACGACCGTAAGTCCGCTCATGGCGATCGCGCCGGACGAACCGGAGATCGCGTCTTTCAACGCTTCGCGTTTGCTGGTGGTCTCCGTCAGGCACTGCCGGAATCGGGTAATCAGGAACAAACAATAGTCCGTACCCGCACCGAACAGCAAGACGGTCATGATCGAGATGCCTTGCGCATCCGCCGTGATCCAGCCCCGATCGGCCATCGTGCCGAGAATCGGGCTGATCACCAGATACGCGAAGCCTACGGCCACGATCGGGATAAAAGCCAGAATCGGCGAACGGTAGATCAACAGCAGAATGACCAGCACCAACACGACGGTCGCGATCAGCAGCGATACGTCGGCATTTTGGAATAACGCGCCGCCGTCGATCGCGATGCCGACCGGTCCGGTTACGCGGGCGGACAGCTCGCTTGTGCCGGTTGCCGTCTCGAACGGATCGCCGCCCGTAATCGAGACGGCCCTCTCCTTCAACTGCTCGACGCTTTCTTTGAGCCCGTCCGTATCCGCGGCTTCGTCCAGCGTAATCGGCAGGACGATCGTGCTTCCGTCTTCCGATAACAGGGACTGGCGCGCAGGAGCAGGAAGCTGATGCAGCGGCAGTACCCCTTCCTGACTCGCTAACGGCTCCGCTTCCAACGACTCCGTCAAAGCAGCCAACTGATTCAAGTCTTCGTCGCTTAAGCCGCCGCTGCGGTTCCACACCAACAGCGCGGGTTGTCCGCCGTCTCCCGGGAATTCGCGCTCCGCGACCTGCGCCGCTTGAACGGATGGATACGCATCGCTCAAGTCGGCAGCAGCGTTATCCTCGCGTTCGTTAATCCCGGGCCACATTACATTTAGCAGAATGGCTGCCGCAATCCAAATCCCCACTACCACCCAACGTCCGATCGGTCCGGACAAGGCGCCGGAGGCTCCTTTTTTTTCTCTGCCAGTTCTCTCTTGGTTCGACATCCTAGGTCTTCCTTCTCTCTGTGATCAAATTTCCCCGCTGCGAAAAGTTCCCCCGAAATTTTGCGCCGCTCCCTGTGACTCACGGGTCATTGAACAACATTATGACTCATGGGTCATTTTTGGTCAATCCCTTATTTTAAAAACAGCAAAATACCAAACAGCCGACGCACGAATAACTTCGCTTGCCGGCTGGTAAATCCAACGTATTCGAGAAAACTCAACCTCCGGAAGGCGTGGCATCCATCCCGGCGTCGCCGTCTTCGATCCTGTTCGCGTCTGCATTCGGTCCATAGAAAAAACGGAGCTTCGAAGGCACTACGGAAATTTCCGCGGGCGTTTGGAGATAGATTTCGCCGTCGCTGTCGATGCCTTTGGGTTCGTCCGTATCGATCCGAAGCGAAGGCGTCCGAATGTATTCGATGATGCCGCCGCTCTCCCGATAATCGGTCAGGTCGCCGCCGTTGATGACCTGCCAGGCCAGCGATAAACCGGCTTCGCGCACGATCAGAACATCCAGCATTCCGTCCTGAACCCCTTCTCCGGCGAAAGGCAGCTTGGCCGTACCCAACGAGCGGCCGTTGGCGACAAGAATCATCACGGCCTCGCTGTCGACAACGCCTTCTTCATGAGTAAGCCGGAAGCGGAAAGGTTCAGCCTGACGCAGCGTTCGAAGCGTACTCAGAAAGTAGCTCAGCTTGCCCATTCGTTCTTTTTGGTCCGAATCGATATTTTCCGACGTATCCGTAATCAGCCCGATGCCCACGAAATTGGTAAAAATCCGACCGTTCACCTTCCCGACATCCGTATCGCGCACGCGCCCGGCCAATATTTCCTCCGCAGCACGCCCCACCTGCATCGGCAATCCCAGCGTCCGCGCAAAATCATTGCAGGTACCGCCCGGCAAAATGGCGATTTCGGGCGGCTCGGCAGCTTCGGCGGCGCCGTTTATGCACTCGTGCACGGTTCCGTCTCCGCCGAGCACAAGCAGCAGGTCTTGATCGCTGCCGCGATCGCGGCATATTTTCTCGCCGTCGCCGGGTTCCGCCGTCTGCACAAGCGTCAGCTCACCCACTTCGCCGGCCAATGCCGCAACGACTTCACCAAGCTGATCGGCCTTTTCCTTACCCGCTTTGCGGTTATAAACCAACATTGCTTTTCCCCAACGCATACGCTCATCTCCCGTTCGCTTCGTTGCGAACCGGTTAGCCGGTTCCCGTTCTCATTATTACCCACGAGAAGAAGAGACGACGGCAGCAACCTCAAAAGTAAATTCAGTGTCTGCTTCTATGTATAACCGTTACAGGATATTGCTGCGCGATATCGCTAATCCGCTCGAGCCGCACCGTTTGGAGCCGAGTTGATTCGCCATGCTCCGGCTTCTACTTCCTCGGGCAGCATAGGACGTCCGTAATAATAACCCTGCATTAAAATACATCCGCGCGAAAGCAAGAACTCTGCCTGTTCGGCGGTCTCGACGCCTTCGGCTACCACCTCCAGGTCAAGCAGCCTTGCAATGCCGATAATGCCGACAATCAAGGCTTGCTTGGAAGCCAGATCGCTGCTTTTGACGAAGGATTGATCAATCTTGAGCGTATCGACCGGTATCTCGTCCAGTCGTCCCAGCGACGAATGTCCGGTTCCGAAATCATCCATCGACACCTGAACGCCGAGATCGCGCACGCGTTGAAGCTGGGAGAGCGTGATTGCCATGTTTTTCATCGCGATCGACTCGGTAATCTCCAGTTCGAGCATCGGCCCGGGGAGTCCGCTGGAACGCAGCGCTTCGTCGACCATATCGAAGATCGTCATACTCTCGAAGACTCGGTACGACATATTCACCGAGATACAGACTTGGAACTTTCCTGCGTCATGCCAACGCTTGTTCAAACGGCATACTTCGCCCAGCATCCAGCGGGTCATCGGTACGATCAAACCGGTTTCTTCCGCGATCGGAATAAACTCGCCCGGCGAGACGACGCCTTTTTCCGGGTGACGCCAGCGCAGAAGCGCCTCGAATCCGGCTTCTTTTCCGCGGCGCGCATCCCATTTCGGTTGATACACGATAAAAAACTGTCCGTGTTCAAGCGCGAGTCGAAGGTCTTTTTCAAGCTCCATCTTGCGACTGAGCTGCCCGCCGATTCCGGCATTGAAAAATACCGTTTTGTCTTTGCCCGATGCCTTGGCCTGATACAAAGCCGCGTCTGCCGCTTTCAACAGCGTCGCACGATCCCGGCCGTGAATCGGGAACAAGCTGATGCCCGCGCTCGCCGTGACGTATAACTCATTGCCTTCAATCATATACGGGCGGCTGATCTCCTCCAACATGCGGGTGACCCTCTCCAGCAGCAGATGAGGATCTTTTTCCGCGCCGACCAGCAAGAATTCATCGCCGTCCATGCGGAACAGCGCTTCTCGCTCGTGGATGCGCGTACGGATGCGCTGCGCCGCATGCGCCAAAAGCAGATCGCCCAGATCGCGGCCCAGCGTATCATTAATGACCTTGAAACGATCCAGATTAATAAGCACCATCGAACCCAACCGTTCCTCGGCCAATCTGCGATTCGATTCTTCGGCAAGGGCATAGCGATTGCGCAGGCCCGTCAGCGGGTCCAGAAAAGCAATCTGCTTAAGCGTGCGGCGTTCAAACACCATGAAGATCCAGGTAATTGCCAAAATGACGGAAATCAGCGCAGAAACTCCGGCGATAAAATAGGACGACGGCAAGCCGGTATAGCCCAGGATAGCAGTCGCCGAACGCAAGCCATCAATACGCAACGAACCCAGCATGGTATACTGCATCGCGAAAATTCCCGCCCCCAGAATCAATGAAGCCACCGGCTTGGACAGGCTGAATCCGGTTGCACGTTGAAAATTCCCCAACACGTATAGAGCAAAATAACAAGCAATGAATAAGATTGCCACCGAGAAAATGCCGACAACCGCGTCGATGCCCACAATCAACCCGGGCCGGAGGGCAAATAAACCAAGCGCGGACATCAACGTAACGCCCACGCCGAAGACTGCCCCTGCAATCCGGCTTGTTAGCGGCTTCTGTCTGGCGAATAACGAAAACATTATGTATGCGGATAAACTCACTATCCCAATCGCCGCAATAACAACGGACGGCGTATAGTCGAGCGAAATGCGATGATGATACGAAAGCAGACTCATAACATGGACCAACCAGGTTCCTGTTCCGAGAACCAAAGCTGCGACGGCCGGATATAGCCGCTTCGCCCCCTTGCCCGATCGGCTTTTTGCCGTAGCCAAACCGATGCCTAAATAGGCGGAGAGCAGGGCGACCGACAGCGACAGAACGGCAAGCATGCCGTTCCAATTCTCCGTTAAACCTGTGACGAGGACAGAGATCATAAATCGGTACCCACTTTGCGTTATGATATTTTTGTTTAAATGCTCTTGCTTGAGGCAAGTAAAACCTTTTCTTAATTATATCGAATAAATATGCGAAATCCATTAGGCGAGCGAAAAAAATCCGGCACGGGGTAGCCGGGGCATTTTTATGCGCGGAAAGTCCTATTCGTAAAGGAAGCTGGGGGGCTGCGGGGGAAATTCGTTCAAGCCGCTGTCTCGCCCGGAAAGCTGCATAAGAACTCAAGAAGTCGCTTTCCGGGTTCAAAGGCGTCTTTCACTGAATTTCCCCCTCCGCCGTCTTCGCTTCGATTACGGGCAGGGCTTTCGGGCATGAAAAAGAACCGGCAGAGTATGCCGGTTCTTTTCGGGGAGAGGTTAGGAGTCGAGCGCTTGTTGCATGCGCGCTCGGCTCAACCTCCGGTTTGAACTGACTAAGTTCAAGAGATAAAAGCTTAAAGCTCTACTTGTCAGAAATTCACTCAATCACAAACCCTCAAACCTCAAACGGCTTCTTCGGAGAATTGGCTGTTGTAGAGGTCGGCGTAGAAGCCGCCGGCTTCGAGCAATTCGTCGTGGGTGCCTTGTTCGATGACTTCGCCGTGGTTCATGACGAGGATCAGGTCGGCGCCTTTGATCGTGGACAGGCGGTGGGCGATGACGAAGCTTGTGCGGTCCTGCATCAGTTCGCCCATGGCTTGTTGGATAAAGATTTCGGTCCGCGTATCGACGCTGCTTGTCGCTTCGTCAAGGATCAGGATGCGCGGATCGGCCAAGACGGCGCGGGCGATGGTCAGAAGCTGCTTTTGACCTTGCGAGATGTTGGACGCGTCTTCGTTCAGCACGGTGTCGTAGCCTTCGGGCAGCGTGCGGATAAAGTGGTCGGCGCGGGCAGCCTCGGCTGCGCGCACAATCTCTTCTTCGGTCGCGCCTTCGCGTCCGTAGGCGATGTTCTCGCGAATCGTTCCGCCGAACAACCAGGTGTCTTGCAGAACCATGCCGAACAGGCCGCGCAGGCGGTTGCGGTCGATTTCGCGCGTGTCTACGCCGTCGATTCGGATCGTACCGTCGTTGATTTCGTAGAAGCGCATCAACAAGTTGATCAGCGTCGTTTTGCCCGCTCCGGTCGGACCTACGATCGCGACGGTCTGACCCGGAGCCACGTCGATGCTCATGTCTTTGATCAGCGGTTTTTCTTCCGAATACCCGAAGCGGACATGTTCGAACGCTACGGCGCCGTTACCGGACAAATGACGTTCCAGTTTGCGGTCCGGCGATTGTTCTTCTTCGTCCAGAATTTCGAAGACCCGTTCCGCCGAAGCGATCGCCGACTGAATAACGTTTGCGATATTCGCAGTCTGCGTGATCGGTTGGGAGAATTGGCGAGCGTATTGGATAAAGGCCAGGATATCGCCGATGCTGATCCGGCCGTTGGTCGCGAAGATACCGCCGACCACGCAGATCAGGACATAACCGATGTTGCCGATAAACGACATGAGCGGCATGATCAGGCCCGAGATATATTGGGCTTTCCAACCCGATTCGTACAGCTCTTTATTGTGTTTCTCGAATTTATTTTGCGAATCGTCCTCGCGTCCGTAAGCTTTGATCACGCGGTGGCCGTTGTACATTTCTTCGACGTGTCCGTTCAGGTCGCCGAGGGAACGCTGCTGACCCGCGAAATGCTTCTGCGAACGCTTCGCGACCATGATGACGACGATCAAGCTAAGCGGAATCGTCAGCACCGTAATCAAGGTCATGACCGGGCTGATCGTCAGCATCATCACGATAACCCCGATAATGGTCACGAGCGAGGTGATGATCTGGGTCAAGCTTTGTTGCAGCGTGTTGCTGATGTTATCCATATCGTTGGTGACGCGGCTCAGCACGTCGCCGTACGGGTGATTATCGTAATACTTCAGCGGCAGACGGTCGAGTTTTTCCTTGACCTCTTTGCGCAGACCGTACGAAGTCCGCTGCGCGACGCCGGCCATAACAAACTGTTGAATATAGCCGAACAATGCGCTGGCGACATACAACCCGGCCAGGATCATGACGATCTGCCAGATATACTCGAAATCGACGGCTGCTCCCGGAATGTCCTGCATTTTCGCAATGACGCCTTCACTTAGTCGAGTGACGGCCTTCGCCATGACTTTCGGACCCAAAATATTGAAGACGGTGCTCAAAATTGCCGTAATCAGAACAACGAGCAAATGATATTTATAAGGAGCCAGATAGCCCGCAAGACGCTTGAACGTGGCTTTGAAGTTTTTCGCTTTGACGACCGGCATGCCCATTCCGCCGGGACCGCCCGGTCCAGGGCCCATGCCCGGCCCTTTGCGAGGCGCTGCGTTACGATTTTGTTCACTCATTTACGTTTCCTCCTACCTGTGCGCCCAGCTCTTCTTCGGACAGCTGCGACGACACGATTTCGCGGTAGACTTCGCTGGTACGCATCAGCTCATTATGGGTGCCCATACCCGCGATGCGTCCCTGGTCAAGCACGATGATCCGGTCCGCATCCATGACGGTGCTGACCCGCTGCGCAACCATCAGAACGGTCGCGTCATTGATTTCCGTCTTCAGCGCGGCGCGCAATTTGGCATCGGTCTTGAAGTCGAGCGCGGAGAAGCTGTCATCGAAAATATAAATTTCCGGACGACGCACCAATGCGCGCGCAATCGACAACCGCTGCTTTTGACCGCCGGACAGGTTAGAACCGCCTTGCGATACCGGAGCGCCATAACCTTCTTCCAGGCCGTCGATGAATTCCGCGGCTTGAGCGATTCGAGCGGCTTCCCGAACTTCTTCATCGGTTGCGTCCTCTTTGCCGTAACGGATATTCTCTTCTACGCTGCCCGTGAACAACAGCGCTTTTTGCGGCACATAACCGACTTTGTGCCTCAACGCTTCCTGCGGAAGTTCCCGAATGTCGGCTCCGTCTACAAGAATGCTTCCTGAAGAAACATCATAGAAACGAGGAATCAGGTTCACCAACGTGGACTTCCCTGAACCGGTCCCGCCGATCAGCGCCGTCACTTCGCCCGGTCTTGCCTCGAACGAAATATGCTCAATCGCCGGGGCTTCCGCGCCTTCGTAGCTGAACGACACATCGCGGAACTCCAGATGTCCGCGTTCCGAGACGGACTTAGGCGAACGGGAGTCTTCGATATCGGGAACGGCGTCCAGCACCTCGTTGATCCGTCCTGCCGATACCGACGCGCGCGGCACCATGACGAAGATAATCGATACCATGATCAGCGAGAACAGGATTTGCATCGCGTATTGGATAAAGGCCATCAGGTTACCCAGTTCCATATGCCCGGCGTCAATCCGATGACTGCCGTACCAAACGATCGCGATCGTCGAGAAGTTCAAAATCAACATCATGGCCGGCATCATCGCCGCCATCAGTTTGTTGACCTTGATCGCGGTATCCATCAAGTCGGCGCTTGATGCGTCAAAGCGTTTGCGCTCGCTGTCTTCGCGGCCGAAAGCCCGAATAACCCGGATGCCTGTGAGATTTTCGCGAAGAACGAGGTTGAGCTTGTCGATCTTTTTCTGCATGGCCTTGAACAGAGGCAGCGCGCTTCGTCCAAGCACCAGAATTAGCAAAGCCAGTACCGGAATGACGACCACCAGCACCAACGACAGCTTCGCATCCTTGGATACCGCCATGATGATACCGCCGATCATCATCATCGGAGCCATCGCCATCATGCGGAGCAGCATAATGAGTACCTGCTGAACCTGCGTGATATCGTTGGTCGTCCGCGTGATCAGCGATGCCGTACCGAATTTGTCGAACTCTTTCAACGTAAAACGCTGCGCGTGCGAGAATACCCGACTGCGCAAATCACGACCGAAGCCCATCGAGACTTTGGCGGACAAATAACTCGCGACGATCGAACACGCCATGCCGACCAACGCCACGCCGAGCATCAAACCGCCGATTTCCCAAATGTACGGGATGTCGCCTTTGGCAATCCCGTCATCGACGATATCCGCCATAAGCGTCGGCAGGAATAGTTCGGTCAAAGCTTGAACGAATACGGCCAGCAGGACGAACACGACGCCTACCCGGTAGGGCTTAAGCATGCGAAACAGTTTCATCATAACGGGCTCTCTCCTTTATCGGACGCCTCTGCGTCCCTTTCTTGGCCAGGTTCTGCGTTCTCCTTGGCTTGTTCCTGTTCTTCGCGGCGGGCAAAGTAGTCATGAGTGCGGTCGAGCAACTTCACCAACATCCGGGTATCTTCCTCTCCCAAATAATCGGTCAACCCGCCTACCATCGACTCCATCTCCTGAATAAACGAATCCGTGACGCGCACCCCTTCGTCCGTCAGCGAAATCCGAACCGCCCGTCGATCCGACGGGTCCGATCCGCGAGTAACGAGTCCATCCGTCTCCAGCCCCTTGATCAGCTGCGTTACGGTCGGCGACGTCACGTCCAGAATCCGGCTGATCTCCGACACCATAATCCCCGGCTCTCCGTGATCGACGCGGCCTCGAAGCACCATCAGCAGCATGCCTTCGCTCTGCTTGCGCCCCGCCATCGGTCCGCCGTGCTTCTTCTTGCCTCGATGCTGAAATCTGCGGATCGTAATCATCAATTCCCGGGCTAACGGGCTTAAGCGCGATTCCATCATGCTTCTCCCTTCCCTCTTCCGTTATCGGACGTTTCATATTCCATTTTAAGGAAAAAGTAAATATTTAGGTTGACTAATAATTAGGCATGCAATCTATTAGCTACCTAATTGTATTCCGGTGAATGATGAATGTCAACTTTGACATGTGGAGTGTGGGAAAAAGTTTCTTCGGCGGGGGAAGCGAGAAGACTGCGAGAGAAATTGCCAGTATACGCTTCCGAAGTGCATTTCTTCGAAATGCTTCACAGGACGCTGTCTCACTTGGAAAAGTCGATTGAAAGTTTGAGTTGAAGTTTTCCAAGTTCAAAGGCCAACACTTGATGGGTGTTACCGCAGGTTTTCTTCGAAATCCTGTATTTCACTGAATTTCTCTCTCCGTCTTCTCGCTTCCAGCTACGTTTTCTTTCTCCCACACATGTCAAAGTTAGAATTTGGGGGAGAAGGCAAGAAAAACCCTTCATCATTTTCGATGAAGGGTTTCGCCTTTAAAAAGGTCTCATTCTGTCCGGAAGCACTAGCGGAGGGAGAAATTCAGTGAAAGATGCCTTTGAGCGCGGAAAGCTGGAAGCTTTCTGCTCGAGACAGCATCTTGAACGAATTTCTCCCGCAGCGCCCCAGCTTCCCCACCGAATAGGACCTTTTTTAACTAAGAAAAACGGTCATCGCGTCCCCCATTCGTCCGGGAGGAGGGAGCGGTACGGTTCTTGGAGGAAGCGGTCGTCGGCCAGAATCAGCACGCCGCGGTCTTCCTCGGTGCGAATCAACCGTCCTCCGGCTTGTTGAACTTTGTTCATCCCCGGATAGACGTAGGCATAGTTGAACCCGCTCCGACCGCGTTCATTGTAATAATCCCGAATGATGTCCCGCTCCAGACCGATCTGCGGCAGGCCGACCCCGATAACCGCCACTCCCGTCAATCGGTCGCCCGCCAGATCAATGCCTTCCGAAAATACGCCTCCCATGACGGCAAAGCCGACCAACGTCTTTTCCCGGCCTGCCGAGAACGCGTCCAGAAATCCAGTCCGATCCCCTTCCGACATGCCCGAATCTTGCCCGATGATCTCGACTTGCTCCCGATCAATCCGTGCCTCGAACGCCTGCCGAATTTCCTGCAAATACGCATAGGACGGGAAAAAGAACAAATAATTGCCCGGGCGCTTGTTCACCGTTTCCGCCAAAGCCGCCGCCAGCGAGTCCTTTGTTCGCTCCCGATCGCGGAACCGCGTCGAATACGGCAGTACCGTCACCTCGAGCTGCTCCGGGCTGAACGGCGACGGGATCGACAGCGTGTAATCCTCCTCGGACGCGCCCAACATTTCCCGGTAAAAACCGAGCGGAGCCAGCGTAGCGGAAAAGTAGACGGCGGAACGGTAGTTTTTCGACGCCTGAAGCAGCAGTTCCGACGGGTCGAGGCAGAACATTTTCATCTTCACCTCGCTGCCGTCCGTTTCTACGTACGTCACGTATTGATCCCCGTACAACCGCCCGATCCGCAGAAAGGTCTGCGCAGCGAAATACGCCTCCAACAGTTCTTCTTCCGACTCGCTGCCGTGCACCGTCACGAGCGCATGCTCCGCCTGATCCACGAACGGCTCCAACAGCTTGAACATCACTTCCGGCGGCTCGTTTCCGACGAAGCGCCCTTCTTCCCCCGCCTGCTTGCGCAGCAGAATCAGATAGGCGTTGACCCGCTCGGCCGCGCCGCGCACGCCTTCATGTATCCCTTTATACCCGCGCTTGATCTCCAAAAAGGCAGACTTCAGCAGCTCGGCCGAAAACATCTCGCGTCCGCGCTCGACCAGGTTATGCGCTTCGTCGATCAACAGCGCCGACTTGCCGCGTTGCTCGTCCGACAAGCGTTTGAACGAGATGCGCGGATCGAATACGTAGTTGTAGTCGCAAACGACCACATCCGCCGCATACGCGGCATCCAGCGAAAATTCGAACGGGCAGACGGTATGCTTGCGCGCATAGTGTTCCAGCACCTCCCGCGTGACGCGGGTCTCGTGCTCGAACAAATCTTGCAGCGCGTCGTTGATCCGGTCATAGTAGCCGACCGCGAAGCGGCACTGCCCGCCCGCGCAATCCTCTTCTTCTTTAAAACAAACTTTGTCTTTCGCCGTGATCGTCACCGAGCTTAAATAAGCGCCGTTTTTCTCCAGCAGGTTCAGCGCTTCTTCGGCACCCGCGCGAGTGGTCGTCTTGGCTGTCAGGTAGTAGATCCGTCCGATCAACCCTTCCCCGATCGCTTTAACGGCCGGGAAAAGGGTGGAGATCGTTTTGCCCGTTCCGGTAGGAGCGCGCGCCAGCAAGTTTTTTTCTTCGCGGACCGTTTTGAACACGGCTCCCGCGAACAATCGCTGCCCTTCCCGGTAATGGCCGAACGGAAAACCGAGCGCCGACGCTGCGGCATTGCGTTTCTCCTCGCGCTTTTTGAGCAGCAGCGCGAACGGCGCGTACCGCTCGGCCACATCCTGTACGAAGGCGGTCAGTTCGTCCAGCGTTTGCGACGTCTCGCGCACGCTTCGTTCGCCGCCGGGCTTGTGCACGTAAGTCAGCCGCACGCCGACTTTTTGAAGTCCAGTTTCCAAAGCCAGCATATACGCGTAAAACTTGGCCTGCGCCCAGTGCACGTCATGCCCGCCTTCGATCTGCTCGGGAGTCTCCGACGTCGACTTGATCTCGTCAATCGTATAGCCGCCGTCTTCGCCCAGCAGCACGCCGTCGGAACGCCCTTCCACCTGAATCAGCAGCTCGCCTGCGGCGCAGGATAATTCCGTTTTTAAAAAGACTTCCTTACGGTCGTTTTCTCCATACTTCTCCTGGACTTCGCGATGGATGCGCGTCCCTTCCTGCAACGCGTTGCCGAAGCGCATCCCCGATTCCAGACTCCCGCTGCGGAACACGTATTCCACCAACGGACGAACGGAGGTTTTCACGGCATAAGTCATACAAACTCCCCCTTTCCGGGAAGATGATCGTTGATTCTTTTTGAACATTTATCGCTTTTTTTATTTTCGTGCAGACGAAAAAGCATTTTGGCACGTCTATCTTATTATAGACGATACCTGACGTTCCGAAATCCGGCCACGCAAAAAAGCGGCCTTCGCTGCAAAAGCGAAAGCCGCCTGAAGCGACCCCATATCTCGTCAGAGTGATAGCGCGCAAACTTGATTGGGTCGACTACAATTTGCAATTATTGAAGTACGCGTCTTGCCGATACGTAATGATCCTGCCAGTATTTGAGGTCAAGCGGCGAAATTGCCACGCCGTCCTTGCTGGCACTGTTATGTACCAGATTGCCGTTGCCGTCATAAATGCCGACGTGTCCGATCAGTCCCGGCACGCTGCTCCAGAAGAACAACAAGTCTCCTTTTTGCCATTGATCCTTTTCGACCGCGATGCCGATGTCTTTCTGATAAGCGGTTCCGAACGGCAAGCTCACGCCTTCAAGACCGAATACATAACGGGTGAACGAGGAGCAGTCGAACAGAATCGGAGCTTCGCTTTTCCCGAATCCGTAGCGCGTGATGCCTTGCAGAGCAAGCGCATTCTCGATGACGCGATCCGCGGTATCCGGCGTAATCGCGTTGCCGGTCGGGATATCCGAAGGCGCAGGCGTTGAAATCTCCGGCTGCACCGAAGGAACGCTGACGGGAGGTGCTGGCGTCGTGACGGGCACCTCTGCCGCAGGCGGCGCGAACGACGTCACTCCTGAAAGCGTGTACGTGACATAACCCGTCGAGACGTAACCCGTCACGCCGCTGTTGTCCGTGATTTTGAGCCAAGCCGAGTTCGTCAGTTCGACTGCCGTAAAGTTCTCTCCTGCGGACAACACGCGATACACGTCGCTGCCCGATACAGGTTCGGAGCGGAAATTGACGTTCTTCGTGACTACGCCGCTGCCTGCCGTAACCGCCGGGCTAGAAACCGGCTTTTCCACAGCCGGCTTCACATTCGAAGGAGCAGCCGGAGCGGATGCCTGCTTCACGGAGGAAGATGACTTTTGATTCGAAGAAGCCGATTGCGTTGTCGCGGAAGCAGCAGCTTTCGGCGCAGCAGCCGATGGTTGGGTATACGTTACATAAGAAGAAGACACGTAGCCGGTTTTGCCTGCCACCTGAACTTTAAGCCAATACGTATTGGACCCGTCCAATACTTCGAGCTTGGTACCGGGCTGCAAGGTACGGTACACGCTGCCCTCGGATGCCGACGGGGCCGATCTGAGATTGACGGGGCGGTCGACTTTGCCGGGAGCGGCATCTGCAATGGCGGGCAGGGTCATTACTAAAGTCGATGCTGCGAGCAGGCTGAAGAACGTTCTTTTCATGATTCCCTCCTTGAAGTACGGCGCCGTGCACCGATTCCTTATCTTCATAAACGAAACGGCACGAAGCGACGCATGAGTGCGATCGGAAGCGCTTGACGAAGACGGATGACTATTATAACGATATTTTAACTTCTATCGGCCGGAATCGCCAGCTTTTTGAGCAAATTCGGAAGGAATCGGAAACGTTTTTGACATCTTTTGTTGCCGGGAGCATAATATCTAAGGATTTATCGCGCATCAGCCAGAAAATGGGACAAATCACGCGAAACGGTTTATCCCTATATAACAGGTTTGCTGGCGAGGGTTTTCCTGCCGCATCCTTTATTTTTTACTTAACGAAAGTATATAGAAAAGGAGCTTTGCAACGTGGAGCCGATCAAAAACTGGTGGTCTTTATTGACCCGACCCTTCGTTTTATTCACCTTGATCCTGCTGGTTAAAGGCTATATCGCTTGGGGACCGATCTTCGAAGACACCCCGCTCTGGGGCCCTCTTCTGACCGAGATTCCGTTTCTGTGGATCATTTTCTGCCTGCTGGAATGGCTGGCGACCAAACGTAAACTGCTATGGTATATGGTCACCAACCTGCTGGTTACCGCACTCTTTTTTACTGCCATCATTTATTTCAAATATTACGGCAACCTTGTGACCTACCATGCACTCGACCAGGGCCGTCAGGCCGTCGAAGTCAGCGACAGCGTCTTCTCCCTAATGTCGCCGCAGTACCTGCTGATCTTCACCGACATCATTGTGCTCAGCGTCTGGTTCTTCATGAGCAAAAAAGCGCGCAGCTGGAGACAAAACATCGTTCACCATCGGATGAGCCGACGTGCGCTGGGCAGCGTGCTGATTGTGTCGCTAGTCCTGTGCACCATGAACGTGTGGCCGAACCGCGCCAGCATGAACGAGGTCGTCAAGGCAGAGAAGATGGGCATCTTGAACTATGAAGCCTACACGCTGCTGACGGACCGCGAGGAAGAACCGATTCCGCTCGACGAGATTTCCCAGGAACGAATCGATACTCTCAAAGGC
Organism: Saccharibacillus sacchari DSM 19268; assembly: GCF_000585395.1. GTDB lineage: Bacteria > Bacillota > Bacilli > Paenibacillales > Paenibacillaceae > Saccharibacillus > Saccharibacillus sacchari. The sequence goes on along the minus strand of NZ_KK073875.1, from coordinate 2,970,097 downwards.
GTGCAGCATCGCGAGAAGGCCGCTTACTATGGTGCTGCCCAAGGCAAAAACCTGATCATCCTGCAAATGGAGTCGCTTCAGAATTTTATGGTCGGTCTCAAGATCGACGGTCAGGAAATCACGCCGAATTTGAATAAGCTATCCGAAGAAGGTCTATATTTCCCGAACTTCTACCAGAGCGCGGGACAAGGAAACACTTCGGACGCCGAGTTCACGGTGAACACTTCTTTCTACATCCCGCCGCGCAAGGCTGCCGTGATCGCTTACGGGGAAAAGGAACTGCCGAGCCTGCCGAAGCTGTTGAAGGAACAAGGCTATCAGACCGCTACCTTCCATACGAACGACGTCAACTTCTGGAATCGAAATCAGCTCTATCCGGCGCTTGGCTTTGACAAGTATTACGATAAAGAGTTCTTCGGTACGGACGACACCTTATTTTTCGGCGCTTCCGATGAAATTCTGTATGACAAGACGACCGACGAACTGCAAAAAATGGACGAGTCGGATCAGCCTTTTTATGCCCAGATCATCTCGATGAGCGCGCACCATCCGTTCACCATTCCGGAAGAGAAGTACAAGATGAAATTGCCGGAACGTTATGAGGACACGCTTGTCGGCGATTACATTCGCGCTCAAAACTATGCGGATTACTGTCTGGGTCTGCTTATTGACGAATTGAAGGAAAAGGGATTGTGGGAAGACAGTCTGCTGATGCTTTACGGCGACCACTTGGGTCTGCCTGTTCATTCGATGAATGAACAAGACCTCGAATTGGCAAAAGAAATCTTCGGTCACGACTATACGTATAGCGACATGCCGAACATCCCGTTCATGATTCTCGGATCGGGCGTGCATGCAGAGAACGTTCAGACGCAGCTCGGCACGCAGGTCGATATTTTGCCGACTGCCGCGAACCTGCTTGGAGTTGCCTTGAAGGATCATATCCACTTCGGTCAAGATCTGCTCAATCAGAGCGAGAATATGATCCCGGAACGCTATTACTGGCCATCGGGTTCGCTTATTACAGGCGATACCCTGTTCATCCCCGGCACAGGCTACGAGGACGGCACGTATTACCCGCTGAAAAAAGGCGGCACGGCTTCTTCGGGCGTAACCGAAGAGCAGTATAACCGAATGCTTGACCTGTTCGAGCTATCCAGCAGCTATGTACGCCAGATGCCGGATCGTCCTATTGAAGAGGAAGAACAAGAATAAGAAGTTCATGTCATAAAAAAACCGCCGACGGATTGAACCGTCGGCGGTTTTTGCCATGAAAAAAAGAACTTCAAACCGGCGTACCGCCCAGCCACTCCCGCGTAAACGAAATCCATTCGCGCGCCGCATACGACTGGTATCGGTCTTTCCGCCAGATGACGCCGAGCCGCCACCAGATCGCAGGCTCCTCCAGCGGAACGATACTTACGGCCTTACCCGACGCCTGGCGGCAGATCGTCTCCGGCAAGAGCGCCACGCCAAGGCCCGCCGCTACCATTTCGCTGATCAAATCCCACTGCGAGCTTTCGTACACGATTCGCGGCTGGAAGCCGGCTTGCAGGCATTCATTGATAATGCGGTCATGCAGCGTGAAGTCTTCCCGGAAAAAGACGAAGTTCTCCTGCGCCAGTTCTTCCAGCCTTGCGTTCGTTGCGCCCGCCAGTCTGTGCGATTGCGGGACGATTAGATTCAGACGCTCTTCCGCAAACTGGAACGAGTCGAAGACGTCGAACGATAACGGCAGCACTACAACTCCGATATCAAGCTCGCCGTCGGCCACGTCAGATTCTATTTTTTTCGCTCCGTCCTCGAATACCTGAAGCGTCACGTCGGGGTAACGATTGTGGAACGCTCCGATGACTTTCGGGAAAAAGCTCGACCCCACCATAGGAGGCAGGCCGATACGAATATGTCCGCTTTTCAACTCTGCCAGATCCCCGAGCTTTGCCGACAGGCTGGAGAACGATTGGGTGATCGACTGCGCTTGCTCCATCACTACCCGGCCCGCATCCGTCAGCTCGATCCGTTTGCCGATTCGGTCAAATAACGTCGCGCCTAACTCTTCCTCCAATTGGCGGATCGCTTTGCTGATTGCGGGCTGACTGAGGTAGAGGGATTCCGCCGCGCGAGTGAAGCTTTTTAGACGTGCCGTTTCCAAAAAATAAGCCAAATGCCGAATATCCATAAACCGCCTCCATAATCAAAAATACATAACTGTAAGGAATGATCTTCATTCTTTATATTCATTTTACTCATGAAAGAAATAGATGTAAAATTTTCAATATAGAGATTCAGTTGCAGAACGTTTCTACCCCATTTTTCACACATCGCTCGGAAAGGAGCATCCATGGTATGAAAAAAACACTGCTGGCCGTGATTCAGGTTGCGGGCCTGATGGGTTTCTCCCTGCTCATGAATCGCTTGGCGGTCTGGATGCACATTCCGATTCCCGGCAGTATCTTGGGGATATTCGTCTTATTCATGCTCCTCCAGTTCCGGCTCGTGAAGCTGGAATGGATTGAATTAGGAGCTAACTGGTTGCTGGCCGAGCTTCTTTTGTTTTTCATCCCCGCCGCCGTCGGCGTCATGAATTATATTCCCTTGCTTGAACAAGACGGAATCCGCATTCTGGCCGTCGTCATTCTGAGCACCCTGATCGTCATGGTCAGTTCAGGCTTGCTGGCAGGCGCCTTATCCAAAAGAAAGGAGAGTCGAACCTCATGATTAACGAAGTCGTCACGTACCTGACCGCCACGCTCGTTATCTACTATGCCGCCAAGTGGGTATATCGCAAATATCCGCGCGTTTATCTATCGCCCCTGCTTGTCACGCCGATTATTCTGGTTGCGCTGCTCCTTGCCACGCATTCGTCCTACGATAGCTACAACGCAGGCGGGGCTTGGCTCTCCAAACTGCTTCAGCCGGCTACGGTCGCCTTTGCCGTGCCGCTGTATAAAAATCTCCAGACGCTTAAAAAACATGCGGGCGAGATTGTCGCAAGCGTGTTGTTCGGTTCTCTGATGGCTATGCTGTCTTCAGCTCTGCTGGCTCGAATGATGCACCTTAACGGCGAACTCGCCAGCAGCCTTGTCCCGCGCTCGGTCACTACGCCGATTGCGATGAACGTGTCGCAAATGATCGGCGGCGTTCCCACCATCACGGCCGTATTCGTCATTATGACCGGTTTGCTCGGCGCGATGATGGGTCCTTCCGTCGTTAAGCTGCTGCGCATCGAAGGCGATATTGCTCGCGGCGTGCTGTTTGGGACGAGCGCGCACGGCACGGGGACTTCGAAAGCCTTCGAGTTGAATCCGCTGACCGGGACGATTTCGAGCATTTCGATGATTCTTGCGGCTCTGTTCACGCTGTTGGCAGCGCCTGTGATGCTCGGGCTGCTGGGTTGAACCTATTTTGAACTTTCTCTTTATTTATGCAAAAAAAGACCCCCGCCTACATTTGTAGGAGAACGGGGGTCTTTAACTATTTCGTTTACTTTGATTATTGCGCTTACGACGTGAAGTTGTCGCTCATGCGCTCGATCAGTCGAACCAGGACGGTTGCCGCTTCGGCGCGCGTCGCATTGCCCTTCGGATCAAGCACGCCGTTCGTTTTGCCGATCAAAATGCCTTCTTCAAGCATCCGGCTGATCGGCTCCTGTGCCCAATTGCCGACGCGGCCGTAATCACGGAAAGCTTCTGCCGCCGCGTAATCCGGGCTGTTCGGGAATACGTCCGGATTCAGCCAAAGCATGGCATTGGTCAAAATTTTCGCCATTTCTTCGCGCGTAACCGGTTCGTCCGGATCGAAGTTGCCTCCGGTATAGCCGTTCACGATCCCTTGTTCGTAAGCCCCTTGGATCGAAGCGGTATACCAACGGCCGGCCGGCGTATCCGAGAAGATCGGCGAATTCTGCGAATTGATGCCCAGCAGGGTAGCGACCATCTTCGTAAACTGTGCCCGAGACAGCGTTTCGCGCGGTGCGAAGCTGCCGTCCGGCAGGCCGTCGATAACGCCGAGCGCGGCCAATCGTTCGATCGCGCTTTGCGCCCAGTATCCGGAGATATCGTTGAACGTGCGCGGTTCGCGCATCGTCAAGGTTACGATCCGGCCCGGTACGTCAAGTTCTTCGCCTTCACCCTCGGTTTCCGGCGTAACCGGGTTTGTTTCCGGGGTGACGGGGTTCGGAGCCGGAGTTGGAGTTCCCGGTGCAGGATCGGCAGGTACAACGCCAGGTTCCGCTGGAGTTGTCGGAGTTTCGGGCTGCGTCGGCGGCGTTCCCGTTCCCTCGTCGCTGACCGGATAACTGATCGGTACGATTGCCGATTCTATTCCTCCGCGATTTACGCCTACTTGAATACTGCCTCCTGCCGCGTTGAGAGCAAGAGTAATCGTAACGCTGTCTGCTCCTTGAGGAACTACAGCGCGCCCGATGATGGATGAACCGTTTGGACCATAAAGGGTTACTACGTCTCCCCCTTGCAATCCGCTTACCGTTACGCTGCTGCCTGTCGCTCCGTTATTGACGATGCTTACCGTTCCTGTTGATGGTACGGTTGGCGGCGCAGGATCGTAACTGACGGTTGTAGGCACGCTGCTTGTTTGGCCGTCTCGATTCACCACAACCTGTATAGATCCTCCCGCAGGAGCCACAGAAATGTCAACGCTGGCGCTGCCGTTTACAGCCGGTTGCGAAGTTACTGTTGTACCGGATGCATCGGTCACCGTAATCGTATCTCCGTCTTGAAGTCCTCCGACGACTACAGTACCGCCGGTATCCCCTGTTCGATTGATCACGATTTGAGTAGGCGGTTGTACGGGATCGGCAGGAGCAGCATCATAATCAATAATAATCGGATCGCTCGTGAGGGTTCCGCGCTGCAGCACCATTTCCAACGTTCCGCCTTGCGGATCCAGTCCTCCGCTTGCGATAAAGATTGTGACACTTCCGTCTGCGGATGCTACAGCTTCGCCGACGATATTTTGACCATTCCTCAAAATGACCCGATCGCCAGCACGAACACCGTTGACCACGACAACTCCTTCGCCCGTCGCAGTAACTGTCGGAGTTCCCGCAGTCGGAGCAGTAATCGTTTCTGGATCATAAGCACTCGGTTGTTGAGCGCTTTCTACTCCTCCGCGCGTGATCGTAACGTTAATTCCACCCGTTTCCGGAGTCAGGGATACCGGAATCGTGACGCTTGTTCCGGTTGCCGTCTGTTGGGCGAGCAATGTTGTACCGTCCGCTGCATAAACACGAACGATATCACCTGCTTGAACATTATTGACGACTACTGTATCCGCATCGGTGCCTTCATTGTTTTCCACAATGATATCTTCAGGAGCCGGAGGCGCAACGGTCGTCGTTTCTTCCTCATCGTACGACACAGCTTCCGACGGCAGACTAGCTTGCCCGTCTCGCGTCACAATGACCACGATTTCTCCGCCTGCGACATCCAGATCGGTCTGCACCACGACACTTGTACCGTCAGCAGCCACCGTGCCCGTGCCGATCGACGTCGTCAAATCGCCGGCTTCGTACACGTTGACTACGTCTCCAGCTTGCAGACCGGATACCGTAACAGTTTTCGTCGCGTCCGTATTTGTTACTTCAATTTGCCCGGCCGTCGGAGCCGGCGGTGCCGTCGTTGTTTCTTCTTCGTCGTACGACACAGCTTCCGACGGCAGACTAGCTTGTCCGTCTCGCGTTACAATGACCACGATTTCTCCGCCTGCGGCATCCAGATCGGTCTGCACCACGACACTCGTGCCGTCGGTAGCTACGGTGCCCGTGCCGATCGACGTCGTCAGATTGCCGGCTTCGTACACGTTGACCACGTCTCCAGCTTGCAGACCGGATACGGTGACCGTTTTCGTCGTGTCCGTATTTGTTACTTCAATCTGCCCGGCGGCCGGAGCCGGCGGTGCCG
>NZ_KK073875.1:2480016-2964076 GCF_000585395.1 Saccharibacillus sacchari DSM 19268 | reverse complement strand
TACAATGACCACGATTTCTCCGCCTGCGGCATCCAGATCGGTCTGCACCACGACACTCGTGCCGTCGGTAACTACGGTGCCCGTGCCGATCGACGTCGTCAAATCGCCGGCTTCGTACACGTTCACCACGTCTCCAGCTTGCAGACCGGATACCGTAACAGTTTTCGTCGTGTCCGTATTCGTTACTTCAATTTGCCCGGCGGCCGGAGCCGGCGGTGCCGTCGTTGTTTCTTCTTCGTCGTACGACACAGCTTCCGACGGCGAACTAGCTTGTCCGTCTCGCGTCACAATGACCACGATTTCTCCGCCTGCGGCATCGAGATCGGTATTGACCACGACACTCGTGCCGTCGGCAGCTACCGTGCCCGTGCCGATCGACGTCGTCAAATCGCCGACTTCGTACACGTTGACCACGTCTCCAGCTTGCAGACCGGATACCGTAACAGTTTTCGTCGTGTCCGTATTTGTTACTTCAATTTGCCCAGCGGTCGGAGCCGATGGAACTCCAGTGAAGGCCCCATAATTGATAACTTCCGATCGTTCGCTGAGCAGGCCGTTACGATCGATAATGATCGTGATCGTACCTCCTGCGTCATCTAAAGCAGCCCGAATATTGGCTGTAGCGGTTGTAGCGATGCCCGTTCCGATAGGTGTGGTTCCGTTTCCTTCATACACACGGATAAAGTCCCCGTCTTGCACGTTTCTTATCGTAACCGTGTCGTTCGTCGTACCTTCATTGTTGATAAATGTAACATCCGCTTCCAACGGCGCATCGGGAGCTTGCGCAATACCGCTGTATGCGATAGCTTGGGAACGCTCGCTGGTTTGACCTGCGCGTTCGATCGTAATCGTTACCGCCCCGCCTGCTTCGACTAACGCAGCTTCAAAGCTGACGCTGGTTCCGTTCGTAGCTACCGTACCTTCTCCGATCTCCGTCTGATCGTTTCCTTCGTAAGCCCGGATTACGTCTCCCGATTGAACGTTGCGAACGGTGATCGTATCCGCTTCCGGAGCCTCATTATTGATGATCGTAACGTCTTCAGGGACGGGTGGTCTCAGTACACCTGCTTCGTAAGGAACAGATACCGGACCGCTAACGAATGTTCCTCGCTGCACGGTAAGTGTCAACGTGCTGGCATACGATTTCAATCTCAGCGTTCTTAGAGTAGCAACGCCTGCTGAATTTGCTGTTGCTGTTCCGATATTGACTTGAGTATCGTCATAAAAAGTAACGATATCGTCTGCCTGCAAAGCTCTCACTTCCACGATATCCGCTTCATCTGGATCGGTCGAGCGCGTAATGGTCACGCTGCCGACTTCAGGGGTAACCGGTCGATCGTCTTCGACTGCGTAATAAGCCGCCGGTGTCCGCAAACTTTCGGTTCCGTCGCGAATAATCGCAACTTCGATCGTACCGCCTTGATCGTCCGGCAAATTAACGCGCACGGTCACGCTGCCGTTGTTGACGGCCGTCTCTTCGCCGATTCGAGCATTGTTTGTGTATACGACTACCGTCTCTCCTGCAATGATGTTGCGAACAACAACCGGATCATTGCTTCCCGTTTCGTTCGTTACAGTGATATCTGCCGCAGCAGGACCCGGATTCGAAGGAGGAGTTTCAGCGGAATACGTTGCGCTTGTCCGTTGCCCGATCACGCCCCTGCGTTCCAGAGCGACCTCTACTCTTCCTCCCGAAGCCGCAAGAATAACGGAAATCGCAACTTCGTCGTTATTTACTGCACCCGATCTCCCGAGTTCGATTCCGTTCTCGTCAAAGACGACATATACATCTCCCGTCTCGAACGGATTGGCAGTCACATCGATCGTCACGACATCTTGCAAGCCCGGATTATTCGAGACTTCAATGCTGCCCGGAGCTACGTTCGGAACTTCTTCGGCAGCGAACGGAACCGAAATTTCTTGGCTTTCGATGCCGCCGCGTATCCGAACAAGCCTCAAAGTTCCACCGCTCGGATTCAACGTAAGATTGACCAGCGTAGGCGATCCGTTATACACCTGTACAACAGGCGTCCCGCCTTCCGCTCCGTAAATACCCACGGATTCGCCGGCGTTCAATCCGCCCACACTCACCGTGTCATTTTCACTTGCCGTATTATTCACGAAGACTTGTCCCGCATTGATCGGTTCGATGGTTTCAGGGCCGTAATCAACCCGGGTAAAAGGACTGGCAACTCCGTCGCGTTGGAGCTCAACATAAATACTTCCTCCCGCGATCTGCAAGCCGTCCGGAATCGTTACCGTGGCTACTGTTCCTGTCGATGTAACGCTTCCGAGTTCTTGGTAATTCAGATCGTACACCAACACTTCGTCGCCTTCGTTCAACCCCCGAACTTCTACGTTGTCAACCAACGGCCCTGTATTCGACACGTTGTTTACGGTAATATTTTGGAGCAGCGGAGCAGGAAGCACTTCGGCCGCATAAACGACGGAAGCCGGCGTGCTGCTTACCTGATTGCGGATAACGACGATTTCCAACGTTCCTCCCGTCGCGATCAGCTCGACATCCGCGACAACCGTTCCTTCGCTATTTGCTGTTTCTTCAGCGAGCTGCCGCCCACCTTCCGTAATCCGGACCGTATCTCCTTCTTCAAGGTCGACGATCGTTACGGTGTCGTTTTCCGTACCCAATTGATTATCGACCGTAACATTCTCTACCTGAACGGGATCTACCGCTTCGCTCAAGTAAGGTACGGTCGTGCCTTGGCTTTCCGAACCGCCTCTTACCAGAGTCACGAGCACGCTGCCGCCTGTCGAAGTAAGTTCGACATCCACTTCGGCTATGCCGTCTTCTTCTTGGGCTTCACCCAAAAACCTTCCGTTTTCCGAGGCGTATACGCGTATCGAATCTCCGTCGCTTAACCCTTCAACGCGGACCTTATCCCCGGCGCCGGTATTATTGCTCACCGTAATGTCGTTCTCGTTCAGATCAGGAACCACTTCCGCTTCGTAAGTTACGGTCGTAGGCGTACTGATCTCGCCTCCGTTTCCGTCTTCGTCCTGGTAACGGGTTATCGTTACATCCACATAACCGCCTGCCGCATCCAGACCGATCGGAATTTCCACCGAGTTCGCCGAACCTCCAACACGTTCACTGGCAGTGTTGGAAGCTGCTCCGGAAGCGCCATGATTGGTTACGGTCACAAGGTCGCCTTCAAACAGTCCGCCTACGCGAACAATATCTTCATCCGTGCCCGGTTCGTTCACGACTTCAATATTTTCACTTGGTGGAGCAGGCACTTCTTCCGCTCCGTGATTGACCGTAGTCGATTGGCTCAATACTCCGCGGCGCGTAACGGTGGCTGTGATATAACCGCCGGCTTCCGAAAGCCTTAACGATAAAGTGATTTGTTCCTGACCATCCGCAACCGTATCTCTGTCGCTGCCTATCTCGACACCTTGCCTCGAATAACTTACTATGCGGATGTCGTCTCCCGGTTCAAGATCTCCGACTTCTACTTCGTCGTTCGGACCGACCGCATTGGTGATCGCAATCTGTGCAAGCGTAAGCGCCGGAACGACTTCGGCATCATAATTCACTCGCGTGGAAGTGCTGCTCCGACCTTCGCGAACGATTTTAACCGCGAGCATGCCTCCTGTCGGATTAAGTCCGGTAATCACCTCGACGACTCTGTCATTGTCCGTGTCGGTCACTTCTTGGTCGAATGTTTCGACTCCGTCCTCCACCAAGTAGAGACGAACGGTATCTCCGGGCCATAATTCCGAGATCGTTACCGTATCCGAATCGGTCGGTGTGTTGATTACTTCGATGTTGGCCGCGCTCGGCGGACTTACGCGTTCAGGACCATAAGGTACATTGACCGGATCGCTTGTATTGGAATCGCCGCGCTTGAACGTAAAGCTCAGGTCGCCGCCTCCCGGTTCAAGCGTTACGGGAATAGTAACCGTTCCTTGCGCATTAACCGTACCTTGATTCAGTTCGGCTCCGCCTGCTTCGACATTTTCGTAGACGATAATCAAATCGCCCGGCTGCATATCGGAAATATCGACGGTATCTTCGTCGCCTTCGGCGTTCGTAACCGTTACCGAGCCCTCAAAGTCGATCGATTCCGCCGGATAAGAGGCTTGTGTTACCGCGCTTTCCACGCCGTTGCGTACAATACTTACTTCAATACTTCCGCCGGAGGCTGAAAGTTCCACCAGCGCAGCAGCCGCGTATTCGCCGCCGGATTGCGTCACGGCACCTGCTTCTTCCAGTAATTCACCGTCACGATAAATACGAACCGAGTCATTCTCGATAAGTCCTGTAACTGTGACACTGTCCTGGTTGGCCGCTTCATTATTGACGATTTCGATCGTGGCAAGCGGCGGCGGAGACACCACTTCGGCTCCGTACGAAACGGATGTTTTAGAACTTTCGATCCCGTTTCGCAAAACACTGACACGAATGCTTCCTCCTGTCGGAATCAACGCTAGTCCTTCAGCAACGGCAGAATACACACTGCCGTTCGCAACTGCCGTTACACGCCGGATCAAGTCGGTTCCGTTGGCTGCATAAATCAGGACTTCATCGCCCGACAACAAATTTCCGACTGTTACGGAGTCCGTATCGAACGGATTGTTTTCCACAACGATCGAAGAAACGGACGGAGCCGGAACAATCTCCGCATTATATACGACTCCAGTACGCCCGCTGAGTATACCGCGTCGTTGAACGGCTACGTACACCGTCCCGCCTTGAGGCAGAAGGGCAAGAGAAATATCCGCGCTGCTTCCCGCGTTTACGGTAGTCCGTCCTAATTCCGATGCGCCGGTAGCTGTACCGTATGCAATGACTTCGTCTCCCGTCTGCAGTCCCGTTACTCTGACCGTATCTTGATTTCCTGTGTTGTTGATGGGCGCAATCGAACCGGCGGCAGGCGGATTTACGGTTTCCGGCCCATAAGACAACGTGATTCTGGGACTTTCCACGTTATTGCGCAGCAAGCTGATTTTGAGACTCCCCCCTGTAGGAGCGAGAGCAATGTTAAATTGTTTGCTGCCGCTGCCGACTACGTCGAAAGTTGTTACGTTTGTCGGGCTCAACTCGATCCGGACTTTATCGCCGTCCAACAGCCCGTTGACCGTTACCGTATCCGTATCATTGGGATTATTCGCGATCGTAACGGCAGCGGGAAGAAGCGCCTCTACGACTTCTGCCGGATACAATACGGCAAGAGGAAGGCTTTGAAGCCCGTTTCTTAGCAGAACGAGGTTCACGCTGCCCGAAGTCGAGGTCAATTGCACTTGAGCCTCTATGATTCCACCGGAATTGGCCGTAGGCGAAGCCAACAACCTACCGTCGCTCGCATAAATACGCACGATATCCCCTTGATTCAAACCGGTGATCGTCACAAGATCCTCGTTGCCGGATCTATTTTGAATCGTCACTTGCGCAGGCAGCAGAGCTGCCAAAATTTCGATTGGATAGCCGACAGCCGTTCGCGTACTTTCAAGTCCGCTGCGCAGACGCGCCACATAGACGGTGCCTCCCAAAGCGGACAATTCGACAGATGTTGTCACAGAAGTTTGCCCATCGGATAGCGGATCAGAAGTCGCGATCGGAGTGGTAGCACTCACGGAGTTATATACGCGGAAAGCATCGCCTGTTTCGGCATTCGTACCGAAACTCACCGTAACGCTGTCCGAATCTCCAGAGCGGTTAGCCACCGTGATCGAAGAAGTCGGAATGGCCGGCACGACTTCTGCCGGGAAACTGACCGAAACCTTGTCGCTTTCTACTCCTCCTCGCGTAATGCTGATCCAGACCGAGCCTCCCGCAGGTGCCAGCCTTAACGGAACGTTCAACGTTCCTGCCGCGGTCGCTGTCAGCTGCGCATAAGGATTGGCTGCAGCCGCAGAATCGTACACCCTGATGATGTCATCCGTTCTGACTCCCGTTACCTCGATCGCATCGCTGCTGCCGGGATTATTGAAAGCCGTAACGGAAGAACCCGGAAGAACGAGCGAAGGGATCTGCAGCGTTCCCGAAGCAACATTTGAAGTGGTGACGACGCCTAATACGATACCGTTCGTACTGGCTTGAAAGTTATAATCGCCCGGAAGCGTCAATGTTTTGTTTCTAAGCGAAAGCGTATACGTGGCGGAACCGATCAACACGAGATTGATCCCTGAAATCCGAACCCGCGAGCCCCCGTCAAAAATTTGGTTCGCCGATAAATTGACCCCGTTGAATCGATCGGATGTCGTCGCTTTGACGCCGGCCGGAAGACGATATTCAATATCGCCAATAGCCAGGTTTAATACAGCCGTCGTCGTATAAGCAAGAGTAATGTCCGTAGTATCGCCTACTCGCGGATTGGTCACGGATGTCGTGACTCCTAATGTCCCCGCTGCCGATGCACGTTCCGGCGCCAATGGGAACATCGCAATCAACAATATGACCGCCATCAACCCACTCACCCAGGATTTCCACGTCCGCTTTTGAGCCCTTTTCTCCATTTCTACATCAGCACCCTCTCTTGTTCCTCTTTTTCTGCGAATAGACAACGGACGTTGTTTCAGGAGATATACACTTAGCTACTAAAATCGAAGAAAAAATATACCTTTGGAACTTTTATACATCATCATCCAGTATTTTTCCATATTCCCGTCGAAAAAGGGAAAATATTACTATTCAAAATGACAAAAGATCACAAAAAAACCTTCCAAATTAGGAAGGCTCTTCTGATTCATGCTTTTCGATTCAGGGTAGCGTTTAGCCGATTCCGCGATTGAACACTCTTGCGATAGCCTGTGCCCGGTCGCTTACGCTCATCTTGTTGAAAATGTTAGTCAAGTGATTTTTCACCGTATGCTCGCTGATGAACAACTTGGCCGCAATGTCTTTATTACTCGAAGCCCGAACGACCAACTCCAATACTTCTTTTTCCCGCTTGGACAATCCGAATTCCTTGACGATGGCATCGATCCCGCGCTCCTCGGCTTCAGCCGGATTGAATGCAGCCGTAGATCCGTCGGATAATACGACTTCGCTCTGCACGGTGTGGCGAACGGCCATGAACTTGCGGAAGTGATTGAACAACTCGGGAGAGACGCCCGTCAGATGCAACCGGCTTGCCGTCTCTTCATCCAGCGCCGCAAAGTACAGCACCGTCCGGAGAATCTGCGTATATCTGGAATAGGAAAAAGTTCCGGTCTGCCCCTCCGTGTCGAGCATGGCACGGTGTTCCTTGAGTACCGCCAACTCGTCGGCAAAAGCTTCGCCCAGCTCGCGCTTCGCGGAGTCGTCGAGCACGGATAACATCGTGCCCCGCTGCAACAGCGAGGCTTCCTCGTTCGTGATGCCTCCATAGCGGGCATACTCGTCCAGCAGCCGCAGCGATAGGTCCGTTTTCTTCCCCTGATCGTCCTCGCCCGCCTTGGCAGACGTATACATCAGACGAAGGAAACGCTCGTTTTGCAGGCTCAGCTGCTGCTGGTCGTGTACCGATTGCAAAATGATGCTGCCCATCGTAGCCAACGCCAGCAGCACTTCACGGCACTCTTCCGCCTCTTGTTCGCTGCTAAGCGAGACGGCGAGGACCCCGCGGGTTTTGCCTGCGTACACGATCGGATATTCGATCATCAACTGGCCTTCTTCGGTTTGCGACAGCTCGAAGCCCAGCGAATGAGAGCTTGAATTTTCGCGCAAAATGCGTTTGGCGACATCGCGCGCATATTGTTCCGCAAAGTCATTGGCAATGCCGCGCGAGACGATCTGCACCTTCTGACCGTTCGCATTCTCGTGCACGATGATCGCCGAGGAAGGATTCCACACCAGGCTTAGGCTCATATCCACCAGCATGAACATGATCCGCTGCGTATTTTGAGCCGAAATCATGAAGCGGGTCACTTCCATCAGCGGGCGAAGCCGTTGAATTTGGCGCTCCATGCGTGCCTCGATCGTTCCGCTGGCGATATATTCGCCGACCAGCACGATTAACGTATCTTCAAACTCGCGCAGCAGGGAATCGACCTGAACCTTGGTTTTGCTGACAATGAACAAAATGCCCAATTGCTCGCCGCCTACACGGACCGGAAAGCAGCGTAATCCGTAAAATTCGCCGACCCCCCGCTGCTTCAGGAATAATGCCCTCGGATCACGCTGGATGTCCGTCCACTGCATCGGATTATCGCTCAGCGCGGCCTGGCCCAGAAATCCTTCGCCTTCGCGGAATTCAGCGTCTTGAAGCCCGGGGGCTCCTTCTCCGGCAACCTGGGCGATCCGATATTCGCCCGGTCCGATCTTTTGCGCATAGCCCATCACGTCGGCGGCGCTGCTCAACGTCATGAACTGCTCGAACGTATCGCTTACGGAAATTCGATCTTTGCGGGCCGTGGATAAAATGCCGCGCAGATCCGCGATCCGGTCCCGCACGTACGTCTCCCGGTACGCGGACCGAAGAATGCGTTCGGCCGTCTCGGCCAACTTCCCGATCTTCTCGCGCCACACCTCGGCCTCTTCGGAAGATAACTCCTCCGCTTCCAACACCAGGTCAAGCAACAGCTTATGGCCTTCGTCGTACAGACCCGAGCCTGCCACTTCTTCTTCCAGCAGATCCTTCGTCCCCGACTGAATCAGTACGCCGGCCAATACATAATAGACGGCATCCCCGGCAGGCGACCGAAACGGAGCAATGATAAACTTGACGCCCGGCAGCCAAAGATCGCACAGAGCAGGCCGCGTGAGTCCTGCATAATGGCGCACTTCTTGCCAGAAGCGCTCTCTCGTTTCTCCGTCCGCTTCCACCAGCTTTTTGAAGAACGGATGATACGCGGACGGTTTGACAAGAGGACGACCTTCGCTATCCACGATCAGGATCGAAAGGTTCGTAAATTCCGCATAGGTATGTTGAATTTCTTCGACGGTTTTCTTGACATCCATTGCCCAGCTTTTCTCGATCATATTAATGGATCTCCACTTCGTTTTGAGTATAAGGGGTTTTGTACGAATAAATAGCCATGTTCCCTTCACCTCTTTTTTCCAGGATGGAGATTGCGGCCAAACGGTTTAAAACAATGGCCAGAGGCTCAACGCCGCGGCCAAGCTTCTTGGAAAGTCCCTTCGCGGTTTCGTAGGCGTAAGGATTATTTTCGAAAAACACGGTACATTCCATCTGCAGCTTCAACAACTCCTGGTCCGAAATCGTCATCTTTCTCGTGAGCCCCCTATATCAGCCTAACATACGGTCTGTCCCTGATATTGTCGACAATATGGGGTGCCGACATGCGGCCGCCCGGGGATTTCGTGATCTGAAGATACTGATAACTGCCGTCCACCCAAGTGCGAATGACTCCGTTGGAGGCACGCTCGAGGAAGGAAGACGTCTCCAGCCCGATTTCCGTAAAGTTGGTCTGGCAGAGTACCGTAACGCCGGCTGCTCTGCATCGGGCCATCTCGTCGGCAAAATTGCGTTTGACGAACTCGCGGCCCCGCTCGGAAATGATCGTGTTCAGGTCGTAGTGGATGAACCACCGTCGGCCCTGCACCATCGTCTCGCGGAAGTGCGGATTGATCGCCTCGTACACCTTCTTCTGGTACTCCTCGTTCGAGAGACGATCAACGTAGATCACGAGCTTTTCGTATTCGGGCTCAACCTTGCGGTGATAGTGGTCGATGAAAAAGACTCTTTCCTCCGCCGCCGCTTCTTTCAGCGAAGCTCCGAACAATTCCAGCGTCTGATCGATCGTCTCGACGGAACTCAGTCCCGACAACATGAACAACACGCAGTCTCCGCGTTTCAGCCTTTCGGCAAGAATCGAGTTCATCAGGTACTTGTAGTTGGCTTTGCTGTTGCTGTCCAGCATGAACGCGCTTCCTTGCGGAAGTCCGCCAATCAGCAGTTCGTCCAGCGACTCGATCCCGGTACTCAGGCGTTCGACGCCGTCGCTCAGAATCTTGTCCTCCACCATGGACAATGCCGGCAGGATGCAAATCCCGTCCTTCATGAATCGATAGTGATGCTCCCCTTCGACGATACAGGTTCCGCGCATCTTAAGAATTTCGACCGTGCGCTTGCGGTACTTCTCCAGATGCTCGCGCAGCGACAAGCGAATGATACCGTCGCAGACATAGTTCTCGAACGGCGTGGAACGTCCTTCCGTTTCTCCGTACTCTCTCAGGAAAAAGGCCGTCAGGTCGAATTTGCGCATGATGTTGCGAATCGAATAAATCTGTTCGCGGCCGTCATTGCCCAGACCCGCCAACGTGCGGAACAAGCTAATGCTGTCGATCACGACGCGCTTGCAGTCGATCTCGCGAATCAACTGCTCGAACAGCCCGTCAGTTCGCATCATCTGATCCAGTAAAACATCCGGTTCCAAACAAATGATTCGCAGTTTGTTCTGCCGCTCCAGTTCCCTCAAATCCCAGCCGAAGCCGGACATATCGCGATAAATCTGCTCCGGAAGCTCCTCGAACGTAATATAAATTCCCGACTCCCCGTACTGTCTGGCCCCCTCAAGCAAGAATTGGATGCCCAACGTCGTTTTTCCGGTTCCCGGATTGCCCTCCAGAATGATGGTCGTTCCGCGAGGTACTCCGCCGTTCAACAGCTCGTCAAGCCCCGGAACCCCCGTGTGTACGATATCGTGAATCAACCCCGTCTCTTGCATAAGTTCCGTCGCCCCCCTTGAAATCGAAGTGATTCGTGCCCCATGATCTGTCTTTTTGAAAATAGGAAATTTCTCTTATCTTGATCTTACCCGATTCCATTAGAGTTTGAAATAGCTTTTCCATTTTTTCCATAGTGCTGTAAAAGGTGTTTCATTTGTTCGTATGCAGGGTATCGCGCCAAGCCCATATATTGAGCGCGATCGAAGCGGCAATCAGTCCAAAGACGCCGTAAACAGGCACCGCCGTGACCACCATATAATGAACGCCGGCAAAAATGCCCAACAGCAGCATAACCCCCAGCACCTTCATTCCTCCGCTCTGGTCGGATGTCGGGAAAGGCAGGGAAAAGGGCAGCTCCCGTTCCGTGATCCGCAGCGTAAGAGGAAGCAACGAAGCCGCAACCGCCGCGATCACGATCAGGTCGGGAATGATCCGAACGCCGAACATCGCCGTGAAGATTACGGCTTCGATCATGAACAAAGGGAAGAACAATCGCGCAAAAGAGGCTTTTAACGTTGCCCGGTATATCGATCCCAAGCGTTCGATCGGCGCGGAAGCATAAATCCAGCTTCCTTTGAAGCTGCCCGAAAACTTAAGTGTCAGGACAAGTGTAGGAATCATGATCGCGCAGGAGTAGAGGTTGAGATAAGCCGACCCGTTCGCGTAATCGATCGACGACAATCCCTCGCCGGCCGTGGCGAAAGAAAACAGAAAGATGAACGGAACCGCCAGCGAGAATCCGAGCGAAGGGTAAACTTTGAGCTTGAACTCCCGTTCTCTGGCCAACATGGCCGAGGCAAACACGTAGAACGCCCGCTCTTCTTTGCTTCGACATAGCAGATTTGCCAGCAAGCGATTGAAGCGGCTCGTCGACTTGCGCCCCCCGCCGGATGTACCGCCGCTCAGCTTTTCAAGACTGCGTTCGAATGCGGGGATGAATCGGTAGAAAATCACCGCCCCGATCAAAGGAACGACAAGTCCCAGCAGCGCAGGAATGATATAGAGCGGCTCGCCGCGTCCGTTCAGCAACCACTCGAATCCGGCGCTGTACCACAAAGGCGGTATCGCCAACTCCCACCACCCCGGATGAAATTCGCTGGAAATCCGCGACATGTCCATGGCTCGAATCGCAATCTGATAGCCGATCAGCATGAAGAGCGTCATCGCGATCTGCACATAGTTGATCATATCCTTCAGCGTCTCGCCGTCGAACAATTTGAGGACCACCAAGTATACGAATGCCGTGAATACGGCCACCAGCAAACCGCCAAGTACAAGAGACAACAGAAGCAGCAGGCCAAAGGCCAGTCCGTTTTTGAATATGCCGACCGCAATCGGAACAATGCCTAACGCCAGCGCGAACTGCGTGAAATAAATCAGGATATGTAAGGTTTTTGCCATGCCGAGCGTGCGAGCATCCACCGGCTTCGTATGCAGGATCGGCTTATCCCGCACGTCAAGCATGACCGATGAGAAGTCCGACAGCATGGCGGTCATCATGATGAACAATAGCACCGCCAGGATAAGTCCCGCTTGGAAGAAATATGCCCCTCCCGCCAACATGAACAAGGAAGAGATCGCTCCATATAATCCGTAAAAAAACAAAGTACGGCGCAAGCCGCCGTCCGTGTCTTCCGCCGTTTCTTTCGGCTTCAGGGCGTTGCCGCCCTTGCGACCCAACCCAAAATCCATGGAGCCCGACTTGGACGAACGGAATAAAGCGGCCACGCCCGTCGTGCGGCGACGATCCAGCGTAAGCTTAAGGGCAAGGACGCGGCGCATGATCGGGTAATCGATGCCCATTCGTCCGAACAACGGCTGAATTCGATCCAAAGCGCGCAGGATGCGAGGTTCGCCCATATCAGCGTTCCTCCAAAGCCGTAACCAGCCGTTCGGCAATGATCCGGTGGTCATGGAAGTCCGTCAGTTGGTTGAACAACTCCTCCAGCGACTTTTCCCCGCCTCTGGCGCGAAGTTCCTCGAAGCTTCCGTCCGCCGCCACGCGGCCTCCGCTCAGCAGCACGATCCGGCTGCTGATCTTCTCCACCACATCCATGATGTGCGAGGAGTAAAAGATCGTTTTCCCGCGCGAAGCCAACAGTTCCAGCAGCTCCTTGATCACCATCACGCTGTTCGCGTCCAGACCGCTCAGCGGTTCGTCCAGAAAAATCAGATCCGGATCATGCAGCAGGCTTGAAGCCAACAATACCTTCTGCTTCATCCCTTTCGAATACGAGGCTACGCGGGAATCGATCGCATGGCTCAAACCGAACCCGTCCATCAGCGCCTTGGCTTTGCGCTCGGCGGATTCCGGCGCCAATCCGTATAATTCGCCCGTAAAAGTCAGATACTCGCGCGCAGTCAAGCTGTCGTAAAGCTCTGCCGTTTCGGGTACATAGCCGATGCGGCGCTTGTACTCGTTACCGGCCTCCTTGATATCCTGTCCGAATAGGCGGACTTCGCCCGTGTATCCTTTCACCAGTCCCAGCATAATCTTGATCGTCGTGCTTTTCCCTGCCCCGTTGGGGCCTATGTATCCGATAATCTGCTTCGGACGCGCTTCCAGGTCCACTCCGTTCAACACGTACCGCCCGTCATAGTTCATGCGCAAGTCGCGAATCGATAACACGGCTTCTTCCCGCTCCCGGCTTGCCGCCTCGACATTCATTGCTTCCATGGATTCTTCGTCTCCTTGTTCCGGCGGGTCAGGCCGCCTGATCGGCGGCAGCCGCGCGTTGTCGTCAGGAGGGACGTCCGCTGTGCGTGCACGAATTATTCCATTGTATCCGTCCCGTCATCTTTCAGCGGTATTCATCATAAGGAGTAAACACGGCCGTCCCGGCCTGCAATACATCATTCTTATACGTGTACTCAAGCTTAAGGTCTCCGATAAATTCCGATGTGCCTACGATCACGCCGGCCGTCACCGTTAATTTTCCGTCCTCGACCTGGTAGCGGATGACGCTGCCGATCCCTGCTCCGTCTCCCCGATTCGCTTCTTCCGTCAAAATCAGATCCTTCGCAATAACCGTGGATACGCCCGCGGCTTCCACCAACAGGGAACCGTCCGCCTGCTCCGAAGAACGGAATTGCTTCCGCAAAGCAACCTCCCCGTCTTCGATCGGCAGTCGATTCAAATCAGACGTGTACGCAACGGCTTCATTGATAAAAATGCCTGTTCCGTAGCCTTGCGTCAGCAGGACGATAATGTCCGATTCCGTTCCTCCCGTCAGGTTCGCCCGAGCAAACTCCGGCGCGTAACTGATGTTGCTTCCGATCGTTTTTCCGGGAAGATAGACCTCGCTGCCGTTAGCGTGCAAACGCAAATTGTCCCACATGCCGTCTCGATCTTCTATGCCCGTAACCGACAACGCGCCGTCTTCCGATGTTGCAATCAGACCGCTTCGGTCACTCACGTTCATAATGCGGTTTTTCGAATCGTAGCTGAGTTTGCGATCGAACAACTCTTCAGCCAAGCTGAACGGAATCATAACCTGCCCTTCCACGACATGGGGCGAGGCTTCGGTCACGACTTCGGTGCCGTCCCGATACACTTTGATCGGAGCGGCGGCCGACGCTGTAAGAGCAGCGGCGGCAACGGAAAGACAAACCAGGACGGAGACGGCAAGGCGGCGTGTTTTTTTCATGAATAAATGTCCTCATTTCGTTCCCGAAGGATATATGGAGTTAAAAGGGCTTATCGCGAAGCACCTATATGTTCATCAGTTCACATAACATGTCAGTTTTCAAAAAACAGGTTTGTCCATAGGGAAAAACCCTCTATCTTCTAGCTTAAAACATTCTGGCGATTTTTCCAGATAAAAAGTTGTAACCCTGTATTACAGTTCCATGACAAAAGCCCCTTTCCTTCCGAAAAGGGGGGAAAAGACTCATTTTCATGCTCAAAACCGAACATTGAAGTCCAATTAAGCTATCCGTGCGTCTTCATCTGACTCGAGCGATGATGAGACCGGCCATAATTTTCGTCCGAAGAGTAGCCCGGTCAACCCGAGCATGAACACCAAAAGACCCACTATAGCAAAAACTTCGCCCGGCCCCCACTGTTGAACAAGCAATCCACCAAGCGGAGGAGCGGCAATCATGACGCCTCCAAACACTGTACTTTGAATCCCAAAGACCCGGCCAGTCAGTTCAGGCGGCGTCTCTTGTTGAAGCGCATGGTTGAACGTAATCATAAACAAGCCGTTCCCCATGCCCAGTAGAAGTCCGGTGATCAGCAGGGAATAGATCGGCGCTCCAACCGGCAGTAACCCAATCACCAGGATGGATAAGCCGAGTAAAGCATAACTTCCTCCCAACTTGATTGCCCAACCTGCATGGCGGAGTCGCTCAAAGCGCATATTCGCTGCCGCTATAGCCGCAGCCGCCGCTCCGGAAGACGCCAACAGCCAGCCGATTGCCGTCTCGTGATCAGGGGCAATATGGCGAAACAAACTAACAAATTGGAAATCGATCGTCTGAATCGCCAACATACCGAGTAATGCAAACAACATGAGGTTACGTAGGATCGGTGTCCGTCTCACAAAGACCCAACCTTCGCGCAGCATCGCCCGAGTACGTTTTTTTTCTGCAAAAACTGTTTGGGTTTCCTCTATCCCCTGTTGGCTTATGGCATCCTTCGGTACGGTGCGCAAAATCACGTAAGAGAATAAACGAACTACCGCATTGACTGCAATACATGCCTGGGGCGAGAGCAGCGCTAAGACAGCAGCCCCCATCAAAGGCCCCGCAATTCTCGACAGTTGCCCAACCAGCCCATTCAACGATGTGGCATCCAGCAACCGCTCTTCACTCACCACCCGGCGCGTCAGCGCTTGCTGAGCGGGTACGTTAAATACGCCCAGCGCAGCACGTACCGTCAGCAGCGGCAGTAACCAGACAATATTGGGTACGAATAAAATCGCAATCGTCGCCAGCGCAGTCAACAGATCACAGACCCGCATCAACTTCAGCTTATCCCAGCGATCCGCAGCCGCTCCTGCTGCCGCCCCGAACAATAACCCCGGCACTGCCATACATACGGGCACTAGGGCAATCTCCAACGGACTCGCCTGCCATCGGTATCCGATCAATACCTGGATCGCGATCGCATCGAACCAATCCCCGAATACCGCCAGACTGTACGCCGTAAACGTTCGTCCGAATACCGGATGCCGAAGCAACGACGCTCGCCTCTTTTTACCGGATTGCTCATTCTCGACTTGTTCATGCAGCGCCTGTTCACTCTGCCCCCGCGACTTCTTCATTCCTGTTCATCCCTTCTCCGTCAGCATAACGCCGAGCTTCGTCTTGAATCGGATTCAGTCTAAACGGGAATTGTCAGAGGTTTATCAGAGCGGCTCGGATTGTTGGTTATCCGGTATCTTGAGCCTCCAAGTGGTCCAAATGTTTCTCTATGGTCTCGACCAGTCGCGGGAGTAATTCATGCAGCCCGAAGCGTTCATATTCAGACTCAAGGATCGCGGAGTATTTCCGTTCGATCCTGCTGCCCGGTAAACGTTGATGCAAAATGCCGCGAACCCGCAGGAGAGCCAGCAAACGGTGCGGGACAAATCCCGAATGTTCGAACGTGTCCACCCCTTCTTGCATCAACTCCTCCCCCTGCGCAGAATGTCCCGCCAATAGTAAACGAACCCCTTCGATCATTCGATATCCGGCCAATTCGCGCAAATGGGGCTCCCGTTCCAGCAGCGTCGCAATCTTCGCGGACTGCCCGGCAAGAGCCAGTTCCGATGTTCCGCTCAATAGTTCCACGTACAATCGACTGACTTCCAGCGGAATCACGAAACCGTCCAACCCCTGCTCCTCAGACGTCCGCACGCCCAAGGCTAATGTCGATAAAGCGTCCTTGATCCTGCCTTCCGACGCATACAGATCCGCGATGTTCAGAATCTCCATCTCCCGATGCCCTTCACCGTGCATGGCATGCAGCCGGAGCGCTCTTTCGCATAGCGCGGCCTTTGGCCGGGTCGAGTCCGCACACATATGAAACAGCAGCAGCCAATAAAAGCGGTCCTTCATCGGCACCTCGTCCGCATCCAGGAACCAACGCAAATCCCCTTGCACGAAATGAACATACAGCCGGTAAAAAGAGTCCAATTCAAACCCCAGCTCCTTGCGTTGTCCGGCCAGCGCCAACATGGCGTGCCCCTGGCCAAGCCGATGATAGCGCGCAAACACGCCGTTCATGGCCTCCTGCACCGCCGGATCATGCAAAGAAGGGGTGCGATCGACAGCAGGACGCAACGTCAATCCATAACCGACGCCCCGGATCGTCTCAATCGAAAGACCTTCAATCCCCTTGAGTTTTTTGCGCAGCCGATAAATATGATCATCTACCGTGCGATCCACCGGATACTCGCCCGCCCACACCCGGTCAAGCAGCTGCTCGCGGCTGAAGACATGATTCGCATTCCGATGCAAATAACGCAGCAACGCATACTCTTTTGCCAGCAAAGCGACGACCCTATCCCCGCATTCAATTTCCAGTCGTTCATCGTTAAATGCCACCATCGGCATACGTATTCCTCCCTTGATCGGGCCGATTCGCCTTGTGCGATTATTATAGCGTACGTCAAAAAGAAACGCTCAAAGTGCCAAAATTCGGCGCTCGAACGTTTCTTTTTAGAATAGGTATGAATGATGCGAAAATTCCTTATTTCACGGCACCCTGCGTAACGCCGTTGATGATCCACTTCTGCGCAAACAGATAGATGACGACCATCGGCAGCATCGCCAGCAGATACGAAGCGAACGCCAGGTTGAACTCGGTGTTGAACTGTCCCTGGAACACGTACTGCACCAGCGGCAGCGTATACTGCGACTGATCGCTGATAATAACGAGCGGCAGCAGGAAGTCGTTATACGTGGACAAGCAGATCAGAATGCCCACCGTGGCGTTGATCGGAGCCATCAGCGGGAAAATGATGCGCACGAACGTCCCGAACGTCCCTGTTCCGTCCACCGTCGCCGCTTCTTCCAGGTCGATCGGAATCGAACGGATATAGCCGACGTAGATGAATACGTTAAACGCCAGCCCGTACACCGTGTGCAAAATGATCAGCCCGAACAAATTGGTCATGCCGAACGAAGCCGTCAGTTTGACGATCGGCAGCATGATGATCGGAAACGGAATGAACATGGCGCTGATGAAGTAAAAGTACAGTCCTTTGAAAAACTTGCTTTTACCCATATTGCGGGCGACCGCGTAAGCGACGAGCGAGTTGCTGAGAATCGTCAACACGACGGTGGAGATCGTCACGATCGCACTATTGCCGAGCGCTTGGAAAAAGTTCGTCATCTCGATCGCTTTGGCGAAATTTTCGAACCGCAGATTCGTCGGCAGGCCGAAGATCGAGTTCAGCATATCGTTTTGGTTTTTGAGCGCGATGGTGACGGCCATGTACAGCGGGAACAGAATAAAGACCGTCCCGAGCGCAATCAGGATCATCGCGACCCAGTTGGTACGTTTGCGGCTTTTCATTACATATCCGTCTCCCTTCTTTGCAAGTATCGGATCTGCACGATCGAGATCACGGCGATGACGATAAAGTAGATCACGGAGTTAGCCGATTGATACGCGAATTCGCCGCCTTCGAAGCCGCCCGTGTAGATCAGGTGGGAGATCGACTGCGTGGCGCGGCCCGGTCCGCCGTTGGTCAGCGCGACGATCAGGTCGAACACCATCAAGGCATTTTTCATGGCGAGAACCATATTGATCGTGAAAAACGGAGCGATCAGCGGGAACGTGATTTTCCAGAATTCCTGCCATTTGTTCGCGCCGTCGAGTCCGGAAGCTTCGTACAGCTGCGTCGGGATCGTTTGCAGACCGGACAGGTACAAGATGGTGTTCAGCGCGATGCCCTGCCAGACGGCGACGAACACGACGCCGATCCAGGCCATCGTCTGGCTGCCGAGCAGGTTGGTCGAGAGCCAATCCCAGCCCAGGTTTTCGCCCCAGACCGTGAACACGTTGGAGAACAGGTAATTGAATATGTAGCCGACGATCAGGACGCTCAGGATATTCGGCAGGAAGTAGACGCCCCGGAAAAAGTTCCGGGCTTTGATGCTGGCGTTCAAGCCCATCGCGATCAGCAAACTAAGCACGTTGATGACGATGGTGACTAGAATCGCGAACTTGAACGTGAACCAGTAGGCGTTGCCCACGTTGTCGTCTTGGAACAAGTAGTAGTAGTTTTTAAAACCGACGAATTCGTACGTTTTGGCGAATCCGTTCCAGTTGGTGAAGGAATAGAACACCCCTTGCAAAGCCGGAAACGTATGGAAAACGAAAAACAGCAGCAGGGCGGGTATGGTCATCCAGTAAAAGGCGGCTTTTCTTTTGGCCACGTTAATCCTCCTTTTCGACGGTTTGGTGCGTGGGTGGCGCTGCGGGCGGGGAGTCCCTGCGATCGCTGTCTCGATCCGATTTTTCGATTGAACTTTTATAAGGTGAAAATCGGATCTCGAAGGCGAGCGCTACGCTTCTTCGGGAATCCCCGCCCTCCGCTCACGCTTGTACGTCGGAGTTACGTTTTGGGTTTAGGGGTAGGGCAGGCGGCCTTGTATCTAGGCCGCCGGACTGTATTTACGATCTTCGGTTCGCGACTTTCGTCCATTCGCTGTCGAGGCGTTTCAGGAACGCGTCGACGTCGCCGCGTTGCAGGAATTCCTGAACGAGGGAATTGAGCTGGACGGCGGCCGGGATGTAGTGGTCGGCGAAGTCGACCAAGCGTCCGGATTCGAAGTACGGTTGCAGTTCGGTCAGGGCCGGGTCTTCTTGGTCGATGCCTTCGACGGCGGAGAACGCCGTTTGTTCTTGGATATATTGCGAGATATTCTCGTCCGCCAGCAGGAAGTCGATAAATTTCAGGGACTCTTCGCGGTGCTCGGTGCTTTCGGCAACGGCGAGCAGGGTGTCCACACCGGATACCAGGTTATTGGACTCGGCGTCGTCTCCGGTCGGAGTCGCGAAGAAGCCGAGATCAATATCGGCGTTGGCTTTGCGGATTTCGGGAATCGCCCAGGTGCCTTGAATGTACATGGCGGCTTCCCCGTTGGCGAAAGCGCGGTTGCCGTCGGCATAGGTGCGGCCGAAATTGTCGTTCGTTCCGTAAGGCAGCACGGCGAGCGCTTTTTCCGCGATTTCGCGCATGACCGGGTCCTCGAACGTCACCTGATCGTCGCGGCGTTGCAGGAAAAAGTCGATGCCCGCGATATTCGGCGCGAGCGCATTGAAGAGCAAGTTAGTGGTCCAGTCGTCTTTATACGTCAGGTAGAACGGAGTGATTCCTGCGTCTTGAAGCTTCTGCGCCGTATCCATCAGCTCGTCCCAAGTCTTGGGCACCTCAAGATTTTGCTCTTCGAAAATGGTCCGGTTGTACATGATGCCGTCGGCATTAGCGGCGTACGGAATGCCGGTGATGGCGTCCTCGCCGGTCAAATCCGTCAACATCGTCATGTAGCGCGGGTTGATGCCGTCCAATACGGATTCTCCGGTCAGGTCCGCGAAGATTTCGCTTTGGCCCAGAACGGAGTACGTGTCCGTCGCGCCCATGCCGATTACGTCAGGCACGTCTTCTTTGACGACTCGGGTCATGAGTACGGTTTCCGCGTCCGGCGGGTTGGTTTGGGTCACGACGATATCCGGATTCTCTTCGTTGAACTTGGCGATCAGCCGATCGAAAGAATCTTTGGCTTCCGGTTTGTTTTGGAAAAACTCGATATGTACTTTCCCGTCGGCCGACTCGCCGCTTGCGCAGGCCGTGAGCGTCAGCAGCACGCCCAGTAGGCATGTCGCTCCCAGCAGTCTGCTCCATTTTGCCATGTGATGCGCCTCCCTGCATTGCGGTTTTGATGATCCTTCAGGCGGCAGCGGCAGCTTCTTTTCATAAGCCTGTCCATCCCTGCTCGCCCGTCCGCTTAAACAATAACCTCGAAGCGGCAGAATCGAATCTGAAATGTAAAACGCTTTCGGAAAAAGGTGCGCCAAAAACCCTTGCGGAATGCGAAAAAAACCAGTAGGAACTTTTTCAAGAAAAATAAACCGTATACGTTGCAAACCGCCTTCTCTGTCCAAAGAAATCTATTATTACGCTCTGCCTTTTTCATGCTCGACCAGCGATTCACATTCAAATTCCGGGTAATAAGGGCATAGCCAGAGCAAAAAACAAACATCATGCGACAGACAACTTTGAGGAGGCTTTCTAACATGGGAAAATACGTCGAAGTAGAATCCGGAGTCAATATTTACGTAGAGGACGTAGGTCAAGGGCGTCCGGTGATCTTCCTGCACGGTTGGCCGCTCGATTCACGGATGTTCGAATATCAATATATGCGACTGCCCGCTCAAGGGTTCCGCTGTATCGGGATCGACGCGCGCGGTTTCGGCAAATCGGATGCACCTTGGGACGGCTATACTTATGATCGCTACGCCGACGACGTACGCGCCGTAATCGATTCGTTGGGACTGGAAGACGCGATTCTGGTCGGCTTCTCGATGGGCGGCGCAACCGCAGTCCGTTATGCGGCCCGCCATCAAGGACACGGCATCTCGAAGCTGCTCCTTCTAGGCGCGGCAGCGCCAAGCTTCACCGTCCGCGACGGCGTGCCCGACGCGATGAAAGTCGAAGACGTGAACGAGCAGATCATCCAGCCGACCCTGGAAGACCGCCCGAAAATGGTCGCTTCGTTCGGCAAAATGCTGACGTACAAAAAACCAAGCTCGTCGTCGAGCACTTGGGTCGAAATGGTCGCCTTCCAAGCTTCCGCCGTCGGCACGCTGCGCGCCGCCGAAATGCTCCGCGACGAAGACCTGCGCGACGATCTGGCGAAGATCACCGTTCCGACCGCGATCTTCCACGGCGAAAAAGACGAGATCTGTCCGTACGGCCTCGCTCAAGCCATGCACGCCGGCATCGCGACGTCGCATATCGTCACGTTCGAAAAAAGCGGCCACGCCATGATGATGGACGAACCGGAGAAATTTAATGAAGAGCTCGTTGCGTTCCTCCGATAAAATCGCAAAAACCAAAAGAGAGCTCGTTGCGTTCCTGCGATAAAATCGCAAAAACCAAAAGAGCAAGACCAGCCGCCATCGCGGCCAGTCTTGCTCTTGTTGTGTCGAGAAAGCCAACGTAGCCGGAAGCGAGAAGACGGAGAGGGAAATTCAGTGAAGGAACGACAGTGTTCGCCTTTGAAATCGGGAAAATTCCACTACAATTTAATCCTTTTCCCGATTTCAACACGCGACCGGAACGAATTTCCCTCGCAGTCTTCTCGCTTCCCCCGCCGAAGTAACTTTCTCGAATCCCCAAGTGCAAGGCCGACCGCTCACTCCAGCTGGTCTTGCTCTTTTTTCAACCCGTCACCCATGCCGCAACCGCGATCACGACCACCCGCACCCCCGTAAGCAGCACGAAGTTCTTCACCGCAAACACGAAAGTACGCCGCTTCGACGGGTCCTGCGAAAAAGCTCGGATATTTTTCCGCAGCGGAATCAGCGTCGCCAGAATCGGCAGAAGCAGCAGCGGATGCACGCCGAGCCACAGCAGCACGAATACATCCAGATACGATACGTAGTAGATCGCCGCGAACAACTTGAGCGCACCCGGGCGACCGATGTAGACCGGCAGCGTGTAGCGGCTATTTTCCACGTCTTCTTCCATGTCGCTGATATTGTTGGCTAGCATGATATTTGCGATGCTCGCAACCGCAGGCACCGAAACCAACAGAATCAGCAAAACTTCCAATCCGTTCACGTGAAGATCGAACCAGCCCTCCGCATAATCCAACGAAGCGATCATATCGGGCGGCGCCTGGATGTAGGCTGCGACGAACGTGATCACGAATCCCATGAACAAACCGGAGAACAGCTCGCCGAGCGGCATGCGGGAGATCGGAATCGGTCCGAACGAATACAGGATGCCCACTCCGAAGGAAAGGAATCCAAGCAGCAGCACCAATGGTCCGGCTTCGAATACCAATAAAATTCCTGCTGTCACAGCCGTGGCGAACAGCAGTACAATAATCAATACAACGACCCATTGCTTAAAGCCGTGCTTGACGATCGCATTATGCTCTTCATAGCCGTAACCGTGCGTGCGCACGGCTTTGCGGTAATCGTAATAATTGTTCATGGCGGTGACCACCAGATCGAACGACAACAATGACACGAGCATCAGCAGCGCATGCAGCGGTCGAAACTCGCCGAATCGCAGCAAGGCATACACGGTCCCTAATGCAAAAGGCAGCATGCTGGCGACTTTGGTACGGATCTCGACCAGGTCGAGGAAACTTCGAAACGTCGGCATAAGAGCTCCTTTCCCTTTTTCCAATCTCCAAATCTTAGCACGGAAAGTCGGGGTCGTCACCGGTTCAACACACCGAGTTCTTTACTTTGACACACGCCGGTAATACAATGAATCGGAAATCCCATTTCTATCCTATAACGCGAGGACTTAAGATGTTCAAACCTGTAAAAAGCCGAAATCCGCTGCTCAGACTCAATCCTCCCCAAGTGTTGGCCGTCGGATTCCTCATCATGATTTTGGCCGGTTCCGGCCTGCTTTATCTTCCGGCAGCGTCCAGCTCCGGCGAATCCATGCCTTATCTCGACGCTGTGTTTATGGCGGCTTCCGCAACCTGCGTCACCGGACTGTCCGTATTGAATCCCGGCGTTGACCTGACCACGTTCGGCCAGTTGGTCATTATCGGACTCGTTCAAATAGGCGGCCTGGGCTTCATGACCGTCGCTACGCTGATCGCTTTGGTGTTTCGCCGCCGAATCACGTTCCGCGAGCGTCTGATTCTTCAGGAGACGCTGAGCCAACATTCCACGGAAGGCATCATTCGCTTGATTCGCAAAGTGATGCTGTATGCCTTGGTTATCGAGACTGTCGGAGCGTTAATGTTGTTTATCCGTTTTGCCTTCGAAATGCCGCTGGGCCGGGCTGCTTACTTCGGCGCTTTTCATAGCATTTCTATTTTTAATAATGCCGGGTTCGATCTATTCGGAGCCATCGAAGGCCGGGCCGGCAGTCTGATTCATTATGTGGATGACCCGTTCGTCAACTTGATTGCCATGCCGATGATTTTGCTTGGCGGCATCGGCTTTATCGTCATTGCCGACTTGCTCGATTTTCCTCAAAAACGCAAGCTTTCCCTGCATAGTAAGGTCGTTTTGTTCATGACCGGATTGCTCGTCGTTGTCGGCGCGGTCGTCATTTTCATTTTTGAATTCACGAATCCGGCCACACTGAAATCATTGGATGCGTCGGGGAAAATATTTGCTTCTCTTTTCCAATCGATCACGTCGCGTTCGGCGGGCATGATGACGCTGGATGTGGCAGGAATGCGCCAAGCCACGCAGTTTTTCATGGTCATCATGATGTTCATCGGCGCGGCTCCGGGATCGGCAGGCGGCGGGATCAAGGTGACGACGTTCGCCATCCTCATCGGAGCCGTGCTCGCCATGATACGCGGCAAGCAAGATATCGTCTTTTTCCGCTATCGAATCGGTTCGGACCGGGTGTATAAAGCAATCACATTCTCGCTGCTCTCGTTCCTTTTGATCGTCGTTGCCGCCATGATCTTGTCCGCGACGGAAAACTTTTCGTTCCTGGGCATTCTGTTCGAGACGACTTCTGCCTATGCAACCGCGGGGATCTCGATGGGATTGACCTCTCAACTCACGCCGTTCGGTCAGTTCATGATTATTATGCTGATGTTCGTCGGCCGTCTCGGCCCGATCACGTTGGCCTTCACGTTAACGCCGCGAATGGATAATGAACCGTTCCGTTATCCGGAAGGCAAAGTCACGATCGGTTAATTCACGCGAACGGCCGCCGAATATGCTTCACGAAACAGGAAGGAGGATCGTACCCATGAGACGCAAACGAAACCAAGGCAACTCTTCAACGCCTAGATCTGAAACCATTGTCGCTCCCCCCTCCTCCGATACGCCGAACGAAACCGGACAATCCATACCGGATGCACGGACTGCGAATACACGTACAGCCGAATCTTCCGTAGAGCAACAGGACCGTTCGGCGCAAGATCCATCTCAGCCGCCGCGCAGCGGGCGCAAGCGTCGTCGACGCAAAAAAAACGCCTCGCCGACGAGCACGTCTCAAGCTGCGGAACAGGCAGCGGCAGCGGACTCCGAAAAAACGTCCTCGGCTCCCGTCGAGCAGGCCGACGCTCCATCCGCATCGGAAGCAGAGCCAACCGCCAGTCTTCGGAAACGCAAACGACGACGCCGAAAAAAAAGTTCGGCGCCTGCAACAGTCGATACAGGTTCCGTCCAACGCTCCGGCAATCCGCCTTCTCCGCTGCCGGAAGCCCAAGCAAAGGCTTCAACAAGCGAAGAGGCAGCTTCGGCAAAGCCCGACTCCAAACCGCGGAAGCGACAGCGTAAGCGAAGACAAGGCGGAGCCGCCAAATCGGCACCTCAATACACCGCTGAAGCCGCGCCGAGACCTAAAGTCGTATGGCCGGACCCCAAGCCGTCCGATCGGACGGCCTCAGCGGACCATCGTTTGGCATACGCTCCGGATTTGATGACGGAGCCGGAGCCTGCACCGCAAGCTCTCCCTTATCAAGACGAAGCTTCGGCATCTATCGCGATTGAAGACCATCCGACGCATGCCTCCGAAGCCGTTACGGTTAAGGCATGTCTGTATTGCGGAGAAACGAAGCCCCTGGGCGACTTCCTGCGTCGAACGGGCAAGAGGTCCGGACATGAATCGCGGCGCGGCGCCTGCCGGGACTGTCGCAAGCGCAGACGAGCAGCAAGGCTTACCGATGACGAGACCGCTTCGGACCCGCTGCCTCTGCCGCTGGCGGCCGGGCCCGCCCGATCTTTGGACTTGGAAGAAGACGCGCTTGAGACGATTCCCAAACGCCGATTCCGTCGTCCCCCTCCGGAGCCTCCGGAGGGGGCCCTGCTGGAACCGACGCGCGAAGCCGAGCTGCGCACGACCAAGCAGGGAACGGTACGCATGCGCGGCCGAACGGACAAGGGGCGCCGCTGGCAGCAGGAGACCGATCTGGAGATGGCGCGCTGTCTCGTTCGGGAACATGCAGCCGTCGTCGTGAATCGGTTTACGATTCGTCGGCTTTACACGAACCGTTCCTTCCGCCGTTACATTCTGGAGCGAGATCGCTACACCTGCCACTTCTGCGGCGAATACGGCGATACGATCGACCATCTGCTGCCGCGCGCGAAAGGCGGGCATACGACGCCGCTCAACTGCGTCTGCGCCTGCATGCTATGCAACCAGAACAAGGCCGACCGGGATCTGGATGAATTCATGGAAGACGCCGAGCCGCTGGAGGATCTGCCTGCGGCTCGCGGATTCGAACGACGCCCTATCGAGCACTGATTGGCTTTTTCTTATTATCCGTATGAAAAAAACCTTTCCGTCACAGCCGTTATCGGCACGTTGACCGGAAAGGTCTTTTTGATTTTAAGAAGTCATGCCGTTGCCGGACCGCATGCCAGCCTAAGCACCTCGCATAACTCGGATTGCCGAACCGGCTTCGTCAGGTAAGCGAAGGACGTCCGGCTCGAAGGCTCTGCTTCGCTGGAATGAGCCAGCGGCAGCAACAGGATCAAAGGCGTTGCCGGCGAATTCGAGGCGGAAAGTCCAAGTAACCGCGATTCTTCCTCCCGCACGTCCCAATCGCTCAGCACCATATCGAAAGGCCCCTCTCGCACCAGCGCCAGCGCCGCCTCCGACCCGCTCGTCGCCTCGCGCACCTCCAGGCCTAGTCGAACAGCCATTCGGGACAAGGTACGGCGCGTTCCCGCACCTGCCGCAGCCAGCAGCAACCTGCGCCCTTGCAGATGAGAAGTGTCCGTCAAGCCTGCATGGGCTTCGCGCTCCAACTCAAGCGGCAGCACAAAGGTCATTAGAGTCCCTTGACCTTTTCTGCCTTCAGCCCAAATCTTGCCGCCCATCAGATCAACCAACCTCTTGCTGATCGACAGTCCCAGACCCGTGCCTCCGTAGTCTCCTTCATCCGGCCGATGCACCTGCTCGTAATCATGAAACAGTCGACCGATCCCGGCCTCCGAAATGCCGATCCCCGTATCGCGGACGCAGAACTCGATCCAGACGCGATCTTCTCCCTCGCCTTCGAGGCGCCGCGCCATGATTCGAATCTCCCCGGACGAAGTGAATTTGACGGCATTGCTGACCAGATTGCTGAGTACCTGCCGAATCTTGCGCACATCGCCAATCAGCACCAGCGAAGGATCAAGATCCAAATCCAACGTCAATTCAAGCCCCTCGCGCTGAGCAGCCTTGGCTGCGAATTGATACGCCGTGTCCTCCAACGCGCCGACCAGGTCCATCGGAGCCGTCTCCAGCTTCATCTGCCGAGCTTCAAGCTTGCCATAGTCGAGAATGCTGCCGACCAACTCCAAGAGCGATTGCTGACTGTCTTCGATAATGTTCAGATATTGCTTTTGCTCTTCGGTCAATCCCGTTTCTTTTAACAACTGGGACATCGCCACGATGCCGTTCATCGGAGTGCGAATCTCGTGTCCCATCATCGCAAGCAACTCCCCGGTATGGCGCGCGGAGCGTTCAGCCGTTTCCGTGCTTTTGCGCAGCTCGTCCTCCCGCTTGAGCGAAGTGCTCTTCTGCTCCGACTCGGCCAGCTGGGCAATAACCGAAGCCGTCCGCTTCAAGGAAGCTTCCGCATCACCCTCTAACGCTTCTCCGCCGCGCAGCGCTCCGATGATCCCCTGCTCCTGACCGCAGGAGAAAGGCAGCGGAACCGTGATCCCGCGTTCCGGATCACCTTGCAGCAGCAACAGTTCCCCGGGCTGAACTCCTTCATGCTCCCGGCCCCACACGATCAGGGTACGCATACCGGTTTCGGTACGTTTTGCCACAAACAACGTCTCCGCCCGTGTCGCTCCTGCGGCAAGAGCCAGCAAGTCATCGGCCGCCGCACGAAGAGCGGGCGAGGGGCACAGATCCGTTTGTATCGAATATTTCATTTGTCATTCACCTGCTTTCCAAGGAAATAGGGAAGAGGCAATGCGCCTGCCGGTAATCGGATTGCCGAAATAGGTAGCGCAATCGCTCCTGAAGCGAGGAAGTCGGGAACTCCATCGGGAATAATCGTGAGGACAACCAGATTGGATTCTCGTGCCGAAGAGGAAGTAGGCGAGCAACGGTTTGCGAAGTGCCGGAACGTTCTCTATATTGAAAAACGGGGGATGCGTACCGTTCGTTTGGCCTCTTGGACAAAAAGTTTCCAATTTTCTCAAAATGCCGGATTTGGAATCATTATAGCACTCTCCGGGGGGGCCGCGTCCAATCAAAACAATTGATGACTTGATCGATTTTGCCGACCCGCTCATTCATTAGACAGGAGAGCTTTAAGTTGCCGGCGTTTAAAACCCCAAGGGGCTGGGTAAGTATAAACTAGCATCACATGTGAGTTTATCCCGTAGAAGAGAAGGAGTTGTTCATCATGGCAGACAACGGATTGGGCGATAAAATCAAAGCAGGCGTAAACAAAGCCAAAGGCGAGATCAAGGATCAAATCGGTAACGCCAAAAACGACCCGGGTCTTCAAGCCGAAGGCAAAGCGGATAAAGCAAAAGGTGCCGTTCAAGATAAAATCGGCGACGTGAAAAACAGAGACAAACACTAAAGCTTCGAATGCGAAGCTCCTACATTTGACATGCAAACCGTGCTGCTTTTTACGTTGAAAAGGCAGCATGGCGGTTCGACGCACGGTGCTCGTGCGCTCGTACCCTAACGGATTGACCTACATCGAGCAAACGACGTCGAGCCGATCGGCGTCGGCCAAAGCCTTCTGCCTTGTCAACCCTAAAAGCAAGGTTACGCTCCCCTGAGATTTCGTACCTAAAGCGTGTGTGTTTCAGGAAAACGTAATCTCTTATTAAGAGTTGACAAGCTGATAAAGGCTGCGGTTACGAACACATATAAAAAGACCACCCCCGCGCATGCGGGCTGTGGTCTTTTTGCCGTTCGGGGAAGATATCCCGAATATCGTTAACGTTCCGTGACCTCGAATAATCGGGCGGTCCTGATTCTTTCCAAACGAACCTTAAGCGCACCCGCTTCGCCGTCCCAGACGCAGTCTCCGCCCGGCTTTCCTTGCGGATACAGCAGGCGGCAATCCGCCGCTTTGCCGATCATTCCGGATACCGGGAGGGCGGTTTCGCTCTCTTCCGCGTCGATACGCCATACGGCTACATACCGCTTGCCGCCTCGGCGCAGTCCGAAGCTGACCCATCCGTCTTCGACCTTCGGCAAGCCGAGCGGCCAGAACGGAAGCCCTTCGCGAATATCGCCCCGGATCGACTTGTACAGATCAAGCGCTTCGCGGACAAGCTCGCGGCGAGGCGCACTCAATTCGGCCAAATGCCCGCTCTGATGCACCCGAAGCAGCAGCGCGTTCACCATATTGAATACGACTTCCTCGTCATCGCCTTCACGCAGCGGATACGACCAGATTGCGGATTGCTCCGGCGTCAGCGCGGCAGGCGAACTTGCCGCAATCTGCGCGTATTTCACGTAATCCTCCTGATCGCTTGTCGACTGAATACTATGGCGACTGAGCATCGCGTAATCCATTCGCATCCCGCCGCTGGAGCAGTTTTCAATGACTAATTCCGGATACGTCGCAAAGGTACGGTCGATCCATTCGAGATACGCCCGATTATGCCCGAGCAGACCTTCGCCCAGGCTATCGGCATCCGTTTCCGTCCCGACGCCCGCATTGATGTTGTAGTCCATTTTGATATAACCGACTCCATACTCTTCAACCAATCGGCGAATCACTTCATCGGCATGCGCGACAACCGCCGGATTGCGAAAATCGAGTTGGTAACGACTGCGATCCTTGACCCTTTTTCCATGACGCATAAAGAACCATGAATCGTCCGTCTCCGCAAGCTTCGGACTGTTGATGCCCATGACTTCGATCTCCAGCCACAGTCCCGGAATCATGCCTTTGCCGCGAATATAGTCCAGTACATGCTTGATGCCTTCCGGGAAACGCTCCTTCGACGGCAACCACTCGCCGACGCCGTCCCACCACTTGCCGGGCGAATACCAACCGCAGTCGATACAAAAATATTCGCAGCCCACGTCCGCGGCGGCGTCGATCAGCGGCAGCAGGTTCTCCATCGTCGGATTGCCCCACAGGCAGTTCATGTAGTCGTTGAAAATGATGCGCAGCTTCTCGTTATCCGTATTCGGACGGCGCGTGGCGCGGCGGTAACGGGTCAGCTCGCCGATGCCTTCTTCAAAGCCGCCGCGCACAAAGCCCACCGCGACCGGCACGCTGACGAACGACTCGCCGGGCAGCAGCTTTTTCCACCAACCGTGATCGTGCTCCGACGGACCGCTCGCAAGCAACGATAGATGGTCGAATTGATTCAGCAGCTCCCAATGCCACGATCCGTTATGCTCGATCTGCCAAAACAGCGTCGTACCGGCCTCTTCATTCTCGAGCAGCCCCATCGGCAAGTGCTCGGCAGCCGCCCAAGAACCGGTATTGCTCAGGCTCACCCGTTTCGAGCTGCGATCCGTCATATGCGCAAGTCCCAGCTCCGGCAGCGTATTGGAACGCCATTGCACCTCGCTTTGCCAACCGTTATGCGCTAGATGCAGCTTCATTTTGTCATCCTGATCGAGCGCTCCGTCTTTGGCCAATCCGTTCAACGAGAACGAAGACACATACTCCACGCCCAGCTCCTCCGCTCCCTTGTTGCGCAGCTCCGTCCAGCTTTTGAACACCGCAAGCCCGTCATGGAACTGGTAAAAAGAAACCGTCTCCAGCCCCGTCGCCGGATCATTCATCTCCAACGCGAACAGCAGCCCCGTCTCGTTGCGTTCCTCGTAATGCCGAGCATATTTCATCCGCAGCCCCGGATAAGACGCCCGATGGCTCCGCCCGTGATACTCGTCCCGATCTTCCCCGCTAAGTTGCACTTCCAGCACTCGAAAACCCTGCTCTGCTTTTTCTTCGATCCGCCCTTCTTCAAACGGCAAAACGCCTCCGTTCAGCAGCCGAACGTCCCTGTTTTCCGTTACGTCGAACACCAGGCTTAAACCGTTTTCGGAAATTTCGATCCTTTTGCCCATCCCTCTTCCCCCTCTGCCTATTTCAACTTCGATAAGCCTGATTATACCTTACTACGGCGCGCTGATGATAGCGCTTTAAAAAATGCCGTGCGGGATCATGCCTGGGTGGCTTCAAAGAGAACCCGTTTCGGTCGCGTGTTGAATTTGGGAAGCTTTGATTAGACTGGACTGAGGGAGCTTCCCAAATTCAAAGGCGAACGCTGACGCTCCTTCACTGCATTCCCTTTTCCGCCAATCGGCTGAATCCTCCGGCGAAGCCGAAGGAGGGTAAAAAAAACAGCGTTGCAAACGAGCGCCGTTCAAAAGTTCCTTATTTTCACTTTACCGTTTTCCCATGAAGAAAACGGTGCCCTACCCTACCTAACCCCCACATGCGAGCGACTGAACTGGGACGGAGGGGAGGGTCTGTGAAGGAGCGTTAGCGCTCGCCTTTGCATTCGGGAAGCCTCCATTTAAATATCATCAAGCTTCCCGAATGCAACACGCGACCGGAACAGACCCTCCCCGCAGTCCCCTCGTCCACGTCACTCCGATGATGATCGAGTGAAATAAGCTTCCGCCTTCCTGCTCCCCCAAAAAGAGAGCGCCAAAAACGCCACGACGTAAAGAAGTTCGTACGGCCGTTCGATGAAGCGGCCGAGGTCGTGGCCGACGTAAGATACGGCCAGGACCATGATCGCTTTGCCGCCCGCGATAGCGAGGAAAAAGGCCAGCTTGGGCATGCGGGCGATCGCGGCAGCGGTGTTGACGAGAGCGAATGGGCCAGCCGGCATCATGCTTAAGATAAAAACAAAGCTGAATGCGTTGCGGCGAACCCAGACCATGCTTTTTTGCACCTTCGGACGTTCGGCCCAGCGCAGGAAATAAGGATGTGACGCAATGGCGCGCACGATCAGGAACGTCGTCATGCAGCCTGCGATCAAGCCGATCCACGAATACAAAAACCCGAACCACAGCCCATAGGCGGCGGCATTGACCCCTACAATGACCGCAGTCGGAAGAGGGGGAATAAATGATTTGAGAAACGTCAGGAAAATGCCCGGCAGCGGACCCAACGAGCGAAAGCGCTCCATCCACTCGTGCAGATTTTCCTCCGTCATGTAAGATAATAGGCTCGATATCAACAAATTCGGTACTCCTCTCGGGGTTCCTTGTCCGGCTACAGCCAGCATATCCGCTATTATAGCCGTTAAATGTACGATTTTGCCGCAAAATGTGGATTTTCTCGCAACGCGGCCGATCAGTCGCCTGCGGTTTCGGGTAATCATTGCCATACGAACGGAAACGGAGGCACGTATCCAATGAGCGAAAAACCCAGCGCGCAAACCTTTTATTTCGAGGACAACGGGAGCATTCCCAACAACCCGAATCTGCCCGTAATCTTATACCCTGAAGCCTTGATCGATAAGCCCGAATGGTGCGAATCGGTATTCAACGGCAATGCTTGGCGCAACAGTTGGGAAAATGGCGTGTTCAACTATGCCCATTACCACAGCAACACGCATGAAGTGCTCGGCGTTACGCATGGCTCAATCTTGATTCAATTAGGCGGGGAAGGCGGCAAATCTTTTGACCTAAAAGCAGGCGATGTGATCGTGCTTCCTGCCGGCACAGGCCATAAGCGAATCACCGCAAGCGACGATTTTCGAATCGTGGGCGCATATCCGGACGGAATGGACTACAATACGAGGAACGAAAACGACGGCAAGCACGCTTCGTCCATGCAAGAAATCGCCGAAGTTCCAATCCCGCGCACCGATCCCGTCTACGGAGACAACGGTCCTTTGCTGGAATACTGGAAATGAACAGGAGACACGGATAAATTTCGTTTTTCCTTTGCGGCGAAGCGCCTTTACGGCGCTTTTTTGTGTTATGATTTTCATGCTATTTCGGCGTGCGCATCACTATTTTAATAGACGGGAGCTTCTGCGTTCATGAATGCCGCCTTCTCTACTTTCATTGCCCTGTTTGCCATTTCCGGCGTGCTCAGCATTTTGCTTGCTCTATACAGCTCCGTTCAAAAAACGCGCTTCTCGGGGATGCATCTCTTCGTATTGATGTCGGTCGCGACGGCGATTTATACGTTCGGCAGCTCGATGGAGCTTGCCAGCTCTTCATTGGAAAAAATCAAGTTCTGGATTTCGTTCGAGTATCTGGGACTGCCGTTTATCTCGCCGCTGAACCTTCTGGTCGTGATCCATTATGTCGGTCGCGAACGTTTGACGACGCCCCGCGCCGCGTTCGGCATTTTATTGATTCCCGCGATCACTTCCGTCCTCATGCTGACCAACGATCTGCACGGACTCGTCTACCAGAGCATGGAACTGCGCGCCGACGCGCCGTGGCCGCTCGTCGATTTCGTCATGGGTTTTTGGTATGTCGTCAACGGCAGTTACACGCTCGGATGCGGCTTGGTCGGCATGTGGCTGCTGGCTCGGCATATGCGTCAGACGCTCAACGTGTACCGCAAGCAGACCTTGACGATGTTCCTCGGCCTTTTTCTTCCGATCGGAACTTCCCTCATCTATATCATGAATCTGACCCCTTACCATATCGATCCTGTTCCCGCCACGATGAGTTTGACCAACCTGCTGTACTGCTGGTCCATTTTGTCCGCGGGAATGCTGACGTCGACGCCGGTCGTGCGCGAAAACATTTTGGAAAGCATGCGTGACG
Organism: Saccharibacillus sacchari DSM 19268; assembly: GCF_000585395.1. Lineage (GTDB taxonomy): Bacteria > Bacillota > Bacilli > Paenibacillales > Paenibacillaceae > Saccharibacillus > Saccharibacillus sacchari. The sequence goes on along the minus strand of NZ_KK073875.1, from coordinate 2,930,605 downwards.
GCGTGATCGTGCTTGATCCCGCCGGAAGAATCGCCGATTACAACAAGGCTGCTTCGCTGATGTTTCCGTTTCTGACTCCCGAGCAGATCGGTGCCGCGGCTAAAGAGGTGTTTCCCCGCAAACAGCTCCGATCCGAAGATGCCGACATGCGATTCCTTGAAGCCGAAGAGCGGCAGATCGAATGGCTGGAAAAAGGCGAAATCCGATATTACCGCACCCGCTCTTCGCCTGTGCATCATCGGCGCGGCGGCACCTACGCAGGACGCACGCTTGTTATCCTGGACGTGACGGAGAACGTTCTGCTCCATCGCAAGCTGGAACGGATGGCCACTCACGACGGCATGACACAAATTTATAACCGGACGCACTTCGTCGAATGCTCCGAAAAGCTGTTGGCCGAGTCCTGGCAAACGCTCGAACCCCTGACGATCGCGCTATTCGACATCGACCGATTCAAGCTGATCAACGATACGTACGGACATGACGTAGGCGATACCGTCATCCGCCACGTCGTGCACGCATGCAAGATCTACTTGGGCGACAAAGACGTGTTCGGTCGCTACGGCGGCGAAGAATTCGCGCTGTGCATGCCGGGACGCTCGCTCGACGACGCATTCAAGCTGCTCGAATGCGTGCGGCGGGAGCTGGATTCCGGTCCCGTGATGACCGCGGCCGGTCCCGTAAGCGTCACGGCCAGCTTCGGCCTGACGGAAGCCCGGATCGGTCTTCCGCTCAAAATGCTGACCAAGATGGCGGACGATGCCTTGTATCTTGCCAAACAGAGCGGTCGCAACAATGTGCAAATCTCTTACGACACGGGCGAAGACGCCGAAATCTCAGGCAGCGCGACTTTGGCTTAAAGCGCTTGGCTTTTACTCGAAAGAACGCGGTCGATCGGAAGCTTTGCGGTCCTTTTATAATTTTTCTTAGAAAGAAGGAGCTGTCATGAAATTCGAACAATACGTCCAATACGATGCCGTCGGCTTAGCGGAACTGCTGCGCAAGCGCGAGGTGTCAGCCTCTGAATTGGCGGAAGCCGCCTTTGCCAGAATGGACGAAGTCAATCCCTCGCTGAACGCCGTGGTGCGCGAACGCCGAGCCGCTGCGCTTCAGGAAGCGGCTTCCGCTCCTCTTCCGGACGCGGACCGCCCATTCTCGGGCGTGCCTTATCTGCTCAAAGACATCTCGCAGGCTTTGGCCGGAGAACCGTTAACGTCCGGTTCCGCGTTACTTCAAAACAACATCCCAAGCCGCGACTCCAACTATGTCGCACGCATTCGGGCAGGCGGCTTTATTCCGCTCGGACATACGAACACGCCCGAATTCGGTTTGAAAAACATCACCGAGCCGACGCTGCACGGGCCTGCCCGCAACCCATGGAATCCGCAGTATTCCCCGGGAGGCTCCAGCGGCGGTGCATCGGCCGCTATCGCTTCGGGCATCGTGCCCGCCGCCGGCGCCAGCGACGGCGGCGGTTCGATCCGCATCCCCGCCTCCTTCACCGGCCTGTTCGGCCTCAAGCCGACGCGCGGCAGAACCCCGGTCGGCCCCGGCGTCGGCCGGCAATGGCAGGGCGCGTCGATCGACTTCGCCTTGTCGCGCACTGTTCGCGACAGCGCCGCGCTGCTGGATCTGCTGCAAGTCTTGCAGCCGGAAGCCGCTTTCCAGACGCCTCTGTACCCAGGCGTCTACGCCCGAGACATGCTGGCGCCTCATTCGCGCCCGCTGCGGATTGCTTTCACGACCGCTTCGCCGGTCGGATCGCCCGTCAGCGAAGATGCCGTGCAAGCCGTGCTTCAGACGGTAAAATGGCTTGAAAATCAAGGCCATCACGTCGAAGAAAAGCTCAGCCCCGTCAACGGCGTCCGCCTGATGGAGAACTACTACACCATGAACGCAGGCGAAGTCTCCGCCATGTTCATCTCTTTGGAACGGATGCTGGGGCGCGCGATCCGCCCGGACGAAGTCGATATCATCACCTGGGTGTTCGCCGAAGCCGGCAAAAACGTATCCGCCGCCGAATTCGTGCACAGTCTCAACGAATGGGACGTGGCAGCCGCGCAAATGGCCGAACTATCCGCCCGCTACGATCTGTACGTGACGCCCGCGACCGCCTTCCCCGCTCCTCGGGTCGGCGAACTTACCCATACGCCGGAGACGGCTGCGCCCTGGATGAACGTCAGCGAACTGTCAGCCAACGAACAGCGCCGGATGCTGTACGACATATTCGAGCGCAGCCTGGCCTTCACCCCGTTCACCCAGCTTGCCAACCTGACCGGACAACCCGCAACCAGCTTGCCGCTGCATCTGACCGAAGACGGCCTCCCCCTCGGCGTCCAGATGATCGCGGCCAAAGGCCGCGAAGACCTTCTACTCCAAGTCGCCACACAATTGGAACAATCCGATCTGTGGGTAGGAATGAAAGGAAACCCGATGCTAAACTAAAACCTATTTCTTTTCATTCCCCCTCAACTCACCCAAAAAAAGACGCCCTCCCAAGGAGAGCGTCTTTTTACTCATTCACGAACCATGCCGCGCGAATCAATCCTTCGCTCGTCTCATAGATCGCGGCTGCCTGAAGCACGCGATCCGAGCCTGCCTGAGTCACCTCTTCATGATCGATCACGCGGCTGCCGATTACCATGCGGTTCACCAGCTTCGCCTGTACTTGATCTACCGCAAACCGCTTGCGATAACGCTCCCGCATCGCTTCGCGACCTTCTGCCATCAGCGTTCCGTCCAGCAGATTGTACAGCTTGGCATCCTCCGCATAGACCGCCAGAAACCCTTCCAGATCATGCGCGTTGTAGTTCTCCAATTGAAGCTGCACCAATTCTTCCGCCGACCGCTCAGGCCCTTTTTGTTCGTTTGCCATCGGTATTCCTCCTATTCCTCTCACGCTTCTCCATACAATCGATATAATGCGACAACACGCTTTCGCAGCTCGTCGCGCACCGGCTTCGGCGCCACGCATTCGCAGCCTGCGCCGAAGCCGAGCAACAAGCGATAGCCCGCATCATCCGGTACAAACGGAAACCGCACCCGATAAAAGTTGCCTTCCCGCTCGACCCGATCCCATGAGCAATAGTCACGCACTGCGGGAAAAGCCTCTTCGCTTACCCGCAGCTCGATGTCCGACTCGTTTCGGCTCATCCGCTCCACGAATTCGTCCATCGCTTCCGGCGGCTTATCGGTCTGTTCAAACTGTTCTTCCGTCACCTTAAGCTCCGACATCCGCGACAGCCTGAACAATCGGAATTGCTGCCGCTCCAAGCAAAATCCCTGCATATACCGGTGTTCTTTGAACAACAGCCGATAAGGACGGACTCGCCGCTCGCCCGTCCTTCCCGCGCGGTCCGCATAATCGAACACGACAACCCGTTGCTGCCGGATCGCGCTTTGAACAATTTTGAGCAGGGACGCACTGCCGTCGTTTCCGTTCCACGGGCGCAGATCGATCCGCATGCTTTGCGCTTGCCGGAACAGGTCTGCCGCAGCCTGCTCGGGAATCAGACTTTGGATTTTGGCGAGCGCATGCGAGACCTCATCGCCGCCGAGCACTGAAGCGACTCCGTCCAGTCCGGTAAGCAACGCCACAAGTTCCGGAACCGTGAACGATCTTTGATCCACTTTGTAACGTTCCATGATACCGAATCCGCCTCCGACACCGGGGAAGGAAACGACAGGAATCCCGGCCCGATTAATGGCTTCGATATCGCGATACACGGTTCTTCGGGAAACTTCGAACAATTCCGCCAACTCCTGCGCCCCGACCCTTTTCCTCTCCAACAATAGCATCACCGTTGAAACCAGCCGTCCGGTTCTCATCCGCTTTCCTTCTTTCATCTATTAAGCAACTCGCCAACTTCTTTATTTTGAATTGCTGCCATACCGCTGTCAACATCATCCGTTATGCTCGAAAGGTGTCCAACTCATTGAGGAGGTTTTTTTAATGACCGAACTTTCGAACTTGCACCTGTATCAAAAGATTTTGCAACAAACCGAGAAATTGGGTTTAGCCACTTCCGTCGATCAGATCCCGCATGTCCGTATCGTGAATTTCGTGCAGGATCCGCAAAAGCCGGGCCTTTTATTATTCGCTTCCGACCGGACAAACGACAAAGTCGCCGAGCTGACCGCCAATCCGAATATCGCGTTCACCACCGTTCCGGCCGAAGGCATTGCCCATGTTCGTTCGCACCAAGCGACGGTCAAGCGCAGCCGGTACAGCGTTCGTGAAGCCGCGCCTTTTTTCGTTGCCAAAATTCCCGGTTACGACGACACGATCGAGCAGATCGGAGACAGTCTGGACGTATTCGAGATTCAAATCCGTGAAGCGATTCTCGTATCCGGCTTCGAAGAACCGATACGGCTGCTTTTCGACGAGTCTGCGAATTTCCCCGGATAGTGCACCCGACTCCCGATTGCCTGGACGACGTTACGTGTAATAATGAGAGCATGTACACGCTGACACCCAACGTCCCATCCATGCAAGGAGGAGATTTCCATCATCACTGTCGGATTGACCAATTTCAGCGACCATGACGAGCTTTACGGGAAAAAGAAGCCCGCCGAGCGATTGCCTGCCTACAGCGAGACGTTCAAAGTGGTGGAGCTGGACAGCTCTTTTTACGCGATCCAACCCGTGAAAAACTACGAGAAGTGGGTGTCGCAGACGCCGGATGACTTCGGGTTCGTGATCAAGGCGTATCAAGGCATGACTGATCATCTTCGCGGCAAAAAGAATTACTTCGATACCGCCGAAGAAATGTTTGCTGCTTTTCACACCAGTCTGGAACCCGTCATCGATGCCAAAAAGCTTACGATGACGCTGTTCCAATACCCGCCCTGGTTCGACTGCACCCGCGAGAACGTCGAGAAGCTGCGCATCACGCGTGAATTCATGAAAGATATTCCCTGCGCGCTCGAATTCCGGCATCAGTCGTGGTACTCCCCGCAGTTCCAGGACAAGACGCTCGATTTTATGCGCAAAGAAGGCTGGATTCAGACCGTGGTCGACGAACCCCAGGCCGGCAGCGGCTCGATTCCGATCATCGCCCGGGCGACCAGCGACGAAGCGACGTACGTCCGCATGCACGGGCGCAACGTGGGCGGCTGGCATAAGAGCAGCGATCCGAATTGGCGCAAGCTGCGCTATCTGTACCGCTACAGCACCGAGGAACTGAAGGAATGGCGCGACATCCTGCTGGATCTGGAAAAGCAGTCCAAGCACGTCTACGTCGCCTTCAACAATAACTCCGACAAGGATGCCACGCCGAACGCTCTGGAACTGATGGAGCTGCTCGGCCAGCCGATTCCGGCAGGAGCGCCGTGGCCGCCGCAGGAACAGAAGCAATCGGAGAATGAGCAACAGGAGAAGCCCGAGCAACCGGAAGTTCAGCAAGAAAAACTTTTCTAAACCCTGCCAAAAAGACCGCTCCAGCGCCGGTTGACGCGGATAGAGCGGTCTTTTTCTCCTCTTATTCCATGTATGAAATCCCTACCTGTACCTTATCCGAACCACTTCAAACGATCCTCGAGCGGCTTAAATTGCTTCTCTCCAGCCGGAGCCGTGATCTTGCCGAACGGCATCTGCGCGACCAGTTTCCAACTTTCGGGGATGTCCCATTCCGGCTTGACCTTCTCGTCGATCAGCGGATTGTAGTGTTGGAGCGAAGCGCCGTAGCCTTCCGCTTCCAGCAGCGTCCAGATCGCGTACTGGTGCATGCCCGAAGATTGCTGCGACCAGATCGGGAAGTTGTCCTGATACGCCTGGAACTGCTCCTGCATGCCGCGAATAACCGACTCGTCCTCGAAAAAGAGAATCGTGCCGTAGCCTGCTTTGAAGCTATCCATTTTTTCCTGCGTAGGACCGAAGTTGCCTTCCGGCACGATCTCTTTCAAGATGTTCGTCGTGAACTCCCATAGTTTGTCGTGATGTTCGCCGAGCAAAACGACGACGCGCGCGCTTTGCGAGTTGAACGCGGACGGCACATGCAGCAGCGCCTGTTCGATCAATTCGCGGATTTTTTCATCGGATGCGGTCTGTTCCTTGCTGATTCCGTAGATACTGCGTCTGTTTCTCATCAGTTCCAGCATGTTTTCGGTCGTCAAGTGAAACGCCTCCTCAAAGTAAGTAATCCGTTGGCGGGTGCTTGTACAAACAACCCATCGTATCATTAACCGTACCGGCGGATCCCCCAAGCAGAAGCTGCCTATTTTTATCGCGGAAAAATCGTAGAAATCGGCATACGAAAACGCGTTCGCTAAAAAATGAGTCGTTCGTCCGTAAACTTCGTTTAGCTCTATGGTTCTTTTGGGTAACTTTTAGTATTCCGGCCAGCAAGCGAGTTGATCGCGCGTTTAGCCGGAATACAATCGAATGCAAAAGGCTTCTCAGCCTTCTCTCCCTGTTCCCGAAGCTTAAAGGCTTCGGACACCTGGTAGCATTTGCGAATCTAATCGAACCCAAGGAGGCTTTTTTTGTTATGGCCGCAAATCATACGATGATGCAGTTTTTTGAATGGCACGTGGATGCAGACGGACAGCACTGGAATCGACTGAAAGAAATGGCGCCCGAACTGAAAGCCTGGGGAATCGATTCCGTCTGGATCCCGCCCGTTACCAAAGGACAATCCGCAGAAGACACCGGTTACGGCATATATGACCTGTACGATCTGGGCGAATTTGACCAGAAAGGCACGGTCCGAACCAAATACGGTACGAAAGAAGAGCTAAAAAGCGCCATCGCCGCCTGCCACGAATTCGGCATTGCCGTCTACGTCGATCTCGTCATGAACCACAAGGCCGGCGCGGACGAAACGGAACGCTTCAAAGTGGTCGAAGTCGATCCCAACGATCGCAACCAAGTCATCTCCGAAGAACCGTTCGAGATCGAAGGCTGGACCAAGTTCACGTTCCCCGGCCGCGGCGACCAGTATTCGGACTTCAAGTGGGACCATCGTCATTTCAACGGAACCGACTTCGATAACGCGACCGGCAACAACGGCATCTACCGCATCGGCGACGAAAATCGGAGCTGGGATCAAAAGGTCGACGGCGAATTCGGCAACTATGATTACCTCATGTTCGCCAATATCGATTACAGCTTGCCGGAAGTTCGCCAGGAGATGATGAGCTGGGGACGCTGGCTGGTGGATACCCTGCAATGCAGCGGATATCGCCTAGACGCCATCAAACATATCAATCATGACTTTATCCGCGAATTCGCCGGAGACATGATCCGCAAACGCGGCGAAGATTTCTATATCGTCGGCGAGTTCTGGAATAACGATCTGAATGCCTGCCGGGAGTTTCTGGATACCGTGGATTACCGCATCGACCTGTTCGACGTCTCGCTGCACTATAAGCTGCACGCGGCCTCCCAATCGGGCAATGCGTTCGACCTGACGCGGATCTTCGACGATACGCTCGTTCAGACGCACCCGCTGCACGCGGTTACTTTCGTGGATAACCATGATTCCCAACCGGGCGAATCTCTCGAATCGTGGGTCGACGACTGGTTCAAGCCGCTGGCTTACGCCTTGATTCTGCTGCGGCGCGACGGCTATCCTTGCGTGTTCTACGGCGACTACTTCGGCATCGGCGGCGAACACCCGATCGACGGTAAAAAAGACATGATCGATCCGCTGCTGCATGCGCGTTGTCAAAAAGCTTACGGCGAGCAAGAAGACTACTTCGATCATCCCAACACCATCGGATGGGTGCGCCGGGGCAGCGAAGAATTCCCGGGTTCCGGCTGCGCCGTCGTGCTCACCAACGGCGAAGAAGGTCAAAAGCACATGAATGTCGGTCCGGAGCGTTCAGGCGAAGAATGGATCGACCTGACAGGCAACCGCGAGGACAAGATCACGATCGGGGAAGACGGATTTGCCGACTTCCCGGTAAACGGAGGCAGCGTATCGGTCTGGGGTCTTCCGTACGACGATCAGAATCGGGATTGCGCGGCAGACGATGACGCTAAGTAAAGGACAATTTCACCTGCTCCATGCGTTCTTAACCAAGCAACGCGTCCGAGAACAACTGCCACAGCAGAACTAGCGCCGTGCCCCAGATGAATAGGGCTGAACAACGGTTGAACAAACCCATCACCCGGCCGTGACCGTCGAATCGGCGCAGCACCGAACCCGCACAGGCCAGACCGATAAACCACAGCCACGACACCACGATGCAAGCTAAGGTGAAACGGATCTTGGCATCGCCTTCGTAGGCCAATGCGCTCGTTCCGATCACGCCGATCGTGTCGAGCAGCGCATGCGGATTCAACAGCGACACGGACACGGCAAACAGGATTTGTTTGGAAGAGGGAAGCGCGCGTGCGCTTCCCTCTTTGCTGTTTTCAGCCGCATCGGAGCGCGTACGCCAGAGCATAAAACCCATATACGCGAGAAACAAGACACCGGCCAGCATCAGCACCATGCGCAGCGCTTCAAACTGCAAGACGACGGCCGAAACTCCAAATACGGCGAGCACAATCAACAAAGTATCACATAGCGAAGCCGCAAGCACTGCCGGAATAGCCCGGGGCAGACGAGGCTGGGCCGCTCCCTGCGTAAAGACAAACACATTCTGTACTCCAAGCGGCAAAATCAATCCAAGAGCTAATATGAATCCGTGCAATACAGCTTCCATGATGAACATCGACTCCTTTTCCTCTTCCATGTTACGATGCACAGAAGAAATGAAAACCGCCAATTGGACGGATATTTACCCACCCAATTTTTCGGAGCAAAGGAGATCTCGCATGGATTGGAAACTGTCTTCGCATCCGCATCATACGCTGCAAGCTCAGATTGTCGCCCTGATCACCGAACGCATTGAACAAGGCGATTGGGTGGCCGGAACGCGATTGCCCGCGCAGCGCGAACTGGCTATGCGCTTCGGCGTGAACCGCAGCACGGTCCAAGCCGCACTTGACGAGTTAAAAGCCGACGGCCTGCTTGAGACCAGACGCGGCTCCGGCGCCTACGTCTCCGGCAGTGCCTGGAATGCTCTTCTTGCCCGTTCCCAGCCGAATTGGCAACGGCATATCCGCACGAGCGTGCACAGGCCGAATCTGCATACGATTCGCCTAATCAACGAAAGCGAACCCGATCCGTCTTTTATTCGCCTCGGAACGGGCGAACTCTCGCCGGAACTGCTGCCTGCCAAGCAACTGGAACAATCCCTGCACGACCTCAAGCTCGACCCTCGTGCACTCGGCTATTCCGAACCGCTCGGCAGCTTGAGACTGCGTCTGGCGATCTGCAACAAACTTGCGGCAATAGGCATTCATGCGCAACCGGATCATGTCTGCATCGTCTCGGGGGCGCTCCAAGCGCTGCAATTAATTTCGGTGGGCCTTCTGGAAGAAAGATCGGCGGTGTTTCACGAATCGGCTTCGTACCTGAACTCGGTCCATCCTTTTCAATCGGCCGGGATGCGCATGTTGACCTTCCAACCGGATTCGTCAGATGCCCGGGAACGTTTAGCCAGAGCAGGAAGCGGGCGTCAGTCTCTGCTGTATGCGGTACCGACCTTGAACAACCCTACAGGACGGAGTTGGACCGGGAAGGAGCGCGGCGCCGTTTACGATGCTTGTTCCGATCTGCGCATTCCCATCGTCGAAGACGACGTTTATCGGGACTTGCTGTTCGCGCCGGGCTTGCCGCCGATCAAAGCCTCCGACTCTTCCGGGCAGGTGCTGTATTTGGGAAGCCTGTCCAAGTCGCTGAGTCCGGGACTGCGCATCGGCTGGATCGTCGCGCCCTCTCCCGTCATCGCTCGACTCGCCGACGTGAAAATGCAGACCGACTACGGCTCCAGTGCTTTTTCCCAAGAAATTGCGGCTCACTGGCTGGAATCCGGATTGTATGCGCATAATGCCTGGCAATTGCGGAGCGAGCTTCAGGCACGAGCCGTTTTTGCGGAACAAGCTCTGCATGACAGATTTGGCGAATTTGCCGATTGGGAGAAGCCGGAAGGCGGATTTTACATCTGGCTGCGCTTCCGACACCCGATTGCGGACAAAAGCTTTTTCCGGCGTTTGCTGGATCGGAAAGTGCTGATTAATCCGGGTTATATTTACGCGCCCGGCGATCTGCATCATATTCGCTTCTCGTATGCCTACGCTTCGCAGGCGGAAATGATCACGGGACTGGATATTCTTCGGGACGAAGTCATGCGTTCGCTCTCGAATCCGAACAGGTAAAAGCCAACAAAAACCCGATGCGCACGGAGGATGCGACCGGGTTTTTGTTGGGGTTGAAATGAAATTAGGCTGAGAGACCTTTCAAAAAAAGCAGACGACAGACAGGGGAGAATGCCGTCCAGGAGTCATCGGCTGCACCTTCCTCGCGGCAATCTTCGCCTTGTTCCCTGATCCGCGTGTGGTCGGATCGGCAACAAAACAAGCTGCGACGGGCGGATGGAAGATGTCGCCTGTCCCTATTCGGTCCGGTGGATAGAACCGGTTGCCTACTGCTCTTCTATTGTAAACTTACTTGTTGAATATTAGCTGAATGTCAGCTGAAAGTTTGTTGAATGCCGGTAAACATGAAGAAGCCCCCGCTCTCGGCGCATGCCGAAAGCAAGGGCTTCCGGAAGCGGGACTTCCGGTTTAGATACTGACGTCAAAGTTGCGGCCGACTTTCGCGGCGCGGGTTGTTTCCGAACGGTTTTCCCAAGGTTGCACCGTACCCGGAGCCGTTGGCGCCGAATAGAGCGAACCTGGAGAATCGAACGAACCCAGCATGGCGCGAGCATAATCGTCTCCGCCTTTCGGAGCCGGCATCCTACCCGCAGACGCAACCTGCTGGGCGGCCTCTTCTTGATCTTCCTCAGGGAGCGCAAATACGGGTTCTTCCCGCTGCTGTTCCTGGTCGGAGTGTTCTCGCTCCGGACGTCCCTGAACCGTGAATTCAGGACGTTCTCCGTTCGCCGCATCCAGCAGGGCAATATGCCGCTCAAGCAGTGCGATATGCCGCCGAATGCGCATTGCCCGCTGGTCCCGATCCGCAACCGAAGCGGGAAGCTGAAGCACGCGGGACAGTTCGGCTTCCAAGCTGACCTTCCGATTTTCCAACGGCGCTTTTCCATGACGGCTCGGCGTGTACGAAGTGTTTAAAGCTGCAAGACCTCCAATTGGAGAGATGGAACCCATTCTGCCTTGTATACTGCTCATTGAAGCCATCCGCCTTTCTCTTGATGAAAAAATGAAAAACGTCGAATGTTACATGCGCATGCATAACCCGTCAACTCGTGCGTTCCGCTTGTTTCAAACCAGTGTTCATCGTTTATGCGACTGGGCTATCCAAAGTTACTCGGGTTGCCCGAGGGGCTTTTTTGGTTAGAGTTGAGTAAATAGTGCAAAATATGCTGATTTCCGTATACATTACCCCGTTCAAACCTTTTGTAACGCTAAAAGCCAAAAAACTTGCAAAATCCGACAAAACCGGATGATGCAAGCAATTTGGCGAGCAGCATCGAAATGCGGATACTGCCTCATATTCAGTTTGTTTGTTGATCGCGAACCGCTTGAGCCGTTACGTTAATCATAATTCGAAGACCTTCAAGCAACGTTTCCTGGGGGAGCGAAGGCAACGCAGGCTTAAGAGCGGATAAACGGGTCGACGCCGGAAAATGGACAAAACCCGCGAGCGTGTTCATCTGCTTTTCCTTTAATGCATCCAGTAAGGCATACATCGTGTTGTTGCAAATGTAAGTTCCGGCGGTATTCGAGACGGAAGAAGGAATATCGGCTGCACGAAGTTCCTCCACCATGCGCCGGATCGGCAAAGTCGCGAACAAACCGTCCGGACCGTCTTCGCGGATCGGTTCGTCGTGCGGACTGCGCCCTCCGTTGTCCGCATAGCTCTCCGTATCTTTGATGTTGATCGCGACACGCTCAGGCGTAACGGCCGTACGTCCCGCAGCCAGACCGCAAGCAATTACCGCATCCGGTTGCAGGCGTTCCGTCTCCGCAAGCAGTCGATCGGCGCAATCGTCATAACGCACGGGCAATAACAGCGTATGTATCTCGATGCCCTCGAACGTCTCTTCGGCAATCCGCTCCAGCAGCTCTTGGGTCGGATTGATCGGCGAATCGCCAAAAGGCTCAAAGCCGGAAATCAAAATTTTCATTACGGACCACTCCCAATCGGTTATGATGTAGACTTTTTGCTCTTATCCGAATCTCCGTCCTCCTCGCGCCGCTTCTCCTTAAAGATCGCGTAGGCGATATGCAGCATCAGGCCCAGGAAGATTCCCGTACCCGCCAGAACATAGACCATCGTAAACACTTTGCCCAGACTCGTCGTCGGCACAAAGTCGGGATGTCCGACCGTGCTGAGCGTCATGACGCAGAAATATAACGCGTCCACGATCGTCAGCCCTTCTTCCCGCACGTAGAAAATGGTCCCTGATATCAAGAAAATCAGCGCGAGAACAAATAAAGCCTGAAAGTTCTTGGAGCGAAAGGCTCTGAAGATCCCTCCAATCAGGCGTTTCAATGTCAATAAAAACGAAATCATGCATGCCCCTCCTCCGAATTGGAATCACGCTCCTGCTTTTCTTCTTTCTAACCTAACTTGATCGAAGGTCAAGACGCAACCCCTAATCAAAGTCAAACTCGTACCGTACCCGCTTAAGATGTTAGGTTGCGACCTTCGAAAACCTTATACGGGATGCGGTCAAGGTACTCGCACTCCTTATCCGACTAGGGCGTGTATGCAAACTCCGACGGAAGCAGATTTTGTTGATTTTTCGTTCTCAGCAAGGAAGTTTTCCGAAGGCGTGCTGGGGCACGTCGAGGGGAACTGACGCGGCCTTTGGTGGATGACGACACGCTTCAAGTCGACATCCACGGAGGGTGAAAAGGCAGTAAAAGATGCACATCGTTGAGTTTGCGTGCACGCCCTAAGGCTGTAAATCGGTCTTGAGACCGAGAGCTTTTCAATCCGCTGGACGAGGTGCTTGGATGCCGGAAAAGCGTATAGTGGATGTAGACTTCGACGTGCCGACGTGCACGATCAAACAAACAGAGGAGAGGTTGTTATGTCAAAGAAAGCGATTCTGGGTCCGCTGCTGATTCTGCTGGGTGCGTATTTGCTGCTTGGACAAGGGACGGGCATGAATTCGGGCATGATCTTCGCGTACTTCTGGGCTTCCTTATTTATTCTTCCGCTCGGCTTGTTCTTCCACTGGATGTATTTCTCCATGACTCACGGCAGAATGCCAGGTCTGCTGATTCCCGGCGGCGTGCTGGTAACGGTTGCGATCGTCTGCCAGGTTGCTATGCTATTCAACAGTTGGGATGTCATGTGGCCCGGATTCATTCTGGCTCCGGCTATCGGCCTGCTCGAATTCTATTTCTTCGGCGGACGTAATCGTTGGCTGCTCATCCCGATCAATATCCTGACTGTGATTTCGCTGCTGTTCTTCGCCGTATTCTCGATCGAAGCCTTGACGACGCGCACGTTCATGGAACAACCGCTGCTCGCCTTCGTATTGATTGGCTTTGGCGCGCTGCTGCTGATTCCTTTCAACAAAAGATCCAAGGCCTCCAAATTCTGAAAGCCGCTCCACTCGGAGCTTCAACAAAAAAGACCGCGTTTCGCCAGATGCGAAACGCGGTCTTTTTTCGTTCACTCTCCGCTACAGGACCAGAGCGCGTCTTCAAGCTTTGGAAGCTTACGATTCGCCTTTCAGCGCTTCCACTAGTAACTGCGTATACGCCCGTGCCCCGGCCGGCATCAAATGCACGCCGTCCCTGGCAAAATAATCATCGCGTCCCGCGCTCGCCGAGTACCAATCCACAAGCAGGATTCGGTCATCCCGCTGCGCGGCGTTCTGCAAGGTACTGTTCACGACGCTCTCCCACGGACGCGGCACGCGGGTATTCACCAATATAATTTTGGTGGCGTCCGGCAGTTTCGCCAGCAGATTGTTCATCTGCTCGTCGGTAAACGAACCGTTCGTTCCGAGCTGGATCAATACCGTCGTTCCCATCTGTCCTTGTGCATCCAACTGATCCACAAGGGCCGGAGCCTGAGACATTTGTCGACCGACCAAGCCGTCGACCGTAATTCCCGGCAGCGCCTCCTCCAGATAAGGCTGAATATCGAGCATCACGGAATCCCCGATTGCCGTCATGCCGACGCCCGTACCGGCCGGCAGGATCGTCTGCGCCGCTTCGCCGTTTGCAGGGTCAACCGTGCCGGCTGTCTCCGCTTGACCACCGACGGGAGCAACCTCCGTCGCCTGCGTTCCCGCAGCCGGAATATCCGTCCCCGCATAAGGCGTTTGAGCTTCGGCCGGCGGAGCAAGTCGAGTCATCGCAAAGCCGAGAATCAGCACGAGCGCCACCGATCCGCCCAATGTGCCCGCTAAACGTTTACGCCCGACGCCAGGTTCCTTCATGACGCGGCGCCACCATTTCCCGAACTCGCCTGTACGAACAGGCTGCTCGATATAGCGGTAAGACAAAGCAGCCAATACGAAACTCGCAATCAATTGCAGCACGATGCGAAGCATATTCGGTCCTCCCGTATTGACGAGCGGAGTGGTCAACACGATGACCGGATAATGCCAGAGGTACAGTCCGTACGAACGGGCGCCGATCCAACGCAGCGTCCTCGTTCCCAATACGCGGCCGAGCCGGCATGCCGGGTGCGCCAGAGCGGCAACAAGAATCGTCGTTGCCAGCGACAACAGAACCATGCCGCCGCGATACAGGAACGTGCCGTAATCGTTGGATTTGAAAATCAACACCGCAATGACGATCAAGCAGATCGTCGCCGTAATATCCAGCGTCTTCGTGGCCGACTTCGAGATGTTCGTTTTGAGCTTGCGGCTCGGCCATACGACCGCCAGCGCCGCCCCGATCAACAGCGAAAACAGACGCGTATCCGTGCCGTAATAAACCCGGCTCGGATCTTCGCCCGGGCGGTACATGATCGCCATCGCCAGTGCCGAAGCCAATGCAAGTCCCGCCAACACCAGCGCAAGCTTGCCCCGGTTCTTTTGAGCCAGAATCAAGCCGATTCCAAGCAGGATCGGCCAGAAGATATAGAATTGCTCTTCGACGGCAAGCGACCATAAATGCCCGAGCGGCGAGAGCGGGCCGAAGCTTTGGAAGTACGAAACTTCATGGAAGATCGACCACCAGTTACTGTAGTAGAGCAGCGCGGCGGGCACGTCCCCGATCATGGCGGGCAGCCTTGTACGGTCGACGACCAACGACCATAGAATCGTCACCAGCACGACCGCCAACATGGCGGGCAGCAACCTTTTCGCCCGACGAATCCAAAAATCCTTCATATCGAACTTTCCGGTCCGGTCCCATTGCGCCAACAAAATGTCCGTGATCAAGTAGCCGGATAACACAAAGAACATCGTGACGCCCAGCAGACCGCCGGGTGCCCATTCCGTATGAAGATGATAGGCAATGACGGCCAACACGGCGAGCGCGCGCAATCCGTCAAGCCCCGGCATATAACGTCCGGCGCTGGGCTTGGGCTGTTCGGACGCCGGATTTCTTCGGCCGGACGGTCGGGAGTCTTCCCTACCGTACCGCCTATTTTCACTTTTCGCTTCATTGCCTGCGTGTTGTCCGTTAATCATGGCCTCTGCCCTTTCGGTGATTCGGATTTATGTAGGACCTTGTCGGGTTCGAACCTACGACTGTGAATATGCTAACCCCTATTATAAGCAGGTCGCGCGTTTATATCCAGAATGAGACCGTTTTTTTCCAGAACGGAATTCGGATGCAACTTTTTCCTTATTCGAAGCTTCTTATAGAGTATGAGCTAAAAACATCAAGGAGGCTTTGAATTCATGAATACTTTCTCACGCAAAACGCTGATTTTAAGCTTGGTCGGCACTTTGCTTCTGTCAGCATGCGGACATTCGGATTCTTCGCTTCAATCAGCAGACGATCGGAAAGATCCTCCCGCCGCGGAAAGTCCGGTAAGCGCGCTGGCCGACCCTGCGCAGGCGGAAGCAGACGCGGATTCGACGGCAAACGAAAATACGGAGGAGATCGGCGAGTCCGATTTCGAACCCGGCGTTTTTATTGATTTCGATGCGCGCGAAGAAAGCTTTTTGAACGAAGAGATCATCTCCAAGATGAAAACCAACCTTAAAGCCATCGCAGACCGGGACCGTGAAAGGTTCAAAGAAATTCTGCAGGACGATCCCGCCCAAAACAGAGGATTAAGCTACTTTTTCAGCGCCGGCGACAAACAGTTCATGTTTTACGATTTGGATCTGGTCGAACAGCACGAGGATCTCGGGCAAATCAGAATCGGCGTTCTTTTCGCGCGCAAGCAAGCCGATGACAGCATCGTCAATCAAGGCATCACTTACTTTTTCATGCAAAACGAAACAAACGAGTGGGAGATCGTGAACATCGATTAGGCCGCGTTCGCAAACAAACCTTTCGTCAAAACAAAAAGACCGTTTCCGAAACCGGAAACGGCCAATGTGTCGAGAATGTCCCATCCAGCATACGCTGGCAATTTCTCTCGCAGTTTACGACCCGTTCATCTTGAATTGCAGGAACAATTCATTGTAACGAACCAGCATCTTTTTCCCCAGGTTCTCGTATACTTCCAACCGCTCGGTCAGCTCGTCCGGCGGGTAGAATCGCTCGTCGCCCGAAATATCTTCCGGCAGCAATGCGAGCGCGGCGTCGTTAGGCGTCGAATAGCCGACATACTCCGTATTCTGCGCGTTCACTTCCGGATCGAGCATAAAGTTGATAAACTGCATCGCCCCGTCCACGTTTTGCGCCGTTTTCGGCACGACCATGTTATCGAAATACAGGTTTGAGCCTTCTTCCGGAACCACGTAATCCAGTTCCTCGTTCTCGCTCATGATCTCCGAAGCATCGCCCGAGAAGACGAGTCCCGCCGCCGCTTCGCCGTTCGCGAGCAGCAGTTTGATTTCGTCGCCCACGATCGCTTTGACGTTCGGCGACAGCTGCATCAGATGATCCAGCGCCTGCTGCAAATGCTCTTCGTTCGTATCGTTGAGCGAATAGCCTTGGCTAACAAGCCCGGTCCCGATCACTTCGCGCGCGCCGTCCGTCAGCAAAATATCGTTGCGAAGCGAAGGGTCCCACAGGTCTTCCCAGCTCTCGAACGTCAAATCCGTCAGGTTCGGGTTGTAGACCACCCCGAGCGTGCCCCAGAAGTACGGCATCGAATACTCGTTGCCCGGATCGAACGACAAATCCAAGAACTTCGGATCGATATGCTTCATATTCGGAATCTTGTCGTGATCGAGCGGAATCAGCAGCTTTTCTTCCCGCATCTTCTCGATCGCGTAATCGGACGGAACCGCGATATCGAACGTCGTGCCGCCCTGCTCGATCTTGGTCAGCATCGCTTCGTTCGAATCGAAGGTCTGATAAATCACCGTAATCCCTGTCTCTTCTTGGAAACGGTCAAGCAATTCCGGGTCGATATAATCGCCCCAGTTGTAGATCGTCAACGTGTTGCCGCTGCTGTAGCCCTGGCTGGAGTTCAAGCGGTTCGCGACAAGAATCAGCGCAAAAGCGACGACCAGAATCAGGATCAACGTACGCGTCATCGACTTCATTCCGGCACCCCCACTCGCGAAGCGGCTTCGGCCACTTTGCGCTTTTCACTGCGCCGCGTCGAGATGTAATAAGCCACGACGAGGAACAAGGTGAACAAGAAGATCAGCGTGGACAACGCATTGATCGACAGCGATACGCCCTGCCGCGCCCGCGAGTAGATTTCGACCGCCAGCGTGGAATAGCCGCTGCCGGTCACGAAGAACGTCACCGCGAAATCATCCAGCGAATACGTCAACGCCATGAAGAATCCGCTGAAGATACCCGGGCGTATAAACGGCAGGATGACCTTCGTCAGCACATCCCTTTTGCTGGCTCCGAGATCCCGGGCCGCGTCGATCAGCGTCGGACTCATTTCCTGAAGTCTCGGCAAGATCATTAGCACCGCAATCGGGATACTGAACGCCACGTGCGAGATCAGGACGGAGGCGAAGCCCAGCTTTACGCCGACCATCGTGAACAGGATCAGGAACGAAGCGCCGATAATGACGTCCGGGCTGACGATCAACACATTGTTGAGCGACAACAGCGTATTTTTGAAACGGGCACGCCGGATGTTCTCGATCGCCAGCGACCCGAATATCGCGATGATCGTGGCGATCGTCGACGACAACAGCGCGATAATCAGCGTGTTGATCACGATGATAATCAGACGCGTATCCGCAAAGACCTCTTTATACCAATCAAACGTAAAGCCTTCAAAATCATGCATGGTGCCGCCGCTGTTGAACGAATAGTACATCAGATACAGAATCGGCGCGTACAGCACGGCAAACACGAGTACCAGGTACAGATTGGAGATTCCGTTCTTCTTTCTCATCTCCGCACCCCCTTCTTGCTTCCGCCGGTTACGAACATGATCACGGCCATCGCCACGATCAGGAACACGGCGACGGTCGAGCCCATGCCCCAGTCCTGCGTCACCAGGAAGTGCTGCTCAATCGCGGTGCCGAGCGTGATGACCTTGTTGCCCGCGATCAGGCGCGTAATCATGAACAGCGACAGCGCCGGAATAAACACCGAGATGCAGCCCGACTTCACGCCCGACAGCGTTAATGGGAAAATGACCCGACGGAACGTAATCCAGCTTGATGCGCCCAGATCGCGTGCGGCGTCGGTCAACGATACATTCAATTCTTCAAGCGCGTTGTAGATCGGCATGATCATGAACGGCACGAAGATGTAGATCGATACGAACACGAAACTTCCGCTGGTGAACAGCAGCTGCTGCTCGCCGAAGCCGATCGCTCCGAGCAACGAGTTGATCGGACCGTACGTGCCGAAGATACCGATGAACGCGTACGTTTTCAGCAGCAGATTCATCCACGTGGGCAAAATAATCAGCAGCAGCCACAATTGTTTATGCTTGGTTCGCGTGAGCAAGTAAGCCGCCGGATACGCGATCAGCAGCGAAAACAGCGTGATCAGAAACGCGTACCAGAACGAACTCAGCGTCATTTTCAAATACACCGGGGTGAAAAAGTCGGCGTAATTGGCGAACGTAAAATTGCCTTCCACGTCGAAAAGCGAATAGTAAACGACCAGCACGACAGGCGCGATGACGAACAGCACCACCCACAAGTAATACGGAATGTAGGCGAGCGAACGCGCGTTTACGCTGCTCTTACCGTTCATGACTGCCAACCTCGACTTCTTCGTCCTCCTCGTACGCTTCCAGACGACGGTCGAACTCTTCTTCCGTTTCCCCGAAGCGCATGACGTGGATCGCTTCCGGGTCGAACGTCAGTCCGATCTGCGCGCCGACGTCGGCCCGCTTGGTCGAATGCACCAACCATTCCTGGCCGGATTCGTCATAGCAGCTAATTTCGTAATGCACGCCGCGGAACAGTTGCGTATCGACGCGCACCTTCAGCTTGCCGGCTTCCTGCGTCGTAATCTCCAGGTCCTCCGGACGAATGACGATCTCGATCGGCTCGCTTGCGCGCAGTCCGGCATCGACGCATTCAAATCGTTTCCCGTTGAACTCGACCAGATAATCCTCGATCATCACGCCCGGCACGATATTGGATTCTCCGATAAAGTCCGCCACGAAGCGGTTGATCGGCTCGTCGTAAATATCGTTCGGCGTGCCGCTTTGCTCGATCCGGCCTTCGTTCATGACAAAAATATAATCCGACATCGCCAAAGCTTCTTCCTGGTCGTGCGTGACGAAAATGAACGTGATGCCCAGACGCTGTTGCAGCTCGCGCAGCACGTACTGCATTTCGGTACGCAGCTTCAGGTCGAGCGCGGACAGCGGTTCGTCGAGCAGCAGCACTTCCGGCTCGTTCACGATCGCCCGTGCGATAGCGACGCGCTGCCGCTGACCGCCGGACATCTCGGTGATGCCGCGGTTTTCGTAGCCGTCCAGATTGACCATTTTGAGCGCTTCGGTCACTTTGGAGGCGATCACGTCTTTTTTCAGCTTTTTGATCCGCAGCCCGAAAGCGACGTTCTCGAATACGTTCAAATGAGGGAACAACGCGTAATCCTGGAAAACGGTGTTCACCTGTCTTTTCTCCGGCGGCACTTTATTGATCACTTTGCCGTCCAAGTAGATCGAGCCCGCCGTCGGTTCCATGAATCCTGCGATCATGCGCAAGATGGTCGTTTTGCCGCAGCCCGAAGGACCGAGCAGCGTATAAAATTTGCCCCGCTCGATTTCGAAATCGATATTTTTCAATACGGTCAATCCGTCGTCGTATCGCTTCATAATGGATTCGAAACGAATAATATGTGGCTCTGCGATGGCGAAACTCCTCCTTTGGCAACAAGAGACCCGGACCCCGATCGGCTCCGGCGCGTCTCTCGTTATGGTTGTTGATGGTTAACCTGTTTCTAACCGCTATTCTATAGAAAAAAACAGATAGACGCTACATTTCTATGTATACGGAGTACTCTGTCCTAAATGAATGTAAGGTTACGCTCATCTGAAACTCACTTAAACCGTGTGAGTTTCAGCCAAACGTAAACCTACTGTTTTGAAGTGGGACAAAGTAGTAAGTCGCTTTGTTGATTAAAATCCGATAGAAACTCCGCTTAAAACTTGTACTTTTGCATAATCGGCACGCCGACCCGGTTCAGCAGCGGGGATAACATTGCCCAGCCCATACGGCGGTAAAGCGGAAGATGCCGATCATAGACCGCGCTGTATTCGATCTCGGCCGTCGCCCCGCGGTTGCGCTTGAACTGGGCAGCGCCGGCGCTTTCGTGCAGCAGGCAGCCTTCCTCGGCCGCTTGCCGCAGCAGCACGGCCGACAACATCCGATACAAGCCGACTTCCCGCGGCACCGTCGTATCGTAGCCGAACACCGGCGTCGTCATGATCCCGTCCTGCATATAATAGCCCAGCACCGCGTCCAGCCTGCCGGTGTCGCGAGCGCGCAGCGCATATAGCTTGAGCAGCCCCTTTTGCAGCGCCTGCTCGAAAAACAACGGCGTGAACACCGGAT
Organism: Saccharibacillus sacchari DSM 19268; assembly: GCF_000585395.1. Classification (GTDB taxonomy): domain Bacteria; phylum Bacillota; class Bacilli; order Paenibacillales; family Paenibacillaceae; genus Saccharibacillus; species Saccharibacillus sacchari. The sequence goes on along the minus strand of NZ_KK073875.1, from coordinate 2,909,554 downwards.
TATGCGCCGAATACTTGTCGATGTACAGCAACCGATACAGCTCGGACAGACGCGATGAATCGGTACCCGACAGCTCCTCCGGGCCGCAGATGTCATACCCGTGCTTGTCCAACAGAGCATAATCGCGCTTTTGCAGCCAGCGTGCTTTCGACGGAATTTGATCCGGGGAATCGTATAGATACACCTGACGGCTCGGAACGAGGCGGAAACCCAGCTCTTGCAACGTCTTCAGATAAACAGGCGTAGTGCGTGCATTGAGCGAGCGGAAAATAAGCGTACGGTCCGGGTACCCGCGCAGCAGCAGTTCCACCAGCGAAGTGATCTCAGCCGCTCCCATAGGCGGATACAAGTTGGTCGACAGCAGACGATTGTTCACCTGTACGGCTTTGTTGAAGCGCGAGACTTTGAACAGCCAGCCGACAGGCGTAAGCAATGCGCTCAATGCAGCTCGGGCAGCACGCGATTGCAGCATCGACAGCTCCTCCCGGGCGTAACTGACGTAATGCGTATACGGCGAAAAAACGTACGAAGCGCCGTACTCCCGGTCGCCCACGCTGATCGGCAGCGTAACGCCTAACGATTCGTGATGGACGGCGCGCAAATGCGTACCGACGTTGGCAATCAACGCGGATACGCCTTCCGTTTGCATGGCGGAGAGCCAGCGCAGCGTGGAGATATCATCCGACGCCGAGGCGGAAGCGATGCCCGATCCGGGAACGGTCACCCTGCCGGACGAATCGGGATCATGCGTCGCAGCCTCGATCGCCGACGTTTTTTCAAAAAGCCATCGTTGCAACGATTTGCCTTCATACAGGCTCCATTCGTTCATTCACCGCAAACCTCCTCTGCACCCGCCTCAGCTTGATCGCGCCGGGAACGAACGTGTAGGGTTCGAACGCAATTTCCGGCAGTTGCGCGCCGATCCGGCTGCATAAGTCCGCCAAAGCCTGTCGCACATGGCGTTCTGCTTCCGCCCGGTCAGCGTCCCCGCGCACGTCCAATTCCACGCTCAAACTCTGCGGCGTGTTCAGTACGGCGCGATACGCTTCGACCTGTTCCGAAGCCGCGATGATCGCCCGCGACACAAAATCGGGAAAGAGCGTGACGAAGCCCCCGCCCGTCCGGGCTGGCAGAACAAAAAGATCGTCGCTGCGTCCTTCAATGCGTTCAATCGCCGTAAAAGGCGAACCGCATGGACAAGACGTCTTCCGCTCGGTAAGCAAATCCCCCAACCGGTAGCGGATAATAGGCTGTGCGAAACGCACGAAGTCCGTGACAATCGGGATAAACACTCCGCGTTCGGCGTCGATGTAGTCTTTTTCAATATGCACCACGTCTTCGTTGAGATGAAGGGTTCCGTGACTACACGACGCCCCCAGAAAGCCTTCCGTACACTGATACACCTGATGGATCTTGAGCCCGAACGTCTCCTCGATCACCTGACGATCCAGCGGGTCCAGCACCTCGGCCATCGACACCAGATGCGCGGGTTCGATCTTCAATCTGCCCGCTCGGCGTTCTCCCGCCAACAGCCGCAGCATGGACGGCGGCGCAGCGAGTATCGTCGGTTGTTGAGCATTCAGCGCAGCGATATGTTGCCGTAAAGGATGCAGCAGGTCGTAAAATACGAACGCCACTCTTTTGCTGCGCACCGAACCATACAGATTGCTGTCCGCTCGCAGGAAAAAGGCTATGTTATGCCGATTCAGCAGCGATCCCGGCAGTACCCGCTCCAGAATCGTGCCGGTCCAGGCAAGTCTCTCCTGACGACTGACCAGGAACAACCCCCGATTGCCGGACGTTCCGGACGACATCCCGATGGTCAATCCCCCGATCTCCGGCGTAAAATCTCGCGTGCGTTCGGCTTGCAGCGCCAGGTTCATCGCGTCTTCGCGCCGTATGCCGGCCGTATTCAACGTATCGAAATGCTCCATCATCGCGCGTTTGTCGATCTCCGGAAAACGACGCCAATCCGCACTGTCGATTCCTTGCCATAGCTCCCGGTAAAAAGGAGACGCTTCGCGCACGCGTTCCGCGTGGCGCAAAATACGCGATTCTTGCCAACGCTCCAGACGCGCGCGATCCCGAATGGCCGCGCGCCTGCGCGCCGCCGCGTACTGCATCACGATATGAAGCGGATCGGTGTTCATCGTATCGGTTCCTCCTTTCGGATGATGCTTATATAGAGCGTAAAGCTATCAAACCTCTTCGCTGCCTGTCGTATATAGACGCTCCGCTTCCGGGCAGTGCGAAGCGATAATCGTAAGCTCCGGGAACGCTTCATGAAGCTGCCGCAATGCCCGGAAGCTCGCAGCATACGCTTTGCGATCCGGCATGATGATGCCCGCAAGACCGCTAGGCGGGCGATTCTCGCGGTAAGCGACGGCTGACCAGGCGGCGTCGGCGCATAACAGAACCGGGCCTTGTTCCGTGCGCAACAGCAAACCGATCTGCCCGTAAGCATGACCCGGCAGATCGACCGCAAGCAGACTGCCGTCGCCGAGCACATCCGTGATCCGGCGGAAAGGAAATCCGGGCAGCAGATCATGAGGAACTTCGATGCGCGACTCCGGCGAAAAGGGTCTGGCACGTTGATCAAAGTCATCCGGCAGCAAACCCGGCAAGAAGCCGCGTTTGACCGCACCGATTCCTTTTAACCGACGCATGGAATCCAGCGCTTCGCGTTCATAGAAAAATTGCGCATTCGGAAAATCCCGCAGCCCCGCCACGTGATCCGCATGGAAATGGGAGACGATAATATGCCGAATATCGGACGGATTAACGCCAACCGCTATCAACCGTTCCGCCGCGCTTTGTCCCTGTTCAAAATCGACCGGAGTCACCATGCGATAAAGCTTCTCCGGAAAAGGATCGGTCTCCCGAAAGAAGCGTTCCGCATACCCCGTATCGAATAACACGGCGCCCGCTTCGGGATGTTCGATGCAGGCAAACAAAGCAGGGATACGGATGCTGCGCAAGCTTCCGCCGCGAATCGTCACCCACTCCGGATGACGGCAGCTGCCGGTAGAAAATATCTTCAGCGAGACCTTTGGCGAAGAAGGGCTAACCACTTCCCATAGCCGATCCCATCTTGATTGAGTTGGTTGGCGCAAAAAGCGATGCGTCGACGTCGAAGAAGCAAGCGAACTTCCTGCCAGATTGGTTGGATCGTTCGCATGCCGCTGTTTATCCCGTTCCTTCACGATGGTCCGTCCTTTCGTTCCTGTTCTTGCCACCACTTCACGAACTGGTCCAATCCTTCGTCGATCCCGACTGACGGCTCGTAGCCAAGCGCCGTACGCGCCGCCTGGATGTCCAACGTCTGACTGCTTCCCAGCATACCGACCAACGAACGCGTTAACAAAGGCTCTCCGCCGGACGGTCGCAATCTTGCGGCCGTCTCCAAGACCGTTGCCGCCGCACAAGCCACGGCAAAAGGAATTTTTTTGGGACGCAGCGGCTTGCCGAGCTTGGCGAACAGCAGCTCTGCTGCTTCGGCGAAACGAATAGGTTGTCCTCCGCTAATATTGTAGATCCCACCGAGTGCTTGAGCCGAAGCGATCGCCGCAAGCTGGATGGCCCGCACCGCATCGTCGACGTAAGTCAGATCGATCAAAGCCTCGCCCCCGCCGATAAACGGTACGCCGGTCTTCTCGTTCGCTTCGATCAGACGGGGCAGAATCGTCCGATCTCCCGGTCCGTATAACGCCCGCGGCCGCAAAATAATCGTCCCCAGCCCCAATTCGCTAACGCGTCGAACCTCATGTTCGGCAGCCAGCTTCGTTCGGGCATACGCGCTGATCTGCCTAGTCGGCAGCGGATCTTTCTCTCGTACATTCACACGCTCGCGCATGCCGAAATAAAGGCTTGGCGTTGAGACATGGATAAGCCGCGACACCTCGCCAAGCATGCAGGCTTCCGCTACATTGGCCGTTCCCCGGATATTGGCCGCTTCGAAAGCTTCATCTGTTCCCCACGACGCGGATAATGCCCCGCAATGCACCACGACGTCGAAATCGCGGGATATGGCGGAGCGAATTGCTTCTTTGTCGCTGAGTTCGGCTTGAACAAAAGGGATGCCGTCTTGCTCCAGCAATCGGCCAATCTGCTTGTTGCGCCCCAATCCCACCACGTCATGGCCGTCTTTGAGCAGACGGCACGCAAGCCTTTTGCCCAGAAACCCGGTTGCCCCGGTCACCAGCATTTTCATCTTTTTCCCTCCCGAGTCGGCGTATCCCGATTGCGGCGTTCGCCGCTGTGAACAACTTTTTCTGAACGCCGAAATCCGCAGAAACCGAGCAAGCTTATCCCCGTTATCCCCCGGATATCCCCGGTTTTGGTGTAAAAGTGCTCCCAAAGACGATTTGAAATCACTTTTCCACATGTGGATAACGTTTTTTCGCGCAGTACTATCCCTAGCTTATCCACATGCAGGACGTGGTTCCTTTTGGCACGGATAGACTGGACTTTTACGGAAGCCGCAGCGCCAAAAGCGTTGTCCGGCGCGTTGAGCAGATTGAATTTGCGCAGGATTCGATTCGAACGCACACTTGCTTTTTAGAGTATTCAATCAGATTTAATGCGTTCGTCGTGCCGGCAGCTGGTTTGGACCGGTTTTCAGGTTTGCGTTCGCCCGAAACGCGCAGGGGTGAAGTGCCTTTCGGACGGCGGTGACGCGTAACGGATCGATATGACGCTTAGAGCCCGGAATATAGGGATTGCGATTTTTAACGGACATGCGATCCTTTACCGCACACGCACGATCCATAGACCAAACGATTCATGGAGCAAGTTCGAAAGCTTCGCTTTCCCCGATCGGCTGGCCGTTCCAGCCGATATCGAACACGGAAGCTTCCGATGTCGTTTGCCCGAGTGAACGTGCCGTGCGACGCAGCTCCAGCATCATGCGCAGCGCTTGAGGCAGCACGGCGGAATCGCCGCGGCGCAGCAGCACGTCTCGCGAACCGCGAAAATCGCTTAACCAGCGCGCGGCGCGCGCGGGCGAATGCAGCTGACCCAATCCGCTGCCCAACATCGGAAGCAGCAGCATGGGGGTATGTACGGGATTCGCGATCAACGGTTCGGCAATACAGGCCGGATCAGCAAGCGCTTCAAGCAGATCCGGTTCATGAATGGATTCGTTGACGGGAGCATTAGGTCCCGTTGCGGACCGCTCAGATATCGGTCGGTCGGTTGCACCGCTTCTCCCCCCTCCGCGCCGGATAAGGTCGTCTTCCCGCTCCGACGGATAAGAAAAGCCGTTTCCGCTCCGCATCTGCGGAACTTGCGGAGCCAGCAGCAGATGCACGCCGCTCGTCGCGCGCGGATTGCACTCGATCGGCAGCAGGTTTCCGTCTTGCGTACGGATAAAATCGAATGCGATCTGACCGCTGAAGCCGGTCCGCTGCACGAACAGCTCCACCCATTCCCTCGCCTGCGGGTCGTCGTCCGACCGAAAGCAGACGGACGCTCCGCTTGCCGTCTGCGGCGCCCTGTACGCCGCGTGCGCCAGCAGCCGCCCTTCGTGCGCGACCGCGTACGTGCACAGCAGCTCGCTTCCGGCGTATCGCTGCGCTACCCACACCCCGCCCTCGCGCCGTGCCTGCGCGCGGGCTTCGTCCAGCGCCACGTGCCTCGACAGCCGGGCCGAAAACCGCGAAAACTCCGGCTTCAACAAATAAGCCGGTTCCCCGGATCGCAGCGGCGGCGCTTCGCCCGCAATCGTCGCTTCTTCAATCCCTTCGCCCAACCGGAACGTCTCCGGCACGGCAAACCCCAGCCGCGCGCACAACGCGATAAACGCCCACTTGCTGTGCAGTTCGCGCAGCGTCTCAAGCGATGGCGCGACAACGCGGCAGTCCGGGCCGAAGCTGCCCCGATACGCGGAAATATAAAAAATTTCCTCGCACGTCGGCAGCAGCAGACGTATGCCCTCGCCGCGCACGATCTCGCGCAGCGCGGCAGCGTAGCCTGCCGGGTCCTGCGCCGGCGCCGGCACGCGGAAGTTCCGCTTCACCGCGCGCGACGCCGCGCACAGCGGGTACTCCAGGCTCTCGGCGGTATAGACTTCCGCCCCTCTCGCCGCAAAGCCGCGCGCCAAATCCAGCGCGCACGGCGCGCGGCCGCCCGTAATCAGCACACGTAATCCGTTCATGCGGGACCTCCTTTTTGCCGCTTAGTAAACCAGTACAACGCCGCCCAGCGACAAGCCTGCGGAAGTCCCGACCAACAGGACGTTGTCGCCTCGCTCCAGGCGTCCTTCGCGCACCGCCATATCCAGTCCGAGCGGGATCGAAGCCGCGATCACGTTGCCGTAATGCGGCGCGATATACAGCATCTGCTCCTGCGAGATTCCGAGCTTGCGTTGCAAAAGCTTCATCGCCATCACGCTGCCTTGGTGCGGCACGACAAGCTTAAAGTCTGCCATGGTCAGCCCTGCATGGCCGAGCAGCCCGTCCATAAAGTCAGGCAGCAGACGAGAGGCCTGGCGGAAGATCGCTTCTCCGTCCATCGAAAACAGATAATCGGCGGCTGTTTCCTCGCGATACGATCCAGCCGGAATCCCGCTTCCGCCGCCCCGAATCTCGGAGTGCTTCGCTCCCCCGCTATGCGTGGTCATCCGGGCGTTCAAGATCCGCGCCGATTCGCCTTCCGCGGAGCGCTCCACGACAGCGGCGGCTGCACCGTCTCCGAATAACGCCGCGCTTTCTTTATCCGTCCAGTTCAGCCCTTTCGATGCAATCTCGGAAGAAACGATCAGAATACGGCGGTAGCGTCCGGCTTCGATCAAGTACGACATCGTGTCCAGCGCCGTCACAAAGCTCAAGCAGGTCGAATTAATATCGAAACAAGGCACGCCCGATTCTTCTTCGCCAAGGGCTCGTTGGATCAAGGCCGCCGTACACGGAATCGGCTGCTCCATCGTGCCGCTGGCGCATACCAGGCAATCGATGTCCGCAAAGGTCAGCCCTGCTGCTCGCAACGCGTCTCGGGCGGCATGGGCGCCCATCTGCGAAGCGGTCTCTTCTCCAACAAAATGCCGATTGGCGACACTGGTTTTACGCATCACCCAGCCAGGCTCGGTACCGAGCCGAAGATCGATTGTTTCTGCCGAAATGCCTGTCCCCGGTAAGTATCTTCCCGTTCCCGTGATCTTGACATGACGCGTTTCCATGAACATTCCCCCTACAGGATGTTGGACTCGCGAACGATGTCCTTTTATCTTTTGACCTCATTATACGTCATACGCCGGACTGTTGATGCGGTTTCTCACGCTTCGGAAAACGCAAAAAATCGTCTTCGGTTCGCCGCCCGTCACCGGGCGATTCGTACCGAAGACGATTTTTCGTCTCATTTCCATGCAAGGCCGAACGTCCCCGCCTTCATTGCGAAGGCGAGCGTCACGGTCTACTTGTTTTCCGGTTTAGGTTCTCCTGTCGGATTAGCCAATACCGGAAGCATTTTGGTGTCCCGTTTCATCGGGGACGAGCAGATCGGACAAGTCGGTTCGTCTTCGAACGAAAAGTTGTCTCTCATCCAGCCTTTGCAGTCTTCCTTCTCGCAACTCCATACCGCGGTGCTTTCTTTCACAAGTTCCTCGTCCTGCTTTTTACGAAAATACATGCTCGATGCCTCCCCGTTATTGGATAGGGGCCGCAGCCGGTCCCGAATTTTACATAGATGAAAAAATGACAATGATTAAACTGAAAAAAGGACCACTCTCAACTCATGGTTAAGAGCAGTCCGTTCTTTGTATTCTTACAGCTTAGTTACGTTTTCTGCTTGTGGTCCACGGTTGCCTTCAACGATGTTGAATTCTACGCGTTGGCCTTCGTCGAGGGTTTTGAAACCGTCGCCTTGAATAGCGGAGAAGTGAACGAATACGTCGCTTCCGCCTTCAACTTCGATAAAGCCGTAACCTTTTTCTGCGTTAAACCATTTTACTGTTCCTGTTTCCATGAAAGAAAACCTCCAAAAAGTTATTTCCGAAACTTTGGTGGATATCCAAGTTCCGGCAACATGCATTTTTTATGCTCCGTGGGGATATAAAAAAATCACATATTGGAAAAGGTACCATACCCCAAACATGACAACCCTTTCCAATACATAATTCTGGACTGCCCAACCGCCTATTGCTTAATATCTTAACACAGCAACGATTCAAAAGCAAACGTTTCCTTCTTCGCATAATGCTTCTTTTCTAATTAAGCAAGCGAGCTGCGGCGCGACCTCAGCTCGCTAAACGGCTTCGATATAACCCTTCCGTCAGACCCGTTTATTCCATATATCGGACTGCTTGCCGCTTGGGTTGAGACAGTGAACTAATACCGATCCCGATCTCATAAAGCAGGATTAACGGAAAAGTCACGATAAGCAGCGAGAAGGCATCCGGAGGAGCAATGAACCCTGCCGAGACCAATAGCGCAAAATAAGCGTACTTGCGAATTTTGCGCAGCAAGACCGGCGTCACGATGCCGAGCTTCGTCAACAACATGATTAGAAGAGGAAGCTCAAACAGAATGCCGAACGGCACTACCAGCCGCATCATAAAGTCGAAATACTCCCGAATGCCGATTACCGGCGCAAGCCCCAGGTCTGCCGACAGTCCGAACATAAACCGCAGCACGGTCGGAAACACAATCGCATAGGCAAACGTCGCTCCGATAAGAAACAACATCAACGTTGCCGGAATATAAAGCAAGGTCGCGCGGCGTTCCGACTCGTGCAACCCCGGCTTAACAAACTGCCAGATCTGGAACAGCACCAGCGGAAAGATCAAAATCATCGCCAACCAGAAAGCGGATTGAACCATAATACTGAGCGCGTCCGTTACTCGGAACACATGCAACGACATTCCAAGCGCTTCACCCGACTGCTCCAAACCGCCAATGACCGGAGGCGCCGCCCAAAATCCCCCAATAAACAGCACCAAAAAGACGCCGACGCAGATCAACAGCCGGCGACGCAGCTCTCCGATATGTGCCAACAAACCCATCCGAACCTCATCGGGGAGAGTCGGGTCGGCCTCCCTCGTCTTCCGTTGCTTCTTTTGCCAAATTAGGCGCAGTCGCTGTGTTTTCCGCCGCTTTACGAGCAGCAGCATGGGATTCCCGCGCGGAATCATCTCCCAGCCCGCGGGTCGCACTACGGAATTCTTTCAAGGTCTCTCCAGCCGCGCGTCCAAGTTCCGGCAGCTTCTTCGGTCCAAATACAAGCAAAGCCACGCCCACCACTACCGCAATGCTTCCCGGTCCAAAAGCCATCTATAATGCCTCCGCATCCATATATTGATAATGATTATCATTTAATTTGAAATAAAGTCAGTATAGAGCGCGATCCGCTTGTTGTCAACAGAAAATATTTACATATATTTTCCTACATGTTTTAGAAACTGTTTTCGAATGAACCCGCATGGTTGAGGAATTTACCTACATGTCTTCACAAGTTTGATTATTAAAATTTTTACATTGACAATAATCTCCCGCGCTCCTATAATCGAGATACTTTTGACCGAAATGATAATCATTATCAGTTATGAAAGACTGTGCAAAGAAGAAAGGACGATTCCCCATGCGACGCGCCTTCCCGCTTCGGATTTTAGGTATTTTGCTTATGCTATCGCTGCTATTCGGCACTCTGGGAACCCAAGCGCTCGCTTCGGGTCCGTTACCGGAGGCGAAGGATGCGATCACGGCAATCGATGCAGCCCTGCTCCGGCTCGGCAGCAGCGATACCGACGGTTCGAAAGAAGCTTTTGCTCCGGTCAAATCATGGTGGACGCGCAGCAAACAGACCGTCAAAAGCGACTCCGCCGCACTCGCCGCCGAAGTGGATCGCGGCATCGCCGGAGTATCGCTCGCTTATATCGGCGGCGAACCGGAAGAGATCGGTACGGAGCTGAAAGCTCTGCGCCTGTCCCTGACCAACTACGATCAAGGCGCGTATACCGATAATGAAGGACGCACGCGCATGACGCTCAGCGTGTATATCGGCAAGTTGGACAGCCTTAAAGCATCCGTGAAGTCCGGCGACCTGGAGGCCGCGCAAAGCGGAGCCAAAGAGCTGCAAAACCAATGGCTGGCCGTCGAAGGCGAAGTCGTGGGCCGCTCCGCTTCCGTGTATGCCGACACCGAACGCGACCTGGTGCTGCTGCCCGCTTATCTGTCCGATCCGAATCAGCAAGATCAGGTACTTCCTTTGCTGGAAAACATGATCGCTTCGCTGACGCCGCTCGCCGATGCCGGATACAGCTGGATCGACGCGGCGCTTATTCCGATTCGCGAAGGATTGGAAGCTTTGCTCGTCGTCGGCTCCCTGCTCGCTTTCGTCCGCAAATCCGGCTCGCCGCGCGGCCAGCGCTGGATCGTCGGCGGTTCGGCCGCGGGCCTGGTCTTCTCGATCGCGGCCGGGGCGGGTGTCTCGCTGCTGCTCTCCGCTTCCGTATTCGGCGCAAGCAACTCGCTCCTTAACGGATGGACAGGAGTCGCGGCGGCGGCCATGCTGCTGTACGTCGGCTACTGGCTGCATAGAAGCTCCGATATTCAGCGCTGGAACGCTAAGCTGCGCAATGACAGTCGCCAGGCGTTATCGGGCGGGCGGATGTTTTCGCTGGCGCTGTTGGCTTTTCTGGCGATCGTGCGCGAAGGACTGGAGACGGTCATTTTCCTGATCGGCCTTGCCGGACGGATGCCCGGGCGTGAGCTGCTGCTCGGTATCGCAGCCGGATTCGGCGTGCTGGCGCTCGTCGCCGTCGTGATCCTCAAGCTGGGCGATCGACTGCCGTTGAAACCTTTTTTCCTCGTATCCAGCCTTGTCGTGTTCTACCTGGGCTTCAAATTCCTCGGTTCGGGCATTCACAGCTTGCAGATGGCGGGGCTTATCCCGTCCACAACCGAACCTTATCTGCCGTCCGTCGCTTCGATCAGTCTGTATTCGTCCTGGTACAGCACGCTGCCTCAACTGCTTCTGTTGCTGGCCGCTCTGGCTACATATCTCGGTCCGTTCATGCGCCGTAAGAAACAGCAGATCGTATAACCCGCTTTTCCAAATTCAACTTTACGGAGGTACTCACCATGACTCATTTCCTGACAAAAAAGAGCACAACGACGCGCCGCAAGCTGCCGTACGCGATCCTTTCTTCGGCGGCGCTGGCTGCGATGCTCGCGCTGAGCGCTTGCGGCACGGAAGCCAAAGATACAGCAGCAACCACCCAAACCGCTGCCGCTGATCCGGGTACCGACACCGCTGTCGAGACAGCGGCCGCTACGACGGAACCGGCAACAACGGGCGACGCGGCGGCTGCCGGCGAAGTCGATGAAGCAACTGCTGCCGTACGCGAAGGCGCGCAAAAAATGAAAGACGAAACGGCTAAGTTCCAAGAAGCGCTCGCCGCCAACGACGATGCCCAGGTCAAAGCGCTCAGCGGCTCGATCAACGATGTATGGCTGTCCTACGAAAACACGGTGCGCGACCAATTCCCACTGCTGTATACGGAAGTCGAGAAATACGAAATGCCGATCTTTTCCGCATCCGCTTACGACAAAATGGACTACCCTTCGCTGACGGATAGCGCAGAGAAACTGCAAGGCGCGCTCGATAACCTTTTGACGGCTAAAAAGACTTCCGCGGCCGCTTCCGAAGTGTTGGCGCAGGCCGTTACGGGATACGAGACGTATGTGCGCGAGCAAACGGATCGCTTCGTCGAGGAAACGCAAGTGTTCGCCGATGCCGTCAAAGCAGGCGATATCGACAAAGCCAAAGCCGCCTACGCAACCTCCCGCGCTTATTACGAAAACATTGAGCCGATCGCGGAAAGCCTGGGCGACCTCGATCCGAAGATCGACGCGCGTCTGCCGGACGTCGAGAGCGAAGAGCAATGGACCGGCTTTCATCGGATCGAACGCGCGCTGTGGGAAGACGGTTCGCTCGAAGGTCAAGACAAATACGCCGACCTGCTGATGACGGACGTCAAAGCGCTGCAAGCCAAAGTATCCGAGCTGAAACTGGAACCGGAAGCGATGGTCGCGGGCGCGATGGAACTGCTGAACGAAGCGGCGACGTCGAAAATCACGGGCGAGGAAGAAACGTATTCGCATACCGACCTGGTCGATCTGGCTGCCAACGTGGAAGGCTCCAAAGCCGTATACTTCGCGATTATTCCGGCGCTGAACGACGGGCATCAGGAGCTGGCGGATCAGCTCGACCAACAGTTCCAGACGATGGAAAAAACATTGTCGCAGTATAACAAGGACGGACAATACGCGCTCTACACGGACCTTAAAACGGAGCAAATTCGGGAGCTGAGCGATCAACTGTCCCAATTGTCGGAACTGATGTCGCAAACGGCGAAAATTCTGTAAATGCAACGGATTCGGGGGAGAACGGGATGAAGAAGGGAAACGGCATGAATCACGGGGACGAAGATCGCAAGCTCGGAGAAGCCGATATCGAAGCGGAAAAAGGAGCGCACCTAGCGCAATCGAGCGGCGTCTCCTCGCACGAAACAGCAAGCACATCCGACGACGCCGGAATGCCGAAAAAAGGCTATACCCGGCGCGAAATGCTGAAAATGTCCGCGGTAGCAGGAGGAGGGCTCGCGCTCGGGGCTAGCGGTCTGGGCGCGATCATGAAAATGTTCGGAGCGACCGAAGCGCCAACCCGGCCGAGCGGCGAAACGTCCTCGGTCACGAATGAAAGGTTGGACTTTTACGGAGAGCATCAGACGGGAATCGTGACGCCGCAGCAGACTTACATGTATTTGGTAAGCTTCAAGGTGACGGCTTCCGACCGCGATACCTTGATCCAGCTGCTGCGGGACTGGACGCGTTTTTGCGATCTCAGTACGGGCGGTTCTTCCGCCGTGGAAGGTAACGGGCGATTGCTGCCGCCGAGCGACAGCGGCGAAAGCGTCGATCTTCCGGCGGCGCGGCTGAGTCTCACCTTCGGCTTCGGCCCTTCCTTCTTTTCCCGGGATGGCCAAGATCGGTTCGGAGTGGCTGCGCAAGCGCCCAAGTATCTCGGCGATATCCCCCGAATGCCCAAAGACCGGATCGACGAAACGCTGTCCGGCGGCGATATTTGCGTTCAGGTGTGCGCGGAAGACCAGCAGGTCGCTTTTCACGCGGTACGCAATTTGATCCGGCTGTCGGCATTTACGGCTTCCGTGCTGTGGATGCAGGAAGGCTTTATCAGCTCGCCTCCGGGCAATACGCCGCGCAACTTGTTCGGATTTAAGGACGGTACGGCCAATTCGCTGCACGATTCGAACTCGGGCTATCAGGATGTCGTATGGTGCGGGAAAGACGAGCCTAGCTGGATGCAAGGCGGCAGTTATCTCGCTTATCGCAAGATCCGCATGCTGCTGGAAGTCTGGGACCGCTCCTCGCTCAAAGATCAGGAGGATACGTTCGGTCGGCACAAGGATTCGGGGGCTGCCTATGGGAAAAGCGGCGAATTCGACACCGTGTCGCCCGGCGAGCTGCCTGTGGATTCGCATGTGCGCCTGGCGAAAGATAACGGCGCGCAGATGCACCGCCGCGCTTATTCGTACACGGGCGGGATCGACGCCCGTACCGGAAACGTCGAAGCGGGCCTGCTGTTTCTCAGCTATCAGCGCAATCCGCAGGAACAGTTTATCCCGATGCTGCGCTTGATGAGCCAGATGGACAAGTTGAACGAGTACACGTCGCATATCGCGAGCGGGATGTTTGCTTGTCCGGGCGGGTGGAAGCCCGGGGAGTATATCGGACAACGCCTAATGGAAGGATGAGGATAAATTCCTATTCGTTTGGGGGCGGAAAGCTGGGAGGCGCTGCGGGAGAAGTTCGTTCAAGACGCTGTCTCACTCGGAAAACTGGATTGGATTTAAATAAGGGAGTTTTCCGAGTTCAAAGGCGTCTTTCACTGAACTTCTCCCTCCGCTCTCGCTTTCCCTGACGAGCAGGAATTTGAAGGTGTCGGTAGAAAGTAATTTTAAAACCAAGAAAATAGAAAGAGCCGCTTCCGGAGTTGGAAGCGGCTCGGCGTATTGAGAGAGTTCAACGTAGCTGGAAGCGAGAAGACGGAGAGAAAATTCAGTTCAAAACGCCTTTGAACTCCAAAAGCTTCTCCTTGAATTCACTTCCAGCAGCTTTTAGAGTGAGACAGCGTTTTGAACGAATTTTTCTCGGAGTCTTCTCGCTTCCCCCGCCGAAGTAACTTTCGAGCGCAGCCTGAGCCGCTTCCGTAACTTGGAAGCGGCTCTTTCTATTTGATGCCCAACATGGGGCGCAGGGAGCGGACGATCTCGCCTGCGCGTTCCAAAGCGCCTTCGCCGCTTCGGATGATGAGATCGCATCCTTCGAGGGCGGCGATCTCTTCGTCGTAGCCGGCGAGCCGCGCCGTGATCTGCTGCGTGTCGGAGCCGCGTGCCAGCAGGCGGGCTTCGCATTCGGAGCGTGCTGCGGAGACGCCGAGCATCAAGGCGCGGTCGCCGAGCAGGGCCTTGGCTACGCGGGCACCGCTCGGGTCGAGCACGATGGAGCGAAGTCCGGCACCGCCTGCGGCGTCTTCGATCGAAGCCAATGAGGTGCCGTATAGATGGCCGCGGTACTCGCTGGTTTCCAGCATTTTGCCTTCATCCATCATCCGCTCCAGCGTCTCGCGCTTCGTAAAGTGGTAGTCGACGCCGTCGATTTCGCCTTCGCGCGGCGCTCTCGATGTCCAGGTCACGATGCGAGGAAGTCCCAATACGGCTTGAAGCGTCGTTTTGCCCGAAGCGCTCGGCCCTTGAAAAACAACCAGCGATATGTTCATATGTCCAACCTCCGAATGCCGAATCGCAGGAGTTCTTTTTCCTGATCCGGCCTGATAAGATGCAACGTGTATTTTCGCATGTTCGCGCGAAATGCGCCAGCTTTGAACCGATCGAACCGTAAGCCGCAGGCTTTTTTCGAAACCCTTTTTCATGCTAAAATAAGGGTATGCGCGCCTCTGTCCTTTCGAACAAGAGCGCCAAATCGAACGCCGATCCGGACTGCCCGCTGGCATCGCAACCCCCTTCCCTCACTTGTAAGGCGAAGGGGGTTCGTGCCTAATTGCGCCGGAATCGGCCCAACGGAAAGAAGGAATTTACCCGTGAAAAAAGAGCTGATCGAACGTCTCGACCGCTATGCCCGTTTCGATACCCAGTCCAATGAAGACAGCGAGACCTGCCCTTCCACGCCCGGACAAATGAAGCTGGCCGAGCAGCTCGTGCGCGAGCTGACGGAGATGGGCCTTACGGAAATCACGCTCGACGAGAACGGCTATGTCATGGCTTCGCTCGAGGCCAATACGGATAAAGATAACGTTCCGGTGATCGGCTTCCTCGCCCATTTGGACACGGCAACCGAGCTGAGCGGCGCGAACGTCAATCCGCAGATCGTGGACAACTACGACGGCGGAGATATCGTGCTGAACAAAGAACTCGGCATCGTCTTGTCCCCGCGCGAGTTCCCCGAACTGTCGCATTACGTGGGCCATACGCTGATGACGACCGACGGCACGACGCTGCTCGGCGCCGACGATAAAGCCGGCATGGCGGAAATCATGACGGCGCTGAACCATCTGATCGCGCATCCGGAGCTGAAGCACGGCAAACTGCGCGTCGCGTTTACGCCGGATGAAGAGATCGGACGCGGACCGCAGCGTTTCGACGTGCAAGCGTTCGGCGCGAAATACGCGTACACGATGGACGGCGGGCCGCTCGGCGAGCTGGAATACGAAAGCTTCAATGCCGCTGCCGCCAAAGTCACGATCAAAGGCGTCAGCGTTCACCCCGGCACCGCCAAAGGCAAAATGATCAACGCGGCCAAGATCGCGATGGAGTTCCACCGTCGTCTGCCGGAGCAGGAGTCGCCGGAATTCACGGAAGGCTACGAAGGCTTTTTCCATCTGCTCGATATCAACGGCGGGACGGATCAGACGACGCTGTCGTACATCATCCGCGATTTCGACCGTGACAGCTTCGAGAATCGCAAAAAGCTGATGGAAACCATCGCGGGCGAATTCCGTCAGACGTACGGCGACGAGAACGTGCTGCTTGAAGTGCGCGATCAATACTACAATATGCGCGAAAAAATCGAGCCGGTGATCGAGATCGTGGATCTGGTGAGCGACGCGATGAAAAAGCTGAATATCACGCCGGACATCCGTCCGATCCGCGGCGGCACCGACGGTTCGCAGCTGTCTTACATGGGACTGCCGACACCGAATATTTTCACGGGCGGCGAGAACTATCACGGCCGTTACGAATACGTGTCCGCCGACAACATGGTCAAAGCAACGGAAGTCATTTTGGAAGTGGTGCAGGCGTTCGAGCGTCAGGCCTAAACGGGAGGCGACTTAACCATGTTCGAATATGAAAACCGCAGCTACGAGGACGTCGATTTCGGCGCGCAGGAACTGCGGGACGGCGAGCTGACCAACTGCACGTTTGTCCGCTGCCGCTTTACGCACGGTTCGCTGGAGGAAATCTTGACGCGAGGCTGCCGCTTCACCGAATGCGATTTCCGCGGTGCCGCGATGAACGGCTCGATTCATATCGAATCGGCGTTCGAGAACTGCAAGTTTACTGAAGCGAATCTATTTGCGGCCAAGTTCGATAATTGCAAAATGACCGGGTCGGACTTTGCAGGCTCCAAGCTGGACGGATTCACGGTGGTACGGGGCGATTGGTCGTATACGAATCTGCGCCATGCGCGCTTGGACCGGCAGGATCTGCGCGGGGCGCGCTTTTTCGAAGCCGACTTGTCCGAAACCAGTCTGCAAAAAGCCGATCTGCGCGGGGCGGACCTAACGCGCTGCATGCTCGGGAATGCCAAGCTGCAAGGCGCGGATCTGCGGGATGCCGTACTGGACGGAGTCGATTTCAAGGCACTGGACGTGAAAAACGTACGCATGGATCGGGAGCAAGCTGTTTTGTTTATGCGTTCTTACGGGGCGAAAGTCGACTGATCCCGCGATAAACGGATGATAGGATTCAAACATACGGTGGACGGGAAGCTTCCGTTCACCGTTTTTTCATTTCCCGACTTTTTTAATCGGATTTTAAGCTTAGAGAGTTACGTCGGTTCTTTTTGCGGGTAAAATATATAGATGCGGTTCGAATTTATTTTTGCATTCATTTACGGAAAGCGAGGGTTTTGCAATGACGAAAGCAGTGAACGAGAAAGTAACTTTGGGTAAAAGCGGTTTGAAAGTGAACCCGATCGGCCTCGGCACCAATGCCGTCGGCGGGCATAACCTTTTCCCTAACCTGGATGAAGAAGCCGGCAAAGCGTCGGTTCGCTCGGCTTTGGAAAGCGGCATTAACTTCCTGGATACGGCGTTCATCTACGGACCCGGACGTTCGGAAGAGCTGATCGGCGAAGTATTGAAAGCTTACGGGCATCGCGACGAGATCGTCATCGCCACCAAAGGCGCGCATAAAATCGTCGACGGCGGCGTCGAGCTTGATAACTCCCCGGCGTTTCTGAGAGAATCGGTCGAGGCCAGCTTGAAGCGTCTCGGTACCGACTACATCGATTTGTACTATATCCATTTCCCGGATGAACATACGCCGAAAGACGAAGCGGTAGGCGAGCTCGCGAAGCTGAAGCAGGAAGGCAAAATCCGCTCGATCGGCGTCTCCAACTTCTCGATCGAGCAACTGCGCGAAGCCAACAAGGACGGTCACGTCGACGTGTTCCAGGGCGAATACAACCTGTTCAAACGCGGCGCCGAAGCCGAGCTTCTGCCTTACGCCAAAGCAAACAATATCTCGTTCGTCCCTTACTTCCCGCTCGCTTCCGGTCTCCTGACCGGCAAATACGGCGTGGAAGACAAGCTCGACGAGAGCAAGCTCAAAAACCCGATGTTCCAAGGCGACAACTTCAAACGCAACGTGGAAAAAGTAAACCGCCTGCGCGAAATCGCCAACGCTCAAGGCGCCGACATCTCTAACGTCGTCCTCGCTTGGTACCTGACCCAAGACGCGATCGATTCCGTCATCCCGGGCGCCAAAAACGACAAGCAGGTCGCGGCCAACCTCAAAACGCTCGACGTCAAACTGACGCCCGAGCAAATCGAACAGATCGATTTCCTGTTCCGCGACTAAGTGTAGATATCTTCTAAAGTCCCAGACAGCCATAGGCTGCCTTCGGGGCTTTTTTTATGTTTTTTCATACATATCCCTTTTCGTAAGCGTATCCAGTCTCGATCCTGCATATTTTTTCGGAAAATTTTCGCTAAAACACGAAATTCCATATTCATTTCGTCTTTCTTTTCGAGTACAATAGGTCAGTTGAGTTCCACAAAGAACGGAACCGTTCGGAAATCACTTGCTTTCTATCTTGCATTGTTGGAGGAATAATTAAAGCTATGAATCACCCGTCACCTTCTACCGTCAAAGTCGTTACCGCCGATCCCGGCGCAATCGGCTTGTTCGGTCTGGCCATCGTTACGCTCGTTGCTTCGTCGCAGAAGCTCGGATTGACGGAAGGCCTCAGCTACGCCGCTTCCTGGGCCGTTTTCCTGGGCGCTTTCGCTCAGCTCTTCGCCAGCATCCAGGATGCGAAGCACAATAACACGTTCGGCATGACCGCTTTCGCCGCCTACGCCTTCTTCTGGTTCGCCATGGCGACCAACTGGTTGATGAAAATGGGCACGTTCGGTCCCGAGCTTGCCGGCGCCGTCGACGGCAAACAGCTTGGTTTTGCTTTTGCCGGATACCTGGTCTTCACCTTGTTCATGACGATCGGCGCGATGGAGACAAACAAAGTCTTGTTCATCATCTTCTGCCTGATCGACGTCTTGTTCCTCGGCCTGACGTTTGACGCATTCGGCGCGCCGGAATTCTTCCACACCTTGGCGGCTTATGCTGAACTGGCAATCGGCATCGTATCGCTGTACGGCTGCGGAGCCAATGTGCTGAACGTCCACTTCGGACGCGAGTTCCTGCCGATCGGCAAAGCCTTCGGCATCTTCAAACCGCGCGCGTAAGTCGGGAATTCATCCCGGCAAGCGCTCTTGCCGAAGCTGGATATTGAACGGTTCCGCATGATCGACGCGGATCGTTTCCACGAAAAAGACAGCCTATGAAAGTCGTAACCGCGACTTTCGTAGGCTGTCTTTTTTTTTTGCGGGGGTACGGCTCCAATGACCGTAAATCCGCCTTTTATTTCAGGTTGAGCAATTGCTTGAATGCCTTTATATTGATATCGAAATCAGGCACGGTTCCGGATTGTTCGGCTGCCTGGATTTGCTCGACGACCAAGTCGTTGAAAGGCGTCGGGATGCCGGTTCCTTCGGCCATTGCCGGAACGACGCCGTTGATATAATCGATCTCGGTCTTGCGTTTCTTTTCCAGATCCTGAAGCATGCTGGCTCTCAGCAGCCGGGAAGGCTCCATGGTTGTCCGAAGAGTCAGAATGCGTTCGGGAATATCGCTTTCGCTGTTCAATTCCAAAGACTCCACGTCGAATCCGCCCATTTTGGCAAAGGTAATGCCGTTCGCGTGACCGACCTTGATCGTCTCGTCCGCGATATGAACCGCGCTCTCGATGCCGGTTTCATGGTCGAGAATATCCCCGTACATCCCGTTCAACGCTGCCGATAAGCCGCTGAACGCGTTATTGATCAGCAGTTTCGACCACTTCGTTCCGACCAAGTTGTCGGAAACGTGCGTGCCGCCCACCAGCTCCAACACCGATCGGATGCGCTCGATCCGTTCGGTCGTTTCGCCGTTCAGTTCTCCGATTTGAAAAGCGTACTGCTTGAATTGATTGTATTCGGTCGTAAGCGCGGAGACGCCCGGCTCGATGAAAGTCGCGCCGAATTCGACGGAACCTGCAATGACGCGTTTTTCCCCGACGATCGAAGCTACTTTTTGTTCGGGTATCCCGTTTTGCAAGGAACATACCACGCTGTCTTCGTTCAAAAAAGGAAGCAGTTCCGCAAGAACGGAGTCGTTGTACAACTGCTTGGTCAACAGCAGGACCAGATCGTATTTTCCCGACTTGTTTTCAGGCGTGACGGCTTTGACCTCGGCATGAAATTCCGTCGTCCCCGTTACTTTTGCACCGGATTGATTCAAGGCGTCCACATGTTCCCGATACGCATCGATCAACTCGACGTCCATGCCTCCCGAAGCCAGATAGGCTCCGACTATGGTTCCCAACGAACCTGCTCCCAAAACCGCGATTCTCATCCTAAAATCCCCCTTATCGTTTCTCTAGGTAGCTTGACCAACCTTGATCGGAGGCTTACGTTAACCTGAAACGCACACGCTTTAGGTGCGTTTCAGGTTGGCGTAACCTTACTTTTAATTTGGTCAAGCCATTAAGTAGTTGTACACGGGCTGCGCGGCATTCAAGGTTAAATCCGTCAGGATATGGGATGCCGATACGACTTCCAATACGGGCAGATCCGCAAGAGGCGCCAGGGCATGTTCGAACAATTGAAGCCGTGCCGGACCGCTCCAAGCCCCTTTGACCTCAATATCCGTGATTTGCGTTCGCACCAAATCGCAAATCCGTAAATTTCCTTGGTAATCCGTCGCGATCTTCACCATAAAATTAGGTCGGCAAATTTCGCTTTTGGCTGCTTCCTTGTCCATCTCGAAATGCTTGTAGCCCATGGTGGCATTGGCTATGCGTAGCGAACCGTAGTCCAGCGTGCCCACCAAAGTGTCCGAGTCCACGTAAAGCTTGGGCGCGCCCAACTTTTTGGGATAAGCCGTAAGCTCCCGACCGCTTGCGATCGCCGGAAAATTGTCCACGTACATCGAATGCACGTAATCGCCGTCCTCGCCGTCGAATCGGACGGGAATGACCTGCCCGGCTTCGGTATAAGCGCCCAAACCAGAAACGTCGGGCATCCACATCACTTCGAATCGGACCAAAGGGTCGACGATCTCGAGAGGTTCCGGCACCGCTGCCCGCAGCGCTTCGATATCCGTGCGGTAAACGATGTTCAGATATTCCCGGTTAACGAATTGATAAGGCGGTAAAGGGTAAGCGGGCGCCGTCAGCGGCGTATTGAGATTTTTCGCTATGTTGGTTACATCGATTTTCATGGAATCATGTCCTCCTTATCGTCGCTTGAAGTTTTATACTGTTCATTCATCGTACCTCTGGTTTTAAATTTAATCTAATATATAATTAGTTATGTACACATTTATTCTAATCAATAGGTAGGGATGCGAATGGAACTGCTTCAGCTCAAATATTTTCAGACGGTCGCCTATACGGAGCACGTTTCCAAAGCAGCCAAACAGCTGAATATCGCGCAGCCTTCTTTGAGCCTTACCATCAAAAGACTCGAAGACGAATTGGGCACGGCCCTTTTCGAAAGGACGGGAAGAAACATTCGATTGAGTCCTTCGGGAAAAATTCTTTTGAAGCATGTCAACCGAATTTTTACCGAGATCGAAAACGCGAAACGGGAAATTCATTCGGAAGAGCAGCTGATCTCCGGAACCTTGAACATCGCGATCACGAATCCGAGATTCCTGACGGGACTGATCAGCGACTATATCAACCTTTTTCCCGAATCGAAAATCATCCAAGCGTTGGGAGTCAAAAGCGACATATGCACGAGTTTGAAAAAGGGAGACATCGATCTGGGAATAACGGGCCATCCGATCGAAGACGAAGAAATCGAAAGCCGCGTTTTGGTGGACGAAGACATCGTGTTGGCGCTGCCTTCGAACCATAAGCTAACGGGCACGACCAAAATCCCGTTAAACCGCGCTGCCGACGAACCGTTCGTTACGTTGGCCAACAATGCGGAATATCGGGATTTTACGACGTTGCTTTGCGGGAAAGCCGGCTTCGTGCCGAATATCGCTTTCCAGGTCGACTCGCATTTGCTGGTCGAGATCATCAAGCTCGATCAAGGCGTAGCGCTGCTTCCGATCTCGATTTGCCGGGCATTGGGACTGAATCATATCGAAATCGCGGACGACTCGGCCACGTATCCCGTAGGTTTGTCTTGGAGCAAACATCGGACACTGTCTTCTTCGGCCGAAAATTTTCGCGACTTTATTCTGTCGTACTACGAACAAAACCGCGCCATGTTCAAAGTTCAGTTGGTATTATAATATCATTTAGTGTTATAATGTAACGAAGGATTGTAAAGTAACATCTATCATTCAGCGATTCGGGTGCGATCGAAAAAGCATCCGTCGCCAAAAGGAGTCTTTTCCCATGAAAATCGAAGTCTGGTCGGACTATGTCTGCCCGTTCTGTTATATCGGCAAACGCCGCCTCGAACACGCTCTAGAACGTTTCCCGAACAAAGATCAGGTTGAAGTCGTCTATAAAAGCTTCGAACTCGATCCGAACTCTCCGGTGCAGCATAACGGCGATATTCACGATCTGCTCGCCGGCAAGTACGGCATGAGCCGCGAGCAGGCCATGGCTTCCAACCGCAGCGTCAGCGAAGCGGCACGCGGCGTCGGCCTGAATTACGATTTCGACAATATGCGTTACACGAACACGTTCGATGCGCATCGCTTGGCTCACTTCGCGGCCGAAAAAGGACTGTCGCCGGCTTTGACCGAGCGTCTGATGCAAGCCTACTTCACGGAAGGCGCATTCCTGGGCGATCATGAAGAGCTGGCGAAGCTGGCTGCGGAAGCGGGACTCGACAAGGACGAAGTGCTGGCCGTATTGAAATCCGATACTTACGGCGATAAGGTTCGGGCCGACGAAGACGAAGCGATGCAGCTCGGCGTGCGCGGCGTGCCGTTCTTCGTATTGGACGGCAAGTTCGCGGTTTCCGGCGCGCAGCCCGACAGCGTGTTCGATCAAGCGTTGGAACGCGCGTGGGGCGAGCGTCCCGCATTGACGGTGCTCGGCGACGATTCGGCGGATCTGGACGGATGTTCGGACGGCTCGTGTGCGGTGCCGGGGGGCGGGAAGCCTGAGTAAGGCTTCTTCGGAATTCCTATTCGTGGAAGGCCGCGCTGGGGCGCTGCGGGAGAAATTCGGTCGAGACGCTGTCTCACTCGGAAAACTGGAATGAAATTTTAGTGGAAATTTTCCGAGTTCAAAGGCGTCTCTCGCTGAATTTCTCCCTCCGTTTGGCGCGCGTCACGAATCGGAATTCTCCAAGCTTAACACTGGCTTCGCGGTGTTAGGTAGGGATAAAAACATAAAAATAGCGTTCCGGGAAAGATTCCGGAACGCTATTTTTATGTGCACAGCTGTAGGATGCGTTATGCGTTATGCGTTATGCGTTATGCGTTGCAATGTTGACCTTTTGCGCACATTTTAGCGTGTTTCGGCACTGGATTTTGAAAATGCTGACGGAATATCAACAT
Source organism: Saccharibacillus sacchari DSM 19268 (assembly GCF_000585395.1). GTDB lineage: Bacteria > Bacillota > Bacilli > Paenibacillales > Paenibacillaceae > Saccharibacillus > Saccharibacillus sacchari. The sequence continues at coordinate 2,886,231 of NZ_KK073875.1, read as the reverse complement.
TTTTCGGATTTTGACTCGAATTTGAGCCAAAATGAAGCAAAATGTTGATCAAAAGTCAGCATCTCAAAAGAAAAGTCGTAAAACTAGTGAAATTGTTGACGCTTTGCACACATTTGGATAGGCTGTTCGCCGAGATTCCCCCAAGCATAGCTGCTCATGGCTCTTTTGGCTTAACCGAGTTATGCGTGCCGTCTTCAAGTTGCGCGAATCCAATGCGCTCGGTGGCGTTTTTCACTCTTCCAATCGTTCATACACCTGGCGAGTCAAAGGCTCCGGTTCTGCGCCCAGTTCTTCTTCGAGGCGCATTTCAAATGCCCGGTAGCATTCGCGCGCCAGACGTTTGTTGCCGGCGAATTGGTGGGCAGACATGAGTTGGCGGCAGATTTCTTCGGCGTAGGGTTCTTCCTCTTGAAGAGAGGTTAGAAGGCGAATCGCCTCGTCGGTTCGGCCTGCGGCCTTTTCTTCTTGGGCCAGTTCAAGGGCCAGGCGGAACCGTTGGCGGTTTAGCTTTTCGGCTCGGGATTCGGCCCATAGGTAGTCGTGGTGTTCCAGGTAGCCGCCTTGGCATAATGCCAACAGGGCCTCGGCCGGATCTATTTTTCCTTTTACCGAACCGATCAGTTCTTCATATTCGCGTTCAAAACGTTCAACATCCGTCTCTACGCCGCCGCGCAGCAGGCGATAGCTCTCTTGGCGATACTCCAGGGCCATCTCCGGTTTGCTCTCCTTCAGCAGCTTGCGAATCTGGTAGACGGAGGTATGCAGGTGCGTAGCGGCCTTGTCGCCCGGCATGCTCGGCCAGAGCAGATCGGTCAGCTCGCCTCGCGGTACCCATTGCTCGCCCTGATGCAGAAGATAGGCGAAGAGTTCCTGCGACTTGGCGGTGCGCCACTTGACCGGACGAACCTTGCGGGCTGCGGAATCATAGAGTTCCAGCCGACGAAACATCAGAACGCCGGGCATTTCTGATGTTTGTGAAGCAGCATCGATCCCCCCCGCAGCAGCCGCCTCCGCTTCCGAAGAGTCCGGAACGATTCGGGCTATCGCCTTTTGCAAGCGCGCAGGACCGATCGGCTTGAGCAGGTAATCGATCGCCTGCAAGTCGAATGCCTCCACGGCATAATCGGAATACGCCGTGACGAAGACGATCGCAATGCCGGGATAGCGCTGCTGGATATGCTCCGCTGCTTCCAACCCGTTCATCTCCGGCATTCCGATGTCCAGAAATACGGCATCGATCCGTTCCTTGTCCAACCATTCGATGCCTTCGCGTGCCGATGTGCATAGCGCTACGGGCTCCAATCGCCCATCGGCACGAATCAGCCGCTCCAGATGTGCCAGTGCGGGCTTTTCATCGTCGATCAGCATTGCTCGCATCCGTATCACTCCACTTTATCTAGTCTTTCTTGCCGCGTATGAACAATGCTTCCGCAGGAACGCCGCAGACGGAGAATCGTCCGCTCCAGTCGCTCCAGCGTCAGCGGTTTAAGCAGGTAATCGAATGCCCGTTGTTCAAAAGCTTCAACCGCATATTCGCGGCTTGCCGTCACGTAGACAACACGCAAGTCCGGCAATTCGCGCAGCAGGCGCTCGGAAGCCGCAAGTCCGGAAATACAGCCGAGACGCGTTTCTATAAATAAAGCGTCGGGTTCAAGACCCCGTGCTTCGCTTAATGCCGCTTCAGGTTCATAGGAGCTGCCAATCAATTCGACGTCGGGATAACCGCCCAACATGCGGGCTGTCCGTGCCAGCGATTCCCGATCGCCATCCAATAGATAAATCCGCATGATTCTCATCCCTTTCCCGGAAAACGCGGGTACTCGTACTTATCATACCGGAAAGGGCTGAACATTTTCTGAACAAGAAAACTGGGAATTTCTTACTTCAACACTGCATTCTTGGGAAGGTCGAATCCGATCTCCGTACCGCTCTCGTTCTCGGAAGAAGCTGATTCAAGCCGTAACGCCGCGCCGTGCAAAGCAGAGAGGCGACGATGAATATTGCGCAGGCCTACGCCGCCCGTTCGACCGGCCATAATCTCGTCGAAATCCTCCGGGGCAAGACCCACTCCATTGTCTCTAACCCGTACGGACACCGTCGAACCAGTATCCCGAATCTCCAATCGGACCACGCCTCCGGCCGAACGCTGCATCACGCCGTGACGAACCGCATTTTCGACCAGCGGCTGAATGCTGAGCGGAGGGACGAACACGCCCACCAGATCATCCGCTTCATATTCAAAGACCAGTCGATCATCGAACCTCGCTTGCTCCAATGCCACATAAGCCTCGACCAGCTCCAGCTCTTTTTGCAGCGGTACAAGACGATCCCGGTTATGGAAGTCAAAGCTCCCTCGCAAATAGTGACTCAGTTCGATCAACAAATCAATCGCCTTATCGGGATCGGTGCTGCATGCGGAAATGATCACGTTCAGCGCGTTGTACAAAAAGTGGGGCTTGATCTGGGCTTGAAGAAACGCCATCTCCGTACGAATCGCTTCTTCCGCCGAACGGCGCATTCCGATCAGGGTACGCACGCGCGCCCTCAATTCGCCGGCATCGACAGGCTTACTCAGAAAATCGCTGGCGCCCGCCTCGAAGCCTGCCCGGATATCCTCCGGCAGCCCTCGCGCGGTGAGCAGCAGAATCGGCAATACGGCCAGCGCATGACGCTCGCGCAATCGGCGGCACAACTCAAGACCCGACATGCCCGGCATCATCCAGTCGGTCACCACCAGCTCGAAGCCGGGCTTTTCCTCCATCAATATGATCGCTTCGGCTCCGCCTGATACGGCCTCTGCCTCGTAACCGGCAGTCGCCAGCAGATTCAGCAGCACCCGCCGATTGACCGGATCGTCATCGACAATGAGCACGCGCCCGGCATCGGCAACCGCAAATCCCGGAGCTTCGGGAACCGTGCCTCTGGAGTGCGGCTCTTCAGCGAACGCCAACACGCCAGTCTGGGAAGCTTCCGGTGCGGATGAAGATACAGGCAGGGTGAAAAAGAAACTTGTACCTTCGCCCGGTGTCGAATCCAACCAGATCCGGCCGCCTCCCAACTCGACAAGCTGCCGGGTAATGCTAAGTCCGAGCCCCGTTCCTTCCATGCCCGACGCTTCGTCCGTACGCTCGAAGCGTCGGAAAATATCAGGCCAGCGTTCTCGCTCGATTCCGATTCCGGTATCCGCGACTTCGACTTTCACCTGATCGCCGTCGACGGATGCGCCGATTCGAATCTCGCCCTGCTCCGTATATTTTACAGCATTGCCTAATAGATTATAGAGAATTTGCCGTAACCGGTCTTCGTCCATTCGTACGCCGGGCAGATCTTCGGAACACTCCTGCACGATCCGAATCGGCTTATCCCCCAGCGTATACGTCATAACCTCGATCACCGAACGGACGACAGAAGGCAGGTGCAAGGTGCGCACGTCCAGACGAAGACGTCCCTCCTTCAAATTCGAGAAATCAAGAATATCGCCGACCAACAGAGACAGCCGCTGACCCGTCGTCATGATCATGGCCAGGTTCTCGCGCTGCTTGGCCGAAGCCGGCCCTGCGGCCCCTTCCAACATGGAGCGGGCAATATTAATAATGCCGTGCAGCGGCGTCCGCAGTTCGTGAGACGTGTTCGCCATGAATTCGTCCTTCAATCCATCCAAGGTCAGCAATCGGCCCGACAATCGCTCCACATCCGCAAATGCCCGGACAAAGCGGCGGATCAAGAGCACGGTCTGCGCCAGCACGAACAGAACCAGCTCGTAGATCGCCAACCACCGCGTATCCACTTGAGCGATTAGATAGATCAGATTCAACAAGATGAATGCGGAAATACTCATCAGTCCCAGCGTGACCAGATACCAATCCTCCGCGCTTCTTTTCACCCAGCGAATCATCACCCAGCCCGTATAGGCCAGACTGAGGAAGGCCACGGAGAGTAAAATACTTTCCATCGTCGAAAAGATCGGCATCGGCAGCACCAAACCCAATACTGCCCCCAATACAGCAAGCGAAGCGTATCCTTGCAGCACCCGCTTGTGAATGATCCCCGGAATCAGTGCATCCATATAGGCGATCAGGAACAGATAGATCAGGTTCGAAGACACGGCTTGGAGTTTCAACATCGCCATATACGGCATGTCCGGAAGGAAATAATCGAGCAGCTTTTCCCCATGCGTCAAAACGTAGATGACCCCGAGCATGCAAAACAGACCCAGATAAAGCTGCGGAAGCTCGCGCTTGTGCAGCACATACAATAATAAAAACAGCATACCCGGCAAAAAGAATCCGCAGAGCGAAGCAAAGTCCCGAATCCAGTCGCCCTGTTTATCCAGCAAAATGACGCTTTCCGGCCCGATGACAATCGAATCGAAGATCCCGCCCGAGGCGTAACTGAAATTCGAGGCCTGCACCACCAGTACCGCTTTGGTCCCGCTCAGGTGAATGAAGCCGGTGTACGGTACGTTTTTCTGTACATCCAAAGTCCGGTCTTCCGAAGGCACGCCGCTTCCTCCGACTTCTTCGCCATTCAGATAGACCCGGCTTGCCATGCGAACATTGGCGACACGCAGTCCGAAATCTTCATCGAAGGACCGACCCAAATCAATCTCCAACCGATAAGTTCCGTAGCCGAGCGGACCGTCCGGCATTGCGTCGTTCCACGCGCCCGGCACCTGAAGCTTGGTTCCTCCCGATGCTTTTTCCGTCAGCTCGGCAGGGTCAACCAATCGTCCGGGGTAAAAGGTCCACTCTCCGTTTAGCGTCGCCGCGCCCCGCTGCGCATAATCCCAGCCGCTCAAATCGACTTTGCCGTCCTCCGCACGGGGCAAGCCGCGCTGCGACGTCATTATATCCATTAGCCCGACCGCAGGCACAATAATGATCAAACAGAAAGCCAATAGGAGAATCAGCCACTTTTTCAGCATCGTATCGCTCTCATTCCTGTTCATTCGGACAAGGCCATAAGGCTCTGCACGCGTTGTAATCGCTTATTTGCACCATTCGAAAAATGGATTTTCACTGAAGATTATACACGGTTTTTCCATTCAAAAGTTCCGATTCGCATAACGGCTTGCGCAAAACGCGATTGCGGCTGTTCGGGCGACCTGCTACGCTAAATGGAAAGAACCGCCAGTACCTTGTCAAGGCTATAGGAAAGAAGGGTGCCGCATGAAAAAGAATCCTCGCAAAAGGCAAATCGTTGAGGCGGCAGCGCGAACGATTGCAGAAAAAGGCTACGAAAGTTCGTCGATCAAGGAGATCGCGGCAGAGGCCGGACTCCCCGCTCCCGGCCTGATTCATTACTACTTCAAAACCAAAGAAGAAATTTTGCGCGAGGTCGTCAAGCAGAGCCGCGAACGGTACGAGAAGGAGTTCGGCGATACGATGCCCGGACGTTCATCCGAGCTATTCGGAGCCGAGGAAGGCGCGCCCCGCAAAACCTCTGACGAGCACGGCCCGGAATGGTACAAACTTCGGTACGAGTTCTTCGCCCAAGGATTGCGGGATACGGCGCTTGCGAACGACGTCTCCCAACTGCTGGAGGTCGGACGCGGAGGCATCGCCGGCGTGCTGGATTCCGCGCTGCTTGGCCTCGGCGATCAGGAGCGCGAATCTCTATCTGCCATTCTTCTTGCCTGCTTCGACGGCCTTGCGCTTCAGAAGCTGCTTTATCCCGAATTGGATCTGGAGAAGACCTATGCGCTGCTGGAAACGATGATCCTGGATCGGTTTCCGGCAGCGGAGTAGCGTTTCTCGGAAGAAAAAACAGGCTTGCTCTTACGAAAAAGCGAACAACCGCGAGATGCCGCATTCGTTCGCTTTTTTTGCGGCGACTACCGAAATTTTTCTACGGCTCGCATCGCCTTAACATATTTTGCAGTTCGTTCCGAAGCAGCACGCGCAGTTCCTCGGGTTCGACTACGTCAAACGTATCACCCAAGCCGAGCAATAGCGGAAGCAGATCCTTGATTTGTCGCATCCGAAAATGCAGCAAATACCCTTCGTCCGCAGGTTCGATCCGTTCCAGATAGTAAGAGCGCAGTTCCTTCACCCGCTCCGCAGCGGACCGGTCGGCGCGTATAACCGCCTGCAGCGTCCGATCGTCCTTGCCCCGATAGTCGGACAACCGAAAACCATCCGGCAGAAGAAAACGTTCCGGCTTGAGCTGCAAATCAGCGATACGGGAAACGCGGAAATGACGAATTTCGCGGCGACGGTCGCAGTACGCAATCAGCATCCAGACGCCGCGTACCAGCGCAATTCCATAGGGGTCGGCCGTACGTCGCAGCTCCGGCGCGGCGATCGAATCTTCCTCGCCCGCTTTCGCATAGGCAAATTCGACTTTTCTTTTCTGCATCACGGCTTCCCGTAAAAGCTCGGCGCGTTCCAGCTCGGCTTCATCTTGCTCTGCTGCCCGATCAGGTGCCAGTCTGGCCGTCTCGCGCAAGTGTCGGACTTCCTCGCGCAGATTGGGCGGCAGAATATGCTCCAGCTTTTCCCCAAACGTCTCCGCTCCTCTACGCACTTTCCCCGCAAAATACCGCTTCGTCAGATCCGCTCCGATCAATGCCGCCAGCGCTTCGTCTTCGGTCAGCATGACAGGAGGCAGAAAATATCCTTCTACCAGCGAATATCCGGTGCCCGGCGTACCGAGCAGCGGAACGCCTGCTTCGCTCAAAGCCTGCATATCCCGATAAATCGTCCGAATGCTCGTCTCGAACGTCTCGGCCAGATCTTCTGCCCGAACCGTCCGTTCCCGCTGGAGGCGGAGCAAAATAGCCAACATTCGATCGGTCTTGTTCAATGGCTTTCCCCCTTCGGACCGCGTCTTTATTTTTATTCCGCTGTTCGCTCTACGAACCGAGTATCCAACAACCGACCGTTTTCTTTAAAACCAATCTTGCGGTAAACCCCGTTCGAATCCGGATTGTCGCAGTCGGCATATAATACGGGCGTAATCCCCTCCGCGTTCAGACGAAGGCAGATCTCGGATACCAAAGCGCTCGCGTAGCCTTTCTTCCTGAACTCGCGCGGCGTATAGACCTCATTGATTCGGCGATACCTCGGAGAAGCCGGAGCCATGTTGGCCATCGCGACAGGTTCTCCGTTCGCTTCCCAGAAGTACAGATTGCCCGAAGAAGCCAGATCCGCCGCTGCCTCGGCCAACGACTCGCTGCTTTGCTCCGTACCGAACGCATCGCGCATAAATCCGGACAAGTATTCGGCAACAACGTCGGCGTCATCCGGCAAAACAACGCGCGCTTTACCTTCAACTCCCGACGGCGGATGTACCTCCCGGCAGACGTAGGATTCCAATTGCATATTCGATCGATGGTCCAAACCATGCGACTGCGCATAGCGTTCAGCGAAAAAAACGACCGTCTCCGGCTTGCCGTGCACGCCGCCGAGTTCGATTCCCCGGCGATCCGTCTCCTCCATAAGCGCCAGCATCCGCCCTTCGCGCTCTTCTTGACTCAGGCTTGAATCCATCCATAGCCAGCCGTTCCGCCCCGGCGTGCGCACGAAGAGCAGCCGATGATCCCCGGCCTTCAAACGAAGCGACGAAGGATCGGAAGCAATCCCGTGCACGAGATCATATCGGGCCTCGTCATCCGTAAACGGAGCCTGGTTCAGCACCGAATCTCCCGGCTCAAAATCATACAGCTTTTCATTCCGTTCCATAAGGCCTTCTCCTTTTCTGTTAGTCGATTCGGATTCACACGTAAGCGGAAATCAAACTTCGGGCTTCCGGCAGTATCCGATACCGCTGTACCGGACGCCCCATTCCGCCGTACTTCGCTTCCATCTCCAGCACGTTCAATTCATGCAGCAGCGTCAGATACTTCCCGGCCGATACCCGCGACAGCCCGGCGGCGTTCGCAATCTCCTCCGCTGAAAAAGCAGCTTCCGGCGCTGCCTCGACAGCTTTCCACACCAGGCGCAGCGTCGGCTTCGTGCAGCCTTTCGGCAATGTGGCTCCGCGAACTCCTGCTTCGTTCAAAGTGCTCGCATTGGGACGCGTGAGCGCGTCAAGCTGTGCCTGATCGAGGTTGGAGCGATCGCGCAACATTCGATTCCGTTCCCGATAACCGTCAAGAGCCTCCCGAAAGCGCGCAAATTCGAAGGGCTTAATGAGGTAGTCAACGACTCCGTTCTGCAAAGCCTGCTGAATACTGCCTTTATCGCTGGCCGCCGAGATCACGATCACATCCAGCGGACGACCCCGACGACGGATCTCGGCCAGCAAAGCCAGACCGCTTTCCGCCTTCATGTACAGGTCAAGCAGAACCAGATCGATCTCCTCGGCTTCAAGCAGCGTCAACGCCTCATCCGGCGAAGATGCCCAGCCCATGCAACCAAATCCTTCGACCTGCTCCAAGTAAAAGCGATTCATCTCTGCGACCATGGGGTCGTCTTCCACGATAAGCACCCGAATCATGGCTCTTCCTCCTTTTCTGTTCGATAAGGAAGTTCCACCGTGAACCGGGCCCCGTGAAATTCCCCTGTTTCGCGATGAAACCATACCGAACCGCCCAAGCGTTCCGTGCTGCGGCGAACGAGATACAATCCGATGCCCCGATCGTCTCCTTTCGTGGAATAGCCTTGTTCATACATATTGTCCAACGACTCGACGGAGATTCCGGTTCCGTTATCTCGCACTTGGATCACCAGACGATCGTCTTGATGCCTGAAACCGAGATAAACTTCTTTCGATACACCTTCGCGGCGGGGAGCTTCGATCGCATTTTCCAACAGATTGCCTACGATGGTCACAAGTTCCCGCGAAATCGACGGTTGGGCCGCTTCAGGCAGAATTCCTTGTTCATCCACCGTCAGTCGAACGCCCGTTTCTCTTAAGCGACTGAGTTTCCCCAGCAAAAATCCGGTCATGACCGGGTCCTTAACCTGGTTGGTCACAACGCCGGCTTCGATCTGGAGGCTCGGAACGACTTCTTGCAAATAACTGCTCAGGCGATCATAACGCTTCATATGGTTCAAGCCCATGATGATATGCAGCTTGTTCATGAATTCATGAGTCTGGGCCCGCAAAGCTTCGGCATAGAGCGAAATGCCCGACAGACGCTCCGACAGCAGAACGATTTCCGTCTTGTCGCGGAAGGTAGCCATCGCGCCTTCGATTCGTCCCTCGATATGAATCGGCACGACATTGACGAGCAGCGCCGCGCCTCCCGTCTCCACCTCCAGATCGCAAATCGGTTCACCGGCCGACACGACCCGGTCCATTCGGATCAACGAGCGAAAATCCGACTCCGGAGAGTTTGCCGTCTCGCCGATCATGCGCTTGGCCTCGGCATTCATCAACGTAATATGCAGTTCTCGGTCTACCGCAAGAATTCCTTCTTTGGCCGATTGAAGCATGGCGCTGCGTTCTTCCAACACGCGCGCGATTTCATGCGGTTCCATGCCGAACATCATTTGTTTGAAACGACGAGCCAACAAAACTGCTCCGATCGCTCCCGATAATCCGCCGATTAGAATAGCCCCGTACAACAATCCCATGTTTTGCCCGATCGCGTCCTGAATGCTGCCGATCGGTAAACCTACGGCTACGGCGCCGATTTGCTGACCGTCTTCTCCGTAGATCGGGGAAAATGCCCGTACGGACCTGCCCAAAGAACCCGTCGCCGTCGAGATCGTCTCTTCCCCGCGCAGCACGGGTTGTTCGTCTCCGCCGATAAAACGCTCGCCGATCCTCGAAGGATCGGGATGCGACAATCGAATGCCTTTCATATCGATCACGACAACGAACTGAATATCATTGGCCTGCCTGACGTCTTCGGCATAAGGCTGCGCGATAGCCGGATTTCCGCCCGGGGAGAGCGCCGACCGGATCGTCGGCGAGCAAGAAACGGTACGGGCAATACCGGCTGCCCGCTGCTCCAATCCGTTTCTCGTATAATTCGAAATTTGAATGCTGATCATGGCGTACAAAGCCAATAGGGCCACGGCTACCACGGTTAACACCATAAATGTAATCGTTATTTGCAGGCCTATCCTGAATCTTCCGATCTTCATCCGCATCCCTGCCTTCTTCGCGATTCTTACGCATTGTACGGCAAGCCCCCGTCGCTCGCGATGAACAAAGATACATCGGCGCAAAAAGAAGCCCTCCGATCGAATCGGAAGGCTTCGGGCTTGAAGAGGAACAGGTTCGGATTAAGGACGTTCAGATGCCGACGCATGTTCGATCGGCACCAAGCTTGGCAAAACGTTCGTCAAGTGAAGCCGGTGCAGCATGGAGTTTGCCTCTTCGTCCATTCCGTGCGAATGGTAGAATCCGGCCAAGCGACAGGCGTTATCCAGCCACAGTTCCCTCAGTCTCAGACGCTCTTCCAACGCCCAGCTATAATCCGATTCCTGCAAGTAATCTCCGGTATACGCGTTCAACACGGTCTCGTAACGACTCGCGGTATCCCGGCCGAGCGACGGTAATGCAAGGAGCGATTGCTCCCATAGATCGACGTCAAGCCGAACCGTTCCGAGATCCAATCGATATCCCGCCGCCGGACCTCCTTTGGCGATTGTGATATGCAGTCCTTCGCTTTTCAACACCGCCCTAATGGTATAAATCGTGTTATAAAGCTGCGCGGCTGCGCGCTCGGCATCGAATTCCGGCCACAGCAAGCGGAACAAGCTTTCCCGGCTGACCATATGTCCCCGATGATGCAGCAAGTAGGCGAACAATTCCTGCGCTTTGGTCGTTCTCCATCTCGGATAAGCCGTTTCCGAGTTCGGGCGCCGAATCGTGAGCGAGCCGAGACAAACAAGCCGCGAATCGGCAGTTCCGTCCGATATCGCCTGCGCGCCGTGCTCGGATCTTCGGCGGGCCATGCCGATCGTCCGCGCAAGACGGATATGATCGACGGGCTTACGCATATAGTCCAGAGGATATACCGCGTAAGCTTCAAGCGCATGGCGATCGGAGCACGCGGTGAATACGATATCGACTACGGGATCGGCCGCACGGATTCGGGCCGCCAGCTCCAATCTGCCGTTTGCTTGCGCGTCCAGATCGAGGAACACGATATCCGGTGCCAATTCTTTCAATCGTTCTTCGAGCCGGGCGCCTTTTTCCGACATGCCCACAACCTGAATGCCGTCCTCTTGTTCCAGCATTGCTTTTAAACGCAGCAGCTCCGTACGTTCTTCTTCTACCAGCAGCGCCCTCATCTTTCATTCCCCTTTCCCGAAGGTGTAAGTCGGTGTAGCAAAAACCCCGCCCGGCTTTGCCGAAACGGGGATTTGCGCCGCTGTTTAATTTGCGGATGTCCATTCTTCTCCGCCATTGTCGCGGTCTGCGTAAGCATGATCCAATGCCGCTTCCATCAGATCGGCGTAAGCCCAATGTCCGGGCTGCACATCCGGCCAGTTCGATGTCGGCGCGCCGTGCAGCGGCCCGCGTTCGAACAGACGGTTCAGAATCGTAACGGCTTCACTACGAGTCAACTCCTGCTGCGGGCGGAAAGTTCCGTCCGGGTAGCCGGTCATGATGCCCTTGCTTTGAACGGCGGCAATGATTCCGCCGGACCAGCCGTTAGCACGCACGTCCGGGAACGAACCGGACGCATCGCCTTTGCTCAGGCCCAGATAGTTGAACGCGATCGAAGCCATTTCTTCGCGCGTAATTGCGCCGTCAGGCTTGAAGCTTTCGTCGATATAGCCTTTCATCCAGCCGGCTTCGACGACTTGCCCGATGTAATCGTGTGCCCAATAACGGCTGCGCGAATCGCTGAAGGCCGAAGCTTTCGCAGATGCCGTCGGCGATGCAAGCACGCCCAGACGCGTCAGCATGGCCGCCATTTCGGCACGAATCACCTTATTGTCGGGACGCAGCGTGCCGTCCGTATACCCTTGGATATAAGCCTCGTGATGCTGCGATTCGCCCAAATGCACGATCGTGAAGTTGCTGAACTTTTGAATCCCGAAGCGCAGGCCGAGTTTGTTGCTGCCCGCCGCGGCCTCATCCATCGTCACGACTTCGCCGCGCACGACTTCCTTGGTTCCGTCGCTATGCTCGATATAGACGCCCAGTTCGCGCAGGAAACTCTCGCGTTCCGTCGCGTTTGCCGGCAGCTTGGTTCCGTCCAAAGGCAGAACCAACGTAACCGGACGGCTCGAAATATTAGTCTCGATCGTCATCGGTCTGGAAACGACTCTCGCCGCTTCATTGCCGCTCAGTTCGCGTACCACTTGTTCGGTGACGGCGCGATTCTCGACTTGCTGACGCTCTTGTTGCTGCTTGATCGGCACGAGGCGGAAGTACAGATCGTCCGTCCAACCTTGCAGCGAAGAAGCAGGCACGATCACGGTACCGTTCGGATTATGAATCTCCAAATCGATCGCGTTCTTTTGCAGCAGCGCCACGGTTTCTTTCGGAATATTCACATTCACTTCGGATACCGCATCGCTCGGGTCCGGAATCAAAATCCGGGCCGTCGGATCGTTTTTGGCCAACGCCTTGTCGATCGCTTCCTGCGCCTTAGTCGGCGTGAAAGCAACAAGGTCGCTTAGCGAACCGTCGGCATTGGTGGTGCGTTCCAACTCGACCTTCGTGATGTCGCTCAGGTCCGCGGAGCCCGAAGCCACGTCCACGGAAATAATCTGCTTGGTCGGCGCCGTCGTCGATACCGGAGGTGCCGAGACGACCGGAGGAACAGACGGCTGGGAAGGCGTAACGACAGGCGTCGTCGGGTTCGACGGTTCCGTCGGTACAAGGGCAAGTCCCGAGCGGGCCGCGTTCAGGCGACTCAATGCCGCGTCAACCTGAGCTTGGGTAGCCGTTTTGTCATTCAAGACTTGCGCAGCTTCGTTCAAAGCTTGCTGCAATTCATTCCAGGTCGCAGGCGTGTAAGATGCGCCGTTAAGATTTTCGCCGACGATCTGGTTATATCGCTGTTGCAAAGCCGTTTTGTCAGTACTTGCGAGAACCGTAAAGGTTCGGATCTTCACAGCGGTTTGATTATTGCTGACGGCTGTCGCTTCGACCGTATACGTTCCCGGAGGAAGCAACTCTTCAGAATCAAAACTCCATTCCCCTGTGATCGGGTCGACCCCAGCAAGACCGCCCGCTCCTGTAATGATATGACCTTGCGCGTCGCGGATCACGACGGTAAGCGATTCTGTGACCAAATCGGCCGTACCCGTGAAGGCCGGTTTGCCGGTGATCGGGCTCGGACGCGTGATTGTAAGTTCGGCGCCGAATCCGTTATAAGCCGTATCGCTGAAGCTTCCTACGCTTTGTCCGTTCAATCCTTCCAGATTGCCCGATGCCGAATCGTAAGATACGCCGACCTGATCGACATTCGTTAGATCGAGTTCCGCCGGAAGTTCGATTAAGACCCGAGTCGGTTCAAGCGGATCGACGATGATGTTTGCCGGATCGATCGGAACGTCCGTGTTGCCCACTCGAACCGTAAAGCCTGCCGGCGTCTGTCCGTCGAAAGTCACGCTACGATCTAAAGTAATCGCGATGCGAGAGCCAGAAGCATCTTTTTCTAACACGGCATTATCGAAGGTAGCTCCCAGCGGCTCCAGGCCTTCATAAGTCTCGGATAGTTCCTTGAGCGCCTGATCAATCTGCGCCTGCGAAGCTTGAGGATTATCCAATTGATTTTTTGCCGCCGTCAATTTGGTTTGCAGAGCCGTCCAACTTTCAGGCGTATAATCCTCTTGTTTCAGCGTTCCCAGGTGGTTGTCGACCGAAGAGACTTTTGTGCCCAGCGCTGTTTTGTCCGCATGCGCGAAGGTGAAGAAGTTCCCTTCGGACAGCTGATTGCCGCTTAACGTGATCCGGCCGTTTTCATCCAGCGGGAAGAAGCTCGCATTGCCGAGATCTTCCTGACTGCTGACCACCAGATAATATTGCTCCGGCTGCGAAGCGTCCCGCTGCGCGATATCCGCCTGAAGCGTTACGTCTTGATTGGTCCAGCCGCTCGTGTCGACTTTATGGAGGCGTTCCATTCGTTTGAGCGACACGTCCTGAGCTTGTTGGATGCTTTGCGTGTAATCCGCGCTTGCTCCGTTGTCGCCAAATGTAAAGAAGGCAAGATCGGTAGCAAACTCATTCAAATTAGCCGAGTTGGTTGCTTTGATTTCATTGCCCAACGCCAGCGTCACAAGGGCGCCGCTTTCTTGGGCTTTGGATTGCTTTTGCTTCAAATCGCTGGCATCGTCTCTGCCGATGCTTGTAATCCGATTCGTGTATGCGCCGTTGACGGCGGCTAATGAGTTCCAAATTTTGTTGCCTTGCGAATCAAGGTACGACGTATCGTCCGGATTGCCCGGAGCGATCGTGTATCCGTGCTTGATCGCCAGATAAGTGCTGACTTGTTGGCGTTCAAGATCGGTGAGCACGCGGTCATAGACGATGATGTCCAGAATGGTTCCGTCCCAATAGTAGTTGGAAACAGAAGCCGGGATGACTTTGCCGATCACGGCTCCGTCAAGCGTTCCGGTATCCCATTTTTTCGGAACGTCTTGTCCGAGTCCATTGGGCTGATCATCTTCGACTCTTTTCATTTTGCTGTACAATCTGGCTTGGTTCGCGGCGTCTCCGTTCTCTCCGCCCGTCCATGTCAAAAATTGTTCATGAGGAAAGTCGTCGTTCATCAGATTCAGAACCGAGTACATCGTTTGGGAGCGGTCCGTCGAAGAGTTCATGGGCGTCAATCCGACTCTGCTTTCGTTTCTAAGCATACCGACAGCAGTATTCGAACCGTTAGCCGTTCCCCATCCAATCACATAACCGATCGAGTTTCCCACGGTGTCCGACTTCGCGACAGCAACGATCGTTCGGGCTTTTTTGCCGAGCGGAAGCTTATTCACGTCCAAAGTCAGATAATCGTTGGCAAAGTCCAATACCGGATTGAAATTGATATTATGAGACGCGTCGTCCCAGTACGTCGGCTGCGCAGCCGACGTCGGCTGAGAAGCGTCGTTGCCGGACGGGCTCTGATCTTTCCACTCCGCTACTGCGCCGCCGCTGTTTTGCTGAATGCCCCGGTCGGATCTCATCCACAGTACCGGCGAAGCGACGCCTCCCGGATCGCCCGGAACCAGATTAGCCGTATCCACGTAGGCAAAGGTGAAGAACGTTCCGTCCGGCAGGCTGCCGCTACTGAGTGTAACCTCTCCGTTCGCGTTCAACGGATGCAACTGCGCGTTGCTCATATTCGCCGCCGCGGAAGAAATCAAATAATACTGTCTTCCCGACTGCTGAACCGCGCCGTCCGCTTTTAACGTGATCGGTTCATTGGTCCAATCGCCGGTTGCTTCTACCTTATGGATGCGCGGCATATGCTTCAACTCAAGCAAGGAAGAGCCGCTTCCGCTGCTGAGATCAACGGTGTAACCGGTGCTGCCCCCGTTGTCGCTGAAGCTGTAAAATGATTGGTCGGCAGCGAATGCCGCGACATTGGCTTCATTGGAACCCGCAATCGCCGTCCCCAGCGCCAAAGTGACGATCCCTTGGGCATCTTGGGCTTTGGATTGCTTCTGTTCCAAACCGCTAGCGTCGTCTCTGCCGATTCCGGTAATCCGGTAGCCATAGCCCAGGTTATCGCTTGCATCCCAGATTAGACCCAAGTCGCTGGCGAGATAATCGACATTGGCTTCACTGTTGTTTTTCAACGTGATGCCGTATTTAAAAGCCAAGTAACTATTGACCTGCTGACGCTCCGTATCCGAAAGCTTATGATCAAATACGATCATCTCGGATACCGGCCCTCGATTCACGGAATTATGCGCCGCGCCAAAGTAGTATGTGCTCGGCGAGGTAACCGGACTCGAAAAGTCCACTTCATTTGTTGTCGAACGCAGCGCCTGTCCCCCGCTTACATTCAATGTCCACTCGTCGGGAATGCTGGATACGTTCAATATGTTCGCTTTCGTCAAATCTACTTGGGTCATATCAAGCTCGCTTGAAGAATTCGTAATCGTGCGATGCGTTTTGGAACCGAAGTAAGAAGTAATGCTGCCCGAAGAAAGATATCTGCTTGCAGCCGTATACCCGCCTCCCAGCTCCCATGGATAACCGGTAGAAGCGGAAGGCGTCGATTGAACCGAAAATACTTCCCGTTCATCAACGCCGCTTGCCGCAAACTCTCCCGATACAAGTGTTCTGAAATAATCATAACCGGTGTAAGCGGCATTGAAATTTAAAGAAGCAGCTTTATAAGCGGCGGCGGTTCCTTTAGAGTTGGACGTCCAAGTTCGCGTAACGTTCGGCGCCAAATCCGTCAGTGCCGCGATTTTCTCGCCTTCCTGCTTATCCGTGCTTCTTCCGACGTCGACCCACGAAATCAGCCCTGTTCCGACCCCGCCCGGAACAGGCTGCGGCGGTGCCGCTTCCGTTGCTTGCGTGCCGAGCCCCGTCAAACTTCCGAGGACCAGCATTGCCGCCATCGCGAGTTTGAACCCCTTGTGCAAACCCGCTTCTTTTTTCATCTTGAACAATTCATTACCCCTCCCGATAAAATGATCTGCATTCTTCTCCAGCGTGCCTTATCGGCAACCTTGCGCAAGCATATCAAAGCCGCATCTACAAAAAATATACAAGTCGCTTTTCCGCTACAAACCCTCGATGCGCTGCACCGTACATGATCTTGAAACATGATCGCAAGCCCCTTGCGCCAACCCGTTTAAATCAGAACGCAAAAGGTCGGATCGGTGTCGTCGATTTTTGATAACTTAAGAAACAAGGAGGGACATGCCGTGGATTTTTTGAAAAAGATGAATGAAGCGATGACTTATATCGAAGAACATTTGGATCGTGAAATCGACTTGAAACACGCAGCGCGGATCGCCGTTTGTTCGGAGCATCATTTCAAGCGAATGTTCTCGTTTCTGGCGGGCGTGACGCTGTCCGAATACATTCGGCGCAGAAGGCTGACGTTGGCGGCATTCGAGCTGCAAAGCGGAGAGGAGCGCGTGCTCGATCTGGCGCTCAAGTACGGATATGATTCGGCCGACGCGTTCACGCGGGCTTTCCGGCAGTTGCATGATGTCACGCCTTCCGAAGCGCGCCGCGGGGGACATCTGCTGAAAGCCTATCCGCCTATGACTTTCCGGTTAACGATAGAAGGAGGAAATCAAATGAATTATCGCATTGCGGAAAAAGAAGCTTTTCGGGTTGTGGGGATTATGAAACGGGTTCCGATCGTGTTCAACGGGGTGAACCCGGAGATTGCCGCAATGTGGCAGAGTCTCGATATGGAGAAGATCGGGATCATGAAGGAGTTGTCGAACACCGATCCGATCGGCCTCGTCAGCGCATCGACGAATTTCTCCGAGGAGCGCATGGAGGAAAAAGGCGGGTTGGATCATTACATCGGAGCTGCCACCACCCTTTCGGCCCCCGACGGATGGACTTCGCTTGAAATTCCGGCGTCCACCTGGGCGGTATTCGAATCAGTCGGCAAATTCCCGGATACTTTGCAGGATATTTGGGGACGCATCTATTCGGAATGGTTCCCGTCGTCTGCTTATCAGCAGGCTGAAGGACCGGAGATGTTATGGAATGAGATGCGGGATCAGAACGCGCCCGATTATCGGAGCGAGATTTGGATTCCGGTGTCGAAAAGGCTCTAACCTAAAGGCCGCCATCCGTCGAAATTCGTATTCTTAGGAAGCTTTGACATATTCTAAAAAAATCACTTTGAAGGTTTGAACCTCCAAAGTGATTTTTTATTGGAATCAGACCTTGAAAACCTTCAAAAAAATCCAGTTTCGACCGAAGTATAACTTAAATTTGTTTCTTTACTCGAACAGGAGGTTTTCATGTTAATCGGCGTCTACCATCGCAGCGATCCGTTCGAATCCGTCGGCCGCAGCCGTATCGATGCGCTCATCGCGGAGGCGGAGCTGCAAGGCATCGAATTGTGCTTTTTCAGCGTCAACGGAATCGATACGGAACGCGGAACCGTTACGGCACTGCATCCGCGTAACGGCCAATTCCATCAACGCGAGACGCCGTATCCGGACGTTGTGCTAAACGAATCGCCCGAACTTTCCGCCATGCGTCCCGAACAGGAAAAAATTCTCCGTACTGAGGTCCCGTTCGCCGTTCATTTGATCGGCAACAAAGAGAGCGTTACCACATATCTGCAAACCGACTACGCCGAGTTCTTGCTCCCTACGGAAAAGCTTGAGTCTCCGGCCGCGGCCGAGACGATGCTGAAGTTGTACGGCGACATTATCTTGAAGCCGTCAGATGGACGGCGGGGCGGCGGAATCGTCCGCGTCAAAAATGAAGCGGGCAGCCGTTATCGGTTCGAAGAAAGCAGCGGTGCTTCCCGTTGGAAGGATTTGCGCGAGCTGCGCAAATCGCTTCGCAGTTTGATCGCCAAGCAAACCTATCTCGTTCAGCCTTACCTGCCGACACTGACCGCTCAAAACGAGCCTGTTGATTATCGGGTGCATGTTCAGCGCGACGGCAACGGCGACTTCCAGGTTACGCGTACGTATGCACGCGTCGGGCGTCCGGGCGGATTCGTCAGCAACCTCAGCGCAGGCGGCCGAAGCCCCGATTTGGAAGAAACGCTTCGATCTTTGTACGGAAACGAAGCTGACGCTATGCGGATCAAGCTGGAACAAACGGCTCTTCGGCTGGCGGAAGCCGTCAACCGTCCGTATCCGTTTTTATGCAACGAGTTGGGAATTGATTTGTTGATGAACGAGCAAGGCCGCATTTATTTTCTTGAAGCCAACGCTTCGCCGGAAACCCGCGATCACGAGGACTTGCGCGCCGTGAGGCTTTTCCATTTCTGCCGTCATCTGCACGAGGTCCGAAGCGGTCTTGTCCGCAACCGTCGCTCGATCGGAATGCTCGTTGCCGAAAAAGACGAAGATTTCCGTCTGCACGACGCCATGGCTTTTGCCAGCGCCGCCCACGAAACCGACTTCTTTTGGTTCCGTCCCGTCGACGCGGCTTACGATTCTCCATTGCTGAAAGCCATGGTATTTCAAGGCGGGAGTTGGGCAGCACAGTACCGCCGCCTGCCTGACGTCGTGTACGATCGCCTCAAAGAGCGCGGGTTGCGACGTTCGGAAAAAGCGTATGCCCGACTGCAAAGCATTCCCAACACGCACTCGCGACCTGCCGGAAGTTTCAACAAAGTGAAAGCGTACGAGATGCTGGCAGGCGATCCGGCGGTAGAACCGCACTTGATTCCGTATATGGCGCTGGACTCGGCGGAACGCGCGTTGGAGTTTATTGCGGCGCACGGTCAAACGGTGATCAAGCCGAGCGGCGGGACGAAAGGCTCCGCCATCATCGTGGTGCAAAGGGAAGGCGAGCATTACCGAGTCGACGATCCGGTGTACAGCCACCTGCTCGGCGCCGAGCAATTGTCCGCCCTGCTTGAAGGCTTGGCGGCCAGCAAAGACATGGTTCTGCAAAAATTCATCGACAGCGTCACCCCGGAAGGCTTGCCGTTCCATATACGCGTCCATCTGATTCGGGACGCGGAAGGAGTCTTCCGGATTATCGGTCATATGCCGTACATCTCGACGCAGCAGCGGCATAAAGTCGTGAATCATCATTCCAACCTGCGCGCCTTCACGCAGTGGTACTGGTTCTTGCCCTACCAGTTCCCCGGACGCGAAGAAGAGATGGACGCGAAGATCGATAGCTTTGCCTATGCCGTAGCCGCCCGGATCGAAGAGCGTCTGGAGCACCGCCTGTGGGAAATCGGACTCGATCTCGGGATCGAACAGGACGGTTCCATCTGGTTGTACGAAGCAAACATGAACAAGGTCGGCGTCATCAATCGGGAACTGGAAGCCTCCGCTTTACTGGTTCCTTCCTGCATCCGTCTGATGAAATTCACTCCCTAACCCACTTCAAGATCAGGAGCGTGCCTTATGAGCAAACAGAAAAATGCAGCCCGCAAAAACAGCAAGAAGAAAGTCATCCTTCGCTCAGCCGTATTGACCACCGGCCTTACTGCACAGCTCCTGTCCAGCGCTCCGGCTATTTCCAATGCCGACCCGGCAGCCTACGACGGCGATTCCTTCACTTATTTGAGCCAGTATCTGGGCATCGGCGCGGCATATGCCGAACCGACAGACCATCCGAATGCGCAGCTGGACCTGACGGAAGGCGAGTCGGGAGGAGGTAGCCCGGGCGGAAATACGGGTGGCGGAACTGTACTCCCAACTCCCGAGCCTTCTTATGTGTATACACCTGTTGATACGCCTACTGCCTCAACAACAAATTCGACAGAAGAATCGATTCAAGTCCTCGCCGTATCCGCGGGCGATCTGACCGGAAGATCGGCCAGCCTGATCCGCTCGACCGGACAAAGCGGTACGCCAAGGGCGGAGTTGCGACTGAACGCGGAAGGCCTTACTCTGGCTTCGCAACAAGCCAAGCGCGGAGAAACTTTAGCATACCGCCTGCCTCAGCTGAAAGCCACCGATATGCAAATCGTGTTCGACGGCAAAACGCTGGCGCCATTGGCCAACAATACGAATAAGCTTTCCGTCAGCACCGCCGACGTCGGCATCGTATTCCCGGTCGATCGGTTGCGCCTGAGCCAAGCGGCCGAACGGCTAGGCGTCTCTTCCGATCAGGTACAGATTCGCATCCAGATCGAAAAGTCGGCAGCAATAACGAGTGAAAGCGCATGGAGAAAAATTGCCGGAGCCGTTCCGGTAGGCGATGCCTACACGTTCCGGATGTTGGCAAGCAGCGGCACGAAAGCCGCCGAAATCACCGGCTACGACAAGCGCTACGGGCAACAAATGATTCCGGTTCCGGAAGGCTCGGACACCGGCAGGCTCGGAGCGGTTATGTTGGTCGACGGCAAATATGTGCCGATTCCGGTTACGTTCAAAGACGGTCAAGCCGTTCTGCATACGACAGGCGGCAATCCTGTTTTGTTGGTTCGATATGAATTGCCGGCCGCGTCGGGCAAATGGTTCGATAGCGCCCTGGGCGAAGCTTCCGTCAAAGGCATTCTTGAAGATCGCGAGCCTTCTTCGGCACTGGACCGCGAATCTTTTGCCCGCATGACAGTAAGAGCGCTCGGTCTTGAAGCCTACGGCGCAGACGCCTCTTCGCTT
The DNA here is from genome assembly GCF_000585395.1 of Saccharibacillus sacchari DSM 19268. Lineage (GTDB taxonomy): Bacteria > Bacillota > Bacilli > Paenibacillales > Paenibacillaceae > Saccharibacillus > Saccharibacillus sacchari. Next base: position 2,865,145 of record NZ_KK073875.1, on the reverse strand, counting down.
GCGGCGCTGCGCAGCGCCGGATTGCTGGACGGACTGCCGGACAACGCGCAGACAGGCGGAGCCATCACCCGCGAAGAAATGATCGCGATTCTGGTCAACGCCAGCCGGCAATTCGACCTGCCGATGGGCACGCTGAGTACACCGAGCGGCACAAGCGCGCAGGATGCCTTCCCGGATTCCGGAAGCATCTCCGATTGGGCTAGCTCTTATGTCGAAGCAGCCTACGCCGCAGGATTATTCCAGGGCGACCGCGGACAGATCGTAGCGCAGCGGCAAGGCACGGCCGGAGAAGCGGCGGCTTTGTTGGTAAACCTGTTACACAGTACAGGATTGGGCGACGTCTCCACGAAGTAGAGACTTTGATCAACTTAGCTGATTGACATAAAGAAGAAGCGAGGGCATGAGCCTTCGCTTCTTTTTGTAGTTCCTATTCGTTGATTGGCTTCGCGGGGCGCTGCGGGAGGAATTCGTTCCGGTCGCGTGTTGCATTTGGGAAGCTGAATTGGATTTTATAAAGGAAGCTTCCCAAATACAAAGGCGACCGCTAACGCTCCTACACTGAATTCCTCCCTCCGCTATGGCTTCGCCTTCAAATAGGAGCTTAAAAGCGTCCTTGCTAAAAGTGGGACGCTTCTACTTTTGAGAAACTAAAGGAGTCATCGCTTTGGGGCGGGGTAAGTTGTCGGCTTCTTGTTAGGAAGCCGACAAGGATGTAGTTATCCCTTAACATGCCGAGAAAGCTCAATGTAGCTGGAAGCGAGAAGACGGAGAGAGAAATTCAGTTCAAGACGCCTTTGAACTTGGAAAACTTCCACTCAAATTTAAATCCAATTTTCCAAGTGAGACAGCGAATTGAACGAATTTTTCTCGCAGTCTTCTCGCTTCCCACCGCTAAAGTGACTTTCTCTACGCCCGCCACTTCATGAAGCGGTGTTCAAACAGGTCGACCAACACGAAGAGCAGAAAGCCCACGCCGCTGAACAGGAGGATTCCGGCGTACATGCCGGGATAGTCGAGCCTAAGCCAAGCGTCCATGATGAAATAGCCCATGCCGTGTTCGGTACCGTAGATTTCGGTGAAGAACAAGACCGAGAAGGCGGTGCCGAGGGAGATTCGGATGGTACTCAATATGGAAGATAATGCGCCGGGCAAAGTGATTTGGGTGAACTTCGCCATGCGCCCCGCGCCCAGGCTGGTCAGGACATCATACGTGTTGGCCGGAATGGCTTTGACACCGTCGCGGACGGAGATAATGACCTGGAAAACCAGAATCAGGGCAATCATGACAATCTTCGAGGCTTCTCCGAGCCCCAAAAACAGCATGGCAACCGGAAGCAAGGCGATCTTCGGGATAGGATAGGTCAGGTAGACGACCGGATCGAGAAGTTTGTTCCAACGCGGGGAACGTCCCATCAGCAGGCCCAACAGCAAGCCGATGATTAAAGCCAGCGCGATTCCGGCCAAGACCCGGCCCATGCTGGTGCCGATATTCAGCAGCATTTCTCCGCCGTCCAACTTGAATAACGCTCGATAGACGACCAGCGGAGAAGGCAGCATGTCGCGCTTCAATAGTGCAGCAATCAGTCCCCATAGGATATGCAGAACGACGAATACCGATAGTAAACGAAGCAGCATCGCACCTAGACTGCCTTTGGGTTTGCCATTTATGCTATTTTGCCCTGTCTTTTTCTCAGCTTTCATTTCGATCCCCGCCCTTCCCGCATGATTCGGCGAATATAACGGGTCTGCTCGTGAAAAGCATCATGATCGCGCTTGTCTTCGTCCGCGAGGGAAAAGACCATTTCGTTATCGATCAGAATCGGATGACCAGCGGAAGCCGTCAGCATCACGATCTTGCGTCCCAGCAATATCGCTTCTTCGACGTCATGCGTGACGAACAACATGGTAGATGGCTGCTGACGCCAACTTTCCATTAACAGACGCTGCAAGCCTTCTCGCGTAACCGCATCGAGCGCGGAGAACGGTTCATCCAGCAGAAGCAAATCGGGTCTGATGGCAAAAGCCCGGGCAATCGCCACGCGCTGCTGCTGGCCGCCGCTCAAAGCACGCGGGTAGCGTCTTTCCAGGCCGGACAGCCCCATCAGCTCCAGCCAACGAAGTGAATTCGCTTCGCGCTGGGCGCGATCTTCCTCCGGTCTGGAAATTTTCAGCGCCGTTCGAATATTCGCGATAGCGGTCTGCCAAGGCAGCAGTCCGTAATTCTGCGGGACAAGGCCGACGCGGATATCTGCGCCAGCTGCCTTTGCACGACCCATTGAGCGGCCGCTATAACTCAGACTTCCGCCGAAGCCGGTCAGTAAGCCTGCTGCCGCTCTCAGCAAGGTCGATTTCCCGCTACCGGAAGGGCCGAGTACGGTATAGATGCCTTTTGCAGGCAGGTCAAGATCAAGCGGTCCCAGCACGGGGCCTTCTCCGTAGTCGACGGTCAGCGCGCGAGCCACAAGACCTTGCTCTTCCTTTTCAGCGACATATCGGGCATCGATCACAGAACCTTTTTCCATTCTTCCCCTCCTTTGCTGGTCTCATGCCTTACTTGTACTGATCTTATTTGAATTGCACGTCAGAGATGACATCCGCCGCATGCAAATCTTTAGTCAACAGTCCTTTTTCGCGCGCCCAGTCCAAAGCCGAATCGACCTGTGCCGGATCGGCCTGGTTGGCAGACAGATAGTCCGGAACGTCGATTTGATCTTTCAAGGTTTCCGGGTATCCGACTTCCTTGATAATCAGGTCGATGTATTCGGATTGATCGTGCGTTTGCATATATTCGACAGCCTGATCGTACGCCGCATACATATCGCGGATCGCGTCGGCTTTTTCGTCAATGACGCTTTGCGGGAAAGCTAGCACGAACGGATTGATTTCTGCGGTATGCGTGGAGCCCAGGATGTTCAATCCCGCTTCCTTGCCCATCGTTACGAAAGGCTGCGGCAGAACGGCGGCATCCGCTTGGTTGTTTTTGAGCAATTCCAGACGGGTCGGGATTTGCGGGACTTCCGTTACGGTAATGTCGTCTTCGGTGAGGCCGGCTTGCTCCAGCATCATCGCCATCGTGTATTGAGTCGAGGTGTTTTTGGACAAAATCACGGTTTTGCCTTTCAAATCGGCTACGCTCTTCACGTCCGGATTGCCCGTCAACAGATCGAATTCGCCGAAGGTCGTGCTGGTGATTTTCACGTCTTGCCCGGCTTCGTTATAAATCGAAATCGCAACCAGATCGGCACTCAAGCCTTCGACTTTACCCGCTTGGAATACGACGTCGCGATCTTTCGCGCTTTTGAACGTCTGGATATCCAGATTGACGCCTTGCTCGGCATCGAAGCCCTGCTCATGCGCCACGATGAACGGAATCGCGTCGATTGATGGAAGAAGTCCCAGTGTGATCGTTTCGCTGGCTGCGGTTGTCTCGGTCTGTGCGTTGGCAGCCACAGTTGTATTGGATTCTGCCGCATTCCCGCAGCCTGCCAACGCCACGCCGAAAGCAGCGGTTAGCATCATCCACATAACGGGACGTTTCCCGTGAAAAATCCGTTTGGTTTGGCGAGTGTTCTTCATTTCTTTTCCAGCCCCTATTCTTTTTATCATTCAGTTTCTATGAATAAGATTGTTCATTCGTTCACAATCTTATTCAACCGTCCCTATTCTACTCCTGTGTTCGCATTTTGTATATTCATAAATTTAAATAAGACAATCTGCTGTATGACATTTGTCACCCCTGTCATCTGACGTTTATGACTACGCGGCGCAAGCGCTTTTTTCTATACTAAGATTATTGAGATGCCCGAGCGGCGTCCGCGAAAGGGGATTACATTGATGAACCCGTCCACGAATACGACATCCGCCAACCCGATTGCGGAATTGAAAAAGCATATGAAGCCTTACGAAAAAACCGATTCCAAGGCCAGCATTCTTCAAATGGTCAACACGCTGGTTCCGCTGATTCTGCTGTGGGTCGGCGGTTACCTGAGTTTGTCCGTCTCCTACTGGCTCGCGCTGCCGCTTCTGCTCGTGGCCTCGGGCTTCGTGATCCGAACGTTCATCATTTTCCACGACTGCACGCACGGATCGTTTTTCAAAAACAAAAAAGCTAACGATATTGTCGGTACGATCACCGGAGTCATCACCATGATGCCGTACCGCAAATGGAAATACAGCCACACCCGCCATCATGCGACAAGCAGCAACCTCGACAAACGCGGCGAAGGCGATATGTGGCTGCTGACGGTTGAAGAGTATGCCGAAGCTTCGTTCTGGACACGATTGGCATACCGCTTTTACCGCAACCCGCTCGTCATGTTCGGTCTCGGCCCGATCTTCGTGTTCCTGATCGAGTCCCGCTTCAACCGCAAAGGCGCCAAGCGCCAAGAACGCATCAACACCCACCTGACCACCGTGCTGATCGTGCTGCTGTACGCGGCGCTGATCTGGGCGATCGGCTGGCAGGCGTTCCTGCTGGTGCAGGTTCCGGTCTTCTTCTTCTCGGGACTGTTCGGCATCTGGTTGTTCTACGTGCAGCATCAATTCGAAGACTCGTACTTTGAGCATGAGGAAGAGTGGAGCTACGTGAACGCGGCCGTCGAAGGCAGCTCGTACTACAAACTGCCGAAGCCGCTGCAATGGATCACGGGCAATATCGGCTTCCACCACGTGCACCATCTGAGTCCGAAAGTACCAAATTATAATCTGGCAAAAGCGCATGACTCTTCCGTTCCTTTGCAAAAAGCGACAACGATCACGCTGCGCACCAGCCTGCAATCGTTGAAGTTCCGTCTGTGGGACGAAGAAACGAAGACATTTACCGGCTATGGTCGAAAAGTACGCAGCGGCCTGCCCGGCAATGCGGTGCAAGCCGTCGCGCGCGAGCTGAAGCCGAAAGCGCCTGCACTGCCGAAAGACTGATATGCTGTTTTCGAAAACCCCGGTTTCCCGTATTCCGGGGTTTTTGGCGTGCAGGCTGAATACAGATACGATTTGGGAAAAAGGAGGGCGCGGGTTATAATGGTCTCAAAAAATCAGGCGGCGCACGCACCGGGAAGGCTTGTGTCGATTCCGGCAAAAATCCGTGGAGGGCAGACCGTCATGCAGAAGTGGTATCAGATTTTTCAACGCAGTACCGGACTTAATCCTTATGTATGGGTCGTCTTTTATATCCTGCCGTTTTACTTCATTTTCCGTTCGTCTTCCGCGATTCAAGCCGCTACCGGCATTTTTATGGTTATCGGATTTTTCGTATGTTATTTGCTCGCTTTCGCTTTTAAAGGACGGCTGCGATATTTTTGGACGAGCATGCAGATGTTATTCTCGGTCTCGATGACTTTGATGTTCGGCTATATTTACTTTGCGGTATTCCTGGCGTATTTCGTCGGAAATATTCGCAGCAAAAGCGGATTTTTCACTTTGTATTCGATCCAGCTCGCCGCGGTGCTCGCTTCGGCTTACGTCGGCTACATCCATCTGAATCCGCTGCTGATCACGCAATGGCCGTTTGTCGCGCTGACCATCATCGCCGTCATTTTGCTGCCGGTCACCACGTATAACCGCAATCGCAGCGAGCGGCTCGAAGGCCAACTCGAAGACGCGAACAAGCGCATCTCCGAACTGGTCGTGATGGAAGAACGCCAACGCATCGCGCGCGACCTGCACGATACGCTGGGACAAAAGCTGGCGCTGATCGGACTCAAAAGCGACCTGGCGGCAAAGCTGGTGACGAAAGACCCCAACAGGGCGGAAGAAGAAATTCGTGACGTTCAGCAAACTGCGCGCGTTGTATTAAAAGAACTGCGCGAGCTGGTCACCCAGATGCGCGGCACGCATGTGGAGGACGAGATTCATCGGCTGCGGCAGATTTTGAAAGCAGCGGAGATCGAGTTCACGTTGATCGGCGATCCGGCAGAGACGCGCACGTCGCTGCTCAACGAGAACGTGGTCAGCATGTGCCTAAAAGAAGCGGTCACGAATATCGTGAAGCATAGCGGAGCGACCTCCTGCCTGATCGAGATCGAGCCGCTTCCCGCCGAGTTGGTCGTTCGGGTCGCCGACAACGGCAATGGACTAAAAGACGGCGGTAATGTTCGGGGCAGCGGGCTTCGGGGCATGCGGGAACGGTTGGAGTTCGTCAACGGAAGCCTGGACATCTCTTCGGCTCCCCCGGAAGGACGCGGTACGATGCTGACGCTGCGTATTCCGAACGTGTTGGCGCAGCGGGAACCGGATAGTAACGCTCCGTCAACCGAAGGAGCAAATAAGGAGGGATAACGAATGATCAGAATCGTCATTGCGGAAGACCAGCGGATGCTCCTTGGCGCACTGGCTTCACTGCTGGATCTGGAGGACGATATGGAAGTGGTCGGACGCGCAGGCGATGGTGAAGAAGCGGTTCGGCTCGTGCTGCTGCACAAACCGGATATTTGCGTGATGGATATCGAGATGCCGAAGAAAACCGGACTTGAAGCCGCCGAGGAGTTAAAAGGTTCCGGCTGCCGCGTGCTGATTCTGACGACATTCGCCCGCTCCGGTTATTTCGAACGAGCGATCAAAGCAGGCGCGCACGGCTATCTGCTCAAAGACAGCCCGAGCGAAGAACTGGCCGAGGCGATCCGCAGCGTCATGTCCGGCCGGCGCATCTACGCGCCCGAACTGGTCGACGACGCGCCTTATGCCGAAGCCAATCCGCTGACCGATCGGGAGAAAGAAGTGCTTCACTTGATCTCCGAAGGGAAAAACACGAAGGAGATCGCAAGCACGCTGTCGCTGACCAACGGCACGGTTCGCAACTATGTATCGGTCATCCTCGACAAGCTCGGCGCGGGCAACCGGATCGAAGCCATAACGAGGTTCAAGGAGAAAGGCTGGTTCAAGTGAACCGGCTTTTTTTCATTTGCGATCCAAACGGTTTTCTTTGATGAATTCTTCGAAATCGCCGGATACGTTCACTTCTTCGCTTAGTCTGTGGCTTTTGAATTTATCGTATTGTTCGGAAGCTAACTTCTCCGCCACTTCCTGCGATATTTTGCCTGCGTTCTGCAAAATCTCCCGATCATTGAATTTCAAAAAGGCATCCAATTTATCAGTCCAATCTTTCATATACATCGGTGAGCGGCGCTCTGCCTGATCTTCCGCATAATCGAGATACATAGTGACGATTCGATTCAATGATCCCAGCTCTTTTTCGGTCAAATAATTTTTGGCGACGATAATATCGGATTTTCGAATTTTGTCGCCTTTCCATGTCGTCAAACCCATATTTTGCTGCCCGGCATCGGCGCGATTCGCTATCAATTCTGCGGCCGTCTGTCCATGTATGGCAAAATGGAGTTTGTTCTGAACCGTGGCAAAAAACAGGGTAGCTGGTTCCGACTTGGGATCGTAATCAATCGCCGTGGCGTAAATATCCGTAATCTTCCGATAAAATCTTTTCTCGGATGCGCGAATATCACGAATGCGCTTGAGCAATTCATCAAAATAATCTTGACCGAACGTTCGCATTTCTTTAAGCCGTTCGTCATCCATCGTAAAGCCTTTGACCATATATTCGTTCAACCGTTCCGTCGCCCAACGCCTGAACTGAGTGCCGCGATGGGAACGGACACGGTAACCGATCGCGATGATCAGTTCGAGATTGTAATGCTTTACGTTTCGATTCACCTGCCGCGTGCCTTCTTTTTGAACTTGTAAGTAATCCTTACAAGTTGACTCTTCCTCCAGTTCATTTTCCTGATAAATATTGCGTATATGTAGAGTGATATTCTGCGAAGTTGTTTGATACAGCTCCGCGATTGCCTTTTGCGTCATCCAAACGGTTCCATTCTCCAGTTTCACATCGATTCGGGTATGACCGTATATGGGCTTTCTCAATCACCATAACCTGTACACCCGGCCCCTTTTGCGATATGGTAAACAGAGTATTTTCCCCAATCAGAAAGGTGTGCGTAACCAGTGCGAATCAATAAATATATCGCCGAGTCCGGCTTCACGTCGCGACGCGGGGCGGACAAGATCATTGCGGAAGGCAAAGTCACGATCAACGGCGAAAAGGCCGATCTGGGCAGCCAGGTCGAGGCGGGCGACGACGTTCGGGTAAGCGGCAAGCAGATCAAGGAAAAGGCCGCGCAGGAGAATGTTTACCTGGTGCTTAACAAACCGGTCGGCATCACCAGCACCACGGAAAAAAGCGTCAAAGGCAATATCGTGGATTTCGTCGGCCATTCGCAGCGGATCTTCCACGTCGGACGGCTGGACAAAGACTCCGAAGGTCTGATCCTGCTGACGAACGACGGCGACATCGTGAACGAGATTCTTCGCGCGGAGAACCGTCACGAGAAGGAATACATCGTCACGGTCGACCGTCCGATTACCCCCGAGTTTTTGAAAAAGATGGCGGCGGGCGTCGAAATTCTGGATACGACGACGCTGCCGTGCGAAGTGGAGCAGTTGTCCAAGTTTATTTTCCAAATTACGCTGACGCAAGGCTTGAACCGCCAGATTCGCCGCATGTGCGAAGCGCTGGGGTATAACGTGCGCGCGCTCAAGCGTATTCGTATCATGAACATCCACCTGAACAGCCTTCCGGTCGGCAAATGGCGCGATCTGACGGCGAAGGAACTGGATCGGTTGTTCAAAGATCTGGACTATACGCCGCGCAACAGCTAAATGATTTAAACGGAAAGACGAACTTTTTATCGGTTCGTCTGGGCTGGCGAGAAAGCCACTTGGGCGCGGGAAGCGAGAAGACTGCGAGAGAAATTCGTTCAATTCGCTGTCTCACTCGGAAAAGGGATTAGATTTAAATAAGGAATTTTCCGAGTTCAAAGGCGTCTTTCACTGAATTTCTCTCTCCGTCTTCTCGCTTCCAGCTACGTTAGGCTTTCTCGACATGTTGAGACGAACCTTTATCGGTTCGTCTTTTTTGTATTGGGTAGGATTTTGTGTATCACTCAACAAATTACAAAAAGTAATTGACGAACTTAAGTTAACTAGTTATATTATAATTAGTTAACAACTTACCTTTACATAGAACCTTGCGAGGAGCGATTGAAGATGACGATGAAGTGGACGGCGACCGGGATGCGGCTTGTGTTGGGCATCATCTTTTTGGGGCACGGGATTTCGAAACTGACTGGAGGAATCGGGAATACGGCGGATTGGTTTGTCGCGCTAGGACTGCCGGGGTTTCTCGCTTATATGATTGCGATGCTGGAATTAGTCTGCGGCACGATGATGATTCTCGGTTTGCTAACCCGCTTGTCTGCCGTCGGCTTCATCGCGGTAATGATTGGTGCCATCATCACCGTTAAGCTGCCTGCCGGACTGCTCGGAAGCAACGGTTCCCCGGGCTATGAATTGGATCTGGCCCTGATGGCGCTGGCTGCCTACTTTATCGCTTCCAAAGAGATCGGCGTAGGCGTGGACAGTCTGCTCGCCGCTCGCGATGGAGACGCCGAATTGGCTGCCGCCGCTTCGGAGCGTTCCGCGCTTTCGCAACCTTCGAGCGTCGCGTGAATTTCGCTTTTTAACAGTATGGAGATCTTCACGATATCCGGGGCAAAGCACTGGAATAAAAGTGTAGAATTCAAGGCTAACGGATCGCATGTCCTTTAGAGGCATGAAATAACTATTGGCGCAATTTTAACGGATCTCATATCTTTTAGACGCATGATTCGCCTTTTTTCAGACCCAAAAATAGTCCGATTTTATTCTAAGCGTCGGCTGAATCCGTTAAGATTTCAAAACCCATCAAAACGCTCGCTAAGCGCCGCCTCGTTCCGTTAAAATCCGCCACGCGATTCGGCACGCACAATAAAAGTCGAGCATGCTTCGATTCGAGACTTTCTCGCCGTTCGGATCTCCTCGAAAAGATCTGATCCTCACAAAACCCGGCTCTCCTTGGAGAGCCGGGTTTCCCGAAATTCCGAATTCCGAGACGAACCTCCCAAGGTTCGTCTTTTCGCCTTTCGCCTTTTCCATCTTTATGTTCGCTTGCCTTCTTCGCGTTTCAACCCAAGCACGGACCCTTTTTTACAAGATTCCGAAATAATCGATTGCATACACCGCCAGAAATACGACGACAACGGTAATCGCAATCGTGATCAAAGTCCGTTTAATCGATGTATTTCTCGGCTTCTGCGCCTGATGCTCGGCTCTTCGTTTGGCCGCTTCTTCGTCGGCCCCGTTTAAATTTCTGGGTAACATGTTTATCGCCCTCCTTTTCTAATTATTAATACCCGTTTTTCAAGCAGGCGTCTGAACCCCCTTTCTCGATATGAAACAACTTACACAACTTGTCAAAACGTAATCATTACGATAATATAAACTTCGTTGTGTTAATGATAATTGTTACGAATTAGAGAGGGGTATTACCTTTGAATAAAAAAATGTTTCCATTATTGGCGTCTTTGGTTCTTGGAGCCGGACTGCTGAGCGCCTGCGGATCTTCCAACCCGGAAACCGCCGCGCAATCGTCCGATTCCGCCGCAACTGCCAAAAACGTTCACTTCCTATATAACTTTGCCACCAGTTCGCTCGATCCGCACGTCGATTCCAGCTATGTGCCGCTGCGTGCGGGCATCACGGAAACGCTGGTGCGTCTCGACGAAGAAAACCTGACCGTCGCGCCGTGGCTGGCCGAGAGCTGGGACAGCGAAGACGGGCAGCATTGGACGATCGACCTGCGTGACGACGTGACGTTCCAGAACGGCAAGCCGATGACCGGAGACGCCGTAAAAGCTTCGCTGGAACGCGCCCTGACCGAAAGCGTCGCGATCCAAAACGCGCTCAAAATCGACACCATCGAAGCGGACGGCGACAAGCTGTCGATTACGACCACCCAGCCGTTTCCGGAATTCGCTTCCGAGTTGGTGAATCCGAACACGTCGATCATCGACGTAAGCGAGCCGGACATCGTGAACAAGCCGATCGGCACCGGGCCGTTCTCGCTGACGTCTTTTACGCCGGGCAGCAAGCTTGAAGTGAGCCGCTACGACGGGTATTGGGACGGCGCTTCGCCGCTCGATACCGTGACGTTCTCGTTCAACGAAGACGCCAACGCCCGCTCGCTCGCGCTCAAATCCGGGCAGGTCGACATCGTCTACCGTCCGGAAGTGGAAAGCTTGGAATCGCTCAAAGCCATCGACGGCATGGTCGTGGAATCCGCCTCGACGTTCCGCGTGCATCAGTTGACAATGAATATGGAACGCGAAAGCATCAAAGACCTGAACGTGCGCAAAGCGCTCGACGCGCTGATCGACCGTCAAGGCATCGTCGATACGATCCTGCTCGGCCACGCCGAAGCCGCGATCGGACCGTTCCTGCCTTCCCTGCCGTTCGCGCCGGAGTATGACAACAAGTCGACCGAATCCGGTTCGGAAGCTGCCGTGAAGCATCTGGAAGCCGCAGGCTACAAACTGGAAAACGGCATCATGGCCAAAGACGGCAAGCCGCTGAAGCTTACGCTGCTCACCTACTCCGCCCGTGCCGACCTGCCGCTGATCGCGCAGGTGTTCCAATCGGACGCCAAACAGATCGGCATCGACGTGGAAATCCGCCAGATCGATACGCCGGAAGAATACATGGCCTCCAATCGGGATTGGGACATCGCGACTTACAGCAACCTGACCGCGCCGCGCGGCGACGCCGGTTACTATCTGAACGCGACGTACCACCCGACGGGCGCCCTCAACTTTAGCGGTTCGGAAGATCCTGAATTGACGGCGATCATCGACGAGCTGAATCTGACCGTCGCTCCCGAAAAGCGCGCCGAGCTTGCCGAGCAGGCCGCCAACTATGTACACGACAACGTGTTGAATTCGTTCGTGCTGCACCCGTCCACCATTGTTGCCTACAACGGCAAAAAGGTTAAAAACTGGGTCAGCTCGCTCAGCGAATACTACATGATTACCAATAAGCTGGACGTGATGTAATGTTTCGCATTTTGCTGCGCAAGTTTTTGGAAGTCTTCATATTCCTGCTGTTCATCATGTTCGTCAGTTTCCTGTTCATCCGGCTCGCGCCGGGTGATCCGGTGCTGACGATTTTGAACGTTGACGAGCTTTCCGTCAGTCAGGAGCAGGTCGAAGCCATGCGGGAAGAGATGGGCTTCAACGATCCGCTCCTTGTCCAATTCGGCAAATGGCTGCTCGATTTCGTTCGTCTGGACTTCGGCAATTCGTACTCCACCGGACAACCCGTGATGCAGACCCTGATGAGCGCGCTGCCTGCTACGGCGGAACTGACGCTCGGCGCACTGCTGGTCATGCTATTGATCGCCGTTCCGCTCGGCTCGTTATCGGCCGTCTATCGCGGGAGCTGGATCGATACGATCAGCCGCATGCTGTCGATCGTCGGCGCGGCGGTTCCGAGCTTCTGGCTGGGTCTGATCCTGATCGACCTGTTCGGCGTGCGTTTCGGCAATCTGCCGACGATGGGACGCGACGGTTTTGCTTCATTGATTCTGCCGTGCGTTACGTTGGGGCTTGCGATCTCCAGCGTCTACGTACGCTTGCTCCGTTCCAGCCTGCTGGATTCGCTCAGTCAGGAATTCGTGCGTTCGGCGCGGGCACGAGGGCTGTCCGAAGGCCGAATCTTCTGGCTGCATGCGCTGCGTCACAGCCTGCCTCCGGTCATTACGGTGTTCGGCGTCAGCCTCGGCAGCCTGATCGGCGGGGTCGTCGTGATTGAAGTGCTGTTCGCGTATCCGGGGATCGGCAAGCTGGTCGTCGACGCGATCCGCCAGCGCGATTACCCATTGATCCAAGGCTATATCCTGATCATGGCGGCCGTCGTGTTCATCGTGAATACGGCCGTCGATCTGTCGTACCGTTACTTGAATCCCGAAATGAAACTGAAGGAAAAGGAGGCCCATCGATGAAAAGCATGCCTTTGCGCGTTCGCACCCGTCCATCCAAGTCCAAAAAACACAGCGTTCAAGCGATTGTCGCGACTTTGTTTGCGCTGCTCGTTATCGCGGCCTCCGCCTATACCTTTTTAGTCCTGAAACATGATCCGACGCTGACCGACCTGCGCGGACGCCTGCTCGGCGCGAGTATGCTGCACCCTCTGGGCACCGACCATCTGGGACGCGACGTACTGACCCGCTTGCTGCTCGGCGGCGGTCAGACGCTCGGCTACAGCCTGCTTGCACTGGGCGCGGCATTGGTCATCGGCATTCCGTTCGGCCTTATCGCCGGCTACAAACGCGGCTGGGTCGACAAAGTATTCATGCGCATTGCAGACGGCTTTCTTGCTTTTCCCGATACGATCGTGGCGATCGTGCTCAGCGGTCTTCTCGGCGCGGGTATCGGCAATCTGGTGCTGGCGATCGTCATCGTCAAATGGGTCAGCTATGCGCGTCTTGTCCGCAGTACCGTGTTGTCCGAGTCGCAAAAAGATTATATCCGCATCGCCCGCACTAACGGATTATCGGACGCGCGCATCATGACCAAGCACCTGCTGCCGCATATCGCCGGGCATGTGCTGGTACTCGCCAGTCTCGACCTCGGGAAAATCATCCTGCTCATCTCGTCGCTGTCCTACATCGGACTGGGCGCGCAGCCGCCGACGCCGGAATGGGGCGCTATGCTGAACGACTCGCGGCCTTACTTCCAATCCCGTCCCGAGCTGATGGTCTACCCGGGCCTCGCGATCGTATCGGTCGTGCTGTTGGCGAACATGCTGGGCGATTATTTGCGGGATCGGTTCGACGTGAAAAAGGAGGTGCAGCCGTGATCCTGTCCATCGAGGAATTAAGCATCGCCGGACGCGACCGCACCATCGTGGACAACGTCTCCCTGGCGGTACGCGAAGGCGAGTTTATGGCGTTGGTCGGACAAAGCGGCAGCGGGAAAAGCCTGCTGTCGCAGTCGATCGGACAGCTTTTGCCGCCGAATCTCCATGCGTCCGGGCGAATCCTGTTCGAAGGAAACAATCTGCTGGAACGCACTCCCAAAGAAATGCGCGCCCTGCGCGGCAGCCGGATCTCTTATATTTTTCAGGACTACCAAGGCGCGTTCACCCCGTTTCGCAGTATCGGCGGGCATTTCGACGAATATCAGAAGGTGCATGGCGAAAAATCGGCAGGCGTGCGCAAAACCAAAGCCGCCGAAGCGCTGGAATCGGTCGGGCTGGATGCCGCGCTGCTGCGACGTTATCCGTTTCAACTGAGCGGCGGGCAGCTGCAGCGGGCAGCGATCGCTACGTCGCTGCTGCTATCGCCGCGTCTGCTGATCGCCGACGAAGCGACCACCGCGCTCGACAGCGTATCCGGCCATCGGGTGCTGGAACTGCTCGTCGCCAAGCAAAAGGAAACCGGATGCGCGATCCTGTTCATCACGCATGACTGGCGCCATGTTCGGCGCTACGCCAATCGCTTGTCCGTCATGAAGGAAGGCCGGATCGTCGAATCGGGCGGCAAACACCGCATCCTTGATCATCCGCAGCATGAATATACCCGGAATCTGATCGATGCGGCGCCTGTCTTAAGCCGTTCGTTGAAGTCGGGGCTTGAGGAGGAATCGTTATGATCGGACAAAGTTCGCCTGTTCTTAGCGTCACCCAACTCTCGCGCACTTACGTCGGAGCCGATCGCCCCGCGGTCAACAATGTGAGCTTCTCACTGGAGCGCGGCGAATGCCTCGGCCTTGTGGGCGAAAGCGGCTGCGGGAAAAGCACGCTGTCCCGCTGCCTGCTGCGCATCGAGGACGCCGAACGCGGGTCAATCGTGCTCGGCGGCCAAGATATCGCTCGCTTGAACGCCCGCAAATTGCGACCGCATCGCCGCAGCATCCAGATCGTTTTTCAAAACCCGTCAGCCGCGCTGAACCCCAAGCTCAAGATCGCCGATTCCTTGATCGATCCCTATGAGCAGCTTGCTCGGGGTACGCAACTGAAGCATTTCGCCTACACGTCGCGCGAAGCCTATATCCGGCAGCTGCTTGAGGCCGTCGAGCTTCCTGCCGAGCTGGCGAATCGTTATCCTCACGAACTCAGCGGCGGGCAGCGCCAACGCGTCACGATTGCGCGCGCAATCGGCATCGAGCCGGACGTCGTCGTGCTCGACGAGCCGACGGCAAGCCTGGACGTGATCTCGCAAGGCGCGGTGCTCGACCTGTTGACCAAGCTGCGTACCTCGCTCGGCTTGTCATATCTGTTCATCTCCCACGACCTGGCCGCCGTTCACCGGATGAGCCAACGGATCATGGTGATGCAAGAAGGCCGAATCGTGGATCGCTTCCGCGCCGATGAACTCATGGCCGAAGACCGGCATGCGTATACGAAGGAATTGATTTCGATTTTTTGAGCCGTCTCAAGATGTGCCGTTCATCGCTTTATAACAAAAAGAAGCCGCCCCGTGACGAGGCGGCTTCTTTGCTTTTAGACTTTATGCAGCTTAGCCTTTTATCAACCTTTAAAAACCGATCCCACCGCGCTCTTCAGCGGCGTATAAGCATCCCCGATCAGGTCAACCAGATCGTTCGAAGGATGGGCGAACTCGCCGCGTTCGATCGCGCCGTCGATCACATGGATCAGGAAGCCCGCGCCGCCTTCCGGCACGCCCGCGGATACCAGCGTGCTGACCGCTTCAGCAGCAGGCAATGCTTTATGAGCGACCGGCTTGCCGGATACTTCGGACAGCACGGCTGCATACTCGTCGTACGAGAACGGCTGAGGAGCCGTCAGCTCGTAAATTTTGTTGGCGTGGCCTTCCTTCGTCAGTACAACAGCAGCCGCACGGGCCAGATTGTCGCGAGTCACGTAGTTCAGCTTGCCTGTCGGAGCAGCGGAAACGACCGCGCCGCTTGCCGCGATCCCCGGCGTGCCTTCGTTCACCAGCAGCTCCAGATAGAAGCCGTTGCGCAGGAACGTATAATCGGCCCCTGTCGTGCGAATCATGTATTCGGTCGCCAGGTGGACGTTTTCCAATCCGATCGTCATGCGCTCGCCGAACGCGATGCCCGTGTACGCGATATGCTTGATTCCCGCGTTGCGCGCCGCTTCGACAACTGTCGCATGCTGGCGAATACGCAGCGTGTTATCCATCGAAGAAGCCGAGACGAACAGGAGCTTTTCTCCGCCTTCGAATGCCGCAGGCAGCGAAGCCGCATTGTCATAATCGCCCAGACGGAGCTCGACGCCAAGCTCGGCCAGCGCCGCCGCTTTCTCTTTGTCGCGCACGACGCCTACGATGTCCCCTGCTTGCACGCCAAGATCGATCAGATGACGGACAGCCGCCGAACCCAGATGACCGGAAGCTCCGGTAACGATAATTTTGCCCATGTGTATTCGCTCCTTCGAGAGTAAGGTTAGGTGAAACTCTTAATTGTAACCATTATAGTTTCAGGAAAGAACGAAGTCAACTCTCTTTTCGTTAGCGCGCAGGCCCCATCAGCTCCAGTGCCGCGTCCGCGACGGCTTGAGGATCATAGGCATGGATGGAATGCGCCGAATTTTGCACGACGGTCGTTTGGGATTGCGTCGACCAGGACTCTCCGAATTTGCGCTGCGTATCCAACCAATCCTCGGTCACCTCGCCGAATCGGTCGGCCACAAGCTGGGTTAGGGGAATATCGAGTTGCGTTTTGTCGTCGATGACTTTTCGCGCGTTGACGTGCACGTTGCGAATCTCGTCCGTCACGTTATCGTTGATCGCGACAAGCAGCGTAGCCAGCCGATCCTGTTCTTTCATCTCGGGCGACAGCAGGCGAAGACCGTTGCGCTGTCCGTTCAGATATTCCGCAAAACCGTTCACGTGATACAGCGCGCGCACGATGCCGGACTTGATCGCGATGCGCTGCAACTGCATGTTCCGCTCGGGGAAAGTCAGGTAGAATTCCGGCGAGCCCGAATCGATCGTCACGATCCCGGCGACTTCGTCCGGGTAGCGCTGCGCAAAACGAATCGCTTCGAGACTGCCCAGCGAGTGCGCCGTCAGGACGTAAGGCGGCTTCACCTCGGCTTGAATCAACGCTTCGCGAAGCTCCTCGGTAATCCGGTCGATATTGCGCTTCTCGTCGGTTACGTCGCTATACCCGTAGCCGAATCGCTCCACGACTGCGAATGAAGCCTGTTCCCGCAGCAGGGCATACATCGGCGAGAAGTCCGCATAAGGACTTGCCGTCCCCCAACCGGAGATCAGCACCACCGTCGGCTCGCTGATGCTTTTGCCCGGCTTGTCTTCCTTGTACACGTGCATGCGATGCCCTTCCACGTTCACAAGCGTTCCAGGCGCCGTATAGGTCGCGCGATCGTTTTGCTCCCCCACCGCCTGATACACGAACCCCGCCAACAACACAACGAGCAGCACGATCAAGACCCAACCGAGTATCGAGAACAGCCGCCGAAGCACGCTTTTCTTTTTCTTCCCGGATTTCTGCCTTTCCGACTTGTCTTCCGGCTCTTCCGGAGCACTTGGCTGCGCAGGCAGACCCGCATCCGCTTGGGCGACCAGTTGCTCCATCGCCGCTTTTCTTTTTGCCCGTTCATCCTGATCCATCGTCGCTTCCCTCCATTTACAACAAAAAGCGCATTTTTCTGCGTGAAACTTTGCCGATTCTCCCGCTTGTGGCGTACCTCTGCAAATTCTCCCGCGAAAACGCGCTTTATTCGTTACGTGCTCTGTTCATCGACGCTACATACGTTCAAACCCCTGCGCCGTAATCAGTTTTCAAAAATTCCTAGTGACTTGTCTCGAATTGCTATTAGTCCTCGTAGCCTGCCAGACCTTTATCGATCAGATAAGCCATTTCGGCATCCAAAACATTCTCGATCTCGAGTTCGTTCAGCTTGACGTTTTTCTGAGCCACTACGTAATCAACCAGCTCGTCGCCGTCCAACTCGATCGTATCGCCCGGCTTTTTCGCTGCGGCTGCAATAAAAGCTTGCTCGTGCTTCAATACCGTCTTGATGCCTTCCTCGCCGACACCCGTTTTATCCGCAATATACGCGATCATTTCGCTCTCGTTAATGGTTTGTTCGCCCATGTTCCAAATCTCCTTTTCGCTGCCCGTCTTAACGGGATTTTATGCGTTCTCATTGTAACACAATCGCCGAGCCTGTCGCTTGCCTGTTCGAACGGTTGATCGGATGTCACGAACGGCGGCTGGGCCTTCCTCGATCTTCTTGATACTGTGCAAGCATCCTTGTACCGCGACAAAGCTTTTTTCAACTCGCAAATAAAGGCCGCACACGCGGGAAACCCGTCGTCTGCGGCCTGATGGAAAAGCGTCCGATTCATCTTTCGGCTTTTCTATATATGCAAAATATGCAAAAAATTAATGATATTGAACCATCTTGATCCGCGCTTCTTCCTGATACGTGATCGGGCTTGGGACTTGCGGCGTGTGCAGGTGGCGTTCGACCGAGAACTCCAGTCTGCGATATTCGTCGTCGCCGAGGGTTTTCTCCGATTGACGCGCGCCGGTGACCCAGTTTTTGAACTCTTTTAATGCTGCTGCCATGTCTGCCATCCTCCTTGGATGATGAAACTAAGTACGATTTGCGATAATTGGTTACGCTTACATTATATCGGTTTTTCATTTAGTTGAATATAGTGTCCGCCTTGAAAAAACACCACTTTACCGTGAACATTGTGTGTCATCGTATTTCCGTATACATCAAGAAGATTTTAGTCTCCTCTATGCGGACATATCTGAAATTTGATCTGTTTTTGCCCACAAAAGCTGTGTTACACTCCTCTCATCACGAATCGGAGGTGCTTCATGTTCGCTGCCGCCATGACCCTGCTCGGAATTTTGGCGTATGCCGCCGGAATCGGAAGCTACGTCGGCGCGCTCGATTGGATTTACGGTCAATCGCTCGGATCGGAATGGGGATTTTTGATTTTCGCGAGCCTGCTCGGGTTTGTCCTCGTCGCTTATCCCGCTTACGTCGGACTCGTCTATGCGGTCGACCGGAAAAGCGAGCGCTATCGGTACGTGCTGTATCCTTTGGGATGCATTGCGGTTTTTTTCGTGCCGACGCTGCTGATTCTGCTTATGTACGGAGGCGGTTCGCCGTTTTCGCCGGAAGCGTTGCTGTTCCATCTTTTTTATACGGCGTCGGGCTTGGTGTTCGGCCTCGGCTACGGGTTGATCGGGAAAATGAAGCTGGGACGCTTTTACGAAAAATCCGCATGAGATGCGCTCGTAAACGCTGGACGGATCGGACTTGGCAGCTTTTGCGTCAAGACCCGATGCGTCGCGCAAAAAACCGCCAAACCTGTTCGTTTCAGCCGATCGGCCGAAGCATACAGATTCAAGCGGTTTTTTTTCGATGCAGAAAATTTCTTCTTGATACGCAGGATTTACCGGTTCTCGCCCCGTACTACCTTCCGAATGTCCTCCAACGGCACTTTCGGCACCCGATCGTAGGTTACCAGTCCGTTAATTTCCTGCTCCACGTCGGTCAGCTGGGTGTAGCAGAAGCCCTGCACGACGCCGGAAACGGTCAGCGGACGGATCACGGCGCCGAGACGTTCCAGGAAGTCTTCGTCGTTGTCCGCGCCGGAGTAACCCCAACCTTCCTGCTCGCTTTTCCGGTAGGCGATGCCGCCGAATTCGGTTACGAGAATCGGCTGGCCTTCGTAGGCGCCGTCCCCGACGAAAATGCGCCGGTTGGCCGGCATGGCGTTCGTCGCTTTTTCCGCGGACGAATAGCGCTCGGTCAGCACCTCTTCCCGCCACTCGTAATCATGGATCGCGACGATGTCGGTCTTCACCATCTCCCAACCGTCGTTGTAGATGACCGGGCGGGTCTCGTCGAGCGAACGCGTCAGATGATACAGCGTCAAGCCGTGCTCCTGCTGGCGGCGGTCGATCTGCACGTTCGGGATGCCCCAGCTTTCGTTCATCGGCACCCAGGCCGCGATGCACGGATGGTTGTAATCGCGGTCCACCGCTTCCTGCCATTCATGGGTGAACTTGCGGACGTACTCTTCGGAATACGCGTAAGCGTTCGCCGCCTCCCCCCAGACGAGCAGTCCCATGCGGTCGCACCAATGCAGGAAACGCGGGTCTTCCATCTTCTGATGCTTGCGCACGCCGTCGAAGCCCATTTCTTTGGTCAGCCGGATATCGCGCACGAAATCTTCGTCCGACGGGGCGGTCAGGATGCCTTCCGGGAAATAGCCCTGATCCAGCACCAGACGCATATAATACGGACGGTTGTTCAAGCTCAGCCGGCCGTTTTCGATCGAAACCTTGCGCATGCCGAAGTAGCTGCTCACGGCATCCACCGTCTGACCGCCTCGGATCAGTTCCAGCTCGACGTCGTACAGATTCGGCTTCTCCGGCGTCCACCAGCGGCCCAGCCCGTGATCGTTGAAATCGTTCAGCCCGATCGCGCGCGCTTCTTCGGCATGCAGCACGGGGAACCGGTCTTCCGCGATCGTTTTTCCGTCAAAAGAAATCCGCAGCACGGCCGTGACAGGCTCCTGTCCCGCATCCGCTTCGTACGCGCCGCGCGAGAAGAACGCCCGCACGCGCACTTCGTTCCGGTCGATATCGGGCGTGAATTTCACCTTTTCCGCATGCGCGTCTTCTACCGGCTCCAGCCATACGGTCTGCCAAATCCCGGTCGTTCGCGTGTAAAAGATGCTCTCCGAACCTTCTTTCCAAAACTGTTTGCCGCGGGGCAGCGTCACGTCGCGGCTGAAATCCTCGGCGCGCACGGTTAGCGTGTTCCCGCCTTCCGTATTCAACAGATCGGTAATATCGGCGTGAAAAGGGGTATGTCCGCCTTCGTGCGACGCCGCCCAGCGGCCGTTGATCCAAACAGTGGACGCATAATCGCACGCGCCGATATGTAACACGACGCGGCGGCCTTTCCACTCTTCGGGCACGTCGAAGCCGCGGCGGTACCAGACCACATCATGGAAGCCCGGATCGCCGATGCCGCTGAGTTTGCTTTGAAAAGCGAACGGAACATGGATGCGCCGATCGAAGGCTTCCCCGCCGCCTTCGAACCAACGCTCGCGGTCGCCGCGGCGCGCGTCGTCGAACGCGAAATCCCATTCGCCGTTCAGGTTCAACCATTCGGCACGCTGAAATTGCGGACGCGGATACTCGGGGCGGGGCAGATGGTTTTCGTTTGAAGTCGTCATAAATCCTCCTTGGGATGCGATCGGCGGGGGGCGCTTCCATACCTCGATTATTGCTCGTACGAGAGCGCCCGCCGCATCGTCTTTTTTTACATGATTACCCTAAGATTTCCGTGCATGATGACCTCGAACCGCCAACATGACGGAAACTTGCTACATTTCTTTGCCGCCCGTGAACGCGATGCCTTTGATGATCTGCTTTTGGAAAATGAGGAACACGATCAGCACCGGAATGGCGGCGAGCGCGTTGGCGGTCATCGGCAGGGCGTATTCCTGATTGTACGAACTTTGGAACATCGGCAGGCCGAGCGTGATCGTCATATACGCTTTGTCCGAGATGGAGATCAGCGGCCAGACGTAGTCGTTCCACGAGCCGATGAAGGTGAAGATGCCGAGCGCGGCCAGCGCCGGGCGCGACAGCGGCAGGAAGATGCGGTACCAGATTTTGAAAAAGCCCGCTCCGTCGATCCGCGCCGCTTCTTCCAGGTCTTTGGGCAGCCCGTCGAAAAATTGCTTGAGGATGAAGATGCCCATCGGACCCGCGATCGCGGGCAGGATCAGCGAGACTCTCGTGCCGAGCAGGTCGACGTCGCGCATCAGCAGGTACAGCGGGATCAGCGTTGCTTCGCCGGGAATCATCATCGCCGACAGGAACAGGATGAACAGCACCTTGCTGCCGGGAAACCGGATACGGGAAAAGGAATACGCCGCCATCGACGCGAGCAGCAGCACCAACGCCGTCGTGACGACCGACACGACCAGGCTGTTGCCCATCCAACCGAAGATCGGGGCGCGGCTCAGCACGGTCTTGTAGTTGTCGAGCGAGACGTTGAACCCGCCGGCGAACAGGCTGCCGCCTTCGGGCGTCAGCGAGAGCGACAGCATCCAGAAGATCGGCGTCAGGAACATGAGCGCGAACAACACGGCCGCGATGCGGACGACATACGGATAAATGCGATCAAGCATGGGAACTCCCTCCTTTTTCTTTTCCGATTATTCGCCGAATCTGCGCAGCAGCAGCGTTTGCAGCAGCGAGATGACCAGAATGACCAGCATCAGCACGAACGCGATCGCCGAAGCGTAGCCCATCTGGAAGGTCTGAAAGCCGTTCTCGTAGATCGAGAACACGACCGTTTTGGTCGCGCCCGCCGGTCCTCCCCCCGTGATCAGCTTGGATTGGCCGAAGATTTTGAACGAAGCGATGGTCTGGAGCACGACGACCAGCACGGTTACCCGCGAGAGCGACGGGAACGTGATATAGCGGAACGTCTGCCAGCGGTTGGCGCCTTCCAGCCCGGCCGCTTCGTAATACGACTCCGGAATGTCCTGAAGACCGGCGAGGAACAGCACGAACACGAAGCCGATCGTCCACCACAGCGTCGCCATGATGATCGAAGCCCAGGCCAGCGTCGAATCGGACAGCCAGAAGATTTCGCTGTTGATCAATCCGATGCCGCGCAGAACCCGGTTCAGCAGGCCCGTGTACGGCTGAAGAAAGATAACCCAGATGCTGGAGATGACGGATACCGACAGCACGTAGGGCATGAAGAACGAAATGCGCAGGAACGCCTGCCCTTTGCGGATGCCGTTCACCATCACCGCCAGCAAAAGGCCTACCCCGGTGATCAGCGGCACGCTGACGACGGTGAACAGCACCGTGTTCAGCAGATTGGCGCGGAACTCTTCGTCCTGCATCAGGTTGACGTAGTTTTGCAAGCCGATAAACGTTTTGTCGCCGAGCAGCGACCAATCGTAGAAGCTGACGCCGAAGCCGTACAGGATCGGAATCATCGAGAACAGCAAGAAAAAGATCGTGTACGGCAGCACCATCAGGACGCCGGTGACCCAGCCCTGTCGACGCAGCGAGCTTCGCGGCGCGCGGGCGGGAGCTCCGGTTTTTTTGCCGTCCGCCAATGTTTGGGTAGCCATGATCGTCGCTCCTTTCGGATAAGGAAGATAAGAACGGAAAACCCGGTAACGGGAAAAGCGAAGATGATGCGGCATCGGCACGACGGATCGCGAACGGAAGCTTCGGCTGCCGCACCGCGGGACCGTTCTTCGAAACAAGGAAGGCGGTCCGCGGCGGGACCGCCTTTTCGCTTGCTTGTCGTCGTGATCCGCGGTTTATTGGCCCGTCGTTTTATCGATCGCCGCGTTCGCTTTTTCGAGCGTCGTTTTCGCGTCCTGCTTGCCGGCCATCATTTTCTCGAATTCTTTGACCACGTTGTCGTTGACCTGGCCCTGCTTTTCGTTGCGCGGCCAGTATTTGACGAAGTCCGCCGAAGCCGCGTAATCGCTGCGGTACGGCATGTCTTTGAAGGCTTGGGATTCCAGCACGTTGGTCACGCTCGGGATATGGCCGGCTTTCGCCCACAGCTCGCCGTTGTCGGCCAGCCACTTGGCGAAGATCAGCGCGGCTTTTTGCTTGGCCGGATCTTCCGTGCCGTGCTTCGGCAGCGCCAGCGTATGCGAATCGCCCCAAGTCGCCGGTTGGTCGTAAATCTGCGGCATCGGCACGACGCCGAAGTCTAATCCTTCGACGCTTTCGAAAGCGCCCGTGCTCCATACGCCGGTGATCAGCACCGCCGCGCGTTTGTCTTGGAACAGCTTGACGGCATCGTTGATTTTCGGCGGGATCAGTCCCGACGTATAGAGGCTGTCGACGTATTCCAGCGCTTGCAGCGCCTGCGGATTGTTCAGCGCGGCTTTGCCGCCGTCGTCGTAGAACGTGCCGCCTTCGGCCAATTGGTTATAGAAGGCCCAGAACATCCAGTAAGAGTCGATCCGCACGTCCGGCTGCGCCAGCGGCGCAACGTCGGCGGGAACCGCGTCTTTGATCTTGGTCAGGAATTCGGTGAAGCCTTCCGGCGATTGGTCGTAGACCGGCTTGCCGTCTTCGCCGAGCACGCCCGCTTTCTCCAGGTGTTCTTTGTTGTAATACATGACGATCGCGTGGGTATCGAGCGGAACGGAATAATGCTTCTCGTCGTACACGGTCGATTCCAGGATCGTCGGGTTGAACTCGCCCCAATCGAGCTGGGCTTCGGCGGCCAGGTCGTCGAGCGGCGTCACGAAGCCGGACGGGACGAACTGCGGCATGCGCGAGGAGTGCAGCACCATAAGATCCGGCGCCTGATCCGACGCGATCGCCGTTTGCAGCTTGGTGTAATAATCCGCTGCCGGATTCGCGAGTTGTTCCACGTGAATCTCTTGGTTCTCCGCGTTGAACTTCTCGATCATCTGGGTCATGAACTCGCCGTCTCCGCCGCTGAACGGCGTCCAGTACGAGATGGTCGTTTTGCCGGCCGGCGCTTCGCCGCCCTCGCCTCCGGCGTCGGTCGTTCCGGTCGTTCCCGAACTCGTGCCGGCGTCTCCCGCCGCGCAGGCGCTGAGCAGCAGCATGAGCGCCAACGACAGTACGGCAGTTTGGAACAGATGTCTTTTTCTCATGGTTGAGCCTCCCTTATGAATATGCTTTGGAATCTTTGTCGAACTTCTCCGAGTGCCCGATAATTCGAGTGCCCATTAACCCCGCGACATTTATTGATTGCGCTTACAAATCAATCATAAGGCTGAACGCCGCGGGACTGAATGACGCTTCTTTAGGGGAAGTGGACATATGTTTGGGTTTCGTTCCGACAAGCCGTGCCGCTATAGGGTAACGCTGCCGTTCCCGGGCTTGCGCGAACATTTAACGGATTCAGGCGACGCTTAGAAGCCTTTTTCGAGGGCGCGAGACGGCTAACGGATTCAGGTGACGCTTAAAGCGAATGAAGGTGCTTTTAGAGCGCAAAAAAGCCTGTTTCGGCATTTTAACGGACATGCGATCCGTTAAAATCCAAAACAGGCTGGATTGATGCGTTTAAAGGACATGCGATCCGTTAGAGGCTTCGTGCACGCTGTAGGTACGAAATCTCAGACAGGCGTAACCTTACTTTTAGCGTCGACAAGGTACGAGTCCCGCTGCACGCGATTACCCGCTTTGCCGCCTGACCGATAGCTTCCGTCCTGCTCGCCTCTTTCCTCCGATCGAATTCCGATCACGCCTTCGCCCGGTCGGGGCGCAGCGTCTCACGGAATTCTTTCGGCGTGCGTCCGGTTTCCGTTTTGAACACGCGGTTGAAATGCCGGATATTGGAGAACCCGGTCTCGTAGGCGATCGAAGCGATCTTGTCGTCGGTGTGCAGCAGGCGCTTCGATGCTTCTCGCACCCGAACGGCGGTCAGGATCTCGACGAACGAGCGGCCGAGGCGGGTTTTGAACAGACTGCTCAAGTACGAAGCGTTGAGATACACCAGTTCCGCCATGCTGCCGAGCGTGATCGGCTCCGCGTAATGCTCCTCGATATGCCGGACGACCTTGTCCACGGCGTGCATGCCGCCGCCTTCGTCGCTGCGGCGGATCAGCGCTTGCAGCGAACGGAGCATCCCGGCGCAGTAGGCGGCCAGCTCCGTTCGCGAGCTGATCGCGAGCGCGCCTTGCAGCGCTCCGCCGATATCGCGGCCTTCCGGCCAATCGCTTTGCAATCCGCGGTCCACGGCCAAGCCGTACGCTTCGAGCAGCATCCGGCAGACCTGCTCGTGAATGACGCCGGGACTAGCGGCGGAACCGCACAGCTGCTCGATGCCTTCGCGGACCCGTTCGCCGAGATCGTCGTCGCCGCCTTCGAGCAGCGCCTGCTCCAGATAGCCGCGGTGGGTCAGCGGCGTTTTGGCCGACGACGCTTCCTGGCGCGGCGGGTCTTCATACAGCAGCACCCGGTTGCCGCCGGACGTCAGCCGGTACAGCAATGCGATCTTCGCTTCGCCGTACGACTTCGACGCTTCTTCGATGCCGTGCACGCCTCCCCCGATCCCGATGGTGATCGTCAAGTTGCCTTCGCGTCTGATCTTCGCCGCGATATGCCGGGACAGCCCCGCGATCTCTTCGCGGGATTCCGCCGAGACTTCGGCGTCGAGCAGCGCCACGACGCTTTCGCCGCGGCGGAACACGAAGCCCGCCCGGACGCCGGTCAGCGCTTCCTCGACGAATTGGCGGATATACAGCGAGAACAGCTCCGCTTCCTGCCGTTCGTAACGGGTCCGCTCGACCGAGTCTTTGTCCAGCTCGACGACGAGGCAGTAGATGCCGCGCTCGAACTCGATGCCCGCTCTGCGCAGTTCGCCCGGACGCGCGTGCGGCAGTTCGCCGCGCACCAGCCCGTCCAGCAGCCGTTCGCGTTCTTCGGAAGAAGCGGCGGCGCTTTGCGCGGGCAGGCGTTTTTCCTGCTGCATTTCTTTTTGCAGCAGTTCGCGCTCCACCTGATCCAGCACCCGGTACAGCTCTTCTTTGTCTACCGGCTTAAGCAGGTAATCCCGGGCGCCGTAACGCAGCGAGCTTTGCGCGTAACGAAAATCGTTGTACCCGCTCAGCACGAAGCAGCGAATATTCGGGTGACGCTCGCGAATCTGTTCTTGCAATCCGATGCCGTCGAGGCGCGGCATGCGGATATCCGTGATGACCAGCTCCGGCTTCAGGCGCTCGATCTCCTCCAACGCTTCGAGGCCGTCTTTCGCTTCCCCGACCACTTCCCAATCTTTGCCCGACGTGCCGATCAGATGGCGCAGTCCTCTGCGAAAGATCGCTTCGTCGTCGACGACCAATACCGTTCGTTTATCCAAGGCCCTCTCTCCCTTCTTCCGATTCTTCTTCCGCTGCGCGCGGCAGCATGATGTTCGCGCGGATGCCGCCGCTTGCCGAACGCTCCAACCGAACGCCGAACCCCCGGCCGTACTTGAGCGCCAGCCTGCGGTGCACGTTGACCAGCCCGTGACCGCCGGGGCCGTCCGGCAGCAGCCCCTCCTCCATCTTGGCGTTCTGACGCCGCAGCGCCTCGTCGTCCATGCCCGGACCGTTATCTTCGACCGCGATCGACACCTGTCCGTTCTCCGCCGATATCGCGATCCCGATCTCCACTTCGCCGCTTCCGCGCTCCAGCCCGTGCACGATCGCGTTTTCCACCACGGGCTGAAGCGTCAGCCGGATGATCGGCTGCTCCAGCAGCCCCGGCCGGGCTTCGATCTTGTAGCGCAGCCGTTCCTCGTAACGGATGCTCTGGATCGCCAGATAGCCGCGAATATGCTCGATTTCTTCGCGGATCGTCACCTCCGAACGTCCTCCGCCCATGCTGTAGCGCAGCAGGGCGCTCAGATGGTTGGTCATGCTGACGACTTCCCGGTTGCCTTCAAGCTCCGCGTACATGCTGATCGAACCCAGCGTGTTGTACAAAAAGTGGGGATTGATCTGGCTTTGCAGCGACGCGATCTCCGCGTTTTTCTCGCGAATCTCCGTCTCGTACAGCCGGTACGTCAAGCTGCCGAGCCGGGAAACCATCAGGTTGAAGGTGCGGCTGAGGTGGCCGATCTCGTCTTCGCTTTCGACCGGGATCGACAGTCCGAACTCGCCTTTTTCCACCCTTTTCATCGAACGCCGCAGCACGCTCAGCGGCCGCGTGATGCGCAGCGAATAGAGCACGGATACGAAGATCGAAGCGGCCAGGCAGACCAGCCCGACCAGCAGCATCTGCCGGTTGACCGTCTCGGCGTCTTTGAGCAGCACGCTAAGCGGCACCGCCTGAAGCACCGTCCAGCCCGTCACCGGCGACGTTACGTAGGTCATCAGCACGGCGGAGCGGCCGCTGCCCAGCGTGACCGTGCCTTCGCCCCGATACGCGCCCAGATTGCCGGTAGAGTCGGGAAAGTTTCCGTTTTCGTAGATCGGAGTGCCTTTGCCGTCGAGCACCGCGACCGAGCGTTCCCCGCTGCCCGACAGATTGGCGATCCGTTCGTTCAGGTCGTTCGCCGGCACGTCGATTTTCAAAATGGCGAGCGGTTCGCCGCTTTCCAGGCTGCGAATCACGCGCACCGCGGAGAATACCTCGTATGTCGAGCCGTTGTCCGACAGCACGGCGTGCGGCCTGACGAACACGGCAAGGCCGGACGAAGCCTGCGACAAAAAGGCGCTCAGATCGGGATCGTATCCTTCGGTGAAACGCCCCGGGCTGTCCGGCGGCTCCACGTAGGAACGCACCTTTTCCGCCTGAAGCGTGATCCCGATCGTGTCTACCCGGCCGTTCACGCGGATGCGCCGCATGAAATCTTCCAACAGCTTCCGTTCCTCGTACAGCGTCGACTGGTCCGCGTCCCGGCGTTCCAGGTAATCGAGCAGATCCGGCGTCTGGTAAGGCAGCGTCGTGAGCAGCGCCAGCTCGTTCATATAGATGTCCAGATTGGCGCTGAATTCCCGCACGGCATCCGCTTGGTACGTGCCTACGTTGCGCTGCGTGGACTTGGAGTACCCGATCCCGCTCAGCAGCGAGGACAGCAGCAGCGGCACGGCAATGAGCACCAGATTGATCCAGATCAGCTTGAACGCGAGGCCCCGGTCTTTCCAGTATCGGTCTCTCCAATAAGCCGCGATCTTCCGCATAGGCTATTCCTCCAAAATCCGGTCGATTTTCGGCCCGATCCGCTTCAGCAGGCCGTCGACCGTCAGACTGCCCGACCACAGCCGCTCCAGCTCGGCGACCAATTCGTCGTTGATCCTCCCCTGCTTGGGATGGTCAGGGAAATAGGCGACGTCGTCGGCCGCGTTCACGTAATCTTCGCGGCGGGGCAGCGCCAGGAATTCCGGCGAATTCGCGGCCGCTTCGTACGCCGGAATATGCCCCGCTTGCGCCCAAACGTCGCCGTGCTGCGTCAGCCAGTCCGCGAACTTGAGCGCGGCCTGCCTTTTTGCCGGATCGGCGTCCGCCCGGGCCGGCAGCGCAAGCGTATGCGCGTCGCCCCACGAAGCGGGATGGTCGTAAATTTGCGGCAGCGGCATCACGCCGAAGTCCAGATCGTCGGCCTGCTCGAACAAGCCGATCGACCATACGCCGAGAAACAGCGTGGCCGCGCGTCCCCGGGCGAACTGGCTGGTCGCGTCGTTGATGTCCGGCGGAATCAAGCCTTGGCGATACAAGGAGTCGACGTAATCGAGCGAACGCTTCGCCGCTTGTTCGTTCAGCTGCGCACGCGTGCCCGTTTCGTCATACAGCTTGCCGCCTCCGTCGATCTGGCTGTACAGCGACCACCAGAGCCACAGCGAGTCGATGCGGATGTTCGGCACGGCGAGCGGGGCCACGTCCTCGGGCACTTCGTCGCGAAGCTTTTTCAAAAAATCGGTAAAGCCTTCTTCGCCCGGTCCCATCTTGACGATGCCGTCCTCGTATAACCCCGCCTGCTCCAGCCATTTTTTGTTGTAGTAGAGCACGCCGAAATGGGCATCCAGCGGCACGCCGTAATGTTTGCCGTCCACGACCGTTTTGCGCAGGATGTTCGGATTGTAGCCGTCCCAGTCCACGCCCGCTTCCTCCGCTTCCTTTTCCCCGACGACCGACACGAATTCCGCGGGCACGTACTGCGCATACTTCGACACGTGCACGATCGCGATATCCGGCGCTTCGCCCGTCACGATGGCCGTGGACAGCTTCGCGTAGTAGTCGTCCAGCTTGTTGTTGTTCATGCGCACCGCTACCCCGTCTTGATTCTCTTCGTTGTACTTCGCCACGAGCGCGTTCATGAACGAGCTGTCTCCTCCGCTGAACGGCGTCCAGAACTCGATCGACACCTTTTCTTCCGCGGCGGCCGGTCTTTCGTATCCGCTTTCATTTTCGCCCGTCAGCCACAGCCCGAGCAGCAGCACCCCGACGATCAGCACGGGCACCAGCCACAGCGGCGTCCTTTTCCCATACCAAAAATCCGAACGGCGCATCGCGTGTCTCCTCTCCGTTATCCGATCCGTTCCCGCTTTTTCTCCATTGTAAATCCAAATGCCGCGCAAGCGACGCTTTTCGACTTTTCCCCAAAATACCGTCTACACCTAAAAATATGTCCATTCCCCCGTAAAAGAAAGCTTTTTTCAAAAAATAAGACGGGTCGCTCCAAAGATCCGTCCTGTTCAAGGCTTTGCGGCTGCGTTACGGTGAAGACGTACTTTTCCGCACCATGCACGAAGAGGTTTTTGTAAGCGCTTATCTAGTAGCTTATCAACTCTTAATCAGAGGATGATGTTCGCCTGAAACCCACACGCTTTAGGTGGGTTTCAGGCGGGCATAACCTTACTTTTAGCGTTGATAAGATACTATGGAAGACTACTCGAGGGGAGACGGAGAAATGAAGAGCAAAACGTGGATCAAGGGAGGGCTTGCGCTCATGCTGCTCGGCACGACGCTCAGCGGCGGCACTTTCGATACGGCAAAAGCCGCTTCGACGACGAAAACCGACTTCTACAACGTCATCATGCAGGACGGCGCGGACCCGTTCATGTACCGGCACGCCGACGGCTATTACTATTACACCAAAACGACCGGAAACAACGTCACGCTGTGGAAATCGAAAACGATGACCGGCATCGACGCGGGCGAGACGACGGTGATCGAAACGGGCGGGCACAACGTATGGGCGCCCGAGCTGCATCATATCGACGGAGCCTGGTACATCTATTACGCGAAAGACGACGGCGACAACGCCAACCATCGCATGTACGTGATGGAGAACCGTTCGCTCGACCCGACGAAAGGCACGTGGACGGACAAAGGGCCGATCGCCGATTCCACCAACCGCTGGGCGATCGACGGCACCGTGCTGAAAGCCCGCGGCGAGCTGTATTTCATCTGGTCGGGTTGGGAAGGCACGGAAAACGTGCAGCAAATCCTGTACATCGCGCATATGAGCAACCCGTGGACGATCGATTCGCCGAGAGTCGAGATCGCGCGTCCGGAACATAATTGGGAAACCAACCATACGCCGTTCGTCAACGAAGGACCGCAGATCCTCACCAAAGGCAACGACATCAGCGTCGTCTACTCCGCAAGCGGCAGCTGGACCGACGATTATTCGCTCGGCCTGCTGACGTCTAAAAAAAGCGCCGACCTGCTGGATCCGGCTTCGTGGACCAAGCGGCCGGACCAGGTATTCAAAAGCGGCAACGGCGTTTACGGACCGGGCCACGCCAGCTTCACCGAATCGCCGGACGGACGCGAAGATTGGATCGTGTACCATGCGGCCAAACGTCAGGGCTCCGGCTGGGATCGAGAAGTCCGGGCGCAGCGCTTCACGTGGAACGCGGATAAAACGCCGAACTTCGGCGAACCGGTGAATCCGAACGCGCCGATCGAACTGCCGAGCGGCGAGCCGGAGCGCGACCGGTACGAAGCGGAAAACGGACGGCTGGCCGGAACCGCGAAAGTCTCGCAGCATCCGGACAGCTCGGGCGGCGCGAAGGTCGGCTATATCGACACGCCGGACAGCTATGTGGAGATCGACGTGGACGTGCCTAAAAACGGGACGTACGTCCTGTATGCGCGCACGGGCAACGGCACGGCGGGCGGAAACTGGTCGACCTTGAAGCTGTCCGTGGACGGCGGGACCCCGAGCGACTTCTACGTGACCAACCAGGGCTGGGACAACTGGGGAACTTCCACGCAAAAAATGAGCCTGACCAAAGGCAAGCACACGATCCGGTTTTCCAAAGGGGACGGCTACGCGGAGATCGACGGGTTCGATTTGTTCCGGATCGGGAAGTAAGACGGCGCGGCGGCAGGTTGAAAAACAATCTCCGGCTCAAGCACGGAGCTCTTGCAGTTACAGCGCAAACGAATGATAGGCGGATCCCGGAAGTCATTCCGGGATCCGTTTTTTTGATGCGCAAACAGGTGAGGGCGTCTTTTCGCAAGCGCGCCGCAGGTCAAATCGAGCATTCGCCTTCGAGCGGCGGCTTGCGTAGGCGTGACGTACGCCGTTGCATCCCCGGCGGCGATCGACGATAATACCCCTGTTCGCATTATTGCAAAGCAGGGGGTACGTTTACGGCATGAAACCGATTATTGAAGTGGCCGCAAGAGCCGGCATCGACGAAGAGCATTTGGAGCTCTACGGCAAGTACAAGGCGAAGCTGAATCCTTCGCTGACGGAGGAACGGAAGCACCGTCCGAACGGCAAGCTGGTGCTGGTCACCGCGGTCAACCCGACGCCGGCCGGCGAAGGCAAGACGCTGACCACCATCGGGCTGACGCAGGCGCTTCAGGCGCTGGACGTGAACGCGGTCGCCGCGCTGCGCGAGCCGTCGCTCGGACCGTGCTTCGGCATGAAAGGCGGCGCGACAGGCGGCGGCAAAGCGCAGATCGTGCCCGCCGAAGACATCAATCTGCATTTCACGGGCGATCTGCATGCCATTTCGTCCGCGCATAATCTGTTGTCGGCCCTGATCGACAATCATATCTACCAAGGCAACGCGCTGCGCCTCGATCCGAAAAAGGTCGTCTGGAAACGCGCCGTCGACATGAACGACCGCGGGCTGCGCAGCATCGTGACGGGCTTGGGGGCGGGTAACGGACTGCCGCAGGAGAGCGGGTTCCTGATCACGTCCGCTTCGGAGGTCATGGCCGTTCTCTGCCTGAGCGAGAACGCCGCGGACCTCAAAAAGCGGTTGGAGCGGATGGTCGTCGGCTATACGTTCGAAGGCGAAGCGGTTACGGCGGCTATGCTGGACGCGGCGGAAGGCATGGCGATCCTGCTCAAAGACGCAATTAAGCCGAACCTTGTCCAGACGCTGGACGGAACGCCGGTGATCGTGCACGGCGGGCCGTTCGCCAATATCGCGCACGGATGCAGCAGCGTGATCGGAACGAAGACGGCGCTCAAACTGGGCGATGTGGTCGTGACGGAAGCGGGCTTCGGGGCCGAACTGGGCGCAGAGAAATTTTTCGATATTAAATGCCGCCAGGCCAGTCTTCGACCGGATGCCGCCGTATTGGTCGTGACCGCGAAGGCGCTCAAATATAACGGCGGCGTGCCGGCGAAGGAGCTTGGCGAAGAAAATACGCGGGCTTTGGCGGCAGGCATGGACAACCTGAAGCGGCATCTGCGCAATCTTCAAGCTTTCGGCGTGCCGGTGCTGGTCGCGGTCAACCATTTTGCCGCCGATCACGAGAGCGAGCTGCGCTTGATTTTCGACGCCTGCCGCGAACTCGGCGTCGCGGCCGAGCTGTCCGACGTTTGGGCCGAAGGCGCTGCGGGCGGCGCGGCGCTTGCCCGCAGCCTGATGCGGATCCTAGAGGAGAAGCCTTCGCGGTATGCGCCGTTGTACGAAGCTTCGCTGAGTCTCAAAGACAAAATCAAAACGATCGTGACCCGGCTGTACGGCGGAAGCGACGTCTCTTACGCGCCGGCCGCTTCGAAAGCGTTGGCTGATTTTGAACGGCGCGGCTTTGGCGAACTGCCCGTGTGCATGGCGAAAACGCCGTATTCGTTCTCCGACCGGGCGTCTCTGCTCGGCGCGCCGGAAGGCTTTACCGTCAGCGTGTCGCGCGTATCGCTATCCGCCGGCGCCGGCTTCGTGGTCGTCGAGACAGGCAATGCGATGACCATGCCGGGCCTCCCGAAGGTTCCGGCGGCTTCGCGGATGCGGTTGGAGACGGACGGCACGATCGAGGGATTGTTGTAGCTTCGCCCGTCGCGAAGCCGGCGGAATCACGTAATCGAAGCTGTATCGAATCGTGCAAAAATAAGGGAGGATGCCGCTATCGGCCTCCTCCCTTATCTCTACTGTTGTAAGCGAAGCCTTTCAATAGACTTGAACCGAACCGCTAACGGAACGTATAGCTCTGAGCATCATCGCGTTCCGTTAGCGTCTGACGAATTATCGCCACTCCACCACTTCATCCGTCCGCTGTCTGGTTTTCGGCGTCGGCGAATCGCCTGCCCGGTAGCCGAAGGCCGCCATGCAAGCCAGGCCGAAGCGGCTGTCGTCCATCAGGCCCTCCTCGGCCAATACGCGCTCCACTTCATGCTTCACGAAGCCTTCCATCGGACAAGAATCGATCTGGAGCATCGCCGCAGCCGTCATCATATTGCCGAGCGCCAGATACGTCTGGCGGCAAGCCCATTCGAACATCGCGCGTTCGTTGTCTTGCAGCGCGAAGCCAGTACGCAGAAACGAGTCATACGTGCTTCGCTTCATCTTCGCGATTTCTTCCGGCAGACGCTGCACGTCGCTGAGCATATGCGAGATGTATTCGGAGTCCGCGACCATTTCGTGCGGAAGCCGCGCCAAAACGAGAATCGCGTGACTGGCGGATGCCAATTGGCGGCGCGCGCCGCCTGCATGTACGGCAATCTTGTCACGCAGCTCAGGACTTTGCACGACGACGAATTTCCACGGCTCGAAGCCGTACGAGCTTGGCGACAGACGGCCCGCTTCCAGAATAAAGTCGAAGTCCCCCTTCGTCACTTTACGTTCCGGATCGAAATCTTTTACCGCATGGCGAAATTTGTAGGCGTTCAGCAGTTGGGTTTTGATTGCTTCTTTCGATGATTCCAGGGTATTTTGGGTTTGATCGGTCATCTTTTTCTCCTCCTCCGTATCTTTGCATCTATCTTACCGCAGTTTGACCTTACGCTTCATCCTTCATCCCGATTCTTAGTTCTGCAACCACTTGGGCATATAAAAAGAGATTCGGCCCGCAAAGGCCAAATCTCTTCTTCCGGGCGCTATCTAATTTTCCGCAAACTCAAACGCTTTCCAATCTCAAATCCTCCGCCTCGATGCTCAGTTCGACGGCGCCGGACGGAAGCCGGTCTTTGATCGACTCGTAAGCTTCTCTCCACTTCCGCCCCTGTTCACGATTGCGATCCAGCAGCTCTTGATTCCAGTCCGCAATCAGCTGTGCCAAATCCGGCGGCGTATACGGGCGGTTGATCGTTCCATTGTGAATATAAGGATGCAGGCTTGAAGGCAGCAAGGCCAGCAGGCTCTCTCGGTTGCGTTCAAGACTTGCTTTGGCCTGCTCTTCGTAGTCGACCTCGATCCCGCGCATAAATTCCAAATATTCGTCCCAACCTTCGCGGCTCAGCGGGAATGCCAACATGCCGCTGATTTGCGTCTTACGGTAATCCTCTTCCGAAAAAAACTTCACTTCTTCTTCAACTTCCTTCCCAAAAACACGATCAACACCAACGCTACCGCAACCAGGATCAAGTTGAACGTGATCTGAAGCGAGGCGCTCGCGCCGATTTGAGGACCTTCGCCATCATAGGCTCCCGAAGCTTCCTCTGCGGCAGGCGGCACGAACTGCGACGCGTTTTCCTTGCCGAGCGTCGCTTCGCCCGGGCCGGATTGTTCGATCTGTGTGCGGAAAGCCGAGATGTCGTATTGGGGCGTCTCTTGTCTTTCCGCGCCATAAACCAGACGGTAAGGACCTGTTCCCGTATCTTCGAATACCAATCGGTCGACCCGGTATCCGATCTCGATCGAAGCGATGTCCAACGGCGGATTTTCGCCGTTGTTGATCACGACCATCGGCTTTTCGTTGCGGATCGGATCGG
This sequence comes from Saccharibacillus sacchari DSM 19268, assembly GCF_000585395.1. Classification (GTDB taxonomy): domain Bacteria; phylum Bacillota; class Bacilli; order Paenibacillales; family Paenibacillaceae; genus Saccharibacillus; species Saccharibacillus sacchari. Next base: position 2,829,634 of record NZ_KK073875.1, on the reverse strand, counting down.
CCAACCGTATTTCCGTATCGTCGACCGTCGATCCTGCAAGCTCAAGCCGATTGAGTCGGCCGGGCGATAAAATCCGGGTGTTGGCTCCGGTTCCTTTTTCCCGGTTCACGTAGAATGCGCGGCTGAATCCGCTGGAACCGTCCGAAGCGGCGGCGTTCAGCTTGATCCGATCGATCCGGAGCTTGTCCGCGTTGTACATCACGACTTCCGACATGCCCGACGAGGACTCCACATTGAAAGGAATCTCCTTCGTCCGACGGAAGTCTTCCCCGCTCACGGCGGTTCCCACGTCGATCAGCGCCATGCCTTCCAGATCGAACGGCTCCGGTCCGTTCGGCACCTTCACCCGATAATACCCGTATTTGGCCGGCTCGTTCAATTCAATGACATTGCGGAACGCGCCTTCGCCCGTCGAATACAGCTCGCCCGTGGTCACGGCTTCCCAACGTTGTCCGTCGTAGCTGCCGTCCAAGCTGACTTTTTTGAGAAACGAAGCCTGCGGCAGCGAGAACGTTAACCGACTGCCGCGAACGTCTTCGTTCTCCGCTGCCTGAACGACGCGAAAGTCAAACCGGATTTCTTTTTTCCCGTCTGCGCGATCGATCAGCTCCAGCGGGTATTCGCGATCCAATCCACGCTCGCCTTCCTCGCCGGAATCCGTATAGTAAGGCATGAATTGCCCCGACGCATTGACGATACGCACATCGCCTAAATTCTCTTCAGCCCTTCCGTAAATGTCAGGGTCCAAGAACAGCGCCTGATATTGCGCGCCTTGCGCGACTTGAATTTCTTTGGCGAATGCCCAGCTGTCCGACGCTTCCGCGTTGTTTTCGGCGGGTCTGGCCTGCATGGTCGATGCTATCGCGGTCGCAGCTTTTACGCTGCTTGTATCCGCATTCGCCGCAGAAGCCGTTCCTCCGAAGTCAGGCGTTCCCGGCAGCGCAAGCGTCGCCAGCAGGACAAGCATCGCGCTTGCGGCAGCCAGTCCTTTTTTCATACGCAGGCTCCCGACTTTTCCCGGCCCGCCCCGGCTTCGATTAATTCTCCGCTTCCGCATCTTCATTCTCCTTCCCTGCCGCCTCCTCTTCCAGACGGTTCGATACGCGCTGGTACATATACGAGATGCCCAGCAAGATAAATCCGGCAGCGAAAAACGCGATGATGCGGCTGCCCGTACTGTTAAGCCCGAGGTCGAAGACCAGCAGCTTGGCCGTACACAGCAGGGTGAGCGCAAGGCCCATGCGCCGGATGTACACATAGCGACGGCGGAACCCGTAGACGATACACGCCAGCGCCACGAGCAGATACGCCAGACTGTAGACCATACCCGCGTTTTCCACGTGCAGCTGCACGCCGAGCAACGCGCTAAGCATGATCAGACCATAGACCGCGATCCCGACCGGATACCATTCTCCGTTTTCGGGATAACGTCGCACCGCATGCTGCAAGCGTTGACTGACGCTCCAGAAAATCAGGACGTTCACCGCCAACAGCACCAACAAAGCGATATAGTCGGCTGCTCCGTTCAGGCTCCAATCTCGATGCAGCACCGGAACCGTCAGCATGAGCGCAATCCCGATAAAGCAGCTTACGCCGTACTGAATTTGCGCGTACACTCTCGTAATCCGATCCTGGATCAGCGGCAAACGGGAGATGCCCAGCGACAGCAGAGCCGTGACGCCTGCCGCCAGCAGCGCTTTATAGAATAAGTAATGCGCGTCCGAAGACGAACGCAGTAGATCGTAGACGTAAAAGGCTTCATACAGCCCGTAGAACCAGGTGTTCAGAATCGCCGCATACCGGATGAACATGAGCAGATGGCGTTCTTCGGACGAATAGCTTCCGCGCGGCGCATGACCGTCGGATACGGCAGACGCACCGCCTTCCGCTTTGCCGTTCTTCCGCCATTCCCAGACGTAGAACAACGACAGGCCGAGCGTTCCCAACGTAATGAGCGTGTATTTGATCATGAAGACGCCGGAATTCTCGCTTGCCGCCATCAGAAGGCTCAGGCCGTGCTGCGGCAGATCAACCAGCACGAAGGCGAGCATGCAGAGCAGCAAGACCGCCCAGCCGGCTCTTTCCAGCATTTTCGAACCGGCGCGGCTTCCGTAGATGCAGAGCACCAGAGCTTCGGCCAACCAGCCCAGCGCCGCCCACTCCCACTGAAGCTGGAACGGTACGATCAGAATTGCAAAGACCAGTGCGGTAACGTAGAACAGCAGACGGGTATTCTTTTCCTCGGGCACGAACTTCTCCGCTAGCCGCCCGAGCCCCACGTACAGCAGGCCGAACAGCAAAGCGAGCAGTCCCCGGAACTCGATCGCGCCCGACGATTCGAGCAGCGCATACATGATGCCGCAGCCGACGAACGTATTGACGCCGAGCAAGACGACATCCCATTCCGCCAGTTTTTGCTTGAAGCGCAGCGGATAGGCCAGCGTCGAGCCGAGGTACATCAGGAACGTGACGAACGCGTAGCCTGCGCCGATCCAACGGCTGTCTGCCAACCAGACGAGCAGCAGCATGGCAGGGGTATTCAAAATAAAGCTGATATAAGCGACCGCCGTCCAGCGTTTGTGCAGCGACACCAGAAGCAGCAGCAGATTGAGCAGGAGCAGATAGACCATCGCCGCGTATGCGGCAGTTCCTGTCAGCCCTTCAGCCAACCCGTAGGACAGCAGAGGCAGATAGCCGCCGACCAGTCCGAGCGCGCCGATCGTTTTCGAATCATAGCGCAAGGCAAGAAGGACAGTGGTTAGCGTGACCAGCACGGAGAGTCCCAACGCCACGAACATCCCGATGATGCCGAGTAAAAAATAACTGTAGAATATCGATCCGTACAGTACCGCCGTCCCGCCCCCGAGCAGCCCGAGCGCGAAGGTCCGGCGGTTTTTCCGATACAGGAATTCTCCGGCTCCGAGCAGCAGCGCACCGAACGCGAAGAACGCGATGCCGCGCGCATAATCGTTGAACCAGTTGGAGTACCCGTAGCTGAACGCCAATCCTACCGCGATCAGAATCAGCAGAATCGCCAGTTTGTTGATCCAGTTCAATCCGATCTTCATTTCGAGTCGATTCTGACGGATGCGGCGCTGAATCGTCGCTTCGTCGACCCCTTCGTCCGTCATCCGGTTGTATTCTTCGTTCAGCGGGCCCAACGTGCGCCGGTTCGCTTCTTCCTGCATTCTTCGCTGGTGTTCCAGACTGCGCTCCAAATGAAGGGAAAGATCGTCCAATCTGGCGCGGAACTCCTGCTGCTCGCCGTCGGTCAGCCTGCGCGAAGCCTGCATCATCTTATGTATCCGCTCGCGCGTCGTTTCTTCGAACTGCCGCAGACGGTTTTTGCGCAAAGAATCTTCTCCGGCAAAATAGGTTTCCAGCTTGCGGTTCGACAACCGCAAAATATTCAACTTCTCATCCAAAATCTGTTCGCTGAGCGATACCCGCAGATCCGCGTTTTCTTTTTTCAACTTTGCGGATTCCTGCCGAAGTTCGTTCAGCTTGCGCCTGTCTTCCTCGGTTTCGCGGCGAAGCCTTTCGTTCTCGTGGATCAAATCGCTCGATTCGTACTCTTTGAGCAGTTCCTGCGTTTCGCGAAGCAAATTCCGCTGGTTCTGTTCAATAGTAAGGAGCCGTGTTTTGAATTCGTTCATCCTGGCAGCCTCCCGCGTCTCTTTTTTTCAAAAAGCTGGGTGATGCATCTACTATATCGAGATTGCTCCGTAAATAGGTATACTTCCTGTTACCCTTTTTGTCATATTTTTCACTAAAAATCGGGAAATTGATGACATTTACTTCTCCGGTAAAAAGGAGTATGCTAATCAAGTTCATAAGAGTTACACACTGTAAACCATATAAAAGGAGCTTGTCCCATGTCTTCTTCCACCCTTTCGCCTCAACCGTCAAACAAAATCGGACTTCCCATGTTCGTGTTGATGCTCAACTTGTTCATCGCGCTGCTGGGGCAAGGGATGGTTATCCCTATTCTGCCCGATTACCTGAAGCAGTTCGGCGCCGCCGGAACGGCTGCCGGTTATCTCGTGGCGGCTTTCGGCGCTGCGCAATTTCTGTTCTCGCCCATCGGCGGGCAATTATCGGATCGCTTCGGCCGGAAAAAGCTGATCATCGCCGGATTGTTCCTGACGGTCATCTCGGATTATTTATTCGCCATCGGACATACGCTGACCCTCCTTTATATCGCCCGCTTCATCGGAGGCATGGGGCTGGGCCTGATGGTGCCTTCGGTCATGGCATACGTTGCCGACAGCACCACGACCGAGACCCGGGCCAAAGGCATGGGATATCTCGGCGCGTCGATGAATCTCGGGATGGTACTCGGCCCCGGCCTGGGCGGGCTGATTGCCGAGTTCGGCATCCGCATGCCTTACTATTGCGCCGCCGGACTCGGGCTGTTGGCGACGTTGCTGTCGCTGCTGCTGCGCGAGACGCTGACCCCGGAACATCGACAAGCAGCCGGGCGCCGCAAACGCGAACCTTTTATCCGTCAAATGACCGACTCGTTCCGCACGCCTTACTTCCGGTATCTGCTGCTCGTGCTGGTCATGACGTTCGGACTGGTCAACTATGAGACGGTTTACGCGCTGTTCGTCGAGCAAAAGTACGGCTTCGACGCCCGCAGCATCTCGGTCGTCATTACGCTGGGAGCGGTCATCGGGATCGTCTGCCAGGTCTGGCTGCTGGATCGCATGGTCCGTCGCTTCGGCGAAATGAAACTGATCCGAATCTCGCTGGTCATGACCGCCATTGCCCTGCTGCTCATGCTCGTCAAGTTCAACCTGATCTATCTGCTGGCCGTCTCGGCATTATTCTTCGCGTTCAATTCGTTCCTGCGCCCGACGACAGGTACATTGATCGCCAATGCTGCCGGAGACCGCCAAGGCTATGCGGCCGGACTGAATACCACCTATATGAGCCTGGGCAGCATGATCGGTCCGTTGTTCGCCGGATGGCTGTTTGACGTCCAACTGAATTTGCCTTATATTTTGGGAGCTTTTATTCTGCTGGCCGCGCTTGCCCTGACGATGGGGCGCAGCATGCGGTCGGCACAAGAACGGGAGATTGCCCATGAGCGAGACTTGGCACCAGCATCGCAAACACCAAAATCGTGAAGATCTGATCGACGCCGGACGGGAGCTGTTTTTGCAGCACGGCTTTCCGGGCATATCGGTCAAAGACGTCTGCGAACGCGCAGGCGTAAGCCGCGTGACGTACTATAAGCATTTCGAATCGATTGAAGATCTCGTATTCGCCGTTCAAATGCGCGTACTGGAACATATGTCCGAATTCGTTCAGACCATGGACAACCCACAGGCAAACGGCGCTTCGCGGCTACGCCAAATGCTTGAAGCCTGGAGCGTGTACGCAGCCGAAAACAAAGCCTCGATGAAGTTCATTCTGCTATTCGACCTCCATTACGACGCTTACCCGCCCGAGCAGAAGCTGCTGGACCGATACGAGACTTTTATCCGATCCAAAAAAGAACATCACTTCCTGAACGCCGCGCTTGAAGCCGGTATCCGCGACGGTTCTCTGCGAACGGATCTGCACCTGTACGAAACCGGAGAATTCGTCTTCACCGCCATGATGGGATTGCTGCAAAAGCTCAGTCTCTCGCGCGGAATCAATCAGGAGTCTGGCGTCCCGAGCACCTCCGCCGAATCCGAACCTCTCCATACTCATGAACAAGCGCCTACGACGACCTTCATCGATGCCCCTCGCCAGAGCATCTCGAAGCGCTTCATCGATATGATCCTCAGCTCCCTGCGCAATCAGGCGTAAGCCGAAGCTCTTCCCTACTACAAGAAAAACAAAAAGCCCTTTTCCTTATGGAAAACAGGTTAGGTGCCGAGAACGTTCACCGTGCCTGGAAGCGAAAAGACGGAGAGAAAAATTCAGTGTAGGAATGAAATGTTCGCCTTTGAAATCGGGAAAATACAAATAAAACTTCAATCCTTTTTCCCGATTTCAACACGCGACCTGAAGCATTTCGAAGAAATGCACTTCGGAAGCCTATGCTGGCAATTTTTCTCGGAGTCTTTTCGCTTCCCCGCGCACAAGCAACTTTCTCGAAAACCTAACCCCTTTCCTTACGGAAAGGGCCTTTTTGTCTCCAAACAAAATTATTTTAAATTTAATCTATACTTTGTGATATAAATCACATTTAAAATTTTAGATTTAATTTATGATAAAGCCATGGAAGAGATCACTTACCAAAAACAAAAGAGCCGCTGCTAAAAGCGACCAAATAAAACTCTAGGAGAGTGGCAAAAATGAACAACTGGCTGAGAAATAACAAAGTGGCAATGTGGTTACTGACCGCGCTTCGCATCTTTATCGGACTTAAATGGATCGAAGGCGGATGGGGCAAGTTGACCGGCGGCGGCTTCGACGCTTCGGGCTTCCTCAACGGCGCGCTGGCTCAAGCAGCTGGCGACCACCCGGCGGTGCAGCCGATGTGGGCAAGCTTCCTCGAACACTTCGCCATCCCGAACGTCGGACTGTTCAACGTACTGGTTCCGATCGGCGAATTCGCCGTCGGCCTGGGGCTGATCCTCGGTACCTTCACTACCTTCGCCGCTCTGATGGGCATGGTCATGAATTTCGCCTTCCTCTTCTCGGGAACGGTTAGCACGAACCCTTACCTGATTATCGCCGAAATCCTGATCGTGGTCGCGGCTCTCAACGCCGGCAAGATCGGTCTGGACCGTTGGGTCATCCCTTACCTCAGAGCCAACGTCTGGGGCCGCAAAAACAAAACCGGCGATGTCATCGGCAGCACCTACGGCAAAAACAAAGCCGGTGCAGCGTAACATCCAAACCCATACCGCCTCCGACATTCACAACGAATGCGGAAGGCGGTATTTTTGTTCCGATAAAAAACCAGGCAATACGATTCATTTTGAGGTAAAAACAGGTAAATAAAAGTCTTTAGAACCAATTTACCTTATAATGAATACAAGCAACCAAGCTTAAAGTCCGTTCGGGAGCGGTCATTAGAGTCAGGTGCTATTTTCATCGGAGGGGATGACATACATATGGAAAAATCAAAATTAGGAATTTCGGTAGGTTTGCTGGCTGCGGGGATGTATTTTTTGGGGATGGTCAGCCTTCTGGCTTTGATCGTTGTCGCAGGTTACGTACTCCTTAAGGAAGATAACGCTTGGTTGAAAAGAAGTGCCGTCAAGGCTTCAGCCATCGCTATCGTTTTCGCTTTGTTGGGACTGATCTCGCCGCTGCTTACCGGGGTAATCAGCTCGTTGATCACGCTTAGTTCTTCGTACAGTACTTGGCCGCTAGGGCTTTCTACGCTATTCAACACCGTAATCAATTTGACGCAGTTCTTGATCATGGGTCTTCTGGGCTTGCGCTCGCTTCGTCAAACCGAAGTCAAAATCAACAAGATCGACGATCTGATCGACCGTCATATCGCCTAACTCGGGCTTCAGGGACGTTCGTCCGTCAAACGCATACATATCGGCAACAAACAAGCAGGCCTCTTCGTTCCCGCATTTGCGGAGAGAGCCTGTTTTTATTTCAACAACGACTTGGATGCAGGCACATCCACTCCGTGACTCCGCGCCAAATCGATTAAAGCGGAAGCTCCGAAACGAACAGCCATCAGCACCTCGTCGCGTTCTTCAGCCGTGCGATAAGCAGGCAAGTCGTCTTTTTCCTCGTCCATGAAGTTCGGCGCGCCGCTGCTGTAATACGGATGCCAGTCTGCATAAGGAGGAGCAGCGGCAAAAGCATGCTGATTCGTCGGCTCGGCTTCGAATGTCTCCGTCGGGATCGCTCCGAGAACCGATACGGCCGGCTCCAAGGCTAGCGAAGCATCTGCTCCTTCTTCTGCGCATAACATCAACAGCTCCAGTAATTCCGCAGCCCGTTCCGGGTCCCTCAGCGTAACCGGAGCGCCGTTCCCGGACACTTCATCTGCGACCAATTCGCTCAGCATCAGCCCCGCCCATTCCGCAATCTCCGTCGCTTCTTCCGGCAATACCCGAATGCGGATCATATCCCCGCTATTTTCCTTTTGCATGTTAACTCCTCCTTTTGGACCGACTTGAGCCGATCGCTCTTCTTGATTTCATTTTAAAAGATAAAATAAGAAGATAAAGAGAAGATAAACAAGCGATTTTTTCGTATTTTAAATCCGATGAACATTCGACCCGCGCATGGACGGCATGACCTATGCGATCGAACGCGGCAGCGTACGTCTCAGCCTATTTCAAACCTGCCTGCAACGCCGTCCAAAAACTCTGATCCTCCATGCCGAGCGCATAGACCGAAATTCCGGCCAAACCGTATTTTTCGACTAATCGCGCTTTGAGCTTGATACTATATTCGTCTTCGTACCACAGCGCATGCTGATCACCGTCGTCGGCCGTGTAGCGGAGCATCATGGACTTAGACTCGGCGTCTCGCGTTCCGGCCTTGTTCAATTCTCGAATCAGCGTGCGAACCTCTGTCCATGCCGTCATTCCTCCGCTTTGATCCGTCGGGTCGGACAGGTTCCAATCATTGCCGTAAGCCGGGAGGCCTGCGAGCAGCTTGGAAGGATCGACCTCGGTTACGGCAAATTTCAGCGAAGCGTCGATCCAGCTCAAGCCTGCCGCGGAGCCGGGTTCGCCCCAAATGCCGTGTTCGTCATACGTCATGACCTGCACCAAGTCCGCGTGACTGCCGATCGCCTTGTAGTCAAACGCGCCGGACCAACCGTTTTCGGGGTCATCCTCGGTTTTCGCGGGCACGGACACCATCGTCTTTTTTCCGAACTTGCGCATCTCTCTCGCCGTATCGCGCACAAACCGGCTTAACGCTTCCCGATCCTCCGGCCGAACTTCTTCGAAGTCGATGTTGATGCCGACGTAATCGTTGTCGCGTAACGTATCCAGCATATTGCGAATCAAACGAATTTTCGCGGCAGGCTTATGGAGCACGTCATGCGCGATATCTCCGTCCCAGCCGTTTTCCCCATAGTTGGACACGAGTGCGTAGGCATCGATTCCGTATCGGTCTGCGGCATCCAGTGCTTTTTCCGGAATGAAACCGACCAGATTCCCTTGCGCATCCGTATTCAGCGTATCGGTCGCCAGCAGATTGAAGCGGTTATGATACCGCTCCAGCGAAGCGTCCGATTGATCCGTATAGTAACCGAGGACAATCGGACCCTCGTCTGCGTTGTTCGAATCGGCGAGACCGGGCGTTTTCCCGGAAGTTAGGATTAAAGCTGCAGCAAGCAGGCCGGCGGCTATTTTTCGAATGATCATGGTGGCGCCTCCGTTTCCGCTATCCTGAAATCGCAAAAAAAGCGGCCACCGTCCGAAGACGATCCCGCTTTATGCGTCTGACCCTAATCTATAATGTTCAAGCTGAATTCGCAACTCTAAAATGAGGTACCCCGCCTTAACGAACGTCCGGAGATCCCAAACGATTGACCGGCTGATAGCCTTGTCCGTCGCTCCGTCGTCTGGCCCGCTTCGGACCGCTGCGCAGTTCGTTCGTCAGCTCCATAAACCAAGCCTCGTCCCGAATTTGCAGAGCCAAGTCGATCAGGCTGCGAATCTCCTGCTCGCTTTTGCGCGGACTTTCCGACAACTTCTTCATTCCGCGATCCGATACGGCAATTTCTTTGCCCATCAGCTCCCGGTTGTCGCTATGGGTCACTTGCAGCAAAGCCGTCTGGATCGGCGCGCTCGCGGCAATCAGATAGCCGTGTACCAGAGCGCCGTCGTCGGTGTATGCTTGAACCCAATCTCCCGTCGTCCATTTACTCATTTTGATACACCTCTCTCTTCCCCGTTTAGAAGTTTGTTGTTTGCCTGATTCGCCTAAAAGAATTATACTTGGACTATAACTGTAATTATAAATCATACAGTTCGAAAGGTCAACAAAGGTGAAACCGATGTCGCTTTACTTACTCTATGGTGTGCAAGGTTACTCCCCGCGTAAGGCCTTTTAGAACTTATCCTTATATTAAGTCAAGTTGCGGAGGGATAAACAATGAATAGCGAATTTCCTACAGCCGTGCACCTGCTTGTCTACTTAGCCAACTCCCTCTCGAAAACGGCTAACAGCGAAGAACTTGCCGAAAATGTCGGGACCAACCCCGCACGCGTCCGCAAAGCGATGGGATGCCTGCGCGAAAAAGGTTGGGTCGGCACGCGCGAAGGCGTAGGCGGCGGCTACTTTCTTAAGGTCGAGCCTGCCGTGATCCGTCTGGCCGATGTCTATCGGGCGGCATGCTGCGGCGGGCTCCGCCCCAAGAAAGGCACCGGAAGCTCGGACAGCGACTGCAAGATTGCATCGGGCATCTCTGACGCTATGGACCACTACTTTGACGAAGCTGAGCGTCGCTACCTGGATTACTTCGACGGCGTGACCGTTCAGGATGTATTGAACCGAATCGTGAGCGAAAACGAATAAGGTACCCGACAATCTGAAATTCAGTATGAATTCGCTTCGTTTCGGGTCGCCGTTAACTTTTGCAAAAACGCCAAAAGGCCGTGTCTCAGGACGCGGCCTTTTGGCTATCGGACGATCACTCGGTCCTGGTACCTTATCAACTCTTAATCAGAGGTAACCTTGCCTTTAACGTTGACAAGGTCCTGGCGTTATGCACGAAATGACGCTTTTCCGCGCTGATCTTCGGCTTACTGGGCGCCTACCACGCTGCTCAGTACGTCGTCGATCATTTCACCGTTGGCCACGGCGCCTGTGTAGAGCCAGCTTTTTTCACCCGTAAACTCGTACACTTGGCCTTCTTTGACAGCCGGAATGTTCTGCCATACCGGATCGGTCAGGATCTGGTCCTTGGTCTTGCCACTGCCGTTCACGAGGAAGATGTAATCCGCATCCATATCGGCCAGCAGTTCCAACGACAGGCTGCTCCAGTTCGCTTCGCTTGCTTCGGAAGATTGCTTGACAACATCCGGTACCGTCATGCCCAGATCGTTGTAGATCACGTCTCCGCTCGACAGGTTTTGGTTAACCACGTACACGTCGCTGTCCAGCACCCATAACGCAGCCGCTTTTTTCGCGCCGCCCGTTGCTTCGTCCAGCTTCGTTTTCGCGTCTGCGGCTTTGGCTTCGTAGTCGTCCAGCACTTTTTGGGCTTCGTCTTTTTTGCCCAAAACTTCGCCTACCGTCAACAATTCGTCTCTCCAGGAATTGTTTTGCGCGTTACCTACGACATAAGTCGGCGCGATCGCGGAATACTGTTTGTATTTGTCTCCTGCTACCATCTCCGCGCTATCCATCAGGATCAGGTCCGGCGAATAGCTCGCGACCACTTCCAGCGGAAGATCCGACGGAATGCCGGGAACGCCGGACAACGAATCTTGCAGATAATCTTGATAGGAATTCCCTTTGATCATCCATTGCGCCACAGGCTTCACGCCGAGCGCGACCAGATTGTCTTCCAGGTACGAAGCGATGATCGCTTTCGGCTCGGCCGGAATCGTCACTTCGTTGCCCATGGAATCGGTCAGCACGCGGTCTTCGGTCGGAGCGGCTGCTTCTTCCGTCGTCGTGTCGGCGGTTGTCGTATCGGTCGTCGTGTCGGTTGCCGCCTGCTCGGTCGGTGTTTCCGTCGTCGCTGCCGTATCGGTCGTTGCATTGTTCGAACATGCGCTAACCACCAAGGCCAAACCGCCGACTATAGTAAAAGCCAAGCTTTTGAATGTTTTCTTTTTCATGAATATGTAGCCCCCGTTTGTGATCTTTTATATTGATAATGATTCTCACATCCACAAATATAACCGTAATCGCTACGTTTCGCAACCTTTGCAGAGAAATAATGCGTCAAAAAAAGAAACGTCTCGCAGCTGCGGCAACTGTATAAAAAAGCGCCGAGAACAGCGAAACGTTTCTTTTCAATCCTATTCAATATGCCGCAATGATTATGCCCGGCTGCGACTGCGCTCGATACGCACCCGAATCACTTTGATGATCTCCATCAGAATAACGGCGCCCAGAGCCAATGCCGAAGCGATCAGCCAGTCGTTCACGCCGAATTCGGCCGGGATCGAGAAGATATCGCGCACGCCCGGAAGCAGCGTTACCGCGTAAAGGACGAAGCAGAACAGTACCGCGCCCAACACGTATTTATTGGAAAAGAATCCTGCGCCGAATGCCGTCTGCGTCTGCGAACGGGCGGCGAAGGTCTGAAGCGTACGAGCCAGAATCAGCGTCGTGAACGCCATCGCCACGCTCAATTCCGGCGACTGCTGAAGTCCGATATACTGCGACACGATAACCGCGATACCGATCAGCACGCCGCGGATAATGACCGTTTGCAGCGTACCGCCCGCGAAGATGCCTTCCTTGATATCCCGCGGCTTGCGCTGCATGACGTCCGGTTCGGCTTTTTCCATCCCCAAGGCGATCGCCGGCAGCGAATCGTTGAGCAGGTTGATGAACAGCAATTGCAGTGCCGTGAACGGATTGATCCAGTCGAACACGAGGGCGAACAGGATCGCGATGATCGCGCCCAGGTTGCCCGAAAACAAATAGGCGATCGACTTTTTGATGTTATCGAAGACGGTCCGGCCGACTTCGACCGCGCTGACGATCGAAACAAAGTTATCGTCCGTCAGCACCATCGCCGCGGAGTTTTTGGCCACGTCGGTACCGCTGCCCATCGCGACGCCGATATCCGCCTGCTTGAGCGCCGGAGCATCGTTGACGCCGTCGCCGGTCATCGCGGTGATGCGGCCTTTTTTCTGCCAGGCGCGCACGATCCGGATTTTGTTCTCCGGCGATACCCGTGCATAGACTGCGATATGTTCCAAACGGTTGTCCAGCTCGCTGTCCGACAAAGCATCCAGCTCACGGCCCGTCAACGCTTCGTCGCCTTCCGTCATCAAGCCGATGTCGCGTCCGATCGCTTGCGCCGTCGTCTTATGGTCGCCCGTGATCATGACCGGACGGATCCCCGCGCTGATCGCTTCTTTGATCGCGCCGTATACCGCGTCGCGCGGCGGATCGATCATGGCGGTCAGGCCGACGAAGACCAGATCGTTCTCGTCGCTCTCGTCCACGGTCACGCCGTCCGCGATTTCTTTGTAACCGAACGCCAGCACCCGCAGCGCGCGGTCGGAGAAGTCTTCGTTTTTGGCTTGAATCTTGCGCAGCCATTCGTCGGTGAACTTCTCTTCCCGCTCGCCGATCCGAATCTGCGCGCAGCGGTCAAGCAATACGTCCGGTCCGCCTTTTACGAGCAGCAAACGGCGTCCGTCGATCGTATGTACCGTCGACATCAGCTTGCGGTCGGAGTCAAACGGAATCTCGCCTTCGCGGCCGAACTCGCTGCGCACTTCTTCATGGTTGCGGTTCTTTTTGGAACTGTAGGCAAGCAGCGCCGTTTCGGTCGGATCGCCGATCTCCTGTCCGTCTTCGTTGATGCGCGAATCGTTGCACAGCACCGCGATGCGCATCAGCCACTGTTCGGAATCCGTCCATTGACCCGGATCGTCAGGGATTTGTTCGTCCCGTCCTTCCGGCACGTAATCGTCGACGACGGTCATCTTGTTTTGCGTCAGCGTACCCGTCTTATCGGTACAGATGACGCTAGTCGATCCCAAGGTCTCGACCGCGGGCAGCCTCCGTATGATCGCATGACGCTTGGCCATCTTGTTCGTTCCGACAGCCAATACGATGGTCACGATCGAGGACAGTGCCTCGGGAATCGCGGCGACCGCAACGGCAACCGCGAACATGAACGAATTGAGGATCGCGCCCGTCATATCGTTCGTATCGCCGGAGAACCATTCGCGTCCCGCTTCAACGCCGAAGATGACGATACACAGAATCAGAATGAACACGCCCAGCTTTTTGCTGAAACTTTCCAACTTGCGTTGTAGCGGCGTCTGCTTGGCTTCCGCGCTTTCCAGCAATCCGGCGATTTTGCCGATCTCCGAGTTGGCTCCGGTTCCGGTAATCACCATCGTGGCGCGTCCGTAGACCACCAATGCGCCGCTGAACGCCATATTGCGCCGATCGCCGACGCCGGACTCTTCGTCGATGGTCTCGATATGCTTCTCGGCAGGCTCCGATTCGCCCGTGAGCATGCCTTCATCCGTCTTGAGCGAGCTGCTTTCCAACAGACGCCCGTCGGCAGGCACATAATCTCCGGCCTCCAACAGCACGATATCGCCGGGCACGACTTCCCTGGCTTCGACGGTCTCCACGCGTCCTCCGCGCTTGACCTTCGCCGACGGGGCGGACATCTGCTTCAATGCGTCCAGGGAGTTCTCCGCTTTCTTGGTCTGCACGACGCCGATGATCGAATTCATGACCAATACGGCGAAGATGATAATCGATTCGATAATCTCGCCCAGCGCCAGCTGCACGATCGCCGCCGCCAGCAGCACGATGACCATCGGATCTTTGAACGATTCCAAAATCAGCTTCCAGACCGGGTCCTTCTCCCGTTCCTTCAACTCGTTATAACCGTGCTCTTCCAGTCGCCTGCTCGCTTCCCCAGAATCCAATCCTTCCGGGCGGGACTTCAGTTCTTTCAGCGCCTCTTCGCCACTTTTACGATAAAACTCCACGAAATCCCTCCTAAATGATTCACAAGATCCGGCTTCTCGGATAATCCAAAGCAAGATGCGCGTCTATAGCCTTTTTTGCGATCAAGACTATTTAACAAACCGGTCGCTCTCTCCTTTTTACCCAGAAGAGGTTGACACCGTTCCATATCTTCAGCCGTTTTTTCAGCAAATTTCAAAAGAAAAAGGCAGAAGTTCGAAAAATCTTCGAACTTCTGCCCTTTTCCGCAAATTCACTATGTTTTACTCGACATATCGCTGGAATAAGTCGCGCGCTCGCCAGTCCGACACATTCCAGGACTGCCATGCAGGACGTTCCGTCAGCTCCTGCACGGCCTTTTCCCGAAGCAGCGAATCGAACGCCTCTCCGCCTTCTCGGGAGCTGTATTCAACCAAGACGGGTACAGCGTCTGAGGACAAACCCATCAGATAATCCAGATCCGCCGAGGCCTCTTCCCTCTGCAGATTCAGCAAAGCAATCATCCGATCCATCAAAGAGTAATTCACGGCCAGATACGCACAGACCGCCAGCGCCACCATCCATCGTCCCAGCGGCAACCGCCGGAATCGAATGCACAACGCGAACAGAATGAGCAGCAGAAACAGAAAGATCATGAACGCATGGACCAGGAACCGCAGCCGCGTATATCCGTAGGCTTCTTCATACATCAACAGGCGGGAAAAAGCCGATCCCAGCATCGCCGCCGAACAAAATACGAGCAGTACCAACAACCCGTTCAGCACTTTACGCATCTTGCCTTCGCCGGGATGAGTCGCGTACATGCCGATCAGCAGCAGGGCAAAGTTGATGAACGTGACCCCGATCAGCTCTCCGAAGCCGCTTCGCGCATACTCCGCATAAGAAGCCGATTCCGGCAGCACGCCTTGCCACGCTCCGAACAGATACGAGAATTGAAAAGCGACGAACAGCACGTAGACGATATTCAATGTAATCATCAGCGTAACCGTAACCAGCGTCTGGAATTTGGCCGGAGCTTCGATCAAATTGGCCATCGCGGGTCCCTGCACGGGCGGCTTCCGACGGGGAGAGCGAAATCCCGCCAGATAAGCGAAAAAGAACGCGCCGATCACGACAGACCAGATCAGCCTTGCAGCCCCGTCCCCGAGGGTAAGATTCGCGAACCAAGTCGGGATCTCCCCCGCCATCGTGCGCAGCACCCCGTCCGCCGAAAACAATAAGATCAAAACGATAACCAACACGGGAACGGCGATCAGCAGACCGTACATCACCTGCTTGAACGCGGAATCTCCTTCTTCCGTCGGCTTGTCTTCAGGTTCGGACTTACGGCGGAAAACGGCCAGCAAGTCCGGAACATGCAGCAGAGTCTGCTTGATTACGTGTCCGATCGCATCGGCGATCAGCATCGGATCGTGCCAGCTTCTTTTTCGATCGCTTAACAGATAAGTCAACTGCCAAGCGACCAGGCCAGGCAAAGCCATCAGGTTAAGCACAAAAAATACCGGATTGTCGAACAGCCCGTACGTCAAAGCCAATAGCAGCACAGCGGCCGTCAGCAGCCACCCGGCCCGTTCGGGCGGACGAAGCGCCTCTCGCCCGAACGTCCAAAAGTAAGCATAGAACAACAGCAGAAATAACGGCACGGACACCCCCGGTACCCTCCCGAAAAACAATAGCTGATGCAGACCTCCGAGCGCCAACGCTGCCGCGATCGGTAGCAGCAGACTCCTTTTGCTTTCTATCGTCGTCCCATTCATTTTCCCAAACCCCTCCGTCGTTCGCACAGGCTTGCTTGCCCGTCCGCATTGTATTCTTTTTCCATTGTAGATGTTAAAATAAGAAGATAAATAGAAAGGTTTGGCAGTGTTTTTTCTTATTTTGTAAGGGGGAGCAAATCATGAAGCTGCACAGGCAATTTCTACTGCTGCATGAACGGTACGGGGCGGAAGTAGCGGAAAGCAACGGGGTTCAGGTGACGTTGGCGGAAGTGGCGGAAACGCTGGACTGCACGCACCGAAGCGCATTGACCGTTATCGGGAAAATGGCGGATGCCGGCTGGATACACTGGTCGTCGCAGCGGGGGCGCGGCAAGCGCTCCGGATTGTCTTTTCTGGTGACGCCGGAGGATATCGCTGCGCAATCGGTAGCGGATGCGATCCGGCGAGGGGATTTTCGGGGAATCGCGGGCGAGTTGGGGGACAATGCGCCTTCACCCGCCATGCAAGGACGGCTGCAAGAATCGCTGCGCTCGTACTTCGGCCACCATTCGGAGATGCGGACGGGCCGTCAGGTCGATACGCTGAGACTGCCGATTCGCCAGCAATTGCATGCGCTTGATCCGATCCGGACCAACCTGCTCGCCGAATCGTTCGTCGTGAGCCATGTCTTCGACGGACTTTTGCGGCAGCAGGCGGGGTCGGACGAGATTCTGCCTGCGCTTGCCCATCATTGGGAATCGTCCGAGGAACAGAAGTGTTGGACCTTTTATTTGCGAAAAGACGTACCGTTCCACGATGGGCGAATCTTGAGTTCGGAGGATGTCGTGTACACGTTCGAGCGCATGCTTAAGCTGTCGGAACGTATGCTGTACGGCTTTATGTTCCGGAATATCGAAGAGGTATCCGGGATCGGTCCGTTGACCGTGCAGATCAAGCTGAAGCGTGCCCATTCTCTGTTCCTGCCTTTTCTATGCACCAGCCGGACATCGATCGTGCCGAAAAATGCGCTGGCGCGCGGCGAAGAAACATTCAATCGGCAGCCGATCGGAACAGGCCCGTTTCGCGTAGCCGAATTCGATCGCGATTTATGCGTACTGGAAGCGTTCACTGCGCATTACGCGGGAAGAGCGCATCTGGATCGGGTAGAAATCGTCAATATTCCGTGGCAGATGCAAGGAGAGGAAGAGTCGGGCGGAGAATCGGATTTGCCGTTCCATGTCTTGCCGGGTGCTGCAACGAACGGTTCTTCCGAAGCCAAAGAAACGCGCGCACTCCAGCGAAAAATCCTGCCGAGCCACGGAAACGAGCTGCCTGCCTATTCCGGTCCTGCGTCCAAACCCGCTGCATGGACCCAGGCGCATGCCGAAGTATTTTCGCGTAAATTCGTGACCTGCAATACCAAAAGCGGCCCGCTGCGCGATCCCGCGAGGCGAGCTGCGGTCATTGCCGCTATCGCCGAACGCGAAGCGCCGAACAAGGCTGTTGCGGCAAAAGGAGAAAACAGCGAAACCGAAAATCCGTCCCCGCTGCGCCTGTTAACCATTCCGCAATATCGCCAAGATGCCATTCTGATCCGAGATCGACTGGAGCGACGGGGATATACCTGCCGGATCATCATCGTAACGGTAGACGACTTCAAAGGACGAACCCGTCTGGCCGCGGACCTGATCCTGTTCTCGCTAATCCGCGACCGCGACGAACAGCTCCGTCTATTCGATCTGTATATCACCTTGTCGGAACACGCCGACTCGAAGACCCGTCTGTTGATCCGCAGCGCGCTGCGCCAAGCGGCCTTCGAATCGACGCCGCGCGGCCGCGGGCGAGAGTTGGACGATATCGAGACGCTGCTCATCGCGGGGCATCAATTGCACGTATTGTACGAGACGCCGCTGCAAACCGCCTATCTGCCCAGCATACGTGGGGTCAGCTTCGGCTCACAGGGCTGGATCGACCTGCGCACGATCTGGTTTCCGCCCGGGCATTGATGCGCCGTTGTATGGTACACTGTCAGCAAGAATCATCCATCATTCTGTCGATCGGAGGTCCGAACCGTGAAAAAAAGAATTTAGCTTCTCTGGCAACAGGTTACGGATACTCCACTGCCGTTTTCTTTTAAAAGATCGCGAATTGGCGGAGTCCGCCCGATTTCGATCTTACACGGAATACAGCAGAATAAAATCGAGGCATGTCGCCATGCCCAAGAATGAGAGGGATTACAATGACCGAATCCATTATCCGCAGCAACCCTTCGTCGATGCCCGCACCGGTCGGCAATTACACGCATATCACCAAAATCCCAAGAGGCGCCGAACTGTTCGTCACCTCGGGACAAATCGGAACCGACCTTGAAGGAAATATTCCGTCCGATTTCAACCAACAAGCGCAAAATACCTTCGCGAATATACGCAGCGTGCTTCAATCTGAAGACCTGAACAGCAGCCATATTATTAAGGTCAACGTCTGGGCCACGGAAAAGATTGATTGGGACTTCCTCTACGCCGAGTGGGACAAGCTGTTCGGAACCGACTATCCGGCGATGACCGTCGGCTACCTGTCGGAATTAGGGCTCCCGGAAATCAAGCTTGAAATCGAATTATGGGCGGCACGGCCTTAATTCGGCAAACTGGCAACCGAGGAAGCTTTGCGAAATATCGCAATGAAAACGCAAGAACCCGTGAACGGCGCCGATTGTTTTGCGCCGTCCGCGGGTTCTTTTCAAATCGAGTTTGCACGTATGGGACTGTTTGTATTTTCGAGCGGACATCTACTTTGCACCTTTGCAGATCAATGTTGACGTTTCGTCAGCAATTTCATACAAAAAAAGCTGCTGGCGCTCCAAATCTTGACCTTTTGCATACATCTTCCACTCCGAAAAGCAAGTTTGACGGTTTTATTGCCGAAATATGTGCATTTGGTCAACATTTTTTCAAAATGACCGAATAACGAGCTGGTATGTTGACGAAACGTCAACATACCGAGCTACACCCGGTTTATTTTCCCATACCTGCAATCCGCTGATGCGTCTCTGCATCTGCAACTACATATAGTTTGGCATTCTCCGGAATCGGCGTATCCAGCTTGCGGTTGATGCCCAAGTCTTCGCGATCGGCAATCAACGTTGCGCCTTGTGCCAACAAAGCTTGGAACGCGTCGCCGTACGTTTTCCACGAGCGGTCGACCGCCACTTCGTAGACATCGCTTCCGTTCGTGCGATTGAGCAGCTGCGTGATCACGTCGGAACTGCCTTCATGCAGCGCCGCGCGTACCGCCAAGCGCGAGATGGCGTCGTGCGACAAAATGAATTCGTTCACCTGCGCGTGGCGGAAGTTCTGCACATGGTTCTCCATCGTGATCTCGACCGTCGTATGCACATGCGGCGCGATCCGCTCGATGCTGGACACGACGAGCAGCGACTTGCCGTCGATCAGCGACGCTTCTTCAATGCGTTCGTCAGCGAAAATGATGGCGGCGCGGCAAGTAGAAATGCTCGCTTTCGCCAAAATGGAATCCGCTGCCGGGTCGCCGCTGACGAAATGCACCTGCTCCAAATGCTCCAGCGGATGCCGATTCGATTCGTCGATCAGCACGATTTGTGTTTTCGGCGCATTTTCCAAAATTTCTTCGATCGCCGAACGGGCCTTTTTGCCCCAGTTCACGATCACGATATGCTGCTCTCCTTCGAACGTCAACGTTCCCGCACCCCTTTGCCGCTGCACGTCCGCAATCGAGTCGATCACTTTCCCGATCACCAGACTGAGCAGCCCGATTCCGAATATGTACAGAAAAATCGTAAACGCTTTGCCTGCCGGAGACGTCGCGAAGTAATCGCCGTAACCGACCGTCGCCATCGTGGTCAACACCCAGTAAAAAGCGTTGAACCAGTTGACGAACGTCTCCGGCTCCAACGCGTAAGCGACCGTGGCACTGAAAAGGACGAAAGCCAAAATGATTCCGCCGATCGTCGTTTTGCGCAAATGCATCAATCTTGTCGACAGCCGGATAAAAAAGTGCACGTCCCGCTCCTCCTATAACGTCGTTTCGCTCAAATGCCGCGCTGCGGAAACCGCCCAGCAACTCAAACCCGACAACGCATCATGATGTGATTCCTTGCGAATCGGCCCCTTGCTTGGATTCCGCCCGCGGATCGTCTACGATAAAACCGTAAAGTTTTCCGAAACGCGTCCGCATCGCGCACCGTAAAGCATCCTATGCGAAATCAGCCGGAGTATCGGCTGTAACCCAGGCTGGAGGTCAAAATCATGTCCATGTTCAAACGTATCCGCAACATCTTTGCCAAGCCGGAAGCTCCGATCAAAGAACGCGGCATCCTGGAAATCGGTCCCGGCGACATCTGCGAAGTCTCCATGGTGACGTACGAAGTCACCGGACGCACTCAAAACGCCCGCCGCAAAGCAGTCGTGCTTACGTTACGCGACGGCTCGAACCTGTCCTATCTGGTCATCGAAGAGCGCGAAGAAAACACATACGCGCTGTACCGACCGATCGACGGCCGCCTCGATTCCATCCAGGAAGTCCCGGCCACCATGGACCTGGACGGAACCGTGTACCATCTCGAAGAACAATACAACGGCCACGTCTCCACCACCGGCCGTACCCCGTTCATGCAAGGCGGCGACCAATCCGTCTGGCAGTACCAATCCGACAACATGAAGCTTCTCCGCATCGAATGGATGGACGGCCGCTTCATGCTCTACGAGGGCGAAGACATCCCCCCCGCCGACGTCCGCGTCATCCGCGGCGGCGGAGCTTAAGTCTTTCGATTTTAAACCGCTCTGTTCAGACAAGGCCGCGCCCGCAATTCCAGCGGGCGCGGCCTTTACATGTCCAATTCCCTTCCTCCCCGCCCCTATAGGCGAAAGAGAACTGTTTACGTCGGCGAAGCCAGGCGGAGGGAGAAATTCAGTGAAAAACGCCTTTGAACTCGGAAAGATTCCACTAAAATTTCAAATCGACTTTTCCGAGTGAGACAGCGTTTTGAACGAATTCCCCCCGCCGCCCCCCGCTTCCCCAGCGAACAGGATTTATCTTGAGCCGAATTCAAATAATTAAACTACTGATCGAAATCGCCGTCCCGATAAACACCGCGCACAGCAGCAGTCCGACCGCAACATTCCCTTTTTCCAACTCTTCGCCCACTTTGAACTTCGGCGTCACCAACCCGAATACCCAATACACGATCACGAGGCAGACCTGCCCGATCAGGAACCAAATCGCCATGAACCAGATCGACGTGTTCGTGTAAGCGGAAATGCCCAGCAGAATGCCCGTGGCGATAAATTTGCCGCCGAGCGCGAGACCTACGGCGACGTTGCCTTTTTTCAATTCGTCCATGTCGTTAAACGGTGTCTTGAGGAAGAAAATCAGCATGCCCACGATTTGGAGCACGATGATCGCGACCAAACTAACCCCGATATTGTAAAACGCCATCCAATCAAATCCAAATTCCGCCATCAATTGGCCCACCCCCGAAATTTCGCATATGCCAGATCGTAATCGGCAAAGTCATGTACTTCCTCCAGCACGACAGCCACTTCTTTAGCGTCTTTCAACTTGCCGTAACGCGCTTCGTCGATCGGCTGTTTCATCCTGTTGCCCGAAGGCAGCTCCAATACGGCAAAGTTGCGCGTCTCGCCGTTCAAAGCCGTTTTGTAGACGCCGACCACATCGACATCCGTCGTGAGGGACACCTTCAGATTCTCCAAATCGGTATTGGCCGACGCTTCGTCCGGGTACGATTTGAGCGTCGTCCAGCCGGACAACTGCACGTCGTTGCGACCCTGATCGTCGGTCGTCAAGGTGGCACTCATCGCTTGCAGCGTCCAAATCTGTTGCCCCGTCGCGTAATTGTTGTCGTTCGCCAGCAGCTCGTTATCCGGCAGCACGGTCATGTCGCTTCCGATCAGATCGCCTACCGAACCTTCTTGAATCCGGTAATCCCACGGTACCGTGTTCACGCCCGGCCCGTCGTCGCTGTTCGTGCTAAGCACGGAGCCGTTCGAACAAGCGCCCAGCGCAAGCGCGAGCAGAAGTACCGGCAGCACGATCCACATCCGAAGACGACGTGCATTTGCGTCTTGCATAATTCGCAGCATTTATTCCACTCCCAACGCGATAAAATGGCTGGCATTGCCGGTAATGAGTCCTCCGGCACGGCCCAGCATGCCGCACGGAACGCCGTCGATCACGAACATCCCGGCCAGCAGGTGCAGCTCGCCTTCGGCCGTGTTCACGCGCGGCAAATCCGCTCTTTTTTGGTACACGACCGGAAAAAGGCCGCTCGTATCGTAGCCTTCTTCGTCTTGCAGTTCCAGCTCCCCAGCCTGCCCGTACATCCGCACGGAGCCGCCTTCTCGTCCGAACATGGATTTGGAGACGTAATCGCCGGAAAACAACGGCTTGTTGTATGTAGGCAGCATGTAACGGGAGATGGCGTCGCGCTCCTCGTCGTTATACAGCATGCCCAACTCGTGCAATCCCCAGACGACGGCCATCATGCCTTTGGATTGCAGCAAAATGGCGTGCGGATGATTGAAAAGTCTGAGTTGGCCGCTTTCGACCGCGTAAGCCAGCGCTTCGCCGCCGTCGTCGACCGACATCCATTCTTTCGGATACAAAGCGAACATGCGGTGAATCGGCTGACCTTCGGCGTCTTTGACCAGACCGTCGTCGATCGTAAGCTCCAGGCAGTCCACCAAGCGCATGTCCCGGCCGCTGTGCTTGACCAAGGCTTCAATCGTGCCGGAATCCTCAGCATGCTCGCCGTAAGCAATGCAGGCCGCCGTCTCCGGCTGCTCATACGCCCAAGCGGCCCGAACCTGCTCTGCCATTCCGCCGTTCATGCTGCGCACGCCGAGACGTTCGCACATCCACGGCGTCGCGATCGACGATTCGACGTAGCCCGTCGGCGTATCGGCGTTCAGCTCCAGCAGCTTGATGCTGACTGCTTCCGGCGCTGGGGCATCGGCATCCTGCGAAATCGCAAAATCAAACCGCGCGTATCGGCTGATCTTCGGCTCTTCCGCAACCGGAGCCTGATCGAGCATATTCCATAATACCGGCGGAATGCCGATCAGCTCGTACAGGTCGCGGCGGCGGTGAACGTAACGAACGGCTTTATCGAACACGTTCCACAATCTGCGCGACGCGTCTTCCAACTCGGCGTGTACGGATTCGTCCATCACGGCGACCTGGTCGATCCAGTAGCGTTCGTCTTCGTAATCCGCCCAGGTAAAACCCAACTCGCGCAGCTCTTCCACCCGCGTTTCTCGATCCTCCGACGGTGTGCCTACGATACGAAAAATCCCGCTCATCCGCCGAAGAAGCCTCCCGACTTCGAGCCCGAAGACTTGGAACCCGACGAACTGAGTCCGCTGGATTTGCCGCCTACTCCGCCGGAACCCGACGAGGTCGAACGCCGGGTGATTTTACCCGTGGAATTCGATGTCTTCGGACGCACTGTGGACCCGCTTACCTCGCGGTTCTGGAAACTGCCCGTATTATACGTCCGCGGCGTATAAGGACGGGTCGAACCGGCATAATAACCGCCGCGATTCTGATTCCAAGTGCGCGACGAGTACACGCCCGCGTTATTGAACAAGAAATGGTACAGCATCAGATCGCCCCAGCCGAAGCCCGAACCGTATCCGCCGTAATAGTTATTGACGACCGTGCCGCCCGACCCATCGCTTGGCGCGGTCGTTTGCTCTTGCTCCTGAAGATCTTCTTCCGTGATCGGCAGGCTCCAATCGACCTGGGGATCGTAATACTGTTTGACTTCTTCCGTCGAAGCTTCGACCAACGTCGGCTCGGAAGCGCTGCCGGAATTGTTCGAAGCCAGCGCGCCGCCCGGAATAAATGCCGTATTGGCGATCAGGGCAAGCCCCAGCGATGTCGAAAGCACCTTGATCGGGCGACTAAAGCCCGGCTCGCGATTGTCGCGGCTTGCTTCGACGTTTGGTTTGTGGTTGACGGGTCCGCCCGGCGAAACGGATGCGCTCGCCGAGTCCTCTTTTAACGTATATCGTTCTTTTCCCGTGTGATCCAACGTTTTGTCCCTCCTTCAAAACTTACTCGCACCTTATTTGACTATGGCGTTACCTTTACCCGTGCATCGGAACGAGCAGCAGTTCCAGCTTGCCCGTGTCGACGTTCAGGCGGCCTTCGACCGCTTCATATTCTTTACCCTGAACAACGAGGTAGTTGGCATGTTCGAGCGCGGCTACCATATTCATGCTCCACGGACGCTCTTCGATCTGACGAAGCTCGCCCCCGACCATTTTCTCGAACAGTACGACTGCGATATCTTTATCCATTCGGTTTTCCCTCTTTCTTGAATAAGTTTCGGCTTACGTTTTCTGTATACGTGCTTCGTGGCGAATCGTTGCGGAATGGTTGGGACGAGCGGGGGAGGCGCTGCGGGAGAAATTCGTGAAAGACGCTGTCTCACGCAGAAAACCGTTGGTTTTCCGCGTTCAAAGGCGTCAACATGTTGCTGAATGTTACCGCAGGTTTTCTTCGAAATCCTGTATTTCACTGAATTTCTCCCTCCGCTGGGGCCGCTCGTCTTGTTAAGGGAAGACAGGAAAAAAGAAAAAGCATAAAAAAATCGGTATCTTATTTATACAATAAGATGCCGATTTTAAAAGGTTTTTTTATGCTTTTTGACGAGATTAGGCCAAGGTTGCTTTGTTTCGCTCGGCGCGATCGCCTTTTGTCAGCAAGGTGACGACGAAGATCGCGATCAGGTTGGCGGCGAAGCCGGGGACGATTTCGTATAGGGTTTCTTTGAGCACCGGCACGTTGGCCCATACGATGACGGTGATCGCGCCTGCGGCCATGCCGGCGAGCGCGCCCCAGCGGTTCATTTTTTTCCAGTACAGGCTCAGCAGGATGACCGGGCCGAAGGAAGCGCCGAAGCCGGCCCAGGCGTAAGCGACCAGGGTCAGGATCGTGTCGCTTTTGGTATAGGACAGGGCAAGTGCCAGAACCGAGACGATCAGTACGGCAAGGCGGCTCACGATGTTCAATTCTCGATCGGATGCGCCTCGGCGAAGCAGGATGCGGTACAAGTCTTCAGTCAGTGAGCTGGATGTGACGAGTAACTGCGAAGAGATGGTGCTCATGACGGCAGCGAGCAGCGCGGCGAGCAGGAATCCGGTGATAAACGGATGGAACAGAATATGGGACAGCTCGATGAATACGGTCTCCGGGTCAGCCAGGTTCAAGCCTTGGCGCGAAAAATACGCGGCGCCGATCAGCCCGGTCAGCATGGCGCCGCCCACGGAGAAGATCATCCAGCCCATGCCGATCCGGCGGGCTTTCTTGATTTCTTTGACGGAAGAAATCGCCATGAAGCGAACGATGATATGCGGCTGACCGAAGTAACCCAGGCCCCATGCGAGCAGCGAAACGATCCCCAAGAAGCTGGCTCCTTTGAGCGGATCGAGCAGCGTCGGGTCGATCGCGCGGATTTCACTAAGCGAACCGCCGATTCCGCCGCTATGAATTAACGTCACGATAGGTACCATGACCAAAGCCAGAAACATGATCACTCCTTGTACAAAGTCCGTCCAG
This sequence comes from Saccharibacillus sacchari DSM 19268, assembly GCF_000585395.1. Taxonomy (GTDB): domain Bacteria; phylum Bacillota; class Bacilli; order Paenibacillales; family Paenibacillaceae; genus Saccharibacillus; species Saccharibacillus sacchari. The sequence goes on along the minus strand of NZ_KK073875.1, from coordinate 2,803,766 downwards.
CTAACCGCGAGGAAGCCGCCGAACAAGGTATAGGCAATCGTCACGATCGACACGATCCAAAGCCCGGTGTGATAGTCCAATCCGAAGCTCGATTGGAACAACACCCCGCCGGAAACCATACCGGACGAGATATAGAAGGTGAAGAAGATGATAATGACCAACGCGGACACCAAACGAACGATCCGCGTACCGTCGCCGAAGCGATTTTCCAAATAGGACGGGATTGTCATGGAGTCGCCCGCTTCCTCCGTGTAGGTACGTAAGCGCGGTGCCACGTACAGCCAGTTCGCATACGCGCCGATAGTCAGGCCGACTGCGATCCAGCCTGCGCTCAGCCCCTGCGCGTACATTGCGCCGGGCAGCCCCATCAGCAGCCAGCCGCTCATATCTGCCGCTCCGGCGCTCAAGGCCGTCACGGCCGGCCCGAGGCTGCGGCCTCCAAGCACGTAATCCGATAATCCGGATGTTCGCCGATAGGCAAACCAACCGATCACCAGCATTCCCGCTAGATAAATGCCGAGCGAGATCCAAATTTGTGTATTCGCCATGTGTTTCCCCCGATTTTTCTCTATTGATCAGACCTTCGTTGCACGAATGTCATTCCAAGATCGTAATTGATTTACCGCGTTATCGCAATAAATTTTTTATGTCAAAAAATGAATACGCTAACGAAAAGGTATTCGAGAAAAACCAACAAAAAACACAGGGAGTAAATGAGCTTAACCGTAAAAAAGCCCGGTCCCTTAATAAACGGGAATCGGGCTTTGTTGTTTGGACGAACGCTGAACTTCGGAACCGAAACGGGGAAGTTGTTGACGTTAATCAGCCAGGCGAAACACTTCCGGAAGTTCTCTCGATATCGGGCTGTCGTCCGGGTTGGTCTCCATGATGTCCTTCATGTACGCCCACCATTTCCGGCAAATATCCGTATCGGCAGAGCGCGCCCATAATTCCTCGTCCTTGATCGCGAGATAAGCGAACAGACTGTCCGTCTCCGCATCCAAGAAAATGGAATACTCCAATACGCCGTGCTCTTTAAGCATATCTTTCATCTCAGGCCATAGCTCGTCATGCCGTTTGCGGTATTCTTCGTGATGCTGCTTGTACACCTTCATTACCGAAGCTTTGCGAATCATTTTTGTCTCCCCTTCCGTTTTCGTATGCAGAAGTCGTCCACCTAGAAAGTATACCGTTTTCATTTTGTATGATGCAATATTCTTCTTCGTTTTTCGGGTGAAATGTGGAAATTGAAGAATAAAAGAATTAGGTAGTCTTAGCTAATAAAAAAGATCCGGCTTCGCTCCAAAGCAAAACCGGATCTTAAACGTATAGTGTCGCGCATAGGGTAGATCTCAAAATTCGCACAAAAAATCAACAATCGAATCCCACCTAGGATGTGTACGTTTCAGACGAACGCAATCTCCTGATCAAGGTTGCTCCGGCTGCTAAACCGCCGTTTTATCCTTCTTCATCTGTTTGCTTCTCAGCTGCCCGCAGGCTGCATCGATGTCCGTTCCATGTTCCATGCGAACCGTTGCGTTGATGCCGCGCTTTTTCAATACATCGTAGAAACCGTTGATTGCCTCCGGCGTGCTGCGTTGATACTGGCTATGCTCATCCACCGGATTGTACGGGATCAGGTTGATGCTCGCCAGTTCCTTGAACTCGTCGAGCAGATCCGCCAGCTGCGCTGCCGTCTCCAAGCCGTCGTTGACTTCGCTTAACAAGATGTATTCGAACATGATCCGGCGTCCCGTTGTTTGGAGATAATAACGGACGGCGTCCATCAGCTTCTCCAGCGGGAAAGCACGGTTGATCATCATGATCTGCGTGCGCAGATCATTGTTGGGCGCATGCAGCGAAATGGCCAGATGCGTTTGCGTGCCGAGATCGGCAAACTCGCGAATCTTGGCCGGAATGCCGCTGGTGGACACGGTAATGCGTTTTGCCGCGATCGCGAGGCCTTTGCGGTCTTTGACGACGTCGAGGAAGTTGATCAGATGCTCGAAGTTGTCGAACGGCTCGCCGATGCCCATGACGACGATATTGGTCACTTTCTCGCCCTTGCCTGCCGCATCCAAATAATGCTGCACGGTCATGATCTGCTCGACGATCTCCCCTGCGGTCAGGTCGCGGCTCTTCTTGATCAGTCCGCTCGCGCAGAAGCTGCATCCGATATTGCAGCCGACCTGCGTCGTCACGCAGACGGACAGGCCGTACTTTTTGCGCATCAGTACGGTTTCGATCAGGCTTCCGTCATGCAATTGCAGCAGAAATTTGACCGTGCCGTCGGACGCTTCCTGCTTGACGAATTCGTTCATCGTGTTGAGCGAAAAACGCTCTTGCAGCAGTTCCAGGCAAGCTGCGTTCACTTCGGTCATTTGCGAAAAGTCGCTGACGCGCTGCGTATACAGAGCTTTCCAGATATGCGCGGCACGGGATTTTTTCTCCCCGTTCTCCGTCAGCCAGCCGGACATTGCTTCCAAAGTTAATCCATAAATGGATGGTTTGCTAGTCATGTTGCGTTACCCTCTTTTCAACCCGGAACCTCGACGTTACGTTCGTCTTTTCCGGTACGTAAAATTCGGCTCTGCGGGACAATGCCGCACAGCCGAGTATTCGTTCTTCATTGTCCCAAATTTTAGGGATGAACACAAGAGGCGCGGCAGATTCGCCCTGCTGCGCGTCAGAATACTTTTTCATCCGCGTACTGGGAGCGAATCTCCAGAAATTCTTCCAGATGCTCAAGGAACAGATCGGTCAGGCTCGGATCAAAATGCTTGCCTTTTTCTTGGTGGAACAGATCGACGATTTCGCTGAGCGGCCAAGCTTTTTTGTAGACCCGGTCGCTGGCTAGCGCGTCGAATACGTCGGCGATCGCGGTGATGCGGCCGTACAGATGGATCTCTTCGCCGCTTAATCCTTGCGGATATCCGCCGCCGCCGTATTTTTCATGATGCTGAAGCGCGATGATCGCCGCCGTCTTGAGGATCGGACGGCTCGAATGCTTCAGCATCTCGTACCCGGATATCGCATGGCTCTTCATGGTTTCGTATTCTTCGAACGTGAGCTTGCCCGGTTTATTCAAGATCGAATCGCTGATCCCTACTTTGCCGATGTCGTGCATAGGACTCGCCAGCGCAAGCAGATTCGCCTCTTCTTCGGGCAACCCGTACTTGAGCGCCAAAAGCTTCGTGTACTCCGCTACCCGTTTGACGTGAAAACCCGTTTCCTGCGAACGCGTCTCCGCGATTTCGCCGAGGGTGTAGATGATTTCCTTCTGCGTGCTCTCGATCTCGTGACGCAATTCCAGGTTCTCGAACACCGCGTCCGTATTGACGCAATAAGATTCCGCCAGGTAATATTCCCAATCGCTCGGCGTCCGGCAAGGGTCGACGAAGATCAGCCGTTCCGTACCCGCGACGCTCGGCGAATGGAAGTCGAATCCCTCAAAGATCGGCGATCTTCCGCCGAATTCGCGCAGCTTCGGCAGAACGCATTCGATTTCCCAAGGAAGCGTACTGACGTCCAATTCCGCATATTTGCCGGTCGCGGCCAGTTTGTGCCAACGCCGATGGCTTCTTTGCAGGATCAATCCGCCGTAGGAGCTGTGGGTGTTCAAGATCGAAGCCAGATGGCGCAATACGTCCTGCGCCAACATTTCCAGCGAGCCGGCATTCAACACGAGCGAAGAAGATAGCGCCACGTATTCAAGGCTCTTTTTTTCGTCTTCCGTCTTTTTGAAATCCCGGTAAGCCCGCAATGAACCGACCAAGGCGGACTTCAGCTTGCTCGTGCTATCCAGTTCGCCTTTGACCCGGAAGTTATTGATATCGTAATTGAACATAATCTCTTCTTCTTCGTCCGCCCACTTCTTGTCGGCCACCACAACGATCCGCACCGCCGCATTCATGAGGGCTTGACGAATATAATCGATCAGATCCAGTGATTGGCGTTTGCCCGAAGCATCCAGCTCCATCATCACGACCGCAATATCCTGCTCTTCTTCCAGAACCAGGCGGGCTTCGTTAGTTTCGTCAGCATGCAGCACGCGAATGCCGCGACCTTCGAAGCGAAAATCGGCCAGTAGGCGGGACAGCAGCATCGCTTCGTCTTGACCGCCTCCGATTATCAGAATATTCCATTCGGTCTCGGTGGTCGCGCTGTCTTCTCCGTTCCCGGGGTGTCTGTTCATTCCGATTCTCCTCCAGCCTGTTCTTGATCCGCGTAACGCGCAATCGATTATATACGTTCATTCTTATTATAAATGTCAGATTCTCATCCTTTTCGCTTTATCGTCAATTCAGTGAGCAATTTGAAGGGAAAACGGGTACAAAATTGTAGAATTCGCAGAAAAACTTGTTGGCATAAAATTTGCAGGAACAAGGAACTGAAAACCATGACAGAGGAGGATAATAATGGGCGGACCTAATCGCTTTTCACCGCCACCCCGCAAGATCGCCCTCGCCGGAGCAACCGGATTTATCGGCGAAGCTTTAAGCGAACGGTATCGGCAAAAAGGGTATGAAATCAAAATGATCTCCCGCCGCCCCGGCCATATCTCCTGGGACGACCCCGCAGCGATTACCGAAGCTCTGAACAGAGCCGATCTACTCGTCAATCTGGCGGGTCGCTCGGTCAACTGCCGGTACAACGAGCAGAACCGACGCGAAATCATGGAATCCCGGACAACGACCACGCAAACATTGGGCGAAGCGATAGCCGATTGCTCGCATCCTCCGAAACTCTGGATCAATTCGGGCACCGCTACGATCTATCGGGATGCGCGCGATCGTCCGATGACCGAGGAACAAGGCGAGCTTGGCAGCGGATTTTCCGTCGAAGTCGCCAAAGCCTGGGAAGAGACCTTTTTCGCTGCCAACACCCCTTCGACGCGTAAAGCGGTGCTGCGCATTGCGATTGCACTCGGCCGCGGCGGCGGCGTCATGACGCCTTATATCAATCTGATTCGCTTCGGTCTCGGAGGTAAGCAGGGGCCGGGCAGCCAACGCTTCAGTTGGGTCCATATCGATGATCTGTGCCGCATGGTCGAGTTTTTGGAAAAAAGGACCGACTTATCCGGCGCGTTCAACGCTTCGGCTCCCGAGCAGGTGACGAATGCCGAGCAAATGCGCACGATGCGAGAAGCTTACGGGCGCCGTTTCGGTCTGCCCGCACCCGCATGGATGCTAAAAGCAGGAGCCGCGGTCATTCGCACGGAGACGGAATTGATTCTCAAAAGCCGCTGGGTCGCGCCCGAACGGCTGATTCGCGAAGGATTCGAGTTTCATTATCCAACGCTGCGGGAAGCCATGAAGGAAATCGCCAGATGACGAATCATAGGTTTTAAAATTTTCCGTTCCCGAATGAAACCGCTCTACAGAATAGCGCGTATATGTGGCATCAATCAAACGGAGGGTGAATATTTATGTCTTTTTTCAAAAAAATGCTGGCTAGCGTCGGAATCGGTAACGCCAAAGTAGATACAGTGCTCGATACGGCTCAGGTACCGGTAGGAGGAGACATTTCGGGCATCGTGTACATAGAGGGCGGTCAAGTGGATCAACAGGTGGACCGCATCTATCTGTTCATCAAATCGGAATATATCCGCGAGCATGATGACCGTAAAGTGCGCGAAACGGCGACCATCACCAAGTTCCTGTTAACGGACCGCTTTACCCTTCGTGCCGGAGAGCGCAAAGAAGTTCCGTTCCGGTTCACGCTGCCTGAATACACGCCGATCACGCTGCGCAGCTCGGGCGTATGGGTAGAGACCGGCTTGGACATCCCGAGTGCCGCCGATGCGACCGACCGCGACGCGCTGAATGTCACGCCGAGCGACGAAATTCAAGTCGCGCTGGACGCCATCGAATTGTTGGGCTTCCGCTTGCGCGAAGTAACCAACGACTACGCCCCTCGCTTGGGCGGGCCGCTGTCCTTCGTTCAAGAATTCGAATATGTACCGACCACCAAATTCCGCGGTCAGCTCGACGAACTGGAGGTGCTGTTCCGTCAGCAAAACGGCGATCTGGAACTGATGCTCGAGGTCGACCGCCGCGCTCGCGGTCTTGGCGGATTCTTCTCCGAAGCGATGGGCACCGACGAAAGCCTCGTACGCCTGAGCCTTTCGCGCAGCGATCTTAGCCGCGGTCCGCAGTACGTCGCAGAAATTTTGGAAAACACGATTTCGCGTTACGCTCACTAATTTTTCCGCATGTCTATCCCCGGCTCCTTCCGAGCCGGGGATTTTATTTTCACGCATGCCGCAACCGAAAAGCTTCGGCCAGCATTTCATACATGCGCAACTTCAATTCGAAATCCGGAGATACCGTAGCCAGCATGACTTCATCCGCCTCATATAGATCCGCCAGCGCAATCAATTGTCTGCGAACGCCGGACGGATCGCCCACGACCATGCGCTCCCGCCCTTTTCGAATCTGCTCTTTTTGGGCCTCCGTGTATGCAATCGATTCGACGTCTGCCAGAGACGGTACGGCATTCAGATGCCCGCCCTCTCCGATATCAAGCAGGTAATGATCAAATACCCGTGCCAGCCTCTCCGCTTCACGCTCATCTCGGCCGCAAACGGCAAACAGCGACACCAACACCTTCGGACGGTCGCCTGCGTTAAAAGGAACAAATCGTTCTCGATACCTTCGTACCGCTTCTCGCCCCGCCCGACCCCGAACAAAATGTCCGAATGCCAAGCCTAGTCCATTCGCGGCTGCAATGTCCGCACCGCTTTCGCTGGATCCCAATAGCCATAAGTCGGGTGGCGAAGCGGACACAGGCGTCACCGCGGGAGTGAGCGCTCCCCGAATATGTCCGGACAACCGGCTTACCTGCTCCGGATAACGGCTAAACGAACCGCTTCGACCATCCAATAGCGCAGCGGACGTCTCCGCCCTTCCTCCGGTGGAACGACCGATCCCCAGATCGATTCGCCCCGGGTAAAGAGCCGTCAGCACCGAGAAGCTCTCCGCCACTTTAAACGGACTGTGCATCGGAAGCATGATGCCGCCGGAGCCGATGCGCATTTTACCCTCCGTCAATGCTGCCAATGAGGCGACAAGAACTTCCGGAGCCGAGCCTGCCAGCACTCGGTTCCCGTGATGCTCGGATACCCAGTATCGGTGATAGCCCCATTGTTCCGCTGCCCGGGCAAGCCGGACCGTCTCGCGCAAAGCGATCTCCGACGAAGCCTCCGAGCGAATCTCCGAATAGTCCAGAATCGACAATTTCATCCCGTTGCCCTCCTTGAGAAGTTTCTTTTCTTCCCATTATAGGCGATTCAAGCTCATGAAAAAAAAGCCGTATTTTCGGATTAGCGCGTGCTTCGCGATCCGATGTTCGGCTTTTTCGCCTTATGAACGTCTGTTTAGATGATGTTGTTGAAGTCGCGCGCTCGCGCATCCAGCTGTTCCGACGCTGCCGAAATGTCTTCGAATTCTTCCATGGCCGTACGGATTTGCGAATGGCTGCGCGTGATATTTTCCTGCGCCTGATTCGTGCCTTGCGTGATGTTCGTGACTTCCTTCGTAATGCCTTCGATATTGCGGCGGACTTCCACGATCGACTCGCTGACTTTCCCTGCCAATTTACGGACTTCTTTCGCCACGATATCGAACCCTTTTCCATGTTCGCCGGCATGCGCCGCTTCTATCGCCGCGTTCAAAGCGAGCAGGCTGGTTTGCGAAGCGATCTCCTGGATCGTCTGCACGATGCCGCGAATCGATTCCGCCTGGCTTTGCAGGCTCGATAACGTGGAAATGTTTTTCTCCGATACTTCCGAAATGCGTTCGATGCTTTGCAGCAGTTCCGTACTGCGAACGATGCCGGATTCCGCACGGACATTCAGCCCTTCGGACATCTGCTGAAGTTCGGAGACGACTTCTTCGATATTTTTTTGGCGGCGGGTGATGTCGGTCGCCACTTTGAAGACCTCGATTACCCGGCCCTGATCGTCGAGCACAGGCATATACGTCGCTTCCAGCCAGATCCGCTCGCCTCTCGCGTCCATTCGCTCGATTTTGTCCTGATAACTTCGTCCTGCCAAAAGATCGCGCCAGAACTTCTCGTAACTCGGCCCGTTCGCGAACTCCGGAAAACAAAACTGCCGATGGTCCATGCCGATCATGTCCCGCTGCGCATAACCCATGGCTTCGGCAAAATTCGAGTTGACGTGAACGACCCGGCGATTCAGGTCGAAACGGATCGTGGCCAGGCTTTTTTCCAAGGCTGACATGACAAGATCGTTGTCGGCCCCCGTTGATGGTTTTATGTTCATGTTTCTCTCTCCTGTTCCACAAATTAATTTTGCGCAATTTTTTATAACTTATATATCGTCATCCTTTAACATTTTTTTATATTTTTCGACAAAATTCTTGTTCGCCTGATGAATTAAAGATTTCGGTCGGACATCGTTTGTCGTATGAGGAAAAAGGTCAGGCATTAAGCCCGACCTTTTTCAAGATTTCTCCCGGTCACAGCAGTTTGGAGAATTCTTTGGCCTGCGCGTCCAATTCGCCGGAAGCGGCCGAAATTTCGGCGAACTCGTCCAACGCCAACCGGATTTGTTCCTGGCTTTCCGCAACGGTGTTTTGCGCAAGGTTCGTTCCGTTTGCCATGTTATCGACTTCTTTCGTGATGCCTTCGATATTGCGCCGCACTTCGACGATCGATTCGCCGGCCCGGTTCGCCAGTTTGCGTACTTCTTTCGCGACGATGTCGAAACCTCTGCCGTGCTCGCCGGCATGCGCCGCTTCGATTGCCGCGTTCAGCGCGAGCAGGCTCGTTTGCGACGCGATATCCTGAATCGTCTGCACGATGCCGCGAATGGAATCGGCCTGCCGCTGAAGGCTGGCCAGCGTATTCATGTTGTCCTGCGATACTTTCGCGATATGTTCGACGCTTTGCAGCAGCGCGTGGCTGCGTTCGATTCCGCCTTCGGCGCGAATATTAAGCCCGTCGGACATCTGCTGAAGCTCGCTCATGACGGTCGATATCGTTTCAATCCGCTCGGTGATGTTCGAAGCGACTTTCGAGACGCCGAGCACTTTGCCGTTCTCGCCCAAAACCGGCATATAGGTCGCTTGCAGCCAGATCGGACGGCCGGATGCGGTGACGCGCTGAATTTTGTCTTCATAACTGCGGCCGCCGAACAAGTCGCGCCAGAATTTTTCGTAGGCCGTACTGTTCGCGAACTCGGGCAGGCAGAATTGCCGGTGATCCATACCCAGCATCTGTTGTTTGGAATAACCGAGCACTTTGGCAAAATTATCGTTCACGTAGACGACCCGGCGATTCAGATCGAACCGCACGATAGCCAAATTTTGTTCAAGCGCCTTAACGACCAAGCTATCGCTTACCTGTTCATCGGCTTGCTGCGCGTTCAACTGTGTCATGATATCACCGAGCCTCCGTTTTGGATGGATTAATAAAAGTTTCACACAACTAGATTTCCCGAAATAATTATTGAAAACTATATCGGCACAATTTGCCGGATTGCTTAGGGCAATTTTGTTTGACGACATAAAAAAATACCTTCGAAATGTTTGACGACGTACCGAAGGTTCGTCTTGTCCATCTCAAAGGTATACGTATTTTTTTCGCGTTTAGATCAATTCCGAAAATCTTTTGGCCTGCGCGTCCAATTCGCCGGAAGCGGCCGAAATTTCCGTAAGTTCTTCGATCGCGAGCCGGATTTCTTTTTGGCTTTTGTTCACGGTCCCTTGCGCGCGATTCGTGCCGCGGCTGATATTGCCGACTTCGCGCGCGATGCCCTCGATCGTATGCCGCACCTCCACGATCGATTCGCCGACCCTCCCGGACAGCTTGCCCACTTCTTTCGCGACGATATTGAAGCCTTTGCCGTGCTCGCCGGCATGGGCCGCCTCGATCGCCGCGTTCAAGGCGAGCAGGCCTGTCTGCGAAGCGATTTGCTGGATCGTGTGCACGATGCCCCGGATCGATTCCGCCTGCTCCTGCAGGCTTTCCAGCGTCGTTATGTTCTCGCCCGACACTTCCGCGATCTGCTCGATGCTTTCGAGCAGCGAATGGCTTCGCTGTATGCCCGCGTTCGCTTTGGCGTGCAGCGCGTCGGACATCCGTTCCAACTCGCCCGTTACCGCAGTAATGGTGTCGATCCGTTCGGTAATGTTCGACGCGACTTTGCATACGCCGAGCACCTGCCGGTTGCTGCCGAACACGGGCATGTACGTGACCTGAAGCCACAGCCTTCTTCCGTCCGCCGCGACCCGTTCCACCTTGTCCTCGAACGTGCTGCCGCTGAGCAGGTCTTTCCAAAAACGGTCGTACTCGGGGCTGTTGGCGAATTCGGGCAGGCAAAAACGACGATGGTCCATGCCGATCATGTTTTCTTTGCGATAACCGAGGACGGACGCAAAATTGTCGTTGGCGTACACGACCCGGCGGCTCCTGTCGAAACGAATGATCGCTAGATTCTCTTCCAGTGCCCGCACGACGAAACTATCGCTCACCTGTTCATGTTGTGATTGGTCCATAATTCGAAGGAACCTCCTGTTCGCGAAGTGGCAAGATTGATGGAAAAGGAATAGCTTGAATTTTTCTCCAAGTATTGAATGATTCGGCGGAGATCTCCCGCATTCCTTCCTGTTTCCCCACAAACTATCCGTCGAAACGGGCAACCGGTTTGAACGGATCAAAAGAGCGCGGCGGTCTACGCATCCGGGCCGACCTTTTTCAACCCGGCAGACGGAACGGACTCTCGCCGAATACCGTCACGCGGTTTTTGCCCGTACGCTTGGACGCGTACAACGCGGCATCGGCCTGTTGGTATAGCTCTTCGAACGTCAGAACGTTTTGCGGCGCATAAGCGACCCCGATGCTCGCCGTCACGCCGATCGAGCGGCTCCCCGGCAGATCGAATACGGCAGATTGGATAGCCGCCCGCAGCCGTTCCGCCCCCGAGCGCATTTCTTCTTCGGACAAAAGCGTCGAAAAGACCGCGAACTCTTCCCCTCCGAAACGCCCGACGACCGCTTTTCCGCCGAAGCTTTCTTTCAACACGGAAGCGAAACCTTCGAGGATCACGTCGCCTCCCGCATGGCCGTAAGTATCGTTGATCCGCTTGAAATCGTCGATATCGAGCAGCATGAGCATCAGTCCGGGCTCGCCGAGCCTTCCCCCGATCAGTTCGAGGAAATGGCGGCGGTTGTTCAGTTCAGTCAACCCGTCGATCGTGGCTTGATGCGTAAGCACTTTTTTCTGCGCTTCCAGCTCTTCGTTCTTTTCCTTCAGTTGTTCCATATACATTTTCGTATTATCGATAATTCGTCCCGCTTCGACGGCAATCTCCTCGATCTCCGAATAAGAACGATCCATGCGTACTCCTTTATTAAACAGCTCGTCCACGTCTCCGTCAGCCAGCCGGCGAAACACGTTGCGGAGCTGTCCCAGCGAGAGAAGCAGCGGGCCGATCAACCATTTGCCAAGCAAATAATTGACATAGAAACATACCAATCCAAGCAGCAGCATCAATACGGCCGTAACCCCTACGATTTCGACAAGCAAGGGCGGGTAAATTCGAGCGGTAATCAATCCGATCTCCTGACCGTCGTCATTCAGGATCGATGCCAGATAAGGCTTATTGAAATAATCATATAGCCAATTGCGTTCGCGCAAAGCTTCCTCGGCCGTGCCTTCGGGAGACAGATAAGCACTTCGGTACAATTCGCGGTCTCCCAATTGAACGACAATGTCGACGGTATGAAGCGCCCGGGGCATCTCGCGACCTTCGTCGTAGGCCAAAGGCTCATCCCCGTCGATTACCGGAATTCGGTAATTGACGACTTCTTGCCGTTCAACCGTCTTCCACCAACGTTCAAAACCGGAGGCTGCCGGAGAAAGATCCTCCAATCGATCTATACCGTGATTTTCAGGGAAAGCCGGCGACGTCATCTCCCGCATGGTGGAGTGTGCGACCAATTGCGCGCCGAGCTGTGCGAGGGGACGAATGACTACGGAGAGCAAAATGGTGACAATGACCGCAAATACAAGAATAGTGAACAACGTGGACGAATTCATGGAGTGACGGATCAGCCGGCTCAAGCTTGGGCTGCCGGTTTTATGCTTCAAGGGAACTGCCTCCCGTTCTTATGCTGTGTATCGCCTTCCGTGAAAACATGATCGAAGAATTCCGAAATGAAATCGATCCGAAAACATGCGTCCGCCGTATCCGCGTTTCTCAATTGTAGCGGCGGGTTCGGTAGCACGCAATCCATTCTTGCAAGAGTCTGAATAAAAGCAATAAAATCGGGTGAAAAAAAGGGCATACTGTGCTACAATACTGAAATTGCAAACAATTGCAATCGGCCATCAACCTAGGGAGGTTTATCGATCGCCATGCTCATTATTGGTATCGCCGGCGGCACCGGTTCCGGCAAAACGACGGTCGCACGATCCGTCATCGACCGGCTCGGCGCCGGGAAAGTTACGTTCATATCTCAGGACAACTATTATAAAGATCATCCGGAGCTTAGCTTCGAAGAGCGCGGAGCGATCAATTATGATCACCCGTTTGCTTTCGACAACGATCTGATGGTCCAACACCTGAACGATTTGAAAGAAGGCAAGGTGGCTCACGCGCCAGTCTATGACTTCACCATGCACGCCCGTTCCGCCGATCAGACCGTGGAACTGAAGCCCAACAATATCGTCATCATCGAAGGATTGCATGTCTTGTCGGACGAGAACCTTCGTGCGCTGCTCGACATCAAAGTCTTCGTCGATACCGACCCGGACGTGCGGATTCTTCGCCGCGTCGTGCGCGATATCGAAGATCGCGGACGCAGCATCCGCTCCGTGCACGATCAATATCTGCGCACGGTCAAGCCGATGCACGAAGCGTTTATCGAACCTTCGAAGAAATACGCCGACCTCATCATTCCGGAGGGCGGTCACAATGAAGTGGGCATTCAGCTGCTGTCGATCCTGACCGAGAAATATTTGTCGGGCGACCATCAGTGGAACCACCATTAAAAATGATGCACGAAAAAGCCTGTCCCCGGAGCGCAGACCGCGTTTTCGAAGGACAGGCTTTTTGCATATGACGATTCGAACTTTATTTATAAAAGACTTTATCGACGTTGTATTTGGCACGGCCGTTGTTGATCAAAAACGTCTCGTAAATCTCGCGATGCGTCGGATCGGCCACCAGGCAGACGTCGATGCGGCGAACTTCTTCGCGATGATTTTTCATCGGCGATACGCTGTCTTCGAAATGCTTTTTGATCCGGGGTCTGAGCTTGCGGGCTTTGCCGACGAAGAGCAGTTCGTCGTTCTCGCCGTAAAACATGAAAATGCCGGCTTCTTCGCGCGTGATCAGGTGGAAGTCGGTAAATCCGTAAATATGGCTAAGCTGCGGATTCTCCTGCTTTTCGATCGAGACATCCGGCTTCGGTACAGTAACTAGAATCATTAGGTTCACGTCCTCTATAGAAAATGGCCTCTCGGCCCCGCCGTCGCGTCAAAGGCTTCCGGCGCTGCCCATCCTACCACAGAATCACCTTTCGCGCCATGAAAATAAACGATTGCCGCAACCTCGGACAAGTATCTTATCAACGCTAAAAGTAAGGTTATGCCCGCCGGAAACCCACCTAAAGCGTGTGGGTTTCCAGCAAACATAATCCTATGATTAAGAGTTGATAAGGTACTAGTTCGTCGCGTATGCTTTTCCATGCAGAAAATTCGAAGGAGTGAAGGTTCATGTCTACTGTCAATGCAAGCATTACCGAAGGCGTTCTGCGCACGCGCAAAAAATTGCGCCAAGATACGCTGATTTCGATCTTCGACGAATTCGACGGAGAGCGTATGGCTCTTGACGATGCCAAACGCACGGAGAAATACCGCAAAATGGCGCTGAGCCCATTCTCCTTCTATCGCGGCAGCGCCTATCTGTTCTACTTCGACGTTACGCGCCAATATTTCCCGTACCATACGCCGAAAGATCGCCCGACCTGGGTACAAGGCGATCTGCATTTCGAAAACTTCGGCGCGTTCCAGAGCGGAGACGGGCGTATCGTCTACGACGTGAACGACTTCGATGAAGGCTATGTCGGCTCCTACCTGTACGACGTCGTACGGATGACCGTGAGCATTGTTCTGGTCGGGCGCCAACTCGGTTACACGCCGGAACAGCAAGTCGATGCGGCGGCGCATTACATACGGTCTTACTACAAGCAGATCGGCAAGTTTGCTTCCCGCAAAGACGATCCGGCCGACTTCGTCGTCGATTCGGACTGCGCCAAAGGGGCGGTTCGCAAGCTCCTGCGAAAGCTGGAGAAGCGGCAGCAAGGCCACTTTTTAGAAAAAGTCACGGCCCGGATGCAAAGCGGCGACGGACGCGCGTTCCTGGAAAACAACGAGCTGGTCGAACCGACCGAAAACGAGCGCGGCGGGCTTGAGCAGGCATGGAGATTCTATATGGATACGCTGCTGTGCCGCCGTCCGGGCGAAGAGCATTACCGGATCAAAGACGTCGCGGTGAAGCACGGCTCAGGTACGGCTTCAATCGGATTGGACCGCTTCTACGTGCTCATCGAAGGCGGTACGGCCGAGGCTACAGGCGACCGCGATTCGGATGATACGGTGCTGGAGGTCAAAGAAGTTCGCGTACCGGTTCCCGCCTACTTCATGCCGTATTCCGAATCGTTCTGGGAGACTTTCGTCCATCAAGGTAAGCGCGTAACGGCTACCCAACAAGCGATGCACCATGAAGCCGATCCTTATCTGGGCTTCCTGACGATGGACGGACGCCACTTCTATGCCCGCGAACGCTCCCCGTACAAAAAGCGTTTGAAGCTTGAAGCGCTGCAAACGACCGGGGATATGGAGCGCGTGCTGACGATCATGGGGCAACTGACCGCCAAGATGCACGCGCGTGCCGACTTCGACGTGAGCTTGGGCATTTTGCCGTATCATAGCGAAAAAGAAATTGCTGACGCCATGGGGGACGACCCCGACGCGTTCGCCAAACATATCTCCCAGTTCGCCTACGCGTACGCTGACGTCGTGGAGCGGGACTACGCGCTGTTCGCGGAATGGATCGCGAAGCGTTTTCCGGAAACGCAGGCGGCAGTGGAAGAAGGAACAGCGGCCGTGGGCAGTACGGCGACAGTCGATGCGGCGGGAATCGGAGCGCAGGGCGATGCGGCGAAGAGTGCTTCCGCAGGCCGAGCAAAGGAAGAACCAGCGATGGAAAATGCAGTGACGGTCGAGCCCGCCGAGGACAAAACAAGCACGAACAATGATCAAACCCGGGTCGGCGGGTATAATGCGGCGGAGTAAGCTGTCGGCGATCGGCATCGGCTTGATTCTTTGATGCCTGCTTCCCTGACGCCCGTGCGGCGCAATAGCATGCGGATCACGTCAAAAAAGAACCTTCGAATCCGCCGTAAAGCGGAAAAGAAGGTTCTTAGGCTGCTCGTATGACGGATGAAAAGGCGGCCTATTCAGCGTATCGCCTAACGCCGCGCGGATGATCATTGCGGGACATGACGGGATTCGCCGAATACGATTCTTTTTGTGCCGACGGCTACGCAAAATTGTTGACGATTCGTCAACATATAGGCAAGCAAATCGGTTATTTTGCTTCGAAGGTTGACTTTTTGTGCACATTTCACGCTAAATCGAGCGTTTTTAACGCTTTTGGCAGCAAAATGTGTGCATAGAGTTAGGCCTGTTGATTAACCAAAAAATAGAAAAGAGGCGCCTTGTTTGTTACGCTGGTTGTACCCCTACACCCAGAGAAACGAGGCGACCTCATGACAAAGTCTACTTCATTCCAATCGGTCCTGCAATCGGTTTTCCCCCGTGAGCAACTCGGAGAGTTGCTCACGGACATCGGTTACCTCGACACGGCTCGCAAGTTCAAAGTCTATGATTTATTTTTGTTCTTAGCGGAAGCTGCCCACCAAAAGTGGAGCGGGTATCGTGACGCCGAGCCGCGCCTTGCGGCCAGCGGACTGACTCCGGTCGACCATTCGACGCTATCCAAAAAAGCGAAAGACGTGCCGTTCGACCTCTTTAAACGCTTGCTTCACTTGGCGATTGAAAAGTGCAGCCGTACCGTCAAACGCCGAATTGGTTTACCGAAAGAACTGCTTCTGGTCGATTCGACGCAAGTCAATGTGGGCGAAACCCGCCTGCCTTGGGCACCTCTTCATAACCAAAAGGCTGGCGTGAAGCTCCATGTGGCCTTTTTGCCGGAAGAACATCGTCTGCACCGGGTGACCGAAACGATTTCTCGCGAACACGACTCCACACATGCCCCAAGCGTAACTGATCCAGATTTTATTTTGGTGGCGGATCGAGCGTACGGCAAACACAAGCGATTTGACGCGTACGAAGAAGCCGAGAAACGTCAGTTTTTCGTGATCCGACTTCGAGACAATACCTGTTTCCAAGAGGTCACGCCTCGCGAACGGAAAAAACCGTGGGGCGGGTCGATTCAACGGGACTTCACGTGTCGGGTCGGGAGCTCTGCGACATTAACGCAGCACCGTTTCCGGATTGTGCATCTGCTCGATCCGAATGGAAAACCGGTGATTTTGGCGACCAATCTGCATACCCATTCGCCGGAACGCATCGCCGAAATCTATCGCACACGTTGGCAAATTGAAGTGCTGTTTCGCTGGGTCAAGCAGCATTTGAACGTCAAAAATCTGTTCGGCACCACGCCGAACGCGGTGTACGGGCAGTTGTATACAGCTTTGCTTAGCTATGTGCTTCTGCAATTTGTGTTCAAGCAAGGCAGCCAACGCGTGCATCCTTCGGCTTCTTTGACGGTGGCGCAATTCGATCGATTATTGAAGCTCAATCGATTGCCTGTCGAGTGGAATCTTTATCTGCTACACGGGATAGAATTCCCTGAAAATGGTTAATCAACAGATCTGGCATAGAGTCAACATTTTTTATATAATGCCTGATTTTGCGCAAAAATGCTGCTATTTCGTCAACATTTATATCGTTTGCTCTACCGATTGACGGTTGCCGATCAAAAGCTGCCGCCGAACGTGTCGCCGCCTTGGATCGTGCCGCTTTCGAATCCTTTGTAAAACCAGCTTTTGCGCTGTTCGGACGTTCCGTGGGTGAAGCTGTCCGGCACGACGTAACCCTGCGATTGAAGCTGGATGCTGTCGTCTCCCACGGCGCTTGCGGCCGTCAACGCTTCATCGAGGTCTCCCTGCTCCAGCAGGTTCTGTCCTTGTTCGTAATGCGCCCATACCCCCGCGTAATAGTCCGCCTGAAGCTCCAGCTTGACGGAGTACTTGTTATACTCCGTTTTGCTGAGCGTTTGGCGCAGGCGATCGACTTTGCCGCTCGTACCGAGCAGATTTTGCACATGGTGTCCGACTTCGTGCGCCACGACGTAAGCCATCGCGAAATCGCCCGGCGCGTTGAACTGCTGTTTCAACTCGTCGTAAAAGCTCAGGTCGATATACAGCTTTTCGTCGCCGGGGCAGTAAAACGGCCCGACTGCCGAGCTGGCAGTTCCGCATGCGGATTGCACGCTGCCGGTAAACAGGACGAGCTTCGGATTGCGATAGGTCATTCCGTTTTCCTGAAAAATCCGGCCCCACACGTCCTCCGTGTCGGCCAATACGACCGAGACGAAGTCGGCCAATTCTTCTTCCTCCACCGTTCCTTGGTAATTGGCGGCCGATTGCGATTGCGTCTGCGTTTGCTGCGTCGAAGCGCCGCCGTTCAGCAGGTCGGACGGATTGCCGCCGAGCAGCATGACGATAATGACGATCACGATCCCGCCGACGCCTAAGCCGCCTCCGACCATTAAACCTCCGCCGCCGCTTCGACCCCGCTGGTCTTCGACGTTGCGGCTCGCTCTTCTCCCTTTCCACTGCATGCCTGTTCCTCCTTGATGTCGGCGAGAATGCGGACCATCCCGTGCGTCTTCCCGTCGTACTCGCTCTCTTACACAGCATTAACCGCCTAATAGCTTGTCTCAATCAAGGCGAAAAAAAGCGGCAGACCTGCGCCTTCGCGCTTCTGCCGCTCCCGTGCTACGAATCCGATTTCTCCAAAGCGTCCAACCGTTCCAAAACCCGTCTTTTGCGGTACAGCATATGGGCGGCTTCCGAGACGTCGCTAAGCGTCTGACGGTTCGCCACGGCGCCGAACACGATGCCGGCGACCGGAACGGCTTGCAGCAGCTTTTTCCATCCCCAACTGTCGCGGTACGTGGTGACTACCTCGCGCCAGCCTTGAATCTTCGACATGGCGGTAACCGAAGGCGGCAGCTTGCCGTCCTCGCCTGCTTTGAGGTTCAATTCTTCCAGCACGGCCTGCTTGCCCACGATATCGGAGGAGGTAAACTGGAGAACCTTGACGGCGAAGACCCGCTCGGCTTTGTCGTTGGCGTCGTAGCCGTAGCACAGCCCGATCTCCTGGATCACTTTCAGCGACAAGCCGAGCACGGCCGGAATATCCGCAGCGAGCGTGAAAATCCCGCCGACGCCCGTCGTCGCTCCTTGGGCAGTTGCCACATTGCGGCTTTCCCCGGACAGCCGCTTTGCCGCTTCGTCCATGACGGCAAGCGGATAAGGTCCGGTCTCCGGCAAATGCCTCTTGCGCGCGGCCCCTTCCAATACGCCGGTTACATGACGACGGGCAATCAGATATTTGCCGCCGTTTTGCACGTAGTTGCCCAGTTCGTCCAACAAACCGCCGATCTTTTCGTGAATGAATTTGGGCGTTACTTTGTCCAACAGCTTGAACGGAATGCTCGCGATCCGGTCCCAGATCGGCAGCTTGCGCTGGCTTTTCGTCCACTTCTCGATTTCTTTCAAAGCGGCCTGCAACTCCTGCTCACTATCGGGCACGGCTTGCTTCGGCTCCGATTCTTCGCGTCCGGTCTCTTCTTGTTCGTTCGTCATGGGTTTCCTCCTGATCCGCGCCAAGCGATCCGCTTTGCGCGTCATGTATTCTTTCCGTTTATACGCGCCGAACCCGCTTCGGTTACGAATTTCATGGCTGACAACGTACTACCCGGAAAAAGAATCCCTGACACGCGCGAAACAGCCGGAACCTGTCAGGGTTCGGCCGTTTGGGCTTCAATCGCCGTTCGCCCGGACGATCCGCTTGGCTCGCGCGTCCCAACGCGGGGCGTCGGGTCCGGCGAGACGCAGTCCGCCCGCCCATTCCGGATAGGCGCCCGCGTCTTGCGGCGCGGGGACTTCTCCGGCCAGGATCTGCCGTCCGAGCGCAGACGGCTCGAACTCGCGTTTTCCGAAGTCCGGCGGGGATTGGCCGTACTTCGGAAAGCTGCCGTCTCCGCTTAGGCGAAGCAGCGGAGACGGCCCGGCGGACATCAGTTCCAGATGCCGCCAGAATTCCAGGTCGCCCAGGCCGAGGGCGACCAGCTTGTCCGCGGCGAGCCGAAACAGCTCGCCGGGCGCGGCAGCGCCGGAGGCGGCGGCTTCCAGGGCCGCGCGCTGGATGCTGCCGATTCCATCGAAGGCGGACGGCAGCCGCGCCAGATGCGCTTCGAAAGCGGCGCGGGCAAACGGCAGGGCTTCGGTGTCCGCCGCCAGGAAGCGGACATGCTCTTCCGGATCCGGCGAGCTGTATGCCGTCCAGAAGCGCGACGCGAGCGCGAACTGCGCTTCGCCGACCGGCTGCCAGGTGCCGGAAAGGGTTCGAAGCTGTTCGGGCTTCAGCTGCCCAAGCCCGCGGAAAACTTCGATGCCCGGAAACTCGCCGATGCAGAGCAGGCTGATGCGGGTCCGACCCCGCTGCATCCGTCCGATCCGATTCAGCAGCAAAGCCAACATGGCCTGATCGAACAAATCATGTTCGAACCACAGCACGGCTTCTTCGAAGCGCTCAAGCTCGCGCAGCTTGCGCTCCTGCTCTGCGCAGCCGTCCAAATAAAGCGCACGCGGAATGCCCAGATCCTGCTCCAACACTTCGGCACGCGCGAAACGGGCCGACGCTTCTTCCATGTCCGCGAAAACCGGTCCGAACGGATAAAGCTCCCGCCACACCAGCACCTCGCCTTCGATTCCCGCTTGACGCAGCAGGTCTGCGGTATGATCTCCGTTTACGATATGCAGCATATGTTTGCCTCCTTCATGCAAGTCGCGGAACGCGGCGGAAAAGTCCGAAACGTGCAGCGCCGATCTCAGCTTGGCCCGGGCATCGAACAATCTTTTTTTGAGCGCCGATTCCGATATATCCAGAAAAACCGCGATATCCTTCGTCCGGCAACCTTCGAAATAGAAAAGCCGCACCGCCAGACGTTGGGTTTCCGGCAGTTCTTCGACCGAATCGTACAGCATGCGTTTCGTCTCGCGCCGCTCCGCGATTTCTTCCGCGCTGCCTTCTTTGTCCGAGAAATCCGAAAAGCTTTCCCCGATCGGAAGTGCGGGGATTTTTTTGCGCCGGATCAGCCGGATCGCCCTCCTTTGGACGATCGTCCGGAGCCACCCCGGAAAAGCTTTCGGCTGCTGCAAGGCTTGCAGTCCTTCGAACGCTTCCGCGAAGGCTTCCTGCACGGCGTCTTCCGACGACTGCGCATCGCCCAGCTTGTCGTAAGCGGCGGCGTAAGCCATTTTGCGGTACTGCCGGAACAGTTTTTCATAGGCTTCAGGCTCGCCGCGTTTTGCTTTTTCCACCCATTCTTCCACGCGTGTTCGTCCTCCTTCAATAGTTTTCTTCTCTATAGTGTCCCGCTGATCCGATTCGGTTACCTAATCTTGCTTGCTATGAGTTTATTTTTCTAATATTTCTTTTTTTCGTACCGATTAATTAAAAGATAGACTATGATAAGCATAGAACTAAAGAACTATATAAAAAAGAGGGAACCATTCATGCGCACTTCAGTCAAACACATCGCCGCTCTTCTTTTTGTGCTTCTTTTTACGGGCTTTTATTATACGTGGATCTTGATTTGGAACGGCAACGACAATATGGCGACCTGGGGAGGAGACATCCTTTCCGTGGCCGGAAGCCTGATCGCCGCTTTATGGCTGTTTGGAGCTGCCAAACGAACATGCGGAGAAAAAAAGACCTTTTGGATGCTGCTTTCCTTGGGGTGCTTCAATTATTTCATCGCCGAATCCTTTTGGTTGTATGAAGAAAAAGTGCTGCGAATCGATCCTCCTTCCCCCGGCTGGACCGATTTTTTCTATATTTTGCAGGTTGTTTGTTATTTGGCGGCTTTCGTTTATCCGTTTATCCGGCTGAAAAAAAGCTACGGAGCATTCAAGCTGGTGTTCGATATCATGATCGTCATGACCGTCGCCGCCACCTTCAGTTGGCACTACCTGATCGCTCCGGTCTTGCACGAAAGCAAACTCTCGAGTTTGACGATGATCGTCAACTTGTCATATCCGATCACCGACCTCGCGCTGCTGTTCGGCGCGATGAGCTTGTACTGGGGCGCGCGCAAAATATTTCCCCGTCGGATCATTCTGTTCATTTTTCTGGGTCTCGTGACTCAGGCGGGCGTCGACTCGGTTTATTTATATTTGCTGTCCGCGGAATCGTACGATTCCGGCAGCTTCGTTGATCCGTTTTTCATGCTTAGCCTGCTGTTGGTCGGCTATGCCGGCTTTATCCAGCGACCCGAACTTTCAAAGCAGCCGATTGCCGAAACCTCGGAAACCGGCGTCGAACGCCTGGACATTCCCCGGATCGTTTTGCCTTATTTGAACGTGTTGATTCTTTTTTCGTTCATGATTTCGGGCTCGGCCGGCATCGATGCTTTCACGATCGGCACCGGCATTTCGATCCTGCTCGTCATTGTCCGCCAACTGCTGATCATTTTCGAAAATCACGATCTTCTGATCAGCGTCTACCGCAAAACGCAAGAACTCGAACTAAGCGAAGAACGGTACAAATCCCTGTTCGAATATCATCCGGACGCCGTCTATTCGCTCGATCCGAACGGGAATTTCGACAGCGCGAACGCGGCCGCGTCGGAACTGCTGGACTGCGGCCGCGAGCAGCTGATCGGCATGCCCCATACCGAATTCGTGCTGAGCGACCGTCCGGCGCAAACAGAAGATTACATGTCGGCCGTCAGATCGGGCGAAGCGGAACGTTACGAAGGCGAAATCCGCAGCTTGAGCGGACGGATCAGCACCGTCAGCGTGACGCATATCCCGATTCGCGTGCGAGACCGGATCGTGGGCGTTTTCGGGATCGGACGCGACATCACGGAGAACAAGCGGAACGAGGAACGGATTCGCTACCTGGCTTATCACGATGCGCTGACGGGGCTGCCCAACCGCGCTTCGTTCGACGCCGAGTTGAAAGAAACGATCGAGCGGTCTCGCGAGGCGGGCGAGACGTTCGCCGTCGTGTTTATTGATCTGGACCGCTTCAAAAACGTCAACGATACGCTCGGGCACGACGTCGGCGACCGCCTGCTGATTTCCGTGAGCGAACGTCTCAGGCTCTGCATCGGCGCGAATGATACGGTCGCCCGGCAGGGCGGCGACGAATTCACGCTGATCCTGCGCGGCATCGACGGCAAAGAAGGCGCCCGGGCGGCCGCGCAGGTTATTTTGGACGCTTTGAGCCCGCCGCACGCTCTTGCGGAACAAGAGATCGTCGCGCTGCCGAGCATCGGCTTGTCGGTGTACCCGATCGACGACGAAACGCCGGTAGGCTTAATGAAAAAAGCCGACATCGCGCTATACCAGGTCAAGTACGGCGGCAAAGGCCATCATCGGATGTACTGCGAAACCGATCCCGCTTTTTCGCGGAAATTTATTTTGGAAAAAGATTTGGGACAGGCGCTCGAAGAAGATCGCCTGCTGCTTCATTACCAACCTCAGATCGATTCCGCTTCAAGGCAGTTGAAAGGCGTCGAAGCACTCATTCGTTGGAACCATCCGACATTCGGTCCGATCTCGCCGGTCGAATTCATTCCGATCGCCGAAGAAAGCGGCCAGATTTTGACGATCGGAGCCTGGGTGCTGAAGCAGGCCTGCCGCCAAGCCAAGCAATGGAGCGACGCCGGCACGCCGATCAAAGTAGGCGTCAATCTGTCGCCGAGACAGCTGCATCAACCGGACATCGTCGGACAGATCGCCGGGGTCCTGCGCGAAACGGGCCTTGCCCCCGAGCTGCTCGACCTCGAAATCACGGAGTCAGCGGCGCTCGAGCAGCCGGAGCTGGTATTGTCGCGCCTGAGCGAGCTCAAGCAGCTCGGATTGACGATCTCGATCGACGACTTCGGAACGGGCTATTCTTCGTTGTCTTACCTGGAGAGCTTCCCGATCGATAAGCTCAAGATCGCCAGACAATTCACCAGCAAGCTCGAAAATCGCCAGGTCAACCGAAAAATCGTGTCCCATATCATCGATCTGGCCCGCACCCTGGAAATGAGCGTCATCGCCGAAGGCGTCGAAAGCGAAAACCAGGCCGAGATCCTTCGTTCGATCGAATGCGTGGAGATGCAAGGCTTCCTGTTCGGCCGTCCCGTTCCCGCTTCGGACATCGACCGGCTTCTCTCTCTGACTCCGTCGGAGTAAGGATGCTTGGAGTACGGATGCTTGGAGTAAGGATGGCTTCGTGATCCTTGACTGCGTAGGGAAAGTCCTGTTCGGGGCGAAGCTGGGCGTTGCGGGGAAAGTTCGTTTCGATCGCGTGTTGAAATCGAGAAAAGGGATTGAACCTATTTATGGTTTTTTCTCGATTTCAAAGGCGAACGCTAACGCTTCTACACTGAACTTCCCCCTCCACTGTTGCTTCGCTCAGCGAAAAGACTTTCGCTACAGATCAAGAATAGCTTCGCGATCCTTTCAGCCTCCTTTTTTATTTTTGTGTATAAAAACAAACAAGCCCTGCCAAATACGGCAGGGCTTTCTGTTTACAAAAAAACTTGAAGCGTGCAGCGGAGGGAGAAATTCAGTGAAAGGCGCCTTTGAACGCGGAAAGCCGCAGGCTTTCTGCGTGAGACAGCGCCTTGAACGAATTTCTCCCGCAGCGCCTCCCGCTTCACCTCACCGCGATATAGATTGAGACTTCGGCTGCTTCCGGATCGAAGCCGCGGGTGTCGTACAGTTCGAAATCGCCGGTGTAGGATCTGCGTTCGGACGAGTTTTCGTAATAAGACCAGATCTCGCCCCACTTCTCGGCTACCACTTCGGCAATAGGCCCGCGCCGCGTGCGAAAAATTCGGTATCGGCTTTCCGGCACCAGAGCGCGCAGACGCTCGGACTCGTCTTCCGCGAAGCGTCTTCGTTCGATCGGCGTCGGGCCGTCGGCGACTGCCGATTCGTGGCCGATGACCAGCGTGTAGGCGCCGGAAGCGTCGCTTTCGTAATCGGTGTACAGCGCGTAGATCAAGTGCGGTTTGCGCACCGAGGAATCCAGCGGGAGGCCGCTTTGATAGTACGTACGCCACAGTTCGGGAATCTTGCCGTTCGGCCCGAACTCGGCAGCATTGGTCGTGCGCGCCGCGAACCCGGTCAAAGCGAAAGCGGATCGGGAAGCAAAAATCTTGGAGTCGTGGTCAGGCAGGTATTTGGCGATGCTCACGGAAAATCTTCCTCTCTATCGGTCATTTTCCGCTATCATACGCTTAGAACGCGGACACCTCCATGTCCACGTTGCTCGAAGTTTGCAGGCCGTCTTTTTTTTGCGGTTCCCCGCGTTGATCCGCATGCACGATTCCCGCGTAAGAGTCCACGATCCGCCTTGCCCGCCGCACCAGTTCCTCGGCAACAACCAACGGAGACTCCACCGTAACGCGATCCCCGTAACTGAGCAGCATGCCGTAAAACCATTCGTCCATCGTGAAATTCCCTGCGATTCGCACGCTGCCGTTTTCAAGTTCGGTCATCAGCGAGGCTTCGAACCCGTCCGTGACCCGCAGCCGAACTTCCGCGCAAAATCGCAGCGATACCGCAATCCTCGGCATACTGTCCCAATCGTCGCTCCACTCGTACGTATCGATTACAGGCGCGGCTTTCGGTATAAAAGGTTCGCCCGTCTCGCGCAGCTCCAGCATGCGCGACAGACGGAAGATCCGAAATTCCTTGCGCAGCAAACAATAAGCCTGCAAGTACCAGATGCCGCCTTTCATCAGCAGCATGGCGGGTTCCAGCAGACGCCGACTTTCTTTTCCGTTCATATTCAGATAGCGAACTTCCACTCTTCGGGACTCGCGGGCCGCTTGTCTCAAGCATTCGACGCGATCGCGAGTGGACGCATGACCGCTCCACGCATTCAGATCGAAGATCACGCCCGGCCCCCGGGCTTCCGTTCCTCCGCCGAGCAGCGCTTGCACCTTGTCCGCCAGATCGGCAAAAGTCTGATCATCCAGCACGCTCGCCGCTCCCTTGACCGCAGCGCGCAAAGCCTCGATCTCGCCCGGACTCAGCATCTGCCGACCGATCGTATACCGCTCCATCAATTCGAATCCGCCGCTCATGCCCTGATGCGATACGATCGGAATTCCGGCGCGACATAAGGTCTCGATATCCCGATAAATGGTTTTGGTCGATACCTCAAATCGTTCTGCCAACGCGCCGGCACTGATTCGTTCCCGGTTCAACAATAGAATGGTCATCGCGAGCAATCGATCGATTTTCACCGCGTGCGTCCTCCTTTCGCAAAATCGCAAGTCCTGCCTGTTTCTTCTATTGTACGGCAAACAAGCGTTCGCTAAAAGCGAGAATTCCCGTCTTTTCGCGATTTTTAGGGTGATGGAATATTTTTATGGGTAAAACGGTGATGAAGCCTTTCAAATCGGGCGCGCGTGTCGGTAAGCCGCCAAACTTGCAACCGCCTTCGCGCATCCTTTAAGATCATGAGGAGGACATCGCGGCGGGTACCGGCCCCCCCTGCCCTCAAGCGCCTTCTCGTACCCAGAATTGAAAATTTCGTTCTTTTTCTGAAAATATATCGATATTTACATATTCATACTAGATGCCGAAACCGACACCAAAGCCTGCACGATCGCCCGACGCGCAAGACGCATGTCTCGACTCGAAACCGTTCGGATAACATTCGACGTTCGACCATGCGACTGATCGCGTGACGGCATGCAAATCCGGGAGCCGGAATCCCGTCAAATCCGAAAGTCGAGGTGAGCAGAACGTGGAAAATTGGATTACCGACTTTATGAACGACTGGGGTTACTTCGGCATCTTTTTGCTGATCGCCCTGGAAAATATTTTCCCGCCGATTCCGTCTGAAGTCATTCTGACGTTCGGCGGCTTTATGACGACGCAGACCGACATGAGCATCTGGGGCGTCATCATCGCGTCCACGCTGGGATCGGTGTTCGGAGCCGCGGTGTTGTACGCGATCGGCGCGATCATGAAGCAGGAACGCATGGAGCGCTTGATCGAGAAATACGGCAAATGGCTCCGCCTGAAAAAAGAAGACGTCGGCAAAGCCTACGGCTGGTTCGACCGGTTCGGCAAATGGGCCGTGTTCCTGTGCCGCCTCGTGCCGCTCGTCCGCAGTTTGATCTCTATTCCGGCAGGCAGCGTGCGCATGAACCTGTTCTCCTTCCTGCTGCTGACCACCATTGGCTCGCTGCTGTGGAATACGATCCTGACCTACATCGGCAGCGCCGTAGGCGAATCGTGGGAAAGCGTCGTCGGACAAATAGACGTCTTCTCCAACGTGGTCTACGTGATTATCGGCGTGCTGGTGGTCGGAGGCGCGGCGTTCTTTTTCTGGAAAAGAAGCAAAAGCGTCAAAAGCGGCTCGTGAGTCAACACTGCCCAATCGAGTTAATGGCTTAGGGCGTGTACGCAAACTCCGACGGAAGTAGATTTTGCTGATTTTTCGTTCTCAGCAAGGAAGTTTTCCGAAGGCGTGCCGGGGCACGTCAAGGGAAACTGACGCGGCGGAGGGCGAAAAGGCAGCAAAAGATACACGTCGTTGAGTTTGTGTACACGCCCTAAAAGAAGGCATCACCGACCATTTTTTCACAAACGGAGGAGAATCCTATGGAAGCCATCACCGTAACCGCCATTATCAAAGCCAAGCCCGGCCGGGCACACGACCTGCGCGGCGAGCTGATCAAAGTCGTCGGCCTCAGCCGCACCGAGCAAGGTTGCCTGGAATACGTGCTGAACGAGTCGCTCGAAGATTCGCATACGTTCATTTTTTACGAGCGTTGGGAAAACGCGGAGGCCGCGCAAGCGCATCTGGATAGCGACCATTACAAGGAATATCGCAGCGCAACGGAAAAGATGGTCGCAGCCCGCGAAGTGTACCGGATGCAGCCGATCATCGCGCCGTAAGTATCCGACCGACCCGGAAAGCCCTGCCGCCCTGAATAGGGAAAGCAGGGCTTTTTGTTTTGCGTATGCATGGAATCCGCCTCCGTCGGCTCAAGCCCTTCCGCGCGGCAGTTTGTCCGCATAGCGATCGCGCAATTCGGCCAACGTATCCAGCTTGCCGAGCATACGCTCCTGATCGCGCAGGCCGATCCCCAGAATCAACTGCTCCACCAGCAATAGCGGCGCCATCATGGAATGAAATTCGCCCACCTCTCCCCGACTTACGCAAAAAGCTTCACGCGCGGATACGCCGTACGTCAATTCCTCTCGATCCGTCACCAGCACGGAAGCCGCGCCGATCCGGCGCGAGCAGTCCAGAATGACTTCCGTTTCGGGCAGCATTCGGGTAAAGGAAAAAGCAAATATGGCGTCTTCCGCCTGAAGATGCGCCAACGACTCCAGCAATTCATGCCCGCTGCCCGCCGTCAAGCGCACCGATAATCCAAAGCGATTGAGCCGGTAAGCCATCAGCTCGCCGAGCGCCAACGACGGTCCCGGAGCATGAATATACAACCGGCGTGCCGAAGCGATCAATTCCGCCGTGCGCTCCAGTGCTTCCGGTCGGATATGCGCCGCGGTCTGTTCCAGATGGTGAATCGACTGCTCCAGCATTTTGGCAGGCAGGCTGGCGGCGTTCAGTCCGGACATCGTTTTCTCCAGCTTCAATGCAGGAGTGGCATCGGCATGTTCTCTTAGCTTGATCTTGAACGACTTCGCGTTATCGCTGCCGATCGCGCGCCAAAACCTCGATACGGTCGCTACGCTCGTACCGATCCGGTCCGCAATCTCGCGTTCCGTCATAAACAGCATGTCTTCGGGATGGCGTTCGATGAAGTCGGCTATTTTAAGTTGTCCGGGAGATAGATGATTTTTGTCGGGAAAAAGAGTCATGCGGAAAACCTCCTGATTGATAAGCTGCGCTTGATCCGCTGCCGGGATAACCCAAGTATACCCGCGAAAAGTAAATGTAATTTTTGTTTCATGTAAAATATTTATGAAAATAAAATTACATTGCGTTGATACTCCGCTGACGATTCCCTCCTAGACTGAAAGCAAATCCCATTCAAGGAGGCTTTCCCTCATGAAAAGCACGGCCCGGACGTATACGCTGACGTCCTCGCAGAAGATGATGATTTTCGTCTTGTCCATGTCTTTGTACGGCTTGTCCAACATGTTTACCGAACTGATTCCCAAGCTTCAACTGGGACCGCTGGAGTTGTCGGTGGAATACTTCGCTTTTATTCCGCTGACGTTGTGCATCCTGTTCCATCCGTTTTACGCCGCTGTCGGCGCAGCGCTTGGCGAAGTCATTTTCGGCGAATTAATGCTTGGACAGTTCGGCGGGCTTGGCGAGTTGGAGAAGTTCCTGACCTTCTCCTTAGCCATGTACATAGCGGGCCGCATGGTCAGCGACCCTCGTAATCGCATGCAGGTCGGGGCTGCCGCAATCGTCGGCGTAGGCATCCATCAGCTTTGCAGCACCCTTGTCGATATCGGCAAAGTATGGATCGGCGTGGAAGAATTCGAAGCCGTTCCGGGACTGGCCGAAAGCGTCGTGCTGATCGAAGGCGTAAGCTTCCTGAATACGATGATCGTATCCGGTACCCTGTTCGCTCTGCTGCCGACCTTGTATTTGGTGCCGCGCCTGTACGGGAAAATCGAACCTCTGCTCGGGATTCGTCCGCGCGAAGCGACAACGCGTTACGAATCGGTGAAGGTCTGGACGCCTAAACTGATGATCGGCGGCGTTATACTGGCTCTGCTCGCCTTCGGCGCGGAGTCCCTGTCCGAGACCGATTGGAACTTCGGCGAATGGGACAGCGGCTTGGCCGACCGTCTCGGCAGCGGCGCGATCTGGTTGAGCATCGCCATCGCCGCGGTGATCGCCGTCGTCATCATCTTGATCATGCGGGCCAGAAAAAAACGTTCGGGCAATGACGGCTCCGCGGAAACAGTGCCGTATGCCTAATTCGGACAAGCAGGACATTCCTGCCATTGAAATTCGCGGAGTCTCCTTCGCTTACCCGGGCTCGGAAATTTCGGTGCTGCAAGAAGCTTCCCTGACGCTGAAAAGAGGAACGTTTGCCGCGATCGCCGGCGGAAACGGCAGCGGCAAATCAACCTTGTGCAAGCTCTTCAACGGACTGATTCCCAACTATTATTCCGGTGATTTCGAAGGAACCGTTCACGTCTGCGGCGTTCCCGCGGAAGGGCATACGGTAGCCCAATTGTCGCGCATGGTCGGCTACGTGTATCAGGATTTCGAAAATCAACTGGTGCGGCCGACCGTCTTCGACGAAGCCTGCTTCGCCCCGCTGAATTACGGCTTATCGGACTACCGGCTGATGGCCAGCAAAGCGCTCGATCTGTGCGGGTTGAGTGATCTGCGGGATAGATATGTCTGGGAGTTGAGCGGAGGACAAAAGCATCTGCTGGCATTGGCAGGCGCTTTGTCGCTCGAACCGGAAGTGCTGATCGTGGACGAGCCGGTCGCGCAGCTTGATCCCCAGCATGCCCGGCAGGTGTACGAAGTGCTGAGACGCCTGAACCGGGATCACGGCAAGACGGTGATCGTGATCGAGCACCACGCGGATTTCATAGCGGAATATTGTCATGAAGTCTGCCTGATGGAATCGGGCCGAGTGCTCTGGCAGCGCCCGACTGCCGAGGCTTTGAACAGTCTGGACGACTTGGACCGGCTCGGGATTCAGCCTCCGGAAGTGACCCGCGCCGCAGCCGTGCTGCGTGAGATGGATAACGCAAGAACGCAAAGCGATCCACGTTCTTCGTTACCGGACCGGCGCTCTGCCGGCAGGCATGCAGCGCAGCGGCTTCCGATCACGATGGATGAAGCCGTTGCGCATTTTACAACTTTCATGCAATCCGGCAACGGCAATCTTCATCCTTCGCCTGCACGGATTCCTGCATCCGATCCAGACCATGCCGGCTTAAGCGGGTCAAGTTCGAACGAGGTCATTCGCCTACAGGATGCCTCGCTTCATTATCGGGCTCTGCGGCGCGCCCGGCATCAGGTGCTGCACGCGTTGAACCTGACCCTTTTCGAAGGGGAGCGGATTGCGCTTGTCGGCAATAACGGCGCGGGCAAGTCGTCGCTGCTCAAGCTGGTTGCCGGAGTCGCGCGGCCGCAATCCGGCTCGGTAACGGTATTGGGACAAGATACCCGCTCGGTGTCTTTGGAGCAATTATCGAGTGGGGTCACGCTGGTTTTTCAAAATCCGGAGGATATGTTTATCGAAGACAGCGTGGAAGCCGAGGTCTCGCACTGTCTGAGACGCCGGGCCTATCCGAATATCGAAGCCTCCGTGGCCAACATGCTGCGCGCCTTCCGATTGGAGGAATTGCGGCAGCGCGATGCCCGCTTGTTGAGCGGAGGCCAGCAGCGCCGCGTCTCGTTGGCGATCGGCGCGGCGATTCGGCCGGAGATCATGCTGCTTGACGAACCGACGGCCAACCTCGATCTGTCTACGCGCGAAGAACTGCTCGGCGCGCTGGAAGAATTGAGCGAACATGTCCGAACCGTCGTCATAGCCACGCATGATATGCAGTTGGTCAGCCGCTGGGCGACCCGCGTCGTCGTGATGCACCAGGGAGAAGTCGTCGGTGACGGAACGCCGGACGAAATCTTCGCCGATCGCGAACTGACCCGCCGGGCAGGCATTGCCCCCACGCAGACGGCGCAGTTATCCGCCGATCTCGGAATTCGACCGCTCTGTCGAACGCCCGAAGAACTGGCGAAGCGCATTGCGGAGCGAATGTGGGGCAGCCCGAATGAACGTGCGGATCGCCCATCCGGAAACCTGACGCATAAGGAGGCGGAAGAACATGCAGCTCGTTCGCAACTGGTTTAACAAAATCTCCATCGAACGCATCCAGCTCGAATTGATGAATACGGCTTACGGAAGCGGTCACGTCTTCTTGTCGGCACTTGATCCGCGCTGCATGATCCTGTGGTATCTGTTTTTTGCGATCGCACCCTGGTTTCTTTCCAATATGATCGTGCTCGCCGGATTGTTCCTGCTGATGATCGCCACGACCGTGCTGTCGCGGGTATCCCCCTTCATTATCTTCGTATTGTGTCTGGGATTGGTCGGTCAGGTCGGATGGCTGTTTATCCTTTCGCTCTTTTTCGGCGGGGACATCGCTTCGGCGCTGCCGCTGCTCAAGCTGACGCTGAAGCTGTCGATCGTCTCGTTAGCCAGCATTACCGTATTCTCCGGCATGGACCCGGAACGCATCAGCGACGGGTTGCTCGCACTGGGCATGCCGGCCGCTTTCTCGTTCAGCCTGTCGTACGGCTATCGCATTTTGCCCGTATTGTTCGAAGAATTCCGCAGCGTGCTGCTGTCGTATCGGCTTCGGGGCCGAGCGCCTGCGTCTCCCGGATTTTTGTATGCGAGACTCGGCGCTTATTATCTCAAAATGCTCGTAGTCGCGTTTTTCCCGCTCATGCTGGCAACGGCCAAACGCTCGCGCACTACCGTGGAAGCGCTGGAGACGCGCGGCTTCTCGTTCGGCATGAAAAACCCGAAGTCCCGCCAGCTCAAGCTGTCCCATCTCAAAGTCACTCGCCGCGATATCGCCTTCTTGTCCGGCACTGCCGCTTATGCAGCCTTGTTGTTTTGGATCGGGGCCGCCTATCCGCTCGCGATCTGAATTTCGTTCCACTATTCCCTATAAAAGGAGTCCTGCTCAATGCGCATCGACCTGCATACCCACGCCAAATTATCCAAAGCCTCCGACTTCTCCGAAAGCTATTACCGCGAGATGATCGCCGAGGCGAAAGAGAGCGGATTGAACGCCCTTGCGCTCACGGAACATTTCAACACCCGGAACTTTCACGAGGTCTACGATTCGCTCGATCGGATGTATCCGTACAACGGCGAGACTTACGATGCCGAGGGACTATCGATTTTCCCCGGCATGGAAGTGGATATTCGCGAGAACGGCCATATTCTGTTGATCGGGCAAAAAGAACATATTCTCGCGGTGCGCCGCGAACTTGAACCTTTTACGGCGAAAGGAAACTTTATTCCTTTCGCCGATCTCATGAACCTGGCCGAGCGTTATCCGCTGTTGAAGATCGGCGCGCATCCTTTCCGCGAATCGACGCCGCTGCACCATCTGCCGAAGGAGCAGCTGCTGCGTCTTGACGCCTTCGATCTGAATGCCAAAGATATGTATCAATACGGCTCGCCTGCCAATCAAGCACGCGTAACGGACTTCGCCGAAGCTTTGGACAAGCCCGTGACCGCAGGCAGCGACACCCATCAATGCCTCCAGTACGGCAGCGTGTACAATGTGCTGGATCGCTCTTGCTCCACTGCTGCAGAACTGAAAGAAGCGATCGTGTCTCGCGCGTTCCGAGTCGTGGTCTCGGAGGATCTTCCTTTGCGAGTCAAAGCTTCGGTCCTGCTCAAAAAACTCATGAAGCGCGTGCAGGCCCTAGAATCAGGCTCGTTGAGCGCATCCGTCGGCGACTGAACTGTGCGAAGCCCTTCGGACTATTCGTGCGAAGACCGCTATCCGTCCGTTCGGTTTGCGCTCGGGATTGCAAATTTGAAGAGCTTGAACTCAAACCGCCCTTTGCCGATTTCGGCGAAGGGCGGTTTAAGTGTGCCGAGTTACCGGGTATAGAGAGAATGACTCTATGCGTACAGAGCGGCAGTTTCCGTCATCACGTAACTTTTCGACTCTTAATCGGAGGTACTCTTACCTTTATCGCGGATTAGTTACAGTTCCAGTCACGACAAGCGAAAGGAGAACGACCGCTATGTTCAGCGATTCCGAGAATCATCGCTCTGATCCTTTATCCGGCAGTACGGCCGATTCTGCCGATAAACACGACCAGCTGTACGTCACCGAAGCCGAGGAAGCGGTCGACGAGCTCGAACGCGTATCCGGCGTACATCCCGGCTACCGCCGCGCCCATGCCGGCGGCTTCTGCTGCCGCGCTTCGTTCCTGCCGAGCGGCAAAGCGGCTCCGTTCACGACCGCGCCGCATCTTCAAGATCGCGAAATCAAAGCGATCGTCCGGTTTTCGGGCAGTTCAACCGATCCGGCGCTCGCCGACCTGCTTTCGCCCGCCAAAGGCATGGCGGTCCAGTTCGCGCTTCCGGACGGCGAAGTCACCAACATGGTCGGCGTGACCGTTCCGGTCTTTTTCGCAAGAACGCCGTCTTCGTTCATGGATATGCTGACGACGC
Source organism: Saccharibacillus sacchari DSM 19268 (assembly GCF_000585395.1). Classification (GTDB taxonomy): domain Bacteria; phylum Bacillota; class Bacilli; order Paenibacillales; family Paenibacillaceae; genus Saccharibacillus; species Saccharibacillus sacchari. The sequence goes on along the minus strand of NZ_KK073875.1, from coordinate 2,770,231 downwards.
TCAACCGGACCAAAGCCGGAAAAATGCCCAAATCCGAAGCGCTGCGCCATTTCGCCCGCCATTTCGGCGAAAGCCGGCAGAGCCTGCTTGCTCTTAAGCGCTTGAAGCCGCCCGTAAGCTATGCCACCAACCTTTACTACTGTATCCATGTCTATATGCTCGTCGATGCGGAAGGCCGCCGCCGTCCGGTCAAATTCGAATGGATACCCGACCTGGGCGTCCATACGCTATCGATTCACGATGCGGCTGCCCTGCCTGACGACTATTTGGAAAAAGAGCTTGAACTGCGCATGCTGTCCCAGCCGCCTTCGTTCAAGCTGAATATCGTGTTCGGCGAAGAAAGCGATCCGACGGACGATCCGACCAAACGCTGGCCGAGCGACCGCGCGCGGATCAACGCGGGACGGCTGGTACTGCTCGAACCGATCGCGGAACCGCGCGGACTATTGATGGACCCGACCGCCGTGCCGGAAGGCATCGCTTTATCCGACGATCCGATCCTGAATTTCCGTCGCGAGACCTATGCCGAGTCGATGAAACGTCGCAGCGGCGGGCATTGATTCAGAGCAAATGGCTTGTTTATGTGCGTCCATACAAAAGAATGCCGGAAGAGGCGGGCCGAAACCCGTCTCTTTTTTGCTTTTGGCGCCGGTTTGCTTACCGGGCCTCAAATCAAATTCAGCCGGGCCCACTCCGCCATCTTCGTTCCCGGACGCCCCAGAACCGTCAAAACGTCATCGCGAACGACTGTCGTCTGCGCGGTCATTTGGCCGGCCGCGGTCAATTTCATCGTTATGAGGGCACTTTCCATGTAAGCGCGCTGTCCTGCATCCGTAATTCCGGCAACCTGATCTTCGAAATTCGAAGGATCGATCACCTCGCAACGGATTTCTTTTCCCGACGCCGACGTCAAAATGTCGGCGACCTCCGTACCTGTCAGCACTTCCGTACTTAACCAGTAATCGGCGCCGCCGTGTTTCTCCGGCCCTTCCCGCAATACGGCTGCGGCAACGGCGGCAATGTCCGCGGCACACACCCATCCTTGCGGCAGATCTTTTGTGAAAGCCGTAAAAAAACCGGTCTCCGAGATCGGAGGATCCGTTTTCAAACTCGTGTCCGCAATGACATTCGGATGCAGATGCGTCCAGGCAACTCCGCTGGCCCTGATATAGGTTTCGATCAGATCATGCCAAGCAAAATGGGGCATCAGATCGCGTCCCGAGGTGAATACGCCCAGATGAACGATATGACCCACGCCCGCATCGACTGCCGCATCAACCAATTTTTTGCTTTGGAATAGCATATCCGACGTGTAGCCGGTCAACAAAAACACCCGGTCGACGTCTTCCAACGCTTTTGCGAAAGTCTCCGGACGATTGAGATCAAGCACGACGGCTTCGCGTCCTTCTATCCGCCATTTCTCCGCAGCTTTCGCACGGCTTGTCGCAAGACGAATCGTAATGCCTTCTTTATTGCGATCAAATTCTTTTACCACTTGCGAACCTACGGTTCCGGTTGCGCCAATAACTAATACTTTTGCTGTCGTCATCATTTGGCCCCCTACTCTTATTTATAGAACGATTAAGTTCCGTAATTGAAGTCTATCAAATCTATTTACAGAACTCAATAGTTCCGTATTAAAACAACCAAAATGGTATACTTTGATCAGCGAACGAAAAGTCATTGCACAAGAAAGGCAGGTAGAACGATATGCCGAAAGAAAAACAGCACCAAATCGAAGAAAAAAGAGGACGTCCCCTCGATTTGTCGCGCAATAAGGTCATTCTTGAAGCGACTTTGGATTTATTGGCGGAAAAAGGCTACGATGCGTTAACCATAGATGCGGTCGCACTTCAAGCCAAAGTAGGAAAAGGTACGATTTACCGAAGATGGTCTTCAAAAATGGAGCTTGTGATCGACGCGGCTACTTTAATGAGTCCCTTTGAGCTTTCTTTGGATACATTGAATAAAAATCAAGATTTGCGCGGGCAATTCGTCGACTTGCTCACTTTTGTTTTCATGGAGGATAAAAAATTCCAAAAAGCGACGAACGCGATTTGTAATGCTTTTAATGAGGAATTGGATCAGAGGATGCGAGATGCATTTTACTGGCGTTACCGCAATGCGATCGAAAGTCTGCTTGAACCTTATATTAAAAAGAACAAGTTGACCAACAAAGACATGGAATTGATTGCGGATATCGGTCCAGCTTTGGTCATGTATAATCTGCGCTTCAAAAATCGATCAGCCGACATCGACTATATCAAAAGGGTCGTCGATAAATTGGTCGTGCCGCTTTTACCGAAATGACCGTCCAAAAGAAACTCGAAAATAACCTCGTTACCGAAAAATTCGGCAACGAGGTTATTTTGTACCCCATATACTCCCTATTAAAAAGTATCGATGTCCGGCAACGCCGTACTTAAGCATTCAGGGAGCAAACCAGAATCTCGATCTCCGTATCGGCGAATTCTTTTTGCACGATTTCCCTGACCTTTTCCCAGCGCAATCGATCCAATCCGCTTCCGATACGCGGCATCGCAAGCTTCGCAACCGCAGCGGACTCACAATTCTCGCGCAGCGAACGAACCGCTTGCGCGAGCGATTTATAGGTGGGCTTGTTGAAATACTTGGCCTTGGTCACCAGATTCATCACACGGCCTTCCCGGTAACAAGCGCCGATCTCCAGAGGTTCTCTCGCTGCCCGTTCCTTTAACGGCACCAGATCGAATCTTCGCACGAATTCGGCAGCGATTCCTTTGCCCATCTTCGCATCGGCCGAAATGCAGTGCGCCAGTATGTAGTCGTCCGGCAGCGTGAACAGATCCCCTTCAATCTCGTTGAACTGCATGCGTAAGCCTCCTTTCCTTGGGGCCCTTACAACGAACGCCCCCAGATTCGTTCGAACGGACGAATCGTCCGACTGTCTTTCGAACGATCCAGCACCGCAAAAATAACTTGATCGAAGTGTACCGCCCAACCTTCCCCGTCCAGCAACCGGCGCCACCACGAAGCCACTTCGGCCGGATCGTTGCGAAACACGCCGCACCCGTAAGCTCCGAGCACCAGCGTACGGTCTCCTTGCTCCGCAAAGATCGCGAGCGCCAACCTCATTCTTTCCAGCATGACGATTTTGGCTTGCGCCGAATCTTCGCCTTTGAGCAGCACCTGTCCGTAGTTCACCGCAGGCAAGGTCAACACGGAAGCATACGCCGGAGGCGCCGCCAATTCAAAGCGTTCATCGCGGAAAAAGACGACGTCCGGCGAGTAAATGGCATGGTGCGTGTACATCATCGTTCCGCTGGCCCGATTGGCATCATAATAACCGGAGTGCCGCAGTTGGGACGGATACAACCCACTGGTCGCAGCTAAATTTTCTTCTTGCGCATTCGCGCCGTTCAGGAAGCCGCCGCCCGCATTTTTCGCGCTGGCGAAGTTCAACAATCCGATCGATTTCGCTCCGTTTGCCGCCAGGTCATGTACCGTTTTTACGGCCGATTCGTTGACGACACGGTAATCGGTACGCGAACTTTCCGTTACGGGACGTTCGATCTTCAGGCTCTGCACAATTTCGGCTCCGCGTTTCGGCGTAATCAACAGGCTATCTTCTTCGGAATGCCGCTGCGCTTCGCCGATCTCGATCGTCTCTCCCCGGTACACGTAAGAACCTCGCTTGGCGATTTCGACCGTCTCGGCCGCGATTCGGCGCATCCGGTCGCGCGCCGCTTCGCGGTATCCCGTCGCCAGTCCGTTCATTTGCTTATTCATCTTGGATCCCCTCCTGTTGCAGCTTGTCCCGCGCTTCGCTCAAAGCAAAACCCAGCAGATTGGTTCCTCGCCATTTGAACGGATTTTCGACATTCGGATCCTGCTTGTCCAGGCCTATGCCCCAGATGCGATCGACCGGACTGGCTTCGACCAGAACGCGATTTTTCGTATTCGACAGAAAAGCCCATAGCTCTCGGTTTTGCCGGAATTTTTCTTCGCTCGCCCGTCGCACGATGCCGTAAGCTTCCTTTTTCCATACCTGATCGTCAAAGCCCCGCACCTCGCGTCCGAAAGCTTTCATCTGCTTGGGATGCTTGGCTTGCAGGATTTTGCGGCGTACTTCTTCATCGCGGAACAGCCTTGCCTTTTCAGCCATCATATACTGCTCGGCGCAGCCGTACTCGACGCCTTCGACCGTAAAACGGCTCGGCCACCATTGACTCAGGCAGCTTGCGTCGACCACGCCTTCCGTTTTGGCCGTATGGCCCCAAAAAAACAAATATTTGATTCGCTGCCCGGCGTTATGCGCCTGTCGCAGTTGTTCCAAGTTGTAAATCACCGATAATCTCCCCATTCCTCACGGCTTCGCCGATACAATCTCGATGGGCGATGTCCCGCGTTCTCCGTATATTGATCCGTTTTCTCGACCAGCGGTTCCGCTTTGCGGCGGAAGGCCGCTTTGAGCAGTTCACGATCCAAGATCGCCTCGTAAGCCTGTTGTAATTCGGTCAGCGTGAAAAGCTCCGGCATCAGATGCAGCGCCAGATCGTTCTCCTCCACCCGTCCGCGCAGCCGCTCGATTGCCATGCCGATGATCTTCGCATGGTCGAACGCCAAATCTCCGCGATCCGCGACCGCATATTCCTCGATCGAAGCCCGGCTTGTTCGCGTGATCCGATGCTCGACGGTTGCGGTCAATTCCAGCTTGCCCGCTGAATTTTTTGTAGAATTGGCATACTGTTCATGCGAATCGACTTCCGGCGACTCTGCCGTAAGTTTCAATTCATAACGCCGGACATGCAGCATGCCACCTTCATCCAGCCGTTCCCTACTTTCGCTGTTCATACGGTAGGATAGCTCAAACCACGCGGCCCGATCCGCATCGTCGCCCGCTTGCACTTGCAAGCCGCGACTATCAACCAATGCCATATACGAGCAGCTGACGACCCAGGTACGGGGATCGCGCCCTACATCGCTGAACGTATGCAGCTGCTCCAGATAGACCCGATCAACGCCCGTTTCCTCAAGCAATTCTCTCGCCGCCGCCTGATCCGCAGTCTCGTTGGGACGCACGAATCCGCCGGGCAGCGCCCAGTGACCCAGATACGGATGCCCCGCGCGGCGGATCAGCAGCACGCGCAGCGTCTGCTTCGGCAGCTTGCGGTAATTTTCTTCCTTTTCGCCCGCTACCGTAAAAATGACCATGTCCGTCGCGATGGAAGGCCGTTCGTAATCTCCCGCGTCGTATCCGGCCAGAAACTCTTCTTCCGTCAAGCCGTTCGCGTCGCGAAGCGGCTCGCGCCGCTCGTGTCGTTCCGTCTCTTTTTGCATCTTCAGCTCCCGTCTCCGCCCAACCCACAAACCGTCAGCAGCCTGTCCAAGTAGGCAATATTGTTATGCTCTTTTTGTTATTATCTAAATGTTAATATCAAAGATAAAGCCTTTCTCTCTGACTGTCAAGCCGTACCGGTTTCGTTTATTCGATTAACCCCGGCGCGAAGCGTATAATGGGAACAGAATCCAACTTCGAGGAAGTGAACCCCATGCCGAACACGCCCGAGGCGAAGAACTACAGCCTGACGGACGGCAACGAGCCCTGCTTCTGCGGCAGCGGACGCAAGATGAGACTTTGTCATAAGACCGCCTCGCCCGACAGCCGCGCCGCGCATGTGGTACGGCTGTATCGGGACGTCGAGCAGACGATCGGCGATTATCGGGCCACCAGCCCCAAGCAGCCGCCGTGCCGGGAAGGGTGCAGCAACTGCTGCTCCGATTACTTCCCGGTGTCTCAGGTAGAGTTCGAGCTGCTGCTTGTTTATATGGAACGTCATTGGAGCAAGGACGAAATTACCGAAGCGTTTGACCGCGCGGAAGAGAATCTATTGTTGTTGGAAAAAGAGAACCCGGACATGCACGCTTCGCTCACCCACAATATCGACCGCAAAGGCGAGCTGGACGCGGTACGCCGCAACGCGGGCCGCAACAGCTTTCCTTGTCCGCTGCTGGATCGGGAAAACGGACGCTGCCGGGTCTATTCGGCCCGTCCTTTCCTGTGCCGGACGCACGGCAGCTCGCATACGTTCTACGGCGGTTGGCGCGAGCGCTTACAGCCCGGGCAGGTATGCGAGTATATCGACGGCGGACGGTCGCATCGCAAGATCACGCCGAATATCGCCGATTACTGGCCGTTGTACGAAGAACTGGCGGATGTGCGCGTAGGCAAAGAACGCCGCCTGCTGCGTCAGTATCCGATCTTTTACTGGTTGGTGCTATACGGTCGTCACGGCGGCGGCAAGACGACTGAGCTGGGCAGCCGAGACAACTTCGACCTGCCGCTTGCCGAGCATAATGCGAGAATGGCGGCGCATGGAGCATCAGCAAATTGAGTAACTCATCGCTTTTTCCGTATCACAAAAAGACCGTTTCTCCTCCATCTGCAAGATGGGGTAGAATACGGTCTTTTTGAGTGTCTTGCCGGGTAATCGAATTTGTTGCTGATACTCATACCGACTCTATCTCCATCGGCCACGCACGGAGGACAACGTTACTGCTTGTCCGCTCCGCCGTCTCCGGATTTACTTTCGGTTTCTTTGCCTTTGCTTTTATAAGGCTTGGGTGCGTTTTTCTTGCGGTTCTCCGCTTTTTGCCAACGGTTCCAACCCTTTTTGCCGGTTCCGCGGCCTGTACCGCCTTTTTTGCTTGCCATGCTTGGTTCGCCTCGCTTTCGCGTCCCTCGCCTCCCGCACGCGCCTGAATCGGCCGTGTCGATGCGCATGGACGTCTATCGTTCTATCCTACGCGATGAAGCAGCCTCGGCACAAGGAAAATCGCCGGATTTTCGTTCTCGACAAGGAACTTTTTCATAGGCGTGCCGGGGCACGTCGAGGGAATATGACGCGGCAACGCTGGAATCAGGTAGGCTTTAGATGTGATTCCGGGTGAGGACGAAAAGGAGGTGAAATATGTACATTGCTGAGTGTACAAACATGCCTTAGACTCATTCCAGAAGTTGAAGCAGCTCCTGGACAGAATCTGGCGCCACTGTGTACGTGATCCCCGTACCTCTTACGGTCGCTAACATACCTTGCCCATCATCAGCATTGATCCAGTAGTGAAACGAAAGAGATGTATTATTGTTCAGAGAAATAACAAAATCATAATCGGGAGTTTTGGTGCTTGCCATACCTAGCTGCTGGCTTGCCGTCGACAAAGATTGCACGACAACAGAAAATTCTTCGTCATTGGATAGTTTTTTCAGTAACACACTGCCTATGAAGCCGTGCTTCTCCGACTTAAAAATATTGATCTCCGTTATTTTTTGCTTTTGTATTTCTTCAACAATTTGTTTAAGAGTCGGCCTAGAATCAGCGCTTACTGGAGGTGGAGGTGCTCCTTCAGTATTTCGTTCGGAACATGCGGTGAAAACAAAAATACACCCGATGATCACAGTTATTCGAAATATGATTTTCAATCATAACGCCTCCTGAATCTGAATGGTCTGATTGTATTCATATCCTACATGACTATCGGACAGAACAACAGACGTCGGTTCGTTTCTTGCGTTTATATGATCAAAAAAAGGCGTAAAGCGCGGCCCCCGTGCTTTACGCCTTTTTCACGCCTTTATTCGGCCCGCGACCGTTTTGCTCAAACCGATCGTCACCACGGGCATCGATCTCTCCTCCCGCCTACGCGTCTGCCGGGAATAACGCGTCATACGCCGGACAAGGCAGCTTTTCCAAAAACTCGTCCAGCGCTTTCGGCCGGTTCGCGTAGATCGTCTTCAGATCCGTGCCTTCGTATACGTTTCCGATGACCTCCGGACGGCACAGCTCGCAGATCAGAATATCGCCGTTACCGTGTAGATGGAGCTGCTTTTTGCCATCCACGCAGTTCGAGAAGTACACGCCGGGTTCTTCCTTGAAGCCCAGTTTATCCAGGAATCGATCCATACAGGTCAGATACAGATCCGTGTCCGGGCGACGGTTTGCGATCAGTTCCTCCACCGAACGCACCAACGATTCGCGCGACGCGACGGCATTCCAGCCCGGACGCTCCGCATGATCCATCACTATGCTGTTCTGAATCTCATGAATGCGCACGCCCAGATCATGCACCATCGCACTGATCGCCGGCATATTCTCCTGAGTCGGACCGAACAGCAGCGTCTCCAGCACCGTCTCCAGACCCAACTCTACGCACAGACGAATATTTTCAATCACCTTTGTATACACACGTGGGTCCATCCCGTAGTAAGTCGCAAACGTCTCCGCATCAGTAAAGTTAAACGACAGGTGGATGTTCGATAACCCCGCTTCTTTTAAACGGCGAATGCGCTCCGGACTAAGCAGGCTTCCGTTGGTGTTGAGTTGAGTCGCGATTCCGTTCTCTGTGCAATACGCCACGATCTTCACGCAGTCTTCAAAACGCATGGTCACTTCCCCGCCGGACAGGCGTACCCGCTTCAACGTCGGAATGTCACGAATCAATCGAATGGCTTCCTCCGCACTGACTTTCGACCCGTCATCACGACGATAAGCACAGCAATAATCGCATTTAAAGTTGCAATTCGACGTCACGCCGATCTCTAATCCCTCAAGTTCGTACAACCCCGGCGTCTCCAGCTCAAGCGCCTTGTATTTGTTCTCCGTCAGCAATCCCTTCAACCTCTTCCGTACGAATTTTCCGACTCTGTGCAGACGCGGAATCCTTCGCCATTATAACGAACGGAACCCGGATTTCGGTATGACAAAGCTAACGCTCCGTGCATAAAAGAAACTTTTATAGCCCTTTTGTGAGAAAAGCACTTTACACGTAATATTCAAGTTATTTCCATGTAATATTAAGTTCCACAAAAACGTTTCGAAGACATATTTTTCTTTTATTTTGCAAATTTTAGCTTTACTTTGCCCGAACGCCCTTGTATATTCGTCTCACACACAAGCACTAAAAGTTACATAAAGTGACATTAGGAGGAAGAGAGATGAAAAGAAAAACAGCGGGGTTGGCTTCTTTGGTTTTGTTAATGAGTGTCGTATCGGCATGCGGAAACAGCGGCGGAAACACCGCGGCAAGCGGAACCGAAGCCGGAGGCACAACGGGCTCGGCCGGCGGAACAGTCATCAAGATTGCTTCGCAATCGCCGTTATCCGGCTCAAGCTCCATTCAGGGCGAAGCGATTCGACTCGGCGCCCAGATGGCACTCGAAGACCGCTCGCAAGAGTTCAAAGACCTCGGCTTCACGCTGGAACTCGTTCCCTATGACGATCAGGGCGATGCCAAAAAAGGCGTAGCCAACTCCGAAATGATCGGTGCCGATCAGGCCGTTCTCGGCGTCATCGGCCATCTGAATTCCGGCGTCTCCATCCCTTCTTCCGTCGTGTACCAAAAATACAATATCCCGATGATCTCTCCCGCCAGCACAGCGACGGAGTTCACGGATCGCAAGCTCAAGGTCGCGAACCGCGTCGTGGCACGTGACGACTTCCAAGGTCCAGCCGCCGCGCAATATGCCGTGAACGAATTAGGAGCGAAAAACATCTTCGTCATCCAGGATAAGACGGCTTATGGACAAGGCTTAGCGGAAGCATTCCGCGACGAAGCCGAGAAACTCGGCGCAACCATCGCAGGCTACGAAGCGATCACGGTCGGAGAGAAGGACTTTAACGGGGTTCTGAACATCGCGCTGAATAAGAAGCCCGACTTCATCTTCTTCGGCGGACTCTACGCCGAAGGCGGCTTACTCGTTAAACAAGCGCGCGAAAAAGGAATCACCGCTCCATTCATGGGCGGCGATGCGCTCGACTCCTCGGGCATGGTCGAGATCGCAGCCGACGACGTCAAAGATTCCTTGTACAGCTCTGTCGCAACCGACATCACCAAGACCGAAGACGGCAAAGCTTGGGCCGACAAATACAAAGAAAAATTCAATAAAAATGCCGAAGGCTATTCCGTTTACGCCTACGACTCCATGTCCGTCATGTTGGACGCCGTCAAAAGCTCCATCGACGCCGCAGGCGGAAAAATCCCTACCCGCGAAGCCGTACGAGACGCCGTTCGCGCAACCAAAGACTTCAAAGGCATCGCAACCGAAGTCGCCTTCGACGATATCGGCGACAATATCTACGCCAAAGTCTTCATTTACAAATTCGAAGAGGCCGCTTACCCCGGCTCCCTAGTCTCCGAAGTCAGCAAATAAGACTACGCCAAGCGCTTCGCAACCACGAAGCGCCTCTTTAATCCCTACCCCCGGAAGGCAAACGGGGCGAAGGGAGAGGTTCAGTGAAGGTCGCCTTTGAAATCGGGAAGCAACCTTATTAAAGTTAACTCGGCTTCCCGATTGAAACAGCGACCGCAACGAACCTCTCCCGCAGCCCCTCCTGCCTTTCCCCCACCAAACAGAAAGGACCGATGCCTTCATGCTCTCCAGCATTCTAAGCTCTTTGCCGCAGGTATTGATCGACGGCCTGGCGCTCGGCGCGATCTACGCCGTCGTCGCCCTCGGCTATACGATGGTCTACGGCATCCTCGAACTGATCAACTTCGCGCACGGCGAAGTGTTTATGACCGGAGCCTTTGTCGGCACGGCCACCCTGTTTATTTTCGACGATGCCGGCTTTTTGTCTTCCGCTCCAGGCTGGATCGTCTATTTTCTGGTCATCCTGATCTCCATGATCATCACCGGACTGCTCGGCGTATTGATCGAGAGGATCGCCTATCGTCCGCTGCGACGGGCACCCAAGCTGATCTCGCTCATTTCCGCAATCGGAGTCTCCTTTGTCCTTCAGGACTTGATTCGCTTTATCGCGGAGCTGATTACCGGCAATTATATCGTTAGCGGAATTTCTTTGTTCCGGGGCACATTCGAACTCGGCACCTCGTCACTGTCTTCCACCTTCAACGACTCGTTCGTCAAAAACAATACGTTCATTATTATCGGCGTCGCGATCTTGCTCATGCTGGCACTCGACCTGTTCGTCAATCGCACCAAATGGGGCGTTGCCATGCGGGCGGTCGCGCAAGATCGGGAAACGGCATCGCTGATGTCGATCAACGTCAACAAAGTCATCGTGCTGACCTTCTTCATCGGCTCGGCGCTGGGCGGCGCGACAGGCGTTCTGTTCGCTCAGCAATACGGCACGATCGATCCTTATATCGGATACATACTCGGTCTCAAAGCATTCACCGCAGCGGTGCTCGGCGGCATCGGCAATATCCGCGGCGCCATGTTCGGCGGACTCGCGATCGGTCTGCTGGAAATGTTCGCATCCGCCAATCTCGGTCTGATCACTCACGGCAACTTCGGCTCGGAATACAAAGACGTCTTCGCCTTCGCGATCCTGATCCTCGTTCTGATCTTCAAGCCGGAAGGGCTATTCGGCCGTGCCGTCAAAGAAAAAGTCTGATAGTCGCACCCAAACGAAAGGAGGAAGTCCATGTCCGGATTCAAGCTCGCCCTGCAAAACAACAAAGTTCTCCAACTGTCGCTGCTGGCAGCCTTCGTGCTCGTATCGGCGCTCAGCGTCTACCTGACCAGCCGTTCGGTCATCGCGTTCATCCTGCTGCTCGGCTCGCTGCTGCTCTTGTACTACACCTCGCTGAGCAACGGGATGAAATGGGCCGTCGCCGGACTTCTGCTGATCCTCGTCATTCCGTTCGCTACCGCAGGCGGGCCATCGCATGAATCCTATATGGAAGTCGCGACCCAATGCGGCATCTACGTGGCGATGGCATTGGGACTGAACATCGTCGTCGGCTTCGCCGGACTGCTGGATCTCGGGTTTGTCGCCTTCTTCGCGATCGGCGCTTATACGTACGGGATTTTTGCGACAGGTCAGGCGAACAACTTCATCCCCGGCGACCTGTTCCCGCTATCCGGCGATTATTTCTGGGTGTTTATCATCCTTGGAGGCATCATGGCCGCAATCTTCGGCGTGCTGCTCGGTCTTCCGGTGCTGCGGGTCAAGGGAGATTATCTCGCCATCGTCACGCTGGGCTTCGGCGAGATTGTACGGATCATTTTCAACAATCTGGAGAAGCCGGTGAATATCACGAACGGCGCGATGGGCTTGTCCTCGATCAGCCCGCCGAACCTGTTCGGTCTGCAATTTACGTTTCCGCACCAGTTTTACTTTATCGTGCTCGGCATTCTGGCGGTCGTGATCTTCGGGGTGAGACGGTTCGAGCATTCGCGCATCGGCCGCTCCTGGAAAGCCGTTCGGGAAAACGAGATCGCCGCGCAGTCCATGGGCATTCCGTTGATTCGCACCAAGCTGACCGCGTTTGCCATCGGCGCTTCATTTTCCGGGCTGATGGGCGTCGTGTTCGCGGCTAAACAGACCTTCATCGACCCGTCAAGCTTCACATTGCTGGAATCGACGACGATTCTGGTCATGGTCGTGCTCGGCGGCATGGGCAGCGTGCCCGGCGTTATTCTGGGTGCGGTGCTGGTCACATTATTGAACTTGCAGGTGCTTGCCGAATTTACCGGATGGCTGAACCAACTCTCGATGCAGGGGATCATCACGCTGCCGAACGCGCTGTCCCCGGTCAAAATGCAGCGGTTCATTTTCGGCGCCATCTTGATCCTGATCGCCATCTTCCGTCCGCACGGCCTAATCTCCGCACGCAATCGCAAGATCCCTCTATCTCAGGTAAAGGAGGGCGAAGCGCATGAACATCCTGAGCGTTCAAGGACTAGTCAAAAAGTTCGGCGGGTTAATGGCAGTTAACGGTGTCGATTACGCATTCGAACGCGGCAAAATCTCGGCTGTAATCGGTCCGAACGGCGCAGGGAAAACGACCTTCTTCAACATGATCACCGGAATCTACGTCCCTGACGCCGGAAGCATTGAGCTGGACGGGAAGTCGATCGTACGCGTAAAGCCGGATAAAATTACGGATCAAGGCATCGCGCGTACGTTTCAAAATATCCGGCTATTCGGCAGCATGACCGTGCTTGAGAACGTCATGGTCGGCATGCATATTCATCTGAAGGCCGGAATCCTCAGCACGCTGCTGAATCTCCCCCTGGTGCGCCGCGAGGAAAAGGAAACGATGCACGAAGCCTATCGCCTGCTCGAATACGTCGGACTGGCTTCTTTGTATAACGAAGAAGCGGCAAGCCTGCCGTACGGCGCGCAGCGGCGGTTGGAGATTGCCCGCGCGCTAGCCGCCAAACCGAAGGTGCTGCTGCTCGACGAGCCCGCCGCCGGCATGAACCCGCGCGAGACGAATGAACTGACTGACCTGATCCGGCGCATTCAACGCGAACGCGAAATTTCGATCATTCTGATCGAACACGATATGAAGCTGGTCATGGGATTGTCGGATCATATTCTGGTACTGGATCACGGGGAGAAGATTGCGGAAGGGAATCCGGAAGATATCCGCGCGAACCCGAAGGTCATCGAAGCTTATTTGGGCAAAAGCGCGCTGCAAGACGAGGAGGTCATGCCGATATGAGTTTGCTGGAGATGAAGCAGGTACAGGCCTACTATGGCGGAATCCATGCGTTAAAAGGCATTGATCTGGCCGTGGAGGAAGGCGAGATCGTATCGTTGATCGGCTCTAACGGAGCTGGCAAATCGACGACGCTCAAAGCCATCTGCGGTCAGGTGAAAACAAAAGGAACAATCTCGTTCGCCGGCAAAGAAATTCAGGCGCAACCTCCGCATGCGACTGCCCTTAGCGGCATCGCGCATGTTCCGGAAGGCCGGCGCATTTTCCCCAAGCTGACCGTAAAAGAAAACCTGGAGATGGGCGCCTTTTCCGTACGCGACAAAAAAGTGATCCGGGAACGGATCGAGCGAGCCTTCGCCCATTTCCCGCGGCTGAAGGAGCGATACCATCAACAAGGCGGCACGATGAGCGGCGGCGAACAGCAGATGCTGGCTATCGCCCGCGCCATGATGATGAAGCCGCGCATTCTGCTGCTCGACGAGCCTTCGATGGGCCTCGCTCCGGTCATGGTGGATCAGATCTTCGAGATTATTGAGGAATTGAACCGCGAAGGAACGACCATCTTGCTGGTGGAGCAAAATGCGTATCAGGCTCTTCAGATCGCAAGCCGCGGTTATGTCATTCAGACAGGCGAGATCATCATGCAGGACAGTGCGCGAGCGCTCCTGCATAGCGAACTGGTGAAGGAAGCGTATCTGGCTTAGGGTGTATACGCAACAAAACCGAATCGTCGCTCGGACTTTTGCGGAGTCTGCAAAGGTTCGGCCGATTCGGCTTATTGATGTTTTTGTTTCTTGTCCTGAAAAGACTTTAATTGGCTTCCAGCGACTGGCGATCTTCATCCTCGCACAGTCCCACTCGATTGCGACCGAGTTTTTTGGCACTGTACAACGCATGGTCGGCGCGTCGCATCAGCAATTGCATCTCCGGCGCGCCGTACCGTTCGCCCAACGGCGACAGCAGATGCGAGACGCCAAAGCTCGATGTCGCCCGAACCGTGCGACCTTCCACGACAATCTCCAATCGCTCTACGGCGGCCCGTATTTTTTCCGCGATGATACGGCCTTGCTCGATATTCGTTTCCGGCAGGCACAGCACGAATTCATCCCCGCCGTACCGCCCCGCGATGCCGCTTCCGTCGAGTACGTTGCGAATAATTTCAGCCACGCCGGCCAGTACGCCATCTCCCGCTTCATGACCGAACGTATCGTTGACCTTTTTGAAATGATCCACGTCGAACATGATCACCGATACCCCCGGCCCTTGCGGCGACAGCTCCCGGAGCGCCGTTTCGGATCGTTCGATCAGTGCATTCTTATTGAACAGACCCGTCAATCCGTCGGTGCTGGCAAGCTTTTGAAGCTTCTGTTCCAATACGACGCGTTCCGTAATATCGATGAAGGTCACGATTCGTCCCGAACGGCGGGAGTCCCGATCACGGATTGGCGAAAAGCGTACATGTACATATAAAGGACGCTCCGCATCCAACTTAAGATCATGCTCGCCGCCAAGTTCGACGCATTTGGCAATCGCGGGATGACCCGCAAGCGCTTCCGCCGCGCTGCGTCCAATGCTTTTTTTGCACAATTCAGGAACCAGCCGCAGCATCGCCCGATTATAATCGACCACGACATCCTGTTCGTTGAGCACAAGCACGCCGTCTCCCATATTTTCGAATACGATCTCCCGCGCGATGGGAGCAACGTTGAACATCCGGAAACGGAAAACCGCCATGCTGTGGAAAATGAACGACACGCTGATAAAAACCGGGCCCAGATCGATGCCGTACGGACTTTTGCCCGCGAGATAATACAGATTCCCGGCTACCGGAACGAGCAAACCCGCCGTCATCGCCAGCATTTGCAACCGGAAGCGATAGCGAGCCTTGAGCATCCGAATCAAAAGCACGCCGATCGCTACCGCCAAGCAGCTATACATATAGATCGTGTGTACCAGATACCAAGGGCCTTTGCCCAATTCCACGATCGGAAACGGCGCGTCTGCCCGAAGACCGACCGATGTGTAATAAAGTTGATGAAAATCATTCGTGTGCTGAAAAATAAAGGTCAACAACGGAATGATGAACAACGCCCGTCTTTTCCACGGCCCGATCTGCATATCCGCATATTCCAGACACATGAGCAGCGTGAATACCGGCAGAAACGGCAGCGAGAAATATTCAATGCCGATCCAGAACTTGATCTGACTCAAGTCGCCGCTGGTTAACTCGAAAGCGTAACCGAAAGCCAAAATCGAAGCCATCAGCGCCGCAAGGATATAATATCGTCCGCCGGGAGCGTTACGGAAGCGAAGCATGGCATACACCGCGAGAAAAAGGCTCAGCGCTCCCCCCATCAGAATGACCGACACGTATACGAGTAATTGCTGAGCCATTTTCACCTACTCCATCCGATAATGATCCGAATTTTTGCTTGCTATCTCTAATACGTATTATAAAGCAATTTAGCTTACATTAACCAAAAATAAATAGGCGCTCCATGCCCGATATCTGTTTTCGTATAGAAAAAACCGCTTGGCAGCAGGCCCGAAGCGGTTTTGTTTCCTTGTTTATTTTTCTTTTAACGATATGAATTAGCCTTTCACTTCCGCAATCGCCCGCTCCAGAGCCGCTGCGATCCGATCGCTCCAAGCATCGAATTCGGCGTCTTCTTTTTGAACTTCCGGATGGGCCAGCGCATATTCGACGGCTTCGCGCAAACCTTGGTCCGCACGCGTCGCGGCCACGAAGTCCGGCACGAGGCGCTTCAGCTTCGCATTGTCGAATACGACGGAATTGGCCTTGTCGCCGAGCAGGCTGCCGCGATAATCCTCGTCGCTTGCCGCATCCAGGAACGTCGACGGCACATACAGCGGATTCAACTTCACGCCGAGCACGGATGCAATGATCTCATGGATCTGGTTCCAGGTGAGCGATTCGTCCGAGGTGATCTGCACCGCTTCCCCGATGGCATGGAGATTGCCCATCAGTCCGACGAAACCTTTGGCGAAGTCGCGGCTGTGGGTCAACGTCCAGAGCGAAGTGCCGTCGCCGTGGATGATGACCGGTTTGCCTTCTTGAATACGCTTGAGCACGGACCAAGGCCCGCAGCTGCCGTGCACGCCGACCGGAACCGAACGTTCGCTGTAGGTATGGCTCGGACGCACGATGGTTACCGGGAAGCCTTGTTCGCGGTATTCCTTCATCAAGTAATCTTCGCAGGCGATCTTGTTGCGGGAATATTCCCAATACGGATTCGCCAGCGGCGTGCCTTCGTTGATCCGGTAATCCGCCGGCGGCGACTGGTAAGCCGAAGCCGAGCTGATGAAGATATATTGTTTCGTTTTATCCTTGAACAGGCGGTAGTCCCGCTCCACCTGCTCCGGCGTAAATGCGATAAAGTCTGCGACCACGTCGAAGTTGAGATCCGCGATCAGTTCCGCCACCTTGGCTTCGTCGTTGATGTCGCCTTTCAAAATTTTCGCGCCTTCCGGCAACCCCTCGTTGCGATTGCCCCGGTTCAGCAGATACAATTCATGCCCCTGCGTCAGCAGCAGCTTGGTGATCTCCGTACTGATGGTGCCCGTTCCCCCGATAAACAGTGCTTTCATAACTGATTCGCCTCCGTCTAAGTAAGTTGGACATTCCGGCTTTTCGGCCTTCCGTTTTACCTTAGCACGCAGTTATCTTGAATACAAACCGAAAGAGTAGGAATTAGCTCGTAACCGCCCGGAAATAGCGATACACCTTCTCCAGCTTTTGCTCATGCTTGCCTTTCGGACTTTCCATATTGCCGAATTCGAAAAATTTCACTTTTTTAATCCCGACGTAGTTGAACAGCGCCTTGCGCATCAGAATGCGGTGAGCGTTGCCCAGCCACAATTGCAGGTACCCGGTCGGCCCCTTCATCACGGAAACACAGACGACCGATTTGCCTTTGAGCAGACCTTCCGGCAGCAGGCCGCCTTTGTCGCGGTACGCGAAGTTGGACGCAAACATCTTGTCGATGAAGCCCATCAGCATCGCAGGCGGACGCCCCCACCAGATCGGATAGATCAACACGATCTTATCCGCCCACAGCATCAGCTCGCGATGGCGCGCCAGTTCCGGGTCGATATGCATATCCCGTCTTCTTTTCTCTTCATTGAACATCAGCACCGGATCGAAGCCTTCTTCGTACAAATCAAGCACTCGGGTTTCGTTAACCTGCGCATTCTCGTCAGCGCCGCGCAACACCTGCTCCATGAACGAGTAACTCAAGCTTTTATGGTTAGGGTGAGCATAAATCAACAGCATGTTCATTAATAACGCCTCCATTTACTTATCTTTTGATAACAAAAAGGTATCACGCATGACTTATAGTTGTCAAATGATAATTGTATATGGATAAGTTTTTTGCTATGTTGGGTGCAAGAGGTGAGAACATGGATCATGGTACTTTGTTTCAAAAATTCGTTGCGTTCACGGCAGACCTGCACGAAGTCAGCCACGAGTTGACCCGGGGCGTGAAGAACGAAGACGTCACGCCCGTTCAATATAAAATTTTGGAGTATATGATGGTCAGCCAGCCCGTAACGCCGAGCGAGATCGCGGATTGCGTGGACCTGTCGCTGCCGAATACAAGCCGCGAATTGCGCAAGCTGACGGAAAAAAGACTCTGTGAAAAAGCGACGGACGACGTCGATCGACGACGCCAGCTGTTCCGGTTGTCGACAGACGGGCAAGCGATGATGGGACGCGTGTTCGCGCAAGCCCAGCAAGGATTCGAGCAGCGGATCGCCGGGTTGACGGAGGACGAGTTGAAGGAGTTGGAAGAGGCGTTGGAGTTGCTTCAGAAGAAGGTATTTCGTTAAAAAAAGCGCAGATTCTTCCCGAAGTTTTTCGCTTCGAAACGAATCCGCATACTAAAAAGCCGCTGGCGATGGTGCCGGCGGCTTCGTTGATTTGCGTCTATTGCTGTATTCGGCGAGCGGATCAAATGAGATAGGCCTCCAAACGTTCCAGCACATCGCCCATGCCTTGCTCCATTCCGATGTCGATCATGGTATTCAGATCATCCTCGGAGTCATACCGCATGCGCACGGTGAGCCGCGTTCCCTCCTCGTGATCGGCAAAGAGCATCGTTACCGCTCCTTGCGGCATAATCTCGTCAATCACATTATTGGCATCTGCAAAAAGGTCGATAAAAGTGAAGGAACGGGGCTTATCGATCTCCCGATACAGCCATCTGCCGCCTGCGTCCGTACCATACAGGTCTCCCGGCGTTTGACCCGTATATTTCATCGCATAGAACCAAGAGCCGTCGACGCGAAAATCAACCTCGCATGCCGTCAATTCCCAATCTCCCGGCGCCCACCAACGTCTCAGATGCTCCGATTGCGTCAACGCATCGAATAGAGTCTCCGGGGATACGCCAAAGCTTTTCTCCAGGATCAGTTCCAGCGGTTCGACTCTCGACGTTACCTTGCCCATCGTACCACCTCCAGCGAATGCTCAACTTAGCCCAGATATTCGTCCAGTCGATCCCAAGTCTCGCGAATGCCCTGCTCCATGCCCATTTCCATCACTGTCTTGAGCGACTCTTCGGAATCATACAACGTGCGGGAGATGACTTTGGTTCCGCCTTCGACTTCCTCGAAAACAAGCGTGGTGTCGGACGGCGGCATATCTTCGTTGAGGGTGCCTTCGGCATCTGAGAAATAATCCGTATAGACGATGGAGTTCGGCGCGTCGATCGCCCGATAGACGGCTTTGCCCCACGATTCCATGCCGAAGAATTCGCCCTGCGACTCGTCCTTGCACGTCATGCAATAGTGCCAAGCGCCTTCCGGACGGAAATCGAGGTTGCACGCGGTAAGTTCCCAGCCACGGGGTCCCCACCAATGCTTCAAGTGCTCGCACTCCGTAAATGCGGCAAATACCTTGTCACGTGATGCGTTGAACACGCGTTCCATTGCGAATTCCAGTCCTTCGGCCTTAATTGTCATTTCTCCCATGTCGAAACCCTCCCCGAAATCATCAATTTATGATGGTACGCGTTACGCAGTCGTCTTCGTCATTCTGCGTTCAATCCGGCATGTTTTTCAAATAATCGTCCAGTCGGTCGAAACGTTCGTTCCACAGCTCCCGATAACCTGTCAGCCAAAGTTCCAGCTCTTGAAAAGGTTCCGCCCGAAGCCGATAATGCCTGCGATTGGCATCGGCTTCAACTTCGACGATGCCCGCTTGTTGAAGCACCTTGAGATGCTTTGAAGCTTGAGGCTGGCGGATCTGCAACCGCTCCGCGATCTCACCCACGCTCAGCGGCCCGCTGCGCAGCAGCGAGACCATCCGCATTCGGCTCGGTTCAGCCAAAGCGGCGAATACCGCGATATTTTCTTCGTTCATATCGTTTTTGCGCAGCCTTGCAACCCGGCGGCATTTCCTTTGTCGCACCCGCTGAGCCTGCGCAAGATCACCTCTTTTCGCGTTCTGCCTTAAGATACGTCTACTATAACCGAACCGAATATTCCTGTAAAGGAATATTCGAAAAATAAAAGAAATCGGGCAGCAGAAAAAGCCTGCGATGTAATATCGCAGGCTCGCTTTTAAAAGATGAGCATAAGGGCGTCGCAGCTAAGCGTAGCAAATAACTACGTAAATACAGTTATTCTGAGAGCAGATACGTTTGAGCATCAAATAACTGCACACATACAGTTATTTGAAGAAAACCATCCGAATCGAGCGGAAATCCCCTCATTTAAATGGAGATTTGCAGTTATTTTCCGAGTACGAAAGCATAGGACAGATTTAAACGGATATATGCAGTTATCGAGATAACTGAACTTAATAGCTTGTCAACTCTTAATCAGAGGTTGTGTTCGACTGAAACGCACACGCTTTAGGTGCGTTTCCGTTGGAGACTTCGTACACGCTTTAGGTACGAAATCTCAGTCGAACACAACCTTACTTTTAGCGTTGACAAGGTACTTAATCCTCCGGCTGTCCGGCCGCTTCCCATGCCGCGATCTCTTCGCGTACGATCGGAGCGACTTTCGTGCCTAGCAGTTCAACCGAACGCAGCACATCGTCGTGATTTTTCATCGTGCCGACCGGCGTATGCAGCATGAAGCGGGTAATGCCCACCTTTTTGCGCAGATCGATGATTTTTTTCGCGACCGTCTCCGGGCTGCCGACATACAGAGCGCCTTCCGGTCCGCGCAGGGCATCGAAACCTTGACGCGTATAAGGACCCCAACCGCGTTCTTTGCCCAGAACGGTCATGGCATACTGCATCGAAGGGAAGAATTTGTCCGCAGCGATGTCGTCGCTCTCGCCGACGAAGCCGTGCGAGTGGGAAGCGACCGGAAGCAGGGAAGCATCATTCCCGCCGTGTTCCGCCGCGCGTTTGTACAGGTCGACCAGCGGCGCGAATTGCGCGGGACGTCCGCCGATAATCGCCAATACGAGCGGAAGATTCAGCAGACCCGCGCGCACCACGGATTCCTGATTACCGCCGCTGCCGATCCAGATCGGGAGCTTTTCCTGGACCGGACGCGGATACACGCCGCGGCTCTTGATTGCAGGGCGATGGCCGCCTTTCCAATCCACGATCTCCGACTCCTGAATTTTGAGCAGCAATTCCAGTTTCTCGTCGAACAACTCGTCGTAATCGTTCAGGTCGTAGCCGAACAGCGGGAACGATTCGATAAACGATCCGCGTCCCGCCATGATTTCCGCGCGGCCGTTCGAAATCGCGTCCACGGTGGAAAAGTCTTGGAAGACGCGCACCGGATCGGCCGACGAAAGCACCGTAACGGCACTCGTCAAACGAATGTTTTCCGTACGCGCCGCGGCCGCAGCCAAAATGACCGCCGGAGCGGATGCTGCATAGTCCGCGCGATGATGTTCGCCTACGCCGAATACGTCGAGACCGACTTTGTCCGCAAGCACGATCTCCTCGACGACTTGGCGAATGCGCTCCGCGTGGCTGATCGTAGGCCCGTTCCCGTCTGCCGGGGTTGTTTCTACAAAGGTACTGATACCGATTTCCATGATTGAATCTCCTTTTCGATAAGCCGACTTTTGAGGTTCGGATAGTTATACTAAATAAAGTAAGTAACTATAATTATTTTATATACTCATTATCGGCTTTTTCGGTGGAGATTTCAAGTGTTGTTTTTGGACAGTGTTATTCGAACAGCGGAAACAAAGACGGAACCGCTGCGAAAAAGACAATTAGAATGATTCCGGCGATCACCAGAGCGCTTCCCGCTGCCAATTTGGCTGTACGTTCGCGCGGAACGGCACCGCCATGCCCCCAGTCCTCGCTTTTTCGATAAGGCTCCGGCTTGGGAAGGAACCCTCGACGCAAGTACAACACACCCAACAGAATCAGGGCGATGCCCGGAAACAACAGCCCATAAGCTCCGATTGGCATACCATTCACTCCTTTCTGGTAGTAACAAATACATTAACCAAAAAAGGGGAAAGTACGCTCTATTCTTGCTTAGTCATCTTGAAACCGCTTTTCTTTTATGTAAAAATTATAGTGTCTTGCCATTCGCGAGCACTTTTCTTTCGAACATAGCCTATGGATATATACTAAGGAGGAAATCGAATCATGAGAACGATCAAGCTCGGAACAAGCAACCTCGACGTACCGGTGGTCGCTGTCGGCTGCATGCGCATCAACTCGCTGGAGAAACAGGAAGCGGAAGCGTTCGTGCAGACTTCGCTGGACGAAGGCGCGAATTTCTTCGATCATGCGGACATCTACGGCGGGGGTCAATGCGAGGAGATTTTTGCGGAAGCGGTACATATGAGCCCGACCGTGCGCGAGAAGCTGATTCTCCAGTCCAAGTGCGGCATTCGCCAAGGACAATTCGACTTTTCCAAAGAACATATCCTTTCTTCCGTCGACGGCATTCTGAAGCGCTTGAACACGGAATACTTGGACGTTCTGCTGCTGCACCGCCCGGACGCGCTCGTTGAGCCGGAAGAAGTCGCGGAAGCGTTCGACCAGTTGGAAGCTTCGGGCAAAGTCCGTCATTTCGGCGTATCCAACCAGAAGCCGATGCAGATCGAGCTTTTGAAAAAGTACGTGAAACAGCCGCTCGTCGCCAATCAGCTTCAACTCAGCATCACGAACGCCAACATGATCTCCAACGGCGTCAACGTGAACATGCTGATCGACGAGTCGGTAGACCGCGACGGAAGCATTCTCGACTACTGCCGTCTGCACGACATTACCATTCAACCGTGGTCGCCGTTCCAGTACGGATTCTTCGAAGGCGTCTTCCTGGACAACGAGAAGTTCCCGGAGCTTAACGCGGAGATCAACAAAGTTGCCGAAGCGCACGGCGTAAGCAACACGACGATCGCGATCGCGTGGCTGCTGCGTCACCCGGCGAACATGCAGCCCGTAACCGGCACGATGAACATTCAGCGCATCAAGGACTGCATCAAGGCAAGCGAAGTGAAACTGTCCCGCGAAGAGTGGTACGGCATTTACCGCGCGGCGGGGAATCAACTGCCTTAAGCTTAGTTTGAAAAAAATCGGCAGCGCGCCATCGAGAGTCGTATTGCAGCGATCGATTTTTCTTTAAAAAAGAACCCTGTTCGCCCCGCGACCCGTTTATCCGAAGATAAGCAGGCCGCGACGGCGACAAGGGTTCTTTTTTACCTATAATAAAATCAACTCGTTAAGCCTCCGGCCGCAGCACCTGCGCCTTCGGCTTCTCCGTCCCGCTATGTAACGCATTCGCGTACAACTCAACCAATCTTCGTCCTACCGCATCCAGATCCAGACCGAACGCAAGCTTCCGGCCGTTCTCGGTCAGGTCAGGCAGCGCGCGCTCCGTAATCCCCCGAATCCCGCGTTCGAATGTCTCCAGATCGCGAGCCTTGTATACCGTGCCGCCATCCTCCAGCCACTCCGCATAGATCGGCAGGTCGCGCACCAGTACCGGAATCCCCGCAGCCAGCGCCTCCAGCAGCACAATCCCTTCCGTCTCCTCATGCGTGGCAAACAAGAACAGATCGCTGCCGCAATACGCGTCCCGCAGCTCATCCCGATTCACGTAGCCCGGAAAATGCAAGTTCGGCAGTTTACTCTCGACCGCTTCGCGAATTTTGGCGGGTACCATATACAGCGGCGTGAAGCCGAACCAGTAAAATTCGTGATCCGGCATTCGGCGCGCCAGTTCAACGAAGTCCAATACCCCTTTGCGCTCGATATAGTGGCCGACGGAGATGACGACTTTCGTCTCGCCCGACAACCCGTGCTTGCGGCGGAAACGTTGACCCGCCTCCGTATCCGGTGCAAAAAAAGCGCTATCCACGCCGTTCGACAGACTTACGATCGGCGGAATCTTTCCATAGGCTTGAATCAATCCTTTTGAATACTCGGTCGGGGTAATCAGCAAGTCGGCACTGCGATAGCAGCGCAAAATCCACTGCTTGAACAGCGGCGCAGCCAGGTTGGAGCCGATAAACGAATTGCGAAAATCCTCCATGGTGGAGTGGGCGTGGTAGACGACTTTTTTGCCTTTGCGTTTCGCTCTGCGCGCCATTCGCAGCGAATCCGGGAAGATGGTATTCAGATGCACGAGGTCGTAATCGTCCTGCTCGTCCATCGTATAATCGACGCCAAGCCGCTCCATCGCCTCGCGCTGATGACGGATCGCTTCGCCTACGCCGCTGCGGCTCACCGTTTTTAACGAGCCGGCATACAACAATATTTTCATGAAAAATCCCTGCCCTTCCGAAGCGTAACCCTGCTATGGGAGCGTGGCAAGCCGCTACGACGCCTGCTCTCTTATACAATGCCGAATAGTCTTGCGAAATAAGTGATCGCCGTGCTTAGACCGAAGCTGTAAGCCGCAATCGCCAGCGGCTTGCCCAGCAGGATGATCGCGGTAAAACGGCGGAACGTCATCTTGGTCGTTCCGGCCAGGTAGCACAGGAAATCATCGGGCGCGACCGGCATGAAGATCGCCACGGCGAACAGGTTATTGAAGCGGCGCCCTTCCGTCCAATGATTATATTTAGCCCGAACCTTCGGACTGAACATGCTCTCGATAATCGGTTGCCCGTACTTTCGCGCCAACAGGAACGCCGCAAGGGAGCCTAGGCAGATACCCACGTAATTATAGATAAATCCGGCCAACGGCCCGAAGACCAATATCCCCGCCACGCATCCGATGCCTCCCGGCAGAATCGGAATCACGACCTGCACAGCCTGGAATACGACGAAGATCAGCGGCGCCCAGACGCCGAAGCCTTCCAGAAAAGCGCCCAGCGACTCCTGTGAACGGAAGATGCCCGTATAGAAGCCGTAGAACGCGAGAGCCGCGCAGGCTGCAAGACCCGCAGCGGTCGAGGCATTCATCATGATTCGAAGCGAAAAGGGCTTCATAGTCGGTTCCTCCGATTCGTGAAATGGGACGAGATCTCCTTCTTACTTAATTGCCGCCTTCGTAGCCGCAGGCAGCAGCAGACGACTCGGAATCGGCCGGTACGCCGCAATGGCTCTGACATAGATTTGTTCGGCGCTCTCGGCAAATGCCGAAGACGAATACTTGCCCAATGCCTTATGACGAGCATGCTCGCCTAGCTCGATAAGCCGTTCGCGACTGTTCAAGACCGAAGACAAAGCTTCCTTAAATTGCTCAAACGATTCGTATTGCCAGCCGTTCACGCCGGTATCGACAACGCCTTTCAAGCAATCGTCGCGGCGGCACAATACGGGCAGTCCCGAAGCCATCGCTTCAATATAGGTAAGCCCCTGCGTCTCGCTGTTGGAAGCGCTGACGAACAGATCCCCCAGTCGATAATAATCGGCAACTTCATGCGGTTGAACCATCCCCGCAAATGCGATTCGATCTCCCAAGCCCAACTCCGCCGCGTAACGTTCCAGCGAAGACCGATGCGGGCCGTCGCCGACGACCAGCAGCTTGACGCCCGGGGATGGGTACTCCGACGCGAATCGAAGAATCTCTTCCAGATTCTTTTCCTTGGCTAACCTTCCGACGGAAACGAGTACAACATCTTTTTCGGTCAGTCCGAGTTTCTTCCTTAGAAGCGAGCGACGTTCATCGGACAACTCCGTTTGGAATTGTCCCAGATCGACACCGGTAGGCACAATCTGAATATCGCCCGGTACGCCGTAGCCTGTGAGCAAGCCGTGCACCTTCTCCGTCGGCGCCACGACGCACTGCACATGCCGCAGCGTATTGCGCGAGAACCAGGCAACGGCCGCTTTTCCCCAAGTCTGGCTCGGCGAGAAGTAATGGGTGTAATCTTCGTACACCGTATGATAAGTATGAACGATCGGGATATTAAGCTTCCCGGCTATGTATCGGGCCATGCGGAACGTGCTGAATTCGCATTGCGAATGGACCACGTCCGGCTTCCAGTCGAGCAGCGACCGAAGCTCTCTGCGGTGTACGCGCAGCGCTGTACGCACACCCGGATACAGGGCCGCTACAGAACCTATATAAGTAACGCCGTCTTGCTCGAACGAACGCGCATCCGGAGACAACGTTAAGATCCGGACTTCATGCCCGTTCTTCTCCAGTTCGCTTTGCAGATTGACCACCGAGGTGACGACTCCGTTGATGATTGGCCGGTAACATTCGGTTGTAATCAAAATTTTCATACCTGTCCCTCGATTTCGATAGAATTTGGGCGGTCGGGAATACCTTTTACTATATCTTATATGTTTAAAATACATTCGAATGGCGGATTAAACAATCCTAAACAATTGTTAACATTTGTTTGAAGCAGCCTGCTGCGTTAACTCTAGTTTAGACCATGTGCTTGCAGAACCGTCCATAAAAATTATGAAGAATCCTTAATTGCCGCAAATCGCGGCGGTGATCGGCATTCGCGGGTACGTTTTAAGACGGTTTGCAAAGGGTTCGCCCCTGCATCTCGTGCACGGGAAACCCGAATCGCCTGCTGTTACTATGTTCTCACCCCGATCACGTGCCAAGAGTATACAACCGATTCATCAAAAAGTCATGGGAAATCCGAATGAGAACGGTTATAATCATTGTTCGAACGCACAATCGGAAAAGGAAGCGTGAGCAATATGTTTCAACTCTCGGAAAAGCAAGCGCAAGAGATCGTCGATAAGATGATGCAGGACATTCCCTACAATATAAACATCATGAACGACCGCGGCGTTATCGTCGGCAGCGGAAATCATGAGCGAATCGGTACCGTTCATGAAGCGGCCGTACGCGCTCTGGCTACGGGAAGAAGGGTTGAAGTGCTGGAAGACGGCAAATTCGAGAAAAAAGGCACCAATGAACCGATCGTGATCGGCGATAAACGCGTCGGCGTGATCGGAATCAGCGGCGAGCCTGATGAAGTGCGCCCTTTTTGCAACATCGTGCGCACGACCGTCTCTTTGCTTGTTGAACAGAAGACCGCCCTCGAAACGTTAGCCCATGAAGAAAATCGCCGCTCCGCGTTTATTCGCATGCTGCTCGAACATCGCGGAACCTATACGCAAAAGATCAAAAAAGAAGCCGCCGGATACGGACTCGACCTCGCACTGCCGACGCAGGTGCTTTACCTGACAGGCTTTGAAGCGGAAAAAGACGCCTCGGCGTCGTTACTGCGGGTTCCTGTATTCCGGCTGGAGGAGGACGTTTATCTGGTGCTCGTTCAGGGAGAACCCGCTTCGGAAAAACTCGCGGAAGCGCTACGGCATGAACAGCCCCGTCTACGGATTGCAATCGGAAGGCCGGAGGAATCGATCGCGGACAGCTTTGTTCAAGCCCGCTCCGCGCTGCACGTTCAAGACGCGCTAAAACCGTCTGCAAACTTGATCCGTTTCCATGAAGTCTCTTTTCTCGCCGGGCTTGCTCAAGTTGACATAGCCCCTCGCCTTCGCGCAACCGCCAAACTTGCCGAGCATCCCGACCTGCTGGACACTCTTCGGGTTTTCGTCGAGCAGGACGGCAATATGTCGGGAAGCGCCGACCGACTTAACATCCATCGCAACACGCTGCAATACCGATTAAAGCGGATCGCCGAGCTGACCGGACGCGACCCGCGTAAAGTGTTGGAGCTATTCCAGCTCGTGCACGATCTGTTAGCCGAGTATCGATAAGTCGAGAATAGTCAGAATAACATGCACCGGCGAACCCTTTGTAAAAGCAGATAGCAGCGTGCCAAGACAACAAAAAAAGGCCGGCTCCTCCGTTGGGAGAAGCCGGCTGCCCTTATAAACGATACCTTTATGCTCAATCCGCAAATTTCAGCACGCGCGCAATATTTTCGCAAGTCCGCGCCACGTTTTCGGGACCTGCCGCCAGCAATTCCGGCAATTCGCCCGCTCCCGGAACAATGCCGAAGATCGCGTCGATGCCTTCGTCGTACAGCGTCTCGACCCCGTCTCCGACATAGCCCGCGACCGCGACAACCTTTTTCCCGGCACGCTTGGCCGCGGCCGCGACGCCGTAAGGCGTTTTGCCGAATTTCGTCTGGAAATCGATCCCGCCTTCGCCCGTGAATACGAGATCCGCTTCGCCGGCCTTGCGTTCAAGTTCCGTATAGTCCAACACGATCTCCACGCCTTTGCGCAGCTCGGAAGCGGTAAACACCAACAATCCCGCACCCAATCCGCCTGCCGCGCCCGCGCCCGGCACATCGCGAACGTCACGGTCGAGCTGCCCGGCGATCACGTCGGCATAATGCGCCAGATTGGCATCGAGCGTCTGCACCATCTCCGGAGTCGCGCCTTTTTGCGGCCCGAATACAGCCGATGCGCCGTGCTCGCCGCACAGCGGATTGGTCACGTCGCAGGCAACCACGATCTCCACGCCTTGCAAACGCGCATCCAGCCCCGATGTATCGATCTTCGACAGGCGAGCCAACCCCCCGCCGCCGCGCGGAATCTCCTGGCCTTTTTCATCCAAAAATTTCGCGCCGAGCGCTTCGGCCATTCCGGCTCCCCCGTCGTTAGTGGCACTGCCGCCGATGCCGATCAGAATCTTTTTTACGCCGCGATCCAGACATTCCCGAATCAACTCGCCGGTGCCGTACGTGGTCGTCAGCAGCGGATTTTTCGTTTCCTTCGTCACGAAATGAATCCCGCTCGCCGAAGCCATCTCGATCGCCGCCGTTTCGCCGTCGCCCAGCAATCCGAAGCTCGCCGTCACCGGAAGACCCAGCGGACCCGTCACTTGCTTCGTGTGCAGGCTGCCGCCGGATGCGTCGACCAGCGACTGCACCGTGCCTTCGCCTCCGTCAGCCATCGGCACGTGGATAAAACGGGCGTCGGGATAGACCCGGCTGAGTCCTTTTTCCATCGCGATACAGACTTCTTTGGCCGTCATGCTCTCCTTGAACGAATCGGGTGCCAACAGAAAGGTTTTCCTGCTCATGAAATCACTCCTTTTTCCTCATCGTTATCGATTACAAAATGAATCCGTACAGAATCGTCGCGACAATCATCATCGTACCGCCTACAATCGCCTCGTACGGGATCAACCCCATGCGCTGACGAATCGTCATCTTCATCGCGTCGGCGGTCACGTGGAAATAGTTGCCCTGCGGCAAGGAGTCGATCACGGTCGCGCCGGTATGGACCATGACGGCCGCCGCGAGCGGAGCCGTGCCCATGTTCAGAATCGCTTCGCCGAACGAACCTGTCGCCAAAATAACGCCGGTCGAGGTCGAAGCGGTCGCCGCGGCCATCAAGATCCCGGAGATCGGCGCCAAGAACGTGCCCGAGATGCCGGATGCGTCGATCAAGGCCACCACCTGCGTCGACAGATCGGATGCGGAGATCAGCCCCGCGATGCCGCCTGCACCGATCAGAATCAGCACGGTTGCGGTCATTTTGTTCAAGCCGGAAGCCGTGTATTGCAAAATCTTGTTTCCCTGCTTCATGGCGAGCATCCCGATAATGCCGGCCAGCGGCAGAATGTACATCGCGTCCACTTTGAAATTCGCCAGCGCTTCGATCCCCGAGATCGAACCGATCGGGTTAATCATCAGCAGGATGACAGCGACCAGCGGCGCAACAACTGCACGGCCGAGCGGCGGATACTTGGACATATCGACTTCGCCGCCGGGAACCTCGTCGTCCGTCACTTTGATGCCTTTATTTTTGAGCAGCGAAGCGACCCATACTGTCATCAGCAGTCCGCATACGGCAGGAACGAACCCGCCCAGCATGACCTGGCTCAGATCCAGATCGAAGCCGCGCGCCGCCGCAATCGTATTGGGGTTCGGCGAAATAATGTTACCCGCTTTGCCGCCGCCCGAGAGGGCCAGCAGAAGCGCGACTTTGGAAATGCCCATTTTGTTGCCGACCGATAGGGCGATCGGCGCGACGATCAAGACGGCGACCGGAATAAATACGCCGACGGCGGTAATAATCATCGTGGCGAGCGCCAGCGCCAGAATCGCCCGGCTTCCGCCGAATTTGCGTACGATCGCCTGAGCGATCGTCTCTGCCGCGCCCGACTCCATCATCACGCCGGCCAGCACGCCTGCCGCCAGAACCCGCAGCACCGTACCCATGACGCTCTGCGTGCCGTTGACCAAGACGTTAACCGTTTCTTCCAGATTCGCGCCTCCGATTAAAGCGCCTACAATTGCACCCAAAAACAACGCATATACCGGATTAAGCTTACGCAGGATCAGAATAATCGCCAGCGCCAAACCTACTAACGCCCCGATCCAGCTGATTGTCAGTCCATCCATCTTACATCCTCCCAAACGCCACAGCTATTGTTGAACACGCTTTCAGTATAGGCTTTCACGAATAGGAAAAGATATTGATGAAAAGACGAAATTCGTTGTGCATATGCACAAGTAGAATAGGGTGGAAGTAGCGCTTCGGGTCCGGCAGATTTATCGCATACCTGCCAAAAAGCCGACCCGGGACGGATCGGCTTCACGCTGCGCAACTATTCAATCCAAGCGATATACGGCAAAAGGCTCCCCGGAGCGGAACGGCATGCTGATTTCATCCAACTGCTTCAGCAACTCGGCACTTGGTTCAAAGCGTATGCTCTCCAGGTTCGCTTCGACTTGCCCGGGACGCGTAGCGCCAACGATTACGGTCGAAACCGCTGGACGGCGCATTAGCCAAGCGAGCGACAGAACGCTTGGAGTCGTATGGTTAGCCGCTGCCAGTTCGCCGACTTGACGACCCAGCTCCAAATAACGCTCATTCAAAAACCGCTTGAAATTCGGATCCGTTTCCGCTCTCGAACCGGACGGAGACGCGTCGCCCGTGCTATATTTTCCGCTCAGAATCCCTCCGGCAAGCGGGAAATACGGAATGATGCCGACGCCCTGATCCAGGCACATCGGAATCAATTCCTGCTCCGGCGTCCGATCTGCCAGCGAATAGCTGGTTTGGCTGGAGATATAGCGGACGTATCCGTTACGCTCGCTGATTCCAAGCGACTTCATGAATTCCCAAGCCGCATAGTTGGACGCGCCGATATACCGTACCTTGCCCGAAGCTATAAAGTCATCCAGCGCGCGAAGCGTCTCCTCCAGCGGCGTATAAGGGTCAAAGGTATGAATCTGATACAGATCGACATGATCCGTTTTCAAGCGTTGGAGACTTTCTTCAAGCTCTCGTTGCAGATGACGGCGGGAAGAGCCTCGTTCGTCCGGTCCCGTTCCTCGCGGAAGACCTGCCTTTGTCGTCAGTACAACTTTGTCGCGCCTACCCTCCAATGCTTTTCCGATGATGCGTTCGGACTCTGTACCCGCATAGATATTAGCCGTATCGATAAAGTTGATCCCGCCATCCAGGGCAGCATCGATGACGCGAATCGACGTTTGCTCGTCGGCACGCTTGCCGAACGCATTCGTGCCGAGTCCTAATTCAGATACCCATAACCCGCTGTTGCCCAGACGATTATGCTTCATGTTGATTGACCTCCTTATAAACCGCTCAAGCTTCGGGTTCGGGACGCAAAATCATAAAGACGTCGATCTCGTCTTCGCTCTCCGTCTCGAATCCGAAGCGCTCGTACAAACGGCGCGCCGCGCTTCCTTGCAGCACGTTCAAGCGGACGGCCGCAGCCGGGTCGGCCAAAGCGGCTTCCGCCAGCACGCGGCCAAGCACCTCGGCTCCGACTCCGCTGCCTCTCGTTTCCTGCCGCAAATAAAAATGCTCCAGCAAATATCCGTCCTCCGCAGGCTTAAGCGCGATACATCCCGCAAATTCACCATCGGTCTCGATGATCCGGGTGAAAGCAGGGTCGAAAGAACGATGAAACCGCTCGCGCACCCCCTGCTCGCTATAGCGTCCCAATTGATTCAATGATTCGAATAACGCCTCCGCCCGAAGCTCGGCGAGACGATCGGCGTCTGACGGCTCGGCAGCCGACAGACGAATAGATTCCGGCAGCTTCATCTTCGCGTCCTCTTTTCGATAATTTTCGGATTAACCAACCGCATTCCAATGTCCCGGGCGTTCCAGCCCCGGCGGAAGGAGGGTTCGCGCATCCCCTTTGGCTGCATTCAGTTGAACTTGAGTCAGGAACAGCACGCCTGCCAGGTTGGCGCCGCGCAGATCGGCATCCCGGAAGTCGGCACCGATCAGATCGGCTTCGCGCAGGTCGACGCCGCTCAAATTGGCGGCGATGAGGTAAGCCCCGCGCAGGTTCGCCGCGCGCAGATCTTCCCCGCGCAAATCGGCGCCCACAAGATCGGCACCGCGACCGATCACCGGCTTGCGGCCTGCTTTGCCGCTTTTCCCGTGTTTGCCGCCGCGCGAATTCGGCTTCACGCGCGGGGCTTCCTCGCTATGCGAAGCATGGCGGCGCTTCGCTTCGGCGCGAACCAGCTCGCTGCCTTCCAGCAGCAGCCCGTTCACTTTCGCGCGCAACGCGGAGACGCTCAGCTCCCGCAGCGCGTCGGGTTCAAGCCGCGTGAGGCGCTCGATCTCGATCAGCTCCTCACGCAGCCCTGCATGGAGCACCGAGGCCGCCGGACGGCCGAGCAGCTCCTCGATATACAACATCAGCTCGTGAAGCTGCCAGACGATCGGCAGCACTTCGAACATGGCGCGCGCCGTCTCCGGACGCTCGCGCCAACTCACGCCTTTGAAGGTCTCTTGCGAAACCTTTTGTCCCGCTCCGTAGCAATCGTATACCGTGCATCCGCGGAAGCCGGTATCCCGAAGCTTCGTATGAATGCCGCAGCGGAAGTCTTCGCGCAAGTTCCGGCACGGTTCGCCGGCTGCTTTGTCGATCGCGAAATCGACGGATACCGAGAACGGCAAAGCCGCGCAGCAGAGGCCGAAGCAGTTTTCGCAATCGCCTCTATACCGATTTCGAAATACGGCCGAGCCGGCCGCATGATGCGGATATGTCGAATCGTCTGTCATAAAAAAATTCCTCCAAAATATTGCGGAAGCCCAATACTTTGCGCCGCTTCAAACGACAGGTTCGCGTTTAGCCGCGACAAAGTACTCGTTCGCTCCGAAAATCAATCATTTGTGTTCTATCTTAAGCCAATCGGATCGAAGATAGAACACTTTTTATCTCGCATGTATCCAAAAAAAAGAGACCGGATTATCCGATCTCTTTCCTCGATGACATTTCGACCGCGTCTACTTGCCTTGGAATTCGGTAAAGAATTCGCTTTTGTTCGTTCCGTCGATCGTCAATGCGCTATACGTTTTAGGCAGTTGAATTTCGAAAGCCTGACCGACGCGTACGGCTTTGGCATCCGTCAACTTTGCGGACGCGAATCGCTGATTGATATACGATACCATATCGTCGAGCGCGTCAAGCGGACCTGCTCCGTCCGGATCGATAAAGATTTTATTCAAACTAATCGTGGTCGTTTTCAATCCGTTGCTAACCGTGAAGCTTCGGCTGCGCGCGTCTCCGTCCGTTCCCAAAGAACTGCCGGTATCGAACAACGCCTGCCAGTTGCCGCCCAATATCAATTTCGATGCGGATCCGTTTTGGAAGCTGCCCAGCACGAATGTGTTTCCGGCAGTCCAATCGGCCGCCCACATGGTGCGGTTCATGAGGCCGTCGGAACCGCCGATTTTGTAGAAGTAATCCTGAATCGAACTTTCGATTGCCGAACCGACTACTTGCCCTACGGTAAATCCGTCGTTTTGCGGAATGTTCCACCACAGGTCTACCGGAACGACATTCACGCCGTCACTGATCGTGAATTTGACGGGGTTGGCCGAGAAATCCGACGAAGTCAGGATTTTGCTCTTTAACTGGGCTTGAACCGCCGCCACGTTTTTATAATCGAAATTCGTAATGTCTTTGCTTCTCAGCGTATACGGAGTCTTCAGACTCGCGATTTTCGCCGCGGCATCCGTCAGCTTCGCAACGTTCGCTGCGGAAATCAAATTCTGCTGCGCGGAAGTTAACGCGCCGTAAGCCGTTTGCGCTTCTTGCACGGCCGTTTCGTTTGCCAAAGTGACGGAAGCCGCTTCCGGCAGCGCTGCAATCTTCGCCGTCACGGACTCGGCAGCCGTTTGATCGGCAATCAGTTCCTGAATACGATTCACGGATTGCGTCAGCCTCGTTTGATTGTCTTGGGACACCCACGCTTTTTGCGCGCTCGTCAGTTGATCAAACTCGGTATTTGCCGCCTGCACCGCCGCTTGATCGCCCAACGTCAGCGAAGAAACGATCGGCAGTGCCGTGATTTTTGCCGTTGCTTTGTTCGCTGCTTCCTTGTCGAGCGCAAGCTGCGCGTTCAAGTCGGCGATCTTCGCGACGGCGGCTTCCAACTTCGCGAAGTTTTGGGCTTGAACCAGGCTTTTTCGAGCTGCCGTCAATGCGTCGTAAGCCGTTCGGGCCTCTCCTACGGCTGTTTCGTTCTGAAGCGTAAGAGCCGCCGTCGCAGGCAGCGCCTGAATAAGCGCGTCTACGTTGGCCGCGGCCTGAACATCGGCTTGCAGAGCTTCGATCTTGCTTACGGCCGCATTCAAAAGATTCAAGTTCGGCGTGCTTACATGCTGTTTTTGTTCAGGCGTCAAAGCCTCGTACGCGGATTTCGCCGCGGCAACCGAAGCTTGATCGCTCAACGTCAAAGCCGCCGCTGCCGGAAGAGCGGTAATCTTCCTTGCGACTTCATCGGCAGCTTCAATGTCGGCTGCCAACTTCGCTTTCAATTCCGCGATTTTCGCGACCGCGTCGTTCAAGGCGTCTACATCGGCGGCTTCTACATGACCTTTCTGGTCGACAGTCAGAGCGTCGTATGCGGTTTGGGCATCCGCGACCGCCGTCTCATGGTCCAGCGTCAGCAGCAATGTAGCGGGAAGTGCCGCGATTTTCGAAGCAACGGCCCCGGCTGCGGCAAGATCGCCAGCCAGCTTCGCGTTCAATTCGGCGATTTTGGCTACGGCCGCTTCCAATGTCGATTTGTCTTCCGCTTTTACATGTGTCCGTTGATCCGCGGTGAGCGCTTGGTAGGCCGTTTGAGCTTCAACTACGGCCGCTTCGTTGCTCAAGGTCAACATCAATGCCGACGGCAGCGCGGTGATCTTCGCCGCCGCTTCGTTTGCTGCTGCGATATCCGCCAAAAGCTTCGCGTTCAGCTCGGCGATTTTCGCTATCGCGGCATTCAACGTTGCTACGTCTTCCGCTTTGACATGGTCTTTTTGCTCGGCGGTCAAGGCTTCATAGGCGGTCTCGGCAGCTTGTACGTCCGCCTCGTCACCCAAGGTTAACAGAAGCGTTGCCGACAGCGCCCTAATCTTGGCCGCAACGGCATCGGCTGCGGCAATATCAGCGGTAAGCTTCGCATTCAGATCCTCGATTTTCGCGACCGCGGCATTCAAAGTCGCCAAATCTTCCGTTTGCACATGGGCTTGTTGGGCAGGCGTCAGAGCATCGTAAGCGGCTTTGGCCGCATCAACCTCTGCTTCGTTAGCCAGCGTCAACAATGCCGCTTGGGGCAGTGCCGAAATCTTTGTCGCTACAGCTTCTGCTGCCGCAATGTCCGCTGCCAATTGGACGTTTAAAGCTTCGATTTTATCAACGGCATCAGTCAAGGTCGCTACATCTTGCGTACTCACATGCCCCTGCTGCTCCGGCGTCAAGGCTTCGTATTCCGCCTTCGCGGCATTCACTTCCGCTTCATCGTTCAAGGTCAACAGTGCCGCTGCCGGCAGGGCTGCGATCTTCGCTGCGACTTCGTTCGCTGCCACGATATCCGCCGCAAGCTTCGCGTTCAAATCCGCAATTTTCGCGACTGCCTCGTTCAAAGCTGCCAGATCCGCCGCCGCGACATGCTCGCGTTGTTCCGAAGTCAGAGCGTCATAAGCCGCTTTAACTTCAGCGACCGCCGTCTCATTCGTCAGATCCAATACAGCCGCGCTCGGCAATGCCGCGATTAGCGTCGCAACTTCTCCAGCCGCCGCGATATCCGCCGCCAATCGGGCTTTCAGCTCATCGATCTTCACTTTGGCATTCGCCAGCAAGGCAAGAGCCTCGGCGCTGACCAACTGCTTGCGGGTCGGGGTCAAAGCATCGAATGCAGCCAAAGCCGCTTCTACTGCCGCTTCGTCGTTCAATGTTAAAGCTATGGTGCTCGGTAATCCGGCAATCTCCGCTCTCACGGCTTCCGCTGCCGCCAAGTCTGCCGCATGCTCGACTTTCAACTCGCTGATCCGATCCACGATCTGCTGCAATTTGGTCCGATCGGCGTCGCTGAGCAATGCCTTTTGTTCCGAAGTCAAATTCTCGTAAGAAGCAAGCACCTGCTCTACAGCCGCTTCGTCCGACAGCTTCAATGCAGCAAGATCCGGTAAAATTCCGATCCGTATCGAAACGGCATTCGCCCGTTCGGCATTCGTCGGCGGCCGTACGACCGGCGTGTTCGAGTTCGAGTCGGCGGGATTCGTCGGCGTTGTCGGCGCGGGCGCCGTTACTCCGGACAACGGCGCTCTGGCGAACGAACTTCCGGCGCGCGCCGAATCGCTCATCCGTACCGAGGATATGACCCCCTGCCCGGTTACGGTAACAGGCGCATTCAGCTCCAACGATTGAACGGTAACGCCTTCGGCCAAGTTCAACGTCAGTCCTGCAGCCGATTCGCTAACCATGATGCTGCTGACGCTTCCGCTCGGAATGCTCAAGCTTGTACCCGAGCTGTTCACTTCCAAGTCGTCGAATACGCCGCTCAACGAAACATTCGAGCCTGTCGGCATATTCTCCGACAACTCCACGTCATGGAATCCGGCCGCTCCGTTCCCTTCTTCCTCCAGAACGGCAGGTCCCTGCACAACGGTCGAACCGATATCCGCTTCGCCTTCGGCTACGGTGCGGACAGCGCCGGACTGTTTGTTAACGATCAGATCCGGGACGCTGGAGTCGACGATGTGAATACTGTTGGCTCCGCCGCCGCGTACTTCGGTTTTGCCCAGAACGGTCACGTTTCTCAACTCGGCATCGCCCTCGCCGATGCCTTTATCCAACAAGAGGCTTCCTTTTACGACCGTATTTTGCAGCACGACGTTCGGTACGGTAATCGCAACGCCTCCAGCCGCAACGGAAAGCCCCTTCTCCGGTCCGTAAGTCCCTGCCCGGTTGTAGGTGATGCTTCCTTTATCGATCGCATTTTGCAGCATCGCGATCGCTTCGGAACGCGATGCCGTCTTGAGCGGACGATACGTTCGATCCGAGTAGCCGCTGATGATCCCGCTCTCTACGGCAGCACCGATCGCGCCTTTGCTCCAGCTCGGAATGGAAGCTGCATCGGCAAAAGCATTCGCGGCATCGACATCAGGTGCAAGCTTCAACAGGCGAACGACCATCAAAGCCGCTTCTTGACGCGTAATCGGCTCGTTCGGACGGAAAGTACCGTCGGACGCGCCGCTTACATAGCCTGCCGCTACGGCTGCCGACACTTCTTTGGACGCCCAACTCGATGCTTTCACATCGCTGAATGTCGTCGGAGCAGAACCTTTTAATCCAAAAGCGCGATTTGCCAAGGCCGCGAACTCCGCGCGAGTAATCGAAGCGTCCGGGCGGAACGTTCCGTCCGCATAACCGCGAATCCAACCCAACTCCGTCCACTGCGCTATTCGACTTTCCGCCCAATGTCCTTTCACATCCGAAGCCGCTGGCGAAGCTGCTTCCGCGCTCCCCAGACCTGTTAGCGTCCCCGAAGACAACAACGCTGCCGCCAGTCCCGTACTGGCGATGCGCAGACCGATTTTCCTGTTTGCCATGATTCTCCCCATTCCTCTTGATGTGCTTACCGGCATGATAATCAAGAGAATCATACAATTTAAACTATCAAAAATATATATAAAATTTTAGCAGTTTAACGTTTCACCGCGCTGTAATTATTGACAAAGAAGCTTGAAAGAAGACAGCGCTTCCTTCAAGCTTCTCGATTCCCTGCATCAACCTGTTATCTAAAGCCATTAAAGGACTCTAAACCCTTGGATTAGATATTCAAAATACCCGTTTTCACACAGCTGACTATGCTTTGCGAACAAACTCCGATTTCAATTTCATTGCTCCGAATCCGTCGATCTTGCAGTCGATATCATGGTCGCCGTCGACCAAGCGAATATTTTTGACTTTGGTCCCGATCTTCAGAACGGAAGAACTTCCCTTAACCTTCAGATCCTTGATCACCGTTACGGAATCTCCGTCGCGAAGCTCGTTTCCGTTCGCGTCGCGGACGACTTTCGCATCTTCTCCGTTATCGCGATCTTCCGCTCCCGGCGTCCACTCGTGCGCGCACTCCGGGCATACGAGCTGATTCCCGTCTTCGTAAGTGTAAGCGGAGTTGCAGACCGGGCAGTTTGGCAATTCATTCATTGTGTTCATTCCTCGTTTCTTCAATATGCGTAACGCGTTCTCTTCATGGTGCCATAAGCAAGCGTCCAGGTTCAAGCGCAACTCCGACAATCCTCCGACAAATAACCGCAGAGACACCGTTTGGTTTACGCTTCCGTTAAGTTTTTGGCTGCCTCGTAAAAAATACGAACCGCACGCTCGATATCTGCCGCATCCGACCATTCTTCCGGACAGTGGCTGAGTCCGCCGCGACTCGGAATGAACAGCATCCCGACATCGGTGAAGTCCGAAAAGATCATCGCGTCGTGCCCGGCTCCGCTGTTCAACGGACGCCGCGGAATGCCGAGCTTGTCGCATCCTGTTTCAAGCAAGCTTTTGACCTTGTCGCTCATCTGTTTGGGCCGGATATACAGTTGGCGTTCAATATCCACTTGAATACCCGAACCCTCTACCGAACGCGCCAATGCTTCCGCTTTGTTCAATAAGCCTTGCACGTCTTCTTCGCGTCCCGCGCGCAGATCGGCAGTGAAGACAACTTTGTCGGGAATGACGTTTGCTCCGTTCGGAAAAATGTTCAGGCGTCCTACTGTCGCCACCGCTTCGTTCCCCTGCTCCAGCGCCAGTCCCGGCAGTCCGGCCACGATCTTCGATGCCGCAACCAGCGCGTCGCTTCGGCGATCCATCGGCGTTGTTCCCGCATGTCCGGCGCGGCCTTGCACCGTAACCTGAATCTGCGTCAATCCGACAATCGCTTCCACGATCCCGACCGGAATGCCTTCTTCCTCCAAAACAGGTCCCTGCTCGATATGCAACTCCAAGAAGGCCTTGATATCCGACTTATCCCGCTTGCCCGGCAGCGAAGGATCGAGACCGATTGCGCGCA
This sequence comes from Saccharibacillus sacchari DSM 19268, assembly GCF_000585395.1. Classification (GTDB taxonomy): domain Bacteria; phylum Bacillota; class Bacilli; order Paenibacillales; family Paenibacillaceae; genus Saccharibacillus; species Saccharibacillus sacchari. The sequence goes on along the minus strand of NZ_KK073875.1, from coordinate 2,731,140 downwards.
TGGCTTCAATCGTCGTCATGCCGTCTTTGTCCGTCGTAGCGGCAAACTCCTCCGCGCTCAACACGCCAAGCATCGCGCGCGAGCCGAGCAGCCCTCCGATGAAGCGTCCGCCTTTTTCTTCGATCATTGCCACCGCTTCAAGCGGATACTTAGGCTGCAAGCCGTTATCGCGGAACAATCTCGCTACTTCGAGTCCGGCCACGACTCCCGCGGGACCGTCGTACGAACCTCCATTGGGTACGGAATCAAAATGCGAACCGATCAATACGGCCGGAGCGTTCGGAATGCTTCCTTCCATTTTGCCGAAAATATTACCGAATCCGTCCTCCCGAACTTTCAAGCCGTACTCCGTCATCACGCGCTTGATATAGTCTCGAGCCTGTCGATCCTGCTGGCTGTAGGTCAATCTCGTCGTCCCCTGCCCGGGTGTGGACGTAAATTGACCGATCGATTCGATATGGCGTTCGATGCGCTGCTGTAGTTCGCTTTCGGGTAAAATATTGTCGCTCATGCCGCTTGACCTCCATCCGGATGATTGGGAATTTTGCCGTTATCGTTTATTGTACCCGATCCTCAGAATTCTTTCGCGGCGAACGCCGTTTTTCTGGGTAAAGAGAAGTAGCAAGCTGTCCAAAAACAAGCGGAACTGCAAGTTCATTCAAAAAGAAATCTCCTCAAGGATACACATGGATTACATATCGGATTCGCAACCCTATATCGAATGGAGGAACACTATATGAAAAAGGCCATGATTATCATGAACCCTTCTTCCGGCAAAGAGAAAGCGTTTGAATATGTTCGTAAAGTCGAAGACACGCTGCGCAACGAGGTGGGCTACGACGTCGTCGTGATGGAGACTACGCAGGAGCTGGACGCGACCAAGTTCTGCATCTCCGCCTGCGAAGACGAATTCGATCTGGTCGTCTCGATCGGCGGCGACGGTACGCTGCACGAGACGATCAACGGACTGCTCGATCAAAAGCATCGGCCGCGCCTGGGCGTCATTCCGCTCGGAACGGTCAACGATTTTGCGCGCGCGCTGCATATTCCGCTGAATCCGGATGAAGCGATTCGCACGCTGACGTCTTCAAAGCTGCGCAAGGTCGATATGGCCCGCATCAACGAACAACTCTTTGCCAACGTGGTCGCCGCCGGATCGCTTGCCGATACACTATCCTCCGTCACTTCGGAAGAGAAATCCAAACTGGGTGCGTTCGCTTACTTCAAAGAAGGCGTCAAAGAACTGCTCGGCGGTTCGGCGGCGCACTTGGTGATCGAACATGACAACGGCAAATGGGAAGGTCCCGCGCCGATCTTTATCGCGGCTCTAACCAACTCGGTCGGCGGATTCGAAAACCTGGCACCGGACGCTTCGGTCGACGACGGTCTGCTGCATGGATTTATCGTGCATGACCTGAACTTTTTCAATACGCTGACAGCCGGATTCTCCTTATTGCTCGGCAATCTCAAAGAACATAAAGACGTCGAATATTTCACTTCCCGCAGTATCCGCGTGTCTTCGACGGAACCGGTAAAAACGAACGTCGACGGGGAGCCGGGACCTGTGCTTCCGATCGAAATGCATATTTTGCCGGCTCACGTTCAGGTGATCGTGCCGGAGGAGGGTCCTGATCCTTCTTCAAATTAATCGTCATGAAAAAAGCAAAAAAGAAAAGCGGCCGAAAGGCTGCTTTCTTTTTTGCTTTTTTTCATGATCAACGATGCACCAGTTCGCCGCCTCGCGCTTGTAGCAGGCGCTCTAGTTTCAACCCGTCTTCCGTTCCGCGTTCGGCTTGGCTGCCGGATAAGCGGACCCATTTTAATGCAGGCAGCTCTAGCAGCAGCTTGGGATCGGAGAATGAGGTTTTGCTCAGGTCTAGGCGTTCCAAGGCCGTCAGCGTGAGCAAGAAATCCCAGGCTTTGGGCTTGAGCATGGTGACGTCGAGATTTTTCAGGTGGGTCATGCCTTCGAGTGGACTTAGGTCTTTTACCTTCGTTCCCCAGATCCATAGCAGCTCAAGCTTGGGAAATTGCTCGCGAATGCCTTCGATGGATTCCAGTTTGGTTTTTTCCGCGTATAAGATTTGAAGCTCGGGGCAGTGTCCCATCTCTCTCAGGCTTCGGATCTGCGATCCGCGCAGGCGAAGGTCCTGAATCGAAGGGTGATTGCGGAAGCCACTGAGATCGGAGGCTTGGCAGAAGTTCGCGTCCAGAACTCGCAGCTTGACCAGTTCGACCGCGTGGGAGAGATCCGTCAATTTTTTCGGCGAAAGTAGCTGCACCTCTTCGATGTTCGGAAATACGCGAAGCGAACCCAGATCCTCCAAGCCGCAGGTCTGCGCTCCCAAAGATAATTTGCGTACGGAAGGAGCAGATTTGTACGGAGGAACGCGCTCGATCTCGAAAAAGTTCAGCGACAGTTCTTCCAATGCCGGAGGTAGTTCATCGAAGCTGTCGTGATTAAGACGCGATAAGCTCAATTGCCTTAAATTTATCAACGAAATCATCATATTCGGCGGAATAGGTTGAACCAGCTGCCGAATTTGTAACGTCTCCAATCCGGTTAATCCTGCTATTGCCCCAATATCCTGGGTAATCGTGGTTTTCGAGACGAATCCCAGACTTTTTAGATGCACAGCGGCATCTAATCCGGCCAGGGTCGGTACGGTCATTTTGGAGTCGGTGGTGCCAAACTCCAGACGTTCCAATTGAGTGAACTCTTTTAACGGCGCATAGGTAGAGATCGGACGGGGCTGCATGATCTTAAGTACCTCAAGCCCTTCCGGCGAGTCCGGCACATGAAAATGCGCATACTGCCGCTGTTTAGTGATATAGGCTTCGGCTTCTTTTAACAGCGCCTGCTTCGATTTTTCATACAGCTTATCCTCATTCATAATCTTCGACCCCAACGTTCTTGTACCTTTCCATACCCGCTGTCCAGACAGAAGGTCTCAACCCCGCGGTTACGCATCTCATTGACCATAGCCGTGAACATTCGGTAGGCGGATGCTTGATCCTCGCTGTTCGGCCGACGAATCATCATGTTCAGGTTTTCTTCCATAAAATAATCATCCTCTACAGTCCTATCATCATTCAAGCACCCCATCGGCGTAGTTCGCATGAATGCGAAGACTGGGCCAACAGCGTGCTTGAATATGCGGTATTACCTTTTTTTAGCCGTTAGTTTATCTGCCAGTTCCGTCATATCCTGCCCTTGCAAAGCTCCCGCTACAAGCTCTGGCAGCATAGCGGGGGTACAGGCAAAACAAGGCGTGCCGTCTCGCGCAAGCAGTCTTGCCAGACGCTCGTCGTAGAACGGACGTCCGCTGTCGGACAGCGCCAATAGACAAAGCGTACGCACGCCGGATTCGCGCATTTCGCGCATCCGACGCACGAGCGCGGATTGATTACCGCCTTCGTACAAGTCGGTAATCATGATGAACAGCGTCTTTTTCGGGTCTTCAATATACTGCTCGCAGTAAGCGACGGATTTATTGATATCCGTGCCGCCGCCGAGCTGAATGCCGAACAGCATATCGACGGGATCGTCGGCACACTGCTCGGTCAGATCGACCACTTCGGTGTCGAACACGACGACCCGCGTGTCCAATGCCGGCATACTCGCGAAAATCGCGCCCGTTACCGAAGCCCAGATGACGGATTCCGCCATCGAACCGCTTTGGTCGATGTCGAGAATAACCGTCCATTCTTTACTGCGCCGCGCCCGGTCGAAGTAATAGAATCGCTCGGGAATCAGAAGCTTGCGCTCGGTATCGTAATGCTTGAGGTTGCGTTGAATCGTCCGCTTCCAGTCGAGTCCGCTGAGCGAAGGAAGCGGCGTATGCTGCCGTCTGTTCAGCGCGCCCGTGACGGCACGCTGCATGTCTTCCTTCATGCGAGCCATCAGCTCGTCCACGACGGCTTTGACCAGCATACGGGCCGTGTCCTTCGTCTTTTCGGGGATTTTGCCGCGCAGCGACATTAACGTGCCGACCATCTGAATATCCGGTTTGACCGATGCCAGCAGCTCCGGCTCGAACAGCAGCTGCTTCCAGCCGCGCCGCTCGATCGCATCGTTTTGAATGATCGAAACGACATCCTCCGAAAATAGATTACGCACATCGCCGAGCCAACGCGACAAATTGACGGACCCTCGTCCGTTGCCTGCTCCCCGGCCGCCCGAGCCGCTCCCCGAGCCTGAGCCGGAACCGCCCGCGGAAGGCGAACCGCTCTCGGTATCGTCGTAGATGGCGGCAAGCGCCGAATCCATGATCGCTTCTTCATCCGTCAACCGCAGGCCGCCCGGTCCGTTCATGCCCTCAAGCTTATTCTGAGCCGCTTCACCCAAAATAAGCCGCCAACGCGAAACGGAATTCTCTTGATTGGTATCGTTGCCGTTATCCGCTGTATTCGTCATATTAAAAGTCCCCAAAGTCGAAATCGTTCAATTCATCCAGCATTTTGTCCTCTTCCTCCTTCAGTTCCCCGGTCAGAATTTCCGCTGCCTGTTCCGCATTGACGCCCCACAGTTCGCCTAGCGTCTCGGCGATCATGGTCTTTTCGTGAGCCGAAAACGAGCTGAATGCCCGGCGCAGGAAGACCAGCGCGCGCTTGAACTCTTCGTCGCCCAACGAGTTGATATAATCGTTCAACTGCACCCACAGGCTCATTCTGGACAAGAGCGCGTAACGGTTACGCATCGATAATCCTTCGAACCAGCCCGCGCCCAAATCGGACGGAATGCCCGGCGATAAACGTCGGGACACTTCGGCCGCGCACTGCTCCGCGTCCATCTCTCCGCGTTCAAGCAGCAGCGCGCAGGCGAAGCCGGACAGCTTCGGATTGCGATCATCCCGCTCCGACAACGCATTCAGTTCCTGCGTCCATAGCGATACGTCGACGGTATCGTCATGTTCCTGGGCAATCTTGTTCAGCTCGCCGATGGCAGATACCATCCCGTAAGCCGCTTCGTCGTTACAATTGGCCGCATCTGATAGATAAAGGCAACCGCGGAAAAACAGCTGTTCCAACAGCGGCACGAGCGGAGCGGTATCGGCGCGCCGGATATCGCCGTACGCGATAATGCCGGACAAGCGCGATGCCGCGCCCGAGATCTGCGCCACGTCGCGGCTGTCTGCCGCCAACGCTTGGAGTACCCGTCGACCGTCCTCCATCTGCGCGGTCATTCCGCAGCGTACCGACACGCCGATCAGCGCGGAAGCTTCCGAGATCGACGTACAGGCTTCCAGCTTCTCGCGCAGGCGATGCGCGCAAGCAATCTCGATCGTCTCGCCGAGCAGCGTGGACTCGACGACGCGAATCTCGGCTTCCGGCGTCCATTGAATAATCCAATCCTCGGCCCATACCGCACGATCCGCGTTAGCGGGTCGGGATCGAACAAACGGAATCTCCAGCAGTTCCAACCGATGAAACAGGAAGGAACGGTTCAAGTCGAGGAAGGCGGCTTCCTGCGACGAGACGCGGCGATTCTCCCGCAGATCAAGCGATAAGTCAGTCGCGACGGCCGTCTTGTACTTCGTCAGCTTTAGTCGCTTCAATTCGCGATTCAAGTCATCTTGAAGCGGTGTCTGACTGACGCCTTCAGCGAGGCTTCCGATCTCGATTCCCACATCGACCCGGGCCAGCGCTTCGGCAACAACCGATAACTCACCCCGGCCGAGCAGCGTCTGCGCCGCATCGCGAAGCTCCAGCAGCGTCGGCGCGCTTCCGCCGTGCAGCGAAGCCAGACCTTCGGCCATGCGTACGGCTTCGATGACTTCCGCCGTCGAACGATGCGTGCCCGATGCCCGCAGCGCCCGCGCCGCCGTCGACAGATAGACGCGCGGCAAGTCTTCCGGCTGGCCGGATTCCATCGCCTCCCACATCATCTGGAAATAATGAGGCGCGTTGTTACCCGCGCCGTAGCCGGACAAACTGGACAACCGATAATAGGAATACGGCATCAGCGTCAGCTTGGAGCTGCGCGACGGCATCGCCGCAAGCTCCTCGTCGCTCATGGCGCCTTTTGCCGGATACTCCAAGGCAGCAGCGTGATAAGCGCCGCAAACCACCACAATCTTCGACGGATCATGTCCGGCTTCGACGGCTTTCAGAATCTGTCGCTGCATATAAGCTTCGCGCACATGGTTGTAGGCATGTTCTTCCGGCTGATCGGAGCGTTCCCGATCTTCGCCGAGCGCACGCATCTCGGCCGAGAAGGCCAGAATCGAATCCCGGTACGTATCCGGATTCGCATTATGCTCGTAATGGCGTTCCCAATACGTATCGTAGTCGTGCTCGTCCGCAAGTTCGGCAATTCGCTCGTAGATCGAGCGCCCAGTAGCTTCGGCTTCCAATTCTTCGACGCCTTCCGGCTCAACAGGAACAGACTCTTCGGACGGCGGCAATCCGCCCGGCAGAGGGTTGGCCGGGTTACCTGAAGGATCGGACGCAATCTCCAAGCTGGGAGATGTCCCATTTCCCGTTTCAGGCATTGTGTCCGTTGTCGGTTTGACTTCGGTTTCCTCTCCAGGAACTGCTTTTCGCGACACCTTCTCTTCTTCAGCGCGCCGCCGCAAATCTTGAAGCGCCAGCGCCGAGCCGGAAGGCAAATCAATCATCTCGCATAACGCTTTATGCTTCGCCGCCCAGCGCATCGCCTGAAGTTCCGGCGAATAGACGGCAAAAGGCCAAAGCGCCGTACGAACCGGCATCTCGTCGGTGAACGCCAGCACCGCAACCGGAGGTACAGTGGAAGGGTGAACCAGGTCGCGAATCATGCTCGTTGCATCGGACGGACCTTCGATCAGCACCGCTGTGGGACGAACCTGATCCAGATATTGCAGCAGATGGCGGGCACCGCCGGGGGACAAGTGCCGGACGCCGAAGACGGAGACTTTGACGTCCGCCGCCGTCTTCACTCGTTCATCTCCCTGCACGCCTGATACAGTCCGCGCCACTCCGATCCCCGTTTCTTCATGACGTTGTCCAGATATTCTTTCCATACGAGCTTGTCCTTGTCGTCGTCTTTCACGATCGCGCCTTGAAGCCCGGCTGCCAGGTCTTCGTCGGTCATCTCCCCGCTGCCAAAGCTTGCGGCCAAAGCCATACTGTTCGTCAGCAGCGAGATCGCTTCCGCCGTCGAGATCACGCCGGCCGGCGATTTCAGCTTTTCTTTGCGATCCAGCGTCATACCGCTGCGCAACTCACGGAAGATCGTGACGACTTTCAGCAGCGCTTCATCGGCAGGCGGCGAAGCTTTCAGCTCATACGATGCCGCGATCTCGCTTACCCGCTTCTTCACGATCGACAGCTCGGTTTCCAGGTCTGACGGAGCAGGCAGTACGATAATGTTGAAGCGGCGCTTCAGCGCGGCAGACATCTCGTTGACGCCGCGGTCGCGCGTATTCGCCGTCGCAATAATCGAGAAGCCTTTGCGGGCGCTAGTCTCATTGCCAAGCTCCGGCACGGAAACCGTCTTCTCGGACAGAATAGAGATTAGCGCATCCTGAACTTCCGAAGCACAGCGCGAAATTTCCTCGAACCGGGCTACGCTGCCGCCTTCCATCGCGCGCATAATCGGGCTTCGAACCAGCGCTTCCGGCGTCGGACCATTTGCCAGCAACATCGCATAGTTCCACGAATAGCGTACCTGTTCTTCGCTCGTTCCGGCGGTGCCTTGCACGACAAGACCCGAATTTCCGCTGACCGCGGCCGTCAGGTTCTCCGACAACCAGGACTTTGCGGTTCCCGGCTCACCGATCAGCAGCAGCGCACGGTCGGTGACGAGTGTGGCAATCGCCATTTCGACCAAACGACGGTTGCCGATATATTTAGGGGTGATATCAAGCTTACCGGCTTTGCCTCCGGTGATATAGGTTAACACGGCGCGAGGCGACATCTGCCAACCCGGCGGAACGGCTCCTTTGTCTTCCTTTTTCAATGCTTCGATCTCCTGTTGGTACAGAAGCTCGGCGGGTAAACGCATCGTATCCTGCGTATGAGCTGCGGCCATTGATTATTCTCCTCTCGAATTACGGTATGGGAATCGGGCGACGATTAAGAGTTGGACTCGGCTGAAGCTGCACGGCGGCGAAGAGTGTCAATGATTTCCTGTGCTTCTTCCTTCACGCTCTCGAAGCGAGTCTCTTGGATCAAAGGCTCCAAACGATCGGCGGCTTCGCCCGCGAAACGATCCGGCAATTTCAGTAAAAGCTGCGTTTCGTCATGATAAATGCTGTAGATCTTTTTCCAGTCTTTTTTCTCCATCCAGCGCATCAGCAGCTCGTACTTCGTTTCTTCGTCAAATCCGCCTTCATCCAATGCCAGGAAGATGTAATAGCCGTAATAATTGTTATTCGCCTTTTCGATCTGCCGCTCCAGATACTTCAACAATTTGGGATTGCCGGGGTTATTAGGAGCAGCAAGCGCCGCTACCAATTGAAGATCGTCACGGTCGATCAACCACTCCAACCAGCGCGGGTCCCATTGCGCCGCGATCTGATCCGACGAAAGCCGGGTACTCCGGTTCCGTACATAGCCTTCGAAGGCGTAAACTTCTTCCCGCAGTGTCTCAATGAGTTTGTTTTGCCGCGCTTGGGCTTTTTTCGATACGGCTTCGCGCAGGCGACCCAAGCCGGAAGCGACATACCGTTCGTACACGTCCGCAGGCGTGCGCAGGCGCTTGGTGGCATGGAACGCGTAAGGCAGATAAGCGACGTCGCGTTCTTCCAAACCTTGCAGCGCAGCCAATGCTTCCTCGGTATTCGTATTCTCCAAATATTTGGCTGCTTGGCTCATCACGCGCAGATTTTCCGAAAAGTCCAGACGACCGATCGCCGGATATTTCGATTCGTTCGAGATCAAATCCAGGAATAATCGCTCCAATTCTGGATGTCTGGCCTGCCGGAAAGCGACAGTGAACGGTTCGATCGTTTTCCACAGCTTGTCTTTGCTCTTCTGGTCGTTGTCTCCGAAAATTTCCTGACTCAGACGTTCTTCGTATAGAGGAATCAAACGCTCCAGCATCTCTTCCTTTGGCGAAGCTTCGATCGCTTGAGCCGCCGGAAGCGCGTCTTTGCCGATAAAAGCTTCATACAGTCGATCGCGTGCCGTCTCCGAATTGCGAACCGCCAGAGCCGCAAGCGCGCCTTCGCGAACCGGCTTTTTCTTGTCCAGCGACCATTCGATCAGCTTGTCTTCAAAGTCCGGATGCAAGCCCAGACAAGCGATTGCCGCAGCCCGCACCTTATCCGACCCTTCTTCCGCCGCTTTCACCAACAGATTCAGCGACTTCTGATCATCCGAATCGACGCCAAGCTTACGCACGACTTCCAAACGACGTTCTTCTTCCCGGCCGCCCTGAATATTCATATCCGCCAGCAGATACGGCACGATCACCGGACCGTATGACGGTAAAATATGTCGAACGGCATAGTCGGCCAACTCCGCATAAGGATCGCCCAGCGCCTTCATTGCGAACGGAAACAAACGCAAATCGCGGAATAGTCCGTGTCGATACGCTTCCAGGACGATTTCATACCGACCGCCGCCCGATGTGGACAGCGCATTTTGCACCTCCGCAAGCTGACGGTAGGAATGAACGGTGGTCAGTCCGGTCAAGCCACTGTCTTCTGTCTGATTATTTGAAAGATCACTTCCCGCCGCTGTCGCACCCTGCGTTGACAGCACCGAATTCAACAGCAACGAGACATCCTGCAAACGTGCCGCTCGCGCCTCCGCTTCGGACGGCCCTGTAAGCGCAGCGACGCCTTCCGCCAGCTTTTTGAATACCGGTGCCCGTTCCCCAAGCTGTGCCAGCTTCGGTTGTACTCGATTCAAGCGAAAATCGTCAGCCGCCAAGTCGCTGCCTGCGATATACAGACGACGCAATTCGCCTTGAAGCTCCTGCAACAAAGTCGTACTCATATTCATCTCTCCTCCCGGTATTTGGATAGGATATTTATTCACGGACGCAGTCGCTATTCGCCTGCTTCTGCCTGTGCCGCCGATTGTCTGGTGCGAAGCGTATCCACTGCTTCTTGAAGCCTTCTTTTATAGTCCGTTCGTTCGATTCCGGCCATAATCCCTTCGATGCGTCGCAATGCCTCGTCGATTCGGTTTACCGGAACATCGCTCGCCTCGACCGTGAGCGCGAACTCGGCATAAGCAAGCGTAGAAGGACGATTCCAATTTGGGGCTTCGATCAACTGCATCAGCAACTCAAAACGCGTCTCTTCGTCAAACGGTACGTTTTGCACAGCGCCCAACACGTTGTATCTGTCATTTTCGATCGTCGGCGAAGCATTGTTGCGAATCGCCTGCTTCAAATAAGGAAGAAGCCTATCGTTACCGAGCCGGGCAAGTCCCGCAGCAACGGATAAACGGTCATGATCGATCGCCCAATCCAGCCAACGGGGATCCCACTCCGCTTCGATCTGCGCTTGGGGGCGTCTGCGATCATACCCGCCTGCTCTGCTGTATAGCGCTTCGCGAAAGACCATAAACAACAAGTCGTCCGACATCCTGATTTTTCCCGATTCGGAACCTGCGTAACGCTCATAGACTTCGGCCGGGGAGAGTATGCGTCTCGCCAGCGGAACAGCGTAATGGACCAGCATCGTCGGAGATGTTTTTGCCATTCGCTCGATATGCTCAAGGGCTTTGATCGTATTCGATCTGACGAAATAATCGGCGGCGGCACCGGTAACCTGACCCATCTCCGTTCTGGCCAATCGCTGAAATACCGGATAGATCGACAAATCCTGTGCCATCTCCGTATAGAGCCGTTCCAGCGACGGATGGCGCACCTTCCCCAGCGCATTCAAAAGAGGGCGCAGCTCCTTGATCGAATTGACCTTTTTGTCCACGTGATCTTTCAACTTTTCTTCGTACAGCGTGATCAGTCTTTCTGCTAACGCCTGCGATATTGAAGGTTGGATCGCTTCGGAAGCCATCAATCCGTCCTTACCGTTCAACGCTTCGTACAGACGATCGCGTGCAGCTATCGAATCGAGTACGGATAATGCAAAATAAGCACTTTCGCGCACCGTTTTTTTGGAATCACGGGACCAGTCCAGCAACCTTTGCTCGCATTCCGGGTCGGCACCCAGACAAGCGATCGCCGCAGGACCGATCTTCGCTCCGCCTTGTTCGGCAGCTAAAATCAGCTTATCGATCGAGGCCCGGTCTTCCGGGTTTACGCCGATCTTTTTGACGACCTGCAATCTTCGTTCATGCGCCTTGTCGCCTTGAATATCAAGGTCGTTCAGCAGATACGCGACGATAGCCGATCCGTATCCCGGCACGATCTTCTCCGTCGCCAAATCGGCAATCTCCGAATACGAATCGCCCAGCGCCTGAACGGCCATAGGCAGCATCCGCAGATCATCAAAAAGCCCGCGTTCGTAAGCCGAAAGCACCACCTCGTAACGCCCGCTGCCCGATGAAGACAGCGCTTGCCGCACTTCGCCGAGTTCGCGCGAAGAATGATTCGTCGCCAGATCGGGCAGTCGATTATCGAGAGCAATCGGAGTGATATCGGCCTCGCTACCCGTACCGTCAACCTCTGTCTTCCCTTGCGTCGCCAACACCGAGTTCAATAGCATCGACACGTCCTGCAATCGCACCGCCCGTTCGAAAGGCACTCCGGGTCCGATCAATTCGGCGACCCCTTCGGCGATTCGTCTGAACACGGGAGCCCGTTCGCCAAGCGCAGTCAGCTTTGGCTCCAGCTTTTTCAAACGAAAATCATCAACGGCTAAATCGCTACCTGCAATATAAAGGCGTCGCAATTCGCCGTGTAATTCCTGTAGCAGCATGCTCATGAAATCCACCTCCCGTAAAAGGGATCAATACAGCAATCTGGCAATCCGCTCGCCTTGAATCAACGTCAGCGGCTGCGCGACCAATTTCCCCGTATCCATCTGGTGCTCGAACATCGCCAGCACGGCACAATTCTCCAGCAAGGAAGGATCGACCAGCGATAACAACGGCGTCGTAGGCTGCGGCAAGCGATAAACGTCTCCCAGTTCAAGGGTATTGCCCGCTTCGTCAACCAGAGCAAACGTGCCGTTCTCGGTTTGAGCGACTCGCGCAGCGTTCAGCAACACAACGGGAGCACGATCGGCCAGCGGATCTTTTAACTGATTTTTCACGGCTTTCACCGCATCGGGAATCGAAGCTGCCGCAGCAGAGCGAATACCGTCGTAATCGGCATGGTTCGCCTGACGGGGGATCATGCCTTCAAAGCGCACCCGCGCATTCATGCCGCCCGGATAGCGATAGAGTTCCGAGATCTGCGCCACGCTGAAGAAACTGTCTTCTTCCTTCATGTACTTCACGGCCTTGAACGGACGGTACTGTACGGTACGGTGAATCTTGCCCTCGCCCAGTTGCAGCCAAAATCCCGTATCCACGAACTCTTTGCGCGCTTCGTCCCGATACGTGTAAAAAGCCAATTGAAGCAATTCGACGCTCTCGCTCACTCGTCCGGCTTCTTTCAATTCGGCTAACTGCCAAGCGTGACCCAGCCATTCTTCGATCGTCGACTCCGAATCGGGAGCCAGTTCGGGATCTTCCTGCTTCGTTTGAAGATAGGAGCGCCCCTTTTTGATAAAAGCGTTCAACAGCGTAAGCTGCTCGGCCGCATATGTATAGCCGCTCTCGCGATCGTCTTGTTCCAGCAGCAGCGCCAGTCGGCGAAGTTCGTTCTCCGCTCCGGTCAAATAACTGCTGCCCAGCCGCTTGGCATGATCGTTCAGATCTTTCACGGTTCGGGCGTTGGCTGTTCCCAGCCCGCCGCGTACCAGCGATACGACGATCTTCTCCAGTTCATCCAGCGCTTCGAGCTGTTGGGCGATTTTCTTCTTGAGCGCGGTCTTGTTCACTTTCTTCGGCTTGGCCGGCGGCAGTTCGCCGCTCTCGCGCTTCGCCTTCGTTTCTTCTCGTTTCTCGGCCTTTTCCCGCTTGGACGAAATGTCTTCCGGCACGGTCGCCTTTTCAAAAGTCAGGCCGTCCGCATACGCGTACATCAGACCTAGCGCATGCTTGCAGGGGAACTGCCGACTTGGGCAATTGCATCGCGACACCGGATTTTCAGGAGTAACAAAGTCGACCGAGCAGATGTAATTCGACTTCCCGCTGCCGGAGCATTCTCCGAAGATCAGGTCGCCTTCCTCGGACACGTTAAGTTTGACGAATTTGTTCTTCAATACCAGTCCGCGACCATTCTTGGCCGCAGCGGCGTTCGGGGCGAGCGAATCAATATGTGATGCAGTCAGTTCCAGCAAATCAAGCGCCTCCTCGCTGTAATATAAATTGGATTGATTAGATTATACGGGAATCTTTCACAAATCTCACTCAGGCATGCGGCATCGGTCTTTTGACCCGCATCCTGCGTCCTATCGGGATTTCAGACAGCGAAAAGAACATGTGTTCTTGTTTTTTAAGAATATAACATGCTTCCAGTGAAAATTCAAATTCGGGACGTTCTCCCAGTCTCAACACTTTTTTTACCCGACAAAAAAACCGGATGAACAGCCTGGTCGGCATTCATCCGGTTTCTTGTTTGCAGCTGTAATTCTCTCCTGCCTTTAGCGTCTTCCACCCATCATACCGCCGGTATTGCCTGTCGTGATTCCGGACTCATTGACCCAGGTCGTTTGGCTGCCCGAGAGCGTAAAGGTGACTACGTCGCTGCCTCCGGCCGATACGGTGTAGGTACTGCCGTCTTGCAGATCAGCCGAACTCACCACGACCGTACGGAATTGCTTGGACGGCGTCACCGTGGCAATCGTGTTCCCTTCGCTGTCTTTTACCTCTACTTGAGTTCCCGCTTCCTGCGTGTCGGTAAACGTCATCGCGATGGAGAGCTGCGAGGAATCGTCGCTTGGTGCTTGTGCCATGCCTGCGCTTCCGGCTGTGACGAGTGTTCCTCCGCTAATCTCGAAGGTACCGTCGTAGTCCAGCGATCCGTTGCCGTCACCCGTCGGTCCGTATACCGTTACCGTGCCGCCTGTCATGGTGATCGATCCATTGGAATCCAGACCGTCGCCTTCCGCATTCACGGTGAGCGTGCCGCCATTGATCGTCAACTGCGCATTGCCCGAACTCATACCCATGCCGCCGCCGAAGCCGCCTCTGGATTGGTTGCCTGCTGCCGTATCGCCTGTGGCATCTGTGGACGATTCCGTCGACGATGCGCTTGCCGTCGTCACAGAAGCGGTTGTGTTCGCAGTTGCCGAAGCCGTAACCACCGTTGCCGAAGATGTCGCGTTTGCTGCAGATTCTGTAGAAGCCGTTGCATCCGTTGTAGTCGTAGCGGTCGTAGCGGTCGTAGCGTCTGACGCATTCACGCCGTCGTCACTCGCGACTACGTTAATATCGCCGCCGTCGATCGTAATGTTTTCAGCTTCCAAGCCTTCATAGCTGGCCTGGATATCGATGGTGCCTGCCGCGATGATCAGATCGCTTTCGCCGTGGATCGCATCGTCACCCGTCGAAATTTGCAGATCGCCGTTCGTCACTTCAACCTTGCCGTTACTGTGCAGCGCATCGTCGGCCGAGTTGATGACGAATGTGCCGCCGTTGATCGTCAATGTCGCGCCTGCCTTGATGCCTTTCATGCTGTCGGATTCCGTCTCGGTTGTCGTCGTTGCCGCAGAATCGGTCGTCGCATCGGTCGTCGTTCCGCTTGCATCGCTTGGCAGGGACGGAGGCGTTCCGCCGCCTGTAGGCTGTGCGCCGTCCGGTAAAGCTGGAGGGCCGTCTGTCGATGCGTCCGTGCCGGTCGTACCCGAAGCCGCGCCGCTGCTGTCTACGTCAGGACCTTGTCCCGTGCCCGGGTCTCCCATTCCGCCGGGGCCGCCGCTGCCGCCTTCGGGACGCTGTCCGCCGCCAAAGCCGCCTCCTCCGAAGCCTCCGCCCATTTCCTCGGTGTGTTCCGGTCCGTTTTCATAGCCGCCGCCCGTGACAATATTGAATTCCCCGCCGTCCACGACTACATTCGTTTCGCCTTGAATCCCGTCGTTGCCGGCCGTGATTTCGAATATGCCGTCTTTGATCGCAACGAAGCCTTTTTCCGTATCTTCGTCATTCGTGGATTTGATTCCGTCGCCGGCCGCATCGATGCTGATCGTGCCGCCTTCGATATAGACGCGATCTTTGCCGACCAAGCCGTCGTCCGCCGCTTTGACGTCAAGGGTGCCGCTTACGATATTGAGATCGTCCTTGCTCGTAATCCCGTCATTGTAATTGGCGGTTACGACCAGGCTTCCCGTTCCGTTGATCGTCAGATCGGCTTTGCTGAAGATCGCCGCGCTCGGCTCTTCATCGGTATTCAGCGTATACGTCGAACCGTCCGTCACGGTATTGGCCGTACCTTCGGCGAGCGTCAGAATCACCTTTTCTGCGGATTTGATGTAGATCGGGGCACTGTTGCTGTCCGTCAGCTCTACGCCGTTCAAGATAATATGCACGGAATCGGCGTCCGCCGTATCCACAATGATCTGTCCGTCGCTGAGCGATCCGCTGATCACGTACGTACCTGCCGCCTTGATCGTCACCGAACCGTTCGCAGCTTCGGCGCCCGTTCCTTCTACCGAAGCGCTTGTTCCTGCCAACGTGATCGTCGTCGCGTCGGAACCGGCCTCCGTTACATAATCTTCATCGTCCAGCGTCACCAGGCTTGCGGCGGTCACCCCGCTCAAACTTGCGGAAGCCGTAGTGACGGATGTTGTGGCAGAGGTCGTTTGCGTCGATGTCGAGGTTGAGGCGGTGGTGGTCGTCGTTGCTGCCGTTGAAGCGGTATCGGCTGCCGAGGTGCACGCGGAGAGCGTCAACATCGCGCCGAGGAAAATGACGAGGCCGGTCTGTTTTTTCGCTTGGAATCTTTTGGTTTTTTGGATCTTCGTTGTTTTTTTCATCTATAATCGTTCCCTTCTTGTTGAAAGTTTCGGGTAGTTCGGATTGGGGTGTCGTTTGTTCTTGGCTTTATATTAGAGGGTGAAGCTTTAGTGAAACTTAAAATTCTTATTTGAGTTGGAAAAGGGGAAGCTACGGAGAAGATTTTGTTTCGGTCGCGTGTTGCAATCGGGAAGCCGGATTAGACGAGGAAGAAGCTTCCCGATTGCAAAGGCGAGCGCTTCGCTCCTTCACTAAACCCTTCTCCTCCGCTTCCGGCTTTTCGCAAAATGAACAAGCCTTTTGAGGATTGGGGATAGGAAGTAAGAAATAGGGAATTCATTGTACGAGGCAAGGTTGTTGGGTAAGATAATTTGTAAATGAAGAAGTAAATCCGAAGGTTAACGATTGGCAGGGCAATCCCAGGGAAGAGGTTGCGGGCAGATGGAGAACAAGGAAGCGCAAGTGATTGTTAGCATTGAGCGTTTTAAGCCGCATACGTTTAACTTTGAGATGGGGGAAGGTCTGTTTATGTCGCATTCGCATGAATACGACGAGTTGACGCTGATCCTGGAAGGGCAAGGATATTATAGTTCGCCGGAGCAAAATATTAAGGTAAGCGCGGGAGATATCGTGTTGATTCCGCCGGGGCTGCATCACGGGTTTGTATGCACCGTGCCTTGGCAGGGAATTTCGGTGCATTTTCAACATGATCGGCTTCCGGTACATAGTCGTTACCCGCTTGTCGGGACAGAGCCTGAACAGGAACGGATTCGGCATGCGGCGCTTGAAGGGGAAGAGTTGCGCTGGGCGGAGATCTGCTTGTCGAGACTTGAACACGAATGGAAATCCGCGCATGAAAATGTAGATGCCCGGCATTTGATGCGGCTTGCGTTGGAGACGGCGCTGCTGTTGTTCCAACGAAGCCATGATGCGCAGACTCCTTACGGCTCGAGAGATTCAGGCGTGATTCAAGAGGTCCTCAAAGAAATCCACGCCAGCTATTACACCGGAATCACCATCGGCGAGCTGGCTTCGAAGCATTTTTTATCGGAGAGCAATTTGCGCAAAAAGTTTGTCGAAACGATGGGAATCTCCCCAAAGCAATATATGATCAACCTGCGCCTGATGGAGGCCAAGCGCCTGCTTCAACAAACCGACAAAGCCATCGAAAGCATCTCCTCCGAAGTCGGCTTCACCTCCTCCAGCCGCTTCTACGAATTTTTCGTCAAGTCGTCCGGGATCACGCCGCTCGAATGGCGCGTGCGGCATCAGCGGAAAGCCTGACCTTCAAAAGGAGGATTATATGATGAAAAAAAAGTCGCTTTTAGCTCTATTTGCATCTAGCATCTTACTAGCATTAAGTCCCCCTTCTAATTTAAGCGCAACTTCCGATGCATATGAACTTACAGAAGGGATCTATCAAGACAACCGAACCTTGGTTCCTGTTCGATTTGTGTCAGAAAAACTGGGTGCTGAAGTCACTTGGAATAAGGAGAATAAGAGGATTGAGATTAAAAAAGAAGATACTGAGATCAGTCTAGTATTAGGGTCAAAGGTAGCGACTGTAAATCAGGAAAACTTGGAACTTGATACAGCTTCTTTCTCCAATTTTGGAATAACTTATGTTCCTGCAAGATTCGTGAGTCAATCTTTAGGGGCAAACGTTTCATGGAATAAACAAGCAAATCAAGTGAAAATCTTGTCCGAAGGAAAGCAAATTTTAGTTAATTTAAAACAGGCTCCTTCTACAATAAATCCTATTCAAAAGATATCTTTAAACACTCAAAATCTGCTGATCAATAAATTAAATGAAGCCACTGATCTATCTTCGATCAAACAAGTCAGAACTCATTTTCGCGGACATTTTACAGATCAATTGATTAACACATTGATTCAAGATAAAGGCTTGAAGCATGAAGCCATACCTGCTTCTTCGTCATTCTATATTGAATATACGGGTCTTAAAACAGCCAGATTAGTTCAAAGCAAGGATATGGGATTAAACGAAGCGACAAATAGCATGGAGATTCTTTTCCGTAACATTTTTCTTGTTTATACCAACGGATCTTGGAAAGTAAATCAGGCGAACTCTTTTATAAGTTCTAACCCACTAAACCAATAATAAAAGTGACGGTCGCTTAATAAGCGATCGTCACTTTTATTATTGAGTAGTTTTTGAAGGACTCGGAGCGATTTCAAAATTTCTTTCCCGAATGAACGTTTTTCGACCGTCGTTTCCGCCACAAACATCCTCTTTTTCGCGGTAAAAGTAAAGCGTTTTCACAATTGTTCCTCTCCGCCCCCTCCGAGATAATAAAGCTATCCTCAACGCCAAAGGAGAACCCCGATGACGAACCGTTTAACCTTTTCCAACCCCATCGCCGAACATGCAGCCGACCCTTGGGTTTACCGGCATACCGACGGATTTTACTATTTCATGTGCACCAAAGGCGATGTGCTCGAACTACTGCGCTCGCCCCGTTTGACGACGATTGCCGACGGCGACCGCCGAATCGTCTGGAGACCGGAACCCGGCGGCAGGCACAGTCACCACCTCTGGGCGCCGGAAATTCATTTTCTGAACGGCTGTTGGTACATCTATTACACGGCCAACGACGGCGGAGGCGACGATACCCGGCAAGTGTGCGTGCTGGAAAACGCCGGTCCCGATCCGATGGAAGGCGAATGGAGATGGCGCGGCGCGCTGCCGACACCCGCTCCGGGGCTCGACGGCTCCGTGCTGGAACTGGGCGACAAGCTGTACTTCCTGTATGCGGGCTACGGCCGTTTTCCCGATTACGGTTCGGCCGTCTATATCATGCGCATGGACAACCCGTACACGCTGCAAAACGATGAACACGTGCTGCTACCGCGCCGACGCTGGATTGGGAAAAACAGGGCGGCATGGCGATCAACGAAGGTCCCGTGATTCTCCGCCGCAACGGGCGCATCTTCCTGATCTACTCCGCCAGCACCACTTGGTCGGAAGATTACTGCCTCGGCATGCTGACGATGGACGAGCACGACGATCCGACGTCGCCGGAGTCCTGGAGCAAGTCGCCTCAGCCCGTTTTCCGAAAAAATGCCGAAGCCCAAGTTTATGCCGTCGGTCACAACAGCTTCACGACTTCGCCGGACGGACAGGAAGACTGGATCGTGTTCCACGCGCTGTCCGCTCCCGGCGAAGATACGGCACGTCGCGCCACGCGCATCCAAAAATTCGGCTGGCACGCGGACGGAACGCCGGATTTCGGCACGCCGCTCGGCAATGATCAGCCGTTGCACATTCCTTCCGGCGAATAAACGCCTTTTCTGCCAAACATCCAAAAATCCGTCCGTAAGACCAAAGATCCGTCTCTTGAAGCCATCTATTGTAAGCGTTACCATTTAATCGAATATCACTATACAGATTAGGGGGCACGACATGAACATGAAAACATTCGCGAAAAAGATCGGGATGCTGGCCGCCGTTTCCGCGCTCGCCGTCTCTACCGCATGCAGCAGCGGAGGCAGTGAACCGGAAGAAGCCGAAGCGACGGATACGGAAGCCGCGGGCAAGCAGGAGCAAGTCGCTTTTACGGACATCGGCAGCGATATCAAAGGCAACGACAAGCCGACCGCGGAGCAAATCGCCGAAGTCAACGACACGCTCAACGATACATATCTGGGCGACATTTTCGAACAAGAAATCCCGAGCCATTACGGTGCCTATCCGTTCCCGGGCGACGTGACGCTGGATGTCTGGATGCCGGCCAACCCCGACGTGCCGGACATGAACACGCAGGCCGTGCAGGATCAGGTAGAGAAGCTGACGGGCATCAAGGTCAACTTCATCACGCCGCCGGTCGGCCAAGAAGCGGATTCGTTCACGCTCATGATCTCCTCGGGCGAGCTGCCGGACATCATCATCGATCCGGGCCGTTACCCGGGCGGATTGGAAGCGGGCGTGAACGACGGCGCGTATATCGACCTGACCGAACAGATGGAGAAAAACGCGCCGAACTACAGCGAATGGCGCAACTCCGACGAGATGCGCCGCAAAACGACCGTCACCGACGACGGCCGCCTGCTCGGCTTCTACGGCATCGCGCCTTACTCCGAGTGGATGTGGTTCGGCATGCTGATCAAGCAGGAAGCGCTGGACAAAACCGGTCTCGAAGTGCCGACGACCGTCGACGAATGGCATGCGTTCCTGACCAAAGCCAAAGAAGTCGGCTATTCCGAACCGCTCAACTACGGCTCGAGCTACGGCCAGCTTTTCACCGGCATCATCAACGGCGCTTACGGCGTCTGGGATTGGACCTTCCTCGACGCGGACGGCAAAGTCAAATGGGGTCCGGCTCAGCCTAAAGCGAAAGAATACCTGACGACGATGCAGCAGTGGAACAAAGAGGGGCTGCTGAACCGCGACTGGGCGACGGCCGACTTCAATCAGCGCATGGCGACCGCCATTTCGGACAAAACGGCCGTCATGATGGATTCCCCGGACACGATGTGGAGTTATTGGAAACAGCAAAACGATTTCGACTTCGTGGGCGCGCCGAATCCGGTGCTCAACGAAGGCGACCAGCCGCAGGTCAGCTACAAAAACTTCATGCGCGCCGGCACCAACGCCGCGATCACCACGCAGGCCGAGAACGTGGAAGCGGCGATGGCGTTCCTCGACTTCAGTTATACGAAAAAAGGCTGGGAGCTGCTCAACTACGGCGAATACGGCAAAGTCCATCTGATCGACGCCGACGGCAAGCCTTACTATCCGGCCGACAGCTACATTTACGAAGACCCGGACGGCCAGCCGGTCGCGACGACGCTGCACAAATACCGCATGCACAACTGGCCGGACATCCGCGACGAGCATAACTCCAACCCGCTGATCGTGGCGGAAGGCAGCTACTCGGGCGATATCCGCAAAACGTGGACCGAAGAAATGGACGCGAGCATGACCATGCCTCCGATCACGTTCACCCAGGCCGAAGCTTCGCGCGAAGCGGAACTCGGCAACCAATTGGCGACGCTGCGCAGCGAATATTTCGCCAAGATCATCATGGGCGAGATGCCGGTGGACGCGTACGACAAATTCTTGGCCGAAGCGCAGAAGATGGGTCTCGACGAGTTCCTGAGCTTGCACCAAGCCGCGCTGGATCGGTACAACCAACGTTAATCCATCCGACCTATTGAAAAAAAGGAGGTGACCGACCGGTGCTAACGCTGCGCAAAAACAAAAAAGGCAACGCCCTCGCCGCGTCCGAACGCCCGAAAACGTCGCTGATGATCCGCAAAGACGTACGCAAAAACTGGTTTCCCTACCTGCTGGCGATCCCCGTACTCGCCTGGTTTATCATCTTTTGCTACGGGCCGATGTGGGGCGTGCTGATCGCGTTCAAAGACTACAAACCGCTGCTCGGTTTCGAAGCCAGTCCTTGGGTCGGTTTCAAGCATTTCGTCGACTTTTTCCAAGGTCCGTACTTCTGGCGGGTGGTCAAAAATACGCTGCTGCTGAATCTGTGGGGCATCGGCTTCGGCTTCACCGCCCCGATCATTTTGGCGCTGCTGCTAAATGAGATCCGCAATAAGATGTTCAAACGCACCGTGCAAACGATCACTTACATGCCGCACTTTATCTCGCTGGTGGTCGTGGCGGGCATGATCCATATTTTCACCGCCGACGAAGGGATCATCACGCAGGTGCTGCAATGGATCACGGGCAAAGAATACTCGTCCCTGCTCGGCTATTCGTCCATGTTCCGGCCGCTGTACGTGTTCTCGGGCATCTGGCAAAGCATCGGCTGGGAAAGCATCATCTACCTCGCCGCGATGGGCTCGATCGATACGTCGCTCTACGAAGCCGCGGATATGGACGGCGCGAATCGGCTGCAAAAAATGTGGCATGTCACCCTTCCGCAGATTACGCCGACCATCGTGATCCTGTTCATTTTCGCGGTAGGCGGCCTTATGGCTTCCGGTTACGAAAAAATCATCCTGCTCTACAACCCGCTCACCTACGACACGGCCGACGTGATCGCATCTTACGTGTATCGCCGCGGTCTGCGCGAAGCCAGCCTCAGCTACTCGACGGCGGTCGGACTGTTCAGCGCGGTCATCAACTTCGGACTGCTGTGGATGACGAACAATATCGCCCGGCGAAAATCCGAAGTCAGCCTGTGGTAAGCCGTTAGACACCGTCACACCCGCGTTCGAAAGGAGAGAATCCGCAAATGGTCCAATACAAATCGCTGGGCAACCGATTGTTCGACGGCGCGATCTACGTTCTGCTTACGATACTTACGCTGGTCTGCCTGTACCCGATCGTGCATATCCTGTTCGCTTCGATGAGCAATCCGAGCGAGCTGGTCGCGCATAAAGGACTGCTGCTCGCGCCGCTCGGATTCACCCTCGACGGCTACAAGCTGATTTTCCGCGACAACGCCCTGATCGTCGGCTACGCCAACACGCTGCTGTACGTCGGGCTGGGCACGGCGATCAACATGGTCATGACGATCATGGGCGCGTACGTCTTGTCCCGTCGCGAGTTGTTCTTTAAAAAGTACATCATGATCGTCATCACCATCACGATGTTTTTCGGCGGCGGCCTGATCCCGTGGTTCCTGCTGATGAAAGACATCGGGCTGTACAACAATATCTGGGCGATGGTCTTACCCGGCGCGATCAGCACGTGGAACATGATCATCCTGCGAACCGGGTTCCAGGCGCTGCCGCAGGAGTTGGAAGAAGCTGCGACGATCGACGGAGCAAGCCAAGCGCGCATCCTGCTGAGCGTCATCATCCCGTTGTCCAAAGCGACGCTGGCCGTCATTTTCCTCTACTATCTCGTCGGCAACTGGAACTCCTGGTTCAATGCGATGGTGCTTCTGCAAGACCGGGATAAGTTCCCGCTGCAATTGCTGTTAAAAGAAATCCTCGTCGCCAACGATACGAGCGCAGCCACCATGGGCAGCGCGGGCGGCGTCGTGATCGACAGCGCAGGCAGCGCCACCGCTTACCGCGAACTGGTCAAATACTGCACCATCGTCGTCTCGACGCTCCCGATCCTTCTGGTGTATCCGTTCTTGCAGAAGTATTTCGTGAAAGGCGTATATGTGGGATCGATTAAGGGATAGCTTGAGTTCAAACAAATGACAGCAAAAAGCCGCCGTAGTCAGGGATTCGACCTGATTGCGGCGGCTTTCCTATTTTTCAGAGAGATCGCGCTTAAGACGTATATTTTCCGAACGCATCCTTATCCGTCGGCACGTTTTCCAAATACACAATCTTTCCGTCCGCGTTAAAACGAGCAATATCCACGCCCGTTTTCGCATAGACCGCACCTTCCGACGTCTGGCCGCATACCGCCCAATTGGTATGGTAGCTGCCGTCCGCTTGAAGCACCCAGCCGTCCCACATATGTTTGACGTCGCGGTTATGCGCGTAGAAGGCTCTTACGAAATCTTCAAAGCCGTTTCGGCTATTGCCGTTCAGCACGATCTCCGCATCTTCCGTGAACAGCGACAACAAGTCGTTCATTGCCGATTCATCCGTGCGCGCCGCGTCGAACAAGCGAAAATACGTATTCAATACCGTCAACGTTTCCATGGTTAATCCTCCCGAAACAATGCTGCTGCATCATTTATTGTTTGATATTTTTCGAACTGAAAAGGAATATAACACACTCTCTCGCCGCTTCGCAATCTTTAGTTCGATTTTTTTCGAAATTTGTATTCAATCCGCGATTGTGCTACCCTACAACCATGAAAACTCTAACCCTTCCTTCGATCTCCGAAATGGATTTAACGACCGTATGTGCCGCGCTCGGCGATCCCGTACGCATGAAGATCGTTCAGTGTTTGGCTCGCTCGGGCGAGAAAAACTGCTCCGGCTTCGAAGTCGAACACATTTCCAAATCGACGTTATCCCACCATATCAAGATTCTGCGCGAGTCCGGATTGATCCAACCGCGTTTTCAAGGCAAGGAACATTTCTACTCTCTGCGAAAGGAAGACCTGGACCGCCGCTTTCCGGGTATGGTCGATCTGCTGTTGAACGAGCCTGTATTGACGGAATAACGGATGGTAAAAGGCGATTTGCAAACCCTGCGAACAATCTTCGGCAAAAACGAAACAGGTCGATCAGCGGATGAATGTCCGTTAATCGACCTGTTTTGCGGTGCTGTTTTTCCAAGCGTATTCATTAGGCACTCCAGCCGGATACCGCTTCCGAACGCGTGCGTTTCACCCGAATCAACAGGCCGACGATCCGCACGATCAGCATCGAAGCAGCCATGAAAATAAATGCCGGACCGATGATGTACAAGTCAAAATGATGCAGCTGCGAGTACCGGTAAGCGGTCTCGCCGTGGCTGGTCACCCATTGCACCAGTCCGATGCGCAGGATGAACATGATCGACAGAACGCCGATGCTGGCGATGCCGTTGGTTACGTAAGTCTTGCGGCTTTTGCCGTCATATTCGATATGGGACATGGTCAGCAGCAGCGCGCCGATCAGGGCGCCGAATGCGGCGGACGCCGCGAGCAGCCAACCGTTATTGCCGTCGCTCGGGATGTCTTTCAGGTAGGTGGCGCCGAAGTAGCTGATGACCAGAATAGGCATAATCAGGCGAACCGGATTGAATGCCTTGCGGCCGAATGTACTCCAAGTGAGAAGAGCGAAAATAGCGAGCGTCGAGATCCAGGTCGTTGCGGTCATGTGTGTTGCCTCCTTGTTGTTTTTGGGATGTCTTAAGCTTATCCCGATTCAGGAGGCACCGCGTCCACCGAGGGGTTGCTCTTGCCGCAGGCGCTTATCCACCTGTGGATGGATGCGCAGACGCGGAAAATCGGTTATCCCCAGGCAAAAAGAAGCCGACGGCGCTCTGTTCGCCGTCGGCTCTGTGGATAAGCGGTGATGCGACCGCACTCCGCCGCTCCGCGTCTTCTGTGTCCGTTCCCTTCACTCCACGATCCCGTTGCGAATCGCGTACACCACCGCCTGCGTCCGATCCTGTACGTCGAACTTTTGCAGGATTCGATGTACATGCGTCTTCACCGTGCTTTCGCTGACGAACAGCTTGGCCGCGATCTCTTCGTTACGTAATCCGTAGGCCATCTGCTGAAGCACTTCCAGTTCTCTCGCGGTAAAAGGTTGGAGCAGCTTCGTGGTCATCGAATCCGAAGCATTGTCCCCCTGCCGCTGCAAGGCCTGACCGATCAGCTTCCCGGCCAGCGCGGTGCGGAAAATGACTTCGCCGCGCAATGCGGCACGAATCGCAGTTAAAAGCTCCTCCGGCTCCGTATCTTTCAGCAAATAGCCGATCGCTCCCGCGCGAATCCCTTCCAGCACATACTCTTCCGTATCAAACGTAGTCAAAATGACGATTTTGCAATCCGGCAGTTTTTCCAAAATGCGCCGCGCGGCTTCGATTCCGTTAAACTCCGGCATTTGGACATCCATCAAAATAAGCTGAGGATGCTGCTCCAGCGCGACCTTCACCGCATCCGGTCCGCTTCCGGCCTCGCCTGCGACTTCAAGATCCGGCTGCGCGCCGATGATGTATTTCATTCCTTGGCGAACAAGCGGCTGATCGTCCACGAGCAGGATTTTGGCGATTCCGTTGTCCAATCTTTCATTCGCAGATTCCGCGTTAGTCATGCTGCTCATCTCCCTTGTCTCGATCGATCGCCAGCGGCAGCGCAATATCGATCGCGATGCCGTGCGGTTCCCGTACCGCGATGATACATTCCCCGCCGACATCCCGGCACCGTTTGCGAATCCCGCCCAATCCAAAGCCTTCTTGCAACGACTCTCCCGGCTTGAGAATACCGTCGTCACGGTAATTTAGCGCCAGACGACTCTCGCTTTGCTTGATCGTAACCTCTACTTGATGCGCCTGAGCATGGCGAATCGTGTTCGTTAAAGCCTCCTGCAAGCAACGGTACAAGGCTGCCGCAATTTGCGGCGGCCACTCTTGCTGTCTCTTTGCCTCTTCCCCTTCAATGTTCAAACTGATTTTCGGCGCGCCCGGAACGGCCGAGGTCTGCTGCACCAGGCTGCGTAATGATACGATCCCGGCCCCACTCTCGTCCGTACCCATCTCGTGCACGACGGAACGGACTTCCTGCATGCATGAGCGCGCCACTTCCAGCACCGTGCGCACGATACGTTCGGATTCTGTCGGATCGCTTTTCAACACGTAAGGCAGAGCTTGAAGCTGAACGATGACCGAGGTCAGACGATGGCCGATACTGTCGTGAATATCCCGCGCGATCCGGCTGCGTTCTTCCAACACGGCATAACGCAGCGACTGCACCGTAGCCTGTTCCAATTCCTCATGCGCCTGCTGAAGCTTGGCATGAATAATCTTCAACTCTTCCGCGTGCCGCTGCTGTTCGCGCTGTTTGGATCGGCTAATGCGGATCATGCGCAGCAGCGCGTACAGTCCGACATAAATAAACAAATCCTGTCTCAGCAAGCTCTCCCAGGAGGCCCCTTCATACTCGATTTGCAGAATAAAAGTAAACGCCACGATCGCGCTCGCCAGTACCGCTGAAGCGGGTTCGACCAGTAATAGCGCGATATAGCTGACCAGAAATCCTTGCAGGATCAGCAGCAGCGACGTGTCGTGGCCGAACGCCAGCCAATAGGCGACGGACGCCGCGTACAGGCCTCCGAATACGAGCAATCGGATGGTTGGATTTTGGACTCGCGGAGCAATCGCCAGTCCGACGATAAAGGCCAGAAATAAGATCGCCGAAGCCCAGCGCGCCGAATTCGAATCGGGCAGCAAGCGCGTGAACAGATACAGCAGCACGATGCTTGAGATAATCTGGCCTCGGCGAAGCGGCAATGAGGTCATGTAGGAGACCGCCTTTCGCGTATTGATCTTTTCACTTCGATTCTAGCATAACGATGGGAGGGCGGGAGCAAGACCGCTTCGACCTGGGCTTCGTTGTCCATTCCCTCTAAGGGCAAAGGCCCTTCGGTTCGAAACGGTCTTGCTCCCGGAGGTGGGGTAGTAGAGAGAAGAAAAGATTAAAGGCGAAAAGATAAAATTAAAAGGACGAAGGCAAAATTAAGCTAGCGATTTTGTCATGATCCAGTCGATTTGTTCGTCGTCGCCCATCCAGAAAGAATGTTTGTCTGTTAGGACAAAGCCTTGTTGTTCATAGAAAAGGATGGCGGAGGTGTTTTTTTCCCAGACGCCTAGCCAGATTTTTGTTTTGGCTTGTTGGTTGGCGAGTTCGAAGGCGTAGTTCATGAGTTTTTTGCCTAGACCCATGCGTTTGAACGATTTACGGACGTAGATGCGTTCGACTTCGAGGCTATCGTCGCCCATCGGTTCGGATTGTGCGGTGCCGACGTTTACTTTTAGGAATCCGGCTAGCTGGTTGTTATGCGAGATGAAGAAGAAGGAAGAGTTTGGGGTGTTCAGTTCTTGTTGGAACTTTTTTTCGTCGAATGCTTTTGCTAGATAGGCGTGCATGTTTTCGGGTTTATTTTGCTCGGCGAAGGTGTCGTTGAAGGTTTCTATTCCGATTTCGCGGAGGGTTTTCAAGTCTTGGATGTCGCATTTTCGGATTGTAGTTGTCATTTTTATCATTCCTTTCCGGGTGGGAGAGGGAGCGAGATCGTTTCGACCTGCGCTTCGGTTCGAAACGATCTCGCTCCCGGAGTTGGGTTAGTGTAAGCGACACTCAGAAATATAGTCTATTTTTATTGCGTTTGCAATAAAAATAGATATGAAAAGAACCCGTGGCGGGAAGAAGTTGCCAGCGGGTGGGGATGGGTTTAGTTTTTATTTGTTTTTGGCGCGATGGGAATCCAGATTTCCATCTCGTACATACCATTGCCGCGGTGCTGCGCGGATGCGGTCGACGGTGCCGTCGGCAATACAGGTTTGCCAAAATTCCGGGATTTGTTGATAAGGTGTTCGCCTATATTTCCGATTAGCGTCGATCTGCCGAATAGATCCATTAGAAAGTTGAAAGGAAATTCGCGGATAAGCTTTGCGCCTGATGCCGGGCTTTCGTGCGTCTGCCGGAGTAATTCCGTGCATTTTTTTAAAAGCCCGAGTGAACGCTTCCGGCGATTCGTATCCGTACTTGAGCGCGAGATCGAAAGCCGCTAAGAGCAGCCGCCGATCCGAGTCTTGCAATCGGTGCACAAAAATATCAAAGGGTAATCAAAGATACTTGGCCCACGATCACAGCCATAAACGCAAAGAAAATCAAGGAAAGAATGGCTGTCAAAAAACTCACAAGGATGCGGCTTTTCGGATTTGCGTGCGCGTTGAAAATACCTATTAAGATATATACGATAAAAAAACTCAGAATCGCTGCTAAAAAGGTTGCGATCAAAATGATATCCATACCTGCCTCCAATCAGTGGTCAACTTCCATACTTGCGAGCTTTATCGAATATTCAAGCATTCAGTCTATAAACGCGAAAAGCCAACTATTCCTCACGAAAAAAGCCTCCCCTTATGAAAAGGGAAGGCCTTGCTTTAGGGCTAAATTTTCCGATTATTCCGCCGTTGTTGTGCTTGTCGTAGTAGACGTGCTGCTTGATTGCGTACCTCGCGGGCCGCGGGTCGTGCCGTCGCCGCCCATGCCTCCACTGCCGAATCCGCCCATGCCGCTCGGTCCGGCAGTTACGCCGGATTCGTCGACCCAGGTTGTGGCGTCGCTCGTTGAGAATTCGAAGGTTGTGTAAGTTGTTCCACCGCTATACGTTCCGCCTGTGTAGAGACCGTCAAACTCCGTACCCGTCGATGTGCCGCCTGTCGAAACGGTATACGTTTCGCCTGCTTTCAACGCGGAAGAGCTAACCACGACCGAACTAAACGATTTGGACGGAGCGAAGGTCAGAACGTTGTTGCCCGCCGAGTCTTCCACATGCACAAGCGTTCCTGCACTCAGCGAAGCGGCAAAGGTAATGCCCAGCGAACGTTGGCTCGATGAAGTCGAAGGGGCTTGTGCCATGCCCGAGCTTCCGGCTGCGATCAGGGTACCTCCGCTGATCTCGAATGTGCCGTCATAGTCGAGTGGCCCGTTGCCGTTATCCATCGGGCCGTTCACGATCACCGTGCCGCCCGTCATATTGACGGAACCGTTGGAATCCAGACCGTCGCCGCCTGCGTTAACGGTTAGGGTTCCGCCGCTGATATTCAGTTCGGCGTTGCTGGCTTCCATCATTCCGCCGCCCATGCCGCCCGGCATCATACCGTTGCCTGGCGTCTGCGAAGCGGAGGAAGTCGCATCGGTCGTCGTGTCGGCTGCCGCCGCGGTGCTTGTCGTTGCAGTTGAAGAGCTGCTTGCGCTGGATGTAGAAGCTGCGGCTGTTTGCGTGTTGCTTGCTGGTGTCGCACTGCTTGTTGTTGCCGCACTGTCTGTAGACGTCGTATCCGTCGTTGCTGCCAACGTCGGATCATCACCAGCCGCATTGACACCGTCATCCGAAGCGGTTACGTCAATATCGCCGCCTTTGATATTGATGATAAAGCCTTCCAACGATTCATAGCTATTCGTAACCTCAATCGTACCGTCCGAGATTTCCAGTACCGCGTCGGCATGGAAGCCGTCGTCTCCGGTCGCGACGTCGAATGTTCCGCCTGTGATATTCACGTTGCCGTTGCTATGCACCGCATCGTCAGCCGCATCGATCGTGAATGTTCCATCGTTGATAACCAATTCGGTGCCCGCTTTGAGCGCCTTCATGCTTTCGGTCGTCTCCGCTTCTTCCGTTGTTTCGTCCGCTTCAGTACCGGAGGCTGTATTCAAGTTCGTCGGAGGCGTCATCGCCGTTCCGTCCGCGTTGGTTGGCGGCGTCATGGTTGTGCCGTCTGCATTGGTCGGGAAGGTCATCGCTGTGCCATCCGCATTCGTCGGCATTTCGCCCGGTGTCCAATCTTCTGGCATTTGACCGCCAAAGCCTCCACCGCCGCCGAAGTCGTCGGTATGCGTCCGTCCATTTTCATAACCGCCGCCCGTTACGATGTCGAAGTCCCCGCCATCGATGACAAGCGCGGTTTCGGCCTGAATGCCGTCATTGCCTGCCGTGATGTTGAACGTGCCTCCCGAGATCGCAACGAAGCCTTTTGCCGTATTGGTATCGTTGGTGGATTTGATTCCGTCGAAGCCTGCATCGATATTGAACGTGCCGCCTTCGATCACGACGCGGTCTTTACCGATAATGGCGTCTTCGACCGCTTTGACCGTAATTTTACCGCTGACGATATTGAGATTATCTTTACTGCGAATACCGTCCTTGTAATTGCCCGTGACGTTCAGGGTTCCGGTGCCGTTAATGGTCAGATTAGCTTTACTAAACATCGCGGCATCCGGTTCGTCTTCGCCCTCCGCAAAGGTATAGGTGCTGCTGTCCGTGATCGTATTCGTTGTGCCCGCTGACAGAGTGACTACGACTTTATCCGCCGACTTTACATAGAATGGCGAAGTCGAATCGTTAGCCAAAGTCACGCCTTTGAAGACGATATGCACATCATCCGTGTCCGCTGCCGCAACGACGATCTGCCCGTCCGTCAGTTTGCCGCTCACGACATACGTGCCTGCCTCGGAGATCGTAACCGTACTGCCGGATGCCTTGGCACCCGAGCCGCTAACGGTTGCGCTTGTGCTGTTCAGCTTGATCGTCGTATAGGTTCCGGTGCTCCACGTTGTCGCGTAATCCTTCGTTTTTAACGTGACAAGATCCGAGACGGTCATGTTGGTCACTTTCAAATCGGATGCGGTAGATGCGGTCGTGCCTGTAGAAGTCGAAGCGGACGTCGTGCTGGTCGTATTGCTGCTGGTTGCGTTGATCAGATAACCGTTCGAGGCATTCCAGGTCAATCCGGCCGCTGCCGCAGGAACGACGCTCGCCGAGGTCAGCAGCACCGCGCCGAGCAGACCGGCTGCCGCCATTTTTTTGTTGGCTTTGAACTTTTTCGTTTTCGCGATCTTGGTTGCTTTTTTCATGAGAGTTCTCTTCCCTTCGCTTCTTAATTAATATTCCGCCGTCACCGGAGGAGCCATCGTCAGCGACAAATCGAGGTTGCCGTTGCGGGTCCGGATCGAATCGAGGAATGCTTTTTGGTTAACATTCTGATCCATGGTGACGGAGTAAACGAGTTCGTACAGACTGCCGAGTTCGGTGGTGCGGATCTTTTTGAGTTCATGCTGTACGCCGAATTTGTTGAAGACTTCTTCGAACGCTTCTTCGTAGCCGAGGTTTTCCGGGATGGTGACTTTAAGCGTTTTTTGCTGCGATTTTTTGACTCCGAATTTGAAACGGCTGAGCACGAACATCACGACGCAGAGGATTACGGTGAACAGTACCGCGTAGCCGAGAGAACCGACGCCGCAAGCCAAGCCTGCCGCCATCGTGAACAGGACGTAGGTGATGTCTTTCGGATCGCCTGCCGCGCTGCGGAAGCGAATGATCGAGAACGCGCCGGCCAAGCTGAATGCGCGGGCCACGTTGCTGCCGATCATGAGGATAATGACGGCGACGACGATCGGGAGAACGATCAGCGTGAGGGTGAAGCCTTGGGTATAAGTGGCTTTGTTGGTCTTCATATACGTCAGGCTGATAATCAGGCCCAGCACGATCGCCAGGCCGATGGTCACCAGCGCATTACTCAAAGTCAGGTCGGTGGTACTCGTCGTGGTGCTGTTGAGGATGGAATCAAGCATAAAGCACAGTCTCCTTTTCGGTTGCGCGTTCTGTAGTCGGCAGATCGCCGATCGCGTTCAATTGAATGTTGGGTTGCAGGTCGGGCATCATTCTTCGGGTTTTCAGCAGCTTTTTGTATTCGTTGCCGTATTTCGAAAAGCTCGTCCGGTATAAGCCGTGTTCGGACAGCATTTTGGACAACCACGCCGGTACAGTCTTTTCCGCTTTGACTTCCATCAACCATTGACCGGGCTGCATCAGTTGTTCGCCGTAATCGCCGCGTTCCAGTTGGACGTCGTAGCGTCTGCATCGGATGTTGGTGTCGAAGGTAATCCGCAGGTCGCGGCTCGTCTTGTCGAACAGAGCTTTACGGTCGTAGGAGAGATAAACTTTCGGGTCCAGGTCGTACAGGCGGAGGAAGTATTCGATCTCGTCCAGCACCTGCGCGTTCATGTAAGGTTGAAACTCCGGCGGTTGTCCGGTGCGGACGAACTCGTAGGCTTCGTTCAGCTTTAGCGCCGTGCGGCGTTTGTTGACCAGACCGAACACTTTCTTTTTGATTTCGAGATAGACTTTCGCGTCTTCGTTCGGTACGCCGTAAGCCCGGAGACGAAGTTTTTCCTTGTATTTCGGTTTGGCTAGGCTTTGACGGATGAGCGAATCATGCGGCGTATCGAAGTACAGATTGCTGATCGAATAAAATTCGTTTTTGTTGTACTCGTCTTTCTCCATATATTCCAGCAGCGCCGCGTAAATTTTCTCGTAAGACGCATGATCCATCAGGTATTTGCTCTCGTACCGGTTGAAGACCTCGATTGCCATGTTCCTCGTTCCTTTCGTTGTGAAGTTGTCGGTGTTCCCTTGCCATGTCTGTATCTTAGGCCTGCAACCTTTAGCGAATCTTAAATAAATCGAGGAGTTTGTAAAATGGTGTGGGGGATTTTACGCAGCGTTTACACAACAAAAAAGAACCGGGGTTCCGGTTCTCAGGATTGTCGATAAAGTTACGTTGGTACGGGGAAGCAAGAAGACTGCGAGAAAAATTCGTTCAATTCGCTGTCTCACTTGGAAAACGGGATTGAAATTTTATAATGGGGTTTTCCAAGTTCAAAGGCGTCTTTCACTGAATTTTTCTCTCCGTCTTCTCGCTTCCAGTTACGTTGGACTTTCTGGACACGTTGAGAACTGGATTTCCGGTTCTTCTTTTCTTGAATTCACTTTGTACGACAATCGCGCCGATCCAAGTTCGTTTTCAAGCTCGATGCTCGATCATTTGCCTCTATATTGAAACGAATAAATATGGGTGCGCGTCAGGTCGATGACTTTTTTGACGAACTCTTCTTGCGATTCGCGGAAGTCTTCGGTGATCCAGTTTAAGACAAGTCCGTAAAAGCCGTAGGCTGTGTATTTCTTGAAGTAATCCATATCGACCGGGCGGTTATCGATGGTTTCGAAGTCGAATTGTTCCATATAGATTTTTAAAAAGGTCTGCGGGATGGCGGTATGTATGCCGGGCAGGGTATCTTCGTATTTGATCAATTCGAAAAAGTCGCGATGTTCGTGGATGTAAGTCAGGATGTTGAATGAAGGCGCGTCAAGAGCAGCCGAATTCACCCAGTGTCCGGGCACGTACGGCTTGCCGACCGAATCTTCCAAGCCTTGAAGCATGACATTCAGCAAATCTTCCGCCAAACCTGGCTTATCCGGGTACTGCACGTAAAAGGTACTGCGGTTATAAGCGGCGGTGTCAACGATATCTCTCACAGTTACGGCATGATAGCCTTTGGATTTGATTAGTTTGACCAAAGCCTCTTGCAGATGTTCTTTGGTTCGATTACGGCGAGGAGACGTCCCATTTCGCACTTCCGTCATTATTATTCTCCTTCTGGCAAGACATTTAGGTCGCATCTGTCTATTAATCAGACATTTGCCGTCATATTAATGATTGTTATCGGAACTCATCGGAGTAAACTTAAATTGTGACCAAAAACGCACAATTTCAATTAAATTTCATTCATTTATTATACGGGAGGAATTCAAAATGGGAAAATTACAGAATAAAATCGCGTTGATTACAGGCGGAGCGTCGGGTATCGGTGCGGCAACTGCTCGTTTGTTCGTACAAGAAGGAGCCAAAGTCGTACTCGCCGACCTCAATGAGGAAAAAGGCAAAGCGTTCGAAGCGGAACTGAAAGCGCAAGGTGCCGAAGCCGTATTCGTTAAAGCCAACATCACCAGCGAAGAAGAAGTAGCCAGCCTGTTCAAACAAGCGGTCGAAGCATTCGGCAAAGTCGATATCGTATTCAACAATGCCGGAATCGGACGCGTGCAACCTACCCATGAATTGGACTACTCGGAATGGCGCAACACCGTCAACGTCGATCTGGACGGCGTATTCCTCGTTGCCCGTGAATCTATTCGCGAAATGCTCAAAGCAGGCGGCGGCACGATCGTGAACACCGCTTCCATGTACGGCTGGGTCGGTTCCCCGGGATCGGCAGCCTATAACGCGGCCAAAGGCGGCGTCATCAACCTGACCCGTTCCCTGGCACTTGAGTATGCAGACCAAAACATTCGCGTAAACGCCCTCTGCCCAGGCTTCATCGACACGCCGATCATCCCGGAAGAAAACAAAAAAGAACTGGCCGCAATCACGCCAATGAAACGCCTCGGCCAAGCCGACGAAATGGCGACGGCCGTCCTGTTCCTGGCAAGCGACGATTCTTCGTACATGACCGGCGGCAGCCTGATCGTGGACGGCGGATATACGGCGCAATAATTAAGCAGTTTGGCATACACAATCACTTTACCTTTTCAAAAAGGCGTTCTCCACCCAGAGAGCGTCAGCGTGTCGAGAAACTCCAACGTAGCTAGAAGCGAGAAGACGGAGAGAAAAATTCAGTGAAAGACGCCTTTGAACTCGGAAAACTCCTTATTTAAATCCAATCCATTTTCCGAGTGAGACAGCGTCTTGAACGAATTTTTCTCGCAGTCTTCTCGATTCCCTCGCCTACGTAACTTTCTCGACACCCAGACGTTCTCCCACCGGAGAGCGTCTTTTTTGCGTTTAATCTCGCCGCGTCAAAACCTTAAGGTTCATTAAAGCCTTTCCCGATATAATGAAGACAATCGATAAACGAAAGCCTCCATTCAAACGAAAATTAAACAGAGGGTGAATATAGACATGCGAATCCTAATCGTGGAAGACGAGCTGCATCTGGCGGAAGCCCTGTCTCAAATTTTGAAAAAGAACAATTATTCGGTCGATGTCGTGCACGACGGCGAAGACGGCTTGGATTACGCGCTCAGCGATATTTACGACCTGCTGCTGCTCGATATCATGCTTCCGGGCATGGACGGCATCAGCATTTTGAAAAACGTACGGAGCAAAGGCATGGCCGTCCCGGTCATCTTGCTGACAGCCAAAGGCGAGATCCCGGACAAAATCGCGGGGCTGGATCACGGAGCGGACGATTACGTGGCGAAACCTTTTTCCTCAGACGAACTGCTGGCAAGAATCCGGGCCGCGATGCGCAGAAAAGGCGAGGTCATGCCGGAAGACGCGCTTAAGTTCGGCGATTTGGAGTTGAACGCAACCAATCCGAAGCTGACGGTACGCGGCAAAGAAATCAAGCTGAATCCGAAAGAAAGCGAACTGCTTGAGCTGCTGATCGTGCGCAAACAGGCGGTGACGTCGAAGGAACAAATCATCGAAAAGCTGTGGGGGTTCGACTCGGAAGCGGAGCATAACAACGTGGAGGTCTATATCTCGTTTTTGCGTAAAAAATTGAACTTCCTCGGCTCGGAAACGCGCATCACCACGATCCGGGGCGTCGGCTATGTACTGGAGGAGGGCAAAGCGTAATGGGCGGCTTGAATATGAAAAACATGCCGATGAACCCCCTGTTCAAAAAGCTGCGCAACCGATTCCTCATCGTCAATCTGGTCACGATCGTCATCATCATGCTGGTCGCCTTCGCCACGATCTACACGATCACGTACCGACAGGTGCACGACGAGATCGGCATGGATCTGGAGCGCACGACGAATATGTACCGCAGCGGATTAAACGGCGAGATGCCGGGCGGCGGTTCCGGTCAAAAAGGTGCGATCCCGGATACGGCAAACGGAAGCGGAAATACGGGCGGCAGCGGTTCAAGCTCGCAAAACGGCAGCTTCGATATGGGCGAGCCCCCGATGAACGGCTTCGGCGGAAACAATGCGCCGGAACGGTCGGTCTCGTTCATGCTGCTGACCGACGCTTCGGGTACGCTGATCGATACGGAATCCCGCTTCAGCATGACGGAAGACGATTACGCCCAAGCGCTTGCGCAGGCGGTAGCCGACGGCAAAGACAGCGGCGGCTTCACGCTCAGCAACAGCCGTTGGACGTTCCAAAAGATGCAGACGGAAGACGGAACGATGTACGTATTTATCGACACGACGTCCCGCGAAGAGATTTTGACGACGCTGGTCTACGCGTTCCTCGCCGTAGGGCTGGCGATGCTGGTCGTCCTGTTCTTCTTCAGCCGATTCTTCGCCAACCGCTCGATTCAGCCGGTACGCGAAGCGTTCGAGA
Source organism: Saccharibacillus sacchari DSM 19268 (assembly GCF_000585395.1). Lineage (GTDB taxonomy): Bacteria > Bacillota > Bacilli > Paenibacillales > Paenibacillaceae > Saccharibacillus > Saccharibacillus sacchari. The sequence continues at coordinate 2,694,995 of NZ_KK073875.1, read as the reverse complement.
AGCAGAAGCAGTTCATCGGAGACGCCTCGCACGAGTTGAAAACGCCGCTCGCGGTCATTAACACCAACGCGGACGTGCTGCTGGCGAACCGGGACGAGACGATCCGCAGTCAGGAAAAATGGCTTCGTTATATTAAATCCGAGACGGAACGCATGGCGAAGCTGACAGGCGACTTGCTTTATCTAACCGAAATGGACGACTCCCGCTCGAATATGATCCAGGCTCGTTTCGATCTGAGCGATGCGGTGGAGAACGTCATGCTGACGATGGAAGCCGTTGTTTTCGAAAAGGATCTGACGCTCGACTACGAAATCGAACCCGCGCTCAGCATTACGGGAAGCCGCGAGCAGATCGTGCAGGTCACGATGATCCTGCTGGACAACGCGATTAAATACGCGAATGCGCAAGGCCGGATCGACGTGTCGCTGAAGCAGGAACACGGCGAGGTCGTGCTAACGGTGAGCAACACGGGCGAAGGCATTCCCGCCGAGCATCTGCCGCGCGTATTCGACCGCTTTTATCGTACCGACCAGTCGCGTACCCGCTCACAGGGCGGACACGGGCTGGGACTTGCGATCGCGCGCTCCATTGTGGAACAAAATAAAGGACGGATCTCGGCGAAAAGCACGGTCGGCGAAAAGACGACGTTTACCGTGCAGTTTCCGGCTTGACCGGGAATACCAACCCGTACCGAAAAAGAGGTCCTCAAAACAAAATGTTGCAAGCTCCATCCGCCATCCCGGTTGTGCGATTAATCCGCAATCCGAGAGAGAACGATGAGAGCTTGCAACATTTTTTATCGCTATTTCGGTTATCCGCTATTTATTCCGCAATCAGACGCGGGCTTTTCGTACCTGTTACGGCATCGTTTTTACCCAATACTGCCGATCCGTCACCGTTTGAGGCAAAGTCGAAAGCATAACCGTAGTTTGCAGAGGCTTGGAACGATTCAAGCTGCTCTGCCGTGAACACGCCGGAAATATACGTGTATTCCACCTTCTCCAGATTGCCTTGATACGTCCAGGCTTGGGCATAATCGATATCGTAGCCGAGTAACTGGAGACGCTTCAGCTCTGCGGCGCCTTTGGCGCTTTGTTCATCGATCGGTGATCCGTTCTCGAACAGCGTTACCGCGACCTGTACCTTCGTGCTTGGAGCGGCCTGTTCGTCAATCGCCTGCTGCACGCTGCCTGTCGAGAAGAACTTGCCGTTCTCCGGAGCTGCATAAAGACCGGCTGCCGGAGCCGTGGTCGGTTGTTCATGCGGCAGCACGTCGATGATGCGTTCATCATTCGAGTTCACTTGATTCGAAGAACTTTTCTCCAAAAACTCCACCGCATTGTATAAGATCACGGCTGCTTCCGCTCGTGTAATCTCGTGAGTCGGATTGAAGTTACGCTCGGAATCCAGTTCCGCAATGCCGAATACGATCGCCAACTGTACGGAATCCAGGTATGCCGGATTGAGCTTGTCGCCGTCCGCGATCTCTTGAGCAACTACGTCGATAGCCGGCATATTTCCTACAGCTTGAAGACCCGTCATCACGTAATCGATATATTGCTCCCGGGTGATCGTTGCCGACGGACTGACCGACTTCGGGATATCGACGCCGTTGTAGTACGCATAACTGAACGCGTTGGCGTACCAAGCATCTTCTTTGACAGCCGGGAAAAGAGTATTCAGCGCGATCAACGCATCCGTCAAAGGTTTCTCGTCCAGTTTAAACCCGTTGACGATAAGCTGGAGCGCTTCGGCTTGCGTTAATTTCGACTGCGGCGCAAAGGCCGTTTTGCTCACGCCGCTGACGATTTTTTTGTCATGCAGCGCGAGAATCTTGTCGTGGCCCGTTACGTTTTGCAGATCGCGGAAGTTCGTAGCGGACGCGGCCGAAGCGGCACCGCCTAAGGAAGCGGCGAGCAGAGAAGCGGACAGGACAGTCGTTGCGATTTTTTTATGCATGGGAAGTTCCTCCTTGAAGGGGTTGAATGGGTTTGTTTTTGACGTTCTGCCCTACAAGACGGAGATTTTCCGCTTCGGTTATTCTGGCGACAACATTTTATTTCATTTTCGTTTGGGAACCGGATTCAACAAAGTTCTCTGTCGGTACGGGAGTTCCGTCAGCGTTGGTCGCGAAGCGGAACGCGTAGCCGTATTCGGACGAAGCCGGGAAGTTCTTCAGCTGCTCCGCCGTTAATAGGCCTGCTGCATACAAATAATCAACCTGTACGCCTTCGCCTTGATACGTCCACGACTCGGCATAACCCACCTGCAATCCCAGCTCTTGAAGCCGCTTCAACTCGCGATGCGTATCGAAGCTGCCTACATTAAGCGGCATGTCGTCCGCGAACAGATCGATTGCGACAAAATACTTCGTTCTGGAATCCTTGTTCGTCTCGAATGCGCGACGAACCGAATCGAAATATACGATTTGACCGTTGCCCGGAGTAACCACACTGCTTGAAGGCTCATTTCCGATTGCCCGGTCGACGACCGGCCCGGATGCCGTATAGGTCACATTACCATCGCGGTTGAACAAGCTGTCGTTGAAAATGAGCAGCAATGCGGCCGCCGCTACAAGCAGCGATGCTACGCTCGCTTGCCAGATCCGCCGTCGTTTTTTTAGATCGGAATGACTCGCCTTGCCTGCCGCCATCGCTTGCTCCATTCTCTCCAACAGCTCATCGTCAGCTTCGCCAATCGCCCGGTACAATCGTTCTTCATTGTTCACGGCTGCATCCCTTCTTTCTCCAGATACTCTTTCAGTTTGCCCCGAGTGCGAAACAGGCTGGCTTTGATATTGTTCTCCTTCACGCCGAACTTCGACGCGATTTCCGTCAGCGGCATGCTATGCCAGTAGCGGGCCAAAAAGAGATTGCAGGCGTTCTCGGGCAATGTACGCAAAAAGTCGTTAATCGCGCGTCCGAGTTCCCGATCCAGCACCAGACTTTCCGTATCCGGTCCGCCGGGAATCGCTTCGCTCAATTCTTCGAGAATAGGCGACATTTCGCCGCCGCGCCGTTTGGCTTTTTTGCTGCGGAATTTATCGAGCGACAGATTGCGCACGATGCGACCAACGAAAAACGACAACTTGCCGGGACGCTGCGGCGGAATAGCGTTCCAGGTGCGCAGCCACGTATCGTTGACGCATTCTTCGGCGTCCTCCGTGCTGCGCAGAATATGATAGGAAATGGAATAACAGTAACGACCGTATTCGCTCGCGGCCTCGCTGATCGCCGATTCGCTGCGGTTCCAGAATAGATCGATGATTTTCTCGTCTTGCGATTCGCTCGTTGAGCTGGATGGACTGTTCAATGTGAGGCTCCTTTCCGGGATTGCGTTCCCTTCATGATTACAGACGGAAATCTTGAAGATTGGTTATGCGAGGATTCGGAAAAAATCTGGACAGCAAAAAGCCGCCTGTAAGGCGGCTGGGTTGTCAGATCGTTAAAATCCTATTCGTTGGGGAAGCTTGGGCGCTGCGAGAGAAATTCGTTCGAGACGTTGTTTCGTCGAGAAAGCTTGCAGCTTTCCCGGCTCAAAGGCGTCTCTCGCTGAATTTCTCCCTCCGCTTAAATGCTTCTGATTTTAAAGTTCAACGCCTTCGATCTCTATATCCAACTCGAACACTTCTAGTTCTTCGCCTTCAGCAGCAGGCTTCAGGGACGCATTCAACAGATTTCCGTCTTCGTCCGTCGTCAGTATGGCTCCAGAGATTGGCGCGGCTTCGCTAATGCCTTCGGCCAGCGTCGATGCGGCGAAAGCCATCAACGGGCGCAGGATTTCTTGTTCCTGGAATTCGCCGAAGACGAGGGCTCCCCAGAGTCGGTTGGCTAGGGCTTGAAGCAGGCGGCGCTCTGTGGGCAAGAAACCTTCGCCGTAGCGGGTGAAAGCATGCAGGCGTGCGCCGTCCAGATCGTCCAGGGTGTCTCCGGCGAGTTCCATCAGCTGCGTATCGAGTTCTTCGGAGCGTGCTTCGTTTTGCAGACGATCGTTCAATGTCGTGACGCGGTTGATATAGTAGCTTCGCGGCGTGAAGGCGGGGTCTGTCTTTTTGCGTTCTGCAAACTTCACGGAATCTGCGAAGGCGATATCTCGATCAATGCAGCACTTCTTGTACTTTTTGCCCGAACCGCAGAAGCACGGGTCGTTTCTTCCGATTTTCAATCGACTCTCTCCTTTTTCAACGATAATCTAGTACCTTATCAACTCTTAATCATAGGATTATGTTCGCTGGAAACCCACACGCTTTAGGTGGGTTTCCGGCGGGCATAACCTTACTTTTAGCGTTGATAAGGTACTATTCCAACTTGGCGCCTTCGACGGTCAGCTCTTCCGGGGAAGCGGCATGCTCATACTCGCTCAGCCGCCCCTCGTAGACCAGCATCATGCGCTCGCTTTGACGGAAATCGTCCGGTGTTACGAGCGCGGGCAGCTTGTTCCAGATCTTGATACCCGATCGATGCAGAATCTCGGCCACGAACTGGGAACAGAAATACGAGTTGCTGAACTCTACCGGTTCCTTGAACGCCACGCCGACGATGCCGAGCAGATTATACAGATACTTTTCCCGGCTGCGGATAAAGACGTTCAGCACCCGCCGCATCTTCGTCTCTTCGCGCTCGCTCACCTCAAGCTTGTAGATCACGCAGGTCGTGTTCGGATAGCGGCTGAATGTGCCTGTCCGAATGTCTTCGCGCACGAAGCCGCCGTCGATCGGATTGTACGGATTTTTGCGCCCGAAACTGTACAGCTCCGTCAGCTCGCGGTTGAACGAGATCGAGGCATGATTGTAAGGCGCGCGCGTGTAGACCCGGATCATGCGGGTGAACAGCGTGCCGGTATTGGTCAGTAGAATGTACACGGACCGTTGATCCGTCATTGTCAATTTCCCCTTCCGCCTGGGCGCAGGGCTGACGAAATCGGGCCTTTTTGTTCAGGTGCATGGATCGCTTCCGCTTCAACGTTACGAACGATCCATGCGCCGGGCCAAGTTTCCTGTTGCGCCTTTTTGAATGATTCCCTTATGATAGCATAGTCAAGCGGTTACGACTGCTATTTTACCCTTAAGTTGGTGATGATTTGTTCAGTTCATATATCGTGTTGTTGATCGTTCTTGCCGTGCTGGTTGCCGCGAATCTGGTGTATGTGTTCGTCAGCCGCAAGCAGCCGGGCAAAGACTATTCCTCGATCGGAACGCGCATGAAAACCTGGTGGGGCATGTTCTTCATTTTCTGCCTCGCTACCTTATTCACGCCTGCCGTCTCGCTCGTTTCCTTGATGCTGCTCTGCTTCTTCGCGCTTCAGGAATATTTCTCCATGATCCGGGGCACGCGCAAAGCGGATCGACGGCTTTTCCTCTGGGCGTACCTCGCGATTCCGGTGCAGTTCTACTGGATCTACACGGGTTGGTACGGCATGTTCATCGTGTTCATTCCGCTCTATGTATTCTTGGTGCTGCCGATTCCGCGTCTATTGGGGAAAGGAACATTCGGCTTCCTGCGCAGCGTCAGCTCCACCCAATGGGGCCTGATGCTCATGGTGTTCGGTCTCAGCCATTTGGCGTATTTCCAGTTCGCGACCCCGGAGTTCGGCGGCGGGTTAGTTCTGTTTCTCGTCGTGTTGACCCAGATCAACGATGTCGTACATACGTTAGTCTCGCTTTATTTCGGAAAAAGAAAGATCGTGCCGACCGCCAATCCGCAGTTGACCTGGGAAGGCTTTGTCTGCGCGTTCATCGTGACGATGGGTGCTTCGCTGGCGCTGGCGCCGCATCTGACGCCGTTCAGCCCCACCGCCGCCGCGTGGTTCGGTGCATTGCTCGCTCTGGCGGGTCTGTTCGGCAGCCTGACGGTTTCCGTATTGAAGCGTGATCTGCTCGTCGGCGACGAAGACAAAGCCGCGACGCTCAAGAAGAGTTACCTCAGCCAGATCGACAGTCTTACCTACACCGCTCCGGTCTTTTTCCACGCGGTACGCTATTTCTTCGAATTTATGTAACAGACAAGCTGCATGCGCATGCGTCCGTTAACGGGCTCATGCGCTTTTTTGCGACTCCGAATTCTGTTGCAAAAATGCCCATCTGTCGCTCTTCACGATTTCGTCACATCCTTATCCTTCTATCGATCCTACCGGATGTAACCTCGCTTTTTCGCCATTTCAGATTTCGTATAGTCCGCACCGGATCATTTTCTCGCTTAGTCCAGATGGATCTTCAAAGCGCTCCTCTCTCGTGAAAGATGTTGCTTTTTTGCGACAGGTTGAACTTCTGCGTCCGACTGCTTGCCAACCTGGATTAATCCGTGGTCTTTTGGAAAAAAGTATCGCTTCTCTTCGGCTACCCCTTCTTCCAGTCGCATTTTCGCTACACTTTGGGAGTGGTTTTTTGCAAGGATCACAAGATATTGACGATGATTTTTCTGCGCGTTATTCTCCAAGTGAAAGGGTTCACATAACAACTCGCCAGATAAAGTGAATATTTTCACATTTTAAAAAACGATGATTTTTCCATTCTTATTAAGGAGTGATTGAATATGTCTAAAGTGATTACGACGTCGCAAGCAGCAGCATTGATTCAGGACGGAGATACGGTAGCAGCAAGTGGATTCGGGCTTTCCTGCTGGGCGGAAGAGATGGGGATCGCGATTGAGGAACGCTTCATGCAGAGCGGCGCGCCGCGCAATCTGACGGTCATCCATGCTAGCGCCGTCGGTAACCGTCGCGAGAAAGGCATGAGTCACCTCGGACATGAAGGACTGATCAAGCGGTGGATCGGCGGGATCGCGATTGCGTCGCCGGGCATGGCGAAGCTGATCGAAGAAGACAAGTGCGAAGCTTACAATCTTCCGCAAGGCGTCATCACGCAGCTATTCCGCGAGATTGCCGCCAAGCGTCCGGGCGTTATTACCAAAGTCGGACTGGAGACCTTCGTCGATCCGCGCCTCGAAGGAGGCCGGATGTCGCCGTCTTCGAAAGAAGACCTGGTCAAGGTCATCGAGCTGGAAGGCGAAGAATGGTTGTTCTACAAGACGTTCCCGATTCAGGTTGCTTTGATTCGCGGCACCGTCGCTGACGAGAACGGCAATCTGACGCTGGAAAAAGAAGGTCTGCATATGGAAGTGCTGCCGATCGCCCAAGCCGTGCGCAACTCTGGCGGGATCGTGATTGCCCAGGTAGAGACGGTCGCCAAAAACGGCACGCTCAATCCGAAAGACGTCAAAGTGCCCGGCATCCTGATCGACCATCTGGTCGTCGCCAAGCCGGAGAACCATTTCCAGACGGAGAACACCTTGTACAACCCGGCCTTTTCCGGTCAGATCAAAGTTCCGCTCGAAGATATTGAGACCATTCCGCTTGATGAGCGCAAAGTGATCTCCCGCCGCTCAGCCGCTGAACTGGCTCCGAATACCGTGCTGAATCTTGGCGTCGGCATCCCGGTCAACGTCTCCACAGTCGCGGCCGAAGAAGGCGTAAGCGACCAACTTATCCTGACCACGGAAGCCGGTTCGATCGGCGGCGTTCCGGCGGGACTGAAAGACTTCGGCCACGCCTATAACTCCGAAGCGATCGTGGACCACGATTCGCAATTCGACTTCTACGACGGCGGCGGCATCGACCTCTCGGTGTTGGGTTTGGCGCAGACCGATCAGTTCGGCAACGTGAATGTCAGCAAATTCGGCACGCGGGTTGCAGGCTGCGGCGGCTTTATCAATATCTCGCAGGCGGCCAAAAAGCTGGTGTTCGCCGGAACCTTTACCGCAGGCGGCCTTGAAGTGAAAGTCGAAGACGGACAGCTCAAGATCGTAAAAGAAGGCAAAGCGAAGAAGTTCCTGAAAAACGTTCAACAGGTGACGTTCAGCGGATCGTATGCGGCCAAAGTCGGGCAACCTGTCACCTATGTGACGGAACGCGCCGTTTTCGAACTGGTTGAAGGCGTGATGACCTTAACCGAGATCGCACCGGGCATCGACTTGCAGCGCGACATTCTGGATCAGATGGAATTCGCACCGGTTATCGCCAAAGACCTGAAATCGATGGACCCCGGCATGTTCCGCGAGACCTGGGGCAGCTTGAAATCCATCATCGCAGAACGCAAAGCCGCACAAGTTCAGTCCAAAGAGCCGGTTGCGATCCGTTAGATCGGCTAACGCATTCATTCCCCCATTTTAAAGGAGAATATAAGCCATGAATTCATCGACCCAACCTAACTTGAACCGCTGGACGATCCTGATCGTCTCCGTTCTGATCAATATCTGCGTCGGCTCCATTTACGCGTTCAGCGTATTCGCGATGCCGCTCAGCAAAGTATTCGACGCTACCATGCCGCAGATCATGATGGCCTTCACCATCAACGGCGCGATCTCCCCGATTCCGATGATTCTCGGCGGCAAGCTCGTCGATAAAGGGGGCGCGCGGACCGCGATCTTCCTCGGGGGCGCGATGTTCGGCATCGGCTTCATTTTATCCGGCCTCGCGACCGCGCCATGGATGCTCTACCTGACGTACGGCGTCATCACCGGGATCGGCCAAGGGATCGTCTACTCGGCAACCATCGGCAATACCGTTAAGCTGTTCCCGGATAAAAGAGGTCTGGCTGCCGGTCTCGTGACCGCAGGCTACGGCGGCGGTACGATCGTGATCGCGCCGATCGCCAATGCGCTGATTACAGGCTCCGGCGTGCAATCGGCCATGATGATGCTCGGCGTCGCTTTCCTGATTGTCATCCTCGGCTGCGGCCTGCTGGTCAAAGCCGCTCCCGTCGGCTACGCGCCGCTGGGCTGGACGCCGCCGGTTACGGCCGGACGGCACGGCGGGATCAACTTCAACTGGCATGAAATCATTCGCAAACCGATCTTTTACGTCATCGCCTGCCTGTTCCTGATCGGCGCTTTGTCCGGCATGATGGTCACCGCCAACGCTTCGGTCATCGGTCAAACGATGTTCGGTCTGACCGCGGCCAGCGCCGCCTTGTTCGTCAGCCTGTACTCGCTCAGCAACTGCCTGGGCCGGATCGTCTGGGGCGCGGTGTCCGACCGGATCGGACGTACCAAATGCTTGATGGCTATCTATCTAGTGATCGCGGTCATGATGCTCACGATCGCCCTCTCGTCTTCCGTTGTCGGCTTCGCCGTCGCGATCATCGGCATCGGACTGTGCTTCGGCGGCACGATGGGCATCTTCCCTTCGATCGTCGGCGAAAAGTTCGGCATGAAATATTACGGCGTCAACTACGGCGTGACCTTCATCGGCTACTCCGGCGCGGCTTTCTTCGGCCCTCGTATCGCGGGTTCGGTCGCGGCGGCAAATGGCGGCGCGTTCACCAATGCTTTCTATATTGCACTTGTTATCGCTCTGGTCGGATTCGCGTTGACCTTCGTCTTCAAGGCGATGGAGAAAAAGACGGCTGCGACTCCGGTCACTCCGACTCGCGCAGCGTGACTTTGATCCTCGCGCCGTACGACCTTCTATCGGTATGCTAAAAGAATCATGGCGTTCGAAGCCTGGGAGTTCTCCCGGTTCGAACGCCACACGCTTCATTCCTATTTCAAAATTTCATTTACTTAATTGGGGGAATTACTCATGACTATCACTGAACTGCTCGGCATCCAATATCCGATCTTCCAAGGCGCCATGGCGCAGATCGCACGCGAACCGCTGGTCAGCGCCGTATCGAACGCAGGCGGTCTTGGCATTATCGGCTCCGGCGGCATGAGCGCGGACGTACTGCGCGAAGAGATCCGCAAGGTCAAAGCCGCTACGGACAAACCTTTTGCCGTCAACCTCATGCTGATGATGCCGAACATCCCCGAGCTGATCGGCGTCATTTTGGAAGAAGGCGTGAAGATCGTGACCACGGGCGCGGGCACGCCTGCTCCGTACATGCCGATTCTCAAAGAAAACGGCTTGACCGTTATCGCCGTGATCCCGTCCGTGAAGATCGCCAAAAAGATGGAAGCTCTCGGCGTGGACGCCGTGGTCGCCGAAGGCACTGAAGCAGGCGGACACGTCGGCGAAACCACAACCATGGCGCTGGTTCCGCAGGTCGTAAGCGCCGTATCGATTCCGGTCGTTGCCGCTGGCGGCGTGGCAGACGGTCGCGGTATTGCGGCGGCCTTCGCATTGGGTGCGCAAGGCGTGCAAGTCGGAACCCGCTTCCTCACTACCTTCGAATGCCCAACCCACGAGAATTTCAAACAAGCCGTGCTGGACGCCGACGATACCAGCACAACGGTGACCGGACGCAGCATCGGCGGCCCGGTTCGCAGTATCAAAAACAGCATGATCGCCGAATTCCTCAAGCTGGAGAACGAACACGCTTCGCGCGAAGAGTTGGAAAAAATCAGCCTCGGTTCCCTGCGCCGTGCCGTATTCGAAGGCGATACGGATCGCGGTTCGGTCATGGCGGGACAAATCGCCGGACTGTGCAACGAACTGACCAGCGTCGAAGAAATGATCACCGGCATGTTCGCCGACGCGCAGCAGCATCTGGATCGTCTGGGTGCGCTGAGCCTTACGCCGAGAGCGGCTGTACAGGCTTAACGCTTGTAGTTGGAGTCCAACTCTCGCGTACTCTCGCATTTCCTGAACGGGACGACTTCTTTCGGGAAGTCGCCCCGTTTTGCTTTTTGGCTAATTGCCGTTAAAAAGCACTCTTTATTCAAGCGATTCGGTTATGATACGTATAATCTACTCTATTTGCCTGCTTGCCATCCTATTCCGTTGACCGTCTATCGGACGTAGTCAACGGATCATTTCGAGGTGATCCTGTATGAACCGCAGCCAAGACGGCCTTGCGAACGAATATGCGGGCCTGATCGACGGTCAGTCGCCCGGCACGCTTTTTGTCACTGACGCGCGGGGCAATATCCTCATTTCCAATGAATTCACGGCGCTCACGATCGGCATTCCGCTCGAAGAGCTTTTGAAATATAATGTGCAGGATCTGGTGAACGCCGGATATTATAGCGATTCCGTCACCATGAAGGCAATCGCGGCCAAAAAGAAAGTCTCGATGGTCATTCGCACGGTTCAAGGCTTCAACGTGATGTCCACCGCCACCCCGATTCTGAACCAGGACGGCGAGGTGCAGCTCGTCGTCACCAGTTCCAACAGTTACCCCGGCGAAGCCGTGCGGGGAGAAACGCCGCCTTCACCCAACGCCAAGCCGCGACGCGGCGCTGTTCGCCTAGATCCGGACACGACTTCCGGCATCATCGCCGAAAGCTTGGCTATGAAGCAAATCATTCAGGTCTGCAACCAGATCGCCTCCTACGACAGCAAAGTGCTGATCCTCGGGGAGTCCGGTACGGGCAAAGAAATCATCGCCAAATACATTCACCGCAAAAGCTCAAGATGGAACGGCCCGTTCATTCCGGTCAACTGCGCCGCGATCCCGGTGGATTCGTTCGAATACGAATTATTCGGACGCGAGCCGCAGACAGTCGAGAATACGGACGGCAAAAAAGGACTGGTCGAGCTGGCAGCGGGCGGCGTGCTTTTCCTCGACGAGATCGCGGAAATGCCGCTCGATATGCAAGCCAAACTGCTGCATGTCCTCGAAAGCAGCGAGCTGCGCCGAATCGGCGGCACAGAGCCGATTCCCGTTCATTGCCGGGTCATTTGCGCCACCAACCGCGATCTGTGGAGCATGGTGCAGCAAGGACAGTTCCGCGAAGATCTGTATTACCGGATCAACGTGATTCCGATCCATATCCCTCCGCTGCGCAGCCGCAAACCGGACCTTGTCGGACTGACGTCGAACTTTATCGCGCACTTCAATTCGGCCTACGGCAAACGGTATATGCTGGGCGCAGACGAGTTCCAGCGCATCCTTGATCAGCCCTGGCACGGCAATGCACGCGAGCTGCGCAATTATATCGAGCGGCTGGTCATCACGGGCAGGGTGCAAAGCGACGAACGAAGCGGCGAGGAAGGGTTGAACGATGCTTTTGCGCTCGATCATTTCATCTCCCGCAATCGCGAGCGTGCCAATTCATTAAAAGACTTCGCCGCTATTGCGGAAGGACGCTACATCAAGCAAATGCTGGCCGAGTGCGGCGGGAATGCGGCAGAAGTCGCCAAACGTCTGGGCGTGGACCGGTCAGTCGTGTATCGCAAGCTGAAAAAGATGGAAGAGGTGTTGGGCGATTAAGCTCAGCGCCTTCTTATCCGTCTATCCTAGTGGCTTGACCAACCTTACATTTAACTTGGTCAAGCTACTAGCGTCTTCACCAACCGAACAATCTTCCCCGACGTCATCGCGTTCCAGCTCCGAGCCGATTTATCCGTTCCGGGCACGATCGCATCCACATCATAGCCATGCTGATTGTGCAGCGGATAATTGTCCAACCGATCAAACGAATCGTTCACCAAAGCCGGAAACTCCGCCCAAAATTCGTCCAGCTTGCGCCGCTGTGCGGCAGATAGGCGGAAGTTCGCGTTCACTGCCGACTCCACGTCGAATCGAAAATACATCGTGCCTCGCCGCATCATCTCGGCAAACGGCTCACGCTCGCGGATCATCGACATATCGTCCTTCAGCACGGGAAAAGGCCCTGCGATCTTCGGTACTTGGATCTCCGCAAGTCGCTCCATACAGGCGGCGAATTCGGCTTTTTTCAGTGGATCAGGTGGCGTATATTCATAATAGTCCGGCGCCAACTCATTCAGCAGTCGCAGCCGCTCCTCATGCGTCGTCTCCGATTCATCGAATGCCAAGATCCATTTAGCCTTAGGCTTGAGCTTTTTTAACGCAAGAAATTCTTCCCGATTCACGGTTCCCGCCAGGCCTTCCGTACCATAGCGACATCCTACCCACACCTCATCCGGAAGCAATGCAAGAAAATCTTCTCTCGCCGCCCCGTTCACTTTGATGATCGATGTCACGCTTTATTCGCCTCCTTTTTCTTGTACGCCAATGGAGTCATTCCCGTCTTCAACCGAAACTTCTCAATAAAATGACTCGTGCTGACAAACCCCACCCGATACCCCGTCTCCGTTACGTTCAAGTCTCCCCTGAGCAAATCCATCGCCTGCCGAATCCGATACTCCGTCACATACCCTAGCGGCGTACCGCCGAGGTATCTATTGAAGTATCGACAGCATTCCGAGCGACTCAAACCGCCCGCCTGCGCAATCTCCTCCAGACGAATCGGTTCCGCATAGTGCGCGTGAATCCAATTCAGCATCTCTTTGACCCTGCGGCTGCGCTGTCCGCGTTCCTCATCCGGACGGGGCTCAGGTCCTCCGGCGATCACACCGTGCCACAAACGGGTCAACAACATAGCAATCTCCGGTTCGTAAAAAGGAGGCTTTTCCGCCAATAACCGCTGCACCTCGCCGATTCCCTGCTGCAAACTCTGCCCTCTGCGCGTGCTTCCGTCAAAGCGCAAATAAGGCATGCCCGCCGTCCCCAGATAAGGCAACAGATACGCTTCACGCAGCTCGCGCGGCAGCAGAAAATCCGGCGCGGCATTCAGCGAGACATACACGCAGCCCGAATGATTCCGATCCTCCGCCCCATGCAGGCAACCGCTGTTGATAAATAAACCGTCACCCGCTCGCAGCGTCAGTTCTTCATCGTTTACACGAAAAATACCTTCTCCCTGCTCGACCTGCGTCCATTGAACCTCGTCATGCCAATGCAGCGGAATGCGTCCGTGTACATGTCGATCGATTCGCGAACGATAGCAGGCCACCGGCAGCATCGCGGTACGGTGAGCGGTCAGTTCGCGCAGGCTTTCGCTTTCGATCGGAAAATCCCGTATTTGCATGACTCACCTCAATATCCCGATATTTTTAGCTCATATTTGCGTATTTTCGAAGCCTTCTGCCCACTATAATCATCCTATCACGACATCATTAAGGAGAAAACGCAGCATGGAAAATCCAATAGAATCGCAAACGCGTCAAAAAGCCGTAATGTCACCGGACACTACAGCTGATCGACCGAAAAATCGGAAAACCGGATTATTTTTTGTCATCGTAGGCGCTATACTATGGGGCGTTGGCGGGACGGTATCTCAGAAGCTCATGCACCATTACGGCGCCGATCCGGCCTGGTTGGTTACGGTTCGATTGTTAGTCGCGGGTCCGCTGCTGCTTTTGCTGCAATTCGTGCTGAAGGATCGCCGCCAGATTTTCGGAGTCTGGAAAGATCGCCGAATCGCGCCGCTGCTGCTACTCTACGGATTGGCCGGGATGCTCGCCGTGCAATATACGTTTATTGCGTCGATCAGCTACGGCAACGCGGCCGTGGCGACGCTGCTCCAGTATCTCGCTCCAGTCGTCACGCTGCTTTACTTTTTAATGAGACAACGCAAAGCACCGACCCGGCTCGAAATGACCACAGCGGCTCTTGCCCTGATCGGCTGCTTCATGCTGCTGACCAACGGTTCGCTGTCCTCATTATCCGTGCCGACGCCCGCGGTCATCTGGGGCTTGCTATCGGCGGTAGCCGCTGCCTTCTATACGTTAGCCGCCGTCCCTTTGCTGCGAAAATACGACTCGCTCGTCGTGGTCGGCTGGGCGATGACGGTAGGCGGTCTGACGCTTGCCGCGGTTCGTCCACCGTGGAGTTTCCCATGGCCGACGCTGGATGCGACGGGATACGGATATCTGGCCTTTGTGCTGATCTTCGGGACGACGCTGGCTTTCTGGTTCTACATCGAGAGCCTGCGCAATCTGCCTCCGCAGGAGACCATCGTGCTCGGCAGTCTGGAACCGCTCGCGGCTGTATTGACGACGGTCGTCTGGCTGCACGAACCGTTTGGTTTATGGCAGTGGGGCGGCACGGTGTGCATTATCGCGGTCGTGCTGCTGATGAGCCTGCGCGGAAGGGCTTGAGTTACAGCGTGCCCCAATACACTTCCGTCTCATAGTCAAAAGAAATCCGGCCGTCTTTGGCGGTACGGTCGAAGATTCGGCGTAGTTCCTCCATCATCGGCGCGTAGTTTTCTTGATCCGGCGACGGCACATAGGAAGAAGAATTCAAGCGCCCGCTGACTCCTTCGAAGTCGAACAACTGGTGATTCGGGAACTTGGCTACTGTCATCTTGTTTTTTCCGAAAAACGACTGTAGTTCTTCCGTCTCGACATTAGTCGTATTCCGATGGTTGACCTGGCTGTAGTCCGTTCCGTACGTCAACAGCATCTGTTCGTACGCTTCGAGAAAAGGCGTGCCCGACGTCAGGCGGTTGTTCCAGATCAGAATGACGGGAGCGCCGGGTTTTAAAATGCGTTTGAACTCCTTGTAGGCCGCTTCCCGGTCGAACCAGTGGAACGCCTGCGCACATATAATGGCTCCTACGCTTGCGTCCGGCAGTCCGGTATGCTCGGCTGGAGCGGCAAGGGCGCGAAACGCAGGATTGCTGCCCAATTGCTTTTCCGCCGCGCCCCGCATGTCGTCGTTCGGCTCAACGGCGATAACCTGACTGCCGCGATCGAGCAATAAACGCGAAAAGATGCCGGTTCCCGCTCCGATATCCGCGATTTCGGTTACGTTGTTCAACCCGACTTCCGTATACAGATAGTCCATTGCCGTCTGCGGGTAATCCGGGCGGTATTTGACGTACGCGTCTACCCGGGCAGAAAAACGCTGTTTGCTGTCCATAATTTGTTTCCTCCTCTGATTGTGTTTCATTTAATGAAACTGAGTTTCGTTTTATCATCATTATACAGGAGAAACCAACTTGATCGCAACGCAGTTACAACCAGACCGCGATCGCACTATATACAAGTAACAGCGCCATGATCAGATTAAAAGCTCGTTCATGTCGGATAAGAAAAGGTTGGAACAACGCACCGAAAGCCGCCCATGAGCCGGAAGAAAACAAAGCAATCACGCCAAGCAGCGCCGAGACGCCGAGCAGTTGCAGCAGCGAAGGCGCATACGGCATCACGAACGTTGACACCGCCGTGATCGCGTACAGCAGCAGCTTGGGATTGACGAATTGAAGCCAAAATCCGGCGCGAAGCGAATACGCAAGCCGGATTTCTTTTCCATTACCGCTGCCTGTGCTCGTATAAATTTTCCGCGCCAGCCACAGCATATACCCCGTTCCGAGCACACCCATCACGATCCGAACACCGGGAATCCATTGATACAGCGCCAGATTCAGCAGACAAGCCAACAACGTAACGCCAAAGCAACCCGCCGACACGCCCGTCACAAACGCGGTCATTCGACGAAACCCCCATCTCCGTGCTCCGTCTAAAGCCATCAGATTGTTAGGTCCCGGCGTAAAACTGGCCGCGATCGCATAGGAAAACAACGCAACAAATGACATCCTCTCACTCCTTTGTATGTTATAATTGCACGAAATGTACGTTTTAACGCACTTTTGTTTTTTTACTATAGACCTGTACGTTAAAAAGATCAATATAGACTTTTTAGCGCACACCATAAAGAGGAGCGAATCTGTCGTGGAACCCATCAACCTAATCTTGAGTCAAAATCTCAAAAACCTGCGTGCCGAACGCAAACTGAGTCTGGATAAGCTCGCCGAACTCACCGGAATCAGCAAAACGATGCTCGGCCAGATCGAACGCGGCGAATCCAGCCCATCTCTCACCACCGTCTGGAAAATCGCGAATGGGCTAAAGGTGTCCTTCACTTCCCTGATCGTCGAACCTCCCGCCGATGCCGTGGTCATACGCCGCCAAGACATCCAAACCTTAGAAGACCCGGAGCACAAATACCGACTCTACCCCGTATTCCCTTACGACGCCGAACGCGGCTTCGAAGTCTACACCGTCGAGATCGATCCAGGCGGCGAACTAGGATCCGACCCGCACCGCGAAGGAACCGAAGAACTGATCACCCTGTTCGCGGGAACGTTGGAACTTGAAATAGCCGGCCAATCCTACACCTTGCAAACCGGCGACGCGATCCGCTTCCGCGCCGACCGCCCCCACAACTACCGCAACACAGGACCCGACCCGGTAAAATTGAGCATGACGATCCGTTATCGGGATTAAGGGGAAGCAAGGCAAAATAAGCGAAGACGAAGAATCGTCAAACGCAAAAAAGACAGAAGCGAATAACATCCGCTCTGCCCTATTTTTATCTCTATCCTTTTTTCTATCGTTATCTTTGCCTTTTCTTTTACCTACCCGCTCCGAAGAAAACGCCTACTCCCCGGAAGCTCCAGCGGAGGGCGAAATTCAGCTCAATACGCCTTTGAACGCGGAAAACCGAAGGTTTTCTGCGTGAGACAGCGTCTTGAGCGAATTTCGCACGCAGCGCCCCCAGCTTCCATCCTCACCGAGTAGGCTTTTTCTTCTCCCTCACACTCAGGATCACGCCCAAAATAACGATACTCCCCCCAATCCAATCCCCCGGCCGCAGCGTCTCTCCCAGCACCGTAATCGACAGCGCCACGCCGAAGATCGGCACGAGATTCATTAGCGCCATCGCCGTACCCGCCGTCAACCCCCGCAGCCCGTAATTGTACAGCATGAACGCCGCCACCGAGCAGAATAGCCCCAGATACATCAGCATCCACATCGACTCCGTCGTCGGCATCTGCCACTTATCCTTTTCAATCAAAGCCAACGGGATAAAAGCAATCGTACCTGCAATCGTCTGGTAAAATGACACCGTCACCATCGAGTAGCGGCCGACCACCTTGCGCGTTGCGAAGTTGTATACCGCGAACACGAAGCCCGCCGCGATCAGCAGCAGATTTCCGATCAGCGCATGTTCGCCGCCTTCGCTGCCGCCCCCGCCGGAAATTCGATATACCCCGAAGATCGCCATAGCGATCCCGATTCCGCGCATCCATGAAATCTTCGTCCGGTAAAACATGAATTCCAGCAGCGCCGTAATCGCCGGGTACGAAGCGACAATCAGCGCGGCGCTCGACGCCGTAGTCATCTCTACCCCTATATTTTCCAAAGCAAAATACATCGTCGTGCCGAGCAAACCGCTCAATGCCATCATCCCGAGGTCTTTCGGAGCGGGAAGCGCAAACTGACGTTGCAGCAGCATGATTCCGCCCAAAATCACCGACGCGATCGCGAATCTCGCAGCGCCCAAGGTCAACGGAGGGAACGAAGCATAGGCGATCTTGGTTCCGACGAATGATGTGCTCCATAATAGAATCGCAATTAACGCGGCAATCAGATAAAGCGTACGGGCATGACGAATGCCGGTCTGCGCGCCTGAAATGCGTTTAGGTTTATTGGTCTTGCTATGTTCCTGCGTGATCGTTCCCACTGCTATACCTCCATTTGCGCGATCCATCATCGTTTTTTATATAGTCGCTACTTTTGTAGTCACTAGTATACAGATATAACATCGACGCTATACGGTGTCAAGGCAGGTGTGGGATAATACAAGGAAAAGACCGCCGAAAGGCGAGGCTTTTGGGTCGTGATCGCATGACTGCATGACTGCGGCCGCAAAAGAACAGGGAGGTTCACCGATGAAACCCGAAATCGTCAAACTGCTGCAAGATCTGAACTTTACCGAATACGAAGCGAAGGCTTACCTTGCGCTTTTGGATAAATCTCCGCTGTCGGGTTATGCCGTGTCTTTGGGCTCCGGCGTTCCGCGCTCCAAAATTTATGAGGTGCTCGGCGGACTGGTCGATCGCGGGGAGGTGTTGGTCAGTCACGAAGAGCCTGCACTCTATACCCCGCTGCCGCCACAGGAATTGATTCGTTTGAAAAAGCGCCGTGTTGAGTCGTCATTCGAAGCGGCAGAGACGGCCTTGGAGCATTATTCTTTCGTCTCTTCCAACCGGGAAAACATCTGGAATATTACCGGTGCCGATGCGATTCTCGAACGGGCTGCCGATGCGATCGAGCGCGCGGAACAACGGGTGCTGCTGGAGATTTGGCCGGAAGAAGCGAAGCTGCTCGAAAAAGATCTGCGTGCTGCCGCGAAGCGGGGGCTGGATGTCCTGCTCGTCGTGTACGGGGAGTTGTCGGAATTTGATTTCGCCCAGGTCTATCCGCACGATTCGAGCGACGAGATCACGCAGGAGTACGGCGGACGCTGGATCGTGGTTAGCGCGGACGATCGCGAAGTCGTGGCGGGCATCGTATCGCTCGGCGCGGACAGCCGCGCGGCTTGGACGCTTCATCCGGGACTCGTCATGCCGATCACCGAAGTGATCGTGCACGACTTGTACATTTACGAGCTGATGCAGGCGCACCGCGAGACGCTGGAAGCGACGTTCGGTCCGAATCTGATCGAGCTGCGCAAAAGGTATAATGCCGGGCCTAACGGGTATAGCATGGCGGCTAGGTTGGGGCTGGGCGGTTAGCGTGTTCGCTGGTATACTGACTTCAATTGTGTTATCACAAATTTGAAGGAAAGGATGCGTGACTCTCATTTCGCACATCGCCCACAAAAAGGTCACTTGGCTGGAACTTTTTTATGACCTGATCTACGTCGCGGCGATCTCGATCACCGCACATGTATTGGTCCATTCCCATCATGGCGCCATCCAGGCCGGAACCGCGATCAAGTATGTTCTGATCTTCATCCCCCTCTGGTGGGCCTGGACCGGATTCACCGTCTACGTCAACCGATTCGGCAAAGACGACGTCATTCAGCGTATCGCTTATTTCGTGCAAATGGCTTTTGTCATTGTCATGGCGGCCAGTATCAACGAAGACTTCGACGCGTATTATCTGGCCTTCATGCTCGGCTATGTCGGCATTCGGCTCTCGACTGCGTTAATGTATATCCGTACCTGGTTGGAAAAAGACGGAGAACAACGACGCATCGCCCGTTATCTGGGACTGACGTTCCTTGGCGGCGCGCTCGTCAGCTCCGCTTCGGTATTCCTGCCGGGCGACGCCAAATTTTTCGTGCTCTATCTCGGCATCTTCGCCGATATCCTGCTGCCGTTGCTGGCCCGTAAAAAGGTGCTGAGCCATCTGCCGGTACATCACCCGCATCTGCTCGAACGCTACGGACTCGCGACGATTATCCTGCTCGGCGAGTTGATTCTGGTCATCGTCAACGGACTGCGCGAAGGTCATGTCGGATTCGAATACATGATAGCCGCCGTGCTTGGCTTCGCGACGACCGTCTCGATCTGGTGGCATTACTTCGAATCGTCCGAGCATATCGCGGAAGAAGACCGCAAAAGCTCCGGGCAGTCGATCATCTACGGCCATCTGCTGACGTTCCTGTCGCTGGGCCTGATCGCCAACGTGCTGCATTACGACTTCCACCAAGAGCTGACGGTTCGCAACTTCGGCTGGTTGGCGCTGTCCGGGTTCGCGTTGTACGTCATCTCGACCGCCGTCATTTTCCTGCCGGGTAAAAGTCGGATACATATTCGGCAGACGCTAATCCGTACGCTCGTATTTATTGCTGTTGCTGCCGTGGCCTTGCCTCTGCTGCCTTCGACCACGATAATTTACGCAGCCCTGTTCCTCCTGTTCGCCGGATTCGCGCTGGCGGAAGGGATTGTACGGAAACACAGCAAAAAAGCTTCCCTCCTATTACCTTGACCACTTTTAATCAGAGGTTTACGTTCGCCTGAAACGCACACGCTTTAAGCGCGATTCAGGCGAACGTAACCTTACATTTAACTTGGTCAAGTTCCTATGCTAGAGGAGAAGCTTTTTTGTCGTTGAAGCTTTGAACGAACTACTCTTCCGAGAATCACCACCAGCGAAACCCGTCCGAAGCCAACAACGATTCTGCCGATTCCGGCCCTTGCGACCCCGCCGGATAAAGCTCCAGCGGCACATAGTTCTCCTCGAACGCTTTCAGAATCGGCTCCACCGCGATCCAAGACTGTTCGACCTCGTTCCAGTTCGCGAAAAACTCTTTATTCCCTTTGATCGCGTCCGCCAGCAGCAGCTCGTACGCTTCCGGCGTTTCCGGATGGCGATCCGAAAAATCGACGTTGATCGGCTCGACCTGTCCCGTTCGCGCATTTTTGCTGTTCAGCCTGAGCGACATGCCGAGATTCGGTTCGATCCGGATTTCGAGCAAATTGGGCAGAACTTCGCGATCCTGCTTCGAGGCGACGGCGACCGCGGTATTGCCGGCAAAATCGGCATTCTCTTCGGCTTCGGCGGCTGAAGGATTCGCGCAGGAAGCCGGGAACGAACGCCATAGCGGCGGAACCGCGGGCTTTGCAGCCGTGTCCGACCACGAATAATCCGGCGATTCTTTGAACTCGATCACGATCCGGGTTTCTTTGCGGGCCATGCGCTTGCCCGTCCGAAGATAGAACGGCACTTTGTTCCAAGCCGGAAGGTCCACGTACAACCTTGCGGCAATGAACGTATCGCAGACCGAATCCGATACGGCTTCGTCTTCTTGGCGATATCCGAGGACCGGCTGCCCTTCCGATTCGCCCGGTCCGTACTGCCCGCGCACCACGTGTGCTGCCGCCTCTGCCGGTTCGAAGCCGCGCAGCGCGCGCAGCACTTCTTCTTTCGCGGCCCGTCCTTCTCCGTTTTCGAAGCCCCGATTCGCCGCGACCGTCGCCAATACTTGAAGCAGGTGATTTTGCAGCATGTCGCGAACCGCGCCCGAGCGTTCGTAATAACCGAGGCGTTCGCCCGCGCCGACCGTTTCGGAAGCCGTGATCTGCACGTTGGCGATATGGCGGGCGTTCCATAACGATTTGAGCATCGGATTGTCCGCGGACAACGCGTGCAGATTTTGCACCATCGGTTTACCCAAATAATGATCGATTCGATAAATTTGTTCTTCGCCGAACGTTCGGGACAGCTTGTCGTTCAATTCGCGGGCGGAAGCGAGGTCGCGGCCGAACGGCTTTTCCACGATCAACCGGCTCCAGCCGGAAGTCTCGCTCAGACCGCTCAAACGAATATGTCGCGCGATCTGTCCGAACAGCGTCGGAGCGACCGAGAAATAAAACAACCGGTTGCCGCCAAGACCTTTTTCCGATTCGGCCTTTTCCGTCTCCGAACGCAAATTTGCATAGTCGCCCGGCTCATCGGCATCCAACCGGGAATAATAAAACCATGACAAAAATTCGTCTTTGCGGGCCGGATCGGAAATCAGATGCCGCGAGAACGCGTACAAGGATTGTTTGACGCGCTCTCGAAATTCCTGCCGGGACCAATCTTCAAGCCCCGAACCGACCACCGCGAACGAAGCAGGCAGTCCGCCGTTCAAATATAAATTAAAAAGCGCCGGGTAAATCTTGCGCCGAGCCAGATCCCCCGAAGCGCCGAATACGATTACGGATACGCTCATGCTTGTACCTCCTTGATCCAGACTTGATACTTTGCCGTAAAAGGCAGAGTCCAAGTATACCCGCACGAAACACATCCCGGAAGTACGCACTTTTCGCACACCTAGTGACGCGGAGGAAACCATAAACGTTCGATTTGTAGAAAACGGAAAAAACGCCGATATGCCGCTTGGCAGCATTCGACACTTTTCCCTGTTCAAGATTCACCGTTTTTTGTTTTGAATTTACAGCGGAAGCTTCACCTCGACCGCATACGTCTCGCCTTCGGCAACGTCGCGAATCACGCTGCCTTCGATCCGCTCACCGCCGACGTACACTTCCGTTTCGCTCACGCCGTCTTCCCGTTTGATCGCAATACGGAATTCCGCGCCCCGGAACGTCCGCGTCACGGAGACTTCGTTCCATTCCGCAGGAAGCTGCGGCGATACGCGCAGACCGTCCGGCGTGCCCTGAACCCCGAACAATCCGTCGATCAAGCAGCGGTACACCCAAGGCACCGTGCCGGTGTTGAACAGCTGGCTGGAACGTCCCGCCGTGCGCGGGAATTGACGGTACGCGCCCCGGTAGTAGTTCGGAATAAACACCGGAAGCTGGCCGCGTTGACGGATATCACCTTCGTCCGCGCCCGGCAGCATTTTGCGCAGCAGACGGTAGGCGTTTTCCTTTTCCCCGACCGCGTACAGCGCATAGATATAAAACGCCGCCGCATGGTTGTACACCGCGCCGTTTTCCGCCGAGCCCGGATGCTTCTGGGTCACCCGGCCGACGTCTTCGCGCATCGCGGTGTAAGAAGGAGCGAGCTTTTCTACGCCGTACGGACTTTCGAGCTGCTCGGCGACCGCTCGGATCAGCTTTTCCTTTTTGTCATCGTCCGCCGCACCGCTGAGCAGCGACCAGCCTTGCGGATTGATGAAGATGCGGCCTTCCTCGTCCGCGCTGATGCCGAACGGCACGCCGTCGTCGGTGATGCCGCGCGCGTACCAATCGCCGTCCCACAGATGGCGGTTAACCGCGCCGTTGATTTCTTCCGCCTGCTGGCGGTAATCCGCCGCTTCCGACGAACGTCCGCTGCGCTCGCAGATATTCGCCCAGACGAGGCATGAATATGCCGTCGCGATCGTCAGCCAGCCGGATACGCCGCGCCCTTTGTAACCGACCATGTTCATCGGATCGCACCAGTCGCCTTGATTGATATAGTTCAATCCGCGATCATCCCGATCCCCGATCAGCCACTTCACGGCCAGATCGATATGCTCGAACACCGTGCCGGACTTTTCCCCGCCCGCATACGTGACTTCTTCATCGAGCAGCGCATAATCGTTCGTCTCGTCGAGGTACGTAATGAGGCACACCGGCAGCCAGACGCAATGGTCGGTATGCGGCACCTGATTGATGTATTTCAGCTCGGCGCCTTCGTACAATACGATGCCGTCCGGCATGGAGCCGTCGGGACGCTGCTGCGACAACGCGGTCAGGAACGCATGGCGCGTGCTGCGCGGATCGATATAGCTCATTCCCATATGATCCTGCAAATAGTTGCGCGTCTGCGGATCGGTCGACAGCCGGTTGGTCACGCCGTGGTAATACATCTGGCGCGGCAGCCAGTGATTGACGAAGTTGTCGAGGTCTTTATCCGGCGTGTCGATCGTCAGACTGCCGCGTCCTTCCGCCACGTAAGCCGCGTAGTCGGAAGCGGCTGCGTCGAAACCGTATTCGGAATACGCCTGATGCGCCTCCGATCCGCTCTCTGCATCCTCCCCGGTTCCTTTTTCCCCATCCAAGCCAAAATAAAGTTCCCGAATATCCGCGATCTCCGCTTCATCCTTCGCCGGACCGAACACGAACCGATACTCCTGCTCCTCGCCCGCTTCCGGTTGAATCCGGTACTGCATGACGGCGGCAGGCATCTCGTAACGCGCGTCGCCGCAGGCAAGCGTCCCTGATTCCAAAGCCGACGGACGCATGATGCCGCCTTCCCCTTCGAACGCTTCCTGGCTGACTTCCCACGCTTCCGGTTTCTTTTCCGCGAGCAGATAGGTCTTGTCCTTAAGGGTCTTGATCTTCGGGTAATCCTGCACTTTCTGATAAGGAGTAACCGCAGAGCAAACGATCGCCCCCAGCTCCTCGACATACTCGCCGGACTGGTTCATCCACGACATATAGCCGACGCTGAAATACGGGTACAGACTGATTTTACGCTTGCGGTTGCCTGTGTTCGTCACTTTGATCTTCCACAGCTCGGCGGCATGGTCTCTCGGGAGCGTCAATGTCATTTCGATGCGCAGATCCCAATGTTCCAATGTCCAGACGATGTCGTGCTTGCCCGCGGCGAACACGAATTTATCCGGCACCTGACGGGTCGGTTCGTAGGGAGCCGAGAATATGTAACCGCTCTCCTCATCCTTAATAAAAAGAAAACGTCCCGGATGATGCGCGTAATACGGCTGCTCCGGCTGCATGAACGTTTTGGCTTCCAGATTGGGCGCATACGAATATTTGGCAGGTTCGGGCTGCATGAACTGGGCAATGGCATAGCCGCGGCAGTTCATATGGATCATCATCTGATTGTTCCACAGAAATCCGGACGCCTTCGGCAGCGCGGTCGGACTGGTCAACTCGTAGTACTGCTGGTCTTCGGTAGGTCTGATCATTGCGGAAAACTCCTCTTTTCGACAAAGATTCACTGCGGCGCTACGGTTAACGCAAACGCTTTCGAAAACAAATAGACGCAGCGGCATTCATAGCGTTTATTATAGAGCAGTTGGCGAAACAAGTGGGCGAAGTTTGTAAAAAAGAACGAAGAAAAGTACGGTTCGGCTTGGTTTAAAGAGTAACTGATGAGGCACAGAGAAAGTGTTCAACAGGCTTGCGGCTCTTCGTGAATAGGAAAATCAAAACCGAAAACATTTGTTGCAGGCATCCATCATTTTCGCATAGTTCGGCCTCAAACCGTCCTCGCAACGCCAAAATGATGGACTCTCGCAACATTGCGGCGATATTCCGCCGTTAGTTCCGCCTAAACAAAACCCCGGCGCTCACGTTCCGTCGAGCGCCTGTTCAAATCCCCTCACGTCCCGCAGAACGTTCGGTACCCGTTATCCGCCTCCGGCGGAAGCTCCGCGTATTCCGCCTGATCCGCGGAATGCTCGTACGGCCGTGCCAGCACCGCCAGCAGGCGGTGCAGCGGGCCGTAATCGCCGCCCTGCGCGGCGGCCGCGAGCGCTTCTTCCACGCGATGGTTGCGCGGAACGACCGCGGGATTGTGCGCGCGCATGCGCTTGCGCACCTCGTCCGGCGTATCCGCCTGGCGTCCCAGGCGTTCCCGCCACCGCTCGCGCCAGACGCGGTACTCGCCGCTGGCGAGCAGCGCGTCCGCGCCGGGGAACGCCGTCGGTTGGAAACCGCCGTCCGTGCCGCCCATACCGGCAAAAGCCTCCTCCGCGTTACCCGCGTCGTCGTAAGTCTGCGCGACTAAGTCCGCGCCATCGCCTCCGCCTGCTTCCGTCGGCGCGTCGAACGTCAACCCCACGAACGTATTCGTATAGTCCGCCCGGAACGCCTTCATCAGATCCAGCAGATCGGCGATCAGCTTCTCGTCTTCTTCTTCGCGGTTGGACAACCCGAGCTTAGCCCGCATGCCGTCGAACCAGATATTCAGATACAAACGTTCGAACCCGGCGAGCGTCTGCTCCGCGATCTCCATCCCGCGATCCGCGTCCTCGTCGAGCAACGGAATCAGCGTCTCCGCCAGTCGCGACAAATTCCACAGCGTCATATACGGCTGGTTGCCGTACGCGTAACGTCCTCCGGTGTCGATCGAGCTGAACACAGTCGAAGGATCGTACGCGTCCATAAAGGCGCACGGCCCATAATCGATAGACTCGCCGCTGATCGTCATATTGTCCGTGTTCATCACGCCGTGGATGAATCCGACCAGCATCCAGTTCGCCACAAGCTTCGCTTGGCGTTCTACGACGCCGCGCAGGAAGCGGGCATAGCGGTTGCTTGCTTCTCCGGCAGCCGTTTCTTCGGCTTCGTCGATCTCCGGGTAATGCCGCGCGATCGCGTAATCCGCAAGCTCGCGCAGCGCGTCCGCGCCGCCCCATTGAAGCGCATACTGGAACGTGCCGACGCGCAGATGGCTGGCCGCGACGCGCGTCAATACGGCGCCCGGCAGCGGCGTCTCGCGCCGGATATGCTCTCCGGTCGTCGCGACGGCCAGACTGCGCGTTGTCGGAATACCCAGCGCATACATCGCTTCGCTGATGATATATTCCCGCAGCATCGGGCCGAGCGCGGCGCGGCCGTCTCCTCCGCGCGAGAACGGGGTGCGTCCCGAGCCTTTGAGCTGGATGTCGAAGCGCTCGCCGGAAGGCGCCAGATGCTCGCCGAGCAGTACCGCACGCCCGTCGCCGAGCCGATTGAAGCTGCCGAACTGGTGACCCGCATAAGCCTGCGCGATCGGCTTCGCGCCTTCCGGCAAGTCGTTTCCGGCAAACACGGCGGCCGCTTCGTTGCCGTGCAGCCATTCCGTATCCAGCCCCAATTCTTTCGCCAGCTCGTCGTTCAGAATGACCGCTTTCGGCTGAGCCACAGGGACGGGCGGAAGCGAACTGTAGAACACTTCGGGCAAACGGGCATAACTATGATCAAAATTCCATCCGGCGGACATGCCGGATGAACCTTTTCCAGACAATTCAGTCATGAGACAAGCCTCCTTGTTCAAAATGTTCCTCTCCCTTAGAGTAGAGGAGAACGCGTTCCATTTCCAGTTTGGAAACATTCGCTTCACTTTAGGAGGAGAACAGGTGGAAGGAAATCTTCTGATTATCGAGGACGATACAGGGATTAGCGACATGATCGCGGATTATATGAAGAAGGAAGGCTACCGTTCTGCCGTTGTGCATGAAGGCAGCAGCGCGTTGGAAGCCTTCCGAGCCGACCGTTACGATCTGGTGCTGCTCGACCTAATGCTGCCCGGACTCAGCGGCATGGACGTGCTCCAGCAGCTCCGGGGCGTCAGCCGCGTCCCGATCCTGATCGTGTCGGCCAAAGATAATGAAGTCGAGAAAGCGCTCGGACTGCGGTTCGGCGCCGATGATTATATTGCCAAGCCTTTTTCCCTCATCGAGTTGTCGGCCCGTATTCAAGCTTCGATCCGCAGAGCGACGCAGTATTCGATTCCGGAGGAGCAGGCTGTGATTCAACCGACCCAACCGGAACTGCTGACAGCGGGCGATCTCGTCGTAGACCCGGACAACTTCAGCGTGCGCAAGCGCGGCGAAGACATTCGTTTGACGGCAAAAGAATTCCAGATTCTCAAACTGATGCTCCAGCACCCTTCCCGCGTATACACGAAAGCCATGCTGTACGAGCAGGTCTGGAACGAAGAATATTACAACGACGATAACGCGATCAACGTACATATGCGCAGGCTGCGCGAGAAGATCGAGGACGATCCGTCGAACCCTCGCTATATCGTGACGCTGTGGGGAATCGGTTATCGGCTGGGTGAGCGGTAATGGATGAACGATGGTGGATCGGTCTGCTTCCTGCCGGGGTACTGCTTGCGCTCTATGTCGGGGAAAAACTGCGCGTGCGCAAACTGCGGCGAGATCTGGCTTATATGAATGAAAAGCTGCTATCGTTCACGGCTCCCGAGCATGTGCCGGGCCGCGAACGGTTGCTTGTGGTGACGGGAGAACCGGAACTGCGGGAGCTGCTGCAAAATATCAACGCACTGCTGGACCGGGCGGCGGAGTCGGCTTCCGATTACGCCCGCACCGAACAAGCCATGCGCCGGATGCTCTCTAATGTCTCCCATGATCTCAAAACCCCGCTGACCGTCGTAATGGGCTATGCCGAAGTGTTGGATCGCAGCCCGGAACTGACCGATGCGGAACGCCGCGACATGCTGGGCAAAGTGTACCGCAAAACGGTCGAGGTGCATGAGCGCATCAATGCCTTTTTCGATCTGTCCAAGCTGGAGTCCGACGATTACGATCTGCAGCTGTCCCCGATCGATGCCGCCGAAGCCTGCCGCCAACGCATCCTCGGGTATTTCGACCTGCTTGCGGATCGCGGCATTGAAGTAGCGCTGGATTTGCCCGAGCAGCCTGCTTGGATCTACGCCAACGCCGACGCGCTACACCGCATTTTGGATAATTTGCTCTCCAATGCGATTCGGTACGGCGCGGACGGCGGTTATCTGGGGCTTCGGCTGACTTCTTCGGAGAGCCGCGTCACCATCGAAGTCGTCGACCGGGGCAAAGGCATTCCGGCTTCCGAGCAGCTTCGCGTATTCGAACGCATGTACACGCTGGACGATTCCCGCAACCGCGGATTTCAAGGCAGCGGCCTGGGACTTGCGATCGCGAAAAGGCTGACGGAACGAATGGACGGCACGGTTGCCTTAACGAGCGAACCGGGCGTTCGGACTTGCTTTACGCTTGTTTTTGCGGCTTCGTCTTATACCCCGCCTACGCTCACGCGCTCAACGTAAGAAATAAGTAAGAATCGCGACAGGGAAAAGACAGCCTCGCCCGATAACATGAAGACATGAAGAAAATACGCGATAAGGAGTGAGCAAAACCATGACGCACACGATACGCACACGGATGCTCAGCAAAAGTTATCGGTCGGCGGATGTCGTATCCAATGTCGAGATGACGGTAAAGCGGGGCGAAATTTACGGGTTCCTGGGGCCGAACGGAGCGGGCAAGTCCACCGTGATGAAAATGCTGCTTGGACTGGTTCAACCGACAGGCGGCGAGATCGAATTGTTCGGCGAAAAGCTGATAATCGGACGCAACGAACACCTGAAACGAATCGGCCATCTGATCGAGACGCCTGTTTTTTACGACCGCATGACGGCTCGGGAAAATCTGGAACTGCACGCCGAGTATATGGGCTATCACAGCAAAGGAGCCATCGACGAAGCGCTGCGCATGGTGCACCTCGTAGGAACGGACCGCAAACCGGTCAAGCAATTCTCGCTCGGCATGAAGCAGCGTCTGGCGATTGCGCGCGCGATCTCCACAAGGCCGGAACTGCTGCTCCTCGACGAGCCGATCAACGGACTCGATCCGGAAGGCATTCAGTCGATGCGCTTGTTGTTCCGCAGGCTGCGCGACGAATGGGGCACCTCGATTCTGGTCTCCAGCCATTTGCTGTCGGAGATCGAACAGATCGCCGACACGATCGGCGTCATCAATGAAGGACGTCTGCTGCGCGAAGTGTCGCTGGACGACGTGCGGACATCGACGACCGCTTTCGTGGAGATTTCGACGCCGAACGCGGCATTGGCCGCTTACGTACTGACCGAAAAGCTCGGACTGGATCAATTCAAGCAGATCGATGACCATACGCTGCGCGTCTATGATACTCGGGTGCCGCAGGAGTCGTTGTCGAAAATGCTCATTTTGAACGACGTGTCGATCGAGTCGATCAACCGTCGGCATCATTCGCTGGAAGAATACTTTTTCGATATGATCAAAGGAGGCGACGACCATGCTGCACCTGGTCAAACTGGAGCTTAAAAAAGGCGGTCTGCGGGGATACATCCTCGGAGCGTTGATCGCTTACGCGGCGATCGCGGGTTTGCTGATGCTGATGTACTTCGTGAAAGACGAACCGACAGGATCCACGTTCAAAAATCAGGCGGATATGCTATCGGCCGTAAATACGCTCGTCGGCGCGACGTTCATCGTTTATGCGTCCGCCTTATTATCGAAGCTTGTGATCAGCGAGTTCAAAGACCGTACCATGACCCTGCTGTTCGCTTATCCGGTCAGCCGCAAACAGTTGATTTTCGCCAAGCTTTCGATCGTATTCGTATGGTGCTTCGTCGCGATCGTGCTCGGAAACGTTCTATTGGACGCTTTGATGCTGACCGTGAATCATTTCGTCGGCGATTTGGCTTCCGACCTCAGCGCAACGAATCTGGTGCATCAATTCGGTCATGTAATCCTCCAAACAATCGGCGCCGCAGGCATGAGTCTGCTGCCGCTCGTAATCGGGCTACCGCGCCGCTCGGTCGCCGCCACGATCGTATCGTCGATCTTTATTGTCGCGATCGTGTCGTCGAACAACGCCGGGTTCTCGCTCAGTTCGATCATCGCGATTCCGCTGGCGCTCGCCGCAATCGGCATCATCGGCGCATACCTCAGCTTCCGCAATATCGATCAGATCGACGTCGCCTGAATCGCAGCAGATGTGACAGCGCTCATGCAACAGTCGCTTACTCTTTTACGTTTAACGCAAATGCCTTGTTGAGAAGAAACGGACGGAAATACCCGTTCAGATTCGATAAGGGCAATACTTCGGGCTTCAACGCGATGCCCAGTACCTTTTCCATATACGCGCGGCGTTCTGCGATGCGTGCCCACACGTCCGGGTACGTATCAGCTAGTTCGCGGCGCAGCTTTTCGTCCGCAATCGCTACGCCGTCCTCCGCGCTGGCGCCGCCGTAACCCGGTACGGACGGAATGATGTCCATCTGAAGCAGCATGCCGCTCTGTACCGGAATATCCGACTGCGGGTAAAAAGGCGACGACAGCCATTCCTCGCCTGCCGTCAGATGGCCCGGATTCAAGTGCCAATGATAGCGGGACTTGGGCAGCACGGCTTCGATCACTTCGTACATCGCCCCTCCGGTGAGTCCAATCTCCAGACGTTCATACCAGGTTACGGCCGCACGGTAATATGGAATCGCGACCGCGTCCATATAATCGGCAACCTCCTGCGGCAGTTCGTCTGCCGAAGATACGACGTACCCGGAGCGGCTGGTCAAGCCTCCCCGATAACCGAGCGTCGCCGAAAATTTGTCTCCCGCTCGAACAGGCTTGTCACGCGGGGCCACGACAGCATTCGTAAATCGATCGCCCGTGGCGCAGATCGTCTGCACATTGTTCGGCTGGCCGTATACCGCTAATTCATGAGCCAGTTCCATTTCCGTCAGTCCCGGCTCCAGCTTGTCGAGCAGCCGCAGCACGCGGTCCGACGCTTGAGAAGCGCCAAATTCGTAATGCGCGATCTCATTGGCATTCATGCGTACGCGAGCGCCGTGATCCGGATCGATGAACAGACCTGTCGCGTTTAACACTCGTCCGTGCATGCCTGTAATATTTTTGACTGCATCCGCGATAAACGAAGGAACGGCGAACATCTGCGTATTATCGTCCACCGCGCTCGTGAACAGCTTCCAACCCACTAAACCAACCTGCATCCCCGGCTTCACTCCTGCATCGCCCATCAGTTCGATGAGCGTACGAGTGTTGGCCATCGGCTGATTCGGCAGCGAAAAATGCGGGGTATGCACGACTTCCGCAGGAATTCGGCTGTACGGAGCCATGCGCAGCGACTCGTTGCCCAGCATCAGCTTTGCTGTTCCGCTCGCATGCAAGGTCAGCACCGCTTCTTCGAATCTCGGCTCGTAGCCGGTCAGGTAGCCGAAATTCGTTCCGTGCTCGCGATCGGCATAAATCACGAGCAGTTCCAGACCCGCGGCTTGCATCCT
This sequence comes from Saccharibacillus sacchari DSM 19268, assembly GCF_000585395.1. Classification (GTDB taxonomy): domain Bacteria; phylum Bacillota; class Bacilli; order Paenibacillales; family Paenibacillaceae; genus Saccharibacillus; species Saccharibacillus sacchari. The sequence goes on along the minus strand of NZ_KK073875.1, from coordinate 2,663,282 downwards.
TTGCAGAATCTTGGTTTTATGCAGCTCCAGCGTGTCGTCCGTCAGGTCAACCGGTGCTGGAGCCGGACGGGTCGTCGGTTTTGGGATTTGTGCATAGGTCACTGTCTTGAACAAGCGATGTTGAGTTTCTTTTTCCATACAGTCCTCGCCCTCCGTTATCGATCTATCTGTTGTCTGGTATGTTTTTCTAACTGCACGATGAATCGCCTAGATTTTATCATTACCGGACGGACGGGACAAACCCTCTTGTGCAGATGCAAAATCTCTCCTTTTCCTAGTTAAGCTTCATACCGCGCGTTCACTGCTCTTGGTCACTTCACCGGGTTCGACCCGCGCTTGCCTGGATACTTGGCATACCAGACGCATCAAGCTGCGATGAGCCGCGGGGAAAAGGGCAAAAAACACGTCCATCGTGCGTCGCAGCGGCATCGGGCACACGATCGGGCGGTTGCGTTCCAGATCCCGAAGAGCGAGCGCGGCAAATTGCTCGGGACTCATCTTTTTCTGCTTCGCCATCTGCGCTTGTACTTTGGCCGTATCCATGTTGATGCCCTGGCTTGCCGCGAAAATAGGCGTATCGACGAAAGAAGGGCAGAGCGCACTCACCTTAACGCCGAACGCTTCCGCCTCGTAATGCAGCGAAGTCGTCAGACCCAACACGGCGTGTTTGGTCGTGGCGTAAGCGGCAGCCGTTGGTGCCGGACCCAGTGCGGTAGCGGACGAAGTGTTGGCGATATGGCCGAAACCCTGCTTTTTCATAATCGGATAGGCAGCCTGCACGCCGTTGATCACCCCCCACACATTGACGTCCACGATTCGGCGCCAATGTGCTTCGGTCATATCGTACAGCTCGGCATACAACGAAATTCCCGCGTTATTGAACATATAGTCCAGTCGTCCGTATTCATGATACGCCTCGTACACGGCCGCTTCGACCTCCGCATAATCGGTCACGTCCAACTTTAGAAAACGCGCCGCCCCGCCTGCTTGGGCAATCTCTTCAACCGTCTGCCGACCGCGTACTTCGTCGATATCCGCAATCACGACATCAACGCCGCGCCCGGCAAGCTGCTTCGCAATCGCTTTTCCGATTCCGGAAGCCGCGCCTGTGACAATCGCGACTTTACGTCCTGCCTTTTCCATATCCGTTCGCCTCATCTCGATTAGAATAATTAGTACAATCGTTCTAATCTACATAAGGAAGTCGTCACCTTGGACGAATTCCTCCTACAAAAATATCGACGCCTTGACGGAACAATGCGCTTAGCGCTTCGGCCTCTATCGTGAAGATCAGCGGACATAACGAACCGATCCAGGTCCCGAACAGAAAAGCCGCGCCGGGCACATCTGCGATCTCGAATTCGCCATCTACAACGCCCTGACTCAGAATTCCGCCGTAAATGCCCATAGGCGTCTCCGCCAACCCCTGCAATTGCTGAAGCGTTTGCGGATCAGTGGCCGGATTGACTGCCAATTCCTGACCGACGTGCAGCAGCGGCGTCTTATAATTGTTCATGGCGAACTGGGCCACGGCGTGAAGCTGCTCGGTCGCGGTTGGATAGCTCGGCGCGATCGTTTCCCACTTCTCTCCCCAAGCCTTCATCGTATCCCGAGCCAACGCGACGAACAGCTTTTCTTTGTTCTCAAAATGGTAGTAGATATGCCCTTTGCTGAAGCCCGACTCTTTGGAAATATCGGCAATCGATGTTCCGCCGAAGCCTTTTCGGGCAAATAGCTGAGTCGCCTTGTCCGCGATAATCCGGCGCGTCTCTTCGCTGTCGTAATGGCGTTTGCTCATGAACTTCTCCTTTAGAACGATTGTACTAATTGCAGGATAAACGAAACAATCGCGAACAGCAAGTAAATCTTGGAAAAGAATCCGGGTTGCAGCACTTTAACTGTGTTCGAGCGCAAGTCTCAGATTCAATGCAGTCACGATAGAAGGAGGCTCCTCGTGATTCTTTTACCGACCTGCTGGCCCAGGCGTTCTGCCGCATGTTTCTTCCCACTCCGGCCACGGCATGATCGCAAGCTCCGGTCTCGGCGCATCCGGCAGCATCGACAGCAACTCAATCGAATGGCCGTCGGGGTCTTCAAAATAGAGCGAGACCGCCGGCATAAACGGGAATACGCTTAACGGCGCATCGCTTTCTCCGAAGAAATTCGTTGTGGAAATGCCCTGTCCATGCAGCATTCGCCGGGTCGACTCCAGATCATTCAATTCCACGCGAAAAGCAAAATGCTGGCGCTGCACAAGCGGCGACGGATAATTTTCCCGAATACCCAGCATCGCTTCGCCCGGACGTCCGATCCAGTAAAACTTCGACTTGCGCGCAGCATCCTCGTGCAGCGGGATCAAACCGGGCAACCGCTCGTAAAAAGCCGCCGACTTCTCGTAATTACTGACGTTGATATGGGTTTCGAACAGTCCTTTGATCATAATAGGTCCTTTCGTGTGCTGAAAATTCAAGGCAGATCGGCATTACTTCATTTCGCCTTTAAACTCTGTGATTCTTTTTGCCGCCATATTGTAGACCTGTTTCTTGTCTCTGGGTCCGATTGCGATAATCTCCATAACAATTACATCATCTTGCACAGGTCGATAGATAATTCGCAATCCAAGTTTCTTAGGCTTGATTTTGGTAAATCCGTATAACTCACCGTGTAAAGGCTCTCCGAGTCCATCGGGTCTAATAAGAGGCCCTTTCATTCCTCTTTTTACGATTAAAGCGATAATTTTTTCTTGTTCGCCGCGAGGATATTGGCTCAAGTCATCAAATGCCCCTGTACCGAATCTAACGATAACATTAAACTCGGCTAACATCTGGTTGATCATTTCGACAGGTGACATTATTCAAAATCCTCATCTTCGATAAGTTGTAAAATTCGCTTTGCATCAAGTCCATTCGCCTCAATAACTTGAGCTAGATCGATATCTGCTTTTTCATTTTTTCTCTCTAACGCCACTTGATACATAAGTTCATCACTGGCTTCTTCGACTTTTTCTCTGATCTCCAATAGCTCTTGAAAATAATCTAAGTCAGCAATAACAGCTTGCGCATTTTTATTTCTCGTGTTTTGTACAACAAAGATTTCTTCACTAGGTTCTTCTTCCGCATAAATGTCCAAGATTTCGGTCAACTTCTTGGTTCGTGTCACGTCTGTAACCGTCAAAACTTGATCTTGAAGAAAGGATAGAACTTGTGACGTCGCTGGCGTATATCTAAAATTCCGGACACTTTTTTCATACTTATCATTTTCTAAAGCGGGCACAATCGCACCTCCGTTTGTACGTTATATTTTGAAATATATTTATATTATAAGATCAACGACGTGAGTTAACAACACATTTAAAGCGTCACTTCATTTTCAGTTGTTAAAAATTTTATAAAAATATAACGTGCTATCAATCTCCGGATTAGCCGCCTGCTTAAGCGTATCTACTCCGCCGAGTACCATACCTTGCTTGAGATAGAACCGGCATGCCGCGAGGTTATCATCCTGCGCTTCGAGCGACAGGCCCAACAGTTCATGCTCGCGCGCCCAACGTTCCGCCTGCTCCATCAGCAGCGTGCTTACTCCGCGACCGCGATGCGAGCCGCGAACGGCGATATTTTCAATGTACGCATAACGCGTCCACTCCCGTACAAGACGGACCTGACCTACGCACTCTGCACCGTAAAAGGCAAGAAAAATAACTTTCTCGTCATTCCCGATATACGATTCCCAGTCCAGACGGTCGTCCGGAAAGCAAATATAGCTTACCTTGTCCAACATCTCCTCGATATGCGTCCAGACTCCATTCTGAAAACTCGGAACCAGTCGGCCGAAGATCGGAAACGTCTCGTTCATATCATTGACGTAAGGGATGTGCTCGATGTCGAAACGAACAATTCGGATGCCTTTTGCCTGATGAGTTTCTTCCATGCGATCTCCCCCTGTTTATGCGTTCTTTGTTCCATTATAGGGCAAAAAGGGATAAGGTGCCGACGGCACGTGAAATCTGCTAAATATTTAACTCAAATTTAATTTAAATAGAATTGTTTATTTTAAAATCGTGATATAAGATGGCGAAAGCTAGCGAGCATTTCGAGGCGCAAAGCATGCAGGATACCTATAGAAAAGAGGGACTTTGATGAAAAAGATTCAAAAAGCACTCGCGGCTTCCGCATTCGCAGCCGTAGCGGCTGTTGCCGTCGCGGCACCGGCTTCGGCAAGTTCGATCGGCGATTTGTCGCAGATCGATATTCGTTCAATGGATCTGGAGACGGCAATGATGGCCGTGCAACAGAACCGCGCGAACCTGCTGGAACAACAACTGAAAACGCAAATTCAAGAAGTCCAAGATCGTAACGCGCAGCTCGCAATCCTGAACTCGCAACTGGCCGAAGCTCAAGCCAACGGCGACGCCGCAACCGCAGAAGCGCGCAAAGCGCAGATCGACGCAGCGAGCAACAGTCAGCAAATGGACATGCTTCGCCTGCAATCGTTGAGCAACAAACGCAACGAAGCGTTCGACGTCATGACGAACTTCATCAAGAAGATGCAGGATTCGAGATCTTCGATTATCGGGAATATGAGATAGGAGGGCGCTGCGGGGGTAGGTATAGGACTAAAAGTCAAAACCTTATTCATCTAAAACTACCACCAAGCGAAGCCTTCTTTAAATGAGCGAAGTGCCGGACCTTTAGGTTCGTGCTTCGCTTTTTGTCATGCTTTGGCGTAGTCGCACTTGCATATAACTGCAATATGCAAAAAACCGGGTTCCCTATACCAAAGGGAACCCGGCTTACTGCCTAAAGAAAGTCTTGGTTGTAGACGAAGCGAAAAGGCGGAGGGAGAAATTCAGTGAGAGACGCCTTTGAACGCGGAAAACCGAAGGTTTTCTGCGTGAGACAGCGTCTCGAACGAATTTCTCCCTCCGCCGGCTTCAAGCTTCACCTCACGTACAGGACTTTCCCGCTTTATGCGAAACGGATCGAACTTACGGATACTTTGCCGTTCAGAATGACGTATACGTTCTGGCGGCCGCTTACGCCGTTCAAGGAGATTTGCACATCTGCCCATTGCTGAGCGCCGCCTTTTTCTACCGAGGCATGGCCGACCAATTGGCCGTCTGCGCTGCCGAGACGAACGTCGACGGTGCCGCCTGTCGTGCTGGCAACGCGGATCGTCACGGATTGTGCGCCTGCGCCGAACTCCGCATCCTGGAATCCAATCCAGCCGGAGTCGCCCGCGACTTCGATGGCGCTGCCGCCTTCGTAGCATTCGCCGAGGAATACGCCTTCGTAAGCGTCGTAGTTGACGGCTTTCGTCGATTGCGTCAGATCGCGCGGCGGGATGGTCTCGCCGGAGACTTGCAGTTCAGTGCTGAGCGGCAGTTTGTCCGACGACGAACCGACGGACAGCGTGTACTTGGCGTTTTCGATCACGAAGCGCTCTTGGGTTACGTCCCATACGGCCAACTCCGACAGCGGAACGCTGAAGGAGACTTCTTGCGACTGTCCGGCGGCAAGCTTGATACGACGGAAAGCCAGAAGTTGCTTGAGCGGACGCTTCACGCGGGATTGTTCCACGCGACCGTAGAGCTGCACGACTTCTTCGCCGTCCGCGTCGCCCGTGTTCGTCACGGTAACGGTCAGGTCGATCTTCGCGCCTTCCGCAGCCGTTACGCTTGGGACAGCCAGCTTCAAAGCATCGTAGCCGAATGTGGTGTATGACAGGCCGTAACCGAATGGATACAGCGGTTCGCCGTCGAAGTAACGGTAAGTGCGGTTTCCTTGGATGATATCGTAATCCATGAACTCCGGCAGTTGATCGACGGATTTGTACCAGGTCATGCTGACGCGTCCGGCCGGGTTTTCTTCGCCGAACAAAACGTCTGCAACGGCACGGCCCACCTCTTGGCCGGCATGCGTCGAATAGAGCACGGACGGTACGTTGTCGTTGACCCAGTTCAGCGCATACGGATAGCTGCCGATGACCACGACAACCGTATTCGGGTTAACCGCCAGCACTTCCTTAATCAGCTGCTCTTGCGATTCCGGCAGCGTGATGTCCGGACGGTCGACGGTTTCTTTGCCGTTAATCAGCGGGTGGTTGCCGACGAATACGACCGCGACTTCCGCGTTACGGGCTGCTTCGCGAGCCGCTTCGTATTTGTCGGTTACCTTTTCCACTTCGAATACGTCTGCTTGAAGAGCTTCAGCCGCCGAGTTGTCGAGCGCCGATGTGCCGCCTGCGTCGATCTCGTTCGATGTTTCTTCCGCGCGGCCATCACCGGACAGCAGCTCTCCGTTTTCCCCAACCGTGACCGGCGTGTCTTTCCACGTCGAGAAAGTGACCGAATTGTTTTCTCCCGAAGCGTCGCCGTTCTCCGGACGGGCCAAGAAGACTTCTTTCGTGAACCATTCCCAGATGCGATTAGCCGATGCCTTAACGATCCGGTCGTCCGTTGTCAGATAGAGACCGTTTTCTTCGGCAATCAGCGTCGCGTTGTCCCAACCCCAATCGGTCAGTTCGAATACGGAAGCCTGTTCGGCCGAATCGGCGGATGCCGCCAAAGGCGATTCTTCTTTTTGCTGGAGCGCTACGTATTTGCCGTTCTTTTTCGACTTGAGTTTGATACGATCCGTGCCGCCCGCAAATGTCGCTTGGCCGCCTTTGCCCGCACTCTCCAGCTTTTCCTGAATACCCGCCAGCGGCGTGATCGCGTATGGAAGCTCGCCGCTGTACCAGTCGCGATACACGGTTCCGCCCAGCGGTCCGATTACGGCGATTTTACTCAGCTTGTCCGCTTGCAGCGGCAGCAGTTTTTTATCGTTTTTGAGCAGCACGACGGCTTTCCGCGCAGCTTCGCGGGCCAGCTCGGCGTGTTCTTTTTTCATAATGACGGATTCGTCGATCGCCGCGTACGGGTTGCCTTCTTCGGGATCGAACTCGCCCAAACGGAAACGCACGCGGAACGTGTTGCGCAGTGCTACATCAAGGTCGGCTTCCGTGATCTGTCCGTCTTGCAGCGCTTCGCGCAGCGAAGATTTCATCAGTTCGCCGTCGTCGGTGAGGCTGTCGATACCGCCTTCTTTGACGGAACGGGCGACCGCTTCGGTATGGGACTCCAGGTAGCCGTGATCGCGCACGGTGCCGGATACGTCGAACGCGTCGCTAACGACAAAACCGTCCATGCCCCATTCTTCTTTGACGATGCCGTTTACGTCCGGGTTCAGGTTGGCCGGTACGCCGTTGACCGCGTTGTACGACGTCATCATCGACTGAGCGCCGCCTTCTTTGAACGGTATTTCGAACGCTTTGAGGTAGTATTCGCGCATATTGCGCGGATCGATGCTGACCGAAGCGTCGCCGCGGCCTACTTCGTTATTGTTGCCGATAAAATGCTTCAAGGTGGCAACCGCTTTCAGATACGTCGGATGATCGCCTTGGATGCCTTTTACCAGTGCGGAGGAGAGTTTACCGGCCAGAATCGGGTCTTCGCCGTAAGCTTCTTCCGTACGTCCCCAACGCGGATCGCGCTCCATGTCGACGGTCGGCGCCCACAGCGTCAAGCCGTTGATTTCGGGATTGCGTTTGTAAAAGCCGCGGGCTTCGTCGCCGATCGCGCTGCCGATGCGCTCCAGCAGCTCTTCGTCCCAAATGTTCGACAAGCCGATCGGCTGCGGATAGCCCGTTGCTTCGCCCAGCCAAGCCATGCCGTGAGCGGCTTCGGTGCCGTGCTTGTAAGGTTTAACGCCCAGACGCTCGACGGCGGTCTGGTATTGGATCATCAGATCGACTTTCTCCTCCAGCGTGAAGCGGGAGACAAGATCGGTTACGCGCTCCTCGAGCGGAAGCGATGTATTTTGAAACGGATAGTTGGTTTCGACAGACATGGAGATCCTCCTTAGAATACGCTTTCTTCTCTCTATTTTAAAATAGATGCGCTCCGGCAAACTACCCGGATAATTGGTTGCGTTTTCATGTGAGATTCTATGATTCATGTGATCTTCGACCCCTCCGGGCAAGAAGATCACATACATCCGCGCTAAGCGACTCTTGAAACGCATCTGAGTCTTGAAATGCACCTAGTAGCTTGACCAAGTTAAATGTAAGGTTACGCCCGGCTGAAACGCACCTAAAGCGTGTGCGTTTCAGCCGAACGTAAACCTATGATTAAGGTTGGTCAAGCTACTAAGTGTAAGGTTACGCCCGGCTGAAACGCACCTAAAGCGTGTGCGTTTCAGCCGAACGTAAACCTATGATTAAGGTTGGTCAAGCTACTAAGTCTTGAAACGAACTCTACTCTTAAAAAAGTCGACTCTGTTATGATGATATCGATATATCGTCACCGAAAGGAGCACCCCCATGGCCAAACCTTTACACGAAACCATCTCTTTCCCCGACCTCTCCTTCCCCTGCATCCTCTACACCCACACGCTCGACAAAAGCATTCCCGAAGGCCGCGGCTTCAACGATCTGCATTGGCACGAAGAGCTGCAAATCACTTGGGTCACGAGCGGCAGCCTAGTCATCCAGGTGAACGGGATCGACCACAAGTTAGAACAGGGTCAAGCGATTCTAATCAACCGGGGCATGCTGCATATCGCGACGCAATTGACGCGCGGCGGCGAATATCTCAGCTTCAATTTCCCGGAAAAGCTGCTCGCGTTCCATTCGGACAGCACGATGGAAGCCAACTATGTTCTCCCTTATACGCGTTCCTCCCTTGTTGCCTTTTTCATCAAAGGAGAAGCCGAATGGGAGAAACGCGTACTGGACATGCTGCAAGACATGAGAAAGATTTTCGATTCGGCCAAAAGCTGGGGCTGGGAATACGAAGTGTCGATCAAAACGGCGCAGCTATGGTTCCTGTTAATCTCCAACCTCACGCTCTCGCCCGAAGAAACGCCCAAGCACGAAAAGCGGCAGCAAGAGCGGTTGCAGCTCATGCTTAGCTTTATCCATCAGCACTACGCCAGTCCGATCACGTTGCAGGAAATCGCCGACGCCGCGCATTTGAGCATCTCGGAATGCACCCGCAGTTTCAAAAAAACGATCCGCACGACGCCTTACGACTACCTCATCAAGTACCGCATCAAAAAAGGCATCGAACTGCTGACGTCGACGGATCGAACCATCACGGAAATCGCGGGCAAGACGGGATTCAACCATGTGAACCATTTCGTGCAGTCTTTTAAAAAGATTCAAGGGCGCACGCCGAAGGAATATCGGAGGTTCAGGCACGGGGAGTGACAATCAGGATTAAAGGAGGACATGAAATATGAGAAAAATAGTCGTATTTTGGGGACTGGTTATAAGTTTATTTTCTTTGGCTTCGCTTGCTTCTGCCAATACCGATATTCCGAACGAAGTTAAAACACAGGTTGAGGATGATTTTAAAACTTACATGATTTCATTGGATAATGACAAAGAACATTTTGGATTATCTGAAGACGATGAAGTCACGAATGCCGTTCTTGGAGAGGGTTATCCTTATTACGTAGTTTCAAAAGATTTTCTTAACAATTTAAATTCAGACATGTTTTCTTTTTCAGGATATATTTTCCCTATTGAAGTAGGCTCTAAATCTGCTGGAATCGTTTTTGCAGAACAACAAGAAGGTAGTTGGAAAGTATCCACTATTAAAAGTGATCTCACATTCGCACAAGAAATTAAAAGCAATAGTAATTTATTTAACGCTAAGGCTTCTAAACATTCAGATTTCTTGGTATATGATGAATCATTTAGAATGGTTGCAGTGACGGACGGGATCGATCGCTTCATACCTATTAAAAACAATTCGACATTAAGTATGAGAAGAAATAGCGAACTTTCTGTAAAAAATATCGGAGAACAAATCAAACTAGAATACCAGAATAACAATGATAACTCTTCCAAATCCGGCTCAGGCGATTTTTCTGCACAAATAGTAGAATCCAAATTTTCCTCATTGTCTTGGTTATTGGTAGCTAGCTTGATCTTCATATCGGGTCTTATCGTAATGAAGACTCGAGGATCAAAAAAATATAAATAACCATTTGAAATTTTTAATGACTTTTAAATGCAAGCAACTTATGGATTGCTGCCTTCCGTGGCGAAATAAGCCAGCGCCAGCAACGGAAGCGCAGCGCCGATCATCATCGCCACCTGCCAGCCGCCCGAAGCGAACGCCCAGCCTCCGACCGCCGAACCGGCCGCGCCGCCCACGAAGAAGATCGCCATGAACAGACCGTTCAGGCGGCTGCGCGCTTCAACGCCGAGCGAGAAGATCGCCCGCTGGCTCAGCACCAGATTGGCGGAGACGCCAAGATCGAGCAGCACGGCGGCGGTAACCAGCAGGCCGACGGTGAAGATCGAGCGGTGGTGGACGAACATCGGCAGGAACGCGGAAGCCGCAACCAGAGCCAGAGCCAATCCCGTCGCGACGTAACTCCATCCCCGGTCAGCCAGACGTCCGGCAACCGGAGCCGCCGCCGCACCCGCTACGCCGACGAGCGCGAAGATCGCAATGCCCGTTTGCGAGAAGCCGAAAGCGGGACTTGCAAGCAGCAGAGGAGCCGTCGTCCAGAACAAGCTGAATGACGCGAACAACAGGGCATGATACACGGCGCGGCGGCGCAGGATCGGAGTCGAAGTCAGCAGACGGCGCATCGACCCAAGCAGCTGCGGATACGTCATGCCGGACTGCGGATGCCGCTTCGGTAGGGCACGCAGCAGGACGAGGGCCAACAGCAAGATCAGACCCGCCGACACGAAGAAAATAGAGCGCCAGCCGAACCAACCGGCGAGCAGACTGGACAATGGACGCGCCAGCATGATGCCGAGCAGCAGACCACTCATAACGTTACCGACAACCCGACCTCGCGACTCTTCCGAAGCCAAATGCGACGCGTAAGGAACAAGAATCTGCGCAGCAACGGAGCCAAGCCCGATCAGCAGCGCGGCCAACAGGAACAGCGGGGCGCTTCCGGCGACGGCCGATAATGCCAGCGCCGCGACGGTGAAGAGCAGCAGTACCGACACCAGCTTCCGGTTTTCCAAAATGTCGCCGAGCGGCACGAGCAGCAGCAACCCGGCCGCGTAGCCGATCTGCGTCAGCGTCACGATCAGGCCGGCCGAACCTGCGGACAGGCCGATCGCTTGGCGGATAGGCTCCACCAACGGCTGGGCGTAATACAGGTTAGCGACGATGATCCCGCAAGCCGCAGCCAAGAACAGCAATAACCAGCCGGGGATTTCTTTTTCGTTTCGAGATCCCGGATTCGAGCTTACTTTCACGTTCGTTGTGCTTGTCATTTTCACTCACTCTCCTTCATATTTCGGAACGATCGTTCCGTAATGATTAAAAAAATAGGCTTCGTGCTCCTATTTTCTTTTTTTACAGCATGCCCAAGACCATCTCGATCATGCTTTCCGCCCGTTCCCGGCTGTTGTTCAGCTTGGCCGCAACGTTGATCCCGTGATTGATCGTGAGCAGCATGTACGCCAAATCTTCGACATTGCGATCCGCCGCGATTTCGCCCGATTCCTGTCCGCGTCTCAGCAGTTCCAGAAAAGCCACCCGGAGTTCGTCGAAATGCGCCCGCATCAGAACATTGATCTCGTCTCCCGGCGAATCGACGTTCACGATCGTGTTCGTCACCAGACAGCCCATCGGCGTGTCTTCGCGGAACGATCCGTCGATATGACGCTCGAAATACTGCCGGATGCCTTCCTTGGCCGACTCCGCTTCCAGCAGGAATTTCCGCTTCTCCTGACTGGTTCGCCTGTACAGCTGCGCCGCTTCCAGATACAAGGAATGCTTGTCCGTGAACGTCTCGTACATGCTGGATCGGCTGATGCCCATCGTCTCCAGCAGATCGGCCATGCTTGTGCCGTCGTACCCTTTTTCCCAGAACAGCAGCATCGCCTTATGGAGCACCTGCGCCCGGTCGAATTCTTTGGTCCTCGCCATCGTCATGTCTCCTTTCTTTTTCGTTCGTGAACCCATCATACTCTTTTCGGAATGATTGTTCCAGTATTATTTTTAAAAAAGACTACCCTTTTGCAAAGGCAGCCTTCTGATTCTTGCTTATTCAATACCCCTGATCCCCCGCCTGAATAAAAAACTGCGACTGAATATAGTTGTACGTTACTCTCGAGAAGTCGAACGGCTGCCCGTTGGTCAGATAGAAGATGCTCTCCATGACGAACTTGGGATCATTTTTTTTCAACCCTAAATATCCGGCTTCTTCCGCGTTCAGCTTGTCGACGTGCATGTATTGATCCGAGAACCCGACCTTGAGACCCAATCCTTCCTTCACGTACTGGAACACGGAATCTTCGGCGATCTCGCGGTTCAGATAGGTCACGATCGATTTGCTGAAATACGACTCTTCCAAGCACAGCGTCTGCTCGAAGATGTAACGAACGCGCTTCACGTAATAGACGTCGTCTTCGGTCGTGAGATTGAGGTTGGATGCCGCTTCCCCCGTCGGCTTGCGGATATCCAGCTCCAACACCTTCGAACTGACTTTGAAGTCTTCCAGGTCTTTTTTGAAACCTTGGTTGGACGTCAGACTGATATAGCCCTTGCGCTTGTGCCGTCTGACAAAAATCCCGCTGCCCCGAACTTGGAAAATGACGCCTTTGCGTTCCAGCAGCTCCAAAGCTTTGGTGAGCGTACTTTTGCTGGCCTCGAAACGCGCGATCCATTCTTCAAGCACCGGGAGCTTGTGTCCCTGCTGCAATTCCCGTTCTTCGATGTACTGTTCGATTTCGTCCGCGATCTGCTGGTATTTGAGCATGGGTTTATCGTCCTTTTCGTTGGGGCGCTCCCCGATTTTACCGAAATTATAGCACACTCTTTTTCCGAAAACGGTACAGAAAAATAATTTGACTCTTTTTATTTAATTGTCTATTCAATTTTATTTTGTTTGGTTATTATTAAATTATACCGGTACAATTATTAAAATCTGTATATCGATCGTTTCTGATCGACGGGAGGGATTTCTTTGGCAGCTAGCGTAAGAGATTATCCGAAATTGGCAAAAGACATACTGGACGCCGTCGGCGGGAGCGACAATATTGTAAGCGCTACACGATGTGCGACAAGGCTCCGATTGGTGCTCAAGGAATCAGGGGCCGAAGCGAAACAGAAAGTAACAGCCATGCCCGGCGTCATTACGGTCGTGGAAAACGGCGGACAATTCCAGGTCGTCATCGGCCAGCATGTCGGCGAAGTGTACGAGGCGTTCGCGGGGCTTGCGAACCTCGATGCGAATACGGAAGACGACGCGCCGAAAGGCACGATCCTGAACCGCATCATTGCGACCATGTCGGCCGTGTTCGCTCCATTCGTATACATACTGGCGGCCGCAGGTATCCTGCAAGGCCTGCTGATCGTCGCCAACCTGATCTATCCGGCATTCGGACAGACCGGCACCTACGAAGTATTCAGCTTCATCTCTTGGGCGCCGTTCACGTTCCTGCCGATCTTTATCGCCATCACGGCGTCGAAGCACTTCAAGACCAATACCTTCATCGCCGTCGCCAGCTGCGCCGCGCTCGTCAGTCCGGATTGGGCGGGCATCGCGACGCGCATCGCGGACGGCGAGAATTTCCGCTTTATCGGGATCGCGCTGACCGAGACGACTTACACCTCGTCCGTGCTGCCGCCGCTGTTCCTGGTCTGGATCTTGTCTTACTTGGAAAAGTTCCTGAACAAAATCATGCACGAAGTCATCCGTCCGCTGTTCGTGCCGTTCCTGTGCCTCGTCATCATGGTGCCGCTGACCATCGCACTGATCGGTCCGTTGTCCACATGGGGCGCCAACGGAATCGCGAACGGCTACAACTTCCTGGCTGAAAACGTGCCTGCGCTTGCCGGAGCGATCGTCGGCGGCTTCTGGCAGGTCATCGTCATCTTCGGCGTTCATTGGGGCGTCACGCCGATGGTACTCGCCAACTTCGAGCAGTACGGACGCGATTCGTTCCAGGCGTATCAAACGATCGCTATCGTGGCTCAGATCGGTGCCGTGCTCGGCGTTATTATCAAGACCCGTTCGCAGGAGACGCGTAAAGTCGGCGTATCCGCTGGCATTACCGGCATCTTCGGCATTACCGAGCCTGCGATCTACGGGATCACGCTCAAGTTCAAGAAACCGATGATCTACGGCTGTCTATCCGGTGCGATCGGCTCGATCGTCGCCAGCTTTTTCACTCCGTATTACTTCGCGTATGCCGGACTGCCGGGTCCATTGACCATCGTCAACGGCATTAACGAAGCTTATCCGACGTCGGTCTGGGGTATCCTGATCGGCTGTGCCATCTCGCTGGTGCTTCCGGTTCTCATGATTATGTTCTTCGGCTACGGCGAAGACGCGACAGAAAAAGCGGCTGCGTTCGCGGGCGGAGACGCCGAGACGGGACAAGCAGCCGCACGCGGCGGGGTAACCGCAGCTACGGCTCCGCAAATCGTGGATATGCAGGGTTCGCCTGACATATCAGCAACTCAAGGAACGCTGCCGCTCGAAGATGAAGCGGTGCTGTCTCCACTGAAAGGCCGCGTGCTTCCGCTGTCCGAAGTGCCGGACGAAGCGTTCAGCACGGGAGCGATGGGCCCCGGTATCGCAATTGAACCGGAAGAAGGCAAATTGTATGCGCCGTTCGACGGTATCGTCGCTACGACGACGCCGAGCCGACACGCGATCGGGCTGCGCTCCGACGGCGGCGTCGAGCTGTTCGTGCATGTCGGGATGGACACCGTGAAGCTCAAAGGCCAACCGTTCACGCTGCATGCCGAAGAAGGCCAATCTTTCAAAAAAGGCGATCTCCTGCTGGAGTTCGACCGGGAAGCCATCCAAAAAGCCGGCATGCCGACGATTACTCCGGTCTTGGTTACCAATGCTTTCGACTATAAAGACGTCGTTATCGAAAACTTGACCTCAAGCACGCTGAGCACCAAGCTGCTGACGGTCGTTAAATAAGGAGGATTTTCATCTATGACTGCTACTGAACGCAACGCGAAAAACCAAATGCCCGAAGGTTTCCTGTGGGGCGGCGCGCTCGCTGCCCATCAATTCGAAGGCGGCTGGAACGCCGGCGGCAAAGGCCCAAGCGTCGTCGATGTGCTGACGGCAGGCGAACACGGCGTGCCGCGCCGGATCACTGATAGCGTCGAAGAGAGCGAGTTCTATCCCAACCACGAAGCGATCGACTTTTACCATCGCTACAAAGAAGACGTGGCTCTATTCGCCGAGATGGGCCTCAAAGCGCTCCGCACCTCGATCGGCTGGAGCCGCATCTTCCCGAACGGCGACGAAGAGCAGCCGAACGAAGCCGGATTGCAATTCTACGACGACCTGTTCGACGAGTTGCTCAAGCACGGCATCCAGCCGGTCATCACCTTGTCCCATTTCGAAATGCCGCTGCACCTGGCGCGCGAATACGGCGGTTTCCGCAGCCGCAAAGTCGTGGACTTCTTCGTCAAATTCGCCGAAGTATGCTTCGATCGCTACAAGGATAAGGTCAAATACTGGATGACGTTCAACGAGATCAACAACAAGATGGACGTCCGCAATCCGCTGTTCCTGTGGACCAATTCCGGCGTGATCGTCGAGGAAGGCGAGAACGCCCGCGAAGTGATGTACCGGGCGGGTCACCATGAACTGCTCGCCAGTGCCTTGTCCGTGATCAAAGGCAAAGCCATCAACCCGGACTTCCTGATCGGCGCAATGGCGTCGCATGTGCCGATCTATCCGTTTTCCTCGAATCCGGACGACGTGATGCTGGCCGAAGAATCGATGCGCGAGCGTTACTTCTTCCCTGATGTGCAAGTGCGCGGTTATTATCCAAGCTACGCGCTCAAAGAGTTTGAACGCGAAGGCATCACGATTCCGTTCGAAGACGGCGACGCCGAGATCCTCAAGCGGGGTACCGTCGACTATCTGGGCTTCAGCTATTACATGTCTACAACGGTGAAAAGCGACGCTTCCGCCGACGGCAGCCGCGACATCAACAACGGCCGCCTTCCGCACAGCGTCGACAATCCGTTTATCCAATCGAGCGACTGGGGCTGGGCAATCGATCCGACGGGCTTGCGCTATACGCTGAACCGTTTCTACGACCGTTACCAGATTCCGCTGTTCATCGTGGAGAACGGCTTCGGCGCGGTCGACACCGTCGAACAAGACGGCTCGATCCACGATCCTCAGCGGATCGACTATCTGCGTTCGCATATCGAAGCCGTGAAGCAAGCAGTGCTCTACGACGGCGTCGACCTGATGGGCTACACCCCGTGGGGCATTATCGACATCGTATCGTTCACGACGGGCGAGATGAAAAAACGCTACGGCATGATCTACGTCGATCGCGACAACCAGGGCAACGGCTCCATGCAGCGGATGAAAAAGGATTCGTTCGAGTGGTACCGCAAGGTGATCCAATCGAACGGGGAAGAACTGTAAACCGAAGCTGCGAGCGGGAAAACATCTTTAATACGTAAAACAAAAGAAGCTGCCTCCGACCCGGATTGGGATTTGGAGGCAGCTTCTTTGAATTCGACCGCGTCTACAGGCTAACTATATTGAAATAACTACAATAATCCATTTAATTCTCGCCAAATCGGATCATTCACGAAAATAAGTGCATAAATCCAGTTATTCGAGCCAAACGTACACGATCGAACCCAAAAAGACAAAATTAAATGGAGATATGCAGTTATTTCTCAAAATGCCGATTTTTTAAGAAAATAAGTGGAGATATGCAGTTATTCGTTTTCGCAAACACTCGCAACGGTCTTCGTATTAACACAAAACATCCGCCGGTATTTGTACTTTTTGCTGTACGCCGCGCAGATCGCGGACCAGCTCGTCGATCTCTTCGTCCGTCGTTCCCCAGCTTGTGCAGAAACGAACCGCCGTATGCTGCTCGTCCGCCTTTTCCCACGTCGTGAACGTATGCTTGGTTTTCAGCTCTTCCAGCAGTTCGTTCGGCAGGATCGGGAACTGTTGGTTGGTCGGCGAGTTGTGCAGGAAGCCGTAGCCCAGCTCTTGAATGCCGCTGCGCAGTTTCATCGCCAGGCTCACCGCGTGACGCGAAATCTCGAAGTACAGGCCGTCCTCGAACAGCGTCTCGAATTGGATGCCGAGCAGGCGTCCTTTTGCCAACAGACCGCCGCGCTGCTTGATCAGATAACGGAAATCGCGCTTGAGCTCTTCGTTCATGATTACAACGGCTTCGCCCATCAGCGCACCGAGCTTGGTGCCGCCGATGTAGAAGACGTCGGTCAGGCGCGCCAAGTCGGCCAGGGTAACGTCACTGCCTTCAGCGGCCAGCGCGTAACCGAGACGCGCGCCGTCGACGAACAGGGGCAGAGCGTACTCTCGGCAAACGGCGCTGAGCGCTTCGAGTTCCGCCAGATTGTAGATCGTTCCGTTTTCCGTCGATTGCGAGATGTAGACCATGCCGGGCTGCACCAGATGTTCTTTCGCTCCGTCGCTTAGATGATTTTCATAAGCTTCCCGCACCTGCTGCGCCGTGATCTTGCCGTTTTGATGCGGGAGCGTCAGCACTTTATGTCCCGTCGATTCGATCGCGCCGGTCTCGTGTCCCGCGATATGTCCGGTGTCGGCCGAGAGCACGCCTTGATGCGGACGAAGCAGCGCGGCGATCACGGTCGTATTCGTCTGCGTGCCGCCAACGAGGAAATGTACGTCTGCGCGTTCTGCCGCGCAAGCCTGACGGATCAGATCGCGTGCGCGCTCGCAGTGCTCGTCCGTGCCGTAGCCGCTGGTCTGTTCCATATTCGTTTCCAGCAAACGTTGCAAAATGCGCGGGTGCGCGCCTTGGGTATAATCACATTCGAATCGGGTCATGGTTGATCTCTCCATTTTCTGTATAAGTCAAAATCCGTTGCTCCTATCATACTCCGTCTGCAGCGGATTTTGTATATTTATACGAAAATTTTTAAGAAGAATGTTTTCTACCAGTGGACGAATGATAAAACAAATGAGCTATCCAAACCAACAACTGAGCGACAAAAAGAAAAACGATCATCCACGCGCCAGTATACAACGTCCATTTATGAAGGACATTCATCCATTCGGGTGCATGGTCGTCGAACACCTTCGCGGCCTCCCGGCCGAAGAAGTAGAACATCCCCAGCGTGAACAGTCTCGACCACTGCGCCGGAGCATACGCGCCGAGTCCTTTGCGCAAGCCGTACCGAAGCGCGCGCAGGAAGGCTCGCACGATTTCCGTCCCTTCGACGAGCAGCAGAACCAGCAGCGCGAACATCCAGATGCCGATCAACACGCCTGCCGGGAACACCGACGACTTAAGCGCGGCCGCTCCCGTGATGGCGACGGCGCCGTACAGAATACAGTTGCTTTCCGGCCAATCGTCCGCCAGATTCCAATCGCGGCGGCGATAACGCAGGAACAGCAGCGCCGCGCCCGCGAGATAGAATAGGATACCCAGCAGGATCAGCACGCGGTAGACCATGTATTCCTTCGCCCCGAACAGCTCGTGCAGCATCAGGCAGACGGATTGCAGCGCGACGGTCGTCAGCAAAATCACGCCGTGCAATTTCCCCGTCAACCGCAGGCCCGCGATTTCCCCCGCCGCCAGCGACGCCCCGAACAGGTAGAAGATCAACAGCCCGACGTTCAAGATGCCGAGCGCCACCAGCACCGGATGCAGCTGCGGAATATTCAGATGGGCCGCCGTCAACGCCGCTCCCGTACCGGCTACCCATGTCCCGATCGCGAAGCGCCCGACGGGATCGTCCCAATGGCGGCTTTTGAAGCTGCCGTCCAGCACCGAACGCAGATAACACGTCAGCAGGAACAGCCAGAGCAGCAGCGTGAAGACGGCGAAGCCGATCGTCCAAGCCGATCCTTTTCCCGCAAAATGAACCAACGCGCCCTGCGTGAAGATCGCGAACGCCATGACGGCGGCTCCGTCGGCGGTCGGCACGGCGGGCATGCGAACGAATTTCGCGCACAGCGCGGCGAGCAGCAGCAGTGTGATCGCGACAATGACGAACATGGGAATTCCTCCTTTTCGCGTACTCTTACCTGTATATAGAAAGACCGATGCCGTACAATTGAAACATCCTTCCGAATACGAAAAAACGGCAGCCTTCGATTCGAAGGTCGCCGTTTCCGCGGATGACGTCAAGATTTCAAGGTTTTCCCGGCGCATGTCCGATCCCGGTCAAAAAGACTTTCCACGCGATCGCCAACGTCTGATCGTAAGCTTGGCGCGTCTCATAGACCAACTGAATATCCAGCCCGTCCATCATCGTCATGCAGGCCACCATGCACTCTTCCGGAGTCAGATGGCCGACTTCTGCCTGATCAAACAATGCCGTCAGCTCCGCTTTCAGCACGGACAGGTAGCGACGGTATTCGAATAATACGAAATCCCGAACTTCAAGCGGCGTGGTAAAAGAAAACACGAACATCAGGTGCATGCCAGGGCGCGTGAGGTAACGGTTCTTATGCTCGATCATATAGCCGTGCAGCCGCTCTTCCCAAGTCTTGTTCGACGTCTCGCCGAAGAAGCCGCGCACGAACGCGATCTCTTCTTCCACGACTTCCCCGTACAGCTCCGTCAACAGTTCCTTTTTACTTGCAAAATGGTACGCCATCGATTGCTTGCGAATGCCCGCTTCTTCGGCGATCTGCGACATCTTCGTGCCCTCGTAACCGTGAAGGTTGAACTGCGCGATTGCCGCTTCTTTGATTTTTTCCCTGCTCAATGACAACCCTCCGACGGGCCGGATCAGACCCTCTTTTTCCGGTTGCGAATCGCATATCCCGCATACAACAGCAGATAAACGACCATGACCGCGATAGCCACATCATACACCAATTCGTAGGAAAATGCCGAAGCGATCAGGCCGAGAATCATCGCGCCGCCGCCGATCCCGAGATCGAAGAAGTTGAAAAACGAAGCCATCGCGTTCTCATGCTCATGTTCGCCGACCAGATTGACGCACCATGTCTGGATCGCCGGGAATACCGCGCCGAAGCCGAGTCCGTACAGCACGGCGGATAGCAGGAACATCGCCTCGTTTCCGGCCAGCGTAAGCAATCCGATACCCGCGATCATGAAGAACGCCGATGGAACGAGCACCGAACCCGGACCGAAGCGATCGAACATTTTACCCGAGACCAGACGAACCGCGAAGCTTGCCGCCGCCACGATGAAGAAGAACCAGGCTACTGCTCCGAATCCTTTTTCCGCGGCGTACAACGCAATAAACGACATGATCGAACCCGCCGCAATACCGACCAGCAAAATGAGCAGCGAAGGGAACAACACTTTGCGCTCGATCAGTTTGACCTTGGCCTCTCCATGCACGGCTTCCGACTCGGCATCGGCCTGCGGTTTGCGCGAAATGAATGCGGTCATCAGCACGGCGAGCAGCAAAATGAACGCGCCGCCGAAAAATAGATTACCGAAGTCGTAACGCATCAGAATGGCAGTACCGATCAGCGGGCCGACCGACACCGCGACCGTCTCGCCTACGCCGAAGTAGCCTAATCCCTCGCCGCGGCGTTCTTTCGGAATGCTCGCCGTTGCCAGCGTCGCGAAATACGTGGTCGCCAAGCCGAAACCCAGACCGTGCAGCACGCGGAATACCAGAATCATCCCGATGCTCGTCGAGAGGTAATAAGCCCCCGTCATCAACGCGCAGATCGCAAGTCCGGTCAGCAGCAGGTATTTCTTATCGAACTTCGCAGCAAGCTTGGCCGTGAACGGACGGATCAGAATCGCGGAAAACATGAAAATTCCGGTCACCAGTCCGACTTGCGACGCGCCTCCGCCCAGCTTCGACACGAACAGCGGCAGCGTCGGCAGCATCATCTCGAACACCATGAAGAGCAGCGCGTTCGCGACCATAATGAAAATAAAAGATCGGCTCCACAGCCGGGCCGCCGGGGCCGTCAACACTTTCGTACTCATCTCTACCTCCGTTGATACTTAAATTTGATATGAGACGAATTTTATCTGACCGTAGTCAGTTTGTAAAGATTATTTTATGTCAAAAATGTTTTTAAAACGAAAATAAACTTACCACAGTCAGTTCATTCTCGCGTTTGGGCATAAAAAAAGCACGAACCCTTTTCAAAGAGTTCGTGCTTGATCAACGTGTGATTTATTCGCTTTTTCACACGTAACGCTGCAAGTTATCCCAGACGATCTTATATCCGTTCGCGAACATGTGGATGCCGTCCATCGTATAGGCTTCGTTCAAGTTTCCATGTTCATCCGTCAGCCCTTGGTTCGCGTCGATATATTCCAGCCCAAGCCGTTCGGCGAGTTGCTGAACCGCTTCGTTGGCTTGGGCGAGCGTTCCGTTGTTTCGGAGCGAGAAAAACTCGGCAGCGCCCGCAGGATCAACGCCGGGAAACTTCGCTTCCGCATTGACCGGGTAGTATTTCAGCAACACAATACGACAATCGGGCAAATGCTCCTGTACCCGTCGAAGAATCTCCTCATAACGCTCGATCAGACCGTCAATCGTATAATCCGGTTCGCCAAGATCGTTCGTTCCGATATTGATAAACAAACGCGACGGCGCAAGTTCCAAAATACAGGCATCGAGCGAAGCCAGCAGCTCCCGTGTCACGAATCCGGCGACGCCGCGATTGTATACGGTAAACGGCTTGCCGGATGTCTGTTGAAGCTCGTGAATCGGGAAAAATTCCATCAACGAAGACCCCGCGAACACCGTCTGTCCTTTGACGGCATAGCGGTTGAGAATGCGGTAAGCGTCAACTTTGGCTTGCTTGTCGGGTGCAAGTTCCGGTTGATCGGTTGGGAGATTCGAGGTCATGGGGAAATCCTCCTTTTGATATGGAAATCGGAATGTAGACACGCTTCTATGTTCATATTAGAGGAAGGCGAAGTGAATAACCACTCTGCGCGCAAAAGGCCTATCATGCTCTAAAATCATTCCTTTAATTAATTTTTAGGTAAATCTCAGATCTTCGCAACCTTTGCCGAAAACGGTTCGTCTGGGTAGGCAAGAACGAGAACATAACGATGTTAATCTACTGATCCCATAGGAGGTTTTATCCATGAAAAAGAAATTCGCCGCTTCCCTGATGTCCGTCTCGATCCTGACTGCTTCGCTCGGCGGTTCGATCTTTGCTGCCGCACCTACGACGTTTAAGGATCTGAAGAATGTAGCCGGACAAGAAAAAATCCAATCGCTGCAAGAACAAGGCATTATCAAGGGCGTGAGCGCAAGCTCGTTCGCTCCGAATTCGTTGGTGACGCAAGCTCAAGCGGTTCAGTTCATCTCGAACGGTCTCGGCCTGGCATCGCTTGAACTGCCGGACGTGGACGCATCGCAGACGGCTCATGACCTGTTCCCCGCCGTGAAGAACGATGCTTGGTACGCGGCAGCTTTCCTTGATGCGGCACAAAGCGGCGCAAGCATCCCGACAGATGTCGATCCAACAGCAAAAATCACACGCGAAGCCTATGTCGACTACCTGATGGACACGCTCAAAACAGCAGGCAACCTGCCGATGATCAACATCCTCGTACCGGAAATCGCGGACGAAGACCAGTTCGACATTATGTCGCTCGGCTCCACTCAACTGGCGATCGCGCTGGAAATCGTACAACTGGATGCCGACAAAAAGTTCCACCCGCAAGAAGAAATCACGCGTGCCGAAGCAGCCGTTATGCTGTACAACGCGATCGATTACATGAACCAACTGAAGCAGCCGATCACGATTCTGCCGATTGAAGAAGACGGCGAAATGCACATCCTGCCGATCGAAGTCAAATAAGATCGATTGGCAGCATTTATTGAGGTTGATCCCGCAAAACAAGAACGCCCGATGCGACCACCCCACCCTCGCATCGGGCGTTTTTTGTGCGCGTGTCCGTTTTGACCTAAACTATAGATATACTCTGCGAAAAGGCGGGTTCTTCATGACAAACAACCGTTCATCCTCCGCGCTCGGCGAATTTATCAAATCGCGCCGTCAGCGGCTTCAGCCCGAAGATTCCGGCATCGATCCGCTTCCGGGACGTCGGCGTACGCCGGGGCTTCGTCGGGAAGAGGTCGCGTACTTGGCGAATATGAGCGTTACTTACTACACTTGGTTGGAACAGGGGAAAGACCTCAATCCGTCTCAAGAGATTCTGCTCAACATCGGTCGCGCGCTGAAACTTGGCGATTCGGAGCAGAACTACCTTTTTTCATTGGCTGAATCTTCGCTGGCTCCTACGCATGTAGCGGATGCCAGAACCGATATTCCGTTATTGCAGGCATTGACCAACCAACTCACTTACCCGTGCTTTATTACGAACGACAGCACGGACGTACTCGCATGGAATCGCTCTGCCGAGCTGTTAATGGCGGACTTCGGCCACGCTTCCGAGCAGGATCGGCACGTACTGGATATGGTGTTTTTGAATCCGGCGTTTCGGGAACGGCTGCTGAATTGGGAGCAGTTTGCCCGTTATACGGCGGCTTGGGTGCGCACAAATTTCGAGCGAAACAAGCATAATCCGCGATATATGGAACGATTCGAGCGGTTGAGCCGAGACAGCGAAGAGTTCCGGCGCTGCTGGGATCTGTTCGAGGTCAAACAAAACCATGTCTGCCCGATGCACTTTATTCTGCCTGACGGCAAACGGTTGGACTTCGACATTCATTCCGCTTCCCAGATCGATCAGGACCCGAGCCTGGTCTGGTCGATTCTCGTTCCTGCGCCCGGCACGGATACCGAACAGCAGCTCAAGGATTTGCTTAAACGGGATGCCGAGTCATGAGTCTCAAGTGATCGAACACGGTCAGCATGTAGATGTAGATACCTTTTCGGCCCTACAGACAAGGGATTCCGTGGATATTGATCCAAATCCGACAACGTACCGCGACTCAGCCTATTAACGTCGTTACCCGTATCATCCTGCTCTGGTTAGCTTTTCGATGCAGCGGTTATGCTGGGCAGGAATTCAATTACGGGAGGATGATACAGATGCAAACATGGTTCATTACGGGCGCTTCGGGCGGCTTGGCTATTCATCTGACACGCAAATTGCTGGAGCGGGGCGACCGGGTCGCGGCTACGGTGCGCAAAGCCGGAGTCTTGGACGAGTTGAAAAATACGTACGGAGATCGGCTATGGTCGGCGTATCTGGATCTGACGAACGCGGCGCAGATCGAAGAAGTGGTCACGCGGGCTTTTACGGAGCTTGGCACGGTCGACGTGTTCGTCAATAACGCGGCGTACGGATTATACGGCGCGGTCGAAGAAGCGAGCGATGCGCAGATGGAGCACGAATTTCATACTAACGTGTTAGGCTCGCTTCGCGCCGCCAGAGCCGCTATGCCTTTTTTGAGAAAACAGGGACACGGGCATTTGGTGCAGCTTTCCAGCTCGGCCGGGCATTACTCGATTCCGGGCATGGGACTATATTGTTCGACCAAATGGGCGGTAGAAGGCGCTTTTGAAGCGTTCGCCAAAGAAGCCGCGCCGTTCGGCATTCGGTCCACGATGGTTGAGCCTGGCGGCATCCGAACCGGATTTCTCGGCGGCAACGCCGCTTACGGCGAACCGATGGACGTCTATCGCGAGCAGGAAGCCGGACAGTTCGCCCGCATGATGAAAGGCGAACTGCCCGGTATGGACACGCCCGAAGCTTTCAACCGCGCCGTCGTCGGCGATCCCGAGAAAATGGCGCAGGCGATTATCGATCGTTCGGATGCCGGCGAAGGCCCGCTGCGCCTCGCGCTCGGCAGCGACGCTTATGCGGTAATGCGCGAATCGCTGCTGGCAAGACTGGCGGCATTGGAAGCGCAGAAGGAATTGGCATATTCCACGGACGCGGATGATGTCGGGGTGTAAAGCCTAGCCTTAAAAATAGAGTAAGCAAAAAGCGACCCAGATCTTTCGGGGTCGCTTTTCTCAATGATCGCCATAATGAGTACGAAAAGCATAGAATTCAATCGAAGATTCGGTCAGTCGATAAACAATACGATTCGTATCATCAATTCGTCGACTCCAATATCCCGATAATTCACCTTTAAGAGGCTCTGGCTTTCCGATTCCTTTATAGCCGCCTCGTTCAATATCTTTAATGAGTTGGTTGATTCTTTTTATCGTCTTACGGTCTTGCGTCTGCCAATAAACATAATCTTCCCACGCATAACTTGAAAAAATCAGATTACGCATGATCAGAAATTTCCAAGTCCTTTAAGGTTTTTGTTACTGTATTTCCTTCTTCGATTTGCTTGATTGATTCCTTTAGTCTTTTTATATTGGCCGGATTATAAAAAGCATCTGTTTGTGTCGTGATATCAAAAGGAATACCGCCTTGACGGATCGACTGACGGATAAAGATATTGACTGCCGTAGTCATGTTCAACCCAAGTTCAGAGAATAGAAGCTCGGCTTCTTTTTTCACTTCCTCGTCTACCCGAATATTAATGTTAGCCTGTGCCATACCTTTCCCTCCTTAAATTCGTTTCACCTGTATTATATCAAACAAAGAATTAAAAGTAATCAAAAATGCGCACGATAGATATACATCGTGCGCATTTTAATCGAATTTTATAAATCATCGGTAGTTCTGCTAACCCTAGCTTGCTCCGCCGCTGCCGCGATATCCGCCAGCGCCCAGTGTCCGGACGGAATATCCGGCCAGCGGGAAGCATCGGGAGAGGTCGGCAATGTCCGACCCAATACCCGGTTGAATACCGCCGCCGCTTCGGCGCGGCTCAACGCACGATTCGGTTCGAAACGGCCGTCAGGCAGTCCGAGCAAATAACCGGCTTGACGCGCGCGGGCAATATCGCCCGCTGCCCAGTGATCGGCCGTATCCGTGAACGCCGCCGATTCAAGCCCGGTATCGCCTACCGCGTTGAGTCCTTTCCAACGTGCCAGCACCGCAGCCAATTCGGCGCGCGTCACCGGACGATTCGGATCGAACGACTCCGTGCCCGTTCCGCGCATCCAGCCCGCTTCGCTGGCGGTTTGCACGGCTTGCGCAGCCCAGCTTCCTGCGGCTACATCGCGGTAGGCGCTGCTGTTTGCAGGCGCGCTGCCGGCAGCAGACTGCCCGCCGCTCAGACGCAACAGCATCGAAGCCAACTCTGCCCGCGTCACCGACTTGGCCGGACGGAACGTTCCGTCCGGGTATCCTTGCATATACGAGATTCCGGCTGTAGCCGGATCTTCGCTTTGTCCGTTGCTTCCGTTGGTTCCTTCTGCCCCCGGAGTCGCTGGATTCGGCGGCTGAACGACTCCGTTATCCACCGGGTTCGAAGGAGTCGGAACCGCAGGTTGAGTCACGACAGGCGACGGAGTTTGCGACACCGAAGGCGAAGGCGTCGGAGTCGACGGCGTTCCGCCGCCCGGCGAACCGCCATCCTGTCCGCCTTCCCCTGGAGGAGTCGTCGTCTCCAATCCGCGAACGAACGTCAACGTAAAGTCGTCCAGCGTTCCCCAAGCCTTCGCGTTGGCCCGGATCGAAGCGCCAACCGTGAGATCGCCTTTTTCCACGCGAATCTCCGCAATCTTCGGCTCGTTCCACTGGGCCCAACCTTTGACCCCGGTTACGGCTTCGCGTTCCTGTCCGCCGCTCGATGCCAACAGCTTCATCTCGCCCTCCGTCACATCGCCGCCTTGAATGGACATGGACAGGTCGTAATACCCCGGCTCCAGTCCTTGCAGCGTCTGCTGTACCCGGAAGTTCACAGCCTCGGACGAATAGAAATGCAACGAATAACTGCCGGATTTAGCGTCAGAGGCTTTATTCTGATACGCCGTAGGCGGCACGCTTCCTTCGCCGTAGGTGATGTTCCACATGCTGCGGTCATTGTCTTCGAAGCTGCCGTTCAGCAGCAAATTCCGTTTGCGGATCTCAAGCGCAGCCTGCACCGGAATCCCTCCTTCCGCCAAACCTTCGATGACGTATTGGCCGGTTCCTTTTTCCACAGCCGCTTGAAGTGCCGCTTGGTTCCAGTTCACGCCGATCAGCTTGGTGCTTCCGTCGTTGTAGACCGCTTCAACAACGGCAGGCAGCGTCACGGGTTCACCCGCATTGACCGTCACGCTGACCGGAGAAATCGCGTCGACTTTCAGCGGCGCGGTGGCTCCGGTATTCACGTACTTGAACACATTGAGCGAAGCCAAAGGCTTGCCCGTAAAATCGAACAACGCCTGGTTATCGACCGCGCTGCCTCCGAACCACTGACCGGCGTCATGCGGATCGTACTCGGCCGCGAAGCTGGATGCCCAGCCCGATCCTTCTCGCTCCCACAGTACCTGATTACCCGCGAGATCCGAAGCCGGACCGACAGGCAGCCAGGCCGGTTCCCAATAAAACACGCCGATTCCGGCATTGCCGACTTTGGCTACCGCATCGATAACGTTGCGCACCGAAGTGGCTTGTCCCTGTACGCTGATCGGGTAATCCAGCTCCTGGCCCGATGCCTGCGGAGCCGAGTTGCCGTGACCGTCGCCGTCTTCCGCCGTGTACGTGTACGACGTTTCCGCGACCATGACCTTTTTGCCCGTCGCGTCCGCGACCTGCTTCAATGCGCTGGTCAGATTGCTGAGCGTGCCGTGCCAGAACGGATAATAAGAGCTTGCAAACACGTCGTAATCGACGCCGTATTTCGTCAATTCCGCGGCGTAGCTCGCATAACGGCCTGCCGATTCGGGATTGGTAAAATGCAGCGCGACGAGGATCGACGAATCGACGTCCCGCACCGCTTTGCTGCCTTGGCTGAACAACGACGCGATCGAAGCCCAATCTTTTTCCCCGACAAAAAATCCGTTCGTTTCGTTGCCGACCTGCACCATGCCCACGTCGACGCCCGCGCTTCGCAACTGCTCCAGGCTGCTTTTCGTGTAGTCGTACAGGGCTTGGCCTTTTTGCTCGACGTTGTAGTTCTTCCAAGCCTTCGGTGCCTGCTGCTTAGCCGGGTCGGCCCAGAAATCGGAGTAATGGAAATCGACCAGCACCTTCATCCCATTAGCGGTGGCACGCTTGCCGATTTGGATCGCTTTGGCAAGGTCGTTGTCCCCGCCTCCGTAACCGCGTCCCTGCGCATCGTACGGATCGTTCCAGACGCGCACCCGGACGTAATTGACGCCGGATTGTTTGAGCGTGGCGAACAGATCGGCTGGCGCTCCTTGTTCGTCCCGGAACACGACGCCGCTTTTCTCAAGGGCGAGCACACTCGATACGTCAACGCCTTTGATAAAGTCGGCCCCTAATCCTTCGACCTTTTGCACGAAAATATCCGCTGGCTCGGGTTGGGACGCCTCGCTGCCGAGTCGTGTTAAGCGTACGTCGTCCAGATAGCCCCACGCCGCGGCTTTGCCGCTGATCGAAGCTCCAACGGACAATTCATCGACCGTATCGGGCAGCACGAACTTCACGGATACTTTGCCCCAAGCGTTATACCCCGTCGTCGGGATCGCGGCCGATTGTTCCGTTCCCGCAAACAACGTCACATGACCCGCTTCGTCGCCCCCTCCGCCCATCGACTGAGCCGTCAGCTCATAACTGCCTGCCGGAAGCTCGTACACGTTCTGACTGACCGTGATCGACTGCTCCGCCAAAGCCGTGTCTTTGATCCAATATTTGAAAGCATGATCGCCCTCGCTCGGATTGATAGAAGTGTCACTCGCATACGCAAACCGGCTAACCTCCACCTGACTCCAATCGGATGGCTCCACTTTCCAAGACTGACCGTCCCAAAAATCCGCTTCGAATCCTCCGTTCGCAATCTGCGGATCAACCGTATCTGCGTGCACGTTTTTAGCTTGAAACGGCAACGTTCCAAGAACGGTAACTACAGCCAAAAGCAGCGGTAAAATTCGTTTTTTTCTTCCCAATTTATTCATCTCCCCTCTATGTATGAAGCGTTTACATTTTGACTGTGATCAATATAACAACTGCCGCGGGGGAGACGATACGGGATTATTGCAACATTTCGTGTGTTTCGGAAAGGGATTGCTTATTTCGGCGAGGATCGCTATAATCGTTCATAATTCATGCTGAAGGAGAGGGTCACCATGCAGGCAACCTTATCGACTCAACTTCATCATCACAAGCAGCGTTAGCACCCCCGAGCAATAAATCCGGGGCGGGCTAACGCTTCTCGCGTTGGCCTCCCTGCGGCATAGCAAAACGCGCAGGACCAAGAGGTCCTGCGCGTTTTTTTGTTTTCAAAACTTTGCGAAGAGAGAGGATGACGATCATGCAAAACGTAAAAGGCACATATGATTTTTTCGGAAAAGAGCAAGCGATACGCCGGAAGGTAGAGGCGACGCTGCGACAACTGTTCGAAGCGTACGACTTTGACGAGATGAGCTCCACGATTCTGAACGAGTTGGATCTGCTGGCTTCGAAATACGCGGGCGGCGACGAAATCCTGAAAGAAATGTACCAACTGACCGACCAGGGCGAGCGGAAGCTGGGACTGCGTTACGATCTGACGATTCCTTTTGCCAAAGTCGTCGCGCTAAATCCCGGCATCGAATTCCCTTACAAACGCTACGAAATCGGCAAAGTGTTCCGCGACGGCCCGGTCAAAAAAGGGCGGCTGCGCGAATTCCTGCAATGCGACGCGGACGTCGTGGGGATCGCCGGACCGCAAGCGGAAGCGGAATTGATGCAGCTGGCCGCAGAAGCGTTCCGCAGACTGGAGATTCCGGCGGTAATTCGCTGGAACAACCGCAAGCTGCTCGGCGAGACGCTGGAATACCTCGGCGTACCGACAGAGCTGCGCTCCTCCGTCATGCTGACGCTGGATAAGCTCGACAAAATCGGGCGGGACGGCGTGCTGCGGGAGTTGGCGGGCAAAGAACTGTCAGCCTCCGTCGCCGAGTCGATCGTTCGCCTGACCGAAGCGCCTGTGGATACGTTTGAAGACTGGGTGACATCCTGCGGCGTGGAAAACGACGAAGGCGCAAACGAAGCTCGGGCGCTCGCCGGGCTGCTGGAACGCTTGGGACTGGACTCCGTCTGCCGTTTCGATCCTTTTCTCGCCAGAGGATTATCCTTCTATACCGGAACGGTCTACGAAATCTTCGACGCTTCCGGCCGCTTCACGTCCAGTCTGGGCGGAGGAGGACGGTATGACAACATCATCGGACAGCTCGTGGAACGACCGGACATCGCGTATCCGACGGTTGGCCTCTCGTTCGGAATGGAGTCGATCATGGCGATGCTGGCCGAACGCGAGACACAGATGCCGCAGCCGCAGGTTTTGATCGTTCCGATCGGCGAGGACATGATCGCGCCCGCGCTGGAAACAGCCGCGCTGCTGCGTGCAGACGGCATTCGGACAAGTGTCGAACCGATCGGGCGAAAGTTGAAAAAATCGCTGGCGTCGGCGTCGGTTCGCGGGATTCGCTGGGTGGTTCTGATCGGCGAAAATGAAGCGGCAGCGGGGCAGGTGCAGCTCAAGGACATGACGAAAAAAAGCGAGCAGCTGCTCATCCCGGCGGAAGCGCTGGAACGAATCAAAGGTGCCGATTGAGCCTGATCCCGCACAAGAGGTACAATGATCGGTAGAAAGCGCGCGTGTATCACGTCACGAAGGAGATGAGCATCGAAATGAAAGTCACCCTCCGCATGATCGATCGGCAGCTTAGAGTGAAGGGCGTCATCATGACGGCCCTGACGAAAAAATCGACCGAAGCCAAATTCATCGCCTCCGCCAAAAGCGCCAAGAAAGCATTGGAGTCCCGCAAAGGCAAAAATATCGACGGCCTGCGCTGCGACGAACAATGGATTCCCGCTCGCGACGGTCGGCAGATCCGCATACGCATCTATCGCCCGCTGCACGAAGCCGCAAATATGCCAGGCATCCTGTGGCTGCACGGCGGCGGCTATGCGCTCGGTATTCCCGAACTGAACGCCGATATGTACAAAAACCTGATCGCTACCCGGGATTGCGTCATCATCGCACCGGAGTATCGGCTATCAATCGACGCGCCTTACCCAGCGGCGCTGCATGACGCCTACGATGCGCTGCTTTGGATGAAGGCCAATGCCGCTTCGCTGGGCATTCGGGACGACCAACTGATGGTCGGCGGCGAAAGCGCGGGCGGAGGTCTGAGCGCGGCCCTGGCTCTGTACGCCCGCGACCTGGGCGAAGTGAACCTCGCTTTCCAGATGCCGCTGTACCCGATGATCGACGACCGCATGCAAGGCGAATCGGCCCAAAACAACAACGCCCCGATCTGGAATTCCAACTCCAACGAATGGGCATGGAAACTGTACTTGGGCGAGCTGTACGGACGCGACGACCTTCCGCCGTACGCCGCTGCCGCTCGGGCAACCGACTACGCCGGATCGCCTCCTGCCGTCACCTTCGCCGGAAATCTCGAACCTTTCCGCGACGAGACGATTCGATACGTAGAGAGCTTACGCAAAGCAGGCGTGGCAGCAGAATTCGAACTGTATCCCGGATGCTATCACGCCTTCGACATGATGTGCCCGAAGGCGGAAGTAAGCAAAAAAGCGACGGCATTTTTGCTGAACGCTTTCGGACAAGCCGTAGATCGATATTTCGCACCGCAGCCGAATACTCTGATCACCGAAAAAAGTAATTGAACAAGCCGCCGGAACAAAATCCCCCGAAATAACGAAGCCTGATTTCGTCATCGCGATCAAAAAATCAAAAAGAGCTTTGATTCCTTTAAGAATCAAAGCTCTTAACCTGTCTAGAAAATCCAACGTAACTGGAAGCGAGAAGACGGAGAGAGAAATTCAGTGAGAGACGCCTTTGAACTCGGAAAATTCCTTAGTTAAATCAAATCCCTTTTCCGAGTGAGACAGCGTCTTGTGAAGCATTTCGAAGAAATGCACTTCGGAAGCCTATGCTGGCAATTTCTCTCGCAGTCTTCTCGCTTCCCCCCACCAAAGTAACTTTCGAGAGCAGGTTAACTCCGCACTTCGGCGATCTTCTCCAGCCCAAGCGCCTCCGCCGTCGAATCGAAAATCTCCTTGAACAACTCCGGCTCGTCCGACAACCGCACGCCGTAAGAAGGAATCATCGCCCGGATCTTCTCCTCCCACTGCGGCATCTGCTGCGGGAAGCAGCGCTGCATTACTTCAAGCATGACATGCACGGCAGTCGAAGCCCCCGGCGAAGCGCCGAGCAAAGCCGAGACCGAACCGTCCGACGCGCTGACCACTTCCGTGCCGAATTGCAGCGTGCCTTTTCCCTGCGGCGTGTCCTTGATGACCTGCACGCGCTGACCGGCAATGACGACTTCCCAGTCCTCGTCCTTCACTTCGGGAATAAACTCGCGCAGCTCCGCGATCCGCTGGGCGTTCGAGAGCATCAACTGCTGAACCAGATACTTGGTCAGCCCCATTTCCTTCGCTCCGGCCGCCAGCATCGTCAACAGATTGCTCGGCTTGACCGAACCGATCAAATCCATGTTGGAGCCGGTCTTCAGGAATTTCGGCGTAAAGCCCGCGAACGGACCGAACAGCAGCGCTTTTTTTCCGTCGATATAACGCGTGTCCAAGTGAGGAACGGACATCGGCGGTGCGCCCAGCTTGGCTTTCCCGTATACCTTTGCATGATGCTTTTCCGCGATCGCCTGATTTTTACAAACCATAAACACGCCGCTGACCGGGAAGCCGCCGATATGCTTGGACTCCGGAATGCCCGTCTTTTGCAGCAAAGGAAGACTCGCGCCCCCTGCTCCGATGAACAGGAAGCGTGCCTCGTGATACTCAACCTGATTGTTGTTCAGGTTCTGCACCTTAACGCGCCAGCCTCCGCCTTGCGCGCGCTTGATGTCCTTGACCGCGTAACGGTAGTTCACTTCGACGCCGCGCGTTTTGAGATGGTCGAACAGCAACCGCGTCAGCGCGCCGAAATTCACGTCCGTGCCGGAATCGATCTTGGTCGCCGCGACCTTTTCCGACGGTTCCCGGCCCTGCATCATCAAAGGAATCCATTCTTGAAGCTGAGCGTGATTCTCCGAATAGTCCATTCCTTGGAACAACGGATTCTCTGATAGCGCTTTAAATCGCTTGCTTAAAAATTCGACGTCCTTGTCTCCGGCCACCCAGCTCATATGCGGGATGGGACGAATAAACTCTCCCGGATTGCGAAGCAAGTTTTGTCTGACCAAATGCGCCCAGAACTGCCGGGACAGCTGGAACTGCTCGTTGATATTGACGGCTTTCGTGATATCGATCGAACCGTCCGCTTTTTCCGTCGTGTAATTGAGTTCGCATAACGCTGCATGGCCCGTGCCTGCATTGTTCCATTCATTGGAGCTTTCTTCGCCGGCGCTCGCTAATTTCTCGAACGTCTTAATTTCCCATTCCGGCGACAGCTCTTTCAGCAAGGTTCCGAGCGTCGCGCTCATGACTCCGGCCCCGATTAAGATCACGTCTGTTTTTTTCACTACGCTGCTCATCACAAAACCTGCCTTATCCAGTATATTTGCCAAGTAAGCAGGGTACGCGTCCATTGCTTCGTTTTATTGCCTGCGAAGAATGGGGCGACCTGCACGGATGCTACAAAAGTAAGGCTAATGCGAAGGAATTCTCTTATTTTCAAAAAAAATCGTCACTACGTTTACTATAAACCAAAATCCACCCAAATCCTATTGCTTTACCGTATAAAAGTACGCAGTCCCTTTTCCATTGTACACCATTTCCGCCAGCGCTTTGATCGCATTTCCTTTTCAACCCCATGAATGAAACCGATAGCCGCCGCGCTGCGTATCAGCAGGATAATATCTTGTCGAAGGAGACTGCATGTAATGATGCTCAAGAAACACAACCGTTCCATCATCCGCTTTGTACTGGCTATTCTCATGATTGTGGTGGGCATTCTAATGCTAAAAGATAATCTAATCGCTGGCATCTTCAGTTTGGCCGTGGCGACCTACGCGCTAGTCAGCGGTATTCTGTGGCTGCGGGTAGAACGACGTCCTGAAGGCAGCGCTAATCTCAATAAACCCGGCAAAGGCAAAAAGTAACCAACATCCGCATTCCGCCCATAGCAAGCCCATACGAAAACCGGACAGGAACGGCGAGTCTTTCGCCGACTCTTGCCCGGTTTTTTGGGCTGCATCTTTTCGCTGAACGGTTAACCTATTTCGTTACTCGGCCAATCCGAATCGGTCGCCCAGATCCCGGATCGGATACACGTAACCGCGCGACTCCGGCATTTGGAACGGACGATGCAGGACCAACCTCCATTCGCCGTCAAAAGTACGGAAAAACATCCCGTGCCCGCTGTCTTCTTTGACGAGCGGATCAAGCTGCTCCCACGGCCCTTCCAGCTTGCCGCTCATCGAACGGGCAATCGTCTGCACATAGCTGCCGTCTTCATAGCTCGACCAGAGCATGTTCAGGCTGCCGTCGGATGTGCGGTACAACTGGCAGCCGTCCGTGACGTAAACGAGCGGTTCGGCATCGGAGGACAATCCCCCATGCTCCGATTCGCTTGTCGCCGCCGTTCTGATCCAAGGCGCTGCCGAACCGCTCAGCAGCAGAATCGGCTCGCCTGCCGCGGAAGAGAGATCGTCGCTCAACCGAACGGCCTCGATCGTACCGTCCAACGTCTGCACCCATTCGTGGCAATACACCATCCACGGTTGGCCTTCCTCGTCGAGATACAGCGTCCCGTCCAGCGTCATCTGCTCCGAAGTCACCACCGGACTTTCCAAGTTCAACAGCTCGAAAGGACCTTCCGGCGAATCGCTCACAGCCGTAGCCGTCCCCCGCCAATGCTTCGCATAACCTTGCACCGGATCGCCTTCGAGCGGACGGCCTTCGTTATGCAGCGTCACGAACAAATAATATCGGCCGTTATGCTCATGCACCTCGGGCGCCCATGCTCCATGCTGCGGGTCCGCCCAAGAGTCGTCCGGCACGGCGAATACGACATAAGGCCCTTCCCACTCTTCCAAGTCTTTGCTTTTATACACAAGCACGCCGTGCCGGTCGACCCCGTTCAATCGGGGAGCCGCTCCGCTGTACAGATAGTAAGTGTCACTGTTCGAATCAGCGAGAATAAAAGGGTCATGCACCGGCATATCGGCAAGGCGATGGCCTCCCTGCGGATTCTGCACATCGGAAGCGGCATTATAGGCGGGCTGGACAGACATGGGATCAGCTCCTTCGGATTTTTGTTTGCGCTTACAACTTATCTCCACTATAACGGTGAAGTTTCTCGGGATGCAAGTCGACGGACATGTTCACCCTAAAAAAACCGACTCGCCAGTTTCGGCGCAGTCGGTTCTTATTACGTCTGACAGTTACTTCTTCTAGACGATCAAGCCTTAATCCGAACAGGAATCCATATCTCGCTCTTATAATCGCCACTCGCTTCATCTGTCCACGCATACGTCTCGATGCACGGACCTTCTGCCTGTTCGAATCGGGATGAAGGGAACCACTCCGAATAGATGCGCCGCCACAGATCCTGAATTTGCGTGTCGATCTCCTGATCGTCCGGCTGCGTGGCACTCATCTCGAACACCGCATAGCTACCACCGGGAATATCGATCACCGTCAGGTCGCTTGGCACCTCTACCTCTTCTTCTAGTTCCGTCCCCATCATGTACTGCCGTGTCCCATCTTCCCGAAAATCGTAGTGATAACCGCTGAGCATCGTCCGAATTGGTCTGCCGACGGTCTCATTGACCCGATCATGTCTGCCATCGTTCCAGATTTGCTCCGCAAACA
Source organism: Saccharibacillus sacchari DSM 19268 (assembly GCF_000585395.1). Taxonomy (GTDB): domain Bacteria; phylum Bacillota; class Bacilli; order Paenibacillales; family Paenibacillaceae; genus Saccharibacillus; species Saccharibacillus sacchari. The sequence continues at coordinate 2,627,585 of NZ_KK073875.1, read as the reverse complement.
CCGCAATCTCCCGATACGGATCCACGATTTTCGTCGATACGCCTACCGCTTTTGAAGCCTGCGTCTCCGCAATACGCACGTTCATTTCCGTCTCTCCTCGAATCTGAATGTAAAAAGAGCCGGCGTCCTCCTCGGAGAACGGCCGGCTTTTAGAATTGCGGATCAAGCCTCTTAACGCCTTTTCACTCGCCTACTCTTCGAAATCCGAAGTAAACCGCTCCCTTTTTACCGTTACGATCTGATTCTCGACAGCTTCCTGATAAGTCCGATAGACGTCCGAAGAGACAATCTCCTGTTCATCCGCCCCCTTAATCCGCACATTGGAATTCGGCCCTGAAATAAGCAGCGAACCATCTGACTGCGCATAGCCCAAGAACACGTAATACTCGCCGACTTCCGGCAAAACATCCTGTTCAAACATTTGGATGGCTTGACCGTTCAGTGTGATTCCGCCTTGCTTCAGAATGTCAAAGGGGATATTTTTCTTCAGCTTCCCTTTGATATTATCCACAACTTCAATCGTGTACGTTGTGTAAGGCGAGCCTACCTCTGTCGGTTTGCCGTCTTCGTCCTCCATCGTCACGATATCTTTGTGGATTGTGCCTTTATTGTGGATAACTTTAGCGACAAATACGTAATCCACAAGCCCGACGACTTCATTTTTGTTATCCACATCGACGACAAAGCTTCCCTGAATGTGTTGAATAGGAAGCCTGTTGCCGGCATTGCTCCAAGCCTTGAATCCTAGAACTCCTGCGGCGATCAATACAACAATTATGGTTATAACGAAGATATTCCTTTTAAAAATCATTCAAACAACCTACCTTCATGATTCAACGTTGCACCAAAAACTATTCGGTCGCTTCCGGCTCAGCCTCTGCTCCCGCGATTTCCGTAATGCTAAACCGGCTACTGCCCGCCAGAACCAGCAAACCGAGCAATGTCACCACTACACCCGATCCGAGGAACCAGACCTGCACGCCGTAAGCTTCGACCACGGGACCCGCGAAGGCCAACCCGATCGGGGAGGCGAGCATGGTCAAACTGGTGATGAACGAGATGACGCGACCCAGCTGTTCCGGACGATACGCCTTCTGGATCATCGCCATGTAAGGGCCGTTGTAGAGCGGAGCCGCCGCACCCATGAAAAAGGATAAAACGACGAAGATCGTAAAAGCCGTAATCGGCAGCACGCCGCTAAATCCGCAGGTTAAGCCGATCAGAATCAAGCTAAGGCTTAGGAAGGTAGTGTCTTTCAGCTTCCCGGCGAAGACTGCCAACGAAGCCCCTCCCGCAATCATGCCGATGCCGAATCCTGCTTCCACGATACTGGCCGCATAGCCGCCAAGTCCGAAATGTTGAAGCGTCATGAGCGGGAACAAGGTAGCTAACGGCATAAATACGATGCTGAACGCAATCGTGACAAAGCTCAATCGGACGAGCGGTTTCACCGTGACGAAGGCTAACCAACCGCTTTTGAACTCTCGCATGAACGACGGCGACTCCGCTTCGAAAGCATCCCTTTGCTGCTTGGGAATGTTCACGAGCGCCAGCATCAGATTCGCGAACAAAGCCCCGGCCACATCCAGCAGCAGCACTGCCGCCAGTGAAGAAGACGAATACACGGCAATCCCAAGCGCCGGCCCGGCGATGCTCGATGCCGAGAACACCAACTGCTGCCAACCCGCCACGCGCGTAAGTTGATCTTCCGGCGCAATCAACGGCATCGCCGCCTGGAATGCGGGAGCATGGAACGCCGATGCGGCGGAGCGAATCGCCAAAATCGCGAACACGACCGGCAGGGCAGGGTCACCCAGATAGAAATAAATCCCGAGCAGCAAGCTGAACAACGCAATCGCGCTATCCGCAATAATCATTGTGATCTTGCGGTTCCAGCGGTCGATCCAGACGCCGACGAACGGCCCCAAAATCGCCTGAGGCAAGAACGCCGCCAGCCCTGCAAGGAGCAGCACCGTCGCTGATCCGGTCGTCGCGGTCAAATGCCAAATCACCGCAAACTGCACCATCGCCGAAGTCAAAATCGAAAATAACTGTCCGGTAAAAATAGTCGCGAACGTTTTTTTCCATTGGGTTTGTGTGGTTTTCATAAAAGTTGCTCTCCTGTCGGCTTCCGAATAATCATTCGAAGCTCCGTAGTTAGTGAGTCCGTTCGCCGATTCAGACCGCACAAACAGACCTATTCCATAAGGCTCCAGACAACGCGAAACGATCCCGACACAAAAAGGCGTACGTTTTTCCTTTTAAAAAAAGGCTAACGGTCCGCCGGTGCGGGATGTTCGATTATCTCAAGCGCATCGAATAGGTCACGGAGAGCACCTCCAGCTAAAGTTGACTCCAGATTAACGGATTCCCAGAGCGCATACAACAAGCAAAACGAAATACTCTGTTAAGTTCGTATTCCTTTCAGCAGTTTGGGCGCTGCGGGAGAAATTCATAAAATAAGAAATTTAGATCAATGCCGATGGCAACTCGACGAACTTGCCGTTTCCTGTCGGATTCCGCAGCGCTTCCAGCACCAGCTGCGCCTGATATCCATCGCGGAAATCGTACACGGTACCTTTTTCCCCGTTCAAAATCCGCAGAATCTGCCCGAAAATCGGCAGGTATTGGCCTTCGCCGTCGTGGTCTTCGTCCTCCATCACCTTCTTGGGTTCTTCACCAGCAGCACCGACGAACAGACTGCCCCAATTCTCCAGCGCGACCGTTCCGCCCGATCCCCGCACAACCAGCGATACCCGTTCCTCGCCTTCCTCGCTTTCGCGGCGATCCGTACCGGACAGATGGATCTCCAAGCCGCTTTCCAAACGCAGTACCGCCGTCGTGACCGTCTCGCACAAGTTCTCGTCGGCCGGGAACTCCACCTCGCTGCGTACCGCGACGATCGGGCCGAAAGTTTGCTGAATCATGTTGATCCAATGGATGCCGACCTCCAGCAGATAACCGCCTTCGCGGCGCGTGCCGATCCAGTCGTTTTGCTGCCAGGCTCTCGGCCAGCTCGGGAACTCCAGATACAGGTCGGCACGCTCGATTTCTCCGGCAACGCCCTGCTCGATCAGCTCCCGGAACTTCAATACGGCCGGTTCCAGCGGGAACGAGAAGTGAACGACATTCAGCCGATCGGACTGTTCCGCCAACTGCACCATCTCTTTCGCTTCTTCAAGGCTGTTGGCCAGCGGTTTTTCGCAAAAGACGTGAATCCCCCGTTCGAAAGCCAGCTTTACCGCTTCGTAGTGCATGGACGGCGGAACCGCGATATACACCAGATCGGCATCGGTCTCCGCCAGCAGCGTCCGATAGTCCGTGTACAACTTCGGCGCACCGTTCACAGCTTCGCTTTCGCGCCGCAAACTCTCTTCGCTGCTGTCGCACAGCGCGACCAGTTCCACCTGCCCTGCATACCGCGGCACAAGCCGATGAATCATATTGCGTCCCATATTGCCGAGGCCGATCACGGCCAGTTTGATTTTTCCCATAACGCCTCCGTTGTTTTCCGTCGTATTTTCGTTTCCCGTACCCGCGATAAGCGCAAGAAAAAACCGGTTTTCAGTCTTCGACCAAAAAACCGGCTTTTTGCAGCGCGGCGCAGGCTTTCTCGATTCGTTCTTCGTCCGGCGCGGAGATCGTATGCAGATGAATGCCGTCCGTCAGTTCCGACAAATACGACGCCCCGGTCGCCGTGATCCGTTCGATAAACTCGTACACTTCGCTGCGCGTGCTTACGCGAATCAACGCCGTCAATTGCCCGTATACCGGATGCTCGATAATGACGTCGTCGACGCTGACCCCGTAATCCACCAAGAGCAGCAGCTCCTCTTCCGTGCGGGAAGGATCATGCTTGCAGGCGATAATGCGCTCAGAGCGAGGCTCTTTGTTTTCCGTCAGATAAATATAGCCCTGGCTGGTCGCCAGAATGGCATGGTTTTTGGCTTTGAGCAGCGTCATGTCCTGCACGATGACCTGCCGGGATACGGACGCCCGGCGCGCCAACTCGCTTCCGGTTAAGGGCGACGATTCTTGGAGCCAAGACAGCAGCTTCTCGCGCCGCTGGTCGCCCGTCAACTTGATTTCTTCCATAGGGATGAGAGACTCCCTTCTCTATTTGGTTTGCGCAAGCTCATGCAGAGCCTGCACCAGTCGATCCAAATGCTGCGTCGTCGTATCGGGGCCGAAAGAAATACGGAAAAACGAATGTCCTTCTCCCCCTGACAATCCGAGTGCGGACAACGTATCGGGAATGGCTTGATGACCCGAAGAACAGGCACTTCCCGTGGAGATGCAGAGGCCTTTCCGGTTGCATTCCAGCATAACATATTGCCCCTCGTAGCCCAACCCGGCGCAGCCGGCGATATGGGGCAAAATATTCAGCGCGTTGCCGAGCAAACGATCCGTCACCAGATAAGCGGGCAGCTCGTATTCGCGGAAACGTTCCGTCAAATATTTCCTCAGCGACACGTATTGCTCCGTGCGCTGTTCGATCAGTCCGCATGTATGGACAGCGGCGGAAGCGAACGCGGCGATTGCCGGCACATTGACCGTTCCCGGTCGGAAGCCGCCTTCATGCAGCGCTTCGGGATACACCGAAACATAAGAAACGCCGGGCCGAATATACACCGCTCCGACTCCTTTCGGCCCTTGCACCTTATGCGAAGAGACCGATACGGCATCCACTTCCAACTCCTCGACGGAAAAGCCGATTTTTCCGAACGACTGAACCGCGTCCGCATGCAGCAAGATCCCCCGTTCATGCAAAAAGGCACCGATCTCGGCCAAAGGCTGGATCAGCCCGGTCTCGGAGTTGGCGTGCTGCACCGAGACCAATCCGGTATCTGGTCGCAGCAGCGGCTCGATCTGCTCCGGCGTGATCCGTCCCCAAGCATCCGGCCAAACGAATTCGACTTCATACCCGAGTTCAACCAGCCCGTTTGCGGCAAGCTTGACCGAATGATGCTCCATGGCCGAAACCAGTACATGCCTGCGCTCCGCAGGCAGTCCTCTCGCCAAAGCGTGGATCGCCAGAATATTCGACTCGGTTCCTCCGCTCGTGAAGTACAGCCTTTTGGGATCTCCTCCGATCAATCCGGCGACAAACTCCCGGCTTCGTTCCAGAATATGCGCAGCCTGTCCACCTCCGTCATGCAAACTGCTCGCGTTGGCGTATACGTCCCGGCTCATCGTCATTAATGTTTGCAAAGCTTCCTCGCACAGGGGCGAAGACGCGGCATAATCCAAATAAATCATCCCAAACTCCTTTTCCGGTACAAATCCGGCGAATGTTGTCGATAGACTTGAGTTTAGTTTATGTTTGTGTAAATATAGGTGTCAAGACACCTGTATGTTAATTTGTAAACCTTTCGAAGAAGAGAGTGGATCATCTTGTCCAAACCATCTGTCATCGTCATCGGAGCCGGAGCGGCAGCCCTCTCGCTGATTGCGTCTTTGCCGGAAGGGTGCCGTATTCAACTGCTGACCAAAGTTTCCGTGCGAAGCGGCAACTCCATGCTGGCTCAAGGCGGCATAGCCGCTGTCCATTTGCCGGAAGATTCCGTGGCTTCGCACTTTGAAGATACATTGACGGCCGGAGACGGCCATACCGATTTTTCGATCGTGCAGGATATATTGTCGGAAGGCAGCGCCTATGTGCATCAACTGGCTCAAGACGGTTTTCCGTTCGATCGCGATACGCGGCAGGAAATTCGGCTCGGCCTGGAAGGTGCCCACTCGTTTAACCGGATCTTTCACGCGGGCGGAGACGCCACGGGACGCTTGCTGACCGAATATCTGCTTGCGCGCATTCCGGGCAATATCTCGATTCTGGAGCAGACCCACGCACTGAAGCTGATCGTCGAACAACGCCGCTGCGTCGGAGTCATGGCTCTGCATGAAGGAGAATTGACAACGTTCCGCGCGGATTCCGTCATTATCGCCAGCGGCGGTTGCGGAAGTCTGTATGCCAACCATAGCGGCGATGCCAGCATTACGGGAGACGGACTGATGCTCGCTTACGAGGCCGGAGCGGAATTATGCGATCTGGAGTTCATGCAGTTTCATCCGACCTTGTTGGTGAAAAACGGCACAACCTACGGCCTGATTTCCGAAGCGGTTCGAGGGGAAGGCGGTGTGCTGCGGAATGAGCAAGGACGGGCCATTATGGAAGGCAAGCATCCGCTCGGCGATCTGGCTCCGCGCGATATTGTCGCCCGGGCGATTCATGAACAAATGCAGAGCGGGCATCGCGTTCATCTGGATATTAGCGGCTGCGTCGGCTTTACGGAACGGTTTCCGACAATCACGGGCATTTTGCGCAAAGCGGACATTGACCTTGAAGCGCAAAAAATTCCGGTTGTCCCCGGCATGCACTTCATGATGGGCGGGATCAAGGTGGATGCGCACGGCTGCACTTCAGTTCCCGGCTTGTACGCGATCGGCGAAGCCGCCTGCACGGGTCTGCACGGCGCGAACCGCCTGGCTAGCAACTCGCTGCTGGAAGCTCTGGTTCTGGGTAAAAGGGCGGCACGGCATATCTTCGATTATGCGCGGCAAAACGATGGAGACGGCCACTCGCCGGATCTATTCCGTTATCCGGTGAGCGACGGGCATAAGGCTTTCGGCGATCCCGCGCTCGTCAATTCTACCGTTCATGATGAGACGTCGATCAATAGCGATCTTGCCTTGACCGTGCCGCACACTACGCTCGCCGAGCTTCAGCAGCAGATGAGCCGACACGCTTCCATCGTTCGCCATGCCGAAGGACTTGAGCAATTGGAACGTTGGCTGAGCAGTCTACACAGCGAAGAGATCCGCTTGTCCGATCTCACCCGCGAACAAGCGGAACTATCCCGACTCTGGCAGCTCGCTCGCCTGGTCGTCACTTCAGCTCTATTGCGCACGGAAAGCCGCGGCGCGCATTATCGGCAAGACTACCCGATGCGCCTCGATCCGCAGTGGTCGGGACGCACGATCACCCATACCGGGTCGGCCGCTCCCATTTTGCATCACGAAAGGACAACCGAAGCATGCAGCGTATTGCGTTAAGAAAAATGTTGGAACAGTTTTACATGGAGGATATCGGCAGCGGGGATCTGAGCGCGCAGTTGATCTCGGATTCCGACAACCAGCAGGCGGTCATCTATGCCAAGCAAGAAGGGATCGTGGCCGGGGTCGACGTGATTCGCGAAGCTTTTTCCGTGCTGGATGACCAGGTTCGTGTGTCTCTGTTAAAAAAAGACGGAGACGCGATCGCCTACGGCGAGCCGATCGCGACGCTGTCCGGCAACCCTTCGGTTCTGTTGACGGGCGAACGCGTAGTGCTGAACCTGCTTCAGCGCATGTCGGGCATCGCTACGGCGACGCGCAACGCGATCGAAACGCTGAACGATCCATCGATCCGCATCTGCGATACCCGCAAAACAACCCCGGGCCTGCGCATGTTGGAAAAATACGCGGTCACCGCAGGCGGCGGATACAACCATCGGTTCGGCTTGTACGACGGCATCATGATCAAAGACAACCATATCGCCGCGGAAGGCTCGATCACGGCGGCTGTCGCCAAAGCGAAAGCCAAACACGGGCACATGGTCAAAATTGAGGTGGAGATCGAGGACGAAGCGCAGCTTCGCGAAGCGATTGCCGCAGGTCCGGACATCATCATGTTCGACAATTGCGATCCCGACACGGTCAGACGATTCGCTCAACTCACGCCGCCGCACATCACCACGGAAGCTTCCGGCGGGATCCATATGCGCACGCTTCCGACGTACAAAGGCACGGGAGTCCATTACATCTCGCTCGGCTTTTTGACCCATTCGGTGTCCAGCCTGGATATCAGCATGGATATTGTAGCCAGCCCCGAACGATTGCAGACCATAGAAAGGCAGGTAAACTAAATGTCGATATTCAATGAAGTCATGCCGCAATATCCGATGATGCCGGCCGCGTATCGGGATCTCCCGACGGAAGAAATGGAGCGCCGGGTAAGGGAGATCAAGCAGAAACACGGCGAGGAACTGCTGATCCCCGGGCACCATTATCAACGCGACGAGGTTGTCCAATTTGCCGATATGACCGGGGATTCGCTGGAACTGGCACGCCTGTCCGCCCAAAATACCAAAGCGCGCCATATCGTGTTTTGCGGCGTGCATTTCATGGCCGAGACGTGCGATATTCTGACCCAACCGCAGCAAAAGGTCATTTTGCCCGATATGCGCGCAGGCTGCTCGATGGCGGACATGGCGAATATGGCCCAGACCGAAATTGCCTGGCGCCTGTTGACCGAACAAGTCGGCGATAGCATCCTGCCGCTGACGTACGTCAATTCCACCGCCGAGATCAAAGCGTTCGTCGGCCGCCACGGCGGCGCGACCGTCACCTCGTCCAACGCCCGCCAAGTCATCGCGTGGGCGCTCAAGCAGCGCAAACGCATCCTGTTCCTGCCGGATCAGCATCTGGGACGCAATACGGCGTTCCAACTGGGCATTCCGCTGGACGAGATGGCGGTGTGGGATCCGTATGCGCAGCGCCTGCTGACGGATCAGAACCCTGAAGACGTTCGGATTATTTTATGGAAAGGCCACTGCTCGGTGCACGAGAAATTCACCGTCGCGCAGATCGAAGAAACGAAACGCTTGGACCCCGAGGTGCGCGTGATCGTCCATCCGGAGTGTACGCATGACGTCGTGATCGCCGCCGACGACGCCGGTTCCACCAAATACATCATCGACCGGATCAACGAAGCCCCTCCGGGCAGCAAATGGTCAGTCGGCACCGAGATGAATTTGGTTCGACGCCTTGCCGCGCAGCACCCGGAACAGCAGATCGTCTCGCTCAATCCGGACCTCTGCCCATGCCTGACCATGAACCGGATCGACCTGCCGCATCTGCTCTGGTCTTTGGAATGCATCGACCGCGGGGAGCCGACAGGGATCATCCAAGTTCCGCAAACGATCGCCGAAGACGCCAAAAGCGCGCTTGAACGCATGTTCGAGCACGTGTGACGCCCTTTTTCCTTTTACGGATACAGAGTCAGTATTAAGCCGCCGCGGTTATCGCCTGACAGGGCATAGTCGCGGCCTTTCGGTATTTTCAACTCCGACAGACGATCCGGCGCGTAATAACAGACCTCGTACTCCCTGCCGTTAACGGTGGTCGTAATCGCTTCTTTCTCTTCCAACAGCGTCAGATACTCTTCCAGCACGAGATTGTTTTTCTTCATTAACAGGCTGTGAGGCAGACCGACGTAACGAAAATGCCACGGCTCGAACGAAATGCCGGTGATCCCCGTTTTGTCTGCCGGATAACGCAGCACGAAGCCGTAACGGGCCGCGTTTTTCTCCAACCACTCGCCTTCCTTCGCCTCGGCCATCGGCCCTTCCGTCGAACCGATATCCAGCGCCAAGCCCAGATGATGCTCGCTGTAGCCGGGCGGAAGCGCGTAATCCGAACCTTTTTCCTTATACAATCGGCTTTGTTCCAGCTCGTCGCGATATCCGCTGCTGACGAGAAAATGCTCGACGCCCCCGTTCGCGGCCGCATCGACCATGACGACGAATTTCAACGCTACCCCGCGCGACAGCCGAATCTCACGATCAAGCAGCGAAGCCGGCCCCGTCAGCTCCGAATGGCCGAACAGCTCCGTCACGTCTGCCTGAGTGCCTTGCGGCCGCATCGGATAGTCGCCGTTCACGAGCAGCAGATCTCCGGAGTACAGCTGATCTTCCGCAACCTGCAACGACTGTCCGCTGTTGCGCAAAGCGATCTCCTGGATCAGCCCGTCCGCCGACTCTGCCGAACCGCTTCGTTGCTCCGTCAACTTAAAGACCGCAATAATCAATAGCAATATGATAATTACCGCAGTGAAACCCCGCTTTTTCATGCGTCGAAATCCTCCTATCCCTCTTCTACCCTAAGAATACGAGGAGTCGCTTAAGAAAAAGCATGGACGAATCTAAAGTTTTTCTTAAAACGGCGTCGGATCGGCTTGAGGCAAGCTGTCCGGCAACCGCACTTCGAACTCCGTGCGCACGACGTCGCTTTGCGCGGAAATCCTGCCTTTATGGCGTTCCACAATATTTTTGGCGATAAAAAGCCCCAGTCCCGTACCGCCGCCCTGATGACTCTGCACCCGCGCGCGATCGCCGGTGTAGAACATTTCGAACAGATGCGGCAGCTCATTTGCCGGAATCGAATTGCCGTAGTTGGTTACGCTCACGACCGCTTCTTGTCCTTCGATCCGGCAGGCGATATCGATATACCGACCGTCTTGTCCGTAACGTGCCGCATTCATCAGCAGATTCTCGAATACCCGCGCCAGCAGCTCGCCGTCGCCTTGTATGATCACGTCCGGTTGGATGTCGGTCCGGGCGGCCAGGCCGTTTTGCTCGAATACCGGATACATCTCTTCGTTCATCTGCACCAGCAGTTCGCCGAGATCCAGCGTCTGCGTGTCGAGCGTCAGCATGCCGTAGTTCATGCGCGTAATCTCGAACAGTTCGTCGACCAGCCGCTCCAGCCTTTTGGACTTGGTGAAGGCGATCGTCGTGTAATGCTTGATCTGCTCCTGCGTCAGCTCGTCGCTGCGCAAAATGACGTCCAGATAGCCGAGCACCGACGTCAGCGGCGTACGCAGATCATGGGCGAGATTCAGCACGAGCTGATCTTTGCTGCTTTCGGCGAAGTCGCCGCGCTCCACGGCTTTCTTGAGCTTTTCGCCCGCCGCGTTCATGTCCGCCGCGATGCTGCCGAACTCGTCGTTGGATTCGATCTGCACCTTGCCCTCGAAGTCTCCGTTCGCGAGCCGATTGATCCCCGTCGAAATCTCGCGGAAATAACGGGAATACGGCTTGGTCAAAAGAAAGAAAAACAAAATCGCCAGCGGCACGAAAAAGATCAGGAAAAAATTCAAGTCGCCGACATCGCGGATAAAACGACGAAAATTAGCCATGGGGTCGCCGACTTTGGCATTTTCCACGTAATAGACCTGAAGCGCTTTGTAGATCGCGTAGGTAACGCCGCCGGACAACAGCATGCTCAAGCCCAGCAGCAGGATCATCCGCATGCGGAAACTGCTCGTCAGCCTAGCCATTGAACGCGTACCCGACGCCCCAGACGGTCTTGATCCATTTGTTCTTCTCGACGTCCTCTCCCAGCTTGCGGCGCAGGGTACGGATATGCACCATCACCGTATTGCCGCTCTCGAAATAATCGTCACCCCAGACATGACGGAAAATATTTTCGGCGCTGAACACTTTTTTCGGATGGCCGGCGAGCAGATAGAGAATATCGAACTCTTTCGGCGTCAGCTCGACCACTTTGCCGTACACTTTCACTTCGCGTTGTTCCGGATCGATCGTCAGCCCATTCGTTTCCAGCACGGAGCTGCGTTTTTCCGGCACGTTGAGCTGCGTCGAACGGCGAATCTGCGCGTTCACCCGGGCGACCAGCTCCATCGGATTGAACGGCTTGGTCATGTAATCGTCCGCGCCGATCACGAGCCCCGTGATTTTATCGAGGTCGGACGTCTTGGCGCTGAGAAAAATGATCGGCATCCGGTGCTGTTCCCGAATCTGCCGCGTCACCTCGTACCCGTCCATATGCGGCATCATGATATCCAAAATGACCAGATCGATCGGTTGGGCCTGCGCGATGCGTACCGCTTCCCGCCCGTCCTGCGTCGTCAGCGTCCGATACCCTTCCTTCTCCAAATGCAGCGCGACCAGGTCGGCGATTTCTTTCTCGTCGTCCGCGATCAGGATTGTGGCACCTTTCATGATAGGTTCGCTCCTTGTATGCAGGCTTCGGAAAAAGCGAATCGCCGAAGCCGTGGATTTTAAAAACAGGCCGCTTGCGTGCCGCGATGGCGGCGGAGGCAGCATGGTTTCATTTTACGCGGAAAAAGAGTCGGCGCAAAGGCCGGGGAAAACGGCGGTTCAAAAGCACGAATACGAAGCGGGTATCGAAATTCGCGAGGCGAAGCGGCTGCGCATGAAGGGCCCATGCTCGACCGGCAAAGCAGATTTAAACAGGCTCCGGCTCCGATGCTTTTAACGGATACAGGCGACGCTTAGCGGACATTTTTGGGCGAGCGGAAATTTTAACGGATCGAGATGACATTTAACTCGGAAAAGTCGAGCTTTTAAGGGGATAAATCGCATGTTTTTGCTGCTAAGCGTCGTCTGAATCCGTTAAAAACGAAACCCGCGAAAAAAAGGAGCGTTAACGGACATGCGATCCGTTAGCGCTCCCAAGCCCCAGGCACACGCTTCAGGTGCGTTTCATTCGGGCATAACCTTGCTTTCAACGTTGAAAAGGTACCCGTTTTAGACGCCTTTTCGCCGCGCTGCGGCTAACGCGAGCCGGATCCGGCGCGCGAGGCGACCGCGTGGAACCGTTCCGGCCGAAACGCCGCCTGCCAAGGCTCTGCCTTGCGGCCTTCGGCCAAATCCGCGACCCGCTTCGCGGTCGCCGGACTGAGCAGGATCCCGTTGCGGTAATGGCCTGCCGCGAAGATGATTCGCTCCGCTCTTTCCAGCCGCCCGATCAGCGGGCGGCCGTCGAGCGTCGCCGGGCGCAGCCCGGCCCAGCGGTGGAACGGCTGCGCCTGCCCGAGCGCGGGCAGCACCCGCTTGTTCCAGCGAAGCAGGCGCGCGATGCCGCGCTCGGTCACGCTCGTATCGAAGCCCGCGACGTCTTCGGACGCGCCGCAAACCAACGTCCCGTTCGCTTTTTGCACCAGATAGCCCTGGCTGCCGAAGATCATATGCCGTACCGGCACATGATCTTCCTCCCCGGCGCCCCATTCGTAGGCGCAGATCTGCCCGCGTATCGGCTGCACGGGCAGGCGAAGACCCAAGCGGCCGGACAATTTCCCGGCCCAAGCTCCGGTGCAGATCACGAGCCGATCCGCGCGGAATACGGCTTCGCCGGAGGTGAGAATCCCGTTCTCCGCAGTCGGATCGACGCCTCCGGGCATTTGACCCTTCCCGTCATCCGCTCTCCGGGCAAGTTCCAACGGACTTTCGGCGTCGAATCCGCCGTTCCCCCGCACTTCCACCCCGCGTTCCCACTCCGTCGGCTCAAGTTCGCCGAGCCGTTCGCGCACGACAACCCCCGCCTTCAAGCAGGCGGATTTAAGCGCTTCGACGAAGTCCGGCGCGTAAATATGGCTTTCCTCCGGCGTGCGCAGCGCCGCTACAACCTCGCGCGACAATCCCGGCTCCGCCGCGAACAGCTCCGCGCCGCGCAGAATCTCGCCGCTCGAACCGTGCTGCCGCTGCCAGTGCAGCCGACCTTCCAGCGCAAGCAGATCCGCTTCGTGGTAAGCGGCGTACAGACTCCCGCACTCCGTATACTCGAAGTCCATGCCGGACAATTCCCTGACTCTGCGCTGCCACTGCGGATACAGCTCCAGGCTTTCCCGGCACAGCCGGAAAAATTCGTCCGGATATTCCGGATTCTCCGAATACGGCGCCAGCATCCCGGCCGCCGCCCCGGAAGCTTGCCCGCCGCATTCCCCGGCTTCCAGCACGGTCACGTCAGCGCCGCGCAGCCGCAGTTCCAGCGCGCAGGACAATCCGATAATGCCGCCGCCCAGCACGATAAACGACTCATTCATGCGCCCGTCCCCCTTTCAAACTTTCCGCCGCTTCACCGATCCTTTGCATGAAGTTCCCTGCCCTTCGGATCACTCCACTTTTAACGCGTCGAATCCGCTGCTCGCCGACGCATATTTCTTTTTGCCCATCCGTCCCGACAGATACGCGAGTCTTCCGCCTTCGATCGCCAGCTTCATCGCGAGCGCCATGCCGACGGGGTCCTGCGCTTTGGCGACGGGCGTGTTCATCAGGATCGCGGCCGCGCCCAGTTCCATCGCCAGCGCCGCGTCGCTGGCCGTGCCGAGGCCCGCATCGACGATCACCGGCACGTTCGCTTCTTCGGCGATCAGGCCGATGTTGTACGGGTTGAGAATGCCTAGTCCCGTGCCGATCGGCGCACCGCCGGGCATGATCGCCGCCGCGCCTGCCTCTTCCAGCTTGCGGCAGATCACGGGATCGTCCGAGATATACGGCAGTACCGTGAAGCCTTCTTTCACCAGAATCTCCGTCGCGCGAAGCGTCTCGATCGGATCGGGCAGCAGCGTGCGCTCGTTGGCGCTGATCTCGACCTTGATCCAGTCGCTAAGACCGGATGCCCGCGCCAGCCTTGCAATGCGCACCGCTTCTTCCGCCGTGCGCGAACCCGACGTGTTGGGCAAAAAGCGAAACTTCCCCGGCTCCAAATGCTGAAGGATCGAATCGTCTTCCGCCGACTCCAGATCCACACGCCGGATCGCGAACGTCAGCACTTCCGCGCCCGATGCGGCGATCGCCTCGTTTTGCACGAACGGATTCGGAAACAGTCCCGTCCCGAGGAAAAATCTCGACGTCATTTCCTCGTCCCCGATCCGCCACGTATCTCTCGCCGCCCCGGCCGCATCGCCTAATTCCGCACGGCTTTGCGCTTGATCGCTGATTTTTCGAACATCCACCTTTTTCAGCCCCCTCCCACAAAATGAACCAACTCGATCTTCATTCCGCTTGCCACTTGCGTCTCTGCCCATTTTTCCGACGCGACAACTTCTCCGTTCACTTCGGCCACGACCGGGCGGCCGCCGAGGCCGAGCAGCTCCACGACATCCGCCAGCGTATCGGCATCCAGTTCTTTCCGCTTGCCGTTGATCGTCAATTCCGCCATCCGCTATGCACGCTCCTTCCGCTCCAGCTTGTCGATAAACGCGCGGCACGCGCCGGCGGGATCTTCGCTGCCGACGATCTCGCTGATCGCGCACAGTCTCGTTGCTCCCGCGTCAATCACTTCGTCCGCGTTGCCAAGCTTGATCCCGCCGATCGCCACGAACGGAATGCTAATCCGCCGCGATACTTCGCGGATATAGTCCAGCCCTACCGGAGCCACGACGTCGAGCTTCGTCTGCGTGGCGTACACCGGTCCGGCGCCGATATAATCCGCTCCCTCTTCCTGCGCCGCCAACGCTTCTTCGATCGCATGCGTGGAGATCCCGATAATCTTGCTGCCCACGATCCGACGCGCTTCGGAAAGCTTCAGATCGCCCTGCCCCAGATGAATCCCGTCCGCATCGACTTCAAGCGCCAACTCCACATGATCATTGACGATAAAAGGAATGCCGTATCGCCGGGTCAGCTCCCGCAGCACTTTTGCTTTGCGCAGCAGTTCTTCTTTCCCGCTATGCTTATCCCGAAATTGAATAATATCCGCGCCGCCCAAAATCGCCTGCTCCATCACTTCCGCCAGTTCGCGGCCGGGATGAAAATTCTCCCCGGTAATCGCGTACAATCTGAACTCTTTCATACGTCGAATCTCTCCTTTATCGTTTGTTCGGCGAATCATGTTCCGTCCCGTTGCCCTTATCGCCTTTGATTTTCCAATTGCTCAGTTCCCGATATACCTCGCATACAGACTTCTCGCCCGAACCGGATCGTCCGTTCCCTGAACCAGCACCCGTCCGTCTTCGAACAGCACCAACCGCCCGCCTTCGGCCAATTCGGCGCGGATCAAATACGGATTGGCTTTGACCGTTCGCGTTGCCGGAGCAAGCTTTTCCGCCCACGCGTTCAGGTCGAACGGCGCGTGTCCGGCGATCTGGATCGATTCCCGCCCGCACAGCGACAGCAGCGTCTCTTCTTCGCGCCGAAGCGCCGGATACGTTTTCAGGCCGCAGCAAGGACAATCCGGCTTTGCCGGAACCGGCTTCAACTCATGTATATGATTGTTCCAAACGTCGAACGACAGCAGCGTCTCACGCCTCGACTCCTCGTCTCCGACCAGCCACTTGAGCGCTTCGACCGACTGGTACGACGCGACGATATCGACGACGGGCGAGATCACGCCTACCGTATCGCAGGTTTCCCCGCCGGAGTCGGCAGACGGGATCAAGCAGCGCAGGCACGGCGTGCTTCCGGGAACGAATACGGCGCTCATTCCCCTCGAACCGACCGCGCCGCCGTAGATCAACGGAATCCCGGCGCTGTAACAAGCATCGTTCAACAGGAAACGGGTTTGAAAATTATCGGTGCCGTCCAGCACCAAGTCCATGCCCTCCAGCAGACTTTCCGCGTTGCCCGGCGCGAGGTCCGCGAATGCTTTTTCCAGCGTCACGTCCGAATTGATCTTCTTCAATTTATTCTCGGCCGCCACCACTTTAGGGAGAGACTGCGCGGCATCTTCTTCGTCGTACAGCATCTGCCGCTGCAAATTGCTGCGTTCCACGTAATCCCGGTCGATCAGGCGGACCCGTCCGACTCCTGCTCTCACCATATGGCTCGCCAGCACCGTGCCGAGCGCACCCATGCCCACAATGCAAACGGCGCTGTTCGCAAGCTTGCTCTGCCCTTCGGCTCCGATCGGAGCGAATAACATTTGTCTCGAATAACGGTCTTCTTGTTCGGTCATCGCTTTTCTCCTTGTTTCCAGATGCCCGCTTTTCCCTGCGAGTATGCAAAAAAGCCATTCGAGAATACACGAATGGCTTGAACAATTCGAATGGGATTCTCTACGCCAGCATTACCTGGATCAGATTAACGGTCCGGACACACAAGGTCTCCATCTCAGCCGGACTTCATCCAGCACCCGCATTCTTATTCGGTTATAAGATCAGGATAACGAACAATACGGAAAATGGCAACGAAACGGCTAAATTTTTCTACATGCGGAGCCTTGGAGAAAGTGCTTGCCGACTTTCCTGTTTACTCCAGTCACCTAGCGGTTTATGTAGTGAATACCGCAAAAATACGCAGATTAAGTCCGATAATTCCTGCTTTCTGATCGCCCCCTCCAAAAATTCGCGTTTATTATCTAAAATTCGTGGTAATCTGACATTAACATATTTTTTTTATTGAACATTTATGTATCCGAGGTGCCGCTATGCTTAAAACGAGTTACGCTGACGTGATGGAGATTTTGTCCGAAAAATTGTATGCTTCCGCCGCCCAGATCGTCGATACAGCCAGTAAAGCGATCCCGGCCAATACGTTTTGCATTGCTCTCAGCGACGAAGCGGAGACCAAAGTCCTGAACACGATTAATCGCAGCGCCGTGATTTTACAAGAGGGATTGGTAATCGATCATACGGATTCCTACTGTCACCTTGTAACCGAGAACGGCCCGGAACCGCTTATTATCGATAACAATCTCACTCATCCCCTTACCCGCGATATGGACGTTACGCCGTTCGTCGGGGGTTGTTCGTTTATGGGAGTTACGATCAAAACAAGCGACGGGAAGATCTTCGGTTCCTTATGCGCATTCGATGACAGGTTCTACGCGTACACGCTGCACGATGTCGAAATGTTGACCTCATTGGCTGCCTTTTTCGAAAACATGCTGGACCTTGAGCGTACGCATCGACTTTGGCGCGCCGCCGAGGAGGAGAGACTGAAGACGCTGGAGCAAAAGTCCAATCTCCTCGCGATTCTCAGTCATGAAATCCGGACGCCGATGAATGCGATTCTGAACGTGGGCGAGATGCTTCAATCGACCGTTCTGACCGATAAGCAGCAGCAATACCTGCATCTCATCCACTCAAGCGGCAGCTCCCTCATGACCCTGTTGAATCAAATTCTCGACTACTCCAAACTGGATTCCGGTAAAATGGACGTCTCGCGCGAGCCTTTTTCCCTGCGCGGCTGCCTGGTCGACCTCACTCAGTTATTCCGCACCGAGGCCCATCGCAAAGGGATTGAACTGCATGAGATTATTCCGATGAACATGCCGGATTTATGGATCGGGGACGAGAACAAAATCCGTCAAATTCTAGTCAATCTATTGTCCAACGCATTAAAATTTACCGATTCGGGCGAGGTTCGGATCGAAGCTTACGTCTCTTCGGGCAACGAACAAGAACGGACGGATAAACGCAAGCAACAGCAAGGCAGCGAAGATGAGGCTTACCTGACATTTGCCGTAACCGATACGGGAAAAGGAATCTCCGCGGATAAACAGCCAATGCTATTTCAGGCTTTCACCCAGCTGCACACCGCCAATTACGTGAATCGGTACGGCGGTACCGGACTCGGCTTATCCATCTGCAAACAACTCGTCGAGCTGATGGGCGGGAAGCTGCGGTTGGAGTATTCATCCGGAACAGGCAGTCGATTTGTGTTCAGTTTGCCCATGACCCTTCCCGAAGCTTCCTGGGGAGATTGAAAAAAGGCTTTTCGCCGAATCGCGAAAAGCCTTTTTTATATGCTAGGGCGTGTCTGCAAACTTCGAAGGCGGCTAAAGATGCACGTCGTTAAGTTTGCGTACACGCCCTAATAGAAACGTTTCACTTTATATCCAAATATGAAACTATTGAAATAGGACTTTCAACTCAAGTTAAAAGTCCTTAAATTTGTCGAATTTTTGTCGAAAACTCTTTAGAAATTTCAAATTTTACCGATATAACTAGCACAAACCTAGATAAGGAGCCATCGAATTGTGCGCAAAAAATTACATGTGAAATTGAAATTAGGTACAAAAATAAATCTAATGTTCCTCGTGTTCATGATTTTGTTCTCCGGAATCGTCGGTCTTCTGGTCCAGCAACAAGTCAGCAAAGGAATCAAGGAGTTCGCGGTCGAAAAGGCAAAAGGCGATTTGGCGCTGGCCTATCGGTACATCGACAGTGCAAACCCGGGCGATTGGACCGTAACCGACGGGAAATTATATAAAGGTACGACTCTAATGAACGACAACTTCGATCTGGTAGACTCCATCGGCGCGGACAGCGGCGGCACGGTCACGGTTTTCCAAGGCGACACGCGAATCGCAACCAACGTTCAGGTAGACGGGAAACGCGCAGTAGGCACGAAAGTATCCGATACGGTGAAACAAGCCGTTCTGGATCGCGGCGAACTGTACACGGGCGAAGCCAATGTCGCAGGAAATACGTATCAGTCCGCCTACATGCCGATTCTCGGCGCAGACGGCCAAGTGATCGGTATCTTTTATGTGGGTGCCCCGCAGAGCATTATCGAGAAGATTTTGTCCGACTTTTTCACCTTGTTCATTATTGTGCTGGCCGGCGTCCTGATCGTATCGACGACAGCCGTATTGTTGTTCACGCGCCGGATCAGAAAACGTCTCGAAGCCGTGGCGGCTTCGCTTAAACTGGCCGGCGAAGGGGATTTCACGCACCCTGTAACCGACCATTCCGGCGATGAGTTGACTACGCTCGCGAACAGCTTTAACGATATGACGGGCAATCTGCGCATGCTGTTCAACGAAGTCATCGACACTTCGCAGCAGGTGGCCGCTTCCTCCGAAGAGCTGTCCGCAAGCGCGGAACAGAGCAGCTTGGCTACGGAAACGATTGCGATGTCCATTCAAGATGTCGCGCAGGGCGCGGAACAATCGGCACATCGTCTGAATGACAGTACAGCCGCTCTGGATGAAGTCGTAACCGGCGTTCGTTCGATCTCCGATAACGCGACAACCGTGCTCGACGTCAGCAATCAAACGATCCGCAAAGCCTCGGAAGGCGATCGCCTGGTCGACGAGACCGTCGTTCAGATTCAAGAGATCGACCGTTCCGTACACGAAAGCGGCAAAGTCATTCAACTGCTGGACGGTCGTTCGAAAGAAATCGAAGAAATCTCGCAATTTATTTCGTCGATTGCCTCGCAAACCAATCTGCTTGCTCTAAACGCAGCGATTGAAGCAGCCAGAGCCGGCGAGCATGGTAGGGGATTTGCCGTCGTGGCAGACGAAGTTCGGAAGCTGGCCGAGCAATCCCAACAGTCTTCCGCTCAAATCTCGGGACTGATCCATGAGATTCAAAACGACATGGAGCGTTCCAACCAATCGATCGAGCAGGTCGGCACGGAAGTTCAAGCCGGACTTGAAGTCGTCAGACGCACCCAAACCAACTTCAAAGAAATTCTGGAACTGATGAACACGCTCACCACTCGGGTAGACCGGATGTCTTCGGCTACCCAAGACGTATCCTCCCGCGTACAAAATGCTTCCTCTAATCTGTCTGGCATTCTGCATATTGCCGACGAAACGTCGGATCATTCGCAAAACGTGGCAGCAGCCGCCCAGCAGCAGCTCGCTTCGATGGAAGAGGTCTCCTCCTCCTCGACCGCGCTGTCCCATTTGGCGGACAATTTGCATCGGGTAGTCGGCACATTCAAGATCTGATCGTCTTTTTGATGCTCTACCATGATTATGAACTTCCGGAATAAATCCGGGAGTCGGGCTGTCGAGAAAGGGATTGAATTTTATGCGGAATTTTCTCGATTTCAAAGGCGATCACTATCGTTCCTTCACTGAATTTCTCTCTCCGCCTTCTGCCTTCCAGCTACGTTAGACTTTCTCGACACGTTGAACTCCCGGATTAATTCCGGGAGTTCTTTTATTTTCTTCGCCTAGGGCGTGTACGCAAACTCCGTCAGGAGCAGATTGAGCTGAATTTTCGTTCTCGGCAAGGAATTTTTCCGAAGGCGTGCCGGGGCACGTCAAGGGAAAATGACGCCGCAGAGGGCGAAAAGGCAGGTCAAGATGCATGGCGTTGAGTTTGCGTACACGCCCTAATTTATCTGAAGCGTTTTATGAAAATACATACGTATACAGTTATTTTTTGAAAGGTTTTCGTTGACAACGAAAGGGGTTGGTCGATATATTAAATGAAGTTGATAATCATTATCATGTCGAACGATATCCGTTTTGTTGCATTTTTATTCATTTCGGATGGATAGTAAGACCCAATACGTTTTACGATTTAGAGAGGGGACAATCATGAACGCCAAAAGAAAGTTTTCACTGCTTAGCATCATCTCGTTGATCCTGATCCTTGCACTTGTCGGCTGCGGAGCGGCAAATACCGCTTCGACGGACACGCCGGCAGCAGCCGAGTCGGCGACGACCGAAACAGCTCCTGCTGCGGACACCGCTGAGACGGAAGCTGCGGCTACTGAAGAACCGGCTGCCGAAGCGGACGCTACCGAATATCCGCTTACGATCAAGACGGCACTGGGCGAAGCCGTTCTGGAGAAAAAGCCGGAGCGTATCGTAACGATCCAATGGGGCAACCAGGACGTTGTACTCGCACTCGGCGTTGTACCGGACGGTTTCTCGGCCGCCAACTTCGGCGTAAGCGCAGAAGACAACGGTCTGCTGCCTTGGACGAAAGCCAAGCTCGACGAACTGGGCGCAACGGCCCCTAACGTGTTCCAGGACACCGACGGCCTGGACTTCGAAGCGATCTCCGACGCGAACCCGGACGTGATCCTGGCCGCTTACTCGGGCATCACGCAAGAAGACTACGACACGCTGAGCGAAATCGCTCCGGTCGTGGCTTACCCGACATCCCCTTGGACAACCAAATGGCGCGAGCAAATTCAATTAACCGCCGAAGGCATGGGCATGCAGGCTGAAGGCGAGCAGCTGATCACGGATACGGAAAACCTGATCAGCGAGAAGTTCGAGGCTTACCCGCAGCTCAAAGACAAAAAGATCGCTTGGGTCAACTTCTCCGCGGACGATCTGTCCAAACTGCACATCTACACGCCGGTCGATACCCGCGTATCGTTCCTGGAAGAGATGGGCCTGACTTACCCGGAAAGCATCACTTCGCTGATTACCGATCCAACCAGCTACTCGCTGGAACTGAGCGCCGAAAACGCGCAAGCGCTGAACGACGTCGACATCATTGTCGGCTACGGCGACGACGCGCTGTACGAAGCGCTCAAAGCCGATCCGCTGATCGGTAAAATCCCGGCAATCGAAAGAGGTTCCGTAGCGTTTATCGCGGCGGACACTCCGCTGGTTGCAGCCGGAACGCCGACTCCGCTGTCGATCGCTTACACGATTGACGATTACATGACATTGCTCGGCGCTGCTGCCGACAAGGTGCAATAAGACCGATGAGCAATGTTACGGTCTCGAACGGTCGACGTCCGAGCCCGCACATTCCGAAGCATTTCTATACGGTGCTGATCGTCAGCCTGATTTTGCTGGGAGCGAGTATACTCGCCTCCCTCGCATTCGGCTCGCGGTCAGTGCCGTTTCATGATTTGATCGACGGTTTGTTTCGTCCCGAGGTGGATACCTACGAGGCGAACATCATTCGCAAACGAATCTCCCGTACGGTATTCAGCCTGTTTTGCGGAGCGGCACTCGGCGTATCCGGCTCGCTGATGCAAGCCGTGACCCGCAATCCGATCGCCGATCCGAGCATCCTCGGCGTAAACACGGGAGCCTCGTTGTTCGTGGTGTGCGGCATGGCCTTTTTCGGTATGACAACAGCAAGTCAATATATCTGGCTGGCGATGCTGGGCGCCGGACTTACCGCGGTATTCGTATTCGGCATCGGATCGCTCGGACGCGGCGGCGCGACGCCGATCAAGCTCGTACTGGCCGGAGCAGCGACCAGTGCGGCCCTCTCTTCGCTGGTAACCGCTATCCTGATTCCCCGTTCGCATGTCATGGACCAGTTCCGGTTCTGGCAGGTCGGCAGCGTAGGCGCGGGAACTTGGAACAGCGTGACGACTTTCGTGCCGTTTCTGCTGGTCGGATTGTTAATCGGTTTCCTGACCTCGCCGGCCCTCAACGCGCTGGCTCTCGGCGACGAAGCCGCCAAAGGTCTCGGCGTGAAGACGGGAACGCTGCGCCTGATCGCAGCTCTGGCAGGCGTTATCTTGTGCGGGGCCGCAACCGCGTTGGCCGGCCCGATCGGATTTATCGGCCTTTTGGCCACGCATCTGGTCCGGCTTCTGGTCGGCGCGGATCTGCGCTTTGTTATTCCGCTGTCGGCTGTGGCCGGCGCGGTCATTCTTACTGTATCGGATATTGCCGGACGTTTGATCGGCAGTCCGGGCGAGCTTGAGGTCGGCGTCGTGACCGCCTTCGTCGGGGCTCCGATTCTTATTATTCTCGCTATGCGGGCAAAGGTGCGTTCCCTATGACCATGACAACCTCTCACCTCGATAAAGCTTCTGCATCTGTCGCATTCATACGCGAAGGTCGCCGTCATCGGCAGCGCCGTTGGATGCTTGTCACGGGCATTCTGGCTTTGCTTGCCTTAGCCCTATGCTGCGCCATGCTGATTCTCGGCAATACGATCTATCCGCTCGACCAAGTGTTACGCGCGTTGTCCGGCGAACAGATCAAAGGCGTATCTTTCGCCGTCAGTACGCTCCGTTTGCCGCGTATGCTGGCCGGATTGTTCGCGGGTTTCGCTTTCGGCGTAGCCGGATACACGTTCCAGACGCTGCTGCGTAACCCGTTGGCGAACCCGAACGTTATCGGGATCACATCAGGCTCCAGCGCCGCTGCCGTGTTCTGTCTCACCGTGCTGCATGCCAGCAATGCGGTTACTTCTGTCGCAGCCATTATTGCGGGCTTACTTACAGTCGTCGTGATCTATATTTTGTCACGCGGTAAAATCTTCTCGATCGGCCGTCTGATTCTGATCGGGATCGGGATTCAGGCCATGCTCGACGCGGTGATCTCGTATCTGCTGCTGATCAGCTCGGAAAAAGACGTTCCGTCCGCCATTCAATGGTTGTCCGGCAGTCTGAACGGCTCCAAGATGAACGAACTGCCGCCTCTGGTCCTCATCGTATTTACCTTCACGCCCATCCTGATGATTCTGGGCAAGCATCTGCACGTTCTGGAACTGGGCGAGCAATCGGCATCCTCGCTTGGGGTTAGCACAGACAAGACTCGGATTGTCCTTATCGTAGCCGCAGTATTCATTGTTGCAATCGCCACGGCGACTACGGGACCGATCGCCTTTGTTTCTTTCCTCGCCGGGCCGATTGCCAAGCGACTGGTCGGAAACGGTTCCTATAATCTTATTCCGGCCGGCCTGGTCGGGATCAACCTTGTACTCGCCGCCGATCTGGTCGGACAGTTCGCTTTCGTAACTCGATTCCCTGTAGGAGTCATTACCGGATTGCTCGGAGCGCCGTACCTGATCTTCCTGTTAATCCGCATGAACCAGAAAGGAGAATTGTGATGAAGCCTACGCATACGTTCAAAGCCGAGCAAGTCGTTGCCGGTTATGAAAATAAAACCGTCATTAACGGAGTAGACCTGACCATTCCAAGCAATCAAATCAGCGTAATCATCGGGTCCAACGGCTGCGGCAAGTCCACGCTGCTCAAAGCGCTGGCCCGTCTGATCAAGCCGACCTCCGGCAGCATCACGCTGGACGGCAAACCGATCGCGCGTTACCCGTCCAAGCAGCTTGCCCGAATCGTCGGACTTCTGCCGCAGTCTCCCATCGTGCCGGAAGGCATTTCCGTCGCCGATCTTGTCGGGCGCGGACGCTTTCCGCACCAATCGCTGCTTGGAGGCTGGTCAAAAAAGGATTACCAAGCCGTAGCTGAAGCGATGGACATGATGGATATCACCGAATTCGCCAACCATAATATCGATGAACTATCGGGCGGACAACGCCAACGCGTCTGGATCGCCATGGCGATGGCTCAGCAGACCGATATCCTATTCCTTGACGAGCCGACAACGTTCCTAGACATCACCTATCAGATCGAAATTCTTGACCTGCTGACCGACCTGAACCGCAAGCACGGAACGACGATCGTCATGGTCCTGCACGACATCAACCTGTCCGCACGTTACGCCGATCATATCTTCGCCCTGCAAGAAGGTCGCCTGATCGCCGAAGGTACGCCGACCAAGGTCATCACCAGCGAACGGGTCAAAGACGTATTCGGCTTGGACTGCGCCGTCATTCCCGACCCGGTCTCCGGCTCCCCGATGATCGTGCCGAAAGGCCGCTACCACGCGAGCGAAGATCTTGTGTCCGTCACTTGATGCCTTCCATTCCCGAGCCGACAAATCAAGCCTCACATGTTCTTGCAATCCACTTCGTCATCAATCTTTCTTTGCACTGATTTCGTCATTATTCTCTCCCTCTTACCCAATGCAAAAAGGCCGCCTTTTCCGGCAGCCAATATGTCGAGAAAGCCTAACGTAGCTGGAAGCGAGAAGGCCGAGAGAGAAATTCAGTGAAAGACGCCTTTGAACTTGGAAAACTTCCATATATAATTTCATCCAGTTTTCCAAGTGAGACAGCGAATTGAACGAATTTCTCTCGGAGCCTTCTTGCTTCCCCCACCTACGTAACTTTCTCGGCACGCATGAAGGCTGCCGGCAACGGCAGCCTTTTTTCAAACCCTCGTCTCCACTAGCGTCCGATACTCTCCAAACCACTTTTCCCAATTATCTTTACGCGATTCTATCGTTCGTCCGTCCATGAGCGCTTCAATGACATCAAGGCACACATGCCAACCGGCAAGATCCTTCGGCGTGTGCAGAGTCACCTGAGCCATCGTCTCCACCAACACGAGTCGGCTTCCGTACGCTTTGGGATACAGTTCGAATCGGACCCGATCTTCTCCCCAGGTGTACTCCAGCACGGAGCTTTCCTTAAAGCCGACAATTCGCAGTTCTTCAAATGTGCCATCCTGCATATCAAAACGGATGATTCCGCCCAAATGAAGGTCTTTGACCTGCAATTCGGGAAACCACTGCTTTAAGTGCTCGTTGTCCGTCAGATACGTCCAGGCTTGCTCGGCGGGGTGTGTCAGGCGACGTTCGAATCGGGCTTTATATCCGTCTCCGTTTGATTCGATTACGGCTAGCATCGCATACCTCCTCCTCGTCATTCATTTTAAGAAATGGAACCGGTTTACAGTTCTATATTACCGAATCCAACGCTTCTCGCCAAGCTTGCGAACAAGCATTTATCCCGATGTGCCGCAAACTTTTTTACCTCATGCGAAAAGGCGACACGAGATTACATTCCCGGTCGCCTTTCTCATTTTTATCGGATAGCACGATTACTGCGCAGCTTCGATCTCTCCCAAAAATGCCCGAAGTTCTTTCGCGATTTCCGGCGAATTTTTATGGTGCAGATAATGTCCCCCGTTCATCTCCACCATCTTGCCCTGCTCGGCATGCGCAACCTGCTCTTGATGCAGCTCGGTCCAAGACGCCACCTCGGCATCTTCTTTGTTCACGAACAGGATCAGCGGCAGACCGGCCGAGAATTGCGCATCGGCTTCCCGCGCCGCGCCGAAGTTTGCCGAAATATGACGCATCTCGTTCATCATGGTCGGGTTATTGCCCACGCGATTCGTGATCATGCGAATCTGCTTGCTCATCTCCGCGTCGTAGCCGAGTTGTTCATAAGGATCTCCGCCCGCCTTGGTCAGCAGTCGCATCATGCCGGATTCGCGTAAAAAGGTAAACAATCCTTCCGGCAGTTCCGCGTCCATGCCGCCCTGCTTAGGCACGCTCGTATCGATCCCCGCAAATGCGATCACTTCGTCCGGGTAGCGCTGCGTGTATTCGATGCCGTACAATCCCGCGATCGAATGTCCCATCAGCACGTAGCGGTCCACGCCCAACTGCCCAAGCGCCTCGTGAACTTCTTCGACGATGTTCGCCGTTGTCCGTTCTTTGTCGGTCTCGTCGCTTAACCCGTAACCGAACGGTTCCACGGCGATCACTCGATAGTCGGACTCCAGCTCGCGGATCAGCAGCTCGAAGTCGCGCGCCGGTACCGCGGTTCCGTAGCCGGGCAGCAGCACGATCGTCTCTTCGCCCTCTCCCCGAATCAGCACGTTCATCTTCTTGCCGTCCACCGCTACCGTTTGGCCGTACGGCTGGATTTTGCTTGCTTCCGAACGCGTCGCGATTTGATCGACGGCAAATACGGTAATGAAGAACAACGCAATGACTCCGACGATAATGCCCAAAGTCGTCAGTAAGACGCGCGGCCATTTTTTCTTCTTTTTATGAGGGGTGTCGACTTTATGTTGAATTTTGTCCATGTCGGTCTCTCCTATTCGTAGTCAACTTTTGCCCGCTGCTTCCTCAGCAGGTACGAATAAGGATAGCAAGCGATCATGGACGCCTCGTGACGACAATATGAACGCAAGATGAACTCGGAAAAAAGATCGGCCGGATGCTCCTCCCGCCTCCCTATCGATCCGAAGACGGCTCCGGCGAATCCAGCGGAAGCGTCACCGTAAATGTCGTACCGCGCCCCGGCTCGCTCTCCACTTCGATGCTTCCGCGATGCAACGACACGATCTGCCGCACGATCGCCAGTCCCATGCCGCTGCCTCCGTATTTACGGCTGCGAGAACGATCCGCTTTGAAAAAACGTTCGAATACGCGCTCTTGATCCTCCGTCGCAATCCCGATCCCCTGGTCGGCGATCCGGACGGCAGCGTTCACGACATCCCGGGAAAGAGTCACCGCGATCTCCCCGTTATCCGGCGAAAACTTGATCGCATTGCCGATAATATTCGTCCATATCTGCCCCAACTGATCCGCATCGCCGATCATGCGCACAACGGGCAGATCCAATTCAAAACGAATGCCTTTCACTGACCACTGCGGTTGCAGCGCAATGATGATCCTGCGAATCTGCTCGTCCAATTGCAACTCGGAGCGGTGCAGCTGCGGCTTCGACTCCAATAAACTCAGCTTCAGCAAACTATCGCTCATCCGGGACATGCGGTTCGCCTCGGCGGTGATGATATCCAGATACCGGCTGCGCTGATCCTCCGAGAGATTGGACTGCTTGAGCGCCAGCGCATATCCGGAGATCGAGGTAAGCGGCGATTGCACCTCATGCGATACGTTCGATACGAAGTCGCGCCGCATCTCCTCCGACCGCTGCAAATCGCTCGACATCGCTTCGAAGCTGCGTGCCAGCTCGCCCAATTCGCCTTTTTGCCGGATATCCAGTTTGACGTTGAAGTCGCCTGCCGCAATATGCCGCGTCGCTCGCGTAAGCTGCTTGATCGGCCGTACGACAAAAGCCGCCGCTCCCAGAAAGACCAAGCTCCCCGCGATCAGCGCATACGTCGCGAAATTCAGCAGCCACTTGATGATAAAAGGCGCGGAAGCCGATCCGACCGGCTCGATAAACAAGGCTTCAACGCCTTTATCCGTGCGGAACGGCATCCCGATCAATTCGATGGTGATGCCGTTGGTGTTTACCCTGACCGATTCTCCCGCCAACACTCGCCGGACCAGCTCTTCGTCGATTCCGAACTCTTTAAGCGAAGGCTGCCCGTAAGCACGGAACTTGTCTGGCGTTTCGTACATGCGGATATAGTACGAACCCAACTGATTCATTCCGCTGACGAATTCGTTCGCCTTTTCGGTCGGCATCTCTTCATACAGGCGTCCGATATCCTGCGCGAACTGGGTCAGCGGAATTTGCAGATTCTCGTTCATCTGATCGCGAAAAGCCCAAGTCGCGATAAAAAAAGCCAGCATCGTCCCTCCGATCACCGACACGAGGAAGATCAGCACAACCCGCGTGTACAACGAGCGAATCATTCTTCGGCCTCCAATCGGTACCCCAGTCCCCGCACCGTCTCGATCGCGAACCCGCCCATGTCGGCAAAGCGCTCCCTCAGACGCTTGATATGCACATCCACCGTCCGATTGTCTCCGCCATAATCCAATCCCCAGATCCGCTCGATCAACTGCTCCCGCGTGTAGACCTGACCCGGCGTTCCCGCCAGTGTGTACAGCAGTTCAAACTCCTTGAGCGGCAAGGTAAAAGATTCCGTTCCGACGGTGACTTTATACGTACTCCGATCAAGCGCCAGACTTCCGATTCGCACCGCTTTGTCCGCGCCGATCCGGGATCGTTTGAGCAGCGCGCGCACGCGCACCGTCAGCTCCAACGGATCAAAAGGCTTGGTCAGATAATCGTCCGCACCCAGCTCGAATCCTTTGACCTTTTCCCAAGTCTCGCCCCGTGCCGTCAACATGAGCAGCGGAAGCTCCGCGCTTCGCCGCCGCAGCTCCCGACATAACGCCCAACCGTCGATGCCCGGCATCATAATATCCAACACCACCAGATCAACCGGTACGCGGGCATGCAAATCCAGCGCTTCTTGTCCATCCGAAGCCTCCACCGTCGTAAATCCGTCATTATGTAAAAACAGGCAGACCAACTCGCGAATATTCGCGTCGTCGTCAGCCACCAGTATGGTCGGCATGCGTTTCATTCTCCTTGTCGGATCGTTTTGTCGGCTAAACCTCTGCTTTCATTATAAAACAAAACGTCAGGCGTGCGCTTTGGCGGCGTTTACCTGGCGACGTCAAAGCCAAAAAAAGACACCGTCATAAAACGGTATCGGTTTTTTGGCTATCGGGACGGTGAGGCCAAATTCTTATCCTTTGCAGCTTGCCCTTATGCTTCGACAGCAGATTGTGCAAACCCTATGCTTGTTCGGCGGGTACAGAATCGTACAAGCGCGGGTTCGTGCTTGCGATAAAGGGAGTCGGGGCTCCGTCCGTAAACAGGGTCAAACGATGCATAGCACGGGTGCAGGCGGTATAGAACAGCTTACGCTCGGACTCGCGGTTGTAGGCGCTCGCGGACGCGTCATAGATCAATACCGCGTCGAACTCCACGCCTTTGGCGAGGTAGACGGGGAGGATCAGCGTTCCTTTTTTAAACTCGGGAGTGGTTTTGGTGATCCCTTGCAGGTCTTGGCAGCCTTGGGCGTTGAGCCGTTCCAGAGCTTCACGGGCTTCGGCGGCGGTGCGCGTGACAATGCCGATCGAGTCGAAGCCTTCGGCTTGAAGCTGCTTGAGATGGGCGGCGATAAGTTCGGCTTTTTGCTTGGGAGAATCAGCCCGGATCAGCAGCGGCTTGGCTCCTTCGCGGTCGAACGGTTCGATATCCGCGGCTTCGGGCAATAGCGCCTTCGTAAACTCCACGATCTCCCGCGTCGAACGATAGCTGCGATTCAGGCGAAATACGCGGGTATCGGCGGCTCCGTACAAATTAACGAGCGGCGAGTCTGGACTGGACAGTTCCGTGGACTGCGTAAAGATCGCCTGGCTGAAGTCGCCGAGCACGGTCATGCGGGCACGCGGGAACATCTTTTTGAAAAACGCATATTGGAACGCGGAATAATCTTGGCCTTCATCCACGAATACCTGCCGGATATCCGAGCTGCTGCATAATCCTTCGACCAGTTCCTTTAAATACAGATAGGGAGTCGCGTCTTCGCAGTACAGTTCGCCGCGCTCCAGCTTCGTTCGGGTTTGTCGGCCGATCCCGTTCCAGTCAGGCGGCAATGCAGAGGCTTTGGCTTCACTGGAAACCCGATCAGACTCCAGACTTTGCTCCTCGTCAAACAACTGCATATACAACGCGGTCACGTCGACGAACGTCATTCGCTTTACGCCGCGCTTCAATGGTTCGAACGCTTCTCTCACCAGATCTTTGCGCAGCCAGGCTTCTTGACGCTCGGAAAAATCGAAGTCGCCTTCGTCCGTACGTCTGGTACCGTTCAATCTCGCCCGGGCTGCCGCATACTGCTCGGAGAAATCGAACACATGCCGCTCCTGATGCAGCTCGCCGTATGCTTCTTCGTACTGCTCGGTATCGATGTAGTTCAATCCTTCGTCGACCCACTTCGCATACTGTTCTTCTTGTTCCAGCCGCTTTACTTCAGCCAGTAACCATTCCTGAAGCTTGGCTACCCGATTGGCCGTGCGCAGCGAAGCATCGTAACTGTAGAACAGCTCATGCATCCGCTGTGCACTTACCAGCTCGCGGCCTTGGAAGGTCAGCGCATGGAACTTCATGCCGCTGTGCTCCAAACCCTCGACATACCGCTGCATTTCCTGCAAAAAGTCGGAAGACGCCTTATAGCGAATCCCGCTTAACCGAGCTTCGTAACCGGGATCGGCCGATTGCGACAACACATATTCCATCTGATCGAACGGATCTTCGAGCGCAAACGTCTGTCCCAAACGACGCTCCAAATACTCCTGGAACGTGGTCTGCTTCATGTTCTCTTCGCCAAGTTCTGGCAGAACCGTGGAGACGTAGCCGTTGAACATCGGATTGGGCGAAAAAAGAACGACTTGATCCGCACGCAGACGATCCCGCTGACTGTACAGCAGATACGCGACCCGTTGAAGCGCGGCCGACGTCTTGCCGCTGCCCGCCGCGCCCTGCACGATGACCATCCGGCTTTTATCTTCGCGAATGATCGCATTCTGTTCTTTTTGAATCGTGGCCACGATGCTTTTCATCCGATTGTCCGCCGCGCCGCCCAGCACCTGCTGAAGCAGCTCGTCGCCGATCGTATCGCTGGTATCGAATACGTTCAGAATCTGCCGATCCCGAATCTGATACTGCCGCTTCAGTTCCATGTTGCCGGAGATGCTGCCGCTCGGCGTCTCGTAATCCGCGCGTCCCGGCGAATGATCGTAATACAGGCTGGCAATCGGCGTCCGCCAATCGTAGATCAGGAACTCCAGACCGTCGTTGTCCACGAACGAAGACACCCCGATATAGACCGACTCCGTGAATCCGGTTCCGTCTTCCCGAAAATCGATCCGCCCGAAATACGGAGACTCCAATAATCGTTTCAACTTATGATATTGCCGCACTTTGTTCTGATGACTGCGCTCGCGCTCCGACAACAACGCTTCCTGCTGCTCGATGCTGTATACGCTCTCTTCGAAGTCTTCGTTCGTGCTCGTGCTGACGCTGACCTCTTCCCAGAACTTGCGCCGAATATCGACAGCCTGCTCGTTCAACCCTTCGATCTCCGGCTCGATCTCCCCGATTCTGTCTTCCAGCTTGGCACTGACTTCGCTCAATCGTTCCTGCTCTTGTTCCCACTCTCTCGCTTCGATCATTTCCCCGTCCACTCCCTTATTCGATTTT
Source organism: Saccharibacillus sacchari DSM 19268 (assembly GCF_000585395.1). GTDB lineage: Bacteria > Bacillota > Bacilli > Paenibacillales > Paenibacillaceae > Saccharibacillus > Saccharibacillus sacchari. Next base: position 2,595,820 of record NZ_KK073875.1, on the reverse strand, counting down.
GGAGAAAAACCGTTTGACAATCCGCCGGAACCCGTGCTAATATTAAAGTATAGATAAGATGCAATAACTATATTTCCTTCTAAATGTTCATAGCGGTTCTCCCATCGTATCACAGGAAATCGCGACGTTCAATATTTATTTCGACTACAATCCTCTGGCCAAAAGCCGGGGGTTTTTAATTTTATTGTGCTGTTAAAACAAGAAAAGCCCGTCATAAATTGACGGGCTCCTACGGTGTCGAGAAAGTTACGTGGGTGCGGGAAGCGAGAATACTGCGAGAAAAATTCGTTCAAGACGCTGTCTCACTCGGAAAATGGATAGGATTGAAATAAGGAATTTTCCGAGTTCAAAGGCGTCAACATAGCTGAATGTTACCGCAGGTTTTCTTCGAAATCCTGTATTTCACTGAATTTCTCTCTCCGTCTTCTCGATTCCAGCTACGTTTGATTTTCTCGACACATTAGCCCGTCATAATCGACGGGCTTTTCTTGTTTTGAATTTTTCTTTTTAGTTTTCTTTTCTTACCCACCCCAAAGAGCGAGAAGTTCGCCCTTACCAGCTAGATATAGAAGCTATTCGAACTTAAAAATCTTCTGCTGAGTGAAGCTTCAGCGGAGGGGGAAATTCAGTGAAATACAGGGTTTCGAAGAAAACCTGCGGTAACATATAATGCTATGTTGGCCTTTGAACTCGGAAAACCTCAACTAAAAATTCCAATCAAGTTTTCCGGGTGAGACAGCGTCTTGAACGAATTTCCCCCGCAGCGCCGCCAAGCCTCCCTAACGAACAGGATTTTGCTGGTTTGAATTACTTCTTCTCGCTCAACGCCAGCACGATTTTTCCGCTCTCGTATTTTAACTTCGCGCTATAATCCCCCGGCATTCCCACGACTTCGAGCTTATCGAACGTGCCTTCGATCGATCCGCTCGTAATCAGCGTCAGATCGCGTTTCGCGAATTCGTAGCCGTCGACGAAGTTTACGCGCAGCGTACCGTCGGCTTTCAGTTTGCCTGCAACTTCGATGCCGTCGTCCGCTCCGGTTACGCCGATCTCCAGCACGCTATTCGCGGCTTGCGTGAAGTCTCCGCCGATCGTCAGCAGACGCGGGCCTTCGACGCTCTCGATGATCGTGCCGCCGTTTACGACGTTGCCCATACCGAACGCCGCTGCCGATTGCGCTTCAAGCGTACCCGCCGCAAGCTCCGTTCCGCCCGTGTAGGTGCTGCTGCCTGCCAGTGCCAGCTTGCCGCTGCCCTGCTTGATCAGCTTGCCCGCGCCCGAGATGTCGTTGCGCCACAGGTCTTCCGCATGGAATCCGCCTTGAGCTGCATCCATGTTCACCGTCACGTTGCCGCTGAATGCGCCGTAGCCGTTTGCCGCTTCGAACAGGTTCAGGCGTCCCCAGCCTTCCGGATCGTCCAGCAGCGGGTAACCCGATTCCAGGCCTGTCGTTGCCAGCACTTCGCGGCGCTGTTCGTCGCTCAGGTAAGGAAGGCGAGTCTCCAGCAATACTTCCGCATTCTTAGGCACGATCATCGGTTTGGTCGTATCGCCGATTTGCTTGAAGCCGTAGGTTAGGCGCTGCATGTAATCCGCTTTGTTTTGCTCGTAGTCGGCGAAGCGGTCTTCGGTCGTGCCGGTTTCTTTCAACAGGACGTCATGCGCTTGATCGTACGCCTGCTGCTTCAGCTCGGCGTTGTCCGGATCGGCCAGCGTCGCCGCAGCCAAGGCTGTCGCCAGCACACGTCCGCCCATAACGTCCAACGGCGAGTGCATGCCGGACACGATCCGGCTGTCGCCCATTTCCGAAGCGCGGGTCAGCAGTTCTTGGTAACGTTCAGGCACCGCATACGCCAGCGACAACGAAGCGAGGTAAGACGCATTCGTGTGGCCGCTCGGGAAACCGCCGTCTTTTTCGGGAGTGGTGCTGATCGCGGGAACCAGCGTCGGAACGACGATCCGGTTATCTGTCGTACCTTCCTGCATGTTCACCCAACGATACGGACGCATATATTGGAAGAAGGTCTTGGACGGATTCGTGGATGCGTAGTTGCCGCGCACCACGCCGATCAGATCGACCATTTTGCCCAGGGACGATTCGGAATCGCCGCCTTTGTTGGTGCTGTCTTCGTCATCGTATTTTTTCGTCGTTGCATCTGCGGCTACGCCGTCGATCGACGTTGTCGTTTTGCTCAGCTCGCGGTAGACGTCCGTCAGCGCGCCCAGTCCTTCTACTGCACTGTAGGTTTGTCCGCGACGGTCAACCAGGTACGCCAGTTCTTCGTCAGCCGCCGTGCGGGTTGCCGCCAGGTCGACGACGTATTGAATATTATAGTTAAGTACGTCTTCTTGCAGCTTCGTTCCGTTGTTCCATGTGCTGCCCGGCGTCCATAGTTTCAAGAATTCCGACAGCGTGCCGAGCGCGGCGTTGCTTTCGATGCTTTGGTTGTCGCCGCTGTTCGTTTTGTACGAATCGGCGAAGTACCCCCAAGCAGGCTGCGACGGAACTTGGATCTCATAAGCATCTGTAGCCGCGATAGCGGGATGCACGACTGCGGTATTGGAAAGGATGGCGAAGCCCATTGCGACGACCAGCATTTGTTTTAGGGTTCTTTTTTTCACGGTAAAGTTGCTCCTCTTCGTTTAGGTATTCGCTTGTGTTTTCGATTCGAATCGCAGCAAATGTAGCATCCGGCAGTCATTTTCGGCAATGGAACGATTTCGCCTTTATAGCATTTTGGGAGGTTTTGCGCGGAAATCCGTCGAATTTTATGCATTTAACAATCCCCTTACAAAAATCCCGAACAACTCTGCAACCTTGCCTGTATAATCCCACGCGGGAGGAGAGTGTACGATGAAAAAACGAAATTCCGTCTGGGCCCGTCTGGCCGTGTCTTATCTGTCCGTCGTTCTGGTCATCGTCCTCTCGCTATGTTCGGTGTTTTATATCTATTCCTCCAATCGGTACATGTCGGAATTGCAGGATCGCAATCAGGCGACTCTCGCGAATACGGCAAAAACGATCGACTCCGAAGTGTTCCAGCGGGTGCAACAAGTGGTTCTCGGGCTTGCGCTGGACCGGACGTCGGATCTGCGGCAGTTCCAGGGCGACTCGTGGAAAAATCATCCGTCCCGCCTGCTGGAGCTGCAACAATTGCTGAAGGCCGAAGTGTCTGCCCAACCCGACCTGATCGAAGCGATTCATCTCTACGATCCGCAGAGCGGCGCGATGCTATCTTCGCTGCACGGACTGGTTGACCGGAATCATCGCGAACGCAATATGCCGCAACAGACCGACTGGATCGCAAGCATGTCGATATCGGAAGCCAGCGGAATGTGGACCGGCTCTCGCATCATTCCTGAGGATGTGTTTTCGGAATTTTCGGAGAACGGCGGGCAAAAGCTGATGACGTACGCGCACAGTTATCCTTTTCAATCGTCCGGCGCGGATAGCGATCTGATCGTGGCTATTGATGTCAAAGAAGAATCCGTGCAAGCGATTATCCGCAATATGCTGCCTTTTCAATATGAAGAGACGTGGTCGCTGGGCGCTTCGGGAGAGCTGGCGATCGGGACGGAAGGCTCGGCGGATCTACGGCAGCAAACCGCACAAACTGAAGCCTCAGCCGGACTGCCGATCAATAGCGACGCGTATACGATCTTCCACGAGCCGCTGCCGACCACGGGATGGACGCTTTACAGCGCCACGCCGCATAGCTTTTTCCAAGAACAATCGCTAGCGACGCAACGACTCGTGCTGGCGATCTCCGCGGTAGCTTTGCTGATCGGATTGCTGCTGTCCGGGGTGATGACCAAGCTGATCTACAGCCCGCTCAAACGCCTCGTCGCCAATATTCGCCAGTTGACCGGACAGTCCGATACGGGCGCGAACGAATACGGGATTATCAACACGGCCGTGCATCATTTGAACGAAAAGGTCAGCACGTTGGAAGAGAACCTTCGAGCCACCGGACCGATCGTGAAGCGCAATATGATCTTGCAGCTGCTTCAGGGCGATCAGGCGGAACAATCGATTAAAGAACGGACGCTGGTCGAAAATCTATTCGGCGAAGCCGACGGATTCCGTTGTTTGCTGCTGCATATCCATAGAAGACCGGGAGCTCGCGAAAAGTTGGAACACGGGGCGGCGACCACTCGCGCAGATATCGCCTTAATGCTGGAGCACATGCGGCTGCCCGGGATTTTGATCGTGGCGGAAGAGCTTCCGGACAAGAAGATTGCAGCTATTCTGGCACGAACGGAAGTTCAATATCCGGACGATGCCTTCGCGAAAACGGCAACCTGCGACGAAGACTGGATGCGTACCTTGGCCGATCGCCTCCTGAACGCCTGCGAAGAGTTTACGGACGTAAGTGTTCAGCTGGCTTGGGGACGCGAAGTGATGAAGCCGGACGAGCTGCATACGAGCCGAAGCGATGCGGAAAGCCGGATTAAATATGCGTATTTTCTGCCTGAACGCCCTTTGCTGCATGAAGATTCTTTGGCGGAGCGCGAGGACAGCCAAGACGAACTTCCGCAGCCGATTCTTGCACGGTTCCGGGAAAAGCTGCCGGGGCGTCAATTCGACGAAATTGCCGAATCGATCGACACATTGATTGAAGCGATGCGAGAAGGCAACTATCCGGCGGACTACTGTCACTTTATTTTGTCGAACACCGTCTTCGCTTTTTCCGATTATTTGAAAAGCATTCGCTACAAGCAGCCGGGCGGCGGTCATCCGGACTTGCATCGACAGTATATTGCGCTCTCGCATATCGATGAATTCCGGGCATGGCTGCTGGACTCGGTACGGACGTTTTTGGCCGAAACCGAAAAGCGCAGCAGCGAACGGGCGAAGGATACGCTGGAATCGGCTAAACAGTATATCGAAGAGCATCTTCCTGACGATCTGTCGCTGGAAGCCGTATCTTCGAACGTGTTTATCAGCGCGAAATATTTGAGCCGATTGTTCAAGGAAGAGCTAGGCGTCACGTATACCGAATATGTGACGAAAAGACGGATGGAAACGGCAAAAGAGCTGATCGAACGCGGCGGAGCGACGATCGAACAGATTGCCGGGGCCGTCGGTTACAGCACCACGGCGTATTTTATCAAGAAATTCAAAGAAGCTTACGGCTGCACGCCGGGCAACTATTTGCGGGAAAGTCGGAAGCAGGCTTAACCGGAGTGACGGGATAGGTCGGATCGCTGCGGAGTACGGGAATCGGTTGAATAAAAGGGGGATAACGATGAACAGGACGCTGCTGCGACGATTGGCGGTTTATATCACGATAGTCTCTGCCTTGGCTTTGCTGGTCGGCTGCGCAAGAAATGCAGACGGATCGAAAGAACAAGCGGCTGCTCAGGAAGTCTCCCCGAAGTTCAACATTTCCTGGACGATGCATCAAAACCTCCCCGTCCCCGAGGATGCGGAGATGATTCGTTATGTGGAGCAAAAGTATGACGTCGATCTGGATATCTGGAATTTGGAAAACAACCGTTACGAGTCGCTGCTGGATCTGAAGCTGGCACAGGAAGGCGCGCCGGATCTGCTGCGTATTCGTCAGCCGCAGGATTTGCTCAAATATCAGCAGCAAGGGCTGCTCGCCGAGATTCCCGAGGAGACGCTGGAGCGCTATGCGCCCAATCTGATGGCTGCCATTCGTAAATATGCGCCGGATTATTCCGATCAGGGTCGGATCGACGGCAGCATCTACGGCATTCCGGTCGTGAATCCGACGAATGCTTACCGGATTCCGGTCGTGTATCGGCAAGATTGGCTGGACAAGCTGGGGCTGGACGTGCCGGACACGCTGGAGGAGTTCGAGCAGGTGATTTACGCGTTCGCGAACGAAGACCCTGACGGAAACGGCGTTAAAGATACATACGGGTTATCGCTGGAAGGCATGAACGTGGTATTCGGCGCTTTCGGGCAGGTCGCGTTTGCGGATCAGCTTTATTTTAGCGACAAGGATGGGCAGTTGGTGATCGGGGCGCTGGAGCCGGAAATGAAGGAAGCGCTGGGCTATCTGCGAAAATGGTACGCGGACGGCGTGATCGATCCCGAGTTTATTACCGGAGAAAACAAAGGCGGATATAAGCATCTTTCGCATTCTTTTATCAACGGGCGAATCGGCATGACCTCGATGGGCAATTATTATCATTGGATCGATGACGGGGATTACCGGGCGTGGACGGTGGATGCTCGCGGGGCAAGCGTGGAAACTCCGGTAAAAGCGACTTACAACGTCAAGGAATTGCAAGCGAAAAACCCGGATGCTCAAGTATCGTTTGGGCGCCCGTTCAGCGGTCCGGACGGCAAACGCGGCTCTAAAGCCTACGATATGCTGATGAGTTTTACGGCTATTGGAGCAAATGCGACGAAGGAGCCCGGCAAGTTGGAGAAAATTCTGCAAATCCTCGACGATGTCAGCGCCAATCCGGATGAAGCCGAACGTGCAACGCTGAAAAACGGCATCATCGGCAAGCATTGGAACTGGGCGGGACCGACGCGGGAGGATGTGGTGACGCTGCCGCCTTACGACCAATACGCCAACTATCTGAATACGATCGGCGCGAATATCGGGATGACCGTTCCCTACCCGCCGACCGAGCGCCGCGAGCAATGGGCCGCGACGCTGCATCTGGATCAGGACGGGATTTATAATGCGTTGGAAGTCTCCACTCCGTCGCTTGTTCGCAATAGCGAAGAGCTGATCGCGCTGCGTAATCGGGCGTATATTTCGTTTATTACCGGGGAACGTCCGCTTGCGGAGTTCGATGACTTTGTGCAGGAATTTTTGGATGCGGGCGGGGCTGAGGTGTTGGCGGAAGCGAACAAGGCCAACACCTTGTCGGAGTAAAAGATGCGGCGAAGCTTGAAGTCGGATCAAACCCTACAGCCGCTGCACGTGCGTATCTTTGAAACCGGAAGCGTATTTGAGGCCGTAGCCCATCATCCGGTCCAGTCCGATATGTGCGGTCCAGATCAAACCGATAATGGTCAGCCATGCGGTCGGGAAGATCAGGCCCAGCAGCAGGAGCAGCAATGGCACCGTATAAGTGTGCGCGGCGTTGTAAACGTAGGCGCCGATTTTATTGCCGGAAGCGTAGCCGATCATGGACAAGTCCGGGGCGAACAACAATAAGACGAAAGCGAGCCAGCCGTAGCCGTTCATGAAATAAAGCGTGGCGGATGCGGCAAGAACGAACAGGCCTTCTGCGCGGATCAGGTTTTGGTTCATGGGATTAGTCTCCTTTGTTGGAAGATCGGGATTGAATGCCTTCGAGAATCCAGCCGATGCTTTGCGAGATCTGTTCGTAGGAAAAAGGTTGCTCGTTGAGCAGCGTTGGCGCTTGCAGGGTTAGCCCGTCAAATACGGCTTGGATCAGCGAAGCGAGAAGTTCTTTTTCATGCGCTTCGATGGGAAGTTCCAGTCGGTCGATAACCTGGATGATACCGGCTTTCATTTCTTTGTAGATGCCGAGCAGTTCGGCGGCCAGCTTCTCGTTGCCTGCGCTCTCCGACCACAGGCTGACCAGCAGCATGAACCATTCCGGATTGGATTTGCGGAATTCGGCGACGTGGCGGAGTCCTTGCTCAAGCATGTCCTGCGGAGACGCCTGGGTGTCGATCTGCGCGAAAGCGGCTTTCATTCCGCGGTTGATCATCCATTCGCGGACGACTTCGACGAGCAGCGTTTCTTTGGTTCCGAAGTGGTAGCCGATCAGGCCCTGAGCGACTCCGGCTTTGGCGGCGATGTCTTTCATGGAGGCTTTGGCGTAACCGACTTGGCCGAATAGGGTGAAGGCGGATTGCATGATGGCGAGTTTACGTTCGTCTTCTTTTGGCATAAGTGTCTCCTTTGGGAAATCCTATTCGTTTGAAGGGCGGGGCGCTGCGGGAGAAATTCGTTCAAGACGCTGTCTCACTCGGAAAAGGGATTGGATTTGAATAAGGAATCTTTCCGGGTTCAAAGGCCAACATAGCGTTATATGTTACCGCAGGTTTTCTTCGAAACCCTGTATTTCACTGAATTTCTCCCTCCGCTTGCTTCGCCGTTTCAAGAGTAGGATTTTAAATTTTTTTGGGGTAGGGGGAACATATCCCTGTTCAATTTGGTTTGGATTTTTTCTTCGGTTGGTTAGTTAAAAGAATGCATTTTTCGACTCTACAACATTCGACCTCAATCTTTTGCTGTTTCTCTCTTCAATGCTAAACCGAAAACTGTTTGATCGAACAGTCAGTTTGTGTGTTTAATATAAAACTGTTCGAGTGAACAGTCAAGAAGTTTTTTTGCCTGTTAATGGTGTTACCTGTATAGGCGTAGTGTGGTTAGGGGATTGGGAAGGGGGTAGGATGAGTGTATTCGCGGGGTCGAAAGATTGTCCGCAGAGACGAGAGGTGAACAGATATGGTTGGGAAAAGAAAGCTTGGATCGCAAGGGCTTGAAGTATCGGGGATTGGACTGGGGACGATGATGATGCCGGATACGGAAGAGTCGGTAGAGACGATTCGCGGGGCGTTGGATTTGGGCGTGAAGATGTTCGACACGGCGGATTTGTACGGGGATTTTGTATCGGGGCAGTTTGGCGGGAATGAGAAGACGGTTGGGCGGGCGCTGCGCGGGCGGCGGGATGAAGTGATTGTGGCGACGAAGTTTGGGGTGACGCATACGCAGGGGCCGAAGGGTGATCCGGCTTATATTAAGAAATCGGTGGATGCCAGCTTGTATAGTCTGGGGCTGGATTATATCGATCTGTATTACCAGCATCGGCCTGATCCGAATACGCCGATTGAGGAGACGGTCGGGACGCTTGCGGATCTGGTGCAGCAGGGCAAGATTCGGTATATCGGATTGTCGGAAGCTCCGGCTGAGCTGATTCGGCGCGCGCATGCGGTGCATCCTTTGTCTGCGGTTCAGACGGAGTATTCGCTGTGGAGTCGTGAAGTCGAAGATGAAGTGCTACCGGTGTTAAAGGAGCTTGGGATCGGATTGGTTCCGTATAGTCCGCTCGGTCGAGGATTTTTGACGGGGCAGATCAAGACGTTCGACGATTTGCCTGCGGACGATTACCGTCGGTATTACGAGCGGTTCCAGGGGGATAATTTTGCGAAAAACGTGGCGGTCGTGGCTTTAATCGAGCAGTTGGCTGAGGAAAAAGGCGTGACGCCGGCGCAGCTTGGGCTGGCCTGGTTATTAGCGCAGGGCGAGCAGATCGTGCCGATCCCGGGGACGAAAAGATTGGAGCGCGTGCGCGAGAACCTGGGTGCGCTGGAGATCGAGCTGAGCACGGATGATCTGGCGGAGATCGAACGCATTTCGCCGAGAGGCGTAGCGGCGGGCGGGAGATTCGGCGCTTTTTAACCGTTAAGAAGACTTACGCTCTGAACAAAAAGAGGCTGCTCCATGTCGCGGATACGACTGTGGAGCAGATTTTTTTGCGATTCCGATCATCGTATACCCGCCGTCCGCAAACAGCGTGCTCTCCGTCGTAAAGCCGGTCTCTATCGCCTACAGCACCGCGCACGCGATTTCTTCCTGCTCTTTAAAACTACTCCTTCTTGTACTGCTCCTTTAAGATCCCCGAGCCTACTCCGCCGCCGACCATCAGGATCAACGGTCCGAAGTTCCATAGGAACGATCCGCCGAACACCTCGAATTCCCACTCCGTCAAACGGCTCGCGATCAACAAAACGATTTTGAGCGCCAGCAGGGCGGCACCCAATAAGAAAACGACGTCGAACATATACTTCAATCTGGGATGCGCCAACTTTTTGCTTTCCTGGATCACTTTTTGCTTCAGCTCCTCATCGCTTCGCAGCAGTTCGTCGATCGTCACTTCGAACAAATCGCTGAGCTTGATAATCACTTCGATGCTCGGATAGTTCTGACCGGTTTCCCACTTGGATACCGACTGGCGGCTGACGAACAATTTTTCCGCCAATTCCTCTTGCGACCAGTTTCGTTTTGCGCGTTCCGCTTTCAGCTTTTCCGAGAAGATCATAAGAACAACTGCCTTTCTGCAAGGGATGAGTTTAGCATGCCGGAGTTCCGGCGCATAATAAAGAACGAATCCGTTGCACAGCTTCGCAACCGTAGGTTGCAAGCCTTATGCGACGCGGATTCCGGTCGTTTTTTCACAAAAAAAACAAATGGCTCTCCCTAAAGAAACCGGGAGAACCATAGGAGCAGAAATCGAAAACAGAAAGAGTCAAAATCCTCTTTAACCTTCGTATGCCCGCTCCAATTCGGCAATATCGATCTTGTGCATCTGAAGCAGAGCTTTCATGACTCGACCGGCACGGTCGGGATCGCCGCCGGCCAATAGCGCGTTCAGCTTGGTCGGCACGATCTGCCAAGAGACGCCGAATCGATCCTTAAGCCAGCCGCATTGCTGCGCTTTCCCGTCTCCGCCTTCGGACAACCCGTTCCAGAAATGATCGACTTCAGCCTGATCTTCGCAATGCACGACGAACGAGATCGCTTCGGTAAACTTGAATTCGGGACCGCCGTTAAGCGCGATGAAGTACTGGCCGTCCAGCTCGAATTCGACGGTCATCGCCTTGCCTTCGGACGTCGGATCATAGCTTTCTTTACCGTAACGGGTCACGCGGTTTATGCGGGAATCCCGGAACAGGGACGTGTAGAGCTTGGCTGCTTCCTCGGCTTGAAAATTGAACCACAGATTGGGCGTGATCTTACGGATTTTGCCGGACATGCGAACGCCTCCCTTATTATTTGTGGATGAGGTTACCCAACACGGCTTTTCCGGCCGAATCCTTGCCCGGATTGCTGAGCGCAAGGCCGATATAGGCTTGAGTATTCATCGCGAACCTGATCGTTCCGACCCGCTCCCAGCGTTTACCGTCTGTAGAAAAGGAGCCGACGAACGTGTTGCCCTGACGGCTCAGCTTCAACCAACCCGGAACGGACGCTTCGGCGGTGCGATCGACCGTATCCCCGGCCGTTTTCTCCCGATACTGGAACGATGCTCCGTTCTTCGGGGTCAGTACCATATCGACATGTTTGGCGTCCGCAGCCAGCGATTCCCGGATCGAGAGACCAACCTTCGCCCAGTCATCCAGTCGGCTGACCGACTTCACCTGGACGATCATCTCCGCGTTGCCTTTTAACGGCTGGTAGATGAAATTAAGCTGATCCGAATCACCCCAGACATCCGAAGAACTGCCGCTGAGCGTAAACTGCTTTTTGGACGCGCTGTAGCTGACTTTTCCCGGCATCGAACCGATATTTCTGGCGCTCCAGTCTTCCGGCAGTTTCGCGGCATAGTCTTCTTCGCCCGAAGACGGCCAGCCTGTGCGTTCGTCGATCGCCGCCAGCTCATCCTCCGTCCATGCCCCGTAGGCGAAGAACGATAAGCGGTTTACATTCGGATAGTTCTGCCGGATGCCTGCGTAGATTTCCTGATAATCTTCATCCGTCCAATCCTGATCCAGCGTCGGCACGATCTGCGCGGACGTCCCGGCGAGGCGGTCGCGAGTGTCTTTTAAAATGCCGGATTCGCTGCCGTACACCCATTCGCTCTTGAAGCCCCAATCGTCGAAGTAGGCCATCGGCGCGATGAAATCGACGTGCTGTTTGAATTTGGCTACGTTTTGCCCGACTTCGGTAAACTCCGGCGGCAGAACGTACACGCCAAGCTGCACATCCGGGTTTGTAGAACGGGAAATATCCTGACGCACGTCGCTCACATACTGCCCAATACGGTCGGTTCGCCACTCGTTCCACTGTCTGCGCTGCGGCGAATCTTTATCGAAGTCGATCGTAAGCGGCGAATAGCCGAATTTAGCTTTATACTGGGCAATCGTATAATCGCTCACATCCATGTTGTAGTCGTCAAAACGAATCCAATCCAGCGTCACTCCGTCCACCGAATAGTTCTCGACGACTTCCCGGACGATAGATCGTTCATACTGCTGCACCTGCGGATGAAGCGGATTGACGAAATACTCGCTGCCGTTCGATCCGGTAAAAGGCGTCCGTTTCCCGTCCACCAGCGACTGCATCTGCCAAGCCTCGTTTTTCAGAAAAGCCTCCTGATCATGGAACTGCGGAATCCAGGCATGAACCTTGATCCCGGCCGCATGAGCCTGGGTCACGACCTCCCGCAAAGCGTCGAAATCCTCGTAACCGTCGGCGATCGGGGCAATGTCGCTCTGGTAAAAGACTTGGCCCGAAGGCACTTCGTCGTCTTCGTCCTGCTTCACGTTCATGCTGATCACGTCGACGCCGTAGCGCTCCGCCTGTTCGACGAAAGCTTCGACGTCTTCTTTGTCGGTAAATTGATTGACCGTCCGGACGATAACCTCCGTTTCGAACGGCGGATAATCGCCCGATTCGGCCCAAGTCGACGCGGAAGTTCCGACCGACGAGCCCAGCAACAAGAGAGTGGACACTGCTGCAATTTTCCTTTTCCAAAACCTTGTCATCTTAAAGCCTCCACCCCTTCGAATGATAAAACTTCCGCCCGGATCATCCTTCGCGGTAGATCCGGATTTCGACGCCCGACTCGGCCGGGAACCCTTCTCCGATCAGCGCGCTGTCGTTCAGAAAAGCAAGCGCGCGGCTGTTGGTGACAATTCGCGGCGACGTACGAAACAGCACGTCCGTCAGCGCGGGATCGACTTCTCCGTTATTTTCGATATACAGCTCGCATTCCTGCCCGGCGTGATCCGTCCCTCGCAGCATATAACGGGCGGATAGGCGATGTCGACCGTTACGTTCGATAATCTGAGTATCCACGCCGCCGTCCAGCACCTTTCCTTCGAAATACGTTCCCGTCGCATGTCCCGTAAAAGGGATCATAACGACGGAATCGCCGTGTTCGTTGTTCAGATGCAGCGCTTTGGCCGTGATGACATGGACTCTAATGACTTCTTCCCGCTCTCTGTTTATCATCGGTCAATCGACCTCGTGTTGAAAGGGTGCCTGAGTGAACGGACGATTGAGATGCACCGACAAAAATTGGGCCGTGATGTCCAGCACCTGCGGATTCCACACGCCCGTTCCGTGATCCGCACCCGCTACTTTGTAAAACAGAACGTTTTGCCCATGCGACTTCAACGCTTTGTACATCTCGACGCTCTGGTTCACGTGCACGATGCTGTCGCTGTCGCCGTGAATAATCAGGAACGGCGGAAGCTCGCGGCTCAGATCCTGGTGGATCGGGCTGGCCTTTTTCGCGGCTTCTTCGTTCTCCGAGACCCGTCCGCCGATCAGCAGTCCTTCCGGCGAATCCGCGGCATCATGATCGAGAATATCGTTGTAGCGTCCTAAAGTGAGCAGATCGGAGACGCCGTAATAATCGACTACCGCCAGCACTTCGTCCGACTGCTCGCCGCACAAGCCGTTGTTATATTCGCCGATCGTCAGTCCCGTCATCAGCGACAAATGCCCGCCCGACGAGTCGCCCCAGACGGCTGCGCGACGCGGATCGACGCCGTATTCGTCCGCGTGCTGCCTCATGAACCGGAGCGCGCTTTTCACGTCTTCGAGCGCGGCCGGAAACTGCGCGATGTCCGTATCCCGAATCTGGACGCTGGCGATCACATAACCTTTGGCCGCGATCTGCGACAGATTCGGAATCCCGGCGTAGACGTCCTGAGGACGCCAAGCCGATCCTTGAATAAAAACGATCAGCGGAAAGGCATACCCTTCCCGGTGCGGCGTGATGATCTGAAGCTTTCTGTCGATCCCGTCATGCGTCGCATAGGCGACATCCGGGCGATACGTGCAAGAATAGTAGGTTCCGGCTTCTGCAAAATCCCCGTATACGACCTGCGTTCCTTCGGGCATTTCGTTGGCTGCCCGGCGCGCTGCTTGTTGATCCAGTTGATCCAATAGAAGACTCCCCTTCCGTGTAAACGCTTAACTTCATTTTACCGCTTCCGCTGCATAAGCTCCACGATTTTCCAACCTTCAATACAAAAACCGCCACAAATAAAATGTCGCGTACGACTCCCACAGCGTCCATCCGGCGGAAAGTTCCAGAATACGTTCTTTGCTCGGCTTCGCGTCTAGTCCCAGCACATGCCGGATCGAATGATGCAGCCCCACGTCGTCGATCGGAAAAGCATCCGGCATCCGCAAGCAGCGCATTAGCACGTAATGCGCGGTCCACGGCCCGATGCCGCGGATTTGCACCAGCCTTTTTTCCGCTTGCTTCACGTCGCCGGTTTGCAGCAGTTGTTCCTTCGTCAGTCCCCCGCTCGCGATCAATCGTGCCGTATCGACAAGATACTCACACTTTTTGACCGTTGTCATGCCCGCCGCGGACAAATCCTCCGGCGTTAATACCGCGATATCTTCGGCAGTCGGAAACAGCCAATACCGCTCTCCCCCGCGCTCGATAAAGCGGCCGAACTTTTCGACGAACCTTCTTTTTAACGTATAAGCAAACCCCAAATTAATCTGCTGCCCCAAAATCCCCCAACAAATCGCTTCATACAAATCAGGAATGCCCATATTGCGCAGCCCGTAAAAAGAAACCACAGCCTCTTTAAGCAATGGATCTCCAGCCGCCATCTCGTAAAAAGGCTTAAGATCCGTACCCAAATCGAACCAGTCATGCACGTATCGAGCAACGCCTTCGCGAAGCGCCGAACTATCGACCAGAGGCTCCTCTATAAAGCGAATACGCAAATAATGCTCGCCTTCGGCAGCAATCTCCACAACCGTATCTTCCTCCCCGACAGCAATCGCCTTATAAATCCGCCCTTCCCGCAACGTATACAGCGATTCATTAGTTGCCGTCGACAGATGATTATAGTTTTCTTCAAAACTGAATTCGCTCGGAACACGAAGCCAAATATCGGAGCCGTCGTTTTCGTAAAAGAAAGGCTTGTTCGGACTGATGTCAGCTTGAAAAGGATGCCGATTCTCAAAAGATTCGTTAGCGTTCTGCATGGATGCGACAGCCTCCTTTTCTATAAAAATAAATAGATTTAAAATTCCTAAGCCTCAACAAACCCCAACGTAGCTGGAAGCGAGAAGACGGAGAGAGAAATTCAGTTCAAGACGCCTTTGAACTTGGAAAACTTCAACTCAAACTTTCAATCGACTTTTCCAAGTGAGACAGCGAATTGAACGAATTTCTCTCGCAGTCTTCTCGCTTCCCGCTCCACCCCCCTCACCCACACAAACTTTCCCATGTTTTTCTTTTTACAGAAAAAGCGTATACTGTTCAAGAATCGAACAAGGATGAAACGATATTCTTTCCTTTGTTGATATAACATGATATATTAAATCTAATACGACTAGAAAAGGTTTTCTGGAGGAGGTACTTGCATTGAAGAATGATTCGGCCTCCAAGCCGATGTACGAGCAAATATTCGAAGCTTTGCGGGAACGCATACGCCTGCAACAATACAAGATCGGAGACCGGGTCCCTTCCGAAAAAGAATTGTGCGACGAGTTCGGCGTCAGCCGGATCACGACGAAAAAAGCGCTGGAAATGTTGGTCGCCCAGCAGCTTGTCGTCCGTCAACCGGGCCGGGGCTCTTTTGTAGCCGATCCTGCGCTGTTTGCCGACCCTACTCTTGCGCAGGAATCGGCAGAAGCGGCGCTCTCAGGCATTTCGGATAAAAAGAGCGGTCGCTCTTCCGCGACGAACCGCAAGCGAATGATCGGACTGGTTATTACCCACTTTAGCGATATGTACGGCACGGAGCTGGTGTACGGGATGGAAGAAGCTTCGCGCGAGCACGACGGTTTCCTGGTGCTGCGGCGTTCGTTCGGCGTGCCCGAGCAGGAGCAGCGCAATATCGTGGAGCTGCTGGAATTGGGCGTGGACGGCCTGATCATTTTCCCGGCGCAGGGCGAATACTTCAGCGAAGAGATTCTGAAGCTGGTGATCGGCAAGTTCCCGTTCGTGATGATCGACCGCTTCCTGAAAGGCATTCCCGCCTCGTCCGTCAGTACGGATAACGCCGGCGCGGCGAAGGCCGGAACGCGTCACCTGTTCGAGCTGGGACACCGGAATATCGCTTTTCTGACCCAACCGCCTATCAACACGACGGCTATCGAAGAACGGATCAAAGGCATCGTCGACGCGCATGCCGAGCAGGGCGTGCTGGTGAATCGGGAGCTGTGGGTCGAATCGCTGGTATCCACTCTGCCGAACTCGTTCGATCCGCAGGATCAAGTGACGGACGTGGATACGCTCGTGCGCCATCTGGAAGCGCATCCGGAGATCACGGCGTTGTTCGCCGCCGAATACCCGATTGCCCTGCTCGCGGAACAGGCGGCCGCCAAGCTGGGACGGCGAATTCCGGAAGACCTGTCGCTGATCTGCTTCGATAGCCCGGAGAACCCGAATGATATCCGCGTTACGCATCTGAGACAGAATCAATTCGAGATGGGCAAAAAGGCTTTTGAAATGGTGATCGAGCTGATGAAAAGCACGGAGCATGTCGTTCAGCGCATCGAGCTTCCGGCCGAGCTGGTTCGGGGAAAGACGGTCGCGGAGGCCAAAACGCCGTCGGGTCGACAGTAAAGCAAAGCTATTCATCGAGCGCTATCCATCGAGCAGCAGTCTAGGGCGTGTCCTCAAAATCTGCTTCCATCGAGGCTTGAAGGCACGCCCTAAAAGAGATCCGGAATCCCGGGTCTCTTTTTTGTTGCGCATAGATGCAAATTGTGTCGAAAAACAAGGCAGAATTTATGCAGGATGATATATCATTTATTCTTTAAAAAAGAAAAAAATCGATGTTTAATCGAATAAATATATTGACATGACAATACAATCGAATTAGGATGATGAAAGCGATTAACTTTACGATAACTTTTACGAGGAGGCTGAAACGTGACGGTTCCCAACCATTCCACGATCCCGAAATCTTTGCAAACCATGATCGAGCGCATCCGGCAAAACCTGCCCGATCAGCCCAAATTGGTCAGCATGTTCGAAAATTGTTTTACCAATACGCTGCTCACTACTATTCAGCAAAAAGAAGACGGCACGACCTTCGTCATTACCGGCGACATTCCCGCCATGTGGCTGCGCGATTCCGCGGCTCAGGTCAGACCGTATCTGATTCTCGCCCAGCAAGACGAACAGATCGCTTCCATGATCGAAGGTCTGGTCAAGCGGCAGATTCAGTATATTCGCCTTGACCCTTATGCAAACGCTTTTAACGAACAGCAAAGCGGCAACGGCCATCAAGACGACCTGACCGAGATGAACGATTGGATCTGGGAACGCAAGTACGAGATCGACTCGCTCGCGTATCCGATTCAATTGAGCTATCTGCTCTGGAAAAACAGCGGGCGCACGTCGCAGTTCGACGAATCGTACCGCGAAGCGGCCCGGACGATCTTGGAACTTTGGCGCACCGAGCAGCATCACGAGACGCAATCGCCGTATACGTTCCAGCGCTTGAACGCGCCGCTAACCGATACGCTGGTCCGCGAAGGCAAAGGCAGCGAAACCGCCTACACCGGAATGACCTGGTCGGGCTTCCGTCCGAGCGACGATTGCTGCGAATACGGCTATCTGGTTCCGTCCAACATGTTCGCAGTCGTGGCGCTGCGTTATCTGATCGAGATCGCCGAAACCGTGTACGGCGATCAGGAGCTGGCGGCTCAAGCACGCCAATTGGCTGAAGAGATTCAACAAGGCATCGACAAACACGCGATCGTCGAGCATCCGGAGTTCGGACGCATCTACGCGTACGAGACGGACGGCTTCGGCAATCACAACCTGATGGACGACGCCAACGTGCCGAGCCTGCTCGCCCTGCCTTATCTGGGTTATGTCGACGAGAACGATGAAGTGTATCTCAACACCCGCCGCTTCATCCTCAGCTCGTCCAACCCTTATTTCTATGAAGGAACCGCCGCTTCGGGCATCGGAAGCCCGCATACGCCGGAAGGCTACATCTGGCATATCGCATTGTCGATGCAGGGACTGACTTCGCAGGAGCGGGAAGAAAAGCTGCGCCTGCTGGAGTTGATCCGCGATACGGATGCCGATACAGGGCTGACGCACGAAGGCTTTTCCGTCAATGATCCGCATCAATACACGCGCCCCTGGTTTTCCTGGTCCAATATGCTGTTCAGCGAACTTCTGATGGACTACTGCGGACTTCGCATCCATAAATAAGCCAATCGAACACAAGAAATACGAACCGACTCACGGCGAACGAGCCCGGCAAGACGCGGGATCTAAGCCGGGCGGCCGCGTTACCCAATAATCCGGGATCATCGATCCCGACAGAGGAGAATCCCTATGAGAAAGACGATCCCGTTCAAAGCCATGCTCACCGCAACCGTCGCTTCCGCCCTGCTTATGACCACCGCCTGCGGCGGCGGCTCCGGCAGCAGCGCGGCAGACGGCAAAACGGAAGTCACCGTATCGTTCCGTTCTTCCGGTTCGGAAGACACGCTGACGAAGTTCTTCGAATCCGGCCTGGTAACGACCTTCGAAGAACAGAATCCGGACATCAAGATCAACATCGCGCCGGTCCTGGCCAGCGAAGGCGACTATACGTCCAAAATGGTGCTGCAAATGAAATCGCCGGACACCGCTCCCGACCTGATCGCGGAAGATACGTCGATCATCAAATCCGACGCGGCGGCCGGTTATCTGGAACCGCTCGATACCCAAGTGGCCGGATGGTCGGATTGGAACGAGCATATTATCGAGAACCTGAAAGCCGGCGTGACCGGAGAAGACGGCAAAGTGTACGGCGTTCCGGCAACCTCCGATACGCGCGGCATTTGGTATAACAAAGACCTGTTCGCGCAGGCCGGCCTTCCGGTTCCGTTCGAACCGAAAAGCTGGGCGGACGTTCTCGACGCCGCCCGCACGATCAAGCAGCAATTGCCGGAAGTGACCCCGCTCAACCTGATCGTCGGCAAGTCGAACGGCGAAGGCGTGACCATGCAGACGCTGGAAATGCTGCTGTACGGCACGGAAAACGCACTGTACAACGACGACAGCAAAAAGTGGGATTTGGACAGCCAAGGCATGCTCGACTCGTTCAACTTCATCAATCAAGTATTCAACGTCGACAAAGTCGGCCCGTCGATGCAGGTCGCGCTCAACGGCCAAGCGGGCAGCATCGCGTTCCAGCAGCTGCTTCCGCAAGACAAGCTCGCAATGGCGGTAGACGGAAGCTGGGCAGGCTCGACTTGGGCGGCGAACGGCGCGGCTCCGATCGAGAACGTCGAAGAGAAAATGGGCTTCGCCCCGTTCCCGACGCAAAACGGCCAAGAACCGGGTTCGACTACGATGTCCGGCGGTTGGGCATGGTCGATTCCGGCGCAAGCACAGCAAAAAGAAGCCGCTTGGAAGTTCATGGAGTTCCTCATGAACAAAGAAAACGCGACCGGACGCGTCGTGGCGGAAGGCAGTCTCAGCCCGCGCAACGACTCGGTGGACGTGGAAGGCTACACGGACCGTCCGTTTACCGAAGAAGCGCAGGAACTGCTGAACGTCGCGCATTTCCGTCCGGCCAACGATCAATACGCAACCGTGTCGGCACAACTGCAAAGCATCGTCGAAAGCATCGCCTCCGGCAACCTGTCGCCGGAAGACGCCGTGAAGCAATTGAAAGAAAACGTCTCCCGCTCGCTCGGTGCGGACAGCATCGAATAATTTCAGCATCAGGGCGCGCGCAGCCTTTGAAGACGGCAAAAACGGCCCGTCGTCGAGCATTCGCGCGCGGCTTGACCCTATTGCCATCTATGGGCGGAGGAGCATCTGCTCTTTCGCCCTTTCCACGAATGGAGTGTGAACCATGACCCGAAAAATGCCCGGAGCGTTTCTGTTTTTGATGCCCTCCGTTTTGCTTCTGTTGATCTTTTTCATCGTGCCGATCTTCCTGACGATCGGACTGGCTTTTACCAATATGGCGTTAACCGGAGCCGCGGCGAAAAGTCTTGAATTTGTCGGTTTCCAAAACTTCGTGAATATGTTCCATGACCCGGATTTCCGGATCAGCGTCTGGCGCACTTTGATTTTCCTGATCTTCTCCGCCGTCATCGGGCAGGTTCTGCTGGGCTTTATCCTGGCGCTGCTGATGAAGGAAAAAAACGTCACGTTCCGCCGGATCATCGGCATTATCGTCATCGCGGGTTGGGTCACGCCCGAGATTGTCGTTGCGTTCTGCATGGTCGCGTTCTTCAGCGACAACGGTTCGCTCAATCAGATTCTGGGCTGGTTCGGCGTCAGTCCGATCTCCTGGCTGTTCTCGTTCCCGATGGTCAGCGTCATTATCGCCAATATCTGGCATGGCACCGCCTTTTCCATGATGGTCTACCAATCCGCGCTCGACGATATTCCGAAAGAAGTCGAAGAAGCGGCGATTATCGACAGCGCGACCGGATTCCAAATCATTCGCCATATCACCATTCCGATGGTGAAAGGTTCGATCGTCACGAATATGATGCTGGTCACGCTGCAAACACTCGGCGTGTTCACGCTTGTCTATACGATGACCGGAGGCGGCCCGGGCACATCCACCCAAACGCTGCCGATCTTTATGTACAACCAGGCTTTCGTGAATTATCAGTTCGGTTACGGCACGGCGATCTCGCTGGTTCTGCTACTGATCGGCATCATTGCCAGCCTGTTCTACATGCGTTCGATGAAGGTCAAGGTCTAACATGAAGGAGGTGCACCGTAATGGTCAAACATAGACTTCAGCGCAATATCCAATACGGCATTCTGGTCGTGCTCGGCTTGTGCTTCCTGCTGCCGCTGCTCTGGATCATTCTCGCTTCGTTCGATCCCAACGCTCAACAAGGCATCAAAGCCCCGGACACTTGGACGCTGCAAAATTTCAAAGACGTTCTGACGGATTCCAGCAATCTGCGCTCGTTCGGCGTCGGCCTCGTGCTGTCCGGCGGTCAAGCGCTGCTGGTTGTTATCGTATCCGTACTGGCGGCGTATCCGCTGTCCCGTTACGAAATGCGATTCAAAAAAAGCTTCCTGCTCTCCATCCTGTTCATGACGGCATTGCCGATCACGGCAGTCATGGTTCCGGTATTCCAAATGTTCCTGTATCTTAATTTGCAAAACTCGATCTTCGCCACGATGCTGTTCCTGACTTCGTCGTCGCTGCCGTACGGCATCTGGATGATGAAAAACTTCATGGACTCCGTGCCGATCGACCTCGAAGAAGCGGCTTGGATGGACGGCGCTTCGGTCTGGACCGGATTGCGCAAAGTGGTCGCTCCGCTGATGCTGCCCGGCATCTCGACAATCGCGATCTTTACCTTTTCCGGGAGCTGGGGCAACTTCTTCGTTCCGTATATCCTGCTTCAGACGCCGGACAAGCTTCCCGCGTCGGTTACGATCTATCAATTCTTCGGCAGTCACGGTATGGTGGAGTATGGAAGACTCGCCGCGTTCTCGCTGCTGTATACCATGCCGTCGGTCGTTCTTTACATTTTCTCGCAACGCTATATGTCCAAAGGCTTCAGTATGGGCGGAGCGACGAAAGGTTAATCACATCGTTAGGCGGCTTGTCTCGATTCGTTGTGCAACGGAGCCAGACAAGCTGCTAACCTAGGAGGTTCACGCATGTCGGAAAAGAAAACGGTTCACCTGATCTCCCACACCCACTGGGATCGGGAATGGTATATGCCTTACGAACATCATCACGTGCTGCTCGTCGAGCTGATGGACAAGCTGCTCGATACGCTGGATCAAGACCCGGAGTATCGCTACTTCCATCTGGACGGACAGACGATCATACGCGAAGACTATCTGCAAGTCCGCCCGGATCAGCAAGAGCGGCTCGACCGCTATATCCGCGAAGGCCGTATCCAATTCGGTCCGTGGTACATCCTGCAAGACGAGTTCCTGACCAGCAGCGAAGCGAATCTGCGCAATCTGCTGATCGGCCACCAGGATGCCAAGCCGTTCGGCGTGCTGTCGAAAACCGGCTACTTCCCCGATTCGTTCGGCAATATGGGCCAAGCTCCGCAGATTTTGCAGCAGGCGGATATCGGCAATGCCGTATTCGGACGCGGCGTGAAACCGACCGGCTTCAACAATGCGGTGGTGGACGCGGACAGCTATGAATCGCCGTATTCCGAAATGATCTGGCGCTCGCCGGACGGTTCGGAAGTGCTCGGCATCCTGTTCGCGAACTGGTACTGCAACGGGATGGAAGTCCCTGCCGACGCGGAAAAAGCGAAAACGTATTGGGACAAAAATTTGGCGGAAGCCGAAAAATTCGCGTCCACGCCGCATCTGCTGTTCATGAACGGCTGCGACCATCAGCCGATCCAGACGGATCTGCCGGAAGCGATCCGCGTCTCGTCGGAGCTGTACCCGGACATCGACTTCGTGCATTCGAACTTTGACGATTACATCGAAGCCGTTGCCAAAGAAGTGCCGGACGATCTCGCGATCATCGAAGGCGAGCTGCGCAGTCAGCATACGGACGGTTGGGGAACGCTGGTCAATACCGCCTCCGCGCGCGTGTACCTGAAGCAGCTCAATCAACAAGGCCAGACGTTATTGGAAAAAGTGACCGAACCGCTCGCGACAATGGCGCATTTGGCCGGAGTGAAAGCTTATCCGCACCATCTGCTGACCTATGCCTGGAAAACGCTGATGCAGAATCATCCGCACGACAGCATCTGCGGATGCAGCGTGGACGAGGTGCATCGCGAGATGCTGACCCGTTTCGCGAAAAGCAGCCATGTGGCTGAGAAACTCGCCGAGCAAAGCGCACAGGCGATCGCGGCCGTGATCGATGCGGAAGTCTTGAAGCAGTGGGGCGAAGGCGCCGTGCCTTTCGTCGCGTTCAACACCGCAGGCTGGACGCGCAGCGGCGTATTGGAGACGGAACTGCTATTCGGGCAAAAGTATTTCCCGGAAGGCCCGAATCCGCAGACGTTGGCGCAAGAACTGGAAGCCGCTCCGCTGCCGAACTTCGTCGTGCAAGACGAAGAAGGCCGCGTCTACGCAGCGGAGATTCAGGATTTCGGCGCGCACTTCGGGTATGATCTGCCGAAGGATCGTTTCCGCCAGCCGTATATGGCACGTAAAGTGAAAGTGACGTTCCAAGCATTGGATGTCCCTTCGTTGGCTTATCGAACGTATGCGTTGGTTCCTACCGGGGCCGGAGTAGCTGAAGAAGCAACAACCGGAGCAGACACGGTCAACGTGAACAATGCGACCTTGGAAAATGGCAAGCTGAAGGTTACCGTAGCCGCTAACGGCTCGTTGACCGTCGAACACAAGCAAAGCGGGGCGAGTTACAACGGACTGAATGTGTATGAAAACACGGGCGATATCGGCAACGAATACGTCTACCGCCAACCGGAAGGCGAGCAGACATTGACGACCGAGCATCTGCAAGCCGAAGTCCGTATTGTCGAACAGACGCCTTTCCGTGCGACTTTGGAAAGCGTCGCACGTTGGGAAATCCCAGCCGGCGCCGACGAGACATTCAACCGCGAGAAGCAGCAGATGGTTCCATTCACGGAACGCACCGCGCAGCGCACGGACCAAACCGTGCCGCTGGTAATCACGACTCTGTACACCTTGGAAGCGGGTAGCGAGCTGGTGAAGGTGCGCACTTCGTTCAATAACCAGGCGAAAGACCACCGTCTGCGGGCGCTGTTCCCGACGGGCTTGAACGCGGATCATCACTATGCCGATTCGATCTTCGAATCCGCGAAGCGCGCTAATATGCCTGCGAAGGAATGGATCAATCCAAGCAACGCGCAGCATCAGCAGGCATTCGTGCATGTAACCGACGGCGAGCAAGGTCTGTTGATCGCGAACAAAGGACTGAACGAGTACGAAGTGCTGCGGGACGGGCAGAACACCATCGCGGTCACGTTGCTTCGCGCTTCGTCGGAACTGGGCGACTGGGGCGTGTTCGAGACGCCGGAAGCGCAGTGCCTCGGCGAGCAAACGGTCGAGTATACGATCCGTCCGTTCGCGGGTGATGCGGCGAAGTCCGGCGCAATTGCCGATGCGTATAGCTTCCCGATTCCGTGGACCGTCGTTCAGACCGGAGAGTTTGCAGATGCGTCGGAACGTGCTGCGGAGAAGCCGGTCGGCGGCGTTAAACTTGCAGGCGGAACCTCGACAGGCGCCGCGAACGGATTGCCGCTATCTTCGCAGGTCGTGAGCTGGAACGAGCAGGATACGACATTGGCGTTCTCGACGTTGAAGCTGTCGGCGGACACGGAAGACGTGATCGTGCGGTGGTACAACCTCGGAGGCGAGGAGGCATCGCTTCAAGCCAAAGCCGGATTCGATGTCGAAGCCGCTTATGAGAGCGACGTATTGGAGCGCCGCCGCGAGCTGCTAAGCGAGCGGCATGACGCGATCGGCGGGTACAAGATCGTGACGCGGGCTTATGTGACGCGTTGAATTTAAGCCCTTTGATCCGTATACAATCGGATCAACAAGAAACACCATTCGAAGACTGCTGTCCACCTGCGGACAGCAGTCTTTTTGTCGTTGCGAAGATTCTTTTTTATGCAGAAAAGGATTCGGAGATTCTGACAGAAGTGATCAAAAACAGGGTGGATTCGGACGAATCTTCCGGACAAATGACGAGAGGCGCCATACTTCCCGCGTATCGGATCCGAAGCTCGGCGCAATCGCTGCTGCGAAGAATTTCAGTCAGCAGCTTTCCGTTCAATGACAAGACAAAGCCTTCACCCGTCATTGCATGCACTGGTACTTCGTTTTCCGCTTCTCCGATCTCTGCTTTTTTGGATGACAAATGTAGTCGGTTCTGGTTCGCAGCCAAGCGGATAATCTTTTCACCGGCCATGATCGTGACGCCTTCCGTCGCATGAAGCAATCCGACCCTATCGATGCGACACTCGCAGAGAAAGACTTCGGAATCCATATTTTTTACGGACGGAAAGGTTCCCTGGATCAATACCGATTCGATCTCCAAGCACCCGGCGACAAATGTGATCCGGCTTCGGCCTATCTCGACCTCCATTGTTTCGTCTGCTTGCTCCAGCATTTTCGAAATGGCCTGCACACTTTTCGCCGGGATGATCGCTGTAACACTATGATCTGCGGGATCGTCCACCTCTAATGTTCGCGAAGCTAGACGAATGCCGTCGGCAGCCGTCAAACGTAACCTTCCTTGATCGTATTCGAGCAATACGCCTGTAAGCACCGGACGGCTATCCGAAGTCGCGGCCGCTCCCGCTACCTGCTTGATCGACGATCTGAATATGGCGCTGTTGATACGAAGCCGCACCGAAGACGCTTCTTTTCCACTCTCAAAACAGGAAAACTCCGAATCGTCCATGCCGCATAAGCGCATTCGAAAACTTCCCGAAACTATCGCGAGGAGTAGCGGCTGCTTGATCTCAAGTATGACGGATTTGTGATCCAGTTTACGGAGAATGTGATACAAATAGTGCAGGGAAACGACAATCGAGCCGACTTTTTCGACCGTTACGGAAGCGTCGTTTCGAGGAAGCCTGATTCGAACGCTCATATGGGCATGGGCGGACATCAGCGTCACACCGTCCAGATCGGCCCGAATACGGATGCCTTGAAGAGTCGGCTGCGTATAAGCAACTGCTACAGCTTGGATCACATCATGCAGAGCTTGAGTCAAAGAATCTCGGGCTATTTCGATCCGCAACGCGTGCACCTTCTTTCGGCAGGATTATTCGGAATAAAAAGACTCCAATGCATGGCGAATGATCTCCGAACGCGATGAATCATTTATAACGCGGTCGGCTTCTATCTTAGCCCATATCTCCTCGCTCAACGTTAATGATACTTTGCGGGTCACGCCTATGCTTTTGCGTCCAGCTCCTTCGCGCAGACCGCCTTTGGTAAATACGAAGCCCAGCTGCCCTTCTTTATTGGAAATACCGACTTTGACGGATTTGGGATGATCGTTCAATAAACTCTCTCCTCTTTTGATTTAAGTAACCTTATTCAATATACATTTGTATTTATCGTATCATGTTCGCATTGTGCTTGGCAACGACAATCGAAAACCATGCTTACGGATGCACAAAAAAGACGGAATCCACATTTTTGCGGAACTCCGTCTATTGTTCGTATTAGTTACTTCGAATCTTCGTTGTTCATGAAATTCTGCTTTTCCAAATAATTCAGGATCGTCTGCGAGTACTCGAGATGCGATTCTTTCGTATACTTGGCGATCGTGTAGACTTGAGCCAAATTTTTAAGGCCCAGTTCTTCGGTCATCGCTTTGAGCTTCGGCACATCCATGTAACGCTGCCAGCCTTTTTCGTTGCGGTCTTTGTAAATGTCCTCGATCTGCTCGTCCGTGTAATCCTGATACTGTTCGTAATGGACGAGTCCGTGCTGCGGCAGGCGGTCGCGCAGCGCGGGAGCTTCGGCGGGATAGCCCAACGAATAGCCGACGACAGGCACCACGCCCGGCGGAAGGTTCAGCAGCTCGCCGATTTGGTCGCAGTTCGCGAGCGTCGAGCCCATGTAGCAGATGCCCAAACCTTCGTTTTCCGCCGCTAGTGCGCAGTTTTGCGAAGCCAGCGTCGCGTCGATGGTGCCGATCATAAAGCTCATGTAGTTATCGAAATGGATCGGGGCGTCGTTTAGCTCCAGCCATTTGCGCATCCGGTTGAAGTCCGCGCAGAAAGTTAGCAGAACCGGCGCATCCAGCACCATCGACTGGTCCATATGCGGCGTGTAGAGCTTTTTACGCTGCTCTTTGTCCCGCGTGACCACGATGGAATAAGACTGCATATTACCGCTGGACGAGGCGCGAATGCCCGCTTCCAGCACTCTGCCTAGAACCTCTTGGCTGACTTCGCGATCTTCGTATTGGCGAATCGATCGGTGTCCGTGAATCACGTCGTTGAATTCCATAGTGCTGTCCCCTTCCGGTGCATGTTGCTTGGTTTTCTTTTTATGATAAACCAGTTTACCGACTTGGGATAGGGTCTAAAACGTTTTCTATTCGATAGATTGGTGATGCTGTGCCAATTGAACTTCAAATCCATCCGGGTCCAAGATGTAGAAAAAGCTCAAACGCGGATTCGGCATAATCGGTCCACGGGCGATCGGAATGCCTTTGTGTCGAAGCTCCTCCATTGCGCCTTCCAACGATTCGACCTCGAAACCGACCGACACTCCGTTTTCCGGCTGCACGGTCTGTTCGCCGCCTTGAATGACTTCGATCTTGGGCTGTGCGTCACTGCCGAGCATGGCGATCTGCTTGCCCCGGCTTTCGAAACGGCGTTGAATAGGCAGGCCGAGGATATCATGGTAAAAAGAGATCGACGCTTCGAGGTCGCGAACGCGTAGGGTAATCCAGTTTATAGTCAGATTCATGGTCTTCACTCCTGTCACGGGATAGATTCGATCTGCTTATTGTACCACCGTAAAAGCGCTCGGCGCGCGTGCCCGGTTACACCAATTTTCTTCATGCAGCAAAAAGCGGCCTTGCCGGGCAAGACTGCTTTTCGAAAACCGTTACTTTTTATTAGCCAGCACCTGATCCAAAAACTGGTCCGCGTCGCTGTTGAACTTCCAATGCACGCCGAACTTGTCGATCAACATGCCGAAGCAGGACGACCACGGCACATCGGAGAGCGGCATCGTGACGATTCCGCCGGCGGACAAATTTTCGAAATACTGTCTCAACATTTCCTTGTCGTCCATGACGAGGCTGATCAGCATGCTGTTGCCCTGCACCCATTCACCCGTGACAGCTTTCATCGAAGGAAGAACGTCGGACATCATCAGTTTGCCTCCGGCGAATTCGATCGAAGATTCCATGATCATGCTCAATTCGTTGTCCGGCATCGGATACTCCGGATTTTGCGGAATATCCCCGAACTTGACCGCTTTTACCTCTGTCGCCTTCAAAGCCTCTGCATAAAATTCGATTGCCTGTGCCGCCGTTCCGTCCAAATTCAAATATGCGATTGCCGCCATAATGTGTAACCTCCTCATCGGTATACGATTATGATAAGCTACGATAGATGACGGATGTATGTCACCGTTCCCTACCCCGATATAAAAAGGAGTCGTTATGGACAAAGTTGAACGGCTGATCTCGATCATTATGGTGCTGCTGCGCAAGCAGATCGTGTCCGCCAGTGAATTTGCGCGGTTGTACGGCGTGTCCAAAAGGACGATCCTGCGCGATATGGAAACGTTGGGTTTATCCAATATCCCGATTTATTCGGTCACCGGTTCGAAAGGCGGCTTCGGGATCATGGACGAGTACAAAATGGACAAAAGGCTGCTCAGCAGCTCCGATCTGGAACATATTTTGACGGCACTCGGCGGCTTGGAGAAAATTCTGTTCGGCGAAGAAGTCACGCTCACGATCCGAAAAATCGAATCGATGGTCCGTTCGTCGGTTCCGGAAGGAAGCGTGCAGCTTTCTTTTTACGATTGGGAGGGGCGTTCCGAGCTGCGCGGGATGTTAAAGACGTGCCAAGACGCGATCTCGGGCAAAAGAATCCTCGCATTCGATTACATCGACAAAAACGGCGCGGCGACGCATCGGACGGTTGAACCGACCGGTCTTCATTTCAACGAAAGCAGCTGGTATCTGAACGGCTTCTGCCTGGATCGCATGGACGGCCGCCTATTCAAATTGTCTCGGATCGATCGTCTGAACGCGGAGGGCGGAACTTTCTTCCCCCGAGAAAAAACGCCGAAAGAACAAAGCCGGAACGTCTACCGACCGGAACTGATCACCGTCAAAGCCTTGATTTCGCCGAGTATCCGCGACCGGTTCGTCGAGCGTTACGGCCGCAAAAGCGTAACGCCTTACGACGACCGGTTTTTATGCGCTTCCTTCGAGCTTCCGAACAATTGGATCGGGTTTCAGTTTCTGGCCGGCTTCGGAACCCAACTCAAGATCGCGGAACCCGAAGAGTACGCTGCGGACTTTCGGGAGTATTTGAAGGATATGCTGAACGCCTACTTATAAAAACGCGAGGAGCGGATCCGCGCAAAAAAAGCGAGGCTCCCCCGATCGGGAAAGCCTCGCTTTTACATGTGTTTCTTTAGGTCGTACGGAAAACTGCCCGGTATGCGAATTAATGCATCGGCCCTTCCGGTTTCGCTCCCGCGCCTACTTTGACGCGCTTCACGAACAGCGACACGATCAAGCCGATGACCGCCAAGACCGCGGCGAACACGAACGCGCCTTGCACGCCGGACGTGAATCCGGCAAGCTGGTTCTCCGGGCTTTCCGGATTCGCGACTCCGCTCAAAAAGCTGGCTTGGCCGGCGCTCAAGATGCTGACCGCTACCGCGGTTCCGATCGCGCCGGACACCTGCTGGAGCGTGTTCATGATTGCCGTGCCGTGCGGATAATACTCGCGCGGCAGCTGGTTCAGACCGTTGGTCTGCGCAGGCATCATGATCATGGAGATGCCGACCATCATGAAGATATGCAGCGTGATGATCGTACCGAGCGTCGTCGTCGGCGAGATGCTTGTGTACATGAACAATACGACTGCCACGATAGCGAGGCCGATGATGACCAGCCACTTCGGCCCGAACTTATCGAACAGGCGGCCCATGACCGGGGACAACAGGCCGTTAAGCAGGCTGCCCGGCAGCAGGACGAGACCCGCGGTCAACGCCGTAACCGCCATGCCCTGCTGCAAGTACATCGGCAGGATCAGCATCGACGACAGCATCATCATCATGGAGATGAAGATCAGGATCAAGCCCAGCGTGAACATCGGGTATTTGAATGCCCGAAGATCCATCACCGGCTGCTTCATTTTAAGCTGACGGATACTGAAGAACAGCAGGGACAATACGCCGATCGCCAACGTTCCGATCACGATCGGGCTGGTCCAGCCGCTTCCTGCTTCGCCGTGCCCGCCCGCGCTGCTGAAGCCGTAGACGATACCGCCGAAACCGAGCGTGGACAGAACGATCGACAGCACGTCGATCTTCGGCTTGGTCAGTTTGGAGATGTTCGGCAGGAACAACAGGCCGCACACCAGCGAGATCGCGAAGAACGGCAGGGAAATCCAGAAGATCCAGTGCCAGCTCAAGTTGGCCAAGATCAAGCCGGAGATGCTCGGGCCGCTGGCCGGAGCGAACATGATGACCAGACCGATCAGGCCCATGGCGGCGCCGCGCTTTTCGATCGGGAAAATAACCAGGATGGTATTGAACATCAGCGGCAGCAATAGTGCCGTGCCGACCGCTTGAAGCACGCGCGCCAGCAGCAAAATTTCAAAACTCGGCGCGACCGCGGCCACGAACGTGCCGATAATCGAGAAGATCAGCGACGTCGTGAACAGCTGACGCGTGCTGAACCATTGAAGAAGCATGCCGGATACCGGAACCAGAATACCCAGTACGAGCAGGTAGCCCGTCGTCAGCCATTGAATCGTCGTCGGTCCGACTTCGAGCATCGCCATCAGCGGCGTCAGCGCCACGTTCAGCGCCGTCTCCCCGAACAAACCGATAAATCCGCTCAGCAGCATCGCGAACAAAATCGGAAAAACCTTGTACTGCTGCTGTGCTTCTTGCTGCGTTTCTTGACGATTCCCCAAAGAATCGGCTTTCATTGAACCTTCCACTCTTTCATCCTCCTCGAACCTCTCGAACGTTCTGTTGAATACGCCTTACGGCATGTCTTGCACGTGCTTCGCCACGACCGCCAAATGATCGGCCGCCGCAAGCAGCGGTTGTTTGCTCTGGTTCGTCAGGCTGATGATCAGCGCGCCTTCCATCAAAGCGACGACCAGCAGCGACGTGGTCCGCGCTTTTTCCTCGCTCATGCCGTCTTCGACCAAATGCTTGGCGATGATGACCTGCCAATCGGCGAACACGTTTTGGCAATCGGCGCGAAGATCGCTGCTGATGCACGACGTCTCGACGGCAGCCCAAAAGCTGAACGGCATAAATCCGGTAAATCCGGCCGCCTCCGCTTCGTCCGCCATATCGCGAATGAACTGCTGAAGACCTTCCGCCGTATTCGAATGCGCGGCAAATGTCTCATCGAACTTTTGCAAAATATGCTCGTTCGTTTTTTGAATGCATACATGCGCGAGTTCTTCTTTGCCTTGCGGGAAATAATGATACAACGACCCTTTCGGAGCTTGGCTTTCTTTTACGATCTGATTCAAGCCTGTCGCGTGGTACCCTTGTGAAAAAAACAGTCTCGCTGCCGTGTTGACGATGGACTCTTTAGCGTTGGACTTTTCACTCAACAAAAGACACTTCCTTCAAAAAATTATAACAATCGGTCTACATACATTATCTTGATCACAAGAGCTATGTCAATGCTTTTATTTAAAATTTTACAGTGTAACCGTTATCAATCGGAAAGCTTTACAAAGCCCCGGAAAAACAGCGTTCGTGCTCCCTTTCGATGCGGCAGGCAGGCGCTTGATCGGCGAAAATACCGAGTAGTCGTGGACGATCTGAATATCGCTATGCAAAACAAAAACCGCCTTCGATCCATGACCCTGTCATCGATCGAAAAGCGGTTTTCTTTTATCGGCTCGGCTTATTTAATCACGACGTACTCCAAATTCACCAGTTTCGCATACGTCACGATCTGATCTGTCGTCAGGTTCAGCGATACGACGGTGTGGTGGCCGCCGCCGTTTTCGATCCAAGCTCTGACGCCGTCTTGGAAGTTCGGCTTCACGCTCCACAGAACACGGGCGACCGGAAGATTCGGAGCCGGTTCCGTCGGTTCGAACGCCGTCACTTCGTTGATCAGCAGTTTGTAATGCGTGCCGTGGTCCATCATGGATACGACGACGCCGTCTCCGGCTTTGCCGTCGAAGACCAGGCGGGCCGGATCTTCTTTGCCGCCGATTCCGAGCGGGGATACGACGACTTTCGGCTTGCTGCTCGCCAGGGAAGGATCAACTTCGAGCATGTGGGACTGCAGGATCGCTTCTTTGCCCGGTGCCATCTCGTAGGTGTAGTCTTCCATGAAGCCCGTGTTCTCGTTATGGCTCATGATTTTCATCAGACGGTCGAGCGCGGCCGTCTTCCAGTCGCCTTCGCCGGCGAAGCCGTAGCCTTGAGCCATCAGGCGCTGAACGGCCAGACCCGGAAGCTGTTTCATGCCGTGCAAGTCTTCGAAGTTCGACGTAAAGGCGGTATAGCCTTTCGCGTCCAGGAAACGCTTGAGAGCGATCTCGTAACCCGCTTGCACGCGCACGCTGGCTTCCCAGTCTTCTTTGCTGTTGGTGCCGTAGTCAAATTCGTACAGGTTGGCGTATTCGGCCATCAGTTCGTCGATTTCCTGCTCGGTCACGGCGTTCACCACCTCGACCAGATCGCCGATGCCGTAGTAGTCGACCGTCCAGCCGAATTGAATCTGAGCTTCGACTTTGTCGCCCTCGGTGACGCCGACGTTGCGCATGTTGTCGCCGAAGCGGGCTACTTTGATATTGAAGCTTTCGTTATAAGCAACGGCAACGTCCATCCAGTCCGCGATTTGCTGCTGCACTTCCGGACGCTCCCAGTAGCCGACAACGACTTTGTTTTGCTTGTTCAGACGCGCGTTGATGAATCCGTATTCGCGGTCGCCGTGAGCGGCTTGGTTCAGGTTCATGAAGTCCATGTCGATCGTCGCCCACGGAATGCTTTCGTTGTACTGCGTCGCCAGATGCAGCAGCGGCTTTTGCAGCAGCTTCGTGCCGCGAATCCACATTTTGGCCGGCGAGAACGTGTGCATCCACGTGATGACTCCGGCGACTTCGTCGCGGTAGTTCACTTCTTTCATGATTTCGGTGATCTTGTCCGCGCTGACGGCCAGATCCTGAAGTACGAGCGGGTAAGGAAGCACGCCGCTTTTGTTGAGCGCGTCCGTCATTTCTTGCGCGTGAGCTTTAACTTCGGCAAGGGCTTCTTCTCCGTACAAATGCTGCGAACCTACGACAAACCAAAATTGTTTTTCTACGGCTACTGTCATGTAAATCATCCTCTTTTCGTCGATTAGTGAATGTCATATTGAATGATTGAACGTTTATGTTGAATACGACTCGATTAGAAATGAACTTATTTTTGACCGTAATACGCGTCTTTTCCGTGTTTGCGCAGATAATGTTTATCCAAAATGCCCTGTGGCAGTTCCTTCGCGAAGTTGTTCAGTTGGCGCGCATACAGGTTCATTTTGCACACTTCTTCCAGCACGACGCTGTTCACGACTGCCGACTTCACGTCTTTGCCCCACGTGAACGGCGCATGGCCTTGCAGCAGCACGGCCGGAATCTCCAGCACGTCCACGCCGAGCTTGTCAAACGTCTCGATGATGACATTGCCGGTCTCCGCTTCGTACCCTCGATCGATCTCTTCTTGGGTCAGAAATCTTGCGCAAGGCACCGCTCCATAAAAGGTATCGGCGTGCGTCGTACCCATAACCGGCACATCGAGTCCTGCCTGCGCCCAGATGGTCGCCCAAGTGGAATGCGTATGCACGATGCCGCCGATTTGCGGATAATGCTTATACAAAACGGCGTGCGTCGCGGTATCGGACGAAGGACGCATGTCGCCTTCGACCACGTTGCCGTCAAAATCGACCACGACCATATCGCTCGGCTTCATCGCTTCATAGCTAACGCCGCTTGGCTTGATTACGAACAATCCATTTTCCCGATCAACCGCGCTGGCATTGCCCCAAGTGAATTTCACCAGGCCATGCTTCGGCAGTTCGAGGTTCGCTTCGTACACTTCTTGTTTGAGTTGCTCTAACAATGTGGGTCACTCCTTTTGCTTTTTATTTCAAATGGTCGACAGCCGCTTGCTCGATCGCGAGGCCGGCTTTGTAGCGTTCGATGAATGTTCCGAAACCTGCGACATCTGCCGGGTCCGGCGCGATTTCTTCGCCTGCGACGTCTTTGAACACTTTTTCGCCAAGGAAATCAGCCAGGTTTTCGTTCGGTTCTTTGTTGATTGCGTAGGAAGCCAGCAGTGCCATGCCCCATGCTCCGCCTTCTCCGGCTGTAGACATGACCGAGATCGGCACGTTCAGTGCGGCTGCCAAAGCTTTTTGCCCGACGACCGGAGTCTTGAACAGACCGCCGTGCCCGAGCAGGCTGTCGATCGCCACTTTCTCGTTCTCGGTGAGAATGTCCATGCCGATCTTGAGCGCGCCGAACGCGCTGAACAGATGGGTGCGCATGAAGTTGGCAAGGTTGAAGTTGCTTTCCGGCGAACGAACGAACAGCGGTCTGCCTTGCTCAAGTCCGGTGATGTTCTCGCCCGACAGATAGCCGTAGCTGAGCAATCCGCCTGCGTCCGGGTCGGCTTCGAGCGCTTTGCTCAGCAGCGTGCCGTACAGTTTGCCGGAGTCGGCTTCGTAGCCCATCGCCTGCGCGAATTCGCGGAACAGTCCCATCCAGGCGTTGAGGTCGCTGGAGCAGTTGTTCGCGTGCACCATCCCGACCGGGCTGCCGTCCGGCGTAGTCACCATGTCGATTTCCGGGTACAGCTTGGACAGCTCATGCTCCAACACGATCATGGCGAACACGGACGTACCGACGGAGACGTTGCCGGTGCGCTTTTTGACGCTGTTGGTCGCGACCATGCCGGTTCCGGCATCGCCTTCGGGCGGACACAGCGGAATGCCGGGTTGCAGATCGTCTTCCGGGTCCAACAGGAGCGCGCCTGCTGCCGTCAACGTGCCTGCTTGTTCGCCGGAGAGCAGGACTTGAGGCAGAACGGCTTGGAGCGTCCACGGATAGTTGCGGGAAGCGATCAGGTCGTCGAACTGCTGCACCATTGCCGGATGGTAGTTATGCGTACCTTCGTCGATCGGGAAAACGCCTGACGCGTCGCCGATGCCGATCGATTTGCTACCGGTCAACAGCCAGTGGATATATCCGCCCAGCGTCGTGACGAAGTCGATGCTTGGCACATGCTCTTCGCCGTTCAGGATCGCTTGGTACAGATGCGCGATGGTCCAGCGCTCCGGGATGTTAAATTGGAACAAGTCCGTCAAGACTTTGGCCGATGCGCCCGTCGTGGCATTGCGCCAAGTACGGAACGGAACGAGCAGTTCGCCTTGTTTATCGAAGGCCATATAGCCGTGCATCATGGCGGAAAAGCCGATCGAGCCGACGATTTGCAGCGTGACGCCGTATTGGGTGCTGACTTCCTGCTTCATTTCGCGGTAAGCGGCTTGAAGGCCTTTGATGATCTCTTTTTGGTCATAGGTCCAGAAGCCGTCTTTGAGTTGGTTTTCCCACTCGTAGCTGCCGGAAGCGATCGTTTCGAAGCTCGGATCGATCAGGACGGCTTTGATTCGGGTCGATCCGAATTCGATGCCGAGCGACGTTTTGCCTTGGGTGATGATTTCTTTCAAGTCTGCTTGACTCATAATCATGTTTGTCCCCTTTCTATACGAACGGCTTTCGGCCTGATCCGGCAAATGATAGGACAACTTGGCGGAGCAGATCGAAAGTATGCGGTTTCAATAACTGACGAGTCTAGTATATTTTTTGTACGTACATTTGTCAATCTGGGTTGGTAGTTATACCAACTTTAAGTTCCTGTTCGGTTGTGGAGCTGGGGCGCTGCGGGAGGGATTGGTTTCGGTCGCGTGTTGACTTGGGGAAGCTGGATTGGATTTAAATAAGGAAGCTTCCCCAAGTCAAAGGCGAACGCTATCGCTCCTGCACTCAATCCCTCCCTCCGCTTGATGCGCTCGGGGAAACCGAAAAGGATTAATAGTGGGAAAACTACCTTTGTGGGTGGAGTGGGGAAGAGGCCTCGCCTGCGGCATCGGCTTTCTCTAAAACGTTGAGAGCGTACATCTTTTAGAGTCGTTTGCTAATTAGGGGATTCGTGCTAAGATGTGTACGTACAACTTTACAAGAAAGCAAGAAAGTTAAATAAAGAACGATATGAGAGAGACAAGAAAGAAGTGAACTTACGATGAAGCCCAAGTATCAAGTGATTATAGAAGAGATCAAAAGTCATATTCTTTCGGGGACGTATAGGGTGGGGGAGAAGATTCCTTCGGAGCTTGCGTTGCAGGAGAGTTATGATGTCAGTCGGCAGACGGTGCGGAAGGCGCTGCTGGAGCTGGCGAATGAAGGGTTTTTGCGGAGCGAACGAGGGTCGGGGACGTATGTGAGCGGTCAGTATCGGTCGAAAACGGGGGCGAAGTCTTCGAATAAGACGATCGGGGTCATTACGACGTATATTTCGGATTACATTTTTCCTTCTATCATTCGCGGGATCGAGAGTCGGTTAAATGAGGATAATTATTCGCTGCTGCTCGCCAGTACCAATAACGACATTGCTCAGGAAAGAAAAGCGCTGGAGATGATGTTGTCGTACGGGGTGGACGGGTTGATCGTGGAGCCGACGCGGAGTAATGTGTACAACCCGAATATCGCGTACTACCTTTCTTTTAAAGAGCAGGATGTTCCTTTTACGATGATCAATGCTTATTACGAGGAGCTTGAGGTGCCGTTTTTCTGCCTGGATGATGTGCAATCGAGCTATCTGGCGACGCGGGAGCTGATCGGCAAAGGGCATACGCAGATCGGGATTATCGCGAAAATGGACGATCTGCAAGGGAAGTTTCGGATGAAAGGGTTTATTAAGGCGTTGGGCGAGGATAAGCTGCGGTTCCAGCATGAGCATGTGCTTTCGTTCGATACGGACAGCAAGCCTGACTTGTCCGTGAATTTGGAGAAGTATTTGACGGAGAATCGGGATGAGCTGACGGCGCTGGTGTGCTACAACGACGAGGTCGGGCTGGAAGTCGTGAATGTGTGCAAAAAGCTGGGGATTTCGATTCCGGACGAGCTTTCGATCGTGGGGCAGGACAACTCGTATATGGCGAAAAACGCGAATATTCAGTTGACGACGCTAACGCATCCGCAGGAGCAGTTGGGGCGCGACGCGGCGGATTGGGTGATCAAGAGTTTGCAGGGGAAAAAGGATTTGCCGGAGAAGACGTATTACCAGCCGGTGGTGGTGGAGGGTGAGACGGTTCGGGTGATTGAAGTGGAGTAGTACCTTTAGCGTTGATAAGGTAGTAGGTTGAAAAAAGGCGACCCCGGCATCATGGCCGAAGGTCGCCTTTTGGAATTGGCATGCGCTTGAAGTGAGCGTTTGGATATGCGTCAGTTCATTGTTTGATCCAGTTAGCTCAATCGGCTTTGGGAAGCGGTGTAGGGAAGATAAATGGTGGATTAGAAAATGGATCGTTTGGTGGACCTCCAGGCGGATATGGTTGACCTGTGGATCCTCCTCCTGTCGGCGGAGTCGTCGGTTCTTCGATCGGCTCTCCTGATCCTCCTCCTGTCGGCGGAGTCGTCGGTTCTTCGATCGGCTCTTCTGATCCTCCTCCTGTCGGCGGAGTCGTCGGTTCTTCGATCGGCTCTCCCGATCCTCCTCCTGTCGGCGGAGTCGTCGGTTCTTCGATCGGCTCTTCTGATCCTCCTCCTGTCGGCGGAGTCGTCGGTTCTTCGACCGGCGGTTTCGGATCCGTCGGTGGTTCTGCTGGAAAGATCCCAACTGCTACTGCGCTTCCTAGCGGTATTGTTACTAATGATCCCGCCGCAGCTCCTGCCGCCCCCGCAGCTCCTGCCGCCCCCGCAGCTCCTGCCGCCGCAGCTCTTGGCACCGCTGCCCCAGCGTAATTCGACGAAGCCTTAATATCGACCAGGATATTTTTATTTTCTTCCTGCTTCAGTTCATTCCCGAAAGGTGTTTTTAAGCCTGCCACTTTAATCAAGGGCTGTTTGGAAAAGTTGAAAGTAAAGGCTTCATTCAAGGTCACGATAATCGTTTTGCCGTCAGCCGACAATTGGTAGCTGTCTTTTTCAGGATCCAAAGGTACGCCGTCAACCGTAATCTTCGACAGATCGATCGATTTTTCATCGACCTTATCGGTCAAGATCAGGTTTAACTTATTTCCCTCTACAAATTCAGCTTTGGTAACTTCCAACGGATTATTTTCGGTACTCTCTTTTTTTGCTTCATAAACACCTGTCACTAGCTGTTCTCTGTTTGCTTTGGAGCTGCCGTCAAACGTTCCGTCGCTTCCATTGTTAAGCAACTTCTTTTCAAGAGCAAGAGCCACATAGCCTTTGGCCCAATCCGAAACGGTAGCGTCTTCACTTTTACTCGTACTGGCTTCTATATCTATGCTTCTCATTTGTCCTTTTACCAAAAATGCAGCCAGTTGTTCCTTGGTTACCTCGCCTGCCGGATTGAACTCGCCTGCTCCGACTCCGTCGGTGATGCCTGATTTTTTAAGCGCTTCGATGTAAGGCAAAGCATAACCGTTTGCTGCGTCATCTGCTTTTACATCGCTAAACGAAGAAGTCTTCAAATCGTTATCGACTTTGAGACCAAATATCAGAGCTGCAACTTTGGCAAATTGAGCCCGATTCATGTTTTCTTTTACTCCAAAATTGCTATCGGAGACCCCTTCAAAAATCCCGCCCGAAATCAGCGCATCAAATTTGGCTTTCGTTGCCGCATCCAAGTCCTGCAAGTCTGTAAAATCAGCAGACGTCTTCGCAAAGCCAGCATGTACATCGACGGTTGCCGTAGACACCAAGCCAGCAATAAGCGCCGCTCCCCAAATCAAACTTTTCTTTTTCATCCCCTCGATCATCCCACTTTCCCGATTAAAATGGTCAATCTTTCACCCTAAATATAGTCGAATTAGCTCTTTTGTTGAAAAATCCAGGTGACTTCACGCCCATTATAATCGGTAAGTGACTTTATTAATAGACAAATGAAACAAGTCGTTTTTAAAGATTTCTTTACAAAAGGACTGTTCGTAGAAAAGAAAGCACCGCCGACTTCATCTGCTCCAGCCCCTGCGGCTCAATCGGAAAATGTCCGGCGCCTTTCAAAATGACGCATTCTTTTCGGACATTCAGCTTATCGAAAAAGGATTGGCTCAAACGAAAAGGCGTCATGGGGTCCAGTTCCGGATGAACGAGCAGCACGGGGCAGACATCGAATTCCTCGGGCTTGAGCGCAGGCTCCATATTTAAAAAAGTCCGCAGCAGCCGAATCGGAACTTTGGTCCCTGCTGCATGAACGTCTTTGATGATGAGTTCCGTCATCTCTGCATCATTGGTGATCAGATTCATACGGGAGACTTGGGTTACCGGAATCTTGAGAGAATCCAGTAGCGACGGGAAGGTGTCCATAACCCGCTTTCCTGCTCGGCTGATCAGCTTATTCGGTGCCAGTTGATCCCGCACGTCCGGTTGACTGGTGTCCACGAATGTCGTCACGATCAGTCCGCTCACCCGCTTGCTTTGCACCGCAGTATGATAAGCCAACATTCCCCCGATGCTACTCCCCAGCAGAACGATCGGTTTGCCGTCACGCTCCAGCTCCCGATCGATCAGTTCCACCAGAATATCGATCCAGAGCCGATAATCCACCCTTTTCACCGAGTCGATATGACTTAATCCGTACGGAGGCAGATCCGGCGCGACCACCTCATAGCCACCCGTTTGCAATAATCGCGCATAAGGAGCCAACAACCGGCCGTTACCGCCTGCGCCATGGATAAAGATCACTTTTAACGGAGCATTCGGCGCGGGCATCCGGTCCACATGAATCCGCATCGAGCGCCATTCCATCCATTCTTCGGTCGGTCCGTTGCCGGGCGTGATTCGCATCTCTTCCGGGAAAAACTTCTGGTACTGCTCCCAGTAACGTACCGATTGATTGTAGGTCAATAGTTCCTTCATCCGCATCTCCGTTCTTTGGTAAGCAAAAAAGGCCACCGATAAATCGAGCAGCCTTTTTCATCGACTTCACACTTTTTAAAGAGTCTTGATAATCGCTTCCAACTCGTCCAACAATACTTTGGCAAGCTCGAAGTTTTCATTTTTCAACGCTTGTTCGACTTTCAATTCCACGGCTTTTTTCTGTTGCTCGTTGTGCAGATAGTCTTTGCTGAAATGACGGTTATAAATCATCTGTCTGAATTTGCGCATCGTCATTTTCCGGATGCTTTTGTTGTCGATGATCAGGACGTAATCCATGCCGTTGACGACGGAATAGAAATCGTGGGAAATCATCAGGATCGCGCCTTTGTAGTCTTGAACGGCTTTTTCCAGCGCGATTTGCGAGTAGAGGTCCAAGTGGCTCGTCGGCTCGTCGAGAATCAGCACATTGGCTTCCGCGGCCGCGACTTTCGCCAATTGGAGCATGTTTTTTTCGCCGCCGGACAAGGATTCGATCTTTTGCTCCAAAATCTCGCCTTCGAAGCCGTAATCCAGCAAATGCGCGCGGATCTCGTCATACGTGTCGAATCCGGCATCGATAAACTCGTGCAGAATCGTGTTGGAGTCTTTCAGCGTTTCCCCTTGAAGCTGCGACAAATAACCGATTTTCGCGTCTGGATTGATCCGGATCGCTTCGTGTTCGTTACGGAAAATGTCGCGCAGCAGCGTCGTTTTCCCCGTACCGTTCGGACCGATGATCGCGACTTTATCCGTAGCTTTAATCTCGAACGTCACGTTTTGGAGCAGCAGCTCGTCGAACGAAACGCCGTAATCCTCGACGTTGATCACTGCGACATCTTCCAGTTCAGGCCCGTTCGCGAACGTGATCTTCGGCTGTTTGATATCGACGAACGGCGCTTTGATCCGGCGGGCTTCCAAACGTTCTTGGAATCGCACTCTGGCTTTTAAAGCGCGGCCTCTCGAGGCTTCCGAATTATACGTCGCGATTTCTCTGAGGTTATCGATAATGCCGTCGTAACGCTCGATCTCTTCCCGTTCGGCGACCGCGATTTCTTGCAGCTCGATCTTGGTCTGAAGCAGATAGAAGTTGTAGTCGATATAGCGTCCGTCGAACTCCTGGATCTCGGTGTTTTCGAGGTGGATGATTTTGTTGAAGCAGTGGTTCAGCAGGTAGCGGTTGTGCGTGACGACCAGCAGCATGCCTTTATGCGAATTGATCAGCTTGCGCAGCGAATTCAAGTTCTCGAAGTCCAAAAAGACATCCGGTTCGTCCATAATGAGCAAATCCGGACGGCTGATCATTTCTTTCATGACTTGGATCAGCTTGAATTCCCCGCCGCTTACGGAGGTGACGTCCAGGTCTTTGAGATTCATCAGGTTAGCCAGGTTCAGCTGCTTGTTGATGACGTTCTCGAAGTTGTCTCCGTCCATCGCATTGAACGCGTCCAACGCCAGTTGATACTTTTCCATCACCGCATCCATGTCCGACGTCGTCGCCATTTCCGCGTAAATCTCAGTAAGCTCGTCTTGAATCTTGTTGAACGGTTCTGCGATATATTCAAACACGGTCATTTGCTGCGCAGGGTCGACTTGCGAAAATTGACTGACGTAACCGATGCTGCAATTCGGATCGATCGTGAGTTTCCCGTCGTACAGATGCTTGTCCGGGTCCATCAGGATCTCGATCAGAGTGCTTTTCCCGCTGCCGCTGGTGCCAATGAAGGCGCAGTGTTGGCCTTCTTCGAGCGTGAAGGAAACGTCGGTGTAGAGTTCTTTTTGCGGGAAGGAGAAGGAGAGGTGTTCTAGTTTGATCATGGTGTTACCTTTCTGAATCGCCGTCATGGCGGTTATTTGGGAAAGCTGCTTAGAAATCAGGGATTGTATTGTGCTTTTACTGTTATGATTATACGTTTTTCGCCCCCGAGTTGCACCGTTCATTTTTGTTTACGGCAAATAGAGGACCCCCGGATCGGGAGCCCTCCGCATACTTGCGTCAAGTGAGTGAATCCAATGCGGTCTTTAACTGAGGGTTAAATTCCAGCACGTTCAAGACGACTTGCACGGCTTCTGCACGCGTGGCACCGTTTTTTGGATAGAACTTTCCGGTTCCGTTCCCTTGAATGATCCCGGCCTGCGCGCCTGCGATGACCTCGGATGCTGCATAAGAACCCTTCAGATCATTAAAACGGCCTTTGTCCTGATCCTTCGCCAAGTGATCCAGATCGACGATCCGGGACAGCATGACCACCATTTCTTCGCGCGTAATCGTTTGGTTCGGCTTGAATCGGTCATCGCCGTAACCCTTGATGATGCCTGTCGCTACGAGGTTCTCAATCTCTCGTTTGGCCCAATGTCCCTCGATATCCTTCAGTGACGTATTTGCATTCCCCGTTTGAATATCGAATGTGCGATTCAGAATCGTGGCGAATTCGGCACGGGTGATCGAATGATTCGGCTTGAACGTTCCGTCTTTGTAGCCGTTAATCAACTGCAATTGGATAAACGTGTGGATCGGCTTTGCCGCCCAGTGTTCTTGCGTGTCGGCAAAATCGATGATCGCGTCGGTTCCTTTCGCCTCGGCTACAAGGGATTCCATTTTCTTGACTAACTCGCCTGTATTCACAACGCCTGTCTTGAAGACATCCGCTACAGGTTCCGGCAGTGGCGGTGTTGGCAGCGGCGCTATTACGGGTGGCGTTACCACGGGCGGTGTCACTACCGACGGTGTCGGTTTCGTTATAATCGATGTGTCTACAGGTATAGAAGGTGTCGGTTGTACGGGTACAGGCTGCACCGGAACAGCCGGCGACTGCGGCGTTGCTTTCACTTCATTGGAAGATGCGCTTGTTCCGGACGGATTGACGGCTTTAACGATAAAATAATAAGTCGTACCGTTCGTCAGTCCGGCGGCATCGTACTCGGCTGCGGTTACTGAAGCGACGGCTTCTCCGTAGATGCCGGAAGTGGTTCCCCGATATACGGAATAGGTCACCGATCCGGGTACTTCGCTCCACTTCAACCGTACGTGACCGTCACCCGCTTCAATAGATTCCAAA
The DNA here is from genome assembly GCF_000585395.1 of Saccharibacillus sacchari DSM 19268. Taxonomy (GTDB): domain Bacteria; phylum Bacillota; class Bacilli; order Paenibacillales; family Paenibacillaceae; genus Saccharibacillus; species Saccharibacillus sacchari. The sequence continues at coordinate 2,553,105 of NZ_KK073875.1, read as the reverse complement.
TTCGGAGCTGCTCCAAGTCCGGGCCAAGGAAGCGACACCGACGGGTCCGTCCAACTCGTCACCTGCGTTAACCCCGCAGCATCGAACGCGAGCTGTACGCCGGCGAGGCCCTTGTCGTTCGCAGCGCCAAGATCGGAAAAGGTTGCGACGCCCGCGTTCGCGGTTGCGGACAAGGTTCCGGTCAGCGTCCATGCGCCCGTATCCTTTTTCGATACGGTTACGACCGTACTGTTGTCGCCCGCGCTTGTATTCCCGTAAGCATCGCGCAGCGTAATAACGGGCTGCTTCGCGAATGCATGGCCGTTGACGGTCGGGGCTGCAAGTTCGGTCGTTAGTTCCATAGAAGCCGTATTTCCCGCCGTAGACGTGATATTTAACGTATTCGTTTGCGGCGTTGCCACGCCTTCCACGCTCAGCGTGATGGTTTGTTCTGCCGCTTTATTCAGCGTCAGGTTCAGTTCGGCTATACCGTTCACGAACGTCGCGCTGACCGTAGTCGACCCTTCCGTCAAATCTGTTCCATTGAAGCTGCCGTACGATCCGTTCGGTGCAACCGCATAACCGGAGATCGTCACGTTATACGCTCCGTTAAACGCGGTATCCGCGTTGTCCTCCGAATCCTTTACCGTCAGCGTGATCGCATTATCCGCTCCGACGCCCACGATCGATGAAGCAGCCTCGGCACTCGCGGTATCCATCGGTTCCGGCTGCCGTACGACCAAATGTAACGTAGATTCTTTTTGAATATTATAATCAGATAAAGTGCGCCCGTCCTCCAACTGTTTACCGGCGAATATCAACCGCATTCGTTCGGGAGGTATGCCTTCTTTATCCTGTATTTTCGCTTTTACGATTTCGATCGAATCACTGGGTTCCACGTCTAAAGTAATCGTTTTCCCGGTAAGTGTTTTAACGAAGACTTGCATGGCAAATGCATATTGCGGGAGCGAAAACAGCAGAACGACAATCAACAACAGGCTGGTGTAATATTTCTTTTTTCTCATAGGTGTTATCCTCTCGCTGTGATTAATAGGGATTGCTCTCTTATACTTTATCGTGCAAAAGAGTCTTACTTATGAGCAACAATGAAATTTTGAGCCGGGACGTTAAATGCCTAAACTCGAATTCTCGTTTTTTCCGTACCGAGCCGGCTTCAAGCAGGAAAATCAGCGCTTGCGTTCGACAAGTCCGGCTTCCCACAAAAGCACGCTTCCGTTCGAACCGTCCTCCGGACGGCTCAATTCGATCGTAAGCTCCCGCGCGTTCCGAACATCGAACTCGATCTTTTCCGTATCAAAAACATCGCCGTCAGCGCCTTGAAAAGAAAATTCGTAGACCGGTTCGCCGTCGACGATAAACGCGATGCCGCCGCCTGTCCCTCCTTCTACGGTTCCGTACGCCTGAAAGCGCACATAGCCGCCGTCCAGCTCGTAATGCAGCGTCTCCGTGCCTTCGCCCGACCAAGCATGCAGCTTGGGCGCGTAAGGATCGTCGGCCGCGCCCGTCTGCTCAAGACCGGCGGGAACCTTCTCCCACCGCACCGTTCCTTCCGAAGGCTGCAGGTTCTCCAAAGCGATCTCGCCGGCTTCCGCGTATCGCTGAACCATCCGTTCCGCCGCCGAAGGAGCTGCCAAGAAAATCGATGCGAGCAGCACCGCGGAAGCAGCCGTATACGCGATTCGTTTAAAGCCGAATACGGCGCCGCCCAGGTATTTGCCGATCGCCCACGCCGCATAACCGGTCAGGAACCCCGATGCGTTCAGCACGACGTCGTTGATATCGAATCTCCCGAGCCCCGTAAGCAGTTGAAGCGTCTCGACCAGCAGATTGCCGAGCAAAAAAGTTCCGATCAGCTTCAACGGTCCCCAACGGGTCAGCATCGGCAGCAGCAACCCGCAGGGGATGAACGCCAGATAGTTGCCCAGTTGAAACAGCATGAACGGATTATGAAGCAGGCCGGCGAAGCGGAAAGGCTCGATCGCCTCAAGCGACAAGTTGTAAAAACAAACGCCTTTCGCCGCTTTTTCCGAACGGCCGAATCCGAAGAAAAGGAAGTATAACAGCAGCGCGAAATAAAAAGCGGCGGCTGCGTTCAAAAGGCGGTGCCGGATTATCGAAGTCATCAAAAAATCTCCTTTGGGCTGCGGTTGTGAGTATGAAGCGGAATCCGCAGCGTCAGGAAGACGGTTCGAAACGGAAAAATGTATCGGTTAATCACCTAGGAATCAATAGGAAAGTCGGTTAGACTTTTAATGGAAAGTTTTTGACCGAAGCGAATTTATGTCCCGATCGAACAGGAGGAATATCGTGCAGCTTTCAGACTCGACGCATTCCGCTATCCAGACGCTGTGCCGACAAGGCGACGAACTGGCGAAGACAGGCGAAATGGAGGCCGCCAAGCAGCAGTATCTGGCCGCGCTCCGCTTATTGCCCGACCCTGCCCGAGAATGGGAAGCCGCGACCTGGATTTACGTCGCGCTGGGCGACGTGCATTATAAGACGAACCATTTCGAGAAAGCGTTCAAATGCTTTTTCAATGCCGTTCAGTGTCCGAAAGGATTGGGCAATCCGTATATCCATCTTCGGCTTGGGCAGGTCTATTACGAGCAGGAGAATTTCGACAAAGCAGCGGACGAGTTAAGTCGGGCCTACATGGGCGGCGGCATCGGAATTTTTATGGAAGACGATCCGAAGTATTTGGAGTTTTTGGAGACGAGGATGCAGATTTGACCGATCGGAAAACAAAAAAACAGTACAGCTTCGACCGCGGAACCTGTGATATAATGGCGTCGTTATTCATGCTGGACAAAAATGACAATCTGACGATGGGACGGTTGATATGAAGGGATTTTTGACCACGCTAGCCGATCCGAAACGATTGATCATCATGCTGATCGGCAATATTTTTTTGGGTATGGGAATAAGCATTTTCAAACTGTCCGGCTTGGGGAACGATCCTTTCAGCGGCATGGTGATGGCCTTGGCCGATACGAGCGGAATCGTGTACGCCCGGTTTCTGATCCTGTTCAACCTCTCCTTGTTCGTGGTGCAGCTGATTTGGGGACGCCGTTTTATCGGAGCCGGAACCGTTGTAAACGCTGTATTGCTGGGTTATTTCGCGACCTTCTTTTACGATATCTGGATCGATGTGCTGGGCGAACCCCAACTGCTGTGGCAGCGCGTGGTGACGGTCGCGATCGGCGTCGTGGTATGCAGTTTCGGAGTCTCCCTGTATCAGACCTCCAACGTCGGCATCGCGCCTTACGATGCTCTGTCGCTGATGATGAGAGATCGCTTCCCGCGAGTCAGCTATTTCTGGCACCGCATGTTCACCGACGCTCTGTGCGCGCTGGTTTGTTTCTTATTCGGGGGCATTATCGGGCTGGGGACGTTGGTGTGCATGATCGGCTTGGGACCGATCATTCATTTCTTCAACGTGTATTTTACGGAAAAACTTTTGGCCGGAAAAAATGCACCTCCAAAAACGGTAAGCTCTTAAATGCCGAACGAACATTAGATCAACCGCTTCGCACCCTATCGCGCTGCCGCTTATGACACAGCAGGCGATAGGGTTATTTGCATGCGGAAGGGTTCGGTTATCGATCTCTGAACCGTTCGATGGCCGCTTCGCTTACAGGTTGGAAAAGATTAACGAGGTTGCCGTCGGGATCGCGGAATAAGATCGAACGGTTCCCCCACGGCATCGTCGTCGGCTCCTGCACCCAGTCTTCGATCAGCGGCTTCAGGCGTGCATATTCGGCTTCGACGTCTTTCACGCGGAACTCGACTATTATCGAGCGGTTATGAGCTGCGATCGCAGCGTCCGTTCCGAATAGCTGCGCAGTCTGGGTATGCCCGATTGCGAGCGTGCCGGATGGCAGGACGATCTCGGCGAATACGGGGGCGGGGCGCTCCGCCGTAATTCCCGTGACTTGCTCGTAGAACGAAGCGAGGCGGTCAACGCGGTCGGTAATGATACGTACAGATGCAAAATTCATGAAGGATCATCCTTTCGTTATTAAGAACTAAGATTGACTGACAATTCTCATCATAAAAAACGTTACTGACAACATCATGTCAGTAACGTTTAAGAATCTTATATGCTTCTTCTCGGACTCGCTGCCGAAACGACTCCGGTTCCAATACAATGGCGCCCGCTCCCCAACCCATTACCCATTGCAGCAGGTCATCCGGTTGATGAACGCGCAGCACAACATCCAAGCCGTCCGGATGCTCGTGTGTCTCCTCGATGTACGGAAAATTCGACTGTCTGACCTTGTCTGCGAGACTCGGGTCGAAGCGAAGCGTCACGGCCAAGGAGCGATCATCCGAAGGGGTATACGCTTTTAGATCAAAATCGGCCGGAAATTCAAAAGGTTCTTCCAGCTCGGTAAGCTCCTCTATTCGGGACAAGCGAAAATGACGGATGCCCTGCCGCAGATCGCACCGGGCTACCAGCATCCAAGTGCCTTCAATAAGCACCAGTCCGTAAGGATCGACGGTCCGTTTGCTGTAGGCGCTGTCCGCAGCCGGGCTCGTTTTTTTCGTATACCCGAAGCGGATCTTCCGTCTGTCCAATATCGCCCGGCGGATGTCGTTGAGGTTTTCTTTTTCCGCCGACGAATCCGACCGCTTGCCGGGAGCGAGCAATCTCAGCGATTGATGGACGCGCGAAGTCTCTTCGCGAACGCGGTCGGATAGCGTAACCTCGATTTTCTTTCGGGCTAGACAGGCTCTATGGCGGTATTCCTCGTCGAATTGCTGCTCAATAAACTCCGTTCCGATCAGCAAGGTCACGGCCTCCTCGATCGTGAAGCGAACCGGGGGCAGAAAGTAACCTTCAACCAATGAATAGCCCTGGCCCGTAGTTCCTATGATCGGAACTCCGGCTTCGCTCAGTGCCTGGATGTCCCGATAAATGGTTCTGACGCTGGTTTCGAATAACGCAGCCAGGTCCTCGGCGCGTACAGCTCTTCTGGCTTGCAGTTCCAGGACGATGGCGAGCAGGCGGTCGGTTTTGTTCACGTGCGCTCCTTTTGATTACGTTCATTTATTTCGTTCATCCCATCGAATCAAGCGGATCTTCTTCAGGTAAAAAAAGCTCTGCTTACCGATTCGTACGAATCAGTCAACAGAGCGGAGTATTGGCGTATCGCTTTTATTCCGGGATATAAGGAAGATCCAGCATGTTCGGAACATTGATGACATGCTGCTCCGTATACGTGCGAATGCCTTCCGTACCGTATTCGCGGCCGATGCCGGATTGCTTGAAACCGCCGAATGGGAAGCGAACGTCCAGTCCCTGTACAGCAGCCGTATTGATCATAGTCGTTCCGGCTTCGAGCTGACGCGCCACGGAGATCGCCTCTGCTTCGCTGCCCCATACGGAACTCGTCAAGCCATAGATGCTTTCGTTGTGGAGACCGATCACCTGCTCTTCGTCGTCGAACGGCAGGATCGGAACGGTAGGACCGAACTGCTCTTCCACGACGATCCGGTCATGCGCGTCGCAGCCCGTAACCAGCGTAGGCTGGAGGTAGTAGCCTTGATCGAACAGCTTCTGATCCAAGATCGTGCCGAGAGGCGTAACCTTCGCTCCGCGCTGCTTCGCATCTTCAACCAAGCTCAGTACGTAGTCTTTTTGCTTCAGGTTATTGACTGGACCTACCGTCGTATTGGGGTCAAACGGATCGCCGATGCGAATCCAACGGTTTGCCGCTTCGATATATTTTTCCACGAACGCATCATAGATCGAACGGTGGACGTAGACGCGCTTGGCGATCATGCAGATCTGGCCTGTCGTCAAGAAGTTGGACACGACGATCCGGCGCATTGCGCGCTCATCGTTCACGTCAAAGCTCTCCAGGAAGATCGCCGCGTCATTGCCGCCAAGCTCCAGCGTCATGTCTTTGATCGTATCCGAAGCGGCCTTGATAATATGCTTGGCTGTTTCGGTTCCGCCCGTGAAGGCGATCTTCGTCACTTTAGGATTCGTCGTGAGTTCAACGCCCACGTCCGCGCCGCCATGCACCACGTTGATAACGCCGGCCGGGAACTCGCTTGCGATGATCTCCGCTACCTTCGCTGCCGCGAGCGGCGCGTAAGGACTTGGCTTCAGCACGATCGTGTTCCCCGCAAGCAGTGCAGGAGCGATCTTGATCGTGGACAACGCAATCGGATAGTTCCAAGGGCTGATCGCGGCTACGACGCCGATCGGATCGTAAGACAAGATCGTTTTCCCGTGATCGTGTTCGGTGACTTGTTCTTGCAGAGCCGCGGCCGCTTCGTTGCACGCAAACTCCATCCACATCAAGGCTACATAGACCTCGCCGTGCGCATCGTACAGCGGCTTGCCGTGTTCTCTGGACAGCAAATTCACGATCTCGTTCTCGGCTGCGCGGATCTTCTCGATCGCTTTGCGCATGCTGGCAACGCGTTCCTCGATATCGGTTTTCTTCCACGTTTTAAAAGCAACCGCCGCCGCTTCGATTGCTTCAACGGCTTGTTCTTTCGTCGTATCCGGGAAGTAGCCCACGATCTTGGTTGGATTGGTCGGATTCTCTTTTGCTGATTGGGAAAGGGATTTTACGTTCTGGCCGTTAATCAACGCTTCAACGGTAATGGCTTCTGGGCTGGCTTGAGTTGTCATTTGATATCCCTCCGCGAATCCTATTGGTAATTTGAGAAAAGCTTAACCCCAAACTTCGTCTGCAATTTCCTTCACGTAACGCAGCTTCCGCCATTGTTGGTCTTCCGTCAGAATATTGCCTTCTTCCGTCGACGAGAATCCGCACTGCGGGCTCAAGCAAAGTTGCTCCAAAGGAACGTAAGTTGCCGCTTCCGCGATCCGGGCTTTGATTTGTTCTTTGTCTTCCAGCTCGCCTGTTTTGGATGTGAGCAGGCCGAGTACGATTTTCAAATCTTTGCGATTCACATGCTTCAACGATTCGAAACCGCCTGAGCGCTCGTCGTCGAATTCCAGGAACAATCCGTCTACGTCCAAGCCGCCGAAGATCACTTCGGACGCGTAATCATAGCCGCCCGTGGAGAAGTAGTTTGATTTGTAGTTGCCACGGCAGACGTGCATCGTGACCACGAGATCGGCCGGCTTGTTCGCCAACGATTCGTTGATCATGCGCTGCATCGTTTTCAACTCTTGCGCAGGTTCCATGCCTTTGGCGCGCAGCTTGTCGTGACCGGCTTCCGAGAAGAGGTCCGCCCAAGCGGTGTCGTCCAATTGCAGGTAACGGCATCCCGCATCGTAGAAGGCTTGAATCGCTTTTTGATACGCTGCGATTGTGTCCTGAATGAACGCCTCATTGTCCGTGTAATAAGTGTTTGCGCCATTTTCCAAACGATAGAGCAGCATGTTCGGACTCGGGATGGTCTGTTTCGCTACGGTGTCACCCGCGTGCTGCTGCACGAACTTGAAGTCTTCCACGAAAGGATGCGTCGAGAAATCGACTTTGCCATCCACGCGAAGGCCGCCTTTGCGCGTCTGCATATTGTGGAACTTCGGACCGTCGATCTGCTCGTACAGCTCGACGCCGTCCAGGCCGCCCAGGAAGTCGAAATGCCACCAGCTTCTGCGCAGTTCGCCGTCCGTGACCGCGAGCACGCCGTTTTCCTTTTGCTTTTCGATGATGCGGATGATCTCCTGATCTTCCACCGCTCTTAATTCGTCGTGCGTGATGCTGCCTGATCTATATTGTTCGCGCGCCTGGGTTAAGTTCGCAGGGCGTAAAAAACTGCCTACATGGTCGTGTCGGAATGGGATCATATGAAGTGCTCCTTCTGGCTTTTTGTTCTCATGAGTATACCACGAGGGAGGAGGAGGGTTGTTATAGGAAAAAAACATGTCTAGTCATATGGTTGGGTGATAGCTGGGAAGGTTAATAATTTGGTTTACGACTCGTTTCCATTATTTATGATACGGTTCGGCGTCGGTTACAGAGCAAAGTCTAAAAGCACCCGATGGGGTGCCTTTAGACTTTTTTGGACACGGGTTCCTTAATGAGTTGTCACTGTATAAATCCACAATTCGACGCCACGTGATGCCCGTGATGTTTGGGGAAGTGGCTTAACACTTATTAATCCAATAACCACACCATTAAGAGATAATTTAACCTGAAATCCACGAGTAATATTATGCTTTCTACTAAGTTTTAAATCACTATATAAGAGTTCTTTTCAATAATTACGAAATGACAAACTGAAAATGGCATATATCATAGCAATGCTCAATTAAAGGTCTCATGTTCAACATGTCTTTTTGCCTATTCGTAAAAATACATCTTACTAAGTAATTGGTTCAGTTCCTGCTGCAAGAATCGAGAGAGTCCCTCCTTCCAATACATTTCGTCGCTAAACTTGGCATAAAAAAGGCGCATATTATTTCGGAAGGCCTGGTCTGGTGCTTGTTTGGCATAGATATCCTCAATTTCTGTCTTCATCCCGTCATAACTCAACGCTTTACTAATGCGGTAAAGAATTTGGGACAATTGTTGTCGGAAAATGTCCTTCAAAACTTGCGGTGCCTCAATCTCCGCTAACCTTTTGGCTTCGGAATCTCTAATATTTTCAAATGAGACATCAAATGAAATCGGACGGTTCTGGATAAATGCTGTCGTCCACTTTTGGATCATGCTTCGAACATGGATGTTAAAATTTTCGTACACCGTTGCCCGTGTCTCATGCCCTTCTCCGATCCGTGCCTTCTTCAGGCCGGTATATACTGAATGACCATGGTACAGTTTCTTTTTCGACTCAAATTGATAGTAGTTCCCCTGATACTCGCGTGAGTTCATAACTTTCATATGGACAGCAAAGTCTTCCAGTAATTGCCCCATTTCCTTATTCATCTTAATCACAAGTGCTGCTTCATCCAATTCTTTCATTTGCAGGTAGCGGCGCCCTACATATGAAGGCATATGAGCATCATGTACTTTACGGGAAAGATCGAACAAAATATGGAACAATTTTTCCTTTTCTATGGTTGGTTTCTTTTCGAAGAAAGACCCAGCTAAGTTGCGCAGGGGTGTAAAGTCTAAAGAAATGAAATCAAGTGGATTATAGACACCCAAACTTTCGCTCAATTCAACGTTCTCTGCATCGATAGCTTGTGTGAATTTTTCGTAAGCTTTTTCAGCATAAAAGAATGCCTCAGTATCCGTAAACTCAGGACGGCCTACCTCCATAAGGTGATCCTTCTTCATCAGTTCATACAGGTTCAAATCCACCTTGGTCCGAAGAAGTTTAATCGGTATTTCCTGAAATTTCTCCCTTCTCTTAATGAGAAGTTCCTTCATGTTTTCATATACCGTCGGTCGTTCATCCGTACTGCAAAGGAATAGGTATGCGTCAGATTGATGCCCCATTACCTGTTGCAGAACTTCCTGCATGTCTTCCTTCGTCTCTCCCGTTTGGGTTAAACCGGGTGTATCAAGAATATTGAGTCTAAGCACCTTCCCAAGCTTTGCATCCTCACGATAGGCTTCCTTAAAAGCCATTGCAAAGGGTATAGATGGTTGCACGCAGTAAGACAACTCTTCAATAATAAGCGAGTAAGGGCTATCCACATTGTAGGTGTCTTGAATAAGATTCTTGATCGAATCGCTTTCCACCCGGTCCTCAACAACCGCGTACACCTGCTCTGAATCAAGAAATTCGCACGTTTTTAGTATCTCCCCTTTAATAAAACTATAGAGTTGCATGAACCAAGTATAGACTTCACTCTCCAGACCTTGAACTTCACTATCGCCCAAGCGCTCTTGAATGACCATTTCGTAAATTTCCTTCTTTTTAGGCTTAGGATAGACGGTTTTGGTGCCCTTCTCTTTTTCCTTAACTGCTTCTTGTATTTCTGGAATCAAGCCCTCAAAGAAACGCTGTAGCAATTGTAGGAGCAGCTTTTGATCTGGACACCCTTGTTTATCGCTATGTTTTTGGACGAATTCAGCAAAGTGATAGGCTCGATTCCGAGGATTCAGCACCTTGTACACTATATCCTCGTCTAATTCCAGCCCATCTAACTCATCCCTGTTCTCAAATATGACATCAAGTATCATCTTATGCATAATTGGTTTGATTAACATGATGTCGAAAGGCCTCATTTTAACGCGAATGACCGCTTCATCTTGGTTCATTGTACTATCGAGCATCAATTTTGTATTAATCAATGTAGTTTGCTTCATGCCTACGTTCCAGGCCAAAAGTTTATTGCTGGTCTCAGGGAGAAGCACCGTTAACAGATACGACTTACCAGACCCCGAAGGGCCTGATACTGTGATTGTTGGAGCATTTTCTTGCATACGAAACCGAGAACGTCTCTGTTTCATCTTGTCCTTGGATGTAATGTTATCCATTTACTGAAATTCCTCCTTACGAAACGTTTTCAATCTGTTTCAATTCGCCTGTGGTGAACAATACCTCCTTTTAGTCGGGAGAGTTACAAGTTGCGTAAACTAGTATTTACTTACTCTTGTTCTACTAAGGATTTTTAATAGAATCCTTAAAACGTGGAAAGGAAATCCTTCACCCTTTTGCTTTAGGACCCTATTTCCTTGTACCCATGTAATAACATAGGAGACCTGAAGCTAAAATGCTTAGGAACCATTCCAAAGCCGCCCATAGTTGCACTTTAGTTATAAAAATCTTCATGGTAATAACCTCATGATGCCCAGCTAAAAGTAGCAACCCAAGCACTAAGATCAAGAGTAATATCTTAAAAATCCACTTGCTCATGTAAAACACTTCTCTTCAATCAAGGCAGGGCTTTTCAACTTCACGTTACAGGCCAGCAGGTTATTACTGGTCTTAGGGAGAATCAACGATAAAAGATATAACTCACCAGATTCAGAGGGGCATGATACTGTGGTCGTCGAAGCGATATTCGTGAGTTGAAATTCCCTCTGCCCCGTATTCTTCAATTTTGCGGATTTTGAACTATCCAATCTCTTTCCTCCTGCAATTTGGATTTTTCAAACCACAAATCACAACGGCTTGTCTAGCTCTTGAAACAATAAAAGAGGCATGGTCTAAATAGACCATGCCTCTTCCTTGTGGTTGAGTAACCGGCCATCAAAGTCTGTACGAAACAAACTTACAGAACACATTTTCGCGTTTTCGAAGTTCGCGATGTTCTGGTGCATGCTATTGCATAATGCGCATTTGAAATTACCTTTATTGTACACTTTCCAGAAAATTCAGTCAATTATTCGTCGACGAACACGGTACCCCGTACAGTCGCGACACGAAAGTCGTTATTGTCGAGGAAGAAGCAAATCTCGTACGCCGGAGGTCGGGGACTCAAGTCGATCTCCAACGAGCTGAATCAGGAAGGGCATCGAACGAAGCGAAAAAAGCCTTTTTCCACGACGGCCATTGAGGACATCGTCACTAATTCTATGTTCGTCGGAAAGCTCCGTTACAATCGCTACGAGAACTGGTTCGAGAAATGGCGAAGGGGACAGAGCGATAACGAGATCATCGTGGACGGGCTACATCCGGCGATCATTTCCGAAGAACTGTAGGAGAAAGTAAAATTTCTTCAGCGTAAGAAATCGAAGAAGCCCTAGAAGCATTTCGAAGGCGAATACCTGCTAACCGGACTCATCCGCTGCCCCGAATGCGGGGCGGCAATGACCGCCAGCCGGACGGTCAACAAGATGAAGGACGGAACCAAAGTCACTCGTATGTATTACTCGTGCAGCCGTTTCCGTAGTCAGGGTAGTTCTGTTTGTCACGCCAACAGCGTTCGCAAGCTGGAAGCAGAGCAGGCGGTTACGGATCGGATTCGCAGCGTCGTCGAGAACCCTTCGATTTTGAAGGCGATCGTTCAGAGGGTAAACGAACAAAGGACTCAGCAGTCCAAACCGGCGCTGGCTGAACTCATAGCTGTAAAGTCTCGCATTGAGAAGCTGGAGGAGAAGAAACGAAAATACCTTGAGCTGTACGAAATGGATGAGATTGATCGGGCGCTTTTCAGTGAACGGCTTAGAGAACTGAACGAGGAGCTGGATGTGGAGTTGAGGCGAAGATCGAAGCTGGAGGCGGCGGTTCGAGACGATCAGTCAGAGCCGGTTCCTTACGAATTTGTGCGTTCCTTGATGGAAAGGTTCGAGGAGTTGTTGAGACTGTCGCCTTTTCCGCAGCGGAAGACGTTACTGCACTTGATCGTAAAAAGGATTACGTTGGATGAGAAGAAAAAGGTAGAGCATATCGAGCTAAAGTTCAATGAGAAAACTCAAATCTACTTTTTAAATGAGATCCCCTCTGCTGTTAAAACAGCAGAGGGGACTTTCTTTTTGTCTGATAAAATTTCATCACTTAAAAAGCATCATTTTTCAATCAAGCTTTAAAATAAAAGTTGAATCTACTGTTCACTTTCTTGCTGTTGCTTAAAATCACTATAGAATTTCATTATTTCTGCTACAGGTTTTAGCCCTTTTTGAAATTCTTCAGAGCCGAAGTTAATATCTTTATGCATCTCTAATTTTTCAGCCATAGTCTTTGCCCCATTTAGTAATCCTGCTATACCAAAAGCAACACGGTTAAATGCTTTTCTAGGAGCAAGTTCGTCCTGAAAAACATTATGTTGGAGTTCTCTGCATCGTGAAGCTATAGAAGAATGGTTAAAATCTATTATTTGCATTGAATGTGCAAATTCATTTCTAATTTTTCGAATAAGATGCAAATCTCTTTGGACACTAGGAGCAATCAAGCCCATTAAATAACATAAATTTATTTTTGAAGAGAAGGTTGCCAAGCCACCTGTACCAGAAAATAAATCTTTAAACACCTCAGAGTCATGCACTAAAGTTTTTTCTAGAAGCCCTTTGAGTTGTTCTTCTAAAAAGGCTGCTGTCATTAGAGCACATCCTCGATCTGTTTCTGTATCGAGATGCAAACGATATTGAAAAATTTCTTGAATTCCCATTTGATCCAATAAGCTCATTACATCCTCGATACTTTTTATATTTTTGAGGTCCACAATATCTCCTCCAATCAAAAATGTAAAAGCAACCGTAAAAGCGCATACTATTTAAAGACAATTGTAACATAAACTTCACCCTACTTCTTATACGGTTTAGTATATTAACTTAATGACAAACAAACATCTTTATGTCTCCATACGTTAAAAGGACCGCGTTGATTCGTGGTCCGCGTTATCTTACTATTTAAAAAAATCAGTTAAAACTTCTTCCAATTTATGCGAGACTCGAGGACTAGGTACGCATATTTCAGAATAAGCTTTAGAAACCAAAAACTTAATATCGTGTTGTTTTAAAAAGTCTTCTATTTCTTTTTTACGGTTAAAAACTTCAATCTTTTTGGGTATAATTATAGAGTTATATGATCTCAAATTAGAAACTACCATTTCATTATTGAAGTCAAAATCCTCAAACAAATCTACTAAATCTTGAGTTCCCTTTTCAGTTATCACTTTTTTGATTGCTAAGTAATAACAAGCCGGGTCTAGGCAGTCTTCCATAACAGTTTTATTGTAATCACCAGGACGTGCGGGATCGACCACATCTATCCTCGACTGGTCACTTAATACCTGTAGTCTACGCAATTGTATTGCACTATCCTTATCTGAAGGCATAAAATTTAACTTTAGATCGTCTGTATCTATGAGGCATAGTATTTTACTTCCGTTTTGCTTTAATCCAGTGAAATCTTTTTTATCGCTAGAAATTGGGCTAGAAAGTAGGTTGAAGAGTTTTACAACATTTCCTATACCACCAACAGGTAAAATTTTATAGGGATTTTCATTCCCTAAAATTGTCTCTAGGTAGATTTTATCGTCGCTTCCTTCGCAGATAATCCAATATGATGTATTCACTTTTATATAACTTAATATACTTGAAGCAAGGTCAAACATACTCTTTAAATCTACATCGTCAGGAAATTTTTTTCTTTCCTCGAGGTAATTAAAGAAATTAAACTGCCGAATTTCAACCTGCTGTTGCTCTTCTTGAATGTGATGTAAGTATCCTTTGTTTATTGTGGGTAATGAACCGTACCAATGTGTCGTTATTAGGATTTGATTGTTATACTTATTTGCCAACTCTTCTAATCTCGCAAATTGCGAGTAGCAATTAGATATACTTAAAGACACCTCTGGCTCGTCAATTGCCAGAATAATATTTCGATCTCTAACACCGTCATTCGATAGGAATGCATAAGCTATGTCTATTAGTGCTCTTCTTTGCTCTCCTGAACTTAGCTGACTAATTTCCTTTCTGTCATATTTTAAAGATTTCTTCATGAAATAGGCTTCTAAAATTTTTTCTCTAATATCTGAAACGGTCAAATTCTTTTTAATAAAAAGGTCTGCTCCATAATTATATTTATTATCTATTTGATGGATAGATTCGTTTATCCCCTTCATAAACTCATTTAAGTGATCATTTAAAAAGGTTATAAAACTTCTCTCTTTGCTGTTTATTTCAAATCGACTAGTTAAAGCCGAACCAATTTCCTCAAGAACATCTTTGTTCATCAATGTCTGCATCTGTTTAGCTTCTACTTTTAATATTTCTTCAACACTTTGCTCAACAGGCAGATATACATATGAGTAATAATCAGAAACTACCTCTCTAGAGCTTTCCGATATATTTAGAAGTTCCTTAGGAACGCTACTAGGATATTTTTGTGCTAGGTATCCGTTGATGTCCTCATTAAAGGCACTAAAATAAACATTTTTATTAGTATATTGTATTCCTAATATCAGCAATAGGTATCTATCTTGGGCGTACTTATTTCTAAGACTCTCCCTTAAATCAAAAAAGCTCAATATATGTGGCCACTTATGTACAAGAGAATTAAAATTCTGTTCTACATTCCAAAAATAATTACTTATATGTTCTATGAATGGAAGTATTACTTGTCGGTTTTTATCTAATTCATTAGGTTCATAATAATTGCTGTTTGACAATCTCTCTCTAAACTTATCCTTCTCAATCAAAAAAACTGGTGCAATATAAACTTCATCTTTTGTAGCACCTCTAGTTAAATTCCATTGTCTTCCATTGAAAAATGTATCGAGTGCCTCTAATATTGCACTTTTCCCTACTCCATTGTTACCTATGTAGACTGAATATTTTTCGTTTTCGGACTTACTTATTGGGACAAAAATTGACTTTTCGTAGGACTTATAACCTTTGATCAATGCGCCGAGTAACATTTCTACACTCCATCCATTTAATATTGTAATGTCTAGAGTATATATCAACCTCTCAAGTTATCAAAACATTTTTTGAGCCACTTTACCCTACTGTGGAAGAGCCGAGCGAAAGACGGTTTTACCGGTCTTTTGACTGCACCTTTACCCGGGACCTCCCGACATTCCCGAACGGGGGCGCGTCACGTAAGCGTTTCGGTGCCTAGCGGTTTCCTTCTGTCACGGTCGTTTCATTCAGGCCGTTTCCCGGCAACTTCGCATTCCTTATACCACGCTAGAACATTGGTTTTATGCCGATTCAGCTTCAGCGCAAAGGCCACCTCCAAGACGGGTCAGTGTAGACAATTTTGCGCTGCGAAAGGGTCATTCCTACAATGTATGTACGGTGGATTTGGACATCAAACAGGTCTTAGGCGTGTGCGAAGGATGATAAGAAATGGATATTCGTGAACTTCTGCAAAGTACGGCGAAGCAGGCTCAGATTGTCGTGAGCGATGTTGCACCCGCGATGAGTAAGGCGATTCGAAACGCTTGTCCGCAGGCCGTGCATGTGCTCGATCGATTTCGCTTGATTCAATTCTTTACGGATTCCATGAAGCAAAGGCGCAAAATGCCTGCACTTGGGCGAAATCCACGCAGAGAAATCCCGCATACCCTTCGGCTATTGACCGTTAAGCCAGAACGACTGACCGACGAAGAACGAAGAGAAGTCCGCGAGCATTGCAGGTAGACGAGGCCTTGAAAGCTCGTTACCAAGCCTTGCAGCATTTCCGTTATGTGCTGAAAAGCCCAACACAATCTATAGCTAAACAAAGACTAGAGGCTTAGCTAAGTCGGTTCTCTTTTCATACGTTTGCTGCGGTGAAGCGTCTGGCCAAAACGATGCGATCCTAAAAAGAAGGCGTTCTTTCAGCAGCTCTTTTTGCCGAGTCGAACGGACCATTCGAAGGTATGAATACGAAAGTGAAACTCTTAAAAAGACGAGCGCATGACTACTGAAACATGGCGCATTTTATGCACCGGATTCGGCTCGAAACCGACCCTGCATCTGTCAATCTGTCAAGGACAAGTTGTGGTGAAGTGCCAATCTATACTTTATACAGAACACTTGTGACATTAATCGAATGCAGAGTACAATCAATAATATATTAGGTAATAAGGAGGTAGTCATGATGGGACGAACCAAAGATGTTAAGCAAGAGATCAATAAGACGCTTGCACAACTAAAGCGTTTAGATGAAAACTTCGAAGATAGAATTAATGAAATTAAGAAAGATATCCAAGCTCTTTCTGTTATAAAAAATAAAAAAAAGCGGATCTTAAAGCTTGAAAGGCTACGCGATGAATTAAGTGGATATTGCGCTAGAATATATCAGGCAAACCAGAAAGCCGAAGGTACGTACAAACGTCATTCAAGCCCAACGAAAAGCCTCCAAGATCTAGGAGAAGCGATGAACCACCGCTTCTACAACGATGAACAGGCGGAACATTTAAAGAGTTTAAAAGCGTCTAGAGACAATTCTGCCCATCCTCACCCATACTGGATTCCAGATAAGTTTCTTGAAGAAGCCCAAAACCACAAAGGATTAATAAAAAATGCTATCCAGCATTTGGAGACTTTAAATCTAACAGACCAGGTCAGTATTAGAAGAGAAGTAGCAAGTCAGAATACATTCATTGAAAAAAGAGCCACTTCAATACAAGATATTTTCAATGGATTCAACAAAAGAATTTCCGTAAAAATCGCTAATAAATAGCAGCCAATTTCGCCCTATTTGTGATACGGTTCACCCCTATTAATCTTCACCGCCCGATACACCTGCTCCACCAACACCAACCTCATCAACTGATGTGGCAACGTCATTTTCCCAAAACACAGCTTCTGCTGCGCACGCTTCAGAACCTCGTCCCCGATCCCATGACTCCCGCCGATCACGAACACCACGTGGCTGTTGCCGTACGTGCCGAGCTTATCTAACTCTGACGCCAGATCTTCCGAACTCCACATCTTCCCGTCCAAAGCCAGCGCGATCACGTGGGCGTCCGGCTTGATATGGCTCAGGATCCGCTCGCCTTCCTTATCCTTCACAATCTTCACTTCCGCATCGCTTAAGCTGTCCGGCGCTTTCTCATCCGGCACTTCGATGATTTGCAGCTTGATGTAAGGCGTCAGCCGCTTGCTGTACTCCGCGATGCCCTGCACCAGATACTTCTCTTTCAATTTGCCGACTCCGATGATTTGTATAAACATAAATCCTCCCGTGTACCGCTCATGATAAGGACTTGTCTCAAACCAATGAACGGTTACGTCCGCAGGATTCGCACTACAACCATGCGCGATTCCTACAAACGTAAGCCTACTATATAAGAGAGACAAGCCCTTAGTACCTTGTCAACGTTAAAAGTAAGGTTACGCCTGTCTGAAATCCACCTAAAGCGTGTGGGTTTCAGCCAAACGTAATCCTCTGATTAAGAGTTGAAAGGGTACTGGATTATTTCCATTATACGCTAGCCCCCGCCCAGCAGCCCAACAAAAAAGACGACCGCCGCTCCCTCACTGGGGCAGTGCCGTCTTTTCCATAGTACATCGTCACGCTTTACAACGCTTTAATCTCCAAAAGCTCGTAATGAATCATACCCATCGGCGCTTCGACGTCGATCTTGTCGCCGACCGCTTTGCCCATCAGGGCTTTACCCAGCGGGCTTTCGTACGAGATCTTCCCGTTCGCCACGTCCGCTTCCGCAGGTCCGACCACTTGATACTCCAACGTGTCGCCGAACTCGATGTCTTTCAACACCACGTTCGAGCCGACGCCGATCGCGCTGGAATCGCTGTCGCTTGTATCCACGATCCGTGCTTTGGTCAGCATTTTCTCCAAGATCATAATGCGCGTTTCCATGAAACCTTGGTCGTCCTTGGCCGAATGGTACTCGCTGTTTTCTTTCAAGTCGCCGTAGCTGATCGCAAGCTTGATGCGCGCCGCCAGCTCTTTGCGTTTCACGTATTTGAGGTCGTCGAGCTCCGCTTGGAGCTTGTCGAATCCTTCTTGGGTCAATACTACTTCTTCCTCTGCCATGCTTTCGCTCACCTCACTACAATTTCTTATCTATCTAGTGTACTCCTTTTTGCTCCAACAATCGACCTATTCGCTTGTTTCGGCAAATTAAACGTCCACCGTATGCTCTACCCACCAGAACAGCCCGGCCGCAGCCGCATACATCAACACGATCGTCGCGATGAAAAACAGATGCCAGCGGCGGTACATGGTCAAAATAGCGATATACTCGCGGATAAACGCATTCGGCAGATAATAAAAGGCCGTTTTCGAACCGATCCCGTCTGCCTGCAGCCCTGCTTGACGCGCATAGACGCCGGCCCGGAACAGGTGGAAGTTGTTAGTCGCGAACACGCACGTATACTGGCCTTTGCCGCTTTCCTCATCCATGATCTTTTTGGAAAACTTCATGTTTTGCAGCGTGTTCACCGACTGGTCCTCCATAATGATCCACTCGTCCGGTATGCCCTGCTCCAGCAAATAGTTGCGCATGGCGGCGGCTTCGGAGATCATCTCGTCCGAGCCTTTGCCGCCGGAGACGACGAACTTGGGCGGGACGTAAGGCAGGGCTTCTTGTTTCTTGTAAAAGGCAATGCCGCGATTCAGCCGTCCGGCAAGCAGCGGCGTGACCTTGTCGCCTTTGAGCCCCGCGCCGAGCACGACGATGTAATCGCGCGGAACGCGCGGGCGCACCCAATTATACAGCACGGACGAGACGAGGTAGCAGAGGAAAACGAAGCCCAGATAAGCCGTAATCGTCGAGACGACCGCGATCGGCAGCGCAAGTTTTCCGTCCGTGGTCCATAGCGGCGACGTGATCATCAGACCCAAAAACACAAAGATCAGCAAACCCAGACCGAGCGTCAGCAGGTTTTTGGGCTTGAGTCCTTCTTTTCTCCATAAAATGCGCGCGTTGTAGATCAGTCCGGCTCCCGTACCGACCACGAGCAGCGGCAGCAGGACGACGGCGCCCAGCGCGCCGAACGCGGCGGCATACCGGACGGCGGAATTGTCGTCGGCGATCCGGATCACGCTGATCATCAGGGAGAACGCCAGCAGCAGCAGCCCGAACGTCAGCAGCATCCCGACGCGGATCCGGCGCTTGTCGCGCATGTACGAGACGACAAAACCGAGCAAAACAAGGGCGGTCAGTCCATAGCTAAAAAGGAAGATCATCGTGGGTTAAAGCTCCCTTTCGTTCCGTCGGCCGAAAAGACCGCTCGCGAGTTCCGGCATTGCCGGAGCGCGCGGGCGGCCGTCCGTCGGTCATATGATTTGGATTACGGAAAATACAGCTTGGCGAACGTTGAAACGCTAAAACCGGATTAAACGACGAGCACTTCGGCCGGCTCTTCGCAGTGTGCGCATTTGAGCGGCGGGTCCCAGTCGGAGAACTCGGTTTCTTTGAGGTTCACGAGATCGGGCGCGGCGTCTTCGTATTCGTTTAGAAATTCGTCGAGCGCGGTTTCGATATGTTGCTTGCAGACACAGTACAATAAGAACACTCCTGACTTTTTGGGGTAAACCGGCCTTGAGCGGCGGCGGGAGAGTTTCGCTTCGGTCGCGTGTTGAACTCGGGAAACTGGAATGAATTATATATGGAAGTTTCCCGAATTCAAAGGCGATCGCTAACGCTCCTACGCTGAAACTCTCCCGCCGCTGTGCAGCCTTTACTCTTGCAAAATCTTTCGTTAAGGAAAAAAGCAAATGCATTGCTTCTATTATAGAACTACGTTTCTATCTGACGATCAAGACTTCTTCGATGTTTATTTATTTCTCGTTTATCGATCTTTTTTCCAAAAAGCCGCTCATCTGTACATCAGCGCTCACTGCGTCGCTTCCGGGCGTTCGCCGAGGGTCACGGTGGCGGATTGTTTTTTGCCGTCGCGGTAGTAGCTGATGGTCATTTTTTCGCCGATCTTTTTGTAGCCGTACAAGTATTTGCGGAGCATAAGGGTGGAGTCGATCGATTGGTTGTCGAAGCCTACGATCACGTCGTTGAGCTGGATGCCGGCGTCTTTGGCGGGGCCGAGGGATTCGAGGACGACGACGCCTTTTTCGACTTCTTTCGGCAGCTTCAGTTCTTCGACCTGGTCCTCGTCCATCGGGGCGTAAGGGTTGTTCAGGTCGAGGGAGTAGACGCCCAGATAAGGTCGGCTGATTTTGCCGGTGGTCAGCAGCTCTTCGGCGGTGTTCATGACCTGGTTGATCGGGATGGCGAAGCCGATGCCTTCGACGCCGGTACTGGCGATCTTCATGGTGTTGATGCCGATCAGCCGGCCGTCGAGGTCGACCAGGGCTCCGCCGCTGTTGCCTTCGTTGATCGCGGCGTCGGTCTGAATGACCTGCTGCTCCCAATCGTAGACGCCGTCTTCGTTCAGCGATACGGGCATAACGCGCTTCGGATAGCTCACGATCCCGGAGGTGAGCGTATCGCCGAGACCGAGCGGGTTGCCGAGCGCGATTACGGTCTCGCCGAGATCCAGCGTATCCGAATCGCCGATCTGCGCGATCGCGGCGACTTTCGCGCTGCTGATCTCCAGAACCGCCACGTCGGTAATGACGTCGGAGCCGACCAACTTCGCGGTCAGGCTTGTTCCGTCGACCAGCACGGCTTGCAGTTCTTCCGCGCCCGCGACGACGTGGTGATTGGTGATGACGTACGCTTTGCCGCCTTCTTTTTGAAAAATTACGCCTGAACCTAATGCCGCACTGTCCGGCGACGTGTCGCCCGCAGTGCGGTGGCTCACGATGCTGACGACCGCAGGCCGGACGGCGGCGGCGGCCTGAACGATGCGATCGTAAGGATTGGCTCCTGCGGAGATGGCTGTCGTATTCATCCGCGGCAGGACAAAGCCCGCGAACAGGCCGCTGAGCAGCAGAGCCGTAAGCAGCGAAGCGAGAATCGCGCTAAAAGCGACCGCACGCGTACCGCCAGAACGGCGGCCGTTAGCGTCGTAGCCACCGGAACGTCTCCGGCCGCGGCGAGGACTGCGTTCGCTGAATCCGCGCCTTTTCCCGCTCCCGCCATAATATTCGTCGTCAAACAGCCCCATGTGCATTCACCCTTCCATCCGTATGCGCCGCATTTTTTGCCCTTTTCCTGCCTGCTATCCATTAAACCGATTATCGGCATAACGACGCCTTTTCCAAAGCGCTCTGCCGATCGTTATTCGCCCGTTTTGCTGCCTACCTCGTCCCACGGCGTGGGCATGTTCCAATACGTGTCGCGCAGTTCGAATTCGCTATCCTTGAAAAATATTCCGCAATCCTCCATCGAGCAGCGCACCGTCATTTTCGCGATATCCATCATGTTATGGTCGCGGCTGAGGTGGGCCAGGTACGTGCGCTTCAAACGGCCGTTCAACAGCTCGCTGAGCGCTTCGCCCGCCGCGTTGTTGGATAAATGGCCGATGTCGCTGAGGATGCGCCGTTTGATGTTCCACGGGTAGCGTCCCATGCGCAGCATCTCGATATCGTGGTTGGATTCGAGCACCAGCACGTCGGAATCGTAGATCGCTTCTTTGACCTTTTCGCTCATGTAGCCGAGATCGGTCGCCAGGCTCAGCTTGTGGATGCCGTCGTCGAACGTGTAGCCGACCGGCTCCGCCGCGTCGTGCGAGATGCCGAACGATTCCGCTCTCAGCGAACCGAAGTCGATCGCCGATCCCGTTTCCAGGATTTTGCGCTGCTCCGGCTCGATCTGACCGACGTACTTTTTCATGCCTTCCCACGTTTTTTCGTTCGCGTAGATCGGCATCTTGTACTTGCGCGCGAGCGCGCCGACGCCTTTGATATGATCCGTGTGCTCGTGCGTGACCAGAATGCCGCTCAGTTGCTCCGGCGACACCTCGCGTTCGCGCAGCAGTTCTTCGACTCTTCTGGCGCTGAGGCCCGCATCGACCAAGATCGTCGTGCCGCCCAGCTCGATCACGGTCGCATTGCCCGTCGATCCGCTCGACAACACGGTAAAACGCATTCCCATACTCATTGTTGATCTCCTTTTCTCCTGCTCTTGCTGCTTCAGGGACTGATGACGTCTCCGCTGGCTCCCTGCACGTAGTAGACGCTGTACGAAGACGGATCGCCGTTTTCAACCGTAAACCGCCATACCGGCGCAGCCACCTGGGTCTCCGAATCGAAGGTCTGCCCGTAAAAGCCCAGCGTGATCTCTTTGACGACCGAGCCGTCCGGCAAATAATTTTCGACCAGCGTCCCGAGTGCTTTTTGCGCGGGCAGCACTTCCGTTTCGCCTCCGGCATCTTGAATCTGTACCGGGGAACCGAGGTAAGCCGTAATCTTCTGGTCGGTATAAAAAAGTTCCAGATCCGCGTTAAACAACGGCCACTGCCCTTCGAATAACGGATGCAGCGTGAACGACCCGTCTTCGCTGCTGTCCGCAAAAGCGTCGTAGCTATAATTTCCGATCTGCGGGATTTCGTTTTTCAGTGCCGACACCAGGTCTCCGGGCGTAAAAATGAGCTTGCTGTCCGCCGGAATGGCAAGCTGTACCGGATCGTCCGGAAGCTCCTCGGTATATCGGTAAGAGATTTTCGGCAGGCTCGGCGTATCCGCCGGAACGGAGGTCAGCACCTGAATATTTTTGTTTTCCATCGCCCGCTGCGTGCTTTCGCTGAGCGAATCGAAGCCCAAGTTGGCGCCCTGCTGCTCGCGGTAATCGCTCCACAGCTGATAGCCGAGCACCAGGTTCAGCAGTAGGAACGCGTAGATCAAGACATTTTTAGCCCTTCCCCAATCCATGTTCCGCCTCCCCTCTCGCCCGGCCGGCTACGACCGATTAGTTAAATGTCGCGTTCGTGCCGTCGGACAGCACCGCTACCCAGCCCGGCACCAGCCGCAGCGTATCGCCGTTCATGCGTGGCGTGTACGCCGGGTACAAATCCGTCACTTTCAAACCATGCACTTCTTCGACTTTGACGATCCGATCGATCAGATCCCGACCGCCGGACAACGTATACTGCGGCCCTTGATCGCCCACTTGCGGCGTCTCAAGCAGAGAGCGTTCGTAGAACGAGACCGTGCCTTGCTGGAGCAGCAGATCCATATACCCGTAACGTACCGTCCCGCTGCCGAAGATCGGTAACGAACCATAATACTGCCGGAAACGCACGCTCAGATCCGCATTCGAATCTTCGTCGCTGCCCGCGGTCAGTTCAGCCCGGTACGTTCCGTTCCAGCCTCCGTGTTGATTGATGAAGTCGACGGCGGATAGCACGCTTTCGGTGGCGTCCGCCCGGATCGCCGGAACCGCCGCCGGATCGGTGTACGTCATCCAGCGCCCTTCGTCCTCGATCTGAAGGCTCCGCTTGCTGTCCGTGTAAATCTCCGAACCGTCCTGTTCATGGATATTGCGCGTCACGGCCGGATCGGCGAACAGGTTGCGCTGCATTTGGTCGCTGGTAAACGCATCCGTCTCCAGAACCGCTTCCGCCAGCACGATCGGCTTGGACGGCACGTACAACGCATGGTTTTTGAGCGGCGTATACGGGGTCCATTCTTCGCCGAACGCCACATGCTGAAGCACGTCCTGCACCGTCAGGTCGAGCTGCTTCGCTTCGTAGATATCCTGCCCGTTCGAACTGAAGAAAAAGGCTCTCGGCTTCTCCTCGCCGGCTCCGGTATAAATCCAGATGCGATCGATGTCGGCCGTCTCGAATGTCGCGTCGGCGGCCAGCCGCATCGTTTTTTGCAGCAAAGGCACCGGCAGCCCGCTTCCGAACGACAGCTCGATGCCGGGATTGTTCGCCGCTACTTTTTCCCAATCCTCGCTAGAGATCGGTTGGGCTTGAAAAGCGGCGAAATCCCGGGCCTGAATCCGTGCATAGATCAGCTTGTAAAAAGCCGAATTCGGATAAAAAACCGTATGCTTGTCCTCGCCCATATGAATAATCATCCGGTCCGGATACAGCGTATCTTCCACGTTCAGCTGCTCGCCCATCTCGTCGGTTCGGACATAGCCCGCCGACGAGACGACAACTGAGCCTGTACCCGGCAGCCGATAGATCAACAGATAACTTTGCACCAGACTGACGGCGACGAGGAGCGTGAGTGCCGCCGTTTTGAGCTGCTCTTTCACGTTAATCCCCGCCTCCTTCGATATGGGCAGGCAAGGTGAACGTTACACGCGTACCTTGTCCCAGCTCCGATTCGATCGCGATGTCCCCGCCGTGCGCTTCCACGATCTCCCGCGCGATCGCCAGGCCGAGGCCCGTGCCGCCCATGCCGCGGGAACGCGCTTTGTCTACCCGGTAAAAACGTTCGAAGATCCGTCCCAGCTCTTCCTTCGGAATCCCGATGCCGGTATCCGCGATCACGACCGCATACCGTTTGCCGTCTTCTAGCGGGTAGGCGTCCAGCGTGACTTTGCCTCCGTCCGCCGTGTACTTCATCGCGTTGGACACGACATTGTCGAGAACCTGATCGATCTGGTCGCGGTCTACGTTGACGGAACCGAGCTGCGGCGAGGCTTTGAGCGATACGGAGATCCCTTTGTCCCGAAGCGGGAACGTAAAGCGTTCGGCGACTTCTTCGATCAGCTCGAACAAGTTCGCTTTCTTGCGCCGCACGAGCGTTTCCCGGGAATCCATGCGCGACAGTTGGAGCAGATCGGTCACGAGGCGAATCATGCGCTCCGTCTCGTTTTGAATCACGCCGACAAAACGTCCCGCTAAAGCCCGATCGTCGAGCGCCCCGTCTTCCAGCGCTTCGGTGTAGCTTTTGATCGTGGTCAGCGGCGTGCGCAGTTCGTGCGAGACGTTCGCCACGAATTCGCGGCGCAGCGTATCCAATCGTTCCTGCTCGGTGATGTCTTGCAAGACCGCGATCGTGCCGCTGACGCCGATTTCCGTTCCGCTTTCGCGGCGGTGAATCGGGCTGAGCGTCGCTTTGATCGTCATTTCGCCGAGTCCGTCGGGAGCGCCGGGCGAATCCGGAGTGCCGCCGCTGCCGCCGAGGATGATGCTGCGCAGTCCGGCGGACGGCAGCTCTTCGTCTTCTTCCGGCAGATCCAGCAGCTCCGAGATGCTTCGCCCGATGATGTCCATTTCCCGCATTCCCAGCATGGCGCTGGCAACCCGGTTGACCAAAATGACCGAACCGGACTCGTCCGCCGCGATCACGCCGTCGCTCATGTTGGTGAGGATCGAAGCCAGCTTTTCTTTTTCTTCTTCATTCAGCGATAATACGCCTTGCAAACGGCTCGTCATATGGTTGAACGCTTCGCCGAGCTGTCCGATCTCGTCGTTGCCGAACACGGGCATTCGCACGTGGAAACGACCTTCCGCGACCGCCGTCGCCCGCTTGGTCATTTCTTTGATCGGCTGCGTGACCGTATGCGCCAAGATGACGCCGAGTACGGCCGTCAGGCCGAGCGCGATCAGCACGCCGGAGATAAAGATGCTGTTGATCCGCTGCATTGTATCGTAGAGACTTTGCATCGAGGCCACGATATAGATCGCGCCCACGATTTTTCCGCCGCTGAACACGGGTTTGGCGACGACCTTTTTGCGCAGATTGTCTTCGTCGATAATATACTCTTCGTTATCGTCGATCCCTTGCAGCGCGCGGCTGACGACGGTCTGCGTGTTTTTGCTGTTGACCAGGTCGGCATGCGTGGACAGCGACGTAATCAGCACCCGGCCGCTCACGTCGAGCACTTGAATCTCGCCGCTGCTCATGCTGGAAAAGTTGTCGACCAGCGTGCGCAGGCTTGCCGCTTTGTCTTCGGCGGCTTCTCCGCTGCCCGACCAGTTTTGCCCGGCCAGCACGGATAAAAGCTCCGCTTGTTCTTTGAGATCGTTGGTGAAGTTGTTCGTCAGGGACGTCTTCATCGCACTCACGAAATAAACGCCGATCAGCTGCATCGCGATCACGATCAGCAGCATGTACACGATAATCAGCTTG
Source organism: Saccharibacillus sacchari DSM 19268 (assembly GCF_000585395.1). GTDB lineage: Bacteria > Bacillota > Bacilli > Paenibacillales > Paenibacillaceae > Saccharibacillus > Saccharibacillus sacchari. The sequence goes on along the minus strand of NZ_KK073875.1, from coordinate 2,526,939 downwards.
GCTTGGACCGAACGGAAAAAGGAAGCGCCGCGCAGCATCCGTTAAAATCCTCCCGGCTTGTTGGAACGCATCATGTAACCGAGTCCGCGCCGGGTCAGGATATATTCCGGTTTGCTCGGATCGTCTTCGATCTTTTCGCGCAGCCGCCGAATGGTCACGTCGACCGTGCGCACGTCGCCGAAATATTCGAAGCCCCAGACCGCTTGCAGCAGGTGCTCGCGCGTCATGACTTTGCCCGAATTCTTGGCCATGTAGTAAACGAGTTCATATTCGCGGTGAGTCAGATCAAGCTGCTCGCCGTTCTTGTACACCATATACATATCCGTATCGATAAAAAGAGCATCTACCGTCAGTCCTTGACGCTTCGGCGCTTCCGCCCCCATGCTCGGGCCGCCTGCCCCCGCGTACAACGGCGCGCCCGGCTGGTGCCTGCGCATCTGGGCTTTGACCCGGGCCAGCAGTTCGCGCGTGCTGAACGGCTTGGTGACGTAATCGTCCGCGCCCAGCTCAAGACCGAGCACTTTGTCGATCTCGCCGTCTTTGGCGGTGAGCATGATGATCGGCACGGCCAATTTGGCGCGGACTTCGCGGCACACGTCCATGCCGTCTTTGCCCGGCAGCATCAGATCCAGCAGGATCAGGTCGGGCTGCTCGCTCAGCGCAAGTTCGACGGCGGTAATGCCGTCGAACGCGCAGGTGACTTGGTAGCCTTCTTTTTCGAGATTGAATTTCAATATATCCGCAATCGGCTGTTCATCGTCGACAACCAGGATTTTACCCTGCATTTTCTTTCAGCCCCCCTGCTTTGATTCTTCGTTATTTTACCATAGGAGACGGGAAAAAGCGCCGACGGAAAAGGTTCCGGGGGCGCGGGACGTCTTGAATATACATTTCTGATGGGAAGGCGGGGCGGCTCCGGGAGAGTTTCGTTTCGGTCGCGTGTTGCAGTTGGGAAGCTTTGATTAGAATTAGAAGGAAGCTTCCCAACTGCAAAGGCGAACGCTAGCGCTCCTACACTGAAACTCTCCCTCCGCCTGGTGCCTTCGGAAATGCACATTCAAGACATAAAGGCGCCGCCGGAGAATGCCGGCGGCGCTTTTTTTAAAAAGAAGAGAAGATCAAGGGATATGAACAGTTTCGTTAAATTGATTAAGACGAGTAGCTTGAACACGTTCGAGTTGATCATGGCCTTTCTTCATCGCTCACTCATGAGGTTTAAAGTCACTCTCAACATTGATTACTTAGCATCCGGCGTGTTACTGCTTGTCCTTTGTCGTTAAGGCAAGTAGGACAAAGGATTCTGAGGGGAGCCGCTTTTACGGATCTCGAAGTGCAGGTGCGTGCCTGTCGAGCGGCCGGTGTTGCCCATGACGCCGATCGATTGGCCGCGGGAGACGGATTGGCCGTTGCTGACGCCGATGCTGCTCAAGTGGCCGTAGCGGGTCTCGTAGCCGTCGCCGTGACTGATGATGACGATGTTGCCGTAGCCGTTCATTTGTCCGGCGTAGGTGACGGTGCCCGGGGCGGAGGCCATGATGGTAGACGGGCCTGTCAGATCGATGCCGGCGTGCAGTTTGCCCCAGCGGGTTCCGAAGGTGCTGGAGATCGAAGCGCCGCTGACGGGCCAGCTGAAGCCGCTGCCGCTCGATGTGACTTCCTCTTGGTTGGAGCTTGAGGAATCATCGGACGAGCTGGACGCGGACGACTCCGAAGACGACTCGGCAGATTCGCTGCTTTCTTCCGTCGATTCAACCGAAGCTGTCGATACTTCTTCTACCTTCTCTTCAACCACCGGCTTTTCTTCGACGATCACTTTGGTTCCTTTGATAATGATGATCGGAGCGGAACGGCGAACGACTTCTTGGCCGATCCATTCTTCGCGCACGATCTCGCCGTTTTTTTTGGTCAAGCGGTAATCGACGCGTTTGGAGCCGCTTTTGCCTTGGGAAGCGACGATGCGTTTGCCTGCGGCCAGCTCGGAGTTATGGCGAATGAACATTTCCGGAGCGGTCGGGATCAGTTCGGATACGGACTCGACCGTCGTGACGTTCATCATCGGATCAGGCAGGGTGATGCGCAGCACTTCGCCGATCTGAAGCGTGAACTCTTTGATATCCGAATTATTGGCGTAGATCTCGTCCTGCGTGATGCCGAACTTCGCCGCGATCGAGCTGACGCTGTCGCCTTCGACAACCGTGTACGTAACCGGATCTTTTTTGCCGATCGTCAAAAGCTTGTAGGCCTCTTCTTCGCTCAAAATGCGCGTCGGCGACGTTTTGGTCTCCGCGTACGTGATCTTGTCGTTGATCTTGATGGAGTTCAGCTTGGACGTCGAACCGTCGCTCGAAGCCGCACTTCCTGTGGAAGCCAGCTTTTTGGTCGCGGCTCCTTCGGTTTGCGTACCTTTTTCGACATAGGAGTTTTTCGCTTTTTCGACCAGCTTTTTCGCCGTGGCTTTGTCTTTGACGATTCCGACCACTTCGCCGTTCACGACAAGTTCCGCGCCGGTAGCGTAAGCTTTGATCGTGCCGTCCAGTTTGCCCAACGTCGCTTCGGTATCGGGCACGATTTTGTAGCCCTGCATTTCTTCCGCGCGGATGCTTGCCGTATACAGCTTCATGTCCGCTCCCGGGTACTTTTTGGAGAACTCCTGCTGCTTGTTGTCGATCAGCTCGTCGAGTTCGTTTTTGTCGGCGATCGTTCCGATCACCGTATCCCCCGAGTAAACGGTATAGTAGGTATAAGTATTCGCTTCTACGTATTTGAATCCGCCGAAGGTCAGTCCGCCTGCGAGCACAACCCCGCCGACGATCCCCGCTGCCCAGCGACGAGTCCTTTTCGATTTTCCCCCGACCACGACGATTTTGCTTTCCTGCTGCATTTCCGACTTCTCGGAAGCTGCCGCTTCGCCCTGGCCTTTATTGTTCGAACTATTCATGATCTTCTCCTTTAAATGGCAAGCTTACTGATTTATTGCGCATCTTCAACATTGCTCTCAAATAGTGTCAAAATTTTAACCTTTTCAAAACCTTTGTCTACTGTACCACAGCCGGCGCCGATAGTTCAACTTTGCTAAACAGCAAAAAACCCGCGCCGGGCGCGGGTTTGGAGGTTTCTAACCAACTTTTTTCATAAGACGATCCAAGCGTGCAGCCTGTCTTGCCGCTTTATACGTAGATCGGCAGGACCGGATTTGTTTGCTCGCGGTTACGACCGACGGAGAAGATCGCGATCGGAATGCCTGTCAATTCGCTTACGCGGTTGACGTAATTACGAGTGGTTTCCGGCAGGTCGTCCAGCGTTTTCGCCCCCGTGATATCCTCGCTCCAACCTGGCATTTCTTCATAGACCGCTTCGCATTCCGCCAGCTGCTTCAGGCTTGCCGGATAGTGCGAAATGATCTCGCCGCGGAATTTGTAGCCTGTGCAGATTTTGACCGTGTCCAGGCCTGTGAGCACGTCGAGCGAGTTCAGGGACAGACCCGTGATGCCGCTGACGCGTCTTGCGTGGCGCACAACGACAGTATCGAACCAACCTACGCGGCGCGGACGGCCTGTAACCGTACCGTACTCGTGACCGGTTTCGCGAATCGTATCACCGATTGCGTCGTGCAGCTCAGTCGGGAAAGGACCGTCGCCGACACGCGTCGTGTACGCTTTGGCTACGCCGATAACCTGGTTGATCCGCGCCGGGCCTACGCCCGAGCCGATGCATACGCCGCCCGCGGACGGGTTGGACGAAGTCACGAATGGATACGTGCCTTGGTCGATATCGAGCATGACGCCTTGCGCGCCTTCGAACAATACTTTTTTGTCTTCATCGATATATTCGTTCAGGACAACCGAAGTATCGCATACGTAAGGACGCAGGATTTCGGCATATTCCAAATAGTTTTTGAGAATTTCTTCCACGTCGACCGTTCCGCCGCCGTAGACTTGTTCAATGATATGGTTCTTTTCTTTCACCAGATGGCGCAGTTTCAATTCGAACTCTTCCGCGTCCATCAGATCCGCCATGCGGATACCGATTCGAGCGGCTTTGTCCATGTAACAAGGGCCGATGCCTTTGCCTGTCGTGCCGATCTTGTTCGGGCCTTTGCGCTCTTCTTCCAACGCGTCCAGCACCATGTGGTAAGGCATGATAATATGCGCGCGATCGCTGATGGACAGGTTTTTCGTCGTGAAGTCGTTATCGTGAATATAATTGATTTCCTCGATCAGCGCTTTCGGGTTGATGACCATCCCGTTACCGATGACGCAGGCTTTATCCGTGTAGAAAATGCCCGACGGAATCATGGTTAATTTGTATTTTTTCTCTTCGATCAAAATGGTGTGGCCCGCGTTGTTACCGCCTTGGTAACGAGCGACAACGTCGGCACCTTCTGCCAAAAAGTCCGTGATCTTGCCTTTTCCTTCGTCTCCCCACTGCGTTCCCACTACAACTACTGTTGACATTTTTCATTCCTCCGTGGGTGCCTTTGCACCTTTGTATTGGTCGTCCGTCCTCTATCCCGGCAGGAATTTCGTCAGTGGAAAATACCAACAGAGAAGCGTGCTAACGGACGAGCGGAGACGGCCTTTTCGCGCTTTTTCGTACTTCGTTGCAATCCGTGAAAAAGGGAAAAACGCTCCTTATGCTGCTTTAACGCAGCAGTAATAGTGTACCAGCCCGTTTTTTCAAAGTCAAATAAATAACGAACAAATCAGTGAGGATGTAAATTTAATGTTCGGAAAAAGGAAGGTGGAGGGGAGGTTGGGAGGCGCTGCGGGAGAGTTCTGTGTCGGGCGCTGTCTCAACCGGGGAATTTGAATTGGATTGGATAAGGACTTCCCCGGTTTCAAAGGCTTCCTCTACAGAACTTTCCCTCCGCTGGGGTTTTCCTCGGCATTAAATAGCGGGAAGGAGAAAAGAGAAGAAGAGCGAGTTTTTTCATTTCCAAAAAAAGGTTCAAAATTGGAATTTGGAGGTTAAACAAGGCATGACTTCCCTTAAGGACATACAGCATGAAAAATACAGCGAGGAGAAGGTGGAAAGTATGATCAAGCTGGTAGTTAAAATGTTGGCGAACGCGGTTGTAGTGGTTGGCTTGACGATGTGGTTCGGAGACGCGAGCTTTCTGAGCGCTTTGCTCGTTGCTCTGGTACTCGGCGCCGTCGCTTACGTACTTGGCGATATGACGATTCTGCCTGCCGCCGGCAATACCGCCGCCACGATCGGCGATGCGGCCTTGACGTATCTTGTTTTGTGGGGCGCTTCTTCGATGCTCGGCTGGAACATCTCGTATTTCGATATTTTCGTGATCGCGTTCATCGTCGGCATTTTCGAATTCTTTTTCCATATCTGGCTGCTCCAAGACGGCATTCCCGGCCGTAAAGATAACAACGGCCATGCTCGTTTCCCCGCTCAGCGTTAAGCAGGGAGACGATGTTGATCTCTTTGGAGTTTGATGTCTTTAAAAGTGGAAGTTTTACTTTTTAACGCACAGCGAAAAGGCACCGGACGATTTATGTCCGGTGCCTTTTCCCTTTTCCTATCCTACCCCACTTTGAATCCGCCGGGTTATCGATGGTTTCAAAGTGTCGACAAAGTCCAACGTAGCTGGAAGCGAGAAGACGGAGAGAGAAATTCAGTGAAATACGCCTTTGAACTTGGAAAACTTCCACTTAAAATTTCAATCGACTTTTCCAAGTGAGACAGCGTCTTGAACGAATTTCTCTCGCAGTCTTCTCGCTTCCCCCGCACACGTAACTTTCGAGGACAACGTGAGGCCGTAGAGTTTACCCGGCGAACGAATCATGCGCCCGCTCATAATTGACGAACTTGTTGAAGTTCTTCAAGAACACCAGCTCGACCGTCCCTACCGGCCCGTTCCGCTGTTTGGCGATGATGATCTCGATGATGTTCTTTTTTTCCGTATCGGCGTTGTAGTAATCGTCCCGGTACAAGAACGCGACGATATCGGCATCCTGCTCGATCGAGCCGGATTCCCGAAGGTCGGACATCATCGGGCGTTTGTCCTGACGCTGCTCGACGCCCCGGCTGAGCTGGGAGAGCGCGATAACCGGAACTTCCAGTTCCCGGGCAATCTGCTTCAAGGTACGCGAGATATCGGAGACTTCCTGCTGACGGTTCTCGCCCGCTTTGCCGCGGCCTTGAATCAACTGCAAGTAGTCGATGACGATCATGCCGAGTCCGCGTTCCTTTTTAAGTCGACGGCATTTGGAGCGGATATCCGCTACCGTGATGCCCGGCGTATCGTCGATATAAATCTCGGCTTCCGACAAGGACGCGATCCCCATCGTCAGCTTGGTCCAGTCTTCGTCGTTTTTGAATTCGCCTGTCCGCATGATGCTCGCGTCCAGGTTGGCTTCGGCACAGATCATCCGCTGAACGAGCTGCGCCGCCGACATTTCCAGACTGAAAATGGCGACCGTTTCGCCGGCGCGAACCGAGACATTTTGCGCGACGTTCAGCGCAAACGCGGTCTTGCCGACGGAAGGACGCGCAGCCAAAATGATCAAGTCGTTGCGTTGGAAACCGGCCGTCATGCCGTCCAGATCGACGAAGCCCGACGGGATGCCCGTAGTTCCGGTGTTGCCCGCTGTTTGGCTAAGGATTTCGATGCGGTCGAATACTTCCATCAATACGTCGCGTATGGCGATAAAACCGCCGCTTGAGCGGCGGTTCGAAATTTCGAGAATTTTACGTTCCGCGTCGCTCAGCATCGCGCCGACGTCTTCGCCGCCGGTATAACCTTCGCTGACGATTTGCGTCGCGGTGCGAATGAGTCTGCGCAGCATCGCTTTTTCCTCGATCATCTGCGCATAATACTCCACGTTGGCGGCTGTCGGAACACCGTGCGCGAGCTTGGCCAAGTAACTGACCCCGCCGAGATCTTCCAGCTGTCCTTTATCCTTGAGCAGCGAGGTCAGCGTCACCAGATCGATCGGCTGACTCTCTTCCCCGAGCTGGACCATAGCCTCGAATATCATCTGGTGCGACTTGTCGTAGAAATCGTCGGCCGTGATCTTTTCCATGACGGTGATGAGTGCCTCGGCCTGAAGCAGCACCGCGCCGAGCACGGCCTGCTCCGCTTCCAGATTTTGCGGCGGAATCCGATCGAAAAAGAGATCCTCGCTCATCTTATTCCTCCGAAACCTGAACCTTGAGCGTCGCTTTGACGTCCTTATGAAGTTTGACCGGTACTTGAGTCACGCCGAGCGTGCGGATCGGCTCTTCCAGTTCGATTTTTCGTTTGTCGACTTTGAAGCCCTGCTTGGACAACGCTTCGCCGATTTGCTTGCTTGTGATTGCGCCGAACAGACGGCCGCCTTCGCCGGATTTGGCTTTGATTTGCACCGTAACTTCTTCCAGCTTTTTGCCGAGGTCTACCGCTTCTTGCTTTTCGTTCTCTTTGCGCTTTTCTTCTGCCGCATGCTGATTTTCAAGCGTTTTTACATTACCGTCGGTCGCTGGTTTTGCCACTCCGTTTTTAAAGAGGAAGTTCTGTGCGTATCCTTCCGATACTTCCTTCACGTCGCCTTTTTTGCCTTGACCTTTAACGTCTTTCAGAAAAATTACTTTCATTCGAATAGCCCCTCTTCCTTTTCGATATCTTCAAGCACGGCCATCAGCTTTTTCTCAGCCTCGCGCGGAGAAATATCAAGCTGTACCGCCGCGTTGGTCAAATGCCCGCCGCCGCCCAGGCGTTCCATCACGACCTGCACGTTGATTTTGCCAAACGAGCGGGCGCTTATGGCGGTCAGTCCGTCAGGACGACTGCCGATGACGAACGACGCGTTCACGTCCGTCATGTTGAGCAGCGTATCTGCCGCCTGCGCGATCAACAGCTGCGGGAACTGGCGTCCCTCGTCGGTAACGGCGATCGCGACCCCGCCCATCACGACGCGAGCGTTTTTGATAATGTCTGCTTTCGAGATGTACTCGCTCAAATCCTCCTTCAGCATGCGCTGAACAAGAATCGTATCCGCGCCGCTTCGGCGCAAGAAGCCTGCGGCTTCGAACGTGCGGGAACCGGTATGCAGCGTAAAATGTTTGGTGTCCATCGTAATACCGGCCAACAATGTCGTGGCTTCCAACGGAGTTAACGTCATATTGTCGTGAATATACTGAAGCAGCTCCGTCACCAATTCGCTGGCGGAAGACGCATACGGCTCCAAATACACGATGACGGCTTCGTTAATGAATTCCTCGCTGCGGCGATGATGGTCGATGACCACGACTTGCTTCGCCTTTTGCACCAGCTTGGGTTCGATCGTCAGCGACTGCTTGTGCGTATCGACCACAACAAGCAGCGTCCGTTCGGTCATCTGTGCCAATGCTTCTTCCGGGCCGACGAAACGGTCGGCCAAGGTTAAGTCGGCGCGAATACGCTCCATCATTTTGCTGATCGACGGGTTGTCCCCATCCAGCACGATGCTCGCTTCGACCTCCAGCCGATCGGCAGCTTTAAGCATGCCGATTGCGGCGCCGATCACGTCCATGTCCGGGTTTTGATGCCCCATGATCAGTACGCGATCGCTGCGTTTCATCAGATCGCGAAGCGCATGGGCGATCACGCGCGCCCTCACGCGAGTGCGTTTCTCCACCGCATTGGATCGACCGCCGTAGAACGACAGGCGCTGGCCGACCTTGACCGCGGCCTGATCCCCGCCGCGTCCCAGCGCCATATCCAGACTGGATTGCGCCAAAGCGCCCAGCTCGCCGATCTTTTCGTTGCCGCAGGCCACTCCTATGCTGAGCGTCATCGGAACTTTCAGATCGCTTGTCGCTTCGCGTACTTCGTCCAAAATAACAAAGCGGCTATTTTCCAGTTTTTCGAGTGCCGCTTGATTCAGAAGCATCATGTAACGCTCGCTGGACAGACGTCGCAAATACACATCATACTGGCGTGCCCACCCGTTAATCAAGCTGGTTGCGCGAGCAATCGTCAATGTACGCTGTTGATCGTCCATCCCCTGAAACGCTTCATCGAGGTTATCGAACAACAGAATGCCGAGCGCCAAGCTTTCCTTTTCGTAACGTTCGCGCAGCTCGGCCATTTCGGTCATTTTTTGCAGATAGATCAATCGTTCTTCCGGGTACACGCGAACATCGTAGGTTTCGGTTCCGACCTCGATTTCCGCCCGTACCAGACTAAGCGGTTCTTTGGATCCGTCTTTTTTATCCCGGGTCAGCGGAGGGAGTCCGGGCAGCAGTTCGACCAGAGGAAGCCCGACCACGCTGTCCGTTTGAAACAACTGGGCGACTTGGCGGTTATGCCACTCAATCGTACGCTCAGCATCATACAGCAGCAAGCCGAACGGCAAGCGACTCGTAATTTCGCCTTCAATGCTATTTACGCGGTAGGAGAGCGTCGTGGTATATTCGGCCAATTCACGCCTGAATTTCATCTCTGCCCGAAGCATGACGAATATGACGACAAAAACCAAACACAACGCAAGCAAGCCGATCGGCCAGTTATACGCGGTGACAAATGCCGTTAGTGTCAGCAGCAGAAGAAACGCCCAAACGGTCCGGTAACCGTACCAGCGTTTCAACAAAAAGTTTGGCATGGTTTCCTCACCCTATCGTTTCGGTCTTGTAATGAACTCACGCAGCGGGAAGGCCAGGTCGATAATCCCGATGATGCGCATGGGTGGGAAAATGACCGTCACGATCGCCATCAGGACACTGATCGCCCGATGCCATTTTTTGACGTGTCCGATAAAGAACCAGAATCCGATCGCCTGAATGATAAAGCAGAATTGCAGCAAAGGAAGCAGGTTGACCGCAGCCATTTTCCAAAATCCGTCTGCCTGATCGTAAGTCACCATGTCCACGATCAGCACGACGAAGTAATAGAAAATCAGCGCGCGCGGAAGCTTCCACTCGTGGGCGGCACGAAGTTTGGGAACGGCCACGCCCATCGAAGACAATGTCGGACGAACGATGGCATGCGTGACGACCGCCAGCACGAACGAACTCACGGCCATTCCCAGAGGAATCATCATGACCGTCTGGTTGGCCAAAGCGAAAATGAAATCCGGATTCCATTGATCGCTGCTGATCATCGGACTCATTTCTGCGACAACCAACAGCGGATCGAACGTCTGATGCACGAAATCGCTCACGTAATCGGACAAATTGAAGCCGAAAATGAATTTTCCTGCGGCAAGCAGAACCAGCAGCAAACCGAGCAATGTGCCCATCCCGTACATGATCGTCTGAAGGGCAGGAGCGCGTTTCTTGTACAGATGCCCCATCACAATGCCGACAATCAGAAAATAACCGGCCAATATGAGCGTAACAGGTGCCAATGAGCCGGATAGAATACCGAGAATCGCCAATACGGGCACGATGTGCAGCCAAAATACGTTTACGCGCAACGAGGCATAAAGTACGGCTACCGGAACGATCATAACCAGCAGCGTGATCGCGGACAGCGGCGTTAACAGCGACAGCAGGACCAGTAGGTACAAGATCGCCCACATCGCCGAAGACAAACGCAATTTCAAGTAGATTCACCTCTTGTGCGGATATGAAAGTTTAACAATCATTATAGCATATTCGTAGCGGCGCCCGATACCGAGCGAGTTCCGCGTTACGTGCTTTGCGATTCCACGTTTTGCCTCGGAACGAAGCCTGCGCAATATTCGATAATTTGGCTGCGGCGCACGATTCCGATAAAACGGCCCCGATCGTCGACGACCGGCACGAAGTTTTGCATTTTGGACAGGTTGATCAGGTCTGCCATGTCCGATTCGATCGATACGGGTTTATTGTTCATCCGAAGCGGAAGTTCTTTGAGCATAAAACGTGAAGCGTTCTCAAAAGTAATGCGGCCTTCGGAGCGCTTCATATGCCAAAGGATATCCCCTTCGGTCACCGTTCCGGCATATTGGCCTTCTTTATCGATAATCGGAATTGCGGTGTACTGATGGTGCTCCATGCGTTCGATGACCTGACGAAGCGTCGCATCGAGCGTCACGAACGCAACTTCATGCTTGGGAAGCAGGAAAAAAGCAATATTCATAACGGATTTCTCCTTCTTTATTACGTTGTCTTCGCGATCGCAAGCGCAAGCTCGCACTCAAGCAACGCACTATTGGTAAACACGTCGGCGGACGGACATTCTTCTGTTCATCACCCGGAAAATAGAACATTCAATCCGGTGAGCCTCATTTCTATTATAGCTTAAACTATTCCATTGACCACGTTCAAAACACAGGTTTATGTTCGAATAAATTCGTTACTGCAATAACAATGAGCGGGAAAATAAAAATAGCGACCGAATGATCGGTCGCTGTTTTTATTTTTCCACGATCATACAAGCTTCAACCAAGAAGTCGCCCGTTCCGCGAACGAACCCGACCTCGCATATCCGTAATCAAGCAGGCGTCCGGCAGCCTGGAAACTCTTCTGCTGGCTATCCGCTCCCAAAATGACGACAATCAATCGATGTCCGTCGCGCTGCGCCGTACCGGCCACCGAGTACCCTTCTTTTTCCGAGCCGTAAACTTTAAGCCCATCCATTCCGCGATAAGCATGAGGCCCTGCAAATTCCGGCAGCATGGCGTTGGTATTCATCATATAAATGCCCCGCGAACTAATCTCGGTCTGCGTGACCGACGACATCCGCAACACTTCAGGATGCTCTTCGATCAAAGCCCGGCATAATACGGCTGCGTCTTTGGCGGTCATTCGACTGCCGTTCGGCAAACTTCCTTCTGTTGAAGGTGCAGAAACTTTGGTGGTATCGCCCGGCTTGAACAATGTCGATGACGACATGCCGATTCGGCGCGCCTTTTCGTTCATCATCCAGGCAAAAGACTCTTCCGAACCGCCCGTATATCGAGCCAGCGCCTGCTCCGCTTCATTCGACGACGAAACGGCAAGCCCCATGAACAGCTCATTCAACGGAATCTGATCATCGGCTCTCAACGAAATTCCGCCTTTGCCGGAATTAGGCTTAAGCGATGCTTGAGCCACCTTTTCATCGCCGCCGACGCGCACTGAATCTTCCCAGTCCACATGACCGCCGCGCACCGCATCCAGCACCAGCCACTCGGTCATGAGTTGTGCCATTGCCGGAGCAGCCACTACCCGGTCTCCTTCGGCTTGCCACAGTATTTCTCCCGTCTGCGCATCGATCAGAACGGCTGCCGCCGCTTCGACTTTCGGACGGCTGGCCAGCAATTGTTGAGGAATCAGCAGCAATAAGACGGCGATGACGATCAATATGCTCTTTTTCCAAATGCCCCCGTTCTTCAAATCGATCCGCTCCTTTCGTTCATTACTCTTATAGACGCACGAAAATTGATTTTAGTCTGCAAAAAGTAAAAAAATTTTAACTTTTTTATGAATTTTCTTTTTTTCGCATGATTCTTTCATAAAAGAAGTAACCAATCTATATGCGAAATGCACCATAAGCAAGAACGAAATCACGATCAAAACGAAAAAAGCCGAGATTCGAACGTATTGTTCGATCTCGACTTTATGAAAATAAGAGCACTGAATTCTTTTACGCAAAATGACAAGCTACGAAATGTTCATTGCCTACGTTGCGGTACTCCGGAACCTGCTCCTTGCAAATATCCGAAGCCATCGGGCAGCGGGTATGGAACTTGCAGCCGGAAGGCGGATTGGCCGGACTCGGAATATCGCCTTGAAGCACGATCCGTTCGCGCTTCAACGTCGGGTCCGGAACCGGAATCGCCGACATGAGCGCTTTTGTATAAGGATGCAGCGGATTGCTGAAGAGCTCGTCCGTCGGCGCCATCTCCATCATCGTGCCGAGATACATCACGCCTACCCGATTGCACAAATGCTCGACGACGCTGAGATCGTGAGAAATGAACAGGTAGGTCAGCTGCTTCTCGCTTTGCAGATCGCTGAGCAAGTTGATGATTTGAGCCTGAATCGATACGTCGAGCGCGGATACCGGTTCATCGGCGACGATGAATTCCGGATTCATGATCAACGCGCGCGCGATTCCGATCCGTTGACGCTGCCCGCCGGAGAACTCGTGCGGGAAACGGTCATAGTGATAATCGGCCAAGCCGCAAATTTTCATCGTTTCGATCACGCGTTCTTTAACGTCTTTTCGACTGACCAAGCCGTGATCGATCAGAGCCTCGCCGATCGCTTCGCCCACTTTGATCCGGGGATTGAGCGAGCTGAACGGGTCTTGGAACACGATCTGCATCTTAGTCCGCATTTTGCGCAGCTCGGATTTGGATAGCTTGTGCAGATCTTGGCCTTCAAAATGCACGCTTCCGTCCGTCTTGTCGTTCAGGCGAAGAAGCGTACGGCCGATGGTGCTTTTCCCGCAGCCGGACTCGCCGACCAGGCCGAACGACTCGCCTTTATTGATCGTGAAGGATACGCCGTCGACGGCTTTCACGTCGCCGACCCGACGCTGGAAAACTCCGCCTGTAATCGGGAAGTATTTTTTCAGGTTCTCTACTTGAACGAGGGGTTCGCCGGTTCCGCCGCTGTGTCTGGTGTCCACTTGGACTGCCGATTCGCTCATTGTGCTTTCCCCTCCTCTTCGTAAAGCCAGCACGCCGTCTTATGCCCATCGATATGCGCACGCAGCGGCGGTGCTTTGACTTTGCAGATTTCCATGCAGAATTCGCAGCGGTCGTGGAAATGGCAGTTTTCGCCGAGATCGACCGGGTTCGGAACTTGTCCCGGAATCGAATAGAGTCGTTCTTGACGCTGGTTGATGATCGGTTTGGCTTTCAGTAAACCTTGCGTATACGGGTGCCGCGGTTCGCGGAACAATTCAAGCACCGGCGCTTCCTCGATGACTTTACCCGCGTACATGACGACAACGAAATCCGCCATCTCGGCCACAACGCCCAGATCGTGCGTGATCATCATGATCGCGGTGTTCATCTTGGTCTTGATGTCGCGCATCAGATCGAGGATCTGAGCCTGAATCGTTACGTCGAGCGCAGTGGTCGGCTCATCCGCGATCAGCAGCTTTGGATTGCAGCTCAGCGCGATCGCGATCATGATCCGCTGGCGCATGCCGCCGCTCAGTTCGTGCGGATAGGAGTCGAAAATCTTTTCCGGACGCGGAATGCCGACCATCGTGATCAGCTCGATCGCGCGGGCTTTGGCTTCTTTTTGCGTCATGGTGAGATGGTAGAGCAGCGGCTCGGTAATCTGTTTGCCGATCGTGAATACCGGGTTCAACGAAGACATCGGTTCTTGGAAGATCATCGCGATCTCGTTGCCGCGAAGTCGGCTCATCTCTTTTTTGCTCAGCTTAAGCAGGTCTTTGCCTTCGAACATGATCTCGCCGCCGACGATCTTTCCCGGAGGAGATTCGATCAATTGCATCAGGGACATCGCCGTTACGCTTTTTCCGCAGCCGGACTCGCCGACGACGCACAGCGTCTCGCCTTCGCGAATGGAAAAGCTCACGTCGTTTACGGCTTTGACCGTACCGGCGGACGTTTTAAAATGGGTCTCGAGGTTTCGGAATTCGACTAAGTCTTTTGCCATTTCGTCTCTCCTACTTCTTGATTATTTACGGCCTTATACCGGCTTATCTGTGTTTCATTTTCGGGTCGAGCGCGTCGCGCAAACCGTCGCCGATCAAGTTGATTGCCATTACGGTAACCAGAATGCACATCCCCGGCGGAATCCAGGTCCAAGGGCGTTTACGGAAGTCGATCAGACTGTTAGCCGCCGTAATCATATTGCCCCAAGAAGGAGTAGGCGGCACAACGCCGAGCCCGAGGAAGCTCAACGCGGATTCGAGCAGAATCGCGCCCGCGACGCCCAGCGTGGCCGATACAATGATGATCGGAACCGTATTCGGCATCAAGTGACGGAATATTTTGCGATTGTCGCGCAAACCCAAAGCTTCGGTCGCCTGCATGAATTCCTGTTCGCGAAGCGTCAGAATCTGGCCTCGCACGAGACGGGCCAAGGAGACCCAGCCCAACACCCCAATAATAAACATCAGGTAATAAATCCGTTGATTGGGCGCAACTTTAAGGTCGGACAAGATCGCGCCGAGCGTAATCAGGATCGGCAGCGTAGGCAAAGCGAGAAATATGTCCGCGATGCGCATGATCAGCGTATCCGCAAATCTGCGATAGAATCCCGCAACCGCGCCGAGCGTGGCGCCGATGGCTACGGAGATGGCCGTCGCCACGAGGCCCACCGTCAACGAGATACGACCGGCCAGCATGACTCTGAGCAAAATATCGCGACCCAGCTTGTCCGTACCTAACCAATGCGTCGAATCCGGAGGGCTGTTTTTGTTGGTTACATCCGTTTCATTCAACGTATATGGAGAAAATATAGGACCGATGAAGCAAAGCAAAAACATAAGAACCAAAATAATCAGGCCGATCAAGGCCAAGCGATTTTTCATGAAACGTCGAAGCGCGATTCTCCAAGGAGATTCGGTTTTGACAATTTTGAGCTGCTCTTGCAGCTGCTCAGTTCGGTTTACCGGCTGTTCCACTATCCATCTCCTCCTACTTTAGGCGAATTCTCGGGTCTGCAACCCCATATAATACGTCGGATATCAGGTTACCGAGAAGCGTCAGAACTGCCAGAAACATCGTGAATCCGAGCATTAACGGATAATCGCGCATATTCAGCGACGCCAAGTAAACTTGTCCGATCCCGGGCCAAGCGAAAACGCGCTCCAGGATCATTGCGCCGCCGAACAACCCCGGCAGCTCAAGCCCCAGCAAAGTGATGGCGGGAAGCAGGGCATTGCGGAAAGCATGCTTGAAAATGACGGTGCGTTCTTTAAGACCTTTAGCACGGGCAGTACGGATGTAGTCCTGACGGATAACCTCCAACATCCCGGTACGGAAATAACGCGTCAAGCCGCCGATACTAAGCGCCGTCATAACGGCTACGGGCAATACCATATGTTTCGCGATATCTTTGATCTGCTCAAAGCCGCTAACTTTTAACCCGGCCGTCGTCATGCCGCCGGTCGGGAATAATTTCAAATCGAGTGCGAAATATTTGATGACGAGCAGTCCGATAAAGAAGGAAGGCAGCGACATTAACAGGAATACGATCAATGTGACGACCTTATCGAAAAAGGAATACTGGAATTGTGCAGAGAAAACGCCGACGAAAGCGGCAATGGTCCAACTCAAAATCAGCGTCACGAACGCAATAAGAAAGGAATTCCAAACATAAGTATTGATTACGCTGGTAACCGGCATCTTATGCTGGAACGAGTCGCCCAGATTACCGGTTAACATATTTTTCACCCAAACGAAATACTGCTGAGCGGGAGGCTTGTCCAAACCGTAAATAGCCCGCAACTGATCGGCTCTTTCGGCTGTCATGTTCGGATTTTGCGATGCGGTGATATAATCTCCCGGCACCATCTGGGAAATGGCAAAAACAATGATCGAAATACCGATCAAAGTCGGGATCATCTGCAGCAGCCGCCGGATGATATACTGACTCATTTACATTTCTCCTTCTGGATATAAATCGATATGCCCAGCTCTCTCGAGCTGAGCATATCGGATGACCAATTATTATGCGCGATGACTGTTACTGAGCGATTTCGACTTGGCTCAAGCTGTGTTGATACTCTTTGTAAGGAGAGATATCCCACCCGTCGAGTCTGCCGTTGATCGCCAGCATGTTCGTTCTTTGGTACATCAGGATTTCAGGAGCGTCAGCATTGATCAACTGATAAGCTTGCGCGTAAATTTCTTTGCGTTTTTCGAGATCCAGTTCTTTTTTGCCTTGAGCATACAATTCGTCTACTTTAGGGTTGGAATAACCGGAATTGTTTTGCGCGCCGTCCGTAATGTATACGGTCGTGTCCGGATCCGGAGTCAGGCCCCAAGCGGCGAAGAACATGTCATAATCGCCTCTGTCCTTTTTCTCCATGATCGCGTTGAAGTCCAGCGTCTCCGTCACGAGTTTGATGCCGAGTTCTTCATAGTTTTCCGTCATGATCGGAATCAAGGCTTCGATAACAGGGTTATCCGCTGTTGCCGAGAAATTGATTTCGAATTTTTTGCCGTCTTTTTCGCGAATGCCGTCCGCGCCTTCGACCCAGCCCGCTTCTTCCAGCAGTTGTTTCGCTTTTTCCGGATCATAGTCGTACGTATCGATATTTTCGGCCGTATAAGCCCATGATACGTCGGATTGCGGGATATTGATAACTTCGGCGTAAGGGCCGTAAGCCGCTACGACGACTTCTTCGCGGTTCAGGCCGTAAGTCAGCGCCTGACGCACTTTAACGTCGGTGAACAAAGGATTGTTGTTGTTCATCGCCACGTATCCGTAACCGTTGTTTTTCAGAATGTCGACATCGAGGAATCCGGAAGCTTGCAATTCTTCCACGTTATCTTCATTGACGGTCACGTTATCGAGATCGGTCTCGCCGGACTGCAGCGTGGAGATGCTTGTCAGGTCCGTAGTAACTTTGAAGATCAAGCTCTTCACTTTAGGCGCTCCGCCGTAATAGTTTTCGTTGGCTTCCATGTCCACTTCTTGACCTGCAGAATAGCTTGTCATTTTGTAAGGACCTGCGCCCATAGGTTTGTTGTTCAGTTCCTTGATGCTGCTTACGTCGCCTTGTTTGTAATTGGCACCGTAGTAAGCTTCGGACATCGGCGGAATCAGGCCCAAGTTGATTTGAGTCATGGCATCATAATCGCTTACCGTGACTTCGACCGTTTTGTCGTCGATGACTTTGATACCGGAAATATCAGCAGACGTGCCTTCGTTGTATTCGTTGGCGCCCACAATGTTCCAGCTCAGCGGATCGGACTGGCCGTCGTAGCTCGCATCCATCAATACTTTCGCGGCGAAGAGGTAATCGTTGGCCGTAACAGGCGTGCCGTCGCTGAAGTTGGCATCGTCGCGAATATGGAACGTGTAAGTCAAGTTATCGTCGGAAATATCGATTTTATCAGCCATGTCGTTCTCGTATGTGCCGTCTTCTTTAACCTTGATCAGCGAAGGGAAAATAATGTCGTCGATCGCGAAGTCGTATGCGGTTTGATGGAACAGAGGGTTGAATACGCCTTGAGGAGCTACCGTACCGATAATCATCGAATCCGTACGTGCCAGCGCAGGCGCCGGATTCATGCTCATGTCGGTCGCTTCCGTCAAACCGATTGCGCTTTCCGAACCGCTTTCTTCCGCGTTTTCAGCAGGAGTTTCCTCCGTTGCTTCCTCGCCGGTTTCGGCAGGAGTCGTTACTGCGCTCTCGTCCGCAGGCGCAGCTTCCTCGCCGCCGCAAGCAGCCAAGATCGAACCGAAAGCCATAAGCGTCACGAGCATCAAAGACAGTCTCTTTTTCATGTAGATCCCCCTAATCGAAGTTTAAAAGCAGCAAAAGCTATAAAAATAATCGGAAATCGCAGAGCGTTCTGATTATTTCAAACAAACTTTACGGCGATCGACATTGGGATGGCTGAGCCTCGCGTGTTTCGTCAGCTTTTGTAAACTGCTTACACATCGGATGCATCCATCTCCGGTATAAATGCATAAACGCATTTGGTACCTTGGCATTTAACCTTTGGTCGATTTCAAACCGCGCAATGACCTGAAATAAAGCGTCGGCTTAATGAACCAGCGGTAAATTTAATGTAAATAATACGTGTAAAATATACTCACGTCAACACTTTTTTTGAGAAAAAAAACCTTTTTTAGTTTCATTTCGAGCTCAAATGTGTATTTTATCTCTTTATCATGTATAAAAAAACGTCGACTTGTATGCAAACGAAACCTTTTAGGAAAGAATATGTAATACGATTATCTTTTGATGTGAGATTAGATAACAAATATGTACAATGAGAATTCGAAGTTTGAAGGAATTTGCCTTTAAAATAGGGAGTTTTTTCATTCTAGCATATCACGGGCAAAAGGATAGTCTTTTTTGTCACGCCAGGTTTTTTTATTTTCCTTCTATTATAAGAACGTTTTCATATTTGTACAGCTTTTTTTGTCTCTGTTAACGTTCTTTTCGAAAACAAAAAAAGAGACGACCGGCCAAAGGCCAATCGTCTCTCGGGAAATTATACTATTCCGTTGTGTAAGGCAGCAGGGCTACCTGACGCGAACGTTTGATTGCAACAGTCAGCATGCGTTGGTATTTCGCGCTTGTGCCTGTTACGCGACGTGGCAAAATTTTGCCGCGCTCACTGATAAATTTACGAAGCAGGTCCGTATCTTTATAGTCGATGAAAGTGATTTTATTTACAGTGAAATAGCACACTTTACGGCGCTTGTTGCGACCACGACGGCCGCCGCTAGGACGTCTTTCGCCGTCTCCGGCATCACGTTGTCTAAAGCTCATTCGATTCATTCCTTTCTATAATTAGAATGGCAGGTCATCATCCGAAATATCGATCGGTCTTCCGTCATCGGAAAAAGGATCCTGATTATTGCTGCCGCCTCCGCGAGGAGCTTGGCTACCGCCGCCGCGATTTCCGCCGCCACCGTTACCACCGTAAGATGGTTCGGGACGGTTTCCGCCACCGCTGCTATTGCCACCACTGTTGCCGCCTCCGTAAGAGGACGACTCGTCGCGGCCCGATCCGCCGCCGCCTTCGCGATTCGGCGATTCCAGGAAACGGACATTATCGGCAATAACTTCGGTCACGTATACACGCTTTCCTTCATTATTGTCGTAGTTCCGTACTTGAATACGGCCTTCTACCGCCGTCAGGCGTCCTTTGCGCAAATAGTTTGCGCAAGTCTCAGCCAGTTGGCGCCAGGTGACTACCGGAATGAAGTCCGCTTCGCGTTCTCCACCCTGGCTCGTAAACGGACGGTCGACTGCAATCGTAAACTGGGTTACGGCTACGCCCGCAGGCGTGTACCGCAGCTCAGGGTCACGTGTCAGCCGGCCGATCAAAATGACTCGGTTCAACATCTCGGTCCCCTCCTTTGCCGATTAGATCGACTGTTACTTCGTTGGTACTGCGGTAATCAGGTAGCGGATGACATCATCGGAAATCTTCATGACGCGCTCAAGCTCTGTAACGACAGCTGGTTCAGCCGTGAAGTTAGTCAGAACGTAGAATCCGTCACGATGTTTCTTGATCTCATACGCGAGGCGACGCTTACCCATAGCATCGTGCTTGGTAATTTCGCCGTTACCGTCAGTGATGATGCCCGAGAATCTATTGATTGCGGCGTCTACCGCTTCTTGTTCAACGTCTGGACGAATGATGTACATCACTTCATAGTTACGCATATATTTCACCTCCTCTTGGACTAAGGCCCCCAATCGGGTTGGGAGCAAGGAACGGGCGTTAAGCCCGGACCGTATTATTATATCAGACTTTGCTTATGGCATCAATAAAAATTTCCAGCCCTTCAAAACAAAAAAACGACCCACGGTCGTTAGTCTGAGTAACAATATGGCGGAGAGGGTGGGATTCGAACCCACGCACGCTTTGACACGCCTAACTGATTTCGAGTCAGCCCCCTTGGGCCTCTTGGGTACCTCTCCATAAATAAGTGTCACAACAGAATTTATTATATAGCAGGCTCAAGTAAAAATCAAGCGCTTTATCAGTATTTTCAAAAATATTTCTGAACTCCGACGAAGCTTCGATCCGAACGCCTTTTAATCTCGAATCAGATCGACGGCTTGTCCCCAGTAAATGAAGACAAGCCGCTAACCCGAAGCCTTTTACTTATTGCTCGTCCGCTGCCGCAGACTTCAGCACCTTTTTCATGTTTTTCTCGAACTTGACGCGTGGAATCAACACGCTATGCTGACAGCCGACGCACTTGATCCGAATGTCCATGCCCATGCGAATGATCTCCATTTCGTTGCTGCCGCACGGATGCGGCTTTTTCATCTGTACGATGTCTCCCAAGCCGAATACTTTGCGTTCCAACCGGGCCACCCCCTTCGCTTACTTTGCCGAATGCGGCTTGTCCTCCGTATTCGGCGTCTTCTCCGCATCGGTTTTTTCCGACTCCGGTTTACCCAGCCCTTCCGTTTTCGTCTCCGCGATCTCGGATGACGCAGCAGCGGATTCACGGGCTTGTTCCTCTTCTGCCGCTTGAGCCTTGCGCTCGGCCTCTTCGGCCAGCGCCTGCTTCAAAGCATCGCTTCGCTCCATCGCCCGCTTCACCTCGCCCCGGATCAGGCTTTCTACCTCTGCCTGGGCGTTAGGCGAGCAGCTTACCGTAACGCGAAGCGTATACTCCCCGGTCGTCATCGTTTGCACGCCATGAATTTTCGGAGTACCCAATACCTTTTCATTTTCATCGCTAACCTTTTCCAAAGAGTTGGCAACCAGATGGGTCGCTTCATCCAAGGCACGGTCAGCGCTCATCGGAATATCGATCACGGCTTTGGCATCGGCCAACGAGAAGTTCGTTACGTTCGTGATCGTTCCGTTCGGAATCGCATAAACTTCACCGTTCCAATTACGCAGCCGCGTTGTTCGCAGGCCAATGACTTCGACCGTGCCTTTGAAGGTGGCAATCTGGACAACGTCGCCTACCGCGAATTGATCTTCAAAGACGATGAAAAATCCGGTAATAACGTCTTTGACCAAACTCTGCGCACCGAAGCCTATCGCAAGGCCGATTACACCGGCACCCGCAATCAGAGGAGCCAGATCATAGCCGAGTTCGGAGATAATCAGCATCAACATCATAAAGTTAAGCACGATCACGACCATATTTTTGAGCAGCTTGCCGATCGTCACGAACCGGCGCGGCTTGACGCGGAATTTATTTTCTCCGCTATCCTGCTTCTGTTTCAGTAAGGCCCGATCGATCACCTTGTAGGCAATGCGAATCGCAATCTGCGCCAAAATGATAATCAGCACAATGCGAATCGCCGTATCGGCAATTCCCCACCACATGGCGGGGTCCGTCACCTGATCCCAAAGCTTTGCGGTAAACGACAATGCCTCTTGGACCGTTTCAGAAGGATCACCCGCCGGTGCTTCCGGTGCGCTGCCGCCCTCTGTCCCGTCTGTAGCCGTACTCGTCGTTGCTGCACTCAAAAATCCTTCAAACATGCTAACACTCCTTCCTTTTGCAGGGTTTCAGTCGGTCGAGACCGCATACTGGCACAACGCCCGAATCGCATCAGCATCTGGGATAGACACATTGCGACCCGGGCACGGGTACCTCGTTCGTATTCGTTATAGTCAATCAGACCAATTGTTCGAAGGAGCCCTCGCCGGAAGAATCGCCAGCCCGGAAAATTCCGCGGATCTCGATATGTTCTTCTTGCACAACCGCCATGACACGCCCAAGTTCTTCCGTCGAAAAAGAAAGGCTCAACGCGCATCCCGCCGTAATGGCTCCAGGGGTCGGAATCATGTCGAACGCAATACCCCGCTCTTCCAGCAACATTTCGGCGCGAAGCGCCTGCTGGGAGGAGTCGAATGCCATAACGCGCGCGCCGATCACTTTTGACCCTCTTTGCGCGCCAGCTCAACCGCTTCTTTTTCTTCCGGCGACAACGCGTATTTCGAAGTCCCCTGTTCAAGCGGCTTGGCGTATACGTAAGAGCTGTCCCGGTTATGCAGACCGCTCAGAACGATACCGTTATCCAGATCATCCAACAGCGCGAGGGAAAAACTGAGGTCGCTCCCTTGATCGGAAAATGCATTGTAGCGCTTGATGCCGAGCTTCGACTTCGACATCCGCTGACGCTGCTCGATCGTCATGAGCGAACGACGCTGTTTCTCCTGCTCGTCTTCGACGGAATCCGTCTGCATTTTCAAATTGAGCAGCAGCGATTCCAGGTCTTCGACTCCTGCACCCGCCATCATGCGTTCGTACCGCTTACGCAGTCGGCCCAGCTTGACCGATTGTACAATCGCAATAATCAGAAGGATAAGCACCAGTACTGCCAGGAGGGACATTATTACGAATATCTGCTCGGAAACTAATTCATTCAATTCTGTCATGCTTCGACTCTTTCCCTTCTGTCGCTTATCTGCGGCGCGCATGCGAGCGAAACGGATCGACAAGCGACGATCCCGGCCACTTGCATGCGCGCCGATGTATTGGAAATGCGTAAAAGCGGTCAACGTACGAGGCTCGGGTGCATTTTCGATATTTACCCGATTTTGAGCCGCCTTACACGGAAGCTGCAATGTCCCGCATGGCGATAATCAGTGCTTCAATATCGGCCCGGGTCGTGGTGTAGCCGAAACTGCTGCGTACCGCGCCGCTTATCGACGTGTTGGCCGAATGATGCGCCAGCGGCGTGCAATGGTAACCGGCTCGGACCGCGATGCCGTAATCCCGATCCAAGCGGAAAGCAATCTCGGCCGAATCCATTCCTTTCAGTGTAAAAGAAACGATGCCCGTACGCGGTTCGCCCAATTGCGGACCCAGCAAGCGAAGTCCCTCTAACGAGGACAGTTGTTCCATCAGCGATTGCGTCAACTCCCATTCGTGGCGACCGATCGCAGCAGGCCCTTCACTTCGAACATAACGAACTCCCGCACCCAATCCGGCAATACCTACGGTATTCGGTGTACCTGACTCATATCGATCCGGACGCACGGACGGTTGATTGGCTTCTTCGGACTGACTTCCTGTCCCTCCATGGATCAAGGGAACAAGATCGATGGAAGGATGGATGTACAACCCGCCTGTTCCCTGCGGGCCTAGTAGTCCCTTATGTCCGGGAAAAGCCAGCATATCGATTCCTGAAGCCCCAACATCGATATCCATGACTCCCGCACTCTGAGCGGCATCCACCAAGAAGAAAGCCCCCCGGCTGCGAGCAAGCTCAGCGATATCCGTCAACGGCAATACGTTACCAAGCAAGTTCGAACTGTGGTTGCATACGATCAGGCGGGTGTTGGCGCGACAAAGCGACTTTAGCTGCAGCAGGTCAATCTTCCCCGTCTCGTCGACCTGAACGTAATCGACTTGAACACCGTGCTCTTGACGCATGTACTCCAACGGACGACGAACGGAATTATGTTCGATCATCGTCGCGATCACATGATCCCCCTGTCGCAGCAGTCCTTTGATTGCTTGATTCAATGCAGCCGTCGTATTGGGCATGAAGGCAATATCGCTCGGATTCGAAATTCCGAACAGGCGAGCAAGCTCTATTCGCGTCCGCATCAGCACCCGACCTGCGGCGATCGCCATACGATGTCCGCCGCGGCCCGGATTGGCCGCTTCTTCCAGCATCGAATGCTGCATCGCTTCAAGCACCGAATTGGGCTTCGGCCAGGAAGTTGCGGCATGATCGAGATAAATGACAGGCTTATCGCTTGCTCTGTTCATACTCGGTTCTCCTTCCGTGCGCGTCCGCCTGACGCGGAACCTTCTATTGAAGCAGGTCAAGCAAACGCTGCAAATCCTGCTGGTTATAATAACTCAATTCGATCTTGCCTTTTTCCTGACTGCCCGGTTTGATCTTGACTGACGTTTTAAAATGCTCCCGCAACGACTCCTCGACATTTTCAATGTAGGGATCGCGTCTTTTGAGTTTATTTTTCGCTTTGTTTTTCGCCTTGTTTCCCGCTTCTTGAACCGCCTCTTCAAGATCGCGAACACTCCACCCTTCGCGGATCGCCTGCTCGGCCAGCTCGATCTGGATCGAAGGATTTTTCAATCCGACGATCGCTTTGGCGTGCCCCATCGAGAGCGTTCCACGTGAAACAAAGTCTTTTACTTCCTCCGGAAGCGTCAGTAGGCGCAAAAAGTTGGCGATATGCGAGCGGGACTTTCCGACTTTGACGGACAGGTCCTCCTGCGTCATCTTGAACTCGTCCATCAGCGACTGATACGCTACCGCAATTTCCATCGCATTGAGGTTCTCGCGCTGAACATTCTCGATCAACGCAATCTCCATCACCTGCTGATCGGTAAACTCGCGAACGACAGCCGGAATATTGGTTCGACCTGCCAGAGCGGACGCACGCGTTCGACGTTCGCCTGCGATGATCTCATACCCTTTTAACACGCTTCGAACGATAATCGGTTGGATCACGCCGTGCTGGCGGATCGATTCGGCCAGCTCTCGCAACCCTTCCTCGTCAAAAGAGTGCCGGGGCTGGTACGGATTGGCGCGCAGCCGGTTCAAAGGCACATCGACCACCTTGTCGTTTTCCCCTACCGATAACGAAGGAATCAGGGCGTCCAGTCCTTTGCCGAGCCCTTTGCCCAATTTCTTATTCACCGATAACCACTTCCTTTGCCAGCTCCATATAGACTTCGGCTCCCTTGGAACGCGGATCGTAGGTCATGATCGTCTGGCCGTGCGAAGGTGCTTCGCTTAAACGCACATTGCGCGGAATAATCGTCCCGTACACTTTATCCTGAAAATATTTTTTCACTTCTTCGATGACCTGAATGCCGAGATTCGTGCGCGCGTCCAGCATCGTCAGCAGTACGCCTTCGATCTGAAGCTCGGTGTTGAGATGTTTCTGTACGAGGCGCACCGTGTTCAGCAGTTGGCTCAACCCTTCCAAGGCGTAATACTCGCATTGGATCGGAATGATGACCGAGTCGGCAGCCGTTAGCGAATTGATCGTCAGAATGCCGAGGGAAGGCGGACAATCGATGAGGATATAATCGTAGTCTTTTTTGACCAGGTGGATGTTCTTTTTCAGCCGAAGCTCCCGCGTGACGACCGGCACCAGTTCGATCTCGGCTCCTGCCAATTGGATCGTCGCCGGAATGACGTCGAGTCCTTCGATATGCGTCGGCACGATGACTTCCTTCGGATGCACTTCGTTGATGAGAATGTCATAAATGCAATGCCCCACATCAGCCTTGTTGATTCCGACGCCGCTTGTCGTATTCCCCTGCGGGTCGATGTCGATCAGCAGTACGCGCTTCCCCAGCTTGGCCAGGCCTGCGCTCAGGTTCACGGAAGTCGTTGTTTTACCGACGCCGCCCTTTTGGTTGGCAATTGCAATAATTTTGGACAATCGGATTCACCTCGGTTGGCTTTTGATGATTCCGTCAGGACTTCTTCGGAATCCGAATCACGATCTCGTAATGGTCCCCCTGGTCCGCTTCCGTCGTCTGAATATCCATCCCCGAACCCGATACCATATCGATGGAATGACGAATCGTATTCAGTGCGAGCCGGACGTCTTTCGTATACGAGACTCGCTTGGACTTTTGGGTCGTTACTGCTTCCTTTTCTTTGTAAAAGGAAACTCGCGCTTCCGTCTGTTTGACGTTCAGCTCTTTCTCGACAACTTCTTTGAGCACGCGCAATTGAAGCTCTTCGCCGCCTAGCGATAACAAAGCCCGCGCGTGACGCTCCGTAATTTTGCGCTCCATCAGAGCCGACTTTACGGGTTCCGGCAGCTGAAGCAGACGAAGCTTATTGGCAATCGTCGACTGGCTTTTGCCCAGCCGTTGAGCCAGGCTTTCCTGCGTCAATTGATGCAGCTCGATCAGCTTCTCGTAAGCAATCGCTTCTTCGATAGCCGTCAGGCCTTCGCGCTGCAAGTTCTCAATCAACGCAATCGAAGCGGTCTGCGAATCATTGAACTCGCGGACAATCGCGGGTATCGTGGGAAGTCCCAACTTACGCACCGCACGCCAGCGACGCTCACCCGCGATAATCTCGTGTTTGCCGCCGCGAAGACGAACCACGATCGGTTGAATGATCCCGTGCGTTCGAATCGTTTGGCACAACTCCTCGATCTTTTCTTCATCGAAGATCGTTCGCGGCTGATAAGGACTGCCGACGATATCGCCTACCGGAATCTGCTTGACCTCGTCTGTGGCCGAACGCTCCGTCAGCCCGAATAATTTGGAAAATTGCTCTTTCATTCCGAACATGACCACCTATTCCGGGAAGTCGGCCATACGCCGTTCTTCTCAAGAAATTTCAACTCCCGATTTCGCAAGATACCGGTGAAGCTTCGGTGCCGCTGCGTTCCCCCCGCATCTTCGGACAACCGTCATATTCCGCTTTAGCCGCCATCTGCCAAACCTGTTCTTTCAACCGTTTGCAACAGGACTTCATACAATGATCTCGCCGACACGAGGTGCGATCGACATCCTTTTTAACGGAAACTTAATAGGATTCTCTATTTGTTAAACTCAAAAAAGTCTGTAGGCAGACAACTTCAGTTTATCACTTTTCCCATCTGAATCCTATCCTGAAATCCCCTGGGATTCTTTTCGTCCAATCCTGATTCGAGCTTGATTCGGACAAAAAAACGCCGCCCGAAGGCGACGTTTTGGAACATTCCGTGGATCATGCCGAAGTCTGTTCCACGTGAAACACAATTATACCAAGGGTTTCTTCATCGGAAGTCCCGGCGTGCGCGGATACTTGTAAGGGGTAATCGCAAATTTCAGCACGCGGATGATATGACGGTCCGAATCGTCGAACGGCAACCGGAACGCGTCCACATTCGTGATTTCCCCGCGCAGCTCGCGCAGGCTCTTTTGCGAATCGGCAATTTCTTCCGTAGGGTCGGTTCCTTTCATTGCGGCAAAGATGCCATCCTTTTTGACAAACGGCAAACAAAATTCATTCAGCACGGCAAGACGTGCCACGGCACGCGCGGTAACGAGGTCGAACGAATCGCGGTAGCCGCGCTTGTGTCCCCACTCCTCGGCGCGGCCGTGCAGGAACTCGGCGCCTTTCAGCCCGATTCCGTCCGAGACCGCTTTGAGGAACGTGATGCGTTTGTTGAGCGAGTCGATAATGCACAGCTTCAGATGCGGGAAAGCAATCTTCAGCGGTACCCCCGGGAAGCCTGCGCCCGAACCGATATCGGCGAGGCTGGTTACTTTTTTCATATCCACGTAAAAAGCTAGCGTCAGCGAATCGTAAAAGTGTTTTTCATACACCTGTTCGCGATCGGTAATGCCGGTGAGATTCATCTTCTCGTTCCACTCGACCAACAGCTTGTAATACGTCTCGAACTGCTCAAGCTGCTGCTCGTTCAATTCAATGCCTTTTTCCTTCAATCGATCGCTAAAACGTTGTTGAATATCGTCCATGCTTACCCCCGTGCAGCCGCTACCCGGTTATACTGTTCCAGGTAAACGAGCAGAATCGAAATATCGGCGGGCGTGACGCCCGAAATGCGCGATGCTTGTCCGATCGACAGCGGTCGAATCGAAGAAAGCTTTTGCTTCGCTTCCATGGCCAGGCCGCGAACTTCATTGTAAGCCAGGTCTTCAGGCAGCTTCTTCTGTTCCATCTTTTTCAGTCGTTCCACATGCGCAAGCTGCTTCTCGATGTAACCTGCATACTTCACTTGGATCTCGACTTGTTCCTTCATTTCTTCATCCAGTTCGATCTCCGTCGGGACGATGTCTTGAATATCGGCGTACGAGACTTCCGGACGACGCAGAATCGTCAGCAGATCGGAGCCGTTGTTGATTGCTGCCGAGTCCAGACGCGCCAGCATCGGATTCACTTGATCCGGATGAACCTTCGCTTTGCCCAGACGTTTGATCTCCGCTTCGACTTTGGCCTTTTTGTCCAGGAAAACGTCGTAACGCTCGTCACCAATCAGTCCGATCTCATGACCGATAGGCGTCAGACGCAGATCGGCGTTGTCATGACGGAGCAGCAACCGATATTCCGCGCGCGAAGTCAGCAGGCGGTACGGTTCGTTGGTGCCTTTCGTAACGAGATCGTCGATCAGAACGCCGATGTAGCCTTGCGAACGATCCAGCACGACGCCTTCGCGGCCTTGCGCTTTGCGCGCCGCGTTGATCCCCGCCATGATGCCTTGGCCCGCCGCTTCTTCATAGCCCGATGTTCCGTTGATTTGTCCGGCCGTAAACAGACCTGGCAGCAGCTTTGTTTCGAGCGTCGGCCATAGTTGCGTCGGAACCATAGCGTCGTATTCGATCGCATAACCGTTACGCATGATTTCGACTTTTTCCATACCGGCGATCGTGCGCAGCATACTCAACTGTACGTCTTCCGGCAGGCTTGTCGATAGTCCTTGTACATAATACTCGGACGTATTTTTGCCTTCCGGCTCCAAGAAAATCTGGTGTTTCGATTTGTCGCTGAAGCGCACTACTTTGTCCTCAATAGACGGACAGTAGCGCGGCCCCGTACCTTCGATGAGACCCGAGAACATCGGAGCGCGGTGCAAGTTGTCGTTGATGATCTGGTGCGTTTCCGGCGACGTATAGGTCAGCCAGCAAGGCAGCTGCTCGTTGCTCGAACCTTTCGTTTCATAGGAAAAGAACTTCGGTTTATCATCGCCCGGTTGGATTTCCGTTTTCGAGAAGTCGATCGTATCTTTGTGCACGCGCGGAGGCGTACCGGTTTTGAAACGAACCAGTTGGAAGCCCAGTTCGCGTAGGTTTTCCGAAAGGCGAACGGACGGCTGTTGGTTGTTCGGGCCGCTCTCGTACGTCAGCTCGCCCATGATAATCTTGCCGCGCAGGTAAGTGCCCGTGGTGATAACAACCGATTTGGCCATGTAGCGCGTGCCTGTTTTAGTCACAACGCCTACGCATTTACCGTCTTCGACAATCAGTTCTTCGACCATGCCTTGGCGCATCGTCAGGTTCGGTTCTTTTTCCATCGTTTCTTTCATCGTTTGTTGATACGAGAATTTGTCCGCTTGCGCGCGCAGCGCGTGAACGGCCGGGCCTTTGCCCGTGTTCAGCATCCGCATCTGGATAAAGGTCTTGTCGATATTGCGTCCCATTTCGCCGCCGAGCGCATCAATTTCGCGCACGACGTGTCCTTTTGCCGGGCCGCCGATCGACGGGTTGCAGGGCATGAACGCGACCATGTCGAGGTTGATGGTAACCATCAATGTTTTGCAGCCCATCCGGGCCGCGGCCAATGCCGACTCGACGCCGGCATGTCCGGCGCCGACGACAATGACGTCGAATTCTCCGCCTGTGTATGTCATGTTGATCCTCCTGATTGTGGGGGCGTCGCCGGGTATGAACTCCGCGTCGCGCAGTATCCTTACGATCGCGTGCTGTTTTCGGAATGCCTGATTGGAAGTAGGGCTAAGGGGGCATTCCGAAAACAGAGGCGAGCGCTGCGCTTCTTCAGGATACTGCGCTTGGTCGTTCAATGGCTTCGCTTTGGTTTTTGTAAAAGAAAAGGGCTGCTTTGTTCGTTTGAACATCGCTTTTTAAAAGCAATAACAGGATTGGGGAAGCTTCAGGATAGGAGTCCTGAAAAATTGCTTCATCTATATAGGGACGATATGAGGCTGAATAGAATAGTCGATCGACGTTACTTGCCCAGACAGAACTGCGAGAAAATCTGATCGATCAACGAGTCTTGGGCGGTGTCACCTACGATCTCGCCGAGTTGTTCCCAAGCCAAGCGGACATCGATCTGGATCATGTCGATCGGGACGAACATTTCGGCTGCTTCGATGGCATCAATTAACGAGCGCTTCGTTTGGTGCAGCAGCGCGATATGGCGAACGTTGGATACATAGGTCAGGTCGGCGCTTTCGATCTTACCGGCGAAGAATAGAGCAGAGATCGCTTCTTCGAGTCGGTCGACGCCTTCTCCCTCTTTAACGGTCATCGGCACAATCAGCTCTTCTTTGTAGAACTGACGAACTTTTTCCGTTTCGACTTTTTGCGGCAGATCCATTTTGTTCAGGATCACGATCGATTGACGACCGCTGATCTGTTCCATCAACTGTTGTTCTTCTTCGTTTAACTCGTCGCCGTTGTTCAGCACGAGCAGGATCAGATCGGCTTCGTTCAGCGCGGTACGGGAACGTTCGACACCGATTTTTTCAACGACGTCCAGCGTCTCGCGAATACCGGCGGTATCGAGCAGCTTGAGCGGGATATTGTTGATGGTGATGAATTCCTCGATAACGTCGCGGGTCGTGCCGGGAATATCGGTGACGATCGCGCGGTTTTGACCGGACAGTGCATTGAGCAGCGAAGATTTCCCGACATTGGGACGCCCGACGATGGCGGTGGTGATGCCTTCGCGCAGGATTTTGCCCTGATTCGACGTGTGGAGCAAGCGTTCGATCTCCGTCAGCACCGAGCCGCATTTCTCTTGAATAAACAGCGAAGTCATTGATTCCACGTCATGCTCGGGATAATCGATATTCACCTCAATATGCGCCAACGTCTCGATCAATGTCTGCCGCAGTTCCTGAATCCGGCGGGACAGATCGCCTTCGACCTGTTTGAACGCGACGGAAAAAGCTTTGTCGGACTTCGAACGGATCAAATCGATCACGCCTTCCGCCTGCGACAGATCGATGCGTCCGTTCAAAAAGGCGCGCTTCGTGAACTCGCCCGGTTCCGCTAGGCGGATACGCTGCTTGAGCAGCAGCTCCATGATTCGGCGAACGGATACGACGCCGCCGTGCGCGCTAATCTCCACGACATCCTCTGTGGTAAACGACTTGGGTGCCAGCATGAGCGTAACCAGAACTTCTTCCATTTTTTCTTTTGTTTCCGGATCGATAATGAATCCGTAATGTACGGTATGCGTTGGCACTTCCGTCAGCGGGGTAGCGCCCCGGAACAATCGGCTTACTTCGCCGACTGCTTCCGGCCCGCTGACGCGGATCACGGCAATCCCGCCTTCCCCCACCGCTGTAGAAATAGCCGCAATTGTATCGCTAATCATCCCATATGCCTCTCTTTCCAAGCCTGTCTTTTGCCTGTCTTATATACAAGAAAAAACGGGAGGCTTCGGTCAATGGACCGCAAGCTTCGATTCCCCGTTTCTTTCAATTTCAAATTTAATAGTGCGGCTTATCGCGCAAACGGCAGAGGCCCTCTCCGCCGCATGGGCAAAGAGGGCGCTCACCTGAATGCTCGCCGTTATTTGAGCGTGATGACGACGCGGCGATTCGGTTCTTCGCCACGGCTTCCCGTATCGACTTCAGGATGGTTTTGCAACCGGGCGTGAATGACCTTGCGCTCCTGCGGAGGCATCGGTTCCAACACGACTTCCTTACGGGTTCGAACGACGCGTTCCGCCAAACGATCAGCCAGGTCTTCCAACGTTTTTGCTCGACGACGACGGAAGTTTTCCGCATCCAGCGTCAGTCTTACAAACTTATCGGACCCTTTATTCGCGACGACGCCGGCAAGTAGTTGAAGAGCATCCAACGTCTGGCCCCGTCTTCCGATCAGCATGCCCAACTCGGGACCCGAAATATCCAGCAGACCGCCGTCCCGATTTTTCCGGACGTCGACCTCCACATCGAGCCCCATGGCTCCGGCAACCTCGCGAATGAAGTCGGCCGCCTCATGATAACGCTCCATCGGGCGAACGCCTGTTGCGTCGTCGGAGGACAAGTCGGCTTCATTCGGCGCAATCACGACCGGATTAGGCTGCTCGCGTCTCGGAGTGGATTCCGTAGGCGCCGAAGCATCGGCTTTCATGGGACCGGGTGCCGCAGAATTCGGGCTCTCCAGTCGAGTAGTTGCAGACCGGTTATCCTCGGCTTCGACAATCGGAGCAACCTGAGGTTCCGTCTCTGTCGGAACACGGCCAGAACGAACCAATGACAGCTCGACTTTGGCATTGCGCCCACCGAACAAACCAAGGAATTTTTTTGAAGGGTGCTCCAGCACATTCACTTCAACCTGATCCCTCGTTACGCCAAGCTGCCCAAGTCCCAGCGAGATGGCTTCATCTACCGTTTTTCCTACAGCCGTCACTTTGCTCGTCATCGAATCCGCGCCCCCTCATGTTACGCTTCGTCTTTTGCACACGCTCGTTATTCAGCTATCTTCGATCTTTGTAAACTTAACGTTTTTTCTTTTTCTTTTTGCGGCTCGATACCGGGCCCGCGCCTTTGGACAAGCTTACGCCGCCGCCGGAAGTGCTAGTTTTGCCAGCAGGCTTTGCTCCGCCTTGTTGAGCGATAACCGCTGCTGCTTTCGAATCTTTGTTGCGGTACAGGAAGAAGTTTTGCACGATCGTGTATACGTTACTCATTGCCCAGTAGAGCGGGAGGGCGGACGGGAATTGATAACCCATGAAGAAGATCAGTACCGGATAAACGAACAACATGAACTTCATCGGTCCTTGTTGTTGCGCCGGGTTTTGACGCATCATCAACCAGGTTTGCAAGAACGTCGTAGCTGCCGCAAACAACGTCAACGGAATGTCTGGTTTGCCAAGTTCCATCCAGAGGAAGGAATGTTGCGCCAAGTCACTGTTATAAATGATCGCATTATACAGCGCGATAAAGATCGGCATCTGAATAATCAAAGGCAGACAGCCTGCGGCCGGATTCACCTTGTTCTCTTGGAACAGGCGCATTTGCTCCTGCTGCATGCGTTGCGGATCGTCCTTGAATTGTTCTCTCAGCTTCTGCATTTCCGGTTGGATCGCCTGCATGGCTTTCGAGCTCTTGACGGATTTGATTGTCAGTGGCAGGATCAGCGTACGCACGATGAGTACGAGCAGCAGGACGGCCAGGCCGTATTCGCCGCCGAACCATTCCGCGAACGAATCAAGCGCCAGCGCAAACCAGTAGACGACGTTACTCTGCCAGAAGCTGCCGCTGTTTTTCAAGTCTTCCGTCGTATGCAGCGTTGTGGCCGGCGTACAGCCCGCAAGGACGGCAATCAGCAGAACAGCGGCGATAACCATCACCCACTTGCCTCTGCGTTTGAACAAATGAGACACTAGATAACCCCTCTCTTAACCTTCATGTACCTGCACTCCCGCAGGACTTCCTCCCGCATCGGGCAAACCGCTTGCAGTTGTGAAAATCATACCATAATTAGCCCTTCATTTGAAACGCAAAAAAGCGCTTCACTTCGAGGTCTCCCCCGGCCGGTCTTGCCGACCTTTACGCTTGAGCAATAAGGATTTGCGAAGCACGTGCAGCACGCTCTTCTCCAACTCCTTGTAATCCATGTCGACTGCGCCTTTTCGAATAATGAACACGAGATCGACATGATCCGCGATTTCGTCGGCATGATGCCTAACGATTTCCTTCATTAAACGGCGTATCCGGTTGCGGACAACCGCATTGCCTACCTTTTTACTGACCGACACGCCCATGCGAAACTGATCGACATCCCGTTTGTGAAACCAATACAGGACCAGCTGCCGGTTCGCGAAAGACTTGCCGTGACGGTATACGCGGGTAAACTCGGCACGGTTCCGTAATCGTAGCTTTTTTTGCACCTTTTCTCGCGTCCCCTTTATTAAGAAAAAAGACCACCTCCAGGTGGTCTTCGCTCATGTGCCCAAGCTTACGCGCTCAGCACTTTTCTGCCTTTGAGACGACGAGCAGCCAGCACCTTGCGGCCGTTTTTCGTGCTCATTCTTTTACGGAATCCGTGCACCTTTTTGCGCTTGCGGGTGTTAGGTTTGAAAGTAGGACCCATTACAATAGCACCTCCTTTTACGGGTAGTACAGGTTTTGCAATATGCTAAACCAATATAATTACACACATTCGTTCTTCTTCTCGCAGAACATGCCTTTTATCATTTAATCATGCGTTTCCAGCAAAGTCAAGTAAACTTCTTCGTAATCCTCCCTCTTTTTTAACGAAAAAAACAGGCTTGGAATGCTTATATATAAGGAAAGGCAATTTCGCAAGCAATATTCCTCGTATTGCTAACTTGGTTTGAACCGGCTGGAAATGGCGCCGTTCCGGCCTTTTAAACAAATGAAGTCTGCCGGATCGCGCTGGACTGCGCTCGATTGCCGGCCAGCGCCGGAATACATTCGCTGGCGATCCAAGAACGGCTCGGCCTATTCGCGGGCCCGAATGATTTGCTTCCTCTTCCCCTTTTTGAAAATCGTGATTATTCGTTGCTCCCTCTTTTTCGGCGTTGTCCTTTTTTCGATCCTTCACCTCGACCTTCACCCTCTCGAACTTCGGGTTTTTCGCAATCGGGGATTCGAATTCGGGTTTTGGATGTTCTCAAGGTTATCCACAGTCTCGTTTTTCACCCAACCTGGCAACCTTGCGAAAGACACGTTTTTGCGTAACCCACTTTTCCACCGTATTGCCTTTTGGCCTGTGTATATTTTTGGAGAGCTATTTTATTCACAGGTCAATTTTAAACACGTTATGAACAATATCTAGTGGTGTGGATATGTTTTATGCACAAGGTATTGGTTTTGTGGATAAAATAGCATGAACCGTTGAAATGAACGGCTTCTTTTGCTATGATTAGATTACTTTTCGGTGTGAATATTCGGTTTTAGCCTCTATATTATCAACAGTCTGTGGATAACGTTGTGAACAAGTCCTGTTTATCCTTCTTTTTTTGTTCCCATAATTATGGATCGTGGGGATAACCTCTCTCGGCTTCCCTGGGTTTCGTCTTCGTTACGCTCCTCGTTTCGCGAGCTCCGCTTCTTGATCGGCTTCCGGCCTGAGTGGGCGCGGCGGCGGAAGTGAAGAATCAGATTCGAATGAGTCGTTTGAAGACAACCTGCAATCCCGAAAACTCTCGGCGGACGCTCCGGCTCAAGCCACATCGTACGATTTTTAAAGGAGTGACAGTTTGTGGACAGCCATACCGCTCAATTGTGGCAACAAATTCTATCGATCATCCAAACGAAGCTGAGCAAACCCAGCTTCGATACCTGGTTCAAAGCCACACAGGTCATTCACCTCACCAACGGAGCGCTGACCGTATCGGCGCCGACGACTTTTGCCGTGGAATGGTTGGAAAGCCGATATACCAAACTGGTGGCGCAGGTCGCTTTTGACGTCCTCGGACGCAGCGTCACGGTTAAATTTGTCATTGAAGAACCCGGACACGAAGAAGAGTCGCTTCAAAAACAATCGACTCCGCCGCCTGCTCCGGTTCAAGTTAACGTCGAAGCGAACGCCAATATGCTCAATCCCAAATACACGTTCGACACGTTCGTCATCGGCTCGGGTAACCGTTTCGCGCATGCGGCATCGCTCGCCGTCGCCGAGGCGCCGGCAAAAGCCTACAACCCTTTGTTTCTGTACGGGGGAGTAGGGCTCGGAAAAACACACTTGATGCACGCGATCGGCCACTACATTTTGCAGCATAATCCGAGCAGCCGCGTCGTTTATATCTCTTCGGAGAAGTTTACGAACGAGTTCATCAACTCGATCCGCGACAACCGCGGCGAAAGCTTCCGGAATAAGTATCGCAATATCGATATTCTGCTGATCGACGATATTCAGTTCATTGCGGGAAAAGAGTCGACGCAAGAAGAGTTCTTCCATACGTTCAATGCGCTGCATGAGGAGAGCAAACAGATCATTATTTCCAGCGACCGGCCTCCGAAGGAGATCCCGACCCTGGAAGAACGTCTGCGTTCGAGGTTCGAATGGGGATTGATTACCGACATCCAGCCGCCGGATTTGGAAACGCGGATCGCGATTTTGCGGAAAAAAGCACGTGCGGAGAAGCTTGACGTGCCGAATGAAGCGATGATGTACATTGCGAATCAGATCGATACCAACATTCGCGAGCTTGAAGGCGCGCTGATTCGCGTTGTGGCTTATTCGTCGTTGACCAATCAGGACGTGACCGCCCATCTGGCAGCCGAAGCGCTGAAGGACATTATTCCGTCCAGCCGGCCGCGGATCATCACGATCCAGGACATCCAGCAGCGGGTCGGCGAGTACTATAATTTGAAAATGGAAGATTTTAAAGCGAGAAAACGGACGAAAGCCATTGCTTTCCCGCGCCAAGTCGCCATGTATCTCTCTCGCGAACTGACCGACTACTCGCTGCCCAAGATCGGCGAAGCATTCGGCGGACGCGACCATACGACGGTCATTCACGCGCATGAAAAGATCACGCACTCGTTGAAAGTGGACCAAGAACTCTCGAAAGTTGTCCACAGCCTGACTGAGAAAATAAAAAATCCTTCCTGAATAAACAAAAAGCCTATGCACAACTTATACACATGTGGATAGGCTTAGTTTGTTATGTTTTTCGGGTCTTTTCTCAGTTTATCCACATATTCAGTGCCCCTACTACTTTTACTATAAAGATCTTAAAGAATATATTATCTATTACAGGAGTGACGAGATGAAAATCAGCATTTCCAAATCCCACCTCAGCGAAGCTATTCAACATGTGTCCAAAGCCATTTCCAGCCGAACCACGATTCCGATTCTCGGCGGGATCAAATTCGACGTGGCCTATCACGGCGTAACGTTAACAGCGAGCGATACGGACATTTCGATCCAATCCTTCATTCCGGCAGAAGAAGGCAATAAAACCGTTGTGACCGTAGAAAAAGTGGGCAGCGTCGTGCTTCCGGCCAAGTTTTTCGTGGAAATCATCAAAAAACTTCCAACCTCGGAAATCGAGATGGAAGTAGGGAGCGGGTTTCAGACCTTTATCCGTGCGGGCGCAACCGATATTCAGCTCGTAGGTTTGGATCCTGAAGAATTCCCGGTACTGCCGAGCATTGAAGAAAACCGCGTGCTTTCCGTACCCGGCGATCTGCTGCGTCATATGATCCGCCAAACGGTGTTCTCCATTTCGACCCAGGAGACGACTCCGATTCTGACCGGCGTGATGTGGAGTTTGAAAGAAGGACAGCTCAAATTCGTCGCAACCGACCGTCACCGCCTGGCGACGCGTACCGTTCGACTCGAAGGCGCAGAAGAGCTCGAGTTCAACAACATCGTCATTTCCGGCAAAACGCTGAACGAACTGAGCAAAATCATTCCGGATCAAAACACTTTGGTCGATATCGTCGTAGCCGACAAC
This sequence comes from Saccharibacillus sacchari DSM 19268, assembly GCF_000585395.1. Taxonomy (GTDB): domain Bacteria; phylum Bacillota; class Bacilli; order Paenibacillales; family Paenibacillaceae; genus Saccharibacillus; species Saccharibacillus sacchari. The sequence goes on along the minus strand of NZ_KK073875.1, from coordinate 2,489,318 downwards.
CAGGTCCTGTTCAAAGTCGATCGCGTCTTGTTCTACTCGCGCATCCTGGACGGCCTGTACCCGGACACGTCGAAAATCATTCCGTCGAGCCACAAAACAAGACTTCTGCTCGACACCAAAAACCTGAGCGAGTCGATCGACCGCGCCTACCTGTTGTCCCGCGAAGAAAAAACGAACATCGTTCGCATGCAGACGTTGGAACAAGGCGGCATCGAAATCTCGTCCAGCTCGACCGAACTGGGCCGCGTGCAAGAAGAAATTCAGTTAGCCGAATTCGAAGGCGAACAACTTCGCCTGTCATTCAACTCCAAATACATGCTCGACGTCCTAAAAGTCATCGAAAGCGAACAGCTGACAATCCGCTTCACCGGCGTCATGAGCCCGATCATCATCGAACCGACCGACGAGAGCAACAGCCTCTACATCATCCTGCCTTACCGCACGACGAACTGATCTCTAAAATACAGATACCCAGTCCTGAAGAAAAGGCCGAAGGCGCAGGGGAAGTTCCAGTGAAGAAGCTGAAGCATTTCGAAGAAATGCACTTCGGAAGCATATGCTATGTATCGCCTTTGACCTCGGGAAGATTCCACTTTAAAATCCAATCCTTCTTCCCGAGGGAAACAGCGATCGTAACGGAACTTCCCCGCAGCCGCAGAGCCTTTTCCTCAGGACCTCCCCCGAAAGGAAGATAAAACCGATGAATGAAGTCTCCATCCGAACCGAATACATCAAGCTGGATACCTTTTTGAAACTTGCCGACTGCATCTCCACCGGAGGCAGCGCCAAAATGCTGATCGCCGAAGGCTTGATCAAGGTCAACGGCGAAAGCGAAGAGCGCCGCGGCCGCAAACTATATCCGGGCGATACCGTCGAAGTCGACGGCGAAGGCACCTACAAAGTCATCCGGGAAGCCTAAGGGTTTTCCTCGCTTGGCGGCGGCAAATACGAGCAGCGTACACCATCCGCAAAAAGCGGGTTATCCACAATCCACAGCAGACGGGGCGGCTTTGCAGGATGCAAATGCGGCCTCGTCTTCATTTTGCGGCGGGCGCACAGGAGGCATTGAAATCACGTGCAAGTTAGAGACATCGCACTCAAAAATTACCGCAACTATGACGAATTGAAACTGGAAAACTTCGGCAGCGTGAACCTGATGATCGGCCGGAACGCCCAGGGGAAAACGAATATGCTGGAGTCCTTGTTTGTTCTCGCACTGACCAAATCGCACCGTACGTCCAAAGATCGCGAGCTGATCGCATTCGGCCAAGATGCCGCTTATGCAAGCTGTCATGTAGAGAAAAAATACGGGAACGTCCACCTCGAACTCTCTCTTTCGCCCAAAGGAAAAAAAGCGAAGATCAACGGCCTGGAGCAGCGTAAGCTGAGCGACTTTATCGGCACGCTGAACGCGGTGATGTTCGCTCCCGAAGATTTAGAGATCGTCAAAGGCACGCCGGGCATCCGTCGGCGTTTTCTCGATATGGAGATCGGTCAGGTTCAGCCGAGTTATCTGTTCCACCTCCAGCAGTATCAAAAAGTTCTGCTGCAACGCAACAACATGCTGAAGCAATCGTACGGTAAAACGCCGGACCCGGTCATGATGGAAATTTGGAATGAACAATTGGCCGAGCACGGAGCTAATATCGTGCGACGCCGCAAGCGATTTATCCGCAAGCTCCAAGTCTGGGCAGAAGATATCCACAAGGGGATAACTGGCGGCAAGGAACAGCTCGTTCTGCGTTATGTCCCTTCGTTCGGCGAAGCCGAGGAGGAAGATGAAGCTGTCTTATTGGAACAATTTATGATAAAATTATCACAAGTGCGCGAACAGGAAATCCGTCGGGGAACGACCCTTGCCGGGCCCCATCGGGACGACCTCAGCTTTTTCATCAACGAAAAAGAGGTGCATAACTTCGGTTCTCAAGGTCAACAGCGAACGACTGCGCTCTCGCTGAAACTGGCAGAGATCGAACTTATCCATGAAGAAATCGGCGAATATCCGATCCTTCTGCTCGACGACGTATTGTCCGAACTCGATCCGTACCGACAGACCCAGCTGATCGAGACGTTCCAGAGCCGGGTGCAGACTTTCATTACCGCAACGGGAATCGAAACGATTCATGCGGAGAAGCTGCAGGGCGCACATATTTATCAGGTCAGCGAAGGGCATGTCGAATCCTAAAGGCGTTCTCAAGGAGGCTTCGAGTTCTTATGTATATCCATCTCGGCGGCGAGAAAATCATCCGTTCTTCGGAACTGGTCGCCATCTTCGACGTTTCGATCGAAAAGTCTTCGCGCATCTCCAAGCAGTTTGTCAACGCCGCGAAAGAAAACAAAGTGGTGGAAACAATCGGCGAAGAGGAAGCCAAGTCGATCGTCGTTACCAAGTCTGTCGTTTATTACTCGCCGATCTCTTCCGCAACGCTCAAAAAGCGTTCGAAGTCTTTCGTGTCGGGCCTATAACGCCGGATCGTCCGGTTTATAGCGATTCCTTTTTCGATTGCGTCGACTGAATCGATTCTGAGGATTTGCTCTTGCAAGCCAAGCGAAATTTTCATATCGAGCGCAGTCAACGCATGGATACGCCGCCCTTCCCGCTGTAGCTGATTTTAGCTCCGGGAGCGGGCGTTTCGTATTCTTTTCTCACAATTTCACAACTTACAGGAGTGGGTGAACGAAGCATGTCAATGGATCAACAATCATATGATGCCAGTCAGATACAGGTTCTCGAAGGACTTGAAGCGGTACGCAAACGGCCGGGTATGTACATCGGTTCCACAAGCGAAAGAGGCCTTCACCACTTGGTGTGGGAAGTCGTGGACAACAGTATCGACGAAGCGCTCGCCGGCTACTGCGATCATATTCAGGTAATCGTGCACGAGAACAACAGCGTTACGGTGATCGATAACGGCCGGGGCATCCCGGTTGGCGAACATCCGAAGCTGAAGCGTCCCGCCCTTGAAGTCGTTATGACCGTTCTGCATGCAGGCGGCAAATTCGGCGGCGGCGGATATAAAGTTTCCGGCGGCCTGCACGGCGTCGGCGTATCCGTCGTCAACGCGCTGTCGGAAAAGGTTGTCGTCAAGGTCAGACGCGATGGCAAGATCTACGAACAGGAGTATCGTTACGGAGCCCCTCAATACGATCTGCGCATTATCGGCGAGACGGACGAGGAAGATACCGGCACGACGACGACTTTCCAACCGGACCCGCAGATTTTCACGGAAACGACGGTCTTTATCTATCCGACGTTGCTGAAAAGAATTCGCGAGCTGGCTTTCTTGAACAAAGGGATCACGCTCTCGTTGCTGGATGAGCGTACGGGTGAAAATTCCTCGTTCCACTACGAAGGCGGAATCAGCGAATATGTCGCGTTCCTGAACGAGAACAAAGAAGTGATTCAAGAACAACCGATCTACGTGGAAGGACAGCGCGATATGATCGCTGTCGAGATCGCGATCCAGTACAACGACGGCTACAACGAAAATATTTATTCGTTCGCGAATAATATCCATACGCACGAAGGCGGTACGCACGAATCGGGCTTCAAGAGCGCTTTGACTCGGATCATCAACGATTACGCTCGAAAAGCGGGTGTGATCAAGGATGCGAACGGCAATCTGACGGGCGACGACGTGCGCGAAGGATTAACGGCGATCATTTCGGTCAAAATCCCGGAACCGCAATTCGAAGGTCAGACGAAGACCAAGCTGGGCAACAGCGAAGTTCGCGGCATCGTCGAGTCCCTGTTCTCGGAAAAGCTGACGGACTTCATGAACGAGAATCCGGCTGCCGCTCGTCGCATTCTCGACAAAGCGCTGCAAGCTTCGAGAGCGCGCGAAGCTGCCAAGCGCGCACGCGAACTGACTCGACGCAAGAGCGTGCTCGAAGTTAGTGCCTTGCCGGGCAAGCTGGCGGACTGCTCCTCCAAGGATGCTTCGCTCTGCGAAATGTATATCGTCGAAGGGGACTCCGCCGGCGGTTCGGCCAAACAAGGACGCGACCGTCATTTCCAAGCGATCTTGCCGATTCGCGGTAAGATCCTGAACGTGGAAAAGGCTCGTTTGGACCGCATTTTGTCGAGTACGGAAATTCGCGCGATCATTACCGCAATCGGTACAGGGATCGGGGAAGACTTCGATATCTCGAAGGCCCGTTACCACAAAGTCGTCATCATGACCGATGCCGACGTCGACGGCGCGCATATTCGCACGCTGCTGCTGACGTTCTTCTATCGCTACATGCGCCAGATCATTGAAGCGGGCTACGTCTATATCGCGCAGCCGCCGTTATTCAAAGTCGAACGCAACAAAACGGTTTTGTATGCCGGCAGCGAAAAAGAACGCGACGAGATGATCGCAAGCTTCGGCGAAGGCGCGAAAGTCAACGTGCAGCGCTATAAAGGCCTGGGCGAGATGAACGCGGGACAGCTGTGGGAAACGACGATGGATCCGGATTCTCGCACGATGCTGCAAGTCTCGATCGGCGACGCGATGCTTGCCGATACGATGTTCGATACGCTGATGGGCGACAACGTCGAACCGCGCCGCGACTTCATCAACGAACATGCGCGTTACGTGAAAAACCTGGATATTTAACGAAAGTTCGTTTCCGCTGAAAGGGCACGATTTTCAGAAGAGGCGGCCCGCTTCGGGTTCGCCTTTTCTTTTTAGTTTCAAGGCGCTTTTCCACCATAAAATACGGACATTTGTTTGGATTAATGGTATAATAATAAGGATGTGGAAGCCCCGGATTTCGGGCATTTGGAAGGTGTTTTCAAGATTTATTTTCAAATACAATCAAAAGAATGAACCTCATGCTTATGCAGGTACCGATGTGGTATCCAAGATAGAAGGAGGCCGTCATGGCGGAAGAACAAAAATCGCAGGTCGTAGACCGGGATATAAGCGTAGAGATGCAAGAATCCTTTATGGACTACGCAATGAGTATTATCGTCAGCCGCGCGCTGCCCGATGTCCGGGACGGATTGAAGCCGGTTCACCGTCGCGTCTTATACGCAATGTCGGAACTGGGCATGTCGCCGGATAAGCCCCACAAAAAGTCAGCGAGAATCGTCGGCGAAGTTATCGGTAAGTATCACCCTCACGGTGACTCTGCCGTATACGAAACGATGGTACGTATGGCGCAAGATTTTTCGATGCGCTACATGCTTGTTAATGGTCACGGCAACTTCGGTTCCGTTGACGGTGACGGTGCGGCCGCAATGCGTTACACGGAAGCTCGTTTATCGAAGCTTGCTATGGAGATGCTGCGCGATATCAACAAAGAAACGATCGATTTTCAAGATAACTATGATGGAGAAGAACGCGAACCTGTCGTGCTGCCGGCCCGTTATCCGAACTTGTTGGTCAACGGCGTATCGGGGATCGCGGTGGGTATGGCAACGAACATTCCCCCGCATAATCTGGGCGAAGTCATCGATGGCGTGCAGGCTCTGATCCAAGACCCGGATCTCACGCCGCTCGATTTGATGGAATATATTCAAGGACCCGACTTCCCGACTGCCGGATATATCCTGGGACGTTCGGGCATTCGCCAAGCGTATCAGACGGGCCGCGGTTCGATCACGATGCGCGCCAAAGCCGAGATCGAAGAATTCGGCAACAAAGCGCGAATTATCGTAACGGAGATTCCTTACCAGGTCAATAAAGCCCGTCTGGTAGAAAAGATTGCTGAACTGGTACGTGAGAAGCGTCTGGACGGCATTACCGATCTGCGCGATGAATCCGACCGTAACGGTATGCGTATCGTGGTCGAGCTTCGTCGCGACGTGAACCCGAGCGTCGTGCTGAACAACTTGTACCGTCATACGGCGATGCAGTCGACGTTCGGCGTGAACATGCTGGCGATCGTGAACAACGAGCCGAAGACCCTCAATCTGAAAGAAGTGCTGTACCACTATCTGGAGCACCAGAAAGTAGTCGTACGCCGCCGGACCGAGTTTGACCTGAAAAAGGCCGAAGCCCGCGCTCATATTTTGGAAGGTCTGCGCAAAGCGCTTGATCATCTGGACGAGGTGATCGCGATCATCCGCGGTTCGCAAACGGCTGATGCTGCGCGCGAACAACTGACTGAGCGATTCTCGCTGAGCCAGGAGCAGACCCAGGCCATTCTCGATATGCGTCTGCAACGCCTGACCGGTCTGGAACGCGAGAAGATCGAAGCCGAGTACAATGAGCTGCTGGCCAGAATCAGTGAATACAAAGCGATTCTCGCCGACGAGGCGCTGCTGCTTCAAATCATTAGCGACGAGCTGAACGATATCAAGGAGCGTTATGCGGACGAACGTCGTTCGGAGATCACGATCGGCGAAGACAGCATTCTGGACGAAGACTTGATTCCGCAGGAAGAAGTGGTCATCACCATTTCCCACACCGGTTATATCAAGCGTCTGCCTGCAAGCACCTATCGCAGCCAGAAGCGCGGTGGACGCGGCGTTATGGGCATGGGCACGAAGGACGAAGACTTTGTCGAGCATCTTTTCGCAACCAACTCCCATAATCACCTGCTGTTCTTTACGGACCGCGGCAAAGTATACCGGATCAAAGCTTACGAAATTCCGGAACTCAGCCGTACGGCACGGGGAACGCCCGTTATCAACTTGATCCAGATCGAGCAAGGCGAATCCATCAATGCCGTTATACCGGTAAACGAGTTCAAAGAAGACCGCTTCCTGTTCTTCGCGACTTGCCGGGGCATCGTGAAAAAGACGCCGCTGACCGATTATGGCAACATCCGCAAAGGCGGTCTGATCGCGATCACGCTGCGCGAAGACGATTCGCTGATCGGAGCCAAGCTGACGGACGGCGAGCAGGAGATCATCATGGGTACGGCTTCGGGCCTGTCGATTCGTTTCAAAGAAAGCAATGTTCGTTCGATGGGACGAGGCGCTACCGGCGTCAAAGGTATTGCGCTCGAAGACGAGGATATCGTAATCGGCATGGACGTCGTGAAGCCTGACCGCGAAGTACTGATCGTAACCGGCAAAGGTTATGGTAAACGTACGCCGATTAGCGAGTACCGGGTTCAGACCCGTGGCGGTAAAGGGATCAAAACCATCAACGTCACGGATAAAAACGGACCGGTTGCCAGCTTGAAGGTCGTGAAATCGGAAGAGGATCTGATGATTATCACAAATGGCGGCACTCTGATTCGTACGAGCATGGACGGCATTTCTTCGATGGGTCGTTATGCGCAAGGCGTCAAATTGATCAATATTCGCGAAGACGAAGCGGTAGCGACCGTGTGCCGGATCGATAAGAGCGAAGAAGTCGATGAAGATGAATTGGTTGAAGGCGAATTCGTCGAAGGACAAGCAGAAGCGACGACTTCGGATGAAGGTACGAAAAACGCGCCTGAGACCGATGAAGAGTCCGCCGAATAATTGATATCGTTAAAAATGCAGGAAGGAGGTTCTTTGGAACCTCCTTTTTTGTGTAAAAACCTCCTTTTTGATAAAAGATTGGGCGTAAGACCGATTTCGGATATTTTTGGTATTGTTGCGCTTGGTATCACGGCATATAATCGAATTGGTAAGCAAGCGGTATACGGCAACAAGCAAACGAATATTGCTGGCTGCCACGCTGAATCCGCAGCAGGCGGAAAAGCCTGTAGTCAGGACGAATATTCAATTCGGAAAACCCGAACGACCGCAATAGAGGAGGTGGAATGCCATGGTGAGTACACCCGTGAGCGAGCTTGAAGCAGGTAAAAGAATCGTAGCCAATGTTTATACGGATAAAGGCAATCTACTTTTTCAAAAAGGAAGAGTACTGCTCCCGAAAGATTTAGAGGTTTTGCAAGCGTTTATGATTGACTACGTAGAGCTTCAGGGCGTCGCAGGGGACAGCGAGAAGACAGCTTCAGAACAAAATGGCAAGACCTCCGCAACTCAAAATATTGAAGCGGGCCGAAATGTTCCTAGTCGCAGGGAACAAAGCTTTATCGAAGAATACGAGCAACTGGTGGCTTTAATTAAAACAGGATTTCCTTCTGTACTGGCCATGGAGATGCCGATTTTCCAATGGCGGGCACAGCTGGAGAAACTGATCGATCAGATTCAGGGATACCGTATTCTCGGCTTTACTCCGCGTATGCCGGACAAGCACGATTATGTGTACCATCACGCCGTATTATGTGCGCTGACTTCATATATGCTTGCACGCTGGCTCGATATTCCGCAGAAAAACTGGATTCAAGTCGCATTGGCCGGACTGCTGCATGATATCGGCAAAGTCAAAATTCCGCCGAACATCCTGCATAAACCCGATCAGCTCGGTCCGGAAGAAAAAGCAGAGATGAACAACCATACAACGTACGGCTATCAAATCCTGAAAAATGCAACGGCATTGCAAGAAGGCGTTCTGCTGGCAGCTTTGCAGCATCATGAGCGTGTCGACGGTAGCGGATACCCATTCGGATCAACAGGAGAGAAACTGCACATCTACGCGAAAATCGTAGCCGTAGCCGACATCTTCCATGCGATGACGCTTGATCGGCGCTATCAGGGCTCCACGTCGCCTTACCTGGTACTCGAGCAATTGGAGCAGGATTCCTTCGGGAAGCTGGACCCTGCGATTGTACGTACCTTGATCAAGCACACCACGCAATTGTCACTCGGCACTCGGGTTAAGCTGAGTAACCGCAAGATGGGCGAGATCGTTTATGCCGATGCTCACCAGCCGACAAGGCCGATTGTTTCTATTAATGGAGAGATCATCAACTTGATTCAGGAACGCAAATTATTCATCCTTGAAGTGTTATAAAGCCCTATAATGAGGCTTCCTGAGCAATCAGGGGCCTTTTTTTATGAAAAAGCGGTTTTTATTAAAAAAATGCTTGCTATCTGCATACCCGCATGATATATTCTAGGAACGGCCTTGAGAGAGCGCCGGTGCGGTTCGAACAAGTGAGCGAGTCAACAGGAGATCGAAAAGAAAGCTTCAAACGAAGCTGAAAAAAAGATTTCAAAAAAGACTTGCAAAACGAAAACGAACGTGCTAATATATAAGAGTTGCTGCTGCGAGCGAAACGCTGGACGGCAGAAACGAGAAACACGGTTTGCTCCTTGAAAACTGAACAGTAAGTGAGTCGCGATGATGAAGATCATCGTGAGAATATAAGATTCTTGATTCGTCAAGAATCGCCAACGTTTTAAACGAGCACATCGTGCTTTCTTTTAAACGGCGACTTCGGTCGCCACCTTAATGGAGAGTTTGATCCTGGCTCAGGACGAACGCTGGCGGCATGCCTAATACATGCAAGTCGAGCGGACTTGA
>NZ_KK073875.1:2423872-2479916 GCF_000585395.1 Saccharibacillus sacchari DSM 19268 | reverse complement strand
TAAGCCCTCTAACGCCGATGGTACTTGGACCGCAGGGTCCCGGGAGAGTAGGAAGCTGCCAAGCCAACGAAGAAGTCTTCTCTTAACGGAGAAGGCTTTTTTTCTTATGTTCGGAGTCGACACACACGTGGGAGGTCGCTGCGGTGCTCATGGTTGAGATGTATAAAGCAAGTGCGTTTGGTTTTCAAGCCAAACGCTATAGGCAAAGTTGCCATGAAATCCTTCATCACCAAAATCGTCGATCCCTATAGAAAAATAAAATAATAAAAAACCAGGGACTAAGAATCAGATAAAATTCCTTTCCAATCTTGTTAAATCACAATAATTGCATCCAATTCTATCCTCTTCTTTTTCTTTTCCCTATCCGACTTGTCCCCGTAGCCGGCAACGCCGCTACCTCTTTCCATTGGCTAACCAAAGCCGCATCTTTTGAAGTTTTCCCCCAATATCTCAAGCAAACAGGGCTTGAGATGCCCTCTCCACACCCCCTTGCCTGGAGCGGGAGTCGGTTTCGAACCGAAGCGCCTTTGTATTTTCCCCTTACCGCTGTAGCATTTATCTAATAAAAGGGGAAAACACAACGAAGCGCAGGTCGAAACCGGCTCACGCTCCCTCGGTAACATTTTTGTAACCGTTCCCCAAACTATCCTCGGTATAATGATGAAATGGATTAATCAGCCCTAATCGCTATTTAATCCAGGGAAAAGTCAAAGTCTGCACAACAATCACCAGTTTTTCTAGGGGACTTTCGGTTTTAAGCAGGGAATTTAGAACCGGGAGAGAAGAACTATATGGGGGTTTCACAGAATTGCGCAGAACGATGTAAGGGGGAATTGAATATGAAGCGGAAGGTGATGTCTTTTGCCTTTTGCCTATTCTGCACTTCACTTCTTCTTCTAACGGGATGCTCATCGGAAGAGCCTTCATCTTGGGCAGTCTACGATGGTGCAACGATTGAAGAAAGTTTTCCCGTGCCTAAAGAAGCAAGTAAAACAGAAGTGACAGCCGATAACACGAAAATGAGCTATATACGCTATTCGGTACCGGGACTTGATAGCCTGGACCAAATTCCGGAAGCTTACTTGGATGCCATCAAAGCGTGGGGCTGGACCGAAAAAACGGATCAGGAAAACCTCGAAGAGCCGAATCCGATCCTCATTTTTGCAAAGGGCGGAACGACGGTACATTTATCACTGGAAGGCAGTTATTTGACGGTGCTGGTCCCGAAGGAAAATTAAGGGCGGCGGAGACGGAAAACGCATAGAATTGGGAAGTTTAATAAAAAGACCGGTACACCGACAATAAAGTCGGGCCCGGTCTTTCTTTGATTATAGGGGAAAAATCAATCATTGGACATAATACGAGACGTCTTGCGGATTGAGTTTGATCATAACGTCTTTGCTCTGGCCTCTCATGCTGAGCAGGATCGACATCCGCGGCGCCATGAACCAGAAATGCCAGAACAACAGCGCTAACGTGAAGGGCAGCGGGAGCCAGGCAACGAGCACTCCGATAAAGACGAATCCGATCCAAAGGCTTTGCAGCAAAACTTGTTGAAGAACGGAATAACCCATATGGTGGTCAGGCAGGAAACCGAACCAGATGCCGGAGAAGCGCAAACGCCATTTTTTTCGATACATAGGACCACGAATTAGCAAGACGGAATGAGAAACGACAAAATGAATCCAAAGAACAATAAGAAAAGCAGCGGGCATATAGAAAAGTGCATGCCAGGAGAATAAAAAGGTTCCGACAAGCAGGACAGGAATGGGCACTAGTAAATAACTCAAAAGCAAAAGCTGAGGGATATGAAACTTACGTATGAGCTGATATTGATAGATCGTGGCGTTGCCGTTCTCGCGCTGTTGCTCCAGCATGTCCGACCTTCCTTCCTTTTCCAGATCAAGCATTCCCGAAATTGGGAATCAAGCTGCTATTATCATAACGCAAACTGCCAGTAATCGGAAGGTTGAAAAGTCACGCTTGCTAACCGGATATAAAATGTAGTTCAGCGACGGCACTAAATCAGGTACAATAGATAAGGAAAAATGCAGGGTACAGGAGGCGCGGCATGAAGGACTTGAACCATAAGGACGCTCCGCTTTATGCAGAACTGCTGCGTTACGCTGCACGTCAGGAAGCTTCTTTTCATGTGCCCGGTCACAAAGACGGGAACTTTTATCGGGATATAGAAGGAAAAGCACCTTACGGGTTTGCCGAGGTGTTGTCTATCGATGCGACGGAGATCGAAGGAACGGACGATTTGCACGATCCGGAAGGCGTCATTCGGGAAGCTCAGGAGAAGGCGGCCGCTTTTTTCGGGGCAGAGGAGACTTTTTTTCTGGTTGGTGGGAGCACCGTCGGCAATCTCGCGTTGATTCTAACCGTTTGCTCGGAGCCTGGAGATATTTTGATCGTACAGCGCAACGTGCATAAGTCCGTGTTAAACGGTTTGATGTTGGCGGGAGCGCGTGCGGTGTTCGTCTCACCCGAGCATGAATTGTTGAGCGGACTGGCGATGCTTCCGGGAACAGCTTTGCTGGAACAAGCGTTGGAGCGTTATCCCGAAGCCAAGGGAGTGCTGCTAACCCGACCTAATTACTACGGGATGGGACGCAGCATTCGCGAAACGTCCGGGCTGTGCCACCGTTACGAAGTTCCTTTGCTGGTAGACGAAGCGCATGGGGCCCATTACGGGCTTCATTCCGCTTTTCCGGCGTCGGCGCTTGCGGAAGGAGCGGACGGCGTGGTGCAATCTACGCATAAAATGCTGGGCGCGATGACGATGGGGGCAATGCTGCATGTCCAGGGAGAACGATTGGATCGCGACCTGCTGCGCAAGCGTCTAGCCATGGTACAAAGTTCCAGTCCGTCATATCCGATCATGGCTTCGCTGGATCTGGCGCGTAGTGCGGCAGAGCAGCGAGGAGAAGAGGGCTGGAATGATGCACTGGAGGCGGCGGCCTATATTCGTACGGAGTTGGAACAACTGCCGCGGTTCAGCTATGTGCGGCCGATTCGGTCGGATCAGGATAACAGCCGAACAATCAGCAGCAATATGGATAGTCGTTATTCGGAACAAGATCCGTTTAAGATTTCGGTCGAAGACGTTGAAGAACGGTTGAGCGGTTACGAGCTTCAGCAGCGGATCGCGGATGCAGGCTGCGTGGCGGAGATGAGCGACGAGCGGCGGACGGTATTAGCGCTCGGCCCGGGGACTGGGATGGATGATGCGGTAAGATTGATTGCGGCACTTCGAGAATTACAGGAAGAGGCTGAGGAAAAAAAGACGGATATCGCGCTGGAACAGCAGATCCGAGAGCAATCGCCGTTTGAACAAAATGCAGATTTTGCTTCGGCATCGTCGATTGCTCGGGACATGCCGCCCGCAATCTCCGAGCCTGTAGGGTTCGATTTACGTCAATCGGCAGCTCACGAGACCGTGCCTACAGAGACTGCGGCGGGACGGATCGCGGCGGAGATGATCGTTCCTTATCCGCCGGGTATCCCCCTGGTGTACGCGGGAGAGCGAATGACCGAGTCTGCCGTGGCCCATCTGATTCGGCTTCGAGACACCGGCGCCCGCTTCCAGGGAGCGTCGGATGCTTCATTAAAGACGCTGCGCGTACAAACGAGTTCCCCGCAGCGTCAAGCCAAGAACGAAATGATTGAATCTCGGCAGAAAAAAGATAGAAGGCGGTAAACAAACATGGAGCATTCGGGTAAATTTATAGTACTGGAAGGTCCGGACGGAAGCGGCAAGACGACGCAGATCGGCCGGATCGAAACCTATCTTCGCGAGCGCGGAGCGGATTTTATTTCAACGCGCGAGCCGGGTGGCGTGCAAGTGGCGGAAAAAATCCGCAGCGTCATTCTGGATGTCGACAACGCGATGAGCGGTCTGACCGAATGTTTGCTCTATGCGGCAGCACGTCGGGAGCATCTGATGCAAAAGGTCATTCCGGCGCTGGAACAAGGTAAGATCGTGATCTGCGATCGGTACGTGATGTCCTCGCTCAGTTATCAGGGCTATGGCCGTGAATTGGGTGAGGCGGTGCTGGACATCAATAAGCGCGCGATCAATGTGGATGGCGTCGAATACTGGCCGAACATGAACATTTACCTGGACGTAACGCCGGAGGTTGGCCTTCAGCGCATTCATGCGAAGCATGCGGATCGTGAGATCAATCGTTTGGACCTGGAGGCTGAAGATTTTCACCGTCGGGTTCGCGAGGGGTATTTAAAGTTGAAGGACGAGTATGAAGGACAGTTCACCATGATTGACGCTTCGCGTAATGAAGAGGCTGTTTTTGCCGATATAAAAGGAGTGCTGGAAAAGCTTATTTTCTAAGGCCCTCCATAAAAGCAGGAATTTGACCTATCGACGTCGAATAAAAGGCACACGGCTTTTTTTGTCCGTATGGACAATCAGCCAATCGAAAGGGAGGGACCACGGATGAAACTGATTATCGCGATCGTGCAGGATAAAGACAGCAACCGACTGTCGGGCGAGCTGGTTAAATCGAATTTCCGGGCAACGAAGCTGGCAAGTACAGGCGGCTTCCTGCGAGCGGGGAACACGACTTTTCTGATCGGCGTGGATGACAGCCAGGTCGAAGCCGTAATGAGCGTGATTCGCAACAGCTGTAAAGTACGCGAGCAGCTTGTGACGCCGGTTACGCCAATGAGCGGAACGACAGATTCCTATCTGCCGCTTCCGGTCGAAGTACAAGTCGGCGGCGCGACGGTATTCGTGCTTCCGGTCGACCGTTTCGAGCATTTCTAAGCCGTATGCTTCCTGATCAGGAGGCGTACAACAAGCGAGCTGCCTTGCCGTCCGTCGAAAAATAAGCGAAGTGCATAGTAGCTTGTCAACTCTTAATCAGATAGCGTTGACAAGGTAATGGTCAGTCACCGTTTGCACGACCCATTTTACCGGCGGACAGCCGGCCTGAAGAAGGGTTCGGTCTCCTCAGGGAGACCGCTCGTCTTTATGGATAAAGAAGGCAGGAATCAGGGATGAAAATCAATCCGGGCTTTCGCCCTTTAAACAATACGCCGATTACGCCGGATACCGGCGCTCGTCCGGTCGAGCAGCGCAGCTTCGCGGATACGATCCGCAACCAGGAGGCGCAAGCGACCCAAGACGAACTCGGCCGCCGCATGCAGGAGATCAACAAGCAAGGCGATCGCCTGGCACGCTCCATGACCATCCGCGAGCTGAAAGCTTACCGCACGATGGTCAAGCGTTTCCTTGAAGACACCGTACGCCGCGGCGTCGGCATGAAAGACACCAAAGGCTGGGACCGCCTCGGTCGCACCAAGCGTTACAAGCTGATCGACGAGATCGACGGCAAACTGCTCGTCATGGCCGACGAACTGCTCGCCAGCGAGGAAGGCCGGATCGACCTGCTCGAACAATTGGGCGAGGTACGCGGTCTGTTGATGAACTTGTTATTTTAATTTCGTACTTCGACGCCGCTATGCGGCGTCATTCTTTTAACCAAACCAAGGGTCGGTTTTTACTCCCTTCCCCCACATACGTAGCGAGCCGTGTTCGAAAGAGCGACTTTCGGCTTTCCGTAGGAAAACGAGCTGAGCGATTTCGAACACGGCGAGCGCCTTAAGGAGCCAAACCATGTCTTTACAAACGATCAGCGGCCAGGAAACAGCCAAGCGGCTGCTCGGCAGCAGCCTGCGCAGTGAACGAATCTCGCACGCCTACCTGTTCAGCGGCCCCGGCGGCGGAGCGCGCCGCAAAGCGGCAGACGCGTTCGCCAAAGCGCTGCTGTGCGAACGCGGCACGGAGTTGGGCGACGCCTGCGGCGAATGCTTGAGCTGCCGTAAGGTCGAGCACGGAAACCATCCCGACTTGCAGGCCATCGGACCGGACGGCGCATCGATCAAAATCGAACAGATCCGCGAGCTGCAAAAGATGTTCTCTTATCGCTCGGGTTCCAGCGGCCGAAAAGTCTATATCATCGACGAAGCCGATAAAATGACCGTGCAAGCTTCCAACAGTCTGCTCAAATTTCTGGAAGAACCGCCGGCTCCTGCCGTCGCCATCCTTCTTTCGGAAAATGCCCAGACGCTGCTTCCGACCATTCGTTCGCGCGTGCAGCTTGTCCCTTTTACCGCAATGGGGGCCGAATTGATTCTAAGCGAGTTGGCTGTAGAAGGTCTGGCGACTCCGGCCGCGCGTTGCGCTGCTCAACTCACGCCGGGACCGGAAGAATGCAAAGCGCTCGCGGCAGAGAATTGGTTTGCAGAAATAAGAAATGTAGTGATACAATTAGGGAAGGAGTCGATCGGCCGAAGCGGCGCAAGCCTCGTTACCGCCCAACAGCAAGTCTTCAAGGCGGGACTCGGCGAGCACCTGGACAGTCTGTTCGATCTTTTCCATTTGTGGTTTAGAGATATGATTTACGTTCTTTCCGAACGGCGCGAGCACATCGTTTTCATAGATCAGTTGGAGTTTATCTCCCAAGTGGCAGGTTCCCGCAGTGCGGAATATTGGATATCGTGCATGTCCATTGCCGCAGAGAGCAAAAAAAAGCTCAAATCCAACATGAACACACAGCTTTGTCTTGAGCAGTTTTTGGTAAGGCTGGGCCCTTGACCGGGCGCGTTTTCGGACTTCGAAAGCAACCGTTAATGCGATCGACGCACGGGTTCGGGCGGGTTCCTGACAAAGGAACCGTCAACGCGTTCATTAGGCCGGGGCAGCCGGGACTTTAAGCATGAGGTCAGGTGTGGCAAGGACCTAACGTTTTGAATGCGCGCAAGGGAGGTTTAGCTTTGTACAGTGTAGTCGGAGTCCGCTTCAAAAAGGCGGGCAAAGTGTATTATTTCGATCCCTTGGAGTTTCCGATCGAGCAGGAACAGTGCGTGATCGTGGAAACGGCCCGGGGTGTCGAATACGGTAAGGTCGTCGTAGGCAAGAAACAAGTACAAGAGAGCGACGTCGTGCTTCCGCTCAAGCGGGTTATTCGCATCGCTGGCGACACGGATGCGCGCGTGGTAGAGGAGAACAAGGATGCAGCCCGCAAGGCGTTTGCAACCTGTTTGAATAAAATCAAGGATCACGGGTTGAAAATGAAGCTGGTGGACGTGGAATACACGTTTGACCGCAACAAGATCATTTTCTACTTCACGGCCGAAGGCCGGGTCGACTTCCGTGAACTGGTCAAGGATCTGGCCAGCATTTTCCGGACACGTATCGAGCTTCGGCAGATCGGCGTTCGGGATGAAGCGAAGATGCTGGGAGGAATCGGGCCATGCGGACGGGTACTGTGCTGCTCGTCGTGGCTGGGCGATTTCGAACCGGTATCGATTAAGATGGCGAAGGATCAGAATTTATCGTTGAATCCGACGAAGATTTCCGGACTTTGCGGCAGATTAATGTGTTGCTTGAAATTCGAACATGACAACTACGAGAGCTCGAAGGAAGAACTTCCTGCTATCGGCAAGATGGTCGTTACGTCGCTTGGTGAAGGCAAGGTAGTCGGACTCAATACCGGCAAACGCATGGTACACGTACAGTTGTTCGAGATCGGCAAGGTAAAAGAATTAGCCATGGACGACATTGTCGTCAAGTAAGTCAATCGGAACCGCTCTGGGGTGGAGTTTACTTGGAGAAGAAAAATGTTTTCGCGCAAATACACGAGATGGAAACGCAAGTAGAAAGCTTCAAAGATGAACTTGGCACAATGAAACAGGCGGTCAAGGAGCTGATGGAGGATAACCACCGGCTCATTACGGAAAATGAACGCCTGCGAGAGATTTTGAAAAGGGAAGTCCAAGTCGAATCGGTCTCCGGCGCTCGCAGCGAACCGTTCAACGTCCTCAGCGAACCGAAAAGGAAAGATGAGGAATCGAGCGACACGGTTGGCGAAGGATACGATAACTTGGCTCGTTTGTACCATGAAGGATTCCATATTTGCAATGTGTACTACGGTCATTTGCGCACGGAAGGCGACTGCTTGTTCTGCCTGTCTTTTTTGAATAAATAATTCGGTCAACGTACCAGTCTGAGAGCCGCGGCGTATTTTGCCTGCGGCTTTTTTTTGAAAGAGGAGCGTTTGGAACAATGGAAAAATCGTTAAATGAAGTCCCTTTGTACGAAGGTGAAAGGGTCGACGACCTGCTCACGCAAAATCTGCATATCATTCAAAGCCCCGAGGTATTCAGCTTTTCGATGGATGCGGTCCTCTTGGGGCGTTTTGCTTCCGTACCTGCGCGCGGACGCGTACTGGATCTGTGTACGGGGAACGGCGTGATCCCTTTGCTCCTATCCACACGGACTAAAGCGAAGATTGAAGGCGTGGAAATTCAGGAGCGCTTGGCCGGAATGGCAGAGCGTAGTATTGCAATGAATAATCTGCAAGACCGGATTATCATTCATAACGCCGACTTAAAAGGATTTCATGAAACGGCCGGACACGGTATGTATGATGCGGTTACCGTGAATCCTCCGTATGCCGCATTGACCGGAAGCGATATCAAAGCCAATATCCATGAGGCGATCGCTCGGCATGAGATCCACTGTACGTTGGAAGATGTGGTACAGGCCTGTGGAAAGTTGGTCAAACAGGGCGGTAAAGTATCGATGGTGCATCGTCCGCATCGGTTAGCGGATATTTTGACGTTAATGCGCAAATACCGGATCGAACCGAAGCGAATTCGATTTGTTCATCCGCGTGCAGGCATGGAAGCTAATATGGTGTTGGTGGAAGGTCTGCGCGACGGCAAGCCGGAGATGAGAATTATGCCGCCGCTGATCGTGTATAACGAGCAAGGCGAATATTGTGAGGAAATCATGACGATCTATTACGGAAAACCGGGAGGAGAAGCCTAAGATGCAGGTGCAAAAAAGCTTCGAACCGAACTCGAACGGCGCCGGCACCCTGTATCTCGTAGCCACGCCGATCGGCAATTTGGAAGACATGACGTACCGGGCGATTCGGACGCTGCGCGAATGCGAGCTGATTGCGGCCGAGGATACCCGGCAGACGCGCAAGCTGCTGACGCATTTCGAGATCGTGCCGCAGAAACTGTTCAGTTACCACGAGCATAACAAGGCCGCCAGCGGCCCTGAACTGATACGTTATATAATAGAAGGAAAAAATCTGGCGATCGTCAGCGATGCCGGTTTGCCGGCCGTTTCCGATCCTGGATCGGACCTCGTCAAACTGGCGATCGAAGCGGGAATTGCTGTCGTTCCGGTACCTGGAGCCAATGCGGCGTTATCCGCTTTAATCGTCTCGGGATTGTCGACGGAACGATTTACGTTTGCCGGATTTTTACCGCGTGAAAATAAGGATCGTCGCCTCGCTTTGGAGTCGCTCGGGCAGCTCGAAGATACTTTGCTGTTCTATGAATCGCCGCATCGGGTCGCGAAAACGATCGAGGCGATGTTGGAAGCTTGGGGGCCCAGAAACGCGGTGTTGGCACGAGAGCTGACGAAGCGGCACGAAGAGGTTGCGCGGGGGACGTTGGAAGAACTTTTGGGGTTGTTGAATGAATATCCGCCGCTCGGCGAATATTGCATTGCCGTAGAAGGGGAAAGTCGGGAGCAGGCTCAAGAGCGGAAGGATGCCTGGTGGCAGGACTTGGAATTGGAAGCTCATGTGACTCATTATGAGGGGCAGGAAGGCCTGTCGCGCAAAGATGCGATGAAAAAGGTCGCGACGGATCGCGGATTGTCGAAGCGCGATGTGTATAATGCGCTGCTCGATTAGGGCGTGTACGCAAACTCCGCCAGGAGCAGATTGAGCTGAATTTTCGTTCTCGGCAAGGAATTTTTCTGAAGGCGTGCCGGGGCACGTCAAGGGAAAATGACGCCGCAGAGGGAGAAAAGGCAGGTCAAGATGCATGGCGTTGAGTTTGCGTACACGCCCTAGACAAAAAGACGAAAATAAGGCATAAAAACATAAAAAGAACCTCTGAGCGCCGATGCCGGACGCTCAGAGGTGCAAGGAGATATAAAAAAGGTTAGAATTAACATCGTTAAGACTTCTTCGATCCCCGATTGGATCGGTTTTTCTATTGGTCTTTTTATTATAACGGAAACGGCTGATATTGGGTAACAGAATTGGAACCATTGGGGGAGCAGAGCTTAAAATTTAAAGCGTAAAAGCTTAATGGTACAGATCCAAAATAAAAGGTTGGAGCGTTCCTTTTGTTTTGGATCTGGTGTGACGAAGTGAGCGGAGAAAATAAACTCCGCTTACTTCGTCACTTGATTGCAAAAGAATACGATATAATTATCGTCTTATTTTGCAATTGGTGCAGGAATTTCCGAGACGCAGTCGTAGCAGACGATTTTGCCTTTGAAATAAGTCACGTTATCCGCATTGCCGCAGAAGATACAAGCAGGCTCGTATTTTTTCAACATAATCCGTTCGCCGTCGACATAAATTTCCAACGCATCCTTCTCGCCGATCCCGAGTGTGCGGCGAAGTTCGATTGGGATTACAACGCGGCCCAGTTCGTCTACTTTTCTTACAATACCCGTTGATTTCATCATAATATATTGCCTCCCAAAGTGTGAATTTAAAAGGTTAGCAGTTGTACACGTTAATGGCGAAACTGCCCATTTATACAACCAGTGTCATTATTCGACATTGTTCTAGCTTTTATGCTCCTCATAATAACAATGTTTCCCAGAACAGTCAACCCAAGAAGGCTGAAGATTTCCTTAAATTTTGATAAAAAATGAAATGTGACCGAAATTTGTCTGTAAAATCAACGGAATACATTTCATATCTCCGATAAAAAACAATAAAAACGTTTGGAAATGAAGAGAACGCCTTGTGCGACAAAATTCGATATCAAAACAAATTAAAGGAGTGAAAACATGCCGAACTATATCAAGCCACTGCGCGAGGAGAAAGTATTCAAGGACCCCGTACATAACTATGTGCACGTACAGGATCGAACGATCTGGTCTTTGATCAATACGGCTGAATTCCAGCGTTTGCGTCGTATTCGGCAGTTGGGCACAACGTACCTCACCTTCCACGGAGCCGAGCACAGCCGCTTTTCGCACTCGCTCGGCGTGTATGAGATCACTCGGCGCATCATTTCCCAATTCGAGCGCAACAATTATCCGGACTGGCCGGTCGAAGAGAACATGGTTGCGATGTGCGCAGCTCTGCTGCATGACCTGGGACATGGTCCTTTTTCCCATTCGATCGAAGAAGCGTTCCATATGGACCATGAAGACTGGACCTGCAAAATCATTTTGGGCGATACCGATGTGAACCGCGTGCTGCGGGAAGTGTCGGAAGACCTGCCGGACAAAGTCGCAGCGGTCATCCGCAAGGACTACGAACAGGAAATCGTCGTGAATCTGATTACCAGCCCGCTCGATGCGGATCGTATGGATTATCTGCTTAGAGATGCTTATTTTACCGGCGTCAATTACGGCACGATCGATATCGACCGGATTCTTCGCATGTTGCGCCCCTATAATGGAAGAATCGTGGTGAAAGAGTCGGGGATGCACGCTGTCGAAGATTATCTGATGTCACGTTACCAGATGTATTGGCAGGTCTATTTCCATCCGGTTACGCGCAGTTCGGAGATCATTTTAAGACAAATTTTCAGACGGGCGGGCGAGCTGTACAAGGAAGGCTACGAGTTTGCTTTTCTGCCGCAGCCGCTTCCGGGATTATTCACGAACGAGCTAACCGTAAAAGAGTACCTGAAGCTCGATGAATCTCTGATCCAAACGACGTTTATGCAGTGGAGCGACGAGAAGGATTCCATTCTTAGCGAGCTTTGCTGCCGATTCCTTCATCGTAGGCTGTATAAATATGTAGAGGTTGATTCGATCGATCAGGAGACGGTGGACAAGATTCGAAGCAGCTTCGAAGAAGTTGGTTTGAACCCGGAATACGACTTCGAAATCGACTTCCCGACAGATCTTCCGTATGACGTTTTGTTGCCCGATAACACGAAGCGCGGGAGTCAAATTTTATTGCTGTCCAAACAGGATAAATTGAGAGAAATTTCCGAAATTTCCGATATCGTAAGATCGATCACCGGATTGCATCGAGGAAAATATCATCTCTATTACCCGCATCATAAATTGGCAGAGGTCATTTCGCGCCTTCCGCAGGAAATTGCGTCAATTTTCCCGATTTCAGCCGATTAAACGGATTTTGAAGCTATTTTTTGCAAAATGAAGAAGATGAAAAACAAGCCGGCAGCCATTGCTTGGTTGTCGGTGTTTTATGAAAAGGAGCTGAACGCATGTTATTTGATACTCATACTCATATGGACGCGCCGGAATTCGAAGAAGATCGCGATGCGGCGATGGCTCGGGCCGTTGAAGCCGGAGTTAGCCGACTGGTGAACATCGGGTTCAATCGCGAAACAATTCCGACGACGTTGGCATTGGCGGAAAAGTACGATTTCGTTTATGCGGCGATCGGCTGGCATCCCGTGGATGCGATCGATATGCAAGAGGGAGACCTGGAATGGATCGAATCGCTGTGCAGCCATGAGAAAGTGGTCGCCATCGGCGAAATCGGACTGGATTACCACTGGGACAAGTCGCCCAAAGACGTGCAGCACCGCGTGCTTCGCGAACAAATCGCATTGGCGAAGCGGGTCAAGCTGCCCATCGTGATCCACAATCGTGAAGCGCATGAAGATACGATTCGGATTCTGAAAGAAGAAAATGCCAGCGAGGTCGGCGGGATCATGCACGCATTCTCGGGCAGTTGGGAAACGGCTAAAATCTGTCTGGATATGGGCTTCCATCTCTCCTTCGGCGGACCGGTCACTTTTAAAAACGCGAAGCAGCCGAAAGAGGTCTTGGAGAAGACGCCGATGGACCGTTTGCTGATCGAAACCGATGCCCCTTACTTGACTCCGCATCCTTATCGAGGGAAGCGAAACGAGACGGCTTATGTTCGCCTCGTCGCCGAGATGGCGGCTCAGCTAAAAGGCGTTTCTTTGGAAGAAATTGCCGAACAGACGATGAAAAATGCAAATAAGCTTTTTGGTATCAGCTAAGAAAGAGAGCAAATCGGCCGAAAAAGGGAGTATTTACGAGAAATTAATCTCTTTGCCCGAAAAAAGAAGAGAATGTTACAAAGTTTTAACCTTTTAATCCGATAAACGTGAAATTGCGCTGCTTTACAAACCCCTTCGAAAAAAGCTATTATCTTGTCAGTGATTAATCCGGCCGTATGTTCGGTTAATCCGACAAATTCATGTACCGTCTCGCTGAATCTTCGTCATACATAACGGAGAACGGGGGAACCCGAAGCGGCATGCTTGTTTCAAATTCCGAAACTTAAGTTCCGGAAAAAGCGGCCGTGGCCGATTCCTTTTCCACTGGGTCTACGGGGTGAATTGGAGATCTTCTCGCCATGAGCGGAAGAATCGCCATAGGACGACTCTCTTCGTCCGAACCCGACAGCTAACCTCGTAAGCGCAATAACAAGAGAGAGGCAGCCACGCGCCTTATGTTTTCCTCAGATCGTCAACTTGTCGATTTTTTAAGAGGGAAGCCCGCGGAAGAGACCTCTTAAGATTCCTTAAGTCCTCTTTCCCCAGGCTTCTTTTGTTTTACGGCAGGTTTGCTTCGAAAGGAATGGCGTACATAAGCGCAAGATCGGTTGTTGGACGACTCGGGCGATTAAGCCGGATGAATTCCACAAGGTCGGGCTGGGCTTTTAGAACGGGATGAACGTAGAGACGGCGCAACCGGCATGTTCGGGCAAACACGATTCTTGTGCTGCGCGTTTCTACGAAAAAATAGCAAGTAGTCGCGTCAATCTTTTCATGTACGTACTTGACGGCGGGGCTATGGAGGAGGACGGAAGAGTGGGCATTTTCACGAAAGAAGACACCCATGGTTCACGATCATCCAGCATGACTTACGCTTTGCGTTGGAAGCGCCAGAACGGGCTCCAAATTTTGGGTGTCGCATTATTCGTCGTCGCGGTCGTGACGATGGTGCTCCTCGGGTTGTATGCGCAGGCCGAGAAGCAGATCGTGCTGATCGTAGACGGGAAAGAACAAACGCTGACCACGCACAAGGGCAGCTTCCAGGAACTCCTGGACGAGCATTCGCTCAGCTTTAAACCGCAGGATGATGTCTCCAAGTCGCTTGGCGCTTCGATTCAGGACGGCGATCGCATCGCGATCACGACGGCGTTGCCGATCACTCTGACAGTCGACGGCAAAAGCGAACAGCGGTACACCACCGCGAAGACAATCGCGGCTGCGCTTGAAGGCTGGAACGTGGAGCTTGGACAGTTCGACAAGATTTCGGTACCGGTTAGCTCGGCTGTGCAAAACGGCGGCAAGGTCGAAATCACTTCGGCTGTTCCTGTAACTTTGTCGGTCGACGGCAAAAGCAAGAAAGCCTACACGGCTGAATCGACCGTAGCTTCTGCACTTGCGGGTTGGGACATTGAGTTCGGCGCGCATGACAAAATTTCGGTGCCCCTGAGTTCGGAAGTCGAAGCAGATAGCAAAATCGAGATCACGACCGCGATTCCGGTTAACCTGAAAGTAGGCGGCGAAAGCAATGCAACCTACACGACGGCTAGAACGGTAGAGGCTGTCCTGGAAGACAAAGGCATCACCGTCGGAGATAGCGACAAGGTGTATCCGGGCGCATCGACGCCTCTGACCGAGAACATGGATGTTTCCGTATACCGGATCAACAAGTTCACGGCAGACGTTGAAGTCAAGGTGCCGTACAACACGACGGAAAAAGAAGATTCGACTCTGCTCAAAGGCAAAACCAAAACGATCCAAGCCGGCGTCGAAGGCGTCGTGATTCAAACGGTCGAGAAGGTCTACCAAGATGGAGAGTTCGTGACGAAGTATGTCGTGGACAAAAAAGTAAAAACCGAAAAGCAGGATGAGATTATCGCGGTCGGAACGAAAGAACCGGTCGTCGAGAAGACGTTTGCTCCGGCCGCGGCCGCGAAAACGACATCGTCTTCCGAGTCGAAGTCCGCCAAAGGATTTGAATATAAGACTGTACTGACCGGAGTGGCCGCAACCGCTTATTCTTCGGAACAACCGGGAATCGGCACGCGTACCGCAACAGGCACAACCGTAGCCGAAGGGCGTACCATCGCTGTTGACCCGAACGTCATTCCGCTCGGATGGTGGGTATACATCGAAGGCTATGGTTACCGCAAAGCGGAAGATACAGGCAGTGCGATCAAAGGCAAAAAAATCGACATGTATTATGACAGACTGAGCACGGCGCTGAACTTTGGCCGCAAATCCGGTCTGACGATTTACGTGATCGGACCGAACAAGCCGTGATACGGTGCGTGATCGAAGAATCCGGCAGTCCTTACGAGGGCTGCCGGATTCTTTTCGTCAAAGCGGTCGTTTACGCTGATGGCTCGGAAGTGGTATAATCAACGATATTGAAGCAGGATCGAAATCAAAGAAGGGGAGACTACGTTGACCCTTCTTTTTGTTATGAGAGGCAAGGGGATATCACATGATTAAAGAAGTGATTGTCGTGGAGGGCCGCGACGATACCGTAGCAGTCAAACGCGCGGTCGAGGCAGATACGATCGAGACGGGCGGGTCCGCAATAGGAGCTGCGGTGATTCGCCGGGTTCAGCTGGCGATGGAACGACGAGGCGTGATCATTTTGACGGATCCCGACTTTGCGGGCGAGCGAATTCGGAAGATTGTCGCTCAGAAGGTTCCCGGTTGCAAACATGCTTTTATCCCGGAAGCGGACGCGACGCGCAAAGGCGATATCGGCGTGGAAAACGCGTCGCCCGAAGCGATTCGCCTTGCATTGGCGCGCGTGCGCACGGAGATGCCGGGCAGGGAAAGCATGATCGACTGGCAAGACCTGATCGAAGCCGGACTGATCGTGCATAAAAACGCGGCTTCGCGCCGTATGGCGATGGGAAATCTGCTGGGAATCGGCTATTGCAACGGCAAGCAGTTCCACAACCGATTACGGATGTTCCAGATCTCGCCGCAAGAGTTCGCTGACGCGCTGGCCCAAATCGAAAATGAAGGATCGTGAGTTCATGAACGAAAGAGAAAGTATTGCTTCGCCGAAGCGGACCAAAGAAATTATCGACAAACACCGTTTTTCATTCAAAAAAAGCCTCGGTCAGAATTTTCTGATCGATCAAAATATTCTGGGCAAAATCGTAGCCGCGGCCGATCTCGATCCAACCAAGGGAGCGCTTGAGATCGGACCCGGTATCGGAGCATTGACGGAGAAGCTTGCGCTCGGCGCGGGAGAGGTGGCGGCAGTCGAGATCGACCGCCGTCTGATTCCGATCCTGAAGGACGTGCTGAGCCCGTACGGCAACGTGACCGTGCGCGAGGCCGACGTGCTCAAGGTGGATCTGAAAGCGTTGTTCGACGAAGTATTCGTTCGCAGCGAGAAGGTCAGCGTGGTTGCCAATCTTCCGTATTACGTGACGACGCCCATTCTGATGAAGCTGCTCGAAGAGAAGCTTCCGCTGGAGAACATCGTGGTTATGATCCAAAAGGAAGTGGCAGAGCGCATGTCCGCTTCTCCCGGAGGTAAAGAGTACGGGAGCCTCAGCATTGCCGTGCAGTATTACAGCGAGCCGGAATTGGTCTGCATCGTGCCGCGCACCGTATTTATTCCGCAGCCGAATGTCGAGTCCGCGGTTATTCGGTTGAAGGTACGGGATAAGCCTCCGATCGAAGTGGCGGACGAGGAGCATTTCTTTACGCTTGTGCAGGCCTCGTTTACCCAACGCCGCAAAACGATCGCCAATAACCTTCGTGCACGTTACTTTTCGCAAGAGGGACGGGAGCGTATGGAAGGGTTGCTGCATGAAGCAGGGATCGAACCTTCGCGCCGGGCTGAAACCGTGTCGATGGAGGAGTATGCGCGTTTGAGCGGTATCTTCCTTCGTGAGGGACTTCGTTAAGAACCGATACAGCCAGTTGAAAAACGCGCGTAGCGCCATGACGAAGAAGAGCTTTAGCGTACGATACAGAGCGTGAATCGTAGCCATAATTCGCGTATCGAACGAGGGCGGGAGAGAAGGCTGTTTTTCCGAAAAAATCCCCGTTGACATCGTTAAAATATTACTGATATAATGAAATATTTGGTTGACATCAACCTCTCAAAATGTTACAATTAAGTGTATGAGAGAGGTGGTTGAGAAGAATGGCAAATCAAACGCTATCGGATATCAAACGCAGTCTCGAAGCTCATGTAGGACACCGAGTCATGCTTCGTGCCAATGGAGGACGACGCAAGACGGTTGAGCAAACAGGAGTCCTCGAAGGAACTTACCCGGCGGTATTTACCGTCATGCTTGAAGAAGAGGCCGAACACGCTTCGGGCCGAGTATCTTATAGCTATGCCGATGTTTTGACAGAGACGGTTGAGCTTTCGCTAGTGCAAGACGATTCGGAGATTCCGATCGCCTATGCCGGCGCCTGATTGACGCGTTATTTTTGAAAGGCGGCCTTCGCACTTGTGAAGGCCGCCTTTGTTTGCGTACAGGGCAGTAGTAGCTTGTCAATGCCAGCCGTTCAATAGACTTCGTGTCGGATTTTGCATATAATAACCTAAGTTCTTTCGGAAAAAGAAACCGGGATACCGGTGACTAGGCAGGGGCGGTGGAAAGTTTGTTTATTTACGAAAAGGCGCCGGCGAAAATCAATCTGATGCTGGACGTTTTACATAAACGCAACGACGGGTTTCACGAAGTAGAGATGGTCATGACGATGGTGGATCTGGCCGATCGGCTCACGCTCCACGATCCGGGTACAAGCCGAATCTCTTTGTCCAGCCAATCGGGTTACATTCCGCTGGACGACAAAAACCTGGCGGTGCGTGCGGCACGTTTGCTGCGCCAGCGTTTCGGGATCAATCGAGGCGTGCATATGCATCTTGAGAAGCGAATTCCGGTTGCTGCGGGGTTAGCTGGAGGCAGTAGCGACGCGGCGGCCGCTTTGCGTGGATTGAATCGATTGTGGGAGCTGGGGCTATCTACTGCGGAACTAGAGGAGTTAGGTGGAGAGATTGGTTCCGATGTTCCTTTTTGCGTACGCGGCGGCACAGCGCTTGCCACGGGACGGGGCGAGAAGCTGGAAGCGCTGCCGAGTCCGCCGCGCTGTTGGGTCGTATTGGCGAAGCCGCCGATCAATGTCTCGACGGCTGACGTGTACGGCAACCTGAAGGCAGCAGAGATTGCAGTTCATCCTTCGGCGTCGGGCATGAGGGAAGCACTGGAGCAAAGCTCGTTCGAAGCCGTCTGCGGCGGTCTGGGCAATGTGCTGGAGGACGTGACGCTGAAGCTGTATCCGGGCGTGGCGCGGCTGAAGCAGGTCATGGAGAATCTGGGTGCCGACGGCGTGCTGATGTCCGGAAGCGGGCCGACGGTGTTCGGGCTGGTGAGCAAGGAAGAGAAGGCGAAGCGGATTTGCAACGGGTTGAGAGGGTTTTGCGAGGAAGTTTATGCGGTGCGGACATTGGGGTAGTGGGAATAGAACTATCTACACCTAGAGATTGAAAGATTAGATTTGCTGAAAAGAATACTCCATGTTTTATGAAATTGGATCTAAGTCGCTCAAAACGGATAGAATTCAAACCAATTGAACCGTTTTGGCTTGAATTCTTTGATCAAAACTCGCTATTTTGGAAATTTCATAAAAGACTCACTTGTACAATCACGTACAAAGGTGTTATATTTTTTATAAAATATTCGGATTTAGCGAGGAAACCCTAGTGAAAAAATTAAAACGTAGTGCACGTTTGGTAGAGTTAACCCAGTTTTTACTGGCTAGACCGCATTCTTTGATTCCGTTGACCACGTTCGCGGAGCGATATGGGGCGGCGAAGTCGTCAATCAGCGAGGATCTGGCGATTATCAAGGAAGTGTTCGAGGAAGAAGGCATGGGCGAGTTGCAGACGCTGGCGGGAGCTGCTGGCGGCGTGAAGTATATTCCGCGCGTCTCGAACGAAAAAGCGCTCGGCATTATCGAGAAAGTCTGCATCAAGCTGGAAGAGCCAGGGCGGATTCTGCCAGGTGGGTATCTGTATATGTCCGATCTGCTTGGGCAGCCTCATTTGGTTAACGAGATCGGAGATATCTTTGCGACGATCTTTGCTGGCAAGAATATCGATGTGGTCATGACTGTGGAGACAAAAGGAATTCCGATTGCGTATGCAACGGGTGCCAAGCTGAACCTGCCTGTCGTATTGGTACGTCGGGATCATCAGGTAACGGAAGGTTCGGCGGTCAGCATCAACTACGTATCGGGTTCGCATAAGAGCATCCATACGATGACGTTGTCGCGCCGGGCATTGAAAGAGAAGTCGCGTGTCCTGATCGTGGACGATTTCATGAAAGCGGGCGGAACGGTGCGCGGCATGATCGACCTGCTGGCCGAGTTCGACGCGGAGGTTGCAGGCGTGGGCGTACTGCTTGATTCCGGATCGGTAGACTCGGAAGAGCGTCAAGTGGAAGAGTATGTATCTTTGGTTACGCTGGAGACGGTGGATTCGAAGAATCGGGTTGTCGGCGTTAAGCCGGGCAATTATTTTGAACGATAAGAAATCGAAACAGCGTTTTCCCGTTTGGGAAGGCGCTTTTTTTGCATAATGAGTGGTTTGAATGCATAGAAAAGGTTTCTCCTTCAAAATGAAGGCGAACAGTTAAAAACGGCTTCTAAAATTTTGGAACTATTTATGCGACAAAACGTATTGATAACGAGTTTCAGCAGAAAACGGCGTTATCTGTCGATTTCGTGAATAAAAGCAAAAAAAATTCCGGAATTCCTGAATTTGCGGCCGCAAAAAGAAGGATTTTGGAAGCCGGTGTGGAATAATACACCAAGTCTTCTAATGATAAAGGTGGTGAACCTAGATGGAAATTACGGCTGTGAGACTCCGCCGCGTCAACTCCGAAGGTAGAATGAAGGCAATCGCCTCGATTACGATCGACGACGAGTTTGTCGTTCACGACATTCGGGTGATCGACGGGAACAACGGAATGTTTGTCGCAATGCCGAGCAAGCGTACACCGGACGGAGAGTTCCGGGATATCGCCCATCCGATTTCTTCCGGCACGCGCGAGAAGATCCAGGCTGCCGTTCTCGAAGAATACGAACGTGCTGGCGTGGAAGGCGCAGAAGTCGAAGAAGCGATCGAGGAAGGCGCGTAAGTTACACATAATCAGACGGAAGCGGGAGCCGGGGGATTCGGTTCCCTTTTCTTTTTGCCGGGAATGCGATATATTCAATACAGGTATTGCTTATCATGAAATCAAGCGCAAAGGTTGATTCGAAGGATGAAACTCGCATTTGTGAAGGTCGCGAACGAGTGTCGCGGTCGGATGAATGACATAGACGCAGCAACAGACGCAGAAATAACGGCCGAAGGGCCGAACCCAAAATAACCGTCGCCTCCACAGGCAACGGTTATTTCCGGGTAAACAAAGAGGAGGCGGAGCATTGAAGAGGATGGCGATTGTTCTTGCCGCCGGCAAGGGCAAGCGAATGAAGTCGAAGCTGTACAAGGTGTTGCATCCGGTATGCGGCAAGCCGATGGTTGGGCATGTCGTGAATACGGTTCGCCTGACGAACAGTGAACGTACAGTAGTTATCGTGGGCCATGGCGCCGAAGACGTGCAAGCTTACCTGGGCGACCAGGCGGAGTATGCGCTTCAGGCGGAGCAGTTGGGCACGGGTCATGCCGTGCAGCAGGCAGAAGAACTTCTGGGTAAAGAAGAAGGGACGACGATTTTGATCTGCGGCGATACGCCGCTGGTTCGCGCCGAGACGATTGAAGCCATGATCGCTCTGCATGAAGGCGAAGGCGCCGCAGCCACGATTTTGACTGCAATTCCCGAAGACCCGACAGGACTTGGCCGCATCATCCGCGGCGAAGACGGAGGCGTACTTCGAATTGTGGAGCAAAAAGATTGCACGCCTGAAGAAGCGGCCGTGAACGAGATCAACACAGGTACGTACTGCTTTGACAACCGCAAATTGTTCGACGCGCTGTCCCGAGTTACGAATAACAATGCTCAGGGCGAATACTATATCACGGACGTGATCGGTATCCTTCGCGGCGACGGCGACAAGATCGCTGCGTATGCGACGAAGGATCTCGATGAGTCGATCGGCGTCAACGATCGCGTCGTGCTGTCTCAGGCTGAAGCGGCGATGCGCGAACGTATCGTGCGCGAGCACATGCTGGGCGGCGTTACGGTGATCGACCCGTCTTCCACCTACATCGGCGCGGACGTGACGATCGGTTCGGATACCGTGCTGTATCCGGGGACCGTCATTACGGGCCGAACGACGATCGGGGAAGATTGCAAGATCGGACCGAACAGCGAGATCGAGAATGCGGTAATCGGCAGCGGTACGGCAGTATCGCACTCCGTTGTCCGCGATTCGAAAGTCGGCGACCATGTATCGGTTGGACCGTTCGCTCACCTGCGTCCGGGCGCAAGCTTGGCCGAGGGCGTAAAGGTAGGTAATTTCGTCGAAGTGAAAAATGCCGAGATCGGGCAGGATTCGAAAGTCTCCCACCTGAGCTATGTCGGCGACGCTAAGGTCGGCAGCCGCGTCAATATCGGCTGCGGTGCCATCACTGTCAATTACGACGGATTCAACAAATCGCTGACGGAGATCGAAGACGATGCTTTTGTCGGCAGCAATGTGAACCTGATTGCGCCGGTTCATGTCGGTAAAGGTGCTTATGTCGTAGCAGGCTCCACGATTACGAAGCAGGTCCCGGCAGGCGACCTTGCAATCGGCAGAGCCCGTCAGGAAAACAAGCCCGGCTATGCGGATAAGATCAAGGCCCGCGCCAAGGCGAAGAAGGAAGCAAGTAAAGGGCAATAAAAAACAGCGGTCAACCCGAGGCATCGTCCAAGGCTGACCGCTGAATCAAGATGCGAAGAACAAGCAGGCAAGGCTCCGCACATTGCATGGCAGGAGCTGTATCGTTATTCCCAGAGCCAGGGCGCTTTCAGCGTGCCATACCACTAATGACCAGCACGGAGGGTTTACAAAACATGACTTATTGCGATTCAAAGCTGAAAATATTCACGTGCAATTCGAATCCCAAACTGGCGAATCAAATCGCCGACTACATCGGTATTCCAATGGGAGAATCGCACACGACGAGCTTTAGCGACGGTGAAATTCAGGTCAAATTGTCCGAGAGCGTTCGCGGCAGCCACGTGTACATCATCCAATCGACCTGCGCGCCCGTCAACGACAATCTGATGGAACTGCTGGTTATGGTTGATGCACTCAAGCGTGCTTCCGCAAAAAGCATTAACGTCGTGATTCCGTATTACGGATATGCACGTCAAGACCGCAAAGCGCGTTCGCGTGATCCGATCACGGCGAAACTGGTTGCGAACCTGATCGAAAAAGCGGGGACGCATCGCGTCATTGCGATGGATTTGCACGCCATGCAGATTCAGGGCTTCTTCGACATTCCGGTTGACCACCTGCTCGGCGTGCCGATTCTGGCGCAATATTTCCGTTCGAAGCAGATCGAAAATCCGATCGTCGTTTCGCCGGACCACGGCGGCGTTGTACGGGCACGCAAATTAGCGGACCTGCTTAACGCTCCGCTGGCGATCATCGACAAGCGCCGTCCGGAACCGAACGTCAGCGAAGTCATGAACATTATCGGGAATATCGAAGGCAAAACAGCCATTCTGATCGATGACATCATCGACACGGCCGGCACGATCGTGCTGGGCGCCAACGCATTGGTTGAAGGCGGAGCGAAAGAAGTCTATGCCTGCTGCACGCATCCGGTCCTGTCCGGACCGGCTATGGATCGTCTGGAAAATTCGCCGCTTAAGGAAGTTATCGTGACGGATACCATTCCGATCACGCATCCGAATCCGACGAACAAGTTGAAAGTGCTGTCCGTGGCTCCGCTGCTGGGCGAAGCGATTATTCGCGTCCACGAGGAACTGTCGATCAGCAAGCTGTTTGAAATTTAAGGTTTACGATCGCGACAAAGCCTACTAGCCTTGGATTTAATTCGCTCAAGGTAATAACGCGGGTTACGCCTCCTTCCCGGAAGGAAGGAGACGTAACCCTTCTCGGCGTGAACGTTTCCGTCATGCCCGTGCGAAGAGGGACGATATTCAGTACCCCGGACGGGAAAGGAAAACGTATCTGCCGCGATGGTAAAGGGCTTGACCGATTTCGATAAAACTTTCGTGAATGCCCGTCACCAGTCCGATATCGACCGGAACGTCTTGGTGATAGACCTCGACTGGAACGCCGGCGTTCATATGATCGTGGAAGTGACGGTTATCTTTGAGCAGGGCTCCGAATTCGTACATGTCGCTTTACAGCTCCTTTGCTGAACGTACTGGAAAAGCGCGTCGCGGCTGTACCGCGGCGACTTGTGCTTTATCCCTATATTGTAACAAAAATACGCATCAGAACCATAACGATTGCAGGCGAGGAGTCATACCGGATGAAATGGATCGTTGGGCTGGGGAATCCCGGTAAAAATTACGAAAAAACGCGCCACAACGTCGGATTCATGGCGTTGGATCGCTTGGCGCAAAAGCACGGCATTTCGATCACGCAAAGCAAGTGCAAGGCGCTGGTCGGCGAAGGCTTCATAGGACGCGAAAAAGTCGCGCTCATTAAGCCGATGACCTTCATGAACTTGTCCGGAGAATCGGTGCGTGCTTATATGGACTACTACAAAGTCGAACTGAAAGACCTGATCGTCGTGTATGATGATCTGGATACGGAGGTTGGCCGGATTCGCTTGCGCTATCAAGGCAGTGCGGGAGGCCATAACGGCATCAAGTCAATTATTGCGCATACCGGCACGCAGACGTTCGACCGGGTGCGCATGGGAATTTCCCGTCCGCAAAACGGCATGGCCGTCGTGGATTACGTGCTGGCGCCGTTCACCAAGGCCGAACAGCCTCTGCTTGACGAAATGATCGAAAAAACATGCGACTCCATCGAATATAGCCTGGATCATACGTTTGAACAAACGATGGCCCGGTTTAACGGATAGAACCAACACAAGCATAAGAGAGGTGCCCCTTTGTTAAACGCGCTTATCAAAGAAGTTGCCCGGGATCAGGACTTTATCTCGATCAAGGACGCCGTATCGGCGGGGATGAAGGAACAACTGGTCGCGGGCTTGTCGGGCTCGGCGCGCCAGTTGATGATGGCGGGCCTGCATCAGGAGCTGGAACGACCGCTGCTGATTGTGACGCATAACATTTTCTCGGCGCAAAAAATCGCAGATGATCTTCAGGAAGCGCTTCCCGAAGGCAGCGTGATGTTCTACCCGGCCAACGAACTGGTCGCGGCGGAATCCGCCATCTCCAGCCCGGAAACGATCGCCCAGCGTATCGAAGTGCTGACTCGCTGCGCGGACGGATTCAAGGGCATATTGGTCGTACCTTTTTCCGGCTTGCGCCGTTTCGTGCCGGACCCGTCCGCGATTCGCGAAGCCCGGTTTACGCTGGAAGAAGGCGGAACGCTGGACCTGGAGACGTTCCTTTTACGCATGGTCGAGCTTGGTTACTCGCGCGTTGAACGTGTCGAGACACGCGGAGAAATGAGCGTCCGCGGCGGAATCGTCGACTTTTTCCCGACGACGTCCCAGCTTGCTTACCGGGTTGAACTGTTCGACGACGAGATCGATTCGATCCGTACCTTCGACCCGGAAGACCAGCGTTCGATCGATAAAGTGAAAAAAGTGTCCATCATGCCGAGCCGCGAGCTGATCGCAAGCGGCGAGCGGATGCGCAAAGCGGCGGATGCGGCGGCATTGTTGCTGGAGAAGCAGCTTGAAAAGATGACCGACCGCAAAGCCAAAGCTTCGATGCAGCAGGAAATCGGCCGCGAGATCGAATGGCTGCGCCAGCAGATTCATTTTCCGGAAATGTACAAGTACGTCTCGCTGATCTACCCTGAGCGCCGTACCTTGTACGATTACATGCCGGAAAACACGCTGCTGCTGATGGACGAACCGTCGCGATTGCTCGATACGGCTGCGCAGCTCGAACGCGACGAAGCCGAGTGGAATCTGCATCTGCTGCAAAGCGGAAAAAGCCTGCCGGAGCTGCCGCTTGCGCTTGAGGGCGACAATGCCGTCTACCATCGTCCTTTCCAAACCTTGTTCCTGTCGCTGTTCGTCCGTCAGATCCCGCGCACGCATCCGGGTCAGGTGGTCAACGTCGTCAGCCGCACCATGCAGGACTTCCACGGGCAGATGAACGTGCTGAAGGCCGAGATGGAGCGTTGGAAAAAGTCCAATATGCGCGTCATCATGCTGGCGGGCGACGAGGAACGGGCCGAACGGATCCGCGCCGTGCTGGAAGATTACGAGATCGAAATGCCGGAAATTATGCGAGGCCATCTTCAAGGCGGCTTCGAGCTTCCGTCCGCGCATCTGGTCGTGATCACGGAAGGCGAGCTGTTCGCGCAGAAGCAACGCAAAGTTCGTAAAACTACGGCCGTCAAGCAGATCGACAACGCGGAACGGATCAAGAGCTACACCGAGTTAAAGGTTGGCGACTATGTCGTCCATCAGAATCATGGTATCGGCAAATATCTGGGAATCGGTACGCTCGAAGTTGCAGGTATCCACAAAGACTACATGCATATCATGTACGCCGGCGGAGATAAACTGTCTGTGCCGATCGAACAGATTGACCTGATCCAGAAATACGTCGGCGCCGAGGATAAAGAACCGAAAGTGTATAAGCTGGGCGGCAACGAATGGACGCGGGTGAAAACCAAAGTCCGCTCGTCCGTGCAGGATATCGCCGACGATCTGATCAAGCTGTACGCGGAGCGCCAGGCTTCCGCGGGGTACAGCTTCGACAAAGACACGCCGGATCAAAACGAGTTCGAAAATACGTTCCCTTACGAAGAAACGCGCGACCAACTGCGGGCGATCGAAGAAATCAAAGGCGATATGGAAATGACGCGTCCGATGGACCGGCTGCTGTGCGGCGACGTCGGCTACGGCAAAACGGAAGTCGCGATCCGCGCGGCGTTCAAAGCGGCGATCGAAGGCAAGCAGGTGGCGATTCTCGTTCCGACGACCATTTTGGCCCAGCAGCATTACGAGACGTTCAAAGAACGCTTCGAAGGGTATCCGTTCAATATTGGCGTCCTGAGCCGTTTCCGTTCGCGCAAAGAGCAGAACGAGACGATCAAAGGCGTCAAGCAGGGCACGATCGACGTCATTATCGGCACGCACCGCATTTTGTCCCAGGACCTCGTATTCAAAGATCTGGGCTTGCTCATCGTCGACGAAGAGCAGCGCTTCGGCGTGACGCACAAAGAGAAGCTGAAGCGCCTCAAGACCAACGTGGACGTGCTGACGCTGACGGCGACGCCGATCCCGCGTACGCTGCATATGTCCATGCTGGGCGTGCGCGACCTGTCGGTAATCGAGACGCCGCCGGAGAACCGTTTCCCGGTGCAGACTTATGTCGTCGAATACAGCCCTACGTTGGTGCGGGAAGCGATCGAACGGGAGCTTGCCCGCGGCGGTCAGGTCTATTACCTTTACAACCGCGTGCAGGGCATTCATGAAAAAGCGGCCGAAATTTCCGAGCTTGTGCCGGATGCGCGCGTCAGCGTGGGTCACGGACAAATGAGCGAGCAGGAGCTGGAGCGGACCATTCTCGACTTCCTGGAAGGCGAATCGGACGTTCTCGTCAGCACCAGCATTATCGAGACGGGCGTCGACATTCCGAACGTCAACACGTTGATCGTGCATGACGCGGATAAAATGGGCCTGTCGCAGCTGTACCAGATGAGAGGACGGGTCGGACGTTCCAATCGGATCGCTTACGCCTACTTCTCTTATCAAAAAGACAAAGTGCTGACCGAAGTCGCCGAAAAACGCCTTCAATCGATCAAGGAATTCACGGAACTCGGTTCCGGCTTCAAGATCGCGATGCGCGACTTGTCGATCCGCGGCGCGGGCAATCTGCTGGGCGCGGAGCAATCGGGCTTTATCGCGTCGGTCGGTTTCGATCTGTATTCGCAGATGCTGGCCGAAGAAATCCAGAAGCGCAAAATCTCGATGCTGGGCGAAGCGCCGTCGGAAGAAAAGAATTGGAGCACGATGATCGACCTGTCGATCGATGCCTACCTGCCTTCGGACTATATCTACGACAGCATCCAGAAGATCGAAATTTACAAAAAGGTGGCCTCCGCGACGACGTTCGACGACGTGTTGGAGCTTGAAGACGAGCTGCTGGACCGTTTCGGCGAGCTTCCGGAAGCGGTCGTGCGCCTGATGCAGGTAGCGCGCTTCAAGATTTACGGACGCTTGTACGGGATCGAAAGCATTGCCCGAAAAGGCGACGATCTGCTCGTGACCTTCTATGACGGACAGGAAAAAGTCGCGGATGCCAAGAAACTCGCGCAAATTGGAAATCAATTCGAAAGCAGTGTACAATTTAAGCAGGGTGTGCCTTTTGCGATTCTAATCAAAGGCAAGAATCTGCCGGAGGCCGGACGTCTTGAGACGCTGGAGCAGGTTCTGAGCGCCCTCCAAGAAGCGTTCAAATCGAAGGGAGAACTTCATGATGCAGTCAAGTCATAAAAAATGGGGCAAATTGGCGTCGCTCGGCGCGGTCGCGGTACTTTCTTTTTCCGTGCTGGCCGCTTGCGGCGACAAAGCCGATAACGACACCGCGAAGACCGACGACAGCAAGGTATTGGCTACTTACGACGGGGGAACCGTAACGCAAGACCAGTTCGACAAAGAACTGAACGTGATGAAATTCCTGCAGCCTACCTATGCTACGTTGATGGATTCGGCCGAAATCAAGAACTACATGCTGGACCAACAGATCGCGTATAACTATCTGGAAGGCAAAGCGACCGAAGAAGAAAAAACCGAAGGCGCGAAAATGGCGACCGAGCAGATCGACCAGTTGAAAGCGCAAGTCGATCAGGAACAGCTCGAAACGATGCTGACCGAGCAAAACATTACGGAAGCGGACCTGACGACTTATATGACTCAGGTCATGACGGCCGTTCAATACATGTCCGACCAAGTGACGGACGAAGAAGTGCAAAAAGAGTTCGACGCCAACAAAGAAACGTACGTGACGGCCGACGTTCGCCATATTCTGATCGGTCTGGCCGATGCGGAAGGCAAGGAACGTACCGATGCGGAAGCCAAGAAATTGGCGGACGAAGTGAAGACGAAGATTGACGAAGGCGGCGACTTTGCTGCTCTGGCCGAAGAATACTCGGAAGATCCGGGTTCGGCTTCGAACGGCGGCCTGTACGAGAACCAACCGGTCAGCAGCTGGGTAGAAGAGTTCAAAAAAGCGACGCTGGAGCAGGAAGTCGGCGTGGTAGGCGATCCGGTCAAAACCGATTACGGTTACCACATCATCAAGGTCGAGAAGAGAAACGATACCTTGACGGACGAAATGAAGGATACGGTTCGTCGCGGCCTGGCTTCGACCAAGCTGAACGACTTCATGGAAAACGATCTGGAAGGCATCACGAAGAGCAAGGAAGAATTCGTGGACGAGGAAGCTCCGGCGGCCGAAGGCACGGAGACGACTCCTGCCGAGGGTACGGAAGGAACTTCGACGGACGGAGCGGTTGAAGGAACCGACGGCGCGGTAACCGAAGGTGCGGACCAAGGAACCACGACCGATCAAGGCGCGACGACGGACGAGTCCGGCGATGCGGATGCTTCGACCGACACGACGACGGACGGCAAGTAAGACAAAAGGATACGACAAGGCGGCGGATTGGGGTCCGCCTTCTTGTCTATATGAGAGTACCTGAATAGCGCGGTTTTACGCGCTATTTTTTTAGGTCAAAAACGGATGATTCCGACAACGAAAGGAAGTCGCGGCATGAAAACATCCCAGTCGCCGGGATCGGGCTTGCTAAGAGGCGCATTTATTCTCGGAGCCGCGGCAATCCTGTCCAAGCTGATCGGCACGCTGCAAAAAATTCCGCTGCAAAACATCGGCGGAGACGGCGTATTCGGCATTTATACCACGATTTATTCGTTTTATGCGTTTTTGGCCGTATTCGTGACGGCAGCGCTTCCGGCAGCCATCTCCAAGTATGTCGCCGAGCGTACGGCCAGCGCGGACGAACAGGGCGTTCGCAGCGTGCTGCGGGCAGGACTGCTGACGGCCTGCTCGGCAGGATTGCTGATGGCATTCGCGATGTGGTCTCTTGCGCCGCAGGTCTCGGCCTGGATCGGTAGCGAGCATACGCTGCTGCCGCTTAGAGCGATCTCGCTTGCTTTGCTGGTTGTGCCGCCCATGGCGGCGCTGCGAGGCTTCTTTCAAGGGTTGCAGCAGGCTCTGCCGACAGCCGTATCCCAAGTCGCCGAGCAGATTGTCCGCGTTGCCGTCATGGTGGCGCTGCTTCTGACGTTAAATGCGTTCGAAGCAGCCGATGAACGGATTGCGGCGGGAGCAGCACTGGGGTCGTTTGCCGGAGGCTTGGCAGGTCTGGGAGCTATGCTGCTGTTTTGGCGGCGTTACGGACGAATGCGCCGCTCGGCGCCTTCGACAGCGACGAAGCTGGCGCAGGCGGCGTCGGATACGGCTGTCTCCGGCGAACTCGGCACAGAACCCCGTACGGAAGATCAGCGAAGCTCTTCATCGCGAACCTGGGTCAAACGGCTTCTGATCTACGCCGTTCCCGTGTTCATCGGCTCCCTTTCCCAACCGCTGCTCGGGTTGGTCGACACGCTGACCGTGCCCCGGCTGTTGCAAGGTTCGGGATGGGGCGATCTGGCTTCGATGGAGCAGTTCGGCATTTACAACCGCGGGATTCCGATCGTCCAACTCGTCTTCATGCTGGCGACATCGCTGTCCACGCTGCTGCTGCCCGCCATTGCCGAAGCCAAAGCACGGGGGCAAGAAGAACGGATTACCGCTTCCGCCGGCGTGGCGCTGCGCTGGCTTTGGCTGCTCGGTCTTACGGCTGCCGCGGGCCTTGCCGCGCTGGCCGGTCCGGTCAACATTATGCTCTACGCGGACGCGCAGGGCACCGACGCGCTGCGTTGGACCGCCTTGTCCGCTGCCGGAGGCACGCTCGGCATCGTCTCTGCCGCGCTATTGCAGGGCATGGGAGCCGTTCGTGCGCCCGCCTTGTTCCTATTGGTCTCGGCAACGCTCAAATTGACGCTGAACCTGCTGCTGGTTCCGCTGATGGGCATTTCGGGCGCCGCCTTGGCAGGCGCCGTCTCCTATCTCGTCGCCGCGCTGCTCGGCGTCCTGCTGCTCGCCCGCCTGACCGGGCTGCGCGGCGGCGTGCGCCGCACGCTGCTTCAGCCCCTGCTGCTCGCCGGGCTGACGGCGCTGGCCGCCTACGGCGTTCGCTTGCTGACGAGCGAACTGCTGTCCGCCGCGGGACTCGGCGGCCGCACGGGCGCGCTGCTGACCAGCGCCTTCGGCGTCGCCGCCGGCGTGCTCGCTTTCGCGGCCGCGCTGGTCTATACCCGCGCGGTCTCGGACGCGGAGCTGTCCGCGCTGCCCGGCGGCGCGAAACTCGCCGCCCTGGCAAGACGGCTTCGCCGCGAGAGCTAGCATGCCGCTTCGGGGAACGCTTGTGCGCATTTT
This sequence comes from Saccharibacillus sacchari DSM 19268, assembly GCF_000585395.1. Classification (GTDB taxonomy): domain Bacteria; phylum Bacillota; class Bacilli; order Paenibacillales; family Paenibacillaceae; genus Saccharibacillus; species Saccharibacillus sacchari. The sequence goes on along the minus strand of NZ_KK073875.1, from coordinate 2,449,311 downwards.
AGATTCGCAATTCGTCGAAACCCGTGATATAGTGGTAAAATGCGAGGTGCAGCGGAAGGAGAGGAACGGCAATGAGTAAGGCAATTACGGTCGTGGGACTGGGTTCGGGCGACCCGGATCAACTCACGCTGGGCATATGGAAAATTCTTCAGGGAGCAAGCCGGGTTTACGTACGAACGAAGGAGCATCCGGTCATGCACCGGATCGCTGCCGAAGGGATCGCTTTCGAGTCGTTCGACTCCGTCTACGAGGCCAATGAGTCTTTCGGCGACGTTTACGAGAGTATTGCTCGTCGGATCATCGAACTGGCCGATCAGGGAGAGCTGGTCTATGCGGTTCCCGGACACCCGATGGTGGCCGAGAAGACAGTGCTGCTGCTGCGCGAATACGCGGAAGCGGCAGACGTATCCCTGACGGTGCTCGGCGGGGAAAGCTTCCTCGATCAGGCATTCGTTCGACTCGGCTTTGATCCGATCGAAGGATTCCAGCTGCTGGACTCTTCCGACGTCACGCCGGAGCACATCCGGCCTTCGCTGCATACGCTGATCGGCCAGGTCTACGATTCGCTGACCGCATCTGAGGTTAAACTCGGATTGATGGACGTGTACCCGGACGACCATCCGGTCGTCGTGGGGCATGCCCTCGGCGTAGAAGGGGAAGAACGCATTTTGCGCGTTCCCCTGTACGAACTGGATCGCCTGGAAGGCTACGGCAATTTGTCGTTGGTGTACATACCGCGCAGCGAAGACGAGGCTTTGAGGGCGGGCAGCTTTGCCCGCTTGCATGAAATCGTCAATATCCTGCGCAGTCCGGGCGGTTGTCCTTGGGACATGGAGCAGACCCATGCTTCGATCCGCAAGAACCTGATCGAAGAGACCTATGAGGTGTTGGAGACCATCGACGAAGACGACCCGGATCATATGCGGGAAGAACTGGGTGATTTGCTGCTGCAAATCATGCTTCATTCCCAAATGGAAGAGGAAGTCGGGACGTTCAACGTCTACGACGTGATCCGCGGCCTGAACGAGAAGTTGATCTTCCGCCATCCCCATGTATTCGGCGACAGCGCCGCCGGCGACGCCGAGGAGGCACTCAAAAACTGGGATGCCATGAAAGAGGAAGAGAAGAAGCGCAAAGGCTTGTCCGAGCCGGAAGCTTCGCTGCTGGACGGCGTTCCGAGAGACCTTCCCGCGCTAATGAAGGCTTACAAGATCCAGAAGAAGGCGGCGAAAGTCGGTTTCGATTGGGACGAAGTCTCCAGTGCTTTTGCCAAAATCGAAGAAGAGCTGGGCGAGTTAAGAGAAGGATTGGCCAAGGGGGCCGATTCCGAAGCGCTCAAGCTTGAACTCGGCGACCTGTTATTCTCCGCGGTCAATGCGGCTCGCTTCCTGAAGATTGATCCGGAAGAGGCGTTATCGCTCGTCAATGACAAATTCCGCCGGCGTTTCCGTTACATCGAAGATCGCTTGCGCGAACGGGGAAGCTCCCCGCAAACCAGCACGCTCGACGAGATGGATGCACTCTGGAATGAAGCGAAGGCGGCGGAATAATTGGGTCTTCGCACAAAATTTTCAAAGCCGCCGTTTACGCGAAAGGAATATGTCCCCTTATCCAGAATATGAGGAAGAGGGCATGCGGAAACGATGGCCGGAACCTGTTTGAAGCCGTACAGAAGCTTACGGACAGGTTCCCAGACAACGGATAACCGCGGCAGCAAGGAACTCAATCCGAACTCCGCTTATCATTATTGAATTGAGCGTTAGGTTTCCCGTTCGGGGGCCGTCAAACGCAACCTTAAAATCCCGGGAGGAATGAAACGAATGAATAAAACAGAACTGATCAACAGCATCGCGGAAAAAAGCGGCGTAGGCAAAAAAGAAGTCGAAGCGGTACTGAACGGCTTCATGGACGGCGTAACTGAAGCACTGGCAGGCGGCGACAAAGTTCAACTGATCGGTTTCGGCACTTTCGAAACTCGCAAACGCGCAGGTCGCACAGGCCGCAACCCGCAAACGGGCGAGCCGATCACCATTGCCGAGTCCAGTGTTCCTGCATTCAAAGCGGGCAACAAACTTAAAGAAGCGGTTAAGTAATTATGCGTGTCGATAAATTCCTGAAGGTGTCCAGGCTCATCAAGCGTCGTACCGTAGCGAAAGACGTGTCTGAGCAAGGTCGCGTGCTGATCAACGGCCGCGAGGCCAAGCCCAGCGCTTCGGTGAAAGTCGGCGACGAAATTACCGTACAATTCGGTCAGAAGCTCGTCACGGTTCGCGTCGAACGCATCGCCGACACGACCCGCAAAGATGAAGCGGCAGGCATGTATACCGTCGTGAAGGAAGAACCTATTCCGCGCGAAGAAGGTTTGAACTTTTGATTGCTGTTTGAAAATAGGAAAAGGCGTTTCCGCTTAATATGCGGAAACGCCTTTTTCGGCTAAATTTGCGGATTCCCGCGTCATTTCGCATTTTATTGTGTTAATGTTTAAGATAAGTATTGAAGTTAGGCAGTAAAGACTATTGACCGTCCCTAATTCTGGCAAGAATAGTTCTGTTGTTCTATCGAGCTTGGCAACTAACATGCCGATAAAAACTAGAGTAGTTATGTTTAGCGGCCTTTATTTGTTAAAAACATCGGTCCGCTGTAGCAATTTTACATAATAGCCGACACACTGCGATACCTTTTTACGCGAGTGAATACGTTCGGTGAAGGAGGGTTCCATGAGAGCGACTTCCGCAGCAACCAAACCAAATAGACATCAGCCTGAGCAACCACCCCAGACAACCCGGACCTCGGTCCGGCGTACATCGTCAAATCGGCAGCAGAGCGGTAAGAAACGCCTTCGACTATGGGCCGTCCTGATGATCGTTTTATTCGGTTGGGCAGGGTATACGTTCTTCGGGCAAAGTTCCGTGATCGCGGACAAGGCTTCGAAACTTGAAGCCAGTCAGACGGTCCGGGCTGAAAGCGAGAAGACGCTCGGTGAAGTAAAAGCCGAGATCAAGCGTCTGCAGGATCCGGAATATATCTCGCAAATCGCCCGCAAAGAATACAATATGTACAAACCGGAAGAGATCCCGATCCGCGTTACCGGAGAAGGCGGCGGAGAGTAGATTTTCCGCGGTTTCACGCGGTTTTGTTTGTTGACCGGCGTTTGCGCTTCCGTTATAATCAAATCACCGCAGACCGAAATTCGACTTTTTCGGCTGTATATTTTTAAGGGAGGATCATTTTATTCTATGGCAATTGAAGTAGGCACCAAATTAGAGGGCAAAGTGACAGGCATTACGCATTTCGGAGCATTTGTGGATTTGTCCGGAGGTGTCACGGGTCTCGTTCATATCTCGGAAATCGCCGACAACTACGTAAAAGATGTGAATGATCATCTGAAGATCGGCGATACGGTGACCGTGAAAGTCATCAACGTCGACAAAGACGGCAAGATCGGATTGTCTATCAAGCAAACCGTGGACAGACCTGCCGGTTCTGCCCCTGCGCCATCTTCACGTCCGCCTAGACAAGACCGTGGTCCTAGCAGCGGTGGCGGCGAACGCTTTAGCGGCGGCGGTGGTGGCGGCGGATTCAACCGAGGCGGTAGCGGCGGCGGAAGACCTTCGAGACCTCCGGGCGGCGGCGGTAAACCTGCATTTGGCAAGCCCGCATTCGGTAAGCCTTCGTTCGATGATAAAGTGACTCGTTTCCTCAAGGATAGCGAAGAACGAATTTCTTCGATCAAGAAAAACACGGAATCCAAGCGCGGAGGCCGTGGCGCAAAAAGATCGTAATTATAGCTTGGAATACCGCGAATGGCTCAGTTCAGCCGCTCGCGGTTTTTTGCTTTGCTCCGCGAAGGCTTCAGCGAAACACTCTCGTCTTCCGATAACAAACTAAGGACTTGTCTTGATCTTATGATACGCTGGATACTAATTCCATATTTGAAATTAGAAAGGAACTACACCGGAAAGGACGGGATGCGAAGTGGCTGCACCAGATTTGCCGGGATTTAGGCCGGGAACGGTCGTAACCGGCGCGTCCCAGGGCGGGCAATATACGATTCAATCCCTGATCGGCCGGGGGGCGAACGGCAACGTTTATCTGGTTCGGACAGCGAGCGGACAACAGGCGGCGTTGAAAGCTGGACCCGAGAAGCCTGAATTGAAGGCGGAGGTCGAAGTGTTGGCGGAACTGAAAAAACATGAGCTGGAAAACGGCGATCGCCGTTCTTTTCTGCTTGACGCGGACCGGTATAAAACGGATGGACGTTCCGTTCCTTTTTATGTGATGAAGTTTGTTCGAGGCGTACCTATAGACGCTTATATCCGCAAATACGGCTATCGTCATATCGGAACGACAGGACTCGGATTATTGGATAGGCTGTCGGGATTGCATCAAGCGGGATTCATTTTCGGGGATTTGAAGCCTTGTCATGTGTTGGTGGAAGAGAGCGGCGGCGTGGAGTTGGTCGATTACGGCGGCGCAAGTCGCATAGGAGCCAACGTGAAGCAATACAGCGGTTGGTATGACCGGAAATACTGGAATGCCGGCACCCGAAAAGCCGATCCTGGCTATGATCTGTTCGCGTTTGCCGTGCTTTGCCTGCATGTGTTCGACGAGCGGTCATTACGTCGGGTGGATGCAGCCTTGCTGCCGCAGACGCGCAGCGTAGAGGATCTTGTGCAGTTGGCCGGACGTATTCCAGCCCTGCAACCTTTTGAGCCTTGGCTTGCCCGAGCGCTTCGAGGCGGCTTTGTAAACTCGCGTGAAGCGTATGCCCAGTGGAAGGTGCTTTGTCGGTTAAACCCGCCGCAGGGGAAGAAAGGCGCTTCGAAGTTGCTGGCCGTTGCTTTTTGCGGATCGTTGCTGCTGCTTGGCGTCGTGGTGTATGCGGCCTTGTCGTGGTAACACCGCGGAGGCGAAGAGGAATGGAGGCTTGGCCTTGTTGAAGGATGAACATACATGGTTGCGCGAGATCGAGGAAGAAGCAGAGGAGTACGGGATGTGGGCCGCCGGAGAGACGGTTGTCGCAGCCGTATCCGGCGGTCCGGACTCCATGGCCTTGCTGTACCTCCTGCACAGCCTGTCGGGTCGACAAGGCTTCAGATTGATCTGTGCGCACGTGAATCACGGATTAAGACCCGACGAGTCGAGAGGCGAAGCTGAAGAGGTGCGCGCGGCGGCGGCTCGACTCGGCGTTCCGTTCGAACTGGGAGAACCCGATGTGCGCGGCTATAAAAGGCAGGCCAAGCTCGGAACGCAGGCGGCGGCTCGCGAACTCCGATATCGCTTTCTGCGCGAGGTTGCCCAACGTTATCAAGCTGTAGCGGTGGCGTTGGCCCATCACGCTGACGATCAGGCGGAGACGGTCGTGCTGCATATGCTGCGCGGCAGCGGGGCGAGCGGGCTTAGCGGCATGCGTCGGGTCCGGTTGTGGGAAGGCGTTCGGTTTGTTCGGCCGCTTTTGCGTCTGAACAAGGAAAATTTGATTTCTTTTTGCGAAAGTCATCGTATTGCTTATGCGATCGACAGCAGCAACGCGCATACGGATTACGCCCGAAATCGCTTGCGGCTGGAGACGCTTCCGCATCTGGAAAGCTATAACGGAAGGCTTTCGCAAGCGCTGAACCGTCTAGCGGATACATTGGGTCCCGAGGACGATTACTTGCAGGAACTGACCGTGCAAGCGTACGAACGGTCCTGCAAAAAGGTTTCCGGAGTCATTGAGCTGGATGTAATAGGCTTTTCGGCACAGCCCTTCGCTTTACAACGCAGGCTCATTAAATTAATATTAAATTACCTGTCGGAACCGGGAGCGGAGACCGATTTCGCGAAGGTCGATCGGGTACGCCGACACCTTCTCTCCCCAAGCGATTCGACCTGGACGCTGGACCTTGGATACGGACGGACGTGTACGCGCGAATACGCTCGTGCGTTTTTCCGTCTCGGCAGATCACGGCCCGGTGTTTTGGAAGCCAAGGAGATCCGCAGGGAGTCGGGTATTCGCACGCTGGATTTCGGAAGTCTTGAACTGACCTTCAGGGAAAGCGAAGAGATGCCTGCCGCTTCGGCGCTTTTGCGTTCGAATCGGGAAGAAGTATTTTTCGATGCGGATCGTCTGCAATACCCGCTGACCGTGCGTTCGCGCCTTCCGGGGGACCGGATCGAGCTTCCGCGCGGAGCCGGCACGAAGAAAGTCAAGGATCTGCTGATCGACGAAAAAGTCGCTCCGTCCGAACGCAATCTGATTCCGGTTGTATGCGATGCGCAAGGTCGCGTCATTTGGTTGGCGGGATTAAAGCGTTCGAATCAGGCTTGGATCGACGGGCAGAGCGAGAAGATTCTATATATTCGGATAGATCGGGCTCTTTGTTGACGGTTTTGGTTTATAAGATAGAAGAAGCTTAAGCTTTAACTCAGATCATAATTACAGGAGGGTCAAGCACGTTGCAAAATGACATTCAAGAAGTACTGATCAGCGAAGAGGAACTTCAGGCCAAGATTAAGGAACTGGGCGAGCTGCTTAGCAGCGAGTACGCAGATCGCGACCCGCTCGTGATTTGCGTGCTCAAAGGCGCATTCATTTTTATGGCCGATCTGGTCAAGCGCATTACCGTACCGATCGAACTCGACTTCATGGCGGTATCCAGCTATGGAGCGGCAACCAAGTCGTCCGGCGTGGTCAAGATCATCAAAGATCTGGATACGACGGTGGAAGGACGCGACGTATTGATCGTGGAAGACATCATCGACAGCGGGCTTACGCTCAGCCATCTGATCGAACTGCTGAAGAACCGCAACGCGAAAAGCGTGAAGGTCGTGACGCTGTTCGACAAGCCGTCGGGCCGTTCCGTTAACATGGAAGCGGATTACACGGGCTTTGTTCTGCCGGACGCATTCGTCGTAGGCTACGGCCTGGACTATGCGGAGCACTACCGGAACCTGCCTTACATCGGGGTTCTCAAGCCGGAAATTTACACGAAATAAAAGAATGGCAGGCGTTCGAATTCAGCTTTATTCCGAATGGCGGAATGCAAAGGCAAGCAGCGTGTCGGGATCAGATGTTTTTTCTTCGAAGTCCGCTCCATATCTGAATTTGTGATGTGTGAACCGACTATGTTAAAATAACTTCAGTGTCTTGAGAGGAGGTTGGGGATGAATCGGTTCATCCGGAATTCTGGCTTTTATTTAATCCTTTTTCTTGTTGTGGTAGGCATCATTCAATTTTTGAACGGCGGTCGGGATACGGCCCAAGCTCCAAGATACGACGAACTGGTGCAGCAGGTTGAAGCGAATAACGTGGAAGATGCCACGTTCCAATTCGAAAACTATGCTTATTTGGTAACCGGTACGTATAAACAACCGTTGGAAGCAGACGGTCCAAAAACGTTCTCGACGTATATTCCATCTACCGAAGCGGTGGTCGACGGCCTCACGAATCAAATGCAAACGAACGGCGTAGAGGTGTCGTGGAAGCCGATGAAGGGACAAAGCATTTGGGTAACCTTGTTCACTTCGTTCATTCCGCTCATTCTGATGTTCGTGTTGTTCTTCTTCCTCTTTAATCAATCTCAGGGCGGCGGCGGCAAAGTGATGAACTTTGGCAAGAGCAAAGCCAAACTGTACAATGAAGAAAAGAAAAAAGTCACCTTCAACGATGTTGCGGGTGCGGACGAAGAGAAGCAGGAACTGGTCGAAGTCGTCGAGTTCCTCAAAGACCCTCGCAAATTTGCGGCGCTGGGTGCACGGATTCCTAAGGGCGTGCTGCTCGTGGGTCCTCCGGGTACGGGTAAAACATTGCTTGCCCGTGCGGTAGCCGGTGAAGCGGGCGTAGCCTTCTTCAGTATCTCGGGTTCCGACTTCGTCGAAATGTTCGTCGGCGTCGGCGCCTCGCGTGTTCGCGACTTGTTCGAGAATGCGAAGAAAAATGCGCCTTGTATCATCTTCATCGACGAAATCGACGCCGTAGGACGTCAGCGGGGCGCAGGCCTCGGCGGCGGACACGACGAACGCGAGCAAACGCTCAACCAATTGCTCGTCGAGATGGACGGTTTCGGCGAAAATGAAGGCATTATCATCATCGCGGCAACAAACCGCGCAGATATCCTCGACCCGGCCTTGCTGCGACCGGGACGTTTCGACCGTCAAATTACGGTTGACCGTCCGGACGTGAAAGGACGCGAAGCGGTACTGCACGTTCACGCGCGCAACAAGCCGCTGACGAAAGACGTTCAGCTGGACAAAATCGCGAAGCGCACGACCGGATTCTCCGGCGCGGATCTTCAGAACCTTCTGAACGAAGCGGCATTGATCGCGGCTCGCCGCGACCGCAAAGATATTTCGATGAGCGAAATCGATGAAGCGATCGATCGCGTAATCGTCGGCACGGAGAAGAAGAGCCGGGTGATCAGCGATCGCGAGAAGCGCATCGTGGCTTACCACGAAGCGGGTCATACCATCGTGGGTTACTTCTTGGAACATGCCGATACCGTGCATAAGGTTACGATCATCCCGCGCGGACGCGCAGGCGGATACGTGATCATGATGCCTAAGGAAGATCGGATGCTCGTGACCAAGCAGGAACTGCTTGACCGCGTAACCGGCTTGCTGGGCGGACGCGTATCGGAAGAAATCTTCATCGGCGAAATCGGTACGGGCGCTTATAGCGACTTCCAACAAGCCACAGGTATCGTGCGCAGCATGATCATGGAATACGGCATGAGCGAGAAGCTCGGCCCGATGCAGTTCGGAACCGGTCAAGGTCAGGTCTTCTTGGGCCGCGATCTTGGACACGAGCCGAATTACAGCGACGCCGTAGCTCACGAGATCGATCAGGAAATGCAGCGCTTCGTCAACGAATCGTACGAAAGAGCGCGCCAGATTCTGACCGAACGGGCGAAAGAAGTTCATTTGATCGCCAATACGCTGCTTGAAGTCGAAACGCTGGAACTGGATCAGATCCGCAATCTGATCGAGTACGGTTCGCTCGAAGCGCCGGAAGGCGTAACGAACAAACCGGAAGGCGAAGGCTCCGAGCCGGCTGCTGAACCGACATTCGATAGTATCGGTGAATCCAAAGTTCGTTTGGATGAATCCGATACGGTAGACCTCGGCAAAGACGGCGATATTCCGAACGATCCGTTGAATAAACGCGGCGATTCCGGCGGCGGAACGACACAATCCTAATGAACTGGCCGCTTGGCCCCTATTTCGGATACTGATCTTCTTCTCAAGCCAGGTGCAGCGTTATGATTAAGCAAGACCGGAAAACGAACCCTCGTTTTCCGGTCTTTTCGTATGCCGGGGAAGGTGGCACTAGTGCCACCTTCCCCGGATAATGGTACAATGCAGAAGGCGGTCAAAGTGACCGTGAAGGAGGACAACAACCGCGTGATTCTTGTAGTGGATATCGGGAATACCAATATCGTGCTCGGTATGTACGAGGCCGGTGAGCTGCTGCATCATTTTCGTCTCAGTACCAGTCGGCAGGCGACGAGCGACGAATATGGAGTAATGATTCATAATCTATTTCGCATGTCGGGCGTGGATGCGGATAGGATCGAAGGCGTGATGATCTCTTCGGTCGTACCGCCGATTGTCGGCGTCATCGAGCAGATGTGCCGGAAGTACTTGAAAAAGACGCCTCTCATCGTGGGACCCGGTATCAAAACCGGACTAAACCTGCGTTACGAAAATCCGCGGGAGATCGGCGCAGACCGAATCGTCAACGCCGTAGCCGCCGTCGAATTATATGGGGGTCCGCTGGTTGTGGTCGATTTCGGTACAGCAACGACATTTGACTGTGTTGACGCGCAGGGGAATTACTTGGGAGGCGCGATCGTGCCCGGGGTCGGCATCTCTACCGAGGCGCTTTATCAGCGCGCGTCGAAGCTGCCGAGAATCGAGCTGGAAAAGCCGAAGAAGGTCATTGGACGCAATACGGTTCATGCCATGCAGGCCGGGATTATTTACGGATATGCCGGACAAGTGGACGGAATCGTTAAACGCATACGCAAGGAAATGGATGCCGAGGATCTTAAGGTCGTCGCAACGGGAGGCTTGGCCCCTTTGATTTGTGCGGAGACCGAATCCGTTCGCGAAGTGAATCCGCTGCTTACCCTTGAAGGACTGCGTTTGATTTATGAGCGTAATCGCATCGTCAAAGCATAAACCAAAAAATCTAGCTGCCGAGCAGCTTCGCGAGAAAAGCTGCCGGTAACCGGAATGGAGGAGAATATAGATGGAAAATCTGGAGCATACGCATAACGACGGTTCGGAGAACACGGAAGAGCGCGATTATTTGGTAAGAGGTACGGCACTTGGAGGTAAGGTTCGTGCTTTTGCCGTACGCAGTACAAAGTTGGTTGAAGAGCTGCGCCGCCGGCATGACACGTTCCCGACCGCTACGGCAGCGCTTGGGCGCACTTTGACTACCGCAACCATGATGGGAGCTATGTTGAAGGGCGAAGAGAAGCTGACCATTCAAGTCAAAGGCAACGGTCCTCTCGGACAGATCGTCGTTGACGCCAATGCAAAAGGCGATGTGCGCGGTTATGTCGATCACCCTCATGTACATCTTCCCAGTAATGCAATGGGCAAGCTGGACGTCGCAGGCGCAGTCGGTACGGAAGGGTTCCTGTATGTGATTAAGGACTTGGGTCTCAAAGAACCTTACCGCGGCAGCGTGCCGATCGTATCGGGCGAACTGGGCGAAGACTTCACCTATTATTTCGCAGCTTCCGAGCAGACGCCTTCCGCAGTGGGAATCGGCGTCCTGGTTGCTCCTGACGGCGCGGTGATCAGTTCGGGCGGATTGATCGTCCAACTGTTGCCGGGATTGGCGGATGACGAAATCGACGCGATCGAGCGCGCCATTTCGACCTTGCCTCCGGTATCCGCTCTGATCGACCAGGGCCTGTCTCCGGAAGAAGTGATCAAATGGGTACTGCCGGACGTGCAGATTCAGGAGTCGATGGACGTCCAATTCAAGTGCGAATGCTCGCGCGAACGCGTCGAACGGACGCTGATCAGTCTGGGATCGGAAGAGATTCAGGCGATTATCGACGAACAGGGCGTGGCGGAGGTGGTTTGCCACTTCTGCAACGAAGCCTACCAATTCGAACGCGAAGACCTTGAGCATATTTTGGAACAGACTCGCGCTTAAAAATATCCGATTAACCTCGCCGCAGCCTATTTTTACGCGGTACGGAGGAAAGTTTGTACGATCATAAATCGAGAACATACAAAAAGACCGTTCCCGGGAAGGAACGGTCTTTTACTATTCCGATCAAACATATCTTGATTTTAGATCACCGTACTATCGCTGGTCTTGTCCGATTTGCTGCGACCCATCGATTGAATCTGATTCATCAGTTTGCCGCGAGAATCCTTGTTGCGAAGCAGGTAAGCGGCTCCCAGACCGACAGCGACTCCAAGCAGTGTGTTTTTCCGTTTCATGTTGTCGTCCTCCTTTTGCGTACGGATAATTTGGGTTGCGTGAATTTCTTATTGGAAAATTACCCGCTGCTCCCGATTTTAAACGTCGATAAATAAATCCAAAATGGAATAAAGTTTGAAATACGTCGCCGATACAGCCTTAGGTTCGTTGACAGCCTATGTCGGGATTTGCTAATATAAAGAAAGTTAAAAGCCTACTTTTTCACTCGGATTAAGTTGGCAAAGGTATCGAATACAAACAAGATGCGTACAAGTTCACCCATTCCGAAGGAGGATTTACCATGGCCAAAGTCGTTAACAGCATTACCGATCTGATCGGAGATACACCGCTTGTCCGACTGAACCGGATCGTACCGGAAGACAGCGCGGAAATCTATGTCAAACTGGAATACCAAAACCCGGGCGCAAGCGTGAAAGACCGGATCGCGATCAGCATGGTGGAAGCTGCGGAGGCGGACGGACGTCTGAAGCCGGGCGGCACGATCATTGAAGCGACCAGCGGCAACACGGGGATCGGCCTGGCCATGGTAGCAGCGGCGAAGGGATACAAATCCGTAATCGTCATGCCGGAAACGATGAGCTTGGAGCGTCGCAACTTGCTTCGTGCTTACGGAGCGGAACTTGTGTTGACGCCGGGAGCGGAAGGCATGAACGGCGCAGTACGCAAAGCGGAAGAGCTGCTCAAGGAGAACCCGGATTACTTCATGGCGGAGCAGTTCAAGAATGAAGCGAACGTCAAGATTCACCGCGAGACGACAGGACCCGAGATCGTTGAAGCGATTCAGTCGATCGGCGGTACGTTGGATGCATTCATCGCGGGTATCGGTACGGGCGGTACGATTTCCGGCGCCGGCGAGGTGTTGAAAGCAAGCTTCCCTGAAGTGAAAATTTACGCGGTTGAGCCTGCAGCATCCCCGATTCTGGCTGGCGGCAAGCCGGGCCCGCACAAAATTCAAGGGATCGGCGCGAACTTCGTTCCCGATATTTTGAATCAGAAGATCTACGACGAAATTCTGCACGTGGAAAATGACGAAGCGTTCGAGACTGCGCGCAATGTAGCCAAAGAAGAAGGCATTCTGTCGGGTATCTCGTCCGGCGCAGCCGTATTCGCGGCACTCAAAGTAGCGAAGGAACTGGGCAAAGGCAAACGGATCGTCGTGATCGTGCCAAGTAACGGCGAACGCTACCTCAGCACGCCGTTGTACAACTTCGAAGCTTAATTCGTTTTCCGACGAACAGCGTTATACAAAATCGAATGGCAAGCCCCTGATTCGTGCGATTGCATGAGTCGGGGGCTTTCACTTTTCGTTTACGGCTACCGTATCCGGCACCTTCATCGTATAATGAACAAAAATCAAATCGGATCATTGAGCTGATATTCGAAGGAGTGCGGACAGATTGAGCGAGAATCTGACAACTCTTGCCCGCTGGGCAGAGTGGAAGGAACAGGGGTATACCCGTTTTCCTTATCTATTGCGTGATCAATTGCAAAGAAGGCCGGAGTCTTGGTTAAAGGCCTGGAGCGAAGCTTCTCCGCATGCCTTCGTACTGGAAAGCGGCAAAGAAGGCCGTTATACGTTTCTGGGGTTGGAAGCCGAGTCTGTGCTTCGCGGACGGGGAGAAGAAGCGAAAGTTACGGATTACGAATATAAACACCATACATCGGGAGCAGAGAATCCGAAGACTCACTCCGAATCGGGGTCGTTAAAAAACGAAGGTGCTCCTCTTGATGTGATTCGTCAATGGATGGAACCCCACCGTTCGCCGCGACTGCCTGATGCACCGAAGTTCTTCGGCGGCGCAGTCGGCTACCTGGCGTATGACGTAGCGCGTTCGCTCGAAAAGCTGCCGCTGCTGGCAGATGACGATCTGGCTCAGGCCGGGCTGCCGGATTATGCTTTTATGCGGCTGCGGCAGTTGTGGGTAATCGACCACGAACAGCAAACGGTATATGCCTGCGTTTCCGTGCCGATCAACGAACTTGCGCAAACGGACTCGATTTCTCGCGAACAAGAACTTGCCGCTGCTTATGAACGCGCAGCCCAAGAAGCCCAGCATATGCTGGACCGCTGGCGGAGCTTTGAACAGGCAGAATTGCCGTGGGACGAGGCGCGCCGCGACGAGGTGATCGCCGAAGCGGAACAACATATGTCCGGGCGCAGTGACGTCGACGGCTTCGAGACGACTTTCGGACAAGAAGCGTTTCAGGACGCGGTGCTTCGTATTCAGGAATATATTCGCAGCGGCGACGTATTCCAGGTCAATCTGTCGCTCCGCAAACAGCGTAAACTTGAAGCTTCGCCCGAGCAAATCTATGAATGGATGCGTATCGTGAACCCTTCGCCATATATGGGTTTTCTTCGCTTCCCGGATTTCCAACTGGTGTCGGGATCGCCAGAGCTGCTCGTTCGATTGGAGGAAGGTCGTTTGGCGGCCCGGCCAATTGCAGGCACGAGACGAAGAGGAGCTAACGGAGAAGAAGATCGGCGCATGGCCGAAGAACTTAGCGGCAGCGAAAAGGAACGGGCCGAACATATCATGCTCGTTGACCTGCAACGCAATGATCTGGGACGGGTAGCGGCTTACGGTTCGGTTCGCGTGCCGGAGCTGATGACGATTGAGCGTTACGCGCACGTGATGCATTTGGTGTCCCAAGTCGAAGCGGATCTGGCGCCGGGCAAAACGGCGTACGACGTCATCGCCGGAGTCTTCCCCGGCGGAACGATCACGGGAGCCCCGAAAGTTCGCACCATGCAGATTGTCGAAGAACTGGAGCCGGTACGACGCGGGCCGTATACAGGTTCGATGGGTTGGATTGACTACGCAGGCAATATGGAATTAAATATTATTATTCGTACCCTCGTCGTTCAAGACGGCGTAGGTCATATGCAGGCCGGAGCGGGGATCGTCATCGACTCCGAGCCGTATCGGGAATATCGGGAGTGTCATAACAAAGCAAGGTCTGTAGGTCGCGCCGTCTGGTGTGCGGAACGTGCGGCGGCTGGTGCTGATGAGGGAGGGAAAGTACATTGATTCTGGTCATCGACAACTATGATTCCTTCACTTATAACCTTGTGCAGTACTTGGGCGAACTTGGCGAAAAGGTGACGGTGCGGCGTAATGACGAGATCGATCTTGACGGTATTCGGGAGCTTGCTCCGGATCGCCTTTTGCTGTCGCCGGGTCCTTGCACGCCGAATGAGGCCGGAATCACGCTTGAGGTTATCGAGGCGTTCAAAGGAGAAATTCCGATTCTCGGCGTATGTCTCGGCCATCAGGCGATCGGTCAGGCATTCGGAGGAAAGGTCATTCGGGCCGAGCGTTTGATGCATGGCAAGACATCGCCTGTACTCCATAACGGTACATCCGTTTTCGAAAAGCTTCCTTCGCCGCTGACCGCGGCAAGATACCATTCGCTAATTGTGGAGCGGAGCAGTCTGCCGGACTGTCTGGAGATCACGGCTTGGACGGCGGAAGGCGAGATTATGGGACTGCGCCATCGCGAATATCCGATCGAAGGCGTTCAGTTTCATCCGGAATCGATCGTCACCGAACATGGACACCGGATGCTTGCCCGCTTTTTAGGACGTGAACGTTTGGCAGGCGCACCGCTATGAGCAAAGGCGCGAACCTTATCGGCCTAAATGGCCGGATCGTCGAAGCCGCGTCTGCGTCCGTCTCGGTGATGGATCACGGACTGATGTACGGCATGGGGCTATTCGAGACTTTTCGCACCTATAACGGCAAGCCCTTTCTGCTGCAACGCCATTTGGATCGGATGGAGCAGGGGGCAGCCGAGCTGGGAATCGCATGGAACGTCGACGCCGATGAACTGCATGCCGAGATTGCCTCTCTTTTAAAAGCCAATCAGCTCGCCGAAGCCTATGTCCGCCTGACCTACACCGCGGGCGAAGACGAGATGGGCCTGCCGACAGGTCCGCTCTACGAATCGCCGACTCGCATTGTGTATATCAAGGAGCTGCCGAAATCGCCGGAATCCTGGTATGCCCAGGGGCGGACTCTTCAGGTGCTGCGTACGCCCCGTAATACGCCGGAAGGGGCGCAACGATTAAAATCGCTCCATTATATGAACGGCATCCTGGGTCGGCGCGAACTGAGCGGCATTCCCGGCGCGCAAGGCGCGGAAGGGTTGATGCTGACTCGCGAGGGACATGTCGCGGAAGGCATTGTCAGCAATCTGTTTTTTGTGAAAAGCGGAAGATTATGCACGCCGACCATCGATACCGGCATCTTGCCCGGCATCACCCGAGCTTTCGTATTAGAGCTTGCCGCCAAAACGGGGATCGAGACCGAAGAAGGAATTTACGCGTTGGACGACTTAACGCAGGCTGATGAAATCTTCCTGACCGGCTCGGTGCAGGAGATCGTTCCAGTGCGTCTGCTTCGAGGGTTAGGCGCCGAGGGTACAGAAATGCTGATTGGCAAAGGATGCCCAGGCCCACTTACCCTCAAGCTGACCGAGAAGTACCGCCACTATACGAAAGAAACGGGGAATTGAACATGAAGCCTACCCTTCATATCCGCCACTACGCTTGGGAGGACGTTCGTCTGGATCTGGGACGCGCCACTCGCATCATGGGTATTTTGAATACGACACCGGACTCTTTCTCCGACGGAGGCCGCTACGTGAACGTGGAATCGGCCGTGCGGCATGCGCGAGAGATGGTGTTAGCCGGAGCCGACTTGATCGATATCGGAGGAGAGTCCACGCGTCCGGGAGCCGATCCGGTATCGCTGGACGAGGAATTGTCGCGCATTCTGCCCGTAGTCGAAGCGCTGCGTCGCGAGCTGCCCAGCATTCCGTTATCGGTCGATACATACAAAGCCGAGGTCGCGCGTCAGTCGTTGGTTGCGGGCGCGCATATCATCAATGACGTCTGGGGCTGCAAAGCGGACACCCGTATGGCACAGGTTGCCGCCGATGCAGGTTGTCCGGTCATTCTGACGCATAATCGGCCGGAAGCGGATTACGCCGATCTGTATGCGGATGTTGCTTCCGACTTGATGGAGAGTGTCCAAATCGCTCGCGCCGCCGGCGTGCAGGATGCTCATATCATTCTCGATCCCGGGATCGGATTTGCTAAAAACGGTGCGGAAAATTTGCGTCTGATGACACAGCTTGACTCGCTTGTGGAGCTGGGATTCCCGATGTTGCTCGGCACCTCGCGCAAGCGGTTCATCCGAGAAGTGCTCGATCTTCCGGTCAACGACGTCGTTGAAGGTACGGCTGCGACGGTTGCTTTCGGTATTGCCCAGGGCTGTCAGATCGTGCGCGTGCACGACGTGTCTTCCATCAAGCGTACCGTCGCGATGTGCGACGCCATGCTGTATGCAGAGTCCGGTCGATCTTACACGGCGCGGACTTAACGAAATCACCAATGACTTTTTATGAAAAGGCGGGGCTCACTCTATGGATAAAATGATCATTTCACGCATGGAATATTACGGACGCCACGGCGTGTTCGAGGAAGAACGCCGATTGGGGCAGCGTTTTTATATCGGATTGGAGCTTGAGATGGATTTGTCCGCGGCCGGATTGACGGATGATCTCACTCAGGCGGTTAACTATGCAGAAGTGCACGAGACGGTAAAAGGGGTCGTTGAAGGAGAGTCCGTTCAATTGATCGAGGCGCTGGCTGAGCGTATTGCATCCGCCGTACTCGGCACGTATACTAGGGTGGACGCTGCGACGGTACGCGTAACAAAGCCGCATCCGCCGTTCGATATCCACTTCGAAGGCGTAACGGTAGAAATCCGACGCAGCCGAAAGAGAGACCGGTAGATGATGACAGACAAGACGCCAAATTTCACCTCTGAGCGATCAGAGGCTTATATTGCTTTGGGGGCCAACCTCGGTCGCCGCGAAGAGACGTTGCGCGAAGCACTCCGGATGTTAAATGAACATTCGGAGATTGATGTGCTTCGCGCTTCGGATGTCTATGAGACGGATCCTGTGGGATACGCGGACCAGCCTGCTTTTTTAAATATGGCCGCGGTACTTCGGACAGCACTCGCTCCTCATCAACTGCTGGCCGTGATGCAGGATGTGGAGAATCGGCTTGGCCGGGTCCGGGATATCCGTTACGGACCACGTACAGCAGATCTGGATTTATTGTGGATGGATGGGCTTGCGATTGAGAGCACAGATTTGACGCTTCCGCATCCACGGATGCATGAACGCTTTTTTGTACTGGTGCCGCTTGACGATATCGTGCCGCAGGATGAGCCTTCCGGTTTGCGCAAGCTGGTGGACGATTCGCTTATTGAGCTTGGCGAAGCGCTAGGCATTATTCGTTTTGGCAGTCCGTTGTTCCCGTAGCTCCACTTTTCAATCCAAGTAGCTCCTATATCTCAAATTTGATTCATTTTATTTTTTTCTATCTAAAGAGGTGATTTCGCAATGCTAAAGATTGGCGATATCGAATTGAAAAACCGCGTCGTGCTGGCTCCTATGGCCGGTGTCTGCAACCCCGCTTTCCGCTTGATCGCCAAAGAGTTCGGAACGGGGCTGGTCTGCGCGGAGATGGTCAGCGACAAAGCGATCCTGAACGGTAACAAGCGTACGCGCGAAATGCTGTTCGTCGACGATCGGGAAAAGCCGCTGAGCCTGCAAATTTTCGGCGGCGACCGTAATTCGCTCGTCGAAGCGGCCAAAGTCGTCGATCAGGACACCAATGCCGATATCATCGATATCAACATGGGCTGTCCGGTTCCGAAAGTTACCAAATGCGATGCGGGTGCGCGTTGGCTGCTCAATCCGGAAAAAATCTACGAGATGGTGAGCGCCGTTACCGCCGCCGTGCAAAAGCCGGTTACCGTGAAAATGCGGATCGGCTGGGACAGCGAGCATATTTTTATCGAGCAAAATGCCAAAGCCGCGGAAGCTGCCGGAGCCAGTGCGATCAGCGTACACGGGCGTACTCGCGAACAGCTGTACACCGGTACGGCCGATTGGAGTTGGATCAAGCTGGCCAAAGAATCGGTAAACATTCCGGTCATCGGCAACGGCGACGTGAACACTCCGGAAGACGCCAAGCGCATGTTGGACACGACCGGCTGCGACGGCGTCATGATCGGACGCGGCGCGCTGGGCAACCCTTGGATGCTGTACAGCACCATTCATTATCTGGAAACGGGCGAACTCATCGCAGACCCGGAACCGGAAGAAAAAATTCGGATTGCCGTGCTGCATATGGATCGTCTGATCGCGCTTCGGGGAGAACATGTAGCGATTCGCGAAATGCGCAAGCATCTGTCGTGGTACCTCAAAGGACTGAAAGGTTCGTCGCGGATCAAAGACTCCATTATGGAAGGCACGACCCGCAGCGAAATGATCGGAGTATTGGATCATTATCTCGCCAACCTTCCGGAATTGGTCGCTGCGGAAGCTTAAATGCTCCCCGTGGAACAGCTTTAGGCAAAATTCTCGAACTTTCGACGAAAAGGGCCAGCGTATTTGGTCCTTTTTTGTTGGAATAAAACGGTTACAATTGAGCAAGGAAACGCATTGACTTTTCGTAGTCCTTCCCATATAATTTGTCAGTATAAAATTCGCCTCAGCAACATAAATTCCAAAATGCGGAATATGCACGCTTTGTCTGGATGCGGCATTCGATAGACGCGAGTGGTGGTCTGCGTTGACCAATCGGTCAATAGAAGTCACCGACGTTCTTGGAGATATAACGGCTTTGGCCCTGGCTGCCCGTCACTATATTTCTTCATTCGAGAAACGGAACACGTCTATGTCTTTAAGGCGTGGTCGTTTCTATTTTGCCGTTGCCGTCTTCAAAGGGATTTCGTAATTAACCGGATGTGAGAGTGCGAAAATCTACTATTCACATGACAGGAGAATCGGTACAGATGAGCGATAAAGAGGTCATTCTCACCCCGGACGGGCTGAAGAAGCTGGAAGACGAGTTGGAAAACCTGAAATCCGTAAAGCGCCGCGAAGTTGCGGAGCGTATTAAAGTCGCAATCGGTTACGGAGATATCAGCGAAAACTCCGAGTACGAAGACGCCAAGAACGAACAAGCCTTCATTGAAGGTCGAATCATTACATTGGAAAAAATGCTGCGCAATGCGCGGATCATCAATGCTGACGAAATCGGTACGGATATCGTTAGCGTGGGATCGACCGTATTGGTCAAAGACCTGGAGTTCGGTGACGAGATGGAATATACGATCGTGGGTTCGGCAGAATCCAATCCGCTCGAAAACCGTATTTCCAACGAAAGTCCGGTCGGCAGCTCACTTCTCGGCAAGTCCAAAGGCGCAAAAGTCGACGTTACTGTTCCGGCAGGCGTTCTTCAATACGAAATTATCGAGATCAAAAAATAATGACGTTTCCGATCCGATGCCGTTTGGCATCTTCGGGTACTCGGCTTCCTGTGACCGTTTCGGCTTTCGCCTGAACGGAAGCAGGAAGTTCTTTTATTATAAAAAGCTCTACAGACGCGGATTCCCCCTGTAGTCAAGCGGCTTTCGCGGTTGACGAACAAGGCGATTTGGAACGATAATATAGGTTGACGATAAGGACAGGAGCTGAACCCCAAGTGTCTGAAGAAAACACAAACCAAGAAAACCAGGAAATCGAACTGAGCGAACTGCTCAAGGTACGTCGTGAAAAACTGGGCGAATTGACGAAGCTGGGCATCGATCCATTCGGCGCCAAGTTTGAACGCAACGAGACAGCGGCGGGTATCATTGCCAAGTACGATACGATCGAAAAAGACGAGCTGGAAGAAAAAGCGATCGAAGTTACACTGGCAGGTCGCATCATGGCCAAGCGTGCCATGGGTAAAGCCAGCTTCGCGCATATTCAAGATCTGACTGGCCGTATTCAATTATATGTACGTAAAGACAGCGTGCCCGAAGAACAGTACGATGCGTTTACCATTCTTGATCTCGGCGACATCGTCGGCGTGCGCGGAACGGTATTCAAGACAAAGACGGGCGAGACGACGATCAAAGTGGCCGAACTGACCGTTCTGACCAAGTCGCTCCAACCGCTCCCGGACAAATACCACGGCCTCAAAGACGTAGAACTGCGTTACCGTCAGCGCTACGTGGACATGATCGTGAACCCGGAAGTTCAACAAACTTTTATCCTGCGCTCGAAGATCATTCAATCGATGCGCCGTTATCTGGACTCGCTCGGCTACCTCGAAGTCGAGACGCCAACCCTGCACTCCATCGCGGGCGGCGCGGCAGCTCGTCCGTTCGTGACGCACCATAACGCGCTCGACATGGAACTGTACATGCGAATCGCGATCGAGCTTCATCTGAAGCGTCTGATCGTCGGCGGTTTGGAAAAAGTGTACGAAATCGGCCGCGTATATCGTAACGAAGGCACATCGACGCGCCACAATCCGGAATTTACCATGATCGAACTGTACGAAGCTTACGCCGACTACAAAGACATCATGGACCTGGTAGAAAACATGGTCGCTCATATCGCGCAAGAAGTGCTCGGCACGACGACCATCGAGTATCAAGGCCAACAGATCGATCTCAAGCCGCAGTGGCGCCGGGTATCGATGGTTGATGCGGTTAAAGAAGTAACAGGCGTAGACTTCGGCGTTCACATGACCGACGAAGAAGCACACGCATTGGCAAAAGAACACAAAGTGCCGGTTGAGAAGCATATGACGTTCGGTCACATCCTGAACGCTTTCTTTGAACAGTTTGTCGAAGAAACGCTGATCCAGCCAACCTTTGTAACGGGCCACCCGCTCGAAATCTCTCCGCTTGCGAAAAAGAACGATCAAGATCCGCGCTTCACGGACCGGTTCGAATTATTCGTCGTGGCGCGCGAGCATGCGAACGCGTTCAGCGAATTGAACGATCCGATTGATCAACGCGAGCGTTTCGAATCGCAGCTTCAGGAGAAAGAACAAGGCAACGACGAAGCACACGAAATGGACGAAGACTTCATCCGTGCGCTGGAATTCGGCATGCCGCCTACAGGCGGACTGGGTATCGGCATCGACCGTCTGGTGATGCTGTTGACCAACGCGCCATCGATCCGCGACGTGCTGCTGTTCCCGCATATGCGTAATCTGTAAGGGTTATGAAATAACGAAAGAGAAGGCGCGAATTGCGCCTTCTCTTTTTGTGTTCCTCCTTTATTCGTCCATAGAAGTGTGTCTTACAGGTTTCAGTCTTGCTTTTTACATAACATATCCAGATACTCATCCAGCAGTTGACCCATTCGTTCAGGCGGCATCCGATCCGGGTAGGTCAATCCGTGCAACGCGATCCCGTCCACGAATACGTGCATCCGCTCCGCTTCTTGCTCGATATCCAGTTTTTTCGAAGCAAAGCCGTATTCCACCAACCCCCGCACCACAAGCAGCATCGCGGATCTCAATTCTCCGTAGACCTTTTGCGCATGATCGTGCAGTGACGGTTCGGACAACGACTTGGAAACGAAAGCGAGCCACACCTCCATCTCCGCCCGGCTTTCTTCATTCAAGGGTACCAGTTGATGCAGCGCGTCCCGCGCGATATCCGGCATCGGACGATCATAGTTCAAAGAAGTGATTCTTGCGGTTACCCGTTCGGACACCAGACTCATGGAAAAGGAAAACAACTCCGCTTGCGTGGAAAAGTAGTGGCGCATCGATCCCGGCGAGATTCCTGCTTCTTGGGCGACATTGCGAACTGAAGCATTTTCGATGCCTGCCCGGCGAATGACTCTCCAGGCAGCTTCAGCGACTTTTATTTTTTGTTGTTCATGATCGACGATTTTTGGCATGCCTCAATTATAGCACCGAAGCCGAAAATAGTTTTCTTTTTAATACGACTGTGCTAGTATATTTTATATCATACACTTGTGTTAAAAAAGGAGTGAGGAGCATGGGAATGATCGGTTGGTTGATCGTAAGTTGCGAAGTCGGGTTTTGGGTCATCGTATTGGCGGGACTGTTGACTCGTTATGTATGGAAGAAAAAGAAAGCGGGCGCTATCCTGCTGGCCATGACGCCTGTTATCGATCTGATTCTGTTAAGTGCGACTATCGTCGATATCAGGCAGGGTGCGACGGCGAGTTTCGTACACGGTTTGGCCGCCGTATATATCGGATGTACCGTCGCGTTCGGACATGGAATGATCAAGTGGGCCGACGAACGCTTTGCGTACCGTTATGCGAATGGGCCAAAGCCGGTTGAAAAAGCGAAGACCGGACATGCCCATGCGACGTTGCAAAGACAGGGTTGGTACCGTCATTTAATGGCTTGGGCAATCGGTAGTATTTTGCTGGCGGGGATGATCTTCTTGATCGGGGATGCGGACAAGTCCCAAGCGCTGAGATCATGGATCGTAAGATGGGGAGTGGTGCTAGGGGTCGACTTCCTGATCAGCTTTAGTTATACATTATGGCCGAAAAGCGAGAAGATGGAGAACAAACAGCAGGCTTGAAGAATCGAATGAAGAAACGAGCCATAGATAAAGGAAGGAACTATAGAAGAAACCGGTGAACCGTATGTGCGAATAACAGAGTGCGACGCTATGAGGGTGGGAATCGCTTGTCCTCATCGGGCTTTTGGAGCGATTGCTTTGGGGAAACAGGCGGAAAATATGGGGTATAATAAGAAAAGGACGTATTTGAAGATCTTTTTTGAAAAAAAGCTTGCTATCTGCATATCAGCATGATATATTCTAGGAACGGCCTTGAGAGAGCGCCGGTGCGGTTCGAACAAGTGAGCGAGTCAACAGGAGATCGAAAAGGAAGCTTCAAACGAAGCTGAAAAAAAGATTTCAAAAAAGACTTGCAAAACGAAAACGAACGTGCTAATATATAAGAGTTGCTGCTGCGAGCGAAACGCTGAACGGCAGAAACGAGAAACACCGTTTGCTCCTTGAAAACTGAACAGTAAGTGAGTCGCGATGATGAAGATCATTGTGAGAATATAAGATTCTTGAGCAATCAAGAATCGCCAACGTTTTAAACGAGCACATCGTGCTTTCTTTTAAACGGCGACTTCGGTCGCCACCTTAATGGAGAGTTTGATCCTGGCTCAGGACGAACGCTGGCGGCATGCCTAATACATGCAAGTCGAGCGGACTAAGGTGAAACTTGTTTCACCGAGGTTAGCGGCGGACGGGTGAGTAACACGTAGGCAACCTGCCTTTCAGTTTGGGATAACTTCCGGAAACGGATGCTAATACCGAATACATCATCTTCCGGCATCGGAGGATGAGGAAAGACGGCGCAAGCTGTCACTGAGAGATGGGCCTGCGGCGCATTAGCTAGTTGGTGGGGTAACGGCTCACCAAGGCGACGATGCGTAGCCGACCTGAGAGGGTGAACGGCCACACTGGGACTGAGACACGGCCCAGACTCCTACGGGAGGCAGCAGTAGGGAATCTTCCACAATGGGCGAAAGCCTGATGGAGCAATGCCGCGTGAGTGATGAAGGTTTTCGGATCGTAAAGCTCTGTTGCCAGGGAAGAACGTCCGGGTGAGTAACTGCACCCGGAGTGACGGTACCTGAGAAGAAAGCCCCGGCTAACTACGTGCCAGCAGCCGCGGTAATACGTAGGGGGCAAGCGTTGTCCGGAATTATTGGGCGTAAAGCGCGTGCAGGCGGCTTGTTAAGTCGGATGTTTAAGATCGGGGCTCAACCCCGATTCGCATCCGAAACTGGCAAGCTTGAGTGTAGGAGAGGAAAGTGGAATTCCACGTGTAGCGGTGAAATGCGTAGAGATGTGGAGGAACACCAGTGGCGAAGGCGACTTTCTGGCCTATAACTGACGCTGAGGCGCGAAAGCGTGGGGAGCAAACAGGATTAGATACCCTGGTAGTCCACGCCGTAAACGATGAGTGCTAGGTGTTCGGGGTTTCGATACCCTGGGTGCCGAAGTTAACGCATTAAGCACTCCGCCTGGGGAGTACGGTCGCAAGACTGAAACTCAAAGGAATTGACGGGGACCCGCACAAGCAGTGGAGTATGTGGTTTAATTCGAAGCAACGCGAAGAACCTTACCAAGTCTTGACATCGGCATGACCGGCTTAGAGATAGGCCTTTCCTTCGGGACATGCCAGACAGGTGGTGCATGGTTGTCGTCAGCTCGTGTCGTGAGATGTTGGGTTAAGTCCCGCAACGAGCGCAACCCTTGACTTTAGTTGCCAGCATTTTAAGATGGGCACTCTAGAGTGACTGCCGGTGACAAACCGGAGGAAGGCGGGGATGACGTCAAATCATCATGCCCCTTATGACTTGGGCTACACACGTACTACAATGGCCGGTACAGAGGGTCGCGAAGCCGCGAGGTGAAGCCAATCCCAGAAAGCCGGTCTCAGTTCGGATTGTAGGCTGCAACTCGCCTGCATGAAGTCGGAATTGCTAGTAATCGCGGATCAGCATGCCGCGGTGAATACGTTCCCGGGTCTTGTACACACCGCCCGTCACACCACGAGAGTTTACAACACCCGAAGTCGGTGAGGTAACCTGCAAAGGAGCCAGCCGCCGAAGGTGGGGTAGATGATTGGGGTGAAGTCGTAACAAGGTAGCCGTATCGGAAGGTGCGGCTGGATCACCTCCTTTCTATGGAGAATCGCTTCCTGCAACGGAAGCATTCAGTCCCGTCTCTCTCGGGAGTTAAAAATGAGAGACTCACTTACTGTTCGGTTTTGAGAGAGGAAACTCTTTCAATTTGCAAGATTTGTCCTTTGAAAACTGGATACCGAAACGATAAATTCGCGTCTTGAATATTTCTTTCTACCTAAGCTGCTTGTCAGCGAGGGTGTATGAAGAAATGATTCATAAAATCGAAGAGCGAAGTAATCAGGGTGAGAGCGACCTTTGGCTTTTCCGTCAGGAAAAACAACCGGAGCGATCAGCGTGATTACGGAGCGACTTGGTTAAGCAAGTAAGAGCGCACGGTGGATGCCTAGGCACCAGGAGCCGATGAAGGACGTGACGAACCACGATAGTGCTTCGGGGAGCTGTAAGTGAGCGTTGATCCGA
>NZ_KK073875.1:2371443-2423772 GCF_000585395.1 Saccharibacillus sacchari DSM 19268 | reverse complement strand
AGGGCTTATCCAACGTTTTCGTAAGAAGACAACTTCGAACAGACGCGAAGAGATCGTTTCGGATCCGGTTTTCAAGGTGCAAACCTTGTTGCGTGTCGCTAATCCCGACACAATGGTTTGGTGGTGATGGCAGAGGGGTTCCACACGTTCCCATCTCGAACACGACCGTTAAGCCCTCTAACGCCGATGGTACTTGGACCGCAGGGTCCCGGGAGAGTAGGAAGCTGCCAAGCCAATAGAAAGAGCCTTACCTTAATCGGTAAGGCTCTTTTGCTATGGTTTTACATTGGGCAGAAGAGAATTACCGATTGAGCGTGCTCATGCCGTTTTGCTCGTAACGATCACCGGCAGCAATGCCTTTCGGCGCTGCGGCATCGATCTGTTGCAATTCTTCCGCAGTCAGACTCACTTTGACGGCACCTGCATTTTCAATCAGGTACTTGGCCTTTTTAGTGCCGGGAATCGGAACGATATCATCGCCTTGAGCAAGCAGCCATGCCAAAGCCAGCTGAGAAGGCTCACATCCTTTTTTCTCCGCGATCTCCCGGATCCGTTCGACAAGATCCAGATTCTTTTGGAAATTCTCGCCTTGGAAACGAGGAGAGAATCGACGAAAATCATCTTCGGCCAAATCGTCGAACGAACGAATTTGTCCGGTTAAAAACCCGCGCCCGAGCGGACTGTAAGGAACAAAACCGATACCCAGCTCCCGGCATAGCGGCAGAATTTCGTCTTCCACGTCGCGGCTCCATAGGGAAGACAGCAAAGAAGCTGACATGCAAGCCGAAAAGCGTCGATTTCTCTGGCGAATACGACAATATAACGTTATAATGTTTAAAACATCATCGGCAAAAAGGGGGCGAAGACAAACCATGAAACGGCGAATACAAGCTTTGTACGGGTCTCGGGCTGTTTTTCAGGAAAGATGGAACTTCGTGAAGTCCAGACTTTTGTTTCGGTATGCGCTGTCTTATATTCTTGCGTTCCTGATTCCTTTAACGGCACTTACCGTATTTGTGTATGATAGCGCTGTCAAGAACTTGCGTTCGGAAATTGAGCAGTCTAAAGTAAACCAACTGAGCCAGGTAAAACTCACGATCGATGATCGGATGAGTGAGCTGCATGCGCTGGCTAGTCGAATTTCTTATGATGAGCATTTGACGCCTTATATGCTGACCAATCCGTTATCCGCACAGGAAGCTATCCGTACCCTCGCTAACTACAAAGCAAGCAATAGCATCGTGGAGGATTTGCTTTTGTATATGCACGGCGATGAGAAAATCTATTCGTACCGGGGCCTTGCAGATCTCAACGTGGTGTTTAACAGGGAGTACCGTTTCGAAAATTGGTCGTCGGAACAGGTGCGAAGCAATCTGAACGAGATCGACCAACCTTTGGTTCGCGCTGCGGAGATGGTGAATATGTATTCGCGCCAGGAGCCGCTGCTCACCTATATCGTACCTATCAAAACGAACGATCCGTACCCGTACGGATCCGTCGTTTATTTAATGAAGGAATCCAAGTTGACCGGCGTGATGGATTCGATCCTTAACGACGTCAACGGCAGCAACTATATTTTCAACGAGAACGGAGAAGTGTTGACGACCAACAGCCGAGGAGCGGAAATGCCGAACGGTGAGTGGGCGACGCTTGCTCAACTGGAACCAGGTATTCATAGCATGGAACTAGCTGGGGAAATGCAATCGGTGGTGTCGGTCAAATCGGACGAAAACAACTGGACTTATGTCATGACAATGCCGAGCCATCAGTTTTTCGGGCGCGTGGCGCATGTGCAGACCTTGATCATGATCGTGTTTGCTCTTGTGGTTCTGACTGGTAGTGCGGCAGCCATGCTGCTCGCCAAGAGGCAGTATCACCCGGTTAAGGATCTGATGGAATTTGTCGGCATCCAAAGCGGAGCAGCCATGAAAGCCTCCAATGAATGGGACTCGATCCGGCAAACGATTCGCGATTATAACGCAAGGATCGATATGCAGCAGCCTTTTGTACGGAACCAATGCTTGCTGCTGTTGTTGAAGCACGGCCGTCCTAACGATCGGGAAATGATGAAAACCATCGAAGAGATCGGACTGGCATTCGCAAAAGGAAAAGGCATTTATTTAACGGCCATTCTGTCCTGGAGCGATCATTCCGATCACCGACTCATGTCGGAGGAGGGTTACGATATCGGGGAAGCTCTGGGTTGTCTGGAGGTGGAGGAAGCAGGAGCGAGAGTGTTCGGCGTCGAGTTTTCCGCGGACGATCAGCTGGCATTGGTCATCGCGTTCGACGAACAAAAAATAGGAGAGACGCTGCCTGCCCGCATCGAGCGGACAATCGAGGCTGTACGGCATATCGCCGAAAAAGCACTGTCTTCGTCTCCGCATATCGGTGTAGGTTCGGCTTACGAGGATCTCGATTCGCTGAACCAGTCGTTCGTGGAAGCGGCGGCCGCGTTGGAGTATCGCAAAATGAACGGACGGGAGCTCGTCACCTATTTTGAACAATTATCCGATACGGAGAGCACGGAGGAAGGCAGCTTCTGGATTCCTCGCAAAATGATTTTGAAGCTGGATCAAAGTCTGAAGCAGGGCAGCACGCTGGTAGCGGTACGGATTATCTCGGACATTATGGACACGCTGAAAAAAGAACCGTTATCCGTGCATTTGCTGCGCTGCATCTGTTTTGACGTACTGAACTCCCTGCTGCGCACCGCTTCCGAACTGGGGATGAAAGAAGTGTTCGCGGATATTTCGGTGTTGGCTTCTTTTGAAACGTTAGAAGACCTGGAAAGCCGTTTGGTCTCGCTGGCTTCGGAGATCTGTCAGCAGGTCGAGCGCAGCACGGAAGAGAAGAGGGATACGTTGATCGACGAAATCGTAAAAGACGTGGACGACCGATTCTCCGATTATACGCTGAGCCTGGAACATCTCGCGCTGAAGTATTCGGTGTCCACGTCTTACTTGAGCCGCAGCTTTAAGGAGAAAACGGGATTGAACTTTTCGCAGTACATTTGGCGCCGCCGCGTGGACGAAGTGATCCGGCAGTTGGAGACGACCAGCGCGCCGCTGAAAGAAATCATCGAGCAGGTCGGTTATCTGGACGCGCCCAACTTTATTCGCCGTTTCAAAAAAGAGATGGGCTTCACGCCGGGACAGTATCGCAAGCTGAAAGCATCCAAACGCGCGTAGTCCGAAAAAGCTCGAAATTCTTAAAAATTTTCAGGCTTACGCCTGAACTTTCGCGGAAGACAGCACATGCTCCACCAGCTCGTCCACCGGCACCGTCGCCAAAGCGATCGCGGTATCCGTCACGCCGTAGTAGATATAGAGCAGATCGTCTTTGATCACGTTGCCGGTCGGAAATACGACGTTGGGAATCTGGTAGCCGAACTTTTCGTAATACGTTTCCGGCTCCATGATCGGCTCCCAGGTGCGGGCGAGCACTTTTTCCGGGTTATCGAGATCAAGCAGCAGCGCGCCGACCCGGTATACGATATGCTCGTCGACGCCGTGGTAGAGTACCAGCCAACCTTTATCCGTGCGCACGGGCGGAGTGGAGCCTCCGATTTTCCGGCCTTCCCAGGCCATGTTTTCGGCTTTGGCAAGCAGCTTCGGTTCGTCCCAGTGGATGAGGTCGTCGGAATAGGTAATCCACATAGCGGCTTTTTCCGTTCCGTAAGCTTCGCCCACATATTCTTCCGGCCGGCGCAGCAGTGCGTAACGGCCGTTTATTTTTTCCGGGAACAAAATGTTGTCGCGGTCGTTGATGTCCAGCGGCGTCGTATCGGCTACGAACTCCCAGTCGATCAGATTGTCGGATTTTACGATCGAGGAACGGGTCAGCCAATGCCCTTCTTCTTCGCCCCAGCCGTCCGGATACTTGGGAATCGAACGTTCCGGCACGCCCGTGTTGGTCGGATAATAGTTCATGGCGCAAGGACGCAGGGCATAATTCATGTAAAAGGTGCCGTCGATCTTGACCACGCGAGGGTCCTGCACGCTGCCGTACGGGAAGCCCAGCTCGTCGGGGGTTAGGACCGGCTCGTCTTTGACGTGGGTAAAATGAACGCCGTCTTCGCTTTCGAGCAGACCGAGATAGTTTTTGCACGGTGTCAGGGAACCGGCGGTACGTTCGACCATGTAAAATTTGCCGTTATCGATAATGACAGCGGGATTGAAAACAGTTGCTTTGCGCCAGTCGTAGAGACCCGGTACAACGATCGGATTTTCGGGATGTCGGGTAATTTTCATGGGATAAAGGCCTCCTGCTCAAAAATGGTCAAAAATTTTAACCGGCCGCGCTAACGCGCGGCAAGTACGCTTGCGCTCACACGAAGTTCGGTGGTCAAGCCTTCGATCGAGCTTGGACCTACCATAAGACGGAACAGACCCGGCTCCACGCACCACTTCAGATCGGGTCCGACAAACTCAAGGTGTTCGCGGGCGACGGTGAACGTCACTGTCTTCTTTTCGCCCGGGGACAGCGAAATTTTGCGGAAGTCTTTCAACATTTTCTCCGGACGCACGACAGAGGCGGCCAGGTCGGAGACGTAAAGCTGCACGACTTCTTCGCCGGTTCGGCTACCCGCGTTGGTCACGTCAATCGAAAGGGTCGTTTGTCCGTCGGCATCGATCGTATCGGCGCCGAGCCGTATATTGTCGTAGCGGAACTCCGTATAGCTTAAGCCGAAGCCGAACGGGTACTGTGCTTCGAAGTCGTCTTCCAGGTAGCGTTTGCCGCGGGTTCTGCGCTTATAGTGGTATACCGGAAGTTGGCCGACGTGTTTCGGGATGCCGAGTGTCAGTCTGCCGGAAGGGTTCACGTCGCCGAACAGAATGTCCGCGATCGCATGTCCGCCTTCTTGGCCCGGATACCAGGCTTCGAGGATCGCATGAGCATTCTCCACGATCCACGGTTCAGAGATCGGGCGACCGTTGATATAGACGACGATCACGGGCTTGCCCAGCTTGAAAATCTCCTGCGCCAGTTCAAGCTGTACCCCGGCCAGGTTGAGCGTCGAACGGTCGATGCCTTCGCCGCATTCCATATCGTTCCACGAATTTTCGGTGACGACGGAAGCACCCGTTTGCAGATCGATCGTGCCTTCGCCGAAGTCGCGGGCGCTGGAACCGCCTAAGACGAGCACGATGGTATCGGCTTGTCCGGCTTTGGCGAGAGCGGCCGGGAAGCCTTCGCGCGATTCTCCGCGAATGCGGCAGCCCGGCGCGTACAGGACGCGGCTATATTCGAGATCGCTCCCCGGTTGCTCGCCCAGAGCGGCACGGACGCCGTCCAAGACGGTCGCGATCGCGCCAGCGGGCTGCGGCGACGTATAATCGCCGAGCTGGTTGTAAGGCGCGTCCGCATTGGGGCCGATGACGGCGATCTTTTTGGCGTCCGCAAACGCTGAACGCTCCAGCGGCAGAAGCCCGCCTTCGTTTTTCAGCAGTATGATCCCTTCGGCCGCGACTTTGCGCGCCAACTTCCGATGAGCTTCGCTGCCGATCACTTCGCCCGCCCGCTTCGGGTCGACGAACGGACGGTCGAACAGTCCCAGATCGAACTTCATTTCCAACACACGGCTTACAGCGCGGTCCACGTCATCTTCGCTCAACAGCCCTTTTTGCACAGCCGATAGCAGATGCCGATCGAACATCTCGCCGGACATCTCCATATCCACGCCGGCCAATACCGCCTGCGCCGACGAATCGGCGCCGTCTTCCGCCGTATTTTGCCCGGAAGTCAGCAGGCCGAGCGCGCCGCAGTCGGTAATGACGAATCCGTCGAAGCCCCATTCGTCCCGCAAGATGTCTTGCAGCAGATGGCGGTTGGTCGTGCAAGGAATGCCGTCGATCTCGTTGTAGGCAGTCATAACGGACCGCGCTCCGGCGTCCACCGCATGACGGAACGGCAGCAGGTCGATCTCGTGCAGTTCGCGCGGCCCCATATGAACCGGAGCGGAGTTGCGTCCGCCTTCCGAGCTTCCGTAAGCGGCAAAATGCTTGAGCGTCGCGAGGATGGCGTCGTCCGCGGACAGGTCGCCGCTCGCGCCTTGAAGACCTTGCACGGCGGCCCGACCCAGCACCGAGGTCAGGTGCGGATCTTCCCCGTAACATTCTTCCGTTCGCCCCCAACGCGGATCGCGCACGACGTCCAGCACGGGCGAATAGGTGGCCGCACCGCCCTGACTGCGCGTCTCCAGCGCGACGGCCCGGCACATCTCTTCGTACAGCTCCGGATTCCACGTGCTGCCGACCGAGATCGGAACCGGGAATACGGTAGCGCCGATCGCCATATGGCCGTGCGAACATTCTTCGCCGAACAGGATCGGAATGCCGTGACGTCCGTGCTCCAGCGCGTACGCCTGCATCTCGTTGACCAGCTTCGCGCCTTCTTCCGGCGACAATCCGGTCTCGAGCGTAACGCCCGTCCACGGATCGGCACGCAATGTGCCGTACAACGAACCCACGCCGCCTTCGGCAACGCGGAGTTTGAACGATTCCGTCAGTTCGACGGAGCCGTCCACTTTTCTTTCATAGCAAGTCCAGCCGAAAGGTTGGGCAAGCTGACCGACTTTTTCCTCCAGCGACAGGTCCTTCAGCAGCTTGCCGATGCGTTCTTCGACGACTGCGGAGCGGGACGTTGGTGTTTGCTTCATGTTCGATTCACGCCTTTCCTATCGAAAATAAGCAGGCGGGTCGATCCGGGAAAAGAAAGACGCTTCGAGATCCGCTCGTTGTGCCTTCCTTTTTTCCGTGACCACCCGCCTTATTGCGTTGTTTGTTCAGCTGTTTCGCTTAGTTCGCTTTCCAACGGTCGTAAGCGGCTTGGTTGATCTCCGCTACGCGCTCGGCGCCCATCTTTTTCAGCGTTGCGACATAGTTGTCCCAACCGCTCATCGGCTCGGCGCCCGTAATGAATTTCGCTTCCATCTGCTTCACGTACGTGCTGAGGTCGGAATTCAGGCTGTTGATCTCCGATTGCTCTTCGACCGTCAGGAACAAGGCAGGAAACGGAATCCGCGCGCCGTTATCCAGCAGCTTGGTTTGCGTTTCTTCGGATACCCAGGTATCGAAATCGGTCGTCAGCCCTTTGCCGATATCGTCCGTCGTTACGGTCGGAGCCGGGATGCCGTAGTTCGGCGTCAACGTCGCACGGTAATCTTCGCGGTCTTGACCGTCCGGTACCGGCAGGTATTTCTTCGTGCGGTCCGCTTCGTTCTCGTATTCCCACAGCGTGCCTTCCGGTCCTTTATTGAACAGCAGGGCGCCTTCGTACGAATACAGGTAGTCGACCCAACGCAGCGAAGCTTCCGGATGCGGGTTCGTTTTCGTAATGGCGAAAGCGCCGGTCGTAATGCCGCGGTTTTTCGCGATCGCCGCTTTTTCGACGTACTCGCTGCGCACCGGCAGGAACATCGGGTCTTCGGTCGAAGGCTCGCCGCCTTTGGTCATGTACGCGTTCCAGTCCGAGAACAGGGCGAGCTGGTTGTTTTGGCCTTTGGCTTTTTTCTGCTCGGCCGTTTGCGAGAAGCTTTCCGGGTCAAGCAGGCCGTCCGCCCACAGGCGGTTCATGTATTCCAGATAGTGCTTGAAACTCTCGTCCATCGGGGTGTAATGCACGACGTCGCTGTCGTCCACGTAGATTTCTTCTTCGTAAGCGCCGAACGCGCCCAGAAGCCAGGTGCGGATATCTCGGATATTCGCCGCGGGCGTGGTCACGGAAGAGATCGGAATTTCGTCGGCTTCGCCGTTGCCGTTCGGATCTTCTTCTTTGACGCGTTTCAGGTAATCGTACAGCTCCTCTGTCGTTTCAGGCAGCTTGTCCACGCCCAACTTTTCCAGGAACTCGCCGTTATACCACATCGGATTGCGGTACCAGTGCTGGCTGAACTCCACGACCGGCAGCGAGTAGATATGGCCGTCCGGCGCGGTGATCGATTTGCGAACGTCCGGGTATTCGTCGAGCAGCGCTTTGAAATTCGGCGCGTACTCGTCGATCATGCCTTCCAGCGGAACCAGCACGCCTTGTTCGCCGTACTTGAGCTGCTCGGAAGCGGTCAGGCCGGCGGCATAGAACACATCCGGGTAATCTTCGCTGGCGAAGACGAGGTTCTTTTTCGTTTCAAAACTGTCTTTCGGCGCGTTCTTGTATTCGAACTTGATATTGGACATTTTCTCCATCTCCTGAAGAACGACCATGTCCTCCCAGTTCTGAATGCCGACGTCCGGCGCCATCATCGTCAGGGTGATCGGTTGTTCGACAATCGGGAAACCTTCTTTGCTTACCGTAACGCTTTCCGCGTTGTTGGCCGCTTCTTCTCCGCCGCCGCAGCCTGCGAGCAGCGAAGCGCCAAGCCCTCCAACCATCAGCAGCTTCCAGGCTTTGCTTCGAATATTCATGGTAAATCCCCCTCTATTTTAAGTAAGTACCGTAAGCTTACCCTTTGACCGAACCGATCATCACCCCCTGTACGAAATAACGTTGCAGGAACGGATACACGGCGATGATCGGAAGCGTGGACACGACGATGACCCCGTATTTGATGAGGGATGCCGTTTCGGCTTTGGAGTTCATCGCTTGGGCGATCTCTCCGCTGACGCCCGCTCCGTTCATTTCCGCGGACATTTCCTGAAGCACGAGGATTTGGCGCAGTACCATTTGCAGCGGATATTTCGATTCGCTGTTCAGGTAGATCAGCGAGGAGAAGTAACTGTTCCAGTGCCCGACGCCGTAAAACAAAGCCATAACCGCGACGATCGGCGCCGACAGCGGCAGCACGATTTTCCAAAACAGCTTGATATTCGTGCAACCGTCGATATGCGCGGCTTCCTGAAGCTCTTTGGGAATCGTGGATTGGAAAAAGGTGCGCGCCACCACGATGTTCCAGACGGAAGCGGCGACCGGAAGGATCAGCGCGCCCATCGTGTCGATCAGACCGAGGTTTTTGACCACCAGATACGTCGGAACGAGACCTCCGCTGAAAAACATCGTCAGCAGGATAAAGCCCATAAACCAGTTGCGGCCGATGAAGTCGGAGCGGCTGAGCGCATACGCGGCGGGCAGGGTGACGGCCAGATTGAGCAGCGTGCCGACCACCGTGTAGATGATCGTGTTCAGATAACCGTTCCAGATCTTCGGATTGTTGAAGACCAGCTCGTACCCGGCCCAGGTAATGTCTTTCGGGAACAACCACATTTCCCCGGAGTTGACCGCCTGCGGACTGCTGATCGACGCGCTGAGGATATAAATGAGCGGATACAGCACGATCACCAGGGCAATGCACAGATAAATGTACGTGCCGATTAGGAACATTTTGTCGCCTTTCGATTCTTGCATCGCTTTAACCATGACAACCCCTCCTTACCACAGACTGTTCGAGCTGGTGCGTCTGGCGATCCAATTGACCGTGACCAGCAAGATAACGTTGATGACCGAGTTGAACAAACCGACCGCGGTCGAGAAACTGTACTGCGCATCGACCAGACCGGCGCGGTAGACGTAGGTGGAGATGACGTCGGAAGCTTCCAGGTTGAGCGAGTTTTGCAGCAGCAGGATTTTTTCGTACCCGACCGTCAGGATATTGCCCATGTTCAGAATGAGCATGATCGTAATCGTCGGCAAAATGGTCGGGAGATTGATATGCAGTACGCGTTTGAACCGGCTCGCGCCGTCGACGATCGCGGCTTCGTGCAGCTGCGGGTCGACCCCGGACAGCGCGGCGAGGTAGATGATCGTGCCCCAGCCGGTACTTTGCCAGACGCCGGAGAGGACGTACATCGTTTTGAACCAAGCCGGATCGGTCAGGAATTGCGGAGCATTGAAGCCCAGCGCTTCGATCAGCATGACGATCATGCCGTTGCTCGGCGACAGGAAGGTGATGATCATGCCCGCCATGACGACAACGGAGATGAAATGCGGCGCGTACGTGACCGTTTGCACCGTCTTTTTAAACTTGCCGCTTGTGATTTCGTTAAACGCGAGAGCCAAAATGATCGGAAGCGGGAAGCCGATCGCCAGCTCGTAGAAACTGATGCTGAACGTGTTCCACAGCAGATCCCAGAAATAATAAGAGTTGAAGAAACGCTCGAAGTGGTCGAAACCGACCCAGGGACTTCCGGTGACGCCCATGGACGGAACGAAGTTTTTGAAAGCGATCTGAATGCCGTACATCGGGAAATAATGAAAGATCAAAAAGTACAGAAGCGCCGGGAGCATAAAGAGGTACAGTTCCCAGTTCGCTAAAATTTTCGCCCGCTTCGAGCTTTTCTTCAGCAGCGGAAGCTCGGCGGTGGCGGATGACTTGGACGCCTTCATTTCGTTTCCTCCCTTCTATAAGCGTATGTTTACACGTATGTAGACACACGCATCACGCTCGACTTCTTTATCCAAAATGCGTAGCGCTTACAATTCGAATCTTAACGAAGCATTCCTGACGCCGTAAATATGTCGATTGCGCATTGTCATTCTTAAAAACCTGACAAATGGCGCTGTAGAGCGGTTTGCAGCAAGCAAAGACAATCGGTATGTCAGCTTTTCTTTTGATGAAACTATGTGAAATATGTGCTCGAAAAAGTGCCGGAAATTCCACATATTGCGCTTACGCCGGGGGTATGCCAACATGATTCCGAACCTGAGCAAGGCGAAGGAGGACATTGTCCATGAAACGAAAAACCGCGCATGTCATTTCTCACACCCACTGGGACCGGGAATGGTATTTGCCGTATGAATCGCATCATTTGCGTCTGACGACTTTGATGAACGAACTGATGGATACGCTGGAGCAAGACGAGCGTTATCGATATTTCCACCTCGACGGGCAGACGATTATCATCGACGACTATCTGCAAGTTTATCCGGACGGAAAAGAACGATTGGCCAAATTGATCGAACAGGGGAAAATCATCATCGGTCCGTGGTACGTGCTGCAAGACGAATTTTTGACCAGCTCGGAAGCGAACGTGCGCAACTTGCTGATCGGCCACCAAGAAGCCGCGCGTTGGGGTGCGGTATCGAAGCTGGGTTATTTTCCGGACTCGTTCGGCAATATGGGGCAGGCGCCGCAGATGCTGAAGCAGGCGGGGATCGAAGCGGCGGTGTTCGGACGCGGCGTTAAACCGACCGGATTCGATAACGTGGTGGTGGATGCGCCGGGCGAATACGAATCTCCTTATTCCGAAATGCTCTGGGAATCGCCGGACGGTTCGAGCGTGGTCGGCGTGCTGTTCGCCAACTGGTACAGCAACGGCAACGAGATTCCGGTCGACGCGGGAGAAGCAGCTGTATTTTGGGATAAAAAGCTGGCCGATGCGGAAAAGTACGCGTCGACGCCCGAGCTGCTGTACATGAACGGATGCGACCATCAGCCGATTCAAAAAGACTTGGGCGACGCGCTCGAGACGGCGAAGGGGCTGTATCCGGACGTGGATTTCGTGCATACGACGTTCGATGGCTACTTGGAAGCGCTCGGGAAGCATCCGTCGGACGATTGGGTGACGGTGCACGGCGAACTGCGCAGCACGCGAACGGACGGTTGGGGGACGCTGGTGAATACGGCTTCCGCACGCGTGTATCTGAAGCAGATGAACCAGGCCGGACAGACGCTGTTGGAAAAAGGAGCCGAGCCGCTGGCGACGATCGCGAATCTGACGGCGGGGCAGAAGTATCCGCACGAACCGCTTGCCTACGCTTGGAAAACGCTGATGCAAAACCATCCGCACGACAGCATCTGCGGATGCGGCGTCGACGAGATTCATCGCGAGATGATCGGAAGGTTCGATAAAAGCCGCCATATGGCCGAAGCGCTGATCGCGGAAAGCTTGCAGGCGATCGGTTCGCGGATCGGTACGGACGCTATCGCGGCATGGCCGGACAACGCGCGTCCCGCGGCTTTTTTCAATACGACAGGCTGGGATCGCAGCGGCGTCGTGACCGTCGACGTGCAGGCGGCGCGGATCAACTTCAAAGAAGGTCCGTCGCCGCAGGGCATCGCGGACAAGCTGGATGCGCTGAAGATCGGACCGGGGCATGTGATCGACACGGAAGGACATCGGATTCCGTCTAAGATCGAGGATCTGGGCGCGCAGTTCGGCTACGATCTGCCGGACGACGGTTTCCGCGTGCCGTACATGGCGCGGACGTTCCGGCTGACGTTCGAAGCGCAGAACGTACCGGCATTAGGGTACAAATTGTACGCGTGGGTACCGGAAGAAGAAGGAAGCGGGGCGGATTATGAAGCGGCTATTTCTCGAAACGGCGAAAAAGCGCTTCAAGAACGGGCGGATAAACTTGAAAAATCGTCTTCGATCGAAGAAGTCGTCTCCACGCCTTACGGCATGGAAAATCAATTTCTCGCCGTCCGCTTCGCGGACGACGGGTCCTACTCCCTCACGGACAAAACAACAGGGCGTACCTTCGAGGGACTCGGCGTGTATGACGACTGCGGAGATATCGGCAACGAGTATGTGTTCCGCCAGCCGGAGGGCGACAAGACGCTGACCACAAAAGGACTGAGCGCTACCATTGCGCTTGTCGAAGATCAGCCGTACCGGGTCGCCTACGAGATTGTGCACGAGTGGGCGATCCCGGCTTCGGCCGAAGCATTGTTCGAAGATGAAAAGCGGCGACTCGTGCCTTTCCGCAAACGACGATCCGGCCGTTCGGCGGATACGGTAACGCTGAAGCTGACCACCCGCGTTTCGCTGGAAGCATCGGGCAAAGGCGTTCAAGTGTCCGTGACGCTTAACAACCAAGCGCGCGATCATCGGCTGCGGGTGCTGCTGCCGAGCGGTTTGCAGACGCGGACGGTACTCGCCGACTCGATCTTCGAAGCGGCGGAGCGCGATATCGTGCCGGCGCCGGAGTGGATCAATCCGAGCAACGCCCAGCATCAGCAGGCTTTCGTCAGCCTGTCCGACGGCATCCACGGACTGACCGTCGCTAATAAAGGCTTGAACGAATACGAAGTGCTGCAAGACGGTTCGGGCACGATCGCCGTCACGCTGCTGCGCAGCGTATCGGAGATGGGCGACTGGGGCGTATTCCCGACGCCGGAAGCGCAGTGCATCGGCGAGCATACGCTGGAATACGCGGTGTACCCGCATGCCGGTAGCGCGATCGACTCCGGCGCGTTCGCGCAGGCTTACCAGTATCAGACGCCGTGGTTCAGCCAACCGCTCAAGATGCAGTCCGGCACGCTTCCGGCGGAATACCGGGCGTTGTCATGGAACGGCGATAAGTTGGCACTATCCGCGTTCAAGCAGTCGGAGGAAAACGGCGATGTGATCGTGCGCTGGTACAATCTGTCCGGCGAAGACACGCAGCTTGCGTTCGAGCCGGAGTTCGCGGCGGGCACCGTATACGAGAGCGATATTTTGGAACGACGCGTTGCGGTAACGGAAAATATCCAGCGACAAGAACAGCAAGCTACACGGGTACCCGTCAGCCCAGCCAAAATCGTGACGTTCGCGCTGGCGGTTCAGCCGGACACAACGCCGAACGCTTAAAAAACGAACCGCAATCGTCTGCTTGATCGCTTTCGGTCACCGCTGAATTTTCTTTCTATGAAAAAGCGTGTTCAACGCGAACGTTCGTCCAACTCGCTTTTGTTCATTCGTTTCAGGTCGATTGAAAGAAGGGTTGGCGAGCAGACCGTACGCAAGCAATCCGATATTTTTAACTATGTTCCAACAGGAGGCGTTATCCATGAACACGA
The DNA here is from genome assembly GCF_000585395.1 of Saccharibacillus sacchari DSM 19268. Classification (GTDB taxonomy): domain Bacteria; phylum Bacillota; class Bacilli; order Paenibacillales; family Paenibacillaceae; genus Saccharibacillus; species Saccharibacillus sacchari. Next base: position 2,410,055 of record NZ_KK073875.1, on the reverse strand, counting down.
CAAAAACTCTGCCTGCGGCAGTCGAACGTTATCTCGAAGAAACCGACAAGCGGCTCGCGCATCATCCCAAGCTTCAGCAAGTTTTCCGCAACTGTTTCCCGAATACGCTGGAAACGACGACCAAGCTGCTCGACGACGGCACGACTTTCGTCTATACCGGCGATATTCCGGCCATGTGGCTGAGAGACTCGGTCGAGCAGGTGCGCCATTATATCCCGCTCGCCAAAGATGATGCCGACTTGCAGCGCATCATCGAAGGACTGATCGCGCGTCAGCTTTTTTACATCAATATCGATCCGTACACGAACGCGTTCAACGAAACGGCGAACGGACGGCATTACCGCGATTCCGACGATTGCGAGCTGAGCCCATGGATGTGGGAACGCAAATACGAGCTCGACTCGCTGTGCTTCCCGGTGCAGCTGCTGGCGCAGTACTGGCAGGAAACGGGCCGCACCTCCATGTTCGACGACGATTGTTACCGGGCGCTCAGCAGCGTCGTGCGCGTAATCGCCACCGAGCAGCGGCATGACGAGAAATCGCCGTACTTTTTCCGCCGCGATACGAAGCAGGACACCGAGACGCTGTACAACGACGGACGCGGCATGCCGACCAACTACACCGGCATGAGCTGGTCCGGCTTCCGCTCCAGCGACGACGCGTGCGAATTCGGCTACAATATCCCGGCCAATATGTTCGCTGTGGTGATTCTTGGCCATATCGAGCGGATCGCGTCGGAAATCTACAAAGATGCCGAGCTCGCTGGGCGTGCCGCGAAATTGATCAAAGAAATCAACTTCGGCATCCAGCGCTACGGCATCGTCGACCATCCGAAGCACGGCAAAATCTATGCGTTCGAAACCGACGGCTACGGCAACTTCTCGCTGATGGACGACGCCGGAACGCCGGGCCTGTTGTCGATCCCGTACATCGGCTACGTCGGCACGGACGATCCGATCTACCAAAATACCCGCCGCTTCGCGCTGAGCTTCGATAACCCGTTCTATTTCGAAGGCAAGCACGCCAAAGGCATCGGCAGCCCGCACACCCCCGGCGGCTACGTCTGGCATATGGCGCTGTCCATGCAGGGACTGACGTCCGAAGACGACCAGGAAATCAAAGACCTGATCGAAACGCTGCTCGCCACCGACGCCGGAACCGGCTACATGCACGAAGGCTTCCACCCCGACGACCCGAGCGACTTCTCCCGCGAATGGTTCGCCTGGTCCAACAGCCTGTTCGCGACGCTGGTGGTGAAAGCGATGGAAAAAGGATTGGTCTGATCTAAGCAAACTAAAAAACCACGCTTCCCTAACCTTTGGGAAGTCGTGGTTTTCTTTTACCGACATATGCGGCCTAATCGACAATCTGTGCGTAGGGCAACCCCTTAACTCGCCGACTCCGATCCAAAAAGACGCACGACGGATCCCAGCAAGCATCGTTTTCGAAAAATAGCTACCTCGCTTCACGCAGTCGAGCTGCCAAGTTGCACTTTTTGCAAGATTACCGCTCCAAAAAGCCAACCTTACCCGTCCAAATTGCAAAATCTACAACATTCCACTCCATTTACCGCTTCAAAAGCACAATAGTGCCCCATAATGTTGCATTTTCTACAACTCCAACAAGCTTACGAGCCTTTTTGAACCGAAAATCTTGTATAATCTGCAACTATACATCGAACATCCACACATTACATGTCCTAAAAAGCAACCTACAACCTTCCGACACCCTAATCCCGAAGCTACATTGACAAAAAAGCAGCCTGGAAGCCCCATAAACGAAAATACATGCCGCCTAAGCTTTACACGTTGCTTTTTCGTCAACGTAGCTCAAAAAACACGATAATCCCACACTTTACATTGCCTAAAAAGCAATCTCCACACCTGCCAAATCCCAGCCCGCTCTAATCCCTTAAACCAACTCCAACAAACCTTAGTCCTTTTTCTTTTGCTTTGCTTTTTTCTCTTTTCCCTTACCCAACTCCCCGCGCATGGCCCAGCTGCGAGCCGGTTTCGAACCGAAGCGCAGGTCGAAACCGGCTCGCGGCGTCTCCCATGCGCTCTCCTCACACCTCATAATTCACGACATACGGATGCATACCCGCCCGATAATACCCTTCGCTGCACTCCGCGGCCCGACCCTGCTCGTCATAAGCAAACCGCAACCTTTTCAGCAGCGGAGTTCCCGGCGGGATTCCCAACGAATCGGCGATCCCGACGTCCGGCGATCCGACTGAAAATTCGTCGCGCATCCGCGCGATCGCGATTCCCTGCTCCTCCAGCCAGCCATACAGCGACTGTCCTTGAAGCCCCGACTCCGCCGGGTCCTCCGCGCGGGCAGGCAAATAATGCGTGTAATGAATATACGGCACATCATCCAGCGTATACAGCCGTTCGATCCGCAAACACGACTCGCCGAACAATTCCCGCAGCCGGCCTTCCGCTCCGGTACGAATGGTTTCCGCGTGCAGCAGTTGTTTGCCGATCCGATGACCTTCCTCCACCAGAATCTCCGTAAACCTTTTCCAAGTAGAGAGTTTAGAGGTCGAGGTATTGCGGCTGACCCGTGTGCCTTTCCCGCTGCTCGTCTCCAAATACCCTTCCTGAACGAGCAGCTTGACCGCGTTGCGAACCGTAATCTTGCTGACCGCGAATTCTTCTTCCAACTTCGGCTCCGGCGGCAAATACGAGTCGAGCGGATACTGGCCGTGTAAAATGCGATCTTTGAGAATGCCGTGAATTTTGAGGTACAGCGGTTGTTTGGTGCGGCTTGTCGCCATAAGGTTTCCTACCTTTCTATATCGCCGATTCCTTCCATCATCGCCCGGAAAATTTGCGCCTCCGACGAAAACGGCGTGTCGCCCGCAATCGTATGCGCCAGCATGGAAGCGGCGGACGCGAACCGGACCGTCTGCTCCGGCGCGAAGTCCGACAGCGTCCCGTGGATAATGCCGCTTGCATACGCATCGCCCGCGCCGATCCGGTCATACACGGGGAACGTCAACGGATCGGCAAAATAAAAGGCGTCTCCGGTATGTAGATAGCCCAGCAGAGAGTGCTGACCGTTTGCTTCGATGTGACGATGGGTTCCGGCGATTGTCGCGATATTATACGTCTTGGCCACGGAAGGAATCAACTCCTGAAGCTGATCCGGCCGCTCCGTTGAAGAAACCGGCAGTCCGAGAATATGGATGGCGTCGTTTTCGTTCATACATACGATATCGGCAAAATGCAGCATTTTTTCATACCACGGACGCGCAATCGCATATCCGTCTTCGCCCCAGAGCGCAGGACGGTAGTTGCAATCGAAGATGACGGTTTTTCCCGCTGCCTTCACCGCTTCCGCGAAAGTCAGCGCATTGCGCCGCACCGTGTCGTTCATGGCAAGCGAGATGCCGCAAAAATGCACGGCGTCGACCGAGCTTGCGATATCGGCAAACGGATAGATGCCTTCGGCGGCGGTGTTGAAGCTGCTTTGCGGACGGTTGGAGTAAGTGACCCGGCTGGGACGCGCCCCGAAGCCCGTTTCAAGAAAATACATGCCCAGATACAAGCCGTCCCTGCGAACGAAATCGGGCAGCAGCCCCAGTTTGCGCAGATTGGCTTCCGCCGCGTCGCCGATCGGGTTGTCCGGCAGCGTCGTCACTGGAAGTGCTCGGTGACCGAATCGCGACAGCGCCGACAGTACATTAACGCCGCTGCCGGAGTAGGAGACTTGCAGCGTATCCGTTTGCGACAACAGCCGAAGACCCGGAGTCTCCAGCCGCATCATCACTTCGCCGAACGCCGCTACCGTTTTAGGCATGGCGATCGACCAGCTTTTTCATGACCTCCAGCAGCTCGCGCACGTCGGTCACGATCGTATCGCCGCTTGCCGAATCGATGATCGACGAGTAGACGTGGGGGATGATCTGCGGCACGCCGGCTTCGAGCGCGATTTGCAGAATCGGACCGAAGTTGTCTTTGTCGATGCCGCCCGTCGGTTCGAGCGCGAAGTTTTCTTCGCCGCAAGCTTCCGCAACCGCACGATACTCGGCTTCGAGCGCCAATCCTTTCATCGGGAAATATTTCAGCGCGCTGCCGCCCATGTCCCGAACGAGCGCAATCGCGGCTTTGACCGGAACGATCGCCTGATCCGGCGCTGCCGCGCTGAACGGTCCGGTGGACAAGTTCACGTAACCCGGTTTGCCGCAAGGAGAGACGAGCGCGTTGATCCAGCCCGGCGTTCCGTTCAGATTCGCGTGAGTCGCGCCGACCGACGGAAACACCTGATTGATATGGCTGCCTGCATAGTGACGCGCGATCTCGGCTACCACCTGCGCTTGACGGTTATCGCCCGCGCCGAGCCCGATAGACACCGCATCTTCGATATCGCGGCCGTATTGTCGCATCGCGTCGATGGCTTCGGGTACCGTTTTATAAGCTTTAGACAGCACGCCGACCAGCACATGGCCTTCGGCCGCTTCGAATACGTCTTTGGCGTTTTGCACGCTTCCCGCCAGCACGTTGAGCGCCGCGCGGCCGTTATAGAGGCGTTTGAGGATCGGAGCTTCGGTAGTTTGGATATGAGTGGTCATGGTTTAATTTCCTCCTTTTAAAAGCAAAAGTTCGCGCAGTCTGCGTTCGATCACTTGCATATCGTCGCCCAGCAGCGGTCTCGGATCGATATCGAAATAGCCTTGCCGCGCCCCGTAATCCCGCGTGTATACGGCGATTTCGCCATTTTGCAGACCGTCTACCGTTTGCACCGCGTCGGTTCCGGCGAGCATCGGATCGATCTTGATGCGAGCCCGGTAAATGGTGCGTCCGGCTTCGTCCTGCACGATGCTCACCGTTACGCCGTCCAGTTCGCCGAGCGGCAGCAGTGCGTTCAGCGCTTCGCGTTCCTGCTCGCTGGTGTCTTTTTTATCCAGATATTCATCCAACGCTTGCAGCAGGCCGAACGTTGTTTCTTTGCCGACCTTCATGCTGCGCCCGATGCCGTGCAGTTGGACTTTGACCTGCTCGATAAGTGTGCGTTTGCCCGCTACGAGGCCGGAGGTCGGGCCTTCGATCGCTTTTGACCCGCTGAAAATGACCAAGTCCGAGCATGATGCATACCGCTGCAAATCCTCCTCGGCCGCCGCGTCGACGATTAGGGGAAGATGCAGTTTTTGCGCCAGCGCCCACGTTTCTTCGACGGAAGCCATGTTTTTTTGCACGGCGTGATGGGATTTGACGTATAAAAGGGCGGCGGTGCGCTCGGTAACGACTTCTTCGACCTGGCGGACGGTGCCTTCGTTGGCGTAACCGGCTTCGACGATCCGGCCGCCGCCGAGATAAACCATCGTTTCGACGGGAGCGCCGTATTGAACATTATGTCCTTTGAGCATCACGATCTCGTTTTTGAGAATAGGGGACTGGTGCAGGCGCACGCTGCGGCCGCGATCGCCTTCCGTCACGATGCCCGCGACGGAGAGAGCGATGCCGCTGGATGCCGAGTTGACGACGAGCGCCGATTCGAAGCCGATTTGGTTTGCGATCCGATCGCCTGCTTTGTCGACCAAATCCGCGATCTCGACATAGCTTTGACCGCCGATGCGCATTGCGTCCATCACTGTATCGCTTGGTGCGGACACGCCGAGAATACTCATTCTTCCGCTGGCGTTGATGACGCGTTTAAGCCCGTATTTGGCATGCAAGGTACTTGCCATGGATAACCACTCCTTCAGCTTGGATAGTTTGTGTCGATGTGCGGGTGAAGCCTTCCGAATCGGTGAGGACGGACGGCGTATTTTTAATGGAAAACAAAGTTAAGTTGGCGGGATCGCCCACCTGAATCCGACCGAGTTCGGGACGCTTCAGCCAGGCGGCGGGGCGGGAGGTGACCGCGCCGATGACCTCTGCCAGCGTGTAGCCGAGCGTAAGGAATTTGGTCAACACGTTCGCCATCCCGTAAACGGGCCCGTTCAGACGGTTGCCGCGATAAATATCGGTGCTGATGGTATCGAACGCGATTCCGGCACTGCGTGCTTGATCGGCCGTTCGAAACGAAAAGCTCGCGGTGCCGTGGCCGACGTCCAGTTTGACCCCTCGTTTGGTCGCGTCCGTCAGCACAGGCAGGGGAGAACCGTCATGATCGAACAGGTTGTTGGCTTTGCCGTTCAGGTAATGCGTGACGATATCGCCTTTTCGCAGCAGGGGGATCACGTCTTCGATGGCAGGCGGAGCGGAACCGATATGCGTCATGATCGGCAGTCCGGTTTCCTCGCTCAAGCCTACGGCCAGCCGCAAAGGCTCTATGCCGTTGCCTCGCACGACGCTGCTGCTGATTCTTGCTTTTAACCCTACAATAAAGTCGGAATGCTCGCGGATGGCTCGAAATACTGCTTCCCGATCGACCCATTCCAGCTGCGACAGCTCGTCGGTTCGTTGGAGACCAATACGCGATACATTAAGAAAGGCGAATAATCGGGTGAGGCTACTCGCACGGCTTGCGGCTAGTTCACCGATCCGATCCGCGCCGCAGCTTCCCGCGTCGACAATGGTCGTGCAGCCGCAATTCACGCCGATCGCATCGACGGAATCGCCGTACGGCTCGAACTCCGGAAACGCATGCACATGCATATCGATCCAACCGCTGGATACGTACAACCCTTCGCAATCGAGAGTGTCTCCGCCGCTTGCCGTGCCGGGATCATGCAGACTGTCAATCCGGCCGTTTTGAATTTTGAGGTCTGCGATCCGGTCGTCCGGGAACCGAACATGCCGCAGCACAAAGTCTTGATTCATGGCGCACCTGCTTTCTGGTAGGAGTCTCCATTTCAAGATAACACCGCTTTTTGGAAAAAACAATATAACGTTATAATGTTTAAGAATACAGAGTATGAAAATATGCGAGGTTTTCAGGCTGAGGTTATGGGGAGCCGTGCCCCCGAATAAGGGTGCGCTCGGATAAATTCGCGTACGTGTATTAATGAAGAAAACGTTTCAAAATCAGCCTGATTGTCCATGCTGAGCGGACAATGTTCCGACTCTTCCAATCAGCTGGAAATCGTGGAAAAACGCCTGTTTTTTCACCTTGACAGCCCATACCCCCTTTGCTAAGATTGCAATAATATATTTTCAGAAAAGCCCTTTCAGCTTTCCATATAAGGAAAAAACGGCGGTTAGGACAAGATAAAAAAGGAGGCAAAATCGGGTGTGGAATAGCAAGTTTGAAAAAGAAGGTCTGACGTTCGACGACGTGTTGCTGGTTCCGAGAAAGTCGGAAGTTCTGCCAAAGGAAGTCAGTGTGTCCACGAAATTGAGCGAAAAGGTACAATTGAACATTCCGCTGATCAGTGCCGGCATGGATACGGTAACCGAAGCGGTATTGGCGATCGCCATCGCGCGCGAAGGCGGCATCGGCATCATTCATAAAAATATGTCGGTCGAGAAGCAAGCGGACGAAGTCAACCGCGTAAAGCGTTCCGAAAACGGCGTTATTACCAATCCGTTCTTCTTGAGCCCCGATCATCTTGTCTCCGATGCAGAGGTCCTTATGGGCAAGTATCGGATATCTGGCGTTCCGATCGTCGATGAACAGGAAAAGCTGGTCGGCATCCTGACGAACCGCGACCTGCGTTTCATCCACGATTACAGCATCGCGATCAAGGAAGTCATGACGCAGGAAAGTCTCGTAACGGCTCCTGTCGGCACGACGCTGCGCGAAGCGGAAGGCCTCCTGCAACAACACAAGATCGAGAAGCTGCCGTTGGTTGACGAGAACAACGTGCTCAAAGGTCTGATTACCATTAAAGACATCGAAAAAGCGATCCAATTCCCGAACGCGGCGAAAGATTCGCAAGGACGCCTGCTTGTCGGCGCGGCCGTCGGCGTATCCAGCGATGCGATCGAGCGTATTGATGCTCTGGTAACTGCGGGCGTTGACGTCATCGTAGTCGACTCGGCACACGGACACCATATCAACATCATCGACGCGGTTCGCAATATCCGCGCTCGTTACCCGGAACTGACGATCATCGCAGGCAACGTCGCGACGGGCGAAGCGACTCGCGAACTGATCGAAGCCGGCGCTTCGGTCGTTAAAGTCGGCATCGGTCCAGGCTCCATCTGTACCACCCGCGTCATCGCCGGTATCGGCGTACCGCAAATCACGGCAATCTACGACTGCGCAACCGTCGCTCGCGAATACGGCATTCCGATCATCGCCGACGGCGGCATCAAATACTCCGGCGAAATCACCAAAGCAATTGCGGCCGGCGCGCATGCCGTCATGCTGGGCAGCATGTTCGCGGGAACCGAAGAAAGCCCGGGCGAATCGGAAATCTACCAAGGTCGCCGTTTCAAAGTCTACCGCGGCATGGGCTCCATCGCAGCCATGAAGCAGGGCAGCAAAGACCGTTACTTCCAGGATGATGACAAAAAGCTGGTACCGGAAGGCATCGAAGGCCGCGTCGCTTACAAAGGCGCTTTGTCCGACACGATCAACCAACTGGTCGGCGGCCTCCGCTCCGGCATGGGCTACTGCGGAGCCGGCAACCTCGACGTGCTGCGCAACGATACCCAATTCGTCCGCATCACCGGCGCAGGCTTACGCGAAAGCCACCCTCACGACGTTCAAATCACCAAAGAAGCCCCGAACTATTCGGTGTAATCTAATCTTTTCATTGTTGCATGTGCAATTCGAACGCGGCGCGCGGAAACTCTCCGCTCCCGCGTTTTTTTAGTTTTTTGCATTTTTAAAGGCCAAATCAGCCTAGCGGCCCGGCCAAATATCCGGGCCGCTCTTTTCCCAAAAAGCTCTTCCGAGCGTCGAGCCTAGGCGGAGGGGGAAATTCAGTGCAGGAGCGTTAGCGATCGCCTTTGCATTTGGGAAGCTCCCTTATATAAATCCAATCCAGCTTCCCAAATGCAACACGCGACCGAAACGAATTTCCCCCGCAGCCGCCTCACCATCGAACAGAAGTAACAGTTCAGCCGCCGCACAGGAAGACACGCCACATCACCGTGTGGTAGACTAAGGGAGTATGCCAGAAACTCAGCACGAGGGGAGTACTTATCCATTGAAACGCATGACCTCTACTTATAAAAGCAAAGTCGAAAAGAACCGGTTCGCTCAGCCGAAATTCCTGAAACGAAGCGCCGCTTCCGTTCTGCTTATCCATATGCTCTGCCTGTCCGTCGTTCCGGCCAACCTGGCCAGCGCGGCAGCGGATACGACCACTCAAACGACAACCACCGAAACCAAAGACGCCGCAACTCCGGCAGCTGCCGCTCCAAAAGCCATTCCGACTGTCGAAAGCCTCAATCTCGCCGTAAAGTCGGCTGTACTGCTTGAGCCGACCACGGGCGAAGTCATTCTGTCACTGGATGCCGAGACCGCATTGCCTCCGGCGAGCATGACCAAGATGATGACCGAATATATCGTCGCCGAACAGGTCAAGCAAGGAAAACTGAAGTGGGATGATGTCGTCACGACCAGCGCGAATGCCGCTGCCCAAGTGGGCTCGCGCGTATTCTTGGCCCAAGGCGACCAACATACCGTTAAGGATCTGTATATCGCCATGGCGATCGGCTCCGCCAACGACGCAACCGTCGCTTTGGCCGAGACTGTTGCGCCGACCGAGATGGAATTCGTGAAGCTGATGAACAGCGAAGCCAAGCGCATGGGCATGACCACCGCTCATTTTGCCAACTCGACAGGTCTGGATATTGCCGATATGCCGCAAGGTACTCAACCTGCCGACGGCAAAGAAACCGTGATGTCCGCGATGGACGCCGCAATTCTGGCGAAATACATCGTGACGGATCATCCGGACTTCAACGACTTCACGACAATCCAATCCTATCAGTTCCGCCCGGGCGACAGCGGCAGAATCGACAACCTGGACTGGATGCTCGAAGCTAACGCAACGGTTCCGAACTTCAAAGCTTACGCGTACGAAGGTCTGGACGGTCTGAAAACGGGTCATACCGCAGCTGCCGGCAATAACTTTACCGGTACGGCTATTCGCGACGGCATGCGCCTGATCAGCGTCGTGATGGGCACGGACGTCAATAATCAGGGTTCGCGTTTCGTCGAGACGCGCAAAGTGCTGGACTACGGCTTCAACAACTTCGAGATCAAAGAAATGGTCGCAGCCAATCAAGCGATCGAAGGCGAAGAGCCTGTAGCGGTAGCCAAAGGCAAAGAAGAGTCGGTAGCTTACGAGACGGCGGGAGCGATCAGCTTCGTTGTGCCTAAAGGCGCGGATGCGAGCGGTCTGAAAATGCAAAGCAGCCTCGAAGCCGGGCTTGAAGCTCCGATTGGCAAAGGCGACAAAGTCGGTACGGCTACTTACACCTACCAGGCGGAAGGCATGGCTGAAGCCCAGACCAAAACCGTCGATCTCGTAGCTTCGGCAGACGTGGAAAAAGCAGGCTGGTTCAAGCAATTGATGCGCGCAATCGGCGGATTCTTCTCCGACCTGTTCGAAGGCATCAAAAACCTGTTCTAAGTTACGGTAAATCCATTGTAAAGCGTCACCTGCTTCTATAGAATCAGGCCTTAAGAAGTTCCGAAAATTCGGAGAACACAGGGGGCTATGACCATGGAAGCAGGAACATCGCGCGTCAAAAGAGGAATGGCGGAAATGCAAAAAGGCGGCGTCATTATGGACGTCATGAACGCTGAACAGGCCAAAATTGCCGAGGCAGCGGGCGCGACGGCCGTAATGGCGCTTGAACGCGTTCCGTCGGATATTCGGGCAGCAGGCGGCGTGGCCCGCATGGCCGATCCGACGATCGTCGAAGAAGTCATGAAAGTCGTTTCTATCCCGGTCATGGCCAAAGCACGGATCGGTCATTACGTCGAAGCCAAAGTTCTGGAATCGCTCGGTGTCGACTACATCGACGAGAGCGAAGTGCTGACGCCGGCCGACGAAGTGTACCATATCGATAAACACGAGTTCACGATTCCTTTTGTCTGCGGAGCCAAGGATCTGGGAGAAGCGCTGCGCCGAATCGGCGAAGGAGCTTCCATGCTGCGGACCAAAGGCGAGCCGGGAACCGGCAACATCGTCGAAGCCGTTCGCCATATGCGCCTGATCAACGGCCAAATTCGCAAAGTGCGCAATCTGTCCAAAGACGAACTGTACGCGGAAGCGAAAAACCTGGGCGTTTCCTACGAAATCCTGCTGGGCATCCACGAGACGGGCAAGCTTCCGGTCGTGAATTTCGCGGCAGGCGGCGTAGCGACTCCGGCTGACGCGGCACTCATGATGCACCTCGGCGCGGACGGCGTGTTTGTCGGCTCGGGCATTTTCAAATCGGATAATCCGGAAAAATTCGCGCGCGCCATCGTGGAAGCGACGACGCATTACGACGACTATCGCCTGATTGCCGAAGTGTCGAAAGACCTGGGAGCGCCGATGAAAGGCATCGACATCAAGCAGCTCGCTCCGTCGGAACGCATGCAGGATCGCGGCTGGTAAACGGAATATGACAACTCAATCTCTCAAAATCGGCGTCCTGGCTCTCCAGGGCGCCGTTTCCGAACATATTCGCAGTTTGGAACGGGCAGGTGCGCAAGCCGTTGCCGTGAAAAAGACAGAGCAGCTTGATGAGCTGGACGGTCTGGTCATTCCCGGCGGCGAAAGCACGACAATCGGCAAGCTAATGCGAAAATACGGCTTTATCGAAAGTGTTCGGGAATTTTCGGATGCGGGCAAGCCGATCTTCGGCACATGCGCCGGACTGATCGTGCTTGCGAAAAAGATCGAAGGGCAGAAAGAGCCGCATCTGGGCCTGATGGATATGACAGTAGCTCGCAACGCGTTCGGACGCCAACGGGAAAGCTTCGAAATCGACCTGCCGATTACGGGAATTCAGCAGCCGGTTCGGGCCGTTTTTATACGTGCGCCGTTAATTCGCGAAATCGGTGCAGACGTCGAAGTGCTGGCGGTTTATAATGGAGAAATGGTAACGGCTCGGGAAGGGCATCTTCTCGTGTCGTCATTTCATCCGGAATTGACCGACGACTACCGACTGCACGAATATTTCACGCATATGGTACGTCAGTCCAAGACCGGAGAATCGAAAGGATGAAGCTCCCGTGCTGGATGTGAAAATACTTAGAAACGACTACGATCGGGTCAAGCAGGCGCTTGCGAACCGTGGCAAATCCGAAGATCTGATCGCTAATTTCCCGAGCCTCGACGGCGCGCGCCGCGAGAAACTTCAGGAAGTTGAAATTCTCAAAAACCGTCGGAACACCGTGTCCGGCGAAGTTGCAAAGTTGAAAAAGAACCGCGAGAACGCCGATGACCTGATCGCCGAAATGCGTCAGGTATCCGATCGCATCAAGGAATTGGACGAAGAAGTACGCGGTTTGGAAACGGAAATCGACGCAGTGACCATGGCGATTCCGAACATTCCGAATGATGCAGTGCCCGTTGGCGCATCGGAAGACGATAACGTGGAAATTCGCCGCGTGGGCGAGCCTCGAGAATTCGATTTTACGCCGAAAGCCCATTGGGAAACGGCGCAGAACCTCGGCATTCTCGATTTTGAAGCGGCGGCTAAAGTTACGGGCTCGCGCTTTACCTTCTATAAAGGACTCGGAGCCCGTCTGGAACGCGCTTTGATCAACTTTATGATGGACCTGCACAGCGAAGAACACGGTTACGAGGAAATGCTGCCTCCGTACATCGTCAATCAGGATAGTTTGTACGGAACGGGTCAACTGCCGAAGTTCGAAGAAGACCTGTTCAAGCTGAAGGATACGGAGTATTACCTGATCCCGACCGCCGAGGTTCCGGTTACGAACTATCACCGCGACGAGATTCTCGAAGCGGACGTTTTGCCGAAAAAATACATCGCGTACAGCGCTTGTTTCCGTTCCGAAGCGGGTTCGGCAGGACGCGATACGCGCGGCCTGATCCGTCAGCACCAGTTCAACAAAGTCGAAATGATCAAGATCGTGCATCCGGATCATTCCTACGACGAGCTGGAGCAAATGACGGCGAACGCGGAACGCGTGCTGGAACTGCTTGGTCTGCCTTACCGCGTGATCGTACTGTGCACCGCCGATATGGGCTTCACCGCGGCGAAAACGTACGATCTCGAAGTCTGGCTGCCGGAGAGCGGCATGTACCGCGAAATCTCGTCGTGCTCCAACGTCGAAGATTTCCAAGCACGCCGTGCGGGTATCCGTTTCCGCCGCGAGACGAAAGGCAAACCGGAATTCGTTCACACCCTGAACGGTTCGGGTCTGGCCGTCGGACGTACCGTAGCCGCGATTCTGGAAAACTACCAACAGGAAGACGGCAGCGTCGTGATTCCCGAAGTGCTCCAGCCGTACATGCGCGGAGTGAAAGTGATCGCGCCGCAAGCGTAATCGTCATATCTCATTATAGAAGGAAAAAGATAAAGTCCGTTCTCGACGCCTCAAAGCGCGCAGAGCGGACTTCTGTCTTGCATGAAGCCGAATAATGAAGTAGAATAATACATGTTGCACTTTTAAGATGTATTATGCCTCTGGAGAGGTACCGAAGCGGTCATAACGGGGCGGTCTTGAAAACCGTTAGGGGGCAACTCCACATGGGTTCGAATCCCATCCTCTCCGCCAGTTTTAAAATTTCCTTGCTGCATGTGTTTGCGGCGAGTCTAACCAAAACGCACATTATCGTTTACGACGGTACGGTGCGTTTTTTTGTTCGCGATTGTTCCTGCTTTTACGCTGCAAACGGAGGGTATTCGATTAATGATCTATGTACTATTAGCGGTCTTTATCTTCATTTGAACAGGTAAGGGAAGTTCGAAAAGGCTTGTCGTCCCCAAAAAATCATACCCTCAAAGAACGCAGGAAGCATGTCTCTGACATCAAGCAGAACCTACAGGAGAAAGAAGCTCTTGCAAATGCAGGAATATGTCCGAGATGCCAAAGCAAATTGGTCGAGCGGCAAGGAAAGAACGGGCCTTTTATAGGGTGCAGCAGTTTTCCGAAATGCCGTTACACGAAAGCATAACCGTCTTTTCCTTATATGAGGAAAGGCGGTTTTTTGTTTATGCAAAATGCCTATAAGATTATACATATTTGCTCAAGAGTATGGCATAATTAGAATATACGTCAATGTATGCAGTCGTATACTGTGCAGCTTATCGGCAAAGGAGAGGACCCTATAGCAAGAACCAAATCATTCGGAAGGAACGTGAATAATGACTGAATCCGTAGTCCCGTCCCCTGCCCGTAAGCCTTCTGCGCCCAGAGCGCACGGGAAGAAGACGGTTAGGCAAATTATAATCCGAACAATCTTTATCATCCTCGGCGCAATCCTCGTTGCCGTGGCTTTGGAATTGTTCCTTGTCCCCAATAAAATTACCGATGGCGGCATCACCGGCATATCGGTTATGGCCTCTTTCCTCACCGGTTGGAAGCTGGGTATTTTCCTGTTTGTTTTAAACCTCCCTTTCCTGATTATCGGCTACAAACAAATCGGCAAGACTTTTGCGTTATCCACGCTTCTCGGCATTACCGTACTCTCGATCGGAACCGTACTACTGCATCCGGTTCAGGCTTTTGTCACGGATACCTTGCTGGCCTTCGTATTCGGCGGTATTTTTCTCGGTGTCGGCACGGGTATCGTCATCCGCAACGGCGGTTCGCTTGACGGCACGGAGATTATCGCAATTTTGGTTTCGCGCAAAACGCCTTTTTCGGTCGGCGAGATCGTCATGTTCGTCAATCTGTTCATTTTGTCGGGTGCAGGTTTCGTCTTTGGTTGGGACCGAGCGTTATTTTCGATTCTTGCCTACTACATCGCTTACAAGATGATCGACATGACGATCGAAGGCATGAACGAGTCGAAGTCGGTATGGATTATCAGCGATCAGATCGACGATATCGGCAACGCGATTCTGGATCGTCTCGGACGCGGCGTGACTTACTTGGCAGGCGAGGGCGGATTTACCGGAGATCCGAAAAAAGTGATCTTTTGCGTCATTACGCGCCTGGAAGAAGCCAAGCTCAAAGAAATCGTGAATCAGTTTGACGATAACGCTTTTCTGGCGATCGGCAACATTCATGACGTCAAAGGCGGTCGATTCAAGAAAAAAGATATTCACTAACTCGTAACGGAATAACAGATAATTTATACAGGACCTGGGAAATGTTTTAGTTCTCAGGTCCTGTATTTTTTGTAAGTCGTAGTGTCCAATTTTAGAATTTTGAAACTTTTCGAAAAATGTTCACGTATACTTAGGCATGTCCGAAACGTTTGATAGGTCGATCTGACGAAGTTTCATCGATTGGTCGAACGGGTAAGTGGGTATTAGGAATTTTTAAAAAAATTATACAGAATGAATAGGGGAGAACAAAAACATGAACAAAAAATTATTCGGAAGCTTCGGCGCTTTGGTCATGACCGGCGCGCTTGTACTGTCCGGTTGCGGAAACAACGCGGCAAGTCCGGCTGCCGCGGTAGAACAATCGCCTAAAGCTTTGCTGAAAGAATCGGTTACCAGCGCAATGGGCGCCACTTCGTACTCGATGGACAGCAATTTCACGATCAACGAGCTGACGGTTACCGTTCCTCCGACAAGCATGGATACGACAAGCGTGAACCAAGTAGTGAGCATGCTGAAGGGCGCGGAATTCAACGTGAAGACCGTATACCAAGGCGATCCGATGCAAACGGAAATGAACCTTGAAGTGAAGCTGAAAGGCGACATGGAAATGACGATCAAGCTTCCGATGGTCATGACCAAAGAAAAAATGTACATCAAAGTACCGAACATCGCGTTGCTGCCGCTTCCGGAAAACATCGTAGGCAAATTCATCGAATTCGACCTGCAAGAACTGGCTGCCGAGCAAGGCGCGGAATTCAACGACGCGATGCTTGATCCGAAAAACTCGCAAAAACTTAGCGCGGATCTGAGTGCGGCGGTACTGGACAGCTTCGACGAAGGCACATACTTCAAAAAAGTAGCCGCAGGCGACGCGGGTCTGCCTGAAGGCGTGACGGCTGAAGACGTTGTACGTTTCGAAGTAACGAACGACAACGTGAAAGACGCGATCACGACGCTGGTTAACGTAGCGCTTCCTAAAGTAATCGAAACGCTGGATACGCCGGAATACCGCGAAATGCTCGGCCTGACCGAACAGGACCTGCAAGACGCGAAATCCGAGCTGAGCACGACGGACAACGAGCAAATGAGCCAAGATCTGGACGAACTGAAAAACTATCTGACGGTCAACACGTTCCAACTGGACACGGCGCTGAACAAAGATAAATTCCCGGTTCACCAAAAAATGACGGTAGACGTCAACTTCCAGGATCCGGAATCCGAAACATCGGGTAAAGTATCCCTGACGGGTTCGTCGACGTACAGCAAAGTCAACGAAGCGCAAACGTTTGAAGTCGGCATCCCGACAGATACGATCACGCTCGACGAGCTGGAAAACATGAACTACTAATCGGCATATCCCGAAAAAGCAAAAAGGCGGCCCATTGCGGGTCGCCTTTTTTATTATGCGAATATGCGCTTCATAGCTTCTGGTTGATTAGCGCAAGAAGAAGGGGCGTCGACGTCGACGGCGGACATCGTTCATCGATCGGAAGCACCGGAGTCTCCGAGAATTGGATCGCTGCTGAGCAGAGAGGAGGCTGCCTCCTTTTTCGCCGTCGCTTGCTCGGCTTGCCGCAGCGCTTTACGTTCTTTCATCCGAACGCGCAGCCCCCGGAAAAAATCGGACAACAGTTCGGCGCATTCGTTTTGCAGCACGCCCTCGATCAACTCCGTGCGATGGTTGAAACGAGGCTCTTGCAGTAAATTCATCAATGTTCCCGCGCAACCGGCTTTGGGATCGGGAGTTCCGTACACGACCAACGGTACCCGGCCTTGCACAATGGCGCCTGCACACATCGGACAAGGCTCCAGCGTGACATATAATGTACAATCGAGCAGCCTCCAAGCACCGATTCTCTCACTGGCTTCACGAATCGCAATCATTTCGGCATGAGCCGTCGCGTCGTGCGTGGTTTCGCGCAAGTTATAACCCCGGCCGATCACTTCGCCATGACGGACGATGACGGCACCGATCGGAACCTCTCCGATGGCTTCGGCTTTCCGTGCTTCTTCTATGGCTAATCGCATCCAATATTCATGATCTTTTTCCGTATCAAAAGCTTCCAAACGATAAAGCTCCTTTCATTCGCTAAAGAGGATATCCATCGAACAAACATTCGTGTTGTTAACATGGTGTGTACAAAATTGTGGATAACTAGCGAGTAGTCCACAGTGTTATGCACATATTCTACATGACAATTGTGGATTTGTGAATTGCCTGTGGATAAATAAAACCCCCATTCCGAGGAACGGGGGCATCGAATATCTACGCTTACGGCGAAGTCGCATTGCTTGTACTGATGGTATTCGTGGAGTCCTGATAATTCCGGATAATAGATACTTCTACCCGACGGTTTTGAGCGCGTCCCGAAGCCGTTGCGTTCGAAGCAATAGGTTGGTACTCGCCTGCGGCAATAGCCGTAAATCGCTGCGGGTCCAGATTTTTATTTTGCAATAAAACCTGAAGGAAGTTATTCGCCCGACCGGAGCTGAGATCCCAGTTGGATTTGAAGTTGTTATTGAAGATCGGAACATTGTCGGTATGACCGATAACCTGAATGTTGTAGCCCGGGAAGTTTTTCAGGATATTCGCGATCGACGCACCCAATGTACGCGATGTCGGTTTGACCGTCGCTTCGCCGGAAGCGAATAGCGCCTTATCGCTGATCGTGATTTGGAGTTGAGACTGGTTAAGGTTCGTTTCCAGCTGATTGCTAAGACCGTTGCTTGCGATATAACTGTCCAGCTGCTTTTTGAGCTTGGTCAGGTCTTCTTGTTCTTTCTTTTTAAGCTTGGCCAACGTTTCGTCAGCCGTATCTTTTTTGGAGTCCTTGGCCTGTTGAACCATTTGTTCGACGGATTGGGTCTCTTCGGACTTCGATCCGTCCTGCGTTTTGCTTTCATCCGTTGCGGACGTGTGGTCCATAATACTTTTTCCGCCGTTGAATACGGAATCGAAAGCCTCGGCCATTGCCTCAAACTTGCTGACGTTAGCCGAACTCATGGCATACAGTACGATGAATAGAGCAAGTAAAAGAGTCATTAAGTCGGAATAAGGAAGCAACCAGCTTTCGTCGGCATGTTCTTCGTGGTGTTCCGGTCTAGCCTTCTTGGCCACTCGAACCGCCTCCCTTTTCTTCTAACTTCTTGCGTTCCGTAGGAGTCAGGAATACGGCCAGCTTTTGATTGATCGCGATTGTCGATACGCCCGATTGGATCGAGAGCAGACCTTCAACCATCATCATGCGCACTTCCACTTCTTTTTTCGACACGCGTTTGAGCTTGTTGGAGATCGGGTGAGCCAGCACGTAACCGACAAAGATACCGAGCAGCGTGGCGATAAACGCAGCCGCGATGGCGTGCGCCAGTTTGTTCATGTCTTCAAGCTCGCCGAGTGCGGCAATCAGGCCGACTACGGCTCCCAGTACGCCGAGCGTCGGCGCGTACATGCCTGCCTGGGAGAAGATTTGGGCTCCGACCCGGTGGCGTTCTTCCATGGCGTGTATGTCTTCCATTAATACATCGCTGACGAATTCCTGGTCGTTGCCGTCGATAATCATCCGCATGCCGTTACGCAGGAAGTCATCGTCGATTTCATCGACTTTCGATTCCAGGGCAAGCAGACCTTCGCGGCGCGTGATCGATGCCCATTCCATGAACATGCCCACCAGCTCGGCCTTATCGATCGTTTTAGGTTTGAACAAAAAGATCTTGACCAGCTTCGGGAAGTTCTTCAAATCGCTCATCGGGAATCCGACGAAGATCGTTGAGGTCGTGCCACCAATAATGATAAGATACGCCGCCGGTACCATCAGGGAACCGAGCGGTGCTCCTTTTAAAATCATGCCGACAAAAATGGAAACTAGAGCTAGGACCAGACCGATAAGAGACGATAATTCCATGTAAGCACCTCATCCATGAGAATATAAAACTTGCATAAGCACAGTGGGCCATCCCTGGCCTGTGCGAACTACAGAAGACGAGTCTTCTTTTCCAGCTACTACGTGCAACCTTTCCCAAGCGGTGACTTGTGCATATCTGGATACAGTTTGTCCCCGATCCGTGTAAGCGAACAGGAGCACAAGCGCGCAAATCGACAAAATGAGTGTTTGCTGGCCTTTTTGCTTTAAAAAACACCCTACAACTCCTATGTTTTTTATCGACAGGGGGAGCTTTTTTTTTTAAGAGACAAATTGCGCTATAATGAAAATAAGACAGCAGGTTTAAAATAATGGACAAAAAAGGAGCAGCGCAAATGGGAGTCAAACACGGTCGAGATTACGGGGAGATTTTGCAGGATTTAACGAAAGCGGTCTCATTGATTTCGGATAGTTATCTGTTTTTCGAAATGGATTCGGAGGATTGGGAGCGTCTGGGCCCCGAAGATCGGCTGGAGGTGCATGAGGCTTTGGCCGAGGATTTATTCTATGCGTTGGGCACGCAGCCGTCCATTGATGTCGGCAGTGCAGTCGTGATTCATGATAGTGCACTGCACCGAATCAATGTTTTAATCGGGAATCAAGAAATGACCTTCGTGGCGCTGATCTGAGAAAGCCGATAGGCTGCGTCTCTATTCTGCCGATGTGCGGTAAACCATGCAGTAAAAAGGCTTCATTCCTTCGGGCGTCATGCGTTCGTAGAGGTCCGTTATCGTGAATCCGGCTTTGCGGTAAGCCTTGATCGCCCGTTGATTCCACGTCAATACTTCCAGGTCAATCTCTTGGCCAGGGATGCGCTTCAAGGCTTCTTCCGCTACCGCTTGGACAAATTCCGTTCCCATCCCTTGTCCGCATAGGTCAGGGTGCATGCCGATCCCGATTCGGGTCGTTCCGCCGAGCGGAAAAAGTTGAGCGAACCCATGCAGCAGATTGTTCCGATAGACCGTCACGTATTGTTGTTCGCGCAGCTCGGGATCGCCGAATTCGATCCCGAGCTTTTTCATTTCGTCCCACGGCATCCAGCCGTACACGTCGTACGGAGCTTCGTAATGCCAACTACTGACGGTTTCGGCTTCTTCCTCTGTCATCGTCCGTACCTCGAATGAATCAGCTTGCATCGCGGTTTCGACTCCTTTTCAAATAAAACCATTAAAATGGGAAAAATACGTTTGATCAATTTTCAGGCGGGTAATCAATAATAAGCCGAAAAAACTTCATGAAAAAACCGCATCAAGATGAGAGGTCATCCGAATGCGGCTCTATGAAAAACAGTTTATGATCAGGTAGAGATAGATTGAAAAGATTAGCTTCCCGCAAACTCGTTATAAGAGCAGCTGCTTACATTACGCGAGCCGCGCCTACATAACGTTCCGCATAATAACTGGAGCCCAGGCTGTCGTAACGAACTCCGTTCGAAGACGATGAGTGGGCGAATTTGTTGTTTCCTACGTAAATGCCCACATGCGAGATACCGCGGCCATTGGTATTAAAGAACACTAAGTCTCCTGCACGAAGATCGCTCTTGTCCACTTTGCTTCCGGCTCCGTATTGAGCGGAAGATTGACGCGGCAAGTCGATGCCAAGCTTGTCGAACACATAGCTTGTAAAGCCCGAGCAATCAAATCCGTTAAGCGTAGTTCCCGCAGTGCGGTATGGTGTTCCGAGTGCAGAGTCGATTACGTTGTCCAATTTGGAGTCTGCATGAGCGTTTCCTGTAGTCACCACGCTGAACGCGATGGCGAGACCCATTACTGCGGCTGTCAGCTTCTTCTTCAAAGACATTGTACCCCTTCCGTTTTGCCTGCGAGGTTAGCTTAAGGATTCGGTTGAGAAGGTCCCCCTATGACTCCTTCGTTGCGAAGTCAATTCACCCATAACTGGTTCCCCCGCTTCCCGGTGCCGGAATTCGGCTTAGATCTTGGTTTGCACCGAAAAGCTTCGTTTGTCGTGTCGTCGTTGGTTGATTTGCGTCTTGCATATATGGCTTCAATCAAAGTTTACAAAGTTGTTACTACTCACAAGTCACATTGTAGCAAAGGACTTAGCCATTGGCAAACCTTTATTTAGCGCTTTCTTGATGCGTGTTTAACACGGACCTTCCACCAAGGCTCTCAAAGCCGCGCCGTTATAAGGTTTTATAGAAGTTACAAAAGGTGACGTTCACATAAATTTACGAATATATTCTTACGGATCAAGCAAGTGAGCAGGCGATTTTCGACAAGAAAACCGGATAAACTCCAGGTTTTTTGTTTTGCTTTCGTCTTTTTATCGGATAGAATAGAGAAAGATGAAGAGTTTACTGAAAAAAGGTTAACTTTTTGCAAGAATTTGGATTGCACTCATTGGCCGAAAGGGGCGTAAATTCCCGTTATGGAAGAGAAACAGACAGGTAAAAAACAGCTCGGTCTGAACATTATCAGCAGCAGCCAAAAAAGCAGCAAACACAAAGGCTTCGGTACGGGAGCCATTAATCTGAATAACGTATCTCCGATTATCATCGATGAAGGCGAGGCCCGAATCGACGTGGGAGCCATGCATGCCAAGAGCAAGGTAGAGCGCGGCATTCGCTTTACGGCGGAACGCCAGGACGCGGAAGGCGGACGTCTCGTTTGGTTGGTCTGGGTTGCCGTGGACAAGACGGAAGAAGGCGGCAGCTATGCGGGAGCGACGGCTTGCGAGATGTGGATCAACAGCGAGACCAAGCGCGGGTTCAAGATTCTGGCTGACCACGTGAACAAGCTGGATTATGCGATCAAGCGCAAAATCATCCTGAGCGAGATGGATGAAGAGGCGAAGGCGGCGTTGAAAAAGCTGCTGACGACTCACAATGCGGAATGGTGGGAACGTTCGCCGGAAGAATTGAAGAATGAACTCGGCGGTTAACCGTTCTATCATTGAAAAATAGGCTAAAACAAAAAAGCGCTGCTTCCTGATCGGGAGTCGCGCTTTTTGTGCCTTTCGCAATACCTTTGCTTACTGGCTTACCTATAAAAAGGCTGCGGCGGGTTGGCTTTGTCGTTGACGGAGACGTAAGGATGATCCTTGAGGAAAAAGCGCCACGGTTTGGCCGCGTACTCCTCGGCGTAATCGATATTGATCCGCGGCCCGCAGACGATATCCAGCCCGGCAATATCATCGCCTGCCTCCAGGTATAGCGGAGATGTCGGTACGGTCAAGCGACAGCCGTTAAAAGACTTGTCGATATCGAGCGCCCGGCAGAGCTTGCCTGGTCCGCCCGACAAATCTGCCGGCTTTTTCGATTTGATGGACCGAAGCAAGCGCATGCGGCGCTCGTCTTCTTCGGTCAAAGGCTCGACGGCGCGGATCAGCACCGCTTGCGGATCGTCCGGCACGCCCGTTACGACGTTCAGGCAATGATACATGCCATAGATTAGGTAGACGTAAGCCGTTCCTCCCGCGCCGAACATGATCTCCGTACGTTTGGTGCGTCGTCCTCCGTAAGCATGGCTGCCTTTGTCCTCGATTCCGCCGTAGCTCTCCGTTTCGATGATGCGGCTGCGGATTACGCCGATCTCGCTGCGGCGCACCAACGTTTGCCCCAACAACTTCGGAGAAGCATCCAGGGCTGTGGAAGCAAACAAAGATGTCGGAAGCGGTTGGAAACCGGAGTGCGGGGCGAGTGATGACTCTGATGGAGAATGCGATTCGCTCGGCATCGTGACACCTCCTGTTTGATACGTGATTTCTTCCTATGCTATCATACCCGCTTCCGGCAATCCTGCCGCAGATCACGCCAAGCGCTTGCTCCTGTATAACTTCCCTGAAAACATCAGCTTATATGCCGGATTACTTCCTAATACGCCCTAGGTCCGAATCCCGGAATATGCTATAGTATTATAGAAGAAATCTTCATCAAGAAGGATTGGAGCGGAAGCGCTATGCAAGGCATGAGCCGCGTCCTGATTACGATCACCAGTAGGCAGGACGAAGAGAAGGTCGAGCAGAAGCTCGCCGGACAGGTTTTTCAGAAAGACAAGTCGCTATACATCCGTTACGAAGAGCCTGGAGCAAGCGGCGGTGAAGGCGTACGCACGCTGCTCAAGGTCATGCCAAACGAATTGAAAGTTACCCGCCACGGCGAGGTGGAATCGGAGCAGTCCTTCCGCAAAGGGGACAGTCTGCCCGGTTTTTACCGTTCGCCTTACACGCGTTTCGACATGGTTACCCATACCCGGGAACTGAACGTGCGCATGCAGGGCCCCACGGGAGAAATTCACTGGGAGTACGAGCTGGAAGTCCACGACGTCCTCTCGGGTCATTTTGCCGTTAGCTTAACCATACAGGAGGAAGTCAACTCACATGACGATTAACCCGCTTGAACAGCTTGAGAACACTGTGAAAAAGGCTGTCGCCCAGGCGATCGCCAAAGCCGGCCTCGTAGCCGAAACCGATATTCCGGAGATCGGACTGGAAGTGCCGAAAGACAAAACGCACGGCGACCTGTCCACCAATGCGGCGATGCAGCTTACGCGGATCGCGAAGAAAAACCCGCGCATGATTGCGGAAGCCATCCTGGAAAACCTGGACCGCGAAGCCGCAGGCATCGTGCAGGCAGACATCGCGGGACCCGGCTTCATTAACTTCACGTTGAATAAAAGCTATCTGTATCCGGTCGTCGGCACCGTTCACGCGCAAGGCGAGAACTACGGACGGATCGAAGACGGAAAAGGCAAACGCGTGCAGATGGAATTCGTCAGCGCCAACCCGACCGGAAGCTTGCACCTGGGCCATGCCCGCGGCGCGGCTGTCGGCGATGCGCTGTGCAATCTGCTTGATTTCGCCGGTTACGAAGTGACGCGCGAATACTACATCAACGATGCCGGCAACCAGGTGACGAATCTGTGCCTGTCGCTCGAAGCGCGTTACAAGCAGGAATTGGGACAAGAAGCCGAGATGCCGGAAGACGGTTACTTCGGCGAAGACATCAAAGGGTTCGCGAAAGAATTGGTCGAGCGCGAAGGAGAGCGTCTGCTGTCCTTGAGCCAGGGCGAGCTGATGGAGTATCTGCGCACGTACGGACTGGAAAAAGAAATGCAGAAAATCCGCCGCGATCTGGATCGTTTCCGCGTGCATTTCGACGTCTTCTTCAGCGAAACGTCGTTGTATGAAAACGGACAAGTGCTGGACGCGCTCGACGAGCTGCGTTCGCGGGGCGAAGTGTTCGAAGAAGGCGGCGCGACTTGGCTGAAAACGACCAAGTACGGCGACGACAAAGACCGCGTGCTGATCAAAAACGACGGTACGTATACGTACTTGACGCCGGACATCGCGTACCACCGCGATAAGTACGCGCGCGGGTTCGACAAAGTCATGAACATCTGGGGCGCCGACCACCACGGGTACATTCCGCGGATGAAGGCCGCCATGCAAGCGTTGGGCAACGATCCCGAGAAGTTGATCGTGTTGATCGCGCAGATGGTCAGTCTGTTCCAAGGCGGCGAGAAGGTCAAAATGTCCAAGCGTACCGGCAAAGCCGTTACGATGGAAGACCTGATGGATGAAGTAGGCGTCGATCCGATGCGTTACTTCTTCACGATGCGCAGCATGGATTCGCACCTGGACTTCGATATGGATCTTGCCGTTTCGACGTCGAACGAGAACCCTGCGTTCTACGTTCAATACGCGCATGCGCGCATTTGCAGCATTTTCCGCCAGGCCGACGAGCAAAACGTGACCGTGCTGCCGCTCGACCAAGTCGACTTGAGCAAATTGACCGCTAACCATGAATACGATTTGCTTCGCAAATTGGGCGAACTGCCGGAAGAAATCCGGATCGCCGCCGAAGGCTACGCGCCGCACCGTCTGACTCGTTATGTATACGAAGTGTCGGCGATGCTGCACAGTTACTACAAAGCGGAACGTTTCATCACCGAAGATGCCGCGGTCACGCAAGCCCGTCTTGCCCTGCTCGGCGCGGTTCGTACCGTTATTGCCAACGTGCTTCGTCTGATCGGCGTTTCCGCGCCGGAGCGGATGTAAGAGCAAGATCCGAAAGCTTTTGGAGCGGTTTGCCGCTTCGGAGCGTTTCGAAAGATTGGAATTCTGCCGAAAAATCGTCTCCGCTTCTTGCAATTTGCGCGCGGATGCGTTTTACTTAGGTTGACTTTTTCTGTATGACCGAATTGCAATACGTTTTGAGAGGACGTGTCCAATTGACACCTGCACCGATTGAACTATCACTTGACGATGAAAAAATCCGCGAAATGCCTATGGTCGATCTGGCCTTTTTGATTTTGAAAAAAGCCAACGAACCTTACTACTATCCGGATCTGATGAAGGAAGTCGGTCGCCAACGCGGCATGACTGACGAAGAAGCGCAAAACATGATTGCTCAATTGTACACGGAGATCAACATTGATGGCCGTTTTGCTTGCGTAGGCACGAATCTGTGGGGATTGAAACGTTGGTACCCGCTGGAGAAATCCGAAGATCCGGTTGTCAGCGCGAAGCGTCCGCGCATTATCAACGACGAGGACGACGACGATTTGGACGAAGATACTTCCTTCAATTCCGAGCCGGATGACGAAGCGAACGATGAAGACGACGATCTGTTCGATGCCGACGAAGACGATTCGGACGAAGACGTCATCGTGGACGACGAGATCGAAGACGAAGAAGAAGAGATCGAAGGCGAAGAGATGGATGACGAAGATCTCGACGAGGAAGAAGAAGAGGAAGAAGAGTTCGACGGCGAGGAAGAAAACGAGCGCTAAGGCGTTCTTTTTCTCTTCCCGTTCGGCTTTTGATCAGGCGGGAAAACAAGCTGAAAATGCCTGCTTTCCCTGCTTGACAGCCCTCGGGCGAGAAGGTAAACTATTGCTTGGGCTTTTGATTTAAGTACGGATTTATATTGGAAAGACGATAAAAAGTGCCCCGTGGACACGGGTGTCACTTTTTTTGTTTTTTATAGGGGTATTTCCATACGTAATGCCTTGCCAACTCTTAATCAGGGGTTGATGTTCGCCTGAAACGCACGCGTTTTAGGTGTGATTCATGCAAATATCAACCTACCTTTAGCGTTGACGAGGCAGTAATGCCATCCCGATCGGTAAAATTGAGCGTCGGAACGTTTAAAGATTCAACCATAATCATCGTACAGGGGGTTTTTTACAGTGACTAAGTATATCTTCGTAACGGGCGGCGTCGTATCGTCGCTCGGCAAAGGCATCACGGCGGCATCACTCGGCAGACTTTTGAAAAATAGAGGCCTGAAAGTGACCATCCAGAAATTCGATCCTTACATTAACGTTGACCCAGGGACGATGAGCCCGTATCAACACGGTGAAGTATTCGTAACGGACGACGGCGCGGAAACGGACCTTGACCTTGGACACTACGAGCGTTTCATCGATATCAACCTGTCGAAGAACAGTAACGTAACGACGGGTAAAGTGTATTCGTCGGTCATCAGCAAAGAGCGCCGCGGCGAATACCTGGGCGGAACCGTACAGGTTATTCCCCATATCACGAACGAAATCAAGGAACGCATCATGCGTGCCGGACGCGAGTCCGGTTCCGACGTCGTCATCACCGAAATCGGTGGTACGGTAGGCGACATCGAGAGCTTGCCGTTCCTGGAGTCGATTCGTCAGCTTCGCAGCGACGTAGGCCGCGATAACGTGATGTATATTCACGTTACGCTGATTCCTTACATCAAGGCTGCCGGCGAAATCAAAACAAAACCGACCCAACACAGCGTAAAAGAACTGCGCAGTATCGGAATTCAGCCGAACGTGATCGTTTGCCGCACCGAGCATGAACTGTCCGAAGACACGAAAGCGAAGATCGGATTGTTCTGCGACCTGGACAAAGATGCCGTCGTGGAATGCCGCGATGCGTCGACCCTGTACGAAGTACCGCTGAACCTGCGCGCCGAAGGTCTGGACGAGATCGTCGTGAAGCACCTGAAGCTGGATACGCCGCAGCCGGACATGACCGAGTGGGAAGCACTGGTTGAACGGATCGGCAAGCTGGAAAAAACGGTTGAAATCGCGATCGTCGGTAAATACGTCGCGCTGCACGATGCTTATTTGAGCGTGGTTGAATCGCTGTCGCACGCCGGCTTCGACGCTAACGCGGACGTAAAAATCCGTTGGGTGGACGCGGAAGAAATCACGGACGAGAACGTTGAAGAAAAGCTCGGCGGACTCGGCGGCATCCTCGTGCCGGGCGGCTTCGGCGATCGTGGCATCGAAGGCAAAATTACGGCGATCCGTTATGCGCGCGAGAATAACGTACCGTTCTTCGGTATTTGCCTCGGCATGCAGGTATCGGTTATCGAATATGCGCGCGCACTGGCTAACATGGAAGGCGCGAACAGCTCGGAGATCGATCCGACTACGACATTCCCTGTAATCGACCTTCTGCCCGAACAAAAAGACATCGAAGATCTGGGCGGCACCATGCGTCTGGGCTTGTATCCTTGCAAACTCGTTGAAGGTTCGCTGGCAATGGAATGCTACGACGACGAACTGGTTTACGAAAGACACCGTCACCGGTACGAGTTCAACAACGCTTACCGCGAACAGATCGAAGCGGCAGGCCTCGTGATCTCCGGTACTTCGCCGGACGGCCGTCTGGTCGAAATCGTCGAACTGCCGAATCACCCATGGTTCCTGGCCGTGCAATTCCACCCGGAATTCACGTCGAGACCGAACCGTCCGCAACCGCTGTTCCGCGAATTCGTCAAAGCGGCGATCACGTACACGATCGACTAAAATCTTCATATTTCAAGAAAGGCTCGGCATCTGCCGGGTCTTTCTTTTTGTGTTATTCTCCCCGTGTTCGTCCGATATTGGGAAATATTCGGACTTCCTGCTGGAATTAGCAGGAAACCGCCATTAAAAGTCGAATTAAACCTCTGAAGTCCAAAAACGACAGCGAGCGTAAGCTCCTGCGCACATAAAGCACGCTCGACGCCCGAACATCGGGCCGATCGCAGAAAGAAACCGGGGGAGGATTAGCCAAGATGAGCGAACATAAAATTTTAATCGTCGACGACCAAAACGGAATCCGCATGCTGCTAACCGAAGTGTTCGGGAGCGAAGGCTACAAAACCTATCAAGCCGCCAACGGTAAAGAAGCGCTGGCCTTGCTCCAAACCGACCGCCCCGACCTTGTCCTGCTGGACATGAAAATCCCGGGCATGGACGGCCTGGAGATTCTCCGCCACATCAAAGCCCAAGATCCCGATATCAAGGTCATCATGATGACCGCCTACGGCGAACTCGACATGATCAAAGAAGCCAAAGACCAAGGCGCCCTGATGCACTTCACCAAGCCTTTCGACATCGACGAAATGCGCTTGGCCGTGGGCCGCTATTTGCGCGGCGAGTGAATCGGGAAAGTCACGGTGGCGGGGGGAAGCGAGAAGACTCCGAGAGAAATTCGTTCAAGACGCTGTCTCACTTGGAAAACTGGATTGAAATTTAAGTGGTTGTTTTCCAAGTTCAAAGGCGTCTTTCACTGAATTTCTCTCTCCGTCTTCTCGCTTCCAGCCACGTTGGACTTTCTCGACACTCTAAGAACGCTAATTTCGGCGTTCTTTTTATTATCCATACCTAATCTTGTGCTCTAGCGAAGCACCGAGCGGAGGGGGAAATTCAGTTTAAGACGCCTTTGAACCCGGAAAGATTCCTTAGTTAAATCCAATTCAACTTTCCGGGTGAGACAGCGCCTTAAACGAATTTCCCCCGCAGCGCCCCCGCTTCCCTAACGCACATCCCCCCGACACTCAAAATACTTTTAACTTTATAACCTGCCTGTTTAGTATTTCAACCGAGAGTGCTATAATGAACAAGTATGGATGTCGGCACTAGAAAGAAATCCAACATTTAATTTAGGAGGAACCATCATGCCATTAGTTTCGATGAAAGACATGTTGAACAAAGCTCTCGAGGAAAAATACGCGGTAGGTCAGTTCAACATCAACAACCTGGAATGGACACAAGCCATCCTGGGCGCAGCCGAAGAAGAAAAATCTCCGGTAATCCTCGGTGTATCCGAAGGCGCGGCTCGTCATATGGGCGGTTTCAATACAGTCGTGAAAATGGTTGAAGGTCTGCTGATCGACATGAACATCACCGTTCCTGTTGCAATCCACCTCGACCACGGTTCGAGCTTCGACAAGTGTAAAGCAGCTCTCGACGCTGGTTTCACTTCCGTTATGATCGACGGTTCGCACCACCCGATCGAAGAAAACATCGAAATGACGAAAAAAGTCGTTGAGTACGCACACGCTAAAGGCGCTTCGGTAGAAGCTGAAGTTGGCACGGTTGGCGGACAAGAAGACGACGTAATCGGCGGCATCCAGTATGCGGACCTGAACGAATGCGTACGCATCGTGAAGGAAACCGGCATCGACACGCTGGCTCCTGCACTGGGTTCCGTACACGGTCCTTACCATGGCGAACCAAACCTGGGCTTCAAAGAGATGGAAGAAATCCGCGACGCGGTTAACCTTCCACTGGTTCTGCACGGCGGAACAGGGATCCCGACTCATGACATCCAAAAATCGATCTCCCTGGGTACGTCGAAAATCAACGTAAACACGGAAAACCAAATCGCTTTCGCTAAAGTCGTTCGCGAAGTTCTGGCTGCCAAGCCTGAAGCTTACGACCCACGTACGTTCATCGTACCGGGCCGCGATGCAATCAAAGCTACGGTCATCGGCAAAATCAAAGAATTCGGTTCCAGCAACAAAGCCTAAGCATCCGCTTAGGACGATATCACGCACTTTTTGCGCGTAATGTCGATTTTTATTGCAAAATCCGAAGCACTCATTCATTATGGAAAGGTCACCGTCTCAAGCGGTGTCTTTCCATTTTGTTTTAAATTCCGTGTCATCACAATTTTCAGTCTTCTTCGAATGGCTGCACATCAAGTAGGGGGACCTTTGAACTTATGGAGAAATTAATGATCACCGGCGGTCGTCCGCTCCAAGGGACGGTTACGATCAGCGGTGCAAAAAACAGTGCGATTGCGCTTATTCCAGCAGCGCTGCTTGCAGATTCCGAAGTGATATTGGACAATCTCCCGCTGCTCAGCGACGTAGCGGTGTATGCTGAGATCCTTGAAGGACTCGGCGCACGCGTATCCTGGGAAGGCAGCCAGATGCGAATCGATCCATCGAAAGTCAAATCGATTCCGATGCCTAACGGACCCGTTAAAAAACTGCGAGCTTCCTACTATATGATGGGTGCTCTGCTTGGCAAGTTTGGCGAAGCGCTAATTGGGCTTCCGGGCGGCTGCAACTTCGAGCCTCGTCCGATTGACCAGCATATCAAAGGCTTCGAGGCACTCGGCGCAACCGCGGTTAATGAGCATGGGGCGATCCATCTGCACTCGGAAGGTCTTCGCGGCACCAAAATCTATCTGGACGTCGCAAGCGTAGGCGCGACGATCAACATCATGCTGGCGGCTGCCAAAGCCAAAGGCTCCACAATTATCGAAAACGCGGCGAAAGAGCCTGAAATCATAGACGTAGCGACATTACTCAACTCCATGGGAGCCAGCATCAAAGGCGCGGGTACGGAGACCATCCGTATCGAAGGCGTTCAGGAACTGCATGGCTGCCGACATTCGATTATTCCCGACCGCATTCAGGCCGGTACTTATATGATTGCCGCTGCTGCCACGCGGGGCAACGTATTGATTGACAGCGTGATTCCGAAGCATCTGGAGGCGCTCACGGCCAAGTTGCAAGAAATGGGCGTCACGGTTGAAGAAATGGACGAAAGCATCCGTATTATCGGAGGTCCGGATTATCAGCATGTTGATGTCAAAGCTTTGGTTTACCCGGGTTTTCCGACCGATCTGCAATCTCCGATGACCAGTCTGCTTACGCAGGCGAACGGCGCAAGCGTGCTTAGCGACTTTGTTTACAGCAATCGCTTTAAGCATGTGCCGGAGTTGGTTCGCATGGGCGCGAAAATTCGTGTTGAAGGCCGCTCTGCGGTTATTGAAGGCGGCAAATTAAATGCAGCCAAAGTTCAGGCTGCCGATTTGCGCGCCGGAGCAGCTCTTGTCATTGCCGGATTAACTGTTGAAAACGGCGTGACCGAGATTGAAGGAGTCGAGTATATCGATCGGGGTTACGACAACCTGGTAACGAATCTTCGCAGTCTGGGTGCTGACGTTTGGCGCCAGACAACCTGATATTTGATACAGGCGCGGCCAAACGGCCGCGTCCGTACCTTTTTCGGACGTTTTCGAATCAACTTTTTCCTAATTGGGTAATGCTTATCGTAAATGGAAGTCTAATCTTCGTTTCCCTCATTTCCAGACACCTTACTCCTATTCGTTCGGAACCAATCCGAACCCAAATTCGATTGACAACGTTTATTCAAGCAATTCGCGCAACTCACCAATCAGCCCAAGAGAATATATTTGTCCAGATGAAAGTAACGAGAGAATGTATTTCTTCGTTTAAATATAGATCGATTATTTGACTAATAAACTGTCACGTTTATTTCAGGACAAGATCTTCCTTTGCACATTGATTTCTGAACGTTCGGCTTCCGGCTAGAACTCCCGAGAGAGTGGCGCGGAGCTTTCCAATATAAAATTGAATAGGTGGTTATCTTACATGGATTTGCAACTTTCCGATTTGGAAGTTATGAAACTGACTGATCTTTACAAACTGGCCAAGCAGCATCAGATTACGTACTACAGCCAGATGAAGAAAAAAGAATTGGTTTTCGCCATTTTACGTGCGCAAGCCGAAAAAAGCGGCTTGATGTTTATGCAGGGCGTACTGGAAGTGCTGCCCGAAGGATACGGATTCTTGCGTCCGATCAACTACCTGCCAAGCACGGAAGATATCTATATCTCGGCTTCGCAGATTCGCAAATTTGATCTTCGCAGCGGTGATCTCGTGTCCGGAAAATGCCGTGCCCCCAAGGAAAACGAGCGTTATTTCGGCTTGCTTCAAGTCAATGCCGTCAATGGGCTCGATCCGGCTACGGCTGCGGAACGTCTGCATTTTCCTGCGCTTACCGCACTCTATCCCGAGAAAAAACTGCCGCTCGAAACGACGCAAAATCGCTTGTCCGCCCGAATCGTCGATCTGATTGCCCCTGTAGGTCTCGGTCAGCGCGGTTTGATCGTGGCGCCGCCAAAAGCGGGTAAAACGCAGCTGCTCAAAGAGATCGCGAACAGCATTTCCGACAACAACCCCGATATCGAGTTGTTTGTCCTGCTTATCGACGAACGCCCTGAAGAAGTAACCGATATGCAGCGCTCCGTCAAAGGCGAAGTTGTGGCATCGACTTTCGATGAACTGCCGGAGAATCATATCAAGGTAGCGGAGTTGGTATTGGAACGTGCCCTGCGCATGGTGGAACATAAGAAAGACGTCGTGATTTTGCTCGATAGCATTACGCGGCTTGCTCGTGCCTACAACCTGGTTATTCCGCCATCCGGCCGTACGCTTAGCGGGGGTATTGACCCGGCTGCTTTCCATCGTCCGAAACGATTCTTCGGTGCTGCGCGCAATGTTGAAGAAGGCGGCAGCTTGACGATTCTGGCTACGGCTCTGATTGACACGGGGTCCAGAATGGACGATATTATCTATGAAGAATTTAAAGGAACTGGCAATATGGAACTGCATTTGGATCGGAAATTGGCGGAGCGTCGGATTTTCCCGGCCATCGATATTCGTCGTTCCGGTACGCGTCGCGAGGAAATGCTGCTGTCTAAAGAAGAACTGGATGCCGTTTGGCATGTACGTAAAAATATGAACGACTCGTTCGACTTTATCGAAGGTTTCCTTAAAAAGATGAAAAACGCCAAAAACAATGCGGAATTTATCGCGGCGTTGGATGCAACCGAAGAAAAAGGGAGTACCAAGCCCTCTTCCGCATCCTCTTCGAAAAGCAACGGGAATTCGTCTTCCGGCGTGACACGGCGCCCGGCGCGGACCGCTTCCGCCCCTGTAACAACCAAATAAATATCGCAAGCCCGCTAAAAGGAGACCTCACCCATGCATTTGGTTTACGCCGATGAGAACGGCAACGTATACGATCACCCCGAGCTGCTGTCGCTGGCACGCAGTGCTGATATGATTATGGAAATTATGGACGATGAACTGATTCCGCTCCCTGAAGGTGCAACTTTGGTCAGCCTTCCGAGCACCAAGCCGGTTGCTCTTGACCCCGATACCGGAGAAATGGTTGCGCTGGACGGTATGCAAGCCGTCGGTGCTTTGCTTCCTCAGGGCTTCACGCGTCTGGCGTTGCCGGGCTACGTGAAGACGGATAAAGAATATAAATTGCCGTTGTTCGGTTATTCCGCCGTCGTCTGGAAAGACGGAGGTTTCTACGTAACGGCTGAACAATGCGACGATCCGGAGAAATGGAACCCGGACAACTGCGACAAAAAAGAACTCAACAAAAAAGTCCACGACTTCGTTGAGAGATATCCGGAAAACCGTCTGTACGAGCATTTGTCGAATTGCGCGCTCGGCTACGAATGCCTGACGTCCTCCAATACGTTCCTCGGACGTTGGGAAGGCGGCGTTCCGGTGTCGTATTCCTGCAACGCGGGTTGTTTCGGCTGCATTTCCGAACAGCCTGACGACAGCGGCTTCGTCGCGCCCCAGACCCGCATGAACTTCCGTCCGCGGACGGACGAAATCGTGCAGATCATGATGGAGCACCTGACGACGCCGGAATCGATCATCAGCTTCGGCCAAGGCTGCGAAGGCGAACCTTCCACCCAAGCCAAGATCATCATCGAAGCGATGCGCGAAGTCCGTTCGCGTACCGATATGGGTTATATCAACATCAATACGAACGCGGGTCTGACCGACCATATTCGCGGCATTGTCGATGCCGGTCTCGATTTGATGCGCGTCAGTACGATCAGCGCACTCGACGATCACTACAACGCATATTACAAGCCGCGTGCCTATAATCTCAAAAACGTCGAGAAGTCGATGATCTATGCCGCGCAGCAGGGCGTCTATACGTCGATCAATTATTTGATCTTCCCGGGGGTCACCGACCGCGAAGAAGAGATCGAAGCCATGATCGAATTCGCGCGCCGTACGGATCTGAAGCTGATCCAGATGCGCAACCTGAACATCGACCCGGAAAGCTACATGGAGCTGATTCCTCCTGCCCGCAGCGAATTGCTCGGCATGAAGCAAATGCTGGAGATTTTCCGCGAAGAGCTGCCGAACGTCGTGATCGGCTCGTACACGCATGTACCTCCTGAAAGTCAACGGCGTGTTAAACCGCGTGTCGGTGGGCTAGCATAAGGCTCACTTGATTCTGCGGGCTCGAATAAGTTCATTCTTCCGCTCCGCTCGTTTCGCTTCACAGCCTTGAGACAAATTCGTCTCAAGGTTGGGTGAAGCAAAGCCGAAGTCGCTCCAGAACGAACTTATGCTCGCGGGTAGGTTGGCGAATTAAATCCTATTCGAGAATTTCTTATGAAGCTGCGCGTTCAAAGCAAGACGAAGAAGCCGCGCGGGAAATAACCGCCCGGCTTCTTCATCTAAGTTTCCGCCCCCTCAATAAAAAGAGGGGGTCGGAAACGGCGGCGCGGGTCCGGTTTCGAATCGAAGCGACTTTTGGATTTCCTTTTACCCGGAGATCAATGAATCTCCGGGACGGAAACCAAGGGAAGCGCCGATCGAAACCGGACCCGCGCCGCGGCCGGCAGCGACCATGCCGGCCTGTTTGCGTTTTCTCTTTTTATCCCGTATAATATGGAATGCCGTGCTAGATGGGGAGGTAGCGGTGCCCTGTAACTCGCAATCCGCTATAGCGAGGTTGAATTCCTACTCGAGGTCTTGCCCTGTAAGGTTTGGTCTTTACACATAATGTTGACGGTTGGGTCCTCCGCAATGAGCACCTGTGAACCTGGTCAGGTCCGGAAGGAAGCAGCCATAAGCAGACAAGCTTTTGTGCCGGAGGGTGGCCTAGCCCGAGTTGTTGTGTAGAGGTGCCGCTTGGATGGCATCGTATCGAAGGTAGGTGCACGGTTTAACTTTTAAATTTTCATACGACCGACATCTTTGCCGCAGGCAGAGGTGTTTTTCTTTTTTTATCGGAGGAAAAGACCTGAGCGTCGTTTTTATCGGGCCGGAAATATAGTATAATTAAGGGAAGACGATAGTCCAAAAAAGAAGGAGCCGCTAATGGAACATATTGCGCTTTACCGGGCTTGGCGGCCTCAGTCCTTCGGGGACATGGTGGGGCAACAGCATATTATCCGCACGCTGCAGAATGCCATCCGTGAACAGCGGGTATCCCATGCCTACTTGTTCAGCGGACCGCGGGGAACGGGCAAGACGAGTGCCGCGAAGATTTT
The DNA here is from genome assembly GCF_000585395.1 of Saccharibacillus sacchari DSM 19268. GTDB lineage: Bacteria > Bacillota > Bacilli > Paenibacillales > Paenibacillaceae > Saccharibacillus > Saccharibacillus sacchari. Next base: position 2,374,690 of record NZ_KK073875.1, on the reverse strand, counting down.
GGCCAAAGCCGTCAACTGCGAGAAAGGACCTGCTCCGGAACCGTGCAACGAATGCGAGACGTGCAAACGGATCGCGGCCGGAGCGGTGATGGACGTACTCGAGATCGATGCCGCCTCCAACCGGGGCGTGGAAGAGATTCGGGACCTGCGCGACAAGATCAAATATGCTCCGACCGAAGTTCGGCGTAAAGTTTATATTATCGACGAAGTTCATATGCTCACGACGGAAGCGTTTAACGCTCTGTTGAAGACGCTGGAAGAACCTCCGGAGCATGCGATGTTTATTTTGGCCACGACGGAACCGCATAAGCTGCCGGCGACGATCATTTCGCGCTGTCAGCGTTTTGACTTCCGGCGCGTGTCGCTTGAAGAGCAAACGGGTCGTTTGAGCGAGATTTGCCGCGAAGAACAGATCGACGCCGAGGAAAGCGCGCTGCAGTACATTGCGCGGTTATCCGACGGCGGAATGCGGGATGCGCTGAGCGTACTCGATCAGATTTCCGCATTCACCGAAGGCAAAGTCACCTACGAGCAAGTGCTGGGCATGACCGGCGGGATCGCTTCCGAGCAATTTTCCGCTTTGGCTGATTCCCTTTCTGCGAAAGACGCCGGAGGCGTACTGCAAACGGTCGAGAGTTGGATGCAGGAAGGCAAAAGCGCGGACAAATGCATGGAGAACCTTCTATTCTACTTCCGCGACCTGCTGATGATCAAAATGGTACCGAACGCCGAGCATATGACGGAGCGCGTACTCGATGCCGCATCTTTTCATGAAGTAGCGGAGCGTTTTACCAAAGAGCAGTTATTCCGTATTATTGATACGTTGAGCCGGTACCAGAATGAGATGAAGTATGCGGCCAATCCGCAAATGCTGTTCGAAGTGGCGCTGCTGAACCTGGTGAGTCTCGGTGATCGTGCCGAAGCTTCGGTGCAAGATGGTGCTGTCGCAAGTTCGCCTCCCGCAGATTCTCAGGCCGTGAAGCGTCTCGAAGGCCGAATTGCCGATCTGGAGAAAAAGCTGGAGCAGGCGATGCGCAATGGCGTATCTGCTTCCGGCGGAGCGGAATCGGGCGGCAATCGTCCAGCGACCCGCCAGAGTGCGCCGCGCGTCTCTCGCATGGCCAAGCTGCCGCCGCATATGGATCAATATCTGGCGCGTAAAGACGACGACTCGTTCAAGGACATTCGCGGCAAGTGGAATCAAGTCTTGCAACGGGTAAAAGAAGAGAAGGTCACCGTTCACGCTTGGTTCACCAACGGCGAGCCGGTGTCCGCATTGGATGATTCCGTGCTGGTTGCTTTTAAAAATGACATCCACCGCGAAACGATCGAAAAACAGGCCAATCGTCAAGTCGTCGAGCAGGTTCTGTCCGATTTCCTGGGCGGCCAATGGCAACTGCTCACGATTATGCAAAAGGATTGGAACGAATCGACCGAGTCTGCCGGTTCTTCAAAGTCTGAAGTGCTGGAGCTCGAACAGGAAGAGGAGTCCGGCAGCAAAGAACCTTGGGTAGACGAAGCATTGAATCTATTCGGGGAAAATCTGGTTGTCATCAAAGAATAAATCCCGCCCGGCTCGCCGCATTCGATATGTGCAGTCAAGTCGAGGTCCACTATTAAGGAGAGATTGCGATGAATAACAACATGAACCAAATGATGAAACAGGTTAAAAAGATGCAAGAGCAAATGATGAAAGCTCAAGAAGAGCTCGGCACGAAAAAAGTCGAAGGCACTTCGGGCGGCGGCGTCGTGAATGTAGAAGTCAACGGTCATAAAAAAGTCATCGCGATCAACATCAAACCTGAAGCGGTAGATCCGGACGATGTTGAAATGCTGCAAGACTTGATTCTGACCGCTGTTAACGATGCATTGACCAAAGCCGAAGAACTGGCAAACAAAGATATGGGCAAATTCACTAACGGTATGAAGATCCCGGGTCTGTTCTAAACTATTTGTAAAAGGGAAGTGTGGCCTTGTATTATCCGGAGCCGATTGCCAAGTTAATAGAAGCGTTCTCCAGACTGCCGGGAATCGGGCCGAAGACGGCTGCGAGGCTGGCCTTTCATGTATTAAGTATGAAGGAAGACGACGTGATCGACTTTGCCAAGGCATTAGTCAGTGTTAAACGCAATCTTCATTACTGTTCCGTATGCGGGAATATTACCGATACCGATCCGTGCAGAATCTGCCAAGACAAGACACGCGATGCTTCCGTTATCTGCGTTGTTCAGGACCCTAGAGACCTTGTTGCGATGGAAAGAACCAAAGAGTTCGACGGTTATTATCATGTGCTGCACGGCGCGATCTCTCCTATGGAAGGAATCGGTCCCGACGACATCCGTTTGAAGGAGTTGTTGACCCGGCTTAGTGACGAGCGGGTGCAAGAGCTGATTCTGGCAACGAATCCGAATATCGAAGGCGAGGCGACGGCGATGTACATTTCGCGTCTGGTTCGTCCGTTCGAGATTAAGGTAACGAGAATTGCGCACGGTCTTCCTGTGGGCGGCGATCTGGAATATGCGGATGAGGTAACGCTCTCCAAAGCTTTGGAAGGACGTCGAGAACTTTAATCAGCAGGATATAGGAAAAGCACTCGCAAGCCATAACGCTGCGGGTGCTTTTTTGCGTAGATTCGCTGAATATAGCTGACAGAAGAGCGCTTTCAATGTATAATCCATGTATTGTAGCTAAGAATAAAGCGTGTTTTCACAGTAAAATGCATAAATATCAGATTATTTGCAAAGAAAGTGTTGACTCGCTATATGCTCGCATGCTACATTAATAAACGGCTCTTCCAAACGAAGGCCTCGCAACTTCAACCAATAACATCAGCGCTGAAAAAGAATTTAAAAAAAGTGCTTGACGAACTGCTTGAAACTGTGATAGGATATAAAAGTCGCCGCTGAGACAAACGGCGCCGAACAAAAGAAACAAATGAACACGGTTTGCTCCTTGAAAACTGAACAGTAAGTGAGTCGCGATGATGAAGATCGTCGTGAGAATATAGATTCTTGAGCAATCAAGAATCGCCAACGTTTTAAACGAGCACATCGTGCTTTCTTTTAAACGGCGACTTCGGTCGCCACCTTAATGGAGAGTTTGATCCTGGCTCAGGACGAACGCTGGCGGCATTTTTTCGGCTTTGGCAAGCAGCTTCGGTTCGTCCCAGTGGATGAGGTCGTCGGAATAGGTAATCCACATAGCGGCTTTTTCCGTTCCGTAAGCTTCGCCCACATATTCTTCCGGC
>NZ_KK073875.1:2151029-2371343 GCF_000585395.1 Saccharibacillus sacchari DSM 19268 | reverse complement strand
TTGATAGGCTGGAGGTGGACGCGCAGCAATGTGTGGAGCTGACCAGTACTAATCGGTCGAGGGCTTATCCTAACGTTTTCGTAAGAAAACAACTTCGAACAGACGCGAAGAGATCGTTTCGGATCCGGTTTTCAGGGCGCAAATCCTGATTGTGACTTACATTGTAAGTCCGAGAGTGGCAAACACTCGCGTTTGCTACGCAAGAACTGTTTGGAGAGATACCCAAGTGGCTATAAGGGGACCCTCTGCTAAGGGGTTAGACTGCGTTAGCGGTGCGAGGGTTCGAATCCCTCTCTCTCCGCCATTCCCTTCTAATAGAAGGAAGATGGCAAATGAATATGGCGGTGTAGCTCAGCTGGCTAGAGCGTACGGTTCATACCCGTAAGGTCGGGGGTTCGATCCCCTCCGCCGCTACTTTTAGATTCACTTCCCATGGAGGCTTAGCTCAGCTGGGAGAGCATCTGCCTTACAAGCAGAGGGTCGGGGGTTCGATCCCCTCAGCCTCCACCATATCATACGCCGGTGTAGCTCAATTGGTAGAGCAACTGACTTGTAATCAGTAGGTTGGGGGTTCAAGTCCTCTCGCCGGCACCATTTTTAATGGCCTGGAACCGTGGTGTAGGGGTTAACATGCCTGCCTGTCACGCAGGAGATCGCGGGTTCAAATCCCGTCGGTTCCGCCATTTTAATTAAATAACTGGTTTTATGGAGTATGGCTCGGTAGCTCAGTTGGTAGAGCAAAGGACTGAAAATCCTTGTGTCGGCGGTTCGATTCCGTCCCGAGCCATCTTTATATTGTGGAGGCTTAGCGAAGTGGCCAAACGCAGCAGACTGTAAATCTGTTCTCTCCGAGTTCGGTGGTTCGAATCCATCAGCCTCCACCAGTTTTACGAGCCATTAGCTCAGTTGGTAGAGCACCTGACTTTTAATCAGGGTGTCGAAGGTTCGAGTCCTTCATGGCTCATCAAAAAGTCGTATTCCGTGTAAGCGGGATGCGGCTTTTTTGCATATTCAAGATTATGTTAAGATAAAAGAAAACGGTGTTGGAGGGCTCGCTATGAATGTGCAAGATATCCGGAGCCGGTTGGAGAGTGTTGTTAACCGACCGGTTGAGCTGATCGAGATCGGAGAATGGCAAGGGCAGCAGCGATCGAAGTCTGTCGAATATCAAAATGCTGTAAAAACAAATACTCTTTTGTCGACAGGCTGGACAGATATAGACTCGACTTGGTTTTTTACAGCGAATCCGGAACTTGCCGATGACGAAGAACAGTGGGCTTTCCGCATTTTTGACACTAACTTGTTACCTGCAATGCGAGAATTGATTGCTTTGCTCGTTCAAACGGTAACCTCGGAAGTCGTGACCCGACCCCAGGAGGAGAGCGAAGTACAACAGCTTGGCCGATGGTTGGCGGAGAAGCTGGAGCATGATGAATCTCCCCAAGAACTGCCGGACGCTTTATTGCTGAAAAGCCGTCTTTTTACCGAGATGATCCCGTTTCTTTTGATCTGTGAAGGGGCTCAGAATACGCTTGGGGGATATGAGGAGCTGCATCAGTTATTATCCACGTTCCTGGAAAGGGACGTTCTGGTTGTTCCCCTGCACGGAAGGGAATGGCTATTGTTCGTGGATCGTCTGGATGTACTGGAGGTCTCGGAGGAGCGCGGCGAGGAAGAGGAATCGGACCGTGAATTAATAGAAGCTTTCGGATTGGGCCTGTATGAACTGATTGCGAGCGAATGGACGGGAATTTTTAATCTGTCCGTCACTGATCCGTTGCAGCCTGCACATGGCCTGGTGAGGGCGGTGCGGTTGCTTCGAGAGAGCGTATTTCTCGGGAAGACGTTCCATGTGACTCGCAATGTCCATCTTCCGTGGGAGCTGGGACTGGAGCGATTGGTGTACAGTATCCCGGCAGCGCAGCGCGAACGGTTTATTGAAGAAGTTGAAGGATTGGACGTTGTGTTGGAAGATGGAGAGGTCTTGACGACTTTGGAAACCTTTTTCTTGATGAACTGCAATGTCAGCGAGACGGCTAAGCGGTTGTATATCCATCGGAACACGTTGATCTACCGATTGGACAAGATTAAGCAGGAGACGGGACTCGATGTCCGCAATTTTGGAGACGCCGTTTTGATGAAGCTTGCATTACTATTAGATAAAGTCACAAAAGACTAGGCGGATTTTTGTGCAGTTTGCGAATAGCCAGGAAAGCGTATTCAGGGTAATATGAGAGCAGGTAAAAGAAAGCAGTTCAGCTCCATACACATATCCTCAATACAGGGAGGCAACATTCAATGGCTGGTGTACGCTTAGAACATATCTACAAGAAATATGCAGGTTCCGACAAAGCAACGGTAATCGACGTTAACCTCGATATTAAAGATAAAGAGTTCCTCGTGCTGGTCGGTCCTTCCGGCTGCGGTAAATCGACAACACTGCGCATGATCGCAGGCCTGGAAGAAATCTCCGAAGGCAAACTGTACATCGGCGACCGCGTCGTAAACGACGTAGCTCCAAAAGACCGCGATATCGCGATGGTATTCCAATCTTACGCCCTGTACCCGCATATGGACGTATACTCGAACATGGCGTTCGGTCTGAAACTGCGCAAGGTAAAGAAAGACGAAATCGAGAGACGCGTTCGCGAAGCTGCGAAAATCCTCGATATCGAACATTTGCTTGAGCGTAAACCAAAAGCACTTTCCGGTGGTCAACGTCAACGGGTAGCCTTGGGCCGCGCGATTGTCCGTGATCCGCAAGTCTTCCTGATGGACGAACCTCTTTCCAACTTGGACGCGAAACTGCGCGGTCAGATGCGTGCGGAAATCACGAAGCTGGTTAAGCGCCTCGAAACGACTTGCATCTACGTAACGCACGACCAGATCGAAGCCATGACAATGGGCGATCGCATCGTCGTTATGAAAGACGGCATCATCCAACAGGCGGCTCCGCCGGAAGATCTGTACAACAACCCGACGAACATCTTCGTTGCCGGATTTATCGGTTCCCCGACGATGAACTTCATCAACGGCACGCTGATCGATGAAGCTGACGGTCTGTACTTCCAAGCTCAAAACCTTCACGTCGAAATTCCGCGCGGCAAAGCTCAAATCCTGCGCGAAAAGTCGATGGTCGGCAAAGAAGTGATCTTGGGTCTGCGTCCGGAAGACGTGCACGAAGAGCCGGTATTCCTGGAAGCTTCGCCGAAAACGGTCTTCACGGCCAGTGTTGAAGTTACCGAGAACCTCGGTCACGAAATGCTGCTGTACCTGACAGGCCTGGGCGGCGACACGACGATTGCCCGCGTAGACGGTCGTTCGAGCGTACGCGAAGGTTCGCAAGTACAGTTGGCGATCGACATGAACAAAGCACACATTTTCGAGAGAGAATCGGAAGTTAACGTCTTCTACGACGTGAAATAATTCCGTTTGCTGTCCAAACGAAAATAACGGGCCGTCCTTCGGGGCGGCTTTTTCGCGCTTATCCGAAGGGAACGAGCATTGCTTTCAACGGGTATTTCCTTTACGATGAATAAGATGGAACGACCAAGAGACAGAAGAAGGGAAGAATACAGAATGGCTAAAAAGGTAAAAGTAGCCGAGCTGGTCCAGCAGTTTCAATTTGAAGTCGTAGCGGGCGAACAGGGGTTACGCCGTCCGATTACGGTTGACGATTTGAATCGGCCGGGGCTGGAGATGGCCGGATATTTCGAATATCATTCGCCGGAGCGGGTTCAACTACTGGGCAAGACTGAGCTGACTTTTTATCATATGCTCTCGAAGGAAGACAAGCGGGACCGGATGAGCCGACTCTGTAACGAAGAGACGCCGTGTATTATTGTGACTCGGTCTTTTGAAGTGCCGGAAGAACTGATTGAACTCGGCAACGAGCGCGAGATTCCGATTATCCGTAGCGGCATGTCCACGACGAGCCTGGCTAGCCGGGTAACCGGTTTCTTGGAGCGCAAGCTTGCGCCGACGACGACGATTCACGGCGTACTCGTGGATATCTACGGCGTAGGTATCATCATTACGGGCAGTAGCGGTATCGGCAAAAGCGAAACGGCACTGGAACTTGTTAAGCGCGGACACCGTCTGATCGCCGATGATGCTGTCGAAATCCGTCAAAGCGCGGATAATCAGCTTGACGGTACGGCACCTGAACTGATTCGTCATCTGCTTGAGATTCGCGGTGTAGGCATCATCAACGTCATGACGTTGTTCGGCGCCGGAGCGATTCGCAATCACAAACGGATCACCTTGGTCGTTCGTTTGGAAAACTGGCAGCCAGATAAGCAATACGATCGTTTGGGGCTCGACGAAGAGACCACGCGCATCATCGATACCGACATTCCGCTGGTGACCATTCCGGTTCGTCCGGGCCGAAACCTGGCTGTTATTATCGAAGTGGCTGCGATGAACTTCCGTTTGAAACGTATGGGTTATAACGCGGCGCAGCAGTTTACGCATAAACTGACGGCAACAATCGCGGATGATATGGATGATTTAGATTAATTGTTGAAGTGGGAGGGTTAACGAATGGGGGCATTACTGGCGATCAATCCGATCGCGTTCAGTATCGGTCCGCTGGCGGTGCACTGGTACGGACTGATTCTCGGACTCGGTGCCGTAGTCGGCATGCTGATCGCGATGCGCGAAGGCAAAAGATTCGGCCTGCCGCAGGAGTTGTTCATGGACATTCTGCTGTTCGGCGTGCCATCAGCTATCATTTGCGCGCGGATTTACTATGTGGCATTCCAATGGGACCAGTATAAGGATAACCCGCTCAAGGTATTTGCAATTTGGGAAGGCGGCATCGCTATTTACGGCGCGTTGATCGGTGCGGTAATCTGTGCCGTCATCTACACGCGAATCAAAGGCTATAGCTTCTGGCGAATTGCCGATCTATGCGCGCCGGGCTTGTTTGCCGGACAGCTGATCGGGCGTTGGGGCAACTTCGTCAATCAAGAAGCATATGGTGGCGAAGTCAGCGAAACCTTCCTGCGTGACACGCTACATTTGCCAAACTTTATTGTAAATCAAATGAACATCGAAGGTGTATTCCATCATCCGACGTTCTTGTATGAATCGCTATGGAATCTGGTCGGTATCCTGTTGATTTTCGTGATTCGCCGCCGGAACTTCGTGCGTGCGGGCGAAATCTTTATTGGTTACTTTATCTGGTACGCGATCGGTCGCTTTTTTATCGAAGCACTGCGTACCGACAGTCTGGCATTCCAAGGACCAAATTGGTTGGCTTCGCTGATCCATGGCATGTGGACACCGATGACTTGGTTTGGATTTGAAGAAGGGTATCTGGATGCGGCTTACGGCAACGTGCGTATTTCGCAATTGGTTGCGATCTTGTTCTTCGTGATTGCGATCGCGTTGATTATCATTCGTCGTAAAAACGGCCAAGCCAATATCCGCTATTCCGATCCGATTGTTTCTTCGAAGCTATCGACGGCTTTGCCGGCAGTAGACGAAAAGCATCGCGTGGAAGGTGCAGCCCCTTCGGCCGGAACCGATAAGAAGCCTTCGAACGACGACCCTTTGCGCAAGGAGTGATCTTATTATGAAACCAAATCCGGCAATCCGGACGGTGCTGTTCGATCTGGACGGTACCATCATCGATACGAACCAACTCATCATCGACTCCTTCATGAACGCGATGACGGATATTCCGCTGACGCGGGAAACGATCATTCCGCATATGGGTACGACTCTGCAAAACCAGCTCCGCGTGTTCTCGGGGCTGGAGGACGTGCGTGAACTGGAGCAAGCGTATCGCAAGTACAATCTGGCTCATCATGATTCCATGGTCAAGCCTTTTCCGCATGTGCAGGAGGTTGTCAAAGCTCTTCATGCGTCCGGCATTCGTCTCGGCATCGTTACGACCAAGATTCGTCCGACCACGATGAAGGTTCTGGAGATGTTCGACCTGTCGCGCTATATGGAGGCGATCGTAACGGTAACCGACGTAAACAATCCGAAGCCGCATGCGGAACCGGTACTGATGGCATTGGAAAAAATGGGCGCAGACCCGGCTTCGGCGCTGATGGTGGGCGACAGTCCGGCCGATATTCAATCCGCGCAACATGCGGGCGTTCGCGCCGCTGCTGTTGCCTGGTCGCTCAAAGGCGAAGCTGCATTGTCAGGTTACGGTCCGGATTATATGCTGCATGACATGCGCGACTTGTATGAACTGACCGGAACGGAGCGTCGGGAAGCATGAGAAAAACGGAGCGCCACTTCGTTGAGGACGGCCCGAACTCCCTGCGTCAGATCTACAAGACCGTCAGTCCGTGGAAAGGCGTCAAAAACTTCGTCTTTATTCAGATTGCGCGTTACTGCCCGATTCTGGAAATGAAAAACTGGATTTATCGCCGTATCCTCCACATGAAAGTGGGCCGGGATACGGCTTTCGGGCTTATGGTCATGGTGGATGTGTTTTTTCCGGAAAAGATTACGATCGGACGCAACACCGTGATTGGCTACAATACGACCATTCTGGCGCATGAGTATCTGATTCGCGAGTATCGTCTCGGCGAAGTTGTCATCGGGGACGAGGTCATGATCGGCGCGAACACCACGATCCTGCCGGGCGTCACCATCGGCGACGGAGCCGTCGTGGCGGCCGGATCGGTGGTGCATCGGGATGTGGAGCCGGGCGCCTTTGTCGGCGGGAACCCGCTGCGAGTCATTGAGCGGAAAAGTCCTTAAGACACGCCAGAATCCGCTCTGATTTTGACAAGTTCTTCACAAAACAAGGCTCAAATGCTTAACATTTTCTGAAAGTTCCGGGAAAATGGCCTTTGTAAGGCTTTAGTCGGGTATAATGCAAAAGGAAGCGCACGGCGGGAGGCAGCGATGCTATCCCGTTTTTCGCTTCGTGGCAGAAGGCCTGCAAGTAGCTTGAAGAGTAACCGGATCGCTTAAGCCGAGCGGACTGGGAAGGGAGCAATAAAATTGAGTTCTGTTTCAATCAAGAAAGAAAGACTGCCGCAGTTGGATACCTTTCGCGCGTTAGCGATCCTGGGCGTGCTGCATGTGCATTCCACATCGTTTGCGACGATCGAATCGGTACACTTGAAAGCTTTTTACCTCATTAATTTCATCAACGTGTTCTTCCGATACGGTACGCCTTCGTTTATCATGCTGAGCAGCTTCGTGCTGTTCTACAATTATTACAACCGTCCGGTAGACGCCAAGTTGGTCGGAGGCTTCTATAAGAAGCGCATGCTGTACATCCTGCTGCCGTACGTGTTGTTCTCCGCCATTTATTTCATCTATAAGATGCATGTGGCGGGTACGCTAGGCACGGGCGCGGAGACTTACGGAGAAATGCTGGCCCGGTATTGGAAAAACCTGAAGGAAGGCACCGGGTATACGCATCTGTATTTCGTGTACATCAGCGTTCAGTTTTACATTTTGTTCCCGCTGATGCTTCTTCTGCTCAAGTCCTCCAAATGGGTAGCCCGTTGGGCGATTCCGATCGGTTTGGTTTTGCAATGGGCCTTCGTATTCTGGAATAAATACGATCTTCATTACGCGACAAAAGGAAGCCTTGCGATTACATACTTGTCCTATTACATGATCGGCGCGTTCCTGGCGATTCATTTTGACAAGATCCGCGGCTGGCTGATGAACGATTCCAAAAAACTGCCGACCAAAGTCTGGTTTTGGAACGGGATGCTGTGGATCTCCTGGGCGGCCGTCGTCGTCGTGCATGTGTGGTTTTATCAAGAGATTCGCCTCAAGCACTTTACGGCCAACTCGCTGTGGTACGAACTTCTATGGAACGTGCATACGATGCTGACAGCGCTGGTTCTGATGAGGGCTTCATTCCTGTTGTACCGCAAGGGGCCGAAATGGTTAATCAAAATGCTGACCCGTCTCGGCGAGTTGTCCTTTGCCGTGTATCTGGTCCACCCGCTGGTTCTCGGTTATTACCGGGATACCGAAGATTGGTTCTTCAGCCATTTCCAAATGGGCTCGGTAACGTATTTTGCCTGGGTATACGGGGGGCTTCTCTCCGCGCTCATCGCATCCTGGATCGTGACGCAAGCCATTCTCCGCTGGATTCCGGGCGCTTGGGTGCTTCTGGGCAATGTCCCCGGTTCTCTGCGCAAAAAGAAAAAAGCTCCGCCCGCACCTGCCGCATCGACCGATCGCAGCGTGTAACCGTACGCGCTGCCCGCTTGCAGCGGGACGTGCAAGGAGCAGGCGATGGGCGGAAACTGTCTTAAGCAGCTCGCGATCGGCAGACCGCGATGCGAAAGTTTATCAAGGAACGCGGATCGAAATGTTCCGAAACGTCAAAAAAACTACTCCAAAGTCATGATTATGGCTTGGGGTAGTTTTTTTGTATCGTGATTTGGGGTCGTGAAAATCCGATTGCTGCGCCGATTCTGCGAATCCGCTCTCTCATTGTTGCGTATAAGCAGAAATTCAAGTCCGCGAGTACGCAAATAAAGCCCATTCGTTCATGTAAGCAACGATTAACTTCAAAATACTGAAAAAGCGTCCCGATCGTTAAAAATTGTTGCTCATCAGCAATAATGCCACCCTGATCTTGCTGCCTCGTTCCAAAACCTTCACATTGACGACAGCATAAGCAAAATGCTAATATAGTCGTACGCTTTATTTTACTACCATGTTATCACTGTGACTCACTAAAGCAATTAAAATTATTTGAACGGCTTGCTTTGAAAATCTAAACTTTCCGATTTGAAAGATTGCCGATATCGCGCCTGAACGAAATAAATCGCGGTTGCCGCGGGTCAGGCTTTCCGATATGGTGAATACAATATAAATGAAGAACGAAGCTGGAGAGAATCCATAGACAAACTTACAGGGGTGAACAATATGTCCAAACCGCAAGGTTTTGAAAAACCGGTCGGCGTGCGCGATTATCTGCCGCGCGCAACGCGAAGATTGCGCCGCATCGAACGCAGCGTACTCGATTGCATGGCACGCTGGGGCTATGATCCGATCAAGACGCCGACGATGGAATATTACGATACGGTCGGCATCGCAAGCTCGACGCCGGACCGCAAGCTGTACAAGCTGCTCAACAACCGTGGGCAGACGCTGGTGCTGCGTTCGGAGATGACGGCGCCGATTGCGCGCGTGGCGTCATCGCTGCTGCGCGAAGAGTCGCTGCCGCTGCGACTGTCGTATCACGCGAATGTGTTCCGCGCGATCGAAGAAGAAGCGGGACGGGAAGCGGAGTTTTTCCAAACGGGCGTCGAGCTGGTCGGTGACCGTTCCCCGGAAGCAGATGCGGAAGTGATTGCGCTGGCGATTGCTTCACTGCAAGCGGCAGGCGTGAAAACATTCAAGTTCGCGATGGGACATGTTGGCTTCTTGAACGGACTGTTCGACGAAGCGTTGCCAAACCGCGCGGAGGATCAGCAGGTGCTGAAAGAACGCCTGTTGCGCAGAGATTATGTAGGCTTCCGCGAAGAAGCCGAATCGCTCGGTCTTGGATCGAAGCAGCAGCAGGAGCTTGAAGGACTGCTGCGGCTGCGCGGCGGCGTCGAAATTTGCAGCCAGGCCGCCGGGCTTAGCAGTCATGAGCTCGCGCTGGAGTCGCTGGATCATCTGCGCAAGGTCTGGGAAGCATTGAACGATTACGGCGTCTCTCAGCACGTGCTGATCGATCTGACGATGATCGGGGATTTCTCCTACTATACAGGCATGGTATTCGAAGGTTATGCCGCGGAATTGGGTTTCCCGGTATGCAGCGGCGGTCGCTACGATAATCTGCTGAAGCAGTTTGGGCGCGATGTGCCTTCCACGGGCTTTGCTTTGAAGACGACGCGCATTCTGGATGGCGTAGATGATCCGGAAGGCGAGGAAGAGCGTCCGGTGCTGATCGTCTATGAGCCGAATCGACGCGCCGAAGCACTGGCTGAAGCGGCACGCGTTCGCGAAGAGGGCGGAGCGGCGGTAACGCGGCTGGCCGAGAGCGGCAGCAAGGCAGACATCGCGGGAAACAGCCGTTACAGCCAGGTAGTCAGCTTCATCGGAGAAAATGCTTCGGCAAAATAAAGAAACAGGATATCCGGGCGCTAACGAACCGGCAATCATATAACTTGATAGCAAGAGGAGGAGAGACGCATGGGAGAAGTGCTGAAAGTGGCTATGCCGAAAGGCAGGATTTATAAAAAAGCGGCGGAACTGTTCCGTGCCGCCGGCATCGTGATTCCGGACGACGTCGACGATTCGCGACGACTGGTTATTCCGATTCCGGAAGCGAACATGGAATTCATTATGGCGAAGCCGGTCGATGTGCCGACGTACGTCGAGTATGGCGTAGCGGACATCGGTATCGTCGGCAAAGACGTGCTGCTCGAAGAAAATCGCGATGTGTACGAGCTGCTGGATCTGGGTATCGCGCGCTGCCGGATGTCGGTCATCGCGCTGCCGGATCGCCAGCCGGGGATTCATCTGCGGGTGGCGACCAAATATCCGAACGTGGCGACGCGTTATTTCCGAGAACAAGGCGAGCAGGTCGAAGTGATCAAGCTGAACGGCTCGATCGAGTTGGCTCCGTTGATCGGACTGGCGGATCGGATCGTGGATATGGTGGAAACAGGCCAGACGCTCAAAGACAACGGGTTGGTCGAGTTGGAGAGCATTTTCGGGATTACGAGCCGCCTGATCGCCAACCGGGTCAGCTATCGGATGAAAAACGACGCGATTCAACAATTGTGCGATAAGCTGGAGAAAGTCATGCCCGGCGCGGTGAAGTCTTGATCGATTTTGCTTGCATAGAAAGAGCGGCAAGCGGCGGCGATTGTTGCGATATCGTCGTCTTTTGTAAAATAGATACGAAAATCGGACGGCGTCCGAAAGCCGTCCAGCATGCGGAGGAACGACTATGAAGATTGTACCGGCGGCGCAGTTCGATCTGCGTCGGGACGTGGAGTACGGCTCGGAAGAACAGGTGGCGACGGTCAAGCGGATCGTCGGCGATATTAAGGCTGAAGGCGACTCGGCATTGCTTCGTTACACGGAGAGCCTGGATCGTACGAAGCTGGAAGCTTCGCAGCTTCGAGTGACCGCTCAGGAACTGCAAGACGCGTACGGACGCGTGGAAGAATCTTTTGTAACCGCGATCCGGGCGGCTGCTGTTAACATTCGAGCTTTTCACGAACGGCAAAAGCGCAATTCCTGGATGGAGCTTCAGCCGGACGGAGGATTACTGGGACAGATTATCCGTCCGCTGCGCCGTGTCGGCGTCTATGTGCCGGGCGGCAAAGCGGCTTATCCGTCTTCCGTGCTCATGAACGTGATTCCCGCTCAGGTAGCGGGCGTGCCGGAGATCGTGATGGTGACTCCTCCGGCAACGGGGGGGACGGAAGGCATCGACCCTTATATTCTGGTCGCTGCCGCAGAAGCGGGCGTGACCGAGATTTATCGGGTCGGCGGCGCGCAGGCGATCGCGGCGCTGGCTTACGGCACGGAAAGCATTACTCGGGTCGACAAGATCTGCGGGCCCGGCAACATTTATGTCGCGCTGGCCAAGCGCGAGGTGTACGGCCTGGTCGATATCGACAGTCTGGCGGGACCGAGCGAGATCGTGGTGTTGGCGGACGAGACGGCCGATCCGGAGTATGTAGCAGCCGATCTGTTGTCGCAGGCGGAGCACGACGAGCTGGCATCGGCGATTCTCGTCTCGACGTCGGAACGTCTGGCCGAGTATGTAGCAGCCGAAGTCGAGCGCCAACTGTCGGAACTGCCGCGCGAAACGATTGCGCGGGCTTCGATCGAGAATTACGGAGCGATCATCGTAACGGGCAGCATCGAGGAAGGCATCGAAGTCGTGAACCGGCTGGCGCCGGAGCACTTGGAAGTCATGGTGCAGAATCCGACCGATTATCTCGGCCTGATCGAGAACGCCGGAGCGATCTTCCTCGGCCCTTACAGCTCGGAGCCGGTCGGCGATTATTTCGCCGGGCCGAACCATATCATTCCGACGAACGGCACGGCGCGTTTTGCATCGCCTGTCGACGTCGACGACTTTATCAAAAAATCAAGCTTGATCCAATACAGCAAAAAAGCACTGCTGCAAAATGCTTCGACGATCATGGAGCTGGCGCGCCGCGAAGGCCTGGAAGGGCATGCGCGCGCGATCGAGGTCCGTGTGAACAAAGAAGGCGGCAAATAGGCTGATTCAGGCGAGAGCGCTGAGTTTGCGTATACGCCCTAGGGCGTGTCTTCAAACCTCGACGGAAGCAGATTTTGCCGAATTTTCGTGCTGAATAAGGAACTTTTCTGAAGGCGTGCCGGGGCACGTCAAGGGAAAGTGACGCAAGGCAGCGCGAAAAGGCGGTAAAAGATGCACGTTGGCGGGTTTGAAGACACGCCCTAATGCAAAACAAGAAAGAACGACTAAACGAACGGGGGCAATATCATGACGGAAGCCAATCAAGCAAACACGCGCAGCGCAAGCATCGCTCGCAAAACGAACGAAACGGACATCAAGCTCTCCTACGGCATCGACGGTACAGGCATCTCGGAAATCTCGACAGGGGTTCCTTTTCTCAACCACATGCTGGATCTGTTCGCCAAGCACGGGCAATTCGATCTGAAAGTCGACGCCGACGGCGATATCGACATCGACGATCACCACACGGTGGAAGACATCGGCATCTGTCTGGGCAACGCGCTGCTGGAATCGCTGGGCGACAAACGCGGCATCAAGCGCTACGCCAACGTATTCATTCCGATGGACGAAGCGCTGGCGCAAGTCGTGATCGACGTAAGCGGACGCCCGCATTTCGAATATCGCGCGGAATACCCGTCGAATCTGGTCGGTACGTTTTCAACGGAGATGGTACACGAGTTCCTGTGGAAATTCGCGCTGGAATCGCGGATCACGCTGCACGTCATCGTGCATTACGGCCGCAACACGCACCATATGATCGAAGCGATCTTCAAAGCGCTGGGACGCGCCCTTGACGAAGCGACGTCGATCGATCCGCGCGTAACCGGCATTCCTTCCACGAAGGGAGTGCTGTAGCATGACGATCGCGATCGTCGACTACGGAATGGGCAATCTGCACAGCGTCAGCAAAGCGGTCGAGCGGCTCGGTTACGAGTACCTCATTACCGGCGACGAGCGCGAGATCATGCAGGCGTCCGGCGTCCTGCTGCCCGGCGTCGGCGCGTTCGGCGATGCGATGAGCCATTTGCGGGACACGGGACTGGACTTGGTCGCTCGCCGCGTCGCGGCCGAAGGCAAACCGCTGCTCGGCATCTGTCTGGGCATGCAGCTGCTGTTCGACGGAAGCGCGGAGCACGGCGACCATGAAGGACTGGGATTGCTGCCGGGGCGTGCCGTGCGTTTTGAAGCGGGAGAGCTGAAGGTTCCGCATATGGGCTGGAACCGCCTTGATTTCACCCGTCCGAACGAACCGCTGCTGGACGGCCTTCCGGAAGGACATGTTTACTTCGTGCACTCGTACCATGTGGAGCTGAGCGAACCAAGCGATCTGATCGCGTCGGCCGACTACGGGCTTCCGGTGACGGCGATCGTCGGACGGGATAACGTCTACGGCATGCAGTTCCACCCGGAAAAAAGCGGCGAGTTGGGCATGAGCCTGTTGCGCAATTTCCTGAAGCTGTCGGAAGGACAGGCGTAGTAGTTTGACCAAACTGAATCAGAGGTTTACGTTCGCCTGAAACGTACACGCTTTAGGTGCGTTTCCGTCGGAGACTTCGCGCACGGTTTAGGCACGAAATCTCAGGTGGGCGTAACTTTACATTTAACTTGGTCAAGCTAGCAGGAAACTTCACGAATATAACCCATTGGGATACGGCGAAAAAGGAGAATGGTATATGACGGCATTTACGATCTATCCGGCAATCGATATCCGCGGAGGCAAGTGCGTGAGATTGCTTCAAGGCGATTATGCGCAAGAAACGGTATTCAACGAAAGCCCGCTGAACGCGGCCAAGCAGTGGGAGAATCTCGGCGGACAGTTCGTGCATTTGGTCGACTTGGATGGAGCGAAGGAAGGTCGTCCGGTCAATCATGAGCTGATCGGCCAGATCGCGTCCGCGCTGAACGTGCCGGTGCAAATCGGCGGCGGACTGCGGACATTCGAAGACGTGAAGCTGCTGCTGTCGCTCGGGGTGAGCCGGGTTATTCTGGGGACTGCGGCGATCGAAGATAAGGCTTTTACGGAAAAGGTACTGGCTGAATACGGAGATAAAGCGGCGATTGGCATCGATGCCCGCAATGGATTCGTGGCGACTCGCGGCTGGCTGGAAACGTCGGAAGTCCGCGCGGAAGACCTGGCGAAGGAATTGGCTGCAAAAGGAGCGGAAACGTTCATTTTCACCGACATCTCGCGCGACGGCATGATGCAGGGACCGAACGTGGAAGCGATTCTGAGCCTGGCAAAAGCATCCGGAAAAACGGTCATCGCTTCGGGCGGAGTGACGGTACAAGGCGATCTGGAGCGTCTGGCGGCACATGTGAACGACGGCATCGGCGGAGCAATCGTCGGCAAAGCGTTGTACACGGGCAATATTGATCTGGCATCGGCATTGGCTGCGGTTAAGCAGTAAAAGGAGGAACGGCATGCTCGCAAAACGAATTATTCCGTGTCTGGACGTCAAAGACGGACGCGTGGTTAAAGGAGTCAACTTCGTCAATCTGCGCGATGCCGGCGATCCGGTAGAGTTGGCATCGGTATACGACCGCGAAGGCGCGGACGAGCTGGTCTTTCTCGATATCTCCGCTTCGGTCGAAGGCCGGGCGACGATGGTCGAGGTCGTGCGCCAGACGGCGGGAGAAATCACGATTCCGTTCACGGTCGGCGGCGGCATTTCGCAGGTGGACGACATGAAACGGATTTTGCGCGCGGGCGCGGACAAAACGGCGGTCAACACGGCGGCGGTTTTGCGCCCTGAGCTGATCGCCGAAGGCGCGCGCCGCTTTGGCTCGCAATGTATCGTGCTGGCGGTGGACGCCAAGTACAACCCGGAATGGCAGGAGTGGGAAGTGTATACGCACGGCGGCCGCAAATCGACAGGCATTCGCGCGCTGGAATGGGTCAAACGCGCGGAATCGCTGGGAGCGGGCGAAATCCTGCTGACAAGCATGGACGCCGACGGCACGAAAGACGGCTTTGACCTGAAACTGACGCGAGCGGTGTGCCGCGAAGTGTCGATCCCGGTCATCGCTTCGGGCGGTGCGGGCACAAGCGAACATTTCTACGACGTGTTCACGGAAGGCACGGCGGATGCAGGCTTGGCGGCGACCATTTTCCACTATAAAGAGATCGCGATTCCGGACCTCAAGAATCAATTGAAGCAAAAAGGAGTCGAAATCAGATGAGCAGAGAAAGCGATGTAATCGTTGCGCCGGAACAATTCGCGGCCAACGTCAAATGGGACGCGCAGGGACTGGCTCCGGCGATCGTTCAGGACAACAACACGAAGGAAGTATTGACGCTCGCCTACATGAACGAAGAATCGCTGCGCCGTTCGATCGAATCGGGCGAGACCTGGTTCTGGAGCCGTTCGCGGCAGGAGTTCTGGCATAAAGGCGCGACGTCCGGCAACGTGCAGCGGATCGTGTCGCTCAGCTACGATTGCGACGGGGACGCGCTGCTGGTCGGCGTGGAGCCGGCGGGTCCGGCCTGCCACACGGGACGCGTAAGCTGCTTCTTCAACAAGGCGGCGCTGGAAAAAGGTTCGGCGGCTCAGAACGGATCCGTCGGCGCGGGTGCGGAAAGCGAGCGGGTGCTGGGCCAAGAACCGGAAAACGCGGCAGGACGCTTTGACGTCTTGGGCGAGCTGGAAGGCATCATCGCAGAGCGCGACCGCGAACGTCCGGAAGGCGCATATACCACCTACCTGTTCGAAAAAGGCATCGACAAGATCCTGAAAAAAGTCGGCGAAGAAACGGCGGAGTCGATCATCGCGGCCAAAAACGGCGATAACGCCGAGCTGCGCCTCGAAGTGAGCGATCTGATCTATCACCTGCTGGTGCTGCTGCAAGAACGCAAGCTTCCGCTGGACGAGATCATGGACGAGCTGGCTCGCCGCCACGAGCGTCCGCGCCGCGATTAGAGGTTAGGTCACGCGTAACGTTTGCTATCCGTTTCGGATCGTGCGCCGGAATATTTCGCGTGAAAAGGTTGCGTTGAGCGGCCTGAAAGATGAACGGCGGACGCGGGGAGAATGATATCCCCGGATGGTTCGCCGTTTTGCTTTTTACACGAGAGGAGAGAATCTGCATGTTGATCGATTACCATACGCACCACGAACGCTGCGGCCATGCGGTCGGAAAGCTGGAAGAGTATGTGCAACGCGGCATTGAGCTGGGCCTCGGCCAACTCGGTCTGTCCGACCATATGCCGCTGATCCACGTCGACCCCGCGCAATATTATCCCGAAATGGCGATGCCGATGGACGAACTGCCGCGCTACGTGGAAGAAGTGCTGACGCTCAAGGAGAAATACCGCGATCGCATCGATATCAAACTCGGTCTCGAAGGCGATTATATCGAAGGCTACGAAACGGAAATTCAAAAGATCGTCGAAGCTTACCCTTGGGATTACGTCATCGGCTCGGTCCATTTCCTCGGCGAATGGGACATTACCGACTTCCGCCAAACCGCAGGATGGGAAGGCCGCGACCCCCTTGAAGTCTACCGAACGTATTACGACGCGCTCGGCAAAGCCGCCCAAACGGGGTTTTACGATATCGTCGGCCATTTCGATGTGATCAAGCGTTTCGGTTATGCGCCCAAGCCCGAGCAATCCGCGGAAAAAGAAGCTTTCGAAGAAATCGCTC
This sequence comes from Saccharibacillus sacchari DSM 19268, assembly GCF_000585395.1. GTDB lineage: Bacteria > Bacillota > Bacilli > Paenibacillales > Paenibacillaceae > Saccharibacillus > Saccharibacillus sacchari. Next base: position 2,354,519 of record NZ_KK073875.1, on the reverse strand, counting down.
TCCAGCATATCGCCACCAGCGGCATCGCCATGGAACTGAACGCTTCCGGCCTGACCAAGCCTTGCGCCGAAATGTTCCCTTCCGAATTGATCCTGCGTCGCGCTTTGGAAAAGGGCATCCCTTTGACCTTGGGTTCTGATTCCCACGATCCCGCCAAACTGTCCGAAAACCTCGACAAAGCCCGCTTCGAGCTTCGTGATCTGGGCGTGCAGCAGGTTGCGACTTTTGATCGCCGTAAAAGAATCATGATCCCGTTGGTTTTATAGGGAAGCTTTCGAAGAAAGCTAAAGGCTGTCCTCGAAAGTTACGTGTGCATGGGAAGCGAGAAGACTGCGAGAAAATTTCGTTCAAGACGCTGTCTCACTCGGAAAATGGATTGGATTTGAATAAGGAGTTTTCCGAGTTCAAAGGCGTCAACATAGAACTGAATGTTACCGCAGGTTTTCTTCGAAATCCTGTATTTCACTGAATTTTTCTCTCCGTCTTCTCGCTTCCAGTTACGTTGGGCTTTCTCGACCCATTGAAGCTTTCGAAGAAAGCTAAAGGCGGTCGAGAGTTTTTCGAAAAAAGTAAAGCGTATAAACATCGGAGCGATTTAGCGTAATTTAAGGCTTTCTAACAAAAGCCGATATTATCGAGCAAGTTTATTCTATTGTAGGAAGCAATAGCGGAGGGGGAATTCAGTGTAGGAACGAAGTGTTCGCCTTTGAAATCGAGAAAAAACATATAAACAGTTTCAATCTATTTTCTCGATTTCAACACGCGACCGAAACGAATTTCCCCGCAGCGCCTAGCTTCCCCAACATAGAAAACTTTCCAGAGAATTTCGGGACGCCATGATCGGCGTCTCTTTGCTTTTGCGCTCCCCGCGATTGGGGTATAATCAAAAGCAGACCAAGAAAGATCAATGAAAGATCCATACAAAGTCAAGAAAAAGAACATGCGGGAGGGTGCCATGCAGCACAGGATGCGTATATTTTCGGGGTCGTCCAATCCGGGCCTAGTGGACCGGATCTGCGGTGATCTGGGTGTTACGCCCGGTAGAGTGAAACTGACCAAATTTAAGAGCGGCGAGAGTTATGTACATTACGAAGAGAGTATTCGCAACCTGGACGTCTTTATCGTTCAATCGCTTTCTCACCCGATCAATGAGCATTTTGTCGAGCTGCTCGTGATGATCGACGCGGCCAAGCGTGCTTCGGCGCGTACGGTCAACGTGGTAATCCCGTATTACGGTTATGCCCGTCAGGAACGCAAAGCCGCTCCGCGCGAGCCAATCTCGGCCAAGATGGTAGCGGATGTGTTGACGACGGCCGGGGCCAGCCGCGTCGTCACGATCGAACTTCACGCTGCCGCAATCCAAGGATTCTTCAATATTCCGGTCGATCATCTGACGACGCTGGACTTGATCGCCGATTACTTGCGCAGCAAAAACATTAAAGACCCGGTTGTCGTGTCTCCGGACGCGGGTCGTGCAAAGTTGGCCGAAAAGCTGGCGAATCGACTCGACTCGCCAGTCGCGATCATGCTCAAAAAACGTCCGTCTCATAACGAGGCGATGATCACGCATGTGATCGGCGAAGTCGAAGGACGTACGCCGATCATCATGGAAGACTTGATCGATACCGGATCGACCATTCTCAAAGTCGTCGAAGGTCTGAAAGAACGAAATGCGAAAGACCCGATTGTATGTGCCACGCACGGGGTATTCTCTGACGGGGCCCTTCAGCGCCTGGATCATCCAAGCATCTCGGAAGTGGTCATCACGGATTCGATCGCGCTGCCGGAGGATCACTCGGAACGATTTACCGTATTGCCGGTCGCGCCTATGCTGGCTCGGGCGATCCATATCATTTTGGAAGGCGGATCGCTTGCGACATTGTTCAGCGATTCGGGTATTTAATAGTCAGGGCGTGTACGCAAACTCCGTCGGGAGCAGATTGAGCTGAATTTTCGTTCTCGGCAAGGAATTTTTCTGAAGGCGTGCCGGGGTACGTCAAGGGAAAATGACAATGCAGAGGACGAAAAGGCAGGTCAAGATGCACGGCGTTGAGTTTGCGTACACGCCCTAGCTCATGCACGAAGCACCGAGGCCGTCTGCGGCAGAAGTTCGGTATGTCGGATTTCTGCGCGGAAGGCCCCGTTTCGATCAGAGGCCGGTTGCAATCGGGAAATTTCCATTTTAAGCTTTGCCTCCCCGGCTTCGATTTCCTGCCGCGGAACCTTCGCGCAGCGAGGGATCGGCAGGGTCGGCCTTGCTCTTGGGGGGCCCATGCAAGTGTGTTATACTGATCTGGATATTCGATTTTAAGCAGTTAACAAAGGGGGCCTTGCTCAGGTGAACGGGAATTATCGGCGTGAAGAGAAGCCGCAAAGTCATGTGGTTTCTTTGACCATGGACGAAAGCTTTTTCTTCGAAAGAGCCGTCCGGGCGCTGGATCGCTACCAATATGACAAGGCGTTAAAATATTTTCGCAAAGCCGTAGAATTGAAGCCGGGCAATCCGGTCAATCACTGCAACATGGCGGGTATCTTATCCGAGATGGGCGATTATGAAGCTTCGAACGAGGTGCTGCTGCATGTGCTCGAACAGGTTGACCCGTCCATGACGGAGTGCCGATTCTATATGGCGAATAATTTTGCCAACATGGAACGATTCGAAGAGGCCGAAGAAGCACTGCTTGCCTATCTGGAGGCGGATGCTTCGGGACAGTTCCTGCACGAGGCGGAAGAGATGATCGAGCTGCTCCAGGTAGAGCTGAAGCGGAATGTTCGAGATCATAGCGTGCTGGCGCGCCGGGGATCGGATCGTCATGAGCGCGCGCGGACGATGCTGGAAGAAGGCATGTTTTCCGAGGCGGCGGATTTGTTGGAGGAACTGCTGGAGGACTACCCGGGCTTTGCTGCCGCATCCAACAATCTGGCCTTGGCCTACTATTACATGGGCATGACGGATCGGGCGCTTGCGACGGTGGAAGAGGTGCTTCGGAGCGAACCGGGAAATTTGCACGGTTTGTGCAACTTGGCGATCTTCCGTCGTCATTCCGGCCCGGACGGAGCGGAGGAAGCGGTACGACTCGGCCGGCGTTTGGCTGCGATTGTGCCTTTCCATCGCGAGCATGCCTTCAAACTGGCGACTACGCTGGGCATTTTGGGCGAGCATGAAGCGGCGTATCAGCATTTTCGCAGGTTGTTGGCAGGCGACGAGTCGTCGGCTGATCCGTCCATCCACCATTATTGTGCCGTAGCGGCATTGTTGAGCGGACGGATCGATACGGCGGAAAAGTTGTGGAAGCAGACGCTAAAGCTTGATCCGGATGCCGAAGCAGCCGAATATTATTTGACGCGTTTGCCGGAATGGAGAAAAAACGGCATTGCCGAAACGGTGAGCTACCATTACCGATTGGAGGCCGTTAAGCGCTCCGAGCTTTGGCGTCGTTGGGAAGAACGTCTGCCCGAGGACTCGCCTGCTATTCGTGAAGCGTTGCTTCACACCTTGCACTCCGGCACCGAAGAGGAAAAACGCCATGCGCTCCAAGCTTGCCGTCCCTTGGCGGATGACGAGATGACGAAAGTATTGCGCGGGTTGGCTGAAAATGAAGCCGAAGCCGCAGAATTGCGCGAACTCGCTCGCGTTGCATTGGGCGAGATCGCCCATGATCCGACTGAAGAAGATGAACGGCCGGAACTCAAGTTCTCCAGGGAGCCGGCTGAACTGCCCGTCTGGGAAAAGCGTTGGCAGGACGTCTTGGATACGGCGCTTCGCGCTTCGTGCGCACCGGGCGACTTTGGCCTTCGCCGTGATCTGGAAGCCTTATGGACCGATTTTTTGCGTAGACTGTATCCGGACGTGCCGGTGCTGTCGTACGCCGAAGGTTGGGCCGCGGCCCTTGATTATTTGACGGACAAGCTGCGCCGCGGAGAGTCGACCTATGAAGAAACGGGACGGCGCTACGGCGTGTCTGCTTCGACGGTCGGCCGCTATGTCAAACGAATCGATCAAGTATGCAATATCAAGGAACGTATGACCATGCACGGAAGAGATCATCGCAAAGGACTGTAACCGTCCGGCAATGATTGGACTCCGTCATGATTTCATAACACTCAAACTTGTCCTGAGGAGGATGCCTAGATGCAGAAATACAAGACTGTAGTAATCGGAACAGGTCCGTCGGGCCTGACTTCGGCTATTTATTTGGCTCGTGCCAACCTGAACCCGCTCGTGATCGAAGGTCTTCAACCGGGCGGACAATTGACGACAACGACCGAAATCGAGAACTTCCCGGGCTTCCCTGACGGAATTATGGGACCGGAACTGATGGACAATATGCGCAAGCAGGCCGAGCGTTTCGGTGCCGAGTTCATGAACGGTTGGGTAGATGCCGTCGATTTCTCGCAGCGTCCGTTCAAAATTACCGTTGAAGGCACGGGAACGATCGAAGCGGACTCGGTCATCATCTCGACAGGAGCATCCGCCCGTTACCTCGGCATTCCGGGAGAGCAGGATAATATCGGACGCGGCGTCAGCACATGCGCGACTTGCGACGGGTTCTTTTTCCGCGGCAAAAAGCTCATCGTGGTCGGCGGCGGGGACTCGGCAATGGAAGAAGCCAGCTTCTTGACGCGCTTTGCGACGGAAGTTACGGTCGTTAACCGCCGTGACGAGCTGCGCGCATCGAAGATCATGCAGGATCGCGCGCGAGAGAACGAGAAAGTCTCCTGGGCGCTCAACCGTAAGCCGCTGGAAGTGGTTGCGGGCGATAGTGGTCTCCAAGGACTGAAAGTGTTCAACAACGAGACGGGTCAGGAAGAACTGCTGGAAGCGGACGGCGTATTCGTGGCAATCGGCCATACGCCGAACACGACGTTCCTGCAAGGCCAGGTCGATCTGGACGGTCACGGCTATGTCGTGGTGAATCCGGGTACGACGGAAACCAATATTCCGGGCATTTTCGCGTGCGGCGACGTGCAGGACACGAAATACCGTCAAGCGATCACGGCTGCGGGCAGCGGCTGCCAAGCGGCGATGGACTGCGAGAAGTATCTTGAAGGCAGCATCGTGCACGACTGGAGCGAGACGCTCGATCGTTAATTTTTAAAAGAAACCTCAATCTAAATCCAAGAACGCGCAGACAAGAATCCGCCAACGGAATCTTTCGCCTGCGCGTTCTTTTTATAGAAGCATCTTGGCCCAGGAAAAAGATCGGAGGATGTTCATGAGCAAAATCGGAAGAAGTCCGGGTGGAGCGGACCGTCGGTATCTGCGCCGGGCGGAGCTGCTGCGAGAAAAGATTGAACAACCCGAGATGTATCCGTTCAACCTGCCTGCGGTAAAAGAACTGGAGAGTATTGATTTTCATGATCGGGTGACATATATCATCGGTGAAAACGGAGTCGGCAAATCCACGCTCCTCGAAGCGATTGCGGCAGCCTGGGGCTTCAACCCGGAAGGCGGGACGCTGAACTTCAACTTCGCAACGGCGGAAACCCATTCCCCGCTGCATCGGCATCTGCGGCTGATTCGGGGCACGGCGCGTCCGCAGGACGGGTTCTTTTTCCGGGCGGAGAGTTATTACAACGTGGCGACGACGATCGACGAGCTGGATAAGGAACCGGGGCGCGGCGGCAAAATCATCGACAGCTACGGCGGGCGTTCGCTGCACGAGCAGTCGCACGGAGAAGCTTTTTTCGCGACGTTCATGCATCGGTTCGGATCTAACGGACTGTTCATTCTCGACGAGCCGGAAGCGGCTTTGTCTCCCGTTCGGCAGTTGGCGATGTTGACGCGCATTCATGAACTGGCGCGCAGCGGCGGGCAATTCATTATCTCGACGCATTCCCCGCTGTTGATGGCGTATCCGCATTGTCGGCTGTACAACCTGACGGCAGGGGGGATTCGGGAATGCGGGCTTGAAGAAACGGAGCATTATATCGTGACCCGGGAATTTTTGAACAATCGGGAGCAGATGCTGGAACGTTTGCTGAGTGACGAAGAAGAGTGAAGGCAAGCGTATCGTCATCGTAAATACGGAACGAAAAGAGCCGCCGAAGACATCTTCAAGGCTCTTTTTTGCATGGATAAAAAGATTGTGCGTAGAATCACAAGTCGGTAGATAACGGCATGCTACATTTTGATTGAGAATTGTTTTCAGAAAAATTTAAAGCAGTCGGAAAGGGGCGGATCATGAATGGGCAAAAAGATCGATTTGAACCGGAGCGTGCATGAGCTGGTGAACGAGGAGCCGGAGGTTGCGACGATTATGTTTGCGCTTGGTTTTAAAAAGATCGTCGAACCGGCCATGTTGGAGACGATGGGCAAGTTCATGACGCCCCTGAAGGGTGCGAAAATGAAGCGGATCGACCCGGAACAGATGCGGCAGGCTTTTGAAGCGCATGGCTACGAGGTTGAAGGTTAGGACATATAGGGTGGGCGTTCAGCATTGAATGACAATAAGGAGGAACCGAAGATGAGCGAACTGATTAATAATCGAGAGCACGCGGCAGGGCATATGGATGAGCAGCAGCTGCGTCGGAGAGAAGAACTGAAAGCCATTATCAAGCAGCTGCACGAGGGAGTCGATCCGGCGCAGGTCAAAGAACGTTTCCGTGCGGCGGTAGGCAGCGTGGAAGTCGAGGAGATTTCGCTGCTTGAAGAATCGTTGATGCGAGAGGAAGGCATTCCCGTATCCGAAGTGCAGCGATTGTGCTCGGTCCATGCTTCGATCTTCGACGGGGCAATCTCGGATATTCACGGTTCCTCTTCTTCGGCGCCCGAGTCGCAGCCCGGACACCCGGTGCATACGTTCAAATTGGAAAACCGGGAACTGGAGCGTCTGACGGGTTTCTCGATCTCGCTGCATCTGGACAAGTTCATGAAGGATGATTCGGATGCGAACCGCTATAAGCTGTTGGAAGACCTCAACTTGCTGTTGGACGTGGACAAGCATTATTCGAGAAAAGAAAATCTGCTGTTCCCGTATCTGGAGCGCTACGGGATCTACGGTCCGACGCAGGTAATGTGGGGCGTGGATGACGGCATTCGCGCGGAGATCAAAGCGGCAAAAGCCTTGCTGGCAGACTATAACGGCGATCGCGAAGCGGTGAAGACGAGGATCGAAGCGTCTGTGCGCGAAGTCGAAGAGATGATTTTCAAAGAAGAAAATATCCTGCTGCCGATGGCGCTCAAAAAGCTGACGGAAGACGAATGGGTAAAAATCGCGGAAGAGACGGAAGAGATCGGCTACTGCCTCATTCCCGGCACGGCTCGTTGGGTTCCGACGCGGGCAGCGGAGCCTGGAGCTATGTTGGAAGCCGAACAACCTGCACCGATATCTCGCGGACTCGAGGGTCATTTGGAAGCTAGCCATGCCCACGGTGAAGATGCAGCAGCTATGCCGTCGTTTTTGGCAGGGGGAGAGAAGCCGGAAGGCATGCCGCAGTGGGTAGCGGATATGCTGCGGCAACAGCAGCAGGAGGAACAAGCAGCATCGACGCCTGCGCCTACAGCACCGCCAGCGCAGGATCAGGCGGTCAGCATTGCGGAACAAGCGGCGAAAATGGCGGCTCAGGCCGCGGAGATGGCACGGCAAGCGGCAGAGATGGCGGCATCGGTTAGCGGAAGCATGAAGACCGTTCAACAAGCGCAGCCGCAGCGTCCGGTCGGCGTTGGAACAGCATCCGCTTCGCCGGAAGCTGCTGCCTCCGCAGCGCCGATCTCCGACGGTTACGTCCGGTTCAATACGGGAATTCTGTCTGTGCAGCAGTTGGAGCTTATCATGAACCACCTCCCGGTTGACCTGACGTACATCGACGAGAACGATATCGTCCGGTATTTCTCGCACGGCAAAGAACGCATCTTCGCCCGTACGAAAGCGGTCATCGGCCGTTCGGTACAAAATTGCCACCCGCCGCAAAGCGTGCACGTCGTCGAAGACCTGCTGCGGGACTTCAGATCGGGCCGCAAAGATCACGAAGACTTCTGGATTCCGTTCAAAGATAAATTCGTTTATATCCGCTACTTTGCGATTCGCGACGAGCAAGGCACGTACCTGGGAACGCTGGAGTTTACCCAAAACGTGGCGCCGATTCGGGAACTGGAAGGGCAGAAGCGGATATTGTCGGAAGCGTGAGTTTAAGTGTAAAAGAGGAGCGTATGGGCAGATGGCGAGAACGGATGCTTGGCGACCTGTATGTAGATTCATGTATTAGAGCAATACTGTTATAAAGAAAATGATAAGTTTGTGTCTTGTCTGCATCTTGAAGATAAGATCAAATAAAGTTTTAGAAAGCCCAACGTAGCTGGAAGCGAGAAGACGGAGAGAGAAATTCAGTGAAAGACGCCTTTGAACTTGGAAAACTTCAACTAAAAATTTCAATCGACTTTTCCAAGTGAAACAGCGAATTGTGAAGCATTTCGAAGAAATGCACTTCGGAAGCGTATGCTGGCAATTTCTCTCGCAGTCTTCTCGCTTCCCCCCGCCAACCTAACTTTCGAGCAAAACCTCACCTTGCCTGCACAATGCAGACAAGGTTTTTTCGATTCTGCATAAATTCATCACGATTTCTCAAAACGCAACCAGCAAGCCGCTAAAACTCATTCCGCGACGCAAACCCGCGCCCCATAAGGGTTTCAACGCCCCCGGGCGTGCCGCGTTACAAAAAAGGCTTTCGACCCTTGCGGGGCAAGGCTTTGCGGCGTGGTGTCTCGCTTGACCGAAGGGGGGCGTTCGCTTATAGTGGGATACGAAGGTGGACTTAAGCAAACGGATTCATCATTTTCGATTTTCTATAATATCAGAAGAAAAAAGGTGGCTTGTATCATGTCTGAAAATGTCTACGTCGGTATGGATCTGGGCGGCACCACGATCAAAGTCGGTCTGTGCAGCGAGAGCGGCGTTCTGCTGCATACGTACGAAGGGCCCACGGGAGTGGCGGAAGGACCGGAGACCGTAATTTCCAACATGGCGAATTACGTTCGTCGAGTCGTTGAAGAATCGCCTTATTCCTGGGAACAACTGGCCGGGGTCGGAGCCGGAGTCGCCGGATTCACGAATGTCCGTGACGGCATCATCGTCATGGCGCCGAACATAGGCTTCAAGGACGTTCCGATCCGCGCCATTCTCGAAGAGCGGCTCGGCAAGCCTGTTAAGATTGATAACGATGCCAACGTAGCCGCGCTCGGCGAAGCCTGGAGCGGTGCGGGAGCCGGGATCGAAAACTGTGTCTGCTACACGCTGGGAACAGGCGTGGGCGGCGGTATTATCATCAACGGCCGTATTTACCAAGGCTTCTCGGGCATGGCCGGAGAAATCGGTCATATCGATGTTGTACCCGATCTGGAAGCCATTCAGTGCGGCTGCGGCAAAGTAGGCTGCCTGGAGACGGTATCTTCCGCGACGGGCATTATTCGCATGGCCAAAGAAGCGGTGGAACGCGGGGAGCGCACGTTCATCGCCGATGCAAGCGAGATTACGGCCAAGACCGTCTTCGACGCCGCCAAAGCGGGCGACGAAGTGGCGCTGCGCATCGTGAAACGTGCGGCATTTTATCTGGGCAAGTCGATGGCGGCTGTCGCGGCGGTGCTGAACCCGCAAAGCTTCATCATCGGCGGCGGCGTATCGAAAGCGGGAGACATCCTGTTTGAGCCGATTCGCGAGACTTTTGCTCAACTGACGCCGGAACCGCTGCAACAAGGCGTGCAAATCGTACCGGCGACGCTGGGCAACAATGCCGGCATGATCGGCGCTGCCGGGCTGTTGATTCGCTAGGACTTGTAAACACCGTAAATCAGGGAGGGGAAGTCGCATGAGCGAAATTCCAAACGAGAACGCGGCGGCTTCGACCGCCACGCTGATGATTATCACGGGAATGTCGGGTGCCGGCAAAACGATTGCCGTGCAGAGCCTGGAAGATTTGGGCTTTTTCTGCGTAGACAATCTGCCGCCGGTTCTGATTCCGAAATTTGCCGAGCTGATCGAACAGTCGAATGGCAAGATCGCCAAGGTTGCGCTGGTTATCGACCTGCGCGGCCGCGAGTTCTTCGCAGCGTTGTCCGAATCGCTTGCGTACATCAAGGACCACTTCACCATTCACAGCGAAATTCTATTTTTCGACGCGAATGACGGGGTTCTGGTGCAACGTTACAAAGAGACGCGCCGTCGGCATCCGCTTGCGCCGGACGGTATGCCGCTCGACGGCATTCGCCTGGAGCGCAAGATGCTGGAGGAGCTGAAAAACTCGGCTACGCAAATTATCGATACGACCAATATGAAGCCGGCCGTGTTAAAAGAAAAGATCATTTCGCGCTTCGCGCATATGGAGACCAACCAGCTATCCGTCAATGTCACGTCGTTCGGCTTCAAGTACGGCGTGCCGATCGACGCGGATCTGATCTTCGACGTGCGTTTTCTGCCTAATCCGCATTATATCGACAATCTGCGCCCGCTTACGGGACAGAATAGCGACGTCTATGATTACGTGATGAAATGGCCGGAGACGCAGACCTTTTTGACCAAACTACTGGATATGCTGCATTTTCTCATTCCGCAGTACCGAAAAGAAGGCAAGAGCCAGGTGATTATCGGCATCGGCTGTACCGGAGGCAAGCATCGCTCGGTCGCCATTTCCGAATATTTGGGCCGCATGCTGGGAGCGAGCGAGACGGAAAGAGTGCGAGTTAATCACCGGGACGCCGATCGGGACCGCCACTGACTGCAACCGAACATTCGAGGGGTCCAATGTACTGAGGAGTGAACATTCATGAATACGAAGCAACAGCCGCAGCGCCCCGTTCGTCGCCCGCGCATTGTCGTGATGGGCGGCGGCACGGGACTGTCTGTGATGCTGCGGGGATTGAAGGAACAGCCGCTCGATATTACGGCCATCGTTACGGTGGCCGATGACGGCGGCAGTTCCGGCATTCTGCGCAGCGAGATGCAGATGCCGCCTCCGGGCGATATTCGCAACGTGCTTACATCGCTAGCCGATGTAGAGCCGTTGTTGTCGGATATGTTAAGTTATCGTTTTAAAACGGGAACCGGCTTGGCGGGACATAGTCTCGGCAATCTGATCCTGGCTGCCATGACGGATATTTCCGGAGACTTTGTCACCGCCGTGCGCGAGCTCGGGCGGGTATTCGCCGTACGCGGACGCGTGTATCCGGCAGCTAAAGAAGGCGTCATTTTGCACGCGGAGATGGAAGACGGCACGATCGTGACCGGCGAATCGAATATTCCGGAATACGGGGGCAAAATCAAGCGCATTTTCCTTGAGCCCGCGGAAGTCGAAGCGCTGCCGGAGGCGGTACTGGCCATTCAGCGCGCGGACGCCATTTTGCTCGGTCCGGGAAGTCTGTATACCAGCCTGCTTCCGAATCTGATGGTGCCGCAGCTGTCCGAAGCATTCGTCGCGTCGAGCGCCGTCAAGATGTTCATCTGCAACGTCATGACCCAACCGGGCGAGACCGACGGGTTCAGCGTGGCGGATCATCTTCAGGCGGTACACGATCATGTCGGCAGTCATCTGTTCGATTACGTGCTGGTGAACAGCGGGCTTATTCCCGAAGCCGTGCAGCTCCGTTACGCGGAAGAAGGAGCGACTCCGGTCCGATTGGATCTGGAGGAGATGGCGGCGACCAACTGCACCGTCATTGCCGATACGTTCGTTAAGTACGGCACATATCTGCGTCACGACGCAGAGCAACTAAGCCGGCATATTAACCGGCTTGTGGAAGACTGGATGATGAGAAAGGGGTGAATAATCCATGTCGTTCGCGGCTCAAACCAAGAAAGAACTGACCATGGTGGAGGCGGACGCCTGCTGCGAAAGAGCGGAGTTATCCGCATTGATTCGAATGAACGGCTCGGTCCAGCTCTCCAACAAGAAAGTCAGTCTCGATATTTCGACCGAAAACGCGGCGATTGCTCGCCGGATCTATTCGTTGATCAAAAAGCATTTTAGCGTGCATACCGAACTGCTTGTACGCAAAAAAATGCGCCTGAAAAAAAATAACGTCTATATCGTGCGGATTCCTGCCGGCGTGCAAGAACTGCTCGGATCGCTTAAAATCACGTCGGAAGGATTCCAATTCCTGCCCGGCATCAGCCCCGAGATCGTGAAAAAGACCTGCTGCAAACGCGCCTACTTGCGCGGCGCCTTCATGGCGGGCGGCTCGGTCAACAACCCGGAAGGCTCGTCGTATCACCTGGAGATCGCCTCCATGTACGAAGAGCACTGCCAGGCGCTCGTCGATCTCGCCAACGAATTCAACTTGAACGCTCGCTGCATCGAACGGAAGAAAGGTTTCATTTTCTACCTCAAAGAAGGCGAGAAAATCATTGAACTTCTGAATATTATCGGAGCCCACCAGTCTCTGTTCAAATTCGAGGATGTCCGCATCATGCGCGATATGCGCAATTCGGTCAACCGGATCGTCAACTGCGAGACGGCCAACCTCAACAAAACGATCGGCGCCGCCGTGCGTCAGATCGACAATATCCGTTTCCTGCAAAGAGAAGTCGGATTGGAAAGCCTGCCGGAAAAACTGCGCGAAGTCGCCGAAGTTCGCCTGGCGCATCCCGAAATCAACCTGAAGGAAGTCGGCGAACTGCTCAAAGGCACCGTCAGCAAATCCGGCGTGAATCACCGCCTGCGCAAACTCGACATCATGGCGGAGAAAATTCGGGGCAGCTGAATATTGCTGCCTAAAGACTGTCGGGAAAGTTACTTCGGCGGGGGAAGCGAGAAGACTGCGAGAGAAATTCGTTCAAAACGCTGTCTCACTCGGAAAGATCGATTGGAATTTTATAAGGAATTTTCCGAGTTCAAAGGCGTTTTTCACTGAATTTCTCTCTCCGTCTTCTCGCTTCCAGCTACGTTGGACTTTCTCGACAGCGTTCAGGCAGATTCAGCCTTCACGAATTTTATTTTTAAAAAAAGGAAAGAAAAACTCTGCCTAAAAAGCCCAAGCGGAGGGAGGAATTCAGTGTAGGAGCGTTAGCGATCGCCTTTGCATTTGGGAAGCTTCCTTTAGAAAATTCAATCCAGCTTCCCAAATGCAACACGCGACCTAAAGCCTTTCGGAGAAAGGCACATCGAAAGCATAAGCTAAAGATTCCTCCCGCAGCGCCCCCGCTTTTCAAGCACAGCGGTTTTAGACTAGTGTGAGCAACCGAAGTTATGTTATACTAAATATAATAATGCGTTTCGACAGGAACTTCATTTTGCATAGGGGGTAAGATTGCTCATGACCAAGCACCCGGTAGTCGTTCGACTGAAGACGGGGCTGCACGCCAGACCTGCAGCTTTGTTCGTTCAGGAAGCTAATAAATATTCTTCCGAGATCTTCGTAGAAAAGGAAGATAAAAAAGTAAACGCCAAAAGTATCATGGGGATCATGAGCCTGGCCATTAGTTCCGGTACCGAAATTCACATCAGTGCGGAAGGCGCGGACGCCGAACAGGCTGTAAACGCTTTAATCAGCCTTGTTAGCAAGGAAGAACTGGAAAATCAATAAATTTTCCATATACGTCCATATTTACTTCATACGCGAAACCCTCTGATTTCTTCAGAGGGTTTTTACGTATTTTTACAATTGCCGGCCTTAGCTGCTTGATGTTTTCACATTAAAAACAAATATTACCAATGCAAAGAAAAAATAATCGCGTTTCCGCTATATAGAGCGCTTCGGGCATGTTTGGGAGGCAAGGCGGCAAGGGTAAAAACAAAGTACCGATACGCTTGCTACGTACGTCTGAAAGCATCGGAACAACCCCAATGGATAGAGAGAAGGGAGATCAACAGATTGAAAACACATAACGTTTGGAAAGCGGCATCGGTCAGGTGGACCAAAGCCGCAATGGCTGCTGCGCTCGCGCTTACGCTGCTGCCTCCGTCACTGACTTCGGCGGCTGCTGACACGACGCCGTCGGCAACAACATCCGCTTCCGCCCAGAATACCGCACTGACTGCATCGTCGGTCACGGCTTTCCTGGACGCTTTTTTCGCGGAGGAAGCGATTCAAGAGATGGCTCCGGGAGCCGCGGTCGTGGTGGTCAAAAACGGCCAAGTGCTTGCGGAAAAAGGCTACGGTTACGCCGATGTCGACAGCAAGCGCACCGTTGATCCGAAAAATGACGTGTTCCGCATGGCATCCGTCTCGAAGACCTTCACGGCAGCCGCGATCATGCAGCTTGTCGAGCAAGGAAAAGTGGGATTGGACACCGATATTCGTACATACTTGGGCGACATTGCGTTTAATAACCCGTTCAGCGAACCGGTTACCGTCGCCGATCTGTTGACTCACCGAAGCGGCTTTAAGATCCAGGACCCGACCCAGGACGACCTGAATCCGGATCTGGACGAATACGTGGACTTGAAAGATTATATCGCCAAATACATGCCGGACGTCGTGCGCGAACCGGGTACCGCTTACATGTACGACAACTTCGCGTTCCTGCTGCTCGGTTATATCGTACAGCAAGCCAGCGGAACGCCGTATGAAGACTATATGGAGAAAAACGTCTTCGCGCCGCTCGGCATGGACAGCACGGATTTTCTGATGACGGACGAGTTGATGGAAAACGCGGCGACCGGTTATGCGGCGGGCGAACCGGTTGATCCGTATACCGTTCGACCGACCGTGATGCCTTCGGGAGGCATGCTCTCTACTGCAGAAGACATCTCCAAGTTCATGATCGCGTTCTTGAACGACGGCAAGACGGCATCCGGCGCGCAACTGCTCAAAGCCGATACCGTAGCTTCGATGACGGAATACCGCTCGGCCATTCATCCGCTGCTGCCTGATGCCACGTACGGCTTCGAAGCGGCATCGCAGCTTCCCGGCGCGGGGAGCAGCAGCAAGGTCATCACGAAAGCGGGCGACATTCCGGGAGCCAGTTCGTTGATGTTCCTGATTCCCGAGCAAGATACGGGCGTATTTGTCGTCTATAACCAAAACGGCGGACTGCGCGAACAGCTTTATGCCGCTTTCATCTCCGAATTCTTCCCGCAGTATGCGGTCGAAGCGAAGTTCCCGGCCTTTACCGAAGAGTCGCCGGAGCAACTGGCCCGCTATGCGGGTCTGTACAAAGACCTTCGCGTTGAAAGCATCGTGTCCAAAGTAGGTCCGGGTTCGCGCGGACGCATGGTCATCTCCGACCCTTTGACGGGCGAACGTGCTTTGCAGCAGGTCGCGCCGGGACTGTTTATCGATGCGAACAAGATGCTCGTTGCATTCAAAACGGATGAAGCCGGCAACGTTTCGTACCTGAAAGAGCCGTACCTAAATCCGATGGGTTATGAGCAAAAAGGCGTGAAGCCGGCCGGATTCAACGATATCCCGTCGACGCATCCGTACTCGAAATACATTCTCGATCTCCAATCGCTGGGCTACTACCCGAACGACCCGAACCAAGCTTTCGGCCCGGATCAGGCTGTGACTCGCGGCGAGTATATCGATATGCTCATGCGCACTTCCGCGATTCCGTTCTCCGAAAATGCGCCGGAATTCGCCGATATTCAGGGACATCCGTATGCGGCGGCCATTCAGACTGCCTATGAATACGGTCTTGTCTCGGGTAACGAAAAAGGGTTGTTCCAGCCGGATCGTCCGATCACGCGCCAAGAAGCAGCCGTAATTATCTATAACTCGACAGCAGGCTTGTATCCGCCGGAGTTGTTGGAAGTCGTCGAATTGACCGGCAATACCGACAAGTGGGCGGAACCGGCCGTGAAATTGGCGATCATGCTGGGCTATCACGGCCCGGAAGTGACGTTTACCGATGCGGGAGCCGCCAACTTCCAATCGAAAAAGGCGTTGACCCGTGCCGAAAACGCGGCGATCAACGATATGCTGCTGACCAGCACGATCACGGGAGCGATGCAGCTTGAAGATGCGGCGGCAGAGCCGGAAGAAGAGCCTGCTGCTTAATTTTTAAAAAATGGAATGTTTAAGTTCACCAAAGCCTTTTCGACTATTCTTTGTATAAGAGTGGTTGGAAAGGCTTTTTTATCGACTCAAAAAGCAGTTTGCGCAAAGGTTTTTAAAAAAAATCGACGTATATCCATGCAGCTGCAACCTTTTTCGAATCGTTGGCGTTTAGAGGGTAATCAACCATAACAGGAGGGGTTAAACATGAAAATGTGGATGAAACCGTTAGGCAGCGTATTGATCGCGGGATCTTTGCTGGTAGGAGGCGCGGCACTTCCCGCATCGTTCGGAATCGGTCAGGCACAAGCAGCGGAGGTTGTACCGATGAACGTCATTAACGTAACAGGCAAAGGCGAGGTTAAAGTTACGCCGGACGTCGCGTATCTGTACATCGGCGTGGAATCGAACGCAACGACGGCCGCGGCCGCGCAAAAGAAAACGGCTGCCGTGATGAGCAAGCTGAACACCTTGCTCAAAACGGACTGGAAGATCGCGGCGAAAGATATCGAGACGGAGCAGTTCTACGTATCGCCGAATTACACGTACAGCGAGAATAACGGTCAGACCGTCAAGGACTACGGCTCCACTCACGTGCTGAAAGTGACGTACCGCGACCTCGACAAGATCGGCCAACTGCTGGATGCCGCTTCCGAAGCGGGAGCGAACCGTATTCAAAACATCAGCTTCGCGTCCGAGAACCCGGATCAATATGAAGAAGAAGCGATTGCGAAAGCGATCACCAGCGCCAACAAAAAGGCAGCGGCGATCGCGAAAGCGGCAGGTCGCACATTGGGCGCGGCAACGTCGATCAGCCTGGAAAACGCCGATGCGCCGATTCTGTACGCGGAATATGCAAGAGCGGAAATGGCGGATAGCAGTGCTTCGGCTCCCGCTACGTCCATCAACCCTGGGCAAATCACCATCAACACTTTTGTCACCGTTCAATACGAAATGAAATAAGGTCTGATTTTCGGAAACGAAAACAACATTCAGGAGAGCCGCTTTCGCATTTTTGCGAAGGTGGCTTTCTTGCTTAAAAGCTTATGGGCAGGGCTTTTTTTGATGCCGCATCTGCCTGTGCAAAGCATGAATATTTTACGCAAAAAGGACGTTCGGCTGTTTTGAATTGAATGTGAGGTTTATAAAAGGAGTAAGAAACGTACGCAGAACCAAACCCTTCGGAGCCGAAAAGAGAGGTGATTCCATTGATCGAGACATTGAACATTCCCGAAAGCCGAAAACAATACTATCGAAGACTTCTGCACGAGAATCCCGGCCGTAATCTGATCGAACGCTACTCTCTGTTTTGCGAGGAGTATACGGATTTTACCCGGAAAAGATTATCTTATATTCCGGAGCTGATGCATAAAGGCTGGGTACCTATCGTCCTGTCGGACGAAGGAATGAATTACGCGTTCACGATCGGATTGGAATACAGCTTCGGACATCCCGAAATTCTGATTGCTTCGCCCCATCGTCCGGCACGCGTATTGGCCAAAATGATCGAATGGTTTACGGACAGGGTGGAAGTCGGACAGCGATTCGAAGCCCGATCAAACTATGCGGACGAGTTGAAGCAGCAACCGGATTTCAGCGACCTTGACGATACGGCGATCCTGAGACCTTACGAGGAGTCGGATTCCGATAACTATCCATGCGGGTATTTGTATTCGTTTTACGGGTACTTTGCCGACCGCAATCTGGACCACAACAAGTTGCCGATGCTGATTCTGGAGTTGGATTTCCCGGTAAGTCCGGCACCGCCGGGAGGGCGTTTATCCAATATCATGAGCATGCCGAATAAATGGGACACAGGCGTCGACGCCTGACTCACGAGTCGGAAATAGTAACAAGGACTCTGACAATTTTGTAAAAAAGCCTGCCCGGGTATTGCAATACTGTAACGCTCGTTGTCACCCATTCTTGGTCGGCTCTCTTTATAATCACAAAGGGATAGACAAACAAAGAGATCGCCAAGATGCGAAGGAGCTGAACGGATATGAAACGCGTAACCCCGACTTTGAAAAAGACAACCAAACTGGTGACAGCCGCTGTGCTTACAGCAGGATTGCTGCTTCCGACCACGGCGCTTCTCGGCACGACTGATGCAAATGCCGCTACAGTGACTGCAAGCGCGCAAGCGACAAAGAACGTGAAAGTAACCTGGAACGGAAAAGCCGTGGGAGCGAACGCTTTCCAAGCGGCTGGCAACACTTATGTACCGATCAAAGCGTTGGCAAAGGCCGCTGGCCTGTCGCTGACTTACGATAAAACAACGGGGCTTTACATGCTGGGAACTTCGCCTAATGCGCTAACGCTGTCTCCGTATGAAGGCGAGGTATGGATCGGCGCGGGCGGCGTCGGGCTTCAATCCCAACAAGGGCGCGTAAGCGGCGGAACGATGTATGTGCCGTTGTCCGTACTGCGCGATTATGCGGGTATTGACGGGGTGTGGAACGCTTCGACCAAGACGGTTGCGTTGAAGACGGCGGCATCCACGGGCATCACGATCACCGAAAAGACGCTCAAGAAAACGGAAGACGGCGCGGTGATCGATATCCGGTATCCGGAATTGTCCGGCAGCGCCGCAGGCATCGCGAAAATCAACGCCACGCTGAAGAAGCATGCCGAGACGTTCCTGTCCGATTTCGAAAAACAAGTCGAAGAATTCGGTCCGCTGGATAGCCGGAACATGCATTACGAAGCGGACGGCAACTACATGATCGCCTACAACAAAGACGGCTTGCTCAGCGTAGTGACTCAAGATTACGGCTTTTACGGCGGCGCGCACGGCGGTACGATTCAGAGCGGCTACAACTTCGACGTGAAAACAGGCAAAGAAGTGACGCTGGACCAACTGCTGAAAGCCAACCCGAACCACCGCAGCGCGATCGACAAAAAGATTGCGGCGGAGTTCAAAAAACAAGGCTCTTTGCTTGAAGAAGGCAGCTTTAAAACAATCGGCAACGCGCCAGGCTTCTATGTCACGAACGGCGGATTTACGATCTTCTTCCAGCAGTACGAATACACGCCTTACGCGGCAGGTATTCCTTCCTTTGACTTCACCTTCGCATCCTTGCTGCCGAAAGGAACCAATCCTTTCGCAGGCCTGTAAGTGACAACGAACAATTATAATAGGAAATAAACGATGAAAGCCCAGAATCGAACCGGCGCGAAGTGATCCCGCGCGGTTTGGTTCCGGGCTTTTCGATTTCAGAAGGATTTTCGGGTAAACTATAAAGGGCGGTCTTGCTTCTGGCCGATGCGCTTTGCTTAGAGTTCGCGCTGGCTGACCAATTCTTCGATAAAGCGCTCGGCGCTTCTCGACAGATAGCGATCTTGCAGCCACACCAGGCCGACTTCGGCTTGCAGAACCGCATCCTTCAGCTCCAAGATCTGAAAGTCTTCCGAGCGAAAAGAAGAGAGCACCGAACGAGGAAGCAGCGAAGCGCCAAGCCCTTGGGCGACCAGGCCGAGAATAACGGCGACGCTGGAGCATTCGCAGAAGATGCGGGGAGCTTGACCGCGCGCGGCGAACTCCTGCATGATTCGTTCGTGCATCCCGGTCGTGCGATCCGTCTTAAGCGTGAGAAATGGCCGCTCCGACAGCTCGTCGAGCCGAATGGTCTCGCGTCCGGCGTATTCGCTCCAGGCGGTCGGCACGGCGGCGGCGAGCGGATCGTCCGGTAAAGAAGCGATGCCGTAATCGTCGGTGCCCGAGGGAGCTTCAAACGGCAAACGGGCCACGATCAGCTCGATCTGACGCTTGCGCAACAGCTCTGCAAGTTGATAATGATCGCCCTCCTGGATTTTAAAAGCAACAGCAGGATGTTGTCGTCCGAAGCGTTCGATCGCGCTCGGGAGCAGCGAGACGCAGGAGACGACGGACCCGATCGACAATGTGCCGCCGACGCCTTCGCCAAGCTCGCGAATCTCCAACAGCGTTTCCTCCAAGCGAAATAACAATTCTTCTGCGCGTTCGTACAATCGCCATCCGGCTTCGGTAGGCACAAGCTTGCGTCCGGTGCGATCGAATAGCGGCGTGCCCAGTTCTTCCTCCAGCAGCTTCATTTGGCGGCTGAGCGGAGGCTGCTCCATATTAAGCTTTTTGGCCGCGGAAGTGATTTGACCTTCCTTGACGACAGCGGAAAAATAGCGCAATTGACGCAAATCCATATTTTTTCTTCTCCTTTCATACTTTTGGGGTATGCAGAACCGACGAAAAGGATATTATTAATATAGGTAAGAGGCTGATATGATTCAATATAAAAAGAGGAGCGTGCATCATGCAGGGTGAACTCAAGATCGAAAAGACAACGCAGCTCAAAACGAAACCGGATACCGCCAACCTTTCGTTCGGCGTTTATATGACGGACCATATGTTTACGATGGACTACGAAAAAGGAAAAGGTTGGCATGACGCCAAGATCGTTCCTTACGGACCGATTCCGATGGACCCGGCCGCGAAGGTGTTCCATTACGGACAAACGATCTTCGAAGGCATGAAAGCTTATGTCGGTCCGGACGGCGATATTCGATTGTTCCGTCCGGAGAAAAACTTCGAGCGCTTCAACCGTTCGTGTCGTCGGATGAGCATTCCGGAGATCGATGAAGCTTTCGTGCTGAACGCGCTCAAAGAACTGATCAAAGTCGATCGCAGCTGGGTGCCGTCCGAACCGGGTACGTCGCTGTATATCCGTCCGTTCGCGATCGCGACGGAGAACCACCTGGGCGCGAACCCTTCGCTGAGCTACAAGATGATGATTATCCTGTCGCCGGTCGGCGCTTATTATGCGGAAGGTCTGAATCCGGTACGCATTCACGTCGAGACTCGCGATGTTCGCGCAGTGGCCGGCGGCGTCGGTGAAGCCAAGACCGCGGGTAACTACGCGGCAAGCATGCAGGCTCAGGAAAATGCGTACGGAGCCGGTTATTCGCAAGTGCTGTGGCTGGACGGCGTTCACCGCAAATACGTCGAAGAAGTCGGCAGCATGAACGTATTCTTCCGCCTCGGAGATAAAATTGTGACTCCTGCGCTCAGCGGCAGCATCTTGAACGGCATCACGCGCGATTCGGCGATCCATATGCTGCGCGATTTCGGATTCGAAGTCGAAGAGCGTCCGATCACGATCGACGAGCTGTTCGCGGCAGCCGAAGACGGTTCGCTGCTCGAGGCTTTTGGCACGGGAACAGCCGCAGTCGTTTCGCCGATCGGCGAGATCGGCTGGAACGGCAAAACGGTCCAAACCGGCGGCGGGGAAACCGGCGAATGGACGCATCGTCTGTATGACGAACTGACTTCGCTGCAACGCGGCGAGTCTGAAGACCGTTTCGGTTGGACGCAAACGGTATGCAGCGCAGAGACCACGCAGGGTTGACATTAGGATCTAATGTAACTACAATGGTTTCACGTAATAACGGAATGAAAGGTGCGCGTTCGGAACACAAATCCGAATGTGCGCCTGAAGTTCGTTATAGGCGCAATACGCGAGTTCGATCGCTGGAAGGGAGGAATGCGAAATGAATATCAGTACGAGATTTCCCGTTGCCGTGCACATCTTGATTCTGCTGAGTATTTCGCAGCCCGGCACAGCGACTTCGGACATGATCGCGTCGAGCGTGAATACCAATCCGGTCGTGATTCGGCGCATTACGGGCATGCTGGGCCGTGCGGGTCTTGTCGAGGCCAGAGCCGGCATTGCGGGTGCGCGACTGAAAAAGCCGTTGGCCGACATCACATTGCTTGAAGTCTACAAGGCTGTGAATGCCGTCGGCGAAGGCGGGTTGTTTGCGGTGCATGAGAGTCCGAATCCGAACTGCGAAGTCGGCCGGAATATCCAGGCCGCGATGAATCCGATCTTCATCAGCGCGCAGCGCGCGATGGAGCAGATTTTGGAGCAGACGACGGTCGCCGATGTTGCCGGGGATATTTCGCAGCTGGAAGGCATTGTGCTGCCGGACTACTTTGCTCCGACGAATCGTTAACCGGGACAAAATCGATAATCCCGCACAGTAATCGTTGCCGTGCGCATATGAACGAAAAAAAGGCTGTCCCTTAATCCGTAATCCGGATTCGGGGCAGCCTTTTTCTGGTTCTGGTCAAGATTTGCAAGGTGAAGCTGACGAGCCTAGCCGTTCATCCAACTATCCCAGGCTGGGTTTTCGGTATAAACAACTCTCTTTTACGACAGGTGGTAGCCGTGTGCGATCAAAACGGGCGGGTACGGAACGGAAGCGTCGGCGCGAGCCAGACTTCGCCGCGTCCGCGGAACGTCTGAAGCATGCCTTCGCCGGAAGATGCCGAGCCGAGCAGCGATTTCGTCGACTTTTCAACCGAGAACTCGATCGTGCTGCTGCGCAGAACCGCAAAGCTTCCGTCTACCTTCAACGTTTCGGTGCCGTCCAGTTCGTAACGAACCAGCTCGTATTCCGGCACCGGCAGTTCGAGAACGACATAGCCGTTATCCGACGCCGTAATCTTGGTCTGGAACAGTCCTTCGCCGCCGAACAGCGCCGACGAGACGTTGCTTTGCTTGGCGACGCCGACTTTGACCGTGTTTTCCGCGCAGAAAAAGAGTCCGTCGTCGACGATGATCTCTTCGCCGGGAGACAATTCGATCAACGTGAAGTCTTTGCGTTTAGGCTCCAAGTACATTTCGCCCGTACCGCGGTAGATCGGTTTGCTCGCCGTTTCGCCCGTGACCGCGCTGCCCACGAATTTCTTCGCAAAACCGCCCACGCCGCCCGATTTGTTTTCCATCTCGATGTTGCCCATCATATATTGCAGGGCACCCGCTTCCAGCACAACCGACGTATCCTGAAGCAAAATGCGCACCTGCTGCCAGCTAAAGCGTTCGTGATCGTGATGATTGATCGATTTGGCCAGCTCTTCGTTATAATTCTCCGGCAACCCGCCTGCCTGAATAACTTCAATGACCAGATTGTCTCTTTTCAACGAGCTGAACACGCGAAAATCGTTATGACGAAATTGCATGGATATTTTCCTCCTCGGTGTATGTACATGGAATCAGGGTTTATCTGCACCTATTACGCGCGTCGCCGATAAACGGTTGCGAAAAGGCTGCAAAAAAGCCGTAGGAGAGCTATAAAAAGATGCGGAACGGCAGCGAGAAGGTTGCGAAAAAGTCGTGGTTGAGCTGTGCGAAAGCTGTGGGAGCGCCGCGAAAAACTCGCGAGAAGGCCGGCAAGTTCGCGGCGGGATCGGCATTTGGAGCAGACTGGACATTTTAACGGATCGAGGCGGCGCTTAGGAGGGTTTTGCAGCAGGATTGAATTTTTAACGGATCGAGGTGACGCTTAGAGTAGAAAAGGGCTTGATTTGGGCGGGAAAAGTAGGCAAATCAGCGTCTAACGGTAATACGATCCGTTAAAGTCTCGGAGGAGGTTGATTTGCGGCTTTAAAGGACATACGATCCGTTAGCCGAGCCGAGCCGAGCCGAGCCGAGCCGAGCCGAGCCGAGCCGAGCCGAGCCGAGCCGAGCCGAGCAAGCTACGATGTACGGATACAAAAAAGCCTATCGTCAGACGCCGCGAAGGCGAATAACGATAGGCTTGGCCGGATTCGGGAAAAGTCGGACACGGTGTGTTTGCGATTTTTCCCGATATACGATTTTGTTTTACTTCACGCCGACTTCGGCAACCGGCTTCTCGATGACTTTATCGATAATGCCGTATTCGGCAGCAGCCGCGGCATCCATGAAGTAGTCGCGATCCGTATCTTTGTCGATGCGTTCGATCGGTTGACCGGTACGCTCGGACATGATGCGGTTCAGCTTCTCGCGGAGCGCGATGATGCGGCGGGCACGGATTTCGATGTCCGAAGCCTGACCTTGAGCGCCGCCCAGAGGTTGGTGAATCATGATTTCGCTGTTCGGCAGGGCAAAACGTTTGCCTTTGGCGCCTGCATTCAGCAAGAATGCGCCCATCGACGCAGCCATGCCGACGCAGATTGTGGAGACGTCCGCCTTGATGAACTGCATCGTATCGAAAATCGCCATGCCGGCCGTGATCGAACCGCCCGGGCTATTGATATA
Source organism: Saccharibacillus sacchari DSM 19268 (assembly GCF_000585395.1). Classification (GTDB taxonomy): domain Bacteria; phylum Bacillota; class Bacilli; order Paenibacillales; family Paenibacillaceae; genus Saccharibacillus; species Saccharibacillus sacchari. Next base: position 2,330,537 of record NZ_KK073875.1, on the reverse strand, counting down.
AAGGTAAATGTCCTTCTCCGGATCTTCCGCTTCGAGGAACAGGAGTTGTGCAATGATTGCGTTGGCTACGACGTCATTGACTTCGGTGCCGAGGAAAATAATGCGGTCTTTCAGCAGGCGGGAGTAAATGTCATACGCTCTCTCGCCGCGATTGCTTTGTTCAACGACCATAGGAATGTAACCCACAGTGAAAAACCTCCTTGTGAACGGATCTATTCCGTCCTTAGAATTGGAATGGATGCCAGGCTGGATGGGCCCGCCGAACCCTATGCGTAGAGGAGTCCGGTAAACGTCTAGCTGGTATTACCCATATGATAAACAATTCCAAACATAAAGTCAAAGAAAGTCAAACTTTCTGCAAAAAAAATAGCCGATATCGGCGTCATGAACAAAAAATACAGTTAAATAATAATGGCGCGCCCGCCAAGAATCGAACTTGGATCTCAGGCTTCGGAGGCCTACGTCATATCCATTGGACCACGGGCGCATAGATTGCAAGCAAACAGCAGCAATCATTATTATACTAGGCGGCAATGCGAATTGCAAGCCCTATTCGAGCTGTGAAAAAGGGTACGAAAAGACCCCCATATCATGAGCCCGCTAGCTTTATTTTACCTATATATAGTAGGGGTGAATCACAATTGATTGTGAATAAAATATCCGCTTGCCAAAGCTTGCATAGCGGCGTCAAATTGGTTAAACTAGGTGTGGGACAAAAAAAGTGTTCCCGGGACAATAAATGTCCACTGATTTAAATTATACGGGCAGACGAAGTTTGCAGAGGTGGAACGCATGCAGAACATTCTCGAAATCCAGCAGCAGCTGCTTCCCGATCTCATGGAAACTCTCAAGAAAAGGTACACCATCCTTCATCAGATCATGCTGACGGGCACGACGGGGCGCCGCACGCTGGCGAATTCCTTGCAAATGACCGAACGGGTGCTGAGAGCCGAGACCGATCTGCTGAAAGCACAAGGCTTGATAGAGACGGACACGGCGGGCATGCGGATCAGTGATGCTGGACAACTCCTTCTTGAGCGTCTGGAACCAGTATTGAAGGAATTAGTGGGATTGTCCAACCTGGAAGAGAAGATTCGCAAGTTTTACGGACTGCGGAAAGTTGTGGTGGTTCCGGGCAACTGCGACGAATCGCCTCTATCCAAGCGCGAGCTCGGCAAAGCCGGAGCCAAAGCGCTGCTGGGCGTGATGCAAGGCGGGGATGTGGTAGCCGTAACGGGCGGCACGACCCTGGCCGAGATGGCCGAGCAGTTGACTTATCCGGTAAACGGTCCCCTTAAAGGCAGTTGGTTCGTTCCCGCACGCGGAGGACTGGGCGAAAGCCTGGAAATTCAGGCGAACACCATCGCTTCCAACATGGCCAAGCGGGTAGGCGCCGATTATCGCTTGCTGCACGTACCCGATCTGTTGAGCCGGGAAGCGTACGAATCGCTTGTGCACGACCCTAACATTCAGGAAATCGTCCGCGAGATCCGCACCGCCCGCGTCATTGTGCACGGGATCGGCAATGCGGTGGATATGGCGCGTCGACGCAAACTGGATGAAGAGACGACAAGCGGCCTTAAGGAAAAAGGAGCGGTAGCCGAATCTTTCGGTTATTACTTCGACGAGAGCGGCAGTTTCGTGCATAATATGCTGACTCTCGGACTCAGACTTGACGATATCAAGGCGGCGGACGTCGTGCTTGGGATCGCGGGAGGCAAATCAAAGGCAAAGGCGATTCACGCGGTGCTGCGATTCGGTCAGGAAGACATTCTGGTGATCGACGAAGCGGCTGCGCTCGAAATTGTCCGGGAGCTGGAGAGCGCCTGACGAATTTGTTACTCATGGTGCGGCTTTTTCATCGATATGAAGAAGTATGCGCCTTGAATAAATGAAACATTTCTTCAAAAACCATCTATTTAGGAGGAACTGTTCAATGACTGTAAAAGTAGGTATTAACGGATTTGGTCGTATCGGACGTTTGGCTTTCCGCCGCATTCAAGACGTGCAAGGTATCGAGGTTGTCGCAATCAACGACTTGACCGATGCGAAAATGCTCGCTCACCTGTTGAAATATGATACAACTCAAGGTAAATTCAACGGCGACGTTGAAGTACACGACGGTTTCTTCAAAGTAAACGGCAAGGACGTAAAAGTTCTGGCTAACCGTAACCCTGAAGAACTTCCTTGGGGAGAGCTCGGCGTTGACATCGTTCTGGAGTGCACAGGTTTCTTCACAACTAAAGAAGGCGCTGAGAAGCACATCACGGCTGGCGCTAAAAAAGTTGTAATCTCCGCACCGGCTACGGGTGACATGAAAACAATCGTTTACAACGTTAACCACGAGATCCTCGACGGTTCGGAAACGGTTATCTCCGGCGCATCTTGCACAACAAACTGCCTGGCTCCTATGGCAAAAACACTGCAAGATCAGTTCGGCGTCGTTCAAGGTCTCATGACTACGATCCACGCTTACACCGGCGACCAAAACACTCTGGATGCTCCGCACCCTAAAGGCGACTTTCGTCGTGCACGCGCAGCAGCAGAAAACATCATTCCTAACACGACTGGCGCTGCTAAAGCAATCGGTCTGGTTATCCCTGAGCTGCAAGGCAAACTTGACGGCGCAGCGCAACGCGTACCGGTTGCTACAGGTTCCCTGACTGAGCTGGTAACGGTTCTGGAGAAAAACGTAACAGTTGATGAAGTCAACGCGGCTATGAAAGCTGCTGCCGACCCAGAAACTTACGGTTACACAGAAGACGAAATCGTATCGTCCGACATCAAGGGCATGACTTTCGGTTCCCTGTTCGACGCTACGCAAACTCGCGTAATGACAGTCGGCGACAAGCAGCTGGTTAAAACAGTAGCTTGGTACGACAACGAAATGTCTTACACGGCTCAACTCGTTCGTACGCTTGAATTCTTCGCGAAAAAAGCTCAGTAATTCCGGAGACTTTCGCACGAAGAACGGCAAACTTATAGCATCATGAAGCTGCGTCGACCGGCCGATTTCGGTTCGGTCGACGGACTTCACGCAGACAAAGCGGAAACAGAGGTTCTTTGTTTCCGCTTTTTCTAAGTTGCCGAAACGGGCGATGCGCATTCCTTGGAATCCTGAATTCTAAATTTGAGGGCATGGGGGATTAATTTATGAATAAGAAAAGTGTACGTGACGTAGAAGTAAGCGGCAAAGTTGTGTTTGTGCGCGTCGATTTTAACGTTCCGCTCGAAGATGGAAAAATTACGGATGACACTCGTATCCGTGCAACAATTCCGACGATCGAATACCTGACCGAAAGAGGCGCAAAAGTACTGCTGGCGAGCCACCTTGGACGTCCGAAAGGCGAAGTCGTTGATTCGATGCGCCTGACTCCAGCGGCAGAACGCCTGTCCGAACTGCTGGGCAAACCGGTTGCTAAAACGGATGAGTCGATCGGAGACGCGGTCAAGGCTAAAATCGCCGAGCTCAAAGACGGAGACGTGCTGGTGCTTGAAAACGTACGTTTCCACAAAGGCGAAGAGAAGAACGATTCGGAACTTGCAAAAGAATTCGCTTCGCTCGCCGATCTGTTCGTAAACGACGCATTCGGCGCCGCTCACCGTGCCCATGCTTCGACTGAAGGCATCGCGCACCATCTGCCGGCCGTATCCGGCCTGCTGATGGAAAAAGAACTTGACGTACTGGGCAAAGCGATTTCGAACCCGGAGCGCCCGTTCACGGCAATCGTCGGCGGTTCGAAAGTAAAAGACAAGATCGACGTGATCGACAACCTGCTGAACATCGCGGACAACGTTCTGATCGGCGGCGGTCTGGCTTACACCTTCTTCAAGGCTCAAGGCTATGAAATCGGACAGTCCCTGCTCGACGACAGCAAGTTCGACGTGGCTCTCGGTTTCATCGAAAAAGCGAAAAAGCTCGGCAAGAACTTCCACCTGCCGGTCGATATCGTAATCTCCGACGACTTCAGCGCTTCGGCGAACACGAAGATCATCAACGTCGAAGACGGCATTCCGGCTGACTGGGAAGGCATCGACATCGGTCCGAAAACGCGTGAAATCTATGCCGATATCATCGCGAAATCCAAACTGGTTGTTTGGAACGGACCTATGGGCGTATTCGAAATCGAGCCTTTCTCCCACGGCACGCGTGCTGTAGGCGAAGCTTGCGCAGCAACCGAAGGTTACACCATCATCGGCGGCGGCGACTCCGCGGCAGCAACAGAAAAATTCGGCCTGGCTGAGAAGATGAACCATATCTCCACAGGCGGCGGCGCTTCCCTGGAGTTCATGGAAGGCAAAGCCCTCCCAGGCGTCGTAGCCCTGAACGACAAGTAAAAAAGCTTCTTTTCCGCCCGCCCCAAACGGCCCGGAAACAAGCCGACCCATAAATTTCGATTGATTATAGAATGCCTGACGCCATGCCTTTAATAGCATGACCTTCCAGCCATCTATATCTCCAATCGATAGCTTCCAACCGGAAACGCCAGCGGGGCCGCTTCAACCGACCCCGCCGCCTTTCCCTGCGTAGCGAGTTTTAAAACGGTTCTGAAAAACGGTCTGAAGTCGGCGTAGGCGTACGTGCTAAAGCAGCGGAGAGTTGCAGAGAGCCGGAGAAACGAAGTGCTCGCCTTTGAAATTCGATTCCCCCCTCTGTTATGCTTCAATCAAAGGAATCGAATTTCAACACGCGATCGCAGGCCTCTGCAACTCGCAGCGTCGCCCAAGCACATACCCACCGCTGACGCGATCCGTTTTCCAAGACAAGTCATTAAAAGGAGTGGATTATTTCGTGAGAACGCCAATCATCGCTGGTAACTGGAAAATGTTCAAAACCGTATCCGAAACGCTGGCCTTTGCGGAAGCCGTAAAAGGCAGCGCAGTCGTAGAAGGCGTGGAAACGGTCATCTGTGCACCGTTCACCAATCTTCCTGCCCTGACCGAAGCGGTTAAAGGCACAGGCATCAAAGTCGGCGCACAAAACCTTCACTTCGAAGACAACGGCGCATTCACGGGCGAAATCAGCGGCGTTATGCTGAAAGAACTCGGCGTGGACTACGTCATCATCGGTCACTCGGAACGCCGTCAATACTTCGGCGAAACGGACGAGATCGTCAACAAAAAAGTCGTAGCGGCTTTCCGCAACGACCTGACTCCAATCGTATGCGTAGGCGAAAAGCTCGAAGAGCGCGAAGCCGACCAAACGAAAGAAGTCTGCAAAGTACAAACCGAAGGCGCGTTCCAAGGCCTGTCCAAAGAAGACGCGGCTAAAGTTGTCGTTGCCTATGAGCCAATCTGGGCAATCGGAACCGGCAAATCGTCGACTTCCGCAGACGCGAATGAAGTTACGGCTTACATCCGCACTGTGCTGGCAGACCTGTACGATCAAGCGACAGCTGACGTGATCCGTATTCAATACGGCGGCAGCGTGAAGCCTGAGAACGTAACGGAATACCTGGGCCAAAGCGATATCGACGGCGCACTCGTCGGCGGCGCAAGCCTTCAGCCTGATTCCTTCGTTGCCCTGGTTGAGGGGGCGAAGTAATGACAGCTCCAAAACCGGTAGCACTGATCATCATGGACGGCTTCGGTCTGCGCGAAGGCTCGGAAGGCAACGCGGTTGCTCAAGCGAAGAAGCCGAACTATGAGCGGTTCATGGCTAAATATCCCCACACCACACTGACGGCATGCGGCGAAGCCGTAGGTCTGCCGGAAGGTCAAATGGGTAACTCGGAAGTGGGCCACCTGAATATCGGTGCAGGCCGCATCGTATACCAGGATCTGACCAAAATCACCAAGTCGATCCGCGAAGGCGACTTTTTCGAAAATGAAAAATTGCTGTCCGCGATCAACTCGGCCAAAGAAAACGGCAAAAAGCTTCATGTCCTGGGTCTGCTGTCCGACGGCGGCGTGCACAGTCACATCGATCACCTTTTCGCTGTACTGGAACTGGCTAAAAAAGAAAACTTCAACGACGTGTACATCCATGCTTTCATGGACGGCCGCGACGTAGCACCGGACAGCGGCAAGAAATACATGCAGCAGCTGGTTGATAAAATCGCTGAAATCGGCGTGGGTCAAATTGCGACCGTACAAGGTCGTTACTACGCGATGGACCGCGACAAGCGTTGGGAACGCGTTGAATTGGCTTATCGCGCGATGGTTTACGGCGAAGGAGAATTTGCAGCGAGCGCAACTGAAGCTGTGGAAGCTTCGTACGCGAAGGAAGTCATGGACGAATTCGTCCTGCCGACTGTCGTGACGAAGGACGGACAACCAACGGCCAAGATCGAGTCGGGCGATTCCCTCATCTTCATCAACTTCCGTCCTGACCGTGCGATCCAGATCTCCGAAGCACTGACTAACCCGGGATTCGCCGGTTTCGACCGCGGAGCCGGACAGCCGGAAAGCTTGAGTTTCGTATCGTTCACGACTTACAGTGCTAATGTTCGCGGTCTGGTGGCGTACGCGCCGAAAAACCTGACAAATACACTGGGCGAAGTGCTCGTGCAAAACAACAAGTCGCAGCTGCGGATTGCCGAAACGGAAAAGTACCCGCACGTGACGTTCTTCTTCAGCGGCGGACGCGACGTGGAGCTGGAAGGCGAAACGCGCATCCTCATCAACTCGCCAAAAGTCGCAACTTACGACTTGCAGCCGGAGATGAGCGCTTACGAAGTGGCTGACGCTTGCGTAGCCGAGATCGAAGCGGAAAGACAAGACTGCATCATCTTGAACTTTGCGAATCCGGACATGGTCGGACACTCCGGCATGATGGAACCTACGATCAAAGCCGTTGAAACAACGGACGAGTGCGTGGGCCGCGTCGTAGACGCGGTTCTGGCTAAGGGTGGCGTGGTAATCATCACAGCTGACCACGGTAATGCAGAGACGGAAATCGACGAGTTTGGACGCCCGCAAACGGCGCACACCACGAACCCGGTTCCGTTCATCGTAACGAGCGAAGACGTGACTCTGCGTGAAGGCGGCATTCTGGCCGACATCGCGCCGACGATCCTCGACCTCATGCAAGTTCCGCAACCTGCTGAAATGACAGGCACTTCGGTCATTTCGGGACGCAAAACTTCTAATTAAGCCGCAAATGTGGCATAGTTAACGGTGGAGATTCATTTAGAAGTGTTAATATGGAGAGTCGGCGTTCGGCAAACGGACGCCGCTCCCTGAATAAAACGAACTCAAAGGAGATTACTTAAAATGACGATTATTTCTGACGTTTACGCACGCGAAGTCCTTGACTCCCGCGGTAACCCTACAGTTGAAGTTGAAGTATACCTGGAATCCGGCGCGATCGGCCGTGCTATCGTTCCTTCCGGCGCTTCCACAGGCGTTCACGAAGCGGTTGAGCTTCGCGACGGCGACAAAGGCCGTTACCTAGGCAAAGGCGTAGAAAACGCAGTTAAAAACGTAAACGAAACAATCGCTCCGGAAGTGATCGGCATGGACGCTCTTGACCAGCTGGGCATCGACAAAGCGATGATCGCTTTGGACGGAACGGCTAACAAAGGCAAGCTGGGCGCTAACGCAATCCTGGCTGTATCGATGGCAGTAGCTCGCGCTGCAGCTGACGCTCTTGACCTGCCGCTGTACGTATACCTGGGCGGATTCAACGCGAAACAACTGCCGGTTCCTATGATGAACATCGTTAACGGCGGCGAGCATGCCGACAACAACGTTGACGTACAAGAGTTCATGGTTCTGCCAGTAGGCGCACCTACTTTCAAAGAAGCTCTGCGCATGGGTGCGGAAATCTTCCACAACCTGAAAGCCGTATTGAGCAGCAAAGGTCTGGCTACAGCAGTAGGCGACGAAGGCGGCTTCGCTCCGAACTTCACGTCGAACGAAGAAGCTCTGACTACAATCATCGAAGCGATCGAAAAAGCGGGCTACACGCCAGGTAAAGATATCTTCCTGGGTATGGACGTAGCTTCGACCGAGTTCTACAAAGACGGAAAATACGTACTCGCGGGCGAAGGCAAATCTTACACTTCCGCAGAGTTTGTTGACCTGATGGCTTCTTGGGTTGAAAAGTACCCAATCATCACAATCGAAGACGCTTGCGCAGAAGACGATTGGGAAGGTTGGAAACTGCTCACTGAAAAACTGGGCGACAAAGTCCAACTGGTTGGCGACGACCTGTTCGTAACGAACACTGAGCGTCTGGGCCGCGGCATCGAAGAAGGCATCGGTAACTCGATCCTGATCAAAGTTAACCAAATCGGTACGCTCACTGAGACTTTCGACGCGATCGAAATGGCTAAACGCGCGGGTTACACAGCAGTTATCTCCCACCGTTCGGGCGAATCCGAAGACAGCACGATCGCTGACATCGCGGTTGCGACTAACGCGGGTCAAATCAAAACGGGTGCTCCTTCCCGTACAGACCGCGTTGCGAAATACAACCAACTGCTTCGCATCGAAGACCAACTGGGCGAACTGGCTCAATACAACGGCCTGAAATCGTTCTACAACCTGGATCAAAAGAAATTCCAATAAGATTTCCAATAGGATTTTCGATCCGATAAGATAGCCGGAAGCTTTTGCCCAAGGACGCTTGGACAAAAGCAGCAGGCACAAGAAAAGAGACGCCGGACGCGGCGTCTCTTTTTTGCGTTCAATCAGAGCGAATGATTTTCGTATATGCTAAAAAGCTCGATAGACAGTTCTGCTGTCTATCGAGCTTTTTAAGTTATTTCTATTGGTTTCATATCCAAGCTTCGGATCAATCTCCGCCGAAGTTCGGCTCCAGCTTCGAACCGTTCTTTTGGCCTTGCTCGCCCGAGCGGCGAGTTGAGGTCTTGCGGGAGAACGTGTACAGCGCCACGCCGAAGGCGATCACGACGATAATACCGCCGACCCAAGCGTTATACGTTACGGAAGGCGCACGGCTGATGACAACGCCGCCGATGGCCGATCCGGCCGCAATGCCGACTTGCAGGGCGGAGAAGTTGAAGCTTTGTTGAATCTCAGACGTTTCCGGTGCGGCTTCGATCAGGTAGCTTTGCTGCGCCGGGGACAAGGCCCAGCTCAGAGCGCCCCACACGAAGACGAGAATCGCGAACAGCGGAATCATAGACGCCGTGAACGGCAGAATGAACAGTGATAGGGCGAACACGCCGACGACGATCAGAATGCTCTTTTTCGCGCCTAGACTGTCCGACATGACGCCGCCGATCATGCCGCCTGCAACGGCCGCAAGACCGAAGAAGAAGTACACGATGCTGATCCAGGAAGCGCTCAAGTGCATGATGTTTTCCAGGAAAGGCGTGAAGTATGCGTACAGCGTATAGTGGCCTGCAAGCAGCAGCAGCGTCACCAAGTGCGCGCCTGCGACTTTGGTATTCTTCAATGAAGCGAGCTGCTGACGCAAAGGCATCACCTGCTGCGGTTGAATCGGCTCCATCAGCTTGTAGATCACGAACATGGCCAGTACTGCGAATATCGCGATGAACAAGAACAGAATACGCCAGCCGAGCTTGTCGGCAGCAAGGACACCCAGCGGTACGCCGAGCACGATTGCGGAACTGATGCCCATCGAGACGATCCCGATGACGCGCGCGCGGTAGTTTTCCGGCACGACTTTAACGGCGATCGTGAGCGATAAGGTCGTGATCAGCGATCCGCTGGCTGCCGTCACGAAGCGGGAAATCAGCAGCACGCCGAAGTTCGGGCTCCAGAACGCGAGCAGAGCACCGAGAATAAAGACGACGAGCGATAGCAGGTAGAGCTTGCGGCGTTCGATTTTGGCGGTCAGCGCGAGCAGCGTCGGGCCGGATACGGCATACACGAGCGCGTAGGCGGTAATCAGTTGGCCAGCCGTACTGACGGATACGCCCAGATCTGCGGCGATTTGCGGCAGTACGCCGCCGATAATGAGTTCGACGAGACCGACGGTAAAGGCGGCGATCGTCAGAACAAGAACTTTGATATTCATGGTGCGGCAGGGCTCCTTTTCACGGAAGTGGTACCTTGGTCAAGGTACTCATAGTGCGCGCTAGGAGTCGAAAGGTTGCGTTGGACGCAAAAATCCCGACTGCAAAGGCGCCTTCGGCGCGACTTTGTAGTCGGGAGGTATGGTCCCCGGTAGATACCCTCAAACCGTCTTATTGAGGTATACAATGTCAACTTGGCCTATTTTAAATGAATGAAGGCAAAAGATCAAGAGGGAAATGAGGAGAATCGAAAAATTTGGTCTCTGTCAACTTGGCGCTTATTATAGAAGAAACGCAATAATCGGCCAAACGATCCGAACGCAGCAATAACAATAGTGAGTGAACCGTAAGCTTTCAGGCAATAGGAGGAAAAGAAGATGACGGGATATGCAGGGATTGATGCGGGAGGAACGTTGATCAAAATTGCTTATATAAGCGATATGGAAGACGTCGATCTTGCATATACGGAAGGCGAATCTTCGGCAGAAGAACAAGGTTTAAGCAGCGGAGATTCGTCTGTGCAGGCTCCGATCCAAGTTCCGTTCTTTGTTAAATTCCCGACGGATCGAATGAAAGAAGCCGTAGCTTGGGTGCGGGAGCATCTTCCGATGAAGACTCGTATCGGCTTTACCGGCGGACAGGCGGAGCGGCTTCGCGGTCTGCTGCCGGAATATGCGGCTTCCGCGGTCGACGTACCGGAATTCGAGGCGACGGCGGAAGGGGCCGTGCGGATCTTAAAGGCCGAAGCGGAGGCGGAGAATGCGAATGCGGCGTTGGGACGCTTTATGCTGGTGAACGTCGGGACGGGGACGTCGCTGCACGCGATTGAAGAGGGCGAGCGGCTGAGGCTCGGCGGAATCGGTCTGGGCGGAGGCACGATCGTCGGTCTGACCGGGTTGCTGTGCGGGGTGCGCGATTACGGCGAAATCGCGCGGCTGGCCCCGCTTGGGAACCGGGAGGCGGTGGATCTGACGGTGGGGCAGATTTATGCCCCGGCGGTGCCGCCGATAGCCGGTGACCTGACAGCCGCAAATTTTGCGCGGCCGGTTCCGCCCGCGACCGGCGTCAAGCCGCAGGATTATGCGGCAGCCGTGATCGGCATGGTCGCGGAGATCGTCGTGACCGTCGGCGTTCAGGCGGCGGGGCTGCAACAAACAAACCAAGTCGTATATATCGGTTCTTCGTATGAAGACAACGCTTTGCTGCAAGAGCTTACGCTGCGTTTTACGGAGATGTTGGGGGCAACGGCGAAGATCCCGAAGCAGGGACCGTATAGCGGGGCGATCGGGGCACTTCATTTGGCTAAACGCTAGAGCGTGTCTTCAAACCTGCCAACGTGCATCTTTTACCGCCTTTTCGCCCTGCCCCGAATTCGTACCTAAAGCGTGTACGATTCCGGCAACGCAGCGTCACTTTCCCTTGACGTGCCGCGGCACGACTGCGGAAAAGTTTCTTGTTTAGCACGAATATTCGGCAAAATCTGCTTCCGTCGAGGTTTGAAGACACGCCCTAGGCATGCTGGCTTTTATCACTAAGGAGGTCGATACTCATGCACGAACCGTCCGTTAAACACCGCAAACCTGAAGCTCTTGCAGCCGATCTGCGCAGCTCGCCCCGAACGCGCGAAGCTTTTGCTTCGGCGGAAGAGTTGTCTTCGCGATGCAGGCAGATCCTCGGCGAATGCGTTGTCGGCGTCTATCTGCACGGCTCGCTGGCGATAGGAGGCTTCAATCGCGCAACGAGCGATATCGATCTGCTCGTCGTCACAGAGGGTCAGCCGGAACGAACTCAATTGCAGAAGCTGACACTCGCGGTCCGCGATCTGCATCGGCAGCTGCCGGAAGGCCGCCATATCGAGTTTACCGTTATTGAAGCATCGGCGCTCCGTCCGTTTGTGCATCCGGCGCCGTTTATCTATCACTACTCGGCCGCTCACCGGGAACGATACGCAACCGATCCGGAGTATGTGTGCGGAGGTTGGGAAGATCCGGACTTGGCCGCGCAGGTCGCCGTCGCCTACGAACGCGGAATCCCGCTCCATGGCCTGCCGCTGCGCGAACTGTATCCTCCCGTCCCGCGTGAAGCTTATGTGCGCTCTATCCGGAATGACGTATCGAACGCAGAGAGCGAAATTTCGGAAAATCCGGTCTATCTCACGCTTAATCTCTGCCGCGTACTGATGTTTTTGCAGGAAGGATATATCGCATCGAAAAAAGAAGGCGGCGAGTGGGGAACGAAGGCGTTGCCGGAATGGAAAGAGGTTATCGATCCGCTTCTTGCCGTTTATAAAGAAACTTCGCGGGGCGACATCGAGATTCCGGCAGCCAAGCTGACCGCTTTCGCGAAAGAGATGCAAAGTCGTATCGACGCAGCGGCGAGCCTGATCGAAACAGAGCCGAAATAAGAGCGTATCGGACGAACAGGCGGTAACGGACACTTTTTAAGCATAGAGAGCGATTCTTGGCGTTTTGTCGGCGAGAGGTCTATAATCGGTAAAAGATCGAGTACCTTGTCAGCTCTAAAGGTATAAGCAGAATAAATCAACGAAACGGCAGGGGAACAGCATGAGCATCGCTTTTTTTGACTCGGGAATCGGGGGACTGACCGTGCTGCGCGAAGCGGCCCGCATGCTCCCGGATGAAGATTTTATCTTTTTCGCGGATACGCTGCATGTGCCTTACGGGCCGAAAACCAAGCAGCAGGTTACCGAATACGTATGCGAGGCGGCGGAGCGAATTTTGGGCGAAAAGGTCAAAGCGCTCGTCATTGCCTGCAATACGGCCACCAGCGTAGCGGCGACCGAGCTTCGGCGCGTCTACGAAGTGCCGGTGATCGGCATGGAACCGGCCGTGAAGCCCGCTGTCGAGATGAACGGGGCGGGCGGACGGCGCGTACTGGTGCTGGCTACCGAATTGACGCTCAGCCAGGCCAAATATATGGAGTTGGTATCGCGCGTGGATGACCACGGCATCGTGGATTCGCTGCCGATGCCGGAATTGGTGGAATACTGCGAGCGTTTGAATTTCGATCCGGTCGAGCTGGGCGAATACTTTCGGCGCAAGTTCGAGCCTTTTGATCTGAACGCGTACGGGACGATCGTGCTCGGCTGCACGCATTATCCGTACTACGCGCCGCTGCTGGAATCGATGCTGCCGTCGCATATCCGCGTGATCGACGGAAGCGCGGGCACGGTGCGCAGGCTCAATGCGGTGCTGAACGAACGAGGCATCCCGGGCGGAGGAAGCGGAAAAGTCCGATTCATGAACTCGGCGGACGACGCTGCGTATAACGAGAAGCTGAAGCGTGCATGGGCTGTTTTGCATCCCCCTAAGAACTAAGAACAGCCCAGGCGCACAAGCGGGTCAACGTTCGAAAATGAATCTGCATATCCGCTCGGATAGGACCCTTTGCGCATCGGAAAGGGTTCTTTCGGGCGTATTCGTGCCGGATCGGGGAACAAGAATACGGAGATGCGGCTGACCCATCCAGCAGCTTGACCAAGATAATAAGAAAAGCATTTAAGATATATTGAAAGCGTTAACAAAATTTTTTTTGGAAAATGCGGCTCTATGCAGGTTCGACAAATCCAAAATTCGTAGTTTCTTTGCTGCGATTTTGAAGATAAACGAAGGTAACGGGAGATTTTTAGCGATAATCAAAGATTGAACTTCATGGAAGATTCGCATTTCACGTATTAACGCTCAAACCCCCAAAAACAGGTAAAGTTCATCCTTTACACAAAGTGTCAGCAGGAGTTAAGATACGGTTCATAAAAGCAACGCGCAACGGATACTCGTTGTCAAGCGCGCTGGCTCTTCCGGTTTATCCAATGGGTAGACCGACCTCCGACGGCACCGGATTTCCGGACGGAAATCGAAGGTTCCGGCATGCCGCCTATATTTTCGGAAAGGATGATGGGATTCGTCACTTAATCGGTCCAGTGGATCACGCACATGAAGTTACAACTGCTGAATTTGTACTCGGAAACGGGGGAACCGATCGGGAGTCCGCACGCGGCTCTCATGGGGTGAAGCCTTTCGCGCAGCCGATCACGGTTTTGCGGCAGGCGGGGCGACTCTTGCGTCCCAATCCGTCAGCTAACCTCGTAAGCAGAAACAGGAGAGGTGACCTTTCCGTTCTACTTTCATTTCGAAAAAAGGCAACTTTCGCACATCATCCAGATTCACGCCAGCAGAGGAGGAAGAGAGCATGTCGGATGCCATGGTTATCATGGTCATTCTGGTCCTTACAGCCGTATCCGCCGGATACATTTTGTGGACCGACCGTACCGTTCAAGCCAAAGAACAACGCCGTTAAGCGGTAGTGTAGATCTTGTCAAAGTTAAAGCAAGGTTACTTTGATTCGGATTCGACAAGGTTGGCTGAAGGTATAATTTCCCTATCGTTATTGACCCAAGCCGTGTTGCGGAAGAATTAACCGCAGTGCGGCTTTTTAATTTTAATAAGGGCGGAAAGTTGAAAGCGTCTTTTTACTCGTTTGTTGACTTATTCGATTTACGAATTAGCGCTGTGAACGGTCAGTTTGATTCGAATGCGAGTCTTGTCTCGAACGCTATCCGTCGATTTAAATCCGATAAGGCAGCAGATTGTCAAATAACGGCGTTTGTGATAGGATAAGAGTGGTGTTTTGTTTAAATGACATTGAGAGTGCAGCAACAGGGGTAACCCACTTATTATACAGGATATGCGGTTTACGCTTAGGAGGTGGAATTACAATGGAAATCTTTCTGAAGGTACTTCTTTTGATCTTTTCCGTCGGTGTGATCACGGTCGTGCTGTTGCAAAAAGGGAAAAGCGCAGGCTTGGCAGGCGCCATCTCCGGCGGTGCGGAGCATTTGTTCGGCAAAACCAAAGCTCGCGGTATGGACTTGGTGCTTGAGCGCATTACGATCGTATTGGGTACAGGATTCGTCGTTATGGCGCTTCTGACTACGGCTCTGACCAACTAAATGCGCGTTGCGGGCAGCTTTTCTGCTCGGGGAAGCCTTCGTTGATCCTTGGACTCAAGGGATACGGAGGCTTTTTTGCGTATCTGCGGATGTGATCAAGACAGGAAGCAAGGCATCGGATTAAGCAGGCTCCGACACGGGTACTTTTAACGTATAATGGAGTTGTAGAAGAAGCAAAAAATCGAGCATTCGCGATCTGCAAGCCGATCCAAGCGGTCTGCCGGCAGCCGGAGCCATTTTGAGGTGATAATCATGATAACGCAAGAGATGCTGCTGGGCTTTATGCGCGAAGACGCCTACAAGCCAATGACGTATCAGGAGCTGGAACAACATTTCGGCATCGAGGATGCGGAAGTTTTCCGGGAATTTATGAATATGTTGAACGCGCTTGAAGAAGCGGGCGAGGTTGTGCTGACGCGTACCCAGCGCTATGGCGTACCCGAACGGATGGACCTGCTGCGCGGAAGACTGCAAACGCATGCGAAAGGATTCGGATTCCTCATCCCCGAGGATCGCAATCATGCCGACGTCTATATCAACGCGAACGATATGTTGAGCGCGATGAACGGCGATACGGTGCTGATTCGCATCGCGTCCCGCCGCTCCTCCAACGGACGGATGGAAGGCGAAGTCGTGCGGATCTTGAAACGGGCGGTTACGCAGATCGTCGGCACGTATCAGGACGAGGAATCGTTCGGTTTCGTACTACCGGACGACAAACGGATCACGCGCGACATCTTTATCCCGGCCGGACGCGCAGGCGGGGCGATCAACGGGCAAAAAGTCGTCGTGCACATCATTTCGTATCCGGACGGCCGGGCGGCTGCGCAAGGCGAAGTGATCGAGGTGCTCGGGTACAACAGCGATCCGGGCGTCGATATTCTCTCCATCATCCGCAAGCACCAACTGCCGGAGTCGTTCCCGGACGAAGTGATCGCGGAAGCCGAAGCGGCGCCGGAAAGCATCACGGAAGAAGAGATCACCAGCCAAGGCCGTCGCGACCTGCGCGGTAAGCAGATCGTCACGATCGACGGCGAAGACGCCAAAGACTTGGACGATGCGGTCAACGTGGAACGCCTGGAAAACGGCAACTACGTGCTGGGCGTGCATATCGCGGACGTTGGCTATTATGTGCCGGAAGGATCTGCGCTCGACCAGGAAGCCTATAATCGGGGCAGCAGCGTGTATTTGGTCGATCGTGTCATTCCGATGCTGCCGCCGCGTCTGTCCAACGGCATTTGCAGCTTGAATCCGCGCGTGGACCGTCTGACGCTGTCGTGCGAAATGGAATTCGACGCGTCGATGAAGGTGGTTCGTTACGACATTTTCAAAAGCGTGATCAAGACGGTCGAACGCATGACGTACAAAAACGTGCGCCTCATTCTGGAGGAAGAAGATCCCGAGCTGATGGAGCGTTACGGCTATCTGGTCGACACGTTCCGCACGATGCGCGATCTGTCGCTGAAGCTGAACGCCCGCCGCATGAAGCGCGGAGCGGTGGACTTCGACTTCGAAGAAGCGAAAGTTCTGCTCGACGACCAAGGCAAAGCGATCGATATCGTGACGCGCGAGCGTTCAGTGGCCGAGCGTCTGATCGAAGAGTTCATGCTGGCGGCGAACGAGACGGTGGCCGAGCATTTCAGCAAAGCCAAAGTACCGTTCCTGTACCGCATTCACGAAGACCCGGATCAGGAAAAGCTGGAGCTGTTCGCGGCATTCGCGGCCAATCTGGGGCATCAGGTCAAAGGCACGCGCGGAGGCACGATTCAGCCGAAAGAGCTGCAATCGCTGCTGGACGACGTGCAAGATACGCCCGAGCAAAAAGCGATCAGCACATTGCTGCTCCGTTCGATGAAGCAGGCGAAGTACGATTCGGTGAATCTGGGTCACTTTGGTCTGGCTGCCGAGTATTACACGCACTTTACGTCTCCGATCCGTCGTTATCCCGACTTGGTCATTCACCGGGTGATCGGGGAGATGGCGGAAAACGGAGGCAAACTGACCCAGCAGCGCGAAGAGCAATTGGCGGCCCGCATGTCGGATTACGCGCAGCAGTCGTCGATTCGCGAGCGCGTGGCCGTCGATGCGGAACGCGATACGGCTCAGTTGAAAAAAGCCGAGTATATGATGGACAAAGTCGGGGAAGTGTTCGAAGGCGTAATCGGCAGCGTGACCAGCTTCGGTTTGTTCAT
The DNA here is from genome assembly GCF_000585395.1 of Saccharibacillus sacchari DSM 19268. GTDB lineage: Bacteria > Bacillota > Bacilli > Paenibacillales > Paenibacillaceae > Saccharibacillus > Saccharibacillus sacchari. The sequence continues at coordinate 2,313,426 of NZ_KK073875.1, read as the reverse complement.
CGAGCTGGAAAACACGATCGAGGGCCTGATCCATATCAGCAATCTGACCGACGACTATTACCACTACGACGAATCGCGCCTGACCCTGATCGGCGAGCGCACGTCGCGCACGTTCCGGATCGGCGACGTGGTCGAGATCCGCGTGGCGAAGGTGAGCATGGAAGAGCATACGATCGATTTCGAGCTGGTCGACATGAAAAAGAGCAACAACCGCGGAGGCGGCGGTCGCCGTCGCGACGGCGGAGGAAGCAGCGACGCGTTCAAGCGCGGTCCTCGCGGCGACAAGACCGGCAAAGAGAAGTTCGGCAAGGATAAAGGCAAGGGCAAGAAAAAGGACAAGAAGAAGCGACCGGAAGTGTTCCGTCCGAATGACGCGTCGGGAGCAGCTCCTGCTGCCGGAGCAAGCGCCGGAAATTCGGAGACGGGATCGGCGCAGACTTCCGGCAAACGGAAGCGCAAGCGCAAAGGCGGAAACGGCGACGTCGTCGCGGCTGCGGGCGTTCCGCAAGCGCAAAGCGGAGAGAGCGGTTCGCCGGTCGGCGGTCGCAAGCGGAAGCGTAAAGGCGGCGCGGGCGAAGCCGGCGCGGCTGCGGCGCCGCAAGCCGAAGGCGTCGAAAGCGCAGGCCGCAAGCGCAAAGGCAAGCGCGGCGGCGAAGCCGCGACCGGAGCGGAGCCGCAAAGCGCTCCGCGCCGACGCAAAGGCGGAGACGCTAACGGCGCGAATAGCGGTTGGGCGTTCGGCGGCGTAGCGGCCGAACGGCAAGGTGCAGGCGCGGGCGGCAGCGCGGCAGCCGGAAGCAAAAGCGGCGCGGACACGGTCGCGCCGGGCGGCGAAGCCGGAAAGTCGCCTCGCGGCAAGCGTAAAGGCGGCGGCATTCATATCGAAGCCGGGCAAAGCGGCGGAGATGCGTTTAACGGCTCGCCGAGCGAAGCTGGCGAGTGGAGCAATCGGCCGCCTGGCGCTGCCGGCGGTCGGAAAGGCCGTTCGAGCCGCGCAGGCGGCGGGAACGGCGGTGCCGAAGGCCGAAGCGGCGCGGACAACGGGCGCGCGCCGGGCAAAGGCGCGGGCCGCGGTTCAAGCGGCAGCGACGCGGATAGCAGCCGTGAACCGGGCAAAGGCCGGTTCAGTTTCGGCTCCGGCACGGGCGGCTACGGCGGCGAGACGGCGACGTTCTCGCGCAACGGTAACGAGCGGCCGAACAAAGGCCGCTCGGGCGGTAAGCCGAAAAAAGGCAAGAACTAGTACGTTGACCGCTTCGACTTCGAAGCGGGGACGCCGCGGATCGAGCATACGATCAGCGGCCGAAAAATAGCAAACTTCCCGCTAACGGATTGCATGTCCGTTAGCGGCCTTTTTTAGGCAGGTTCCAGGGCCTAACGGATCGTATATCCGTTAGACAGCAGAATCGGACGATTTTGGGCCGGAATTCGGCGGTTTGAGTGTTTTAACGGATATGCGATCCGTTAGAATCGGCGGGAGCCGATTATGGTGCTTTAAGCGTCATCTCAATCCGTTACGTTTCGCTAATGCTCCCCGGCTGCTGCTTTTCTTGCCTTTTCCAAAGAGAGCTTGTTACAATTTAGGTAGTTTCAGATCCAGAAGAAGATGCGGGAGGTGAGAAACATGAAGAAGAATACCGAACAGGGCAAGCTGCTGGCTCAGAACAAAAAGGCGTCCCACGATTACTTCATCGAGGATACGTACGAGGCGGGGCTAGTGCTGACAGGGACGGAGATCAAGTCGCTGCGCAAAGGTCGGGCGAATATCGGGGACGCGTTCGCGACGATCCGGGGCGGTGAGGCGTTTATTCACAATATGCATATTAGTCCGTTCGAGCAGGGCAATATCAACAATCCTTCCGATCCGACGCGTACGCGCAAGCTGCTGCTGCACAAAGTGCAGATCCGCAAGCTGGTCGGGCAGTCCAAGCAGGAAGGTTACACGGTCGTGCCCCTGAAAGTCTACGTGCGCAACGGTTACGCCAAACTGCTGATCGGTCTCGGTAAAGGTAAAAAGCAGCACGACAAACGCGATACGGCCGCCAAGCGCGACGCGCAGCGGGATATCCAACGTGCGCTCAAGTCGCGTCAGAGATAGATTCGGTCTCGCTCTCTTGTTTGGCAAAAGGCGAGTCCGGGTAATCTATCCTTGCAGCGCGAAATATGTTATAATCTAAGTCTATGGGAAATGCTGCACTCTCCCATAAGCGGTCCTTTCTTTTATGGAGGGAAAGGCTGCGTGAACTTTGGACAATGCGACTCGTGCTTCGAACCTTGCGGTTCTTTGAGCGACGTCCCTTTAATCCGGAAGTTCCCTTTTACGGAAAATGCACGCCGGCTTCGATCTTCGGAGGGCGACGGTTTTCCCATCAGGGGGCGTTTATGGATTCGACGGGGGTAGTTCGGGCATGGGTAGCGGGTAGTGGGGACGCGTCCGCTTTACTAACGCTAAAGCCTATTAAATGGCAAACAACAAAACAACTACGCTTTCGCAGCCTAAGAAACTGTGATGCGTGCTCTCGCTCAGCATCGCCCATGTGCCGGGATGAGGGCCCAACCTATAGTGGGATACGCCGGCTAGTCTCCGCCTGGGGGTAGACGGAAGAAGACAATCAGGCTGACCCGAAGGGAATCCGGTTACGGGGAGTTCCTAGGGTGACATTAAATCCGTGACTACACCCGTAGAAGCCTATGCTGCGTTATCTTCGGACAGGGGTTCGACTCCCCTCGCCTCCATATGTACCATCAGTGAGACCGCCTGAGAAGGTGGTCTTTTCTGTGTTTTGTGGATGATCCAGGGGTACATTGCGGTTGTAAAGGCTTGATACATAAGGGATTGAAGTGATGGCTGTTGATGTGACCAGTGACAGTCACTGATTGTGATTATGGAGGATTCAATATATACGAATCAGTACGAAGTGGTATTTAGATTTTTTTGGTTTTAATTGTCTTATAAGAAATAAAACCCCTTGTTGATGTCTCGCTATGTATGATAGAGTTTGTCTAAAGGGAGGTGGTATTATATGGCAACCACGTTTAAAGATTTAGAAGGAAATACAGTTACAATTGAAGATGGCTTAACATCGGTTAGCTCTGACACAGATGTTGAGTCAGGAGAAGTTACAAGATACATTGTAGAAGTGGATGATATCCCCTACGAAGTTGCGAAAAAGACATATGAAGCGGTTAAGAAACACATAGGAAAATAATAATATTTTGTACTAAAAAGGCTGTAAAGCTAGAGCTAAGAGGAAAGGTTTACGTTAAATCGTAGACCTTTTTTTGTATATAAATGCGAATTGGGTGAAGTTTTGAGGATATTGATTGTTTTTTTCTTGCAACCCAATCATAAATGGATTTTCATGCACTTCTGGATGTTTAAACTTCTATATTTATTTACTTCGATAAAAATCTACGTGATCATCATTCTATATATTCTCATTTCCTCAATTTTGTAACCATGCAGCACTCTATCCGGCCTTCGGCCTAAGTTTTTTAAGCTAAGTATGCAAAAAGGACAGAAGCGACGTACTCATCGCCTCTGTCCTTTTTTTCAATCTTTCCTTCACTATCAGCGTAATCGAATCAGCGTACCATTCTCTTCAACATAATCCTCTGGGTATAGTTGCTCACGAGGGATATCCTCTACGATTGCTCCATACTCCTCCAACAATATCAACGCATCCTCATTCAGCATTGATTTCGCCAAGTGAACGCCAGCATTAGGATCAGCTCCGTATTGTATCAACGTCTGAATCATATGAATCTGGCCTTTGGCTATAGCCATCTGCAAGCCGCTTGTTGCATCTGCACCGTAGTCCAGCATGAGTTGCACTAGAGTTACATCTTCTGTGCCGATCGCATCGTTGAATGCCATTGGATCATCTTGAGGATTAACGCCGTTTTCGAGCAACAACTGTACCATTGGAAAAGGATCATCGTTGTAGTTGATTGCCAGCGACAGGTTTCCTACATCTACACGATCTGCTCCGCTTCCGTAATCTGCGGCTTCATGTGGGGAAGCTCCCTGATCTATCAAACGTTGAACCTCTTCCAAGTTGCCTTCCCTGACAGCAATGTTCAATTCCGAATACATGCCGCCGTATGTGTTTGCATCCGAGGAAAAAGCGGGTGAAGACATGATGGATGCAATTGTACTTCCGCAAGCCGACAATGCTGTACTCAAAATCATCAACAAACCGATATTCAACCACGCTTTTCTTTTTCTCATACATCATTCTCCGCTAGCCATGCTGTTTGCTGGAAGCGTTGCTGCATAGGCATTTCCATCGTCGTAACCATATCGCAGAATGTCGTCCTGAATCTTTGTAGACATGAACAGAAGTGTACCTGCGATGATCAACAACGCGATACCGATCAGTACATGCTTCCCTTTTCTTCTCACAGCGGCGACGATAATATAAACGATGCTAAAGAGCTGAGTAATTCCGCCGACGATCTTCAATATAAACGCGATCATTGTCATTTCCAACATGTATCCCTCACTTCGAGTTTTGTATGGATTCATTCATCATTCGATCTCGTTGCATGGTTCGATTTCAAATCACAGATTGATTCTGCGGATGGAATAGCTATTCGGATCGTAGAAAAGAATATTGCCGTTTGTATCAAAACTGAGTTGCTGCATTTCTTTTATCGTTGTACCGTCGTTGTAGACCAAATCCTCACCTTTGACGAATGTAGTCATCTGCTCATCAGTTCCCATTTCGTAGACGGTGTTTACTTGAGTCATATACATTTTGCTGTTGTAAGTACCTACGCTGCTAAAGCCCATCCGATCATATTCGATTACTTTTTCTGCTTTGACGGGGAACAGTTGAAGATTATAAAGTTTACTGCGGCCAAACACATAAACGTTGTTTTCGGTTGCATAGGCAGCAGCGACAGGAGCGTATCCATACGAAGAATCTGAAATATCAATGACTCCATTGCCTTCGCTACTTGCAACCAAGTCCACTTGGGAGCCGTTTAGCTTTCCTTCATACATGTAGGACTCATCCCAATCATTGCTTCCGTATAAGACAGTATCCGCAGTTGGGAAAGCAACGAAGTTGATGTAGTGTGGATTGGCACTATTGAGGTCGTATGCAGCTACGCTGACGTTACCGGTTATATCGTAAACGAATATGCCTGGAGAAGTGTTAGCCTTCCCCGTAGCGGTCAGGTACACTTTATTGCTGGCTGCATTATAAGCGAGCTTATGCGGAGTAAGACTTGAGTAATCGTAGTGTTTGGCATTTCCATCCGCATCTTTGTAATCCCAATCGAAGCTTTCATCAATGGTTTTAAAAGTTTCAACTGTGCCGTTAGAGCTATTGAACTTACGTATCTTTTTATTTCTGGCATCGAGGAAATAGATATTGTTATCCTTGTCTACAACCATGCTGTCGATCTTGTTGATCTTCGCTGTCCGTACAGGGCCATCCATATCTCCTGCTGCTGATCCACCAACGAGTGTTTCTACGGTGAACTTTGCGGATGGTGTAGTTGTAGACGAGTCAGTAGATAGGGCTGGATTAGACGGGGTGGAGATGGGTGTGGATGGAGCCGTTGGTGTTGTTGTACTTTGTCCGTCACCGATCTGCTTGTTGTCATTCCCGTATTGATAAGCACGCCAAAGCATGACCGTTGCTTCTGCCCGCGTGATCGTGGCTTGTGGACGGAAAGTTTCATCTTGGAATCCGGATACGAGCCCGTTTTCGACAGCTAAGGCAACGTAGTTTTTTGCAGACTCGGATATGCCGTCGTAATCGCGGAACATGGCTTTAATTGTGCTTTGATCCGGTAAACGGTTGATGTCGTAGCCTTTGAGCTTGACCAATGCAACAGCTACGTCTTCACGTGTTGCAGGTGCGGATGGGTTGAAAATGTAGGAACTATCCGCGGTGCGATATCCTGTCATATAGTCTTTCACAGCTTCGATAAACGGCGAAGCCCAGTTGGTTGCCGGGATATCAGAGAATGAGGAATAATTCACTTTCTTCGGTGTAACGCCAGAAGCTGTAATCATGATCTTGGAAAATTCTGCTCGTGTAATCGTATTGTTCGGTCTGAATTTTCCGTCTGGATAGCCACTGATCACTTTACGATTCACCATTTCTGCAATGTAGGTGTTGGCCCAGTGTGTGGATGGAAGATCGGCAAAAGTAACGGTTTGTGGAGTTGTATCCGCAGCTTGCCATTCTTCACCGTACGTTGGCAGTGCTGCGGATGCGGTTGTTGTTGTCATACATGTAGCAGCTACCACAGATACAGCCGTAATACTGAGAAGCTTTTTAAACATCCTCTTTCCCCCTAGAAATGAATAGTTTGTATTGAAAGATAACGATCAACAGGGATATTTTACTACAAGATATCCATAAGGTCACTTATAAGTTTACTTTTAATGAACTATGATGGTGTTATTCTATTTCTTACTGTCTTCTACCCTTGAGGTAGAGGTGATTGTATGTCGGAATCAGAGTTTGTGAGATTGGTAGGCGAAAAGGTTAGATTGATCCGCAAAACAAGAGGAATTACTCAGGAAAGACTTTCGGAGTTATCGGGTTTGAGCGAAAAGTATCTATCCGATACAGAGCGAGGAATTCGTAATATTTCGTTGGAATCATTGGAAAAGATCATGAAAGCATTAAAGGTAAGACCACATGAGCTTTTTCTCTATGCGGATCATGCAGAAGCAGATAAACAAGAATTAATCGAACAATTCGTTCCGTTGTTAGCGGATCGCGATCTGCATGAAATTCGTTTTCTGCTTAAAGTTGTACAAGAGTTTGTAGATACATTTGAATCGAGCGATAAGAAGTCGCTATAGATCAAAAAAATCATAGATTTTCCCGAGGAACCGCCCTTTATATAGAGTAAGGGTACCCTGTCCGTTTCACGCCCCACCCCTATTTATAAGGCTCGACTTCTACTGATGATGCAGTAGGAGTCGGGCCTTTTTTTGTTATGCAAATGAGAGCAAAGAAGGCTGTGTTTTATGCTTTTTTGCTTAATGCAGAAAGTGTTGTGAAAGCTTAGGAGTCACACCTAAGAATGAAGTGCCTACTTCCAGACGATGGAGTGGGCTTTTTGTCGTTGCGTGACAGAGAACCTATTAGCGGCTGTGAGAGGATGCTGCACTTACACAAAGGAGATGAATGCAGATGGCTGTGAAAGAAAACTTGCCTATAGCCATGCAGGAACTGCTACGGCAATTGGTGGTGAACGGAGACATCCGCATGGCTGGCATCGTGTTGTATGCCTATTGCCGTCGGAAGTACCAAGCAAATGATGAGACGGCTGCACGCTGGATGGTGGCCTATTTCCGCCGCGAGTTTCCACATGAAATGGAACGGCACGCAAGCAAACTGTCGGTATTTTAAGACTACGAAATGGAGGAAAAGAAGATGACGTTCGAGTTTTTGAGAAGAAGCGAGGAGAAGGAGTATTTGGGCTATTGCGAGCGGAAGGGTTTCGTATATTCGGTATGTAAAGGTGGTGGCCGGTATGAGATCGTGGCATTGAATGACGGGGACGTAGAGACGTTGATTACGTATGTCGTGCGGCAAGAGAACGGCGTGCTGTGAGCTGTTATTTCGCTTCAGCTTGCATTGTAGATGAACAAGATACGATTCTGCCACAACAAAAAAAAGCCGCCCACGAAGGCGACCGAGGTAAATAAGCTGGCTTCATCATAAACCAAACATATAAAGCATTCAAGGGGAGATCACGCTGATCTTCCCTGTTTGCATTATAAAGGAGAATAGAGAGCATGAATGTACAAATGCAGATGATCCGCCCACTGTTTGCAAAGGCTATCGGTCAGCAGAAGAACTCGGACGTTGTAGTCGCTCTTTTTGAAAACTACGCTACGCTCACGGAATTGATGAATACATCCGAACACGAGCTTACACGCATCAAAGGGATTGGGCCAGCAATGGCTCAGCGTATTCTGGCAACGATTCAACTCACTCAAAAAATCAATGCACCTGTATACGGACAACGTTACACCATTCGCAGTCCAAAAGATGTAGCTGACTTATTGATTCCTCAGATGAAGTGGCTGACGCAGGAACACTTTTTGATCCTGACACTGAATACCAAAAACGTCATGATCGGATCGCCTCAGACCATCTCTGTAGGCTCTCTAAACGCCGCGATCGTGAAGCCACTGGATGTATTCAGAATCGCCATACAACGTTCAGCGGCCGCGATTGTTTGCGTTCATAATCATCCGAGTACAGACCCTACTCCGTCGCAGGAAGATCGGAATGTAACGGCTCTGCTTGTGGAAGCCGGGCGGCTGATGTCGATTGAGGTGTTAGATCATGTTATCATCGGCGGTGATTCGATTTATTCAATGAAGGAGAATGGATTGATTTAGAACAATGTGGGAAAGTTGAATTTATCCAAGAAGCCCTCCAGCAATAGGCGTGCTTCTTGGATATTAATCTTCCCATAAAATTTCCTGCTCATCGAAGTCGAATATTGAATCATGCTCCAAAGTTAAATGAGGTAGTGGCTTGTCATCGTTCTTGCTTTGTTTAAGTATCTTTTTTAGAAGAGCATTCTTTCTTTTGAAACTACTCTTGGGCTCATTCATTCTTGTTTCAGCTTCACCGTATTCTTCTAATTCGTATGCGAACGCGATCAATGAGCTTTCTTGTCGTTTAGGTAGGCCAGCGGCTCTAATTTTTTGATGTATTTTCTTTGAATCTGAAGCTAGAATCACATGTTGCCTTTGTAAATCGAGAAGTCCTTTATTTAAAATATGATGAGCAACCTGAGGATTTAATAGGTCTCGTACTAAACGTTTACCGTTACTCTGACGGTAAAGTTCTTTGGCGGATAACTCAACTTCGTATCTAAGTATGCCAACGGCTTTCTTCAAAGTGTTAAGTTGATGCATATCTCTACTGCGTTGCTTTACTTCACTGTACTTATCATATATCTTTTCTTTACGAGTTTTAGCTGACCAAACAACGGTTTCTACAGCGTTGCTTCCTTTCTTGTAGTAGGATTGCCTTTTGTATTTAGAGCGACTTAAATTCGAATAATGCTGAAGATATTCTTGCACATGCTCTCCGACATCAAAATTCTTACAAGCGTGAAGTTTTAAAACTGTCCACGTTTGGATTGGTGGGATCGACTTTATAGGTAAGTTCAAATGTTTTGCTACGTATCTGCGTAACTTCTTGCAGAAAAGATCAATATCTGCATCTTTAAGTTCATCTACGTTGTTGTTGTAAAGAAACTTAGGTATAGAAACTTCAACTTTGATAAATGCGGTGCTGGCATCTTTATCAGAGAGTGAGTATAGAATGTAGGGAATACCTGAGCTATTGTTTTTTCGACGAAGAGTTTTAAAGGTGCTGGTATGATCAGCGATATTGTTATGGTTAATGTTAGTCCCAGTGCGTCCCCAAGCAATTGTATCCAAATGGGTTTTACTTATCGCAGGAATCGAACACCTTAAAGCTAATGTATCGAACATGTGTATACACCTTCCTTAAAGGCCCTTTAATGGACCACTTGTCCCACGTATTACAGGCCAAAATCAAAATAATAAACCTATTGTACAACTAATTATTGAAATTTGAATACATATTGAAAAGTAAATTAATTGAGTTATGATTAAAATAATACGACTTGAAGGAGAAAACTAATGAATGATGACAATGCAATCGAATTGACTTGGAATGATTACGCGGAGTTAAGTACGTTGAATATCGGTGGAAGAGTTAGATATATACGCAATATCTTGCTGAAGACATACGGAAGAGAATACAGCGGACAAAGTTGTGCCAACCGCATTGGCGTATCTCAATCTAATTTTGTGCATCTGGAGAAAAACGCTCAGGATATTCCTTCGAAAACGTTGCGTGCAATAAGCAAAGATTTCAATGTACAGATGGATATCTTCTTTGATGATTTTTATGAAGATGACTATGTGCCGATCGTAATTCGATCACGAAATTCAAAATTAGAACAACATACAAATAGCTTTATAGCAGATGATGAAGATGAAACTGATAGCGGCAATCCGTGTGAAGAAAATGAGTATGTACTCATTACTGTTGCGTATTTAAAGGCAACGAATGGAGATCGTAGACTTATTTTCGAAACTAGATCTAATCAAAAGTACACACGGGAACAGACTGCTGTTGTTCTCGCCTCTATTATGCAAACGGTAGAAGGCATGGATTTTGTCGTCGATCCTGAAGAAGCGGTCTCAAAACTTGAAACTGCATCCTCTTTTACGCCAATATCGCAAGCGTACAAAGCAATCAGAAAGCATGATTCAGAAGAACTCTACATCTGGATTCCAAGTAAAGCTTTTAATGAAAGTACAGAGCGATTGAATCAATTAGGAAAGCAATACACAAACACACTAATCAAATAGCTTAATAAACAATATTGATGACCTCAAAAGTCTGATCTTCTACTGAAGATCGGGCTTTTTTGCGTTGCAATTATTTAATTTTTATTTCCTTGAAAGGAGGTGATTCAAGTGTAGCTGACGGCGTGCATCATTTTGTCGTTGTCGAAAGTGTCTAATCCATCAAACAAGGAGAACATACAAATGAATGTCGTAACCTATCTTCGCGTATCTTCCGAACAACAAGCAGAACGCGAACTTTCAATTCCCGCACAACGAGAAGCGTTACAACGCCATGCAGATAAAAGCGGATGGAACATTGTTGCAGAATACGTTGACGAAGCCAGATCCGCAAAAACAGATGAACGTCCTGCTTTTCAACAAATGATTGGCATCGCACAAAAAACGAATAAAACTTTTGAAGCTATTGTCGTCCACAAGTTCGACCGATTCAGCCGCAGTCGTGCAGATCATGCAATCTACAAAGCCTTACTCAAAAAACATGGCGTTGTCGTTGTATCTGCATCTGAACCTATTGAAGCAGACACTCCACATGGTTTTCTATTGGAGTCGATGCTCGAAGTCATCAGCGAATTCTACAACGTCAATTTGCGGCACGAGACATTGAAGGGGATGCGTGAGAACGCCGCTCAGGGCTTCCATTGCGGCGGCAGAGTACCCTTTGGCTATCGTCACACTCAGATCGGCAGAAAGGTCATTTACGAGCTTGGAGCGAAGCATGAGGTTGCATTGATTCGTCAGATATTTCAAATGGCAGCAGAAGGGCAGGGAGGCAAAAGAATAGCTGGTGAGTTGAATCGACAATCTGTTATCGCCGGTAAACGTTGGTCGCCATCCACAGTCCTTTCGATCTTGGCGAATCCGGTCTACCTTGGACAACGCGTATGGAATAAAAAGAAGGATGCAGACGGTAAACGAAATGAGATTTCAGAGTGGGTGATAACTGAGGATGCCCATCCTGTTATCGTTGATCAGCAACTCTGGGATGCAGCACAATCTTCATTGATGCAGAGAAAGCAGCGGAAAACCAAATAATCTTGTTTGATCGCAGGTACACCATCACGGTGTACCTGCTTTTTTTATGCCCAAATTTAAGCATAGGGAGAGATTTCAATGAAGGTAGCCATTTATGCAAGAGTATCGTCAGATCGCCAGGCAGAGAAAGAGCTGTCTATTCCGGCACAAGTTAAAGCGATTCAACAATATTGTTTGGAGAAAGAGTGGACAATCACGCATCAATTTATCGAAAAAGGGAGATCGGCTAAAACAGATGACCGCCCAGAATTTCAGAAGATGATTGCTCTGGCTAAACGCTCGAATCGTCCATTTGATGCCGTTGTCGTGCATAAATTTGATCGCTTTTCTCGTAAACGTGACGATCACGTGATCTACAAAGCTCTGCTCAATCAACATGGAGTCAAAGTCATTTCAGTCACAGAACAAACGCAGTCCGAAACTCCACAAGACATGCTGCTGGAAGGAATGTTAGAAGTCATCTCGGAGTTTTTTAATGCAAACCTAGCTGTCGAAGTTCGGAAAGGGATGACACAGAATGCAAAGCAGGGGTACAACAACGGTGGCACGCCACCTTATGGTTATCGTACGGAACACATGGCTTTAGGTCATCAGAAAACGAAAGCGGTTTGGGTACTGGGACCACGTGAAGAAATCGAGACGATCCGCTGGATGTTTCATCAATATGCGTATGAGAATGTCGGTTATAAGAAAATCGCATCCATGCTCAATGATCAGGCGGTGCCTACACAAAAAGGAGGGAAATGGTCAGCGACAACGGTACGTGCGATGATCCATAACGAATCATACCTGGGCCGCAAGATATGGAATAAACAAGATTATCAAACGAAAGGCAATAAGTGGCGAGATCGTTCAGAATGGATTATTACAGAGAATGCACATCCAGCCATCATTAATGAAGATTTATTCAATCGTTGTCAGCAAAAAGCGAAAGAGCGTCATAACGGTGGTGGAGTCATACATCGGGACAGTCAGATAAAGAAGAGTTCTCCGTTTTGGCTTAGGGGCGTATTTTGTTGTGACAAATGCGGATCGCGTATGGTAGGCAATTCAACGGCGACAACGAAGAAATATGGCGGACAGAGATATTACGTTTGCGGCGGGTATATGCGAAAAGGCAAAGAATTCTGTCCGTATGTAAGTTGGAGAAAAGAGCGTATTGAGCAAATTGTAACGAATAAGCTGCGAAGTGTGCTGCTGCGTCTTACATTCGATAATCAACTTGAAGAAGAGATTCGGAAGTATCATAGCGATTCCTACAGACATGTTTGGATTGAGAAAAACAACGTGGAATCGGAGGTCGCCTATTTGGATCGCCGTATTACTCAACTTGAAGGAGAACTCAAAAGCGGCGTTGGAAAGGCGTACTACGTAGATATGTTGGAGGATTTGAAAGGAGATCTAGTTGTTAAACAAGGTGAGTTGGACAAGATCAGAGAATCGTATAGTGAATTGGAACTATCAGAAGAAACATTGAAGTCACTGATGCATGATATTCGAGTGATGATTGGAATTCTGGATGATGAGGTGCAGAATCCGCAGTTGATGAATGAGTATGTGAAGAAGTTTGTGTCTGAAGTTACGGTGCATCGGGAGACAAAACATGTGTATATGACAGTTGAATTGTGGGGTGAACAGCAATTGCTATACCAGAAAGTCGTTGTTGCTGTTCTATAATAGCATGCTTTTTGAAATCGATTTGTATAAGTAGTAATCATTCAAAGAACGTATTGAAGAGATCGTAACCAAAAAATTGCGTACAACGCGATTGTGGTTGTTGATGGGTAATCGGCATCATCTTCGATTCAGCAAGTCACGAGTTTGAAAGCAGAGGTTGGATTTTTGTAGAAGTGGAAAAGAGAAGCCCTATCACCAAGAGGTGCGGGATGGTATAGCAGGAGTTTAAATAAGTACATTTACTTTTTTGGGGATTTATCAGAAGAGCATTTATACTTTACTTATTTGAAAAGTCAGGGGGAGAAATCCCCCTGTAAACTTCAAGTGTTTTAAAAGCTATCTTCTAAATATTTTAGGATAGTATTATACAAGCTTTGATGCAAATTTTTAGAAGAAGATAAAGGACTATCTATATCTATATTATCAAATTTTATTTCTAAATTTTTTAAAGACGTACGTAAACTTTTCATATGGGATTCATAGAAGTTTAAAAAGTAAAAACATTCGTAAACCTCACCTATTTTATAAATTGTAATAATTGTAAACTCCTTTAAAGAGAAGTTTGCGATTAGTACAAACTGAAGTTCTAACTTTAATGCAATACTGGTTTCAATTTGTTGTATGATTTGATTATGAGGATTTTTCGTATCAGGAAAATAGCTGGCTTCATGGAAGGAGAAACCGTAAGGCCTCAAAAATGTGTTTGCTTTCATTCTAAATCCTTTTTGTTCACGAAATATCAGACCTATTTCTTCTAGTTCTTTGAACCAAGTAGTAATAGTTCTTTGATCTTTTTCAAAAAAAGAAGAGATTTCTTCGTTTGTATGCCAAAGTTCTCCTGTATAATATTTCGCATGAAATCCTAAATATATATAGAGTTTTAATGCTCCGCCACTAATATCTTTTAAAAAAAGTTGTTTGAAGTCAGTATGAATAGCGAAGAACGGCTTATTCATTTCTTGCACGTTTCTTTTCCATATACCGAAATCATCACGTAATTTATCGAAAATTTGGTTTTTTTCGTCACTATCTTTTAAGAAAAAGTTTTGTTTTCTCTTCATTCTTCACACTCCACCTTAATATATCTGAGAATAATTGTAGTTCTATCTCCAAAAAAAATCACGTATATAGCAAAAAACTTCTCCCTTTTATTCATATATAATATACAATATCAAGTCTTTAAAAAGGAGTGTAATTTTTTTGGCTTGAGCCAAAAAAATTACACTCCTTTTTAAAGACGCGAAGTAAACGTTTTTGGGAAGTGAGATTTGATATAATTGATTTGGGTAATTAAAGATAAAGTGAGAATTATTTCTAGTGATTATTTGAAGTTGGGGGAAAAGTTATGCGATATGTTGTCAATCTTTCAAGTAGACTTTCCGATGAAGAAAGAAGAGATTTAAATGTCTTAGGAGAGATTTTGTATGAATCTAAATTCCTTCCTTTGTTAGGCATAGAAACAAACTTTCCTCAACAAATAAGTGAGTTAGATTTTATTGAAAATATCCGTGAGGAAATCACCGGAGAATACCAAGAAGCAGAGTACTTAGCAGTTCTGACATTTGAGCCTCCTCTAAAAAAAAGTAAACTAATTAATAAACAATACGTAGGTTGGAACTCACGAATCGCAATATTAGACTCGGGTAGGGCTCCTGAAATCGATGCTGAATTTATCGATTACACTAACACTAATCCAACTGATTCGATTAATCATGGTGCAAATGTTATGCGAATTATAAAGCATTTTGCGAAGGGAAGTACTCTTTATTCAGCCAAAATAGGTTCTCCTAAACCTGAGGAAATCGCACTGATGAATGCACTAGAATGGGCGGCAGATAAAGCAGTAGATGTAATAAATATTTCTGCTAGTTTTAAGCGTCGTTGTAATCCAACAAAATGCGATCTATGCAAACTCATAAATGAAATTGTTATTAATACAAGGTCAACAATAGTTATAGCGGCTGGAAATGAAAATAATAAAGAAGACAGTATTTATTGCCCTGGAGTTGCCTCAAATGCTGTGACTGTAGGAGCAGTTGATAAAGATAAAAAAGTAGCTGACTATTCAAGCTTTGGACGAGTGGGTGGACAAAAGCCTAATTTGATTGCTCCTGGTACAACTTATATTGATGGAAGCAAACTGAGTGGGACATCATTTGCAGCTCCTGTTATAACTGGGATTATAGGAGCCATGACAACAAGGGTGGGTTCTAGTGCCAAAGTTGTTGACTACATGTATAACACTATAGAGGATTTAGGGGCTCCTATTAACCAGCAGGGTTTAGGTATGCTAAATCTCGAACAACTTGTGGAGGTGGTTTCAAATGAAGAATCTTATTCTCAAAGTACAGGACAAAACCAAAGTTCTTAGACTTAAGGAATTTTCTCAAGTTATTTATGTTTCTAAATTTATGAATACTGTTGGAATCGAAATTTCAGAAGAAAATATAGAAAAGTTACAAAATGATCCAAATGTAATTGATTATCGTTACAGCGAAAAAGGCGAATACCAAAATGCTTAAAGCCTAAGAAACTGTGAATCGTGCTCTCGCTCAGCATCGCCCATGTGCCGGGATGAGGGCCCAACCTATAGTGGGATACGCCGGTTAGTCTCCGCCTGGGGGTAAACGGAAGAAGACAATCAGGCTGACCCGAAGGGAATCCGGTTACGGGGAGTTCCTAGGGTGACATCAAAACTGTGACTACACCCGTAGAAGCCTATGTTGCGTTATCTTCGGACAGGGGTTCGACTCCCCTCGCCTCCATACGTACAGCCCAAAACCATCAACCACAATCCGGTTGATGGTTTTTCGTTTATGATATAATAAAGTACATTTTAGATTGGGGGATTCAAGATGTTAGAAAATCGAGAACAGCTCCAAGAAATCTTAAAAAAGGCAAATCAATATGCACGGAAGCAAGCTAAAGAATCAGGTGCCTCTATTTACTATATCAAGAACAACAAACGTATTCGTGAGGATGCAGAAGGTAAGCAATTTGAAATTAGATTCGATGCTACTGGGAAACGTCAAGAATACGAATATCATGAGTGAAATTCAACCCATTATGACCGTATTTGCCGGAACGAATGGAGCAGGAAAAAGTACGCTCAGTATGCAAATGAAAAAATGGCTCGGTGAACTGGTTGATCCGGATCAGATTGCAAGAGAGCTAAAGCCGGATAATCCGCGAAGTGCCGACTTGTCTGCTGGAAGAGAAGCGGTGAAAAGAATTCGAGCGCTCATCAAAAATGGCGAGAACTTCGCTGTAGAAACAACATTGTCTGGCTCATTCGTTCTGAAACATATGGAAATCGCCAAGCAGAGAAATTACAAAGTTGTCCTGTACTATATTGGCCTTCAAGATGTCCAAATGCATATTGATCGCGTCGCTTCTCGTGTAGAGCAAGGCGGTCATTGGATTGCTGAAGAAGATATCCGTTATCGGTACGGGGAGTCTTTGAGGAACCTTACACCTGCTCTAACTCTTGCGGATCAAATCATTATTATTGATAATACACACGAACCTTTGATCGTAGCGGAAATTATGCAAGGTCACTTGGTTTACCGTGGCGACTTTGCGCCTGCTTGGGCTATTCCTGTTCTGGCTCCATACTGACACTCGGGTGACACCAAAACCTTGACTACATCTAGCGAAGCTAGGCTATGTCACTTATCTTCGGACAGGGGTTCGACGTCCCTCGCCTCCATATGTACGATCAGTGAGACCGCCTGAGAGGGCGGTCTTTTCTGTATGTATAAAAGAGTTTCAGAAAAGAGGAATAGAGCAAGAATAAATAATCTAAGTTAATATTTTTCAATAAACATTAACTTTTGATATTGAAAAAACGAAAATACACGATACAATAAAAATAAGGAGATGATCCATATGAGCAAAGGCATATATGAGTATTCGCATCATCAGATTGAATTAGCTTTTGAACAAAAAAACGAATTATATATTGAGAAAGAAACGGATTATATTTTCACTAAAATACTCGCTTTATTATCGACTCTTTTCTCTGATAAACTCGTTGGAATCAAAATAAGTAATGAAGAATTCAAATACACGGATGAATATTTGTTCTCTTCTAAACATAAGAAAAATCTCTTAAAGTGGTTGGAACGTTTGCCTGCCCTGCATTTCCCGGCAAATGATTTGGACTTTGGAAAAACCAAGGTCGATTTTGAAACTTGGTATTATGATCTTGGTGGAACGTCCATCGAGTTTATCTATCATGAGGATTATTTGCTTAAGCCCAAAGATGCGTCTGCGATATTAGGTATTTCCAAAGTCACTTTAAACAAATATATCAAGCAAGGTTTGGAATGCATGGATAATGGATCTCAAAATAAAATTCCAAAACATGCCGTTGAATTGATGCGGGACCCTGTTTACTCTATCCGCATGCAAATGAATTACCAAAAGAAAAAAATGCTGGAACAAACACCTGGAGAACGTTTGGCAGACATCAACCAAGAGATTACCGAATTTCAGTTGAAGTACGGTAAAAAAACGTATGCAGAAGCATTTGGTATTCATGAAAGCGAATTAGAAGACCCGATTGATTTATATCGTTGGAAAGACCTTACTGAAGAAATGGACGAGATCATTAAAATTGCGGGAGGGGAGAAAGGCATTTGAAGTATACAGACAACGATACGCTTCTTCTGCCCGCAGATCTTAATGAAATTTTAGAGGATTTTGGATCTCTTTTAGAAAACCATACAGGCTTTAAAGACAGAGAATCAATCTATGGAAGTTATAAACGTAATCGAAAATCACTACTGGTTATTTTTCCGCTAAAAGTTCATCCTATTCACGGAATAACGGGATTAAGAGCTTACGAGAAGTATGATGATAACGGATATGTTTCGAAGTACGAGTACCGATGGATGATTATCGTGCCCAAGCAAGGTATACAACTGCACCATATCACATCTTGGGGAAATGAGCCTCACGATGACCCGGATACGCCAGAAGAATATCGTGTGAATTCAGAACCGCACCATCATCATTATGATCCGGAAAATAGAAAGAATCGTTGTGATAATTGGGATGTCAGGTGCTTGAGAGATGCTTTTGAATTTGTCAAAACGTATATTGAAAGCGGAGAACCATATACAGGCCATCGTTGACAGTGGGATACGCCGTCTAGTCTCCGCCTGGGGGTAGACGGAAGAAGACAATCAGGCTGACCCAACGCGGAGCCGGTTACGGGGCGCCGCTCGGGTGACATCAAAACTGTGACTACACCCGTAGAAGCCTATATTGCGTTATCTTCGGACAGGGGTTCGACTCCCCTCGCCTCCATATGTACGATCAGAAGCGGCCACCGATTGGTGGTCATTTTTGTATTTGATTTCTTCGCGGCCGAGTCTTTGGAAATAATCGTGTTCCAAAGAGATGCAAACAGAAAAAGGACCGTAAATCCTCTCAATCAAATTTCATAAATCTTAATGTAACCATTCCCTGTACAAGCTCGTCTAACTACCGCATAAACAAATCCCCAATACAGATCCCAGCGAAAGGAGTTCTTGCCGTGAGCGCGATTATGCGAATGGTGATTCAGACCGACTACGACGGAGCCCAAAATTCCGGAAATGCAGAAAGTTTTCAAGTATCCGCTGTATATGCGTACGATGAAGACGAGTACGAAACAGAACTGACGAGTCGGATCGATCGAAACAAATTTTATCGTTCCGTCCGAGATGTCGCGACAGATTTAGACTTACATCCCGACAGTCTGGATATTGAAGAGGAATATCTGGAGAAATAGATTGGAAGGCATGTGACCGAAAAAGCGCAAATCAAATAGCTAAAATACGTCTGCAAAAATTCGTTTGAAAGAGGCGCCGGAGGAATATCCGATCTACCGCGATATCTCGCATAGCTCGGTCAAGTCTTTAATCCTCTGACTGAAATTTCGTTCCCCTCGCTTTTTCATATATCCGAGGACAAACAGGCCGCGAGCATTTCGATGTTCGACGGTCTTTTTTTGCCTTATACCCTCCCCCTATAACCAGCCATACCTTCTTCGTCTACTCACCTCCGCCCACAACGATGCTACAATGAAGTGCATTCAATCGTTTCGATTCTATCCGATCACATACACTTACAAATACGCAACTACCCAAGGAGGCACACCCCCATGACCGATAAATTTCAAATCGTAGGCAGCTTACTGCGCCCGGACGATCTTCTCAAATATAAAACGCAAATCGAACACCGCGACGATATCCAGTACCCGTTCTACCAAGAATTCGAAGGCTACGAGCAGTGCGAAGCCCATGCGATCGACTCCGTCGTGCAGGACCAAATCAAACACGACCTCTCGATCATCACCGACGGCGAGTACTCGAAATCCATGTGGCACCTCGACTTCGTATGGGGCTTTGACGGGATCGACCGTTACATCGCGGATCACGGCTACTTCTTCCGCGACACGGACGGCAGCTCCAAATACGAGACGCGCAAAGACATCGGGCTGCGTATCACGGGCGAGCTGAGCGGCAAAAACCACCACTTTATCAAATCGTTCAAACAGCTTAAAGACAGCGCGGGTGATCGCGAGACCAAGCTCTGCGTACCATCCCCGTCCCACATCTTCGGCGAACTGTCGTGGTCGGACAATATCGGCGGCACGGATTCCGTCTACAAAGATGCAAAAGAGCTGAAAGCCGGACTCGTCAAAGCGTACAAAGAGTTCGTTCAAGACTTCGCGGACGCGGGCGGAGAAATTCTTCAGTTCGACGACTGCCTATGGGAGCTGTTCGCGGACGATAACCCGAATTCCCCATACACGGGCGAGAACATCGACCAGGAGCAGGTACAGGCGCTCGCGGCCGAGTTCATCGACATCAACAACACGGTGATCGACTTCGGGCACGAGCTGGGTCTGAAAATGTGGACGCACAACTGCCGCGGCAACTACGATTCGCGCAACATGGGCGGCGGCTCGTACGTGAAGATCGCGAACCTGTTCCTGAAGCAGCTGAAATACGACCGTTTCTTCCTGGAGTGGGACGACGAGCGCGCAGGTTCCCTGGAAGCGCTGGAAGTGTTCAAAGACAAGCCAAACACCGAGATCGTACTCGGCCTGCTGTCTTCCAAAACGAGCACCCTCGACGACGAAGAGCGCGTACTGCGTTTGCTGGACGAAGCATCCACCATCATCGACAAAGACCGCCTGCTCCTGTCCCACCAATGCGGCTTCGCATCCTGCGACGGCGGCAACGAACTGAGCCAGGCTGAGCAGTGGGCGAAGATCGATCAAGGCCAAAAAATCGCGAAGCAATACTGGGCCAAGTAACATCCGATCTGCAAACGGCAGGCTTTCGAAGAAAGACACGTCGGAAGCAGGTGTTACTACCTTTCTCTAAAGCCAAAAAGACACCCTCACGGGTGTCTCAACGTGTCGAGAAAATTCGACGTACCTGGAAGCGAGAAGACGGAGAGAGAAATTCAGTGAAAGACGCCTTTGAACTTGGAAAACTACATCTTAAATTTCAATCCAGTTTTCCAAGTGAGACAGCGTCTTGTGAAGCATTTCGAAGAAATGCACTTCGGAAGCCTATGCTGGCAATTTCTCTCGCAGTCTTCTCGCTTCCCGCGTCGAAGCTCCTTTCTCGACAACCTCAGACACCC
This sequence comes from Saccharibacillus sacchari DSM 19268, assembly GCF_000585395.1. Lineage (GTDB taxonomy): Bacteria > Bacillota > Bacilli > Paenibacillales > Paenibacillaceae > Saccharibacillus > Saccharibacillus sacchari. Next base: position 2,292,665 of record NZ_KK073875.1, on the reverse strand, counting down.
TCACGGGTGTCTTTTTCTATTCCCATCCTCCATAAAACTTCGTGCGATTTTGCCTCCCAACCGATTCTTCCGTATAATGATAGGCTAACGCAAATTGCTTTAGGAGGACATCATGGACTTTATCAGAAATCACCTTCAAGGCTACGGCATGAGCGACACGATGGTTACTTACCTGTCCAACATCATCATGGTGCTGTTCATCGCCGCGGTCTCCGTCATTGCCAACCTGATCACCAAAAAAATCGTGCTGAACGTGATCGCCCGAATCGTTCGCAAAGACCGTCATAAGTGGGGCGCGATCGTGCTGGAGAAAAACGTGCTGCACAAGCTGTCGCATCTCGTTCCGGCGATCATTATCTACTTTTCCGCTTGGTCGTTCCCGACGTATCAGGTCTTGATCGAACGGTTGGCCGCGGTCTATATGATCGTGGTGACAATCATGGCGGTCAATGCGCTGCTTAACGCGTTCGACGAGATCTACCGCTCGTTCGAAGTCTCCAAGATCCGCCCGATCAAGGGTTATATCCAGGTCATGAAGATCGTACTGTTCATCATCGGCGGAATCTTGTGCGTAGCCGGCTTGATCGGACAGAATCCCCTGATTATTCTGAGCGGCCTCGGCGCGCTGTCGGCGGTGCTGATGCTGGTATTCAAAGACTCCATTTTGGGGCTGGTCGCCGGCGTGCAGCTCTCGTCCAACGACATGGTGCGGGTAGGCGACTGGATCGAGATGCCGAACTACAATGCGGACGGCGACGTCATCGATATTACGCTGAACACGGTCAAAGTCATGAATTTCGACAAAACGATCACGATGATTCCGAGTTACGCCCTCATTTCGGATTCGTTCCGCAACTGGCGCAGCATGCAGATGTCCGGCGGCAGGCGGATCAAGCGAAGCATTCAGATCGATACGAGCAGCATCGGATTTTGTACGGAAGACATGATCGCCGAATTCAGAAAGATCCATTATTTGTCCGATTATCTGGCAAGAAGAACGAACGAAATCGAAGAGTATAACCGGGAGCACGGGATCAACCGGAGAGAGAGTCCGGTGAACGGGCGGCAGCTGACGAACGTCGGCGTTTTCCGGGAGTACGTCACGCAGTACCTGCGCCATCATCCGGGGATCAACCAGAATATGACGCTGATGGTACGACAGCTGGCACCGGGAGACAACGGGCTTCCGCTGGAGATTTACGCGTTCAGCGGCGATACGGCTTGGGCGGTATACGAGACCGTACAGGCGGATATTTTTGATCATATTTTCGCCGTAGCGCCTATGTTCGGCTTGCGCGTTTTCCAAAATCCTACCGGACACGATATCGTGGGTATGCAGGATAAGCGAAGCGGTAGCCAATCAAATAGCATTGAAGCGGAGATTGGATAAAGGTGTATTTTGAAGCGTAACATTCGTCTGACCGTTAGTTGTTTTTATTGGGATCGTACCCTGGTTTCTGTTCAGAAATCAGGGTTTTTGCATGAAAAACTTTCAGAAAAAGAGGAGAAACACGCAATGAACAAACTACTTTTTTTCGAAAAATCAGTTCTAAAAACATATTGAAACTAAAATGAAACCCAAAAAAATAGATTTTTTTCTCTTTTTAATCATTCTTGTGAAAAACAGAGTATATGCGAGTATATTTAAGAATAAATAAGTTCCATTTTTCTCATTCGTTTTCAGAAAACGGTCAAAATCTCCATGTCAGTTTGTGATCTTCGCGAAGGTTTGTTAACCTATATACCGTTGTTAACTTGATGGATGCAAGAAAATCATTCGTCAAATGTCGTCCAACATTCCGCGGAATCGACAAGCACCAGCCGGCGCAAAAACGATTGTTACGAAGGGGATTGCAAATGATGAACAAAACAAAAAAATGGATGACTCTGGGCAGTCTGGCTGCCGTATTAGCGTTGGGCGCATGTTCGTCCTCGAACCCGACTACGAGCGCGGAGAGCCAAACGGCGGGAGATCGACTGAACTATACGATTACCGGTACCGAACCGGGAGCGGGCTTGATGCGTTTGACCGCGCAAGCGATGGAAGATTACGAGCTGTCGGACTGGACGCTGTCGGAAAGTTCGTCCGCCGCCATGACCGCTGCGCTCGACAAAGCCTACAAAAAAGAAGAACCGATCGTCATTACCGCTTGGACGCCGCACTGGATGTTCAACACTTACGATCTCAAATATCTGGACGATCCGAAAAAGACCTACGGCGAGCCCGAAGAAATTCATACGATCGCGCGCCTGGGGCTGGAAGCGGATCACCCGACGGGTTACGAGTTCCTGGACCGCTTCAACTGGACCGCCGACGATATGGGCGAAGTCATGATCGCGATTCAGGATGGGAAAAGTCCGGAACAGGCTGCGGCTGAATGGGTGGATAGTCACGAGACCGAAGTGAACGCATGGATCGAAGGACTGGAGCCTGTGGAGGGAGACAACTTCACGCTCGCGTTCGTAGCCTGGGATTCCGAGATCGCCAGCACCAACGTTGTCGCTCATGTACTGAATGAAAAACTGGGCTATAACGCCAACATGATGCAGGTCGAGATCGGCCCGATGTGGATCGGCGTCGCCGACGGCAGCGTGGACGCGATCGTAGCCGCCTGGCTGCCGATCACGCATGAAGACTATTGGGAAAAGTATAAAGCCAAGCTCGACGACCTCGGCGCGAACATGGTCGACGTCAAATCGGGATTGGCCGTGCCGACTTATATGGAAGACGTGAATTCGATCGAGGATTTGAAGTCTTAAAAGTCAGGTTACTCGTTTCGAAGGAAATAGTTTAAACTGAAGTTAAGCAGAATTATCGATAAAGGGCGCCTGCGGGCGTCTTTTTCTATGCCTATCCTTTTTGATTCATAACCAACTCGTTAAGGAGAGACATGACTTATGAACCCTAAATTTTCAACTCAACCCGATATCCGACAAGCGACCGCCGACCATTTCCCGCATCTGGCCCAACTCTGGCTTGAAGCATCGCTATCGGCTCATTCCTTCATCGAATCAGCCTACTGGACAGCCAATAAACAAGCCATGGAATCGCAATACCTGCCGTCTTCCGAAGTTCATATCTGCGTACATAACGACTCCGTCGTCGGCTTCATCGCCATGGTCGACAACTACCTCGCCGCCCTATTCATCGACCCTTCCCGACAGGGCAGCGGTTACGGCAAACTTCTGCTGAACTATGCCAAAAGCAACCGCGATGTGATCACCCTGAACGTGTTCGCCCGCAACGAAAACGCGATAGCCTTTTACCGGAAACAAGGCTTCTCGATCCGCTCCGAACAAATCGACGAACCGACAGACGAACTTGAATACGTGATGACTTGGCAGCGCAGCGAGCCTTCTTTCTGATTTCTGAATACCAGCCTTTGTTCTAATCTATGAATGATGCTTTCATGAAAAGGAACTTTCTTAATTTATATAATTTCTTTGGAATATCCTCTTCTTGCCGAAGCACATAGCGGAGGGGGACATTCAGTGCAGGAGCTGAAGCCTTTCGAAGAAAGGCACTTCGTAAGCATAAACTAACGAATGTCCCCCGCAGCGCCATGCTTCATAACGAATAGGATTTTCCCCTTCCCTGCAACAGACTTCCCCTTCCCTGCAACAGACTTCCCCTTTCCTGCAACAAACCGCAAAATCCTCCCCCTATCCCTTTGTCCGCGTTACCATTAACCCATAAACCAGAAAGGAGCCCCGGCATGAAATTCATATTCGAAGCCGACGAGGCGCTTGCGCCCGGCACGGCCAAAGTCGTCACCCATCCCGAAGAACGCTCGCGCTGGACGCCGATCCGCCAAGCCCTTCAACAAGCGGAGGAAAAAGTCGGACTCATCAACGCCGCTAACGACCGCGTCGTCCAAGTCTCACCGACGCAGATCGCCGCAATCGTCTCCGAAGACCGCATGTGCGGCGTCACGCTCATCACCGGAGAACGCTATCTGCTCAACAAGCGCCTCAAAGCCGCCGAAGAAGACTTTGCTCCGCCGCGTTTCCTGCGAATTAACAACACCACGATCGTCGGAGCCGCGCATATTCAAGCATTTTCGTCCGCCGCCCATGCCCGTATCGAAGTATCGCTCACCGACGGCTCCCGCCACACGGTCAGCCGCTTTTACATCCAACAATTCAGGAGGAATTTCACATGATCGTTCAACTTCGCCAATCGTTTTTCCAAGTCTTCACGATGTCGCTGCTTTGGATCGTTTTGCTGCTCACGTTCTTTTATCGGGGAGAAACGGTCGGGATCGGCTACCTCTGGAACGTCGTCGGCATCGCCGCCATCTGCGCCGCGCTGTTCGGGGTGATGTACGACGCGTTGTGGAACCATCTGACGCTCAAACCGCTGTGGAACATCGCGATCTCGTCGTTGCTGTCGATCGGGGGAGCCATGCTGGGAATCCTGCTCTTTTCAAAAGAACTGTACGATCTGCTTCTTCCTTGGCTGTGGGGGATGGTAATCCTGTCGCTCGTGCTGCATACGCTCGGCTTTTACGTCTACGCCCGAATCGAAAGCCGCAAACAAGCCGACGAGCTGAACGCCAAGCTGAAATAATCGACAACTTCGCGAAAAAGTTTGCAAACCTATCCCGGATATTGACTCTATGCCCTGTATGCGTATACAAAAATGTGGCATATTGATAAGGTAGCTCTATAGGCTCGACATACCCCTTTATCCAGGAGGAATTTTGCAATGACGAATGAATTTAACTCAACTTTTCTCGAAACGCCTGAAATCCGCTCCGCTTTGACCCTACTGTACGGCGAAGCTCAGCTTTCCGAGCAAACGGCGCGTTACCAAAACGTGCTGGACGCTTACGCGCAAACTTACGGAGCCGAGCAGGTCAAACTGTTCAGCGCGCCGGGACGGACGGAGATCGGCGGCAACCATACGGATCATAACCACGGAAAAGTGCTGACCGGCAGCATCGACCTCGACACCATCGCCGCCGCGGCCAAAGTCGAAGAAAATGTCATCACGCTGCGCTCGGAAGGCTACGAGAAGCAGTATTCGATCAATCTCGACCAATTGGACATCAGCGCCGAAGACGACGGAACGGCGGGCCTGATTCGCGGCATCGCTTCCGGTTTTGCGGAAAAAGGCTACCGGATCGGCGGTTTCAACGCGTACGTATCCAGCAATGTTTACAGCGCGTCGGGCCTCAGCTCGTCGGCGTCGTTCGAGATGCTGATCTGCACGATCCTCAACACCTTTTATAATGAAGGAACACTGAACGCGGTCGAGATGGGCAAGATCGGCAAATACGCGGAAAACAAGTTCTGGAACAAGCCATCCGGCCTGCTGGATCAGATCGCGTGCGCGCACGGCGGCCTGATTTCCATCGACTTCGAAAACCCGGAGGAGCCGCATATCGAGCCGGTCACGTACCGCTTCGACCAGGACGGATATGCGCTCGTCATCGTTAATACCGGCGGCAACCATGCGGATCTGACGGAAGATTACGCAGCCGTGCCGGAGGAGATGTTCGCCGTGGCCGAGCTGCTCGGCACGAAATACTGCCGCGGCACGTCGCCGGACGAACTGTACGCCCGCCTGCCGGAAATCCGCGAAAAAGCGGGCGACCGTGCCGTATTGCGCGCGCTGCATTTCTTCGAAGAAAACGATCGGGTAGACGGCCAATTGGAAGCGCTGCGCAACAATGACCTTCAGGCGTTCCTTCCGCTGATTACGGAATCCGGCAATTCGTCGTGGAAATGGCTGCAAAACGTATACCGCCCGTCCGTGACCCGTCAGCAGGAAGTAGCGATCGCGTTGGCGATTACGGAACGTTACATCAAGCAGCTCGGAAAAGGCGCTTGCCGCGTTCACGGAGGAGGCTTTGCCGGCGTCATTCTGGCGATTCTGCCTCAAGATGCCGTGAAAGTCTATCAAGACCTGATCCAAAGCACGCTGGGCACGGAGTCGTTGGAAATTCAGGTTCGCGCGCACGGCGCCGTTTGCCTGGATGACGTGAAGTAAAAAGGAGTTCGTTCGCATGAGTTTAAGCGCAAGCCGCAAAAACGTTCCGCAGGACGTCGTGATCGAGCAGGTAACGAAAAATTTCGTCTGCCGCACACTGTGGAGCGAAGGCAGACCTTGCTTGGAATATACGAGCGAGGAGCAGCTGCGGGAGATCGAGACGTACGTGCGGAGACAGTTCGACTGGGATCTGTACGACGTATTTTTCACCGCGGTGCCGACGTTGGATGAAGAATAGGACGGGTCAGCAGAGGATCGAATAGATGCTGCATTCATATCTCTGTAAAAAAACAAACAACAACAAAACCGAGCCGCGGAAGAAATTCCGTCGGCTCGTTTTGTTGCGACCGTTTTATGCACTGTTACGGTCGATCTACCTTTCAAAGCAAGACCCGCCGCTTACCGCTGGTCGGCCCTTTTCCACCAAGACATCGTACCGAGCGCCCCGATCCCGAACAGAAGAATCAGAATCGCGTAACTGGCTGTTCCGAGCGGAAAAGCCGAAGCCGAGGAATCGCTCATCGACAGATGCAGCGCCGGGATCGACCAAGGCAAATAGGCTCCGAGCGCGGTCGGTCCGGCGGTCAAAGCGACCATCAGCGTGGTAAAAGCGTACGCGATCGGAACCAGGTACCCGCGCGAGATGCTGGCCAGCAGCGCGACCGGCGAGCAAAGCAGCAGATGGAACGCGGCAATAAGCAGCAGCCCGCCGAGCTGATCGGCGATAATGCGCCAAGACAAGCCGGGCACGCCGATCAGCAGGCCGAGCAGCAGCGAGAAGCCGAAGATCGTAAGCGTCGCGACCAAGCACCAACCTATGATTACGAAGCCTTTGGCGATTACGATTGTGGTGCGGGAGACCGGCAGCGCCAGCAGGTCCTTCACTGTGCGGTCCGCGTACTCCCGTCCGAACACCCAAGCGGTCATCGTGCCGAAGCCCATCAGGCCGAAGACGGAAGCGAACAAAAACGTCATATTGCCCAAATGCTCGTTCCAATCCGCCCCGCCGGAACGGATGCCGGTGACGAACAACAGAAAGACCAGCATCCCCCACAGTACCGGCGAACGGCTTAATTTTCGATTTTCGACGTACACGGCATTCCATAGCGATCTCATTGCGAAGCCCTCCTTTTAATAAACATCATTGGCCCACCCGCTGCAAAAAGTACGATTCCAGACCTTCTTCGTTCACGGTCAGCTCCGCCAACGGAAGATCCGCGCCGACCAGCAGCTTGGCTATAAGTTCGGGCTGCCGGATCGCGGATTCGTCCGAAATCTCGATCGTACCATCATCCGCGAGTTGTATTGCGTAACCGGATTGCCGCAGCAGCTCGCTTGCTATTTCTTCTTTTTCCCGAACCTTCACCGACAGGCGCTTGCGCCGGAGCTGTTCGAATTGCTGCGAGCTGATCTCCTCAAGCAGCGTGCCGCCGTGGATGATGCCGATCCGGGATGCCAGCTTGGACATTTCCTCTAAAATATGGCTGGAAATAAACACGGTTACGCCTTCTTCCTTGGCCAAATGCCGCAGCAGTTCCCGGATCTGCACGATGCCTGCCGGGTCCAGCGCATTGGTCGGTTCGTCGAGAATGAGAACGGAAGGGTTATGGATCATCGCTTTGGCGAGACCGAGTTTCTGGGCGTTGCCGAGCGAGAGGTTTTTGGCTTTGGTATCGGCGTAACGGGCAAGCTGCAATCGGTCCATGACCGCTTCGGTCGATTGTTTTTCCGGCAGTCCGCGAAGTTTGGCGATCAGTCTCAGATTTTCCCGCACCGTGAAATTCGGGTACGCGTACGGCGTCTCGACCATGTACCCGACCTGCTGCCACAGATCAGCTTTGGCTCCGAGCACGCGTTGTCCGTTGATATGCGCTTCGCCGGAAGTCGGCGCGATCATGCCCAGCAGCATGCGGATCGTGGTTGTTTTTCCGGCTCCGTTCAGACCCAAAAAGCCGTAAATTTCTCCCCGATACACATTCAGCGATATATCCTGCAAAACTGAATAGTCCCCGTATCGTTTGGTCAGGGATTCCGTGCGAATGATCTCCTGCATGATTGTTCCTCCTTATGGATCATTTCATTAACTGAACGTTCGTTGAGTTAAATTTCGAAAAAAAGGAGCACCGAAGTGCCTGTTCCTTTTTTCCTTTTTGCTTGCTGCTTGCCGTCGGTTTATTTCGCCCATAGCTCCGCATAGAACTCGGATAGCTTGATCGCTTCGGACGGCTCCAACTCGGCGTTCCTCAGCAGCTTCTGAATGATCGTGAACACGATATGCGCCAAAAACTGCGAGGAAGCGAGCGAGAAATCCATGTGCCGAATCTCGCCTTGTTCCGCGCGCCGCGACAGATAGCCCGACATCGCTTCGAACGGAAGGGTGGTCAGGCCGTCGAGCGCTTCTTTTTGTTCGTCGTTCAACAGCGAGCGCTCGCGGATCAGAATTTGAAAATAAGCTTGGTCTTCCGTGAGTTTTTGCGCCAACCCTGTAATCAGTTCGGCAAGCGCATCAGTCAGGGGAAGATCGGTTTTCGCGAAAATCTCTCGGAAAACAAGCACGATGCCGCCGATCCGTTCTTCCTGCGCCGTTTGCAGCACGGTGGTCAAAATTTCGAATTTTCCGCCGGGGAAATAGTGGTACGTCAACGCGTCCGCCATGCCGATTGCTTTGTTCAGCTCCCGCATGGACACGGCGTGATACCCTTTTTCCGCAAAAAGCCGTTTGGCCGCTTGAAGGATCTGCTGCTTGCGCTGAGCGGCTTGAAGGTCCCGGCTGGTCATGCGTTTTCCGGTTTGTTTGGATTCCATAAACATGTCCTCATTTCACTAAACGTTCGTTGAACCAATAGTAAATCCATTTTCCTGCCAAGTCAACCGCGGATTTTGCTCCGGCTCATCGAAAATGCTATCGTAGAATCATACGAGAGGAGGGCTTTTTCCTATGACAACGAATATTCCGAACATCCAATTGAATGACGGACTCGAGATTCCGGCGATCGGCCTCGGCACGTATTCCATGAACGGTTTTGCGGGCGCGGAGTCGATCAAAAGCGGCATCGAGTCGGGCTATCGGCTGATCGATTCGGCTTTTAACTATGAAAACGAAGGTGCGGTTGGCAGGGCGGTGCGCGAAGCTTCCGTGCCCCGCGACCAGCTGCGGATCTGCTCGAAGCTGCCGGGGCGCCATCATGCTTACGACAAAGCGCTGGTCACCATCGAAGAATCGCTGCTGCGGACAGGGCTCGACTATTTCGATTTGTACATCATCCATTGGCCGAACCCGAAGCAGGGCAAATACGTCGAAGCCTGGCAGGCCATGATCGAAGCGAAAAAGCGCGGCTACGTGCGTTCGATCGGCGTCAGCAACTTTTTACCGGAGCACCTGGATAAGATCGTGAGCGAAACGGGCGTCGCGCCGAGCCTCAACCAGGTGGAGCTGCATCCGTATTTCGAGCAGGCGGTTCAGCGCGAGGCAAATGCCAAGCACGGAACGGTCACCGAATCGTGGAGCCCGCTCGGACGGGGCAAAGGCGACGGCGTGCTGGAGGATGCGGCGGTGAAGGCGATCGCAAACGAGTATGGCAAAACGCCGACCCAAGTGGTGCTTCGCTGGCACACCCAACTGGGCTCGATTCCGATCCCGAAGGCAAGCTCGTTGAAGCATCAGCAGGAGAATCTGGATATTTTCGGTTTCGAGCTGACGGCGGAGCAGATGAAGACAATTTCGGCGTTTAGTAAAGATAATCGGCGGTTGTGGGGACAAGACCCGGCGGAGTATGAGGAGTTTTGATTTTTTGAACTTAATATATTTGAAAAAATCCAAGAATCTATCTTGGATTTTTTATTTGATAAAACATAAAAGTTAATCAGGAAGCATTGAAACTTGAATCAAAAGTTACCGTAATCATTATTGATATCCATCGTATGAACATTTAATTTTAAAATCAAAATTTGAAGTGGAGGGTTTTTTTATTGTAGAACTCATTTTTGAGAATGCTAAAATATTATTTCGGGTCTTCTTTTGGATTATAGTCGTAGCATTTGTTATGAAAATTCTTTGTTCTTTTATCGGCATTATTGTTACTCCTAAAATGAAAAAAGGATTATCGGAATTTAAGGACTCTTCAATTTTTGATTTTTTTTTAAAGATCATTCTGCCTATGGGAGTTATTACGATCATAATTTCTGTTCAGCAAAAATTTTCATTGATCGAATTGGGCAAAGAAGAAAATCGGCTGTCTCTTGTTATCGCATTGCTTACTCTATACGGTATACTGTATGCATTTATTCAATTCACTATTAGCTATGCTCAACAAAATAGTCAGGATCAGTACTGGGGAAGAAGTATAGCTAAAGGTCCGTTCATAAAAAGCCTGAATTTACAAATTTTCAAATCAGGATTTTTCAGCCTTTTGTTAGGATACGTTTCGATTTTTGTTTTGCTACAGGGGAGTTTTGCTTCTTTTGGGTTCTTAGATTTTTTACCGGATAAATTTCTGGAAAGTTTTTGGGAAGCGAGTTTTTTGATAGTTTTTTCTCTTTGCGTGTATGTATTTATAAAAGGTCTTCAAGGTCTGCAAATGATGTTAATGATGCCTTTGGAAAAAAGACCAAAATTGTACAAAGATATCGAAACACAAGTGACTGCGCAATACATTAAATTGTTTAAAGATTGTCTGCAGGCTGGGGATCAAAATTATTTTGTTGAAGTGCTCTTTCAAGACGTAGAGAAAATAGAGGCAAAAGAAAAGCATGCAATGTTGACGCATGTCATGGAAGAAATATTGGACTCGGATATTTTTTACAAAAAACCAGCAAAAAAAATACTTTGGTTTGAAGATAATGGATACGCAAATGAAATGAGAAAGAGAGCGTCGTTTGTTCTCAGATTGGAGGGCGCTTTTTTTGAAAAAATCGAAAAATGTTCATTCTCTATTGAATTTAAAGATCTAGTAGGTTTGTACACCAAAAGTCACAAAATTATAGATAATCTTTTAGAGCTTCAATTGCAAAGTTATAAAAACTTAGATCATTTCACAGAATTAATGGAAACATATCAGGATCATAGGAGAAACATATTTTTTAAAAATTTTACTTATTTTATTATTCCTTTAACAATTATAAATCAAATTAAGGGTATTGAAGAAGTCGAATACCTTCATGAACAAATGAAAAAGACAACGGGCTATAAAATTTTCTTGAAACTTTGTCGTATTGAAAAGTTAGAATTAAACGAGCAAGAAATTGAATTTTTAAAAGCTTATAAAGAGTATTGGCATTCAATTTTACTAGCCTGTCAGCCGTATGTTTATGAATTAGAATCTCAAAGATATGATTTTTTATTTTCGCGTTGGGACAACGGTCGTTATTCAAGAAATGCCGAAGAAGATAAGGAGAATGAAGAATACGAGTTTTTGAAAGAAGAAACGTATTGGTTTGTGACAGATTTAGCTCCTTCTTCAGAAAATAAAAAATACATTACATTCCTTATGAATAAGTTAGGTTACGCCTACAAAGTATCTATGATTTTTTATCATATGTTAGATACTGAATTCCATCAGGGTTGGAAGAAGGAAGTTCTTTACTTTTACCAAATGTTTCAAAGCTGTATGAATAGTAAACCGATTAAAAATGATGAAAAAACGATTCTTTTTGTACATGAAAAAATTCAAAATGAACGTAGTAATATTGGGCATAAAATTGATTTGAATCTTGTTCGCTGGATTTTTGATCATATTGCAATTGAGAAATTAAAACCTATTATTTTAAAAGATTTGGAAGATTGCTTGAGAAAAAATTATATTTCGTATTCGTTATTGCTAAAATTCAATTTTATTTTTTTACAAAGTCGTAGTTATCTTTTCGATTTTTATAAAGAAGTTGAACATTATACATTTGAACAAAGCAATCATGTAGAAGATTGGAGAATATCTACCTTATGCGAGCTTATTGAAACTCCGGAGCTATTAAAAGAAGGGTTCTTCAAACAACATATTTATCAACTTTGCAAAAGAGATTCTTTTAACTTTTCTCTTATCGATTTAAATCGAAGTTTTGAGGTTTTTTATATTAATCCGCACTTGAATGTATCTGCAGAAAATTTTGAAGATATCATTCACAGTGTCGCTGGAGATGGAATTATTGAATTTTTAATTTTGAATTTGCACAAAGAAAACTATTTTTATTTGATGCATGGCCAAAACAGATTAAACTTCAGAAAAAAAATTGAAAGAATTATAGACTACAAAGGATTATCTGTTAAAGAGTATGTTCAAGAACTCACTAATCGTGCTCGTGAGATATCTGATTTTCGAGTTATGTCTCCGCGTATTGCCTTTATTATTGAAAAGAAGTTAGAAACCATCCTCTATAGCCATGTGTAACCCTTTCCCATTCCCCTTCGTATAACCCGTTAACGATTCGCACCACGACTAAAACCTAAGGGGAATGACTATGAGTTTGACATCATCAATCGAAGATCCCGGATCGATACGGCCGCCTGCGGCTCTCGAAGATCGGGCGCGCGAAGCGTATCGAAGGTCGGAACTTCGCGCCGAGCACTATTTGCAAGAGCTGACGGAACGCGTGCGAAGCGGCAGGTATGCGACCGAGCTGACGGAAGATTTCCGCGTGTGGAAAAGAAGCCATATCCGCCCGTGGCCGGCGCGTTTGTTCGGCAGCCGGCACGGCTCGGAGCCGCGCGACTATGACCGTTACATCCAATGGATGGACGCTGCCGGCAAGCTGGACGACTACCTGGAGCGCAGCGTGTCTTATCTGTACATGCGGGATCTGGGGCGCGCGCTGGATGATACGGATACGCAAAGCCGCGTTCGTCGAACGGCGGGCAGTCTCAAGCGTTCTCTTTTGAACGGCGAACAGCACGAAGGAATGCCGACGGACGGTTTCGACACGGCCGGGTTGTACCGCTGGGGCCAACAGGAAAGCATTGAGGACACGGTCATCTGGATGATTGCCAAAATGAAGCGCGTGTCCGAGAACATTCCGGAAGGCATGAACGCGGAGCAAGCCCAGCGCAAGCTGCTGAAGATCATCGCGGGCGTGGTGCTGCATGCGCGGGAAGAGATGGACGAGCATACGCCGAAAGAAGAGCGGTCGCGCCGCATGGACGAAGCGGTACGGCTCGGATACTCGTACGGATTGACGTACCCGTTCGTCGATGACCTGCTCGATTCGACGCTGCTGACCGACGACGAGAAGGCGAGTTACTCCGATCTGATCCGAAGCGCGCTGCTGACCGGAACCGTGCCGGAATGGGATGCATGGAGCGGCGCGTTCGAGAGCGGGCATGCCGAGAACTTCGCGCTGATCCGCTATATCCACAGCGAGCTGGGCGAGGCGTTCGAATATATCAAAGGACGGCAGGCAGGCGGAGGCGGCAGCGTCTTTTTCGAGCAGGCATACGTTTTTTTCGAGTCGCAGGACGTGGATCGAAACAAGCGGCTCGAAGCCAACGATTATACGGCAGCTCAGTTGTACGTGCCGGTCATTCTCAAGTCCTCCGGTTCCCGCCTGATCGCCCGCTCGGTCGGACAAGCGGACGAAGACGGCGGTTTTGAGCGGAGAACCTTTTACTACGGGATCTATAACCAGCTCGCCGACGACTTTGCGGATCTGTTCGACGATCTGGATGCGGGAGCGGTGACGCCGTATACGTATTATTGGAAATATCGCGCCGAGCGCCCGGATTTGCCGAACCCGTTCGAGATGTATTGGGCCGTTATCGCGTACCTGATCCGGGACGTATACGGCAGCGACCCCAACACGCGCGAGGTACTGCTGGATCGGGCGATTAACGGGTTGAAAAGGGCGCGTCAGCGCTTGGGCATTCCTCGCTACGAAGAGTTGATGGATATGCTGGCTTCGGGCATGCCGGAATTAAACGCGACCGTTCAGCAAATGGTGAAAAAAGCCGAGGACGTCGAGTTTTTCGACAAGCTGCTGCGCGACCGAATGCTGACCGAGATGAAAAAAGACAGGGAAGATCGCGAACGCTTCCGAACGTTTCTGGACGATATTCGCGCGGAGATCGAACAGGCGCTGCCGATCGCGACCGACTCGCCTGTTCCGGCTGTCGGAGATTCGCTGATCGAGGCTGCGAACTACAGTTTGGCAGGTTCCGGGAAAAGATTGCGTCCGATCTTGGCGAGACTTGTGGCGACAGAAGGCTACGGTTTGGACAAAAAGGCCGTGCGTCCGATGCTGACATCGCTGGAATACCTGCATACCGCCTCGTTGATCTTCGACGATCTGCCGTCGCAGGACAATGCGGATACGCGGAGGGGGCTTCAAACGCTGCATGCCCGTTATGACAGCGCGACGGCCGAACTGTCGGGCCTGCTGCTGATCCAACAAGGCGTGCGCGAACAGTCGTCTTTGCAAGGTTTTAAAGCTGAGACGGTACTGGCGTTGATGCATTACTCGGCGCGCAAAGCGGAAGAATTGTGTATGGGCCAGGCTCTGGACCTTAAATCCCGCGGGCAGGTGCTGAGCCTGGAGCGGTTGAACGAGATTTGTTTCTATAAAACAGGCGTGGCGTTCGAAGCCTGTCTCATTATGCCGGCCATGCTCGCGAACGCGCCGGAAGCCGAGCTGGAGCTGATGAAAAAGTTTGCTTACCATGCGGGGATCGCGTTCCAGATTCGGGACGACCTGCTGGACGCGGAAGGAGAAGCGTTGAATCTCGGCAAACCGGCGGGACAGGACGAGGCCAACGGAAGCTCGACGTTCGTTACGGTACTGGGGATCGGCGGCGCCAAACGGGAGATGTGGAACCATTATTGCGAAGCGTCGGACGCGGTACGAGCACTGCCGGAAAGCTTGAGGTTTTTGAAGCATTTGCTGGATTATTTGGTGCAGCGGGAGAAATAAAAGCTTTAAGTCTTTGGGCTTATTAGACAAAAACCCAAAAATAGTCGTATAGCCTCTGGCTAACGGCTTTTTTTGTCGGATTTTGTTTAGATTTTGTTCAGAACGTTCCTATATAATAGCCAAGCTGTCCGAAAATCGGGCTGCGTACATTTATGGAGGGGACGGGAAGTAGTGAAAGCAAGCAAACTGGGCAAGAAAACGACAGCGGCGCTGCTGGCGATATTGCTGGCGGCCGGTCCGGTCTGGCAGAGCGTTCCAAGCGCGGTAGCTGCAGGCACGGGAGGGACCTATTTTACCGATACGGATAACTGGGGAGGCGGCGCGGCGAACACGGCTGCGGACGGGGATCTGGATTACAACTCGGGTGGTCGGATCGACAACGGTCACGGCTTATATCCGATCGAAACGAAGATTCTTAACGTTGATCGTGCGCCGCAAAACAATGTTTATTTGCTTGTACGAGCTTACGATGTAGACGAATACGACGGGAAGTCGGGTACCGGCGAATGGGACAGGGTTTATCTTTCGGCAGATCCGACAACTATTCAATTGGGTGATCGCGGGCGTTCATGGCCGACCGATCGGGGTTGGAACAAAGCGACTTCCAACTACAAAAAAGAATTTCCGCAAAGTGCTTATATCGGGGCTTTATCGGGAAACGACGAAACTTGGAATACCACTGTCCTTAAAGTAGATAAGTCTGTAATTAAGTCGAATAAGGATTATTATGCCGGTGTATCGATCCACGATTACGTAAATTCCAAGTATAATTTCAATCCCAATTGGGTCGTGGAAGTTGATTGGATGCAGCTGGTAATCGATGGCGGCGAGAAGGTCTCGGGCGCGATCGACAAAAGCGACATCGCGATCAAAAAAGGAGAAATCACGGTCGATACAAGCTTCGTACCGAACACTAACGGCAATTTTTCGATGGAAGTCAGCGTTGTGAAGCCTGCGGCGAATGATACGGAAGTCGATCAGAACCTGGATACGAAGAAGAAGCTGTTCAGCGGTGCCAAGACGAACGAACGTCAAACATGGGACGACGTCCAACTAACCGACACCAGCATCGATCCATCGAAAGAGTATGATGTCAACGTCATCTTGTTCGAAGACCGTGGAGGCGGTTCGGGCGACGGAGATACGACCAATCCCGGCAAAGCCCAACACATCTACACCGTATCGACCTTCGATCCGAAGCTGACCAACTTCTCGGAGACGTTGACGCAGTACGATCCGACGGTGTTGAATCCGGACAATTTCAAAAGTCATTACATGAAAATCAACGGAGCGGCCAACGGCGCCAACCTGAACAAGGTGCGTATCGATACGCTGCCTGATCCTGCCAAAGGCAGACTCGTGCTGAACAACGGAACCGATACGCCGACCGAAGTGACCGTAGGCAGCGAGATTCCGGCAGCCGATCTGGAGAAGCTGACATTCGTACCTGCGGCGCAAGGCTTCAGCGGTTCGGCAAGCTTTACTTGGAACGGTTACGACGACGACGAATACGCGGTCTATCCGGGCACGGTTACGCTGACGGCGAACGCGGCACCGCAGGTGGATGCTATTCCGATCGCTGCGGACAAAGGAGACGTCGTCTCGCTGCCGCAGTCCCTTTTCCAAGAAGCTTACAGTGATTCTGCTTCGGAGCAGCTGAGTCGAGTACGCATTCAGAGCCTTCCCGATGGATCGACAGGTAAGCTGGTTCTTGAGAACAACGGGACTTCAACCGAAGTACAGGCAGGCGACGAACTTTCCGGAAGCAACTTAACGAAGCTAAAGTTCGTTCCGGCATCCGGCTTCACGGGAACGGCCGAGTTCGAATGGAACGGTTACGACGGAGCCCAATATGCGCGGGAGGGCGCAAAAGTAACGATTCGCGTCAATGCGCCTCCGACAGCTGGCATGATCAACAAGTCGGGCGCGACGGGTCAAAAGGTAACGTTCAGCCGAAGCGACTTCGCGCTTGCACCGGCCTACGAAGACGCGGAAAACGATGCGCTGACGAAAATCCGCATCGGGCTTCCTGCAAACTTTTCCGAAGAACAGGGAATGCTCTCCTATGAGACGGTTACCGGTTCGGTATATTTGACAGACGGCGCGCCGAACGAGATCGACGCGAACCTGTTGGACACGTTGACCTTCAAGCCTTCGTCCAACCTGCCTAACGGCGGCACGGCATCCTTCTCGTGGGAAGCTTACGACGGCCGACTGTACTCCGAAACGCCGGGTCAAGCCGTGCTTGCGTATAACGGTATGCCGAGCGCGGACGCGGTAGGCGCGAACGCGGAAGAAGGCACGCTTTCGCTGCCGATTACGCTGATCGGCAATGATCCGGAAACGGTCAGCGGGTTGGTATACGGCGTGACCAATGCTCCGGCCAAAGGCGCGCTGACTCCTGCCGATCCTTCCGATCCGAACGGATCGGTCTGGATCTATACGCCGGACGCCGAATTCGCCTTCGGAACCGATACGTTTACGTACACGGTAACAGACGAGGACGGTCAGGAAAGCGCGCCGGCAACGGTTACGATCCGAATCGACCGCACGCTTGACGGTTGGACAGGGGATAAGCAGCAAGGCGACGCTTCCGTCGTCAAATCCATTCCCGGCCAAGCCTTGAAGCTGTCCGCGGTCAGCTCGCTGCTCGCGGATGAAGTCACGGCGAACGTAAACGGCGTACCGGTGACGCTCACGCTCGCCAATTCGTCGACCTACGCGCAAGAAGGCTACAAGCTGTGGGAAAAATCGACCTTCCTGCTGCCGAACCCGACAAGTGCAGGGAAATACACGGTCACCTACACGGCGAGCGCGGTCGAAAGCCCGCCGTTGCCGTCCGAACCGCTTTCCCGCATGGGCGACAACGATTTTGAAATCCTGAAGATCGATCTGAGCCTGACGGCCGAGCCGGAAGCGATCATCGGCGACGGAGTTTCGAAAACGGAGCTGACCGCCATCCTCAAGGATGCGGACGGCAATCCGGTGCCGGGCATCGAAGTCGCGTTCGATTCGGACGATATCGGTTCGTTCCCGAACGGCGATCGCGCCTTGACGGACACAAACGGCAAGGCGGTCGTGACGTATCAATCAGGCACGATGACCGGATTGACGGAGCAGTCCGTTCCGGTCATTGCCACGGTCAACGATCCTTCGCACGGACTATGGAGGCAAAAAGAAATCCGCGTGGTGTTCCTCCCGGCCGCGATCAAAGGCGTGCTGACGGAAGGCAAAAACAATGCGCGCGTAGCGGGTGCGAGCGTACGCATCACATTGGATATCGACGGCGACGGCGTGATCGAACCCGGCGTTGATTTCGATCAGACGATCACGACAGGCGCTGACGGGGCTTATTACGTTCCGGTTCCGCTGGGCGGGCGCGAATATACGCTGACCGTTACCCGGAACATTGTGGTCGGCGGGGTTCCGACTCCCGTGACCTACGAGCAAAAAGCACAGGTCGGCGCGGCAGGCGTGACCGAAGACGAAGTCTACGATTCGCAAAAAACAGCGGCGGGCGTCGTGTTGTTCAAGCAGCCCGACGGCAGCACGAGCCTGGTCGACAACGCGTTCGTCGCGCATACGTCGGTCTATCTCAAAGACGCTTCCGGTCATTACGTGACCGAAAACGGAGCGCCGAAAGCATTCGCGCTAGGCGCGAAAGGCGTATTCAGCGCGCCGGGTCTGACAATCGGCGACTATGCGCTGGAAATCCGGTACGAGCTTAAGCCGGGCAAAGAAATCACGATCGGCACAAGCACCGTGCACGTGCAGGCGAACGGCGAGATGAACATCTCCCAAGAGCTTGTCGATCCGTACGGCACGATTCGCGATGCTTCGACGAAAGCTTTGATCGAAGGCGCGACCGTAACCCTGTATTACGCGGATACGACGAAAAACCGGACTAACAGCGTTGTGCCGAACACGAAGGTTACGCTGCCTGCGATCCCGGGTTTCGCTCCGAACGACAATGCGAGCCCAGTGCAGTTGAGTGACGTGAATGGCTTCTACGCGTACATGGTTTATCCCGAAACGGATTATTACCTGGTCGTGACGAAAAACGGTTACCTCGCGTACACCAGTCCGATGATCTCGGTCGGTCAGGAAATCGTGCGGCACGATCTGGAGCTGACTCCGATTCCGGCTTCCGTTCCGGCGAACGTTTCGACGCCGGCACCGGTTACGGCTCAGCCCAAGCTTGAATTGAAGTTGACCGTGGATCGCAATCCGGTCAAGGAAAACGAGCAAACGACCCTGACAGTCGATTACCAAAACATTTCTTCCGTTCTCCTCGGCGAAGGCACCATCCGCGTGACTCTTCCCGTCGGTGCGGAAGTCGTGGACAATGACGGCGGTACTCTTCAGGGACGCGATCTGTCTTGGAAGATTCATAACCTGTCCGGAGGCGAATCGGGCAGCTTCAAAGTGACTCTCAAATGGTCGCTTCAGAACGGACCCGAGAAGCGCTATCCGGTAACGGGCAGCTTTATCGGCACTGCGGCTCAATCCAGTGTCGAAGCCAAAGCGCAGTCTGTCGTCAGCATTCAAGTGATGTCCGACCGATTTGAAGATTTGCAGCATCAACGTTATATTCTCGGCTATCCGGACGGTCTGTTCAAAGCCGACCGTTCGCTGACCCGCGCCGAGCTTGCGGCCATCGTGGCGCGTTTGACGGAGAACGTCGATCTCGACGATCCGCTTCCGTTCCGCGACGTGCCGTCCGATCACTGGGCAGCCAACTATATCCGCATTGCGGTAAAACACGGTTACTTCAGCGGTTTCCAAGACGGTACATTCCGTCCGGACAGCAAGGTTAGCCGTGCGGAACTGGCGGCGGTCACGGTTCGGTTCCTGGGCTTGCAGCCTTCCGCATCCCGCGATTCGTCCTTCTCGGACGTGTCGAATACTTGGGCGGCGGCTTCGATCGAGCGTCTGCATGCGGACGGCCTGATTAACGGTTATCCGGACGGCAAGTTCCTGCCGGGCAATCTGATCAAGCGCTCCGAAGCGGTCACGATGCTCAACCGCATGCTGACCCGCGGACCGCTGAACGGACTGACGCAGCAGTTCCCGGATATTCCGGCAACGCACTGGGCTTTCGGCGACGTGCAGGAGGCAACCGTGTCCCATACGTCGAAGCGCAGCGACAGCGGCGAAGTATGGACGGGGACGTTGGAGGATCAGGTGCAATAAAAGACAGAAAAGAACGGACATCGGTTCAATACCGGTGTCCGTTTTTTTGCGACGAAGTTTATTTTGCCTGTAACGATAGAATCCTCGTCTGCGCTTCGTACTATACAATGTCGGTATCGACATCGGCACAGGGAAGGAGGCGTCCGGTGGGTGGAACAGGAACATCGTGATATGCGTGAACAGGAAATCGTACAGCGTATCCGCAAAAGGGACGAGCAGGCGCTGCGCGAGCTGATCGATCTGCACGGCGGGCTGCTGAAAGCGGTCGTATATCGGCACCTGCCCGGCAGTGTGCAGGATCGCGAGGAGTGTCTGGACGACGTGCTGCTTGCAGTCTGGAATCATATTGAATCGTTTGATTTGGAGCGGAATTCCTTCAAGCAATGGATCGCGGCAGTCGCAAAGTACAGGGCGATCGACTACCAACGGCGTTGGATCAAGGAACGGGAGCGCCGCACGGGCGAGGAACTGGATGTTGAACGAATAAACGACAGGGACACGGTCAATGCGACGGCAATCTCGGCTGCGAAAGACGTACTATCGCAGCTGCCGGAAGACGAGCGCAAGCTGTTTGAACGTTATTATATCGAAGGTGTCCCGGCCAAAGAGATCGCGCGAGACATGGACGTGCGGGAATCGTGGATTCACAACAAATTGTCGCGCGGACGCAAGAAATTGAAGCGGCTTTGGACTGCGGGAAAAGAGGTGCACGGGGAATGAGCATTTACGACGAGTTGAACGACGTGAAGCTGGATTTGACGGAATACGAGGAAGAGCCGTTGACGGAGATCGAGCGGAGCAGATGGATGAAGCGTATCGGGAAAAAGTTGGGGCATTCAGCGAAAACCGGTACAATAGGCGCTCGAAATTGGAAAATGCGAGGAATTGTGGCAGCAGCCGTAGCCTTGGTTTTGATTATCGGAGCTACTCTTCCTGCCGGGCAACAGGCACTGGCGAAGCTTCCTTTTGTAGCGAATTTACTCGAAGGGTTTGCCGGTTACGGGCAAGACGTCGATTATTCCGCTTACAAGACGCAGGTCGGGGAGACGACGGAAAATGAGTTCGGCAGGCTGACGCTGAACGAGATCATCGTGGATACGGACCGACTGCTGATCACTTCGACGCTGGAACCTTCCAGTAAGCTCAAGATTGCCGAGGATAATGTGCTTTGGATGAATGCAAAGATCACGATAAACGGACGAAGCGATTTACAAGGAAATGGCGGAAGCGGATCGGGATCGGACGGGGAAAATGGCGTGTATACGACTTATCAGAATATTGCGCTCGATGAAATTCCGGATAGCGACAAACTGCATCTCAAAATCGAATACAATCAGATGTCATGGTGGCACCCGGAAAATATGCCTGGAGTGCCGTCGGAACCCTGGACATTCGAGGTCGAGACTTCGCGTGCTGCTTTGCTGGCGCAAACGCAGACCATCGAAGTTAATCGCACGGTTGATCTGATTAACGGTGAGCGTATTGTGATTGAAAAAGTTGTTTCCGGTCCTATATCGACTTTGGTTTATTACAATCGAACCCTGCAACCCGACGAAGGTTCGAAACTTTGGATGTATGGTTTTCGCTTGGTATCGGACAGCGGAGAGGATGTGCAAGCCATTGAAGGAGCCTGGACTGCCGAGGGAACAGGGTATAGTCGTTTTATGAATGTTGATTTATCCAAAGGAAACTACTCGCTCGTTCCGTATGACGGCACAAAGGAAAAAGACTTGAGTGAAGCAATCCCGATTAATCAATAAAAGACTTTCAGCGTGAATTGGATAACAAATGTGCTAAGTACAACGTTATCCGTCAGTTTTTTAATTCGTCACTCGATTGGCAGCTCTACGCTGCCGATTTTTTATGCGTGTCCCCCTCTTTTTCCAGATAAAGCTTTGCTTCTTTTTCCGCAATTCTTTATAGTGGAGAAAGATGCGCGGTGTGCTCCTGAACTTTACGAAATGGTTTTCGGAAAGCGCGATCAATGATAAATCGGGTCGACGCACACAAAGAAACATACGCGTGCCGGAAACACCACATATACAGAATTCGGGAGGGAATATTTTGAGCCAAACAAATATCGGAGGACCCCTGAAGGGCTTCGCGGAATTCAGCAGAAAGGTAGCCGCTCAAGGCGCCGTACTGCTTCAAAACGAACAAGAGGCGCTGCCGATCCGGGAGAACGACAATGTCGCGATCTTCGGACGCGTGCAGCTTAACTATTACCGCAGCGGTACGGGATCAGGCGGAAGCGTACACGTTTCGCACACAACCAATCTACTGGACGGACTGCGGAGCAAACCGTCGGTTCAAGTGAACGAAGAACTGGCCGGCGTGTATACAAAATGGATCGAAGAAAATCCGTTCGACAACGGCGGAGGCGGCTGGGCGGCGGAACCGTGGCACCAGAAAGAAATGCCTTTGACGGACGAGCTGGTTGCGGGCGCGCGCGCGAAGTCGTCCAAAGCGATCGTGGTCATCGGCCGCACAGCCGGAGAAGACCAGGATAACGCGGACGCGCCGGGCAGCTACCGCCTGACGCCGGAAGAGCTGGACATGCTGACTCAAGTCACGAATCATTTCGAGAAGACGATCGTGGTTCTGAACGTCTCCAACATCGTAGACATGAGCTGGGTCAAAGACTCTGCCCACAAGCACCCGATTGCGGCAGTCATCTACGCATGGCACGGCGGGATGGAAGGCGGCAACGCGATTGCGGATGTACTGTCGGGCGACGTAACCCCGAGCGGTAAGCTGACCGATACCATCGCGTATTCGATCGATGACTACCCATCCACCAGCAACTACGGCAACGAGTTCAAAAGCACGTATGAAGAAGACGTTTATGTCGGATACCGGTATTTCGAAACGTTTCGTCCTGAAAAGGTCCAATACGAATTCGGTTTCGGCCTGTCGTACACGACCTTCAGCCAAGCGCCGGAAGCGGCAAAAACGATTCAAAAAGACGGCGCGGAGCATGTCGAAATCGGCGTAACCGTCACGAACACCGGCGATACGTTCGAAGGCAAAGAAGTCGTGCAGCTGTACGTCGAAGCGCCGCAAGGACGCCTCGGACAACCCGTATTCAAGTTGGTCACGTTCGGCAAAACGAAATCGCTCAAACCGGGCGAATCGGAACGGCTGGTACTGAGCTTCCCGACCGACAAATTGGCTTCGTACGACGATTCCGGCGTAACGGGCCATGCCCATGCTTACGTGCTGGAAGAAGGGACGTACGTGCTTCATGTCGGCTCGAGCGTCAAGCAGCTGGCGGCCGTGCAGGTCGACGAAGCGGGCGGTTATATCGTGAACGAACTGCGCGTCGTGCAACAGCTTGAAGAAGCGATGGCGCCGGTGGAAGAATTCTCCCGCATCAAGCCGGGTTCGCGCAACGAGAACGGCACGTACGAGCTGGTGAGCGAAGGCGTGCCGACCCGCAAAGTCGATATGGCGCAGCGCATTCAGGACCGTTTGCCGCAATCGCTCGGCGAGGCCGGAGACAAAGGCATCAAGCTGCAGGACGTCAAAAACGGCACGGCAACGATGGACGATTTCGTGGCGCAGCTCAGCAACGAAGAACTGGCTACGCTGGTTCGCGGCGAAGGCATGAGCAGCCCGCTCGTCACGTCGGGTACGGCATCCGCGTTCGGCGGCGTCAGCGACGCGCTGCTCGGCTACGGCATTCCGGTCGCTTGTACGGCGGACGGCCCTTCGGGCATCCGGATGGACAGCGGCGGTCAAGCGACGCAGGTCTCGATCGGCACGCTGCTGGCGGCGACATGGGATACGGCGCTGATCGAAGAATTGTACGTGCTGGAAGGCCAAGAGCTGGTGCTCAACAACGTGGACACGCTGCTCGGACCTGGCCTGAACATCCGCCGCAGTCCGCTGAACGGACGCAATTTCGAGTATTTCTCGGAAGATCCGATCATCTCCGGCGAATTCGCGGCAGCCTGCATCCGCGGCATCATGGCAGGCGGTTCGAACGCCACGATGAAGCACTTTGCCTGCAACAATCAGGAGCAGTACCGCACCAAAGTAAACGCGGTCGTCTCCGAACGCGCCCTGCGCGAGATTTATCTGAAAGGCTTCGAGATCGCGGTCCGCGAAGGCGGCGCCAACTCGGTCATGACTTCGTACAACCCGATCAACGGCCACTGGGCGGCGTCGAACTACGACCTTAATACGACGATCCTTCGCGGCGAGTGGGGCTTTGACGGCATCGTCATGACCGACTGGTGGGCGATCATGAACGATTCGGCAAACGGCGGCGAAGCGGATCGCAAAAACACCAACTTCATGGTGCGCGCGCAAAACGATCTGTACATGGTCGTGATGAACTACGGCGCCGAAACCAACGTCTGGGGCGATAACACGATCGAATCCCTGGAAAACGGCACGGTGACGCGCGAAGAACTTCAACGCAGCGCGAAAAACATCTGCAAATTTATCATGAACGCGCCGGTCTTCTCCAGAGAACGCGCCGAAGAGTCGATCGAGAAGTTCGCGCCGCAAGGCGTCGCGCAGATCGACAGCGCGCAAGCTTTGTCGGGAGAAGGCGAAGTTCAGCCTGCCGTCGACGCGCCGGTTTACTTCAAAGTCGAGCAGCCGGGCGTTTACCGCGTAGCGGTCAACGCAATGTCGACGGAGCCGGAACTTGCGCAAAGCGCCTGCAACCTGCTGCTGAACGGCAAAATCCTGACGACCGTGCAAATGAACGGTACGCAGGGCCGCTGGCTGAAGCAGCGTCTGGCGACGATCGAGCTGGAACTGGGCACGTACAAGCTCGAAGTCGAATTCACGAAGCCGGGTCTGCAATTGGGCGCGGTGGAGTTCAAGGCGGTTTAAGAAGTTCGTTTTCAAGATTGCTTATAACGGGAGAGGGTTGCATTCGATGTGACCCTCTCCCTTTGTCATGCTGATTTTTCGCGGCGGAGCCAAAATAACCGGATCGTTAAGGATTGTTGTTCATGTGATTCAATATGACATCAAAAGAAAAGACTTTGAAAAAACCTTGCCAAACGGGGACGCTCGACGTTCTCTTTTCAAGGCTTTTTCATTGCGACGATTTAAGCTTGAACATGTACGTACAACACGATATGATTAACTATATAATCGAATAAATTAAATTAATTAACTTTTTTATTAACTTAATTCAGAAATCTATTCATGACAGGAGACTATCCATGACTTCTTTTCGCGATCAACTTATTGCATGGTACAAGTTCGACGAAGCTTCGGACATCGGACGGGATTACTCGGGTCGGGAACGGAACGCGGCACCGTCCGGCAGTTCGCTTCCGGTCGTCTCTAACGTCGCGGGCCGAACTGCGGCGACGTTCGGCGGAGGCCGAAGCGGTTCTTCTTACCTGGAACTGCCGAGTAATCTGCTGCAAAATGTAAGCGATCACACAGGAGTGACGGTTACCGCTTGGGTTCGGTTCGATGCAGGCACCAGCGTCTGGGAACGGATCTGCGACTTTGGCAAAAGCGAAGGCGCGCCGTCTTTGTTCCTGACCCGGGCCATGCGCGCCACGTTGTCGGCGGGCGGCGATCTGGTTGCCGATCCGGGGCGCGGTTTCGTGCGCGGGGAATGGATGCACGTAGCGATGAGCGTGATCGGAACGGAAGGCGGAACGCTCAGCAGCGCGGGACCGATCGTCTACGTGAACGGCGAAGCGGCAGCTGACGGATCGATCAGCCAGACGTCGAGCGGGAACTACGCGCAGCTTCGCCGTTGGTTCGACACTTTCGCGGACGAAGGCAATTATAGCCGCAACTATATCGGGCGTTCGCAGTTTGCGGCGGATGACGATTTCGCGGGTTCCGTCTCCGATTTCCGCGTGTACGCGGCAGGCCTGTCGGCCGACGAAGTGATCGAAGTGATGTGCGAATCGCTGACGGACGAAGAGATCGTGCGCTTGGCGGCGGATAAGTACCTGGTGTTCCCGACAAGCATTTTAACGGGCGATGTCTCTCTGCCGACGTCTCTGATGGGCGGCAAAGTCAGCGTAAGCTGGGAATCGAGCCGGCCGGAAGCCGTATCGCACGAAGGCAAAGTATGGCCGCAAGGGACGGGAGAACCTCAAGCCGCCACGCTCACGGCAGCGCTCACCGTCGGAACGGGCCGAGCAGATCGCAGCTTCGACGTCTCCGTGCTTCCGTCCGAGCTGCCGCCGTACACGATCACCGTGCATGGCGGAGAACAGATCGAAGGCGTCGTGGACGTCAGCGAAGTGATGTACGGACTCTTTTACGAGGACATCAATAATGCGGCAGACGGCGGGATCTATGCGGAAATGGTGCAGAACCGTTCGTTCGAAGCGTTCGAATTCGATACCTACTCGCATGCCTCCGGCGCTTGCGGCTGCTCGACCGGACGCAACCGCCAGCCGCTGCTGTGGTGGTACGGCGATATCGACAAGATGGAGCCGCAAACCACGGATACGTTAGGCGGATTCCTCGGTTCCTCCGATCCGGACGTGAACAGCTACTACGTCACCGTGGCGGACGGAGCGACGATCTATAACCGCGGCTTCAACGATACCAACGGCGGCTGCGCGATGAATATTCGCGAGGATGCGAAGTACGACTTTACGGTCTGGGCCAAAGCCGAGTACGAAGGGTACATCACGCTGCAGCTGCAAGATCCGGCCGGCGAAGCGGCGAGCGATATCGTCACGGTCAAGATCGAAGGCGGCGGTACGTGGAAAAAGTACGGCGTTCCTTATCCGGCGAACGGCGTTACCACATCCGAACTGGTGCTCACGGGTTCGCAAAACGTGCTCGGCCAGCTTGCGCTGACCTTCGAAGGCGAGATTTCGATCGAGCTGGTGTCCCTCACGCCGCGCGATGTCTGGGGAGCGGGCGAAGAATCGGATTCGCCGTCCGCGCACGCCAACTACGCGGGCAACCCCAACTACCGTCTGCGCCGCGATCTGGTCAAAGCGCTGGCGGGGCTGCATCCGAAGTTTCTGCGTTTCCCGGGCGGCTGCATTTCCGAAGGTTCGTTCATTTGGGATAACGTCTATGATTGGAAAGACTCCGTGGACGCGATCGAGCTGCGCAAAGAAAACTTCAACGTCTGGGGTTACATGATGACGATGGGACTCGGT
Organism: Saccharibacillus sacchari DSM 19268; assembly: GCF_000585395.1. Classification (GTDB taxonomy): domain Bacteria; phylum Bacillota; class Bacilli; order Paenibacillales; family Paenibacillaceae; genus Saccharibacillus; species Saccharibacillus sacchari. The sequence goes on along the minus strand of NZ_KK073875.1, from coordinate 2,265,473 downwards.
TACATGGAATATTTCCAATTGGCCGAAGACTTGAACGCTACCCCGCTTCCGGTCATGGCGTGCGGCGTGCTGTGCCAGGCCCGTTCCGATTATGCGCATCCGGCAGGCGGCGAACTGCGCGACTACTATATTCAGAACTTCACGGATTTGATCGACTTCGCGATCAGCGTGGACTTCGAAGGAAACGAATGGGCCGCGATGCGCCGGAAAATGGGGCACGAAGCGCCGTTCGACCTGCGCTACTTGGGCGTGGGCAACGAGAACTGGGGCAGCGAGTTTTTCGCCAACTTCGAAGTGTTCAAGACGCGGATCGACGAATATATGGAAAAGCACTATCCGGAGCATGAGCTGCATATCATCTCGACGGTAGGCGCGCAGGCCGACGACGACGCGTATCAGCAAGGCTGGAAGTTCCTGAGCGGCAATCTGGAAGGTTCGGCAGAAGTGGAATTCGCGGATCGGGACCAGGTCATTTCGGAGCAGGTGAGCTGGTACGCCAAACAGCCGAATTATATGGACACGATCGCGGACGAGCATTATTACCGTTCGAACGACTATCTGCTGAACAACGCGGATCGCTACAATTACTATTTCCGGGCAAAAAACGAAGACGGCAGCATCAACTGGCCGGAGACGTCGAAAGTATTCGTCGGCGAGTATGCGTCCACGGATAAAAACACGCTGGCCGGCGCGGTAGCGGAAGCGGCGATCATGACCGGATTCGAAAATAATGCCGATGTCGTGCGCCTGGCCGCTTACGCGCCGCTGTTCAACAAAGTGCTGACCGACGGCACCTACCGCTGGACGCCGGACTGCATCTGGTTCGACGACGAGAGCGTATGGTTCACGCCGAACTATTACGTGCAGCAGATGTACGCGAAATACTTGGGCGACAAAGTGCTGCCGACGTCGTTCTCGACGTACCGCGGCGGCAAGCCGGTGGATCTGATTCCTCGCGGGGGGATCGAGATTGCGGCGGGTCAGGCAGAAGTTACAGTGAAAAGCGTCAAAGTCACGTCGAATGTGGATGGGAAAGTGTTGCTTGAAACGGACTTCGCGGCGATCGCGATCGGGGAAACAGAGTCCGTCGATTCGTCGGCTTTGAGTGCTTCCGCACTCGATCCGATCTGGCAGTCCATCCCCGGCTCGGCAGGCTATACGTTGGAGCAAGGACGGGGTCTGATCCTGAAGCCGCAAAGCGCAGGACTAAACGGACTATATGTATCAAATGACGAATGGACGGATTACACGGTCGAAGTCGTCGCATCCAAATCCTCCGGCGAAGACGGCTTCTACATCGGCGTCGGCCTGACCGACATCGCGCCGGACAACAAAGACGTACTGGAATACGCGATCGGCTACGGCGGAAGCGCCACCGGCGTGAAGGTGCACAAGCAGGGCATCGAAGGCTACACGCTCGGCGATTACTCGTCCAGCACGGCGGCGGGCAATCTGCGCGCCGCCAGCTATGAGCCGCTCGAAAACGGACGCGAGTACGCAATCACCGTCAATTACGGCGGCAGCGACGGACGCCATCTGGTCTGCTCCTATGCCGATCCGGCGAACGATTGGACCAGCAAAGTGCTGGATTACAAGCTGGAAGCCTACAACCGCGACGTGTTCCATTCGGTAACGGCGGATGCGCAGCATGTGTATATCAAGCTGGTCAACGCGGACGGGGTGGACAAGCAGACGCGTTTGAACCTCGACGGATTGCACGTCTCCGCCGACGCCAAACTCGTGACGCTGGCAGGCGACGCTTCGCTGCTTAACGTACCGAACGTGAACAAGAAAAACGCGGAGCAGGTCGTGCCTGCGGAAAGCGGGTTTACGCTTGAAGACGGTACGAACGGCCGTACGACCGTGCTGAAGCTGCCCGCGAACTCGGTAAGCGTAGCCGTATTAAACCGCCTCGGCTGATCATACTGGGATTTGCCCATAAAAAACGACCTCGTTTCCGCCGATCAGCGGAAGGCGGGGTCGTTTGACGTTTACGTGTTTTTTTGATCGCAGTCCTGTTCTGCGGAAGCGGCCTTTTCCTGCTGCTGCACGCCGGGCTTAACCTTTCTTTTCGGATAAATCCGCTGCCCGAGTCGTCCGAAGCGCTCCTTTGTTTTGATGCGCCGCGCTTTTTTCTCTTTCAGAATGGGATCGCTTTCCTCATGCTCCTGAATCGCTTCCATCTCTTGCAAATAAAGCTTCTCGCTTTCGCTCGTGGAGGGAAGGAACGGCTCGTGATTGTAGTCGGTCCGTCGCCCGTAGCGCAGCATGTCATAGATGATCTTGCCGTTGTTGGGTTTGCCGTTGGTCGTGCGCATCGGTATGATATCGAACAGCGCATAGTAGAACGCATAAAAGATCAGCCGATTCCAAAACGTTTCCCGCCAGTCGATGATGCCGTTGGCCAGCAGCATATTAATGACGAAAGCCAACCCCAAGTTCGCCAAGATCGGTCCCGCGTACAGGCAGATATAAGCGAAGCGGCTTTCCCTTTTCAATTCGTCATACGAAAACCAACTGTACAAATGATAATATCGGCGTACGTCGAGAATGCCTATTTTGAACAACCGCGGCCCGGAACCGAGCGTAACCCGCGGATTCACCGCACCGAACAACACGCTGCCGATCAGATACCCCGCTTCCCGGAAAAACACCACGACAGGCAAAATGATGAATGCCGATACGATCAACGAGAGCAGGTCGGACAGTCCGAACATCGTCTCCACTCCTTTTTGCATCGATCTCTGTTCTAAGGTGTAAAATACCCGTTTGGCGTCTCCATGAAAAAGGGGCATGCGGAGTCATGTCGAGATCGACTATGGCTTTTCGCCTTATGAAGACGAAGACGCGTCACGCCCGTTTGGAATCCGCATGTTCCCGGGAGAACTCCCGCTGATCCGTCACCCCGATCATACGCTCCACGATAAATTTCGGCCGCGCTTTGGTTTCCAGGTACGTTTTCCCGATATACTCGCCGATCACGCCGATGCCGAGCAATTGCAGACCGCCGATCGCCCAGACCGAGATCGCGATCGTCGTCCAGCCCGGCACCGTGCGACCCGCGAAATGGATAGATAAGAAATAACCCAACATCACCAGGCTGACCGCGAAAATGAGAAAGCCGAGCGTCGTGATCATCCGGATCGGCTTGATGCTGAACGAAGTAATGCCCTCCAGGGCAAACGACAACATTTTCCTCAGCGGATACTTGGATTCTCCGGCGAACCGCTCGTTGCGCTCGTATTCGACAGTGGTAGACGGATACCCGATCAACGGCACGATGCCGCGCAGGAACAGATTCGTCTCGCCGAACTCGGCCAATCCCTCCAATGCTCGGCGGCTCATCAGGCGATAATCCGCATGGTTGTAGACCAGCTCCGCCCCCATCAGACGCATCAGCTTGTAAAAGCTCTGAGCCGTCGTGCGCTTGAACCAGGAGTCCTTTTCCCGCACGCGGCGCACGCCGTACACGATGTCGAAGCCTTCGTCATGCCGCGCCACGAAGTCATCGATCGCGTCGATATCGTCCTGCAAGTCCGCATCGAGCGAAATGACGGCGTCGGCATGTTCTTTGACCTGCATCAGACCCGCCCAGAGCGCGTTTTGATGTCCCCGGTTGCGCGCCAGATGGATGCCCGCGAACAGAGGATCCGACGCGTGCAGCTTCTCGATCATCGTCCAGGTTCCGTCTTGGGAGCCGTCGTCGACGAACACGATCCGGCTTGCCGGGGAGATGCGTTCTGCCGCGATCAATGCGTTCATTTTCGCTTTCAGCCGCTTGGCGGCCTCGCTCAGCACCTCCTCCTCGTTATAACAGGGAATGACCAGATACAGCTTATTCACGACAACTTCCTCCTGTGACGAAGACGCATGTTCAGACGCGGCTTCATCCGTTTTTCAATAGACGAATGCTTTATCCACCACCGTACACCTCTGGCGTCGACCATGCAACATGCCGACGATCGAAAGCGAAAAGAATAAAAAGCAGAGACGTATAATGAATAATAATGTTAATTTAAATTGCATATATTCAAGGAAACGCTATCATTGCTGAACTTACAGGCTTATTTAGTTAATGTTTTTGTTATTTATTTTTAAAAACATGAAGGAGAACGAAACATTGCGGCGAAATGGATAGGAGAAACACGAAAGATGCTCATGCCGTCTGCCCATTTCTCGCAACTTCAAAGGAGGAACCGATCCACATGAAGCAACGCAAGTTCATTCGCAGCTCTTCGCTGTTGTTATCGCTCGTACTGCTCGCTCCGCTGGCGTCCGGCTGCGGAAGCGAAGCTAAAGCCGCGGCATCCGATACGCCCCCGACGTTCTCGAACGTCTCCGTCCACGATCCTTCGATCGTCAAAGACGGCGATACGTATTACGTGTTCGGATCGCATATCGCGGCCGCAAAATCGAAAGACCTCATGAACTGGACTTCTTTTGCAAACGGTTACACGACGCCTGGCAACACGCTGTACGGCGATTTGTCGAAAAATCTGGCAGGCTCGTTCGAATGGGCGGGCGAAAATGATTCCGACAGCAAAGGCGGATTTTCCGTTTGGGCACCGGACGTGTTCTGGAACAAAGACTATGTGAACGAAGACGGCTCGAAAGGCGCGTACATGATCTACTACAGCGCTTCTTCCACGTATATCCGTTCGGCGATCGGGTACGCGGTATCGCAAAACATCGAAGGCCCGTACGAGTACGGCGGCACGGTGATGTACTCCGGTTTTACGGAAAACGAAGCGTATGACGCCAACAGCAAAGTGAACAAGCAGTGGAGAAACACCGGCATCGACGAGCTGATCGACGACGGCAAGCTGACGGACGAAAACGAAAACTGGTTCAACGCGGACGGCTCGTACAACAACCAGCAGTATCCGAACGCGATCGATGCGGCGCTGTCCTATGACACCAAAGGCAAGCTGTGGATGACGTACGGTTCGTGGTCGGGCGGCATTTTCCTGCTGGAGATCGACAAGAAGACCGGCGAACCGATCTTCCCGGGCAAAGACGGAACCACGAAGGACGGACGCATGATCGACCGTTACTTCGGCACCAAAATCGCGGGCGGCTACGGCAAGTCCGGCGAAGGTCCTTACATCGAATACAACAAGAGCACGAAATATTATTACCTGTACGAAACGTACGGCGGGCTCGGCGCGACCGGCGGCTACAACATGCGCGTGTACCGTTCGAAAAACATTGACGGACCGTACACCGACTCGCTCGGCCAAAACGCGGTGCTGCCGGCCGGAACCGAAAATACCGAATACGGCAACAAGCTGATCGGCAATTTCCTGTTCGAACGCGAAGCGGGCGATCCGGGAACGGGCATCGGCTACGGCTATCTGTCGGCGGGCCATAACTCGGTCTACACGGACAGCAAAACGGGGCAGATGCTGTTGGTGTTCCACGCGCGCTTCCCGCAGCAGGGCGAGACGCACGAGCTGCGAATCCATCAGATGTTCATGAACAAAGACGGCTGGCCGGTCGTGGCGCCTTACCGCTATACGGGCGAGAAGCTGTCCACCGTGAAAAAGGATGATATCGCTGGCGATTACGCCTACGTGAATCACGGCAAAGCCTATTCCGGCGATATCGAAGAAACGCAGTTTATCCGTCTGAACGCAAACGGAACCGTGACAGGGGCGTTGGAAGGGAAATGGCGTAAAAACGCAAGCAATCAGGCGAAGATCACGATCGGCAAAGACGAGTTCGACGGGGTATTCCTGCGTCAGTGGGACCCGGTTTCGCAGTCGAACGTCATGACCTTTACCGCCGTGTCCGGCTCCGGCGAAGCGGCTTGGGGCACGCGCCTGGCCGATCTGAGCGACGAGCAAATTGTTGAAAATGTCGCATCGGGATTAACTTTGGGCGACACGAGCAAAGTAACGGCGGATCTGACGCTGCCGGCGACGGGAAGCCGTCATGCGCAGATCGCTTGGAGCAGTTCGAACGAGAACGTCGTTTCGGCTGAGGGCAAAGTCACCCGTCCGGAAGAAGGACAACCTGCCGCGACAGCGACGTTGACGGCGAAGATCGTGAAGGGAAGCGCGCAGAAAACGGTAACGTTCGAAGTGACCGTGCTCCCTTACGAAAGCGCGAGCCTGACGGCGCATTACGCTTTTGAAAACGATCTGAAGGATAGCGAAGGCGCATTTGCGGAAGGTGGCGCGACCGGCGACCGGATCGGTAAGGCAGGCGGAAATCTGAATTACGCGGCAGGAAAAAAAGGGCAAGCGGTCGTGTTCGACGGCGCCTCGGGCGTGAAGCTGCCGGATAACCTGATCCAAAGCTCGTCGTATTCGGTGGCGCTGTGGATGAAGCCGGAACAGCTGAACACGTACACGACGACCTTCTTCGGAGCCAAAGACGATACCCATTGGCTCAGCCTGCTGCCGAAAGGCTCCGTGGGTGACCAGACCATGCTTTGGGCAGGCAGCACGAACTGGTATGACGGCGTGACCGGCGTTAAGATCCCGGCCGGACAATGGTCGCATCTAGCCCTCTCCGTGGACGAAGGCACGCTGACGGTCTACGTAAACGGCGAGCGCAAATTCTCGGGAACCGGCTTCCCTGATCTGTTCGCCGAAGGCGTGAACGGCACGTTCGCATTGGGCGTGAACTGGTGGGACGCACCGTTCAAGGGACAACTGGATGAACTGCGCGTATATGAAGGCGCATTGACGCCGACGCAGGCGGCCGAGCTGGCGGAGTAAACATCCGGCAACTCAATTTTCGGCACGATCAAGCAGGATAAACGGGCTTTCAGCGTTTATCCTGCCTTTTTGATTTATCTCTGTATAACGTTAAAGTGTGATATAATGGAGAGATTCGCAGTAGGCGTTTAGGTGAGCGAAATCAGGAGGTACATTCATGAGCATGTTCCAAGATTGGAATTTGAAAGTGAAAAAGACGTTTAACGAGACGAGCAACGAGCAGGTATTGACCGTGACGGAAGCGGGACATTTGCTGGGACTGACCAAAGACCAAATGAAGGTATACGTGGATAAAAACAAGCTGACCAAGGTAGCGATCGTGCGCAGCACCCATCGGTATCTTGTCCTGCAAAAAGAAATCGATGAAATTCTAAAAAAAGCGTAAAATAATTCTTGCCAACTTCGTAAGATCATGATATATTATTTCTTGTGCTCACGAGCTAATCGTGAACATCAAGTTATGCGGTCGTGGCGGAATTGGCAGACGCGCACGGTTCAGGTCCGTGTGGGCTTACCCCCGTGGAGGTTCGAGTCCTCTCGACCGCATCTTATATTGCCATTAAGGCCCGAGTTTCTGACTTTGATCAGAGGCTCGGGTCTTTTTTCGTATATATAGATTTTTGTGCGAACATAACCTTACTTTTAGCGTTGACAAAGTACTATGGATTCTTTGTCACGTTTAGCCGGGGTAAATGGTCTATAGGAATAGAGGTGTATTGCGCCCGGGGAGGGGAATGTGCCATAAAAACAAACGAAACAACGCAAGATAAGCCGGGATCGGTGGAAGTACAACCAATAAACACGCAGCAACCGTCACTGAAGACGGAATCGATAGAGGGTTTTGGTTCGATGCCGCCTTTGGAGATGTTGTACGCCCAGTATCGCAAGTATGCTTTTGCTATCGCTTACCGGATGTTGGGATCGGCGGAAGGGGCAGAGGACGCGGTGCAGGATTGCTTTGCGGAATTGCATCGACGCAAGCCGCAGGACGTGGACAATATGAAAGCTTACATCGCCCGAATGATCACGAATGCCTGCATCAACACACTGAATTCGGCACGCAATCGAAAAGAAACCTATATCGGAGAATGGTTACCCGAGCCGATCAGCGGCGAGGAAAACGATCCCGAAGCCGTCGCGCAGCAGCGCGATATGTTAAGCTACGCCTACATGGTGCTGCTGGACCGTCTTTCGCCCGGCGAACGCGCCGTGTTTGTGCTGCGCGAAGCTTTCCAGTACGACTACGCGGCGATTGCCGAGATGACCGGACGCACCGAAGCCGGATGCAGACAAATCTACAGCCGGGTCAAGCGCTCCCTGGAAGCCGAACCCGCCGTAAACGCAGCCCCTTCGCGCCGAACCGAGCAATCCCGCGATTCCCGCGCCAACCTGCTCCGCCGCTTTACCGACGCGTTTGCGACCTACGATATCAGCGGCATGATCGACCTGCTCGCCGAACAGCCTATCTTCACCGCCGACGGCGGCGGCAGAGAACTCCGCACCGTCGTCCGCCCGATGATCGGCCGCAAAGGCGTGCTGGCTTTGCTCACTTCACGACGTATCTTTGCCCATTTGCGCGAATGGACCCCTTCCTTCGAGCAACTCGGAGGCGAACTCCAACTCGTATTCCGCCAAGGCGACCAAGTCATGGCGACCCTATGTTTTCTCATCGAGGAATCCGCTAACGATCAGCCTCGTATCCGTGAACTTTATCTCATGTTGGCGGATGATAAGCTTACTCGCATTTGATGCAAACACCCAACCTTATACGTTCAACAGTTTGCGCGGGGAAGCGAGAAGACTGCGAGAGAAATTCGTTCCGGTCGCGTGTTGAAATCGGGAAAAAGGATTAAAGTTTTATTTGTATTTTCCCGATTTCAAAGGCGAACGCTATCGCTCCTACACTGAATTTCTCTCTCCGTCTTCTCGCTTCCAGTCACGTTAGAATTTCTTGAAACATTTAGCCCGCCACTTTCAAAGTGGCGGGCTAAACAACTATGTGTTTGACTTTCGTAGCTAAAAGCGAATCAGTAAAATCTCGATAAAGTCTTCTACAGCTGTGTTTGTATACTGTTAATCAGAAAAATATCTAAGTGAAATAATACTTTCAAAAAAGATTAATATATAAAGTTCTTATTCACTTCAAGCGACCCAGCGGAGGGAGGAATTCAGTGTAGGAGCTGAAGCATTTCGAAGAAATGCACTTCGGAAGCCTATGCTATAGTTCGCCTTTGTCTTTGGGAAGCTTCCTTTATAAAATCCAATCCAGCTTCCCAAAGACAACACGCGACCTAAAGCCTTTCGTAGAAAGGCACTTCGTAAGCATCCGCTAACGAATTCCTCCCGCAGCGCCACAGCTGCACAAACGAATAGGATCTACCCGTAGACCTTAATACAGGTCTATTTTTCATTTCAACTTTTCACACTTAGACTATTGACAGTTAGAACTCTAACAATTATAGTAATCCCATAGTTAGAACTCTAACAGTTATATATTCAAACAAAGGAGCATCTATCATGCCCGACAAAAGAAACAGCGAAGCAACGCCGAACGAAGCTTTTCAGGAAGTCGATGAGCGCCAACGGGTAGCCACGCCGTACTCCAACTTATTCCGCGACATTGCGATCCGTATGCGACCATCCGCGGATAACCGTTTGTCGGAACTTGGTCTAAGCCCGCAGCAGGGTCAAATGCTCGGCTACATCTACATGTTCCAAGAGCGCGGCATCATCCAAAACGACCTGGCTAAGCGCTTCAGCCGTACCAACGCGAGTATCACCAGCATGCTGCAAGGCTTGGAGAAAAAGGGTTACGTCAGACGCGTCGTACCCGAAGGCAACGAACGCAAAAAGATGGTTTACGTCACCGAACAAGCCGCGCCGCTGATTGCCGAATTCGATCAAGTCTTTCTTGAACTGGAGCAGCGCGTAACGGCAGGACTCACTCCGGAAGAAGCGGATACGCTGCTCGGTTTGCTGGAGAAAGTTCGCGATAACCTGTAAAAAATAACGCGTGGGAATCGGCCTGTTCGCTCATTGGATGCACACCTTGAACAAGTGCAAGAATGACGAGCAAGATCGCCGAGCCCGCCGTTTAACTCATATACATGAATAATTGTGCAAGTAATCATATATAATGGAGGCGTTCGTCATGAGTACCACAGAAAATACAGAAACCACAAACGGCAAAAAGTCCAACCAATACTACCTGGAAAAATCGCCGATCGGCCGTGCTGTCGCGCATCTCTCGATCCCGATGATGCTCGGCATGTCCGTCGGCACCGTATATAACGTCATCAACGCGTACTTTATCGGTCTGCTGCACAATACGTCCATGCTGTCCGCGATCACGTTGGGGCTACCGATCTTCACCGTGCTGATGGCGGCAGGCAATGTGTTCGGCGTTGGGGCAGGCACTTTTATCACCCGGCTCGTCGGGGCCGGAACGCCTGAAAAAGGGAAAAAGATCGCGGGTTACGCCTTTTACGGAAGCTTGATCGCCGGGCTGCTGATCGCATTGATTTCCTTCCTGTTCATCGTTCCTTTGGTCAATGGACTCGGCGCCGACGCCTCCACCCACGACTACACCAAGATCTATGCGATGACGCTGATCGGCGGCGGGTTCGTGATCGTCATGAACTTCACGTTGGAACAACTCGTCCGTTCGGAAGGCGCGTCCAGACAATCGATGTACGGCATTTTTATCAGCACGGGGCTGAGCCTTGTTCTCGATCCGCTGCTCATTCTCGGACTCGACATGCACGTCATGGGGGCGGCTCTCGCCATGATTTTGGCCAATGCGGGCTCCGCGCTTTATTACGTTTACTTTTTACAGAAGAAAAGCGATCATCTGCGCGGCTTCATGAATCACTTCCGATTGTCGATTGTCGATCAACTGGAAGTGTACAAAATCGGCGTGTCCGAGTTGTTCCAATCCGCGTTCATGATCGTGACAACGCTGCTGTTCAACCATTACATGATCGAATACGGCGCGCAGGTGCTGGCCGGGGCAGGCATCGGACTTCGTATCGTGCAGATTCCGGAATTCCTTGCGATGGGGCTGTTTATCGGCTTGATTCCGTTCTTCGCTTTTAACTACGCCGGTTCGAATATCGCACGCTTCAAAGCCGGATTCAAAGCCGCGGCGGGCATTATCGGGGGCGTGGCGGTCGTCTTTGTCGGATTGGTATACCTGCTGCGCGACCCGATTCTGCGCCTGTTCTCCAGCGATCCCGCAGTGCTCGAAGTCGGGGGCTATATCCTTGGCGCGATGCTGATCTCGGCGCTGTTCAACGGCTTCACCGGATTGTTCCTCACGCTGTTCCAGGCTTCCGGCCAAGGTACGCCGACGATGATCATGTCCATTACGCAGGGCGTGCTGTACATCCCGACGATCATCGTCTTGCACGCGTCGTTCGGCATGCACGGCGTGATCTGGTCGATGACCGTGACAGAGCTGATTACCTGCTTGCTGGGGCTAATCCTGTTCATTCCGTTCAGCCGGAAATTGAATGCGCGGCAAGCGGAACCCGAAGGACTTCCGGCTTAAAAAACAATTCGTACATCGTTATCGCTTGCCGTCTTCGAAATCGGGCTCGCGATCAACGAATCGATTTAATGGCTTTGCATCGCCTTGTCTTTTCCAATGAATCGTGATATATTGGCGGACGTGGCGGAACTGACAGAACTGACATAGGGTCGAAAAAAGGCTGCAAAAGCCTATTCGGCACTTGGGTCGTACCCGCGAAAAACGCAACAAACGATTACGATAGTCAGCCACGCTCTCCGGTCGCCAAGACCGCGCAGGGCGTTTTTTGTTTTGTATTGAGAGGTTCAAAGTCGGATAGTCAGCATTTGCATGTTTAAAATTTCGGGAAAAAGAAGGGTTGGAGATGGCAGAAAGCAACATACGAATCAAACGGGGGAATGCGCTGCTGGAGAAATACCTCTCGGGCAGATCGATCGATTACAAGCAGATTATCGCGCTATTCATTCCTCTGTTGGTGGATCAGATCTTTATCGTGGGGTTGAACCTAATCAATACGGCGATGATCAGTTCGGCGGGCGTGGATGCGGTCAGCGCCGTCAATATGGTGGACTCGCTCAACGTGTTCCTGCTCAGCATTTTCGTGGCGGTGGCAACGGGCGGTACAGTGGTCGTCGCGCAGTACAAAGGCAGCGGCAACTCGATCATGGTGTCCAAAGCGACGGCAGGCTCGGCTTCGGCGGTCTCGCTGCTTGCGGCAATCATCGGGGTCGTCATGATCGCGTTCCATAATCCGCTGCTCAATGTCCTGTTCGGTTCGGCGGAACCGGCGGTGATGGAGCTGGCGCGCACCTACATCATCGGCAGCGGCTTGTCGTACTTGGGGCTTGCTTTCGTCGAAGCGGTCTGCGGCGCGCTGCGCGGCATCGGCCGCTCCCGGGCTTCGCTCGCATTATCGCTCGTGATGAATCTTCCGTATGTCGGACTGAATCTGCTGTTTATCAACGTGCTCGATATGGGCGTGTTCGGCATGACGTTATCGGTCAATATTTCGCGTTATTTTGCGGCAGCCTGCGCGGTGTATTACCTGATCAAGATCGATGCCGAGCTGCGGATCCGGATTCGGGACTTTTTCACGATCGGTTTCGATATGCTCAAACGCATCTTCACCATCGGCATGCCGTTTGCGGCGGAGCAGATGTTTTTCAACGGCGGCAAAATCTTGACCCAGATCTTCATCGTCAGCATGGGCACGTACGCGATTGCGACGAACGCGATCAGCGGCGCTTTGGCGGGCGTGATGCAGATTCCGGCCAACGCGTTGTCGCTCACGCTGATCACGGTCGTCGGCCAGTGCATGGGACGCCGGGACGTGAAAGACGCGAAAAAGCTGACCAAATCGTTCGTGGTTCTGGGCTCCTTTTTCTACGTCATCATGGGTCTCATCATCTTGCCGCTGTTCCACCCGCTCATCTCGATGTTCAATCCTCCGGCGGAGATCGTAGACGACATTTTCCTGATCGTGCTGATCAATACGATCGCGCAGATCCCGCTCTGGTCGATCAGCTTCATGATTCCGTCGGCGCTGAGAGCAGCGGGCGACGCCAAATTCACTTCGCTGATCTCGATGTTGTCGATGTGGCTGTTCCGCGTCGTGCTGGGCTATATCCTCGGCATCGTGCTGAATATGGGGATTCTCGGCGTATGGCTCGCGATGAACGCCGAATGGGCGGTTCGCGGCGGCATCTTCATCTGGCGGTTCATGGGACGGAAATGGTATCGGCATAAGTTGATTTAGCAATCGGGTTATACCAAACGAAAAACCATGCAGGGAGATCGCGGCGATCTTTCGGCATGGTTTTTGTTTGGGCGGACTTTAGCGAGGCTGCATGCGGCGGTCCTTTTTCATTTTTAGCAAAAAGAAAACTAGGCCGTGTACGCAAACTCAACGACGTGCATCTTGACCTGTCTTTTTGCCCTCTTCGGCGTCATTTTCCTTTGACGTGCCCCGGCACTCCTTCAGGAAAATTCCTTGCCGAGAACGAAAATCCAGCTCAATCTGCTCCCGGCGTAGTTTGCGTACACACCCTAGAATTCCAAGTATAATGGCGGCTATAGCGGATACAAGGACCACGAATGCTCGACTCCAAGCACCACCGTCCTCACCCGCAGCACCAACCTGGATAACCGGAACGAGTGCTTTTTCAGACGGAGAAAAGCCGGGTTCGAGCCGCCTGGCATCGATCTGCCCATACAGTTGCTCAATCGGAATAACGGTCTGGGTATAGGTATCGAAAAACTGGCCGTCCGTGTCCGTATCCGTTTGCGCGTAAAATCCCCGGATTCGGAAATTGGGATCATGGATGTACCAGATCGCTCTCGCAGAAGGGAATCGCCGAGTAGCCTCGCTCAACTGGTAGTCCAGATCGGCAATCGGGCTGACATCAGTAATTTTCCATTCACTCGCATCCGGCCCGGCCATGAGGTTCTGTTCGACCATGACGGTTCCGACCGTTTTTCCTTCGAGCTGCAACGGAAATTCGTAACCCGTTACGAAAAAGTTATGACCTTCCAACGAGACTTGCTGGACCGAGACGCCGTCGATCAATTCAGCCTGTCTCAAATCGCCGTCCGTATCGTAATGCGACTTCATACTATTCAAATATTCGGCAAAATGTTCGTCGAACAAGGCTTGGGCGCCTTCTTTCATCTCCGGGTAGGCGTATTCAATGCGGGTATCGGCTGTTGTTGTAAGGCTCCACACGCATGCGACAATGAAAAGTACCAGGGCAATTCCGAAGCTTCTTCCTTTTTCGATCTTCATCTCAACCCTCCTATTAACTTGGTCAAGCTCCTATATTGATTGACGGCGAATCTTTGATTAAAGTTGGAGATGATATTTATGAGCAGCAAAAAGGAGAGTAATAATGACAATCAAAATAACAGCACCCAAGATCCAGGAGGGGCGTCTAGAGCCGGAAACCGATCTCTATCTCGAATCGCGGATCGAAATCACCGACCGTTTGATCGAGCAGACCGAGTTTACCGGACTGGACGCCGATCGGGTCTCGTTCGACCGCACTCTGTTCCGACAGGTCACGATCACGGAATCCGCGCTTCGGGAAGCGGAATTTACGGACGTCGTATTTGAACGCTGCGACTTTTCCAATATGAATTTTGCGGGTGTTTTTCTCAATCGGGTTATCTTCAAGGATTGCAAACTCATCGGAACCGACTTCGGCGGGGGACGGATGCAGCAGGTACGGTTTACGGATTGCATCGCGGATTACGCAAATTTCAGACTCGTGAAGTTCAAGTCGGTTCTGTTTGAGGACTGCTCGCTGGTGGGGATTGATTATTACGCCGCAACTGTGCAGCAATTCGGACTGGAGCGCTGCAAGATCGACCGTGCGAATTTGGCGGAAGTGAAGTTGAAGGGTGTCGATCTGAGCACTTGCGAATTCGATTCGCTGATTGTGAACCTTGAAGATCTGGAAGGATGTAAAATCGCGCCGAATCAAGCATCTGTCTTCGTCGGTTTGCTGGGTTTGGTGATTAAGTGAGTCCCGATATACATAGACCCCTATATAAACCCTTAATCGCACCGCCTTCACCGCTCTGTACAAAGGTGAAAGCGGTGCGGTTATTTCATTAGAACAAGTCGTAATAATAAACCCTGTATGCTGCGGCTGCTACGAAGATGACGCACATCAGGGTGAACAGCGGATCTTCCGCGGGCTGCGCGGGACAGTGCCGGACACCAGACCCGTTTGGCCCCCATTTCATGTCTCCCCCTGATTCTCGGATCGCCGACTTGAAGCTGCTTTGCGCATCAATCGCACCCGTTTCAACAAGTAAGCGGAATACCCTTTATTATAGCGTGATTTCCTATTTAAGCATGTAAAAAAACAACGAATGATCATCATGCAGGCGTTGTTGTTTTTCAATGGGAAGGCTCAACATCCTGCAACAACTTCCTGAAGTGTTTTGTAATGTCCAAGCGCTCGGGGATTCCCTATAATCGAGGTATAGCCAAATGAATCCCCTTTCATGAAACGTATTCCGAAGAAGCGAAGGCGGTGAGAGAGATCGTCAAATTATCACCCAGACAATCCCGACTGGTATCCATTTTGCTCAAACAGACGGGTTATCGTACGGTACGCTTTTACGCCGACGAATTGAACTTCTCCGAACGCACGATCCACTCCGACTTGCGGACGATCGAGAAGTTTCTGCTGACCCAGGGCTATGAGTTGGAGAAGAAGCCCGGCATCGGCGTTCGGGCGAACCGGACAGAAGTCGTGGAGCCGGAAACCGATGAAGCACTTGGAGAAAAGGAAGACTACTCCACAGCCGGACGTCGCAAAAAAATGATGGAAATGATGCTTTTCGAACATAAAACGGTGACTTTCGAGCAGTTGTCGGAGCACTTCCTCGTCAGCCGCAGCTCGATTAGAAACGACCTCAACGCCGTTGAAAAAAAGCTAACCTATCGCAACGGCCTGCGCCTGATTAGCGATGGACAAGGCACGCGCTTCACGGGCCGGGAAAAGGATTGGCAGCGAGCTTTTCTGGAATTCAACCGCTTTGTGCTGGAAGACGGCGGCGCGCTGCTGGAGAACGATGAAGAACGGAAGCTGGAACTGCTCTCGGAATACTACGGAGCGGATACGGTGAGCGTATGCTCCCGGGTGCTTTACAGTTATTTGAAAGCGGATGCAGCGCTGATCGCCGATTACTACGCGTTCAACGTACTGAGCATGATGATCGTATTGGCTTACCGCATGCAGGGCAACCACTATCTCGACAAAGAGCATTCGGGAGTGCGCGTCAGCGGCAAGCCGAGCGTGTTTGAGCAAGGCGCACGCGATATGCTCGACAAAATCTCGCTCCGGCTGAACACCTCCTACACAGACGGTGAAGTCGAATATCTGTCCGCGTATCTGATTTCCAATAAATTCGAAGCATTGCCGACGGAAAATGATTATTACCGCTGCGTCGAACGCATTATCCGGCAGATTGGCGACTCACTGAACTTTAATTTTGAAAAAGACGAGCGCTTGAAGGAACAATTGCTGCTGCATTTCCCGTCAATGATCTACCGTCTGCGGGCAGGCATTCCGGCCAATAACCCGTTCGTGTACCAGATCAAAAACGAGTTCGCGGTCATTTTCAACATCGTGTGGGTGGTCTTGGGCGAACACGAGGAGGAGCTGAATGTCGCGTTCAACGAGGACGAGATCGGCTTCCTGACCATTCATTTTCAAGCGGCGGTCGAACGGGCCAAGCTGGGGAGGAAAATTCTCGTCATCTGCCCGAAAGGCATCGCGACGTCGGAACTGCTGGTCAACCGGATCAAAAACGTGCTGCCCGCCTTCGACCGAATCGAAGTGGCGTCGGCCAAAGAAGCGGAGAAATACGATTATTACGGCAGTGACCTGATCGTTTCCACCGTCAACCTGAACATTCCGGGCCGCAAAGCGATCGTCGTTTCCCCGCTGCTTACCGATCAGGACATGAAGAACATCACGGACTTTTACAACGAAAAATTCGTGATGGCCAAACCTAGCCAAGCCGAACTCGGTCCGCTGCTGCATCTGGCGCGTTACGTCCGAGAGGAGTTCATCTACTTCGACGGCGACTTTGCTTCCAAAGAAGAGCTGATCGACGAGGTAGGCGGAGAGTTGGTACGCAAAGGCATCGTGTCCGGCGGCTTCGTCGACAGTATGAAAAGCCGGGAAAGCCTTGGCGGAACCGATCTTCCGACAGGAGCGGCGATTCCGCACGGCAGTCCCAAGCATGTCAACGAGACAGCCGTGCTGCTGATCCGTAATCGGAAAAATATCGGCTGGAACGCCAATTCGGTCAAGACGGTCATCATGATCTGCATCGCGGAAAAAGATACCCGGTATATCAAAAACGTGCTCTCCGACATCTACCGGATCGTGGAAAGCAAAGAACTGTTGAGCCAAATCCATACGATGTCCGACAAGCATGAATTTATGAAAAAGATAGGATGTGGGACGGCTTGAGTGACGTGAATGGCGTACAAGATGTAATCGAAAAAGACATGATTTTGCTGGGACAGGATCTGGCGACGAAAGATGATGTGCTGCGGCTGTTAGTGGAGACGGCGGAGAAGAACGGGCTGATCACGGAACAAACGCCTTTTCTGGAAGCTGCGCTTCAGCGCGAAGCCCAGGTTCCGACCGCTATCGGCTATCGAATCGCGATTCCGCACGGCAAAAGCGAAGTGGTGAAGCGACCGTTCGTCGGCATGCTTCAAGCGACATCGGATTTTCTATGGACGGAAGGTCATGAAGAAGAGGTCAAGCTGATTTTCCTGATCGGCGTGCCGCAGGAGAATGAGCATAACATCCACCTGAAATTCATTTCCAAGTTGAGCAAAAAGCTGCTGGACGATGAATTCCGCGATGAGCTGGTGGACTGCACGGATGTGGAGCGCGCTTACGAGCTGCTGCATTCGATCGGCAATCCGGCATAACCATTAAAAAGGAGGCAACACAGATGAAAGTAGTCGCAGTAACCGCTTGTCCGACAGGAGTCGCACACACGTACATGGCGCAGGAAGCGATCGAGAAGGAATGCAAAAAGCGCGGATATACCGTACAGGTTGAGACGCAAGGCAGCATGGGCATCGACAATGAGCTGGAGCAAGAAGACATCGATTCGGCGGATGTGGTCATTTTGGCGGTGGCGATCAGTATTGAAGGCGAAGAACGGTTTGAAGAAAAAGAAGACGGCGGCAAAGTGCTGCATATCGATCCGGCCGACGTTATCAAGCATCCCGCGGACATTTTGGATCGGGCCGAAAACTTGTAGGAGGAACAGCCAATGGCGAAAAAGGAAACCGGATTTCTGAAAGAAATCCAAAAAGCGTTCAGCACGGGCGTGTCGTATATGCTGCCGGCCGTAGTCGTAGGCGGCGTATTCCTGGCCGTCGCATTGTCCACGGGCACGGCGACGGACGCGGGAATGGAGATCACCAATCCGTTCATGAAAAACCTGAACGATCTCGGCGCGGCAGGCTTCGCCATGATGATTCCGCTGCTTGCGGGATATATCGCGTACTCGCTGGCAGGCAAACCGGGTATCGCTCCCGGCATGATTCTTGGCTATATCGCCAACAATCCGATCGGCGAAAGCGGCGTCAAGACCGGATTCCTTGGCGCGATGATCCTCGGCGTCGCGGCAGGATATCTGGTCAAATGGTGCAAAACGTGGAAAGTCCCGCCAACCATAAGGACGATCATGCCGATCCTGATTATTCCGATCTTCACCGTGCTCGTCGGCGGTCTGGCTTACATCTACGTCATCGCCGCACCGATCGGAGCTGCCATGGACTGGCTGGTCGACGTGCTCGGTAATCTTCAAGGGGGTAATGCTATCCTGCTGGGCCTGCTGATCGGCGCGATGACCGCATTCGATATGGGTGGCCCGGTCAACAAGACAGCAACAGCCTTTACCCTGGCTTTAATGGCCGAAGGCATCTACGGCCCGAACGGCGCGCACCGCGTAGCGGTTGCAATCCCTCCACTGGCTCTGGCCGTCTCAACCTTTATCGACCGAAAAAAGTATACGAAGGACGACAAAGACCTCGGCATCTCAGCCTTTTTCATGGGGCTAATCGGCATTACCGAAGGAGCCATCCCATTCGCAGCCAAAGATATTAAACGCGTGCTGCCCGCAATTATCATCGGCAGCGCCGTCGGCGGCGCGCTCAGCATGATGAACAACGTCGAAGCCCTAGTCCCCCACGGAGGCCTAATCATTCTCCCCGTCGTAAACGGCAAACTCTGGTTCGTCCTATCCATGCTAATCGGCGTCGCCGTATCCGTCATCATCCTGCACTTCACCAAGCCGAATCTGGACCAACAAAAAGACGACAAGACCACAGAGTCCGAACCAAACAAAACAGTCAAAATCGCAAAATAACGCGATCTAAGCCCTAATAAATCATATCTAAAAGCTCTAACCTAACTGGAAGCGAGAAGACGGAGAGAAAAATTCAGTTCAAGACGCCTTTGAACTTGGAAAACTTCCACTTAAAATTTCAATCCAGTTTTCCAAGTGAGACAGCGAATTGTGAAGCATTTCGAAGAAATGCACTTCGGAAGCCTATGCTGGCAATTTTTCTCGCAGTCTTCTCGCTTCCCTCCTCACACAAACACCGAAATGGAGTGGAAAAAATGACAAAACTTCCGATTAAAAAAGTAGTAGAAGGCCTGCTTGAACTGCAAAAAACAGGACAAAGCGCCACGCTGCTCGGCGTCGGCCCGATGTCGAAAAACTGCGTGCAAGCCACGCTCGAAGTATCCAAAGAATACGATTGCCCGGTGATGTTCATCGCCAGCCGCAATCAAGTCGACGCGGACGAACTCGGCGGAGGCTACGTCAACGGTTGGAACCAGTTCACGTTTGCCGGAGCGGTAGAAGAAGTCGCGAAAGAAATCGGATACGACAACCTGTATTACCTCTGCCGGGATCATGGCGGTCCATGGCAGCGAGATCAGGAACGCAACGATCATCTGCCGGCCGAGATCGCGATGGAATTGGGCAAGAAATCGTATATCGCCGATATCGAAGCGGGCTTCGATCTGCTGATGATCGACCCGACCAAAGATCCGTTCGAGATGGGCAAAGTCGTACCGCTCGATATGGTGTTGGACCGTACGGTTGAGTTAATCGAGTTCTGTGAACAAGAACGTCTGAAACGGGGACTGCCGGAGATCGGTTACGAAGTCGGCACAGAGGAGACGAACGGAGGTCTGACGACGCTTGAGACCTACGAAACTTTTATCGTTCGATTGAAGGCGGAGCTGGAGCGGCGCAACCTTCCTCTGCCGACTTTCATCGTGGGACAAACCGGAACATTAACGCGCAAGACCGAGCAGGCGGGCACGTTCAATTTCCAAAATGCGTACGACCTGGCGCAGATGGCGAAAAAGTACGGCGTCGGCTTGAAAGAACACAACGGCGACTATCTCGACGATGCGACACTGCTGGAACATATTCCGTCGGAGATTGCCGCTACGAACGTAGCGCCTCAATACGGAACGGAAGAAACGCGCGCTTATCTAAATCTGGCTGCCGTCGAAGCGAAGCTGGCTGCGAACGGCTTGGTTGCGGAGCCTTCCCGTACCCGCGAAGTGCTGCTCAAGCGGGCGATTGAAAGCGAACGCTGGAGAAAATGGATGGTCGGCGAGCAGAAAAACCTCACCGTTGCCGAAATCGTGCAGGACGAAGCTTTGTCGGAAGAAATTCTCGATATCGCGGGACACTACACCTTCAACGACGATGAAGTCAAAGCCGAAATCGCCAAGCTGTACGCCAATCTGGAAAGCCGCAATATCAACGGTCGCCGTTATGTAGTGGACCGGATCAAGCGCCCGATTCGCGATTATGCGGAATGCTACAATCTGCTTGGCGTCACGACGCGTATCCGCGAACTGGCAGGCGCAGGAGCCGCGCATGTTTGACGCGATCGACGCGAGGGCGGTCCATACCGTCCGGACACTGGGCATCGACGCAGTCGAGCAAGCCAATTCCGGACATCCCGGACTCGTAATGGGTGCGGCTCCGATGGCCTATGTGCTGTGGACCCGCCACCTTAAGGTCAATCCCTCGACATCGAGGGATTGGACCGATCGGGACCGGTTCGTATTATCGGCCGGGCATGGCTCGGCGCTTCTGTACAGCCTGCTGCATCTTTCCGGCTATAACGTGTCGTTGGATGATCTGCGGAATTTCCGCCAATGGGGCTCGAATACGCCGGGGCACCCGGAAGTCGGTCATACCGACGGCGTCGAAGCGACGACCGGGCCGCTGGGGCAAGGTATCGCGATGGCGGTCGGCATGGCGATGGCCGAAGCGCATTTGGCAGCGACCTATAACCGCGAAGAGCATGAGATCGTGGATCACTACACTTACGCGCTGTGCGGCGACGGCGATCTGATGGAAGGCGTATCGCAGGAAGCCAGCTCGATGGCAGGGCATATGCAGCTCGGCAAGCTGATCGTATTATACGATTCCAACGATATCTCGCTCGATGGTCCGACATCGAAGGCCTTTACCGAAAATGTAGGCCAACGCTATGAAGCGTACGGCTGGCAGGTACTGCGAGTCGAGGACGGTAATGATTTGGAGGCGATCGATCGGGCCGTCTCGGAAGCAAAGTCCGAACTTAATCGTCCAACCCTAATCGAAGTGAAGACGGTCATAGGCTACGGTTCGATCCACGAAGGCACATCGCGGGTACACGGCTCGCCGTTGGGCGCGGAAGACACAAGGCGGGCGAAAGCTTTTTACGGCATGGATGAGAACGCGCGATTTGAAGTATCCGAGGATATTCGGGCACGTTTTTGGACGAAGATGGTAGCGGCAGGTCGGCAGGCGGAAAATGATTGGAACAAACGCTTTGATCAATACCGTGAAGCTTATCCGGAATTGGCGGCGCGATACACGGTGGCCTTCGCGGGTGAATTGCCTGCCGATTGGGCAGATGCGCTGCCTGTCTATGAAGAAGGAACATCGGCCGCAAGCCGAGCAACAGGGAAAGAAGCACTGACGGCGTTATCGCGCAGCGTGCCTTTCCTATGGGGCGGTTCGGCGGATTTATCTGCTTCAAACAACACGGCCGTAGCGGCAGAAGGCGACTTCGAAGTCGGTAATTACGCCGGACGGAATATCTGGTTCGGCGTCCGGGAATTCGCGATGGCTGCCGCCATGAACGGCATACAGCTTCATGGCGGCACGCGAGTCTACGGAGGAACGTTCTTCGTCTTCGTCGACTATTTACGGGCAGCGATTCGGCTGTCGGCGCTGCAAAAACTGCCGGTCATTTACGTCCTCACCCACGACTCGGTAGCCGTGGGCGAGGACGGTCCGACGCATGAACCTGTCGAGCAGCTGTCGAGTTTGCGCGGCGTGCCGAATGTACGGGTGATCCGTCCGGCGGACGGCAATGAGACGTCGGCGGCCTGGAAGCTTGCGATGAGTAGTAGCGAGACACCTACGATTCTGGTCTTGAGCCGGCAGGCGTTGCCCGTCGTGCCCGGAACGAAGGAGAAGGCATCGCAAGGCGTGGCTCAAGGCGCTTATGTCGTCTCTCCTGCTAAGGGTGCCTTACCGCAAGGGATTTTGCTCGCTACAGGTTCCGAGGTGAATCTGGCGATGGAAGCCCAGACAAAGCTGCGACAACTTGGGCATGATGTATCCGTTGTGTCCATGCCGTGCTTCGAATTGTTCGAGCAGCAGAGCGAAGAGTACAAGGAATCGGTACTGCCGGGCGCAGTAGTGCAACGGTTATCTGTGGAAATGGGCTCGACTTTCGGTTGGGAACGATATACCGGAAAATTTGGTGCTTCGCTTGGGATTGACCGTTTTGGGGCCAGTGCACCGGGCGAGCGGGTCATTCGGGAGTATGGATTTACAGCGGAAGAAATCGTACGACGTTACTTGGCGCTGGAAGGTAATCCAAATGCCGAACCAATGCCAGTACGCGCATCCGCAGAAGTAAAAGTCTAAGATAGAGCGGCAAAAGCCGTACTGTGCGCATATAGCCTGTTTGATTCGGCGTCCGTCAATTCGCTCTGCCCGATGTACTTCGGCGTTTTGCGAATAGACGGGCGCCCTTTCTTCGTTTTTTACAGTAGAATGAAGGGAGAGAAAAGCTTGCCGATATGCCTAAGCAGGAAGCAGCATTCC
Organism: Saccharibacillus sacchari DSM 19268; assembly: GCF_000585395.1. Taxonomy (GTDB): domain Bacteria; phylum Bacillota; class Bacilli; order Paenibacillales; family Paenibacillaceae; genus Saccharibacillus; species Saccharibacillus sacchari. Next base: position 2,242,535 of record NZ_KK073875.1, on the reverse strand, counting down.
GTCAGGCTGGAGTATGGAGAGGGGATTTACATGTACAACTTTATTTTCGATATCGACGATACGATCTACGACCAGATTATTCCGTTTAAAAAGGCATTCGACCGCAACTTCGCGCGTTATGCGGAGCTGTCGCTGGACGATCTGTATCGATACAACCGTCACTTTAGCGATGAGGTATTCGAACAGACCGTGCGCGGCGAGATGTCGCTCGAAGACATGCACGCGTACCGGATCACGGAGGCGTTCCGCGTGATGGGCGTCGAGATTTCTCGCGAAGAAGCGCTACAATTCCAACAGGATTACGCGTCGGCGCAAGGAGAGCTCGAGCCTGCGCCCGATATGCGTGAAGCGTTGGACTACTGCCGGGACCGCGGACTGAAATTCGGCGTCATCACCAACGGTCCGGCGGAGCATCAACGCAAAAAAGTACGGCAGCTCGGGATTTACGATTGGATCAAGTATGAAGATGTGGTGGTGTCCGGCGAGTTGGATTTCATGAAGCCGGATGTACGCATTTTCCGTCACACCGAGCAATTACTCGGGATCGAGCCGGAGAAGACCTATTACATCGGCGATTCGTACGCGAACGATATCGTCGGCGCGAAAGGCGCAGGCTGGAAAGCAATCTGGGTCGACCGCCGAGGTACGCAGATTCCGGAAGACGGGGTGCAGCCGGATATTACGCTTCGCGCAGGAGATTCGGTAGCGGAGACGATTCGGAACATTTGCGAAGGATCAAGGTAAGACGGTGCTGACCGAAATCGAAGCTTGACGATCCGATCCGCTGCCGACAAAAGCCTTTTGCCCAAAAGGGAAGTGCGAACTGCCTGTAAGGACGTTGTCGGTTCATTCCGTTTGCCCTATGCTGAAGACAGTATATCGGGGAGCGTGAGCGGAATGGAAGAGATCCGATCGGCGGCGGAACGTGCGCCGCATCAACGGGGCGTGGTCAATCAACTGTCGATTGCGCGGCTGCCGGTATTGATCTGGGTGTCGATGGTGTATGCGTCATCGATCATCCTGCAAATGATCGAAGAACCGCTGCTGCTGCAATGTCTTGTGTTTACGGCTCTTTTTACGGTGCATGTCCTGCTCTATTGGGCGCCGTACCAAGTGACGTCCCGGCAGTTTTGGCTGTATTTTCTGCTGCAAGGCTGTCTGATTTATTTATGCGCGATCCTGATTCCCGGAGGGCATCAAGGCGTATTGATCGGGCTGCTGCCGGTATTGGTCACGCAGTGCATCACGCTGGCTTCGCCGATCAAGCGCGCCGTGTGCGTGCTGCTGATCAGCATTTTCATCTACTTCGACGTGGCGCTGACCATCGGCAGAGTAGAGGAAGTGTGGAATTACCTGCCTTTTCTTCTTTTGATGATGATCATTGTGTTCGCGTACGGGATTCTGCTGAATCGTCAGGTGGAAGAACGCATTCGTCTTCAGCGCTTTTTGAAAGAATTGACGGAAGCCCATAAGAAAGTGGAAGAGCTGACGCTTCAGAACGAACGGCAGCGCATGGCGCGGGATTTGCACGATACGCTCGCGCAGGGAGTGGCAGGGTTGATCATGCGACTCGAAGCGGCGAATACGCATCTGAATAAAGGCAATACGCCGCGCGCGCAGGAGATTATCCGGCAGTCGATGGAGCAGTCCCGCAGCACGTTGGCCGAAGCCCGCAGGGCGATCGACGATCTGCGCGCCAAATCTTCGTCGGACATCGACTTCCGCGAAGAAATCGAAGACGAGCTGAGACACTTCAAGGAAGCGACGGGCATCGTCGTATTTGCGGAAATGAGCACGCTGCCCGTTTTGCCGAGATGGATTACGGAGCACAGTCTGCATATCGTGAAAGAAAGCCTGACCAATATTGCGAGACACGCGAAGGCGGACAAAGTTTGGTTGACGATCGAGCGGCATCCGCGCAGCATTTTGATCGAAGTCAGGGACAATGGCTGTGGATTCGACACGGAGCTGATCGGCAAAATGACCGGACATTACGGACTGTTGGGACTTCGGGAACGGGCGCGCCTGATCGGCGGCGAATTGCAGATGTTCAGTCAGGGTCAAGGCGAAGGCACGACGCTCAAGCTGTCCGTACCTGTCGCGAAAGGGGAATCCGGGGAAGATGTATAAAGTATTGATCGTCGACGACCATTTCGTGGTTCGAGAAGGTTTGAAGCTGGTATTGGAAACGGGCGAGCACTTCGAGGTCGTCGGGGAAGCGGCTAACGGCGAAGAAGCGCTGCGCTTAGTCGAAGAGACGAAGCCGGATGTCGTGTTGATGGATCTGAATATGCCGATCATGAGCGGACTCGAGGCCATGAAGCAGATGAAGGAGCGGGGGATTGCCGTTCCGATCATCATTTTGACGACGTATAACGAAGACGAGCTGATGATGCAGGGATTGGCGCTCGGAGCCAAAGGCTATTTGCTCAAAGACACCAACAGCGAAAATCTGTTCCGAAATATCGAATCCGCCGCGCGCGGCGAGATGCTGCTGTCGGGTCCGGTGCTGGAACGCGTACTGGCTTTCCAAGTCAAAGAAACGGAACCTCCGGTTCGGGAACACGGAATCATGCTGACCGACAAAGAAGCTTTTATTCTGGAAAGCGTCGCTCAAGGCTACACGAGCAAGCGCATCGCGCTGGACATGGCCGTGTCGGAGCGGACGATTAAGTCCCATCTGACGAGCGTCTACAATAAGCTGGGCGTGGATTCCCGTTCGCAGGCGGTCGCCGTGGCGTTGGAGCGGGGCTTGATCCGGATATGAACATCAAGCCGGAGCAGCATCGACATTCATAGAAAACGCAAGCCGTGCGAAGCTTCTGAACCGTACGGCTTTTTTTGTCGTTCGGAATCGATTCCGAAGCGGGCCGATCGGGCAGCGGAAATCTTCCCGAAAGGGCAGAGGAGGAAGCCCGTTGGGACGGTGCGGGGGGCTTGCCGACCCGGTAAGATGAGGACAAATCAAAACGAACCCAAACCTACACCCCTACAAAGAGGAGAGAACCACCATGGCGAAACTGTTATACCGGATCGGATTCTGGTCGGCGCAAAATCGGCTGAAAGTGCTGCTCGGAGGATTGATCGTGCTGCTCGCGGTCTCGGGCCTTGCGATCTCGGCAGGCGCGAATTTCAATCAGGAGACGACGATTCCCGGACTTCAATCCCAGAAAACGCTGGAGCGCATGAACGAAGAGTTCCCCGGAGCGCAGGACGATCACGGCAAAACGCAGATCGTGTTGAAATCGGACGGCGATCAAGGGTTGAACGACGCGAATGTGCAAAAGCAAATCGAGACGCAGCTGCAAAGTTTGAAAAAAGATCCGTTGGTCGCTTCGATCGATACGCCTTACGAGAACCATTCGATGACCGCAGACGGCACGATCGGTTATGCGAACGTGAACTACGCGGTTCCGGGCGCGGAAGTGCCTCAATCGTCCAAAGACTTGGCTGATCAAGCGGCGAAGACGCTGCGCGCATCCAATATTCAAGCTGAACTCACGGGCAGCGGCTACAAGCCGGAGATGGAGATCGGCGGTGCGACCGAGGGCGTTGGCGTCATTATCGCGCTGGTGATCCTGACCTTCGCTTTCGGTTCGTTTCTGACCGGCATACTGCCGATCGTCACCGCGGCCGCCGGACTCGGCGTCGGCGTGATGCTAATTATGTACGGATCGAATTATCTGGACGTCCCGACCTTCGCGATCAGTCAATCTTCCATGGTCGGACTTGCGGTCGGTATCGACTATGCGCTGCTCATCATCTCCAGATACCGTCAGGAACTGGGCAAAGGGCATGACCGGACCGAAGCGATCGCGATCGCCAACGGCACGGCCGGAAGTTCGGTGCTATTTGCCGGCGTCACCGTCATTATCGCGCTGCTGGGCTTATCGGTAGTCGGCGTGCCGTTCCTGGCCATGATGGGTATTGCCGGAGCGGTGTGCGTGCTGTTGGCGGTGCTAACCGCGATTACGATCGTGCCTGCTCTGCTTCAATTGATGGGCAAACGAATCAAACCGAAAAAAACAAGCCGTCGGCAAAATCAACGCGCCGAACGCGGAAACTTGTGGGGCCGTCTGGTGACTGGGCGCCCGTGGTTAACTGTTCTGGCCGGCGTAGTGCTGCTGGGCGCTATCGCGCTTCCTTTTGCGGACATGCAGACCGGACTGCCGGACGACAGCCAGCAATCGACGGAAAAAACGGAACGCCGGGCTTACGATCTGCTCACCGAAGGATACGGCGCAGGATCGCACGGGCCTTTGGTGATCCTGGCGGATACGAAGGAAGGGGAAGCAGGCGCTGCGGATCTGGACAAAGCGATGAAAGATATTGCCGCATATCCGAACGTAAGCAGCGTTTCTCCGGCAATGCCCGGTGCTTCGGGCAAAACGTATCTGTTCACGGTCACGCCGACGACCGGACCGAACGACCCGGCGACGATCGAGCTGGTCAAATATATCCGCAGTCAGGTCCCGCAAGTCGAAGCGCAGGATCATGTCACGTTCAACGTTACCGGCAGCACCGCGGTGAATATCGACATTACGCAGAAGCTGAATCAAGCGCTGCCGCAGTTCTGCCTGATCATCGTCGGATTGGCATTCGTGCTGCTGACGGTCGTGTTCCGCTCGCTGCTTGTGCCGATCAAGGCCGTGCTCGGATTCATATTATCCCTTGCGGCAACGTTGGGCTTCGCGACCTTCGTCATTCAGCAGGGCCACTTTCAGAATCTGTTCGGTTTCCATAACCAATCGCCGATCTTGAATTTCCTGCCGATCATTCTTGTCGGGATTCTGTTCGGGCTCGCGATGGACTACGAAGTCTTCCTGGTCAGCCGGATGCGCGAAGCGTTCAAGCATACCGGGGACGCGAAAAAGTCCGTGCTGATCGGCATGCGCGACAGCGGCGGCGTCGTCACGGCAGCCGGCCTGATCATGGTTTCGGTATTCACCGGCTTCATGATGGCGGAAGACCCGATGATCAAAGTCATGGGCTTCGCGCTTACGTTCGGGATCTTCTTCGATGCCTTTATCGTACGCTTGTTCATCGTGCCGGGCGTCATGTCGCTGCTCGGAAAGTCCGCGTGGTATTTGCCGAAATGGCTGGATCGCCTGCTGCCGAATCTGGATGTGGAAGGCGAAGAAATCGCCAAGATCGTGGAAGAAAAATACGAGAAAGCCAGTTGATCCAGCAAGGCCGATAGTGAAAAAGCAAGAAAAAGAGGCGAAAAACGCGTCCTTTAAACTGCGCAGCGGCAGGGACGGAGAAAAATCGAAAAACCGAAATCGCTCGTTTTGAGCGGCTTCGGTTTTTTGTTCGTTATGCAAACAAATAGAATCCGGAATCTGCGGGTTTACTTGTCCGTTTTCGAACCGCTTGCGGCGGGCTGAGGCGTCTTTTCCGGTTTATCGTCCGACTTGGCGCTCTCGCCTGCACCAGACGAGGCTTTTCCCCGATTCTCCGCGATCTTCCGCTCCTGCTCCTGATTCTCCAGCACGGCTGTCAGCAGCGCCAGCGCGAGTCCTTGGCCCCAGCCCTGCGCCCATTTGCGATCAATGCCGAGATAGCCCGCGATATCGTTCATAACGGCGGTGCCGCCGGATACGTTCAGCACGCGGCCTTTTTCAGTAATGTTGGCGATGACGCCGTCGAGCGCTTTTTGCACGTATTTGCCGTGCAGCGGATTGCCTTGAAGCACCATGGCTGCGGCGATTCCGGCGGTGGCGGAGACTTCGCCGTACGCATCCGGGTAGTCAAGCACCGTGCCCCATAAACCGTCGTCTTTTTGCAGCTTTTTGATCGCGGCCAGCTGGTCGCGCAGCGAGCTCCAGATGTGCATCATCGGCGGATACAGATACGCTTCGGGCAGGCCGCGCGCGGCGCGAGCCATCGTGTACGCGCCCCACGCGTTCGCCCGCGCCCAGTGCAGGCCGGACATATGATCCTGCTTGATGTTGTTGTAGCCGTGGTACCACAGAGCGTTTTCCTCGTCCTGAAGGTAATTGATATGCCAGAAATACTGATGCAGCGCGTCGTCGATCAGGTCTTTGCGCTCCAGCATGACGCCTGCGCGCAGCAGGAAATAAGCCGCCATGAACAGCGTGTCCGCCCAAGCCTGCTCGGGGAAATCGTTTTTCGCCGACACCGTATGTTGAAGCACCCGGTCGCCGAAGCGGAGCGCGTCTTTTTCCAAATATTCGATTTTGCTCAGGATCAGATCCAGATATTTCTGTTCCTTCGTCTCGGCGTACAGCGTCAGCAGCATATGGCCCATCGCGCAGGCGTTGACCGTCCAGACCGGGGGCAGGCCCGCTTCGATATATTCGTCTACCCAAGCGACCATGCGTTCCAGGTAACGTTTGTTGCCTGTCGCTTCGTAAGCCCGGCTGACGCCGTAATACGCGACGCCGCAAGGCCAATCCCAGGTCAGATCCATGTCGAGGGTGTAGTCGGTCACGCGTTCGATCAGGACTTTCAGGTCAACCTTTTCCGTTTTTAATTTCATTGGGTTCGCTCCGTTTTCATCGAATTTGGGGTGTGCTCTTTATGATGTAAGCGTTATTATATGCGATTATCGTAGCACAACGAACTGTACATATTTTGCGTAAATTCGTGAATTCTTCTTGGATCTTGCGATCATTCGTCGGACATTTATAATGGAAGAAAAGTCGGAAACGGGAAGAGGCGAGCGCATGGAAGAACTGTATTACGACAATGGAAACGAGACGTTTTTGGTGCATTACCGGAATGGGCCAAGTTATCGGATGACGACCAGCCATTTCCATGCGACGTACGAGTTTTTTTACATGATGGACGGGCAGCGGAAGTTTTTTATCAAAGACCGCACGTTCGTGATTGAGGAAGGGGATATCGTCGTCGTGGCGCCGAACGTGCTGCACCGGACGACGAACGCCGAGACGCCGGATTACGAGCGGTTGGTGGTCAATGTACACGAGCGATATTTGACTGCGGACGGTGCTTCGAGAGCCGAAGGGCTGCGTCCGTTGTTCGAGCGGGATTATGTATTGTTGAAAAAAGGGACTTATATATCCGCCGCAATCGACGCGTTGGCGGAGCAGATGATGCGCGAAATGCAAGAGGAGCAGCCGGGATACGTGGACTACGCCCGGGCGCTGACGATGCAGCTGCTTATTGCTTGCTGCCGCCAGCTGCCCGTTGAGGAGAAAGAGCCGCCAGCGGCGTCGAATCCGATGCACGAGCGAATCTTCGAAGTGGTGCGGTATATCAACGAGCATTACATGGAGGAATTGACGCTGGAGCGCTTGGCGGAGCGGCTGTACGTGAGTCCGTATTCCATCAGCCGTTCTTTTAAAGAAGCGACGGGATTTACGTTCGTGGAATACGTGAACAGCGTGCGGGTGAAGGAAGCGATCACGCTGCTGCTGGGATCGTCGCTCAAGGTGAACGTCATCGCGCGGAAAGTCGGATTCGGGAGCGTGACGCATTTCGGACGGGTGTTCAAAGAAGTGACGGGGCGGGCGCCGCTTTTTTATCGGAAAAAGGGGTGAGGTGCTGAAAGTGAAAATTTTTATTGATCAGATTAGGGATTTGAAAATAATATCTTTGCATCAAAAAGAACGGGTCTTAAATGAAATAACCCGTTCCTTTTAAAGTGAACGTTCACATTGATTCAATTGCTTAATTTATAAAAGTCAAGTGCTTCGTTTCGGAATTTTTCATATTCTGATAACTCTGATTCTTCAAAAGTTTGGATAGAAAGTTGAGGATCTTCATCAAGTAAACTAATTTTTCCTCGGTTTCGATTTACTAAAAAATAATCGCCAAAAGAATTTTTCTTTAAAAATATGATACTTTGATCGTCTTTTTGCAGTTCGATATAGTTATCACGAGTCAACTTTTGTCCATTTTCAATGCTTACAGGTTCAAGGATTGTCATTTCGGTTTGATCTTCAGCAAAGTCTGTCGGTTTTTTGAGGATTCGATCTATTCTTACTTTTGTTTTGGTATAAAAATCTTGAATTTCTCCTCCTTCATAAGTTGTAATTTGATGATCTCTTTCTGAGAAATCGGTTACGGCAGATCCTACGATTACTAAGTCTACTACTTCATCTAATTCTTTAGGAGTATCAAACAACCATGTACTCGAAGAAAACTCAATAACGTCCGTATAGGGTAACGAAGCTTGTTCATTTTCGGATTTTTGGTGATTAAAGTAAAAGAGGCCGCCGCTAGTCAAAAGAATTGCAATCAGAACAGCATAAATTGTCCATCTAGATTTTTTTTTCACGATGTTCACTCCTCACTATAGTTTAATTTCCCCATTTTGCTCGAACTTCAGAAATATCATAAGTAGTTGGTTTTATACTTTGTCTAAGACTTTTCATAATTGAGTTTGGTCCATTCGAAGGAGTATGATCTAACCCTAGAGAGTGCCCCATTTCATGTTCAATTGTACTCTGAATTTCTGCATCTGATAGATTCATGAAAGTTATAGCATTTTGATAAATGCTCACAGCGCTATAGGCCCATGTCTCATTATTTCCTGCAACAACATAACTACCAGAAGCAGACTTTTTATAACCATTATGTCCTCCAGCGGTAAAAGGATCTGTACCTACCCCGGCATAGTATTTATCTGGAGTTCCGTTTGAAGAAATTACTCTTGTTATTTCAATGTTTGAGGAAACAGGGTTCCATGTAAAACGGGCTTCATCAATCCAACCTGCATAACCATAAGAATGAATAGAGTCAGAATACCAAGCATTAAATATTGCACTTGTTCTACCTCCTGAGTATCGCACTGCATTCGCGTCGGCAGGTACCAAAGAGAAAGTGAGCGGAAGAATGATTAAACTAGGGCGTGTACGCAAACTCCGTCGGGAGCAGATTGAGCTGGATTTTCGTTCTCAGCAAGGAATTTTTCCGAAGGCGTGCCGGGGCACGTCAAGGGAAAATGACGCAGAAGAGGGCGAAAAGACAGGTCAAGATGCACGGCGTTGAGTTTGCGTACACGCCCTAAGAAGCACAAATTTTTTTGCTGATTTTGATATTTTCATTTAGACATCACCTTTCTTTTTAATTGCATTAAATGATAATTAATGTTATTTATTATCATAAAATACAAAAGAATTTCGTGATTAATATGTTGTGAAAAATTGCTTTTTAATCATAAACAACCTAATAATAAAAGAATCATCATATTAAATGAGGAGGGAAATCATTCATGCGCCTTCAAATGGACGATTACACGGAAAATCAGATCAAATCCAAAATCGGCGAGCGTCCCGGTACCTTGCGGCTCGTCTACGATACGATCAATTGCGGATGCAACGGCGTCGTGACGCTTCAGATCGCGGACAAGCCGTGGGATACGGATATCGCGGTGGAGTCGGATACGTTCGAAGTGTGGACCGACCGCCAGCAGGAGCAGCAGTTCGATCCGCTCATGAAGCTGGAAGCGGACCGAGATTACCCGTCGTTCAAGCTGTCCAGCGACGGCGCGGTGTTCAGCCGAAATATGCGGGTGACGGACGTGCGCGCGGAATAGGCCTTCAGATGGAAAAAAAGACCGTCGTTCGCCCTTTGCGGGCAAGCGGCGGTTTTTTTGTCGACTATATCGGCTTCACACCAGAATCTGCACCTCATACACCGCCTCGTCCGATTGCTCGGTGAGCGAGATATCGATCTGAATAATGCTCCAAGCGCCGCTTTTGGCTTCTAACCCTTCGGCGTGCACATAACGAAGCAACTTTTCCAATCCGTCCGCATAATCTTCGAAGTCATGCCCCGTATACCGCGTACAGGCGTAGTCTCCGGCTGGAGCTTCCTGCGCCCCCGCGTTTCTCCGACCTTGAACGAAGGTGAACAGCGCGCTCGCCTTTGCGAGTTCGGCCGGATTTAACGGAAAGGCAAGGCTTGATTGCTCCGCAAAAAATCCGATCTCGTTGCCTGCAAGAAACGGTAGGGTATCGTGCAGCTTTTTTTCCAATTCCAAAAATCCGTAGGACACCGCCTCTTTATTCTGTATATCGATCCGGTCCGGCAGTACCCAGAATTTGCGCTTGGGCAGTTTGCGGATGATGAAGTCGGATTCCGCGTAGTCGGTCTGAAAAGACTGAATATGCTTCATCCGGCTTTTCAACGTGCGCGAGATGCGTTTAAGGTCGGCGGCCTGCCGGTCGATTCGCTGCACGGCCTGTTCCAGCAATCCGATCGACTGATCGAGACGCCGGTTCTGCATGAATAAACGAATCTCCTCGATCGAAAAGCCGACCCGCCGCAGCTCCACGATCGTGCCGAGCACTTCGGATTGGAGGATGGAATAGTAGCGATAGCCATTCTGCGGGTCGATATGCAGCGGACGGAACAAGCCGATTTTATCGTAATAACGCAGCGTGTCTGCAGGGACGTCGCAGTAGTCGGACATCTCGCCGATCGTGAGTTTTTCTTCCTGCACGGTGCTTCCTCCTTCAAAAAAATACATGCCGAAAATTCGCTTGACCTTGGAGCCGCTCCAACCTTTACGCTTAATATGTACCTCGTCGACGGGAAAAAATCAAGGAGGCTTCACATCATGGCAAACGCAAAACGCTGGTTGATTCTGGCGATCGTGTCCAGCGCTTTATTTTTGATCGTTATCGATATGACCGTGCTTTATACCGCGCTTCCGACCTTAACGAGAGAGTTGTCGGCGAACGCGTCGGAAAAATTATGGATCGTCAACGCCTATCCGCTCGTCATGGCCGGCCTGCTGCCGTCCATGGGCGTGCTCGGAGATCGGCTCGGACATAAAAGGTTGTTCAATCTGGGCTTGGTCGTATTCGGCGCGGCTTCGCTGGTCGCGGCGTTCTCGCCGGTTCCGGCGCTGCTGATCGCGGCCCGCGTGCTGCTCGCCGTAGGCGCAGCAATGATGATGCCCGCGACGCTGTCGATTATACGGCTTACGTTCACGGATGAAAAGGAGCGGATGCTGGCGATCGGGATCTGGGCGTCCGTCTCGTCGGGCGGAGCCGGGTTGGGACCGTTGGTGGGCGGATTTTTGTTGGAACATTTCTATTGGGGATCGGTGTTCCTGATCAATATCCCGGTCGTGATCGTCGCGCTGATCGCTTCGATCTTCATCGTGCCCCATGCGAAAGCCGCCGCGCGAAGAAAATGGGATTTTGCTTCGTCTGCCTTGGTCATGCTGGGATTGGTGGGCGTGCTGTATGCGGTAAAAGAGATTGCCAAGCCGAACGGGTCGATTGTTATCGCCGTGCTGACCGCGGTCGTCGGCGTTCTCGCTTTGATCGTATTCGCCAAGCGGCAGAAGAAAAGCAGCGCTCCGCTGATCGATTTCGGCTTATTCCGCAATAAACGCTTTAGCACAGGCGCCGTTACGGCATTGTTATCCTCGTTCGCGCTGATCGGTTTGGAATACGTGCTTACCCAGAGGCTTCAACTGGTGATGGAACTGTCCCCGCTGCAAGCCGGATTGTTTCTTCTTCCGCTGCCAATCGCCGCTTTCTTGGCGGGGCCGCTGGTGGGCAGTTTGCTGCACCGGATGGAGCTGGTCAAAGTACTTCTGTTGTCTCAGCTGCTTGCGGGAACCGGCATGGCGGCGTACCTGCTGCTGTTTGACGCCGGCCGGATCTGGCAGATCGCCTGCATGATCGTGATCGGCTTCGGCCTGGGCGCGGGCATGTCATCTGCGTCCAGCTCGATCATGAATCAGGCTCCGGCTGAAAAAGCAGGCATGGCCGCTTCGATCGAGGAAGTCTCGTTCGAACTCGGCGGAGCGGTCGGTATCGCCGTACTGGGCAGCTTGGCGTCGTTCGCGTATACCGCTTCGCTTGCACTGCCGGATACGCTGCGTGATGTGCAAGGAGCAGCGGACAGCTTGGACGGCGCTTTGGTGGCGGCGGAAAGCCTGCCTCAAGCCAGCGGGGAGCTGTTGATCCGGCTGGCCAAAGAAGCATTCGAGCATTCGTTCTCGGTCGTATTGGCTTCGGGTGCGGCAGTGTTGATTATTGCGGGGCTGGTTCTGACAAGGATCGCCCGCAAGACATCCGTGCTGCCGGAAAGTACGCGTTCATAAAAAAGCTCGTAAAAAGCTCATGAAAAAAGAAGGGATCGTCGGCATTTTGCGACGATTCCTTTTTTAGTCATGGGATCTTTCCGGCCTTCCGCGGTCAGGGAAGTACCACGCTCGTATACGATTTCAATTCACCTAACGTAGATTGATTTCCGTATTCGTCCGTAATCACCGTATCATCCCCCTGCCACTCGCTGATGCTCGCGCCGTGATGGCCTGTTGCGTTCGTAACATTTACCTCGATTGAGGGAGTGGTCATTACAATATCCGTCCCGGCCCAAGCCAAAACAACAAGCGCCAAAGCAAGCACTTTATACATCCATTCGTACCTCCGCGATTTGAGACTTATTCTTTAAACGGCAAAAAGCTTGTAAAAGTTATCCGGATTATATTTTGAAAACAAATTCCGATCACTTAACCACAAAAAACAAGTCAAATCAAAGAATTCATACGTGGACAAACCAGAGCTTCATAAATTAATATATAAAGGAGTCATTGACGAACCTATTTTTGTAAGCGTTACCAAAAGGTTAATCAGCCTGTTCAGAATCGGAGGTGTCACCTTGAAACGTTTCCCGATGACACTGCAGTTGGCCTGCATTTTATTCATTGTGATGGTCATTCCCGTCAGTATCCTGACTTGGTATAGCAGCGAGCAAAGCCTGCGCAATTCCGAGCGGGAGATCGCCGAGTCGTCGCTTGCGGAGCTTGTAGCCAGCCGAAGGTTGAACGAGAGCGCGCTTAACAGCTTGTCGCAGGATACCGTTCGGCTGTCGGCTACGGGGACGTTCGACCGGATTCGTCCTTTTCCCACTTATGAAGCGTTAAGCGCCGATTACGGCAATATCAGCCGCGCGATGGCGATCATGCGCGAGCTGACCAACCTGAACCGCCGGGCGGAAGGCGTGGCCTCGTCTTTTTTCTATCTGGAAGGTTCCGATTATGTGGTCTCTACCGATAGAAGCATCACGACCTTGAGCCGATACGAGCCGATGGACTGGCTTGAGGATGCGCTGGAGGAGCAGCGGGGGATCGAAGGCATCTGGTATCCGCGCAAGCTGGAATCCGGCGCATCCGTCGTGTCGTACGTGCTGCCGCTTAGTCGATTGTCGACGACGACGAGGGGAACGATCGTCGTCAATTTGCGCGAGAGCCAGCTGGAGGATTATTTGTCGTCTTCGAATGAAGCGAATACGAACTACGCGCTGATCGATTCCCAAAACACGATCATTTCGCATGCCGACAAAAGCCTGCTGATGAACGATGCCGATGTGCTGCCTTTTTTCGCTGCTTTGAAAGAAAAAGTTTCCGTAGACGGTTATTCGTTCGGAGAAGCGGACGGGGATCGGGTGCTCTATGCTTGGACGAATTCCGATGCTCTCGGTTGGACGCATCTGAGTACGTACTCCGTGCAGGAATTGTTAACCCGAACGCATACGCAGCAGCGGGGAATCATCGTACTGACCGTGATCGTGATCTTTATCGGGGCTTTCGCCACCTTGTTCCTTGCCGCATGGTTTTCCAAGCCGGCCCGCGAACTGGTGCGAACGCTCACGCTGCGCGGTTATCTGGGCGTGCCCGGCCAGAACGAATTCGCGTTCTTGGAAACGGCGTTCCGCCGGATGCAGGGCGAGGAGGCCAAGCTGCACGAGCTGCTGCGGGAACGCGAACGGGATGCGCGCAGCTTGACGGTTCAACGCCTGCTGCGGGGAGAAACGGACGAGGCCGCTTCTTACGTATTTCCTTATACGCATCTGCTTGTGGTCGCGATCTCGATCGACGGCTATCGCGGCTACTCGATCAAGCATAATTCCGAGACGCGAAGCTATCATCGCCATCTGCTCAGCGTTTATTGCGACAATCTGTTCGAAGACGGGTTGATCGGGCAGTTTCTGTATCGCGGCGACGGCTGCTTTACGCTTGTTCTCAACGACAGCCGGGAGGAAAGCAAGGAACGGTGCGACGAGATCCACCAATACATCGAGCGGATTCGGGAAAAGGCGGCCGAGCTGCTGGAGCATACCGTAACGATCGGCGTCAGCCGACGAGCGAAACGGACGACCAGCATTCCGGATCTGGCGGCCGAAGCGCTGGAAGCCGTCAAAAAACGCATGATCGCGGGCAGCGGAGGCATCCATTACAGCCGCGAAGAAGAAAATCGGGAAATGAAATACATGTATCCCGATTGGAGCGAGCGCCGGATTCTCAATTTCCTCGGCGCGGGCGACCTGGACAAAATCGATGCCGAGCTGGATCGAATCGCCGAAGACATCCGCGGCGCAGATTACATTTCCCATGACAATATCCTGTTTATCTACAATCAACTGGTCGGCGTGACGATTAAGCATCTTCAGGAGACGGACAGCCGGGCCGCCCGAACCGTAGCCGGACGAGGCAGCGTGTATTCGACCATTGCTTCGTTGGACACGTTGAACGACTTGCAGGCGTATATTCATGATTTTTATGCCGGAATCGTCGAAGCGATGAAGCCGGCGAACGAAGAAAGCCAATCTCACGCGGACCGGATCATGAATTATTTGCGCGAGCATTACTGCGAAGACGTCGTGTTCGAAGACATGGCGAAAGAGATCGGGATCAGCTACTCTTACATGCGGAAAATCGTGTACGAGATGAACGGTTCCAGTCTGATCGATTCGCTTAACAAGCTTAGAATCGAGAAGGCCAAGCAGCTGCTGATGGAAAACGAACGGACCATTACGGAGATCGCGGCGGCTGTCGGCTATGAAAACGCACGCAGTTTCAACCGCTTTTTCCATAAATACGAAGGCATGGCGCCGAGCGCTTACAAGACGCAATACCGCACCTCTTAAATCAAGCTTTAGACTGCCGAATTCCGCTTCCGCGCAGGTGTCATTTTTGATTCCGACCACCGGAAATGATCGTCAAACCCCTTATTTTTCCTGTAAAACCGGGGCTTGAATCAAAAATGACCGCCGGCATCAACACTCGTCGTTTACCGATTCCGAAAGCCGCGGCTATGATAGGCACATGTCCGGCGACGGATGGGAAAAAGTGAGACGGGAGGTGGAAAGGTGAAGGGAATCAGCGTAGCCAAAAGCAAAAATGAAACCGCTTTACTGAAAGAGAGTCGTTACGGTCCGCTCTATTATCTACGGCGCGATTGGCAGTTGTACACGCTTCTGATTCTTCCGCTGGTGCTGGTGTTGGTATTCAAATACACGCCGCTGGCGGGATTGGTCCTCGCCTTTAAGGATTACAAGATCGCGAAAGGATTCTGGGGAAGCGAATGGGTCGGCATGGAGATCTTCCAAGAATTGTTCGCCAAACCGGACTTCGCGAGAGCGGTGCGCAACACGCTGTTATTGAACGTGCTGGATCTGCTGTTCAGCTTCACGGTGCCGATCTTCCTGGCGCTGCTGCTGCACGAAGTCAAAAACGTCCTATTCAAGCGGGTCAATCAGACGATGCTGTACCTGCCGCACTTCTTGTCCTGGGTCATTATCGGGGCGATGGCGTACCAATTGCTCGGCGAAGGCAACGGGATGATCAACAACCTGCTCGTGACGCTGGGCGCGGAGCGAATACCGTTCCTCCAGCAAGATACCAATTGGCTCATCAGTTATCTGGCGATCGGGATCTGGCAGAGCATGGGTTGGGGCACGATCATTTACTTGGCCGCGATGAGCAGCATCAACCCGGAAATGTACGAAGCGGCAACCGTCGACGGCGCGAGCCGCTGGCGCAAAATGTGGAACATCACGCTTCCTTCGATTCGGCCGACGATCGTAACCCTGCTTATCATGAGCTTGGGCGGCGTCATGGGCGGTTCGTTCGAACGGATCTACGCGCTGCTTAACCGGGCCACGACCGAATTCACGACCACGATTCCGGTGCTTGTATATCGGTGGGGTATCGAAGGCGGAGACATCAGCCGCGCGACCGCTCTGGGATTGTTCCAGGCGCTGATCGGTCTGGTGCTCGTACTAGCGGCCGACCGGATTGCCAAAAAAATGGGCGAAGACGGCCTGCTGTAAAGGAGGAAAAACATGAAAGCCGTAAGCAATGCTCCGGTCGGCAGCAAAAAGCGCTTTGATATCTGGGGATTCGTGATCCATGCGGCGCTGGTCGTCGTGTCCCTGATCTGTTTTCTGCCGTATCTGCATATCGTCGCCAAGTCGTTCAGCGAAGACGCCTATGTTATCGCGAACAAGGTTTACCTGCTGCCGCAAGGCTTCAATATCGAGGCCTACACCAAAATTTTCGCTGACGCCAGCATTTTGCGTTCCCTCTACGTATCCGTGATCGTCACCGTGCTGTTCACGATACTCGGGATGGTCGTCACCATCTGCGCGGCGTATCCGCTGTCCCGCAGACAATTGAAAGGCCGCTCGACGCTGACGTTCATTTTCCTGTTCACCATGTACTTCAGCGGCGGGATCATTCCGGAATACATGCTGATCAACAATCTGGGCATGCTGGATACGCTCTGGTCGCTCATATTGCCGTTGTCGTTCAGCGCATTCAACTTATTGATCATGAAAACGACGTTTACCCACAGCGTACCGATCAGCCTGGAGGAATCCGCGCGGATCGACGGAGCCGGTCACTTCCGAATCCTCTGGAGTATCGTGCTTCCGCTGTCCAAACCCATTTTGGCAACCCTGTCGCTCTTCTACGCGGTAGGCCGCTGGAATGCTTATCAGGACGCGTTGTTCTACATCAAGCACAATGTCGATCTGCGTCCGCTGCAATTGAAGTTGTACTACCTGATCGTTCAGGCGAGCGAAAGCTTCCAATTGGAAGCGACCCAAGTGACGCTCAGCAATCCCGAGGTCATGAAAGCCGCCGTCGTCGTGTTCGCCACGCTTCCGATCATCTGCATCTATCCGTTCGTCCAGAAGTATTTCGTTCAGGGTACGATGCTCGGCGCGGTGAAAGAGTAGTCCGGCGACTTGTCTCAAGCAGACGTCGGTTTGCGTCCGCCTGAATCGCACTAGAACCGTGTGCGTTTCAGCCAAACGTAAACCTGATATTAAAGTGAGACAAGCTGCTATTTCAAAAAAACAAAGGGGGACTGGGAATGAGTCAAAAGAAAAAAGCTTCGTTATGGGTAACCGGACTTGCGCTTGTCAGTTTGTTGGCCGGATGTACGGGCGGCGGAGGAAGCACGAATGAAGCGGGAGGTTCGGCAACGACCGACGGCGATACGCCGGCGACTGCCGCCGAAGGCTTCGCGGATTACTCGAACGGGTTTCCGGAAAAAGTAAATCTCGATATTCCCGTTTACGAGCGCGCTTTCGAAGGTTGGAACGTTACGGACAACTATTACACCCGATGGATTCAAAAGGAATTCGGCGACAAGTATAATGTAAGCGTTAACTTTGTGCCGATTACCCGCGCCAGCGAAGTGACCGACTTCGAGCAGCTGCTGGCTTCGCGCAAAGCGCCGGACATCATCTTCCACTACGATATGCCGCAAGCGTTGGCTTATTACGGGGAAGAAGTGCTGCAAGAGCTGAATCACGAAGAGATCAAAAACTACGCGCCTACATACTGGGCGAACCTGGGCGAGACGATCGAGCAGTACGGCACGATCGACGAAAAACCGACGTTCTTCTTCGCTTCGCGTCCGAACGTGGACAACTTCACGACCATTATCCGCAAAGACTGGGTAGAGAAGGTCGGCATGAAACTGGAAGACCTGACTTCGCTCGAAAAGTATAACGAGATGCTGGTCAAATGGAAGGAAGCGGGCCTGGGCACGACGGGCGGCAGCTTGATCCAGAATTCGTTCAACTACAACTACGCCTTCCGCGATTGGCCGTTCGACGAAAAATACCGCGCGCTGTATTCCGATTTGTCGGTAGCGGATTTGACGACGGCGGACACCGAACGCTACTTGCGCAACCTGAACTACCAATTCAACAACGGCCTGATCGACCGCGAGTTCTACCTGCGTTCCGACGAGCCGAAGATCAAAGCCGAGTTCGTCGCGGGCAAAACGGGCACGTTCGGCACGTATTTGACCAATAACACGGACGTCATCGAAGCCACGCTCAAAAACAATCCGGACGCGGAGTTCGCGATCATGCCTCCGTATGCGGGCGTGCCGGAAGGCCGCGAGCCGCAAGGACGCGCATATTGGCCGTTCGGCTTCATCATGGGCATCAACTACGAATCGACCGAGATGGAACGCGCGGCGGTCTGGATGTACCTGGAATGGATGAGCCAACCGGATAATCTGTTCTTCCTGCAAAACGGCGTCGAAGGCGAAAACTACACGCTGGACGAACAAGGCGTAGCCGTGCGCGATCCGGAATTCAAAGGCGAGTCTGTATTGGCGCAAAACAACAACAAAGACTATTGGGCGCTCGTGACGGAAACGGCGCAGTACCCGGATCCCGAAACGACATTGGCCGCCAACAAACGCAACTGGTCGCCTCCGGGCCACGAATACCTGGCCGACGACATGATCAAGTACTACAACGAAACCGAAGAATTCCGTACGCCGGACGCTTTATTCACGGTCGTATTGGACAACGTCAACGATTACAAAGCCGATCTGAACGTCTTGTTCCAAGAATTGTACCTGAAAATCGCGCTCGCGCCGGAGGATCAATTCGATCAGCTGTACGAGGAAGCGAAAACGCAGTACCTCAACGCGGGTTATCAAGAGATTCTGGACGAGAAGCAAGCGGCAATCGATGCGGATCAGTACAAGTAATAGCCGCGGTTGAGGCCGTTTCAAAAGCAAGCCGTAAAAAAGCGGGGAGGAAGCGCGAGGGATTGCGCTCCTCCCTGTTCGTGATGAACGGAAAGAATCGGAGGGATGCATGCCCATGTCAGCGGGAACGGAAGAATTGTACGGCTACTTGTTCATTCATTTTATAGGCGAAAATGAAGCGCGCGGCGAGCAAATCTATTTTGCTTTGAGCAAGGACGGGATGTATTGGAAGGATCTCAATCGGCAGCAGCCCGTGTTGACGTCTTCGGTCGGCGAGCGCGGCGTGCGTGATCCCTACTTGCTGCGAAGCGCGGACGGAGAACGCTTTTACCTCCTGGCGACGGATCTCAGCATCTACGGACGCGGAGGCTGGAGCTCGGCCGAAGCGACGCTGACCGGGAGCCGATCTCTCGTGATCTGGGAATCGGAGGACTTGGTGAACTGGTCGGAGCCGCGACTCGTTGAGCTTGCACCGGAGGAAGCGGGCTGTGCCTGGGCACCGGAAGTGATCTATGATGAGCAGCAGGGAGACTATCTGGTTTTTTGGGCGTCAAGCCGGGATGCGCAGGGCGGCGGTGAACGCGGATTGCATATCTACAGCAGCCGCACCGTCGATTTTCGAACGTTTACGCCTGCCGAGATTTATATCTCGCGCGGGGAAAATGCCAGCATTATCGATACCACAATGATTCGGGTCGGCGATCGGTATTACCGCGCTTCCGGTGACGGACAGATTACGATCGAAAGCGGCAGCCGTCCGGATGGCGAGTGGGAGAAGCTATCCACGCTGGAATCGATGGGGCTGAAGCTGACAGGCAAAGACGCGGAAGGACCGCAGTTTTTCAAACTGAACGGCGAGGAGAAATGGGTGCTGCTCGTAGATCGTTATTCGACGCATGGCGGCTACCTGCCGATCGTCACGACGGATATCGGCGATACGACCGGAGCAGCTTGGCGAATCGCGGAGGCGGGGGAGTATGACTTCGGCGCGTTGAAAAAAAGGCATGGTTCCGTTCTGCCGATTACGCAGAAGGAGTATGAAGCGGTGGAGAAATGTTGGGGATCGACCGTCGAAGAGACGGCGAGTCGAAAAGGGTAAGAAGCGATTTTTACGCCAGGACGTGTCTTCAAACCTCGAAGGAAGCAGATTTGTCAAATTTTCGTTCCCGAGATTTCCGCATCTGCTGGGAGCTTTGTTTCAGAACAAAGGGGATGTAACGGATCGTATGTCCGTTACATCCCCTTTTATTGCATTTTTTTGAACTTAACGGAGCGTAGCGACGCTTAAAGACGAAACCATTACGGATTTCGCCCTTTTTCATTCGGTTTCAACGTCTAAGTGTCGCTGCGATCCGTTAAAAATGCAAAGTGTTCGATTTTTATCGCTAAGATTCATCTCGATCCGTTAAATCCGACTGCACGACTTTTCACTTGATCCACTGGATTACGGAATCGTATTCCCGTCTGTTTTTGACCCGACTCGGTTCCTGCGTCCGATAACCGAAAGCAGCCATTACGGAGACCTGATAAGACCGATCTTCGAGCAGTCCTTCGTTGTCGAGGATTTCGTTCACTTTATCGTAGTTGAAGCCTTCGATCGGACAAGAATCGATGCCGATCTGAGCGGCTGCCGTCAGCATGTTGCCGAGCGCGATGTACGTTTGCTTGCTGGCCCAGTCAAAAATCGCCCGATCGTTTTCGAATAATCGAAGGTCGTTTTCCTGAAAACTTTGGTAAGCTTGGCTCAATTGGAGAAGCGTATCGCTCGGCACTTTTTTGGTGTCGGTCATCAGGCGTTGTACGTAATCGCTGTCCGTTCGGGCATTGCTTTTAGCGAGAAGAATCACGAAATGGCTTGCGGTCGGAAGTTGTCCTTGAGCGCCGAAGCTGACTTTTCTGATTTTTTCCCGCAACTCCGTATTTTGAACGATCAAGAATTTCCACGGTTCATAGCCGAGAGAGCTGGGAGAAAGTCGGGCCGTTTCCAAGATGAACTCAAAGTCGTCGTCGCTGATCTTTTTGGAAGGATCGAAGGCTTTCGTGGCGTGTCGGGTATTGAAAGCTTGTAAAATGGTATTCTTTTTCTCCATTGTATTCATAAAGATTGCCTCGCTTTCGGTTTCCTATTATCGTCGAGCTAATAGTACTATAGAGGTGTCGGAAAAGAGAAGTACGCACAATTTTGTGGGATAGTATCTATTTTGATCCTGAGAGAATGGGGTTTTCACATATGGAAGAGTGTAAAAGAGAAGTCGGAACCCCGTATACTTGTCCTGTAGCGGTTACGGTGGACGTGATCGGAGGAAAATGGAAAGGGATCGTGTTGTATCACTTGATCGACGGACCTGTACGTTTTAACGAGTTGAGAAGAATGATGCCGGAAACGACGCAGCGAATCCTGACCTTGCAGCTTCGGGAACTAGAACGGGATGGTGTGGTTCATCGGGAAATTTATCGCCAAGTTCCGCCCAAAGTGGAATATTCCTTGACCGAATTCGGTCGTACGCTGATCCCGATCATCAATCTGATGAAAAGTTGGGGGATGGAGCATGAGCGCGCGATCTTGGATCGGCGAAATCCGTGAGGAGGGGACATTGAAATGAATCGAGAATCCGGACACCGCGATTCCCGCGAAAAACGCAAAGCGAGCATCGACCTAAACTGCGATCTCGGAGAGAGCTTCGGGGCGTATACGTTGGGGCGGGATGCCGAAATTTTGCCGTATGTGACATCGGCGAATATCGCTTGCGGATTTCATGCGGGCGATCCGTCTGTCATGCAGCGAACCGTAAAGCTGGCATTGGAAGCAGGCACAGCGATCGGTGCGCATCCGGGACTGCCCGACTTGGCCGGATTCGGCCGTAGGACGATCGATGTCTCGGCAAGCGAAGTCTATGCCATGACGGTATACCAGATCGGGGCGCTGGATGCTTTCGTGCGCGCCGAGGGAGGAACGCTGAAGCACGTTAAGCCGCATGGAGCTTTGTATAATATGGCGGCGGCTCGGGCAGATCTGGCGGAAGCAATTGCCGAAGCAGTGTACCGGGTCAATCCGGCGTTGGCGTTATTCGGTTTGGCGAATAGCGAGTTGACTCGCGCCGCCGGGCGAATTGGCCTGCGCGTTGCACATGAGGCGTTTGCGGATCGCGGGTATCTGGCGGACGGTTCGTTAATGCCGCGAGGGCTTCCCGGTGCATTGATTGTCGATGCGAAGACGGCGGCGGCCCGCGTTGTTCGGATCGCGCTGGAAGGCCGCGTGAACGCGCCGGACGGCGGAGACGTAGAGATGCGTGCGGACACGATCTGTTTGCACGGGGACGGTGAGCATGCGCTGGCGTTCGCCCGTCATATTGTGGAGGCTTGTCAGACTGCTGGAGTTAGAGTGAAGCCTTTTGCGTGAAGTCATTGTGCATATTGCGAGGAGGTGAATGAGGTGGAGGAAACAAGAAGGAACGGCATGAAGGCAGCAAAAGGGATGAAGGATCGGAAGGGGAACTTCAGCGCGGATCATTTTGTCCATATACCCTTGATCGAGCCTCTTAACGAAACGGCAATTCGCGTTGTCTTTGGTTCGGACATTTCACCGGAAACCAACCATGGGGTTCGAAATCTGACAGATTTACTGGAGTGTCGACCGCTGCCAGGGATGATCGAAGTGGTGCCGTCTTTTGCGGCCGTGACGATTTTTTACGATCCGTTGAAGGTAGCCGAGGCGTTGCCAGATCATCGAAGTCGCATGGTTATGCAGGAGATGGTTGATTGTCTTCAACGTCTTCTCCTGACGGACAATACTGAAAGGGAGAGCCGTTCGCGAGTCATCGAAATCCCGGTGCTATATGGTGGAGAGTATGGGCCGGATTTAAGCTTCGTTGCTCAACATGCCGGGATGAGCGAAAAGGAAGTGATCGCTATTCATACCGAGCAAGAATATCCGGTATATATGATTGGTTTTGCCCCGGGCTTCCCTTATTTAGGCGGTATGAACCCGGCGATCTCCGCGCCCAGATTGGAGACGCCGCGCTTGTCCGTTCCGGCAGGAACCGTCGGAATCGCAGGGGCTCAGACAGGGGTATATCCCGTATCTACGCCTGGAGGCTGGCGACTGATCGGACGGACGCCGACGGCATTGTTCCAACCGAATCAAGTGCCGCCGAGTTTGCTTCGAGCGGGTGACCGAGTTCGATTTCGTCCGATCGCGACGGATGAATATATGCGATTGGCGGTACATCGGGCAGATGCGGTACATCGCTTTTTAACGGACGAATCCTGCGGCATGGCAAAAGTAGAGGACGAACAATCAGACCGTACAAATCTCATGGACGGAAGGCCTGATCGTGCAGGAAGAGTCGGCGAGGATAACTGGAATGACGGGATAGCTAGCAATGAAACGGAAGAGACGTCGGTTCCGTCTGTCTCGGTCTTGAACCCCGGTCTGCTGACCACGTTGCAAGACCTGGGCCGTCCTGGCTATCAGCAGTACGGCGTTACGGCCGGAGGAGCGATGGATACCTATGCGCTGCGTGCCGCCAATCTGATGGCGGGCAATGCCGAGAGCGAAGCCGCGCTGGAGATCACGCTGGCGGGACCTACGCTGCGCTTCGAGCGCGATACGCTGATCGCGCTCACCGGCGCCGATTTAGCGCCTTCGATCGGCGGCGTGCCGCTGCCGATGTGGCGGCCCGTCCGCGTCCGGGCCGGGGCCGTGCTGGAATTCGGCCCGGCCCGCGAAGGCTGCCGCGCGTATCTCGCGCTGGCAGGCGGCTTCGCCGCGCCCGCGGCGCTGGGCAGCCGCGGAACCGATCTTCGAGCCGGGCTGGGCGGGCTCGAAGGCCGGGCGCTGCGCGCCGGCGACGTCCTGCACGCGCGGACGTCGCAAAGCAAGGCGCGCATATCCGAGCGCGCCTTCGGCCCGCTGCGCAGCATCGCGCCAGGCGCCGACTTCGCCGCCGCGCCGTGGCACGCCGCGCACGGCTACGTCGCAGGTCGCCCGGATTGGGGCGACCTGCATTTCCCCGGCTCCGCCCAGCAGGTGAGTCGGTCGAAAGCTTCGCCTTCGGCCGACTCGGCCGCTGACGTCATCGTCCGGTTCACCCGCGGCACGCACTTCGGCCTGTTCGACGCGCCGAGCCGCGAAGCGCTGCTAAACGCAGCTTTTCGCATCATGCCGCAGTCCGACCGCATGGGCTGTCGTCTGTCGGGTCCCGCTCTGCGTTTGGAGCAACCGCAGGAGCTGATTTCCGAAGCCGTGGCTCCGGGCACCGTTCAAGTTCCTCCCGGCGGCAACCCGATCGTCTTGACGGCGGATCGGCAAACGACGGGCGGCTATCCGCGAATCGCGCAAATTATTTCCGCCGATCTGCGTCTGATCGCTCAACTGCGCCCCGGGCAGACGCTGACCTTTGCCGAAGTGTATTTGCGAGAAGCCGAACATGTATATATCGAACAGGAGCGGGAGTTGTTGCGTCTGCGCATTTCAATGCGCTTATGGAGGAACGGATAGGCGAGCACACAACCAACAATCATGACTCGCGCACAACCGCCATCCGGGCCGGGAACAGCGAGTTCTCCGACTGTGTTGCATTCGCGTCCCAGCCTCATACCGCACGCGACCGACGGGCTCATACCTTGAACTTTTTTTGAAAATGCTGAAGTTTCGTCAACATATTCGTCCGATTTTCTGCTCAAGCGGCGCAAAAAGACGAATTTGTTGACTTTTCATCATCATTTTTAAAAATCAGCCGCTCAAAATCGTAAAAGGCGTGCAAAACGTCAACAACTGAAATCTTCAAAATCATTCTTGTAAAAAAAGCTGTTTGGGACCGGCTTTTCTTTTGCTCGGCAGCAAGAAAGAAAATCTATTGACAGACGAATGCTGTCGAATTATAGTGGAAACCATATTTACGTAATGTCGACCATTAAACTTGGTTATGAAAAATTTGAACGCTCGACGCGGGGAACAATTTTTTTTGCCTGATTAAATGGTTTAAGGTCTATACCTTATATCTTTTTTGAATTAAAGTGTTGAAGAATAGGCGTCGGGAAGGATGTGGAACGGTGCTGATCAAACCTGCAATGAATCTGGAGCAGGTATCACCCAAGAAAGTCAGCGATTTTATCTTCGATCGGCTGGAGGAAGCCATTATTCTGAAGGAATTCATGAGCGATGAGCAGCTTCCGTCCGAACGCGATTTGGCGACGATCTTCAACGCCAGCCGGATCACCGTTCGCGAAGCTTTGGCCCGTCTGGAATCGCTCGGCTTAGTCGAAAAGCGCGTCGGCGCCAAAGGCGGAACTTTCGTGCTTCCGATTACGCGCAACTCGCATCTGCGCAATCGCGACGAGATGCGCCGGAATTGGGATTCGATGATCGAAGTGTTCGAATACCGTATGGTCGTCGAGCCCGGAGCCGCTTATCTCGCCGCGCAGCGTATCAAAAAGGCAGAGCTTCAGCAGCTGCGCGATTACGTAACGGCGAGTATCGAACCGGACTGTAGCCGCGAAGCGTTCCGCTCGATCGACGTCCGCATTCATCTTAGCGTGGCTAAAGCTTCCGGCAATGCGTACTTCGACCATGCCGTCAGACAGATCCGAACCAAGATCAATCCGGCGCTCGACCTGATGCCGTACAGCGATCGCGTCAAAGTCAACAACTACGAGGCCCACCGCGACCTGATCGCCGCCCTCGAAGCCGGAGACGCCGACCGTTCCCGGGACATCATGTACCGGCATATCGAACACTCCGCCGAAGCCATCCGCGCCCGCGTTTTCGCCGACGAAAGCTTCGAAGATTAAAAGGAAGCACGGCGCCAGAAATAATTTCTCGCCTTCGCCCCGGATCTGCTCGATCCCGTCCTGCGGATCCTTGAACCACCCCTTTGCCGAAAAGGAGACGACTCCCGCCTCTTTCCTGCCAAAGGGATTCCTGCAACCTAATTCATACTAAATTCATCAACATACTTACATCAATTTTTTAAACAAAGCCGCGCCAACGCGTCTAACCGGACGGGACTCCCTGCTTTCGAACTTGAAAAAGCAAAGCGCCCATCCATAATTACGAAGCCAAATCCAGGCGAAGTAAGCCCTGCCCACCTGCCCACCCAAGAAAGCCCTATCTCTTGAGGAAGCCCAGGCGGAGGGAGAAATTCAGTTCAAAATGCCTTTGAGCTCGGAAAACTTCCTATTTAAATTTCATTCAGTTTTCCAAGCGAGACAGCATCTTGTGAAGCATTTCGAAGAAATGCACTTCGGAAGCATATGCTTATAATTTCTCCCGTAGCCCCTCGTCTCCTCCAACGAATAGGCCTTTCCCACTCACCTTTAAGGAGGATTTACTCATGAAAAGCGGACTTATCAAAACATTCGCGGCCTTACTCGCGGCAGCTCTGGTCGTAACCGGCTGCGGAGGCGGAGGCGCAACCACTTCCACCGACACAGGCACGACGGCCGCCGCGCCTGCGGCATCCGACGGCACGCTCACCATCGCCAACGGTACCGATATCGAAAGCTTCGATCCGCAAAACAACAACAACACGGCGAGCGAAGCCATCCTCGTCAACGTGTTCGACTATCTGCTCAAGAACGACAACGAAGGCAACAAAGTTCCGGCGCTCGCTACGTCGTGGGAGCAAACGGCCGACAACGTCTGGCAGTTCAAACTGCGCGACGACGTGAAATTCCACAACGGCGATCCGTTCACCGCAGCCGACGTGAAATACACCTTTGAACGCTTGGCAACCGACGAAGCGCTCAAGCAGCACTCGTATTTCAAAACGATCGAAGAAGTTCGCGTCGTTGACGACCACACCGCCGAGTTCGTGACGACAGGACCCGATCCGCTGCTGCTAAACCGTCTGTCGAAGATGGGCGCGGGCATCCTGCCTTCCAAGTATATTGAAGAAAACGGCATCGACGCCTTCCTGAAAAGCCCGATCGGCACAGGCGCTTACAAGTTCAAATCATGGGCGAAAGACGACCGCGTTGTTCTCGAAAAGAACGACGAATACTTCGACGGCGCGCCGAAATGGGACGAAGTCGTATTCCGCGTCGTTCCGGAAGCTTCGACTCGCGTATCCGAGCTGCTGACCGGCGGCGTAGACATCGTGTCCGGCGTTCCGTCGACCGACATCGAGCGTATCGAACAAACCGAAAACCTGTCCGTTGCGACCACTCCGATCAAGCGCGTCCTGCAAATGATCGTGCGTCAGACCGAAGGCACGCCAACGGCTGATCCGAAAGTACGCGAAGCGATCGACCTGGCGATCGACAAGAAAGCCATCGTGGACAGCATCGCAGGCGGTAACGGCGTTCTGACCCGTACATCCGTAACGCCGGGCAACTTCGGTTCGGACGAGAGCCTGTACGAGCAATCGCTGTATGACCTGGAAAAAGCCAAAGCCCTGCTGCAAGAAGCGGGTTACGGCGACAAAGGACCTGAACTCTCGCTGTCTTCGTCCAGCCAATACAAAGAGTACGCCGAAGTCGTGTCCGCGATGCTGACGGCTGCCGGATTCACGGTCAATCTCGAAATTCTGGAGCCGAGCGCGTTCAGCGAAAAAATGACATCCAAAACGTTCGGCGAGCTGTACATGATCGGCATCGGCAACTCGATGAACGACGCGTCGAACAACTATAACCGTTTCCTCGCTTCCGAAGCCGCAGGCGAAACCGACTACAACAACGCTGAAGTCGAAGACCTGCTGCAATCGGCACTGGTGAACATGGACGAAGCTTCCCGTACCGACGAGTACAAACAAGTTCAACAGATTCTGGCTGAAGAACGCCCGGCGATCTATCTGTTCCAAATGAAAGGCGTCTATGGCGTCAACGCAAGCGTGGACTTCTCGCCGCGTCAGGACGAAATGTTCTACGCCCAAGAAATCACGCCTGCCCAGTAAAAAAAGAAGCGGAGGCGGTGGACTTCACGAAGACCGCTCCGCTATTCCTTTTATGAGAGCAAGCAAGTCTGTCCTTTGCGCTCGGCCGATGCAAAACGGCCGAATCCGCAAAGGACCCTTGCGTTTCTGCACGTATCGATCCGTTAGAGGTGATCGGGCGATTGCAGTTACTTCTTTGTTGCTCGGTGAACGTTTCGCGCATGATGAGTAATGCTCTCGTAGCCGCAGGCGTAACGTGAGCATGTAGCAAATTGGGTTCCCAGGCGGCCGGCTGCTTTATCTCCGGCCGCTTGCTTGCGAATTTCGATGATGCTTTTCAGACGACTTTTGATTCTACTTTGGCAAGGAGGGATAAGCCGTGGGCAAATATCTCGTCAAATCGCTGCTGCAAATGATTCCGGTGCTGCTGCTGATCTCGCTGATCGTGTTCGTGCTCGTCCGCGTAACGGGCGACCCGGTCGCGCTGATGCTGCCGGAGTCGGCAACGGAAGCTGACCGTGCGACGCTGACGCGGGAACTGGGATTGGATCTTCCGCTTTACCAGCAGTACGGCATCTTTTTGACCAATGCGATCCAAGGCGACTTCGGCACATCGTTCCGTTACGGCGAATCGGCGCTGCCGCTGGTGCTGGAACGTCTTCCGGCAAGCTTTGAGCTGGCGTTCGCCGCGATGGCGTTGGCTGTGATTATCGCGATTCCGCTCGGCATCTGGTCGGCGGTCAAGCGCAACACGTTTATCGATATTTTTATCTCCGGGATCTCGGTATTGGGCAAAGCCATGCCGAACTTCTGGATGGGGATCATGCTAATCTTGCTGTTTTCCGTCATGTTGGGCTGGTTCCCGGTATCGGGGCGAGGCGGTCTTACGCACTTGATTCTGCCCGCGATCACGCTCGGCGTCAGCCTGGCGGCGCAAATGACCCGTTTGATCCGCTCCAATATGCTGGAGATTCTCAACCAGGACTACATCCGCACGGCCCGCAGCAAAGGCATTTTCGAATTGTTCGTCAT
Source organism: Saccharibacillus sacchari DSM 19268 (assembly GCF_000585395.1). Lineage (GTDB taxonomy): Bacteria > Bacillota > Bacilli > Paenibacillales > Paenibacillaceae > Saccharibacillus > Saccharibacillus sacchari. The sequence goes on along the minus strand of NZ_KK073875.1, from coordinate 2,213,872 downwards.
CGGCAAGCATGCGTTCCGCAACGGACTCATTCCGGTCGTGACGATCATGAGCCTGCAATTCACCAGCCTGATCGGCGGCACGCTGATTACCGAGACCGTATTCGCCTGGCCGGGACTGGGACAGTTGCTCGTATCGGCGGTCAACACGCATGATATGGCGATCGTGCAAGCGGCCGTGTTCGTGATCGCGATTTTCGTCATTTTAATGAACATTTTGACGGATCTGGTCTATCGACTGCTCGATCCGCGCATCAAATACAGTTAATGAGAGGAAAGGAGGAGACGCTGTGGCGATTCCTACAGAAAGCGGCGCGGGAACGCTCCCGGTGCCGCCGAAGAAACGCAGTGAAGCACGGGGGTTGAAAAAAGGACTCCGGCAGCTGCTCCGCAGCAAGACCGGAACGCTCGGCGCGGTCATCGTGCTGATCGTTTGTCTGATCGCGATCTTCGCCCCGCTGCTTGCGACGCACGACCCTAACGCCGTGGCTCCGATCGATCGGCTGAAGCCTCCGGCTTGGCTGGAAGGCGGCAGCAGCGATTACCTGCTCGGCACCGACAACTTGGGACGCGATATTTGGAGCCGGATCGTGTACGGTTCGCAAGTCTCACTGATCGTCGGTATCGGAGCCGTGCTCGTGTCCGGCGCGATCGGCGCGGTGCTCGGCGTAACGGCGGCGTACTACGGACGCTGGGTAGACGCGATCATCATGCGGCTGGCCGACTCGCTGCTGGCGATTCCGACTATTTTGCTCATGTTGGTCGTGCTGGCGGTCGTGGGGCCTGGCATGTGGACGCTGATCTTCGTTATCGGCGCCACCAACTGGGTTTCGTATGCGCGCGTTGTACGCGGCGAAGTACTCAGCTTGAAAGAACGCGATTTCGTCAAATCGGCCCGTATGATCGGCGCACGCAGCGGACGGATCATTTTCCGGCATATTTTGCCTAACGTGATGTCGTCGTTTATCGTCTTGTCCGGCATGAACGTAGCGACCACGATCATCATGGAGGCGTCACTGAGCTTCCTCGGACTCGGCATTACGACGCCGGACGTCTCGTGGGGCGGCATGCTGAGCGATGGACGGCAGTACGTAGCGACAAGCTGGTGGGTCGCGACGTTCCCGGGCATGGCGATCACGATCACGGTATTGGGCGTTATTTTCCTCGGCGACTGGCTGCGCGACGTGCTGGACCCTCGCATGAAGCTCAAGAACGGATGAATGCGCATAGCAAGAACATTTTTCGAACAAAAGAGTGCTCATTACAGAAGGCGGTGAAGGTATGAGCTTGCTTGAAGTGAATGAACTGAAAACGTATTTCAAAACGGCCGAAGGCACGGTTCCTTCCGTCAACGGCGTCAGTTTCTCGGTCGAAGCCGGGGAAACGTTGGCGATCGTCGGCGAGTCCGGCTGCGGCAAAAGCGTAACGTCGCTGTCGATCATGCAGTTGGTGTCCGACCCGGGCGAGATCGTGGGCGGCGAGGTACGCTTCGAAGGCAAAGACTTGCTGAAGCTGCCGAAAAAAGAAATGCGCAAATATAGAGGCAACGAGATTTCGATGATTTTTCAGGAGCCGATGAGTTCCCTCAATCCGGTGTTCACGATCGGCAACCAAGTGGGCGAGGTGCTGCGACGTCATAAAGGTTTGAGCCGCGGTGAAGCGAAGCAGCAAGCCATCGAGATGCTGAAAAGAGTCGGCATCCCGCGCGCGGAGCAGATTGCGAATAACTTCCCGCATCAGCTCTCCGGCGGTATGCGTCAGCGCGTCATGATCGCGATCGCGCTGGCCTGCCGGCCTAAGCTGCTGATCGCCGACGAGCCGACCACCGCGCTCGACGTGACGATCCAGGCGCAGATTTTGGATCTGATCGGCAAACTGAGCGAAGAAGAAAACACGGGCGTTATTCTCATCACGCACGATCTGGGCGTCGTCGCCGAGATGGCCGACCGCGTCGTCGTGATGTACGCGGGCGAGGTGGTGGAGGAAGCGCCGGTATACGAGCTGTTCGAGCGCCCCGGCCATCCGTATACGATCGGCCTGATGGGCTCTCTTCCGAAAATGAACGAGCAGCGCGACCGATTGGACTCGATCCCCGGCGCGGTGCCGAATCTGCTGGATATGCCGCCCGGCTGCCCGTTCCACCCGCGCTGTCCGTTCGCGATCGAAGCGTGCACGCAAACCAAGCCTGCGCTTGAGGAACAACAACCGGGCCATTACGTGCGCTGTCTGCGTGCCGGGGAGGTGGGGTAAGATGAGCGATCCTGTTAGGGACGAAATATCGTTGCCGATTGAACGTAATGCCGAAGTTGCGTCCGTGAATCGGGAAGAGACGGCTCCTTTGCTGCAAGTACGCGGTCTTAAAAAACATTTTCCCGTGGCAAAAGGTTGGTTTTCCCGCAAAAACGAATACGTTCGCGCCGTCGACGGACTCGATTTTGACGTTATGCCGGGCGAGACGCTGGGCATCGTGGGCGAATCCGGCTGCGGCAAATCGACGGCGGGACAGATGATCGTCCAACTGTTGGAGCCGACCGAGGGTAATATCGTGTTTGACGGGACGGATCTGGCTTCGCTCAGCGGAGAACAGGTTCGGCGGGCGCGTCGGGACCTGCAACTCGTTTTCCAAGACCCGTACTCGTCGCTGAATCCGCGCATGACCGTGTACGATCTGGTCGCCGAACCGCTGATCGTGCACGGACTGGCTTCGGGCAAAGCGCTTAAAACCGAAGTGATGAGCCTGCTGGAAGCGGTCGGTCTCGGCCCTCAGCACGCGGACCGTTATCCGCACGAATTCAGCGGCGGCCAGCGCCAGCGGATCGGAATCGCCCGGGCGCTGGCGCTCAAGCCGAAGATGATCGTCTGCGACGAGCCGGTCTCCGCGCTCGACGTATCGATCCAGGCGCAAGTGCTGAACTTGCTCAAAGATTTGCAGGAGCAGTTCGACCTCACCTACATCTTCATCGCGCACGGTCTGCCGTCGGTCAAGCATATCAGCGACCGCATCGCGGTCATGTATCTCGGCAAGATCGTGGAGATCGGCACGCGCGAAGAATTGTTCGCCTCGCCGAAGCATCCGTACACGGAAGCGCTGCTCGATGCCGTTCCGGTACCGGACCCGCGCCTGCGCCGCAAACGCGAACCGCTGCCGGGCGAACTGCCGAGTCCGGTGAACCCTCCGTCCGGCTGCGCGTTTCACCCGCGTTGTCCGTATGCGCAGGATATCTGCCGTCAGCAAACGCCAGTATTGGAGCCGAAAGCGGACGGACAATCGGCGGCGTGTCATTTTCCGAGAAATATGGATGAGGCGGGCGTGACGATTTGATCGAATAACAGTGCAAAGCTTCCGGATTTCGATTGCGGAGCTTAGCTCGATCCAGTACCTGTAGTGTTGACGGGGTACTGGTTAAGCTTAAGCTGCCGAAGCCGTATCTTTTTTTGAAAAGGAGAGATCAGGATGAGCGAAAGTCTGAATAGTCAGCCTAACGAAGCTGCGTCCGCTGACGAGCGTATCCGTTTATCGATTCCCGTCGGAATGCTGCTGGAAAACTGCCGCAGCGGCGGTTTTTCCGATGACGAGATCGTGAATATGCTGAACGTACGCGATTATACGAAGCTGCCGGAACGCGTGCGCGAGCCGGAGATGGAGTTTGCGGAGCGTTTCGCGACGGTGGAAGAGATGGGCGAAGATTGGGAAAAAGCACTGCGCGAAGGCTACACGTTCAAGTTCCTGCATGTCGGCGCGCTGCGGCGTCTGCTGTATTTCCGGCATGGCCTGGCTGTAGAGCGGGATTATGTGCAAGACGAGCTGGATCTGCGCGGGGTGCCGCTGACAGCGCAAGAAGCGGAAGAGCTTCAAGCGACGATCGTGCGGCAGTGGGCAGTGGAACCGGAGCAGGGCGAAAGCGCGAAGCCGGGGACGTATCGGGTGAGGTTGAAGTTTAGGGATTGATGCTCTGAAAGGTGCAAGAGTTTGGGATAAGGTGCTTCTTCGGTCATTGAGACGGGAGAAGCACTTTTTTGTTTTCTTACAAATAAAAACTGCTACCTGAATAGGCGCAGCTCGATCACATATTCAAATATCGCTTCAATTCGTCATAAAAATTCTCTCGGGTCCCGGCTAGAATAACAACCACGATTTCGCCTTCTTCATTTTCTTCAAGACGATAAGCTAATTCATAATTCGTGCCTTTATAAAAGACATCATATCCGTAAATGCCTTTCAGATCGCCACTTTTTGGTGAGCCGCAAAAGGGATCTGTTCGAATGGCCGTGATCGCTTCTAGTAGCTTGACCAAGTTAACTGTAAGGTTACGCCCGTCTGAATCGCACCTAAAGCGTGTGCGTTTCAACCGAACATAAACCTCTGATTAAGATCGGTCAAGCTTCTAGGTATAAAACTTTCAAAGGTTTCTCGACTAATTTTTTAAAATAACGTGAAGCAGGAGGCAGATAGGCAACAGGTAGCATTTAGTCCTCCATCACGTCACCGAATAATTCTTCGGTTTGGTCTTTTTTGTGGTCGAGAGCAGCTTGCTTGGAGTCCGCTATGATACGTTGAACGGCTTTGGGCAACGCAGCTTGTCTTTTACGGAACTCGGCAAGCAACTTTTCACCGGCAAAGCCTTCTTTAATCAGATCAGCCAGAATCAAATCCGCAAATTGATCATTTCCTGCTTGTTCTCGTACCGGGCGAATGACAATAACATTATCCTGTACGGAAAATTCGACTTCGTCTTTAATTTGAAGTTGCTCGAAGAACTTTTGTGGGATGGTAATTTGTCTTTTTCCCGATACGCGACCCCGCTTCCATTCCGCGCCTATTAATTCTTGACGATTTATACTCATCATATACCCTCCTTTTTCCTGGAATCAAAGAATCTTTGATTTTCTTCATTCTACAACAAATTGGAAGTTGTGTGAAGGTTTTTGAGATCCAATCAACCATTGTTCTTCGTTTTGCCTTCGTCAAAATGTTTGTATTCTTATAGAATGGTAAGCGGAGAGAAGCCGATAAAGAGCCGGATGAGGGACGAGAGCAGTCATCCGTCCTTTCCAAACCGGCCAAACAGAAAGAAGGAATGAACGGACATGCGGGCTTACAAGCTCACGAAAGACGGAGAGATCGAGACGGGATTATGCGGCAGAGCCTTATTGGCCGAACCGATGCTGAACAAGGGTGTGGCGTTTACGCCGGAAGAACGGAAAGAGCTTGGGCTGGAGGGCTTGCTGCCGCCGGGCGTGCTGACGATCGAAGAACAGGTGCAGCGGGTGTACGAGCAGTTTTTGAAGCAGCCTGATGATCTACATAAAAATATCGCGCTTAGCGATCTGATGCACCGCAATACGGTTCTTTTTTACCGACTGCTGACCGAGCACTTGAGCGAGATGCTGCCGATCGTCTACACGCCGACGGTCGGACGGGCGATTCAGGAATACAGCCACGCGTACCACAAGCCGGGCGGGATTTATCTGTCTATCGATCATGTCGGCGGGATTGAGCAGGCGTTCCGCAATCTCGGCTTAGAGCCGGGAGACATCGACCTGATCGTCGCGACCGACTCGGAAAGCATTCTCGGTATCGGAGATTGGGGCGTTGGCGGGATCAATATCGCGATCGGCAAGCTTGCCGTATACACGGCGGCGGCCGGAATCGACCCGAGCCGGGTGCTGGCGGTCGTGCTGGATGCCGGAACGAACAACGGAGAGCTGCTGGCCGATCCGTTGTATATGGGCTGTAGGCATGAGCGCGTGCGCGGCGAGCGATATGACGCGTTCATCGACAGCTACGTGCGCACGGCGCTGGACTTTTTCCCGAATGCGCTATTGCACTGGGAGGATTTCGGCAACGTGAACGCGCGCCGGATTATCGACAAATACGGCAGCGAAATTCTGACTTTCAACGACGATATTCAGGGAACGGGCGCGGTGACGCTGGCGGCTGTGTTGTCCGGCGTTGAGCTGTCGGGCATCCCGCTCGCCGAGCAGCGCGTGCTGGTATTCGGGCCGGGCGCGGCAGGTATCGGCAATGCGGATCAGATCGCGGCGGCGATGGAACTGGCGGGATTGAGCGAGCAGGAGGCGCGCGGCCGCTTCTGGGCGTACGATTACCGGGGATTGTTGACCGAGGAAACGGAAGGCGTGTTGGAGTTCCAGCGGCCTTATCTGCGAACGGCAACAGAATGCGCGGACTGGGAACGAGAAGAGGTTGGGAAAAAGGAAAAAGAAAGCGGCACGGCCAGCGTCGATATCGGCGTTGGCGAATCGAGCGCAGCCGGGGAATCGGCCGTCGGCCGTATTCCGCTGCTTGAAGTCGTGCGGCGCGTCAAGCCGACGATCCTGATCGGCACGTCCGGCGTTGCCGGAGCGTTTACCGAGGAGATCGTGCGGGAGATGGCGAGCCATGTAGAGCGTCCGGTCATCATGCCGATGTCCAATCCGACGCAGCTTGCGGAAGCTGTTCCGGCCGATCTGTTGAACTGGACGGATGGGCGTGCGCTGATCGCGACGGGCAGTCCGTTCGAGCCCGTCGTGCATGACGGAGTTATGGTAGAGATCGGCCAATCCAACAACGCGCTGGTATTCCCGGGACTGGGTTTGGGTTCGATCGTGACCCGCTCGGCACGGATCACGGAGCGGATGTTTGCGGCCGCAGCAGATGCTGTTGCCGGCTTGTCCGACTTGTCGCGCCCGGGCGCCGCACTATTACCGGGCGTGCGCGATCTGCGCCGCGTCTCGCAAGAAGTCGCGATCGCGGTCGCGGAAGCGGCGATGGAAGACGGAGCGGCACGCTTCTATCCGGAAGACGTCCGCGCCGCTGTGCAAGACGCGATGTGGGATTGTGCGTATAAGCCAATTCGACTGGATGCGCGCGAGGCCGCTTTGGCGTAAAAGGCTGTTATACAAAGAGCGGATCACGCATAAGAAGACTGACGTTTTGCGCTAATCGCAGCCGTATGTATTGAGGAGGGCTTTGATTGGATTGAATGAAGCATGGACGTTCGGGGATTCGATTACGCTTATTTCGCCGTCAATCGTTTCGCCTGCATATATCATTCATGGTTTTCGCTCAATCCAATGTTGACCTTTTGCATACATTTTATTGATTTTAATCAACTTTTTTGCGAAATGCTGACCAAACGTCAACAATTCCAACGTTATTGTTCGACTTCGGGCCAAATCTGCTCCAAATGTTGACGAGACGTCAGCATTTCTCGAAAAAGAAGCCGAATCTTTCGGAATTGTTGACTTTTTGCGCACATTTCATAGATTTTGCGGATACTGCACACGTACAAAGCGAACGGCCCGGATTTTGATCCGGGTCGTTTTTTGCTACGAATGCCGGAAAATAAAGCCGCAACATGCATTATGCCGATATACTATAGAAAATCGCCTATAAATATCGTCACGCCAGCCGGCCTGCGAGTACGATATTGCTTAAATAAAGGAGGAATCCCCCTGTCCAGCATCCTGAAATCCTTCACTGCCTTAACGGCACTTGTTCTGTCCGTATCGACTTTATCCGCTTGCGCTTCGCCGATCCGGGCGAACGACGCTGCTGCGACCGCAGCCGAAGCTGCGGCCGAAGTCGCGCTTCCGGCTTTGTCCGCTGCCAAGCCGTCCAAGCCTTCAGCCGCCTCCGCCGCATCGGCTTCTCCGGCTTCCCCTGCCTCGAACGCGGGCACTTCGTCGCCCGCCGCTGCGCAGGCGGACGCCAAGCCGTACTACTACGTCGCTCCGAGCGGCAGCGACACCACCGGCACGGGCTCCGAAAGCAGCCCGTGGAAGACCGTGCAGCGCGCAGCCGATGCCGCCATGAAGACCGGCGGCACCGTCTACCTGCGCGGCGGCGTTTACAGCCAGCAATTGAAGCTGGCCGGAACCCCGGGCGCCGCAGGTTCCGCGGCGCGCCTGACCGTCGCGAGCTATCCGTCGGAGACGGCGGTGCTCGACGGCAAAGGCCTGTCCGTACAAGAAACCGGCAGCCTGATCGAACTGCATGACGCCAGCCGCGTCACCGTCCGCGGCCTGGAACTGCGCAACTTCAAGACCTCGGCCTCCGGCAGCGTGCCGATCGGCATTTATGTCCACGGCGCGGGATCGGATATCCGGATCCTGGACAACAAAGTCCATGATATCGGCAACACGTCTTCGCCGAAAGGCAGCGATCTTACGGGCCGGGATGCGCACGGCATCGCCGTTTACGGCACCGAAGCCCCGGCTTCGATCTCCGATCTGACCGTATCGGGCAATGAAGTGTACAATCTGATCCTCGGGTCGAGCGAAGCGTTGGTCTTGAACGGCAACGTCGAGAAGTTCATCGTGGAGAACAATGACGTCCATGACAACGACAATATCGGGATCGACGCGATTGGCTTTGAAGGCACGTCGCCGAATGCCGAATACGATCAGGCGCGTAACGGCGTGATCCGCAGCAATCGGATTACGGGGAGCACGTCCTCCCGCAATCCGTCTTACGGCCGAAAAATTCCGAACGGCAGCTATTCCGCCGGCGGCATTTATATCGACGGAGGACGGGACATCATAGTGGAACGCAATGTAAGCGAAAGCAACGATATCGGCATCGAGATCGCATCCGAGCATAGCGGACGCTCCACCTCCGGCATCATCGTCCGCAGCAATCTGGTCGTTCGCAACGCCTTGACCGGAATCGCGATGGGCGGCTATGACGACGAGCGCGGCTCGACGACAGGCAGCACGATCACCGGGAACACGGTAGCCTATAACGATACGCTGGAGTGGGGAACCGGACAGCTCTATATCCAGTTCGACACCCGCGATAACGCGATCCGCAATAATATTTTTGCGGCTTCCGGCTCTAATGTACTGATCCATAACGAATACGCCGAGAACGCGCGCAACCAAGTCGACGGTAACCTGTACTTTGCTCCCGACAAAAAAGAAGCCGCCTGGACTTGGAAAGGCAAAACCTATACCAGCTTCGCCGCTTATCGCAAAGGCAGCGGGAATGACGCCGACTCCATCTTCGCCAATCCCGAATTCGTTGATGCAAAAAGCAATTATCGCCTAAAATCCGGCTCTACGGCTTCCGCATCCGGCATGCCCGACAAGGTCTTATCCGCTGCGCCGGATCTGGAGGGAAAGCCCCGCGGAAATTCCGCCAACGGCAAACCTAGTCGAGGCGCCTACGAATAAATGCTTGATGCGCCGACTTGATCTTTTCGTCCTCTGACTGTCTTGCTTATTCGTCTTTGCCGCCTGACCGATATAACAGACAATGACCAAAAAGACCCCTGGAGGAACAGATCATGACAAAAGGAATTGACTCTCTCGATACGCTGGCAACAGTCATCCCCTTGCTCAAAGCGGCGCTCCCGGTCGAAGTCTCTATTGCGCTCTGCGACATGGAGCAATTTACGGCTTATTGGCCGGGCAAGCATATCGATTTGAAAATCAAAACCGGACAGCGTCTGCAAGAAGGCGAACCTCTGCTCATGGCGATTCGCAACGACGAGCCGCTGCGCGCCGAAGTTCCTGCGGAATTTTACGGATTTGCTTTTACCGGAACGGCAACCCCTGTGAAAGATGCCAGCGGTCGTGTTATTGGCGGCATTGCGGTGCAGGTGCGCAGGCATAGCGAGTTGATCGATATTGCCGATCGCATCGCGGGGGCTTTGTCGAACGCCAATGAGCGTATTTCGCATATCGCGGAAGGCTCGGGCGGATTGGCGAACGCGTCGGGCGAGCTGCTGGAGCTGTCCAAGCAAGCCGAGCAAAATGCCTACGGCGCGGACGGCGTTGTGCGGATGATCAAGGAAGTGGCGGATCAGACCCATATGCTGGGGATCAATGCGGCGATCGAAGCGGCGCATGCGGGCGAAAAAGGCGCGGGCTTCGGCATCGTGGCTTCGGAAATTCGCAAGCTGTCCGGTCAGACCGTGACGTCGACGAACAGCATTCGCGAGACATTGGGGACGTTTAAAAAGCTGACGGCGCAGATGAGCGGTTCGATCGAACGCATCGCCGACACCGGACAAGATCAGGCGCAGTCGACGGAGCAGTTGTCTTCGATGATCGAAGAAATTCGCGAGATGGCGCTGAAGTTGAACGAGTTCGCGAAGCAGTTATAATTCACTCAGGAAATCTTTATCTTCATTTGATGATAATTGGAAGTTATGGTACGCTGGCAAGCGAGGCAGGGTTTTTCTTTATTTTCCGGGCCTAAGGAGGTTTTTTGATGCATATCGTATGGCAAACCGTAGCTTCGCAAATTCTGGGCTTGGTCGGGATCGCGGCAATCGCGTTCGGTGTGATTTCCTTTTCCAAACGACTCAAAAAGCTTGAAAATACCGTGTACAAAGACGAGGCTTAATTTTCAAATGCTTATTAAAAAAACTCCCGGAACAACGGCGCCTGAGCGTTCGCTGCTGCGGGAGTTTTGCATAGAATCGTCCGGCTTTGCCGTTACCCTTTTACAGGAAAACCTGGTCCGGACAGTACCCGATTCACCAGTTCGCCCATGCCGTCCCACGAATCCTTCATGAGGAACTCGCTTTGCAGCGGAAGGTTCCACGGACGCGGGATGCCGATGGTGCGTTTGCCGGCGTCGCGCGCGGCCAGCAGATTATGCGGACCGTCGTCGATCAGCAGATCGAATTCCAGCAGGTATTTGCGCTTGGCGACGAAGAAGTTTTCGAACGGGATAAACGGCATATGCTGCTGAAGCCAATTCCATTTCTCCGGTACCGCCGAAGGGCGGGCCGCCGTGACAATGATGACGTCGTGCTCTTCGCTGATGCGGCGCACCTCCTCGATCGTATGCTCGTCGAAAATTTCGAGTTCTTCATATAACTTCGGCCGTCCGAAGAAAATCTCCTCGTTGCAATCCGGATGCCAGATGGTGCTCAGATCGAAGCTGCTTACCTGATCGATGCTCAACTGAAGGTCCGGGTACGCGGCGTTGTGGTAGTGGATGGCTTTCGGCACCAGATGACAGATCGTGTCGTCCATGTCGATGGCTACGATTTTTTTGCTCATGACAATCTCTCCTATTGCTTGAAAAAGCGTTGTTGATTTCCTGAAAACGCGGATATCTGCATTGTAACGAACTTGACGCGCAATGGCAAAGAAATCGGGATAAGGCGGCAGGAACGGCTTGCTTTTTACAAGAAAAACGGGTATGAACAATGAAGCGCAAGACAAAGGAATACGCAGTATGAGGAATCGGAGGAACGGACATGACATCACCAGAACATCGCAATCCGCAAAACGGAAATCCCGGCGGAGGGCCGAAGCGGAGTCTGCTCTCGATCATCGCGACCGTCGTTGTATTGGGACTGCTTCTTTTTACGGGGCCGGGTCGGGAGATGTTGGGCAATCTGCTGGATCAGGGCGGAACCGCATCGACGGACAACAGTCCGCAAACGGATACGCAAGGAAGCGCGGCAAGTGGCGACCAGACTTCGGAAGACGCTGTTTCGGCTGACGGGCGCGTATCGGCTACCGTAGAGCGCACCGTCGACGGGGATACGTTTATCGCGATTCTTGAGGACGGCAGCCGCGAGCGCGTGCGCATGCTGCTGCTGGACACGCCGGAGACGAAGAAGGAAGGAACCCCGGTACAGCCGTTCGGCCCGGAAGCGAGCGAGTATGCGAAAAAGCTGCTGGGCGGGAAACAGGTTGAGCTGGAGTTCGACGAGGAGCAGCGCGATCAGTACGACCGGATGTTGGCTTACGTTTATCTGGACGGCCACATGGTCAATGAGCAGCTGTTGGAACAAGGCTTGGCGCGCGTCGTGGTGTATCAACCGAACGACAAATATATCGACGAGTTCCGGAAGATTCAAGACCAGGCCAAGCAGAAGAAACTGGGCGTATGGAGCATTGAGGGGTACGCGGACAATCGCGGATTCCACCCGGAAGCTGCGGAATAATCGTTGTTTCAATGATGCATAAGGCTTGACCCGGGAGACCCGGTGTGTATAATGAAGGGAACAATTACATGAGCGAATGTTTTCTAGGGTTCCGCGGCTATAAGGTCGGACAGGTCCGAGAGAAAACTCACGGCGCATGCCGTGCCACGGAGGGACAAAAGCCCGGGAGATGAACTGCGAAGAGCGGTTTATTCTCCCGGGCTTTTTTGCGTTCATGTCGATTGAGTGAAAAGAGGAGGAAATGAAATCATGAATAAAATTTGGATGTCCGTCGTAATTGCCGCGCTGTTCGAGGTAGGTTGGGTGATCGGGTTGAAACACGCATCGGGAGTCTGGGAATGGGCCGGAACGTTCATTGCGATCGTGGTCAGCTTTTACCTGATGATCGCCGCTTCGCGAACGCTGCCTGTCGGTACGGTATATGCGGTGTTCGTGGGCTTGGGTACGGCGGGTACGGTCATTGCGGAGATCGTGTTGTTCGGAGCCGAGATTCAATTGGCGAAGCTGGTGATGATCGGCACGCTGCTGCTGGGCGTCATCGGCTTGAAACTGCTGAGTCACGGTAAAACCGAAGAAAAAGGAGGGGCTTGACGATGAACTGGACATTTTTGATTCTGGCAGGAATTTTCGAGATGGTCGGCGTACTGATGATCAACAAACTGCACCAAGATAAAAATATCAAAGCTTTCATGATGATGGCAGGCAGTTTCGGCTTAAGCTTTATTTTCCTGTCGCTCGCGATGGAGACATTGCCGATGGGCACCGCATACGCCGTCTGGACCGGCATCGGCGCCTCCGGCGGCGCGATTCTCGGGATGATTTTCTACGGGGAATCGAAGAACGTCATGCGGGTTCTCTGCATCGCGTTGGTGCTCGGTTCTGCGGTGGGGTTGAAGTTGGTGAGCTGATAAATGAATAATCTCCAACATGAAGATCCTATTCCAAATCTATTTTAAAATAGCCGGAGCATGAAAAAAAGACACCCTTGCGGGTGTCTCGATGTGTCAAGAAAGTCCAACGTAGCTGGAAGCGAGAAGACGGAGAGAGAAATTCAGTGAAAGACGCCTTTGAACTTGGAAAACTACACCTTAAATTCTAATCAGGTTTTCCAAGTGAGACAGCGGATTGTGAAGCATTTCGAAGAAATGCACTTCGGGAGCCTATGCTGGCAATTTCTCTCGCAGTCTTCTCGCTTCCCACGCCGGAGTGACTTTCTCGACAATGCGGACACCCCTGCGGGTGTCTTTTTTAAACCTGCTCCTGCTTCACCTTAATCCACCGCGTCGCCCATCCTTGAATATCGTCCATCACCGGAGCCAAGTCCCGTCCCATATCCGTCAACGAATATTCGATCCGTACCGGCTTCTCCGGGTATACCGTGCGAAGGACGATGCCTTCTTCTTCAAGTTCCTTCAGTCGTTCCGACAGCACCTTGCCGCTCAGGTTGGACAACGAGCTTTCGATGTCCACGAAGCGGCGGGGGCCGTCCATTAGCCGATAAATGATTAAGGTCGTCCAGCGTTTGCTCAGAACTTCAATCGCTTTCTCAAATCTCGGGCACAGTTGGGTCAACTCTGCGGCCAATGGTATCACTCTCCAGTATATGATTGGTTGTTATCTTGCTCATGCGTTAAAAAAATCTATAAAAGATAAGCCCGAAGTTCCAGGCACTGAGAGGGTTACATTTGCGTTGTTGCTTCTTTATTATACATGTGGTGATTAAAATAAACAAGCTTACATTTCGTAATAATTAATACTTGACTATGATGTGTTAAATAAATATACTTGGTTACATAAAGTAATTCTATGACTCGTATCGCTTATACGAACAATGTATAAGCGTCTATCCCTAATAAAGAAACCAATCATATTCGTTGGTTTAAATGCAAGCGAAATCGGAGGACAGAAAGATGGAACGACATACGGAGATTTGTATCGCGGGTGGAGGCCCGGCCGGCACGTTGCTGGCGTGCCTGCTGGCCCGTCGCGGAGCGGACGTTGTGCTGGTCGAAAAGCAACCGGTACCCGGACCGTCGTTCCGCGGAGAAATCATAAACGGTGACGGCGAACGCGTATTGAACAAGCACGGCATTTTGGACAAAATTAACCCGGAAGCCGTACTGCCGCTCGTTCGGCTTGAATATTGGGATCACCGCCAGGTCGTCAAGACGATCCTGCCGGATACGCTGGACGGTAATGTAGGGATTCATATCCCGCAAGCTGATCTGCTCCATGCCCTGCTGGACGAAGCCAAGCAATATCCCAACTTCACGTATATGCCCGGCACGATGGTACGCGGTTTGTTGCAAAGCGAGGATGGACGGTATACAGGCGTGAAAGTCCGCACTGCGGAAGGCCATGACTTGGAGATTCACAGTAATGTGGTCGTCGGAGCGGACGGCCGATATTCGTCGGTGCGCAAATATGCGGGAATCCCGGTGAGCGCCGAAGGACACGGATACGATCTGCTGTGGGCGAGAATTCCTGCGCCGGAAGGCTGGGAGCCGGTGATGTGCTCCACCATCCAGAACGGCCAGCAGCTTCATCTGTTCACGCAGGCCCGCGGCTATGTGCAGGTCGGCTGGAATATCGAAGAAGACTCGTACAAGGAGCTGCGCAAGCGGCCGTTCGAAGAATTGACGCAGACGCTGATCGATGCTTTTCCGAAGCTTGAACCTAGCGTGCGGGAGCATATCACGTCCTGGCAGGACTTCGTGCTGCTTGATATTTTTAGCAGTAAGTCGGAACGTTGGGCGCAGCCCGGTCTGGTATTGATTGGCGATGCCGCGCATACGATGACGCCTACAGGCGCCTTTGGACTGAACGAAGCTTTGCGCGACGCGGACGTATTGCATGAGGAGCTTCTGACTTGTCTGGAACGCAGGCAGGATACCAGCGAGCCGTTGGATCGATTGGAACAACGCCGTCGCGGCGATGTAGAGCGCAGACAGCGCGAGCAGGTCGATATGGAATTGACTTATGCTCAAAATTTTAATATTTAACATTCAAAGCGACGATAATATACAGACAGACGCTACAATGAAAAGCACTGCTCAAATAAATGCAGGCTGAAAAGTGATCCGAATTTGCTTGGGCTGCGAACGTATAAGTAACGAGGATGCGGAACCGACAGGTGCCGTGTCCATTTTATCGAGGAACCATACACGGTCCGCGACAGGAGAGCAGCTTGCTGTAGGAAGAAAACCTGCCGGCTGCCCGAATGCCTGCTTGGCGGCTTACCCGACTTAGGGCATGTACGCAAACTCAATGCCGTGCATCTTGACCTGCCTTTTCGTCCTCGGCGGATGTCTACTTGAAGCGTATAGTCATCCACCAATGGCCGCGTCATTTCCCCTTGACATGCCCCGGCACGCCTGCGGAAAAATTCCTTGCCGAGAACGAAAATTCAGCCCAATCTGCTCTCGGCAGAGTCTGCGTACAAGCCCTAACCAATACGAAAATAAGGATGTGCCATCATGGTGAACAACAATGCGGCTTTTTTGCTCAAAGATAGCATTCATAATATCCCTTCCCCGAAAAATTCCAACGAAGGCTATGTCCTGGTCGGTCCGATCAAGCTGCCTGTCAATCTGGAAGGCGAAACGATCGTGTTCCGCTGGTACAGCTGGATGAAGCAGCCCGAAGGCGGAGAGAACATGTCGCCTGAGGAATTGATCCGCAGCCTGCCGACGATGAATCTGGCCGAAGGCCAACAATCCAGCGTGCTCGTGTACGGCGACTTCGAAAATTCGCCTGACGCGCTGATCCGCATGCACAGCATCTGCCATACCGGCGATATTTTCGGCAGCAGACGATGCGATTGCGGCTACCAGCTGCACCAATCGATGAAAATGATCTCGGAACATGGTTCGGGTGCGCTCTTTTACCTGGCGAATCACGAAGGACGCGGCATCGGCCTGTTCAGCAAAGCCATGGCGTACATCCTGCAAGAGCAAGGCATGGACACCGTCGAAGCCAACTTGGCTCTCGGCTTCGAAGACGATACCCGCGACTATGACGGCGCGATCGGCGTGTTGAAGTTCCTGCGCGAGCAGCCGGTCACGTTGATTACGAATAATCCGCGCAAACTGGAGGCTTTGAGAGCGTCGGGCATGAACGTATCCGGGCGTACGCCGCTGTGGGGCGACGTCTCCGAGTTTAACGAGAAATACCTGCGTACCAAAGTCAATCGGTCGGGTCACTTCGCGACGCAAAATCCGATCGAAGGCTTGACGCAACTGCCGACTGCCGAAGGAGGAGACTGAACAAGCATGAGCGACGAACAGTCTATCCATGAAAAATATATGCGGCTCGCGTTGGAAAATGCGCGTGCCGCAAAAGGTCAAACCGCGCCTAACCCGCTGGTCGGCTCGGTCATCGTCAATGACGGTCGGATCGTCGGCATCGGCGCGCATCTGAAGCCGGGCGAGCCGCACGCGGAGATTCATGCGCTGCGTATGGCCGGGGAGCATGCAAAAGGCGGCACGATCTACGTCACGCTGGAGCCTTGCTCGCACCATGGCCGTACAGGTCCGTGCGCGGAGGCCGTCGTGAAGGCCGGTCTGTCTCGCGTCGTGGTTGCCGCACCCGATCCAAACCCGCTCGTTGCGGGACGCGGGATCAAGATTCTGCGCGATGCGGGAATCGAAGTGATCGAAGGCGTGCTGCGCGAGGAGTCCGAGCAGTTGAATGAAGTATTCAACCGCTATATCGTCAGCAAGCGCCCTTTTGTCACGGTGAAATCGGCTACGACGCTGGACGGGAAAATCGCGACGCGCACGAACAGCAGCCGTTGGATCACGTCGGCCGAAGCTCGCGAAGACGTACATAAGCTGCGTCATGAGAGCGGGGCGATTCTGGTCGGCGTGCAGACGATTCTGCATGACGATTCGCAGCTCAACACCCGTCTGCCGAACGGCCGCAATCCGCTGCGCGTCGTGCTGGACAGCACGCTTCGCATTCCGGAAGATGCGCGCGTGGTTACGGACGGCGAAGCGCCGACCTGGATTTTTACCGGCTCGAACGCCGACGCCGCCAAGCGGGAAAGGCTGGAAGCGGCAGGCGTGCGCGTGATCGAGACGTCAGGCGAGCGAGTGAAACTGGAACAAGTGCTGGACGCGCTCGGGGAAAGCGAAATCTCCTCGCTGCTGGTCGAAGGCGGCGGACAGGTCATCGCTTCGTTCGTGGAGCAGGGTCTTGCGGACAAGCTGGTGCTGTACATGGCGCCGAAGCTCGTGGGCGGCAAGGATGCTCCGACCTTTATCGAAGGCTTGGGGATCGCGAATATGAACGAGGCGGTCGGATTGACCGGGCTTACCGTCGAGCAATTGGGACCGGATTTGAAGTTCGAGGCGTATTTTCCGAAAGGTTGAGCTAAGCTGCGAGACTCCGTCCGTATGACAAGTCTTAACTGGATTCGATATAAAAAACCGGCTTCTCCGAATGGAGAGCCGGTTTTTTGACGTTTTTTTATATATTCGAGACAAGCGACTTGGAGCGCCTAGTTTTTCTCTACTTCCGCTTCCCGCCGCTTCCAGCTTGTTTTCCCGTCGTCTTCGACGATCGAAATCGCGGCGTCCGCGATGTCCGGGTCCGTCGTGAGATGCTGCTGGATACGGATCTTGATATCGTCCGCATCGCCGAGCGTCAGTCCGGTACGCAGCTCCACGACTGCATCGACATGGTAGTAACGCCCTTCTTGAATGATCCGCATGCTTTCGATATCCCGAACGTCCGCGTCTCCGAGAATGGCGGCGGAGACTTTGTCTTCGACGTCCTGCGGAGCGGATACGCCGATGAGGCCGATCATATTGTCGTAGCCGACGCGGAACGCGACCGCGATCATGAGGAAGCCGATCAGCGTCGTCGCGATGCCGTCGATCAGGGCGAAGTTCGTAAACGATACGACCACGACGGCAATCAGGGCGAAAAAGGCACCGAGCACGGCTACGATGTCTTCATAGAAGACCAGGCGAGTCGGAGGCGCGGCACGGCCGACGTTTTTGAAAGCGGCCGGCAGAAGCGCGAATCCGCTTGCCTTGGGCGCACGGGCTTCCTTCAGGATTTCCTTGGACGCTTTGATCAGGATCGCGCCGTCGACCAAAATGTTCAGCAGGAGCACGCCGACGTTGATCCAAAAGCCCCCGGATGCTTCCCCGGGATGCTGAAGCAGATGAATGCCTTCGTGGATCGTCTCGTAAGCCATGATCGTGACGACAATCACGGCGATCATGCAGAAAATGTTGATGACGCGTCCGAATCCTACCGGGAACCGGCGGCTTGGCCGCTTTTCGGATAATACGCTGCCGACGAAGACAAAGCCTTGGTTCACGGCATCCGCCAGCGAGTGCATCGCCGAAGCGAACATGGCGCCGCTTCCGGTGAATAAAGCGGCTCCGCCTTTGGCGGCTGCGAGTACCGCGTTGCCCGCCATGGCGACGGCCGAAGACGTATTTCCTTTTTTGATCAGCGAACCTAGTGTTTCTTTCTGTCCGATATCGGACGGATTGGCTTCAGCCACGAACGACGCCTCCTTCAAGTTGGGTGTGAAAGTTACTTTAGTGCACGGCTACCTTGTCAACGTTAAACGTAATCCTCTGATTAAGAGTTGAAAGGGTACGACGGTATAGCATATGTACCCGGAATCGGCGAGCTGGAACAAATCGCTGCATCGATTCCGGCGCGATCGCGGATTGCCTGCTTCCGCATCGGGTGACGGTACGGCTGTCCGCGTCCGGTCAGCCTCGCATCCGGAAAATCGCGGACGGCATTTTTAAAACCGAGTGAAGATTCGCGGGAAAACTCACGCTTTGCCGCCGTATTCTTCCGTATACCAGTCGATGATTTTGCGCGCGATGCTGACCTTCGGCGGGATATTCGGCAGCTCGTTCGGAGCGAACCAGTCCGCATGCTCGATCTCTTCGCCGTCCACCGCGATCTCGCCGCCTGCGTATTCCGCGACGAATCCGATCATCAGCGAGTTGGGAAAAGGCCACTGTTGGCTTCCGAAGTAGCGGATTTCGCCCAATTCGATGCCGACTTCTTCCATCGTTTCGCGCCGCACGCAATCTTCCAGCGTCTCGCCCGGCTCCGCGAAGCCCGCGATCAGACCGTACATATTGTCCGGGAAATGCGGCGCATGCGCAAGCAAAATTTTCCCGTCCTTCAAAATTGCGGTGATGACGGCAGGCGAGAGACGAGGGTAATGGCTGAGGCCGCAGTTCGGGCAGACCTTGGCGCGGTCCCGAGCGGCCAGTGTCAAAGTGCTGCCGCAGCGCCCGCAGAATCGGTGGGTGTCGTCCCAATTCAGAATCTGAAGCGCGCGTCCGGCCAGATGGAACAAGTCCTCGTCCATTCGGTCGTACAGCGCTCGCAGCGGCAGAAAGTCCGATCCGACCGGAGGCTCGGTTCCTTCCGGCGCTTCGGCGGCATAACACGGCGCGCCGTCCAGCGTGCCGAGATAGAGCGAGCGAACGGACCGGAAGCCGAGTTGGTCTGCGTCGGTCGCTGTCGCCAGCGCCGCCAGGCCTTCTTGTTCGTTCAGCAGCAGCCGTCCGGTATCCGCGAGAAAGACGAACCAGTAAGCAGGAGTATCCGTAGGCTCCGCGTTCAGAGCGGGCGTGTAACGATCATAGATGCCGGATTTCGATTTTTGCATGGAAGCAGAACCTTTCGGATTGGAATGGAAGTACATCCTTTATTATGAAAGCATGGTCGATCCGGGGCAAGAGCGTTACAATATTCGTATGCGAATCGGACGGATTAAACCAAGCCGTTCGGGCAAAAGGAGGCATTTCCCTATGAATCAAGCTTTAACTTTGGCAGATACGTTCAAGCAAGCCGAATACCGCACGGTCGGAAACGGCCCGCGCGACGTAAACGTGCTGCTTCAGGCGCTGCAAGGCGCGGACGGCGATACGCCGAGCGATATGTACGGGCGCGGCGAGACGATCGAGAAGTTCGAGCGCAAGCTGGCGGAGATGCTGGGCAAGGAATCGGCGGTCTTTTTCCCGAGCGGCACGATGGCCCAACAGATCGCCCTGCGCATCTGGAGCGATCGCAAAGGCAGCAAGACCGTCGCTTACCACCCGCTCTGCCATTTGGAAATTCACGAGCAGGACGGCTTGAAGGAGTTGCATCATCTGGAACCGATCCTGCTTGCGGACGAGGAACGGTTGATCACGTTGGACGATGTGAAAAAGCTGCCGGAAAACGTCGCCTGCCTGCTGCTGGAGCTGCCTCAGCGCGAGATCGGCGGCGAACTGCCGGATTACGCGGAGATCGAAGCCATTTCGGCCTATTGCCGGGAAAAGGGCATCGCGCTGCATCTCGACGGAGCCAGACTGTTCGAGATCCTGCCGTACTACGGGAGAACGGCCGAGCAAGTCAGTGCGTTATTCGACAGCATCTATGTATCGTTTTATAAAGGAGTCGGCGGAATTGCGGGTGCGATGCTGCTGGGCGACGCCGATCTGGCGCAGCAATCGAAAGTCTGGAAAAGACGCCACGGCGGCGATCTGATCAGCTTGTATCCGTACATTCTCAGTTCGGAGTATTATCTGGATCTTCGTTTGCCGAAGATGGAACAGTATTACGAGGAGGCCAAGGAACTGGCGGCGTGGTACAACTAGCAGCCGAATATTCGAACGCGGCCGGAAGTGCCGGTGTCGAATATGTTCCATTTGCATGTGAACGGCCTGTCGGCCGAAGCGGCCGGACCGATCATTGCAGGCGTGCAGGCAGAGACGGGCATTGCGTTGGTTGCTTATCTGAAGGAGATCAGCGATACGGCTTGCGCGACGGAGATTGCGATCGGCGATCTGTACGAGGCGGTGCCGAAGGATAAACTGCGCGAGGCGATCGAACTGCTGGGCAAAAGAATTTCGGACGCGCAAAAATAGAATCAACCATCCGGTCATTCGAAAAGAAAGCCGTCGCAGTCAGGTGGATGCCTGATCGCGGCGGCTTTTTGCGCGGTTGTTTCACAAAGCTTTTTATTGCTTGTTCGCGTTCGCATGTTTTACGGCGATCACGATCCGGCATTCCCGAACGCGCCGACATTACCACTCGAATTCGAGCTGAGACTCGCGTAAAGGAGCTTCGGGCTTTATTTCTTGCTCATCCGCGTCTTCCAGCATCAAATCCGCGATCAGCCGAAAGTCCTCCGGCGTGATCTCGAACTGCCCGAAGCGAAAAGCCTGCCCCCAACTGCGTCGGCCCTTCGTAAAAGACAACTGCTCCAGCAAGCCCGCAATCCGCACCGGTTTCGCAGGCAGATACTGCATATCTCTCCGATATGGAATAAACGCATCGCTCACCTTATGGCGGTACACCCGATCGTCGGCAACCTGCCCAATGGCCGTAAAAGCTTGCAGCGGCGCGCCGCCGTTCATATCCGTACGCGGCGAATAGTAGATCAGCCAGTCACCGGGTTGCATCCGGTTAAGCGCGTGGGCTTTGCCGTGGCAGGTCTGCGCAATTCCTTGCTCGATCGCGTGATCGACATGGGACGCGGAGACGACGCCGACCCAATAGCGAAGTCCGGGCAGCATGAGATCAGCTGAAGGTGAAAGCGAGATGGCGGAACTTGTGTGTGTCATGGAGAATCCTCCTGTGGATGCGAGATGGTTTCCTCCATAGTATAGACAACTGCTGCTGACATCTTAGTGTCAGTAGTCAGGCTGCTCTTGAAAGTTACTTTGGTGGGGGGGAGCGAGAAGACTGCGAGAGAAATTGCCAGCATAGGCTCCCGAAGTGCATTTCTTCGAAATGCTTCACAATTCGCTGTCTCACTTGGAAAAGTCGATTGAAAGTTTGAGTTGAAGTTTTCCAAGTTCAAAGGCGTCAACATAGAACTGAATGTTACCGCAGGTTTTCTTCGAAATCCTGTATTTCACTGAATTTCTCTCTCCGTCTTCTCGCTTCCAGCTGCGTTGGACTTTTTCGACACGATGTGGCTTTGTTTGAAATACCTTTATGCGACACGCCCTAGGCGAGTTGGCTACTATGCTCTATCAACTCTATGATCAGTAGTATTTTTTACATCAAAACTCGAAACTCTTCTTGGTAAATTCGGTCCACGTTCTCCAGTATGCGTTCTGCCTGGTCGGCGAATTTTAAGGTTACGATGCCTTTCTTGTCGATCAATGCGCCGACGTCGCTTTTATGGGAGCCGAAAGCCGCATCGTGCAAGCGTCCTGCTCCTTGCGTTGGCGGCGCGAAGAAGAATCGCATCAAGTAATTGACAGGGAACGGCAGGCCGGACTTTTTGCCTTTGCGGATCGTGTTGTTCGGTCCGGGATCGGCGCTGCGCAGAAAGATGCCGTCTTTCGCTTCGCGTGGAGCGAGTGCTTGCGTCCAGAGGGACATGGCGAGTTTGGTGTCGGCGTAAGCGCCGGTCAATTGCTTGAAACGTTGGGGTTGAGCCAGGTTGTCGGCATCGAATATTTTCGTGTAGTTGAACGCGTTCGACGAGGTGCCGATGACGGTCTTGAGCGAACCGCGCAGCAGTAAATCTTTTAGCTCGCGGTAGATGATATACGGCACGACCGTTTGCAATTCGTAGTGCATCTCGCGTCCTTGCGGAGAGAAACGGAGTTCCGGCAGGCTTCCGCCCGCATTGTTGAACAGGACGTCGATTGCCGTTTCGTTGGTTTGAATCTTTTGAAGCGCGGCAGCCAGTTGCGAAAAGTCGGTCAGTTCCGCCGCGTAGATTCGAACTCGGCCGTCGCGGATTGCGCAGGCCGTCACTTCGTCGTCTGCGGCAAAAGAAGAGCGGATCAGCGCCGCGACATGCCAGCCTTCCGTCAACAGACGGCGCGTCAATTCCAAGCCGATGCCGTTGTTGGCGCCGGTAATTAAGGCTGTTCGTGCAGCCGGACGAGCGAGAGTTAAAGTATTCATGGAAAAGCCTCCAATGTGGTCAACGTAGTCGGAATTGCGAGTATTCTCGCGGATTGGAGACAGTGTATAACTTGGAGCCGGCTCCAAGCGGTATACTCGGTTCAACCCACACGAACGATGAGCCGTCAGCAAAGGAGAGATGATCATGGCAAAGCAGGCACTTGAATATACGGAAGTTATGCCGAGAACCGATACGGCCGAAGCCGAACCGACGGGATATACGATCAAGCAAACCTCGGAGTTGACCGGACTGCCCGAGGACACGATTCGATATTACGAGAAGATCGGCCTGCTGCCGAGAGCGAAGCGGCGCGCGAACAGTCATCGGATCTACGCGGAGAGCGACGTCGAGACCATGAAGTTGATTCTGTGCCTGAAAAAAACGGGGATGCCGCTGGATGAAATGAAGCCGTATCTGGATATGTCCCGCACCGGAGACCTGTCGGAAACGCCCGAAGCGTTCGAACGCATCCGGCAGTATCGCGCAAATGTGCTGGAGCAGATCTCCTCGCTGCAAACGATCGTCGATTTTATCGACCTCAAGCTCGCGCAGGGGACGCTGATGAACAAGCAGGATTGCGGCGCCGATCCCCAGGAAGGGCCGGGGCTGCCTGCGAAGCGGGACAGCAAGTTCCGCTGATTGTGTTTCGATCGCGCGGAAGTCAAACCAAATACGGATAATGCACGTTCATAAAAAGAAAGGCCGATCAGTCTTAAGGAGGGGTTATGAAGCATTCCAAAAAGATCATGTACGCTGCTTTATTCTGTATGCTGGCGCTTGTTGTCGTAGCCGTTTTGTTCTTCCGATCTTATTCTCATTACAAAGCAACAAGCCAATACTTTTATCGAGAAGCGGTGTCCGATATCGTATCCGGCGCGGTTCAAATCCATGATTTGGCCGAACCCGATCGACGACAATATACCGTTCAACAGTTGAAAGACATCGAGCAGGAGCAAAGCGGTCTTATGCTGCATTATCAGGATTTGTTCCTTTTGTTTCAAGACGAGTCTTTTGTTAATGCGACAAAAATGGAATTCGTGGACTTCTATGCGATTTATCTGAATGCGGACGTGCAGGATCGGGATTCACCGGATGCCGCCGCGAAGAAAATCCAATTGAACGACGAGTCTTTGACGCAAATGAATCGGCTTATCGAGTTCGTGAACCGGGTTCATGCTTTTTATTTGGAAGAAGGGTTCAACGAAAACGTAGAGCTGTCTGAGCAGGATACCAAGCGCTTTATGCGAAAAATCGAAGAATTCATTCCTTGAAACGCAAAAGAAGCGCGGGATCCCGATGATGGGAACCGCAGCTTCTTTTTATTGCATTTATTTCACTTCAATCACCAAAGCCGCCTCGAAATACTCCCCCGGAGCAAGCTCCACAGCCAATTCTTTATCCTTCAGCTCACCGTCGAACTGATCCGCGTCCGCCAATCCGTGCCACGGCTCGATGCAGAGAAACGGCGCGTTTTTCGGCTGCCAGACGCCCAGGTACGGAAAGTTTTCGGACGACACGCTGACGCTGTGCTCGCTTTTTTCGCTTTTTAGCGTCACGCGGTCCGATTTCACGTCGCGGAAGATCATGGCACCTTCTTCGAACTGCGCGCGCGTCAGCGGCAATACGGTTCCTTTTTCCAACACGATCTCCGATTTGTCCGGAATTTGGATGTTGCCGCCTGTTACGTAAAAGCGCTCCAGCGTTTCTTCCTGATTAAATTCCAACACGTAATCTTCGAACTCGCCGTCGCCGCCGATCGGGCAGTTGAAGGCCGGATGCGTGCCGAGCTGGAAGTAGATGTTTTTATCGTCGTCGTTGTCTACCCGGTACTGGATGCGCAGGCTTGAGCCTTCCAGCGTATAGGTGAGCGTCAGCGCGAAATTGTACGGGTAGATCGCCAGCGTCTCCTCGTCCGCGGACAGATGGAACACCGCGCGCGTCTCTTCCGACTCGACCAGCCGGAATTCGCGATTGCGCGCGAAGCCGTGGTTTTTCAGCGCATATTCGCCGCCTTCAGCGCGCATCACGCCGTCGTACACCGATCCGACGATCGGAAACAGCACCGGCGAGCGTCCTGTCCAAAACTCCGCATCGCCGCTCCACATGTATTCGCGTCCGCTTTCGTTGTCTTTGAAGCTGATCAATTCAGCGCCGAGCGGCCGGATTTCGACCGTGGCGGACTCGCTTTTCAAGATGGCATTCATGGGCTTTTCCCTCCGGGCGAATGGATTGTCGATCTGAATCTGCCTTTAGTGTAGCAAAAAAGCACCCGCCGGAGAAAGGTTGCCACAGGCGAGAGCGGAGCAGATTAGCTATAATGAAGAAAAAGGGAGGCGATGGCATGAGCAACGATACCCGGCAAGACCAAGCATCGGGGGAAATCCGCTACGTACATAACGAAGGAGGGCCGACGATCGGCCTGTCCGCTTTATCCGGCGTGAATGTGATCGAGCAGGGCGGTTTGTTTTTCAAAGACTTGAACCGCAGCGGAGCGTTGGAGCCTTACAAAGACTGGCGGCTTCCGGCCGAAGAGCGTGCCCAAGACCTCGCTTCCCGCATGACGCCGGAACAGATCGCGGGCTTGATGCTGTACAGCCGTCACCAATCGATCCCGGCCGGCAGCACCAATTGGATGTCTTCTACCTACAATGGTAAGCCTTACGAGGAGAGCGGCGCGAACGCGTGGGATCTGACCGACGAGCAGCGAAACTTTTTGGAAAACGACCACCTGCGCCACATCCTCGTGACGACGGTGGAGAGTCCGGGCGTTGCCGCGCGTTGGAACAATCTCGTGCAGGCGTACGCGGAATCGGTCGGCCTGGGCATTCCGGCGAATAACAGCTCGGACCCGCGCCACGGCTCGGATTCCAGCTCGGAGTTCAATGCGGGTTCCGGCGGCAAAATCTCGATGTGGCCGGAAACGCTGGGACTTGCCGCTACCTTCGATCCGCAGCTCGTCCGCCGTTTTGGCGAAATTGCGGCAAGGGAATATCGGGCGCTTGGCCTGACGACGGCGCTGTCGCCGCAGGTGGACATCGCGACCGATCCGAGATGGTTCCGTTTTAACGGGACGTTCGGCGAAGATCCGCAGCTGTCGACAGATCTTGGACGCGCCTATATCGACGGGTTCCAGACTTCCGAAGGCGAAGACGAGATCGCAAACGGCTGGGGACGCGCCAGCGTCAATGCGATGGTTAAGCACTGGCCGGGCGGCGGTTCGGGCGAAGGCGGCCGCGACGCGCATTATGCAAGCGGCAAATACGCGGTATATCCGGGCGGACGGTTCGACGAGCATTTGAAGCCGTTCACCGAAGGGGCGTTCAAGCTGGACGGCGCGACCGGGCAAGCTTCGGCGGTCATGCCGTACTATACGGTGTCGTGGGAGCAGGATACCGTAGGCGGCGAGAACGTCGGCAACTCTTACAGCAAATATCTCATCACCGATCTGCTGCGCGAAAAGTACGGTTACGACGGCGTCGTTTGCACCGATTGGCTCATTACCGCAGACGAGAACGGGGAAAAAGATTCGTTTCTCAGCGGCAAGCCGTGGGGCGTAGAAGGATTAAGCGTCGCGGAACGTCATTACAAGCTGCTGCTGGCGGGCGTGGACCAGTTCGGCGGCAACAACGAAGCGGGTCCGGTAATGGAAGCGTACGAGATGGGCGTGCAAGAATACGGCGAAGAATGGATGCGTGCGCGTTTCGAACGTTCCGCCGTGCGTTTGCTGAAGAACTTTTTCCGGCTGGGCCTGTTCGAGAATCCTTACGTCGACCCGGAGGAGAGCGAGCGGATCGTCGGGCAACCGGATTATATGCAGGCAGGTTACGAGGCGCAGTTGAAGTCGGTCG
Source organism: Saccharibacillus sacchari DSM 19268 (assembly GCF_000585395.1). GTDB lineage: Bacteria > Bacillota > Bacilli > Paenibacillales > Paenibacillaceae > Saccharibacillus > Saccharibacillus sacchari. Next base: position 2,187,212 of record NZ_KK073875.1, on the reverse strand, counting down.
TATTGTTGAAAAACAAAGGCGGCGTGCTTCCGTTGGGGGCTGGCTCTTCGCTCCAAGACTCCCGGGGCGAATCTTCCGCAGTCGAACCGTCTTCCTTTTCGCGTAAAAAGATCTATATCCCGCGCCGCTACATCGCTCCCGGCCGCGACTGGTTCGGGAATCCGACGCCGGAGAAAACGGTCGATCCGCTGAACCGGAACATCGCCGCCAAATACTTCGATGCGGTCGACGATCCGTCGCAGGCCGATTTTGCGCTCGTGTGCATCGAAAACCCGGATTCGGGCATGGGCTACAGCCGCGAAGACGCGGAAGCCGGAGGCAGCGGATACGTGCCGATCAGCTTGCAGTATCGCCCTTATATGGCAGAGTTCGGACGCGAAGTCAGTCTGGCGGGCGACCCGCGCTCCAGCGATGTGCTCAACCGATCGCATCTGGGCAAGTCGGTGCGTACGCGCAACGAGTCGGATCTGGATTTGGTGCTGGATACCCGTGCGCAAATGGGCGACAAGCCGGTCATCGTGTCCATGCTGTTGTCGAATCCGGCAATCGTCGCGGAGTTCGAGCAGGCGGCGGATGTCATTCTGGTCAATTTCGGTTTGCAGGATCAGGCGCTTTTGGAGATTTTGTGCGGCAAAGCCGAACCGTCCGGCCTGCTGCCGATGCAGATGCCTGCGGACATGCGCACGGTCGAAGAACAGCTAGAGGACGTGCCGAGGGATATGAGATGCCACGTCGATACGGAAGGAAACACGTACGACTTCGCCTACGGGTTGAACTTCGGCGGCGTGATCGACGACGAGCGGGTACGGAAGTATCGGTGAAATGCGTGCACGTCTTAGATACCAGCCGATGTTGGATAGGAAGCAAGTTGTAAAATATGCAAGATAATAAGTGCGAAAGGCCCTATTTTCGAAGTCGAGTTGCAGAAAATGCAGCATTTTACATAAAATCCGGAATCAAATAGCCTGATGGGAGCTAAAATGTTGTAAATCCTGCAACTTGAAGCTGAGAAACCGACTTTTATTGCTGAAAATGTTGTGATTTTTGCAAGATGAGACGCTGGGCAGGGCGAAAAGGCGGTAAAAGATGCACGTTGGCAGGTTTGAAGACACGCCCTAGGCAGACTCCTAAACGCTCTGCATGTATGCCTAAACTGCTTATTTCGCTCTTTTTCGCTTATGCACCGGACTCTACCGTCGGCAGTTAAACCCGCATACTGCTGAAAAAGCAGCAACCCGAAAGGAACGATCACATGAACTGCGAAAAATTGACCTTTGCCATGGGCTGCTTTTGGGGACCGCAGGATCGCTTTTCCCGTATTCCCGGCGTAACCGGAACGAGGGTTGGTTATTCGGGCGGCGACAACGATAGCGGCAGCGGTGGAGAAGCTGAAGAGGGACATACTGATATGCCACCGACCCATCGCCGCTTGAACGGCCACTCCGAAGTCGTCGAGATCGAATTCGATCCAGGCCAAGTCACGCTGGAAGAGCTGCTGGAACATTTTTGGAACACCCATAATCCGTCGGCAATCGAAGGCTACAAGCCCGAAGACTCCCGCTACCGCTCTCTTCTGTTCTACCGAAACGAGGAGCAGCAAGCCACGATGGAACGCATGAAGCAAAAAATGACCGACCAAGGCTTCTCCAGCCAAGCAACCGGCCTACGGGCCATTCAACCATTTTACCCCGCAGAAGAAAAGCACCAACATTACGAAAAGAAAAAGCGCCAAAAACTAAACGACTCTAAGTCATACTAGCTTGATCAAGCTAGTATTTACTCTATAAACAGCCTTTGCAGGCTGATCATGCACTGAACATATTAGGTTTTTAATAATTCCACTTCGCGGCGACTGACCAAGCGGAGGGAGAAATTCAGTGAAAGACGCCTTTGAACTCGTAAAGCTGAAAGCTTTAGGAGTGAGACAGCGTCTTGAACGAATTTCTCCCGTAGCCAGCGCCACTCGCTCCCCACTCCCCCATATTTAAGGTACAATCGAGCATAAGGAGAGGAGGGTGAATCCGCATGAATCATTTCGACAAAGGCATCGACTGCTATCAACGGAAAGATTTTCTGAACGCCGATTTTCATTTTAAAAAAGCATTGGTGGAAAAAGGATTACAGGCGGAGACCCTGGACTACCTGGCCCGCTGCCGTTTAATGCTGGGCGACTCGCGCGGAGCGCTGGAGCTGTTCAATCAGACGATAAAAATCACGCCGACTTGGGAAAGTCCCTACGAGGGCAAAGCCAGACTGCATGCCAATCGGGAGGAATACGAAGAAGCGGAAGCCTTGGCGCGTCGCGCTCTAATGCTCAATGCCGAATCCGCGGAAAGCTGGGCGATTCTGGCGTATGTCTGCGAACGAACGCTGCGGCTCAAGGAAGCCAAATCCTGCTATCTGCGCGCGCTTGAACTCGATGCGACATTGGAAGAAGCCCATGTTCATCTCGCCGTCGTGTATTACGAAATGTGGGAACCGTACTCGAAGTGTCTGGAGCAGTTGGATCGGGCGCTTGTCCTCAATCCTCACTCGACCGATGCGTTATTCAACAAAGGGTTGATTTATAAGGATTTACGTCGTTACGGCGCAAGCAAGACGGCTTTTGAAAAGCTGCTGGCGATCAATCCGCAGGACCGGGAAGCGAATCTGGAATTAGCGGAGCTATATAAAAGGGATCGTCAGTACAGCAAGGCGGAACAATGTCTGGATCGTGCCCGTAAGCGAAAATTATATGACGGGCGCGACGGAAGCCAGACGTAATTCCGATCAATGGTTGAGAAAGGGGCCGATCAATGAGCGATCAAAAACAAATCCGGCCTCGGCCCGATACGATGCTTCGAGCAAACTCTAATGTTCCGGCATCGAGCGAGGTCGCAGCGCGCCGGATCGATTACGGAGGCGACGATTACCGGCGCTCGCTGCAATTGCGAGACGCTGTATTGCGCCGCCCTCTCGGGCGCAGCATCGCGGACGACGATCTGTCGGGAGACGTCGAAGCGCTGCATGTAGGCGCGTTTGCGGAGGAGTGTCTGGTCGGCATCCTGCTGCTGAAGCCCAAAAGCGAGGGCCTGCTTCAGATGAAGCAGGTGGCGGTAGACGAATCGTTGCGCGGCATGAATGTGGGGCGCAAACTCGTCAAATACGCGGAAGAGCTTGCGGCGCGGCAAGGCTGCAGGGAGATCATGCTGCATGCCCGTGAAGTCGCGGTGATCTTTTACGAAAAGCTGGGGTATACTCGCGAAGGCGAACTGTTCGAAGAGATGGGAATTCCGCATTACGTGATGAGAAAAAAGTTAAAGTGAGGAAGGCAAAGAAGACAAAGGAGCGCCGGGTCCGCAGCATATGCAGACCTCGACGCTCCGGCGTACGAATCTTTGCCTTTTTTCATGCTTCGAACTTAACGAATACCTGATCTCGCCCGCCGCAAGCCGATTTACTCCAAATACCCCTTCACCAAGCCCGTCTTCAGCGGTCTCGGCTGCTCGCAGTTCGACTTCAACTCCACATAGCTGCCGCTGTCCGAACTTTCATGGAACGCATGCATGATCTCCAGCACGTGGTTCGTCAACTCGCCGTTTGCGCGCGGAGTGCCGCCGTTCAGCACGCAGTTCGCCATATCCGACACGCCGATGCCCCGGCTGTTTTCCGCATATTGGTGGACGACCGGAATTTCTTTGAACTCCGTCGCTCCGGCAGGGCGAAGCGAGATCGGACCGCCGAAGTTATTCGGGTCGGGAACCAACAGCGTGCCTTGCGTGCCGTAGATTTCGATCGGCGGCAGCGTGCTGCTCCAGACGTCGAAGCTGGTGATCATGGTTGCGATCGCGCCGCTTTGGAACCGCAGCGTGCCTGCGATATGCGTCGGCACTTCAACATCGATTTTTTCGCCGAAATGCGGTTGGCTGGTGATCGTGCGCTGCTCGAAAGACTTGGCGGTCATGCCGGCCACGGTCTGCGCGGGACCGAGCAGCGAGACGAGCGCCGTCAGGTAATACGGTCCCATATCGAACATCGGGCCGCCGCCTGCCTGATAATAAAAGGCCGGGTTCGGATGCCAGTTTTCGTGGCCGTGCCCCAGCATGAATGCCGTTGCGGCGACAGGCTGGCCGATGTAGCCGTCGTCGATCAGCTTGCGGCACGTTTGCAGGCCCGCGCCGAGGAACGTGTCCGGCGCGCCGCCGAGCAGCAATCCTTTTTCACGCGCCAGTTCCACCAGCTCGTGACCTTGCTCGGGCAGCAGGGATAGCGGTTTTTCCACATAGACGTGTTTGCCGTGTTCCAACGCCAATTTGCAAAACTTAAAGTGATCGCCTGGCGTCGTCAGGTTCACGATGATTTCGACGTCCGGACTGTTCAACACTTGTTCTGAAGTCCATTGATTAGGCACGCCGTACTTTTCTGCTGCCGCCTGCATCCGTTCTGCGCTGATGTCGGACACCGCGAATACTTCCGTATTGGTGAAGGTATGAGTCAGGTTCTCCAGATAGATTCCGCTGATATTGCCGCATCCGATGATACCGATCTTCACTTTACGCATCTATATTTCCGCCTCTCTGACCTGGTTTCGTCTGCAAGTAAGTCTTACTTCGCCGCCCACAGCATTCCGCGACGCATCAATTCCTTGGCTTCCGGAATATCGAAAATGTTGGCCTGATGGCCGAGCGAATTGTAGAACACTTTGCCGGCGCCCCAACGCTTCGTGTATACGACGGGCATGACGATCTCGCCGTTGGCGGAGTGCGGGCCTTCGCTGATGCGGAACGTCGTCGTGGCGAGCACGTCCACGACGGGATCGACATGCAGGTAATACTGCTCCGACTTCACGGTGAAGTCCGGAATGCCTTCGATCAGAGGGCTGGACGAAGAACGAGTCATGCGGACTTCATATTCCACGCCGTCGTTGAACGGATGCGCCACCCACTGCGATCCGGTCAAAAATTGCCACTCGACGCTGTTGCGGAACGAGTCGCACATCCCGCCGTGGCAGCCCGCCATGCCGACGCCCGATTCGACCGCTTTGAGCACGGGTTGAAGCTGCTCGTTACTGATCTCGCCCATCGTCCATACCGGCACGATCAGATCGAGCTTCATCAGGCGTTCTTCATCCAAAAAGGCATCCAGTGTATAGGCAATCTCCGCCTCGAAGCCCTCTTGGCGCAGAACGTCAGCGAAAATATCGGCGACTTCCTTCGGCTGGTGGCCGTCCCATCCGCCGCTTACGATCAAGGCTTGCTTGCTCATGACATCAAACTCCTATCTGAATAAGTTAGTTGAGGTTGCGTTTGACGCTTACAGCCACATTGTAAAGGAAAGCGTTCTCTTTTTCGCGTCATTTTCATTGTACAAGTGGACAATTTTTGCTAAAGTCTAGCCATGACGAAAAGGAATCGGAGTGAGGGAGATGCGTGCTTTTCATGAAAACCGAATCTACGGCAGCGGACTGCCCGTACAAATCTCCTGCGTGCGCAACATGAACTTTTTGGCGCATTGGCATCATGATCTGGAATTTATTTATGTACGCGAAGGCGCGATTCAGATCGGCATCAACTCGGAAACGAGACTGCTGCAAAAAGGCGAATTCGCGTTCAGCGGCAGCGGGGATATCCATTATTACGATAGCGGGAAGACGGACTCCGAAGTGCTGATGATTATTTTCAACCCGAGATTGGTCGGCAGTCCGGCCGGTTGGCCCGAGGAGCGGGGCGTATTGTCTTCGTTTATCCCCTATGCCAAAGGCGCGGCCGCTTCGGAATTCGAAAAGCAAGCACTGGCGGATCTGGCATCGGTCATGCAGCGGATTATGGACGAAAACGAGCGACAGTCGGAGCAATCGGATACGGTGATCACCGGGCTTTTGCATATGCTATGCGGCCTGACGCTGCGTTACGTGCCTATCGGCGCATCCGAACCCAAGCGCAGCGCCCGTTCGGCCTCCCACCTCAAAACGATGCAGGAACTGCTGGAGTATCTGGAACATCACTGCGAGCTGCCGCTGACGCTTCAAGACGGAGCGGACCGCGCGCGGATGAGCGTCTTCCACTTCTCCCGCTTTTTCAAAAACGTGACCGGAATGAATTACAACACCTACGTCAACGAACTGCGGATCGGTCGCGCGGAGCGCATGATCGCCGAAAGCCATACAAAATTAATCGATATTGCTTTAGAATGCGGATTCGGCAACGTGCGCACATTCAACCGAGTATTCAGACAACTTCGAGGCTGCACGCCGTCGGAGCTGCGTTAAATAAATAAAAATCGCGATGACGCAAACCGTTCGTCCACCTTGACCGTCAAAAAGAAAGAGACCAAAAGCAAAAGCGAATATGCGCAAGTTCGCAGCAAACAAGCCGCCTTTGATCTATCGGTTACTTATCAAGAAAATCCAACGTAGCTAGAAGCGAGAAGACGGAGAGAGAAATTCAGTGAAATACAGGTTTTCGAAGAAAACCTGCGGTAACATTCAGCACCATGTTGAAGCCTTTGAGGAAAATTCCTTATTCAAATCCCATCCATTTTCCGAGTGAGACAACGTTTTGTGAAGCATTTCGAAGAAATGCACTTCGGAAGCCTATGCTGGCAATTTCTCTCGCAGTCTTCTCGCTTCCCCCGCCAAAGTGACTTTCTCCATAATCCAGCCGCCTTCAATCAGGTGGCCTTTTTTTATGCAAAAAAAAGAATTTGAAGAAAAATATTCTTTTTTGCGAACCGTATTCAAGAGTAAATCGTCCCTTGTACAGAATGCGAGGCAAGCGCGCGCTGCGAATAACTTAACCCATTCCGCGCATTATTCACTTTTCAGGAGGTGCTACCCATGAAATTTAAATTCAAGCCTACCGTACTCGGTATGGCGATCGTAGTAGGAATTACCGGCATTGGTGCAGGAGGTGCTTTTGCGGCACAGTCGACAAGTAAGTTGGAATGGACGTACGACGTTCCGGCCGCTTTGGATCTCGACAGCGGTCTGAGATTCGGTACGTTCGCGGGCGACAATCTGTATCTCTGGGCGGTCGAAGGACGGAACTCGAGCATGGTGCAGGCATTCGATCAAGAAAACGGCGGCAAAGACAATTGGATCTATGATTTCCGAGGCGATACCAAGCAGCTGACGAGCAGCGGGTACGCGATTCAGGACAAAGACGGAAATTCGTATTTCGTCCGCAAAAAAGACGGAGACAAAACGTACAAGCTGGAAGCCGTCGACGCGAACGGCAAATTGAAGTGGTCGAAAGATACCGGCAGCAAAGCGATCGAACGGCTGCAGGTGCTTGATAGCGGGGATGTGATCGCCAGCGGCAGCATCGCTCCGACCAAGAAGACTGAAGGCCATCAGATCTTTTATGTTTTCGGAAAAGAAGGCAAGCTGAAAAACACGAAGAAAATCGGGGACGCGGACATCAAAAACAAAGGCGCGTACGTGAAAATTCTTCCCGACGGAAAAGTGTTGGCGATGGCGCCGAAACTTCAGCTTTTCAAAAGCCTGAACGATTTGAAAAAGCCGATTCTCGAATACGAGCTGCCGGAATGGAATTCGCTCGATTTCGACGTGCGCGGCGGCAACTTCAGCGATGCCGTCTATTCCCTCGCCGGAGGCGATATCCTCCTTGCGCTTCGCGAAGAAGATTACAGCGCGGTGGAATTCAAGGAAGGCTTCCAGGAGATCGACTTGGACATCGTCAAACAAAGCAGGTCGCTGGTGCTGTTCGACGCGAAAGGCAAAAAGAAATGGGAACGCGAGCTGTGGAAAGACGCGGCTGCCGTGCCGACCGCAAACGGATTCGTGCTGCAAAAAGACAATAAGCTTGAACTGTACGGCAAAGACAACAAGCTCAAAACGAGCAAAACGTTCGAAGGCGACGATCTCTGGCTGGCCAAAGCCAAAACGACGGACGAAATCGTGCTGACCAGCAAAAAAGCCGGCACGTTCAAAGCGCTGGATCCGAAAGACCTGAGCGTCAAATACGAGATCGACATGAAGAAAACGGCCGGGGAAAAAGCCGACTATTCGTTCCTTTACGAAGGCGACGGCGAATTGTACGTGCACACGATGGACTGGAACGTGAACAAATCGATCTCGCACTACAGTTTGAAATAATCCGACAAACAACCAAAAGGAGGAGTAACTTATGAAATTTCGATTCAAACCTTTGATGCTCGGCATGGCGATGGCGGTAGGCGTAGGCGCGAGTCTGAACGCGGGAGGCGCGGTTGCCGCAGCGGCGCAACCGACAAGCAAATTGCCGAGCGCGGATTGGACGTACGACGTTCCTTCCGGCCACGATCTGGGATGGGTGTTCGATTTCGGCAAGGCGACCAAAGACCGCTTGTACGTTACGCTGTATACGCCGGAAGGCGGCGGCACGCAGCTTCAGTCGTTCGACCGCAAAGACGGAAAGAAAAACTGGATTTACGACCTTAAAGGCGATTCGGAAAGTATCAGCATGTTCGGACAGCCGATCATTTCCCCGACCAGCGGAGACGTTTATTATGCAGCCAAAAAGGACAACGAAAAATCGTACAAACTGTATGCGATAAGTTCGCAAGGCAAACTGAAATGGAGCAAGCCCGTCGACGTCGAAATTATAGGCACGCTGCAAATCCAGCCTAACGAAGATATCATGCTGGCCACGGGAGCGATGGACGGAAAAACGACCACCGTCTATAATTTCGCGAAAGACGGCAAATTAAAGAAAAAGAGCACGGTGAAGGGAAGCAAGAACCTGGCGGTTCTGCCGAACGGTCAAGTCGCCGACACGATGGGCCAAAAGTTGGAACTGTACCCGAGCATCAACAATCTGAGCAAACCGACATTCTCGTATTCGCTGCTGAAGCAAACCGCCGTAGCGAGCGATTTCCGATCGTGGGATAACGCGTCAAGACCTGCGGTATACCCCTTCAACGGGGGCAAGCTGGTCGGGTTCGAATGGAACGAGCAAACGAAAAGCAAAGGTCCGGGCGTCGAAATCCTCGACCCTGCCGATCACCAAAAATCGACCACGTTCGTCTTCTTCGACAGCAAAGGCAAAAAGGTCTGGGAACGCAAGCTTCCGAAAGGCGCAGTAGCGATTCAAGCAGGCAAGAACCTGCTGGTTAAAAACGGCCTGAAGTTGGAACTTTACGGTCCGGACAACAAACTGAAAACGAGCAAGACTTTCGAAGAGGCAGATTTCAACCTTTACAAAGCACCAAATGAAGAAATCGTCATGTCCAATGCGGCGAGCGGAGAATTTTACGCGCTGGACGCGGAAACCCTGAGCGTGAATCATCATGTCGAATTGGAGCCTTCGGCTGACGGGAAAGACAAATACGGGTTCCTGTATGCGGGACAAGGCAAGCTGTACGTCCATGATGCCGAAGCCGAAGACAGTAACGTCGTGTCTGCGTATACGTTGAAGTAACGTTTCGAATCCCGTCTTAAACTTCAACCAATCATGCAATGCAAAACGGATGGCGAATCAAAAAAACGCTCCGGCAGATGCCGGAGCGTTTTGTATGGATAAACAGCGCATGCGTCGGAAGCCGCATAAACCAAGCACTTTGCCTTTGTTCGAACGGTTTGCGGCGTTTAGAAAAACGCGCAATACGAGTCCGCGCGATCCATGAGCGCATCGGACGAAGGGCGTTCGATCGCGGCAGCGATGTAGAGCTGCCGCAGCATGTCGTTGTCGTCCGGCTGCGGATTGCCGCCGGACGGGCTTGAAGCGCCGACGAACGAGGTCGGCGCTTCTTCGCGTTCGGCGACCATGGTCGCCGCCGCGCCGCGCACCGCGCGGAGCACCGCGTCCGGCGCGTAGCGGACCGGCGGGTGCGGCGCATAGCCGCCGGAGAGGTCTCGGCTGCTTGCGGCCGAGACGATCTGAGCGTCGGGGCCGTGCGCCGACGCCCGGGCGGCCATGCCGCCCAGCAGGCCGGCCGCGCCGAGGCCGAGCAGCAGCCGCGCGCCGGCGCGGCGCGCTTCCAGCGCAACGAGCAGATCGGCTAGCGCGCGGCGAAGCAGCGCGTATTGCTCAGCATGCCGCTCGCGCGCGCCCCAGCGGTCGGCCGCGACAGCAGCCGACGCTTCTTCCGGTGTCAGGCCGCGCAGCCGGCCGAAGCAGGTGCTCCAGCGCACCAGATCGGCCGGGGCAAAGCCTTCGGAGATCAGGCAGACGCCGTATCCGGCGGCGGTCCCGCAAGACAGCTTGAGCAGACCGTAGCGGCGCACGGTTTTGCGCGGCTCATTTTCCCGTGCTTCCTCCACTACGTCAAACGCGAACATCTCGATACCCGACAACTTTCTTTCGTTCATTCTGCCTGTTCTCCTCCTTGGCTCAGCCTGTATTTTGCATCGCAATGCAGCCGTTCCTCCAGCCGACGGAAGTGTCGGCATCAGGCAGCCCATTGCGTTCCCTCTACATAGATCGGCATTTCGTGCGTCCATTTGAATAGAAAAAGCCCCGCTTATGAAAAAGTTTTATGCGTCTGTGCGCGCCGGTTTATTCATCCTTTTTCACCTGAGCCGCGTGGTCGAATCTCGCCACCACCAGCAGGTCCATATGGCGCGCCGTCCGCAGCAGCCTCCGGGTAAGCGAACCGAATAGCAGCCGGTACAGCCTGGATCGCCGCGACTGGCCGACGATCAGCTGCGTGCAGCGTCTGGCGTCCGCTCGTATCAGCAGCTCTTCGTGCAGCCTTCTTGCGGGAACGCGTTCGCCGAGATCGAAGCTGCCGCCGAGCCGTCGGGTCAGGCGCCGAAGCTGTTCGATTCGCTCCCGTTCCTGTTCGATCGCGCATGCGCCGTCGGGGATATAGCAGACATGCCACGGGGCTTTAAGCCGGTACGCGATCCGGAAGCCGCGCCGGATCAACCGTTCGGCGTTGTCGCTCATCGTTACCGCGACGAAAATGACTTCTTCGCGCCGCCACGGGCCGCGCAGCGACGTTTTCCGCTCCCACGACTCCAGTCGCTCGTCCACGTCGTCCGCGATCTCGCGCAGCGCTAGTTCCCGCAGCGCGATCAGATTGCCCGTTTTAAAAAAGTTGCCGAGCGCCTGATCCACCTTTTCCCGCGCGTAAATCCGTCCTGCCCGCATGCGTTCCTGCAAGGCTTTGGGCGTGACGTCGATCAGTTCGACCTCGTCGGCGAGACTCAGCAGCGAATCCGGTACGGTTTCCCGTACTCTCACGCCCGTCAGCTGCTCCACGTTATCGTTCAGGCTTTCCAGATGCTGCACGTTGAGCGTCGAAATGACGGAAATGCCCGCGTTCAGCAAACGGATCACGTCTTCGTACCGCTTTTTATTGACGCTGCCCGGCACGTTCGTGTGCGCCAACTCGTCGACCAGCACCACTTCGGGATCGCGGGCGATGATGGCGTCGGTGTCCATTTCCTGAAGCTGCGCGCCTTTGTACGGAACGACCGCGCGCGGCACCAGTTCCAGTTCGCTCACTTGTTCCTGCGTTTCTTTGCGTCCGTGCGTTTCCAGCAGTCCGATGACGACGTCGATGTTCTTTTTGCGCAAAATATTGCCTTCCCTCAGCATCGTGTACGTTTTGCCGACGCCGGGAGCGGCTCCGATATAGACTTTGAACCGTCCGCGCGTAATCTCCTCGATCTTGCGTCCCGCCTGCTCTTCGCTCAACCGCCGATACGGGCCTGCCGGGTCTTGCAGCGGCTCTTTGCGTTTCGTGGGCAGAATGCGCTCGCCGCCGCCTGCCGAACGATCCGCGACGACGAACATGTCCACGTTGCGCATGCATTTGACCATTTCCGCGACGATCGAGCCTTTGAAAAACTCCTGCGACCGAGTTTGGTTCGAATGTCCGATCACGATCCGCGACACGTTTTGTTCCAGGGCCAAACGGACCAGCGTAGGCGGAATGTCGCGTCTGGAACGAATATGGATTTCGTGCAGCGTCGCGCCGATTTTTTCGCACAGCTTGCGGATCGAACGCCGAAACTCTTCGCGTTCCGGTCCGAGCTTTTCGCCTGGATTGACGAAGGTGACGACCGACAGTTCGCCGCCGAGCCGCTGCGCGATCTGCTGGCCGCGGCGAATATGGATCGAGCCGTTCCAATGGTATTGCGCGGATACGAGGATATGCTCGGCCGTGCCGGAAGCGCCCACGTAGCCTTGTTCGTCGCGGTATTTGAGCAGCGATCCGTTAACGCCTTCGGCGACCAGCCGCAGCGTCAGCTCGCGCAGCACGCCGATATTGCCGCGGCTGAACAGGCTTTTGTCCGGCATGTTTTTGAGCAGGCCGTCTTCGATCCGCGCAAGCAGCGCTTCGGGCGTGACGTCGATCAGCCGCACCTCGTCCGCCAGTTCCAGCGTGTCGGCAGGGACGGTTTCTTTCACCTCGATGCCGATCAGCTTGCGAGCCATTTCCGTGATCCCCTGAAGCTCGTACACGTTGACGGTGGCGATCACGCTGATGCCTTTTTCCAGCAAAAAGCGAATGTCGTCGAGTCTGTTCGCGTTCGCGGCGCCGGGGCGGTTGCGATGAGCCAGCCCGTCGGTTAGCAGCACCTCGGGATTGCGCGCCAGGATGGCGTCGAGATCCAGGTCTTTGCGTTCGCTGCCGTCGCCGTACCGCCAATGGATGCTCGGGACGCGCTCCAACCCTTGCAGCTGCTCCATCGTTTCCGGGCGCTGCATGGTGGATACGGCGCAGAGCACCACGTCGACGCCTTGACTTTTTAAAGTTTGGCCGTCGCGCAGCATATGGTACGTTTTGCCGGAACCGGAGATGGCTCCGATAATGATCTTGAGCCGTCCGGTGTAGAGCGCGTGGATCGATTGCAGGATTTCTTCCGGCGATTTGCGTTTGAAGTCGGGCATGGTCGTTCTTCCTTTCGGTTGAGCGGTCCGGCGTGCCGGGGCATGCCGGGGGATGTCGGGAAACGGCGAAATAGTGAAATAGTGAAATAGCGAAATTGCCGCCAGCGGTTGCTCTATGCTCTAAAGGATCGCATGTCCGTTAGAAGTCCCATCCGGCGGGTCGTGGAATTTTAACGGATCGTACAAGCGCTTAGCTGCGCAAAAGCAGGAAAAAAGGCGTGAAAACGCTCTGCTTTACCGGTTAAGCGTCACCTCGATCCGTTAAAAATTCGAAAGCGTCAAGTACGTACGCTAAGCGTCATGTCAATCCGTTAGATTCAGCAGCGGCGTATTCCGACGGTCAGAGCGACTTTTATCGGAGCAACGGAAAGTGCGTCTGCCCGCGTCGGCGGTCAGCTTATAGAGGGCATCGTTTTGCACGCGCAGCTTGCGTGGACGTGTCCGGATCCCGATATTCGTCCCGATTCGTTCAAAACGAGCCGGCTCATCGAGCCGCCTGCACCGCCATATTCAGCTCCAGCACGTTGACCGCCGGTTCGCCGAATAAGCCCAGCGAGCGTCCTTGCGTATGTTCCGCGATCATCTGCTCCAGCTTTTCGGCCGCGATGCCGGTTGCTCCGCTAACGCGAGGAACCTGCGCTTCGGCGGAAGCCGGACTGATATGCGGATCGAGGCCGGAACCGGAGTTGGTGATCAGATCGATGGGCAGCTCCGAGACCGGAACGTCCGGGTTTTGGGACTGCCAATCGGTAATCGACTGCTCGGCCCGGGCCAGCAGCTCGGGATTGGACGGAGCGTAGTTCGGCGTGCCGGAGCCGTTCGCGTCATAGTCGATGCTCGACACGCGGCCGTGGAAATAACCGGGATCGGTGAAGCTTTGGCCGATCAGCGACGAGCCGACTACTTGGCCTTCGGCGTTTTCGATCAAGCTGCCGTTCGCTTTGTCCGGCGCGGCGGCCTGGGCGACGGCCCAGACGGCGATATTGTAAATAATGCAGCAGACGATGGCTACGGAAAAGGTCGTGCGCAGCGTCATCCAGATGATTCGCATAAGTAAATTCCTCCATTATAATAAGAAGCGACTGGTAAAAAACGGCGGATCAGATAAATACCTGCACCGCAAGATCGATCAATTTGATCCCGATAAACGGGGCGACCAGACCGCCGAAGCCGTAAATCAGCAGATTTTTGCCGAGCAAGCGGCTGGTGCTCATCGGCTTGTAGGCGACGCCTTTCATCGCGAGCGGAATCAGCAGCGGGATAATGATCGCGTTGAAGATCAACGCGGACAGGATCGCCGACAGCGGCGAATCAAGCCGCATGATGTTCAGCGTCTGCATCTGCGGAATGGCGACCATGAACATCGCCGGAATGATGGCGAAATATTTAGCGACGTCGTTGGCGATACTGAACGTGGTCAGCGCGCCGCGCGTCATGAGCAGCTGCTTGCCGATCGCGACCACTTCGATGATTTTCGACGGGTCGGAATCCAGATCGACCATGTTGGCCGCTTCTTTGGCGGCGACGGTGCCGCTGTTCATGGCGATGCCGACGTCGGCCTGCGCCAACGCGGGCGCGTCGTTCGTGCCGTCGCCGGTCATGGCGACAAGCTTGCCTTCGGCCTGCTCGCGGCGGATCACGGCGATCTTGTCTTCCGGTTTGCTTTCGGCGATAAAGTCGTCCACGCCCGCTTCGCGGGCGATGGTCGCCGCCGTCAGCGGATTGTCGCCGGTACACATGATCGTCTTGATGCCCATGCGGCGCATCTGTTCGAACCGTTCGCGCATGCCGGGCTTCACGGTGTCTTTAAGATGGATCAATCCGTAGATCCGGTTGTCTACCGCCACGGCCAGCGGCGTGCCGCCTGCCGTGGCGATCGCGCTGCTGCCGTCGTCCAGATCGTCCGGCACCGAACCGCCTTGCGAGCGGACCCACTGCTTCACCGAGTCGACCGCGCCTTTGCGCACTTGGCGTCCGTCCGGCAGATCGATGCCGCTCATGCGGGTCTCGGCTTGGAATTCGATAAACTCGCCGCCTTCGCCGAGCTTTTCGTCGTACGGAAAACCGTTCTTTTTCATCAATTCCAGTACGGAGCGTCCTTCCGGCGTCTCGTCTTTGAGCGAGCTGATTGCCGCCCAATAGGCAGTTTCTTCTTCGCGGATTGCTTTGACCGGAACAAATTCGCTCGCCATCCGGTTACCGAAGGTGATCGTGCCTGTTTTATCGAGAATGATCGTGTTGATGTCGCCCGACGCTTCGACCGCTTTACCGGACATGGCGAGTACATTAAATTGCGTGACCCGGTCCATGCCCGCGATGCCGATCGCGGAGAGCAGGCCGCCGATGGTGGTCGGAATCAGGCAGACGAGCAGGGCGATCAAGATCGGGATTTCCATTTGGATGCCGAGGAAGTCCGACAGGAACGGCAGGGTGACGACGACAATCAGGAAGATCAGGGTCAGGCTGACCAGCACGGTATTCAGCGCGATTTCGTTCGGCGTTTTTTGACGCTTCGCGCCTTCGACGAGCGAGATCATGCGATCCAGGAACGATTCGCCGGGATCTGCGGAAATGCGGACCTTGATCTTGTCGCTGACGACTTTCGTGCCGCCCGTAACGGAGCTGAAGTCGCCGCCGGCTTCTTTGATGACCGGAGCGGATTCGCCCGTGATCGCCGATTCATCGACGGAAGCGAGTCCTTCGACCACTTCGCCGTCGCCGGGAATCAGTTCGCCGGCTTCCACGACGACGAAGTCGCCTTTGCGCAGCTCGGAGGCGGGTACGACTTTGATTGCGCCGCTGCTCGAGACTTTATTGGCGCTGATGTCCTGCTTGGTTTTTTTGAGCGAATCGGCCTGCGCTTTGCCGCGTCCTTCCGCCAGCGCTTCGGCAAAATTGGCGAACAGCAGCGTCAGCAGCAAGATGACCGTCGTGACGATGTTGAACCAACGCGGCACGGTGCCGCCGAACGCGTCCGGCACGAAGCACAGCAGCAGGGTGACCAGAAAACCGATCTCGACGACGAACATGACCGGGTTGCGCATCATGATGCGCGGGTCGAGTTTCACGAACGACTCCCGCAAAGCGGCGCTCGCAATCTCGCCGCTCAGCATGGTCTTTTTCTTATCCATAAATCAGCGTCTCCATTCCGTGTGTGAGGTGTATAAGCGTTCCGGGTTATAAGGTCAGTTGTTCCGCGATCGGGCCCAGCACCAGCGCCGGGAAGAACGTCAGCGCGCCGACGATCAGCACGATGCCGACGAATACCGCGCCGAACATCGCCGTATCGGTGCGGAACGTGCCGGACGATTCCGGGATCGGCTTTTTGGCGGCGAGCGAACCGGCCACGGCAAGCAGCGTTACCATCGAGATGTAGCGGCCGAGGAACATGACGATGCCGGTCGAGACGTTCCAGAACGTCGTCGCGTCGCCCAACCCTTCGAACCCGGAGCCGTTGTTGGCCGCGGCCGACGTGAACTCGTACAGCGCTTGAGTGAGTCCGTGAAACCCGGGATTGGAGATCGTTTCCGGATTCGTCGCCAGCGCGATCGCGGTCGGAACGAGAATCAGGAACGGCTGGACAAGCAGCGTGACGGCGATCAGCTTCATTTCTTTGCCTTCGATCTTGCGTCCGAGGAATTCCGGCGTGCGTCCGACCATCAGACCGGACAGGAACACGGCGATGATCGCGTACATCAGAACGTTGACAAAGCCTACGCCCATGCCGCCAAACACGGTATTGAGCATCATGTTCGCCAGCGGGACCATGCCGCCGATCGGGGTCAGCGTATCGTGCATCGTGTTGACCGCGCCCGTCTCGGCGGCTGTTGTAATCACGGAGTAGAAGGCCGACTGCGCTTCGCCAAAGCGGACTTCCTTGCCTTCCATCGAACCTTGCTCATGCTGGATGCCGAGATTGTTCAGCGCCGGGTTGCCCGCGCTTTCCGCAGTGAGCGAGAGGGTCGTCATGATGATGAGCATCATCAGCATGGACACGAACAGCACGCGGCCTTGCTTGATCGAACCGGCCATTTTGCCGTAAGCAAAAGGCAGCGCCGAGGTCACTAACATCATGAGCAGGATTTGCAGCAGATTGCTCAAGCCGCTCGGATTCTCGAACGGATGCGCCGAGTTGACGCCGAGGAAGCCGCCGCCGTTATTGCCGACTTCTTTGATCGCAAGAAACGAAGCGATCGGTCCGCGGGCGATGGTCTGCTGCGCGCCTTCTAGCGTGGTTGCGGTCGCAGCCGGCTCGAACGTTTGCGGAACGCCCATAAACACGAACAGCAGCGCCGAGACGAACGCGACCGGCAGCAGGACGCGGGTCAGGCCGCGGATCAGGTCGACGAAAAAGTTGCCCGCCGCTTTGCCCGTCAGGCCGCGAATGAACGCCATGACGAGCGCGAGGCCGGTCGCGGGCGACACGAACATCGCGAACACCAGCACGCTGGCTTGCGACAGGTACGAGACGCCGCTTTCGCCGCTGTAATGCTGCAAGTCGGTGTTGGCCATGAAGCTGATTGCGGTGTTAAAAGCGAGCGACGGCTCCATGTTGGCGATCCCCGCCGGATTGAGCGGCAGCATGCCTTGAAAACGGAGCACCAGGTACACGATCAAGATCATGACGGCGTTACTGCCGATCAGCGACGCCGCGTACATTTTCCAACTTTGATTGTCTTCGCGGATGCCGCTGATTTTATAAATGATCCGTTCGACCGGACCGTAAATCCGGTTCAGCCGGTTCGGCGCGTAATCGAACGCCGCCGCCAGGTACAGGCCGACCGGCTTCGCCAGAAGCACGACGATCAGCAGGGTGACGACTATTGCGAGGATACTGATTGTGGTCACGAAATTCCCTCCATTTGTACTAGAACTTTTCCGGGTTGATCAGGGCGTAGCAGAGATACAAAAACAATAAGGCGACGACGCCGGCAAGCACTGCGATCATCGGTCGTCACGTCCTTCCTTGACGACGCTGCCGGACCAAAGCGACAGCCCCAGCACCGCCAGCGTCATCAATGCGATCAAGCCGAGCATTAAAATATCGGTCATGTTAACCTTCCTTTGACTTTGGGATGGGATACCGCGACATGTCCAAGCTTCGCGATTCATGTGACGTATCTTAGTCCCGAAGCGGAAAGGTGTAAAACAAGATAAATGCGAAAAAAGATGATTTTTGTTCTTTTTTGATCGTTTTTGAAATTTGGAGATCTATATTGTTCCGTTTATTCCCGTATACGCTCTTTTTCTCTCGATTTTATTGATTTTTACGCTATTTTTACGCCTTTATAGCAGATCTTTATACCTTTTTTATGCGGTTTTGCAGGCGTGGATTTAGCTATTGCCGCTCCTGGTGATTTATACTGAAAACACGGAATGAAATCAGGGCCGTCGGCCGGGCAGGAGAGCGTAAGTGAGCGACTTGGAGAGAAACGGACTGCGTAAAGGCAAATTGACGTTGTTTATGGGAGCCGCGCCCGGCGCGGGCAAGACTCAGGCCATGCTCCGCGCGGCGATTCGCGAGGCGGCGGCAGGGACGGCGGTGTGCTGCGCGGTATCCGGAGCAGAAGCTAGATATCCCGATACGCTGGCACTGCTCAAAGGTTCGGGGCTTCCCGGAGCGCCGGAGCGCGGCGGCGAGTTGGACGTCGAGCAGCTGATGGAGACGAAGCCCGGACTCGTGGTCGTGGATCGGCTGGAAGCCCGGAATTCGCCGCAAACGCTGCGCAGCAAACGATATATGGATGTCGAAGCGTTGCTGTTGAACGGAATCGACGTGTATGCGGCGCTGAATGTGGGACATGTGGAGAGTTTGAACGCACTGGCAAGCCGGATACTCGGGCAAGCGCTGCCGGAGACCGTTCCGGATGCTTTCGTCGAGCAAGCCGATACGCTGCGCATCGCCGATGCCCCGCCGGAGGAGATGATCCGCCGCAGCGGACAAAGTCCGTCGGAAGTCGGCGCGTTATCCGCGATGCGTGAAATGCTGTTCCGATATGCCGCCGAGCGCACGGACAGCCATCTCGACGATTATTTGCACGGCCGACGCACAGCAGGAGGAGGAATCGCCGGTCCCTGGCCGGTTGCGGAAAAGGTCATGGTGGCGATCGGGCCGGCGCCTTCCACGGAGGAGCTGCTTCGGATCGGAAGACGAACGGCGGCGGCGCTTAAAACAGGCTGGTTCGCGGTCTATGTGCGTGTTCCGGAAGGCGCTATCGGCACCGGCGTTCAGAGGCAGGGAGAACCCGAACGGAATTTGCGATTGGCCAAAGAACTGGGCGCGCAGGTCAGCGTGATCGAGGGAACGGATGTGGCCGGCGAGCTATTGCGCTTCGCGGAGCAGCATCATGTGAGGCAGCTTCTCGTCGGTGAAAGTATTCGTCCGCGTTTCGGTATGCGCCGGGGCGCCACGTTGGCCGAGAAGTTAGTCCGGGCGAGTCGGGACGTTCATATACGGGTCGTGCCTAATAGCGGACAGACCCGGGATTCGCTGCCAGATCGGAGCGTGCGGCATCATTCGAGCGCCAGCCTGAAGTCGAGAGCGCTGCCGCGGTGGTCCGCGTATGGACTCATCACGCTGCTGACCGTCGTGTTGACGCTTGTCATGAGCCGGTACGCGGACGAGCTGGAGATCGTGAATATCGCGTTGATCTACTTGTTCCCGGTTCTGCTCAGCGCCGTATACGGCGGACTCGGCCCGGCTCTTTTCGCGGCGGGGATCGGCGTGTTGGCGCTTGACTTTTTCTTCGTTGCACCGCAGTTGAGCTTCACGGTCTCGGATTTGCGTTATCTCATTTCGTTCGGCGTTTATCTATCGGTAGCGGGTCTGACCGCAAGTATGGCCGAGAGGCTTAAGCGTCAGGCCGTACAGGCGCATCAGCGCGAAGCTCATACCGCCTCGCTGTACGCATTCAGTCAGCAGATCGGCGCCGTATCGGATGTGTCTTCCCTGCTCGACGGCGTGACCAAGCAATTGTCGCAAACGATCGGTGCCGAGACGGCGGTCTATTTGCCGGACGAATCCGGTGCGCTTCGCCGCGTGCATGTCTCTTCGGCGGAAGCGATTGACAGCGGCGAGCGCGTGCGGGAAGAGGAAGTTGTGGTGCGCATGGTTTACGAAGAAGGCGAGGAAGCCGGACAAGGTTCGCATACGCTGCGCGAGCTGCCGGGACGTTATCTGCCGCTTCGGACAGAAGATCGAACTTACGGAGTATTGGTGGTTCGTTTGGCTCAAGGCGAACATCCGCCCAAAAAGACGCTCACGGACGAACAGCAGCGCCTGCTTGCGGCGTTGTGCGGCTTGGCTGCTGCGGCCATTGCGCGCTTCAAGCTGGCCGAGGAGGCCAAGCTGGCGCATCTGACTGCCGAATCGGAACGCCTGCGGTCGGCCATTCTCGATTCGGTGTCGCACGAGCTGCGCACGCCGCTGGCTGCGGTGATCGGATCGGCAACCGGATTGATCGAGAATGACGAACTTTTTTCCAAGCAGGACCGGATGGAGTTGCTCGAGACGATTCGCAGCGGGGCCATGCGCATGAGCCGCCTGGTGCAGAATCTGCTCGGCATGGTGAGGCTGGAGAGCGGCATGCTGCAATTGCGGCGGGAATGGTGCGATATTCAGGATCTCATCGGTGTATCATTGGCGCAGATCCGGGATATTCGCGGTCGCCGCAAGATTACCGTGGATCTGCCGGATGATCTGCCGATGGTGCGCGGGGACGAGGTGCTGCTGGAGCAGGTATTGGGCAATGTGCTGGGCAATGCGATCAAATACAGTCCGGACGGCAGCGAGATCGGCATTGCAGCGCGGGCAACCGGGAATCGGCTGGTACTGAGCATTTCGGATGAAGGGCCGGGTCTGCCATCGGGCGAAGAGCAGCGCGTATTCGAAAAGTTCTACCGATCCAACTCGACCCGGCACGTATCCGGTACGGGACTGGGTCTGGCGATCTGCAAAGGCATCGTGGACCTGCATGGCGGAGAGATATCGGCCGCATCCCGAACGGACGGAAAAGATGGGGCGATCGTCCTGATTTCGTTGCCGCTTCCTGAGCTGTCGGTATCCGATACAAGCAGGAAGTCGCAAGACGTAAAGGAAGCGTACGAGGAAAAGGGGAAAACAGATGGCGAATGAAACGACGGCGGGAGCGCGGATTTTGGTTGTGGATGACGAACCGCAAATTCGGAAGCTGTTAAAAGTCACGCTGGCCGCGCACGGCTATTCCGTACATGAGGCGGAGACGGGACAAGAAGGCGTGCTGCAAGCTTCCATGGTTCATCCCGATCTGATCGTATTGGACCTGGGTCTGCCGGATCTGACAGGGATGGAAGTATTGGAGCGTATTCGGGACTGGTCGGGCATCCCTGTCATTGTGCTCACGGCGAAGGATCGGGAAGAAGACAAAATTGCTGCCCTGGACGCAGGAGCGGACGATTATGTAACCAAGCCGTTTGGCATGGGGGAGTTGGTGGCGCGTATCCGCGTAGCTTTGCGCCATACGGCCAAATCGGCAGAGGAGCCGGTCATTCGCAGCGGAACGCTGACCATCGATCTCGCTCAGCGCATCGTCGAATCCGGCGGGGAGCGGATCAAGCTGACGCCGACGGAATACGATCTGCTCAAGGCTTTGGCGTCCAACGCGGGTAAGGTTGTGACGCAGCGCCAGCTGCTTCAGCAGGTGTGGGGAAACCAGCATGACGAAGGAGATAGCCATTACTTGCGGATCTACATCGGCCATCTGCGCAAAAAGTTGGAGGAAGATCCTTCCCAGCCGCGCCTGATCGTAACCGAACCTGGAGTCGGATACCGCTTCCTTGCTCAAGAATGATATAATTAAGAAACGTTTCAACGTTTAATATGGCAAAGCGGAATAGGGTGATGGGGATTTGGACGCTTTGGATGTAAAGATTCTCAGTTTGCTGCAACAAAACGCTCGTATGAATGTTACTTCGCTGTCGCAGGAATTGGCGCTTAGCCGTCCCAGCGTAGCGGAAAGGCTTCACCGGCTAGAAGAGCGGGGAGTGATCGAGGGCTATACGGCTCGCGTCTCTCCACAGGCGGTCGGGCGGGATACCCGGCTTGTCATCCAGGTTTCGGATCTTCGGGTCACGCCGAAGCAGTTCGAAGAATGGGCACAGGGGGAATCCGATATCGTTGAATGTCATCGTGTAACGGGAACTGCGAGTCACTTCTTGCAGGCGACCGTTGCGGGAACTCAAGGACTGCGGGAGCTGGTCGACCGCCTGATGGATTTTGGCAATGTGCAGACGTCTGTCGTGTTAGCTTCGCCTGTGGCGAATCGGCCGATTTTGCCGCCGGAAGAAGCGATGAAGTAAACGACGCTCCGGATCTGCGGGGAACAGCCTCGATCAACCGACAAGAAGAACTCGAAAGCATGCTTGCTATGTCGCTTGCCTGTTTTCAGGCGGAGCGGACGAAACGGAAAGTCGAAGCTTGGCTCGAAAGAGCCGGCTTCGGCTTTTCTTTTGCCTGCTTTCATGCGTCGTTTTTTGGGGGTATGTTACACTGAAGCTATCGATTCGCTGGTACCTTGTCAACGGTCAACGCTAGCGGAAATTCAAGGATACGGGTGATCATCATGAAGTTGCTAACACTGAACACGCATGCTTGGCATGAAGAAGAGCAGGAGAAGAAGATCGCGCAATTGGCGGACTTTATCAACGAAAGAGGCTTCGACGGCATTGCGCTGCAAGAAGTGAATCAGTTGGCGACGGCCGAAGCGGCCGGAGCGGAACGTTTGACGCAATACGTCGAGGCAGAGCCGGGCGTCGTCATTCGTGCCGATAATTACGCGCTGCTTCTGCTCGAACAATTGGACGCGCCTTATTATTGGACCTGGCTGCCGACGCACGGCGCTTACCACGGTCGTTACGACGAAGGAGTAGCCGTGCTGACGCGCGAGCCGATTACGGATACCGTATACGGTTATGTCTCGGGTCTTCGCGACTACCTGAACTACAAGACGCGACGTTTGCTCGGGGTGAAGACGACCCTTGGCGGACCTCATACGGAGCCGATCTGGCTATGCAGCGCGCATTGCGGCTGGTGGCATGACGAGGAAGAGCCGTTCCGTCCGCAGTGGGATCGGGCGGAAGCCCTGCTTAAGCCTCTGCGCGATGCAGGCGAGAAGTTGTTCCTGCTGGGCGATTTGAACAATGTGGCACAGATTCGCGGCGAAGGCTATGACTATGTCATGGAGCATGGTTGGTGCGATCTGTATACGTCCGCGTTGGAAAAAGATGAAGGCTCGACGGTGCTCAAAGCGATCGGCGGCTGGGAGGATAACAAGCGGCCTCTGCGGATCGACTATATTCTGTCCGGTAGCCCGATCACGGCGAAGAAGTCGGAGGTCGTATTGGACGGTAAAAACGGCCCGGTCGTATCCGATCATTTCGGAGTTGCGGCGGAAGTGTAGTCGGGTAGCAAGTGAATTTGAATATGAAAAAGACCTCGAAATCCGCAGGAGAGCGGAGAACGAGGTCTTTTCGGCGTTGGGCGAACGTTGGCCTTCAAGCGCGCATTGCTTTTTGCAGGCCGATTTTGAAAAAAGCTCAAGACTGGCGCGGAGGACTCGGGCGATACATGCCGATCGAAGCCGGAGCCGTATCGATAAATCCGAAGTGCCGATACAGCGCGTCCGCAGGAGTATCGGCGATCAGGCTGACGAACGAGCGGGGAGGGACGTTGGCGTCCAGGTACGTTTCGATCTCGATCATGATTCGCTTGCCGAGACCGCGACGATGCATCGAAGGATGGACGACGATATCGGAAATCAGGTAGGCGCAGCCTCCGTCTCCGAGCACGCGTCCCATGCCGACGAGGCGGCCTTCTTCGCGCAACGTCACGCAAAACAGCGAGTTCGGCAGGCCATTTTGCGCGGCTTCGAGCGTGCGCGGGCTCATGCCTGCCGCGACGCGCAGTTCGATATATTCCTCCGGCTGCGGGATTTCGTGGGCAAGAATCGGTTCGGAGCGTTGTGCGTGATCGGTCATGTGGGTCTCCTTCGCGTGTGCAGTAATGTTGGTGTAAAAAGTAGAATGGAACGGCATACATGATTTTGCCTTGCCGCTTGCGGCACGGGATAGTCGGGCATCAAGCAACTTGGCCCTTGGCGCAGATACAGAATCGACTGCAAACAGTTCTGCTCATAGAACGATGACGCAGGCGCAAAAAATGTTGACTGAATGCGCACATTTTGGCTTGATTTTGGCCGCTTTCGAAAAAATGCTGACGAAATGCACACATTTTTGTCTGAAATCAGCATTCGGGGCGAATTTGGAGCGAAAATCTTGACGAAATGCACACATTTTACTCCAAGGCGTCTTTTTATAGCAAAAATATGATCAAAACGTCAACATTTGCGACAGCGACGGACAGCGACGGACAGCGACGGACAGCGACGGACAGCGACGGGAGTGAACTCCGATGTTGTCGAAAAGGTCGCTGCTGCGCTCGGTACCGCGTACGTGATGCTCCGATCAGCCTTGCCGCAACGTAAACAGATCGCGCAGCGCGCTGTCCGACAGCTCGGTGATCCAGCCTTCCGAACCCGCGATGACGCTGTCGCTGAGCTGCTGTTTGCTTTCCAGCATATCGTCGATCCGCTCTTCCAGCGTGCCGATCGAGATGAATTTATGCACCTGGACGTCTTTGGTCTGACCCATCCGGTACGCCCGGTCGGTCGCCTGGTTCTCGACGGCCGGGTTCCACCAGCGGTCCACGTGGAAAACGTGGTTGGCTGCCGTCAGGTTCAAGCCGACGCCGCCTGCTTTGAGCGAGAGAATGAACACGGCGGTCGTCTCGCCGGCCGGCTGCTCTTTCTCCTGGAACTGCTCGATCATGCGCTCGCGCACCGTTCGCGGCGTGCTGCCGTTGAGGTACAGCACGTTCTCGCCGAGTTCTTCGCTCAGCACGCGCTGCATCATTTCGCCCATGCCGATGTACTGGGTGAAGATCAGGCAGCGCTCGCCTTCGGCGCGCAGCTCTTTGACCATTGCGACGAGCCGCGACAGCTTGGCCGATTGCTCGATCAGCGTATCGAGATCCGGCGCTTCGTCCGGATCGACCGCGCCGTCGGCGCCGGCGGTCAGCGCCGGATGGTCGCACAGCCGCTTGAGCTGCGTCAGCGCCGACAGGATCGCGCCTTTGCGCTTCATGCCTTCAAGCTGCGGCATTTCTTTGAGCAGCTGCTTGACGACCTGTTCGTACAGGACGCTTTGTTCCGGCGTGAGATGGATGTAGGTTTTCATTTCGTTCTTTTCCGGCAGGTCCAGCTGGATGTTCGGATCTTTCTTTTTGCGGCGCAGCATGAACGGTTTGACCAGCTTTTGCAGCTCGACGATTTTGTCTTCGCTTTGTTCTTTTTCGATCGGGTTCGCGAAGCGTTCCTGGAACGACTTCGGTCCGCCGAGATAGCCGGGGACCATAAAGTCGTAGATCGACCACAGCTCGGCCAAGCGGTTTTCGATCGGCGTGCCGGTCAGCGCGATCTTGTGCAGCGCTTTGAAACTGCGGATCGCGGTGGACTGCTTGGTCT
Source organism: Saccharibacillus sacchari DSM 19268 (assembly GCF_000585395.1). Taxonomy (GTDB): domain Bacteria; phylum Bacillota; class Bacilli; order Paenibacillales; family Paenibacillaceae; genus Saccharibacillus; species Saccharibacillus sacchari. Next base: position 2,161,834 of record NZ_KK073875.1, on the reverse strand, counting down.
GCGCGTTTTTGATCGTTTGCGCTTCGTCGAGGCAGATGGTCAGCCAGTCGAAGCCGCGCAGCAGGTCTTGGTCGAGTGCGGACGTGGCATAGGACGTCAGCACGACGTCGGCGTCCGAGGCCGCGGCGGCGAACGCTTCGCCGGTTCGCCGGTTGCCGCCGTAGTGCAGCATGACGCGGAGGTCGGGCGCGAAGCGCGCGATTTCCTTCTGCCAGTTGCCGAGCAACGAAGTCGGGCAGATGATCAGGGAAGCCTCCAGCGGATAGGAACCGGGACGGATGATGCCGTCGTCCTTGGGCAGCCATGCGGGAGCGGCCGGCAAGCCGCCCGGCGCGGCGGGATTCGCCGCGCCGCCGGAGCCGGAAGCATAGCGGCCGGGATCGCCGCCGCGCAGCGGCTGTCCGGCCGCGAACGCTTCGGCGCGGCTTTCTTTGACGTGCAGCAGATACGAGATGAGCTGCACGGTTTTGCCGAGGCCCATATCGTCGGCCAGGCAGGCGCCAAGCCCCAAGCGGCGCAGGAACGCCAGCCAGCCGAAGCCTTCGCGCTGGTAATTGCGCAGATCGGCGCGCAGGCCGCGCGGGATCTTGACCTCCGGCCAAGCTTCTTTTTGGCCGAGCTGGTCGATCAGCGCGGACAGATGGCCGCTGAGCTGCACTTCGATCTCCAGCCGCGCCTGAAGTTCTGCTTTGGCGTGATCTTCGTCCTCGCCTTCCTGTTCTTCTTTTTTCAACAATTGAAGCTGAATAATGTCCTGGAACGACAAGCCGCTGCGTTTGTCCAATCCGTTCATCGCCCGGCTGATCTGCGTCAGCAAAGCCGGATCGAGCGCGACCCATTCGCCGCGGAATTGCACCAGCCGCTCGTTGCGCGCCGCAAGCTCCATATATTCTTCTTCGCTGAACTCCGTGTCGCCGATCGCGATGCGCCAATCGAAGTTGAGCACGGAATCGAGGCCGAACACGGACTTGCCGCCCTTCTTGCCGTCGCCTTCTTCTTCGTTGACCCGCGCTTTGAGCTTGGGTTTCTTTTTGCTCGCGGCCTGCCACCAAGCCGGCAGCAGCACGCGCCAACCGTTATCCAACAACCTCGGGCTGTCTTTCGTCAGAAATTGCCAAGCGGCAGGTCCGCTCATGCCGCGTCCCAAAATATCCGTCCCCGCCGCCACGCGCGAAGTCGGCAGTCCGGTACGCAGGCTTTTGAGCCATTCCGCGCTGCGTTCGCGCACATGCTTTTCCCAGGCCGCAGGCCATTTTCCCGCCGCGACGCCCGTATCCGACAGCGTGATCGGAGACAGCGACGTCTCGTCTTTTTTATCCTGCAAAGCCAGTTCCAACCGCCAATCCGCGCTGTCCTCATCCGGCTCCAGGAAGCGCACGACCGGACGGAACGGCATGGAATCTTCGCGCCAGCCGACCGCCACCAGCCATGCGTCCTCGTCCAGACCGGCCGCCGACGCGCCGCGGTCGAACAGTCGCGGATGCTCGCGCCGCAGGTCGAGCGCCGCATGTTCGGTGCCGTAACGGCGCTGGAACACGGCTGCCGAATACGCCGCGCGCAGCCCGGTCAGAAACGTCTCTTCCGCCGTAACCTCGTCTTCTTCCCGCCCGCCGAACATGGCTTCCTCGTACGCTTCTTCGTTGCTCTGCTTTTTACGCGCATCCTGCGCTTCGGCTTCCGCGTTCGCCGCTTGAAGCTTGCCGCGATCCAGCGCCGCCAGCACCGAAGCATACTGACGCTCTTTCAGCGCGTGCCGATCCCATTTCCATTGCAGCTTGCCCGAGCGGTAAGCGCCGAAGTCCGGTTTGAACGCCCGCTTGGCGATGCTGGCCGCGAGTGCCGGAGCATGGCGCGCCAGCAGCTCGGCATCGCCCTCGAAGCTCCAGTCGATCGACTTCAACAACGGTTGATCCGCGAAAAACGACAGCACCATTTCCGCGGGCAGCAGCACAAGCTCCATATCGCCGCTGTTTTGAATCTCAAGATCCGTCCCGTAAAAAGACTCTTCGTGCCGCGCGAACAACAACTGCTTGAAATACAATCCCGGCACCGCGCCGTACGTCGGCTTCGTTCCGTAAATCAGGGCGTCGCCGTACTCGCTGAGCACGGCATGCACCGTAACGGTCTCCATCACTGCGTTCATAGCATCAGCTTTCCTTTCTTCAATTCTTCTTGAAGCGCGCGCAGCCGTCCGTACCTAGCGTTAAAACCCGCCATAAACACGTCCCAACGCTCTTCGCGCTTCGTTTTTTTATATAATTTCTCCAGCCGCTTGAGCAGTTTCGCCGCACGCTTGTAGCCGTCGCGGTTGCGCTGCTCCACGAACCGCTCGACCGCCTGATGGTAAAAAGGCAGCAGCAGTTCGGGCGCGTTTTTTTCGATCGGCGCGAGGTCCGTTACTTTGAAGTTGGAAGGCTCGGCGCCCGTCGCCAGTTGAAAGTCCATCCAATCGTCCCAACGTTCCCGTTCCAGCAGCTTGGCTTCGTAAAAGTCCGACGCGTACGGCAGCATGCCGCCGAGCGTTTTCCACATGATCTCTTCGGCCTCGGGCCGCTGTGCCAGCATCTCGTCCCATAATCGTCCGTAATCGGTCAGGCCGGCACGCGCGCGTTCCAATAAAGGGCCGAACGTCTCCAACCAGACGAGCAGCCGATCCCATTCTCCGTTTTCTTCGAGCGTAGAAAGGAAGTCGGGCAGTTTTTTGAGCGAAAAATAAGGTTTGTCCGCCGCTTCGTTCAGCAGGGTTTCGGCTTTCTCGTCCTGCTTCAGGCAGAAGCGGCTCCAGGCGTTGGCTCCGAGCCAGGCCTGCCGGTTCAAGGAACGTCCGAGCTCGCGCTCTTCATCCATTAAATATTGAAGCTCGGACTCGTAGACGTCGTCGCGTTCTGCCGGACTTGTTTCTTGCGAAGGAGCGGCCCAGTGATGAAGCAGCGAATAATAAGCCTGCGAAAAAGCGCTTTGTTCGCGGTCTTCGGTCAGCATCTGCCGCCGCGTCAGCCCGACCGTCTCGCTCAAGCGTTCCTTGACCTGGGCATCATCTCGATCGGTCAGCGGTGCGGTGAGACATTCCTTCATCGCGGCGGCCGTGTCGGATACAGCCAGATGCGCGTAATATCCGGTCGAGGACGCGATCATTGTTTTTAAAACGAACAGATGCGCATTCAAGCGATACAACTGCTCGATTCCCGGGCGAAAAGGCGGCAGTTCTTCGAAAATTTTGGCTAGTGTCAGCTCCGCGAACTTCGGATTGCGGGTACGTCCGGCCAATGCCGCAGCCGCTTGTTCGAAGCGACGATGCCAAGCGGAAATGCCGGAAGCGGCGAGCACCGACGCTTGCTCGATGCTGGCTTCTTTGGCTTGTTCTTCCTCGGTGGCGGCGCGGCTTGCCGAGCGATCGGTCGGGTGTCCCGCATCGGAACCCGCCGCGGAATCCGAGGTCGAATTTGGCGGCGAGGCGGAATCGGTCTGCCTGCGTGCTGCTTTTCCCAACGCGGGTAAACCTTCTTTCGAGGGATCAGCGGCTTTGGCGGAAGCGGCGGCCGCGGCGCTCGCATTGGCCAGCGCAGAGACCGGGCGCCCGTACAGCCGGGCCAGCTTCATCAGGGCAGCGGCCTGGTGGCGGCAGGGCTTCCGGTCCGTGCAGTCGCAGCTGCCTCCGGCGGGAAAGTCCAACGCCAGCTCGACACGGCGGATGCCGTCGTTATCTTTGACCTCGGCTTCGAGCCGCCGCTCTTCGGTCAGGGACAACTGCTGAATGCTCCCGATCCGTTCGAGCATAAAGCCTTTTTTCAACGTCAGGTCGTCATAAGCTTCCGCGACTCCCTGCACGAGCGTATTCCATTGTTCGTCGGTGAATGCTATATTTCCGTCCATTCCGTTATCGTCTCCCGTTCTTCTCCCGTAAGGGCAGTGATTGCAATGTCCGCCTATTATAACACGCATAAGCGAACGTCTGTACCCGGCCAGCGCACGCGATTTTTTGCCGTCGAAAAGCGCATCCCGGAATATAAGCGCTATACCGCGGACGCTTCTGCCAGCGGAGGACGTAGAATCAAGGTTCTCGAAAACGATTCCGAACACCATGTACGCCTGACGCGGATATAAAATTTTTCCGAAAACGTATGCAATATATTGCATGAAGGTTTTTGAAGGTCTATAATGAACGAATCTTGTCATGACAATGTTAGGTCGTGTCTTAAAACTCAACGATGTACAGATTTTACCGCCTTTTCGCGCTCCGCGGCGTCACTGTTTCTTGACGTGCCCCGGCACGACTTCGAAAAAGTTCCTTGCTGAACACAAAAATTCGGCAAAATCTGCTTTCATCGGAGTTTTAAGACACGCCCTAGATTTGAAGGAGGACGTTATGCCGATTCCAGCAGGATTTTCCACACCCAACCGACTCTCGGCGAAACAGCGCGCCTTCCAGCAATTGCAGGAATGGATCATCGACGGAACGTTGAGGCCGGGGGAAAAGTTAAACGATGCGGAGCTTGCGGGCGCGCTCGGAGTAAGCCGTACGCCGGTCCGCGAAGCGCTTCAACTCCTGAACGCCGAAGGCTTCGTCGAGATGAATCCGGGCGTGTCCACGCAGGTGACCGAGGTGGACGGAGAAGACATCACCAAGATTCTGCCGCCGCTTGCCGCTTTGCAATCATTGGCTTCCGAGCTTGTGGCTACGACGATCGTACCCGAGCAGATCGAAGAGCTGCGTCGGCTCAATGCCGAGTTCGGCGAAGCATTAAGCAAAGGCGACACCGCCTATGCGCTGAAACTTGATGAAGAATTTCACGGCGCGATCGTCGAACTGACGGAGAATTCGTACATTTCCAATACCCTCTCCATGTTCCAGGCGCATGTTCGCCGTTTGTTTTTCCATAACTCGATCATTCTGACGCAGGATTCGATCGAGGATCACGAATTGCTGCTTCAGGCTTTCGAACGAGGCGACAGCGAGGAAGCGAGACTGATTTCCCGTCGAAATTGGCTGCGCGCCGTCGACATTTATCATGCGAAGTCCGAATCGACTCGTTAATCGCTTGCCTGTTACCTTTATCGCATTAGGGCGTGTACGCGAAGGCGTCGCCCGCCACACTTAGATTCCCTGGTATGTCGACTGCATTCATCGCACTCAGCCTACGCATCGGGTTTTACAACTGGAGGATTTATCATTATGTCGAAAAAAGCGCCTTTGTCGTTCGTCATCATACTCGGTGCCATGCTGTTCGCCCTGTTCTTCGGAGCAGGCAACCTGATCTTCCCGCCGATGCTCGGCCAGATGGCCGGATCGAACGTCTGGTCCGCCAACGCGGGCTTCCTCGTAACCGGGGTCGGTCTGCCGCTGATCGCCGTCGCTTCCTTCGTATTCTCGGGCGAACGCGATCTGCGGGGGATGTCCAATCGCGTCAACCCGACGTTCGGACTTATTTTCACCGTTGTGCTTTACCTGGCGATCGGTCCGTTCTTCGCCATGCCGAGAACCGGTAGCGTCTCGTTCGAGATCGGCGTCAAGCCGCTGCTGCCCGCCGCCGATTCGCATCATCTGGCGCTGGCGATCTTCACGATTATCTTTTTCGGCATCGCCTGCTTGCTGTCGCTGAATCCGACGCGGATCATCGACGTCGTGGGTCGGGTGCTGACGCCGCTTAAGCTGACCTTTATCGGGGTGCTTGTCGCCGCTGCGTTGATCTATCCGATCGCGAAATTCGAAGCACCGGATGCGAGCTACGCGGCGAACGCCTTTTTCAAAGGATTCCAGGAAGGATATCTTACGCTGGACGCGCTGGCTGCGGTCATCTTCGGGATCATCATCGTCGGCGCGTTGAAAGACCGGGGCGTAGAAGGACGCGGGGCTCTGATGAGCGCCTGCGCCAAAGCGATTCTGATCGCCGCTGTGCTGCTGGCCTTCATCTATACGTCGCTGGCCTACATGGGCGCATCGAGCGTCGGCAAGCTGGGCGTGCTCGGCAACGGCGCCGACGTGCTGGCCGCGGTATCGTCGCATTACTTCGGCGCTTACGGCTCCGTGTTGCTCGGCTTGATGATCACGGTAGCCTGCATGACGACCTGCGTCGGACTGATTACGTCTTGCTCGACTTTTTTCCACGGACTGTTCCCGAAGCTGTCTTATAAAAAGATCGCGGTCGTATTGGCGGCGTTCAGCGCGCTCGTGGCCAACATCGGTCTGAACGGGCTGATCAAAGTCTCCGTGCCCGTCCTGATGATGCTCTATCCGTTGGTCATTGCGCTGGTGATCCTGACGTTCCTGCACCCGCTGTTCAAAGGCAGAAAAGAAGTGTATCAAGGCGTGATGCTGCTGACCTTCCTGGTGAGTTTGTTCGACGGAATCAAAGCGGCGGGGATCGAACTGACGGCGGTCGAGCATGTGTTTGCCGAAATTTTGCCGCTGTACAGCGTAGGTCTGGGTTGGCTGCTTCCTGCGATTGTCGGCGGGGTCGGCGGATTGCTCGTAGCCAAGTTTACCGGTAAACCGGAAGGACTGACCGCGCGCGAAACCTCGTCCGACTCTGCTTCGAAAACGACGACGCGGGTCAACGCGGATAAAGGATCGACGGCTGGCGACTGACTCGAAAAATGCTTGGAATATCGATCAAACCGGGACCGACATTTGTCGGGATTCCGGTTTTTTTGTGTTATTTAAAGCGCAAAATATAAAATTCAATCCATTCCCAATGGGAAACGTTGCACAATGGGCAATGAAGTGTTATAGTCATTTTCAGATGTTTCAGTAAATGAATGAAAGAGCTTGATAGGGAAAGGAGGAGGAAGATGACCAAGCAAAGCCTACGGGATCTGAAAAAGGAAGAAACCTGGCACGTTTTGGCGCGGACTTCTTTTGAACTGGCGTTGGAAAAAGGATTGGACGGCTTTACGATCGAGGATGTAGTGCAGCGTGCGCATTATTCGCGGAGAACGTTCGCCAACCATTTTTCATGCAAAGAAGAAGCGGTCGCGATGGCGGTCGTTTCGTTGAGCAGCGTCAATGGGGATCAGCAGCGGGAAGAAGTTCTGCGCGAAGTGGATTCGCTTCCGGCGGAAGGCTCGCCCGTCGAAGCGTTGTATCAGTGGCTGCGCATGAACTTTACGGCCAATTTGCTGCGCAAGCTGCGCGAGCTGGTCGGGCTTTCCAAGTCGTACCCGACGTTGGAACCTTATGTGCTGAACGTCCTGCATCGTCTTCAAGCGGCGGCTCAGATCGAGTTGCAGCGGGTGTGCGGCGATCGCTACGCGCAAGGTTATCCGCATATTTTGGCAGGAGCCGTATTCGGAGCCGTCTTGTCGGTGCTTGAAGGAGAGATTCAGGTTCAGCTTCCGGGAGAAGAACCTCGGAAAGAAGCGGATGCGATGACGTTCGATGAATTTTTGGATATGACGTTCGGATATTTGAAAAACGGATTTTGAGGAGCGAAAATAAGTGTCTAAATTTCTCTACAGATTAGGCAAGTCGGCATACAGCAAACCTTGGTTGTTTATTGGGGGATGGATTGTCGTTCTGGCGCTTGTCATCTCGATGCTCGGCATTAACGGAGTCAGCGTCAGCTCGGAAATGAAGCTGGAAGGCACGGAGTCGCAAAAGGTGCTCGACCAGTTGGCCGAAGTTCAGCCGGAAGCTTCCGGCGGACAGGGCAGCGTCGTATTCGTCGCCCCCGAGGGCGAAAGCCTGAATACGCCCGAACGTCTCGCGGCGATTCAGGAAGCCGTTAATGAAGTATACGGCCTCGACCAAGTGTTGAATGCGCCTGAATTGGCCGCGCAGGCGATGGCTCAAGCACAGGCTGCTCAAGGAGCAGCGGGCATGGGCGATACGTCCGCCGGAGCGGCTCAAGGAGCCGATGCCGCGACGCAGCAGGGGGCCGAAGGCGCAGCCGGCAACGATACGCAGGCCGGAACCGACGCGGACGCCCAGCAGGGAGCCGAGATGGCTCAGCCCGGCGCTACCGGAAGTGATGCCGATGCCCAGCAAGGAGCGGGCGCGGCACAGGAAGGCGCAGCCGGAACCGATCCGGCCGCAGGGGCGGACGCTGCTGCTCAGCAGGGTGCAGCGGGTTCGATGGAACTGCCGCCTTACACGCAGCTTGTCGTCGACGGCATGCCGGTGATCGGCGTAACGATCGCCAACGACGGCAGCGCGGCGTTGTTCCAATTCCAATTTACCGTACAGCAATCCGCGATCTCCGACGAAGTCAAAGAATCGGTCATCAGCACGGTTGAAGGCGTAGCAAACGAAACCGGTCTTCAAGCGCTTCCGAGCGAATCGCTGCTGCCGCTCGATATTCCGATCGGCACGAATGAAGTCTACGGCCTGGTCGTTGCCGTGATCGTTCTGATCATGACGCTCGGCTCCGTAGTCAGCGCGGGTCTGCCGCTGGTTGTCGCGCTGTTCGGCGTCGGCATCGGGGTCGGCGGCGCGTACGCGCTCTCGACTTACTTAAGCATGAGTTCGATCACGCCGGTACTGGCCTTGATGGTCGGCCTGGCGGTCGGCATCGATTACGCGCTGTTCATTATCAACCGTCAACGCCGCCTGATCTTCGATCAAGGACTGAGTGCCAAAGAAGCGGCCAGCCGTTCGATCGGAACCGCGGGCAGCGCCGTGTTCTTCGCGGGTCTGACCGTGATTATCGCTCTATGCGGCCTGCTCGTGATCGGAATCGGATTCCTCAGCACGATGGCTCTGGTCGCTTCGGTGACGGTCCTGCTGAACGTGCTGATCGCGCTCACGCTGCTGCCGGCGCTGCTCGGCCTGATCGGCGAGCGCATCTGCTCCCGCAAAGCACGCGACAAAGAAGCGGCAAACCAAGCTTCCCGCGCGCAAAAACAGTCCAAAGCACGTTGGATTCACGGCGTGATCAAATTCCGTTGGCCGGTAATCCTGCTAATCGTCGTCGTGCTCGGCGTCGCGGCAATTCCGGCTTTGAAAATGGATCTTGCGATTCCTTCGGCGGCTTCGGCCGATCTGGATACCGCCAAGCGTCAAAGTTATGATGCCATCTCGAAAAGCTTCGGCGAAGGCTTCAACGGCACGCTGCTGATCGTCGCCGAATCGGCAAACGGCGAGGACGTAACGCCGCAGACGTTAGGCGCGCTGACGCAGGGTATCCAGCAGGTGGATAACGTCTCCGTCGCTTCTCCTCTGGGCATCAGCGAGAACGGCAAGCTGGCGCTGTTCAGCGTCATTCCGAAAACGGGTCCGAACGACGAAGCGACGAAAGATCTGGTGACGACGCTGCGCGACGAAAATGCCGCATTGTCCGCCGACAACGGCGTCAAGTTGGGCGTTACCGGCGTTACGGCGGTCAATATCGACATGTCGGCGAAGCTGGCGGAAGTATTCCCGATCTACGTCGGCATCATCGTGGTGCTGTCGCTGATCATCCTGCTGCTGGTATTCCGCTCGATCGTCGTGCCGATCAAGGCGACGGTCGGCTTCCTGCTCAGTATCCTGGCGACGTTCGGCCTGACGACGGCCGTGTTCCAATGGGGCTGGCTGCATGACCTGTTCGCGTTCGATACGGCGGGTCCAATCCTGAGCTTCATGCCGATCATGGTTACGGGCATCCTGTACGGCCTGGCGATGGACTATCAGGTGTTCCTTGTATCGTCCATGCGCGAATCCTACGTGCACGGACACCGCGGCAACGACAGCGTGATCCATGGGTACGGCCAAGCCAGCCGCGTCGTACTGGCGGCGGCGGTCATCATGGTCGCCGTATTCGCGGGCTTCATCTTCACGCACGACATCATGATCAAGCAGATCGGCTTCGCGCTGGCGATCGGCATCCTGATCGACGCGTTCGTGATCCGCATGACGCTTGTTCCGGCCGTTATGTCGCTGTTCGGCGACAAAGCCTGGTCGCTGCCGAAATGGCTGGATCGCATCTTGCCGAACCTGGATGTCGAAGGGGATAAGCTGATCGAAGAGTTGAAGGCGCAGGAAGCGGCCGAGGCTGCGAGAGGGCGTTAAGCATTGTTCACGTAAAAAAATCGCAAACGAAAGCACCCGGTGATGAACCGGGTGCTTTTTTGTATGCAGAAAAGCATGAGTTTATGTATGGACCCTAATTAATTAAAGTATCGGTTAACGAAACAGTCTACACTTTTCCTGTATAAGGAGAGTGTAGACTGTTATGAAAAAAAGCGAAATATGCACTATTTCACTTTTATTTTATATTAACCGACTTACCTATTCTAGACCCGAGCGCGATTAACAGTATGCCGAGCATATATAGAGAAGCTGGCGAAGCTTCGCTGGTTTTGGGTAGGCGATCGGGGAGAGAATGGTGGACTGCCGCTCTCATAAAGCCTTGAGGCGAAATGGCAGGTTTATGTCGAACGTGCTGTACCATAGTCGCAAGCACCGGTTTGGGCGTAGGATTTTTGATAGTTGCGTTTATAAGAACTTTTTTTGGAATTGAAGCTTGCGGTATTTCGACAACCGGAGCAACCGGAGTTTCTGGAAATTTTACCGCCGTTTTGATAGAAGCCACCATGTAAGGGTCCGTAATTCCGACCGGCCGGACCGGATTGGGGATAATTGGAGTCGTGATTGCGGATACTTCTGATTCCGTCGGAACACTTTCCTTAGCTGCTGGATCAGCCGAGATGATGGAAGCGACGGAAGTGACGGAAGCATCAGGCAGCTTTCTTGCCGGAATTACCGGCGTCGGGAGACTTTCTGGTACAGACGTTTGAGCTGACACGATCATGGTTACGGGCAGGTTGTCAATCTGCTGCCGATCGAGGTTCTCGATTCTTTGAGGCTCAGGCGCTTCTTTCGTCACAAT
>NZ_KK073875.1:2091820-2150929 GCF_000585395.1 Saccharibacillus sacchari DSM 19268 | reverse complement strand
TCTCGATTCTTTGAGGCTGGGGCGCTTCTTTCGTCACGATGGTTGTCACCGGCAGGTTGTCAATCTGCTGCCGATCGAGGTTCTCGATTCTTTGAGGCTGGGGCGCTTCTTTCGTCACGATGGTTGTCACCGGCAGGTTGTCGATCTGCTGCCGATCGAGGTTCTCGATTCTTTGAGGCTGGGGCGCTTCTTTCGTCACAATGGTTGTCACCGGCAGGTTGTCGATCTGCTGCCGATCGAGATTCTCGATTCTTTGAGGCTGGGGCGCTTCTTTCGTCACGATGGTTGTCACCGGCAGGTTGTCAATCTGCTGCCGATCGAGGTTCTCGATTCTTTGAGGCTGGGGCGCTTCTTTCGTCACGATGGTTGTCACCGGCAGGTTGTCGATCTGCTGCCGATCGAGGTTCTCGATTCTTTGAGGCTGGGGCGCTTCTTTCGTCACGATGGTTGTCACCGGCAGGTTGTCAATCTGCTGTCGATCGAGGTTCTCGATTCTTTGAGGCTGGGGCGCTTCTTTCGTCACGATGGTTGTCACCGGCAGGTTGTCAATCTGCTGTCGATCGAGGTTCTCGATTCTTTGAGGCGCATAAATTTCGGGGCGTATGATGAAAGTTTGCGGCGCAGCGCTTTCCGCATGCGTCTCCAAATTCGCGTAACCCAATCCGAAAGCGCAGGCCAGAGCCGCTGCAGTAGAAATTCTGATTACTTTATTCATGATGCTTCCTCCATTTGTTAAGAGCTTTTATTTCTCCATAACGGCATGTACGATAAGCCGGTGCGTTGGATTGACTAACGGATCGCAAGTGATCAAAGTGAGTTCTTTATGAATCATGTCAGCGTTAAGTACGGAAACATCCGTAGGTGCTACTCTTGTTATTTTATTCACATAGTAGGTTAAATTTCGATCGCCTGTCTGAATTTGAATCGCATCTCCAATATTCATTTCACCAAGTCTGTTGAACAAACGGCCCGGTTTATGTGCTCTATGAGCGGCAATAGCCGTGTTTCCGACAGCACCGGGTAAGGCTGTACCGCTGATATGCGCAGCGGCACTGCGCATATTTTCCCGTGTCGAGCCTTCTACAATGGGAAGACAGACATTGATTTTATCAATCTTTATAATGCCGAGTATCGAGTTTTGCGGAAGGACTTTTTCGGCTATCGATGATTCGCCGGAATCTTGTTCAATCGACGATATGGAAAGCTTGGACTGATTTTGACCATGCGCGGAAGGCGGCGGCCCTGCCGTCGATATTCGCTGAACCGATAACGGGGAAGGAACCGCTTGTTCTTCCGCCTGCGCCAACATGTTTTGTGTAGTCCGGTCAGCCGACCAACGATCGGCAGCCGGATACAGGATCACTGCAAGCCCTGCCAAGATCAGCAGCAGGGAGAGCAGTCGAATCTTTTTTTGTTTTGTCATGTTTAACGGATTATTGCAAATCGCTTTTCAACAGGTGAAGGCCCGGAAGCTGGAATTCCAAGACGTTTAACGCGGAAGGAGCCGTATTGTTCAAAGGAACCAGGATCGTTACGCCGTCGTAAGTCATGCAAAAGTTGTCGGTAAAGGACTTCGTTCCCTGGGTCCATTTTCTGAAGTCTTGCAGTGTGTAGCTTTTGCTGCCTGCGTCTGTTCGAATCTGGCCTTCGATCATTTTCTTCACGATTTTTTCCGCATTTTTCTCGTCTTTCGCCAGTTGGGTGAACTTGGCCGCTTTCCCGTTGCCGAGCGTGAACGTCATGCCTGTTTTGGCGCTTTTTCCGTGTGCACCGCCGAGAGAAGTGTAATCGTCAAGCATGAAACTGAGATAACCGTTCTGATTGTACGTGATTTTGTAGGTGCTATAGAACTCGTAAGTCTCCCCTTTGGCAGGACCGTGCGATTTGCCGATTTGGCTTTTGGCCGTATTCAGGAACTGCTGGGCATGAGCTTTCAGTGCGGCATTGATCGCCTGTTCATTTTTGGCATTGCCCAGACCGGAGACGATCGGATAGACGATATTGATTGTTGTCGAACCTTTCGACAGCGGCGTCTGCAGCTTGGCGGCTGTTACGGTAATTTCGTTGGCTTCGTTGCGATCGATTAATACAGCCCCGGATTCGCGCTCCACGCGGACCTGATACCCGAACGGTACAGCGAAGGCTTGAGCGTCCACATAATCGACGCCGCCGATTTTTTGCGCTTCGTACCGGTCGCCGATGCTGCTGCCGTTCAGTTTCACGACGACGCTATCGCTGTCCATTTCGAAGACGGCCCGATTAGCGGCTTGGGTAAGGGTCATGGCTTTCGTTTTGGGGTTTACGGAAACTTTGATTCCTGCTGCTTTGGCTGCATCTTTGATCGGAATCAAAAGACTTCCGTTTCTCCCTGCGTCCGTTTTGACGGTATGGCCTTCGACCTGTACATTTGAGTGCGTTTGAGCGGCAGTCGTCGAAGCAGCGGCATAAATAGTAGAAGAAGGAACGATAGCGGTCATTCCGGCGGCAATACCCGTGGACAGGACGATAGCGGACAGCAGGTTGAACTTGTTTACTCTTTTTACAGTAGCATTCATTTTTAACACTCCTCGTTTGAACTGTATTTCACATTCCCAATATACTGCTGAAACAAAATGATTGATTTACAGAAAAACAAAATATAGTTACAATATCGTAGAATTCGGCCTGACCACAGCATAAAAACTTGCTCCTTCAACGCTTTTTATCGATAAAGCGATTTTCGCTGGTCGGTTTCTCTTTTTAAACGAGCCTTGTTGTTATGGAGAAAAGACTTGATTTGAAACTCTGTATCCTGGACTTTATCTGTTTTCGCGAATAAAAACATTTTGTTTACCTTCGATTTTTTCTTATGGCTGATTGGATGTACGCAAATGAGGCTTGGCTTTCTTTGAGCGCGCAATCAAATAGAAAAATAAAGGGAAGTGCGAAAAAAGCTTTAAAACAAAGCCTGTATAGACTGTTTTGTAACTTTATTTTATTGCGATTGTAAATAAATGATCGATTTTCAGAGTTATGCTTTCCATGCAGATCGGATTTGCAGAAACACAATGATCATTGTTGTGAAATGAAACACAATATAGATGTTTGGCCTGCATCTATAAATCTTTTCGTATAACTGAACAACCAGATGTAATCCATGTTATGGGTGGAGATCGATAGAATCGGCAGAAAATTTTAGTTTGCTTATGAAGCCGATCGGTGTATACTCGTTGGTGAATAAATCCATTTGTTGGAAATTACACAATCATATATCTTAAGGAGTGAAGAAAATGAACAATGAAATGATGAAAAGTCGAAATCTCCAAAAGGTATCCGCCGTGCTTCTGTCACTTAGTCTTGCTTCCGTCGGAACGATCGCTATGATGCCTTTGACTTCTTCGGCCTATGCCGCCGAAGCTGTAGTCATCTCGAACAACGTCTCGAGCGTCAAAATCGACGGTAAAACCGTCAAGGCGCTTGCCGGATCGAACGGTATGCCGCTGGTTTCCCTGCGCGCCGCAGCCGCAGCCGCCGGAGCGAAGATGACGTACGACGCCAAAACCCGTGTCGTGACGCTCAGCCAGGGAACCAACAAAGCGATTTATGCGCTTGATAGCGACAGCGTCGTCGTCAAGCTCAATGGAAGCAGCATCGGAGAACGTTACGAAGCCAAAATCATCAAAGGCGTCAGTTATATCGCTGTAGATGCACTGGCCGTACCGTTCGGTTACGAGGTCTCTACCAATATGGCCTCAGGAAGCGTGACGTTGAGCAGCGAAGGACAAAATGATCTGTCGATCGCGGCCGGAAAGCTTTCGTCCACGCTTGCGAATGGATCGACCAAGGTCAACATCGTCTATCCGGTCGTATCTGGTCTCGAAAAAAACGAATCCGAGCAGGCAATCAACGCCGCGCTGAAAGGCCAGGCACAGCAGTTCCTGAAAACGGCCGAAGCCGCAATCGCTAAATCGAACGGTCCGGCGAAGGGCGATACGTACGAGTTTTATACCGATTATCAAGTCACGTTCAATAAAGATGGCGTCGTCAGCTTCCTGCTCGGGAATTACACATACTTGGGAGGAGCAAACGGCACCAGTGGGCAAACAGGGATGACTTTTTCATTGAAAGACGGGAAGACGATAACTTTGGGCGATCTATTGCAGTCGAACAAACAGGCCGATTCCACTGTTAAAGGATTGATCGAGTCCCAAGTCAAACGCGATGCCGCCGCAAAAGGGTATACGCTGGAAAACTTCAAATCCTGGACGCAAGGCACGACTTCTTATCTGGATCATTTCTATCTGAACAGCAGCGGCGTAACGATCCTTGTGCCTCTTGGCAGCAGTGCTCCTTCCGCTCTAAACGTGCTCGAATTCTCGTTCTCGTGGCAGCAGCTTTTGAAAAATAACAGCAACCCGCTCGATGCTTACCGTATGTAGGTGTAAAAAGAAGCAAGTGAAAAAAAGAACGTAGAAAGCAGGGAATTATCATGGCAATCAAACAAGTAAATTGGATGACCAGTTTGATTTCATTAGCTTTATTGGCACTCGGGTTTTACGGCTTGGTCGAAGGGGTCGGAGGGAATTTATCCTGCGTATACCTGCTGGTCGCCGGTCTGATCGGATATTGGCTGCTGGGCGGCAATCTTCGCACCCTTATCCGTCCTATGCGTCTGAAAGAAGTCGGCATGATCCCACTGGCAATGATCGCGACGTTTGCAATCGGAGCCGTACTGGCTTTTATCGGTACGCATCTGTTCGGTTTTGCCGTATCCGCGAACCCGGCCTCGTCCGGGTCTCTCAATCTGGCTATGGCATTTATGATGATCGGATTTTTGTTCGGCGAGGAAATGTTGGTGGTCGTTCTGCTGACTATTTTCGAAAAGTTTCTGCCTAAAAACAGAACCGGTCTGATCATAGCGGCGTTAATGAGCTCACTGATTTTCGGTGCCCTCCACTTGAGCACGTACGACTGGAACGTATGGCAGGCGGTAATCGTAATCGGGATGATTCGTCTTCCTTTCACTTACCTCTGGTATAAGAGCAATCGCAATCTGCTGGTCAACGGCACCGCGCACTGGGCTTACGATGTGGTTACGCTGCTGTTCGTTTCCATCGCGATGTCCTTACGTTAAGCGAGTGTTCAGAAGAAGAAGGATTTTCAGAACGGAGGATTGAAGATGAATCAGACAGATGCAAAGAGCAGTGCAGGGCCCGTCGTTCGTTTTCGAGAAGTCAGTAAAATCATTGGCGGCAAAACACTCGTGGACAATCTGACGTTGGACGTGCAGCCCGGCGAAGTATTCGGGTTTCTCGGGCCGAACGGAGCGGGCAAAACGACCACAATTCGGATGCTGGTCGGCTTGATCTCTATGAGCACGGGCGATATTCAGATCTGCGGCAAGAGCATTACGACAGACTTCGAAAACGCGATCGAATCGGTCGGCGCGATCGTCGAAAATCCGGAATTGTACAGTTACATGAGCGGATACGGCAATCTGATGCAGTATGCGAGAATGCGTTCGAACGTCTCCAAAGAGCGCATCGACGAGGTTGTCGCATTCGTGGGCTTGACCGAACGCATTCAAGATAAAGTGCGCACGTATTCGCTCGGCATGCGGCAGCGTCTCGGCGTGGCTCAAGCGATTTTGCACCGTCCAAAGCTGCTGATTCTCGACGAACCGACAAATGGGCTCGATCCGCAGGGCATACGGGAGCTGCGCGACTACCTGCGGGCGTTGGCTCATAAAGAAGGAACCGCCGTATTCGTATCGAGTCACCTGCTTACGGAAATGGAATTGATGTGCGACAGAGTCGCAATCATCCAAAACGGCAAATTGATCGAGGTTCAGAAGGTGCAGGGCGATACGGGAGAAGGTACCGAAAAAACCGAAGTCGAGGTCGAATTCGAAGTCGGCGACGCTGCAATCGCCGTTCAAAAGCTCGGTGCCGGAGAAGCGAAAGGCGGCCATCTTGTCATTCGGATCGAACATTCGGACATCGCCAAAATTAATGCAAGGTTGGTTGAAGCGGGAATTCCGGTCTCCGGTATACGTGTGCTGAAGCGGTCCCTCGAAGATCAATTCCTGGAAGTAACGGGAGGCGTTAAGTCATGATGAATTTCCTGAAGCTTGTACACAATGAAAATATTAAGATTTATATTCGGAAGCGCACCTGGATTTTATTGGGCATCCTGATTGTACTTGCGATCGGCATTCCATCATTCATTGCCGCACAAGGTGGAGGAGATATGGGTGTATGGGGGGGAGTCGGGATATTGATGTACTTCAATTTCCTGCCTATCATCTTCTCGGCTGTTATTGCCGCCGAGTCGGTTGCGAGCGAGTTCACGGGCGGTACGATCAAACTGCTGTTGATTCGGCCGTGGAGCCGAATCAAAATATTGGCTTCCAAGTTCATTGCCGTTCTTCTGTTCCTGCTTGCCGTCAGTGTTGCGTTCTTCGGCATCGGTTTGCTGGTTTCCTACGTGCTGCTCGGAACGGGAGTGGCAGGAAGCGCGCCGACGGCAATTCAAGCTCAAGGTATTTGGCTCAGCGTTATCTACACTATGGTGGACGGTCTGCTGTACACGACGATCGCGTTCGCGATTTCGGCCGTGTTCCGCAGCAGCATGCTGGCTTTGGCATTGACGGTCATTTTCGAGTTTATGGGTAGCGTTGTGACCAGTCTCGTCAGTCCCGAAAAATATGCGATTGGCAAATATTTGCTATTCGTAAATATGGATCTGGATCAATACACGGGCAGTCCGCTAGGAAGATACGGAGTCACGTCTTTGAGCTTTTCGCTTACGGTACTGGCAGTATACTTCGTGGCTTTTCTGTTCATTGCCGCTTACGTATTTCGTAAGCGCGACGTTGCCGGATAACGTTTTATCGAAGAGATACAATTTGCGCAGCTGCGTGATCGAATGCTGCAGGCTTACAATAAAAAGGCAGTCAGGCATGAAATTCATGCACGGCTGCCTTTTTATTCAATCGCCGCCGGTCCGTCGCAAACGTTATTTTGCCGGACCATTCTGACGCTTGCTAAATCGATATACGATAATCTTGTTGAATATGTAAAAGATCATTCCATTCATAAGAGCCAGCAGAAACAGAAACCCTACCCAAACGAGAATATCGAAAGGCACCACTTCGGGGCCAATATTGATTAAAACGACTGCAGACAACAAGCTGATGCTGACTCCAATAAAGACGAATACGAATACATTTCTTCGGAATAATCCGGAAGAACGGTTAATCATTTCGAGTAAAAACTCTTGAAGGTAAATGTAAAGAAAGACGGATAAAATTAAAATCAAAAGGAACATCCAATAAATTCCTGCCTGCGGAGGCCAAGACGAGAGACTAGCAATAATAGCCATCCAACTAATGAAAAACAAAGCAGCATTGCAGATTTTGATTCGGGTTATTGTTGTCTGCTTCATGGTGAACGGTCTCCTTTTTCGACTAGTTTAACACGTATGACGTAAACAAAATCGAGTTTCTAGAAAACGCTAATCTAAATTGTGGACACAAAAGTACCTAAAATATGTGGCAAGTTTTTTTGTACTAAAAAGCATGCTTTTTTGAATAGTATATAAAAGAACCCTAAGCCTCATTAACGATCTTAGCTTAGGGTTCTTCATGTTCGCACTATTTAATTGCGAATTTGTAGAGTATGAACAGTCTCTAATTTTTTGCTTTATTAGGTTTGAAGGCACTATTCGGATCTGTTGCTCTAACCTTTACACCTTAGCACAGGTTTGTTTTCTGTATTTTTTAGGCGATACGCCGCACTGCTCCCGAAACACTTTGCAAAAGCAGCTGAGTGTAGAAAAACCGCAAGAAGAAGCAATGTCGGAGACTGTCCGTTCCGTAATGATCAGTATGATCGTAGCCATAGATAGCCGATACTCCGTTACATATTCCATTTAGTAAGAGGTATGTTCGCTGCACCCGCTTTTCAAAACACGACGATTCCCGCCTCCTTCATAAACCGCGAAAGCGCGGCCGTCCTGTACGTATCCCGACGCCGGATAAACACCGTAGGCACCATCCGGTAAGGGTCTTCCAGCACCGGTTATTCGACGATTTCGGGATGCAAAACAGGTCCGTCCACGAACGCGCCGTCCGCTTTGTATGTGAAGATATCTTCGATCTGATCCGCGGTAGGCGTCATGCGCATGCTTAATTCCACTTCGGGAAAGCGCTCATGGTAGCGCGCGAAAATAAGCGGCAGATGCGTAGAGGCCGTCGATTCCATTGCGCCGATCCGCAGCAGTCCGCTCGGCGCCGAAAGGGGTATTAAATACCGGCGATACGGAATCGGACCGCACCGCGGCCAACGATATTTGGATCTGACATCCCGATAAAAAACATACCGAAAACACAACCTTCCGTTACACTTGAAGCAGAAAGCCCGAACGTCGCTAAACGAAGCCGAGTCTTCGGGAAGCGAAAACCGCAGTTTTTGAACCCATGCTTATTATTTTAAATAGAAGGAAGTGAACGAGCCCATGAAAAATATCGAAACGAATCGCTTGATCCTGCGCAATTTCTCCGAGTCGGACGCTCCCGGACTGCTCGCCTACATGTCTGCTCCCCGAGTAAACTGCTTTTTGGACGGCCGGATCAATACGCCGGAAGAAGCTTTGACGGAAGTCCGCAAGCGAAGCGAAGACGACTCCCAGATTGCGGTCGCGCTCAAAGAAGACAATATGCTGATCGGCGAACTGTTCTGCATGAAAGAAGAACCGGATACGTTCAGCATCGGCTGGAATTTCAACGCGGCTTACGAAGGCAAAGGGCTGGCGAGGGAGAGCGCGGAAGCGCTGCTGCATCATTTGTTCGAGGAAAAAGAAGCGAGAAGATTGTACGCCTACGTCGAGGATAACAATTTCAGATCCCAAAAGCTGTGCGAGAAGCTCGGCATGCGCCAAGAAGGTTGCATGAAGGAATTCGTTTCGTTCACGACAAACGAAGACGGGACGCCGAAATACGAGAATACGTTCCTGTACGCGCTGCTGAAAAAAGAATGGTCGAGCCGCCGAGAGTCTTGAGAAGAATCGGCCGGCGAACCGCACACGAAAAACCGCCGCGGGCCCAAAGCCTTCAACGGCGGTTTTTGCATGGATGTTTAGCCGATGCGCGTTTAATCTGCCGCGCATCTTTCTGCTTAAGACTCCAATAAAGACTTCAACTGCCCGTCGATAAACGCATTATCCTCCTGATTGATTCCCCGCCCCGCGAAATGCCCCCAATCCGATACAATCGGGCTGCAAACGGCATTCGGCATTCGCGCAACTTCATATTCATTGTCTTCCGCCCGGCAAAACAAATCCGTGCTTCCCGGCATGAGGCAGGCGCGGGCCGTGATGCTCCGCAGCGCAAGGTCGAAGTCTCCTCCGTACATCCCGTTATCGCTGATATCCGCGCTTTGCCCCGTCGCCAGCATCGCCAGCACGTTATGCGGGTCCATGTTCATAAAGCTGTTTTCCCACACGCCGCTCACGAAAGATTCCAACGAGTCAAAGCCCATCTGCCCGTACATCTTTTCCCGGTAAAAAGCATGCGACAGTCCCCACCCCGCATACACCTTGCCGACGGCGCGCATATCCGAGGAGGTCAAGTCGTCCGTTCTGCCGGGATCGAAGCCGACGGAGGCGAGCAGCGCGGCTTTCAAGCTGTCCAGCACCACGAACGTATGCGGCCACGGCTTTGCGATTCCGGCAAACGGCGCGATTCGCTGTACCGTTTCCGGATAGCTGGCTCCCCATTGGAACGCTTGAATGCCGCCCAGCGACCAGCCGACGACGAGCGCGATCCGGTCGATGCCGAATTTTTCGCGGATCAGCCGGTATTGAAAAGCCACGTTGTCGTAGACGCTGACCCGAGGAAAACGGGACCGGTCGTACGGCGCGGGCATATTGCTCGGCGAAGAAGACAGCCCGTTTCCCAACAAATTCGGCACGATGATGAAATACTTGTCCGGATCAAGCGCCTTCCCGCTGCCGATCAGCCATTCGTTCTGCGCATGCGTATCGCCGAAAGCGGTCGGATACACAATGACGTTATCTTTTTCCTCGTTCAAACGTCCGTAAGTCTTATAAGCGAGAAAAGCGCCCGGCAGCGTCGTTCCCGATTGCAGCTTCGCGTCGCCCAGATTGAAAATCTCGTAGTCCATTTAGGTATCGCTCCTTTCATGATAAAACGGTCGGGCACGTGGACGGCATGATCTCCGCGAGTAGGCCCGGCGCGTCTTCCAGTGGTAGTATAGAGCTGTTGCATGTTCAATAAAAGTGAACGTAATTGAACTCTATACTCAAATAAAATGAAGATAAAAGGAGACGGAACGCTATGGAACTCCGGCAGTTGAACACGTTTCGCACGGTCGCTTACACTTTGAATTTCACGCGTGCCGCCGAAGCGCTCAATTACGTGCCGTCCAACGTCACGATGCAGATCAAAGCGCTGGAAGAAGAACTCGGCGTCCCGTTGTTCGACCGTTTGGGCAAGCAGCTGGTGCTGACCGAAGCGGGCAGGCGCTTTTTGAACCATGTCCGGGGCGTGTTCGAAAAGCTGGACGAAGCGCGCGGCGACGTGCAGGGCGGCGCAGGGTTGAGCGGTACGTTGACGGTCAGCGCCAACGAAGTCATTTGCGCGTATCGGCTTCCGGCCGTTTTTCGCAAATTCCGTTCGCTGCATCCCGGCGTGCGCCTGATCTTCCGTTCCGTGCCGAACGGTGAGCTGAAGCAGGCGCTGTTTGAAGGAACCGCGGATCTGGTGTACGTCTTGGACGAAGAAGTACGCTCGAACGGATTGGCGGTAGAGCCGCTAATCGACGAGCATTTCCGCTTGTTCGCCGCTCCCGATTATCCGCTGGCCGCGAGCGCGTCGCTGTCTCCGCACGATTTTCGCGGCGAAGTATTCCTGACGAACGAAAAAGGCTGCCCGTACCGGACGCTGTTCGACCGTTCTTTCGAAAAAGAAGGCGTCGACGATATCACGTATCTGGAATTTCAAAGCGCCGAAGCGATCAAGCAGTGCGCCGTTTCGGGGATCGGGATCGCTTTTTTGCCGGAGATCGTCGTGCAGGCCGAACTGCTGCGCGGAGAGCTCGTGACTCTGCCGCTGGACACCTCTCATCTTCGCGTCCGCACGCAGATGTTATGGCATAAAGACAAATGGCTTTCGCCCGTTATTGCCTCGTTCATGGAAGTTTCGAGAGAAATGCTGGGTGAGCGGCGAGATGGTACAATCAAGACGACAACCATCGCGAAGGAGTGGATTTCATGATCAAATGGGGAATTCTCGGCGCGGGCAATATCGCTCATCGATTTGCCGCTGCCGTGGGGCATGAGCCGAATAGTACGCTGCACGCAATTAGCGGGCGCGACGAGAATAAGCTGAAGACGTTTACCGACAAGCATCCGGCCGACAAGCTCTATCTGTCGCACGAAGAGCTATTGGCTGATCCCGATATTGATGCGATCTATCTGGCGCTGCCGCACCAGCTGCATCATGAATGGGCGATTAAAGCCATCCATGCGGGAAAAGCCGTCCTGTGCGAAAAACCGGCATCGCTCAATCTCCAAGAGATGCAGGATATCTCCGAAGCGGCCCGGAGCCGCAACGTGCTGTTTATGGAAGCGATGAAGCAGCGGTTCGTGCCGCTTTACCGCGAACTCCGGCGCAGAGTGAATACGGGCGAGATCGGCAAAATCACTTCGATCTATGCCAGCCTGTGCAACGAAATGCCGCAAGGTCTGAACACCTACCATATGCAGCCCGGTCACGGCGGTTCGCTGCTGGATGTCGGTACATACTGCGCAAGCTGGATCGAAGATTTTTCCGCCGGCAGCCTTACATTGGAAACCGTCGCCGCCAATCAGCAGGATTCCGTCGATTACTACATCGATGCCAAGCTGCATGCCGGCGACGTAAAAGCCAGACTGGAATGCGCATTCGATCGGCAAAAAGAACGCGTTGCCGTGCTGCAAGGCGAGAACGGGCGCATCGTCGTTCAGGATCTCCATCGTCCGGTGAGCATGACCGTTTACCGGGACGGACAAGAGCCCGAGCAGGTGAATGTTCCGTACGAGATCGATGATTTTTACAGCGAAGTGCATCATTTTGCGAAGTGTTTGCAGCAGGGACGTACCGAGAGCGATATTATGCCGTTATCCGCTTCTTTGCGCTGCGCCGAAATTCTCGACGCGGTTCGCGCGGGACTGACGTATACGCCGGAGTGTCTGGAGGTATTGGCCGAGCAGGAGGAGCTTCTACAATATGAGGCGTTCGGATCGAAGGAAGCCTTGGAGTTGGGAAATACGATCGTGGAATTGGCGAAGGAATATGACCGCGAGATTGCCGTTTCGATCTTCCGGGAGAGCGACGGGCTGGTCATTTTCCAATACGTCATGGACAGCAAAGCCGCGCGCAATATCGGTTACATGGAAGGGAAACGCAGGGCGGCCCTGTCGACGGGACATTCCAGCGTATGGATGCACGTCGATCACGAGCTGAACGGAAAATGGAGCGAAGAAATGGCGAATATGCCGCACTTCGTTCCGTCAGGCGGCGCTTTCCCGATTCGCGCGAGCGGGGAATGGGCGGCGACGCTCTCCTTAAGCGGCTTGCGCGAAGGACGGGATCATGAGCTGGTGATTCGCGCGTTAAGCAAAGTGCTGAACCGACAGGTTCCCGCGTTTCCGTGTGCCACGATCTGATCCTTCATCCCCTTGCTCCGGACGCATAAGCTTCCGGCGTTACGCCGATCACGGCTTTGAAGTCTTTGATAAAATGCGCTTGATCGTGGTAGCCCAGGTCGTGCGACAGATGCAGAAGTTTAGATCCCGTGCCTTGCGCGCTGCCACGATCCAAGGCTTCGGCGGCTTCTTGCAGACGATGCAGCCGAATGACCCATTTGGGGCTGAGTCCGATTCGGCGACTGAACAGACGTTGCAGCGTGCGTTTTTCCATATCGATCGATTCGCATAACGCGTCGACCTTCGTCAGTTCCCGCTCGTTGGCAATGGCAGCGGTGATCCGATGCAGCAGCTGCGTCTCCGCATCCTTTTCCGGACAAGCATCCAGCAGCAGCCGGTCGAGAAGTTCGCATAATGCGGCGTTATCCTGCGTATGCAACGCTTGTTCCAGCGATTCGGCCGTCGTGTTCAGGAAGCGATCGACCGGAAGCGGACGTCCCTCCAATTCCGACAGCGATTCTCGGTAAAAAGGGTAAAAGCCGCCGGGCCGGAACTTGACGCCGAACACTTTGCCTTTTCCTTGAAGCAGATAGGCAAAGCGTGAGGTCGACGGCATATAACCAGCGGTACGTCCCGGCTCGATGACGAGATTGACGCAAGGATTCGGCACGACTTCTTGCTGATACGGCTTCGCCCCGCTCAGATCCCACTCGACGGTCCAATAATGGCGGACGAAGTTCGCAAGTTCCGGCGCGGGACCGTAACGAAGCAGCCGAAAATGATCTTTGCCGATCTCGGGATTGAGCACGCCGAGGCGGGGTTCGGACGAATCGAAAAAAGGGGAGCGCGGAGCGTGGGTTCGCGTCGACGCATAATCTTTTGCCCGTTCATTTTCAGGAAAGTGATCCATACGATCCTCCGGTTTTTTTATTTAAATCGCTGTCGCGTTTTTACAATGCGAATATACGTTCCTTAAGTTAAGCTGATTGTAACACGGAAGCCGCATCGACGCGAGACGGTCATCCAAGAAAAGCGGTATTCGAATCCATTACAGGGAGGTTCAATCATGAAACTGGAATACGCGATTTATATCGATGCCAAGCCGGAGAAGGTCTGGGAAGCGCTGGTATCGCCGGAAGGGACGAAGGTCGCCTTTTTCGGATCGGAGTTGAAGTCTTCGTTTGAAGTCGGCGCTCCGTTCGAGTATGTCGGTCCGGGCAGCGAGGGCGATGCGACGGTGCACGTGTACGGAACTATTCAAGCTTATGAGCCCGGGAAAAAGTTGGCCTATCTCGAACATCCGGGCCCGTCTTACCGCGAGCGGCATGCCGAGCTTACGAGTCGGGTGACGTTCGAGTTGGAAGAGGCGGGCACGACTACTAAGCTGACGCTGGTCAACGACGAGTGGAGCGAGAACCATCCCGCCGTAGATAACGCAAAAGGAGCTTGGCCGATGGTGGTCAGTTCGATCAAGACCTGGTGCGAGACGGGCAAAACGCTCGACTTCGGTTGGTAAAAGGCAAAGTTTGAAGCAATACGAATGAACAGGGAAGCTCGGCCATCGGCCGGGCTTTTCGGCGTTCCTATGCGCATGCGCGGACTCTCTAAAAAGATTATCGATAGCGGTTATTCAAAATCGTGATTTTTATCCACTTGCATCTGGGCTTATAATGGAAGGACGGACTTTTCGGACACAAACGGTTTCACAAGAAACGAGGCATGCCTAATGAGTGAGTATGATGGATAAGCAAACAACGGGGAATACGGCTCCGACGTGGCTGCGAATGTGCATAGCGGCGTTGATCTCGGTGGCGGGCGCTTTATTGTTCCAAGCGTTGAACCTGCCGGTTCCCTGGCTGCTCGGGCCGATGCTCGCGTCTCTGATCGGTTCCAACGTACTGAAAAAGAATCTTTACGCCTGGCCGTCGCCGCTGCGTAACGGAGCGCTCATCCTGATCGGCTATACGATCGGACTTGCGCTGACGGGCGAAGCTTTGCGGCGTATGGGGACACAGGTGCCGTATATGATCCTGATGACTTTTTTGCTTCTATTATTATGTGCGGGTATCTCGTTCGTGATCGGCAAATTGTCCGGCACGGACTTCAAAACATCGCTGCTCGGCAGCGTACCCGGCGGATTGTCGCAGATGGTCGTATTGGCGGAGGAAACGAAAGGCGTCGATCTGACGCTGGTCACGGTCAACCAGGTGATGCGGCTGCTGCTGATTATCGTCGGTATTCCGCTGATGATCTACAGTCCGCTGTTCGCGGGTCAGGCAGGAGAAGCGACAGCGGTGTCGGCGACAGAAGCGATCCCGTGGAGCGGCTTGTTCCCGAATATTTTCGTATACGGACCGTTATGCGTAGGACTGGCTTTGCTGGGGAAAAAAGTACGGTTTCCGACGGCGTTCCTTCTCTGTCCGGCATTCGGCGCCGCGCTGCTGCAAGCGACGGGCTTCCATGCGCCGGAACTGCCTCACGCACTGACGGCTGCGGCACAGTTGGCGCTTGGAACCTACGTCGGAACCTTGCTCAAGCCTGCCCGGATTCAAAACAAAGTCCGCACGTTATCGCTGTCCCTGCTCAGCGGAGTGCTGTTGATTGCCGGTTCTTTCGGCTTGACCGTGTTGTTAACGCGTTTGCAGCCCGTGACGGCGCCGACGGCATTGCTGAGTCTCGCGCCGGGCGGCATGGATCAGATGGGAGTCATTGCCCATTCGATCGGCGCGGATCTGTCCATCGTGTCGGGGTATCAGCTGTTTCGAACGTTTTTCATTTTCTTTGCCATTCCTTCCCTGCTGCGATTATTGTTCAATTATACGGATCGGAGATCCGAAAGGAAGGCGGAAGTTTCTCCTGAATCTGGAGAAGGGAAGGTGCGGAGACGCGGAGCCGACGGAAACGCAGGTCGGCGATAGAAAACGCGGACTCGGCGCAAAAGTTCAGAAAATTCGTCGCGAAGGCGCGGAGGAAGAATCTTCTCCGCGCTTTTTGGCATGCGCGAACAAGCGAATTTTCCCCGCTTTGCCCATCGCGGCAGCCGCGAGCGCGGACAGCGCGATCGACGCTAGGCAGACGGCAACGTAATGTACCGGGCTGTTCGCGATCAGCAGCCGTTCGCCGTTTACGGCTTCGGCGGCGCCGCGCACCAGGACGATCGCCCAAGGATGCAAAATGTAAATCCACGTTCTCCAAGCGCGAAGAGGCTTGGAACCGCGCATGTTCCAGGTCGTCGACCAAAGGAACAGCAGGAAGGCGGCAGGAATCGATAGCAGGTACAGGCTGCCGTGCCGGGGCAGGTCGAGGCCGCGCAGCCATTCGCCTTCGGCGATCAGCAGAAGCAGAGCGATGATCGCCGCTGCGCCGAGCCGAATTCCGGCGGAGCGCGAAGGCGCGGACTTCGGCAGGCCCCGCCGGGCTAACGTCGCGCCTGCCAAAATAGGCAGCGGCGCGAAAAACAGGCCGTTGCGCGTATAATCCATCCAGGCGTAAAGCGCATCATAGGCCGGTTTCAGATGCAGGGTGTTTGCGGCGAAGCCGTAATAGCCGTCGCCCAGCAGGCCGAACGCGTACAAAGCGATCGCGGCCGTCCAAGCCCAAGCCATCGAAGGCAGACGGCTCAGGAAATAAATCAACCAGACGCCGATCCAAAGCGCCGGGAAAAACCACAGATGGTAAAAGGTGCCGTCCAGCACGATATCCCGCAGAACGGAGCCGACGTGGAAGCCCTGCGCGAAATCGCCTTTGTACGCGTTGAGCGGCAGATAGATCAGAATCGACAATCCGTACAGCAGTGCGATCTTGTTCGTGTAGCGAACGACGGCGGAGCGGTTCGCGGAAGCGTCGTCGGCGAATTTTCGGAACAGGAAAAATCCGGACCCGATAAAGAAGATCGGCACGGCTACCCTCGAGATCAGCCCGGCGACCCAAAAGTCGGCCTGCGGGCTGACGCTCGCCAGCGGAGACGTGTGGTTGGCGATCACGAGCAGCGCGGCCATGAATTTCAGCCAATCCGTGCCGCCGATATTCCGGGAGGATCGTGCCGCGGACCGATCAGTTCCCATAGGAAGCCTCGCCGTGCCCGGCTTTCGCGCGCTCCTGCCGCAGAATCTCGACATATTCCTCGAGGCACAGGTCGCGCTCTTCCATGATCGCGGCATGCGGCGCGCCGACGTAACGGAAATGCCACGGTTCGCAGGAAATGCCGGTCAGATACTCTTTGTGCGCTTTGTAGCGCTGGACGAAGCCGAATTCGGCCGCTCTCGCTTTGAACGCGCCGCAGGCGCCGTCGTCCGGAAATTCCGGCGCGATAAAGTCCAATCCGCCCGCCGCCGAACCGACGTCCACGGCCAATCCGGTATGATGTTCGCTGCATCCCGGCAGCGCCACGAATTTGGCGGTGTATGCCGCGCCGTTTTCCCGCAGCGAAGAATAATAAATCTCCGTCTGTTCGGCCAGGTCGCGGTAACCGCTGACGACGACGATGCCGTTTTTGCCGCCGACGGCGTCCAGCAGCGCGTCCAGCCTTTCCAGGCAGGTTCGTTCAAGGCGGATATCGGCGTCCAGCGCCTGGATGTCCGCAAAGGTGCTTACCGGAGCAAGCCGGCTTTCCGTATCCTCGGGGCTTTCGGTCCAGGGATGGTGCCGGTTGACCAGGACAGGGGCGGATTCCGGTTGATGCACCGGATTCGGCTGCTCCTTCATTTCGTTGCTATACCCGTTTATCTTCGCAAGACGTTTTGTTTCGGTTTCCATGCGTATTCCTCCTTCGTCAAAGCTTCGCTGCCGAATTCCGGTTCGTAGTTTCTCTGCATTCTTCCGGTCAAGGAGGCGGTGATTTCCTGCGGGACGATGCCGGCGCGCGACGCGGCTTCCGCGCAGGAGATCTTTTCGCCGCCCTGGCTGCCGATCAGGACGACCGGGTCGCCGGCCCGGCAAGGGCCCGGCAGCCGGACGGTCAGTTGGTCCATGCCGATCCGGCCGACGATCTTGGCGCGTCTGCCGCCGACGAGCACTTCACCGCCCTGCATGATCTGCGACCATCCGTCGGCGTAGCCGATCGGGACGGTACCGATCCATTCCTCGCCCCGCGCCGTATAGGCGCGGTCGTAGCCGATCGTGTCTCCGGCAGATACCCGCTTGGCCTGGATCAACGCGCTGCGCAGCGTCAGCGCGGGCTCCAGCTCCCATTGGGGAGCGAGCGCGGAAGGGTAGAAGCCGTAAGCGGCCGCGCCGATCCGTATCATATCGAGCGACATTTCCGGAAATCGCAGCGACGACGCGCTCCCGCAGCAATGCAAAAGTGCAGAGTGAATCCCGGATGAACGCGCCCATTCCGTCATGCGTATGAAGCGTTCGTATTGCTTCTTAACGAACGACGCATCCGCCCAACCCGCCGTCGCGAAATGGGTGAACAGCCCTTCCGCGACGACGTCTTCCCTTTTCAACCAGGGAACGATCTGCTCCCATTCCTCCCGGGTTCTCAGTCCGATCCGGCCGAGACCGGTATCGAGCTTGACGTGCACGCGCAGCGGAGGGCCGTTCGGCGTTCGGGTTCCGCCGCCGCGCGGCGCGCCCGACTGCCGTCGAAACTCTTCGCGCTGCCGGAACCAATCGGCTTCCGTGACGGTCAGCCGGATATCCAGCGCGGCCGCGAGTTCCGCGTAACGCGGCGGAACCGGCGCCAATACCAGGATCGGCAGCCGGATGCCGCGCTCGCGAAGTTCGACGGCTTCTTCGAGCAGCGCGACGCCGAGCATGTCGGCGCCGGCCGCTAGGGCTGCCTCGGCGCTCTCGATCGCGCCGTGCCCGTAGCCGTCAGCTTTGACGACCGCCATCAGTCGAACCGAAGCGGGGAAGCGGCGGCGAATCTTCGACAGGTTGCGCCGAATCGCCGCCGTATCGACGTCCGCCCGGGTATCGCGGTACGCGGCGCTCATCGCGCGCCGCCGACGGCTGCTCGCGTGCGGCCGCGCTCCAGCGCGTAGTCCATCAGCTTTTCGATCAGAGCCGCGTGGGTCGTACCGTCCGTGCGCTCCCACATGACGGGATACATGCTGGTGCCGGTAAAGCCCGGCAGCGCGTTGATCTCGTTCAGGTAGACCCGTCCGTCTTCGCCGAGGAAAAAGTCCACCCGCGCCAGTCCCGAGCAGCAAAGCGCTTCATAAGCGCGGATTGCCGATTCACGGATCTCTTCGGCGGCCGCAGCCGGGATCTCGGCCGGAATCGACATGCGAAGCGTCGGATCGGCGTATTTGGCGCGGAAGTCGAAAAACTTCACGCCGTGGAGGAACTCGCCCGGCAGCGAAGCTTGCGGGCGGTCGTTGCCCATGACCGCGACTTGAATCTCGCGGCCGGGAACTTCCCGCTCGATCACGAGCTTGACGTCGTGGCGCAGCGCCTCTTCGATGCCGGCTTCCAGCGCGGCCTCGTCTTCGCAGCGGCTGATGCCGATCGAGGAGCCGAGCGTCGCCGGCTTGACGTAGCCCGGCAGAAGGCCGCGCTTCTTCAGGCGACTCATCACGCCCGCTTGATCTTCTTCCCATTCGCGGCGCGTGACGATCTCGTATGCCGTTTGCCGGATGCCGGCGAGTCCGGCGAGCCGGTGGGTCACGTCTTTGTCCAGCGTCATGGCCGCCGACAGGACGCCGTTGCCGACGTAAGGAATGCCGAGCAGTTCCAGCAGTCCCTGCACCGTGCCGTCTTCGCCGTTGGCTCCGTGCAGCAGCGGCAGGGCGACTTTTTCGCCGGCAAAAGAAAATTCGGCCTTCAGGACTTCGCCGAGCGAAGAAGCCGCGTCGGCGTGTCGGGATACGGGCATCAGGTTTTCCTCGTTCAATCCGTCTTCCGGCATCCGGCCCAGTCCGGTCCATAGACCTTCGCGGGAAATGTAAATCGGATAAACCTCGTGCTTTTGCGTATTCAGCGCCTTCAGCACCGTGGCCGCCGTTTTCAGCGACACTTTATGCTCGGGCGATTGGCCTCCGTACAGAACGTAAACGATCATGGGGGTTCAGCTCCTTCGGTTATTCTGGATGTTCGATTCTTGCCCCGGGTACACGAAAAGACGGGGCAACGCCGAAATTTATATCGCCTTTCCGAAATTTCGTCCGCGAGCGATTACGGAAAACCGAAAATCCGATCTGTTGTTTAGATGCAGCCAAAGACCGAAGGGTGGCAAAAAAATACGGAAAAAGAAATTCGGCTTTTCCGGCGCAAAACGCCTGCTAAGGCTTGAAGCGCGCGTCGGTTTCGTCAGTCTTTTCCGCAAGCCGTACGTCTGTTAAAGTTGGAACAGAAAGCGTAAACCCTGCGGCCGCGGAATTTTTCGCAGCCGCGGGCTGGACAGGAAAGGGGAAAAGCAAAAATGGACGAACGGGAAAAGAAATTTGTCGCGGAGATCGAGGACATCCGCCGAAGAATCGACGCACGTTACGGAAACGAGCGGTTCCGGATGCTGTTTTACGACTTGGGGGACAATATCCCGGCAGACATGCTGGATACGGAGCGCGAGGTTCCGGAAGAGCTTCAAGACGAAGACGACGGCGAGTGGAAGTTCTGGAAGCCGGTTCCGTCGACGATCTCCGGCGAAGCGCTCAATGCGCTGGAAGCTAGGTTGCGCGCGGCTTTTCCTCCGGGCTTTCGCGCGCTGCTGCAAGCGTACCATCTGGTAAGCTGGACGTCCGCGGGGATGGGCGACGGTCGGGGAGGGTATGTCGGCGGGTGCATATTTTTCACGCTTCCGGCACTCGATACGCAAACCGGGCTTGCGGAGCTGGAGCGCAACGCTGCGGAAGATTGGGGTCCGCTGATCGCGGCAGGTTATCTGCCGTTCGCGATCGGCGAAGACGGCCAGGGGCCGATTTGCTTCGATTTGAAGCAAAAAGGCGAAGACGGAGACTGTCCGGTGATCTGGATCCTGCACGACGATCTGTTCAATCTCGGCGAGGACGGCGTGTCGATGCGGAAGAACGTAGAGCCGCACGTCAGGCAGATCGCCGATTCGTTCGAGGACATGAAGGCGATTTTGTTGGGCGGGGAAGAAGTTCCGGTTGTTTGAAACAAAGCAAAAAGGACTGTCCGAAAGCCGAAGAGCGGCGGCGGGACAGTCCTTTTTCATGCGGTTTGAGGTTGCTTCGCGTTACGCCGCCGCTTCGGCTTGAGCCGCAGAGCGTTTATTCCCTCTATAAATCAAATAAAGCGCCAGCGCCATGAATCCGAGCGCCAATATTCGCTTGCCGTCGAGATGAATTTCCAGGCTGTTGAACCAACCGAAGTGGTCGATCAGCATGCCGGCGACGAGCTGCCCCGCGATTCCTGCGATATTGGCCGCGATCACGCCGATTTTCGGCACGGCGATCACGGTCAACAGCAGATAGACCGTGCCCAGAAAAGCCGCGCTGAGCTGCCACTTCGGCGCGTCGAACAAAGCGCCCAGATTTCCGTTTCCGAAAAACAGGAGATAAAGCGCCAAAAACAGCGTGCCGGTTACGAATGTAAGCAGCGTCGTTTCGAGCGAACCGGCTTTTCGGCCCAATGTTCCGTTGATGGAAGACTGCGCGCTGAGCGTAATGCCGCCGAGCAGGGTAAACAAAATCATGAATGATCCCATAAAGGCCTCCTTTAATGTTGATAAGGTTTTAGTTCGTGTACGCAAACTTACTGAAGTGCATCTTTGCCTGTCTTTTCGTCCTCTGCCGCGTCACAATTTCTCGACGTGCCCCGGCACGCCTTCGAAATCGTTCCTTGCATAGATCGAAAATTCAGCCAAATCTGCTGCCTTCGAAGTTTGCGTACACGCCCTAGTACTCTGTATCACTTAAATTTTAGGGTACAATCGTTTGAGTCGGATTCGGGCGTCTTGGGTGGTAAATCGCCAATCTACAGTCGCCTGTGCGGCATTTCGGTCAGATTGCCAAGCGGCTATACGCGAGATCATATCGGCCTTGGTCTCGACATAACCGGACAATGCTTGTCGACTTAATACGCCAATTTCGATTTCAGCCATGTTTAACCAACTTCCATGTTTAGGCGTGTAATGAATC
The DNA here is from genome assembly GCF_000585395.1 of Saccharibacillus sacchari DSM 19268. Classification (GTDB taxonomy): domain Bacteria; phylum Bacillota; class Bacilli; order Paenibacillales; family Paenibacillaceae; genus Saccharibacillus; species Saccharibacillus sacchari. Next base: position 2,129,198 of record NZ_KK073875.1, on the reverse strand, counting down.
TCCAGTTTGCTTGCCAGACGTTTGGCTTCGGCAGGCTCAAAAGCTTCATAGAGCGAACCCAAACTATGCGTGTTCAAGTTATCCATGACCAGAACAATTCGCTCTGCATCGGGATAATGGACGTCCACGAGCTCCTGAATACACGCGGCAAAATCGACGCGTTTACGGTGGTCACTCACGCGTACATAGCGCTTGGCTTCAAGTGGAGCAAACATCATGAATAGATTCACAACGCCATTTCGCTTGTATTCATAATCAACTCGCTTTGGCGAACCCGGCGCGGCTGGCGTGGAAGGCCGAATTTCCAAAGTGAGCTGTCGATTCGTTTCGTCTAAACAGATCACCGGACGTTTGAGATCATAGGAACGTCGGTATACGTCCAGAACGTCCTCCATGTGAGCCACAAATTCGCCAGAGGCTTCCGGGATGCACCACTGCTTCTTCAGCCAAGGCTTAAGTTGATTTTTTTTAGCATTCGTTGAACAGTCATCGGCGAAATCTCATCCACGATTTCACATTCAACCATTCGATTGGCGAGCAGTCGAACCGACCATTTGCTGTAGCCTTCGGGAGCTTCGCTACAAGCTAGAGCAATCAATTTGGCTTCCGTGTCTCCATCGAACTTGATCTTGCGATTCGTTTGTTTTTCGCGCTCCAACGCGGTTTCAAAGCCTTTTTCGACCAATCGTTTTCGTAAATTCCGAACAGTAGTGACACTCGTATGATAAGCTTCAGCAATTTGGGTATCTGACCAGCAAGGACCCCGTTCGCTTTCGTCGGCTTGGAGTAGCATGTGAGCGTGTCTGATTTTATAACCGGCAACTTTACCGGTTTGAATCAATTGTTCAAGTTGTGTCCGTTCATCTTGGCTTAATTCGACAACCCATCTTTTTTGCATCTTCAGCACCTCAAATCTGTTTGATTAGATTTATCGGCTTTTAAGACTTCAACTATTAATTTCTATGGATACGCAGTACTAGTTGATAAGCAGCAGCGCGGCGGTCATGGCGACGACCGCGAGTATTTTTTCTTTGTTGACCGGCGTCGGTTCGCTGCCGAGCCAGCCGTAATGTTCGATGACCATGCTCATGACCATCTGGCCGATAATGACCGCGACCATCGTGACGCCTACGCCGACGAAAGGCACGCTGATCACGATCGAAGTCAGATAGACGACGCCGAGCAGACCGCCGAGCAGCGACCACTTGGGCGCGCGCTTGATCTGCGATATTTCTCCTTTTCCGAAAAACAGCCACAGCAGGCCGACGATGATGGTGCCCGCCGCAAAATTGTAAAAGCTCGTCTCGACTTGGCCGATCGACTTGCCGAGTTCGGCGTAAATCGCCCCTTCGAAGCTGAGGGCGGCACCGGCTAGAAGAGCCAGCAGATAGTAAACGGGGCGCATATAATTTCCCCTTTTTCCAATAATTAAATATCTAGAAAAAACGATATATCGGCCTGAAAAATGCGGATTTCGCTGATTTTCGCAAGTGCGCGCAAAAGTCGGCCGTCCGGACAACCCTCGCGGACGGCGGTTTACAGACTCGTGCGGATTTCTTCGGCCAAGGCTTGAATCGAAGCTTCGTTTCGGCGGTAATACGTCCATTGCCCATGGCGGAAAGACTCCAGCAATCCTGCTTTTTGCATCATGTTCAGGTAGCTGGACACCGTGGATTGCGACAAGCCGGCTTTCTCCTGAATATCGCCGACGCATACGCCGCCCGCGAAATTCACGCCTTTCGGAATATGCGCGCCCTGCGCAGGGAAATGCTTTTCCGGTTCTCTGAGCCAAAGCAGCATGTTCAACCGCGTTTCGTTGGATAAGGCTTTGAATATATCGATAGTTTTCATACCGATATTGTATATCGAGATTTCCCGATACGTCAACCCAGAACGCATCGAGGCTTGGGCTGATTCGCATAGAAGCCGTTCCGAACTTTGCGCAAGCCGCGCCGGATCGACAGTGTTTGACGCTTCAAATTTTTCGAACCGCGGTCTCGCGTTCCGCCGGTTCGCCGAGCGGAGCGGCTTCCTGCAGCGCCTTTTTCCATGTCAGGTAAACCTTCCATGCGGCTCCGTTATCCAAGAGGGGCTTCGCCGTGTAGATCCCTTCCTCCACCGAACCGACCGCTCCCGACAAATGCAGGCGAACCGCCGTATTCAGCAGCGTCTGATTATAATACGCCATATGTCCGCCGCCTTGCAGAACCGCTTCAAGCATATCGAGTTGCTTGCGCGCGGTCCATGCGGACTCATCGTCGGGAAGTTCCGTGTCCAGACCGTACATTTCGGGATCGAGCAGATCCAATTCGCAGTGTCCGTCTTCGACCGTATGGATACGCGTCGGCCGATGGATGAACACGTCCTCCGAACCTTCGACGCCCTGCACGATCAACGTTTTCCGATAGCCGAGCCGCGTGACCAGACGCGCCAGCCGATCGATCACCGTATTATGGAACACGCTCAGTACGAGGTAAGGCGAGCAGGAATAATCGATCAGCTTTTCAGCCGTGTTCAGCAGCGTGCGCATGCCCAATTCCTCGCGGATGTCGTGCAACTTTCCTAACGGCGGGCACCATTTGGCGGAGTCGGCGAACAGGACGCCGCCATGTCCGTCCGCTCCTGCCGATGTGTTCATGTCGGCTGCCGCGATCGCCGACGCGCGGCTCAGCGCGAGCGGATCGATACCGGCCGCGCGCAGGATATCATGCAGCACGACGCCGTATTTCGGCGGCAGCGGCGCGGAACCGTGCAGCGTAACCGGAACTCCGGCTGCCGCCACGACGAAGGCTGTCGGCAGCGAAGCCCAGAACGTTTTTTGCCGGCCGTCGTACGGTCCCGCGAAATCGATGCCCGGCTTGCGGCATTCCCGGTAAGCTTGTCTCCTCGCTACGGACACGAACGCTTCCAACTCCTCGGCGCTCTCCAATTTCAGCCGCTGCGCGATCAGAAAAGCTCCGGTCTGGGCCGGAGTGGAGCGCCCGCCGAGAATCGCTTCCGCGGCCTCCAACGATTCCCCGTAGTTCAAGTCCCGCGCGCCGCGTTTGCCGCGGGCGACTTCTTTTAACAGATCGATCATGGCTGGGCCTCCTCAGGATGGTTCATGCAGCAGCTGATAGACTTTCACGATGGATGTAGCGACGTCGACCATGCGCTTGCGTTCGTTCATGGCCTGCTTGCGCAGCAGATCATACGCTTCGGACTCGGAAATGTTTTTCGTTTTGGACAAAATGCCTTTCGCCATATCGATCCATTTGCGTTCTTCGAGCCGGGCGAGCAGCTTTTCCCGTTCTTTGGCCCACTGAACCCGCTCGTAGCATCGCCTGGAGCTGAAGTGCAAAATCCAATGGATTTCGGACGGCTTCATATGAGGGGAAAGAACGCCGTCGATCCGCACGTCGTCTTCACATGCGGACACGGACAGCGTAGCGGTCTCTGCCGTACACCACCAGAGGACAGGGACGTTTTTGCGCGACATGAGCACGCCCGCCCAGTCGTTCATTTCGGTAATGGGAAGGGCCAGCACGGCGGCATCGGTTTCGCCTACGCGTTCGAATGCTTCTTCGCGGGTATGTGCCGATTCAATGATATAGCCGCATTCGCCGAGCAACCGGGCAGGATCGCTTTCGGTTTTCGCTGCGCCGGTCGGCGGATCGGAAGAGTGGTGCACGATCAGTAAGCTGTGCATGAACGACGCTCCTTATATTCAGAATCCGTTCGTTGATTGCGTTGGGCGAGCCGACCGCCGATAGCGCTCGCTCGACTCCGGATAGCGTACAGGCCAAACCAAAATCAGCCGACGACTCCTGTCGCTATTATTTATTTGTGTTAATTTATATAACATGAAAAGGGTTGATTTGTCGATTATTTTAAATTATCAAAAATTAAATGTCAAAATTGTTGACACATAAATGATATTCCGGTATAGTCGGTCTCAAGAAACGACGCGGATACAAAGATGTGTCCGACTGAAGCGGCAATGGCGCCTGCTCACCTTAAACAGCAACGGAAGAAGCAAGATTTCCGAAGCGGGTGATGCGGGCTGTTTGTGTTTTCCGATACTCCCTCTGACCCGAAAAGGAGCGATTCCATATGGCAAACAAACGCAAAAAATTGGTTCTCGTCGGCAACGGCATGGCAGGCGTCCGCACGATCGAACATCTGCTCAAATTGGCGCCGGACCTGTACGATATTACGATATTCGGCGCAGAACCGCATCCGAACTATAACCGCATCATGTTGTCGTCCGTGTTGGCCGGCGGCGCAAGCATGGAAGAGATCGTGATCAACGACCTGGACTGGTACCGGGAAAACGGGATCACGCTGCATCTCGGCCAGGCCGTATCGAAGATCGACAGCGACAATCGCCGGGTCTACGCCGAAGGCGGCATCGAAGCGGACTATGACGAACTGATCGTCGCCACGGGCTCCGACGCGTTCATCCTGCCGATTCCCGGCGCGGACAAAGAAGGCGTTATCGGCTTCCGCGATATCAAAGACTGCGTCGCCATGCAGGAAGCGTCCCGCAAGCACAAAAAAGCGGCGGTCATCGGCGGCGGATTGCTCGGACTCGAAGCGGCGCGAGGCCTGCTGAACTTGGGCATGGACGTTACCGTTATTCATATCAACGAATACCTGATGGAGCGCCAGCTCGACCGTCCCGCTTCGATCATGCTGCAAAAAGAGCTGGAAGCCCAAGGCATGAAATTCCTGCTCAAAAAGCAAACGGAAGCGGTGCTCGGCAAGCAGCGCGCCAAAGGATTGCTGTTCAAAGACGGCAGCATGCTCGAAGCGGACCTCGTCGTCATGGCGGTCGGCATCCGTCCGAACGTCGCTTTGGCGCAGCGCAGCGGGCTTGCCGTAGAGCGCGGGATCGTCGTGGACGATTATATGCGGACGAACGTGCCCGGCATCTACTCGGTCGGCGAATGCGCGCAGCACCGGGGCATCGCTTACGGATTGGTCGCGCCGCTGTATGAGCAGGGCGCCGTGCTGGCGAAAAGCCTCGCCGGCGTTCCGGTCGACGGTTACGCAGGCTCGGTCACGTCGACCAAACTCAAAGTATCCGGCGTCGACGTGTTCTCGGGCGGCATTTTCGTCGAACCGGAAGGCGCTCGGGCGCTTCGGTATCAGGACGAGATCGAAGGCGTATATAAGAAGCTCGTCATTATGGAAAACAAGCTGATCGGCGCGGTGTTGTTCGGCGAGACGGGGGAAGGCGCTTCGTTGTTCTCCCTGATCAAAAGCGGGGAAAGCATCGCCGGACGCGAAAAAGAGCTGCTGCTCGGCCTGCCTGCCGACGCGCTGGCATCGGGCGGCGGCGGAAGCGGCACGGCGCGATTGGAAGCCATGCCGGTCGACGAGATCGTCTGCGGCTGCAACGGCGTCTCTAAAGGCGACATCGTCTCCGCGATCGAAGGCGGCTGCACCAGTCTCGGCCAAATCAAAGGCTGCACCAAAGCTTCAGCTTCCTGCGGCGGCTGTAAGCCTCTGGTCGAAGGATTGCTGCAAATCTATGCGGGCGACGACGTCGTGACGGTCAAAGAAGGCATCTGCGGATGCACCACCTTAAGCCGCGACGAGATCGTGGCCGACATCAAGCGCATGGGCCTGAAAACGGTCAAAGAAGTCATGAACGTGCTGGAATGGAACAACGACGAAGGCTGCTCCAAATGCCGTCCTTCGCTGAACTACTATCTGGGCATGCTGTTCCCTGCGGAATACAAGGACGAGAAAGAATCCCGTTTCGCCAATGAACGCTACCATGCCAATATTCAAAAAGACGGCACGTATTCGGTTATCCCGCGCATCTACGGCGGCGTCACTTCACCGACCGAACTCAAGCGCATCGCCGAAGTCGCGGAGAAGTTCGACGTTCCGTTGGTCAAGTTCACGGGCGGACAGCGTCTCGATCTGCTCGGCGTGAAAAAAGAAGACCTGCCCGGCGTCTGGGAAGCGCTCGACATGCCTTCCGGCCACGGCTACGGCAAAGCGCTCCGCACCGTCAAAACGTGCGTCGGCTCCACCTTCTGCCGCTTCGGCACGCAGGACGCGATGGGCATGGGGGTGCGCTTGGAAAAAGCCTTCGAGCGCATGAACGCCCCTGCCAAAGTGAAACTCGCCGTCTCCGGCTGCCCGCGTAACTGCGCGGAAGCGACCGTCAAAGACTTCGGCGTCGTCGCCGTGGACGGCGGCTGGGAACTGCATGTCGGCGGTAACGCAGGCATCCACGTTCGGGCAACCGACTTGCTGGGCTTCGTCAAAACGGACGACGAAGTGGAAGAATGGGCCAGCGCGTTCCTGCAATACTACCGGGAAAACGCGACCTGGAACGAGCGTACCGCCCCTTGGGTGGAACGCGTCGGCCTCGATCATGTCAAACAAGTGCTCAGCGACGAAGCCGAACGCAAAGCGCTGCATAAGAGACTGCGCGACACGCTGGACCGCACCGTCGATCCGTGGAAGCAAATCGTCAACGAACCGGAACTGCGCAAAAACTTCGAACGCCTCCCGGCCGCCGAAGTGGTATCCGTATCCGCAGCTGACCGTAACGACCGCAAAGAGGAGGAATCCGCATGAGCCAACAAGTAAAAGTAGGCAAGCTAACCGACATCGATCCTTTGGGCTCGCGCCGCCTCAACGTCAACGGTCTCGAAATCGCGCTGTTCCGCCTGTCCGACGGCGAGATCCTGGCCGTCGAAAACCGCTGCCCCCACAAGGGCGGCGTGCTCTCCGAAGGCATGGTCTGCGGCCCGGTGGTCCATTGCCCGCTGCACGATTGGCGCATCGACCTCCGCAGCGGCGAAGCCCTCGATCCCGACAAAGGCTGCATCGAGACCTTCCCGACCGAAGTCCGAGCCGACGGCACCATCTACCTGACTGTACCGGCTTCCCTGCTCGGCGCCTCCGGCACCGATACGCATATCGCCTGATCTGAGCCGTTCCGGATATTCGATTTGAGACTAATCTTTGTCTTGCATGTCCCAAAAAGCAATGTAGAAGCGTCTGAGACCTTGATTTTGCTTGATTAAGACCCTCACGCTGCTGAATGATCAACGAAGCGTGCCGCAAGAAGCTAATTCGTAAGGCTACGCTGCCGTTTCGTCAATGAAGCTGAAGCAAGTTGCAAAAAGTGCAAGCTAATCGCTCTATTTCGCCATTTTCTTGTCCCGAACTGTACGAAATACAATATTCTTTTGTTAAAACGAAGCGACTTCCGGCGAATTGAGCAAAATTGTTGTGTTTTTTGCAACTTCGTACCTGTAGATTCCCTTTTTGACTACAAAATCTTGCATAATATGCAACTCAAACACAATCTTTGAGCTTCGGGGGCCGGTATTTCATCTATTCCTAGCCGCCACCCCCTGTCTCCCAAATTTGCAGGAAGCGAGCCGATGCCTTATGGACTACGTCAAACCAACCGAAGTGCTGCAAACCATGATCGACGCGGGCAAGACCAAAGCCGAACTGTCCGCCGCGCAGTTGTTGATTCGCAGCGGCTTGGCAGGAGCGATCCTCGCTTGCGCCACTACTCTGGCGATGACGGCGTCCGGCCAAACCGGTATCCCGATAGTAGGCGCGCTCCTGTTTCCCGTCGGTTTCGTTATTATCGTACTGCTCGGCCTGGAATTGGTCACGGGCAGCTTCGCCCTGATTCCGCTGGCCGTCCTGGAGAAAAAGACAACCGTCTCCGCGATGCTCAAAAACTATTTCTGGGTCATCGTCGGTCATCTGCTCGGCTGCGGTCTGTATGCCCTCGCCTACGCGTTCGTCGCGACCAAAGCCGGAACGGATCTATCCAATCCGTTAATCGCGACCCTCGTCGGCACGGCCGAAGCGAAAACGCTCGCCTATCAGACGCTCGGCGCGTCCGGCATGCTGCTCGTATTCGTCAAGGCGATTCTTTGCAACTGGATGGTCACGCTCGGCGCGGTCATGGCGATGACGTCCAGATCGACCGGCGGCAAAATATTCGCGATGTGGCTGCCGATCCTGATCTTTTTCGGACAAGGGTTCGAGCATACGGTCGTCAACATGTTCGTCGTCCCGGCAGGCATGCTGCTCGGCGCGAACGTCAGCGGCATGGATTGGTTGGTCTGGAGCGGCATTCCGGTATTGCTCGGCAACTTCGCGGGCGGTGCTTTGTTTACGGGCCTGCTGTTGTATTGGGGATTGAAGCAAGGACGAGGCGAAGCGGTTCCTGCGTCATCCGTCGAAACCGAACAAAAGCCTTTAAATCTGCCTGCTTGGAGGAAAAGCGTATGAGCCGTGGAAAAATTTCAATCGTCGGTGCGGGACCGGGCGATCCGGAACTGATTACGGTCAAAGCGCTGCGTCGCCTGGAACAGGCCGACGTCGTGCTGTACGACCGCCTTGTTAGCGATAAGCTGCTGGAGCATTGCCCGCCGGGAACGCTCAAAATCTACTGCGGCAAGGCTCCCGGGCGCCACGCGCTCACGCAAAGCGAGATTGACCGCCTGATCGTCGATTACGCGAAAGTGGGACATCAAGTCGTACGGTTGAAAGGAGGCGACCCGTTCGTGTTCGGGCGCGGAGGGGAAGAAGCGTTGGCGGCGTCGAAGGCGGGAATCGAGTTCGAGATCGTGCCCGGCGTGACTTCGGCTTCCGGCGCATCCGCATCGGCAGGCATTCCGCTCACCCACCGGGGTACGGCCGCTTCGTTCGCCGTCGTCACCGGAAGCCGCTGCGGCGAAGCCGATGCTCCGGTTCGCTGGGATCTGCTGGCGCAAGGCGCGGATACCTTGGCCGTCTATATGGGCGTTTCGCGCCTGGAAGAAATCAGCGGCGAACTGATCCGGCACGGCCGCGATGCGAGTACGCCTGCCGCCTTGATCGAAAACGCGACGACGGAAGCCGAACGCGTGGTCACCGGGACATTGGGCAGCATCGCAAGGCTGGCTGTTGCCCTGAACGTGGGCAATCCGGCCATGCTGCTAATCGGCGATACCGTCGGCGTGCGAGAGATGCTGCGGCCGTCGGAATGGGAGAACCGGAATATCGTGTGAACCGGTGCGAAGAAGTTGTCTTTTTATAGCTTTAAAAGCCTGGCTTGCATAAAGCCGGGCTTTTTTATGGTACAAAAACAAACACTTGTTCGCAATGAAGATTCCCTTTATACTGAAGACAATGTCCATTTCCCAAAAAGAGGAGAAGATAATATGAACGAAGCTTTGCAAATCCGTGATCACTTGCTGACTGAACTCGAAACGGGCGTGCGTACCGGAGAAGCGTTGATCCGTCTCATCCGTCCGGAAGACTGGAGTTACCGCCCGCAGGACAATATGCGCTCGCTGCCTGAATTGGTTCGTCATTTGGCCTTGGTGCCGCGGAGCGACTTGAAAATCATGCAAGAAGGCAATGCGGAAGAAGTCGGTGCGATCGAAAGCAGCCTGGACAACGAAACCGATCCGGAGCTTTTGGCTGCCGCCTTGCGCGAAAGCTTCGAGCAGTATAAAGCTTACATCGCTTCGTTGAGCCTTGAAGATCTGATGACCCGTTCCACCAAAGCGTTCTACGCCGAGTCCGGACATACCCAGATTCAATGGCAGATCGAGACGTTGACCCACTTGTTCCATCATCGCTCCCAGTTGTACAACTATCTCAAGCAATTGGGACACGAGCTTCATTTTTCGATGTTGTACATGTAACGGGCCGAATACCGGGATCACGTTGCGGGCACAAGGCGAACAACATAAGTCAAACTTTCGGACAGCACAAAAAGCGCGGCAAAACGTCGCGCTTTTTGAATATTCATTAAAGTAATAAAAAGCAGTACGAAAAAGGTCAAAGCCTTTTCTGCCGAACCGCCGCAAAGATCATAACAAGCAAAGCTTGTTATGCCTTATCGCCCGAAAGGCCGTAACTGGCGCGGTACAGGGTATCGGCAGCCCATTGGCCGTCCGTCCACTTTTTGTTGGCGCTGGCGCGTGCCGAAGCTGCCGTGCCCGGCTGCGGACGTCCGCCCGTGCGCGGCCGTTTGCCGTCGGCTGCGGAACGCGGTCCGTTTTTCGGCGCGCGGTTGCGATTGGCTTCGCCGCTTGCTTGAGCATTGGCAGGCTTGCTGCCGTTCGCGCGTGCAGGTTGGCCTGCCGGACGATTCTTCGGAACATGCTGCGGCTTGGTGCTTGCTGGTACAGGAGCTTTGTCAGCGGCTTGAGCTTGGCCCGCCGTTTGCGGAGTATCAGGCTTCCCCGTCGTTTTCTTCGGCGCGTTCGGACGCCCCTCGTTTTTAGCTGCCGGAGACTTTACTGCAGCTCTGCTTCCGTTTTGCGGAGCTTTGGTCTTTGGCGCAGATTTTGCGGCGTTTTGCCGGGACTGTCCTTGGGCTTGATCTTGTGCAGGCTGTGATCCTCCGCGGCGTCCGCGCCCTTGTTGTTGGCCTTTTTGCGCAGGCTGCGGAGCGGCAGGCGCCTCGCCTGTCATCGGATAAGCGTGATCGGTCACTTCCGGAATCGTTTTGCCGATCAGTTTCTGAATATCTTTCAGGTATGGCAGTTCTTCCGTTTCGCAGAACGAGATCGAGATGCCGTCGCGTCCGGCGCGGCCGGTGCGGCCGATCCGGTGGACATACGTCTCCGGAATGTTCGGCAGGTTGAAGTTGATCACATGCGACAGCTCGTCGATGTCGATGCCGCGCGCGGCGATATCGGTCGCGACGAGAACGCGCGTCGTGCCGTTTTTGAAGTTGTTCAATGCCGTTTGGCGGGCGTTCTGCGACTTGTCGCCGTGAATCGCCAGCGCCGAGATGCCGGCACGGTCGAGCAGGCGCGCAACGCGGTTCGCGCCGTGCTTGGTCCGCGTGAACACGAGCGCCGATTCGATCGAAGCGTCTTTCAAAATATCGTTCAGCAGCTTCTGTTTGTTCGGCTTGTCTACCAAATAAACGGCTTGGCGAATACGGTCGACCGTCGACGAGACCGGCGTGATTTCGACTTTGGCCGGGTTGACCAGCAGCGAATCGACCAGATCGGCGATCTCTTGAGGCATCGTGGCCGAGAAGAACAGCGTTTGTTTTTTGGCCGGAACTTTAGCGATGATTTTCTGCACGTCGCGAATAAAGCCCATATCGAGCATGCGATCCGCTTCGTCGAGCACCAGGATTTCGATGGAGTCCAGGTTGACGTGCTTTTGGTTCATCAGATCGAGCAAACGACCCGGCGTCGCGATCAAGATGTCCGTACCGCGCTTCAGTTCGCGCTCTTGCGGAGTCTGCGAGACGCCGCCCACGATCACTTGGCTGCGCAGATCCGTATAACGGCTGTAAGCCCGGATATTGTCGTAAATTTGAATCGCCAGTTCGCGCGTCGGAGTCAAGATCAGCGAGCGAATCGGGCGTTTTCCGGCCGCCGTCGGATTAGCGCCGCCCGACAGGCGTTGAATGATCGGAAGCGAGAATGCAGCCGTTTTGCCGGTTCCGGTTTGGGCACAGCCCAGCACGTCGCGACCTTCTAGGGCAACGGGAATGGCTTGCTGTTGAATCGGCGTCGGAGATGTATAGTTTTCTTTTTGCAGGGCTTTGAGGATCGAAGGGATCAGATTCAAATCGTTAAATGTCATGATGGCTCCTTTTTATATGAAAAAAATCTATGGGATTCCGCGTCGTTGGTGTCGATGCGGGAATTTTTTTATCGAAAAATCACAGAGTGATGCAACTTACAACTTTAACATAGAATCGCAAATTTAAATAGAGCCCTTTCGAGTAAATCCATCCGGAGGCGGGCGTTCTTTTCGATATGACGCAAAGATTTTAGGTTTGATCGGTATCATGGTTTATAGTAGAGCTTATTGGCTTGCTTAACGGCAACTGCCGAATATCGACCGGAAAAACTGCGGGTTACGCACCGTGCTGCCGGACATCCAAGGAGGAACTCGCAATGTTGTTTAGAACTTCCGGAATCAATCCCGTTACCTCGCTGCTTGAAGCAAGCAGGGAACTCAGAAAGCGGGCTGAGCAAGGCTTTACAGGCGGTCAATTGGAATCGGCGCATGCTTCGGAAGAAGCGCGCGAAATCGCCGAAAATTTGAATGCGACACTCGGGCTGTCGGCTCTGCGAACGGCAGATGCCGAGCTTCGCTTGAATCTGGTTTCGAAAGCGATCGAGGTCGGGCTGTGGGACATGACCGTTATCGCGGGCGACCCGGTCAATCCGAATAACGCGTTCACATGGAGCGACGAATTCCGACGCATGCTCGGATTCTCGGGCGAACGCGATTTCCCGAACATTCTTGATAGTTGGGCTTCCCGTTTGCATCCCGAGGAGCAAGAGCGAGTCGTCGGCATATTGGCGACGCACTTGAACGATCATTCGGGCCGCACGCCTTACGACGTTCAGTATCGGCTGATGCTCAAAAACGGCGAATACCGCTGGTTCCGCGCGACGGGCACGACCATGCGCGACGAGAGCGGCGTTCCGCTTCGCGTGGTCGGCGCATTGTTCGATATCCACGACAAAAAGCTGCGCGAGAACGAGCTCGACGGGCTGGTGACGCGTTACGACCTGATCAATCAGGCGCTGACGGAATCGCCGTGGGACATGACGGTCATCGCGGGTGATCCCGTGAATCCGCGCAACGAGATCTGGTTCTCGGACCAATTCCGGCGCATGCTCGGTTACAACGGCGTCGAAGAACTTCCGAACCGTCTCGACAGCTGGGCTTCGAATCTGCATCCGGAAGACGCGGAAGCGGCACAGCAGGGTTTGGCCGATTATCTGAACGATTACAGCGGCCGCGCGGATCTCGATCAGGAGTATCGTCTTCGTCACAAGGACGGACAATACCGGTGGTACAAAGCGAGCGGAGCGACGGTTCGCGACGCGAACGGCGTGCCGCTGCGCTTGGCCGGAACGCTGCGCGAAATCACGTTGGAGAAAAACAAAGAGGCTTTGGTTGATCGGGTCGGCGAACGAATCGCGCTGCTGTCGCGGGCGATCGAAGACATGGTGACCGGCATCGACTCGATCGCCGAAGGCGCGCAGGCTTTGGTGAATATGCAAAACAAATCGACCAAAGCGGCCAATCGCGCCAAAACGAGCGCCGACGAAACGCAGAATATCTCCAGTTTTATCAAGGAAGTAGCAGAACAGACCAATTTGCTCGGATTGAACGCGGCGATCGAGGCTGCGCGCGCGGGCGAGTCCGGCCGCGGTTTTTCCGTCGTTGCCGACGAAGTTCGCAAGCTTGCCGTGAACAGCGCGGAAGCGACCGGCAATATCGGAAACAGCTTGAACGAGATGAAAGAGCAGATCGATCGCATCTTGAACAATATCGGAGCGATGTCCGAGCTGACGGGGGCGCAGGCGGCGATGACGCAGCAGGTCAATGCCTCGATCGTCGAAGTACGCGCTCAAGCAAACGACTTGGTCGAGTTCACCGAAACGTTGCGATAGTCCTCGGTGAACGAATGCAAGGAGTGTATTTGAATGATCGAAAACGCGCCGATTTTGAACGGTTGTAAGGAAATGTGACAACTGAAGAACCGAAAAAAACCATCATCTATGATGATGGAGGAAAATAATTCATTCATAACGCCTTCGGGCGTTTTTTTTGTTTGGCTTTTCAGTTATAGTGAGGGCATACAGTTACTTACTCCGGCCAGCGGGAGGTGCCAGAATGGCGGGCGGCAATCGGAATTTTTTTAGGAATTTCGCTGAAGCGGCCGGACATGTCGTGGATCTGCTCAGCAATCGTCTCGACGCGGCTTCCGTGATGGTCGTATCCAGCGAAGGTTCGGTCAGCACGGTCGTCAAAGTGTTCAACCGCAATAAAGTCCTTGTCGTCGAAGGACAGGAAATTTGCTTCGATCCGGCTTATTTCGCCGACTGGACCGGAGCGCATTGGGACGTGCCGGTCGTCATTCCGCAAACGTCCAAGCATCCGCTGACCCAAGATCAATCCCGGACGCGAACCGGAACGGACGCCGCCGGCGAATACGGCTTGATCGGCTTCCCGATCTCGTATTCCAACGGGCGAAAGTTCGGCGGGTTGGCCGCTTTGGGCGCCGAAGGCGCTTTTTCCGATGCGGATCTGGAGTTGGTAACGTCAATGGCGTTGTTCCTGTCTTACATCGCGGAGCTGGAACGCCGCAACGAATCGGACCAGCAGGATTTGGGGCGGCTGGCCGAAGACAAGCGCCACGTCGAAGCGATGGCGGAATCTTATCGCGGGGAGGCGCAGGCCGCCAAGCAGTCGACGCAGCAGAAAGCCGATTTCTTGGCCTTCATGACGCACGAGATCCGCAATTCGCTCAACGGAAGCATTGCGATGTCGGAGCTTTTGGCGACGACGCAGCTGACGCAGGAGCAGAAGCAGTATCTGGATATGGTTCGTTCCAGCAACGAGTTCCTGTTGACGCTGGCGAACAATATTTTGGATTTCAGCAAGCTCGAAGCCGGCAAGCAGAGCATCGACGTGTCTTTGTTCGATCCCGTTTCCACCATCGAGGACGTGGCTTCGCTGATGGCTCCGCGCGCGATCGAAAAAAGGGTGGAACTGATTTTGGACGTGGAAGACGGGCTGCCGATGTTCGTTCAGGGAGATGCCGGCAAGCTGCGGCAAATTTTGCTTAACCTGCTCGGAAATGCCGTGAAATTCACGCATAAGGGCCAGATTCTCGTCGCGGTCCGTCAAAGCGACCGGAGCGCGGACGGCGAGATCCGCCTCGAGATTACGGTACGGGATACGGGAATCGGCATTGCGGCGGACAAGCTGGACGGCTTGTTCCAGACTTACTATCAAGTGCACGGAAACGACAGCAAAGAGAGTTACGGCGGAACCGGCCTGGGTCTTGTCATCACGCGCAATCTGATCGAACTGATGGGCGGGAGAATCACGGTGAGCAGCGAATCCGGCCTGGGAACGGAGTTTCTTGTCGCGCTGCCTTTTGCCCCGTATGCGGAATTCGATATGGGGCCGGCCGCCCCTCTTCGGTTGGACGGACTCCGCGTGCTCAGCGTCGACGATAACGCTTCGGCCTTGTCCGTGCTTGAACGATTATTATCCGAATGGGGCGCTTTTTCCGTAGGCGTGCGCACGGCGGAAGCGGCTTTGGAATGGTTGGGGCGGGACAAATTCGATCTGGTGCTGCTCGACGTGCACTTTTTCGATCTGGCCCGCCGAATTGCCGCGCTCCCCGAAGCGCCGCCGGTGGCGTTGCTGGCTCCGCTCGGAACGGTGCCGGATTTGCAAGACTTGGACAACGTGCGTTTTACGGTGTTCAAGCCGCTGCGCCGATTCCAGTTGTACAGCGCATTATCGGCAATCAAACAAAGCCCGGCTCCTTGAAGGAGTCGGGCTTTCGGCTTGTCTTGAAAGTCACGTGGGCGGGGAAGCGAGCAGACTGCGAGAAAAATTCGTTCAAAACGCTGTCTCACTTGAAAAACTGGATTGAAATTTTAGTTGTAGGTTTTCCAAGTTCAAAGGCGTCAACATAGAACTGAATGTTACCGCAGTTTTTCTTCGAAATCCTGTATTTCACTGAATTTTTCTCTCCGTCTTCTCGCTTCCAGCTACGTTTGGCTTTCGGGACACGCAAAAAGCTCGACTCCTTGGAGTCGGGCTTTTTGATTTGCAGAGAATGCGCTGGGGGCGTTTTATTTAGTTTGAAAAATAGAGTTGGAGGCCGTCGGCGATGGCTTTGGCGGCGTTTTTTTGGTACTCGGCGCTGGAGATGGTGGCTTCGTCGGAAGCGTTGGACAAGAAGCCCATTTCGAGCAGGACGGCCGGGACGCTGTTTTCGCGGATGACTTTGAAGTTGCCGAAGGCGAGTCCGTTGCTGCGGATGCCCGTGCCGCCTTTGAGCGGGGCTTCCATAGCGCGGGCCAGTTCCAAATCCTTCGATTCGGAATAGAAGCAGACTAACGTTCCGTTGGACGAGGCGCTCAACGCCGAATTGTAGTGGATGCTGACGAACGCGTCTGCTCCCAATGAAGGGGCAAGTTGGGCGCGGGAAGCCAGGGAAGGGCGTTGTCCGCTTTCGGTACGCGTCATTTCGACGCGGGCGCCGCGCGAAACGAGATAGTCGCGCACGTACATCGCTGTTTGCAGGTTTAATTCCTGTTCGACCAGTCCGTATGTGGTACCGATTGTGCCGGGATCGTTGCCGCCGTGTCCGGGGTCAAGTACGATCAGTTTGCCTTGCAGGCTGCCCGATTGAATCGAGCTGGTATCGGCTTTTGGAGCTTGGGCTGCGGCCGTACTTACGTTGACTGCCTTTTGGGTTTGAACGGCGGCCTTGACCGTTGCGCTGCTCCCGCCTTGCAAATACTTGGTGGAAATCCAGCCGTAAGCGCCGTAAGACGTTTGAATGCGCGACCAGCCGCTTTGCTGATCCAATACGGTAACGGCATCGTTGCGGTTCGCCGAGCCGAGCAGGTCGTGGCTTTTGCCGGGTCCGCTGCGAATAATGACGGAATTGGCGGTTACAAGGGCCTTGCTGCCGGTCGATACGCTGCTGGAAGCCGCGATCGAACCTGTAGCGGCAGAAGTGGAAGAGGCCGTGTTTACAGTCGCCGAAGCCGAAGAGCCGTTTTCGCGCTTCAAATAATAACCGGCTACCCAGCCCGACGTCGAAGCATTTTCAACTTTAAGCCAGCCCAGATTTTCATCGGTGACGGTTACGACATCGCCACTGCGCAGCGAGCCGACGACCGGCGTATCCGGTCCTGCCGTGCTGCGCACGTTCAGTGAGTCCGTATAGACTTTGGCGGTATAGCCATTGCCTGCGTGGGCTTCGCCTGGTGCAACTGCCAAGACGGCCGCGCCGATACCGGCTGCCAGCGTCAGCGAGGCCAGACCTTTGTGGCGAAAAGCAGGAATCGGCTCGCCGACTTTTCTCGCGTTCGCCTGAATATCTCGCCTTACGCTCACCGAACGTTTGATTGAATTCATATATGTACCTCCGCATTGTTCATTTTCATTAAGGATTGATCGCAAAAATCAAAGATTATAAAAGTAGGTATCGTCAGTGCCCATAGTTTCATTTCATAGTACCCATTTCGACGCGAAAAGATACGCTTTTCAGCAAAAATGGTTCGATATACTCAAAAAAATGTGTGAAAGAGGCTGAATGATTAGGAGGAATTGGAATCCTAACGGGAGTCGCTCATTTTTTGGATATAACCAGCAGAAAAAAAGCCCTATCGGCTAAGCGCCGACAGGACTTTGGATCAAACCTATATGTTTAAGCTTAGACTTGTTGAACTTTCATCACGTTGGTGTTGCCGGTTTGCCCGATCGGAATCCCTGCGGACAGAACCACGGTATCGCCGGATTTGATGTAGCCCGCTTCGAGCGCATTTTTCGTTGCCGCTTCGAACATTTCGTCGGTGCTGGTCACGGCTTCGCCTTTGACCGGAAGAACGCCGTACAGCAGGCTCATTTTCGGCAGCGTTTTTTCATGTTGGGACACCGCGATGATCGGAGCTTTCGGACGGTATTTGGAGATCATGCGCGCCGTAAAGCCCGACTCCGTCGAAATGATCAGGGCTGCCGCGTCGAGAACGAGCGAAGCGTTAACGGAGCTTTGGCTCACCACTTCAGTGATGTCGTTCAGGTGCAGAGCGCGTTTGCTGTTGAATTGTACGTCGTAGTCGATCATGGTTTCGGCTTTGGCTGCAACGGCCGCCATTGTGCGAACCGATTCCAGCGGGTATTTACCCGCAGCGGATTCGCCGGACAACATCACGCAGTCCGCGCCTTGCAGAACCGCGTTCGCCACGTCGCTGACTTCGGAACGCGTCGGGCGCGGGTTGACCTGCATCGATTCCAGCATGTGGGTCGCTACGATAACCGGCTTGCCTGCCAGGTTACATTTGTCGATCATGAGTTTTTGCGCGGCAGGAACGTCCTGTACCGGCACTTCGACGCCCAGGTCGCCGCGGGCCACCATGATGCCGTCGGAGGCTTCGATGATGTCGTCCAGGTTATCCATGCCTTCTTGGTTTTCGATCTTGGAGATGATCTGAACGTGCTCGGCGCCTTTTTCGGCAAGGATGCGGCGGATCTCGCGAATGTCTTCGCCTTTACGCACGAAGGAAGCCGCGATAATTTCAACGTTTTCGCTCAGGCCGTAGTTGATATGCATCACGTCGCGCTCGGTTACGCCCGGCAGGCTGGTTTTAACGCCCGGCAGGTTCACGCCTTTGCGAGGTTTCAAGCGTCCGCCGTTCAAGATCGTGCAGTAGATTTCGCCGCCTTCGATTTTCAGTACGTCCAGCGCGATCAGGCCGTCGTCGATCAGGATGCGGTCTCCGACTTTTACGTCTTCGTTCAGCTTCGGATAGTTAACGCCGATGCGATCTGCCGTGCCGAGAACGTCCGGTTCGGTCGTGAGGATCAGTTCGCTGCCCGCGTCCAGTTGAACGAATTCGTCTTGCAGTTTGCCGATGCGTACTTCCGGTCCTTTAATGTCCATCATGATCGGTACGAAGGTGTTCAGTTCTGCCGCGGCTTGACGGACTTTGCGAATACGTTCGCTATGGTCGGCCGGTTCGCCGTGCGCCATGTTCAGGCGGGCAACGGTCATACCGGATGTAATCATTTCCTTCAGCATTTCGACAGTGTCGCAAGCAGGTCCCATTGTACATACAATCTTGGTTTTCATAGTCAGTAAAAGCCTCCTCGGGTTTTCTTGAGCTTGGGGGTTGTTGTTCCTCCCGAAGCTTGAAGATCATCGCGTGCTCGGCGTCGGGAAGATTGGAGCGTTTTCGGTCCGATTAAGCACGCGGTCGACAGACGCACGCAGCAACCGACACGGAATACGCACCAGATTCGCTCTTTTATTGTATACCCGTTATTCACGGATTGATTGGCGCTTACAACAACCTTTTAAAGTTATTGTACCGCCGGGGCAGGCAGGATGAAATGACATATAGTACAATGTAGGAAACATAGTACGACGAGAGGGAAACGCTTATGCCAAAAGTGGAAGACGTGCATCAGGACAACGGGGCGGAATGGTACGAACAAGCCGAGACGGGAAAAGATTGTTATTTGCTTACACTGGCGACATACGGAAAATGCATCTACTGGGTGGACGGAGAACGAAATATTATGGAACGCGGCGACGTGCTGCTGATCCCGGCGCATACTCCCTATTACGGGAAAAGCGTACCGACGCTGACGCATACGAAAACGGTTGTCGGCTTCACGGTATCGGCGGAAGATGCCGGCGCGCTCCCCTTGCTTCGACACGATCGGCCTTACAAAAGGCGGTTGGGGCGCTACGAGTCGGTTCACGAGCGAATTCGTGTTTTGCGCGAACAATGGAATGATCGGCCGTCGTACTACGAGCTGATGGCGCAGTCGATTCTCACGGAACTGCTGATCGATATTAGCCGGGAATTCGACCGCGGTTTGATTCAGAGCGAGAAGCAGCGGCATGTCGAGCATATGAAGCGTCACGTGGAGCGGCATTATCGGGAAAAGATCACGAAAGAAGTGCTAGGCGAGGTCATCAACCGCACGCCGAATTACGCCGCTTCGCTGTTCAAGGAAGTGACCGGACGTACGATCAGCGAATGCGTGCATCGGCAGCGAATGAAGCGCGCCGTCTATATGTTGGAGGAATCCAGGCTGAATGCGGCGGAGATCGCGGAGTTTCTGGGGTATAAGGATGCCTCGTATTTTTATCGGATGTTCAAAAAGATTACGGGCGATTCGCCTTCGGCACTGTTGAAGGATCGGCGGGAGTAGTCCATTATCGACTCTTAATCATAGGATGATGTTCGCTGGAAACCCACACGCTTTAGGCGGGTTTCCGTTGGAGACTTCGTGCACGTGTTAGGTACGAAATCTCCGGCGGGCATAACCTTACTTTTAGCGTTGATAAGGAGTAGGCGGGGCGGCTCGACGAATAGCGTATTTACTCGAGCTGGGTAGGTGGGTTATCGTTGCCGCGACAGACGCCGTTGACCTTTTTGAAAGCCGAAAGACTATATTCGAAAGTAAACCTCATATCGAAACACGGTCAGCGTGCGAGTCATTTGCCGGACATATGCGCATCTGCGCCGTATAACGTTGAAATAAATACGAAAATCCAGTTAATCCGAACATATAAGAATGAGAAAAGCAAATACCTGCATAGGTCCATTTATTTAGAGCGATACATCGCAATCTGGTTTAAAAAGGCTTATTTAAATGGATATATGCTTTTATTTTCTGTGAATGCACAGAAAAGACGAAAATAAATGGATATTTGCAGGTATCCATCTGCCGTCGTTGCGAAGAGTTACGGCTCCGGCTGCTCGCGGTAAGCAGTCGGCGACACGCCGCAGACGCGTTTGAACATCTTGGAGAACAGAAACGGGTCCGGATAACCGACGGATCTCGCGACGTCGCTGACGGAAAGCGACGGATTGCGCAGCAGCTCTCGTGCGCGCCGCATGCGGTATTGCAGCAGGAAGGTCTGGAGCGGAACGCCGTAGGCGTTTTTGAACAGGCTCGACAGGTACGTACGGTCAAGCCCCACGGCGCTGGCAATATCTTCAGCGCCGAGCTTGCGGCTGTAGCCGTTCTCGATCACGGCGGCCGCCTTGGACAAATGCGCCTCCCTCGCCGGGGGAGGCGTATTTGCGCGCGCCGATTGCTTCGGCGCGCCGGCGACCAGCGCGGCCAGCAGGCGGTAGACCTCCGCCTGCACCAGCAGGTCGCCGCCGGGCTGCTCGCGTGCCTCGAGCAGCCCGGCGTAAAAGCGCTCGAACGGCGACACGTCCGCCGCCGCGTATACCGGCGAACCGGCCGTCAGCCCGGCCCGCTCCAATAGCGCGCGGACATGCAGTCCGCGCAGCCCGATCCAGGCGTAGACCCACGGATCGTCGGCGTCCGCCTCGTAGTGAACGAGCGTATCGGGCACGATCAGGAAACCTTGCCCGGCCGAGAGCGGGTATTCGCGTCCTTCGGAGCGAAAGATGCCTTTGCCGCTATAGATATAGTGAAGAATGAAAGCATCGCGCAGCGCGGGCCCCCAAGAATGTGCGGGCGCGCATTCCTCGCGACCGTAGAAGAGGAGGGAAAGCTCGCTCTGCATGCGGGTTTCCTCGGAAGTATGGGTGAATTGTTCGGCTGGCATGAGTGGTGCTCCTTTCATTTGCCAAATTCGATTAGAATCGCTCCCGGGAGCTTGACGAAGCGTATACTTGGGAACAAACATCGTTTGATTGAATCCGCTCCCGGGAAAGGATCGAAAGCCGGTTGGACCGTCCGGCCTTCGATCCTCGTTATTTGAAGTCGCTAATTGCGGTGACGATCTTTGTTCTTACATTATAACAAATAAACCTTCCATTACTCCATGTCTTCCTGTAAGCGTTACCGTTATAGTGAAGACATCGACGAACCACCAACAAGGAGGCGGAAGAAAATGAATAAAATTACGTTTATCGGCGCAGGAAGCACGGTTTTTGTGCGTAATGTATTGGGGGATATCATGCTGACGCCGGCGCTTCAAAATTTCGAATTGGCGCTGTACGACATTAATCCGCAGCGTTTGCAAGAATCCGAAACCTTGCTTCGTGCCATGAAAAAAACAGCGGACAGCCAATGCGAAATCAAATCCTACACAGATCGGAAGCAGGCGCTGCAAGGCGCGAAATACGTCATCAACGCGATCCAGGTCGGCGGTTACGATCCTTGCACGATTACCGACTTCGAAGTGCCGAAAAAATACGGACTCCGGCAAACGATTGCGGACACGCTCGGCATCGGAGGCATTTTCCGCAATCTTCGCACGATCCCGGTCATGCTGGACATCGCTGCCGATATGCGCGAAGTGTGTCCGGACGCCTGGTTCCTGAATTACACGAATCCGATGGCAGTGCTGACGACTGTCATGAACACGGCAGGCGGCATCAAAACCGTCGGATTGTGCCATAGCGTTCAGCACTGCATTCCGGGCTTGTTCGAGAACCTGGATATGGATACGACGAACGTACGGGCCAAAATCGCGGGCATTAACCATATGGCCTGGCTGCTCGAAGTCACGCGCGACGGAGAAGATTTGTACCCGGAGATCAAACGCCGCGCGGCCGAAAAGCAAAAAGAAAAACATCACGACATGGTGCGCTACGAGCTGATGAACCGGTTCGGCTATTATGTTACGGAGTCGTCCGAGCATAACGCCGAATACCATCCGTATTTCATCAAAAAGAATTATCCCGAGCTGATCGAACGTTTTAACATCCCGCTCGACGAATATCCGCGCCGCTGCATCAATCAGATCCGCGAGTGGGGCGAGGTGCGCGACGGCTTGATGGAAAGCGAATCGTTAACGCATACGCGCAGTCTCGAATACGCTTCGCATATTCTGGAAGCGATGGAGACGGACAAGCCGTTCAAGATCGCGGGCAACGTTATGAACAACGGCCTGATCACGAATCTGCCGCAGGACGCGTGCGTCGAAGTGCCTTGCCTGGTTGACGCTTCCGGCGTAAATCCGACCTATGTGGGCGCCCTGCCTCCGCAGCTTGCGGCGCTTAACCAAACCAACATCAACACGCAGCGTCTGACGATCGAAGCGGCTTTGACGGGAAAAAGGGAGCATGTCTACCACGCCGCTCTGCTCGATCCGCATACGGCCGCCGAACTGTCGATCGACGACATCGTATCGCTCTGCGACGACCTGATCGAAGCCCACGGCGACTGGCTGCCGCAATTCGACGATGAACGATTGAAGGTTTCTTCACGCTAATCTAATTTTTATATCGTGTTTAAGAGACTACGAGAGTGTAGTCTCTTTTTATGTTGCGTGTTTTAATCAACACTCTATTTGATATAGTATCTATAGGTGATATACGACAAAAAATATACGTGAATTTAAAAACGAAAATGATTATAGATCAAGCTATTAACTTGAGATAAGCTACTATATTGATGATAGGAGGGTATATGTAATGAATCAAATTAATGAATTATATATTGGGAACTATAGAGGAATAAAAAATCTTCGACTTGAGAATACGGGAGCAATTAACCTTCTTGTAGGTAGGAACAACGCAGGAAAAACTTCTATTTTGGAAGCTATTGAGTTGATTTCTGCACCGGGTGATGTTTATCAGATGGTTCAGACAGCCAGAGGAAGGGATCGTTCTTTGGTGACTAGTTCTTCATTGCTAACACTTGATTCAATGTTATGGGCTTTTCCTGTTTCTTCGGGCGTGGAAGCTAATGAGCAAATTCATTCGGATATAGTGATTGAATTGAAAGGATTTGAAAGGGATATTTCTTATAAAATCTCATGTGAGGATACTAAAACTCTCGTAGAAAAGTATCAAGAAATACCTAAAGTTTTAATAAATGATGAAGCGGAGGAGGTTGAGAAGGAATTTGTTGAAGCTCGTGCGCTACGTCTTATTTTTAATATAAACAATAACGGCAAATACTACTCTAGGAGAGAAGTAGTCACATTCCCCTCGGCCCTCATGCGTCGTAATTCAAAGAAACCCATCTATAATACTAAAATGATCACCCCTGTTGAACACCGTTTAATCCCTGTATCTCCGAAAGCTTTGACTGATAGCATTCTTGGAGGAAACAAAGAAAAGTTAATCCAACTTCTTCAAGACTTTGATGAGAATATTGAAGACATTGAAATCCTATCGCCTGATGATCGTACGGCTGTTCCTTACTTTAAACATAAGTACAAAGGATATTTGCCTGTTTCTATATACGGTGACGGGATTCGTAGAGTCCTAACCGTGGCAACTGCTATTTTGCAAGCTCGAAATGGCATATTATTAATTGATGAGATCGAGACCGCGATTCATGCAAAAAGTTTAAACATATTTTTTGAATGGCTAGTGAGTAGTTGTCATGAATTTAATGTACAGTTGTTTGCCACTACACATAGTCTTGAAGCGATCGATGGAATTGTGTCAGCAGATTCAAATCATCTTAGCGAATTAATTGTATATCGTTTAAACAAAGACCGGGATACCGAAGAAACAAAAAGTACAAGATTTACCGGAGAAACTCTACATACGATCAGAGTAGAGCTGGGTCAGGATGTGAGAGGGTAATGAAGTTTTGCTATATCATAACCGAAGGTCCGCACGACGTAGAGTTGATCGGCAAAATACTCAAGATGAACGGGGTTCGAAGAGTCCAGCTTTTAAAAAAGTTAGAAGACTATTGGATTGATATGATTCCGAAGAATTATCCTCCAGATGGCGACTTGATGAAAAGAGTTCCGGTTCCAGCCTTTTTTCAAAATGAATCCGTCTCTGTGGCAGTGCATGCGGCTGGAAGTTTGACTCGAATCCCTGCGATATTAAATGCTACTTTGTTAAACAAATCGGATAAAGAGACGAAATTGGATGCTGTTGGCGTTGTTATAGATGCTGATATGGATCTCGTCCCCTCTTTCCAAAAATGTATAAGAGACATTGGAGATGAACAACTTACGTTTTCAGCATTAGGTACTCCAGGAGAAATAGTAGATGGAAGTCCCAGAATAGGTGTCTATGTTCTTCCTGATAATGAACATCCTGGTACGCTTGAAAGTATGGTATTAGACGGTGCACAAGTCATATATCCTGATTTATTGGAGTCGGCACAGAAGTTCGTGGACGAAGCAGATCCTTCTTACAAAGAATTGGCAGGGTGGAAGCCCGCAGATCGAAATAAAGCCGTTATAGGGTGTATCGCAAACATTCATAAACCTGGTAAAGCCAATCAAGTGTCTATTGGAGATAATGATTGGATATCCGAAACTACGCGAAATCAAGTACCTTCTATTCAACAAATGGAGCAATTTCTAAAAAAATTGATAGGTATGGAATGACTTTTTTCAAAATCAATCCGGAAACGAGGACTTCAACTCCATGAACACCGTCAAAAAAATGTCCCTGTCCCTGCTGGCGATCCTGCTTCTGTTACCGATCTTGTCCGCTCCCGGTACCGGAACTGCCGAGGCAGCATCCGCAAGCTCTTCAGCCAAAACCAAAACCGTCATCGGCGTCTCGGTAGCCACATTGTGGAAATCGCCGGGAATCGCGCGCAAGCTGGATGCTCCTTCTTTGGCGGCGCCCGTCGATCTGACGACCTGGACCGCCGCGATGAACACGACCGAAAAGCGCAGATGGTTGACGGGCAAGACCGAGACGCAAGCGTTGTACGGACGCGAGGTCAAGATCGTGCAAACCAAAGGCAGCTGGTCGCAGGTCGTCGTGACCGATCAATCCACGTCCAAAAGCCGTTACGGCTATCCGGGTTGGTTGCCGACCGTTCAACTGAAATCCGTGCCTGCCTCCGAATGGTCGCGTACTTCCGGCAAGGAAGCGGTCGTGAGCGCGAAGACCTCAACCCTATACAAGACGGATGGAAAAAGTAAGCTGCTGGATCTGAGCTTCGGTACGCGTCTTCCCATAACGTCGGAGAAAGGCGAGTGGATGGAGGTACGCACGCCGCAGCACGGGATTGCTCGTCTGCGCGCCGAAGACGTGAAAGTTGCAACCGTCGGCAAATCGGAAACGCAACCAACTGGACCTCAACTGGTCGAGACGGGGAAGATGTTCCTCGGACTTCCTTATCTATGGGCGGGGACGTCGGCGTACGGGTTTGATTGTTCCGGCTTTACGGGGGCGATTTACGCGTATTACGGGATTTTGCTGCCGCGTGACGCGTCGGAGCAAGCATTAGCGGGTAAAGCCGTAACAAAGGCCAATTTGCAGCCGGGTGACTTGATGTTTTTCGCGCATAACAACGGGAAAGGCAAGGTTCATCATGTCGCGATGTATATCGGGGACGGGAAGATGATGCATTCGCCGAAAGCAGGCAAAACGGTGGAGATCATTCCGATTGCCACAGCCGGATATGCCAACGAGTTTGCAGGGGCCAGACGTTATCTGAACGAGTAGTCGCTGCACGGCTTGGCTCGGCAAAATATAAAATTTTAAGAAAAAAGAAACTCTTCTCCCGGTGCCTCGTAGTAGAAAGCATGAAAAGTCGCGATCATTCATTTGGGAAGCGCGCGGAACCGTCAGTCGACTCGACGCCCGCGCACGACTCTATTTTATATCGATAGGAGAGAATGCACATGAAATTGTCAAGAATTCTGCTGCTTGTCGGAGCCGTATTCGAGCTGCTGCTCGCGATTCCGGTCTTGGGCGGAGCGTTCGTACTGGGAACTGGATATACGGCGCTCGGATTTATGTTCTTGTTCCATCTGGTTACGTTGGTGTTCGCGGCCCGCGAACGCGTCCCTTTTTACGGCCCGATCTTGGGTATGGTCACTTCGGCATTGGCATGGATTCCGATCTTGGGTTGGGTCATGCACTTGGCGAGCGGTATCGTGTTGGTGATCAACGCTTTGAGCGGACAGCAACGTGAAACTCGCGGCAACGAGCAGCGTCGTTTTTACTAAAACTTGATCTTGCGGGCCGAAAAGCTCGCTTATACGGTTCATTCCAATGAAAAGCCCCCGTCAGCCGATTTACGGCCGATGGGGGCTTTTTTTGGAATTCTTTTGATTGCGTTAAAAGCATTTTCCGCATCCCGGCTTAAGCGTTAAGCGGTTGTCCTTCGAATGCTTGAACATCAAGCGGAGCCGTCAGGTAATCCTTCGCTTTGGCCACGAAGGCTTGGAAATGCGCGCTGCTGTTGTGCAGGCCGACCGCTTCTTGATCGCGCCATACTTCAACCATCGTATAGACGTTTTCTTTGGCTACGGCTTTGTGCAGATCGTAAGCGACGTTGCCTTCCTCGGCTTGCGATGCTCTTACCAGCGGAGCCAGTTCGTTTACGAATTCAGTTTCTTTGGCCGGATTCACATGGAAAGTTGCGTGAATGATAATCATGTCACATTCCTCCTTGTCGAATTTCATTAATTCGGATTGCTTTGGATTCGGGACGTGTCCCGGATCGCGATAATCTTAGTGCCATTCCGTCGTGCGAGCGACGTCCAGACGCGAAGAAGAGTGACCTTCTTTAGCGGCTTTACCGATCGAAATCAGCATAACCGGAACGTGGCGGGCCGGATCGAAGCCGAAAGCTTCGGTTACTTTTTCTTTGTCATAGCCGCCGATCGGGTTCGTGTCGTAGCCGTGTGCACGAGCAACCAGCATGAATTGCATCGAAACCAGACCTGCGTCGATCAGGACGGAATCGCGTTTCATTTCAGTCGGCATGCCGCTGAGCAACGGAATGTATGCTGCCATTTGTTGGTCTTTGACTTCTTGCGGCATATAGCCCAGCTCTACGCCTTTGCTGAAGATTTCGTCCGCGAATTCGACAAAGTTCAGATCGCCGAATACAGCCAGTACGGCCGAAGACGTCTCGACTTGGTTGCCGTTGAATTTAGCGAGCGGAAGCAATTTGGCTTTGGCTTCCGGGCTTTCGATAACGGCAAAGCGCCAAGGCTGCATGTTCACGGAAGAAGGAGCCAGAGTAGCTTCTTCGAGCATTTGCGTCATTTCTTCACGGCTGATTTTAACGGAGGAATCATAGTAACGAACGGAACGACGGCTTTTCAGAACATCCAGAAAATCTTGAGTTTTTTGTACACTGCTCATGGGTTGGCAGCTCCTTTTCAAATGAATTATGGGTGCTTGTTGAAAGACTTGAGCGTCTGCGCGGGTCGGCGATGTGTTCGCCGCTGACGCACATGCCCGTATTGCGACGAATGTATCGATCCGTGCAATGAATTAAAGGGTCTCGGCGTTGCGATGCATACGTTCCAGCATAGTTGCCAGCATCTCGCGCTCTTCAGCGTCGAAGCCACGGAACAGATCTTCGATCAAACGCGACTTTTCCTGTACGAATTCTTCGATATGCTCGCGTCCGCGTTCGGTAAGATGAACTAACGTCACGCGGTTATCGTCAGGACAATTGCGACGACTGACGAAATCTTTGGCTTCGAGCTGCTTCAGATGGCGAGTAACGGCGGCACCGTCGATCCCGAGCGACTTTTGAAGGGATGTTTGGCCAACCTCTTCAGCGGCAAACAATTCTTGCAACAGACGGAACCGAGTCGCGCTTATCCCTGCACAGCCGGAAAAAGCGGTACCGATCCGGTTATTTAACAATTGCAGTCTCTCTACAATGGACGTCTCAGGCGTGACCGAACACATTCGCAGCCTCCCCTTTCTTGATAAAATGATTGACGGGTCAAACATTGATCTGTCAATTAATATAACGGGTCTGCTGAAGAAAAGCAAGTACCTTATTAAAAAATCTTGCGGATCAAGTGAAACCATGCCATTATTTGGGCGTATATCCGCTTAGACAACAGGCGACGATCTAATAACATCACGTTGTTTCTACATACTTGCGCTTGAACCAAGCAACGTACTACGCGTCCAGGCCTTCCGCAGATGAAGCATTTCAAAATCGAGAGGAGATTACATTATGCAAAACCAAAATCAAAATCCGTACAACCCTCAAGGCGATCCGCATTCGCGCGACGTCGAGGAGAACAAGACGATTGCTGCGCTGTCTTACATCCTGTTCTTCCTGCCTTTGCTGGCGGCGCGCAATTCGCGTTTCGCGATGTATCATGCGAACCAAGGCTTGCTGCTTCTGTTGGCCATCGTAGCCGGTAATATCGTGCTCGGCATCATTCCCTTCATCGGTTGGATTCTGCTGCCGATCCTGAACCTGGCCGGTATTATCTACATCATCATCGGCGTCATGAATGCGGTAAACGGCAAAGTTCAACCGCTGCCGTTCATGCCTAAAGTCGATATTCTGAAGTAATCCCGAATAGCTGGTATAGTAAAGGGAAAAGGCGTCCGCAGCGTAACGAGCGACAAAGCAGCGGACGGGTGCAGGAGGAGCTTCATGAGCGACGATCAACAGGCGGAAACGACCGCCAAGCAGGTAGCCGAATGGATGGTTGAGGAAATTCGTTTCCGCGGCATCCTGAGGCAAGAAGAAGCGATCGCCGACGTTCGCGAACACTTCGGGGAAGCGTTCATTTTCGTCAATGAGAACAAGAATGCTTCGTTGGAGAAAGAAGTGAAAAAGGAATTCCGTAAGCTGCATCGCGGGCAGATTGCCTGGGATCGGGACGGATTTATGTGGGCGTGGATTGGGTGACACGAAGAAAGCCGCTGGGGGTTCCCGGCGGCTTTTTGTTTTGTCTCGGAAAACGTCTGGGCTGCGGTTAAGGATTCAATTGGGAGCATGGGGCGCCGGGGGAATTCGTGCAGTCGCGTGTTGCAATGGGGAAGCTTGATTATTATGAAGAGGAGGCTTCCCCATTGCAAAGGCTCCTTTCACGAACTCCCCCTCTGCCCCCAGGCACGTTTAGCGGGGGCGGGACGTTTTCCAAGACAAAGTGAAAAGTCGGCGGGAAAAGGCTGATTCTTCGTTGGGGGGGAGGCGGGAAGGGAAGAAGACACAAGGTGCTTGGGCAGGCTTTTTGGAGCCTAACGGGTCACAGAGGCTTTGGTGCTGGGAATTTGCGTTTTGAAATTTTAATGGGTCGAGGTCGGGTTTGAACGAAAAAAAGGATTTTCGATGGCTCGAAAATCCTTTTTTCTGACCAATGTGGTTTGGGGTCGGGGTTGCTGGCAATATTATTGGATCGAGAACACTTCTTTTTTCAACAATTCTTCCGGCTTTTGCGCGATGGGGTCGCTATGGAAGTAGTCTCGGATGACGCCGTCTTTGACGTAGTTGGCGATGGAGACCATGATCATGCCTTGGTCCAGGGCCAGGTAAGCCTTGGCGACGTCGCCGGTTTCCAGATTGACGGAATCGTACAAGCCGTATTTGCCGGACATGTTCAGCTTTTTCAGCGCTTTGATGTTTTCGCGGACTTCTTTCGGCGCGTAATCCAAAGCCAAGAAGCTGGCGTGAGCGGTTACGGTCGAGCTGTTTTCGTAGCCCGAGATGCCGAGAGGAGTGGCGGCGAACTCGCTGTATCCGTCAACGGTCGCGGATGGCGAGAAGCCCCAGGCCGGATAGCCTTTTTCCTTGGCGAATGCGATCTGGAGGTCGACGTGGCGTTGGTTGTTCAAGCCCAATGCTTGCGTGCCCAGATCTTGTTCTTTGATCACGATGCCCGGCATTAAGCCTTCGAACATGCTGCCGCCCCAACTTGGGACAAATTTTTGGCCTTGATAGGTGTAGCTGCCTTCGAACACGTCCACGCCGTCGTAGTTCACGATCTTCCCTTCGGGAATTTGAGACTGCCAATCCCATTCCTGCGGCATCGTGCGGTACATTTTCCACCAGTGCTCTTGAGGAACGTCGCCTTTGCCGATCGCAATATAGCTGGCGACGCGCGGTTCGGTATAGAACGTTCCGTAATGGTGCTCGGTCAGCTCGCCTTTCGCGACATCGTAACCGCCGCGGAATTGACCGACTTCGGGATCGTACAGCGTCGTATAGTTCATGTCGTCCACGAGCTTGCTCGTCTGGGCGTTCAATTCCGGATAAGCCTGCCCGACCACGATCAGACCGGCGGACATCCATCCGTTGTCGACTTGGGAGATAAACTGTCCCCAGTCTTTTTTGACCGTGGCGTCCTCCGTGTTGTACCAGTTGTAGAACAGGCCGTTCCATTTATCCATCTTTTCCAACGTGGCAAGCGTCGTTTGCAGACGGGAGACGGCTTCTTTTTTCGTAATAAGCTTCATCTCCTCGGCGGAAACGGTGCTCATCATGTACATGGCAATATTGGTCGGCGAGGTGCGCTTGGCTTCCTCTGCGTCTTTGTCGTTTTTGCCTTTCATTCGGACTTCGTCGGACGTTAATCCGGTCTTTTCTTCGGTAAAATCCTTAAAATACTTGTACGTGCTTTTAGATAGCGCTTTCAATTCGGAAGTGAACCCGGCAGGTTTGTTTGATGTTTGAGCAGAAGCGAGAGGCGCCAGCGACAAATGGGCGAGCAGGCAGAAAGCAAGAACAAAGCTGAACATTTTCACTTTTTTCATCACTTTTCTCCTTTCCAAATTGGAAATCGAAACGTTTCTTATGGTAATCATAACCTAATAACCTCTTCTTCTAAAAACTAAACATCTGTAAGGCTACAAAAAAAACCGCCCATGGGCGGTGACGTTTTTCGGAAATTCTGTTTTCGGTCGAAGAACGTAAGCGGAAGGAGCATTCAGTAAAAGGCGCCTTCAAACCAGGACGCGTACGCAAACTTGACGATGTGCATCTTTGGTTGCCTTCGAAGTTTGCGTACATGCTTTAGAAAAGTCACGCCTTGCCATCCCAGCCCGGCAGCTTTCCGGATGAGACAGCATTTTGAATGAACTTCTTTCTTGATTCTGCTTCTTCGCCGGATAGAACTTCTCCGCTAAACATGTCCATGGTCGGTCAAGTCAGGAGGGAAAAAGGTTAAAAATTAAAGTGATTGATCGCTGATAGTGCTGCGTTCACTTTAAAAATTTTAGCATTGGCTTGCTGAATGCCGAAGCCGGAAAGGCGCTTCAGGTGAAAATCCAGATAGCTAGCGGCATTTTCTTCGGTATCGAAGAAGTAAAGTCCGCCGGCTTCGCCGATTTTTTCGTTCTCGGTCCAGACTTTCTTTTGGAAGCCAGGCACTTCGTTGATGCTTTCGGCCAGTTCCGTGAAGCCTTTGGTCATTTCATCACCGTACGGTCCCGGAAATTTGAAATCGATTTGCAGTACAAAGCTCATATCCATGTCCCCTTACTTGTTCATTTCATGTTGAATGATTTTCAGATGTACAGTTCGCCCAGTACACGTTGAATCTGATGCGGTTTGTTGCTCAATTGTTCGGCGATAAATGCTTCGGTGTGATCCGGCTGGAGATCGTACATCACTTCGATTTCTTTGGCGAATAAACGCTCGTTGCCGGAGAACCAATCTGCAAGAACAGGGACTTTGGCCGGAACCGGTTTTTCCTTGAGTATCGATTCCAGACCTTTGACGTACGTATCAAGCGATTGCGCGCCGACGATTTTTACGCCCTGATTCTCTTCGTTCATGATGATGATCGTTGGGAAGCCGCGCACGCCGAGGCGGGACGAGAGCGCGAAGTCTTCTTCCAGCAGATCCTGAGCGGCTTCGGTGGCTGCTTCTTCGACGATCGCTTTTCCGTCCAGGCCGATCTCGTCGACGATACGGATCATGGCGCTGTCTTCGGCAATATTTTCGTTAAAGGCAAACAGCTTCTCGCGCGTTTTGCGCAGGAATTCCTGTTCTTTGCCCGCATGCTTGCTTTGAATGATTTTGAAAACACGGGAAGGAGGGAAAGAAGACTGGATCGGATTTTCGAGCCAGACGCTTCCGTCGATCGGCATCCGGGAATGCTCGCCGACTTCTCTCCAATGTCCGGCGACGTCGGAAGGTTTTTGAATGCCGTTGGCGCTGTCCCCGAAGCCGTTCCAGCTTGGCAGCAATCCGCCCATCACGATGTTGAAATTGAAGTGTTGACCGTATTGATGAATAAATCGAGTCAGTACGGGTTCCAGCGCCCAACAGTGCGAGCAGATCGGGTCAGTTACGTAGTAGAGTGTCATTTTTGGCGTTTGCGGCGCGAAATCGATGATACCGTTCGTTTCTTCTTCATTTGCAGGCCCGCAAACGCCCGTTTTTAAATCACAAAACAGATTGTCGCTCATGATTGAGTCTCCTTTCGATATCGGACGAATGTCGGATTAGCGAATTGTTTTGAGCGCACCGGACCAAGATACAACTTGGCTCAGCAGGTTTTGTACAGTTGGCAGATGATGTTCGCCCGGCTTGAACGCGCTCATCGCTTCGAAGTCGGTGAACAAGTTGAGTGCCGGTTGCGTCGATACGACAGCCACTTGCGGAACCGAGAGGATCATGCGTAGTTGACCTGCTGCTGTTGTTCCGCCTGCAGAGCCGTAGCTCACGATTCCGGCAGCTTTGTTGTGGAATTCCAGATGCAGATAATCCAGTGCGTTTTTTAGGGAAGAGGTAATAGCGCGGTTATACTCGGGCGTTACGAAAATAAAACCGTCCAACTCTTCAATCTTGCGTGACCAAGCTGCTGCTTGCGGAGTTTGATAGTCTTTGGAAAAAGCGGCAGGCACAGGTTCGTTATATGCGGGAAGATCGTAATCCAGAATATCGACAACTTCAAAAGAAGCATCATCGCGTTGGTCGGCAATTTGTTTCACCCAATCGGCAACTTGCAGGCTTACTCTTCCTTGACGGGTACTTCCGGTTACGATACCAATTTTCAACATGATTTATTCCACCTTTTTAAAGTATATTAACTTTATTTATGTTTCATAGTATTATTATAAGACTTAGGATTTTAACATCAATTACTGTCTTTTTTTGTACTTAGTATCAAAAAACATACCTACAGGAATGGAGCGAAGAATGATGAAGTACGATTTTGATATGAAGAACCTGTGTCCGGCAACGTTCTCTTTTCAAGTCATCGGAGGAAAGTGGCATTTACCGCTAATGGCGATTTTGTCCGAGAACGAGACAATTCGATATAACGATCTGAAAAGAAGGCTGGACGGCATCACGGCTACTACGCTAACGAATGCACTGAAGGAGTTGATTGCTCACGGGGTTGTTCGTCGCGAAGCTTTTGCCGAGGTGCCTCTGCGGGTGGAGTATTCGTTGACGGAGTCGGGCAAGGAGCTGGTTCCGCTGATCGAAGCGATCGTGACATGGGGCGGAAGGCATATGCCGGAGATTGAACCATTTTGAATAGAGAAAGCCGAAGAGTCGCGTATACGAGCTTCTTCGGCTTTTTTGTGCGTTTACAGGCTATAGGCAAAATGATAATAAGCGATAAATAAGCTGACTAAGGTCAACACAATCGATGGGATCGCTTTGTTAAAAGGGTCTTTGGCGATGGCGATCAGCGTAAAGGCTGCGACTAGCATGGTTCCGCCGAGCAGCAACCCTGCAAGCAGAGCCACGACCGGAACCCAGATACCGACGATCATGCCGATTGCGCCAATCAACTCGAAACTTCCTGTCAGCAAATTGAAAAAAGGAGGGAACCCGAATCGTTTGAACTCGTCAGCCATTTTTCCGGAAGCAATCTTAAACCCGGTCATGATGAAAAATCCGCCGAGCAATAGTTGCAAAACAATGATTACGATACCGATGACGACTCACTTCCTTCTGTAGAATCACGATGTATGAATACTTATTCCGTTGCATTGATGTACAGTCGGTTCAAAAGGGCATGCAGCTGTTCGATCTCTTGTTCGCTTAAGCCTCTGGTAATATGCTCATGTGCTTCACGCACGGTCTCGATCAATTGTTCCTTCAGAGCGGCTCCCTTTTCAGACAAATACAATTCATGCGAACGACGATCGCCATCGTTGACGACCTTGCGAACCATATCTTTTTTGACGAGCGAGTGAATCATGCGTACGATGGTCGTCTGATCCCGATCGATGGCAATTGCCAGCTCTTTTTGCGTTAGGGCATGTTCGGTGTTCAGATAACTGATCAGACTCCATTGTTCAGGGGTGATCGCATATTGTTTGAGTCTTTTCATGAAGTAATTTGTCATTTTGACATCCGTCCGGTGCACGAGAAATCCCGTCACGCTATATAAGTCCATGTGATTCCCTCACTTTTCTGTTAGGCATTGCAGCCGTCCAATTTTGCTTGAATCATAATTTAAGCAAAATGGACTGTCAAGAAAAGTGCCTACTCCACGATCTCGAATCGATAGCCGACGCCCCAGACGGTTTTGATAACGGACATGGCTTCCGAGGACAGGGTTCCTAGCTTGGTGCGAATCCGTTTGACATGGGTATCTACGGTTCGAATATCTCCAACGAATTCATGCTTCCACACGCATCGCAGTAAATGGTCTCTCGAGAAAACTCGGTTTGGGTTTTCTGCCAGGTAATAGAGCAGGTCGTACTCTTTTTGGGTAAGAATGACCCTTTCTTTTCCATTCGAGACTCTATGGTTTTCTTCGATTACGAACTGGGGAAGTTTGATTCTTTTGTCGGGGAGAGCCTGCAATTCTTTGCGATGACGAGTGCGGTCCAGGATGACTCGAATCCGGTGAAGTAGCTCGCGCGGGCTGAAGGGCTTACTTACATAATCGTCTGCGCCGGCTTCAAAACCGCGAATTCGGTCTTTTTCTTGCGCTCTCGAACTGATCATCAGGATTGGAGTATGCTTGAATTTGCGCAATTCCCGGCATACATCGAATCCGTCTTGGTCGGGCAAAAGGGGATTCAGCAGAATTAAGTCGTAGCGCTCGTTAAGCCCGTTAGTCAGCCCCTCGCTGCCGCTTGCGGTTTCTTTGATCGAATAATTTTCTTCTTCCAACAAACGTCTAAGCAATTCCCGAATTCTCTGTTCGTTATCGATGATCAAGATGCGTCGGACGGTCATTGCATGGCGCTCCTCCTTATAGATCAATGCTTGAATCAAAAAAGCATTCAAAAGTTGGGATTTTATATGCTATAGCATATATTAAAGCGGGGATCGTATTTTTGTCAACTGCACAGAGATGCTTAAAGTCCCAAAACATTTAAAAAAGGAGATGAGTTTTGATGGGACTGGAGGTGAGGCTTCTGAATGCTTCTGTAGGTAATCCGGTCTCCTTAATTGTGTCGAATGGTGCGCTAATCATGCGGATCAGAGCGGAACGATATGGGGAATTATTTCTTCAACCGGCTATTTGGCAACGTTAGAGATCACTTTTTTAGGCAATTTTCCTCTGAACAAAATGATTGTCAACGCTGAAATTCCTTCGACTTCAGAAGCATGGAAACAGTTGCGAATAAACTTTGAATCGCGTTGGATTTTGTTGAACCACCTTCGAACGATTACTTGTTTAGGGAGTATTGTAGCCTGACCGGACACCAATCATGAAGGGAGATGGAAGATGAGTTTTCTCGCCAATAATCTAATCCCCATTTTCAAAAAACACGAATTGCTTTTCAAGGAAAGTTATCAGGAAGCGGAAGGCGTACACACTTTAAGCCGGGCAGTAGGGCTTGTTCGCCATTACGCCGTCTCCTTCCATGCTTCAATAGCTGCAACTGACTGAAACCCGAAGCGAACGTCCTGTGAAGCTGCTGTATCTGGATGCCGTGACCGTTTATCTGAACAATTTTAAAAGAAGCCGGGCTGGTCGCGGCTGGTTCGAGAAGTTTGAGCAGGTGTTGTAATGCTCGCTAAAGCTGTCGAGGAAGTTGTTTCGGCGGCGGAAGCCAGAAGGCTCCGAGAAAATTACCAGCATAAGCTCCCGAAGTGCATTTCTTCGAAACGTTGAGCGTTTGAACGCAGAAAGCTTCCGTTCGAACGCTTTTTTGCGCTCTGACGGAAGCTTCGTAGTACTCTGTCTCAGATGAAGGTACGGTTACGCTCGTCCGAAACGCACTAGACCCATGTGCGTTTCGGCCAAACGTAAACCTACTATTTGAGGTGATACAGAGTAGTAGGCTAATGAATGATCAAGTTGTTCGGAACCGCACGTAAAACGCCGTACCTTCCTTGCCTGTCGACAAGTCGATCGAAGCGCCGTGCTTGTTCGCGATGCTGAAGCAGACGGCAAGGCCGAGACCGGAGCCGTTTTCTTTCGTGGTATAGAACGGCTTCCAGATCTGTTCGACGACGTCGGCCGGGATGCCCGGACCGTTGTCCTCGATGACCAGTACGGCGCGTCCGTCCTGCATATACGTCTTGAGCTGAATCCAGCCGTTTTCCCCGGTGGCTTCGAGCGCGTTGCGGATGAAATTAAGGATCAGCTGCGTAATTTGCTTGTTATCCATCTCGATCGACTCGACATCGGTCAGATGTGTCGTGATGATCTTGCCCGTGACGGAAGCATCGGCTTCGATCAGCGGCAGGATTTTGCGGATCAGATCATTCAGATTCTCGCGCTTGAGCTGGACCATATGGTCTTTGGCCAGCGACAGGAATTCCGTGATGATCTGATTGGCGCGGTCCAGCTCCTCGATCATGACCTGAAGATAGGCGGGTTCGAGTGTGTTTTTGCCCTGCATGAGCATCAGTTGAAGGAAACCGCGCACCGTCGTCATCGGATTGCGAACCTCGTGCCCGATGCCTGCCGCGACTTCGCCGACCAGATGCAGCTGGGACAGGCGCTGAAGTTCGTGCTCGTACTGCTTATGCTCCGTCAGGTCGCTAATCATCGTGAGCAGCAGCAACTCGCCGTTAAAGTCGAGCCTTACGGTGCGCAAAATGCAGGCCCTCTCGTCCCCGGCATGGTTCGTAAACGTCACTTCGCGGCTGATCCCTTCGGGAACCGTCGAGTGTTCGTCCGGCTCGGGAATCTGAAGCATCAGTTCATTGCCGCGAATCAGCTCGCCGTACTGCGTGTCCATTTGAAGGCGCGTGATGCCGAGCAGCAGCAGAAAAGCGTCATTCGCTTCGATAATCTCGCGGTCCTCAAGCGTGGTAATCAGCATCGGATGCGGACTCGCGGCGAAGATGGCGGCAAATCGGTTTTCCGAAG
>NZ_KK073875.1:1983994-2091720 GCF_000585395.1 Saccharibacillus sacchari DSM 19268 | reverse complement strand
TCCGTTTCGTTATCGCCAAACGCAGCTTGTTGTAAAAACTAGTACTCTGTATCAGATGAAGGTACGGTTACGCTCGTCCGAAACGCACTAGACCCATGTGCGTTTCGGCCAAACGTAAACCTACTATTTGAGGTGATACAGAGTAGTAGGCTAATGAATGATCAAGTTGTTCGGAACCGCACGTAAAACGCCGTACCTTCCTTGCCTGTCGACAAGTCGATCGAAGCGCCGTGCTTGTTCGCGATGCTGAAGCAGACGGCAAGGCCGAGACCGGAGCCGTTTTCTTTCGTGGTATAGAACGGCTTCCAGATCTGTTCGACGACGTCGGCCGGGATGCCCGGACCGTTGTCCTCGATGACCAGTACGGCGCGTCCGTCCTGCATATACGTCTTGAGCTGAATCCAGCCGTTTTCCCCGGTGGCTTCGAGCGCGTTGCGGATGAAATTAAGGATCAGCTGCGTAATTTGCTTGTTATCCATCTCGATCGACTCGACATCGGTCAGATGTGTCGTGATGATCTTGCCCGTGACGGAAGCATCGGCTTCGATCAGCGGCAGGATTTTGCGGATCAGATCATTCAGATTCTCGCGCTTGAGCTGGACCATATGGTCTTTGGCCAGCGACAGGAATTCCGTGATGATCTGATTGGCGCGGTCCAGCTCCTCGATCATGACCTGAAGATAGGCGGGTTCGAGTGTGTTTTTGCCCTGCATGAGCATCAGTTGAAGGAAACCGCGCACCGTCGTCATCGGATTGCGAACCTCGTGCCCGATGCCTGCCGCGACTTCGCCGACCAGATGCAGCTGGGACAGGCGCTGAAGTTCGTGCTCGTACTGCTTATGCTCCGTCAGGTCGCTAATCATCGTGAGCAGCAGCAACTCGCCGTTAAAGTCGAGCCTTACGGTGCGCAAAATGCAGGCCCTCTCGTCCCCGGCATGGTTCGTAAACGTCACTTCGCGGCTGATCCCTTCGGGAACCGTCGAGTGTTCGTCCGGCTCGGGAATCTGAAGCATCAGTTCATTGCCGCGAATCAGCTCGCCGTACTGCGTGTCCATTTGAAGGCGCGTGATGCCGAGCAGCAGCAGAAAAGCGTCATTCGCTTCGATAATCTCGCGGTCCTCAAGCGTGGTAATCAGCATCGGATGCGGACTCGCGGCGAAGATGGCGGCAAATCGGTTTTCCGAAGAAGAAAGAAACCGATTCGTTTCGGCCAAAGCCGCATTCTGCCGTTCCAGCTCTTCGATTCGGCCGATTCGTTCAAAAGCCCGTACCAGATGCGAAGCCATCAGATGCAGCACCTCAAGCTCCGTCGGATCGAAAGTGTCTCTTGTGCGCGAACCGAACCCGATCGCGAACGGGCGCGTTTCATCCACCACGATAATCGGGAAGCATACATAACGCTGCAACCCCATTTGTCGCAAAATGCGACCATGAAAATCATTCGTCTCCTGCAAACGCTCGCAGATATACGGCTGCATCGACTTGATCGCGGCCCCACAAATCGTTTGTCCTTGATCGAGAGAAAGCAACGCATTCGCTTCCTCAATCGTCACGCCGCGATGATGGATCAATTGAAGCCGATACGGAAACCGCTCCTCCACCCAATAATTCAACAAAAGATCCAGGCTAAAATGTTTGCTTACGCAACCGAAAACATGCGTAAGAAGCTGCGAAGGCGTCTCGCTGGATAGTATTCCCGGCAGCAGTTCGGTCAGCACTTTATATTTTAGCTCCAGATCGGTCTCCGTGTTCAACGGAACTCACCTCGTTTATCAGACTTTCCACATATGGCAATTATAGCACCCGTTCAGAAGGAAAAGTAGAGATGAATAAGCAACGTTAATAGAAATTGTTCAAAAAAATGAAAAATAACTTATTAATGTAAAAGAAATTCTACATTAAGCCTTGCGCCCCTACGATAAAAAGAAAGAGAAAACGTTCATCTTTCGAAAAGGTTTTGCTCGTAATCGAAGCATAAGGCGGAGGGAGAAATTCAGTGAAGGAGCGCTAGCGTTCGCCTTTGACTTCGGGAAGCTTCCTTATAAAATTCTAATCGTGCTTCCCGAAGTCAACACGCGACCGAAACGAATTTCTCCTGCAGCCCCCCAGCTTCCATAACGAACAGGACCTTTTCGCCCCAATGAAAAGTTTTTGAAAAAGGATGAAAAAGATGTTGAATTATATGTCGAATGTGATATACTTCTCATCAGTACCGAATGACCGAAATGTTTTTCTGGTCAGTTTAAAGAAAGGAGCCTAACGTCGAAAATGTTTAAATCAGAGTGGAAAAGTATTTTGAAGCATCGGATGACCATGCTCACCGTGATCGCCATGTTATTGGTGCCGGGCCTGTACGGTCTGTTCTTCCTTTCGGCGTACTGGAATCCCTACGGTCATACCGACCGGTTGTCCGTGGCTGTCGTTAACGAAGACGCAGGCACGCAATATGAAGGCAAGCGACTTGACGTCGGCAAGGATTTCGTCGAGGGGCTGAAGGATAACGACTCGTTCCAGTGGGTCACGACAGGCAAGCAAGAGGCTCTTACCGGGCTGAATGACGAGAAGTACATTATGGTGATCGAGCTGCCGAAGAATTTTTCGGAAAATGCTTCGACCTTGCTGAACAACGATCCCAAGAAGATGAATATTCAGTATTACACCAACTCCGGCATGGGTTATTCTTCCGCGCAAATCGCCAAGTCGGCGATCAAGGAAGTCAATCAGGAGATCGCGGAGCAGGTGACGAAGGAGTACGCGACGACCGTATTCAAAAGCCTGACCGAATTGGTGGACGGATTGAAGGATGCGGACGACGGAGCCAAGAAGCTCGACGACGGCGCTGCCGATTTGGCGGACGGTTCGCAGAAGCTGGCCGATAACCTCAAAAAGTTGGCCGCGAACAGCGTCACCTTCCAAGAAGGCGTCGGCGATCTGAAAACGGGCGCGGGCACGCTCAGCACCGGGATCGCCAGTGCGACGACAGGCGCCGTGCAGTTAAATAACGGTCTGGGCACGCTGTCCGGCGGTGCTGCCAAGTTGAATGACGGATTAGGCACATTGTCCGCCGGAGCGCAGAAGTTGGATAACGGTCTCGGTACCTTGTCGACCGGAGCGCAGAAGCTCGATGACGGTCTGGGCACGCTTCAAAGCGGAGCAGGCAGCCTGCAAAGCGGAGCCGTGCAGCTCGATCAAGGTCTGACGCAGTTAAAGGACGGCGCGACTACGCTGTCGGGCGGTTCGCAGAAGCTTCAAAGCGGAGCCGAGCAGCTGAATCAGGGACTGGGGCAATCGAGCGCCGGCCTGAACCAACTGCAAGAACAGCTTACGCCGTTCACGGCAGGCATGGCGCAGCTCAACGAAGCGGTTCAAGGGCTGGGTACGCAAGCTTCGGCGGCGGTCGACGGTCTGGGAGCGGCGCAGCAGCAGCTTCAGCAAAAAGCGGCTTCGATCAAAGAGCAGCAGGAAGCGATGGCCGCGTATATTCAAGGCAGCTCCACTATTCCGGATGCGGAGAAGCAAAAGCTGCTGGCGATGATGGCGGCGGGAGCCTCGGCTTCCGGCAATGATACGGCGTCAGGCGGCGATTCTGCTTCGGGGCTGCAACAGTCGCTCGGCCAATTGGATCAATTGGCTTCGAGCGTGGCGCAACTCAACGAAGGCGCGCAGCAGATTCAATCGGCGGTGGGCCAACTGGCAACCGGTCAAGATCAATTGCTGCAAGGCTCGTCCAGTCTGGTCGACGGACAAAAACAAGTGACGGACGGCCTCGGCACGTTGGCAACCAAGATCGGCGAAGCCGAAGCCGGTTCGAAAAAGTTGGCTGACGGCGCAGGCAGTCTGGTGAGCGGAGCCGATCAATTGAAGGCCGGATCGTCCGGCCTGGTAAGCGGAGCCGACCAATTGAAGGACGGTTCCTCCAGTCTGGTGAGCGGCGCAGGTCAACTGCAAGACGGCTCGCAAAGCCTCGTTTCCGGAGCGGACAAACTGCAAACCGGTTCGAGCAGCCTGGTGAGCGGACTCGGCCAATTGAAAGACGGAGGCAGCCAACTGGTTACCGGCATCGGCAAACTCGGCAGCGCGACAGGCGAGCTGAGAGACGGAGCCGATCAATTGGCGGACGGATCGGTTACGCTGAACAACGGCGTCGGCGATCTGAAAGACGGCACGAACGAACTGTACACCTCCCTGACCGACGGCGTGGAAAAAGCCGGCGACGTCAGCTCGGACGACAAAACGTACGACATGTTCGCGCAGCCGACGGAGCTTCAGCATTCCGACGTACACGACGTGACGGAGTACGGCGAAGGCTTGGCGCCTTACATGATGTCGATTGCCCTATTCGCGGGCGCGCTCATGTTCTCGTCGGTCTACCCGCTCAAAACGCCGCAAATCCGGCCTCGCTCGGGACTGGCATGGTTCTGGAGCAAATTCAGCATCATCTTGTTCATGGCGATTCTGCAATCGGCGATCCTGGACG
The DNA here is from genome assembly GCF_000585395.1 of Saccharibacillus sacchari DSM 19268. Taxonomy (GTDB): domain Bacteria; phylum Bacillota; class Bacilli; order Paenibacillales; family Paenibacillaceae; genus Saccharibacillus; species Saccharibacillus sacchari. Next base: position 2,087,243 of record NZ_KK073875.1, on the reverse strand, counting down.
CGGTGCTGATCGGCTTCGTCGGACTTCAAGTGCAGAGCTTATGGCACTTCTACGCCATTACGTTCACGCTCAGTCTGACATTCTTGTCCCTGCTGTTCTTCCTGTTCGCGGCGCTCGGCAAGGTCGGCCAATTCATCGCTTTCCTGATCCTGCTGATGCAGATCGGCGGCAGCGCGGGCACGTTCCCGAAAGTATTGACGCCGGACTTCTTCCAGGCGATCAATCCGTTCCTGCCTGCGACCTACGGCATTCGCGCCCTGCGCGAAGCGGTATCGCTGGGCAACGATTGGGGTTACTTCTGGGCGCAGCTCGGACATGTCGCGATCTTCGGCGTCGTGTTCATCCTGCTTGCGCTGGCGGTATTCTTGTTCAGCAGCAAAAAAATTAAAACGGGCATCGAAGAAGAACAAGAAGGCATGGTGCCGAATCAAGCGCCTGCCAAAGCGTAAAGCCGTCGCGGGCGGCCGCGACGCATATGACAATATGTTGAACAAAGCTTCCCGCGAGCGAGAACATCGCTTTGCCGGGAAGCTTTTTTGCATGAAAACCGATTACGATAGAAGCGAGGGATAGAGAAAGAGGAGGGGCCAAGATGGAAAAGAAACGACGTCGCATTCTCGAAGGCGCGATGCTCTGCTTCGAGCGCTTCGGCTTTCGGGGAACGACGATCGAGAGCATAGCCAAAGCCGCGCACGTGAGCAAAAGCTCGATTTATGATTGTTTTGAAAATAAAGAGGCTTTGCTTCGGGCGATCGTGGAGGATTTGCTGGAAGAACTACTGGCCGAATCCGATCGCGTTTGCGTGCCGGGGCAGCCGTTCGGCGAAGACATCGACCGGACCTTCGACGCGATGATCGCGCTGCGGTCCCGCCACCGTTTGCTGGTCGGCATTTACAGGGAAGCCCGGCAATCGGGTGCGCACGGCGTGTTGGAGATGCGCAAAGCGTTGGAAGAAGGAATCGTTTTTCATATCGAGGCTTTGGTAAAGCGGCATATCGAATCCGGCGAGACGTTCCGGCTTGAGCCGAAAGTGATCGCTTTTCTCGTTTACCGTTCGTATTTGCAGATGATTTACGACTGGGACGATCTGTACGAACCGCTGCCGCCGCAGCAAATCAAAACCGCGCTGAACGCTTTTGCCCTGTGAGGGCGGCGTCCGGCGCGGTTTTTTTGTACGGATAACGAAAAGGCAGGTCTGGATTCGACGGAATGCGTCAGCGGGAAACTCAGGCTTCCGCACGGAACCGTTCCGGCTCCGACGGCGGCGTTTCTGGCTTTTCTTTTCCTTGGTAAAAGGCGTCGACGAAGATTTGCGCGTAATAAGGGTCCCACTGCGTGCCTTTGCCTTCGGAGATGATCGAGATCGCCTTCTCCAGCGGCATGCCGCTGCGGTAAGGACGGTCCGACGTCATGGCATCGAATGCGTCGGCTACGGCGATGATGCGGCCCAGCTTCGGAATGTCGGTTCCGGCAAGCCCGTCGGGATAGCCTCGGCCGTCATAGCGCTCGTGGTGCGAACGTACGCCGGGCAGCAGGGGAGCCATCATCTCGACAGGCTCGATCTGCTTCAGGATTTCCTCGCCGAGCGCCGGATGCTTCTTGATCTGCTCGAACTCTTCGTCGGTCAGCCGGCCGTCTTTGAGCAGCACGCTGTCGCGGACGCCGATCTTGCCGATATCGTGCAGCAGCGCGCTTTTGTTCAGCAGGTCAAGTTCTTCGCGTCCGAGTCCTGCGCCGCGGCCGATCAGGAGCGAATATTCGGCGACGCGCTGCGAGTGACCCGCGGTGTACGTATCCCGGGCATCGAGCGCGGCGGCCAAGGTCGAGAAATAGCTTTGCAGCAATTGTTCGTTGACGCGTTGACGCTGGGATAATCCCTGCACCATGTGGTTAAAACCGGCGACAAGCCTGGAAAATTCATCGGAGTACAGGTCGGAAGCGCGTACTTCGAGATCTCCGGTCTGAACGGCGCGGAGAGCCTTTTCCAAATTGCCGATCGGTTGACGGACGCTGCGGCTGAGCAGCCATGCGCCGAACGACGAAAACAGAATGCCGAATACCAGAATGAGCGAGGCCCACTGCCAGTAATCTTGGATCAGGGGAGAACCGGTAACGCTCAGGCGGATTTGAGTAGCCAAAACGAAAAAGAACAACGGAAAAGTGCCGATCGAAAACGCGCTGAGCTGGAACTTGCGCTGCGTCGAGACGATGACCCGGCCGTCCAGGGAGACGCTGATCCCGTATTCGCGTTCGCCCATTTCGCTCACGTATTTGAGCAGGGGACGAATCGCCTGATCCGTCAAAAAGTATTCGATCAGAGCATGCATGCCCGCCACCAGAACAGCGCCCGAAGCGGCGATGCCGATGTAATAGACCGGCAGGTCGACCCAGCCGATATGCATGAACAGCAGGGTTAGCAAGATGGCCGGAATAGACAAACCCAGCAGATGCGGGCCCATAATGCGAAGTACCGACAAGGACGGGAGCCGGTGGATCTGCACATAGGCATTCCGGATGTCGTCAATCGTAGGCTTTTCTTTCAAAAAAAGTCCTCGGATCGGTCGAACCTGTCTCGCGAACGTGAACAGTTCCATGGACATCATGGACAGGAAGGAGATGAAAAGCACGACGAAGAGATAACTAAACCCTCCAATCGGCAGCTTGAGCGCTGACGACATGACGGCCCCTCCGAGGCAGAGAACGGCCAGTACCGACCCGATGATATAATTGCGCACGAGCCGGCGTAAGAAGCGCCGGTATTCGGTCATTGAGATTCCTCATTTCTTGAAAAACTTTGCTTCGGGCCGCGATCAAACCCGAGGCGAAAACAGGGTTCATTCTTGTTATCGGATAGAATTGCCGCTGTGATTACATGAAATGGATTTCCGTGCGAACGGAAGTCCGGAAAGTAAAAGCCGATCGTTCATGGGAACGATCGGCTGCATAAGACAGACTTCGAATAGCGTGTCGCGCACGAAGCTCAAACTGTCAGAGTACGGCCAATACCTTTAGCGCCGACAAGGTGCTAACGATAGTTGTCAACGCTGGACATCAGCGTTCGAATCGTTTCGTTCAACATATCGATCTGATTGATGTCAAGACCGCTGGATTCAACCAGGGAAGCAGGGATGCAGCTGGCGCGATCTTGAAGCTCCAAACCTTTTTCCGTGATGCGCACCGTCACGATGCGTTCGTCTTCCAGCGACCGGCTGCGTTCGAGCAAGCCCGAAGCTTCCATCCGCTTCAACATGGGAGTCAGCGTACCGGAATCTAGACTGAGAACTTGACTCAATTCTTTGATGCTGCTCTCTTGACGATCCCACAGTACAAGAAGGACCAAGTATTGAGGATACGTCAAATTCAGCTCGTCAAGCAAAGGCCGATACATCCGGAAAATGGCCCGTGAGCAGGCATATAGGGAGAAGCAGAGGTGGGAATCAAGCGTAAAGCGTTGTTGATCCATCGCAGTACCGATCCTTTCTTCAATAAAAAATCATATTCTCCTAGCATTTTATATTTCGAGCAACATAATTGCAATAAATTATACGCAAGAATGATGATAAAACACTGTATATCGCTATATTTCGGTAAAGTTCGACAAAAATTGAAGAGGTGATGAGGAAAAGCAGGCGATTGTGGTCTGCCTGAAACGTCGAGAAAGTTTACCGGGTGCGGGAAGCGAGAAGACTGCGAGAGAAATTCGTTTCGGTCGCGTGTTGAAATCGGGAAAAAGGATTGAAGTTTTATTTGTATTTTCCCGATTTCAAAGGCGAACGCTATCGCTCCTGCACTGAATTTCTCTCTCCGTCTTCTCGCTTCCGGCTACGTTGGAGTTGCTCGACAAAAACGGCAGGCCGCAATGGCGGCTGCCGTTTTTGTAAGGTACAGGGGAAATATAAAATACAAGTACAAAATCATTTATCATTTGCCCATGAAATCATTTCATTATTGGAGTTTGTCCATATACTTTTCGAAGCCGTTAATGAATAGGTCGATTTTGGCTTTGCCGGACTTCAGTTTCGCCTGGCCTTGATTGTAGGTCGTCCAGTTGATTTTGGCGCCGTAGAGCGACTTTTTGATCAGCTGCATGCCTTCGAGTTGAAGTGCGGCACCTTGCAAATAATAGTTATGCAGCTTGGTTATTTCTTTGTTGGACGGCTTGATTTGTTTCAAATGGTAATAAAATTTGCTGTAGTTCGGCACGATGACGTTGTTCAGCGTGGAGTAGACGGCTTTACGATTGGATGCGGAGACCATGCCGACCGAATTGAAAGCGTCAGCGGCTTTGTCTTCATATTGAATGATGTCTTCAAGAGCGTCGGAGTAATCAAGCGCCGCGACCATGGCCGGAGTCAGCTCTTCCGTCGCGGCAGGGGCTGTTTCGGCAGGTTGCTGTTGGGAAGGCGCGGTTTCTGCGGCAAAGGCGGAAAACGGAAGGACCGCGGAACCGATCAGCGCGAGGGAGAGGGACAAGGACCACCATTTTTTCATGATTAAACAACCTCCTCTATGTATGTGCAACGATTAGCAGCTTTTTAGTTCCGCCGCGTGTTGCCTATTATAAACCAAGCTTCCACAAATTCGTGAAAAAGGGCTTGATTTGAAGCGTTAGACAGGGGAAGATGCAGCGAATTGAGCCTAAAGACCGATAGGGATGCGGCAGCTTGTTGTTATCTGTCGGCTGAAGGAGTGCGGCTCTGCGCTTCGCGCGCGACGGTTTTGTTTTGCAAGTAATCAAAGTCGCCGCTCAGGCGGTCGCGAATAGATTGTTCCTGCTCGAAAGAATTGCGCTTGGCACGCTCGCGCAGTTCGGCTCGAATGCTTTCTTTCAAGGCATCGTCTGCCGCTTCAATATCGAAAGCCCCGTTACGTTCCTCCCATTCGCCGCGAATCGCACGCGCGTTCATCACCTCATAAGCGACTAGGGCGGCATCCTTGCGTACGGCGGCGCTGGCACCGAGCGTGTTGAGTCGGCTGCTGAGGCTGATTTCGTTGTGTTCGCGGACCAGAGCAAGCAGCGCCCATTCGTTCTCGTTGAGCTTGGCCGCGATGGCTTCGAGCATGCCGGAGTCCTCCACGATCTGTCTGGCGTTGAGTTCGGCATCCAGCAGCGGTCCGGTATAGCCGCCGATCAAATTGCCGATCGGACCGGACATGACCGAGACGATCGAATCGATCAGATCATTCGTCAAATGTCGGGTTCCGGCCTCGTCTTCGCCGAAATCGCAGCTGCGTTCGCGTACGATTTTACCCGATATCTTGCGCAATACGGCAGCCTGCATCACGGAGTAATCATCGGTGATCGGGTTTTCATTGAAACGATCCAGCACGTTTAGAAGCGGCTTTTCCTGTTTGAAGGTAATGAATACGATATTGTCCATCTGAGTCTCCCATCCTTTCGCCGTGACCCGCTGCATGGGGACGCCGGACTTTCCTACTACTGATTTACAGCTGTTTTTTGCGTTTCAATCAGGTGCTGTACTAAAATGAAGAAGAAAGTGTGACGTTTTTTTACATTGAAGCAAGGGGAGATGAACGTGGGATCGAGAAATTTGGCCGGAATCTCACTTATCGTGATGGCCGCGGGGTTTGTGGGATGTCTGTTTTTACCCGAGAATAACTGGACCTTCCTGTTGATCGGAGGCTTCGAAGCCGGTTTGGTCGGCGGATTGGCGGACTGGTTCGCGGTCACCGCGCTGTTCCGGCATCCGCTCGGACTTCGAATTCCGCATACGTCCTTGTTGCTGAAAAATAAAGGGCGGATCGTGGACTCGTTGGTTTCTGCCATGGAAACGCAACTGCTCAACAAAGAAAGTATCACGGAACAGCTGCGCAAGCTGAACCTGATTCAAGCGGCTGCGCAAATGCTGACCCGCGTGGTTGCCCGCAAGCGTACGCGTCAACAGGTGCTGGACTTCGCGGCAGAGACGATTGCGAAGCTTCCGCTCGAAAAGGCGGTGGAGCCGGTACGCGACGCGGCGGCAAATTATATTCGCGGCGTCGACGCGGCAGGTCTGGCGGATCGCGCGCTGACCAAGGTGCTGAACGACGGTTACGAGATCAAGTTGTTCGATTACGCGCTGAACGAAGCCAAAGCCTGGGCGCAGCGGCCGGAAACGAAAGATACGATGGGCGCATTGGCGATGAACCAGCTCTCGAATGCCAAAGTCGGCGGGTTTACCGGATTTGCTTTTCAGGCGTTTGCGGGGATGGTCAACGAGGACAAGCTCGGTTCGATGATCCAGACCATGCTGGTGGCAGGCGTGGATTCTTTGCTGGACCCTTACGGCGAACAGCGGCTGGCGATTTTGCGCGAGGTACGCGTGAAGTTGTTCGAAGCCGCCGGAGACGAAGAGAAACTGGAGTACGTACGCGGGCAGGTGCTCGAGGTGCTGCATGAACAGGCGACGGAGGCATTCATTCTGAACAATCTGGAGAAAATGCGGGAATTTGCGCTCGCAAAGACGGCCGAAGAGCGTGCCAAAGGCGGCCGGATCGTATTTCGCTTGTATGCTGCCGTGATGCGGAACATGGCGTCGGAGCCGGAGCGTATCCAGATGTGGGAAGACAAGACGCGAGGCGCCATCGTTCAGATCGCCGAGCAAAACCACTATCGGATCGGCCAACTGGTTCGGGACAACGTGGACCGGATGGACGACAAGCAGCTCGTGGAATTGTTGGAGGAAAAAATCGGACAGGATTTGCAATGGATTCGCGTGAACGGCGCGGTCTGCGGATTCTTGGTCGGTGTCGTATTGTCGCTGATACAACTGATCTGAAGATTAGAACAATTTTATCGAAAAAAAGATGTCGAAGAAGCTTTTCGAACGCGAAATCCGGCGTATCGTCAAGCTTTTTTTATAATTTATTTTCGTAATAAACCCTTGAACGACGTGCGTTTAGATGACGCTTTACCAATTGCTTTGGGAAAAATTCGGAGACGAAAGCAACCTTTTTCATGTTTCATGCGTCAAATATTAGGAGTATAGAGAAATAGGTTTCCCAATGAACTTCAAAATATTTCAAAATCCAACCGAAGGTTTCGGAAAGGAGAATTTAAGATCATGAAAAAGAAGAACATGAAAAAAATCAGTGCGGCTTTGCTTGCCGGAGCGCTTCTTATGCCTGCGGCCCTCCCCTATTCGGCAGACGCGGCAACGAATATTAAAATTTACGTCGACGGGGTAGAATTGGTGACCCGCCAAGCCCCGGTCATTCAGAGCAACACCACGTTGGTACCGCTGCGCGGCATTTTCGAGGAACTTAACGCCAGAGTCGTATGGAATCAAAAGACCCAAACGATCACGGCATACAAAGGCAGCAATACCGTGATGTTGAAGATCGGTTCCAAAGCGGCGACGGTCAACGGCCAATCGGTGACGCTCGACGTGCCGGCCCGCGCGATCAAAGGCAACACGGTCGTGCCGCTCAGATTCATCGGCGAGTCGCTCGGACAAGAGGTGCGATGGAACGCGGCGAGCAAAAGCGTTCAGATCACCACGACCAAAGATCTTCAAGCGCCTTCTTCCGTAACGGCTCGCAGCTTGGGGCAGTACGGAGACGGCCGCGACATTCAAGTGAACTTCGCCAAATCGGCGGATGAATCCTACGTGGACCATTACCGCGTATACGCCGTCAAGTCGGGCAGCGCTTCCGCGTTCAATGCTTCCAAAGCATGGAACTCGAGCTACACGACCGCGCTTCCGACCGGATCGAACCAATCCATCTCGCTCAGCGCGCAGGCAAAAGATTCGGACGGTCAAGCTTTGGCTTCCGGCCAATCGTACCAAATCTTCGTGCTTGCGGTAGGCAACCGCTATGCGACGGGCGAAACGGTTCTGTCTTCTCCTTCGGCGGCCGTAACGTTGAGCGGCACGTCGGCCGGATCGGTTACCCCGACTGCGGTCAAAGCGACGGATACGGCGGATTACGGAGACGGACGCGACCTCACGGTATCGTTCGCGAAAGCTCAAGACGAATCCCGCGTGTCGGGTTACAAAGTCTTTGTCGTGAAAACGAGAGACGCGGCTTCGTTCAACCTGAATGCGGCTAACGGAGTGAACGCGCAAAACTCGACGACGGTCGCGAAAGGTGCCGCCGCGCCTAGCGTGACGCTGAACGCGCAGTCTCGCGATACCGCGGGCGATCTGATCCAAAACGGCGTTCCTTATACCGTATTCGTTCTTGCGACCAGCACGAGCAACGTAGCGTCGAACAACACGCTGTCGGCTCCTTCGTCTTCGGTGACGTTGGCGACGGCCGGATCCGACGTGTCGGCTACTGCCGTGTCGGCAAGCGACGTGAGCGACTACGGCGACGGACGCGACCTTCGCGTAAACTTCAACCGGGCGACCAACGAATCGCTGGTCAGCCAATACCGGGTCATGGTCGTCAAAGATTCCAAATCGTCTTCGTTCAACGTGAATACGGCGAACGGCGTATCCAGCGCGAACTACACGACGATCAACAAAACCGGTTCGAACATCGCGCAATCGCTGACGAACGGAGCACGCGATACGGACGGCGACGCGATCCGCAACGGCGTTCCTTACCGCGTGTACGTATTGACCGTCGGTTCCGGCACTTCTTCGAGCACGAACGTGCTGTCGAATGCTTCGCAAGCGATCACGCTGTCGGGCAACTACAGCGTGGGCGCGGCATCCACGCCGTCGCTTAGCGACGCCGGCGACAACGGGGACGGACGCGACCTGCTCGTCACGTTCGGTCGCGCTTCCGACGAAAGCAGCTTGTCGCAGTACCGTATCCTGGTCGTGAAATCGGGCAGCGCGGGCAGCTTCAACCTGTCTTCGGCAATCAACGTGCCGTCCGCAAACTATACGGCCGTATCGAAAACCGGAGCGAATCAAAGCCAGTTCCTGAGCGCTTCGACGCGCGACGTGAACGGTGAGCCGATCCGCAGCGGAGTCAGCTACCGCGTGTTCGTGCTGTCGGTAGGCTCGACAAGTTCTTCCAACAATAACTCGAACTACGCGCTGTCGGGCGTATCGAACGCGGTGTCGCTGTCGAGCAACTCGGGCGTATCCGGCGCCAGCAACGTAGCGGCTACGGTAAGCGGCGCAAGAGGCAACGCGAGCGATATCGAAGCGACGTTCACGCGTTCTTCGAACGAAGAGAACGTTTCCGAGTACCGTCTGCTGGCCGTGCCTTCGGATCGTTCCGGCTCTTATTCGCTGGCCGACGCCAACGCGACTTCGAATTACGTAACGGTCTCGAAAGCGGGAACGGGTCAAATTCGCCAGTCGTTCGATGCCAACAGCCGTGACGTCTTCGGCAACGCAATCACGACAGGCGGCAAATACCGCATCTACGTCTTGACCGTATCGGGCAGCGGAAGCAATTCGCTGTCGAACGGTTCGGCCGAAATTTCGCTCAGCGAAGCGGCGGTTCAGCCGGTAGCTTCCGTAGGCGTAACGACGAACGGCCCGACCGTGACGGTCAACTTCGCGCCGCCGGCCAATGCCTCCGGTATCACGGGTTACCGCGTCCTGCTGGTACGCACTTCCGATGTTCCGAACTTTACGGCTTCTGTCGCGAACAATGCTTCGGAGGTTTACTCCAAGTCTTCGAACGGTTCGGCTTCGTTCAGCCTGAACAGCGGAGACACGGATATTTACGGCAACGCTTTGCAAGCCAATACGCAGTACCGGGCATACGTGCTGTCGCTCTCGAACGGCCAACAAGCGACGGCCAATGCGCTGTCTCCGGCTTCCAACGACTTTACGCTCAACAACTAATCATTGTCGGGCGGGATACCGTTATTGTTTTTCAAAGAGAATCAAAAGCCGCGCTCTTTTAAAGAGCGCGGCTTTTTTTGAGTAGATATTCGGGTTTAAGTGCTTAGAGGATGTCAATAAAGTCGACTTGATTTTAAAGAAAAAACAAAAAAATATGCGAAATGTAAGATTTTTATCCCAAAAATTGATTGAAACGCATAAGCCGATCGCCTAAACTTATCAAGATAGAAAGAGGGCTCTCCTCTTCGGCGTTCAAGTTCAGGATTGCGAGGCGAAGCAAGTTGAAAAGTTTGCAGTTGAAGATCATGTTGGTTTTTTCTGTTTTGATTATCGCGTCGGAAGTCGTATTGGGTTACAGCATGTACAGGTCTTCATCCCGTCTCCTCGTCGAGTCGGTAGGCGAACAGGCGGAGAGCATAGCGGAATATGCGACTAGAGAGATCGATACTGACGCTTATGGCAAGATCACGCCCGATAGCGGCGCTACCGCGTATTATTTTCAACTGCGCAAAACGCTGAACGAACTTCGCGAAGCCAATCGTCTAAAATATCTGTATACGATGAACATGCGCGACAACGACGGGAACCCGCAGTATTTCTATGCGGTTGACGGCGCTCCAGCAGATGCGGCCGCGGAAGAAATGTCCGCGCTCGGAGCTGTGGAGGAAGAAATTAATCCGGAGCTTGAAGCTGCCTTCGCGACCGGGGAAGCGCAAATCGGCAGCTTGACGACGGAGGACGATTACGGCACGACGCTCACTTCCTACGTGCCGATCAAAGACGCGGACGGCAGGATTCTCGGCGTGCTGGGTGCCGATTTCGACGCGACGTCCATTCAGGCGCAAATGGATCATAACCGCAATCAGGCCCTGCTGATCGGCGGGATCGTCCTGGCTCTCTCTTTGCTTGTTCTCTATCTTGTTTCGCGCATGATCGTCGCGCCGCTGCGTAAGCTGACCGGCGAGATGCGCGGCGTGGAAGCAGGCGACCTGACGTTGGAGATTACCGATGCGCGCAAAGATGAGATCGGCCGCTTGTCCAAGGCGTTCCGTTCCATGCTGGACGCGATGAGCGGCATGATTCTCGGCGTGCGCTCGGGAACTCGGGATACGCGTCGCTCGGCCGAAGCTTTGTCGGGCAGCGCTGAAGAATGGGCGGCAGCCAGCGAACAGATGGCTTCCCATCTGGGGGAAGCCGGCGAACGCATGAGGGAGCAGGCTCGCCTAAGCGAAGAAAACTCCAGGGCTCTGGGCGAGGTCAGGGGGGGCATCCAGCATATTGCCGACGCGCTTAATGTGGTGGCAGGAGCGGCTCAGGAAGCTTCGGAGACCGCGAAAAACGGCGGAGAGTTCGTCGTCGGCGCGTTGGGTCAGATGGAAGCGGTGCAGGCTTCCTCGGACGAAACGAAATCTCGCGTAGAACGCTTGAATGAGCATTCCAGCCGAATCGGCGAGATCGTGGGCGAGATTCAGTCCATTTCGTCGCAGACGAACCTGCTTGCGCTCAATGCTTCGATCGAAGCGGCAAGAGCCGGCGAACACGGCCGCGGCTTCGCCGTCGTGGCGGACGAAGTTCGCAAGCTGGCCGAGCAGACCGCCAAGTCCGCTTCGGACGTAGCCGTGATCGTCACCGGAATCATCGGCGAAACGCACGAAGCCGTCGAGGGCGTTCGCGTTCAAGCAGGCAAGATCGACGAAGCGGCAGGCGTGGTCAAACGCACCGGCGATTCTTTCAGCGGTATCCTGGCTTCCGTAGAGCGGATCGCCGAGCAGTTGCAGGAAATCTCGGCCGTTTCCGAACAGACTGCGGCGGGAGCGCAACAAGCGACAGCCGCTGCCGAGTTGATGGAAAAAGCATCCCGCATCACCTCCGAGCACTTTGTCGGTATCGAGGAAGCCGCCGGCGGCCAACTGACCGCGATTGATCGCATGAAAAACTCGGCCGCCGAGCTGGAGAGCATGTCGGCCGATTTAGAGCATATGATCAGTCGTTTCAAAGTCGATGAAGCGTCTGCTTCCATACCCGCAAGCTTGGCGCCCGTCGCTGCTGAACTTCCGACGCCGTCGTCTACCGATGCCGCTCAGGACTTCGTCATCGACTCCAAGACCTCCGCCGCCGGAGGCAGAGCGAAAGTCAGCGATTCGGACCCGAATTCCTAGCTTCCTTTATTCCCAATCGCTTTTGTCAATAATCTGGGAGAATCCTACTTGGATTCTCCTTTTTTAATTTCAGCGAAACTTAAAGATATTTTGAGTCGTCTGCATGTATAACTTACAAAAGGTGGTGTATCAATGAGAAAAACCTTCACGGTATCATTATTTATTGTTTGTTTAGCTTTGCTTGCAGCTTGTAGTGAAAATACAGATGTATCAAGTCAATCAAATATGCAGCAAGACTTGTCAACTATAAGTGCTAAAACTTCGCAAGAAGCTGCGGATCAAGTCGAAGAGAATAAGAAAACCGATAGGAACTTCAAATCCGGAACAACAGTCGACTTGAAAATGTTTGAGTCACAATTAGAAGAGGAAGACGTTCCAGCTCTTCGTGCACTTGAAAACAATTTAAATGCACTTGTCACGCATGATTCTGCCTTATATCAATCGGGATTTGCTAACGAAAAACTTGCTAATGATATGAGTTGGTATTTAGACGGCAAGTTCAAATATAAGTTTACCAATATTGAAAGTTTCGAAAAAGATTCCTCTGTTCAAAACCAGTTTCTGATTATTGTTTTAGGTCAGCGATTGGATACTTCTTTAGATAAGATTGAAGATCTCAGAATGCTTTACGCGATACGCAAGGATACTGATAATAATTGGTTGATTTATACAATTGATTGAATATGGATTATTGAGTCGGATTCGCTGCTTTGTTTAGAAGAGAATTAGGTTGAAAATAAAATAGGATTTTTAAAATAGATATTGATTTAAAATCTAGAAAGCAAGCCGCTCTCTTTTTCGTGTAGATTTCGAGAATCCCACGATATCGGAGATGCGGCTTGTTTTCTATTTTGAGTCAACAGCTGTCAAGGACACGTTACGGTGAAGAATCGTTTTGTGAAACATTTCGAAGAAATGCACTTCGGAAGCATATGCTGGAATTTTCCCCGTAGCCCTGCGTTGCCCTACCGAACAGGACCTTCCTGCGACAAACTGCGTCGCCCAAGAAGCTATTCCTTCTTTTTCGCCTGCTCAAAACCTCCTCTTCATTGTCCCGATCGACATCCTGTACTATAATTAAAGTTACTTTTAGTAAATCTTAAACCGAAGGGAAGACTCCGATGCTGCCGATTCAACCGCAAGCCGTTCAAGAGCTGCTCGACAAGCTGAAAAACCAAGAGCTTTATCTGCATCTTGAGCTGACCAACGGCGCCTATACATTCGAGAAAGATCGGTCGAAGCTCGTCGCTTCGAACCTGATCCGCAACGTCAAAGTCAGCTACTCGAATGGTTCGATCTCCGGTGTCGGCCCGTACCGGGTCGGCCTGAAAATGCCCGAAGGCTGGATCTATGCCGAAGGACTGACTCATTACGAAGAAACCGAGCCGGAAAGAGCCATTCTTGCCGGTAACGATAATGACGGCAAACTGGTCGTCAGCCTGATGCTGAGCCCCGAGCCTTTTTAAATCTTTACGTATTCAATGATTTCCAACAAGGCGGCTTGCACCGCATCAGGAAAGGAGCGGGTATACCCGTGGAACGTCATGTTTTGATTGTTTTTCCCCATCCCGACGATGAATCTTATACCGTATCCGGTACAGCCGCTTATCACTTGCATAACGGCACGCCGGTCACGTATGCCTGCTTGACCATGGGCCAGCTCGGCCGCAACCTTGGCAATCCGCCGTTCGCGAATCGCGTGACTTTGCCGACCGTGCGCCGCGGCGAGCTTGAGGCTTCGTGCGCGGCGATCGGTATCACGGATGTCCGCACATTGGGCTTTCACGACAAAATGATCGAATTCGAAGATCGCGAGCTGCTCGACGGCAAGCTGCGCGAGCTGATCGAGGAACTGAATCCGTCGCTGATTCTCACTTTCCATCCCGAGTACAGCGTTCATCCCGATCATGACGCCTGCGGTGCCGCCGTGGTGCGCGTCGTCGAAGCGATGAAGCCCAAGGATCGCCCGAAAGTGCATGTGGTCGCTTTTGCAAAAGGCCATGAGCGTGCACTCGGTCCGGCCGATGTTCATGTCGACATCACTTTGTTCCTGGAACAAAAGATCGGATCGATCAAGGCGCATAAATCACAGTTTCATACCGATCCCGTATTCGAAGGCCTGCCTGCGAACCATCCGACGATCCGGGAACGTTTTGCCAGCGAGAAGTTCTGGACGTATAAGTTCGATACGCATCCGAAAAAATAACAAAAAGGAGATCCGGGCCGTGATACGGCTTGGATCTCCTTTTTTGTCGCGAGTCGATGAGGCATGCAAAGGCATGCCGTTGCTTGGTCGGCGTATGCGGGGCATGCAAGCTCCGTATTCGCTGCGGTGTCGGATTAAGGATTACTATCAAACCGGGACGTCTTTGCGGCCTTTTTTCATAGGTGAGCCGCATAACGGACACGGCTTGTGCGCGGCGGCCATGTCTTTGCTGTGCATGATGCGGGTCCAAGCGACGCAGGAGCCGGCGGTGCACATCCAGACGGGGACGCTTTGCGTCCGTCCGGCGGCCGCTGCCGAGCCGCCGGACGGCGAGCTTCCCGCGTTCGAAGAAGCGTTCGAACTGCCGTAACGTCCGGTGCGGACTTTGCCGAAGCGGGTCGGGTCCGGGACGCTTCGGCGGTTGCCGTGTTCGGCGCGCGCCGCGGCGTCCGAAGCCGTGGTGTCCTGGCCGAACGCGGACAGGAGGAAGCGCGAGACGGCGGCTTTTTTGCCGCGCTGCAAAGCCGGGGAGCTGACGAATAGCTGCTCTTTGGCGCGGGTGACGGCGACGTAGGCGAGTCTGCGTTCTTCTTCGAGCGCTTCGGTATAGCTGGCTTCGCCCTCCAAGCCGACGCGGGTGTCGCGCAGCGAATCGGCTCCGAGCGCCGAGGAATGCGGCAGCGTGCCTTCGGAAGCGCCGATCAGGAAGACGGCCGGGAACTCCAGGCCTTTGGACTTGTGAATGGTCATCAGGGCCACGCGGTTGCCCTGAGCTTGCGACTTCACGGCGGCGGTCTGTTGGTTGCGCAGCAGCATGTCGTCGACGAAAGCCAGGAAGGAGACGATGGAATCGAAGCGTCCGGCGGACGTTTCCAGTTCGTCGAGCATTTCCTTGAGCATTTCGCGGTGCGAGGTCTGTTCGCTATGCTCGCCGGCTTGGATGTAGGCGTCGTAGAAACTCTTGCGGATCTGGGTGATCGCGGCGGCAGGGACAAGGCCTTTGAGTGAGCGGATCATTTCCAGGCGCTGGCGGATCTTTTCGAGCTGGAAGTCCTTCAAGCCGGGCAGCGTCAGCAGATGGACGAGCGGTCCTTTTTTGGGACGCGCCGCGTCCGTGGTCTGGATATGGGTCAGGCCTTTATCCCTTGCGATATATAAGGTCGGCAGCACGCTCGCCATGGCGTCGAAATCGCGGCGGTTGATGGACAAACGCATATGGTCCAATACGGGCTTGACCAGCCAATGCTCGTACAGCAGGCGCCCGTCGCCGTAGTCGATATGCGGAATGTCTTTCATGACGAGCTGTTCCAGCACGGCGCGGTTGGTGCTCGACGAGCGGTAGAGAATGGCGAAATCGCCGTACTCGCGGCGCCCGGCGTTCACTTCGCGTTGGATGAAGGCGATGACTTGTCCCGCCTCGTCGTCGGCCGAATCCGGCCGCATATAGGCAGGCAGCACGGCTCCGTTATGAGCAGCTCGCAGCGTTTTGTCGCGCCGCATTTTATTGTGCCGAATCACCTCGTTGCCCAATCCGACGATGGACGGCACGGAGCGGTAATTGATATCGAGCGTGATGACGCGGGCTTTCGGATACAGCTTTTCGAATTCGAGAATGAATTCGCTGCGCGCGCCGTTGAACGAATAGATGGTCTGATCGTCATCGCCGACGACCATCAGATTGTTGCGCGGGGCGGCGATCATTTTGACCACCTCGTATTGCAGCAGGTTCGTGTCTTGGAATTCGTCGATCATCAGATGCGAGAAACGGCGGCGCAGCCGCTCCAGCAGTTCGGGCCGTTCTTTCAATAGCGCGTGCGCGTTGGTGAGAACGTCGTCGAAGTCGATGCGGTCGTGTTCTTGTTTCCAAGACTCGTAACGAAGCAGGATCCGTTTCATCTGGCGGTCGGCTTCGCTGCTTTCCGGAAGCTGCTCGGCGGTCATCAGATTGACTTTGTAGGAGGAGAGCAGGGCGAGCAGGTTTTCCGGCGGGTAAGCGTCTTGAAGGCTCAATTCGCGCATGATTTGCTGAAGCTGAATATGCTGCCTGCGCGTATCGCCGAAAATCTCCTTTTGCATGCCCTGACTGAACAACAGCCAGAGGCAGAAGGAGTGGAAAGTGCGTGCTTGGATGCGTCCGGCATCATATTCGCTGATTCCCGGCAGTCCGGCGATCCGCTCGCGCATCTCGGCCGCGGCTTTGCTGGAAAAGGTCAGCAGCAGAATGCCGGACGGCTCTACTCCGCGAACATCCAGCAGATAGCCGGTTCGGCAGACGAGCGTGCTCGTTTTGCCCGAGCCCGCCCCGGCCAAGGTGAGCAGCGGGCCTTCCGTGCAGCGCACCGCAGCCATCTGCGCGGCGTTCAGGCGAATACCGGATTGCTCCAGTCGATGAAAATAAGCGGCGTCCAGCTCTCCTTGTTGTCCGCCGGCTCTTTTAGCCGAATGTCCCCGCTCTGCATGGGCTTTTGCGATTTCCGCTCTGGGCACCCGGGCCGAGGATGCGCCGAACGGTTTGTTTTCAAATCCCGATGTCGATTTTTCCACTGCTCGATCCCCTCAATCTGTACGCTCGCCAGCGCCTGCGTTTGCGAATCGCTTCGCTTGGCGGCTAAAAATACTCTTGCCCGCAGCGTTTTTTTCTTCGCTGCGGCATCCGCTTCCGTCAAAATTCCGATTTTATAAATGTATCATGTCCTCTTCGGAAGCGTCAAAGGAATCGGTTGTTTTCCCGGCATTTTTATGCAAATGAGACGACTCGGACTTTTCGGCGTATAAAAAAGCTAGTACTCTGTACCAGATAGGAGTGATCGAAATGAAGCTTTTGGGCATATCTCAGACGACCTTGGCCCAAGGTCATTGGGCGCCTGCGCTCGGCGCGGGGCTGTTGGGGCTGCTGCTCGTCGTCGCCGTGCTGCGCATCGCGGTTTTTGCGGTTTCTTTATCGAAAAAAGGAAGTTTGTCCGACGAGGAAGTGGAGGCGCTGGATCCGCTGCTGCTGGCCTACGTCTATCGCAAAAGCCGCCTGAAGCGCCGACATACCACCGTCGGACTGCTGTCGCTGGTGCGTCGTGGCGTACTCTCGATGCGGAGAGTACCGGCCAAGCCTCGTTACATTCAGGCCGAAGACGCTCCCAACTTGACGTTCGAGTTCCGGTTCGAAGATCCGCATGCCTGGTTGACCGAAGACGAAAGACTGCTGAAAGACCGGCTTTTTGACGATTACGGCAGCGGCAGGAAATTTCGGTTGGACGCGATCGCCGGACCGGCAGGCCCTCAGGACGGGCTTGCGGAGCGGGCGCTGTACCGGAAGAAAAAGCGGAGGTTGAACCGGGAGTTTCGGGCTTGGTTCGCGGAAGTCGCAAAAAGGGACGGCATCGAACAAACGGTTCGGCGGTCGATCCCGCTTCGGTTGTTCGTATGGGGATTCGCGATTTGCTTTGCGGGAAGCGGGATCGGCCTTTATGCGGCCGCCGGAGAAACAAACTCCGACGCTTTGGTTTGGAACGTGCTGACCGTCGTTTTCGCTGCCGCTGCCTGCGTGCGCGTGCGCTCCCGAACGCTGTTCGCGTTAGCGGCGTTGTTTGCTTCGGCTGCCGTCAGCGTCGTATTCTATCCGGATCCGGAAGGGGTGGCGGCGTTGGGAATAGCCTTCTTGTACGCCGTTCCCGTGAGGCTGCTGCTGCCGGCGTTCGCCGTCCGGCCCGCGGCCCGGGATCTGTGGCTGTCGGTTCGCCGTTGGCGCCGGACAAGTCATTCCTGGTCCGAGCGGGCGGCGGCTTCCGGCAACGACGGCGCGGCCCGCATGGAACAGGCTTTGCAAACGGCGATCGCGCTGGACGTACTTCAACGATTCGCTTATCCGTTTCGCGGCAGCGACCGTTACGGAGCGCCGGACGATCGGCAGTACCCGCTGTTGGCGCTGATGACGGAGCAAGCCGGCGGAGCGAACGACTTCGGCGAGCTGATGCATCCTTACCAATGGTCCGATTTGATAATTATCGTTCCGCAAAACAAACGCAAAGACCGTCTTCTGCGCCGAAATTCGGCGCGGCAACATTCATAGACCTCCCGCTTTTACGAAAAAGCTGCCCCGATGCCGCGATCCGGCTTCGGGACAGCTTTTTTTAACGGCACGATGACGGAGACGTCGTCATAGGCGTTCGCGGCTTAACACGAACCGCCGCGGCCGGATTCGGGAGACGTCACGCGGTAAGTGGTCACGAAAGAAGGGCGGGCGAAAATCTCCGGCCGCTGCTGCGTGATGCCCTGCGCGGTATCGCGTTTTTGGTGGGCGTGATTGTAGGCTTCCGATTCCTGCCAGCCTTTGAAGCTGTCTTCGTCTTTCCAGACGGTCAGGATCACGTACGTATCGCCTTGCAGCGGACGCAGGACGCGAATGCCCGAAAAGCCCGGCATGTCTTCAACGCGGCGAGCCCGTCCGAGGAACCGTTCTTCGAAAGCGGCGCGACCGTCTTCGCTGACCGGAATATTGTTCAGGACCGCGAAGCCGCCCGCCAACGAACCGGCGCTGTCGATCGCCTGATAAGCGGATCTGGAATCGATCGAAGTATCCGGCGGGTGGGCCGCTTCGAACAAGTACAGCGTCTCTTTGTCGTCTTGTAGCGTGTATACGTTATCCAACTGCGGATCTTCGGGTAGCGTGCCGTGGAACAAATAAAGGAACATAACGATCAACCTGCCTTTGCGTCAGAGTGGGAAAAAGCGCGAACATGAATCGGAACGGAAAATCGCGTGCCCGATTCGAGTTTGCCTTATCCTGCATACCTTCATTATACCCTCGAGCGGGGAGTCGGAAGCAAGCGTGGCCAAGCGGTCGGAAATCGGATCGCTTATCGCGGATTGTAAAAAGAACGTAAACAATCGAATTTTGCCGAAGATTGTTTCATTCTTAAAATATGAGTCTAAATAACTAGAAGAAACAAGGCGGACAGTCACCGAAAGACCCGTGTTCAGGTTATGAGGATTCCTTCTTTCCGCCTGTCGATGGGAGCATGTTATACACACTTCAGAGACAGGACGGGATGGACAATCATGAAAATGACGATCGGAAGAAGGCTACATGCGGGTTTTGCGGGAGTACTGGTCATTATGTTGATCTTGGCTGCGTTCAGCTTCTACGAGGTTGAACAGGTTCATCGGAACTACGCAAATTTGATCGATCGGCACGTGGCCGAAATTCAGGCGATCGCGGACATGAAATACGAAGCGACCGCGCAGGCGAAAAATTTAAGGGGTTACCTGATAACGGGCAATACCGAGCATGCGGATTCTTTTGAACAAAATAAAGCCGATATGGCAGCAAAAATGCAGCAGTTGAACATTCTGCTGACCGACTCGCAATCGCAGGCGCTGTTGGGCGAAATCACTGAACTGGAGCGAAGCTACGGCGAAGTCGGACAGCGACTGGTCGCGCTCAAGGAGGCGGGCGATACGGAAGGTTATACCCGCGTCGTGGAAGAAGAATGCGTACCGCTGGCCGACGCGCTGGCCGACCGTTCGCAGCAGCTCGAAACGATTCAACGCTCAATGCTCGACGCTTCGGTCGCCGATACCGCATCGAATGTTCGGAACATCGAAATGATTATCGTCGGGGTCGTCGCGACCGGACTGCTGTTGGGCACGTTGATCGCTTTCGTGATCGGCCGCAAAATCGCGCGTCCGGTATCGTTGATCGCCGCCGAAGCGAAAAGGATATCGGAAGGCGATCTGCGCGGAGCCGATTTGCAAGTAACCAATAAAGACGAGATCGGCGAGATGGCGGAAGCGTTCAATATGATGAAAAACAATTTGCGGAACCTGATCGTCAAGATCGGCAGCAGCTCGGAGCAGGTATCGGGCGCTTCGAACTTGCTGCTCAAAAGTTCCGGGCAGGCGACCGAAGCAGCGGACCATGTCACGTCGGCGATCCAAAGCGTGGCGACCGGAGCCGAGCGCCAAATGGCGGGAATGGACGAGAACAAGCTGGCTCTCGAAGACGGAGGCGAAAATCTTCGCCGCGTAGCCGATACGACTTCGGATGTGTCGAAAGCTTCGGCGGGAGCGCTCGAAGGCGCTCAGGAAGGCACGAAGCTGATCGGGGAAACGATGGAACGCATGCGATTGGCGAAGGAAACAGTAGGGCGTTCGTCCGAAGCGGTGCATGAATTGGAACGGGAATCGAAACGTATTGCCGAAATCGTGCAAACGATCGCCGCTATCGCGGGGCAAACGAATCTGCTGGCGCTGAATGCTTCGATCGAAGCCGCTCGCGCAGGCGAGCAAGGCAAAGGTTTCGGCGTCGTGGCTCAAGAGGTGAAAAAGCTGGCGGAGCAGTCGAAAACGGCGGCCTCCGAGGTGGAAGCGATTCTGGGCAGCATCGTGAATCGACTGCACGGAGCAGTCGAAGCCATGGAGGTCGGGTCGCGCGAAGTAGAAAGCGGAGCGCAGACGGCAAACCGCGCGGGAGAATCGTTCTACCGTATTTACGGCTCTTTGGAGCAAATTACGGGCCGGATGCAGGAAGCCGCCGCGGCAGTTGAACAAATCTCGGCGGGGATGCAGCAGACGCTCAGCTCGGAGCGGGACATGAACGAGCTGTCGCGGGATATTTCGGCCCGTTCGCAAAGCGTGGCCGCGGCTTCCGAGCAGCAGTTGGCTTCGATGCAGGAAGTATCGGCGTCGGCGGAGGTATTGAGCCGGTTGTCGAGCGAGTTGCAGGGGGAAGTCGGTCAATTTAGAGTGTGAGGGGAGGAGAGGCTTGGGGCAGCCTCGGAAAACCCTATTCGGGGAGGGAGCTTGGAGGCGCTGCGGTAGAAATTCGTTCAAGACGCTGTCTCGCGCAGAAAACCTTCGGTTTTCCGCGCTCAAAGGCGTCAACATCATACTGAATGTTACCGCAGGTTTTCTTCGAAATCCTGTATTTCACTGAATTTCTCCCTCCGCTGCTGCGCTTCCTCTCCGATAGGGCTTTGCGGATGCTGAAGAAGCCTCTCCCGGTGGGGAGAGTAAGGTAAAGAATAGAGAAAAAGACGGAAGAAAATAAGGCAACTCAAGAGAAATATAAGGCATATAGAAAAGAAGGGCTGTCTCGGAGTCGCGGTTGCGGCTTGGGGGCAGCTCTTTTTTTGACGGCATGGTCTGATTTGGGAAAAAAGATTCAAAAGGCGCGCCGGAATTCGTTTGGCGTGTGGCCGGTCGTTTTTTTGAACACGCGGCTGAAGTATTTTTCGTCTTGGTAGCCGACCAGTTCGGCGATGCGGACGACGGTCATGTCGGAGTCGAGGAGCAGGCGTTTGGCGCGTTCGAGGCGGATGTTGGCGAGGTAGTCGAAGACATTTTCGCCGAGTTCGCGTTTGAAGCGCCTCGAGATGTATTCGCGGCTCAGGAAGAAGCGGTCTGCCAAGTCTTGCAGGGTCAATTCTTCGCGGTAATGCTCGCGGATATAGGCGGCGATCTCTTCCATCACGCCTGCGCCGCCGGCGGAACCGGATTCGAAGGCGTGGACATAGATGCTGTTCTCATTGCTGTCGGGTTCCGGGGCGGCGAAGGCGCTGCGAGCGTCTTTGCTGCCCGCTGCGGCTCCGGCATGGGCGGCCGCTATGACGGCAGGCTGTAAGGAATATTGTTTCAAAGCTTCCTCTGCCTGAAGATACGAAGCGCGCAACCCGTCGCCCAAGCCGTCCGCGCATCCGCCGATGCCGAAATGCAGAGGCTCGCCGAGTACGGCGGCCAGACCCGCATTGATCCGATTAAGCTTTTCCGTGGCATGCGCCGCGCCGTTCCAGAAGAAAACGGCGATCTCCCGTTCGCGCCCCAGATTGCGGAAAGCATAACCGTCCGAGCCGCGTCCGAGCATTTCGTTGGCGACGTTGGCCAACGTGAAGAAGAGCAGTTCGGTACGCCCGGCATATTTGTGCCACAGCGGCGAGTTTTCGCTCAATCGCACAACGGCGCTTCGCACGGTGCCTGCGGGTTCGTTCAAGCCGAACTCCCCTGCCAGCTCCCGCTCCGCCGTCTCCCGCGCGGCAGGGGCGCCGAGCAGATCGGAGCACAGTTTGTCGCGGTAAACGGGCTTGAAGCGGTTGACCTCCATCGCCTGGGCAAGCAGCTGCCTGCGATTGGCTTCGCTCGTTTTCCAACTCTGCACGGCACGCGAAAAGGAGTCGTTAAGCTGATCCGCGTCGATAGGCTTCAATAAATAATCCATGCCGCCGTAGCGCAAGGTCTGACGGGCGAAGTCGAAGTCTCCGTGCCCGCTGATGACCAAAGTCTTGGTATCCGGCGCTTGGACGCTGATCCACTCCAGCAGGTCGATTCCGCCTCCGGCCGGCATGATCATATCCGTCAGCACGATATGCGGGGCGTGCCGTTCGATCATGGCGACGGCTTCGCGGCCGTTCGCGGCTTCCAACACTTCGGTCGGTTCGTAGCGCTCCCAATCGATCAGGAGTCTAATCGCTTCGCGGACATGGGCTTCGTCGTCTACGATGAGTACTTTCATGATGGCTGCTCCTTTTTTTGGAAAATCGATCTCTTCTTCTATTTATGTCCGAAAATCCTCGTCTCCAAACAAAGGGATCCGAAGCGTAACCTGAAGCCCGCCTTCCAGCGCCTGACTCAAGAAAACCGCAGCGGATTCGCCGAAATAGAGCCGGAGCCGATCGCCGACGCTGCGCAGTCCGATCTGCGGCGATTCCGTATTTTGACCGAACACGAGCGGTCGGTCGAGCATATCCTGCAATTCCTGCCGTTTGTTTTGTTCGATGCCGGGGCCGTTATCGGCGACGATGATGATCAGTTCGCGGCGAAGAGCAGCATTGGATCTCGGATTCATGTCGTCAACTTCCATACAACGGATGAAGGCCCGAATGCGCAGCACGCCTTCTTTTTCCGGCGCTTCGTCCGCGTGCTTGAAATAATTTTCCGCGAGCGGTTGGAGAATCATTCGCGGCACCTGCACGGTTTTCGCTTCCGGCTCGATCTCCAGGGAGAAACGGAAGTTGCCCTGGAAGCGATGCTTTTGCAAACCGAGATAATCCTGCACGTATTCCAGCTCCCGGCTGAGCGGGACGAAGGCGTCGCCGACGTGCATATTGTAGTGCATCATGCGCCCGAGCGAGGTGATGAGGCCGTAGACCTCTTTATCGCCTTTTCGGAGCGCCTGCGTTGCAATGGATTGCAGGGCGTTGTTCAGAAAATGCGGATTGACCTGCGCTTCGAGCGCCCTCAATTGATTGGTCTTGTTCATGATCTCCAACCGGTACTGTTTCAAAATGGAGTCGTTCAACCTGCGAACCATGCCTTCGAACCGCCTCGACAGCACGCCGAATTCGTCGGTCCGGTTCGTCTCCAGTTCAAGCGGAAGCCCGCCCGATTCGACCTGCTGCATGCCGCGGATCAGTTTGCGGATCGGCTGGGTGAATTTGAGCGAGATAAACGCCGTTGCCACGACGACCACGATCAGCGACAGCGCGCCTACGGCGGCGTTGAGCAGCAGGATTTGCCGCTCGCGGCGGTACAGCGTGTCGGTATCGACGTTTTTGATTAACGTCCAATCGGCGAGCGGGCTGCGTACCTTTTCGTAAAAAAGGAAAGAGTCGCTGCCGTCTTTTTGCACCGTGTAGCCGGATTCGTCGCGCGCCGCCAACACTTCGTCCAGTCCGTTCAGGTCAGGCTTCTCGCCGAGGCGGTCGGGAGGGCCGACGATCAGCCGCCCTTCGCCGTCCACGATATACACCTGCTCGCCTTCGGCGGCCAGGCGCTGCGTCAACGAGCGAAGGAAATCGATGCGCACGTCGATCGCGAGCAGGCCGGCTTTTTCGTTGCGGGGAATATCGTAGACGATCCGGTTAAACGTAAACACGTCCGTCGTCCGCTCCTCGTTTTCGGGCCGCAGCCTGTAGGTGCCCGCCCGGTGGGTCAAGCCCGCGAAGGCCTGCACGTTCCAGCGCCGATACTCCGGAAGCTGCTCCTGGCGCATCGGCCCGTACGGTTTGCCCGCGAAGTAGAGGTAGGAGTTGCTGCTTTTGTCGATATGCAAAAAGACTTGGTAGATGCCGTCCAGCGAGTAATAAGAGCGTCGCAGCGCGCCCATGACGTCGTTTCGGTCGAGGCCGGAATCCAGCTCGTCGGAACCTGCGAGAATGATATCGATCACCGTATCCCCGTAAACGGATTCGTCGTAAATTTGCAGGGAGAGTTTGTTGACCGTGTCGAGATAGTTGACGATATTGATCTGTCCTTGATAAAGCAGGCTGGCGTTGTCTTCGACGGCGCTGCGTTTGACGTTCTCTTTGGTCAGATTGTAGGCGATCAGGGCGGAGAGCAGAATAGGCAAAGCCGTGGCGAACACAAGGAATACAATCAACTTGCTGCGGATCGAATGTCTGAACATGGCGCTCTCCTTTTCCGAAAATAGAAACGATCTCTCAAACGGTCGACGACGTCTCTTCGCTTTGCGCACGCGCGTGACTTTCTTGACAAAGTAGGAACTCTTCTTTTTTCCCGCATATTGATCTCATTGTCGACGGAGATCGGGCAGTAGGTCAATATAGTCCACCGAATTCGTCATTTGCTTCTATGTTAGCGCTTTCTTTTTGATTCTATAATAAGTGCGTACCCGAAAAAAAGACCGAAACGGGAGGTGCACCAACTTGGCTGGACGCAAGCGCTGGATGAATGTACTGATGCAGAGCGTATTCCTGGGTCCGTCGCTGCTCTTTTTTATTGTTATCGTCGTCATCCCGTTTTTCCTGGGCATGTATTATTCCTTCACGGACTGGAACGGCGTCGCGGTGACCGTCAATTGGGTCGGCACGCGCAACTTCGCCGCCATGTTCGCGGACACGAAATTCTGGGTTTCTTTCTGGTTCACGATCCGGTTCACGCTGGCGGTGGTCATTCTTACGAACGTGATCGCGTTCTTGCTGGCCTTGCTGCTGGTGCAGCCGCTGAAGATGCGCAATCTGCTGCGGACGCTGTTCTTCATTCCCAACGTCATCGGCGGACTGCTGCTCGGCTTCATCTGGCAGTTCATCTTCATCCGCGGCTTCGCGGCCGTGGGCAAAGCGACCGGCATCGGATTTTTCAATCTCGAATGGCTCGGCACGGAAGCGACCGGCTTCTGGGGCATCGTGATCGTGTTCGTATGGCAGGCTGCCGGCTACATGATGATTATCTATATCGCGGGCCTGATGAACGTCGACCGTTCGCTGATCGAAGCGGCCGATATCGACGGAGCGGGTTATTTGCAAAAATTGCGCTTCATCACGTTCCCTCTGGTCATGCCTTCGATCACGGTTTGCTTGTTCCTGTCGATGTCCAACGCGTTCAAAATGTTCGACCTCAACTTGTCGCTGACGCGGGGCGGGCCGTTCGGTTCAACCGAATCGCTGGCGCTCAACATTTACACCGAGGCGTTCACCAACAGCAACTACGGACTCGGCACGGCCAAAGCGCTGCTGTTCTTCGTGATCGTGGCGCTCGTCTCGTCGCTGCAAGTCTGGTTCACGAAGAGAAGGGAGGTTCAGTCGTAAATGGAAACGGATCGCAAATATTCGTGGCGAACGCTTACGCTCGAACTTATCGCCGTTCTGCTCGCGCTGCTGTTCCTCGTACCCTTCTACTTCGTGGTCGTGAACTCGCTCAAGAAGTTCGCCGATATCCTCAAGGATTCCGCCGCGCTGCCGAAAGCCGTCACCTTCGACAACTTCACGCGGGCTTGGGAGATTCTCGAATTTCCGAAAGCGTTCACCAATTCGCTCGTGATCACGCTATTGGCGAACGTCCTGCTGGCGCTGTTCTGCTCCATGGCGGCCTACCGGCTGGTGCGCTTCCCGAGCCGTTTCAACAATATCGTGTTCATGGCGTTCATCGCGGCGATGGTCATCCCGTTCCAGTCGATCATGATCCCGTTGGTGCGGGTCGCGGCCAACTTGGGCTTGACGAACAATCTGCCGGGCCTGATCATCTGTTATCTGGGCTTCGGCGCATCGCTGACGATCTTCCTGTTCCACGGCTTCGTGAAGTCGGTTCCGATCGAGGTCGAAGAAGCGGGAATCGTGGACGGCTGCTCGCCGTTCGGCGTCTTTTTCCGAATCGTCATGCCGCTGCTCAAGCCGATGATCGTGACGGTGTTCATCTTGAACACGCTGTGGATCTGGAACGACTTCCTGCTGCCTCTCCTGATCGTCGGGGGCAACGCGGATTTGCGAACCATTCCGCTGGCCACCAACGCGTTCTTCTCCCAATACACCAAACAATGGGACTTGGCGCTGGCGGGACTGCTTATGGGCATCGCGCCGATCATCGTCTTTTTCCTGGCACTGCAAAAACATATCATCGCCGGTATCGCGGCCGGAGCCGTGAAAGGCTGACGTATCAACCACGGGTAAGCGGAACGACCACATAAAAGCGAGATGAGGGACGTAAAGCTCCCTTATTGTAAACGCTTGCCAAACGATTGGAAAGAGGTCAAGACGAGTCCGTCGGCGGCGTTCGAAAACGCGTCGGCGCACGACAGTTTCGAAAGATCGAGGGGCGCACCGTTTCATCACACACAAGGGAGGCTACACGCATGAAAAAAACAAGCTTTCTCACCCTGGCTTTACTGCTCATGATTTCGATCCTTGCCGCTTGCGGCGGGGGCGGCATGCCGAATCCGGAGACGGGCACGACGACGGGAACAGGCACGACCGAGACCGGAACGGATACGACGGAACCGGCAACGGGAACCGACGCCCCGGCATCCGACGTCACGCTCAAGATGTTCCAGTTTAAAGTCGAAATCGCGGACGCGATGGAGAAACTGCTGGCCGAGTACAAAAAAGAAACCGGCGTGACGATCACGATCGAAACGGTCGGCGGCGGCGCGGACTACGGCGCGGCGCTGAAAGCGAAATTCGCTTCGGGCGACGAACCGGACATTTTCAACAACGGCGGCTATAACGAAGCGCAGCTGTGGAAAGACCGCATGGAAGATCTGTCGGATCAACCGTGGGTCGCGGACCTCAGCGATAACGTGAAAGACCCGATGACGATGGACGGCAAGCTGTACGGCCTGCCGATGAACATCGAAGGTTACGGTTTCCTGTACAACAAAGCGCTGTTCGAGCAAGCCGGCATCACGGAGATTCCGACGACGCTTACGGAACTGCGCGCAGCCGCTCAGAAGTTGCAAGACGCGGGCATCGTACCGTTCGAAAACGGCTACCAGGAATGGTGGGTTATCGGGCAGCACTTGGTGAACGGCGCTTACGCGAAACAAGACGATCCCGACAAATTCATCGCGGACTGGAGAGAAGGCAAGACTTCGGTCGTGGACAACGAGATCTTCAACGAATGGATCAACTTGGTCGACCTCACGATGGAGTTCAGCAACGACCGCCCTCTGACGACCGACTATAACACGCAAATGACCGAATTCGCTTCCGGCATGGCGGCGATGACGCAGCAAGGCAACTGGACGCAAGTGCAAATCGACGGCATTGATCCGGAGCTGCAAGTCGGCGTTCTGCCGATGCCGATCAACGACGACGAAGCGCTGAACGACAACATCTTCGTCGGCGTGCCGAACAACTGGGTCGTGAACAAAAACTCGGCCAACAAAGAAGAAGCGAAAAAGTTCCTGGAGTGGATGGTCACTTCCGAGACAGGCAAACGCTACACGGTTGAAGAATTCAAATTCATCCCGGCGCTCAAAACGATCACGTACGAACCGGAACAGCTCGGCACGATCGCGGCCAGCATCCAAGAATACGTGCAAGCCGACAAAACCCTCGGCTGGCAATGGCCTAAGCTGCCGGACGGCACTTCCCAAGAATTCGGCGCTTTGATGCAAGCTTACGTGGCGAAGAAGATCACGAAGGAAGAGCTGTTCAAACAAATGGACGAGACGGTGCTGAAATTGGCGGCGAAGTAAGCGCGAGATAGAAGCGAAATCGAGAAAAAAAGCGATCCCGAAAGCCGTTATGCGGCTTCGGGAATCGCTTTTTTTTATGCGAAAAAACGGCGCAGCGCAGCCGTAAGCGGAATGGATGTACGTATATGCGGCCTGCCGAATTCGATACGGAATGCATCAAAAAGCCGGAGTTCGGATTTGTGAGGACGGAATGCGCAGAGTAAAATAATAAGTCGATCAGGTTTTTCGTTAGCGGTTAACGGAACCGATCCGCTGCAAACGAAATTCCGGAAAATCGAGGTGACGAAAAGATATGCGTTTTATGCTTGTGGTTTTGATCGTTCTGCTTACCGCTTGCGGAAGTCAAACCGATCCCGTCGAACAAGAATCGCAGTATCGTTACGTTGAAGAACTGGGCGGCATCCCGGTTCCCGTCGAGGCGAAGCAGCTGGCTTTCGATGCCGAAAGGAAAGCAGGGAAGTACGAAGTGCCTCAAGATTACGATTCTTTTCACGTTTCTTATCACGACAAGTTGGATCAGGAAGGCTGGACGCTGACCGAAATCGAAAGCAGCAAAGTGATTTCGGTGGAAAAGAACGGGAAGAAGTTTCAAGTGATCGTTACCGGGCGCTCCAGCGACGAGAACATATCCAATCTCTCGATCAAAAGAATGGCGGCAAAGTAACCAAGGCCGTAAACAAGGAAAGCCGATTCGACGGGCGCAATGCCTGTCGAATCGGCTTTTTTCGCGGATACGCATCCAAGTCCTAGCCTTCCTTTTCGTGGAGGATTTCGGCGCTTTTCAAGCTTAATGTCGCATCGTAACCGGACCCGTTCGCGTAGTCGTCGGCGCTGAATTCGGCATGCAGCGTAATCTCCCCGCCTTTTGCGTAAAACTGTTTGATCTGCGTACGGGAAGATTGGATGCTGACGTCCCTCGTATGCCATTCGTTCGCGGCAAGCGGCGTGAAAAGGCCGACCGTCGATATGGCGATCGGTCCGTTGACCTGTTCGCCGTCGATCGTCAGTCCCGCGTAGAACAACGGATCGCCGTGCATGACCGTCGCTTCCGGCTGATCGCCCGTGTAACGCAGACCGGCTTCGAGCTTAAAGACGTTATCTTCCTGCTCGACGCGCTCCGCAATCAGGCGAAGCTCGAAATCGCTGTCCGGAATTTTTTTGACGGCCGTTACCGTGTCCGAGTCTTTCCCGATGGAGTCGGGAGCCGGGTCGGCGGAACATGCGGTTAACAGCGCCAGCAGGATCACGGCCGCCGGGAATCTTCGTTTTTTCATCGCAAAGTCGAACCTCCTTTTATCGATCCGTTAACTCATAGACGCTTTTGATCCGCCAAAAGACTTGTTCCGCCGGCAAAAACTTAAGGAAAAGTTCGCATCTCCGAGAAAAAGTCCGTCAGCCATCGAATCAACTCCTGCTGCGCGCCCGTCAAAAAGCGGTCCGCGTAGTAAGTCAGCTCCAGATGCCGAACCGGCTCTACGCCGGACAAAGGAATCGCGACGATATCGGGATAATCTTTGCCGTTTTGCCGGATCAGTCCCGCGGGCTGGATCGTGGCGCCGATTCCGGCGGAAACAAGCTGAAGCAGCGAAGCGGCCGACGCCGTCTCCATCGCCGTGGACAGCTCGAAACCCAGCTTTCGGCAGGTGGCATCCACCAGATCGCGGCCGACGTAGCCTTTCGGATACATGACCAACGGGTGGTCTTTCAGATCCTCCAGCTTGATTCGTTTTCTGCGGGCCAGCTTGCTGTCAGCGTGCACGAACAGATGGTACGGCTCGGAGCCGAGCGGGATGCGGGTAAGCCGATCGTCCGTCGAGCCTTGAAGCCCGATGCCCAGATCGACCTTATGGTTCAACACTTCGTCGTGTGCGAAGATGGTCGAGATCACCTGAAGCCGGGTATCGGGGTATTTAGTTTTGAAGCGGACGAACAGCGGGACCAGGCGGAAATCAAGGTCGGAAGGCAGAGCCGCTAAACGAATTTCGCCTTGGTTACCCGATTTGAGTTCGGTCGCCGCGGTTTTGATATCCATTTCGGCTTGGAGCATCTTTGTGCCGTAGTGCTTGAACATTTTGCCGGCTTCGGTTACGACGACTTTTTTGCCGATCCGGTCGAACAGGGGGATGCCGAGTTCGTTTTCCAACGCTCGGATTTGTTGGCTGAGGGTCGGTTGGGAGATGCCCAGCTCTTCGGCGGCGCGGGTGAAGTGAAGATGTTCGTAGACGGCCATGAAATATTGGATATTGCGGGTGTCCATAATCGTCGCCACCTTTATAATTTCGGGTGTGGGGAAAATCCTGTTCGTTGGGGAAGCGTGTGGGCGCTGCGGGAGAAATTCGTTCAAGGTGCTGTTTCACTCGGAAAACTGGATTGAATTTAAGCAAGGGAGTTTTCCGAGTTCAAAGGCGTCTTTCACTGAATTTCTCCCTCCGCTTGTCGCTTCAGTCAAGAAAGGGCTTTTCTTCACATGCCCAATCATAGTTTTATCCTATTATAATAATAAAGATTATAGAATTGATCAATGAATGAAGCTTGCCTATACTAAGAGCCAACTGAAATATTGATGGAGGTGGGCTTGTGAAGATGAAAAACATTTATGCGCTGCTGGCGATTGGGATCGCGGCGTTGAATCTTAGACCGCTTATGACTTCGGTTGCGCCTTTGCTGGGGACGATTCAGGAGGAGCTTGGGATGAGCGGGGCGACGGCGAGTTTGTTGACGACGATTCCGGTGCTGTGTATGGGACTGTTTGCGCCGTTGGCTGCGAAGATCGGGGATCGGTTGGGGATGGAGCGGACGATCTGGGCTTCGTTGTTGTTGATCGCCGCGATGACCGGGCTTCGGGGATTGGGCAGCTCGGTGTGGTTGTTGATTCTGACGGCGATTGTCGGCGGGATCGGGATCAGTCTGGCGGGGCCGCTGTTGTCGGCGTTTATTAAAAAGATGTTTCCGCATCGGCCTGCTGTAATTAGTATCTATTCCGCCTCGATGACGGTGGGAGCGGCGCTTGCTTCTTCGCTGTCGGTTCCGGTGTATGAGCAGAGCGGCGAGCATTTGAACGTTGCGTTGGCGGGTTGGGCGGTTCTTGGTGTAGTCGCAGCGGTATTCTGGGTAGGCTTCGCCCGGCGCGGAGGAACATCCGCATCGGGTCTTCGTGCACGTTCCGTGCTGCCGATCCGCAACCGCAAAGCGATTCAACTGACGTTGTTTTTCGGCCTGATGTCCGGCATGTTCTATTCGGTCACGGCTTGGATCGCGCCGATAGCGGTCGATTTCGGGTATACCTCGGATCAAGCGGCGACGTTTCTGACGCTGTTCACGCTGATCCAGATTCCGATATCGCTGACCGCGCCGAGCCTGGTCGCCAAATTAGGGAATCCTAGAGCGGTGTTGGTGGGGTGCGCGCTGTTCGAACTTTCGGGGATCGGCATGCTGCTGCTTGGACTTCCCATGCTTCCGGCGGTTATCGCACTCGGTATCGGAGCGGGCGGATTGTTCCCGTTGGCATTAATGCTGCCGATCGCGGAAGCAAATACGCCCGAAGAAGCCAGCGGCTGGTCGGCCATGACGCAGGGCGGCGGTTATATGCTCGGGGCTATGGGGCCGCTGACGATCGGGGCTTTGCACGATGCGTCAGGTCATTTCAACGGGGCGCTTACTGTGATGTTAGCCGCGATTGTCGCGATGATTGCGTTGCAATGGAAGATGACGCAAGGCCGGTCTAACGCAGAGAAAACGAGCAGCCGGACCGGAGTTGAAAAAGCTTAAGCTGCGTTTTTCTAAATTCCTGCTATTCATCGATATGTTGATGAATAGCAGGAATTTCCTTTTTCTTGACGAATCGGGTGTAGGAGTGACCTCGATTGCTCAAGCACCGACCAGGAGGAAAGAGTATGAAGTTGACCGCACGAAAAGAAGCGAGCGAAACCAAACAGAGCCGAGGATGGGGCAAAGCGCGCCTTGTGACGGCTTTGTCCATATTGGTTTTGGTGATCGGTTATTGGATATGGAGCACGATGTTTATTGCGGAAGATGTTTTTATTCAGGCGTCTTATCGGCATATGGAGGTCGAAGAGCGCGAAGCGCTGGACGGGTATCCGGGGCTGCTTGAGGCTCAGGTGGAGCGGGTGGGGTCAAACAACGTCGCTTCTATTGGAGGTTGGCAGACTTTTCACCGCTGGTTGTGCTGGACGAACGGCGGGTATGCGGTGCGCGTAACCTACCCGGATTTGAATCCGCGGTTCGGCAATGAGAACAAAAGTCTGTATTTTAATCCGAATACGCGGGCGTGGATCGGGTATGGTTGGAGGATGTAAATTTCCGATCAACCCCCCGCTAACTTTCTGCAAGACATGTCAGAATGCCGCGCATTTCCTTTATCTCACGCCGCCGCCTTCGCCCTTTTCCACTTCCGTATTTTCGCCCGAAAAGTCCCGAACGGCGCAGCCGAATTGATATGTATCCAACGCGCCATCGGCCAGTTCGGCTTGTCTCCGGTCCAGCGGCGCTGTCCTTGAACGAACAGCTCCTCCTCGCTCAAATTCTCGATCCACTCCAGCCATTCCGATTCCGCTTGGGCGAACATTGCTCGAAGCTCGGTCAGCGAATAGCCTTCATACTGCCGATAAAAGTCTGCGTACATCCCGCCGAGTGGGTTCCTTGTCAGACTTAAATCCTTGGATTTCGTTCGGCTGAAACCCGCATGGTGTAGGTGGGTTTCAGTTGGACGTAACCATACCTCTGGATCTGACAAGGGACGGGTTCCATTTGTAGCCCGGAGCGGGCATTTTCGGTGTGTCGCCCCAACCCAGTTGATACGCCCAAATCTCCGCAGGCGTGCGATCGACATCGGGAAAACGTGCGTCGCGATCCGCGTCGCTGATTCCGTCATACTCGGCATCCAGCTTGAGGTAAGCGGCGTGAATCGCGGCTTTCAACTCGTGTTTGGATGCGTAATCGTAACTTGGCATGGAATTCCTCCTTTTTCCTCAACCTCCATTATAGTCCGTTAACTGAGACAGCATGGTGTCCGTTTCGCGAACGAAAATCGGCACGCATTGACAATCTCTATCGAAAAGGATTAAGATACAACAAGTTAAATCGTAATAATTACGATTAAATTCATTCCGAAAGGAAGCGAGAAGTCTTATGAGTCTTTTTGATACCAAACAAACAGGGAGCGATCGCCGGATTCCGGTTACAGTTCTGAGCGGTTACCTGGGATCGGGCAAAACAACGTTGCTGAATCATGTGCTGAATAACCGGGAAGGGCTGCGGGTGGCCGTGATCGTGAACGATATGAGCGAAGTGAACATCGACGCGGATCTGGTGCGGGAAGGCGGCGGACTGTCGAGGATCGACGAGAAGCTGGTGGAGATGTCCAACGGCTGCATCTGCTGCACGCTGCGCGAAGATTTGCTGGTGGAAGTGGAGCGCTTGGCGCAGGACGGACGTTACGACTATATTCTGATCGAATCGACAGGGATCGGCGAGCCGGTTCCGGTAGCCCAGACCTTCAGCTACGTGGATGAAGAAAACGGCATCGACCTGACGCAGCTCACCAAGCTCGATACGATGGTGACGGTGGTGAACGCGGCGGAATTCTGGAAAGATTATCAGTCGCGGGAAAAGCTGCGGGATCGCGGACAGGAAGTCGCCGACGAAGACGAACGCAGCATCGTGGATCTATTGGTCGAACAGGTGGAATTCTGCGATGTGCTGATCTTGAACAAATGCGACCTCGTGGAGCCGGAAGAGCTGGATCGTCTGGAAGAGGTGCTGCGCAGCCTTCAGCCGACGGCGAAGTTTATTCGTTCGGTCAAAGGAAAAGTCGATCCGAAGGAAATCCTGAACACCGGACGTTTCGATTTCGATCAGGCGAGTGCGTCGGCGGGCTGGGTTCTGGAACTGTCGAAGGAGGAGCATACGCCCGAGACGGAGGAGTATGGGATCAATTCGTTCGTGTATAAAAGAAAGATCCCGTTCCATCCCGAACGCTTCGGCCGCTGGATGGGACGCTGGCCGGAAGCCGTCGTGCGTTCCAAAGGCATCGTGTGGATGGCGTTCGATAACCGTAAAGCGTATTCGTTCAGCCAGGCGGGCAGCTCGAAAGAATTCACCAGCGCGGGACTTTGGGTGTCGGCACTGACGCCGGAGGAGCGCGCGTTCTACTTTGGCGAAGGCGAATCGCTAGAAAACTCGCCGGATTGGGACGATAAATGGGGCGACCGCGTGACGAAGCTGGTGTTCATCGGGATCGGCATGGATCGCGAAGAGATCGAGCGGTCGCTGGATGCGACGCTGCTGACGACTGAGGAGATGGGGCAGGATTGGAGCAAGCTGCCGAATCCTTTTAAACCCGTGACGGCGTAATTGCAACGGGTAGAGGTGGAAGTTGGACGCTGATTTCTTGAAAACCGTCTAAAAGGGTTCGTAACGGATCGTATGTCCGTTAGCGATCTCTTTTAGGCGGTTGTTTATTTTTAACGGAACCAGACGACGCTTAGCCGGAAAAAGAGCCGTTTTCGGCTTTGAAAATCCGAGTTTTCTCCTCTAAGCGTCTGCTTGATCCGTTACATTTTTCAAAAGGCCGATATCAGCTGCTAAGTGTCGCTACGATCCGTTAAAAGTCGCGGACCGAAAATCCACGCCTTCGGAACACGATCTTCGGATCGCCCAGGAATACCGGCGTTCAGGAAACAAGTTTCGGATCGATCATGGATGTCGGTATGCGAAAAAACCTCCGTATGCAATGTCCATAGAGGAAATCAATTTTCGCCAAAAGACATTCCTCGTTTTTTCTACTGACCCGCTGTTCAATTTCCTTGCCCGGTGTTAATGAAAGGAAGAAGATCAATCGGCAAGGGAGCGAAGCCTTATGAACGGATACCGATTCGTCAGCGACTGGATGTTGGAGACGAGCGCGGAAGAATTATGGAAACTGATCGAAGAACCCGAGCGTGCCGATTGGTGGCGCGGCTGTTCGATCTGCAAAGTGAAAGCGGGAAGCAGCGGCGACGGCATTGGAGACGAATACCTCACCGTCATCCGTACCCGCATGCTCTATAAGCTATCTTTTACCGCGCAGATCGTCGAAAAGCGCAGACCCCGCCTGATCGAACTGCGCGCCGACGGCCACCTCGAAGGCCGCGGACGCCTGGAGTTCGAACAGATCGGCGCCTGCACCCGCGTCCGCTACACCTGGGAGGTACGAACGAAAAAACGCTGGATGAACCTTTGGGCCCCGTTCTTCCGCCCGGCCTTCGTCTGGAACCACAACCGCGTCATGGCCGACTGCATCGAGGGACTGACCGGCCGCTTAGGCATCCGTCTGATCTCCCCTGAGCCTGCCGAGGCGTGATTGGCACTCGATACAGCAGCGAACCTTTTGAAATAAGTGCTCACATACACTTGTTTCGAGCGATTCGCTCTGCATTCTTTGCATACATGCAAATCTACAGTTATTTGAAGCAAAAACGCGTGAAAAAGCACAAGGTCGAAAGATTAAATGGATATTCGCATCTATTCTTCTGGAAAAGTGAAATTAGAAGAAAACAACTGCATATTCGCACTTATTCTCAAAATCAAGATCTTAGTAGTTGTTTTTCCCTGTTCTACCCTCTCAAGAAGCTATAGCGAAGGGGGGAATTCAGTGAAAGACGCCTTTGAACCCGGAAAATTCCATTTAAAACTTTAATCAAATTTTCCGGGTGAGACAGCGTCTTGTGAAGCATTTCGAAGAAATGCACTTCGGAAGCATATGCTTGTAATTTCCCCCGCAGCGCCCAAGCTTCCCCCCATCATTCTCCGATCTCGTGCCGAAAACTATAGTTCGGAATTCGCCCGCCTTCCGGCCCGATCCCGAATTCGCTAAACACCTCAAACCCGTTTTTACAATAAAACTTCTTATTCAATTCCGTATGCGTTACCAGCGTGACCATTCCGCCCCCTTGCTTGCGCACATGCGGGAAAATAAAGTAATGGAACAACGCGCTCCCCAGGCTCTTCCCCTGATAGCCTTTCGCCACCGCAAACGAATCCACGTACCACGTGTCTTTCCCGTACCGGCTGCAAGCCTCCTTCATCTTGTCCAACGTACTCAAAATATGCGTGATCCGCTTGACGCCTACCCGCGCCGCCAGCGCCAATCCGCCGTTGAACAGATACCGCATGAAGCCCGGCCCCGGATCTCCGCTTTTTTTCAGCAATACCGCCGATACGATCTTCCCGTCCAATATCCCGACAAAGCAGGAGTCCTGCTGAACATACGACTTCGTATTGATATAATTGAGCTTGAACAATTCGTTTCGGTACGCTTCGCCTTTGCTCAAAATGAGCTTGAACAGCGGATAGTCCATAAACGACTCCGTGAACAACGTGGCGACCTCGCGCATTTCGTGCTTTTCGGCCAAACGGTAAGTTTGCATGGTTTTCTCCTTTGGTGTGCAGATTTTCTTTGTCTGTACGTTTTCTTTATTGTAGGAAGCGGAAAAGAAATAAAATATAGCGGATTCGCCGACTTTGTCTATTAATGAACAGAGTCGTCCGGATTGTACATAAAATGAGGGGGAACCGTCGTGGGAGACCGTCGCGCCGTCCGAACCCGGGCAGCGATCAAACAAGCCTTTTTAACCCTGCTGGATACCAAAACCATCTCCAAAATCACGATTCTTGAAATCACGGAGCGGGCGAATATCGGCAGAGGGACATTTTATTTGCATTACCAGGATATTTACGCGCTGTACGAAGAAATCGAGAAAGAGATGTTCGAACGCATGGATCAGCTGTACGACGAGTCTTTTCCGATACAGGATCGCCGCGGCGTCGTTCATTTTATCCGAAAACTCACCGACTACATCTATGAAAACCGAACGTTGTTCCGCATGCTGGCCGATCCCCAAAACACGCTGCTCACGCCGAATACATTCAAAGACTTTTTCAAAACCAAAGTGCTGCAAGAGATATTGACCGAAAGGGCCTTGAGCCATCCGCCAACCGTGTTCGAAGAAACAGAAAGTTTATTTATCGTGTCGGGCGTATTCGGCGTGATTCAGAATTGGATCGAGCGCGGGATGGAGGAGGAGCCGACGGGGATGTCTTTGCGGATCGAACAGCTGCTGATGAAGTTAGAGGAAGAATAAAGAAGAGCACGATAAAAAGACTCCTTTTTCCGAAAAGAAAAGGGAGTCTTCGTTGCGCGCTTGAAGCAGTCTATGTGGTTGGCGTATACGTCAGGATTACAAGCTTTCCATGCTCGACGACAGGCTCGCCGAGATAATCTCAGGCAGTTCGGCCTTGTACGCTATGTAAGCTTCCTTGGTGATTTGGCCGTCGGCCAGCCGTTGCTCCAACTGCTGTTCCAGCTCGCGCACTTGCAGGGCGGCCAGTTCGTCTTCGCTGCCTCCGCCGAGCACGGCGATTTCGCGAAGCGACAGACCTTCGTACATCAGGTCATAGACGGCTTGCTCGTTTTGCGCGCCCAGCGCGTACAAGAAAGCGTTCGGTTTGTTCGCTGCGTCGTCGCTGGACGAAGGAGGCGTCTCGCGGTAAACGGCTTCGGCTTCAACCTTGCCTCCGGCCAATCCGCTCCCCAAAGTGATGCCGAGCGCAAGCGTGCCGATGATCCAGATCCGTTTCAGATTGATGCTTTTTTTCACCGGAAGTTCGGACGCCGCGCTCAAGGTTCGGGGCTGCGTGTTTTTCGTACTGTTTTTTCGCATGGTTTTCATACAAATTCCTCGCTTTCTTATTTTGGATACCTGTCGTTTTTTGCTATATGGAGGTCGGCCTTCTGTTTGCGTGTTTGGTGGTTTGTTGCCTCTTTCTATCTGTACTATAAACCCCGAATCTTAACCCAAGCTTAACTTTGAGGGTTTTTTAAAAAAAAAGCGATAGCAAAAATAGAGTTTCTGCAACAGCCCAAGCGTGTACAAATAAGAAGAAGGAGGGATGGTTATGTATCCGGATCTGGAAGGAAAGACGGTGATCGTGACCGGTGCCGCATCGGGCCTCGGCAAATCGATCGCTCTGCGGCTCGGCCGTGAGAAAGCCAATGTCGTCATTAATTACCACAGCAATAGCGAAGGTATCGAAGATATGGTGAAAGAAATCGAACAGGCGGGCGGGCAAGCCATTACGGTTCAAGCCAGCACCTCGGAAGAGGACGGCGTAAAAAGCTTGATCCAAGCCGCGCACGACAAATTCGGCAGTCTCGACATCATGATCAACAATGCCGGCAAGGAAAACGAAGTCGAATCGCACAAGCTGTCGCTCGACGACTGGAACAAGGTTATCGAGCTGAATTTGACGGGGTATTTCCTGGGCAGCCGCGAGGCGATCGCCTACATGCTCGAGCACGGCGTCAAGGGCACGGTCATCAACATGTCCAGCGTCCACGAGATCATTCCATGGCCCCACTTCGTGCATTACGCGGCGAGCAAGGGCGGGGTCAAGATGATGACCGAGACGCTTGCGCTGGAGTATGCGCCGCACGGCATTCGGGTAAACTCGATCGGGCCCGGTGCCATCAACACGCCGATCAACAAAGAGAAATTCGAAGATCCCGAGCAGAAAAAACAGGTGGAAAGCATGATCCCGATGGGTTACGTAGGAGAACCCGAGGAGATCGCCGCGGTGGCCGCCTGGCTCGCGTCGTCGGAATCCAGCTACGTGACGGGTATCACGCTGTTTGCCGACGGAGGCATGACCAAATATCCTTCTTTCCAAGGCGGAAAAGGGTAACGGTCGGTCGCTTGATGTATTCGACGTAAATGAGGGGAAGCGGAAAGTTGTCTCGTTAGAGGGCAGACCTTTCCGCTTCTTTTGGTTCGCGAATCGGAAGGAGGAAGACTCATGAATCCGAAATGGTGGAAGGAAAGCGTCGTTTATGAGATCTATCCGAAAAGCTTTATGGATGCAAACGGCGACGGTGTCGGGGATTTGGCGGGCATTATCTCGAAGTTGGATTATTTGCAGGATTTGGGCGTGGACGTGTTATGGCTGACGCCCGTCTACGATTCGCCCGATCATGAAGGCGGTTACGATATTCGCGACTACCGGAAGATCATGGACAAATTCGGCACGATGGAAGATTTCGACCGTCTGTTGGAGGAAGCGCATGCCCGGAGCATGAAGATCATGCTGGAGATGCCCTTTAACCATACGTCGAATGAGCATCCGTGGTTCGAAGAATCGCGCGCATCCAAGAAAAACGACAAACGAAACTACTATATCTGGCGCGAAGGGCGAGGCTCCGGGTTCCCGAACAACTGGGGGTCGTACTTCGGCGGTTCCGTCTGGGAATTCGATGCCGATACGGAAGAATATTATATGCACCTGTACAGCCATCGCCAACCGAACCTCAATTGGGACAACGAGCAGGTGCGCGAAGAAGCGTATCAGATCGTCAAGTTTTGGGCGGACAAAGGGGTCGACGGATTCCATTTCAACTCCATTGCCCATATCGTGAAAACGGAAGGCCACGACGACGAAGATACGGGAAACGCGCAGCATATGCCGGTCGAGCGGGCGTATCAGATGTTTTCCAGCTTGGACAAAGTGAACGGCATCGTCAAACGTTTATATGAAGAGATCGGCGAAGAATACGATATTGTCGCGATCGGCGAAGCGGCCGGGCTCGATCCGTCGCAGACGCTGGATTCGATCAGCGACGAGCCGGGCAAAGCGAATATGGTGCTGAACTCCGACCATATGCTGCTTTCCCATTCGTCGCAAGGAATCGGCCGTTGGACGGATAAAACGTGGACCTTGCTCGACGTGAAGCAATCGATCAGCCATTGGCAGACGGTGCTGCACGGCCACGGCTGGAACGCCAACAATCTGGCCGACCACGACCAACCGCGTTCCGTTGCCCGGTTCGGCCACACCGGCGAATATCGCGAGCTGTCGGCCAAAATGCTGGCGACGCTGCTGATGACGCTCGAAGGCACGCCGGCCATCTATCAAGGCGAGGAACTGGGCATGATCGGCGGCGGCTTCGAGACGGCGGACGATTTCCGCGACGAAGAAACGCTGAATTTCCTCGATCATGCGAGCGAGAACGGCATCGACGAGGAAGAAGCGCTTCGTCTGGCCAAACGCAACACCCGCGACGCGGGCCGCACGCCGATGCAGTGGGATGCTTCGTCCCATGCGGGCTTCACGACCGGTCATCCGTGGATCAGGTTGGCGCCGGGCTACGAGGAGATCAATGTTGAAGCCGCGATCAACAACCCGGATTCGATCTATCATTACTATAAAAAGCTGATCGAGCTGCGCAAGGTGAGCCAGACGCTGCTGTACGGCGAGTATCGCCTGCTGCTGCCGCTGGACCCGCATATTTTCGCGTACACGCGCACGTTCGAAGACGAGACGCTTTTGATCGTGCTGAACTTCTTCGCGGAGACGCCGACGTTCAAATGCCCGGATCGGCTGTGCGAACGTCCGCGCGAGTTCCTGTTCGGGAACTA
Source organism: Saccharibacillus sacchari DSM 19268 (assembly GCF_000585395.1). Lineage (GTDB taxonomy): Bacteria > Bacillota > Bacilli > Paenibacillales > Paenibacillaceae > Saccharibacillus > Saccharibacillus sacchari. The sequence goes on along the minus strand of NZ_KK073875.1, from coordinate 2,046,738 downwards.
CGAACCGGGCGTGACGCAGGGAAGCGACTTCGAGCTGCGTCCTTACGAAGCGGCGATTTATCGGTTGGGGTAAAAACGGAAGGGCCGGATCGCGGCGTCAAAGCGATCCGGCTTTTTTCGTTATTCAGGATTTGAACGTTCGCCGACCCGACCGAGCGCCAATCGCATAATTTCGGACCAGTACGATCAACAACTGCGGAACGAATACGAGAAACACGTGCATCAACGCGATAAAAGGCCATGAAGCCAATAAATGAACAGCCGACGGCGGAGCATGAACATGTTCGTAGAGCCACCAGGCCGGTGCGGTCAGGACCCACAACAACAGATTAGAATAAGCGCAATGCTTCGCGTTTTTCCATAATAAACAGAAGGACAATGCGAAGATTAAAGGAATCGTCCATGTTCGAAAAAAGGGAGCGCCGATCAGAATGAAAAAGGCCAGAACCGGGTATGCCCAGACGATGCTGCCGAAATAAAGGTTTTGCGATCTCGTTTTCAAAGGAATTGTCTCCATTCAAGAGCTGTTATGGATAAGACGCGCGCAAGTCGGAAGGAGTTGGGTTTTTAATAAAAAAGCAAACAATAGATTTAATATGGTTAATATAAATATTAATAATTCATATAAGAATTGACTTGTACGGACATGCGTGATAAAGTGGGTGCGTAAAGGTTCTTCCGTCCGTACAACCGATGCCCGAGGAGACATGAGATCGCCCGGATTTACGGTTCGACGATAGTGTTTTGTCAACAATATAGCAAGGTTGAGCTCTCTGATTGAGAGTTGACAAAGCATCAAATGTAAGCGTTTCACCGGAAGCGAGCCTTCATTATTTTGCAGATGGAAAGGATGAATAAGCAGCATGACAGCATCTAACCTGAAAGCCAGAATGATCGTCGACAAGTCGTTTCGTATTTCGGAGATCGATGAGCGCATCTACGGATCGTTTATCGAGCATCTCGGCCGGGCCGTGTACGGAGGAATCTACGATCCGGGTCATCCGACGGCGGACGAGCACGGTTTCCGCAATGACGTGAAGCAGCTAATCCGCGACCTCCGCGTGCCGATCGTGCGTTATCCGGGCGGCAACTTTGTCTCGGGCTACGATTGGGAAGACGGCGTAGGCCCGGTCGAAGACCGTCCGAAGCGCCTGGAATTGGCATGGAGAACGCTGGAGCCGAACTATGTAGGGACAAACGAATTCATGCGCTGGGCCAAAGACGCCGGCACGGACGTCATGATGGCGGTCAACCTCGGCACGCGCGGCATCGACGCGGCCCGCAACCTGGTCGAATATTGCAACCATCCGGGCGGCAGCCGCTACAGCGACCTGCGCAAGCAGCATGGCTTTGCGGAACCGCACAATATCAAAATGTGGTGTCTGGGCAACGAAATGGACGGACCTTGGCAGATCGGACACAAGACGGCTGAAGAATACGGACGTCTCGCGCTGGAAACGGGCAAAGCGATGCGCCTGATCGATCCGTCGATCGAACTCGTATCGTGCGGCAGCTCCAGCACCGGCATGCCGACCTTCCCGTCGTGGGAAGCGGAAACGCTGGATCACACGTACGAGGTGGCCGACTTCATTTCCTTGCACCAATACTACGGCAACCGCGACAACGACTCGGCCAACTACCTGGCGCGCGGCATGGACATGGATCACTTCATTCACACGGTCATCTCGACCACGGACTTCATCAAGGCCAAAAAGCGCAGCAAAAAAACGATGAAGCTCAGCTTCGACGAATGGAACGTCTGGTACCACTCCAACGAAGCGGACGCGAAAATCGACCGCAATCCGTGGACCGTGGCGCCGCCGCAGCTGGAAGACGTATACAACTTCGAAGACGCTTTGCTCGTCGGCAGCATGCTGATGACGTTTCTTCGCCGCGCGGACCGCGTCAAATCGGCCTGCTTGGCCCAACTCGTCAACGTCATCGCGCCGATCATGACCGAGGACGGCGGACGCGCATGGAAGCAAACGATCTACTATCCGTACCTGCATGCTTCCGTCTATGGGCGCGGCGTATCGCTCAAGCCGGTTGTCGATTCGCCGAAATACGACGCGAAGGACTATACGGACGTGCCTTATCTGGATACGGCGGTCGTGCACAACGAAGAAGAAGACACGCTGACGATCTTCGCGCTGAACCGTCACCTGACCGAGGCGCTCGATCTGACTTGCGACGTGCGCAGCTTCGAAGGGTATGCGATCGAAGAGCATATCGTGCTCGAAAACGACGACCTCAAAGCCGTGAACACGGCCGACAGCGAGAAAGTTGCTCCGCATAACCGCGGCGCTTCCGAGCTGAAAGACGGCGTGGTAACGGGCCGTCTGGCCAAAGCGTCGTGGAACGTGATCCGTTTGCGCAAACGCGGCTGATCTCGTTTCCCGAAAACCAAACAAGGAACGATTCGGCAATCGCTTCGGAATCCGCGAAGCGCTGCCGGGACGTTCCTGTTGGTTTGTTTGGAGCATCAGAGGAAAGTTGATCAAATGCTCAAATTTATTGCTGAAAATCGCTTTTCAGCTTGAAATGTTGATGTTTTGTTCGAATTTTTAGCGAAAAATGCACATTTTCAAGGTTTGAGGCTTAAATTGTTGATCAAACGCTTACATTTTCAAAAATGCTCGTGCTTTTGATAGAAAAAGTTGACGTTTTGAGCACATTTGCAGCGAGCGAGGAGCCAATACCGAATACCGAAAGGTACGATTGTACGTACAATCCAAAATGATTATTTACATAGAACTCGAGGAGGAACTGAAATGACAAAAGCATCCGTAGTCGTAAACGCCGATGTCGCGCTGGGCAAGATCGACCGAAATATTTACGGGCAGTTCGCGGAGCATCTGGGACGCTGCATTTACGAAGGCATGTGGGTCGGCGAAGATTCGGAGACGCCCAACGTCGACGGCATCCGCAAAGACGTGCTGCAAGCGCTGAAAAACCTGAGCATTCCGGTACTGCGCTGGCCGGGCGGTTGTTTCGCGGACGAGTATCACTGGAAAGACGGCGTCGGCCCGCGCGAAGGCCGCGCACGCATGGTCAACACGCACTGGGGCGGCGTGGTGGAGAACAACCATTTCGGCACGCACGAATTTTTCCGTCTGTGCGAGCTGCTGGAGACCGAGCCTTACATCTGCGGCAACGTGGGCAGCGGCTCGGTGCAGGAGATGTCCGAGTGGGTGGAATACATGACGTTCGACGGCGAATCCCCGATGGCCAAGTGGCGTCAGGAGAACGGCCGCGAGAAGCCTTGGAAACTGAAATACTTCGGCGTCGGCAACGAGAACTGGGGCTGCGGCGGCAATATGCGCGCGGAGTATTACGCCGACGAATACCGCCGTTACCAGACGTATTCCCGCAACTACGGCGACAATAAGCTGTTCAAGATCGCGGGCGGACCGAACGTCGACGATTACCATTGGACCGAAGTGCTGATGCGCGAAGCCGGACGCCATATGGACGGACTCAGCCTGCACTATTACACGATGGAAGGCAGCTGGGAAGAAAAGAAACCGGCGCTCGGCTTCGACGAAGCCGGCTGGTTCGAAGTGATGAAGAAATCGCTGCATATGGACGAGCTGATCACGCGCCATACGACGATCATGGACAAATACGATCCGGAGAAAAGAGTGGCGCTGATCGTCGACGAATGGGGTACGTGGTTCCTGAGCGAGCCGGGCACGAACCCGGGCTTCTTGTATCAACAAAACTCGCTGCGCGACGCCTTGGTAGCGGGTTTGCATCTGCATATTTTCCACAAGCATCACGAACGGGTGAAAATGACGAACATCGCGCAGATGGTCAACGTGCTGCAAGCGATGATCCTGACCGAAGGCGACAAGATGCTGCTGACGCCGACGTACCACGTATTCGAAATGTTCAAAGTGCACCAGGACGCGGACGTGCTGCAAATGGCCGTGGACAGCGCGGACTACGAGCTGAACGGGGAGACGCTGCCGCAGGTGAGCGTATCCGCGTCGAGAAAAGACGGCGACGTGCATATCAGCCTGTGCAACATCAGCACGACGGACAGCGCGAGCGTCAAGCTGAACCTGCGCGGCATCGGAGCGGAAGGCCAAGTAAGCGGACGCGTGCTGACGGCGGAGCAAATGGATGCTCATAACACGTTCGAGCAGCCGGAAACGATCGCGCCGCAGGCATTCGACGGCTTCGCGCGCGGCGAAAACGGAACGCTTGACGCGACGCTGCCTCCGATGTCGGTAACGGTGCTGACGATCAAAGGCTAGTACCGACAACGCGCGACCAAAGCGGAAAAAACGGACGCCGGACGACCCGTCGTCCGTTTCGCCGTATCCGCGCGCAGGCATGCGGCGGTTACGATTCTTTGTGCCCGTCAGGCGGACATCTAACAGGAGACCAAGAGAGGAGCAAAAACATGAAGCATCACGGATACGCGCAGACGCCGCCGCTCGGCTGGAACAGCTGGGATTGCTACGGCGCGAGCGTGACGGAAGAAGAAGTTCGCGGCAACGCGGATTATATGGCGGAGCATTTGAAACCGCACGGCTGGGAATACGTCGTCGTCGATATCCAATGGTATGAACCGGGCGCGTATTCGTCCCGTTATCGGCCGTTCGTGCCGCTGGAGATGGATGAATACTCGCGCCTGATTCCGGCGGCTAACCGCTTTCCGTCCGCTGCCGACGGCGGCGGCTTCCGAGAGCTGGCGGCTTACGTGCACGGACTCGGATTGAAATTCGGGATTCATATTATGCGCGGCATTCCGCGTCAGGCCGTGCACGCGGATACGAAGCTTCTCGGCACGGAAGCGACTGCCCGGCAGATCGCGCACACCAATTCGATCTGTCCGTGGAACACGGATATGTACGGCGTCGATCCGTCCAAGGAAGGCGCGCAAGCATACTACGATTCCTTGTTCGAGCTGTATGCCGACTGGGGCGTGGACTACGTGAAGGTCGACGATATTGCAGATTCGCGGCTGTACGGCTACCACGAAGGCGAAGTCGAACTGATCCGGCAAGCGATCGAAAACAGCGGGCGGGACATGGTGCTAAGCTTGTCGCCGGGTCCTGCTCACGTGGACAAAGCCGAGCATTTGATCGCCAACGCCAATCTATGGCGCATGACCGACGATTATTGGGATCATTGGTTCTTGCTGCGCGGCATGTTCGAGCGCTGCGAAGCCTGGGCGCCGCATGTGGGACCGGGGCATTTCCCGGACTGCGACATGCTGCCGCTGGGACGGATCGGCATTCGCAGCGTCGACGGCGGCGACGAAGACCGCATGACGCGTTTTACCCGCGACGAGCAGGTCACGATGATGACCCTGTGGAGCCTGTTCCGCTCGCCGCTCATGTTCGGCGGCGAACTGCGCAGCAACGACGAGTGGACCTTGTCGCTGCTCACCAACGACGAAGTGCTGGCCGTCTCGCGCGACGGCTCCGACCCGCGCCCGCTGCCGCAGCGCGCGGAGGATCCGGACGGCATCCGGATCTGGACTTCGCGCCGCCCGGATGGCGGCTTGAACGTGGGCTTGTTCAATCTCGGCGACGAGCCTGCCGAGATCTCCCTGGCCCTGGGCGAGATCGCTTCCGCGCCGGACGCGCGCGTTCGCGATCTGTGGGCGCGGCAGGACGTAGCCGCGCCGGAAGGCCTGCTGCGGGCGGAACTCCCGCCGCACGGCAGCCGCCTGTTCGCGGTAACGAACTAACCGCCGTCGGCCGCGGCGCGAAGCTTTGCAAAGCTTCGCGAAATTCCGGCGTTTGCCGCCGCGGCGCGGCCGAAAGCGTTCGCTTCGCTGCGAGCCTGCCGTGCTTCGCGAACCCTTCGACTTCGTTTCGAAGGGTTTTCGGCGTGTCCGGAAAGTCCTTCCGCTTGCTGCGCAAATGCGATTTTTTCGACAAAAAGCGCGTTTGCGTCCGATTTCGGATCGCAAATCCCTTTTCGCGGGTAAATAAATCAAGCAACCCAACAACTCACCGGATACGGGAAGGGGCAACCGTCAATGAAACACGAATCATGGAAAGAAAAAGTCGTCTATCAAATCTTCCCTCGCAGCTTTCAGGATTCGAACGGAGACGGGAACGGCGACATTCCGGGTATCGTTTCCCGTTTGGATTATATTCGCTCGATCGGCGTCGACACGATATGGCTCGGTCCCGTTTACGAATCTCCCCGCGTCGATCAGGGCTATGACGTGTCGAATCAGCGCGAGATCGATCCCATGATGGGAACGATGGAGGATTGGGAAGAGCTGCTGCGCGAGACGCATGCGCGCGGCATGGAGCTCTGGATGGATCTGGTGCTGAACCACACGTCCGACGAGCATCGTTGGTTCAAGCGTTCCCGCAGCTCGAAGGACAACCCTTACCGCGACTACTATATTTGGCGCAAGGGAGAAAAAGACGGCGAACCGCCGAACAACTGGACTTCCTACCTCGGCGGCAGCGCATGGACGTACGACGATGCGACCGGCGAATACTATTTGCACTTGTACAATAAAAAGCAACCCGACCTCAATTGGGACAATCCGAAAGTACGCGAAGAAATCCAGAAGATGGTGCGCTATTGGATCGATAAAGGCGTGAACGGCTTCCGGCTCGACGCGATCAACGTCATTTCCAAAGATAGCGGGCTGCCGGACACGTCCGAGCAGAAGATGGAAGGCAGCGGCTACAAGCATTTCAAAAACGGCCCGAACGTCCACGAATACCTGCGCGAGTTGAACGAAAAAGCGTTTTCCCATAAAGAAGGCATCATCACGGTCGGCGAAGCTTCGATGGTCTCGATGGACGACGTGGCCCGTTACACGCACCCCGATCGCCGCGAGCTGGACATGATCTTCATGATGGAATCGCCGAGCATCGGAAACGATCCGAACGATGCGTTCAAAAGCCGCGATTGGAAACTGACCGAACTGAAAGAAATCGTGACGCGTTGGGAAAAAGAGCTGCTGAACATCGGCTGGTTCGGTCTGTTCGCGAGCAACCACGACCATCCTCGCATGGTGTCGCATTTCGGCAACGACGGCAAATATCATGCGGAATCGGCTAAAATGCTGGCGACGCTGGTGCATACGCTGTGGGGCACGCCGTTCATTTATCAAGGCGAGGAGATCGGTATGACCGATTATCCGTTCGAATCGATCGATCAGCTCGACGACCAGATGGCGCGGCATTATTACCGGACGCGAACGGAGGAGCTGGGGGAAGACCCCGAAGAGGTGGAAAAACGCGTCCTGGCGGGCACGAGGGATCATGCGCGCACGCCGATGCAGTGGGACGACGGCGAGAATGCGGGCTTCACGACCGGAGAGCCGTGGATGCCCGTCAACCCGAACCATGCGTCGATCAACGCGGCGGCGCAGGAGGCCGATCCGGACTCCATCCTCAATTACTACCGCAAGCTGATCAAAATCCGACGCGAGCACGCCGAAGTGGTCGTGCACGGCGAGTATGTGCCGATTCTGGAAGAGCACGAGCAGGTCTTTGCCTACATTCGCCGAAACCATAAAAGCCAAGGTCTTGTTCTGCTGAACTTTTCGGAAAAAGAAGCGGAGTTCGAGCTGCCCGAGGACGTCGGCGTGTGCACGGAGTCCGCGTACCGTTTGCTCGGCAACTACGAACCGGACGGCGAAGACGGGGAGCGTGCGGGAGAAAACGGCGATACCGACGCGAAGGCCGACGTCGTGCCGCGCAAACTCCGCCCGTACGAAGCTATCGTTTTCGGCGGCTTGAAGCCTGCTCCGGGCAAATAAGGCATGAAATTTCGCATTGTCGCGGATATAAACATTTTACCGTTTCGAAATTAATGATATAATTAGCATCGGAATTCAGGAGATAAGTTCATAGGAGGCGTTAAACCATGGCAAAGGTATTGGTTTTCGGTCATAAGAATCCGGATACGGACACGATCGCGTCGGCGATTGCGTACGCGGAATTGAAAAAGCAGCTCGGCGTGGACGCGGAAGCGGTTCGTCTGGGCGAAGTGAACGGCGAAACGGCGTACGCGCTGAAGCATTTCGGCGTAGAAGCTCCCCGTCTCGTCGAAACGGTAGCGGATCAGTCGGAAGGCGTGATTTTGGTCGACCACAACGAAAGCCAACAAAGCGCCGTCGATATCGCGGACGCGCACGTGCTTGAAGTCATCGACCACCACCGGATCGCGAACTTCGAGACGGCTCACCCGCTGTACTACCGCGCCGAGCCTGTAGGTTGCACCGCAACTATCCTGAACAAGCTCTACAAAGAGAACGGAATCGAAATTCGCAAGGAAATCGCGGGTCTGATGGCTTCGGCGATCGTATCCGACTCCCTGCTGTTCAAATCGCCGACCTGCACCGAGCAAGACGTTGCGGCAGCGAAAGAACTGGCGGCAATCGCGGGCGTTGACCTCGACGCGTACGGCCTCGACATGCTCAAAGCCGGCGCGGACCTGAGCGGCAAAACAGCCCTTGACCTGATCTCCATCGACGCGAAAGAATTCACGATGGGCGGCAGCAAAGTCGAAATCGCGCAAATCAACGCGGTTGACGTGAACGAAGTTCTGGAGCAGCAAGCCGAACTCGAAGAAGCGTTGAGAGGCAAGATCGTCGACAAAGGCCTGGATCTGTTCGTTCTGGCGATCACCGACATCCTCAACAACGACTCCGTCGCGCTCGCGATCGGCAGCAAAACGGACGCGGTCGAGCGCGCTTACGGCGTCACGCTGGAAAACAACACCGCCCTGCTCAAAGGCGTCGTTTCCCGCAAATCGCAAATCGTTCCGGTTCTGACGAAAGCTTTCGAAGCTTAAATTACCGATTCGCATTCGGCTCGATTCTCGTTTAAGCTCGGCTTGAACGTCATGCAATCGACAACCGCAACGCACGGCGATCCGCTCGCCGATAACCTGAAGGCACGGCGACTTGTTCGCTGTGCCTTTTTGCGTGCGGAAATCGCCGATCGCCGTGCTTGACGCGGAAGTTGCCACGGCTGCAAAAGTGACTGTTGCCGATCAGGTTGCTGTTTTCGGAATTCTAACGGATCGAGACGACGCTTAGCAGGCTTTTGGAGCAGTGTAGGATTTTTAACGGATTGAGGTGACGCTTAGCGTGAAAATGAGCTTGATATTGGCGAAAAAAACGGCAAAAAAAGCTTCTAACGGACATGCGATCCGTTAAAATCGCAGCGGGGGTTGATTTGGGCTTTTGAAGGACATACAATCCGTTAGCCCAGCCCAGCCCAGCCCAGCCCAGCCCAGCCCAGCCCAGCCCAGCCCAGCCTCATTTGCCCCTTGCCGCACCCGGGCCAACATTTCCCCGCATGGGCCTTTCGCCTTTCCCCTACATCCTCTATACTGAAAACAAGAAAACCCAAACAAAAACACGGTCAAAACGCAGAAACGAGCAGCATGCATAAGCAATCTGTTTTATCCGTCTCGCCTGATCCATACCGACGGCTGCGGCCGATGAACGAACGAATCGAGGGATGCTTGTGCTGGGATTTGAGCGCAGAGAGAAAATTATCGAATTTTTACGCCGGGACCAAAAGGTATTTGTCGCCGCTTTGAGCACCTTGTTCGAAGTCACCGAGGAGACGATCCGCCGCGACCTGGAGAAGTTGGAGAAGGAAGGCATCGTGACGCGCACCTACGGGGGAGCGGTGCTCAACGTGCACACCAACGAGGATCTGTCTTACCAGACTCGCCACACGACCAACCTGCCGGAGAAGAACGATATCGCCCGCAAGTTGGCACGCCTTATTTCCGACGGCGATACGTTGATGGCCGACCCGAGCTCTACCGTGTTCGAGGCGCTGAAGGAACTCGGAACGGCCAAAAAGAACCTCACCGTCATTACCAACTCCAGCATCATTTTTTCCGAATATGCGAAGCTGGGCCACACCGTCATCTCGACCGGAGGCACGCTGCGTCCGCACTCGAACTCGCTCGTCGGCGCCGTCGCCAACGAAACCGTGTCCAAGTATGTCGTCGACACGGCGCTGTTCAGCTGCAAAGGGCTATCGACCGAATACGGAGCCACCGATTCGAACGAACCGGAAAGCGAGCTGAAGAAGCGCATGCTGGCACAGGCGCGCAAGACGGTCCTGCTGGCCGATCATACCAAATTCGACAAAGTCGCGTTCGTGAAGCTCTTCGATCTCGGCTCCGTCGATTATCTGGTCACCGACCGTCAGCCTTCGGACGAATGGATGGAGCGGTTGGAGAAGCTTGGCGTCGAAGTGATTTGTTAAGGATCGGTTTGTAAAAAAGAAAAGGGAGCGCGGCGCCGGACCGGCAACGAAACTTAGGCGCGCTTCCGGCAAAAAGACCGCCCGGGTCGTCGCAAGACGCCGGACGGTCTTTTGATGCAGCAGGCTTTTTCAGGGGGATTAGGAGCTGAGCTGATGGCTGGCATACACTTCGTCGGCCGGAACGGGCTTGCTGTAATAGAAGCCTTGAGCGGTGAAGCATTGCAGCTCGCGCAGCAGCTCGGCCTGTTCTTCATGCTCGATGCCTTCCGCGATGATGCGAAGACCCAATTGGCGGGCCATCGTGAGAATCATCTCCACGATCGCGCGGCTGTTTTCGTTGGTCGTGATGCCTTTGATGAAGGAACGGTCGATTTTCAGGCAATCGATCGGCAAGGAGTGGAGGTAGCTCAACGAGCTGTAGCCGGTTCCGAAGTCGTCGAGACTGACCGCGATTCCGACTTGCTTGAACTGTCTCAGAATGGCGATAACCTGCTCTTCGTTGTGCATCATCGCGCTTTCGGTCACTTCCAGCTCCAGCAAGCGCGTATCGAAGTTCAGACCCTCCAGCGTGGACATCACATTTTCGACAATGTTGCTTTGCATCAGATGGATTTGCGAGAGGTTGACGGCTACCGGAATAGAAGGTCTTCCTTCGCTGATCCAGGCCTGCATTTGGATGCAGGCGGTGCGCAGCACCCAACGCTCCAGCGGCACGATCAGTCCGGATTCTTCCGCAATGGAAATGAACTTCAGCGGCGGTACCATGCCGAGCGTCGGGTGCTGCCAGCGCACGAGTGCTTCAAGGCCTACGATTCCGCCGGTACGCGTGTCTACCTTCGGCTGGTAGAACAACACCAAGTTCCCGTGCTCGATTGCGCTCTGAAGATCACGCTCCAGAATTAAACGCTCGTGATTTTCTGCCGCGCGGTCGTGATCGAAGAAAACAAACCTTCCTCCGCCCCGGCTTTGCGCATCGAATCGAGCCAAATCGGCATTTTTAAACAAAGCTTCGCCATCGGTTCCGTCTTCGGGAAAGCGCGCAATCCCGATACTTGCCGACAAGCTGACCATTTGCTGTCCGATGCGGAACGGATGCGAAAACTCGTCGCCGACGCGTTGCGCAGCGTAAATCGCATCGAATTTAGACGGCACGATCGCAATAAATTCGTCTGCCGTGGAACGCGACAGGAGGGTACCTTCGGGCAATGCGCTTTGAAGCTTATGGGCAGAGCGCCGAATCACTTTATCTCCGAATTCGTGTCCGAACAGGTCATTGACCTTTTTAAAACGGTCAAAGTCGATAAAGAATAGATGGAACGGTTGAACATTCGCGGAGTTTGTCAGGCTTTCAACGCATTCGCGCACGTATTTGCGATTGGTCAGGCCCGTCAGATCGTCGTGATAGGCCAGGTGCCGGATTTTTTCTTGCGTGTTTTTGCTCTCGGTAACGTCTTTGGCGATGCTGTAGGAGCCTGTAAAACGACCTTCGATCAGAATGGGTTGGGAAGTCAGCAGCAGGTGCATGGAGTTGCTTTCGGCGTCGATCAACTCGACGTCGATCTCGTCCGAGAAACCGCTCAACACTTTGCCGAAATGCGCCTGAAGTTTCTTTTTTTGGCCTTCGGGCAACCATTCGCCGGACAAACGGTCGGGCACGCCGCCGGGAAGCGACTTGAGCAGTTCGCGTGCCCGGTCGTTCATGTCCGACAACTTGCCGTGTTCGTTGAGTGCGATGACGGCATCCGGATTGTTGGAGAACAACGACATGTAATGGGTCTCTTTTTCCCGAATTTGTTGAAGCTGCTTGCTCGAATCGCTTTCGCGGTAGCGATCGGTCAGAATGAGCAAGCCCGCCGCGATTGCGAATAGCAGAATATAAGGGATTTGACCGTCGGACATCCCGAGCGGAGCCAACTGCGGATCGGGAGGCAAAGCGGATAAGGCAAGAACGGGAGCGATGGAGGTAATCGCCAGTGCGCAGAAGAGCATGCCCGGAATCGGAAACCGTTCCAGCATTCGACCTTTTCGTCGAGTGATGAGCGACAACAAGCGAAGCAGCGGGAACAGTACGCAAAATAACCCGATGACGGCCATGAGGAAGGGTTCGGGCCTCCAATCGACGCGGCCGAAATTCATGTAAATGCTGGAATAATCGATCGCAATGATCAGCACCGTAAGCACAAGCGCGCCTCCCAGCGAATATAAGGCGCCCACGCGCTCAAGGCTTGACACGCGAAGGGCCAATAGGCAAATCAACATGCCGGCTGCCAGCGGGAACAGCAAGGCGAAAAGATTTGTGGCGGGGTAACTGTCGGTCAAAACCGAACGTATGCCGAAAAATTGATTGCCGCCCAGGAAAAAGCCTGCCAGCAGCAACAGGGGAAGACGTTCGCGTCCCAACAGAATTCGCAGCGAAGACGCGGGGCCGGCCGTCAGCAATAAAATAGTCAAGCAGGCCGCAAGGGCACAGAGCATGGCCGCTCCGAGGTAGTACATATTCAGCTCGTTCATTTCAAAGTAAAAGTTCATCTGCATTCAGCTCTTTTCATGTAAAAAAATCGCTCACTTCCTTATATCGACGAAATTCGACTAAATGGATAGTCCGATTTTATAAGTTGCTTCAGGATCGGTGAAAAAGGTTTTGGATTCGAAAAAAATAAATGTATACTATTGGTAAATGACCGCGCGCGGAAGACCGGCAGCAGCGTTCGAACAGCCGAAGCGGAATATGCGGCAGAGCGAGGGGAATGGGATGAGCAAGCAGCCGGAACAGGGAACGACAATCTTCGAGAGAATCTACAAACAGTCTCCGGTCGGCATCGCCGTGCTGGCGGTAGGCAGAGGGCATCTGTTATATGCGAATGCCAAATTGGGTCTGATCCTCGGGTATCGCGAGGAGGAACTGATCGGTTTGGAGTTCATGGCATTGCTGCATGCCGAAGCCGCCCCGGAGTCGGAACGTGCCAATGCGCAGATTCGCGAAGCGATCGCCGATCCGGAAGACCCGCTGGAGTTTGAACGCCGATGTCAACGCAAAGACGGGAGCTTTGTCTGGGTGTCGTTCCATTTAGCCGAATTGGATGCGGCGGACGGGCAGCCGGGGCGCTGCGTGATCGTACATGCGCTTGACGTGACTACGGAGTATAAGGACCGTCAGCAGCTGATGGAGAGCAGCGACGCTTATGAGATGCTGATGGACAACACCCGCGAAATGATTACGCAAAGCTCGATGGACGGGCGTTTATTATATGTTTCGCCGTCCGTGAAGACGTTGGTCGGCTATACGCCCGAAGAGATGATCGGGCATTATCGCTCGGAATTTTATCACCCTGACGAGTTTCAAGCGATTTCCGCTTTATCGGTTGAGGATGCGCAGGGCCAGGTATTGATGCGCCGCATTCGCCACAAGGACGGTCGTTATCTATGGTTCGAGACCATGTTCCGCATCTTGCGCGGGCGAATCGGAGAAGCGGACACGATCATGGGCATCGGACGGGACGTCACGACGCGCAAAATGTACGAAGACATGCTTGACGAAGTGCAACGGATCGCGCATATCGGTTCCTGGGAATGGAATCTGGCGGAAGAACGGATTCATTACTCCGAGGAGACGCTGCGCATTTTCGAAGGGGAATTGGTTCAGGACGAGAGCTACCCGAAGTCGCTGCTGCGCATTCTGCATCCTGCGGATCAGGCGCCTTTGCTCGATTATACGGAACGAATGCTGCGCGGGGAGGCCGAGCCTTATATCAATTATCGGGTCATCTTGTCGGACCGGACGGTCAAAACGATTCGGAGCCAGTACGAAGTATCTCGGGGACCGGACGGCGAGACGCTGCGCATCATCGGGATGACGCAGGATATCACGCAGCAAGCGACTATCGAAAATCTGATTCGCGAGAGCGAGCAGCGATACAAATCCTTGTTCGACTATAATCCGTCCGGCGTGTACGCGTACGATCTGGAAGGGCGATTCGTGACGGTGAATGCAGGCCAAGAGCGGCTGACCGGTTATTCCGAGAGCGAACTGATCGGTCTTCCGATTGCGGAACTGGCGGTGCCGGAGCACCGGGAGCGGGTGGAATCCGGTTTCGAGAGAGTCAAGCGCGGCGAAGCGCAGACGTATGAAGTGTGTCTGGTTCGCAAAGACGAAAGCCGGATCGATGTCAGCGTGACGAACACGCCGATTATTGTAGACGAGAGGGTAGTCGGCGTTTACGGCATTGCCAGCGACATCACCGAGCGGAAGCGGCATCTGGCCCAGATCGAAAAACTGAGTTATGAGCATACGTTGATCCTGAACTCCGTGTCCGAAGGGATTTTCGGGACTGATTTTGAAGGAAAACTCGTATTTATCAATCCGACAGGCGCGGAGATGCTGGGATGCCGTCCGAATGAAGCAATCAACGGGCTGGATCTGTCCCAAATTCAACAAACCAGTCAGGACGGCATTCAATACGACCCCAACGGTTCTCCGCTCATGAATGCACTGCGCACCGGAGAAGCCCATCAGGACAGCGAATCGGTATTCTGGCGCAAAGACGGTTCAAGTTTCCTGGTCTCCTACCGGGTCACGCCGCTATACGATCAAGGAGAGCGCAAAGGCGTCGTCGTCGTTTTTACCGACATCACGGGCGAGAAGGAAATCATTCGGGCGAAAGAATCGGCGGAACGTGCCGATCGCGCAAAATCCGAGTTCCTGGCGATCATGAGCCATGAGTTGCGTACGCCGATGAACGGGGTCATCGGGATGGCTACGCTGCTTGGCGAGACGGAACTTGACGAATCCCAGCACTCTTACGTGGATATCATCCTTCAGAGCAGCGAGAACCTGATGCATATCCTGAACGAAGTGCTGGACTTCAGCAAGATCGAGGCAGGCAAAATGACCTTGAGCCACGAGCCCATGCAGATTCGGCACGTGCTGGACCAGGCGATCGACCTCTTCTCGTCGCGGGCGGCGGAAAAAGGCTTAATGCTCACGGCCAGCGTGGCGCCGTCCGTGCCCGAGGTGTTGGTCGGAGATCCGGACCGCGTGAGGCAAGTGCTGGTTAACCTGATCAGCAACGCGATTAAGTTTACGGATGAGGGCGGCGTCGCGGTCACGATCGAACCGGGGTTTTTTCATCCCAACAATGTGCTGACTTTGGAGGTGGCGGTGCGCGATACGGGCATCGGCATCCCGCCGGATAAGCAGGGCTTGTTGTTCCAATCGTTCTCCCAGATCGATCCGTCGATCAATCGGAAGTATGGGGGAACAGGACTCGGTCTTGCGATCTGTCAGAAGCTGATTGATCTGATGGACGGCTTTATCGGGGTGCAAAGCCGGGAAGGCGAAGGATCGAACTTCCACTTTACGCTGCCGCTGCATATTCCGGGCGAAGAGCCGGTGTTTGAAGAAGAACCGACGGGCTTGGAAGGGTTGGGGGAGCGGCTTACGCAGGCTTCCGCTCGTGAGCGCCGAGAAGAGCCGGTGGCGGAATCGATCGCTCCTGAAGGCGACCTGCGAGCGCTTATCGTGGAGGATCATCCGGTTAATTGCCGTTTGTTGAACGAGATGTTGACCAGGTTCGGTTGCGCCTGCGATGTGGCTCATAACGGCCGCGAGGCGATCGAAGCTGCAATGGCGCGCCGATACGATCTGATCTTCATGGATGTGCAGATGCCCGAGATGGACGGATTGGAGTCCGCGGCCCGGATTCGAGAGTTGTTTGCGGGGGAAGATCCGGTCATTGTAGCGGTTACGGCCTTTTCCGATAAGGAGAATCAGGAGCGGTGCCGCAAGGCCGGGATGCAAGACTTTATCAGCAAGCCGCTATTCGTGGAAGAAGTCGAATCCTTGATTGAAAAATGGAAACGCCGGATTGCCCGCACGGGAGTCTAGTGAATATGGCGAGTCGTACCGACTGCCCGAAGCTTTCGGGTACGGACGACTCGTTTTTATTTTTTTATGCGCGTCGCTATCTTCCTTGTATGTGGGTAATAAATCTTAATTCGAAACGACCGTGGCTGGGAGAGGTCCGTGGATCGAATACAGACAAAACACTGCCGAATTCGTTAAAATGGATACAGGCAAAGCGAGGGGGAGTGCAAAATGCGATGTGTACAATGCGGAACTGAACTGCCGGAAGGCAGCCGTTTTTGCAGCAGCTGCGGCGCGAAGCAACCGGAAGCGTCGTCCGAATCGAAGGTACGGGAGTTGGACGCCCGAACAGGCACTGCCCCGGGTTGGGGAGGTGACGAAGCGAGCGCGGGGCAGCGGGACCCGTCGTCTAACGCGGCATGGCCGGAAGCGCGCAGTATGCCGCATCCTTCCGTTACGGGGGTCGGCGAGACGCCGAGACTGCGACGAAGCTCAGAACCGGAGGAGTCTGTAAAAACTGAAACTGTGCCTCCTCCCGTAAGGGAGCCGATTGCTGTAAGGTTAACGAAGCCGGATGGCGAACAGGGAGCATCCGGGAGGCGGTCCGTAGAGTCCGGAGGGTTGTTTGGTACCGGCGAGTCTGCTCCGCCGCAAATGCGGCCCGTACCGCTTTCTGGAGGGGATACTCGCTTCGCGCCGCCGCATGCGCCGATTGCGGGGCAGCGTCCGGGCGTCCGCGATCCGAGTGCTTCTGAACGTCCTGCTGCGGGGAAAAAGAATCTGGTTCCCTGGATCGTGCCGCCGCTACTCGCCGTTTGCGTTGCGGGTGTATTGATATGGCAGGTGGGCCATGAGCGCGGGGTCAGTGCCGAAGCTGCGGGAATTCAGCGTTCTGCTGCGGATGCGGCATTGGGCGGCAACTACGAGATTGCGGAGTCCAAGCTTGGTGAAGCGTTGGACAAACGTCCGGATGATCCGGGGATCCGGTCCGACTTGCAAGCCGTGCAAACGATCCGCCGTCTGGATACGCAGCTTACGGAAGCTCAGCGGATGCTCGGAAGCGCGGACGCGTCCGGAGCAGCTGCAAAGCTAAATGAAGTCGAGCAGGAACTTTCTGAGCTGAAAGGCGGCGCTTACAACCGTCTTCGCGCTCGTTTTGACAAGTTGCGCAGCCAGGTAGAGGAGGAATCGGCATGAAAAAACAGGCGATCATTAGCATTGTAGTCAGTGCAGTCGTCTTGCTGGCCGGTTCCGCCGGCTCATATGCCATTCATCGAAGCTATTCGGTGAATGCGGGTGAAGGGTCTCTGCTGGCTGACGCAGCGGGCGGAACCGAACTTGCCTCGACGCGGGTAACCTCCGGTTCAGCGGCGGATAATGGAGGTTCCGATGACCCCGCCGATTCTTCGGGCGGAGGTGCGGACTCGGGAAACGCGACCGATGACGAGACGTCGAATGATTCAGCCGGGCAAGGCGGCGAGGATGACGGCTTGACGCTTAAGCAAATCATCTCTACGGTCGGCGAAAAGGTCGTCATGATCGAAACGGCAGACGGATCGATCGGATCGGGCTTCCTGTACAATGATCGGGGCGACATCCTGACGAACGCTCACGTGGTTGCGGGATATGCGGATGTTACGATCACCATGTCCGACTCCGATCAAATGCCGGGCACGGTTATCGGGATCGGCGAAGAAACGGATGTCGCGGTGGTGCGAGTACCGGATCTTGAAGGCGTGGAACCGCTGGAGCTGAAGCTTAATGCCGAAGCGGAAGTCGGAGACGAAGTGTTGGCGCTCGGCAGCCCGTTGGGCTTGCAGAACACAGTCACGACAGGCATCGTCAGCGGCGTCGATCGAACTTTCGATATTGCGCCTTATTACTATGAAGGCTTGTATCAAATCTCCGCGCCGATCGCGCCCGGCAATAGCGGCGGGCCGTTGGTTGACCGTCGAACCGGGCAGGTGCTGGGGATCAACTCGGCGGTTACCGACGAAGGCGGCATAGGTTTCAGTATCCCGGTGATCAGCATTGTCGATTCGGCCAAAGGCTGGTCCGACAGCCCGATGGACGTGTTGCCGGCGCCGGATTACGGATATGACGAATACGGCCTTCCGACAGACGAGTACGGCGATGATTATTATGGCGACGATTACGGCTACGACGATGTTCCGGTAGATGCAACCGAACTGGAATATGCGTCCGAGGACGTCCTGTATGCCTTTTACGACGCGGTTGCGCTGCAAGATTACAAGACGGCCTATAATCTGCTGGGCGCCGAGTGGCAGGCGAAGCAATCGTATAAGAACTTCGCTGACGGCTACAAGGATACGCTCGGCGTCTATCTCGATTACTGCATCGGCGTGGAAAACGGGGACGGAACAGTCAGCGTCTATGTCACGATCTCGGCTGACGAGCGCGCAGAAAGCGGAGGCACGACGACCGAATTCTACGATCTCGTCTACCAAGTGGGCTATGAGGCCGGAGACGCTTCGGACGTGCTGAAGATGATCAGCGGCAAGTCGGAATAAAAGCATTGATTTTGGAATCGGATAGAGGAGGATGCAAGATGGCAAGCATTGAGCGCAAGGAACATGCCTTCGTCATGATTAAAGACGGACAGGAAGTCGGTAAGGTGAATTGGACGGTACGCGACGACGGGGTACTGATGGTCGATCATACGTTTGTGGCCGAATCCATGCGGGGTCAACATGCAGGCGAGCAATTGGTAGAGCGCGTTGTGGATCTGGCGCGCGAAAGCGGAGTGAAGATCGAGCCGGTTTGCCCGTTTGCGGAAGCTTTGTTCAAACGGAAAAAGGAATACGAGGATGTTTGGCAAAAAGACTAAGCGTTACAAGTTGATTCAACACCCTGTTGTCCGCGGAAAATGGACGCAGGGTATTTTTATGTCTAAATGTTCACAAATTAAATTACGAGCAATGTTGACTTTGAAATCTAAATAGAATACAATTTGATTGTAAACAATTTATATTAAAGAACGGTGCATGACCCAAAATAACGGAAGCGAAAAGGAGAGAATTTAGATGAGCGCATTGTATACGGCAACAGCAACAGCAGTAGGTGGACGTGACGGTAAGGTTACTTCTTCGGACGGTATTATCGATATCAGCCTGAAAACGCCAAAAGGTCTTGGCGGCCCGGGCGGAGACGGTACGAACCCTGAACAACTCTTCGCAGCTGGTTACTCTGCTTGTTTCGATAGCGCCCTGAACATGGTCATCCGCATGCAGCGCATGAAGGAAGTGACGGGCACGAGCGTCACCGGCGATGTTTCGATCCTGAAAGACGCTGCGGATAACGGCTTCAAGCTCGAAGTTACGCTGAATGTAAAAATCGAAGGCGTAGACGCGGAGACGGCTCACAAGCTGGTTGAAGCGGCTCACCAAGTATGCCCGTACTCCAAAGCAACCCGCGGCAATATTGATGTGACGCTGAACATCGTTTAATATAAAAGGATCGGAAATCCTTCGCTTGCGAAGCGAAGGACGCAATAGCAGCAGGAGGACGAGACATGCGGCAGAACAGATTGTCTTTCTATCCGTACACTCAATGGGAGACCGGCATTCGGTCTCCCTCTTCTGCATGCGGTCCGGCCGCTATCGCGGGGATCGTCGGCTTTTGGGAAGAACGGTTAGCCCGAAAAAGCGGGAAGCCGTTCGGCCGGCTGCCTGCCGATCCGGTGCAAGCGGTAAACGATATCTACGCATTTAGCGGCGGAACGCCGCTTGGCATGCCGGCTCCGGTGCTTGCGTTCGCGTTGCGGAGGTTGCTGAACAAGCGGTTGCGAGACAGCGGATTGCCGGGGCGCGCAGCAACCCGGCGGCTTAGCGGATTCGAAGCCTATTGCGCGGAGATTGATGCAGGGCGCCTGGTGGCCGTAAAGTTCGACAAATGGTTTTCTTTTCGTTGGTGGGGCCAACGGCCTGCGTTTGATTATCATTGGACGGTAGGCTGCGGTTACCGGATCGAGGACGACGGAACAGCATTCTTGCTCGTGCATGATGCGGGCGGTCGCGGCAAAGACGGTACGTTTGTACGAAGCCGCGAGCGGCAGATTGCGTACGAACCGCATAAGGGCGTGTTGACGATGGTGGGTGTTCAGGTGAAGTTGGAGGGCTGCGGGGAAAATTCGCTGCATCCGCTGTCTCACCCGGAAAGCCGCTAGACGGGATTTCGGGGGAGAAGCTTTCCGGGTTCAAAGGCGAATGAAGCTGAATTTTCTCCTCCGCGCGCAGCTTCAGGTTTTTTTAGGAGAGAAAGAAAAAGAAAAAGAGAAGAAGCCCTTTTCCGAATGGGAAAGGGCTTCTTTGCCTGTATTTATTATTCGCCGGAAGTATCCGTTTCCGTATCTGTCGGTTCTTCGGAAGCGTCGGTGCCTGCATCGGTTTCCGTGGCTGCGCCGCCCGAGGTGGCTTCGGCCGGGACGGCGATTTCGCCTACTTCGTTTTGCTTGGAGTAGGTGCCGTCCGTATTGGCTACGATGTGCAGGGACTGTTCGGACACTTGAAGCGTCGTATCAAGCTTGACGCTGGACGAGGTCAGTTGGTTGGTGGACTTGTCGATCATCAGGCTGTAGCTGACGCTGCCTTCGGAGCCGCTTTGCAGTAAAGCGGACAGCTGGTCGGCTTGGGCGGAATCGCCCATTTGGCGTGCCAGGGAAGCTTGGATCAGCTTGCCGGCTTCTTCGCCGCTTGCTTCAAGGCTCAGCATGTAGGCATTATCGTCTTCGGTCAGCTTGAGGCTATCCTTGTAAGACTCGAGCTCTTCGAGCAACGGAGCCGGATCGAGGATTTCGGTCGTGATCGACACGTCTTCGCCTGCTTCTTCAAGATTTTGCGTCTTCCATGCGCCGTCGTTGCTTTTGGTATGTAGTTCGTTACCGGCTGCATACAATTCGGTCGAGCCTTGTTGGCCTTGGGATAGCGTATCGATCTTCAGTCCGTATTGGACTTCCGGCTTGGCGATCACGTCGCCCGTGATATCGATAGCGGTCTCTGTCGGGTCGGGTGCTTCCGCGCCTTCCGCGGCAGGTTGTTCAACCGTGTAGCTTGTTTTCGATTCGATGGCATAACTCTCTAGCGCTTGAGCTTCTTTTACAGCGAGATCGTAGACCGAAGCGGCCGTTTGCGTCGTTTCGCCGGACGGTTTGGCTTCTTTTTCGGTGTCGGTCGTTGCGCTGTCCGCCGTGCAGGCTGCCGAGAACAGCAACAGCGATAAGGCGCTGATTTTGAGCGTGTTAGCGAGGTAATGCCGATTGCGGTTTCTTTTTGCCGAGTACATGATGATCCCCTTTCGACTTGTGCGATACTTATAACCTTACCATTTTCAACTTGCGAAGTAAAAAGTTGACGTCTTTCTTTCGGCGTAAATATTTCAAATTGTTGTCACTTAACATCAAAGCTTTGGCGCGATATAATAGTTAACGACAAAATTTAAGGAGAATACGCCCTTTATGAGCTCACCCAACGAAAACGAGAATTACCGTCCGACCACGAATCGCAACTTTGCCGGGCTGATTATTACCGTTTCTATCGTTGCGAACATCATCATCCTGTTGTTGTTCTTCTCTCCGATCGGCTATCAGGGCAGCGTGCATTTCGATCTCACGATCTTCCCGCGGTTGAACGCCATCTTTAACAGCTTTACGTTTATTTTCTTGGTCTGCGCCTTGATTGCGATCATCCGCAAGAACGTTCCCGTACACAAGGCCTTTATCGTAGCGGCTTTTGTTTCGACGCTGCTGTTCCTTGTCTCGTATCTGACGTTCCACTACATCTCGCCGGAGACGACGAAGTTCGGCGGAGAAGGCATTCTGCGTCCGATTTACTTCTTCATTCTGATCTCGCACAGCATTCTGGCAGCGCTAATCGTGCCGTTGGCTCTGTTCACGCTGGTATTCGGCTGGACGATGCAAGTGGCGAAGCACCGCAAAATTGCTCGTTGGACGATGCCGATCTGGCTGTACGTAAGTTCTACGGGCGTTATCGTGTATCTGTTCATGGCTCCGTATTACTGAGTTTTACCCATCTGATCGATGGAGGCAACATAAGCGTATCCGCGAGGTGCGTTGATCTGGGAAGTTGAACAGATCAACGGGCTGGCGGATACGTTTTTTTGTTAATTGGGCAAAAATTAGAGGGCGATAAAGTCGCGTTGGCGCGGGGAAGCGAGAAGACTGCGAGAGAAATTCGTTTCGGTCGCGTGTTGAAATCGAGAAAATGGATTTAAACTTTGGTTGGTTTTTTCTCGATTTCAAAGGCGAACGCTATCGCTCCTACACTGAATTTCTCTCTCCGTCTTCTCGCTTCCAGCTACGTTGGACTTTATTGATCCTCTAATTTACTTTGGGGGAGGGATGATGTTTGGGTATAAAAAATTTTAATTTGCCGATGTTAGGTTGGTTATGGTATAAAACTTGACAATATCCATACATGGATTTGCGAAATCAAAAAACGCCATTGGCGCGAAGGGGAGGAAGTTTTATGCTGGAACAACGTTTGCCGGAGCTGTTGCACAAGCTGCCGAAAGTCGATCTGCACCTGCATTTGGATGGAAGTATTCGGGAATCGACGTTGTGGGAGATTGCTGCCGAACAAGGTATAAAGCTGCCTGCGCCGAGCGCTGAAGAGCTTGTACCTTTCATGAAAGTAACGGAAGAATGCCGGAGTTTGCTGGAATATTTGGAAAAGTTCGATTTCGTGGAAGGTTTCTTGCATCAAGAGCATGTGCTGGAGCGTATCGCGTACGAGCTTGTTGAGCAGGCGGCCGAGCAGAATTGCCGATATATCGAGGTTCGTTTCGGTCCCCAACTGCATCGTTCGGAAGGGTTGAGCTGCGAAGAGGTTATTGATGCGGTGCTGCGCGGATTGCGTCGCGGGGAGGCGGAGTTCGGCGTTACGGCACGCGGGATCGCGGCTTGCTTACGTCATCACTCTCCGCACCGGAACATGGAAGTGATTTCGGCTGCCGCAGCTTTTAAAAATCAAGGGCTGGTTGCCGTTGATCTGGCAGGGCCGGAAGCGGCGTTCCCTGCGCATTTGCATCGGGCCGTGTTCGAATATGCACAACTATTGGACATGCCGGTGACGATTCATGCGGGCGAAGCGGGCGGCGCGGAAAATGTATACGAAGCGGTCACGCGTCTGGGCGCGACGCGAATCGGCCATGGCGTACGCTTGCGCGAGGACATGAAGGTGCTGGAGCTGGTGCATGCCCGAGGAATCGTACTGGAGATGTGCCCGATCAGCAATTATCAGACAAAGGCGATGGACAGCTGGGAGGTCTATCCGATTCGCGAATATTTCGACGCAGGACTTAAGCTGACGATCAATACCGATAATTTGACTGTATCCGACACGTCGCTGGCGAAGGAGTATGGCGTATTGATCGAAAAGTTCGGGTTCACGATATCGGAGATCGGAACGCTGATCCTGAATGGCATAGATGCCGCTTTTCTTCGCCCGGAAGAGAAAGCGCGTCTGCGAGCCGAGTTTTTGAATGAGTTTGCGTCGCTTGGATTGAACCCGACCGTGCTCGCTGCACCGTCGCAGACTTCGGCAACCGGCTAAAAATGTCTTTGAAAACGGAGAAAAATCACATTAAAGCGCTTTCTTGTTGGTGTAGACTTAAGCTACTAGGCACACATCAATAAGGGGGCGCTTTGTCATGTTCAGACGTAAATGGCGCAAGCGGGCGAAACGGAATGCGCTGATGCTCGGACTCGTCGGGATGGTGATGCTGACGGGATGCACGACGGTACGCGAAACGATGGGACAATTGCAGATTTACGGAAACAACGAGTTGATTGCGCAAAGCGGAGATCGCTACAGCTATAATTTCCGCGAGGGAGAAGCGCATTCGGAAGGCACGGAACTCGGCTTCAAGCAGTTTACGGGCAAGCATACGTTGTGGACCGTGGATGCACCCGAGAATTCGCAATTAACCTTTCACTTGGATTTGGGGATCGACAACGGGAAATGCAAGCTGGTGCATGTGATGCCCGGCGGCGATGTCGTGAAATTGGCGGATGCGAAGAGCGGCGCGGGAGTCATTACGGTTGAATTGCCAGAAGGCGAGAATACGATCAAGTTAATCGGGAAAAAGGCTTACGGCAATCTGAAAGTGGAATTTAGCGATAAAGGAACGGCTCAGGTGCATGCGGCTTCGAGCGAGGATAGGGCGATTGAATAGATCACATCATATTCGGGAAATAAAAAACCGGAAGCTCCCGAAAAGGAGTTCCGGTTTTTATGTTGTATAGCGGAAAGTTGCTCAAAAAATCTCTATTAGGCTTTCGCCGCTTCAAAACGCGCGATTCGTTCGAGCTTGCGCGTAATTTCTTTTTGCCATTTCTTGTCGCCTGCCTGAACGGCCACATTTAGCAGAA
This sequence comes from Saccharibacillus sacchari DSM 19268, assembly GCF_000585395.1. Lineage (GTDB taxonomy): Bacteria > Bacillota > Bacilli > Paenibacillales > Paenibacillaceae > Saccharibacillus > Saccharibacillus sacchari. The sequence goes on along the minus strand of NZ_KK073875.1, from coordinate 2,022,242 downwards.
CCAAATAGTCGTCAAGGGTAAGGTTTACTCTGGAAGTCGATGGTTGCATGCGATTGTGCTCCTTTAAATATAAAATGACCGTACGGGGAATGATAATCATTATCACGTTTATCTAAGTCCTATTATCCATATTTTTAAGCAAAATGCAACGAGTTAGTGAGCACAAATGTTGAACGATTAGAAGAAATGCCTTGAATTTGACGAAAATTTGAAGATTGATTCTGTTGGAGAGCGGTTCTGGCTTCGAATTTGAGCCGTAACGAATCGAAGCATCAAGGCGTTTATGGGGAAAGCAGGCGGGAGTTCGGGCTTCCGGGAAGGAGCGGATTTTGTTTCGACATTATCGGACGGCGTATTGGGGATTTATCGGCTTGGCGGTTGCCGTAGCGGCTTGTTGGTTATTCAACGTTGCCTATTATCGGGAATCTCAATTGGAAAAGCCGATCTTTCTCGATCATTACATTGAGGCGGAAAGCGGCAGCGGCGCAATCTTCTATCTCTACGTGTTGGAAAATCGCGGGGCAGGCAATCGCGTGGAACGCATCCGAATTCCCGGACTTGAAGAAGCGAGGGTAAGCCTTTCATGGCGCGATACCTACCGTTATCAAGAGTTGGCGCGCTTTGAAGTCTTTTTGGATCAGGAAGCGGCTTCGGAAATTTATTTTGAAAATTGGGAGAACGCCGAGGAACCGATTGTGATCGAGCAGGTAGAGGCCATGTACACGGATGGCAGCGTCTTGAATGAAAATATCGGGGAAATTCGGCTTTATCCGAGACTTTATAGCACCGATAAGCCGCTGTCCGCTCAGTATGCGGCTATGCAATCGCAAAGCGGCCAGTCTACGGTTATGGCTCAGGAAGACTTGAAAATAGCAGGCGTCGATTACGATGATGCGTCAAGGCTCGGCAATCGCCTGGAGTTGTACTGGGGTCAGGGGAGCGAAGTCGGGGAATGGGATTTCGAACGGCCGGAGGACGAAAGGATTATCGGCAAGCCGATCAACGAAGTCGAATTTCCGATCGGGTTGAAACTCGGCGAGGACGCGACCGTTCGCTATCGTTTTCAAGATGCGACCGCACACGACTGGACGAAGGTGTACCGCTTGCTCCCGCGCTTTCAGGTTGAGACGAAGCAGGAAACCGTCGAAGCCCGCCCCATGGTCGTGCAGTATGATCCTTATCCGAGCGAAGACGAGGTGCGGCAGTTTGTCGAAGAGAGGAGGGATCATCCGTGAAGCCGGCTTTTGCAAACTTATTCTGGGGATTGCTGCTCGTCTTGGTCGATATTCGCCTCTCCGCATTCGATGTATTCAACGATACGGTAGGCTATCTATTGATTGCTTACGGCATGCACCGGATCAGCAAGCCTATTCCTTTATTTCGCTTCGGACGTTGGCTCGCCGCGCTGTTAGCGATCATCTCGATCCCCGCTACCTTTTCCGAAAAATCTGTCTCTTTGTTCGAGCAGCCGCTCTTACTGGAAGGAACGTGGTGGGAAATCTGGATTTCGGGCGTCTTGGGCGAGTTCGCCTTGCTCCTTCTCGTCTACACCTTATGCGAAGGCCCGAGCCGCCTAGCCAAATCCCGAGGCGAGAACGGCCTGTTCGAACATATGCGCGGCAGTTGGTACGTCTACCTATTCTCCGTTGTCCCGTTAATGCTGATCTCTCCATTTTTGCTTAATTTCGACATCGGAGCCCTCCCCGTCATCCTGCTTATCGCAGGCGGCGTCAGCCTAATCGCCATGCTCCTCATCCTTTACGGCCTGATCCGCGCCGGCCGCGACTTGCAAAGCATCAACCCCGACCGCCGACTCGATATCAGGGTCTAATGATATATTCCTATCCCAAACCTTACATATCCGGCGACGAAGCGAACGAGCACCAAATAAGTACACGCGAAAAAAGGCTTCGCCTCTCACTCTAATCCAGTGAAAGGCGAAGCCTTTTTTTCTTTTTGCAAATGAAACGATGCGTATTTCATACGTCTGGAACATATGTATTCTTCTTCCCTAAACCTATAAAAAAACACGAAGTCTGTTATTTCCAGAAGCGATAGGCGAAGGGAGAAATTCAGTGAAATACAGGATTTCGAAGAAAACCTGCGGTAACATCAAGCTTTATGTTGGCCTTTGAACGCGGAAAGCTGTAAGCTTTCTGCGTGAAACAGCGCCTTGAACGAATTTATCTCTTCGCCGCCCAAGCTTCCCCACGAACAGGAACTTCGTTATTCCCGCGACAACCACACTCGCAGCAGCGAGAACAACTTTTCCACATCCAACGGCTTGCTGATATAGTCCGATGCCCCGGCCTCCAGACACAGTTCGCGCTCGTCCTTCATCGCCTTTGCCGTCAATACGATGATCGGAAGCTCCGCGAACATCGGCTGGGACCTAAGCGACCGCATGGCCTCATACCCATCCATGACCGGCATCATAATATCCATCAATACCAGATCGTAAGCCGGATCGCGCGCCAGGATTTCCAAAGCTTCGCGTCCGTTTTCCGCAATGCCGACCTCGGCTCCGCGGCTTTCCAGAGCGACCGTGATGGCGTAAATGTTACGCGCATCATCGTCGACGATCAACAGACGCCTGCCCTTGAAAATCTTATGATCTCCTTCCTGCTCCCGCGGCAATTGAATCGCGGACATTTCCTCCAAGCTCTCCGAATCGGACTGATCCTCCGTCGGAGACGAGGATACCGGCTCGGCGGAAACTTCAATCGATTCCGCTGCGGACCGGGTTGCGTTTCTGAGGTCGGTCGGCAAAAGAACGGTAAAGGAGCTTCCCTGTCCAGGCGTACTATTCAGCAAGATCGTCCCGCCCAATAAGCGAGAGAATTCGCGGCAGATGGAGAGACCCAGACCGGTTCCGCCAAATCGCCGCTCTGTCGAACCGTCCGCTTGTCGGAACGCTTCGAAGATCAACTCTTGCTTCTCCGGCTCGATCCCGATCCCGGTATCCGTCACTTCGATCTGAATCCCGCTGCGTCCACCTTCCGAACTTGGCAAGGTAGTTGACGCAATACGCAAAGTCACCTGGCCTTCGGAAGTAAACTTGATCGCGTTAGACAGCAGATTTTGCACGATTTGCTGAAGTCGTCGTCCGTCGGTCCAGATCAGCTTCGGCAAGCCGGGTTCCGTGGTAATTTCAAACGCCAGATCTTTTTTCTTCGCAACCTCGTTGAACAGACTTTGCATCGCTTGCGGCAATTCCGTCAGATTATAGGCTTCGATCGTGACCTCCATCTTGCCGGATTCGGCTTTGGCCAGATCCAGGATGTCATCGATCAGACCGAGCAGATCGTGTCCCGAGCTGTAGATCGTCGTCGCGTACTCCCGTTCCTGATCTGTCAGTACGCCGTCTTCCTTCTCCGAAAGAAGTTGGGACAGGATCAGGATGCTATTGAGCGGGGTACGCAGTTCATGCGACATATTGGCAAGGAACTCCGACTGGAACTCGGCGCTGAGCAGCAGATCGCGCTGCGCGATCTCAAGCAGCCGGTTTTTTTCTTCGACCTGCAAGTTTGTACGCTCCAGCCCGTCGTTGACCGTGCGCAGCGTTTCCTGTTGGGTACGAAGTTCTTCCGATTGAACTTGAAGCTCTTCGGTCTGACTTTGGAGTTCTTCTTCCGATTGCTGGGTTTGCCGCAGCAATCGATCCACTTCCATCCGGCCCGATACTCCGCTGATCGCGATGCCGAGCGTTCCGACCAACTGCTCGATTAATCTCCGCTGCGCGGAGGTGAAGACGTGCTGTGAAGCCAGTTCTACCACGGCCTCGACGCGACGTTCGAAATGAACGGGGGCAACAAGGAGGCTTCGAGGAGGCATTTCTCCCAACCCCGAAGCGACGCGCAAGTAATGCTCCGGCAAATCCTCGATCAATAGAGATTCTCCGCTGGTCGCAGCGCGTCCGACCAGCCCTTCGCCCATCTTGAACGCGGCGATCGAGGCCTCTGCGGCATAATCGGAAAAGGAAGCGATTCGAACCAAGTCCTTTTCGCCGACCCGTAAATAGAAGACGCCGTAAGCCGCTCCGCTGAGCGGAACCGTCTTTTGCAGAAACGTCGACGCCAATTGTTCAACGGAATTGATATTTTGATACAGTACGAAGGATTCGGCCAAAGTGGTCTGAATCCAGGTATGTTCTTCAAGATTCGCCGTCATTTCTCGCTCTTGACGGTTATGATGTTCCAACGAAGCGGCCATCGCATTAAACGAAGCCTCGATATCGCCGATCTCGTCTTGAATTCGGGCATCCAAGCGCGGCAAAGACGCATTTTCCTTGAAGTCCGCGCTGCGCATCACATTGCTGACATGCTGCAGTCTGCGAGCCGTGCTGCGAATCGTCCAAAGGCTCAGCATAGCTGCTGCGGCCAAGAGCAAAGGAGCCGAAATCGCCATGCTCCACAGCATAGTGCGCGCCGCGTTGCCGCTGTCGGCCCGGGCTTCGCTCAGCGCGTTTTGCTGTGCGGTCTGAAAAGCGTCCAGGTTTTCGACCAACTGCGCCCGAAACTCTTCGGTTTTGCTGCTGGGTTCGGCAATGGTTCCTTGAGGCGCGTCTTCGAGAATTTCGGCGGTCATTTGCTGAGCGGCATCCAAATAACCGTCGTAAGCGGTACGGATCGCCGCCAAACGAACGATGCCTCGCTCGCTCACGTCAAAGCGTTCCACGATCAGCAGACGCTCCAGCGATAGTTGGCGATATTCGGCAATTTTGTCGAGCCGTTGCTGAATTTCTACCGGATCATCCTCGTCGCTCAAGCGACCAAGCTCGCTGTCGAGCGCGTAGAAGGCGCTGCGCAGATCGGAGCCTGCTTTTAACTTGTCATAGCGTTCGGCGATCGCGATATTGACGGAACGATCGATCGAGTAGAGAAACGAAGCGGACACGGCCAAGATCAACAGCATGATGGCGAACAGGGAACCGAACCCCAAAAGCTGCCTTGTCTTATAGCTCAAGTGAGTCTCCTCCAGACTGGTTATGAATCGGTCAAACGGACTTGAAAAAGCTTATGTATATCAAAATCGAAAAGGACAAATTGTACTCAAATAGTATAAGCGTTTTCGGCACGTTTGTCGTGTATTCGAGGCAAGAGTCGTAACGGAAAAAGAAAAACGACGCCTCAACGTGGAAGCGTCGTTCGGTTCCTATGTTTTTGAATGGTCGGATCGGCTTGCTTATTGACCTTCGTTCAGCTGATCGACCACGAATACGGGAACGCGAATGAAGGATTTTTGCGGTTCGGTACCCGATTCCGCATCCGGCGCCGCCGGCACGTCCGAAGGCGTGTTTTCCGGGGTTGCCGAATTGACGTCGCCGGATGCGCCCGGATCTTCTTCCGACGGTTCGGCAGCCGGGAAATCCGTACCGGATTCATCGGCCACAACGGGATCGGGTATCGATTCCGGGGTCGCATTTTCAACTTCAGTATCGCTCGGATATGCGGATTCCTGTTCAATCTCCGCATAGTCGCCTTCGAATGTTCCGGTAACCGTATAGGCTCCGGGCGTAACGTTCGACACGCCGCGCAGCAAAACGGATGATCCGTCGCCGGTTTGGGCGAGCGTTTGATCCGCGTCGGACGACAGCACGACAAGCTGCGCGCGTACTTTTTTCTGCGGATACTGCTCGGGATTGCCTGCGCCGATATCGAGCGTCCCGCCTTCAAGCGAGGAGAAGTAGAATTCGCCGCCCGCGCCGGAGCGCTCGTAGATCGCCGTCTGACCGTCTTCTTCCGCATCGGCCGGGTTGTCCGCTCGCAGCGTGTTGCCGCCGTCTGCAATCGTATAGCCGTCGGCTTCGATCTGGAAGATCTGCCTGAACGATCCCGGTTGCAGCATCAGCGCCGTGTAGACCGCTTTGCGCGACGAAGAACCGGATTGGACGACAATGACGGGTGCAGCGGTGGTGGACAGCGTATCCTCAATCCGTAAGCTTTGCACATCCAGGCCGCTTAGCAGAGATGCGCTGGTGCTGACACTTGTCGAATCTCCCGTCTTCGTGCCGAAATACAGCAAACCGTTATCCCCGAGAGCCGCGACGTACAAATCAGCTCCGAAACGATGTTTTCCGCTGATCGCCAACGAATAGGTCAGAGAAGAATCTTCTGCTTGCAAAATGCGCAGCGGCTCCGCTTCCGTCCAGGCGCTCTCTGTCTGCGTGACTTCCTCATCCGTGCTGCGGTAAGCATCCAGCGACCGATACAAGGCAATCGCTTCTTCGAAACGATGGTCCGTGACCAGCGAACGCGCACGGCTCATCAATTCCTCGATTCGAGCGTCGATCCATGTCGTCGTTTCCGACTTCAAATTGGCTTGGGAGACGAAGTCGCCGAATGCGCGGGCATGGCCGGAAAAGGCGGCATACGATTGCGCATCCAGGTCTTTGCGGAGCACGGTATCCGTGGTTTCTTCCGCTTGATGCAGCACCCAAGGTGCGCCGAAGTCATGGCTTTCGTAGGCCTTGAGGGTTGAAGAAGCTTCACTTAACATATCCGGATATCGACCCGCTGCCGCCATTTTTTTGAGCTTGCGTTGATCGTAGTTTTGGAAAAGGGCATTCAGCGTCTCTGTTTTCAGCAACTCCGCATTCGCGTCCTTTTGTGCGTCCGCAGGGGAAAAGAACATGGCCGGAATGCGCAGCAAACTCCACTTGGCCGATTCGTCGTCATAGCGCTCAGTATCAAAATTGGAGGCCAGCGCCTGCTCGAAGTTCGAGCGGAAAGCGGAAAAGCCTTCGTTTACCGTCTTCGCCAGCTCATAACGCTCGCTCAATTCCTTGTACTCAGCGGCAAAGTCATCGGTTAAGGACTGTTGGAGGAAGCTGTCGTACGACTCATGCGCGGTAAGGAAGGTATCGAAATCCCGATTCTCCGCTGCTGCCAATAACTCGCTTTTGGATTTTAGCAGTTCTTCGCGCAGCGTCGTGATCGGAGCCAGTTCCGTCAGTCGTTCTTCAATATGTTCCTCGCGATAACGGATGACGGTGTTGGATCGTGCGGCCGCGTATGCGACCTCGGCTTGAATGCGCAGATTTTGTTCGTAATAGGCATCGGCTTGGCGAACCTGCTCAATCTTGGCTTCGATGCGAAAACCCTTCACGATCACGGCAATCAGCGCAATCGCGCACAGAACGGCGAGCAGATTGCGCAGGGTTAGAGCATTTCGAATCGTTATAAAAGTATTCTTGAGCTTTTTGATCATGGAGAGCTTCCCTGCCGGGACGTATCGCGCGCGTTGCGTTTGCCGAATCGAACCCAATAGACTTCGTCGGCTTCCAGCTTCAGCGGGCCGAATTCGCCGGGATGCTGGGACAGCACTTCGCGCAGGCGTTCCAATCGATCCTCCGGCAGCTTGTGCGTGTAGCGGCGAATGAATTCCGGGTACAGCCGGATATACCTTTTCATGCGCACGGCGGCTCCGGCCACGGCGGCGAGGATCTCGTCACCTTTGCTCATGTTGCGGATTTGGGGTTCGTATTGCAGGCAGTAGCGAATGGCGCTTTCTTTGATCAGTTCGCGGTTCAGCTTCGCCACCTCGCCGATATAACCTGCCAGATGCGGCGAGAATCCGTCCATGATTAGGGGTTCCAGCAGCAGGTCCATGTCCCGGCGCAGGACGAAGGTCTGAAGCAATTCGGCTTGAAGCCTGCGGATCGGATCGTTGCGCAGCAGGGTGTTGACCTCGCGCAGCATCTCGTAGGCACGGGCCGGATTGGCTTCCAGTATTCCTTCCGCGGCGCGAATGTCCTGGATCAGACCGTGCCGGATACGATCTTTGTCGCGCGCGAAAAGTCGGTCCGTGCGAATGCGCAGCTGCGGTTCGAAGACCCGGTATTGGGCAAAAGCCAGCAGCGCGGTCAACACGATCCCGACTGCCGCCGCAATGCCGATCCAAGGCATCGTATCCGCGAAAAACATGGCCAGCAAGGTCAGCAGCGCGGAGAAAAGCAGCTCCGATTGCATTGAGCGCTTGAGTTCGCGTTTGGCGAAACCTTGAACGGTAGTCAGGGTTCGTTTTCCGCAAAACGGGCAGATTTCTTCCGACAATACCGTGTAACCGCCGCATTTTCGGCATACCCGCAGTTTGTCGTAGGCATACTCGGTACGTTCGTAAGGCTTAAACGTGACTGCTTTTTTCTTGATCATGGATGCTCACGCCGTTCATTTAGAGTGTTCAACAGACGTTGGTCCAAATCTGCCCGGGAGTGGGCTTTTTTCGGACTACGCATATAAAGAACGGATTTGATTCCGGCAAAAAGAAACAAAATCCCGAGTAGGCCGTATGTGACATAAATGAGATAAGCGGACAATCGTTGCACGTCCCTTTCATGGCCCGGCGACGGGCGTATTTCGGAAATCTCGAAGAAAAATATCGAATGGCTGGTGCAAAATGGAATCCCTTCGTGAATCGCTGCACGTTTTACGTTATAATTTGGGCAGCGCCTCCTTGCTTAACGATAGCTGGAAAAGCGGCCTTGTGCAACATGGCGAAGCGCGACTTTTACCATGCAAAAACAGGCTTCGGGCAGGAAGGTTACAACCTTTTCAGAAGTTATTAACGAAATATTAAGGAATTTCACAGAAAACAAGCCTATGATAGTTTCGTCGGCGTCCGTCTTGCGGTTCAGGCCACGGACCGTCGAAACGATTCCGGGTTGAGTTGGGCGATTCGTCGCCATATGGATGTTGGAATACTGAATCACTCATACCTTGTCAACACTAAACGTAATCCTCTGATTAAGAGTTGACAAGGCACTAGATAAATCAAAGGGGTTTTGTCCACATGGTTCCGAAAATAAAAAGGCTGATCTACCCGCTGCTTGCGGCTCTGCTGCTGGTGACGGGATTACTTCCGGCAGGATCGCGGCTTGCAGCGGCCTCGGGAACGACCTCTTCAGGGTCGGCGGCAAGCTCGGCGGGTTCCGCGCCGATCGATGCGGTATTGGTGCTCGATGCGAGCAATTCGATGGCAACCAGCGACCCGCAAAAAATAGGCAACGAAGCGATGCGGTTGTTCATCGACATGCTGCCGGTTCAGGGAGATCGCGTCGGTATCGTTTCGTACACCGATGTCGTGCAGCGCGAGAAAGCGCTGCTGGAGATTCAAGGCCAGTCCGACAAAGAAGAACTGAAGACGTTCATCGGACAGTTGGGCCGAGGCGCTTATACGGACACGGCGGTCGGCGTCACCGAAGCGGTCAACATGCTGCAACGAAGTGCGCAGACGGGGCGCGAGCCGATGATCGTTCTGCTTGCCGACGGCAATACCCAGCTCAACACGACCAAGTCGAAAACGTTGGAGCAATCGCAGCAGGAACTGGCCGATTCGGTGCAAAAAGCGAAAGATGCCGGCATTCCCGTCTATACGATCGGGCTCAATGCCGACGGCAAACTGAATCAGGCCGAGTTGGAAAAGATTGCGGCCGATACGAGCGGCAAATCGTTCGTGACCGACTCCGCCGACGATCTGCCGGGTATCCTGAGCGAAATCTTCGCCAGTCACCAGCAGCTTAACGTTGTGCCGTTGGGTTCACTGACAGGCAACGGTGATTTCCAAGACGTGAAAATCAGCGTGCCGAATGCCAACGTGCTGGAAGCTAACGTGTCGATTACCTCAACTCAAAAGGTAGAGCTGAAACTGAAAGACCCGAGCGGTGCCGAAGCGGCGATCCCTTCGGACGCGGTTACGTTGTCCACGTCCAAGACGTATTCCCTGCTCAAAATGATCAAGCCGCAGGAAGGCGATTGGACGCTGAGCGTCAAAGGCGCGGACAAAGACCAGATCGATATCAACTTGGTCTTCAACTACGATCTGGAGCTGGCGACCGCTCCGCTGAGCGGTTCTTCATATGGCAAAGGCGATAAAATTGACGTCTCCGCTTATCTGACGAGCGGCGGGACGAAGCTGGATTCGCCCGAACTGTACGCGACGATGCAAGGTTCGCTCGTCGTGAAGGACGAGGATACGGGTACGGAGACGAGCGTTCCGATGACGCTGAACGGTACGCAGTTCGACGGAAGCTACGAGCTGCCTGAAGCGCACAAGTATACCTTGATTGTTCGCGCGGAAGCGGACAGCTTCTATCGCGAATCCGCGCCGATCAGCATCGATGCGGCATCCGGTGCCGTATCTGGCGGAGCGGGCACCGAAAGCGAGAAAAAGTTCCCGTTGATCCCGGTCATTCTCGGCGTACTCGGCCTGATCCTGCTGGCGGTCATCGCGTTTTTCGTCATGAAGTACCTGCAAAAAGTCAACAAAGGCTTCGTCGGTCAAATGGTGATCGAGATCCGCGACGAAAATACCGGCGAACGCTCTTATCCGCAATATAAGAAACTAAATACGTACAAAGGCCGTCTTAATTTGCATCAGCTTCTCCAGCTCGCTCCCGAGTTGAAGGACACCGAAAACATCGTCTTCACCCCGGGCTCCGAAGACCGCATCGTGCTGCGCAGCAGCGCCGAAGGCGTCCCGATCGAAAAATCCGGCCGCGTCGTGGATACGTCGAAAGGGCTGGAACTGAAAAGCGGGGATCGAATTACCGTTCCGATGGTGCAGGCCGGAAAGACGATTTTGGTGGAATATTTGGTATAAAAGGCTTCATCAAATCCACCAGCGATTTTAACGAAAGAACTCGAAGCCAGACGGTTCAACTGGCTTCGAGTTCTATCCAGAAAGCGATTCCGATCGAATTGATGAAGCCCCAAGCTTCCTTAAATCCATCAGCGAGTTTGATGAAAGAAGATGAAGCCAGACGGTTCAACTGGCTTCATCTTCTATCCAACGAGCGATTCCAATCGAATTAAGGAAGCCTTCTCCGGAACGCAAAAAGGTTTTAACTGTTTTGACTTTTTCACAAAAATCCTGACTTCTCATCAACATTTCCGCCCTAACCCGCCCCTTTTCCCGCAAATGCTGACTTCACGTCAACAATTCACTGGGAAAATCGTCTTTCAGCGGTCAAAAGGCGGAAAATGTTGACCTTTCGTACACTTTTGCTGTGAAAATCTGATTTTCTGCCTAAAAAGTTGCTTTTTCATCAACGTCCCCGTCTTGAGACGGTGTTGCTCTTCGCCGTGATTGCCTAAAATGCAACGTAGACGACTCAAAACGCTAATAGTCGGAGTCACCTTGCCTATTCGGCAACGTAGAACCGACAATCGGCTTTAAGAAGACCCAAACATACAAGCTACGCTGCCAAATAAGCAACGTAGCTCATCAGCCGACTTCAAACCGCGCGCTACGTTGTCAAATAGGCAACTTAGCACCTGATCAGACTTCAACCATTGAGCGACGTTCGACTGAAATTTGAAACCCGTGCGTTTGAGATAAGCTTCAGTCAATCGCACGTATCCATACCTCTACACACCGACCCGGCTTTCCTTCGCTGCAAGCAAGCGCGAAAGCCGCATCCCGAAAGGAGCTTTTCATGAAACCGATCGTAAGAGAACATATCCAACAACTTGACGTCTCGCTCGGAGGCGGGATCGTTAGCGAGAAAATCCGCGTCGATACCATCGACAATCCGATGCTCATCATCGGCTTGGGCGGAACGGGCATCGACGCGCTGCTGCGCCTCAAATACCAGATCAACCGCCGCTTCAAACTGCCGGAAGATCCGGTCTCCAAAAAGAAAATGGAAAAACCGTCCAACGTCGAATTCCTCGCGTTCGAGACGAACGAGCAGGATCGAGGCAAACGGTACAAAGGCATCGGGCTGGACCCGATTAACGAATTCGTGCTGCTCGCCAACGCCGAGATCGGCGGACTGCTGCAAAACCGCAGCATCCTGGAGCCGTACATCACCGAATGGCTGTCGCCGGAACTGAGCATCACCGACGGCATGAACGGCGCGGCCGGCGTACGCCAGGCGGGACGTTTGCTTCTTTTTACCAAAATCAATCAAGTGGTGCAGGCGATCGACAAAAAGATCAAAACGCTGTCGGTCGGCACGAACAAAAAACTGACCGTGTTCCTGCTGACGGGCCTGTCGGGCGGTACGGGCAGCGGCTCGTTCCTCGATATTTCGTACATCATCCGCGGGCTGGTCGAGCGCGACCACGGATCGGCCGGCGTCGACCGTCTCAATATGCTGGGCTATCTGTTCACGCCGGACGTCAACCTGTCGAACAAAAGCCTCAGCGAACATACGCGCGAATACGTCCGCAAAAACGGCTACGCCGCGCTCAAAGAACTCGATTACTGGATGAACGTCGACGCGCGCAGCGAGCGGTTCAAGCAGCAGTACGGCAGCATCCTGACCGTCAACTCGCCGCTGCCGCCTTTTAACCTGTGCCATCTGATCTCCGCGACCAACACCGAAGGCAAGCTGCTCGAAAACGCGTACGATTACTGCATGAACGTCACGGCCGAAAATATCACGAACTTCATGGCGAGCGAAGAAAAAGCGTCCGGCGAAGAGTTCGCGATCCACGACTACATCAGCAATATCCGCACGAACATCGCGCAGATGACGAAGGCGTATCCGGCGAACTACGATTACAACATCATCGGCGCTTCGTCCGCTGTGCTGCCGATCGAGGAGATGACCACGTACCTCGCGTACCGCCTGTTCCAGAAGATGGAGAAGATGTTCCAGCACGCGCCGAATCAGGAAGAGATCGAACGCTTCGCGCAAAAGATCGCGCTCGACCCGGATTCGATGCTCAAAGCGTTCGAGTCGCGGGTGCCGGAACCGATTCCGGGCTACCAGAACAGCGAGCGCCTCAGCTACGCCAACGTGATCAAAATGCAGAACGTAAGCATGGACGCGGAGCTTGAGCAGACGTTCCTGACGCGTGCGCGCGAAGAGTACATCAAGATGAAAAAGCAGCTTCCGGGCGAAATGCTGGAGCGTTTTTCGGAACAGATCCGCCGCGCTTTCCTGAGTCCGGAGCAAGGTCCGTTCTATGTATCGCGCCTCATTTATACGGAAAAAGGCTTCTCCCTGCTCAAAATGCTGCAAGCGTACATCGAGAATCTGCGCGAGTCGCTGCTGCGGATTCCTCGCGATATCGAAGCGGCGGAAGAGCAGGCGCATGAGCGTCTGGGCGATGCCAAAAGCGCTCTGATCTCCCGCGACAAAAAGAAAAATGCGTATATCGAAGCCAAAATGAACGAATACTGGCTGCGTGCCGATATCGAGCGCACGGAGCAGATGATCGAGTTCTACGAAGATTTCTACGAGCTGCTGAACCGGGAAAACAACCGAATTTACGGCGTGTTTACCGAGATTCTGAACGCGCTCAGCTCCATTTTCGAACGCAACGGGGAGATCTTGACGCGCGGCGACGAGCAAATGGACCACAAAGGCAACAAAACGTACTACTGGAACGTGGTTAGCGTGCCGGATATCTCCAAAGTCGTGGGCAGCCTCATGGAAAAACGCGACGTCGACGATCTGATCCGCGATTTTGCGCAAGAACTGATCGACCACTCCGACCGCTGGATCAAAGAACAGGAAGTGGATATCGTCGGTTCGATCTCGGACTTCCTGACCAGCAAATTCGGCGATCTGATCACGCAATCGATGGAAGATTTCCTGCGCATGAAGTTCGGCGAAGACGAGTCGATCGAGAAGTTCGTCGAACGCAATATCGCGGGCAAACTGGACGAAGAAGCGATTCCGGTGTTCCATCTGAGCAACAGCTCCGGCAATCTGCATTTCCCTTCATGGGGCTTTGTCTCAGTTCCTGTTCAAGCGCCGGGCATCCTCAAAGGGATCCGCAATTATCAGGAGAACGCGATCGGCAAATCCAACTTCACGGTCAAAGAAAGCCAGGTCAAAAACCGGATCTTCTGGCTGAACACGCGCAACGGGGTGCCGCTGTTCGTTTATACGCCGCTCAAAGTGTATGAAGAAAACTACGAACGCACCATTTTGGGCAAAGAAGGCGTCGGGCGTCACTTGGTGCAGTCGGAACGCGACAACTGGACCTATCTGCCGTCGCCGATTCCGCAGCAGTCGTGGGGCGACGTGTACGATAACGGCCGTGTAAAAGACTACAATGCGCGCGTCAGAAGCGAGTTCGACCGTGCGCGCGGATTTAGCGTCATCATCGAAAAAGACGCGGATCAAACGACCAGCAGCCGCTATTCCGTCGTGACGACGAAAACCTTCGATCTGTTCGCGGCGCTGTCCGGCTTCGACATGCAATTGCAAAGCGCCAAGCCGAACCTGGGCGAAGTGAAACGTGCCTATGCCGAGCTGAAGCGTCTGCTGGCCGAAGGCATCGAGCGACAATCGACGAAGGACATTTTCGGCAGTATCAATGAAGAATTGGCCAAAGAAAACCTGATCCGTTCGCCTGAGCAAATCCGCCGCGTACGCGAAGAACTGGCGAAGTACGAGCAGATCCAAGCGAAAATTGCGGAGTTGGAGTCGCTGCTGTCCCAGCATGCCGGCGAAGAACAACTGCTGGATCAGTACATCGAAGCGCTGTATACCGAAACGATCGTCAAAAAAGGCGCGCTGTACGTGTACGATCGCGAAGAGGACGAGGAAAGCTGGGAGCCGTTCGTCAATCTGATGAAGAGCCGCAGCTATCCGCACTTCGAGATTTATAACGTGTTCCGCACTTTGGGAGACCGTGAACGTCAAACGCTGCTGCGCAAAGCTTCCCGCCGCTCGAACGAGCTGACGGCGTCGGAAGACGTGTCGCTGCTGGTCGGCAAGCTGGACGAGCTGTACACGACGTTCCTCGAAGCGCGTCAACAGTTGGAGTACGAGCGCATGGAGCTGGTCAACGGCGAAGAAGCGTACCGGTTCTATCAAGAGACGGCAGCCAAGTTGAACGAGCTGCGCAAAAGGTTGAAATAATATGAACGAGCTGCTGGAGCAATTCGCCGCCGCGTATGCGGCCAGGGAAGAAGAGCTGCCCGGCTTCGCGGAAGGAAGGAGCGGCCTGCATTATCCGGCCGCTTTCCTGTTCATCGGCGACCGTGCGGCCGAGGCGGCAGTATCGTTGACGGAGCTGAACGGGCATAAGTACGACAATGCGGCGGGGATCGCGTATTTCCATGTTGCGACGAACGGGTTGCCCGAAGATGCTTTGGATCGCCACCGGCAAGCCGTGCGTTTTCGCTGGGATGCTTTCGGGTCGCGCAGTACGGAAGAAAATACGCTGCGGCGCGATATGCACCGGGCGTTCGTCAACTCGCAAGCCGATCATTTGTACGAGCTGAACCGCGACCTGCGCAGATCCAGCCGGATGCTGTCGGAAAGCGGGCGGTTGTTCGCTTCGTTCGACCGTCTTCATCTGTCGGTCGTCGTGCACGCGGACGATGTCATGAACGTGCTGACGCCGGAGATTTCGCTGCTGGCGGGAGCCGTATTCGGCCAATCGTTCAAATCGGTGCAGACCGATCTGTACGTGCTGGTGAGCGATCAGGAGCAGTCGGATTCGTTCGGCTATTCCAGTTCGGTCGGCGTATCGTTCCTGCGGGAGCTGGATCTGATGCAGCGGCCGGAATACGGTTTTTCCGCGCCTTTGCAGGTGACGGAAAATCGGTTGAAGATCGACGTGAACCACGCCCCTTCGCCGTTGTTCGACCTGGTGTATATCCTGTCCGACAAAAACGAACGGGGCATCGCCGCGCCGGGCGGTCTGCGCGGGGCGTACGAAATTATCTGCCACGCGCATCTGCTCAAAAACCGCCGCCGCGACGCGGGCACGGCCGCCTCGATCGCCGGGACTGCCGGAACCGCGGACGAGCAGCCGCTGGAAGGACTCAAAACGGGGGCCGGACAGTACAACAATTCGGCGTTCAAAAGCGGATTGTCCAGCGAATCCGGCCGTCGGGGACTGGCTTCCGGCGGATTCGCGCGGGTCACGCGGCCGGACCGTTCGATCGCGCTCGCGGTGCTGTACCAGTTCGCGCGCGGGTTGAACCGCCGCATGCGAGAGATTCCGGAGACGCCTGCCGCCGAGCAGCTGGCTCGGCTGGAACTGGACCGTCCGCATATGCGGGGGCGGGCCGAGCGGCTGGCGCCGGACGAAGGCAAGTTGGAGGACATGAACGGCATCATGAGTTCGTCCGTTTCGTATTCGTCGATTCGGCGGATGTCGTTGGCGGAAGCCGAGGAGACGCTGTTCGGGAAAGCCGCGGAAAGTTTTTTCCGCGGCAATTTCGAAGCGGAAGCGCAGCGGTATCTGGGCGAAGCCGATATCGGGCGCGGGCTGCGCGAGTACGCTTCGCGGGCCGCGGCGGAAGACGCGCGGCACGGGCTGTACCGGATCGCGGCCTGGAGCGATTCGTCGGAATCCGCGAACGCGGCGCCGTCGGCGCTGCTTGAGCGGATGCGCGAAGCGATGTTGGAGCGCGAAGGGGCGCGGGAAGAACTGGACGCATTGTACGGCGGGATCGTCGAAGACCAGCCGTTCAAAAAGGCTTTGCTGCGCGACAGTCAGAATGTGCGTAACTTCGTACGGTATTTTTTCGAGCAGGTATACGGCTTGAAGTTGCGCATTCTGCGGCTGGATATGGAGATCGAGTTGTATCGGCGGTATGAAGACGCGCTGGTGGAGCTGCATGCTCAGTACAAAGCGACGATTCGCCGCGTCGAACAGTTGGAAGAGCGACTGCGCCGCGCCGCGGAATACAGCGCGCGCAGCGCGGACGATTATATCGGGCAGAACCTGATGCCGTATTATGACCGCGTCGTCGACGCGGTCATGCGTGACGCCGAAGATCGCCGCGGACGGGATTATTACTTTGAAGAGCGCAGGCTCGGCGATCTGGCAGCGCTGGTGTCGGAGCGTCCGGAGGACGCTTACGGGGCTGGCGGCGAAAGGGATGCCGAGACGGTCGGTGGTGCTGGCGGCGGAAGTTACGCCGGAGGCGCTTCAGGCTTCGGAGGTCCGGGTTACGGCAACGGCATTCTGGCTGGAATCAATCAAGCCGGACTTCCGGCGATGCACGCCGGGGAGCGGCGCCTGCTTCAGCGGCTGCAAGAGCTATGCGCGCGCGAAATTCTGGGCGCGGAGCCGCTCGTGCAGACGTACGAGCAGGAACTGCTGCGCCGCGCGAACGTCGCCGTCGAATACGAGAACCGCGAGACCATGACGAAGGAAGACCTGTTCCGCATTCTGTACCGCAAGCTGGAAGAGCGCGCGTCGATCACGCTGCGGTTGTTCGACTACACGCAGGAGCACCGCCACGAAGAAAAGTATTTCTTCGGCGACGGCAACGGCGAATTCATGCGCTACGCGCTGAACGAGGAAGAGACGTCGCGGATCTACCGCGTCGGCTACGTCCACGAGCGCCGCAGCGACGGCGTGGAGAAGCTGAACCTGATGGGCGGCTTCCATATCGAAGACCTGATGTACTACCGTAACGGGCGCGTGTATTACGACGCTTATGTGAAAGCGGGCTATTTGTTCCACGCAATCGACGCGGGCTGTTTGCCGGAGATCTGACGGGTTTTGGATTTGAAAGAGTTTCGGCGGTTTTTGCTGAAACGCGTATGCAAACTCCGTCGGAAGCAGATCGGGAATGGAACACCGACAGCGATTCCTTCGTCGAAGAACTGTCGGTGCGACCGTGTTTGGTTCGAAAAATTAGCTGTACATATCCACTTAATGAGGAGCAAGGCGAGGCCTAGTACTCTGTATCTGTAGAAATTAACGGTAACGGTTTTACGCACCGATATATCATCTAAAACTGATTTGAGGAGCTAACCATGCCTAAAAAATGGATTGTCGAGTTGAGCCAAGAGGAACGCACCGAGTTGGAACAACTCATTCAAAAAGGAAAAGTTGCGGGCTACAAAATCAGACAGGCTCACATGTTGCTGCAAGCGGATGAAGGTGAATTCGGTCCCTCATGGTCGGATGTCCAAATTGCTGAAGCGTATCGCACGTGCGAAAGCACCGTTCGAAATCTACGAAAGC
Organism: Saccharibacillus sacchari DSM 19268; assembly: GCF_000585395.1. GTDB lineage: Bacteria > Bacillota > Bacilli > Paenibacillales > Paenibacillaceae > Saccharibacillus > Saccharibacillus sacchari. Next base: position 2,004,345 of record NZ_KK073875.1, on the reverse strand, counting down.
GATTAGTCGAAAAAGGCTTTGAATCGGCGTTAGAGCGCGAAAAACAAATCAATCGCAAGATCAAATTCGACGGAGAAACCGAAGCCAAGCTGGTGGCTCTGGCTTGCAGTGAACCGCCAGAGGGCTACAGCAAGTGGTCCGTTCGGCTGCTTGCGAATCGGATGGTTCAACTCGACATGGTGGATGAGATTTCTCCGATGAGTGTCCAGCGCCTGATGAAAAAAACGAACTTAAGCCTTGGCTGAAAAAGCAGTGGTGCATCCCCGAAGCTTCTGGAGAGTTTGTGGCTCATATGGAAGATATTCTGGATGTATACCAACGTCCGTACGATCCGAAACGTCCTTTAGTCTGTCTCGATGAAACGAATCGACAGCTCACGCTAGAAATCCGGTCTTCGATTCCAGTTAAACCTCGTTCGCCTAAACGAATAGACTATGAATACAAGCGAAATGGGGTTGTAAATCTGTTCATGATGTTTGCCCCGCTTGAGTCCAAACGTCATGTTCGAGTGAGTGACCAACGCAAGCGAGTCGACTTTGCGGCGTGTATTCAAGAGCTTGTGGACGTCCACTATGCAGAAGCCGAGCGAATCGTGCTGGTGATGGACAATCTGAATACGCACAGTATTGGATCGCTTTATGAAGCTTTTGAACCCGCGGAAGCCAAGCGAATCGCGAACAAGTTAGAAATTCATTACACGCCGAAACATGGAAGTTGGTTAAACATGGCTGAAATTGAGATTGGTGTTCTAAGTCGGCAGGCGTTATCCGATTATGTCTCCACTCGAAGCGAAATGGTTTCGCGCGTCAAAGCTTGGGAATCTGACCGAAATGAGGCTCACTCGACGGTGAATTGGCAGTTTACCACTCAAGATGCACGAATTCGACTTAAACGGCTTTACCCTGAAGTTTAAGCGATACAGAGTACTAGGGCGCGATTTACCTGCAAATATCCATTTATTTAAGGCGATACAGAGGTATGAAGCCGTGGATTCACTGAATAAATGGAGATATGCAGGTATTTGGGGCGAAAAACGATTTAGCGCGGAAATAACGGGAGATATGCAGTTATTTTTGGTAAAGCTCAAGCGGCATGAATCGAATAAGGGGTCTGCGTCAACGGATGAAATGCGGTATAAAAATTTGTGGCTACGCCACTTCTGATCAAGCTTCTTGCTTTCGGTTAGAAGCTTGATCAGAACTAAGGGAGTGAGTAAGGATGCAGCGAAAAATCAATCTGCTGCTTCTGCTGCTGGCTTTGGTCGGCGGGGCGATCGGCTTCGGGATCGGGGAATGGTTGCTGAATCATTTTGAAGGAAAGACGTCCAGCATTTTGCTGGTCGGCATTTATTTCGGCGTGCTGGCTTTGTGCATCGGGCTAGGCTGCCTGATAGCGGAGACGATTTCGCCGAAGCTTAACGGACGGTCTTGGAAAGAGCGGTATTCGGGCTTCTCGTGGAAAATGCTCGTTCCGGTTACGCTGGCTGCTTTTCTGGCGTTGGGAGCCTTGTTCGAATTCGTGTACGAACTGGATTTGGGCGGCGTGAAGAAGATCAACGATATCGTGTTGGTCATCGACAATTCGGGCAGCATGACGGATACCGATCCGCAGAATGAACGTTTTACCGCGGCCAAAGAACTGATCGGCCGCATGGATACGGATAAGCGGGTTGCCGTATTTACATTTGACGATGTACCCCAGATGGTTCAGCCGCTCACCCGGATAACGAGCGACAACGAAAAGCAGCAGATTTACGCCAAGATCGATGCGATCCAAACAACGGAGTTTTCGACAAACATCGATCAGGCGCTGACGGGAACCATGGAACATATTCGCGATCAAGGCGACTCCGACAGCGGGGCCATGGTCATTTTATTATCCGACGGGATTACCGACGTGAATTTGGATAACGTGTTGTCTTCGTATCAAAGCGAACGAGTGCCGATCAATGCGATCGGTCTCGGAAAAGGTCTCGTCATCGAAGCGGAAGACGGATTCCAACTGCTGCAAAACGTGGCGGAACGTACGGGCGGCACTTACACCGACGTAGCGAACGCCGACCAAATCTCTCTGGCTTTTCAGGACATTTACCGCAACCTGGACGACCACACGCTGCTCACCGAACGCACGGGAGCGCCGGCAGGCAGCACGTATCTGCAAATTTTGCATATCGTGCTCATTCTCCTGATCGGAGCGGGTCTCGGCATCGCGCTCGGCGTCATGTTCGACAACCGTTTCCTGGCCAAAAGCTTCGGGATCGGCGGTGCGGTAGCGGGGCTTGCGGCCGGCTTGATTCTGGAGTTCGGTTTGCAGGGCGACGCGCTCGGCGATTCGACGGTCCGGTTGCTCGCGGATCTGGCGCTGGCGACGATCATCGCGTTGTTTACGTTGATCGTTCCGATTCGCGAACAGCAACGTAAAGAACGCGGACGCAGAGGCAAAGGCGTCGCTGCGACCAATCCTTCCGCGGGTCTGGGCAATCGTCCGGGAGATCGCAGCAGCGGTTTTTAAACGGATAGGGTCGGGCAATTCCGGCGTCGCATCATGATGCGGACGACTCATGAACTTCCGCCGTGCTCCGGTTAACCGCTTCATGGGACGGGTAAAGATATTGCGAGTGATTAAATAGCATGCTATCTAAATCCAATCCGAGAGGAAGAATCCCATGACACCATCTACCGAACATGCTTTTGACGTCCTGTTTATCGGAAGCGGCCAAGCGGCCTGGAACGCTGCCCTGCCTTTGACCCAAGCCGGAAAAAAAGTCGCGATCGTCGAGCGCCACAAGATTGCGGGAGTCTGCACCAGCTACGGCTGCAATCCGAAGATCATTTTGGACAGCCCGATCAAAACGATCGAAGACGCGCAGCTGTACGGCGGAAAAGGATTGGAAAGCTCGTTCTCGCTGGATTGGTCGAAATTGATGGAGCACAAAAACTCCATTCTCGATCCGCTGCCGGATTTCCTGGGCAAAATGCTGAGCGACGCGGGCGTCGAGATCGTGCACGGCGAAGCGAAATTCGAAGACGCGCGGACGGTCATCGTGAACGGCGAACGCTATACGGCGGAAAAGTTCGTTATTGCGGCCGGACAGCGCCCGATGCTGCCGGAGATCCCGGGCAGCGAGCTGCTGAAAACAAGCGACGACTTCCTGTACCTGCCGAAGCTGCCGAAGCGGATCGTGCTAATCGGGGCGGGCTACGTGGCGATGGAGATCGCGTCGATCGCGTCCAAAGCCGGTTCTGAGGTCGAAGTCGTGCAAAATTCGGATCATGTCCTGTCGGGATTCCATCAGCCTTATGCCGAAGCGTTGATCGAAAAAATGAAAGGCGACGGCGTGGTGTTCCATTTCGAGGATAAAGCCGTTCGTTTGGAGCAGCAGGGCGAAGAGTTCGTGCTGTTCACGGAAAAAGGTTTGTCGCTGAAGACCGATCTGGTCATCAACGCTACCGGCCGCATTCCCAATACGGACGGCATCGGCCTGGAAGCGGCGGGCGTCGAGTATACGGAAAAAGGCATCGTCGTCGACGAGTATCTGCGCACGTCCCAGCCGCATATTTACGCGAGCGGCGACGTGTTGGATAAAAAGCAGCCGCGTCTAACGCCGACCTCCGTGTTCGAAGCGAAATATTTGGGCGCTCTCCTGTCCGGGATGAGCGATGCTCCGATCAATTATCCGCCGATTGCCACGATCGCGTTCACGCTGCCGCGCATCGCGCAGATCGGCGTATCGCCGGAAGAAGCGAAGCAGTCGGAAGGTTATAAGGTGAAACCGGTCGAACTCGGCAAACAGTGGGATTTCGCCGGCCGGGGAGACACCGATGCGCATATGACGCTGGTATTCGACGGCAAAGGTCTGCTGGTCGGCGCTTCGGCTTACAGCCGCGAAGCGTTGGACGTGATCAACGCGCTGACGCCGGTCATCACGCTGAAGCTGACCGCCGAGCAGGCGGATCGCCTGGTGTACGCGTTCCCTTCGTTCGAATCGACGATCGCGGGGCTGCTGCGTCAGGGGCAGACGGAGTAACAGTAAACAATCGGCCGAACAAGCCCAGCTTTCCTGCAAAATCGCATGTTTAGGATCCGGGAAAAAACCGCGCCGCGATGTTGAAGACAATCAGCTTGAAAAAGTTCGGGAGGCAGCCGATGCACGCAAGGAACGTCGGCTGCCTTTTTGTCGTATCTTTTGTTTTCGTCTCCTTTTTTTATCCATATGACTGGGCTTCGGGCGGGGGAATGAACGGGACGGCTGTGTTATAATGAAGGAAGTTATGAAGCTTGACGAACGATTGGACGAAAGGGGACATCCGCGATGCGGTTTATCGAAGCGGGACCGGATTCGCCGGTCATCCGCGAGCTGACTCGCCGGGTAAGCGGCGACGTCTGCACGCTTCAGTGGCAATGGCCTGCCGGCACCGACTCGGTGTACGTCGGGCGCCGCGCGCTGGATGCCGAGCACGATCTGACATCGGACGCGGAATCCGTGACATTCGGACCGGACGGAGGGTTCGATGCGTCCGGCCTGAAGCTCTATACGCGGGAAGAGTACAAGACGGCGGGCGGTTATCGAGACCGTTTGAACGGGATCGGGCGTTACGTTTATATGGTGTACGCGGCCATGCCGGGCTCCGGGGATCCAGTGCTGATCCGGCAGCCGGACGGTTCGAATATCGTGGAGACGCCTGCCGGGCGGGCCAAAATCCGGTATGCGATCCGGGAAAAGAAGCCTTTGTTCCGCGCATTCAAGACGGTCAAGATCGAGATTTCCTGCGAAGTACCGCTGGCGGAAGATGTGCTTTGTTACGTGAAAAAAAGCGGCTCTCACCCGACCGGGCCGCAGGACGGGACGATGTATCCGTTTGCCGCGCCGTTCCCGGCAGGACGCACCGGCTTGCCGGAGATCGAGGTCGGAAAGAACGATTACGTGCGGGTGTTTTTTACGGACGGGAAGAAGTACGGGCAGCTGTACGAGCTGCTGCCGGAATAATGAGTGACGAACAGATAAAAGAATGTGGCTGCGCCACTCGGAAGCAAGCTTTTTGCCCATGGGGGTTAGAGCTTGCTTGCGATCTAGAAGGAGGAAAAAGGGAATGAGCTTTTTCAACCTATTCAAAAGAAAGTCTCAAGAAGAGCCTAGGCCGTTGTTTTACGATATCGTCTGCCCGTATTGCTTCAGCAAGTTTTCGCCGGAGGAGGTCGTGTTCCGCGCTTCGCATCACCGCGAGGACGACGAGGATTTCGCGCTTCGCGAAGACGCGCCGCTGAACCGGTATCGGGAGCGTTTCGGACTGGATACGGTTTACGATATGGAAGCGATCCTGAATCCGCAGGATATTTTGCCCGAACATCGTACATACACGGATAACGTGCTGACCGCGCTGACGGACCGCTACGGCGAGACGACGCGCAGACGCCTGTGTCCGCACTGCCATAACGAGCTGCCGGTGACGGCGGGCAAGGTGCCGAGCAACATCATCTCGATCGTGGGCGCGTCGCAGGTCGGCAAGTCCGTCTACATGACGTCGCTGATCCACACGCTTCAGCAGACGACGGCGGACCGGTTCGACGCGGCGTGCATGCCGCTGAACGCGGAGATCAGCCGCAAATTCCGCATGAACTACGAAGAACCGTTGTTCGAGCGCGGCGACCTGCTGGCTTCCACGCAGAAGGAACGGATGCAGGAACCGTTCATTTTCCAATTCGTGTTCAAAGACGAGAAGAAGCCGCCACTCACGCTCGTATTTTTCGACGTGGCGGGCGAGGGTATGGTGGACGAAGAGTATCTGAATCTGCACGGCCGGCATATCCGCAACTCCGCGGGCATCCTGTTCATGGTTGACCCGCTGCAAATCCGTTCGATCCGCGAGCGGATCCGCATTATGCTGGGCGACAAGCCGGGCGAATGGACCAACCGTTACGACGAACCGCGCGACGTGGTGTTGACCATGTTCAGCGACTTCATTTCGCATCAGGAAAAAGGCAAAACGGATATCCCGACGGCCGTCGTGCTGACCAAAAGCGATATGCTGCGCGCTTTGGCCGACGAGGACGGAGATTATATTCGCCCGAACAGCAACGTTTTCAACAATATGGAGCACCACGATTATTTCGACCTGACCGAGTTCTCCAATATCGACGGGGAAGTTCGGCGCTTTATCGAAAAAGTCGACCGTCCGTTTAAAGGCACGATGGACGTTTACTTCAACGAGACCGGCTATTTCGCGGTGTCGGCGCTCGGCAGTAATCCGGTCGACCAGAAAATCCAGGGCGTCGTCAGTCCGATCCGGGTCGACGAACCGTTTATCTGGCTGCTGCATAAACTCAAATATATCGAGGGGAGAGAATAACACGTGAGTCCTTTCTCCTCCAAAAAAATCGGACAGCAAATGTATACGAGAGCGCGGAGCGGCATTTTCCGGGACACGGAAGGTTACGATACGATCTCGCGCTCGCAAGGACTGGACGATTCGTTCGTGAAAAAGACGCTGCATCCGCTCTGCACCTACGATGCGCCGGCCGAACTGACCGCATCGGGCGTGAAGGAAGAGTCTGCGTATCCGGATGCCGTGCATCTGGTGCAGCTTGAAAACGGCGATGTCGTACTGGGACGCAGTCTGTACAAGTCGGTGGACTTTGCAGGATTGCGCAGCACCTTTTTTACCCATAACTATGTGATTCCGGCAGAAAAAGCGGATGCGCTGACGTCGGAATACATGAATTTCTTGTATGCCGATTACGTGTCGGAAGAAGCCGAACCGGTCGAGGAACTGCCGCGCAGTGCCGTACTGCCCGAGTTGGACGAACTGCCGATGCGCAGCGATTTGCCGCAGCCTAAGACCGGCCCGGACAAGCTCGAAGAACTGGGTTTGGACGGCGCTTCGTTTAAACGGATGCTGCTTGCTTTAATGGAATCCATCAACGGACGGCGCAAAGTATATGTCACGCTGGATGCGCCTGTCGCGGAGATGACGAATCGTGCGCTGCGGCTGCTTGAGGTGCTGTACATGGCGCTGCCGCCGCAATTCCGCCGTCGCCTCGGATTCGTGACGTACTCGCGCGAACCGCAAAGCCGCAAAGGCGTTCACCTGACTTTTGTGGAACAAGGTTCGATGCGTCCGGGCGACCGGAACATCGAAAAAGACTTTCTGTTCGACTTCTCGCGGGGGCGGATCGTCAACGCGGCGGAAGGCGGAAGCCTTCAGGAACTGGCTGACTTTCTGCTGGACGGGTTGCGCGACCCGCAGCGTTTGGAGCGATTCTACTCGTTTGCGGACGAGGCGCTGGGCAGCACGCCGGACGAGCTGAACCCCGAGCGTTATCTGGAATTGTCGCGTCTGTTCCGGATCGAGGAAGGCGACGAGAGCGTATACGAGGAAAATCGCCGGGGCATTCTGGGACTGCTGCTCGGATGGACGGGACGTCCGGGCGATTCGCGTCTGAAGGCGCGGATGCTCGACCTGCTCGGCGGACGCTTTGATAGCGAGCTTCAAGACTTGATGGCCGGACGGATTCCCGAACCCGAGCTGCTGCGCGACATCGTGGCGTATTTCCGGGTCGGCGGCAAAGGCGCGGGCGCGCTCGTATTGCGTTATTTGCTGACTTTGATGCCGATGGTGAGCCGTCAGAAACGCAAAGACGGAGAGCTAGCGTACTATGCGGTGATCGAGAGCGATCCGGAGCTTGCGGATACGTTCTTCTCGACGCTGATCGGCAATCGCCAACTGTCCAAGATGCTGTTCGAGCCTTATTTGGACCGGAAAATGGAGTCGGCGGGGGATGCGGCGGACGTGATTCGGATCGTGCAAAAATGGTCCGACGATCATCCGGGGCTGCTCAATAACGAGCATTTCTGCGACGCCTCGCTCCGAGTGCTCGGCAGCAAGCTGCGTCGTTCAAGCGAACCGGTATCCGCTGTTCGCGGCGTGGTCGAGACGCTGCGCGGCGACGGTAATCCGACGGCGGGCCTGATGGACGGCACGGGCGAAGAGTTGATGAAACACCCGCTGTGCGTTGCGCTGGCCGACGAAGCCATTCAATACCTGCTGGACGAGTGGGAATGGGAAAAAGTCACGTTGCAGCAGGTTACGGGACTTGGGTTCTTGTTCGAAGGAGAGAGCGAAGCCGATCGCAAAAAGAAAGTGCGCGGCCCGCGCGGAACCGAACGTTACGCCGCGCTGCGTGCAGCCTACTTGTGGTTCACGCTGGAACGCCCGGATGCCGGCTTGCTAGAAGGGTTGGCAGTTCGGGAGATGGACGAGGTCCAGAAGCTCGGGCGCCGTCTGCTCCCTGCCGAGATTGCCGCCGGACGCTACAGCCGCCTGATGCCTGCTTTCTCCCGCAGCTTGAGCGGGGGCGGCGAGGACGTCGATTACCGTCGCCTCGTGGATGCGGTTCGGATGAACTCCTCGAACGCCAGCGGACGCGAATCCGTCTACCGTTTCTTCGCCTGGTCGGCTTCGCAGGAGCCTTACGTGCAGGGAGGAAAGCTTGATCCGGCCTATTCAGCAGCGATTTTGCATTACTTCACGGCGCATGACCGGGAAGCGTTCCGGGACAAAAACAACCGCCGCGATTATTTCGACGGCGCGCCTGCGCCGCTTGCGGCGGTATATCGCAAAGTACAGTCCCAGCAGGCTTCGCCGCTGGTGCGCTGGATGCGCAAAAACCGCGGCTTGGCGCTGCTGTTGATGGGCGTGCTTGCTCTCCTGATCGTCGGCGGCGCGACCGTCGGCATTCTGTACGGAACCGGCGTGCTGGGCGGACAAGAACAGACCGCCCAGACGACCGATCCGACAAGCGATCCGTCCGGCGAGACCGATGCGGAAACGCCGGGAACGACCGGGGAGACCGTGCCGGGCGAGAGCGAAGGACCGGAGTTCCTGGTATTTGCTCCTTCGGATCGCAAGACCGTGGAATTCGGTTTTCGCACGGCGGAAGAGCGGGATGCTTTTATCAATACGGTACATACGCTGACGCTTGAATTGGCCGACGGCACGCGGAATAGTTACGACAGTCCGACTTGGGAGCTGGGCGCCGATCCCGAACCGATTGAAGGCGCAGCCGGTACCGACGATTCTGCGGACCCGTCCTCGGATAACGGAAGCGGCGATACGCCAACCGGCAGCGATGCCGACGGCAACGGCGCGTCCGCTCCGGAAGATAGCGCAGCCGGAACTAGCGACGCATCGGGCGCCGCCGGCTCGGATACCGAAGCCGATCCAAGCGGCGCTTCGGACACGGGGACCGCCGGAAGCGGCGTGACCGATCCGAGCGCGCAGAACGAAGCGACCGACCCGGCAGCGACCGGAACGGATAACGGAACCGAAAGCGGCAGTGCGGTCGACGACCCGGCTTCTTCGGATTCGACGACGACCGAAGGGACGGAAGACGCAGGCACGGACACTAACGCTCCGACAGCGGAGACGGATCAAGCCGAGACTGACTATCAGTCGGCTGATCCCGCCGAGTACGTGTACAAAGCGGTTTACCGCATCGTTCCGTCTCTTGATTCTTCGATCGAACAGGTAACGCTGGACGATCAGAGTTATGAGATTCGCGAGGAACCGGCAGCTCAATAGTTGAATACATTAGAAGATCAGTCGAACGCGAGAGAAACTCTCGTTCGATTGATCTTTTTTTGTTTTAAGCTGTACCCTACGGGAGTTAGCGATATATGGGTCCGCTACAGATTTATTTATAAATCATCGATCCGAAGCACGAATAGAACATAGCTATTGGGTAAATAGGAGATACTGTTAATTATTAATATTCAGTAAAAAGAATGATATATCCAAGCTACGGGCTTGGTCAAGTTGAATGTAAGGTTGGTTAAGCTACTAGGAGGTGAGTTTTCATGGAAAACATCTTATTAGTCGTAGCGGCTCTGGTCATTTTATTTCTTTCGCTAAAAGCGTTCTTCTCGCCTCCGAAATCCAATGTTTACGGAAAACAGTTGAATCCTGCGTCACAAAAAGTATTCGGTAAAATTTTTGGGAGTTTGGGTACCCTTGTTGCGTTGGGCGGTTTGTATGTTCTGCTTTTTGAATAACAAAGAAAAGGATGTATCACGCCCCGAAGGAGGGGAATGACTGTGAAACGTTTCGTTAAGCCTCAAAATTTCATGTGGGTTGCTCTGATTCTGTCAGGCGCTTTATTGCAAGGCTGCTTGGCAGAGCCCCAACCTCCGAAGCTCAAGCCTGCCGCTTCCGTCGAAGGCAACATTTATCCTGTCGTCATCGGTAACGAAAACCTGATGGGGTACGTAAACGACGCCCGCCAAATCGTAATCGAAGCTCAGTTCGAAAGTGCCAGAGAATTCAACGAAGGGCTGGCAGCCGTACATAAAGACGAAAAATGGGGATATATCGATCGTTCCGGGCAATGGGCGATTAACCCCCGTTACGATTACGCCAATGATTTTGAAGACGGCTTAGCCGTGACGATGAAAAGGAAAGATCCGGGCGTTATGGACGGGATCGAGTATTGTAGCGTGATCGATACTTCGGGCAAAACCAAAGTGAAAACGGACTACTTCAGAGTGTTTGCCTTTTTGGAAGGCTTGGCGCCTGTGTGGTTCAGTTATATCGAAGATCAAGGGTTTATGGATCAGACGGGTGCAGCGGTTATCGAAGGTTATGATCAAGTCCATATCTTCAGTGAAGGATTGGCCGCCGTATCGCAACAGGACAAATGGGGATACATCGATCGGACGGGAAAAGTGATCGTGCCGCTCATTTATGACGAAGTTTTTGCTTTTAACGAAAAGAGCGCAGCCGTGAAGACCGGAAACAAGTGGGGGTATATCGACGCGCAGGGTAAAGAAATCGTGGCCCCGCTTTACGATTCTGCAAGTCTTTTTTCGGAAGGCTTGGCCGTTGTTGAATATAAAGGAAATTTTGGGTTCATCAACTCTTCGGGAGAGTGGGTCATTCCGCCGAAGTTCGACGACGCCCAAGATTTCTCGGAAGGACTGGCAGCGGTATTCGTGGATGATATCAAAAAGTGGGGATACATCGACAAGAAAGGCGAAATCGTGATCGAGCCTGAATATTTAGAAGCTTTTCCTACCGAGCATGGTCTGATGAAGGTAAGCCGAGAACAGATCGGAGAATATTCGTATATTGATCGGCAGGGGAACCACGTGGAATTTAAGCCGTTGTCTGAGCAAAGATCGAAAGTGAGGCAGGGATGAATAAGTATATAAAAATTACTTTCGGGATTATAGGAGTGATCGGGTTTTTCTTTGCGGCATGGATGCTTTTAGGTTTTACAGCGAATTTCCAAAGTACGATCGATTTAGTGGGAACCGTGATGTTGTTTTTGATCGGTATTCCTTTGACTGTGCTATCGAGCGTCTCTTTGTATTTTTGTTTGAGTAAAAAAGCATTACCTGGTTCTGTCATGCAAATTGTAATAATCGTTCTTTCAATCGTTATGATCAGTATGGCTTGGCATACGGTAAACAGAATTTCCGCAGAAGGATGGCTGGAAGAAGCGGTTGCTGCAGATACTATGAAAACGACATCCGACGATAACTACCAATATGGCATCGAAATTATTAATATTTTTCAGAGAAACAGCTATAGTCGACTCTTTATCAAAAATATAGAGAGCGGAGAAGAAAAAAGAATTGAAATTGATTTGCCCGTAGATCGTATAGGCGCATTAGTTTTAGACGATGTGAACTGGGCATATTTAGAACCAACGGACACTGTAAATATTTATCATTTATCGACTACGGACGAGCTTCCTTTTCCCATTGAACACTTTGAGATCAACCTGGAGACCGACCAAGTCAAGAAAGTAGAAGAGTAAGCGAGTCATAAAATGAAGTGGAACACTAACTCCTTTAAAAAGAGAACTCGTAATAAGCGATATGGCTTTAAAGGAATCGAACGAAACAAACTCTTGCCCCTAATCGGAAAAGGAGACTGTATCGCGTATATGAATAATTTATTGAAGTTCATGGCTGCGTTGGCGCCGAGCACTCTTTTATTGCTGATTTTATTTCAGATTTTCCCCTATACAGGACTGGGAAGAATTGTGACTACTCCTTTGACGTATATGCTGAACATCGGGGTGATCGGACTTGGATTTTTGATCGTGCATCTTCTTAAACATCGCTTTTCGATTGCGGTCTGGATCATCGTCGGGGTCGTTACTCTGGGTATTGCCGTTTGGTTGTATCCTCAAGAAAATCAAGAGCACATTATTTATCAGATTTCAAATGCAGTCGGGAACCGTCAAGAGTTTCTGTCCCTGACTCAAGAATTACAACAAAGAGGCCCGCGTTTATTTTGGATTTTGATGATCGGAATAACGGTTGGTTTGATCGGACGGTTTTTTTTGGCGAAAAATACTACCGGAGGGTTGATCGCAAGTTTGTTTGCAGGCGTAATCGGTGCTCTGGTCGGGAATCATTTTTTTGAGTACTGGGGAATGCGTGGATGGTTCAGTCTTGTATTTGCATTTTTCGCGTCATGCGCATTGGTTTTCGTGGTAGATTCGATTGTTCGTTCGACAAACTCTGAATCATAAAACTTGGGAGGCTTGATTTTTCATCATGATCCGAGACGGACGATATTATTACGGTTTGGGCTTGGAAAGTTACGAATCGGGAAATTTCGAAGAAGCTTTACGCTGCTTGTTAAAATCTGCCGAGCTTCAAAAACATTTTAAAACGTTTGAATTATTGTATGAATCCTATTCCGCAGTAGGCGACGAGTACGAGGCTAAAAAATGCATCGCCCAAGCATTTGCTTTAAGTTCCGGTAACAGCAAGGTAGCTACGAAATTTTCGAAAATGCTATTGAGAGAAAATCAGCGTGAGCAAGCAAAGGAAGTTTTGCAAAGCGTGATATTCAAAAACCCGACATACGGACCGGCACGGGAATTGCTTCGCTTTTTGGATAGTGAAGGGAACAGTTGAAAGTAACAGCTTGAAAGATTAAGGAAAAACGCAGCAAGGAGGTTCCGATGTTAAAACCCGAATTGCAGTCGTTCACGGTTGCGCAGGAAAGTTGCGGCGAGGAGGCGGACGACTTTTTGATCCAGATCGAACTGGATATCGGAGCCGAGTCTATGCAGGGGAGCGAGACGTTCGTGATCGATGTCATCAGTCCGACGAGGCTGGAGAAGACGTTGGAGTTGAACGAAACCGAATTCGGACGCGGTATGCTCATTACGAGAAATTACGATGTCTCCCGCGTCAGGTCTTCGATCCAAAAAAGGCTTCAAACTTGTTCCGGAGAAACATGGGCGGAAATAGCCTCGAACTTATCGAAATATTTTCGTTGGGAGTATGACTGATTTTTCGAAAAGCACTTTTTGTTTCCGAAAGGCGATGGATGTGTTGAAGGAATCGTTTGAAAAGTTTACGTTCATTACGGAATCGGGCGAAACATTGGGAACATGCAGTGAAATTTCCGGATGGGCAGAGGTACGCGAATACGAGCCGGAAGATGAAGGCATGCAAGTCTCTACGATCACGTTGATCGATTTTGTGCTCAATCCGTCGTTTGCCAAATACCGCAACCGAACGCGAGTTCAATTGGAAGCGTTGACGATCGAAGTGCGAAACCGGGCAGGCCAAGTCTTAAGCGAATTGTACGTTGCGCCTGTCGGCAAAATCGGTTGGAAGCAGCAAGAGTTTGAGCAAGGCGTGCGGAATCTGGAGCTTAAGATGGCTTTCGCGTATGTCGTCTCGGATTCCGTAAGGCAAGTCTGGTCGTTGTGGGAAGATTCGCTGCCGATCCGTAAAAACGCATGGATGTCGCTGTCCGCGGACTTGCAAAAAGGATGGTTGGACGCGGTGCGATATCTAGCCAACCGACATACAACAGGAATCGGCCATTCTGCGAAGTTGTTCGAATTGGATCTGCAAGGCGTACAAGACGAAAATACTTTCTTTCTGGCCCTGGGCGAGGCTGTGATCGGACCTGCCGGTTATTACGGATGGGATTTGCTTAGTTTGGATGACCTTCTGTGCTGCGAGCCGGGACTCCCGACGCCATTTACGCTGTATACGATGAACGGGCAGCATGAGGACATGATCGATTGGCGCAACATTTTTCCGAGCGAAGAACAAGAATCGGCCCGGCAGTTAAACGATTTGTTTTCGAAGTACGGGATCCGTTTCGTGCCGCTTCGGCGATCGAAAGAGGTGTAGCATGCTGCTGTTGGAAGCGACGATCTATTTAGACACCCCTTCGCAAAATGCGAATGCTTTAACAAAAGATTTGGCAGCCAAACATGTTCTGAGGCCGGCGATCAATTTCGGGAACGATCTGTTATTTTCGGGCGAGATTCTTGCACGAGACGAAGTCGACATTCTTTACAGAGGCAGAACATACGACGTCTTGATCCATATGTTTACGATCGAGGAAGAAGCATTCGAAACGATCGGTCATTTGGTCAAGGTAGGCCATTCTTTTTCTATCCAGGCAGGTTCTCGGGTAGTCGGAAAAGGGACAATTTTGGATGTTGTATACGAATGAATTGAAGATAAACAAGAAGCGATCGACAACCCGAACCCTACTCCAACAAAAGAAGGACATAAGCGATGAAAAACGAGTTGTTTGAACTGGTTTTGAAAAACATACGTTATGGCTTGGACCCCGGTTTGGATATCGAGATCAACGATTTTCTTGCAGATCTCGATCAAATCGAGAATTTTTTCGTGTCTGCGCACGAGTCGATGTACGTGATTCATATCAATGTAAGAAAGTACAGCATCATCGACGTTAATATCGTTTTTCATGACTTTTTAAAGTATTTGGAATACAAAGGAATGACTTTTTACACACAGCATGTCTTCGAAAATTCAATCGAGTATAAGGTGGTTTCTGCTGCTAATTTCGAAGTCGGGTTTTGCTGCAAAATCAGATTTATGCAATCTTGATCAAGCGGCTTGATGAATCATAGTCAATCACAAGGAGTGAGCTTTCTGATTCTCAAAGAATTCGCGATCGACTTTCCTTATCAACCGCAAAGCGAAGCTGTCGAACACTTGATGCTCAAATACAGACTCACGCGGGAAGAAGCAGTCAGGCTGGACTATCAGGAAAACTGGAAATGGAAAAGGCGCGAATACGGTTTGCAGACCCGATGTATGACCGCGTTTTTCGAACGGCTTTTTCCGGGCATGCAAACCGAAGGGATTTGGAAGATTATCGTGGAATGCGTACCGGTTGTCGGCAATGAGCGGATGTCCGGCATAGGAGGCGTATTGAGCATTCCGATGTCCTTCGATTTAGAGGGGTTTTTGAAAAGCGGCGATACGGATAAAAAGAAAATAACGCTCGACCTGTTGATGCAAGGGATTGAAAAAGCGGCCCGAGTGCAGGAGTGGGAGTTGTCCGTATTCGAAAAAGTCGCAGATGAAATCCGGGCAGCGGAGTATCGGAACGAATGGGTGTGGAAAAAGGCGAAGCATCCTGAAACGGGAGAGTCGGCGGAAGTGTTATGCCAACATTCCGTTCAATATATGGATCTGTTTCTCGTCATCAAAGACAAAAACGGCATAGTGAAAAAGCAGACGAAAATCTTGTCGGAACAGCCCGACGAGTTCGCTTATGCCCGACATTTGGGTTCGCTGAGGTGGATCAAGTCGCATACCGTGCAGCTGCTCAACCGGAAAGGCCAAATCGTGCAAGAAGTCGGGAACTGAATGATATGCCGTTTTTCATACAAGCCGAAGTGCCGAAAAGCCTTCCTGTTACAAAAAAGCATTCAACGGATAAAGAAGAACGGTCATTCCGGTTTGTCGGAGAGACGGTTCTTTTTGACATGAAGTTTTAATTGAATTGGTCCTAAGGGATATTTTGGGTATATATCATTAATTAAGAAAGGGGTGCAAAATGTCGGCCAACTTGAGAACTTTAACAGCGATTATCGTCGCTTTGATTCCGAGCATCGTTCTGACGTTTGTCCTGATCGAGATTTTTCCTTACACGGGGTTAGGCAGAATCGTTACTATTCCGTTTACGATCTGCGTGAATATCGGAATAATCGGTTTGGGGTTTTTGGCTGTTCGTCGGTGGGGCAAAAAGCGATCGGTCTGGATATGGACAGCCGTGGTCTTAATTACGCTGGTAATGACCGTTTGGATTTATCCGCAGGAAGGTTCCCCTCATATCGTGTATCAAACATGGGATTGGATCAAAGGACGTTAAGGGACACGAATGACGTACAGCTGAAAGGAGTGAATGCGGCATGATCATAGGAGTGCTGCTCGGCATCGTGATCGGGTGGATCGGTTGGAGAATGATGGTCAAACACATTCCGGGAAGCTTGGTAGGAAGCCTGCTGGCCGGTATGGTCGGAGGATTCTTGGGCAGCGTGTTTCTCGGCGGAACCGGTATGGGACATCTGTGGTACATCCTTCTTTGCGGGGTTATGGTGTCCGTGCTGCTGGTCGCGGTCGTAAATCTCGTCATCCGTCAGGCAAACAGCGGACAGAAAAGATGATCCAAAAAATCGAAGACGAAAAAGACGAGCAGGAATTTTTACTTCAAATCAAAAATTTCCTTGAATCAATCTCAGACGAAGAGCAGAGCAGGATTCCAGAAGCCTTCTCGCAAAACATGATCAATCGGATTTATCCGGTGATGAACGAGTTGAACTTTTCGGAAGAGGTTCAAGAGCATTTGATATGGGCTTATTTTAAAAACAAGTTGGACGAAAAAGAAAGCCTCGATGGACACCTGCTATCCGAGATCTTGAACAAGTATAAAGAAAAAAGGCTGCTCGCTATTGAGAGCGTTATCATCACGGCAATAAAAGAAGATAAAGTTTCGATCACTCAGTTGGGCACGATTCGCGAGTTTTTCAATAATCATGGCTTATTAAGCGAAAAAGTTTTTTCAAAAGAATCTCTTTCTCTCCAAGCAAGACTGAAATCGAAGAACGGACAAAAGCTAAACCGGACGGAAGTCGAAAAACTTTACGCACGCGAAGCTTATCGAACTTTACAATTTATGCTGCAAGACGAGAAGGTCGATCCCGCCGCGCTGGAGATTTTTGAACGTCCCGAAGCCGGCGAGAAAAACAGGAAATTAAAAGCATCGTTGCTTGAAGAAGCGCAAAAATTGCTGCAAAAATATCGTTCGGACGAATCATGAAAAGGGGGAAGAAACGATGCCGAAAGAAGCCGATGCGGAGAACAAAGCACCTGTTTTCACGAAATTTATCGCAGCCGTACTGCCGAGTACGATTCTGCTTTTTCTACTATTCATGATCTTCCCGAACACCGGATTAGGCAGAATTCTCACGACTCCTTTGACGTACATCATCAATCTCGGACTGATCGGATTCGCGTTTTTGATCAGCAGAGCATTTACGAATAAACATGCTTCCGCGACGTTCCTTGTTACGGTTGCGCTGACTTTGGTCGTTACGATCTGGCTTTATCCGCAGGAAAATGCGCCGCATATCGTCGTTCAGGTCTGGAACGGGATCGTGGGGAAATAAGATTTTTAGAAATACGGGATACGTTTTGTTCCACGCCGAAGATCGAAAGAGGTGTAGCATGCTGCTGTTGGAGGCGACGATCTATTTAGACACCCCTTCGCAAAATACGAATGCTTTAACAAAAGATTTGGCAGCCAAACATGTTTTGAGGCCGGCGATCAATTTCGGGAACGATCTGTTATTTTCGGGCGAGATTCTTGCACGAGACGAAGTCGACATTCTTTACAGAGGCAGAACATACGACGTCTTGATCCATATGTTTACGATCGAGGAAGAAGCATTCGAAGCGATCGGTCATTTGGTCAAGGTAGGCCATTCTTTTTCTATCCAGGCAGGTTCTCGGGTAGTCGGAAAAGGGACAATTTTGGATGTTGTATACGAATGAATTGAAGATAAACAAGAAGCGATCGACAACCCGAACCCTACTCCAACAAAAGAAGGACATAAGCGATGAAAAACGAGTTGTTTGAACTGGTTTTGAAAAACATACGTTATGGCTTGGACCCCGGTTTGGATATCGAGATCAACGATTTTCTTGCAGATCTCGATCAAATCGAGAATTTTTTCGTGTCTGCGCACGAGTCGATGTACGTGATTCATATCAATGTAAGAAAGTACAGCATCATCGACGTTAATATCGTTTTTCATGACTTTTTAAAGTATTTGGAATACAAAGGAATGACTTTTTACACACAGCATGTCTTCGAAAATTCAATCGAGTATAAGGTGGTTTCTGCTGCTAATTTCGAAGTCGGGTTTTGCTGCAAAATCAGATTTATGCAATCTTGATCAAGCCGATCGATGAGTAACGGTCAAATTGGATGATCAGGAAAATGGTAAGAAGTCGGGAGCTGAATAATATGTCATTTTTTATACAAGCCGGAGCGCCTGAGAGCCTTCCTGTTCGATCGGAGGAGGACGAGACGCCATGGGATGCGGTGGAATCGGTGTTTCCCCTACACGGCGAGCATGCGGTACTGGTATGGAACCATATTCCGATCCTGCTGAGTTACAAGTACGACCTCTCTTGCATGATCGAAGATCTTTTGCTTATCATCGAAGAACTGCAAAGTCGGCATTCGGGCAAGCTGACCAATCATTGGGTGTCGAATACGTTTGCTCACGAGTGGCGGTTTGAGTGGAGCGATAATCGGTTGACGATCGAATCGAAATGGGGAGAGATCGGAAACGGCCTGGATGAACTGCTGCGCCGGAGCGGTCCGGTTACGCTGGACATCGAAGCTTTTACGGCCGAATGGAAAAAGGTATTGGAAAATGTGATTGAAGCGCTGCGACAAGCCGGGCATGAAGAAGCGGAATCCGAAGAGATGACTCGTCTGGTGAAGGTATGAAGCAGCATCGAGGCGGAAGGCATCCTTTATCCATTAAACGAATAGCGTGCGGAAAGCTTGGCCGGAGTCGTGAACAACACGGGAAACGCAGACGACTTTAAAATTCGAACTTGATAGGGGGAGAGAAATTCGATGACGCTGAGTGACGAAGATCTTACGGAATGTTACATCCATACCCTCAACCAATGCGGCCTGTTTTTTCTGCATCCTTCCAATTTGGAGCGTCTGCACGCATCCGGATTCATTGATCGGGAAACGATGCGCAAAAGCTCCGAGCTTCGCGGCAAAGTCGTCTCGCTTCAAGAAAACGGGGAATGGAACATGCAGGCATTCCGCAGCTCGCCGAATTGGCCGGAAGTTCTTCGGTTATGCGACGAGATCAAGTCTTCGAATTCTGTTTGGCCCCACCCGCGGAACGGTTAAGCGATACATAAGAGAGTCGGGAACATTTGCTTCTCCGTACTTGCCGCGGGAGGGGATCGGGTGAAAAAAGTTGGGTTTCGAGCGGTCTTGACCGCTTTTGCGATTGTGCTGCTGTTGATGCTTGGCTGCAAAGACGGGAAAGAAGACGACGGGTTCCGCCATGCGCCCGCTCCCGTGGCTGCCGCCGATACGCTGCGTTCCAAAGACTGGCGTCCGGTGCTGGTCGACAGCAAATACGGGTACGCGAATCCGGCGAACGAGCTGGTACTGCCGCCGTTGTACAACGAAGCCCGGCATTTTTCGGAAGGGCTGGCCTTCGTGCGGATCGGCCGGGATACGGGATACATCGACGCCACGGGGAAAAGGGTCATTCAGGCGGAAGGCGGCGATTTTCAAAACGGCATGGCCGTCGTGATGAAACAAAGTGACGAGCAGGCTGCCTATGCGGGCGAAAGCTGGATCTATATCAACAAAAACGGCGAGAACGTGTTAAACAAACAATTCTACCGAGCCAACGCCTTTTCCGAAGGACTCGCTTCCGTGATGCCGGACGAGTCCGGCGGCATGGTGTTTATGGATCCGAGCGGAAAAACGGCGCTGGATACAGTGTACGGGTACGCGGGCAATTTTCAGGAAGGTTATGCGGTCGTCATGCTGCGGCAGAAGTGGGGCTTTATTGATAAACAAGGCAATCCGCTGACCGGGTTCGCGTATGATGCGGCCCGCGATTTCGTCGAAGGCAAAGCGGCCGTGATGCGCGGGGACCGATGGGGATTCATCGACAAAGACGGAAACGAGATCATCCCGCCGCAGTACGACGAGGTCGGGCCGTTTACGGAAGGGCTGGCGAAGTTCGAATCGAATGGGCTGTGGGGATTCATCGAAGCTTCCGGCCGGGTACGCGTGCAGGCGACGTTTCCGCATACCAAAGGATTTTCCGAAGGCTTGGCGGTCGTGCAGGACGCGAACGGGCTGTGGGGATATATCGATACCAACGGCGCATACCGAATCGAACCTCGTTTCGAAGCGGCTTTCGGCAGCGAAAACGGGGCGATGCTGGTGAAGCGGCCGGAAACGGGGGAGTACGGGTACGTGGATCATAACGGG
>NZ_KK073875.1:1876648-1983894 GCF_000585395.1 Saccharibacillus sacchari DSM 19268 | reverse complement strand
GATTCC
Source organism: Saccharibacillus sacchari DSM 19268 (assembly GCF_000585395.1). Lineage (GTDB taxonomy): Bacteria > Bacillota > Bacilli > Paenibacillales > Paenibacillaceae > Saccharibacillus > Saccharibacillus sacchari. The sequence goes on along the minus strand of NZ_KK073875.1, from coordinate 1,983,888 downwards.
AGAAGCCTTCTCGCAAAACATGATCAATCGGATTTATCCGGTGATGAACGAGTTGAACTTTTCGGAAGAGGTTCAAGAGCATTTGATATGGGCTTATTTTAAAAACAAGTTGGACGAAAAAGAAAGCCTCGATGGACACCTGCTATCCGAGATCTTGAACAAGTATAAAGAAAAAAGGCTGCTCGCTATTGAGAGCGTTATCATCACGGCAATAAAAGAAGATAAAGTTTCGATCACTCAGTTGGGCACGATTCGCGAGTTTTTCAATAATCATGGCTTATTAAGCGAAAAAGTTTTTTCAAAAGAATCTCTTTCTCTCCAAGCAAGACTGAAATCGAAGAACGGACAAAAGCTAAACCGGACGGAAGTCGAAAAACTTTACGCACGCGAAGCTTATCGAACTTTACAATTTATGCTGCAAGACGAGAAGGTCGATCCCGCCGCGCTGGAGATTTTTGAACGTCCCGAAGCCGGCGAGAAAAACAGGAAATTAAAAGCATCGTTGCTTGAAGAAGCGCAAAAATTGCTGCAAAAATATCGTTCGGACGAATCATGAAAAGGGGGAAGAAACGATGCCGAAAGAAGCCGATGCGGAGAACAAAGCACCTGTTTTCACGAAATTTATCGCAGCCGTACTGCCGAGTACGATTCTGCTTTTTCTACTATTCATGATCTTCCCGAACACCGGATTAGGCAGAATTCTCACGACTCCTTTGACGTACATCATCAATCTCGGACTGATCGGATTCGCGTTTTTGATCAGCAGAGCATTTACGAATAAACATGCTTCCGCGACGTTCCTTGTTACGGTTGCGCTGACTTTGGTCGTTACGATCTGGCTTTATCCGCAGGAAAATGCGCCGCATATCGTCGTTCAGGTCTGGAACGGGATCGTGGGGAAATAAGATTTTTAGAAATACGGGATACGTTTTGTTCCACGCCGAAGATCGAAAGAGGTGTAGCATGCTGCTGTTGGAGGCGACGATCTATTTAGACACCCCTTCGCAAAATACGAATGCTTTAACAAAAGATTTGGCAGCCAAACATGTTTTGAGGCCGGCGATCAATTTCGGGAACGATCTGTTATTTTCGGGCGAGATTCTTGCACGAGACGAAGTCGACATTCTTTACAGAGGCAGAACATACGACGTCTTGATCCATATGTTTACGATCGAGGAAGAAGCATTCGAAGCGATCGGTCATTTGGTCAAGGTAGGCGCTTCTTTTTCTATCTGCGCAGGTTCTCGGGTTGTGGGAAAAGGGACGATTTTGGATGTTGTGTACGAATGAATTGAAGACAAACAAGAAGCGATCGACAAGCCGAAACCTACTCTAACAAAAGAAGGGAATAAGCGATGAAAAACGAGTTGTTTGAATTGGTGTCGAAAACGATACGTTATGGCTTGGACCCTGGTTTGGATATCGAGATCAACGATTTTCTTGCAGATATCGATCAAATCGAGAATTTTTTCGTGTCTGCGTACGAGTCGATGTACGTGATTCATATCAATGTAAGAAAGTACAGTATCATGGACGTTAACGTCATTTTCCATAAACTTTTGATGTATTTGGAATACAAAGGCATGACTTTTTACACGCAGCATGTCTTCGAAAATTCAATCGAGTATAAGGTGGTTTCTGCTGCTAATTTCGAAGTCGGGTTTTGCTGCAAAATCAGATTTATGCAATCTTGATCAAGCCGATCGATGAGTAACGGTCAAATTGGATGATCAGGAAAATGGTAAGAAGTCGGGAGCTGAATAATATGTCATTTTTTATACAAGCCGGAGCGCCTGAGAGCCTTCCTGTTCGATCGGAGGAGGACGAGACGCCATGGGATGCGGTGGAATCGGTGTTTCCCCTACACGGCGAGCATGCGGTACTGGTATGGAACCATATTCCGATCCTGCTGAGTTACAAGTACGACCTCTCTTGCATGATCGAAGATCTTTTGCTTATCATCGAAGAACTGCAAAGTCGGCATTCGGGCAAGCTGACCAATCATTGGGTGTCGAATACGTTTGCTCACGAGTGGCGGTTTGAGTGGAGCGATAATCGGTTGACGATCGAATCGAAATGGGGAGAGATCGGAAACGGCCTGGATGAACTGCTGCGCCGGAGCGGTCCGGTTACGCTGGACATCGAAGCTTTTACGGCCGAATGGAAAAAGGTATTGGAAAATGTGATTGAAGCGCTGCGACAAGCCGGGCATGAAGAAGCGGAATCCGAAGAGATGACTCGTCTGGTGAAGGTATGAAGCAGCATCGAGGCGGAAGGCATCCTTTATCCATTAAACGAATAGCGTGCGGAAAGCTTGGCCGGAGTCGTGAACAACACGGGAAACGCAGACGACTTTAAAATTCGAACTTGATAGGGGGAGAGAAATTCGATGACGCTGAGTGACGAAGATCTTACGGAATGTTACATCCATACCCTCAACCAATGCGGCCTGTTTTTTCTGCATCCTTCCAATTTGGAGCGTCTGCACGCATCCGGATTCATTGATCGGGAAACGATGCGCAAAAGCTCCGAGCTTCGCGGCAAAGTCGTCTCGCTTCAAGAAAACGGGGAATGGAACATGCAGGCATTCCGCAGCTCGCCGAATTGGCCGGAAGTTCTTCGGTTATGCGACGAGATCAAGTCTTCGAATTCTGTTTGGCCCCACCCGCGGAACGGTTAAGCGATACATAAGAGAGTCGGGAACATTTGCTTCTCCGTACTTGCCGCGGGAGGGGATCGGGTGAAAAAAGTTGGGTTTCGAGCGGTCTTGACCGCTTTTGCGATTGTGCTGCTGTTGATGCTTGGCTGCAAAGACGGGAAAGAAGACGACGGGTTCCGCCATGCGCCCGCTCCCGTGGCTGCCGCCGATACGCTGCGTTCCAAAGACTGGCGTCCGGTGCTGGTCGACAGCAAATACGGGTACGCGAATCCGGCGAACGAGCTGGTACTGCCGCCGTTGTACAACGAAGCCCGGCATTTTTCGGAAGGGCTGGCCTTCGTGCGGATCGGCCGGGATACGGGATACATCGACGCCACGGGGAAAAGGGTCATTCAGGCGGAAGGCGGCGATTTTCAAAACGGCATGGCCGTCGTGATGAAACAAAGTGACGAGCAGGCTGCCTATGCGGGCGAAAGCTGGATCTATATCAACAAAAACGGCGAGAACGTGTTAAACAAACAATTCTACCGAGCCAACGCCTTTTCCGAAGGACTCGCTTCCGTGATGCCGGACGAGTCCGGCGGCATGGTGTTTATGGATCCGAGCGGAAAAACGGCGCTGGATACAGTGTACGGGTACGCGGGCAATTTTCAGGAAGGTTATGCGGTCGTCATGCTGCGGCAGAAGTGGGGCTTTATTGATAAACAAGGCAATCCGCTGACCGGGTTCGCGTATGATGCGGCCCGCGATTTCGTCGAAGGCAAAGCGGCCGTGATGCGCGGGGACCGATGGGGATTCATCGACAAAGACGGAAACGAGATCATCCCGCCGCAGTACGACGAGGTCGGGCCGTTTACGGAAGGGCTGGCGAAGTTCGAATCGAATGGGCTGTGGGGATTCATCGAAGCTTCCGGCCGGGTACGCGTGCAGGCGACGTTTCCGCATACCAAAGGATTTTCCGAAGGCTTGGCGGTCGTGCAGGACGCGAACGGGCTGTGGGGATATATCGATACCAACGGCGCATACCGAATCGAACCTCGTTTCGAAGCGGCTTTCGGCAGCGAAAACGGGGCGATGCTGGTGAAGCGGCCGGAAACGGGGGAGTACGGGTACGTGGATCATAACGGGAACGAGGTGCGGTTTTCGTCGGAATGATCAAGAAAGGGAAACTCATATGGATTATTAAAAAAAGCTTGAGCAAACCGCAATTCAACGGTCTCTCAAGCTTTTTTCGCATCAATCCCTACCCTTTCACCGCCCCTGCCACGACCCCTCTCACAATATACTTTTGCAGCAGGATAAACACGACGATCGACGGCAGGACTGCCATCACCATCGCCGTCATCGCGTACTGCCAATCCGACGTGTACTGTCCGACGAAGGTGTAAGCGGCGAGCGTCAGCGTTTTGGTGGCGGGCGAGCCGTTGACCATCAGCAGAGGAAGCAGGAAGTCGTTCCAGATCCACATGACGTCGATGATGATAATAGTCGTCGTAACGGATTTGAGCAGCGGAAAAATGACGGAAAAGAACAAGCGGAAGCCGGAAGCCCCGTCGATCGTGGCGCTTTCGTCGATCTCGCGCGGGATGCCTTTGACGAAGCCGTGGTAGATGAAGATCGCGAGTGGCGCGCCGAAGCCCCAGTATTGAATGCCGAGTCCCCAGGTGCTTTCGGACAGATTCAGCGTTTTGGCGATTTGCAGCACGGTGAGCATGATCGACTGGAACGGGATCAGCATCGGTATAATGCAGAGCATGTAGATGACGCCGCTCATGCGCGAATTAGTGCGCGACAGCTTGTAAGCGGCGATCGACGAGAACAGCACGATGCCGAGCAACCCGATCACGGTAATGACGGTGTTGTTCAGGAACAGCCGCGGATAATTGACGGCTTTCCAGACATACGTGTAATTTTCGAAAGTAAACGACTGCGGCAACGCGATCACGTCGCTCATGACCTCGGCGAAGCTTTTGAACGAGTTGATGACGGTCAGGATCAGCGGATACAGGAAAAGGAGCGACAGCAGCACCATGCCGATTTCAAGCACGAGACGGCCGGGACGCACACGCTTTTTCGGCGCTGCGGATATCGTTTTGGACATGTTAAGCTTCGACCTCCCTGCGTTTGAAAATGGACAGTTGCACGATCGTAATCAGCAGCACGGCGACGAACAGAATCAGCGCTTTGGCGGTGCCGTAACCGTACAGGTTATTTTGGAACGTATCGCGGTAGATGTCGTAAGCGACGCTGTACGTGGTGCCACCGGGACCGCCCGCGGTCAGGGACAAGATCACGTCGAACACTTTGATCGAGTTGGTCAGCGCCATGAATACGGAGATGGTGATCGACGGCGCGAGCAGCGGGAGAGTCACGCTGATGAAGCGCCGCACCGGACCCGCTCCGTCAACGGTAGCCGCTTCTTTCAGATCGCCTGGAATGGCTTGCAGACCCGCGATATAGATGACCATGTAAAAGCCGACAGATTGCCAGATCGACACGCCGAGAATCGAGACGAACGCAAGTCCCGGCTCGCCGAGCCAACTCAGCGCGAACACCTGCCACCCTGTCGAGTCGCCGAGCGATTCGAAGCCCTGCATGAAGATGAATTTCCAGATAAAACCGACGATGACCAGACTGAGAATATACGGCACGAAGAACGCGGCCCGCAGCCAGTTGGTCGAGCGCAGCCCCATGTCGAGAACCAGCGCCAATGCGATCGCCAATACATTGACCAACACGATATACAGGATCATGTACTTGAGCGTGAAGATGGCGGCGTTCGCGAAGTTGGCGTCCCCGCTGAAGATTTGGCGGAAGTTGTCCAACCCGACGAAGGTCGGGTTTTTCGCGATGCCGTTCCATTTGGTGAGCGAGTAGCGGACGGTCATCATGAACGGCACGTAAAAAGCGAAAGCGATACAGATCAGGGCAGGCAGGGTGAACAAGCCGAATTCGAGCTTTTCCCCGCGTTTTCTTCCCAGTTTGAACATGGCGCACCTCTTTTCCGGTAAATGGTCGATTCATACCCTTCAAAAATAAAGCGGTTGCAAACTTGCTTGAAAAGGTATGGATTTTCCTGATGTTTGTATTATAGAATGGCGATATTCCACACCCAATGGAGGAAAGAAAACTCTTGAGGGTAAAAAGGTGAACTGCCATGCCCAAACGCCATTCGTTGATTGCCAAGATTGAACGTACTGCCGAAAAAGCCTGGAACACGCTGACGGGGCGATTGGCGTACAAGTTGTTTGTGCCTTTTACCACGATTGTTCTGCTGGTTGTCGTATCGCTCAGCGTCGTGTCGCATCAGCGGCTTCGCGGGGAAGCGATCCGGCACAGTATCGACGCCACGTCGAACAATCTGCTGCTGGTTAACCGGAACGTGAAAGACTATATGGACGGCATCGCCCAGTTCACGCTGCCCCAGCTTCAGTACGACGATCTGATCCATGCGGTGCTGAACGAAGGCGATGATTATTCGTCGCGGATGTACCTGGAAAATTATTTGCGCCGGATGTATTATTCGCGCAGCGATCTGGCCGGGCTGGACTTGTACATCGTGGGCGAAGGGAAAACGTATGCGCTGACCCGCGAGGCGTATAATATCGTGATCCGGGCTTCGGCCGACGAAGGGACAGCCGACACGGATTGGTACAATCTGCTGCTGAAGCGGCCGGATAATCAGTTGTATCGTTCACTGATCGTTGCAGCAAGAGAGGATACGGCATCGTCGAACGACGATCTCGCAGCGGAAGCCGCACCGAATCCGGCCTCCGGCAAGTCGGGTAACGCTGATCATTCCGAACGCTCTCTCGCGTACCACCGCGTGCTGCGATCGATCGCGTCGCGCCAACCGCAGGCCGTGCTGACGGTCTACGTCAATCCTTCCGCGCTGGACACGATCGTGCGGGATACGCCGCTGGAAGACGGGGAGCATCTGCTGCTGCTCGGCGCGGACGGCGCTCCGTACTACACGGACGATGAAGCTTTTTACCGCGAAGCGGACAACGGCGGATTGCGTGAAGCGTTGGAGAGGGCCGAATCCGGCCCGGCCGATTGGAAGCTGGGACGCGAAGGCTATCTGCTGATGGCGAACGAATCGGCGGGAGGGAATTGGACGTTGGCGAAGCCGATGCCGTACAGCCGGATCTACGAAGCCGCGAATCGGGCGCGGGAATGGAATACGTGGATCGGAGCGGGCTTCGTGGTGTTGTCGGCACTGCTTGTCGCGTTCGTCTCCGGCGCGATTACCCGGCCGCTCGCGCGGCTGGCGCAGCGGATGAACCGGTTTAGCGGCGGGGACTTCGAGACGCAGGCTCCGGTGCGCGGGCACGACGAAATCGCCCATCTGACCCGGCATTTCAACGATATGGTACAACGGACGAACGAGCTGATCAACGAGCGTTACCGGATGAAGCTGGTCGAGCAAAGCGCGATTTTGAAAGCGCTTGAAGCGGAGCTGAATCCCCATTTTCTCTACAATGCGCTGCAAGCGATCTCGACCCAGGCGCTGCGCGGCGGACGGCTGGATATCGCGGATATGGTCGACGATCTGGCCCAGTCGCTGCGTTACTGCATCGGGGGAAGCGACATCGTGCCGGCGAGCGACGAACTGCGGCATATCGAACGCTATCTGTCGCTGCAAAAGGCACGGTTCGGTAGTCGTTTGCGGGTTGAATACGCGTGGCATGAATCGCTGCTTAACCTGCAAATTCCGAGGCTGTCCGTGCAATCGTTGGTCGAAAATTCGATCAAGCATGCCCTGGAGCGGGTGAAAGACACGGTCACGATCATGATTCGGGCCGAACGCATGGACAACGGGGCGGTGATCACCGTAAGCGACGACGGGCCCGGCATTGATCCGGCTCGGCTCAAACAAGTGCTCGGTTATCTGGAACGTCCTTTTACAGAGCGGGAAGGCGGACATATCGGGCTGCAAAATCTGCATACGAGGCTGCAAATTTTGTACGGAGAGCAGGCGGGGCTTGCGATCGAGACGGGCGGGCAGGGAACGTCATTAATTCTCCATATTCCGCAAGGAGGCGAAGAAGATGTATAGCGTACTCATTCTGGATGACGAAGAACCGCTGCGCGAAGCCATACGAATTCTTGGCAGTTGGGACATGCTCGGCATCACGCACATTTACGAAGCGACCGACGGCGAAGAAGGGCTGGCGCTGCTGCGGGAACACCGAATCGACCTGGCGATGATCGACATGAAGATGCCGGGGATGGACGGAAGCGAGTTTTTGCGACGATTGGAAAAGGACTACCCGGATGTGCTCAGCGTGGTGATCAGCGGCTATAACGACTTCGAATATACACGCCAGGCCATTCGTTCGCATGCGCTGGATTATCTACTGAAGCCGGTTAATCGGCATAGCCTGAACGACGTGTTGCAGCGCGCCGTCGAGGAATTGAATCTGCGCCGGAAAAAAGCCGAGGAGTTGCTGCGCCGGGGTCGCACGCTCAATGTGTCTCTTCCCAAGCTGCGCGAGAACGTCTATCTCTCGATCGTTCGGCGCAGCTTCAACGAGAGCCGCGAAGCCGACACGCTGGCGATGATCGGGGCATCCGGGGAATCCCCGAAGCTGCATGCCGGAGTCTCCCTGCGTTTGTTGAACCTCGATCGGGTGCGGCGGGGACGTTTTTACGGGGACACGGGTTTGCTCCATGCGGCGATTGCCAACGTGATTCAGGACTGCGCGCCGGAAGGCATGGACTGCTTCGGGTTTGCCGATCCGGCTTCGCACCGCGAGATGATTGTCGTCTGTCATCTGCCGAACGTTTCGGACAACGGTGCAGAAGAGCAGCTTGAATACCGTATCGAAAGTTATCTGCGAAAGCTGCTGCCGACGCTGGATCGGTTGTTCGGATTGCGTACGATTGCCGGGTACGGGGCCGGGTCGACCGTAATTGCGGAGCTTGCCGACTCGTATGAGCAGGCCCGTCGCACAGTAGGGGAGATGAATCTGCTAAAGCTTGGCGAACTCGGATATGGCATAGTAGCGGCGAAAGTATGCGAAGCTCGTCCGGGAATCGGAACGGGAGCGACTTTACCGGAATCGATCGCCTTCGCGGCTGCGTGGGCACGAGTTGCGGCCGCTGCTCAAAGCGGGGCGCCCGCGCAGGCGCAGCGAATCGCGGAAGATGCAATCGTTGAGCTGAAAGCCGGCGGCTATTTGGCGTTGGAGGAAGCGCAGCGGTTGCTTTTTGAAACGGAAGCGACGAACGGGGATGCGGAGGAAGGCGATCTGGTCGACGCTTCCCAATGGGAGCGACGCATTACGGAAGCGGTGGAGCAATGCTGTCGCCGAGCGCGCCAAGCGGATCGTACAGGGGCTTCTTTTCATATCAGCGACATTCGGGCCTATATTGATCGGCATTACTTCGAAGAGATCAAGATTTCGATGTTCACGGAAAAGTACTTCCTCAGCCGCGAGTATCTGATGAAGCTGTTCAAGCAAGAGTACGGCGTCGGCATTCACGAATATATGCAGAAGCTGCGGATGGAAAAGGCGAGAGTGCTGCTGGGCGAAGAAACGCTGAAGATCCAGGAAATTTCGGACATGCTCGGGTATAACGACAAAAATTATTTCAGCAAGGCATTCCGCAATTATTATGGCGTATCGCCGTCGGAGTATCGAAGCGGAGCCGGCGAACGGATCAACGGGTAAGCCGATTTGCGGGCATACGGATAACAAGTCGAATCGGAGAAAAGGCCTGTGCAAGGAACGCTGCGCGAACCAGCCGTTCGTTTTCCGCCGGCCACTTTTTTACCCCTAACAGGCCGCTTATGTACATTCTGCTTAAGTCGGAGCTTATCCTACAATAGCGGTAACGGGCACGCTGGTGTTTTTCGCTGCAAGATGATCGAAGAACGTCACGTTCCACTTTTCGAAAACAGGGGGTACGACGATGTTCAAAAAAATGTTTGCCCTGCCGGCGGTATTGCTGCTTGGCACGTCATTGCTGGCAGGCTGCGGAAGCACTCCGGCCGCCGATACGGGAGCGACCGGAGCCACAGGAGAAGCCGCTGCCGATCAACCGGTCACGATCAATATGTTCACCGCTTCGCCGGAGTATACGGACGCATTTAATGCCTACATCGAAGAGTATAAAAAGGTCAAACCGAACGTCACGATCAACCTCGAAATCATGCAAGCCGACTACAATACCGTGCTTAAATCGCGAATCGCCGCGGGCAGCACGCCGGACGTGTTCCAGACGACGGCCGGCGGGGATATCGACACGTACGCGGATTACAGTGCCGATCTGACGAACGAGCCGCTGGCAGCCGCCATGACGGATGCGGTGCGCGCGAATATGAGTTCACTGGATGGCAAAGTATTGGGCTTCCCGGTCAAAGGCAATCTGTTCGCTCTGATTTATAACAAAGATCTATTTGAGCAAGCGGGCATCACCGAACCGCCGAAGACCGTTGCCGAGATGGACGACGCGATCGCCAAGTTGGAAGACAAAGGCATCACGCCTTTTGCGAACGCTTACAAAGAGTGGTGGGTATGGAAGCATTTCTTCCAACACTATGTGGACGCGGCGGCCGACGATGCAGGCATCTCCGCGCAAGAGCTGGTGAACAAGTTCATCAAAGGCGAAACGACGTTCAGCGAATATCCGCTCCTGACGGACAACTTCTTCGCCTTCATCGACACGACGATCGCGCACGGCACGGACAAACCGCTGGAACGCGACAGCAACGCCGAAGTCAGCGATTTCGCGTCCGGCAAAGCAGCCATGATGACCGGAAAAGGCGCCTGGGACGAAGAAGCGATCATGAAGATCAACCCGGACTTCAAACTCGGCATCATGGGTTACCCGGTCAGCAACAAAGCCGAACAATCCCAGATCATCACGGGTGCCGACCAAGCGCTGCGAATCAACAAAGATTCGGCGGCAGCGCCGCAAACGATCGAATTCTTCAACTGGCTCTACACGTCGGAATACGGCAAGAACTGGTTCTCCCAAGTTGCCAAAGTCATTCCGCCGATCAAAGACGCTCCGCTGCCGGACCTGCAAATGCCGAAAGAAATGGACGAAATCCTGAAAACCGAAAAGTCCGGCGACCTGTCCGTCAATTATTCGCTGGATACGTTCCATCAGAAATTCGGCGAGATCATGCAGGCGTATATCGGTAAAAACAAAACGAAAGAGCAGGCGATCGAAGAAATTCAGCAAGCGTGGATTCAGTTGGGATCTTCGCAGTAAAAGATTTTTTAGCGATAAGAAATCAATAGGAAGCATGAAAAAGCCCTTCGACGAAAACGTCTATCCCGCTCTGCGCGAGGACGTTTCCGATCAAGGGCTTTTGGGTGCGTTAAGGTTTGTACAAATAAATCCCGCTTCCGTTCTGTGCCCCGAAATAGCGGAAATAGTGGCCGTTTCGATAGAGATCGCGAACGCGTTCGATATTCTCGTCATTTTCGAACTCGATATGCCCCGTCACGTACAGCATGACCAGATACTCCTCGAACCGCAGGTTGCCGAGCTGCATTTCTTCCTTCGCAATGCCGTGGAAGATCGTGATTTCAAGCGTCAGCATGTCGGACATGCCCATTTGCGTAGAGTTCATGACCCAGGCATATGACGAATCTTCCGGCTTTTCTTCTTCCGTGTTCAACCGAGCAAGCTTGATCGTGCCGCGAGGGTCTTCGAACACATAAGCTCCTTTAGCGTTTTCAAAGTTTGCATGCTCGTCCTGCCGCAGATCCTCAAAGCGTTCAAGGCTTACTTTTTCCGCAAAATACGTCTCGGTCAGCCGCTTATGAATCTGTTCTTCGTTAAACGTATTCGGGATGTTCAAAGTCTGATACTTCTCATAAATCCGCTGAATATCGATCGTCGTCAAAAGTCAGTCCTCCTTCGGCTGATGCTCCGCGCCCCACTCGCACATGCCTTCCATCAGCGGCATCAGCTTTTCCGCTTTGGCCGTCAGCCGATACTCGACTTTCGGAGGAATCTGCGGGTATTCTTTGCGTTCTACCATGCCGTCGGCTTCCAGTTCCTTGAGCTGCGCGCTCAGCGTTTTGTACGTGATGACCCCGATTTGCCGCTTCAGGTCGTTGAACCGCACCGGAGGATTTTCCGCCAACAGGTACAGGATCACCATCTTCCATTTGCCGCCGATCACGGACAGCGTATAGCCGAAAGGGGTGTCCTGAATATGCTTGACCTTACCTTTGAATTCCGCCATGCTCATGCTCTGCACTATCCTTTCCGATAGTATCTATCTTTAAAGTGCGTACTGTTTTTTCGCTCGCGTTCATTTTATAGTAACGGTACTTCGGAAGCAAAGGGGATGCAATCATGACGAAAAAAACACTGCGCGTGCTCATGCCTCAATGGCAGGGCGGATATAATCCGAATTATACCTTCGGTGCGGAGCTGCTGGCTTGGCTGGCGCCGGAGAACGACCAACCGCTGGTGCGGGTGCCGGTTCGAGAGGACGACGGCGTGCCGCTTGCGAACGACAACGGCGTTTATGGTAGAAAAGAACTGCTGGAACAGCTCGACGCGGCGGACCATCTGATCCGCGCGCATCAACCCGACCGCGTGGTGATGTTCGGCGGGGATTGTCTGGTGGAGCAGGCGCCTTTCGCTTATTTGAATGAACGGTACGAAGGCGAAATGGGCCTGATCTGGATCGACGCGCACAGCGATTTGGTGCAGATCGACGGCTATGACCGGGGCCACACGCTGCCGCTGGGCAATCTGCTCGGCGAAGGCGACGCGGAATTCGCGAAGCGGGTGAAGATGCCGTTGAAGCCGGAAAACGTGTTTATCGCGGGATTGTCGGAACCGACGCCGGAAGAAGGCGCGGTCATCGGAGAAGCGTTCGAACGGCTCGGAATCTCTATGAAAGAGACGGATACGGCAATGATTCAGCGGCTAGGTATCCGGACGGCGGACGCGCAGGAAACGGCGAAGAGCACGGAGTCGATCAAGGCCTGGATACGCGAGAGCGGTATCAAGCACCTGGCGATTCACGTCGATCTGGACGTGCTCGATCCGCGGGAGTTCCGTTCGCTGCTGTTCGCCAAGCCGAACGAGCCGTACACGTACTCGCCGCCGGGCCGGTTGAAGTTCGCGCGTCTGGCCGAACTGCTGCGCGAGCTGTCGGAGGAGACGGACGTGGTAGGATTGGGCTTTACCGAGCATACGCCGTGGGACGCGATCAATTTGAAAAACATGCTGGCGCAGATTCCGATTTTGAACGGGTAACGAAAGGTAATAAAAAAGGAGCAGCCCCGAACCGTTGTCGGGCTGCTCTTTCTTTTTGCCTTAGCTTATATTCGATTAAATTCGGCTTGCTCCCATTCTTCTTTCAACATGCCCATGCGGATCGAGTCGTAATACATGCCTTCGTAATAACGGGCTTTGCGGATTCTGGCTTCCGTTTCCATGCCCAATTTTTCGCCGACCCGAATCATCCGATGATTGCCCGACCACGTGCTGAAGCCGATCCGCACCAGCGGCAAAGTCGCGAACAAGTGCCCGATCCAAAGCTTCAAAGCACGCGTGCCCAAGCCTTTTCCCCAAGTATCTCCTTCATGAAGAACGATTCCGATCTCCAACCAGCGGGAAGGCTCGTGCTCCCAATAATAGGATACGATACCGCGTACGACCCCTTGCACTTCGACCACCCAAAAATCGTCGCTGCCGACCCACTTTAAACCCGTAGGCAAAAATCGGTCATACGGCATGGCTGCGTGCGGGTAATAAGGAGCGTCCCATTTTTTCCATTCCGGTTGTTCTTCTTTATACACGAGTTCCCACAAACGGGGCAGGTCTTTTTCTTCGAGCGGGCGAATCGTCATGTCCGAATCCAAAAGCATTACGTTTCCTCTTTTCGTTTGTTTTAGTCGTTGATCACCTCATACGCGTCAATGAAAGTTGTTTTTCTCATGCTAATAGAAAATCCTGGATATGAAAAGGGGAGAGGAGAAGAAGCATGAGCGACGAACATCGCATCACCCGCACGATCGGCGAACCTTCGTTGTTTTCGATCCGTTTTCAGTTGGACGAGCATTTCGGCGGCGAACGGATGTATGGAAGATTCAGCATGAACGTCATGGGTAACATGCTGGCTGACGGCGAAACGCTGCTCGGCGATTTGTTGACGATGTTGACGGACGCAGCGCGGGATAAGGGGAATCGCGGTCATGCCGGATTGTTTCAGTTGGAAAAAGAAAAATTGTTCGATCGCCTGCATGACGTTTTTTATGAAGGGAACGACGCGCAGCTTGCGGAGGAAGAAAGGTGGGCGCGCTTCAATATTGTGATTCTCGACGAGACGATGAGCACGAAATCCATGTTCGTGATAGCCGGAAAAGAGTACGAACGTCTGCTGATCGCCGACTACGACCGGAAAGGCGAACCCGGCTGGCGCACCGAATACATGCTTCCGCTCGGCGTATTCGACGGCGTGATCGCCAGGGCCTGCCGCGAGTTGGAAAGCTTGCACGAATGGAAAGTTCGCGGCAACCGAGGAGCGATGAAAGTGTCGGATCTCGAGACGCCGCCCGGCTTCTCGCCGAGCGAAGAACATCTGAAGTACGGACTGCCTGCATGGTACGCCGAAGTTCGTGTCTGTCGGTTGGACGAATTGACGGTGGGGGATTTATGCCGATTACTGCGTCAGGAGCTGTATGTGGACGAGCTGCTTCCGAACGTGCTGGAAATCTTGACAGAAGATGTTTTTGCGGGAACGTTGTACCGGGGAGAGCTGCTGCATGCGTTATCGAATCTGCCTGCGGAGTTCTGGGGAACGCGCGACAATGAACGGGAGCGCTGGCAGCCGATCATTCGGGAGCTGAGGCAGGAGATCGAAGATCATCTGCAAGCGGTCAAACGGCTGCTGGAGCGGATGGAATAAGTACGTTTTTACAGAATCACAAAAAACCGCAGCCGTGATCCTGAGCGATCACGCGGCTGCGGTTTTCCGTATTTATGTGAAGACATTAGGCCTTTCAACTCTTAATCAGAGGATTACGTTCGAATGAAAGGCACGCGCTTCAGGTGCATTTCGGGCGGGCGTAACCTTACTTTTAACGTTGACAAGGCATTAATCCTTTCGCCAAGCTTACTCGTAAAAATTCCGCGCCCAACGGTGGTTTTTCAGCTTCTCCACCTGCTCCTTCGCCAATCCTTTTCCGTCCCCGATCCGCATGTTGCGCTCCACGTTGCGAATCGAGCGCATACCCGGGATGACGGTGGAAACGGCAGGGTGGCTCAGCACGTAACGCAGCGCGGTCTCGGCGATTTGATCGCTGCCGATCCCAAGGTCCTGCGTAATCTTTTGCACCCGCTCGTACACTTCGCGCTTGCGGTCGTCACGGAAATATCGGCTGCGGAAATCGTCTTCGGCGAACTCCGTGTCCGGCGAGATGCTGCCCGTCAATCCGCCTTCGTCGAGCGCGACGCGCACGATCACGCCGACGTTATGCTCCAGGCAGGCGGGGAACAGCTCGTCTTCCGGCGTTTGTTCGAAAATGTTGTAGATGACTTGCACCGTATCCACGACGCCGCTTTCGATCAGCTTGACCGCGTTGGCCGGCTGATAGTCGTTGATCGATACGCCGAAGTGGCGGATTTTGCTCTGCTCCTTCAGCTTTTGCACGCCGTCCAGCCAATCGCCTTGCGCTGCCCATTCGTCCGACCAGACATGGAACTGCTGCACGTCGAGCGTTTCCAGTCCCAGATTGCGCAGGCTGGTCTCGGTCGACGAGATCACATGCTCCGCCGTGAACGTCTCGCTTGACGGAACGCCGGCGCGCGCCGGCCACTGCCCGTTTTTCGGCGGGATTTTGGAAGCGACATACACGGTTTCGGAGCGATCGCGCACGACCTGTCCGACTAATCGCTCGCTGTGCCCGTCTCCGTAACCCAGCGCCGTATCGATAAAGTTCAGCCCCAGATCGATCGAACGATGTAGCGCTTTCAAAGATTCCTCGTCTTCCGCGCCGCGCCATCCGCTGTTGCCGATGCCCCATGCTCCGTACCCGATCTCCGATACTTGAAGTCCCGTTTTACCGAGCGTTCTGTAGTTCATGCCCATTTGCGTTTTCCCGCCTCTCGATTGGTTTGCTTCCATGCGCCGAACATTAATCTTTAACCGCATTCCCCTCGCGAAAATCTCTGCTTGCCTATGACGTTACGTCAACCCCTATACTGAAACCAGCAGGAGGAAGGAGGCGGTCGGGAAATGGAAAATAAAACGTACACCGTCGGCACGTTCGCCAAATTGACGGGAGTTACCGAGCGTACGCTGCGTTTTTACCATAAAAAAGGTCTGCTGGAGCCGTCCGCGTACAATAATCTGGGGCATCGGCTGTACACGGACCGCGATTTGATCCGGCTTCAGCAGATTTTGACGCTCAAGTTTCTGGATTACCCGCTGGAGCGGATCGCGGAAGAACTGGAAGCGGAGGGGAGTGCGCTTCGCGGCTCGCTGGAGCATCAGAAGCAGTTATTGCGGCAAAAGAGGGACCAATTGGATCGGATGCTGCATACGCTCGAACATACGTTGAGTTTATCGGAAAGCGAAAACGAACTCGAGTGGGAGCCGGACGTTCTGCTGCTGATGATCCATTCCGTCTCGACGGAGGAACAGCAGCGAGGTTGGATGGCGGAGCGGATTCCGGATTCGCTGATGCAGCGGTTCTGGCCGGAAGGCCAAGCATCGCAGCAGTGGCGGACGATCGAGCGCGAAGCGATGCAATGGATCTCGCGGCTCAAAAAGTTGATGCGCGAAGGACTTTCGCCGGAAGATCCGCAAGTGCAGAGATTCGCAGCGGAGTTGTTGGGACGGATCAGCGGCATGTTGTCAAGGCTGGAGAAGCCGCTCACGGAAGAAGAAATGAAGGCGCTGGAATCTTTTGCGAAGATCGATCCGGCCCAAATGTTTCAGTTCCCGGTAACGTTCACTATGGAGGAGGAACGTTATGTGGAACGAATGTGGGATACAATGATTGCGGGTGTTGGGGAACATGAGGACGGCGAGGAGCCGGACGAAGGAGGAACTCATGGACGATAGGCGAAAAAGGAACGAAGCGGAAATCGGAACGCATGCAGGGCTCAAGACTGCAGGATCCATGAATGAAACGCCGAGCGGCGATGCGGTAAAAGCGAAAAAGGAAACCGCGCCGAAGCCGAGCTGGAGTTCGTTTTGGAAGCTGGTCGCCAAGTACATGCCCAAAGGCTGGCTGCTCACGGCGGCCGTCGTATTGGGGTTGTTCGAGACGGTGTTCACGCTGGCGATTCCGCTATTAACAAGTAGGCTGGTGGACGGATTTTCGATGGAAAACCTGACGGGCGGCACGATCGCGCTGCTCGGGGCGGCGTTCATCGCTCAGGCGTTGATGTCCGGTCTCGCGATCTACACGATGTCTTATGTGGGACAGTTTATCGTCTCGGGGTTACGGCGTGATCTGTGGCGGCGTATTCTGAAGCTGCCGATCTCGTTCTTCGACCGCAGTGCATCGGGAGAAACGATGAGCCGGGTAACGAACGACACGAATATCGTCAAAGACTTTATCACGGGGCAAGTCATCTCGTTTCTGTCGGGCATCGTCGCGATCGTCGGGTCCGTAGTGATCCTGCTGACCATCGATTGGAAAATGACGCTGTTCGCGCTGCTGGCGATTCCGGCCGCGATGCTGCTGCTGTGGCCGGTCGGCCGCCGCATGTACGCGATCTCGCGCGACACGCAGCAGGAAATTGCCGAATTCCAAGGCGATCTGGGCCGGGTGCTGTCCGATATCCGCCTCGTCAAAGCTTCGATGGCCGAGCCGGTCGAACGGGTTCAGGGCGAAAAACGAATCATGGGCTTGTTCCGGTTCGGTTTGCGCGAAGCACGGATTCAAGCGATCGTGTCGCCGCTGATGATGACCGTGATGCTGCTGATCCTCGTGGCGCTGATCGGCTACGGCGGCGCGCAGGTCGCGCGCGGCGTGTTAACGGCGGGCTCATTAGTGGCCATCATTCTGTACATGTTCCAGATTGTCGTACCTTTTACGCAGCTGGCTACTTTTTTCACTCAATTTCAAAAGGCATTGGGGGCCACCGAACGGCTGCGCGAGATCATGGAGCTTCCGGCGGAGGATAACGAGCAGTCCGATGCGGACGCGAAAATGGAGGACAGGGCAGCAGCGTCTGCGGATGGAGGACATTCTAACCAGCAGCCTCTTGTGTTTGATCGCGTGGACTTCGGTTATTCCGAAGACAAGCCGATTCTGAAAGGATTGAATTTCACGGCTGAAGCGGGGCAAACGACAGCGTTCGTCGGTCCGAGCGGCGCAGGCAAGACCACGATCTTCTCGCTGATCGAACGTTTCTATGAACCGACGTCCGGGAGGCTTCTTTACGGAAGCGAAGAAGCCGTCCGTATCCCGATTCGCGAGTGGCGCAGCCGAATCGCTTACGTCTCGCAGGAGAGTCCCGTGATGGCAGGAAGTATTCGCGACAATCTGACGTACGGACTGTCGGGAGTTGAGGATTCTGCCGTCGAAGAAGCAGTTCGCTTGGCGAATTTGTCCGAATTTATCGCTTCTCTGCCGCAAGGATTGGATACGCAGGCGGGAGAACGGGGCGTCAAGCTGTCCGGCGGGCAGCGTCAGCGTCTCGCGATTGCCCGCGCGATCCTGCGCGATCCGGATATCCTCCTGCTGGATGAAGCGACGGCGCATCTGGACAGCGCATCGGAGGCGCTGGTCCAAGAGGCGCTGGATAAGCTGATGCAGGGACGGACCACGTTGGTGATTGCCCACCGGCTGTCCACCGTCCGCGGAGCGAACAAACTGATCGTGATCGAAGGCGGCCGCGCTACGGGACAGGGCACGCATGAGGAGCTGTTGGCGTCCCACGCTTTTTATCGAAAATTGGTGAGTCGGCAGTTCGAACCGGCAGAACGGGCGGAAGAAAGCAATGAGGAGGAACAAAGATGACCGGACGGCGCCCGATACCTCGGAACGACAGCGAACAGGAAGTGAATCGCATCATAGCGGAACTTGATGAATTGGAGAGCAGCAGGGAAGAACCGGATTTGTCCCGGCTCGCCGTCTACGCCAGGCATTCGGATTCGTTTATTCGGTCGCAGGTCGCTTTGCTGCTGGGCTTTCACCCGTCCGAACAAGCAGACCGCCTGCTGCTGACGCTGCTGCATGACCGGGAGTGGCTCGTACGGGCGGAAACCTGCGAATCGCTGGGACCGAGCCGTTCGCCGAAAGCACTGGAGAAGCTCAAACAGACGGCGGAGTTCGATCCGTCCGTGATCGTCAGGGTGTACGCGCTGCTCTCGATCGGCGATCTGGCCGAGCGGCTGTACGGCGATCCGACCGCGGACCGCCGCTTCGTTAAGCGTATTCTGCTGACGCATAAACCGCTAAGCATCAAGCTGGCTTGCGACGCCGTGCTCGTACAGTGGGGGGAGCCTGACTTTTTGCGGCCGCTGATCGGAGCGCTGAGCAAGCGGGAGGCGAATATCCGGGCAGCGGCGGCCAACCGCCTGCTCGAATTGGTGAGTCCGGACCGCGCGAAGACTATTGCCGTCGGCGCTGCGGAAGCCCTTTTGTTCGAGCCTTCCCGCGGAATCGCATCCACGCTTGCGGAAGTGCTCGACGCATGCAGGCATGCTCTTCATCCGTCTGAGTAAGGTCAACTTTTCCCCCGATGGGTAAATAGATTAGAAAACCGACCGCCTCCGGCGACTCGGCCCTACGGGAGGCCTTTATCAGTATGAACTTAAAAGAATTTAACGCGATCGTCAGCAGTCCGGCCGATCTGCGCTACGAATATTTCATCAAGAAAACGGCAGATACGCAGATTCTCTGGGGCTTGTACGATGAAGGCTGGGCGATGACGCATGATCAGGACGGCTCGGCTCTGCTGCCGCTTTGGCCCAAAGGCGAGTTTGCCGAGCATTGCGCGATCGATGAATGGTCGGGGTACTCCGGCCGTCCGCTTGATCTGGCTGCTTTTATGGAGAAGATCCTGCCGAAGCTGGAACAGGACGGAGTCAAGACGGCGATTTTTTACAACAACAGCGATTCGGCGATCGTGGGAGCCGGCCGGTTGATGAACGATCTCCGTGCCGCGCTGAAAAAGTATTAAACCGAAAAAGCGGCTGCCCGGCTTCAATGCCGGACCGTCGCTTTTTTTGCTGTCGTTTGCTAGGGCGTGTACGCAAACTTAACGATGTGCATCTTTAGCTGCCTTTTCGCCCTCCACTGCGTCAGTGCTCCTTGACGTGCCCCGGCACGCCTTCGGACCTCTTCCTTGTTGAGAACGAAAATCCATCTAAATCTTCTGCCTTCGAAGTTTGCGTACACGCCCTGAATAAACATAAATGCGAATGACTAATAAATAGGGGATAAAAAATCGGATTTGTAGGGTGTTATTTTTTCATAAAAAACCCTATGCTTATATTGAAAGCGTTTACTTAAAAGGCGGGGGGATATGGATTCATGTCTAACGGAACAAAAGCAAAAAGCGCAAAACGCTCCATGTTCAAAATGATCGGCGGATTACTCGCGGTTTCTTTGGTTTTTCCGGTTGTCGGACCGATCGCGACCACGCATGCCGAGCAGATCGTAAATTACGTGCCGACCGGAGGAGCCGATTGGAACAAACTGCGGGATATCCCGATCAGCGATTACGGATGGGGCGACAAAGTCACCGTAGTCGACAAAACGTACCAAGGCAAAAAAGGTAAGCGGATCGAAGCTTCCGGCAGTTGGATGGCTCATTATACGACAAACAGCTGGCAGACGTTCGATTTCTCGCGTTACGGCGCAAACGGCACGCTGGAATTCGACGCGGTCGGCGCGAAAGGCGGCGAATCGTTCCGGATCGGCTTCCGCGACGGCGTGCATGAACGTCTTCAAGCCAACGGCGAATTTTACACCGACGGCGACGATAATCCGGAAGAAACCAATATTGACGTCTTGTCCAAAGATGTAAACGAATACAAACCTCTTACGACGCAGTGGCAGCATTATTCGATTCCGCTCCGGGACCTTTTCGGCTCCGAGCCGCTTTTCGATCCGAGCCAGATCCAATTGCTGAAGATGGTCGGAACGAGCGAAGCTCCGATTACGTTACATATCGCCAATATTCGGGTCGTATCGCCGGATAAGGAAGTATCGGCCGCTCCGATCAAAGTGAATCAGGTCGGTTATCCGAGCGGAGGCGACAAGTATGCGCTGGTCAGCGGTTATTACAACGAACTGGATGCCAAGGTCGGTACGCCGTTCGAAGTGAAACGCACATCCGACGGTGAATCCGTGTACAGCGGAAAGTTGTCCCTGGTCAGAGCTTATGATCCGTCGTCGGGCGAAAAAGTGCTCAAAGCCGACTTCACGCCGCTTCAAGAAGCCGGCGAGTACGAGATCGTCGTGGACGGAATCGCCGCGCCGTCCGCGTCGTTCAAAGTGGGGGCGGACGTGTACGGCGACCTGCTCACGGACGTGCAAAGATTTTTCTATTACCAGCGCGCCAATGACGACCTGGACGAGCAGCACGCGGGAGAATTCGCGCGCGAAGGCCTGCACAAGATAGACCGCAACCTTCCGCTTCAATCCGATCCTTCGATCAAAAAAGACGTCTCCGGCGGGTGGTGGGACGCGGGCGACACGGGCAAATACGTGACGGCCGCGGCGACCGCCGTATCCGATCTGCTCTGGGCATACGAAGCGTATCCGAAAGCATTCCCGGACGGCCAGCTCAATATCCCGGAGAGCGGGAACGGCGTTTCGGATCTGTTGGACGAAATCAAGGTCGAGACTGACTTTTTCCTAAAAATGCAGGATCCCGCGACAGGCGGATTCTATGCTTACGTGATCCGCGAACCTGAGCCGAACCGCTTCATCATGGACGGGGAAGGACCGGAAAGCATCATTCCGACCGCTCAGACAGCCAATACGGTCGGCGCTCTGGCCCATGCTTCGCTCGTGTTCAAGTCGACCGAATCGCTTGAAGACTACTCGAACACGCTGCTGCAATCGGCGGTCAAAGGATGGGCTTACCTCGAACAACAGCCGGAATACATTGCGCAGCCGGACGGTCCTTACAACGACGGCAACGATAAAAACGACCGTTTCTACGCGGCGGCCGCCTTATACCGCGCGACGGGAGAAGCGAAATACGGCGATTACGTCAAAGCCCATTACCAGGAGTTCGCGCATGTGTTCGACTCGACAAACTTCTCGCACGGCATCAACGGAATGGAAATGATCGGCTACTACCATTACTTGAGCGCGCCGCAGGCCGATCCGCAAATTCGCGAATGGTTCGCCGCGAAGTACGGCGTTTGGCGCGAAAACGTGTTGGATGCGACGCTGAATCGGACGGTATGGGGCAACTCGACCCAAAACGCATTCTATTGGGGCGCCAATTCCAACGTGGCCAGCGTTCCGGTAAGTTTGGCGATCGGCAGCCGGATCTTGGGCACGTTCGACGAAGACAATATCCGGGCGGCGTCCAGCAACCTGAATTATCTGTTGGGCATCAATCCGCTTCAACTCAGCTACATTACCGGCTACGGAGAAAACCGGATCCGCAGCACGCACCACGAGATTTATATGCGCGACTTCATAATCGAAATGCCGAACGGCTATATGGCAGGGGGACCGAACAATTCCAAAGCCAAGTTCCCGGCCAAAGCCTATAACGAATCCACGATCGATTGGGAAACGAATGAACAGGCGCTGAACTACAACTCGCCGCTGATTTATCTGACGGCGATGCTGAAAGAAGCCGAATCTTCCGAATAAACGACGCTCCGTCGGAGGATTGGAAGTCGCACGAAAAAAGCTTGGCAAAGTCCGAAAGCGGACTTTGCCAAGCTTTTTGTTATCTTCATGTTCGGAAAGGGTTAACGGCGGGAGCCGCCGCAAAGTCACACTGTTACTGCGCCGGATGCTCTACCGTATCGGCAGGCAGGAAGTGCCGGGACAGATCGCCGACGAGCGAATAATAGTCGCCGTTCGTGAGCTTTTCCTGATCGGCAATCCGATTCAGCGTGTCTTGCTGCAACCAGCCGTCAGCGACCAGCAGTTCGGTCGCTTTGCCTGTCTCGACCGGAAGGTCCAGAGCGCTTGCGATCAAGCCGGACGCCGTTTCCAGCGAAAGCTGCTGCGTCGCCGGATCGGCGATGCCGGCCAGCGCGCCCTGCATTTCGCCGGGGAAGAAGTCGGGGTGAAGAGAACGAATTACGCGTACCGCGTTGAAGAACCGCTGCACGTTGGCTTCGCCGTCCAGGCCCCAGCCGTCGTTTTCGTAACCGCCCGACGTCAGATACATATTGGCGGATACGAGCATGCCGGCATAGTCTTTGTGCTGGGTGTATTCCGGTTCCGGCAGATTCGGGCGGGACAGATTCATGCCCTGCTTGCGGAGCTGCTTTTTCAACGCGGTGATCTGCTCTTCGGAGCCGGACAATTCGCGCAGCGTCATATCCGCGTTCAAGGCAAGCTTGAGGGCGGCGCCGGCCGCTTCGCCCGTCCCCATGCCGACCGGAATGGTGCGGGCGCTTCCGTGCGGCACGGTGTCGAAGCCGGCCGAGCGTCCCACCACAAGCAGGCCGTCGACGGTTCGGGGCACCAGAGTGCGGAACGGGACGCCGTACTGGCTCGGTTTCATCAGCACCGTGCCTATTCGCCCGTCGCTCGTGCTCTGGATATCGACCGGATAGGAGCCGTAGGCGACATCGTCCCAGTGCGCGCGATTTTCCATCACGTCAACGAGCGTCAAACGGTATTCCGCTTTGAGGTGACGGGACTCGCGCAAGTACAATTCGCTGGCGACTCCGTCGTATTTTAACGTCGCCATCTCCGGGAAACGCTTCTTGAGGAACTCCACGATTTTCGGCGCTTCCGCGGTTCCCGTCTCGATGCCCTGCTTGATGGATTCCGGATCGAGCGGATCGATGTCGAACAGCAGCATCGAGTTGATCAGAATCGTATCGTCATTTTGACGCCCGATGTTCAAGCCGCGCATTTTTACCTTGCTCGGATCGCTGGACTCGTATTCTTTCGCTTCTTTATAGCCCCATACGCTCATCCGGTCGATGCCGGTGTCTTCGTGCTTGCCGAGCTGCTCCCAAATTTCTTGGGTCATGCCGCTCATGCGGAAGACGAGCGTCGAGGCCATTACGCTGTTGGTATCCCCGATGTCTTCGCGGCCCAGCGTGAATTCGGCGCCGGCTTCGGCGGCTACATCCGCATTTTGCGTGGCGTCGATAATGGCCGAGGTCGTGACTTTCTTTCGGCTTCCGTCTTTGAGCGTCAGATCGACTCCCGTCACGGTCGTGCGCTCGTTCTGCGTGTCGGTCAACGGAGACATGGCCTGCGTTTCCATGAGCAGATCGATGTTAGGTTCGTTTTTCACCATTTTATAGAACACGTTGGCGGCTACGTTCACGTCGAACGCCGACCCGTCGAATTGATCGTACCATTCCTGAAAAATGCCTTCGTTCAAATATTTCGGTTCTCTCAACTGCGGAAGAAAAAAAGGCTGCTCCGGCGAGTAGTTGAGGTCGATCATATTCAAGCCCCCGACCGTCATAAGACCGCCCAGCATCGTACGGTCATGTCCGTCGACAAGCAGCACCTTCAGGCCGTTGCGCGCGGCGGAGATCGCGGCAGCGATGCCTTCCGGATCGGTTCCGGTCACGACCGCATCGTAGTGGTCGGCGACTTCGGCGACAGAGACGACGGGCAGCAGTTCTTCGGTTACGCCGTGATTGACCAGTCTGGCATGTTCCAGATATCGCACGAAGAAGAACCCTGCGATGCCCAAGGCGAAGACGACGACAAGAGACAGCAAGACGATTTTTTTCCAGTTTCGAAGAAGCATAAGTATGTAAGATTCCTTTCCGATTAGGCGGCGACGCACGTTCTTCCATAGAAGCATTCACGCTGTATATCGCCGGATTTGCATCTTTTTTTCCAGACGCATGTCCTGACTATATCGGGTTTTTCACAGGCGGACAAGGTTTTGCAAAAGATTGATAAGTAACAATTTTGTAATGATAAGGATGGTAAGAAATTAGAGCTGAAATGGAAAAAATGTCCTGTTTGCAGCCGACATAAAAAGAAGGAGGTGAGTCGGTCTCTAAGATCTCAAATAATCAGGTCTTTGGTCTCATGTATTTTAGTTCGAATTGCATAGTAGTATAAGGCTTATCTTTTATTTAATTTCGCGAAGTACGTATTTTTAGTTTGTTTTGTAGTTCGTCTATCGGATTGCCAAGCAATCGAAGCAAGCGTTACATTGAAGCGAGATCATGTAACAGGGGGTGTTGAAATGGAGAAGGTATCGTTTAACAAAGGAGATTCGGGTAATTGGGCGATTGATTACAAACCTTCCGCGATTGTGAATCCGGATATTGTGAATCCAACATCGAAGCTGGAGACTTCAAAGGTTGTAGTCATGAAAGACAAAACCGAGCTGAACACAGAAAAGACAGGGGAAAAAGAACTGTTGAGTGATGAAGAACGCAAAAAGCGTGAAGTCCAATTGGCTCAAAAGCTCGCGGATGAGCGCTTAGCCCAGCAAAAATTGATGCAAACCTTCTATGCCGAGAAAGCACGGGTCGAACTTTCGCCTGAAAAGCTTCAAGATGCGATGAAGGCGCTAGCGCAACGTTCGATCGAGCAATTGATGATTCGCGACGGTTCCTCCATGAAGATGGAATGGAAGTCGGAGCTGCACCAGGTCCGTGTGGAGATCAGTGTGGAGGCGTACGACAAACTGAATGAGCATAGCAGTTCAAGACAGGATTTTGCCGAGGCGGTTCAAGCCTAAAGCATTCCAGTCACCTATTGTACCAATCGCCTCCTGTGCAGGGGCGATTTTTTTTGCGTTTTTTTATGTTTTGGCGTCGGCATAGTACTTAAGAAATAGGAAGTATGGTTGCTTGAGTCATTTTTCCATAGATTGTAAGTTAATTGATTTGAAACAATATTTTTAAAATGCTGTAGAAAAAAGTCGATTAAAAACGAATAACTCAAAGATACTCGAATTCGACATAGAAAAACCAGCCTTACAAAGATAAAACCCCATCTTATGCTCCTGCTTTTGGACAAAAATGGGAGGAAGCGAGTGAGGAATAGGATCCTATTCCCTTTCTTTACCATAAAATAGTAAACTATCCCTAACCAAGTCGCACAGAACATTCCATTGAGGGGGTAGTGAAAAATGAGCACATTGTCGTCCTACTCTTCCGCTTCGAGAGCGGATCAATCCAGCAGATACGATTATAACGCGAAAACATCCTATACGAATAAAGATTCTTCGAAAGTCGGCGCGTACGATAATAAAAGTCAAGACGATCGGGCCGTAGGGAAAGAAGTCCGGACCGATATCGAAATCAAAAAAGAAAAAACGCAGTTCTACGACAGAATGGAAACCAACCGCAAGCAGCAGTATGACCTGCTGCAAGCGATCTACTCGCAAAACGGTTTCACGCTGAAAACGGACGACTTCAAAAGCACGTTGAAGAATCTTGGAGAAAGAGCGATCGAGCAGAAGGTTTCGAAAGCCGGAATCACTTGGAAGTCGCAATTGCATCAACTTCGTTTGGATATCAGCTCAAGTTCTTACAAAATGTATAACGGTGATCAGATTGCGAAGGCACAAAGCGATGCCGCAGCGGCAGCGGTATCGACGGGAACTGCTCAGTCTCCGGCTGCAAGCTCTGCTTCTGCATCGACTTCCGGCGGTACGAAAGCAACACCGGCACCAGCGGCTTCAACACCAGTGCCAACATCAACACCGGCAGCTTCGGCGCCAACAACGACGCCAGTTGCAACACAACCAACACCAGCACCGGTAACGACGCCAGCGGCCGCAACGCCGGCACCTGCGACAACGACGCCAGTTGCAACAGAACCAGCACCAGCACCAGTAACGACGCCAGCGGCCGCAACGCCGACGCCTGCGACAACGACGCCAGCGGCCGCAACGCCGGCACCTGCGACAACGACGCCAGTTGCAACAGCACCAGCACCAGCACCGGTAACGACGCCAGCGGCCGCAGCGCCGGCGCCTGCGACAACGACACCGGCGGCCACAACGCCAGCACCTACAACAACGACGCCTACGACAACCACTGGAACTACAAATTCGGCTCCGGGTCTGATCGAAACGGTCGTTAATGTCGTAAATACGACGGTGAACAACACGGTTAATACAGTCAATAATACAGTGAATGGCCTGACAGGCGCATTGGGTGGCGTGTTGGGAGGTACAACTTCGGGTACAGGCACAACCGCGCCGGCTACATCGACGACAACCCAAACAACCGCGCCAGCTACATCGACGGCAACAACAAGCACAACGTCGGCAACATCCGCAGCAGCTTCCGCGGCGACGACAACAACGACTGCTACAACCGCAACGGCTTCCACGACAACAGCCGCGGCATCGACAGCGACTACAGGCACCACAACTACAGCAGGAGCGCTGCTTGGCGGCGTAACGAAAACAATCCTGGGTGGCAAAAAGTAATTTTTGACTTATCTTGCAAAGCTTCGAGTCCTCCCCGGAGGGCCCGAAGCTTTTTTAGGTTAGCGGGTGTTGGGGATTTAGCTTGCCGAATGATCGACGATCTCCGATCGAAGTTTCTGAGCCAGCGCTGCAAATTTCAGTTCCAAACTGGATTGCCAGGATACGCGCGGCGCATCTTCCGGCAGATCCATCTCCCGGTGACTTGTCGCCAGAAGATAGAGACGATGCCATTGCCGGAAGAGAGCAAGCTCTTGCTGCAAAGGTACCGGGTACGGAGAGGTTGCCGCATAGCCGTCCAAGAAAGCCTGAATCTGCTGGGAGGCTTCACTAGCGTCTGATTTCCTAAGGCTGCGAATCGCGTATTCGATATCTGCGCCCGGAGGATATATTCGGCAATCGTCAAAATCAATCGCGCTGACCAATGTGCCTTGCCACAGCAAATTGTCCATCTCGAAGTCGAAATGAATAAGCGCAGCGGGTTGGATGCGGCACACCTGCTCCATTTCCGATGCCGCAGCATCCAGTGCACTCCGGATCGCAGCAGATTCCCGAAACAAAAGCTTCCGCATATTGGCGAGGTCGAGGCTCCAATCGCCGCGACCGTTAACGGTCGCAGGAGGTATGGCGGCAAGCTCCTTATGCAAGCGCCCCAGTTCCTTTCCCCAGCGCAGGCATTGGGCTTCGGTCAGATTCTCGTCGTCCGGATGTTCCCCCGGCATGCCTTCGAACAGCACGGCGTGATAGACGTCACCGTTCCATTCGGCAGTCTCGATCCATCGTCCAGCCAGCGAGGGGACGGGCTGAGCGGCTCGAAATGAGCTGTCATGTAACGCGAGCAGAAGACGTACTTCAGCTTCGACTTCAGGCAAGCTGCGTTCTTCCGCGAGGTTAAGACGAAGAAAATGCCGTTTTCCGTCCACGTCCGCAACGAAGATCGCATTCGAACTGATTCGCCAAAAATAAACGCTGCCCAAGTCATGTCTCCACAATCGGGCAAACTGATCGCCAAGCTGGCTTTTCCATGTTTGTTCATCGATAAGATTTCGGATCTTGCTCATTTGACTAAGTTTCATCATAGGTAGGTACGCACTGCCTTTCGATTTGGATTAGTTGGTTGTGTGAAAAGTAAATCAAGGTTGAACACGCTCCATATGTGCTTGCTCCTGATATACAAAAAAACGCGAAAGCTCGTAAGCTCCCGCGGTTTGCGCATAGACGGATAGAGATCGATCGCGACGCTGCCTGCTCCGGGTCTAGGAGAGCTGCGTTCAAAAAGAAGAGCCGGAACCTCAAGGGTCCCAGCTCCCGCGATGAATAGACAACAGTCCACCTGCTGCCGATCAGATTATGCCGTAAGGGAGCGAGAAGCGATGAAATTGCGTATTCATAAGGCTTGCTCACTCCCTTCTTGTTTTGGATGAATTTAACTTAGCACGCAGCCGATGGAGGTGTCAAGGATAGCGCCCACTGGACTTACGAACCCAATCCAGCCGTCTCTCGCGGTTATCATACAACTCGAAGCCGCCGATGCTGAAGATTAACCGATCGTCGCCGGATTTTTGCGCTTGCTTCCCGCGAGTCGAAATCATATCCTTGCGTCGATAGATCCCCATGATCAGACCCAAGACGGCGCAGTGAATGACGGTCGAGCTGCCCCCGTAGCCGATGAACGGCATCGTCAACGTCGTGAAAGGCAGCAGGTTGAACGAAGCGCCGATTCCGTAGATCCATTGGCATACCAGCAAAATAGAAAGGCCCGTAGCGAGCGAACGTCCGTATCGGTCGGTAATTTTCCGGGTGGAATGCAGCAAAAGAGCGATCAGCCATAATGTGCAAGCCACGAGAACGCCCGCGGCGATCCATCCGAAGCTATAGGTCAGGTAGGGAAGAATCGCATCGCTATAAGCGTAAATCACGCGACTTCCGCTTGAACCGAATCCTTGTCCGAACCAACTGCCTTCCCGAACGGCAGCAGCGATGGAGTCGTTCAGGTAATTGTTATTGGACGTTTGAAGATGCGGAGCGAACACCGATTGGATGCGCGCTTGCCAATACTCGTTGCGAACATACAAAACAGCCATCCATGCAGCGAACAAAGCAGGCAGCCCGTATGCATAAATGCGGGAGCCGCCGGAGCGCGCGTACAACGTCAAAGCCGCGGCCAGGTAGCCGATAAGCAGCAGCCACGCCAGCAGATCGAAATAGATATACAACATGACGGGAAGAACGATCAAGCCGATGCTTCCGATTTGGCGAAGACTTGTCCATTTTTCGGTTTTGAGCGAAAGTCGTTCGAACAAGCCGGGAAGCGTGATCAGGAAAAGCACGAACATGATCAGCGTCCAATAAAAATAAAGAGGTCCGATTCCTATCCAGCCCAGCGTTCCGTTTACCGTCGGCGAGTCGAAGGAGAAAAATACGACCGTCAATACGACGGCAGCAGAGTACAACGCGATCGCGTACTTTTTCAATAATCGATAGTCGAAAAACAGGCCGGCGATCAAAGCGACAAGCCCCATGCCGTAATAAAAAAGCTGCCGGCTGCCGGGATTGAAGTATTGGTAGCTGCCTTTTCCCGTACTTCCCAAAGAAAACAATGCCAACAACCCGAGTCCGATCATCGCCGCCAGCGGCAGCAGCAATTTCCAGTTGAACCTCGGCCGATGCACCTGTCCCAGCCTACCCCCGATCTCGTCCGCATCGCCCATTTGCTTCAGCGCCCAGATGGCGGCTTCGATCGGCGGAATCTTTTCGTTTTCTTTTTCCGTCAACAACTCGTCGATGTGCCCGCGTATTTCTTCCCGAAGTTCGGGATGCAGCTCCCTTGCCCGAATACGCGCACACACCCGGTCCAGATACTCTTCGATGAGCGCTTCCGCTTTCTCGGTCTCCAGGCGGCGAAGATGCTCGAGTTGTTCCGCTGTTTCTTTTCCAGGATGTATCCCGTTGGTTCCGCTCATGCTCCGCCCTCCCCGAGCACCGCGTTCACCGCGCCACTGAATGTTCGCCACTCCTCGGTTTTGTGCTTAAGCTGCTTCAGCCCCGCATCGGTCACCGTATAATATTTGCGCTTGCGACCGCTTCCGTCTTCCCAATGCGACTTCACCCAGCTCTCGGCCTCCATGGCGTGCAAAATCGGATACAACGTGCCTTCTTTGAGCGAAAATACGCCGCCCGAGCGGCTGTCCAATTCTTTGATTAGCTCATAGCCGTACATGCTTTTGCCTGACAAGACCGTCAACACGAGCGCTCCGGTCGATCCTTTGAGCAGTTCCTTACTGACTTTCACGGCAGGTGCCTCCTTTTCTATACCTAGAATTACTATGTATCGTAATGCTAGGCCTAAGGCGTTGTCAAGGTTACCGGGAAAAACGGCAACGAGCAGGAAAATAGAGGCAGGTGCACGAATGCTAAAAGGCGGAAGAAAACGAAATTTACAGGGGGTTGTTATGAAAAAGTGGGGAGTAACGCTTATGGCGTTCATTTTGTTGGTGCTGACGTTGGCGCCGGCAGGACGTTCGCAAGCGGCGGGGGCGAATATCGTGGACCCGTCAGTCACGTATACATATGGGGTGCTAACGCGGGATATTCGGGAATTGGCAGCGAAATATCCGGACATTATTGAATACAAATCGATCGGAAAAACGCTATATGGACGTGACATCTGGGCGGTCGGCCTGGGCACGGGGAGCGCGACGGTCTTTTTCAACGGTTCGCATCATGCTCGCGAATGGCTGACGACGACGCTGAACATGCAGATGATCGAGCAGTACGCGGCCGCGTACACCGAGAACCGCAAGTTCGAGGGCTATGACGTGCGGGACATTTTGGGCAAAACGAAGATTTGGTTCGTCCCGATGGTCAACCCGGACGGCGTCACGCTTCAGCAGACCGGACTTCAATCGTTCCCGGCCAGCGTGCACAAAGCGCTGA
This sequence comes from Saccharibacillus sacchari DSM 19268, assembly GCF_000585395.1. GTDB lineage: Bacteria > Bacillota > Bacilli > Paenibacillales > Paenibacillaceae > Saccharibacillus > Saccharibacillus sacchari. The sequence goes on along the minus strand of NZ_KK073875.1, from coordinate 1,952,771 downwards.
TCGCGATGAACGACGGAAGCCGGAACTTCAAGCGTTGGAAAGCGAATGCGCAGGGCGTCGACCCGAACCGGCAGTATAACGCGAATTGGGAAGAGTTGGTGAACAATTATTATTATCCGCACTGGATGGGGCATAAGGGGACGGCTCCGATGACCGCGCGGGAAAATAAAGCGATGATCGCCTTCACGTACGAGATCGACCCGGAGATTGCGGTATCGTATCATTCGGCGGGCCGGATTTTGTATTGGAATTTCCGTACGCCTGCCGCCAATGTCGCGCGCGATAAGCGTCTGGCGAATATTTTCACGGCTTTTACCGGATACAGCCAAGTGAGCCCGAGCTACAACTCCAACGGGGGCGGCGGCTACACGGATTGGTTTATTCAGAAGCTGGGGCGTCCCGCGTTCACTCCGGAGATCGGGGTGAAAACGGGCGAGACGCATCTTCCGCTGTCGGCGTTCGGAGAAGAATGGCGGCGCAACAAAAAAGTCGGCTTGTGGATCGCTCAGGAAGGCTATGCCCTATGGGCGGAGAAAAACAAAACGACGGTCAAGCCGATTTCCGTCTTCCTGGACGGCAAACGGATTGAGGATGATCTGGCTGCATTTAACGAGGAAGGCGCAACCTATGTATCGTATAAGCCGCTGCTGACTTCGTTCGGCTACAAGCTTAAGTGGGAAGGCGCGGCCAAGTCGGTTGCGGCAACAGGCGATTACGGCACGATTCGCTTTACGCTGGGCAAAAAGGAAGCGGAGATCAACGGGGAAACCGTGACGTTGACCGCCGCGCCGAGGTTGCATGAAGGGGTCGTTTATGTTCCGGTTCGTTTGATCAGCCAAGCAACGGGAGCCGTGTTGACGGTGTACAAAGATACCGGAGCGGTGTCGATCAAAAGCCCGGTCCGCGTAACGCCGAAGCCTGAAGTTCCGATTATGCCTGCAGAGCCGGTGGAACCGCCTGTACAGGAGCCGCCGATCGAGATCCCGACGCCATCGGAGCCGGCTTCGGAACCTTCGACGCCGACGCAACCGGAAGTGCAAGGCGAGGTTGAACCTCCGGCTGCGGGAAGCGAAGGGGTTGTGATTCCCGGGACGGTAGTGGAGCCGGGGGCGTAAAAACCCGCGGAACGCTTTGCGGTTTCGATTTCATTTTGGTCGCGTGCGGGATCTAATCGTTCAATCCGCTTGACGGGACCGCGATTTCGATGGTACAAAGGTGTCACGGATTCATGAATTTAACAGATGAACAGCAACGACCGGGGCCATGCCTCGCGGGCATCCAAGCCTTGAAGGCGTAAGGTGCATAGACTGCCGACAGAGAGGAATTCCGGGTACGTTTTCGAATATCGTCAACGTATCGGAGCTGCGAGAATTCCCGGCAAAACCGCGAAGGTCCTCCCCCGCGAGCTGTGGCGCGTTCTGCGTCACCGGATGTCCGCCGTTAACGGACTTCGAGCCTTTTTGCCTGCGCGGCCTGAATCATTGTGCAGTGAAAAGGGAACTAGGGTGGTACCGCGAAGACGCATTCGTCCCTGATGAATGCGTCTTTTTTGCGCGTACCGCTTTTTATTATTTATTTTGAAGGAGAGATTGCGATGAAACAAAGTCAATTGCTTATTCCTACGCTGCGGGAAGCGCCTGCGGATGCCGAAGCGGTCAGCCACAAGCTGATGCTGCGCGCGGGGTTGATCCGTCAGCTTGCTTCCGGCGTGTATACGTATTTGCCGCTGGGCTTCCGCGTATTGAAAAAGGTACAGGAGATCGTGCGGGAGGAAATGGATCGCGCAGGCGCGCAGGAACTGCTGCTTCCGGCAATGCAGCCTGCCGAGCTGTGGCGCGAATCGGGACGGTATGACGTGTACGGGCCCGAGCTGATCCGGTTGAAAGACCGCCATGACCGCGAATTCGCGCTCGGACCTACGCATGAGGAAGTCATCACGACGCTGATCGCGGGCGAGGTGAGCTCGTATCGCCAGCTTCCGATGACGTTGTATCAGATTCAGACGAAGTATCGCGACGAGCGTCGCCCGCGTTTCGGTCTGCTGCGCGGACGGGAGTTCCTGATGAAAGACGCGTATTCGTTTGACCGGAGCTGGGAAGAGTTGGACGTGACGTACCGCGCGATGTATGAAGCGTACTGCCGCATTTTCACCCGCGTCGGCTTAAATTTCCGTGCCGTCCAGGCGGACGCCGGGGCGATCGGCGGCGAAGGCGAAACGCACGAGTTTATGGCTTTGGCGGATATCGGGGAAGATACGATCGTCGTCAGCGAAAACGGCGATTACGCAGCCAATTTGGAGAAGGCCGAGATGTTCTGGGAGGAACCTGCCGCTTCGGGCGCGGAAGTTCCGCCAATGAATCGGGTGCATACGCCGAACGCGCATACGATCGATCAATTATGTGCCCATTTCGATGCGGAAGCGTCTGCCTTTTTCAAAACGCTGCTGTACCGGGTAGACGATCAGCCGATCGCGGTAGTCGTGCGCGGAGATCGCGAGGTCAACGAGACGAAGGTGCTGAACGCGCTTGGCGGCGAACGGATCGAATTGGCGGAAGCAGCCGATGTTGAACGTCTGACGGGCGCAGCTGTCGGCTTTGCCGGGCCTGTGGGCTTGTCGGGTGTGAAGTTGCTTGTGGATCGTGAAGTTCAGGCTGCGGCATCCGGAGTCGCGGGTGCGAACGAAACGGATTATCATGCGGAAAACGTGCGACCGGACCGCGACTTTACCGCGGATTTAGTGGGCGACTTCCGCAATGCGGCCGAAGGCGATCTGAGCCCGGACGGCAGCGGACCGCTGAAGTTTTATCGGGGCATCGAAGTGGGGCACGTATTCAAGCTGGGTACGAAATACAGCGAGAAGCTGGGTGCGGAGTACCTGGACGAATCGGGCCGCAGACAACCCGCGATCATGGGCTGCTACGGTATCGGGATTTCGCGCATTTTGTCTGCCGTGGTTGAACAGAATCATGACGAGAACGGGATTAGATGGCCGAAAGAATTATCGCCGGCTGCCGTGCATATCATTCCGGCTTCGATCAAGGACGAAGACCAACGCAACCTCGCGCTTGCTTTATACGATCGCTTCCGCTCGGCGGGGGTTGAAGCGCTGCTCGACGATCGTGACGAGCGAGCCGGCGTGAAGTTTAAAGATGCGGATTTGTTGGGACTTTCATACCGAGTAGTGGTGGGCCGAGAAGCCGCCGAAGGTCGCGTGGAGTTTAAGAGCCGCGCCGATGCCGATAAAGTGACGCTCCGTGCAGAAGAAGCGTTCGATCGGATTTGCAGTCAATTGTAGTCCCTTGTCAACACTAAAGATAGGAATACGCTCCCCTGTGTGCGTTTCAGGAAAACGTAAACCTGTGGTTAAGAGTTGAAAGGGTACTCGTACCATGACCGCTTAAGATGTTAGATTACGTCCATCGAAAACCCGCTTGAAGCGTGCGGGTTTCCGATGAACGCAAACCTTAGATTTGATGCGGTCAAGGTGCTAGTCTCGGCATTCGACAAAATCCTTCAAGACCCAAAAGTCCAAGAACCCCTTCATTCCAGGGTTTTTGGACTTTTCGGTTTTCCCGAAAAAAGATATTGACACAAAATCGACAATTCCGGTATACTCGCCTTAATCAAATAACCGACTTAATTAGTGAAACGCAAACCGGTCGAAAGTCCGGGACGCAAAGTCAGGAATCTACAGCGACACGTTCGCCATGATCGTCCGACCGCCTCGATAACGATGGCGGTCTTTTTGTTGTTTGTAGTTCTGGAGTCCCGAACACCGGTTCTGCGTTACAACTCCCCCGCGTCATCGCACTTCCCTCCGAGAAACGCAAACCAGTCGAAAGGCTGGGACGCAAAGTCAGGAATCTACGGCGAGCGCCCGCTCGTTAAGATCGTCCGACCGCCACGAATGGCTAGATCATTCAAGGCGGTATTTTTGCGTTTCTCTGCATCCAATATTATCTAAAACATAAAAAAATTAAAGGGAGATTATTTACTTATGAGTAAAATCACGAAAGCTTCTGTAACCAAAGCCTCCGCAGCGATCCTGTTGACGTCGACTATTTCCTTGACTCCTTATGCGACGAATTCGGCACAAGCGCACTGGAGCAAACCGGGAACATCTTCTCAAACGCCGCAATCCAGCTATGAACAGCAAATCGCGCAGGCGCTGGCTTCAGCCGAAGCTGCCAAAAAAAATGCGGCAGTCAAACAGCAAACTGTCGGGCAAAAGACAATCGCGACTGAAGCAGCCCAGCAAGTGCTTAAAGACGCTCAAAAAAAACACGACACTGCCATTCAAAGCGTCAATCAGAAAACGAACGACGTTACGGCGGCGAAGAGTCAACAAACTGACGCGCAAAATAAATTAGACGCAGCAAAGAAAAAAGAAGCAGCGGCTTTCAAAGAAGCCGTTAAGTCTTGGGGATTCGATAATAAAGCAAATAAAGCATACGAAAACGCAAAAAAAGAATCGCAAGAAGCAGAGAAAGCATATGCAGATAAAAAAGCGGTTTTCGAAAAAGAAAACAAAGCTTTGAACCAGGCTAAAAAAGATGCGGATTCCGTTAAGTGCGAAGTAGACGTTGCGCAAGATAAATCATCAAAAACTCAAAAAGACTTGGAAAAGGTACAGAAGCAAGCTGATGAAGCCAATAAAAAAGCCGAAGACGCTTTGAAAAAAGTCGAGGAATTGAAGAAGAAGCATGAAGAGCAAAATCCAAAGCCAGAGCCGGAGCAACCGGTAGAACAACCGGAGCAACCGGTGGAACAACCAGAGCAGCCGGTGGAACAACCGGAGCAGCCGGTCGAACAGCCGGAGCAACCGGTGGAACAACCGGAGCAGCCGGTGGAACAGCCGGAGCAACCGGTCGAACAACCAGAGCAGCCGGTTGAACAACCGCAACAACCGACCAACCCGGGAACTCCAACACAGCAACCTGTACAACCGGTCAATGAAAATAATACATCTGCACCCGTGAATAATACGCCGGCAACCGATAATGGAACTGTTACGATTCCGGATAATCAAACGCCGCAGGGGGCTCCGACTGTCAATGATCAGCCGACGACACAGAATCCCGCTCCCGCTCCTGCCGATACGGTAATCGTACCGGATAACGAAACGCCGCAGGGCGCGCCGGATACGAACTCCGCTTCTGATGAAACCGTGATCGTACCGGATGACGAAACTCCGCAAGGCGCGCCGGATACGGATTCTGCACCTTCGGAATCGGAAGAGATTAACGTACCGGACGAAACGACGCCGCAAGGTGCTCCTGAAACAGACGCCGCTTCGAAAGTTGCTGCTTCTGATCCCACTTCGGAAGTCGTAGATGTTCCGGACAATCGGACTCCGCAAGGAAACGCCGATGTACTGGCCCAGTCCGTAAGCGAATTGCCGACTACGCTGCCTAAAACAGGCGAAACTTCCGCGAACCCATTGTATGCACTGGGACTGGCATTACTGGCAATCGGCGCATGGCTGCGTCGCTCGGGTAAAAAAAATCAGTAATAGGCTTTTGCAACGACGACCTACTACCTTATCAACGCTAAAAGTAAGGTTATGCCCGCCGGAAACCCACCTAAAGCGTGTGGGTTTCCAGCGAACATAATCCTATGATTAAGAGTTGATAAGGTACTACACTACACAAACGAATTTGATTTTCCGAAGTATGGCTTAAGCAGGCAGGCCGTGTTCAGGGGCTCCCCTTGGACACGGCTTTCGCTTTGTGCCATACTTTTGAGGTTATAAGGAATCAAGGACGCATTTCGATGGTTGCGACAAGGTTGCCTATCAATGCGGATAAGGAGGAATACTAGTGAAAAAATGGTCGTATATTTTCATGATTGTAGGACTTTGCATTATTTTGTATCCGTCAGTGAACACCTGGCTCGAGGATCGCGCGCAGTCCCAGTTGCTAAAAGAAGCCGAGGCCGAAAGCCAAAAGCCATTGGATCTTACCCCGGTATCGAGCGGTTCGGCCGTGCCCGATTACGAAAAAATCTCGAATCTGCTTGACGAAGGCGACGATGAAACCGAAGAAAGCACGCCGCTCGACGAGAACGCGCTTCAAGACGGAGAAGTGCTCGGCGTCATCCGCTACGAGAAGCTGGATATCAAACTCCCGATCGTCGAAGGGGCAACGAAAGAAAATATGAAAAGCGCGTCGGTGCATGTAACCGGAACGCAGCTTGCGGGCGTCGAGGACGGCAATATGGCTGTCGCCGCTCACCGTGCCCATAAAACCGGACGGTTGTTCAATCGTTTGAATGAAGCAAAAGTCGGTGACCTGATCGAAATCGATCAAGGCGGAAAAACCTATCAATACGAGGTGGACAAAATCCATATTGTGGAGCCGACCGAAGTCTGGGTGCTGAACCCGACCGAAGGAGAAACCGCATTGACGTTGATTACGTGCGATCCTTTGATCAATCCTACGCATCGTTTGATCGTTCACGCCATTTTGCAAAAATAAATACCATAAATAGAGACTAAAGTCACATTGACCATGAGTCTGAAAATCTATTATATTGATTGTGACTTATTTAGCAGACAACACGAATTCATGTATGAATTGAATGTGTGACCCTTGAGAAACGCAAACCAAGCGAAAGCTTGGGACGCAAAGTCCGGAGTCTACAGTGCATCTTCCCGCACAATGACCGTCCGACCGCCACGAAGGAATTCCTGGCGGTCTTTTTGCGCATTCCGCAAAGAGTGCGCCGAAAATACGGTCTTAACGGAGGAGAAGTAGATGAACAAGTTTACAAAAATTTCTGCTGCGACGTTGCTGGCTCTCTCGATCGGTTTTGGTCATTCGAATGTGAAGATCTATGCTTCGAGCAATTCGATTCTGGGCACGGCCCAAGCCTTTAATGTTTTTGTACTGGGAAACTTCAATCAAACCAAATCGGATATCGAGGGCCGAGTCGCTGTTGGCGGTGACCTCAAAGCCACTTCTTTTAGTGTCGGAGACAAAACAAAAGGAACAGATAGCCCTGCCGTAGTTGTAGGCGGGAATCTTGATTTCTCCAACGGTGAGGCTAAAGGAGCCATCGTGTACGGCGGAACGGTAATCAACATGCCGACGGCTAACGAAAAAGTGACGACGAAAGGCAATCCTATCGATTTTGCCAAAGAAACCTCGTATCTTACTCAACAATCGCTATTACTCTCCAAACAAAAAACAACCAGCGAACCGATCTTGTATTACGGAAGCATCAGTCTTACGGGCGAAGATAAAAAATTGAATGTTTTTACGATAAATGGAGCAGACCTTACGGCTGCACATACGTTCAGAATCTCGGCTCCCGAAGGTTCGACGGTTATTGTCAACGTAAGCGGCGATAACATTGTGATGTCGAACATGGGAATGTTTCTCGATAAAGTTAGCAAACATAATGTGATTTATAACTTCTACGAGTCCAAACAATTAGAAATCAAACAAATCGGCGTTCAAGGCAGCGTGCTTGCTCCCAAGAGCACAGTCCAATTTGATAACGGCAACGTAGAGGGAACTCTAATTGCCGGCGAGTTGAACGGATACGGAGAGTCTCATCATTTTCCTTTCGAAAGTGAAGTTCCTCCAATGAGCCCGGACGGAGAGGATCCGCCGACGGAGCAACCACCAACAGAGCAGCCGCCAACGGAACAACCGCCAACGGAGCAACCGCCGACGGAACAACCACCGACGGAACAACCACCAACGGAGCAGCCGCCAACGGAACAGCCGCCGACGGAGCAACCGCCAACGGAGCAACCGCCAACGGAGCAACCGCCGACGGAGCAACCGCCAACGGAACAACCACCGACGGAACAACCACCGACGGAACAACCACCAACGGAGCAGCCGCCAACGGAACAACCACCGACGGAACAACCACCAACGGAGCAACCGCCGACGGAGCAACCACCAACAGAGCAACCACCAACGGAGCAGCCGCCAACGGAGCAACCACCGACGGAACAGCCGCCGACGGAGCAGCCACCAACGGAACAACCGCCAACGGAGCAGCCGCCAACGGAACAACCGCCAACGGAACAACCACCGACGGAACAACCACCAACGGAGCAGCCGCCGACGGAACAACCACCGACGGAACAACCACCAACGGAGCAACCGCCGACGGAGCAACCACCAACAGAGCAACCACCAACGGAGCAACCGCCGACGGAACAACCGCCGACGGAACAGCCACCGACGGAACAACCGCCAACGGAGCAGCCGCCAACAGAGCAGCCGCCGGCGGAGCAGCCGCCAACGGTTCCACCGACAACACCAGCACTTCCAGATCCGACCCCAACGAACCCAACGAACCCAACCGTTCCTGGCACGGTCGTAATCCCGGACGAAGAAGTTCCGCAAGGTTCGCCAACGCCGGACCCTACGCCTTCGACTGAAACACCGTCTGTTCCTACGGACGAAGTGACGATTCCGGAAGACCCAACGCCTCTCGGCACGCCGGAAATTCCTTCGGAAACGCCAACCGTGCCTACGGACGAAGTGACAATTCCGGAAGATCCAACGCCGCTTGGCACACCGGAAGTTCCAGTGAATCCGACACCGGTTCCTACGGACGAAGTGACGATTCCGGAAGATCCGACGCCTCTCGGCACACCCGTAATTACAGAGACTCCCGTACCGACCGGCGATCAACCGGCAACGCTGCCGCAAACGGGTGAAGCTTCACAAACTCCTATGTATATGCTGGGCTTGGCCTTGGTCGCGCTTGGAGCTGGTTTGTTCAGACGCGGAGCACGCAAATAACATCAAAAGATCTGTCCTAAATCCATTCTCTTTTTCCAGGGAGTGGATTTTTCTTTTCGGAATAGGAGACTTGCGCTGTAAAAAATAGCGGAGTTTAATCCGATAGTATTAAAAGGAAGCGAAATTTCAAAGCCGGATTGGCAAGAGCGGAAATGGGATTGGGTCTAAAGTATTAAAAGATAAAAAACCCGTCTTGCTAAATTGATTTTTCGTGATACTATGTAACTAGAAGAAGCTTTTCACCGATAAAGGCAAACCTGATCGAAAGACAGGGACGCAAAGCTATAGGGCCTTACCCCCAGGGGGTTGGCAGCCAGCCGCCGAAAGATAGGGCTTTTTTCGTATACTCACATATTTTATTCATCCGTATCTCACTATTGAACGATAAGACTAAAACGATAAAGGCAAACCTTTCGAAAGAAAGGGACGCAAAGCTATAGGGCCTTACCCGCAAGGGTTGGCAGCCAGCCACCGAAAGGAGTTTTATCCATGCGCAAATGGATCCTCAAACTTACACTCGCACTTAGCTTGACTGCCGGCTTACTGCCTACGGTAGCCGCACCGGCTTCCGCCTCTTCCGTAGATGCTTCGTGGTTGGACACTTCGACCCTGGGTCAAGGCACGATCGGTGTCAGCTACAGCGCGAACACTTCCAAACGGGTTAAAGTCATGATCGCCAAAGCAAGCACGGTATACACATACGACTTGAACACGGCGAAAAAGAGCGAAAGCTTCCCGCTGCAATCCGGCGCTGGTTCATATGAAGTGACGCTGCTCGAAAACACAAGCGGCACAAGCTACAAAAAAATCGGCTCGTCTTCGGTTGAACTCAGCTCCGATAGCCAAGCTAGCGTATTCCTGGGTTCGGTACAAAACGTAAACTGGAAAGACGCTAAAAAAGCAACGGCATTGGCAGCGAAACTGACAGCAGGCAAAAAAACCGACAAAGAAAAAGCACAAGCGATCTACGACTACGTCGTATTGACCGTTAAATACGATACAAAGTTGGCAGCAACGGTCGGCAACGTGTATATGCCTTCGGCAGACGCTACGCTGATCTCCAAGACCGGCATTTGCTACGATTACGCTTCCTTGATGGGCGTTATGCTGAGAAGCTCCGGCATCCCGACCAAATTGGTAATGGGCAACACGACTTACGTCAAAGAGTACCATGCTTGGAACGAAATCTACCTGGACGGCAAATGGGTGGTTGTGGATACTACGGTTGATGCAGCTTACAAAAATGCAGGCAAAACAATCTCGTTCGCTAAAGACGCAAGCAAATACAGCGTACAAAAAGTATACTAAGCAAAAATCAAGCCCTATCCTTTGGATGGGGTTTTTATTTTTAAAAATAGGAATCGATTAGAAGACTAGCGTCGATTTTGTGTTTTATAAATAGTAAGAACAGCACTTCGTCTCGCATGATCTCTATATCCGATAAAGGCAAACCTGATTGAAAAACAGGGACGCAAAGCTAAAGGGTCTTTCCCGAGAGGGTGACAGCCAGCTATCGAAAGGAGTCTGTGTCATGCACAAGTGGATGCTGAAAGCAGCGTTGGCTTTTGTTTTGACTGTATGCTGGAGTTCGACTTCCGTTGCGACGACCGCGAACATGTCGGCGGAAACTTTGTTTATCGACGTTTCTTCCTTGCAAGCAGGAACCGTAACGATCGGTTACGATATTCGTTTTTCAAAAAAGCGGCATAAGTTGATGATCGTCAAAGGAGACAAGGTGTACACGTACGATCTGGACCCTGCGCGCACCTCCGAGACCTTCCCTTTGCAATCGGGAGGCGGCACGTACGAGATTACTTGGGCTGAACATAAAAGCGGCACAACCTATCGGAAGCTTGGCACGACGTCGATCGACCTTCCGGATTCCGGTGCGGATCAAGTGTTTTTGGGCTCCGTGCAAAACGTCAATTGGAAAGAATCCCAAAAAGCGACCGCGCTTGCTGCTAAGCTTACGGCGACCCTAAAAACGGACGGAGACAAAGCGCGAGCGATCCACGAATACGTCACGGCGAACATTGTGTATGAAGACAAAGAAACACCAGTGGCTTATCTTCCTTCGGTCGACGATACGCTGATTTCGGGAAAAGGGATGTGTTACGATTACGCGTCCTTGATGGCGGTCATGCTGAGAAGCGTCGGGATTCCGACCAAATTGGTGATGGGCAGCACGACTTACGTCACCGAATATCATGCCTGGAACGAAATCTTTCTGGACGGCAAATGGGTGATCGTGGACGTGACCGTCGACGCCGCTTACAAGCAAGCCGGAAAAAGCATCCCGTTCGCCAAAGAATCGAGTAAGTATACGGTGCAGAAAGTCTATTGAACGTTTACGGCGATTGCATTCGAATAAAATAGAGTCTTCATGACCCCCTTTGCTCCCCGCAGCGAAGGGTTCTTTTCGTCGAACGGCATAACGAAACGAACAAACGAAACGTTCAATCAAGACAAGAATTTGCACACCGAAGGAGAGAACGTCATGAAAACACCTTACGCACTCGGACTCATTATTCTTTTTTTCTTGGCGATTTTTCTTTGGGTTTATCCGTTCCCCAAGCAGATCGACAAAGAGATTCCGGCGATCGTGTCGATTGCCGATACGCCGTACCCTTACGAGACGTCCGATTCCGAAGAATTGGCGATCACGCATACGAATAAGCCGACCGTGATTCATGTGAAAGGCACGGTCTACCGCAAATTGTTTCGCCAACCGGAGTTGAAAACGCAAATTACGGTCGACGGATTTAACTGGATGACGGACGGGCGTCATTCCATGACGGGGCCTTTGGTTGGCGAACGAAAAGACGGAATCAATATGGGGAGCATCTTTTACAACCATGAACAACAGTATTCAAGCTCCCCTTCGTTTGGACATGCCAAATTTGCAACGGTCTTTTTCGATAACGACTTTGAACAATTCCATTTATGGACAACGACAGAAGAATGGATGGGCGAAGAAGAACCTCGTCTGCTAAAAATTACCGGCGCTGCGCAAAACAAAGAAGAAGCGGAGCAGGTGTTGCGCGAGATCCATGCCGTCTACGGAGATTGGATCGACAGCACTGGCCTTTGACCAATGCCTAAGCTTTAGCATAGGCGTTCCCTTCCGCAACCTATATAATAGAAGAAAAAACTACGGAGGGACGCCCATCATGTACCGCATTGCCATTTGCGACGACGAGCAGCCGCGCCGGGCGGACGTTCGGCGCATGCTGCTCGACTTGTCGGTCAAGACCGGCATTGATTTTGAACCGGAAGAATTCGAAGACGGCGAAGCTTTGTTGTCTCATTACGAGAACGGTGGGGAGCCTTTTCATATTTGGGTGCTGGATATCGAAATGAACGGACTGACCGGGATCGAGACGGCGCGCAAATTAAGAGAAATGAAGCGGTTGAGCGAACAGATCATTTTCCTGACCAGTTATGCCGAGTATATGCTGGAGAGCTTCGACGTCATGACGTTCCAGTATCTGCTCAAGCCCGTCGATCCTATCGTTTTTGAAGAGAAAATGCTGAAGCTATGCCGATATTTTGAAGAAAAAGAGCAAGAAATTCTGATCGTCAAATCCGCGGAGGGCGATTTGGTACTGCGGCACGACGAGATTATCGCGATCGAAGCAGCCAATAGTCTCACGGTGAAAAACAGACTGAAGATCACGACGACGCGCGGCGCGCACGACGGTCGAGGATTGATCTCGAGTTATGCCGATGCGTTGAAAGAAGGCCGTTTCCTGCAAATTCATCGTTCGGTGCTCGTCAACTTGTCGCATGTCCGCAAATTTTCCGGCAGCCGCGTCGTTATGTCGAACGGAATCGAACTGCCGATCGGACGTTCGAAGATCAAAGAAGTGAAGGATGCCTGCACGCGATTCATGGTGCTGAGGATGGAATGATGGAAGATATGCTGCCTTTGTACGTATTGAACATCGGGACTTCGCTGGTCATGGCGGTTCAGGTGAACTTTTATTTCAATTCGGTGTTCGGAAAAGAGAAAAGCAAACGCAGCAAAAGATACTGGATCGCTGCTTTTCTGCCGTTGATTTTCGTTTATCTGACGATTGCGCTGCCGGATCTGCTCTCGTCTTTTTTCGCGGTGTCGATCATTTTTCTGTTCGCGCAGGGTTATGGGGTCTCGCAAAAGCTGAAGCTGATGTTCGCCATCTTGTACGCGGTTTTGCTGACGCTGATCAACCTGATTCTCATCTATTTGATCCATCCTTCGCTCGAACCGTTTAGTTTGAGGATGCCTTCGGACGAAATCCCCGATGATTTGTCGCTGGCCATGACGATGCTGCTGGGGTGCACGATGATGTTCGCGGTGATTCAGGTGATCCGTCTCGTGGTCAAAAAGCGCCGTTTTCCGTTGGAGTCGCGCTATTCGCTGCTGTTCCTTTCCGTGCCGATCATCAGCATTTATCTGGTGAACGTCTTTACCTTATACAGCGAAAAAAATATTCATTACTTCTTGTCCATCTTCGGGTTTATCGTGCTGAACGTGCTGGTCGTCTATATGCTGGATACCGTGATCGCCCGTTTTCAGTTGGCGCTTCAGAACGACCGTTTGCAGAATCAGATGGACTACCAGGACGCCAATTACGAGAAAACGGTGCACAGCTTCAAAGAGATCAAACGCATCATCCATGACACCAACAAGCATATGCTCGTCGTGGCGGAGTATATCGAGCGCGGCCGGAGCGAGGAAGCGATCGAGCATATCCGCACGACGCTCAAAGGCATCGATAACGCGTATCTCCGGGTGAACTCGGGCAACCTGGTCGTCGATGCGTTGGTGACCAATGCGCTCAACGTCGGACGCGCGAACGGCATTCGAATCGATACGGAACTGCGTTTGCGCGAACCGGAGCTTGCGATCGAGCGATACGATCTGTGCGTCGTGCTCGGGAATATGTTGGACAACGCGGTCGAAGCGTCCAAAATCGTCCGGCAGGCGGAGGATCGGTTGATCCGGGTCGAGATTCGTTCCAGCGAAGCCGCGATGTTCATCCGCGTGCGCAACCGGACGGAGCGCGAGGTGACCGATCTGCGCAGCCGCAAAGCGAACGCCGACGAGCACGGTTTCGGACTGACCAATATCGAGCGGATCTGCGAAAAGTACGGCGGGCATATGACGATCGCGACGGAAAATCTGACGTTCGATAACATGGTCATGCTTCCTTTCCCCAAATGAAAAAGTTCTCCGAACTTGTCGTTCGGGGATCTTTTTTTGCGTTTCGGGGCATTTTTTCGTTCGGCTTAGGCTTGTGCGGTATGCTTTGTGCATGGAGAAACGGTATCCCACACTTTTTCGAGAGGATGAATAAACATGACACAACCGATAAACGTTTGGAAAAAAACAAGTACGGCTGCGCTTCTCGCGCTGCTTCTGGCCCTTCCGGTAGCCGAGGGACAAAGTTCCGCGCAAGCGGCGAATCCTGCGGCATCCGCGCAGACGGTCGAACAGAAAAACGCCGCGCAAGCCAAAGCGAAAGAAATGGTCGAGGCGCTGATGGCGAACTACGGCGTGACCGGGGCGCAGTACGCGATTCGCGACGGCGGCAAAGTGGTGCTGTCCGGCGGCACGACGTTGGACGACAGCGGCAATAAGCAAAACATCGACGCGGGCAGCATGTTCGGCATCGGATCGGTCAGCAAAATGTACGTGACCGCCGCGACGATGATGCTTGTCGACGACGGCAAAATCGATATGGACAAACCGCTGACGACGTACATTTCCGATTTCAAAATGGCGGACGAGCGCTACAAAGAGATCACGCCGCGCATGCTGATGAACCATTCGGCCGGCTTGTACGGTTCCCATTACAAAAACAGCATGCTGCTCGGAGACAACGACACGCAGAACTACGATCAACTGCTCAGCAATCTAAGCAAGCAGCGCCTCAAGTCCGACCCGGGCGAATATTCCGTATACGCCAACGACGGCTTCCAACTGCTGGAGCTGCTGGTGGAACGCGTGAGCGGCATGGGCTACAGCGAGTTTTTGCAAAAGAACGTCAGCGAACCGCTCGGCCTGACCTCCACGAAAACGCCGCTGGATACTTTCGACCGCAACCAGCTCGAACCGATCCGCCTGCCGGGCATTCCGAATGCGCTGCTGCCGGAAAACGCCAATATCCTCGGCACGGGCGGCGTCTACTCGACCGCGGAAGAAATGACGCTGTTCTCCGAAGTCCTGAGCGGCAAGCATCCCGAGCTGCTGTCCGCAGCGTCCGCGGAAGCGATGCTTCAGCCGGAGTACCGTAACGGCGTCTGGGTGCCGGATACGAAAAACGCGTTCGGTTACGGACTCGGCTGGGATTCCGTCGATCTCGAACCATTCGGCGACTACAACATCCGGGCGGCAACCAAAGGCGGCGACACGATCATGTACCACTCCGCGCTGATTACTTTGCCCGACGACGATATTTCGATCGCGTTCGTCACGTCCGGCGGCTCGTCCGTATTCAACACGACGGCGGGTACCGACATCCTGTTGGAGTATCTGAAGCAGACCGGGAAAATCACGAACATTTTGCCTGAACAGACGTTCCAAAAACCGGTCAAACAAGCCATGCCGGCAAGCATGGACAAATACAGCGGCTTGTACGGCAACGTAGGAGAGACGCGCATCGTCAAAATCGAAAACGGCGCCATCCAAATGCCCGCTCTCATGAGCGACATGATTCCGGCCCAGTCTTACGTCTATACCGGAGACGGCGAGTTTACGAGCGAAGACGGCCGCGCCGTGCTGGGTTTCGACGAGCAGACGAACGGCCACACGTACATGCGCATTACCAGCGATCTTCAATTTCCGTCGATCGGAAGTTCGCGCATGGCCTTTTACGAAGTGCAGAAGCTGGACGCGAATCCGGTAGAAGCTTCGGCGGCGGCAGCCTGGAAACAGCGCGAAGGCAAGACCTACTACGCGCTGGACGAGAAGATTAATTCGCTCTTTTACATCGCGCCTTCCGTGCTGACGAAAACGATCAAGCTTGATGCGAGCGGCGGCTACGCCAACGGAACGAAAATCGTTGATGCCGATCATGCGGTCAACGTTGCCGAAATTCCGGTCATGAACGGTCGCGATACGTTCGATCTGGACTTCTCCCGCCAAGGCGGCATCGAGTATCTGCAAGCCGACGGCCGCACTTATGTGAGCGAAGACGCGATTCAGCCGATCTACGCCGGGCATGCTTCCCTCGTGACGATTCCCGCTTCGGGCAGCGTGCGTTGGTTCGATATTCCGGCGAGCCTGGCAGGCAAAACATTGACGGCAGAACTGCCGGAAGGCACGGGCTTCGCGGTCTACGATGCCAACGGCGCGCCTGTAGGTCTGTCGGTCGCGATGGGTTCGAATACGGCGGTCCTGCCGGAAGGCGGAAAGATCGTGTTCGGCGGAGCAGCCGGGAACGTATTGAAAGTCAATTTGAAATAAAAAGCGGATCGTATATACGAAAAACGGTCTGAGTTCCGATCAGAAAGCTCAAATTTCGCTGTGATAGCGGGATTTGAGTCTTTTTTTGTCCGCCTTTGTCCGCCGCGAAAAAAATAGTCGGCGTTTGCGAATAACGGTAGTGTTCACAAAATCGACACTCGCTTATACTGATAAAGATCAATTCGGTAAGCTTGCCATTCGAACAAAGAGAACCGGGAGGAAAGGGTCATGAACATACAAAAGCGTCGATCGGCGACCGCAAGGTTATGGAAAGGAAGTTTACGTCTTCTAATGTGCGTAATGCTCGTGACAACGGGCATGTTCGCAGCCGGAGGGCTATCCGTGCGTGCCGAAGAAAATCGGGTTACGGCGTCGGACTGGGCTACGCTGTACGCGGCTCTTCGGGATAGTGCCAGCGGCACGATCATCGAACTGGATCGCAATATTTCGGAACAGGGACGCTATGTGGCGGTTCCTGCGGGCCGGAGCCTTACGCTGGACTTGTCAGGATACGACCTGTCGATCGAGACCTCCGAGATGGCTGCGGCGATCGGGGTGCCTCAAGGCGCTTCGCTCGCGATCAGAGCAACGGGCGGAGGGAGCTTGACGGCAAGGGGAGGCATGTACGGAGCGGGAATCGGGGGCGGCCGTAATGAAACGGCGGGAACGATCATTATCGAAAGCGGAACGGTTACGGCGACGGGCGGGACCTTCGGAGCGGGAATCGGAGGAGGCTATCAAGGCGCGGGGGGAGAAATCAGGATCGAAGGCGGAACCGTCGTTCTTTCCACCGATGCCGGAACCGGTCCGGCTGTCGGAGCGGGAAACTCGGCCTCCCGTCCGTTCTTTTCCTTGATCAATACAGGGACGATCACGATTCCGTCGGGGCAGCAGTTGAATGTTCCGGCGGGCGTTACGGTCGAAAATGCGGGAATCATCAACGGGCAAGGAAAAATCAGCGGAAGCGGAAGAGTTTACGATACCGGAACGATCAGCGTTTCCGTTATGGGTCCACAGGTAGTGCATGACCGTTACACCCTGACTTTTGAACTGAACGGAGGTACGAGCGCGGTGCCGAGCCCGATCGTTTTGTACGCGACGAGTCTGGAGCAAGCCGGGCTGATGCTTCCCGCTTCTCCGACGCGCGCGGGGTACTCTTTCGAAGGCTGGTATACGGAATCGGTGGGCGGCGAACAGGTCACGCGGTCAACGGTAATCAGCCGGGATCTAACACTGCACGCGCGTTGGCAAATGCTTGCGCCTCTGACTGTCGTTTTGACGACGACGGCGAACGATCCGACGAACAAGCTGTTTGAAGTCGTTGCGTCGTTCAGCGAAAACACCGCGGGTTTTGACGTGACGGATGTGCAGGTGGTCAACGGTCTGGCGCAATCCGTTGTTGGTAACGGACAAACCTATACGTTAAACATCCTTCCGACAGCGGAGGGCGCAGTCCAAATCGCTATACCGGCAGGAGCGGTTCAGAGTGCCAGAGGAGTCTTGAATACGGCCTCCAATGTGTTGAGTCTTCAGTATGACGCAACCGCGCCGACCGTGGCGCTGACGACAACGGCGGGCAATTCGGTGAACGGGTCGTTCGAAGTGACGGCTACCTTCAGCGAAGACGTCGTCGTCTTGGACGAAGGGCGTATCGAAGTCGTCAACGGAACCGCGAGCAATGTCCGGGCATCTGGCACGAACAGGGTGTATAGCTTCGATGTCGCGCCGGACGGCGAAGGTGCAGTGACGGTGAATATGTCGGCCGGAGCGTTTCGCGACGCGGCGGGCAACGGAAATGTGCCTTCCGCTCCGCTGAGCCGGATTTACGATATGACGGCGCCGGTCATTAAACTGAACGGCGAGAACCCGACGGTCGTAGGGATCGGAGCGAATTTCTCCGATCCGGGCGCCGCGGCCGAAGATGATCAAGGAGGCGATCTCTCCAGCATGATCACGGTGTCGGGCGCGGTCGATACGAATCAGGCGGGAGCGTACGAGCTTGTTTACCGGGTAAGCGACCCGGCAGACAACGAGGCGGAAGCGAAACGAATCGTCCATGTTATCGAACCGCCTGTCTTGACGCTTAACGGCAAGACCGATATGACGATCGAAGAAGGCGGGATATTCCTCGATCCGGGCGCGACCGCTTCGGATTCCTATTATGGGGATCTGGCGGACCGTATCCGGACGCAAGGAACGGTAGATTCCCAAAAACCGGGCGTGTACACGCTACGCTATACGGTTGATAACCCGATCGGCCAAACGGCGGCAGCGGAACGGAAAGTCACGGTCAATAAGGCCTCGGTGGTACAGCCTCCGGTTATTCCGGCTCCTTCGGTGCCGTCTCCGGTTGATCCTGTGCCTTCCGATTTTGATTCTTCGGTTTCTGGAAGTGCCGGCGATCGCGCGGGAGACGGAAAGCTCACGCTGGCAGCCGGTCAGGCGGGGGAAGAAAGCCTGGGATCGGGAATCTGGCTGCGAATTCCGACAGGCGCGACAGACCGGCAAGCGGATATCGAAATTCGCGTACTGCCGTCTTCGGAAAGCGGATTGCCGGACGGAGTCGAATCGCTGGGTCCGACGTACAAGCTGACCAAAAGCGACCTTTCCGATTTCCTGCGCCCGGCAAACCTGACCTTGACGTTCGATCCAGCCAAACTGTCGAACGGGGAGCGTGCTGCCGTCTTTTATCGAAAAGATTCGTCCGACCCTTGGAGTGAAATCGAAGGCGGAACGATCGAATCCGGCAAAGACGCGATCGGCCAAGACCTGCCGGATCGGTCGCGGATTACGGTAGAAGTGAGCGGTGCGGGCCAATTTGCGGTATTGGCGGCGAAAAAAGCCGAAGCCGGAAATGAAGGAGCTTCCGGCGGAGGCGCAGAGATGCCTTCGGCGGACTTCGCGGACCTGTCCGGCCATTGGGCTGCGAACCTGATTCGCGAAGCGGTATCGAGCGGCATCGTCAAAGGTTATGCCGACGGCACGTTTCGTCCCGCGGAGGCGGTAACGCGAGCCGAATTCACGGCGATGCTGGTCCGGACGTTGCTGCCGACGGGAAGCGCGGCGGATGCAGCCCTGCCCGAAGCAGATAACGACGATCGGCCGGAGCTTACGGCATTCGCGGATCGTGCGGCGATTCGCGCCTGGTCGAGGGAGTCGGCAGCACAGGCCTATGCGCTGGGTTGGATTCAGGGCGACACGGACGGGAATTTCCGTCCTGACGAGCCGATCACGCGGGCGGAAATGGCCGTTATGCTGGTCCGGGCGTTGAACCTGAAAGGAAGCGCGGAAGCGGCTCCGATCTTCCGGGATTCGGCGGATATTCCGGCATGGGCCGAGGAAGCGACTGCGGCTTTGGCCGAAGCCGGTCTGCTTCAAGGCCGTCCGGACGGGCGGTTCGCGCCTAATGCCCCTTCGACGAGAGCGGAAGCGGTGCAGGTACTGATGACGACGAATAAGTAAGCATACATTTGATCGGGCAGTTTCTTTGCACGGCTGCCCGACAAGGTTTGTACGAAAATGGAAGATATTCGAATCGCATGATCGAACAATCTCGCAATCCGCCGTGAAGGGGAGGGCGGGATTTTTTGTTTATCCGGCAGAATGATTTTGTCCAATAGTCGGAGCAAGCTATACATATTGCGAACAGGAATGTCGAATAAATAAAAGAATGCAAGGCGACAAAAAACATTTTAAGAAGTCGAAAAATATCGAATTTTATGCATGCCTTATCTATAGGGTTTTTGCGTGGAAACAGGAAAGGAACTGTTATGAACAGATTTCGAGGAATGACTCAAAGTTTATTTTTACGTATTATGTTCGTGATCGCTTTAAGCATGGCTCTGGCCTTGGCCGCTTCTGTAGCCGCGATCGGCTACATGACAACGCGTTCGTACGAAACGCTGAACAGCGATTCCTTGAACCGGACGGCAAACGAAAAAACGACCGAGCTGGAGCGGACCATCACCGCGCAGCGTAACGCGGCCGATTCGATCGCGAGCGAGATTTTCAATGTCGATTTTTTTGAAAAGTTGGATCGGACGGGAACGGCCGATCCGGCGGATTCTGCGCGTATTCGAGAATCCTTGAACCGGAAATTGAACGGTTCGAACGGATTGTACGAAAACATATTTTTCACCTATGCCGACAAAGTTTACGCGGACGGCTTATCGGGCGTGTCCGAGGGCACGGATATGCTGTCGACTTCGCCGTGGTACAAGCCGGTGCTCGACAGCGGGAATTCGTTGGTCGGCGATGTGCAGACTTCCCCGGTGACGGGACGTCCCGCCATCGCGATCGCTTCGCCGGTCAAAGGCCCGGAGACGAACAAGGTATTGAGCGTGTTCGCGCTGCCTATCGATCTCAACGTTCTGTTGAGCGGGGTAACCCATAAAGAAGAGCAGCAGATTATTTCGACCGTGGTGACCGACCCGAGCGGCCTGGTCATTGCTTCGCAGGATGCCGATCAAGTCCTGCAAACCGACTTTAACCAATTAAACAATCAAAAAGGCATGACGCAGCTTTCGACGGCGTCGAACGGCACGGGTTACATTACGATCGACGGCGAGCGGTATTTGGCAGCTTTCATCAAAAACGATGTGTTGAATATGAACGTCGTGACTTTTTTGCCCGTCAGCAGTTATATGGATACACTGTACGGCATGTTGGCCGCGATGATCTTGATCGCCGTCGGCGCCTTGCTGATTGCTTTAACGGTGATGTTCATAGTCGTTCGCAACATCGTGCGTCCGATCCGCGCGGCGTCCGGTCAATTGGAAGCGATGGCGCAGGGCGACTTTTCCCGGGAAATGCCGGAAAGCTACGGGAAAAAATCGGACGAAACGGGCATGTTGATCCGTTCGATGAACAACATGCAGGAAAACACCAAGCAAATCATCCGGTCGGTCAATCAAGAATCGGCTTACCTCAAAGAATCGGCAGCCGCCGCGAGCGCGATGTTTGCCGAGATCGATCGGGAATTGCAGGACGTGTCGGCGACGACGCAAAATATGTCGGCGGGGATGGAAGAAACGGCGGCTTCGGCGCAGCAGATCAACGCGTCCACGAACGAATTCGAAAAAGCGATCGGCTCGATCGCGGCGGGGGCCCACGAAGGCGCGGAAGAAGCGGCCGTCATCAGCAAGCGCGCGGAAGATTTGAAAAGCGCGTTGGAACGATCGATCACGGAAACGAAGGGCGCGTACGACGAAGTGAAATCCGGCTTGGACGAAGCGCTCGAAAACTCTAAATCCGTCGACGAGATCAAAGCGCTCAGCGAAGCGATCCTGCAAATCACCCAGCAGACCAACCTGCTTGCGCTCAATGCGTCGATCGAAGCCGCGAGAGCGGGCGAAGCGGGCAAAGGATTCGCGGTCGTGGCGGACGAAATCCGCAAACTGGCCGACGCTTCGAAAAACACGGTCGGACAGATTCAGACGATTACCGGAAACGTCACGGAATCGGTAGGGAATCTTCAGCAATTTACGCAGCGGCTCGTCGAACTGTTGACCGGCAAAGTGATGGAAGATTACGCCATGATGAACCGAACCGGCGAAGCTTACTTGAACGACGCCAATTACATGGACCGCATGGTGTCCGAATTCAGTTCCACCAGCGAGCGGCTGAGCGCGTCCGTGCAGAACCTGGCGCAGGCGATCCAGGAAATCTCCGGTTCCAACAACGAAGCGGCGGAAGGCACGGAAGAAATCGCGGACAAAACGGCTTCGGTCGTGGACAAAGCGAACGGAATCGCCGGAGAAGCGCAAAAAACGAACGACAGCGCCGATCGCTTGAACGCCATCATGCGCCAATTTAAATTCTGATCGAATTCTTCATTGTTAATTGCATAGATTGATAGGTCTTTAGATCCATTTCTTTTCTTTATAAGAAATGGATCTTTTTATTTTGCAGGTAAGTCCAAAAGCTTTTCGTACCAACGGTTTTAGCGATCGACCGACTTTCTTGAGAAATAAAAATTTAAATATTTTCTTTATCCGACTAAAAGGTGAATCAACCAAGCAAAAAGAGGTTAATAGTCGAATGGAACTAGATCGCACACTCTCTAATTCCAAGTGATCAAATTGTATAAAATTATACGATAGAGGAGCCTTTTTCAACAATGAAATCTTTTCGAAGCCTGAACAAAAGTTTGTTTTCGCGCATTATGTCCATCACGGCCTTGGGAATCGCGTTATCCATGATCGTGTCCGTTGCCGCCATCGGCTACATGACGACCCGTTCTTACGAAAAACTGAACTCGGACTCGTTGACGCGGGTGGCGAACGAAAAAGCGACCGAGCTCGAACGGATCATCGCTTCGCAGCAGAATATGGCGAATTCGATTTCGGAAGAATTATTCACTGTCGACTACTTCGAAAAATTGAACGACACGGGCGTGACCGACCGGGCCGGTTTCGATCGTATTCAAAACAGCCTCAATCGAAAGTTGGCGAATTCGAACGGGCTGTACGAAAACATCTTTTTCACATACGAAGACATTTTGTATCTGGACGGTTTGTCCGGCGCTTCCCAAGGAACCGACATGCTGTCGACTTCTCCGTGGTACAAACCGGTACTCGACAGCGGCGGTCCGGTCGTGGGCGATTTGCAAACGTCGCCGGTAACGGGACGTCCCGTCATCGCGATCGCTTCGCCCGTCAAAAATACCGCCGATCAAGTGCTGAGCGTTTTCGGCCTTCCGATCGATATCGACGTTTTGCTCAAAGGAATCACGAACAAGCAGGACGACCAGGTCATCACGACCGTGGTCACCGACGATAAAGGCTTGGTCATCGCGTCGCAAAACGCCGATCAAATCCTCAAAACCGATTTTAACGAACTGGACAACGAACAAGGGATGCAGCAGCTTGCGACCGCCGAAAAAGGCACGGGTTACGTCACGATCGACGGCGTGAAGTACCTGGCTTCCTTTATCAAAAACGACGTGCTGAACATGAACGTCGTGACTTTTTTGCCGGTCAGTTTTTACATGAACGAATTGTACGGCATGCTGGCGACGATGGCTGTCATCGCGATCGTCGCCCTATTGATCGCTTTGACCGTTCTGTTCTTCGCGGTACGGGGCATCGTGCGTCCGATCCGCGCGGCTTCCGAACAACTGGAACTCATGGCTCAAGGCGACTTTTCCCGGGAACTGCCGCGCAATTACGAGAACAACAAGGACGAGACAGGCGTGTTGATACGCTCGATGAACAAAATGCACGATAATACCAAGCAAATCATCAGTTCCGTCAACCAGGAAGCCGTGTACCTCAAAGAAGCGGCGGGAGCCGCGAACGTCCTGTTTACCGATATGGACCGGGATTTGCAGGACGTATCGGCGACGACGCAAAACATGTCGGCGGGAATGGAAGAAACGGCGGCTTCGGCGCAGCAGATCAACGCGTCCGCGGACGAATTCGAAAAAGCGATCGAATCGATCGCCAAAGGCGCGCAGGAAGGGGCGGGCGAAGCGGCGGTCATCAGCCGGCGGGCCGGCGACCTCAAAACGGCGTTGGAGCGGTCGATCGCCGAGACGTCGGTCGTGTACGCAGAAGTCAAAAGCGGTCTCGACGAAGCGCTCGAAAAGTCCAAATCGGTCGACGAGATCAAAGCGCTCAGCGAAGCGATCCTGCAAATCACCCAACAAACGAATTTGCTTGCCTTGAATGCTTCGATCGAAGCGGCGCGCGCGGGCGAAGCGGGCAAAGGGTTCGCGGTCGTTGCCGATGAAATCCGCAAACTGGCCGACGCTTCCAAAAACACGGTCGGACAGATCCAAAATATCACGGTCGGCGTCACGGAATCCGTCGGCAACCTGCAGCAGTTCACGCAGCGCCTGGTCGCTCTGCTGACGGGCAATATCGCCGATGATTACGCGATGATGAACAAAACGAGCGAGTCTTATCTGAACGACGCGACGTATATCGACCGCATGGTCGCCGAATTCAGTTCCACCAGCGAGCAGCTGAGCGCTTCGGTTCAGAATTTGACGCAAGCGATCAACGAAATCTCCGGCTCCAACAACGAATCGGCGCAAGGCACGGAAGAAATCGCCGATAAAACGGCCGCCGCCGTAAGCCAAGCCAACCAAATCGCCGAAGAAGCCCGAAAAACGAACGACAGCGCCGACCGACTCAACCGGATGATCCGGCAGTTTAAATTTTAGTCTTCGATAAAGCCATATCCGTGATCGATTCAGCCGTCCTCCGTTACCTAACGGAAGGCGGCTTTTTTTGAGAAAAGCGAAAACAGGTTCCCCTTTTCTTGTCGAAAAGCATTTATCCGCGGATAAACGGTGGTATAATGAACGAATCGAAAATTCAGGCAATCTCTTGATTCGAAGACAGGTTCAATCTGTCGGACAAGAGCGTTAGGGGAGTAAAATGAGCGACTTTTTCGCAAGAACCGCAGCTTATTCCTATCATCTATATTTGAGCGCGGACGGCGGGGGCAAATTCTGGCTGAGCGCGACGGACGGGGAAGGTCCCGTCCTGCTTCGCGATGCGCTGACGCCGCTGCCGCGCTATATGCTGCCGGAGTATCGGCTGAACCGGGAAGAGACGCCGATC
Source organism: Saccharibacillus sacchari DSM 19268 (assembly GCF_000585395.1). GTDB lineage: Bacteria > Bacillota > Bacilli > Paenibacillales > Paenibacillaceae > Saccharibacillus > Saccharibacillus sacchari. The sequence goes on along the minus strand of NZ_KK073875.1, from coordinate 1,927,983 downwards.
CGCGCTTCCCGGCTGCTTGTCGTTCGCGATACGCTGCTTAAGGCGATCGGGCGCGGCGACGCGCCGGGGCTGCATCTGCATCTGGGCGACGAGGTCGAACTTGCCATGATGGCAGACCCGGACGGCGATTACGGCGTGACCTTTTTCCTTGATCATGAACGTTCCTCGTTAATCGGACGCCTGCCGGAAGGCTCGACTTATCTGGAATCCGGTTGGTTGGGGCGCTTCGGGGACAACGGGTATGAGTTGATCGATCTGCCGGGCTTCGAAGAAGACGATCTGGACTGGATCGGTCGGCGGATCGGAACGGACGAGTGGGAAGAACTGCTGGTGCAGGCGATTCCGGCCATGCGCGACCGTTCATTGCGCGTGCATAGCGAAATCGAATATTCGCCGGAGCCGGTCGGACATATCGACATTACGGATTGCGGCGAAGATTACGCGGCAGTCGAGGTCGCGAGCGGGAATGAAACATTGAGATTACAGGGGCTGGACGGCTATGTCCTGCAAGCCGCTTGGACGGATGCGAAGGCGGATAAGCAAGAAGGCGGACAAGCCGATTATTCGGAGGCGCAGATTCTTTTGGAATCTTTGCCCGATTCGCCGGAGCCCGATGCGAGAGGAACCTTCTTCATGCGGCCTGCCATGGACCGGGAGCAGATGCGCCGCCTGTTCGGCAGCGAATCCGGCGGAACCGTGCGGGGCGACGAACTTGCGGAATTCGCCCGTTTGGTCGAACGCGAATGGGGAGCGATGGTAACGGGAGACGCTCTGGTTCGTTTCCGCGATATGCATCGCCTCTATGACGCATCGGATTGGAGTTGGTCGCTTCGCGGCGGACCTGTGCCGGATCGCGGGGTAGGCGTCGTCCATGCCGAGCCCGTATTGAGCGTAGGGGAGCAAAAGTTCACGGCAGCCGAATTGACGGACGCTTGGAGCGAAGGACGGCGCTATCTGCGTTTGGAGGACGGGTGGATCGATTTGGAGGCCCCCGAGTTTGCCCGCAGTTTGCGCGAGCATGGGGCGGGCGGAGGATCGGCTGGCCTGATCTCCGCAGGCTTTTCGTACAGGCAGCGGATCGGATTGCCGGGCGAATCAATAGCCGGAGAGCTGCCGATCGAACTGGAAGGTCCCAAGCCGGTAGAGAGCGAAGAAACAAGCCCTGCTTTGGTTCACCTGCGTTATTTGACAGGCTGGGGCATGAACGGAGGGCTGTATGGCGGCGTCGAGCACAGGTTGCAAGAATTGAGGACTTGGATCGCGGAGACTTTGTCTGCATCGCCGGATTGCCGGATGCTGGTCGTCGGGCGGCGCGAGCTGTTGGCGGCGTTGGCGGAACACAGCGACCCGGTCGATCCGCCGCCGAAAGCCGGTCTGCCCGTGCGTTTTCTCGAATCGTCTCCGAACGAAGAAGAGGATACGAAGCAGGCCGGATTGATTCTGGTCCCGGTATCGTCGCTGCAACGGGCCGATTTTGAAGCCCCGCTGCGCGCGGATATTTTGCTGCTGCTTGAACCGGATACATCCGTGCGTTCGGACGAGACGCGGCTGTTCAGCCGGATCGATGCCGCCGAGGCAAGGGTTCGTCTGGCGATTTATTCGGACGAAGGGCAGATGAACGATGCCCGGGTGCGCGCCGTGCAGGTGCGTTTGCTGAAACTGTACGATTCGCTGACTCGCAGCTATTTATTGATCGACCCGAATAAAGGCAAGCCTGCCGCGGGAGCCAGACCGCCTTTAAGGGACGTTCCTTCTTTTCAGTTGCCTTCTTGGCGAAAAGAAGACGGGATGGCCGAGATGTTCGTGGACGAGGCCAAGGTTCAATCGCAGACGCCGCCGAGTCGGGGGATGGCGATTCCGCCACGCGTTGACGGAGGCGGCGGAAGAAGCTTCGATGCTTCGCGCGGCCGATCGGGAGCGTCGGGTTCGGAACGCGAACCGGACCCGCGAGACATTCAGACGTCGCGCCCCGAACCGGAACGTACCCCGTCGTACATCCCGCCCAAGCGTCGCCAACCCGCGTACGGCGGCGAAGCCCGTCCGATCCGTCCCGTGCAGCAGCAATCGGCGGAGCGAGAGTTCATCGAGCGGGCGCGCGAGCATGCGGACCGTACCGAATCGGAAGTGCCGTTCGTTTCTTTTTCGAGCTACTGGCCGACCTATGCCGCAATGAAGCCGGAGCAGGAGCAATGGTACTTCTACTGGAGAACCCAATTCCGCCGAGGCGAAAAGGTCGAGACGGACCTGTCCTATCTGTTCATCTATGTCTACGAATTGATCAACGGCGTAGGTTGGGACAATCCGCAGGACGGACTTTCCGCGATGATCCGGGTATGGGAGAATTACCGCGCCCGCTTCCGTCGCCTGGACGGTTACATGGCCGATTGGGTCCGGGAATTTGCGTTGGTGAATTCGCTCGATTTGCCGGATTCGACCGCTTTGGAACAGACGGCGGGACAGTTAAAAGGCGAATTGCTGGATCTCGAATTGTCCCGCCGTTTGGAGGAGAGTCCTGCGGAGCTGACATGGGAATTGATTGCGAGGCTGTCGGATTACGATATGACGACCAGTCGCTTTTATAAGGATGCGGGTAAAAAGGCTTTGCCTCGCGTCTTGCCTCACGTGGTTCGCGCCATCGACGAACATCTGATTACCACGCGCGGCATTCGGCTGACGGGATTGTTCCGCGCAGCCGATATACGGATTACGGAGCGCTACTTGTTCCGCAGCGCCGTTTACGATCCGGAAACGTACGGGCGAACGTTCCTGGTGCGTGCGCCGAAGCTGAGTCTGCACGCGCAGCTTCGCGACTTTATGACACAGGTAACGCGGCAGACGGAAAATGAGCTTCGTGCCCGGTTTAAATTCGGCGGCCGCTTGCGCGGAATCAAGCTGGACCCCGAGATTTCCGAGACGATCGCGGCGGCGGTAGAGCGCGAGTTCGTTCCGCCGGAAGAACGCGTATTGCCCGAACCGCCCAAGCGGCCCGAGGTGCGGTTCAATCTTGAAGAGCTGGATAAGCTTCGCCGTGATTCGGATGAAGTGCTGCGCATGTTGACCGGAGAATTGATGAGCGCGGGGGATGCGGCGAAGTCGATAGCGGAGCCGAAGACGGAAGCGCAAGGCGAGACCGCCGAGTACGAAGGCTTCGAAACGATGGAGCTGCCGGAAGACGCGGAAGAGGGCTGGTCCGTTGACGCTGTGCCGGGAGCTCTCTCGTTTGATCCTGTCGCTGGCGGTTCGAAGATCGAAGGGAAAGCGAGCGATCCGGTTCGATCTTCCGAAGCTGGACAGGATCACTCAAACGCATGGGAAAATGATCCGGCTATTCAACTCTCGAACGCAGGGACGCCGGCCTCGGATGTTCCGTTTTCCGAACCGCAACCGTCTGACCGCGAAAGCCTGGAAGCCGATACAAACCTTGTTGAGCCTTCAAGCGTAAGCGAAGACGACTGGGACGCTGAAGCTCTGGATGAAGATTGGCAGTCGCTGGCCGCGCTCCTGACTTCGGCAGATCGGCAGATGCTGCGCGCGGTGCTGCTGCATGCAAGCGACGCCGAGCGAATGAGCATTGCCGGGGCGACGGGCGAGCTGCCGGAGACGGTAATCGACCGAATCAACGAAGCCGCGATGGAGACGATCGGGGATTTGTTGATCGACGCGGGCGAAGTGCTGGAAGAATATGTCCCGATCTTGGAGAGGTTATATGAACGATGATCCGACGAAATTCCGAAAATTCGCGAAAGCTTGTTTTTGAATCGGAACATGGGGAAAGAGTATGGTATAGTGGTGCGGAGCTAGGCATGGCAACATTCGGAGGTGACTGAACGTGAATCAAACGAAGATCCCCAAGCGGATCTCGTCGGCGCTGGTGAACTCTTTGAGCGCAGGCGTGGTTCCGCGGATCGGGCTTGAATATATAGCGGTCGGGCGCAAGCTCGAGATCGAATCGGTATTGCGGGAGCTGGGCAACGTGGCCGAAGGCGGCGCGGCGTTCAAACTGATTACGGGCCGATACGGCAGCGGGAAAAGTTTTCTGATCCAGATTTTGCGCAATTACGCGATGGATCGCGATTTTGTGGTAGCCGACGCCGATCTGTCGCCGGAACGCCGGTTGGTCGGCACGAAAGGGCAGGGACTCGGCACGTACCGCGAGTTGATGACGCATCTGTCCACGCGCACCCGTCCCGACGGCGGCGCGCTGGAAGCGGTGCTGCAAAAATGGTTCGCGTCTTTGCAGCAGCAGGCGATGGCGGAACTGGGACTGCGGCCGGACGATGAAAAACTTCCGGTCGAGGTAGAGCGCCGCATTTTCGAAGTGACGGGCAATATGGAGCATATGGTGCACGGCTTCGACTTCGCGCGCGTGCTTGCCGCTTATTGGAACGGCTACAAAATGTCCGACGACGAGTTGAAGCAAAATGCGCTGCGCTGGCTGCGAGGCGAGTTCCCGACCAAAACGGAAGCGCGCAAAACGCTCGGCGTAGGCGTCATTATCGACGACGACAATTGGTACGATTACATGAAGCTGTGGGCGGAGTTCATGTCGAAGATCGGCTACAAAGGATTGCTGCTGTTTATCGACGAAGGCGTCAATCTGTACAAAATTACGAATACCGTCTCGCGGCAAAGCAATTATGAAAAGCTACTGACGATCTTCAACGACACCATGCAGGGCAAAGCGCAGCATCTGGGCATCTTCCTCGGCGGCACGCCGCAGTTCGTGGAAGATACGCGCAGAGGCCTGTTCAGTTACGACGCCCTACGTTCACGGCTTGTAGCGGGACGCTTCGGCGAAGGCGCTGGCATGCTGCATTACGCGGGGCCGATCTTGCGTTTGGAGATGCTGTCGCATGCCGAAATTCTCGTCCTGCTGGAAAAGCTGCGCGGTCTGCACGCGTCGCATTACGGGTATGAATCGACCCTGGACCAGCAGCAGTTGACCCGGTTCATGGAGTCCGAGCTGGGACGGATGGGCGCTGATGCGCTGCTGACTACCCGAGAGGTTGTGCGCGACTTCATGGACCTGCTCAACACGCTGCATCAGTACCCGGATCGCAGCTTCGACGAGCTGCTGCCGGACATGATGGGGCGCGCGTCGCAAAGCGGCGGAGCGTTCGACGGTCTGGGCCGCTCGGCCGTCGACGGCATCCCCGTTACGGAAGCTCCGAGCAGGGAACGAAGCGTGTCTGCACCGAGCAGCGCTCCCGCGTCGCCTTCTTCGGCTTCGAACCAAGGTTCCGGCACATCGCCATCCAACCCGAAAAAAACGGACGGCAACGAAAATCTGCGCTCCGATCCGTACGGAGTCGGCCGGGGAAGCGGCGGTTACGCTGATGACAAAACCGCAACGCCCGCTGCAAACCCGGCAAAGCCGAACGACGGCGGATCGGTGCTGCGCGAACAACGTCCGTCTGACGATTCGCTGCGCGGAGGCCGGATCAGCGAATCTGCCGCTCCCGCATCTTTCCGTCCACGCGGAAGCGGGTTTCAAAGCGGCGAGAACGTCGAGAGTTTGAGAACCGAACCCGACTTTTATGGCGGGAATTCTTATGAAGCCGCAGGCTACAGTTTCCGAGGCGCTGCGGATACGCGTTCGGCTTACGGCACTGCATCGGACGCTGCTCGTTCGGGTACGTATTATTCCGATCGGGACGATCGTTCCGGCGTGCGACAGCCTGAAGATGACGCTTCATACCTTGAGAGCCATGGCATTCCCGATGAAGCTCCGCACGAAGATGATGTCGACTTTTCCGATCCTAGATATGCGGACGACCCGTCGGAAACGCAGACTGCGAAGTCGGACTGGACAGATGCGAATGATGCGTCTACGCGAGGCTCGGACTCGAATAACGGCGAGCCCGACGATATCCTGGCGGAGCTTGACCTGTGAGCGCGGAACATCCGTTTTATCGTTTGGCGCCTTTTATCCAGGAATATATTTACCGCAGCGGCTGGGAAGAACTGCGCGAAGTGCAGGTGGAAGCGAGCCGCGTCATTTTGGATAGTAACCATCATATGCTGATTGCGTCTGGGACGGCTTCGGGCAAGACGGAAGCCGCCTTTTTCCCGGCGCTGACGCTGCTTGACCAAGAGCCTTCGCGTTCGGTCGGCATTCTGTACATCGGGCCGCTCAAAGCGCTGATCAACGACCAGTTCCAGCGGCTCGAAGGACTGATGCGCGACGCGCATATCCCGGTCTGGCACTGGCACGGCGACGTTCCGCAGTCCGAGAAAACGAAGGTCATGCGCAATCCGTCCGGGGTGCTTCAGATTACGCCGGAGTCGCTGGAAGGCCTGCTCATGAACCGTCCCAACGCGATCCCGGCGCTGTTCGGCGATCTGCGCTTTATCGTCATCGACGAAGTGCATGCGTTTATGGGCGCGGACCGCGGTTCGCAGGTGCTGAGCCAGCTCGAACGATTGTCCCGGATGGCAGGCTGCTCGCCGCGCCGGATCGGGTTGTCCGCGACGCTCGGCGACTACGATTCCGTCAAAAATTGGCTGGCCGGCGGCACGCATATCCCGGTCGAGCTGGTTTCCCCTCCGGGCGGTCGCAAGCTGCGGCTGTCGATCGAGAACTTCGCCATGCCGGACGCGCGCGACGAACGACAAACCGAAGCGTTGGAAAACGCCAAAAAGGCTTACAATAACTTTATCTATGACCATACGCATTTGAAAAAAGCTTTGGTCTTCACCAACAGCCGCACCACCGCCGAGACGACCATACTGGAAATGCGCCGCATCGCCGCCATTCGAGAGCAGCCGGACGTGTTCCACGTACATCACGGCAGCATCTCTTCGATGCTGCGCGAAGAAGCCGAAGCGGCTCTGCGGGAAGGTTACGGTCCGGCGGTTGCGGCGGCGACGCTGACGCTTGAACTCGGCATCGACCTCGGCAGCCTCGAACGGGTGATGCAGCTCGGCGCGCCGTATTCCTGCGCCAGCTTCGTGCAGCGGCTCGGACGTTCGGGACGCCGCGAAGGCGCGGTCGCGGAGATGATGTTCGTGTGCGCCGAGGAAGACGACGAAGAAGCCCAGCTTCCGGCGCGCATGCCGTGGACGCTGCTGCGGGCGATCGCGGTCTGCGAACTGTACGTGAAAGAAAAATGGATCGAGCCGCAGGTCGTGCGCAAGCTTCCGCTCGGCCTGCTGTATCACCAGACGATGAGCGTGCTGCGCAGCTTCGGCGAAGCCGATCCGGGCGAATTGGCTCGCGCCGTGCTGACTCTGCCGCCTTTTGCCAACTTTACGACCGACCAATACCGCGAACTGCTGGAGTATCTGCTGGCGACCGATCATATCGAGCAGACCGAAGACGGCATGCTGATCGTCGGCCTGATGGGCGATCGGGTGTCCGGGCATTACCGTTTCTACGCCGTGTTCCAGGACGAAGAAGAGCATGCCGTATACGACGGCTCGGAAGAGATCGGTTCGATCACGACCGTGCCGCCCGCGGGTTACTGCTTTTCGCTTGCCGGGCGGTTGTGGAAAGTCGAAGAAGTCGATAACCGCCATAAAGCCGTCTACGTGAAAAACGCGAAAGGCAAGGCGGATACGCTCTGGCTCGGCGCGGGCGGCGATATCCATACTCGGGTCGTCCGCAAAATGCGGGATATTTTGCGGGAAAGCACGCTGTATCCGTATCTCGCTCCGAACGCGGTTGCGCGCCTCGAACGCGCGCGCCGACTGTCTCGCGAGACCGGCTTGACCGAACGCCTCGTGCTGCCCGCGGGCGGCGATTCGATGTTCGTCATGCCGTGGATCGGCAGCCGGGAATACCGGACGCTGGAACGTTTGCTCAAAAACAATCTGTCGCAGCAGCTGTCGCTTCGCTCGATCGTTCCGATGGAGCCGCATTACATGGTCGTCGCCGGACGCACCGATGCGAACGAGCTGGAGCATCTGATCTTGTCCGAAAGCGAGCGCATGGAAGACCCGCTCAATTTGCTGGACGAGTTCGAAGCGCCTTACCTCGGCAAGTACGACGAGTTTACGCCGCAGAGTCTGATCCGCGCCGCGTTTGCGGCTGACGGGCTGGACTTGGAAGGACTTCGCCGGGGATTGCGGGGCGTGTTCTAGGCCGCGGCCAAGACCGTTTAACGATACCAAAAAGCCTTTTCTGCATCTGAATGATGCCGGGAAGGCTTTTTTCGTGCTTGCCGGACATGCAACTTTCAACTCTTTCGAAGCGTTAGGAGGGAAAAGGGTTTAAAAGATGCCGGGATTTTCCGAAAGAAGGAGGGACAAAAAATGCCGAACACTAAATTTGCTGATGCCAAAACGTTGACGACAAACGGTACGCAAAAAGGAAAAGCAGCAACGCTATGTTCGTGGGTACTCGTTGTCGGCCTTGTGTTAAGCGGATGCGGACAAAAGCCGGTCGATACGCAAACAGGAGCCGCCGATGCCGAAGAACCTGCAAAAACTGCGGAGCCGCTGATCGCAGACTGCAATCTCCCGCCCGATCCGAATCCAGATGATTCGGAGCCTGACGGCGCAATAGACAAAACGGAAAAACCGCAGCCGTCGGATACTCCGTCGTATCCAGGCACCATCGGTTACGTCGTGAAAAAGGAAGGTTCGAATATTCTGGTCGTTTCTCCGGAAGGGAGGAAGCTCGGTTCAGGCACGGGGGAAGGCGACTATTATGAGGCGACCTGGTTCGGCGCAGCTCCGGAAGAAATTCAGGTCGGTATGAAAGTAGAGGCTTGGGCAGTCCGCGGCCAGGTAGAAGAATCGTATCCCGGACAAGCCGGCGCGGAAAAGGTCGAGGTGCAAAACGGGGACATTCTTCACGGTGCGAACCTTTCGGAAGCGGAAGTCGTTCGAGAAGCGATCGAGCAGCTTGAACCGAGCGATTATTCGTTCTTTATCTTGCGGGCTGCGGAATATCATCCGGACGAAGATGCATGGACGGTCGAACTGTTGGACGAGCAGCGGGAACCTGTACGGATCAAGATCGAAGATCGAGCGGCGTAATGAACAGGAGGCTTATCCTATGAATAGACATTCGGTAACACGCAATAGCGGTTCGCGGATTTCGGGACTCGGCATAGCTGCGTTGACATTGCTGTTTGCAGCAGGCTGCGCGTTTGGCGAGCCCCAGCGTCAAACTGCCCCCGACGCTGATCCTCAGGCCGGTCAAAACGCTGGAGAAGAGCTGTTCCCGGTCGGCGGCGGATACGTGGTCGATATAGGAGAGCAAGGCGTGCTGGTCGTTTCGCCGGAAAAGGAAGACTACAGCGCGACCGGAGGAGACGATGCTTACTATGAAGCGACGTATTATTCCGATGTGCCCGAGGCAAACGAAGTAAAGGTCGGGATGTACGTTAATGTTTGGATGGCAAAAGGTTCGACCGTCATGACTTCTGACCCGGGACAAGCCAAAGCGGCACGGATCGAGATCGAAGACGAAGTGCGGCCGGAAGGCGCGGAACTGACGCGGTCCGAAGCCGTGCGCCGAGCGCTCAAAAAGACCAATACTGGAGAATATGCTTTTCCGGTCGTGTCAGGAGCCGACTACGATGCGCAGCAGCGTCTTTGGACCGTGAAGCTGTTGGACCATGAACGTGAGCCGGTCATGGTCGAAATCAAAGACGAACGATCCGGCATGTGAAGTCGGACGATTTTTGAAAAGGTTCCACGCATCCCGTCGCCTGCAAAGCCGACAGCCCGGACCTCGGTCCGGGCTGTTCGCGCATGCGCGCTGCTTACTCGCCGTATCTTCCGGGCACTGCCGACCACGCCAACGCACGCTTTTCCAATTCGCCGACAAATTCTTTTTTCGCCGGACTGTAGCCGTTCGTTTCCGAGAACTGCGACGCCAACCTTTCTTTCAGATCGCTGTAAGCACGTACCTCGTCCGGATTTTCCCGTAGATAATCGCGCAGGATCAGGTGACGCGCGATCTGCGGGTTGTTCGATTCGTAAAAATGGATATGGTGCGTGCGTTCCTCGCCGCCTTTGCGGAGCAGACGCCGGCCCGGAATGCCCCAATCGCCCGCGACGTCGTAGCCGAGTTCGGCCATCTGTTCGTTACGCGCATCGACTGCCTCGATATCGCGCACGATGACCATCATGTCGATGACGGGCTTGGCTTTCATGCCGGGAACGGACGTGCTGCCGAAATGCTCGAAACCTACAATCTCGGGTCCGAACACGCTGCGCAGAAACCGGGCTTCCTCCTCGAATCGCTGCGCCCAGTCGGGGGTATAATCGGATAAACGAACTTGCATGGAACACCGTCCTTTCAAAGCTAGAGGGATTCGACGCGGTTGAAAAAAGTTCCTGCCGCATCGGACCGATTGTGACATACTTTCCGCAACAGATACGTCTAATAGGAAAAGAAAGCAGAGAGGGGGAGTTGTCTTGGCTGAGCGGGAACGGGGTGGAGACGGGAAACCGTTTCTTGTACCGAAGCCGGACGAACATTCGGGTTACCGGCAGGCAGGCGAGGCTTACGAGTCGGAAGGGGAGCGCCTGATCGCCGAATGGTTCGAGCTGTACTATGAAGACATTCATCAGTATTTGTACTTTATGTTAGGGCAGAGGGGGAGCGAGGCGGAAGATATTTTGCAGGAGGTGTTCATCAAGGCGTACCGGAATCTGCACAGCTTCAAAGGGCAATCGTCGCCGAAAACGTGGATGACGGCGATCGCGCGCAATGCGGCGTTGGACGCGGTGCGCCGCAAACGGTGGGCGTTGACGGGTTTTTTGTCGCATAAGGAAGAAGAAGCGCCTGCTTCCGACCAGCCCGAACGCGCCGCGCTTACGGAAGAACGTCGGGAAAAGGTGTGGGGACTGCTGGACGCGTTGAAGCCGGAGCATCGGGAAGTGATTTTTTTCCTGTACCAAAAAGAACTGAGCGTGAAAGAGACGGCGGCTTTGCTGGATTGCAGCGAAGGAAGGGTACGAACGGTCAGCCACCGGGCGCTGCGCGTCCTGCGCAAAAACGGCGAATTTCAACAATGGATCGGGGGAGAAGCAAGTGACGGGGACTAACGGACCGACGGGAGGGAACGGACGCGAGCCGGGGAAAGGATTAGTGGATATTCCGAAGCTGAGCGCGCAGCGGAAGGAAGAAATTCGCAGCGAGATTTTGACGGGGATTCGCTCTTGGACCAAAGAACCGGAAGAAGAGCCCAAGCGAGCGAGAGTGAATAAAAGACGGCGGCGTTTATGGACAGGCGGAGGGATCGGAGCAGGTTTTGTGGCGGTTGCCGTGGCGGCGGTGCTGCTGGTGCAGAATGATACGTTTACGAACTGGGGCGCTGCGGGATCGGGTCATACGGCGGGCGTTACGGGCGAGACGGGGCGGAACCCGACGGATGCGTCACCTGGCAAGGATAGTTCTCCCTATGCGCACGAGCTGTCGATTGCCGGGATTGATACGAACGACATGCCGGAAGGAATCGCTGAGCCGCTGCTGCCGCTAACGTATGAGGAGTTCCGCAGCCGCTGGGAAGCGAACGCAAGCAGCGAACGGGTCGCGATCTCGGCAGCGGACAAAGACGGGCAAACGCTGCAAAACGCGCTGCCCCGTCTGAATGAAACTCGGCAGAACTTCGGTGAAGCTTCGTCCGGTTACGGATATACGGCCTGGAGCAGTAACGAGGACGGGAAGTTGCGGGAGCTTGTATTCCAACTGGGGGATTTGTCGGAAGGTGTCGCGGAGAATCCGGCTGACAGCGAGGTCGTTCGTTACGTGACGACTGTCCTTCAACCAGGCTTGCCGGAAACGGAGCGGGAAGCGTTGTTGGATCAGCTGCGGTTTCGGGATTTTGAAGCCAAAGGCGGTTCGCGTATTGCCGAAAGCGGAGGGTTGGTGTACACGTTGGACCGGAATGAGGACAAGCAGCGTTTGATCGTACAGTTCATGCGAGCAGAGGATCAGCCGGATGCGTTGGGGAAATGGCAGGATTCGCTTTTAGATATTGTACGGGGCTAAGAGGGTATTAAGGCGGGAAAGAAGAGGGAAACAAACAGTAAGATGCGATATTATTTATAATGTTCGGAAATGGATGTTTTTGATGTTTATTTTGAAGTCAAAAATACAAAATTGATTAAAATAACGAATAATAAACTTGACTCGATACGAATGATTGGTTATGATAAGTTTTGTTGAAACGCGAACAATATTATCATTGACCATATAATCATTCGTATATTCCTGAAGATAAGGTTCAGGAGTCTCTACCAGGGAACCGTAAAGTCCCGGCTACGGATAGGATGCTTTTCGCATACCTGCCGGGAGCCGGGCTTTTTTGCGCGTTTGGCTGCCGAAAATCCGAAGCACGGTATGCGCCCATCAGAGGAGGATACGACCGATCATGACCGATTCCATCACGCTCGAACTCAACGAACAAAACGCCGAAAAATCCAATAAATACGACTGCATCATCGTAGGCGCGGGTCCTGCGGGCATTTTCGCCAGCTACGAACTGACCCGCCAAGCGCCGGACTGGAAAGTGCTGCTGGTCGACAAAGGCCACGATATCTACAAGCGCCGCTGCCCGATCCTGGAAAACAAAGTCCAATTCTGCCCTCCGGCAGCCGGACGCAAAGAGTTCGCGGGCTGCCTGCCGGCCTGCTCGATCACGGCAGGCTTCGGCGGCGCGGGCGCGTACAGCGACGGCAAGTTCAATATTACGACAGAGTTCGGCGGCTGGATGACTGATTATCTGGCGCCTTCGCAGGTGTTGGAGCTGATCCAATACGTCGATTCGATCAACCTCGAACACGGCGCGACGGAGTCGATTACCGATCCGACGACCGACGTGATCCGCGATATCGAGCAAAATGCGTACGCGGCGGGATTGAAGCTGCTGCGCGCCGAAGTCCGTCACTTGGGCACCGAACAGAATCTGGAGATTTTGAAGTCTATCTTCGAATACTTGAAGCCTCGCGTCGAAATGAAATATAAAGCGGAAGTCGAAGACCTGATTACGGTAAAAGAAGGCGGAGAGCACACCGTTACGGGCATTCGCCTGAAAAACGGGGAAGAGTTCGAATCGCCGCGCGTCATGATCGCTCCGGGCCGCGACGGTTCGGCCTGGCTGTCGGACGTGTTCAAAAAGCGCCGCCTGAAGCTGACCAACAACCAGGTGGACGTCGGCGTGCGCGTCGAGACGTCCGATGTCGTGATGCGCCAGATCAACGAGCATCTGTACGAAGGCAAATTCGTGTTCAACACGTCGGTCGGTACTCGGGTGAGAACGTTCTGTAGTAACCCTTCAGGCCACGTCGTTGTCGAGAATCACAGCGGCGTCATGGCGGCCAACGGCCACTCGTACAAAGACCCGGCGCTCGGTTCGCGGAACACCAACTTCGCGCTGCTCGTCTCGCACAAATTCACCGAGCCGTTCGACAAGCCGAACGAATATGCCCGCGAGATCTGCGAACGCGCCAACGATCTGTCGAGCGGCGGCGTGATCGTGCAGAAGTACGGCGATATCCTGCGCGGACGCCGTTCCACGCCGGAACGTATCCGTGAAGGGTTCTTGGAGCCAACGCTGAAAGAAGCCGTGCCGGGCGACTTGGGACTGGTGCTGCCGTACAACACGATGAAAAGCCTGATCGAGATGGTCGAAGCTTTGGAAAAAGTAACGCCGGGTATCGCTTCCGAGCATACGCTGTTCTACGGCGTGGAAGCGAAATTCTACTCCGCCCGTCCGAAGCTGGACGAGACGCTGGAAACGGAAATCCGCGGCTTGTACTGCGGCGGCGACGGCGCGGGCATCACCCGCGGCCTGGCGCAAGCCGGAGCGGCCGGCGTGCATATCGCGCGCGGGATGGTGAAGAAGGCTGCGGCCGGGAAAACGGCGGTCGAGCGGACGTTGGTTTAAACGTTAACACTTCTCAAAATATTCGAAAAAGAAAACTCCTTCGTTGGATCGGTGAGCACACCGATTCGACGAAGGAGTTCTTTTTTTGGAATTCGGGTTAGCATGCACCCATTTTCAATCATGCGTGTTCGGCGATCTTTTTCGAATTTGCACAAGAACGATGATACAGCCGGCAAGCAGAAATGCCGACATCGTGGGATTAAAAGTTTGGTATATTAAACTTTGCGCGATATAGGCGATCATCATGAACAACAACAGCCCGATCATTAGAAGCTTGAACTTTCTCATTACGATTCCCCCTTCGTTACGGTGTATGCGTCTTTTTATAGAACGCCTCGTAACCAGGAGTCGTTACGAACGCCGAGGACGCGAAACGCCGAGCAAAGCTCAATCTCCCGCCAATTCTTTCGCTTGCACCGCCACCCAATGCCCCGGCGACACCTCCACCAGCTCCGAACCTTCCAGCCCGTACTTGTCCTCGCCGTGATCTTCTTCCAGCAATGTGCGTTTCTTTTTCGCTTCGATCGTCGGATCGGGAACCGGAATCGCCGCCAGCAGCGACTGGGTGTACGGATGCTGCGGGTTGTTATACAACTCTTCGCTCTCCGCCAGTTCCACGATCTTGCCCGCATACATGACCGCGACGCGGTCGCTGATATGCTTCACCATCGACAGGTCGTGCGCGATGAACAGATAAGTCAGACCCAGCTTCTGCTGAAGGTCTTCCAGCAGCGTCACGATCTGCGACTGGATCGACACGTCCAGCGCGGACAGCGGTTCGTCGCAGACGATAAACTTCGGCTCGACCGCCAGCGCCCGGGCGATGCCGATCCGCTGACGCTGGCCGCCGGAAAATTCGTGCGGGTAACGCAGCGCGAACGCCGGATCCAGACCGACCATCTCCAGCAGTTCCTCCACGCGCGCGCGGCGTTGGTTAGCGTCCTTCGTCAGTCCGTGCACGTCCATCGCTTCGCCGATAATGTCCAGCACTTTCAGTCTCGGGTTGAGCGAAGCGTACGGGTCTTGGAAAATCATCTGCATCTCGCGGCGCATCAGTTTCATTTCTTTGGCGGACAGCCGGTTGACGGCCATGCCCCGGTATAACACGTCGCCGCTGGTCGGTTCGTGCAACCGCAAAATCGCGCGGCCCGTCGTCGATTTGCCGCTGCCGGATTCGCCGACCATGCCCAGCGTTTCCCCTTCGCGGATAAAGAAGCTGATATCGTTGACGGCTTTGAGGGTGCGTCCTTTGCCCAGGTTGAAATGCTGCTGGAGCGAGCGGACTTCGAGCAGCGGGCGGGGAGCAGGCGTGTCTTCGGTCGAAACAATCGTCGAAGTGTCGGTCGTCCCAACGATGCGTCCCGGCTTACGCTTTTTCGGTTCGTCCAGACGCGGGAGCGCGTTCAGCAGCTTTTTCGTGTACGGATGCTGCGGATTGGCGAAAATATCCGCTGTCCGGCCTTCCTCGACGATCTCGCCGCTTTTCATGACGACGACGCGATCGCACATTCCGGCCACGACGCCGAGATCATGCGTGATAAGCACAATCGCCGTGCCGAGTTTTTCCTGCATCTGCTTCATCACGTTCAGGATCTGCGCCTGAATCGTCACGTCGAGCGCGGTCGTCGGCTCGTCGGCGATCAGCAGCGACGGGCGGCAAGCGAGCGCGATCGCGATCATCGCGCGTTGGCGCATCCCGCCGGAAAATTCGTGCGGATATTGATTGAAGCGCGTTTCCGGATCGCGGATGCCGACCAATTTGAGCATTTCGACGGCTTCCGTTTTCGCTTCGCGTTTGGATATTTTGCGGTGCTTGCGCAGCGTCTCGGCGATCTGCTCGCCGATGCGCAGCGTCGGATTCAGCGAAGTCATCGGATCTTGGAAAATCATTCCGATATCCCGACCCCGAATTGCTTCCATTTCTTTTCTGCTTTTTTGCGCCAGATTTTGCCCGAGGAACATGACTTCTCCGCTTTTGACGCGGGAAGAAGCTTCCGGCAGCAACCGCATGATCGCGCGAGCCGTCACGCTTTTGCCACTTCCCGATTCGCCGACGATGCCGAGCGTTTCCCCTTTGTTCAATTCAAAGCTGACGCCGCGAACCGCTTCCGTTTCGGTCTCGCGCGCCACGAACGATACGCGTAAATTGCTGACTTGCAACAGTTTTTCCATCCCCGTCGGCCCCCGTTATCTCATCCATTATATTCCATCTCCAAAAATGTTTTCGGTACGTCTTGACTTTATAGGAGGTTGCCCCCTAAAATACGACATATAAATACGAGTATATTAATCGGAATTAAATCGCTATGAACGAATTATACATTTGCAACGTTTTAGGAGGCAAGTTTTTTATGGAGGCGGCTGAAAAAAAACAACGCTCGTCCTGGCATACGCCGATTGGACGTTTATATCGTAAAATGTTGGGCATTCCCGGCTACCGCTTCTGGTTATTGCTGCTCGGAGCCCCAGTCAATCTGATTGTGCTTGCTGTATGGCTTGCTCGTCGCGGCAGCGGGGGATACGCGCAATTGCGCGCTACGGTCCTTCAGGAACTGAAAGCATCCGGCGTTGAAAAGGAACTGCGAACGGAATTTGCCCGGCAACTGGCGGATAAACAGCGATTTTTCAAACAGCAGCCGAGCGAGGCGGAGACCAAGCGCGAGGTTGACCAGCGAGTGGAGGAACGGCTTCGGGCCAAGGCGGACGAGATCACGGCTGAACGTGCGCGCGGCGGAAACATCCCGAGAAACGACTACGCGGCGACGTTCGAATCGCTGATCGCCAATCCGGTCTTTGCGGCTATTGCCTTCGTGATCGGTCTTCCGATGGTCGTTCTGATGCTGCTGTATAGCAATGCCTATTCGAAGTACATATTCGAACGATTGCTGATGACTCTATTCGTGGTGGTCGGCGTCTCGGCACTGGTGTTCACGATTTTGAACCTTTCGCCCATGAACCCGGCGGCGAACATCCTCGGGGAGACGGCCACCGCGGAACAGATTGATCGGTTCAACCAAATCTACGGTCTGGATCGTCCTTACCTCGTTCAGCTTTGGGACAATATTCGCGGCGTGATGACGTTGGATCTGGGCAAATCATTCGCGGGTAACGAAGATGTCGCGTCCACCATTATGCGAAAATTCCCGGTGACGTTGATGCTGGCATCCTTCTCGCTGGTGCTGGCCTTGCTGGTTGCCTTGCCGATCGGCATCCTGTCGGCGGCGCGTCGCAACTCCTGGCTCGATTACAGCTTCATGTTCATCGCGCTGATCGGTTTGTCCATCCCGAACTTCTGGCAAGGTCTGGTGTTCATCCTCGGCTTCTCGATTAAGTTGGGTTGGCTGCCCGCCACGTACACGCCGGGGAATGTGTTGTCGTTCATCATGCCGGTAATCGTGCTCGGCACGGGACTGACGGCGGCGGTAGCGCGGATGACCCGCTCTTCGACACTGGAAGTCATGAACGAAGATTACATCCTGACGGCCAAAGCCAAAGGGCTTGGACGCCGCACCGTATTAATGAAGCATACGGTTCGCAACGCGCTGATTCCGATCGTTACCGTGGTAGGCCTTCAGTTCGGCGCGATGCTGGGTGGAGCGGCGATCACGGAGAAAGTCTTCAATATTAGCGGTCTCGGCAGCTATATCGTCGATAAGCAGTTCGTTCCGGATATTCCGGCCGTGATGGGCGGCGTCGTCTACACGGCGATCGCGATCTCGCTCGTCAATGTGATCATTGACGTGCTGTACGCATTTATCGATCCGAGAATTCGTACCAAGATGAAGCAATATTAGAGAAAAAGGGGGACATGCGAAATGTCCGAGTTATCGGTTACCGAACCTTCGGCCGCAGGTTCTTCCCCGTCGGGGCTGGATGCCGGCCTCGGCGGAGGCACGCGCTCTTCGTCGGAATACGCGCAATCTGGCTTCGCCTGGATCGCTTCGCTGCTGCTGACGCTGGTCCTGCTGGCGAATTCGTTCGACTACGGCACGGGCGCGATCAAATCCGGCGTGCTGACGGTCGCGGCGGCCTACGCATTTTTTACATTAGTACAGATCGTGATCTCCTTATTGATTCGGCATGATCTGGCCACGATCGGTTACATTCGCGGCCGGACAAGAACGCTTGGCTGGGTGCAATTGCTCAGCTTGGCGACGGGGAACGTATTCGCGACGGCAGCGGCCTTCCAACTTGTGAAGAAGGTCAAGACGCCGGAATACGTATTCGCCGGATATATGGTCATGACGCAGATCGGTGTCATTGGAATTTCGGCGCTCAACCTGTTCAAGCCTTATGTGGCCGACACATTCCCGCTGGGCATGCTGGTGCTGATGATCGTGGCGGGCTTCCAGTTCGTCTCGCTACTCCTGATTGCCATTTTCGTGAAAAGGGGTCATGTCCCGCCGAAAATGATGTGGCTGGCCTTCGCGCTGATCTTGACCACGGCAACCGGCAATCTGTTCGCCCTGCTGCTGGGCATCGTACTGCTGGCGAAGATTCGCAGCCAGAAATCGCCGGCTTCGCCAAGATGGGAAGACGCGATTGATCGGTTGTCGAGAGGTACCACGTCGATGCTGGGGATGTTCTTCATCTTCTTCCTGTTCTCCTTATCCGTCTGTAGCCTGTTCACCTTCGACTACAGCATGGCGGTAGAAAACAACTATGGCGCGATTCTTCAGACGCCGAGTCTGGCTTATCCGCTCGGTACCGACAATTTCGGTCGCGACTTGTTCTCGCGCATCGTGTTCGGTGCCCGGATCTCGCTGATCGTCGGCGCCGTATCCACGATTATTCCTTTTGTGGTCGGCGGCATTCTGGGCGCAGTGTCCGGTTATTACGGGCGGCGCACGGATAACATCATTATGCGGGCGCTCGATATTCTGTATTCGATTCCCGGCATTCTGCTGGCGATCGCGATCATCGCGGCGTTCGGCGCGAGCACGGTCAACCTGATTCTCGCGCTGAGCGTCGGGGCGATCCCGACTTACGCCCGGACGATGAGAGCCAACGTCCTGATGGTATCCACGTACGAATTCGTCGATGCGGCAAGAGCGTTCGGCTCCGGCAACCTGTCGATCATTTTCAAGCATATCGTGCCGAACTCGATGGCTCCGATGATCGTCAAGGCGACCTTGACCATCGGCACGGCCGTGATCTCGACAAGCAGTCTCAGTTACCTGGGACTCGGCGTCGAGCCGCATATTCCGGAATGGGGCAACATTCTGAAGCTTGGCAGCGCGTATCTGGAAACAAACTCTTATCTGGCCGTTTATCCGGGTCTGGCGATCATCGCCCTGGTTCTATCGTTCAACTTTTTGGGCGACGGACTGCGGGATGCGCTCGATCCGAAGCTGGATTAAGAATTCGCGCCGCATGCGTCTGAAAGGCTTTGGACCAAATATATAGCGTTACACATATAAAGGGGGAGAAAAACATGCGTCAATCTTACAAGTTCACCAAAACGCTGACCGTCCTGCTGCTGTCCTTATTGCTGGTACTGGCAGGCTGCTCGTCGGTAACGACGAAGTCGGATACGGCTGCTCCGGCGGCAACGACGACCGAGACGGAAGGCGAGACAACGGCGGAACCGACAACAACCGGCACTCCGGTGGATATCGAGCTGCTGGCGATGACGTCGCAAGAATCCGACGTTAACATCATCCGCGACCAACTGACGAAAAACGGCTTCAACGTGAAGTTGAACCTGCAACCGGACTACGGCAGCTTCAAGTCGCAGCAAGATGCGGGCAACTACGATATTGCCCTGTCCAGCTGGACGACCGTAACGGGCAACCCGGACTACGCGGTACGTTCCCTGTTCAAGACAGGCGGCGACTACAGCATTCTGGCCGATTCCGAAATCGATTCGCTGATCGACAAAGCGGCTATGGAATCCCCGGAAGACTATGTGGCGACCTACAAAGAACTGGAGCAAAAGCTCGTGTTCGACAACGCCTACATCGCGCCGCTGTACATCTCGCTGAAAAGCCAGGCGATCAACAAAGAGATTCTGAATCCGGAATCCGTTCGCTTGTCCAAATCCCGCGCTCTGGCTTGGGAAGACATCTCGTTCAACGACACGGCTAAAAATGCAACCGATCCGCTCCTGATCACGCAGGCGATGTCCACGCTGACTTCGCTTGACCCGATCAAAGGCAACGACGGTTCGATCAATACGATCAACACCAACATGTACGTGCGTCTGATCAACCTGACGGACGACGATAAAATTACGTCCGACGGTTCGCTGTCCCGCAACTTCAGCATCGCCGACGGCAACTCCGATTACTACTTCATCCTGCGCGACGACATCAACTTCGCTAAAGTCGAAGGCGACAAAGCTGTGGATACGGGCGAACGCGTAGGCGCGGACGACGTTATCTTCTCGCTCGACCGCGCGAAAAACAAAGATTCGGTACCGGATCACCGCACCTACTCGCTGCATGAACACATTGGCACCGTCGAAGCGGTAAAGGATCTGGCTTCGCTGGATTCCGCGCAAGCGGCAAGCGGCGGAACGATTCGCGAAGCGCTGGAAGCCGGCTTGGAAGCTCCGATCTCGGAACTTGTCGAAGACAAAACGCAAGCCGACAATGCAGCCGGTAAATACCAAGTCGTGAAATTGACGACGACCGAGCCTTTCCCGCAAGTCCTGAACTACCTGGGTCACCAATCGGCGGGCATCGTGTCGAAGAAACAAGTCGAAAACATCAACACGTACGACGTAGCCAAATTCGACGTGACGAAAGACATTCCTTACGGCGACCAGAACACGGTAACGGAAGGCGCGGCTTACGACAACACGCTGTACGCCAGCGGTCCTTACATCCTGACGAAGAAAAACGACTACGACGCGAAGTTCGTCAAGAACCCTGCTTACATGCCGGGCACGGAAAACGAACCGAACATCTCCAGCATCGACGTACGATTCATCGCCGATGCGGATAGCGCTCTGGCGGCTCTGCGCAGCGGAGAAATCTACTCCTACTACGGCGTACCGGAAACGAAATTCTCCGTCGTCGAAGGTGATTCCAAGCTGCAGCTGCAAACGCTGGAAAGCAACGGCGTAACGTACCTGCTGTTCAACACGGCGGAAAATCGTCCGGTCGGCACAAGCGCGGATTTGCGTAAAGCGGTTCTGTACTCGATCAACCAAGACGAAATCCTGCAATTCTACGAAGGCAACAAGATCAAAGCCGCTTCGACGGTTAGCCCGCTTGTTGACACAGGCAACGTACTGACTGCGGACCCTGCGAAAGTGAAAGAATTCCTGGCTGCTTACGAAGCTTCGAAATAAGCAGAAATTTCAGCAAACGACCTGCCTGATCACGGACGATGCTTTTCTCGGAAGAGGAAAGCGTCGTCCGTTTTCGTATGGAAACAAGAGTTATTCCCGGATCGTATCTTGTCAGAATGAGCGAGTCGGTTCATAATCGATATGAAAAAAGGAGGAATGAACATGAAAATTTCCATGGAGACGGAACGCCTGATTTTGCGCGATGCCGTTCCAAGTGACTGGGAGGCCGTTCACGCCTATTCCTCCGATCCGGTCGTGGTTCGCTATTCCATGTGGGGTCCGAACACGGAGGAGGAAACGAAGGAATTCGTCGAGCAGATGATCGAGATGAGCCGCGAGATTCCGCGCAGAAGTTACGAATTGGTCGTGACGCTAAAAGAAACCGGAGAGCTGATCGGCGGCTGCGGCATTCATAAGGCGGGCTTTAACGCGGAAATCGGCTATGCGTTCAATCCTCGTTTTTGGGGAAAAGGCTATGCGACGGAGTCGGCTTTCGCTATGCTGCGCATGGGCTTCGGCGAGCTGGACATTCACCGGATATCGGCCACCTGCCGCCCCGAGAACGAAGCTTCGTCGAATGTGATGAAACGGCTCGGCATGAAGCGGGAAGGTCGGCTGCGGGAGCATATGTATTTCAAAGGAGAATTCCACGACTCCGAACTCTATTCGATTCTGAGACAGGAGTTCTGATGCCGTGGGTGCGGCATTGAGGGAAGTCCTGTTCGCTGTAAAGTGCCTTGGGGGCGGCGGGAAGATTTCGTTTCGGTCGCTGTCTCAATCGGGAAGCAGGATAGATGCAATGGAGGAAGCTTCCCGATTTCAAAGGCGAGCGTGACTGACTATTCCAGGGTGAAATTGCGATGAAGATCTGTCACTCCTGCACCAAACCTTCCCTCTGCCATCGGCTGTTTACAATCGAAACCAAACTTCCTCCACCGCACAAAACCCCGGCATATAATCTGCCGGGGTTTTTGGTGTATGGTAAACGGCCGCGGGAAAGGGAAGGAACTCTTTCCCGCAGGCGGTGGCGTTCCGCCCGCGGCCGAGAAACATGCTTAAAGTTTGAGGTTCGGGCTTCGGCCGGTTGTCCGACAAAGGTGCGATTCCGCCGGAGTTTCGCGGAGCCGACCCATGTCTGCTTACAGCTTGAACTTCGTCATTTCTTGCTGAAGGTCTTCGGCGAGTTGGGAGAGGTAACGGGCGGAGCCGTTCACTTCTTCCATCGTGGACAGTTGTTCCTCGCTCGCGGCGCTGACTTCTTGAAGACCCGCTGCGCCTTGTTCGGTGACGCGGCCGATGCTTTGCATCGCGCGGCCGATTTCGACGGATTGGCCGGAAGCGGAAGCGATGGAGCGGGAGATTTCGCCGATTCGGCCGGAGACGTCCGCGACCGAGCGTTGGATCGAAGAGAAGGACTCGGAGACGCGTCCGGCGCCTTCGACGCCTTGCTTCACGCGACCTGCAGCTTCGTTCATGGAAACGACGGCTTTGCGGCTTTCGTCTTGCACGGAACGAACCGTTTCCGTGATTTGCGAAGCCGATTCGGCAGCCGACTCGGCCAGCTTGCGGATTTCTTGGGCCACGACGTCGAAACCTCTTCCCGCTTCACCGGCACGCGCGGCTTCGATCGAAGCGTTCAGCGCCAGCAGATTCGTTTGTTTGGCGACTTGCTGGATCGCGGAGACGAGCATATCGATATCTTCGATGCGGCGTTCCAGAGAGGTAATGACGGCCCCGGTATGTCCGACGCTTGTGTCGATATCCCGGATTTGTTGCAGCACGTCGTTGACTTCGCTCAAGCCGGCATTGGCAGAGTGCTCTGTCCGTGCAGCCAGTTCGGCAATCGATTCGCTCCCTCCGCGGATGCTGGTCATATTGTCGGCGAGTTGATCGGCCGAGTGCGCGACGCTGGATACCGTTTGAGTTTGCGTTTCGAAGCCGTCAGCCAGAACGCTGGAAGAAGAAGCGATATGACCGGAAGCGACGGCTGTCTGTTCGGCGCTTGCCGTGAGCTGCTCGGAAGACGCGGACAAGGTCATGGCGCTCTCGTCTACTTTTTGAATGATGCCGCGAAGTCCCGCGATCATGCCGTTGAAGGAATCCGACAGCTGCCCGATCTCGTCGCGGGATTGATAGTCGGCTCGGACCGTGAGATCGCCGTTTGCCGCATTTTGCATCAGCTGCTGGATATTGCGAAGCGGAGTGGAGACCGCGCGGGCAATCAGATAACCGACGACCAGGGAAAGCACGATGCCGCCTGCAAGCAAGGAGAGGATCAGGAGCAGGGAACCGTTTTTGAGAGCGACGGTTTGTTCGCTGCTGTTTTGGGCTTCGTTGGCTTGCAGCGTAGTGATGCCTTGCAACAGTTGATTCGTTTCTTCGCGAAGCGATTGAACTTTGTCGGTGAACACCGCGTAAGCCTGAACATTGTCGTTTTTCTCGGCCAAAGCGACCACTTCTTCGAGAGCCGAGCGATAGTTCGGAACGACCGTGCGGAACGTGTCATATTGCGTCTTCATTTCCGCAGACATACGCAGTTGTTCCAACTGCGCATAGAAAGCATTGTTGGCTTCCTCGTTCTTGGCCAAGGCGTCTTTGAGCATGGTCAGTTGGTTTTCGTCCGTCGAGACGATCATTTCAAGGACAATCGACTGCATCGATAGATTGTTGGCCCGTACTTCGTCGAGAATGGCCATCGCTTTGACGTTCTCGTTATACATGCGTTCGGAAGCGTCGGATACTTTCTTGGTTGCGTCGTAGCCGCTATAACCGACGGCAGCAAGCAGGAGAGCAGAAACAAAGGTGAGGATCAAAATTTTCCAACGGACATTCAAATTTTTCATGGTGTGGGCCTCCCGTGCTTCTCGACAGAGAGCGGAAAAATCCGTCCCTGTATCAAAGGTCTTATTTTGTCGAATAAACTCTGTTAATAAGTATATCGGTCGTTTAAAAAGAGTTTTTAATGCTTTTTTTGAATTTATTGGATTTTATTTTGTCGAAAGAAAGAGTTTTATTGTTTATTGTTCGATTTAATTCGACAAAAACATGCGAAAAAGACCAGAAGTTAAGAATTTGTCGATTCTTAACTCCCAGTCTATGAAAGGCAAGTGAGTAGGGAATGAGGCAAAGCTGAAAATTCGATAAAAGATAACGGACTGCCTGCTTAAAGAACGATTCGAGCAGTTGCAGGCAAGATACGGGTTCAGGACGGCGGGTCGATATGCGCCGAATCCACGTAACGGCCTGCCGCGGGAACCGCTACTGTATCGAAATTGCTGCTTAGCTGCTCGAGTCCTTCCGAAAGCTCGGCTCCCGCCATCGGCTCGCCGTGGCCGGTGATGGCCGAAGCGGGCCGTAAAGCGGCCAATCGGGCGACCGAGGTACGCGCTGCTTCCCAATTCGGCGTGAAGTAGGTGGGCGGTCCGTGAATCTCTCGGCGCTGAGTGAGTACCGCGAGTGCGGACTCCTGCTTCACCGTGATAAAAGCATCCCCGGCCACCAGCGTACCGTCCGAGCTGCGAAACAGCGAGATATGCCCTTCCGAATGGCCCGGGGTATGCAGCCAGCGCCATTCGGGAAGGAAGGGAACGCTCCCATCCGCAGGCAGCGGCTGAACGCGCTCTCCGAGATCGATGCCTTTGTTCGGGTAAAACGGAGCCGACGCCGCCATCAGCCCTCCGCCGACGGTGGGATCGCCGGGCGGATAATCCGCTTTTCCCGTCAGGAACGGAAGTTCTTGTTCGTGAGCATATAAAGGGACGTCAGGGAACAGATCCAGCAGATCATCAAGCGAACCGGTATGGTCGAAGTGTCCGTGGGTAAGCAGGATCGCCTCGGGTCGTTCCCGCCCGAAGCGTTCGCGAGCCGCCTTTACGATCTTGGACGCGGAACCGGGCATTCCGGTATCGACGAGTACCCATTCGCCTCCCGGCCTGCCGATCATGACGACATTGACGATTTTGGTGCGCAGATAAGTGACGTCTTCGGGCAACCGGTCTTCGGGACGGCTTGCATTCGGCGCGCCGGAGTTGGGGTATCCTTGCATGAACGTTGCACCTCCACATGGATGAGTTGCCCTGTTTTACCCGTAACGGGGAGGGCTGACACAGCAGCATAGCGGTCAATTCCCACAATTTCGCGGCAACGAACGTGAAGTTGAGCGGCCGATGGCGGCATGCTATGATGAGCGCAAATCAACCGAATTCGAACGCTGCCGGGATTCGCGGCATCGCCGTCGATTCGAATGCCGCGATAAAGCGCGGTTCGACAGAAGCAGGGAGGAAGCGAACGATGCGAAAACAGGAGGAGCGACGAAAGGTTTTATCCGACCGGGCATTCATGATCTGGATCGTGCTGCTAGGCGTCGCTGCCGCGGGAATCCGCTTCATTGTCGCTTTACCGCACGGAGGCTTCATGAGCGACCAGCAGCTTTTCGTCGACTGGATGGAGCAGGTGCGGCAGCGCGGATTGGCAAGCGTATATATCGAAGGAAGCAACATCAACTATCCGCCGATTTTCCTGCTGCTGATGGATCTTTATCGCGAAGCGGTCGGATGGTTCGGGATCGTGCCGACGGCGGGGGAACTTTCTTTTAAAGGCGTGCTGATCATGCTTGATCTGATTCTGCTCGCCGCCGCTCTGCCTTTGACCCGCTCCCTGGGACGCACGCGCAGCCGATTATTCGTACTGGCGCTGCTGGCTTTGAATCCGGCCTTGATCTTCGGCAGCGCGTCTTGGGGGCAGGTCGATATGCTGCACGGCATGCTGATGGCCGCGACGCTGCTGGTGCTGCCGAATCTCCCTTTGCTTGCGGGCGTATTGTTTGCGCTGGCGCTGCTGAGCAAGTTTCAGGCCGTGACGCTGCTGGCCGTGCTGGGCATTTATTTCCTGCGACGCTTGGCCGATCGGCAAGGCGTTCGTTCGCTGGCGCTGTTCGCAGCAGGTTTTGCAGGCATCGCGGGCGCAACAACGGTATTTTTCGCGATGTCAGGCGGTCTTCGGGCGATGGTAAAAGGAGCTTATCTCAGCGCCGTCGGCATGTATCCGCAGGTGACGATGAACGCGATGAACATCTGGTATTACTTCATCGGCACGTCGCCGACCACGCCGGATACGACACGTGTTCTCGGCTTTCTTACGCTGCGCTCGGCCGGTTTTCTGCTGCTTGCGCTGTTCGTCGCGTTCACGGCTGTTTATTTATGGAAAAGTCGTCTGAATGCTCCGTCGCTGCTCAAAAGCGCCGCACTCGTCAATTTCGCCTTTTTCATGCTGCCGACCGAGATTCACGAACGTTATAGCGTTCCTGCACTGGTCCTGTCGATCTTCGTCTGTCTTTATGATCGCAAATGGAGAGTTCCGGCGATCTTGCTTAGCCTGAGCGTAACCGCCAATCTGTGGATGGTGCAGGCGGGAGCAATCGGAACATATACGGGATTGGCGGTCGTTTATGCGAATGTGGGGCTGCTGTTATGGATGGTCGGTTCGTTGTATCGGGAGCTTCGGCAGAATCGCGTGACAGACGTACAGCCGACGACTCAATAAGCTCCGGACACGGAAAAGCTGGAACCGCGGGGATCGATTGATCTGTGCCTTATATGTCTTGGAAAAAAAGAAAGAGGTACGGGTAGGGGGTATCGGGCAAAAAGTTCATTTTACGGCAAAAGGCCAGCATTCTCTTCGGAAGAAGAACGCTGGCCTATCTATTTTTCGGGATGGATCGGCTTAAAGCGGCGGGTTGGCGTGGCATTTGCGGCAAACGGGGAAGTAACGGTCGTTGCCGCCGATCTGGATCTGTTCGCCGTCGTAAAGCGGTTTGCGGTTCTCGTCGACGCGCAGCGCCATCGTGGCTTTGCGCTCGCAGAACCAGCAAATCGTTTTCATTTCCTCGATTTTGTCCGCATATAAAAGCATGTACTGGCTGCCTTCGAACAATTCGTTGCGGAAGTCGTTTTTGAGACCGAAGCCCATGACCGGGATGTTCAGCTCGTCCACGATTTGCGTCATTTGCAGCACTTGCTCCTTGGTGACAAATTGCACTTCGTCGAACAGCACGCAGCTGATCTTTTGGCCTTGATAGTTTTTCACTTCGTTGTACAGGTTCGTGTTCGCGTACACCGGAATCGCTTCGCGCTTCATCCCGATTCGGGAAGAGACATGGCCGACCTCGTCGCGATCGTCGATGCCGGAGGTGAAGATCAGCACGTTTTTGTTTTGTTCCTCGTAGTTATGGGCGACCTTCAGGATCTCGATCGATTTCCCGCTGTTCATTGCCCCGTATTTGAAAAAAAGTTGCGCCATTATCGTATTCGCTCCTTAGCTGTGAAGTCCGACCTTCATTGTAGCAGGAAAAAAGAGGGGGACAAAGAGAAATTGGCGAGGGAGGCGCTGCGGGAGAAATTCGTTCAGAACGCTGTCTCGCGCAGAAAGCCTACGGCTTTCCGCGCTCAAAGGCCAACACTTCAGCCGGTGTTACCGGAGGCTTTCCATGAAAGCCTCTGTCTCACTGAATTTCTCCCTCCGCTAGGTCGTCCCTCGCAAGATTTCTTTTTGAGGGGGAGTAGGTAAGGGAAAGAAGATTAAAAATTTCATATTCTGATCACAATTATGTGCTGTAGCCAAAGAAATATCTAAAAGCTCTTTACATACCCTATGGGGGTATATTAGAATGGTGGCAGATATAAGGTGGACTCATACATCCAAGAAGGGAGTGGACCTATGACGATTCAGAAGAAGGTGGAGCCGGTTTCGGAAGGCGAGCACTGTCATACGCCTGGAGAAGATGGTAAGCTGCCGCGTAAAAGTCATCATTCCGAAGCGACGAAAAGCAATCTCGTTTCCCGGCTGAACCGCGTCGAAGGCCAAATCCGCGGCATCAAAGGCATGATCGAAAAGGATACGTATTGCGACGACGTTCTCAACCAGATCGCCGCCGCCCAATCCGCCCTCAACAGCGTCGGTCGCCTTTTGCTCGAAGGCCATATGAAAAGCTGCGTAGTCGAACGGATCGAGGCAGGAGAGACTGAAGTGATTGACGAATTGTTGATTACGGTGAATAAATTATTGAAGTGAAAATGTTTATAATCATCAATTAGCGACTTTGACGAAGGCTTTTGTTGCAAGACGGTTTAGCTTGTAACAAAAGGTATCCAAGGAGCGATTCCGATAAGGATTATAAACATTCTAAAATATTCGTAACCTTCCACTTAGCGACTTTGATCAAAGCTTTTGTTGCAAGACGGTTCAACTTGCAACAAAAGGTATCTGAGGAGCGATTTCAATCAGGGTTACGAAGATTTAAAATGTTCGCAATTTTTCATCAGCAACTTTAGATGAAAGCTTTTAAAATCCCATTCCCCAAGGAGGAACCATCCATGCAAACTACAACCCTTAACGTCGAAGGCATGTCCTGCAACCACTGCGTCAAAGCCGTCGAAGGCGCGGTAAAAGAAGCCGGAGCGCAAGGCACGGTCGATCTCGGCGCGAAAACCGTAGACGTCTCCTACGATGAAGCTACGGTCAGCCTCGACGCGGTCAAAGCGGCAATCGAAGACCAAGGCTACGACATCGTTTAATCCGTGCCGCATCAAGTCCGTCGAGCCAATCCCAGCACTTTGTCAACTCGTCGGACTTTTCTGTTTGCCGGCAGCTTTTTTCGATTCAACAAACTGCCGTTCCGGCGTCCGAATTTTAAAGGATCGCATGTCCGTTAAACGCCTGATTTGCATCAGCTTTCAAACGTAACGGATCGTAGAAACGCTTAGACGTCCAAATAAGGCTCAAATCCAACAAAAAGGAACGATTTTCTCGGCTAAGCGTCGCCTCGTTCCGTTAGAATTTGCAAACAGCCGATTTTTGCTTTTAAGCGTTATATCGATCCGTTAAAAGTAAAATCCTGCGACATCGCGGATCGGCATCCAATCAAGGCGAGCAGCGGGAGTAATCCCGGCCGGCACCTTCCGAACGCTTTTCAAGATTGCTCAAGGCCGAAATCGGCCTTTTCTCAGCTGTGAAACATACCCCTATGGGGTATATTATAAATCAAAAAGGAGGTCGCCCCCATGTCTACCCGAACACAGGCACCGGATTCACCAACGCCGCCTAATGCCCGCACCCAACAAGCTACTCTGCAAATCAGCGGCATGACCTGTGCAGCCTGCTCGAACCGCATCGAGAAAGGCTTGAACCGGATGCCAGGCATCGCCGCAGCCAACGTCAATCTGGCGCTGGAAAAAGCATCCGTCGATTATAATCCGAAAGAAACGGACATCGCCGAGATCGAACGCAAGATCGAATCGCTCGGTTACGGCACGGTCAAGGACGCCTCGGACTTCGATATCACCGGAATGACCTGCGCCGCTTGTTCGGCCCGGATCGAAAAAGGCTTGAACCGGATGCCCGGCGTCCTGAACGCCAGCGTCAATCTTGCCCTGGAGACTGCGCACGTGGAATACTCGCCGGGTGCGCTCGATTCCGGGGATATCATGCGCAAAGTCCAGCAGCTCGGCTACGGGGCGAAGCTGAAGCAGGAGGGCGAAGAACGCGATCGCGGCGGCGAAGATCGTAAACGCTTGACCAAGCTGATCATCTCCGCGCTGCTTTCGCTGCCTCTGCTCTGGGCGATGGCCGGACATTTCTCGTTCACTTCGTTCATTTACGTACCGGAGATTTTCATGAATCCTTGGTTCCAGCTCGCCCTCGCCACGCCGGTTCAGCTCATTATCGGTTGGCAGTTCTACGTCGGCGCTTATAAAGCGCTGCGTAACGGCAGTGCCAACATGGACGTGCTGGTCGCGCTGGGAACGTCTGCCGCTTACTTTTACAGTCTGTACCTATCTGTTCAGTGGGCAATCGGCGGCGGTACCCCGAGCGATGCTGCCGGACACGGCGCGATGAACATGGCGGGTCACGGCATGCCGGAGTTGTACTTCGAAACGAGCGCGGTGCTGATCACGTTGGTACTGGTCGGCAAATGGTTCGAGTCCAGAGCGAAAGGCCGCTCGTCCGATGCTATTCGCAGCCTGATGGGGCTTCAAGCGAAGGCGGCCATCGTGATTCGCGACGGCGCGGAAAAGGAGATTCCGGTCGAAGAAGTCGCGGTCGGCGATATCGTGCGGGTTCGTCCGGGCGAGAAAATTCCGGTGGACGGCGTCGTGACCGAAGGCCGCTCTTCCGTCGACGAATCGATGCTGACCGGCGAAAGCCTTCCCGTCGGCAAAGAGCCGGGTTCGTCGGTTGCCGGAGCCACGATCAACAAAAACGGATCGCTGCTCGTTCAAGCGACGAAGGTCGGACGCGACACCGCGCTGGCACAGATCGTGCGCGTCGTGGAAGAAGCTCAAGGGTCGAAGGCTCCCATCCAACGCATGGCCGACGTGATCTCCGGAATTTTCGTGCCGATCGTCGTGGGGATTGCGATCGTGACCTTCGCGATCTGGTATTTCGCGGTCGATTCCGGCAATTTCTCGGGTGCTTTGGAAAAAGCGATCGCGGTGCTGGTTATCGCTTGTCCGTGCGCGCTTGGCTTGGCTACGCCCACTTCGATCATGGCAGGCTCCGGCCGCGCGGCCGAGTTCGGCATTCTGTTCAAAGGCGGCGAACATCTCGAAACCGCGCGCAGCGTGGATACGATCGTTTTGGACAAAACGGGCACGGTGACGAAGGGCAAACCCGAACTGACCGATGTCATTGCGTATCGCACAGAGGAAAACGAGCTACTGGCACTCGTCGGAGCGGCGGAAAATGCGTCCGAACATCCTTTGGCTGAAGCACTAGTGCGCGGAATCGGCGAACGCGGCATTGCGATGCCTCAAGCGGAAAGTTTCGAATCGCTACCCGGTTACGGAATTACGGCTGTCGTATCCGGCCGTGAGCTTCTGGTCGGTACGCGCCGTTTGCTGCAAGAGCGAAATGTCGATGCGGCTTCCGCATTGGCGGATATGGAACGCCTCGAAAACGAAGGGAAAACGGCGATGTTGGTCGCGATCGGCAGCCAATTGGCGGGCGTGGTGGCCGTAGCGGATACGCTCAAAGAATCGTCGCCGGAAGCGATTCGCCGCCTGCATGAAACGGGACTGCGCGTCATCATGATTACTGGCGATAATCGGGCAACCGCACGCGCGATCGCGGTCCAAGCCGGTATTCGCGAGCAGGATGTACTGGCCGAAGTACTGCCGGAAGGCAAAGCCGAAGAAGTGAAAAAACTGCAAAAAGCCGGCCGCAAGGTCGCCATGGTCGGAGACGGCATCAACGATGCACCGGCGCTGGCGACAGCGGATACCGGGATGGCGATCGGCACAGGCACCGACGTGGCGATGGAAGCCGCGGATATCACATTGATGCGCGGCGATCTGAACAGCGTCGCCGATGCGATCCTGATGAGCCGCCGCACCATGGACAATATTCGCCAAAACCTGTTCTGGGCGCTCGGCTATAACGTGATCGGCATTCCGATTGCGGCCATGGGCTTCCTCGCGCCGTGGCTGGCCGGAGCGGCGATGGCGTTCAGCTCCGTCTCGGTTGTGCTGAACGCGCTGCGCTTGCAACGAGTGAAGCTGAATCGGTAAAATAGAAGCTTGTCAACTCTTAATTAGAGGATTACGGTTTCCTGAAACGCACGCGCTTTAGGTGCGATTCCGTTGGAGACTTCGTACACGGTTTGGGTACGAAATCTCAGGGGAGCGTAACCTTGCCTTTAGTGTTGACAGGGGAATACAAGTAAGCGGGCGACGTGAAGAGTTTTAGCTCCTAACGTCGCTTTTTGTTATCTCTATTTTCGTATTTCGCATAAAATTTTCGAATTTCCGAGTCCATTTTCGAATTGGCGCGTATATAGGCAAAAGATCTTGAATTCGTTTACATGAAACTCGTTTGCACAGTGGTTCATATTCCGAGGAGGGCTTTTGATGAACGAAGCGAAAAATCGTACCCGCAAAAAAATCCCGGCCTTGGCTGCCATGGCGCTGATGACCGCTCTGACCGGTTCGATTCTGCCGGCAGAACGCGTTGAAGCTGCGGCTGCGCCTTCCGGTTTCAATGCCGCATCCGCCAAAAGCGACGTGTCCGGAATGTGGAATTATATCGAAAAAAACGCGACATCTTCATCCCCGACATCCGTGACCGTCTGGCTGCGCCGTCTGGAGGCGGTACAGAATAAGCGTTTGCCGGGCTTGGAAGAAGCATTGAGCCGAGAGCCGATTCAGGATGCGCTCATGAACACGGACGGCATTTACGGCGATTGGAAAAAAGGAACGCGCACGGGCAACGCTCAAGCGGATAAGCTGCTGGCGGAGATCGAGAACAACGGCTACGTGCTCGACTCGACCGAAGGCTACTTTTTCCCGAAAATCGATTATTTGCGTTACATGAAGCAAGCCTCGCGAACGACCGACCGTTACGCCGATTATCTCAAGATTCGTTCGGACGAAACGATCAGCGAACTGACCAAGGATGCGGGACTGATCGTAAG
The DNA here is from genome assembly GCF_000585395.1 of Saccharibacillus sacchari DSM 19268. GTDB lineage: Bacteria > Bacillota > Bacilli > Paenibacillales > Paenibacillaceae > Saccharibacillus > Saccharibacillus sacchari. The sequence goes on along the minus strand of NZ_KK073875.1, from coordinate 1,895,375 downwards.
CTGGGAAGAACTGACGGAGAGAGCCGAACGCCAAAGCCTCTATTTGGCAAGCTACCCGAAGACGCCGGAAACGGCCGTCGTGCAGCAGATGTACGATCAATCGCTGTATATCGTGCTGTACGGTACGGATAACGTGCCTCTGTTCGATTACGAGACGCGCAAGATCGATCCTGAAGCGAAAGCGGCGTATCAGAAGCAAATCCGAACCAACAGCCAGTCTCCATTCACCAAGCTGCTACGCAATTATACAAGGGTGCTTGAACAAAACGGCGGCACACTCACCAAGTCGGTCGAAGCTTTCCGCGAGGTGCGCAATCCGTGGGTAGAGGGATAGGCTTTCACAAGGTGATGCCTACTTCCTTAACCGTAATACCGAATCTCTTTTTGACGAACATGTGTCAGCGTTTTTAAATTTTTACCCTGTAATTTCCATAAAGCGTGAGTCAAAGCCTGCAACAAACGTTAAATATACAAAAAGCTCAACCATGATGTCGCTTAAGATCACGTGAGGAGGAAAAGGAATGAGCAGAAGCCGCCGGGCAGTCCAGCAACATTTGCCGTTTACCGCCGCTTTCGCGCTCATTCAGGCATTGCGCGATCCTTCGGGAATGCTCGTTCGGGAAACGGATGAGCCAAGCAGTGAACATGCGTCGCTTGAACCGTTAGACTACGACCCCAGCCATGATTCATTCAGGCCTGATTTTATGAATGCGCTTTCTAATAAGCCGTTATCGGAGAAGAAGGAGCGTGGCATTTACTTTGGGTATGGCGAATAAGAATCGGAGAAGGCAGAAAAGGTTCCGTCGCAAGCATCGATCCGAAACGGGATTCATGCTTGAAGTCGGAGCCTTTTTTGCGTTTCGGAAGCAGAGGGACAGATATGCGATCTGGCATCTCTTGCAAGGACCGCATCGGGGTTTCATAATAGAAACGACGCGAACATGCGCCAAGCAAAAGTTCGTACCGAGGTTTTGCAGATTCCATACGGAAAGAAGGCATTTCGATGAACGATACGATCTCCCTGTTGATGAATCACCGCTCCGTTCGCAAATATACGGATCAGCCCGTTTCGCAGGAGCAGCTTGAAGCGATTGTGGCTGCCGGGCAAATGGCGTCCAGCTCCAGCAACGTTCAGGCGTACAGCGTTGTGGCGGTTACCGATCCCGACTTGAAAAATAAGCTGTCCGAATGCGCGGGAAATCAGGCCTATATTCAGGAGTGTCCGGTATTCCTGGTGTGGTGCGCAGACCTCTCCCGATTGAAAAAAGCAGCCGAGACGCATCAACCGGTCGCAGCTTCCTACGAGGGAGCCGTCGAAAACTTTGTCGTCGCAACGGTCGATGTGGCGCTGGCGTCACAAAACGCGGCCGTGGCTGCGGAATCGCTGGGACTGGGCATCGTGTATATCGGCGGCATTCGCAGTCAGATCGAAACGGTCTCGGATCTGCTCGGCCTGCCGGACTACGTCTATCCGGTCTTCGGGATGTGCGTGGGCTATCCGGACCCGAACCATGGTGCCGGCCTGCGCCCGCGCCTTCCGCAGGAAGCCGTATTGCATATGAACGGTTACCATGTTGAACAAAACGAGCGCGGCGTACAGGCTTACGACGAGACGTCGGTCCGTTATATCACGGCGCGCACGAACGGCCAGCGAACATCTTCATGGTCGGAGCAAATGGCCGCCAAATTAACGAACCCGTCGCGCTTGCAACTGCGTTCGTTTTTGGAGAACAAAGGCTTTAATAAACAATAAGCAGCATATGAAGCGGAGGTGCCGGGTTCGATCACAATCGGCACAGCCGCATGAAGGAGTGCAGGATGCTTCAATCCATCAAAGAATTCATCCGCGCCTGGCGCGATTATCCGGTGCAACCCGGTCAACGGATCGGCGAGCGTTACGAAGTAGCCGAGCTGCTCGGCATGGGCAGTTACGGTCTGAGCTATCGCTGCATCGATCGGCAGGACGGCCAGGAGGTAGCGCTGAAGCAGGCCAAGCCGAGTCGGCGCCGCTTGGCGGGGCTGCTGCTGAGGCGGGAACGCGATGCGCTGCTGGCGATGGAACATCCGTCCATTCCGCGCTGCAAAGACTTTTTTACATATCGAAAAAGAGACTGGCTGGCGGCGGATTATATACGGGGGCGAACGCTGGAAGATCTGATTTTCGAGGAAAAGCGAGTGTTCGACGAAGCGGATTGCTTGCGTTGGGCGCTGGAACTGCTGGATTTGATCGGCTATGTGCATGCCCGCGGCTACGTTCACCTCGATATCCGCATCCCTAATGTGATGATGGACGAAAAGGGCATTCATCTGATCGATTTCGGACTGGCGCGTCGAATCGGCGAAGATGAGGTCAAGGCGCCTGACGGTTCTTTGATTGAAGGACGGATGCCGGCCCGAATCTACTCGGATCTGGAGGACGCGGGGCATTTGCTGCTTTATATGCTGTACTCCGGGTATGCGCCGCCGGGCGAAGGGATTTCTCCTGCTTCAAAGCTCCTGCAACACTCGCCGAGCTCGCATTCGGTCTCGTATCCGCGTGGTCGGGGAGCGGCTTTTGCGGCAGGTAAAAGCATGCCTGTGCCGCTGCCGGAATCGGGCGAGCCTTCATGGGAGGACGAATTGGATTTATCGGCACGGACGAAAGGGCTGCTGCGCCGTTTGCTGCGCTTGGATACGCCTTTTGCGGACACGGACGAAGCGCAGAAGGCGATTAGTGAGAGCCTAGATGTCCTTCGTAACGATTGATCGTTCATGTTTGCACGCACGAACAGGCCGTTCCCTTCGTCATTGCGACGAGGAGAACGGCCTGTTTGCGCTGCCGGCGTACAAGCTGCCGCTGCTGCTGCGGATCAACTGGAGCTTCCGGATTTTCTTTTATAGTAGGAATGACCGTGACGTCCGTATCCGCCGTGTTTATGGTTGGAAGACGAGGAGCGCGAGTATCTGGGGCGATCGCTGCTGGAGCCGCGGTAACGGCGGCTTCGATGGCTGCTCGACCCTCGTTTGTGGCTGGAACTTGACGCGGAATGGACAATTTTATCTACAATTTTTTTGAACATATCATTTTCCTCCTTGGGTGTGAGCGCCGCATCCGATAGATGCTCCGGCGATGAAAGGTATACGGGGCGTCGGGCTGCCGCGTTTCGTCTCGGGTGCGGCTTGCACGTATATCCTTGCTTGAATTTTACCCGATCTCCAGCAGGCAGAATATGAAATCTTGATTAGAAAAATTTCATTGAAGACAAGTATGGAGCAAGCGGGAGAAGCCGCAGTTTACACGCAACGCTTCTCCCGGTAAACTGGTTGAGGGCGTGTACGCAAACCCGCTAAAAATCTTTTCGGTTTTCAGAGGTTTGCGTACACGCCCTGGGCGAGCCGCTTGGCGGGATTCGTATTCGTCGAAGCCTTGCAGCGGCACGTCGTTCGTGAAGTCACCATCCAAGGAGGATTCATCATGCAAAAAACACAAGAAATTTTGGAAGCCCGCGACTTTATCACGGGTAAAACGCAGCACCAACCGACCATCGGCCTGATTCTGGGATCGGGTCTGGGTACGCTTGCGGACGAGATCGAAAACGCGGTCGTGATTCCATATGCCGAAATCCCGTACTTTGCCAAGTCGGAAGCGGTCGGCCACGCCAACGAGCTGGTGATCGGACAATTGAAAGGCAAAACCGTTGTCGCGATGAAAGGCCGTTTCCACTACTACGAAGGCTATACGCTGCCGGAAGTTACGTTCCCGGTTCGCGTGATGAAGGCCCTCGGCGTGGAGACTGTGATCGTGACCAACGCTTGCGGCGCGGTCAATACAAGCTTCAATCCGGGCGATCTGATGCTCATTACCGATCACATCAACCTGGTTGCCAACAACCCGCTGATCGGACCGAACAACGACGAACTGGGCGTTCGTTTCCCGGACATGTCGCAGGTGTACAATCCCGAACTGCGCGCACTGGCGCAAGAAGTCGCAAAAGAACAAGGCATCGGCCTTCAACAAGGCGTATACACGTGGTGGACGGGTCCCGCTTACGAGACGCCTGCGGAAATCCGCATGATTCGAACGCTCGGCGGCGACGCGGTGGGCATGTCGACCGTTCCGGAAGCTATCGTAGCCGTACACGGCGGCATGAAGGTGCTGGGCATTTCCTGCCTGACCAACATGGCCTGCGGCATTCTTGACCAACCGCTCAACCACGAAGAAGTTATCGAAGTCGCGGCGCGCGTTCGCGAGAACTTCGTTGGACTGGTTAAAGGGGTATTGGAGAAAGTTTAGTAGGAGCGGGGGCTGCGGGAGGTGTCGTTTCGATCGCGTGTTGAAATTGGAAAATTTTTATCATCTTATTAAAAGGTTGATTTTCCAATTTCAAAGGCGAACACTTCGTTTCTACACGACACCTCCCTCCGCCCCTACGTCACTTTCTGCTTGGGGGTAGGTAGGAAAGGGCAAGGTTAAGGACAGGCTGCAAATAGCAATTTAAAATGCAGGTTTGTTTTTGCACGTGCATTTTTCTTAAAAGCCTAGCAGGGAGTGCCTGCTGTTAGCTTGTAAAAAAGACGATTCCGTTTTGTAGACGGAATCGTCTTTTTTGTACGAATTTGTAGTTGTGTTCCGAAAGAATGGTAAGCGGAGGGAGAAATTCAGTGAAATATAGGTTTTCAAAGAAAACCTACGGTAACACACTTGGAGTGTTGGCCTTTGAACCCGGAAATATCCTTATTCAAATCCAATTCAACTTTCCGGGTGAGACAGCGACTTGTGAAGCATTTCGAAGAAATGCACTTCGGAAGCATATGCTATGAATTTCTCCCTCCGCACTTCGGCTCTTTCGCGAACAGGATTCTAGTCAATCTTCAAAGAATGACGACCATAAAACCGCCGAGCGTTCTGGATCAATTGGCGTCGGGCATCTTGTTGCGTCAAACCATGCAGCTTCGCCCACTCGCGACATACCGCTTCGGTCATGGACGGATGGGTGGTTCGGCCTTCAAAAGGACCTTCGAAGGGCCAAGGGCCGTCGGTTTCGGTCATGACCAAATGGGTCGGATAAAGGCGGGCCAGCGTGCGGATTTCTTCTTCGTAAAGGAGATCCGGCGTGAACGAGATGCAATAGCCGTTTGCGATCATTCGGTTGACCGTCGATTCCGAACCTTTGAACCAGTGGAAATGGGCGCGCTTGACGCGATGGCGTTCCAGCAGATCGCAAGCGGTGTCGGCGTCTTCGTAGACGGCGTGCAGAATGACGGGAAGGTTATGCTTGGCTGCGAAGATGATGAAGCGTTCAAGTAGACGGATATATCCGGCTTCGTCCAACGTCTCGCCGCGTTCTTTAGCTTCGAGCCGGGCGTAGTAAGGCAGTCCGACTTCGCCGACGGCGGTCATGCGGGAGAAGGACAGCTTGGACTCGGGCGATGCGACGGATAACGCGGCTTGCTTTTCCATCCAGCCAAACAGTGCGTCTTCGTCTTCGGCGGACGGTAGCGGCTGTTCGGGATGAAACCCGTAGGCCGGGCGAACAAGATGCGGATATTGTTCGGCCAGCTGCCGGGTTCGACGGGCGGATTCGAGGTCCATCGAGACGGCGACGACGAACTCGCCGTCGGCAGCCCGGAACTCTTCAAGCATAGCGGCGATTTGTTCCGGTTCGTATTTTTCCAAATGAATATGGGTATCGGCTAATCCGTAGTTCCCGGATTTCGTATCGGCGGCAGGCATGGCGGACGGTTTTCCTCCTTAGGCGAAATTCAGTTTTGGCGTGCGCTCGGCATTCCGGTGCTTTTGCGCTGTTCTTCTTTCATTAGATTCGTCAGCTCGCGGCGCAGCGACAGAAACTCCGGCGTTTCCGTAATCTCTTCGCGCCTTGGTCTCGGGAAAGGAACCTCGATGCGACGCATCACTTCGGAAGGCCGGCCGGACAGCACGTAGATCGTATCGGACAGCAGCAAAGCTTCTTCGATATGATGCGTGACGAACAGGACGGAGCGGCGCGTTTCTTCCCAGATGTCCAACAACCAAGCCTGCATCTCGCTGCGGGTAAAAGCATCCAAAGCGCTGAACGGCTCGTCCAGGCACATCAGTTCATGCGGGCTGAGCAGGGAGCGCACGAACGCGGCTCTTTGCTGCATGCCGCCGGACAGCGTGTGCGGGTACGCTTTTTCGAATCCGGCCAGTCCGGCACGTTCCATCCAACGTCTGGCTTCTTCGAGCGATTCGCGGCGCGGAGCGCCGTTCACCTCGCGGTCGAGCACGACGTTGTCTTCAATACTGCGCCACGGGAACAGCGCAGGCTGCTGCGGCATATAGCCGATATGGCCGCGCTCGCCGTTGATGACGCGACCGTCCAGCCGGATCTCGCCGGAGTCGGGCTTCAGCAGACCGCCGATCAGGTGGAAAAGCGTGCTTTTCCCCGAGCCGGAAGGTCCGATCAGGCTGACGAACTCGCCTTTGCGTACTTGAAGCGAGACGCCGCCGATCACCGGCAGCGGTTTGCGTTTGCTGCCGAACGATTTGCGCAGGTCGGATAGTTCCAACTTAACGGGGGTATCGTTCATCTGCTTTCTCCTCCTTCCGAGCTTTCGCCGCGCCGTCCTCCCCGAACGACCAGCCGCTCAATCAGCGTCACCAGCAGGAACAGCAGCAGGCTGAGCACGACGATAATGACGATGGCCGCGAAGATCCGATCGGTGCGGAAAGCCGATTTTTGCAGAATCATATAGTAGCCGATGCCTTTTTGCGCGCCGATCCATTCCGCGATCACGGCGCCCATGACGCTGTACGTAGCGGCGATGCGCAGGCCGGAGAACATCGAAGGCAGGGCATGCGGGAACTCCAATTTGCGGAAAATCTGCGTGCGTTTCGCTCCGATCATGCGCATATAGTTCAGCATGGTGCGGTCCGTTTGCGCGAAGCCGTCCATCGTCGATACGGCCACGGGGAAAAAGCAGACGAGCGTGATCACGATGATTTTCGGCAGCAGGCCGAACCCGAACCAGATCATCAGCAGCGGCGCGAGCGCGATGGTCGGAACGTTTTGACTCAAGATCAGCAGGGGATAGAGGGCCGACTTGAGCAGCGGGACCAGATGCAGCGCGCACGCGACCAGCAGCCCGAACGTCGAACCGATCGCGAAGCCGATCAGCGTCAATTGAAGCGTGGACAGCGTGTGCATCCATAGCGACGACGCGCTGTTGGACGCTTCCTGCGCGATCACGGACGGCGAAGGCAAGATCCATGCCTCGATCCCGAAGAAGCGCACCGCCGCCTCCCAGGCCGTTAAAAACAAGAGGACCGCCACAAAGGGCGGCCACGCGGAGCGGAACCATTGATTGAGCGTCGAGCGCGTCATGGACGGTATTTGGCCGTCAGACGCTCCATGCTGATGCCGTCCGGACTCGGGTAATGCGCGATTTTGATCTGGGAAATGACGCTCGGCGCGCCGGCTTCCGTCAACGCTTCATGCATCTGCCGCACGATCTCCAGCAGTTCGGGCAGTTCGCCTTCGAGCGTTGTTTCCAGCGCATGCACTTCGTATTTGACGCCGGAGCGTTGAATGACCTCGATCGCTTTGTCGACGTAAGGAATCGAATCCTCGCCGTTGGGCGTTTTCGGAATCACTTGAATGCTGAGCAGAGTCGTAGCCATGAATGATCAACCTTCCTTTTATAAGAGATAGTCTAATGCTGGAGAAAATCCACTGACCTCCGTCCGCCGCAAACTCTTATTTACCGTCTGCGGCAGGCAAGTAGTCGTTGGTGAAAGCTTTCGCAGAGTCGAAGTCGCCTTCCAGCAGGTTCTGCGAACTCATCCACTCGCCGTAGTTTTTCCACACTTCGGGCTTTTGCCGGCCCCACTGCGCCGCGTCGTCCTGATATTTCGGGCTGAGCCATTCCTGGCTGGCTTTGACGAGCTCCGGATCGAGATCCGGCACGGCTTTGATCAGGATATCGGCTGCTTCGGCAGGGTGGTCGATCGCGTATTGGTAGCCTTCGGCCGTTGCTTTCATGAAGGATCTGACCAGCTCCGGATCGTCCGCGATCTGCTTTTCGTTCGTGGCGATCACGGGCGTATAGTAGTCGAGGCTGTCGGAATAGTCTTTGACGTATAGCATATCGATCGGCTCGTTCCGCAGTTCCGCTTCGATGCCCGTCCACGCGTAGAAGATCCAGGCAAAGTCGATATCGCGCTTCACGGCAGTGAAGAAGTCGGCGTCGCCCATATTGATATTTTCCACCTTGGACACGTCCGCGCCTTCCTGATCCATGATCGACTTCATCACGGCTTCCTCGACCGGAGAGCCCCAGCCGCCGTAACGCTTGCCTTCGAAGTCTTTCGGCGATTTGATGTTGCGATCCGTCGGAGCGGCAAAGCCGGACGTATTATGTTGAATGACCGCAGCCAGCGAGACGAGCGGAACGCCTTGCACCCGCGCCTGCGTGATGCTTTCCTGATAGCTGATGCCGAACGGCACTTCGCCGGAAGCGACCATCTGATCCGCGCCGCCCGCGCCCGGCTGCAAGATACTGACGTTCAAGCCTTCTTTTTCGTAAAAGCCTTGATCGACCGCCGCGTAAAGGCCGGTATGGTTGGTGTTCGGCGTCCAGTCCAGCACGACGCTGACGTCGCGCAGTTCCGCCGTATTGCCCGTTTCCTCCGCCGTCGACTCGCCGCCGGTTCCGGACGTTGCCCCGCCTCCGCCGTTTCCGCCCGAGCAGGCCGTAACCGCCAGCATCAGCGCCGCGATCGGAGCCAGCCACTTCATTCTTTTTCTGTTCCCCTTTTGTGTGCCCATCATGCTTTCATGTCTCCTTCAAACCGTATTGCCCGTTGCTTCAAGCCCGCCGGAACGCAAAAAAGCGTCCCGGATTCCGGGACGCGTAACGTCGATACCAACTGCGGCTGCTTCTCGGGATATGGTCGAAAAGGCGTTTCCGCTAAACGTTCCTACGCTGGCATTACCCAGATCAGGTATAAGGGTCAGTATCTGTTGGGATACACTCTCAGCCGGCCGTTCTTCCGACACCCCCCGGGGGTTATGAAATTTTCGGGTTGCTTCGGTGTCATTATAGCTTTTAAAAAGAAGACTGTCCAGAAAAGAGAGGTTTCGCCGCGCTCGAAGGTTCACTTTCATCTATTCGGGTACTTACTATTATGCACAACGGGATTCCAACTTTACGACACGGGAGGCTTTACATCATGGACCAACAACAACTCGAAAGCAAAATCACGGAAACGCTGGAACGCAACCGCTTCGGATCTTTCGCTACGGTCGAAGGCGGCCGTCCGAAGGTTCGTTACATGACGGTATTTAATGAAGGAATGACCGTCTACCTGGTCACCAGCGCCAAAACGCATAAGGTCGAAGAACTGGAAGCAAACCCGAACGTGGCGCTGCTGCTCGGCTTCGAACAAGGCGGCACGCAGGACGAAGTGCAGATCGAAGGCACGGCGAAAATCACGCGTGACGAAGAGCTGCGCAAAAAGCTGTGGCACGATACGTTCGAGCAGTGGCTGGAAGGGCCGGACGACCCGAACTACGTGGTGATCGAGATTACGCCTACGCGCGCCGAATATGCGAAAAGCAAGCATGAAGTGGAAGTTTGGGAAGGTTAAGTCCCGGCTTCGCCTATGTTGTTTCGATAAGAGCTCCGAACCGCCGCAAACCGGCGAGTCGGAGCTTTTTTTCATGAAGATTGTGCAAAATTATTTTTAAATTCAGGAAAATCATTAAAAATTAAGTCGAAAGAACCGATTCTAAAAAGAGGTAGCTGGGTAATAGGAAAGGATTGTACAGCTTGCTGCCTAGGTTAAACGAACTGTTTTTGTCGGAGTGGAAAATCGTTAATCATAAGTTTTAGGGGGTTCCTTCATGGAGCATATATGCAGCAGCTGTCAGCCGGTCAAACCGATCGAAGATTGGGGAACCATTTATTTGCGTCCCGTCACCGAGATGCTCAACCGTTTGGTCGAAGACCGGAATTGGAAAGCCGGGCGGAACGGGTACGAAAGCGGCGTTCTCTTTTTCTCATATACGAGCAAAGAACAATTTTTGGAAATGGCGGAATGGCTGAACAGCCTGCCCGTCGAATGGACCGATCCGCTTCAAGTCAAAATTTGCGGGGAAAGCGATACGCCGGAGATGCTGCCTTGGCTTCCGTTTTCGCAGATCGCCGCAAGGTTTCAAAATATGGGCATGGTCGACATCATCACGCAGGAAAAGTTCACGAGTTTCCTTCAGCCGATCGTCAACGAGGAAGAAGACGTCGTCGCCTACGAATTCTTGCTGCGCGCGGCTCCGGGCGAAGCTCCTTTTAACCCGTTCGAATTGTTCGACGTGGCGCGCAGAACCGGCATGCATTCTTTTCTTGACCGGGCGGCGCGCATCGCGGCCATACGCCGAAGCGCGGAAGTGCTGCCCCGCGGCGTAAAACGTTTTATCAACTTTTTGCCTTCTTCCATTTACAATCCCGACTACTGCCTGAAGCATACGTTCGCGGCGATTCAGCGCTACGACCAGGACCCGCAGGATTTCGTGTTCGAAGTGGTGGAGACCGAAAGGATCATGGATATGCCGCATTTGCAGCGGATCTTCAACGTCTACCGTTCGCGCGGCGTCTCCGTTGCACTGGACGACGTGGGTTCGGGCTTTTCGACGCCGGAAGTGCTGTCCAACCTGCGTCCGGATTTCGTCAAAATCGACCGAGGCCTGATCGACCGCTGCGACGAATCTGCCGATAAGCAGCGTCGCATCGAGGAGATCGTCAGCATTTCGTCTTCGTTCGGAGGCGTCGTGCTTGCGGAAGGCGTGGAACGGCGCGAAGAATACGAATTCTGCCGCAGCCGGGGCATTTCGTTGGCGCAAGGATATCTGTTCGGACGACCGGAAGCGAAGCCCGTCGCGTCCGAAACGGCGTAACGGGTTGGAGAGAATGTAATCAAGACCCGAATCTTACCGAAAGCGGCTGCGCAATCAAGCGAAGCCGCTTTTTTACATAAGATATCTATCGCCCAAAACGTGAAGCGAACAGCCGAACGGTAGGCAAATTTCACACGCAGGCGCGTTCGTGGTAAATTAAAAAGATGTGTACGGAAGCCGGACATCCGGCATTCCGCAGAACGCAAAACCATACATAGAAGAAAGTGGGAGAACAATGGAAGAAACCTGGCTGTGGCTCAAGTATCTGATCTTGGGCATCGTTCAAGGCGCGACCGAGCCGATCCCCGTATCGTCCAGCGGTCACCTGATTATCGCCCAGCGGCTGCTCGGGGTCGATCAAGCGGGACTCACGTTCGAGATTTTAACGAATACGGCATCGCTGATCGCGATCATGTTCATTTACCGGCATGATATCGGCAGATTGATCGTCGGTACCTGGCAGTATATCCGGACGCGGGACGCGAAATACAAATCCGACTTCATGTTCGCGATGTACGTGGTGATCGGCACGATTCCGGCGGTTATCGTGGGCTTGTTGTTCAAAGACCAGATCGAAGAAGTCTTTTCCTCGGTCAAAACGGTCGCGGTCGCGCTGCTGGTCACGGGCGTGGCGTTGTGGCTGATCCGCAACATGCGCGGACGCAAGCAGGACGGCGACTTGAAGTTTCGCGACGCGCTGCTGGTCGGACTGGCTCAAGCCGTCGCGCTGATTCCGGGCGTCAGCCGTTCCGGCTCGACGGTCATCACGTCGATCGCGACGGGCATGAAGCAGGATACGGCGCTGAGATTTTCGTTCATGCTGTACATCCCGGTCAGCCTCGGCGCGATCGTGCTGGGCCTTCCTGACATCATCAGCACGTCGGAAGCGCCGGGCATGCTGCTGCCTTACGTCCTGGCCTTCGTCGCGACGCTGATCGTGACGTATTTCGCGATGAAATGGTTCATGGGCATCATGGCGAAAGGGAATTTGAAGTATTTTGCTTATTATTGTTTCGTGGTAGGGATTTTGTTGTTGATCTTTTTGTAGGACAGAAGGAAAGCGTGCTTCTCTCGGGAGTTGGGAGAAGGGCGCTTTTTTGTTGTAAATTTAGGGCTTTTGTATGTTTACTTCTTTATTATTTGAATTTAACTGCTCTTATTTCTGGATATACAGAAAATTTAGGTATTTTTACATGGTTAAAAGTTACAAATAAACTATTGTGGCCCTAGTCGAGAGATTATAACCTTACATGTGGGTGTAAAAATCAACCAAAAGGGCCGGAAATCAGCAAATGCGTTTTAAACTCAAAAAATCGACAGCGTCTATATTAGCTTTGTCTATGATAACGATAGCAGGTTCATCCATATATGCAGCGGAATATCGGTACGACGATCTTAATCGCGTGACTTCGGCAGAAAAAGAAGGGAAAACAACAAACTACGTCTACGATTCAGCAGGAAATCTGTTAAGCGCTACGTCCTCTGAAAATGCGAACACATCTTCTGCACAAACGTCTTTAGTACAAAGCGAGGATATCATTGAAGGTTGGACGGCTTATCAGACTACAGGGATGTCTGCTCGCTACGAGACAACCACCATCGATGTAAAAGAGGGCACATTACCGGCGGAAGAGACTCCGGCGGTCGAGGAAGCAGCCCCGGCGGAAGAGACTCCGGCGGTCGAGGAAGAAGTCCCGGCGGAAGAGACTCCGGCAGTCGAGGAAGAAGTCCCGGCGGAAGAGACTCCGGCAGTCGAGGAAGCAGCCCCGGCGGAAGAGGCTCCGGCGGTCGAGGAAGCAGCCCCGGCGAAAGAGGCTCCGGTAGTCGAAGAAGACACTCCTGCGGTTAGCGATACTCAGTTGGAGGTAGTGGTCCAACGACTCAGTTTGAATGCGGATCGTACCGGAGGAGCGAATATTTATCGGGATATGCCTGTTCAAGAGGGGATCAGCTATACCTACCGCGGGCAATTAAAATCAGATCAGATGCGAGATGCCGTTGTTCAGGTTGTCGTCAATTATTATGATATCCAACAGCGCTTGATCCGACACGATAACGTCATTAATGTGAAGCAAGACAGTGACTGGAAAACCTATAACACGAATTTGATTGCGCCTTCCGGTGCAGTAACGGCTCGGGTCCATTTGCAGATCGTTCTGCTTCAAGCAAACGGTCAGGCGACAGCAGAATTTGCGGATCGAACATTTGAGCAAGTTGTTTCGCAAGGAGGCCAATCATGAGATTTCAGAAGAATATTCGCATATTTTTGCTGGCCGCGATTTTGCTGCTGCCTCTTTTTGTACTGAAAGCTCCGTTGGCGGAATCTGCGGGGGTGACTTCGTATACGCTGGGTCCCGGACAAAGCGTGACGGTTACTCATCCGCATACATCAATGATTTACGTTTATATGGACGGAGCGAATTATGAATATGCCCGTTATACAGCCAGTGAGGCTGTATCCTCGTATGGCGAAGATTCCGGCAGAAAGTCTCAACAAGTTTATAAAGATTATATTCTTGACGTAACCAATCGCTCCAATACCGACATGACTATTGAGACCACGAGTAAAGAATTCGATGTGTCGTGGAGAAACAGTGATGCTCTTGCTCGATATACGTTGCAACCTGGCGATAGCATGAGAACTCATAATGGCGATTTGACTCGCAGTCATAATATTCGTACGGGCGGAAGGAATTCGAATATAGCAATAAAAAATGGAAGTTATGTTCCTAGGGCGTGTACGCAAACTCCGCCAGGAGCAGATTGAGCTGAATTTTCGTTCTCGGCAAGGAATTTTTCTGAAGGCGTGCCGGGGCACGTCAAGGGAAAATGACGCCGCAGAGGGCGAAAAGGCAGGTCAAGATGCATGGCGTTGAGTTTGCGTACACGCCCTAGCAGTTTTTCTCGAAATTCTTCAGGGGGATCGGAATCAGTAGATAAAGATGCCTGGTTTTACATGACGAATCGGGATACCTATACATTTGATGTGATTGGACCTGCTAGACATTTCTATTTTCAACATTATTACGGACCCGTTGATTTTCGATATACCGTTTCCAATAACGGATCTCTACAAGCGACCAATAAATCGGACAAAAACTACTCCGTATATATGGATGGCGGAGTTACGTACGATTTCTCTATATATGACGAAGACGGTTCGCTTGCTTCTTCCGGATCGAGCAAACTGACAAGCAAACTTGTGAAACCTGGGCAGAGACTCATCATGACGAACGTCTCGTCCACACCTATCACCGTATCGGGTGCTAATCATGCTTTTGAGGCGACCACACAAGTCGAGCCCCCGATGATCACCAAGATCTTGGCTCCCGGAGCCAGCTTCAAAGCAAAAAATGTATCGAGTGATCAAATCAAACTGTTAATGGGTGGATCGTACGAATTTGCAGAGTACGATACGACAGGCGAGGTTGACGCTTATGATGATTATAGTTCGGCATCTACTTATTACCTACCCGCCGGTCATTTGGCTGTTTTCACCAATCGGAATGCAACTTCGATTACGATTAGAGTTCCTAAAGAACTCGCTCAGTACTCCGATTCGGCCAATCCGGCTTTGTATCGTTATAATTTGGCACCGGGCGGATCTCTGGAAGCGAACAACCTAACCAATAGTTATGCCACTTTCAGAACAAACGGCCGTTATGATTATGCTTTTTATGACGGCACCGGAATTTCCAAATACAATACCTATCAATCGAATACGAGCTTCCGTTTGAGCGTCGGAGAAAGGATCGCTTTCACAAATGTTGGCGACACTACCGACGAGATCTACGCTCCTTACGAAGCTTTCCGTTTCTCCAACCGCACCCAGCCAATCACGTTCAAGCGTACGCTCGGACCGGGACAAACACTCCGAGCGGTTAACACTTCGCGTTATTCGTTCGGCATCGCGGCGGACAACGCGCACCATTACGTCCTTTACAATCAAGCGGACAACAAGGTCGACAGCTTCAACAATCCGGTCAAAGCCGATACCCACTCGGTGACCAAAGACGAAAAGCTGATCGTTACCAACAGTGGTACGAGCGCAATGACCGTCTCGGGTCCGATCGATGCGTTCAGCATAACCGACCGTTCGGAACCAGCCCTTTACAAGGGTTATTTGAATCCGGGTCAAAGCAGTAATTTATTTAATACCAGTCCGTCGAATTTCAATATGTATACGGACGGCGTCTATGATCATGCAAGTTACAAAGCGGACAGCTCGCTTCGTTCGCTGGATCACGATCGCGGACTAAGTTCGTTGATCCTGTACAGCGGCGAACGTACGACGATCACGAACGCTGGAGCGTCGCAGTTCGTGCTGCTGACGCCGTACGACGTGACAACCGTGCAGCCGAGTCCGAATCCGGCACTTCTGATCAAGCAGCTTGCGATCAATCAGAGTACGGAGTTCACCAGCAAAGCTGCCACTACGGAATCGATCTACTTCACGGGTCGTCATGACCTTATGGACTACGATTCCGCAGGCAAACCGGACAGCTATGCGAGAAAAACGATTACCGGCTACCGCAGCGTGACTGCGGCGCAAAAAGTAGCGGTCATGAATACGGATGAAGCGCCGATCGAAGTATACGGAGCTTACGAGTTGTATACGGCTGAGCATCGCTCGAATCCCGTCACGTTTACCCAAACGTTGACTCAAGGACAAAGTTTCGACTTTACGAATACGGCAACCAAACTGTTCTCGATTTCGCCTCAAGGTCAGTACGACTTAGCCGAATACAAAGGCAATCAGCCTGTAGAAGTGCAGAGGGACACTACGGTAAGTACCAAATCGGTTCCTGCACAAAACCGAATGGCGATCACCAATACGGCGGCAACATCGCTGGTCATCGAAGGGCCTTACGACGTATTCCAGCCGAAAGCTCGAAGCAATCCGGCTTTGTTCAAGCATGCCTTGGCTCCGCGCCAAAGTGCTGAGGTAACCTATACCGGCAGCGGTTCGGGTTATGTGAGCATGACCGCCGCATACGATTACGCCCGTTTCTCGGATCAAGCGCTGGCTCAATATGGCCGGGATTTCAGTGCGGCGAGCAAACAATCCATCGATTCGACGGAACGTCTTGCCGTCATGAACCGCAGCAATGATCTGGCAATGGCTTACGGAGCCTACGATGTGTTCAACGTGGCTTCAAGAGCAAATCCGGTCACATTCCGCCAGACGCTGAATCAGGATCAAAGCGTCGATATGCTCAATACGCAGGGCAAAGCGTATAGCCTGTATTCTGTCGGAGGGAACTTCGATTACGTCGGTCGATTAGCAACCGGTCTGGTTGACCAGATTGGACTGGATGCGAATCCGTCTACGAAGGTGCAGCAAGCGAATGAGAAGATCGCCATAACCGGCGTATCGTCTACGCCTACGGTCATTGAAGGTTCGTTCGATGCGTTCCGTATTACGGCAAGAACCAATCCGGCGTTGATTAAGCGCACGCTGCAAGTTGGCGATACGGTAGAAGCGGTCAATCAGGAATCGGTTACGTCTTCGCTTCGCATGGGCGGAACATACGATATGGTCAAGTTCGAAGCGGACGGAAGCTTTGATCATTATTCAAGAGGTTTCACATCGAGCCAGAGCATTCCTACAGGCGGAAAAATAGCTGTACAGAACACCGATACGCAACCGTACATGGTATACGGTCCGTACGAGGCGTTCAAGATCACGAATCGTGCTGCGCCTGTAACCTTTAAGAAAGTGTTAAATCCGGGCGAGGCAGCGGCTTACATTCAAGACGGCCGTTCGAATATGCGTTTGCAGGCGGAAGGCATCTATGATTACGCATTGTTCGATGACGAAGGCAAAGTCAAAGAATACAACGTAAACATGGATTCGACCCGTATGACCTATAAAGGAGATCGTATCGTCTTTACCGCGACATCGACCGGTCCGGTTACGATTTCCGGTTCTTACGACGCGTATATCGCGGATGCGGCAAAAGGCAAAGCGGTTACCGCTAAAGTACTTGCAGTCGGCGAAAGCTACTCGTTGCGCAATATTTCGCCGGGTTATTTCTCGGTCAAAATCAGCGATAAACACTCCTACGAACGATATGACGCATCGGGTACGCTGATTGGTTCTTCCAGTGGCGGTATAGTGAATCAAAATCGGGGCTTCAATCCTTCCGAACGCCTCGTGATCACGAATTCGAACTCGATTCCGATCACGGTACTCGCACCGACAGAAGCGTTCCGCGTCACGCAAGGCGACGACCTGCTGGTCAAGTCGCTGGCGAATGGCGAAAGCATGAAAGCCGTCAACACCTCGGGCGGTGCGGCGCGTTTGAGCATTAACGGCAAGTATGACGTGGCTGTCTACGACGCTTCCGGTCAGCCGACCGCGAACTACGAGCGACTGGGCACCGGCGCATCCGTAGCCGTTCCGGCTGGCGGACATGCGATCCTGACCGGACGCCAGACCGCGAACACGATCGTAAATGCCAACAAAGACAACTTTACTTTTGCCGACCATGAACGCGACGCGTTGTCGATCTATAGTCTGGCGAAAGACAAATTGCTGAAATCGTTCAACGTGACGGATAAGAGCCATACGTTGAACGTCAGCGGCGCTTTCACCTATTGGATCGAAAAGCAGGCTGAACAGATCGGCAACGGTCCGTTGTCGATCGGGGGCGGCAACACGGCGATCATTCAAAACCAAAGCGGCAGAACCGTGGAAGTATACAGCCCTTACGGATTGTTCCGCTGGGAAGAAACGACCAAGCCGACCGTTCCGCCGACTTCGGGAACACCAGTCGCTTCGCTCAGCCCGTCGGATTACGACGAGCAGACCTTCTACGCCGATCCGATCGACACGTCGACGGGCGCGCAGATCATCACGAACACGATGCTTGCCGCATACGGCAGCGTCGAGATTCCTTTCCAAGCCCAGTATTATTCCTTGCTGCAAGGCGACGGGGACTTAGGCAAAGGCTGGAGCCATAACTACGAGATCAGCCTGAAGGAACTTGCAGAAGAGAATGCGGTTCGCGTTCACTGGAGCGCATTCCGTTACAATACGTTCAATCGCAATGCGGACGGCACGTACACGTCGACCGATAAAGCGGCGCGCGACGACCGACTGCAAAAAAATGCCGACGGCAGCTATACGCTCAGCCGGGAAGAAGGCACGACGTATCAATTCACCGCCGCAGGCGCCTTGCAAGCGATGAACACTTCAGGCGGCATCGAGCTGACCCTGCAATACGGCACGGACGGCAAACTGTCTTCCGTGACCGAACCGACAACGGGTGCGAAACTGCTGTTTGCGTACAACGCTGCGGGTCTGGTAGCTTCCGTCAGCGATCAGGCGGATCGCACGGCGAGCTTCGCCTACGATGCAGCCGGACGCTTGATCACGCTCACCGACCCTGCGGGGCAACAAACGGAATACACGTACAACGAGGACGACCGGATCGTCACAGGTGCGTTGGCTGGCAAAGAACGTTTCGCCAACACCTATGACGCCGAAGGTCGAGTGACGAAGCAAACCGACGGTTTGGCGGGCAACTCCACAGCCTTTGCTTACAGCGAAGTCGCAGGTCTGTTCACGACGACGATTACCGACCGCAACGGCCATGTGCAAAAACGCATCCATGACGCCAACCACCAGTTGGTCGAAGTCCAGGATGCGTTGGCAGGCCAAACGACGTACACGTATGACGAAAAAGGCAACCGGACTCGCATCACCAACGCGCTGGGCCAAACGACCACATTCGAGCACGATGCCAAAGGCAATGTGACGAAAGCGACCGATCCGTCTGGCGAATCGATCACCATGACCTACGATGCTCGCG
>NZ_KK073875.1:1862887-1876548 GCF_000585395.1 Saccharibacillus sacchari DSM 19268 | reverse complement strand
ACACGTACGATAACAACGCGCAGTTGACCAGCGTAACGGATGCACTCGGCGGCACAAGCACGATTCAATACGACGCGGAAGGCCGCATGACGAGCGTGACCGACGCGTTGAATCGCCAAACGACGTTCGCGTACGACGAAACCGGCAATCTGCTGAGCGAAACCAACGCGCTGGGCGCAAGTATCCGCTACACGTACGATGCACTCGGACGTCCGACCGAAGCTTACGACGCGTTGAACAACAAGGTGTACACCGTGGACTACGATGCGGCAGGCAATCCGGTTAAAATGACGGATGCGCTGGGCAACACGTATACCAGCACGTACAACCAGTTGAATCAATTGACGCAATCGGTCGATCCGCTCGGCCGTACGACCGACTACGGCTACGACAAACGCAGCCTGCTCACGAACGTGACGGATGCCATGCAAGGTCAGACGTCGCAAACGGCGGACGCGTTTGGCCAGATCACGCAGATGTCGGATGCCAACGGCAACCCGGCGCAGTATCAATACGATCTGCTGGGACGCCTGACGAATGAGACCGACGCGACCGGCAGCAGCCGCACGTACACGTACAACAATCTGGGCCTGCTCAGTCAGGACACGGATAAAAACGGTCGCAGCACGACGTACGCCTATGATGCCGTAGGCAACATTAGCCAGTTTACGGACGAAGCCGGAAGCGTATCGTATCAATACGACGCCAACGGGAATATCTTGTCCGTGACCGGAAGCGACGGCAAAGTCCTGACGCGTACGTTCGATGCGCTGGATCGCGTCGAGACGTACACGGACGGCGACGGCAATAGAATCGGCTACGCGTATGACGCGGCCGGACAATTGACGACGCTGACGTATCCGGACGGCAAAAAGGTTCAGTACACGTACGATGCGATCGGCAATCTGTCCACCGTGACGGATTGGAACGGCCGCGTCACCAGCTACGACTATGACGCCAATGGCCGTCTGATCTCCACGAATCGTGCGAACGGTACGAGAGAAACACGCTTGTACGATGCGGCTGGACAGTTGACGAGCGTTGCGGAGTTGAACACCGACGGCAGCGTGCGCACCGAAACGACGTATGCGTATGATGCCGTAGGAAACATCGTGCAGGAAAACAGCGGCGAGTTTGCAGGGCTGCTGGATGATGTGATTTATGATGAGAACGGACCGGGTCTGTCTCCGGCTCCGGGAAGTGTTGGGGTTCCGAGCAGCTTAAACGGAGTTCCGACATCAGCGGATGGAACGACGGTTCAAGAAGAGGTATACGGCGATTCTGCGAATGCTACAGACCTGTCTTCTCCTTCTGAGTTTTCAATTTCGACAGTGGGCACGCCAAACGCGACCGAGTCCACGCATCTGACTGATCCAACCGGATCGACCGTTACGCAGGACGTCTACGGACTGTACGGCGATCTGAACATGACGTACACGACCGATAACCGTCTGGCAACCGTCGACGGCCAAGCCGTCACGTACGATGCGGAAGGCAATATGCTGAACGGTCCGCTCGGCGGCACGATGAAGGATTACCAGTACGATGCACGTAATCGCCTGACCCAAGCGGGCGGCGTGAGCTATGGATACGACAACGAAAACAACCGTAACTCCATCACGGTAAACGGCGTGACGACGAAGCAGATCATCAACCCGCACGCTGTGATGTCGCAAGTCCTGATGGAAACCGACGCAGCCGGAACCCCGCAAGCGTGGTACGTGTACGGCCTGGGTCTGATCGGACGCGAAGACGCGGCAGGCAGCTACCAGACGTATCACTACGATCTGCGTGGCAGCACGACGGCGCTGACCAACGAGCAAGGGCAAGTAACGGATACGTACAGCTATGACACGTACGGCGAGCAGCTGAGCCACGAAGGTGCAGCGACCCAGCCGTTCCAGTACAATGGACGCGATGGCGTGCAGACGGATACCAACGGTCTGTACCAGATGCGTGCCCGCTACTACAACCCGGAGATCAAGCGGTTTGTGAACCGGGATGTGTTGAGCGGAAGTATCGGCAATGGCTTGACGATGAACCGGTATGCGTATGTCAATGGCAATCCGGTGTCGTTTATCGATCCGTTCGGACTTAGTGCGGATGGAGCGACGTGGTGGCAAACAGGGTTGAGCTTCGTCGCAGATGCGACGCCGTTTGTCGGCACGATCAAAGGGATTCAGGAAGTATTCAGCGGTGTGGATCTGATTACTGGACAACAGATGTCGGTGACGGATCGCGTTGCGACTGGAGTCGGAACGGCGGCGAGCCTGATTCCTTTTGGTAAGTTTATTGGCAAGTATGTGGCTGAGGAAGGTATCGAAGGTGGAGCTTGGTTAGCTAGGAAGATAGATTCTAATATTTTTGCAAAAGGAAGTAAAAGCCTTAATTATGCTCAAAAAGTCGAATCGTACCATGCTAGAGCAAATGCTATTCGTGCTGTTTTGCCAAATAAATATAAAAACTATGGAAATGTTGCATTGGCTGATGTAAATATCCCTGGCCTTGGAACAGAATTCAAAGCTCATAGTAGAATTCACAAAGGTAATGATGGTGGGTTCTCAATTGTAACAGGTGAGGGGAAATTTTCTGCAAAATCGGTAAACCAAAAGGGAGAAGTAAATGGGGAAGGGGCCTTTCCTAGAGACAATGATACGGAACGTAAAATATTAGAGGATATCGCCTATCAACTAGGAGGAAATACCCAAGTCAGTGGAACAATTGATTTATTTACTGAACTCCCTGCTTGCAGAAGTTGTTCAGATATTATTCTGGAATTTAGAAAAATTTACCCTGATATCAGATTAAATGTTTACTCAGGAGAGTTTAAGAATAATTGAGGTGCAGATAAAAATGTTAAGTGACTACAAGGAACTTCAACAGTTCATTATGGAGGATTTTCACGAGTTTTTACAAGATGGATTGTCTTTGTCACAAACAACAGAAAAGTTATTAGTTGAATATTATCGCGGTATTACCAATGATCCAATTGAAAAGTTAGTTATTTATTTAAAGATTGCTCTTCTGTCTCTTGATAAGAATTACTTGAGAAAAGATTTAAAAAATGAACTGAATAATATGATTAGCAATTTAGAATTAATGTCGTTGAATAAGCAATTAAATGGAGGTGTTGTCGAAAAAGTTATGAAGGATATAGAGGATTATAAGATACGCTCAAAAAATAGCAGTAGCGACTTAAATTCGCTATAAAAAAATTAACAAAAGACGGATTTTCAATCCAAGTGCAACACTTTCTATTGAAATGATTCGTGTGTGGACTTCCAGCTTAAACATCTGCGTGGCAGATTGTTGATGAGATGGAGGACATAATGAAGATAAGCATCAGACACTTGGGCAAAATCATGGCCTTTCGGGAAGAATTCTCGAAAGGCCATTCCTATTTTCGTTAGAACCTTGTCACCAAGAAGAATACGGATCGGTCAAGTAAACGTCCACATCATGAACTTGCTTCAGCAGGGCATGGTGAGCAAACTCTTCGCTGCCATTTACCGCTCACATCTATTATTCCGCTGGAAAGAAACGACCAAGCCTAGATAAACGATCGTACCTCCGACTTCGGGCACGCCAATCCGATCGATACGTCGACGGCGCGCAGATCATCACGAACGCGATGCTTGCCTCATACGGTAGCGTCGAAATTCCTTTCAAAGCTAACTATTACTCCTTGCTGTAAGGCCAGACTTCGCAAACAGCGGACGCGTTTGGTCAGATCAAGCAAATGACAGATGCCAACGGCAACCCGGCACAGTATAAATACGATCTGCTTGGACACCTGACGAACGAAAGCGACGCGACCGGCAGCAGCCGGACGTACACGTACAACAACGTCGGTCTCCTCAGCCAGGATACGGACAAAAACGGCCGCAGCACAACGTACGCGTACGATGCCGCAGGCAACATCAGCCAGTTTACGGACGAAGCCGGAAGCGTATCGTATCAATACGATGCCAACGGGAATATCCTGTCCGTGACCGGAAGCGACGGCAACGTGCTCACGCGTACGTTCGATGCGCTGGATCGTGTCGAGACGTACACGGACGGCGACGGCAACACGATCGGCTACGCGTATGACGCGGCCGGACAATTGACGACGCTGACGTATCCGGACGGCAAAAAGGTGCAGTACACGTACAACGCGATCGGCAATCTGTCCACGGTGACGGATTGGAACGGCCGCGTCACCAGCTACGACTATGACGCCAATGGCCGTCTGATCTCCACGAATCGTGCGAACGGAACGAGAGAAACACGCTTGTACGATGCGGCTGGACAGTTGACGAGCGTTGCGGAGTTGAACACCGACGGCAACGTGCGTAGCGAAACGATGTATGCGTATGATGCCGTAGGGAATATCGTGCAGGAAAACAGCGGTGAGTTTGCAGGGCTGCTGGATGATGCGGTTTATGACGAAAACGGACCGGGTCTGTCTCCGGCACCGGGAAGTGTGGAAGTTCCGAATGGCTTGAATGGAGCGCCGACATCGACGGATGGAACGACGGTTCAAGAAGAGGTGTACGGTGATTCTGCGGATCTGTCGTCCCCTTCGGAACTTTCGATCTCGGCAGCGGACAATACGGTAAGTGTTGCTGAATCCATCGATCCGACTGTGACGCAAGACGTCTACGGATTGTATGGCGATCTGAACATGACGTACACGACCGATAACCGCTTGGCAACCGTCGACGGCCAAGCTGTGACGTACGATGCAGAAGGCAATATGCTGAACGGTCCGCTCGGCGGCACCATGCAGGATTACCAGTACGATGCACGTAATCGCCTGACACAAGCGGGCGGCGTGAGCTACGGATACGACAACGAGAACAACCGCAACTCGATCACGGTAAACGGCGTCACGACGAAACAAATCATTAACCCGCACGCCGTGATGTCGCAAGTGCTGATGGAAACCGACGTAGCCGGAACGCCGCAAGCGTGGTACGTCTACGGCCTGGGTCTGATCGGACGCGAAGACGCTGCTGGCAGCTACCAGACGTATCACTACGATCTGCGCGGCAGCACCGTCGCTCTGACCGACGAGCAAGGGCAAGTGACCGATACGTACACGTATGACACATACGGCGAACGCTTGAGCCACGAAGGTGCAAGCACGCAGCCGTTCCAGTACAATGGACGCGACGGGGTGCAGACGGATACGAACGGTTTGTACCAGATGCGTGCCCGCTACTACAATCCGGAGATTAAGCGGTTTGTGAACCGGGATGTGCTGAGCGGAAGCATTGGCAACGGTCTGACGATGAACCGTTATGCTTACGTTAACGGCAATCCGGTATCGTTCATTGATCCATTTGGACTCAGTGCGGATGGAGCGACGTGGTGGCAGACGGGGATCAGCTTCGGTGTAGACGCCCTGCCGTTTGTTGGCACGTTGAAAGGGATTCAGGAAGTGTTTACCGGTGTGGATCTGATTACAGGTCAACAGTTATCGGTAACCGACCGCGTCGCAAACGGAGTCGGAACGGTAGCGAGTGTGATCCCGTTCGGCAAGCACGTCGGGAAATACTTGGCGAAGGAAACCATTGACGGTGGAGCCTGGTTGTTTGGGAAGATAAATAAAGAAAGCAAAGCTTCCCGACTACTGGACGGCTGTAACTGCTTTACTGCTGGGACGCAGGTAAAAACTGATCAAGGCGACAAAAACATTGAAGATATCCAAGTCGGCGATCAGGTGCTGTCCAAAGACGACGTGACGGGAGAAGAAGGCTACAAGACGGTCACAGCGACCTTTAATCACATCGCGGACGAAATCTACACGATCCATGTGGGCGGCCAAGAGATCGAATCGACGTACAACCATCCGTTCTGGGTTGAAGGGAAAGGCTGGACGTACGTCAAAGATCTGAAGGTCGGGGACGAGTTAACGCAGGCAGACGGAACAAAGCTTGAGATTGAGCAGATCGAACTGGAGCAGCGTAACGCCCGCGTGTATAACATGACGGTGGATGAGTTCCATACGTACTTCGTGAGTGACCTGGGGATCTGGGTGCATAATACGAATAATGAGAATTGTGATATTAGTAGTTTGATTCAGGAACCGAATAAAGATATTGTTGAAAGTTTATACAAGAGAAGCAGCTTTAGGAAAGGATCACGCACTAAGGCAGAAAGTGAAGCTCCTAAAAATGAAGTAGGAAAAATGATTTGTCCTACTTGTGGAAAAGGTATACCTGATAGTATTACTGTCAACACTAAAAACGGTCCAGTGAAAAGAATTGGATATGACCTAGATCATTATCCAGATATTTGGGCGGAGAGGATTTCGATCATGAAATCTGGCGAATTACCGCCTACAAGAAAAGAAGTGTTGGATGAATATAATGCAAGATTAAGAGTTCAATGCCATGAATGTAATATAAGTCATAAGTATGAAGGAGTAGAAGGAACTTACAAAGGGGTGAATGATGATGACTAATTATGGTGAACTCTACTATGATCAATACAGCAAGTTTTTAGGTGAGCCATTTGATAGAGAAATTTTTGAGAATAATAAATGCATGCCTAACATCCAAGTTCTGAAATACAAAAATGTATTTGAGGAGTGTTATGTTTATAACACTCTTGGACTCAGTAAATACGATGATGTAACAGGAAGCAATCTAGAGGTCTCTATGGTAGTTGACGAAGGGTTTGATAGTGTAGCATACATTTTGGCAAACACACTGTATTACTGTCTAGCTAACCAGATGCAAATGGGACGAGGAATTGCAATTAGTGGCATTAAAAATATTGATCAGGAATTCGCCCAACTCTACAACAAAGATGCTATTTACTTCACAAATCCATTTGCGTTTCCAGAAGAATATAGTACAGTTTTAACTGATAATCATGAAAAAAATGGAAGGATACTTCTGGCTATTTTTATTACAATATCAGAGTATGAATATTTTTCGAAGCACGGAGCAGATCTGTTTGAAGAATTACTTGAATCAAAAGATGTAGATCCATTCCATATTCGTAGAGATTCTGTACTCTGATGTTTTAGGACATGTAAACTTCAATACTCTCTGTTAATGACGGATTGTCAATCCAAGTGCAATAGTTCCTCTCGAAAAGATGCATTTTTGGACTTCCGGCCTAAGCATTTACATGGCCAATTGTTGATGAGATGGAGGACATACTGAAGCTAAGCGTCAGACACTTGGGCAAAATAATGGCCTTTCGGGAAGAATTCTCGAAAGGCCATTCGTGTTTTCGTTAGAGCCTTATTACCAACAAAAATATGGACCGATCAAGTAAACGTCATAAATCTGCTTGAGCACGGCGTTTTAGGCAAACTCTTTTCCCGTACTTTATCGTTTACACTTGTTGTTCCGCTGGGCAGAAACGACCGAACCGACGGCGCCGCCGACTTCGGGAACACCAGTCGCTTCGCTCAGCCCGTCGGATTACGACGAGCAGACCTTCTACGCCGATCCGATCGACACGTCGACGGGCGCGCAGATCATCACGAACACGATGCTTACCGCATACGGCAGCGTCGAGATTCCTTTCCAAGCCCAGTATTATTCCTTGCTGCAAGGCGACGGGGACTTAGGCAAAGGCTGGAGCCATAACTACGAGATCAGCCTGAAGGAACTTGCAGAAGAGAATGCGGTTCGCGTTCACTGGAGCGCATTCCGTTACAATACGTTCAATCGCAATGCGGACGGCACGTACACGTCGACCGATAAAGCGGCGCGCGACGACCGACTGCAAAAAAATGCCGACGGCAGCTATACGCTCAGCCGGGAAGAAGGCACGACGTATCAATTCACCGCCGCAGGCGCCTTGCAAGCGATGAACACTTCAGGCGGCATCGAGCTGACCCTGCAATACGGCACGGACGGCAAACTGTCTTCCGTGACCGAACCGACAACGGGTGCGAAACTGCTGTTTGCGTACAACGCTGCGGGTCTGGTAGCTTCCGTCAGCGATCAGGCGGATCGCACGGCGAGCTTCGCCTACGATGCAGCCGGACGCCTGATCACGCTCACCGATCCTGCGGGGCAAAAAACGGAATACACGTACAACGAGGACGACCGGATCGTAACAGGTGCTTTGGCTGGCAAAGAACGTTTCGCCAACACCTATGACGCCGAAGGCCGAGTGACGAAGCAAACCGACGGTTTGGCGGGCAACTCCACTTCCTTTGGGTACAGCGAAGCCGAAGGTCTGTTCACGACAACGATTACCGACCGCAACGGCCATGTGCAAAAACGCATCCATGACGCCAACCACCAGTTGGTCGAAGTCCAAGATGCGTTGGCAGGCCAAACGACGTACACGTATGACGAAAAAGGCAACCGGACCAGTATCACCAACGCGCTGGGCCAAACGACCACATTCGAGCACGACGCCAAAGGCAATGTGACGAAAGCGACCGATCCGTCTGGCGAATCGATCACCATGACCTACGATGCTCGCGGCGATCTGCTGACCGCGACTGGACCGGACGGCAGCCGCATCACGAACACGTACGATGAGAAGGGAAGACTGCTCAGTACGACCGATACCGAAGGGAATACCGTCTCGTACACGTACAACGAACAAGGACAACTCCTGTCGGCAACCGATCCGCAAGGCGGAACGACGAAGTATGCGTACGAAAACAACCGATTGACCACCGTTACCCAGTCTACGGGCGAAGTGGATAGTATCGGTTACGACGCAGCCGGACGAATGACCAGTCAGACCGACGCCGACGGCAACACGTCGAAGATCGTGTACAGCGACGGGGATCAACTGACGGCGGTCATCAATGCGCTGGGGCATCAGACCAGCTACGCGTATGACGACCAGAGCAATCTGACGAGCGTAACGGACGCGATGGGCAACGTGACGCGTTACACGTACGATAACAACGCGCAGTTGACCAGCGTAACGGATGCACTCGGCGGCACAAGCACGATTCAATATGACGCGGAAGGCCGCATGACGAGCGTGACCGACGCGTTGAATCGCCAAACGACATTCGCGTACGACGAAGCGGGCAACCTGCTGAGCGAAACCAACGCGATGGGCGCAAGCATCCGCTACACGTACGATGCACTGGGACGTCCGACCGAAGCTTACGACGCGTTGAACAACAAAGTGTACACCGTGGACTACGATGCGGCAGGCAATCCGGTCAAAATGACCGATGCGCTGGGCAACACGTATACGAGCACGTACAACCAGTTGAATCAATTGACGCAATCGGTCGATCCGCTCGGCCGTACAACTAGCTACGGCTATGACAAACGCAGCCTGCTGACGAACGTGACGGATGCCATGCAAGGCCAGACGTCGCAAACGGCGGACGCCTTCGGCCAGATCACGCAGATGTCGGATGCCAACGGCAACCCGGCGCAGTATCAATACGATCTGCTGGGACGCCTGACGAACGAGACCGACGCGACCGGCAGCAGCCGGACGTACACGTACAACAACGTCGGCCTGCTCAGTCAAGATACGGACAAAAACGGCCGCAGCACGACGTATGCTTACGATGCCGTAGGCAACATCAGCCAGTTTACGGACGAAGCCGGAAGCGTATCGTATCAATACGACGCCAACGGGAATATCTTGTCCGTGACCGGAAGCGACGGCAAAGTCCTGACGCGTACGTTCGATGCGCTGGATCGCGTCGAGACGTACACGGACGGCGACGGCAATAGAATCGGCTACGCGTATGACGCCGCCGGACAATTGACGACGCTGACGTACCCGGACGGCAAAAAGGTGCAGTACACGTACAACGCGATTGGCAATCTGTCCACCGTGACGGATTGGAACGGCCGCGTCACAAGCTACGATTACGACGCCAACGGCCGCCTGATCTCCACGAATCGCGCGAACGGAACGAGAGAAACCCGTTTGTACGACGCGGCCGGTCAGTTGACGAGCGTCGCGGAGTTGAACACCGACGGCAGCGTGCGCACCGAAACGACGTATGCGTATGATGCCGTAGGGAACATCGTGCAGGAAAACAGCGGCGAGTTTGCAGGGCTGCTGGATGATGTGATTTATGATGAGAACGGACCGGGGCTGTCTCCGGCACCGGGAAGTGTCGGGGTTACGAACGGCTTGAACGGAGCGCCGACACCGACGGATGGAATGACGGTTCAAGAAGAGGTGTACGGCGATTCTGCGGATCTGACTGATCCAAGCGATTCAACCGTCACACAAGATGTTTACGGACTGTACGGCGATCTGAACATGACGTACACAACGGACAACCGCCTGGCAACCGTCGACGGCCAAGCTGTGACGTACGATGCAGAAGGCAATATGCTGAATGGTCCGCTCGGCGGCACGATGCAAGATTACCAGTATGATGCCCGCAACCGTCTAACACAAGCGGGTGGCGTAAGCTACAGCTATGACAACGAGAACAACCGCAACTCGATTACGGTAAACGGTGTAACGACGAAACAAATCATTAACCCGCACGCCGTGATGTCGCAAGTCCTGATGGAAACCGACGCCGCCGGAACGCCGCAAGCGTGGTACGTGTACGGCCTGGGTCTGATTGGACGCGAAGACGCGGCAGGCAGCTACCAGACGTATCACTACGATCTGCGTGGCAGCACGACGGCGCTGACCAACGAGCAAGGGCAAGTAACGGATACGTACAGCTATGACACGTACGGCGAGCAGCTGAGCCACGAAGGTGCAGCGACCCAGCCGTTCCAGTACAATGGACGCGACGGGGTGCAGACGGATACGAACGGTTTGTACCAGATGCGTGCCCGTTATTACAATCCGGAGATTAAGCGGTTTGTGAACCGGGACGTGTTGAGCGGAAGCATTGGAAACGGATTGACGATGAACCGGTATGCGTATGTGAACGGCAATCCGGTATCGTTTATCGATCCGTTCGGACTCAGTGCGGATGGAGCGACGTGGTGGCAAACAGGGTTGAGTTTCGGTGTTGACGCTCTGCCGTTTGTCGGCACGTTGAAAGGGATTCAAGAAGTGTTTACCGGCGTGGATCTGATTACAGGTCAACAGTTATCGGTAACCGACCGCGTCGTGAACGGAGTCGGAACGGTGGCGAGTGCGATCCCGTTCGGCAAACACGTCGGAAAATATCTGGCGAAGGAAACCATTGACGGTGGAGCCTGGTTGCTGGGGAAGGTAAACAAAGAAAGCAAAGCTTCCCGACTGTTGAACGGCTGTAACTGCTTTACAGCCGGAACTCAGGTGAAAACCGATCAAGGCGACAAGAATATCGAAGATATCCAAATCGGCGATCAGGTGCTGTCCAAAGACGACGTGACCGGAGAAGAAGGCTATAAGACGGTCACGGCGACTTTCGATCACATGGCGGACGAAATCTACACGATCCATGTGGGCGGCCAAGAGATCGAATCGACGTATAACCATCCGTTCTGGGTTGAAGGAAAAGGCTGGACGTACGTCAAAGATCTGCAGGTCGGAGACGAGCTGACGCAAGCAGATGGAACCAAGCTTGAGATTGAGCAAATCGAGCTGGAGCAGCGTAGCGCCCGCGTGTACAACATGACGGTGGATGAGTTCCATACGTACTTCGTGAGCGACCTGGGGATCTGGGTGCATAATACGAATAATGAGAATTGTGATATTAGTGCTATAGCTAAGGGATTTGGGAAAGGTTCAGGCAAAAAAATAATTTCTCAAAGTGGCGAATTTATAGATTCCCAGCTAGAAGCCGATTATCAGAAGTATATTGTACGTAAAAGTAAAGAAGGTAAGCCTGCAAGGGATCGATTAGATTGGAAGCAGGAAAGAGAATATTGGTTAAATGATTCGCCAATGGCAAGAGGGAACGCTTTCAATAGTAAGGCTGAAGAAGAACTCTGGTACCCATTTAACGAAGTTCATCTCGCTAATGGGAAACGTGTAGATTCCTATGATCCAATTGCACAGGAAATCGTCTCAAGAAAAGCAACTAATCTGGAATCCATTGATTTATCTACGTTTGAAGGATATTTGAAAGAATTGAGAAGTAAATATCCTGCAGGTACTACTATTCGGTCAAACAAATATCCTGAAATTGATGGACAATCTCTTGTTGGAAAACAAATACTCGAAATACCAAGCTCCAATAAGACTTTCGATAAAATTCAGGAGTACACTGACTTAGCAAAAAATAAGTATAATGTCGAAATTCGATTCAGGGAGGAATGAAAGTGGAGCTAAAGCCAGAAGTAAAAAAATCTTTAGAGAAAATTGACTTTATCAGTAGATATAAAAAACTTTATATGAAGTATTCTTTTAGTTCTGCTGAGAGATTCAAATCATACGATAATAGCTTAGTCATGGATTTATTTGGTGAATTAGGCTATAAAGTATCTTTTAATAAAAAAGAAAATTTTTTTAAATTTATTGAACAAAAACATTCTTATAAATTTCAAGTCAACATTTCCTTGAAAGCTGGACACACTGAAATTATTTGGGCTTTATGGAGAAATGAAGCGCTACAAATAGGTATCCCTTGGATCTTATTAAAAACATTGATGGGTGACAGTGATCAAAATATCAAATATCCCATTTTTCGTAACTACGAAGACTTAAAAATGATATTGAAAGAATCATTTTTAATGTATGAAGATTTCAAAGAAGAGATACTATTAATTTACGAGCACCAAGTAAGTGATTCATAATTTCATTTTGGAAAGTGTTGAACTTGAATAACGCTCTTTAAATATTTGAGTTTTGTGCGAATTTGATATTCTTATACTCTTATATTGTTGTACTAAGTGGGTTGGTTGTGGTTACGTATTACCATAATCAACCCATTTTTATACTTTCGTACCTTATAATCTTTATGGATCTTCTTGACACACATAACGCAGTCGGGAAGTTCACTATCAAGTAGTTCGTAAACCGGGACGTATTGAGCGGTAGCATTGGCAACGGATTGACGATGAACCGGTATGCGTATGTCAACGGCAATCCGGTATCGTTCATTGATCCGTTCGGACTCAGTGCGGATGGAGCGACGTGGTGGCAGACGGGGATCAGCTTCGGTGTAGACGCCCTGCCGTTTGTTGGCACGTTGAAAGGGATTCAGGAAGTGTTTACCGGTGTGGATCTGATTACGGGTCAATAGTTATCGGTAACGGATCACGTCGCGAACGGAGTCGGAACGGTCGCGAGTGTGATTCCGTTTGGTAAGCATATCGGGAAGTACCTGACGAAGGAAAGTATCGACGGTGGGGCCTGGTTGATCGGGAAGTTAAACAAAGAAAGCAAAGCTTCCCGACTACTGGACGGCTGTAACTGCTTTACTGCTGGGACGCAGGTAAAAACTGATCAAGGCGACAAAAACATTGAAGATATCCAAGTCGGCGATCAGGTGCTGTCCAAAGACGACGTGACCGGAGAAGAAGGCTACAAGACCGTTACGGCGACCTTCAATCACATCGCGGACGAAATCTACACGATCCATGTGGGGGGCTAAGAGATCGAATCGACGTATAACCATCCGTTCTGGGTCGAAGGAAAAGGATGGACGTACGTCAAAGATCTAAGGTCGGAGACAAGCTGACGCAAGCGGATGGCACAAAGCTTGAGATCGAGCAGATCGAGCTGGAGCAGCGTAGCGCCCGCGTGTACAACATGACGGTGGATGAGTTCCATACGTACTTCGTGAGCGACCTGGGGATCTGGGTGCATAA
>NZ_KK073875.1:1701998-1862787 GCF_000585395.1 Saccharibacillus sacchari DSM 19268 | reverse complement strand
CCTTGGATCTTATTAAAAACATTGATGGGTGACAGTGATCAAAATATCAAATATCCCATTTTTCGTAACTACGAAGACTTAAAAATGATATTGAAAGAATCATTTTTAATGTATGAAGATTTCAAAGAAGAGATACTATTAATTTACGAGCACCAAGTAAGTGATTCATAATTTCATTTTGGAAAGTGTTGAACTTGAATAACGCTCTTTAAATATTTGAGTTTTGTGCGAATTTGATATTCTTATACTCTTATATTGTTGTACTAAGTGGGTTGGTTGTGGTTACGTATTACCATAATCAACCCATTTTTATACTTTCGTACCTTATAATCTTTATGGATCTTCTTGACACACATAACGCAGTCGGGAAGTTCACTATCAAGTAGTTCGTAAACCGGGACGTATTGAGCGGTAGCATTGGCAACGGATTGACGATGAACCGGTATGCGTATGTCAACGGCAATCCGGTATCGTTCATTGATCCGTTCGGACTCAGTGCGGATGGAGCGACGTGGTGGCAGACGGGGATCAGCTTCGGTGTAGACGCCTTACCGTTCGTCGGTACGTTGAAAGGAATTCAAGAAGTCTTTACCGGTGTGGATCTGATTACGGGTCAATAGTTATCGGTAACGGATCACGTCGCGAACGGAGTCGGAACGGTCGCGAGTGTGATTCCGTTTGGTAAGCATATCGGGAAGTACCTGACGAAGGAAAGTATCGACGGTGGGGCCTGGTTGATCGGGAAGTTAAACAAAGAAAGCAAAGCTTCCCGACTGTAACTGCTTTACGGCCGGGACGCAAGTAAAGACCGACCAAGGCGATAAAAACATCGAAGATATCCAAATCGGCGATCAGGTGCTGTCCAAAGACGACGTGACCGGAGAAGAAGGCTACAAGACCGTTACGGCGACCTTCAATCACATCGCGGACGAAATCTACACGATCCATGTGGGGGGCTAAGAGATCGAATCGACGTATAACCATCCGTTCTGGGTCGAAGGAAAAGGATGGACGTACGTCAAAGATCTCAAGGTCGGAGACAAGCTGACGCAAGCGGATGGCACAAAGCTTGAGATCGAGCAGATCGAGCTGGAGCAGCGTAGCGCCCGCGTGTACAACATGACGGTGGATGAGTTCCATACGTACTTCGTGAGCGACCTGGGGATCTGGGTGCATAATACGAATACTGATGCTTGTGATGTGAAATTAGCAAATCACTTAAAGTACTTTGATCCTGAAGTGCCTAGAAGTAGAGGTATTGGTGGCGCGCATAATAGAGAAGAATTCTACAAAAACAATGTTAATACCTTAAATATTGAGAAGCATCCATCAATGCTAGGGATTGAAAAAGTCACATATCAGATACCTTCTTTGGATGGAAAAACAGGAGAAGTTATTGGATGGAGAGCAAAGAAATATATTAAAACTATCTACGATCCTAAAGTCATTTCTGATGCTGATTATATTAAGTTTGGTAAAGAAGCAGTGAATAGTGCTATTTCCAAAGGAAAGCTGGGAAGAGAGTGGGAAGGTTACGATAGTAAAGGCATCAAGTGGATGGGATATGCTGATTCAGACGGTAACGTAGTATCTTTCTTCCCAGAATTTTAAGAGAGGAATTTTTATTCATGCGAACCAAGTTGAGTAGTGAAGATCTTTTAAACCCGCTTCATCTTCCGGCGATTGTTTTTTTTAATGCTATTTCCAATTCAGATTTTGTGGAAGTGATTGAACAAATGTCAGCAGGTATTGGTACGGGTATAAATGACGTAGATTGTTCATTTCCTGATGATATTGAAGAGTGTGAAGAAAAATTTGATGGTGTTAGGTTTTCTTTAATTGATGAAGAAGTAATCTTAAATTATGAAATGTTTTATTACTATCTTAATAAGGCCTGTGAAAATTACCTAGACACCTTTCCAGATGATCGTAGCAAGATAGATCTTAATTTAACTAGCATTAGAGAACGATATCGGTTGCATTAATTTTAAGCTATGATATTGATCGTAAAAAGAACCTTGATGGATATCTGTCCTCAAGGTTCTTTTTGAATATTTAACCAATAAAATGGTGAATCAAAATAAAGAAATCAACCCGCACGCCGTGATGTCGCAAGTCCTGATGGAAACCGACGCAGCCGGAACGCCGCAAGCGTGGTACGTATACGGCTTGGGTCTGATCGGACGCGAAGATGCAGCAGGCAGCTACCAGACGTATCACTACGATCTACGCGGCAGCACGGTCGCTCTGACCGACGAGCAAGGGCAAGTGACCGATACGTACACGTATAATACGTACGGCGAACGCTTGAGCCACGAAGGTGCAAGCACGCAGCCGTTCCAGTACAATGGACGCGACGGGGTACAGACAGATACCAACGGTCTGTACCAGATGCGTGCCCGTTATTACAATCCGGAGATTAAGCGGTTTGTGAATCGGGATGTGTTGAGCGGAAGCATCGGCAACGGATTGACGATGAACCGGTATGCGTACGTTAATGGCAATCCGGTATCGTTTATCGATCCATTTGGACTCAGTGCGGATGGAGCGACGTGGTGGCAGACGGGGTTGAGCTTCGTCGCGGATGCTACTCCATTCGTCGGAACGATCAAAGGGATTCAGGAAGTGTTCAGCGGGGTGGATCTGATCACCGGCCAGCAGATGTCGGTGACGGATCGCGTGGCGACTGGAGTTGGAACGGTGGCGAGCGTGATTCCGTTCGGTAAGATACTAGGGAAAAAATTAACTGTTGAAGCTATAGAGGCAGGAAGTCGGTTTGCTAAGAATGTTGACCCTTGGAAGAGTGATTTTGGTCTACCAAGCGAAGGGTTTGGACAACTGGTTAGAGATCTTCCTAAGTGGGACCCTATGAGAACGAAATTTGCTCGTATGTTAAAAGAAGATACGGTTCTATCCGGCAGGGATGTCGAGCATGCGATCCGCCTTTCGCTTCGAGAAGATATATCCTCACAGTTGAGAAACGGGCAAAGCTTTTTCGTGAATTGTACGTACGATGTATACATGGATATAGGAAGCGAGAAAAAAGAAGAAGCGCTTATATATAAGATCGAAAAGTCGGGCCTTTACGCAGACTTATGGACTTATGAATATACAGATAATCTATGGGATCGGGTTGATCATGCATAAATGGTCTTGAAGAGGCGGACGGTGTGGCATGAATAAAATCATGGAGGTGTGAATTTTGAATGCCGCCTACTTAAAGTCTACCCTCACGAGCGGATCGACAACAGAAAAGCTGAACGCTCTCGAATATTTAAAAGATCAATTCGACTCGTTTGATAAAAACATCGAATCTTTTGAGCTGCTAATCGATGTACTACTGAATGCTGCATTGACCGAGTCGGATATGGCAGTGAAGATCGAGATTTTTGAAAGTTTGGCAAAGGCGGCTGTATTTCAGGACATTACGGCAATCGATTTTACACGACTGAGCCAAAACATAGATCGTATTCCTGAAGAGTGTTTAGGCAGAACGATCGACATCCTAAGTTTCACTTACGAAATTAACTATTTGCCGATAATCAAAAGATACTTAAACCATCCTGACCTTTACATTCGCGAATCGGCTGAATACGGGGTTAAAGAGATTTTAGGAGTGTAGATGCAGCATGGATATTTTCATTTATGTCGGCGGCGGATCGGCGGTATCAAAAGACGAAATCGAAGATGCGCTGGATGCGATGCTGCAAGATAGAGGAGAAGTGTCGGGCGGAGGCGTAGGAAGCACTGGGTTTAACGTAGACATCGAGGTTTTCGAAGACGATCCCAGTTTAGTTGCAGAGATTCGAACGATTCTGAAAAGATTTCATGTGCCTGAGGATACTGCGATTGTGGTGGATGGGAAAAGATTTGCTGTTTATGAGCAGGAGTCATGAACGCATCCGTTGATCGGCGGCACTTTGAAATCAATTCCTGAACCCGGAGAAAAGGAGCAGAACGTTGATATACAGTGAGTTCATTCAACAGATTAATCAACTGAAAACCTCTAACCCGCTATGGTTTGAACTGCAAGCAGACCCGCCGGGAACTAAAGCTGATATCGCGAGTGTTGAGAAGCAATTAGACGTAAGTTTACCGGAAGAATATCAACAGTTCGTGAAGCTTTTTGGCGGCGGATATTTTGCATTTACGGTGGTCTACTCAGTTGCAGCTCATAGTGAATGGAATATCATCAGGCAAAACCAAATATTAAATTTATGGCGCACGCAAGGGTTTATCGCCTTCTCAGACAATCATGCTGGCGATTATTACGGTTATATGATTGAAACGGACTGCTGAGTGAACGCATATATGAATATGATCATGAGACCGAGCAGGTTAACTCAACCAAGTATCGCAATCTGTACGCTTTTCTTATGGAAGTAGGCTTAAGGCAAATCAGTCGTTGATCGGAGGCTTACACAACATGAACGACCTTCAAGTACAAAAAGACATTCGTTCGGCGATCAAAGCGAGCGACGTTGAAAAAGTAACGGAATTAATAGGTTCGGATACCGAACGCTTGAACATGCAAACCCCTTTCGGAACCTGGCTTCATGTCGCCGCTTCCAAAGGAGAACTGGCGATCGTCCGAAAACTGATCGAACTCGGCGCGGACGTGAACAGACTCGGAGGCGTTTACGGCGGAGGAGCATTGAATAAGGCGGCTTCTGCGGGGCAGGCGGAGATCGTTAAGTACTTGTTGTCTTGCGGAGCCGAGCTGGACGTCAGTTCGCCTGTAAGAAATCCTTTGTTCGGCGCGATCAGTAACGGCCATTTCGATGTCGCGAAAGTATTAATCGACTCCGGCATCGATACCGAGGTCAAATATAACGGCGAATCCATGAACGATATGGATGCCTTGAACTTCGCGAAAGAATTCGGTCAAACCCGGATCGTCGAGATGCTGCAAAATCGAACCGCAGAACCGGACCTCGGGACAAAACATCGGCACGAGAAGAATGACAATGTGTTGGAGCATATTACGACTCACTTTGGACCCGCCGAAACGACGCTCAACGAAATACTTCCCGGAAGCCGCGTAGCGATTTGCATTCATGTGATTCCTCCTTCGCCGCACAACTCTTTTATCACATTGGCAACAACGGGCATGAGCGATCAGCCGATGGATTATTCGAACGAGGAAGGCAGGTACAAATACGCGGAGTTGGTGCTCAAGCTTCCTTCGACCTAGACGCTCAATCAGCAGTGGCCTCTTAGCTGGCTGCGGCAGGTCGCACATATTCCCCACCTTTACGACGGATGGGTGGAGGAGGGGACGATTCTGCCTAACGGAGAGCCGCCGCGGCCTTTTGCTTCTAATACTCAGCTCTCCAGTATCTTATTGGTCTCGCCTCAAAAGGAAGGCTTGCGCCCGCTCCATACCAACGGGAAAAACGTACAATTTTACACGTTAATCCCGATCTATGAAGAAGAACGCAATCTTGCTCTTAAACACGGAGCGCAATACCTGATCGATATCCTGCGCGAAGAAGGAGTATCGGATGTCTTGAATGTAAGCCGACCGAATGCTACCGCGAATAAGCATTTATAAGGGAGAGCCCAAATGCATGAACTCAATCCAATCATCGAGAAACTCAGAACCGAATTGCTAAAATCTCCGGAACACATCGTAATCGGAAAAATAGCGGATGCCGCTGCGTTAGAAAAGCACGCGACATTCGAAGCAGGCGATTACCGGGAAGTGCTGAATTTATTCGACGGAGCACGCTGCGGCGCGATCGATCTCTGGTCGTCTGCCGATCTTCCTCGACAGCAGTTTCGCGTTTCTGACTTGGAGGACAGGCCGGATGTTTGGCTGGAGATCGGACAAGTGTTGTACGAACCGCTGCTCCCATGTCCGTGCTGCGGATTCCATACTCTAACCGAACGCTTTGATCCCCTCCAAGGCACGGGCTATGACATTTGCTCCTTTTGCAATTGGGAAGACGACGGAACGACCGACATCCATGCCTATCGATCCATCAACAGAGGCAGCATTGCCGATTATCGGAAGCGTTTAGGCTTAGCCTCTGAAGGCCCGAATCAAAGTAACTAGCGAAACGAGACCCGTCGGCCGCGATCTGCAAGGAGATGATCCGCTATATTTATCTGTATCGAGCATGAGCAAAAGCCGCTGAAACTTAAAGGCACAAAAGTGATTCCTTCGTTGATCAGCACGTTAGACAAAGATTCTTTGGCATCGGGAACGTATGTAGGTCTGCATTCTGGAGCGAAAGTTGAGCTGATTAACGAAGGCGGTTTTATACAAGCGGCTCCGCATTTAAAAGCTGTGTACAAAGTCGCGAATATCCGTCCGGCTACATTGGGAGAAGAAGCGGCAGCGGTGAGTGACAACGAACTTTTTATAAAAGAAAACAGCGATGTTCGCGTCGGGAAATTTTCGTTTGACGTCCTGTTGCATGATTTGCTAAAAGACGATGAGACGCTGCTCCGAGACTTTTGGATACCGGGAACTTTCACGTGCGCAAACGAAGGAATTCGAGGATGGATCAACATGAAAGGTAAAAAGCTTCTACTACAAAGCCGTCCGATTACTCCTTTTCATGCGGAGAACGTCGTTTTCGAGTCGCGATACAAGTTCAATTTGCAACACCTTACCTTCACGATTCCGAAAGGAGTTTCCGATGACGAATCAAGACAGCCATAACCAACCCGAGCTCGAACGGATCCAAACCGACGGAACCCTTTCGGCTCATCACAATCCGCTGCCCGCCGAAATAAGCTGCGCCGTCTCCGATTATGGTCCGCAAGCCCGTTGTTACCCTAGACACTTTGCGGTGAAAATAAAGCGGGCAGCAGACAAGTCTCCGGTGCAACAATTGGTTACGCTGAAAAAGCTCCATCCTCCTTTAACGAAATTCGCGAATGCCGAGTTGTTGGATCGATTTAAAATTTCTGATGAATGGGTGATTGATGGCCTATTGGCAGAAGAAGCCGAAATGCTGATCAGGCAGGCAACGGAGAAGGGATTCAACGTCTCCTTACTCAATTTCGACGACAGTAAAGTTCCTTATGCGTTGCGCGGGATCTATCGGATGCTGGTAAAACAGTATCCGCTCGGCGTCATTCCGAAATCGGAGTACGCGCCGCTGATCTCCGTATTGCACGAGCATATGTCCGATCGGAATTTGGCAGAAGTCCTGTCCCTTTTCACGGGTAAAGAAAATGCTTTAGCGTTGAACGATATCTACAAATCCGTCACGACGCACCGACCAAACGATAAGGCGTTCGATTCGGTAAAACAAAAGCTGATCGCTCAAGGGATCGCTACATGGACGGAAGAAGTAGACCTTAGCGATTTTGAACACATGTGGACGGTAAATCAACATCGCTACGCGCTTTATGAAGTACAACCTAACCGCTACGCGATCATGGAAGTCGATGCTCGGGCGATGGTTTTAATCGAGGAGGAGCGTATCGCAGAAAAAGTGATTCAACAAATGCTCGACCACGGCAATACGATCTTGGATAAAAGTTGGCTTTCAAATAAATAAGCTTTTTATCGGATACCCTTTTACTCTGAATATCGGGAACAGGATCATAGCTATCGGCAAAGTCATTTCAATCCTTTGATTGCTGAACCAT
Organism: Saccharibacillus sacchari DSM 19268; assembly: GCF_000585395.1. Lineage (GTDB taxonomy): Bacteria > Bacillota > Bacilli > Paenibacillales > Paenibacillaceae > Saccharibacillus > Saccharibacillus sacchari. The sequence goes on along the minus strand of NZ_KK073875.1, from coordinate 1,855,179 downwards.
TCGGGCTTCCTCACACAAGGACGGTGAAAAATGAGTGCTGGATTTATGATATGGATGATTGTCATCAACACGGTATTTTGGTTGGTCTGCTGCCTGGGCACGGCCCATGTGGTTCGATTCCTGCCGAAGTCTTGGTACGAGAAAAACGATTGGTTTTTCTCGGAGCGTCCGTTCGAACGGAGATTGTACAAAAAAATCCGTCTTGATCGGTGGAAAGACCGTCTTCCGGAAGGCGGGGGGCTATGGGAATTTCAAAAAAGAAATCTCGACAACGAACTCACTGCGGCTTATGCTGAACGATTTATTTTAGAAACGAAATACGGGGAGATCGGGCACTTGGGCATGGCGATTCTGGGCTTTGCCTGCATCTGGATCAATCCTGACGAGTATGCGCTCGTGTTTTTCATATGCGCAATCGTGAACGTGATAGTGCAGATCCCGTTTTGCTTGATTCAGAGATACAACCGACCGCGGCTGATCCGCTTGAGATCGCGTCTGGCGCGCAAGAACCAGAGCAGGGCCTGATCCGACATACTATTTCGAGCAATAAAAAAAGCCCGACATCCTCAAAAAGGAGTCGGGCTCAGCGTGTAAAGAAAGACTAACGTGACTGGAAGCCAGAAGGCGGAGAGAGAAATTCAGTGAAGGAACGATAGTGATCGCCTTTGAAATCGGGAAAATTCCGCTTAAAATTTAATCCTTTTTCCTGATTTCAACACGCGACCGGAACGAATTTTTCTCGGAGCCTTCTGGCTTCCCGCGCATATGTGACTTTCGAGAACAAACTGAGCCCGACATCCTTAACAAGGAGCCGGGCTTTTTTCGCATAAACCTTAAGACAACCGCGAACTGTAATCCTCGAACTTGAACTCGCGGATCACTTTAAGGCCTTCCTCGTCGCTGTACGAAGCGATCGAAGGGAGGTTCACGCCGTTGAACATATGGTTTTTGACCATCGTGTAGTGCGCCATGTCGCCGAAGACCAGCTTGTCGCCGATTTCGAGCGGACGGTCGAACGAGTAGTCGCCGATCACGTCGCCCGCGAGGCAGGTCATGCCGCCCAGACGGTACGTGATCGCTTTCTCGCCCGGCATGCCGGCACCGTCGATGTTCGGACGGTAAGGCATCGCCAGAACGTCCGGCATATGGCATTCCGCCGACGTATCGAGGATGGCGATGTCCATGCCGTTTTTCATCGTGTCGAGCACGGTAGCCACCAGGTAGCCCGTGTTCAGCGCGATCGCTTCGCCCGGCTCCAGGTAGACCTGCACGTCGTACTTGTCGCGAGCGAACTCGATGCAGCGGATCAAGCGCTCGACGTCGTAGTCGGGACGCGTGATATGGTGGCCGCCGCCGAAGTTCAGCCATTTCATTTTCGAAATGACGTGGCCGAATTTCTCGTCGACGACTTTGAGCGTGTTTTCCAGCGTATCGGAGTTTTGCTCGCACATCGTGTGGAAATGCAGGCCGTCGATGCCTTCCAGATCGCTCTCGTCGAAATTCTCCAGCGTGATGCCCATGCGGGAGTACGGCGAACACGGATCGTAGAGCGGCACTTCAAGCTCGGAATATTCCGGGTTGATGCGCAGGCCCACTTCGATCTTGCGGCCCGGGTAGTTCAGGACTTTGTCCTTGAACTTGCGCCATTGGGCGAACGAGTTGAACACGATGTGGTCCGTGTAGCTCAGCAGTTCGTCGAACTCGCGATCGACGTAAGCCGGAGCGTACACGTGCACTTCTTTGCCCATTTTCTCGTAACCGAGACGCGCTTCGAACAGCGAGCTGGACGTCACGCCCGCCAGATATTTGCCGACCAGGGGATACTCCGCGAACATGGAGAATCCTTTCTGGGCGAGCAGGATCTTGGCGCCGGTGCGTTCCTGCACGGAGCCGAGCAGTTCCAGGTTTTTGGTGAGCAGACGCTCGTCCACGACGTAACAAGGCGACGGGACGGCGCTGAAATCGATGTCTGTCATGATGATAATGTCCTCCTACGCCTTAGTCCAGCAGCGTCGGCGAGAAGTCCTCTACCCACGGCAGGCCTTGTTTGTTCAGTTCTTCCATGAACGGGTCCGGATCGAACTCTTCCACGTTGTATACGCCCGGCTTTTTCCAGAGGCCTTTGAGGACCATCATGGCGCCGATCATGGCCGGTACGCCGGTCGTGTACGAGATCGCTTGCGAACCGACTTCGCGGTAGCACTCTTCGTGATCGCATACGTTGTAGACGTAGTACGTTTTCGGTTCGCCGTTTTTCGTGCCTTGGAAAATGCAGCCGATGTTCGTTTTGCCCTTCGTGCGCGGTCCGAGCGAAGCAGGGTCCGGCAGCACGGCTTTCAGGAACTGAAGCGGCGCGATTTTTTGGCCTTCGAATTCGATCGGCTCGATGGAAGTCATGCCGACGTTTTCGAGCACTTTCAGGTGGTTCAGGTAGTTTTGCGAGAACGTCATCCAGAAGCGGATTTTTTTCAGGCCGGGCATGTTTTCGGCGAGGGACTCCAGCTCTTCATGGTACAAGAGGTAGATGTCTTTCGGTCCGATTTGCGGCAGGTCGTAGACTTTTTTCTCGGAAAGAGGCGCAGTCTCGATCCATTCGCCGTTTTCCCAGTAGCGGCCTTTTGCCGTGATCTCGCGGATGTTGATCTCCGGGTTGAAGTTGGTCGCGAACGGATAGCCGTGATCGCCCGCGTTCGCGTCGACGATATCGATCTGGTGGATCTCGTCGAAGTAGTGCTTCAGCGCGTAGGCGCTGAATACGCCGGTTACGCCCGGGTCGAAGCCGCTGCCGAGAACCGCCGTAAGGCCGGCTTTCTCGAACTTCTCGCGATACGCCCACTGCCATTTATATTCGAATTTCGGATTGTCGAGCGGCTCGTAGTTGGCAGTGTCCAAGTAGTGAACGCCAGTTTCCAGGCACGCGTCCATAATGGTCAGATCCTGATAAGGGAGCGCCACGTTGATTACGATATCCGGCCCGAAGCTTTTGATCAGCTCCACGACTTCTTCGGTGCGGTCGGCATCGACCTGCGCAACCGAAATCTTCGTGCGTCCTCCGTCCAATTTCGTTTTCAAAGCTTCACACTTCGACAACGTACGACTCGCGATACAAATTTCCTCAAATACGTCCGGATTCTGGACACACTTATGCACGACAACGCTAGCTACGCCGCCGGCACCGATAATCAATGCTTTTCCCAAAATCAAGTCCCCCCTTAGTCCGTTTAAAAAGATGGATTTTACATGAATTTTACACAGTACTAGATCAGTTTTTACATAACGAAATGAACTGCGGTTAAAAAATCAACAAGAAGGATTATACAAACTATTCGGCAAAAACACAAGAAAAACGCGAAAAAAACGGCTTTTTTCGGAATCGTCCCGGGATTTGTACACGGTTTTAACAGAAATCCTCCGTAATTCGTCGTATTCCTCCGTTTTGTCCACTCAGCAGGCTATTTGGGAGCCGTATCGAAACACAGCGAGTCCGCAGAAGCCGTAAGGCGTTTCTCCCTCTATTTATTACCCAGTGAGGATGAGGGCAAGCAGAACGTTTCTGTTAAAAGGGCGCATGCTGCTGCCGGTATTGCTTGGGCGGAAGTCCCGTGTGCTTTTTGAATGCTTTGGAAAAGGAAAACAGATCCGGGTAGCCAACCGAATGCGCGATCTCCGACAGCGAATACGAGGTCTGCTCCAGCAGCATTCGGGCCTCGTCCAGTTTGAGCTGCTGCATATGGCTGACCGGGGTATGGCCGTAGCGCTCATGGAACTTTTTGCTGAAATGGGTTCGTCCGACGCCCGCGTGCCGTGCCACTTCCTCGATCGTGATTCCGTCCGCGTAATGAATCTCCATATAATCCAGACCGCGCTGAAGCCAAGAGACGCCGTCCGGCTCGCTCCCTTCGGGAAACGCCGTCGATTCCAACGCGGCGAAAATGCGGTAGAACTCCGACAGACGGCTCAGATCGGACGCTTCGGCGTGCTCCGTAGACGTTTTTTCCAGAAAAGAACGCATCGCTGCCGCCGCTTCTTCCACGAGCGCGGACGGCAGATGCGGACGCTGGGGCGTCAGGCCGATCCGCCGAAGCAGCTCCAACGCCATTTTTCCGTCGAACGCCAAAAATATTTTGCGCAACGGGGCTTCAGCGTCGGTCCAATATTCGTGCATCACCTGGGGGAAAAGGCAGTACATATCGCCCGCGGCAAGCGAATACGTCCGGTCGCCGTGAACGAACGTGCCGCGCCCGTCGAGTACGAGCAGCAGGTAATAGTAGGCGGTCGTGCGCGGCCCGATGTGATAGTTGGGCTTGGCGAGATTCGAACCGAGACGGATCGGCCAGGCCGGACCGCACTTTTCGTAATCCGACGGCGTGAAAAAGTGGATGCGCAAATACTCGTGATGGTCTTCTTTCATATATTCGGTGTCGATCGGCATGAACAAAGCTCCTTTTTCGCAAGGGTGCATACAAAATGACAAAAAGGCCGAATGGCGAAATGACATTTACTATTGGCGTAAGCGTTGTTATCATTCTAACAAAACTAATCCAACTTGTTTAGTTGGGATAATATATTTAAAATTTAAAATACAAAAATATAAAACGACTGGAAGGCGGGAGCGACGATGACAGCAGGTGAAGGAAGCAAGCGGGAGATCAAGTTCGGCTGGTTTTTGCCTACGGCGGGAGACGGAGCCCATGTAGGCGTGGAACCGGAACGTCCGGCGACGCTGGATTATTTGACGGAGGTGGCGCAGGCGGCGGAGACGGCGGGCTTCGAATTCGTGCTCATTCCGACCGGCGGCGCGTGCTTGGACGCTTGGGTCGTCGGTTCGGCGGTCATGAGCCGCACGCAAACGCTGCGTCCGCTCGTGGCGGTACGACCTGGCCTGACGGCTCCTGTGTTGTCGGCGCGCATGGGCGCGGCGCTGGATCAACTGTCCGGCGGCCGGGCGATGATCAACGTCGTGACCGGAAGCTCCGTGCAGGATCTCGAAGAACTGGGCGATCCGCTGGCGCGTTCGCACGACGAGCGTTACGAACGGGCGGACGAGTATCTGGAAGTAATGAAGCGCGCATGGGCGAACGGCGACAAACCGCAGGCTTCGGAATTCGTGGCGGTGTCGGGCGCGAACGGCACGGCTCCGGCAGCAACGAAAAAAGACGTCGACGCTTCGGCAAACGAGCAGGCCGTTTCGTCAAGCTCCGAGCCGTTCCGCGGTAAGCACTACACGTTCGAACGCGCTTCGGGATCACCGCGCACCGTGCAAAATCCGCATCCTCCGTTCTACTTGGGCGGAAGCTCGGAAGGCGCGAAAAGAGTCGCGATCCGGCATGCCGACACGTTCCTGATGTGGGGCGAGCCGCACGCATGGATCGAAGAGCAGATCGCGGAAATCGAAGGACTGCGCAAAGCCTACGAACAAGAAACCGGAGCGCCGCGCGAGCTGCGTTACGGATTGCGCGCGCAGGTGCTTGTCCGCAACACGGAAGAAGAAGCATGGGCAGCGGCGCGGGAGATCATCAGCAAAGTGTCCCCGGAAGCGATCGAGCGCGCGGAAAAAGAATTCGCCGCGACCGACGCGACCAACCAACGCCGTCAGAACGAGCTGCGCGAGCTGTCCAAAGCGGAACAATTCGTCGTCGGTCCCAACCTGTGGACGGGATTGTCGGTCGTCCGCTCCGGCGGCGCGATCCTGATCGTCGGCACGGCGGATCAAGTTTCGCAGCGACTGATCGAATATGCCGAACTCGGCGTATCCACGTTCATCCTGTCCGGCTACCCGCACTTGGAAGAAGCCGAGATTTTCGGAAAAGAAGCATTGCCGTTGTTCAAACAAAAATGGGCTGACATTCAAAAGGAGGTTGTACGATGACGGGGAAATCCGGGAAAAAGGTTCGTTATTTGTTGGCATCGGGCGCGCTTGCGCTGACGGCGGTGCTCTCCGCTTGCGGAGGAGGCGGTTCGGCAGCTTCCGGTTCGGGCGGCGACGTCACGATCAACTTCCTGCATTGGCGCGGCGAAGACGTCAAAGCACTGGATACGATCATCGACAAGTTCGAAACGGCGAACCCGACGATCAAAGTCGAGATGCAGACGCTGCCGTCCGACCAGTATCAATCGACGGCGCAGGCGAAGCTGTCCGACGGTTCGGTCGGCGACGTGTTCGCTTCGTTCCCCGGCGCGCAGTTCGACGCTCTGGCGAAAGCCGGCGTATTCACGGATCTGAGCGGCTCGTCGTTCCTTGACAGCTTCAACGCAGACTTGATCGCGGCCGGACAGCAGGACGGCAAACAGCTCGCGGTGCCGTACCAGCTTGTTTACAACGATCCGATCTACAACGTGAAGCTGTTCGAAAAATACGGCCTGACGCCGCCTGCCGATTGGGAAGGTTTCCTGGCTTTATGCCAAACGCTGAAAGACAACGGCGTTATCCCGATCGCGTTCGCGGGCGCGGATATCGGTCCGGGCCAGTTCATGAACACGATGGTGATGAACAACGAGCCGAGCGACGACATTTTCGAAAAAGTGGAAGCGGGCGAAGCCAAGCTGACCGACGAATGGTGGGTCAAAACGCTGACACAGATCAAAGAATTGAACGATAAAGGCTACTTCCAGCCCGACGCGCTCGGCACGAAAGACGCCGCGGCAGGCGCGTTGTTCGTTCAGGAAAAAGCGGGCATGCTCGCCAGCGGTTCGTACCAGCTCGCGCAGAACGCGGCGCAAAATCCGGAGCTTGAGCAGGCGCTGCTTGCCCCGATCACGGTGAGCGCGGGCGAAGCCAAGTACGAAGGCGTGCATACGAGTACGTTCATGCTCGCGGTAAACAGCAAGTCCAAGCACCCGGAAGAAGCGAAAAAGTTCCTGGAGTACCTGAGCCAGCCGGACGTGGCGGGCGAATACGCCAACGCGACCGGCCAAAACGTGACGGTCGACGGCGTATCGTACGATAGCCCGGAGCTGAAGGTCGCCGAAGACTGGACAAGCAAAAAGACGCTGTTCCAACCGCGCTTCACGATCAAAAACGGCGATAACCAAAAAGCCGTCACCAATTCGATCCAAGCGGTATTGGGAGGTTCCACGCCGGAGGAAGCCGCGCAGGAAGCCCAAGCCGTCATCGATCAAAACTTGAGCAAGTCGTAAGCGCGGCCTGCCCATGAATATCAAAAGAATGAAACATAAGCGTGCCTTGTGGCTGTTCCTGCTGCCGGGCACGCTGCTGTATCTGTTCCTGTTCGCGTATCCGACGCTGTCGGGGCTGTTTTACTCCTTTACCGACTGGGACGGCGTGTCCGATTCGTACCGGATGGTCGGTCTGGGCAATTACAAAGACAGCTTCGACAGTCTCGTGTTCCGCAAAACGCTGCTGAACAACGTTAAGTTCATGCTAAGCGTCGTGATCGTGCAGACGATCGTGTCGCTGGTGCTCGCGATGCTGCTGTCCCGCAATACGCGAACGCGCGTCTTCCTGCGCGCACTTTACTTTTTGCCGGCGATCCTCTCGTCGGTCTCGGTCGGCTTGATCTGGTCGTTCGTGTACGATCCGACGATCGGCATGCTCAATCTGGGCCTGCGCGGCGCAGGATTGGACAGCCTGACGCAAAACTGGATCGGCGACCGCCATATCGCGCTGTACGCGATCGCAGCGGTGCAGGTATGGGCGCACGCCGGACAGATGATGATCGTGTTCATCGCCGGTTTGCAGGCGATTCCGGGCGAGTTGTACGAATCGGCGCGAATCGACGGCGGCAACCGCTGGCAGTTGTTCCGCCATATCACGTGGCCGCTGCTTGCTCCGGCTTCGGCGATCGTGATCGCGTATACGACCATCCAGTCGTTCAAAGCGTTCGACCTGATCTTCGTCATGACGGACGGAGGCCCGAACAACGCGACGGAGATTCTGTCCACGTACATTTACCATACGGCGTTCGGCAACTACGAATTCGGACTCGCTTCGGCGGGGTCGATGATATTCCTGGTCGTGCTGGCCGTACTGACGTATTTGCAATTCAAAGCGCTGCGCACGGACCGGGCGGCGTAAGTCAGGGGAAGGAGGAAGGACTACTTTATGGCATTCAAATGGCTGGGACGGCTGCTCGTGCTGCTGTACGCGGCGATCATCGCCGCGCCGCTCTATTTCGTGCTGATCTCGGCCTTCAAGCCGACGACGGCCTTCTTCGCCGACCCGCTCGGTTGGCCGAAGCCGCTCACGCTGGAAAACTTCGTCGCGCTGTTCGATCAGCAGCCGATGCTGCGCTACTTCGGCAATAGCACGCTGGTAACGCTCGGCACGGTATCGCTGTCTTTGCTGCTGGGCAGCCTGATCGCGTATGCGATCGTGCGTTTCGGCGGCCGGATCGGCGCGTTTTTCTTCGCGCTGTACGCCGCTGGCCTGATCGTGCCGACGCAGGTCAACATGCTGCCGCTGTACTCGCTGGTGCGCAAGCTCGGCTGGTCGGATAACTTGCTCGGCTTGGTCATCGTGTCCGTGGCGCTGTTCCTGCCGCTGACCGTATTCATGCTGACGGGCTTCATGCGCTCGCTAAGCCGCGAAGTGCTGGAAGCGGGCAGCATCGACGGCGCAAGCGAATGGCGGCTGTACGTGCGGATCGCGATTCCGCTGTCCGCGCCCGCCTTGTCGGCGTGCGCGACGTTCCTGTTCGTCATGTCGTGGAACGACCTGCTGATGCCGATGCTGCTGATCAACGGCAATTCGAAGCTGACGCTGCCGCTCGCGCTGATGCAGTTCCGGGGGGAGTACGTGACGAATTATACGACGCTGCTCGCCGGAGTCGTGCTGTCGGCGGTGCCGATGGTGGTGCTGTTTTTGTTCCTGCAACGATACTTTATCGCGGGGATGACGGCGGGGGCGATCAAAGGGTAAGGGCTTGATCTAAAGTCGGGATAAAAGGCTGTTCCGGAACCTGTGACAGGGGCGGAACAGCCTTATTTAAATTAACTGCATATCTCCATTTAATTTCTGCGAATTCGGCGATTTGAGACCGATACCTGCATAAATACAGTTAATTGTCTCTTTTTTCGAAGAGTGCTTCTTTTTCTGCTCAAATAAATGGAGATATGCAGTTATTTCTTTTTCCATAAACCTTCAATAGACGATAACTGTATTTTCGTAGTTATGTTGCGGTTAGAGCGGTTCACGAATGTTCGTCTCGCTTCAATTACGATTGCTTTGCTTGTAAACGGAGTGCTGCATATTTTGCTTCAAAAGGAGGATGACGTACATCTCCTGTTCAACCGTCCGGAGCGCGGCTCGACTTCATGGTCGGCAACTTCGTATAATAGAAAGAAAACGCATAAGGGCCGATGATGGGATCTGCGCTTGTCGAAAGCTGAGAGGAGCCTAAGGGTTTGGTTATTCGCATTATCATTTCGCTGCTCGTGTATCACGGGTTTCTTTTGTATATCGGGTGGAATCTGTGGAGAGGGATCAAAGCATTCAAGCCCGACGTAAAAAAACGCTGGCTGGTCGTGCTGTCGGCGGGGTTATTGGTCGCGGCTTGGTCGATGTTTTTCCGGTTCGCGTTCAGCGAGTATGCTTGGGCGCATTGGAGCGCGGGAATCTGGTTGGTGTTCGCTTACCTGATGGTGTTGGTGCTGCCGGTAACGAACGCGACCGTGCTGCTGCTCAGACTGTTCACCCGGATCGACCGCCGCAAATTGGCCCGTTCGGCGACTGCCGCGGCGCTGGCGCTGACGGTGGTATTGGGCGGAATCGGTACGTACAGCGCGTACAGCCCCGTGATCAAGACGTATGACGTCGCGATCGGCAAGCCTTCGCTGGACGGCCGAAAGTCGATGAAGATCGTCATGGCTGCGGATACGCATTTCGGCGCGCTGTCGGGGCCGTCGCACGCCAAGCGTCTCGTGAAAATGATCAACGAGCAGCAGCCGGATCTGGTATTGTTTCCCGGCGACCTGGTGGACGACGATATCGTGCAGTACGTGAAGCAGGGAATTCCGGAGATTCTGCGCGGGATCGAAGCTCCGGTCTACGCGTCGCTCGGCAACCATGACCGTCTGGAGGCGGGCGACACGTCGCTGATCAGCACGCTGGAGGACAGCGGCATGATCATGCTATACGACGACGTGGTCAGCGAAGGACTCCCGGTGACGCTGATCGGCCGCAAAGATCGGACCGATCCCGGGCGGATGTCGGTAGCCGAGCTGGTCGCGCAAGCGAATCCGGCGACGCCGCTGATCCTGCTGGATCATCAGCCGTACGAGCTGGAGCTGGCCGAAGCGGCGGGAATCGATCTCGAAGTGTCGGGACATACGCACCGCGGACAGATTTTCCCGGCCAACTTTATCACGAACCGGATCTACGAGAACGATTGGGGCTATTTGCAAAAAGGGCAGATGCATTCGATCGTGACGTCCGGTTACGGATTCTGGGGACTGCCGCTGCGGATGGGAACGCGGTCGGAGTTGGCCGTGATTAACGTGAATTTCGAATGATCGCGAAGCGACGGCAGCATGATTTGAAAAAAGATATGTTCCTGACGCAAAAAAAGAGACTGCGGCGTAAGCCGAGCAGTCTCTTTTTCGTATGACGAAGGTTTGGCAAGGCAATCCGAAAGCCGGTTGCAGCCTTCTCGCCTTGAACAATATTAATTTTTCAGCGACTCGTAAGCATCCGCGATCTTCGCGTTTTCGCCGCTGTCTTCCGTGAATCCGGTCGCGTCGGCGATTGCGCCTTCCAGACCTTTTTCTTCGATGGACGCTTGCAGCTCGACGGATTGCTTGTCTTCCGGGTTGTTATAATGCAGAGCTGCCGCGATGCCGGTCAGCAGGTTGTCGATCGGCAGGTCCAGGCTCAGCGCCATGCGCGCCGGGCCGCTCAGACGGTCGTTCGGGCCGAGCTTGCGCAGCGGCTCGCGGCCTACGCGGCTCACGTCGTCGTTAAGATAAGGGTTGCGGAAACGCTTTTCGATCTTATCGATGTATTTCGCATGCTCGCCCGCGTCGAAGCCGTGTTCTTTCACCAACGCCGCGCCGCTTTCTTCCATGGCGCCGCGCACGACTGCGCGTACCGATTCGTCTTCGATCGCTTTGTCGACGGTCGGCAGGCCTTTGAGGTAGCCCAGGTAAGCCGTGATCGCGTGGCCCGTGTTCAGCGTGTACAGTTTGCGCTGCACGTAAGCAACCAGCGTATCGGTCAGCTTCATGCCTTCGATCGCCGGAACGCCGCCTTTGAACGCAGGTTCTTCGACGATCCACTCGAAGAACGATTCCACGCCCACGTCGAGCAGGTTATCGCCTTTGAACGGAGGCACGATGCGGTCGACGGAACAGTTCGGGAAGCCGACATGCTCGTCTGCGTAAGCTTTCGCTTCGTCGGACAGGTGCGTGTAAACTTGCTCTTTCAAGTGCGAGCTTGCGCCGACCATGTTTTCGCAGGCGATGATATTCAAGAAGCCTGCGCCGGATTTGGCACGTTCTTCAAGGCCTGCGGCAATATTGACGGCAATGAATTTCAGTACGTTGGGACCTACGGCCGTCGTGATGATCTCGGCTTCGGCGATATGCTTCGACATCTCGGGGCTGTTCGACAGAACGCCGGACACGCCGGTTACCGGAATCTCGCGCTTGTCGAGGTCGAGGATATGGATGGCGTAACCGTGCTTTTCGTTCAGTTCGTTGATCATGGCTTCGTTGACGTCGGCGAAGACCAGTTCGTAGCCTGCTTCGACGAGCAGGGCTCCGATGAAACCGCGGCCGATGTTGCCGGCTCCGAATTGAATGGCTTTTTTAGTCATGGGTTGTTACCTCCAGGAGGGGACGCGAGTATGTTGCCTGGCGCTCGGGTTGTTTTGCTGCGCAAAGCCAAAAGTCGCTTTAGTCAACATACTCGCGTCCGGGATGTGGAAGAATAATCTTCCTAAAAAGAGTGTGGGAATAAAAAGATATCAAACCGTTTCCGGGGAAGGGAAACGGTAGGGTGAAAAACTGACCTGTAAAAAGCTGAGACCAATCATGAATTAGGGATGAGCAAAAGCTCGTAAGTACAAGCCTTACAACGTCAAGGTTATCAAAGGAAAAAGTCAAAGCCGAAGCCGGCAGAGGGGGATCTCTGCCGGCCGACTTTTAAAACGTCTCGATTGTTACTCGGGTTGTACGCTCAGGGTGTTGTAGATATCGTTGACGTCTTTGGTTTGGGCCAGGCGTTGAACGGTCGACTCGTCTTCGATTGCTTCCGCGATCTTCGTCAGAATCTTCAAGTGTTCGCCGCGAGCGCCTGCGATGCCGACGACGAGGTAAGCCGTTCCGGCTTCGAACTCGACACCATTAGGATATTGGAGAACGATGATGCCGGAGTTTTCGATCTCGTGCTTGGCCGTGCCCACGCCGTGAGGGATCGCTACGCCGTTGCCGATATAAGTCGACGCTACGCCTTCGCGTTCGATCATGGCATCCACGTAACCAGGTTTAACGTAACCGGATGCCGCAAGCAAACGTCCCGCTTCGCGGATCGCTTCTTCTTTCGTTACGCTCGGCAGGCCGAGGCGGATGTTTTCTTTACGCAGGATGTCGGATTGGACGGCGCCTGCTCCGGGAGCGGCTTTGTCCAAAGCATTGTCGATGTCCCATTGCGCATCCGGCGTCGTGGCCGTCGTGTTGCGTTCAGCCGGGGAAGCACCGGATTGGGAAGCTTTCAACTCTTCGATCAGGTCTTCGTAGACCGGATTGTTGATGAAGTTGTCGATCGAAACGTGATGCGCGTTCGGAGCTTTTGCCCGTGCGCGACTCGTCAGGTTTTCCTGGGTCACGACGATATCGGCATCCGCAGGAATGTTTTCGATCGCGGTGTTCGTTACGTTGATCGGCAGACCTGCCGCTTTTACTTTTTTGCGGAAGGACGAAGCCCCCATTGCGCTCGAACCCATGCCGGCATCGCAAGCGAAGACGATTTTTTCGACTTTGCCGTTCACGCGTACGTTTACGCCTGCTGTTGTTGCCGATGCAGCGTTAGTGCCTTTCATAGCTTTGGAAGCATCGCGTGCTTTGTCCAACGCTTCGTCGTCTGCTTTGTAGTTACGCAGGAAGAGCGCCGAGACCAGGAACGAAACGATCGTTGCAACCGCTACACCGGCCAGTACGGCAAGGTGACCGCCTCTAGGCGTTACGGCCATAATTGCGATAATGCTGCCCGGTGCCGCGGCACCGGACAAACCGGCTCCAGTCGCCACGAACGTGAATACGCCAGCCATGCCGCCCAGAATAACGGACAGAAGCAGAACCGGTCTCATCAGCACGTAAGGGAAATAAATTTCGTGAATACCGCCGAAGAATTGGATCACAATCGCGCCCGGTGCCGAACTTCTGATCGAACCTTTGGCGAATACCCAGTAGGCGAGAAGAACGCCGAGACCCGGACCCGGGTTGGTTTCTAACAGATAGTACACGGACTTTCCGAGTTCCGCTACTTGGTCGGTACCGAGCGGAGTGAAGATGCCGTGGTTCAACGCATTGTTCAGGAACAGAATCTTCGCCGGCTCTACGAAAAGCGAGACCAGCGGCAGGAGTCCCCAGTTTACAATCTGTTGAACGCCGGATTCAAGGACGCTAGTGAAAGCTTCGAACAACGGTCCCACGCCGTAATAGCCGCCGATTGCCAACCCCGCGCCAAGAATGCCGGCCGAGAAGTTGTTGACCAGCATTTCAAAGCCGGCCGGAATCTTGCCTTCTACCATGCGGTCAAATTGCTTGATTACCCAGCCTGCGAGAGGTCCCATAGCCATTGCTCCGAGGAACATCGGCGTATCGGGAGCCCCTACGATAACACCCATGACGGCTATAGCGCCAAGCACGCCGCCGCGATGATCCGCAACCATCTTACCGCCGCTATAAGCAATCAGAAGAGGCAGCAGGTAAGTAATCATCGGACCGACGAGCGATCCGATCTGCTCGTTCGGGAACCAGCCTTTAGGAATAAATAGGGCCGTGATCAGACCCCACGCGATAAACGCGCCGATGTTCGGCATAACCATCGCGCTCAGGAAACGTCCGAACTTTTGTACGCCGTCTCTGAGTCCGCCCGATTTTTCAGGCGTCGATACGCTGCTCATAATTGTTCAACCTCCAATGTGTATTGTTCTATTTTTCTTGCATAAAGCTCTCTCATCATGTCCGCGATCTCTCTTCGGAGCGCATCCGGCTCGGAGGAAGAGAGTCTGGCGGCAAATCCGGGGCGGTCGATCAGCGATTTGCTGATTTCTCCGGCCGCCTGGAGGTAGGACTTGCCGCTGGCTTTCGGCGCCAGCAGAAGGAGTGCCGCTTTCAGCGTGATCGGCTTGTCTTCCGACTCGGCGGCCAAGCCGTCCGGGAAGCGGAAGATACCCAATATGAGTTTGCCGATTACTTCCGAGCGGCAGTGCAGCAGAATCAGCCCGTCTTGGGAGAGAACGGTTTCGCCGAGACGCTCGCGTTCGTGCAGCTCGCGTTCGAGCACGGCCGCATCGTCCGCGTTTTCGGTAAACCGCCGCGAGATAGCCGCGATCAGTTCGCCTACGTCCCGGGAGGTAAAGGCATCCGCGATATCGACGTTTTTCATCAAGTCGAGGATGCCTTCCAGCGTCTGCTTGTGTTCATCCAACGTTCCGACGAGATCGTTTTGCAAATTCTGCCGGGTTTTCTTTTTGACGAAACGCCGCTGCTCTTCATCCGCGAAGCGCCGTATGGCCTCAACGTCGTTAAAAGAAAGCAGCACGGACACCCGCACGACAGGAGTTTCGGTCTCGACGTCGACGGTGGAAACGATAAAGTCCGCTTCTTGATTCTCGGCGGCTTCCGAAGCGGAAGCGATGCCGATCAGGTTGAAGGCGGGGAATTCTTTGCGTACCCTCGCCATCAGCAGGCCCGAGGTGCCCATGCCGCTTGCGCAGGCGATCAGCACTTTCGGCGAAGGACGTTCGGCTCTGGCGTATTCGCTCATCGCGCCGATATGCATCGCGATATAGCCGATTTCCGATTCCGGCACGTCGCGATTCACGTAATCGGCCAGAATATTCGAACATTTCTCGGCAATGGCGAAGACTTCGGCGTACTGTTCGCGAATCTGCCCCAGCAGCGGGTTGCGGATGTCCAGACCCAATCTCAGCCGTTCGACGGCCGGGCCCAGGTGATGGACGAATCCGGCGAACAGTTTGCTGCTGCCTTTCAGCTCATAACCGAGTTCGGCTTCGGCTGTCTTCAACATGTTGCGAGCCAGGCGGACGAGTTCGAAGCTGACGTAGTCGTAATAATTGTCGTGATCCCGATCCAGACGCGTTTCCGCCCCTTTGAGATGCATCGTGATGTAGCCGACTTCGTCTTCGGGAATCTCGATCCCCAGCATGGTTTCCAGTTTTGCCGCAAGCCGTTTGGCTTTTTCGAACTCGCCGAGCTTGCGAAGGCCGTCCAGTACATGAACGTCGATCACAATGCGTTGTCCGGCCCGAATGCGTTGAATCGCAAGCGCGAGGTGGACCGCCAGGCCGATGTAGGCACTGTCGGTCAGCTTGAGATCGAGGCTGTTTTCCAACTCTTCGACCATCTGTTGCAGCTGCTCGGCGGCGCCTTCGTCGATTAGGTTGAGCAGGCGGCTGCGGATATGGGAGCGGACCCTTGTCGGGTCTGCGGCCTCGTTTCCGACGCTTCCGCTTACCAACTCGGCGACTTGGTCTTCGGCGACACTTTCATAAACAAGTTGGATTAGCGCGGAACGGATGGCATTCTCGCTACCTTCGACGTAAACGCCGAACCCCGGTTTGCGAATCAGGCGCAAGCCTAACGGCTGCAGCCATTCTTCCGCCCGGTCGAGATCGGTGCTCAGCGTGCTCTCGGTAACTTTGAACTGTGAAGCGAAACTGTACGATTTGACAGGCTCGGCCGCGAGCAACAGCTCGCTAATCAGGAAATAGTGGCGTTCGTCTCGACTGTAGTCCCTGACCGGGCCTGCCGCGCTCAGTTCTTCTATAAGAGCGTCAAGCTGCGCCTTGGCGACTTCCAGTTTGACTCCGGCACCCGGTTTGCGGATCAGCCGGGCGTCTCTTGCCGAGAGCCAGTGTTCCACGCCGGGAAGTTCGCGTTTGACCGTTCTTTCGCTGACGTCCAATTCATCCGACAGATCCCGTACCGTAACGAACTCCCCCCGTGAAGCGAGAAGACGCTTCAGGATCGGTAGCAGCCGTCCGGTCGGTTTGTCCACGCGGATTCCTCCTTTTTCAACCCTCTATTTTGAAAGCGATATCATTTACCCCGGAACGGGGTGGAGACGATTCGCCGCGACATAAGCCGCAGCAGGCAGGATCTCGTCCTCTACTCAAATTTTAAGCACCCCGTCTCGGAATGGCAAAGGAAAGATGCCTGGATTTGTCCCGAATCAATAGTGACAAAGCCGAAGAACTCCAAGCCCCTCTCCCTACCAAGCAAATGATTTTTCATAGCATTATTACTCAAAGCATCAAGAAATCAATCATTTTACGTGCAAAAACGTGCAGTTTTTTTCATGGGTTTCAATATGCATAATCGCTTAATATATGTATCGGATGGATGAGGATGGTTTTTGATGATAGCAAGAGTTCGGCATCAATCCTTCATATTCGGCGTGTTTTCCTTCGAATCGATGTCTGATCGCGAGTACTGCAGCCAGGTTCTCCGATTCGGCTTGCTCTGTCGTTCGCGCGGAGGTACACTGAAAGCAGACGGACGCGAAGCACGCGCCGCTTTCGATACAGGGTATCGGGAGCGGCCTTTTTGCGTTCTCTCGAACAGGAAAAGGAGGAGCGGTCCATGGCCGAAGATTTTGATAAAGCGTATAGGCAATGGTTGGAGCGGCAAATCGGGGAAGAGCATGGAGTTCGTCGCAAAGAGCTGCTTCAGCGGGGGCTCGGACATGGCACGATCGAATTTTTGGCGCAAATTTGGTTTCCGACATTCGGTAATCTGGACGATCTTCATGCCGAATGGGAAGTAAGAGATTATCACGGCGGCTATCGGTATATCGATCTGGCTTACCGCCCCGGCGGAGCCAAGGGGGCGATCGAGATTCAAGGTTACGGTTCGCATGCGCGCGATCTCGACACGAGACGGTTCAAAGATTTGTGTTGGCGGCACAGCCTGCTCGGACTCGACGGCTGGACGCTGCTGCATGTTGCTTATTTATCGATCCGCGAAGAACCCGAACGCTGTCGGCAGTTGGTTCTTGCGTTCGTCGGTCGGTTTCTGTCATTCGATCCGGCAGCGGACGGGATGAATTGGCCGGAAGAAGAGACGCTGAGACATGCCCGCAGATTGATGGTGCCTTTCAGCGCAGGCGAATTGGCTCGGCATTTGCGCGTAACGGATCGGCATGCGCGGTTGATCCTGAAAACGCTCGCCGAGAGCAATCGCATGGAGATTGCAAACGATAAGCAGCGGTACCGGACGTATCGGCTGGCGGCATCGGTTTGGAAGACGGGGGGAGCGAGCGCGGGCAGCTTAACGCAGCGTACGGCAGCGGCGATCCCGGCGGAAAAAGGTCAGCGGTAGAGCAACGTCGGCGATCGATCGGTCTAGGCGATAGAGTAACGTCGCTTAGAACAACCGTATCTTCGGAGTCGTTGTTGTCGGCCGTGAAATCGTGAATGAAGCGGAAAGCGGAAAGTGGAAACCGAAAATCGAAAATCGGAAATCGGATTTTCGGCCTTATCGGCGTGATATTTCGCCAAGCCGGAATTTTAACGGATCGATATGACGCTTAGCGTCCGTTTTGGATCGTTTTAAAATTCTAACGGATTCAGATGACGCTTAGAACGGAATTTGGCTTGTTTTTGTTGGAAAAAGCAGCAAAATAGACGTCTGACGGATATACGATCCGTTAAAATCTCGGAAGGGGTTGATTTGAGGGTTTAAGGGATATACAATCCGTTAGCCGTGCCGTGCCGTGCCGTGCCGTGCCGTGCCGTGCCGTGCCGTGCCGTGCCGTGCCGTGCCGTGCCGCACGAAAAAGCGCCCTTCGACGAAGGACGCTTTTTCGCTTGCTCTTGCGCCTCGGCAGCGCTCCAGCCTGCTTCCGCCTGCTTTTCGCCGCTTAACCCCGCACCGTCTCGTCCGGCGCGCCCGCTTGCGGGTCGCGTTCGCCCGACACGCTTTCGCCGGCCGAAAGCTCGATTTCCCGGCCGTACAGCGTCAATGCCGCGCTTTCCGGACCTTCGTTTTCCACGATCGCTTTGCCGCCGGACACGGTCACTTTCAACCTCGCCCCGCGGAAACGGACTTTGAACGACAGCGACGTCCAGCTTTCCGGGCTGAACGGGTTCAGCACCAGCCGTCCGCCGCGCACGCGCAGGCCGCCGAAGCCTTGGACGACCGACATCCACGTTCCGGCCATGCTGGTGGTGTGGCAGCCGTCTTCCGTGTCGTTGTTGTAATTGTCGAGATCCAGCCGCGAAGTGCGCAGGTACATCTCGTACGCTTTTTCCGTATAGCCCAGCTCGCCTGCAAGAATCGAATGGACGCACGGCGACAGCGAAGACTCGTGCACGGTGATCGGTTCGTAAAAGTCGAAGTTGCGGCGCTTAGTCTCCAGATCGTAGCGGTCTCCGAGGAAAAAGAGCCCCTGAAGCACGTCGGCCTGCTTGATGTAGCAAGAACGCAGAATGCGGTCCCACGACCATTTCTGGTTGATCGGCAGATGCGAAGGATCGAGCTGCGATACCGGAAGGATGTCTTTGTCGAGGAAGCCGTCCTGCTGCAAAAAGACGCCGCTCTCCGGATCTTCCGCCAGCAGCATCCGCTCCGAAATGTCGGTCCATTTTTCCAATTCCGTATCCGTCAGTCCGATCTTCTCCGCCACGGCGGCAAAAGCTTCCGGCTCTTCCGATCTCAGCTTGCGCGCGACTTCCGTCGTGTACTCCAACGTCCAAGCCGCCATCCGGTTGGTGTACCAATTGTTGTTGACGTTGTTTTCGTACTCGTTCGGACCGGTCACGCCGAGAATCAGGTACGCGCCGCGGCGCTCCGAATAGTTGACCCGTTCCTCCCAGAAACGCGACAGCTCGGCCAATACCTCAAATCCGTACTCGCCGAGATACGCGGAATCGCCCGTGTACTCCACATAGTTGTAGATAGCATAGGCGATGGCGCCGTTGCGGTGAATTTCCTCGAACGTGATCTCCCACTCGTTGTGGCATTCCTCGCCGTTCATCGTGACCATCGGGTACAGCGCGCCTTTGGCGAATCCGAGCTTGGCCGCGTTCTCTTTCGCCTTTTCCAGATGCTTATAGCGATATACGAGCAGATTGCGCGCCACGCTGTGGTCAGCCGTACTCAGGTAAAAAGGAATGCAGTACGCCTCGGTATCCCAATAGGTGCTGCCGCCGTATTTTTCCCCGGTAAAGCCTTTCGGTCCGATGTTCAGCCGATCGTCTTCGCCCGTGTACGTCTGATGCAGTTGGAAAATGTTGAACCGGATCGCCTGCTGCGCTTTCTCGTCGCCTTCGATCACGATATCGCCGTCGCGCCATTTGACCGCCCACGCTTCGCGTTGAGCGTCCAGCAAAGCGTCGAAGCCCCGTTCCAGCGCTTGTTCCGCCAACTCCTGCGCTTTCCCCGCCAGCGTATCCGGTTCGTGATCGCGCGAGGTGACGTTGGCGACGTATTTGTACAGCGTGATACTCTGGTCGGCTTCGGCCCGGAGCGACAGCGTCAATCCCGCGAATTTGTCCCGTTTGTGCGTTTCCGCTTCCACGTGGAACTCTTGATCCGCCTCGCCGGACGCCGCCAGCTCGTAGACCATATGCGACGCGACGCGGAAATCGAGCTTTTTGGTGCGCACTTCGACGCTTGCGTAATCAACGCCGGAGTCCTGCGCGATGCCGTCCCAGAACTTTTCGTCGTAGTTGGAGTCTTTGTTCGCCACGTCGGCATCCAGATACGGAGTCAGCTTGAGCTGCGCGGCATCGCCGAGCGGAGTGACCGTGTAGCGGATGGCGCCGATCTCTTTGAAGGGAACACTGACGAAGCGGAGCGACTCGATCCGTATCTTTTTACCATTGGAGAGGGTGGCCGTGAATGAACGACTCAGTGTGCCTTCCTTCATATCCAGCGTGCGCACGAAATCTTCGACCTTTGCGGCGGACAAGTCCAACGTTTCGCCGTCGATCTCGACGTCGATGCCGATCCAGTTCACGGAATTGAGCACTTTGGCGAAATACTCGGGGTAGCCGTTTTTCCACCAGCCGACCCGTGTTTTGTCCGGATAATAAACGCCTGCCATATAGCTTCCTTGAAGCGACGGGCCGCTATAGCGTTCCTCGAAATTCGCGCGCTGTCCCATATAGCCGTTGCCGATGCTGAATACGCTCTCGGATACTTCATTGCGCTCGGGATCGAAGCTGTCTTCAATAATGCGCCATTCGTTGACCTTCAGATACGGTTTCATCGCTCAATCTCTCCTCGTCGGATGATGGTATGAAGCGTGCGGGAAGTTCTGGTTGCCGGAAGGGTAAAAGGGGATTTTTGCTGCCTACATGTTAATTGAAACGCAAGGCGATGTAAACGAATCTTTTCGCAAAAAGCAGCCCTGCACGTACCCGGGTCGGGCGGTGCAGGGCTGCGGCATGAACCGAAAAGGCTATACGGCTAACGAAGGAATAACTCATGCTCAGGCATGAACCGAAAAGGCTATGCGGTTAACGAAGGAATACCTCATGCTCAGGAGAAGGGACGCCTGGGACGCACCGGTTTGGCGAAAATAAACCGGCTGCGGCCTTCGGCTTTGGCCTGATACAGTGCTTCGTCGGCACGTCCGATTAGGTCGTGAGGCGTGGCCTTTTCCCCAGGGTGTAAGGTGCAGCCGCCGATGCTGATCGTGATCTGGTCGGACACGCCGGAGTAATGATGCGGAATGCCGAGCGAACGGACGCACTCCAGCATCAACTCGGCGATCTGCTCGGCTTCGCGCTCGCTATGTCCCGGCAGGATGATGGCGAACTCTTCGCCTCCGTAACGGGCCGTGAAGCCGAAGTGCGCCAGCGCCTCGGATTCAAGCTTCGGCGCCACGCTGCGCAGCACCATATCGCCGCCGAGGTGGCCGTAGTTGTCGTTGTACGCTTTGAAAAAGTCGATATCGATCATGAGCAGGGACAGATGTTCTTTGGCCCGCTGCGGCGCGTTCAGTTCCTGTCTCAGCACCTCGTCGAACTTTCGCCGGTTGGCGATGCGGGTCAAGCTGTCGATTCCGGCGAGTTCCTTAAGCTGTTCGTTGGCCGATTCCAGCGCCTGCTTGGACTCTTCGAGTTCTTCGTGCTGTCGGCTGAGCCGGACGAATACTTTGTTCACTTCGCTGATGATCGCGATCACGACGACCGTCGACGCGATCAGCGAATCGATTCGAGAGCCGTACCAACCGATCGTGTAACGTTCTCCGGCCGCAAGGCTCAACGTGATGCCGAGCAGGAAAGCGAGCGTGGAGACGCTGAGCCAGACGCGAAGGACGCCTCTTTTTTTGTAAGGAAACGCGGAAAAGCAAAAAGCCGCCGCGCTGACCATCCACAATGCGGGCCCGATTCCGGATTGGATCAGCCTGTGATAGTTGCCGTTTTCGATCATGACGGGAAGAAAATCGCGCCCTGCCGTAACCAACAGCAAAATCGACGCCGCGACGACAAGAACGGATAACGTGGCGACGAAAAGATGTCGGGGAATCCGGTCGAGGGGAATGATATCTCTCCTCGCGCGCATCGACCAAGCGAAAGCCAGAATGCCGAGCGGAAAAGCCGTATGCCAGAAACACCACAGCCAGACCGCGCTCTGCGAGCCGGGAGACAGGATTCCGGCGATCGGCATCATATCGGTCAGCGCAAGCAGGTAAAAAAGGCTGAGCAAACCCGTCAATAAAAACGTGCAAGCCAAAATCAAAAGCGGAAGAATGCGGGAAGCCCGAAATTGGTTGAACAAAATAAAAGCCGTCAGCATGTCCCCGAATATGCCCCAAGCGCTGATGACCGGAAAAAAAACGGCCAACACCGGAAGTTTCAGCTGCGCGAAAAAGAGAGCGATCAACGTGAAAGCAACCATAATTAACGAAAGCGACAAAGCGACCCGACGTTGACGCGGAGTGATATGGAAAAGCTGATCCTGCGAATCATGATAAAAAAGTATGTTCAAGAAGAGCCTTCCTTTCCCCGTAAATCAAGTATTGACCGTGTTCATTAAACCCTTCATAAGAATATCGGCGGCTTGAGGCTCGAATTGAACCCGGCCGATATTCGGCATTCGACCCGGAGGCAAAGGCGAAGAGGGATAGCAGCCTTCATGCCGCGAGCCGAAACCTGCATCGCAGTGATATCGGAACGTTCTCGACAGCGCATACAACCCCCATGATGTAAAGGTATGGGATTTTTTAACCGGAAGCAATAAGAAAAAGGGACGAAAAGTTCCAATGGATGTAAAATAAATCCCAAAATTTGTAGGAAAAAGAGGTGCTTCGCGCAGGCGAACGCAGGCGCATGGAGTGTGTCGAATCGGCGAAAGCCGGAGAGAAGCGAGCACGGAAAATGCCCTATAGGCTCAAGCTGGAACTCTAACGGAACGAGGAGACGCTTAGAGGCTAATTTTGAGCTTTTGAAAAATCTAACGGAGCGAGATAACGCTTAGCGCAAAAAAAAGGCCGGATTTCGAGGAGGAAAGCAGCAAAATCAACGGTTAACGGATATGCAATCCATTAAAATCGCGAAGTGGGTTGATTTGGGCTTGTAAAGGACATACGATCCGTTAGCCAAGCCGACATCTGCCGCTCGTCACGTCCGAAAAAAAGAACCCCGCACCCGCCGATCGGCGAATACGGGGTTCTTATTCATCTATATCAATCCGTGAAAAAGGGGAGCAGCTTCCCACGACGGAACGCGTCCGTCCGACTGCTGCTCGTTTTTCTCACGGGAGAGTTGAAGCAAGCCTTACTCGGCCGCAGGTTCGACGACCGGGAACCAGCCCGGAAGACCTACGATCATGCCCCACAGTTGATCCGGGATCACGAGACGGTTTTGATCGGCCGTCGTCAAGGTCACGGCGATGTCCGCTTCTTGTCCTTGCTCGACTTTTTCGACCCAATCCGGTTCAACGATCAGTTCGCGGCCCAGAGCAACCATGGCTGCGCCAAGTTCGATGGCTTCAACGGCTTGCTCCGGCGTATGAACGCCGCCGACGCCGATCACCGGAACATTGCCGGATACTTCGACGATTTGTTCCAGGCGCGTACGCTCCAGATCGCCGCCGCGGCGCGGTTTGGAGTTGTACTCCATCAGCGATACGTGCAGGTAGCTGAGGTTTTTGGCAGCCAGTGCTTTCAGGAGCGTGAAGGTATGATCCATAGTCAGGCCTTCTTCTTGCGGCTCTTCCGGCGAGAAGCGGTATCCGACGATGAAAGGCGTTTTGGCATGCTCGGAAGCGGCGCGCTGCACTTCGTCCACGACGGCCAGAGGGAACGTCAGGCGCTGCTCAACGCTGCCGCCCCATTTGTCTTCGCGGCGGTTGGACCAACCGGAGAAGAATTGTTGGATCAGGTAGCCGTTGGCCCCGTGGATTTCGACGCCGTCGAATCCCGCGCGAATCGCAAGTTCGGTTGCGCGGCCGAAATCGAGGATGATCGATTCGATCTCGTCGTGGCTCAGTTCGCGCGATTGCGAACCGTCTTGCAATTCGATTGCGCTCGGTCCGACAACGTCGCCGTTCGGCACAAGTGCGCGAGGGCCTTGAATGCCGGCGTGGAAGATTTGCAGAACGGCTTTGGCGCCGCCTTTTTTGAGCGATGTCGCAAGCTTGGTCAAGCCCGGGAGATTCTCTTCGCCGAATGCCGCGAATTGGTTTTGGAAACCGATGCCGCCCGGCATTACGTGTGCGACTGCCGTGATCGCGAGTCCCAGTTTGCCCGTGCGACGCTCGTAATAGCTCAGCTCGGCATCCGATACGCTCAGGTCTTCGTTGGACGAAGAGTGAGTCATCGGCGCGAGTACGATACGGTTTTGCAGGGTGATGCCGTCGTTTAATTGAACCTTGTCGAACAGCTTGGCGAATTTAGCGTTTGTCATTATAAAAAACTTCCTTTCTGAAAGTCGGATTTTTTTTCGTTATCAAAAGCACATAGGTATATTATAGTAACAAGGTTTCTAATTTTCAATGCCTGATGAGCCAAAACGAGATAAAAATTTTAAAAAACTAAATTATGGTCAATTTAAAATGAAAATTTAAGTTTCTTGAGGCGGATAACGCTTTAAATTTCCAATAGGAAGAGAATAGGCGAAAACGAAATCGTTCAACTTTTTCAGAGAAATCGTTCAATGTTGAAAGCCGAAGGGTTTTAACAATCGAAGAACAATAAAAAAAGATCGTGGTTCGGAGGTGTTTTTCTTTCAAAATCGATGCCGCAAACGTGCAAAAGTAACCCGAGCCGAAGCCGTTTTCGTATCCAAGTTACACGACATGTAACGTTACACCGTGCGATAGGTCCATTAAGGAATTTTATGCGGTTTATTAAAATTTTTAATGGATAAGCGTAGTCAATAGTTCACAGGTCATGTAAAATGGAGAGAAAATTCAAAAGCCGCGCAAAGCGACTGGAGGAAAATATGCGTACACAGAAAAAGATTACGGGGTTTTTGGTTCTATTGATTTTCTTCTTCTCGTTCGCGGGAAGTTTGGTGCCATCGGCACAAGCCGCCGAAGCGAAGAAAACGTACACGATCGCGACGGACACGACGTTCCCGCCGTTCGAGTACCAGGATGCAAGCGGAGAGTATGTCGGGATCGAC
The DNA here is from genome assembly GCF_000585395.1 of Saccharibacillus sacchari DSM 19268. Lineage (GTDB taxonomy): Bacteria > Bacillota > Bacilli > Paenibacillales > Paenibacillaceae > Saccharibacillus > Saccharibacillus sacchari. The sequence continues at coordinate 1,830,397 of NZ_KK073875.1, read as the reverse complement.
CTGGATTTGCTCAAAGCGATCGCCGAGGATCAAGGGTTTGAGTATCGTCTTCAGCCTTTAGGGTTCAACGCGGCGGTTCAAGCGCTTCAATCCGGTAACGTAGACGGCGTAATCGCCGGCATGAGCATTACCGACGAACGCAAGCAGACGTTCGACTTTTCCGAGCCGTATTTCGACTCGGGACCGATCATGGGCGTGGATGCGAACAACAGCGCAATTTTGTCTTACGAAGATTTGCGCGGGCATCGCGTAGCGGTCAAAACCGGCACGGAAGGCGCGGCCTTCGCAGATTCCATTAAGGATCAGTACGGGTTTACCGTTATTACGTTCGACGATTCCCCGCAGTTGATCGAAGAAGTCAAAGCGGGCGGTTCGGTCGCTTACTTCGAGGATTATCCGGTTGTCGCTTTCGGAATCGCGCAGGGTAACGGCATGAAGATGCCTTTGCCGAAAGAACCGGGCGGCTCTTACGGATTCGCCGTGAACAAAGGCCAAAATGCCGAGCTGCTGGAAATGTTCAATGCAGGCTTGGCAAACATTAAAGAAAACGGCAAGTATAAAGAAATCGTAGCGAGTTACCTGGGCGATTCGTTCGCTTCGGAAGGCGGAGAGATCGAAATCGCGGCCACGGCGAAAATGAGCGGATTCGAACTGATCTGGACTTCCATGCCGGCTTTCCTCAAAGGGCTTGGCTATACGATATACTACACGCTCATTTCATTGTTCTTCGCTTTTATTCTCGGTCTGATCTTCGGTTCGATGAAGGTAAGCCACAACAAAGTTCTGCGCGGTATCGCTACTGTATTTGTTGATATTTTCCGCGGTATTCCGTTGCTGATTCTGGCCTTCTTCATCTACTTTGCGATTCCGCAGGCGTTGAACTTCACGATGCCGATCTGGACAGCGGCTATCCTTGCCTTGTCCCTGAATGCGGGCGCTTATGTAACGGAAATCATTCGCGGCGGCATTCAATCGATCGACAAAGGGCAGATGGAAGCTGCCCGCTCGTTGGGCGTTCCTTACGGAACGGCGATGCGCAAAATCATCCTGCCGCAGGCAATCAAAGTCATGGTACCTTCGTTTATCAACCAAATGGTCATTACGTTGAAAGATACGTCGATCATGTCCATTATCGGTTTGGTCGAACTGACGCAGTCCGGTAAACTGGTCGTGGCGCGAACTTTCCAATCGTTCGAAGTTTGGTTGACGATCGGCATCATGTACCTGATCGTCATTACGATTCTCACAAAGATTGCGGATCGTCTCGAAAGGAGAGTAAGCCGTGGGTAAAGTTAAAGTCACAGGCTTGAAAAAAAGCTACGGCAGCAACGAAGTGCTTAAAGGCATCGATATGGAGGTCCAAGAAGGCGAAGTCGTATGCGTCATCGGACCTTCCGGCTCCGGCAAAAGCACCTTCTTGCGCTGCTTGAACCTGTTGGAAGAAATCACGGCAGGCAAAGTCGTCGTGGACGACCACGACCTGAGCGACAAAAAATCGGATATCAACAAAATTCGCGAAAATATCGGCATGGTATTCCAACATTTCAATCTGTTCCCGCACAAGACGGTGCTTCAGAACATTACGTTCGCGCCGGTCGAGTTGAAAAAGCAAACGAAAGCCGAAGCCGAAAAAACGGCAATGAGCTTGCTGGAGCGCGTCGGTCTTTCCGATAAAGCCAACGCTTTCCCTGCATCGCTGTCCGGCGGTCAGAAACAGCGCGTGGCGATCGCCCGCGCGCTTGCGATGAACCCCGACGTGATGTTGTTCGACGAACCGACCTCGGCGCTCGACCCGGAGATGGTCGGCGAAGTACTCGGCGTTATGCAGGACTTGGCCCGCGAAGGCATGACGATGATCATCGTTACGCACGAAATGGGCTTCGCCCGCGAAGTCGGCAACCGCGTTATTTTCATGGACGGCGGCTACATCGTGGAAGAAGGCACGCCGGAGGAAGTGTTCGGCAGTCCGAAACACGAGCGGACGATTAGCTTTTTGGAAAAAGTCTTGTAAAAAAGGGAAGGCCGACTCGCGGTGGAGTCGGCCTTTTTTGCGCGTGTCCGGAATTTACGCCGGAGACATATCGGGTAGCGCACTTCGATCGTTTTTTCGATCGGACAGACATCTACATTGTCGTTCAAACAACGTAGAAGACGGAAATTTGCTGATTTTCGAGCTTCGTTGACTTTTCGACAACGTGGAGACCTTCAATGCAGCGAATCCAAGCTATAAGTATGCTCTACGTTGCCAAAAGATCAACATAGCTTTTCCAAAGCGCCAATCGAACCCTTCTACACAGCCAAAAAGGCAATGTAGCTCGTTTGCTTTGCTGCCTGCCTTCGCCTGTTCTTCCTGCTCGACGACCTTCTGCTACTATTAGGCTTTTCTGAGGTTATGACGCTTTTCCGCGACTTTGATGTTTATCCCGTCTGCCTGTCTCCGACTTCGTTTGACTTCCTGCGCCTTCGATCCGATTCCTTCCGCTCTCCCCGAGTCGTCCTTTAACTCGACTTCCGAGCCTTCACCTTATATCTCTTTCCCTGCGGATGCCGGCCGTCGAGGCGGGCTTTTTTGCGCAGGCGGCGGTAAACGTAGCGAATCGCGTTCATCGACCAGTCGGGCATGGGGAAGGTATGTTTTTTCGGCATCAAGGGCTTGTAGAGCTTAAAGTAAGCTTTCTTGAAGTCTTTCCACATCACGCACGGTCCGGCTTGCAGGAAGTCGGAGATGTCCACCACGAGGCCGCGTCCGTCTTTGAGCATGACGTTTTTGCCGTGGACGTCTTTCGGATTCAGTCCGCGGGAGCGGGCGTAGTCGAGCGCGCTGTCGATATCCCGCACGGCTTTTGAAGGAATGTACGTACCGTCGCGAAGACAGTTGTAGAGCGTTTTGCCTTCGAGCTTTTTCAGGACCAGATAATATTTATTGTCTAGCACGTTCGCCGCGTACAGCGTCGAATAAGCAGGATGCGTGCCGAGTCGTTCATAGACGTCGCATTCTTCCCGCCAACCGGGCCGTCCGGGCGCATAGACTTTGACGACTTTGCCGGGAAGCGACGGATGCTCGAAGACTGCGGCGTAATTGCCGGCACCCAGCAGCGTCCAATCTGTCGGCGTAAGATGCACGACAACCGGGTTGAACGGATCGATGCTCTCCAGTTGAACGTCGGGCAGCAGCGTATCTTCAATCAGGCGGATCGAGGGTTCTTGCTCGCCGCTGTGCATCATGGTTGTTCACTCCTTGGAGGAAATGGGCGCTTGACCCTGCCTTGTTGTTTTTCTTATCATAGTCCGCCGAGACTATCCGGGCAACCGTCTTGAGGCGGAGTATCGTTCTTGTAATGAATAGATTTTTGGAAAGGCATTTGGTAAATTAGAGGATACACGATACGAAGGCAGATAAGCAAAGGGGGCAGATTCATGCGCGAACATTCGATTCGGCTCAGGCCGCTGCAAGCGGAAGAAACGCCGGAAATCCGAGTCATGATCCAAGAGATCGGTCCGGGGGAAAATGGCTTTGTAAACGGTCTTTACACGGATACGGAAGAGGATTACCAAGCCAAGCTTGCGGAAAATGCCCGGATTGCGATCGGAGATCATCTGCCGCCGGGGTATGTGCGCCAGCGGATTTATTGGCTATATGACGGGGAGCATCCAGTAGGATACGGGAAGCTGCGATTTTCGCTAACCGACGCGTTGCGGGAGCATGGAGGACATATCGGTTACGTGATCCGACCTTCCGCGAGGGGCAAAGGTTACGGACGTCAGATGCTGAAGGAACTGCTGCTCGAAGCCGAAAAAGGCGGATTGGACCGAGTGCTGCTGACCTGCAACGCAGAAAACGCCGCTTCGCGAAGCATTATTGAAGGCTGCGGCGGCAAACCGGAACAGTCGGCAACTGCTTCCTGCAAGTATTGGATTGAGTTAAGGTAACGCGCGCAATGCATAGACTACATAGATTAGGGGACCTGCAATGGATATCGGCAACGTAGAGATTCGGAAAGCGCGCAGTACGGACAGGAAGCTGTTTGAACAGTTATGGCAGCTGTACCTGTATGATTTTAGCGAGTTTACGGGGATGGACGTGCGTTCGGACGGCGAATATCCGTATTTCCCGGAGTTCGAATTGTATTGGAAAAAGTGGGGCGGCAACTGTGCATACCTCATCTTGGCGGACGGGCAGATTGCCGGATTCGCGATGGTGCACGAATTTTGGGAAAACGAAGCGGCGTATTTGTCGCAGTTTTTCATTATGCGCAAATACCGCCGCTCCGGGATCGGAATGCGCGCGGCCAGGCTCGTTTTCAGTACGAAGCCGGGCCGGTGGGGGCTGCACCAGCTCGCGAATAACATCCCGGCGCAGAAATTCTGGGACCGGGTGATTCGGGATCTGACCGGGGCAGCCCCTTTGCTGGAACAAATGGAAAGCGATCGGCGGTTTCAGTTGTTCGAGTTGAAGTGAAGCCGGTCAAAAGACGTTCGCTTCGTCCTATTGAACGAAGGCATAGTAAACGACAAGCAGCGGAAGCAGGACGGCAAAAACGACGACAAGTCCTTTCCGGTTCCGCTTTTCGTCGCGCGCCTTCGATTCTCTCCGGGCTTCGTCGTACGAAAGGTCTCCGTCCTGCCCGGTTTGATGGGCAAGACGCAGTAGAAGGGAAGCGAGCAGCGGATAATCCCGGACCATCGTGTTGACCGTATGCTTTCCTCCGGGATAATGCAGCACAAGAAAACCGTTGCGTTCTTCGACCGTCATATGGGCTGCGGAAAATTCGGTCCATTTCGCGTGTTCCCGAAAACGAATCCGATCCGGTTCGACGATGAAGCGGAATTGCCGCCCGGCGTAAATCAGGTAAGCGCCGAGAAGGGCGAACAGGGAGCCGATCACGACCGGGAGCCACAGCGCGTAGAGATTGCTGCTATCCTCGGAGTACAGATAAAAACCGGCAGCGATAAAAGAAATGCCCATCGCGATTCCCAGAACGGCGAGCGCGTAACCTCCCCAAGAAATGCGGAATTCGGCCGGAAACGAGGTGCGCTCCAGCAGATCGGGATCTTCGTTGCGACGGGCGGCCAGACGTTTCACTACGCTGGAAGACAGGGACATATCGGATTCTCCTTTTCGGCGGCAGATTCGGGTTTTTATCGGGATTGTCATTTTGGATTACCCGCAAAACCGAAATTGAACGCGAAAAGCCCGGGCAAACGGAAAACTCCGTTGGACCCGGGCTTTTTATGCGTTCAATTTTGTTCCGCCTTACCTTTGACTTCGCGCTACTCCGCCTTCAACACCGCATACCCGTAAGCCGGCAGCTCGACGGTCAAGCGTCCTTTTTTCGCGTCGAGACGGTCTTCCGCGTTGAGCGAAGGTTTGACGCCGCCCGCTGTTAGCACGCTCCAGACTTTGGCCGTCTTCGTGCCGCTGCCGCCGTCCGCGTCGATCTCGATCGTCTGCGCTTTGTCCGACGCGTTCAGCGCGACGATCAGCACAGCCTCTTCGTCTTCGCGGCGGTAAGCCAGCGCGTGTCCGCCTTCTTCCGCGTGCAGAACGTCGAAGCGTCCCGTACGCAGCGCGGCATATTCGTGCCGCAGGCCGATCGCCGTTTTATAAAATTCGTGCAGCTCGCGGTCCTGCTTCGATTCGTCCCACTCCATGCACTTGCGGCAGTCCGGATCGGCTCCGCCGTCGATGCCGATCTCGTCGCCGTAATACACGCACGGCGTGCCGGGATACGTCATCTGGATGGCGACGGCCAGCTTCAGCTTATTTTTGTCGCCGCCGGCAACGGTCAGCATCCGCTCCGTATCGTGGCTGTCCAGCAGGTTGAACGCGGCTTGGCTGACCGGCAGCGGATAGCGGGCCAACTGCTTGGACAGCGAATAGGCGAATTTTTGCGCATCCGTTTTGCCGAGCGCGACGAAGTCGCGAACCGCGTAAGTGAACGGATAATTCATCGCGGAGTCGAATTGGTCGCCCTGAAGCCACGGCGTGGCCTCGTGCCAAAGTTCGCCGACGATGTAGGCTTCCGGGTTGGCTTCTTTGACTACCGTCTGGAACTCGCGCCAGAAGCGGTGATCCACCTCGTCCGCCACGTCCAGCCGCCAGCCGTCGAAGCCGACTTCGCCGATCCAGTAACGCGCGGCTTCGAGCAGGTATTTTTTGACCTCGGGATGTCCCGTGTTGAATTTCGGCATGTTCGGCTCGAAGCTGAAGGTCTCGTAGCTCGGGATGCCGTCCTTAACCTCGATCGGAAACTCGCGGACGTGGAACCAGTCGGCATACGCCGAATCCGCGCCGTTTTCTTTCACGTCGACGAACGGCTTGAACGTTTTGCCCGAATGGTTGAATACCGCATCCAGCAGAACCCGAATTCCTCGGCCGTGGCATTCTTCGATCAGCTGCTTGAGCGTGTCGATATCGCCGAAATGCGGGTCGAGCTTCAAATAATCCTGCGTATCGTACTTATGGTTGCTCGGCGCTTCGAAGATCGGGGTGAAGTAGATCGCGTTGATGCCCAGATCCGCGATATAGTCCAGATGCTGCCGCACGCCTTCCAGGTCGCCGCCGAAGAAGCTGTCCACTTCGGGCTTGCCGCCCCACGGCTGCACGTTCTCGGGATCGCGCGACGGATCGCCGTTGGCGAAACGTTCCGGGAAGATCTGATAAAACACGGCGTTTTTGGCCCACTCCGGCGTCTTGATGATGTCTTCGGGATTGATATAGGCGATTTCGTAGAAATCGTCGGACGACGTGCGTTCGGTATGGTGGAAGCCGTCCTCGTTCATCCATACCGTCTCGCTGCCGCTTTCCAGCTTGAATCCGTATTTCAGGCGGCGGTAGGGAGGCTTGGCTTCGCATTCCCAATAGTCGAACAGCTCGTCGGACGCGAATACGCGCATCGGGATCTCTTGTTTCGTCCGGTCCCACGCGTATTTGTCTCCGCCGATCACGAAGATCCGCTCCACGTCGCTTTTTTTCGTGCGGATTCGCAGGTGAATCGTCTCTTTGTCTACCGTGTAGGCCCAGTTCATTTTCGGCCGGTGTTCGATCGCTTCGAGCAGCATGAGATAAGTCCCCCTTGAGTTGTTGGAATAGTGGAATGATGAAATGGCGCGCATGCACCGACAAGATGGTATACCCGTGAAAAGGGAAACGAGAAACAAAGCGGAGTCCGCAAAAAAGCAGGGACGAGAAAAAAACCCGTTCCCCAACCGCGCACGGCAGGGGGACGAGCCTGAAAGACGTCTTTTGATTCGGCTGCTATAGAGGCATCAGATCCCGGTTTTTGGCCGATTTGCGGCATTCGTTGCACACGCCGACCAACTTGCCGTATTCATCGACGTAGAAGCCTACCGTGTCGCTTTTCTTCTGGCAGCGGATGCAGGCTTGCAGACGCGCATCGCCGTTTTTCGGAGTGAACCCGCGAATTTCCGCGCCGGAAACCGAGCCGGATTTTCGCTTGGGCACGTCGGTCCGGATCGGATTCAGCGAAGCTTCCCGCATTTTGCGGCGGCGGGCGGCAGCCAGATCGACGATGTTGCTTGTTTTTTTGCGCATAAGCTTCGAACGGACAATGAGCCAGGCGGCGGTCGAACCGGCCAGTGCGGCAGCTGCGAGCAGCAGCGTGATAGTGATCGGCGTCATGACGGGGTTCCTCCTCGGATCATGGGATGGAAGATTATATTCAAGCAGCGAAGTGGACGTAATGGAGAATGGATGTCGGAAAATAAGCGAAAACAGTACTTGTTATTACCCGGGTGCACAGCTGCAAGAAACGGGATTTTCAGCGAAACAGAAGATTTAAAAGAGCGCTTTCAATGTGCCTGAAAGAATAAATGCTGGTATCATGGACGCAAGGCGGCGCAAAGGCGAATCAAGCTTTTTTACCGAAGCGCCGAAAACGGGAGGATACTATCTGTGACGAAAAAAACGGTACTCTACATCGAAGACGAGCGTCAGATCGGCGAATGGGTCGTGCGTAACCTTGAAGAGCGCGGATACGGCGTGGTCTGGCTGGAAAGCGGCGACGGCGCGTCCGACGCGGCCGGAGCATGCGATGCGGCGGTATTGGATATCATGCTGCCGGGACTGGACGGTTTTACGGTCGGTCAGCGCCTGAAGCGCGACCATCCGACACTGCCCGTAATGATGTTATCGGCTCGAACCGCTATTGATGATAAGCTCGAAGCGCTGCGATTTGCCGACGATTATTTGACCAAGCCTTTTCACCCGGACGAATTGGCGGCGCGGATCGAAGTCATGCTGCGGCGAAGCGGTCCGGCCGAGCCGGAAGCCCGGCGTATCGGGCATTTATTGGTGCATGAACACGAGAATCGGATCGAAGACGCGCAAAGCGGCGAAGAGATTCCGTTGACGGGCAAACAATTTCATATTTTCATGTATTTCCTGCGCCATCTGGGACAAATCCTGACGAAAGAACAGATCTATGAAGCGGTATGGGGAGAACCTTACATCGACGGAGACAAGACCTTGATGGTGCATATTCGGTACTTGCGGGAAAAAATCGAACGCGATCCCGGCAATCCGGAGATCGTGGAAACCATTCGGGGGATCGGATATCGGGTGCGGGGATGAAGCGGCGCAAAGGATCGACTGAAAAATTTCGTCATTCGTTAATGGCCCGTTATCTGATGCTGATCGGTTTTGCCATTTTTCTGCTGCCGATGATTTTGATCTTCGTGATGGTGATTTACCTCGGCTACACCTATTTCGTTTGGCAGCCGGGTCGTCAGGAAATCGAACCCGATCAGCAATATGTTTCGTTGTCGGCCCTGGAGGAGGGCTGGCATCAACTGGCGGCTAAGCTGGATGGGGCTTCGGCGGAAGAAATCGTGGAGTCGCTCGAGGCTTTTCGTATCAAAAATCCGTTGATCTCGGTCGCCGCCGTCGATGCCGAAGGCCGCACGATCCTGGAAGATCCGCAGCAATCGGGAATTCCTGACGTATGGACGCCCGGCTGGACGGCCGAGTATATGAAGCGAGCAACCGCCTACAATTCCCGCAGTTTTTCCGTCGTCGCGTTTATCGGAGAAGGAGAAGACCGGATGCGGGATGCCCGGCAGGGCTTCTTGGTTGCCGAGATCTTGCGCGAGCATATGGATACGAACGTGCCTGACCAAAACGACAGATTCCCGCAAATCGTAGCGGTATCCTTGTTCCTGCTGTTGTTCGTATTGTTCGCCTTCATGTCCTGGGCGTTCTTCTACCGGATTCGCAAACGGCTGATTCGTTTGCAGGAGGCCATGACCGCCTACGACGAAGCCGGTCTTCCTTTACCGGTGGGCCCGGGCAAGCATCGAGACGAAGTGGCGGCGTTGGAAGACACGTTCAACGCCATGGTGCATAAACTGCGCGACAGCCGCGAACGCGAGCGGGAAGAGGAAGAACTGCGCAAAAAGCTGATCGCCAATCTGTCGCATGATCTTCGAACGCCGCTGACGGTTATTCGCAGCCACGCCTATTCGCTGGAAAGCGAACCTTTGGGCGAACGCGGCCAAGAATCGCTGCGGCTGATGTCGCGCAAACTGGACGACCTCGGCGGACTGATCGATAATCTGCTGTCCTACACGTTGATCGCCGCAGGACGTTATCCGATGCGCTTGGAGGAAACCGACATTCTGCGCATCGTTCGAACCGCCGCCGCGCAATGGTATCCGGTATTCGAAAAAGAAGGCATGGAAGTCGACGCCGACCTGCCCGACGAAGCGCTGCTCTGGAACGTCGACCGCGAATGGTTCGTCCGCATCCTCGACAATCTGTTCCAAAACGCCGTCCGCCATGCGAAAGAAGGACGATACATCGGCCTGTCGCTCGGCGAAGCCGACGACCGCGGAGTTCGTCCGCTGCTGATCCGCGACAAAGGCCCGGGTCTTCCTTCGCTCGGCAATCTCTCCGCCGCGCCTGATGCGTCCGGGGAATCCGACTCCGTAAAGCCGGAGACTCGGCGCAGTCCTTCTGCCGGAGCCGGCATCGGCCTGTCCATCGTAGACCTCATGATCCGCGAAATGAATATGAGCTGGAGCATCCACGGCAGCCCCGACGGAACCGTGATCGCCATTTATCCTTAACTCGGTAATTTGGTTCAAATTTATGTACACGGGGATGCAGGGGACAGGATGGGATCGATAGGGTCTCCATGAGTTTCTGAAAAGTACCATTCCGAAGCGTGCCTGCTGCGGCACGCTTTTTTGCTGTTTGTCTTTTTTAAGCTCAATGAGCACACCTCTATACACACTCGTAAGCACACCTATACACAGCTCGAACCCTGGACCCCCAAAAATTCCGAACTATTTTGTTACCCTTGAAAATGCTGCAACCGCGCGGTTTATTCTACTTTTTTGCTTACGTATTTTTCTGATCCGATCCTCTTTTTTTATCCAAACCGTTGACAAAATCACCCTTCTGCAAATATAGTGTGCATATAGACATACACACTAATCACTCTATATACACCTGAATTTGATTATGCGTTTCACTCGAATTTATACATCGCGCAGACGCGCACCACTCGAAAGGGGAGAACGGGATGACATTGGAAATCAGGCATTTGGGCAAACAATACGGCGAGGTGAAAGTCGTGGACGATATATCGCTGACGGTCAGATCCGGCGAAGCTTTCGGGCTGCTGGGCGGGAACGGAGCGGGGAAAACGACGACGATCCGGTCTGTGCTGGGATTGTTGGAACATGAACACGGCGAGGTGCTGTGGAACGGCAAACCTTTTCTTAGCAATCGTCCGAGCGTCGGTTATCTGCCGGAGGAGCGAGGATTGTATCCGAAAGAGACGGTGAGCGAGCAGTTGATCTATCTGGCGCGGCTGGAAGGGATGAAGAAAACCGCGGCGCAAAGCGTTTTGAAAAGTTGGCTGGAGCGTCTCGGCATCGCGGAGCACGAACACAAGCGCGTCGAGCAGCTGTCGAAGGGCAATCAGCAGAAGGTGCAGATTATCTCGGCGCTGATCCACGATCCCGAGTTGGTCATTCTGGACGAGCCGTTCAGCGGACTTGATCCGGTCAATGCGGACATGCTCGCTTCGGTGGTGAAAGAACAGATCGCGAAAGGCAAAGCGTTGGTCTTCTCCAGCCACCAGATGATGCAGGTCGAGCAGTTCTGCGAACAGATTTGCATTTTGAAAAGGGGCCGGGTGCAGATCGACGGACGCCTGTCCGAGATCAAGCGCTCGTACGGACGCAGCAATCTGATCCTGCGCAGCGAAGCGGATCTAATGCCGTTTCTGGAAACGCGCGGCCTGACCGACATTCGCCGGGACGCGCAGGAATGGACGCTCAAGGTGAACAACGAAGCGCAGGCACACGAACTGATGCGCGAACTCGGTCAAGCCGGCGTGCCGATGCTCAAGTTCGAACTGAAAGAACCGTCGCTGCATGAAATCTTTATTGAAAAGGTAGGGGAAGCGGTATGAGATCATTCGGAATCGTATTCGGCTATTCGTTCAAGGAACGGGTTCGTTCCAAATCGTTTTTGTGGATGACGGTGCTGCTTGTCGCGCTGATCGCGGCGATCGTGCTTATTCCGAGACTCACGGGCGGAGGAACATCGACGCAAGGAACGGTTGCGGTCGTCAATACCACCTCGCTGCCGGTCGATGCGGAAGGATTGGGAGCTTCCGTATCCCCGTTATATGAATGGAAAATAGTGCCGGAGAGCGAGCAGGCTGACCAAGCGAAATTGCTGCAAAATGAAGAACTGTCCGCGATCGTCGCGATTGCGCCTGCGGCCGAAGCGTCGGCGGCTCCGCAAATCACGTTGTCGGTGAACCGTCAGGAAGATGTTCCGTTCGCGCCGAATCTATCGGCTTACGTGGAACGGTTGAACGTGGAGGAACGCGTCGAAGCGCTCGGCTTGTCTTCAGAGCAGGCGGCTTCGGTTACGGCCCGGCCTTCCTTGGAACTGAACGAGTTGAACGCCGGAGGCAAGTCGTTCACCCAGACTTACATGCCGGTCTATGCGCTGCTTACCCTGATGTTCTTCATGATCTATCTGTTCGCGGGCAACGTCGCCACTTCGGTCTCGGTCGAAAAAGGCTCGCGCATTCAAGAGATTCTCATTACGAAAGTCAGCCCCGGTCAACTGCTGGCAGGCAAGGTGTTCGGCGTCGGCGTAGCGGGAATTCTCCAGTTTGCCATTATCGCGGGCTTCGGCGTGCTGCTGATGAGCTTCGGCGGAACGGGAGAAGCGCTGTCGATCGGCAACTTGTCTATCGATCTATCGATTCTGGGCGGCCAAACTCTGGTTGTTGCGGCTGCATTGTTCATCCTCGGCTATTTCTTCTATGCGACGTTGTTTGCGGCGGCGGGTTCGATGGTCAGCCGGAGCGAAGAGTTGAATCAAGCGATGATGCCGGTGTCGATGCTGCTGATGGCGTGCTTTATCGTCGCCTTGATGATCTTGGCGAATCCCAACGGAACATTGGCTGTCGTTTCTTCCTACATTCCGTTCTTGACGCCGATGGTTCTGCTAACCCGAGTAGGCGCAGGCGAACCGGCGCTGCCGGAAATCGTGCTTCCGATCGTGATCTTGGCCGTATCGACGCTGTTGGTCGGTTGGCTGTCGGGCAAAGTTTACCGTAACGGCGTGCTGCTCTACGGACAGAAACCTTCCGTGGGCATGATGCTGAAAATGCTCGGCTCCGCAGGAAACAAAGCTGCCCGTGCCAAGATCGTGCCATCCAAAGGCCAAGCCAAAGACGCGGTTTAACGAAGAGCAACGATGCAGCAGGGGTAATAAAGGTGAAGGAAAGGAGTGCGGCTTATGTTCAGAAAAGTGTTTCCGTTGTTGATCGGAGCTTGCGCCGGCGCGTTTGTGGCCACCGTCGCCGTTCGGCTAAGCCGGGACGGGATTCAAGAAAGGATTGTCTTGGAATCCGCGACCCGGCAGGCCTTCGGCGGCTGGAATCCGGCAGCGGTGATCCTCGGCGCCGCCGCGATCGCGCTGATCGCGATTCTGATTCATGAGCTCGGGCATATCCTTGGCGCGATTGCGGTCCGCAGCCGCGTGACCCGGTTATATTGGGGACCTTTGATCTGCCTATTCCCCGAACGGCGTATCCGATTCACGTTCCGCAATCGTTATTTCTTCGGCGCCATGCAGACGGATATGCAAGCTTATCGCGACGAAGCTTCTTTTGCCCGGGCTATCCGGGCGCAGCGGATCGTCAATGCGGCCGGACCCGCATTCAGCCTGATTACGGGCCTGATCGCTTACGGATTTGCCGCAAGCCCGTGGAGCATCGTCGGCATTTACGCGCTGCTATCTGTCGGGATCGGACTTGCCACCTTGTGCAGCGACGGGGTTAACGCGATCCTGCTCGGCCGTCGCAACTACGCATTGGTCAGCGGGTGGACGATGCTGGTTCAAGATCGGCGAATGGACGAGCAGAAGCTGAAGTTTTTAAATGCGGCGAGCAAGCTCTATTTGCAGGAGCTTGCGGCCGCCTCCGCGCCTGCAAAAGGACGAGAGGCTCATGACCTGTTCCTGGTCTATTACGTCAAGCTGATGGACGGAGAGACCGCGCGCCAACCTGCCGTTAGGCGGTTGATCGAAGAAACAAAGGCCGCCTGGTCTGCGGCGATTCCCGCCAAACTCTCCAAACCGAGACGCGATACGCTGGTCATGGTACTGGCGGAAGAGGTCGTGCGTTTATGCGAGGACGGTCTGCGGGAAGAAGCCGAGCAATTATATGAAGAGATCGGCGGCCGCTCGGCCAAGCCGTCGCCGCTGCTGCTCAAAGCCCGCGCTTTTATAGAAGGAACTGAAAATTCCGCCCGCGAGTATGTGCAGTCGGTTCGTGCCATGGGCAGCGATCTGGCTTCTTACGGGGCGTTGATTGCGCAGGAAGAGCGCCGAATGGCGCAAGCATGAGTCAGACTTAACGACAGTTTGAAGACGACCGCATCTACGGTCGTCTTTTTGCTTTGAACTTCTATCCGCATCCCCGCATCGAGTTGAGGTTCGCCTCTTCGCTCTGACCGCGATTCCGCACGCGACGCGCAACTTGCGGAGCCGCGCAAAAACCGCAAATATAGGCTGAATACAGCGCAAAGCATTTGTGGGAAAACCTTACATTCTTTTCGGTGAAATCCTTTTGAAACTGGTTTATGATGAAATCAAGCAAAAGGAACACAGACACGCCGCACCGAAACGGAACGCCGCCGAGCAAGCCGCAGCGCTCAGGTGAGGACGAATCACAGCCGATGGTTAAGGAGGCGAAGCAATTGTACGGATTCACTTACGGAGAAGGCATTACGCTTATTCATTTTAAAGCCCAGTCGTCCAGACTGTACACAGCCGGTGACAGCCTGAACTGCAGATACATAAGAGCGCATTTCAAAAGCCGGGGCGGCAACGCCGCGCAGTACATCGAAGCAAGCTTGGGAACGCTTCAGGATTGCGCCGAAGAGATCGAATCGTTCGGAAGCGCCGTTGTCGCCTTCGAAGTCGAACCGCAGACCTACTCGCTTTGCCGGGGGTTATGCAGAACGCTGAAACGATTGGACCCCGATATCCGAATCGTCTGGTTCGGAGAGTGGGTCGGAACGCTTCGGGATACGGACCCGGCGGATGCGGGCGCGGATGCTTTTGTTCTGGCCGAGCCCGAAAGCCGGCTATGGAGATTGTCCGAATCGGACAAAGAAAGCTGGCGAAGCGAACCGGGCTTAAAGCTTGCAGGCGAAGTTGATTTCGAAGACACGCACCAAGAAGCCTTTTCGGATCCGCAAGCCGGAATCGAACCAGACATGTGCCTGCTGGATCGTTTAAGTTCGCCGGATGCGGCCAAAGGTTCGGGATGTACGGTTCGTTGGGCCGATCTTCAAGGCGAAACTTCGCAAAGCAACGGACTGCGACGGCATTCCGCAAGCCGATTCGCCCAAGAGCTTCAGCAAGAAGCGAACTGCGGAGCCTACTCGCCAATGGTCGTGGAAGGCTTTGAGCTTGAGCCGTCGCCGCAACGACTTCTTCAAGGGCTTGGCGTTTTGGAGCAGCATGCAACCGGGGCGGGATTCGAGATTGCTTTGAGTCCCGAGCAGTTGGGTTGGATCGAGCCTGAACGGTTGGAAGCCCTGAGCCTTGCGACGCTTGAACTCGTGGTAACGGATTCCGGCTCTCTCCGTTCGTCCGAGGTGAGAAATCGACTGGCCGATTGGAAAAAAGGCAAGGCCGGTGCAAAGCTTAGAATAACACTGGACGAAAAAACGGTCTCGCCCGAACAGGAAACGGCGTCTGCGCTCCGGGATTGGTTGACTGCCGGTTTGATCGGGCAGGGAGACTTGAACGTTCGCGTGAAAGGTCCGGGACGAACGGAGCTCCATGCCGAAATGGCAGACCTGTTATCGGCTTCGACGGGCGGCAGCGATCCGGCTTTGCTGAACGGTTATCTGGCCTTCAAAACGGGTCAATATCCGCCGCAAGCACTCGGAAGCGGAGTGAAGCACGTCGGAGTGTCCGAGGAGCATGCGGCAGGTCTTGCAGGGTTGGAGCCGGATCAGTTGATGGGAGTCAACAGCGCCTTCATTCTAAATAAAAACTCAGTTTGCAAATCGGAAAAGGAAGAAAAATATATCGATATGGAGGGAGTCGTCAAGCAGTCTCGGGAATGGTACGGGCCTATCGATCATGAACTAGAGCGGCAGCGGCAGTACGTCCCTCACGTTCATGCGGAAATTCTCAGTGCCGATGACCGAATGATGCGTTTGGAGATGAGCGAATTTGATTTCGGATCTCCGGTCGAGATCGGACTGACGAATTATCGGGAAGCTTCTGAGCCGGCCGATAAGGAGACTGCGAACGGACAAGGTTTGGAGATTTTGCAGCTTGTCCAACCCGCCGACCTGGATGCTTTCATGGAAGACGTAGAAGCTTTCGAGCGCGAAGGCCGATTCCTCCGAGGCTATCAGGTGCAAGGGTATGTCGCGGACAGTTGTCGATGGTCGGCTGCCGGACAATGCCCGATCAAGCAGCTTCCGCGCCTGTACACGGAAGCCGACGGCAAAGTTTCCGGCTGCGGAGGGTGCTCCGCCATCGGCCGAATCGGAGATTCTTATGACGCGCTGCAGCGCGAAGCGGCGGCAATCTCCACGCGCGAACAACTGCTGCGCGGCTGCGACGGCTGCGAAATCCGCGACACCTGCTCCAAATGCACCTTTTTGCCGGAATACATGACCCGAAACCAATACTGCGATCTTCGCAAGCGCCATGTACTGCTGCACCGCTATATGCAGGTCGCGCAATTGCTCAAAGGACTGCGTCAATATACGGCGGCATTCCGCGATGTCGATATCCGCGAAATCGGCGTGTCGCTGCGAACCTGCACGCATGTACTGCCCGCTTCCTATCCGAGCGAAGGCGACGCATGGGTACCGGACCATCTGTTTGTTCTGTTCGTCGGCGATCAACCGCTGCTTTACCAGGCGAACGGAGGGAAACTGCTGAAACTGAGTCCGCTGATGGCCTTGGTGCTGGAAGCGGGGATCAAAGGGTTGTCCGAAATATCGCTCAGACGCGCGATTTCCGAAGTGTTCAAAGCCGACGAAGCGCAAGCCGAAACGGCAGCGCGCCAGGTGGGTCTCAAGCTGGACGAAATGGGCATCTTGCCCGCTTCGCGCAGAGCTTCTTAAAGCATAAAATAAAAGGAGAATCGGCTATGTCTACGTTGCAAAATGCGCAAAAGGCGGTCTATCCGCTGATCCACCCGCTAAAAAACGTTCAGTTGGGCGAATCGTTCACTTCTCTGCTTGAAGGATCGGGCATCTATGTTCGCGACGAGAACGGAAAGCCTTATATCGACGGAATCAGCGGTCTATGGAATGTATCGCTCGGGTACGGACACCCCGGCATTCGGCAGGCGATCCTCGAACAACTCGACCGAATTCCGTTCGTGAACCTGGTCGATCAGACCAATCCGACCACGGTCAAATTCGCGCAAGAGCTGTTGGCCCTGACGCCGGAGCGCCTATCCCGGGCGATCTACACCTGCACCGGTTCGGAATCGGCCGAGTTGGCGATCAAGCTGATGCGCAAATACCAGAGCCTGCGCGGGCTGGAGCAAAAGCAAAATATCGTGGCGCTAAGCATTTCCTACCACGGCACGTATTACGGAGCGATGAGCGCAAGCGGGATCGACAGGGAGATTTCGCAGGGTTACGGTCCGAAGGTACCGGGATTCCTGTTCCACGATACGCCGCTCAGCAGCTTGGGGCGAGGCAGCGAAGACGAAGAACTGCGCGCGATTGAAGAGTTGTTTGAACGTGAAGGAGACCGGATTGCCGGAATGATTGTTGAGCCGATTATCGGCTCGGGCGGAACGATTCCTCTGCCGGATGCGTTTTTGCGAAAAATTCGGGAGCTGTGCGACCTGCACGGCGCGCTCCTTGCTTTTGACGAAGTCGCGACGGGAATGGGCAGAACGGGCCGAATGTTCGCTTTCGAACACAGCGGCGCCGTACCGGATATCCTTTGTTTGTCCAAAGGCATTAACAGCGGGTATTTGCCGCTTGGAGCCGTCCTGTTCAGCGAAGCGATCTACCGCGAATTCGCGGCCGCCAATCTGCATATCGAGCATTTGTCTACGCAAAATGGCAATCCGATTGCCTGTGCAGCCGGATTGGCGACGATTGAAGCTTTGAATCAACCGGGCATGCTGGAACATGTTTCCGAGATGGGAGAATTGCTGCGCGAACTTTTGAACGAAGAACTTGCGGATTGCCCGGCCTTTTTGGAAACGCGCGGCAAAGGCTTGATGACGGGCGTTGCGCTGCAAGACGATCTGGCGGGCGGCGTTTGCATGGAGGCCGAGCGTCTTTCCGCCTTGGTCGGCCGGCTGAAGCAGCGGGGATTGATCGTGTATCCGTTCTATACGCCGGGCGTCACGACGGGATTCCATCTCTATCCTCCGTTCGTCGTCTCCGCTCAGGAAGTATCGAAGATCGTCGGTATCATCAAGAAAACGCTGGGAGGCAGGTGAGAAGCATGCAGCGTGACTATTCGTTCGATCCTTTGAAAGAAACGACGCTTTTCGGCGGCGAATATCCCGGCGACGAGCCGCTTAACGAGGCCGTGTTGTTCTAATCCATTTCCGGATATCCAAGAGTCTTGAAAGAGTTTATTTCGTGAAGGAGGTGAGGAACATGGAAAAAGCTTGGAGCGTAAAAGCCGAAGAGTTGGAAGCCGTAACGGCGCCGGCAGGCGGCATGTACATAGGCGGACCGATCATAGGCGTAATTGTCGGCGGATTGATCTCCCTGACCTAATATTCGAGGAGGAATAGGAAAATGAAAAAACTGCAAGCGTTGGACATCGAGCTGTTGGAAAATGTGGTGGCCCCTATCTATTCGGCTCCCGAAACCCTGATGCCGTTCCCTTCCGGAATCCCTTTCCCGGGTCTGGGAAGCGTGGCAGGCGGAATTCTCGTCGCTCTTACCTAAGTTCAAAGTAAGGCATATGCTCGATAAACCCTGAGGAGGAATATGAAAATGAACGAACAACAAGCACTCGATCTGGAACTGTTGGAGAACGTGGAAGCGCCGGGAAGCGCACGGGATTTCGTGACGGGCGTCATCGCCGGAGTAGGCATTGTGGGCGTCGGAGCAGGATTGGTTGCCTTAACTTAAAACCCAAAGGAGAGATTAACGATGGAAAATTTGTTGAACGTACAGATGGAAGAACTTGAAGAAGTAGCGGCGCCGGGAGACGGAGCGTTCGTGGGCGGCGTGATTGTAGGCGTGATCGTAGGCGGCGGCCTGATCGCTTTTACGTAAACTTTCTTTTAAAAAAACAAACCTAAAAGGAGCGATTAAAAATGGAACAAAACAAGAATCTGATCGTCGAAGAACTGGAAGCTATGGATGCGCCGGGTTGGCAGGAAATTGGGACCGCTTTCGGTGCGGGCATCGTCGTCGGCGGCGTAATCGTCGCCCTGACTTAAAGATTTCGCGTTTCTTTTCAACTAACACTCGCAATACTCAAAAACCAAATTCAATCAAAGGAGCGATTAATCATGGAAAATATGCTGAATGTACAACTGGAAGAACTGGAAGAGGTAGCGGCGCCGGGAGACGGAGCGTTCGTGGGCGGCGTGATCGTAGGCGTAATCGTGGGCGGCGGCTTGATCGCTTTTACGTAAGAATGCTTTTCGCAAAACAAAACCATTTAAACGAGGAGGAATTTTAAAATGAACGAAACATGCGCACTGGATTTGGAACTGTTGGAAAACGTCGAGGCCCCGGGAAGTTCGAGAGATTTCGTGGAAGGCGTCATTGCGGGAGTAGGCGTCGTAGCCGTCGGAGCAGGCCTGGTCGCTTTTACTTAAGTCGTCGAATAAAAAACCAATAAAAAACCAAACCCAAAAGGAGCGATTGAACATGGAACAAAACAAGAATCTGATCGTCGAAGAACTGGAAGCTATGGATGCGCCGGGCTGGCAAGAAATCGGGACCGCTTTCGGCACGGGAATCGTCGTCGGCGGCGTAATCGTAGCCCTGACTTAAAAAACCGAAGCCGAAAGGAGCGATAAACGATGGAAAACGTGTTGAGCGTGCAATTGGAAGAACTGGAAGAGATCGCGGCGCCCGTGAGCGGAGCGTTCGCCGGCGGAGTAGTCGTGGGCGTCATCGTGGGCGGCGGTCTGATCGCTTTTACGTAAAGAGTATTTTTGACAAACGCAAGATGCAAGGTCGGAAATACTCGTAACCCAAATTTGAAAAACAACCAACGAGGAGGAATTTTAAAATGAACGAAACATGCGCACTGGATCTGGAACTGTTGGAGAACGTCGAAGCGCCGGGAAGTTCGAGAGACTTCGTGGAAGGCGTTATTGCCGGAGTAGGCGTCGTAGCCGTCGGAGCAGGATTGGTCGCTTTCACTTAACCGCAAATACATTCGGCTTTCATTAACGCAGGATCGTGCAGGACATAGGGGGCTTATTCCGCCGCATCAGCGGCAGCCGTACGGCGGAAAGCCCCGTTCTTTTTCAACCGTTTCCCCGAAAATGCAGCATCGGCAAAGGAATGCGAATCGCGCATCTATTCCAAAGAGCGAAGGTGATGAACATTGAGTCAAACAGCGGATTTTATCGAATTTCATGAATCTGAAAATAATTCTTTTACGATTAAACATAAATCATTGAACAAATACATCAAAGTCGGACGTCGGGAAGCGGAGTTTTTAAAACTCATGCTGAGCCAGCCGCAGGAAAGCGAGCGAGAACGTCTGTATGCCGGAGAATTGACCGCTCCCGAAAGACGTTACCTGGCCGCCAAATTCGAAGAATGGGGCTTTCTTCAAGCGGAAGCCGCAGAAGTTTCGGGCAAGAAAAAAGACATGACGCTGATCAAGCTTCTGCGCATCAATCCGGATGCCTGGCTGGAGCGAAGACTCGGCTTGATCCGCGTCCTGCTGCACCCGGTCGCGATCGGCGCTTATACGCTGCTGATGCTGGGCGCGCTGTACATGATGATGTCCGATCCCGGGTTGATTAACCGGTTGTCCCTTTCGGGACTTGGCGTCAAAGAAGCATTGATCCTTTATCTGATGATGGTCGCGACGACCGCTTTTCACGAAATGTCCCATGCGGCGGTCTGCAAGAAATACGGCGGAAGCGTTCCGGAGACCGGAGTGATGCTGTTTTACTTCGGTCCGGCCATGTTCTGCGACGTCAGCTCGACGTACCTGTTCAAAAAGAAGCGTCATAAACTGGCCGTTCTGTTTGCCGGAATCTACAGCCAATGGATGATGACGGCAATATCCGCGGCCGCATTCTACGGGTTGCTGCACGCGGGAATCGAAGTGCCTCTGCTGTTCTATTACTCGGTCGCCAACTTGGGCATGAGCCTGCTGAATTTGATTCCGCTGGTCAAATTGGACGGATATTGGATGCTGTCCCACTCGCTCGGGATCGTCAACCTCAGACAGAAAGCGTTTCGTTACATCTTCGGCTGGCTGCTTCCCGGTAAAGAGACTAATCGCAAGCCGGCACGTCCTTTCGAAACGGGAGTGCTGTTGCTGTACGGCATCGCGGCCGCCGCTTTCACTCCGTTGTTCTGGGGATGGGGCATCTATCAGTTGATCGATCGGTTGCAACCTTATATCGGCATCGCGTCGTACGCAGTCGCTTTGGTTCTGCTCGCCATGCTGGCCGCGCATGCCATGAAGTTCTGGAAGACGCTGCGCGAGCCGGTCTGATTCCGGCTCGGAACCATGAATAGTCAGGAGGGGAAAGGATGAAGCGGAATACGGCTGAAATAGGGCTCGAGGATTCGCAAGAACAAGAAGGCGACTTGCCGGTTCGGAGCGTTGGAAGGTTGAACGGCAAGCGGGTACTCGTGACGGGAGCCGGCAGAGGGATCGGCGCCAAGATAGCCGAAAGTTTTGCCAGAGAAGGAGCCTCGCTCGTCATCACGGAAGTTCCCGGCGAGATGGGACGCCTGAATGACGTTGCTGGCGAACTGCGGCAGACCTACGGAAAAGAAATCGAAGGAATCATGCTTGATATTCGCAGCGACCAATCCATAACCGAATGTGCGAATAAACTGAAAACGGACGGATTGGACATTGATTACCTGGTGAACAATGCCGGAGTGAATATGCTGGTACCGGCGCTTGAAGTCACGCCGAAGCAGTGGGATCAGATTATGGATATCAACTTGAAGGGCACTTTTTTCCTCACTCAGCAGATCGCCAAAGGAATGGTCAAACGCCGAAGCGGTTCGATCGTCATGCTGGCTTCCCAACACGGCGTGGTCGCTAACGAGAATCGTGCGCCGTACTGCGCCAGCAAAGCGGGACTTGTTCATTTGACCAAGGCATTGGCGCTGGAATGGGCCAAGTACGGAATCCGGGTGAATGCCGTGTCGCCGACTTTCGTCGCTACAGAAGCGAATCGCGAACACGTGGAAGATCCGAGATTCCGCCGAATGAGCCTGCCGAAAATTCCGCTGCGCAAGCTTGCCGTGCCTTCGGACATTGCGGAAGCCGTGCTGTTCTTGGCTTCGGATCAAGCGGGCATGATCACCGGACATAATCTGATCGTGGACGGCGGCTGGACGGTCGCCTAACGGCCGGATTTCTATAAGACCGACAAGAAAAGGGGAGAGGATTATGTATTTCGGAATTTTCAAAGAGCTGCGCAGCCTGAACCTGCCGGACAGTCACGATATGGACTTGTATGAAGGGTATTACTCGGAGTTCTACGAAGCATTGACGGAACGGACCGAGTACGACGTCGAACTGCTGGCCGAGCAGGCGGAACGGGTGCGCGGCCAAGGACGGATTCTGGAACTGGCTTGCGGTGCCGGGCGCGTGTTGATCCAACTGGCCCGACGCGGCCATTCGACGCTCGGCTTGGATCTGTCGCCGGACATGCTGGCTTTGTACCGCCGCAAGAGCGTTAGGTTGCCGGAGAATGTTCGTGACCTTATCGAAGTCGGCCAAGCGGACATGACTTCGTTTGCGCAAGCCGAAAAGTTTCCGTTGATCGTGTTGTCGGCGACAAGCGTCAGTCTGCTGCCGGATATGGCTTCGGTGGAAAAAATGCTGGAAACGGTCTACGCGCATCTGGAGGAAGGCGGGCGGTTCGTGTTCGACTACGTCTACGAGAACAGCGAGCACAACCGCGAAATGCGCGACGGCAAAGTGGACGGCGTTACGATCGATCTCGGTCCCGATCATAAACAGTTCGTATTGATGGGCGAGCACGAAGAGCATGATTCCCGCAAAGCGGTCATGAACTTTTACGCGGAAGTGGTGCAGGGCGGAAGCACGCGCCGTTACTTCGGTTCCACGTCCAAAAGCTTTTTCCCGGAAGCGCAAATTCTGGATTGCGTGAATCGCTCTTCCTTGAAACTGATCGAGACGCATACCTATCCCGCGGATCAGGCGCCCGTGCGCTGCCTGGTGCTTGAGAAAGGCAAGGTGAGCTGATGGGCGAATATTGGATTCTTCACGCCGAAGAAGATCGGGCGAAAGCCGAAAAGATCGGCGGCATGCTTCAAATCGCGGGACTGCCGGTTCGATGGACGCAGTCCCCGGACGAAGTACGCGAAGTACCCGAATTGATGATCGCGATCGGCAGCGAGGAACGGCTTTCGGCCTGGAACGAGATCGCGAATAACCGAGCGTTCAATTGGCTGCCGGTGCGCTTCAATCGCCTTGGAGGAAGCGTGGGTCCGCTGGTCATTCCCGGGGTTACCGCTTGCCGGGAATGCCTGAAGCGGCGCATGGCGTCGTTGGCCAGCCCCGATGTTCCGGAGGCGGCAGCCGGCTTCGAATTGTCTTGGCAGATTTTTGCCGGCATCGTCGCGCTTGAAGTCGCGAAGTGGTCCTCCCGGCATAAAAGCAGCTTCGCGCCGTTGACGCTCGGGCATCTGTTGGAATTCGACGCGTTCCATATCGAAGGCGAGTTGTCGGCGGTGCATCGCGTTCCGACCTGTACCGTATGCGGAGTTCGTCGATCGGCTTCGCTGGCCGCGCAGCCGTGGACCGAAGCGGCGGTGCTCGCATGAGCCGTCAACTGGTTCGCAGATCGTCGTCCGTCGGAACGGACGCCGGCGTGCCGAAAGCGTTGGCCGCGACGCTGGGCAGCCGGGGCGGGATCGTGAAAGGCTTGATGAATATCAATTCCGACGCGGAAGATCCCGAGCTTTTTTTGAGTCTGGCTATTCCGGGCAATCCCAAAGCCTTCGTTCCGGGCCAGGAAGGGCTGATCGACTTTTTTGCCAGCGGCATGGGACGCACGCCGGAAGAAGCGAATACGTCCGCCGTCGCGGAAGCGGTCGAACGCTATTGCGCGTCTTACGTGCAGCCCGATCGGACGGTCTTCGCTTCGCGGCGGGAGTTGGGCGCGAATGCGCTGCATCCGAGCGAACTTCCTCTTTTCACGCAAGAGCAGCACGCGAAGCCGGGATTCCCGTACCGTCCGTTTACGGAAGACAGCCGCATAGGATGGTTCGAGGCATATAGTCTGACCCGTGGAAAGAACGTCTACGTGCCGGCCGCGCTGACCTGGGACTCTTACCGGCCGATCGCTCCGAACGAAGACGCGATTTGCTTCGGCCTCATGACCGGCTCCGCGGCCGGCTCGACCCTGGAGCAAGCCATGCTCGGCGGGCTGTTGGAGATCATCGAACGCGATTCGTTCATGATCATGTGGTACAACCGGTTGCAGATGCCGGGGATCGACTTGAACGGATCCGCGCTGTTGGAACCGTTCAAAGCGCTGATGGATGAACGGCGTTTCCGGCTTGATTTGGTGGATACGACTTCGGATATCGGCGTGCCTTCCGTCTTCGGCCTGCTGCATACCCGAGACGGGAAGGTCTCGTTCGGCGGCGCCGCCCGCAGCACGCTCGAGGAGGCCGCGTCCAAGACGCTGATGGAGATCAGCCAGCTGTACATGGGCAACAAAGCGCAAATTTACGCGTCCGGACTTCCCGAGCTGCAAGCGGACCAGATTGTCGATTACGGTCTGCGACTGCCTTATTACGAGCAGCCGAACGCGATGCGCGAGCTTGATTTCGCCTGCGCCGCACCCAAGACGCGAAAGCTCGCCGCGAACCCGATCGACGGCAAGGCGTCCCATGCCGAGCAGTTGAAGCAGGTGCTTGACCGGCTTGCGGCGCGCGGATTGGAAGCGATCTGCGCGGACGTCACGACCGAAGACGCGAGAGCGCTGGGGCTGCATGTCGTCAAAATGATCGTCCCCGGAACCGTGCAGCTTCCGCGAAGCGAGCATGAACGCCTGATCGGAAGCCGCCGCATTTTCGATGTTCCGGTCGGGACGGGTTACCGCGCATTCCCGATCGCGCCGACGGATTTGAATACGGCGCCCCACCCTTTTCCCTGAAAGGAGAATGCTTGATGAGTCTGAAATTTAACGATTGGAGATCCGAGCGCGAGCTGGATGAAGAACGTCTTTCGCTGACCTACCATGCCGGTTCTGCCCATCACCCCGAATTGGACGTGTTAATGAGATCTCGGATGAAAATGCTCGGCAACCTGTTTCGACACCTGAACGGTCAAGCTTCGTCGGACAAACGTTATTTCGGTTCGCCGGCGATTCCGTCGAGCGAAGCGGACATCCCGCCGGATCTGAAACAATGGTTGGACGCTTATGCCCGAACCGTGGCGTCCCATTCTGAAGTTCCTTTCGAGGAAATGCGCGTGCTGGAGCAAACTGCCGGATTCAAGCCCGATCAGTTGGAGCTGTACATGGTTTGCCGGAACGAAGAAGGGCAGCACCTTTGCTATCACATCGAAGAGCAAGGGCGGGAGTTGAAGTGCTGCGGCCGGCCTTGGAATATTTCGTTGCAAGATGCTTTTCCGCCGGGACTTCTGAGCGGCTCGCCGCGGGCGATCTGGTTCGTCGCTGCCAATTTGCACCGTTCGCATAAATTGCTCGGCGAACGGGGCTACCGCTATAGTCTGCTGGAAGCGGGAAGAATGGCGAAACAAGTGCAGAGCTGCGCGCCTCCAACAACGGATACGGCTCCGATTGCCACGTTTTATGACGACAGAGTGAATGAATGGCTGGGGTTGGACGGGATTTACGAAGTTGCGCTCGCCGCTGTCGTGCTGTACGACAAACCTTAATCGTATAGGAATCGCGTAGAAGATCTTTCCGAACGGGAAGGTCTTTTTTGCGTATTCCGGGTATATAAAGGTTGGCGTTTCGCTGTTGGAATAAAGAGGGTTTGAAAGTAGAATAGGGGATAGGAATAAATCTAATCCTAATCAGTAGCGGATAAGGAGAGAAACTCACGTTGAATTGGAATGAAGCGATTAAGCAAACTTTGATGCAAGGGATCGAACAAGGATTCAACCAGGCCGAGCTTCGGGACATGGCAGCGGAATGCGCGGCGTACAAGTTGTCGGAAAAAGCCCTTTTCGGCAATCTCACTGTTCTCCACTATCGGATGTACGGCGGAGAAGGCGACGGGATTTTGCAAGCGGCGGCTGCCGTCGAAGCCTTGGTGCTGTCTTTGGACATGATCGATGATCTGCAAGACGGAGATAACGAATCGGCTCCGTGGAGCAAATTTCGAAGCGATCTTGCCTTGAATATCGCGCTCGGATTTTCGTTTTTGGCTCAGCAGATGCTGCTGCAAGCCCCTTTTCCGTCCGAACGCAAATATGAAGCGGCCGCGCTGCTCAATGCTCAATTACTTACGACCGTTAACGGACAAATGACGGACCTTTTGAATGCCGTCTATACCGAAGAACAATACATGGAGATGATTTCGGGGAAATCCGCCTCCTTGCTTGTTATGGCCGTTCAACTCGGTACCTTGCTCGGCTGCGGGGAAACCAAGATCGAAAGTGCGGAATTCGCGCTTCAGCTCGGCATAGCCGCCCAGATCAAGAACGATATTCTGGATATTACGAATCATGAAGGCAAAAACGACTTTTGGAACCGCAAGCGCACGCTGCCCGTTTTGATGCTGCTGAATTATCTGGAGGGCGAAGATCATTGGGCAACAGAGTATTTCGAAGGAAAATTAAGCTACGACGAAGTCAAAACCAAGACAACCGAGTTCGAGGAGGCGCTTGAACAATCCGGTGCGCTCGCCTATGCTTCGGTAAGAATGCGACTGGCTTATTATCGGTGTCTGGACGTGATCGAATCGCTGCCCGCCCAATCGGAATTCAAGCGGATATTGGATCAAACGATTCGCATGTGAATCCTTTTTTCGCGTGTCCGCAGGCCGCTTTGCGTTCCCGCAAAAACACCGCAAAAACAATTGCGGGAATTGTCGCGGCTGTTGTCGTTTCCCGAACTTCCCGGCGCTGGTATAGTGAAGTCAAGCCAAACGCCGGAACCACTATCCAGAATCTTCTCGCTTCCGATCCCCGGTTACGCTGACAGCTTCAGGCAGACGAACTGCCGGCTGTACCTATCCCAATTCACGGAGGTTGATCGGAAATGTTGAAAGAAGCGATAGCGATGCTTATGCAAAATAAGAATGCTCGGGCCGAATTCCAATCGGGACAACTACAGTTTGCGGGGCTTGGAGCGATGGAGCAGCGGGCGTTGAAAGAAGTGTTCAAGGAAGGAAGAAATGATCGGGTTTTAAAAAATTCAAATATCCTGCTTTGGGAAAAATAGATTTCGGCAAGAAATGGAGGATTTCATGTTAACAAGATGGAAATGGCCGATCGCCGTATTCCTATACATAGTCGTTATTTTTCAATATTTTCATGTTGTGGCATTCAATCCGAATATATTCGTCGAAGCGATGCCGGAGTCGGACGGCTCTTACCGCGTAACCTTGATCGAACAAGGCGGATGGGGACAGCGACACCTTGAAGTTGACGATCGGATCGTAGCAGTTAACGGCGAGGATCCTGCAAAAAATTACACTCTTAGGCATTACGGAGAGTTGGAAAGAGCGAGATCGCTCGACATTCTGAATGCCCAAGACGAAAGTATCCATTATGAATTGGAGCCGCCTCCGTTGTCGGAGACGCTTCGATTTATCGGCGTGCCGCTAACGGCTTCGCTTTTATTTTTAATTTTTGCGGCCGCGCTTTGGAGATTCGGACGCCTGGACCCTTCAGCTTTTGTGCTGGCGCTCTTTTTCCTATTTACGGGAGCGGCTTATATCGGCGGGTATACGATTCATAAAATTGATCCTTTCGGAACTTTATTATTTCGTTTTCTGTTTCTGATGGTTCCTGTAATCTTTGTTCATTTTATGAATTTGTATTTGAAAAAGTTCAATGAGCGTTTGCTGTCTTCCAAATGGCTGGTTTTCTTTTATTCATGCATCAGTTTCGTGCTTGTTACGAGTTATATCCGTTTATTCGTCGCGCGCGAAGCTTTATCTTGGACCTCGCCGCTCTTCACTCTCTTTTTTGCGATTCCGAACGTCATTGCCATCATTCAACTGATACGGAAATACAGAAAACATCGAAAAGGCGACTTGAACTCTTTGTTCAAGCTGACCTTAATCACGCATATTTTGGCTTTTTCGCCGTTTATCGTCTTATACAGCCTACCCCTGTTAATCGGATCTCCGATCATTTCCGTCGGAACCGCAACAGCCTTTTTATTGGTGCTGCCGCTCGCTTACATGTACATGCTGATGACGCGCCGTATTTTCGACGTGAATTTCGTATTGAACCGATTTTTTTATCATGCTTCGGTGGCCGTATTGCCTTCGGCGATCATGGCGCTGCTCGGCATGTGGATCGTTCGCAGCGAAGGGCCGAGCGGAATCGGCATCACGAGGATGTTCCTGATTTTTTACCTGGTGCTGGTCATCTTATTGTTCGTTAAAGAAGCGCTGGACCGCAAACTGCGGCAAGGGAAAGGCGGAACGAGCCTGGACGGGAATTTCGAGCGGTTCTCCCATAATATCGCGCGCGTGATGAAGCGGGCGGATCTGGAACGGGCGCTCGAACAGGAGATCAAGGAAAGCATTCGCATACCCGCGCTGCAATTTTTCGATTGGGATACTTCGGTCAACGAAGTGCCGGTCGAAAAAATGGCAGCCGCGGAGCGGCGGGAGATTGCCGAAGCGCTCCGGCGCAAAAACGAGCAGCTCGTTCCCGGTTCGTTGACGATGCTTTCGCGCGGTGCCTGCCTGGTTATCGGCCGCCGCGGAGACCAAGCGTATCTGCTCTGGCTGGACGACAAAGCGGATCATACCCGATACAACCCCGACGAACGCAATCGACTCGTCACGCTCGCCAACTATAGCGCGATCGTGTTCGAGAATCTGTACCTGGTCGAAGGGCTGATCGACAGTCTGGAAGCGGAAATGGAAAAGCACGGCGAAACGCCGGGCTGGGTACTGCGCCTGATCTTCAACCTGTCGGAGAACGAACGAAGACGGCTGGCTTCGGACCTGCACGACTCCGCGCTTCAGGACCAGATCATTTGGCTGCGCCGCTTGGAGACCGCGATCGTGGATTACGAGATGAACGGCTTGCTGAAAGCCGAGCTGGATCGGATCAAAGAAGGGCTGCTGGACGTTATTCATCAGATTCGCGAGACTTGCAACGAGCTTCGTCCGCCGCTGCTGATGGAAATGGGGTTGGAACAATCGCTCGAGCAGTTGTTCGCCGAGGCCCAGATGAGAGCCGATTATATCGTCGATTTTCAGGCCAACAATATCGGCGGCGTCCTCGACGACGAGCAGACGCTGGCCATTTACCGGATTACCCAGGAATTGCTGCGCAACGCGGACAAGCACGCCGATGCTTCGAACGTGGAAATCTCCATGTTCGCCGACGAAGAAGCTTTTTATTACCGCTACCGGGACGACGGTGTAGGCATGAATGAAGCAGACGCGGCGGACTCGTTCAGCCATATGGGGCTTGCCGGCATGAAAGAAAGAGTCCGAAGCTTCGAAGGAACGTTCGAATGGCATTCCCGACCGGGAGCCGGTATGGAGACCGAGATTATGATTCCGCTTAAGCCAAGTTCCGATTTCTCATATAAGGAGGCCGTTCAATGATTAAAATTTTGCTGGTCGACGACCACCCTTCCGTAGGGGAAGGAACCAAATTGCTGTTGGAGCAAGACCCGGAAGTTCGCGTGACGTCGCTGTCTTTGCCTATGGAAGCGTTGGAGCTGCTGCAAACGGAAGAATTCGATATTTTGCTGTTCGATTTGAATATGCCGGGCATCAGCGGACTGGAGTTGACCAAGCGAGTCGTAACCGCGCAGCCTGACAGCCGCGTGCTGATCTATACCGGCTATGACATCAGTCCGCATTTTAACGTACTGATCGATTCCGGCGTCTCGGGTTTCGTCAGCAAGACCGCCAGCCGCGAGCAGCTGCTTACGGCGATCCGCTGCGTGATGCGCGACGAGGCCGTGATTCCCGTGCAGCTGCTCCGCCAGCTTCGGCGCAGCGATATTCGCGTATCGACGCGCGAAGACAACACGCTCGAAACGGTCTCGATCAACGAACGCGAGCAGGAGATTTTGCAGGAAGTCGCCAGCGGGCGGAGCAACAAAGACATTGCCGCCAAGCTGCTGATGAGCCAGCGCACCGTTGAATACAGCCTGACCCGCGTGTTCGAAAAGCTCGGCGTGCGTTCGCGTTCCGAAGCGATCGCCGAAGCGAGGCGAATCGGATTATTGTCGGAGAATACGATTTTTTGAGAAGCTGCTGGCCCGTCTCTTTGCGAGACGGGTTTTTCGTGCTGTTTTGAAGCACGATCCGTACCGAACATCAAAGCTTTGCGGCCCGCAAAACGGAGAACGACAATTTGCGGGAATTACGGAACGCGTTGTCGTTTTCCGCGCGCATATCGGCTGGTATAGTGAAATCAAGCCAAGAGGCGCCGTACTTTACAAGCAAGGCAGACACCGCGAATCGGGCAGTTCAATGATGGCAAGACAGACAAGCGGCAGTTTCGAATCAAGGCGAAACGAGCGGGAATCTTCCGCCGCCGCTTATGAAAAGGATGTTTCCCGAATCGACGGGTTGTCGATCAAGTTATTATTCGGAAGGAGCGATTAAATTGACACTTTCAATCAATCAATTGGGCAAGCAGTACGGAGGCAATTACGTCGTGGACAACGTGACGCTGGAGGTCAAAGCCGGCGAAGCGTTCGGACTTCTCGGCGGCAACGGCGCGGGCAAAACAACTACGATCCGTTCGGTGCTCGGATTGCTGGAATATGACCGGGGCGACGTGCTCTGGAACGGCAAGCCGTTTCTGGAAAATCGGCCGAGCGTCGGTTACCTGCCGGAAGAGCGGGGACTGTATCCGAAAGAAACGGTGAGCGAACAGCTTACATATTTGGCCCGTCTCGAAGGCATGAAAAAAGGCGACGCGCAGAAAGCGCTCAAAACGTGGCTGGAACGTCTCGGCATCGAAGAACACGAACATAAGCGGGTCGAACAGCTGTCCAAAGGCAATCAGCAGAAGGTGCAGATTATTTCTTCGCTGATCCACGATCCGGACCTGGTCATCCTGGATGAACCGTTCAGCGGACTTGATCCGGTTAACGCGGATATGCTGGCTTCGGTCGTCAAAGATCAGATCGCGCTCGGTAAAGCCGTCGTGTTTTGCAGCCACCAGATGATGCAGGTCGAGCAGTTCTGCGAGAATATCTGCATCATGAAAAAAGGCCGAATGAGGCTTAACGGCAAATTGTCCGAAATCAAAAGCTCGTACGGACGCAACAATCTGGTTCTGCGCAGCGAAGCTGACCTGACTCCTTTCCTGGAAGGAAAAGGATGGGGCGATATTCGCCGCGACGCGCAAGAATGGACGATCCGGGTGCCGGGCGAAGCGCAAGCGCACCAATTGATGCGGGAGCTTGGACAATCCGGCGTGCCTATGCTCAAATTTGAACTCAAAGAACCTTCGCTGCATGAAATCTTTATTGAAAAGGTGGGAGAAGCGGTATGAAACCATTCGGAATCGTATTCGGCTATTCGTTTAAAGGACGCATTCGCTCCAAATCGTTCACTTGGATGACTGTTCTGATGGTCGCGGTCATTGCCGCCGTCGTCTTGGCTTCCAGATTCCTCGGCGGTCAGGCGCTGACGGAAGGCACGGTCGCGGTCGTTAATAATTCGTCTCTTCCGGTCGAAGCCGGCGAGCTGACTTCCGGCGTGTCGCCGATTTACGAATGGAAAATGGTACAGAACAGCGAATTGGCGTCTCAACAGAAGTTACTGCAAAACGAAGACTTGGCGGCGGTCGTCGTGATCGAACGCGGCGCGGATGCTGCGGCGGCTCCGCAAATCCTTCTCTCGGTCAACCGGAAGGATGACGTGGCCTTTGCTCCGAACCTGTCTGCTTACGTGGAACGCCTGAACGTGAACGACCGCGTGGAATCGCTGGGACTGACGACGCAGCAGGCCGCGGCGCTGACTGCGCAGCCGGCCTTCGAACTCAACGAATTGAACGCGGGAGCCAAGTCCACGACCGAGACTTATATGCCGGTCTACGCGCTGATGGTCGTGATGTTCTTCATGATCTACCTGTTCGCCGGCACGGTCGCGACTTCGGTTTCCGTGGAAAAAGGATCGCGCATTCAGGAAATTCTGATTACCAAAGTCAGCCCGGTCCAACTGCTGGCAGGCAAGGTATTGGGCGTAGGCTTGGCCGGGATGCTGCAGTTTGCGATTATTTTCGGCTCGGGCGCTCTGTTGGTGAACCTCTTCGGAGCCGAAGAAAGCTTGTCGCTGGCAGGACTTTCATTCGACTTGTCGGTTTTCGACGGACAAATGCTGGCTGTGGCGGCCGCGATATTCGTACTCGGTTACTTCTTCTACGCGACGCTGTTTGCCGCAGCCGGTTCGATCGTCAGCCGCAGCGAGGAGCTGAGTCAGGCGATGATGCCGATCTCGCTGTTGCTGTTCGTCGGATTCATCATCGCGATGCTTTCGCTCGGCAATCCGAACGGAACGATGGCGGTCGTCTCTTCTTACATTCCGTTCCTGACGCCTATGGTTATGCTGGCTCGAGTCGGCGCAGGCGAATTGGCACTGCTGGAGATCTTGCTGCCGATCCTGGTTCTCGCCGTTTCCACGCTCGTCGTAGGACTTCTGTCGGCTAAAATTTATCGCGGCGGCGTGCTGCTGTACGGACAGAAGCCGTCGATCGGCACGATGCTGAAAATGTTAGGCGTAAAAAATAAATCCCTTCGTCCTCAAACTCAAGTCGGAGTCGGCCAAACGAACGACGCCGTGTAATACCTGTTGCTAAAAGCACCATAAATTTACGAATCATGAAAAGGAGAGATCAACGATGTACGAATACGATATTGTTCAAATCGAAATGGGAGCTTTTAAAGGCAAACCGAAGCAGGATCATCACGAAATCATTCATGCGCATGCTCAAGAAGGTTGGCGTCTGGTGCAGCTGTTCGCTCCGCCGGCTATGGGTTACGGAACCGCGACGTTCATGGAGTTGTACTTCGAACGCGAAATCAAGCGCTGAATATGCAATGCCGTAAACCCGGTTTGAAAAATGCCTGATTATAAAAAGCCGACATTCACTGATGGAACGAATGTCGGCTTTTTGCCGATTTTTTAAACCAAATTTAAACTTCAGGTCATCCTCCCTTTAACCTTGCGTCTTTATCATAAGAAACAACGATAAGAAAACGAGAGGTGAGGGACAATGACAGACATGATGATCGAGACCCGGAACTTGACGAAAAAATACAAAGGAACCCCGGCCGTGGACGCGCTTAATCTGGCGATCCCGCGAGGCGAGATTTACGGCTTCCTCGGACCGAACGGAGCGGGCAAGACGACGACGATCCGCATGCTGCTGGGGCTGATCAAGCCGGATAGCGGCGTCGTGCAGATCTTCGGCCAGGATTTGAAAAGAGAGCGGATCAAGATTTTGCGCCGCGTCGGTTCGCTGGTCGAATACCCGTCGTATTACGGCCATCTGAACGCAGTGGAGAACCTGGAGACGATCCGCCGTATTTTGAACGTGCCGAAAAGCCGGATCGACGAAGTATTGCAGACCGTAGGCCTGACCAAAGACGCCAAGCGCTCCGTCAAAGGCTACTCGCTCGGCATGAAGCAGCGGCTCGGCATCGCGTCGGCGCTGCTGGGCAGTCCGGAACTGCTCATTCTGGACGAACCGACGAACGGCCTCGATCCTTCAGGTATTTTGGAAATTCGGGAGCTGATCAAAAAAATGCCGCAGCAGCAGGGCATTACCGTGCTCGTCTCCAGCCACCTGCTCAGTGAAGTCGAACAGATGGCCAGCAGCGTCGGCATCGTCAATCAAGGGAAAATGGTCTTCCAGGACAGCATTCCGAATTTGCAGCGCAAAGCCGGCAGCGAAATCCATATCGCGCTGTCCGATCCGGACGCCGCGATGATCACCGCGCGCGAGCAGGGCTGCTTCCCGCGGCTGGATCAAGGCCATCTGGTGTTCAAAGGCATCGACAACGGACAGATCGCCCGTCTTGTCGCGGCGCTGGTGGATGCCCGCCACAGCATTTACCGGGTGGAAGAACGCCGCAAATCGTTGGAAGACCTGTTCCTGACCATGACGTCGGGTGCAGCCAATGCCTCTTCCGAACGCCATGAAGCCGGCGCGCCGAGAGCGGCCGGGCTGCGGAAGGAGGCTGCGCAATGATCGGGCAACTTCTCGCAACGGATTTGCTGAAGATGCGCCGAACCGGAATCTGGTGGGTCGTGTTCATCGGCTCCGTCGGACTGACCGCAATGCAGGCGCTTAACTTCGGTCTTCGTTACGATTATCTGGTGCATGATGCGTACGCGAGCGATCCATGGGGCGGACTGATCGAATCGACCGGACTTTTCGTTCCGATCGCGATCTATCTGGCGATGACGCTGCTGATGTCAATGATCGCGAATATCGAGAATCGGCAGAACTCCTGGAAGCAGACGCTGGCACTTCCGGTGCGTCGTTCCCAGGTGTTCGCGTCCAAGTTTCTGAGCTGCCTGATCCAACTGCTTGCGGCTTGCGTGCTTCTGACGGTTTCGACTTTGATTTTGGGCCTTGTATTGAAGCTGCCCGGTCGTATTCCGTATATGGAACTGGCGACGTTCGGCTTTTATCCGATGCTGGCTTCCCTGCCGATGTTGGGCGTGATGCTGTGGCTGACTTTGACGGTACGCAATCAGGCGATTCCGATCGCGCTGGGCATCGCGGCTTCGTTGACCTCGGTATTCGGGGCTTCCATGCCGGAGCTGCTCCCGTTGTCCTGGCCGGCATTGGCGATCCACAGCGGGCAAACGATGAGATTCGTCGGACTCGGTATCGGAGTATTCGCCGTCTTGTATCTCTTGGGCTCCCTGCACTTTTCCAGAAAGGACGTGGCGTAAATGGGAACATGGATTGCTGCTTTGCGCAGCGAACGAATCAAGCTCGGACGCTCTCAAATCATGCTGCTCGCCGTCATTGATCCGGTATTATGCGCAGTGATCGGGCTGCTTGCCAACGTCGGTAAAGGAGAAGGCGCATGGGCTGGTTTGATGCTGGCGATGATGGTGCTGCACGCGATGCTGTTTCTGCCGATCATGACGGGGATTTTCTCGGCGTATGTGTGTCGGTACGAGCATGCGGGGGGCGGATGGAAACAGATCTTGTCGCTTCCCGTTTCGCGCAGCGCGTTATATTTTTCCAAGCTGCTGGTCGTCATGGGGACGCTCGCGTTGAACCAACTGCTGTTTTTGATTGCGGTGCTCGGCGTAGGGGCGCTCAAAGGATTTGATCTCGCTTTGATTCCCTGGGCAGATTTCGGCATCAAGATTCTCGGCGGATTTGTCGCCTGCCTGCCGCTTGCCGCGCTGCAATTATTCGTGTCTACGATGTGGAGCAGTTTCGCCGCGCCGCTTGTGTTGAACGTGGTCTTCACTATCCCGAATATATTGATCGCCAACTCGGCGACGTACGGTCCGTACTATCCGTGGGCGCAGCCGATGTTGGTGATGATGCAGGCGGGCGGACAATACGATTTCGGCGCGTTCGGGCTGCCTGCCGAGACGCTGCTGATTACCGTAGGCGGGAGCTTCGTATTGTTCCTGACAGCGGGGTTAACTTATTTCAACCGAAAACCGGTGTAAACACGGTGCGGAAAGCTATAGGAGGAAATATTTTTTGCGAAGCTTGCTTCCGGCTATTAACGAATCGGCCGGTTTCGACGTTGATAGATATAGGAAAAGGAATATCGGGTTTCATCATAACAAGGAGGCAACAATCATGTTTCGAAAAAAAATGCTCGGCGCAGCTTTGCTCGCCGCCATCGCGATTTCGGGAGTGGCCGGGGCCGGCCAAACTCACGCCGAAGCGGCGGCTCCGGGCGATACGGCATTCGCAACCGCCGCGGCTGCACTGCCGCACGAAGGAGCAGCGGGGGAATACGCCGCTGCGGAATATGCTTCGATCCGGACAGGCGATCAGGCGGCAGCCATGCTGGACATGGGAATTGAAGGTTCTCCGGCCGCGTCGATGACGGACGGAAAGCGGTTTTCCGTGTTCTGCGTATCGATGGCGGCTTCGCTTGCGGTGATGTTGGGGGTGTTCGGGTTGATGGTGCGGCGGAAGCGCAATTCGTGAGAAGGTGTGCGGGGCGGCGGAGGGAGAAATTCGCTCAAGACGCTGTCTCACCCGGAAAGGTTGATTGAAATTTTAAAGGAATCTTTCCGGGTTCAAAGGCGTTTTGAGCTGAATTTCTCCCTCCGCCTAGCGTCACGTTCGCGTATTGAGCTTGTTATGGATAAAGGGAAAGGCCCGGAAGGAGTGGCTTCCGGGCTGTTTTTGTGCGAAAAAAGAAATTCAATTCAGACAGACATTCGATCAAGAAAGCATGGCGATGCTGTTCAGGCCGGTGCGGATCATGTCGCAGGAGCGTTGGAACGATAGTTTTTCGTCGTCGCTCAAGTTGAATTCGATCAGTTCTTCGATGCCGCCGTCGCCGATGATGGCGGGGACGCCGACGCAGACGTCGGATTGGCCGTATTCGCCGTCGAGGATCGCGGAGACGGCGATGATGCGGTGGTCGTCGTTCAGGATCGAGCGGGTGATATAGGCGATGGCGCTGCCGATGCCGAATTGGGTGGAGCCTTTGCGGGTGAAGATTTCCCAGCCCGCGTCTTTGGTTTTGCGCGCGATATCGTTCAGGTCGAGATCCGGGAAGCGAAGCTTGTGTTCTTCGATGATATGCAGAATCGGTTTGCCGCCGATGGTGACGTGCGACCAGGCGACGAATTGGGATTCGCCGTGTTCGCCCATCGCGTAGCCGTGGACGCTGCGCGGGTCGACTTGGAAAACGTCGGCGAGCAGCGTTTTGAGGCGGGCGGAATCGATGGATGTCCCGGTGCCGATAACCCGGTGGCGCGGCAAGCCGGACACTTGGGCGGTAATCTGCGTTACGACGTCGACCGGATTCGAGGCCACCACGAAGATGCCGTCGAAACCGCTGGCCATGACGGCAGTGACGACTTCGCGGGTGATCGAAGCCGCATCGGCGATGATGTCCATGCGGGTCTGGCCCGCTTTGACATTAGCGCCTGCGGTGAGCACCACGATATCCGCATCGCTGCAATCGGCATAAGTTCCGGCGCGTACACGTGTGCGCGTCGAGGTGAAGTCGGCACAGTGGGACAGATCGAGCGCTTGCGCCAGTGCATGTTCATGATTGCGGCTGATGATGACGATTTCGTCGCAGATGGATTGGTTAATCATGGCGTAGGCGCAGCTTGATCCGACCAGACCCGATCCGATAATGGCGACTTTACGGTTTTTTCTCCCCATATTCGCACTCCCTAGTCATTAATATTTTATATCGAAAATGATTGAATGAAAGAATTAGGTATTCACTTGTTTACATGAAAGGATTTCAAAAGAACTCATTGCTTTCATTTTAGCGGAAAAGAAGAGGATTGTCAGCCACAAAATGCACGAATATGTTACGATACATGACATATCAGACGGAAAAAGTTAATAAATCGACTTTGAATGGAAGAAAAGGGGACGGAACAGCGGATGAACGGCCAAAATGGGCGATCGGCTTCATAAGGGG
Source organism: Saccharibacillus sacchari DSM 19268 (assembly GCF_000585395.1). Lineage (GTDB taxonomy): Bacteria > Bacillota > Bacilli > Paenibacillales > Paenibacillaceae > Saccharibacillus > Saccharibacillus sacchari. The sequence continues at coordinate 1,792,886 of NZ_KK073875.1, read as the reverse complement.
TAAACTATAAGGGTGGCCTTGACGTGACTTCGATTGGAGTTCTTTCGACAGAAGAAGCGCCGGGCGAATTTTGACGGAGGTGAATGAATCATGACACAGAAGAAACGCTTTGTATTGGCCAGCCGTCCCGACGGTATGCCTACGGAAGATAATTTCGAATTGAAGACGGAAGAGCTGGAAGCGCCGCAGGACGGCGAGATTTCGGTGGAGACGCTGTACCTGTCGGTAGACCCGTACATGCGCGGCCGGATGAACGATGCCAAGTCGTATTCCAAACCTTACGAGATCGGAGGCACGCTGGGCGGAGGTTCGATCGGTCGAGTGATCGAAAGCCGTCACGCTTCCCGTAAAGTCGGCGATATCGTGCTTGGCGGTTGGGGATGGCAGACGCATGCGACGGTAAACGGAGATCAAGTGGCTCCGGTCGATCCCGACCTTGCTCCGATCCAGACGGCGCTCGGCGTGCTCGGCATGACCGGGTTAACCGCTTATTTCGGGTTGCTGGATATCGGACAACCGAAAGAGGGCGAGACGGTCGTCGTATCCGGCGCGGGCGGCGCGGTCGGCATGATCGTGGGCCAGATTGCCAAAATAAAAGGCGCCCGCGTGGTCGGCATTTCGGGCTCCGAGGAGAAGAACCGTTATTTGTCCGAAGAATTGGGCTTCGACGCCGTCGTGAATTACAAAACGGAGTCGCTGGACGAAGCCCTGGCGGCAGCTTGCCCGGACGGCGTGGACGTGTACTTCGACAATGTCGGCGGAGAAGTAACGGATGCGGTGTTCCAACTGCTGAACTCGAATGCGCGTATTCCTTTGTGCGGCCAGATCTCTTTATATAATGTAGCGAAAAAAGAGCCGGGACCGCGTTTCCTGCCTCTGCTGCTTACGCGAACCGCGCTTGTCAAGGGCTTCCTGGTCGGACAGTATCAGGATCGATACAGCGAAGCGATTCCGGAGATGGCGGCTTGGATGAAAGAAGGCAAGCTCAAATATCGGGAAAACATCATCGAAGGATTCGAGCGGACGCCTGAAGCTTTCCTGGGTCTGTTCAGCGGCGATAACTTGGGCAAGCAGCTGGTCAAAGCGTAAAAGGAACAAGTCGAATAGAGTGCTTCAAGCAGGCGATGATCGGGAATTTTCTGGATCATCGCCTTTTTCGCGCATAAAAATCTCTACTATCCGGATCTAGCCGAGCAAATCCCTGAAATTCAAAAACTAAGAATGGAGACATCGGAACCTGGAGCGACGGCTTCGTCCGCAGCGCCAAGTGCAAGCGCAGCGCGCCGGTCAACGCCTGCAGAGCAGAAAATACGTTCAAGAACGGGAACATCGAACTCGTCGACAAGGTCGGATTTGTAATCGCGTAATCGAAAAAAAGCCCCCGGCATCGGCCGGAGGCTTTGTCATGTCAAGGAGCGTATACACGTCTCGGAGAAGTCTTAATTGTTCAGCAAATACTTCTGCTTCAACGCGATGATTCTTGCTGCGCTCTCGTCGATGCGCTGCTCGGAAATTTTACCGTCCGCAACGGCCTGCTTGATTGCCTCGATCGCCGCGATGGCGTTATCCGCACCGTGGGCAACAAGCAAAATATCGCTCCCGGCCTGCACGGAATGCACGGAGGCTTCGCCCAGGCCGTAATTTTCAGCGATGGCGCCCATGGTCATGTCGTCGGTCATAACCACGCCGTCAAATCCGAGTCGGCTGCGCAGGAGATCGGTAATGACGGCTTCGGACAGGGAAGACGGATACTCGCTGTCGAGTTTCGGTAGGAGAATATGGGCGATCATGACGACGTCTGCGCCGTCGGCGATTGCCTTTTTAAAAGGAACCAGTTCCAGCTTATTCAGTTCGTCCAGACTCTTATTCACGACCGGAAGCGCGATATGGGAATCGACGGACGTATCGCCGTGGCCGGGGAAATGTTTGACGACAGGGATAATGTTTTTCGACTCAAGTCCCTGCATGACCGCGATTCCGAGCTTGGAGACGAGTGCGGCGCTGTTGCCGAAGGAACGGTCGCCGATCACCGGATTATCCGGGTTGCTGTTCACGTCAAGCACAGGGGCATAGTCGAGGTTGAAGCCCTGGGAGAGCAGCTGATCGCCCAGAAGTTCGCCGATGGAGCGTGCATAGGCTGCGTCGTTTTCTTTGCCTACCGTTCCGGCTGTCGGAACTTTGGCCACGCCTTTCAACCGCGCTACGCGTCCGCCTTCCTGATCGACGCTGATGAACAAGGGAAGTTCCTTTTCCTGATTGGCGGCTTTGATCTCGTTCACAAAAGACTTCGTTTGCGCCGCCGAATCGATATTGTCCGCATAGAGGATCACGCCGCCTACGCCATGGTCGCCAAGCAGCGCGCGGTCTTCTTTGCTTAGCGAAGTACCCTCTACGCCAGCGACGATCATCTGGCCGATTTTCTGGTCCAACGTCATATTATCGAGCAATGCGGCCACCTCTTCCGAAGGGTTAAAAGCAGAATCGTCGGGTTCCGCGGATGCCGAGTCGTTTGAAGGGATCTCGGCCGTTCCGTCCGGTTGTTCCGGTTTTGATGGAGAAGTGGCACCCGGAGCGTCTACCGCAGCGGTCTTGGCTGTGCCGAGCAGCGAAATGTGATCGAGCGCCGGATTTTCGGACGTGTCCGTTTCATTGTCTGAACCGCTCCACGGCCTCGGAAAGATCCATCTCAACGTGTATCCGCCGGGCAAGTCGTATGCCAAAATAATCTGATCGACGGTGTCGTCGCTATATGTGGTTACGTGATCCGCGTCGCCGAGTTCGGCCAGCAGATCCAAATAATGAATCTTTTGCAGCGCCGGATCGTCGGAACGCAGGTCAATTGCGATATCGTCGCGATAACCGATCGCAGCGAATTCCGCCGGATATTCAGCAAATAACATTCCGCCATTCTCCGAAGTGAGTTCAGGAGTCTGCCATTTGGCGATAACTTCGTCTTGAGTGGTTTTTCCGGCGGTGAAGCCCGAGGGTTCGACCCGACCTTCTTCGGCTAAAGAAACAATGGCAGCAATCTGATCTTTTACCGCATCGGTATTCGTATTTTGAGTTTGGCTACTTGGAGAAACTGAAGAGTTTGCGGCATTGGGGGCTATGGGCCGATCCCTGAGCAGCAAGACGGCCAAGCTGATCAGAATCAGAACCAATAATACGGCAGACGTTATTTTTAATGCAGAGGTGGTGCTGGGCCTCAACGGAATCGGCTCCTTTCTCGAAAATTTCGATATGCTTTTTCCCGCATGCTCAAGTCGTTTCGCGCACGGCGAGACTGAAGCTTAGCGGTTTCAACGGAATTTGATGACCAAGCAGATTGGGAGACAGCAGGGCGAAGGCATTATAGGCTTGATCGCGAATCGGATTCTGAACGCTGGTCAAGCCAAGCGTGCTCGCAATTTGCATATTGTCGAAGCTCACGATCCGAAGCTTGCCCGGAACGTCCCAGCCCATTCGTCGAGCTTCGCTCAAAATGCCTGCGGCAACATAGTCATTGGCGCAGACGATGGCTTGAGGCAGCTCATCAGAATATTTTGCTTGCGCCGGAGAATCTGCGTCGTTCGATCCGAACTGCGTCGATGCCTCGCCGAAGGGATGCTCGCGCTCAAACGGACGTACAGGGCCCTCGTTATCGGGATCCGCGCAGGCACGTCCGCGAGAGCGCTCCGGCTTCGCTATTGCTTCTTCTTCCGCCCATTCCAAGCGGGGACGGGAAGCACGGTCGTCTGTGGAGCGTGGATAGGAAGCTTCCGCATACGTCTCCAGAACGCCGGGCTCGCCCGCCGCCGCTTCGCGTCTGGCATGAGTATCCGTCAGACGCTGCGTAGGCGCGCCGAGCAGGCGTCGAACGACTTCTTGACCGTCTTCCAGATGATAGACGGCGTTGAAGTACCAATCCCGCCGAATCGTAAGGCCGCTTGCCGTCATTTTATCCTCATAGGCTTGAATGCGGCGCAACGTATTCAGGCTGCTCGGGCGGCCGAACGCATTCGCGATCTTCGTCACGCCGCGCTCAAGCAGATGCTCGATTGCCAGCGCGTAGCCGCCGTATTGATCCATCGCCACGGAAGGAATATCCGGTCGGTCCATTCGCTGCCACGACACGATCGGGCCGTATTTATTGTAGGAGCTGACGACGGACAGTTCGTTGACACAGGTGATAATAAGCAATCCGTCGACCCTTTTTTGCTTCAAATCTTCGAATGCTTGCAGCTCGCGGTTGCGATCCGAGTCCGAGGTATAGATGATCGTCTGGAAGCCGTGTTCAGCCGCGACTTCGACGAAACTGGTCATGAAGGGAAGGATGACTTCGGTGATGCCTGCCGTAATCATGCCGATCTGAAGCGTTTTGCCTTTGGACAGGGAGACGGCGTTGCGGTTCGGCACGTAGTCCATTTCCCGGATGACTTGCAGGATTTTCTCCCTCGTCTCGGGGCTGACATGGCGGGATTTGTTCAATACGCGCGACACCGTCGCCTTGGAAAAGCCGGAAAGTTTCGCGATTTGTTCAAGATTGGACATAACGTCTCTCCTTACGCTTGACGTGGAACGCGTTTCACGATTTATGCTAACGGTAAGTACTTTACTTCCATTCTAACACACAGGAGTGAATCGATAATGACTACACAGTTTCCGGAAAACTTTTTGTGGGGCGGCGCGGTAGCGGCGAACCAACTCGAAGGCGGATATAACGCGGACGGCAAAGGCCTCTCGATCCAAGACGTTACGCCAAAAGGCGGCATCGGCCAAGGCGGGCACGACACCGATCCCCTGATCACGCAAGATCCGACCGACGACAACATGAAGCTGATCGGTATCGATTTCTATAACCGTTACAAAGAAGACGTGAAATTGTTTGCCGAAATGGGCTTCAAAGTCTTCCGTACTTCGATCGCATGGTCGCGCATCTTCCCGAAAGGCGACGAAGCCGAGCCGAACGAAGCCGGTCTGAAATTCTACGACGATCTGTTCGACGAGTGCCGCAAATACGGCATCGAGCCGCTCGTTACCATTTCCCACTATGAAACGCCGCTGCACCTGTCCCGCGAGTATGACGGCTGGGTAAACCGCAAAATGGTTGACTTCTACGTTAACTATGCCACAACGGTGTTCAAGCGGTATAAAGACAAAGTTAAATACTGGCTGACTTTCAACGAGATCAACTCGATCCTGGAAGCACCGTTCATGAGCGGCGGCATCTCGACGCCTAAGAAAGAACTGAGCAAACAAGACCTGTACCAAGCCATCCACCACGAGTTGGTTGCAAGCGCGAAGACGGTTAAGATCGGTCACGAGATCAACCCTGACTTCCAAATCGGCTGCATGGTTCTGAGCATGCCGATCTACCCGCTGACGCCTAATCCGGACGACGTGATCCAAGCAATGGAATCGGATCACAAAAACATGGCGTTTGCCGACATCCACGTGCGCGGCGCTTACCCGGGCTACATGAAGCGTTACCTGCGCGAGAACGACATCACGATCAAGTTCGAAGAAGGCGACGAAAAAGTCCTGAAGCACACCGTCGACTTCGTTTCGTTCAGCTACTACATGAGCATCTGCGAAACGGCTGACCCTGCTATGAAAGCAAGAGGCGAAGGCAACCTGCTCGGCGGCGTGCCGAACCCTCACCTGCAAGCAAGCGAGTGGGGATGGCAGATCGACCCGAAAGGCCTGCGTTACGTCCTGAACTACTTCTGGGATCGCTATCAAAAGCCGTTGTTCATCGTGGAAAACGGTCTGGGCGCAGTCGACGAGCTGATTACGAACGACAAAGGCGAGAAGACTGTCGAAGACGACTACCGCATCAACTACCTGAACGATCACCTCGTGCAAGTGGGCGAAGCGATCGAAGACGGCGTGGACGTGATGGGCTACACGACTTGGGGCTGCATCGACCTGGTCAGCGCATCGACGGCACAACTGAAAAAACGCTACGGCTTCATCTACGTTGACCGTCACGACGACGGCAGCGGCACGCTTGAGCGTTACAAGAAAAAATCGTTCAACTGGTACAAAGAAGTCATCGCGACGAACGGCAAAAGTTTGAAGCGTTAAGCTGAATTTTTGCGATGAATGATTTCTGAAATGAATTTTTGAAAAAGCGAGGAACGGAGCCGAGAGGCTTTGCCGTTCCTCGTTTTTTTATAGGGAAAAATGAAGAATTGTTGGTAAGCCTGGCAGCGGATCAAATGCAAACGCATGGTTTGTTACGATTGATGCAAATAAGCAAGAGTTCAACTACCGAAAAGCGATTTTGCCCTTCATTTCTGCTTATGAGCAACAATTATGCGGCAGATCGGCTTTTTTATACAGATCAGCTTCAAATTATTGCTTATAGGCAACATTGGGGCTGTTTTTACCGAAAATCATCCGAATTGTTGCCTATAAGCACGATTGAACAGCTTAACGCTTCAAGCCTTCTGTTTGAAGCTCATCATGCAGCTCGGCCATCTGCGGCGAAATGGACACCGATCCTTTTTTAATCACGACATTATTAAAAAACTTCTCGAATGCCTGAGCCGGAACGTAGATACGCCCATTTTTCTGCACGACGACACTTTCCAATTCGACCTCGCCCGACAAATCGATTACCTTGAGTTTCACCGTCGCTCCTCCCGCTATTGCTACCCCCAAAGCCGCAGCCGTTATAACCTTTTTCATGCCGTCGTTTTCCTTTTACAGCTCCTATTATATTTCACTCCCCAAACGCTCCTTGCCCATAAAAAGTTGCCAATCAAAAAGACGAAACCCGAAGGTTCCGTCTTGATTGTTTTTTCTTCTACCCTTTATTTAAACGGAGAGCGCAGCAAAGATCAGAATTGAGCGCACCAGCGGAGGGAGAAATTCAGTGAAAGGCGCCTTTGAACTCGGGAATCTTCCTTATAAAAATTTCAATCCGAATTCCCGGGTGAGACAGCGCCTAGAACGAATTTTTCCCGCAGCGCCTCTCGCTCAAACCGCTGCTGCTCCGCTCTCCGTCCCCCGCGTCATCCTTTTGAACCGCAGCAGCATGTTGAGCCGCCAATGCAGGATCATGCCGAACGCGAGGATAAAGAACACGCCGCCGGTCTGCGGAAGCGTCACGAACTGCTCGACGTAGCCGTGCAGCGCCAGACGGATCACGATCAGCACGACGAGGATGAGCAGAAAAGCTTTGGACCTTTTGACGAACAGATCGCTGCCGACCTGCTCGAACTTGGTTCCGAGTATGAGCGGATAAGCGAACAGGAACCAGCCGACGAGGAACGCCGTCAACGCGCCCAACCACGGAATCTGGATATCGCGAATGACGAACATGAAAAATCCGGTAGCCATCCCGACCGGCGGCATCATGATCTTGCGAACCGTAAGGGGTCTTTTGCTGGCTTTCATCCGCATGAATAGCGCCATGAACGCCATTCCGGCGAAGAACAAGGTGAACAGCACGCTGAGCAGGATCGGATTCAGGGAAAAGAATTTGTCGAATATCGAATTGATCCAATCGATCATCTATGGGCCTCTTCTCTATAAAAGAATGAAATGCGCCGGGGCGCGTCTTTTTCAGTATACCATAAGGCATCGGAAGCTTTGTAAGCGATCCGGCACGAAAAGCGAGTTTTGGGGTAAGATTAAGAGAGAACCGAAAATTCCACCGGTTTCCAAATGTCCGGAAGCCGTACACGAACGGGGTGGCCGAATTGGGAAACAAGAAAATACTGATCGCCGAAGACGAGATGGTGCTTCGATTCCTGTTGACGGAGACGCTTGAAGATGAAGGATTCGATATCGACGAAGCCGAAGACGGCAGGCTCGCCATCGACAGTTTGCGCTACGGAGAGTACGATCTGGTCATTCTCGATTACATGATGCCCGAAGCGACGGGAGTCGAGGTCTGCCGCTGGCTGCGGGCCGAAGGCGGGATCAACGCGCAAAAGCCCGTGATCCTGCTGACGGCCAAAGCCGAGGAGAAAGACCGCGAGGAGGCCCGGCAAGCCGGCGTCTCGATATTCGTCTCCAAACCGTTCAGTCCCGCGGAATTAACGGAAATCGTGCATGACTTGACCGGGGAAGGCACTCCATGATCGGCAAGGCCGGAGGAAGTTTGCAGCGGCGGATTGCTTACGGCACAATGGCTTTGTTTTTGGTATTCGGGCTGCTGCTTGCGGCTGTGGAATGGGGCGTGCATCGGCAGTATACGGACATTTCGACTCAGCTCGATGATCGGATTGAACGATTGAACCTGCTTCAGGACACGGAGCGCGCTTTTTTGGAATCGGTATCGTACCTTCGCGCTTACGCGGCTTACGGCAGGGAGGATTTGCAGAACCAGGCAACGTCGGCGCGGGCCGATTACGATCTGTTATTCAACAGTTTGAGTGCCGCTTACGCTGCGGAAAATGCATCGGACATCGATCCTCTCGCCGAAATGAACGGCCGCTTCGAAACGTATTACGTCGACGCGCTTCAATTGATCGCGGCCGGAAACGAAGATGCGCTCGACGCGCTGGCGCAAACGCAAGGCAGCGCGCTCGTTCGGCAGATGGAAGACGAATTTTCGGGACTTGTCACCCAGCAGAGAGACCGGATCTTGGATCTGAGCGACCGGGGGCGCTTTTTGGCCCGGATGGTTCTGATCGTTCCGGGTGCGGCTCTGATCGCGGCGCTGGTAGCTGCCCTGCTGCTGATTCGGTACTTGAGAAAATCGTTCATATCGCCGGTGGTTCAAGCCGAGTCGGCCGTGGGCCGGATCGAGCGCGGTGAGATCGTGGAGCTTGACGCTTCGCCTCACCGCAACGAAATCGGCAGCTTGTTCGAAGGTATCGGACGCATGGCCGAAGGCATTCGCAGCAGGCAGGCCGAGCTGGAAAACAATCTGCTCCATATGGAAGAACAGCGCGAAGAACTCGAAGCGCAAAACGACGAGCTTGAGGCGCAGAACGAGCAAATTCTCGAGCAGCGCGAACAATTGGAACGCGCGCTCGAACGTCTGACCCGCCGCGAAGAGCAGTTGGAAGCGATCAACACGTATCAGCGCGCTCTGGTCGGCCTGACGGAATTGGGCGACTTTTTGCGGGAAGCGATCGGTCAGCTTATTTTCGTCACCGGGCGCGACGCGGCGATGCTCGTTATGCGCAGCGGCGATAGCCGACGCACTCCCGCCGAAGGTTGGCGGGCGGACGAGCTTGCGGGCGACAAACCCGAGGCTTACGCGGACGAAGCCTTCCGTGCCCGATTCGGCGAAGAACGTTACGAACTGCTTTACAGCAGCGGCTATCCCGCCTCGTCGCAAGCCTCGTTCGTCGGCGAGCCGGCCGGACCGGCGCTGCAAGCGATCGCCGCGAACCGTCCTGTGACGCGGCGGCGTCCGGTTTCCGGAGCAGAAGCGGGCGTTCACGGGGCTTACGAGACGGCGGTGGATACGTATTACCCGGTATACGACGGGGGAGGACAGGAACGTCCGGCCGGATTTTTGCTGTTGACCAGTTACGGCGACCGGCCTTCCGCGGACGGGGAAGAAGAATTGGCGGCCGGAATGATCCGTCAATTTATCGGAGCCTTGGTGGCGCAGTTGACGCAGGCGGAGCGGCAGCGGCAGAGCCGGGAGCTGGAGCGCCTGAATCGGGATTTGGAAAAGGAGAAGCGCAATTTGCTGCACCAGCGCGATTCCACGCAGCAGGTCATCGATTCGATCCACGAAGCGTTGATCGTCTGCTCGCCTTCCGGCGAAATCCTGATGTGCAACCGGATTACCGGCGAGATGCTGGACCCGATCTTCTGTTCGGGCCGCAACTTCGCCGACGCGATGGATGAAATGAACGAAAAATTCGGCATCGAGGACGACTCGGGCGAAAGAATTCGCGTGGCGCTCGATTCCGGACTGGACGGTACGCGTGCGCGTTACGCCTTCGAACCTCCCGGGCGTTCCGCACGGTATTTCGAAGTATACGTCCAGAAGGTCGAAGACGTACTGTGGGGCGACGTGCGCCTGTTCGTGTTCCGCGACCGGACGGAAGAAGAAGAAACCAACCGGCTTCGGGACGAGTTCGTCAGTGTCGTGTCTCACGAATTGCGCACGCCGCTCGCGAGTATACTCGGCTTCGCCGAAATCATGCTGAACCGGACGGTCAAGCCGGAGAAAGCGCAGAAGTACTTGAGCACCATCCACGGCGAAGCCACCCGGTTGTCGGGATTGATCGGGGACTTCCTCGATCTCCAACGGATCGAAGCGGGGAAGCAGACGTACCGCGCGCTTCCGCTGAACCTCAAGGAATTGACGGCGGAGATCGCGGCGCAATGGGACGGGCGTTCCGGTCACGAGGTACGGCTGACGCTGCCGGAAGAACCGTGCGTGGTTCGCAGCGACGGCGACCGTTTGAAACAGGTGCTGCATAATCTGCTGAGCAACGCTATCAAATACTCGCCGGGCAAAACGCTCGTGGATTGCGAGATTCGGCGGGAGGCTTCGAAAGAGACGGAAGCGGAGAACCGCTGGGTTGTCGAGATCCGGGATTACGGGCTCGGTATCCCCGAAGAAGCGAAGCCTCAACTGTTCGGCAAGTTTTACCGGGTCGACAACTCCGACCGCCGCCAGATCGGCGGCACGGGTCTGGGGCTCGCCATCGTGAAAGAGATGGTCGAAGGGCTGGGCGGCGAGATTTCGTTCGATTCGACGCTCGGCGTCGGCAGCGCGTTCCGTTTCGCGCTCCCGCTCCTCGAACTGCCGTCCGCGGCGGGCGCGGTATTGGTTCTGGAAGACGACGACAGCCTCGGCGGCTTGATCGAAGAAGCTTTCCGCGGCGAGGCGTTCCGGGTTTGCCGATTCTCCGAAGCCGAGACCGCGCTGCTCGCGCTTGAAGCCGGGAATGCCGAAGCCGCTCCGCAGCTGTGCGTGGTGGATCTGTCGCTGGCCGGCGAACAAAGCGGTTGGGACTTTATTCGTTATCTCGCCGCGGACGAAGGTTTGCGAAGCGTTCCGATCATCGTGTCCTCGGCGCTCGATCCGCCCGCAGGATATGCCGAATCGGAAAGCGGCAAGTATTTGCGCAAGCCGTTCACGGTGCGCGAACTGTTGGAACTCGGACGGCGGATGATCGCTTCCGTGCATGCCGGAACGGAGCTTGCGCTGCCTTTACCGAGCGAAGCGCTGGCCAGGGCTTCGCTCGAAACGCACGGCCTGGGCGTGCGACAAATCGAAGTCGAGCCGGATTTCGCAATCGCGGAGATCGAATCCGAAGATAAAGGAGGGCCTACATGAACAAATATCAGAAGCTGTTTATCGATCAAACGGGAGACAATTTGGGCAGAATCCTGAAGCCCGGTGCCCGAAGCGACGAACGTTCCGTTTACCGGATGCTTCATTCGATCAAGGGCACCTCAGGGACCATCGGGTTGCAGGCGTGGTACGAAGCCTCCCTGCGGCTGCTTAATGATTTCGACGAGCATGGCGACCGTGTGTTCACGGGCGAGGAATTGAGCGGCAAACTGGCGGAATTGTCGGAGCTGTTGAACGAAGGACAAGAGGCGAAGCTCGCCGGGGGATCCGCGCCGAATCTCGGATCGTTGCCGAACCATGCTTCGCCTGAGTCTTCGAAAACGGCGGAAGGGTCCGATTCGAGCCGTTCCGATGCTACGAGCCGAACGTCGGAAACGTTCGGCAATCTTCGCAACGCGATCGCTCGCAGCTTGGGCGTGCCGGAATCGTCGCAGAGCGGCCCGGTTCCGGAAACGTCTGCCTCGTCGGAAGCCGCGTCCGCTCAGGCCGGCGAAGTTATTCAGGGCGGGAAGGCGTTGCCGGATAACGCGGTTAACCGGCGTTTGGAGCCCGCGGTTCGGACCGGGGCTTCCGCTGCCACTGCCGAATCGGAAGGCACCGTGCTGCTGCTGGACGACGATCTCAGCCTGCTCGCGCTGTTGAAGGACGTGCTGGAAGCACAGGGCTTTACCGTGTTCGCGACCCCGCGCTTCGATAAAGCCGTCGAATGGTTTTACGAAATGAGGCCGGATTGCGCGGTTCTCGACGTGCTGCTGCCGGAGCAATCCGGCTTCGAATTGATGGAACGGCTGCGCGGGCTATGCGAAGACTACATGATTCCGGTCGTGTTGATCACGGCCAAAACCGACAAGGCGACGAGACTGCGCGCTTACGAGAACGGGGCGGACGATTTTCTTTCCAAGCCGGTCGATCCGGAAGAGTTCGTGGTGCGCATCCGTCGCTTGACGCGCCGTCGCAGCCGTCTGACGGGGCAGCTGCTGTTGGACCAGACGACAGGCGCCTACGGCATGCCGTTTTTGGAGCGCGAGCTTACGCGCCAAACGGGTTCGCCGGACGCGCGGCGGGAGCCGCTCGCGCTGGCCGCCGTCGAATTGGACGGGTTGCGCCGACTGAACGAGCGGACCGGTTACCGCGAAGGAGACCGCGTTCTGCGATCGTTTTCCGATGCGGTAAGGCGCATGCTCAGACCTCGCGATATTTGGGCGCGCGATCGGGCGAACCGCTTTTATCTGATGCAGCCGGGGCTTGATGCCGAGCGAAGCCGCGAGTTTCTGGAAGGCGTGCTTGCCGACGAAAACGTGCTGGCGCTGCTGCGTCCGGACGAGGTCAGCGCGGTTTGCGGCGTCATCGACGTCGAAGCCGGTTCGACGCGTCAGCAAGCGCTGGCCGGAGCGCTGCGCGCGCTCGAAGCGTCGGCCGGCCGCGACTTGCAGCCGGAAGGCGAAGGTTCGGCTTCCGGCGCGCTTCCGCGCAAGCTGCGTTTGGCGATCATCGACGACGATCCGTTGATCCGAACCATTTTGGAACGCCAGCTCGAAGGCGTGGAAGAAGAGTACGGATTGGAAGTCCGTTCGTTCTCCGACGGCGAAGACTTCCTGAGCGATTCTTGGCACGTCGAGCCTGCGCGCTACCTGCTGATTCTGGACCGTATGATGCCGAGAATGAACGGCATGGAGGTGCTCAGCAGGCTGCGAAGCGGCGCTTACGATCCGGTCTATACCGTGCTCATGCTGACGGGCGTCGGCGACGAACTCGGCATCGCGGAAGCGATCCGGGCCGGAACGGACGATTATATGACTAAGCCGTTCAGCATGATCGAGCTGGAAGCCCGCGTGCGCAGGCTGCTCGGCAAAGTCGAGGCGATGTCATGACCGACTCCCAATTTTTGCTCGTCGTATGGATCGGGATCGCCGTGCTGGTGCTGGTCATCTTGTTGGTCCTGTTTTATCTCGTCGAACGGAAGGTTCGCCGCATGCGCCATCGCCGTCAGGTGGAGCAGGCCATCGCGCTGTTCGCCGCGCCGAAGTCGCCGCTCGAAAATTATTTGCGCAGCGGTGATCCGACCCGCAAGCTTAACGCTTCGGGCAGCGGGGAAGGCCTTCGCAGGGAAGCGCTGGAGGAAGCGATGCTCGATCGGCTGGCCGTCGGGGCGTCCGAGACGGAGCGGCAGCGCATTTACGACTTCGCGTCCGGTTATTTCGCCGAAGAGTACGCTTATCTTCTCGGCAAAAGACGCTGGAGCGATCGGATGAATGCGCTGCTGCATATCGAGAAATTCCGGATCGGAGGCTTGAAAGAGCAGTTGTTGGCGCGGCTGGACGCAATCGGGGAAGGCCCGCGAACGGACGACGAGCGCTTTTTGCTGGTTCGCACGCTTGCGTCGCTGCAAGCGGAAGAGACGTTCGATTACCTGGACATGGGGGCGGAGCGTTTTTCGGAGCTTCAACTGATGCAGGTTCTGCGCCCGATGAGAGGCGATCTGGCCGAGCGTTTAATCCGAGACTTCGATCTTCTGCCGCCGCGCGTCGCGCGCTGCGTGTTGGACACGCTTCGGTTGGGCAATGTCCGGACGACCGAAGTGCTGGAACTGCTGGAGCGCTGCATGAAGTCCGAAGATACCGAAACGCGCATCCGCGCGCTCAAAGCTTTGGCGAACTTCGGCTATATGAGCGAAGAGGCGGCGGACAGGCTGGAAGCGCGCATGGCGGAAGGCGATGCGGTGATCTGGCCCGAGCGCTTGATGCACGCCCGTTTGGCCGGGACGGTTCGCGAAGAACGGTTCGCCGCGCATCTGGAAGCAATGATGGCCGATCCGTCCTACGAAGTGCGGCGGGAAGCGGCGGCTTCGCTGTCGAACTACCGGGGCGGGTTGGACCGCATCCGGCAGGTCGCGGAAAATCATCCGGACCGTTTTGCCCGGGACATGGCCGTGGAGATTCTGGAAAGGAGGGCGTATGAACGAAACGTGGTTTGAATTCATGATGCAGGCGCACCGGATTTTCGGCTACGCGATCATGGCTTACGTCGGATTGTCGTCAGGAGTATACATCTTTATGTACGCCGCCGCGGCGCGAAGCCTGTGGCGCGACCGCGATCTCAGCCCGATCCAATACAGCACGGTATTGGAAACGGAGCTCGTGCCCCCTTTGAGTATCGTCGTGCCGGCATATAACGAAGAAGTCAACATCGTCGGCAGCGTCCGCTCGCTGCTCGGCATCAATTACAAGCAATTCGAGATCGTGGTCGTCAACGACGGATCGAAGGACCGGACCGCCGACATCATGATCGAAGAATTCGATATGTCCGAGGTCAAAGGACGCGTGCCGTTTGCCGGACTCAAGCGCGAAACGAAGCCGATCCGGGCCGTATACCGTTCGCTGCGCCACCCGAACCTGGTGCTGGTGGACAAGGAAAACGGCGGCAAAGCGGACGCGCTGAACGTGGGTATCAACATCTCGCGTTACCCGTATTTCGTGTCTTTGGACGGCGATACGGTGCTGGACGCGAATGCTTTTATCAAGGTGGTCAAACCGATCATGGACGCGCGTCCCGGCGAAGAAATCATCGCTACCGGCGGCAGCGTCGGCATCGCCAACGGCAGCACGGTCGACAGCGGTTACCTCAGCAGCGACAACGTGCGTTTATCGGATAAGCCGCTCGTCATCATGCAGGTCATCGAGTATCTGAGGGGCTTCCTGATGGGACGGATCGGCCTCAGCCGTTACAACATGCTGCTGCTGATCTCCGGCGCCTTCGGGGTATTCAATAAAAAGTGGGTGGTCGACGTTGGCGGCTACGAGACCGGAACCATCGGCGAAGACATGGAATTGACGGTGCGGCTGCACCAAGAGATCCGCCGCAGAAAAAGCAAAGCCCGCATCGTGTACGTGCCGGAGCCGGTATGCTGGACGGAAGCTCCGGAAAGCTTCACCATCCTGCGCCGTCAACGTACCCGCTGGCAGCGTGGGCTGTTCGAAAGCATCTGGAAGCATAAAAACATGGTGCTGAATCCGCGCTACGGCCGGGTCGGCATGTTATCGATGCCGATGTTCCTGTTTATCGAGCTGCTCGGGCCGTTGGTTGAAATATTCGGCTATATCACGGTCGTGTTCGGATTTTTCCTCGACCGGATCAACATTCAGGTCTCGCTGTCGCTCGCGTTGATGATGCTGCTGTTCGGCTCGCTCGTTTCGGCGGGAGCCGTGCTGTTCGAGGAATGGCGGTTCCACAATTACAACCGGATCCGCGACGTGCTGAAAATGTTCGCCTACGCGCTGTCGGAATCGTTCTGGTACCGCCCCGTATTGACGGTGTGGCGGACGCAAGGCTTGATTCAAGCGATTCGCGGCAAAAAGCACGGTTGGGGCGAAATGACCCGGGTCAACGTGCTGGGCGCCAATAAAAAACCGGGTACGATCACGGGCGCGAACCCGGCTCCGCCGGAGAAGAAGGAGTGAACCGGAATTGAAAAAAAAGAAACCGTTCCCCCGATTTTGGGCCGGTCTTGCGGCACTGATGCTGCTCCTGCTTCTGCCGTGGATCATTTGGGAAGTTCGTCCCGCCAAGACTCTGTCCGTTGCCGTGTTGGATAAAACCGTAACGGACGAAAGTTACCGGGAGCATAAAGGATTATTCTGGACATTGAATCAACAGAAATACCGAATGCCCGGAGGCGAAAAATATGTATACGATCGCGATTATTACGGCAATTATCCTCCCGAAAACGGCTTGCGGCATGCGGAGCGAACGCTGGCGGAGATGCCGGCGGACACGCAGCTGATTTACGTCGCGGACACTTACGGCCTGGCCGAAGCCCAGAATGCGGACGATACCGACGCGGAAGCAGGCGTTCCTGCCAATGCGGGCGGCCAAACGCCGGATTCGCAGGAGGGCGGCATGAAAACGGTGGACGTCAATGTGCTGGAAGCGGCTGCCGCGCGCGGCACCATGCTGATCGCGGAGTTTAACTCTGTCGCGGCTCCCACGCTTGATCCCGTGCGCGATCGCGCCAGCGCCTTGTTCGGCATGAAATGGACCGGCTGGACGGCGCGCTATTTTCCGGATTTGACCCAAGGCGTCGAGGTTCCGGCTTGGGTGCCGGACCGTTACCGGGAAATCACGGGCAGGGAATGGAATTACGAAGGAGCCGGTTTCCTGTTCATGCAGGACGACGGCGATCTGTTCGTGCTGCGCGAAGGCCAAGAAACCGAAGGAGGGGCGCGCATTTCCTTTACCGAAGCCGGCAGGGAGCGCTTCGGGATCCATCCCGAGAACCGTTACAATTATTGGTTCGACATCGTCACGGCTTCTGCCGGTAGCGAAGTGTTGGCGAACTACGATCTTCAATTGACCGGGAACGGCCGTGCGTTGCTCGCCGAGCACGGCGTTAGGGAAAGCTTCCCGGCCGTGATCCGGCGCGAAGGAACCGTCGATGCTTCCGAATTGTCTTTCGGCGCCACGGCTGCTCCTTCCGCCGCGCAGGTAAGCTATTATTTCGCCGGCGATTACGCGGACCACGACGAATATCCGTTTTGGCGAAGATACGCGGGCTGGCCGGCGTTCAAAAGCTGGTTTACCTTCGATGCGCCCGGCAGCGAAGATGCTTTTTACTGGGATGTTTACGTGCCGATGATGCAGAAAATCCTGAAAGAAGCTTCCTCGGTGCAATTGTCCGCCGACGCGACAGGTTCGCAGTAACCTCATCGGATTCAAAGCTGCAAAAGGACGGATAAAGAGAATAAAAAATAAGGATTTGCTTACGTTTGGATTCGCTTGACGACGAATTCGAAAAACTTCTTCTCTATTTTGAAAAATTAGGGATTCACAAAAAGCAAACGGGCGATTATAATGCAATTGTAAGCCCTTTCAAAACAACCCTGACTTGGAGTCTTCGTTTCGGCGCAGGCTCTCTTTTTATGGGGTTTTTGCGTAATCAAGCATGAATTTCTCTTGCAATTCCTCTGACTCTGAAATAAAGTGGTGTTATCGTAAATAAATCGACGCTTACGCGAAGCACGCGGACGTCTTCTTTCCATTCATGGAAGGGGGTCGTCCGCTTTTTTGTGCGCAAATGGACGATCAGGATTGCTTGCGATGAATTACCTGTTCTTTGAAAACAAAAAATGGGACTTTCCCAATTCATGCAACCAAGCGACAATGGAAGAGTACGTCCGGGCGGGAGGGGCCTGGATTCATATATGTGAAAGGCAAGAAAACGAAGGGGGAGAATGAAGTGAGCAAGGTTTGGAGCAAATGGATTAAAGCTACGGCAGCATCGATGGTATTGGCGGGAGCCGTTTGGGGAAGCGGAGCCGTGTCTACGGTCAAAGCGGCAGGCACGCAGTTTTCGGACGTGAAATCGAGTCACTGGGCGTACAGCGCCGTACAGAAGGCCGTAGCGAAGGGATATGTTGACGGGTATACGAATGGAACGTTCAAACCCGACACATCCGTCAGTCGCGCTGAGTTCGTGAAGATGGTTGTCGCAGCGATGAAGCTGGATACGACGCCTGCAAGCGGCAAATGGTATACGCAATACGTCAATGCCGCAACGAAAGCTGGTTTGTATTCGGCCAGTGATTTCGCGAATAACGATTCCGGCTGGAACAAAACGATGACGCGCGAAGAAATGGCCCGGGTCGCCGCCCGCGCGATCGGCGAGAAAACGTCGGAAAACGACAAATGGATGTACCTCGCCACCAAATCCGGCCTGATCCAAGGCGTCGGAAAAGGCAAGCTCGCCCCAGAAGGTCTCACGACGCGCGCCCAATCGGTCGTGATCATCGAGCGCATCTTGAGCGTAAATGCCGGTACTGAACTCGATTCCGATCTGTACGCAACCGGCGCTGCGGAAATCCTCTGGCACGGTACGAACATCTTCACAGTGATGCCGGAAATGTTCGTCACACCAGAATCTGATTGGAAAGGTAAAGGTAAATCGTCGGTCGAGGAAATGTGGAACGAAAAGAACATGACGATCACGTCGAAAGACGGGTTGTATCAAGCCAAACTCGACGCCCTGGTCGCGATCGACATGGCCGACCCGAACGATCCAAACCGCTCGCTGCTCGGCGATATCAATACGCTGAACTGGTACAACGGTAAGCAAATCGGTCTTGAACTCGTAAAACATCCAATCAAAAATGAAAAGAACACGTATGTGTTGTATTTCAAGGGTGGTGTTATATTCAACAAAGACGACTCTAAATACTCGCCTCGCAAATCTCTGACATATCTTGTTAGTGGTTTCAACAGCTCAAACGACACCGCCTTTATGAACGGGAAACTGAATGGAGCTACATCCATTTACCGCAATAGAGACGGTGACGTGCCCGCTTTCATTATTCCAAAAACCGGGACCATACAAGGCATCAGCGATCTTGTCATCAAACTTCAAACACCATCTAATGCTCGATTTATGGAAGTCGAACTGCTCAGACTGCGAGGTATCAAGTAATGCAAAAATCCCGACAAAGCAAGAAACGATTCACGCTTGTCGGACTCAGCACGCTGCTTCTTGCAAGCAGCGTGCTGGGTATTTTTTTTCAAGCACCGCAAAAAACCGACGCGGCAACAACCATATCTAAAAAAACCATCGTGTACAGCGGTGAAGGTGCACCCACACCTAACCCAAACAAAAAAGCGTTCACCTTCGGAAAAAATCCAACCGCAACAACAGCCGCGATCAATGAAGATGCGGGCGGCGGAAATAAAATCGAAAAGATTGTGTTTTACAAAGGCACGGAAGCCGTCAAAACGATTCAAGTGAATGCCCAAACGTATTCCGGAACTGAAACCTTTAATGGTGACAAAATCGAAGTCCAATCCGTTGATAATGGAGCCAATGGTTCGTGGTTTGCCTGGAACCGCACAATCAAAGAAGGATGGAAAGCCGGACAAAGTGATCGCTGGGAAGATGTTGGGCCATCCATTGATGCACCTGGAACCGAAGGACCCATCGCAACAGACAGCCCAAGATGGTCCGACACGTATACAACGTCACCCGGTAGAACTGTTAAGTTAACCGTACAGTATCCAATCAGTAATTCGTTTAAAGGCGTGGACGAATTTACAGATGTACCTTTCCCAATCTACATGATTGATAATCGAGCTTCGATTGTGCAAGCCCGAAACAAGCAATTAGTTAAGGATGGAGCGAAAGTTGTACCTGATTACAACCAAATCGTTAAAAATGATAATCTGAAAATTGAAGGTAAGCCAGCTAAAGACCAAATCAAGATCGAACAACTATTAGTCGGCTTGCAACCCGGGCAAACCGAAGTAGGCGCCACCCGAGATTTGAACTACGCCACCATCGTATTCAAACAGCAACATTCGGATACAGGCGCGGATCGCTATTACGTCAAAAAGAACGAAGACGGTAGTATGAAAGCATACGACAAGGACAGCCCCAAAAACGCACAAATCATGGCGTTCTACTACGCCGCCTACAAATTTGTCGCTGCTTCGGTTACCTATCAGTATCCCGACAAATATTGGGTGTACCGAACAAGCGAAGAGCAAGAGCCGACGGGTTTCTGTAATATCCATACGGGACGCACGATCGAAGGTCAAGACATGCAACCCACCGTAAGCGCCATGATCAAAGCCGATCAGCGCGACCGAGAAATTTTCGATGTCTTGCAAGGCATTCCGACATCCGAAAGCTTGTACGGAAACGTACTCGCCAAAGACTATCTGCATCAATTCAAGTTCCAAGAACAAAAAGTCACCTGTATTTACGAGGTTCCGGTCACTCAACCCTATCTTTTAAAATGGGACCCCGGTAAAACGGTACCCAATAATCCGCCGCCCGGTACGCATGAAGAATCTGATGAGCAAACGGATGAAACTACCGTCATTTACAACATCCATACGGAACGCTACTTCACGTATTGGACCGTTGAAAAATTGGGTGTATACGAAATCGACAGCGCGGTGTTAAAAAATTACGCATTCCAGGGGGAAAGTATCACGATCTACCCCGAAGGCTATATCCCGCCTGAATTGATTGTCGAGAAAAACGGTGGATATACCGCACCGCCTGTACCTCCTGCGTTTACCGCTCCGAATACCATCACGGTAGAAGGCGGGAAAAGCAAGCCGTCGCCAACGCCTGATGCGGACATCGCGCAGGGCTATGTCGAAGAAAAAATCGGACAGGTCAAAGGGAAAAATGACAAGGTCGTCTTTAAAGGTCAAATCCTGATGTACGATCGTGAAACCGAAGTCCAAACACCGGTTCCAACACCCGTCCCGAACGGAAATCAAATTGGGCGAAACGTATTGTACAGTCCGAACCATATGATCCCAAAGACCAAAACAAACCGGATGGCGGCTCCGAGTATGGGAACGATCACATACGCAGGGCTTGACGCAAACTACGAAGCGCCGGATGGCGACACGTACCCGATCCCAGGGATTAATCCCGTCACGGTGCACACCCCGGTCGTCAACTATTCATCCACATCCGACGACGCGGCGCACAACCAGAAGACAACGCCAAACTACAGTCGCCAAGCCTTCATCTTAGACCGCCCCTTCACGATCACCATGCCAACGAGCGGACAACATCAAACCTATCCCGGCTATGGCAATCGCGATTACGCGAAGTATTTCCGAAGCAAAGAAGTCTACTTCCCGTTCGATACGTATTCCGCTAATCGAACAACGTTCTACCCGAAAGGCACCTGGATCAACATCCCGGTCGGACAGATCACCACCGAATTCTTTCTTCCCGTCTGGGTCGACGAAGGCGACTACACCGTCACCTTCCGCAACACCGCCGAAAATGCACCGGATGTTCAACCGACGCAGCAAGACGCGAACTTCGATCTCGTCAACCACGTCGCAAGCGACACCGTCGACGTCGAAGTGATCGGCCGTTTATACGATTTCCAGATCACCGACATCGCCGATTACAACTGGGAGATGGTCTTCCGCACCCAAGAAGGCAGCGCCGTCCACACCGGCAACACCTATTGGACCGGACTGCAAGGCATCGACGGAGACGCGCGCGGCAACAACCCGCCGTTTACCCTCCCGATTCTGCCCGGCAGCAATCCGCTCGAGGGGATGAAAAACATCACCGTCAAAACCGGCTACCACATCAAGTTCGACCTGAAAACCAAAGGCAATATGTTCGGCAAAACCGACGGCATCCGCATCACCCCAAGCTTCACCTTCGTGAGCAAAGACGGCAAGACCCAAACGCCTGTCGATCTGTACTACAACGACGACCACCGAACGTTCATCAAAGTCGGCTCGCCGGAAGACACCGAAGAACGCTACATCATTCTAAACGACCGCCTGCGCAACGTACCCGAGGAGGAATTGACCGATACTGCCAGATATAAGTACGACAACTATTACACGTTTGCGGAAATGAACGGCGTCAGTCGCGATATGTTCATCGCCGACTACATCCGCCGCTTCACCAAAGAAAAAACGCCGATTGGCGGTTTTGACCTCCTGCTGCTGCCGGAGCAAACCCGCACGTTAATCGGACCCAAGGCCAACCTTCCCGGTTCGGTCGATTTTGCGCGTGCCAATGCGGCGATGCAGAAGTGGTACGGCCATTACAGCCTGCCCGGCGATCCCTATGTCGTCGTCAAAGGAACCAATCTGGCCGAATACGGACGCACGCACGGCGGACTGACCAAGCGCGATCCGATCTTCCTGCGGGACGGCTATATCGTTTTGAACTTCAACATCGAGAGCATCCGCGACGGCAATCTGAACGCGCCGCATTTGCAGTACATCAATGCTCCGCTCATGAACCAATGGACACTGGAAGGGTTCAAGCACAGCGTGCAAGATTCTTGGAAAAACACGTTTTCTTTAACCGACGGCGATATTGTCTTCTACAATGCCGACAAGTCGTACAAGGATGATTTCCAGGCCGAGGTCAATCATTAAATTTTCATTTCTCTTTCCTCTTTTCCGCTCAATAAAGTTACTTACCCGAAGCCAGGTGGGTAATAGGTTAAGATGTGTTGCAGAGGAGATTAAGATGGAAATAGGAGGGAAATACATGAAGCATTCATCTGCCGGACCGATCTATGCGTATGAACCTTGGACAGTAACCGAACATACGCTGGATACCGAACAGAACTTGCGCGACGAGACTATCTTCGCTGTAGCGAACGGATATATCGGCATGCGTGCCAATTTCGAGGAGGGCTATTACGGACCGCTTGGGACTTCCCTGCGCGGAACTTATATTAACGGATTTTACGAATCCGCGCCGATCGTTTACGGAGAAGAGACGTACGGTTCCGCCCATGAGCGCGAGACGATGCTGAATGTCGCGGACGCGCAGGTTATCCGGATCTGGTTGGAGGATGAACCGGTGCATATGTTCCAGGGCACCTTGTTTGGATACTGGCGTCAGCTCGATATGCGAAAAGGTACCGTGACCCGCACGATCCAGTGGCGTTCGCTAGAAGGCCGCGAGGTGGAAATCACGTTCGAACGCATGGCTTCGCTCGACGATCCGCATCTGCTATTGTTCCGATGCACGGTCAAGCCGATGAATTTCGACGGGAAAATCCGTTTCGAATCGGAGATCGACGGCAACGTCGTGAACCAGTCGTCTTCGGGCGATCCGCGTTCCGGATCTTCTTTCTCGGGTCCCGTGCTGACAACGTTGGAGATGCGCGAAAACAAAACGTATATGGGCATCGCGCAGCGTACCCGGGTAACGGGATTTCACGTGACCTGCGCGGCCGAGCATAAATTTTCGGGCGGCGAGTACGAGCTGGAGACCGATTCGTCGAGCGGCAGAGTAGAAAAACGGTTTACCGTTTCTGCTCAAGCCGGAGAACAATTCACGCTGGAGAAATACGTCGTCTACCATGCTTCGGAGGAACCGAATATCGGCGATCTGTGGAAAGAAGGCATTCGTCAGTTGGATGAAGCCTGGGAACGCGGTTACGAGAGCTACGCCATCGTTCAGGAAGGCATTCTTGACGAGTTCTGGATGTCCGCGGACATTGCGATAGAAGGCGACGAAGCGCTCCAGCAGGGGCTTCGTTTCAGCGCTTACCATATGTTCCAATCCGTGGGCCGCGACGGTCGTACCAATATGGCGGCAAAAGGACTGACGGGCGAAGGCTACGAAGGACACTATTTCTGGGATACGGAGATGTACGTGCTGCCGTTCTTCCTGTACACGGAGCCGGAGATCGCGCGCAAGCTGCTCGATTACCGCCATTACATCCTGCCCGAAGCACGGGAGTGGGCGGCAAAGCTCAATTTCAAAGGCGCGTTGTTCCCGTGGCGGACGATTAGCGGCAAGGAGACGTCGGCGTATTTCCCGGCAGGGACGGCGCAGATCCATATTAATGCCGATATCGCGCATGCGATCAAGATTTACAATGAAGCCGTCGACGACCCGGACTACAAGTACGGTGACGGTCTGGAGATCCTGATCGAAACGAGCCGCTTTTTCGCCGATTACGGAAGCTTTATCCCCGGAAGAGGATTTTGCATCAACGGCGTGACCGGACCGGACGAGTACACGGCGCTGGTGAACAACAATGCCTACACCAACGTCATGGTTCAGGATCTATTCGAATATACCGTGAAGCTGATGGAAGAAATGAAGGACATGCACGAAGGACGCTGCGAAGAATTGTGCGATCGGCTTCAGGTGAGCGATGCCGAGATCGGATCTTGGCGTAAAATGGCCGAGGAAATGTTCATCTACCGCGACCAAGGCATGATCGGCCAAGATGATACGTTCCTGCACAAAGCGCCTTGGAACTTTGCCGACACGCCGAAAGACAAGTATCCGCTACTGCTGCATTATCACCCGATGGACATCTACCGCCACCAGGTACTGAAGCAGGCTGATCTGGTGCTCGCGTTCCATGTTCATCCGGAGCGATTTACTCGTGCGGAAAAAGCGCGTGCTTATCTCTACTATGAAGGACTGACCACTCATGATTCCTCGTTGTCCGCCTGCGTGCATTCCATGGTCGCGTCGGAACTCGGGTATCTGGATCAAGCGTATGAATTCTTCATGGAAACGGCGCGGCTCGACCTGGACGATACGCACGGCAACGTGAAGGACGGCATCCATGCCGCAGCCATGGCGGGAAGTCGTTTGGCGATCCTGAACGGCTTCGCGGGCATGAAGCAAGACGAAGACAAACTGAGTTTCCGCCCGGTCATCCCGGATCAATGGGAACGATACGCCTTTTCTCTCAAATGGAAAGGACGGCGCCTGCACATCAACATCTCCGCCGATTCGACCACTTACCGCGTGCTGGAAGGCGACCCGGTCAAAATCGAGCATTTCGGCGTCGAAGCGGAGCTGGAGGAAGAACTGACCTTGCCGAACCGGGTTTTGGGCGGCGTATTGTTCGACCTTGACGGCGTCATCACAGACACGGCCGAGCTGCATTACCAGGCGTGGAAAGAGTTGGCCGACGAGCTGAACATCCCGTTCGACCGCGAATACAACGAGAAGCTCAAAGGCGTCGACCGGATGGCTTCGCTGAAGCTGATCCTCCAAAACGGCGACCGCGAGTTCTCGCAAGACGAGCTGGTCAAGTTGGCCGATCAAAAAAACGAACGGTACAAGAAACTGCTGGAGACATTGACGCCGGACGCGCTTCTGCCGGGCGTACGCAAGCTGCTGAAGGCGCTGCGCCGTGACGGTATTCTCGTCGCCCTGGCTTCCGCCAGCCGCAATGCTCCGACGGTGCTCGACCGCCTCGGCGTAACCGACTTGTTCGATTACGTGGCCGACGCCGGCGCCGTAGCGCTGCAAAAGCCGGACGCGGAAATTTTCCTGAACGCGGCCGAAGGACTCGGCGTGCATCCGCTGCGCTGCATCGGAATCGAAGACGCGGAAGCCGGCGTGCTCGCGATTCATCGCGCCGGTATGCCGGCGATCGGCATCGGGACCGAAGAGACGCTGCCGGATGCCGATCATCATGTCGCAACCCCCGCTGATCTGACTCCGGCGCTGCTGCGCGAATGGATGGAAGAATTTCCGAAGCGGGAGCTAAAAGGCTAACGTGGGTCGCAATGATAATCCAATTAAATAAGTAACGCTATTCCGTAACCTGCCGCACGTCGTATCCTGAAAAGGAACGCGTGCGGCTTTTTTCTTTTTTTCGACAAATGAAACTTTCCACGGGGAACAATCCGTCATAGCGGTGCAAGGTGACGAGAGGGGGGAATGAGGTGGCCGGGACGTTGAAAATGGAAGAAGCGGAGCAGCGGGTTTGTCACGTAGAGGAAGAACGGTTTTTCGAGCGAATCGACAGGCAGAGCGGGAAGCTGTACAGCATCGCTTACAGTTATCTGCGCAGTGAAGCGGATGCCCTGGAGATGCTGCAAGAAGCGTCGTATCGTTCTTGGTCGAAGCGCGAATCGTTGAAAAACGACCAATTATTCGATTCGTGGCTAATCCGCATTCTGATTAATTGTTGCATGGACGAACTAAGGCGGCGCAAGCGGGTGATTCCGGTCGAGCATATCGGGGAGCGCCGGAGCGCACCGGGAATGGCGCAGATGCAAAGCTCCGATCAGCTGAACCTGGAATACGTGCTGAACAATCTACCGAAAAAGTATCAGCACGTCTTGATTCTGCGCTTCTACCACGATATGAAGCTGGCGGAAATCGCGGAAATTCTGGGCAAACCGGAGAGTACGGTGAAAAGCCGATTGTATCGCGCGCTAAAGCAGATGCGTGCAAAGCTGGAACGTCATCGCTAGAGGGGAGAAGAAGCGAATGCAGATGAATGATCATTTGGAAAAAAGAATCCGTCAGGACGCCGAGACTCTTCGTCATCCGTCAACCCTGCCTTCGGCAGGGGAGCGCAGCGCGGCGATTCGCAGGGGGATGCAGCGTGCGAATAATGAACGACCGCGCGGAAAAAGGATCATTTACGGCGGAGTTGCGGCGGTGGCGATTGCGGCAGGGGTCTTGCTGTTCGCGGATTCAGGGCCGCTGCAAGGTGTTTTCGGCAACAGCGGTACGCATCAATCGTCATTCCTTCCGGAAGCTGACAAATGGGAGCCTTTTCTTAAATTACTGAACGGCAACGACGGACTAAGCAGTGCTTGGAAGCAAGGATTCGTTGAACCGGTGGATGCGGTATCGGTCGAAGAGAACGGCATGAACTTGAAGATTGAAGGCATGATTCGGGATAGCCGCAGCGTAACGTTATTGTACAAGTTGAAGTCGCCGGAGGGCGAAGCGGCAGAGTGGGATACGCCGAAACTGCTGGATGCCTTTTACGGAAAAGAAACGACGACCAAGAATTGGATTCATCGGACGTACTTCAATACCGGAGAAGGAGCCACATACGGTTACGCGACATTATTTTTCAGCGGAGAAGCGAGAAGCAGAGCGGAGGATTTTAATTTGAAAGTAGACGCTTTATCCCTACAATCTCCCGATCAAGACAAATCGCTCGGAACGTTCGTCGTTCCGCTGCGCCTCCCGTCAACTTTGTCGCAAGAACAAGAACTCGTCTATGATCAACCCAAGCAGCTGATCGTGTCCGGCCAGACGATACAAGTCCATCGGATGCTGCTTACGCCGCTTTCCGTGTATTTGAACGTATCCGAAGACCCGGACAATACGGATAAGCTGTTTGATCTCATTGAGCCGACCTTGACTCTTGAGCAAGACGAACAGACTTTCAAGCTTCAAAAACCTGGCGTTCCTTCCCTTATCGAAGGGCGGCTGGGTTGGGAGATGAGTTTTGTAAATCATGCCGGAATCGTCAACCCCGACGCTCTATCGTTCGGCGTGTCCGGTATCCAATCGTTGTCGAAAGAGCAACTTAATTTGGTGTTGAACACGGAGGAAGAAAGCGTGCTTCAAGCGCCGGAGGACGGCTTTGCTTTGCAGGTAACCCAAGCCAAAGCAAACGCCAAGCAGATTGCCGTTCACTATCCGGTTCATGAAGACGAATTCGGACGACTCGGCTCTATGAGGCTGGATCCCGTATTCAAAGACGGCAACGGCAAGGAACATGAGATGGTATCGTCAGAAGGAGCGATGCAAACGGGAAAAGGAGACAGTCAATCTGCGAGCGATACGTTTTACATTCCCGATCAAGACTATCCGCAGCCGTTGACGTTTACGATCAGCATGTACCCGGGAGGCATTCGCGACGAACAGGAAGTGGTGTTAAAATGATCCGCCGTCCGTCATTCGATCAAATCGCGGAGTCCTCACCGGACTTCGCGGTTTTTTTATTTTTCCGAATTCGAAAACCGTTCGCGGCCTAAACGCCGTCTATGATACATAATCGATTAAAAAAAGAAACACGCGTGGCAGAGGAGGATTGCAGGTGGACGCACCGATAGAAGCGAAGCAGGAAGGCGCGCGCGCAGTCGCTGACAGCGAAGAGTTTTTTATCGGCAAAATAGCCGAGCATCGACGGAAGTTATACGGGATCGCTTTCAGTTATTTGCACAATGAAGCAGATGCGCTCGAAGCGATTCAGGAAGCGTCTTGCAAAGCATGGATCAAGCGCAAATCGCTCAAGGACGACGCATTGTTTTTACCGTGGATGATCCGTATTTTGATCAATTGCTGCATGGACGAACTGAGGAAACGCAAACGAGTCATTCCGTCGGACAAGACCGGAGAAGATCGGGGCGCCGAGATGATCAGTTCGAATCGGATCGATCTGGAACGGGCATTAGCCAAGTTGAATGCGAAGCATCGACATGTCGTGATTCTGAAATATTATCATGATATGACGCTGACGGAGATCGCACGAGTGCTGAACAAGCCGGAAGGAACGGTCAAGACCTGGTTGCACAAGGCGCTCAAGCAGATGCGGGATTTGGTATAGGGATGGCGCAGATCAAGGACATCAGGGTCCGTGATCGTAGGCGGCAAAGAAATGAACTTCGATTGTATAGGGGGAAGCGAAGATGGAGGATAATCGGATTCGGCGGCTCTTCGAAGAAGAAGCGAGGCACGAGAGTCGCGACCAAACGTCTGTAGACGATGTAGCGCTGATGCAAGCGATTCGCGGCGGCGTGAAGCGCGGTCAGGCATCGTCCAGACGACGCGTTTATCAGTATGGCGGAGCGAGCGTAGCCGGATTGGCGCTTGCGACAGGCCTGTTTATTGCCATCGGAGGCGACGACGATCTGACGCGTGCGGCTATCGTGCCTGCGCCAGCCATGGAAGAAGAGCCGCAAACGAAGGGGGAATGGGGAGAATACGAGGTTTTTCGAACCAGCGTATCCAATGATCCCGTTCTCAAAAGCGCGTTGGATAAAAGAGAAGTGGAACCGCTGGATGTAACGGTCGAAGGGGATGGTTATACGCTGCAATTATACGGCGCGGTGCGCGATAGTCGAAAGCTATCGTTGCTCTACGAGATCAGCGGGGAGGATGTGCGTTCGACGGCAATCAGTTTGGGTACGCTGACAGACGCGTCCGGCAAACAGATCGGAATGCAGGAAGAACGCCAAGATTTTTTTGTGAATGGAAATCTGTATGGTTACGCGCGATTCGATCTGGACGCATCGGTAGGAGCGGATCTGGAAGCGTTCAAGCTGCAAGCGCCGATATATACGCGTACGCTGAATCCCGGTTATGACCAAGGCAGCGAACAACTGACCGTATTGGAAGCCGAAGTGAAAGTCGATCCAACCGGCTCAGGCGTGTTCGAAGAGAATCTTGCGGCCGGGCAGACGTTGAAAGCAGCCGGACAGCTGCTGCACGTGGAACAGGCGCTGATCACCCCGCAAAGCGGATACATCGTGTTGGTTCCCGACGAAGGCAATGAACAAAATATTTCGCGATTGGTCGGAGCCAAGCTCACCGTCACGAAAGACGGCGAGACGGTAGCGTCCAAAGGCGGCGCAGGCGTAGGCGTCATCGAGACGGCGGAGGAAGAAGCGTCCCGCTTCATTTTCACCTTCAACCGCACCCCGCTGCCGAAAAACCCGGACTCCGTCGTGCTCAGCATAGACGGGATCGAAACTTTCAACCGTAAGGAACAGCAGTTGATCGTGAACACGGAGACTCAAGAAGTTCTGCAAGCGCCGAGTGAAAGAATGACGGTCAATGTCAATCCGGGAGCCGACGATACGGAAGTGGTCCAGTTCAGCTATCCGATCGACGCGAGCAAGTATTTCGAAGGAAACGACCCGCCGTCAACGATGTTCTTGCGGAATACCTTTACTGATGCGGAAGGCAACAAGCATCCCCTGAAGATGTTCACGGCCGGAGATGCTATCAACAAGATTTTCCCGAACAGCAAATCGACGACGTCGACTTACCAGTATGATATAGGCGATTACCCGCAGCCGCTGACGTTCGAGATCGTGTCTTATCCGAAAGACGTGCTGGACTATCAAGAGTTGAAGTTGAAATAAACGATCCGATTGAACCAAGATGGCCTCTTTCAGGTACGATGAAGGAGACCGTCTTTTTTTGTTCTGTTTTTTTTGAAAAAATCAATCGATTTTCGAACATCAGGCGTCTTATTCACATCATAACCGCAACAAAGCCCTATAAAGCCAATGAACCCGATGAATGATCTGGTTTGGCAATATAAGCAGTACAGACAGGGAGGGGGAACGAAAATGGACGATGTGCTGGAAGACACGAAGATCGATGATGCGGCGGGAACGGAGGAAGAATTATTTTTTAACCGGATCGCGGAGCAGGAAAGGAAAATGTACGCCATCGCGCTGAGCTACCTGCGCAGTGAGGCGGATGCGCTGGAAGCCGTGCAGGAAGCTTCATGCCGGGCATGGATCAAGCGCAGAAAATTGAAGCACCCGGAAGCGATGTCCAGTTGGTTGATTCGGATCGTGATTAACTGCTGCATGGATGAGCTGCGCCGCCGCAAGCGCTCTTTTCCCACGGACCGGATCGAAGAGCGAGAGGCCGGAGAGATGCAAAGCAACGAACGGATCGATCTGGAGCGGGCGTTTGAACGGATGAAGCCCAAGTATCGCCATGCCGTCATGTTGAAATATTATCAGGGAATGACGGCTGCCGAGATTGCGCGGGTATTGCATAAGCCGGAAGGCACGATCAAGACATGGCTGCGCGAAGGCTTGAAAAAGCTCAAACATGAATTGTGAGGAGGTGTGAAGCCATGACAGAAACCGAAGAAAAAATTCTTCACCAAGATGCGGATGCCAATCATCGGCAAGCGGCCGAGATATCTCGCAGCAAGCTCGATTCGGCTGTGCGAAAAGGGATCGGAGCGGGACGGATTCGTGCCCGGCGACGAAATGTGTTTTATGCGTCCGGCGGTGCGCTGGTAGTTGCGGCGATGCTGATGCTGATGGTTGCGCTGTTGCAACCTGCGGGGGAATTTGGTCCGGACTCCGAAATCTCGGCCCGGCAAGATTGGCGAGAGTTCGAAGTTTTCCGGGAAGCGGCGGAAGGGGATCAGCGGTTGATTCATGCTCTGGATCACGGAGAGGTGCGGCCGTTGAACGTCTCGGAACAGCAAAAAGAGTATACGGCCACGTTGCAAGGGATTGCGGCGGACAGCCGTTCCATGTTCCTGCTCTATAGCGTCAAAAACGACAGCGACCAACCCATCTTGATCAGCGAAAATTTCGAATCCGACAACGAAGGCCCGGGGGCAAGCGGCTCGTCTAGCGGAAATGATGAAGTTAAGCCGGGCCAGATCGGATACCGCGTGTTGACCGTGATGTTGAACCCCAATACGGATAGCTGGCAGAATGCCGCGCTTAACCTGGCATTGACTTCAAACGAAGCAAAAGCAATGTTGTCCAGCACTATGAAATACCGGACGGAAATTCGACTGCCCTTCGAACTGGATCGCAGTCTTCTGGCGGCGAAGGAGCGGATATGGCAAGAAGATCCGGCAGCAAGTATCACTATAGAAGGGCAGCGGATCCATATTGTGCGCACCGTGGCTACGCCGATCGGGACCTATGTGGATATTGCCTATGACGAAGCCAATACCCAGAAAGTATTCGGCGTGATTCGACCGAGGTTGACGGTTGAACGGAACGGGAGAATCGAAGAACTGATGACGTCCGGTTCCTATTCAACGGATGCTTCGGGCTTGAGCGAATCGCTGCAATTCGCGGGCGTTATTCCGGAGGATGCGGATTCAGCGGCTTTTGCCATCGACGGAATCTCGGCTTTGGACCCGGATAAGCTGGAGCTGACGATCGACACGGAAAAGATGCAAGTATTGAAGGCGCCCGATTCGAGCGTTACGGTGGAATCGGCGGGCGACGAATATGCCGAAGGGTACATTGCGTTGAAAAGAAGCGGCAAACACTTGAACGGGATTGCGGATAATATTTTGCTGAACAGCGTGTTCGAAGATGGCGATGGAGTCGAGCATGAGATCGAATATACGAATTCGAAAGGACAAATGTCTTATTCATCGACCGAAGCAAACGGAGAAGAAGGCACTACGTGGGATTATTTCTATCTCGGAGTGGAGAAGTGGCCTCAGCCTCTGACTTTTACTATCGAAAATTATCCGAGTCCGATCCGCCAAGCGATAAAAATTCAACTCTACTGAAGCGCGTACGGTCTCCGATCGGAGTTGCTCCGCACGATAACCTTCGCTATAGTAAAGTCAAACCTACAGGGCGTTTATGTCTTACGTCCTGGAAAAAAGCGAAGGAGGACGACAACATGACCTACTCGCAGCGGGACGGCTCGCAAGCGGGAGCCGCTTCCGACGTTGCGCACCTGGAATACCGGATCGGCGAACTGGATGATCGGGCGGCGCGATTGTTAGCCGAGATCGAAGATTCGCAAGGCGGGCCGGAAGAGCGGCTATCCGATTTGCGCGCCGAACTGGAACAGGCGAAAACGGAACTCGAGGCATTGCAAAACGAGCTTGCGGCGTATGAAGACTAACGCTGCAAGCTCGTTTTTTTCGTTTGGTTCGCGGCGCGGCAAATACGGACATGCCGTATCGACCGGGGCTGCGAGGTTCAGGCGTTTTAACCTTGCGTTTCCGGCTTGACCGCATCCCTGTAATAGAGCCGGAACAAAATATCCTGATTGTAATTGCCGAAG
Source organism: Saccharibacillus sacchari DSM 19268 (assembly GCF_000585395.1). GTDB lineage: Bacteria > Bacillota > Bacilli > Paenibacillales > Paenibacillaceae > Saccharibacillus > Saccharibacillus sacchari. The sequence continues at coordinate 1,760,598 of NZ_KK073875.1, read as the reverse complement.
CCGCTGCCGAACAGCGTCACGCCGCCGACGTGCTGGGCTTCGCTGCGCACGCCGATCCGAAGCTTCCATTCCTTGCTCGAAGGCGAGATTTGATCGAGCGTGACGGAAGACAGCGGAGTCCCGTCCATAAAGGTGCCGCCGCGGTTGATCTTGAGCCTTTTCAACAGCCCGTATTGATTGATGTCGTTCGGCCACCAGGCCGGTGTCAGGTTGCCGCGCCGTTTGCCGTAGTCGCCGGGACTCGTCCAGGTACCCAGCTCGACGCCGTTCAAATGAAACGTAATATCGGACGGCCATTCTTCGTCGATGCCCGGAGCTTCGGACGAGATTTCCATCGAGATTTCCAGTTCTTCGGGCGTTTGGCTGGATAGCAGGAAGTTCGGCGCGCGGTATTCGACGAACCCTTGTCCGAACCATAGAATGGAAGCATTCACCCGCTCCGGCGACAGGAAGAATCGCGGATCGTCGAACTGGCCGATCATTTTCTCCGTCGTCGCCAATCCGCAGGTCGGATGCACTTCCCAATCCGTAAAATGGCCGATCGGCACATTGACCGGATGGACGGAGCGGCGATCGCTTCCGGCCTTCGGCAAAATGATCTCGATGCGATCTTCGGCCAACGAGCAGACTTTGCGCGCTCCGCCCCGGCCCGCCATGCGTTCGGTGCGAATCAGTCCCGCGTTCTCCAGTTTTCGTACATGCATCGTCATAATGGCGCTGCTCAGATTCGAGGCTTCGGCCAGCTCGCGTACGTTCATCGGCCGCTCGGCGAGCAGCGACAGCAGATTGAGGCGGACTTTGCTGGCGAGCGCTTCATACACGGGCAGCGATTGTTCGGTAATATCGAGTTCCATGGCTTCCTCCAAATGGCAATGTTTTTTAACGATTCGATAACTCATCTTATTCCTAACAGTATATAATGCAGCGCGGTTAAAAGCACACCCCGAACATTGCGTTCTCGACATCTCTTACGAATTTCGGGGCGATTCTGTGCCGAATAGCGGTCGTAATGCACCGTTCGACTGTCGAATTCAGGCGAATTTCGGCGAGTTCGTTTCAGGAGTTGCTATTTCTCGTTAATAAGAATCATATACCCACTCTGGCAAGCAAGCATCGGGATCATAAAGGAGAATGAAAAGATGACGGTTCAGCGGGAAAGACATTTCTATGTAGGCACTTATGCTTCCGAAGAGGAAGAGAGTTTGTTCCATTGCATTCTGGACCCGGTCAGCGGTGAGATGCGCGTCGTTTCGGGAATGGGAGGTATCGAAAATTCATCATATCTGACAGTCAGTCCAAGCCGAAACCATCTGTATGCGGCCAGCGAGAAGGAATATGGTGAGATTTTCTCCTATACCATCGATTCGGAGACAAAAGAGCTGCATCTGAACGACCGTAAGCCGTCAGAGGGAGCTTCGCCATGTTATGTGGAAACAACGCCGGACGGAAAAATGCTGCTGGTTGCCAATTACGGGGGCTGCGTGTCTTCGCTGTCTATTCGGGAGCACGGCATGTTGGAGCAAGCGAGCTGCGTACAGCATAACGGATCGGGTCCTAACCCGGATCGTCAGGAAGGTCCGCATCCGCACGCCTTTGTCCCTTCGCCGGACGGAGCTTTCTTATTCGCTCCGGATCTGGGCACTGACCGGATCGCCAAATATACGCGTGAAGACGAACGGTTGTTCAAGCAGGATGACACGGAGCTGCCGCCGGGAACCGGACCGAGAACGCTCGTGTTCCATCCCAACGGGAAATGGGCTTACGTTTCCGGCGAGCTGGACAATACCGTGACGGCTTTCGAATATGACCGGCAGAGCGGCAGGCTCAAGCCGCTTCAGCGGACTCTGCTGCTGCCTGAAGCGCAAGCCGCCGATCCGGCGAATACCGCAGCCCATGCAGCCGTATCGCCATGCGGACGTTATGCGTATGTCTCGAATCGCGGCGAAGACAGCCTGACGCAATTTGCAATCGATCCGGAGACGGGGGTTTTGACTTTAGTCGAACGAGTTTCTTCGGGCGGTCGCATCCCGCGTCATTTTGCCTTGGTCGACGGATTGCTGCTGGTCGCTAACCAGGAGAGCGGCAGCATCGTTTCTTTCCGCGCGGGCAAAGAGGACGGAAGATTGACGCCGACGGGATACGCGTTGGAGCTGAATCGCCCTGTTTGCATTCGTCCGATTCCGGAAGCGGAAGACTGGATCATTTAGGAGGCAAAAGGCATGAAAGCATTCGATTATGATCTCGACTACGAAAATTTGGATCTGAGAAAACACCCTGAGCTGTACCGTGTCGGACGCGGAGAGCAGGGGGTGCTTTTGGTACAGCCTTATAAAAGCGAAATTTTGCCGCATTGGCGCTTCAAGACCCCGGAGATCGCGCGCGAGTCGTCGGAGAAGATCTATGAGATGTTTCTTGAATATAAGGAGAACGACGATTTCGTAGGCATGGACATGGCTCGGAAATTTTTGCAGATGGGTCATACTCGGGCGCGGCGTTATACGAATTATAAAGGCGGCCGCAAATATGCGGAGAACGGGACGTTGTCGATCAACAAAGGCGATCCCGAGAAGGCGAAGTCTGCGGAGATTTTCAAACAAGTATTGGAAAAGGCAAAGACGGATCAGGATTATCTTCGGATGAAAGACGAGCATAAAGAGAAGCACGAAAAGGCGGCTAAAGATGCACATCGTTAAGTTTGCGCACACGCCCTAATCGCAGAGCGCTTTTCTCGCTTACGGCGACCGTAGACTTTCTTGACGCATTAAGGCCGAAGAGCTTGAGATTGACGCTCTTCGGCCTTTTTTGCGGTTTTAACATTTAAGAGCCGCAAGATGTACGGCTTTCGGGGCCGGGATCGTACTCAGCGTGAAGATAATGCGGCCTTTGCGTCGGCGGCGTTGCCGGAGGAGGGCGCCTCCGGGCGAGCGCTGCGCGAGCCGATCGGCGCAGCGGTCAGTTCGGTCCCGGCGCTGGGACCGGGGACGGCTTTGGGCTGCGCCGCAACCGGGCGCAGCTGCGGGGAGTGCCCGGCGTAAGGGCGCTCCCGCCGCTTGGAGGCGGCAGGGCGCAGCGCGGCGAATCCGGCCGCCGCGAGCAGCAGCTGCGCGATGAGCAGCCACGGCGCGGCTTCGAGGCCCAGCGCCGGGTTCAGCAGCGCCGGAGCGGCTGCCAGCAGCGGCACGACGCGCCGCAAGACGGGCCGTTCGGCCCGATAGCCCGGCTCCAGCAGCCGCGCCGCAAGCAAAGCCGCCAGCAGCCAGGAAGCCAGGCGAAGCAGCGGCAGCCAAGGAGAGCCGTCAAGCTCCGGCTCCCGGGCGAACTGCCAGCCGGCCGCTCCGGCCGCGGCCAGCAGCGCCGGCACGAGCGCCGGCGCAAGCAGGCGGACGAATCCGCCGCCCCAGGACGGGCGCTCTTCGTGTTCGAGCAGCACGGCCAGCTCGTGGCGGGTCCGTTCCAGCTCGCGATGCAGCGCTTCGTGGAGGAGCGGTAAGCGGTTGCTCTCTTCGCCGTGCAAATACAAGGCCAATTGACCGTCCAAATCCGATGCAAAGCCTTGCATGCCTTGGCACAGCAGCAATCGTTCCCGCAGCCGGGTTTCCAATTCCGGAGCTAGGGAAGCAAGCGGGGCGTCCAATGCTTCATCGAGCAGCGCAGACGCCGAACCCAACGCTGAGAGCGCCGAGCGCAGCCTTCGCTCGCGGTTGGTTGCCCGCCGTTCCAAAGCGCGGCGGGCTTGTTCGTAAATCCATATCGCAAAGGCTGCCATAGCCAGCCCGATCACCGTTTCCATTCTGATTCGCCTTCCTCTCGCGCATCGCATAAACCTGTCTTACCCACTATTACACAAGCCCGGGGCGGCTTCAAGCTTCTAAGGTTCGAATTTGCTCAATGCGCAAAGCTTATTGCTCGCCATTCCGCAGCACGAAGCCGGGAGTCATGGCGGATTTGAGTTCTTCTTTGCAACGTTGCATGGACAAAAAGGTTCGGTGCGCGTACAATTCGCTTCGCGGGGAAGCAAGATATTTCCCAGAAACGGGTATAGGAATCAAGAAGGCTTTATTATCGGATCAATACAGGACTGCGCAAGCAGCCAGCGAAAGGACGGAATCGACAATGGAATTGGAAATGATGAAAATATTGGTATTGGGCGCGGACGGGCCGATCGGCCGCCGCTTGGTAAAAGAGGCATTGTATCGCAAATGCGAGGTGACGGTGCTGATGCAAAACCCGTCCCTGCTTCAAGAGGAACACGCAGCTTTGCACGTGCGTGAAGGAGACCTGCTTGCGCCGGGCGCGATTGCTTCGGCGGCGGCTGGTTGCGAAGCGATCTTGAGCGCATTCGGAACGGAGCCCGGCGAAGGTCCTTTATTGTCGGAAGCGGCACGTTTGATTTTGGAAGGCGCGCATGCGGCAGGCGTCGAGCGCGTCATTGTGGCGGGAGGATCGGGCACGCTGCTGACGGCTCCCGGCGTTCGCGTCATGGACGCGCCGGACTATCCGGAAGAACTGCTTCCGCTGGCGCAAGCCCATGCCGAAGCGTATGAGATTTTTGCCGAAAGCGAGTTGGAATGGACCTATGTCAGCCCGGCTGCCTGGATCGAACCCGGCAAGCGCACAGGCAATTTCCGCGTCGGCATGTCGATGCTGGTGACGGATGACGAGGGACACAGCCGGATCAGCATCGAAGATTTTGCCGCAGCGGTCATCGACGAACTGGACGATCCGAACTTTATCCGCTCGCGTTTCACGGTGGCTTATTGATCGCGTGACCGAACCGAATGTCCGACGCTTGCCAAGCCCTGACTGAATTCGGCAATTCCGGAAGGAGAATGTGACAACCATGCTCATCGTTACGCCGAAGCAAATGAAAAGCATAGATCGCTATACGATCGAAGAATTGGGGATTCCGTCGCTTTCCCTGATGGAATCCGCCGGGCGAGCCATCGCCGAAGAAGTATTGGACTTGATCCGACAGCGACGCGATTTGCCCGTCACCGGCAATCGCGGCGCGGGGACGCGGCCTGACGGTTCGGCGAAGCGCGGCGTAACCTCTGCGGCTCCCGTACTGAACGATCCGCTGATTGCTCCGTTCGAAGGAGTCGAGCGCGAACATTGGCTGATCTTGACCGGAAAAGGCAACAACGGCGGCGACGGTCTGGTCGCGGCGCGTTATTTGCAGGATGCCGGAATCCAGGTGTCCGTGTTGTGCGCGGAAAGTCCGGAACGTTTTTCCGAAGAAGCCGCCGCGCAGCTGAAATCCGTTCGCCGTTCAAACATCCCCGTACAAACGGTGCCGGGTTCCGGCGAAGTATCGAACGTCGATTTTGCTCCGTATACGGGAATCGTCGACGCTTTGCTCGGAATCGGAACAAGAGGCGAACCTCGCGAGCCTTACGCGAGCTTGATTCAAGCCGCCAACGGCAGCGGTCTTCCGATTGTGGCGGCCGATATTCCGAGCGGTTTGGATGCAAACACCGGGCAGACGGCGGAGACGTGCATTCGTGCCGAACGGACCGTATGCATTGCTTTTTTGAAAACAGGTCTGGCGCAGTATCCGGGAGCGAAAGCGGCCGGCGAGGTACGCGTGCGGGCGGTCGGAATTCCGCAGCTTGCCGCGTCCCGGATCGAAGACTTGCCGAACGCTTACCTGATCACGGAACAATCGCTGCGCGGTGCCTTGAACATCGATACCTCGCGCAACCGCGAAGAAGACAGCCACAAAGGCACCTACGGTCACGCTCTGATCGTCGGCGGCAGCCGCTTGATGAGCGGAGCCGGGCTCATGGCTTCGCGCGCGGCGCTTCGGATCGGCACGGGTCTGGTGACCTGGGCGCTCCCGGCAGCCTTGCTGCCCGGCATTGTCGGCCATGTCCCCGAGCTTATGGTTGCCGAAGCGGCGGCGGGCGACTCTTGGAACCGCGATTCCGCGGATACCGTGCTGAAGCTGGCCGAGAAGATGAGCGCGCTGGCGGTAGGGCCGGGTCTCGGACGATTTGACGGCGATACGGAATGGCTGAAAAAGTTATGGACGGAATCCGACGTGCCGCTTGTCATCGACGCCGACGGATTGAACATGCTGGCCGACGCGGGCGATTTCATCGCGGATTGGGGACATCATGAAGATGTCGTTCTGACTCCGCATCCCGGCGAAATGGGACGTCTGCTGGGCATTCCGACGGCCGAACTGCAAAAAGACCGCATCGAAGCGGCACGCAAGTACGCGAAGCAGCATCACGTGACGCTCGTTCTTAAAGGAGCGCGCACCGTCGTTGCTTCGCCTGATGGAACGGTGTTCGTCAATACGACAGGCCATCCCGGCATGTCGACCGGCGGTACGGGCGATGTGCTGACCGGCGTGATTTCGGGACTCCTTGCGCAGAAGCTTTCTCCGATCCAAGCGGCCGCTTTCGGCGTCTATCTGCACGGACGGGCGGGAGAACGCGCCGCCGAGCTGCGCGAACATCCGGCGTCCCTGCTGGCGGGCGACGTGATCGAAGCCCTGTAGCTTGAGCGGTTGTAAATGAAAGCCCGCGAAAACGCATAGCGCGTTTTCGCGGGCTTTTTTTCGAGTGGTACAATAGCCGAATGCCGAAGGCCATCGACTTTCGGATTGACCTTCACTTGATACAGAATACTGGCGAGTTTTTTTATATTTTGAAACGGTTCACCGCTTCTTCAAGGCTTTCCATCGTCGAGCGAAGGCGTGTCGAACGATCGTCCACGCTTTCGAACCCGGAGGTCTGCGACTCGATCGCTGCCAGAATTTCTTCGGTGCTCGCCGCGGCTTGTTCCGCATGCGCGGAAACCATCTGAACGAATTCCAGCATATGTTCTTTGCCTTGATTCATATGTGTCATTTCGGCGGTCAAATCATGCGCCGTACTGCTCATTTGCTGAAGCGAAACCCGCATGCCCGCGAAAATTCCCGACACGTCGCGGACTTTTTCTTCTTGGGCGCGGGTCTGCCGATTGGAGGCTTGGATCGCTTCGACGGTCTGCGCTCCCGACTCGATCACGTTGGCAACCAGATCCTGAATGCGGTTCACGGAGACTCCGACTTCTTCGGAGAGCTTGTTGATTTCGCTAGCCACGACCGAAAAGCCGCGGCCGTGTTCTCCCGCGCGCGCCGCTTCGATGCCGGCGTTGAGCGAGAGCAGGTTGGTCTGTCTGGAGATGCGCTGAATATCGGCAGCCATGACGTGAATCGATTCGATATTCCGCATCAGCGTTCCGAGTTTGTCTTCGACGGAAAGCGAAGCGGCTTCGTTCGTGCGAACCCCGTCCAGCAAGTCGCTCATCAGCAGATTTCCTTTGCCTTCTTGTTCGATCGCGAACAGACTCTGCTCGTTCAATTCCGCCGCATGGGAACGGCTGCTCGAAATGCCTTCGGCCAGGCCTTGAATTTCGCGCATTCCTTGCTCGACGTATTCCGCCTGAGTCGAAGTGGACGAAGCGATTTCTTGAATCGATCCGTGAATATCTACGGAGATTTTTCTTGTATCTCCGGTCATTTGATTGATTTCTTTGGCTCCGGAAGCGCCTGATAGCGTCGATTCTTTCACTTCCGACACGATAGACTGAATTTTGGCGATAAATAGATTGGTGGCTTCGCTCAACCGTCCGATTTCGTCTTTCGAGCCGACGGTCAGCCGCTGCGTCAGATCTCCGTCGCCTTCCGCGATTTCCGTTACGGCTTGACGGAGGGCGCCGATTCGTTTGATCTGCCGTCCGATGACAAAGAATAGAAGGCCTGCCGCGACCGCAAGGCCGATTACCGCCGTCAGCAGGGTGATGTACAGAATCGTGTCCAGTACCTCGTCCGACAAGACTAACACGAGCGTTTCGCCGTTGGAGAGCTTGGCAAAGTGGTAAGCGGCTTTTTCTCCGTTGTACGCATCCAGCACGGCCTGTCCGCCGTTCGCGCCGGTTTGCAGCAGGGAGGCGAGCGAGGCATCGGGTTGGAAGCCTTCGGCTTCGGTAGAAAAAGTCAATTGTCCGGAAGCGTCGAGTACGCCCGCGAACTTGACGTCTTCGCCGAGCTGTTCCTTTAGGGAGGTCAGGACGGTTCCCGCTCCGATTTTCTGTTCCAGGTCGGCCAGTTTCGCTCCGTCCCGTCCCACTTGAACGATTCGTGGAGCAGACCAGCCGGAGACGCCGACAAACTTATATAGCTTATCGTCGACCGTACGATTTTGGGCCGGTTGAGACACGGGAGCTTCGCCGTTTTCGATCAACTGCATGAATTCGTAAGCCTGCGCGTTCGGATCGGCTCCGAAATCGAAATCGACGTTTTGTCCGAAGTTGGTCAAGGCAAGCTTGCCCAGCTCGTCGGAGATCCACACTTCATCGATACCGGATTTTTGTACAAGCGCCTGCAGCGTTTCATAATTCAGGGCATCGCCTTCGTACATGTACGAGAGTAGAACGGATTGTGCGATCATTTCCTGTTCCATGACGTCTTCCGCGGTTTGTCGGGCAATGATCGCGTTCTCCAATCCGATCTTTGCCGTAATCAACGTCGTGTTTTCTTTGCGGAGAAGACTGTCCTCGGTCAACTTGTAAGCGACACCGGCAATGGTTGCCGAAACGAGCGCCATTACGATCACTAGCGGAAGGATCATTTTTGTTTTCATGGATGTCATATCCGTTCTTCCCTCTCTCTATTTAAGTATCACCGACCGGTATTATATCGGCAGGTGCTTGGTCGGTATTTACATACGAAGAAAAGAGCAGCAAGAAAGGGCCGCATCCGTCGGAAGATCAAACCTTCCACAACGGCGGCGGCCCTTATGATTTTACGTAAAAAGCGGTTATACCCGGAACGTCGATACCGACAGATGCAGTTGGTCCGCGAGCTGCGCCAGGGCTTGGGAAGACGTAGCGGTCTGTTCGCTGGCTGCTGCCGACTCTTCGCTGGCAATCGTAATTCCCGTAAGCGTCCGCATTACTTCCGCCGTTTGCGCCGCTTGTTCTTCGCTGGCCGCGGCGATGCCGTTGACTTTGAGCGACGTATTGCCGAGACGGTCAATGATTTCGTTGAACGCCCGGCCCGAATCGTTGGCATGCTCCAGATTGGTATTGACGGCGGTCACGCTTTTTTCGATATTGAGCTGCATCGAACGGATGATGGACGTGATTTCTTTCGTCGCCGCGCCGCTGCGTTCCGCAAGTTTGCGGACTTCGTCGGCAACCACGGCAAAGCCGAGGCCCGATTCGCCGGCGCGGGCCGCTTCGATCGCCGCATTCAGGGCGAGCAGATTCGTTTGGGCCGAGATATCGTCGATCACGTTGATAATATCGCCGATCTTGGCCGAGTGTTCTTCCAGCTTGCCGACCTGCTGCGTCACGTCTTCCATGCTTTTCAGGGCGAGTTGAATCGTTTCGCCGCCGGAATGCGCCATTTCTACCGTTTCGTTCGACAATTCGGCAGCGCCTTCCGCGCCTTTGGCAACATCCTCGATTGCAACGGCCATATCTTTGAACAGTTCGTTAATCGCTTGAGCGGACTGCATTTGAATCGATGTACCCCCGGCAATTTGTTGCGTGCTCGCCGAGATTTCTTGCGAGGAAGCCGCCACGTTTTGCGCGGAATCCTGGATACCGCCGATCAGTGCGGACAGGGTATCGACCATTTTGTTGACGGACAGCGACAAATCGCCGATCTCGTCTTTCGCTTGATATTCCGACTTTTCGCGCATGTCGCCGTCGGCGATATTTTTCACGATGCCGACCATCTTTTTCACCGGCTTGCTGATCATGGCCGTGACGAGCGCAACGAGCAGCAGACCGAACACGATCGAAGCCACAATGATAACCGTTGTCCACAGCGTGGCGCGGGATACGTCTTCTTGCGCTTGCATATCGGTCGTGGTCGCTTGTTGTTCGTTCAGCGCACCCAATTTTTCGATCGTTTCGTACAGGGATTGACTGGTCGGGCCGACTTCATCCGTCACGTACGTTTGGAATTCCGCATTAGTGGACGTTTCCGCAATTTGAACGGCATTGGCATACAATTGCTGATACTCGGACCAATACTTGTCGAATTCTTGAAGCAGCGAAGTTTCTTCCGCGCTCAGCGTGCTGGTACGGTACGCGCTCATGTTGGTATCGACTTGTTCGCTAAGCGGAGCGATGGTATCTGCGATTTCTCTTTTTTGCGCTTGCGTTTCGGCAATCGCGATATCGCGCGAAGTCACTCGAAGTTTAAGCAGCGACGTTTCCGTATTGGCTAATTGGCGCAGCGGCATCATGTTGTCGCTGTAAAGCTCGTTCAAATTGCTTTTCATCATATTGATGTTGTACAGACCATACAGACCGACGCCTGCCGTAAGAGCGGTAAGCGTCATGACGACCACCATAAGTTTGGTAAAAATTTTTCGATTTCTGAACCACTGCATCCCGAATCACTCCGTTTTATTATTTTTAGGTTCAGCCTTCCCGTCGCGCAAATCGTCCGATCCCTACCAAAGCTCCCCCCGCGGGTTCATGGAAAACGTCGGGTCGGCGGGATTTCGGAAGGAGGTACCGCAGTGGTGCGGATCGGATGGCGGTTTGCCCGGTGGTTGGTTGTACCTGGTTTTTTTTCAAAAGCTGATAATGTATTTTTCGTCCGGTGCTTCTTATTTTTTGAGAGCAAACCCTCATAATTGTAAAAAAATATATTTTATATCTATCAAAACCCAGACAGTCAGCAATACAAAAAAGCCGCGTTTCCCGAAGGAAAAGCAGCTGCGGCGCGCCTTTCAAAAGGCTATTCAGTCTCCGTAACCGGAGTCGGCAACATTTCGCGGCCTCCCATATACGGGCGAAGCGCAGGGGGGATATAGATCGATCCGTCCTCGCGTTGATGATTTTCGAGCAGCGGAATGAGCAGGCGGGGAACCGCGACGGCCGTGTTGTTTAGCGTATGACAAAAACTCAGTTTACCGTCTTCGTCCCGATAGCGTAATCCGGCACGTCTGGCCTGAAAGTCGCCCACATTCGATGCCGAATGCGTCTCGCCGTAAGCATTGCGGCTCGGCATCCAGGTCTCGATATCGTACTGTTTATAATTTTTCTGCGACATATCCCCGATACAGACCGCGACTTTGCGATAAGGAAGCTCAAGCAGGTCCAGCAAATCTTCGGCGTTGCGCGTGATTTCTTGCAGCAGGCGTTCCGATTCGGCGTCCTCGCCCCGGCAGATCACCACTTGTTCGACTTTGGCAAATTGATGCACCCGATACAGTCCGCGCACATCCCGACCTGCCGATCCGACCTCGCTGCGGAAACAGGTCGAGATGCCGGCGACGCGGATCGGTTCCGTGACATCCAGCGTCTCTTCCGCAAAGTAAGCAATCAGCGGAACCTCCGACGTGCCGACCAACCAAGCGTCTTCGCCTTCGATTCGGTACGCCTGATCCTGCCCGGTCGGGAAAAACCCGGTGCCTTGCATCGCTTTCGTCCGAACCATGAGCGGAACATCCATAGCGGTAAAGCCGCGTTCTTCCAGCACATCGAGGGCAAGCTGCTGGACGGCGCGCTGAAGCTTAAGCCCGTCCCCTTTCAAAAAGTAGCTGCGGCTGCCGGCCACTTTGACTCCGCGCTCGATGTCGAATAATCCATGCAATTCGCCAAGTTCGACATGATCTCGCATTTGAAAATCGAATTGCGGAGGCTGGCCGTTCTCGCTCAATACCACGTTGTCGGCGTCCGAACGGCCTGTCGGCGTATCCGGCGATACCCGATTCGGCACGCGTTCCATCAAATAGCGATAGCGCTGAAGCACGGTATCCAGTTCGGCTTCGATCCCCGCCAATTCGTCCCGATCCAAGCGCATTTGTTCTTTTTCCGCCTGCGCTTCTTCTTGTTTGCCTGCCGCGATCTTCGCGCCGATGTCTTGGGTACGACGGTTGCGCCGCGCGCGTAGCTCCTCGGCTTGCCTTGCAAGCTCGCGTCTGCGCGCATCCGTCTCCAGTAATTCTTCGATCGAAATCGCGATTTTTTTTCCGTCCGCTGCCGCTTGAAATTGTGCCGCTTGCTCCCGAATCGTTCGAATATCCATCATGTTCATACACGCTCCTCTGAGTGATTGGTGTGAAAAAAACGCAAAAAACGCCCTCTCGTTTGGGACGAGGGGCGTTTATCTACGCTCGCGGTGCCACCCAATTTGACCGTTCCCGAAGGAGCGATCCGCTCTGGAGTTTCGCGATAACGGGCGAATGCCGGTTGACTTAGGCGGTCGATGACAGGCAGTCCGTACTTTGTCGGAACCGGCTGTCGACCCTTGACGAAAACGCCTCGGAGTTGGATTCTCTTCATCGGCATAGTGGAGTTCTAAAATTATGTTTTTTAGTATAACGCCGGAGCGAAGCGCCGTCAACCGTGAGTTCGGCCAAACAAAAAGAGGCCCGGATTCGGGGGAATCCGGAGCCTGAAGGCGCATCTCGTTTACGTATAAGTCGGGGAGAGATGCACCGGAAGGGAAGGAGAAGAAAAAGATATGATGAAGCGGGTCTCGGCGTCGGAAGCGAAGTCCAGTTGAGAGATACCGGCCGGGAAGCCGCGGAACACCCTAAGGTGAAAAAGCTGCAAAATCTTTCGAATGTTGGACGAGCGACGATGGGAAGTGAAAGTGTCCGATTTTGTCGAATGCTGATTAACTTGCTTGCCGTCCGGCACGTTCCGGAACAGGATTTTGCGGTTAGGTTTCGAAATTAAGCGCTGATGGCGTTGTAGCGGCTCGACAGCTCTTCGAACCATTCTTTGTCCTTGAGTTGCAGGGCCAGGTCGATCAGGTTGTTCAGCTCCGTGCGCTCCAGGTCGACTTGGTCGTTGAAGCTGACCGTCGCGGAGATCGTGATGCGTTCGTCGGCAGGGGCGGAGAGGTCGATATCCACGTTCACTTCGACTTCGGCGTCCATGTATTCTTTCTTCAGGAAGTAGATCACTTCGCAGAGGATAACGGGTCTGACGTAGCTCTCGAAGGAGCAATCCATCACTTTCACCCAGTAGTGCGGGTTGGAGAAGTGCAGCGTCTGTCCAGCTTCGGCATCGTTATTTTGAATGTCCTGCGTCAGTTCGAGCATAACCGGCTCTGCTTCGAAAAACTTCGTAATTTGTTTATGGAGAACTTCCTTGATTCCTTGTGTATTCAGCGTGATCATGACTGCTGCACCTCTCTCTTTCATTATTTGTCGTTTAGTAGATTACTTTGTCGATTTTTGTTGTTGTTTTGTTTTGATATTTTATTTATCGGTGAAGGGAAACGAAAGTTTATAGATTTTTTAAAAAGATTTCGCAAAATCTACTCGTAAAAGATTAATAGGAACTTCTTCCGATACGCGCTTCTTTTCACGGACGCAAAAAAGTACCGGAGGGTCCTATAGGACTCCTCCGGTACCGGGAACATCGTCTATTGCATCTATTACTTATCGAGTTTCGGAAGCTTTTTCGCTTGTTCTTCGACTTCGCGAATCGGCTCTTCGTCGACTTTTTCTTCGATCTTCTTCGACGTGAACCAGCCGATCAAAGCGATAGAGACGAGAACGACATAGAATGTCGTTTTCCAGATCGTGCCTTCGACAAAGTCATGAGGAACCAGGCCGATGGCTTCGTGACCCAAGGTATGCATGCCGAGCTTAACGCCGACCCAACCTACGATAACGAACGCTGCTGTTTCCAGGCCCGGGCGCGAGTGCAGCAGGCCTACGAACAGGTTGGCCGCGAAACGCATAATGACGAGACCGATAAAACCGCCTGCGAAGATAACGGCGAATTGTCCGGCATCCAGACCGCCGATCGTACCCAAGTTGGTTGGAGGCAATGCGACCGCGAGCGCTACGGCTGCGAGAATGGAGTCGACCGCGAATGCAAGGTCAGCCAGTTCGACTTTGAATACGACGCCCCAGAAGCTGACTTTTTTCTTGCCGACGCCTTTGCCTTCCGCGGATTCTTCCGCTTCGTCGGTTTCGGTTTGCTTGCTGCGAATGGCTTTAATGATATGACTTAACGAAATGAACAGCAGGTACGCGGCTCCGATCGCCTGAATCCACCAGACGTCGACCAGGAACGAGATGACGAACAAAGAACCGAAACGGAGCACGAACGCCCCGACAAGACCGTAGAACAAAGCCTTTTTACGCTGTTCTTCCGGAAGCGGTTTAACCATGATGGCCAGTACGAGCGCGTTATCCGCGGCAAGCAGGCCCTCCAGCGCGATCAGTACGAGCAGTACCCATCCGTATTCAAGCATCAACGACAAATCCATCTGCTTCTCTCCTTTTAATGTGGGATGAGTTCCCTTTCTGTTTACGAAAAGACCCCAATAAAACAAAAGAGACTTTTACCGCCAAAGGGTACGAATGAATATGCGACCATGCGCAAATAAACAAACGTAACCTAAAGCGGTAAAAGTCTCGCTAACAACGATGGTTGCCAACAAAGCCGGGGATGCGATCCCGTATTGACGACTTTGATGTAAAAGCTACTCCCTCTTACCCGGTTAAGGAAAGATCAAGTATGCGGTTGTGGGGTCTTGCGTAAATTTAAGCTTATCTTACTCAAGACTAAGCCGGTTGTCAACAATTAAATACTGAACTGGATTTATATAGGGCAATGTTTACATAAGGTCAAAAAAGAATAGCTTCCCGCTCCCATAATACGACCTCGCCGCGCTCCAGACTTTCGGGAATGCGGATCAGCCGCTGGTTGGAACTTCCCCGGTACAGCAGCGACACGTCCCGCAATTCCTGCTGAAAGCGTCCGTCTACCAAGACGTGACCGCGCCGAAGAAGTCCGTATTCGTCCGATTCCGGTGTAGCCGAAAGCTGTTCGAACGTATATCCGGTATACATCCACACGTTCAGCTCGGGGATGCTCTCGCGCGCCAGATCAATGAAAGAACTTGCTTCCGCCGCGGAAAAGAACGGATCGCCGCCGGCAAGCGTCAGTCCGTCGAGCAGGGGATTCTCCGCCATTTCCCGAATGATTTCGCGTTGGCGCTTGTCGTCGAACGGCTCGCCGTAGTCGAAATTCCAGGTGCGCGCGCTGAAGCAGCCTTTGCAATAATGCTTGCAGCCGCTGATGAAGACCGAGGCGCGCAGACCTTCTCCTTCATTAATGGACTCGGGATAATACCCGCAAAGATTCATGATCGAACACCTCCTTACCGCAAAAGAGCGGCCTGGCAACTTTTTATTGTCGAGGCGCTGCTTGTCCGGCATGCTTCACGCGGTCGCGCACCTCGGCTTGTTTGGCTCCGTTGAAACGAGTCTGGTAATCGCCCGTCAGATAACCCGTAACGCGGCGCAGGCGGGAGATATGCACTTCCGTTTCCTTTTTCCCGCAAGAAGGGCATGACTCTCCGATGATCCCTTCGTGACCGCATGACGTGCAGCGGTCGATCGGGTGGTTGATGCTGAAGTAGCTGACGTTCTGATCCAGCGCATAGGCCACGATCTTACGGAACGCTTCCGGGTTGCTGCGCACATTGCCGTCCAGCTCGATGTACGAGATCGCGCCTGCGTTGCAGACTTCGTGGAACGGAGCTTCGAGCGAAATTTTGCGCGCCGCCGGCGTCTGGAAGTAGACGGGCACGTGGAACGAGTTCGTATAATATTCGCGATCCGTTACGCCCGGAATCGGTCCGTACTCTTTGGCATCGTTCTTGGTGAACTTGCCCGACAGACCTTCAGCCGGAGTCGCGAACAACGTGATGTTGAGATTATGCTTTTCGCTCATGGCATCGCAATAAGCGCGCATATGACGAACGACCGCCAGCGCTTTGGCATAGACGTCTTCGTCTTCCGCATGATGCTTGCCGTACATGGCTTTCATGGACTCGGCAATGCCGATGAAGCCGATCGACAGACTGCCGTGTTTGAGCAAATCTTCGACCTTATCGTCCGGACCCAGCGCGTCGCCGCCTTCCCATACGCCTTCGCGCATCATGAAGTCGGACGCTTTGGCAGGTTGTTTCGCTTGAATATGGTAACGGTGCAGCAGACCCGTCATGGCGATATCAAGCGCTTCGTCCAGCATTTCGTAAAAGCCCTCTTCGTCGGCCCATTTTCGCTCGCCGAGCGCAATACCGTTCTCGATGCCCAGCTTCACCAGATTGATCGTGTTGAACGACAGATTGCCTTTGCCCGACAGGTGGTTGCGACCAAAACGGTCGGCTACGACGCGAGTCCGGCAGCCCATCGTCGCGAATTCCGTATTCGGATCGCCCGGCACGTAATATTCCATATTGATCGGCGCGTCGAGGTTGGCGAAGTTCGGATATAAGCGCTTGGTCGAGCATTCTATCGCTTTCAAGAACAGATCGTAGTTCGGTTCGCCGATTGCCTGGTTGATGCCTTTTTTGCATTTGAAAATTTGAATCGGGAAGATCGGCGTCTGTCCCTGACCGAGTCCGCGCATCGTCGATTCCATCAGGCTTTCCATGACCAGACGGCCTTCGCTCGATGTGCACGTGCCGTAGTTGATACTGGTAAAAGGAATCTGGCCGCCGCCGCGGCTCGACATCGTATTCAGGTTATGGACAAGGCTTTCCGCCGCCTGGAACGTCTCTTGACGCGTCTCTTGGTAGGCGTAGCGGTAAGCATGCGGATAGCGGTCGCGCAGATCGGTGTTATCCATATAGATTTCTTTATCGGCAGGACCTTCTGGAGCAGCAGCGCCTGTCAGGATCTCATTGCCTTCCTTGAAGCTTTCGAAGTACGACAGTCCTTTGCGGAAATGCTTAATGAAGGAACGTCCGACGTAAGGCGCCAGATCGTGGTCGAGTTTGTTCGCGGACACGCCGCCGTACTGCGCATTTTGCTGACATTGGAAAATGATCGCGACCAACGCCATCGCCGTCATGATCGTGCGCGGGGTGCGCAGATCGCCGTTACCGGTGCTGAAGCCTTCGGCAAGCAATTTGTCGAAGGGAATGAAAATGCAGTTAGTCGTGCCGACCGCATAATGATCCAGGTCATGCACATAGACGGTGTTCCCGCGAATGGCGGCTTCCACTTCTCTCGGCAGAATATGCAGGCGCGCGTACCATTTCGCGTATTCGCTGCCGAATTTGCTCATTTTGCCGGAAAAACTGTCTCCGTTCAGGTTCGCGTTCTCGCGCAGCGTCTCGGTGTCGAGACTGTCCGCGATATCGCGTCCGAGTTTGGTGATTTCCTCAAGCGCGTCGATTTCTTTGCTGCGCGTCGCCGGGAAAAGTGGAAGAGTTGTGCTCATTGTGGATTCCGTCCTTTCGATATGAGTTCGTTTCCGATGCCTGTCCGTAGTGCGGCCGGGAAGCAATCTCTATGTCTTAAAATATGTAAGCCGCGGTTCCGAAATGAGGAATCGCGGTCTTGTACGTTTTATACCAAACACCATATTTGGCCTTCGGCTACTTAATTTACACCTATATATGGTATCTGTGAAGCGAAATGATACGAGTTGCCACATAATGGACACAAACTCCGGCTGAAAATTTAATCAAATCGTCAAGGTTGAAAACGCCCTTTTTACGCGAAGCCCATAGTGGTGCGGTTTGCGTCGAAATTCGATTTTCGGACGGGTTCGCGGTACAATAAAAAGACGCAAAAACGGAGTTGACAGCTCATCCTTTTCATGACAAGGAGAGGGTGATGCAAGCCATAAGGAGGAGATTGAAATGGCAATCGCAGAGGTGACGATCATCCCGATCGGAACAGGAAACACCAGTCTGAGCGGGTACGTGGCGGACATGCAGCGGAAGCTGGCGAGTATCGAAGGCGTAACGTACGAGCTGACTTCGATGAGTACCATCATTGAAGGACCCCTGGATCGAATCTTGGCCGCGGTCAAAGAACTGCATGAACATACTTTCGAATCCGGCGCGCAGCGCGTCTCGACGTCGATCAAGATCGACGACCGCCGCGACAAAGCGGGTTCGTCCGTGCAAAAGCTCGCTTCGGTCCAAGCCAAGTTGGCTGAACGAGGCGCGGCAGAATAGGGATTAATGAAGGAGAAAGACCTATTTTTACTTTTTTGGAGAAGTACCTTGCGCATCCCCGAGAAAGGTGTATAATGTATTTCGTTGCTGCTAAGACAGCAAGGTTAACAGAGTATGCTGATGTAGCTCAGGGGTAGAGCAACGCACTCGTAATGCGTAGGTCGGGGGTTCAATTCCCTTCATCAGCATTAAGCATGGCGCGGATTTCCGGTTTTCGGGAGTCCGCGTTTTTGCATTTTTGAGAAAACTTCTAACAAACTTCTAACCTTTAGTTGGTTAAAGCGAAATTTCTGAATCAACGACAGGCTTTCTAAGCAGTAAAAATAAACTCTAATTTTATTTATTTTTTTATGCATAAAGTGCCGAATAATTATCTGCATTCCGGGTAATTTCTAGATGTGGCGTCGCCACACGGTCAAACCACAACCTAGGTTGAGGAACGGAAGAGGCTCAGACGGGAAACCAGCGCTGAGCCTCTCTTGTTATGTCTTTTTTTGTGAAATTTTTTGAGCATGTATTTTATTGGTTCATTCTTTGCTGTTCCACTTTCTCGATAATTTTAAGATGTTTTTTTCTATGCGATTCTTTTGTATGGCTTACAAATGCATGAAAGCAAGCAAAAATAAACACGATTAAACAATAGAATAGAATTGTGCTGAATCCGTTTATTCCCTGGTTTAAAATTTCAAACATACTTTCAATAGACTCTATCCATTTAGCATGATCTTGCTGAAGCTCTCTATTGTCTTTGAAAAATGTCAATTGTGCCACAGTAATGGTTATAACAAAAGTTAGTCCTGCTAAAGCTACTGTAAAAATTAATTTATGAATGTAGTCGATAAGTTGGTTTAAAAAATCATTACTATAATCTTCAGATTCTAAAGATAATTTAAAAAAATCGAGGTTTCTTTCGGGAACTAACCTATAAGACTCGAAAATTTTTTCTATATTTTTGAATGGAGTTGAAGGAATTGGAGCCGAGATTCTTCGAAAGACCTTTTTCAAGTGCTTAAAAAAACGCATCAGTCCTATAAGCTCAAGTAACATAAGGATAGCAAGAATAACTATGGCTGGCCAAATTTGAATTGATAAAAAGTATGACAATATGAATCCTCCTATCGCTATAAACGAAATGTAGCTTTAAGTCATTTTATATAGCATTACATTGTCTGTAGCAACTATACTCTTCAGATTCAATGCTTTCTTTCCCCCTCCACCAACTTCTTCGATAAAATCCCTAAATAATCGACAAATTGTGCCGTAATATATAGAAAGAAAGTCATTCGGCAACAAGAATTCAATCGATCGAAAAGGTGAGGGACACAGTGAGAACGAAGGCGGGCGATCGGAAAAAGGGGCATGACGACGGGCTTTTCAAAACAAAAGGCAGGGTCAGTTTGCGTGCGCTGTTTTCCGGCCTCGTCATTTTGACATTTGTAATGACGCTTGTCATTACGTTATTTGCTTCGTATCGCTCGGAACAACAGTTATTGGAAGAGCGGACCTTGGAAGCAAATTTCCGGGAATCGGAACGCGTAGGGCATGGGATGAACTTATTGTTCGTCTCGATCAGCAAAAGTTTAACCGCCTTCGCCGGCGAATTTGCCGAGATGGCGGTGCTGCGCGTATCGTCCGAAACGCAAGACGAACTGCGACTGCTGTACGACAGCGGAGGTTATTTTGCGGAAGTGTTCGTGGCCGGAACGGACGGAAAATTGACCGCGACGTACGAAGGAGGCAGACAGGGCGGCAAAGCGATGGATATCGATCCTGCTCTTATGAGCGAAGCCCTCGGCGCCAAACTTCAGTTTCAGTCGCCGCCCTACCGGGATGTTCACGGCGGCATGGCGGTCATGGTGACGGAACCGATCTTCGCTGAAGAAGGCGCCTATCTGGGCATTGTCGGCGGCGTGCTTCATTTGGAAGCTCCTAACTTGCTGGGCGGATTGTTCGGGGAAAATCAGATTGATGCCAGCGGTTCGTATTGCTATATCGTCGATGCCGAGGGCAGGCTGGTCTACCATCCCGATCAAGATCGAACCGGCGAGGACGTCAGCGGCAATCCGGCGGTCGCGCATTTGCTTCAAGGGCACAGCGGGCAGGAGAAGTTGATCAACACGGAAGGCAAAAGGTATCTGGTCGGTTACGCCTATGTCCCGGCCACGCGCTGGGGTATTGTGGTGCAGACGCCGACCAGCCTCATTACGGCGCAGCAATTGGAGCAAATGCGGGGGACGCTGCTTGTGGTATTGGGACCTTTTCTGATCCTGGCGGCTTCCGCGTTGTTCTTGGCTCGCCGTCTGGCGGCTCCTTTCGTATCGTTGGCCGACTTCGTGGTACGCGCAGCCGACCGTCCGCAGGACGAAGCCATGCCTTCCGTCAGGCGTCACTGGAACCGCGAGGCGGATCTGCTGAACCGGGCCGTCATGCGCACGGTGCGCGAGATGAAACGGCAGAACCGGGATCTGAACGATTTTGCGTTAAAAGACCCGCTGACCGGACTCTTGAATCGACGTGCGCTGGATGAAATATTGGAAAAGATGGAGGGGGACAACCGTCCGTTTGCATTGCTGTTGATCGATATCGACCGCTTCAAATCCGTCAACGATCGTCACGGTCATTCGGCAGGCGACGCGGTGCTGCGCGGCGTGGCGCGCACATTGGAAGAAACGGTAGGAAATCGGGAATTGTGCGGGCGTTACGGAGGCGAAGAATTCATGGTGCTGCTCCCGGGATACAATCTGCCGGAGACGTACGAAATGGCGGAGCGCCTTCGTCTGGCCGTGGCCGCGCATGAAAACGAACTGCGCATTCCCGTTACTTTATCCATCGGAGGGGCGGTCAGTCCGCTGCAATCGACGCGGATCGACGATCTGTTCGAGCTGGCGGACCGTGCGCTGTATCGGGCGAAGGAGAGCGGTCGCGATCGGGTGGTCGTATAGAATTTTCGCCATTTAAAAAGAACGCGTGCTTCCCGACTGCGGGATTCAACGCGTTCTTTTTGCTGCATGTTCGTCTTCGGAGCTCATTCCCCGCCACCTCCGCCGCCGGAATCGCAACTGCCGCCGTCATACGAAGAGGAATGAGAGCCGGTGCAGTGATTCGAGGAGTGATGATTGCCGTAATCACCGGAATAATTGCTGCCCGAGTCGTGCATGAATCCGGAGCGGTAGTCTCTGCGCGAACGCGATTTGTTTTGGTTGGGATTAAGGGCGGATATCAACAAAACGACAGGGACGAAAATCAACAAAATCCAGAAGAATGTCATGCGGTAGCCTCCTTTAGTGGGTAAAAAAATTAAGGGAGGAAACGAGCGATCCGCTTCCGTTCCTTGCTTCATATACGCGCGGAAAGGAAAGAGAGTTCGTTTTTTTGAAAAAAAAGATGAAGGCGCTTTTTTGGAGACGTAGGAAGCTTGAGTTCGCGTTTCGACGTATTGACGTGCAGCCGCGGGAAAAGCAACGAAAGAGAGCGACTTTGGTCCCGGAAACCCGTCGTTATGAGGATGAGATGTCCCAATCGTCGGCAATGGAACAGGACATCCCGCTCATTTCTATTATAGATTCTCGCGAATGCCCAGTCAGATATGATAAAATACATATTAGAAAAATGAGAACGTATGATCTGTTTGGAGGAGGAACGCTATGACCATCGAGATGATCAAGCCGCCTGCGGAAGTATTGCATGAGCGGGAATTGGCCGCATTGGCCGCAGAAGGACTCGGCAAACGCCCACCCAATTGGAAGCTGTCTCCCGCCGCTGTACGCGACTTTTTGATCGGACGGGAAAAGCCGGTTGAGCTGGATGGAGAAAAGATACATATTACGCGAAAGTTTTACGGGAACGATGTCTTGATCGAGCGGGCGGTCGTGACGCTGGCCGGCAACCGCGGACTCATGCTGGTCGGCGAACCGGGCACGGCCAAGACGATGCTGAGCGAGCTGCTGTCGGCGGCGATCTCGGGCACCAGCACCAACACCATTCAAGGCACGGCAGGCACGACGGAAGATACGATCAAGTATTCCTGGAACTACGCCATGCTGCTGGACAAAGGACCTTCCGAAGCCGCGCTCGTGCCGTCTCCGCTGTACCAGGGGATGAAGCATGGCTTGATTACCCGATTTGAGGAAATCACCCGTTGTCCGTCGGAAGCGCAGGACAGCCTAATCAGCATCATGAGCGATAAAGTAATGAATATTCCTGAACTTGCGGACGGCGTGCTGTTTGCCAAACCGGGCTTCAACGTGATCGGGACGGCGAATATTCGCGACAAAGGGGTCAACGAGATGAGCAGCGCGCTCAAGCGGCGCTTCAACTTCGAGACCATCCGCCCGATCGAGAACGTCAAAATGGAAGCGAAGATCATCGAATCGCAAGCATCCAACCTGCTCAGCCACAGCGGCGTCGATATTGAGGTAGATCCGGACGTCGTGGAACTGCTGGCGACCACTTTCATTGAGCTGCGTACCGGACGCACGCGCGAAGGCTATAAGATCGAGGTTCCCCAGGCGGTCATGAGTACGGCCGAAGCGGTATCCGTTTATGTCCAGAGCGCCATGACTTCCTACTATTATGAAGAAGGTGGTCTGTCGATGGAGCGGCTGGTGCAGAATATGCTGGGAACCGTCGCGAAGGAGAGCACCAAGGACTTGAGCGTGCTCAAGGCTTACTTCTCCAAAGTGGTCAAGGAGCGCGCGCGTACCGAAAGTCTATGGGACGCGTATTATAAGGAGAAAAAATGGATCGGCTGAATCCGGCGGCGGAGAGCGAAAAGCTTGCGCTGCCTCCTGATACGGAGGCAGAGCTTGCGAAGCTCAAGGCCGTATTTGCGGAAAAAGTCTTCGATCTGAGCGGGCCGGTCGTGCATTTTCCGATTCGGCATCATAGTCCGGCTTGTTCGTATCATCTGCTGCGTACGCTTGAAGACTATCAACCGGACATTGTGCTGATTGAAGGGCCGGAGAGCGGGAGCCCGTTAATTCCGGTACTGGCCGATCCGGCTACCCAAGCCCCGGTCAGTCTCTATCACGGGTATGAAGACGAGAACGGCCGGGGTTCCTGCTATTTCCCGATGCTTGATTATTCGCCGGAATACGTGGCGATCCGCGAAGCGTCTGCACGGGGAATACCTGCGCGCTTTATCGATCTCGACTACCGGGGACGACGGGAAACGGCAGACGAGGGAGGCAAAGCGTCCGCTCAGGACGAGGCGTTGCTGGCGGGTTCCGATTTCATGGGGCGGCTGTGCCGAACCAGCCGCGCGCGCAGCTTCGATGAATTGTGGGAGCGGGCTTTCGAGGTCGGGGGCTTGAGCCGGGATACCCGGGAGTTTGTCCAGAGCGTGTTCACCTATTGCACGTTGTCCCGCATGACTTATTCGTCTGAACGTTTAGCGTCGGAAGGCGATCTGGCTCGCGAAGTCCGAATGCGCGAACATATCCGGGCAGCGCGTGCCGAGTATTCGCGCATATTGGTTGTAACCGGAGGCTTTCATACTTACGGGCTGATCGTCGCTGAACCGGAGGAAGTACCGGAATCGTCAGCCCAGGGTAAAGCAAGCGCTTCGGGAGACGTCAATACGATTCAAACCGATCTCGGCGCCCAAGCAAGCTCCCAAGAGGCTGAAGTTATTCGCAAGCAAATGTACCCGATGGTATTTACCTTCGAGGAAGCCGATCGACTGAACGGTTATGCCAGCGGTATGCCCCATGTCGGATACTACGATCGAACCTGGGAAAAGATCGTCAAAGGCGAACCCAAGCCCTACGACCGGACAGGCCTTGAGCTTTTGTCCCAACTCGGCAAAGAGCTTCGGGGAGAATCCGAAGCGGTATCGACCGCGGACGGCATTGAAGCTTACGGTATGATGCAAGGTTTGGCGGCGCTTCGAAACAAAAGCCAGGGCGGTGCCTATGAGCTGATGGATGCGGTGACGGCTTCGTTTATCAAAGGCGAACGTACACGGGCATCGGATCGCCCGTTGGAAAAATTGCTCGGCTTGATGACCGGCGACCGAATCGGGGAAGTCGCGCCGAACGAGTTCGCGGTGCCGATCGTGGAAGACTTCAAAAAGCGTGCCGCCCTCTGTCGCCTAAACGTGAAATCGACAGGCCGGCATCGCCGGACGCTGGAGCCTTACGCCAAGCCTGCGCATCGCGAAACAAGCCGGTTGCTGCATTGCGCCGAGTTTCTCGGTTCGGAATTTGCCAAGCGCGAATCCGGACCGGACTGGATTGCGCGGCGGGATATGAATCTTGTGCGAGAGAGCTGGACCTATTCCTATTCTTCGCGTACCGAAGCCCGTCTGATCGAAAATTCGATCTACGGGGGAACGGTGGCCGAAGCGGCAGAAGCCCGGATCGTCGAAGAACTGGACAAAGTGCCCGAGCATCATAGCGGCGAAGTTGCTTTATGGTTGCTGCGAGCATTAGTGATGGGGCTGGAAAGCCTGTCGTCACGCTTGTTTGAACGTCTTGAATCTGCGTTGCGCCAGGACGGCAGTTTCCTGTCGTTGTGCGATACCCTCGACAATCTGGACCGGATTCGCTCGCACCGCAGATTGCTGGGCGTCGTAGACGAGGTTCGGCTGCGCCGATTGGCGAATGAATCTTATGCCGCCTCCGTATCGCGATTACCCGGACTGAACGGTCTGAATCCGGACGAGCAGCCGCAGGCGGTGGAAGGGCTGAAGCTGCTTTATATGCACGCTGTCGGGCGAACGGACGCTGTGGAAGGCGCATCGGCAGCGGACGAGAATTTCCGGGACCGCTTGAACGAGTTGCTGGCGGTATCCGATCTGGCTCCGCGGCTGGAAGGAGCCGTCGTCGCCATTTTGGTTCGTCTGGGTGAGCGGGAGCGAAGCGAAATCTCGAATCGGGCACGTGCTTATATGCAGGGTTCGCCGGATCAAGCGATCAAGAGCGCCGAGTATTTGCAGGGCTTGTTCGCCTTGGCACGGGATGCGTTGATGCAAGACGATCAATTGATTGCCGATCTGAGCATCCTGCTGGAACGACTGCCGCATGAAGAGTTTTTGCGGATGCTGCCGGAACTGCGATTGGCCTTTACCTTTTTCACGCCGCCGGAGACGTCGCGCATCGCGGCAAAAGTTGCCGGATTACATGGTATTCCGGCTTCGCGTCTGGAAATGCCCGCCGTCGATGAGCATACGCTGCGTACGGCGCGGGAGCTGGATCGGGCGATACGGGAGGAGTTTGCCTTATGGAAACTGGAATGAGCACCGAGACGTTGAATCGTTGGCGGTTGCTGCTAGGCCCTTCAGCCGATGAGGCATTGAGCGAGACGGAGAGTTATGCCGCGGACAGCTTCGCTTACCAAGATCTGGACGAGCTGCTCGGCTATCTGTACGACCGCGAATACGGCGAAGAGCAAGGATACCGGCGCAAGCAAGCAGGACGCGGCGGCTCCAATCTGACCGTTCCGGGCTGGCTGGGCAAGGTGCGCGAACTTTTTCCCAAAGAAACGGTCGAAATTTTGGAAAAGCAGGCGCTGGGCCGTTACGGTCTGAACGAGCTGCTGACCGATAAAGCCGTGCTCGAATCGCTGGAGCCGAACATGAACCTGCTAAAGAACATTTTACAGTTCAAAGGTCGAATGAAAGGCGAAGTGGTCGCGAGCGCCAAAGAGATCGTCCGTCAGGTGGTCGAGGATCTGCGGCGCAAGTTGGAGTCCGACGCCAGAGCAAGCATTGTCGGCAAGCGCAACCGCTATACCTCGGGACGTGTTCGCACGCTGCGCAACCTCAACATGAAGAAGACCATTTCCCGCAATTTGAAAAACTATGATCGCGAGAATCGACGCTTCGTCGTGGATCGGCTTTATTTCGACGGACGCGTTCAGCCTTATAACAAATGGCATGTCATCATCGCGGTGGACGAGAGCGGCAGCATGTTGGATTCGGTGATTTACAGCTCGGTGATGGCCAGCATCTTTTACCGATTGAATTCGCTTAAAACCAGCCTGTTCGTCTTCGATACCCAAGTCGTCGATTTGAGCGGGCGGCTGGAAGACCCTGTCGATGTGCTGATGAGCGTGCAGCTCGGCGGAGGCACGCACATCGCCAAAGCACTGCGCTACGGCGAGACGCTGATCGAAAATCCGGGACGCACCTTGTTTATTCTGGTCAGCGATCTGGTAGAAGGGTATCCGGTGTCCCAGATGTATCATGCGGGAAAAGATATTCTCGACGCGGGCTGCCGCCTACTCGTGTTGACCGCGCTCGATTTTGAAGGCCACGCGATGTACGACGAACATGCGGCGCGCACATTCGCGGATATGGGGGCGGAGGTCGCGGCGTTGACGCCGGATGCTCTCGCCGAATGGATTGGACGTATCGTTAACTAAATTCTATTTTAGGAGGCTTACTCATGAGTTTGCAAAACCATACGGTTGATCCTTTGATCGAGAAATTCGCTAAAGCTTGCTCGGACGATTATTCGCTCGCGGTAGATCGCAAAGATTCGATCATCGATTATGTGACGGGGGCGTCGGAAGAGTTTCCGGACATGCTCACAGGCTCCAATCGGTATCTGTATCGGACGATCGACGCGCTGGAAAAGCTGGGTCGGAGCGAAAAGGGAGAAGTCTTTTTCCGGGCTGCGGCCGTGCTGCTCCGGACGATGGGCAACGGCGGATACGGGTATCAGGAAAGCGCGCTGTACCGGGCTTGTACGGATGAACTGCTGGTCGGCATCAACTTGGGCGCGCGCCAAATCCACGATGTGGAAGAACGGATGGAAAAGTCGCTTCAACGTCTTCGCTTGATGTATATGCACGTGGGCGCCGAGCATATCGAGAAAATGTTCCGTTCCCGAATCAGCTCCATGCAACAGAACGGCAAATCCGTGTCGCCGCTGGAGACGAGTGCGGATACGCTGGTGCTGTTGAAGCTGTATGCGCAGATCGACTCGGCATTTGCGGATGAAATGATCCTGAAGCTGCCGCATTCGATCCAGGCATTGCTTGCCGGGGATGCCGAACGTCTGCGCAAATATCTGCTCAAGGCGATTGAACCTTTGGCGATCCGCCAACTTCCGCTCAAAGACACGCTGACGCAGCTTGATCTTGCGCCTGAGTTTGTGGAAGCCAGACGCTCCGCGCTGAGGGCCCGTCTATTCCCGGATTCGACGCTCGATCCGAACGAGCAGCTTCGCCGGGAGCAGCAAAATGCCGTATTGACGCAGCTACGCATGGCCTTTTATTACATACTGCTGCTTAACGGCGGCAAAGAAGGGCTGCTGAAATCGTCATCGGAGCTTGATTTGGCGGTGCTTGATCTGGTGCGCGACGTGCATGAGATTCTGCCGCTGGAGATGCGTGCCGAGCTGTTGTTGATGGAAAATACGGGCAAGGACCCCGATCTCGTACTGGACGGCGTCGTTCGTACCGATGAACCGTTTGCCTTGATTGCTACGCTGGCACGGGAGATCGACAGCTATATGCCAGCCTGGAATATGCTGCGGGCCGAGCTGGTCAAAGACACCAAGCGTGCCCAATATCTCTTTTCCATCTTGCGCCGTCCGATGCTCAAAGCTTACGTGTACCGCGTGCTGCTGGACGAAGGATGCGCACCGGAGAGCGAAGGCGGCATCGAGAAGCTGGTGCTCGAAGCGCTGTCCGACAAGCTTCACGGCAATATTCTCGGTCATAGCCTGGCGAAATATTTGGCGGGGGAGCTGTCGCTCGAAACGTATGCCAAGCACAAACCCTCCCGGGATTGGGACGACGTCAGGGGCAACGACACTCGCCGTCGCAATCTGCTGATCGCCGTAACCTTCCTGTCCGAAGACTCGGAGTTGTACGCCAAATTCGTCAAGGTTGCCGGACATCCCGAGATCGGGACAGCGTCGTTCCTGTCGTATCTGTATCAGTCTCCGGTCTTCAACGGCGAGAAGCTGCTGGCGCGGGTCGAGGCAGATCCGGATGTCGACGGCGAACGCCTGCTGCTTCGTTTGCTGCTGCTGAACGGACTGAACCAGTATTATTATGCCCGGGTTCCGGAGGAAGAGCTGCGGAGCATCATCCGGCACCGACTGCCCGCCAGTCTGGACTTCTATAATGATCTGCAAGGCGAAGTGCGGCAGACGGTCCTGGAGACGGCTCTGTCGGTCAGCGAAGAAGAGAACGAGGAGC
This sequence comes from Saccharibacillus sacchari DSM 19268, assembly GCF_000585395.1. Taxonomy (GTDB): domain Bacteria; phylum Bacillota; class Bacilli; order Paenibacillales; family Paenibacillaceae; genus Saccharibacillus; species Saccharibacillus sacchari. The sequence continues at coordinate 1,732,484 of NZ_KK073875.1, read as the reverse complement.
TGCTGATTCAAGCGCTTCGCATGGGACTGGGCGATTCGTCCAAACGTTCCCGCGAGATTGCCCGTGCCGAACTGATTCGCCGCCCGGACAAAGATTTGTATGTAAAGCTGTATCTGGCGGAGAAAAAAGCGAGCGTGCGCGAAGTCGTGATCGATCTGCTGCGCGGGATTGTGGGCGAAGGCGAAGCTTACGAGCAATTGCTGAAAAAAGAAAAGTCCGCGGCGTTGAAAGCTCGTTTGCAAGCGTTGTCCGATACGCTGGGCAAGCCCGCCGAATATGCGCATGCTGCGTTGGCTGAACACGCGGACGCCAAAAAGCTGGCTCGTCTATCTTGGTTGTCGCTCGATCAGTTGCCTGAGCTTCACGGCAACGACGGACATAAGCTGGCTGACGGAATCAAATCTTACGTGCTGACGGAATCCGTTGATTTTGCGTCCGAGCCGAACCCGCGTCTGGACGAGGTTGCGGAATATGCGGATACGGCGTCGCTTGCCGCGTTCACGACCGAGGTTCTGCGTATTTGGATCGACGCTCAAGCGCCTGCCAAAGAAAAGTGGGTACTGCCGCTTGCGGCTCGTTTTGGCGGCCGTGACGTGGTGGACTTGCTCGGCCGTCAGATCAAGGATTGGGCGGAAAGCAGCCGAGGCGCGATAGCGGCCGATGCCGTCCGCGCGCTGGCGTTCATGAACGATGCGGCGGCGCTGATGACGATCGACCGATTGGGACGCTCGATCAAGAACCGCCAAGTCAAGGGGGCGGCCGAAGAAGCACTGCAACTAGCGGCCGAGAATCAGGGTCTGACCAAAGACCAACTTGCCGACCGACTGATCACGACGCTTGGCTTTGATGAAAAAGGAGAATTAGTGCTGAGTTACGGAGAGCGTTCCTTCACGGTCAAAGTCAGCGCCGATCTTCAATTGTCCGCCGTGAACGACGAGACGGGCAAAGCCGTGAAAAGCCTGCCTGCACCGGGACAAAAAGACGATGCGGAACTTGCCGCGAAATCCAAATCCCGTTTTACCCAGCTCAAAAAGGATCTCAAAACGATGGTCGGCATTCAGGCGCAGCGTCTGGAAGAGTCTCTCTCCAAGCAGCGTTTGTGGACCGCGTCGGAGTGGACGGATCTATTCGTAAACAATGTAGTGATGCGCCGCTTCGCGGTCGGTCTGATCTGGGGCGTCTACACAATCGGCAGCGAAGAAACGACGGTCGTAGACACGTTCCGCTATATGGAAGACGGCACATTCAATACGGTAGACGAAGACGAATATGAACTGGCCGAGACGGCGAAGATCGGTCTGGTGCATCCGCTGGAACTCGACGCCGAGACGCTGAGCGCTTGGAAAACGCAGTTGGAAGACTACGAGATCGTGCAGCCGTTTATCCAGTTGAATCGCCCGGTGTATTTGCCTGAAGAAGATGATTTGGAGCGCCGCACCTACAGCCGTCTGCCGGAAGGCGAATATTCGCCGACAGGCTTCCCGAAAGCGCTGGAGAAATACGGTTGGGTCAAAGGACGGGCAATGGACGGCGGATTCTACAACGAATTGTTCAAGTCATACGGCAAACTGATGGCGCGCCTGACCTTCAGCGGTACGAGCATCGCATACTACGAAGGCATGGAGGACGTCTCGCTTGAAGAGCTTGAGTTTTTCAACAACAAAGGCGACGACTATTACTACACCTCCGCAAGCGGTCATCCGATGAAAAATGTACCGAACCGCGTATTCAGCGAGACCGTCTACGATATTCTGCGTGCAACCGGGCAGTAAGCCCGGCGCTGGGCGGAAAGAGCAGAAGAAAGGCAGGCTGCAAGCATGACAAGTCATGAACGCGATTCGGAGAAAGGAGCGGCGCAAGCCTCCCTTTCTGCGGATTCCGACGTAAGAAAGTTGTTTTTCCATGAGGACGATTACTGCATGTTGGAGCTGGTTCTGTTAGGACAGCAGAACGAAGTGGAAGAAGAGATGGGGCACATCGCCACCTTTTCGGAAGAGCATCGTACGGAAGCCGGGTATACCGATGTTTATGTGCGAAAAAGCGACACGGACGGTCTGACCGAACTTGGCATTCGCATTGCGGACATTGAGGCGGCAGTGTCATCGTTCGCTCAGCCGTACGATGTCGTATCGACGGGCTATGGTTCTTCGTACCGCGTGGAATGTCCTCAGATCCGGGCTTTTGGACCGAATGAGGAGACCGTACTTTTTTGCGAGCATAAGGACGGAATCTTATATAAAGCCTGGCTGACGCTGGAATTCGAGGATCGCGATCGGTATGAATGGAGCCTCAAACTTCTGCGCACGCTGGCTGGCCTAGCAACGCTTGCGTTGGCCGATTGGAGCTGGGGCGTGCATCTTGAGCTTCGGGACGATGCGGCGCTAGCGGCGTATCTGGAGAACTATGTGGACGAAGCGGAATAGATACTTAGCAGCGTTCGGACACTCGCAATCAGACGCAAGAGCGGAGGTGAATTCGAATGAGCGGAAGCGATATGCAGGAGAGGTTTGCAAGACTGGTTGCACTCGGTACAGAAGATTATTTGATCCGTTATGCCAATAAGGGATTGTACAACAGAGCGCTTAAAGATATGGAAAAAGGCGTTACGGTTCATTATGATTTTAGCGAAAACGAAGTGATTTGTACGCTAAGCGACGACACGATTTGCAAACTGACCGATTCCATCGATTCGTTTGTTTGCAGTTGTCCATCGGATAAAATCTGCAAGCATGTGCTAATCGGGATTTTGGATTATCCGCGCTTTGCGGATAGTCAGGATGGAGGGGTCTCGGAGAACGAGCAAGAAGCTGGCGCGAAGCCTGAGGAATACAGTCTGGCTAACGATGATGGAGCGCCAGCAGATTCCGGGGGCGAAAAAAGATCGGAAACGCTCGGGTCGGATGCTGCGGCTGCGTCAGGAAGATTCTCAGAATCGGAGCCGCCGATCCTGGATTTCAGTTGGCTGACGGAACGGGAGATTGGCGAGCTAGTCGCGCCTTTTTCAACTTCGAGAGTGGAAGAGGCCGCGTTTCGGTTGCGATATGTGGAAGAACTGGAGGTACGCGAAGGCTCGTTGCTGGTCATGCAGATGAAGCGTTCCGGCGTGGAGGTTGCTTTTACCGATACACCCGAGGTTGATCGTGCTTTATGCGCGGTTTCGGGTACGGACGGCGAGATGTATAAGCTTGAAGCACTGCTGCGTTACCGGGCAAGCAAAGGGTTGAACGATAGCGACGCTTTAGCGGCAAAATTGTCTCCGACCGAATTTCCGCCGGAAACGCTGGGCGAATTCCGCGAAAGCATCGGCGAGCTGCTGCGTAACGGCCTTGCGCGTTTGCCGTATAGCTTCGCCGATCGTTTCGAGCTTCTCGCAATCGCGGCCCGCAGCAGCGGATTGCCGAATCTGGAGCGCGAAGCGCGCGGGATTCATGGCGAACTGGAGCTGTTTTTTGCGCGTCATGTTCGGTTCTCGGCACGTGTGCTGTTGAGCCGCCTGTCTCGCGTGAGCCTGATGCTGGATGCGCTCGAGCGCGAGATCGGCCCGGCTCGCCGCGCGCAATTAGCCGGACGCTTCCGGGGCAAATACTATACGGTGCCAAGGCTTGACCTTTATGCGCTGGGAGCCGAGCCGTGGGAGACGCGTTCGGGATACCGAGGGATTACGTATTATTTCTACTGCGGCGAAGACGGCGGGATGTATACCTATAGTCAGGCCCGGCCTGCTTATTACGAGGGGGCCGAGTTCGACTTCTCTCGATATTATCGCGAGCGTTCCCCGTGGAAGCCGGATCTGTTGATGAAAGAGGCCAGCAGCTCCATGCTGTCCTTCCGCGCCGTCAAAGTGAGCAGCGAAGGGCGTTTATCCTCCGGAGGTTCACCTGTACTGACGCTGCCGGAACGGCCTGCGGTGGAGTCGTTCGACTTTGGGAAACTACGGGTATCTTCTTTTGCGGAGCTGGCATCGGAGCCTGTTCAAGTGGGCTTGTTCGGTGGGCTTCCGCGGCGCTTCAAGCTGCTGAGAGCGGCAGGGATCGAAGGTTCGGTCTACGATCGCGCCTCGCAAGCTCTTAAGTTTACGGTTAGAGATCCGGACGGCGAACGATTAGAGCTGGTGTTGCCGTATCACTCGGATTGGAGTGCGGCGATCACTCGCTTGGAATCGGGCCGAGGACTGCCGAGCGAAGATGAGTTCTATATCTTTGCGTCGATCAGTGAAGAAGGCGTGTATCCGATCAGTTTCCTTCAAGGCAATCGACTGTTGAATCTGAAGCTGGACGGATAGGGTTGTTCAAAACGGAGGAATAGCGCATGAACGGGAAGAACGCAGGGGGAATCGAATTAAATCGTCTGCTCAGCCGAGTGGAAGATTGGACAGAGGATCTGCTGCTGCGCGGAGGAAGTCAGTTTGCTTTGGAAGATGCCAAACGACTGGAAGCGTTAGCGGATGAAGCACAAAAATTAGGTATGGAGCTGTTAGAGGATTTGCTGCGTAAGCTGGGGCGATCCGGGGAACAGAGTCGACTTGCCACTTCTGATGTAGAACATGCAGAAACGTCGAAGTTCGCCGGCTTATTTTTTCGTCTATGCAGTTATGCAGAGTTGGCTAGACAAGGCGTTGGCGGATCGGGCGAATCCCCGGGTGCGGACGAGGCAGTCGAAGCTGCTTCTGCGGAAGAGGACGCGGACGTTTGAGTGGAAACAGCCGCGCGTTGGTTTGAAAGCTCTCTTACGCGCGGCGTCGCATTTGCATAGGGGCCAGCGAATCGTTCGGCAACAGGATCGCGCAGTCTATTTTTCGACTTCACCGACTTTAGGCGTTGTAACGGATCGTATAGCCGTTACAACGCCTTTTTAGGTTGCGAAAATTTTTTAACGGAACGAGGGGATGCTTAGCGAGAAAAAAAGGCGAAAAAACGAGGATTTCAGCCCGGTTTTTCCCGCTAACGGCGTGTCGTTCCGTTAAAAATCCAAATCTGCTCAATAACCGTTTTAAGCGCCACCTCGTTCCGTTAACGTTTTAAAAGCTCAGAAATATCGCCGGACATCTTTTGCTGCCTTTCCGCGCGATATTGGAATCGTACCTAAAGCTTTTACGATTTCAGCATCGCTGAATACCTGCTTGAAACGTGCAAGTATTCGCCGCTGGCTTCGTCACTTTCCCTTGACGTGCTCCGTCACGCCTGCGGTGTGCGTCGAGTAGGGAATAGAATGGCGGCTGAATCTCATTCTATTCAAATACCTGCAAATATCCATCTAATCTTCTGATATCGACGATTCCAGAATAAATAACGACAAATATACAGTTATTCGTTTGGTTTTTACTTTGCATCAAGATTCAATCGTCAAATAACTGTAGATATGTATTTATTTCAGTCGTTGGCTATCGATCAGATGAAATAACTGTAGATTTGCAGGTATTTGAATTTAGGGAGTGTCTTCAAGTCTTCATGGCGGCAGTTTTGAAGGCACTCCCTAAAGCGTTACTCATTCTACTTTCATCCATAAAGCGCCGCTTGAGGTGAAGCCTCTGTCTGTTGCTTTGATTTCGACGGTTACGGGAGCGGATTTTCCGGGAGAAGCGCCGCGTAGTTGGTCGGACTTCTCGCCGCCGAAGCCGGATAAGGTTTCCCAACGCGTGGCGCCGATCGGTGAGCGATAACGGCCCGGTTCGATATCGACGCCGACGATGTAGGTTCCGGCTCCGAATTCGGTTTTGAAGGCGCCTGTTTTTCCGGATACGGGTTTCCAGGTTCCTGATCCTTTGGAAATGAAGCCAACGTCCGAAGACTTGATTTCCGCAACGGCAGGTCCTACAGGTTCCGCTCGGACGATCCGGTCCTTCTCCGTGCCCGATTTGCCGGAGGTTCGTTCCCAATATTCGATGTTGCCGATCGAGCGATACAACCCCGGTCGCAAATGTTCGGTAACCAGATAATGTCCGCTGCCGGAAAAGGAACCGTCTGTTCGGGATTGCTCGGACGATTGATCCGGGCCGTTCCATTTCGGTGCTTGAACAGGACGGTTTTTCTCATCCGTTTGAGGTTCTTTGGCTTTGTCCTGCGCGGATTTGTTGCTCGAATCGTTCGAACTTTTATCCTCGGGTCTTTGCTGCTCCTGATTGGCAGGTTGCTGCTCGTCAGTGGATGGATTCTCGGTAGTGCGGGTACCGGAATCGCTTGGCCGCTGATTTTCTTTGTTGACCGATTGATCCTTGTTTTGCGGAGTTTTGTCGTTGCTCTTGTCGACAGGCCGATTCTGTTCACTCGCGGAGCTGCCTTCGCTCGAATCCGTCGCTTCGCTCTCGGCGTCGCCCGCATCGCTTGGCCGACTCCGCTCGTCCGCGGCACTCCCCGCCGCGCTCCGCTCGGCGGGATCGCTTGCATCCTCGCGCGCCACTTCGTCGGCGCTCTCCGCGGCTTCGCCTTCCGGCCGACTTTGCTCGTCGGCCAACCCCGCGCCGGTTCCCGGCTCCGCGTCCGACTCGTCCGGTCGGCCGCGCTCCGACGGCTCGGCCTCGCCGCCGTCGCTCTGTTCCGGCGGACGCGACTGCTCGTCCGCCCCGGACCCGGCAGTCTGCGCCGGGTCGGCTTCCGGCCGCGAAGATTCCGCGGCCGCCGTCCCGCCCGAATCGGCGGGACGGGGGCGCTCGGCGGAGTAAATCCCGCCGTCCGCCACTTCGCCTTGTGCGCCTCCCGAGCAGGCGCTAAGCGCGGCGAGCAAAGCCGCCGAGCCCAAAGCCGCGCCTACTAAGCGCAATATTCCCATTCGTCTCATCTATCGTTCCTCCGATCTTGAAGAATCGCGATCTGTCGAACATCTATCGAGATAAGAAAGGCATCCCTGAACGCCTCATCATAAAATCAGATGCGATGAGCAATGCTCATATCTATAAACGCAGGGTTCGCTTCATGTGTTGCAATCGCGCATTTGCGCGCGTCTTTCATCATTTTAACAGATTCCACCCTGCAAGGCCTGTCGAAGCGGGAAAGCGGCCGCGGCCGCATTTCCCGCACTCGGCGCCCTCCTTAGACGTTGTCGCCATCGCTGCTCCCTGCCTAGGGCGTGTCTTCAAACCTGCCAACGTGCAACTTTTACCGCCTTTTCATCCTAGGAATCGTCTTCATTTTTACCTAAATTTTTATCTAATATTGAGCAAATTGTGAAAAGACCTGAAAACGACCCTGCCGCTGTTGGCGTAAGCATTGTCGAATCTTGGATGCGGGCGTATAATGGAGGCATCTAAGATTTAGGTATTCAAAAAAAAGAGTATTTTGCAGCGAGAAAGCATTTTTCTGCACATTCATGTGAAATTAGGTGCAAAGTACGGATTAGGAGTTAGGCCATGAAAGGCAAGATGATGAAGAGGGGTGACTTGATTCTGATCGGAATCGTGGTCATTGCGGCGCTTGCTTTTATCGTTCCGCGTTATTGGGGTGGCAATGAAAGTGAAAAAAATCACATCGAAAATCGCTTCGTGCATATCGAGGTGAATGGCGAAGCTTACCAGACCCTACCGCTGACGGAAGAAGAGCAGGTCGTCATGATCAAGACCGAAGACGGATTCAATCAGATCAAAATTCACAACGGAGGCGTAGAAATGATCGATGCGGACTGTCCGGACGAATTGTGTTTGGGATTTGGGTTCGTAACGCGTCCGGGGCAGCAGATCGTGTGCTTGCCGCACCGCGTATCGGTCTTTATCGGAGTCGAATCGGGAGAGGAGCTGGAAGTCGATGACGTCGTTGGCTGAAGAATCGTTGTTGCTGAAAAAGACGGTCATTCTGGCGATCTTCGCTGCGGCGGCGGTCGTGTTGGGCATTATCGAGTCCATGATTCCGGTCGGAAGCTTTATGATGCCGGGCGCGAAGTTGGGCTTGGCGAACATCATGATCCTGACTTGCCTATATTTCTTGAACGGTAAGGATACGCTGATGCTGGTCGTACTCAAAACGCTGCTGACCGCCATGATCCTGGGCACGTTTTCGATGCTGTTGTTCAGTTTGTTCGGCGCTCTGCTCAGCTTCGGCGTCATGTACGGATTGATGAAGATCAGCCGTAAACGCCTCAGTTTGATCGGGATCAGCGTCGCCGGGGGGATTGCGCACAATATCGGACAGCTCGCGGCTGCCGCGATCGTGATCGACTCGCTCAACATTTTCTATTACCTGCCGGTCTTGATGATCGCGGGCGTGGCAACGGGGATCGTGGTCGGCATCGCGGTTCGGTATCTGGTAAACGCGCTCGGCCATATGAAATTGTTCGCGCCGTTCGTACCGAACGAGTATTGATCTGGGCGATGCGGCAGGAAGGGGGAAGCAGCATGGAACGCGAAACAGCGGTCTTGGTCGAACTTCGGGATATCGAATTCGCTTATACGAAAGAAGAAACGGTACTCAAAAGCGTAAACTTGAGCGTTCGCCAAGGCGAATGGATCGCGGTCGTGGGGGAAAGCGGCTGCGGGAAATCGACGCTGGTCCGGCTGTTAAACGCACTGCTGCGGCCGCAAAACGGCATAGTATCCGTTTTCGGCGAAGAATTGACCGAGCATAACGCACCGCTTGTTCGGTCCAGAATCGGCATGGTGTTCCAGAATCCGGACAACCAGTTTATCGGGGAGACGGTCGAAGAAGATATTGCGTTCGGACTCGAAGGGCTGTGTCTGGAGCGTGCGGAGATGGAGCGGCGAATTGCAGCCTATACGGATAAGCTGAACATCTCTTCGCTTCTGCCGAAACATCCGGGCGAACTGTCGGGCGGGCAAAAGCAGCGTTGCGCGGTTGCCGCGTGTCTGTCCATGGAGCCGGAGATCGTCGTGTTCGACGAAGCGACTTCGATGCAGGACGAGCGTTCGCGGCGCGAGCTGCTGGGCGTGATCCGAGGAATGAAGGAACAAGGGGATTACACGATATTCTCCGTCACGCACGACGTGGACGAAATGCTGGCGGCGGATCGAATCATAGCATTGCAAAACGGCACGATTCGCGCAGACTGCACGCCGGAAACTTTTTTCAAAGATATAGAGTTATTGCGCGACTGCGGGATCGAGCTTCCGTTTCGCTTGAGACTGGAACAACAGCTCCAAGCACGGGGCATCGAGCAGTCAGCTATCAGTAAGAACATACCGCATAAGCGAGTTAAGCAGGCAGTTGAAGGGGGACACGGTCGTGATCGGCTGGACGAGACGAAACGCGGGGGACCAATCGAATAGCGAAGCGGTAATCCAATTAACGAATGTCGATTACACGTATCAGGCAGGCAGTCCGTTCGCCGCGACGGCGCTGCATGATATCAATATCCGTATTCGCAAAGGCACGCTCGTCGGCATCGCCGGAGGCACGGGATCGGGCAAGTCCACGCTGCTGCAACTGCTGAATGGCCTGCTGCTGCCTACGGGTGGCGCCGTTAAAGTGCTGGACCATACCTTGCTGCCGAATATGCAAAAACCGAGGCTGAATGCGCTGCGTCGCCGGATCGGGCTGAGCTTTCAGTTTCCCGAGCAGCATTTGTTCGAGGATACGGTGGAAAAAGACTTGATGTTCGGCCCGATGAACTTTGGCTCGTCGCGTAAAGAAGCACAGTCGAAAGCGGTTGAGGCGCTCAAGTCGATGGGATTGGACGAAGCGCTGCTGAAGCGTCACCCGTTGACGTTAAGCGGCGGACAGATGCGCAAGGTCGCCATTGCTTCCGTGCTGGCCGCCGGTCCGGAGATCGTCATGCTCGACGAACCGACCGCGACGCTCGACTCGGCGGCGCGCCGGGAACTGATTGCGCTGCTGGCGAGGCTATGCCGAGAAGAAGGCCGGACGATTCTGATGGTGACGCACCGGATCGAGGAATTGATGGAGGTCGCGGACGAGTGGATCGTGATGCACGAAGGCCGCGCCGTTTTCCAAGGAGATGCCGATGAGTTGGCCGACCGTTCGGAAGAGCTGGATCATTGGGGCGTAGCCGTACCCGAACAACTTCGTTGCTGGGCAGAGTGGACGGCTCGGCTGCCGCAGTTGGCGGCTTTGCCGCTTCCCCGCACGGCTGAAGACATGGCGCGTCGAATCGAAGAAGCCGTTCACGGCTTTGAGAAGTGCGAGAGTACGAACATAGCGTCAAAAGAAGGCTCTCAGCAAGAGTCGGCACAGGAATTGAACGACCAAGCCGACTCTTCAATGGACGCACCGTATAGACACGAAAAGGAGGTGAGCGCATGCGTGACAAGCTGATTATCGGACGAATGATTCCTACAGGTTCACGAGTGCACGGGCTGGACCCGCGATCCAAAATCACAGCGATGCTGCTGTTCACGGCGGCGCTCATCCTCTCCAACGGTTGGCCGCAGCTCGCCGCGCTTACGATCTTATCGATTCTGGTGCTGACCGCAACGAAAATTCCGGCCAAAACGTATCTGCGCGCTTTGCGCCCGCTGCGTTGGCTGATGTTATTCGTATTCCTGTTCCAACTGATTGCCGGAGCAGGAAATGGCACTGTAAACCTTGCTGCCGCCGACCCTTTGCTCTGGAGCGGGACATGGGGACCGTTCACGCTAACATCCGCCGTTCTCTCCAGCGCTCTGCTTGCGGTAAGCCGCATGGCGTTATTGATTGTCTTTACCGCCATGCTGACCTTCACCACAACGCCGTCCATGCTCAGCCGCGGCGTCGAAGGCATGTTGAAGCCGCTCTCCCGCAAAGGCACGGGAGCGGAACGCTTCTCGCTCATGATGCGCCTTGCCCTCCGCTTTATCCCGGCTCTGCTGGAAGAGGCGCAAACCATCCTTAAGGCTCAAGCAGCACGCGGCGCAGACTACGAAGAAATGAAGCTCAAAGAAAAAGCCCGCCTGCTCCTGTCCCTGCTCGTCCCCGTCACCGTCGGCGCTTTCCGCCGTGCCGAAGAACTGACGACATCCCTGGAAGCCCGCGGCTACCGCATCGGCGCCCCCAGAACGGCCTACCGCCAACTCATCTGGCGCTCCGCCGATACGTGGTTTACGCTCCTGTTCGCTTTACTGCCCGTAGGAGCGTTGTTAATGCGACTGACCGTATAACCAAACAAACTCGCTTCATCAGATTTTGAGCTTGCTTGCTCGAATCTTTTTAAACACCTACACCCTAAATAGAAGAAGCAATTCCCTGCTTCGATCGAAGCGCCAAGCGGAGGGGGAAATTCAGTGAAAGACGCCTTTGAACTCGGAAAGATTCCACTAAAATTTTAATCGACGTTTCCGAGTGAGACAGCGCCTTGAACGAATTTCCCCCGCAGCGCCCCAGCGCTTCCCCCGAACAGGAACTTGCTTCAAGGAGGAACCACTTATGTCACGTTATTTCCAAGGAAGAGAAGTCGAACTCCTAGCCCCGGCCGGAACCTTCGAGATTTTCGACACCGTCATCCGCGCCAACTGCGACGCCGTCTATTTCGGTGGCCCCGGTCTCAACATGCGGATGATGCGCAAAGGCTACAACTTTACCCGCGAAGACATCGTCGAAGCCGTCAACATCGCGCACGGCCTCGGCAAAAAAGCCTATGTCACGGTGAACAATATGCTCAGCGAAACGGACGTGTCCGAAGCGGGCGAATATCTGGGTTTCCTCGATCGCTCCGGCGTCGATGCCATCATCGTGCAGGACTTGGCCGTCCCGTCGTTGCTTCGCGAGCAAGGGCTGACTTTGCCGGTGCACGCCTCCGTTATGCTGAATGTACATAACGTCGAGATGGTCCGCGCGCTTCAGGAATTCGGCGTGACCCGGGTCGTAACCTCGCGGGAGATGGATCTCAAAACAGCCCGGATCATCGAAGAACAAACCGGCATCGAGATCGAATATTTCGTCCACGGCGACATGTGTTCGGTGCACGGAGCCAATTGCTACATCAGCTCGCATCTGTTCGGCATGAGCAGCAATCGGGGCAAATGCCTCAAGCCGTGCCGTTGGGATTACCGCATGAAAAAAGACGGCTATGTCTACAGCACTCCGTATCCGCTCGCAGCCAAAGACATGAACATGTATGAGCACCTGCCGGAGCTGATTGATGCTCACGTCACTTCGTTCAAGATCGAAGGTCGGATGCGCGATAAAGAATTCATGGCTTCCCTGGTCAATAGCTACGGCGAAGCGATCGACCGCTATCTCGAAGATCCGGTAGGCTTCGAACGCGACGTGGAAAGTGAGAAAATGCACAAGGAGCGCAAACGCGACTTTTCCACGGCTTACGCGTTCGGTACGCCGGGCTTATCCAATATCAATCAGCGCTTTGAAGGCACGGGCAAGTTCTACAGCACAGGCAAAGTGTTCAGCACGCCAACGGCGGAACGCGAGACGAGCGAATCGGCAGTGAATACCGCTCGCGAATGGCTGACGAACATGGCGGCGGAAAAAGCAGCAGCGCTGCAAAGTTCCGCAACAGCATCCACCGCTCCGAAACTCACGGTTCGCGTCAATAATATGGCTCAGGCCAAAGCAGCACTGGAAGCCGGTGTAGACGAACTGTTCTTGTCGGGCGATGTCCTGCTGCCGGATCGGGCTTTCGGCCGGAAAGAAATTGCCGAATTGGCCGCGATCAAAGGCAATACGCGCCTCGTGCTGGCAACGCCGCGCATGATGAACGAAATTCACTTTGAACAATATGATGCTTTGCTGTCGCGCGGCGTACCCGGCTTGGACGCGCTGTTGGTAACCAACATCGGCGCGGTGCGTCGTTTCAAAGGGTTTGGTCTTCCGCTGATCGGCGACCTGTCGCTCAATCTGTATAATCATATGGCTGAAAACATGTACCGCGAGCTTGGCGTAGAACGGTTGACGGCTTCGATCGAAGCCAATTTGCCCGACCTGGCTGCTCTGCTGGGTCGTACCCAAGGAGAAATGGAACTGACCGTACACGGCACGCCAGTCGTAATGTACATGGAGCATGACCTGTATGCAAATACCGAAGTCTATGAACCGATCGCCGAAGAAAGCAACCACTACGTTCGCGACGATATCCTGGTCCTGATGACCGACAAAGGCGAAAGCCCGGTGTACAAAGACGTTCACGGCCGCTGCCACCTCACGACGTCCAAAGAAATCTGCATGCTGCCTATCGTCGCCGAACTAATGCAGGCCGGAATTTCGCACTTCCGCATTGAAGGTTCGACTTATACGCCGGAGCGCTTGGGCGAAGTGTTGGCGGTTTATCGTGCAGCGTTAAACGCGCCGGAACGCGCGGTTGAACTGGCGACTAGCCTTGAGCCGACCTTTGCCGGATTCACGCTGGGCGCATTGGCCTTCCGCCGTGCGGACCGCAGCACGCCGGCGAACTTGCCGACAGCTCTGGATGCGGTCCCTTCGGCAGAGGAAGCGTCGGAAGAGAAGGTCGCGCCTGCCAAACAGCCGGTACTTCAAGAAACGAAAGGGTGAGCGGAATGAATAGCGAACAACAAAATCAACGGCCAAACGCAGCCGGAGCGTTGACTGATGCCGAAGCGAATCCCACACAGAAGTTCGGAGAACAAACGCGACATGCAGCTGCGGCGCCGACCGCATCCGTCGAGACCGTCATGACGCCCGAAGAAGTCGTCGCACTGCGCAAAGTCCACTTTTTCCCGTGTACCCAGCATTTCTATAAGAACCCGCCTGTGCTGGTCTCCGGTTCTATGCAGCATGTGAAGGACGGCGAAGGGAAGGTGTATACGGACTTCTTCGCGGGCGTATCCGTCGTTGCGACGGGTCACTGTAACCCCGCGATCGCCGAAGCGACAGTTCGTCAGGCGCGCAAGCTTCAGCATACGACCACGATCTATCTGACCGAGCCTTCCGCCAAACTCGCCAAACGGATATCGGAGCTATTGCCTGCTTATCCGCGCGTCTTTTTCTGCAACAGCGGCTCGGAAGCGAACGATGGCGCTTTGGTGCTGGCGCGTCGGCACACGAAGCGCAGAGGCTTTATCTCGCTGACCGAATCGCTGCACGGCCGAACTTCGCTGACGACAAGCGTGACCGGCCTGCAAATGTGGCGGACCGATCCGTTCCCGGATGACCATGTCTACTTCATTCCTCGTCCATATGAGTATGGCCTTGATCCGCAGGAAGCGGCGGAACGTTCCTTGAGTGCGTTGGAAGACGTATTGCGCGAAGCCGGCGACAACATCGCGGCGATGATCATCGAACCGATTCAAGGTAATGGCGGAATGATCGTCATGCCGGAAGGCTATCTGGCCCGCGCGAAAAAAATGCTGGAATCCTACGGCGTGCTGCTGATCGCGGACGAGATTCAAACCGGCTTCGGGCGTACCGGACAGCTGCTCGCTTCACAGCAGCTTGGCGTGCAGGCCGATATCGTGACGATGGCAAAAGCGCTCGGCGGAGGCATTCCGATCGGCGCGTTCGCGGCGACGGAAGAAGTCGCGGCTTCGCTCAACGTGCCTTCGGCTTCGACGTTCGGCGGCAATCCAATCTCGGCCGAAACGGCGCTGGCGGTGCTGGATTATATCGAGAAGGAACAGCTACCGGAACGCGCGGCACGTTTGGGTTCGGCGCTGAAGCTCGGTTTGGAACGTATGCGCGTCTTTTACCCGCATATCGTATCCGAAGTGCGCGGACTTGGTTTGATGCTGGGAGCCGAACTGTACGCGGAAGATCCGGCTTATGGCGCAATGATGACGGATCGGGTGCTGGAAGAAATGAAAGACCGCGGCTTCCTGATCGGCAAAAACGGCGTGTCCCGCAACGTACTGGCGTTCCAACCTCCGGTCGTGATCGAAGCGTCGGACATCGAGCTGATGCTGGAAGCGCTGGATGCCGTACTGGGAGCGATTGAACAAGAACGGCTTACGGCAATCGAACAGGAACAAGGCGGAGACAGCGAAGCTTCTGCGCCAAACGGTCAGCCATGAGTGCGGCGATCCGGAGTGCTTTTCTAAAAACACGCGATTTCGGTTCGTTGGTCATGTTCTCGCATACGCTGTTTTCGCTGCCTTTCGCGATCATTTCGATTGTATGGGCAGCGGGCGGCGTGCCTTCATGGCGCGTTATTCTCTGGTCGCTGATCGCCCTCGTCGCCGCCCGCAACGGCGCGAACGCGTTCAATCGGTTGGCGGACCGCGAGTTCGACGCAGCCAACCCTCGCACCGCCCATCGGCATTTGCCGCAAAAGCTGCTTGGCGTGCGCGAAGTCTGGATCTTTGTCGTCGTCAATTACGCGATCTTTATCGTGGCGGCGGGGATGCTGAATACGCTCTGCCTGATCCTGTCTCCGGTCGCGATCTTCCTGATTTCGTCGTATTCGTATACGAAACGCTTTACGTGGCTGAGCCATTTGTATCTAGGATTTACGATTGCGTCCGCACCGATTGGGGCCTGGTTCGCGGTGACCGGATCCTTCGCGTTTACGCCGTTCATACTCGGTACGATCGTGATGTTGTGGATCGGCGGGTTCGATATTTTATACGGAACGCAGGATATTGATTTTGATCGGAAGCAGGGGTTGTATTCGATTCCGAGTACTTTCGGATTGAAGCCTGCGCTGTATATCTCGCGTTTCCTGCATGCGGTGATGATCGGATTGCTGTTGTTCTTGTTCGTTTTCCGCGATCTGGGTTGGCTGTATCTGATCGGGATCGTGCTGGCTGCATTCCTGCTGATGCTAGAACACGGGATCGTTAAACCGCACAATCGACGGCTCATGAAGATCGCTTCGTACAACCTGAACCAAGTGGTCAGTATGCTGATTCTGTTGTTTACGATGCTGGATTATTTCCTATAGAACTCATCGAGGGTTGAAAAGGAAGCTGTACTCGGGATATGAAAAAAGACTTCAACGTTCGCGACAAAGCGGAACGTGAAGTCTTTTGTTCGTTTCAAGCACCCCGGATTCAGATCGTAAATTGTCCCACTCGTTCACTTAACCGATCCGCCAATGCGTTCTGCTCTTGCGACGAATGTTCGGTCTGCTGCAAAGCCGCCGAGATGCCGGACAAACTGGCGTTAATTTCTTCCACGTTATCGACGGTGCGCACGGAGAGGCCGGTGACGAATTCGATCACTTTACCGATATCCTGGACGGAATGGCCGACGGTCTCCGCCGATTCGTTGACCGCCGAGGCGATGCCGTGCATGCGCTGCGCCTCCTCTTCATGGCTGGCGCTGGTTTGTAAAAGCATCCCGAACTGCGGTTTCACTTCCTGTTCCATATAATCCAGTACGTTTCGGGAGCTGGAAGACAGGTCGGTGAAGACCTGGCGGATCTGCGCGACGATCTGATCGACATTGCCGACAGCCGCCCCGGATTGCTCGGCCAGCTTTTTCACTTCTTCCGCGACTACGGCAAAGCCTTTGCCTTCTTCGCCGAATCGCGCGGCTTCGATCGAAGCATTCAAAGCAAGAATCCCCGTTTGGACCGCAATGTTCCGGATCGCCGAGGCAATCGTCTCAATCTCGTCGACCACTTTTTCCCGTTCAACGGCTTGCATGATTTCGCTATGGCGCTGCGCATACATGTCGTCGGCTTTGCGAATCGATTGGAGCAGTTCGGCTTTGGTTTCTTTGGCATGACTGCGAATCTGTTCGGAAGCTGCTGCCGCGTGACTGGCCCGGTCCAGCAGTACGTCCACCGATTGTCGGATGCTTTCCGTAGCGGCCGACGCTTCTTCCATATGCGCGCTGAGCGATTCCGTCTCGCCGGCCAGTGCCGAAGCGGAGTCGTTGATCTGCTGAATCGAAGTCGAAGCATGGCTGACCGAGCCGAGCAGTCCCGCACTCGATGCGTTCATGGAACGGGAACTGTCCGAGATATCGCCGAGCAGCTCCTGTACATTACCGACCGCTTGATCGAGGGAAAAGGCCAATTGGCTGATATCGTCGCTGCCTTTGAAGTCCAGTTTTTTAGAGAAGTCGCCTCTTCCTAAGTTTTCCGCGTGAGCCATGACTTTTTTCAAACGTTTCAGAATCAACCGGTCATACATAAGCACGATCAGAAAAGAGCAGATGATGATGTTGAGCACTGCCGAGATTGCGACACCGAAAGAGCCGTCCAGAAAATACGTGCCGACGCCCATCTGCTCCAGCGCTTTTTTGCCATGATACATGGAGTTGTTGATGATGCCTCCGATGTTAGAGCTTGCCATTTGTACGATCAGCACGACAATCACCAATTTGAATTGGATGGAATTGAAACGTTTGGACGGCTTTTTGTTGGTCACGGTCTTGATCTCTCCCTCAATAGTGTTTAGGCTTTGGCTCGGTCGCGCAGCGGGTTGAAGCCGGAGGCCACGCATCCCCCATCGCATAGAATGTCGGTTCCGGTCAGATAAGCAACCTTGTTTCCCGCGCAAAAGGCGAGCAGATAAGCCGCTTCCTCCACACGTCCGAACCGCGGGATTGCGCAGTATTTGGTGTACAAGGAGGCGGTTTCCTTTTCGACTTCGCCCATCGGGGTATCGAATGATCCCGGCGAGACGGATAGGACGCGTATTCCTTTTGCTCCGAATCTTGCGGCCTCGCGTTCTGCGTAGTGAATGACGAAGTGTTTGGAAATGCCATAGGCAACCTCCGAGCGAAGCCGAACCGGGAACAGGTTGACGCGTGCCATCATTTTGCGCAGGAAAAGTTCCCCGTTGACGTTTGCCAGCCGATATTTGCGAATGGGTAAAATAAAGCGCGGAATCAGGTGTCCGGCCATTGAAGCCACGTCGACCAGACAGGACCCTTTTTCAAGCACGTCATAAAAAGCTGCGTGAACATGCAAAGTGCCGATCGCATTCGCTGTCATGATCTCCAGTGGGTTGCCCATATGAGGAGACATGCCCGCTGCATGAATGACCGAAGCGATCGGCCCGATGCTTCGCGCATAGGCGGCCAGACGGCGGACTTCTTCGGCAGAAGCGATATCGCAGACTACGGCTTCGGCCTGAATGCCTTCGGCTTGCAGTTCTCGTACCGCTTCTTGAAGCTTGGATAAAGTACGGCCTGCGATGACGATGTACTGGTTTTCTTGTCCGATTAGCTTGGCGGTAGCGAGCCCCATTCCGCCGCCGCCGCCGGTAATGACGCATACTTGCTGCATGTTCATCCACCCGTTTCTGTTCAGGATTAATTCGGCTTGGGCCTTGAATGCTGAAGTCATCATAAGCTCGGTGGGTAAACTCAAGCTAAACAAAACGGAAGGAACATGGCGGGGCGGCGCTGCGTTAAGATCGGAGGTTTGGGAAAATAAAAAAAGACGCGTGCAGGGTGCGCGTCTTTTGAAAAGGTTTAATGAATATGTTCGTTATATCAATTCTGGCTCTCGCTGAGGAAACGACGGATGCCGGAGGTTACGAGATCGTGGTCTTCTTGATCGGGGAGGCCCGATACGGTGACGGTTCCGATTAAGCCTTCTCCGGCTACGATCAGCGGGAAAGCTCCGCCGGCGAGTACAAATTCATTGTCGCTGAGTCCGAAGTCTGCCGACAAGGTCTTGTTTTCGCTGCGAAGCTGGAGTGCGGTGTGCCAGGAGCTTTTGACGAAGCGTCCGACGGTATTGTTTTTGCGCCGAATCCAGTCTTCGTTTTCCGGCGAGGTGCCTTCCATCGCGTGCAGGAAAAGGCGATGTCCTTTGCGAGTGATGTCTACCGTAACTTTTTTGTCGGTTCGACGTGCTTCTTCAATCAAAGTCAAACCTAATGCAAGCGCTGTTTCCGCGTCAAAAGCGCGAAACCGTAATTCTTCTTCTTCCTGCCGCATTTGCGCCAGCTGTTCGTCTGTAGTCATGGGGTGAGTAGCTCCTTTATTATGTGCTGAGATGTGGGGTATTCGACGCGGGGAGAGTGATTTCCTTTTATCGCTCCGGGTTGTTTTCCTACGGAAAGCCAAAAGTCGCTCTAAAAGGAAATCACTCTCCTGGTGGTTTGTCTCATTCTAATGATGGTTTGAGTGAGTTTGAAACGCATACGGTTTAAATGCGATTCAGACTCACTCAAAGCTACATCTGATTGAGACAAACTTTTGGGACGGAGGTATTCATTGGGGAGAGGTAGGGAACAGGCTCGTTCCTTTGGAACATCGCTGGAAAGGAGCAGTTGCTTGGTTGCATATCGTTGCGAGAGTTAGGGAGAAGCGAGGGAGTTACGGATTATCGAATTTTAGGCGACAGCAGGCAGGATTTTTGTAACGGGCGAAGTTTAACGGATCGAGGGGACGCTTAGCGCGCAAAATTCGGGTTCGGGAGTTTTTAACGGATACAGATGACGCTTAGCAGGTAAAAGTAGGGTTTTGAGGGTTCGAAAAGCACGGTTTTCTTCGCTAAGCGTCGCGTGGATCCGTTAAAACTCGCCGGACGTTCAAAAAGCTGCTCTAAAGGAATGACGATCCGTTAAAAAATGCCCTGCTGCGATATTTTGCATTTAGTTTAGCCTGTAATCTAAACCAAAAGCCGACGGTATAGGGTCCGTCGGCCTTTTGGGTTTGCTTCTGAAGTTCCGGTTTTTGAAGTCGGCCGACCGGGCGGAGGGGAGTGGGTGAAGGGCGCCTTTGAAATCGGGAAGCTTCCGCTGTAATTCGATCCCGCTTCCCGGTTGAGACAGCGCCCGGAACGCACTCCCCCGAAGCCCCGCCGGAGGCGAAAAAACGAACAGTAACTTCGCCCCGGAAGCCGCCTCGCCGCTTCCCCTCTAAAACGTCCGCCCGCCGAAATAGTCGGCCAAAGACAACAGATCAGCCTGGGCGGCATAATCGCCCAGAGAGAGAGCGATATCGCGGGCGCGTTGCAGTTCTGCGTCGCAGAATGCCTCGGCGCGTTTTAGAGCACCGCTCGTGCGGATTTGTTCCAGCAGGGGCTGGATGTCTTCCGGCTTCGTATGCGGGCCTACGCTGCGAATTTGCGCAGCAAGCTGCGCGTCTTCGAGCGCGTATAGCACAGGAAGGGTAACTTGGCCGCCGAGCAGATCGCTTCCCGCCGGCTTGCCGAGCTGCTTCGCCGAAGCAGTGAAGTCGAGCAGGTCGTCCCGGATTTGGAACGACAGGCCCAAATGCTCGCCGAACCGATACAGGCTTTGGCAGACGGGTTCCGGGGCTCCGGCGGCTCTGGCACCGAATTCGAGGGAGACGGCCATGAGGTGGGCGGTTTTGTGCCTGGACTTCAACAGATAATCATCCAGGCTCATGTTGTAGTTGTAGGCATGTTCCAATTGTTCGTATTCGCCCAGGCACAGTTCCGCAGTCGCGACGGCGGTGAAGCTTTGTCGATCGCCTTCCGGCTCTTCGTCCACTTGGGATAACAGCTCGACAACGCGTGCCGACATATAGTTGCCGACATAGACTGCTTTTGCCGGACCGATAAGCATGTGCAGAGAAGGCTCCCCACGCCGCAGCGGCGAGCGGTCGATCAGGTCGTCGTGAATCAGCGAGGCGGTGTGAATGAATTCGGCAGCCGCGGCAAGCTGTACGATTCGGTTGTCGTTCGGACGCCTGCCGAAGCGGCTTCCGACCATGACCAGCATCGGGCGCAGCCGTTTTCCGCCTGCGTTGATCGTTTGCAACAGGGATTTTTCCAGTTCCGAATGAGGCGGCACATCCTTGTCGTGCTTCACGATCCGCTTCATCTCCCGATCGATCCGGCGCAGGTCGATTCGTAACTTTTTGTGCAACGGCATGCCTAATTCGCCTCCTTATGATTCAGAAGGATTTGCTCGAAGGCCGACAGAAGAGGAACTTGTTCGTCTTGGTCTAGCGCGCGGGCAATTTGGATTTTTTTGACGAACGGAGACAAGTCGCGGAGCAATGATTCTTCCTTGCATTTTAAGGCATATTGAATGTAGAGACTATACAGATAATCGCCGTCCAGGATGCGGCGGGTCAGTTCTGCATCGTCCAACTCCAGCGGCTCGGAATGTCGAGCGAACGCTGAGGCCAAAAGCGTATAGATCGCCAACAGTCTCGGTCGCCGCAGCGGTTCTACGCCGCAGCGTTCGAAGGCGGTTAACGCTTCGACAAGCACCGACTTTTCCGGTTTGAGGCGGATGCGCGTGACCGGGTCGATCTCGGCCTGAAGGCGTTCCAGCGCTTCCCGGATCATTATGTCGTTCATTGAAGCACCCCTTGACGGACTAACAAAATACCGAATCGGCTGATATACCGTGTTCACTCGGATTCCCCCACATTATGAGACAAATTCGTTGATTATGCAAAGCGTAACTGTTAGGTCGGTTTGAAAAAAAGCGGGGTCATGTGCGTCGTAAGCTGCACATGACCCCGCCCGTAACGCAAAGTCGGTTGGTTATAGCGATTCCGTTATCGAAACGCCTCAGTCGTCGGTATAAAGATACCAGCGTTTGGCAAACCAGGTTTTCTTCCAATGTTTCTTGAGCCATGGCAGGACGTAGTAGTCCAGGCCGAAGATGCTTCCCGATCCGCCGATAAGAGCGAATGCCGCGAACCAGTACCACCACATGTCGGTCGGCGCCATGCCGGACGACCAAATCATGAGGCCCATCGCGATCGTTGCGAGCGAAGCAATCGCGGAGAACAGACCGGCGATCAGCATCAAGCCGAAGATGATTTCAGCGGCGACCATGCCGATTTGGAAAGCGGTAGCGAGCCATGTATAGCCGCCGTCGCCCGTGTAGAACATCAGGTTCATCATCGATTGAACCATATCCGATACGAAGCCTGGAACCGGAATCGCCGTAACGGCTTCGCCAGCGGTTTGAACCGCGGAAGCGGCTGCTTGAGCGTCGACCGTATCGGCAACGTTGCCCACCGCTTGAGAAGCGGCGCTGACGACGTCCGCACGCGGGTCAGCCGGGATCAGGAAAATTTTATTCGGATCGTCAATAATCTTCTGAAGCTTATCCCAACCTTCATGCAGCCACATCCAGCCGACGAATACGCGAAGCGGAACGAGCCAGAAGTTCGGCGAGCGCTTCGAGAAGTGTCCGCCCAGGAAGGTGCGGCGATCGTGGGCATGGAAGACTTCATGCATCATGTACGTCCAGACTTTATTGAAGCCCAGGACCGTGCACAGGTACAGAACGTTGATGGCATGCTTGGCGAACATCGCGAACAGTCCGGTAAGAGGGAAGAATTTGCCCGGCAGACCTACGCTTGCGACGCCGTAGCGGCTGCCGATCGATACCATCGTACCGTGGAAAGCCGGTTTGTATTCTTTTTTCGTACCGCCTTTGATATCGGCCGTGATATTGTGCGCGATCAGCGGTGCGGCGTGCTCGGCGTTTTCGACCATCTGCGGAACCGGACGCTCTTCGCCTTCCGGAATGAAGAAGATATTGTCGCCGACGACGTAGACGTTTTCGTGATCCAAACTTTGCAGATGCGCATTCGTTTCGATCCGTTTGCGGCCTTTTTGTTGAACGTCCAGCTTATCGAGAATGCCCGCGCCTTCGACGCCTGCCGTCCAGATGACCGTACGGGCAATCAGCTTTTGATCGCCGAGGTCGACGCCCGTTTCGGATACGCCGGTGATTTGCTTGCCGACAATGATCTCGATGTCCATCTTTTTCAGACGTTTTTCGGCTTTGGCAATCAGGTTATCCGGCAGCAGAGGCAGGATCTTCGGTGCCATATCGGCAACGATCATGCGAACTTCGGATTCTTCGATGAAGAACTCGCGGCACAACTCTTTGCGGTATTCGGCCATTTCGCCGATCAGCTCGACGCCGGTGAAGCCTGCTCCTACCACGACGAATGACAGTTTTTCGCGACGAATCGCTTTGTCGGTTTCTTTCGAAGCTTCGGTGAACATCTGGCGGAAGCGATCTTTCAGTTTCACGGCATCGTCGTAAGACCATAGCGTGTAGCTGTTTTCTTCAGCGCCTTGAATACCGAAGAAAGTAGGTTTGGAACCTGTTCCGATGACGAGATAGTCATACGCGTAGGAAGACCGTTTCCCCTGTAGAGACTGTGCATTGAAGTCAATGTTCTCTACTTCATCGAGGACTACGTCGACCTTGAGGCCGGCAAAAATCTTTTTGAGATCCATTTTGACCGCATCTTCGGAAGTCCGGTTTGCCGCGACCTCGTGGAGCTCGGTCAACATGGTGTGATAAGGATTGCGGTCAATCAGTTGAATCTGTACATCGTCATTTTTTTTAAAGTTTTTCGCTAATTTTTTTGCAGTCAGAACGCCGCCGTAACCGCCGCCCAATACGACTATCTTCTTCATCAGGAAAACCAACCTTTCCGTTGACGGACTTCGCGCGCCCGCCGGCCTTCGCGATCGCTCGCGAGGGGCAGGCGGCAGCCCGTCCGTTGTTTCAGATTAAAATATGCAAATGTATTCGTTGCGAGACAGGCAGCTTCGATTACTTCGCGCCTGCCAGAGCTTCTTCGGCCAATTTGAGGTAAGAGCCGATATGGATGGATACGCCGCTGATTGCGTCCGTTTTGCCGTCTTCGGTCGTTTCGACAGCCGTCGGATCTTGCTTCTCGATCAGGTACTGTTCGGTTTTTTCGGCTTGTTCGTGCCATTCGGAAGAAGCGCCGCCCGCTTTCATGCCGTACTTGCCGTCCTTGGAGTTCGTTTTCTTGTCTTCGCCGGCCGCGTTCACGCCGCTGAAGTTAACGGCCACGATTTTGCCGGCGGCAACGGTCACGTCAACCGTTTCTTTCCAACCGCTTTCCGCATCGAAATCGGCTGCTTCCGCATGGTAAGCGCCATCCTTATAAGGGCCGGCTTCAACCGGTCCGGCTGCCAGCGCTTTTGCGGCAAGCTCAGTGAAATCATTCACGTGTACGGACACGCCGGATACGACATCCGTATGTCCTTCGGCGTCAGTCGTGATTTTCGCCGGATCTTGGTTGTCGATCAGGTATTGTTCGATCTTCTCGGCTTGTTCGTGCCACTCGGAAGAAGCGCCGCCTGCCTTCATGCCGTACTTGCCTTCTTCGGAAGAAGTTTTCTTGTCGAGACCCGCGTTGATGCTCGATGCGCTCCATGTTGCATCCGTGATTTTGCCGCCTTCGACTTGAAGGATCACGTAAGGCTGCCAACCGGAGTTCGCGTCCATTTCGCCTTGCGCGAAGTACATGCCGTCTTGCAGATCGGATGTTGCTTCAGCAGGTTCGGCTGCCGTTTCGGCCGGCTCCGTTGTTTCGGTAGTTGCCGCCGGTTCCGCCGCTGTTTCTGTTTGCGCTGCCGGTTCCGCTGTTGTTGCCGTTTCGTTGTTGCTTCCGCATGCTGCCAATACGCCCAACAACAGCACGCTGCACATCATGATAGACCAATGTTTTTTACCCATTCCTTAACCCCTCCGTCATTGTCTGAATGAATCGTTCCGAACGATCAACGATTTACCGAAAACGATTCCGTCAGAGCGGTGTTCAACCGGCTAAAATGCTCCGGAATGCGGATGCTGCGTGGGTTCCTTCTCCGTCCGTCACCGTTTTCGATATCAGAATAACATACAATTTGAAGTATTCATGTGATAATAATCACAAAGTATGTGGCATATGTCTCATTCTGCGCGTTCCGTGTCGAATTTCGATTTTTTTCACCCCATGCTTACGGCTTTAACGACCCTTGTCCGGATTCAGCAAATGGAAGCCAGGGTAATTCAAATTAAACCGATTTCCAATTAGTTAGGAGCTGACCTCATGACCAATCCAATCGAAACCAAAGTGATTAAAGGCAGATGGAATCAGACGCAGCACGAGGCGAAGAAACAATGGAGCAAACTGACGGAAGCGGACTTGGAGTATATAAACGGAGACAAGGAAAAGCTGATCGAGAAAGTTCGCGAGCGCTACGGGCATGATGCCGAAGCGGCCGAATTGGAATACAAGTCTTGGGCGTCCGCGCTCACGACGGGCAGCGATCGCTAATATAAGGACAAACGACCAATCGGCGTCCGCACCGGGTAGAAGCGGAATTAAGCGGAAGCCGTGCGGGATCACGGGTTGAAATCCGGAAGCAGAAGAGAGGGGACGCAGCCATGGTGGAATCTCATGTCGTATCCGGCAGGATTATCGAGCAGCGCGGCCATGTCGTCATTACCGTTCAAGGCGGACTTGTAAGCTCCTATGACCTTCGTTATTACAAACTTCCGGAAGGAGAGACGACGGAAGGCGAAAGGGCGGAGAATAACCTTCGTTCAGTCGCTTTTCCCGTTGTGCTTTCCAAGTGGAAACGCCAGGCGTTCTCCGCTCCCAAAAAACATGGAAACAAAAAGAGTGCCCACCGCGCCTGACGGCGCGGTCGCACTCTTTTTTTGAGCCTTTATAAAGGAAGCATCTCTACAGCATCCCGCTGTTCCAGTGCCTCGACCATCTCGGTCCACTGCGCGGGCTTCGGTTCTAAAACGCTGTAATACGTGCGCAGGAACTTGGCAATGAAGCTTCCGGGGAGGGATGAAGTGTCTTCATAAGGCAGGAAGCATAGGTCAAGACCGCCAACGGCTTCGCCGTCGCCCTGCCAGGAAGGATGCACATAGCCGAAGTTCAGACGACGATAGCCCAGATGGGCCAATACTTCGCGGCGAACAAACGGATCCATCGGTTTTACGCTGCCAAATTCATGCTCCTGCGATTGATAGGGATCATAAATTTCGGCAAACATGCCTTTGAGCATTCCGCCTGCTTCGCTAGCCAGTCTTCTCAGATCAGCTTCGCGACGGTTAGCCAGGAAAGGCCCGATTCCGAGCCCGGAGCGACCGATGATCGTAAAATCAGTCATGGCAATATCGTCTTCCGCATAATATCGATACTCTGTGGCACCTACGACTTCCCCGTCATGCACGGCCACGAATACTCGAATGCCGGGATCTTGCAGCGGTTCTTTCCAAAGATCGAACGCCAGCACTTCCTCCGGCGGGAAAATTTCACTCATCAGCCGATGCAGCCCTGCAAAGAGCGGATCGGCAATATCGGTTACTCTCGTGTATTCCATTCGACGATTCCTCCTTTATATTGAAACGGGTTGCGCCATTCCATCAACAAAGCATGATTGGCCGATTCCTCATCGTCCAGATAATCGGGCACGACGGCAAGCGGCGTGCGTCCGCAGTGGAGCAAAAAGCCGATAACCGGATCGCGTCGGCGTCCGTGCAGCACGTCGTCTACATAACGCTCGGGCGTGACTTCATGCTGCACCGCGCCGTATCCGGGCATTCTCCCCCCGCCAAGCAGACGAGTGAGTCCCAATGCGACCACAAGCTCATAGGCCGATTGAAGCATTTGTTTGCCCAATCCGAGACCGCGCGCGGCAGGAGAGACGCTGATATCGACGACATATAGAGTATCGCCTGCCGCGTCGTGGGTGCCAATGTACCCGTTATCTGTCATTTCAGCCCAGCTATGCTCAGCGTGTGCCGGGTCAAAAGACGTAATCATGGTAGTCAGCGATCCGACCAGACGCCCATCGACTTCCGCGCATAATGCGCCTGCCGGGAATCTTTCCATGTGTTGAAGTAGTTGTTCCCGGTTCCACCACAGCTCGGATGGATAGGGCGGCGGGAAGCATTCGCGCTGAATCTCGATCAGAGCTTCAATGTCCGGCTCCGCATAGTTGCGAATGCGTAATCGCTCGGGATGTCCATTTCGGAAAACATAGCAGCTTTTTTCGTAGATCACCGTTTCGCTCATGGGGGACCTCAGGACCAATCCGTATACAGATCCGTGCGGCGGTCTCGCCATGTCGTGACCGAACCTTTTTCTCGTACCTGATCCAAAAGACTGAGATCCAAGTCGGCTACGATAATCATGTCATCGTTGATTTCGCCTTCGGCGACAATGCCTTTGGGCGGGAACGGGACATCATTCGGCGAAAGGACGGCGGCTTGACCGAAGTTCCCGCGCATAAAGTCGACAGTCGGCAGAGAGCCTACAGTACCCGTCGTCACGATGTAGATCTGGTTCTCGATCGTGCGCGCGTGGCAGCAATAGCGGACGCGATGGAAACCGTGCCGATCGTCCGTGCAGGATGGGCAAAAGATCACGTCGGCGCCTTTGGCACGTGCCATGCGGACGATCTCCGGGAACTCGATGTCATAACAGGTCAACATCGCGATGGTGCCTTTTTCCGTCTGGAAAACGGTCAGTCCGTCGCCTTTGGCCATATTCCATTCATGGACCTCGGTCGGCGTGATATGGATTTTCTCTTGCGTTTCTACCCGTCCGTCCGGATAGAACAGGTGGGCCGTATTGTAAAGCTTGCCCTCCCGGCGCACCACATGCGTGCCTGCGATGATGTGCATGTCCGAGCGGGCAGCGAGGTCGCGAAACAAATCCAGGTACGCCGACGTATAATCAGGGAGACTTTCGATTCCGCGGGCATTGCCCTGCTCGTCCGGGATGGATAGCAACTGCGTCGTGAAAAATTCGGGGAACAGCAAAAATTCGGTTTCGAACTCTTGAGCGGTTTTGACATAGTGTTCCGCCTGCGCCGCAAACTCGTCGAAGGACGAGATCGAATGCAGGTGATATTGCACGGCGGCTGCGCGCATTTTCATTGGCGTGAAACCTCCTTGAATTCAAGATAGCTTCATCATAGCAAATTCGGGGGCGACGCGGAAATGTTAGGAAAACACTTATCAAACCCGCTTTTTTCTTGACAAAAAATGTATCGTGTATAAAAATAAAAGATCATACGTTCGAAAAAAGGTGAATATATCCGCAACCGAAACTTCGTGGTATGATGGGGCCAACAATGCCGGAGCGGGAGATCCAGGAAACAGAGGCGAAGAGATGGAATTTTCCAAAATGTTCATTCAAAACATGGCGGTTCTCGTTACGTTTGCTTATATCGCCAATCTCATCTACAAATATGCGATTTACCGCACGTCGGGTGTCGTGAAATACATAGGTTCGGTTTTGTTGTTGATCGCAGGCGGCTGGTCCGCTACGTTTTTCGGTTTTGAATTGCGCGAAGGCATTATTTTCGATATGCGCATCGTTCCGCTATTGATTGCCATATTCGTGTATCAACGTCCGCCTGTCGTCTTTGTCGTCGGGTTAGGCATCGGATTGACGCGTTTTGCTTTCGGTTTTACCGACGCGGCGTTGGCCGGTTTTATTAATTTGACGATTTTGGGCCTCGTGGGAGCGTTACTGAATAGTTGGCTCCGCGGCGTGAACTGGAGCTTTTTGCGGCAGGCGGCCGTTGCGCTTGGCGTCATGAACGTGCTGAATTGCGTGAACATCGCGATTTTCGGCGTTATTCCCGCGGATGAATATCTGCTGCATATCTTGCCGTACACGCTGCCGACCAGCCTGTTGTTGTGTTCGTTCTTCGCTTTTATCCTGAGGGATTTTCAAAAGGATCAGCATCGTGCCGTCGAACTAGGCAAATTGAATCGGCTGCTTCGTCAGCAAACGGAGGAGCTCGAGAAAAACAAAGCCGTTTTGGAAGATCGGGCCAAGCAGCTTCAGCTCGCCTCGCAGTACAAATCGGAATTTTTGGCCAATATGTCGCACGAGCTTCGGACACCCTTAAACAGCATCATCAATCTGGCGCAGTTCATCTCGGATTCGGCCGACGATACGAGCAGCGAGGAGATGCACCGCTACGGACAGCTCATTTTCCACTCGGGCGAGGATTTGCTCAAGATCATCAACGATATTCTCGATCTGTCCAAAGTCGAAGCGGGCAAGTTGGAAGTGGTCACCGAAGATATCAGTCTGGTCGAGATTCCGACTTGGGTCGGTCCGTATTTCGAGCTTACCGCCGAGCGCAAGCAGTTAACGTTCGATATCCGGGTGGAAGAGGACCTGCCTGATACGATCTGTTCCGACCCGCAGCGACTCCAGCAAATCTTGCGCAACCTGCTCGCGAATGCGTTCAAGTTCACGGAGACGGGCAAGGTGGAGCTGAATATCTACAAGGCCGAGGAGCCGCAGTTAAAAGGGGAATGGGTTGTATTTGCGGTCAGTGATACAGGTATCGGCATTGCGGCGGAGAAGCATTTTACGATCTTCGAAGCTTTTCAACAGGCCGATAGCACGGTGAGCAAAAAATACGGCGGAACGGGCCTCGGTCTGTCGATCAGTCGGGATTTGGCACGTTTGCTTGGCGGATTTATTCGGGTGGAGAGCGCGGAAGGAAAAGGCAGTACGTTTGAGCTGTTCTTGCCTCTTTCCTGAAAATGCGGGTTTCGCGATATCGGATGCCTATTTTGGCGCTGCCGAAATTCCCGGAATTTCTGTTCGAACGGTCCGACGAAACCCGTTTCATGCCGCTGCCGGATGATTCGTTTATCCGAGCTGCGGCTTTTTGTCGTTTTTCAGGAAGCTGATCGGCGGATTGCTGCTTGCGTTTTCCGTTACGGTTGGACGCCGGGTATTAATCGGAAAACGCACGGGCGCTTCATTGTTGCGACGTTTGACTAGACGAAAGACTGCGGGGGCTTGAAAAAAACTGATATTGTGATTTTGCGTGCTCGCAAGAGACGTCCGTCCTTCACGGACGGCTTGCGGGAAGGCGGTTCACCGCTTAAAATAGGCCTATATGCGAAGCGGAATAAAGCGTTTTAAACGCTTATTGGCCAGCAGATTATATTACAAGCCGAAAAGGATGGGATCACATGTCGAACACTAAAAAGCCAATCGTTACCGACCAAGCACCAAGCGCAATCGGACCTTACTCGCAAGCCGTTGCGGCGAACGGATTCATTTTTGCTTCCGGACAGCTTGGACTGGACCCTGCGACGGGCGAATTCCCGTCCGGCGGCGTTGAGGCGCAAGCCAAGCAATCGCTGGAAAATGTCCGCGCGCTGCTCGAAGCGGCGGGCAGCGGCCTGGACCGCGTCGTGAAAGCAACGATGTTCCTGAAAGACATGAACGATTTCGCGGCAGCAAACGCGGTGTACGGCACGTTCTTCAGCGAGCCTTTCCCGGCGCGCAGCACGATCGAAGTGGCTCGTCTGCCGAAGGACGCTCTTGTTGAAGTTGAAGTCATCGCGCTCGCCGAGTGATTTCGGGGGCGGCCTTTTGACTCGGCCGGGTTAGAAACCGGGCGTGCGGGAAGGCGGGGCGCGGGCTCCGGGTGTAGTTGTTTCGGTCGCGTGTTGCTTTTGGAAAATTGGAATGGTTGACTGATGGGTTTTTCCAAAAGCAAAGGCGAACGCTATAGCTTACGCTTACGATGTGACTTTCTTCGAAAGTCTTTAACTCCTACACAACTACACCCTGCGCCCACTGGGCCTTCCCTGGCCGGAGGTTTCTCCGGCCGAATCAAGCCGACTGCTTTATGCAGTCGGCTTCTTTTTTGTAGGGAGTGCAAAGATAAAGACGACAGGCGGCGGACGGGATGCCGCCTTTCGTCTTTTTTGGGTTTTGGGGAATTGACGGGAGGCCGAGCGTCTAAGGAAAGGGTTGAAATCTAACGGATCGAGGCGACGCTTAGAGGCTGTTTTGAGCGATTTGAAAATTCTAACGGATTCATATGACGCTTAGAGCAGGAATTGGCTTGATTTTTGCGGAAAAAGCGGGGAAATGAGTTTCTAACAGCAATACGATCCGTTAAAATCGCGAAGAGGGTTGATTTCGGCTTCTAAAGGACATAGAATCCGTTAGCCGAGCCGAGCCGAGCCGAGCCGAGCCG
>NZ_KK073875.1:1573773-1701898 GCF_000585395.1 Saccharibacillus sacchari DSM 19268 | reverse complement strand
GAGCCGAGCCGAGCCGAGCCGAGCCGAGCCGAGCCGCGTAAATGTTTGTTGTTTTCCGGTTTCGGCCGCGCAGCGACGTCGAATCTATTTCCCGGGTTCGGTGTTGTGTAGGGCGTGTAAGCAAACTCG
This sequence comes from Saccharibacillus sacchari DSM 19268, assembly GCF_000585395.1. Taxonomy (GTDB): domain Bacteria; phylum Bacillota; class Bacilli; order Paenibacillales; family Paenibacillaceae; genus Saccharibacillus; species Saccharibacillus sacchari. The sequence continues at coordinate 1,701,769 of NZ_KK073875.1, read as the reverse complement.
GGCGATGTGTATCTCGTCCTGCCGGAAGCCCCAGGCTTCCGACATTATCCTGCAAAAAAGCCGCTCCCCGCAAGGGAGCGGCTTCCCGCGGCGTAATTCCGCTGAGGCGGTCGTTCGAGGCGAACGGCGGGTAAACCCGAACGACTGCCCCGCTCGAACAATCCGCCCAACTGCTTCCAATTCCCGAGCAAGCTCCCTTCAAGGCGAGCTTCGCGGCTTCCTTCCGTCAGTCCCGATCCATTATGGAGCGGACAAACATCCATATCGCGAACAAAGCGACCACGATGGAAGTGACCAGAGCGGTTGTGCTTACGGCTTGCGAAGCGTCGGATTGTTCGACCGAGATCGCGTACAGCGCCCAAGCGAACACGAGCGGATATACGCCGTCACGGAAGCGGAAGCCGATGATAAAGGCCAGCAAAGCCGCCACGATCACCATAACGATCGCCCAGCCTGCATCTCCGAGACCGAAAGTGCCGAAGTCGTGTTTGGCGAACAAAGCCGAGATGTTGACGATCGTCGCGACGCTGATCCAGCCCAGATACATACTGAACGGGACTTTGACGAACAGGATGTCCAGCACTTCAAGCCGTTCGTTATCCAAACGCGTCCGCAGATAGATGAGGATCAGCGTGACGAGGAACAGCAGCATGACGACGACGGACAGTTCGACCAACAAGTAATGCCAGCAGAACAGCCAAGCCATGTTCAGCACGCAGGTGACGGCGAACAGCGGTCCCGGCGCGGCGGCGGAAGCTCGACCTTTGCGTTCGGCGACGAACGCGTAAATGATGAAGCCGAGCAGCAGCACGTAAATGACGGACCAGATCGAGAAAGCAAATCCTGCCGGAGTCAGCAGGTTTTTGTACATGTCCGAGATCTCCCGGGTGTCGCGGCCGGCCAGTGGCAGCGTGGTGGCGAGCGCGTTCACGACAATCACGGCGACGAAAAGAATTGCGTTTAACCATTTGTACGGATTTTTCGAGGTCGATGACAAGGAAAACATCCCCTTTCGAGTGTGGTCATAAGTTCGGAAATCGCAAAAGCCATCCGTCAAATCACGAAATGACCGACAGGTCATTTCCGTCTCCCTCCCTTTTACCCCGAATTGCGCAGTATGTACCCGCATTCGCGAATTTTTCGATTGCCGAAGGTGAAAAGCGATGGCATAATCGGGACAAGCAAGCTGCTGTTCCATTTGGAACCTCATATCTATATCCGTACATACCGACCGTTTTTGCTTCGATCCATCCATTATTCATCTTCTGAAATAAAGGTGAAATAGGGATAATGAGACGCCGTGAATCAAGGCAATACCGATCCGCCGAAACACGAAAAGCGATACGAGACTCGTCTTCGTCGGAGCAAGCGGCACGACGAAGCGCGAACCGACAAGGAGCTGACGCAGACATGGATACGAGCGAAGCGATACACCCCGACCGGGTAGGACCGATCATCGTACAGGAAGCCTGGGGGACGATCGGAAAAGCATTGGCGCTGGAGCATATGAACGGCGTGTACGTATGCAGGGGAGAGCGGGCGTCGTTGGCTTTTGTTTTTTTGAGTGAGAAGATGTTTCGCATGAAGCTGTTCATGGGCAAAGAAGTCAACCTGTCCTCTACGATCGCCGTACTGCCTCGCGACAACGAGTTGCTCGAAGCGACCGTGGAAGAGACCGATTCGGCATGGAAGCTGAGCAGCGGCAAATTGGTACTGGAAATCGAAAAGAAGTCGTCCGCCTTGTCGGTATTCGATCTGGAGGAACGGCTGGTCGCGCGGCAGAACAATATCAGTTGGAACCCGCGCGGAGCCATTCACTCGGTATACGATATGCCGGGCGATTCCCATTTTTACGGACTTGGCGAAAAAGCCAGCTTCCTCGATAAACGCGGCGAGCGCTACACCATGTGGAACACCGACGTGTATGCGCCGCATATGCCGGAAATTGAAGCGCTGTACGAGTCGATTCCGCTGCTGATCCATATGCACGGCAGCTCGTCGTACGGCATTTTCCTCGACAATCCGGGCCGCACCGACTTCGATATGCGCTCGCACGGCATCGCGTATACGATCGGCTGCTCGACGGGCGACTACGATATCTATTTCGTGTACGGGCCGGATCTGAAGGAAGTCGTGCGCGATTATACCGGACTGACCGGACGCATCGCGCTGCCGCCGAAGTGGGCGCTCGGCTACCACCAGTCGCGCTACAGCTACATGGATCAAAGCGAGGTGCTGAATCTGGCGCGGACATTCCGGGAAAAAGAAATTCCGTGCGACGTCATCTATCTCGATATCCACTATATGGACGAATACCGGGTGTTCACGTTTGATCCGGTGCGTTTCCCCGATCCCGAAGCGATGATGTCGGAGCTGAAAGCGCTGGGGATTCGCATCGTGCCGATCGTCGATCCCGGCGTGAAAAAAGATCCCAAGTATGCCGTGTATCGCGAAGGCGTGGAAAACAAGCATTTCAGCCGCAAGCTCGAAGGCGATATTTTCTTGGGCGACGTATGGCCGGGCACGAGCGCCTTCCCCGATTTTACCGATGACACGGCTTCCGAATGGTGGGGCAATCTGCACAAATACTATACGGACCTCGGCATCCACGGCATCTGGAACGACATGAACGAGCCGGCGGTGTTCAACAATTCCAAAACGATGGATCTCGACGTCATGCACGGCAACAACGGCAATCCGAAGACGCACGAAGAGCTGCACAATCTGTACGGCATGTTGATGTCGAAGGCGACGTACGAAGGGTTGAAAAGGAACATGGACGGACAGCGGCCTTTCGTGTTGACGCGGGCCGGGTACTCCGGCATTCAGCGTTACGCGGCCGTCTGGACGGGCGACAACCGCAGCTTCTGGGAACATATGGCGCTCGCGATGCCGATGGTGCTCAATATGGGGCTGTCGGGGTTGGCCTTTTCCGGACCGGATATCGGAGGCTTCGCGCATCATACGTCGGCCGAGCTGCTGGTGCGCTGGACGCAGATGGGCGTGTTGTTCCCGTATTGCCGCAACCACTCGTCGATCGGCACGCTGCGGCAGGAGCCGTGGTCGTTCGGGCCGGAGATCGAAGGCATTTTGCGCGAATATATCGGTCTGCGTTATCGCTGGATGCCCCATCTTTACAATCTGTTTCATGAAGCGTCCGAGAACGGATTGCCGCCGATGCGTCCGTTGATTCTGGAATATCCGGACGATCCGAACGTGACCAATCTGTGCGACCAGTTTCTGGTGGGCAGCGACGTGCTGGCGGCACCGATCTATCGGCCGGATACCGAGCATCGCGCCGTGTATCTGCCGGAAGGCGAATGGATCGATTATTGGACGGGCGAGATCATTCAGGGCGGACGGCATATTTTGGCTCACGCTCCGCTCAGTATCATGCCGTTGTACATCAAATCCGGCGCGGTCATCGCGGAGGGGGCGACGAAGCTGTATGCGGACGATCGGACGGACGAGACGCTGACGCTGCGCGTGTACGGAGCAAAGGCGAGACCGGATTTTAAAACAAGCTACAGTCTGTACGAAGACGACGGCTCAAGCTTCGACTATGTCAGCGGTGTTTCTTCGTTGATCGAATTCGAGCTGCGCGGCGCGGAAGACGAGCTGGAGCTGAGTTACCGTTACGAGCGTCGGGGCTATGCGGCGAACCGCAATCTGCTGCGTTTTGCCTTGGTATGCACGTCGTTCAAGCCATCGGAGATCGAAGGACTAACCGAACTGACGGAGGACGAAGCGGATCACGGGCAGGAAGGTTGGTACATCGACACGCAGACCGGCGGATTGACGATTCAGGTGCAGGATATGAGTCAAGGGGCCGTTTTCAAACTCAAGGGGTAAAATCCGGCTGCGATCGTTCGGAAAACAAGTCGGGAACTTGCCGGCTTGTTTTTTGGCGTTTGGGCCTCAAGCGTTTAGAATGAAAGAAATCGTTATACATAGGCAAGAAAGATACGTACAGGTTTGAACATGGGCGAAGCGCCCGTTGCAAATGCGAAGCGGAGGTCGGACGAGAGATGTGGAGAATCATAGAAGCTTACGATCAGATCAACGCCTGGATCAGAGCCAGCCAAGGACAGTTCATCGAGCTGGATAACGGCGAATCGTATCGGTTTATGCGAAAAAGAACGTTTAACGGCCAAGAGTTGGAGGCGTTCGAACAAGAATCGGGGATCGAGCTTCCGGCTGAATATAAGCGTTTCCTGATCGGGGTCGGCGGAGTGGAATTGTTCGTGGGTCCTTTGACTGCTGGGATTGAAGTGTTGGGACCGGATGAAGTTCAAGCCTTCTCGAGTCAGGTCTTCGAGGGTTACGGCAAAGATTTGTACCCCGAGCTGCTGCTGGGCATTTCGATTCCGAAGCTGGGGCACTTCGGCGGATTCCGGCCGGGCAGCGAGCGGGATGAGCGCTTCGGCGTGTTTTACCCGGAGGTGCCTCCGGAGCTGTGGATCGAAGAATGCGAATTCGGGGCTTTTGACGACTGGGTGGCGAACTTGGTAGAGAGCCGGGGGCGGACGATTTGACCGCGAATACGCGTCGAGGGAAGGCGGGCCCGAAGCAATCAGGCCCTGCCGCGAACCTTCGTTGAAGAAAAACGTCTACTTATGAATCAGGAAATGCAGGAACAATACGGCTACGCCCAGTTTAAAACGTTTCTCGGCCGCGACTTTGCGTCCGGCGAGGAAACGTTCGACATCCGAGGGTTCAAGCCCGCTTTGCAGCGCGATCATTTCGGCGGTAAAGCCGTACTCTTGTTGGAGATTTCCGATAAGGGCCAGCACTCTCGCCTCCGGAAGAATCTGAGGCGTATTGATTCCCATACCCAAAAAAGCAATCAGTCCTAGCCCGGAAAAGCGCTGTTCGGCATCCAAATGTTCAAGATCGGTAACGCCTTCCAGATAAGCCTCCAGATCCGCGCGCCCGATACCCGTCAGGCGCTCCAGCGCGTCATACGTGATTTTATACGTCTCCAAAGCGCTGCGAAGCAGTTCGCGATCCGTCACCGCCTCGGCGGGAAGCGGTTCTTCGTCGAATTCGATGCTGCCTTTATGATTTTCAGTCATGCCAAGCACCTCCTCGGCATCCATTATACACATCAGAGCGGAAGTGAAAAAAGCTGAGCGTTATCGCTCAACTCAGACTTTCGACAAAAGAGGTTTAGAGCCGGTGCTCTAAACCTCTTTTATCTAGGATTCTACTTTTTGAGTCGATAGATTTGGAAAAATGGCTCTTTTTTATGTGATTGGTTCACGCTGCCACGTCCAATTTGCGAGCTTTTTTAGATTGATGGCAGCAAACATGAACCTGAACATGGACCGCCTTCAGCGTAGCGTGACAGGCGAATTCTTTGCCCTGTTCTGCGGTATCCGTTTAGATCGAGGCTTTTTTTTTGGTCCATTAGCACTTCAAAGACAATCTCCATCGACAAAGCCGTGCAATCCGGCATGGGAATAGCTTGGTAAAAGCGTATTTTTCGCTCCACAAATGTCGCAACACAAACTTTACTTTTTCCACAGCTAGATAAGACTGTATCCAATCCCCAAAACTCTCGCGGTTTCGAACATCTTTAGGACTCTGATGAATCGGCTGTCTAAGCGCAAAACGTCTTTGTTAAAGCCACCCCGATTCTTACTTATCCAAGTGTCGCATACTGAGAGTTTATCTTTTATTGTAATTTCATTATCAAAAATATATATTTATGAAACATACCCATATATAATGAAATACATGAATAGGTAAATCGCTTGAATCAACCTCTAAATATGCGCAATATGAATATGCTTAAATCCCCTCTTAAAGTTATCATTTACAATTAAATCATAATCCCAAAATATGTCCATGTAGCTATCGTATAATCTAAAAAAATGAAGGAAGGCGAAGTTGTTTGGAGTTGGATTACAAGAGTAATAAAGGGTTTCGCTTATTAAACATATACGAGTTGCTCCATAAAGGAGAAATGGTTGAGAAAAAGAGTTTGGCTGAACGATATGGCGTAACTCAAAAGACCATTCAACGTGACATCGATGAATTGAGGGAATATTTAGCCGATACGCGTTTCTCAAAAAAAGAGCAATTTATCGTATACGATCGAACGAGATTTGGCTATTACCTTTCTCAAGTCGAACGTGAATGGATTACCAATGAAGAAGTTTTAGCCATATGCAAAATTCTGCTTGAGAGCAGAGCCTTCTGTAAAGAGGAGCTAGATTCGCTAGTTCGGAAGTTATTGGCACAGGTGACATCAAAAGATCGCGAATTTGTTGGATCAATGATCCGAAATGAGCAATTTTATTACGTGCCTTTGAAGCATGGAAAAAGATTGCTCGGTACCATATGGGAGTTATCGCAACTCCTTACCAAAAATGAAGTGCTTCAGATTTCTTATATTCGTCAAGACCTAGTAGAACGAGAGCACAAGATCAAGCCTATTGCGATCATGTTTTCGGAATACTATTTCTACTTGGTGACTTTTATGGCGGATGATCGTTATGATTTCCCTACTATATTTCGTATTGACCGAATTACAAGTTTCAAAAGCTTAAAAACGAAATTTAACATCCCTTACCGAGATAGATTTAATGACGGAGAGTTTCGCAAACGGGTGCAATTCATGTATGCCGGGGAACTGCGCAGAGTCAAATTTAAATTTATTGGAGCCTCTATTGAAGCTGTATTGGATCGGCTACCAACAGCTGAGATTTTATCACAGGATGAAGAAGGCTATATCGTGTCGGCTGAAGTCTATGGAACGGGCATAGAGATATGGTTGAGAGGTCAAGGAGCCAATGTGAAAAAACTAAATTCATGATTAGGAGGAGTGCGGAGTGAGTAAAAGCTTTTCAGTTCAATCGGGAGAGTTCTTTGATCCTAAGTCGGATGAGCCTGTAATGCTGAGCTTATTTAAGCAGTATGAGAGCATTATTATTGAAAGCTTAGTGACATCTTTTGGGCTTGATTTTCTGGTGAAGGATCGACACGGTGGAGATGTGGATACGGTTTTGAATGTACGGAAAATAGACAAAGACGAGCAAATGACCTACAAAAACAACAAGCACAAGGAAGCGTACGCTAATCAAGAACCATATCACTCGCATACTTATCATAGCGACAAGCGCTACATAAGCAAAAATCGCGAGATTCGTCAGAAAAAAGATGCAGGTACATTGTTCGATGCTTATACGGGAGAGAAGATTGCGCGTAATGAAAAAAGTGACTTAGATCATGTGATTTCGGCAAAAGAAGTAAATGATGACCGTGGTCGAGTGTTGGCGGGTCTTAAAGGAACAGATTTGGCAAATTCGCCAGAAAACTTGGAAGCCACAAACCCGCGTACAAATCGAACTAAAAAAGCAGATACTATGGACACTTTCACTGAGAAGTATGGGGATGAATATTCAGATTCTCAAAAAGAAAACATGTTGCAGAAAGACAAAAAGGCAAGAGAAGCTTATGAGAAAAAAATAGCCAAAGCGTATTATACAAGTTCGAACTTTATGACCGATACAGCCCTTGCAGCAGGTAAAGTGGGCGCAAAAATGGGTCTTAGACAAGTTCTTGGATTTATCTTTACCGAAATATGGTTTGCCGTGAAGGAAGAATTCAAAAGCACGGATGAGCGATTTGATCTCAGTAATATGTTCAAAAAAATCAGTAATGGGATCAAGCGTGGTTTTGAGAATGCACGAGTAAAGTATAAAGACCTGTTAGAAACCTTTTTGGATGGTGCTCTAGCCGGCATGCTCTCTAGTCTGATGACCACGTTGTGCAACATCTTTTTTACAACAGCTAAAAATGCAGTCAAAATTATCAGACAAACCTATATGTCGATCATCAAGGCAGCCAAAGTTCTGTTTGTTAATCCTGACCATTTACCTTTTGGAGAGCTGATGAGTGCAGTCTCCAAACATCTGGCTATAGGAGCGAGTATTGTTGTAGGTAGCTTGGTAAGCGAAGCCGTAGGCACTACTCCGATCTGTGCAGTGCCCGTGGTGGGAGAGATCGTTCAAACGTTTTGCGGGGTTTTGGTTACAGGCATTATGAGTTGTACACTTCTGTACTTTTTTGATCATAATGAAGTCGTTAAGCAGTTGATCGCTAAGCTAAATAAATTGCACACGACTAGCGACGAAGTGAACTACTTTATTCAACAAGCGGCGTACTTTGATCAATATGCGGCTGAACTTATGAAAATTGATCTTGCAACGTTTCGCGAAGAAACTGAAGTCTATGATGCTTTTGCTATTCAAATCGAAACGGTACAAGACGAAAACGAACTAAATGTCTTGCTAAAAAACATAACCAATCAATTGGGGATCAAACTTCCCTGGACAGGTGAATTTAATCATTTTATGAGTGATCGAGATTCCGTATTGGTGTTTGAATAATGTTTGCTTGCGACGGTTGCGGAGCATGTTGCAAGAACTTGGACAAGTCGCCTATTTATGAGGATTTGAACAGAGGAGATGGTGTGTGCAAATATCTGATTGACAATCAATGCAGCGTTTATGAAAATCGTCCTCTTTTATGTCGAGTGGATGAGAGTTATGAAGCTTTCTTTAAGCAAATCTACAGTCTTGAGGAGTACTACGAGCTGAATTATACCATGTGTGCTAAATTGAAAATATAAGGGGACGAGATTATGCCATTACCAGTTATTATCGGTGCAGCGGCTTTGGTTGCAGGTGCGTTAGGTGTAGGTACAGGAGTTCGCGGTGCTGTGAAAATGAAAGAAGCAAACGATACAATGAAGCAAGCTGATTCAACGCATAACAAGAACCTCGAGCGTTTTAAGCAACAAAGTAAAATGACAAGTAACGATATGGACAAGTTGGGCAAAAAAGAATTAGAGGTTCTTAAGAGTTTTAACAGTTTTACAGATGTTTTTGAAAAAATTCAAAAGAAACCTCAATTCAAAACGTACGATAAAGAAGGCGTGAAAATTCCCGAATACAATGCTGAAGAATTAAAACAAGTATCCATTGGAGCAGGAATTCTGCTAGGAGGAATCGGAGGCGCAGCAGCCGGAACTGCTGGCGGATTTGCGGCGGCCGGTGCGACAACAGCCGCTGTTATGGCAATTGGTACGGCATCGACAGGCACGGCTATTGCATCTTTAAGCGGAATTGCCGCGACTAATGCCACTCTAGCGGCTTTGGGGGGAGGCGCTATTGCGGCTGGAGGCGGCGGTATTGCTTTGGGAACGACGATTCTGGGTGCAGCTACATTGGGCGTTGGATTGCTTGTGGGCGGAATTATTTTTAACGTAACAGGTTCTTCGCTTTCGAATAAGGCAGATGAAGCATGGAGCCAAGTTTTAAAAGCAGAAGGTCAAATCAACTCTATTTGCGCATACATGAAAGAATTAAGTACGATCTCCAATCGCTTTTATGTCGCTATTTCAAGAGTGAATCGAGTGTATAGGGAACATTTGGATCAGCTACGTTCTATCGTCGAAGTTTCAAACAAAACGGATTGGAACGAGTTTACGGCAGAAGAAAAGTTGATAACCGAAAACACGGCTTTGCTTGTAAACCTTCTGTTTAATATGGGCAAAGTTCAACTTGTGTTGGTATCGAACGATGAAACTGTGCCGAACAGCGTAAATACGGAAGTTGTAAATAAAACGATCTCTGATTCTAAAAAGTTTTTGAAGGAGCGTAGGCTTGCTAATGTTTTTGAATAAGAGAGTCCTCGTTGGGGAGTTTGAGCGTTGAATTAGTTATTAGAGTGAATAATGTAAAAGTTGAATGGGATTGTTAAAATAAAAAGTAAAGCTAAGGAAATTAAACGAAATGTATTTGCATTATATCTAGTAGCTTGACCAATCTCAATCAGAGTTTTACGTTCGTCTAAGACTTCTTACACGGGTCAGATACGAAATCCCAGGTGAGCGTAATCTTTTATTTAACTTGGTCAAGCTACTGACTTATCGCGATCTTAGAGTGCATGGCACGCTAAGCTTTTTGCGATTCTGGTTGTTGCCTATGAGTTCAGCCCGATTGATTTTATGCTGGACTTCATTCCAATTCTGGGATATCTGGATGACATCATTCTCGTTCCGATTTGTATTGTACTTGCACTCAAAATGATTCCAGCCCCTGTAATCAAAGATTGCCGTGCACAAGCGGAAACGATCAGTAAGAACGGTGAACCGAAAAATTGAATCGTTGGCACGTTGTTTATTGAGATTTTGATTTTATTAGCCGTCTTTTTGTGGAATTATGATGCGATGTATTTTGTGGGAGTAATTGCGGACCCGGCGCAAATGACCGAAGTTGACTTCGAATGCTGGATCAACGCCGCTTACTTTTATATGATTGCCGATTTTGTCGTAGCCGTCACACTGGCAGAAACGGATATTGCGCAACAAGTGGCAGATAAATGTATCGCGAGCGGAGAGGAACTGTGTGTCAGCGGGATGGAGTTGTTATTACTGGCTGCTGGGCAGTCGCAAAGAAAACGAGTTGGAAGCCGACAAACTGGACGCTTTATTGCAACGAGTGTAGCAAACCATCCACGCTGCATCGGAACGTGCTAAATATTCGAGGGCTAATTTGGGTGTATACGGTAGTCGTTTCTTATATGCCTCTGCATGAACGTGCTACCCGAACCGTCGAAGCAATGTTTCCCGTTGGAGTGGGACAAGGAACGTCCAAAAGCAAAGTACTACAAACCTCAGCAAACATGCGTACAGCTGTAGAGAGAACCCGATTAGGCTTCAAGCGGAAGCATGTAAGGTGTTAAGCGTGTACGGAGGATGTAAAAAGCCGAGCGTTATCGCTCAGATCAGACTGTCGACAAAAGAGATTTAGAGCCGGTGCTCTAAATCTCTTTTGTCTCGGATTCTGCTTTTTAAGCCGATAAATTTTGAAAATCGGCTCTTTTCTATGCGATTGGTTCAGGCTGCCACGTTCAATTTGCGAGCTTTTTTGGATTCATGGCATCAAACATAAGCATCGTTTACATGAACAATTTTTAAGTCCTCTTAGGATTATCCAACGCAAACCATGTTTTTCTTTCGCAGCGTCAAAGACATGCTCAATCGTTTCTTTGCATTTGCTATAGATGGATTTCACGTCCCGTCGGTGCCTACGCTAGTTGGATTTTTCCACGAAGCTTTCCCAAATATGGCGAGTTACGACCTTCTGTTTGGTTTGGCCAGCTGTACACAAGGTCAGCAACGAGCAGTCGCTACAGATCGCTTTTGTGGATTTATATTCTCGGTATCCTCCCCTGTTGGTCGTCGCATGCGTCAGAATCTTCCCCGCCGAATAGAGATAGCAGTCATAGTATTCATCATGTACATAGTCACTTTTTTTGAAAAACCGGCTTTCGTCTTTGGACGCGTATATGGAAGAGAGACAGGATATCCTGGTTAAGCAGATACTTTGTAAGAGCCGGTGTTTTCAGGCAGCGTCTACGGCGACGACTTAACTCGTAGATAAAAGAAAAGTCGATAGCTGCTTCCACTTTCCGCACCAGATGCCCGCTCGGGAAAAGCTTGTCCAAGGCCACAAGTTCCAATTGCGTAGCCCGTGTAAGGATTGTTTGGCTAATATGAATCCTCACCCTATGTCGATTATGTTTTTATTTCAAACAAAAAAGGCTGTCGGCACACTTCGATTCATTGAGCTTTTCGACAGTCTGAGCTGAATTCTATCGCTCAGCTTTTCGGAATCACCGGAATCCATAGCTCATTGCGTTCTTCCTCAGGCGGAAGATAGGCTTCCACCGCGGGCAGATTCGCCAACTCGTAAGGCGAAGACGGCAACCATTCGGTGTAAAGTCTTTTCCAGGCTTCCTGAAGACCGTTCGGCGAACCCGGCACGCTGAATACGGCCCAAAGCGCTTCGGGAAAAACCAGCTCGGCCATGCCTTCCGGCAGCGGCGCGTCCGAGGCCATCGCGAAGTGGTAGTCGAAGGTCTCGGCTTGGCCCCATTTTCCTTCGGCCAGCACGCCCAAAATTCCTGGAATCGGCGCGTCGAAGCGTCCGATTTCGAATAACCTTCCGAACAAACCTTCTTTTGCGGCTTCGGACCAGCGAAGCGGGATTTGCTCAAAAGCTCGCTCCGTATCCACCGTCAACGCCTCGCCCACCGTTCGAAACTCGCCTGCTTTTTCTATCCGATAATTCATTTCCGCAGCTCCTTTTAATATGAATTGAAAGGTGATCCGGGGATAGGCTTTGAGCGTCGTTCCGATGCTTCGGGCTTGGGTCGGCGTCGTGCCGTGCAGCTGCTGGAAGGCTCGGGCGAACGCTTCGGGCGATTCGTAACCGAACTTGAGCGCGATGTCGACGACTTTGGACCGGCTGTGTTGCAGCTCGAAGGCAGCCAGCGTGAGCCTTCTTCGACGGATGTACTCCGACAACGGAATATCCGTCACGAAGGCGAACATCCGTTGAAAATGCTGCGCGGGGCAGCAAGCTTTCTTCGCGGCCTCCGCATAAGAAATCTCTTCCGTCAAACGGGACTCGATATAGTCGAGTGCCGCATTCATTCGCGTCATCCATTCCATGACAAAAAGCTCCTTCGCCCACCCGCTGCAAGCAGGCTTGATTATGATCATGAATCCCCGTTCCCTTTCACATGCAGTCTATCGGGATAGATCGGGGAATGCCTTGCAGAAAAAGCGCGGATCGTGCAAGGTCTTTTGCGTACGGCCTGCTTGTCGTTTCTTTTATCGTGATGCCGGCCTTTAGTTCCGTCAAGCCTTTTGGCCCGCTTGCTGACGCTTGCTCGCACAGACATTGCGTAACCGGTCGAAAAATTGCCGGATATCGTTTAGAATGGGGAGAAGGGCAATTTTGGCTTGTTGGATTATAGGCTCGAAAAAAGCGGACAAGACGGGGGACAATCATGAATCAACCGCTTTATGGGATATGGCTGGGAGACGTCTTCTTCTGCTTTTCCGGCGAAACGTCGGAGCCGAAGGTAGACGCCTGGACCCGGCAGGTGAGAAAACTGGATATTCGCGGTCATAAGCCGCTTAGGCAGGCGGCGCTGCGATTGGCCGAGCTGCGTTGGCCGGGAGCTTCGTCGCGTCGCGGGCGCGGGAGAGGCTTCGGAGGCCGTACGTTGGAAGGATTGGCTTTGCCCGCTTCGGAAGCTTTTATGCTTTTGGCGGATCTGAACGAGCAGCAGTTTGCCGCGCAGGGCTTTGCGCCCGGGGCGGAGATGCGTTACTGGAGCGCGGCAGTGAGCTTCGCCCGCGAGTTGTTGGCGGCGGGCTGCTTTGCCCCGGGAGCCGATCCGGCGGCACGGGTAAGCGCGCGCCGGGCATCCGAGCTAACGTTCACGGGCACATGGAAGCCGCTGCTGGAACGACCGGAGGATCGGGAACGATTCTCCGCGATGGCCGCCGCGATGCCGCCTGTCGGCTTGACGGCGCCGGGAGCGGTCTCGGCGGAAGAAGAGTCGCCTCCGTTGGGGAGAGCGCGCGAGCTGGTGCTGCATTCGTTCCTGTCGGCAATGATCGACGGGCAGATGCGAATGATGCTGGGCACGATGCGCAGCGCGCTGCCGCAGATGCGACTGCCTTACCGCCGCGGTTATTCGCCGCTGGCTTCGCTATGGTGGAACAGTCTGATCGACCCGCAGCGCGAAACCAAAGTGCAGGGCGGAGCAGAGGATATCGAAGAGCTGTCCGAACAGATCGGGATATTGGGCGGAGCGGTGCCCGAGAGTGCCGAGCCCGGGGAAGCGGCAAGTTCGCAGCTTCGTCTGGGATTGCGATTGGAACCGCGAATTTCCGATCCGGACAGTGCGCAAGAAGATCGATGGCGCCTGGCTTTCCGTGCCGAAGACGAAGTGGAGACGGGTGCTTCGCTGCCGGCTTCCGAGATTTGGCGGCTGCAAAGCGATGAGCTGGTGCTTCGGGGTCGCCATTACGCGGAACCCAAGCGTCAGCTGCTGATGCTGCTCGGACGCGCGGCGCAGCAAGCGCCTCAGCTTCAAGCAGCGCTTCGCCGGCCTCACCCGGAAGAAGCCTGGTTGGGCGCGCAGGAGATGTTCGAATTTCTGATGTCCGGCGTATCGGCTCTGCGCGCATCCGGCGTTCGGATCGAAATGCCTTCGCGCTTCACCAAGCGCGGCCGTCGGACGGCGGGAGTGAAGCTCAAGGCCAGGTTGGAACCGAGCCGAAGCGGAGAAGGCGAAGCGGCGCTGGGCATCAAGCAATTGGTGGAATTCGATCTGGAAGCGACGATCGGCGATGCGTCGATCGGTCTGGACGAGCTGCGCCGGATTGCCGAAGACGGCGTGCCGCTGGTATTCCTGAACGGAGAGTGGATCGAAGTCGACGTGAAGGAAGTGCGTCAAGTGCTGCGCATGCTCAAAAAACAGACCGTGCACGAGATGACTTTCGGCGAGTTGCTCAAGTTGTCTGCGTCCGAGGAGGATACGATCTGGAACGGCATCGGCGTTTCGGGAATCGAAACTTACGGACTTCTGTATGATCTGCTGCGAGGCGGGGGGCGGACCGGTTCGCAGCATTCGGTACCTGACGCGCTCAACGGCACGCTGCGGCCTTATCAGGAGCGCGGCTACCGTTGGCTCTCCTCGATGCGCGAGATGGGCTTCGGGGCCTGTCTGGCCGATGATATGGGTCTGGGCAAGACGGTGCAGGTGATTGCCTGTCTGCTCGATCATCCATCGCCGGGCCCGAAGCTGATTGTCTGCCCGACTTCGCTGCTCGGCAACTGGCAGCGGGAGATTCAGCGCTTTGCGCCGAACTTCACCATGCATGTACACCACGGCACCCAGCGGTTGCGCGGCGAAGCGTTCGAGCGCTGCGTTCGCGAGCACGATATCATTTTGACCACGTATCCGTTGATCGGACGCGACGTCGAAGAATTCCGCGGCATCGTCTGGACATCGGTGGTACTCGACGAAGCGCAGTCGATCAAGAACTATGGGACGAAGCAGGCACAGAATGTGATGAAGCTGAATTCGCCGCACCGGATCGCGGTAACGGGAACTCCGGTCGAGAATCGTCTCGCCGAGCTGTGGTCCATTTTCCAATTCATGAATCCGGGTTATCTGGGTTCTGCCGCTTCGTTCCGCAGACGTTTCGGCGCCAATGCGCCGCAGATTTCCGAAGAGAGCGACAAGCTGCGGACGATGGTGGCGCCGTTCATGCTCAGACGCTTGAAAAGCGACCCGGATATCCGCAAAGATCTGCCGGAGAAAATCGAGTTGAAGTCGTATTGCGAATTGACGATCGAGCAGGCGGGCATGTACCAATCCGTGGTCGGCGAGCTGATGAACAAGGTGGAAAGCCGCGAAGCTTCAAGCCGTACCGTTCGTCAGGGCATCGTATTGTCGGCACTCACGCGGCTCAAGCAGATCTGCGACCATCCTGCGTTGATTCGGGAGCATACGGGCGGCTTCAAAGCCGAAAAGTCGGGCAAACTGATGCAGTTGGTCGAGCTGCTTGATCGGATTCGGGAAAACGGGGAATCGGTGCTGATCTTCACTCAGTACGTGCGAATGGGCAAATTGTTGGCCGAGGAGTTGAATCGACGGTACGGCGAAGAGCCGATGTTCCTGCACGGGGCCGTCAAAAAAGAAGAACGGGATCGCATGATTTCAAGCTTCCAGGAGGGCGAAGGCGCGAACGCGTTTATCTTGTCGCTGAAAGCGGGCGGACTCGGACTTAATTTGACGCGCGCGAACCATGTCGTGCATTTTGACCGTTGGTGGAACCCGGCCGTCGAAAATCAGGCAACGGACCGCGTGTTCCGAATCGGGCAGAAACGCGGGGTGCAGGTGCACAAGCTGATCTGCCAAGGAACGCTTGAAGAACGAATCGACGAGATGATCGAAAATAAAAGAACGCTGGCCGAGCGCGTCACGGGAACCGGAGAACGCTGGTTGACGGAGATGTCCAACGAAGAGCTGCGTACGCTTGTGTCTTTGCAAGGCGAACAGATTCAGTAAGCGCCGCATAGGCGTCCGGGGGCATAGACGGCAGAAATGACGGATGCGCGCCCGGCGAAGAGGGGTTATATAGAGATGAACAGCCTGCACGTAGTACAATTAGAGGCGAAACCCGGATTGCTGATCGCCGTGATCGAGGAAGGCCGGGATTCTCGCCAAGTCGAGATTCCGCTGCATGCCGCCACGGCGAAGCAGCGGGCGGAGTGGCAGCGCTTGGCCGGGCGCTCGGCAGTCGGCCTGTATGACCTGCTCGGCCAATGCGGCGAGCAGATCATACGGCTTGCCGGCCGATCCGGAGGCAAGCGAAAGCCTGCTTCTGCCGAAGCCGGGTCGTCTCGTCTTGCGGCAGCATCCCGTGACCGCGATCCGGATGCCGAGGACGGGGCGGCCGGCATTCACGTTGCCGTGGAGACGAACGACGCCGGACTGCCGTTCGTCCGAACGGAGCTTCCGTTCGACGGCGGCGATGCCGCCTGGGAGCTGGCCGCCGCGGAAGCGGGCGGCGGCCCGGAAGTGCCGGCCGCCCTTCAAGCGGCGGCCGAAGCAGCCCGAACGCGTCTGGCGTTCGGGCTGACGCTCGCCGGCATCGATCCCGGCGAGCTGGTTAACGCGGCCCTGGCCGCGTGGGGCGACGGCTGGGCAGTCGCCCCGGACGAGGCGCCGAAGGCCGCGCCCCGCGCCGCCTCCGAAGGCGGCGGCCGGGAGATCGCCGAGTGGATCGCCTCGGCGGCGGAGAAGGGCGTGCTGCACGAGCACGGCCGATTGCCGGAAGCGCCCGAATCCGGCAGGGAAGCGGCCTCGCAGGAGCTTTGCGACCTGTCGCTGCTGCCGGACGAGGCTCCGGCACAGGCTGTGCTTGCGGAGCTGCGCCGGGCAATGCGGGCGCGCATAGGGAAGCAGAATTAAATGAGACGAGACCAGAAACAGCGGAGCAGAGCAAGACAGCAGGGAGGAACCAACATGACTACACATAAGATGTCCAGGTGGGTAGCCGTTGCAATGGGAACGGCACTGGCAGCCGGATTGCTCAGCGCTTGCGGAGATGCGGGAGCAACGAATAAGCCGGACCGGGAAGCGCAGCAGCCGTCCGGCGAACAAGCCAATGCGCAAGAGACGAGTAAGCCGAGCCCGTTTGCGGCGGATTCGCTTCAGGCTACGCTTGAACAAAAGGACGGCAAGGATGTAATCACCAATTCAACTTCGATGCGCGTCGTCGTGAATAAACAGCGTTATTTGCCGGACGGCTACGAGCCTTCCGATCTGGTCATTCCGGACGTGCCGTTTTCGTACGGGGACGCGGAAGCGCAGGAGAAGAGCCATCTGCGCAAAGAAGCCGCAGAAGCGCTGGAGCAGTTGTTTGAAGGAGCGAAGGCAGCGAATATCGAACTGTATGCCGTATCCGGCTACCGTTCGTATGCGCGTCAAAAGAACATTTACGACCGCAATGTTTCGATCAAGGGCGAAGAAGAAGCGGCCAAAGTCAGCGCTTTTCCCGGCACGAGCGAGCATCAGACGGGACTTGCGATGGACGTGTCCGCGCTCAGCGTAAACAACGATCTGGAACAAACCTTCGGCGATACGGAGGAAGGCCGTTGGCTGGCTGACCATGCCCAAGATTACGGCTTCATCGTGCATTATCTCAAAGGCAAAGAAGAGCAGACCGGTTATTCGTACGAGCCTTGGCATATCCGTTACGTGGGCAAAGAACTGGCCGAAGCCGTGCATGCCAGCGGATTGTCGTTGGAAGAGTATCTCGACGAGAGCAACCTGAACAGCGGCAAGTGAGTTGCAATGGTTCTTGGGACGAACGAGACTTTCCGGGCAGGAACGGATTTTCGATATTAAAAAATGACCTTGATCTCCATGCTTGCATGGTTTTCGAGGTCATTTTCCGTTTGATCGATAAATAGAAACTGAGGCAAAGTTGGGTTCGAAGGCACTTGGAAAAGGTTCTTTTTACTTTCCCGATCGTTCGTCCTCGTCGCTCAGGGACAGCACTTCGCTGCGCAGCGCCAGCATTTTGTGGTCCAGTTCTCCGGCGGCTCCGGCGGCAGAAGCGAGCTCTTGTTCCAGATGCTCCGGCACTCTGCGGTCGTATTTGTAAAGCAGGATATGCTCCAGGCTGGCCCAGAAGTCCATGGCCAATGTCCGCATCTGCACTTCGACGCGAACCCGGAACTCTGCGCCCCCCAATATGATAGGAACGGATACGAGCACGTGAAGGCTGCGATAACCGTTAGACTTCGGCTCCATAATATAATCGCGAATCCATAGAATATGCAGCTCCGGACTTTGCCAGATTCGTTCAAGCAGCAGATAGACATCCGTTACGAAAGGAAACACGATGCGCATGCCTGCAATATCGTGCACCTGGTCGGCCATCTGTTCAGCGTCCGCGTCCGCGCCAAGGCGTTCCAACTTGTTCAAGATGCTGGACGGTTCCTTGATGCGCGTCTTGATATGTTCGATCGGGCTAAAGCCTTCCGCGCTTTTCCATTCCTGGCGAATGCTTTCGATTTCGTCTTGAAGCTTCCGAAGAGCGTGCTGGTAAAGCAAGGGAGGCTGCACCCATTCTCCATCGGGAAACAAACTCCCGTCTTCGGGATCGCAAGCGGCCAGAAGCAGGGCTTCGCGCTCGGCTTTGTCCGGTGAATCCTGATGCGAAAAAGGTTCTGTTCGTACATCGCGTCGTGTCGAGTCTGGTTGCGTTTTGCCTGACATGGAAGATGTTAAATCGTTAAGCGGTTTATGCAAGTTGATCTACTCCTGAAATGGTGTCGGATTGTGGGAACGGCGCATCTATTGTAAACTGACAAGCATAGGGCACTGCATGGCCTAAATAGGCTGAAGGCCGGAAAGACCGTGCGCTTTTGAACATTCGGCATTCCACTGCGAATACCTGCCTTATTCATGTAACCGAATAAGCGGGGGAACGAATCCGCAATCGCGAGTATGACGATGGGAGCGTGCGACGTCGGCCATTCCGGCCGTGGAGAGCCGCAAGAGGCCGGGATAGAGGAGGAGACAAATTTGAATTTTTTGCAGCGGATCAGGGACGGGGCCGGACGGGCTTCCGAACGTGCCCAGAGCGCGGTGGAGATCGGCAAACTGAACAGCCATATCTCGGACATTCAGCGTGAGATCGAAGTGCATTATTTGCGCATGGGGCAGGTCTTTTACGAAAATTATAGCAAACGAAATACAGCACCTGCGGAAGAAGAGATTTTGGAATTGTGCACCGCCTGCGATCTGTTGACCGAGGAGATTGCAGAACTGCGGTCGCGGATTGCGGATCTGCGTAACGAACAACTGTGCGAATGCGGAGCGCGTCTGGATGCCGAGGCCGTATCCTGCCCTCATTGCGGACGGCAATGGGGAAGCGCCGCGGAAGAACCCCTGCCTGATGCAGCCGGTACGGCAGATACACCGGGGGGGCATGTAGAACTGCGCAAAGCTTCCGATGAACCTCGTGTCGAAGCGGAAGCTGTTCACGATCTGGTTGAAGATCCGGATTTTGAACTCGAAGAGGATCGCGAGGCTGAACCGTTCTACGATCCAGCCCATGATGCAGAAGAGGTTAAGACCTATCGCTCCGATGATGCAGGCGCTGACAGCGGGTATGCTTATCACGCAAATGCAGAGGCCTATTCGGAGGAACCGGCGCAAGAGCGCGTGCCGGCTGCGCAATCGTTCGGCGAAGAGGACGAAGATGAGCAGTTTGAAACGAAGCGCTTCGAACTGGGCCAGGCCGATGAACCGGATTCGTATATGTCGACTCCAGAGGATCGAGCCGGCGGCTACGAAGAGGCTGAGGAAACACGTGAACAACGCGAAGAGCGTCAGCGTCGCGAACTGCGCGAAATTCGCATCCGCGAGCGTCGTAAAATGAACGAAGATCGCGAGCGTGCAGATTCGGTCGAGGCCGATACGCGACCAGGCCCGGATTCTCATGAAGAAAATCCAGAGCCGACTGTTGATCCCGAGCATGAGCGGCGCCAGCGCGAGCGGGAGGAACGCGAAAAGGAGCGCCAGGACGAACTGGATCGCCTGATCGCTTCCTGGGATCGCGGAGTTGACCGACAAGATGATGATGAACGAATCGTCCGTCGTCCCGTCGGCGAAGTCGTGCGCTGCCAGGTCTGCGGAAGCGGGCTGCCGAAAGGCTCCAAATGGTGTCCCCACTGCGCGTCGGAACAGATTTAATCGAATTGGATAGGTTCGGAATCGGCGTTACTGCCTTGTCAAACTTCTGCCGCATGGGTAGAAGTTTGACGTTTTGACGTCTGTTTTCTGATTTTTGCAACGTTTTGCAAGATGATACGTATGGACAGGTATAGATGTGAAAAATGTTTCAAAGTCGGTGTGAAAGCTCAGTTCGGAAAGGATGAAGGATTATGGAATGTATCGTACATTTTGAAATTATGCACGGAGACGAGCCCAAGCAGCTCAGAGGCTTGATCATAGTCGGCAAAGGCGAAGAACCCGGCGAAGAAAAGTTCGTGCAGATGTTTGCCCGAATGGGATACAAGGTACGTTTGGACGACCCTGCGCAGCTGGTCTTCAAACCCCTTGACCCGTCCGCCGATTACCGCTGGATTCGGATCCGCGAAGTGGACTCGGGCCAAGAGAAGACGAAAGACGATCATGATTTGAATTCGATCGTAGCCAATCTTCTTCCGGATCGCAACAGACCTATCTAATACCTTGTCAATTCTTAATCAGAGGTCATGTTTGACTGAAATGCACACGTTTTAGGTGCGTTTCAGTCGAACATAGCCTTACTTTTAGCGTTGACAAGGTACTAGCGTGGATCTCCTCCTTCGTATTTAGGAAGGAGGAGATCCACGCGGGAACCCTTCACGCTTCAAGAAGGGTTCCCAACGCTAAGTCGTCAGGCCGCTCTTCTTTTAATATTGAGCGGCAGATCAAACTGCCATTCACTCACCGCTTCCCGGCGACCTGCTCTCGCTCTAAACCAAAAATAACAACATATATCCAGTTAATTTTCTCGCATGTCGAAATTTCAAATAAATACCTGCATATATCCAGTTAATTTCCGCTATCGGCAAGCTATCAGAGCCTTTTGCCTAATATAACTGTATATATGCGCTTATTTTCAAATGCATCACGATCTGTTGTGAATTAACTGGATATTTGCAGGTATTTCCATGTCTGACACTTTCAAAAGCCCCTTTTTACGTAGCGGGTCATCCCGCGCATACCTGCAAACAAAAAAGCTCAGGGTATCTTCCGCGAAAGAAGATGCCTTGAGCTTTTCTTTTGGAATCCGAATATCCGAGTATCTTGACCCTGTAGCATTAGAGGTTGCAGCGCGAAACGAACGGCTCTTTATCGCCTAAACCTCGCTCGCCTTAATCCATGATCGGCGGCTAAAGGATCGCATGTCCGTTAGAACGCTCATTTTCGTGATTCGCATTCCGTAACGGATCGTAGGGACGCTTAAAACGGAAAAACGGATGAAATCGGCACGGAAATCAGCTTTTTCACCGCTAAGCGTCATCTCGTTCCGTTACAAATCTCAATTCCCCGATTCGGGCCGCTAAGCGTCATGTCGATCCGTTACGCGTTGTTTTCTCCGGATTGCGATTGTCCGATCAGGTCAAGCGATTAGCATCCAAGTCAAGCCCCGACCTTCTCCGGCTCCAGCTCCGACGTGCACTGCGGGCAGCGGCTGGCTTTGGCGGAAATTTCGTTTAGGCAGCGCGGGCACTCGCGCGTCGTCTTTTCCGGTGCCGGCTTCTCGTGTTCTTTCCGTTTGAGCATATTAATGCCCTTCACGAGAATGAAAATACAGAACGCCACGATCAAAAAGTCGATGATGTTGTTGACAAACTGTCCGTACGCGATGACCGAAGCTCCGGCTTCCTGGGCTTGAGCCAGCGTGCGGATCGGCGAACCGTCCGCCATCGTGATGTCCGGATCGAGATTCCAAAACCGACTGCCGAAATCGATCCCGCCCATCACTTTTCCGAGCGGAGGCATGATGATGTCATTGACGAGCGACGTGACGATCTTGCCGAACGCTGCCCCGATAATGACGCCGACCGCCAGGTCGATGACGTTGCCGCGCATCGCAAACTCTTTGAATTCCTTGACGATTCCCATGAAAATTCCTCCTCGTTAGTTGAAAGGGTCGTTTGAAGTCGATTGAATATGTAATACGTTTTTTCCATTGTACACCAAATTCCCAAAATGAAAACTCACGTTTCATGTAATTTTCACTTTTCATTTTTACCGATTCGGAGTATACTTCAACCATTATTCTGTTTTTCGTATAGGTGCGGGAATCGGCCCGCATGTCTCTACCCGGTCGCCGGAACGATCGGACTACGGAAAACGACTGCCCGAAGCGTTCGCCGCTTCGGTTTACCGGCGTTTTGCGAATAGCGCTAACCCCTTCGAATCTGGCAGCATGCCTCGCACAGTGAGTCTTCGGCACTTGCGCAGGATGTACCCGCCATTCGAACGGAAGCTTTCGCCCTTGCCGGGCTTGATCTTTTTCCAAGATCCGCAGTCGTTCCTTCCATCGTCCGTTTCTCTTCCGCACCGGGAGAGAGGCGGGCTTTTTTGCGTTTCCGCTTTGGGCAATCGCCTTATACCAGACATCCGGGGGGAACTAATGATGAAATTATTGCAGGACAAAGTATTGAGCGAAGGTATCGTGCTCAGCGAGAAAGTATTGAAAGTGGATTCGTTCCTGAACCACCAGATGGATCCTGTGTTGATGAAAGAAGTCGGCAAAGAGTTCGCTCGCTTGTTCGAAGCCGAAGGCATCACCAAAGTGCTGACGATCGAATCGTCCGGCATCGCTCCGGCGATCATGGCCGCATTGGAACTCGAAGTGCCGATGATCTTCGCGCGCAAGCAGAAGTCGCTGACGCTGCGGGAGGACATTTACGTGGAAAAGGTTTACTCGTTCACGAAAGAGCAAAGCAACGACGTGACCGTATCGAAAAAATTCCTTTTCCCGAACGACCGGGTGCTCATCATCGACGACTTCCTCGCTCACGGCGAAGCGGCGCTTGGTCTGGCACGCATCGCGGAGCAAGCCGGAGCGACGGTGGCCGGTATCGGCATCGTGATCGAAAAGTCGTTCCAGAGCGGCGCTCAGCGTATTAAAGAAGCCGGTTACCGAGTGGAATCGCTGGTTCGGATCGCTTCGCTCGCGGACGGCAAAGTGACGTTCGCAACCGAAGAAACCGTACACTAAATCGCTCTCAATCCTGTAACCCGCAACAAGCTTTATCCGTTTCGACTTCAATTATTCTAGGGGGAATCACGTTTTATGAGTTCGGACCGCATTTTCCAAAAACACCGCCACCCGGCGAAAACTTTCTCGCTCGGCTTGCAGCACGTGCTCGCGATGTATGCGGGCGCGATCGTCGTGCCGATGATCGTCGGCAACGCGATCGGCATGACCCAAGAGCAGCTCACGTATCTGATCGCGATCGACCTGCTGGCGTGCGGCGTCGCGACGCTGATGCAGGTATGGGGCAATCGACTGTTCGGCATTAAGCTCCCGGTCGTGCTGGGCTGCGCGTTCCAGGCGGTCTCGCCCATGATCATGATCGGCAACGCGCCGGGCATGGGCATCGGGGCCATTTACGGGGCGATCATCGCTTCCGGTTTGTTCATCTTCATATTCTCCGGCCTGTTCGGTCAGTTGATTCGTCTGTTCCCGCCGATCGTGACGGGTTCCGTCGTGACGATCATCGGCGTGACGTTGATCCCGACGGCCATGACGAATCTGGGCGGCGGTCAAGGCGCGGAAGACTTCGGCAGCTTGTCGAACATCGCGCTCGGCTTCGGCGTACTGATCTTCATCGTGATTCTCAACCGCGTCTCGACCGGATTCATTCGTTCGATATCGATCCTGGTCGGCCTTGTAGTCGGTACGGTCGTCGCGGCATTCATGGGCAAAGTAGACTTCTCCCCGGTCGCGAACGCAAGCTGGTTCCATGCGATCACGCCTTTCCATTTCGCGGCTCCGGTCTTTAACCTCAGCGCGATCCTGACCATGATCCTCGTTGCGATCGTCAGTGTGGTCGAGTCGACAGGCGTATTCATGGTGTTGGGACGTATCGTCGGCCGGGACATCGGCTCCAAAGAGCTTGCGCGCGGCTACCGTGCGGAAGGCTTGGCGATCATGCTGGGCGGCATTTTCAACTCGTTCCCGTACACGACTTATTCGCAAAACGTCGGCCTCGTGCAAATGAGCCGCGTGAAGACTCGTGACGTCGTTGCCGTGGCGGGTATTCTGCTGGTGATCGTCGGCTTTATTCCGAAGATCGCGGCTACCGCACAATTGATTCCGCATTCCGTGCTCGGCGGCGCTATGGTCGCGTTGTTCGGTCTCGTTCTTTCGTCCGGCATACGCGTACTGGGCGATCAGGTCGATCTGTCCCGCCACGAAAACCTGTTCATCATCGCTTGCTCCGTGGGCATGGGACTCGGCGTATCAGTCGTGCCGGGACTGTTCGCGGGACTGCCGGAAGAGCTTCGCATCCTGGTGGACAACGGCATCATCGCGGGCAGCTTCACGGCGATTATCATGAACCTGCTCTTTAACGGATTGGGCGAAAAGAACGGTCATCTCAAAGTCACGTCGGACGACGATGTATTCGGCGGTGCGGAAGAAGCTGCGACGCAGGAAACTTCCTCGGCGGACGCTTCGAAAAAGAGCGTAGGCAGCGCGGTTTAAATAATGCCGTTCAATCAGAAGGACCGGATTTCTCTCATGAAGAGGGAAGCCGGTCCTTTTTGACTTGAAAAATAGGATCATTTCGGCAACCTGATCCGATGCAGCTTGGCGGACGTGTTCATCGAATCGTAGTAATACAGCCAATCGCCAACGACGAAAAACGCTCCAAACACGGGAGGATCAGGCTGGAGCAGCGGCTCGGGCACGTCGTTTGTCGAGGGCATAGTTTTCTGCTTTTTATCGGGGAGGTCCGCTTGGTACATGACCCCGTTATCGAGACTGTACAGCAGGCGATCTTTGACGATCGAGACTTTTGCCGCGTAATCGATCAGCCGAACCGTATGGTATTCCCCGTTCGCTTGGCGCCGATGCAGATCGATCTCGCCCCGTTCCGTCTGCGTCACGATTCCTTTTGAAGTGAAAAAGAACTGGTATACGCTTTGCGCAATCAATTCCCGTGCCCGACTTCCGTCCAGATTCATCACGTATAGGTTCCAATCTTCGGAGTGGTTTACGACATACAACTTTCCGGCATGAATTTGGGCAGGACCGATCCAGTCTTTCGTTAAGGTTCCGATCGCTCCCGACTGGAGATCCACATGCTTAAGCGCATAATTTTCGTCGCTGTCCAGATAATAAAGCTGTCCGTTCGCAACCCCGATGAGGCTGGAAAAGGAGGAGTCGACGAGCTTTTCGCGATTCTGTCCGTTTTTGCCCATCCGATAAATGCCGCCGTCCTTGTCGCGATTCGTATAATAAAGCCAGTCTTCATGCAAAAGAATCTGCAGAGCCGGCCGGTCCGAGATCAATTCAACCTCATCTCCCTGCGCGTTCATGGCATAAATGCGCCGCCCCGCCTGCTGATCGATGAAAAAGGTTCGCTCCCCGTCCGTTTGCAGAAAATAGCTTCCTTCCTCCGTCGGCAAGCTCTGTCCCAGGCGATAAAGCTCGGGGGTGGGCGTGTAGGAGGTATGATGATGCCACAACAACCAAGCAACTGCTACCGGAACGAACATCCCCGAAAACACTCCGATTCGTCGCCAGCTTTTTTTCGCATTTCCCATCCAAGCGCCTCCTCTTTCAAAAATGAACGCGCCCATTATTAGGAAAGTTCTGATACCGCCGAACGATTTCCTCCGTCATTTTTCGCTCACTTCCTGAATTTTTGAAAGAACCTGCCCCTAACATGGTTACAATAAGGATAGACGGCAAACACAAACGCACGGTTCGGCTACACGACCACCCTTTCAACTCTTAATCGGAGGATTGCGTTTTCCTGAAACGTACACGGGTTAGGTACGAAATCTCAGGGGAACGTAACCTTGCCTTTGGTGTTGACAAGGTACTACTATTCGCGTCGGGGTGAATTCATGAATAAAAAATGGTGGAAAGAAAGCGTCATTTACCAAATCTATCCGATCAGTTTCAAAGACACGACGGGCGACGGTAAAGGCGATCTGCGCGGCATCATCGAGAAATTGGATTATTTGCAGGAACTCGGCGTCGACGCGATCTGGATTTGTCCGATCTACGCGTCGCCGGATTATGATAACGGATACGATATCAGCGACTATTACGGCATCGACCGCAAGTACGGCACGATGGAAGACTTCGACGAACTGCTGCAAAAAGCGCACGCCCGCAATATCCGCATCATCATGGACCTGGTACTCAACCACAGCTCGCACGAGCATGAATGGTTTATCGAATCTTCGTCCTCCAAAGACAATCCGAAGCGGGACTATTACATCTGGCGCGAACCGAAAGAGAACGGCGGTTATCCGAACAACTGGGAATCGTACTTCAGCGGCTCCGTATGGGAGTTTGACGAACGGACGCAGGAATATTACATGCACCTCTACGCGAAGGAACAGCCGGATCTCAACTGGGAAAATCCCGAGGTGGTCCGCGAGCTGCACGACATGGTGAAGTGGTGGCTGGAAAAAGGCGTGGACGGCTTCCGTTTCGACGCGATCTCGCATATCGTCAAGGCCGAAGGCTTGCCTAACGCGGACAACCCGCAAAACCTTCCGGTCGTGCAGGCGTACCACTTCTTCTCCAATCTGGACAAAGTGCATTACTTCCTGCGGACGCTGAACGAAGACGTGCTGGACTTTTACGACATCATGAACGTGGGCGAAGTGTCCGGTCTCGGCCCCGAGCAAGCGCTCGATTACGTCGGGGAAGGCCGCAATGAGCTGGACATGATCTTCCAGTTCGAGCACATGTTCCTGGACGCGAAATCGGGCGGTACGGGCAAATGGGATATCAAGCCGTGGACGCTGATCGATCTGAAAAAGATCATGAGCCGCTGGCAGACCGTTTTGCACAAAAAAGGCTGGAACGCCAACTACATGAGCAACCACGACCAACCCCGCCAGGTATCGCGTTTCGGCAACGACGGCGATTACCGCGTGCGTTCGGCGAAAATGCTGGCCACGTTCCTGCATACCCTGCAAGGGACGCCGTACATTTATCAAGGCGAAGAGATCGGCATGACCAACGTGAGCTTCCCGTCGATCGATCAGTATCGGGACGTCGAGACCTTGAACTACTATAAGCAGTGCATGAAGCAAGGGATGGACGAGAAAGAAGTCATGCAGCGGATTTGGAAAAAGAGCCGCGATAACGCCCGTACCCCGATGCAGTGGAACGTCGAGGAGCACGCGGGCTTCACGGACGGTCAGCCCTGGATGGACGTTAATCCGAATTATCCCAAGATTAACGTTGAAGCGGCGCGCCGCGATCCGGATTCGATCTTCCACCATTACCGCAAACTGATCGAACTGCGCAAAAAGCACGAGGTTATCGTCTACGGCGATTACCGCTTGCTGCTGCCGGTGCATGAGGAAATTTATGCGTTCGTACGGAATTGGGAAGATGAAAAGCTGCTCGTCATTCTGAACTTCTTCAGCGGCGCGCCGACGTTCGAGTGGCCGGAAGATTTGCAGGGAATGAAGGAAGAACTGCTGATTTCGAATTACGAGCCGATCGACGGCGAGGAACTGTACAGTTTGAACCTGCGACCTTACGAGGCGCGGGTGTATAAGTTGAGTTAAAAGAGAGCCTTCCCGATCGTTTTCGGGAAGGCTTTGACTTTTTGCCGTGGCGTTTCGCGAGGGATTGGCTGCGCCCGGGATGCGGAGGGGGAGTATCGCTCCGGTCGCTGTCTCGATCTTCGATCTCAAAGGCGACCTTCGCGACACTCCCCCTCCGCGGGCTGCACCTCTCCTTGGCGAAACGGCAAAAAGCACGGGAGCCTTTCCGAAAAAAAGGAAGGCTCTTTTTTGGGGGAAGAAAAAAGAGGGAAAAAGAGATTAGAAGGAAGAATGTGGCGGGATGTGAGGGACTGGCCGGAGTCAGGGAAGCGTGCCGAAAATAAAAACTCCAGTTCGGCCTATGTCGATAGGGCCGGACTGGAGCAGTGGGGGACGGAGAAAAAGTTGCCGGCGGTGCTGCATCGATCAAGTCACGATGAGAGCGGGGATGTTCGGCTGGGTCAGCCCGAAATATCCGCGGGTTGATTGCTCAGATAGCGGGCGATCAGATCGTCGGCGATTTCGTCGGACGCATGGGGATGACCTAAGGCTGCGGCGCGGTCGCGAGCGGCTTGAAGTTTGATCGGGTCGCCTAGCAGAGAGGCGATCTGGGTAGCCAGCTCTTCGGCGGTGCGGGAGACGAAGGCGGCGCCTTGCGCTTCCAGATAGACGGCGTTATTGCGTTCCTGCCCCGGCACGGGGCGGAACAGGAAGATCGGGAGCCGACAGGCGAGCGATTCGGCGAGCGTGATGCCGCCGGGCTTGGTCACGATGCAGTCGCTCATGCGCATAAGCGAGGCGACGCGGTCAGTGAAGCCAAGCACCTGAATACGCTCGCTGTTGGCGTATTGCTGCGCAAGGCCGGTGCGCATTTCTTCGTTGCGTCCGCAAACGACGATGATCTGGATATCGTCTTGTTCGAGCAGCAGGTCGCAGACGCGGCGCAAGCCCAGCATGACGCCGTACGCTCCGGCCATGAGCAGCACCGTTTTGCGCGCGGGATCAAGCGAAATGCCCGGCACGGGCGATTCGCCCATACGCAGCGCGCGGGCTGCGGCAAATTCGAGCGCGTGCGATTCTGCGAAAGGTGCAGATTGACCGGATTTGGGAAGCGTCGGCAACGCTGTCGACGCTTCGCTTTCCTTTTCGCTCGAATCGGCGCTTGCACCCATAACTTCTGCGTCGGACGCAGAAGCGCTTTTTGCCGCGCCGAATCCGAAGCCTTCTTTGATCGGGATTCCGCTGACGGTAATCCGTTCCGGATCGATCCCGATCGCGGCCGCTTCCTGGCGCATTTCTTCCGTCGCGACATAGAACCGGTCCACGTCCGGATGCAGCCAACGGCCGTGCAAATCAAAGTCGGTCACGACGTTAACGATCGGAATATCCATCCCGATCTTGCGCCGAAGCTTCGGCATAACCATCTGCGGGAACGTATGAATGACGACTCCCGGCCGCTCGGTTTTCAGATATTCTTCCAGCCTGCGCGTGCCGAAAGCATGCAGAATATGGGCAAAAGGCTTATCGGCTTTCATATCTTTGGTCATGTTATAGACAAGGCCGTACAGGCCCGGAATCGTTCGGTAACTTTGCATATAGACAAATCGGGTCAAATCATTCAGCTTCGGATGTGCCTCGGCCATCAGATCCAGCATTTTGACTTGATGAATGCCGCGTTCATGGAGACTTTTCTCCAGTGCCTTGGTTGCCTGATAATGTCCGTCGCCGTAACTGGCATACAGGATCAGCACGTTTGGTTCCTGCGCTTGCATAGTTTCCTCCCTGGGAATTGCGAGATGATCCTATCATATCAACTTTCCTCCCACATTCACACTTTCGAGAAAGTTGCTTTGGTGGGGGAAGCGAGAAGACTGCGAGAGAAATTCGTTCAATTCGCTGTCTCACTCGGAAAATGGAATAGATTTGAATAAGGAATTTTCCGAGTTCAAAGGCGTCTTGACCTGAATTTCTCTCTCCGTCTTCTCGCTTCCAGCTACGTTGCAGTTTCGTGATACGAAAGACAAACCACCCAAAATTCAATGTCTCAATGTCTCAATGCCTCAAGCCGTTAATCCCTTAAGATTTGACTCTTTAAGCCCCTCTCCCAACTACACCCCGAGGAGCGAGTCCGTTTCGAACCGTAGCGCCTTTGGCTTTCCTCCCCTTCCTCTAAATCCTTTATTCCAGTCAGAGGGGGAGGAAAACGAACCAAGCGAAGGTCGAAACGGACTCGCTCCCGCGCCTCCCCCCGCAACCTTTTCCGAACATTCAGCGTCTATAGGTATAAGTTCGTAAAGAACTTGAAACGAGATAAAGGAAAATACAAATGTGATCGTTGCTCGCGTTTCATATCCAATTTCGTCGAAAAATGTTATACTCGTAAGTAAGCATCTTCTTAAAATCTGTTCATTAGCTTCGTTTTTCGTTTGGAGGAGAGTCGCATCCGGCCAAAGAGAGAGAAGAAAGGGCAAACCGGAAGTGATTCAGTAAGCATTTCGTCGGGTATCTAAGAAGTTAGGTGGATGTTTAGCTTCGCGGCGACACCGTCGTTGGCCGTAACACTAGGCAACGGAGCGCGGCGGACAAGGCGATAACCTCAAGGGGCGTCTGTCGGCAGCAGATTTTTTTGACATTCTCGATAACGAAATACGTTCCGGGAGGGAATTATGATGGCGACCAAAGGTCATAACGAAGTCAAGGAAAGTCTGCGGGAAATGACTCGTATTTTCCGTCCGAGTGATCCGAAGAAATTCGTAAAAGAATACGTTCGGAAGTATCACATTATGGGTGGCTACGAGGAAGAATTGACGCTGGTGGTGGAGAACGAGATGGGCAAGCTCAACTCGTCCGCTTCCTAGGAAAAGTTTCAGGCGGCTTAGGCCGTAACCGGATTTATCGTGAAGATGCCTTTGCCTTGCGACCCAACGCAGGCAAAACGATCAAAATCGGCAATATGCGAAATACCTGTTATCGAACATTCTCGACCGTCCTTTTCGGCTCTATGCCGGGAGGACGGTTTTTTTGGTTGCCGAAAGGGTGGCTTGACGAAAAGAAATAATTCGGTTAAATTGTGCTTATTGATATATACAGGAGCACAGATTGCGAAGGCTTGTTGCATCACTGTGCGGCGTAGAGCAGAACGGAGGTAAGGGGTGGACAGAATCTGGAATCAGGCTTGGCGAATCGTGGTTCGGGAATTGAAGATCGATCGGTATTATCTGACCGCTTCGACTTTATTTATTGCGTACATGGCCTTTTTTAGCGGACTTATGGTTTCGATGATCTCCGAGGAAGCGAGGTTTTCGCTTGTCGCCGATTTGTTTTTTTGGGCCGTCGCGTCGATGACCGGATATTATTTTTCCAGACGCATGATGAAGTTCCTTGCGGAAGATTCGTACACGCAGATGCTGGCTTATTACCGCGTGCTGCCGATCTCTCCTAAGGTCATTGCATTGGCTCGCTGCCAGCAACTGGCGTTGGCGACGGTATTTAACGGTATTTTGTTGTTTGGATTAATGTATGCCTTGCATTCAGGAATTCGCGAACAGTTGGACCCGGGCGCTTTTGTTGCTTTTGCGTTGCTATGGACAGGTTTTGGTCTCATCAGCAACAGCGCCTACGTCGTGCTTGAGCTGTCGGTACGCGGGAAGGCTTATTTCTGGTACAGTCTGGTGTTGGTCGTTGCTTTGACGCTGCTTGTGCTGATCCTGCATTTTTCGGGCGTTCATATCGTAGAAGGCACTATGCGAATCAGTAAGGAACATGGCGTCTTTTCGCCTATTGCATGGTCGTTTTTCGCGGCGGGAGTCTTGTCGATCTATGTATCGTATCGCGCCCTCGTCATCAAATTGCCCAAACGAAACCTGGCATGAGCATCATGGGACATAAAGGAGTGAAGTCATGCGGATACCCGTTCAAATCAACGAAAGCAGCGCGGAGCCCTTATATCATCAGATAGAGACGCAATTGCGCTCGCTCATCGTGACCGGGCAGATCGCCGAAGGTACGCTGCTGCCGTCCATCCGCGAATTCTCCGCAGACCTGAAATGCAGCGTCATCACCATTCGGCGCGTGTATCAGGATCTGGAGAACGAAGGACTGCTGCGCACGCGTCAAGGAACCGGAACCTTCGTGACGAAGGTAGATACGGATGATCGCGAAGCTTATAAAAAGCAGATCGTGCTGGAAGCGGTACGTGAGCTGATGGATACGGCGAGGTCGGTGGGCTATGCGCCGGATGAGCTTCGTCAGTTGGTGGATGAAACGCTTCGCGAAGCGGAGCGTAAATAGACGGGAATCCTGCCAAAAAGCCCCTTGCGCACAAATGCGGCAAAGGGAGTTGGAGGAGAGCTTCCCGATCCGGGCCGAGAAACAGCAACCAGAGGATGAAGGAGAAGTGGGAAGCGATGGAACATGCAGTGCTTGAATGGCGAAACGTCGTGAAAAAACGAGACCGAATGACGCTGGGCCCCGTTGATCTCAAGCTGTACGAAAATTATGTAACGGCGCTGATCGGACGCAACGGCTCCGGCAAGTCGACGTTGATGAAGCTGGCCACTCAGTTGATCCACCCGGATTCGGGCGAGATGGCCTGGTTCGGAGAGACGTATTCGGGTGAATTGCCTGTTGAGGTTCGATCCCGGATCGCGTACGTGCCGGAGAACTTCATTGCCGAAGAAGACGGTCTCAAGATGGACGAGGTCGCGGAGTTTCGGGCATCCTGGTACCCCAAATGGGATTGGCAGCGGTACGAAGAATTGCTGCATCGCTTTGACGTACCGGGGGGCAAGAAGTTAAACAAGCTGTCCAAGGGGCAACGCCGCAAGTTCGAGATTGCCGTTGCGCTGGCGACAAGGCCGAAGCTGCTGCTGCTCGACGAGCCTTCTTCGGGTCTTGACCCTTTTGCCTGGAAAACGATGATGAACGAAATTCGCCGCTGCGTGGACGAAGACGGCGCGACCGTGCTGATGTCTACGCATATCGTGGAAGAAGTTCGGCGGATGGCGGATTATCTGATTCTGGTTGAAAAGGGGCGTTCGCTCGGCATGCTCGAAAAAGATTCTTTGCTGGATCGCGGCCGGGAAATCTGGATTGCCCGCGACGACGAACTGTTGGAAGAGCTGCCGGCCGTCGTGGAATCCGCGATCGAGTCGGAGGGCATGGTGCGCTTCGTTACGCTGGATTATGCAGGCGCGGCGGCGCTGCTCGAAGAAGCCGGCACCAAGCCGATTCGGGTACGCGCACTGGAATTGGACGAGATGATGGAGCATTGGATGAACGGAGGCATTTCCGTAGACACCTTGTAGAAGCAGCAACCAGAGAAGAGCCCATAACGCTTTGCGGACATCCACAAATCCACGAACATGGAGAAGGAGGATGAAGATGACGGATCGACTGATTTTACAAAATGTAGTGAAGCGCTACGGCGATAAGACGGCTGTGGATCGAATCTCGCTCGGGGTGAAGGAAGGCGAAATTTACGGATTGCTCGGAGCCAACGGCGCGGGAAAAACGACGACCATGCGCATGGTACTGGGTCTGATTTATCCCGATGACGGGACGATTACATACGGAGGACGTCCATATGGGGGCGACGTGCAGCGTATGGTCGGCTATCTGCCGGAGGAACGGGGTCTGTATCCGAAGGTCAAGGTGAGCGAACAGATCGTCTATTTGGCGAAGCTGCGCGGCATGGACGGAGCGGAAGCGGACAAGAACCTTCGGTATTGGATGAAAAAGTTCGAAGCCGAAGAGTATTACGACAAACGGATCGAAGAACTGTCCAAAGGCAATCAGCAGAAAATGGGCTTTATCGCGGCAGTCGTGCACCGTCCGCAAATCCTGATTCTCGACGAAGCGTTCAGCGGCCTCGATCCAGTTAACGTCGAACTGCTGAAGCTGGCGGTCAAAGAACTTCGGGACGAAGGCGCAAGCATCCTGTTCTCGACGCACCGGATGGAGCATGTCGAGGAGCTGTGCCGGAATATCACGATTCTGGATCGTTCCAAGACCGTGCTGCAAGGCGATATCCGCGAGATCAAAAACGGCTTCCCGCGCGAGCAGATTCTTTTGAAAACCGCATCGGCTGTTGAAGGACTGGATGCGATTCCCGGCGTAACGGGAGTCGAAGGCGATCCGAACGGCTATCTGCTGCGAATCTCGGACGAATCGGCCGCGGTGCCCGTATTGACGGCAGCGATGAGCCAAAGCGAGGTCCGGCATTTCGAAGTAAAAGAACCCACGCTGAACCAAATCTTCATTCGATCGGTAGGTGAGCGCAATGAATAGACTGGGAACGGTGATCGGCTTTACGTTTAAAAACAAGGTACGCACCAAGTCTTTTGTGATCACGACGCTTCTGTTGGCTTTGTTGATGACGATCGGGATTCATGTGCCGTTCTTTATTCAGTTGTTTACGGGCGGGGACGAAGCCGGAGCGAATAAGATTGGCATCGCGGACGGCGGACAGACGGAGATTACGCAGCAGATTGAGGATTATGTGTCGGCGCTGCCGGGTAACGAGATTGAAATCGTGACTCTGCAAGGAGCGGATACGGCTGCGTTGAATACGGAAGCGAAGGAACAGGAGCTGAAAGGTTACTTGACCATTGCACCGAGCGAAGGCGGAGCGTTCCCGGCCGTTGAGTTTGTTTCCGAAAGCGGTTCTGTACCGGCTGACGTGCAAGCTGTACTGCAACCTGCGCTGGAAAGTGCCAAAACGCGGTTTATTACGGCAGGCGCGCTGAGCGACGAACAGATCGCGCAGCTCACGACGCCGGTTCGGCTTGGAGCGACCAGCTACGACCAATCGGCAGGAACGGAAACGCCGCCGACCGACGGACCGGAAAGCGACAAGTTCAATCCGATGAACTTTATCACGGTCTACGTGCTGATGACGCTGTTCTTCTTCTCGGCGATGCTGACGGGCAACATGATCGCGTCGGAAGTCACGTCGGAGAAAAGCTCGCGTGTCATGGAGATCTTGATCACCAGCGTATCGCCGCTGACGCAAATGTTCGGCAAAGTCATCGGGGTATTCCTGGTCGGATTGCTGCAAATCGGGGTGTTCGGCGTCACGATCGCGATCAATCTGATGCTGCCGCATAACCGCAACGTGTTGGCCGGCTTCGATCTCGATTTCTCGCAAATGCCGCTGGACGTGCTGGGTTACGGCTTGGTCTTCTACATCCTCGGCTACTTCCTGTACGCGCTGCTGTATGCCGCCGTGGGATCGATCGTCAGCCGCACCGAAGACCTCGGCCAAGCGGTGACGCCGCTGACCATGCTGTCGCTGGCCGCGTTCTATATCGGGATTTTCAGCCTTAACAGCACGAACTCGCTGCTAATGAAAATCTCGTCGTTCGTGCCGTTCACGTCGCCGACGACGATGATCGCGCGGATCGGCCTGGGCGAGATCGCGTTCTGGGAGATCCTGCTGTCGCTCGCGCTGCTGATCGCTTCGATCTTCTTCTTCGGCTGGCTGTCGGCCAAGATCTACCGGACGGGCGTGCTGATGTACGGCAAGCGTCCTTCGATGAAAGAGCTGCGCAAAGCGATGAAGGCGTATAAAATTTAAAAGATCGTTCACTTCGACCGCAAGCGGCTATAGCTATCTATAGCCGGCTTGCGGTTTTTTGTCGGGAAAAAGAAGAAAAAATAATAGTTGACCGATCGTTCTCGAAAGGAATATACTACGTACGAAAAGACACGCCTGCAAGCCGGGCTAGCTGTAACGCCGCAGTTGCCGATAGGTGAAATTGTTGCGTCAGAAGTAAAAGCTTATTTTTTTGACATTTTGAGAACAATCGTTCTAAAAAGGAGGATGAAAAATGGATTTTTCTAAACAAGTAGCAATCGTAAGCGGCGCGAACCGCGGGCTGGGCAAACAATTGGCGCTCGAACTTCTGGCCAGAGGAGCAAAAGTCTATGCGGGCGCAAGAAACCCGGAGTCGGTCGATCTGCCGGGAGCGATTCCGCTTCGGCTCGATGTCACGAACCCGGAATCGGTCGCGGCTGCCGTCGAGATCGCCAGAGACGCCACGGTATTGATCAATAACGCGGGATCGTGGACGGGAGCGTCCCTGCTGGCGGGCCGGTTGGAAGATATTCATGTGGAATTCGACACGCACGTGTTCGGAACGTTGTCGATGATGCGCGCCTTCGCGCCGGTTATCGAGCAAAACGGCGGCGGTTCGATTCTGAATATCCTGTCCGCGTTGTCGTGGGTCAACATTGGCTCGGAAGGCGCGTATTCGGCCGCCAAATCGGCGCAATGGGCTGTCACGAACGCGCTGCGTCTGGAATTGGCGCCCAAAAATATCCGGGTAACCGGTCTGCACGTGGGGTTCATGGATACGGACATGACCGCAGGGGTTCAAGCGCCAAAGTCGTCGCCTGCGGATATTGCGCGCATCGCGATCGACGGCATCGAAGCCGGGCTTTACGAGATCGTGGCGGACGACATAAGCCGTCAGGTTCAACAGGGTTTGGCCGGAGGCGTAGCCGCGCTGTATCCGGATTTGGCGTAAAAAACGCATCGGTCGGATCGGCCTGCCAAAGCCGAATCGGCAGAACCGGCTCATTCTTCACTTATCGATCCCGACATGATACATTGATTTTGGGAGGGATCGTTATGGCTAGGAGCAGGGAATTCGAGATCAACGAAGTATTGGAGAAAGCAATGATGCTTTTTTGGGAACAGGGATACGAGAAGACGTCGATGAACGATCTCGTCGAACATATGGGGATTCATCGCAGAAGCTTATACGACACGTTCGGCGACAAACATTCGTTGTTCTTGCAAGCGATGGACCGGTATATCGGCAAAGTCGAAACGACGCTGAATAGCCAAGCGAAGCAGGCCCGGACGGCAACCGAAGCGCTGCGATCCGTATTTGGATTCATGATCGCCGAATCCGAACATTCGCCGTCCGGCTGCATGATCGTGAACGCGATGACGGAACTGGCCGCGCGCGATGCCGAAATCAACGTCAAATCCCTTTGTTCCGTTGCGTCGACGGAGGAGCTATTTGAACGGATTATCGTTTGGGGGCAGCGAGAAGGGGAATTTTCGTCCGACTGCGAGCCCAAAGAAACGGCCGAATATTTGCAAGCTTTGTCCGTCGGCATCAGAGCGATGGGACGAACCGCGATCGACAAAGAGAAGCTGGTTCGCGTCATGAACAGCGCGACGCGATTTCTGACGAAATAAGCCGGATTTTTTTGAATATAGTAGAATTATCATTCTCAAAAGTGCAAGCAGATTTTTAAAAGGGACGTTTCCGTTTGTTCAGGAAGCGTCCCTTTTTGTCGGCCATACGCCTAGAATTCATGCAAGGACTTCGCGTTCAAAGCGCCGAGCAGATGTTCAAGGTAACGCAGCGTATCTTCTTTGGAGCCGTCATTGCCGTGCAAGAATCGCCATTCGAGCACCAAAAGCACGGTATTGCAATAATGGTCGGCAATGATTTCGTGCGGAACTTGATCGCGGTAGCGGCAAATATTCGGATCGAACATTTCGCGTACCCGGTCGCCCAACTGAACGCGGAAATGGAACAATAAAAAGCTCTCTTTGGCATTATGCTTGATGATCCGGTTCAGCGTGCTTTGATGAGCTTCGATAAAATCGTAAGCCCGGTCGAATAAGACGAACAATCGCTGCTCCGGTTCTGTTTCTTCATACTGCTCCAAACGAATCTGTCGATTCAGGCAGTGCCAGATGTAATGCAGCAGATCGTATTTATCGTCGAAGTAGTTATAAAAGGTAGCGCGCGGATAATTGCTTTTCTCGCACAACTCGTTCACTGTGATTTGTTCGAACGATTTGCCGGTGAGGGCGTCCAGCATGGCGGCGGTAAAAGCATCCAGCGTCCGCTGCGCGCCGCGGGTCGTTTTTTTCGTCCAATCTCTTTTCACGGGGCAGCCTCCTTTTTTGCATATTTCGCAATCTGTCCAAAACCGGACATTTGCCCGAATTTGAATCTTGCCTAAGGTCGGGAGCAAGCTTATCATGAGTCTAAGATCTTGACAAGTGTCCAAATATTTACGTTTGTTTAAAAGGAGCAGAGACAATGAATACAATGTTAAAAGTTGCGCAACCGCTAACCTTGCCGGGCGGAGCGGTAATCAAAAACCGATTTTTCAAATCGGCGATGAGCGAGGCGATGGCGGATCGATCCAACTCGCCGAATCGCCTGCATGTCGAGCTGTATCGAAAATGGGCCGAAGGCGGAACCGGGATCGTCATTACGGGGAACGTCATGGTGGATCGCGGCGCGCTCGGGGAACCGGGTAACGTCGCGATCGAGGATCGACGCGATATGGAACAGCTCAAGCGTTGGGCGCAGGCGGGAACACAGGGCGGCACCCATCTGTGGATGCAGATCAATCACCCGGGCAAGCAGTCGCCGCGAACGATGTCCAAGCAGCCCGTCGCGCCGAGCGCGATTCCGATGGGGGGAAGTTACGGACGTGCGTTCAAGGCTCCACGCGAATTGGCGAACGCGGAGGTGAAAAATATCGTGAAGCGCTTCGTCGCCACCGCGCAGATTGCGCAAGAAGCGGGATTCACCGGCGTTCAAATCCACGGCGCGCACGGTTATCTGGTCAACCAATTCTTGTCGCCTGCGGACAACCGCAGAACGGACGAATACGGCGGCAGCCGTGAAAACCGCATGCGCTTCCTGATCGAAAT
Organism: Saccharibacillus sacchari DSM 19268; assembly: GCF_000585395.1. Taxonomy (GTDB): domain Bacteria; phylum Bacillota; class Bacilli; order Paenibacillales; family Paenibacillaceae; genus Saccharibacillus; species Saccharibacillus sacchari. The sequence continues at coordinate 1,663,365 of NZ_KK073875.1, read as the reverse complement.
TTATGACGGGATGCGCGGGGCGTTGGGGGCTGATTTTCCGATCGGATTGAAGCTTAATTCGTCCGACTTCAAGGAAGGCGGATTCACGGAAGAAGATTCGCTGGCGGTCATCGAACAAATGGCGAAGCGCGGAATCGATCTGATCGAGATTTCCGGCGGCAACTACGAAAATCCGAAAATGTCTGCCGATGACGGCGGCGAAGTTTTTTTCCTGAAGTATGCGGAGCGGATTCGCTCCCTCGTCGACGTGCCGATCGTCGTCACGGGCGGATTCCGCTCGCAGGCGGGCATGGAAGAAGCGCTGACCGCGGGCAAGACTTCCATGATCGGCATTGCGCGCCCGATGGCCCTGGTACCGGATATTCCGAACCACATACTGGAAGGCCGTTACGACACGGTTAACACGCAGCGGCTGACGACGGGTTTCTCTTCGCTGGACCGCAAACTCGGCGCGATGATCGGGTTGAGTTATTACGAGCAGCAGATGAAGCGCATCGCGCAAGACAAGCCGGTCAAGCTGCATACGAACGGCTGGGACCCGCTGCTGCACACGCTTCGCGAGCAGGGCATCGCGGCGTTCATGCCCCGACGCTCGAATTGAGCAGACAGGACATCGCATCCCCCAAAAGGACACTCGTTTTTCCCGCTGCCGGAATGATGACCGGTTCCGCAGTGCGGATCGCCTAAGAATAAATAAGGCTTGGGGCTGGTCTCGATTTGGCTTAACATAGATTATGAGAAGAGTGCATAAAAAGAGATCATTCATTTCGATGAAGGGTCTCTTTTTATTCGGGAAATTAAATGAACGGTTGAAAAAGGAGTGAGCGTGCTGTTCAGCGCAGACGATCTTAAAGAGTGGTTGGTCAAATACGATGTGGAAAAACGATGCCATGACAGTTTTTGGTTAAGTCTGAACAATTATAAAACGGAGGAGCCGGACGAATATGAGGAGTACTTTTCGAATTTTGATCCGTCCAAGCTCGTGTTAAAGATCCAATCCGTTTCCATCAGTTACTTGAACTATCCGGATTTGAATTATAATCATGTGAGAGTCTACATGCCTATTCGATATCAGGATAAAAAAATCGGCTATTACGAGTTGTGGTTGGCTTTTGACGGTACGGTTGAAGACGATTATTTCGTATTGGAGTAGTTATAGAAGGGGATGAACGTATGCGTATTCTTATATTAGGCGCAACCGGGCGAGTCGGCAGTTTGATCGTTGAGCATGCTTTACGCTACGAACATGAGGTGACGGCGCTCGTGCGCGATCCAGGCAAGGTTCGAGCCCGCGAAGGACTGACAGTCAATAAGGGAAATGCCTGCAACGCTGCGGACATTCGGCGCGTCATGGAAGGGCAGCAGGCTGTGATCAGCGCGTTGAATACGGACAAAACAACGACGCTCAGCGACAGTATGCCGATCATCATCGACGCCATGCGGGAGTTCGGCATTCGGCGGATCGTAACGGTCGGCACCGCCGGAATTTTGCAAAGCCGCACCGAGCCGGAGCTGCTGCGCTATCAATCGAGCGACTCCAAACGCAAATCGACCCGCGCCGCCGAGGAGCACCGACGCGTGTACGAGCTGCTGCAAGCATCGGAACTGGACTGGACGATCGTCTGCCCGACGTATTTGCCGGACGGGGAAGCAGTAGGCGGATATCGGGTGGAGCGGGATAGACTGCCGGAAGGCGGGGAACGGATCACGGTGGGGGATACGGCGCAGTTCGCGTACGGTCAGTTGGAGAGTCGGGAGTATGTAGGCTGTCGTGTAGGGATTGCTTATTAACGGACGGGAGTTGCGCAAGGATACGGGGAGGCGAATCATGCGCGGTAAATATTTCGGGGCAGGCCTGGCGATGCTCGTGTTTCTCATGATGTATTTGACCGCTTGCGGAAGCGACGATACCGAAGTCCCTTCCGGATTCATTTCGCTGAGCGAAGCAATCAATAAAACGAACGGCTCTCTACGTTACGTGGCGTGGGAGAGCCAAATTTCATTTTTGGATGCCGACGATAACACGATCTATCAAACCGGGTTCGAAAATAAGGATTTTATCGTTAAGTACAAGGATAAGTATTATATCAATGAAGCAAAGTATTTAGAGATGGTCGGAGTCTCAAAGGCAAACACGGAGTAGCGACATCGGACTTATCGTTCAGTTGTCTTCGCCAATGCTGCATATAAACAACAATTCATGAATGCCGCGATACATGCCTTGCTTTTACTCTGGTTGGATACGATCGTATCCAGTGCCCAATGCTCGAAACTCTCGTGGATTCTCTTTGTAGGAAAGTTGTAGTGGCTTCAGAAAATTTTACATTCCACCCCTCTCACATTTCCCGCACAAATGGTACAATGCAGGATGAAACTGAAACCGGTCGCCTTCTTATCCGTAAAAGCAGGGTAAGCAAGTTGCGTCCTTTTTTATTTTAAACAAGTCTATTTATTCGAATGCGAGGTTTGATTGAAAGTGGGAGTCAAGGTAATAACCAAAGAACAAGTATGGCAGTTGCGTCATCAGGTCATGTGGCCGCAGGAAGAGTTTGATTACATCAAGCTGCCGGACGACGATGAAGGGATTCATTACGGATTGTTCGATGGAAAAGAAGTGATCTCGGTCGTGTCGCTGTTCGTGCAAGGGAAGGACGCTCAGTTCCGCAAGCTTGCCACGTTGGCGGATCGGCAGGGCGAAGGCTGCGGCAGCAAGCTGTTGACCCATGTACTGAACGAAGCGAAACGCAAAGGCGTGAAGCATATCTGCTGCAATGCCAGAAGCAACAAAGTATCGTTTTACGAGAAATTCGGGCTGGAGCAAACGCAGGTCGTGTTTAACAAAGGCGGTCAAGAGTACGTGGTGATGGAGCGTTTCTATTAATGGCAAAAGGAGGCGGGACGGTTTGTCGGATCGGCAAAAACGTCCCGTTTTGATTTGCCGAATTTGCGGCGGTTGGTATAAACTAGAGGATAGTGTTTTTTTCAAAGGGGGAAGCAAGCATGGGGCAAGAAAAAACGTCCAAGAAAAACAAGCTGTTGAAGATTTTTTCCAGAGTGTTGTTGATTGTGATCGGTGCCGTTATTACCGCGTATGGCCTTGAAGCCGTACTCATTCCCAACCGAGTGTCGGATGGCGGCGTGACCGGCCTGAGCATCGTGGGTTCCCAGTTGTTCGGCCTGCCGCTCGGCCTTCTGATCGGTATCATCAATATCCCGTTCGTGTGGCTCGGCTACAAGCAGATCGGGAAAAGCTTCGCTTTGTACTCCATCGTCGGCATTGCGGCACTCGCGATCAGCGCGAGCCTGATGCACCACGTTCCGACGATCATCGAAGGCGATACGCTGCTCGTCACCGTCGTCGGCGGTATCATCATCGGTACCGGCATGGGTCTGGCCCTGCGTAACGGCGGCGCGCTCGACGGGATCGACATGCTGGCCGTCCTGTTGTCCCGCAAGCTGCCTTTCGGTACAAGTGACCTGATCCTGTTCCTGAACACCTTCGTGTTCGTCGTCGTGTCTTTCGTCTTCGGCCTGCAAGGCGCGATCCTGTCGGCTCTTGCTTACTTTATCGCTTCCAAGGTCATTCACATCGTCGAAGAAGGTCTCAGCGGCTCCAAAACGTTCAAAATCATCACCAACCAACCGGAGATCATGGTCGAAACGATCCGCGACCGCCTCGGCCGCGGCGCGACCTATTCCGACGCTTACGGCGGATACAGCAATGAACAATTCAAAGAAATCACCTGCGTCATCAACCGGATGGAAGAAAGCAAAATCAAAGAAATCATCCACGAAATCGACCCCAACGCTTTCGTCGTCGTCTACGACGTCGCCGAAGTCAGAGGCGGTAATTTCAAGAAAAAAGACATCCACTAAGCTCTTACACTTTGCAACCATGCAAAGCTTATCGCGAAACAGCGTTGCAAACGCACATTTCGCCTATAATTTTGTAGAGCCCGTAGAACTTGCACCGCAAAGAGGCCGTTCCCAAATTCATTGGGAACGGCCTTTCTTCTACCCACCACTAGTCGTCAAACCCAGCGGAGGGAGGGATTCAGTGTAGAAGCGTTAGCGTTCGCCTTTGACTTTGGGAAGCTTCCTTATAAAATTCAATCAGCTTCCCAAAGTCAACACGCGATCGAAACGAATCCCTCCCGCAGCGCCTCATTTTACACTACTACGTTAATATAAGAGTTTGACGAAAACTCATACAACCCCTGATCCGTCACCTTCAACTCCGGAATCACCGTCAGCGTCAAAAACGACAACATCAAAAATAAATTAAATTCTTCCGAAGCGCCCAATCGAGGCAGTACACGATTCACTTCTCGCATCGTCGCATACACATCCTGATAAGGCTTGTCCGACATCAATCCACCCACGGGCAGCGCCAACGACGCAATTAGTTTCTCGTCTTCGACAACAACCAGCCCGCCGTTTAACGCGACAACATGCTCGATCGCCGCCACGATATCCGCATCCGACGCCCCGACCGCCACGATATTGTGCGAATCATGCGCCACTGTCGTCGCAATTGCCCCGCGCTTCAACCCGAACCCTCGCACAATCGCAGCCCCGACATTTCCGGTCGCCCGATGCCGCTCGACGACTACCATTTTAAGCAGATCCTGTTCGATGGAAGGTTGGAAAAATCCGCCTTGCTCCTTCACGACCTGAACACTCCGCTGCGTGATCAGACTGCCCGGCACGACTTCGATGACATGACATTGCGGAGATCCAGAAGGCAGCGCAATCGCGATATCTTCGATCTCAACAGGCTTGGCATTAAGGGAAGGAAGTTCGATTCGCGGTTCGGGATCGGGGGCAGCGATCGGCTGCCGCGACTGAAGCCACCAAGGAACCGTCGTATCTTCGCCGTTCTCGTCCGGTTCGGGAACCAACTTCGGTTCTTTTTTTTGATCGAACACGCAAAGCCCTTTTTTATACACCTGGTGAATCTTCACGTCGTTCAGATCGTCAAGCAGCAGGAAGTCCGCCTGATATCCCGGAGCGACCGCCCCGAGATGACGCAGACCGAAGCATTCGGCAGCGTTCAATGTCGCCATCTGCACGGCCGTTATCGGATCAAGTCCTTCTCCAATCGCCAACCGAACGCAATGGTCGATGCTGCCGATCTCGATCAGATCATCCAGCAGCACGTCGTCGGTCACGAACAGGCAGCGGCGCGAGTTGCGAGACGTGATCGCAGGCAGCAGCGCCTTCAAGTCTTTCGCCACGGTGCCTTCACGGATCATGAGATACATGCCCAGTTCCAGACGATTCCGCGCTTCCTCGACATTCACCGCTTCGTGATCGGTACGGATATCCGCAGCCCTATAAATGTTCAGATCCTCGCGCCCGATTCCTGCGGCATGGCCGTCGATCAACCCGCCGCCGGAGCGGATCGCGTCCAGTTTGGCCAGCATATCCGGACTGCCGTTTGCGACGGAAGGGAAGTCCATCACCTCGGCCAGTCCCAACACGCGGGGGTCCGAGAGGAAAGGCGCGAGCTTATCGGCATCCAGCACCGCGCCGTTGTTTTCGGTCGGGGTTGCGGGTACGCAGGAAGGAAGCATGACGAACAGGTCCAACGGAACCTCTTCGGCGTCGTCGAGCAGATATTGAATGCCGTCCGCGCCCGCGACGTTGGCGATCTCGTGCGGATCGGTGACGACGGCAGTCACGCCGTGGCGCAGCGAGACTTTGGCGAATTCCGAAGGCAGCAGCATCGTGCTCTCGATATGGACGTGACCGTCGATAAAGCCCGGCACGACGATGCGTCCGTTCGCGTCGATGGTTTCGCGTCCTTCGTACGAGCCGATGCCCGCGATCATCCCGTCGACGACAGCGATATCGCCTTGCATCATTTCGCCGGTAAATACATTGACGATGGTTCCGTTTTTGACAACAAGGTCGGCATGAACACGTTTGGCCGCGACCTCGATTCGTTTGCTTAAAGCTGAAAGGTTCGTTGACATGCACAGGCTCCTTTTCCGCGTGATTAGGGTGGGTTAAACAATAAAAAAATCCCGATCACAAAGCAAATGCGAACGGATTTCAACCGCTCGAAAACACGCCTGCCAGGCATGCATTTGTTTGTAATCGGAACTTTACGGTTTCCGGTAGAGCCCCCCGTACCTTATCTACGGAGTTATACGCGTATGCAATTTTTCGCGGTGATCGATTAGGGACGATTATATCAAGCCGCGTCGCAAACCTCAAGACGAAAAGCGATACCCCTCGAACACCTTCAGCCCTTCTTCGTTCAATACCTTTTCCGTCAATTCCGGTCGCTGCGGGCTTTTCTCGAATACTTCTTTGGACGCGATCATGATATTGCCGCCCGCGATCTCCGCAAGTTGGTCGTGGGAGACGCTGTACACCATCCGTCCCAGATTCGACCAGACCATCGCGCCCGAGCACATGACGCACGGTTCGCAGCTGGTGTACAGCGTGTACTCGCTCAGGTCGAAAATCTGCTGCTCCGTGCAATACTGCCGAATCAGCCCGAGTTCCGCATGATGCGTCGGATCGCTGAAGGTATGAATTCGGTTTTCCCCGATCATCACGATCTCGCCGTTTTTGACCAGCACCGCGCCGAAAGGTTCGTTGCCTTCTTGACGAGCTTGCAGCGCGACCTCGATCGCTTTTTTCATGAATCGTTCATCCGTGCTTAACGTGCTCATTCTCGTAAATCTCCTTTATCCGGCGAATAGATTGAGTATTTCGACAAGTCTGTTTCAGATAGTCTAAAGGGCAAGGGCTTTTTTGTAAATGTCCGTCATGTTTTGAAATAAGAAGCCTGCGACTTTTTGCGCGAATCTGGGTAAAAGGTAAAGAGTAGGCAAGACAACTGTTTGTTCATATCCCACTTTTAAGGAGAACCTACCTACATGAAACCATGGAAAAACATGCTCTTGTCCCTGACCGTCTCCGTCGGCTTGTTCGCGTCTTCGGTTCCTGCCCTGGCAGCTGCGCCTGTGGCATCCTCACCGGATACGAGTATCCAAGTGAACGGCAAAGCGATCGATTATTCGTACGGCGAAGCGGTTGTCAAAAAAGGAACCACGCTCGTGCCTGTCCGTCTGACGGTCGAAGCGCTGGGCGGCAAGCTGCAAGACGTCAAAAACGGAACGGTGCGCATCGTCGTGAACGGCGATACCGTTACGCTCAAAGAAAAAGCGCAGCTGATCGGCGGCGTCTCGTTCATCCCGGTGCGTTCCCTGGCCGAAGTAGCGGGCTACGATGTTCGCTGGGATCGTCAGACCAACACCGTACTGCTGGTCTCGAAAGCAACGGGCGAGGCGGCGCGCGGTTTCCTATGGGAAGTGAAAAACGGCCCGACGACCGTCTATCTGGTCGGCTCGATGCACATCGCGGACGATAGCTTCTATCCGCTGCGCGACGAGTTTGAAAAAGCGTTCGCCGAAGCCGATTATTTGGGCGTCGAGATCGACGTGAGCAAAGCGGCCGACGAAGCGCAGCAAAAAATGGTGCTCGAGATGGGATCTTACACGGACGGAACAACGCTGAAAGACCATATCTCGGCGCAGACGTACAAAGAACTCGGCGAATTGTTGAAAGCCAACGGGCTCAAAGCCGACGCTTTCGATCAATTCAAGCCATGGGTGGTCGAAACGACGATCGGCAGCCTGCAAACGAGCGAAGCCGGCTACGAAGCCGAATCGGGCATTGATCTGTATTTCATCCAACAAGCGGTCAAAAACAAAATTCCGGTGCTGGAACTGGAAACGTACGAATCCCAGCTCGGCATGTTCAACGGGTTGTCGGACGAACTTCAGGAACGCAATCTGAAAGCGGCGATCGAAGGCTTCGATACCGTCGTGGACAGCACGGACGAGATGGCCGAAATGTGGAAAAGCGGCGACGAAAAGGCTCTGCTCGAGATGACCACGTCCATCGCGGCGGATCCGGAATATTACAAAGCCCTGCTGGTTGATCGCAACGTCGGCATGGCGGACAAGATCGACGGCTACCTGAAAAGCGGCAAAGCCGAAGAGTATTTCATCGTCGTAGGCGCGGCGCATTATCTGGGCAACGACGGCGTGCTCAAGCTGCTTGAGGACAAAGGGTATACCGTTTCTCGCAAGTAAAGAAATCAATCAAAACAACAAAAAACGCCGATCGATTCCCTGATGCTGCATCAGGAGTTCGATCGGCGTTTTTTTATGCGCAAATTGAAAGAATAGCGCGACTTGCCCTCTATCCTGCCGCAATGTTATAAATTCAAGATGAACAAGTACGGAAAAAGGAAGGGGCATACCGATGTCGGGGGCAGCGCCAAGGCCGAAGGTTCGCAGAGCGGCACGCAAAAAGAAAAGAGGAAAGACGACCTTGATTTCGATCGTCTTTTTGCTGATCCTGCTGGTCGCGGCTTGGAAAGGGTTGGCGTATTTCGGCTATGTGCCGGACGTTCCGGACGAAGAAGAAGGCCGTATTGTCGGCATCCATCCAGAGGTGCGGGCCAAAACCGATACGCTGATCGCCCAAGCCGCCGAACGGGGCATCGAAATTGTGATCACGTCGGATTTCCGCAGCAGCGAGGAACAGGATCGGTTGTTCCGCCAAGGACGCGAAGACTCGGGGAACATCGTCACCAACGCCCGAGGCGGCCAGTCTTACCATAATTACGGCCTAGCCATCGACTTTGCCCTACGCGACGGAAACGGCGGCGTAGTCTGGGACATGGAAGTCGATCGCAACGGCAACGGCCGTTCCGATTGGATGGAAGTCGTCGAACTGGCGAAAGCTTTAGGTTTTGACTGGGGCGGCGACTGGGATCGTTTTCCCGATTATCCGCATTTCCAGATGGACTTCGGCTATACGCTTCGCCAACTTCAAAACGGCAAAGTGCCCAAAGGCTCGCAAGTCGAACCGATTGCGAACGGTGAGTGAATTGCGATCAGGTATAGATGTTTTTTAAACTTGGCGCGAAAGTGACTTGGTATATTAAAGTTCAAGTCTGGAATACCGAAAAAAGCCTCCGCACTTGAGCTTGCCGGAATCTTAGGCGTACAATGGAACGTATCGTTTCGATAGGAAGCAGTCAGGAAGCAAGGAAGTTACGATTTTCACTCCGTTTTGTCATCTTTTATTCGCTTTGAACGTTTCGGACAAGCGTATAATTTGAACGGTGTAAATAAGCAGGAAATGAAAGGTGCAGCAGGAATGCAAAATACTTCAGGCAAGACGATAGATGCAAAGAATCGGGCGACGTTATATTCCCCGAATATTCATGGACCCGGCAAGGCCGGGAAGCTGAAGGCCGAAGACGGTCGACGGCATATGAACGGATTGGACGGTCTTCGGGCCGTTGCGGTATTGGCGGTGATCGCCTATCACCTCGATCTCGGTTTTCTGCCGGGAGGATTGTTCGGGGTAGGGCTGTTTTTTGTGTTATCGGGGTACTTGATTACCGACATTCTACTTTCGCAATGGCACAGCACGGGTTCCATCAACCTCGCTGATTTCTATATTCGACGGGCGAGAAGGCTTCTCCCCGGCATGTTTGCCGTGATGGCCGCTATTATGATTTGGTTATTTTTCGCCGATCCGGGCCGACTGTCCGAGCTTCGCGGGGACTTGGGAGCCGGGGCGTTATACATAAGCAATTGGTGGTACATTTTTCATCACGTTTCTTACTTTGAAAGTTTCGGGCCTCCGTCGCCGTTCGGGCATTTCTGGTCGCTGGCGGTAGAGGAGCAATTTTATGTCGTATGGCCGCTGCTGCTTTTGCTGCTCGTTCCATTGATGCAGAAAAAGGGACCGCTGCTGGTATTTATTATCGGACTTGCGCTGTTGTCCGCGGAAATGATGGCGTTATTCTACAACCCGGATCTCGATCCGAGTCGTGTTTATTACGGAACGGACACGCGCGCTTTTGCACTGCTTGCGGGGGCGGCGCTGGCTGTGGTCTGGCCGAGTCAAAAGCTGTCTTCCGCGATCAGTCTCGGCGCACGAATTGCGATGGAGTTGACGGGAGCCGCGGCTTTGGCGTTCCTGATCTACGTCATGCTGACGGGAAGCGAGTATGACCCGGCGCTGTACACGGGCGGCATGGCGCTGCAAGCCTTGGCTGCCGCGCTGCTTATCGCTGCATTGGCGCATCCGACGTCTGTACTGGCCCGCATGTTCGGGATTGCGCCTTTGCGTTGGATCGGGCGGCATTCGTACGGGTTGTATCTGTGGCATTATCCCGTTATCGTCTTAACGACGCCGAGCGTGGACACGGGAGGGGTTGATTTTCTTCGGGTTGCGCTTCAACTGTTGGCTGTATTCGTATTGGCGGCTGTATCGTTAAAAGTAATCGAAGATCCGATTCGCCGGCATGGATTCCGCGCCTTCGCATCCGGTCTATGGAAGCGCGGCAGGCGCCGTCCGGGCCGTATCGTACTCTCCCGAACGTTTACGTTGATGAGCGCGGCGCTGATCGTGCTTGCCTTGGTTCGAATGACTCATGCGCCGGAGCCTGAGATCGCGGCCGTAGCGGCTGATTCTGCTCCGCAAGAGCAGGCGGCAGCTCCTTCCAAGGAAACGGTGAAGACTGCGGAACAGGGAAACAAGCAAGCTTTGCCGAGCAGACTGGGGTCTTCGGTCAATAGCACGCCGCCTGCTCCGCAGAAAACGAATCATTCGGCTCCGGCTGCTTCTGCACCTTCGAAAGAGACGCAGGGCGAGCAGCCAACTGCTAACGCGGACAAAGTGGCGTACACCGTTATCGGCGATTCGGTGATTCTTGACGCCAAGCCTTATTTGGAGGAAAGCATCGCGAAAGTCCATGTGGACGGTAAAGTCGGGCGGCAAATGTGGGAAGCCCCTGATCTGCTGTCGCAGCTGGAAAGTCGGCAAAAGCTGGGCGGCCGCGTCGTAATCGAGCTGGGTACGAACGGCTCGTTCAATTCGAAAAAGCTGAACGAAGTATTGGACAGTCTGCAAGGCAAAGAGCAGGTCTATCTCGTGACAGTCAGAGTTCCGCGCTCCTGGGAGCGTACCGTGAACCGTTCCCTGACGGAAGCGTGCGAGCGTTACGACAATGTCTCGCTGATCGATTGGTACAGCGCCAGCGCGGGACATAACGATTATTTCTCGGAGGACGGCGTGCATCTGACTCCCGCGGGAGCGGACGCTTTTGCGGGGCTCGTAAAGCAGGCGGTAGAGAAAAAGGCTGCGATTCGTTCCTGAATCGCAGCCTTGATTTTCAGCTTTGCTGTTCGGGATAAAAACGGGCTGCCGATAAAGCTAACGAACAGCACAAGGCGCACGCGGAACTCCGATCATAAATGGCTGCGAAGAATCTCAAGCCCTGTCCGCAGCTCGTCGCGCGATTCGGTTGACGATAAGGCGACGCGCACATGCTGCTCGCGCGACGCCGTTCCGACCAGAAAGCGTTCCGAATGGAAAACGCGCACGCCTTTTGCCAGCAGATCGCTCTCGAAGCGCGAAGCATGGACCGGATTCGGCAGACGCAGCCAGCGGAAAAAGCTGAGCGGATGGCCGGGATCGTCCGGTTGGGGAAAATAGTCGGCAAATAAATCGTTGGCGGATTTCGCCAGCGATTTTTTGTATGCGACAATGTCGGTTCCGCGCCCGGACGCGATAATCTCGGTGATGATTTCGGCGTCGAGCGAAGAGGTCTTAACGTTGACGTGGTAGATCGCCCGAAGCATTCGCTCGCGCATGGCGTCGCTGAAGACGACGTAAGCGACGCGCAGGCCGGAACAGATCGACTTGCTGGTGCTGCAAATATAGACGGTCTGCTCGGGCAGCATCTGACGGAGAGGGATGCCGTCTTCCGGCGTCGTTCCGTGTAGCAGAGCCGCGTGGATGTCGTCTTCGATGACGATAAGACCGTGTTTTTCGATCACGTCGGCCAATGCTTTTCGGCGTGCGTTGGGGATGAAGATCGCGGTGGGATTGCAGCACGACGGCATCAAGAAGACGCCTTGCAGCTCAATGTTACGGCAATCGTTGTCCAGCTCCTCCGGAAGCATGCCGAAATCATCGCCGGGAATCGGAATCAACTTGATCCGCAGCGATCTCGCCAGCTCGATAAAGTTGGAATACGTATATTCGTCCACGGCGATCCGGCTGCCGGGTTCGAACAGCGCCAGCAGCGTGATCGTCAACGCGTTTTGCGCACCGGATACGATCGCGACCTGGTCGATGGCGGCTTGGATGCCCAGCGGCTGCATCCAACGGAGGGCGGCTTCTTTTTGATGCGGAATGCCGGCGGGGTCGTCGTAGTTGAGCAAGCGCTCGACGCCTGCTTTTTCCGCTACCTTTTTCACCGCTTCGGCGATCATGAAGTTGCTTTGCTCGAACGAGGCCACCAAGCCGAAATCGATACATTCCACCGGCACGCGGTCTCGCGAGATGGTGACGGAACGAACGGCGTTGGTCGAGACGAACGTTCCGCTTCCGGTCACGGCGTGCAGCAGTCCTTTCAACTCGCAGGTCTTGTAGGCGCGGGTGACGGTCGTGAAGTTGATATCCAGAAAATCGGCCAATTCCCGCTGCGGCGGAAGCTTGGTTCCCGGCGGCAGAAAGCCCTCTGTAATATCGCGCTCCAGCATCCGGGCCAGCGACAGGTAGATCGGACGGTTCAGCTCGCGCCGCTCGGGACGCCAGGACATCGGATAATCGACAAACGAATTGATCGGCATCCGGTTATTCACTCCTCGCAAAATTGTAATCCATACAATTATATAATTGATTGTATGGATTTACGAGCCTAATATGAACTTTATAAGTTTACAAGCGAAGAGAGGAATGTACGATATGAACGAACATGCAACAATCTCAAAAGCATTCCGCGCCGCATTTCCCGTGACGCTGCCGATTCTGGCCGGTTTTATGTTCCTCGGAATCGCCTACGGCGTATTCATGAACGTATCGGGCTTCGGCGCGGGTTGGACGTTCCTGATGAGTCTGCTGATCTTTGCCGGTTCGATGGAATTCGTGGCGGTCGGGTTGCTGCTCGGAGCCTTCAATCCGCTTGGAGCGCTGCTGTTGACGCTGATGGTCAACGCGCGGCATTTATTTTACGGAATCTCGATGTTGGAAAAATATAAAGGAACAGGCTGGAAAAAGCCGTATCTGATCTTCGGCATGTGCGACGAGTCGTTCTCGATCAACTACTCGGCCAAAATTCCGGAAGGCGTGGATCGGGGCTGGTTCATGTTCTTCGTGACGCTGCTCAACCATGCGTATTGGGTAGCCGGAGCCACCGTCGGAGGCGTACTCGGTTCGTTCGTGAACTTTGACCTGAAAGGTCTGGAATTCGTCATGACCGCGCTGTTCGTCGTAATCTTCGTGGAACAATGGATGAAGCAAAAAATCCACGATAGCGCCGTAATCGGCATCGCGATCTCGGTGCTCGGCCTGATCTTGTTCGGTCCGGACCGCTTTATCATTCCTTCGATGATCGCGATCTTGGCCATGCTGACCTTGACGCGCAAAGCCTTGGAACGCAAAACGGCAGAAGCCGAAGAAGGAGGTCCCGCATGATGATGACCGTTAGCCAACAAATAGTGACGATCGCCGTCGTCGTGCTCGGCACGATGGCGACGCGCTTCCTGCCGTTCCTGATCTTCCCTCCCGGCCGTCCGACGCCCGAATACGTCAAATACCTCGGCCGCGTCCTTCCCGCTGCGGCAATCGGTCTGTTGGTCATCTATAGTCTGAAAGACATCAATCTGTTGTCCGCAACCCACGGCCTGCCCGAACTGGTATCGGTAGCCGTGGTCGTCTGGCTGCATCTATGGAAAAAGAACATGTTCTTATCCATCGCCGCAGGCACGATCCTGTACATGATCTTGATTCGCCTCTGATCCGAACTTGATTTTTCATTCTTTTTCTTCTCTCTTCCCGACAGCGTAGCGCATCGGGCAATCCCTGTTCATTTGGGAAGCTAGAGCGAAGGGGGAAATTCAGTGAAAGACGCCTTTGAGCCAATAAAGCCGAAGGCTTTATTAGGCGAGACAGCGTCTTGAACGAATTTTCCCCGCAGCGCCCCCGCGCTTCCCCAGCGAACAGGATTCCCGAAACGAGTTACGCGTTTCCTCCCCTCAACATGTCCACGTGCGGAATTCCGTCTTCCGGATAGACCTCCGAAATCGGACGGAAGCCGAACGAGCCGTAGAATTTTTCGAGGTAATGCTGGGCTTGAATCTTGATTTCCTTTTCGCCCGATTCTTCCGTGAGGAAAGCGATCGCGCGCGTCATCATCTCTTGAGCCAGTCCCTGACCGCGGAAGGCGTCGTTGACCAGCACGCGGCCGATCGAAGACTGCGCGTACGCCACACCGGGAGGAAGCAATCGGCAATAGGCCGCGATTTGTCCGTCTTTTTCCGCAAAAAGATGGTGGCATTGCGGGTCTTTGCCGTCGATCTCAGGGTACAAACAGTTCTGTTCCAGCATAAAGACGCCCACCCGTTCCCGAAGAATTCGGTAAAGTTCGTCTCCGCTCAGTTGTTCAAAAGATTTCAAATGCCACTGCATGTCTGCTGCCCCCTGTGTATAATTCAATATAAATACGCTGAAGGAAGCATACAATATTTTTATTGCGTTTGCAATAAAAGGGGGGCGTCATGGGCAATATTTTACGGGAGGTCGGGGCAATCGCGAGATGCTTCGAATCGATTTCCAACATCGAATTCAAGCCATACGGCCTTTCCAAAAATCAATATATCTATCTGGTGCGCATTTGCGAAAATCCGGGAATCATTCAGGAAGAGATTGTTTATATGGTCAAGGTGGACCGTTCGACGGCTTCCCGCGCGATCGACAAGCTGGAACAGGGCGGCTTGATCCGGAAGGAGCAGGAGTCCGACAACCGAAAGAACAAAGCGCTGTACCCGACGGAAAAAGGTAAGGAAATGTACGCGTTTCTGCGCAAAGAGGACGATTACTCCAACGCCGCCGCGGTCAAAGGACTGAGTGCCGAAGAAGAAGAAACGCTGCTTCGGCTGCTGCAAAAGGTGCGCGCCAACGTCGAACCGGATTGGGAAAAGGTGAAAAACGGCGGGACGCGCGAGTATTAGAAGCGGATCTCGTTTTCGGAAAAGGAGTCGCAAAATGAAACTGTTTCTGCATTCGATGAAATACGGCAATATTGCGCATTATGATTGGGAAATGACCTTGCTCGAAGAACGGGAAGGCTTTCTGATCGCGGAAGGAAAAGCAGGCCGATCGCTTAAGCACCATACGAAAGGGCAGACGTTTAAGATTCCTCATGCTTCTCTGGAGGTGTACGCGCTGCAAGAGGGCTTCACGGTCAGCTTCGATATTTTGGACGGTGAAGTGATTTCGGTTTATTGCAATATTTCGGAGCCTTGTATACGCGATGGAGCGGATGTCTCGTTTATTGATTTGGATCTGGACCTGTTGTGGAATAAGGAATCGGGCTGGCATGTGGTGGACGAAGAGGAGTTTGAGGAGAATCGTGTCAGGCTGAACTACCCGAACGATTTGGCGGCGTATGCGCGGCAGGCTTTGAGCGATTTGCAGGAGCGGATCCGGCAGAACGTATTTCCGTTTGACGGGAGTTTGGAAGATCGGATTGCGCGGATTGCAGTCCAAACGTCGAAGCAGAAGCACTCTTAGTATCCGGATCGGTTATGTAATTAAGCGACGCAGGCTTAAGGCTTCGTCGCTTTTTTGTGCTTTCCGTTATGCGGGATGAAAAAAGATGAAAAAAAGTTCGCTTTTATGAAACAATTGTTTATTGCAGTGTTTACATATAGAAAGAAAAGGACTATAATCAACTCAAAAGTTGCGCAGGGGAAACAATCGTGCGTAAGGGTAACAAATGTAGATCAAGGAAATACAAATACAGAATCAAACAGAGATAGAGACGAAGAGGTGAGGATTCATGGAGAGAGACATCGAAAGAAAAGCCGAGCGCCAGAGAGAAAAAACAATCAACGAGCCAGCCGGTCGGCAGGCTGAAGCGAGAACCCGTACCGAGTTGGCCGCGCAAGCCGTATTGAACGGAGAAACCAAAGGACTCAAGCGGCTGCTGCCGTTCCTCGGCCCGGCCTTTATAGCTGCGGTAGCCTATATCGACCCGGGCAACTTTGCTACCAACATTACGGCGGGATCGCAGTACGGATATATGCTGCTGTGGGTGATCTTCGGATCGAACCTGATGGCTGTATTGATACAAGCCTTATCGGCGAAGCTCGGGATCGCGACAGGGCGTAACTTGCCGGAAGTCGCACGGGACCGCTTCCCCAAAGGCGTCTCGATCTTCTTGTGGATTCAGAGCGAGTTGGTCATTATCGCGACGGATTTAGCCGAGTTTATCGGGGCAGCGCTCGGTCTTTACCTGATCTTCGGTATTCCGATGCTGCCTGCCGCGTTGATTACGGCCGTCGCTTCGTTCGCTATTTTGGAGCTTCAACGCCGCGGCTTCCGGGCGCTTGAGACCGGAATCGCGGGCATGGTCGTCGCTGTCGTATTGGCTTTTGCCTTCCAGGTGTTCATGGCGAAGCCGGATATGGGCGCCGTAGCGATGGGCATCTTCACGCCGCAGTTCCAAGGGACTGAAAGCATTATGCTCGCCGCAGGCATCTTGGGCGCGACGGTTATGCCGCACGCCATCTATCTGCACTCGTCGCTGACGCAAAATCGGATTGTCGGCCGTAACGAGGAAGAGAAGAAAAAGATTTTCCGGCTTGAATTTTTCGACATCGTGTTCGCGATGGTCGTGGCCGGAGCTGTGAATATGGCAATGCTCATCATTGCCGCCGCGTTGTTCTTCAAAAACGGCCTGGTCGTTGAAGAACTGGATCAAGCATTTATTCACTTTAGAGAATTGGCCGGTCCCGCGACTGCGATCTCGTTCGGCTTAGGGCTGCTGATTGCCGGTCTGTCGAGTTCGTCGGTGGGTACGATGTCGGGCGACGTGGTCATGCAGGGCTTTATCAATAAACGGATCAATTTGTATCTGCGCCGGGCGATCACGATGACGCCGCCGCTCGTACTGATCATTTCGGGAATCAATGCGACGCAAGCGCTGGTTACGAGTCAGGTGATTCTATCGTTCGGGATCGCGTTCGCGCTTGTGCCGCTGATGATGTTCACGGGCGACCGTAAGCTGATGGGCGGGCTCGTGAATCGGCCGATCACGAAGATTCTGGGCTGGGCGATCGCGGCGCTGGTGATTGCGCTGAACGTGTTTTTGGTGGTGGAGAGTTTCTGAAGCCGGGGTTGAAAGTCCTGTTCGGTGGGAGCGTGGCGCTGCGGGAGAAATTCGTTCCGGTCGCGTGTTGCATTTGGGAAGCTGGATTTGATTTGAATAAGGATGCTTCCCAAATACAAAGGCGAACTATAGCATAGGCTTCCGAAGTGGATTTCTTCGAAATGCTTCAGCTCCTTCACTGAATTACTCCCTCCGCTGGGCTTTCCGGGGAAGGGCGGAATTTCAAAAGGGCTTCAGCTTTGGGGTTGTTGTAAGGGAAAATCATTCCTTCGCTTAACGGGAAGGCTCAGGTCTCATAAAAACCTTTTTCGCTACGGCGGGGAGGTTTTTTTGTTGAGGAAAATGGAGAGTCAGAGGGATGGTATGATTTCTGGGCAAGGGATTTCAGCATTGATTTGGCGGGAAGTGTTTAGATATGTCGAGAAGAACGTAAATTGAATGTAAAGTCGGCTGGGTGGTATGATGGGGATTCGATGCCGCCAAGTGATATAGAAGGCGACTCCGGCAGTGTTTTTTTAGGCACGCTTACTTCAAGATGAACTCGGAGGAATAGGAATGGAAAGATGGAAAACGAAAGCCTCGATGAGGCATACGGCTCTTTGTTTTATGGGCTTCGGCGTGCTAACCGTGGCATTTGTGCTAATCGCGATGTTGGTCAGTTCGGGCAGCCAGGGCGTCATTGATTTTGACCATAAATGGATCGGGCGGATTCAAGCGCAGGAATCGCCGGGATGGACGGCTGCGGCGGAGACGTTATCCTGGATCGGATCGACCAAAGTGGTTATCGTGTTGGAGCTGATCCTGCTGCTGTTCCTGCTCGTCGTGCCGCGTCTTCGCTGGGAACCGCTGCTGGTATTGGTCGCGACCGGAGGAAGCGCGCTGATCAATATTTTGCTTAAAAATTTGTTCCAACGCGAACGTCCGGATATTAATCGCCTGGCTCAAGAATATTCATTCAGCTTCCCGAGCGGCCACTCCATGGGAGCATTCGCGCTCTACGGCATCCTGGCTTATCTGCTCTGGCGCATGATTCGCCCCCGTGTGATTCGCATCGCCGCGCTTGCTGCCTGTATTCTGTTGACCTTGACCATCGGCCTTAGCCGCATCTATCTCGGCGTCCATTACCCGAGCGACGTCATCGGCGGCTACGTCGCCAGCGGAGCTTGGCTGGCCCTGACGATCGGCGTCTTCGAATACTGGCGCCACCGCAAACAACGCCGCCTCGGCGGCCGCACCGAAGCCGAACGCCAAGAAAACATGCGCGGCAGCGGAATTATGTCGTAAGCGAAGCCTTTTAGAGTCATCAAATGGTAAGCATTCAAGCTGTTTTCTTGCCTTAATCCAAAAAAGGACAACATTCTCCCCAGAGAGAATGTTGTCCTTTTTTATAAAAACCGAAGCAAGAGGCCAAGAGAGAAATTCAGCGAAAGACGCCTTTGAGCCAATAAAGCCGTAGGCTTTATTAGGCGAGACAGCGTCTTGAGCGAATTTCTCTCTTGGCCGCCCCAAGCTTCCTCTAGCGAATAAAAATTACAGCTGCGCGACGAGAATCTTCGCGAATGTTTCGACGAATTCTTTATCCGTCTCGTCGAAGCGCGCATGTTCCGGACTGTCGATGTCCAACACGCCGATCAGATCGCCGTTCTCCGCAATCAACGGCACGACGATCTCGCTGTTCGTAGCCGAATCGCAGGCGATATGCCCCGGGAATGCATGCACGTCCTCGACCAACTGCGTTTCGCGCGTCTGTGCGGCGGTGCCGCAGACGCCTTTGCCCATCGGAATGCGGATGCAGGCCGGCAGACCTTGGAACGGGCCGAGCACGAGTTCTTTTCCGTCATACAGATAGAAGCCGGACCAGTTGGTATCGGGCAGGCACTGGGCAAGCAATGCCGAAGCATTCGCGAGATTCGCGATGCGATCGGGCTCGCCGTCGATCAGGGCTTTCAATTGGGACAGCGCGGTCGCGTAATTTTCTTCGCGCGAACCGGCGTAGATTTTCGTTTCAAACATGGGCGTGAGCCTCCTTATTCGCATACAGTTTCGAAAAATGTCGACCGGGCAGGTTCTGCCTGGTTCAGGCAAACGATCAGGCCGAATACGATGTATCCGGCATTCTTAATTAAGGCCTTTTCCGGTATAAATGTCAATGGATAAGGCAGGAATGAAATCCTCGGCAGAGCTCCGATTTGCTCGGCGGATTTGACGATGCAGCCAAATCTGTCCATGGAATGCGGAGTTGCTTTACGACGGAGAAAGTTGCAAAGCCGGGTGTTTCCTACATGAAACGGGCGGGTAAGTAGTGGGTAACTCAAACGCTGCGTATTTTGCCGAATGCAGGTAGACCCACCGGATATGCCGCTGCAATCGAACATTAAAGGATGCGACAGTCGTTCACAGAATGGAGGAGAGGCGATATGCAGGCTGCAACTCAGAATTTATTCGTAAGGATTCACCTGCTGCATTATGCGGAAGAGCAGGACATCTCGATCCGTGAAGCGCTGCCCAAACTGGAGCGTGCCGGTTACCGGGTCGCAGACCGGGAGGTTAAGCAGGAGCTGGAGAATCTGGCAACGGAGAATCTGCTTACCGCCCACGGCGAGGAATACACGCTGACCGGAGCCGGAATTACCGAGCTTCGCAAAGTTCGCAATTCGCTCGGCAGCATGTGTTCGGAAGTGCTGACCGAACGTCCGACCGCCAAAGCGGCAGGAGCCTGAAACAGAGCGAACGATTTACTCTATACGTGCTGAGGCAACCGCTCAGAGCCGATGGTCTTGAAGCGGTCGAATCCCCGAGTTCGTCTCCAAGGAGCGAATTCGGGGATTTTTATGATGGATTACGTGATAGAATGGAAGGACGCGTCATTGCGCATTCGGTAGCTGCATGATCCGAGTCGCGTGAGGATCAAGACTTTGGAACGGGAGGCTTTTGAAGCTGTGGAACAACTGCAAGACAAACGAAAATACGTGCTGGCGGGGCTGATGCTCTCCACCTTTTTGGCGGCGGTAGAAGGTACGGTGATCAGTCCGGCTACGCCGTCGATCGTGGGCGAGTTCGAGGCGGCTTCGCTGATGAGCTGGGTATTTGCCGCTTACCTGCTGACGATGGCTGTCACAACGCCAATCTTCGGCAAGCTTAGCGATTTATTCGGACGGAAACCGATTTTCCTGTTTGGCTGTATCCTGTTTATCGTCGGCTCGGCGCTATGTGGATTTGCCGGAGGCATGGAACAGTTAATCGCCTTCCGCGCCCTGCAAGGAATTGGGGCCGGTGCCGTAATTCCGGTCACGTACACGATCGTCGGCGATCTGTACAAGATGGAGGAGCGCGGCAAGATCCAGGGAATGATCAGCTCGGTATGGGGCATCGCATCGCTGGTCGGCCCTTTGCTCGGCGGATACCTGGTCGATACGTTCTCATGGCGCTGGATCTTCGGGATCAACGTTCCGTTCGGGTTATTGGCCGTCCTGTTCATTATGCTGTTCTTGAAAGAAGAGCGTACGCGGAAAAAAGCGCAGATCGACTGGGCCGGAGCCGCGACGTTCACCATCGGGATGACGGCTCTGCTGCTTGCGCTCACTTCCGGCGGACAGTCCGCTTCCTGGAATTCGCCGCTCATGATCGGTCTGTTGGCCGGAGCTGTGGTGATGCTTGTCGCATTCGTATGGATCGAGAGTCGCGCCGCGGAACCGATGGTACCGCTGAAGCTGTTCCGTATTCGGGATATCACCTTTTCCAGTATCGCGGCGATCTTCGTGAGTACCTTATTGATCGGTCTGACCACTTATATCCCGTTATGGGTTCAGGGTGTGCAATTAGGGAGCGCGGTATTGTCCGGCATGCTGCTGGCTCCGATGTCGTTCACTTGGATCGTCGGATCGTTCATAGGCGGTAAAATGATCGCCAAAAGCGGCGCGCGCGGCGCGGCCGTCATCGGGTTGTCCGCCTTGGTACTGGGAAGCGGCGGGGTAGCGTTGCTCGGCGGCAGCGCGCCGGCTTATGTTCTTCCGCTACTGATGCTCGTACTCGGCTTGGGCTTCGGCATGTCGCTGACCGTATTCACGATCATCGCCCAATCCTCGGTCGGGCACTCGCTGCGCGGGGCTTCGACGGCGCTGAATACGTTTCTGCGTACGCTCGGACAGACGCTCGGCGTAGCCTTTTTCGGAACTTTCCTGAACGCTTCGCTGCTGTCGGATCGCGGAGCCTCCGGAGCTACGGAAGCGGATATCAATCAGTTGTTGTCCGAGCACGGACGCGCCGAACTTCCTGCGGATAAGCTGGCTAGTTTATCCGGCGTGCTGGAAGGCGGACTGCACCAATTGTTCATCGTGATGCTGGTGTTGACCGCATTGGGACTGCTGGCGGTCATTCCGCTGAGCAAGCGTCCTCCTGCGCCGCGGGAATAGAAAATAACATGATAAAAAAACGATTTTCCGATCCCGATCCGTCGATTCAACCTTTGAAAAGGACAGGTTTGAAGCGATGCGTCAGAACACGGAAAATCGTTTTTTAACATACAATCAAACATTGAGAAAAATTTCACTTATTAGAACGCAATGAACGTTGAAAAACTTCCGCCGCCGGGACGCCGCGTTACTTGCGTGCCGACGGAGACAATCTTTCTGCTTCCATGCCCATTTTTTTGAGCAGCGAGATCAGTTGAAGCTTTTCTTCTTCTTCCAAGCCGCTAAGCGCATTCGTCAGACGTTCTGCATAATTTGGATAAGCTTCGTCCATTAAGGCGCGTCCTTTTTCCGTCAGATCGGCATAAATGACGCGACGGTCGGTTGGGCAAGGGTGGCGGACCAGCATGCCGTGACGCTCCAGCTTGTCGATCACGTACGTGACGTTGCCGCTTTGCAGCAGAAGCTTGGCCCCGATTTGTTGAATAGGTTGTTGGCCTTTGAAAAAGAGAACTTCGAGAACGGCAAACGCCGTAGGATTGAATCCTTGAATTTTGCTGCCGCTTACGGCATGTTCGTTAACGCTTTTGAACGATTTGGCGAACACCCGGTACAGATGCAGCGACAGTTCGGTATCGCGTGCCTGAGCATGAATCATTGTGCCTCCGCCTTTCAAATTTTGGTAGATGAATTATATTTATCTTAGTTCAGAGCTAATGTTTAACGACATGTCATTTGTCACAGTTTTTCATTTTTAATAATTTAAATTTTTTCTTTTTCACGGAAGCTTCAAATTTGAAGTGATGGCGCGCACAGGAGCGTTTTGGAGAAAAAAGAAACAAAACGCTGAATAAGCCGTAATGTGGAGAATAAAAGCTTGTTTTCTCAGGCAAGTACGCCGAGCGCGTGGATCAGGACGTTTGGCAAATGGATATGAGGAGAGGATCGAGATGGAAGTGTCGACGGAGCATGAACCGAACGAACGTACATACGCGCTGGAGGTCAGCCTTGACGAAGCGGGATATTCACCGGGAGATGCTTGCGTACGCGGGATATCGTTCAAGGTGGCTAGCGGAGAGTTGGTTGGATTGATCGGGCCGAACGGAGCGGGGAAAAGTACGACGATCAAGGCTCTTTTAAAGCTGGTCCCTCATGTAAAAGGCGAGATTAAATTTGGAGGATCTGGGACGTATGCGTATGTTCCCGAGCAGCCACTTTATTACGATACATTGACGTTGTGGGAGCATCTGTCGTTGGCAGGAGCGGCTTACGGGATGGATGAACCGGATTTCGAACGTCATGCCAATGAGTTGCTTGCGCGATTCCGTATGACCGATGCACGCGATAAGCTGCCGGGCGGCATGTCGAAAGGCATGAAGCAGAAGATGATGCTCATGATCGGATTTTTGCTGAAGCCGGATGTGTACATTGTCGATGAACCCTTCATCGGGCTGGACCCACGTGCGACACGAGATTTTTTGCGCCTGCTGGAAGAAGAGCGTAAGCGGGGAGCGGGGGTATTGATGTGTACGCATGTGCTGGATACGGCGGAGAAAATTTGCGATTATTTCGTGCTGCTCTCGGGCGGAGAAACGGCGGCTCAGGGAAATCTTGCCCAAATTCGCGAAACGAGCGGTCTGGCGGAAGGAGATCTGTTCGACTGCTTCGAGGCTTTGACGGTATGAGCGGGAACTCGGTATTTGCAGGCTTGGCGGCGCCGGGAGCCTTGTTTCGACGTCGGCTGCATGATTATATCGCAGGCGAGCGCCGCAATCTGAGTCTGGTCGTAGATTGGGTCGTCGCGTTATACATTATCATTCCTTTTAGCTTGCTGGGCTTGCGTTATTATTATGGGTTCTGGCATGGAGAGATCCCGGCGGTATTCGAACATATGCCGCTGGCTGTGTTGGGACTTCTTCCGCTGCTAACGGCGCTCGCTTCACGGCCGATTCTATTGTTGGAACCGGCGGACGCCGTCTTTTTGAGACAGAGACCCGGGTGGTTGCGCGGCGTGTTGGGGCGGGCGAGCACAGGGTTTGTCGTGTTTCAGTTTGGCAAATCCGTATTGATTTTTCTGCTTCTGTTACCTTTTTTAAGAGAGGGTTACGAGCTTCCTTGGGAAAGCCTTGCCGTACTGTATCTGATGATCTGGACTTTGCACGCGGTTATCGGGATGCTTACGCATTTTGTCGGAGTCTTCCGAAAAGAATGGCTGAAGCGTTGGGCTTTCATTCTGGGCACGGTTGCCGCGTCCGTTTTATTTATTTGGGCTATGGCTAACGGGACGGCGATCAGCGGGCTCGTTACCGTATTGTTCGGTGCAGTGGCAGGGATTCTGACTCATAAGCGTTCCATGCTGTCCCATCATTTCGAGGAAAGTACGGCTGTCGACTTGGCTGCAAGACTTCGTTTCACGGCACTTTTATTGTCCCAGTCCATGGATAAGCCCCGTCTGCCGAAGCAGAAGGTGCGGCTCCAGCGGCGTTCAGGACCGTTACTCCCAAGCTTCATGGGCAAGTGGCAGACACGTCAGGTTGCGGATGCCGCACTCAAAAGCGCGCTGCGCGAACGGGGTTATGCCCGCATGTATCTGCAATTTTCCAGTGTGAGTCTAGCCGCTACAATCGTCGGCCCGCTGTGGGTCGGATGGATTGTCGTGCCGCTGATGCTGTTGTTATTCTCCATGTGGCTGAGAGGGCTTTGGTTGCAATTCGCCGAGCATGCGTTTCCGCCGGTTGCCACGATGGATCGCGTGCTGCTCGACTCGGCATGCGGACCTGCGGTGGGACTGCAAATGCTGCCGATTGCTTTTGCATTGAGTGCTTGCCTGGGCGTGAAAATGTTTGCGGCTTGGTGGGGAGCTGTTGCTTTGGGACTTCCGGGGGCGGCTGTTGGGATGCTGCTCGCGTATATGCTGGCGGCATTTTGGCAGAAGAAAGAAGGTGCAGCTTAGACGTCGGCATGAATAGAAAGTTCATCAGTCTCAATCGACTTTTCCCAACACGCAAAAAGCCGTCCGTCTTCGTGACCGGATACGGCTTTTTTTGTTTCGTGATGCTCGGCTTGTCTGAAACGCCCTAGAACCGTATAGGTTTCAGGCAAATGCTACGCCCGCAGCCCCAACGCCCGCTCCGCGGCACTCGTCCCGGCCGCGTGCCCGGTCGAAAACGCCGCCGTAATATTATATCCCCCGGTGTAGCCGTGAATGTCCAGCAACTCTCCGCAGAAGTACAGCCCGGCCGTAAATTTCGATTCCATCGAATGCGGGTCGATCTCCTTCAAATGAACGCCGCCGCCCGTAACAAAAGCATCTTCGATCGACAACGTGCCGTTCACCGGAATCGGGAAAGCTTTGATCAGCTTCGCAAGCTCCGTCCATTTGGCTTTCGGAATATTGTCGTGAGTCAGCATCTCGTCCAGTTCCGCGCGTACGAGCAGCAGAGGGATCAGCTTTTCCGGCACCGCCGTTTTTAGCACGTTCTTGATCGCTTTCTTCGGATCGGCCGCCGTCAGATTGAGCGTCTCGCGATACACGTCGTCGGCGCTGCGGTCCGGCATCAGATCGACTGTTACGCGCACGGTTCCGCCGCCGGCCTGCTTATCCAGCTCTTTGACCACGTACTGGCTGCAACGCAGCGCCGCCGGGCCGGACAGTCCGAAGTGCGTGAACAACATGTCTCCCGCGTGCGTAACGAGCTTTTTGCCTTTGGCGTTCCAGACGGTCAGCTCGATATCGCGCAGCGACAAGCCCTGCAATTCTTTGCTCTGGATAAAAGCCGCGCCCGACGTAATCGGAACCTCGGTCGGGAACAGCTTCGTGATCGTGTGCCCCGCCGCTTCCGCCCAGGGATAACCGTCTCCGGTCGATCCGGTTTTCGGAACGGACTTGCCGCCGACCGCCGCGATCACGCAGGGCGCCGAGATTTCTTTTCCGCCTTTCAATCGAACGCCTGCCACTTGACCCCCTGCATATAAAAGGCGTTCCGCCGGCGTATTGATCCGCACTTCGACGCCGAGCGAACGCACCCGTCCGACCAGTGCATCGACCACCGTTTTGGCCCGATCGCTCACCGGGAACATGCGTCCGTTGTCTTCTTCCTTGAGCGCAATGCCCAAACCTTCGAAAAAAGCGATAATATCGCGACTGCCGAACTGCGACAGCGCGCTGTACAAAAACCGGCCGTTGCCGGGAATCCATTTGATGAGGTCGTCGAATTCTTTGTTGTTGGTCACGTTGCAGCGTCCGCCGCCCGAAATGCCGAGCTTGCGCCCCAACTTGTCTCCTTTGTCGACAAGCAGCACGCGAGCGCCGCCTTCGCCGGCCGCCACCGCTGCCATAAGTCCCGCCGAACCGCCGCCCACGACGATTACGTCATAATCCAAGATGCATCTTCCTTTTCACATTGATCGATTTCTTTCATTAATAGTAGCACAAATAGTAGCACAAACCGAGACGTGAACACGCCCAAGATCGTGGTTTCCGGCGAATTGTTTGCGGATCGTTTTTTATTCATGCCAATATTAATTCGAGATAACCTGCTGGATATATTGTATCGGAAGAATGGGTATGTTTTAATCAGAAGGAGAGAAATTTTCTTTAATATGGAAAAATAAACAGGGTTACCAGTTGCGTGTTTTAAATGCCACCCATGCCAAAAAGGAGGTACGGTAAGAGTGGAGCTGCTCAAAGTATTCATCATCCAGGTATTATTCGCTTCGCTTCCCGTTTTGCTGGTACCTTCGTTCGAAAGCTTTGTCCGTACGCGCGCGAATCGGCTGCTCGTCAGGCACGGAGGGGACTCCGTCGGCATCGCTTTCACGTGCGCGAGCTCGGTATCGCTGTTGATGTGTTGGTTTCTGGATGCCGGAAGCACGCGGATCGACGGTCATTTGGCGCTGCTGCCGACCGGAATGGGGATTTTGTACGGCGTGCCGAAAGGCGTGTTTCCGCTTGTGGGCTTGTACGCGTTGGTGGGCAGCTTTTTTGCCGAATCGAGGGAACTGCCTTATGTCTGGATAGAAGCGGCGGCGCTTCTGCTGCTGGCGTTGAGCCGTTCGCGGATGCTTGGGATGCAAACGTGGCGGCGCAGAGTCGTCCTTACCTGTTGGCTGCTCGTCGCGTATTTTCCCCATGCCGTTTTTCATATGCAAGAGTCCGTCGCCGAAGGCAACGGCTGGGCGGCCGTGTCGAGAGTGGCGATCGAGCTGCTGGGAGGACTCGCTGCCGGTCTGCTGCTGCTTTATTCGCGCAGGGACGCGCAGGATCGCAATCTTCTGAACGAGCAGGCGGGCGCGATGCGCGAACGCGTCATCGAAGAAGAAACGAAGCTTCAGGCCTTCATGCGGACGCTTCCCGGTTTCGCGCTAACGCTGGACCGCATGGGCCGCGTAACGGGCGTGAACGATCGGGCTTTCGGCGCGATCAGCAGCCGCGTTCCGACGGCTACGCGCGAGATGGTTGCCGGCAAAAGTTTTGCGGAGCTGATGAGCTCGATCGGCATGCAAGCGGACCCCCTGTTCTTGAAGGCGCTGGACGTGAGCATTCGCGAGAACCGGACGGCCGAGCAGACGATGGAGTTCGGCGGCCGGAAGTTCAGCATTTATTTTTCCCCGGCGCATACGGATCAAGGCGAAGTGTTCGGGGCGGTATGCAGCATCTACGACGTCACGGAAGTCGAACGGATGAGAGCCGAGCTGGAAGACATGAACCGTCTGAGCCTGATCGGGCAAATGGCCGCGGGCGTCACGCACGAGGTGCGCAACCCGATGGCCGTCGTGCGCGGATATCTGCAAATTTTGCAGAAAAAAACGCCGGACGAATATGATCATTATTATAAAATCGTGCTGGAAGAACTTGACCGGGCGGGCGGAATCATCGATGATTTTCTGGCGTTGGCCCGAACCAAACAGCAGATGAACGAAAGCCGCACGCTGCGTTCGGTCGTGGAAGATTTGTGGCCGCTGCTTCAGGCGGATGCCAATCTTCGCGGTCAGACGATCCGGTTCGAAGACGGAGCGGACGGCGAAGAAATCTCGATGCACCCCGGAGAAATTAAGCAGCTCGTGTTGAACCTGGCCCGCAACGGGCTGGAAGCGATGGACGACAAGGGAGAACTCGTGATCGCGATCGAGGAATTGGAAGACCGTTTGCGGCTTCGGGTAAAAGACAACGGTCCGGGCATTTCGGAAGAGACGCTCGAACGCATCAAGCAGCCCTTTTTCACGACGAAAAAAACCGGAACCGGGCTCGGGTTGGTGCTTTGTTCAGGCATAGCGGAGCGGCACGGAGGCAGTTTGTCCATCGAATCGACAGTAGGCGAAGGCACGGAAGTACGGATCGACTTTGCGAAAAAGAACGAATCGAAAGCTTCGAAAGCGGCGGTAGAGGTATGACGTTCAGTCTTGCGGGCGGCGAATCGAATAGCCGAAGCAGTGACTTGAGACCCGTTATTGGGAAACAGCTTTCCTTTGGTTAGGGGTCACGGTATAATGGAGGCACATCAACGACTTGGAGGAGTGAATCGAACATGGCTATGTCTTTCGATCAATATATGCGTGACATGATCCAACCGATGCGTGACGAGCTGACGACATTGGGAATCCGCGAACTGCGAACACCGGAGGAAGTGGAAGAAAATCTTCCTAACGCTTCGGGCACAACGCTTGTCGTGATCAACTCGGTCTGCGGCTGCGCCGCCGGCCAATGCCGTCCGGGCGTCGCTCAAGCGCTTCAGCACGAGAAAACGCCGAACAACCTGTTTACGGTATTTGCCGGACAGGATAAAGAAGCAACGGCACAGGCTCGCGAATATTTCGCGCCGTACCCGCCTTCTTCGCCTTCGATCGCGCTGTTCAAGGATGGGGAGCTGGTTCACTTTATCGAGCGCCATTCGATCGAAGACCGTTCCGCCGGCGATATCGCCGACGATCTGACGCGCGCTTTCGATGAATTCTGCGGATAATCCGGGTTTCCGGCGAGTCTTGCGAATGAGGCTCCGGCAGGACGATTGCTGTCCGCCGGGGCTTTTTTTACATAAAATCAGCTTGTTCGATATAAATGAATGTGAAAAAAAACACGGCGTAAGTTCGATGTCAGGCTGTTACGGGTATAATGGTGGAGAGAGCCATATCATTCCGGGTATTCAAAGGAGAGGATTCACGATGAGTTTGCAACAACAAATTATCGCCGAATTGGGCGTGCAGCCTACGATCGATCCGGAAGCGGAGATCCGCAAACGGGTCGACTTCCTGAAACAGTACGTGCTGGCGGCGGGCGCGAACGGCCTTTTGATCGCGATCAGCGGCGGCGTGGACAGCGCAGTCGCAACGGGACTTTGCAAACGCGCAACCGACGAACTGACTGCGGAAAACGGCAAAGAGTTTATTACATTGGGCGTATTCCAGCCCTACGGCGAGCAGTCGGATATCGAGCATAGTTACGCGACGGCAAAAGCTTTTGATTTAACGCATACGGTGGAGACGAATATTCAGGACGCCGTGGACCATGTCTCGCTGACGGTGGAGAAAAGTTTCGAGAAGCTGGATATCAACAATCCGAAAAAAATGACCGACAAAGGCAAAGGCAATATCAAGGCTAGAACGCGCATGGTCGTGCAATACGCGTTGTCGTTCGAGATGAACTTGATCGTCGTGGGCACGGATCATGCGTCCGAAGCCGTAACCGGGTTCTATACGAAGTGGGGCGACGGCGCGGTCGATATTACGCCGTTGTCCACGTTGAACAAGCGCCAAGTCCGCCAGGTAGCGTCCGCGCTGGGCGTTCCGGCGGAGATCGTGACCAAGGCTCCGACGGCCGGACTGTGGGTCGGACAGACCGACGAGACCGAGCTGGGCATCACGTACGACGAGAACAGCGATTATCTGGAAGGCAAAGAAGTATCGCCGAACGTGCAATCGCTGCTGGAGAATTTCTATAAGAGAACGGCGCATAAGCGGAACCCGATTCCGGGGATTTAAGTTACGTAGGTGGGGGGAAGCGAGAAGACTGCGAGAGAAATTCGTTCAATTCGCTGTCTCACTTGGAAAAGTCGATTGTAATTTTGAGTTGAAGTTTTCCAAGTTCAAAGGCGTATTGAACTGAATTTCTCTCTCCGTCTTCTCGCTTCCAGCTACGTTGGAGTTTAGTGGTATGTTAAGAGGACCTGGCC
This sequence comes from Saccharibacillus sacchari DSM 19268, assembly GCF_000585395.1. Classification (GTDB taxonomy): domain Bacteria; phylum Bacillota; class Bacilli; order Paenibacillales; family Paenibacillaceae; genus Saccharibacillus; species Saccharibacillus sacchari. The sequence goes on along the minus strand of NZ_KK073875.1, from coordinate 1,633,564 downwards.
TACAAGGCCGGGTCCTCTTTTTGGATAAGGAATATTCGTTTCAGAATAATTCTCTTTTTGAACTCAGGAAAGATACAATTCAAAGGCCGCGTCGTACTCTTGAGGATGGTATTTCTCGTGGGCGGCCAGGAGTTCGGTTTGGGCGTGTTGGAGGATGGCTTTATATTCGGCGCTTGCGCTACCGTTGCTCGAAAGGCGGCCTACCGCGTCGCGGCTGTGTTCGAAGCTGCGTTCGACCAATGCCCAGTGGCGCGCGTATTCGGCTTTTGTCATGCCGATCAGGGTGAGGATTTTATAGAGTGCGGTGAGCGGTTCGAGATGGGCTTTGACTACGTCGATGGAGAAAGACTGACCCATCGTGAACTTGATCTCGACGTCCAGATCCGCTGTGCCTGCCGTTTCCAGAATGACGTTCGTCGGCGTGTGCTCGAAATAATTGTAGCGCAGAATCTGCCGTTTGCTGCTGATCGCTTTCTCTCCGTCGACGTGGATCATGCCGATGTTGGTGAAGGCATATTCGTCTTTTGCGGATTTGAGCAGGAAATAGAGCTTCTCGTTCATCTCAGTGAAAATGTAAGCTTGAGCTTGGGTATTCGCAAATTCGGACGGAGGAATGACTTTGCATTTGTCGGACATCCCGGTAAGGTCGGAAGTGACGCGGGAGAAAATGTTGCGGGACAAAAAGATTCCACCTTTCGATATGAAGTAGGGTCAATGTATGTATCTTGTTGGAACCTATTTTAACCGATGCGAATCGAGAATCAAAGACCGGAAACAAAACAATGGAATGGAACAGAAAGAGGAACTGGAGTTCGATTGTGTCTCCTGATACAATATAGGGCGATGGAACATAACGGCACGAAGCGGAGGAACGACGGAATGATTTACGGAATCGGTCACGACCTATTGGAAATCGGCCGTGTCGTTCGGGTGTTGGACGGGCGGCAAGGAGAACGCTTTTTGCGGCGGGTGTTGACCCCGGCGGAACTCGGAATCGCGAGAGAACGAGGACCGAGATTAGCGGAATTCGTTTCCGGGCGTTTTGCTGCCAAGGAAGCAATCGTCAAGGCATTAGGCTGCGGAATCGGCCATATGGTCGGGTTTGAAGATATCGAGATCGTTCCCGATAAGCTGGGCAAGCCCGGCGTCACGCTGTCGGAGGAAGCCTGGAACAGGCTGAGCCTGCCGGGAGGGAACGATTATGTCATACATTTGAGCATTACGCATCAACCGGGGATGGCTTCGGCCTTCGCCGTAGTGGAAAGGACGACATCATGAGCAGCAAACCAAACATGGACGCAGAAACAGGAAAAACAGATCAGGCGAATGAAGCGCCGGTCAGCGTATGGGAGCGGATCGTCAGCATCGAAGCCGCGGAGAGTCGGGAGCATTTCAGCCGTGAATTGCTGGTCTGGTACGATCGCAGCAAGCGGGATTTGCCGTGGCGCAGGCATCGCGATCCCTATTTTATCTGGGTATCGGAAATCATGCTTCAGCAGACGCGGGTGGACACGGTGATTCCGTATTTCCATCGCTTTATCGAACGCTTCCCCACGATTCGCGATCTGGCGGAAGCGCCGCAGGAAGACGTGGTGAAGATGTGGGAGGGGCTTGGTTACTACTCCCGGGCGCGGAATCTTCAAGCGGCGGCGCAGCAAATTGTCGAACTGCATGACGGGCAGATGCCTTCGGAGCGGGAACATGTTTTTGCGTTAAAAGGAGTGGGGCCGTATACCGCAGGCGCTATTCTCAGCATTGCGTTCAATCAGCCCGAGCCTGCGGTCGACGGCAACGTGATGCGCGTGTTGTCGCGCTACTTTCTGATCGAGGACGATATCGCCAAGCCCAAGACGCGAATCGGGATGGAGAAGATCATTCCGGGTTTGATTCCCGAAGGACGGGCATCGGATTTTAACCAGGCGCTGATGGAACTCGGAGCGCTGATCTGCACGCCGAAATCGCCGCATTGCCTCATCTGTCCGGTCATGGAGCATTGCCGGGGCCGTATTGAAGGCATGGAGCGCGAGCTGCCGATCAAAACAAAAGCCAAGAAGCCACGGCCTGAGCAGCGTTTGGCTATTTTGCTGGAAGGTTCGGGCGAAAACGAGGGACGCGTGCTTGTTCGCCGTCGTCCCAAGACCGGACTGCTGGCGAGCATGTGGGAAATTCCGCATGTAGCCGCAGCGGGCGAAGACCTGGGCATCGACGTGGCTCAGCTCGAAGAGCTGCTGGAGGATCGCGGGTTGGTCTGGTCGCCGATGACGGCTTACATGACCGCCGAGCATACGTTCAGCCATATTCATTGGACGATGAAGGTGCTGATCGCTCGCGAGCAGCCCGAAGTGTTAGCGCAATTAGCGGCCGAGAGCGGTGTTCCTTATGAAGTAGCGGTACCGGAATCGGCGCTGGAACCGGAGCTGCGTTTCGACGCGGAAGATTCGGGCGAAGAATGGCGTTGGGTGTCGCCGGAAGACATGCGGGAGATTGCTTTTCCGAACTTATTCTCTCATATTTTGAATACGTATTTCACGGATGAAAAAACGCGGGCCAAATAAGCGAACTGCAAAAAAACGCCGATCCCGGAGGATCGGCGTTTTTGCGCGTCGGTTGTTCCGGCTTGACCGGGCAACCGTTTATCGCGATAGGAATCGAAACTTATTTTGCTGCCGCAAAACGCTTCGACACTTCATCCCAGTTGACTACGTTCCAGAACGTCGCGATGTAATCCGGACGTTTGTTTTGGAATTTCAGGTAGTAAGCATGCTCCCAAACGTCCAGGCCGAGGATCGGAGTCAGACCTTCGAAGATCGGGCTGTCTTGGTTTGGCGTGCTTGTTACGGCCAGTTTGCCGTCTTTGCCGACAACCAGCCATGCCCAGCCGCTGCCGAAACGAGTCGTAGCCGCTTTGGCGAAGTCTTCTTTGAATTTATCGAAACCGCCGAGGTCGCTGTCGATTGCCGCAGCCAGGTCGCCGGACGGAGCGCCGCCGCCGTTCGGTCCGATGACGGTCCAGAACAGGCTGTGGTTGTGGTGTCCGCCGCCGTTGTTGCGAACAGCGGTGCGGATGCTTTCCGGTACGCTGTCGAGGTCGCCGATCAGCTCTTCCAGGCTCTTGCTTTGCAGTTCCGGAGCGCTTTCCAGAGCAGCGTTCAGGTTTGTTACGTATGTGTTGTGATGGCGATCGTGGTGGATTTCCATCGTCTGTGCGTCGATATGAGGTTCAAGCGCGTCGTTCGAGTACGGCAGTGCTGGCAGTTCAAAAGCCATGATAAGATTACCTCCTGCTTAAGTTGGATTTAACGACGTTGCCCGGCTGAATGATGTAGTTCACATAGGATGTACATAGGGACGTCCTTACACCTTATTAAACAGGATCACTTTCTTTAAATCAATAGGTCATTTTTTCTCCGTGACTTTTTTAGCGGTAAAAAAGAGCCTCTTAATTGTTAAAAAGATCATAACGATGTAAAAGTCCCTTCGTTTATGATGGAGCGGTGCACGCAGCGCAAAAAATGCGCGAAAAGCGTTTGCATGGTGGCGAAAAAACTCGAAATGCGATACTCTTCAAATAAAAATAATGTTTTTTCGTGTCACTTATGGTTTAATAATCGTGTGAGGAAAGTAAATCCGCTGGCAACCTCGTATTTTTTCTGCCTTTTTTGTAAACTCGCGTCTTTCTTTCTGTAAAAACCTGATTCAAGTAAGCGTTTGCGAAAAGTTTGTACGGATGATTTTCATAGCCGGGTCATGCAACGGCGGATCAGCGTACTGGCCGTTTTAGGCTATGGGACGTCGAAAGCTGCTTTTTTGCATGAGCTGCCATTTCCAAAGAAGAAGGGGATTTAAGCATGAACGTTCGTTCTTTTCAATTGAGTGATTCCAGTCGTATCACGGAACTTCTGCAGGTCGCTTTATCCGAAGAGTGTTACGAAAAGACGATTGGTCCTTTTTCCCGGCAGCTGTCCTGGGATTCGGAACTGATCCTGGTAGCGGAAGACGGAGACGAACTCGTTGGCGTGATGATCGGCACGATCGAGCGCGATATGGGTTGTTACTACCGTATTGCCGTGCATCCGGATTATCGTCGGCAGGGAATCGGCAAAGCATTGGTCGCCAAGCTCGAAGGACGCTTCCAACAGCGCAAAGTCAACAGTATTTTCGTATCGGGCGACGAGCACAATTCGCCGGCGCTGCCGTTGTACGAAGCGATGGGATATGGGGCAAACCGCATCCTGAACGCGTTCCAGAAGCTGAGCATTCTGGCCGTAAACTAAAAGGCAAGCACAAATTCATCCGAGAGCGGGGAGCATTCGGATGCGGCTAACCAGCCGACACGTATACACATATGCGGGTCCCCGGAAAGGAACCGCTTGAACTTGCATAGGCATGCCCGTTCCCTCGGGCGTCTGTACGACGAAACCGTCGGTACGGACGCTGGAGAGCACGGGGATGCTTTTATTTTTTGCAACTCGATTTTCAGGCGGATCCGCGGTAAAATGGAAGAAGCCTCACAGTTGGATACGAACGAAATCGAAAAGCGCTTCCGGAAAAGGCTTGCGATCCGGATCTGGCGCCTTTTTTTGCGGATATGGACGGGATAGGGAAGTAAGGAGGCATCGGGATGAACGAACGGGAAAAAAGCGGAGTCGGGGTACAAACCGCCTCGTGGGAAACACTCAAACAAGAAATTATCGAGGCTGCGCCATCACTCGGAATCGACGACATCGGATTCGCTTCGGCCGATCCTTTTTTGTCGTTAAGGGTCAGATTGGAGCAGCATCGGGCGAAAGGATTCGAATCGGGTTTCGAGGAGCCGGATCTGGACAAAAGAACCTATCCGGCGCTGAGTCACGAGGACCCGCAGTCGTTGATCGCGATTGCGGTGGCGTATCCGTCGAAGCTGGAGAACGCGCCGAAGTCCGAACCGGGACGGACCCGCGGGATGATGGCGCGTTCGGCGTGGGGGCGGGATTATCACTTCGTGCTGCGCGAGGCGATGGACCGACTGGTGGCTTTTATCAAGGAAAAAGTGCCGTGGGCCAGCGTCGTGAATATGGTCGATACCGGCGTGTTGTCCGATCGGGCTGTCGCGCACCGGGCGGGAATCGGCTTTCAGGGAAAAAACTGCATGATTATTTCTCCGAAATACGGCTCATGGATTTACCTGGGCGAACTGATTACGAATATTCCGTTCTCTGCCGACGAGGAAGTTCAAGACGACTGCGGAGACTGCACGCGCTGTATCGACGCTTGCCCGACGGGAGCGTTGGTCGGTCCGGGAGAGTTGAATGCCCAGCGCTGCGTATCGTTCCTGACCCAAACGAAGGGGCTGCTCAGCGAGGAGTTCATGATGAAGATCGGCAATCGGTTGTACGGCTGCGATACCTGCCAGATCGTATGCCCGAAAAACAAAGGCAAGCACTGGCCGCATCATGCCCAGCTTCAGCCGGACCCGGAAAAAGCGAAGCCTCTGCTGCTGCCGATACTGGATCTGAGCAATCGGCAGTTCAAGGAAGAATTCGGTCATACGGCGGCGGCTTGGCGAGGACGGGGACCGATCCAACGCAATGCGGTGATCGCGCTGGGGAATTTCAAAGACGAGACGGCGATGCCGAAGCTTGCGGAGCTGTTGGTCAGCGATCCGCGTCCGGTGATTCGCGGTACGGCTGCGTGGTCGATCGGGCACATCGGAGGCCCTGCAGCGGAAGAGGCTTTACTGGCCGCGCAGCCGCTGGAGCAGGACGCGGAAGTGCTGGAACGGATCGGCCTTGCGCTGAGCGAGGCGCGGGAAGGTCGCAAGCCGCGTCCGGCGAAAGGCGACCCTTCAAGACGCGGACAGGCAGGCGAGCCGGATGCGCGGTTGGGCAGCGGAATGCAAGAGACTGCGGCATCTCAAGCGTCTGATTCAGCGGCTGCGGCGGTTGAAACCGCGAAGACGAGCGAGAGCGGCGAATCTCGAAGCGGGCATGAAGCAGAAGGTAATCTTGCGAACCGGACGGATGTTTCGGTTATTTCCGTCGAGCCTTCCGCGGTTTCTATCCCACGCTCCTCGACCGGGACGCTTTTCTACGACGAAATGCAGTCTCCGATCGGCCCATTGGTGCTGACAACCAGCCAAAAAGGGCTATGCCGCATCGACTTCGGTACGTTCGAGTCCCATGCTGCATCGTTGGAACTCTGGGCTAAGCGATGGTTCGGCATGATCGAGATCGTTCGCAAGCCCGATGCGATCAAGCCGTATAAAAAGCAGCTGTTCGAGTATTTGAAAGGACGGCGAGACGCGTTCGATCTGGAGCTTGACCTACAGGGAACTCCGTTCCAGATTGAGGTCTGGCGTGCGCTTGAGCAGATCGGATACGGCGAGACTGTTTCGTATAAACGGATAGCGGAGGCGGTTGGGCGTCCGACTGCCGTACGAGCCGTAGGCGGTGCGAATAATCGCAATCCCCTTCCGCTTATTCTGCCTTGTCACCGCGTCGTAGGCGCCAACGGCAAGCTGGTCGGTTATGCCGGAGGGCTGGACGCGAAAGAGAAATTGCTCGCGATCGAGCACCGCGGATTGCGCGATGGCGTTGGAAAAGGCCGCTCCGAATCCTAGTTTTCAGCCGGAATTATAAATTGCGGCAACTGCCGCCTCGTGCTACACTTAACTCGTGCGTTCTTGCGCACTTATATAGCCAAAAACGTGGGGTGACATCAACGATGTGGTGGAATTACGTGATACCGATCGTCACATTGATCGTCGGTTTGGTCGGCGGTTTCTTTATCGGTGTGTATTATTTGCGTCGTCAGCTTACAACCATGCAGAACGACCCGCAAATGCTGCAAAAAATGGCCAAGCAGATGGGCTACAACCTGAATGGCAAACAAATGCAGCAGGCGCAGCAAATGATGAAGAAAAACGGTGGCAATATGCCGGGCGGAATGCCTGGCGGCAAAGCGCCGAAAGGCAACGCGTTTCCTCCAAACAACAAGCGGAGAAAATAAGCGCACAGTCCGGAACGTTATAGAGGTTTCGGACCCTGCATTGGCTGGGCCTGTTCTCGGGTCCGGCCTGTGCATTAGGTAAGGAGGAGCGAGGCATGTCCGGCGTTAACGATTATACAAACAAGAAGGTTGGCGACAACCGCGAACAGATCGAGTATCATGTGGCCCAAATCCTGGAGCTGATCGGCGAAAACCCGCAGCGGGAAGGGCTTTTGGATACTCCGGCGCGCGTGACGCGGATGTACGAGGAGATTTTTGCCGGATACGACGTGGACCCGCGCGAAGCGCTGGGCGTCACGTTCGATGAGCATCATGAAGAGCTGGTTATCGTCAAGGATATTGTCTATTATAGCCAGTGCGAACATCACATGGCGCCGTTTTTCGGCAAAATTCATGTGGGCTACATTCCGAACGGCCGCATCGCGGGCTTGAGCAAATTTGCTCGCTTGGCAGAGGCCGTTACGCGTCGCCTGCAAGTGCAGGAACGGATTACCACGCAGATCGCCGATATTTTGGTCGAAGTTCTTCAGCCGAAAGGCGTTATGGTGGTCGTGGAAGGCGAGCATCTGTGCATGTGCGCACGCGGCGTCAAGAAACCGGGCAGCAAGACGGTAACGACGGCTGTTCGCGGCGTTCTTCGCAACGATGCCGCGCAGCGCGCCGAGTGTCTCGGACTGATTAAGAATTGAAATTGATCGGTGAAGCAAGATGAACCTGTCCGGTGCCGGGCGCGGTTTCGAATTATTGTCTTTTAAAAGAGGACGATGGTCGAAAAAACGTGCATCGGCTCGGCAGGTTCTTTTTTCACGCGTAAATAAAAGGAGTGATCAAGGTGAAAAAAACAGCGATAGGCCTAGCTTTGCTGATGCTGCTTGTTCTGACCGCTTGCGGCAAGCCCGCTTGGGTGGGACATCAGGAATCGGAGCCGTTACAAGGCACGGAGCAACTGTTCGACCTCAAGGCTTATGATCCCGATGAAAAGGTAGAGTTGACTTGGGACGGACAGCAGGTAGCGGGAACGTTCGAACGTCACCCGGAACTGCCTGTCGGCGCGTACATACCGGAAGGCGCGACGGCGTTCAAAATGAGCAACGACACGGCGTGGGGCTTTGAAAGCCAGCAGATCTTCATGACCGTTACGAAAAACTCGCTGATCGATGCTTCGTTGATGCGGGATCGTACGGAAGAGCTGATGGGATATAAGGAGTACCGGGGATCGATCAATGATGGGCGCATCGCGGACTTTTTCCAAGTCGATCAGGGCGGAGAGACGTATGTGGTGTCATTCACCTATCTCGACAAGGCCAAGGCGCTTCCGCTGCTGACCGATATGGCGAAAAGTCTTCGGACCGTCGAATAAAGCTTTTTTAAATGGATACCTTAAAGCAGGCCGGAAATTGCACGGTCTGCTTTTTTCTTTGGATAGATAGCGACGGGAATGACTGAAGTATGCGAAAATGAACAAAAGAAGGCAAATTGAGCAGTGTTGCGGCTTCAACGTACTCGTCTAATGTGATTTACGGAGATCGGAAAATCGGATAAGGGGGCTGGCGGCATGGAAAAGGATCGATTGATCGAGGGTACAGGGGACGTGGACGGACAAACGGGTGAATGTTTAGCAGGCACGACTGAATCATCCGCATCCGATTCGATCCACAAGGCATCGCGCACCGAAAACAGAGGGGGATCAGCATGGCCTGCCGGCATTCGAATCTGGACGCCGCCGCTGGAAAGCATGCCGGAAGACGTCATGTTCCCGCTGGCTTGGGAAGAGATGATGTGCCGTCGCGTAGGCGAAGGGGAAGCGCCGATCATGCATATCTGGCGGCATCCGTACGCGTTGACGATCGGGATGCGGGACCGCCGGTTGCCGAGAGCTCCGCAGGCGATGGACAAGCTTCGACGCGAAGGCTGCTCGGTCGCTGTACGGGTATCCGGCGGCGCGGCGGTTCCGTTGGACGAAGGCGTCGTGAACATATCGATCATTTTGCCGAACCCCGATCGCAAGCTGGAGCTGCACGGAGACTTCGAACGGATGGTGTCGCTGATCGCGGGAGCCGCGTCGCCATGGACGAGCGAGGCGAAGGCCGGGGAGATCGCGGGCGCTTTTTGTCCGGGCGATTACGATGTCAGCGTCAATGGACGCAAGTTCTGCGGAATCGCGCAGCGGCGGCAGACGAAGGCTTATATTTTGACGGCTTTCGTGATTGCGGAGGGCAGCGGGGAGGAGCGACGTCGGTTGGCTCGGGAGTTTTATGACGAAGCTTCCGGAATTTTGAGACCCGGACAAGCTTACCCGGATGTGCGCGAAGGCTCCATGGGTAGTCTGGACGAGCTGGCGGGCGTGCCTTCGGCTGAAGCGTATATGGCGTCGTTGGTGGAGCGTATGATCGATGAGGCCGGTGCGACGGTGTTGAGCGCAGGACCGGAGCTGCCGTTTGACGAGTTGGATCGCTTATCGGCGGAGCTTAAAACAAGATATGATCGGGATTGATCGAACGCTGAGCTAATAGATTAGCCGCATCGAAAAAGCCGCTTCCGCAAGCCTTATGATCGATCGGCTGTGGAAACGGCTTTTTTGGTGAATCAGAAATTTGAAAGCGGATGTTGTTTACGGACTGCTAACTTCTCCGACCTCGCCGTTCTTGATCTCCTCCTGGGCCGCCAGGCGGATATCCCCGAGGAAATTGGACACGCGGCGCAGATATTCACGCGGATGCTCGCGGAAGATCAACTCGTGATGCGAATCTTGCACGATCCAGGATCTGGAGTTCGGATTCGTCTGGTTCGCGGCAAGCTGTTCGGCAATCTCGTACGGAGCTTTCGAGTCTTCGGTACCGTGGATAAAGAAGATCGGGATCGGATAATCCTTTTGCTCGACTTCTTTGTACGGAATCTGGTTGAGACTCGTTCCGTTCAGCACCGGGAAGATCATCTGCAAGATTTCAAGCGACGGATGGCGCGGCAGCGCGATGTTTTGACGAATATTGTGGTACAGCGTATCCGGTTGGAGCAGGAAAGCACTGTCCAGGATCATGGCATCGATATCGTCGCTGATCAGCGCGGCTTGAAGCGCAGTGCCGCCGCCCATCGAAAAGCCCCATACGACGACTTGCTCGGCGCCTTTTTGCTTGGCGTACTGAACGGCTCCCAGCAGCTGCTGCGTTTCTTTTTTGCCGCCGGTTGCCACTTCCTTGCTTCCTTGCGAAGCAAAGCCGTAGTCGAACATAATGACGTTGAAGTTGAGTCGGTGCGCGTAATGCGCGATGTCGTACATCGGAATCCAGGTCTCTTCGCGATTGGCTCCATAACCGTGGCTGAGTACGATCGTTTTCTTCGAATCCGCATCGTCAGCCGGAATATACCAGCCTTGCATGATGCGACTTCCGTCGACTGCGGGGAAAGTGACATCCTGATATTCCATGCCTACGGCCTGCTTCGGGTTGGAATAGAGCGGAGCCACGGTGGGGTTGGATAATACCCAAGCAATATAAGCATGCAGCGCGACAAAACAGAAAATCAGAAAGAAAAGAATCGATAAGAACAAAGCCACTGCTATGTTACGCAACCGACGACGGCCCGGCGAAATCTCCTTGACGTGTTCCTCCGTTTGCGAAGCATTGTGCTGCGGCGACGGAGCAACGGTTCCGGAAGCGGGATTCATCGCGGTCTCTCCTTGTCTGGAATTTGGGTCTGAATGTGAAACGTCCGCGGATAGCGTGAGTAGAGCATGTGCTGCAAGAGATCAGATAACTCGAATCTTGTTGAAAAAAGGGATGTGCTTTGTTTTTATGGTATGCTCCGACGCGGCGTAAGTCAAACCTAATCCTTTTATCGGACAGCAGTCGGGTTTGGTGTATGGCGAGAGAGTTGCGGTGGTACGGGAAGCGAGAAGACTGCGAGAGAAATTGCCAGCATAGGCTTCCGAAGTGCATTTCTTCGAAATGCTTCACAAAACGCTGTCTCACCTGGAAAACTGGATTGAAATTTTATAATGGGGTTTTCCAAGTTCAAAGGCGTTTTTCACTGAATTTCTCTCTTCGTCTTCTCGCTTCTAGTCACGGTAGACTTTCTCGCCATGTTTTTTTATGGGTAAGAACCTTGCAAGTGCTAGAGTTTCATAAAAAATATTTTTGTTTCATATGATGAAACGTAAATGTGCTATAGTTAGTAAAGAAAAGAAATGCCGTTGTGTCGACATATTAAGCAAGGCGGAGTCGGAATTCATAGTTCATAGACTGCGCCATATCTTTTATATCAAACGTGAAGACAATCGGTGAAACTCAAAATTTCGATGAGAATCCGGAGAGAAGGTATACCTGTATGGAAGACGGCAAACTGAAAGTTCGCGCCGTTGATCGTGCGCTCGATATATTGTTATGTTTTACCCGTAAAGAAAGTCTGAGTTTGACGGAGATTGCGGGTGAAGTGGAGCTGCATAAAAGCACGGTGCATCGCTTGATGACGACGCTAGAGGAAAAGGGTTTCGTCAGCCGCGATGCGTCGACTGAGAAATATCGGTTAGGGATTAAAATTTGGGAGTTATCTGCGCATTTGTCGAACACGGACGATCCGGCGTTGTTGCTGCTTCCGTCCATGGAAAAGCTGCGGGATGAGCTGGACGAGACGGTCAGCCTGTATGTATTGGACGGACGGGAACGGTTGCGGATTCAGGCCGTGCAGAGCAATCAGGCGATCCGCCGCGTGGCTCCGGTCGGGGCGCGGCTGCCGCTGTATGTGGGTGCTTCGAGCAAGGCGCTTGTTGCTTTCTCCAGCGAGCGGGAGCAGGAGCATATCTTAAGCGATCCGATCTGGCCGGATAGCGTTAGCCGCACGGCGTTTCGCGATCAGCTGCGGGTGATTCGGGCACGAGGCTATGCGATGAGCGTGGAAGAGCGGGAACAGGGGGCGACTTCGGTTGCGGCTCCGATCTTTGATTTGAAAGGCAACCTGGCAGCGGCTTTGTCGGTGTCGGGACCATTGGCCCGGCTTCCGGTGGAGAAGCTGGAGAGTTACGCGCCGCTGTTGATGGAGCGGGCGCGGGAGATGGGCATGATGATTAGAGGGTGAGGGAAGCACCGGGTTGCTTCCGGGGCGTAAAGTCCTGTTCGTTGTAAAGGCCTGGGGCGGCGGCGGGAGAAATTCGTTCAAGGCGCTGTCTCACCTGGAGGATTAGGATAGAAATGCACATTCCGATCCTAATCCTCCGGGTTCAAAGGCCAACGTGCTGCCGGACGTTACTGCAGGCTTTCTTCGAAATCCTGTATTTCACTGAATTTCTCTCTCTGCCTGGAGCCTTTACAAGGGCGGAATTTCAAGGAAGCAAATAGGGCTTCTTGGTTAAGCGGGTTGAAGGGATTGAGAAAAGCAGGTTGATTTCCTTGTGTTAGAGGAAATCAACCTGCTTTTCTTTGTATGAAGTGGATCGAGAGCGCGAGTGTTTTGGTGATTTCAGAGCTGGAAGTTTGTTAACCGCGTGGAGCCACGTTTGCGACGTTTAACGGATCGTAGCGACGCTTAAAGGCTTGAATTTGGAGTTTCAGAATTCTAACGGATCGAGGTGAAGCTTAGCCGCTGAAAATCGAGTTTTTACGTGTTAAAAACGTCTTTTTTCCGTCTAAGCGGCAGTAGAATCCGTTAAAACTTTGAGGGAGGCGAAAATGGGGTTCTAAAGGAATGACGATCCGTTAGAGATTGGCGTGCCTGATTGTGTCGCCCTCCGCACGGAGAGCGACACAATCAGGCACGAAGGCGACAACAACGAGTATGTTTCAATCCACGCCCTCCGTACGGAGAGCGACTCTTTCGACAATGCGATTAAAAGCGTCGTTGACCCGTTTCAATCCACGCCCTCCGTACGGAGAGCGACAATTTGAATACGCAATGAGCGACGTTCTTGAGCTGTTTCAATCCACGCCCTCCGTGCGGAGAGCGACAAATATTTGCCAAAAGATTGTTCCGAATTATTTTGTTTCAATCCACGCCCTCCACACGGAGAGCGACTCAATGCTACATAGTCGTTACCGAACACCAGGGCGTTTCAATCCACGCCCTCCACACGGAGAGCGACTGTATGACGGACGCGGTTCGCGAGTTTGCTCAGAGTTTCAATCCACGCCCTCCACACGGAGAGCGACTACACATGAGCTTGTGGACGGCCTCTTTTTCGACAGTTTCAATCCACGCCCTCCACACGGAGAGCGACAGGGTAAGTCCAGTCTTCAATGGATTCTTGGCTTTGTTTCAATCCACGCCCTCCACACGGAGAGCGACTGCACCCACTTTTACCCCTTGCCCCGCAAGGCTTTCAAAGGTCAAAAGTGCGAAGCTCGAAATTAGCGTATCCAAAACTGGACAAAAACACAAGTTACAGGGCTAAAAGCCTTATGCCATGCGGGGTGCGAACCTACTGGGGATTTCATGGGAGCTTCAGGTTCGCGCTTTTCAACACGGGTTTAGGCTTCTATTCCTCGGCTAATCCTTTTACATATCCGATAAACTCCCGCACCGGGGCGGAATAAATCGGTTCGTCCCGGTAAGCCAAACAAATCCGTCTACGATTCACGTAGCCGGGAAGCGGGCGGCGGATCAGCTCGCCGTTCGCCGTTTCGCGAAGCACGCTGCGGAGAGGGAGGACGGCTACGCTGTCGTTGCAGCGCAGCGTCTCTTTGATCGTCTCGATCGCTCCAAGCTCCATCGCGGAAGAGAAGGTCAGGCCGATTTCTTGCGCCCAATGCTCGGTCAGGCGACGGGAGGTGGAGCCGGGTTCGTGCAGCAGAAAGGTCTGGTCGGTCAGGTTGTCTACGGATAGTTCGGCTTCGGTGCTGAGCGGGTGGGAGGGGTTCATGACTAATTGAAGCTCGTCTTCGATCAGAGGAACGACGATCAGGCCTTTTTCCTCTCCGTCCGGCAGCGATACGACAGCGGCGTCGATCTCGTAGCCGCGCAGCATCGCCAACGTATCGCCTGCTTGTTTGACGGTGAGCTGTAGCTCGATGTTCGGATTAAGCTGGCGGAATTCGGCGAGATACGGCGGCATAAAGTAGGTGGCCGGCGTATAGCTGGCTCCAAGACGCAGGCGGGCGCGTTCGCGTCCCGACCGGGATTTCATCTGGCGCCGCGCTTCATCCATGAGGGTCACGATGCGTCTGGCGTAAGGTAACAGCTCCTCTGCGGCTTCGGTCGGTTGAAGGGTGCGCGCTTGTTTACGAAATAGTTCGACGCCGAGTTCTTCCTCCAATTTGCGCAGATGGAAGCTGACGGTAGGCTGCTTGAGTTCAAGTCGTTCCGCCGCCGCGCTCAATGTGCCGACCCGGCAAATCTCCAAAAACACTTTCAACTGCTGCACGTTCATGCTTCTTTTTCCTCCCCCAAACGTCTATCACGCTCGAAGTATAGAATTTATCTTGATTAAAAACAATACGTATAGATAGATTTAATAAAACTCCTCGTTACGCTTTACGACGTTCTTACATTGCCCTGATAAAGTGAAAGCAAGAAAGAAATCCAGACGGATACAGGAGGCTTACTCATTCATGAAACTTTGGAAAACGAAATCGGCTGCGACGCTTGGACTGCTACTTCTCACTTTTACGACAGCATGCGGCAACGGAGCAAGTCAACCGACGGCTCAGGCTTCGACCGACGCTGCGGCAGCAACGGCAGCGACAACATCTACGGAAACTACGGCAACAGCAGATGCAAAACCCGCAGCCGGCGAGGAAATCACGGTCTACCTGAACGATTTCGATGCGGTGATCGGCGACATGTTCGAGAAGAAGACAGGTTACAAGCTGAACGTCGTGGTTGGTAACGGTGCCGAGATCATGTCGAGAGTCGAAGCGGAAAAAGGCAACCCGCAGTGGGACGTTCTCTGGATCGACTCCATGCCTTCCGTATACGGACTGGATCAGAAGGGACAACTGCTGCAAGACTGGACGCCGGAAAACGTAGGCAACCTGAAAGACACCTTTGAAGCGCAAGTACCGGACGACAAATCGTATTATCCGACAGGCGCGCATGCGGCAGGCGTACTCGTGTATAACACGAACGAAATCTCCGAAGCCGACGCTCCGAAATCGTGGGAAGACTTGACCAAGGATACGTACAAAGATCTGATCGGAACGGCAGATCCTGCGATCGCGGCTCCGGCTTATCCGTTCGTGTCGTGGTTCTTCGAAAATAAAGGCATGGAAGGCGGACAGGACTACTTCGGTACGATGATGCAAAACGGAATGCGCGTGTATCCGAAAAATCCGCAGGTCGCTCAAGCGCTGACCGCCGGAGAAGTGGACGTAGCGATGCTGCAAGAAACGAATGCCTACTCGCTCGTAAACGCGGGGGAGCCGATTGAGATCATTTGGCCGGAAGAAGGAGCGCCGGGTTCGGTACGCGTAGCGGCGATTCAGAAGGACACGAAGCATGCGGCCGTAGCCAAAGAATTCGTCAACTTCCTGCTTGATCCCGAAGTTCAGCAGCAGCTGATCAATGAAGGCGACGAGAGCTACTTCGAACCGTCCGCGGAAGGCGTGGAAACGAAGGAAGACCGCGAACCGGATGCCAAACTGAACATCGCCGATGCTGCTTGGGCCAGCGAGCATGAAGCGGAAATCAAACAATGGTTCGCCGATCAGGCGATTCAATAAGCGGCCACTATGCTTCGATTAAACGCAAATAAGCTCGGCTGGATCGTCACGATCGTTCTGGCCGTGCTGGTTCTTTTCCCGCTGGCGGCAGTCATCATTCAGGTGCTGCTGCCCGGGATTTTCTTCGGCTCACTGAACTTCGGAGATATCGGCCTGCTGTTGGAATTGTTTGAACGTCCGTTATGGCGCAAATCGCTGGAGAATTCGCTGATCCTCGGTCTCGGCACGGCTGTGCTCGGTACGCTTCTCGGCACGGTGCTGGCGATGGCGCGCATGCAATGGAAGTTCCCCGGCGCGAGATGGCTGGATGCCGCGGTCTGGGTGTTGTTTATCATGCCTTCGTTCATTCTGGCGCAAGGTTGGATCATGTTCTCGACAGGCAACGGATTGGCGGCTTCCCTATTCGGATGGCATTGGGTCACGGCAGCGGTTTTCCAACCGGCCGGCCTGATCGTCATCATGACTTTGAGCAAGTTCCCGTTGGCCTACTTAAGCGTGAAGGCGGCCATGGAATGGAAAGTTGAAATGTTATCCGACGCGGCACGGCTGTGCGGAGCAGGTCCTTTTAAAGTATGGAGGACGGTTCAGGCGCCTCTGCTGCTTCCGGCAATTCTTTCGGGTATGGCGCTCGTCTTCATGGACACGATCGGCGATTTCGGCCTTCCGTCCGCCGTAGCGGCCGTATATCGTTTCCCGACGTTACCGTATTCCATTTACTCTGCCATTTATACGTCGCCGATTCGCTTTGATATGGCCGGCGTACTTTCCTTATATTTGGTTGCCTTGATTGCGGTCGCGATGCTGTTACAATTCTGGGTGCTGCGCCGCTCGCGTTATGACGTGTTAAGCGGACGCGCCGTGCCTTCCGTTCCGAAGCCTGCCGGGCGCCGCATGACATGGGCACTGGCAATCGGAAACGCGCTGCTTCTATTCGTCGTGATCGGGATTCCGATTGGATCGAGCATCGTGACCTCTTTGCTCAAGATCCAAACGAACGGCTTGACGGCTTCCAACCTGACCTTGCAAAACTATGCATCGTTGCTCTCTGAAGGAAGTTCGCTGTTACCGGGTCTCGGACGCTCGCTTCTGATCGCCGGATCGGCAGCTGTTATCGGTCTAGTCGTGGGCTTGGGTGCAAGCTTCGTCCTATCGTATTCAAGATTCCGGTTCAAACGCGGCATTGAGACCGCATCCTTGATCTCGTTCGCCGTCCCCGGCGTCGTGCTCGGCATCGGCTACATCTTCGTCTGGAACCAACCGTGGCTGGAAAGCCTGGGCATCCGTTTGTACGGGAAGCCCGGCATTCTCGTATTGGCGGCGATCGCGGGCGCGATTCCGGTGATCACCCGCGTCATGACCGGAGCAATGGCGAAGGTACCGGAAAGCCTGCTCGACGCGGCCCAGATGCAGGGAGGCTCGCTGATCAGCCGCATCCGGCATATCCTGGCTCCGTTGGTGCGCGGCGCGTTGATCTCGGCAGGACTTGCGGCATTCGGCGCTTGCGTGTTCGATCTGGCCGTCAACTCAATCCTGTTCCCGCCGAACTTCGAAACGCTGCCGGTAGCCATCGACGACGCGTTCGAAGATCTGCGCTTCGGGTATGCTTCGGCAGCGACCGTTGCGGGAGGCGGCCTCGTCGTCTGCATCATCATGATTCTCGAACGATTACTCCGCAGAAAAGAGGCGAGCGCATGAGCGCATTGAATGAAAAGATCAACCCGGAAGGCCGTCGCCAGGCATCCAGCGAAGTCCCGGAATCCTCTAACGGAAGAAGGAGTGCTTCAACTGCTCCGTTGCTGCTGGATATCCGCGACGTCAAAAAACACTACGGCAAATTCCAAGCGCTCAAAGGCGTATCCCTCGATCTGCGCGAAGGCGAGATCATCAGCGTGCTCGGCCCGTCGGGCTGCGGCAAATCGACGTTGCTCCAACTGGTGGCGGGACTGGCGAAGCCGGACGGCGGCGAGATTCTATTGTCGGGCCAACGCATCGCTTCCGCATCCGGCATGATTCCTCCGGAAAAACGCGGCGTGAACATGGTCTTCCAAGATTACGCCCTTTGGCCGCATATGAGCGTGTTCGACAATATTGCTTATGGGTTGAAACAGAAAAAAATGGATCGTGCAGCGATTCGAGCTAAGGTTGAGGAGGCGTTGGACTTACTGCGTCTGAACGGTCTGCAAGACCGACTGCCGCCGCAATTGTCCGGCGGCCAACAGCAGCGTGTGGCGATCGCGCGCGCTATCGTCACCGAGCCTCGCCTGATGCTGCTCGACGAGCCGCTGTCCAATCTCGACATGCGTTTGCGCATCGAGATGCGCACCGAAATGGCGGTGTTGTTCCGGCGCCTCGGCATTAGCGTGTTCCATGTCACGCATGATCCCGAAGAAGCTTTCGCCATGGCCGACCGCTTGCTCATCATGCGAGAAGGCGCCATCGACCAATTTGCTTCCCCGGAAGAATGCTTCGGCCGCCCGGCAAGCCGCGAAGCCGCTTCGCTGCTCGGCGCAATCAATCGCTTGGAAGGAACGTTCGAATCCGTCTCCGGCGGCAGGCTTGCCCTGCGCACGGACGCAGGTCTGGTTCCCGGCATCTTTTGCGGCTCGGGCGAAGCTCCGCAGCCCGGCGAGCGCGGCGAACTGCGTTTCCGCCCGGAAGAACTCAAAACCGAAGCCGAACTAGCATTGATTTCCAGACATGCCCATAGCCTCAACCCAAGCCATCTCGAAGCCGTCAACGCTTCTTCCGAAGCAGCATCCCTGCATGAATTTGCGCCTGCCGGAACCCTAACGTTCCGCATCGTACACGGTACCTTCGAAGGTACCCGCTGGCGCTCCCTGGCCGAGACCCAAGCCGGAGACCGTGCTTACCTGCTTCACGCTTCACCCGTAACCCCGGGTCAAGAGGTCACATTAACCCTCCCGGCCCAAGCCGCATTGTTGTACCGTGCTTGAATGTTATCTTAAAATTGTTTGAACGCTTGGGGCGTTCACCTGGACGCCCCAAGCCGTCCAACGCCCCAAGCCGTTGAACTAACCCAAACCACCAGGCGAGGGGATTTCGATAGAAGCGACTTTTGGCTTTCCGTAGGAAAACAACCCGGAGCGCCTATTGAAATCCCCTCGCCCCCAGGAGCACCCACCATGAACCCTTCCAATCTACCTGCGACTCCCGCCCGGAAGTTCGAACGACTTCTCGCCATATCCGATATTCACGGGCACGGCGAAGGATTAGATCTCCTGCTGCGGGAGGCCGGATACAATCCGAACAAGGATCAATTGATTCTGGGCGGCGATTACATCGATACTGCCCCGGATACCTGGAACATCCTTGACCGTATCATCGAATTAACCAACGAGGGAGCTATTGCTCTACCCGGCAACCATGAATTAAAATTATTGGCGCTTGAACCGTCAGTGCGTCTTCGGATCGAATCCAAGCTCGACTGGCTGCGTCACCTTCCGGCATGCGCCGAAGCAAATGGCTTTCTGTTCGTACATGCCGGATTTCGTCCCGGCATCCCGTTGGAGCAGCAGACGCTTCGCGACATGATCGAAATCCGCGAACCTTTCTGGAACTCCGGCGAGCAGGATTTTAACGGAAACGACCGAATCGCCGGACGAACCATCGTATTCGGTCACACGCCAACTTTCAAACTCGGCGCAACCCCAGGTTCCATCTGGACCCGCCCCGGCAAAATCGCGATCGACACCGGCGCCAAACACGGCCTGCGCCTGACCTTAATCGACCTGACCAATGCCATAACCTACTCCTGCTCGACGGCCCCCGACCGTCTTTACCTAGACGTTCGCCGCCGTAAAATTCAATTACCGACTTCCGCCGCGACTCCTCAAGTCCCCGCTAATCCTCCTCAAGCATTATAAGTCGAGGGTACCGTTTTACCGAAGCTTCTTCGCCGAAACGGCAACGCAAAAGACCTTGTTTTCCGCCTAGGCGGAAAACAAGGTCTTCAACTTGTCAAGAAAGCCTAACGTAACTAGAAGCGAGAAGACGGAGGGAGAAATTCAGTGAAGGAGCTAAAGCATTTCGAAGAAATGCACTTCGGAAGCTTATGCTATAGATCGCCTTTGAAATCGGGAAAATACAAATAAAAGTTCAATCAGTTTTCCCGATTTCAACACGCGACCGGAACGAATTTCTCTCGGAGTCTTCTCGCTTCCCCCGCCACTCTTTGCGCTTCGGTTGCTTTTTCAGCTATCATAGATCATTATCCAAAGAAAAGCAGGAGGCTTATCATGACGATCACGTTTTCTCAAGTTTCCGGTATGCAGCAAATCGAGCAAGTGGCCGCGCTGGCTTCGGACATCTGGCACGAGCACTATATCACCCTCATCACGCGCGAACAGATCACCTACATGGTGGACAAATACCAATCGGTACCCGCAATTCAGCAGCAGATTCAAAGTGAAGGCTACGCGTACTACTTGATGCAAAACGGTTCGACCCCGGTCGGCTACATGGCATTCAAGCAGGAAGACGGCAAAATGTTTTTGAGCAAGTTCTACATCGCCCGCGAGCATCGCGGCAAAGGCTATGCGAGCAAAGCGGACGCTTTTCTCGAACAACTCTGCACCGATTCCGGCTTGAGCCATATCTGGTTGACCGTCAATCGCGACAACCGCTCCAGCATCGCCGTTTACGAGAAAAAAGGATTCCGTACCGTGCGCGAACAAGTGGCTGACATCGGCAACGGATTCGTAATGGACGACTTTATCATGGAAAAAGAACTGGTCCCCCAAAGCGTCTGATTGCCTACAGATCCATCGACATCCGAATCATATCGCGGCATTGGATGCCGTTCTCGAAGATTTCTTCGTCGTAGTGCCGGGTGAAGAAATCCAAATCCACGCCGACGATTCGAAACCCGCATTTCTGGTAAAGCGCAAGCTGGCCAATTCCTGAATTGCCGGTTCCGACCTCCAGCGTACGATAACGGGTTTCACGAGCCGTCGAAATCGCGTGCTGAACCAGCTTTTTCCCGATTCCCTGCCCATGCATCGATTCATCGACTGCGACATTGACCAGCTCGACCGTTTCCGGTCTCGTGGGAAGCAGGACGTATACGCCAACGATTGCGGATTCTTTTGCAGCGACAAAAGAGAGGCCCCGACTCAGATAGTCTTCGACTATGGGGCGAGACGGATCAGCGAGCAGCAGCAGGTCCAGGGGCGGCGATTCTTCTGCGGCAAGCGGACGGATCGTTATGGATTGGAGCGACAATTGAAGTTCCTCCTTTAGCGTTGACAACATACTATTATAAGCTAAAAACCCGCTCCTTTCGCTATTTGGCGAAAAGGGCGGGCTTTTTTAAGCGATGAATGAGTACCTGATCAACATTAAGGGTAAGGTTGCGTCCACCTGAAATGCACCTCAAGCGTGTGAGTTTCAGATGAACATAAACCTCTGATTAAGAGTTGATAAAGTATTAGTCTTGGGAGACTTTCATCATTTGACGAAGCACCGTTTGCAGGATGCCTCCGTTGTAGTAGTAATCGATGTCTACCATGCTGTCCAGACGAGCGATGGCATTGAATTCGAATTTCGTGCCGTCCGTGCGGGTTACGGCTACGGTCAGCTTCTCACCCGGTTTGACGTCGTTGCTCAGGCCAAGGATATCGTACGTTTCCGTACCGTCGAGGGCCAGCGACTTCCAGCTCGAACCTTCTTCGAATTGGAGCGGCAGAACGCCCATGCCGACGAGGTTGCTGCGGTGAATCCGCTCGAAGCTTTCCGCGATAACCGCTTTGACGCCAAGCAGCATCGTGCCTTTTGCCGCCCAGTCGCGCGAGCTGCCCGTTCCGTATTCTTTACCCGCGATCACGACCAGATTCTGGCCTTCGTCCTGATACTTCATCGAAGCGTCATAGATGGACATAACTTCGTCGGTCGGCAGGTACTTGGTTACGCCGCCTTCGGTGCCCGGAGCCACCTGGTTGCGAATCCGGATGTTGGCGAACGTGCCGCGCATCATGACTTCGTGGTTGCCGCGGCGGGAGCCGTAGGAGTTGAAGTCTTTGCGTTCAACGCCGTTTTCAGCCAAATAACGTCCGCCCGGGCTGTTCGGCGCGATGCTGCCCGCCGGCGAGATATGGTCGGTCGTGACCGAGTCGCCCATGAGTGCCAGTACGCGGGATTGCTTGATGTCGGCGATATCGTTCAGGCCGTCGTTCAACTTGCGGAAGAACGGAGGATTTTGGATATACGTCGACTTTTCGTCCCATTCGTACAGTTCGCCTTCCGGCACTTCGATCTCGTTCCAACGCTCGTTGGCCGTGAAGACGTTGGCGTATTTCAGACGGAACATTTCCGGCGTGATCGCCATCGCGATCGCATCGCGAATTTCTTGCGAAGTCGGCCAAATATCGCGCAGGAAGACCGGTTCGCCTTGTTGGTCGTAGCCCAACGGCTCCGTCGCCATATCGATGTTGACCGTGCCGGCCAACGCGTAAGCCACGACGAGCGGAGGCGAAGCCAGATAGTTCATTTTGACCTGCGCGTGTACGCGGCCTTCGAAGTTACGGTTACCGGACAGAACGCCCGCAACCGTCAGATCGTTGTCCGCGACCGCCTGAGCCACTTCGTCCGGCAGCGGACCGGAGTTGCCGATACAAGTCGCGCAGCCGTAGCCGGCAACGTAGAAGCCCAGTTTTTCCAGCGGCTCGAGCAGACCCGCTTTGAACAGGTAATCGGTTACGATCAGGGAGCCCGGCGTCAAGCTGGTTTTGACGTATTCCGGACGAACCAGACCGCGTTCCACCGCTTTTTTCGCCAACAGGCCCGCGCCCAGCATTACGCTCGGGTTCGACGTGTTGGTGCAGCTTGTGATCGCGGCAATGACGACGGCGCCCGCGCTCATTTCGGTTGTTTTGCCGTTCTTGTGATTGACAGTTACTTTTTGCGCGATTTTCTCGTCGCTCAGGCCGTAGCCGCCTTTGTCGACAGGAGTGCGCACGATGTCTTCGAAGTTTTTCTTCATGTTGGTCAGTTCGATACGGTCCTGCGGACGCTTAGGTCCGGCAAGGCTCGGCACGACGGAAGCCAGATCAAGTTCCAGCACTTCGCTGAATTCCGGATCGGCCATGTCGTCGGTACGGAACATGCCTTGGGCACGGTAATAATTTTCCACGAGTTCGATCTGATCGTCTTCGCGTCCCGTGCTGCGCAGGTAGTTGATCGTTTCGGAGTCGACCGGGAAGAAACCGACCGTCGCGCCGTATTCCGGTGCCATGTTGGCAACGGTCGCGCGGTCTGCCAGGCTGATGTTGCTCAGACCCGGGCCGTAGAATTCGACGAATTTGCCGACGACGCCTTTTTTGCGCAGGATTTCCGTGACGGTCAATGCCAGGTCGGTCGCGGTCGCGCCTTCTGCCAGGCTGCCCGTCAGTTTGAAACCGACAACGTCAGGGGTAACGAAGTAGAGAGGTTGACCCAGCATGCCGGCTTCCGCCTCGATGCCGCCGACGCCCCAGCCGACGACGCCCAGGCCGTTGATCATCGTGGTGTGGGAGTCCGTGCCGACGAGGGAATCCGGGAAGACGTAAGTCTCTCCGTCGATCACTCTCGTTGCCGCTACGGAAGCGAGATACTCCAGATTGACCTGGTGCACGATGCCTGTTGACGGCGGTACGGCGCGGAAATTATCGAATGCCGTTTGCGCCCAGCGCAAGAAGCGGTAACGCTCTTCGTTACGCTCGAACTCGACATTGATGTTGTAATCCAGCGCGTCCGCCGTACCGAATGCGTCAACCATGACCGAGTGGTCGATTACGAGGTCGACAGGCACGAGCGGGTTGATCTGCTTCGGATCGCCGCCGGCAAGCTTAACCGTGTCGCGCATCGCGGCCAGATCGACCACGACCGGAACGCCGGTGAAATCTTGCAGCACGATGCGTGCCGGAATGAACGGAATTTCTTTGTTCGCGTCGCGGTCTTCGTTCCAGGTCGCGATTTGCTTGACGTGTTCCTCGGTGATCGCGCGGCCGTCGAATTGGCGAACGGCGGCTTCGAGCAGAACGCGAATCGAGAACGGAAGCTTGGAAATGCTGCCGTGTCCTTGTTCTTCGAGTGCCTTCAGGCTGTAATAACGGTAAGTCTTGCCACCGGACTCAAGAGTGCGGGCGGTGGAGAATTGATCGGACAAAGCCATGGGGTGTACCTCCTCGGAAAGTGGGATGAAGCAAGTTTAAATGTCGTTTGTTTCATTGGGTGAAACCAAATTTCAAAAATATCTGTTTTAATTATAACGTTTACAATCCGGCGCGTAAAGTCCTTTTTACCCCAAAATTGCCGCGTTGCATCGAATTTAAAAGCCTTGCGGTATGCGTCTTTTCTTTGCAGGCAGGCCGCCGATCTACTATACTGGTGAGAGAGATTTTAATGAATTGACGGGGGTTCAGACATGACAGCAAACAAAGTAACCGTAGGACTGGTATACGGCGGCAAATCAGGCGAACACGAGATTTCGTTGCAGACCGGTTTCGCGGTAATGAACGCATTCGATTACGGCAAATACGAGATCGTTCCTTTCTATATTACCCTTCGCGGCGAATGGCGAATGGGCGGCGTTCTTGACGGACCGATGAATTCGGTGGAAGACATGAAGCTGGAAGCCGCGGCAGGCGGCACGGCGGAAGCGGCGGGCGCCATGTTCGCCGCGCTTAGCGGGCAAGAGAGCAGCATCGACGTGATGTTCCCGCTACTGCACGGCACGTTCGGCGAGGACGGCACGATTCAGGGACTGTTCGAAATGGCGGGGCTTCCTTATGTGGGCGCCGGCGTGCTGTCCTCTTCCGCGGGCATGGACAAAGACGTCATGAAAAAGCTGTTCGCCGCCGCAGGTCTGGAACAGGGCGAGTATGTCGCTTTCGGCGAGCGGGATTGGCGCGTAAGCCGTCATGAACTGTTGCAGGAGGCGGAAAATAAGCTCGGCTACCCTTGCTTCGTCAAGCCGGCGAATCTAGGCTCCAGCGTGGGCATCTCCAAAGCCGCCGATCAGGAAGCATTGATCGACGCGGTGGAACTGGCGCTCCGTTACGACCGCAAGGTGCTGATCGAGACGTTCATCGACGGGCGGGAATTGGAAGTCGGCGTGCTCGGCAACGACGAACCGCAGGCTTCCGTGCCGGGCGAGATCGTGTCTTCCGGCGATTACTACGACTACAACGCGAAGTACATCGACGGCAAATCCGAGATGATGATTCCGGCTCCGGTCGATGCCGACCTGGCCGATTCGCTGCGCGAACTGGCGATTCGGGCGTTCAAAGCCGTCGAAGGCAGCGGATTGTGCCGCGCCGACTTTTTCGTGCGCCGCTCCGATAACAAAATTCTGATCAACGAAGTGAATACGATGCCGGGCTTTACGCCGTTCAGCATGTATCCGCTGCTGTGGCGCGAGACGGGGGTCTCGTATCAGGCTTTGCTCGACAAGTTGATCGAGTTGGCGCTGGAGAGACACGAGGCAAGAACGCAACTTCAATATGGTCGTTGAATCGAGCACTTGATTAAGATAACAATAGGAGGCTGCGACTATGGGATTCGAAGCGGAATTCAACTCAATCTGCAAGTTCAAGAACGAACAGGAACTGTACGAGGTGCTCGAATACGGAAAAGGCAAAATGCGCAAAGACGGGTTCCGCATTTTTCCGACCGGACAGAAAGCCATTGCTTATACGCCCGAGAATAAAGCAGTGGCGATCGTATTGGTCACGGCATCGATTGCGGAGATCAATTTTCAGGATAAAGAAATTACCCAAGTCGAATTGGATCTTGTGCGCAAGCTGACGGACGAGGAGTCCCGGGTTTTGACGACGTTGGCGCAGGAGATGTATTTCGGCGAGCAGGAATCGAAGAACAGCTAGGACGTTTTTGACAAAACGGCCCAATTCAACGAGCAGTTCAAGAAAGGCGGTAAACCAGTGGAATCGAACGACAAGATCCCTTATGTATTGACAGGAAAAAGCTATACGGCCGTTGCGGTCAATGCGGCGGCCAAGGCAGGCGAATGGATTAGAAGCAGACAGGGAACGCACGGTCAATTGTCCACGAAAACATCCGGGCAGGACCTGGTCACCGAGATCGACAAAGGCGCCGAGCAGATGATCCGCCGTTTGATCCTGACTCATTTTCCCGATCATTCCATTTTGGGCGAAGAAAGCGTCGAACCGGGCGAAGAAGCTTCGATTCGCGCGCTGTCCGAAGCTCAAGGCGAAGAATATCTGTGGATCATCGATCCGATCGACGGTACGACCAATTTCGTGCACGGTTTCCCGTTCTACTCGGTCTCGATCGCGCTGGCTCATAACGGCGAAGTGATTCTGGGCGTGATTTACGATCCGTCGCGCGACGAAATGTTCGTGGCTGAAAAAGGCAAAGGCGCTTACGTGCACGGCGTTCGCATGGCGGTGTCGCGGGAAGAGCGTTTGGCTGAAGGGTTGATCGCGGTAGGTTTCCCGGCCGATCCGATCGTGAAGCTTCCGATTAACCTGCGCGGCATCGAAGCTCTCGCGCCTCGCGCGCGCAGCTTGCGTGCCGGAGGATCGGCAGCCTTGCATCTTGCGCACGTGGCCGCCGGCCGACTGAGCGGCTATTGGGA
This sequence comes from Saccharibacillus sacchari DSM 19268, assembly GCF_000585395.1. Taxonomy (GTDB): domain Bacteria; phylum Bacillota; class Bacilli; order Paenibacillales; family Paenibacillaceae; genus Saccharibacillus; species Saccharibacillus sacchari. Next base: position 1,607,320 of record NZ_KK073875.1, on the reverse strand, counting down.
AGCCGGCCTGAATGCTTGGGATATCGCGGCAGGCGCTTTGCTGGTTGCCGAATCCGGCGGCCGCGTCAGCGATACGTTGGGAGAAGCGTACCATCTTGGGGTACGCAACATCGTGGCGACGAACGGCGTATTGCATGCTGAATTATTGACCGTGCTGAAAGAAGCCGACGCTACGGGCGTTTAATTGTTTGACTGTTCAATTTTGGCTGTTCGATATCGACTTCCCGAGGAGGAATCGCCATGAGCGATACGCAAGACCGCAGACCCGGAATGGAAGAGTTGGAAGAAGAGCTGAGCGATCTGCTGACGGAAGGCGAAATGAAGGACGAGGACCGCGAGCGCAAAGAGCGCGAGCAGATTTCGCCAAGGTACGAGATCCGGATTCAGACGTCGCTCGATCCGATCGTCGAGGAAACTCGTCTTTATCGCCAAATGGCGGAAGAGATTGACGGCCGGTATGACGATTATTTGAAAAAAACGCGTCCGGACTCGCAGGAAATCGAGCCGGACGAATCGAAGTAAACAACAAAGGTAGATGAAGCTGGCCGCCGTATTCGGGAGTGCTTTCCGATGCGACGGCAGTTTTTTGATTATGCGGCTGCATAGGGCGTGTATTCAAACCTCGACGGACGTAGATTTTGCTGGATTTTCGTTCTCGGCAAGGAACTTTTTCGCAGTCGTGCCGGGGCACGTCAAGAGAAAGTGACACAGCAGAGGGCGGAAAGGCGGCAAAAGATACACGTTGGCAGGTTTGAATACACGCCCTTGCAGACCGGATGTCGCCCCTATTCGAAGCGGTCCGGAAGGACCAGAAGGAGACAACAATGACAACGACGACATGGAAAAAAAGCTGGAAGGTGCTCGTATGCGCGGCACTCGTTCTACCGGCATTCGGACTGGCGGGCATTCGCGATACTTTTGCAGCGGAAGAGACTTATAAGGTTGTCACGTTCGGCGATTCGCTCACAGCCGGTTACGAGCCGGAAAAAGCCCCTGCCGACTATTACGGATTCGTTCCGCGTTTGGCGGAACAAGGACGTTTTCACGGACGCACGGAAGTGGCGAACTACGGGATTTCCGGCTTGAACTCGTCCGGGCTCGAGCATTATATCGAAGCGGTTCGCGCAGGAACGAACACGACGGCCGACGCTATTCAAAGCGGGCTGCGCGATCCGAACGCTGCCGTGTTCGCTTCCGGCGTGGCTGCCGTTCGCGCGGACGTGGCGGAAGCCGACGTCATCGCGATTACGATCGGCGGCAACGATCTGCTGCCGTTGATTACCGGCACTCTTCCTACGGCGGCCGAACTGACGCCGAAGGTCGAAGCGCTGCTGCAAACGTATGCGGTTAACCTTAGCGAAGTGTTGACCGATCTGCGCGAGATTAACCCGGATGCGCGCATCGTGGTCGCCGATCAATACCAGCCTGTTCCGGCAGTCGCGGCCAAAACGTTGTACGCGACGCTCAACCAGGCGGCAGCTGCGTATACGACGACGTTGAACGGCGTAGTGACCGCGCAAAACGCGGCGGGCGGCCATGTCGAAGCGGTTAACGTGGCTCCGTTGTTCGTGGGACGCGAAATGCAGCTGACGCATATCGCCCGCCAGGATATTCATCCCAACCAAGTCGGGTATGAGGCGCTCGCCAAAGCCTTTTCCGAAAAGATTTGGGGCGAGTACCGTACATTGAGCAAAGCCCCGGCTTCGACCACGGTAGCCGTCGTTGTATCCGGCAAAGAGCTGAACACCAGCTTCAAGCCGATTCTGAAAAACGGCACGACTTTCGTCGTGCTGCGTGATATTACCGATGCTCTGGGCGCCAACCTCAAATGGGACAACAAAACGTCCACGGCCAGCATCGACTTCGGAGGTCGCAGCGTGGCGATTCCGGTCGATAAAAAGTCGATTACCGTAAACGGCAAAAATACGGCGATCAAAATTCCGGCATTCACCGAAAAAGTGAACGGAGTGTCGAAAACCTATGTGCCTTTGGCCGTCTTGGCGGACGGGCTTGGATTCGACGTTCAATATACGCCGCGCCTGCGCACGGTATTCGTGAATCCGTAACTTTTCAGACGATCAGGGGCGAGTACCGCTTTTCGTTTCATTCAGACCAGAACCGGAAACTTCCGGGTCTGGTTTTTTTGTCGAATCTTCCGGTTGTCGAATCGTTTTTCCTTCTCGTCGGCAGGGTAATAAGAAACTAGTCAGGAATGCGGCGTGAAGACAACATTCATCATTTTTTGATTAATTCGAGTAAGGGGATATGAAACCGTGAAGCAAAATCGGACCGAAAAACTTAGAAATCTGGTGTCGCAAAGCGGCATTTACCATTCCCTGCTCGCTAACCACCCAGATGGCATTGTGGTCCTGGATGAGCGGGGTGCGATCATTGATTCAAATGCGGCCGTTCTGCACATTACCGGATACAAGGTAGAGGAGCTGGCCGATATGGCCCGTGCTACCCATGGAGTCCAGGATGGGGCTTTTGGAGATCTTCGAGATTTGTTTACCCAAGCATGTGACGGACAGGTAGTCGAGATCGAGTTCGGTATGCGGCATAAGCGAGGGACGGAGCTGCAATTGCACTTGGAATTCATTCCGCTTCGACACGAATTTGAGCAGCTTGGCGTCTATATTGTATGCCGGGATAAGACGGAACGAAAATTGGCGCAGCGCCGACTTCAAGAGAGCGAAGAGCGCTACAAATCATTGTTCGACCACAATCCTTCCGGCGTCTACTCATTGAGTCTGGAGGGAGTTTACATATCCTGCAACGACAGCATGGCCGAGCTGCTTGGGTGCAACCGGGAAGACCTGCTCGGCAAGTCTTATCGCTCCGTGATCGAAGACGAGAATTTGGAGCGCACGAATACGCATTTTGCAGCGGCTTGCCGCGGAATTCCGCAAAATTATGAAGCTTCGATTATTCGCTCCGACGGGGAAAAGGTTGAACTGAGCATCACGAATGTACCTATCTTTGTAGACGGCAAAGTCGTTGGCGTTTACGGAATCGCAGGCAATATCACGGAACGCAAGCGTTACGTACAGCGGATCGAACGTCTCGGCTACGAGCATAGCTTGATTTTGAGTGCCGTTTCCGAAGGGATTTTCGGTATCGGGATGGATGGGCGAACCATGTTTGCCAACCCTCCGGCATTGCGAATGCTCGGTTATGAACAAGACGAGTTTATCGGTAGAGATAATCATCATCTGCTATCCCATTCCCAGAGCGGGGGCGTTCCGTATTCGGTAGACGCCTGTCCGATCTGCGCAACCGTTCATGACGGCACATCCCGACCCGCGACCGAAGGCGTGTTATGGAAAAAAGACGGGTCGAGCTGTTTGGTGGAATACACTGTCAATCCTCTGATCGATCAAGGACAGGTTCAAGGAACCGTTGTCGTGTTCCGCGACATTACGAATGAGCGAGAGGTGCTGCGGCAGAAAGAACTGGCAGAGCAGGCCGCATCGGCCAAAGCGGAGTTCCTTGCCATTATGAGTCACGAGATCCGCACGCCGATGAATGGCGTGCTCGGCATGACCGATCTTTTGCTCGACACCGAATTGACGGAAGAACAGAGGGAATTCGTCCAAATTGTCAGTGACAGCGGACATTCGTTGATGCGTATCTTGAATGACGTGCTCGACTTCAGCAAGATTGACGCGGGCAGCCTGGTGCTTGAACCGGAAAGTACGCTGTTGGCTCCGTTGGTGGCTAGCGCCACGGAACTGTTTGCGCCGCGCGCATCGGAACGGGGCGTATCGCTCCATTGCGAGATCGGACCCGGAGTGCCGGACGAGATCGTGACTGATCCGGTTCGTTTGAGGCAGATTTTGACCAACTTGATCGGTAATGCGGTCAAATTCACGGAGACGGGCGCGGTAGTCGTTTCCGTACAGGTAGTAGCAGAGTCCAGCGCGGCAGATCCTGTTTTAGCGTTTCGGGTCGAAGATACGGGAGTGGGCATTCCTCAAGATAAGTTGGGGCGATTGTTTCAGTCTTTCTCGCAACTTCATCCTGAACTGAATCGGAAATACGGAGGCACGGGCCTCGGCTTATCGATTTGCAAAAGGTTGGTTGAACTGATGGGAGGCGCGATCCGTGCGGAGAGCCGTCAAGGCGAAGGATCGGTATTCCAATTTACGTTGCCTTGCGGCAGCATTGAAACGTTTGAGCGCATCGAGTTGTTCGATAACAGATCGGCCGCTCCGGCTTTCGACGATCTGCGTATTTTGATTGCTGAAGACCATCCTGTTAACCGTCGTTTGCTGCGGGAGCTGCTGCTCAAATTCGGCTATGCCGCAGACGTGGCCGAGAACGGAATCGAAGCCTTTGAAGCCGTGGTCAAAAATCAATATGATCTGGTCTTCATGGATGCGCAAATGCCTGAAATGGACGGAATGACGGCAGCCCGTTTGATTCAACAGATACTCCCTGAAGATGCGCTGCCTTATCTGGTCGCGGTGACCGCGTTCGTCCAACCGGGCTTCGAGCAGGAGTGCCGAAATGCCGGGATGCAAGATTATATTGCCAAGCCGATCTCGGAAGCCGATATTCGGCGCGTGTTGTTTGATCCGGATAGCCGTTTGCGCAAGTTTTTGAATCGGCGTCAGGTGATCTGATTGCGAAAAAGAAAAAAGAGGCAGGAGATTATTTCTCCCGCCTCTTTGGCGCGCGTCGCCAGCCGTATACTTGAATATGCACGAATGCCTTGCTGAGCATAAAGCTTAACATATACAAAATGACCAACAAAATCACAAGCGGGCGAAACAGCAAGGAAGCGACTACCCAGATCAGTAGCAGTTGCCAAAGCTTGAAGCGACGGAAGAAGACCGGAAGCGTGAAAATACGGTAAAACCAATAATTCTTTTGCAGCGCCTCCATATATTCGTTTCGTATCTGCTCGTCGTCGGGATCTATGCGAATGGCTTGCTCCATCATCGTCTTGGCTGTTTTAGCGTCGCCTCGTCGGTCTGCCGCCCAACCGAGGTAGAGAAACGTTTGCGAATTCTCGACATCTTTGCGGAGCGCAATCTCGGCATTCTCGACCGAAGCCTCGAATTGAAGAAGATTGGCTAAAATATAGCTGTATAGCGAGTAGTACAGACCGTTCTCCGTATCGATGTTCAAGGCTTGCTCGATGCTGCTTTTGGCCAGTTCGAATTTGCCGTGTTTGTTATGTCGGTTGGCGAGCAGGTAATGCAGGTGCGCGCGGTACGGGTTGATCGTCAATGCCGTCCGGGCCGCTTCTTCCATCTGCGGCCATTTGCCCGTCGAGTAGAAGATCACCGCCCGCAAAAACCAGGCGTCTTCGTCGTTGGGATCGATACGCAGCGCCTGCCCCGTGCAATCCAAAGCTTTGTCGAGCTCGTTCAATTTGATATAGGCCAAAGTCAGCGCATTGTAAGGGGCTGCCGCCTCGGGTTCTTCGCCCAGCCATTCGCCGGCTTCGGCCAGCGCTTCTTTGTGCCGTCCCCAATCCAGCAGACGCTGGAAGCGCTCGGCTCGAAGGCCGGAAGGGACGGGATTATTTGTTTCTTCGCTCACTGTTTCGCCTCCCGCTTTCCGTCTGCGTTCGAAGACATGACCTAGGTCGTGTCTTCAAACCTACTGACGTGTATCTTCAACTGCCTTTTCCCCCTCTTCTTCGTCACTTTCTCTTGATGTACCCCGGCACACCTGCGAAAAAGTTCCTTGCCGAGAACGAAAATTCAGCTGAATCTACTTCCGTCGAGGTTTGAAGACACGCCCTAGCGAATCTTATGCTTTTTGATATATTCCAGCACCGAAGCGTATTCGCCGTTCGTATCGCTGAACGTGGCGTAATTGCGTGCGGTAGCGAACCAATCCAGCGTGGAGGCTTGGCGGGTTTTGAGCACGCGGCGGAAATCCGTATCGGCCAGAGGTTGGATCTCGTCCGTTTCCATGGCGCGTTCCAGTGCCATCTCGGTCGCGTCGCGTACCATCTGTTCAAGGTCTGCGCCGGAAAAAAGAGAAGTGCTTTCGGCAAGTTTGCGTACGTTCAATCCGTTTGCCGGTTTGCCGTCCAGCTTCAGCTTGAGAATCGTAGCCCGTTCTTCTTCTTCGGGCGGCGTGACAAACAGCAGATTGTTGAATCGTCCCGGACGGCGCAGCGCGGAATCGAGATACCACGGCGTGTTCGTCGCTCCAATGATAAACACGTTTTCGTTAAAACTGGCCAGTCCGTCGAGTTCGATCAGCAGCTGGTTGACCAGCATCCTGTCGTGGTGTTGCCGCATGCCTTGGCGGCTGCCGCCCAAGGCGTCCAATTCGTCGATGAATAAGACGCAAGGCGCTTCGGCCCGTGCTTTTTCGAAAATATCATGCAAATTATGTTCGCTTCCGCCGACGTACATCGATAAAATCGCTTGCAGCTCCAAATGCAGGAAGGTCGCGTTGATTTCGCCTGCGACAGCCCGGGCAAGAAACGTCTTGCCGCAACCCGGCGGGCCGTATAACAGCAATGAACCTCCGGCTTGTCGGCCATAAGCCGCGAACAGCTCCGGTTTTTGAAGCGGCAGGATAAAATTCATGCGGATTTTCTTCTTGATCTCCTCAAGTCCGCCGACGTCGGCGAACGTGACCGTCGGTTTTTCGGTCTCTACCAAATCCTCGGCGTTCTTGTCGAATTGGATCACTTTCAGGTTTTTCCGGCGCTGTTCCTTCTCCTCGTCCATGGCTTCTCCCTTCCGCTTGCTGTTTTCTTTTATCTTAACCGATCGAGGGGGCTTTTCACCAGAAACGATACCTTAAGAAGCAAGCTATTTTCGATTGACTGAACACAAAAAGTTTGTCGCGTTTATATTTTTGAAAACCCTCTTATATCCAAAAGTTTTTTTTTGTATACTGCAAATTAAGATCCTGTTTTAATTTAAAGGGGGTACTGAATACTTGTTCAAATCCATCGGGAAAAAGGTTGTTTCTTCTAGCGTTATAGCCTCAATGTTGTTAGTTCCTGTTTCTTCCGTTTTTGCAGAGAGCGGTTTCACCGATATTGATAATTCTTATGCTAAAAGCGAAATAGAAGAATTGGAGAGTCGTGGCATATTCAATGGAGAAGGGGGCGGACGCTTCAATCCGACAGGAGCGATATCCCGGCAGGATTTTGCCTTAGTTCTGGCTAGAGCATTGAGTTTGGATATGTCAGCACCCTCGCCTGTATCTTCTTTTTCGGATGTGTCTACGTCCAGTTATGCTTACGCGGCAATCGACGCTCTGGAACGGGCAGGACTTATTTCGGGAATCGGAAATGGAAAGTTCGGGATGGGGAGTTCGCTTACGCGGGAGCAGATGGTGGTTCTGTTCGTTCGTGCCTTGGGCGTGGACCCGTCTGGACAAGCCGAACGTTTAACGTTTAACGATACCGATACGATCTCGGTGTGGGCTAGGGATTCAATCGGTTATGCCATCTCGGTGGGGCTTATTCAAGGAACGGGAAATGGTCGATTTAACCCCAAAGGCATCGTGGATCGACAGCAACTGGCGATAATGGCAAGCTATTTTGTTGCAATGGAATTCAATGCCTCCAATCCGCCGACTTCGCCCGATACTTCTAATCCTATTCCCAATACTTCTAATCCTATTAATGTTCCGACTCCCCCGGCAACTCCTGTTCCCATCATTCCGGTCAATCAAAACGAAATTCCAGTATCGAATCCGGGCAACAATAACACTACTCCTTCTTTTTCTAGTTTAACAAGCATTCAAGCGCCTGCTCCTATAACCGGAGTAGCGAACGGAACGTCCAAAACGCCGGAAGCCCTCGGATTGCCTGGGACGGTCGCGATTCTAACAAGCACCGGAACTCGAAGCGCTACCGTAATTTGGGATGTGGCGGAGTCGACTTATATGCCTTCCCGAACGGATGCGCAAACGTTTACCGTTAAGGGGAGTGTGACGCTTCCCTCTGGAGTCAGCAATCCGAACAATGTGAAGCTGATTACACAAGTGAGCGTGTCGGTTGCGGCTTATGTTTCTCTAAGCAGTATAAGTCCTGCAAAAGGTGCAACAACAGGCGGTACAACGGTCATCCTGACGGGCGCGCAACTGTCGGGAACGACGGGAATAACGATCGGGGGAGTTCCTGTAACTTCGTTCACTGTAGATTCCGCTACGCAAATTACGGCGGTTACGCCTGCGGGAACAGCGGGAAGCGCCGACGTGGTTGTAACGACAGCGGGAGGAAGCGCGACGTTAAGCAACGGATTCACGTATGTAGCCGCGCCGACGTTGAGCAACCTGACTCCGTCCACGGGGACGGAAGCAGGAGGAACGTCGGTAACGCTGAGCGGCACGAACTTTACGGGAGCGACGTCGGTGACGTTTGGCGGAGTGGCTGCGACATCGTTCGTTGTGAACTCTGACACGTCGATCACGGCGGTTACGCCTGCGGGAACAGCGGGAAGCGTCGACGTAGTCGTAACGACGTCAGGAGGAAGCGCGACGTTAAGCAACGGATTCACCTACGTATCGGGACCGTGACGGAGATTCTGCATTAGTCTGACGGTGGGTAGAATACAAACATGAGCATGCATGAAAAAGTTATGCGAAATCTATAGTTATGAATTTTAAGGTAGAGATTTTTCGTAAAACAAAAGGATGACACCAAAAAATTGGTGTCATCCTTTTTCAGCTTAACAACGACTTGAAGTATGGATGTTTCCGATGAACGTAAATCTTAGATTTAATTCAGTCGAATTACTAGCGCATCTCTTTCAGTGCCGAGTCCGCCGCTTCCAGCGTCCGCTCAATATCCGCGTCCGTATGCGCGGTCGTCAGGAACCACGCCTCGTATTTGGAAGGCGCGAGGCAGACTCCGCGGTTCAGCATCCCGCGGAAGAACGCGGCAAATGCTTCGCCGTCGGTATCCTGCGCCTGATCGTAGTTCGTCACCGGATGATCGCAGAAATGCGTCGAGAACGAACCGCGGATACGGTTGATCGTCAGCGGTACGCCGTGGCGCTTCGCGGCTTCGCCGATGCCGTCGGTCAGACGGATCGCCAGGCGGTTCATTTCTTCGTAGACGCCTTCGCCTTGCAGCACTTCGAGACAAGCGATGCCCGCCGATACGGAGATCGGGTTGCCCGCCATCGTGCCCGCCTGGTAAGCAGGGCCTAGCGGAGCGACCTGTTCCATAACATGCTTGCGGCCGCCGTAAGCGCCGATCGGCAGGCCGCCGCCAAGGATTTTGCCCAGCGCGGTCAGATCGGGCGTGATGGCATCGTGATTATCCAGCTCGGCAAAAGTCTGCGCCGAACCGTAATGGAATCGGAACGCCGTGATGACTTCGTCGTAGATCACGAGCGCGCCGTGGTCGTGCGTCAGCTTGCATAGGCCTTCGAGGAAGCCTTTTTCCGGCATGACCATCCCGAAGTTGCCGACGATCGGCTCTACCATGACGGCCGCGATCTGGCCTTCCCAGTGGTTCAGTGCTTGCTCCAGAGCCTCCAGATCGTTAAAAGGCACCGTGATGACTTCCTGCGCGATGCTGGCCGGTACGCCTGCGCTGTCCGGCGTGCCGAGCGTCGAAGGACCGGAGCCTGCGGCAACCAGCACCAGGTCGGAGTGCCCGTGGTAGCAGCCCGCGAATTTGATGATCTTCGAACGATCCGTATACGCGCGCGCGACGCGGATCGTCGACATGACGGCCTCGGTGCCGGAGTTGACGAAGCGAACTTTGTCCATCGAAGGAATCGCGTCTTTCAGCATTTTGGCAAGATGGATCTCCAGTTCGGTAGGCGTTCCGTACAGCGTGCCGTTTTGCGCGGCGCGAACGATCGCTTCGGTGATATGCGGATGCGCATGGCCGGTAATGATCGGGCCGTAAGCGGCCAGATAATCAATGTATTCATTGCCGTCGACGTCCCAGAAATGGGAGCCTTGTCCCTTTTTCATGAAGACGGGAGCGCCGCCGCCGACCGCTTTGAACGAGCGGGAAGGGCTGTTGACGCCGCCGACGATATGTTCGAGCGCTTCGGCGTAGAGTTTTTCGGAATTTGGACGATTCATGGTTCACTTTCCTTTCGGGATAGGGGATCGGATGTATGGCTACGGCCGCAGGCCGGCTCAAGTCAAAGGGCGCCTTTCGAATAAAGGCGCCCTTTAAGGGTAACGAATTTTGCGTCCCGCGTACAGGGACGATTTGGTTAAGTTTCGACGATTTTATTGCGGTTCTCCTGTGCCTTCGCCCAGCGCTTCGTTTTTGGTTCCCGAAGGAGCGGGCACGGATCGATCGGGCATCGGCGCGTCTTCTTGCTCTTCCGGCCCGGCGTTTAGCGTCTCTTGGACGAATTCTTTGAGCTTGTCGTTGTTTCTGACGGTCAGTACCGCCGCGCCGCCGATCGTTTCTTCGCGCAGCAGGCTGTTCGGAGGGATCTGCTCGCTGCCGCCCATTTTGCTGTCGTAAGCTACGGTCGCAAGCTTCCACATGTCTCCGACGCTCAAGTTGGTATCGATATAAGGGTTGACCTGCTCCAAAATGTCCGGCAGATTCATGATCGAGGTAGACGATTTAAGCTTTTCCGCAACTGCTTGAAGGAACTCGCGCTGTCTGCCCGTTCGGCTGAAATCCGACAACCGGTCATGCCGGAAACGAACGTATTGGAGCGCCGTTCTTCCGTCCAGGTGCTGCATGCCTTCTTTGAGGTCGATATCGTATTGAGGCCCGTCGGCCGCGCTCAGGTATTTCATGTCTTTTTCGACGTGGAAATCGACTCCGCCCACGGAATCGACCAATTTGATGAATCCTTCGAAATCCGTATATACATAGTATTGAATCGGGATGCCCAGGAGGTTGCCTACGGTTTCCATGGCCGTGTTCGGTCCGTGCGTAATGGCGGCGTTGATGCGTTGTTTGCCGAAGCCCGGAACGTCAAGGTAAGTATCGCGCATGATGGAAAAAATATTGATGGTTTTTTGTACGGGGTCGATCGAGGCGACCAGCATGGTATCCGAACGCGGAATATCGTCTCCCATGGAATCCCGACCGTCCACGCCCATCAAAAGAATGTTCACGGGTTCGCTGCCTTCCCATTTCGGCGGTTCTTGGGCTACCGTCGTCTCGGTGACCGGAAGACTGCGGAACGGAGAACTGTCGCCGACCTTTTGCAGACTCGCCACTTGATTATATAAATTAGAGAAGTAATAGGCCGCGTAACCTCCTGCCGAAAGTACAATAAGGGCGAAAGCCCAAATGATCGCGCGTTTTTGATTCCTTGTCATTCGTTTCTTCCTTTCCGTTTTAAAATGAGAGTGCCCGAACGCCGATTGCCATTGTTGCATCCCTACATTATAATTTTTTTCGGAGCTGCAAGCAATTGACCGTTTTTGCCCGCATTCTTGGTGTATGGTTAAGGACGTTGATGCATAAGCAATGCGCTGCCCCATCGGGAAACAGCGTCTTACAGGCAGAATACCCCCTTATTTTCGGCGTGAACCGCACGGAAGCGTCCTTGACGCAAAATATGGGCATCCACCTAATGTGGACCCACAGAAAGGAACACATATGAAAGCCATTGAAGTTGAACATTTAAGCAAGATTTTCAAAGTACAAAAAAGTCGAGGCGGCCTTAAAGGCGCTTTGCAGGATTTATTTTCCCGTCAGTATAACGAGGTTGCGGCCGTCAACGATATCTCGTTTTCCATCCCCGCAGGCGAAATTTGCGGGTACATCGGCGAGAACGGCGCAGGCAAGTCGACCACGATCAAAATGCTCACCGGCATCCTCGTTCCGACCGCGGGCAAGCTGAACGTCGGAGGCTACGTGCCGCACGAGGAGCGCGAAAAGTTCGTGAAAAATATCGGCGTCGTGTTCGGTCAGCGGAGCCAGCTCTGGTGGGACATCGGCGTGATCGAGTCGTTCGGCCTGCTGCGCAAAGTGTACGGCGTATCGGAGCAGGATTACAAAAAGCGTCTCGACGAGTTGGTGCAGCGCCTGGATCTGGGCGATCTGCTCAGCCGTCCTGTGCGCAAGCTCAGTCTCGGCCAGCGCATGCGCTGCGAGCTGGTCGCCGCGCTGCTGCACAATCCGTCGATCGTATTCCTGGACGAACCGACGATCGGGCTAGATATCATCGTCAAGACGGAAATTCGCGAGTTTTTAAAAGACATGAACCGCCAGCACGGCACGACCATTCTGCTTACGACGCACGATTTGCAGGATATCGAAGCGCTCTGTTCCCGCGTCATCATGCTGGACGAAGGTCGCATTATCTATGACGGCGGTCTCGATACGCTCAAGACGCGTTGGGGACAGGGGACGCGCGTCACGTTGCAATTCGGCACCGCTTGTCCGCTGGGCAGATTGCAGTCGCTGACGTCGGATCTGCATGTAAGCTGGACTGCCGACAACGATCTGCACGCCGAAGTACTGGTTCCCGCAGAACTGAACGTATCGGACGTGCTGGCGAAGATCGTCGGGCAGCCGGACATCGCGATCACGGATATCAAAATCACCGAAACGACGACCGACGAGATCGTGCGCCAGATTTATCAGACCGGATCGGCCACGAAGGAAACGCAAGGCGGGACCGTCAGCCATGCTTAGTGCTTACACCGATTTTATCCGCATCCGTTTCCTGACCATGCTGGCTTACCGGGTCAATTACTACTCGGGCATTCTGATCTATATGCTGAACATCGGCGTCTACTACTTCACTTGGCAGGCGATCTACGGAGACCGGGGCGAGATCGGCGGCTTCACCGCGTCCCAGATGACCACTTACATCGCGGTGTCGTGGATGGCGCGCGCCTTTTACTTCAACAATCTCGACCGCGAGATCGCGACGGATATCCGGGACGGTTCGATCGCCATCCAGTTTATTCGTCCCTACAACTATTTGTTCGTTAAAATGATGCAGGGGTTCGGCGAGGGATTGTTCCGCTTCACCCTGTTCATGATTCCGGGTATGCTGCTGGCGCTGCTGCTGTTCCCGGTCCGGCTGCCGAGCGATCCGATCGCCTGGGTCGGCTTCCTGGTGATGCTGTTCTTCAGCTTCCTCATTAATTCGCAGCTGAACATTTTGACCGGGCTGATGGCTTTCTTCGTGGAAAACAACGAAGGAATCATGCGCATGAAGCGGGTCATCGTGGACCTGTTTTCCGGCTTGGTCATCCCGATCAGCTTGTTCCCCGGTTGGCTGAGCGCGATCATGCAATGGCTGCCGTTCCAAGCGATCACGTATTTGCCCGGCTCCGTATTCACGGGACGCACGCAGGGCACGGGAATTCTCGAAGTATTCGGTATTCAGGTTGTTTGGTTCGTCGCTCTGCTGATTCCGATCTTCTTCATGTGGCGAGCGGCGCGCAAGCGGCTGTTCGTGCAAGGGGGTTGAGCGAATGTATTATATCGGACTCGTATTTGAATATCTGAAGAATTATATGAAAACAAGGCTGACTTACCGCGCGGACTTCTGGGTCGAGGTGGTCTCCGATCTGCTCATGCAGGCGAGCAACCTGATCTTCATCTTCGTCGTGTTCGGCCATACCAACTCGCTGGGCGGTTGGAGCGAAGCGGAAGTGGTGTTCGTGTACGGATTCTTCATGGTTCCGTTCGGCTTGTTCAGCTGCTTCGTCAACCTATGGAACTTCAGCGACCGTTATATCGTCAAAGGCGAGATGGACCGTATCTTAACCCGTCCCGCGTATAATCTGTTCCAGATCTTTTTGGAAAACATCGACCCGCCGGGCCTTATCGGTTCGCTGATCGGGATTATCATCATGATCATCAGCGGCGGCCAGCTCGGCCTGGAACTGGTCTGGTGGCATCTGCCCGTCATGATTCTGTTCGCGATCAGCGCAACCTTGATCTACACCGGCATCTATATCGCGCTGACGTCGCTGTCGTTCTACTCGGATTCGCCGACCGGCATCATCCCGCTGATGTACAACATCCAGAACTACGGCCGCTACCCGGTGACGATCTACAACCGGGCGATCCAGTTCCTGTTAACATGGATCCTGCCGTTCGCGTTCGTCGGCATCTATCCGGCTTCGCTGTTCTTAGGCAGGGAAGAAATGACGCATATGGCATGGCTGACTCCGGTGATGGCGGCGATCTTCCTGACCATCGGCTTGACCAGTTGGAACGTGGGCGTGAAAAAGTACCGGGGTGCGGGGTCGTAGGAGACGCTCCGGGAGAAGGGAGAACCTTCCGCTCGCTGTCTTGGCCAGCCTCAAAGGCGATCTTCAGGCTCTCCCTTCTCCCTCCGCTACGCCCTGCTGCCTCGATAGTTTTTCTTTTTAGGTATAGAAAGAAGCGAGTCTTATTATATAGACTCGCGGTTAATGATGGAGGGCAACACCAAGATCGTGCGGTGCGGTTTGAACTTTACTCAAATTCTTGAGCAGGATCCGGACGCCGGCGGTTCGATAGATACGAACCTCGGCGTGAAAGGCGATAAGTGATAAGGCAGGGAATATCGAATTGAACCTGTAACAAATTAAGTGATAAAATAAGAGATACATCATTTAAAAGCGCGTACTGCGCGGGAAGAGTCGGCTAGCCATGCCGGCTCTTCTCTATCCCTAAAAAATCTAGTGCGCCGAGGTAAGCGGAGGGGGAAGGGAGCTGAAGGAAGCTAAAGGCTTTCCGAAGGAAAGGCACATCGGAAGCATACGCTGGCTCGCCTTTGACATTCGATTCCAACCTATAGAAATATAATCAAGAAATCGAATGTAGACAGCGACCCGCAAGCCCCTTCCCCCGCAGCGCCTCCACACCACCAAAAAGGAGCGACTCGCAAATGGTACAACTCAACGAAAAAGTACAAGATTTCACCCTCCCGGCAGTAGGAGGACAATCCATCAGCCTCAGCGACTACAAAGGCAAAAAGCTCGTTATTTACTTTTATCCGAAAGACATGACGCCGGGCTGCACGCAGCAGGCTTGCGATTTCCGGGATTCGGAAAGCTACTTCACCGCGAAGAATGCGGCCGTGATCGGCATCAGCGCGGACGACGTGAAATCGCATGAAAAGTTCGGAGCCAAATATGAACTGCCGTTTCCGCTGTTGTCGGATACGGAGCACGCGGTCAGCGAACAATTCGGCGTATGGCAGCTTAAGAAAAACTTCGGAAAAGAGTACGAAGGCATCGTGCGTTCAACGTTTTTGTTGGATGAAGAAGGAACGCTTGTCCGCGAATGGCGGAAAGTGAAAGTAGCCGGGCATGTCGACGAGGTGCTGCAAGCGCTTGAAAATTGAGTGTTTTGACCTACAAAAGTACCGTTTTTTGCAAATTAACGTGCATATGCGCCTAAATCATGAAAAATCGTTTGAGAAAATTCGGAAAAACGTTTAAATTTATGTTAGGAAATGAAAATCCCATTAAATTTTCAAAGTCTGACCTTAGAACAGGGGGGAATTCATAAATAAAGTCGGACGGCGGGGGATTCCCGGTTTTGATCTCGGAAGCGGGAACGCTGTGCGCAAATCAATCTGTTGGGCAAGATTCTGTCGTATTTCAAGTCTACTATGAGAAACATTCTTGATTTGAGGTGCGTACCGCAAGAAGTCCGGGAGTCGGCGGGGGCCGAAATACCGGGACTTGATCGATTTTTTGGGGAGAGGGGAATTTGTTATGCAAATCATTCCGGCATGGGTGAAAGTGGATCACAATTCTTACAACGCGAAACTTCGGGGAATCTACAAGAACGTACGGGAGAACGACATCACGGCAGCCTGCGAACAAGCCAAGCGTTTGTATATGGATTTGCTTGAAGATATGGAGATTCGAGGAATCGAAACGCCTGCTGCTCAAGAAGCAGTTGCAGGCGAGCAGTCGGAACGTGAACGTCAAGCTGCCGGAATCGGCGTTTAACGTCACGGATTCACTGAACTTTTTTTGCAGAAATCACATGATCATGAAATCAAAAAATTCCTAGGTCATTACGACCCGGGAATTTTTTGCGTGCAGCCAAGGCATACTGAAGTACGCGACCTATCGCTTTACCATCCTGGGACGCGACTTCAATACAATCCTTGCGGGAAAACGTCCAGGTTGCATGCGTACGATGTGGCAGTGTTTTAAACGGATACGCATTTGTGCAGTTTGAGCCAAAACCAACCTTTTGATCGGCTGCGGAGTTTTTGACGGTTGATTCGTTTTTTGTTGCTTACGGCCTTTGAAAGCTCGCGGAAGCGAAGCCAGCACTGAAGCGGTCATTGCCCGATAGCGGAAAATAATAAAACCGAGCACGAGCAGCACCAATACGGATACGATCCAGACGGCGTAGTGTTCGGCCAGTTTGAACGCGACCGACCACTGCGGCCCGAAGATTTTTCCGAGGCCGAGAAAGAGCAGCGTCCAGAACAAAGCACCCGTATAAGCGTAAGCGGCAAACTTTTTAAAAGAGATATTCATGATGCCCGCCAGATATCCGGTGAAGTGGCGCACGCCCGGAATGAAGTAGCCGAAGAAGATCAGGCCGGGGCCGTATTTATCGAAAAAGGTTTGCGTTTTGAGCAGTTTGCTTTCCTTGAAAAACCAGCCGCCGAAACGCCGAAGGAAAGGCAGCCCCGCTTTTTTGCCGATAAAGTAGGTGGCGGTCATTCCGATCGTGGTGCCGAGAAAAGCGACGATCAGCAAAATATCGAATCTCAGCGAGCCCATGTAGGAGAGGTAGCCGGCATAGGCCATCGTGGTTTCTCCGGGAAAAGGCAGGGCAATGAATTCCAGAAACAATCCGAGAAACATGACCAAATAGCCGTACTGCTCGAACAACTGTTGAACCATTTTGAATATTTCCATAGGTCGTCAAACTCCTTTGAACGATGAATGCGGCGAACATTTTTCTCAATTTTACGATATTTGGTACGGAAAAATCCAACTTCGCTCGCCAAAGGCTAACGACTTGCGCAAGTAAGCCCTTACCTCGCCTTTTTTTCTTGCGGTATGTCAGGTCCATCGGTATAATTAGCGACAGTAATTAAGGGAGGCGTGACATGAATAAACCGAACGAACTGATTGTCGTACTCGACTTCGGGGGACAATATAACCAACTGATTGCCAGAAGAATTCGCGATCTGGGCGTATTTAGCGAGCTAATGCCGTACAATACTCCGGTCGAGCGTATTCGGGAATTGAATCCGGCGGGTATCGTCTTCTCGGGCGGGCCGCTTAGCGTATACGAAGAAGGAGCTCCGCACGTCGATCCTGCGATCTACGATCTGGGTCTGCCGATCTTCGGCATTTGCTACGGCATGCAATTGATGGCGCAGCAGCTCGGCGGCAAGGTAGAGCGCGCCGGCAAACGCGAATACGGCAAAGCCGACGTCGATTTCCTGCACAACAGCATCCTGACCAAAGGCCTCGACAGCAAGCAAACCGTCTGGATGAGCCACGGCGACCATGTCGTGACGCTGCCGGAAGGCTTCGTGCTGGAAGCGGGCACGGAATCGGCGCCGATCGCAGCGATGAGCCATCCGACTCGCAACCTGCACGCGGTACAGTTCCACCCGGAAGTACGCCACTCCGTGTACGGCAACGAAATGATCAAGAACTTCCTGTATGAAGTATGCAAATGCAGCGGCGACTGGACCATGGAGTCGTTCGTGGAACAGTCCATTCAGGAAATCCGCGAACAAGTCGGCGACAAAAAGGTATTGTGCGCACTGAGCGGCGGCGTCGATTCGTCCGTCGTGGCGATGCTGATCCACAAAGCGATCGGCGATCAACTCACTTGCATGTTCATCGACCACGGACTGCTGCGCAAAGGCGAAGCCGAGAGCGTTATGGAGACTTTCGTGGGCAAGTTCGACATCAATGTCATCAAGATCGACGCGCAAGAGCGCTTCTTGAGCAAACTTGCAGGCGTGGATGATCCGGAGCAAAAACGCAAAATCATCGGCAACGAGTTCATCTACTGCTTCGACGAAGAATCGGCCAAGCTCGGCGATTTCGCGTTCCTGGCACAAGGCACGCTGTACACCGACATCGTGGAAAGCGGCACGGCGACGGCGCAGACGATCAAGTCTCACCATAATGTCGGCGGATTGCCGGAAGATATGAAGTTCAAATTGATCGAGCCTTTGAACACATTGTTCAAAGACGAAGTGCGTAAAGTCGGCGAAGAGCTGGGTCTGCCGCACGCGATCGTTTGGCGTCAGCCTTTCCCGGGTCCGGGTCTGGCGATCCGCGTTCTCGGCGAAGTCACGGAAGAGAAGCTGACCATCGTCCGCGACTCCGACCTGATCCTGCGCGAAGAAATCGCGAAAGCCGGTCTGGAAAGCGAAATCTGGCAATACTTCACGGCGCTCCCGAACATGAAGAGCGTAGGCGTCATGGGTGACGCGCGTACGTATTCGTACACCGTCGGCATCCGCGCCGTAACCTCCATCGACGGCATGACCGCCGACTGGGCGCGTATCCCGTGGGACGTCCTGGAGAAAATTTCGGTCCGCATCGTTAACGAAGTGGATAACGTTAACCGCATCGTGTACGACGTGACTTCGAAACCGCCTGCTACGATCGAGTGGGAATAGGGTTTTAATAGATAAGAAAAAACGACCTCAAGTGCTAGACGCTTTGAGGTCGTTTCATGTTGTTAAGAAAGTCACGTTTGCGGGTGAAGCGAAAAGACTCCGAGAGAAATTCGTTCCGGTCGCGTGTTGAAATCGAGAAAAGGGATTAAATTTTAGCGGAATTTTCTCGATTTCAAAGGCGAACATTCCATTCCTTCACTGAATTTCTCTCTCCGCCTTTTCGCTTCCAGCTATATTTGAGCTTTCTTGACACCTTTATCTATGATACGAGTGTTTTTTGCTAAAAATATTAAAAATTTTAGGAGATTATTATGTATAACTCATTAGAGAAGTTTTTTGAATTAGTTGAAAATAAAACAGAAAATAATAGATGGGATTATAAAAGAGAGATCCACTTGAATCCAAATAATTCATTTGCAAATTTATTAAAAGATATATTAGCATTTGCAAATAGTGGTGGGGGTTGGCTGGTACTAGGTGTTGATGATGAAGGTAACATATCAGGCATTGGCCATAATAAAATTGATCCTACGTCGCTCAGTGAAAAAATAATGAGTACGATTAATCAACAAATAGTTTTTGAATTGAATTATTATGATCTTGAAGTTGATAAAGTAGTTGGTTTATTGTACATCTACGATTCGGAAGAAATTCTAGTTTCACCGAAAAATTTGAATGATGAAAAAAATAAAGCGATAGTTAGTGAAAATACTATTTATTATCGCCGTAATGCTAGTTCAACTAAAGCAAACATGGATGATTTAAATTTACTTATTTATAAAGTGAGTCGATTGGGAA
Source organism: Saccharibacillus sacchari DSM 19268 (assembly GCF_000585395.1). Classification (GTDB taxonomy): domain Bacteria; phylum Bacillota; class Bacilli; order Paenibacillales; family Paenibacillaceae; genus Saccharibacillus; species Saccharibacillus sacchari. The sequence continues at coordinate 1,588,019 of NZ_KK073875.1, read as the reverse complement.
AATATGAGTTCAAGTCGGAAGACTTAAGGTTGCTTAATAATAAGAAATCAGAATACTCAAAATTTAAGCAAGAAGATCAGTTTTATAAAGGTGAATTCAAGTTTAGTGTATCTGGATTTGCTGAAAAATTGAATAATATTTTTAACTTACATCAGTCTGACTATACTAAGTATGAAATGGGAATTTTGCTGGGGTTAGAAGTTAGTGCGATTGATGATTATTTTGAAGGTAAGAGATTTCCTAAATTAGAATACTTATTAAGAGCTGTTGAAATCTTTGATCTGCCACATGATTATTTTTTTCAAACTACAATTGGTATGGAGAAACCTTTCATTCAAAATCCGCTTATAACTTTTGCAATACTTCAGAAAACTGAGAATAAATCAGAATTGTTTAACTATGGTTTTAGTAATGCATTTCAAAAGATTTTTAATGATACGGCTAAAAATTTTTCTGTCTTTAAAAAATGGTTATATTGTGATGATAGAGAAAGTTTAAAACCGAAATCTAATGAATGGGAGTCGTTATTTCATCTGAATGTAAGAATGTATGAAGAATATGAAAAGTATTTAGAAGATATTAGCGAAGAGTTATATTTTAAATTCAAAGAACATTTAAAGGCGCAATATTACAAAGAGATAGAACGTACTCCAGATATTGATGAAAGATTCCTTAACGAAGCGATTTACACAAGCTTAATATCTAGTGATAACGACTTTGTGTGTAAATTCATATCTGAATTGATTAAAACTATAGATGTAGTAGATGATAAGTTGACTATAGAATATAACTTTTTATATGAAGTGCAAAACAAAATTGCCAGATTTAGAAGCTATGATAGTGAACAGATGAAAGTGCAATTTGAAAGTCAAAAAAATTTAGACGAGCTGTTATAACAGCAAATATATAAACTCCTGTATTTCCAGCGAACTCTATCGCAGAAATCAACGGGAGTCTTTTTAATAATCTTTAAACCATGAGTGTACAAAGCAACAGCAACAAAACAAGAAGACGCCACAGAGTCATTAGTAATCACCGGTATACCCGGCCTTGCGGTAATACGACATAGTGGCAACATGCAAAAACTCAAAGTTATTCGTGGGAAAAGGGCTTTTGCGAAGACTTAAGCCTTTATGTAATCCATCAAATCCGTAATAAACTCATAAACGAAATACCCGGCAAACCCGATCAGTAGCAGCCCCGCCGCGACCGATACCCACTTAATCGCGGTACGGTTCAGCACTCTTCGGCTTACCGCCACGATTGACAACAAACCGACGTCGTGCAGCAGAATTCCGCTCAGCACGCCCGCCGCAGCCAACGCAAAAGCGACCGGATTCGAATCGTTGTAGGAATCGGACAGAACGGTGCCGAAGACGGACACCCAGAAGAGGAGGTTGCCGGGCGAGACCGCGACGAGTAAGCCGTTTCGATAGGTGCGTGCTAACGCTTTTTGCGTTTTTTCGTCGGCAGGCGTGATGTCGTGATCCGCATTTCAAATGGAGTGGTATCCGAGGTACGCGAGAAAAGCGGCTCCGACCAGCCAGAGCGGCATTTGTACATATGGCAGGGCACCGAAAAATGGAAATTGACAGCAGAGGAGGAGACATTCCTTTGAAAATGGAAGAGATCGAGGAGTTATTGGCGGAAACCTACGAAGCTTGGGGACAAGACGGTGTGCAGCCGGAGTCGGAAAAAGAACTAGAAATGTTCGAACAACGTCACGGCATTTCTTTGCCCCAAGAATACCGTTCACTGTTAGCGAAGTTCGGCGCATTTCGTTTTGCCGAACCGGAATTGCACGGGCTCAAAGAGCAAGAATGGGCTTATCCTGCGTCGATGGAACTCATTACCGAATATCGAAATCAGGGTGCGATTCAACCCGCGACGGAGCTGTTTCCGATCGGCGGGTTCGGCGACGGAGACTTGCTGGTCCTTCAATCGAACGGCGCCGTATACCGGCTGTATCATGACGGATACGACGAATCGCCGTTGGAACTGATTGCCGAGGACTTTGCGAGTTTGCTGGCGGAATTGTCGGAGTTCGCGATGGATACCTACCGCGCGATACATGGAAAATAATAAAGGATAAAATTAAAAATAAATAGTGTTCACTTAGTAACCGAGGTCATGTATAATCTGGAATCAGGTTGCTAAGTGATCCGTAACCTGGACAAATAGATTAGATCAAGAGGGGCTGGAGAGTTAGACAATTATGAACAAGAGTACAAGTAGTCGGTGGAGTGTTATCGGTCTGGCTTTGTTGCTGGGTGTATTTTCGACGTTAGGACCGTTTACGATTGATATGTATTTGCCCGCGTTCCCCGAGATCGCGAAAGATTTCGGGACGAATGCGTCTTTGGTTCAATTCAGCCTCACTGCTTGTTTGTTAGGGCTGGGTATTGGACAGCTTATTGTTGGCCCGCTCAGCGACGCTTACGGCAGACGCAGACCGTTGCTGATCGGCATCATTGCCTACGTCATCGTTTCGTTGGCGTGCGCGTATTCTCCGAATATCGGCACGTTGATCGTACTCCGTTTTGCACAAGGATTTGCGGCTTCTGCAGGAATCGTCATTTCGCGCGCGATTGCCCGCGATCTGTACAGCGGTCATGAACTGACCAAATTTTTCTCTCTGCTGCTGCTTGTAGGCAACCTGGGACCGTTGGTCGCTCCTATTGCCGGAAGCGGAGTGCTTAAATTCACGACATGGCCGGGCGTATTTCTTTCCTTGTCGATTCTGGGCGTTTTCCTGTACCTCATGACGCAATTTCGTTTGAAGGAGAGTCTTCCTTCCGAACGACGCGTATCACCGAATTTCAAGTCCCAGCTTCGCAATTACGGCGCGATGCTGCGCGATCGGAAGTTTTTAGGATACATGTTGGCACAGGGCATCCTGACGGGAGGGGTATTTGCCTACGTGGCGGCTACACCTTTCGTTTACCAAAATATTTACGGCGTTTCACCGACAATGTTCTCCGTGTTGTTTGCCTCCAACGGAATCAGCTTAATGATCGGTTCTCAAATCGTCGGGCGGATCTCGCATCGGGTTCCTGAGCAGAGGCTTATGGTTATCGGCTTATGGATGGCTCTCATATCGAGTATTGTCGTGGCAGGGGTTACGATTGTCGAAGGACCGCTGCTTGCTTTGGTTATTCCTTTATTCTTTTTCGTATGTTCGATCAGCATCACTTCCACGGCGGCTTTCCCGCTTGCCATGGAGAGCCAGTCCAAAAATGCAGGCAGCGCCGCTGCACTGCTCGGTCTTGTACCGTTCGCGCTGGGAGGATTGGTCGCGCCTATCGTCGGAATCGCGGGCGAAGATACGGCTGTTCCGCTTGGCTTTACTTTGATGGGCACGAGTCTCCTTGCGATTCTCGCTTATGTTATGCTTGTAAGAAAAGCGGAATAGATATGGATTCAATCTGAAAAAAGACAGCCGCTTCATGCAGCGGCTGTCTTTTTTGTCGAGCAAATTCTTTTTGTGGATCTCCCGCAGCGGTCCGCTTTTCTAACGAACAGGACTTTCCTGACGTATCCGGACAGTCGCATCAAATAAACACCGTATTTTCGTCCTTCAACCGTACGTTCTCCGCCAAATGAACTTTATCTTCATTATAGAGATATAGCCGATAAATAAGCACGCTGACCTTTTCGCCGGGCAGTAGAGGTTCTTCTTCCGGGGAACGGTGGCCGATCAGGCGCATGCCTTTGACGTTCACGTGGACTTCGATCAGGCTGCCGCGGAAAAAGACGTCTTCCACGATTCCGTCTTCGCTGGCGTGCAGGATCGGCTGTTTGCCGTGTTTGGTGATTTGGATCAGCTCGGGGCGGATCACGGCTTGGTCGTAACCGCTGTACGTCTCGAACCCGTGCAGCGTTTCGTGGCGGTCCAATACCAGCGATTCGCCGATAAATCTAGCGGCGAAAGGGGTGGCGGGGGACTTGTAAATATCGGCGGGATTGCCTTTTTGCTCGATGCGGCCGCCGTTCACGATCACGATCTCGTCGGCGACTTCGACCGCTTCGTCCTGATCGTGCGTCACGAAGATGCTGGTGATGCCGAGCGAATTGATCGTTTCGCGCAGCCACAGCCGCAGCTCTTTGCGGATTTTGGCGTCGATTGCGGCGAACGGCTCGTCGAGCAGAAGCAAATGCGGATTGGGCGCGAGCGCCCGGGCGAATGCCACGCGCTGTCTTTGCCCGCCTGAGAGTTGATGCGGATAGCGGTCCTGCAAACCTTCCAAGCCGACCAAGTTGATCAGTTCGTTGACGCGCTGCTTGATGAATTTTTTATCCTTTTTTTCTACCGTCAGCCCGAACGCTACGTTATCGAAAACCGTCATATAGCGGAACAGCGCATAGTTTTGAAACACGAAGCCGATCCCGCGTTTGCTGGCCGGTACGTCGTTCACCCTTTTGCCGTCGATCCAAATGTCTCCGGAATCCGGATGCACCAATCCCGCCAGCGTGCGCAGGATCGTCGTTTTGCCGCTGCCGGAAGGGCCGAGCAGGCCGACCAGTTTGCCTTTTTCGATGGAAAAGGATACGTCGTTCAGCGCCCGGAATCCTTTGAACTCTTTGTTTACGTCCTTCAGCTCAACGTACATGTTCGCTTTCCTCCTTGCGGCCTTTGAATTCGACGATATTGCGCAAAATCAGAATGATGATCGCGGTCACGACCAAGATGGACGATACAGCAAATGCTGCGGTCAGTTGGAACTCGTTGAACAGGATCTCGATATGCAGCGGAAGGGTGTTCGTTTTGCCGCGCAGATGTCCAGAGACGACGGAGACCGCGCCGAATTCCCCCAACGCACGCGCCGTACACAAGATGACCCCGTACAGCAGGCCCCACTTGATATGCGGCAGCGTCACTTTGCGGTAGATGGTCCACCAGTTTGCACCCATCAACGCCGCCGCTTCTTCTTCGTCGTTGCCCTGCGCCTGCATGAGCGGAATCAGCTCGCGGGCGACGAAAGGGAAGGTGACGAAGATCGTCGCCAGAATGATGCCCGGTACTGCGAAAACCACTTTGAGATCATAAGCTTGCAGGAAATCGTACGCCCAACCGATCCGGCCGAACACGAGGATGAATACCAGACCCGCGATGATCGGAGAGATGGCGAACGGGATATCGATCAGCGTCGTGAGGAACTGTTTGCCGCGAAAATGGAACTTGCTGATTGCCCAGGAAGCGAAGAGTCCGAAGATGGTGTTGCAGACCACGGCCACGACGGTCGCGAGCAGAGTGAGTTGAAGCGCCTTAATCGCATACGGATCGGTAATTGCCCCGGAAAACACTTCCCACCCTTGCTTGAGCGCGTACACGCAGACCGTAATGAGCGGCAGCACTAGCATAATGAGAATAAAAGCGACGCCCAGCCCGATCAGGATAGACTTGGCCGCTTTACCCGAACCGCGCGGTTTTTCTTGGATACGGTTGGAGGCTTCGGCCGGATTTGCAAGATTCATCGGTCATTCCGCCCCCTTTGCCGCATGATTGAGTCTGGATTGGATAAAGTTGATCGCGAACAGCGTCAGGAACGAGAATACGATCATGACGAGCGCGATCGAGGTTGCCGCGCCGTAATTGAACTGTTCGAGTTTGCTCATGATGATCAGCGGCACGATTTGCGTCTCGTACGGAATATTGCCCGCGATAAAAATAACGCTGCCGTATTCGCCGAGTCCACGTGCGAACGCCAGGCCGAAGCCGGTGAGAAGTGCGGGACGAATTTCGGGAAACACGACTCGGCGAAATGTCTGCCAACCGCTCGCTCCGAGCATCGTCGCCGCTTCTTCATACTGGCCGTCGAGCTTTTCGAGTACCGGCTGAATCGCGCGCACGACGAACGGTATCCCGATAAAGATCAGCGCGATCGTAATCCCGATCGGCGTGTACGCGACTTTGATGCCGATGCCCGCAAGCAGTTTGCCGATCCAGCCGTTGTCCGAATACAGCGTCGTGAGCGCAATCCCCGCAACCGCAGTCGGCAGCGCGAAAGGCAGCTCGATCAGGCCGTCGAGTATCCGTCTGCCGGGAAACCGATAGCGCACCAAGATCCAGGCCAGGATCGTGCCGAACAATGCGTTGACGAGCGCGGCCGCCAATGCGCAGATCAGGCTGACCCGGTAAGCGGCGACCGCTTGAGGATCGGAGATCGCTTTCCAGAAATCCGCAGGTCCGACGCCGGACAGCACGACGAAGATGGAGAGCAGCGGAATCAGGACGATCAAGCTGAGCATAGAGATGGTAATACCCATCGATAAACCGAAACCGGGAATGACCCGGTTTTTTTTACGCAAACGCTTGCTGCTTACCCACTTGGCTTGTCCCATGCGCCGACCTCCTTTTCCCGCGACTCGGCTTCCTTACTCAAGCAAGAAGCCGTCCTCATTTTTGATAAATCTGATCGAAGATCGCGCCGTCCGCGAAGAACTTCTCCGTGGCCGCTTCCCAGCCGCCGAAATCGTCGTCAATCGTGACCAGCTTCAGATCCAGATTGAACGTGTCCGAGAACTGCGCCAAGATATCGGGATTGGACGGACGGTAGTAGTTTTCGCCCGCCAGCTTTTGCGCTTCGTCGGAGTAGAGGTATTGCAGGTACTCGGTAGAAACTTCTTCGGTGCCGCGCTTTTTGGCGATTTCATCCACCACCGCGACCGAAGGCTGGGCCAAGATGCTGATGCTCGGCGTTACGATCTCGTAGTCGTCCGGATGCTCCTTGATCGACAGGAACGCTTCGTTTTCCCAAGCCAGCAGCACGTCGCCCTGGTTGTTTTCCACGAACGTCGTCGTCGCGCCGCGCGCTCCGGTGTCCAGTACCGTTACGTTGTTGTAGAGGCTTTTGATGAACTCGGTCGATTTGGCTTCGTCCGCGCCGTCATGCGCTTGCGCATAAGCCCATGCCGCTAGGAAGTTCCAACGCGCGCCGCCGGACGTTTTCGGATTCGGAGTGATGATCTCGACGCCGCTTTTCACGATATCGTCCCAGTCTTTGATGCCTTTCGGATTGCCTTTGCGCACCAGGAACACGATGGTCGAGGTGTACGGCGAACTTTGCTTGTCGAACTCGTCGACCCAGCCCGGTTCGATCAGGCCGCCTTTTTCCAGCTCCGCCACGTCTTGCTCCAGCGCCAGCGTTACCACGTCGGCTTCGTTGCCTTCCAGCACCGAACGGGCTTGTTTGCCGGAACCGCCGTGCGATTGGATGATGCTGACGTCCTGACCGCTTTTTTCTTTCCAGTGCGTCTGGAACAGCTTGTTATACGCATCGTACAGCTCCCGGGTCGGATCGTAGGAGACGTTGGTGATTTCCACGGATGCCGAAGCCGGCGTTTCGCCCGATGCCCCTTGCGCTTCCGCCGTGCTTCCGTTACTCGGCGCGTTCGAACCGCAAGCCGCGAGAGGCGCCACCGCCACCAGAAGAGTCAAACCGAGCACCGTCTTTTTTCGCCAAGCATTCATTTGAGCCAATCGAAATCCCATCATCGTTTCCTCCTTAACAATCTGTGATCGTGCCTTGCCAGACTTGGATCAGCGGATTTGCTTTTTCTTTTCCGGCTTTGCGGTGCTTTCGCGAACGAGCAATTTATGCGGCAAAAAGATTTTCATCGGCAAACGGTGTTCTTTATGGATGCGGTCGAGCAGCGTGCGAACCGCCACCTTGCCCATCTCTACCTTCGGAATGCTCACGGTCGTGAGCACGGGGGTCAGGTACTGCGCAATCTCGATATCGTCCATGCCGATAATCGAGAGTTGTTCGGGTACTTTGATGCCGGCTTCGACGAAGCGTTTGATTGCCGCGATCGCCGTGACATCGGTTGCGCAAAAGATCGCGGTCGGCAGCGGCTCGGCTCCGCGCAGCAGATACTCCGCGCCTTCATAGCCGCCCGGACCGTCCTGCGTTACCGAAGCGATCAGCGACGGGGCGGCATCGAGTCCGTATTCGCGCACCGTATCGGAGAACGCGCGGTAGCGGATTTCGCTTTGCGTTTCCCCGATATAAGCGATGCGCCGATGTCCCAATTCGATTAGATGCTTTAAGGCCGTCCTCGCCGCCTCGTAACCGTCGCACACGATCTGATCCCATTCGGCATCGATCACGTTGCGTCCGACGTACACGATGTTTTTGTAATGCTTCTCGAGGAGCGCGCGGGTTTTGTCGTTCAGGCGTCCCAGCACGATCGCGCCGTCCGCTCGCGGAATTTCGGTGCGCCTGCCGAACGGGTCGTTTTGCAGATCGAAAATGGAATAATAGGCGGATACGGTGCAGCCTTTTTCCAACGCCTGCTGTTCGATCGCTCTGGCGGTCTGGGCAAAAAACGGATTGTCCTCCAGATCCCGGGTGCGCCCCAGAATGCAGGAGATGGTGGTACATCGATGTACCGCCTCTTCCTTTTTCCCCTGCTTCAGCTCGCGCGCGGATTGGTTCGGCACGTAACCGGTTTCGTGAATGATCTTCCATACCCGATCGCGCACCGTTTTGCGGGCGAAGCTGTCGTCGGGAGAATTGATAATCCGCGAAACAGTAGACGTCGATACTCCGGCCAGCTCGGCAATCTCCTTCAAAGTCATGTTCGCGCTCCTCTCGGCGGCGAGTTATAAATCATACTAATTTCATTGGTTTAATATGCGTTATTATAATCCGGCCTGTAGAGAAACTTCAACGGGAAATAAGTATAACGTTTGCGGAATATTGAAATTGCTGCTGCTGAACGCTTCCTGCCCTTTTGCTCATTGCTATAAATTCCTGTACAATAGTAGAAATGCAAAAAAGGGAAATGGTACATATTATTAAATTTAATCATTGAAGGAGTGTTAGCTATGCAAACTTGTTCAAACTGCGGCGGTACCGAATTCAAAGAAGCGATTCAATATGCGAAAGTCAAACCTGCCGATCAAAGCAAAATGGCACTCAAAGGCTCGGAAGTGCTGTTGACTTTCTGCGTGAGCTGCGGAACGGTTTCCAATGTTCGTTTGACGAATCCGGCCTTTGAGTAAACGAGCATGATGATCCGAACGGCTTTTCCCGCATCAATGCGGGGAAGGCCGTTTTATTTGGATGCGTATCGATAAAATCGGATATAATTGAGACAATCGCAGGAACTTGTTTTTTTCTCGTATCTCATATACCGAAAGGGGAAACGACATGCAATACATACCGCAACATATCGACAAGCTTCAAATCATGACGCAGCCGCAAAAGCTGGAGCCGACAGAGGAGCGCTTAAAGCTGCATACCCTGCCGGACACCGACTTTTGGCTCAAAACCCACTACGGCTTCGAACGGTACAACGGGCATGTTCTATATGACGAGATCGCCGGAGATTTTGAGGCCGTGACCGAACTTCAGATGGAACCGCGCTACACGTTCGATCAAGCCGGACTGTTCGTCGAAGTCGATCGGGACAACTGGTTGAAAACGTCCGTGGAGTACATTCCGAACGCGCCGTCGCATCTGGGAGCCGTAGTGACGCGCGACGGCTATTCGGATTGGTCGACGCGCAATGCCGCAGCCGATCTATTCAAGCAGCGCCTGCAATTCAAAGTCGTGCGCGAAGGGAATGATTTCCTTATCTATGCGCGGACGGCCGGCGAGGAATGGGAGCAGCTTCGGATCGCCCATTTGCGCTGCCCGGAAGGCCAAGCGCTCAAGGTTGGTCTTTATGCGGCAAGTCCGGGTACGGAAGGCGGGTTCGAGACGGCGTTCCACAGCTTTGAGGTTAACGCGCACAGCCGGAAGGCAGGGGAACATTCTTGATCGAGCAGATCGGGACGGGCGGACGCATTCAATTGCAAAAAAGTTGGACAGCGGGCGATTTGCGCAATCTTGCCGCCGAGCCGTCGCTGCGTACCGTGCAGTATAGCGAATCCGAAGCGCCGGATGCGCGGCTGTCAAAGCTTCTGAATGAAGAGTTGTTTGCCGTACGCCCGGACGTTACGCTGCGAATTTACGGATTTCATGGACAAAACGCTAAGCTATCCGTGTTAACCGCCTTGCCTTTTGTGGAGAAACTCTCTGTCGATTGCTCGTCAAGAGTCGAAGGATTGGAGCATCTGGGAAGTTTGGAAAATCTGCGTGAGCTGGAATTGGACGTGTTTGAATTGGATTCTTTTGATGCGCTCCATGGGGTGACAAGCCGCTTAACGCGAATAGGTTTGGGAAAAACCCGTTCCAAGAAACCCGATTTGTCGGTGCTGCGTCGGTTCCATGGTTTGAAAAGAGTTGAATTGCACGGCCATAAAAAAGGGATCGAGACGATTCGGGAGCTGCAATCTCTTCAAGAGCTGTCCGTGCACGGCATTCCTTTGGAAGAGCTGGGCTTCTTGAGCGAATTGCCTAAGCTTGCTTCATTATCGATCGGCCAAGGCAAAGCAGAGAGCCTGCAATGGTTGGACGGACTGCCGGGTCTGAAAAAGCTCAGAATTTTATCGGCCCAAAAGCTTGTCGACCTTCATATGCTGACGCATTTGAAAGAACTTGAGCGGCTTGAAATCATCGATCAACCTCTTTTGAAGACGCTGCCCGATCTCAAAAATCTTCAAGCGCTCCAACTGGTAGTCTGCAACAATGTAGGCCTGGAGGATTTGGACTGGATATTGACGGCTCCGAAGCTCAATCGGCTGGCTTTCCGGGAAGTGAAGACGTTGGATCCGAGCGTTTTCGAGCAATTGATTGCAGCGCGTCGCCCTGATAAATTGTCGGTTTCGATGGCGAAAGGAAGCAAGCATAAAGAGGTGCAGGCTATTTTGGAACGGGAAGGATTGTTCGAGCGGCAGGCTTGGTGGATTAAATCCGGATTTTGAAGGGGGATGGATCAATGCTTACGGACGAATGGATTCGAGAAACAAGTTTGGCGCTGCCGGGAACCGAAGCTTTTTTCAAAGAGGAATGGGGAAGCCTGCTGTATCGGGTCGGAGGGAAGTACTTCGGGATGCGAGGGCAGAACAGCGAAGGGCGAGAGATTTTGACGCTGAAGTGCGATCCGCGGTTGGCGGAAGAGTATCGCGAACGATATGCGCAGATCGTTCCGGGCTATTATTCGAATAAGTCGCATTGGAACAGCATATTGCTGGAGCAAGAAGGGTTGGAAGCCGAGTTTGTCGCAGGCATGATTCTTCACTCGTATGAGTTGGTACGGCGCGGCTTGCCTAAGAAAGTTCGGGACGAATTGCCGCCTTTAGAAAACAAGAACTAAAAACCGAACATTCTCTTTTCGAATATAGAGATTGGCGTTGACGTTTTGTCTGAGATTTTGCACGATCTCGGATAAAACGTTTTTTTATTGGCGGGTTTTTGGATAATTAACGAACGTTTAAATAAAACCCTCTTTTAATCATTCGTTTTTTGTTGACAAGATTTTGTTGCTGTCCTAGAATGTAACCTGTGAAGCCGACGAGTACTTTGCCAACGCTAAAGTGCTCGAAAGGCGGATAAGGTAACCGACAATTGAAATAGTGTTCGTATAATTCCGGGGATAGGCTCGGAAGTCTCTACGTGATCACCGAAATGATCTCTCTACGAAACGGGAAAAAGCGAGCTTGCGGCCATGGCGTTCCGTCGTCCGGCGCAACGCTTTCGCGTTTTCTCAGTTCTAAGGAGTACCGGGGGCGATCTAATCGAACCCGGTCTCTTTTGTCGTTCCACAAGGTCTTGCGCATTTATATTCAGAGGGGGCAAACGGGCAACATGGGTAACATGGAAAAGTTCTTTAAACTCAAAGAACACGGCACGACATTCAGAACGGAAATCATTGCCGGTCTGACTACGTTCATCACGATGGCCTACATCCTGATCGTGAACATTTCGTTCCTCGGTCCGGACGGCGCGGGAATTCCGGCTTCCGGCGTATTCTTCGCAACAGCAGTCGGCGCAGGCCTCGTAACGATCCTGATGGGTCTTTTCGCCAACATTCCGGTCGCGCTGGCTCCGGGCATGGGGCTTAACGCGTACTTTATGACCGTCGTTTTAAGTTCGAACGGCGCGATTACATGGCAGGCCGCACTCGGCGCGGTCTTCATCTCCGGTATCATTTTCATTATCTTGACGGTAACCAAGGTCAGACAAATGTTAATTGTGGCGGTGCCGTCCTCGATCAAGGCGGCAATCACCGTAGGTATCGGTTTATTCGTTACCATTATCGGGATGAAGCTGGGCAACATCATTTCCGCTTCCGCAACGGTTACGGGGATCACGGACGTCGCGCAGCTGCAAGCTCCGGTAACAGTGCTAGGCTCCAACTTCCAGCTGGCCCTCGGCGACTTCATGCATCAGAAAGACACGCTGCTATCCCTGATCGGGATTTTCATCATCGGCATTCTGATGGTGATGCGCGTTCGCGGCGCGCTGCTGATCGGTATCGTATTAATCACGCTGATCGGCATTCCGATGGGCGTAACGAACCTGAGCGGTCTGACTACGGGAAGTTGGCTGCCGTCGCTCGGCGATCTGGCTGTCGGTCAGCTGGATATCATGGGCGCTTTGCAATTGGGCCTGTTCGAGATCGTGTTCGTCTTCACCTTCGTTGAATTGTTCGACACCTTCGGTACGCTGGTCGGTACGGCCGAACGTGCCGGATTGATGAAGAACAAAGAAGAAGGCGAGAAAAAGATCGGCAAAGCGATGCTGGTCGATGCGGTCGGCGTCAGCACGGGTGCGGTTCTGGGTACGAGCACAATCACTTCTTATGTAGAAAGTACGGCAGGTATCGCGGAAGGCGGACGCACGGGTCTGACTTCCGTAACGACAGGCGTGCTGTTCTTGCTGGCGATGTTTATCGCTCCGCTGGCATTGGTTGTACCTTCGGCAGCAACGGCTCCGGCGCTGATCATGGTCGGCGTTCTGATGATCTCGCAAGTTCGCAGCATCGAATGGGACGATATGATGCACGCGATCCCTGCTTTCCTGACGATCATCTTCATGCCTTTCACGAACGGTATCGCAAACGGGATCTCGATCGGCATTCTGTCTTATGTGGTATTGGGCGGAGTGAGCAGCTTGTTCACGAGCCGCAAAGTGAAGATCCACTGGCTGATGTGGGTACTGGCCGTTCTGGTACTCGCGCGCTATGTATTCCTCGGCGGAGAATAATCGTACGTTCGGATCATGAAGCAACCTACAAAAAGAGAGCATTATTATAGAGAGAAAACATCAAAGGGGAAAACGATCGGATTTGGCAGCCTGTCTCGAACTTGAGACAAGCTGCTTTTTTGTTTGCCCTATTTATTCATTACGTTCATATAGTAGATACGCGTGCGAATTGGATACAAAGTTTGAGAAGCGAGTCGCAGACTTAACGCAGCTGATGGACACAGAAGCAAAAGTCGGCCTAATTAGGCCGGAGGATACCAGGGTCGCACATATTAAAGAGGCTTAATCTACCATATAAAAGGCTTGAATAAAAAGCTTGCTTTGCTTTAAAGTGCGTGCTATAGTCTAGGAACGGCCTTGAGAGAGCGCCGGTGCGGTTCGAACAAGTGAGCGGGTCAACAGGAGATCGAAAAGGAAGCTTCAAACGAAGCTGAAAAAAAGATTTCAAAAAAAGACTTGCAAAACGAAAACGAACGTGCTAATATATAAGAGTTGCTGCTGCGAGCGAAACGCTGAACGGCAGAAACGAGAAACACGGTTTGCTCCTTGAAAACTGAACAGTAAGTGAGTCGCGATGATGAAGATCATCGTGAGAATATAGATTCTTGAGCAATCAAGAATCGCCAACGTTTTAAACGAGCACATCGTGCTTTCTTTTAAACGGCGACTTCGGTCGCCACCTTAATGGAGAGTTTGATCCTGGCTCAGGACGAACGCTGGCGGCATGCCTAATACATGCAAGTCGAGCGGACTTGATGAGAAGCTTGCTTCTCTGACGGTTAGCGGCGGACGGGTGAGTAACACGTAGGCAACCTGCCTTTCAGTTTGGGATAACTTCCGGAAACGGATGCTAATACCGAATACATCATCTTCCGGCATCGGAGGATGAGGAAAGACGGCGCAAGCTGTCACTGAGAGATGGGCCTGCGGCGCATTAGCTAGTTGGTGGGGTAACGGCTCACCAAGGCGACGATGCGTAGCCGACCTGAGAGGGTGAACGGCCACACTGGGACTGAGACACGGCCCAGACTCCTACGGGAGGCAGCAGTAGGGAATCTTCCACAATGGGCGAAAGCCTGATGGAGCAATGCCGCGTGAGTGATGAAGGTTTTCGGATCGTAAAGCTCTGTTGCCAGGGAAGAACGTCCG
>NZ_KK073875.1:721310-1573673 GCF_000585395.1 Saccharibacillus sacchari DSM 19268 | reverse complement strand
ACAACTTCGAACAGACGCGAAGAGATCGTTTCGGATCCGGTTTTCAAGGTGCAAACCTTGTGCGTAGTTGAGCTTCAACTACAAATGGTTTGGTGGTGATGGCAGAGGGGTTCCACACGTTCCCATCTCGAACACGACCGTTAAGCCCTCTAACGCCGATGGTACTTGGACCGCAGGGTCCCGGGAGAGTAGGAAGCTGCCAAGCCAGTGAGCAAGAGCCTTTACCGGCATATACGGTAAAGGCTCTTTTTCTGTTTTTAATTTTGAAGGATCTGAATGATCTCGGTAAAGTTATCCCCAAACTATACAGGTTTCCAGCAGAACCTCAAGATGTTGTGAGTGAGAGTTATTGAAATCATCTTGTTGTTCACATCTTCTCCACAGTATCGGTATAACCTTCTGCTTATCCCCAGAGTTCCTACGCCAAACTAAAATTCTTATTCACAATAGACTACAATATGGAAACCTTCAATAGAAAGCCCCACCCCTTTCTCCTATAGATATCCACGTATTGTCCCCAAATCGCGGAATCTCAAAAATACATAGCTTCAATCGTATATATATGCACGTGTGAACAGGAATAATGTCTCTTTTTCTACCGATTGTCTTCCTAGTTTTCCTATTCTTCAAGTTGTTTTTCTCCCTCCAAAGGCATATTTGTGTTTTTCTTCACATCTCAAAAATTTCCAATTTTCATTTTTTTATTTTACGAACAAACTTTCGATCAATTTTTAATATAAGTTTCTTTAAGCAAGCAAAAGTATCTATTTTCTTCATTATTATAGGTATATATGGAATTTATCTGGGTAGAATCGCACGGGATCATGATTTAAATCCCGGGATTTTCTGTGCATTCAGTTGGGGTTTTTTCCAAAAATGTGGGCCTTTCGATTCGTTAAATACCGCTGCTGTAACTTCCTGAAACCTGCCGTCGATATAAAGAACATAAGCACACCGCTTCAGGGCGAAAGAGTAAAGCGAAAATGAATATACATGCATATTCATTTCGAAACGCCGCAGTTGAAGCAGTCACAACTATCTAATAATCGTTTTCGCGCTTAAGCGATCATCGTAGCAAAAGCCGGTTTTGAGCCCAGGGGCGGAGGAGAAGCCGGATTGTCATCATGTCACTGTTCACTTTTCAGCATTTAACATCATTGGAGGGATACATCTTGAAAAGAAACAAGATCATCATCGCGATTGCAGCAATTTCACTAGGACTCGGTAGCGGGTTTGGAACTTTGGGACAAGCACATGCCGCTTCTTCGGAAACTTACAAGGCTTCGCCGGACTTCAGCAAAACAGCACAAGGCCTGAAAGGTTGGTATTATCAGCAAGCGGCAGGCACAGCATATTCGGATCTCGCTTATGATGGAAATCAAAAAGTATGGAGCGCACCATCCGGTTTCCCATGGGTAGCAGCCAGCTCGCAGTATCCAAGCGATACAACAGACGCGGTTCGCAAATGGGTAGCGCCGGGTCCGGGAACAATCGAGATTACGGGGATCGTGAAAAAAAGCGGAAATAAGGGCGACGGTATCATTGCAAGTGTTACAAAAGACAGCACGGTGCTTTGGAGTGCACTGATCAAAACGAAAACCGGCGAAAAGCCTCAAAATGTCGGAGCGATTCCGGTACAAGCGGGAACTGCCATCTACTTCACTGTTAATAAGAACGGTACAACTGAAGACGACGAGACATTGTGGAATCCGAGCATTTCCTTTACGCCTGGAGAAGTAACACCGACGGAGCCAACAGAGCCAACTACGCCAACAAATCCAACAGAGCCAACTACGCCAACAGACCCGACGCCAACGAATCCGACAGAACCGACGACACCAACGGATCCGACACCAACGAATCCAACAACGCCTACTGATCCAACGCCAACAATCCCGACAACGCCTACTGACCCTACACCGACCGTACCAACGAACCCAGCACCTGCAGGATTGTCGGTTACAGATTTCGGAGCAGTCGCTAATGACGGAAAAGACGATTACGCAGCGTTTGTAGCAGCAGCTAAGGCAGCAAAGGAACAAAAGAAAACCTTGTATGTTCCAGCGGGCGAATTCACGCTCAGCAAAATCCTGACGATCGACAGCATCCGTCTTGAAGGCGCAGGGAAAGAATCGACTGTACTGGTATCCACGAATCCAGATGGTGGTTCAATCGATCTGAAAGGTGACGGCGTGCAACTTCGCAATCTTAAGCACGCTTACCAAACAACGATTCCAAGAGGTAACGGCGCGCATGACAAAAATAGCATCACGGTTCGCAGCGCAACAAACTTCGTAATCGACAACGTATATGTAAGCAAGTCCAGCACGGCAGGAATCATGATGGCTTATGGTTCGAACAACGGGGTTGTATCCAATAACGTAGTTGAAAATACAGGCGCGGACGGCATTCACATGACCACGGAAAGCCATCACATCACGGTTGAGAACAATACAGTTACGGGTGTAGGCGATGACGGTATCGCGGTTGTCAGCTATGGAACAAGCCCGACACCGGTTAATAACATCACGATTCGCGGAAATAACATTGGGAACTTCTCGAAGGCTCGCGGGATTTCGGTTGTAGGCGGAGTGGACGTACTGATCGAAAATAACAAAGTGGCAGACACTATGATGGCAGGCATCTATATCTCGGTCGAGGGATCTTACAACACGCTGAACGTAGATCGCGTTAAAGTTATCAACAACACCATTCACCACACCGGTATCCAAGAACCGCAAAATCATCCGAACGTGCTGGTTTACGGGGGAAAAGGTACAATCGACAACGTGGAATTCATCGGCAACACCATCACTGACGGCGCGCATCGCGGTATTGGCGTCTGGGGTGACGGCACAGTGAAAAAAGTAAAATTCGAACGTAACACGCTAGTCAACAAAAACGGCGCAGCTACAACTTTCAAGAACGGGATTATCACGCTTGTTGATAACATCGGCTTCTAATATTTTTCAAATCCGCGCAATGCCGATCTGAAAAATACTACTGTTCCAAATCTTCTCTCACAAAGATTTGTTTCGCGGGGACCAGGTCGCAACTGGTTCCCGTTTTTTATGCCGATTTTATCCCGTTATTCAAAGTTATAGGCCGCACCGTTTTTCCGAAATGGGGTTCCGGATTGTTTAAAAATGTTTATACAGAGTTATAACCCTACTATAGAAGCGTGAAACACGAATCGAAAAAAAGTTTAAAATAAAAAACAGAACTCAGAGTATCGTTTGGATTCATTGATTCGTTTAAGCTATTGAATCCGACGGAGAGGAGGAGACGAGAAGAATGGAACACGGTCTAACCAGAGAAACAAAGCGACATGACGAGTTTGCGCAATTGATTGAGGAGCATAACGAGGCGCTTGGGAAGTATTGTCGATTTCTAACGGGTTCGGCAGTAGACGGACAGGATCTTTTACAGGAGGCATGGCTTAAAGCGTGGACAGGGTTTCGTGAAAAAGGCGGAGCCAGAAATCGAACTTATTTGCGCAGTATCGCCTATCATGCCTGGATTGATCGGGTTCGTAAAGGAAAAGATGAGGCTGTGTTTGATTCGATCAAGGAGGAAGGCCATGCGTATGCAGCCGACCCGCTGCGACTATGGGCAGCAGCCGATCGCCTTGTTCGCGTGCTGACACCGGACCAGCGAACGGTATATTTGTTGATGGACTATCTGCGTTTTACGGCGGCAGAAACGGCTGAGTTGCTCGGCACAACAGAAGGCGGCGTCAAAGCCTCCCTGCATCGAGCGAGAAAAAAGCTGGACAAGCGGCGCCAGCCGGAGCAGGAAGGGACGGAGCCTTTAATAGAATCAAATGATGCGGACGAACAGGCTGTTTTTGCTTATATGCAGGCGATTCAACTTCAGGATGTACGTGCGCTGATGGTGCTGTGGAACGGCGGTAGCGGGGAAGAAGCTTCACTGGCCGTTCGCTGCGGCACGCCTGTGCGCATCCGTGAAGCCCGAGTGGACAAGATGCAGCTGCGCGGGCGTTCAAGCGTTCGTTCTTCCCTTCGTCTCCGATTAGCAGCTTGACCGATCTTACAGTTGATCGAGGCAAGTTGCAGGCTGCTTCACACGCAGTTATCCGGCTCGGATATTATCCTTTTCATAATCTGAAGGAGGCATGGCCGGTGAGTACATTCATTCCTTACGTCGTAGAGCAAACGAGCCGCGGCGAACGATCTTACGATATTTATTCCAGACTGCTGAAGGACCGGATCGTCTTTTTGGGTTCGGCGATCGATGATCAGGTGGCCAATAGCATTACGGCGCAATTGCTGCTGCTTGAAGCGGAAGACCCGGAGAAGGATATTTATTTTTACATCAACAGCCCCGGAGGCGTGACCACGTCCGGTTTTGCCATTTACGACGCGATGCGACACATCAAGCCGGACGTGCATACGATTTGTACGGGGATGGCGGCATCCTTTGCTGCGATTTTGCTGTTGTCCGGAGCTGAGGGAAAACGCGGAGCGCTGCCGAATAGCGAAATCATGATTCACCAGCCTCACGGCGGCGCGCAGGGGCAGGCCAGCGATATCGCAATCAGTGCCAAGCGAATCATCCGGACGCGTGAGCGGTTAAACGAGATTGCTGCTCTGCATACGGGCCAGCCTCTTGAACGGATTGCGCGGGATATGGACCGGGATTACTTTATGTCGTCGCAAGAAGCGTTAGAATACGGCGTCATCGATCGGATTATCGACCGTTCGCGAAGCGTCTAGCATCATGACCGGTAATTAGACGATAAAAGGACCATTATCAATGATACAGACCCTTTGCGATGAGCAAATGGGTCTTTTTTGATCTTTTCACGCAGGAACTTGCTTGTAAACGGAGAAGGAAGTAAGGCCGAGATTCCGAGACGAGAGGAGATAGATAATGATGGAAATCAGACGCCTGACCGATCAGGATTTCGATGCCGGTATCGCTTTGGCCGAATATGCGTTTTTGTATACATTGAACGAGCAGCAGAAGGAAGAGCGTCGCAAACGATTCGGAGATGAAGCGGTGTGGGGAGTTTTTGAAGGTCCGGACCTGTGCGCGAAGCTTGCGCTCATTCCGCTTGAAGTCTATGTCCATGGGAAAAAGATTAAAATGGGCGGGATCGGCGGCGTTGCGACGTGGCCGGAAAAGCGTCGTCAAGGCATGGTATCGCAGCTGCTGCGCCGATCCTTGGAGGAAATGAAAAAAGAGGATCAACTGTTATCCTATTTGCATCCGTTCTCCGTGGCTTTTTACCGGAAATACGGGTGGGAGCTGTTCACGGATAACAAAAATTATGCGATTCCTGTTGAAAAGCTGCCGGCGCGCAAAAATGTGCCGGGACGCGTGGTGCGTGAAGTGCGGGATATTGATACGTTGAAGTCGGTGTATGACCGTGCCGTGATTCGTTACAACGGTCCTGTGGTGCGCAGTCGCGAATGGTGGGAGCAGCGGGTGATGAACGGCATCCCGTATACGGCAGTCTATTATAACGAAGCAGATGAGCCGGAAGCTTACGTGTTATATGCGATTGAGGATCGGAAATGGATCACGGAAGAGATTTTTTGGATCAACGAGACGGCTAGGCAGGGATTGTGGGATTTTATCATCAACCATGATTCCAAGCTCAAAGAGCTTCAAATGAAGCTGCCGGTGGATGATCCGTTGTCCTTGTTGCTGCCTGATCCGATGGTTAAGCAGGAGATCGAACCGTTCTTTATGGCGAGAATCGTGGATGTGGTTAAGTTTGTCGACGCCTATTCATTTGCCGAGTCTGCGGGAGACCATCGCTTTATTCTTCATATCGAGGATCGGCATGCGCCGTGGAACGAGGGGGATTGGGAGTGGAAGGTTTCGCAATCGGGAGCAGGCAAGTTGGAGAAGTTCGATTATACTGAAGCTTCGTCCGCAGACGCGGCCAATATTAGGGTCCCAATCGGAATCCTGACCGCGATGCTGCTCGGATACCGCCGTCCATCAGAGCTTCAGCGTATCGGTCTGCTGGAGACTTCCGAGGAAACGGCGCGCCTTTTGGATATGCTGATTCCGGTACGAACTCCGTATATGGCGGATTACTTCTGAACAGTTTGCGCACAGACAGGGGATAACCGAGCAATCGGACGCCAATCGAAAAATTATCCACATGTGGATAAACGAAAGTCCAACGCGTAACGAGAGAAGGGGAAAAAGAATGACATTGACGATCCCGGTAAGCGTTATTGTGCTGACAAGCTGGTTGCTCGTGCTGAACGTCATCGCGTACGCGGTTATGGCTTCCGACAAGCGCCGGGCAAAACGGAGCAAACGCAGAGTGCCGGAACGAACGTTATTTACATGGGCGGCTGTCGGGGGAGCGCTCGGGATTTGGATTGCAATGAGGTCAAAGCGGCACAAAACCCAACACAATTCGTTTCGGTTTGGCGTGCCTGCGTTGCTTTTGCTGAATATTGCGGTGTACGGGGCGCTATTCTATGTATTTCTGCGTTAAAGCTTGACTAAGAAAGGAAAAGCAAGCAAGATGTTTGATTCTCCTTTTCCAAAGGGTAATAATGAATATGAACGGACAACGGATTCTTGCCAGAAAAAGAGTCGGTTGGAGTCCGAATTCGAAAGGGAAGAAAGAGGTGCTTCAATATGCTGTTCTCTAAAGTTCTGGTAGCCTACGACGGCTCGAAAGCTTCGAATAAAGCGCTCGATCGCGCGGCTGCGCTGGTCAAAGCTTCGCCGGACGCCGTGTTGGAAGTGCTGCATATTTACGATTACCCGCGCTTTTTCGTCGGCGACGGCATTGCGCCGGTTCCGGGCAGCGTGAATAAGGAATTTTTCGATCTGGCGGAGCAAACGGTGGAAGAAGCGCGTCGCCGCCTTCAAGAAGCCGGCGTGGACGCTCGGATCGAGATGCGCCAGGGAGCGCCGGCCGTGCTGATTCTCGAGTATGCCAAAGAGCTGAATGCCGATCTGATCGTCATCGGAAGCCGGGGCTTGGGCGCGATTCGCGAGTTCGTGCTCGGCAGCGTCAGCCATAACGTGGTTCAGCAGGCGCAAATTCCGGTACTGGTCGTCAAATAAGCAGGAACGTTCGACAAAAAGAGCCGTTTAAAGGTTTTAGATCAAGAAAATGAATGGAAGGTTCGGAAGCGCGCTGCGTTTTCGGGCCTTTTTTATATCCGCAATTTTTACAATTCGAGCGGTATTTAGTGAAGGAATCGTAGGATTAGCAGATATTTCGCTTGCTGCTTGTGTAAAAACGAACATTCGGATTTTACGATTTTAAAATGTTCGGTTTTTAATTTGACACGGCATGTACGGAATTGTTAAACTGGAACTGAAGTCGGGCGTGTGGCAACCGCGCTTTCGACATATAACCGAATTGAACATCGTACCGTATAAAGCTGGGGATAAGGCCCGGCAGTATCTACCCGGGAACCGTAAATACCCGGACTACGGAAGCAACGAAGGGTCCGACGACTGTAGCTTGTTCGTTGAAGCTAGGGTTACGATCGGATTCGGTACAGGTCTGACCTGCCGCCGATCCCGCACGCTCTGTCTCGGACGAGAATCCGTCTTTCCGCCATAGGTTCTTTCATTTAGAAGGCCGACGGCGGGCGACGCGCATTTTCGTCTTTGCGCGCCCGTGCCTGACAACCCGCCGTTTCTTCCCGAGTCCGGATTCCCGAGAGATCATTGAGATTTTGCGGCGATTCCGGGCTTTTTTGATTTCGCACCGAAAAACGATCGATATGGAGCGTGAATTATGTCTTTGCAGGTAGCAGTCATTATGGGCAGTACGTCTGATTGGGAAACGATGCAGCATGCTTGTCAGATTCTCGAAGAGCTTCGGATTCCTTACGAAAAAAAGGTCGTCTCGGCTCATCGGACGCCGGACTTGATGTTCGAATATGCGGAGCAAGCGCGCGAACGCGGCTTTAAAGTCATTATTGCGGGAGCGGGCGGCGCGGCGCATTTGCCGGGCATGGTCGCGGCGAAAACTCCGCTTCCCGTGATCGGGGTGCCGGTTCAATCGGCTGCCCTGAACGGATTGGATTCGCTGCTGTCGATCGTGCAGATGCCGGGAGGCATTCCGGTGGCGACGGTCGCGATCGGCAAGGCAGGCGCGATTAACGCCGGATTGCTGGCGGCGCAGATCGTGGGAACCGCTGACGATGCGGTGCTGGATCGCGTCTCGGCCCGTCGCGCTAGAATCGAGCGCGAAGTGCTGGAAGCGGAGCTGCCATGACGACAGGCAAGCGAGAGGCTCGCGTGATCGAGCCGGGCAAGACGATCGGCGTGCTCGGCGGGGGCCAATTGGGCCGCATGATGGCGCTGGCGGGAGCGCCGCTGGGCTATCGCTTCGTGGCGCTGGACCCGGTAGCGGACGGACCTTGCGGCCAGGTGTCGGCGCAGATCGTCGCCGCGTACTCGGACAAGGAAGCGGCGGCTGAACTGGCCGCGCGGACGGACGTGATCACGTACGAGTTCGAGAACGTGGATGCGGAAGTGGCCGCTCTGCTGGAAGAGCGGTCGTATGTGCCGCAGGGCAGCCGACTGCTGTACACGACCCAGCACCGCCTGCGCGAGAAGGCGGCATTGGAAGCGGCGGGAGCGACGGTTGCGCCTTACGCGGCTGTGACAAGCGAAGCGGAATTGGACGCGGCGGTGGGGCGTCTGGGCACACCGTGTGTGCTGAAGACCGCGACCGGAGGCTATGACGGCAAAGGGCAGTTCGTCATTCGCGACCGCAGCGAGGTTGCCTCGGCTTACGCGGAGCTTGCGGCTTCGGGAGCGGAGCTGGTGTTGGAGCAGTTTATCGCGTTCCAATGCGAGATTTCGGTGATCGCGGCGCGCAGCTCGGCGGGCGAGACGAGCACGTTCCCGCCTGCGGAAAACATTCATCGCGGCGGCATCCTGCATGCTTCGATCGTTCCGGCGCGGGTTCCGGCGGGCATCCTGGCCGAAGCGGAACGGTTGGCAGCACAGATCGTCGAATCGTTCAATGCCGTCGGGCTGCTCGCCGTCGAGATGTTTTACGGCAAGGACGGCAAGCTGTACGTGAACGAAGTCGCGCCAAGGCCGCATAACTCGGGCCATTACACGATGGAAGCTTGCATCACTTCGCAGTTCGAGCAGCATGTGCGCGCGATCTGCGGATTGCCGCTCGGCAGTCCGGGGCTTCGGACGCCGGTTGTGATGGTCAACGTGCTCGGCGAGCATTTGGATGGCGTGAACAAGCTGATCCTGTCGCCGGAGAGCGTCGGAACGGACCTCGTGCGGCCGAAGTTCCATCTGTACGGCAAAGCCGAAGGAAAGACGGGGCGAAAGATGGGGCATATCAACTTGCTTTGCGGCGATACTGCCGATGCGCTGGCCTGGATCGACAACGCCGGCATCTGGCCGCTTGAAGACAGGCGTTAAGGTTCGATCGTTTGAAGCTTGAAGAAGCCTGAGCCGCGCAAGTTGCCTTTTTTACAATATTGTTGACCGTTTTAGAGCGTTATAAGGTTGCAGGCTGCAGAAAGTGCAATATTTTGGCCTGTATTCGGGCAAGCCGGCTGTTTTTAGTCCGTAATGTTGCAAAATATGCAGCATAGGTGGAAGAACGTCTTCTCCGGGAGCCGAAAAGTTGTATCTTGTGCAACATAGGCGCGCACGCACGCATCGGCAATCCTGTATCTTGAACTTTTTTATCCCGAACTCTTGCATCCCGAACGACGGCTGCGCCAAGCGGAAGCGGCGGCGCGAATTTCGGGCTTCGGACTTTCGGCGGACAGTTCTGTTGCCCGTAAATAGTTGCCGTCGACCCGACGGACCTTCAAGCGCGATCTCTTATATCACGCAATCTCTTATATAATGAAAGAAGGCTTCGCCCGATCCGATAGCGGCGGAGAACCTCAAAACTATTTTTTGGAGGCTATACCCCTTATGATCGAACGTTACAGCAGACCGGAAATGCGCAGTATCTGGAGCGAGGAAAACAAATTCAAAGCATGGCTGGAAGTCGAAATTTGCGCCTGCGAAGCGTGGGTGGAACTGGGCGTGATCCCGGCGGAAGACGTGCAAAAAATCCGCGATAACGCGACCTTCGATATCGACCGCATTTACGAGATCGAGCAGGAAACGCGCCACGACGTGATCGCGTTCACCCGCGCGGTATCCGAAAGCCTCGGCGAAGAGCGCAAATGGGTCCATTACGGCCTGACTTCGACAGACGTCGTGGATACGGCAATGGGGTATCTGCTGCTGCAAGCCAACACGATCCTGGAGCAAGATATCCTGAACTTCATCGAAATTCTGAAGGACAAGGCGATCGCTTACAAGAGCACGCCGATGATGGGTCGTACTCACGGCGTACACGCGGAGCCGACGACGTTCGGTCTGAAGATGGCGCTGTGGCACGAAGAGATGAAGCGCAACCTGGAGCGTTTCCGCCATGCGGCGGACGGCGTGCAGTACGGCAAAATGTCCGGCGCGGTCGGCACGTATGCCAACATCGATCCGCGCGTCGAAGAAATCGTGTGCGGCAAGCTGGGCACGAAAGCCGCTCCGATCTCGACGCAGACGCTTCAACGCGACCGGCACGCGGAATACATGGCTTCGCTCGCGCTGATCGCGACGTCGCTCGACAAGTTCGCAACCGAAGTTCGCGCCCTGCAAAAGAGCGAATTCCGCGAAGTCGAAGAAGCATTCGCGAAAGGTCAAAAAGGTTCGTCGGCGATGCCGCACAAACGCAACCCGATCGGTAGCGAAAACATTTCCGGCCTGTCCCGCGTCATTCGCGGCCATATGATCACGGCCTACGAAAACGTCGGGCTGTGGCACGAACGCGACATCTCGCACTCCTCGGCGGAACGCGTCATACTGCCGGACGCGACGATGCTGCTCAACTACATGCTGAACCGCTTCGGCAACATCATCAAAAACCTGACGGTGTTCCCGGAAAACATGAAGCGCAACATGGAGCGTACGTACGGCGTGCCGTTCTCCGGCCGCATCCTGACCAAGCTGATCGACTCCGGCATGAGCCGCGAAACGGCGTACGACACCGTGCAGCCGCGCGCGATGCAAGCTTGGGAAGAACAGCGCAGCTTCAAGGATATCGTACTGGCAAGTCCTGCGATTACGGACGTGCTGAGCGCGGAAGAGATCGAAGACGCGTTTAACCCGGCATGGCACTTGAAGCATGTCGATACCATCTTTGCGAAACTGGGCTTGAACGAGTAGGTCGGATCGAGCCTTTCATTGTTAAGGGGGAAAAGAAATGTTCGTATCTTCGCAGGCTCTCTCCACCGCCGAACATCTGGTGGACGCGTCGCTGCTGTATAAAGGAAAAGTACGCGAGCTTTACGATCTCGGCGAGCATTACCTGATCGTCGTGACCGATCGGATCTCCGCGTTCGACTATGTGCTCGATCCGGCAATCCCGTATAAAGGCGACGTGCTGAACAGCCTCAGCGCCTATTGGTTCGAACAAACGTCCGATCTGCTCGACAACCATGTCGTGCACACGGACGTGCTGAAGCTCGGCACGGTCGCCAAAGATCCGCTGGCGCTGAAAAACCGCATCATGGTCACCCGCAAAGCGGAACGCATCGATATCGAATGCGTCGTGCGCGGTTATATCACGGGCGGCGGCTGGCGGCAGTATCAAGCAAACGGCGCGGTCAACGGCATCGAGCTTCCGGCCGGACTGCGCAAAAACTCGCCGCTGCCGGAGCCGATCTTCACGCCTGCCGCGAAAAACGACGTAGGTCATGACGAAGATATCCCGTTCGAAAAAATGGAAGAACTCGTCGGCGCGGAACTGGCCGCGGAGCTGCGCGACAAAAGTCTCGCCCTGTACGAATTCGCCCGCAAAGCCTGCGCCGAAAAAGGCATCATCCTCGCCGACTGCAAATTCGAGTTCGGCCTGGTCGACGGTCAAGTCATCCTGATCGACGAGATTTTCACGCCGGACTCTTCCCGCTTCTGGGCGGAAGACAAGTACGCGCTCGACGTCGAGATCGACAGCATGGACAAAGAACCCGTGCGCGCGTACCTGTCCGGAACGGATTGGGACAAAAACAGCGCGCCCGACCCGCTTCCGGCGGACGTCGTTGAAGAAACGACGAAGCGCTACCTCGGCATCTACGAGCGCTTGACCGGCAAAAGCCTGCTCGGATTATAGTCTTTCGTTGAAATAAAGCCAATCAATCTCTGCACCGTCGTTCAAGCGTGTCCCGTCAGGGACGCAAGCGGCCTGCCGCACAACCCACCACTATCAAACAGCCGACTTCCCGATCCCACCTGCTTTTCGAACAGGCGAAAAGATTCGGGAAGGGCTTATCCAGGAGGACATTCATGAAAGCCAAAGTCTACGTTACCATCAAGCAAAGCGTACTCGATCCGCAAGGCGTTGCCGTTCAAGGCGCGCTGCACTCCCTCGGCTTCAACGAAGTGGAAAGCCTGCGCGTCGGCAAATACATGGAGCTCGAACTCGGCGACGTGAGCAAGGAAGCTGCCGGAGACCGCGTGAAGGAAATGTGCGAAAAGCTGCTGGCCAACACGGTCGTCGAAGACTACCGCTACGAACTGGAGGGTTAAACACCATGAAATTTGCAGTCCTCGTATTTCCCGGTTCCAACTGCGATATCGACTGTTACAAAGCGGTGGAAAACGTCCTCGGCGAGCCTGTCGATTACGTGTGGCACACGGCGACGGATCTGTCCGCCTATGATTGCATCCTCGTGCCGGGCGGCTTCTCGTACGGCGATTATCTGCGCTGCGGCGCGATCTCGCGTTTTGCTCCGGTCATGAATGAAGTGGCGAAGGCTGCCGAAGAAGGCAAGTTCGTGCTCGGCATCTGCAACGGTTTCCAGATTCTGACCGAAGCCGGACTGCTCCCTGGCGCGCTGCGCCGCAACATGTCGATGAAGTTCGCATGTCGCGACACGGTGCTGAAGGTGGAAAACAACGCAACGCCGTTTACCCGTGATTACGCGGCCGGCGAAGAAATCGTCATCCCGATCGCGCACGGCGAAGGCAACTATTACTGCGACGAAGAGACGTTGGAAGAGCTTCGCGCCAACAATCAAATCGCTTTCCGGTATAAAAGCAATCCGAACGGTTCGGTGGACGATATCGCGGGCATCACGAACAAAGCCGGCAACGTGCTCGGCATGATGCCTCACCCGGAACGCGCGGTTAACGAAATTCTCGGCACGACAGACGGCAAAAAGATGTTCACATCGATTATTAACGCTTGGAGGGAACAACATGACGCAGCAAATGTCCGTTAAGGAACCGACGGCGGAGCAAATCGCGGATCAGCAAATTTACAAACAGATGGGCGTATCGGACAGCGAGTTCGAGCTCATCTGCGGTTTTCTCGGCCGTAAGCCAAACTACACGGAAATCGGCGTTTTCAGCGTAATGTGGTCCGAGCACTGCGCGTACAAAAATTCGAAGCCGCTGCTGCGCAAATTCCCGGTCACGGGTCCTCGCGTCCTGATGGGACCGGGCGAAGGCGCGGGCATCGTCGACATCGGCGATAACCAAGCAGTCGTGTTCAAGATTGAAAGCCATAACCACCCTTCGGCGGTCGAGCCTTTCCAGGGCGCTGCGACAGGCGTGGGCGGCATTATCCGCGACATCTTCTCGATGGGCGCGCGCCCGATCGCGTCGCTGAACTCGCTGCGTTTCGGCAGACTTGAAAGCGACCGCGTCAAATACCTGTTCGAGCATGTGGTGAGCGGCATCGCGGGTTACGGCAACTGTATCGGCATCCCGACGGTCGGCGGCGAAGTCGTGTTCGACGAAAGCTACGAAGGCAACCCGCTCGTCAACGCGATGTGCGTCGGCCTGATCGACCACGACAAGATTCAGCGCGGCGTGGCAAAAGGCATCGGCAACCCGGTATTCTACGTCGGCCCTCCAACGGGACGCGACGGCATCCACGGCGCGACGTTCGCGTCGGAAGAGCTGACGGAAGAATCGCAAGAGCGCAAAACGGCGGTTCAGGTCGGCGATCCGTTTATGGAAAAGCTGGTTATGGAATCGTGCCTGGAACTGATCGACAGCGGCATCGTGGTCGGCATTCAGGATATGGGCGCGGCGGGTCTGACCTGCTCCAGTTCGGAAATGGCGAGCAAAGCGGGTAACGGTCTGGAACTGTACCTCGACCAAGTGCCGCAGCGCGAAGAAGGCATGACGGCGTACGAGATGATGCTGTCGGAGTCCCAAGAGCGCATGCTGTTCGTCGTCGAACCGAAAGACGAAACGCAGGCCATGGAAATCTTCGAGCGTTGGGGCGTCATTTGCGCGAAGGTGGGTAAAGTCACGGACGACGGACGTCTGAAGCTGCTGCATCACGGCGAAGTGGTTGGCGACATGCCGGTACACGCGCTTGTCGACGAATGCCCGATCTACGACAAACCTTCGAGCGAACCGGCTTACTATGCGAAAAACGCAACTGTCGATACGACGGCGTACAACGAAGTCACGGATCTGGGCGGCGCGTTGAAAAAGGTGCTGGGTTCGCCGAGCGTGGCGAGCAAAGCTTGGGTCTATGAGCAATACGATTACATGGTGCGCACGAACACGGCGGTACGTCCGGGCTCGGACGCGGCGGTCGTGACGATCGACGGCACGCGCAAAGCGTTGGCGATGACGACGGATTGCAGCGGACGTTTCGTGTATCTGGATCCTGAAGTGGGCGGACGCATCGCGGTCAGCGAAGCGGCGCGCAACATCGTCTGCTCCGGCGCGGAGCCGCTGGCGATCACGGATAACCTGAACTTCGGCAGCCCGGAAAAGCCGGAAATCTTCTGGCAGATGGAAAAAGCGGTCGACGGCATGGCCGAAGCTTGCCGCGAGTTGGATACGCCGGTTATCGGCGGCAACGTCAGCTTGTACAACGAAAACGCCAAAGGCTCGATCTACCCGACTCCGGTCGTGGGCATGGTCGGTCTGGTACACGACGTGGACCATATCACGACGCAGCATTTCAAAGGCGAAGGCGATATCCTGATCCTGACGGGCGTTACGAAAGCCGAGCTGGGCGGAACCGAGTTCCAACAAGTGGTGCACGGCGTGACGGAAGGACGTCCTCCGCAGCTGGATCTGGCAGTCGAAAAGAAACTGCTGAGCGGCGTGCTGGAAGCGATCCAAAGCGGCCTTGTGCGTTCGGCGCACGACTTGTCGGACGGCGGCCTTGCGGTTGCCGTAGCGGAAAGTTGCATCGGCGGCGGTCTGGGCGCGCAAGTCAGCATCCATACGGAAGAGATCGGCGAAGCGGGTCTTCGTCCTGATTTCGCATTGTTCAGCGAAAGCCAATCGCGCATCTTGCTGTCGGCGACGCCTGAAAACGCGGACGCGCTGTTGAGCGGACTTGCGGCGCACGGCGTGCCGGCTGCGAAGATCGGACGCGTGTCGGGACTGCAATTGCACATCACCGTGGACGGAAAAGAAGTACTCAGCGAAGAGATTCATACACTCAAACAGGTCTGGGAGGATGCGATTCCATGTCTGATGAAGTAAAGCAGCCGTTGTGGACGGGGGACTACTACAACGAGGGAATGGATCAGATCGATCCGTTCGACACCCTGCGCGAAGAATGCGGCGTGTTCGGGGTCTACGGACATCCGGACGCCGCGTCCCTGTCCTATTACGGTTTGCATGCACTTCAGCACCGGGGAGAGGAAAGCGCGGGGATTTGCGTCAGCAACGAAGATCACTTCAATTATCATCGCGGTTTGGGTCTGGTCAAAGAGGTTTTTGACAAAGACACGCTCGCCGGCCTTCAAGGAAAGCACTCGATCGGTCACGTACGGTATTCGACAAGCGGCGGCGGAGGATTGACCAACGCCCAGCCGCTGGTGTTCAAATACAAAGGCGGCGACCTCGCGGTCGCTACCAACGGCAATATCGTCAATGCTCCGGAAATCCGGCGCGAGCTGGAAGAGAGCGGTTCGATCTTCCAAACGACGAGCGATACGGAAGTCGTGGCCCACTTGATCGCCCGTTCGCCGAAAGATTTCGTCGAAGCGGCGAAAGACGCCATGAACCGGATCGTCGGCGGCTATGCGTTCATGCTGCTCACGCACGACAAGCTGCTCGTCACCTGCGACCCGAACGGACTGCGTCCGCTCACGATGGGCCGTCTCGGCGACGCGTATATCTTCACGTCGGAGACCTGCGCGCTCGAAGTTATCGGCGCGGAAAGCGTCCGCGACGTTCGTCCGGGCGAGATGCTGGTACTGGATCGGGACGGACTGCGCGAAGACCGCTTTACGCCGATGCAGCGCAAAGCGCTTTGCGCGATGGAGTACATTTACTTCGCGCGCCCGGACAGCGACATGAACGGTTCGAACCTGCACTCCGCCCGCAAACGGATGGGCAGCGTGCTGGCGAGAGAAAAGTTCGTCGACGCCGATCTGGTGACCGGCGTGCCGGACTCCAGCATCTCCGCCGCGATCGGTTATGCCGAGCAAACGGGCATTCCGTACGAGCTCGGCCTCATTAAAAACAAATACACCGGCCGGACCTTTATCCAACCGAGCCAGGAACTGCGCGAGCAAGGCGTCAAAATGAAACTGAGCGCCGTCCGCCGCGTCGTCGAAGGCAAACGCGTCGTCATGATCGACGATTCGATCGTGCGCGGCACGACGTCCCGCCGCATCGTGAACCTGCTTCGCGAAGCGGGCGCGACCGAAGTGCATGTCTGCATCACCTCGCCGCCTTTCAAAAACCCGTGCTTCTACGGCATCGACACCCCGGACAGCCGCGAACTCATCGCGTCTTCCCGCACCGTCGAAGAAATCCGCGAAGAAATCGGCGCCGATTCGCTTGCCTTCCTGAGCTACGAAGGCTTGATCGAAGCCGTGGACGGCGACGACCGTTCCGCATACAAAGGCGGATTGTGCATGGCCTGCTTCGACAACGATTATCCGACCCAGGTAGACTTCGGGGGAGAAGAAAAACTCGGATGCGGATGTTGATGTGATTGCTGGTTGTTTGAAGGGCGCTGCGGGTGGAGGGTGCCTTCCGATCGCTGTTTCAATCCGATTCCTTCATTAGATAACTTATTTAGAGGTAGGAATCGGATTTCAAAGGCGAGCATAGCTTATGCTTCCGATGCAGTTTTCCTACGGAAAACTTTTAGTTTCTTCAGGCTCCCTCCACCCTCCGCTGACTCCGACGCGCACGCCTCCTTTTTTGTGGGTAGGGTAGAGGGCAGGGCTGCTTTCTCCTTTTCTCGAAAAAGCAAGACGCTAGTCGCTATCCTTTGCTGTGTAGGTCTTGGCTCGCTTCGCAGAAGCCGAGCCGCACTTGACCCTAAGCTGATTCGAAGCGAGGGTCAAGCGCAAAACCGGAGCTTTCTTGAGCAGTTACCTTTTCGAATGTAATCGAAAAGATTTTTAACCTAACTTAATTTCCAGATACAAGCGACGCTTGCATCTGGAAATTAAAATGCATGTTCGGAAGCTGTTAAGCGGAGGGAGAAATTCAGTGAAAGACGCCTTTGAACTCGAAAAATTCAAATAAAAACTTCAACCCATTTTTCGGGTGAGACAGCGACTTGAACGAATTTTTCCCGCAGCGCCCCCACAGCTTCCCCTCCACGAACAGGATTTTAATTTAATGATAAAGGATGTGTCGGTTGTGTCTGAAGCCTACAAAAACGCCGGAGTCGATATCGCGGCGGGCAACGAAGCGGTCGAACGGATGAAAAAGCACGTTAAAAAAACGTTCCGTCCGGAAGTCATGACGGATCTGGGCGGGTTCGGCGCGCTGTTCGGCCTGAACAAAGACGCTTACGAAGAGCCAGTGCTCGTCTCCGGAACGGACGGCGTCGGCACGAAGCTGAAAATCGCGTTCGCGATGGACAAGCACGACACGATCGGCATCGATGCCGTCGCGATGTGCGTGAACGATATTATCGTGCAAGGCGCGGAGCCGCTGTTTTTCCTCGATTATCTGGCGACGGGCAAAGTCGTGCCGGAGAAGATCGAAGACATCGTCGCGGGCATCGCGGACGGCTGTTTGCAATCCGGCTGCGCGCTGATCGGCGGCGAGACGGCGGAAATGCCGGACATGTACACCGAAGGCGAGTACGATATCGCGGGCTTCACGGTGGGCATCGTCGATAAAAAGAAAATCATCAACGGCCAATCGATCTCGGCAGGCGACGCGGTAATCGGACTGGCTTCGAGCGGCGTGCATAGCAACGGGTTCTCGCTCGTGCGCAAGCTGTTGTTGGAACAACACGGCTACCAACTGACCGACGAAGTCGCTGAACTCGGCGGCACGCTCGGCGCGACGCTGCTGGAGCCGACCAAGATCTACGTGAAGCCTGTGCTGCAATTGCTGAAAAGCATCGAAGTCAAAGGCATGGCGCATATTACGGGCGGCGGCTTTATCGAAAATATCCCGCGGATGCTGCCAGAAGGCGTGAACGTTGAGATTGAGCACGGCACATGGCCGGTACTGCCGATCTTCAAGCTCATGCAGCAAAAAGGCGATATCACGGACAGCGATATGTACACGACGTTCAACATGGGCATCGGGCTGGTGTTGGTCGTGGGCGAAGCGGATAAAGAAGAAGCGCTGCGCCAACTGAAAGAAGCGGGCGAAGAAGCTTACCTGATCGGCAGCGTGACGGCAGGCGAGAAAGTCGTGACGTTCCAAGGTAACGCGCAATGAGTGGGATCGAAGGCAAAGACATTCGGGAGGAGAGCACTCGGCTGAGCGAGGAAGAAGTACCTCTGAAGCCGGGTCCGATGCCCGGATTGCCAAACGAACCTGTTCCGCAGCCTGCGGTGCCTGGAGTCGAACCGGAGCCGCTGACGCTGCCCGGACTTCCCGCCGTCGCAGACCCGGAAGAAGCGGACGATTCCGCCGAAAACGAAGGTGATCCCGCAGCGCAGCTTCGCGAGCTGGAGCAAGCGTTGCCGGACGGGGAAGGTCCGAATAAGCCTTACCGCGTCGCGGTATTCGCGTCCGGCTCCGGCAGCAACTTCCAGGCCATGCTCGATACGGCGCGCGCGGGACAACTCGGCGCGCAGATTGCGCTGCTCGTTTCGGACAAGCCGCAGTCCAAAGCCGTCGAACGTGCCCGCGCAGCGGGAGTTCCGGTGTTCGTGTTTACGCCGAAAGAATACGATTCGCGCGAAGCGTACGAACGCGTTATTTTGGAAGAACTGGCGAAAGCCAAGATCGACCTGATTGTACTTGCCGGATACATGCGTCTGTTGACGAGTGTATTGGTCGAGCCGTACATGGGGCGGATGATCAATATCCACCCGTCGCTGCTGCCGTCGTTCCCGGGCAAAGACGCCGCGGGACAAGCGGTCGCCCACGGCGTTCGGATCAGCGGCGCAACCGTGCATTTTGTCGACGGAGGCATGGACACGGGGCCGATCATCGCCCAGCGAGCTGTCGACGTGTACCCGGAAGATTCGGCCGCCGATTTGCAATTGCGTATTCAGGATCAGGAACGTTTGCTGTATCCCGAAGTGGTATCGTGGTTCGCGGCAGGCCGGGTCAAGCTGGACGGTCGCCAAGTTCGGTTGTTTTAAATCCTTTTTATACGGAAAAGAAGTGAAAAGTCATGCCGATCATAGTCGGAACCGGAGCGGTCATTCTTAACGACGAAGGCCAGGTATTGCTGGTGCTTCGCAAGAAAGACCCCGAGATTCATAAATGGAGCATTCCCGGCGGCAAGGTCGATCCTTTCGAAACGTTGGAGCATACGATCGTCCGGGAAGTCGAGGAAGAAACGGGTCTGACCGTCGAGGTCGAACGTCTTCTGTGCACGGACGAAACCATTCAAACGGAACAAGATCGCCATCTGCTGTCGCTGATCTACAAAGTCCGTTATACCGGGGGCGAACCTCAAAACCGCGAGCCGCAGAAACATGCGGAGATCCGCTGGTTTTCGCTGAACGAGCTGCCGCCGGAGACGGATATCGCAACGTTTTCCCGAGAAGCATTGAGATTGATCCGAGCATACTAAATCCCGTAACCCCAAGGAGGACTTTTCATCGTGAGTATCAAAAGAGCGCTGGTCAGCGTATCGGATAAAACAGGCATCGTCGAATTCTGCCGTGAGCTGTCGCAGCTTGGCGTCGAAATCATCTCTACCGGAGGCACGAAAAACCTGCTCGCCCAAGAAGGCGTGCCGGTCATCGGTATCTCTGACGTGACGGGCTTCCCGGAAATCATGGACGGCCGCGTCAAAACGCTGCATCCTGCCGTACATAGCGGGCTGCTCGCCGTGCGCGACAACGAGGAGCACACGCGCCAGATGAAGGAGTTGGGCTTGGATTACATCGACCTCGTAGTCGTGAATCTGTACCCGTTCCAAGAGACGATCGCGAAGCCGGACGTGGCTTACGAGGACGCGATCGAAAACATCGATATCGGCGGTCCGACGATGCTGCGTTCCGCAGCGAAAAACCATGCGTTCGTCAGCGTAGTGGTAGACAGCGGCGATTACGGAAAAGTGATCGAAGAAGTCCGCGCCGAAGGCGACACGACGCTTGATACCCGTAAAAAACTCGCAGCCAAAGTGTTCCGTCACACCGCATCGTACGACGCGCTGATCGCCGACTACCTCGCAAAGCAAACGGGCGACCCGCTGCCTGAGCGCTATACAGTTACTTACGAGAAAATCCAAGACCTTCGTTACGGGGAGAACCCGCACCAAGCGGCTGCTTTCTACCGCGCGCCGCTGGCACCGGCAGGCACGCTGACGACTGCCGAGCAACTGCACGGCAAAGAACTGTCCTACAACAATATTAACGACGCGAATGCGGCGCTCCAGATCGTCAAAGAATTCAGCGAGCCTGCGGTTGTAGCCGTTAAGCATATGAATCCTTGCGGCGTAGGCGTGGGATCGACGATCGCTGAAGCTTACAACAAAGCGTACAGCGCCGATCCGGTGTCCATCTTCGGCGGAATCGTGGCGGCTAACCGCACGATCGACGCTGAGACGGCGCAACCGCTGAGCGAGATTTTCCTGGAGATCGTGCTGGCTCCGGACTTCACCCCGGAAGCGCTCGAAATCCTCACGAAAAAGAAAAACATCCGTCTCCTCAAAATGGGCGAACTGACTTCGGCGGAAGGACGCGCGTCCGTGCATGTCGTGACGTCGATCGAAGGCGGCATGGTCGTTCAGGAAAGCGACGTTCACTCGCTGAGCGAAGCCGACCTCAAAGTCGTGACCAAGCGTCAACCGACCGAAGACGAACTGAAGCAACTGCTGTTCGGCTGGAAAGTCGTGAAGCACGTCAAGTCGAACGCGATCGTGCTGGCGGCTGATAACATGACGGTCGGCGTCGGCGCGGGTCAGATGAACCGTGTCGGTTCGGCCAAGATCGCGCTGGAGCAAGCCGGAGACAAAACGCAGGGCGCGATTCTCGCTTCCGACGCCTTCTTCCCGATGGGCGATACCGTTGAACTCGCAGCGAAGCACGGCATCAAAGCGATCATTCAGCCGGGCGGCTCGATCAAAGACGAAGAATCGATCCAAGCAGCTGATGAAGCAGGCATCGCGATGATCTTCACCGGCGTTCGCCACTTCAAGCACTAAGATCAAGTCAAGAGCCTTCACATCGACGCGCGTCGCGCCGGCGGATCAGGTCTGCGTCAGGCGGACGGGTCCACGGACGACGCGCGTTTTTTATAAGGAATAGCCGTTATGGGAAAAGGAACACACGATGAAGCGAGAGGGGACGTTGGAATGGATATTTTGGTTGTAGGAGGCGGCGGTCGCGAGCACGCGATCTGCCGATCGCTGTCGCAGTCGCAGCGAGCCGGGAAGATTTATTGCGCGCCGGGGAATGCGGGAATCGCGAACGTAGCGGAATGCGTCGATATCGGCGTATTCGACTTCGATGCGTTGACGGCATTCGCGTTGGAGAAGAAAGTCGGTCTGGTCGTGATCGGTCCGGACGATCCGCTGGCGGCAGGCATCGTGGATGCTTTTGAAGAGAAGAAGATTCCGGTCTTCGGACCTCGCCAGAACGCAGCCGAGATCGAAGGAAGCAAAGCCTTTATGAAGGATTTGCTCAAAAAGTATGCAATTCCGACAGCGGCTTACGAGACGTTCGACGACTACGAGACTGCGCTGGCGTATCTGCGCTCGCAAAAAGCGCCGATCGTCGTTAAAACGGACGGTCTGGCCGCAGGCAAAGGCGTAACCGTAGCGCAAACGATCGAAGAAGCCGAGAAGGCGCTGCACGACGCCATGGTCGGCGGTTCGTTCGGAGCCGCAGGCAGCAAAGTCGTGATCGAAGAATTCATGGCAGGCGAAGAGATGTCGATCCTGGCTTTCGTGGACGGCGAGACTGTTCGCGCGATGCCGGCGGCTCAGGATCACAAGCCTGTTTTCGACGGCGATAAAGGCCCGAATACGGGCGGCATGGGCACGTACTCGCCGCTGCCGCATATCGATTCCGCGATCATCGAGCGTTCGATCGAAGAAATCATCAAACCTACGGCGAAGGCTTTGGTTAGCGAAGGACGTCCGTTTACCGGCGTATTGTTCGCCGGCTTGATGATCGAAGCCGACGGTACGCCGCGCACGGTGGAATTCAACGCGCGATTCGGCGATCCGGAGACGCAAGTGGTGCTGCCTCGTCTGAAAAGCGATCTGCTGGACATCTTCCAGGCGGCTGTAAACGGAACGCTGGCGGACATCGAAATTCAATGGAGCGAGGAAGCGGCAGTGTGCGTCGTGCTGGCTTCGGAAGGCTACCCGGCTGCGTATCCGAAGGGGCGCGTGATCACGGGAATTGAAGCGGCCGAAGCAGGCGGAGGATTGGTTTTCCATGCAGGTACGGCTCGTAACGAAGCCGGTGAACTTGTTACGGCAGGCGGTCGCGTGCTGGGCGTAGTCGGACTCGGGACCGGCATCTCCGAAGCTCGCGAGGCAGCTTATGCGGCGACGGAACTCGTTGCGTTCGACGGCGCGCATAAGCGCAGCGATATTGCGGCGAAGGCTTTGACGCCGCGCGCGTAAGAATCAAATTTAGAGAGTGCGGCAAGCGGTCCATTTTCGGGCCGCTTCATTTTTTAGGCAGAATATTCGGTTAACGCGCAAAAGCCGTAGTCGTGATCTTCAATAAACATGACGCGCAGCATATAGACAAAAACAAGCCCAAACCGTGAAAGGTTCGGGCTTGTAGCATTGACAAGATGCTTGTTCCGAAATGAACTGTGTTTACGGGAAAGTAGTCGCTGCCAGCAAACGACTGAGACTATTCCTGCTTCTCCACAGGGACGTATAAATCCATCTGCAAGTCTTTATCCCCGTTGCTGCGCTCGTCGTACAATTCGAAGTCTACGCCGTTCTTGGCATACGCATAGCCCGAGCTCGGGAACCACTCGTTGTAGACGTA
Source organism: Saccharibacillus sacchari DSM 19268 (assembly GCF_000585395.1). Classification (GTDB taxonomy): domain Bacteria; phylum Bacillota; class Bacilli; order Paenibacillales; family Paenibacillaceae; genus Saccharibacillus; species Saccharibacillus sacchari. Next base: position 1,550,301 of record NZ_KK073875.1, on the reverse strand, counting down.
CGTGGTCATGCCCTGAATCGAGTCCGAGAAGGCGCCGTTCGCGCGGTCCGCTTTCGGCGAAGTAAATACGGCATAGGTCGAAGCCGGGATCACCGCTTGATGCGTGCCTTCCGGAGCGTTGTCGAAGTTCTCCACTTCAAAGCCGATCACGTACAGGAAGTGTTCCGGTTTGTCGGGCAGCATGATGCAAGCGCCGTATTCGGCGTCTTTGACAGGTTTGATCTGTTGATACAGCTTATGACCCCATTGCTCTTCGATGTAACGGTTCCAGAAAGCCGGAATCTCCGTGAAGTTCTCGCCGTTCATTCGGGTCTCCAAGGCATAACCTACCAGCTTAATCTCGGGCTTGCTGACGATCGTCGGTCTCATCATCATTCCTCCGCTCATGTTATAGTCGGCCAGCTTTGCAAGGTCCACCCGCTCGGGAACGCGGCCGGTGGCGTGGATGCGATACTGTTCCGGGGTAAGTCCGTATGTTTTGCGAAAAGCTTTGGTGAAGCCTGCGTGCGTCTCGAATCCGTAATCGAGGGCAATCTCCAGCAGGCTGCGGCGTCCGGCCATGTCGGCTGCGGCATGGGCCAGGCGTCGGCGCCGGATATAGTCCATGATCGGCAGGCCTGTCCTCGAATGAAACACTTTATAGAAGTGATACTGCGAGAATCCGGCTTGCCGAGCCAAGTCTTCAGCGCTCAGCCTCTCCTTGAGATGATCCTCGATGTAGTCTAACGTACGCTGGATACATGCGGTGTGATCCATATTTTTCGTTCCCTCCCGATCGGTACGTTCATCTTAACAGAAGGATGATGCGAACGTTTGTCCGTTTTTGCGATCTTAATAATTCCATTCTGGCTCTTATCTTATTCGGCAGCCCGTACTTCAATTCCCGCGCGAAGCTTGAATTTTTCGCGAAATCGCGTTACCTTTAAATTTAATTCGATGATATGACGGATGGTACACATGGAAACAATATCAGGAGCGAGGAGAACAACATGAAAACCGAACCTACTGTGGAAGTTGACGATACAAAGAACGACGATCTGGTCACGATGGAAGACATCATCCGGGCGCATCACAGGCTGCGTGAAGCGATCGTGCGCACGCCGCTGCATCGCGATGCGACATTGTCGGCCAAATACGAGTGCGACGTGTACTTGAAACGCGAAGATCAGCAGGTGGTGCGTTCGTTCAAGATTCGCGGCTCCTATAACAAAATTCGCAGCCTCACGGCGGATGAGCGCGAACGCGGCATCGTATGCGCAAGCGCGGGCAACCATGCTCAAGGCGTCGCTTTTTCCTGTCATGCGCTGGGCATTCACGGCAAAATCTACATGCCGAGCACGACACCCAACCAGAAAGTGAAAATGGTGCGCAAATTCGGCGGGCAAAGCGTTGAAGTCATTTTGACCGGCGACACGTTCGACGACGCGTATGCGGAAGCGATGAAGGCTTGCACCGAGCTGGACCTGACCTTTATCCATCCGTTTGACGATCCGATGATCATTGCGGGCAACGGCACGGTCGGCATGGAGATCATGGAGAGCCTGGAAAAACCAGCTGACTACGTATTCCTGACGATCGGCGGCGGCGGCTTGGCTGCGGGCGTATCGCAATATATCAAAACGATGAGTCCTTCCACGCGCATGATCGGGGTCGAACCGCTCGGTGCGGCTTCGATGAGCGAAGCGATGTCGCGCGGTCAAGTCGTGACGCTCGACGAGATTGATAAGTTCGTCGACGGAGCGGCGGTGAAAAGAGTCGGGCAACACACTTACGACATCTGTAAGCAAAAGCTCGACGAAGTCGTGAAGGTACCGGAAGGCAAGGTCTGCACGACGATCCTCGACCTGTATAACGAGAACGCGATCGTCGCAGAGCCTGCGGGCGCGATTCCGGTCGCCGCGCTTGATCTGTACCGCGACGAGATCAAAGGCAAAACGATCGTCTGCGTCATCAGCGGCGGCAATAACGATATCGACCGGATGCAGGAGATCAAGGAACGCTCGCTCATTTTCGAAGGGCTGAAGCATTATTTCCTGATCAACTTCCCGCAAAGAGCAGGCGCGCTCCGCGAGTTTCTGGAAAAAGCGCTCGGTCCGAACGACGATATCGCGCGCTTCGAGTACACCAAGAAGAATGACAAAGAAAACGGCCCGGCCTTGGTCGGCATCGAGCTGACGTCGCGCGAAGACTACGAGCCGCTAATCGCCCGAATGGACGAGCAGGGAATCAACTACACCGAACTGAATCGCGATCCGAGTCTGTTCAGTCTGCTGATCTGAGGGTTAGATCGCATTTGCACCGATTCTTTTCCGTTCCCGAAAATAAGCCTGTCCAAACCCGGAACTCCGGAACTTGGACAGGCTTTTGACTTTGGCGGCTTGAAATATTTTGTCAGAGGGCATAGATTTGGATAACATGAAATAGATACCGATCAACAAAGGAGAGAACTCTATGATTCGTTACCCGTTATTGCAAAAAGGCATGACGATCGGCGTCACGGCTCCGTCTTCGGGGGTGGAGCCGTCCATGCATGATCTTTTGAAACAAGCGATTCGGCGAATGGAAAGCGAAGGTTTCACCGTTTCTGTCGGCGATACGATTTGGACGCAGCACAAAGCCAAATCCGCTCCCGCCCGCCTTCGCGCCGACGAACTGAACCGGATGCTGAAGGATGATCGAATCGGGCTTGTGCTTCCGCCTTGGGGCGGGGAGTTGCTTGTTGAAGTATTAGAGTACATCGACTACGAGCAGATCGGCGACAAGTGGCTGTTGGGCTATTCGGATATCAGCTTGCTGCTGCTTGCCGTGACGCTGAATACGGGACTTGCCACCGCGCATGGCACCAATCTCGTCGATCTGCGCGGCAGCGTCGACGACGAGACGACCGCCAAGTGGCGCGAAGCGCTGACGACGCCGGCAGGCGGGTCATTCGAGCAGCGTTCTTCCGAGCGATATCAGATCGAATGGAAGCACCGATCAGAAAATGCCGAACCGGACAGCCCGGACGACAGCGTGTTCAACCTGACCGAACCGACCGTCTGGCGCAGCGTGTCCGGCAGCGACGTCGGTTTGAAAGGACGTCTGCTCGGAGGCTGCATCGACGTGATTCGCCACTTGATCGGCACGCCGTACGGTGATGTGCGCGCTTTCCGAGAGCGGCATATCCCGGGCGAGCCTGTGCTTTGGTATTTGGAAGACTGCGAAATGAACACCGCCGACCTGCGTCGCTCGCTGGTTCAGATGAAACTAGCCGGTTGGTTCGAGAACTGCTCGGGCTTGATGTTCGGACGCAGCCCCGCCAATATGCCGGTCGGCGGCTACACCGCCGAAGACGTCTACCGCGACTTGTCCGAGGAGCTGAGCGTACCTGTGCTCTACGACATCGACTGCGGCCATATGCCGCCTCAATTGACGCTGATCAACGGCGCGATGGCCCAAGTCGAGTTTTCGGAGGAAAAAGGTACGGCGAGCGTGTTGCAGATTTTTAAGTAAGTTCAGGCGAATCTTATCCTAGTATTGCCCGGCAAACGAAGGTGTAAAGATATGCTCCTGTAAGCAAAAGACCAGCCGCAACCACGGCTGGTCTTCTTTTCTTTTTCCCTATAAATAAGCGAAAGCGAAGGGAGAAATTCAGTGAACGGCGCCTTTGAACCCCAAAGATTTCAGATTGGAACATACATTCCAATCTGAAATCCTGGGTGAAACAGCGCCGTGAACGAATTTCTCCCGCAGCGCCCTAGCTTATCCTCACTGAGCCACCGTACTGTTATACTCCTGAATCTTCTGCGTGATCTCCGCCGAAGCGCGATCCAGCGCGTCTTGCGGCGATGCTGCGCCAGTCAGCGCTTCTTCGATCGCCGTTTCCGTCAGCTGGCGAGCTTCCGGGAATACGCCCATGACTGCTCCTTGAGTAGCTGGCGTCAATTCCGTATTGTGCAGTTGGTCAATGGCCGTCTGGAATTGAGGATATTTTTCCAGGTTTTCTTTGACCAGGTCTTCGTTATACGCTTCTTTGGTAATCGGGAAGTAGCCCGTGTTGACGTGCCAGTAAGCTTGCGTAGCCGGTTCGGCCAAGAACTTGATGAACTGCCAAGCCGCCTGCTGCTCTTCTTCAGGACGATCGTTCAGCATCCAGAGACTTGCGCCGCCGACGATCACGCCGCCTTTGCCTGCATCGGCTTCGGTCGGTTTCGGCAGAGCGGCCGTTCCGACTTCGAACTTGCCTTCGGCAGCCTGCACGATACCGCGCAGGGAAGCCGTGCTGTCGAGGGTCATCGCGATTTGTCCGGCTGCGAAAGCTTTTTTCGTATCGTCCGTTTTGCGGCCGAGGTTCAGCATGGAGCCTTCATCGACCATCTTTTTCCACCATTCCAGCGTGCTGACGGCAGCAGGAGCGCCAAGTTGTGCTTGATCGGCCATTCCTTCGCGACCATTGCTGTTGTTGAGCAATTCCGCGCCCTGATTGGCAAGCAATTGTTCCATAAACCAGCCGTAGATCGCGAACGATCCGCCCGTTACGCCGTCTTTTGTCAGCGTTTTGGCCGCTTCTTCGACTTCCGCGTACGTCTTCGGCGGGTTCTCCGGGTCGAGTCCGGCTGCTTTGAACGCGTCTTTGTTATAGTAGAGAATCGGATTCGACGTGTTGAACGGCATCGAGTAGAGGCGATCGTCGAACGTGTAGTAGCCGAGAATGTTTTCTTCCAGATGCGACACGTCATAGCTTTCCTTGTCGATAAACTGCTGCATCGGCGTGATGGCGCCGGAATCGATCATAAAACGGCTGCCGATCTCGTAGGTCTGAATCATCGTCGGTCCTGTACCTGAGCCCATCGCGGTCTTCAGCTTGTTCAGGCTCTCGTCGTATGTACCCTGGAATACGGCTTCGACTTGCACGTCATCCTGGGATTCGTTGAATTGCTTCACCAACTCGTCGACGACCGTGCCCAGTTCGCCGCTCATCGCGTGCCACCATACCACTTTAACCGGATCGCCGCCGCTTTCCGTCGTATCCGCGCTGCCCGAGGTGCTTCCCGAAGCATTGCTCGAAGCGGCCTCGGCCGTTCCTGTTCCGGTTGCCGTCTGATTACCGCCGCCTCCGCATGCAGTCAGAACCACCATCAACATGCACAGACAGGCAAACATCCACTTTCGGCTACTTTTTTTCATCGAAAACTCCACTCCCTTTTCTCTGTAGTCGTTGCATGAATCGTGCGTATGACCTATGAATTGTTGCATTGATGCCCGTAAAAAAGGACCCGGAGGAAGGCGGAGTCGCAGAGCTGTCCGCGTGTCCGTCCGGGTTATATGGAGATCCGGGGCACTCCGCACAAGGTAGGGGGAGGCAGAGGCGGTGCCGGATTCCACGAGAACCGCGCTTCGCCGATGGCACGGCGCGGACCGTTTCGGTTGCACCGCGATGAGCGGCGCGTTCAAGTCTGAGAGGGACCCGGCGGGGGCCGGGTCGGGGTTTGGACAGCTGTTCGCCGTCTCCGCTTTTGTCACGAGTCGCTATGGGCAGTTGGCCGGAATGAATCTTCGCGTTCGTGAGCAAAGCGGAAACGGCGATCCGAGAGAACGAACCCTATATCCGTTCAGCGTCTGATTTTTTAGAAATCTCTATCCTTTTAAAGCACCCGCCGTCAGCCCGCCGACCAATCGACCCAGACCGAGCGCCAGCATGATGAGCGAAGGCAGCAGCACCAGCACGAGACCCGCCATCACCAGGTTCCAAGCTGTCATTTCCGAGAACTGAAGCATGCTGACCCCGATCTGCACGGTGCGCATCTTTTCGCTACTGGTGACCAGCAGAGGCCACAGATACATATTCCAATGATTCAGGAACGAATACACGCCGAGCGTAGCCAGTCCCGGCATCGATAACGGAACGGCCAAGCGCAGGAAGATGCGAATATGTCCGCAGCCGTCGATCCGCGCCGCTTCCATCAGTTCTTTCGGAAGCTGGAGGAAGAACTGCCGCATCAGGAACACGCCGAACGCGGTCGCAAGAAACGGAACGGTCAATCCCGCGTAACTGTCGAGCCAGCCCCAACTGCGCACGGTCAAGTAGTTCGGAATCACCGCGACTTCCCAAGGAATCATCATCGTGGACAGGAACAGCGCGAAGATGATTTTTTTGCCGGGAAAACGAAGAAACGCGAACGCGTAAGCGGCCATGCAAGACGTCGCCAGACAGCCGATCGTAATCACGCTGCTGACGATAAAGCTGTTCAAAATAAACTGCACGATCGGAATCGAAGCCAACACGCCGGAGAAATTGTCCAAATGCAGTCCGGTCGGCCAAAGCTTCGGGGGATAGGCGGCCGATTCGGCTTCGGTCATAAAAGCATTGGATAGCGTAATCCAAAACGGAAACAGGATGAATACCGCCGCAATGGCCGATAGCAGGTAAGCCAGTGTACGGGATACGGAGAGTCGTTTCACTGGTAATGCACCTTCCTTTCGGCGAACGCGAATTGAATGACGGTAATGAGCAGCACGATTGCGAACAGCACAAGCGCTTGAGCGCTGCCGACTCCGAAGCGGAAGTTGACGAAGGCGTCTTCATAGAGACTGAAGACAAGCACGTCGGTACTGTTCACGGGGCCGCCTTTGGTCAGAATGTTGATCTGTCCGAAGGCTTGGAACGCTCCGATGACCGATGTAACAGAGGCGAAGAACAAGGTCGGAGAGACGAGCGGCAGGGTCAGCGTCCAGAAGGTGCGCAGCGGGCCGGAGCCGTCGATCTTGGCGCTCTCGTAGATTTCTTCCGGAATTCCCTGCATCCCGCCGAGCAGCAGGATGAACAGGAAACCGACGTTCATCCAGACGGTCATGAGGGAGATCGACAGCAGCGCCATATTGGGGTCGGTCAGCCACTGGACGGGAGCGAGCCCCATTTTACCGAGAAAATAATTCAGGCTTCCGAGCGTCGGGTGAAAAAGAACCATCCACATGATCGAGCCCGTGCTGACGGATACGGCGATCGGCAGCGCGAACACGAAACGAAAGATGCGCATGCCCCGGATTTTGCTGCGGCAGACGGCGGCAAAGGCGAGCGCGAGCGCCAGACTGGCCGGAACCGTGAACAGAATGAACTTCAACGTCACGATGAGGCTGTTCGGAAATCCCGGTGAAGCGAAAAGATTGCGAAAATTGGTCAGACCTACAAAGTTTGCGACCTGTCCGCGAGGATTCGTCGAATGCAGGCTCAGGTAGACGGATTGAACTAAGGGATAGAACAGAAAAATGCCGAACAACAGCAATGCCGGCGCAATGAAAAGCGCGGCCAGCGCGGCTTCGCGAAATCGGCCTAAATGGGCCGCGCGCGAAGGATCGCCGCTGACGCTTGCGCCTGCTGCTTTGCGCTTTTTATCGAGCGAAACCGAAGCGGTCTTGTCCATGTTTTCCATGCGTAGGGCCGAGCCTCCTTATGTATGCCTGGAATACCGAATGCCGGGTTGCATGTGTCTTTCCCGGCCAAGCACGTTAAGCCTACCAATACTTTGTTAAATAAAAACCCCCTGTTGTGTAAAAAATCCATTTTACGGTAAATTCGTTCGTTTAACATGGGATTTACGAAGAATGGGTATACTAATGGGAAAGAGGAACAGACTATACAAGAGCGGCCGAAGGCCGATCGGGAGAAGAGGCGATATTCATGAACGAATTGATTCGCAGTACGGATACGTTTGAAACAAAGCCGCGTTCGGCGGCAGGAAAGCCTGGCGCGCCGATCATTTTTGCGCATCGTGGGGCTTCGGGGACGCGCCCCGAAAACACGATGGCAGCTTTTCGACGGGCGGTAGAGCTTGGGGCAACGGGAATTGAGACGGATGTGCAGCTTAGCGCCGACGGAGAGCCGGTGCTGATTCACGACGAGACGCTGTCCCGCACGGCCGGCGCATCGGGCTGGGTAGGCGATAAGACATACGCGGAGCTTCGCAGTCTCGACGCCGGAAGCTGGTATCATCCCGAGTTTATGGGCGAGCCGATTCCGCATTTGACCGAGTTGTTACAATTGGGGAAGGATATGGGAATCGTTTTGAATATTGAGCTTAAAAATACGATTCGCGCTTATCCGGGCCTGGAAGAGAAAGTGGTTCAGGCGGTCCGGAAGTACGGGTTGGAGAGTCGGGCGATCATTTCTAGCTTCAATCATTATTCGCTCGCTTTGTGCAAAAAGTTGGCGCCGGAGATCCGTACGGGCGTGTTATATATGGAAGGATTATATCGGCCGTGGGATTACGCGAAGACGCTTGGCGCCGATGCGCTGCATGCGTATGACCCTGCGGTTACGGCGGATTGGGTACGGGAAGCGCTGGAAGCGGGCGTTGATTATCATCCGTTTACCGTCAATGACGAAGCGCGTTTGAAGGCCTTGATCGAGATGGGGACGGCGGGGATTATTACCGACCATCCGGACCGTGCGGTACGGTTATTGATGCAGCGTCGGGTAGAGTCGGGACTTTGAAGGCCGAATTCGGCGCATGCGTAGCAAAGAAAAGTAAAAGCAATGTAAAAAAACAAGGGCGGTGCGCATTGCGCCGTCCTGTTTGGTTTGCTAAGGTTAAGGCTAATGAAAAGGTAAATAAACCGGCATTAATTATTGTCCGGCAATCCGTGTACGGGTGCCGGGGACAAGGAGCTGTCCATTCTATGACTACCCTACCTGAAACGACCCGCCCCGAGGCGGTGCAAACAAGCCTTCGGGCCGGCATTATCGATATCGGTTCCAACTCGATCCGGCTCGTCGTTTACGAGAGCGATAGCGGCGGCTCGTACCGCGTGCTGACCGAGTCGCGGGAAGCGGCCCGTCTCAGTGCGCTTGTGACGGCGGACGGCATTATGCCCTCTCCCGCCATTCATTCCGTCGTGCCTGTGCTGCGACAGTTTATTGAAATTTGCGAAGCCTACGGCGCGACCCAAATCCGTGCAGTCGCGACGGCCGCAATCCGAAATGCGTCAAACTCCGGCCAGATTATCGAGATTTTGAATAGGGAGACCGGATTGGATATCGAGTTGCTGCCCGGCGAAATGGAAGGCCATTACGGATTTATCGGCGTCGTGAACAAGATCGATATCGCCGAAGGATTTATTATCGATATCGGCGGCGGCAGTACCGAGATTACGTTATTCAAAGAACGTCGGCGCGTGTCGAGCTTTTCTTTCCCGTTTGGCGCGGTTAACATGAACGTGCGTTTCGGCGGAAGCGGAAATTGGACGGAAGAACGCGTCAGCGAGTTGGAGAACTTCGTGCTCGCCGAAGCTCAGAAGCATCCGTGGATGTCCGAGCATCCGGGGCTGGATCTGGTAGGCCTGGGCGGAACGATTCGCGGACTCGGTAAAATGGATCAGCGGCGCCGCAATTATTCGCTGCCTTACACGCATAATTACGTGATGCAGGGCGAGGATGTGGATTACTTCTATCATTCGCTGCCGGGGATGGATAATAACCGCCGCAAACGGGTTCCGGGCTTGTCCAAAAGCCGGGTCGATATTATCGTGCCGGGCATGATCATTCTGCGTACGCTGTTCCGGCATATGAAGGCCGCGCGTTATGTCGTCAGCGCAACGGGTTTGCGCGAAGGCTTGTTCTTCGAGCTGTTGCGTCCCGAACAGGCCGTGCATGAGAACGTGCTTGAGTTCGAGTTGCGTGCTTTGCTTGCGAATGCACCGAAGCCGCGCCAGCTCCATCTTCGGCAGACGGAACGTTTTGCGCGTATCCTGTACGAAGCGCTTAGCGAAGGCGGGGAAAACGAATGGAATCGCAAGCTGCTTCGCGTAGCGGCTTGGACCTACCAGACCGGAACCGAGATCAGCTATATCGATTATGAAGAACATACGCAGTATTTGCTGACCAAGCGCCCGCTGGCCGGTTTGACGCATCGCGAGATTATTCTGACTGCATTGATTGCGGGACTGGCCGCGAAGTTCAAATGGCGTAAAAGCGCCACGGCGCAAACTTATAAGGACATCTTGCTTCCCAAAGACGAGGAGCGCACCCGCCGCCTGGGCGCCGTGCTTCAGATGGCGGCTGCGCTGGATTCCAGCGAGACGCAGGCCGTCACCGATCTGAAGGCCAAGCGAAGCGGGGATCATTTCGAGATGGAGCTGACCTGCCGTACGGAAGCCTTCATGGAAATCCGCGATTTGAAGCTGGCGTCGAAGGAATTCGAGAAAGAATGGAACGTGCGGATCGAATTGAAGATTCGGTCGGCGGGCAAATAAAAGAGGTTCGTCAGGTGAAATTTCGGCAGTAGGTATTGCGTCAAATCGGAAATAAAGCGTTATAGTGGCAGAGCAATCGAGCAATCGAGTCAACAAGCTAGTACCATGACTGCTCACGATGTTAGGTTGCGTCCATCGGAAACCTTGGATTTGATGCGGTTAAAGTACTAATTATTGGCGAAGTTGAACGTATTTTGCCCGAATGTTGACGTTTTGCACACATTTTTCGGTCTGAATTGCTCTTTTCTCGAAAATTCTGACGTAACGTCAACAAATTAGCAATCAATTGGCGATTTTAGCGAGAATCCGGCAGAAATGTTGACGTTTAGTCAGAATTCGAGCATAAAAAGATCCGATATGGCCGAAAATGTTGACGTTTTGCACGAATTTAAAAATGATGCTGCTTGATGGTCAATCATTAATGAGCAAAAAGTAAACCGCAAACCAAAAATCGGCTGCCCGTCGTCAATGACGGGCAGCCGATTTTTTTTATAATCAACATTTGTAAAGTAAGACTCGTAAGCGAGTCCGCGATCCAATCTACAATCGAACCGGATTCAAGTTTCCGCGCGATTCGCATTATCATCGAATCTCGCAAAAGGTCAACCCCGGCCGATGCCCCTTTGCCTACACTGCCATTTGTCTACACCAGCGTGGACTTCCATGTCCGAATGTCTTCGGCGCGGAATTGGCTGCGGAAGTCTTCTTCGCCGTTTTCGAACGGTTCGTAGCTGCCTCTTGAAGTCAAAATGCGAGCCTTCACATTATCCTTCAAGTACAGCTTGACGATGTTAAGCAGCGTATCTTTGCAACCGGCATCGCGGATCGGGCACATCAGCTCGACGCGGCGCGTCAAGTTGCGGGTCATCCAGTCGGCGCTGGCCAGGAAGATTTCGGAATCTTCGCCGCCGCCGTTTTCGAAGTAGAAGATCCGCGAGTGTTCCAGATAACGGTCGACGATGCTGCGCACCGTAATATTTTCGCTCAATCCTTCAACGCCTGGGCGCAAGCAGCAGACGCCGCGCACGATCAGGTCGATTTTAACGCCCGCCTTCGAGGCTTCGTATAGTTCGTCGATGATCTGTTGATTGGAGAGCGAGTTGAACTTGGCGATGATCCGGGAAGGGCGGCCTGCCTTCGCATGATCGGCTTCGCGGCGAATATTGGTCACGAACGTGCCCATCATCGTATCCGGGGCGACCGAAATTTCCTGCCAATCCGGGTGGCGCGAGTAGCCGGTAATATGATTGAACAGTTCGGACGCGTCCTCGCCGATCGAAGCATTGGACGTCATCAGGCCCACGTCCGTATACAGGCGCGCGGTCGTGTCGTTGTAGTTACCCGTGCCGACATGGACGTAACGGCGCAAGCCGTCTTCTTCGCGCCGAACGACGAGAATCGCTTTGGCGTGCGTCTTCAGCCCGACCAGACCGTATACGACGTGGCAACCGGCCTTTTCCAGTTCGCGAGCCCAGGTGATGTTGCGTTCTTCGTCAAACCGGGCTTTCAGCTCGACGACGACGGTGACCTGTTTGCCTGCTTCGGCCGCTTCGGCGAGCGAGCGAATGATCGGCGATTTGCTGCTGACCCGATACAGCGTCATCTTGATCGCCATGACGTTAGGGTCTTCGGCGGCCTGCTCGACAAAGTCGCTCACGGCGTCAAACGATTCGAACGGATGGTGCAAGAGCACGTCGCGTTCTTTTAATGTCGCGAAGAAATCGGTATCCTCGCCGTCCGCGAATTCCGGCGGGTACACGGAGCGTGCCGTCGGGTAACGCAGCGCATCCCGATTTTTGATCGAGCCCGCGAACGACGTCATGAAGCCGAGATCGATCGGACCGTCGATTTCGTAGACGGCATCGTCGATTTCGAATTCTTCCAATAATAATTGCAGGGCGTAAGGGTGGAAGTCTTTCTGTACTTCGAGACGAACAGGCGCGCCGCGGCGACGCTTGCGCAGTTTGTTTTCGATCTCTTCGAGCAGGTCTTCCGCTTCTTCTTCGTTGATCTCCAGATCCGCATCCCGAGACAGACGGAACGCATGCACGGCTACCGGCTTGTAGCCGCTGAACAACGTTTGGATATGATTGCAGATCAGTTCGTCGATCAGGACGTAGACTTGCTTTTTGCTATGGCTGCGGCTTGCAACGGGAATAAGGCGCGGCAGAATCGAAGGAATCTGCACGATCGCGAAGTAATAGCGTTCGTCGTCAGGCAGGTCGGACGTCGCGTTTTCGCGTTCCAGCACGGCGGCCAGATAGACGTTCTGACTATGCACAAGCGGGAACGGACGACTGAGATCGACCGCCATCGGCGTCAGGATCGGGAAGATGACGTTATGGAAGTAATCGTCGGCAGACTTTTGTTGAGTTGCGGTCAAATCGTCGTAATGGCTGAGTACGAGATTATCTTTCGCGAGCAAGCGAATCAGGTCGCGATATGTACGATACTCGGCAGTGACCATTTTTTCGATGCGCTTCGAGAGCCGTTTGTAGAGAACCTGAGGCGTATAACCGGAAAAGTCTTTTTTGACGATGCCGGCTTTGAGTTGGTTGCGGATGCCCGCCACTCGGACGCTCATGAATTCGTCCAGGTTGCGCGAGACGATGCCCAGAAACTTGGCGCGTTCCAGAAGTGGCGTATCCGGGTGTTGCGCTTCTTCAAGTACGCGATAATTGAATTCGATCCAACTGAGGTCACGGTTGATGTAGTACGGGGAAGAACCCCGGTGAGCGGCTTGGTTATCCATAATTCCTCCAAAATTACGGCGCATGTACGCCACAGATTGCTTGCACAAGTATTGATTCGTTTACGAACGTAATGGATCGCGAGTTGCGCCCATAAATTTTTTTCTTATCCCGGGAAATCGCCCGAAATCCCGAAAAGAATTCGAACCCGACACGCCCGGTCAACTCTTTTAAGTATACCGCTCATTTGTTAAGCGGATGTAAAAAAATGCTTTTTCCAGTTAGATTCCATATTCGGCGTTCGTGAAAAGAATCCTCCAATATTTGAACAAAGCGTGTCAGTTTAAACGTTTTATGCCCAATGCGCGAAAAAGATTCTATAGAAAAATAAACAAAGATCAACGTTTTGTAAAACTTCGCGACATGAAATTTTTTTAATCCGCTATATGCCGGCGAAAATGTTTCTCTCCGCAATCTCGTTTGCTTGCGCTATAATCTCGGTAAAGCCGAGGGAAGCGAAGCGGCGCAGAAGGAGGATTTGCATCTTGGATTTTTGGAAAGCGCTCTATTCCGGGCTTCTTCGCCCGTTCCGCCGCAGCTTTCGCCTACGGCTGATGCTGCTGCTTATTCCGCTCGGCGTGCTTCCGGTCTTTGCCGTTACGCAATTGGCGGCGTACAATACGCGTAGTTCGGTCGAGGACGAGGTGATCCAATCGAACCTCGCGACCGTGAAATGGGCAGGCGGTTATTTGGACGAACAGCTCTCCGAGTTCAATACGTTGACCTATACCCTTTTTATCAGCCCCAGCTTGAATCGTTACTTGAAAGCACTGGAAAACGGGACGTCCGGCTCCCTGTATCCCCTGCAAAAAGACGTCACCGATACGATGCTTTCCGTCTACTACACCGCAAATACCCAGCTTCAGGACATCGAATTATACCTGCTTCAAGGCGGCAAGCTGTTCACGATCAGCACGATGGAAGTCACGAGCCGGATCGTGCCGGAGATGCCTGAGGAATATCGCAAGATGGAAAACGACGATCTGGATGTCTTGATTCGAAGCAGCCCGGACAACCCGGATTCGTTCGAACTGGTCCGCGCGCTGCGCAGGTTCGAGGATCGGGAGAATCTGGGTTATATGACGCTGCGGATCAATTGGAGATTCACGGATCGGATCACCGAGCTGCTGAATCCGGATTCGGACGGCGAGCTGTTGATTACCGACGCCGGCGGCAACATTCTGTACAGCCCGACCGGAACGGTTGAAGGAGGCGCTGCGGAGACGGTTCGTTCGTCGGAAGGCTCCGGTTATGCGCAGACGTCGGACGCTTACGTGTTCTACGATACGCTGGATGCCTGGGGACTGCGCATCGTTAAAGTCGTGCCGCGTACCGCCGTGGATCTCAGCGCGGAGCGAACGATCCGTTACGGCTCGATCGTCGGCGTGATTGCGGTTCTGCTGGCGGTGATGGCTTCGGCATTCGCGGCTTGGAAAACGACGGCTCCGATCATCAAGCTGGCCCGTTCCATCCAAAATATCTCGTTTATCAAGGAAGGGACGCCGCTGACCGGAAGAACGGACGAGATCGGATTGCTGGAGCTGCGCATGCACAAGATGTCGAAGCGGATTCGCGAACATATTCATACCGAATACGCGCTGAACCTTGAAAAGAAGACGGCTCAACTCGCGGCACTGCAAGCTCAGATCAATCCGCATTTTTTGCAAAACACGTTGCAGTTGATCGGCGGAATGGCTTTCACGGAAACGCCGGAGCGGTTGTATGCCGTGATCCGGGCCGTCAGTGAAATGTTCCGTTACGTGGTGCGAGGTCCGGCGGGCTTAGTGGAAGTGAGAGAAGAACTGCGCCATTTGCAAAACTATCTATTCATTCAGGAGCATCGCTACCCGGGGCGAATCACGACGAATTTGGACATCGGCGCGGGGACTGAAGAATTGCTCGTTCCGAAGTTGATCCTACAGCCGATTGCGGAAAATGCGTTTCAGCACGCTTTTGGCCCGGAGCAGGCGACGTGGCAGTTGGACGTGGTCGTGCGGCGCGTCGGCGAAGACCTTGAGATCGCGATCACGGACCATGGAAAAGGGATGAGCGACGAGCGCCGGAAAGAACTTCGGGCGGATATTGATCAGGGAGCGGGGCGGGTCAGCGGAAGCGGGGAGCATATCGGGCTGGCGAATGTGGAGGCTCGGCTGCGGTTACGATTCGGCGAACGTTACGGCATTCAATTATCCGGAGAAGAAGGCGTCGGAACGACGATCGTATTGCGAATGCCCGTATCGGGCGGAGAGGGGAATGAAGCATGAGCGAAAAATCGACAATAGGTGAACAACGAGTAATCCCGGCTATGATCGTGGACGATGAAGCGGCGACCCGGGCGATCATTCGGCGCTTCGGCGAGTGGGATCGACTGGGCATTCGCATTGCGGCGGAAGCGGAAGACGGAGGCGAGGCGCTGAAGCGAATGGAGTCCGAGGCGATCCGCTTGGTCATTACCGACATGAATATGCCCGGCGTCGATGGCGTTGGGCTGATGAAGACCTTGAACGAGCGTTACCCGCAGGTGAAGGTCGTGGTGGTGAGCGGCTATGACGACTTTGCTTATCTGAAGCAGGCGATCCGCTACCGGGCGAATGATTATCTGCTTAAGCCCGTTGATCCGGCGGAACTTAATCGCACGCTGGAAAAGTGTCGGGACGACTTGATCGAGCTTGAGCAGCAGCAACTTGCGGCGACGGCTTTGGACGATGATACGCGTCGGCGCCTGCGCGAAGTGGAGCCTTTGATTCGTGCCCATTACGGCGAGCTGCGTATGGAGGATTTGCATCGGGTATTGGAGGAACTTGTACGGGGGCATATGGAAAAGTTGCAGTCGGGCGCAGCGGATTGTGCATCGGAACGCCGACTGTCTCGGGAATTAATGCAGCGACTGCATGAGCTTCGTCAGTCTTTCGGACAGGAAGAGGAGCCGATCCGGGAGGGGCGGCACAGTGATGGGGAGCCAACCCTGCCGGAGATCCCGCTCGTGTACCAAGAATCGTTGGAGCAGTTGATTCGGCGGCGCAAGTTCCGCGACCGTCTGGATCTGAATGAAGTCCGAGCTTACGTAGCGGAGCATTTTGCGGAAGCGTTGTCGTTGGACGGTTTGGCGCGCTGCTTTTTCGTATCCAAAGAGTATCTCAGCCGCACGTTCCGTCAGGAGTTCGGACAGACGCTGACCGATTATATTCAGCAAGTGCGCATGGAAAAGGCGAGAGCCTGGATTTTGGAAGGGGTGCCGATCCGGCGGGCGAGCGAGATGTGCGGCTACGAGGACGTGGGTTACTTTTACCGCGTATTCAAAAAGCAGTACGGCATCGCTCCCGGCGAGCTGACGAAAGGTTCAATATAATCCAAAAGCTTCCCTCAATCCTGTCCAATTAAGCGTTTGCAAAATGGCGATACAATACTTTTGTAAGCGTAACCAATCTTTTAAGAAACGACCGAGGGGGTCACGAATAATGAAAAAGATCTGGGGCGGAGCGATGGCTTCGCTGCTGCTGGCAGGATTGCTGAGCGGTTGCGGAGGCGGAGCGGACAGCCAGGCAAGCGGCGGAGAAGGTTCGGGTTCGAAGGAAGTGACGTTGAAATTCTTTATCTCGCAGCCGCGTTTCAAAGAGCAGTATCAGACGTATATTGACCAGTTCGTCGCCAAAGAAAAAGCGGACAAAAACGTCGATATCAAAGTTCAATTGGAAATGCCGAATGCCGAAAACGCGCCGCAGATTCTCAAAACGCGGATGGCTTCGAACGACGCGCCGGACATTTACAGTCTGCATGCCGTCAACGAAGCACCGGATTTCTATCGCGCGGGTTATATGGAAGACCTGTCGGACCAGCCGTTCGTGGACAAGCTGCTCGACAGCGTGAAGCCTTCCGTCACGATCGACGGCAAAGTGCTTTCCGTGCCAATGGAGACGATCTCCTGGGGCTATCTGTATAACAAAGACATTTTCAAAGAACAGGGGCTGACGCCGCCAAACACGCTGACCGAGATGAAAGCGGTCGTAGATAAACTGAACACTGCCGGCATCAAGCCGTTCGAACTGTCTTACTCCGAAGCGTGGGTTCCTCAATTGTTCCTGCCGCTGTCGGTAGGCGCGATCGTGAACACGACCAACAAAGATTTTATTGAACGCATGGGCAAGGACGAAGGCTCGTTCTCCGAAATGAAGCAAATGTTCGACATCATTGATCTGGTCAACGCCAACGGCACGGATCGCGCGCTCGAAGTCAGTGCCGACGACGGCGCGGCAGCTTTCGCAACCGGCAAAGCGGCGATGTGGCTGCAAGGCCCGTGGTACGCGGATACCATTCTCAAATCCAACCCGGATATCGATTTCGGCGTAGCGGCTCTCCCGATCAACGACGACGCGAACGCGACGATGATCGATCTGAGCACCTCGACCGCACTGGCCGTATCCCCAACCAGCAAAAACAAAGAATACGCGCTCGACTTCGTCAACTACGTCCTGGACGACAATGATTCCAGCGCGTTCTATGAAAGCCTGAAATTCAATCCGGTCGCCAAAAGCCACGAATTCCAAACGTACCCATGGGTTGAGGACGCTATGGCCTACGTCAAAGAAGGCAAATCTTATCAAGATCCGGTCATTCCTCAATCCGTCAAAGACGAAGTGGGCAAAGGCCTCCAAAGCTACTTCGCCGGCCAAATGACCCAAGACGACCTCGTCACCGCTCTGGACAAAGCCTGGAAAGACTATAACAAGGTCAACAAAAAGTAGAGGGAGGGCGGCTTCGGCCGCCTTCGTTGTAGAGACGGTTCGGCAGGGTGGAGAAGGCTAGGGCGGCTGCGCGGGGGGTGTTCGTTTCGGTCGCGTGTTGAAATCGGGAAATTGGAATGGATTGAATATGGAGATTTCCCGATTTCAAAGGCGAACGCTAACGCTCCTGCACTGAACACCCCCCCGCTCCGCCTTCTGCCTTTTCCTGGGCCGTACCTTCCCTACAAAACCTACGGCTGAAGGCTGGGGAGAGGGTAGTAAAGATCGAAGATCGTGTTCCACGGGAAAGCTTCTGGCGTAGCGGAAGTTGAAAGGCAATACAATTGAAGGCTAAAAATGAAAGTTAGAGCAAAAGCAAAAGACTTTCTTCCGCTGAGAAGCACGCAGCGGAAGCCAAACTACAACAACCCAAAGGCCGAAGACTTTGAAGCAAGCAGGCAGATCCTGTTCCATTGGGGGAAGTGTTAGTGGAGGGAGAAATTCAGTGAAGGACGCCTTTGAACCCGGAAAACTCATTATTTAAATCCAATTCAATTTTCCGGGTGAGACAGCGTCCTGAACGAATTTCTCCCGCAGCGCCCCCAGCTTCCCCTCCCGAATAGGATCTTCTTGTTAGCTTCATGCGTCTGAAGCCTACCCCAACAGAAAATGAGGTGAGTGTTTTGTCCTCGCGTAACAAATATGCGTCGCTGCTCGCGTTCACGGCTCCGGCGTTGATTTTTTATATCGCGTTTTTGCTCATTCCGATGCTCGGCGCTTTCTATTACAGTTTCACCGACTGGAACGGGCTGAACCGGGATTACGACCTGATCGGCTTCGCGAACTTCGTCGAAGTGTTCAAAGACGACCCGGACTTCGTCAATTCGCTGCTGTTTACGCTGAAATACGTCGTCGTCATGGTCGTGCTGCAAAACGTGCTGGCGCTGTTCCTGGCGGTACTGATCGAATCGCGGACCCGCTCCAAAGGGCTGTTCCGCACGCTGTTCTTCATGCCGAACATGATCAGCGTCATCATCAGCGCGTTTATGTGGACGTTTATCTTCTCGCAGGTGCTGCCGCAGATCGCGGAAAAGACCGTGTTCACGTTCCTCAACCAGTCATGGATCGGCGATCCGAATTTCTCCTTTTACTCGATCCTGATCGTCTCGCTCTGGAACGGGGTCGGCTATATGATGATCATCTACCTGGCCGGTCTGCAAGGCGTGCCGCAATCGCTGAAAGAAGCGGCGGTAATCGACGGGGCGAACGCGTGGCAGCGATTCCGCAGCGTGACGCTGCCGATGATCACGCCCGCGATTACCATCTGTTTGTTCCTCACGCTCAACAGCTCGTTCAAAGTGTTCGAAGTCGTGTACGGCCTGACCGGAGGCGGACCGGGACGCAGCACGCAGGTAGTGACGATGAACATTTACGAAGAAGCATTCTCCAACAACTTCCGGTACGGTTACGCCAGCGCAAAGTCGATTATTTTGTTCGCAATGGTACTCATTTTGACTTTGATCCAGGTTAGCATCACGAAAAAACGGGAGGTGGAGGCATGAGCCGCAGACTTTCCAATGTGCTCATCAACACCCTGCTGACCGTCTGCGCCGCCGTCACCATGTTTCCCGTTTATATGGCGCTCGTCAACTCGGTCAAAACGCAGGGGCAAATGTTCGAATCGGTCATGGCGCTGCCGACGGAATTCCATTTCGAAAATTACAGCCAAGCGTTCCACCAGATCAATCTGCTCGGCAGTACGCTCAATTCAATCATCGTGTCGTTGGTCGCAATCGGCGGTATCATTTTCACGGCAGGGCTGGCGGGGTACAAACTGTCTCGCACGCCGGGGCGCTTGAGCGGGTTTATTTTCATCATGTTCGTGTCGTCGATGCTCGTTCCGTTCCACTCGATCATGATCTCGCTGACCCGTGTCGCCAAAACGTTGGGCCTGCAAGGCAGCACATGGGGACTCGGCATCATCTATATCGGACTCGGCGTCAATATGGCGATCTTCCTGTATCACGGGTTCGTGAAGTCCGTCCCGCGCGAATTGGAAGAGTCGGCGCAAATGGACGGCTGCGGCGAATTCCAGACGTATTTCCGGATCATTTTCCCGCTGCTGCTGCCCATCACGGTAACGATCGGCATTCTCGACTTCCTGTGGGTATGGAACGATTTCCTGCTGCCGCTCTTGATGCTGACCAACGTCGACCGCTATACGCTGATCTTGTCCACCAACATGCTGTTCGGGGAGTATAACAAGGAATGGTCGCTGATCCTCGCCGCACTGGTGCTGACCGCGATTCCGGTGGTTATCATCTACGCATTTTGCCAGCGGTTTATCATGGAAGGGATTACCGAAGGCGCGGTGAAAGGCTAAGCGACGTAACCCAGAACGGACAGCTTTTTTCGGAAAAAAGGAAACGGATCGCCGCGAAGAAACTGAAGCGCTTGCAGGACATCCGGCGGCGCGTCTCGAAAGGATTACGGACAAGGCGGACGGTTTGCCGGATCGCGATGCGGTCAAGCCGCAAGGGAGCAGCCGAAGTAAAAGAAAAACATCGATTGCCGCCAGCCTTCAGTCCCGCAAGAAGAAAGGACGGATAACGCTTATGGAACGTCTGCATTACGGAGTCGCTTATTACGATGAATACATGCCCTACGAGCGGCTGGACAAAGACATCGAAATGATGAAAGCGGCGGGCATCACGGTCGTCCGCATCGCGGAATCGACCTGGAGCACGCATGAACCGCAAAACGGCGTGTTCGACTTCAAGTCGGTGGATCGGGTACTGGACGCCATGCACAAAGCAGGCATTGACGTGATTATCGGTACGCCGACGTACGCGATTCCGCCTTGGATGGTACGCGAGCATCCGGAAATATTGGCGGTTACGAAGGACGGTCCCGGCAAGTACGGCGCCCGTCAGATCATGGATATTACAAGTCCGGTGTACCTGTTCTACGCGGAACGCATCATTCGAAAGTTGATTAGCCGTACCTGCGCGCATCCGGCGGTGATCGGCTATCAGATCGACAACGAGACGAAGCATTACGGAACGGCGGGGCCGAACGTGCAACTGCAATTCGTGAAGGCGATGCGGGCAAAGTTCGGCAACGATCTGAACGAATTGAACCGGCGCTTCGGGCTGACGTATTGGAGCAACCGAATTGAAGCATGGGAAGATTTCCCCTCGGTGCTGGGCACGATCAACGGCAGCCTGGGTGCGGAATTTGCCCGTTTCCAGCGGCAGCTCGTGACCGATTTTCTGGCGTGGCAGGCAGGGATCGTCAACGAATACAAAAAGCCGGGTCAGTTCGTCACGCATAACTTCGACTTCGAATGGCGCGGCCATTCGTACGGCGTGCAGCGCGACGTGGATCACTTTAAAGCGGCCGAATGCCTCGATATTGCGGGCGTCGACATCTACCATCCGTCGCAGGGCGAGCTGACGGGCGCGGAAATCTCGTTCGGCGGGGATATGACGCGTTCGCTCAAGCAGTCCAATTACTTGGTGTTGGAAACGCAGGCGCAGGCTTTCCCGCATTGGACGCCGTATCCGGGCCAGCTTCGATTGCTCGCGTTCAGTCATCTGGCATCGGGAGCGAGCATGGTCGCATACTGGCACTGGCATTCGATTCACAACTCGTTCGAGACGTATTGGAAAGGACTGCTCAGCCACGATCTGCAGCCGAACCCGATCTATAATGAAGCGAAAACGATCGGAGCCGACTTTGCGCGCCTGAGCGAATCGTTGTCCGGCATGCGCAAAATCAACCGCGTCGCAATGCTGGTCAGCAACGAAGCGCTCAGTTCGATCGACTGGTTCCCTTTGCCGGGCGGAGTGAATTACAACGATCTCGTTCGCCGCTGCTACGATACGCTGTACAAGCTGAATGTCGGCTGCGACTTTGTTCATCCCGAGACGGACGCGAAGGTGCTTGCGGAATACGACCTGATCGTCGTGCCAGCTCTGTACAGCGCGCCGGACGAACTGCTGGAGAAGCTGAACGACTATACGGAAAAAGGCGGGCATATCGTCTACACGTTCAAAAGCGGATTTACGAACGACGACGTGCAGGTGCGAACAAGCGCGCAGCCCGGACTCATCGAGCGCGCTTGCGGCGTGAATTATCAGCTGTTTATCGAGCCGAAAGACGTCCGTATTCAGGTAACCAACGACTTCTCCTCGATTAGCGAAGAAGCGGGCAGCGTGGAGACGTGGATGGAACTGCTCACGCCGACGACGGCGGAGGTGCTGGCGCGTTACGACCATCCGCAGTGGAACGAGTATGCCGCGATTACGCGCAATGTCTTTGGCAAAGGAACCGCGACGTATATCGGATTCATGCCGGAGGAGAAGCTGCTGCTCGGCTTGTTCGAACAAGTGCTGCGCGAAGCCGGACTATGGGGACAGGATCAAAAATTGGCGTTCCCGCTGATCGTGAAATCCGGGATCAACCGCGCGGGCTGCCGGGTGCGTTATTTCCTGAATTATTCGGACGAGTCCGTATCGTTCGAATACGGTTATCGCGACGGACGCGAGCTGCTGTCGGGCGACGACATCCGGCACGGTCAGCTGCTGCGCCTGCCCGGTTGGGGCTTCGCGATCGTGGAGGACCGGGAAAGCGCGGCTTGTTCGTCGGCGATCGAAGACGGCGTAGCCAAGGATTAACGATGAAGATGTTGACCCGTTTAACTCTGCGAGCAGCCTATCCGATTAAGCGGCGATAAGTTGGTTTCAGAAGCCGAAAGCTTTGTTCAAGTTACGGTATGCGCCGTGCTTGAACAGGGCTTTTTTGCATGTATACTGGGATAAAGCAAGCAAAGGGCCGGAAGGCAGGGAGGCGGAGCATGGAAAAGGAAGCGAAGGAGCAAGAAGTCAATGCGGATAAGCTGGTGTTCCTGCTCGTGGAGGCGACATCTTCGAACCAACGCGCCACGTGGGAACTGCCGCTGCATTTTCTTGATGACTATCTGCTGTTCTTCATGGCTGGCGGAGAAGGACGGATCACGGTAGACGGACGATTCAAGGAGCTTCGCACGGGAGGCTTGTATTTGCGGCGTCCCGGCGAACTCGTCGGGGCGAAAGCTTGGAATCTGGATGGCCGGGGGTTGTACGCGATTCGGTTCCGGGCATTGGCATGGGACGCGGCGGCAGCGGAGACGGGGAGCTATATCGGACGGGCAAAAGGAAGCGGCGGGGAACTTTTTTTACCCGCCGTGAACGAGTTGATTCTGCGCGCTTCCCTATCGGCGGACGGATTGTGCGAGAGCATTGTCCGGTCGGTCAATCATGAAGACGGTTTGGAACGGTTGGGAGCTCGGATTCAGTTGCAGGAATTGATTCGAATGATGCTGCTCGAAGCGCGGGAGGTACGGGAGGACGACTACGAGACCCGACTGGAACAGGTTAGAACCTACATGGAAAAGCATCATGCGCGCAAGCTGTCGCTGGATGAACTGGCGGAGGTGGCGCGGCTGAGCGTGAGGCATTTTATGCGTTTGTTCAAGCAGAGGTATGGACGAAGCGCGATGGACGAGCTGACCGTATACCGAATTGCCCAGGCACAAAATCTGATGCGTGCGGAAGGGCGGCATCCCATTAAAGATATTGCGCAGCATGTGGGATTCCGGGACGAGACTTATTTTCGGCGTACGTTCAAAAAGATCTCGGGCGTTCCTCCGGCAGCGTTTATCCGCAATGCCAGGCAAAAGATCGCAGCGTACCATCCTGAAGCGATCGGCGTGTTGTTGGCGCTGTATATCGTTCCGAGCGCCGCTCCGATCAGCCATCCTTGGACCGAATATTACCGACGGAAATACGCGACCGATCAAGTACTGCCGTTAAGCGACGACCACCAGCAAAAGTTGGAGCAGCTTCGGGCGGAGGCGCCGGATTGTATCATCGTGCATGAAGGAGAGCTGAACGCCGAGGAAAAAGCCGAATTGCTGACGATCGCGCCGCTTAGTGAAATGCGTGCCGCCGTGGATTGGCGAACTCGCCTGAGGCTGATTGCGGGGGAGCTAGACCGGGCCGGAGCCGCAGAAGCATGGTTGGAGCGGTATGGACGCAAAGCCGATTTTGTTCGAACACAACTGGTCGAGCGGTTAGGGAATATTCGTTTGTTGGTTCTGAAACTTGCGGGTACGCGCTTAATGCTGCCGAAGCGTTACAGCGTGGCTTCGGTATTCTATGACGACCTTCGTCTGGAAGCGCCGGATGAACTTGTGCGGACCGAAGAAGACTTTGAGATCGAACCGGAACGGCTATCGAACTGGCAGTTTGATCGGATATTGATGATTGTGCAGCAGGACGAGGAGTCTCAGCAAACTTGGCACTCCCTGAATCGGCATAACGCATGGAAACAGATCGAAGCCGTTCGTTTGCAGCGCGTCGAGCTATTCCCGGCGAATCTGCTCAGCGAGTATACGGCATTTACGCACGATCTGATTTTGGATGAAGTGTTAAACATCTGGCGGGATCCTGCATGAAATAAAGTCTTTATTGTCGATATTGCACATGAAAACTTTGCCGTATACTAACCCTTAATGACAATGGTTCTCAATTAAGAGCATGTTGTCGCAGACGATGGAGTCAAGGGGGATCATAATGAAAAGACAAAAATGGATCATGACGATAGGGATGATCGCGCTGCTGCTTATTATCGCGGCATGCGGAGGAAGCGCACAGCCTGCGAAGGTGGCGGAAGCGGATCAGGCGTCTACAACGCAGGCCGCGCCTGTTGCAGAAACCGAAAGCGAAGCAGCTCCGCAGACTCGAACGGTAAGCACGGCAAAAGGCGACATCGATATTCCGGCTGACCCGCAGCGCGTCATCGGCTTATCGGTCGTTTACCCGGACTTTTTGTACGCGCTTGATATCATACCGGTTGCCGTCCAAAATTACCACGAAGAACTGCCGACCTATTTGCGCGATCCGTTGAAGGACACGATCAAAATGGGCATCTCGCGCACGCCGGATTTCGAAGCGATTCTGGCGGCTCAACCTGATCTGATCCTTGCACCGACCTGGTGGTCGGAAGCGGATTACGATCAACTATCCAAGATCGCGCCGACCGTACTGCTGCCCGAGCGCGATAACTGGCAGGACGAACTGCGCGACATCGCCGAAGTATTCGACCGTGCAGACAAAGCTGAGCAAGTGATTAGCGATCTCGATGCCAAAAAAGAGCAAGCCGCCAAAGAACTGGACGAACTCGCAGGCGATCAAACGGTAATGTATATGCGCGTGATGGCCAAAGAAATCGTCATCAGCGGCGAAAACATCGACAGAGGCAACCTGATTCACAAACAACTCGGCCTGAATCCGGTCCCGGATTTCCCGCAGACCGAAGCTACCATGTCGATCTCGTTGGAAAAACTCCCGGACTATGACGCCGACCACATCATTGTCCAACTCGACAACGACGGTCCGGAAGTGAAAGAACGCTTCGACGAAATTCTGAGCAGCTCTCTCTGGCAAGGCATGACCGCC
Source organism: Saccharibacillus sacchari DSM 19268 (assembly GCF_000585395.1). Lineage (GTDB taxonomy): Bacteria > Bacillota > Bacilli > Paenibacillales > Paenibacillaceae > Saccharibacillus > Saccharibacillus sacchari. The sequence continues at coordinate 1,525,101 of NZ_KK073875.1, read as the reverse complement.
GTCAAAAACGACCACATCCACACCGTCAATGACCGGGAATGGTTCAACGTCGGCATGTCGCCTCTGGCCGATTCCAATGCGATCGACGACGTGCTGGGATTCTTTAAATAACATCCTAGAGCGTGTCTTCAAACCTGCTAACGTGCAGATTTTGCCGAGGTTTGAAGACACGCCCTAGCTCATTGATCGAAAAGCCCCTACCGGACGGAACCGTTGAACAACTCCGTCCGATAGGGGCTTTTTGCCGAGTGAATACGACTATCCGGTACAGAGCAGCAGGCGCTTAGCAGGCTTGCAACGTCTACCTTTTTTTCGCGCATCGCGTTATGATGATGGAACGAAATCGGCTTCGAAGCAGATAAGAGCCGAATAGGAAAAGGGAGGTTTTCAATAATGGAAACGAATGAGTATATCTTAAGCGGCGACGAATTGACGGTTACGATCCGCGTGCCGGAAACCTGCACCGGAACTCGATTCGACCGCACAGGCTGGATCACTCAGGTTCGTCTGGATAGCGCGGGCATCGATTTTTGCGTATCGGAGAGCCTCATCGCCGGACAAGGCACGGGCGGCGAAGGGCTGTCGAATGAGTTCGGTATCGATAAAGCGATCGGCTACGACGAGGCGATTCCCGGCGACACCTTCGTCAAACTGGGCATCGGCGCACTGACGAAGGTCGATGAAGAAAGCTACAACTTCGCCCGGACGTATCCGGTCGAAGCTTACGAGATCCGGACCGAATTCGGGCGCAGCGAGATTCGTTTTACGGTGGACGTTCCCGAACATAACGGTTACGCCGCGAAGTTGGTCAAAACGATCACCGTCGACGGCCGCAGCCTGCATGTCCGCTACAAGCTGGAAAACCTCGGATCGAAGAAGATCTCGACCAACGAATACGTACATAACTTTGTCAGCGTAGGCGGTCATGCGATTGGGCCGGATTATGCGTTGAAGCTTCATTACGCGCCAGAGCTTAAGCTGCTGGGCGACGGCGGCGTGGAGGAAAAGCTGGAGCTGACGCCCGGGCAACTCACCTGGAATGCAGAGGCGGGCGGCGAATATTACGCGTTGTACGAAGGATTCGCGAATGGCGAGAAGCCTTACTGGGAGCTGCTGCACGTGCCGAGCGGAGCCGGCATGAGCGAAAGCGGAGACTTCGGCGCTGCCAAGCTGGGAGTGTGGGGATCCGGGCATGTGGTGTCGCCGGAGGTGTTTGTCGATTTGGAATTGGAAGCGGGAGAGAGTAAGGCGTGGACGCGTACGTATCGGTTTTGGGCATGAGGCGGTGAGCAGGTGAACAATAACAAAAACCGACCCGACCGCCTGATCTTCCCCTCCATCCGCTTATGCCAGCCGGAGTGGTATGGGGAAGGTTCATTGCAACCGAAAGTTTGGGATCGTGCCGGACTGCTGGTTATCGAAGGCGGTCAGGTCATATTATCGCTCAATGGGAATTTGCATGCAGCCGAGGCCGGTGACCGTTTCTGGATTGCGCCGGGTACTGAAGTGGGTGGACATTGGGAAGATGGATTCCGCTGCTCGCTGCTGCTTTTTTCTTGTCGGCGCATGGAGCGTTTCGGCGGACAGTGGTTGGCGGTAGAGGCGGAACTTCCTCCGACCGGGCGCTTGAAGCAAGATCTCCAGCAGCAGGACAGAATTCCGGGTCTGGCAAGCGAACCGCCGCCGCGCGATCGCTTGGAGTTGAAGCATGCGTTGCATCGCTGGCTGTCCGGTTATTTAACTCTAACCCGGCGTCAAAACGAAGCGAATGCAGAGCGAACCCACGAGCGTAATTCCGGAGCGTCCGGCACTCTGTCCGGAATCGGCCCGGTACTGGATTATATGTCGGAGCATTATGCACGCGAACTTGGCGTTTCCGAACTGGCGGCTCTCGCGGGAATGAGCGTGAACCATTTTATCCGCACGTTCAAGTCCAAAACAGGCCGAACGCCTACGCAATATCTGCTGCATCTGCGAATGTGGAAGGCGCGCCAGCTGCTTTTTTCAACCGATAAGATCAAGACGGTCGCGCGCAGCGTAGGCTACCGGGACGAGCATTATTTCAGTCGGGCTTTTAAAAAAGCAGAAGGAATCGCTCCGGCTTTCTATATGAAGCATCCCGATCGTCGTATCGCGGCGGCTTATTACGGGTTGGACGATTATTTGCGCACGCTCGGTTTGCAGCCGGTGGCGGCACTTGAGAAGACGCGTCGCCAAGACCATTCAACAGCAGTTTCGGAACGAACCAGGCAAAAAAGTTTCGGCACGGTATGGCTGGACGGTTCGGATTTCAGCTATGCGTCTCTTCGCCGGGCTAAGCCTGATCTGATTCTCACCAGCAGTCGCTTGGAATCGGACAGTAGACTGGACCGGATCGCGCCGACCGTTACGATCCCCTACACCCACGATCTCCCGCGGCAGCTTCGGCGCATGGCGGAGATTGTAGGCAAGGAGGAAGAAGCCGAGAACTGGATTCAACGTTATACGGAAGCGGGGATGGCGCTGCGGCAGCAGTTGATTGCCAAACACGGACGGCCTCTGACGGCATACTATATCCGAGTCGGCGCGACTTTGTGTCGGGTATACGGGCGGCTGAGCCAGACCGGAGACTTGCTGTACGACGATCTGGGCATGGAGCTTCCGACAAGCTTCCCCGAGGGGGAATGGGCGCTGACCGTCAGTCAGGAACAGTTGTCCCAATTCGACGCGGACTGTCTTTTTATCGCGATTGAGCCTACGCCGGAAGCCGCCGGAAGAATGCGAGTGATCGCGGCTTCGGAGGAATGGAAAGCTTTGAAAGCCGTACGGGAAGGCCGGATCTATGACGCTGACGATTTTCTGCTCAAAACGCTCGGACCTTCAGGCAGATTGGAAGTCATGCACGATGTTTTTGAAAAGCTCATGGGTTCTGCTGACGCCGGGAAACGTTGACTTTAAGAGAGTCGGGTGAATTTGTCCACGTGAACTCGGCGATAACGTCCATGGAGTAAGCGGCAGTTCTTCTCTAAGATAGTGATAATGATTATCAATGACTTAGGGGGAGCTTATACATGAGAGAGAAAGCTTGGGAAGAAAAAAGGAAGAATAATAAAGGGAATACACCATCGGCAACTCGCAAAATGCGACGCATGCGCGCTGCATTGACCTTGATCGGTTTATTAGCCGTGATGCTGTTTCTGGCGGCTTGCGGCGCACAATCCCAATCCGCGGCAACGACCGAGGCACCTGCGACTACAGCGGCTGCCGAGACTGCGACGCCTGCCGCTTCGACAGAAAGTACGGATACAGGATTGCGTTCGATTACCCATCTAAAAGGCACGTCCGAGATTCCGATGAAGCCGGAACGGGTTGTAGCGTTGTCCGCAGCTTACATCGACCACATGCTGACCCTCGGCGAGAAGCCGGTCGGCGTCAACAACGAGGAACGCTACGGCGGCGACTATCTCCCTTATTTGGCCGACGAGCTGGAAGGCGTTGCAGTCGTCGGATCGGCGGACACCCCGAATCTGGAAGCGATCCTGCAATTGAATCCGGATGTCATCCTGGTCGAAAGCCGTACGGCCGAAACCAGCTATGAGCAGTTGAACAAGATCGCGCCAACCGTTGTGCTGGGTAACGAGTGGAAAGACTACGACGAGGACCCGGATTTCTGGACCGAGGATCTGCTGAAGATTGCGGAGATGTACGACAAGACAGAAGTTGCTCAAAGCAAAATCGACGAACTGAAACAGAAAACGGCCGAAGTCAAAACATTGGTCGAGAAGTCGGAACACCGTAAGCTGGCCTATGTCCGCGTACGCGAGAAGCTGTTCCAAATCTATGGGCAAAACGGTCATCCGACGAATGCCTTATTGTACCGCGACCTTGGTTTCGAACCGTCTGCGATTACCCCCGTCGAGCATCGCGAGGACTTGTCGCTTGAAGGCTTAGCCGACCTGGATGCGAACCGTCTCATTCTTGAGGTCGATCCGAACGGCGGCGACTTCCTGGAGCAAGCTCAGAAGAGTTCGATCTGGAAAGACGTTCCGGCCGTGCAGCAGGAGCAGGTCTACGAAACGGACTCCTTCTGGCTGTTCAAAGGATGGGGCGTACTGGGACGAACGGAGATTCTTGAAGACATACGTAAGCTGGTCGAATAGATGAACGGGAGACGAACGGGGCAAGAGGACGGAGACTTCCTGCAAGAGCTTAAAGGGCTGCTGCGCCGGCACTTTGCGGTGGTGTGGATCGAGTCGGAGGATGATTGGGATAAAGTGATCCAAAGCGGGGAGCTTCAGACGACAACCGCGACCTCAGCCGATCCCCGTACGCTCTTTCCTTATGCTGCCGGCGATCTGCTTGACCCGGTCATTCTTTACGAGGTCCTGGCTCTGCAATCGCGGCAGCTTGGCGACGTATCTTCGGACGTAACCGGAACCTTGTTTGCAAAACGCTATTCGGTGCTGATCGCAGGTATGTTCGCGGCGTACACCTTATATGATGTCCCGATATCGGCAGACTTAAGCGATACGCGTATCCGGCTTGAACAGGGCGGAACCATGGCCTATCTGGTCCGAAGCGATTCGCAATTTGCAAATCCCGCCGAACCTATGGATGCTGGGCGTAAAAGGTTGCCTGCGTCCGAAGCGCGATCCGGTTTCTCTGCTTATGCCCGACGCATCAACGAACATTTCAGCCCGATACTCGATGCTGTAAGCTCCATCACGCACGCCAATAAAAAAGTGCTTCGCTCGCTTGTTCTGCATCAGGTGCATATGCTGTACGCCAGACTGCAAGCCGAGGCGGCCGATCCGGACTTTCAACCGCTCGGCCGCGCAACCCTCATTGCAGCGGATCGCGAAGCCTTAAGTCGCCCGGAAAATGCAGCCTTCCATGCGAATTTCCGTCAGGCCGAAGAAAATCCGCCGAATCGCCCGCTGCTGATGCGCCGATACTGCTGCCAAGCTTATCGCACGTCACCCGGAGGGCATTCGCACGGCTACTGCGAGAGCTGTCCCAAGATCGGCAGCGGATAAAAGAAGGCTAGGACACGTGAAGAAGCTGTTGCCTGTATCGTTCAGGCGGCAGCTTCTTTAAGTTCCATTGCCCACTACCTGATACAGAGTACTAGATAACTATGAGAAGAACGTTTTATTGCTTAAATTATAACAATGTTCCCATACTCTCTTGATTCATTGTCCATCTTTTTATTTGCGAGTGTCGTGATTCAGTTATAAATCAACTTAGATTTATTGAGAAGTAATTGATTCCTAAACTGTCCCCTATTTAAATGAAAGCAAAGCAGCCAACGCGCATCGGTATTCAATCGATGCGTGTTTTTGATTCTATATTTAAAAAAAGGAAGCAATAAGCGAAGGTAGAAATTCAGTTCAAGACGCCTTTGAACTCGGAAAACATCCTTATTCAAATCTAGGGCGTACACGCCCTAATCCAGTTTTCCGAGTGAGACAGCGAATTGAACGAATTTCTACCGCAGCTCCCAAGCTTCCCCCCAACACCCCTCAAGAGCCGCCCGTGATTCCGCAGCCTATTCTGTGTTAAGCTAATCACATAGACCGGTTCGGAAAACTCGGCCCGGCAGCGCTGCATTTGCGAAGGAGGAAGTTCGATGATTATTATTCATGCCGATATGCAGATCAAGCCGGAGAAAAGGGAAGCTTTTCTTCAAACGGTTCAACCGCTCGTAGCCGGATCGCAAGCCGAAGACGGTTGTCTGCGCTATACGCTGACCCAAGACGTGGCGAATCTCAACCGGTTCACGATGATCGAAGTCTGGGCGGACCAAGATGCGGTGGATCGCCATAATGCCTCGTCGCATTTTACCGGCTTCTTTAAAGTTTCGACCGACTTCTTTGCCCTGCCGCTGAAGGCCGAGAAATTCACTGCGGCAGACGTTTAGACCGAGAACTCATCATACAGGGGGCTAGATCATGGGGAAAAAGGTTAATTTGTATCTGATTCGGCACGGCGAGACTTATCTCAACCGTTATAAAAGAATGCAAGGATGGTCGGACAGCCCGCTGACGGAAGAAGGCAAGGTTGTGGCGGTCGCTACGGGAGAAAAGCTGGCGGATACCGTCTTTGCTCACGTGTACACGAGTGATTCAGGAAGAACGCTAGAGACGGCGGAGATTATATTGAAGGAAAACAAGCATCCGGTTCCCGTGATCAAGCGGACCAAAGCTTTTCGCGAAACGTTCTTCGGCGGCTTCGAGGGCGAATATTCCCAAGTGGCGTTGAAGCAGATTGCGGAAGTGGGCGGCATTGGAAGCTTTGACGAACTGCGCCAACAATTCACGGTCAAGGAAGTCGCGGATCTGATCAAAAAGGCGGACCCTTACGGCCATGCGGAAAGTTTCGATGAACTGTGGACGCGCATTCAGGGCGGACTGGAAGAAGTCGTCGGTCTCGATTACGAGGACGATGCCAATATCCTGATCGTTTCGCACGGCAACACCATCCGCAATATCGTCAGCCAACTGTGCGAGGAAGTGGACGCGTCGGTCGAGATCCGCAACGCGAGCATCACGATCTTGCAGCATGTGGATCAGGAGTACGGCATGGTTTGTTTTAATCAGTAATGGGAAAAGGGCAGCCGCGGCTGCCTTTTTTTGTTGGCGTTCCAAGCGTTTTCGGACTCTCTGACAGTGCCGGAGAAATTGAAGGTTTAACTTCGGCGTCGTTTGCTTTACACTTTTTTGCAAACGATTACAAAAAAGAACGGGCAAGAGGGGGCCAGACAGATGCAGCGCAACAAGACGAGTATCCTCTTTTTCAAACGGTTGATTAAGTACTTTCTGATCTTGGCTATACTCATTCTGATGATGGCTCCGTTGTATGTCAAATCGTATGATTTGGCCAAGCGGCTGACGATTGAAAAAAGTTCGGCTCGGTTGGAAGACGGGGTCGGGGTGTTGGAGCGGCAGGTGCTGCGAGCGCAAGAGATCGGAAATCTGCTCAGACAGGAAGAAAGTTTCAAACGGTTGTTCTTTTTGCAAGGGAAGCCTTCCAGTGCTTATTATTACGACTTCGAACGGCTGCAAACCAAGCTGAAAAGCTTGTCGCTGACGCAGGATCTGTTCTCGAACGCTTATATCGCTTTTCGCGACAATCCGGTTTTCGTATCCAATTCGCTGTCTTCGGATAACGCGGACGATGTTTACCGGCGTTATTACCGCTACCCTGGCATGACCGCGCAGGAATGGAAAACGATGTTGTTCGGCAAAACGGACGTTTTCCGTATCCTGCCGTCCAAGGCGGTTCATTCCTCTTATTACAGCCGACACGACTTTCAGGCCATGACGGTGCTGATCAATAATTCCTATTATAATGCGCTGGATGTCAAAAGCGTGCTGGCGATCGACATCAATACGGAAGATATCGCGAAGCTGCTGCTGTACGAGGAACAGCTTGGCGATCATCAGGTATACCTGACCGACCTGGACGGCAATCTGTTATTGGCAAAAGGGAGCGAAGCGAGCGCGTCGCAAGCCGATACTCTGCAAGAAGTTCTGACGAAACAAGCATCTGTAGGCGGTCCGAAGGAAGGCGCAATCGAGCTGAACTCGCAGCAATACGTGACGCTGAGCGACACAAGCGCTCAGTTGGGTATTCGCGTCGTCGTCGCGATTCCTTCCAGCACATTCGAGACCAATATCGATGCGCTGATGGAACTGGTGGTGACGTATGCGGCTGCGGGCGCGGTCGTCGTCGTGCTGCTGGCCGTCCTGTTTTCCATGCGCGAAACGTTGACGCTCCGGAAGTTGGTGGAAACGGCGGGAACGCTGAGCCAGGTGAATTTTACGACGCTGAACGAATACAAATACATGGATCGCGCATTCACGCGTATTCGTTCGATCAATGAAGAACAGCTGGGACGAATCGAAGCCTTGAACATTTCGATTCGTTATTCCGTACTCAAAAATCTGCTGGTGCTAGGCGTGCATACGCAGCGCGAGTTGGAAGAAGCGATCGATTGTTTCGGCGATACGTTCGAACGGTTTTGCATAGCCAAGGCAAGGTGGAGCACGGAGGAGAACAGAGAGGAGCGAGATGAGGCGAACCCCGCTGCGTTGCGGCCCAATCCGGGCATCGAGTTGGAAAAAGTGCTGCGGACGCTGCCGGATTACGGCGTGCTGGCGCTTCATTTTCACGCAAACGAAGCGGTATTCGTACTGTTCGGCAAATCGGAGGAAAAAGGTTCTGTTCAGGAGCTCGGAGACCGATTATCCGGCATGCTGCGGAGGTTGAGCCGCGATGTTCCGTCGGCCGCGATCATCAATATCGGGTTGAGCGGAATCGAAAGCGGATTGAAGCAAGCCAGACCGGCGTACGAACAGGCGCAATACGCCTTGTCGCTTCATGAGAACGGAATCTCCAGCGGCGTGCATATCTTTGAGCGATCGGGCAGCGGGGAAGGCGGGCCGGAATTCGACCATACGATCCCGCTCAAGCTGCATGACGCGTTGATTGCGGGAGAAGAGCGCGGCGCGGAACAGATTTTTGCCGATGCGTCGACTCAGATGGCCGACCATGCGCGAACCGAACAGGAACGGCTGCAAATTTTCTTTACCGTCAGGCAAACCGTGTCCAATGCCCACAAAGTGATGCGCCTCGGCAACGGATATAAAGAAGAAACGAAGGTAGAGGCTCTCCCCGAATATGATCAAACGAAAGACGTATTCAAGCTTTTCGGCGAACTGGAGCAAACCGCTCTGGAGCTATGCAGGTCGGTGATCGGTCGGAAAAAAAGCAACAATGACCGATTGAAAGCGGATATCTTGAACTACATCGCAGAGAACTACGGAGACTCGTCGCTGTCGGCGGGAAAGATTGCCGGGGAATTGATGCTGTCGGAGAAATACGTGTTTTCATTCGTGAAAGAGCAGACCGGCAAAAGCCTGGGCAAATATATCGAGGAAATTCGTTTGGACAAAGCCGAGCGTCTGCTGATCCAGACCGACGAGCCGAACAGCGCCATTTTGAAAAAATGCGGCTTCGGCAGCGAAAATACCTTTTATCGTGCTTTCTCCAAAAAACACGGCGTCACGCCATCGAGCTGGAAAGAAACGCACCGCAAGCTTACGCCGTGACGGAACGAAAAGAAAGCGCCAGTGCCCGGATCGGACGCTGCGACAGCGATCGCAAAAGTGCCGGTTCCGCGAAACGGAAACGTTGTCTACATTGAATTTGTAAGCGATTCCAAACAAGAGGGAGGAACACAAGTTGAGCATACGAACGAGATATGGGGCATGGCGAAAAGGAACGGCATCGGCTCTGGCTGTGATCTTGGCGGGAACGCTGCTGTCGGCCTGCGCTTCGGGCAACGAGCAGGAAGCCGCGCCGGCCGTAGGCGAAGACGGGCGTCCGATTATTACGGTGGCGGTGCAGGCTAATCCCAACGTCGAAGATTACGAGACCAACCATTACACCAAGCGGATCGAAGAAGCGATGAACGTGGACCTGCAATTCATGGAACTGCCGAGCCAGGCGGAGGAAGCGATCACCAAGCTGTCTTTGATGGTATCGTCCGGCTCGAAGCTTCCCGACGTGATCAATGTGTATTTGAACGAGTCGACGATCTATGATTATGCGGCCAAAGGCGTGTTCATCAAACAGGACGATTATCTGAACAACGCCGAGCTTGCGCCCAACTTCAACGCGATCCCGGACAAAGACTTCGTGTACAACGCGATGAAGCTGGCGGACGGAAGCGTCTATTCGCTGCCGCGCCACAACGTATACGAATGGAACGAAGGCTCCAATCGGGCGTGGATCAATGCCGATTGGCTGGACAAGCTGAACCTGGAAACGCCGCGAACGACGGACGAACTGTATAGCGTATTAAAAGCATTCGCGGAACAGGACCCTAACGGCAACGGCAAAAAAGACGAAATCGGCATGGTCGGCTCCACGAACGGCTGGTCGCAGAACGTACGCGTGTTTTTGATGAACGCGTTCTTGTACGCCGATCCGGCGAAAGGGTATCTGGACGTGCGGGACGGCAAAATATTCCCTTCGTTCACGCAGCCGGAATGGAAAGAAGGATTGGAGTACATGAACCGACTGGTCGCCGAAGGTCTGCTTTCCCCGTTGTCGTTCACCCAGGACGAGACGCAGATGAAGGCGCTCATCAACGTACAAGGCGGCATGGCGGGCGTCGTTCCGGCCGGAAGCTACAGCGCGTTCGGAACGGAGTTGGAGAATCATATGACGCTGCTTGCGCCGGTCAAAGGCCCTGCCGGATTCTCCGCAACGCCGTACAGCCCTTCGATGCCTACGCCGCTCTGGTTTATTACGAAAGACGCGGCCGACCCCGAACTGGCTTTCAAAGTCGGCGATTATTTGCTTGATCCGGAAATGTCCAAAGTCAGCCGTTACGGCGAAAAAGACGTGGACTGGAGCGACGATCCGTCGATCACGGCGCAGTATCTCGGCCCGTTCGAAGAAACGGAAGGCATCCCGACCCAGTTGGCGGATCTGAATCCGGGCATCTGGAACAATCCGCAAAACAAAAATTGGAACGACGCGAATCCGGCTTACCGTTCGCTCGAGACCAACAATTCGGCTTCCAATATGAAAAAAGACGATGCCGCGGCAGCGCCCAACTGGCAGCCTGCTTACGCGGACGGATACGTAACGGCGTTTCCCGAAGAATCGATCTCCAAACTGAGCTATACGCCGGACGAACTGAAGCAAATCGCGGATAGCAAAACGGCGATCGATAACTACGTTAACGAAAGCGCCGTCGCGTTTATCACGGGCAACCGTCCGATGTCGCAATGGGATTCTTATCTGGAAGAACTGAATAAGATGGGGCTGGATGCTTATCTGGAAGTGGCTCAAGCGGCTTACGACCGATCGCAGGCTCAATGAGCGTGACTTAACAGGTCCGTAAGGACCGGAACAGGAGGATGCCGATGACATCCCAACCTTTGCCGTCGAGCCGGGCGAAAAACGGTTCGAAAAAAAGCATCAGATCCGGTTGGCAGATGTATTTGTTCCTGCTGCCCGCCGTCGTCTATATCGTCATATTCGCGTACGTTCCGATGGCCGGCGTACAAATCGCGTTCAAAGAATACGACTTCACCAAAGGCATCTGGGGCAGCGAATGGGTCGGACTAGACAATTTCCGTCGGTTTTTCGAATCTTATCAATTCTGGACGATCATTCGCAATACGCTGCTGCTTTCGCTGTACAGCCTGGTCATTTCGTTCCCGCTGCCGATCTTGTTCGCGCTGGTGCTGAATTCGTTTATCGGGCAAAAATTCAAAAAGATCGTGCAGTCGGTCTCCTATATGCCGCATTTCATTTCCACCGTCGTGATCGTCGGCATGCTGGTGCAAATCTTCAATCCGAGAACGGGCGCTTTCGGTTCGCTGTATACCTTTTTTACCGGAAACGTGATGCCCGACGCGTTCGCCAATCCCGATCTGTTTCCGCATCTGTATGTATGGTCGGGGATCTGGCAAGGCATCGGCTGGAGCAGCATCATCTATATCGCCGCGTTGTCGTCGGTCGACGAGCATTTGCATGAAGCGGCTCAGATCGACGGGGCTTCCAGGCTTCAGCGGGTACGGCATATCGATTTCCCGTCCATTTTGCCTACAGCCACGATCATGTTGATTTTGGCGGTCGGAAATCTGATGGATATCGGCTTCGAAAAAGTCTTTCTGATGCAAAACGATCTGAATCTTTCCAGCAGCGAAGTGATTTCGACGTACGTGTACAAGGTCGGGTTGACCATCGGCGCAGGCGACTTTTCCTTCGCGACGGCGATCGGCTTGTTCAATTCCGTAATCAATTTCGTGCTGTTGATTATCGTCAATTTCGCCGCCAGACGGATGGGGAACGCAAGCTTGTGGTAAAGCTTTTTCCCAACAAAGAAAGCAAGGAGGAACGATATGGGCACAGCTCGGGCAAAACGAACGTCAAAAGCCGAACTCGGAACCAAAAAGGTCAAGTTTTCTACCCACCCGGCTTCGGACAAAATCTATTACGTGTTTTCCGGCATCATTTTAACGAGTATTCTGATCGCTGTCGCGTATCCGTTAATTTATGTGCTATCGGCCTCGTTTTCGTCAGGCACGGCCGTCTCTTCGGGACAGGTGCTGCTATGGCCGGTCGATCTCAGTTTAGAAGGCTACCAGGCCGTGTTCAAAAACAAAGACATTCTGCGTTCGTACGGCAATACGTTTTTGTATACGATACTCGGAACGTTTATCAATGTTACCGTCGTGATGACATGCGCGTACGCGCTGTCGAGACCCGGGCTTAGAGGCCGTAACTTTTTTATGATTTTGTTCACGTTCACGATGTTTTTCAGCGGCGGGTTGATTCCTTTTTATATGCTGATGCGCAATTTGCACCTGATCGATACGATGTGGGCGATGGTGCTTCCGGGCGCTTTGTCCGTGTACAACATGATCATCGCCCGGACGTTTATCCAATCCTCGATTCCCGGCGAGTTGGTCGAGGCGACAAGCATGGACGGGTGCAGCGATATCCGCTTCTTTTTCTTCTTCGTGCTGCCGTTGTCCAAAGCGGTCATCGCGGTTATCACGCTGTTCTCGGCCGTCGGACACTGGAACGCGTATTTCAATGCCCTGATGTATCTGAATGACCGTTCGCTTTATCCGCTACAAGTCATTTTGCGGGAAATTCTGATCATGAATCAGGTAGACGTCAGCATGATCATGGACCCCGAGCTTCAGCAGGCGAACGTGCAGGCGGCGGCCGTGCTCAAGTACGCGTTGATCGTCGTGGCGACGCTGCCGATTCTGTGCGTGTATCCGTTCATTCAAAAGTATTTCGTCAAAGGCGTCATGATCGGATCGTTGAAAGGATGAATCGGATGGACAAACGAAGGCAAAAGACATGTCCGGAGAACCTGCTGCGTAAGCTGAACGATCTGGAGACGCCTGCGGACTTTGAACCAACCGGAACGGATCGAAGTATCTATCTCGACTTGATGGAGCATGCGTTGGACGGCTGGCGGTACGGGCAAACGGCAGGCGCGGACACGGAAAAGGACGGTCTTCAGGTTCGCTCCCGGGTATTGTCGTGCTTGGGCGGGCTGATCGCTGCGGGACGAAAACAGGGAGAGCTGGGTGCGTGGGAAGACCTGATGGACCGGACTTGCGAAGATCTGCCGAAACGCGGGGATAACGGACATGCCGGACCGGAAACCGACTTTGCCGTGAAGGAGCTGATGCTGGCGCTGCGTGCCGTGAAATCCTTCGTGCCGTGTAAAAAATACGAATGCTGGAAAAAGAAGCTTGGACAAATCGAGCCGGAACGCCATTACGCGTACGCGATTGGTCGCGTATCCGGCAAAGAAGCGCTGCATAATATCAACATTTATAATATGACGGGTGAATATTTGCGCGAAGCGGAAGGGTTGACCGATAGCGCCGATTATTTTGCCCGGCATTGGCCGGCGCAGCTGGAGCGTTTTGACGAGAACGGCATGTACCGGGACCCCGGCAGCCCGATGCTGTACGATCTGACGGTTCGGGCCCATGTCGGATTGCTGCTTGGATCGGGCTACGACGGAGAGTTCCGCGAAGCATTGGACCGGAATATCCGGCAGGGAGGGTTGATGTCGCTCTTTATGCAGTCGGCGGCAGGTCAGGTTCCGTACGGCGGGCGAAGCAGTCAGTTCAATTTCAACGAAGCGCTGCACGCGGCAGTTTGCGAATATGAAGCGGCGCGTTATGCCAAGCTGGGCAATTTCAAAGCAGCCGGAGCATTCAAACGCAGCGCCAAGCTGGCAGTTCGATCCGTTTTACGCTGGGTACGTCCCGAAGCGGGCAAACTTCCCCGGCATCTGAAAAACAACTACGATCCGCTGTCGGAATACGGCGCGGAGCCTTACGGGCATTACGCCAAATATATCGTCAGCCTTGGCAGTTTCGCCTACATGGCTTGGCTGGCTGCGGATGACGGGATCGAAGAAGCGATTTGCCCGGCGGAAGCCGGCGGATACGTTTTGCGAACGTCGGATTCTTTTCATGCCGTCTTCGCCAATGCGGCCGGCCGTTCGATCCAGATCGACCTTTGCGGCAGCGCCGGATACGATTCGACCGGGCTTGGGCGTTATCATCGAGCGGGATTGCCGACCGAGCTTGCGTTGTCGGCGCCTTTTGCTGCAAATGCCGCTTATCGGCTGCCGGGACAAGCGGATTCGTCGGATGCCTGCATCGGGCCGGGATGGAGGACGCCCGACGGCAAAATTGTTTTTTTGGCTGAACTGCGGGGCGACGGGCTGAAAAGCGAAGTCGAGGTCGACCGGGCAGAGACATCGGAGGTTGTGCTGCGGATCGGGTATTCGGGACCGGCGTTGACGCAAAAAGGGATCTTCGGGATCAAAGAGAAGTACACGCTCTCCAAGCGGGGGTTGGAGATTGCGTGCCGGATCGTGCCGATCGGCGGCGGGGCAAAGCCGGAAGCGTATTATCGGGTTCCGTTATTGGTCGAGAACGGAGGGGAGTATACGGTTTTCGAGGTCGCTGCGCCGAAGACGGGTGAAGAGGAGCCGGAACGGCAAAAGGCGCGGGAGAGAGCATGGGAGAAAAAACGGGAGAAAGATTATACTCTGGCGCGGCTTGCCGACGTCCGTCTCGGTAAGAACGTCTACCGCGTGAGCGCGAACGCGATTCCGGTCGGACAATCCGAAGGCGCGAACCGAAACGGCGTGTATACGTTGGTCACGCTGCGAGCGGCCGGAGAGGAGCTAGCGCTGAAGCTGGATATGGATACGTTCGGAGCGAAGCAGGAAGCGTGAAAAGCGGTAGAAGGTAGCGAAATAAAGCCGAACCCTGTCTCGTCTCAGGGACGAATCGGGGTTCGGCAATGACAAACGTATCGGAGCCGGATCGAAGAACGGATCAACGTGCAGTCGAACAAGCAGGGGGTTACGTTCAGCTGGAACGAATAGGGTTCTAGTACGCTTCAGTTGAACGTAACCCTACCGCTAGCGTGGACAGAGTACGAATCTTTTGACCGCTTTTAATCAGAGCACGCCTTTTTTCAAAATAATATTTCCGTACAGCGCCTCTTCGCCGGTCATCACGACGGCGTAGGCGCTTTTGGCGCGTTCGTAAAAAGCGAAGCGTTCTTCGAACGCCAGCGTAGCCGAGGCGTCATGGCGGGCGACGATCTCGCGGTACGTGTCCCAGACCGTAGGCACGACCGGATCGCCGGGCACGACGCTCATCAGCGCGGCCTGATGTTCCGCGTACGGGTCGAGCGGCAGCAGTTCCAGGATCGCGTCCAGCAGCGGCGGGATGCCGAGCCCGTCGCAGCGGATCACGTTAGAATGCAGCGAGTGGCCGGGGAAATTGGCGTCTGCCAGAACGATCTCATCGCCGTGACCCATTTTCATCAAAGCATGTACCAGGTCGGGAGAGAGGATTTTGGGAATCTTTTTTAGCATATCGGCATCTTCTCCTTCAGTCCTAAAATCCGTAAAACGAGCGCAGCGCGACCAGCTCGTCGATTCGGTGCTTGGGCAGCTCGCGTTCGCCGTCGATCATGCGCGTCAGGAAGGTTAGCTTGGCGGTGTATTCGAGGCGCTCCATGTTCATGTAGGCGTCCATCACGCTTTTGCCCCAGGTCAGAGCGCCGTGGCTTTCGAGCAGAACGGCTGTTTTTTTGCCGAGAAAAGGCATGATCGAATCGGGAATTTCTTCCGTCGACGGGGTTCCGTATACGGCGAGCGGAATATCGCCCATCGCGATAACGGATTCCGGCATCATCATTTTGTCGAGCGCTTCGCCTTTGATCGCGAAAGCGGTGGCGTAAGGCGGATGAGCATGCACGACGCCTTTCATTTCCGGCAGTTCGCGGTAGACGCGCAGATGCATTTTGACTTCGGTGGACGGGCGGTAGCCTTCAGCGGATTCAACAGTCTCGCCGTCCAGATTGACCTTCACCAGCATATGCGGCTCCAGATAGCCTTTGCTGACGCCGGTCGGGGAAGCCAAAATTTCGCTATCGGACAGGCGGGCGGAAATATTGCCGTCATTGGCGGCGATAAAGTCTTTGTTAAACAGATTGCGGCCGATATCGCAAATTTGCAGGCGCAGCAGGCGCTCGCGTTCGGCGGGGTCGACGACGGTATAAGGATCGGTCATGGGTGGATTCTCCTTTTCGATTGAATCAGGTCGGATCGAGCAGAGTAGATCATAGCAGAAGTTGAAAATCTGCTCATTTCGTCAACATTTTGCGCGAAAAAAGACTGAAAATCGCAAAATGTGAGCGTTTGGTCAACAATTTCAGCGGGGAATTCGAATAAACGTCCGAAATGAACGAAATTGTTGACGTTACGTCAGAAATTTGTTGTGAAAGCCATGATTTGAGCAAAAATGTGTGCGTATGGTCAACATTTGTTGCAGAATTTTGCTTTGCGCGTCAGGATACGACCAGAATTGGACGATTGACGATGGACAATGAATGATTGACAGGTTCGGGGTCGCAGCACCTGTAGCACCGTTAAAGGCCTGGTTTTTCACTCGGGCACTCGTTTTCAGTTCGTGCGCGCGTGCGGTTCGAAGCGTTGTAGCGTGAACGAACGCTCGATAATTTCTGCCCGCTTATTGAAATCCAGCTCGCCCAATGCGGCGAGTTGGATCAGCGCGCTGCCTGCCGCGCTGGCTTCTACAGGGCCGGCGATGACGACGCGGCCGATACGCTCCGCCGTCAGGCGGCAGAGCAGCGCGTTGCGGCTGCCGCCTCCGACGAGATGGACCGCGGCGATCGCGCGGCCGGAGACGACTTCCAGTTCGTCGATCGCTTGGCCGTAAGCGTCGGCCAGGCTTTCCAGCACGAGGCGCGCGATCTCGCCGGGACTGCCGGGAACCGGCTGCCCGGTATCCCGGCAGTACTGCCGGACCCGCTCCGGCATGTCGCCCGGAGCGGCAAAGCGCGGATCGTTCGGATCGATCCGCGAATCCGTAGGCCCTGCGGATTCCGCCAGCGACACGAGGTCCGCGTGGCTGAAGTTCCCGCCTGCGGCGTTCCAATGCCTGCGGCATTCCTGAAGCAGCCACAGGCCGGTGATGTTTTTGAGCAGGCGGTTGCCGCCGCCGTAACAAGCTTCGTTCGTAAAGCCGCGCTCGAACGCGGCTTGCGTCAACACCGGACGCGGCGTTTCGATACCCGCGATCGACCAGGTGCCGCAGCTAATAAAAGCGGCGCTTTCAGCAGAATCGTTTAAATAAACAGCGGGTTCGTCGTACTCGCGAGGGCTGTCTGCCGACGCGGCTATATCCGCCTTTTTCGACTCCCCCTGTTTGGACGGCTGATCCTTTTCCATCCCCGTAAAAGCACTGTCTCGGTAAGGAACTGCCGCCACCGCCGAAGCGGTATCGTGTGAAGCCCCGGCGATGACTTGCATCGGTCCGCAGCGCAGCTCGGCTTGCAGATCCGGGCGCAGCTCGCCGAGTACGGTTCCGGCGGGGACGATCGGGGCGATCAGCTCCGACGGAATATTCAGCTTCTCCAATACGACAGCGTCCGCTTCATTCCCACCCGCCGCCAATAGCCCGCTGGTACTCCAAATCGTTCGTTCCGAGACTTTCACCCCGGACAGTTCATAATGGAACAAGTCCGGCATCATTAGAATGCCTGACGCACGCTCGCGCAACTCCGGCGTTTCTTGCAGATCGGCAAACCATTGATAAACCGTATTGATCGTATCCGGTTGGTTACCCGTCCGTTGGAATTGCTCGCTCGGCGGAAGTCGGCGTTCTAGCGCTGCGGCATGCTTGTTCATTCGGGTATCCCGGTAATGATGCGCTTTGCGCAGCAGCTTGCCGTCGTGCCCGATCCATCCGTAATCGACGCCCCACGTATCGACGCTGATGCCGAGGAGTGGATGATTCTCGGCGGCTGCGAGTCGAATTCCTGTTTTGATCTCTTTTAACAACCCTTCGACATCCCAATACAAGCCACCCTGTTCCTCGATCGGCACATTGTCGAAGCGGTGCGCCTCGCGCAGCTCCAACCGGACGCCGTCGAAGCTTGCGAGCATGACCCGACCCGAGCTTGCGCCCAGATCGACGGCCAGTACTCTTTTAATAGAAGAGTTTTCCGATTCCGCATGTGTGTGATTGCGTTTATCCATAGGACGCTACCCGCTAAAGAGGATTCAATACAGCGGGCCGAAGTTCCGGCACGCCGCGTAATCCGCCGCTTCCAGATTATCCGTGCCGAACAGCGACCAGACGCGCGGCCGGAAGACGTCTTTTTCCTCCACGTTGTGCATGCTGACCGGAATCCGCAAGATGGACGCGAGCGTGATCAGATCGGCGCCGATATGTCCGTAGCTGATCGCGCCGTGGTTGGCTCCCCAATTGTTCATCACGTCGTAAACGCTGGCGAAAGCGCCTTTTCCGGTCAGCTTCGGCGCAAACCAGGTAGTCGGCCACGTCGGATCGGTCCGTTCGTCGAGCGTGCGATGCACCTCTTCCGGCAGGTCGACCGTGTAGCCTTCCGCTAGCTGAAGCACCGGGCCGAGACCTTTGACCAGATTCAGGCGAGCCATCGTGACGGGCATGCCGCCGCGCGTCAGGTAGTCCGTCGAAAAGCCTCCGCCGCGGAAATACTCCTGCGAAGCCGGGCGGAACAACGTTTTTTCCAGCGTGCGCGCCACTTCTTCGTCCGTCACATCCCAGAACGGCTTGATCGCGGGCTGGCCGTCGATCTGCTGCTCGCCCGTTCCGTCCAGCGCCGCCGAACCGGAGTTGATCAGATGCAGCAGGCCGCCTTCCGCCGCGCCGTCCAGCTTGTGTCCCGTGACGCGTTCGACCGCCGACGGACTCCAGAACGTGCGCACGTCGGCGAAAATCTGCGCCGTGCCGGTCAGCAGATGGTTGAATAGCATCACGACGCCGTTGAGGCTGTCGTTTTCGGTCGCTACGATATATGGCGCGCGGCGTCCGTTCCAGTCGAACGAGGAATTGAGGATCGTTTCCATAAAGTCGCCGTTCGGGAAATGGTCCGTCCACTGCCGTTGCCCCTGGAAGCCGCCCGCAATCGCGAAGTGACCGTTGGACTCTTCTTCGAAGCCCAGTTCTTTGAGCCGGGGATTGCCGACCATGAGGTCGCGGGCGATCAGCGTCATTTTGACGACGAATTCCCACTGTTTAGCCTGTTCTTCTTCGCTAATGACCAGATGTTCCGGGTTGTTGTTCGGGCCGAGCTTGCAGTTTGCTTGGGTCCACGCCAACGCTTTTTCATATTCGTCTTGATCGTAAATGCCTTCCTCGATCCGGCGGATAAACTCCGACATATCGACGTATTCGTTGCGCATGCCGAGGTAATGTTGGAACAGCGTCTCG
This sequence comes from Saccharibacillus sacchari DSM 19268, assembly GCF_000585395.1. GTDB lineage: Bacteria > Bacillota > Bacilli > Paenibacillales > Paenibacillaceae > Saccharibacillus > Saccharibacillus sacchari. The sequence goes on along the minus strand of NZ_KK073875.1, from coordinate 1,505,758 downwards.
TCCACGATCGAACCCGCGATGCCCATCGAGACGGAGCCCATGGACAGATAAGCCTTGCCCCGGATCAGCGCGGCGGCGAGAGCGGACTTGGCGAAACGCAGCAGCTTGGTCTGCACGTCCGCCGGAATCTCTTCGCTGCCCGAATCCTGCACGTCTTCGCCGTAGATGCCGAATGCCGGGATGCCTTTTTGCGCGTAAGCCGACAGTACCGCCGCCAGGTACACCGCGCCCGGGCGCTCCGTGCCGTTGAAGCCCCAGACCGCGTGCGGGATCGAAGCGTCCATGTCCATCGTCTCCGATCCGTAACACCAGCACGGCGTCACGGTGATGGACACGCCTACGTTTTCGCGTTTGAACTTGGCCGCTGCCGCCGAAGCTTCCGCCACGCCGCCGATCGTGCTGTCCGCGATGACGCATTCTACGGGCGAACCATCGGGATAACGCAGATTTTCCTGTAAAAATGCAGCGGTTCGCTGCGCCATGCCCATCGTTTGCTCTTCCAATGATTCGCGTACGCCTCTGCGTCTTCCGTCAATGGTCGGGCGAATTCCGATCTTGGGATATTGCTTGATCACGGTGGATGACATGATGTTCCTCCTCGGGATTTGGATGAAAAACTGCTGAACTTCATATTTTCGATAGAAGTATACGCTTACAAAAAATCGAGCACGGCAACAACAAATGACTGAAGCAGAAGGCCGCGTGACAGTGGAGTGGTATGCGCAGGCCGTTACTGTTTTTATTTTCCTCTTCATCTTAAAAGCACGCAATATCAAAGTCAACAAATAAACCACATATAATCTTGTTTATTTTGTGGTTTTGTTGATTTTTATTCTTTTTAATGGTGAAATAATTGTGGTTTCTTGGTTTTCGTGATACGGTAAAACCACTTATTTCTTGGGGAGCGGATGCAAAATGAAAGCGGAGCAGCGGCGGGAATGGATCATCAATGAATTGTATCGGAATAAAAAGGTGCAGGTATCGGCGCTGGCGCTGGAGTTCGGCGTATCCGAGGAGACGGTGCGGCGCGATCTGGATAAGTTAGAAAAAGAAGGCGTGGCGCAGAAAAATTACGGCGGCGCGGTGCTGAGTGCTCCGACCAACCGCGATCCTTCCTATGCGAGTCGGCATGACCTCAATCTGGAAGCCAAACGGATCATCGCCGGATATGCGCTCGACTTGATCCATGACGGAGACAGCATCATGGCGGATACGAGTTCGACAGCTTTCGAGACGCTGCGGATGTTGGCCGAACGGCGGGAGAACCTGACGCTGATTACGAACTCGCTCGTCGCCTTGTCCGCGTTCCAGCAATCCGGCCATCGATTGATCGGTACGGGAGGGACCTTGGGGGCGTCGACCAGCTCTTTTGTAGGTCCGGACGCTTCGCGTACGATTGAACGGTATAACGCCGACGTGGCTCTGCTCGGGTGCAAAGCGTTGTCCATGAACGGAGGCATCTGCGATTCGAACGAAGCGGAGAGCGAATTGAAGCTGTTGATGCGCCGTCAGGCGAATAAGACCATTTTGCTTGCGGACCATTCGAAGTTCGATCGGTTGGCTTTTATCCGGTTGTTCGACTTCGGCGAGATTGATTTTGTGGTGACGGATCGACAGCCTGCGGAGGAATGGGTGGAATTTTTGCGCAGGCGGGGGGTGACGTTAGTGTGCGGGAACGAAGTTTTGGAAAACGAATAACAAAAAAAGCGCGCCGGAATATTCCGAACGCGCTTTTTCCATATCGATCATCTTCTCCGCAACAACACGAACTGTCCGGCAAATCCAACCAGCGCAATCGCAAGGCTCAGCCAGTACGGAACCGTAACGACCGGCAGCACGCGCTGTAGCAGCAGCCCGACAACGCCAATTGCAATCAGCACCGCAAGCGAAGCTCCGATGCCGCGCAGATTGAATTTCGGCGGCGCCGGAACGCCTTCTTCCGGATCGCGCCGGGTGAGCCGCATCAACACTTCGACCAAGGCGATCGCTCCCAGTACGACGATCAGCAGCATGCCCAGGCTTACGGTCTCGGCATCCTCCATGAACAAAGCGAACAGGCCGAGGATCAAAAACGTCCAGCTTAACGCGACCCAGGGGGCCAGCACATAGAGGCGGACGGTTTGCGCGGCTTTGCGCTGCGGCAGTCCTTCGATCGCGGCTTCCGCAAAAGCGATCGGATTCTCCCCGAACAATTTAACCGCCGTTTGCCCCCGCTGCTGCGCCGTTAGCAGTTCTTGTCCGCGCGCAAGCAGCCACTCCTCGCCGCTGTCCTCCTGAACCCGGCTTGACCGGATATGAACAATCACTTCATCGAAGTAGTTCGCGTTTTTCTTGCTCAATTGATCGCGGATCGAGTTGATCTCGCGGATTTTTTTTCTGACGCTCAAATTTAACATCCCCTTATTTCTGCAAAAGTAACAATCCTCAATTTAGATCGTGTCCTTGTTCGTCCGTCTCCCATGATTGGGACTGAAAGGCGAGAAACAGCCCGATCCAATGATCTTCCTCGGCAAAATGCACCAGAATCGCTCCGTCCCGAAATATGCCGTTGTCGCCGTGAAAAGGACGGGCATTGCCCTGGTTCATATGAATATTGTGCAGACCGCGACCCGGCCGGAAGCCGAAGTAGTAGTCAGGCGTTCCGGCCTCGGGGCCCCAAGCATCTCCGAATACATACAGATCTCCATTGGCAAGAACCGCAGTATCGACGAGAGCCACGATTTTTTCGTTCAAATCATTATCCGGTCCGGGCAGGCTCGCGGGTAGCGGAACCAGATCTTCTTGGCGGAACAGCGGACGGCGGATGAAATCCAGCCCGCTCACCGGAAGAGGATGTTCGATCGGGGTAAATCCGCCGGGCAATGCCTTCAAAGCTTCGTTCTCTTCAGGCGCACAAGGGCCGATCCAGTAGAGCAGCTCGGACGGATAGGATTTGGACTTGATATTGATCGACGCCCGGTAGCGGGTTCCGCGATCGTCTTGCAAGCAGATATGAAAATGCGGCTGGTTGCCGAACCCGTGAATCGAACGAATCGCCCGGGCCTTCAGCACGCCGTAACGGTAATGGCTCAATAGCGGTTCCTCCCAAGCAAGCATGCTTTTCAAGGTGTATGCGTACTCACTCTAGCATAGCGTAATCCTGAAAGACGGTCTACGGGCGACGGAACATCTGAATCTTTTAATAAAACCATGTGATAAACTCGGAATTGACAAAAGAACCTTGCACGCGTAAGATAAGAATAATTCATACTAATTAACTAGGGATTAAAAACTAGGGAGGCTGCTGCTATGGAACGCCAGATTCTGATCCGCCACGACAAACACGATTTGACCGCTACGATTCACTACCCGACATCCGAAAGCCCGGAGGGACGTCTTCCGTTAACGGTCATTTGCCACGGATTTGTGGGGAGTCGGATCGGTGTAGATCGGCTGTTCGTCACGACGGCTCGCGAGCTGGCTGCCGAAGGGCAACTGGTTGTCCGTTTCGACTATATCGGGTGCGGAGAAAGTGATGGCGTTTACGGCGAAGAAGGTATAGAGTCGATGATTCTTCAGACGCGCACGGTGCTCGATTACGCGATGACCTGCGCCGACATTGATCCCAGCCGCGTGACGCTGATCGGACACAGTCTTGGCGGAGCGGTCGCGCTGTTGACTGCTGTGCGGGATCGCCGGGTGAAAAGTCTGGCATTGTGGTCGGCGGTGGGCTATCCCTTCAATGATATCGTGAAAATTACGGGACGTGAGCGTTACGACGAATCGGTTCGCACCGGCAGCGCCGATTTCCTGGGTTACTCGTTCACGCCGGTATTCTTCGAATCGCTCGGTGCGTTCCAGCCGTTCCAGGAAGCCGGGAAATTCTACGGCGATGTGTTGGTCGTGCACGGAACGTCGGATGACGTCATTCCGGTCGATTACGCTTTCCTCTATCAAAAGCTGTTCTGGACGCGCGAAGATTCCCGTTGCGACAAGGAGATCATTTTCCAGGCCGACCATACGTATTCATCCGGCCCGCACCGTCGCCAACTGCTCGATATTACGAAGCGCTGGCTTCAGGATCGGCATAAGAGCGAGATCGATTGGCAGCACTGGACGATTTAACGTATCGTGCAGAATTGCCAAGGCTATTGGCAGCACTGGACGATCTAATACGGACGGTTTCGTTTTTGAAAACGTGATCCGTGATGCAATCAATTTGCAAGGCAAGGGTCTAGTAGATGCTCTTGCTGCTTGATTTTCACCGCTTACAATTGACCGGTAGCTTTGGAGCTTCCGGTTTTTTTGTTGTTTTTCTTTTCAAGTGCGTTGTCTTTTTAAGGTTCATTTCATGAACGGACTGTAAAGTGAAATCAGGACTTGAAGAGTTCCGGAACTCAAAAATAAGACCGAACAGCAGCATGAACGCGATTTTTGTTAAAAATAGTCGATATTCATGTAAAAACAGTGTGAAAATCGGCATAAGTTTTCTTTAATCCCTTACATCGTTGTGATAAAATGATGGAGGTCGTAGAAGCGACTTCAAAGCCTTGCCCGTTTTTGGTTTTGAAAATTTGAAAAGGGGTTTTAAAATGCGTGCAAAAAAGAAGGATATTTTCTTTCAAACACTCGAAGACATGGCGGACACGATCGTACAAGCCGCGGACTACTTTTCCAAGCATGTAGCGGATCTGAAGGACGTTAATGTCTTTGTCAAAGATATGAAAGATTATGAATCCAAATGTGACGGATTTACGCATACCATCATTACCGAGCTTAATAAGACGTTCATCACCCCGCTTGAGCGAGACGACATCCTGAAGCTGGCAACCACGCTTGACGATGTATTGGACGGACTGGAAGCGACAGCTTCGCGTTTCTACATGTACAACCTGGGCCAGCCGGACCAATATATGATTCAGTTCGGCGAGATTCTGCGCGAGTCGGCTTACGAAATTCAGAAGGCGATTCATCTGTTGTCGCAGAAGAAATTGCTGGCGATTCGCGAGTACACGATCCGCCTGAACGATCTGGAGAACCAAGGCGATCAGCTGCTGCGTACCTGTATCACGGAACTTTTTGCGACGGTAAGCGACCCGATCGAATTGATCAAACGCAAAGAAATTTACGAGCGTCTCGAGACGACGACCGACAACTGCGAAGATGTTGCCGATATTCTGGAAACCATCATTATGAGCAACTCCTAAGCGGAGCCTGCCATTTTAGGGCTAAAGGAGGTCAAGACCGCTTTTTCCGGAATTCGGCTTTCGCGCGGGGGCATTGTCCATCGATCGGCAGCAATTTCGTAAAAGGACAGCGGCACGGCATTTGCAAAGACTGCGGATGCAGCGAAGCCGTCTTTCTTCGTGCGGTCAAAATACTATGGAAACAACTTTTATCGTCCTTGCGGTGGTCGTTTTTCTTGCACTCGCATTCGACTTCATTAACGGATTTCACGATACGGCCAATGCGATCGCGATGTCCGTATCCACTCGCGCACTGAAACCCCGTACCGCCATTTTGATGGCGGCCATCATGAACTTCCTCGGGGCGATCACCTTCACCGGCGTCGCCAAAACGATCGGGGGAAGCATCGCGGACCCCACCAAGCTGGATAACGGGATCGAGATCGTGATCGCTACGCTGATCGCGGCCATTATCTGGAACCTGGCGACCTGGTGGTTCGGCATTCCGTCTTCGTCTTCACATGCCATGATCGGTGCGCTTGCCGGTGCCGTCTTCGTCGGGGCAGGCGCGGACAGTGTGAATTGGGAAGGGTTCCTCGAAATCGTCGAAGCCTTGATATTCTCGCCGTTGATCGCGTTCGTCGTCGGCTACATCATTATGATGGTGCTCAAATGGACGCTCGGCCGACGCAGCCCGCATACGGTGAACAAGGGCTTCCGCTCGATGCAGATTTTGACGGCGGCGCTTCAATCGTTCGCGCACGGCACGAACGATGCGCAAAAAGCGATGGGCATCATGACTTTTGCGCTGATTTCGGCCGACCAGTGGAGTTCGCTTGAGCCTCCGCTGTGGGTCAAACTCGCTGCCGCTACGGCGATGGCGCTCGGGACTTCGGTAGGCGGATGGAAAATCATCAAGACGCTCGGTACGAAAATTTTCAAAATCGAGCCGATGAACGGTTTTGCGGCCGACGTGTCTTCCGCTTCCGTTATCTTCACGGCAACATTGCTGCATTTGCCGATCAGTACGACGCACGCGGCAACTTCCTCGATCCTCGGAGTAGGCGCGGCTAAGCGCTTCCGTGCCGTGAAATGGGGAATGGCCGGCCGAATCGTCGTAGCTTGGTTTATTACGATTCCGATCGTTGCGGTGATGTCGGGATTGATCTTCAAATTGTTGTTCTAGTAGCTTGTCTCATAAAGTTAAAGCCTGCCGGATGCTCCGGCGGGCTTTTTTTCTTTTCGCCGTAAAACTGTAACATCTGTTTGCCAAGGCTCGTCTAAAAGAGTGGAGGTGTTGAACATGAACAAACCTGCCCAAATGACGAGTCTGGCCTCCGCGCTGCTGTTCACGATCGCGTTGACAGCCTGCGGACAAGCGAACGCCCCGACTTCCGGACAAACGGGGGAACCGACAAATACGACTCAGCAACCCAACGTTGAGACGACGCCGGATAACACGATCGAGCCTGCCGAATCGGACACGCCGGATGAAGAAGTGGTTCCGGAAACTGGCGAAGATCACGAGCAAGCCGAGGCTTCTGCTCGCCCGGCAACCGAAACGTTTGAGATGATGAGCGAAGGGATGCCCGATAAACGCACGGCCGAACTTCAGCAAGGCGACGGATATTCGCTCTACGCATTCGATGCGTATACGTTCGATGCTGGCGAAAATAAACTATATCTGACCGCTTATCCACAGTATTACGCGGAGATCGAAAAGCTGCCGTCGGATTTTAATCTGGACGAGCTGAGAGTCGAAGGGACGAATGAACTTCAGGAATACGGCGAAGTTCAGGAGTACGCGGACGATCAATTGGCTGAAGGCCCGATGTACGGCGCCCGTCTGCTGCTTCAGGTATCGGGCGAGGACGGACTGCACGATTACGTCGTCTGGGAACCGGAAGGAGAAAACGGTTATATTTTCCGCGTGCATGCCCCGAGCGGCGAAGCTTCCGAGACCTTTTTGACACCGGCGCTTACCTCGTTGTCGTCCATTCAAGCAGATACCGTCATGTCGGAAAACTGAGGCGGACAAACGTTGATGAAGTGCTGCGCTTCGAATATGGGGTATATAAAAAGTTGGAGGTGTCAACCATGAACAAACCCGTTAAAATGATGAGCTTGGCCTCCGCGCTGCTGTTGACGATCGCGCTGACAGCCTGCGGACAAGCGAATGCGCCGGCTCCCGAACCGGGCGAGACGGCCGCGACCCAAGAACCGCCTGCCGAAACGACGCCGGATGAGACGACAGAGCCTGCCGAGCCGGACACACCGGATGAAGAAATCATTTCGGCAACCGGCGAATATAACGGACAAGGCGATACGCACACGATTGAAGTCAACATGGACGGAACCCCGACTTCTTTCCAATTGGCGGAAGGCGTGTCCTCCCAACTTGAAGGTCTGAACGAAGGGGATACGATCTCGTTTGACTATGTGGAACGTGCGATCGAAGGCAGCGATGTGCCGCAGCTTGAGATTCAGTCCTTGGAAAAGGCAGCGACATCGGGAGCAGACGGAGGCGCATCCGGCGATGGGGACACAGCTTCCTCGGACCGCCCGGCTACGGAAACCTTTACGGTCGGAGACGGGGAGCCGCAGACACTCACCGGAGAGTTGCAGACCGGAGACGGCTATTCGTTGTATGTGCTGGATGGCTACACGTTGGATGCCGCGACCGGGCGTATGACGTTAACCGAAAATCCGGATTATTATGCGGAGATCGAGAAACTTCCTGCCGACTTCAACCTGGATGAACTCCGCACCGAAGGCACGGCCAAGCTTGAACAGGCCGGCGGAACCGTGGAAGAATACGGCAGCGATACGCTGGTCGAAAGCCCGATGATGAACGCTTCGTTGTTCCTGCAAGGCAGCAGCGCGGAGGAAGTTCAGGATTATATCGTGTGGGAAGCGCAAGACGGCAGTGCTTATACCTTCCACTTGGTGATTCCCGAAAATGAAGAAGGGTCATCGTTCTATATGGAAGCGACAGCTTCGTTGGCTACGATCTTGGGACAATAAATAAAGGATGCCGATTTCCATCTAAACGATGGAGATCGGTTTTTTTGATCATAGACTAACGAATTTTCTATGTATCCGTTATCAAAATCTTGTATAGGGATAGGAAAGTAGCATTTATCCTTGAATCCGTTTGCAAAAAGGGTTATAACAATATCATATTATTTATTATATTTTTGCTAACTAAAACATAACAAAAATTGAACGGAGGATTTGAATGACGCTTGCTCGTTTGGATCGGGAGTGGAAGGCACAGCTGGAAGAGGAACTGCGAGACAATATCCTGGCCTTTTGGCTGAAAAACGCGCCTTCGCCGGGAGATAACGGATTTGTCGGCGAGATTGGGGCGGACTTGAGCGTGCATGCCGAAGCGGATCGCAGCTTGGTGCTGAACGCGCGTATTTTGTGGACATTTGCCGCAGCGTATCGCAGATACAAAACGGCTGCGTATCTGGATATGGCGGCGCGTGCTTATCGGTATTTGCGGTCGAACTTCGAGGATCTTGAGCACGGCGGTTATTATTGGATGCTGTCGGCGGACGGGAAACCGTCGGAAGAGAAAAAGCAGGTATACGGGCAGTCTTTCGTCATCTACGCGCTGAGCGAATATGCGATGGCTTTGGAAGCGGCGGGCGAACCGGAAGACGGACTGCGCGCGGAGCTTCTGGAGGAATGTCGTCGCATCTTCGGATTGTTGGAAAAATACAGCCGTGATCCGCAGTATGACGGGTATATCGAAGCGCATGCGCGGGATTGGTCGGAAACGGGCGATTTGAGCTTGAGCGGCAAAGATCTGAACGAGAAAAAGTCGATGAATACGCATCTGCATGTGCTGGAAGGGTATACGAATCTGTATCGCGTCTGGCCGTCGGACGAGCTGAAAGCCGCGCTGAACGATCTGCTCGAAGTCACGTTGAAGCATATCGTCGATTCGCAAACCGGGCATTTCCTGCTGTTCTTCGACGATGCCTGGGACAGCAAATCGGATCATGTCTCGTACGGGCATGACATCGAAGGCAGCTGGCTGTTGTATGAGGCGGCGGAGGTGCTGGGCGACGAAGCGTTGACGAAGCGGGTGCACGGCGTGGCTTTGCAAATGGCGCGTGCGGTGTTGGAGCGCGGCGTCGATCAGGACGGCGGGCTGTGGAACGAAGCGGAAGGCGGGGCGCTGGTCGACGACGCGAAGGACTGGTGGCCGCAGGCGGAAGCGATGGTCGGGTTCTATAACGCGTACCAGTTGAGCGGGGAAGAGAAATACCGCGAAGCGGCAGGACGTTCGTGGGACTTTATCCGCAACCATATCGTGGATCGGGAAAACGGGGAATGGTATTGGAGCGTGTCGAACGATCGGGTACCGAACGTGGAGAATCCGAAGCTCGGGGCTTGGAAATGTCCGTATCATAATAGTCGGGCTTGTTTGGAGATGTTGGTGAGGTTGGAGAAAGGGGAAAACCCTGTTCGGTAGGAAGCGGGGGCGCTCCGGGCTGCGGGGAAAATTTGCTCAAGACGCTGTCTCACTCGGAAAATGGATGGGATTTAACTAAGGAATTTTCCGAGTTCAAAGGCCAACATTTTCACTTATGTTACCGCAGGTTTTCTTCGAAATCCTGTATTTCGCTAAATTTTCCCCTCCGCCCTACGCTCGACGCTTTGCGCGAACGGATTTTCTTTGGGAAAGGTAGGAAGAGAAAGGGCAAGGATAGAAAAAGGCTGTCCCAAAGTGATTTTTGGGACAGCTTTTTTTGAATGGATAGGGGTGCTTATGAAATGGCACAATAGATCGTTAAAACCTCTAACGGAACCAGCGGACGATTAGAAGGCCAAATTGCGCGTTTGAGATTTTTAACGGAGCGAGGTGACGTTTAGAGACGAAAAAGCGGGAATTTTAAGTCTTTGGGCCGCTTTTTTTCGTCTAAGCGCCTCTCTGTTCCGTTAAAAATCAAAACACCTTCGAAAAGCGCGGCTAAAGGATATGCGTTCCGTTAGAGTCTCGTTTCCGGCCAGGTTTGAAGGCGCGCACGGTTCAAGCGGGTTTGCAAGGGGCTAACCTAACAGCTTAAGCGATTGGGGTACTGCGTTACGATTTTATTCTTCCATGATCGTTTCGGTTTCCGTCCGCAATTCCGCTACCGACGCTCGCATGACCAGTTCGGAAGCGATCAGGATTTTTTCCGAAGGAGCTTTGGGGTCCCGGGTTCGTTCCAGCAGGCGGAGCGTTGCGCGGCGGCCCATGGCTTCTTTGGGGACGTGGACGGTTGTGAGTTCCGGGGAGGTGCCGCCGCCGGATTCGTGAATGTTGTCGAAGCCGACCAAGGATACGTCTTCGGGGACGCGGACGCCGAGCGGTTCCAGGTTGCGCAGCGCGACTAAGGCGACGTCGTCGTTGGCGCAGACGAGCGCGGTCGGGAGCGTGCCTTGTTTTTTGCGTTTGGCGAGCCATTGACGCAATTCAGGTTCGTAGACGGCGCCGTCGATTCCTTCCAGATGATTCAACGGATCGTTGACGTCTTGTACGGGCAAGCCGTGTTCTTCCATCGCGGTCCGGTAGCCGATCCAACGGTCGCGGAAGCTGCAGGAGAAGCCGGTGTTGCCGAGAAAATGGAGCTTGCGGTGGCCGCTTCCGATGAGGTGGCCGGTCAGGCGGGCGCTGGCGTCGACGTTTCCGGCAAAGACGGTATCGGCCGGGATCAGCGGGTCTTCGTGATCGACGAGCACCATGGGCAGGCCGATGCGATGAACTTCCAATAATAGAGGCGTCGAGATTTGTCCGATGCCGATCAAGCCGAGAAAACCGTCCGGATTCAAAATGCTTGTCACGGCGTCTGCGCGTTGTTCGGAAATAATGACGACGCCGAGTCCGTGGCTTTCCAATGCTTCGGTTACTCCGTTCAAAATGCGGCCCCAGTAGAGCGAGCCTGCCGTTTGGAAGCGCACATTCGGCATGAGTACCAGGACGGACTGCCGATTGGAAGCTTCGGGAGCCGCCGGCTGCTTGCGATTTTGTCCGTAGCCGCGAGGTTGCGTAAAATAACCAAGCTGCGAAGCAGCCTGAATGACCCGTTCGCGGGTGGCTTCGCTTACGCCGTCCTTGCCCGAAAGGGCTTTGGAGACGACGAATTTGGATACACCGAGCTGGTCGGCAATGTGCTGCATCGTTACTTTTTTCGCCATGAAGGGGTCCTCCGCTCGATTGAGTTGCATGAATAACAAAAGTATAACAAAATCGCTTTTTTGCCGTCTATAGCAGGTTTTGTTAGGGGAAGTCCGACCATCGGCAGATTGCAAGCGGCTTGGCGAAGGATTAAGATAGAGAAGCTTTGCGCGGCGAGATTTCGAGCGTAACCGTACAGGAAATGTTCCATAGACAAGCCGCGCAGTTTGATATTGAAAAAGGAGGCGTCTGCCGTGATCCGGACGTTGGCAGTCACGCATGACCATAAAGTACAACTGGATATTCCGCTGACGGAGCTGGACCCGACCAAGTTTCGCTGGTTTTGGGCAGACTTCATGGCGCCGACCGCCAAAGAAACCGAGCTGCTCAGCGATTATTTTCATTTTCACCCGCTTGAGATCGAAGATTGCTTGAACGACGTGCAGCGTCCCAAAATGGACCCGCACGAAAAATACGTGTTCCTGATCACCCATGCGCTCGAGCAAGGCGGCAAGGAAGCGGGCGAAGTCGACATGTTCATCGGCCGCACGTTTTTCGTGACGTTCCATTTTGACCGGATGAAGGAAGTGGATGAAGCCTGGGATCGGATCTGTACGCGTGCGGAAGATCCGACGAAAAAGACCAATCCCGTAGCCGCCGCCTATCTGGTGCTGGATGCGCTGGTTGACGAATATTTTCCGTGCGTGTTCGGCATCGAAGACGAGCTTGCGGATCTGGAGGAAAAGGGACGCAGGGAGTCGGTCGACAAGCTGCTCGCGCAAGTGTTCGATCTGAGATCGCGACTGCTCAAGCTGCATCATACGGTCGTGCCGATGCGCGACTTGCTGTACCGGATCATCAACTCGCAGCATGTGGACGATTCGAACGAATACCGGGTATATTTTACCGACGTCTACGATCATTTGCTGAAACTGTCGGAGATGCTGGAGTCCAATCGCGAAATGACGGCCGATCTGCGCGACAGTTACATCTCGCTCAACTCGAACCGGATGAACGGCATTATGAAGACGCTGACGGTGATTACGACGGTATTCATGCCTTTGACGCTGATTGCGGGCATTTACGGAATGAACTTCGACAATATGCCGGAGCTTCATTTCAAATACGGTTACTTCATTATATTAGGCGCGATGGTGTTCCTGGCGGGAGGCATGATCGGGTGGTTTTGGCGCAGGGGATGGTTTAAGTAACAGGAAGCCTGTCCATAAAACGGAAGCTGAAAGTATGCATGTGACGGACACTGTGTAAGTACGATGCGAGCAGATCAAGGAGTCGTGCTTGCTTCTGTCCGTTCGGCCTGCGTCGCGTGAAACCGTTAACGCTTGAAAAACGTAACTTGTACCGCTACAATGGTAAAGTAGTGAAAATATCGGGTCTTCGGACGCGAATCGCAGTACCGAAAGCGTTTTGTCGCATGGGAAAATCCGGCGCTTGACCGCTTTGCTTTTATACACGGCAGCATAACCAGTACACATTAGGGGATGATCTTTCAGTGCAACTGAAAAAGTTAAACGATAAAACGGTCGATCAATTGTTCGAGGCCATTCTGACGCTCAAGGATCTGGAGGAATGCTACGTATTCTTCGACGATCTGTGCACGGTCAATGAAATTCAGTCGCTCTCGCAGCGTCTGGAAGTCGCGCGTATGCTCGGCAAAGGCAGCACGTACAACCAGATCGAAGCCGAGACCGGTGCCAGCACGGCGACGATCTCGCGCGTGAAACGCTGCCTGAACTACGGCAACGACGGCTACAAAATGTCGCTCGAACGTCTGGGACGTTAAGCGCCTATGACAAAAGCGGGCGCGCTGATTATCAGCCATGGTTCGCCGCAGCCGGAATGGGTGCAGGCGGTCGAGGAAGCGGCCGGCGAAGTACGGGTTAAGGAACATATGCCGGTCGCGGTATCGTTTCTGGGCAATGTGGAGGACGCGTCGATTCAGCACGGCATCGACGCGCTCGAAGCGGAGGGCGTAACGGATATTTTGGCCGTGATGCTGTTCGTGTCGGAGGGAAGCACGCATATCGACGAGATCGAATACGCGCTGGGCATCAAGGATGCGCCGGATAAGGAAACGGATCTTGAGCCGTTCCGAATCGCCGCGCGCATGCACGTCGGGCGACCGATGGGCGATGATCCGGACGTGGCGCGCATGGTCTGGGACAAAGTGTCTCCGGCCTCGGTCGATCCGGAGCGCGAAGCGATTCTGCTCGTCGGGCACGGCAGCATCCACGACGGCTTCCGGCAGCGCTGGGAGTCGGGAGCGGCGGCGCTTGCCAAGCGCGTCGGCGAAACCAGCGGCTTGGTTTGCGATTATGCGCTGCTCAATCCCGATAACGTGCGGGTCAAAGCGCAGGAGTGGACGGAAAAAGGACGCCGCGTGCTGATCGCTCCGTTGTTCTTGAGTACGGGCTATTTCCTGCAAACGGTGATTCCTCGAAAACTTGAGGGGTTAACGTACGGATATACGGGCGAGGCGCTGCTGCCTCACCCGCTGCTTCCGGTCTGGATCGAGCGGCAGGTCGAAGAGCTGTCGGCTTCGGTCGAAGCAAAGCGGCAAACGGACAATTAAGGATAGGCAACGATGAAGCGAAGGTCCCTTCCGGGCGACCTTCGCTTCAAGGTGTATCGGCGGCCGTCACTTCTCGCGCTTTTTTGGCGGTTCGAGATGGAAGCGGCAAGAACTTATAAGGAACAGGTGGAGTTTGACAGATGAGAAGAGCGAGGTTGATCTATAATCCGACGTCCGGGCGCGAGGAAATGCGGCGGCGATTGCCGGATATTTTGCAGCGCCTCGACGAAGGCGGAATCGAGACGACGGTGCACGCGACGACCGGCGAGGGCGACGCGACGCGCGCAGCCGTCGATGCGGCGCAGCGCGGCTACGATATCGTCATCGCCGCAGGCGGCGACGGCACGATCTATGAAGTCGTCAACGGCCTGGCGGACCAGGAGCACCGTCCGGAGCTGGGCATATTCCCGCTGGGCACGACGAACGATCTGTCGCGGGCGCTTGGCATTTCCCGTCAATGGGAGGACTATTGCGACCTCGTCCTGCGCGGCGAGTCGCGTCCGATCGACGTCGGGCGCGCCAATGACCGCTATTTCATCAACATCGCGGGCGGCGGCTCGTTGACGGAACTGACCTACGAGGTTCCGAGCCGCCTCAAAACGATGATCGGGCAGCTTGCCTACTACTTCAAAGGCGTCGAGAAGATGGTCAACCTGTCGCCGATGCAGCTTAAGATCGACGCCGAAGGCCAAGATCCGATCGAAGGCGAATTCATGATTTTCCTGATCGGCAACACGAATTCCGTCGGCGGCTTCGAGAAGCTGATGCCCGACGCGCGGATCGACGACGGATTGCTCGACGTCATCGCGCTCAAAAAATGCAATCTGGCCGAGTTTATCCGCGTCGTCTCGATGGCGCAGCGCGGCGATCATTTCAACGATCCGAACGTGCTGTACTTCCGCACGAAGCGCCTGGAAGTGACGTCGCCGAACAACGTGCTGCTCAATCTGGACGGCGAACTCGGCGGCAAACTGCCGGGCGTGTTCGAAGTGCTGCCGCATCATCTGAGAGTGTTCACGTAAACTCTTGCCGTTGCGGCGGGAACAGGCTTGAAAAGGAATCGTCGTTTCTCGGTAGAAGCATGGAGGAAATGCGTGCGTCTGCCGGAAGGAACGTGTTACAATACGGGAGGAAGGACCGCGCACGGACGGCGACAAGCAGCCGGGCGACGGAAATCCTCCTTTTTTGCGTGCCTGGAAAAAGAAGTTGGGTGTGAGGCGTATGTTCGGAACTTCTCCCGCGAATTTGTCCGAAATAGCAGGCTGAAAACGCGGCAGTCGCGGCAGTGAGTGAAGTTGCAGTTTTTACAGGATTTTTTGCCTATTAAAAGCCAGATAGCGTGCCGTGTTGTAAAAAATGCAAGATTATCGGCATTTTTGGCTCAATGGAAGTAGGATTAAGCGAAAATGTTGTCATAGATACAGCTTGGCGGTACGACATATAGAAGATGCGGCAATAATCTTGTATTTTTTACAACACGTCTTAAGAATAGTATTTTGTCTGATGTAAAAGTGTAATGAAGTCGGACAAGGCAAACGATCAATATGAGCGAAAGAAGTGAATATATATAATGAAGAACAATCATAACCGTGGAGGCGCGGCGAGAAACGGGAGTCAGGGCGGTAAGCGGAATTCGGCTCCAGGCTCTGCCGGACATGCAAGGGGAGGCAGCGGTTCGCGAGGACGCGGAGGTTCCCGGCCGGCAGCTGCGGAGATCACGGGCCTTCCGGTAGCCAAAAACGACGAAGTCACGCTCGACATCATCGGCATGAATCATGACGGCGAAGGAGTCGGTCGCGCGGACGGATATACGCTGTTCGTTCCCGGCGCTTTGCCAGGCGAGAAAATCTCGGCGAAAGTGCTGAAAACGAAAAAGCAGTACGGATACGCGAAAATGCAGACGCTGGTCGAAGCCAGTCCGTCCCGCGTCGAAGCGCCGTGCGAGATCTACGACCGCTGCGGCGGATGCCAGATCCAGCATATGGATTACGCGGCGCAGCTGGATTGGAAACGCCAGCAGGTCGCGGACAGCTTGCAGCGGATCGGGAAGCTGGACGTGCGGCCTTTTGATGCGGAAGAAGGCGGCGTGCTGGTTCCCCAGACGCTCGGCATGAGCGAACCGTGGCGCTACCGCAACAAGGCGCAGGTGCCGATGGGACAGGAAAACGGCCGCCTGATCGGCGGTTTCTACGCGCGCGGCAGTCACCGGATCGTCGATATGGAGACGTGCATCATCCAGCATGAAGCGAACGACGAGATGGTGGAAACGGTCAAAAGCATCGGGCGCGAGCTGGGAATCAGCGCTTACGATGAAGAGAGCGGACGCGGCTTGCTGCGGCACGTCGTGGTGAAGGTGGCTTTTGCGACAGGAGAGAAGATGGTCGTGCTAGTCACGAACGGCGATCGTTTGCCGTGCGTCGAAGATTGGGTCGAAGAGATTCGCAGCCGGGTTCCGGGCGTGAAAAGCATCTGCCAGAACGTGAATACGCGTCAGACGAACGTGATCTTCGGCGACGTGACAACCGTGCTATGGGGCGAAGAGGTCATTCACGATTACATCGGCGACGTGAAATTTGCGATCTCGGCCCGTTCCTTTTACCAGGTTAATCCGGCGCAGACGGAAGTGTTGTACGGCAAAACGTTGGAGTATGCGGGGCTGACGGGGAACGAGACGGTTATCGACGCGTACTGTGGCATTGGGACGATTTCGCTGTTCCTCGCGCAGAAAGCAAAGCGGGTGTACGGCGTCGAGATCGTGAAAGAAGCGATCGAAGATGCGCGGAAGAACGCGAAGCTGAACGGGATCGAGAATGCGGAGTTCGAGGTTGGCGCGTCCGAGGACGTGATTCCGCGTTGGAAAGAGCAGGGGATTACGCCGGAAGTGATCGTGGTCGATCCGCCGCGCAAAGGCTGCGATCCGCGACTGTTGGAGACGATTCTGGAGATGAGGCCGGAGCGGGTTGTTTACGTGTCGTGCAACCCGGCGACGCTGGCGCGCGATTTGCGGGTGCTGGAGGACGGCGGGTTTAAAACGGTGAAGGTTCAGCCGGTGGATATGTTCCCGCAGACGGTGCATGTGGAGGCTGTGGCGCTGCTGGTACGGCAGGGTTTGAAGTGAAATAATAGATGAGTTGGGGACGGATTGGGGACGCAAAGAATTTATTTTTTGAAATCTATCAAAAGAAGCTATTATCACTTTATAAAGTGATAATAGCTTCTTTTTTGTTCTTTTAATCAGTATAAGTAGGGAATCAGTGAGCCAGGTTGGCTCGTAGTTCTTGTGTTTACGAATCGAAAGGCGAAGAGTCACTATGTGGCGTATAAAGGTGAAGCGTTTAAAAGAAGAGGTATTCAGTTTTTTTCATATTTTAAGCATACTAGCGTTTGATACTCCAGATTCCATGCAGAATAAGTGCAATCATCATATAAATGACGAAGTTCGGGAGATCGACTGTATGAGTATCACCGATCAACAGCTGCACGTGGCTCATGTTCTACTCCTCCTTCCAAGTTTGTTGCGTTATTTAACATAAGCTTGACCTGCGCAGCGAAAGTTTCTAGTTCTTTAGACTGTAGCATATGATGCAACTGCGGAAGTTGTCTACTTGCAAGTATCAAAATTAAAGCAAATCGTGTGAATTCCGGATCTTGTCCCAGCCACCCTGCTCGATGTTGCCGATTCATCTCTCCTGTAGGATCTAAGAAGGAAATTTGGCCAAGCACATATAATTCTGTTTGATAATGTTGAAGCAGTCCTACGGTTTTTTTTAATAGAAGAAAATCGATGGGATCAGAATGAGAGATCCATTTAAAACTCTTAGACACATCCAGCAGTTGTACATATAAACCTTTAAGGTCTAGATAAACAAAGGGAACATGGACTTTGAAAAACGCTTCAACGGCCTCCCAAGCGATCGACTTCTTCAAAAATCCATCTCTAATAAACGTCATAAACAGTTTGTATTCCATACGGTAATGGGCCTCTAGTTTCTTTTGTTCGGCTTGTACCTGTTTACTGGGTCTTCCAGGTTTTTTTTGAATCAGCTTCTTATCATCGTCCCATAAACGATCAAGCATGGTTTCCAATTTGGAAGAATCTTCACGTTCTTTGCTGATTTTGTGAAATACCCAATTTAGCGTGTATTGATATTCAACCAGCTCACGTTTTAATTTGTCTTCGTCAACAGGGAATCCATTCCAAAAAAGCAGAAAGAGCAGGTCTGTGTTCTTTTTGAGTTTATATGTTTTGGTATACTCTGCGATAAAGCGGATTGTATCCATAGCGTTTGGGAAAAAAGAAACGACGCCCTTTTTATATCCTTCACTTTGTCGATGTCCGATTAATAGTCCATTTTGAATATATCTTTCGAGTTGCGACCGGCTTAATACAATGCCATCCGCTTTTGCTTGAGCAATGATCTCTTCTTTTCTCATGTAACTCCTCCTTGGTTGGTATAATCTTATTGTATGAGACGGCAGATATTTTAACTATGCGTGCAAAATGCTGAAATGAATTAAATACGAGCGACGATGTTTTGATCTTATAGCGGAGAGGGCGGGTTGTATTCTTCAGACAGAAAATTGTGCGGAAAATTGAGTAGTAGAACTTCTTTTAGAAATGTAGAAAATCGTGAAACGCATTTAATTAAGCAATCGTATAAGGAAGAGGGTAGGAACACACATTCGGAAAAGGTGGGGAGAGTTCATGAAGAATTTTGAAATTGACCCAAGCATATTAGGGGCTATGGATGTTCTCAAGCAGATCCAGCCTGTAAATTTTGATACAGGCGCTATAAAAATGATTAGCGATCATCAAGACTCTATCAAAGGATTAGGGCTTTCGCAGTTTGATATGGGAGGGGGATCGATCCCAACCGATCCTTTGGGTATTCAAGCCTCTTTTATTCATCTGGATGTGGTATCACAGCATGCTCGTACTTTAGATAACTTGGCTCAGACCTTCAAAAATAATGGTATTGAAGAAATGCTTAAAATGACTGAAGGTATAGAACAGCCTGGACATCAAATATTTGAACAGTATCAAAGTGTTTTTGCTTCGAATGCGACAAGTATGCTAAGCGCTACTTTGCGAGCCGCAGAATTGGCTAGAAATTATGAGTCGATTATTCCTGATCCTATTTTCAGCTCATTTTCTAAACTCGTTACCGATTTCCAAGAAGTTTTTCCTGAAGCAATCAAAATCGAAGAAATAGATTTTGATTATGGAGCGAATAACCATGAAGTTATAGAAGCATCCGTTGAGGAAATCACAGATGCCCCTGCCGATCAAACCCAAGTAAAAGTAAACCCCGTTATAGCTATCCTTCTATTTATTCATCAGATTGTTTTACCGGAATTAAGAGATTACCCAGATACCAAAGAAGGAGCATCTGAACTTATTCAAGATATTGAAATGCTTATTCGTACTATTATCCATTGGTTCTCTTAGCGTATAAGTGAGTGAGCCTAGATAATGGTTGAGGATCTTGAAGATTGTAGTGACTGGTTGCTCTCAAAATTAAAGTTTTAATATGACATACATGCTAATCAACTGCTTCTCACATTAGACGGAGAGAGCAGGGGACAAATTCTATTCTTTATTGTAATTCTCTCGAAATCAGTTTCTTTCTAGAAATCGAGACAAAGCTTTGAGATTCGACTTAAGCAATCGACCCTCGAAGCTTTTTTTATATATGACTAGTTTGAAAGAGGTGGATTGTTTGAGTAGGGAAGAATTTTTGAAACTTTTAGCATCCCGCGGATACAACATTTACTTTGGGGCAAAGAAGCATCTATCTACGTATGATATTATCGAAAAATTTCCAAGGTTCATTGCTTTGATAGGCGTATCTATCGGAGTAGTTCAATTATGGAAATCAGACATTCCTTATAGTGATCTGATCTCATTGGCTTTAGTAATAATCAGTATTATTTCGTACACTATTACTCAATATGATGGTGAAAAAAACGCATATAACGACTCTGGTAAAGCTTTAACACGCTTACATGATGATCTGAAAGCGTTATATCTTGCAGCTAAAAGTGAAACACATTTCGATTATGAACGTCATAAGCCTGAACTAACTCGTATCATGAATGATTACAGTCGATTATCTATATCTAAACAAATCTTTTTTTCGCACACACTCGCACACATCAAATTTTTTGGGGAATCACAAATTGAATGGATGAATGATGAGCTTAAGTTTAAATTCTGGAAAGATAAAGTTCCAGGTATATATAAAATCATGCTTCTTCTTCTGGTGACCTTAATTGTCCTCATTATTATCGTTTATTTGTTCCAATTATTAATTGACTATATAGTGTGAAGGAGAAGAGAGCATGTTAAAAGATTCATTTAAAACGTTTGTAGAAAGTCTGGCTATTAACGTAGAAAAGTTAAATGTTGATGGTACGGAATCTGAAGTAGAAGATCAAGAGGATGAATCGAGTGATGACGATCCATATTATCGTATCGTCAATAAATTAAACAGCTCATATTGGCAGGAAGAGAGCGATGAAGATCATGGTCATATCGTTGGCTCATTAGGGAGAAAGACAGCGATCAAAGGTATTAGTGATATGGACATGCTTTTTATCTTGCCAGCTGAAGTGAAAAAGGATTTCGATTCTCGATCAGAAAATGTTCAATCGCAGTTGCTACAAGAGGTTAAAGGAAGAATCAAAGAAATTTATCCTAATACAATTGTACGTGGCGACGGACAAGTTGTAGTTGTCAGTATGAAAAGTGCTAAATGCGAGATTGAAGTGTGTCCTGTTTTTGAACGATCAGACGGAGCTTTTGATTATCCGGACAGCAATAACGGAGGAAGTTGGAAAAAAACAAATCCAATTCCGGAGATGATAGAAGCTGAAGTCATGATTGATATGACGAATGCTCATTACCAAAATGTTTGTCGAATGATTCGAGCTTGGAAAAACAACAAAGGGTTTAAATTTGGTGGATTGCTAATTGATACCCTAACGTATAACTTCTTTAGTGATGAGAAGTATAAGCACTACCAACAGTGTGCTTTTGATGACTACCTGCAACTATTTACTGACCTATTCGGGTATCTCAAAGAACAAGATCCACAGCAGAAGTATTGGTTTGCTTTGGGCAGTCGTCAACGGGTCTATAACAAGAACGGTAAGTTTATTAGCCGTGCCAAAAAAGCCTATAATAAAATCAAGAACTGCACGGAAGAAAGCGATAATGTTTATGAATCTTTACAAGATCTTTTTGGTACTGCATTCCCTGTGCCTACGAATGTAATTGAAGCTTCAAGTTTTACCCAACCTTTTGTAGGAGCAGTCCGAAATACTGAAGAATTTATTGATGATATGTTTCAAGTTGATATTCGATACGAATTAGAGATTGATTGCGAAGTTGATATTGCAGGATATCGAAGAAGATCACTTCGAGAAATGCTTGCTCTCGTTTTAAAATTACCTGCACAAAAGAATTTAACTTTTAAGATTACTTATAACGAGTTCGAAGAAAAATATCGAAGCATACGACCCGATGACCAGCAACGTTATAGTAGTTATCGAGTATATTGGAAAGTACTGAATCAAGGAACGGAAGCGATTAGGAGAGACTGTATAAGAGGACAAATTCGTTCTGGAGGTGAAACGAAAACGGAGATCACTTCATTTAAAGGTGACCACATTGTCGAATGCTACATTGTTCATGATCAAGTGGTGGTGGCTAAAGATCGTATTCGAGTACCTATTAATCCGTAAAGAGACACTAAAAAGCTTCCATTGATATCAATGGAAGCTTTTTAGTTATGTTTGCTGCACGTTGAAGATTTTTTATTTGCAGTAAATTGTATAGGAAATTCAATGTATTATCCCTAAAATCATTCATCTGCAGCTACTTTAAAGTTTTTTGAATATGTGAAGTGAGAGTAGAGGGGGTTCATCTGCTTAAAATACAATTCAAAGAAGTCTATCTTGAGACATTTGATTAAGTTCAAGAAGGCTAGCTGTACCAGTTCTAAGTTGGAGAAAAGGCGCCTTCTAAGAGCCGCTATACGCTTTTAATTGGAATTACTAATGCTTAGCTTTATCACTGCCTTGTTCCTTCATATCTAATACATTCGCAACTGATTGAAGCTCTAGAATTGACTCAAACTTATCTGCAGCTGATTGATCTGCTGCTCTTAATACATGACCATACACGTTCATAGTAGTCCCTATATTCCCATGTCCTAGCCTTTCAGAGATAACCTTAGCATGTATGCCTTGATTGATCAGTAGCGTAGCTGAAGTATGCCTGAGATCGTGAAACCGAATATAGCGAAGCCCTTTTTTCTTTAGGAAATCGCGAAACCAAAGATAAGGTCTTTCCTGATGAAAAGCTTTGCCATCTGGATGACTGAAAACAAAGTAGCGTCCATTACCTTGCCAGCGGTCTCCGATCTTTTCAAACTCGTCCATCTTGTATGAACGGTACTCTTGGAGTTCTTTAAGCATAGCAGGAGGTATAGCAACCTTACGCCTTGAGCTTTTGGTTTTGGGTTCTTTTACATGAGCTTCGCCGCCTGGAGAGAGCGTTACACTTTGCTCTACTGAAATGACTCCTGTTTCCCAGTCGATATGGTGCCACTCTAGACCCAACAATTCACCTCTACGCAAGCCGGTTATCAGTGCCAGGGTTATCATGACTCTCCAGTGAATAGGGGCCTGCTGAAGCGCTATTAAAAGGAGCTTTATTTCTTGTTCATCATATGGGCGTACCTCTTTATGTTTGACTCGTGGTTTCTTTATCTTGGCTACAGGATTTTCCTTTAAGAGTTTCCACTCTACTGCGCGTGTAAATATATTTTTTAATACTCTATGGACGACTTCAATCGTTCCGGAAGATACCTTGCCTTTGCGAAAGCCCATTCGATCTCCGTTACGTGATAGAGTTTCTAAGAATTCTAAAATGTGAAGAGGCTTGATCTGATCCAGACGCATATGACCAAACTGAGGGAGGATTCGATTTTTGAGATGTGACTCGTAGAGAATTAAGGTTTTTTCGGCTAAGTGTCGCTCTGCATATTTGGTCCTCCATTCTTGTACAAAAGCTGCAAAAGTCATTTTTTCAGGGACAATGTATTCACCAGCTTCTACTTCGATTTTGAATTTTAAAAGCTCATCGTTCAGAAACTCCTTAAGTCGCTTCGTCGTTCTCAAAAGGGAAGGATCATCAACTTTAACGGTTTTATAGCGTTTTATACGCTTACCGGTTGCATCGTAACCGATTTCTACTACGAGTCTCCAAGAGTTGTTACCGCGCTTCTCAATGCTAGCCATAATTTATACAGCCTCCATTCCTTAAAATAGGCATGACTAAATAGGGACTCACAGAATTGTGAGCCCCTATAAACTTTTGAGTGTTAACTTAAATTTTTCTGTTCCTGTTCTTCAAACCAGGCGTTTAGGGTATCCCGACGAAATAAAATTTTGCTTCCAATACGAGTATGGGGGATTCGGCCTGCTCGAACCTCATTGTAAAGCGTATCTTTAGAAATTTTTCGTTCGAAAATATGTTCCCAGGCTTCGGTTACAGTTAAAGTATTCATTTTTTTTGGTTTAGAAATCGGAATCTTCATAATCCATCTCCTCCTCTAATTCATACTCCGACCTTAAACTTATCCCTGTATACCCGTTATCATTCCTTTCTCCTTGACGAAACCTTGAGTATTTTAGAGTGCTGAGAGATTTAACTTCCTTGTTAAAGGAAGTTATAGTTTCATAAGCCATACCATTTTCGTTACAGTAGTTCTTATAAGCGGCATAAAGCTCACTTGAATAAATTCGTGAATCAGAATGTAGAATACAACGCTTATGGATAAATGTAAGAATAGGGTTATTCTGTTGAGAATATTGTTCTTCCAATTCTTCAATCTCCTCACATGTTGTAAACTGGTGATTATTGTTAGACCAACGTCTTAAGCCCTGTAAAGCCCATTCCACTATATAAGATTTTTCTTTCAATAATTTATCCAACAGGTAAATGTCTTGTTGTTCTTTGGGAACTGGATAATTGAAAGGGAATATGGCTAGCCTTTCGCTAAACGCATTAGATTTATCTATTCCTTTAATTGTTGGCAGGTGATTACCTGCAAAAAGCAATGCTGCTTTATTGATAAACTTAAAGGATTGATCATAAAGAAAGCGTGCCATAACATAATCGCCGCCAGATATTTTTTTAAGAACATCTAAACGATTTAAAGCAATCTCGGAAACTTCTCCGCAAGCATTCAGCTTTTTTCCAAACAAATGGCCTAGATAACTAGCATCACTAAAATTTTCAAAACTAAGACTGGTAAAAAAGTCTTCGCCGATTAGATTTTCCAAGAGTTTGAGTATGATTGATTTTCCACTGTCTTTAGGACCTAAAAGAAAGGGAATGACTTTCACATCTCTAATTTCAGATAGAACATATCCAAACAATTCTTGTAATCTGAGATATAAAGCTTGATTTCCGCCTGTTATCTGATAAACGAATTCTTCAAATGTCTCTCCGTCTTCGAATTCATTTATTGGATAGTTCGCATTAATAACTGAAGTGAAATAATAATCTGGACTATGCCTTAATACTTTCATGTCCTCAATCCTGATAATACAGTTTGCAAAAGCGACATATTCTTTTCTTTTAAGTAATTCATCTCCTTTGATCTGAAGGTGTTTTTTTGTTTTTATCCAGCGAAATATTTCTTTATTTGTATTTGAATTTATATTCCTTTTAAATTCCTCAGGGATATTTTGCCTTATAAAAGCATCGATTTTGTCACCCATTAAATCGATAAAGTACTGAAGAGAAGAGTCCCAATAGTACAAGGCATCTTCAATTACAACAAACTGATGTAGTTGCATTAGAACTTCAGCTAGTTGATGATTTGAAGTTCTGATAGACAATGCTTTTTCTTTTTCAGGAGACCTAGATACTGGACGTAGTATCTTTTCCTTGGATTTTTCGTTTCTTTTTACATGATTAACTTCCTTCTTATTTTTCTTCTCAACTTTTTGTGAATATTCCGGCCATTCTAACTTTAAATTGTCTTCAAGAAAAAGAGGTGCTTCTGCAGTGCTATCACTTTTTTTTGATTTTTTTTTGTCTTCAACGGGTTTTATTATGGAAATTCCTTCATCGGATAATGAAGGGAAACTATTTTGAAAGTTATCGTTCATAAAGTTCATCATAACTTTCTTCTTCTGACTTCTCGTTAATACCAAGGTAGTTCACGGTAACTGAATGGTTCTCTTCAAAATCATGGCTTTGAGAATTAGAAAGTGAGATCCTTACGAAACTTTTGATAAATTGCTTCGTTTTTTGATCAACAGCAGAGGTATTATCTTTTCTTAGTTTTTTTGTTTCCGGATCAAAAGTAGAAGAAACCAGATAAATCCTTGACTCGTTTTCCCAAAAAGCAAGGAAGAAATCATTAGGATCTTTAATCTTTTTTGATTGAAGTTTAGCTGTAGTTTCACCCGTTCTATAATAAATTTGAATATTTTCTTTATCTTTGAGATCAATGCTAACCGTAATTTTATTGTGGTCAAAAGCGTCGATTTGTGAGGTGCCATACTCTTTACCATCGAAAGCACCCTTGATGTAAAACTTGCTGTCTTGTCTAATCAAAACTAATGCTTGAGGTGGAAGAAAAGGTTTAGGAGTCAATCCTTCTACCTGTACTTCGCCATCTCCAATTGTCAGGGTTACAGCTTGACCGATGCTTTCTCGACTTTTCCGAACAGTTTCATTGAATTTGCCAACGCTCTTGTTTTGGTCTTCCACAAGTATCACTCTTTTCTGTTAATCTACCAGGGCCCGTGGTGATGACTGTATTGTAAGTTAAACTTGAAGATAGTACTGCCTCGATTCTAGTAGGCAAGTCATTCTATCCAGCCTATTTTAACTGGATTGACATTTTTGAATTGAGGAAGTTCACTATGTTCAATAATCTTTTCTAACTTAAGAAGATTTGAATTACAGATCAAAACGCAACTGTTACAATATACGTAGTTTCTAGAAAACAATAAGATAAGACTTATGAACTTGATGAACAGCGAAATCATGTTAGATAAACAAATGAAAGGTAGAGAGCTTATGCAAAATCATAATTCAGAAACTAAGATTAATTTTTATGAAAATTTTCATATACTGGAAATTCTGAATGAAAATCAAGCAAAGTTAGACGAAGCTTTAGATGAGCTGCACGAAGCAATAATCGCTTATGATAATACTGAAAATCAAAATGATTTGTGCAAATATTATTGGGATAAAAGAGGAGTATGCACAGAAATAATATTTAAGGGAGGCGCTACGACTTTTTTTAGTGTCTTGAAAGGTGATGGTAGATTAGATAAGGATGAATCTAATCAACTTGAGAAAGCTTTTTTAAACGATATCAAGGTAAGTATATTAAGCAACGCTTTAGAAAGATTGAGTAACTTCTTTAAAAAAAAGCGCGGGAAAGAACTGGATTACATAAGAAGAGAAATATTTATTACCAATGATGAAGACGAGGTTGAATTTTTTGGGAAGTCAATAAATCGCTATCTTTCTGAATTTCTTTTAGAGAAGGAACATATTGAGGAATTACAAACACAGATAGAGAGCGTTGAATTGAATGCCTGGGTAATGCCGCGTGTAGTCTACCCTTGGATGATCTATCTATTTTGCAAAGATATAAAACTGATATCTTCTGAAAATAAATTCGGAAGAGAACGTTTATTCAAAAGACGAATTTTGGGATTGAAATCCGGTGAGAACAATTCAACGAATATATATATAAATGGACAAGAAGACTTTAGGTTGTTTTCTGAAATATTGAGGTTAGAATATGAGAAGAATGGCCATCTAATCAATAAGTCTTTAAGCTTAGCCTGGTTTAATAAAGTAACGGGTCTTTACGATGTAGATGCATTGTCAAGGTCGCGTGCTTTTGTTGAATATTTAGAACGCACTCCATACATTAAATCTATTAAATCAGACAGCGATATAGCTAATATTTTAAATCTTGGCTATCTTGGAGTTAATGAGGCACTAACACATAAATACTTTAATAGAATGATTTTTGATGGTTATGCCGAGGTAAAAGAGTATTTTGATGATTTTTTAATTAGAGCTAAAGAAATTTTTATAGAGGACTTTAAATGTAGAGAGGTTTTTATAGAAGATTTCAAGAATAATGAAGTGTTTGATACAATTGATATACCTACAGAAATTTTTTGGGATTATCAACTTTATAAGGCACTTTCTTCTGAAGAACCTTATAATTCACTTACTACCAAGATGTTCAGGAGAAAAACTAAAATTAAAAAGGTAGGGCAACAAAAGTATAGTATTTATAGAAAGGCTTATATACAAATCCGTGACAGTGAAGGATATAAGTCTTGAGATTTTATGATTAGATATATCATAAAAGCAAAGAGGGCGAATCAAATCGCCCTCTTTGCTTTTATTCATTTGAATTTCCTTGATCATCAACTACATTATGTGCTTTCGACAATTTCTCCAACGCATTGCTAAATTCTCGTTCCCCCCGACGTGCTTCATCCAATTTCTCATTTGCTTCGCTTACAATATTCATGTCGTGCTTTTCAGTAGCAGCTTGCATTTGCACCATAGCATTGTATTGCTTATTGGCTGTTGCTATATACATTTCATGCAACTCTCTGACTTCAGGGGTTTCCGGCTGAATAGATTCGATCCGTTCAATAAGTTCTTTATAATCCGGAATAATACTTTGCAAGGTATCGTAGAGCTCAGCATCTCCGCTATTTGGATCATCCAACTTTTCGTTGTATTTTTGGATCAATGCAGACTCTTCAGTTTGGAGCGGAATAAGCTCTTCATTGATATAGTTCAGAAGATCATCCTGTACAGGATCATTGCCGGTAACTTGAGCCAAAATGTTTTCAGCTGAACCATTCTCCGAACAGCCAGACAACACCAGTACCACTAGCAAAGGCAGTAAGGCATATTGCAAAATTGTCTTCAAGTTCTTCTGAACTTTTTCTGTTTTTGTCTCATTGCTTGCTCTCATTATGCGTGTCCCCTTTGTTTACATTCTTGAAGTTTCCTTTTTTCGAAATTAGATCGGTGTTCTCGATCAGTACCTCAAGCAAGCATTGCTTGATCAGTTCCGAAAAAAGTGATGTTCTGACAGAGCCATGCTTTAAAATCGGATCATACATAGTAAGCAGACCAACGACCGTTGTTTGAAGAGCGGTAGCAACCTTTTCCAGTGTCTTGATGGTAGGATTCTTTTCTCCACGCTCGATCTGTCCTACATAAGAGGTGTTGATCCCAGAGATCAAAGCAAGCTGCTCTTGGCTTAGACCGTTTTGTTGCCTTAGAAATCGAATACTTTCTCCAATCGTCTGAATGCTATCCATTATGCCTCCTCCCACTCCAAACGATAGATTTTTTTCCAGAAAGCCTCAACAGACTATAGTGAAGTAATGCATGGATATAGTCGCGAAGTGATACAGTTGGCAGTAAGGACACGAATAAAAGTATAGAATACATAATCGACTAATTGAATTTTGAGAATTGGATTTCCATTTTGGTAATTTAAATATGTCCGTGTTCTTTTAAGCTATAAAATTGATGGTCGCCAATGATGACATGATCAAGTACCTCTATACCGATGATTTTCCCGGCATCGACAAGGCGCTTGGTCATCTTCACATCTTCAAAGGAAGGCTTCGGATCTCCGCTAGGGTGATTGTGCGCACAGATCAACGAAGCGCTGCAGCGTTTGATTGCCGCTTGGAATACTTCGCGAGGGTGTACGATTGCTGAGTTTAAGTTGCCTATAGAGACTACTTCCTTGAAGATCAGTCGATTTTTTGTGTTCAAGAAAAGGCAGATAAAGTTTTCTTTTGTGGCATGTTTGTATTCAGAGGAGAGAAGGTCGAATACATCCTGAGGACTTCGAATCGCAGTTGGATTATGAGTCGGAGCTGCCAGAACTATAGCTAGTTTCAACATTGCAGTAATTTGACGGGCTTTTCCTGCACCAATGCCTTTGATCGTAACCAGCTGTTGTTCTGTAGCGCTCAGAAGCTCCGTCTTTGTGGGGAACTGATCGAAGAGCTGTTGAATCGTATAACTGTCTTCTTGCTCTCTGAGAGACTGAGCAATTAAGTGTCTAAGGTCATCGTTTAAGTGATATTTCATTCTGGTTTCCTCCATGAGATAGAATAGGGTAAATAAAAACACCAAGCACGTAGTGTGCTCGGTGTTCAGGGTATAGTAGATTGTATTTAATTTGTGACTTGGATCAAAAGCGACTTCATCTCATACTCGCTCTGTTTGATACCATCAATAGTCATAGCATATGGAACATAATCTTCGTAATCAGTATCCAGCTCGACATGGAACTGAAGCTTCAATTTGTGCTGAACATCTGGATCATCTTCATATGTCATAAGACCGGTATACTGAACACTGTTCAAAGCTTGCATATGATCATAGGGACTAGCAACTTGGAAGTAAGTCCATTTTCCTTTTGAGAAGTATTGATTGAACGTAGCGTACAGATTAGGCTTTCGATCCAGATAGTTGCTATACCTTACAAAATTGATGTAACGGCTGGCGCGCTGTTCCTTCTGGGTATAGGCTTTGGTTCTGGCTTCAGCTCGCTCGGGTGAACCGCCGTAACTTCCTCCAATAGCGATAATCAACACCAGAGCCACTTTAAAAACGAAAAGAAATGTTCTCTTCAAGTTTGTTTTTCCCTCACTTTTTGATCATACAATTTTCGATTCATCTTCTCCTTGATGCATTCTGGTTTGTAAAGCTTTGTCCATAGCAGATTTGATTATGGGATACATGGTGTAGCCGTAAGAATATTCTTTAATGCCTGGATTGTGGCGGTCTTTGAAAATGCGATTTGCTTGAGATCTTGAGACTATAAAGTACGTTTTCTGTTCATTATCTAGCCAAATACCGTGATTGGACTTGTTACGAAAAGACACATTGATACAGTGTTTTTTATTTTTCACTTTCAAGTCAGAATGCTGCAAGAGGGTACTTAATTTTTGATAAAGTTCTTCTTGGGAAATGGAGGCCGGGAGAAGATGTTTTGTACGGTTAAGCTTCATGATCTTGAAAGCGGCATTCCAGTTGAAGATGAGGTAGCCTATAGCCCAACCTATAGCTCCTCCGAATAAGAGAAGTATAGGTGCGAAGCCGAAGAATCCGGAAAAACCGACAGCTCCTAAGCCGATGAGGAATAAGTGCTGTTTTCTGTACTTTCTCATTGGATGCTGCATTTGAATTGGCTGGTTGCTTAAAACGAATGTTTCTTCTGAGCTGTTCAATTTGGTAGTCTCCTTTTCTTTTTATAGAAAGACATTGAGCACTTCTTCTTTCAATCAAACGATAAGCAGTATGGGTAGGGGATTCAACGTGCGATAGTGAAGAATTTCTTGCTTATATCTACAAAGCTGGTATAGATTTTCTCCTTTCTTTAAAGGGATACCTATACATACTGTATAGGTATCCGAATAAATAATATGTAATTGAAATCTGAGGTAAAACGAATTAGTTGTGAGTACGCAAAAAGAGAGACACTAGCCTTTCTTTCGAACCGTTAATATAAGAAATTTAAGATGTTAAACGAAAATCGTTTCCAACACATTCACGCTAATTCATACCAAATCGAAAATATTCATTTCAATTCAAATTTCATCAAGTTATAATGATGGAGTCTTATTCTTAGAGTAAGAGACGGAGGTAAAGCATATGTATAATGAACCTGAAAAATGGTCAAGTCTTGAAGATATAGCCGAGCACCTGGGCGTGAGCAAGGACACGATTCGGAACTGGATTAAAAAAGACGTCATCCCGCATCATCGAATAGGTAAGTTGTTCAAATTCAGAATCTCGGAAGTAGATACTTGGGTAGAAAGCGGTCAGAGTGCTGAGATTAAATAATCTCCCAATGACAACAACTCAAGGAGCATGCAGGAGGGATGTTGATTAATATGGTGGTTGTAAATATGTCGTACAACAGCAGCTTGACTACCGAGCAGTTTCTTTTTTACGAAATGAGAATTGTTTCTAAGCAATACCTTGAAGGAAAGTCGACTGACGAAATAGTTGGAAATATAAAAAGTGATAATCTATTTCAGTACCCAACTGAGCGGAAAATATCCAAGATTGCTCGAGCTTGTCAAAAAAGGATTGTCGCTCTCGGTAACGAGAGTCTGATTCATGAATTGGCAAACGCATCCGTCGAGGTAGCGAAGCAAATAAACCTCTATGCGATGATGAGATACAGTCGCCTTGTCCGTGAATTTATGACCGACCTTATCGGTGAGAAGTACCGTCAGCAAGACTTTGCTTACACTCGAAAGGACCTCAATGTGTTTTTCTCCCGCTTGCAAGAACAGAACGACGACTTAGCGGCTTGGAGTGAACAAACGGTAATGAAGCTGAAGCAGGTATTGACTAAGTGTCTGATTGAAACGGAGATGCTCGATAGTATAAAGGACACTACGTTAAATCCAATCTTCATCAGTGAAGAATTAGAAACGGGCATCCGCGAAAATAACGATTTGACTGCGCTTGCCGCTTTCAATTGTTTCAGATAGGAGAGTGACTATGGCGGACATTAAACAAGAACTGGATAGAATCAAATCGCGAATCTCAGATAGTAATTTTCTCGCTAACAAGGGGTTATCGAATGAGGTTGGGATACACGTATTTACATATTCACCACAGTACGAGTTAATCGTCCGAGATTACGTTGAACGACTTGTCAGCACGCCATCCGATGATTTTCGCGTTATTGAAAAGGATATGTATAAGATTTTACTTGAAATTTTGGAGGAGAAGCGTGTGCTTGGCACGGTTGCAGGACTAGAAGAGAAAAAAGGCAAGGACTTTCTCCTTAAACAATTACAGAAGATCGCTACGCAGGAGGCATTCCTAGCGAAGATGGAATATGAACCGCATGAACGCGGTGATGTGCTGTTTTTAACGGGCCTCGGAAAAGTATATCCCTTTATGCGGTCGCATAAGATGCTTGATAGTATGCAGCAGGTGTTCTCGGATATACCCATTGTCATGTTCTATCCGGGAGAATTTAACGGACAAAGCTTAATCCTTTTCGAGAAGTTCCTTGACGGAAACTATTACCGGGCATTTAATCTACTATAACCGGAGGGAAGTAAATGAAAATTCAAAGTATGTTACAAAAGGATATCAATCGCGATATCAATGGTGTTATCAAAGTGGCACAGGATGACGAGAGAAGTCTCGTTCAAGAACTTGACGAGTACATTATTACCAAAGAACTCCGTCGGCATTTCGGCACGTTTTTTGATAATTACTCGAAAGCTATCGACTATCCTACCGATAAAATCGGTGTATGGATTTCAGGTTTCTTTGGAAGTGGTAAATCACACTTTCTTAAAATGTTGTCCTATCTTCTAGCGAATCGCAAGATCGGCGACAAAAAGGCTGTGGACTTCTTCGAAAATAAATTTGATGATCCAATGATGTATGCGACGGTTGTCCGTAGCACCAATATTCCCACAGAGTCGATCCTCTTCAACATAGACATCGAAGGGCCTATTAATAAAGACAAAACGGCAGTCCTTCGTGTATTCGCCAAGGTATTCTATAATCATCTAGGCTTCTATGGAGAGGACTTGAAGATCGCAAAACTCGAACACTTTGTAGATAGGCAAGGCAAGACCGAAATGTTCAGACAGGCTTTCGAGGAGGTTAATGGTGCGTCATGGTTAGAAGCTCGTGCCACTTATGCCTTCTTTGAGGATAATATTGTATCTGTGCTGCAAAGTGTTCTTGGCATGAGTGAAATCGCTGCCCGCAATTGGTTCAATGGCGAGGAAAACGCCGATATGAGCATCAAGCAGTTAGTTGAAGAAATCAAGTCGTACGTCGATGAAAAAGGCAAAGACTTCCGTTTGCTGTTCTGCGTAGACGAAGTCGGCCAGTACATCGGCGATGATAGCGACCTGATGATAAACCTTCAATCTATTGTCGAAGAAGTTGGAAGCAAATGTCAGGGTAAAGTTTGGGTGATGGTCACGAGCCAAGAGGCGATTGACTCTGTTGTGAAAATCAGCGGAAACGACTTTTCTAAGATCCAAGGTCGGTTTAATACCCGTTTGTCTCTGTCATCAGCATCGGTAGATGAAGTTATCAAAAAGCGTATTCTCAAAAAGAAGGAAGACGCCGACCGACTTCTGCAGCTTGTTTACGATAAAGAGCGTGCGGTACTGAAAAATCTATTCACATTTAATAATGCGGTATTGGACATCAAGGGTTACGCCGATGGAGCCGAGTTTTCTGCTACATACCCGTTTGTGCCTTATCAGTTCATTATTATTCAAAAAGTACTTGCCGAGATACGCAAACATGGTAACTCTGGGAAGCACCTCTCGGGCGGCGAACGTTCTATGCTTTCCGGTTTCCAAGAGGCTGCACAAAAAGTACAAGAGAAAGACGAAAATGCCCTCGTGCCTTTCTCGCAATTCTACGATACGGTGCATACTTTCCTGGAAAGTCCAATACGCCGAGTGATTGATCGCTGCCAGACCGCGGCCGACAAAGGCGATGGTTTGGAGCAGCTTGATGCAAGTGTCTTGAAACTCCTTTACCTCGTCCGTTATATCGATGACATCAAAGCGAATATCGACAATATTGCTATTTTGATGATCGATGATATCCGGGCAGACAAGATAAATCTTCGTCTTGAAATCGCGGCTTCGTTAGAGCGCTTGGAAACACAAAACTATGTCGCTCGTAGCGGAGATCATTACTCGTTCCTCACGGATGAAGAACAAGACGTTGCGATCGATATTCGAAACACAACTGTGGATAGTACAACTATCGTCCAAAGTATTGGACAAACCCTATTCAGCGAAATCTATCCGTCTAAGAAATATAAGTACAATAAATATGACTTCGCTTACGACCAGTATATCGATGAAACTCTCGTTGGAGCTGCAACTGGTGGAGTGCGCTTGCGTTTTGTCACTGTGGCAAGTGATTACTACAGTGCTCCTGAAACAAAGCTGATTATGGACTCGCAAGTTAACAATGAGGCAATTGTGCTGCTTTCAAGCGCAGTACAATACTTCGAAGAATTGGAAACCGCTGCGAAGATCAAGAAATATATTAAACAAAAAAATGTATCGCAACTTTCTGAGAGCATTCAAGACATTATTCGCAAGCGCCAGGTGCAAGCGCGGATACTTGAAGAGAATGCTAAAAAGCAGATTGAAAAGTCTATCGTTGATAGTGTGGTTTATATCTACGGTGAAAAAGTCGAGGTGAAATATGGCGAGGCAAGAGGGAAGCTTGATGAAGCCTTGAAACAACTGATCGAAAGCGTCTACTCTAAGTTAAACCTCGTAAACAAATTTAGAGACAGCGATGCGGATATTCTGGCTATCCTCAACGGCGAGCCGGAACAAATGAGCTTTGCCGGCAGTGGATCGAATAATGAATTTGCTCTAAACGAAGTGAGTCAGTGGTTGGAAGAACGTTATATGAGCCGAGTCCCAGTCTCGATGGGCGATGTGCAAAGACGTTATCAGGCGATCCCTTATGGTTGGCGTGAGGTAGATATTGCCGCACTCATCGCAAGGCTCGTTGTTTCGCAAAAGATTGAAATCCGCTACGGCGGTGCAATCGTTGGCAAGGACGACAGAAATCTTGTCGGCTACCTTCGCAAAAAATCCGAGATAGACAAGGCTAGCGTAAGCCGCCGAATTGCACCGAGCGAAGAACTGATGCGTAAAAGTATTACATTCCTGCGCAACTGGCTCGATCAAATGGGAATTCCTGAAGACGAGGATGGGCTTATCACCTTTGTGAAAGAGACATTCGAATCGAGACTTGCGCATTATGAGAAACTCCTTGACGAATATAACCGTGACCGCTATCCGCAAAAAGAAGTGGTAACAGCCGCTCGCGATCTGATGAGTGACATCCTATCGCAAAAACGCGACGATGTTGCACTGCTCACCCGCCTGATTGCTAAACAAGATGATCTGCTCGACTGTTCCGACGATATGGCGGACGTTGAAACTTTCTTCAAATCTCAAAAGGCTATCTTTGATGCAGCACGGCAGTTGCAGAATGACCTGCAAAATGAGCGGGACTATTTTGCTACGAATACAGATGCGATTGAAAAGATAAGCTTGATTTCGTCAATTCTTGCGATGCCAAAGCCCTATGGGAAGATTAAAGATCTCTCCGATCTGATGCAGGGCGTAAGAAACGCCTACGGCATATTGCTCGAGCAGAAGAAAGAGGAAGTACATGGTATTATCACGCAGTGTATGGGTGACGTTCACACGCTAGCCGATGTCGGTAACCAAACCTATGATGAAGTGAAGAAGGCAGATGACCGCTTTGTCGAGTACAAACGGAAAGTTGACGACGCCACAAACTTGACCATGCTTGATGCGATGATTACACAAGTACTGAATTATAAAGACCAAGTGTGCAAACGGATTGAATCTATGCTCTACGATCAGCCGACTATACCGGGCAATACCACACCTCCGAAACCACAGAAAATTGCACAAGTACGCCGATATGACGTATTCCCCGTCAAGCGGCTGGCATCTCGCGAGGATGTAGATGGTTATCTTGAAGGTATTCGCAAAAAGCTGTACGACACGCTGGAATCAAACGACGGTATTCAAATTAACTAAGCAAGGGTGAGAATATGAATAAGAACGCTATTCAAAAATACGCGATCTGGGCGCGTACTGAACTCATTGAACAGGTAAAGCAACGCGCCTTCCAATATGACATTACTGAAAAAGGTTACGGCGACGAGCACGCTACTGTTATCGCAGGGCGTGTGTTGGAGCCTAACGAGAAGCGTCAGCGACAGTCTTTTATTGAGGTTATAAAAGCAAACGGATTCAACCAAACAGTCGAAGAAGTAGCATACACTTGGTTCAACCGATTTGTCGCCCTTCGCTATATGGAAGTGAACGACTTCCTCCCGACTCACGTCCGTGTGTTTTCAGATTCGAATGGCGCTTTTAATCCAGAAATTCTAAAAAATGTTCTGCACCTCGACCTTGAAGGGTTAGACAGGGCTAAAGTATCCGAACTACTGAACGACAATAAAACGGATGAACTCTATCGCTATCTTTTATTGACGCAATGCAACGCTCTAAACTCGCTCCTACCGGAGATGTTCGAGCGTTTGGGGGCGTATACCGAAATTCTCTTGCCGAATAATATTTTGAAACCGGAAGGCGTTATAGGGCGACTTGTAAAAGACATACCAGAAGAAGATTTCCACGACGCCGTGCAGATCATCGGCTGGTTATACCAGTATTACAACACTGAGCTAAAACAAACGGTTTTTGACGGACTCAAGAAGAACGTCAAAATCACAAAAGAGAACATCCCTGCCGCCACTCAGCTCTTCACGCCCGACTGGATCGTGCGGTATATGGTGGAGAACTCACTCGGTAGGCTATGGCTAGAATCGCGCCCTGACAGCTCGCTCCGTGAAAACTGGAAATACTACCTTGACGAGGCGGAGCAAACGCCGGAAGTTGCAGAGCGTCTTCGCGTCTTGCGTAGTGAAAATACCATCAAGTCACCAGAAGACATTAAGGTAATAGATCCTTGTATGGGTAGCGGTCATATCTTGGTGTACGC
This sequence comes from Saccharibacillus sacchari DSM 19268, assembly GCF_000585395.1. Classification (GTDB taxonomy): domain Bacteria; phylum Bacillota; class Bacilli; order Paenibacillales; family Paenibacillaceae; genus Saccharibacillus; species Saccharibacillus sacchari. Next base: position 1,469,147 of record NZ_KK073875.1, on the reverse strand, counting down.
TTTTGATGTGCTGATGCAAATTTATACATCTGAGGGCTATTCCGAGCGAGATGCGGCGAGACTGATACTGGAAAAGAACCTCTACGGTTTAGAGATAGACCGCCGCGCTTATCAGCTTGCTTACTTCGCTTTAATGATGAAAGCAAGGCAGTATAATCGTCGTATCCTGACTCAAAGTATGTGCCCGCAAGTGTACGAGCCGACAGGCTATATGGAAGGCATGGAATACGGATCGCTTATTCGGGTGGACAAGCTTGAAACGATGCCGGAGGAACCGGAAGGTCAGCTGACTTTATTTGACGAAAGTTACGATACAAAGCTGAACGCTTGGAACTTCCGTAGACTGCTTGCGCAGAAATACGACATAGTTGTGACCAACCCGCCGTATATGAGTGCATCTGGTATAAGCGTGAAAATGTCGAATTTTGTGAAGATGAACTACCCAGACAGTAAGAGCGACCTATTCGCCGTGTTCATTGAAAAGTGCGGCGAACTGCTGAAACCCACAGGTTATCAGGCAATGATTACGCAACATGCCTGGATGTTCCTGTCGAGCTACGAGAAACTGCGCGGTAAACTGATTCATCGTGGCATTGTGAATATGGCACACCTTGGTGCAAGAGCGTTTGAGGAGATCGGCGGCGAAGTTGTACAGACGACCACCTTTGTGCTTTCGAAACAAAATAGTATTGACTTTGAGGCAACATATGTTCGTTTGGTGGACTATAACAGCCAAAAAGCAAAGGAGGAAGCATTCCTATCTGGCGACGACCGTTATATTGCAAAGAAGGAAAACTTTGAGAAGATAACAGGTTGCCCCTTATCATATTGGGCTCCAAAAAGCATTATAAAGCTTTTCAGAAAGAAAAAGTTTGGTGACATAACAAATCCAAAAGTTGGTTTGCAATCTGGCGATAACGATAGATTTACCCGTTTGTGGCACGAAATAAATATAAATGATATCGGTTTATGTGAAGTAAGCACGAGTAAATGGTATCCCTTTATTAAAGGTGGAGATAATCGAAAGTGGTATGGGAATAGAGATTATATTGTGAACTGGGAAAATGATGGATATGAAATTAAAAACTTATATGACGATAAAGGCAAGTTACGTTCTAGACCTCAAAATACCCGCTATTATTTTGAACAATCTATTTCTTGTTCTGCATTAACATCTGCGCAAAATAGTTTCAGATACTATCCGAAAGGGTCGATTTTTGATGTTAATATGCGTAGCATTTTCATTGAAGAATCACAGTTATATTATTTCATGGCACTGTTTAACTCTGTGCTAATTAATTATTTCGGAAAAATACTTAGCCCGACGATGGCGCTTAATGTATACGACTTGGAGCGAGTACCAGTATTATATGAGCGAGAAATAGAAGTTAACTCAATTGCATCTTCAAACATAGCTCTTGCCCGCACAGATTGGGACGCATTTGAAACTTCTTGGGATTTCCAGCAACATCCATTAATTTGTGATGAACAAACGATTGCGGCCGCGTTCAGAAAGTGGGAAAGCGAAGCAGCGGAGCGGTTTAATATGCTTAAAGTCAATGAGGAAGAACTCAACCGAATCTTCATCGACATTTATGGTCTACAGGATGAACTCACGCCGGAGGTCCAGGACAAGAACGTAACCGTACGTCGCGCCGATTTAAGGCGTGAAATACGCTCACTTATCAGTTATGCAATAGGCTGTATGTTTGGGCGGTATTCGTTAAATGGTGAGGGTCTAGCATACGCTGGTGGCGATTGGGACGCGGACAAGTATAAGACGTTTCCTGCTGACCTAGATAACATCCTCCTTATTTGTGAAGATGAATATTTCGACGATGATATCGTAGGGCGGTTCGTAGAGTTCGTCAAGACAGTTTACGGATTGGATACTTTAGAGGAAAACCTACGCTTTATCGCCGATGCCCTTGGCGGCAGAGGGACGTCGCGTGAAGTCATTCGAAATTACTTCCTAAACGACTTCTACAAGGACCACGTGAGAATCTATCAGAAACGTCCAATTTACTGGATGTTCGATAGCGGTAAGAAAAACGGCTTTAAGGCGCTTATCTATATGCACCGCTATTCAAGTGACCTTTTTGCCAAACTGCGCACGGATTATGTTCATGAACAGCAAGAGAGGTATCGAACACAGCTTGCGCACACCGCCGGCACGTTGAACACAGCGACAGGCACGGAACGTGCACGGTTACTAAAGCGACAGGTCAAACTGACAGAGCAGCTACTAGAAATTACTGCTTTTGAAGAAAAGCTTCACCACCTCGCCGACCAAAAAATCACGATCGACCTCGACGAGGGTGTGAAGAAGAATTACGCCTTATTCACTGACATTTTAGCTAAGATTTAATGGAGGATACTATGCTGTCAGATACAATAAAATCAAGGCTTGTGGAGCGGTTCGCTGCTCCCTTGCCGGAATTTCATAAACGTCGTATCGTTTTCTGGCACGATGAGGACAGCGAGTTTGCCGAGGCGATTGATGAACTGACTATTAGCGACGTGACGCTCGTAAAACTTAACGGTAAGAATAACTTTGCCGTTAAGAAATTACTAGCGGCGGATGACTTGACAGGCGACTACCTTGTTTATGACCCACTCTCTTATAACAAGGATGGGAAGGACGACTGGCTGCTTGACATCAAGCTGTATAGCGAAGAGTTCCGAGCTGACCTCGTGTCGCTTCAAATGGAGGAACTGCTTGTCGAGCCGTCTTCTGCAATGCGTAAGACGATGAAGCTATACGCCAAATTCCTTGAAAGTAAAGAACGCAAAGCCAAACTTCGCAAAATCGGCAGGACATACCAAACACCGCTTCAGTTACACATCGACGTCATGGCAGTGCTGTGTAATGTCCCTGGTGGTTCAGCGCAAGATATAATCATTGCCGTGCTATCGGCTGGCTTGGACAAAGAAAACAACACGCTACTTGCGAATATCGAGAAGTTCGGGAATCTCGAGGCGTTCTGGCAGTTAATTCAGAAGTATACAGGGTATGTCAATGCCGAAGACAGCCCGATTTCTGATCTCGCTGCACATATTCTAATAACTGCCCTGTCACAGACGATTTCTGCCTCCGTCTTGCGCGGCTTGGAGCGGTATGTTTCTGATTCCTCTAAAGCATACTGCTATCAGCTCGTTCATGAGTGGCAACGTAGCGAAAACAATGAGGACTTAATTGAAATTTGTCGTTTCGTGGAACATGAACTTCGCCTTTCCGACCGATTTGATAAGATAGAAATAACGGGTCTTTTAAAAAGTGACACCTTTCCTGCGATCAACGAAAGCATCTTAAAACGCTTTTATGCTGAAATCATCCAGCATGTAATTAAGGTAGACGTTATTCTTGAAGTAGTAGAGAATCGCCGCACTGCAGCATGGTATCACTTGTCTGCAGATTACTTCGAAAGTCTTTATTGGATAGCTAAGCTGCAAGAATTTTATTTGGCTCATATCGAAGGGTTCCACCTTGTCGAGCCCGTTAAGGTCTGGAAACTCTATACGACTGATGCTTATAAGATGGACAGCTATTATAGACACTTCCATTACTTTTTTGGAAATACGCTGAAGTCCCCTCACGTTCTCTTGGAAGACGCATTAAAGAAGTGCACCGATGTGGTTGAGGGTTTATACAGTGAATGGTTCTTGAAAGAACTCACCTTAAATTGGACGAACGCTATAGCAAGTGACTTAGAGGCACTTGGCTATGTTTCTGAAGTGAACAAACAGCGAGAATTTTACCGAAGATACGTATCTCCGAATCTGAGCAAAGGCAATCGTGTATTTATAGTGATTTCTGATGCCCTGCGTTTTGAAGTTGCCGCTGAACTTTCTGAAACGCTCGGTCACACCACCAAGGGCGTAGCTGCACTTGAGGCTGTACAATCCGTGTTCCCGAGCATTACCAAATTCGGTATGGCGGCCTTGCTCTCGGGAAAAGAGTTGTCGGTAAATGAAAAGATGGAAGTATCCGTTGACGGTAGCTCAACGAGTAGCACTGTAGGACGAGGTGCAATTCTAAGCATAACTAACCCCGATAGTGTAGCCGTGACCTATAATGACCTACTGCAGATGAAACAAACGGAACGTCGGGCCTTAGTGCAAGGTAAAGAAATCGTATATATTTACCACAACACGATTGACGCACTCGGCGACAAACACGCTACCGAGACTAAGGTATTTGAAGCCTGTGATTCGGCAATTTCCGAACTGAATGCAATCGTTAAAGTAATCGTTAATGACCTAAGTGGCACTAACGTATTGATTACTGCCGATCATGGTTTTCTGTATACCTATAAACCACTTGAAGAAAGCCAGAAAATCAGTCGTCAGACTTTTAATGGTGAAATTTATGAACTCGGTCGACGTTACGCCCTGGTAGATCCTCAAGCGACATCCGATTACCTTCTTCCCGTAAAAACGGAGCGTGAAATCAGTGGAATTCCGATGAAAGGCTATACTCCACGGGACATCGTCCGCATTAAAGTTCAGGGTGGTGGCGAGAACTACGTCCACGGCGGCATCAGCCTACAGGAAATGGTCGTACCTGTGATTGTCTATAAAGGTATGCGTTCGGGATCTAAGAAGTATGTTGAAGTTCAAAATCCGGGGCTTTCACTTATCAGCGAAAGTCGTAAAGTGTCGAACCTGATGTTCTCTCTCGACTTTTTGCAAAAACAGCCGATTGATGACAAAGTGCAGGTTTGTAACTATAGTTTGCATTTTACCGATGAAAGTGGTGTTTCTGTTAGCGACACACAGACGGTGATTGCAGACAGGACAAGCGATAATGCTTCTGAGCGTGTATTCCGTGTCAGGTTCACCCTTAAACAAATGCAATTTGATCGTAATAAAATATACCGCCTTGTTATTGCAAATAACACGGATGTGCCTGAAGAGACAGAGTTCCGCATAGACATAGCGTTTGCCGATGATTTTGGATTTGACCTATAGGAGGGCTTCGCAATGGAATTAGAGGCAAACTCATATATACCGGATACGGATGATGCGAACACTATCATCCATCATAAATTGCGTAAGCATTTCGATGGCAAGATTGTCCGTAAAGATCTGACCAAAGCGATCAAGGAGGGGGCGAACGTTCCCGTCTACGTCTTGGAATTTTTGCTCGGACAGTATTGCGGTTCTGATGATCCGACAATAATCGAAGATGGTGTGAAGAACGTCAAGCGAATACTTTCCGATAACTTCGTGCGTCCTGACGAAGCGCAAAAGGTACTGTCTTCACTGCGCGAACGTGGCAGTTATACGGTCATTGACCGCATAACAGTAAGTTTGAATATTAAACGCGACCGTTATGAAGCGGACTTCTCTAATCTTGGTGTTGGTAATATTCCGATATCTTCAGACTATGTCTCTAAGTACGACCGTCTATTATGCGGTGGGATCTGGTGCATCGTTGGACTTGAATATGAATATATCGAGGAAGATAAGCATTCTACACCTATTCGTATCATGAAAATAACACCTATTCAGATGCCGCACATTGATATGGACGAGATAAAGGAAGGTCGCCGAGCTTTTACAAAGGACGAGTGGATAACCGTCCTGCTCCGCTCCACGGGGATGGAAGCGGATAAGTTTTCAGAGCGTGAGAAGTGGTTGCAACTGGCTCGTATGTTACCGCTGATTGAGAACAACTTTAACCTGTGCGAACTTGGTCCTCGTAGCACGGGTAAGTCGCACCTATACAAAGAAATTTCACCAAACAGTATCCTCGTGTCGGGCGGACAGACCACAGTCGCGAATCTGTTCTACAATATGTCGAGTAAGACGGTTGGACTTGTTGGGCTATGGGACTGCGTTGCATTTGACGAAGTTGCAGGTATCACTTTTAAGGACAAAGATGGCGTTCAGATCATGAAGGATTATATGGCTTCTGGCTCATTTGCAAGAGGCAAAGAAGAAAAAGCAGCTACTGCTTCTATGGTTTTTGTCGGAAACATTAATCAGAGTGTCGATGTTCTGCTGAAAACATCGCATTTGTTTGATCCGTTTCCGGAGGCGATGTCATATGACACGGCCTTTCTTGACCGTATGCATTGCTATGTACCAGGTTGGGAGATTCCAAAGTATCGCCCAGAATCATTCACCAACGATTATGGATTGATCACGGACTATCTCGCCGAATTTATGCGAGAGATGCGAAAAGAGCCATTCGGTGATGTTTGCGATAAATATTTCCGTTTTGGCAGCAACCTTAACCAACGGGACGCTATCGCTGTCCGTAAAATCGTGTCTGGCTTGACCAAACTTGTCTATCCTAATGGTGAGTTTGATAAGGAGGATATTAGGGAGATCCTTACCATTGCCCTCGAAATGCGTCGGCGTGTTAAGGAGCAACTCAAGAAAATCGGTGGTATGGAATTCTATGATGTTAACTTTTCGTATATCGATAACGAGACATTCGAGGAACATTATGTGGCTGTGCCGGAACAAGGTGGTGGCAAGATCATCCCGGAAGGGATGACTAATCCAGGGAACGTCTATACCGTTTCGCAAGGTAAGAGTGGCATGATAGGAGTTTATCGCCTCGAAACGCAAATACTCCCTGGTAATGGTAAGTTTGAGCGCACAGGACTTGGTTCCGACCGTGATGCAAAGGAAGCGGCCAATACAGCCTTCAATTTCCTCAAAGCAAACGGTTCGCTAATAAGCAGTTCTATCAGCACAACGACGAAAAACTATATTATCAACTACCAAGATCTGAATGGCATCGGAATAACGAAATTCCTTACGTTGCCATCTGTAATTGCGATCGCTTCCGGTGCCTTGAACAAACCGATGCTTTCGAGCCTTGTGGTACTTGGTGAGATAAGCATCAGTGGTACGATACTCAAAGTCGAGGAACTGGCGAGCACCTTGCAAGTCTGTCTAGACAGCGGCGCGAAAAAAGTATTGTTACCTATAACGTCAGCTCCCGAACTTGGTTCTGTACCGTCCGATCTTATTGGTGCATTTAGTCTGATATTTTACTCAACTCCGCAAGAGGCAGTGTTTAAGGCGTTAGGTGTGGAATGAGTTATTAGGTGAGTATTTAGTTAAAAACAGCTATAATGCGCTATGACTCTTTGCCGCAATATGTCCTTAACAACCTCTAACATAAAAGAATAGAAAGCAAGCCGTATTTCCAGGATCGTAGGTTTTTCGAGAAACCCACGAGGAGGAGAGCGGCTTGCTTTTTTGATTTTATGAATGTTTTCATAAGAAAGTGTTGCACTTAGCTTAACAATCCGTCATATTTGAGAAAAAAAGGGTGGTGCCGCGTTTGAGCAAGAGGCGGCTGTAAAGTTCTCAGGGTTTCATTAGAAAGTGTTAGAGTATAGCTTCAAAGAAATACGATTTGCATGTCGACAAAAATGGCAAGCTAGGTAGTTGAGAAAAAATGGATTTTAAATGTGTTTAAGCAATAATGTTAAATCATCTTTTTCCCAAAGGTGGAGTGGATCTTCTTGGAAAATGCACACAATGATCGATTTAAAGAGGCCTTGCAGGCTAGTAGAAAAACTGCTAAAGAGGCTTATAAAGAAAGTCTATTTTTTGCCGATGAGGTCAAGTATCAAGTTGAGGAACTTACTCGGAATATTCGAGTTCAAACAGATGCATTACTTCGGGAAAAGGACGCGGAAAACTTTAGTTTCTTCCCTGTGTTGAGCGGAATTGCTCGTAAGTTAGAGATGCAAACCTCAGAAAGCATGCAAGATCTTAGGCACTCCATTGAGTTGAAAAAGAAGCATTTAAATGATTTCACTGTTGCTTTGTTCGGACGAACAAAAGCAGGTAAAAGTACTATCCGTGAAGCTTTGACCTGTGGGGATGGTGGAACGATAGGCATGGGAGCCCAGAGAACGACCCGGGATGTGAGGGAGTATCATTGGAACGGACTTCGTCTTCTGGATGTTCCAGGATTTGAAGCTTTTAAAGGAGATGATGACACAGCCAAAGCTCATGATATCATCGATCAATCCGATTTTATCTTGTTTCTAGCATCGGACGATTCTATTCAGCCTGGAGAATTTGACCATATGGTAAGGCTACAAGAGATCAACAAGCCCTTTATGATTTTACTTAATGTAAAATACAATATTAATAATGAAGCGGAACTGAAGCGATTCGTTCGTATACCTCATAAAATTTTTGATAATGAACGTCTGGATGAGCATCAAAAGCATATCCGATCATACGTCAAGCAACATATGAATATTCCTTACGTCAAAATCGTTAATATTCATGCGGATGCCGGTTTTAAAAGCACTCAACCGGCGTATGAGGCGTATAATGCCGATCTGTGGAGATTAAGTAATTTAGATGAAGTCCATAATGCAATCAGTGCTGAGGTTCAAAAGCGAGGCAAACAAAGGAGATTACTCACGTTTTACGACAGTGTGATCTACTTTGCAGATACCTTGGAAAAGATGATGTTTGAGGAGCAACTCTCGATCAGAACCCAAGCCAAGTTTATGGTTAAGAAACGAAAGGAATTATCGGCCTTCTTTGATAGATTTTCATCGGACGGTGAAGGTCGGATTAATACCGCTTGCAAGAAGCATTTTGATCGGATCAAACAATGGATACCAGATTTTGTTGATACCAATTTGGGTTCATCTAATATCGATAATTTGCTTACTTCCAGGTTGAAGGAGGAGCAAGATGTGCTGAAATCCAAGATGGAGGGGGAACTTCAGAGCATTGTTAGTGAACTTCAGGAAAAACTAGCGGAGTTTACGAAGCAATATCAATTTGACTTAGAGCTTTTAGAGACTGATCCAGTAGAGATGAATGGTCTAAAGAAAGGGCAAGTCGGGCGAATTGCTAAATGGGGAGGTGTTGTCGTAGGCGGAGTATCGGCAACTGCTTTTATTCTTGCTCAAGTTGGAATTGCAAACTTTTGGAATCCGGTAGGTTGGATTGCAATGGGAGTTAGTGCAGGGGCGGGTCTATTCAGTTGGTTGTTCGGAGATTGGGAAGAAAAGAAGTGGAATAAAGCAAAGCATGATGCAAAAGAGCAGTTGACAAGGATGATTGATGATGCCCATAAAAAGGCTGTTGAATCCTATTTGGGGTGGTTCGACCGGCAAATTATTCGTAAGGGGAAGAAAGAAATGTTAGGTCAGGTATCTGTTTATATTAATGGGCTCTTTGGAATTGCCAATGAGCTGAAAGTATTTTCGTCTGAAATAAGATTGAGAAAGATGAATATGAACAAAAAGCTTTTTGCAAAGCTGCTTAGCTTCGAAGGGGTAAATTGCACGGAATCGCAAATGATTGCTCTTTCTAGAGAACAAGGTCGTGGCACGAAAATCATGGTTCCTAATGAGTGGCAGATGGTTGGAGGCATCAAAACGAATATAGATATTATCTGCGGGGAACAAGTTCATCTATTTAGTGATACTCCCAATATAACGGAACGGATATGTCGTGCACTTTATCCTGCCGATGTAACTCCAGACATGATTCAGCTTAGCGAAGTTGTCGAAAGCAGGCAACAAGAAGCAACGATCACTGTCCCTACACGGGAGAAAGGGAAATTAATAGGTAAAAAGGGGATCAATGTTCGATTGGCTAGCGAGATAACCGGAGTTAAGCTCATAATTCCCTAGAGACACAGATTTAAACCACATTCCCAATTGACAAGTCTATATACGTAAGGGAGCGATAAATTTGTCTTTTCAATTTCATACTTTGGCAGAGGAAGTTCAAGAGCTTTATGACTGTGCAATCGAGTTGCTGAAGAACTGTGAAGAAAGTGTAGAAATTGCACCGCTTTTAACACAGTTAGAGCAGTTTATGGGAGAGTATGAAAGCCAAACACACCTCACTATCGCTTTCGTTGGCCAATATAATGCAGGGAAATCGACCACAATAGCCGCTATAACAGGCGCTTCGTTCAATCGGAAAGAGGTGGTCGGAACGGAAAGTGGTCCCAAAACAATCATGGTGTACGAAGCTGAAGATAAAGAAATCAAGATTGGGGCTCAAATTCTTACGGATCGAGCGGAGCAGTATTTGTGGGACGAAGTGTTGCTTATTGATACACCCGGAATTTTTGCAGGGCGCGACGACCATGATGCAGTGACTCTGAATCAGATTTCGAAATCGGATTTGATTGTATTTGTTGTTTCTAATGAATTGTTTAATCCACAAGGAGGAGCTTTCTTCCGTAAATTAGCATTCGAATTACAGCGTCAAGGTCAAATGATTCTGGTCGTTAATAAGATGGCGCGCGAATCTGGGAGTCCTGAAACGTTAACAAAATCTTTATTGGAAGTGATGGAGCCCACTCATCCGGACGATTACTATACTTGCTTCATCGATTCCGATTCGTATTTGGCAGCTCAAACAGAAGAAGACGAAGATGAGAAAGAGTATTTATTAGACAAGTCGAATTTTGCTGAGCTGTGGAACGGGCTGCAGTTACTCACGGAAAGGAACAGATATACGGCCAAATTGGCCACACCTTTAAATCGTCTCGTCGACATCTTGGATCAGGTGTACAACCTAGTTGCGACAGAAACTCCTTTAGGCCGAAATATGATGGAGTTACTCCGTCGTAAATCACTTATTTTGCGTTCGTCGGAGGTGAGGCTTACCAACCAGTATAAAGCGGAACTTAGCGCTCTTGAGCATGAGGTGCTTATGGAAGGAGAGACGGTTGCAGCAAGTGTAGACGGTCACCATACTTCAGAAGAAATCAATAAGGCTATAAAAAATTCAGAGCGTATGATTGAGTTGAAGTCAAAAGAAGCGTTGAATACTTTATCCAAAATCATAGAAGGTGAAATGAGCAGACTCCAAGATGAACTGGATCAGCTAAATGACTCTGAACTAGGCTCGACTGTAAGAAAGCAAATTCAGGCTGAATGGGTTGAGCATAATCATTCTATTAATGAGCGTGATATCGATGCCAAAAATTCTTTGAAATGGCTTAGTAAAGGACCCCAAGCTCTGGGGAATTTGGGCGGAATGGCGGCTAGGATCTCTAAGGATACAGTCTATAAGCTTGTAAAGATGTTTGGTGGGAAATTTAAACCATGGGGCGCTATAAAATTGACTAAAATGATTAATAAGCTTGGCCCATTATTGTCTATAAGCGGTGTAGCACTTGACGTATTCCTGACTCTCAAAGGTGAGAAAGACGTTGAAGATCAGACCAAAAAGCTTAGGGATGCACGAGCTGATATTAGGCATGAATACCGGACAATTGCTCAGGAAATGAGAAATGAATATGAGTCGGGTATCGCAAAGGAAGTAAGAGACTTTTACGATACGGAGATGGAAGAGATCGAAAATACTCGCCGGGAAATAACTGAAAGTGAAAACAGAAAAACATCTTTGAAAACTAGCATTGAGGTGTTGTCACAGAAGGCGAAGTTGAAATTAAGAATGGTAAAATAGAAAGGACGAAATGCTCAAAGACCATAAATTAATTTACCTCTGAATATTCGCATTGAGCTAATAAAACTAAACGTAATTTTGAGGATTGGTGATAGTAATGGGGACGAATAGGGAACGCGAGTTTGCTCGCGTTCTTAATTTTATTTATTCGGCCAGCTGTCTTGTTTCAAAAAGCAGGAATGTCAGAATAAGTTCAATAAAAATATGGTAAACTAATAACTAAATATAAATAAATATAAATAAATAAAAGCCTTGACTATGAAGGAGAATGAAGAAATGTTAGAAATCAGGAAAGGAAAATCTTCCCGAGTGTACGAGAACGATTTTTTTAGACAAATTTCGAACACACTGTCCCGGCTTTTCGACGCTCGGGGGTGGAACGGAATGCTTTTCGGCATGCCCGAATGCGTGACCCGGGAAGACCTCCAAATCGATGCGCTTTTAGTAACGGAACATTGGATCATCATTATCGATTTTAAAAATTATAAAGGGGAAGTTATTTTACCTCAAGAAAGCCAATTCGAATATGGAAGTTGGAAGCTCGCGAGCGGCGTGATCGTACGAGGCGGTAGCTCTCCCAATCCGTTCAAACAGCTGCAAAAGCAGCGGAGTAGATTGGCAGAAGAACTAACGGACCGGCTTACTGGTTTCGAACGTAGATCCATCTATACGATGGTTTGCTTTCAAAACGAAATGAAGGTCATTGGAGAAATTCCGGGCAGACACAGATTGAACTTCGGTATTGCGGATGCTCGGAATTATGTCGAAAAAGTGTTCGATTTCCTGGACGTTTCTGCCGAAGGCCGCGACTATCTGTCCGCAAACGGCAGAAACGTGTTCGAACAGACCGTCTTCAATGCTCAAGCTTATGATCCTAAACATGCATGGACCACGGCTCCCGAGCCTGGGGTTTCCGCGCAAAAGCTTCAGCAGACCAACGAGGAAGTCATGGACAAGATCGCTTCTTTCCTAGACTCGGAAAGCCGGATTTTGGTGCTGTCGGGAACGACGCAAAGCGGAAAAACGAGCTTGATCCCGAAGATCAGGGAAAGGGGATTCGACAAAGGCTTTTCTGATACTCCAGTGTTTGCTTATTCCGCGCGGTTGCGAAGAAACATGTTGGAAAATAATCCTGAACTCGAAGACGTGGAATCGCTGTTTAGCACGATTTTCGATTTCAAAGACGAGCATATCGATGAACATTACCAAAAGCAGATTCCTTTGAAAACAAGTGAAGACGACCGTGAGCACGAAACGTGTAAGACACTGTACATGATTGACGACAGCCAATTGATCTCCAATTCCAAAAGCGATTCCGAATTTCTGAAGTTCGGTACGGGTCATTTGCTTGACGATCTCCTGTCCTTCTTGGATCTAGAAAAAAACAAAAACGATAAAATCGTGTTTATTGGAGACAAGAATAAGCTGTCTTACGGATCGAAAGTCGAAAATGCACTGAACCCTTCTTACTTGCAATCGCTTCTCGAAAGCAAGAATCTTTTCTCCGAAGTCGTAGAGATCGAATTGGCAAACGCGGAATCCGAGTCCGAAATCGTCAAGAGCTGCCAGAAAATAGCCGTCAATCTGAAAGAGAATCGGTTTAACGACTTGATGCTTTCGAGTAAAGGCGGCATTCGAATCGGCGATAAATCCGAGCAGACGCAAGCACTACGAAACACCTACCTCAATCCGAATACCCACCGGGTAATCGTCTATACCAACGAGCACGCGAACCGGGTGAACCGCTGGATCAAGCAGAAGCTTGCGCAAAACGGCGATACGGTCAATGTGAAGGATTTCGTGATCTTTAACTCTTCGATTCGCGCCTATGTCTATTCGGAAGCCGGAACGAACAACGATCCTTTCGATTTCGTCGACGAACCTCGAAGAATCGATAACGGAATGTTCGGAACCGTAACTGCCGTCGATCCGGGCAAAACGTTAATCAAGTCCGTCGTTTTGAACAATGGAACCACGGTCGAATTGAGGTTCGTCCCCGGACAGGTCAAGCTGCAGGACGATACCGTTGTTGAACTGCTGGTCTTCGATAATTTCTTGACCACGGATAAAGGAGAACTGAATACTGGCGAAATAGCGGCTTATCAGATCGTATTGTCCGAATTGGAAAAAGAAGCGATGGCGCGGGAACCTTTCGAACAAAGTGTCGAATACGCCGAGATGTTCCGCGATGGCGGTTATGTCATAAAAGAAGATCATGAAGACGAAGGAGGCCGGATTCTCTATCGCGACGAAGACGATAAACGAAAGCTGACCCGCCAGGAAAGAGCTTATCGCAAAAGAATCAAAGCCAAGTTGAACCGTAGAGGAAGCCAGTATTTCGATTTATTGAATGCCGCGAAAATCAAGTTTGCCTGGTGCATGACTGTCAACAAGGCCATGGCGTACAAATTCGATACGGTATTCTTCGACACCGAGCAGGGAGAGAATAGGGGAAAAACTAACGCCGATTATTTCAAGTGGCTGTACACGGGTCTTGCGATCGGTCAAAATCATGTCAATCTGATCAAATGGCAGCCGATCTCCCCGTTTCTGCACACCGAATTCAGCGACGAAGCACCGACGAATGTTCCGAAAAACAAAGAGGTAGTCATGACGCTTTCGAATGGTACGGAACAAGCAGGCGACGAACTTAAAAGCTTCTTATCCGAACGCCTTTCTCCCGCTGAAGGAAACGTTGTCGCTCTCGTGTCGAGGCCTTATTTGGAAATCGCGACCGTCCAAGTCAAAGGTGAAGAGATACAGCTATTTTTCGACTACAACAAACGCGGAGAAATCAAGGTGCCGAGATTGAAGAGCGGATCCGAAGAAAGTTTCCGTTCCGTTTTGGAAGCCTTGGATCGCGAAGATGCGGGAGTGCTGGGCGAGTCGGTGGAGATTCAACGCAGCTTTACCGAGCTCGTCGACATTCTCGACAAAGAAAACATCAAAACCAAAATCAAATCTTCGCATAGTTGGCATGCTGTTCTTCGGTTTTCCCGCACGGACGAACAGGTGGACGTTCAAGTTTGGTACACGGGCGGCGGAATGGTTTCAAAATTCAATTTTCTTCAGGGCAGCCTCGATATATTCGAACAGGTGGTAGGCATGATCCGAATAACTTATGGATTGGGGCAAGAGTGAGTCATGTATACGGAAAAAGACTTGCAAAAAGATGTGTATCACATTTGCAGCACGCATTACGTGAAATATAAAATGCTCGCCGATTATGTTTATAACCGCATCAACCGCAAAGATTTTATTGAAGAGTTGTCCGAGCAAAAAGGGGATGACGAAATCGACGGAATCTTGGCTCGCCTTGACGAAATTGTAAGTCGTATTCGCCATAACGGTGGCAAGCTGGATCCAGATCCGTTAAAGGAAGCAAATAAGCTCAGAAAAGCAGGAAAGTTAAAAGAAGCCTACGATCTTGTTTTTCCGTTGGTGGAGTCGAATTCGAAAGACGAAGATGCTGTGATTGGTTTCGGGTGGGTAATGCACGATTTTTTGAAGCATACGGAAAACGACATCGAAGCGTACTGCGTAAACCTGAAAATCTTCAACGACTATGCGTACATCGATTTCCATTCCGGCAGCGAAATGATGACAAGATTGAAAAATTCGTTTTTGTGGTCGATCCGCAGGGTTGTCCAACGGGACGAGTCGAACGCGAACAAAGTATTCGAACTGTTCATAAACTTATGCAAAGATGAAGAGACGATATTCGAACAAAGGCGATCCTTCGGCAAGGAACAGGAGAAGGACCCGGCCCGTTTGCTGATTGAAGAACTAATAGCCACGCTGAACGCAAGAAATTATCTGCGCCTCACTTCTTGGATCGGTTTTGATTGGTTCGACCGTTTCGATCATCAGGCTTCGACGTTCGAAAATGCTCAAGGAGAAACGATCGAAAACAGGCCGTTCGCGGAAAAAATATTGAGTTCGCACGCCAAAAAATTGATCGCGCTGGATTCGGCCGTCGACAAATCTGAAATTGACCGTTATATTTCGGTTCTAGAGCGGAATATTTCCAAGTTTCCGAACTATGAGTGGCTTCCGTATCATAAAATCAAGCTGCTCCTCATGAGCGGCCGCAAAGAGGAAGCGTTAAGCGATTTGACGGAGTTCGCTAGAAGAAAAAGTGGGGAATTCTGGATATGGGGATTGATGAGCGAGACGGTGCCGCGTGAAGAAGAATTCAGACATTTGTGCAAAGGCCTTCTGTGCAAAGCGAAACCGGAAATGCTCGTCAAGCTGCAGGAAAAGATCATTCCGCATCTTCTGGAATTGAATTTGTACGAAAACGCAAAGTTCGAATTGGATGCTTACATCAAAATCAAAGAAAGCAGGGGACGTCCTGCGCCTTCTTCTTTGAGCGGTTTGAGAAAACAAGAATGGTATGAACGGACGAAAGCTGTCTCAAATCGGGACGGATTGAAAAAATATGCCGAAGAAGCAGAAGCGATCTTATACAAAAACCTTCCTTTTGAGACCGTGTTTGTTACGCGTATAAACGGGGATAAAGGTTTCGCGGAGTTTATCCATTTTCCGAACCGCCGGAGCACGCAAGTCTTTTCGGAAAGCCCGGCCAGTTCTCTTAAAGAAGGATTTTTCCGCATGGATTCGATCAAAGAAGCCGTCGAATGGAAGGCCGATCGCACCTACAAGTTGAAAATGAGCGAAGATTCCAAACGTCCGAACCGATATCACGTACATGCAGCAGCTCTCGGCGACGAGGAATCGCTTGCGGATTTTATCCGGAACGAAAGCGGCTATGTGGAAAAGGAAGACCGAAATCCGTTTGCTTTTGCAAATGACGTATTTATCCCCGCGGCGCTTGTCGATCGGCATCGGTTAAGCGCCGGAGACAAAATCGAATATATCAAAAAGCGGCGTTTCAACAAAAAGAAAAACGCTTGGGGATGGACCGTCGAAGAAGTGAAGTCGGTCGTCAAATACGATCAAGACAACGGGATTGAGGATTAAAGCGGAATAAAATTCAGGAGGAATCCTATGGGCGGCTTATTCAAAAAAATGATCGGCAGAGCGGCGCAGGCTGCAAACGAGCAAACGGTACAACTGCCAATAACGGCTGCAATGCTGCAATACCTGTTTGAGAAAGAACCGATCGCCGGAGTCGAGAAACTGGATGTCAGAATTGTGGACGGAGCGCTTTCGATTCAAGGAAAAGCCAAGAAGATGCTTCTATCCGTTCCTTTTCAGATTTCTCTAAAGCCGCAACGCGCCGAAGGCCGGGTTCTCCATTTCGAAGTGGTAGCCTTTACTCCGGCTAATCTGGAGGTGGTGAAGAAAAAAGTGCTCGATTAGCCACCATTAGTTTCTTACGCACAAGGAGTCGTTGCCTTGGATTTGAACGGTCTGGAAGCCGTAAAAAAAGTGCCGCTCGGCAGCATCAAGTCAATCGATATCAAAGACGACAAATTATGGATAGGGTTGGGGTTATAGCGTGTAGTTGCCGTCCACGCCGCGTCCAAGGCTGATGGTAAGTTCCCATGAGTTCTTGCGGCGTTGACGATAGTTAGCGAGTTTAGTATAATTCACGTCTTCTTTTTTTACAAAATGACATTTCGAAATTATATGGCTAAATTGCACAAGTAGCAAAGCGTACTGATCCGCTTTGTTACTTGTAGTTAAATATGTTTAGTGTAGAAATTTTAAACATGCATTAAATCTAGTGATTCTCCAGCCAACTACTTTCCAAGAATCGATCGATACAGTAAGATTCTACTCCTTGCCTTTATATGCGGTAGTTGTCTTGCCACACACATATTGTAATTCGCAGTTGTTGATAAACCTATCAGATTTGCAGCCTCTTTAACCGTTAAAGTGATTTTTCATTACGGCACCTCCATTTTGCGCGGTATTATACTATTGCTCAGCGTGTATCATGAATTTCCTTAACTAATTTTTGAATGTTACATGGTATATTCGTCATATTAGATAAAACTTTGTCAGTGATTGAAATTTGTTTGGAGTCATATTCCATGAAAACCCTTTTAAATGCTTGTTCAATTCGCTAATAGGAGACCGTCATGAATATATTGGTTTTGGATAAGTTTTATAAATCGGTACCCAAAGACAAAGAACATAAGGTAACGACAAAGGTACAATCCCTTGTGAAGCAACTAGAGGACAGTAAATATGACTTCGAACGTTTACCAAAGGGAAATAGCCTAAGAAAGCTAGAAAATGTGCACCCGCATATATATAAATTTAAATTTAACGAGGGTGACCGGATTCTTTGCACGATTGCAGGGAAGTTTTATGACGATATCCGAGACGAATATAAAAATAGTCTTGTATTGCTAGAATACTGCACCCATGATAAGCAGATTATCACAGCGAAGAACCGAAATTTTAGCAAACAAGGTATACGGAGTTTGAAGGATAACGCTAGCAAAAGTGAGTATCCACCAATAGTAGAATCAGACCAAGTACTACTGCAGTTAGAACAGTTTTCTTTAAACAAATCTATCCCAATGATCATAAGCCATGACGAGCTTGATCATTTGTTTGGGGAAGAAGGCTATTTATACTATTTGGACTCTTATCAGCAGGAATGTGTCATCGATAATGACCAAGGTCAGTTAGTACTGGGTTCAGCTGGTAGCGGAAAAACGACCATTGGTGCGTACAAGCTTGCTACCTATGTCAGGGAGCATCGAGGAAAGGATTTCAAACTTGCTTATGTTACGTTTTCAAGACGCTTGAAGGAAAAGGTTGAACGTTTATTTCGCGATATTACTACAAAGCTTTATGGCATGGATGCGAAGGAGTATGAAGGGAAGATCCATTTCTTCACACTCGAGGAACATTTAGAGGGCTTGGAGATTGACGGACGACAAGGAAGTCTCCTGACGTATAAAGCATTCAAAGAGTGGTATGCCTCTCAGCCGGGCATGAACCACGCTCAGTACGATTCCCTTTCTTTATGGAAGGAACGCCGCGGGATTATACAGGGGATTATCGGACTGAATTGGCAGTACGAAATTCGGTTAAATGACAAATTTTTTGATGCCGGAACACTCGACTTACTTCGGGAGCAAGACTATATCACTTTTTCAGATCAGCAAGGTTTTTTCTGCTTAAAAGCACCGCTACAGGACATTTGTTCGTTTCTTCAGTATAGAACCGATAATTCGGTTTCGTTTCATGAGACGGTTCTTCAAGCTTTTAAGAGAGCGATCTCTTTGAAAAGGGAGCTCTCTGAAGACGAATATCTGCAGTTGAATCAGACTTACACTATGTTTAACAATGAACAACGGAAACGAGTTATTCAGTTATTTAAGAAATATAAGACATTTGTGCAGCACCGAAATAGCCAAGATTATTATGAAGAAGGCGATTGGGTAAGGAGGGCTTTAGCACTAAGTGAGCCCATCTACAACTATATGGTGGTTGATGAGGTACAGGATCTAACAGAGGTTCAAATTTACTACCTTAGTCAGCTAATGAAAAAAAACTCCCAAATCTTTGTTTGTGGAGATTTTCATCAAAATGTTAATCCCACGTTTTTCAGCGCAGGTCGAATCGCTAGTATTTTTAAATTCGTTAATGGAAGCGGCCACTTTAATCATTTAAAAACATTGACTAATAATTACCGCTCTAGCCGGAGTATTGTGGAATTTGCGAATAACGTATCAGCACTGCGGAATGAAAAGATTCGTACGAAACAAAACTTAGTATGGACAGAAACGGCGATTCGGGATTATACCAGAAAACCATTTTTGTATCGGGGGCAAAAGGACAGCCTATTTCAAAGCGTGGCCGATAAGAGCTACGTTATGGTAGTTGTTCCTAATGAGATGACGAAAACGGAGCTTGTCCATTCTTATCCCGAACTGGAGTCTAGGGTGTTGACAGTTTCCGAAATTAAAGGCATCGAGCGGAAGTATATTGTAAGTTACAATATGATGTCCGCGTTTTATGAGGAATGGCGAGCGATCTTCACTCAGAACTTAAAGCTAAACCACGAGGTGTACAGATACTATTTTAATTTACTATACGTAGCTGTTACGCGAGCTAGAGATGTATTTTGTATGATAGAGGATCACCTGGGTGAGAACGAAAGTAATTGGCTACTAAGTCAGGTTGATGTGATTGAACAGTTCGACCTTGTTGAACTCGGTCTAAGTGAAGGCTCGACACTCGACCAGCTATTGAAAGAAGCAGAAGAATTTGAGTACGACGAAACATACGAGCATGCTATCGCTTTGTACGAGAACTTACTGAAGAAAGACCACAGTGACTATACCATTCTCGCTCAACAAGGCTTACAAAGGTGCAAAATCAAGAAGGACTATGACATCCACCGGGATCCTGTTCGCTGCGGTCGTGAATTAATGGAGCTAAAGGAATTCGACGGGGCGATTACGTATTTACGCAAAAGTAAGGAGCCAAGGCTTCTATTGCAGGCTTTATTATCTTCTGATCGGCATGAACACTATGATATCCCAAAAGAGATGGAGAAGCTCGAAACCAATCCACTACAGGAGCTTGTAAACCTTAATGATGATGCACTGATGACGAAGTACTTGGATCGGGAATTGAAGTCCTATCTACAGCATTTGAAACAAATTGAAGCGACATCAAACGAAATGAAGAACATCTTTACTAATGGGACTAAGAAGGAGACGAGCTAAAGATGGCGACAAAGGCCGAAAATAAATCGATGGAAGTCCTTTTAAACCGGTTTCATGAGCTTTCTCAAAACACGAAGGAACTAGACTCAACCGTTTCCAACTTTTCGCAGCTAGCGAATGATTTTAAAGCAACCCTAGAGGTGCTTGATCATACGCATTCCTTTAAAGAAATAGAGAAGCTCTCAAAAGAAGCGGTAGCAAGGCTAAAGGAGCTAAAAAGCCTCAATGAGCTTCAGGTGCTGGACAACTTAAAGGACATCATTCAAAAAGAGGTTGCTGGACAAAACCAAAAGTTGGAGGGGCAGCTAAAGAAAATAATTACGCAGAAGCAAAGTACTACGAAGACTTCCAATACTACGGATAACGAAACGAAGCTACTACTGCAGCAAATCAATAGCAAGCTAGACCGGGGGTCTTCAGTGTCTTCGTCATCAAACGAAGAACTGTTGAAATTAAAAAGAATGGTAACTTCCATGTCTTCGAAAATCAAAAAGATGGAAGATGAGTATGAGCAGCGTATCACGCTTCTCGAGATAGAAATTGAATTACTTCGTGGAAAACAAAGCGATGACACAATGATATATATATCTGATGAGGATTTACCGTTTTAAAGAGGAAGAACAAGACCATGAGTATTCAAGCTGGGGTACAATTAGCAAAGCGGGAACGATATCATGAGGCTCTGGCGTTGTTAGAGGAGCAGTATTATTACAAAACGGTGTAGCAAAGTTTGTAGGATAGGGTATACATCGTGGTTTTAAGGCATAAACAGCGATGGTTTACTCAATTATGATTGTGATAAGGAACGGTTGACGATCTGTCATCGTAATTTTCACTTTATTTTAAGGGTAGAGGGGCCGAGTATGAGCAGCGGGATTCAATTGAGAACGGTTAATGAGCTTCGTAAAGATATATCTTTTTTTATTCCCTCTTATCAACGGGGCTATCGTTGGGATGAACAGCAGGTTTTGAATCTGCTTGACGATATTTATGATTTCATGCAATCCGGTTCGTCTGAATTTTATTGCCTACAGCCGATTGTAGTACGGGAGTGCGACGATCAGGATGTATTTGGACATAAGAAATATGAAGTTATAGACGGGCAGCAACGATTAACTACAATAAAAATCATCTTGTCATACTTAAAAAGAGTGAATTACTCGATAACCTATGAAATACGACCGGACAGCGAGGTGGTTTTAAACGATCTGGAGAGTGTACAGGACCACAAAAATATCGATTACTATTTCTTCAAGAAAGCGTACGACACTGTGAAGAAATGGTTTAACGGGCCACGTGAGAATGGAGTGACTTTGGAAGATGAGTTTCATATCGCTTTAGGTAAAAACGTAAAAATCATCTGGTACGAAGTCGATCCAGAGATAGAGGTTCGGGAAGTCTTTAGTCGCCTGAACATAGGTAAAATTCCACTTACGAATGCTGAACTTATTAAGGCGCTCATCTTAACATCTGACGAAAAGCGCAAGCTGGAGCGGGCGAATGAGTGGGATTCGATCGAGCGCAAACTAAGAAACGATCGATTATGGTACTTCGTCAATCCGAAGAAAGATTACTCTAGCCGTATTGAGTTACTTTTCGACCTATATACGAAGAATACGAAGGCCGCAAGTCCGGATAAGTTTTTCACTTTCTATGAAATTCAAAAGCAGCCGGATTTAAGTGATGTGTGGCAAAAAATTAAGGGCTACCTTGCTTTGATTGAGGAATGGTTCGAGGATCGAGAGTTGTACCACTATATTGGCTATCTCACGCAACGCAGACATATTGCCGAGATTATCGATCTCTATGATCATGCTAACACCGCAGACAAGCAGACTTTCCGTAAAGTATTGAAGCAATTATTGAATAAACAAATTGAAGGGATTGACATCAGCCAGCTGCAGTATGGAGTGGATAATGATCGAATCAAGAACGTGTTGCTCTTGTTTAATATTGCAACGAGCTTGACCCAGCAAAACCATGAGGCACGCTTTCCTTTCGATACGTATTCTAAGGGCAGATGGAGTATCGAGCATATTCATGCTCAAAATACAGAGGGGCTAAGAACGAGGGAGCAGTGGCAGGCATGGATTCGCGATACGATTTCTCTATTTGAGCAGCTTAACGAGCCCACTGACGAATCAATCGTCAAAAAGCTTAAAACTCGCCTGAATGATCCTAATCTATCACAGAATGAGTTTGAAGAGCTGTTTACAGAGATTGTAACTGAAAATATGGAGAGGTTTGGTACAGATCTAAACACGATTGATAACTTGGCATTGCTGGACCAAGGGACTAATAGCGCGCTGGGCAATCATTTCTACCCTGTCAAGTATCGAAAGTTGCTTGAGCACGACAAAAAGGGACATTTCATTCCTATCTGTACGAGAAACGCATTTATGAAGTATTACAGCGATAAGGTTGATCATTTCCAGTTGTGGAATGAATCTGATCGTAATGGATACCTATCGGCGATAGAAGAGTCTTTAAAGGTCTTTCAGTAAAGGGGATACGAGATGAACCCACCGAACACATTCTGGCGGCTCCTGAGGCAATATAAGGTTCGCATTCCAATGATTCAGCGTGATTACGCACAAGGTCGCAGCGACGAGCAGACGAAAGAAATCCGTGAGCTCCTACTTGAAAATATAACAGAAGCGATTCTTCGGAAGAAAAAGTTAGATTTTGATTTCATTTACGGTTCTGTTAGTGAGGATGAGCTATTCCTTCTAGACGGCCAGCAACGCTTGACGACGCTGTTCCTACTCCATTGGTATTTCGCGGTCAAGGAGAATAAGGACGTGTCGGAGATCATGGTCAAATTCTCATATGAGACCAGGATCAGCGCTCGTGACTTCTGTGAACAATTGGCGAAGCAGAAGATTCCTTTTAGCGATTTTTCCGTTGATACTCCTGCATCTGTAATCCGGAACAAGAAATGGTTTCAGTATCATTGGCAAGCGGACCCGACGGTCGAAGCGATGCTTGTCATGCTGAACTCCATACACGAATCTTTTTGCGAAGTAGACCAACCTGTCTTGGAAAGCCTCACTAGCGAAGATTGTCCAATCACGTTTAGCTTCCTAGAGCTAGAGCGCTTTGGATTAAGTGATGAGCTATATATTAAGATGAATTCCAGAGGTAAGCCATTATCTACTTTCGAGAATTTTAAGGCACAGTTCGAGCAGGTGCTTGAGAAAAATGGCTTTATTGAGGAGAGCAAGCAATTCTCTTTACGAATAGAGCAGGAATGGACATACTTACTATGGGAATATCGTGATGAGGACAATACGATCGATCGAGCGTTCATGCGGTTATTTACTTTTATTAGCAGTGCATTGTACCTTAAAGCTAACCCGTTTGAACGAAACGCTAGTCTTCTTATTCAGGAATTTAGCAGAATCCATGATTTGGCGTCGGTTTATAATAAGAAGGAGAATGTCTCCTTCTTATTTGACGCATTGTCACTATGGAAAACCCGCCGCGATATTCATCAGCAGTTTACAGTAATCTTTGAGGAGCTGCCTTTATTTAATAACGATATCCAACTGATGGAAAAGTGTTTAAACAACTCATTACAATTGGATGAACGAGTACTCTTATATACCATTGTAGCGAAGAAGATAGCGATGCAAGAAACGGATCTGATTGACACACTGCGTGTGGTGCGTAATTTACTTATTCGTGTTCGCCAAGGCAACAGCGGCGTTTATAACAGTAACCTACGCGTAGAGAACATTGGATCGATACTGAGCGGGGTTGACTATATGGTAAACTTCAACAAGCCCATATATGAGGCGCTACTTCAGGAGTCATCCATTCCTGGTTTCACTAGCACGAATTGGGGCCAGGAGAAGGAGAAAGCAGAGCTTCTCAATAAACATCCACACTTAAAACAGTCACTGCACACTCTTGAAGATATGCCAAGACTTAAAGGGGCAGTACACCAATGGCTCGATGCTTTTGTCGCGTTTTCAAATCAGTTGACTGATACACTCGTAGAGCTGGACAAGGTAAATGCAGCGTTTGTGTCCCGTGCAATGTTATCTTTAGAATCATATCAAGTACAACTTGGTTGGAGTAACTTGGGGCCAAGGTATCTCTTTGGCGGAAAACGTGCAAACCGTGAATATTTATGGACACTTTCCGAAAACTCTCTTAAACCTCTGTTCACGAGGTTTACAGCAGCCTTGATTAATGCACAAGGGAGGTCCATGAAGGAAAAAGTTGAGTCACTTATTAATCCTGGAAAATGGACAATTGAGGATTGGCAGTATTATTTCATTAAATACAATACGATGTTGAAGGACAGTCATCAGGTTTATACAAATAGCGGCTCCAACCGTACTTTCGACATCGAGCGGTTATCGGGAATTAATCTTCAAGCGGAGCATATTAATCCATTTTATGAGGCAATAGTCGAGCTAATTGGTGATAACTCAATCTGCAGGATAGTGGACTGTCAAAAGCGGTTGTCAGAACGAAGCGAGATCAGAACTATCAACAATGCGGTTTTTAGATTGGTCGGATCGCGTTGGACTTACGACGTAGACTCACGCATCCAAGCTGACCTTGACCGGTACGCAGAAACCTTATCGGGGTTCGACGTAGTAGAGACGGGCTATGCCCTCGTCATGAAGGCGCATGAATTAGCCGCTAGATCGGCATGATTTAATGAGCTTGGTGAGAAGGTAGGGGAATTATGTTTTAGACAAGGGATATATTCTGGTATTGACTATCTCGCGCTACATCCAAAGTATTGGAATAAAAAATATGCAATTTAAGACATAGGTGCAATAGAAGTTAAAGAAATTATTTATCCTAAGGAAAAAGACTAATCGATAAAAAAGAATTAACGTTTGGAGGATTGGACGTGGCAAAACGCTGGTCATCAGAAGAAAATGAACTGTTTATTAATATTATTAATGATTACCGAGCAGATATTTTTCAAAAATCTCACAAAGAAACTATTGAGGTCGCAAGAAAATATGCAAAGCAGCTGTCAGTCAAGCCTTTATTGCATGATAGGACCGAACAAGCCATATTTGAGCATCTGACGTATTTCGATGAGCTTTTAGCGGGGCTGGGAGATAAGAATAATTATGTTATAAAGGATGATGCCTATTTTGGTACAAAAAAACGAATGAACGATAACATATCGTATGCTTCCGTTAGGATATGGAGAAGCGGAAAACAGGGATAAATGCAAAAAAATAGATTTTGATATTTTTTTGAAAATGTTCGCTTTATTTAAATTCTTTTAATGAAAATAACCTTGAGGAACTCGGTGTTAGGTTGGGTACGGGAGCTTTAGAAGTTGGCACCTATACTTACAACGTTCTGAGTTCAAGAGCCTCTCAAAGTTGGGGAATAGCAAACCAGCTTCTAAATTATATAACCTTGGGAGATCAAAATATTAATATGGCTGCGTATTATTTTGATATTGAATGTGAGAAACGAGGAAATATCTCAGATGAAGATACAGAAATATTTATACGCAACTTCTCAAACGGTAAAAATAATGAAATGATTAAAAACTTCGTATTATGTGTGAAAGACTACTCAGATAATAACAAAAGGGAAAGCTGGCTTGGGATGCATACAAGAAAGAATTTATAGTAGTGGAATAGTAGGGCACAATGAGGCAAACTTCTGAGTTTAACATCAAGTTAGAAGCAGTATAAACATGGAGGGTATATTCGAAAGATTAAAAGATTCCCTTCAAGTATTGTTAAAGGCAGTCGACCTTTTTTAGGGAAACTTGATATGTGTTCCGAAAGAGATTGTTATATGTCTTATCCTATAAGTGGTGTGATGATCGTTCCACCTACAGATTCACAAGAAGTTATTGATAAAGAAGTGACAGCTTTTATAAAGAAAAGAAAAGAGCAAATGTCTCCGATACAGCGTGCTGAGATTGAAAAAAAGAATAGCAGATTTAATGCGAAGGATTTCAAAAGACCAGCCGTAACCATGGGGACGAATTGGGGACGAAATCCAACAAACCCTATTCAAAAGGAACCCAAAAGACATGAATACCTAATTTCAAATCCCCATAAACACTGGCATTACCATACAGTTTCACACCACAACCAACCCGCCTATGTTCCCACAGACGGTGCATGTGGAGGCTGTGGCGCTGCTTGAAAGACTCGTATAAAACAGTCGTCTCATGCTTGCGCAACATCTAATAGATTAAACTCAATACGTTACCAAATCAAAAACGACCTTATTTTCTGCTTGAATGCAGAAAATAAGGTCGTTTTTCTTTTTCAACACTTGAGCGTTTCTAAATGAATAAATTATGATTCGCCTGCGAAGCCTGACCCAGGTAATAACCGACGCCGCCGATCTTCACCGCGTCCATCAATTCCTCCCGCTGAATCCCCATCAGATCCATGGACATCTGGCAGGCGACGAGTTCGACGCCTTGGTCGGTTGCGCTTTGGATCAGCGATTCCAACGAGTCCACGTTATTGCTTTTCATCAAACCGCGGATCATTTTCGGCCCCATGCCCAGCATATTCATGCGAGACAATCCCAGCTTGCGGCTGCTGCGGGGAAGCATCAGATCGAACATGCGGCCCATTTTACTTTTAACTACGGATTGCCGTTCCGGCTTGCGAATGACGCTTAGCCCCCAGAAGGTGAAGAACATGGTCACTTTGCGCCCGCTGGCTGCTGCTCCGTTGGCAATAATGAAGGAGGCGATCGCTTTGTCCAGATCCCCGCTGAAGACGACCATCGTGCTGGCGGGATCTTCCGCGGCAGCAGTCGGCGTCACGGCTGAGGACGGAGAGTTTCGTTGTTCCGCCGTCTTTTTGCTCAATACCGCTTCGATCGCACCGCCGCTCAGACGTTCCAGCTTCAGCAAGTCGGAACCGTTCATTTTAGCCCAGGCTTTGATGTCTTCATAAAAGCCCGGATCGGAAGCTTGTACGCGCAGCGTTTGTCCGTGTTCGAGCTTATCCATGCTCTTTTTGACTTGCATCAGCGGACCCGGGCAGCTCAAGCCGCGCGCGTCCAGTTCGTGGTCGACGGTCAGCGGCTGATCGGCTGCGGGGACGAGAGGAGCTGGGGCCGTTTCTTGTATAAAAGAAAGCGGCGAATTGTGGTTTGCTTTTTCGCGTTGTCCTTCATTTCCGCTCTGCCCTTCATTGCCAGGTTCTCCATCGTCACCGTCCGCAACATCCGCCGGAACAAACAGCGCTTGCCGATACGTTTTATAACCGCCGCTCAGGTTCCGAACGTCATATCCATGCTGCCGCAAAATTTGCGAAGCGGTATACCCGCGCAAGCCGACCTGGCAGTAAACCCAAATTTTTTTGGCAGGGTCGAGCTCGTTCAACCTCCCGCGAAGCTCGTCGACCGGAATGGAGATCGAGCCGGGAATATGGCCGCCGCGATGCTCCAGATCGCTGCGCACGTCCAGCAGGATGGAGTTTTCGGGAATGCGCGCGTCGAGCTGGTCATACGTAAACGACTGAACGCGCCCGGCAACGATATTTTCTGCCGCGTAGCCGACCATGTTCACCGGATCTTTCGCGGAAGAAAACGGCGGGGCGTAGCTCAGTTCAAGCTCGGTCAGATCGCTCACGTGACCTCCGAAATGAATCGCAACGGCGATATCGTCGATGCGTTTTTCCACGCCTTCGTAGCCGACGGCTTGCGCGCCCAGCACTTTGCCTTCGGGCGTGAACAGCAGCTTGAGCGCGATCGCGCTGGCGCCCGGATAGTAGGAAGCGTGGGAAGACGGATGCACGATGACGCTGCGGTAGTCGATGCCGAGCCGCTTCAGCGTTTTTTCGCTGCTGCCCGTGGAAGCGCCCGTCATGTCGAATACTTTGATGACGGACGTTCCCATCGTGCCTTTGTACACGGAGTCCAGTCCGGCGATCCGGTCCGCGACGATTCGGCCCTGCTTATTGGCCGGTCCCGCCAGCGGAATCGACGTTTTGCCGCCGTGCACGTAATCGCGCACTTCGATGGCGTCGCCGACCGCATACACGTGCGGAAGGTTAGTCTCCAGCGCTTCGTTGACGGCGATATGGCCTCGCGCGCCCAGTTGTATGCCGCTGCTTTGCAAGAAGGCGGTATCCGGGATAACGCCGATCGCGAGAATGACCAGATCGGCGGTCAGCAGCCGTTCGCCGCCCAATTCGACGCCGATGCCCCGATCCGTCGAACGGAAGCCTTGCACGCGCTGCGAAAACAGCAAGTTTACGCCTTTTTGCTGCATTTCCTGCGCCAGCGATGCCGCCAGTTCCGGATCGAAAGGAGCGAGTAATTGAGGATTTCCTTCAACCAGCATAACGTCCAGTCCGGCTTCTTTCAGATTCTCCGCCATCTCGACGCCGATGAATCCGCCGCCGATCACGATCGCGGATCGTCCGCCGCCCGCCGTTACTTTTTCCTTGATGCGGTCGATGTCGGGGATATTGCGAACCGTGTAGATCAGCGGATGGTTGTTGCCCGGCAGATCGGGCACGACAGGGCGGGCTCCCGGGGACAAGATCAGTTCGTCGTAGCTTTCTTCGTATAGGCCGCGTTCCGCGCTCCGCACTTGAACGGTGCGCTGATGCGTATCGACCGAGATCACTTCGCTGTGCGTGCGGACGTCGATCCGGAATCGGTCTTGCATGCCTTGCGGCGTCTGAACGAGCAGCCGCTCGCGCTCGGCGATCGACCCTCCGATATAGTAAGGCAGTCCGCAGTTGGCGAACGAGATATACGGGCCTTTTTCGAACATGATAATTTCGGCATGCTCATCCAGTCGGCGCAAACGGGCCGCTGCGGATGCTCCGCCGGCCACGCCGCCGACAATCAGTACTTTTTTGCTCATGCTTCGCACTCTTCCTCTCCGAATAAAGCGTTCACGATGGCTTCGACCCGCGGGTCGGCCAGAATATAATTGACTTCCAGACCTTTGCGTTCGGTGGTGACGACCCCTGCGCCGCGCAGCTTTTGCAAATGTTGGGAGATCGTCGATTGGGGGATGTCCAGGCACTCCTGCATATAGGAAACGTTACATTTCTTTTTGCGCATCAAGCCGCGTACGATACATAAGCGAATCGGGTGAGACAAAGCTTTCAACAGATTGGCGGGTTCGTCGAATTGGTTCAGATCGTTTTTATCAAAAGCGGGAATCGTCATTTTATCTCTCCTAAATCGTTATATTCGAATAATACGATATAAAGAAAAAGCTGTCAACTCGATCCGTAATCCAAATGAATGATCAACACGGCTAACTTTGAAAATCCGGATGGCTGATGTACGATGAAAAAGGACCCGTACGGTTCTTCTTCCGCATTTTCTATGTCTGATCTTTGACTTACATACCGAAAGGAATGAACCCTGCATGAACGTACCATCCGATCACCTAATCGAGCTTCTCGGCCGCCCTTACGACTCTAAATCTATCCAAGCCCTACTCCAACCTTTCGGCGTCAAACGCATGCCTTCGCCGAACAGCTACTTCAACGACGACATCATCTGGTCGGCAAAGGCTTCTCTGCGTCTGGACATCTACCGCGCTCCGAAAATAAACGACCTCACCGGACTAAACTACGCCGCAGAGGACGGATGGATCATCGGCTCCGTTCATTTCCTCGCACCGGGATCGGACGACCGGATCAAAGCTCCTTTTCCCGGCTTGCTTCCCGAAGGAGTCGCGATGGATGCTCCCCCGGAGGCTGCGATATCGGCCTACGGCCCACCCGCGATGGACGAGTTTACGGAATGGCCGGGCTTCTCGGGTCGGATATTGGCTTGGCGAAAGCCCGGGCTCAATATCGTGACGGAATATGAAGAAGGGGCTCGTTTGAGAAGCTGCACGTTCTGCCTGATCGGCTGCATCGGGACTTGGCGCAGCGATCAGCCGGAGATTTTTGCTCCCGGAAATTAGCAAACCACAACCTCCTCCAATAATGCTATCATTTGAGTAATCAATATATTCGCTGCGCTTTTAAAGAATGGGGTTGGCTTCATCATGAGGGGGATGTTCAAGTTCGGTTCGCGCCTGGTTTGGCTTTATGTTGCGGCGGCCATTGTCGTGGGGCTGACTGCAAGTTATGTGGTGATCTCCGCGCTGGATTCTCCGAAGTTCGAAAGTCGGGAAGGGGTTCTCGATTTAAGGCAGGTCGAGGTTCGGGAGAATCCGCAAAAGTTGGCCGGAGAGTGGGCGTTTTTTTGGCAAGAGTTGTTATCGCCCGAGGATATTCGGATGCGATCGGCGGAAGTTGGGCAAGACGAGCATTGGATCGATATTCCAAGCTCCTGGTCGGGTTATCGGTGGGATGGGGAAAAGCTTGGGGGGGCAGGCTATGCAACCTATCGGCTGGTCATCGAACTTAGCGAAAAGGATCGTAACGAGCGGCTTGCTCTAAGGCTGCCCGGCATCTTTCATGCGTACAAGTTATGGGTGAACGGCGAGCTGTTGGCGCAAGTCGGCACGGTGGGGCAGGATAAGGCCGGCATGAGTCCTCGCTTGGCGACGAAGCTCCTTTTTTTCCAGCCTGAGAGCGACAAGGTCGAACTGGTGATGCAGGTATCCAACTTCCATCATAATCGCGGCGGTATCACCAAACCGATCGAGCTTGGCGGGAGTGACGTGCTCGCAATCAAGACCAATCTGAACCTGGCCACGGATATGTTTATCACGGCGAGCTTGGTCGTGATCGGTCTGTATAATCTGTTGTTGTTCATGCTGAGACGCAAAGACCGGGCCCCTTTATATTTCGGCTTGTTCACGGTGCTGCTCGGCATTCGCTCCTTGTTCAACGGCGAAGTGATTTTTACGCAGTGGCTGCCTCATTTTCCTTGGGAGTTGCAGTTCAAGATCGAGTATCTGATTTTGAGCGTCAGCGGCTTTATCATTATGATGTACTTTGATAGCATTTTCCCGAATTATGTATCGCGGTGGTTCCGTTTGTGCTCGCAGATCGCGACCGGCGCGTTTTTCATCCTGATCATCGTGACGCCGGCGCTGACCTACACCCAGTTCCTGCTGCCGATCGGTATTCTGGTCGTTGCGCATATGGTGTATCTGATGATTGGACTTGTCAGACTGGCTGCTCGCCGCAAAGGCGGAGCTTTGATTTTCCTTCTGGCCTCGGTGGTGACGTTGGTGACGGTCGTCAACGACTTTTTATATTACAACGGCTGGTCTTTGATCGAAAACACGTCGCCGCTGGGCTTGTTGGTCTTTACGGTGGCGCAGATGATCTTGCTCTCTTCGAGATTCACGCAGGCGGCGTCGAACGAAGAGCGCATCGCGCGCGAACTTCAGGTTGCGAACGACAAACTGATCGAAATGAATACGAATCTGGAGCAGACGGTGCAGGAACGGACTCAGGCTTTGTCGAACGCTCACCATGACCTTCGCACATCCTACGATCAGCTGTTGAACTCCGAGCAAGGGCGGAAAAAGCTGCTGGCTTATATCACGCACGATCTGCGGATGCCGCTATCCAGCATGCTGGGATACGTGGAGGCCGTACAAGACAATGTGAAGCCGGAGCGTAACGACCAATACCTCAAGTATATTCGCGAAAACACGATCAGAATCAACCGAATGATCGAGGAATTGTCCTTTCTGTCGCATTTGGAAACCGGGCAAGTCTCTTACCGCATGCAGCCTGTTTCTATCGTTCAATTTTTACACAGCTTTTTTGAACAATATGAGTTGGTGGTGCGGGATGCGGGGTTGGATTTCATCTTGGATGTCGGCGCGTTGGAAGATCAACCGAGGAATCTGACTCTTGTGGAGATCGATCCGCAACGCTTGGAGCAGGCGTTGTTCAATCTGGTGTCGAATGCGATGAAGTTCACCTCCCGGGGAGGCACGGTGCGGATCGGATTGACCCTGGATGAAAAAGACGGTGCTCGCGCCGCGACGATCAGCATCCAAGATTCCGGCATGGGGATTCCGCCCGAGCAGTTGGAGCAAATTTTCGACCGCAATTATAGATATGATCAGCCGAGCGCGGACAAAGGCGTGCAGGGCAGCGGCTTAGGGCTTGCGATTTGCAGGGAGATCGTGCAGGGGCACGGAGGAGCGGTTCGGGCGGAGAGCGACGGCGAACGGGGCGCGACCTTTTACGTAACGCTTCCTTGGATCGGGAATGAAGGAGGAGAGTAGAATGGATGCGCAAAAAATCATGATCGTCGACGATGATCCTCATATCTGCGAGATTGTCCAAGTGTACTGCGACAGAGAAGGCTTTATCTCGGCTTGCGGTCAGAGCGGTACGGAGGCCATGACGCTGCTTCGTACCTTCGAACCGGATTTGATCGTGCTGGACGTGCTGCTGGCTAACGAAAACGGCATCGATTGGTGCAAACAGGCACGTCATTTTACGGATGCGCCGATTATATTTTTGAGCAGCCAGGACGAAGACGAAATCAAAATCAGCGCATTGACTTACGGCGGCGACGATTACGTGACCAAGCCGTTTAGCCCGGGCGTCCTCATGGCGAAAATCAAGGCGCATCTGCGCCGAATCTCGGCCGGAAGAAAAGAACAACTGCTGGAACTGCCGGGCATGACGTTGGATTATTATGCGCAGTCCGTCAGTATGGGAAGCACGTCCGTTTTTTTATCGAAAAAAGAGTTCAGTCTGTTATCCTACATGGCGCAAAACGTGAATCACGTCATTGGCGTCGACACGTTGTTCCAAATTATTTGGGGAATGGAAAGCCTGGAGGATACGAGGACGGTTGCGGTACATATCAGTAATTTGCGTAAAAAGATCGAGTCCGATCCTGCCAATCCGGAGCGGATTATTACGGTGCGGGGGAGCGGGTATATGTTGGTGGCGGATAGCCAGACGTAGGGCAGAAGCGGTACAGGGAATAAACTCCTTGCACCGCTTTTTTGTTTGAGGATCAGCGAAGATTTCGGATTCTATCCCTTACTTAAAGTTTTCTTTATAAACCGTAAGCGGCCGATCCGGCATGGTACACTTCGAGCAGGAAAATGAATTTCAAATTTTCTGCATTCGTATCAAAAGCAAGAGAAAATCCCCCCACCGTGATCCCGGGCTTCCCCTCAAACAGCTTGGGAACTTCAGATCGAATCATGCAAGGCCGTTTCCTCCGCTTGATCCCCCAATATATTGAGCAGGCCTGGTTCGAAGGAACAAGTGATCCAAATCCGGGTCACTTGTTTTTCATTTCCATTTTCTTTTACATTTCAAAACAGAGCGGTACGCCGTGGAAACATAGGCCGCAAGGGCAGGTGAAGAGGTGACGAATGCGCAGAAAATCATGATCGTCGACGATGATCCGCATATCTGCGAGATCGTGCAATTGTATTGCGAAAAGGAAGGCTTCGACTCGGCTTACAGCCGGAGCGGGGCGGAAGCGATGAGGTTGCTGGTCTCGTTCGAGCCGGACTTGATTCTGCTCGACGTCATGCTGACGAGAGAAAGCGGCATCGACTGGTGCAAGGACGCGCGCCGTCTGACGGATGTGCCGATCGTGTTTCTAAGCGGCCGAAAAGAGGACGAGGTGAAGAGTCGCGCTTTGACCTGCGGCGGCGATGATTACATGATCAAGCCGTTCAGCCCGGGCGTGCTCATGGCGAAGGTCAAGACGCATCTGCGTCGGGTATCGGCGGGACGGAAGGAACAACTGCTGGAGTTGCCGGGCCTGACGCTGGACTATTGTGCGCAGTCGGCGACGACGGAGAGCAAGACGGTCTTTTTATCGAAAAAAGAGTTCAGCCTGCTCTCCTATATGGCGCAGAACGCGAACCATGTGATCAGCGTCGATAGGTTGTTCCAGATCATCTGGGGGATGGAAAGTCTGGAGGACGCGAGAACGGTTGCGGTGCATATTAGTCATTTGCGCAAAAAAATCGAGTCTGATCCTACCGATCCGAAGCGAATTGTTACGGTGCGCGGGATCGGGTATATGCTGGTTGCGGATAATGGAAATTAGGAAAAACGGTGCGAAGACTCGACTCTTTGCATCGCTTTTTTGGGTTTGGCTGAAACCCGCCTGAAACGTGCGGATTTCAGCCAAACGTAATCCTCTGATTAAGAGTTGGCAAGGTACCTATTTAAAGTTTTCTTTATAAACCGTAAGCGGCCGATCCAGCATGGTAAACTTCGAAAAGCAAAGAAGTTTAAATTCGTTGTGTTTTCGGCAAGATCCATAAATAGAGGGGATGTATGAATGTGAAGAAAGCAATAAAGCGAGCCTGGAAAGCGAAGGTGCAGGTGCTCGTCTGGTTACTCGTGATCAGCCTGATCGTGCCGATGCTACCGCCGCCGAAGGCGGCAGCGGCTGAGCTGCCGATCCAGCCGACTACAGTCACGACGATCACGATCCCGTTCCGGGACGTGAGTCCGACAGATTGGTATTACGACGCGGTCGTGAAGATGCAGGAGAAGGGGATCTTCAGCGGAACGGACGCGAATAACTTCTCGCCGAAGGGCACGATGACGCGTGCCATGTACGTAACGGCGCTGGGCCGGATGGCGGGCGTGGATGTAAGTGCCTATACGACGTCGAGTTTCGCGGACGTATCCGCGAATAGCTGGTATGCGCCGTACATTGCCTGGGCGGTGGCGCAAGGCATTACGGAAGGAACGGGAAGCGGAAGCTTCTCGCCGAACGGTACGGTATCGCGCGAGCAGATGGCGACGATGACGCTGCGGTATTTCGAGAGTTACGAGATTCCGTATCAGACGTCGAATCCAGTGACGACGCAGCCGGGCGATCTGTCCAGCGTTTCGCCATGGGCGGCGGACGCGGTGCTGAAGCTGTGGCAAGCGGGTATTTTCAGCGGAGACGATCAAGGGAATTTCAATCCGAAGAATCAGGCCTCGCGCGCGGAAGCGGCGACGCTGTTCATGCGCAATGTCGAAGTGGTGGAAGCGTGGCAAGCGCAGAACCCGACGACGCCAACGCCCACACCGACTCCTACACCAACGCCAACCCCTAGCCCGACGCCGAATCCGACGACGGGCGGGAATAGCAGCAATAACGGCGGCGGAACAGGTGGCGGGAACGGCAACAGCAACGGAAGCAACCCAGGGAGCGGCTCGACGAGCTACACGCTGACGTTCGAGAGCAACGGCGGTTCGGCAATCGCGGCGCAGACGGTACGATCGGAACAAGTGCTAACTAACCTGCCTGCTCCAACGAAAGACGGGTACATTTTCCAAGGGTGGTTCACGGATAGTGATTTGACGTTGATCTTCGCCAGTGGAAGCACGCTGAGCGGGAATACGACGTTGTATGCGAAATATACGGATAGTGTGGACAAGGCGGTAGAAAGTGTGCCGAGCTATTCGGTGTTGGATGTTGCGCCGAACTACACCATTCAGATTGCGGATACGACGAATAGTCTCACCGCGGAGCAAGTGAAAGAGAGTATGAAATTTGTAGATACCGCAAATTCCGATCTTGCGGGTATTAAAGTCACGGGTGGCAACGGACAGTTCACAGTCGCGTCCGCAGCCGAAGATGGAAAGTTCGTTGAAGGTCACACGTATCAATTGACACTGACGAACGATGACCTGACGTTTGTCGGTCAAGACTCGACGACGGACATTTACGTCTTCAGTGTGTCTAAACAAGAAATTTTGCAGGTTCCCCTGAATCCGAATATGATTTATCTTCATTTCTCGGATATTTCGGATATGGTCTTGGACGGTGAAGAAGTAGGTTCGCCCTCGATCCCGGTCATGACGACGATGGTCGGAGGCGGCGGAACTTCGTTGGCCGAAGCTAATGCGGCAAGCGGAACATTCGAATATGACGAAAGTGCTGTGATTCAAGTCGGGGATACGGTCGCAATCTACACGGGAATTCGTCCGGATCAGCGTACTGTTGCCACAGACGGAATCGAAGCAGGCGAGGTTGCCTATGTGCAGATTACGGCAGTAGACGACAGTACCTATTCATACGGCCGGGCGGAAGCGGATCAAGTCGTGTTCAAGCCGGACGTGTTGCCAGTGAGCGTCGAAGCGGATACGGACAAGGATTCGACGAATTATTCCATTACTGTCGAGCATGTCGCAATGAATTACAGCGACGAGCAATATAAACCTTTAGGTTTGGATGAGCTGACAACGGTCGATGTCGGCGACTTTATTGGTTTCTACGAAGGAGAATTTGCCAAAGAAGACTTCAAGTCGGTAGGTTACGGAAGAATCACGTCGATCACGCCAGCGGCGGAGATGGACATTATTACGTATACGGATGCGACGGTCGAAGACGTCACGAGCGCGTTTGACCTTTATCAGAAACAAACGATCGACGGCGAGCAGCTTTTGACGGAGGAGCAGATCGTCCAGCTGGAGACGCAGATCGAGCAGCAAGCCAAGACAAGCGGATTCGTCGATCAAGCAGCGGATTATCTGTCAGATGTCGCGATGGAGACGAAAGAATTCAAGGCGCAGACTTTCTTGGCAGGCGACGAAGATAAGGTAAGTGTAAAGAATCTGAAGGTTGTAGCCGATCTCGGTACGAAGCTGAAGAATATCAAAGGACGGACTTCCGGTGTGAGCGCGACTTTGCAAGTGAGCGCGGACATTGTGGTGGAGGTCAATGACGACACCAGTATGGTCATCCACATGACCGGTACATTCGTACAGGAAATCAGCTTGGATCTCAATATCAACTCGGATACGTCTTGGCATTGGTATACAATCTCGACTTGGCTGGGCGATATTCCGATCTTCCCGGTTATCGACGACTATGTCATTACGGCCAACCTGGACGCCTATAGCTACACGGGCATGAATATTAAAGCAGAGATTGGATTCGCTGAACCTGATGAATTGGAAGATATCTTAGAGGATTGGGTGGATGCACGGACCTCCGGCAAACTGAGTCAAGTCAAGAACATCGCGGAGGAGATCGAAGCGGTTCTAAACGGCCCGGAAGATACGGACGACGTCGATATAGATTCGCTCAGGGAACAGTACAAAGAGATGCTGGAGCAAGAGACGGAGTGGGCGACGTTAATCAAGGAGACGCTGATCGAGAAGAGCGTGCGCGTGGCGCTCGGTATCGTCGAGGTCAAATTCGAAGCGGAGTTTGTCGTCAACGCTCAAGTCAATCTGACGATCGGCGCAGACTTCTACTATAAGATGGCGAAGCGTTATTCGGTCACGGTGCGCGTCTTGAGTTTCTCTGGATCGAGCAACACGGTGAGTTTGCCGGAAGACGGCGACTACCAGTTCACCTTCTACGTCATGGGTACGCTCGGTCTGAGGGCGGGCATTCATATGGAGGTGAAGGCCGGGATCGGCAGCGTCGATCTCAACAGCGTCGGGGTTGCGGTTGAGCCTGGGGTCTATATCAATCTATGGGGCTACTTCTATTATCAGTTGAAAAATATAAGCGGAGTCAAGACAACCAAGTCGATGGGCGCTTTGTTCGTCGAGATCGGCATCTATCTGGAGGCTGAGCTCGGTGCACAATTAGGTGACGGAGCGCTCTCGGACAGCATAGAATTAGCTTCTGAGGAGTGGCCATTGTATACGCTTGGACAACAAGATAATGTGTACGACTTCGCTTATGACGAAGATGAAGCGCTTGGGTTTACCATGGCAGGTTCCGTATCGTCCATTGCGGTGCCAGAGTCGTGGCTAACGATGAGCACGCTTGATTTGAAGACAGGCGACACGGATACTCGGGCGTACGGTCATTCGAATTTCGATATTCAAGTGGATAATCCGAATTTCAAGTATGACGAGGGCACTGGGAAAATCAAGGTGGTTGACACGAAACGTCCGGTAAGCAAAGGAAGTGTCGTGATTACCTGGAAAGGAGCGCCACTGTCCTTTACAGCAGATCCGATTAAACGGACTCTTCCATTGACGTGGCGCACAACGGAAGGTGAATATATCTTCCAGTTGCACCCTGGAAACGGCGGAGTGACTCAAGTTCTTCCTTACGTGTATAATGCAGCGGTTCAAGTATCGAATCCGGTCTATCCGGGCTATACATTTGACGGATGGTACACAGAGGCTGTCGGTGGAGAGAAATTCAGCATTCCAAGCCGTATGCCTAAGGATGACTATGAACTCTACGCGCACTGGACCGCGAATACAAATACACCGTATATGGTCGAGCACTATCTGGTAGATCCGAATAGCCGAGTATCAACGGCTCCGCCGGTGTATACCGAAATGTTGACAGGAACAACGGACACTGAAATTCGGATCAATTCCGATAAATACAAGGATCAAGGTTATCGAGCGGGAACGGTAAGCGGAGTGCGGATCAAAGGCGACGGATCTACGGTCGTCCGAGTCGAATATTATCCGAACAATCACACGCTCACGTTCGATTGGGATTATGTCGGAGCGCCGGCAACTTCGTTGACGGAGGCGATGGGCAAGAATATCGCCGCTCGCGTACCTGTTCCGACTAGACAAGGTTATACCTTCGCTGGGTGGGAACCGAGTGTCCCAAGCACGATGCCAAGCTCGGACACGACCTATACCGCAAAATGGAAAGGGCGCGAGGATACGCCGTATCAGGTGGTCTATTTGCTACAAAATATCGGGAGCGATACGTACACGGTCGCGGATACGGAATCGTATCGCGGAGTGACTGATGCGGAAGCAACTCTTGAAAATGTCACGCTAAGATCCTATCAAGGATTCCAATTTGATGAGGATATTGAGGGAAGTGTATTGAAGAGTCAAATCGCAAGCAACGGCAAAACGGCGCTGAAACTGTACTACAAGCGGGATGCCCATACCTTGACGATTGATTACAATGGTTCCGGTCAATCAACGAGAGTCCTGGAAGTTCCAACCGGTGCGACGACAAAACTCCACCTGGGCACGCCAGCTTGGCAGGGCCATGTCTTTGCCGGATGGTTACCGACGCCTCCGACCATTATGCCGGAAGAGAGTATTATGGTTACGGCGCAGTGGACGACTAATGCTTACACGGTAAGCTTCAACAGCAATGGCGGAGCCGCAGAGACGGAGAGTCAGACTATAGCATACGGGGAAACGGCTAGCGTTCCGATTGAACCGACTATGGAAGGCTATGTGTTCGGGGGTTGGTATAATGAGAACGATCCGACGACAGCCTACGACTTTGCTTCGCCGATCACAGGAGACCTCAATTTGTACGCAAAGTGGCTGCTTCGTTATACCGTGAGCTTCGAGAGCAATGAAGGGTCCGCAGTAAATGCTCAGACGATCAATGAAGGAGAGAAAGCTTCGGTACCTGTCGCTCCCGAACGGGACGGTTACGTATTCGGGGGTTGGTATAGCGACAGCGACTTGAATAGTCCTTATGATTTCACTACTTCAGTGGTGACAGCGGATCTGACCTTGTATGCGAAATGGTCCGTCTATGTGCCTAATACCTATACGGTAGCGTTCGAGAGCAATGGTGGGTCCGGCGTGGAACCCCAAACAGTGAGCGAAGGTGCTGTGGCGACGGCGCCGGCTAATCCGACTCGGGACGGCTATACGTTCAGCGGTTGGTACAGCGATGAGTATTTCGCAACTCCATACGGTTTTACGGCAGGCGTAACGGCGAATATTACGCTGTACGCAAATTGGACGAAAAAGAGCTATATGGTGACTTTCAATAGTAACCAAGGGTCAACGGTAAGTAGCCAATCCGTGGAAGAGGGAAATATGGCGATAGCGCCAGCTGATCCGACGCAAGACGGTTATAAGTTCAGCGGTTGGTACAGCGATATTGGCTTACAGACCCCTTATAGCTTCACGACGGCGGTGACGGCTAACCTGACGTTGTATGCGAAGTGGACAGCGCTCCATACCGTAAGTTTCAATAGTGAAGGCGGATCATCGGTGGCTAGCCAAACTGTTGAATATGACGGTACGGCTATACGACCGAATACGCCGACGAAAGAGGGCTACACGTTCATCGGATGGTATAGCGACGCCGAATTAAACGAAATCTATAACTTTGCGACTTCCGTGACCGGCGACATCACGTTGTATGCAAGCTGGAAACTGATCACTTACACGGTGAGTTTCGAAAGTGGCGGAGGCTCGTCCGTCGAGAGTCAGATTGTAGCTACGGGCGCTAACGCCACGGCCCCTCCTGCACCGAAATGGGAAGGGTATAGATTCGATGGTTGGTACCAGGATAATACCTTCACGAAGGCTTATGTCTTTACAACGCCAGTGACGGCAGATGTCACGTTGTATGCGAAGTGGACGATGACGGCGTGGCTGCAAGTTGGGGATGCAATGGATGCAGGCGTGTATTATCAGACTGATTTCATACTGGATAGCCAAGGAGTTCCCTATATGATCCTTGTGACCGCGGAAAAAGAGATATTTGTGATGAAATACGAGGATGGCCAATGGCAAACATTCGGTCAACCGACCGACTTCGATCAGCAGTGGTTACCGGGAGATAGCATTCGCTCAACCAAGAACTTGACGTTTCCAACGCTCGCTATAGATAGCAAGGGCACGGCTTACCTTGCTTACGGCAGTTTCTTGGACAACGCCTCCCAACTCATTGTCATGAGATATGCCGACGGTGCTTGGGAGAGAATGCCGGATGTACAGGGCGCGGGGAAACCCTCCGATTTCTACAATCTAGCTTTTGCTTTTGACCAGGATGATACGCCTTATTTGTCGTATCTCATGCTTGGGAATCATCCGAATGATTATGTTCGGATCGTGAAGTACAACAAAGGAGAATGGGAAGAGATCGATCGTATTTCGAACGAGCAATTTGTCCGGGAGATCTCGATGGACTTTGACCGGGACGGCAATCTTTATATGTTCTACAAAACTTTTGTTTACAATGGAACAACTACGACAATTACAGCTCATGTTGTGCGTTATGAGCAGAACGGCGAGGGATCGGAAGGGAACGATCCAAGCAGATCTGAAGCGTCAATCGATGTAGGCTTGGCTTACTCGTTCTCGCTTGATCCGCAGGGTATACCTTATGTCGTCTTCTTTTCTAGAAACAGAGAGGTGACCGTAGCTAAATATACAGGCTCTACCTGGGAAACGGTAGGTACTACTGGCGCATCGATAGGGGTCGGCGCTGATACGATTACGCCAAGCTTAGCTATCGACGGTCACGGGGCACCTTATGTCGCTTATCGCGATGTTAAAAATCCAAAAGTTCCAGTGGTAAAAGTCATCAAATACGAAAATGGAAATTGGATTCCCGTCGAATATGACGGTATTCCCACGACACCGATTGAGGAAATCAAGCTCGCTGTAGATAGTACGGGTGCGATCTACGTCAACTATTTCCTCGATGGACAAGTACGCGTGATGAAGCATGATCCGAATTTGTACCAGCGTTGAGCGATTTGATTAAAAGAGCAAAGCTAGGTTAAGCAAGAGCTGTCTCAGAGCCGCAATTCATGGCCGGGGACAGCTCTTTTTTGCGTTGCGGCACGGTTGTCGACTATGACGGATGGCGAAGAGGGCTTGAGTTTACAATTAATTAATTCAGTACGTTCATGATTCGGAGCTGGAAAGGCGGCAATCTGCAAGAGCTGCTAAGTCAGATCCAGGGTGGCTTCGCTGCTTGGCTATGATCGATCAACTGTCGTTATAGATCGCACATTCCCTGACGTAGCGCCTAGGCATATCTTCAAACCTCGAAGAAGCTTCACGCGATCACCGTTTTACGATTGCGTAAGACGCAAAAAAGCATGTTGAGCCTTAAAAAATAATAGTCATGGGATACAAGCAAGAGAGAACACCAAGCGGCTGTCCTCTTTTTACGTCTATAATTTTCAGAAAAAAGCCTTACCGTTAACGACGCGCTTGTACGAAACTCAAAGATACCTTACTATAAATATATTAAAGAAATATTATCTAAATTATATTTTACTTGGAAAAAAATTCGTAGGAGGAACACCACTCATGCCAAAACTAAATATAGCCGTCTCCGTACTGGACCTGCTGCCGATTAGGGAAGGAAGCGATACAAGCGCAGCCATCCAACGAATGGTCAGCCTTGCGCAAACCGTAGAAAAACTAGGGTACACCCGCTACTGGATCGCCGAGCACCATAACACGCCCACGCTGATCAGCTCAGCAACGTCGATTTTAGTCAAGCACGCGTTGGAGCATACGAGCAGCATCCGAGTAGGATCGGGCGGGGTCATGCTGCCGAACCATTCCCCGCTGATCGTAGCCGAGCAATTCGGCACGATGGCGACGATGTATCCGGATCGCGTCGACTTGGGCCTCGGTCGTGCTCCGGGAACCGACGAAGCGGCCGCGGCTGCAATCCGTCGTTCCCAGGGCGATTCTGCCCATTCGTTCCCGGATGATGTGAAGTCGCTGCTTACCTATTTGGGTCTGGCACAACATCAAGGAGCAGTCAAAGCCTATCCTGGCATCGAAACCAAGGTTCCACTATATATTCTGGGTTCTTCCACCGATTCCGCGTATCTCGCAGCGAAGCTTGGATTGCCTTATGCGTTCGGTGCCCATTTTGCTCCAACTCGTCTAGGGGAAGCCATTTCCGTATATCGTCAGCATTTTCAGCCTTCTGTACATTTGTCGGAGCCTTACGTCATGGCGTCGGCGAATGTAGTAGCAGCGGACTCGGACGACGAAGCATTGTTTTTAGCATCGACGATGGACCGGGTGTTCTTAAACATCATCAGAGGCGGGCAACAGCTCATGCAGCCGCCTATCGCGAACGTAAATACAGAACCTAACGCACAGGAAAAAGAAGTTCTTTCTTCCATGTCCAAAGTGACCTTTAAAGGCAGTAAAGCTACGATTACGCAGCAGCTGACCCATTTCCAAAGCTTTTACAACGTGGATGAGCTGATCGTCAATTCGTTCATTTACGAGGAAGACAAGCTGAAGCGTTCATTCGAGATTTTAAAAGAAGTCGTCGACGGAAAATAATTTAACGTAAAAAGGAGTGGCCCCGAGTTAGACGGGACCGCTCCTTTTACTATGCAAAAAAACAGTTCATCCTCCGTTCATACTCCATTCATCGAGAAGTCATGCCCGTTCGCTAGACTTAACGTATTCCCATAAAAGGAGCTGAACGGATTGGTCAAGAAAGCGCTACGCATCTTACTAAAACTTTTTATCGCAGCGGCGATCCTGATCCTGCTGTTCATCGCTACGGTCTATACCGTCAATAAAATCAGCAGCGCTTCCGAGCAAAAAAGACTGGAACCTTACGGTCAACAGGTAACAGTAAAAGGTAAGCAAATGAACGTCATGATTCAGGGAGACGGCAACGAAACAATCGTGATTCTGCCCGGCTTCGGTAATGCGTCGCCGGCTCTTGATTTTCAA
The DNA here is from genome assembly GCF_000585395.1 of Saccharibacillus sacchari DSM 19268. Lineage (GTDB taxonomy): Bacteria > Bacillota > Bacilli > Paenibacillales > Paenibacillaceae > Saccharibacillus > Saccharibacillus sacchari. Next base: position 1,425,790 of record NZ_KK073875.1, on the reverse strand, counting down.
CCGCTGATCTCCGAATTGCTTCCTGATTATAGAGTTGTCGTGGTCGAGCCTTTCGGCTACGGATTGAGCGACCGCACGGAGGAGGAGCGCAGCACCGCGAATATCGTGAACGAGATCCATACCGCGCTGCAAAGCCTACATATTGACCGCTACATGCTGATGGCGCATTCGATCTCGGGCCTGTACAGTCTGGATTACGTGAACGAATACCCGGATGAAGTCATGGCCTTTATCGGTCTGGATCACAGTGTACCGTCGCTGGCCGAGCAGCAGGTGAAAGCCTCGGATATCGCGCCGATCAAGTGGTTCCGGGATTTGGGCTTCCATCGCATACAGTTGAAAATGAGCGCCGATCCTTATGAGGGACTGCCGTACGACGAGGAAACGAAGGCGCAGCTGAACATTTTGACGCGCAAAAACATGTACAACGACATGCAGCTCAGTGAAGCGGTCGACATGTACGAAAATTTCCAGGCAGCAAAGCAGCAGACTTTCCCTACCGATCTGCCGGTGCTACTGTTTGTTCAAGCACATCACCCGGTCGTGGAGCAGTGGGTAGCCGAACATGAGAAACAAATCGCGAATTCCGAGCACGCCGAAGTTATATTATTGGATGCGAACCACTATCTGTACCGCTCGCATCCGCAAGAAATCGCCGAGGGTGTCCGAGCCTTCATGCAGGGATTGAAATAGAGATCGTAGTTAGACCGACCGTTGATCCGAATCTTGGATGAACGGTCTTTTGTTATGGAAACAGGCAAAATGACGTATAATGAAAAGATGCATGTTGGTATGTCTTGTTTGTTTGGAGGTTATCATGAGCAAAAAAAGTGTAGTCCTATCGTCCATCATCTTGATCGCTGCTGTAATCGCCTTATCGACGATTTACTTCGTTCACGGACATCAGAAGCAGCCCGTATGGCAAATGCCTGCTCCCGATATTCCGGTTCAAACCCGAACGTTCGACGGTCTGACCTTTTCGCTGCGAAACGCCGCATACACCGAAGACGGCGTATCGCTCGGAATCGAAGTGAAAGGCGGTGGACAAGTCGAAAACGATTTGGCCTACGAATTTTACAACGACGGACATCGATTCGCTTCCTCCGTCAGCGGCAAGATGTATGAATTGGGAGATCAACATTACTATTTGACAGCGGACACCGACGAAGTCTCCGACCTGCCGGATCGCCTGAACTTGAAAATCAATATCCTATCCCGAAAAAGCGCATTGGAACCTCACCGCCTGAGCGCGACTTTCGAAGTTCCTTTAAACAAAGAAAACTAGGGCTTAAATGCCTTAAAAATGTTGAGAACGTCAAACGTAACTGGAAACTAGAAGACGGAGAGAGAAATTCAGTGAAAGACGCCTTTGAACTCGGAAAACTCCCATTTTAAATTTCAATCCGGTTTTCCGAGTGAGACAGCGAATTGAACGAATGTCTCTCGCAGTCTTCTCGCTTCCCGCGCTAACGTGACTCTCTCAACAGCCTTAAGGCGCGTAACCGCCTTAGGAATAAGCCGAACATAGGAGGACCCTCATGTCCTGGAGCAAACTGCAACAACAACTGGAGAGCTTCCTCTCCCCGTCGCTGAGCGGCAAAGTCGAATACCAAGCCACCAGCTACCGTTACTTGCTCGATAAGTCCGGTACCTGCCATATTTCCGTCGATAAAAAGAATATCCTCAACATGAGCGACAAAACCAACCCGATCCGCTGGTTCCAAAGCGAACTGGAGATCAAAAACGATCCCGAGCTCTACATTCCGGTCAAACCCGAAGACATCGAAGCCGTGCGCAAGTCCGCCAAAGGCCCGATCCCGGAAGACCGTCTCAAGATCATGGCCCGTAGTCGCAAAGCCGGCGAGCATGCCAAAGACATGATGAACGCCCAAGCCGCGCTGACCAAATCCAACTTCACCAAAGACGCGAACAAATTTCTGACCACCCCGATCGAGACCAGCCTGGAAAGCAACGATATCCTGCTGAACATTCTCGCCCTGGTCGATCGCCGCGTCGGCAAAAAGCGCATCCTGAACATGTCCGAGCAGATCAAGCTGAAGCATCCGATCGTGCAGTATTTTTACGAGCTGCGGCGGGACGCTTGATCCGGTCGAAAGGAGGAGAAAGCTATGGAATTTAAAACAGCCGCGATCCATCATCTGCCCCAAATTGTGCGACTGTTAGCGGACGACGAGCTGGGAGCGGCACGGGAACGTTTCGAAGACCCGCTGCCGCAAGCTTATTTGGATGCTTTCGAGCAGATCGAGCGGCAGGCCGGAAATTCGATCATCGTCGCTCTGGAAAACGATGAGGTCATCGGCTGCGTCCAGCTCACGATCATCCCCGGACTCACGAGACTCGGCATGACGCGCGGACAGATCGAAGGCGTTCGCGTGGCGCGCGGGCATCGCGGAAAAGGGATCGGCGAAGCGTTATTCCGTTACGCGATCGACCAAGCGGCGGCTGCGGGCTGCGAGATGATCCAACTCACCACGGACAAAAGCCGCAAAGACGCCCATCGCTTCTACGAACGGCTCGGTTTCTTAGCCAGCCACGACGGGATGAAGCTAACGCTGAACGTGCAGAAAAGCGAGGAACGCCAGCGCTAAGAAACGCGGGCCTGCCCGGCCTGTATTTCGTCATTGACAACCGTCTGCGATTCGGATTATTATGACAACAGTTCAATACGGCGATGGAGTTCGCCATAACCGCCTTTCGGGGCTAATGACTCCTACCCATGATACGTCGTGGGTAGGAGTCTGTTTTGTTTTCGGAACTGAATTCGGAGATAAGAAGGGATACGGGTATGCGAAAAGGATCGAAGAGATGGACTCGATTGGCCGAGCAAACGAGCCATGTTGCATTATGGAGCACCTTTTTAAAATGGATCGTGCTGGGGGGAGCGGTCGGCGTATTGTCGGGAACGGCGTCTGCCTTTTTCCTCAAAAGCCTGAATTACGTCACCGACGTACGCATGAACCACGGCTGGCTGCTGTTCCTGCTGCCGCTTGGCGGGGCTTTGGTCAGCTATCTCTACATGAAATTCGGCAAAAATAGCGCAAAAGGCAACAACCTCATCCTCGAACAAATCAACGAAGGTCAAGAAACCATTCCGCTGCGCATGGCTCCTTTGGTCCTGTTCGGGACATTGGTGACGCATCTGCTGGGCGGCTCTGCCGGACGCGAGGGAACGGCGGTGCAGATGGGAGGAAGCTTGGCGGAATGGTTCGGGAAAATGATTCGGATCGACGCCGCGGATCGCAAAATTTTGCTGATGTGCGGCATCAGCGGCGGCTTCGGATCGATCTTCGGCACGCCGCTTGCCGGCACGATCTTCGGACTCGAGGTTATCGCGATCGGACTGATCAGCCACCGGGCGCTGCTGCCGTGTTTTGCGGCCAGTTTCGTCGGTGACCTGATTGCCACGCGGATCTGGGGCGCTCACCATATTCATTACCGAATCGGCATCGTTCCCGGCGTTGAAATGTCCATCGTGCTTAAAGTCGTCGTCGCTTCGATCTTGTTCGGCCTGGTTAGCTTGCTGTTCAGCGAACTGACCCATGCGCTCAAGCGCGGCTTCACGGCCATATTCCGTAATCCGATGCTCAAAAGCGCCGTCGGCGGATTCGCCGTCATCGCTTTGGTCGCAATCGTCGGAACTCGTGACTATCTGGGACTCGGCCTTCCTCTCATTCAGCAGTCTTTCGAGGGAGAAGTCTCGCCGCTCGCCTTTTTATGGAAACTACTGTTCACCTCCGTCACGCTCGGCGCAGGTTTCCAAGGCGGCGAAGTGACCCCTTTGTTCGCGATCGGCGCTACGATGGGCCATAGCCTGGCTCACCTGTTCGGCCTATACGCACCGTTCTTGGCCGCGCTCGGTTTCATCGCCGTCTTCTGCGGAGCCACCAACACCCCGATCGCCTGCTTCATCATGGGCATCGAATTGTTCGGTTCCGAGGCCGCCGTCTACCTGTTCATCGCCTGTCTGGTCAGCTACGTCTTCTCCGGCCACAGCGGCATCTACACCTCCCAACGCATCGGCATATCCAAAAGCCGCCTGCTAACCATCCCGGAAGGCTCGACGTTGGCGACGGTAAAAGAACTGAGGAAAAAAGAGCGCTCGAGTCATAAAGAGAAGAGCAACGATGAAGACGTAAAATAGCTCGCGCGCTTAGCATTCGATCCCCTCTCAAATAGTAGGTTTGCGTTTGAACGAAGCATACGCGAGTCCAGTGCGATTCGTTCAAGCGCAATGTTGTCTTTATCTGGTATACGCCCTAGTTATGGCCTGCCAAATGTGCACAAAAAGTCAACAAACCAAGCCCGTTTCATTCATTTTTGCTACGAATGCTGCTGTTTCGTCAACATTTCGCCTCCATAAGTCTCCGAATGGGCAAAAATCCGCAAATTTGTTGACGTTTCATCAGCATTCTTTAAATTCAGCCCTCAAAACCTTCAAAATACGCACAAAATGTCAACAATCCCATATCGCACAGCCAAGCCCGTTTCTTCAACACGCATACAGACACTTCATTCTAAACAAAAAGCAGCCCGCGCCAGTGCGCGAACTGCTAAACATGCCCAAAGCCCGATTCAGGGCCTTTGCTCCCTAATCTCTACTCCTACCCTCAAAAAAACGGTCCTATTCTTTCCCAAGCTCCAGCGGAGGGAGAAATTCAGATCGAAACGCCTTTGAACCCGGAAAGATTCCTTATTCAAATCCAATTCAACTTTCCGGGTGAGACAGCGGTTCGAGCGAATTTCTCCCGCAGCGCCCCCAGCTTGGTTCACCCCGAATAGGACCTCCTCATTCAACCCGCAATAAAATGCACGACCGCACTGTACAGCATCTTGTTCCGCACCGGATCGAACGTCACCTGATGCTGAACGTTTTTCACCCGCAGCGCCAGCGCTTTATTGATTTCCATTCGCTCCTCGACCGCACGCTCCAACTCGCGAAAGTCGTAAGCCTGCAAGCATTCCACTTTGTCCTTCATCATATCCAAAATAATGTCCACGTTCGATAAACTCCTTTGCCTCTATAATTGTGCGGCGCGGATGAGTCGTTGGAGTTCCGCCGAAGGCCGCGACCCCAGTTCTTCGTCCAACACCTTTTCCAGCGTCCGATACTGCCGCTTCGCATCCGACTTGCGGTCAAGCGACAAATACAACAAAATGATTTCCCGATGCACGTCCTCACGAATCGGATCAAGCTGCAAAATCCGTTCGAAATAATACAAAGCCCGCAGCGGCTGCTCGATCTTCGCATGATAGCGGGCGGCCGTATCCAGCATCGCGATAAAATCCATCTCCAACTGTCTGGCTCGGGCAAAAGCCCATTCGTAATGTCGATCTTTCAAAAACTCTCCCGTATATAAGGCGTCCATCCGTTCGAAGCTTTCCGGATCATGCCGGTTCTCCGGCGTTCGGCGCATCTGTCGGAACAATTCTTCGAACTCGTACAAATCGCAGTCGATCGCTTCCCGGTCCACGCGAATGCCGCTGCGATCTTTGCGAATAATCGGTGTATCGCCGCCGTCTCCGATCGCGCGCCTCACATAGTATAGCGTGGAATTGAGGTTGGTCGAAGCTTTTTGCGGACTGAGGTCTTTCCATAACGTGTCGGTCAGCACATCCCGGGTAGTCGAGCGATTATAGAGTAAAAAAGCGAGCAATTCCTCCGTTTTCGGCGTGCGAAGCTTGAGCGGACCGTCCGTCCCATCGCCGCCATGTACCGAAAAACCGCCGAATAACCGCACGGTCAATCGTGTTTCGTCTACGGCGGGGCCGTCCGCTTCTGTGCTTTCCGTTTCGAGTTCCGGTTCCCGCGACCCGGCAGACGATTCCTCCAGCCGCTGCTTAAGTCTGGAGATGCTGCGATTCAATCGCTCGGCCGTGACCGGTTTGATGACGTAATCAATCACCTCGTAATCGAAAGCCTGCACCGCATATTCTTCATACCCCGTGACCAACACGATCGGAAGCGAAGGGTGGAATTTGCGCAGCTCGCCGATCAATGTCATTCCCGAGATGCGCGGCATCGTAATATCGAGAAAGGCAGCGTCGAACCGATGCGTTTTGGCATACTCGGCGGCTTCCTCCGGATCATGAAAAGCGCCGCATATCTCGACTTCCCCGCTCGCCGTCAAAATACGGTTCAGCCGCTTGAGCGACAAATCTTCATCGTCCACGATCAGCACTTTCATCATGGCGTTCATCTCCTTCCATGCGTGACTTATCGGGGCAGGTCGAATGCAACGATTGTGCCTTCCCCGTCCGTGCTCTCCAAGCGCAGCTTTCGGCCGTACAACAGTTTCAAGCGGCTGGAAATATTCCACAGCCCCACGCCGCGTGCTCCGTCAGCGCTCTCGAACACTTCTTCGATCCGCTGCTCGGTCATCCCGCATCCGTTATCTTCGATCGTAAAGCGTGTCTCGTTTTCGTTCAAATTGCGAATCGACAGCGTCACGCGCCCGCCGCTAATCCGGGACATCAAACCATGGCGAATCGCGTTTTCGATCAGCGGTTGCAGCGTGAGCGGCGGGATATTCATGCCTCGTTCCACGTCGACATCCACGTCGATTACAACTTCAAGGCGAGAACCGAATCGGGCCTGTTCGATCGCTACATAGGCATGGATCAACTCCAGCTCGTTATGCAGGCTGGTGAGCGAATCCAGGTGCTTGAAATGCACGCTGCGGCGCAGATAACTCGACAATTGGAGAATCAACTGCTCCGCCTGGTCGGGAGCATCGATGCATAGTTCCGCGATCGCGTTGAGCGCATTGTACAGGAAGTGCGGATTGATCTGCGAACGCAAAAATGAAATCTCCGCCGCCCGAGCGGCCTGTACCGATGTCTTCATCCGCGTCAGACTGCCGATTCGCGCCAATAATTCTTCCGACTCGAACGGTTTGGCGACGAAGTCGTTCGCTCCTTTTTCCAAAGCCAGCTTCAATTGATGCGCTTTATTGCCTGCCGTCAGCATCAGCACGGGCAGTTCGGAAGGGGAATACCGCGTGCGAATCCGTTCCAGCAGCTCGTACCCGGACATGTCCGGCATCATGATATCGGCCACGACCAGATGAACCTCCGGAAGCAGATCAAGCAGCTCCAGCACGGATGGAGAACGCGAAGTCACGGCATAACTATACCCTTCAAGTTTGAGCAGATTGACGATCGTTTGCAAATTGGCCGGATCATCGTCCACGACCACGATCCATTCGCCGCGTCGTCCCGATACGATCACGGGCTCGGCGTATCGGAGCATGCGATTCGGAGAATCGGTCGCAGCTTCGGGGAGTACAGGTGCTTTGGCGGACGATTCCCCTTTGCCGTCTGCTAGAGGAATCGTCAGCACGAAGGTCGCTCCTTTTCCCGGCGAGGATTCCGCATGGATGGTTCCGCCGTGCAGCTCGACCAGCTTGCGGGTGATGCTAAGCCCGAGCCCCGTGCCTCCCGTCGGGCCGGCTGCTCCTTCTTGTTCGAATGGAAGGAAGATATGCTCCAGCTTTTCGGCAGCGATCCCGCGACCCGTGTCGGACACGCGAATCTCGGCCTGGCCTGCAACGACGGACGCTTGAATGCTCACTGTACCGCTTTCCGTAAACTTGATCGCGTTACCGACCAGGTTGTGAAGAATTTGAATCAATCGGTTGCCGTCTGCTTGAATCGCGGGAAAGTCGGACGGAATACGGTTTTGCAGCTCGATTTTTTTCGAACCCAACAGGAAGGCGTGCATGCGAACGACCGATTCGACAAACGAAGACAGATTAATGGCGGAGCGATGGATCGGGATGTCGCCATGTTTCATTTTGGAATAGTCCAGCAGTTCGTCCACGAGATAGGTAAGGCGCCGTCCGCTTCCCGTCACAATCGCCAGATTATGCGCCTGTTGATCGGTGAGGGAGCCCTCGGCTCCTTTTAGCAGACTTTCGCCGATGTTGACGATCGCGTTCAGCGGCGTTTTCAACTCGTGGGAGGTGCTCGACAGGAAATCGTCTTTTACTTTGTCGAGCAGCAGCAATTGGTCTTTGAGCGTGCGAACGGTGAGATAGGCTTCGAAAAAGCGCAGTACGGCCAAGAACAGCATCAATACGCTGAACAGCACGATGCAGGCCTGTCCGATATTCATGTTTTCCTTGAGGGAGATCGAGAACAGATTAATGTCCAAACAGTATGCCGTCATGCACAGAATCGACGCGTACCACAGGAAGGCCGGGAATTGCTCGCCGGGCCGGCTGGTTATGAACTGCCGCGCGCATTTGTACAGCAGCCATAGCAGCATTAAGGTATAGAGCACGATCACGAACGGGGCCGCGAGCGTATACACGGAGATCGGCAGCAGCGCGACAAGCGCGATGTACGCTCCGAATATGGACAATGCAACGACCGCGAACGGCTTTGACAAGATGCCTTTTTTGAATCGATAGAAGTACAAGGTCAGCAGTCCCAGGCAAGCTACCGAACAGATGTCTTTGAGTTTGTAAAAGGTACTGAACGACAATTCGCTGCCGAGCATGGACAAGACGCGCTCGCTGATCATGCCGTTGTACAGCGCGTAGAACAGACAGATCAGACCCAACAGCAGCAGGGAATCGTCGCGATTGCGGTATACCGCCGACCCGATGTAACTAATCAAGAAAATGATGGCGATCGTGGTCAGTACTGCCAGAACGCCGAATTCGACGACCTTGCCGGATTGATCCTGAGCCAGCATCGCCCCTTGTTTGCCGAAAAACAGCGGTCCCGGAATGCCGGAATCGGTGTAATCGTAGTTGGCGACGCGGATCAGAATTTCGATATCGCCGCCTTCGTACGGGAAAAAGCCGATCTGAGGCGAATTGCCCGGCCGGTAATCGGAGGCTGTGTCCGCTACCTGTCCGTCTTCGAGCAAGCGAACCCCGTTGACGTAGATTTCGCTGGCAAAACGGATATTCATTTTTTTCAAAGCCAGCATGCCGTGGAAGGGCGCGTTTTTCAGGACGAGGCGATAGGTGGCGAAGCCGTGCGCGGGAAGGGAGCGTCCGTCCGGTTCCAAGCCGCCCCAAGAGCCCGGTACATCAGCGAACGTATCGGGATTCGGAAGCAGTCCGGCTCGGGCCGGAGTTTCGTAAGGAAGCAGGCGCTCCCAATAAAACGCCCATTCGCCGTCCAATCGGATGCGCGGATCGCGTTCGGGATTCCAGGCGGATAAATCCATGACCCCTTCTTGAGCATGAAGCGCTGCCGGCTGAGGCTCGTTGAAGGTGGATAAGAGCAGGACGGTGGCGGCGAGCAGGGCAGTCAGAAGAACGCCGGATAGTTTTAAGAACACGAATTAAGCTCCTTTGGCAAAGAGAATCTGGGTGTCTGATGCGATATGGGCATTGTAGCGGATAATGTTTCGGCGGCGCAATCACATTTCGCGGAATCGTCTGTTTATTGCTTGTTTATTGTGATGAAGTACACTGTGAAGCAAGCGAGCAGTATCGCAGCATGCGCAATGTTCGAAGATGAATTCGTACTACATTTGCATAAATCATGGAAAGACGGGGGTTGGAACATGAGGGGAAGAATCGGGGGCATTGCAGCCGCCGTGATCGCAGTCAGCGTGCTGGGCGGAACGGTCCATGCGACCGAGGCACGCGCTGAAGCAGTCGGGCAGGAGAGTGTCTCGGGAGCGGAAAAGGCTTATCGAGACAGCGCTCCGGCCGTTTTTTACTTGAAAGCTTATCGGAAGGACGGGACGCTCAAGACGGTCGGCTCCGGCTTTTTGACGGGAAACGGTAAAGCGCTGACCGCGGCTCACGTGGTGGAAGACGGCGTGACGTTCGAAGCCGTGTTCGACGACGGGGCCGTGCGCAAGGTAACCGTTCTGAAGTCGGACGAAGAAGCGGACGTGGCGCTGTTGTCGGTCGCGAACGCGGGCAAACGAACGACGCTTGCGCTCGCGGCTGAAAAGTCGCCTGCCCGTTACGGTCAGCGCTCGTTCGCGATCGGTTATCCGTTGAAGGACGGCAAGATCATTACGGAGGGGATCGTCAACGCGCCGAAAGCCGAGGTGAACGGCGAGATCCGACTGCTGACCTCTGCTCAAGTATCGTCCGGCATGTCCGGCGGGCCGCTGCTTAGCGAAGACGGTCGCGTGATCGGGCTGATCTCGGGATCATTTCGAACGATGAGCGGCATCCATATCTGCGTCACCGCGGAAGAGATTCGCAATTTGCTTAAGACTTGGAAGGCATAACAAAGAGAAGGGGAGTTTTTGCATGTTGAAAAAGTTTGGCATTTGCTTGCTTGCTGCGGTGCTCGTATTGACGTCCGCGAGCTGGTCGCCGCTGCCTAAGGCTTCGGCGGCTGCGGAGTATCAGGACGTGTATATTCCGAACGGCGGAGGGAAGATTTTGAACCGCGGGGATATGAGCGATTGGGATAAAAACGTGAAAAACGATGAAGGGAACAACTTCGGTATTTTCCGCGGAAAAGCACCGGGCACATCCCATACATCGGAGCGTTTGAGAACGTTGGGGCCAGAAAGCGTAGTCTTTGATTCCTTTATTATCAATCAATTGGAAAGTACGATCAATGTGAATTCGAACCCGCAACTCAAACGTTTAGCAGCAGGCGGTGGCGCCCAAATGCTTTTTCGAACGGGGAAAGCTGATGCCTGGAACGCCATTGCCATTGTGACTGTAAACAACAAAGAGAAATATAGTGCATCTGTTCCGGAAGGAGGAAAGTTCAATTCTTCGTGGATTCCATTCGGACCGGACGACGTGATTAAGATTACTTTAACCGGAAGTTTTATAAAAAGCATCGATAATGTCGAGCTTTTCTTCGCTGATATTACTCCTCCAGCTTTTAACAGCAGCAACCTTACCCATAGCGGAGTTGTACGTTATAACGGCGATCCCGCTGTTCAAAAAGAGGAGTTGTTCTTGAAGCAGGGGAGTGCGCTTAATTTGGCGTTGAACTTCAGCGAACCGGTCTTTCCGTGGCTTGCAGAAGACGCATCGGAGCGCGTAGATAACAACTTCAGCTTCCTGCGCACGGAACTGTTCAGCAATCCGGGGGGTGACGGCTTTGATCCGTCCGTCTACTACTTGACGAGCAGCGATCCCGGCTACGGAAGTTTCGGATTGAACAGTCTGAACGTAACCAACAATTCGCGCTCCACCTTCAACCTGCGCTACCAAGCCGCGCAGAACGACAGCACCGGCAACGTACCGCTCGACCCGCAGCGCCTGATCGCCGCTTCCGAGCCGGACCGTCCGACGCTGCTGGAGCGTTTGAATGCCGCCGGCTTTGTCGACGGCGCGGGCAACCCGGTTGCGAACTTCACGGGCATCGGCACCGTTCCTTTCGCCGACAATGCCTATCGCAATGGCACCTACCGCACGATCATCGACGCGCGAGAACCGAAATACTCGGCTTCCCGCAACGGCGTGCAGCCCGAAGTCCTCACGGGACTCGTGCTGAACAAAGGCGACGTCGTCGATTTCAACGTGTACCTCAACGAGCAGGTCGTCAGCGCCTACGCGCCGACCGAAAATACGCAGCTGCGATTCACCAACGGCATGACTGCGGCTTACGTCAGCGGACAGAACACCAACACCTGGACGTTCCGCATGAACGTGCCTGCGGGGCAGACCGTAGAGACGGCGTTGCTGGAAACCGCGGCGCTTGAGCACCTTTCCAATCCGGGTGACGGTAAGGCGCTGACTGACTATGCGGGCAACCTGCTTGTCGAGCCGGTCAAGTCGATTGCTTGGGCCGGACTGTCCGTGGATAACACGGCGCCTCAAGTGAACTTCGTCTACGAGAACCAGGACGGCGAAGTGATCCCGGAAGGGCAATACGTGGGCAACGGATCGATTATCGTCAACGCCTTCGATCCGCAGTTGAACGGCACGGACAGCCAAGGATTGTTCCGTCCGGGCAGCGGTTCGGGTCTCGTTTATTACATTCTCAACCAAGATCCGACAGATCCGTTAGCCGGACAAAACGACAACTTCGCGGCAGTGAAGCGTTACTCGCTGACGCAAAAGCAGCCTTCGGAAGAATTGTATCCGTCGGGCTTTGACGGCATCGAACTGTCGGCTGCCCAGAACGGCGCGAAGATCGAACTGCCGGGAGATCCTTCGCAGTTGAACGGCAATTGGTATCTGCATGTGTGGACGGCGGACATGAGCTGGGATTCCGCCCGCCAGCGCATGCAGTACGACAAAGGCAGCACGGAACGCGCGGCTTATCTGGCGCAAAATCCGGAAGCGACGGTGGCCGAGCAAGAAGACAACTACCGCCGCAACATTTTGCCGACGTTGTCCGACTACAGCAACGTCTCGCAATGGCCTCTGAATGATTTTAAAAACGACGATTCCAACTGGTCGTACAGCGTCGGTCTGCTCAAGATCGATAACGACGATCCGACCGTGGAAATCGCCGATGTGACGGACAACAATTCCGACAACGTCAAGATCACGGTCAAGGCCGCAGATCCGACGTCTTCGATCAAGAACGATAAGATCCAGTACCAGTTTACGGCAGTGGGCGGACAGCCTACGGATTCCGGCTGGCAAGATGCCCCGTTGAACGCGCAAGGACAAGCGGAAGTATCTACGCTGAACGATCCGGCGATTGCCAAAGGCGGACGTTACGAGCTGCACGCCAAGGCGGAAGACGTTGCGGGCCACTCCGCAATCGCCGAGCCGAAAGCCGTCGACGTGCTGGTCATTACGACCCGTTTTAAAAGCTATACGACGGACTACGCGATCAACGACGGACCGGATTTCACCATCGCCGGCGTTCCGATCGACACGGCCGAGTACCAGTACACCCAAAGCTCCGAGCGTCCGGTAGGCAATGCGGATTGGACCGCGTTCGAAGAAGAGCCGAAGGAAACGAAGCTGGGCGACGAAGCCGCTTCGCGCTACAAATTCCCGGCGGACAAGGACATCAACGGCACCTGGTACGCGCATGTGCGCATCAAGCAGCAGGATACCGGACGCTATTACTACTATTATAAAGAGTACAAATTCGACCACCTGCCGCCTGAAGTGAAGTTCGGTTCGCAAGGCTATCTGTATCCGATGGCCCAACAGACCGTTCAAGTAGCGGTGCATGACACGCTGGCCGACTTCGGCGGCGTAGCCGACGCGAATATCCGTTACCAATGGATCAAAGTCGTGAAAGGCGAAGACGAGAAAGAACCCGATCCGGAAGGCAAAGGCTGGAGCAAGATTCCGGCCGACCGAACTGCCGTGCTGGAAGTCGACGACAAGAAGGATAACGGCAACTACCGACTGTACATCCATGCGCAAGACAGTCTCGGCAACGGCAAACTGTATCGCACAAGCGGTCTGTTTGCGGCCTTTTACCTGAGCAGCGATCCGCCTGTCGGCAGCGCGAGCTTGATTCGCACGGAAGATGCGGGAGCTGACGGCCATCTCGCCATTTTGCAAATGAATGTCGACGTTCCGGCGCAGGAAGGGTATTTCTACTCGGTTTCCACGAACGGCGGAGATAACTGGAGCACCTGGATGCCGTACACGAACTACGCGGGCATTCCCGTTGATTCGGATGACCCGGAAAACTTGAAGTCGAAGATCCGGGTGAAATTCAAAGGCTACTACGACAACGTGAGCGACATCGTAACGCCGACGGTACAAATCCAAGATGCCCCGGCTTACGCGCTGGCTTCGCTGGAACAGATCATTCCGATTCGCGGCGGCGATAAACTCGAAGACGGCGGTCAGAATATCGGCCAGGAAATCTTGTTCGATCAGGCGGACGGCAAGACCGTAACCCCGACCGAAGGCAACCCGGAAATGCCGGAGACGCTGGAGCCGAACGAGCGCTTCAAGATTTATCGGAACGGCAGCTATTCCTTCAACGTGAAAGACGGCGAGAACGAATCGATCGTGTTCATCGTGGTCTCGAATTTCGACGACACGCCGCCGATCGTCAATGTTAAATACTCCACGATCGCGGCGACCAACGGGACAGTGAAGGTGAACCTGCAATCGAGCGAGGCGATCCGGATCACCAACCTGAAGACGTCGTCCAAGACGTTTAAGGAAAACGGCGAGTTTACGTTCGAGTACGAGGATGCGGTTGGATTTACGGGCAGCGCGACAGCGACGGTCAACAACATCGACACCACGCCGCCGGAAGCGGATATCGTGCTGCATTATAACCATCCCGACCTCAAAGCGCTCATTCGCTATAACGGCGGAACCGTCCTGGTGGACAGCGCGGGTGACGGCTACAATGCGAACGGCGAGTTTACGCGTTTCGCGGTTCCGACCAAGGACAACGTGATCGCGTCCAATCTGGTCGTGGCTCAAGTGCTGCCGAAAGCAGGACAGGTCCAGGATTATCAGGTCGTGTCGAACGGCGCGGGCAACAATCAGGCTTCATTCGTGATGACGGCTAACGGAAAAGCAGGATTCACGCTGGTCGATGCCGCAGGCAATAACGCGAAGCTGGCTTCCGAAGAGATCTCGACATTGGTCGGTTCGATCCCGGACGTGAAGGAGATCAAGTTGGTTCGCGTGGATAACGACGGCCGCGAGATTGCGGGCAACGAGATTGTTCGCATCGGCGATCGGGATTATTCTCGCGGCAAAGTCCGGGTCAGCCTGGACATGCAGCCATCTTCAGTCGCGGGCAACACGATCTATGCAGGCAATGTTCCCGTGTCCGCATTCAACATCGAGTACGCGAGCGGCGGCGCCAAGTCGATCCTGCTCTCCGACGTGCTCGGCAACAAACGCACGATCAACTTTACCGTATCCGATCTCGACAATACCGCGCCGACGATCCGTCTGAACAAAGCGTCGGCGACCGTGCTGCAAAACAAACCGAACTTCGACCTGGCAGCCGACCTCGGCGGTTACGAGACGAACGACAATCTGTCGACTTCGGAAAATATCACGGTAACGGCTGCCGAATATGTGCTGGAAGGCGGTCAATATGTCGAGAAACCGCTGAACCTGTCCACGACCGGCAAGCACACGATTCGTTATACGGCAAAAGACCAGTTGGGCAACGCGGGTTACGCGCTGCAAACGGTGTTTGTCCGCTCGACGGACGGCATGTTCGTGACGGCCAACGGCGTTCCGCTGTCCGATACCGAATCGGAGACCGCGATCCTGAACACGGGCACGGTTACGTTCAACGTGAACAACTTCCGTACGATTACGACAGGCGACGGAACCAAGCTTGAAAATGAGCAAGGCACGTACGACGTTTATTACTTCCCGGGTCTTGTACGCGAAGGCCAACTGAAATATATCGCCACCAAAGTGACGTACGAGCAGTTGGTCAGCCAGAACTTCAAAGTCACTTTGCCGAAGGCAGGCTGGTATACCGTCGTCGTGCAAAACCAGGAACGCGAACGTGTCTATTCCACGCTGCTCGTCAATCGGGTCAATTAATAGCTAGAAGACGGAAGGAGTTCATCCATGCGACGCAAACCTATCATTCGAGCGATCGCGGCCTTTACGGCCGTGATCATGCTCTTGGTCTCGCTGCCTTTGCAGGCGCTGGCGGAGGTCATCAATACGGAGGACACAACCTCTATTCGCAACGGATTTATTCAAGCGACGGTGGACAACAAGACCGGACGCTTCAGCATTCGTACCGAAGAAGGCCAACCGATCCGCAAAAAGGACAACGGCGTCGACATGATCTACGGCGGCGATAACCCGGAGACGTCGTTCACGACGTTCCGCATCGACGGCACGGATCTGATTTTCGGCAATCCGTACAAATTGGCTCCGAACTGGGAGTCCAAGCTGGACGCGCCGAAAGCCGTAACCGGCACCGACGGCACGCAAAGTCTGGTGACCGTTTGGACGATCAAAGGCATCAGAATCAGTCAAGTCATTACTTTGATCCTGAAGGACGATAAGGAACAAGGCGGCAACGTCCGGGTTCAGTACGTCGTGGACAACGAATCGACTTCGACGGTCGAGATCGGCTCGCGCGTGCTGCTGGACACTTCGGTCGGCGGCAACGACGGCCCGGCGTTCCAGATCGGCCAGAACTATTCCGTTCCGCTGACGGTGGAGCGCAAACTGGTTCACGAACCGGAGACGCTCGGCTACGACAAGACGGTCGACGAGCAGGCGTATAATCTGCACAAACTGCCGGCTTATTGGGTCATGCGCGACAAGCTCGATCCGACCAATCCGCTGGCGACCAACGTGATCGCTTACGGCTTCAATAACCTGTTCGAAGGCGGAATCAATATCGTCGACGAGATGGTAGTCGGGCACTGGGCAAATCTGGCGGGCAGCAAATGGGATTACGAGCCGGACGAGAACCTCGACTTTACGCTGGACACCAATGACTACGGCACGGCCGATACGGCTGTCGCTTACTATTGGAATCCGGACAAAGTCGCGGCGGGCGCGCAGCATTCGTTCGAGTTGGTGTACGGCCTGGGCGAAATCATCGCGCCGGAGAAAGTGTTCGACGTGCGTTTCCTTGATCCGACGCAGAAACTGGAAACCAACGCGGACGAGAGCGGCTACGTGAACGACGGCATTTTCGAAGTGAATACCGAGATCGAGAATCTGGAGCTGTTCGGCTTGAGCCACAGCCAGATCGACGTAACGCTGACGCTGGAGAACGGTCTAAGCTTCGTCGACGAGAACGGGCAGACCTTAGGTTCATCCAGTCAAAAGCTGACCTTCCGCAAAGATATTTCCCCGGAAGACGCGGCGAAAGGCATCGAAAACATTCCGTACAAGCCGGGCGAGACCGTCGCGACGAAGTGGCGGATCAAAGGCACGGGCAAAGCTTGGCCGTCTACGCGTCAGTACATGGTAACGGTAAGCAGTCCGGAGACGGAGAAAAAGCTGGAGACGGCGATCAGCGAAAGCGAAGGCATGCCGGAAACGGAGATCCGCGCGATCTACGAATCGTCCCGCGCCAACTTCATCTTCTTGCCGCCGGTCGGCGAGCTGCGCCAGACGCTGGTATACGCCATGTCGCCGGAAGAAACGTTCGACAAGGACGAAAAATATATCAGCCTGAACGTATCCAATATCGCGGCGTACAATGTCGGCAGCGAAGCGACCTCGACGGCCGCCAATTTCGACATGTATCTGGTCAATGCGAAAAACGGCGACCGTTACAAAGTTCCCGTGACGCGCTCCGTTACGGCGCAGGCACTCGGCAACGGCTTCGCGGGCGACCTGAAGCTCGTATACCGCGGCGGGGAAAAGGTCGACGCCAACGGCACGACACTGGAGACGCTGGAAGACTCGACGCTGCCGCTTGGTGAGTATAAAGTCCAGCTGGACTATCGGGACAAGACCATTCCGGAAGTCTCGGAAGCGTTGAGTTTTACGACGGAGCAGACGTTTGCGGTGACGCAAAACGAAGAAAACCGCGTGCGCCAGGCCGGTATTTTGGCCGTTTACAAAACAGCGCTCGATTTGAATGCGGGAGCAGGCGATAAAGATTTGTTCGCAGATGCGCTTCCGTTCGGCTACAGTAATCTGTCGGACGCGGACTTCAATACGAAGCTCAATCAG
This sequence comes from Saccharibacillus sacchari DSM 19268, assembly GCF_000585395.1. GTDB lineage: Bacteria > Bacillota > Bacilli > Paenibacillales > Paenibacillaceae > Saccharibacillus > Saccharibacillus sacchari. The sequence goes on along the minus strand of NZ_KK073875.1, from coordinate 1,408,262 downwards.
GATCGTGCCAAATTCACGGCGGCGAAACAGGAAATGGTTGCGGCCTCCCGCAAGCTTGATCCGGCGCTGGACATCGCGGGCGCGCTTGATCCGTCGGCTTCGCCCGTGTATACGGTGAAGACATTCGAGACCGAGAAGCAGTTCGAGGAATTCGCGGATGAACTCGACGAAGACGCGGGGCAGGAGATCGTGTTGGAAGCCCGCGGCAAGATCGTGCAATCCGGTACGGGCGCCAACGCGCAGTACACGATCCGCGCGGATACCGAGCCGGTTATCCTCAACAAGAGCGTGGCTTACAGCGGCAAGGATTTGACGCTGTCGTTCGGTAAATTCGCTTTGGCCGAAGAACTGAAAGCCAACACGGAAACGCCGTTCCTGCAAACGTTGTTCGTGGGCGGCGACGGTACGCTGAGCGTGGCGAACAGCGGCTTCGTGTTCCACTCCGGCGAATGGACCGTCGATTTCTACAACGGCTTCGACAAGTCGCTCGGTACGGAATCGGGTCTGTCGGACGAAGAACAGGCGTGGGAAGAAGGCCGCAATCCGGAAGATCCGACGCTGAACGGCAGCTTGAGCTGGGCGAACGGCATGGTGGCCGACGCGCTCAATCCGTATCGCACGCTGCTCGTTTCCTACGTGTATTTTAACAAGCATACGCTGTTCTCGACGCCGACGTTCTCGGTGGCGGGCTTCGGGCTGAAGCTGAACGATTTCGTGCTGCGCGAAGACGGGGTCGCTTTCGGCGGTGCGGTGAAAATGTACATCGTCAACGGCGAAGTGAACAGCGTCATGTTCAATCAGTCGGGCTTCGTGGGCATCGATTCGGCTTTGAACTTCGAGCTCGGCGAAGGCATCGGCTTGATCAAAGAGTCGGACGACGGCGATCAGAAGATTGCCGGAGGCATCAATATCGTCCATTACAAAGATCCGAACAAATACGATGTGATGAACTCGTACGGCATTAACTTCGAAGGCAAGCTGGAAAACCTGTTCTCGATCAGCGCCGAGCTTGCGTTCAAGCGCGTGCCGGACGGACGGATCATTCCCGACGTGATCGCGTTCGGTTCCGATCTGCCGGAACCGGGCATCATGATCAATCCGGCGATCAAGATTTCCGCATTGCGCGGCGCGATTCGCGAATTGGCGATGACGATCGCCGGAGGTACCGAGCGTATTCCGCTGACGCTGGAAGCCGGCGTCGATATGGAACTCGGCAAAAAGCCTGCGGTATTCACCGGCGCGGTCGATCTGACGCTCAAAGCGACCGGTTTCAAAATTCTCGGCACTCTGGACTACGGTTCGGGCGACGACACGCTTCCGATGCTGACCGAAGCGTTGGTGCAGACGCAGTGGGTTAGTCCGATGTTTATCCGCGCCAGAGCCCAGCTCGACGTGGGCGGCTGGGATATCATCATCGGCAGCGCCAGTCTGTTCATCGGCGAAAATTTGGAGAAGGGCCGCGTCGACTTCGAAGGCATGGTCAGCTCCAAAATCCAGATTCCGGGCTCGGTGCCCGTAGTCGGCGGCATGGGCTTCGGCGTGCGTGCAGGCGCCAATAACGACCAGCTCTGGGCGGGGATCTCGCTGCTGTTCCTGACGCTGGGCATCAAATACTACTGGGGCGGCGGCATCTCGTTCATGACGGACGGTTCGCATCTGGACAACGACGCGCTGATCAATCTGGCGGTTAATGATCCGGAACAAGGACCTAGACTGCTGCAAATCGGCACGGGCATTCAGACGCTCGCGACTTCGTGGGAAAATGAAGAAACAGACCGTTACGAGATCCGTTATACGGCGGTTGCGGAAGGGATCGACATGATCGAGGACAGCTCGCAGAACCTCGGCATCGGCGGTATTCGCACGTCGGACGGCGGGAAAAAGCATATCGTCCCGACTTCCGATATCACGGGCAACGCGCTGCTCGAAGTGGAATACTTCACGACGACGCGCCCTACCTTGACGCTCAAACGCGCCGACGGTTCTTCTTACGACATCGTGTTCGGCGAAGCGTCCGACAAAACGGCGACGGCGTTCGAACAGATCATCAAAGCGCCGAAAGAAGGCGATCTGAAGAGCGACGGCACCCAAGTCACCAAAAAAGAAGAGCAGCAAGGCACGGACACGCGCCGCGTCTATATCGCGCTTCCGCAATCGGACGCGAACACGGGCGACTGGACCTTGACTTCGAGCCAATCGGTGAAGTCCAAGCTGATGAATATCCCGGTTCTGCCTAGTCTGTCGGCAGCAAGCCTTGCCACGGACGCGCAAGACGGCGACAAATTCACGGCGCGCTGGACGGTAGCCAATGCTTCGCCGGGCGATACGGTCGATCTGTATCTCTCCGCCGACCAATTGCAGGCGGTTCCTACAGCAGACGAATCGATCGATCCGGGCATCATGATCGCGAAAGGCATCGAAGTATCGAGCGGCGATATCGCGGCCGACGGCAGCGCCTCGGGCGAGATGAGCTTCGACGTGAACGGAATCGATTATCTGGGCGGAGCCGATCTGCGCGGTCTGATTCAACAAGGCGACTACTATCTGCGCGCCGAACTGAAGACCGAATCGGCCTTCGACGCGAAGTCCTCGCAAGAGGCGTACACGCTGGTCGATCCGCTGGCTCCAAGCGCAGTGGACTCGGTCGACGCGACAAGCATCGGTAACGGCATGTTCGACGTCTCTTTCCCGGCTTCGGTGAAACCGACAGGAGCGGAAGACGATGAGTTCACCTATGTCTTGACGGCCATGGACGAACAGAACGTCTTGTACGATCCGTTCGGCGAAGAAGGGTACACGGAATCCGACTTGCAAGCTACCTTGCAAGATGGTCGTTATCATGTAACGGTAGGCGGCTGGAATGAGCTGGGCACGCCGAAGTTGGGCGCGGACGGCAAAATTTTGCGCAACGCGGACGGCACGATCGTGATGGAAGAAAGCGAAGTGCGCTATTCCGGACTGGAGCCGGGCAAGACCTACCGAATGGGCGTGATGGTAGCCCGCAAGCCGGCATCGGACGCGAATGCCAACATGCGTTTGTCTGCGGCGACTTATTCCGCTCCGAAGCTGCTTCCTGTGCCGCAAGGGCCGGAACTGACGTTGGACGGCAAAAAAGTCGTGGATAACAAATACGAAGTGATCGCAAATTCGAACGAAATCAGCGTCGGCGTAACTTCGCCGCAATCGGGCGTAATCGTGGAAGCCTCCACGGACGACGGCGTGCTGGGCACGTATGATTTGTCGAAAACGAACAAGATGGATCTCAAGTTCGAGGTAGACGGCGCCTACGCCGTTCAACTGAAATCCCGTAACAAGACCACGGGCGACACGTCGGTCACCATGCTCTACGTGACGATCGACAAGGTCGCGCCGATGATCTATCTGGATGCTCCGCTACCGGGCGCCCGCGCAGTAAACGGCGCAGCGTTATTGGAAGGCACGACGATGACCGATGCTACCGTGACGGTCACGGATGCCGATACCGACGAGGAGTTGGCGCAGTTTACGCCGGACGAGAACGGCATGTTTAAGCAGAATATCGCGCTCGGCGGGGATAAATTGAAGACTCGTCTGCGTATCAAGACGGAAGACGCGGCAGGTAACGTCAACAGTGCCGTGGTCGAAGTGTTGAACGACAACTTCAAGCTGCCTCGCAGATTGAAGCTCGAAATGCCGGAAGCGGTCGTGGCGGGCAGCCAGACCGCAACGCTGAAGACGTATGTCGAATACACGGACGGCACCCGCGAACTGTTGGATAACGCAGATATCGCCTATAGCGTAGTCATGGGCGAAGCCAATGCGGGTGTTGAAGCAAACGGTGCCGTAGCCGGTAAACGTGTCGGCGCAGCCTTGATTCAAGCCGATTACGATTGGCAGGGCACGGAGCTTAGCGTGACCGACGTGGTGTCCGTCACCGCGCCGGAAGCGGGAAGCGCTCCGCCTGACTACATGGACACGGTAAAAGCCTCGACCGTCGGTACAGGCAAAGCAGGCGAGACTCGCGTCTCGATCAATTCCGCCGGTCACGGCGGCAATATGGCCGGAAGCGAATGGGCATACAAAGTGTTCTCGGATGCCGCGCAAGTGCTGCTGCCGACATTCGAACAGAATGTAAGCAGTTGGACCGCGCTTCCGGCCGATAAGGTCGTGAAGGCGAAGCCGGGCGAGCGGATCGTCGTGGTGAAGCGTACGACGGCTCAGCCGAAGCTCGTTACAGCTTCTTCGGCGGCTGTCGCCGTGAACGAATGGATCGCTCCGGCTTCGACAGGCGGCGGCGGATCGGGCACGATCACGAAGCCGGCATCCAACGTGCCTAAGGGACCGTTGACCATCGGCGGTATCGCGGTCGATGCGAAGGTCGGCGGCAAGGACATCAAGGTTCCGCTGCAACTCGACGGCACGCAAACGGACGGCCTAATGCTCGTTGACGTTACGCCGGGAGCGAACGGTCCGACGATCCTTGCGCATCCGGTGCGCGAAGCGCTTTTGAGCACGATCAAGCAGGGACAACAGATTACGCTGAATGTAACCGGAGAGTTGGAGCGTCTGGGCATCGAACTGGATGCCGATCTCGTCAAACAGCTTGCCGCGAAAGGCGTATCGCTGAATCTGGAAAGCGATTGGGGAAGTTATCGTCTGGGACTCGACGCGATCGATACCGACGCGGTAGTGTCTTCGTTCCCCGGCGAAAACGCGGAAAATATCAAGATCGTACTGAACGTCGGTCAAGCCGCCGATTTGTACGCTCAATTTGCCGATCAGCTGACCGCCGAAGGAATTACCGTGCCGCGAGGCGTTCCGGTAGCCTTCGACATGACGGCGAGCAACGGTAAACGTTCCGTATCGATCAAGCGCTTTGCCAAGATGACGGAGAAGGAACTGCGCCTTCCGGTCGGCGAAGACGACCGTACGGTATCTACCGTCGTCGTGATGGAACAAGACGGCAGTCTGCGTCATGTGCCGACCCGCTTCGAAGCGAGAGACGGTATCATGTACGCGGTCGCAAGCACGTTGACCAACAGCGTTTATCTGCCGGTCAAACACACCGCGGCCTTCCGCGATCTGGCAGGACATTGGGCAGAAGAAACGATCAACGATCTGTCTTCGCGCCTGATCGTCAACGGCGTCTCGGCGACGCGCTTCGATCCTTCGCGCAGTATGTCGCGCGCCGAACTCGCGGCGCTGATGGCACGCGCATTCGGCTTGAAGTCGGTCGCGGATTCGAACGCGTCGTTCGCCGACGTGAAATCGACGGATTGGTACAACGATGTGGTACGCACCGCGACGGAATACGGCCTGATGTCCGGCTACAGCGGCAGCCGCTTCGGTCCGAAGGACGTCATGACGCGCGAGCAGGCGATGGTCATGCTGATGCGCGCTTATGAACTAGCCGGAAAAGCAGCGCCGTCCGCAGCCGATACAGCGTCCGCGCTGAACAGCTACACGGACGCCGCAAGCCTGTCCGATTGGGCCACGACCAGCGCCGCCCAAGCGGTGAAGCTCGGCCTGATCCAAGGCAAATCCGCAGGCAAACTGGAGCCGAAAGCTCCGGTCACGCGCGCGGAAATGACGCTGCTGGTTCGTCGATTGTTGACGGAGTTGGAATTGATGTAGGTGAAATACGCCCCTAGTTCTCTAACGAGAGCTGGGGGCTTTCAACGTGCCTTCGAAAGTCGGGTGTGCGCGGGAAGCGAGAAGACTGCGAGAGAAATTCGGTCAATTCGCTGTCTCACTTGGAAAAGTTGATTAAAGTTTTAGTTGAATTTTTTAAGTTCAAAGGCGTCTTGACCTGAATTTCTCTCTCCGTCTTCTCGCTTCCAGGTACGTTGGATTTTCTCGACACGTTATAAGCCCTTAGTTCTCTGTGGAGAACTAAGGGCTTATTTATTTTGTGGAGATAAACAGATAAAGATTCCAAAAGATGATAGAATAAACTTGTTTTCTCTGAAAAAGGGGTGGCAGTTTTGGTTATTGTCGCGGGCTTTTTGCAAATTTTTTTGATGTTCGTCAATACTCATATTATTAACGACAAGGCAGTCATAGGTTTGAAGCAAATGTCTTTATTTTTTCTTGTCTCGCTCATGTCGATTTACTTGTATGGGGTGGTTGGGGTTTACGCGTCGGCGTTTATGCTGATTGGCTTATTTGCGGTTATCGCTGCTTTTGATCGGAATATTGTGGATGTCTTGATTGCGTTGTCGGCTTCCGTTCTTCTGACGCTGTTAAGCGATCCGATTACCGTAACGATCGAGACGGCGCTGAATGTACCGACGAATGCAGCTTTTGACGTGATCTATATGATCTCGCTCAGTATTCTTACCGTATCGGGTAGTTTGGTGCTGAGAGCGTTGAAGAGACGTTTCCGGTGGGACGAGAAGGTCGATGTTCGGTTGAAAAAAATCGTCGCCGGATTCGGAGTTGCGACGGTCATCGTTTATTATCTGTGTATTTATCTGAGCGCTTATATTGGTGAGACGATCGAGCTGATCCAGTTGAATTTGTTCTTTTTCGGCGTATATCTGGTCATTTCGCTCGTCTCGCTCTACATCTATGCCAAGTCGCTGCGCAAAAGCTACGAAGTACGGCGGCGGGAAAGCGAATTTCGATTGATGCAGCGGTATACGGAAGAGTTGGAGCAGCAGTATACCGAGATCCGCAAGTTCCGGCATGACCATCAGAATATCCTTTCCTCGTTGGACGCGTTCGTGCAAGAAGATGATTTTGCGGGCTTGAAGCGTTATTACGAAGAACAGCTGAAGCGTACCTCCGAGCATCTGGAAAGCAATAATTTCAAGCTGGAGAACCTAGGGCGTGTCTTCAAACCTGCCAACGTGCATCTTTTACCGCCTTTTCGCACTGCCCCGGATTCGTACCTAAAGCGTGTACGATTCCGGCAACGCAGCGTCACTTTCCCTTGACGTGCCCCGGCACGCCTTCAGAAAAGTTCCTTGTTCAGCACGAAAATTCGGCAAAATCTGCTTCCGTCGAGGTTTGAAGACACGCCCTAAGCCGAATCAAGGTCAAGGAAATCAAAAGCCTGATCGCGGCCAAACTGGTCCGTGCGCAAGAGTTGGGAATCGACGCGACCTTCGAAGCCAAAGAAGACATTCACTCGATTCCCGCCGATTCGGTCGCATTGGTGCGGGCGATCGGCATTTTGTTGGATAACGCGATCGAAGAACTACAAGCGATCAAGCATGGCAGCATGACCGTGGGTTTGATCGGAGACCGGAAAGCCGTACATATTATCGTGCAAAACCATTGCCGTCCCGATCTGCCCCGCGTCCATAAATTGAAAGAGGCCGGATTCTCTACCAAAGGCAGCAATCGCGGACTTGGCCTTGCGAATCTCGCCGAACTGGTCACTCAGCTTCCTAACGTGGTTTCCGAGACACTAGTGGAAGAAGGACGTTTTACGCAGATTCTGGTCGTTCATCATGCCTGAATCATCAGATATGAACGATTCCGATCAAAAAAAGAGGGTTGCGGATCAAGGTGAGTTTTGCGGAGCTTGGCACGCTAGAATACATAAGGAATGATGACGGATGATGTTTGTGGGTGCAGGACTTCAATTTCTGATTATGTTGGCTTCGGGACATATCGTGAGCGAAAGCAGAACGTTGTCTGCGAAAAATAAAGCGGTCGCGATCCTATTCGCGCTATTCAGCGGTTTTTTATTTCAATGGATCGGCGTTTATGTTTCTGTTTTTATGCTGCTGGGTTCTTTTGCGATTCTGTACACGTCCGAACGCGATGCACTGCGTGTACTGGGAGGGATTTCGTACGGGGCATTGGGCATGCTGCTCCTCGATCCGGTCATCACGCTGCTTGCGACACCGTTTTTCCCGTTCGGAAGTCAGACGCTTATGTTTGTTTATTTAGTCTTTTTAGCTCTATGCAGCCTGATGTTCAGCTTGGGTATGCGTCGTCTCAAACAACACATTCGTCGGAAAAGAAACCTCGACGATCGTTTGAAACGAATGATCGTGTATCTGGGCGCGATGCTGGTTGTTGTCTACTATCTATGTATTTACCTCAGTGCGTATATTGGCGAGACGATCGAACTGATCCAGCTCAATCTGTTCTTTTTCGCGGTATATTTGTTGATCGCATTCGCGGCCTTCTTCGTGTATTCGCAGTCTTTGCGCAAGTCGTACGAGGTCAAGCAAAAGGAAGCGGAATACAGCACCATGCAGCGCTATACCGACGAGTTGGAACGGCAGTACACCGAGATTCGCAAATTCCGCCACGATCATCAGAATATTCTGTCTTCGCTCGACGCTTTTATTCAAGAAGAAGATTTCGACGGACTCAAGCGGTATTACCGGGAAAAGCTGAAGCGCACCTCCGAGCATCTGGAAAGCAATAATTTCAAGCTGGAGAATCTAAGCCGGATCAAGGTCAAAGAAGTCAAAAGTCTCGTGGCTGCCAAGTTGATCCGGGCGCAAGAGCTGGGAATCGACGCGACTTTCGAAGCCAAAGAAGAGATCGGCGTCATTGCTGCGGATTCGGTCGTGCTGGTGCGCGCGCTCGGTATTCTGCTGGATAACGCGATCGAAGAACTACAGCAGATCCGGCGCGGAAGCATGACGGTGGGGATGATCCAAGACCGCAAAGCGGTCCATATCATCGTGCAAAACGACTGCCGCGACGATCTGCCGAGAGTCCACAAATTGAAGGAAGCCGGATTTTCGACCAAAGGAAGCAATCGGGGACTGGGTCTTGCGAATTTGACCGAGCTGATCGGACAGCTTCCCAATGCCGTATCGGAGACGGTCGTCGAACCAGGCGTATTCAAGCAAATTCTCGTCATTAATCATATTTAGAAGGTGATAGCATGTTGTCCGTATTGATCTGCGAAGACGATCCGAAACAGCGCGAACGGTTGGAAAAGATCGTCGCCGATTACATCATGATCGAAGCGCTCGACATGGAATTGACGCTGAGCGCGGACAATCCGATCGAAGTGCTGACGTATCTGGAGGAGCATCCAAAGACGACGGGATTGTATTTTCTCGACGTCGATCTGAAGCATGAAATGTCGGGGATCGCGCTGGCTTCCGAGATTCGGGAGCGCGACGATTCGGGTAAGATCGTGTTCGTGACTACGCACGGAGAGCTTTCTTATCTGACCTTTATCTATAAAGTGGAAGCGATGGATTACATCGTGAAGGATCAACCGGAAGAGATCGAGCGCAGGGTGCGCGAATGTATTCAGGTGGCGCAGAAGCGTCATTTGAACGAAGGCGGGCCGCAGCAGAAGCGTTTTAAAGTCAAAGTCGGCGAAAAGACCCGATCTATCGATCACCGGGATATCATGTTTTTCGAGTCGTCTCCGGTTCCGCATAAGATCGTGCTGCATATGGACAACAGCCAGCTCGAATTTTACGGGTCGATCAAAGAGCTGGAAGAGGTGGGCGAAAGCTTTTACCGCTGCCATAAATCGTTCGTCGTGAATCGGGATAACATCAAAAGCATCGACCGCGCCAAGCGCGAGATCGAGATGGTGAACGAAGAGGTCTGTCTGGTGTCTATTCGTGCGCTGAAAGCTTTTCGGTAACGGGAGTTTGCAGGAAAAGAGTCAGATAATGCTTTGCTTTCGTTGCTGTAAGGTGACGGAGGCGAGGCGTTTTTTGTTGAGTTTGCCTACACGCCTCGGAACGATTCGGAGTAAAAACCGTTCGTTTACGAGCAAAACAATGCTTCCGCTTCCTTCCGTCCTATACTGAAACCATAAGAACGACTGACGAGCAGATCGGGAATTCGGGGAGGGAATCGAATGAGCATGGTTCGACTGGATCATTTATCGAAGATATACGGGGAAAAGGCGGCTTTACATAATGTCAGTTTCAGCGTGGAGCGCGGAAGTATCGTGGCGGTGCTGGGACATAACGGGGCAGGCAAGACGACGCTGATCAACTCGATCATGAATCTCACGGATTACGAGGGGGAGATCGAATACGGCTTTGACCGCAAGTTGTTGTACCGGAAGATCGGCTACCAGATGCAATCTTCGTCGTATGAAAAAGAAGCCAAAGTGCATGAGGTCTGCAAGCTGTATCGCAAAATTCTCAAAAGCTCCGTCGATCTCGATCGGCTGCTTGCGGACTTCGGACTGACGGAGAGCCGTAATCTGTACATCAAAAATCTGTCCGGCGGTCAGCGTCAATCGTTGTCCGTTCTGCTGACGCTGATCGGGGAGCCGGAGTTGATCATTTTCGATGAATTGTCTACCGGAATGGATGCGATGGCTCGCCGTCGAACTTGGGACTACATCAAGCGTTTGAATGAAGAAAAAGGAATAACGATCATTCTGACCAGTCATTTTCTCGATGAAGTGGAATATCTGGCGGACCGGGTAGTGATTTTGGACCAAGGGCAGGTCAGTCGGATCGGAACGGTATCGGATATCGTGCGCGAACAATTCGACCGGGCCAAAAAAATCGAATTCCGCACGGATGACCGCGAAGCCTTCGGACGTTCTTTTGGCAGTAAATTATCCGGTCGCGGGGAAATGTTATGCGTCCAGTATCAAGAGGAAGACGAGGAAGACGTGTATCGAAAAGTGAAAGGGTTGGGCGGATACGATATTTCGATCAAAAATTACACGTTCGAAGATGCGTTTCTGAACATGCTCGGCTATACATTGGTGAAGAACGGAGAGATGTCGCATGGATAATCTGATCGCGCTTTCGGGATACCAGATCAAGCTGCTGATGCGCAATGCCAAAAGCCTGATCCTCGGATTTTCGCTGCCGATCGCGATGTTTTTCATCTTCAGCAATTTGCTCGGCGGTTATACGGTAGGCGAAGGGACGCCGATTGTCGACTTGCTTATCCCCGCTTACTTGCCGATCATTATCGTCAACGGCGTGCTGGTTATCTACGGACAGACCTTTTTGCAGTATAAAGAACAAGGGAATTTATTGAAGTTCAAGCTGTTGGGCATTTCGGGACTGACGGTATCGTCGGGGCTGTATATCGCGACCTTCCTGTTCCAGATTGCCGCTTCTGTGCTGCTGGTGGCGTTTGCCTCCGTGTTAAAAGGAATTACGCTTCCGTACCAAAGCCTGCCTGCAATCGCGGTCGTTTTTTTGCTTATCAACGCTTATCAGTTTGCGCTTGTGTATGCTCTGACGTCGATCATTCATAAAACGGTGACGTATCAGGCGGTCTCGCAGTTGCTGTTCTACTATCAGATCTTCCTCGGCGGCCTAACGTTCCCTCCCGAGATGTTCCCTGATTTTCTGCGCAAGTTCGTCTATCTGTTCAATCCGATCGTGTACGGGTTGGAGATGATGCGCGGAGTGTGGGCAGGGACAGGAAGTTTGCTCGATTATGGAAAAGAGGCGACGATTTTGCTCGGGGTGTCGGTTGCGTTGATCGTTGCGGGGGTATGGGTGCAAAAGAAGCTGAACAGAACGTTGTGAAACGCTTCCCCAACTGCTATACTGGTTCCCGATTGCGGAAAACGCACGCGGAGCGGAAGGAGCAAGATCATGGCAAGCATAAGGGAAGTTGCAAGGTTGGCGCAGGTCGCGCCGAGCACGGTGTCGAGAGCGCTGAACAACAGCGGGTACGTGGCCGACGAGACGCGGGAAAAGATCAAAGCGGCAGTGGCGGAGCTGGATTATGTCCCCAACCAGTGGATACGCAATCTGTACCGCCAAAGCACGGGCATCATCGGCGTGATCGCACCGGGCTTGATCCATCCGTTTTTCTCGTCGCTGTGGAACCATCTGGAGCTGGAATTGCGCAAATTCGGCTATAACATGATGCTGTGCAGCACGGGCGGCGAACATCAGCGGGAGCGTGAATATCTCGATACGCTGGAACGCAATCTATTCGACGGCGTGATCGACGGCGCGGCGATGCTGCCGGACGAAAGCTACGCGAAACTGGAAAAGCCGATCGTGTTTTTGGACCGGGTGCTGCCGGGCATTCCCGTCGTCAGTTCGGACCATCGGCAGGGCGGGGAGCTTGCGGCGCAGGCCTTTCTCGAAGCGGGCTGCCGCAAAGTGCTGCTTACCGTCGGCGATCAACGGCATCGGCTGCAATCGCACGAAGGCGACCTCGCGTTGGAACGGCATTTGCAAGCGGGCGGGGCGGAGACGGTGCGGCGCGAAGTGTCGTGGGACGATACGACCGACTACGCCAAGTGCTTCAAGCTGTCCAAAAAGCTGCTGGCCGCGCATTCCGACGTCGACGGCGTGTTGGCGTCCGATCTTCAAGCGTCCGCTTTTTTCAAAGCCGCGTCTTCACTGGGCATCGACGTGCCGGGCCGGCTGAAAATCATCGCGTACGACGGCACGTTCGTGACCGACTTCAACGCGGCCGAACCGACCGTAATCGTGCAGGACGTGCGGACGATCGCGCGTCAAACGGTAGCGGTGCTGCTCAAAAAAATCAACGGACAAGCGGTCGGCGACGAGCCGGTCACGGTGCCCGTTACGCTGCGGCGAGGCGCAACGACCTGATCGTTGACGCCTGCCGTTTTATTTTTTTAAGAAACAGTTCCACAAATCCATTGACCTTTTCCGAAAAAGAGCGTATTCTGATTTCCAATGGAACTGTTCCACAGCGTAATCGGGAACGAGTAACGCGAAAGTCGGCAGGACTGATTTTTTTTACGACTTTATGGAACAGTTCCACTCGTAAGGGAAGCGGATTAGAAGATTATTTTTTTGCACAAATATGGAACAGTTCCATGGAGGTGGCGATGGAGTCGATGAATACGTTGAATAAGCAACTTGAGCAAAAGGAATCTCTGCTTGCGACCTCGCAGCGGCAGTGGTGGAAGCGCGCGGTCTTTTACCAGATCTACCCGCAAAGCTTCAACGACGAGAACGGCGACGGCATCGGAGATTTGAAAGGGATTACAAGCAAACTGGACTATTTGGCCGAACTCGGCGTGGACGTGCTGTGGATCTGCCCGATTTTTGACTCACCGATGATCGATAACGGGTACGACGTGGCCGATTACCGCAGCGTCAATCCGATTTTCGGCACCGACGCCGATCTGGACGAACTGATCGCCGAAGCGGGCAAGCGCGGAATGAAAATTTTGCTCGATCTCGTCATCAATCACTGCTCGGATCGGCATCGGTGGTTCCAAACCGCGCTTGAACATCAGGACAGCGAAGAAGCGGGGTACTTTTATTTCCGCGATACCGACAATGATCGGCCGCCGAACAACTGGCGTTCCATTTTCGGCGGACCGGCTTGGACCCGAACGCAAGACGGCCGCTGGTATTTGCATACGTTTGCCAAAGAACAACCGGACCTCAATTGGGAAAATCCGAAGCTGCGCCGCCAACTGTACGACATGGTCAATTACTGGCTGGACAAAGGCGTAGGCGGTTTCCGGGTCGACGCGATCACGTTTATCAAAAAAGACCTGACGTTCGCTTCGCGCCCCGCGGAACCCGGCAAACTGTACCCGATCGACCATTTCCAGAACTACCCGGGCATTCATGAGTTTTTGGACGAGCTGAAACGCGAAACGTTCGCCCGGTACGATTGCGTGACGGTAGCGGAAGCGCCCGGCGTGTCGCCGGACACGTTTGCCGAATACGCGGGACCGGACGGCCACTTTTCGATGATTTTCGATTTCAACTGGGATCATAACAAAGACGTGCCGCTCAAAAACGAACCGGATTCGATCGCGTCGTGGCGCAAGCGGATGTTCGACAGTCTGCTGCATACGCAAAAGTACGGGTGGAGCGCGATCTTTTTGGAAAACCACGATCAAGCGCGGGGACCGGACAAATTTTTGGACAAAGCCAACCATCATCGCGACGGCGTGACCTGCTTGGCGACGATGTACATGCTGCTGCAAGGTTCGCCGTTCGTGTATCAGGGTCAAGAGCTGGGCATGACCAACGGATTCCGCGGCGGAATCGACGAATTTTACGACGTGTCCGCGCTTAATCAATGGCATGAAGGATTGGAACAAGGCCGTTCGGCGGAAGAGATGCTGCGCGAGCTGAACGAATACGGCCGCGACAATGCGCGCACGCCGTTCCCGTGGAACGCCGAACCGAACGCAGGATTCACGACGGGAACGCCATGGATGCCGCTGCATCCCGATTATCCGAGCGTGAACGCGGAGCAGGCGCAAACGGACGAAGAATCGGTCTGGACGTTTTACAAAGAACTGATCGCGTTTCGAAAAAACGGTCTGTGGGGCGATATTCTGGCGTTCGGCAGTTTCGAACCGGCGTATGAAGAACATCCGGGCCTGATCGCTTACCGGCGCCGTTTGGACGGGCAGACGCTGCTGGTGCTGAACAACTTCGGCGGCGAGCTGATGCTTGATTTCGGCGCGTCGGCGGATCGCCGCATCCTGTTCGCGAACGGCGAAGCCGAATCGACGCCGAACGCTTCGCTGCGACTTGCGTCATACCGCTCCGTCGTACTGATCGAATCGTAAAATCTTACGAGATCGTATACGCGCGAAAATCTTGAAACGGAACGCGGCAGACGTAACCGGACGCGTGCGCCGAATATGACTCGCGCCTGCGTTCCCGCTTCGTACCAACAGCAGATGGATTACTATCGCGGCTTCGCATGAATCGAGATCCGGGCGTCGGCTTTCGAAGCAGGCGGCCCGGAAAAAGGAGAATAGGCATGAACGTAAACAGCCGAAACCGGCACCGCGCCGGCAAAAAATGGACCGTCGCCGCCGCTGTATTGACGCTCGGCGCTTCGCTGCTTTCGGGCTGCGGCAGCCGCGAAGCGAAAGCGCCGACCGATTACGACTTTTATATCTTCAACGGCAAAACGGAAAACGCGGAGGCGTTGGACAAAGTCGTCGACCGTTACGAACAGGAAACCGGCTTGACGGTCAAAGTGTTCTCGCTCGGCACGACCGACAGCGCCGAAACGCTGCGGGCCGAAATGAATTCGGGCGGACGCCCGGCTATTTTTTCCACCAATATCGGCGGCGTGACGGAATGGGCCGAAAGCGGCGCGATCCTCGATCTGAACGACGCTTCGGACCCGGAATTGAAGGCGCTTGCACAAGACGTGCCGGAAGCGCTACGGCTCAGCGTGGACGGGACGCAAAATTACGGCATCCCGTACAATATCGAAGGCTACGGGCTGATCGTCGATACGCGGATGGTGCGCGACTTGTTCGGCGCCGATCAGACGCAGCCGTTCCTCAACGATTTCAAAGCGGCCACGTACGACGAGTTCGAGACACTGGTGAAAGCGGTCGGCGATTATATCGCGACCGGAGCGGCACCGAGCGTTAAACTGAACGGCCGATCCTACGCGTTCGTCGCGCAAAAAACGGAGCTGACCTCGCAGTTGACCGGCGTGTTCGCCGAAGCGGGCGCGGAAAAATGGACGTACGGCGACCATATGGGCAATATGGCGCTGAACGCGGTATTCGGCAGCGCCGTGGCGGCCCGAACCGCGACGGAAGAACAGGTCGACGAACTGCAAGCGCCGCTTGCGAAGCTGGCGCGGACGCTCGATCTGTACTCGACGCACGCCGCAGGACCGGACGGACCTATGGAGCGCGGCCCTTCATACATCAACTCGACGACGGCTAGTTACGATGTGTCGGTGCAATTGTTTTCAAGCGGCAAAGCTCTTTTTCTCAAGCAAGGCAACTGGGTGTATCCGAATATCGCCAAGCTGAACACGGACATTTTGCCGACGCTGACGTTCTTGCCGATCAAGCTGCCTCTGGAGCAAAGCGATATCCAAGTCGACGGCCTGACGGTCGAGAAGTTCAACCGTTCCGTGCCGGAGTTCGTACCTTCGTATTACGCCATCAACGCCAAAGTGACGAAGCTCGAGCAGGAGTTGGCGCAGCAGTTTCTCGTGTGGCTCAATACCAGCAAAGAAGGGCGGGCGGCGATCGTCGAAGACTTTCAGTTTATTCCGTACAACGTCGACGATACGGTCCAATTCGACAACGAGCTGAACAATTCGCTGATTCAATACAAGCTGGACGGCGACACGCTGTCGAATCCGTTCAACGGTTCGCCCGCCGGAGGCGGTTACTGGGGGCAGGAAGTGCTCGGATCGATCCTTCAGGAACGGTACTACAACCGCGCGGGCGCCTGGACGGCGGACGATTACAAGACAATCGCGCGCGAAGCGGTGCAAGGCTGGAAAGACGTGATGTATTGATCGGCGGTCGGTTTCGAAGCTTGAGTTTACGGGAGGCTGTTAAGGATGAGGGGTTATTATAAAAAATGGTTTTGGCCGCTGGCTTTGCCCGGCTTGATCCTGTTCGCAGCCGTGGTGCTGGTGCCGTTCCTGATCGGCCTGCTGTACTCGTTCACGGCTTGGCGCGGCACGTATTTCGTCGGCGGCAGCGTCTGGACGTCGTTCGTCGGGCTGGACAATTACGCGCGCATTTTTCAAAGCCGGCAATTTGTGCACGCGCTGGTCTATACGCTGCAATTCACCGCGATCGCCGTCGTTGTCGTCAGCGTCGCCGCATTGCTGCTGGCGTTGATGCTCGATTTCGCGGGCAAACGCGTCGGTGCGTTCCGCACGATCTTTTTCCTGCCCAACCTGCTCGGCGGTCTTGCGCTGGGCTTCGTGTGGCAGTTCATTTTCCAAAACGTGTTCACGCTGCTGTTCGGCGAAAACGGGCTGAATATTCCGTTCCTGACCAATATGACGCAGGATACGACGAAAAACCTGTTCGCGCTCGTCATTATGGTCACTTGGCAGATGGCGGGGTACATGATGATCATTTTCGTGGCCGGACTCAACAATATCCCGCGCGACCTGTACGAAGCCGGAGCGCTCGACGGAGCGGGAGGGTGGAAAAGATTCCGTTATATCACTTTGCCGATGCTGATGCCTTCCGTCACGATTGTGTTGTTCCTAACGCTGGCGGGTTGCCTCAAGCTGCTTGACCAGAACGTCGCGCTCACCAACGGTTCGTTCAACACGTCCATGCTGTCGCTGCAAATCCTGCGGACCGTCCGTTACACGCAGCCGCCGGATTACGGGCAAGCGCAGGCGCAAGCCGTCGTGTTCTTCGTACTGGTCGCGATCATCGGACTTGCGCAAGTGTATATCACGAAGAAAAAGGAGGTGGACGCATGACCCGCGCCGCCGCAACGACCGCAGCCGGTCGCTCTTCGCTCAAGCTTCGTCCGGGTAAAATCGCCGTGTTCCTTATATTGATTATCTCGGCGCTAACCACATTATTCCCGCTGCTGTTTTTGTTCGTCAACTCGTTCAAGGATCAGGGCGCAATCGTCGCCGAGCCGATGGCGCTGCCGAGAAGTTGGTCCGCCGCTTACGTGTCCGACGCGATGCGGCAGATCCATTTCGGGCAGGCGGTGTTCATCACGGCCGGCATCACGGTGCTGTCCGTCGCGTTAATCGTATTTTGCGCGTCCATGTTGTCATGGATGCTGGTGCGCAACGATTCGCCGGCGAGCCGGATCGTGCTGCTGGGCCTGACGGCGGCGATGCTCGTTCCGTTCCAATCGGTCATGTATCCGCTGATTCACGAGTTCGAGACGCTGGGGCTTAAAAACCTGCCGGGACTCATCTTGATGTACGGCGGTTTCGGACTCGGCATGTCGGTGTTTTTGTACCACGGCTTTTTCCGCGGCGTGCCGCTGGCGCTCGAAGAAGCGGCGCTGATCGATGGGTCGGGCATACTGGGATTGTTTTTCAAAGTGGTCTTCCCGCTCGTCAAGCCGATCACGGTCACCGTCATCATCTTGAATTCGCTCTGGATCTGGAACGATTACCTGCTGCCGTTTCTCGTGTTGGGCAATGCCGAATACAAAACGCTGACGCTGGAACTGTATTACGCCAAAATGCTGTCCGGCCAATTCAGCAATCCGTGGGAACTGATCTTCCCGGCGGTGTTGGTGTCGATTATTCCGATTATCGTGCTGTATTTGTTCCTGCAAAAGTACTTCATTAAAGGGGTGACGGAGGGGGCGGTAAAATGAGGGGAGAAGCGAGAAGACTCCGAGAGAAATTCGTTCCGGTCGCGTGTTGAAATCGGGAAAAGAGATTATACTTTTAGTTGTATTTTCCCGATTTCAAAGGCGAACGCTATTGCTCCTTCACTGAATTTCTCTCTCCGTCTTCTCGCTTCCAGGTAGGTTGGAGTTGATAGATCTGTAGACCTTTCTTTTTTATAGAGAGGTCTTTTTGTATGGAAGGAAGAGAGCGGAAACATCTGAGCGGCGAAAAGGGATTTGCTGATTGTGTTGCATACGATTGACGCGGAGGGGCATAGAGATTCGTTTGTTCGATGGCCGGGATATCTTTTTTGCGGACGGGCGTAACTTTTTTGTCGAAAAAGGACATGCGTCGTTGACACCCTTTTGCGTGGCTTATACAATTTCTTCTATGAATATACATCGCTTGTACGAAAAAGGAGAACCATTCAACCATGCTGCATAACCCCACGGGCCGCGAGCGGCTCG
This sequence comes from Saccharibacillus sacchari DSM 19268, assembly GCF_000585395.1. Lineage (GTDB taxonomy): Bacteria > Bacillota > Bacilli > Paenibacillales > Paenibacillaceae > Saccharibacillus > Saccharibacillus sacchari. The sequence continues at coordinate 1,389,834 of NZ_KK073875.1, read as the reverse complement.
GACTTGCGCTGCTGCTGTCCACGCTCGGCATTCTCGGTCCGCTCAACATCGATATGTACCTGCCCAGCTTCCCCGGGATTGCTTCCGATCTGGGCGCGCAAGCTTCGCTCGTGCAGCTCAGTCTCACCGCCTGCCTGATCGGTCTTGCGATCGGTCAGATCATCGTCGGCCCGATCAGCGACGCTCGCGGACGACGCGGCCCGCTGCTGATCTCTCTGCTGCTATTCGCCGCATCTTCGGTCATGTGCGCGCTGTCGACCAGCATCGAGATGCTGATCGCTGCCCGTTTCCTGCAAGGTCTGACCGCTTCGGGCGGCATCGTGCTGTCCCGGGCCGTCGTGCGCGACGTGTTCAGCGGCCGCGAACTGACGCAATTCTTCTCGCTGCTGATGGTCATCAACGCCGTCGCGCCGCTGTTGGCCCCGATCATCGGCGGAGCCGTGCTGCTGCTGCCGGGATCAAGTTGGCACACCATTTTCTACGTACTCGGATTGCTCGGCTTCATCATTTTGCTCATCGTCGGCTTCAGACTGAAAGAAACGTTGCCGCCGGAAAAAAGACAGCCAAGCTCCATTGGTCATTCTCTACGCACCATGGGCAGTCTGATGAAAGACCGATCGTTTATGGGCTATGCCCTAACGCTCGGGTTTATCCACGGCGGCAGCTTCGCTTACGTGTCCGGCACGCCGTTCGTGTATCAGGATATTTACGGCGTATCGCCGCAGGCATTCAGTATCTTGTTCGGCATTAACGGTATCGCGATTATCGCGGGCAGCTTCATTATCGGGCGCTTCAGCAGCTTCGTGCCCGAGCGGAATCTGCTTCGGATCGGCGTCATTACGGCGGCAAGCGCCACGTTGGTGCTGCTGATCGCTTCGATCATCCAAGGGCCTCTATACACGATCGTCGTGCCGCTCTTCATCTATATGATCACGATCGGGATCACGGCAACCAGCACGTTCACGCTCGCCATCGCGCGCCAAGGCCATCGGGCCGGCAGCGCGAGCGCGGTACTGGGACTGTTCCCGCTGCTGATCGGCTCGATCGTATCGCCGCTCGTCGGATTGGACGAGACGACGCCTGTCCCGATGGGCGCGATCCTGTTCGTGACGGCTTTGATCGGCGCGGCTGCATTTTTCATTATGACACGGCCGGACAAAGAAGAGATCAAATCGTAAGTCTCACTATTATTACTTCTGCATGGACTCCGATCCAGGCAGAAGTTTTGTTTTTTTATGCAGGAATTGCGTCCGAAGTAACGATTCATCAACTGCTAAACCGAGGAGGAACCCCGATGAAATTTTGAACCTACGGTGACCCCGCCCACCCTGCCATTATGCTAATCCACGGTATATCTTGGGCCGGAGCCTATTTGCTTCAAGCTGAACTTTTACAAGACCGCTATCATGTCACTTTGCCGATTCTGGACGGTCATGGCGGCGAAACGACAATCTATTCATCTACCGAACAGTCGGCAAACGGCCTGTTAGCCTATATCGACGAGCATCACAACGGTATGCTGTTCGCGCTTTGTGGCGTTTCGTTAGGCGGCCAGATCGTGGTCGAACTATTGAGCCGCCGTGAGCATGTAGACGACTTTGCGATTATCGACGGCTCGTGCTGGATTCCGCAGCCAACCATGCTGCGATACGCCCGACCTTTGCATCCTCTCAAATGGGCCATCGAACGTACCGGTGTGCTCGGAAGATTAAGCAACCGCAGCATCGCTCCCGAGCACCGCATGCCGGAATAGACCCTACGCATGTACCTGCAAGAAATCAAATCCTTCCGCCATGCTACTATGCGGCTCCATGCCAGACTGTCGATGGCTCGAACTTCCCGGCTACGGCCATGGAGAACTTAGCGTGCATCGTCCGGAAGAGTGGATTGAACGTGCTGAATCGTTTTGGAAGTAGCTAAGATAAAATTTTGATTTTTGCGCTCATTTTTTAAAAAGTGTATGATTAAATTGAAATAAGTCAGTGTTTTAATGATTATTTTTAAATAAATGATCACACTTATTGAATTGTGTGTATTTAAAATAAAAATGATGAAAGAGGTGAAAACGATAGATTCCTCACCTGCTAAAAAAAAATTCATAGAACTCTGTGACAGTTTGGGTGTAGATGAACCTTATTTTTTTGAGCTTATTCATTCCAATCGGAACATTACTCGAATCGAAGATTTAATTCACACTATAGATTCAAAGACAAACAATTCTGTAGCTAAGCCAAGAGACTATCAGCAGATCATTCAATTTTTTAAAAGCCATAATGGGATTCTCTCTATGGATGTGCTTCAAAAAAATGCGATTAGTCGCTACAAAATTAAAAAGCTGGAGGAGCAAGGTGAAATCGTAGCGATAAACCGCCGAATTTATGCGCTTAAATCTGCCTACGATCAACTTGATGAATGGGTCGAAGTGTCCCTTTTAATTCCGGAAGGTGTTTTATGTTTGTATTCCGCACTGGCTCACCATGAGTTAACGACGTATACGCCCAGTGAATATCAGATCGCAATGTCAAGAAAAGTTCGAAAAAAGCTAACACCCCCGGATTATTTACCTGTGAAAATGTTCTCTTATGACGATAAAACTTTTGATCTCGGTCTTTTGAGTGAACAAAGAGGGGACTTCCGAGTGAGGGTGTATGATCGAGAACGCACCATTTGTGATATTGTCAAATATCGGGAGCGTTTTGATGCAAATGTGTTGAAGGAAAGCTTGAATAATTATGCGGAGAGCAGCAAGAAAAATTACACAAAGCTTTTTCAATATGCAGAAAAACTTCGTGTAAAAAATATCCTAAGTCGTTACTTTGAGGTGTTGTAGAGTGGTGTCGAACATTTCTGCTTCAATCATTGAGCGGTTGAAAAATGTAGCCAGAGCCAATTATAAGCCATTCAATTTAATCACAATTCTTTATTTCCAAGAACGCTTTTTGAAAAGACTGTCTTTATCCGATTACAAAGAAAATTTCATCTTGAAAGGCGGCCTCTACTTATACTCCGTAACTCAATTCAAATCTAGACCTACAAGGGACATGGATTTTTCCGGACGTCGCCTAGCTCAAGATTCAGCGAAAATGCTAGAAATTATATCTTTGATTTGTGAAATACAGCCGGATGACGGTGAGGACGGGATTGTATTTGAGCTGGAAAAGATGACTGCCGTGACCATCAAAGAAGACTCCGAGTATGAAGGTGTACGTATAAAGATTCCTTGTTTATTGGGGAAGATGAAGGAGACGCTACAGTTGGATATTAGGTTTGGGGATGCGATTGTGCCTAACCCCCAAGAAATTGACTTTCCGACATTACTGTCTACCATGGATTCGCCCAAAATTGTCGTTTATACGAATGATTCAGTAGTTGCTGAAAAGTTTGAAGCTATGATTTCGTTGTCCGTTATCAATAGCCGAATGAAGGATTTCTTTGATGTCTACACATTGGCAGAGCGATTCTCTTTTGACGGACATCTTTTACATCGAGCGGTCTCGGAAACTTTTGGTCGCAGACAGACCCCTATTGAAGAAGAGTCTGTTATCTTCCAAACCAGTTTTGTAGAGGATGCAAAGCGGATTAGAATGTGGAGTTCCTTCTTGAAAACCCAACAACTATCGTCAGACGACCTCCCTTTTGATGGTGTAGTGAGCAGAATTGAAGATTTTCTAATGCCTATTTACTCAGCGATTCGAAATGGAACGGACTTTTCGGGAAACTGGGATTGCAGTTCTTTAAAATGGGATTTGCCTGAATCATAAGCGAAAAAAGATTGTGACTTTTCATTTCACGAAAAATCACAATCTTTTTTTGTCCTTTTTAACGGGACACTGTCTCTGAAGGCTTTTCCGCACAGGCTTGATCTTTTTTCTTTTGCAATGAATGTTTGTCCTTCATAGGCGTACTACAGTCCTCCGAACATACCGTAGACATGTCAGAGCCGTGAGATTTCCTGTTGTCTTTTCAAAACGATTGGCATAGAATTTGCTGGTGCGATTCTGCGACGCTTTAACGTAAGATGAATTTGACGTTGGATGCGCAGCAGAGCCGATCCACATGAAAAATAAGAAACGGTGAAAATTTTGGAGGCGTTGGTTGTGGAAGAGAAACAATTAAGCCGGGGGCTTAAAGCCCGGCATATCGAGCTGATCGCGTTGGGAGGAACCATAGGGGTCGGCCTGTTCATGGGGTCCTCAAGCACGATACAGTGGGCGGGACCGTCGGTGCTGCTGGCGTACATGCTGGCGGGACTGGTGATGTTCCTTGTCATGCGAATTATGGGAGAGATGCTGATTGCCGAGCCGGTCACGGGATCTTTTGCCACGTTCGCCCATAAATATATCCATCCGGTCGCGGGTTATCTGACGGCTTGGAGTTATTGGTTCCTGTGGGTAACAGTCGGCATGTCCGAAGTAACCGCGATCGGGATCTACTTCGGTTACTGGTACCCGGACATCCCGCAGTGGATTCCGGCTCTGGTCGGCGTGGGGATTATCGCGGCGGCGAATATGGCGGCGGTGAAGTTCTACGGCGAGTTCGAGTTCTGGTTCGCCATGATCAAGGTTGTCGCGATCGTCGCCATGCTGATTCTCGGCACGGGCCTGATCTTCTTCGGATGGGGCAACGGCGGCGTTCCGATCGGCTTCGCGAATCTGTATGAACACGGCGGATTTTTCGCGGGCGGGTTGAAAGGCTTCCTGTTCGCGCTCTGTATCGTCACCGCCGCTTACCAGGGCATCGAGATGATCGGGATCACGGCCGGCGAAGCGGAGAATCCGAAAGTGACATTGCGCCGCGCGATCAAAAATATCGTATGGCGGATTCTCGTATTCTACGTCGGCGCGATCTTCGTGATCGTGACCATCTATCCGTGGAACGAAGTCGGCGTCACCGGCAGCCCGTTCGTACTGACCTTCGCCAAAGTCGGTATTGTCGCAGCGGCTGGCATCATCAACTTCGTCGTACTGACGGCGGCGATGTCCGGCTGCAACAGCGGGATTTACAGCGCGGGACGCATGCTGTTCACGCTGGCGGAGAACGGCCAAGCGCCGAAGTTCTTCGGCAAAATTTCCAAAAGCGGCGTGCCGCGCAACAGTATCATGACCACGATCGCTTTGCTGCTGATCGGCGTGTTGCTCAACTATCTGATGCCGGATTCCAAGCTGTTCCTGTATATCTACAGCGCCAGCATCCTGCCGGGCATGGTACCGTGGTTCGCGATGGCGATCGGACAATTCCGGTTCCGCCGCGAACATGCGAGCGAGATGGACAGCCATCCGTTCAAGTCTTTGTTTTTCCCGGCGGCGAATTACTTCGTTATCGTATTCCTGCTGTTGGTACTGGTCGGCATGGTCATCAACACGGATACGCGTATCCCGCTCGGGGTGGGCGCGGCATTCATTTTGATTATGTTTGCCGTCTACTATCTGTTCGGGATCGGGAAAAAGTCGACGAATGCGCACGGAGATTCCCCCAAGTAAAAAGCTGTCCCGACACCCCGAACCGGAGAGTTTTCTCAACCGGAAAATCGAAAAAAGCGAAACTGCGCTTCGGCGTCGGTTTCGCTTTTTTGCTATTAAAAGTCGATATATGTCGAAAATATAACGAATCGTCCGATATTTTTCGAAAAAATAGAAATTTCCGGAAAAAGACCTATTCACAATTGTCGGAAAATGCCGATAAGTAGAAATAAGATCTTTTAACCGGAAGGATGATCCATATGTTCAAATGGCTGCGCTTTAACAATGTACCTCTTAGCTTCAAGATGCTGCTGCCGCTTGTGCCGCCGTTGATCGCGCTTATCCTGCTGTCTGCATTGTCGGTCAATCTCGTGTCGCGCCTGTCTGACCGATTGATTGAACGCCTCTATAATGAATCTCACCAAAGCGTCACTTGGCTGCTGAACGCCGATCGCGACTTTTACCAAGCACTGACGGAGCAGCAGAGCATGGCAACGGCTTCGGGCCAAGCGCTGACCGACCTCAAAGCCGACTTTGACGAAAACGTCGCGCAGACGGAAGAGCGCGTATTGAAAGCCGAGACGATCATGAAGGCGCATCCGGAACGTATTGAAGGTTATAAACATCCGGATTCCGGCAAAACCGCGTTTGAATTGTTTGACGACTTCAAGATTCAATTCGCAGCTTGGAAAGCGGACGCGCAAGGCGGAACGATGGAACAATTCGATGCCGCGCGCGACGATATCAATCAGATCGAAGAAATTCTCGATACGTACAGCAACGATATCATCGCCGACAGTTTGGCCTACCAGCTTCAAATTCAACGGACGTTGTGGATCGGCTTGGCCGCGGCGCTGGCCGTGTCCGCCGTGGTCGGCGCAATCGTGATTCGCAATGTGCGCCAACGTACGCAGGTTGCGGTCAGTTTGATTCGCAAGACGGCTGAACTGGATTTGAAGTATGACCCGACATACGAGCGGTTTTTGGAGGAAAAAGACGAGTTTGCCCTGCTGATCCGTTCGGAAGCCGAAGCTCGCAAAGAATTCCGGGTTATCATCGAGGATGTGCAGCGCGAAAGTCACGGCATCGAACAAGTCATGGACAGCGTAGCGGGCCGGATGGCCGAACTGGACGACAGCGTGCAGGACATTTCCGCCACGACCGAGCAGTTGTCGGCGGGAATGGAAGAGACTTCGTCTTCGACGCTGAGCATGAGCGAGACGTCGGCCGAGATCGGTCGAGCGCTCGAATCGATCGCCATGAAAGCGCAGGAAGGCGCGCGTTCGTCGGAACGCCTCAGCATTCGCGCAGCCGAGTTGAAATCCACGTTCCAACAGTCGTACCGCGAAGGAACGGCTTCTTACGAAGAGGTTAAAGGCAATCTGGAACTGGCGATGGAAGAGTCACGCGCGGTTGAACGCATCACGCTGCTTGCCGAGTCGATCCTCCAAATTACCGCACAAACCAATCTGCTGTCGCTGAACGCTTCGATCGAAGCGGCAAGAGCGGGCGAGGCAGGACGGGGCTTTGCCGTAGTTGCTGCCGAAATTCGCAAGCTTGCGGAAGATTCCAAGCAAGCTGCGGACGAAATTCAGGAAGTGACAGGAGCGGTACTGCGTTCCGTGGGAAGCCTGAAGACCAACTCGGAGAGCTTGCTGGAGTTCTTTGCGGGCAGCGTGCAAGGCGATTACGCCCTGATGCTCAAAGCCTCCGAGGAATACGCGGAAGGCGCCGGAGACACCGAAGCCTTGTCGACGGATCTAAGCGCAACGACAGAAGAACTGCTGGCTTCGATGGAAAGCCTGGTCAAGTCCACGGACGAGATCGCGATGTCCGCCGGGGAAGGCGCAAGCGGCACGGGAACCATCGCGGAAAAAGCCAGCCTGGCTGCCGAAAATGCTTCGGATGTGCTGAGCGGAGTGCGCGCTTCGAAGCAAGGCATCGAGACCTTGGCAAGTTCGGTCAAGAAGTTCAAGTTGTAAGAAAGGCCGTTCACATTGTCGAGAAGGTTATGTGTAATGTAACTTTCGAGGGCAAACGAAAGGAAGGAGCGCCATCATAGCGCTCCTTCCTTTTTATGAGTGAGCGAGCGATCAGAACCCGCCAATCACCCGCTCCAAACCATCGGCCAGTTGAGAAGAAAAGCTGCCCAGGATGATTGCCATCGCGATCAGTTGAATCGCAACCGTCAATGCCAAGAACAGGGAAACCCGCTCTTCCGGAATTCGGAACATCCGAATCGCCGCATATTGCGTGTATACGAAGGCCAGCAGCATCGTTCCGGTCAGCAGCAGCATGGAAAGGGACGGCGAGATGAAGACCAGCAGGGCACTAATCAGGAATACGGCCCCCGCGAATAGCTGCACGCCGCCAAGGCGGACCATGCCGTCGCGCGAAGATTGTTTTTCTTGTCCGCGCCAATTCCCGAGCACGTAAGCCGCAGCCAGCAAGACGATAACCGAAACGATCGAAGCGGCGAACAAAGGGCCCACGATCGTCATTCGGCTGCTTAACGTGCCCGATAACGCTCCGAGATCGTCACCGAAAAATCCGATATCCGACAGTCCGCCGGCAACGCTGTTCACGATGCTGCGCTTCAACGCCCAGGCCCAGATCAGGAAACCCAGAATGGGAGACACGATCCCGAAGATCCCGAGCATGAGATCCGAATCTCCGCGCAAACGAAGAGCTGACAAAGGGTTTTTCAACAAGCCGAGCAGTTTTCCCGTATCCAGCTTGTTCCACTCGCCTTTTGCCGCTTCGGCAAAACGCGAAGCCGTTGCGGCGGCCGCGCCGGGCTGTCCGGGTTGACCCGGTTGTCCTGCTTGTCCGGAAGGACCTTCAGTTACGGGTTGAGCAACCATCGGTAACGGTGCAGGCATTGCGGGCGTAGGGGATGCAGCATGAGTTGCATGGAACGGTAGAGCCGCTTCTTCCCTAGGCCCTTCCGCTGAATGTTTTTCAAGCGATACTCCGCCTATGTGCTCGTCCGACGTGCGCGATTCTTTTGGATCAAGCGGGCAGACGTGAATTTCTCCAGTCTGAATCTCCGTCCCGCAGTTCGTGCAAAAAGCCATTTCAAAATCCCTCCTGTGCGTTTCTTTCTGTTATGTATAGAGAGTTACCGACTATTAGGGTAACATTTCCATTCGCGGTATGCTATGTATTTTTGAACATGTCGTCTAAAAATAATAAACCGAAAACGTTATAAAGTATGTCATAATAAAAGTAATGAAGGCATAAATCGGCGGTTTTTCGCTTATAATTGCAGCTTAACGCTTCTATAAGCAAAAATAATAGCGAAATAGTACGTCATATATGTTTCATTTTTGCGATTAGTGTCGTATTATATGTTTACGCAGAAGAAGAAATCAGACGTGAAGGAACGCGACGACCTCTTCTTTTTAAGCGCAAGCAAGAAATCGGAGGGTAACCTTGATCGAATTAACGGCAAGACAATTGAAGATCGTGGATATCGTGAAAAAGCAGGCGCCGATCACCGGAGAACAGATCGCCGAGAACCTGGGGCTCTCCAGGCCGACGATCCGTTCGGATCTCTCGCTGTTGGTCATGCTGGAATACGTGGACGCCAAGCCGAAGGTCGGCTACTTTCCCGGCCGTAAGTCGGCGGGCGGAGGCAACGGCAGCGATCGCATGCGCGAAGCGAAGGTGCGCGATATTCAGAACGTGCCGATTATTATCCGCGAGACGACGACTATCCAAGATGCGGTGGTGACGCTGTTTTTGCAGGATGTCGGTACGCTGATTATTTGCGACGGCGACGGGAAATTGGCCGGAGTCGCGTCGCGCAAAGACTTTTTGAAAGTCACGTTGGGCAACCCGGGCTCGGCTTCAATGCCCGTCAGCATGGTCATGACCCGGATTCCGAAAGTCATCATCACATCGCCTGACGAACCGGTATTGGAGGCCGCGCACAAGATGATTATGCACGAGGTAGACAGTTTGCCGGTGGTCGATGCCGATCCGGAAGAAACGGGAGGCAAGCCGGCTATCGTGGGACGATTGACGAAGACGGCCATCGTTCAGCTTCTCCTCGACATCGAAACGACAGGATAACAGGGGGACACGCAGACGATGGAACAAGGCACGCCGTTCATTACCATTTGCTCGGATTCGGTCGGCGATACGGCAGAAGCCGTGGTGCAGGCCGTCATTCACCAATTCGAGCATCGGGAAGTTTCGATTAAGCGTTACGGCAATGTCCGGCATGAAGACGAGCTGCGCAAACTGATGGAAGAAGCCGCCGAGCATAAAGGCTTCGTTGCGTACACGCTCGTGCAACCGGAGCTTCGCGAGACCATTCGCGAGGAAGCCGTGCGGTTGGATGTGCGGGTCGTCGATATCATGGGGCCCATGATGCAAGCGTTCATCGACACGTTCAGCGGAGCGCCGCCGACGCGCAGGCCCGGCGTGCTGCGCAAGATGGACGAGAATTACTTCCGACGCATGGAAGCGATCGAGTTCACCGTAGCCAGCGACGACGGCCGAGATCTAGGCGCCATGCTTAAAGCGGACATCGTCCTGATGGGCATCTCGCGCACGTCGAAGACGCCGCTGGGCATTTTTCTCGCTCATCGCGGTAAAAAGGTCGTCAATTATCCGGTTGTCCCCGAAATCGCGCCGCCGCAACAGCTGCTCAGTTTGCCGAAAGAACGTTTGGTCGGCTTGACCATTGCGCCTGAGGCGATGCTCAAGATCCGTTCCGAACGACTTCGCTCCATGGGTCTTCCGGTCGGTTCGCAGTATGACAGCCTGGAACGGATCAAGGAAGAGTTGGACTACGCCGAGACGCTGTATGCGCGGCTTGGCTGTCTAGTGGTGGATATCACGGATCGTGCGATCGAAGAGACGTCGAGTTTGATTTTGAACGAATTGTAACGTTGACGAAGGAAATGCGAAGACGCCCGTACGGAAGATCCGATATCGGCGATCTTCTTCACTTAATAGCTTTAACGCGGAGACCTTGCAATTCATAAAAGGATCCGACGAATCGAATGGAGGGATTGACCATGGAACGCGAATTGACCCTGGAGATTGTGCGAGTAACGGAATTAGGTGCTTTGGCAGCAGCGAAATGGATCGGCAGAGGGGACAAAAATGCGGCGGACGGCGCGGCCACGACCGCGATCCGTTCCATGTTCGATTCCGTTTCGATCAACGGCACGGTCGTGATCGGCGAAGGCGAGATGGACGACGCTCCGATGCTGTACATCGGCGAAAAAGTCGGAACGAAAGAAGGCCCGGAAGTCGATGTTGCCGTCGATCCGTTGGAAGGTACCGAAGTCGTCGCGGCAGGTCTGCACAATGCGCAGGCCGTCATCGCGATTGCGGAAAAAGGCAGTCTGCTGCACGCGCCGGATATCTATATGGAGAAGCTGGCCTGCGGCCCGGAACTCGCGGGCAAGTTAAGCCTGAACGATCCGGTCGAACTGACTCTGCAAAAGGCTGCGCATTATACAGGTCGCGCGCTCTCCGATCTGACCGTCATGGTACTGGAACGCGAGCGTCACGAAGAGCTGATTTCCCGGCTGCGCGGAGCGGGCGTACGCATCAAGCTGCTCGGTCACGGCGACGTGGCGGGCGCGATCGCCGCGGCATTGCCGGACAGCGGCGTCGATCTGTACCTCGGCTCCGGCGGTGCGCCGGAAGGCGTATTGGCCGCCGCCGCCATGCGCTGCCTCGGCGGCGATATGCAAGGCCGTTTGCTGCCGGACGGCCCGTTCGAGAAGCAGCGCTGCATCTCGATGGGCATCGAAGATCCTTCCCGCGTGCTGACGCTGGAAGACATGGCAGGCACCGGCGACGTGTTGTTCGCGGCGACGGGCGTGACGAGCGGCGAGTTCCTGGACGGCGTTCGCATGATCGGCAAAGACCGCGCCGAGACTCACTCCGTCATCATGCGCGCCAGCAGCCGTACCGTGCGCTACATCCGCAGCATGCACTATTTGCCGCTAAAACAGTTCCCGACAGGGCTTGCCGAAGTGCCGGTGATCGGCAAAGTGGCATCGCTGTGATTTCAAACGATCCGTATATCGGCAGATTGATCGTTTAAATTGTCGAAGTCGGCCCGGTGCGTACCTCGTAACGTGGCATCAATCCTGCGGATCGGCAACAATGTACTCAGCTTCGTCGCATATTCCGTTTCATTGTTGCGAAAACGCAAGAATTTATCGCCATATCGGATTACGGAGCGATGGAACGCCTATATTGTTGCTTATCCGCAGGAATAGAGTCGACGTCAACTTTTTAAGCCGGAAATTGCTGCTTTTACGCACGAATGTTTGGATGCTCGATTTTTCGTTTCTTCACTCTGTTTCCTTACTCGCTCCGCGATTTTGCGGGCGAGTCTTTTTTTATTTTCAGAAAAGTTATCGTTCGTGCCGTTTTAAAGCTACAGGTAAACATTAGCCGTTTCCCCGCCGCCGCTTCTTTCAACCCGGACAGGAAGCGGGATCGCCTTACTCTTGCCCAAGGTCAACAAAGTTTGGCGGCTATCAGACTATTTCGCGGGGCTTACAACGTTCCCCTGCGGCTATAATGTTTCTGTAGACCCACTGCAAACCTGCTTGTTATGATGGACAACGTTCAGTAACTAAGGGTTTTGGGGGCAGCGAAATGGTTGATGTGTACGAAAAAATCAAAGAAGGCGAGCGGGGGGCCTGGGTCAGCATTATTGCGTATCTGATCTTGTCCGCGCTTAAGCTGACTGTCGGATATGTATTTCTGTCCAGCGCGCTGCAAGCGGACGGATTGAATAATTTGACGGATATCGTGGCCTCGATCGCAGTATTGATCGGGCTGCGCATTTCGCAGAAACCGCCGGATAAAGACCATGCCTACGGTCATTTTCGCGCGGAAACGGTAGCGGCGCTCGTGGCGTCCGTGATTATGGCTTTCGTCGGGCTAGAGGTGCTGGTCGGGGCGGCGCAGTCGATTGCGAGCGGTACGGGAGAAGCGCCTCAGGCTTGGGTGGCGGCCGTAGCTTTCGTTTGCGCGGTAGCGATGTACGGCGTCTATCGGTATAACCGCGATCTGTCGATCAAAACGGGAAGCCAGGCGCTGATGGCTGCGGCAAAAGACAATCTGTCCGATTCCCTGGTCAGTATCGGCGCGGCAATCGGTATTCTGGGTTCGCAATTCGGCATGCCGTGGTTGGACGTGGTGACGGCTTTCGTCGTAGGCTTGATCATTTGCAAAACGGCTTGGGACATTTTACGCGAATCGCTGCATCGTTTGACCGACGGATTCGACGAAAAAGAACTGGCCGAAATTCGCGAAGCGATCGCGCAGGTCCAGGGCGTCGAAGAAGTACGCGAACTGAAAGCCCGGGTTAACGGAAGTCAGACGGTACTGGACGTCACCATCGAAGTTCCGCGCGACTTGAGCATCGTCGAAGGCCATGATATCGCGGATCGGGTCGAGCATGAAATGAAAGAGAACCATGCGATTTATTTTGTCAGCGTCCATGTGGAACCGAAAGAATAATCCTGTCAAGCAACTACCGAAGGAACCGAAGCCCCGAACAGCCGAGGTTCTTTTTTGCGATCGGAAAATATATGGCGCATCGAGCTTGTCGCTTTGTATTCGCGGGTAAAAAGAAGCAGCAAGCCATCATCGACTTCCGGGAGGGGAACATCATATGGGCAATCCGAAAGCGCTGATTTCCGGGGCGAGCATCGCCGGTTTGAGCACCGCGTTTTGGTTGGGCAAAGCGGGCTGGGACGTGACCTTGATCGAACGCGCCGAGGCGTTTCGCGACGGCGGGCAAAATATCGACGTGCGGGGCGCAGCGCGGGAAGTGTTGCGAAAAATGGAGTTGGAAGATCAGGTCCGCGCCCGGACGACGACCGAAAAAGGCACCGCATTCGTGAACGATCAAGGAGAGGTCGTCGGCGCGTTCCCGGTCGAAGGTTCCGACGGGCTGACGGCGGAGTTGGAAATCCTGCGGGGCGATCTGGCGCGCATCGTGCTGGATGCGTTGCCGTCCGGCGTGACGATCCGCTACGGCGAACGGATCGAAAGCGTGTCCGATCCGGGCGATTATGTGCAGGTCGCTTTGCGCTCGGGAGCGACGGAAACCTATAATCTGTTGATTATCGCGGAAGGCGTGCGATCCAAAACGCGCGAGCTGGTTTTCGCGAACGAAGTGTCGCGGCGCGAGCTTAAGCTCAATATCGCTTACGGCACGATCGCGCGGACGCCGGAAGACGACGATTGGTGGCGTTGGTATACCGCCACGGAAAAGCGCCAAGTCTGCTTGCGTCCCGACAATCAGGGGACGATCCGCGCGATGCTCGCTTACGGCAGCGAGCGCAGCATCGCCGATCTGTCGCCCGATCAGGCGCGCTCCGAACTGCGCGATATTTTCGCGGGCGCCGGATGGCAAACGGATCGCGTGATCGAAGGCTTTTCGACTTCGCAGGATGTGTATTTCGACTATCTGACGCAGATCAAGATGCCGGACTGGTCCAAAAAAAGAGTCTGCGTCACCGGCGACGCAGCTTGGTGCGTGACGCCGCTGGGCGGAGGCGGATCGTCGCTCGCGTTGATCGGCGGATACGTGCTGGCGGCTTTCCTGTCGCAGTTTTCGGACGAATCTTCGACGTTAACGCAAAAAGCCGACAATCTCAATATCAGCGAAGCGCTGGAACGCTACGAAGAGTGGATGCGGCCGATCGTGGACGACGCGCAAAAGCTGCCGCCCGGCACGCCCGACCTGTTTTATCCGCAAACGAAAATGGGCGTCGGCACGATCCGGACCGTGATCCGGATCGCCAGCTTCGGACCGCTGCGCAAAGTCGCGTCCCGCATGGGGCATGTCGCCCGGAGCAAGCGGCAGCTTCCGGAGATCCGATTGGTTCAAACAAAAAGCTGACAAACGCCGGATGCTTGGTTTGCAGCAAGTTGCACCTGGAACAATAAGCGAATCTGCTTGTGCTTCTTGCGTTTTTTCTATTCAATCGGATCGCAAATCAAAAAAAGGACTTGGCCTATCCGCCTTCAAGCGGAAAAGCCAAGTCCTTTTTCGTCTGCGTTTTTCGATTTACGAATGTTCGACTGATTGCGTGCCTGTAAGCTTTTCCGCGCGTTTTTGGTCGCTGCGTCCGACTCCCAGCACCAGCAGGAAGCACAGGAACAGGACGATCGCCGCCGATACGTACGGATAGTTGATGTTGACGTCGAACAACGATCCGGCCACGATCGGCCCCGCGATGTTGCCCAGGCTGCTGTACGCGGAGTTGAGTCCGGCCGCAAAGCCTTGCTGCTCGCCTGCGCGGCGCGAGATTTGCGTGCCGATCGCCGGGCGAAGGATGTCGATCGACAGGAACACGATGAACGTGACCGTCACGATCATCCAATATTCATGCACGAACAGCGTCATCAATACAAAGATTGCGGCTGCCGCCAGACAGATCGAGATGACGCGCTGCTCGCCGAAGCGGTTCAACAGCCAACCGAAGATGGTCGCTTGCACCACGGCTCCCGCGATCGAACCGAAGGTGATGATAATCGCGATGTCGCGTGCCGTAAAGCCGAATTTATGGTCGACGAACAGTCCGAATACCGTCTCGTAGTTCGCCAAGCCGAAGGCGCTGACGAATACGATCACCAAGCTGAGGAAGTACGGCGTCCGGTACGAAGTCATGAGCTGCTTGAACAGGCTGTCGCGTTTGCCGACGTTGGCCGCCGCAATCTCGGCACGACGCTCGACGCTGAGCGACTCCGGCAGTACGAGCAATGTAATCACGCCGGAGATCAATGCGGCAATACCGGCTGCGAAGAACGGCACGCGAATTCCGAATTCGGCAAGGAAGCCGCCGATTCCGGGGCCTATAATGAATCCGGTGGTAATGGCCGCATTGATGAAGCCCATGCCTTTCGCGCGCTCTTCGTCCGTCGTGATATCCGCCGTATAGGCCATGACGGCCGGCATGATCAGGGCCGCGCCTACTCCGCCGAGCACGCGCGAGACGAACAGCAGCCAAGGCGCATTCGCGATGCCGAACAGGAACTCGGAGACGGCGAAGATCATCATGCCGACGATAATGACTTTTTTGCGTCCGAGTTTATCGGATAGACGCCCGGCAATAGGGGAACAGATCAGCTGCGATACCGAGAAAGTCGCGACGAGCAGACCCACGATGCTGCCGCCGATATGCAGCGTGTTCATGTATGTCGGCATGATCGGAACGACCAGCCCGATGCCGGTGAAAACAAGGAAAATATTGAACATGAGCAGCAACAGCGCCGCCCGATTACGAAGCATCAAAGCCATAGTGACATCCTCCAAAGTTCTTTCGTTATTCTGTTTTATTTATTTTGTGAAATGCCATGCAGAAAGACTTGAATCGCTAACCGATACGTTTCCAGCGCCTGCGTCAGATTGGCGCGCCTCGACACCTGACTCAGCCCGATGACGAGCGCCTCCAGCACGAGAGCCAAGCCCTGGACATCATTCTCGCGGAATTCGCCGCTGTCGATTCCTTGCTGGATCAGCATGCGGTTGAACGACAGATGTTCGGCGACCATCTCGGCCAACCGATCCTCGACCTCGCATGTTTTGTCATCGCCGATAAAAAATTCGTCAGCCGCTTTGGTCAGCGGATGATTCAAGTCTTCCCGTACCATCTGCTCCGCGAAGCCGTACATTTTTTCCGTCGCGGTCGTATGCAGATGTTCTTTTTCTCTCCATTTGGCGATCCAGTCCCGGTCCCATTCATCCAGCAGATACAGAAACAGGCCTTCCTTGCTTTTAAAATGGTAGTAGAGATTGCCTTTGCTGCTGCCTGTCGCGGCCGTGATCTCTTCGATCGACGTCGCTTTATAGCCTTTTTGCACGAACAAATGGCGCGCGGCATCCGCGATCTTTTTACGGGTCTGCTCGCTTTGAATTTGTTTCTTGTTCACATGTCCTCACCCTGGCTTCCTTATAAAAAGCCCCCGTTCCGGAATGTTCGCTACCTTTTTCCGGGCGGGCGCTTGGCTGTATGGAGTATAAAAAGTGTCAGTTCTATACTGAACGTTCGGTCAATATCTTACCAAATTCAAGCCGAAATCGCAATAAAGAAAGCAGGTAAGCGATACGTTTCGAAGCAGGCAGCCCGTTTGAGCTTCATCGCCCGCATCATTTATAATGAAAGAAAAGGCGACTCCACGCAGACGAGGGTTGAATCAATGAACATTCAGGAAGAGGTCGTGACGCGAATCCAAGAACACGGCAGCGAAATTACGGTAACGGATACGAATATTTTATATGAAGAAAAAGGGAGGTTCAGGGTGCTTGGCTTCGCCGACGGCGACGTGCAGGGAGCGATGGACTTGGATGATCCGCGGCGGATCGTGCTTGAGTATCCAAGGGCGATCATTCACCTGATGGAGCATAACGAACCTGACTTCGAGCGCGCTTTTGTCATCGGGCACGGAATCGGAACGATTGCCGGATATTTTGCGGATCGCGATATGCGGGCAGCCGAGATCAGCCCGGCGATTGCGTCGATCAGCCGAACTTATTTTGGATACGCAGGACCCGAAGTAAACGTGGGCGACGGACGGCAGCTGCTGAACCGGGAAGCGAACGGGTCATTGGATTATATCGTGTTGGATGCTTTTACGGAAAAGGGAACGCCCTGGCATCTGTTTACGCGGGAGTTTTGGAGTTTAGCACATCGGAAGTTGAGCGAACGAGGCGTGATTCTGCTGAACGTATTCGGCCGAGGGAAGCGAGATTCGTTTATCGACGCGATATGGGCGGGGCTGTCGGAAACTTTTGCCTACACTCAAGGATTTGCGCTGCCGCCTGACGATCCGCGCGATATCACCAATCGGATACTGGTTGGAGGTAAGCGTGCCGCTCAGGCCAAGCTTGGGCAGATGGCAGGATTCGAACCTTCAGAGCCCGAGCGCGGAACCGTACTGGAAGATGAGATGTTCGGTTACCGGCCAGAATGAGGAGGTCTACATAATGAAGAAACAACATCGCATAACGACATTATACTTAACGCGTCACGGTCAAACGGAATGGAATCTGGAAGGCCGGCTGCAAGGGCGCAAAGACTCGCCGTTGACGGAAAAAGGAGAACGGCATGCGGGTTGGCTCGGCGAATCGCTTGAAGGCGTACCGCTCGATGTCATCTATAGCAGTTCAAGCCCGCGCGCAATGCGGACGGCGGAAATTTTGCGAGGAAAAAGAACGATTCAACTCCATACGACGGATGATTTGCAAGAGGTGGACATGGGGCATTGGGAAGGTCGAACCGGAGCGGATATCGAAGTCGGGTCGCCGGATGAATACGAGGCATTTTGGAAGGAACCGCATCGGTATGAGCCGACAAACGGCGGGGAGTCCTTTGTTCAATTGGGGAATCGGGTCGTTCCGGCCATCGAGCGAATTTTGAACGAAAACCACGGGCGCAGCATTTTGGTCGTCACTCATGCCGCCGTGCTGAATCTGCTCATGACGGCGTTCAACGGACAGGCGATCTCGGAAATGTGGAAACCGCCGATTCTGGAATCGACTTGCCTGTGCAAAGTGGTGTACGGACCGGGCGGAATGAACGTGGAACTGCACGGGGACGTCTCGCATTATCGGGATTAGAACGCGTAGCGAACGAGGAGGCGGGGAAAAATGCTGAAGTTAAACGATCCGGCCTGGAGCCGCCTGACCACCGCTTACGGAGACGGCGAAGAGGCTGTGCAGTTGCTGCGCCGCTTGGTCACGGCTGCGGAAGACGCGGAGCTGAGACAGGAGTTATTTGAGCTGCTGCTGCATCAAGATACGATCTATACGGCTACATTGGCGGCCATGCCTTATTTGGCCGCAATGGCCGAGACGACCGAACATACCGAGACTTTAGTCGATTTGTATATCGCTTGCGGTTGGATGGAGAGCGGGCGCGAGCATGGTGCGGATCGACTGGATATCGCATCCTCCGGCGAGTTTCGCAGAGAGCGCCAGCCTAAGCTTCCGGACGAGACGATCGCAAGCATTGTCGAGGGGTACCGAATCGGGTTGGAGCGCTTGAGTCACCTGTATGAGCAGGCTGCGGGATTTGATTTAAAAGGGAATAAACAGTCCGGCGACGCAGCTTCAATCGCGAGCGGTGAACCGGAAGACAACGAAAATCCCGAAGCCGTCTATCTATTGGCGGCGCAGGCAGCTTATGCCGGAGAGATTGAAGTGGCGCGGTTGCTGCTCAATTTTCCGGAAGGCGACGAATATAGCGGAGCGTGCCCAAGTTGTCAGGCGGATTGGTATGTGTGGCCGAAGGAAGGCGACGCCGAGGTCTTGGTGGTATACATGGATGATCCCGTGACGGCGCAAAAAGAGAATCGCGATTCGGCAGTCGTGCAAGCGATATCCGCGACCTCGCTTCGCGCGGAGTTGCAAAAGCTGGCGCATGAAGCGGGACGTCTCGGCGCACACCGTTTGGCTGTAACCATTCCTTCGCTGGATGGACAGGCGACCTGCCCGGAATGCGGGTCTGAGGTGTCGGTCTGGGCAGCCTTGGTAGGTTGAAAAGGATATTCGTCAAGAAACAGTAACCTTTTCGAAGACCGAGACGTTCTTAGAGTGCAGGAAGGCGGATTGAGCGGGAGGGGAAATCTATGATCAATACGGATAAAAGATTTTTGAGCAAAGAAAGATTGGTTACGGCTGCACTGATCCTGTACGTGTTTCCGTATGCGTGGCTGCTGATGGAGATGCATTATCGGGGCGTGTTGGTTTTGGGAGGTCTTCTGGTTACAGCAATCGCGGTTTTTTTGGCTGTAACGATACGAGTTTACAGTTCAATTTATCTGTTGCTGCTCGGCAACGTCATCTCTGTCTTTATTTCTTATCGTTTTATTCCCAACATGTCCGGAACGACTGCCGAGGTTCTGTTTTTCGAGCCGCTGTCGCTTCTTCAGGCCATGTTTGCATACACGGGCTTTTTACTGATCGTGCAGGCCGTTGCATTAATCATCGTTGAATGTGTACGTCGGCGTAAAAGTCAGGGCAAAAAGACGATCCATGCAGAGACCTAATCGTTTGCAGCAGACTTTTTTAAGCACCTTGTCAACATTAAAGGCAGGGTTACGTTCGAATGAAATGCACCTGAAGCGCGTGCCTTTCGTTCGAACGTAATCCTCTGATTAAGAGTTGAAAGACTGCTATTTAATCTCCTTCGTGCTAATCAGCGTATGCGTCTTCAACTGCCCGTCGATCACGCTCAGCTTATACGCGGCGTTGAAGCTTTTGGCGGCGGCTTCGTTATCCTTGTTGAAAATGATATAGGATTCGCGGGTGTTGACCGTATAGGTTGAATCGCCGTTACTTTTGAATCCGGTCACGGTCGCATCTTCAAAGCTTTCGGTAATGCCTTTGCTATCCAAATACTCGATATAATCGGCCGATTCCCGAGCTGCGGGTCCGGCGGGGTCCATCAAGTGGGAGACTTGGGTAAATTCGCGTCCGTTTATCGCCGTAACCGAAGAGCTGAGGTAGTCCGTCATGAAGGCTTGGGCATCATCCTCGGTAAAAGTCACGGAGCCGGAAGCGGACGCTTGCATCTGATCATTGCCCGACGCCGCGGCGTTGGTGACGTTGCTTGGCGAATCGGCAGCGGTACTTTTGGATAAGGCCGCACGTTCTTTGTCGAACTCGGGATTCACGCGCTCGATATTCGTGCTTGCATCAGGGATGTATCCCCACGCATAATCGCTGATCCACCAGTCGTTCTTTTTGTCGTTTTCCGCTATGGATAATTGGTGCACTTCTTGGGTCGTCAGCTCCGGATTATCCGAGTCGGAGAATTCGTAAGCGACATTTACCTTCAAATCACTCTGGTCAAATCGGATATTCACGGGATTTACGACAACTTTGCCGAGCGCGTAGCGAGTATCCGGCCGATTGTCGAGACTCCATGTCAGGTAATCGCCGAAAGTACCGTTTGGATCAAAGCCCGTAAGCTGCTTGCGATCGCCCGAATTCGTCGCCTTCACCCAATCTTTCATCGTCGCGTAGGCCAGATCAGCGACTTTCTCGGCGGCTTCTTGTCGGATCAATTCGGTAAGCGGGTACTCCGGGTACTCCGCAACGTCAATTGAAGTTTCTCCGCTCAGATCGACGCCGTACGCGTTCGCTTCGATCTTCAAATCCAACTGCTGCGGAACGGGACGGAAGGTGATGGATTTGCCGGGCGTTCCCGTGATCGGCTTGCCGTTCAGCGTTACCGCCGATTCGAAAGCCGGGAACTCCAGGGAAACTTTATTCATCATGGAGGCTTCGAACAAGATGACATTGGGCTCCGCGTACTCGAACGTTTCAAACGTACCGTCAAAAGGCTGGCTGCCGTATTCGCTGGTCAGCGCTCCGCTATAAGCGTAAACGCCGGGCCAAAGATTTTCGACGGTTGCGCGGTCATCGCCTGCGAGATCGCCGAGTTGCAGGGAGGTGTTTACATCTGAAGTCGGCTCGGTGCTTTCCGCCATTAGGGATACCGGCGTGACGTGCACGCTCCATTTGCTGCCACGCCAGGAGCGCTCTTCGACGAAGGTCATCGCCGCAGACGGCAAGTTAGCATTGGGTCCGTCGAGTTCTTTTCGCAACTTGTCGCTGAACGTCTCTTCGCCCGATTCCGCAGGCGCCTGGCTTTCCGCCAAATCGATCGCGTTCAGAATGCTTTCCTTGTAAAAAGTTCGGGTCCCTTCCTCTTCGAGCGAAGTTTGGAAGGCTTGCATCCGGTCTTCGGCGAGCAATGGCGATTCGGCGTCGAATACATAACTTGCGATTGTTGCCGAATCCTTCGCGTCGATCGCCGCATTCAGCTTTTCCGCCAAAGCTTCCGGGTTAGATGGACCATACGTCATTCGCAGAATCAGAAAGGCCGCAACAAGCAAGACTACGACTCCCGCGATTGTTCCTGCCCATCCTTTAGTTTTCTTGGACATCGGTGTTTTCGGCTTGCCGGTCGATGCCGGAGCAGCTTCGTTGCTGCGTTGAACC
This sequence comes from Saccharibacillus sacchari DSM 19268, assembly GCF_000585395.1. GTDB lineage: Bacteria > Bacillota > Bacilli > Paenibacillales > Paenibacillaceae > Saccharibacillus > Saccharibacillus sacchari. Next base: position 1,368,369 of record NZ_KK073875.1, on the reverse strand, counting down.
TGCGGCGACATCGCTGAAATTTGCGAAGCCGCAGTCGGTGCAGTTTCCAGCGGCGTCCCGCACTTTTCGCAGAATTTCCAACCCGCTTCGGCCGGACTTCCGCATTTCGCGCAATACATACATCCATTCATCCTTTCCAAACTGACTCTAATTGGCCAACGCATATGTATGAAGCGAACGGATTAATTTGCCTTTTTATCTGTTTTCAGGCATCCATAATCATATCATTTTCCTAAAGTCTGGGCTACCACCTTTAACACTGCTAGAGCACGAAAATCAATAAGTCTGTTAACGAATCGTTGGGTCAATCCGTTCAATACATAAGCCTTGTCCAACCCAAAGCCCGAGAGGAGCACCATCCTATGGGAAGATATCCATGGAGCGTATTGATCGTTATCGTTTATGCTTTGCCGTTTGCTTATTTCGGCATGCAGCAGGATTACAGTCATCAATCGCCAATCGGTTACATCGCAATGGTCGCGGCGATGGGCCTGCTGGCCTTTGCCAGCATCAAATTAGGTTCGGTCTACGCACTCTTGATTGGCAACGTCGCTTCATTCGCCGTATCCTTCTATTTCGTCGGCAAAATGCAGGGAGACACGCTCGCCGTTTTTTTCAAACCGTTGTCCCCCGAGCAAACCCTTATTTTCCTGAGCGTCCTGATGCTGATTCTTCAAGCCATCGTGGCCGGTATTACGTACTGGATCATTCTTAGAAAAAGACGCGCCATGAATCCTTATCGCATGGCTTCGCGATCTGTTAAATAAAGACGCGTATGCAAAAACGCACCCTGTTGGGGTGCGTGAGTCTACCGATGAAGTTACGTTGATGCGGGAAACGAGAAGACTGCGAGAGAAATTGCAAGCATAGGCTTCCGAAGTGCATTTCTTCGAAATGCTTCACAATTCGCTGTCTCACTTGGAAAACTGGATTGAAATTTTTAATGGAAGTTTTCCAAGTTCAAAGGCGTCTTGAACTGAATTTCTCTCTCCGTCTTCTCGTTTCCAGCTACGTTGAACTCTTTCGATACTATTGAAGCGCCCTGAAAAGGCGCTTTTTTAGTAGCTGTAACATTTCCCCATCCTTAAGGAAGCTTTAGCGGAGGGAGAAATTCAGGTCAAGACGCCTTTGAACGAGGAAAGCTGCAAGCTTTCTTCGTGAAACAGCGTCTTGAACGAATTTATCCCGCAGCGTCCCAGCTTCCTTTTCCTTTCCCTCGCACATCTTAGTAGATCGCGATCGGCCCGTACGGCCCCTGAATAATCTCGATCTTCGTTTCGAAAATGTCAGTAAGAATCTCCGGGTTCATGACTTCCGCTACGGTTCCGAAAGCTGCGATCTGCCCGTCTTTCATCGCGCAGATTCGATCGGAATATTTGGCCGCGAAATTGATATCGTGCATGACGGTCAGGATCGTTCTGCCGAACTCGTAGGCCGCGTGGCGCAAATGTTCCATCATCTGCACCGAGCGCGCCACGTCGAGATTATTGAGCGGCTCGTCGAGCAGCACGTATTCCGTCTCTTGGCAAAGCACCATGGCGACGTAAGCCCGCTGACGCTGCCCGCCGGAAAGTTCGTCCAGATAGCGATTCTCCAAAGCCGTCAGGTCGAGGAAGTCGATATATTTGGAAATGATGGCTTCGTCCTCGTCGGTGAGTCTTCCTTTCGAATAAGGGAAGCGTCCGAATCCGGCAAGCTGCCTGACCGTAAGCCGGGTTACGAAATGGTTCTCCTGCCTTAGCAGCGTGATGATTTTGGCGAGATCGCTCGATTTGGATTTGGAAACGTCCATATTGGCAACGGTGATTTGGCCTTCGTCCAGATCCAGAAGTCTGCCGATCATCAGCAGCATGGTCGATTTGCCCGCGCCGTTGGGACCGATCAGCGAAGTCAGGCCGGCTTTGGGAATCGTGATGTTCAACGGACCGATTTCGACTTCGTCTGCATAAGATTTTTTAACATTATTGATTTCGATCATAGGGAACCCTTCCTTAAAATCACGATCAAAAATGTCAGGCCGCCGACCAGCTCGATAATGATCGAAACGACGCCTTGAGCATGGAAGACGTGATTCATGATGAAGTAGGCACTGGTGAGAATGACGAACCCGATCGCCAGAGCCATAGGGAATACATAGCGGTGGTCGTACGTCTGTGCTGCCTGGTAACTTAACGTCGCGACTAAAAATCCGTAAAATGTCAGCGGTCCCACCAGCGCCGTCGAGATCGCCATCAGAACCGACACCAGCACGAGCGTGTAGATCACGCCGGCGTTATGCTTGGTTCCCAGCGCCGTCGAGACGTCTTTGCCGAGCGCCAATACGTTCAGTCGTTTGGCATTGATCAGCAGAAGCCCCGCAACAACGATGACGATCGGAATAGCGATAGGGAAATACGCGGAATCCGAGTTGTTGACGGAAGCGAACAGCCGGGCCTGCAAAATATCGAATTCGGACGGCGCCAGCATTCTTCGCATAAACGAGGATACCGACCGCAAACCCGTTCCGATGATAATGCCGACCAGGAGCAGAAGCTGCAAGTTGCCGTATTTTCCCGATAACAGCCATCCGTACAGGATCAGGCACATTAGAACCATTGCGGCCACTTGGTACAAGAACGAATCGACGCCGCTGAAATTCACGAACGCGGCCGCGCCGAGGAAAAAGATCGTGCTGGTATGAATCGTCGAATAGATCGCTTCAAAGCCGAGCAGCGACGGCGTAATGATCCGGTTGTTCGTAATGGATTGAAATGCGACCGTCGATAAACTTTGACAGACCGCCGCAACCAGCATGGAAACCAGCGCCACGACTCTTCGTTCCACCACGGGGATAAAAGACGGCGAGGTCACCGGCACCGGATTGTTATAAACCAGTAAACCAAAAGAAGACAGAAGGCCGACTCCGAATAACGAGATCAGCAGAACCCAGTAGTTCCGTTCTTCGCGCTTGGTCCGAAAAGCTCTCGCCGATCTTTTTCGGGACGGACGACGGGGATCGGTATTGACCGGTAATGAAGGGGTACTTGTCAGTTCGCTCATCTTGATATCCTTTTCGATCTCTTTTGTTTAAGCAAAATCATAATGAATACGACAGAACCTACCGTTCCCAGAATCATGGAAACCGGGATTTCGAACGGCATGATGATGACCCGGGACAGAATATCGCAAGCCATGATCGTGCCCATGCCGAGTACGCAGACCCAAGGCAGATTGCTCCTCAGATCGTCGCCCCTGAACATGGATACGATATTGGGAACGATCAGGCCGAGGAAAGGCAGATTGCCGATCACCGCCGCCACGATGCCTACAGCCAACGAAATCAGCGCCGTACCCAACAGGATGATCCGGTTATAATTCGCGCCCAAGCTTGTGGCCACATCTTCGCCCAGTCCGGCCAATGTCAGCCGATCCGCGTAGATAAAAATCAAAATCGTGACCAATATAATGATCCATAGATATTCGTACCGACCCGTCTGCACGGAAGAGAAGGAGCCGATAAACCAGTTTTCGATGTTTTGCGTCGCCTGGAACACCAATCCGATAAATGTAGAAAAAGCTGAAATGACCGCGCCCAGCATCATCCCGATGATCGGAACGACCAGAGAGGAGCGGAGTTTGACCTTTCTTAAAAACATGAAGAATACCATAGTTCCGATAAAGGAAAACACGATGGCACCCGTCATGCGCAGCAAAAGGGACGGAGCAGGGAAGAGGAGGTACACGAACAACAAACCCAACCCTGACCATTCGATGGTTCCGGTCGTCGTCGGTTCGACCAGCCGGTTTTGCGTAATGAGCTGCATGACCAGTCCGGCCATTGCCATAGCGGCTCCCGTCAGCATAAGCGCTATCGTTCTCGGAACGCGCGTGATGAAAAACATCTCCATGCCGTCCGCTTGTCCGCGAATGTCATAGACGCCGGTGAGCAGCGAGACCGTACCCAAAATCATTGTCGCGACAACTGCCAGGACAAAAGGGACGGTCCAGAGCTTTTTTTGCTTATGACGCTGGGGTTGAGCATGCTCAACCCCAGCAAATTTCGGTATAAGATTTTTGGACACAGCTTTAGGCTCCTTTTATTGCTTGGACAAAGCTTGCGTCAGGTTGTTGATCAGTTCCGTAAAGGTTTCAATAGATTCGTTCGTGTAAGTATCGTTCGGCGCGTAGACGATTTGACCTTTCGTTACGGCCTTCGTGTTTTGAAGCGCCGGCGCGTTGTCGATCACGTCTTGAGCGGGAACCGCTTTTTCGTCGGAAGAAATAGCGGCGTCCCGATCCAGCACGAAGATCCAATCCGGATTGCTTTGCGCGATCGCTTCTACGGAGATATCGTCGCCTTGGTGGTCGGTAGAAGAATTTTGAACTTCAAGCGAAGGAACCCAGCCGAAGATTTCGTACAGAGGCCCCCATACGCGTCCGGAGTGCGGAGCCGAGAAACCGATGTCGCCGCCGGAAACAATAACGCTCATCACCGTATCCGTCCCGTTATAGGCGGCTTTGGCTTCTTCAATGGCTTTATCGAAGTCGGCAATCAGTTGATCGGCTTCCGTTTGCTTTTCGAAAATTTCGCCGAGATTCGTTGTCGCGTTTTTAAATCCCGCGATCAGATTTTCGCCGGGCGAGCCTTCTTCTCCCGACACGTCGAGTTCAAAATCAATAACGGCCGCATTGGGAACCAATTTTTTGATCTCGTCATAATAGCTGGTAAAGCGTTGTCCCACAATGACCAGGTCAGGATCGGCGGCCGCTAAAATTTCCAGGTTCGGTTCGCGGTGGTTGCCGATATTTTGAACGGAATCGTCGCTGACGTAAGGCGAGTCGGGAGGCATGACGTCTTTCGGAGCAGCTACCAGCTTAACGCCCCAATCGGAAAGCGTTTCGAACGTGCGGTTGTCCAGCGCCACGACCTTGGTTGGATTTACAGGGACCGTTACCGTTCCGTGAGCATCCGTAATTTCTACGGTTGCAGGAGTGCTGGCGGCATTGGTAGCGGAATCAGCCGTGTCCGTCGTCGTTGCGGCGGCAGCGGAGCTTGCGGCATTGGAAGTTGCTGCTTCATCGGTTGTATTGGAGCATGCGCTCAGTGCCAAAGAGAAAGCAGCCAGACCGATTACCATGAATTTCGAAAACTTGAATTTGTTCATTTGAACCCCCTGATAAGATATGGAATTTACTTGCGGACTAAGCTATGTACGGAACGGAATCACTTTTATATCATGATGGCTTCTCAGGTACAGCTTGAAACCAAGCCGCACTCCTTTTTTGTTTGGTAATGAGCGAGAAGCGCATTAAATGATAGTGATTCTCAATATCAATGTTAAAAATTATACCAAGAGGTTCAAGAATTTCAACCAGTTACTCGATGTAAACTGTGACTAAAAAGTGAACCGTTTACCTGTTAACTAAATGATGTTCAAACCTAAAAAGAACCCGAAGCGGGATCGGCCCGCCACGGGTTCGACTCATGATTTCAAAAGATACCGATCAGTTTTTAAAACTATGAATCGGAGCCGGCACGCGGCCACCGCGGTTGATGAACGGCGCGCAGTCGAACCGATTGACCGGCATGACGGGAGCGTAGCCGAGCAGGCCGCCGAATTCCGCGATCTCGCCGACGCCTTTGCCGATGACGGGGATCAGCCGAACCGCGGTCGTCTTATTGTTGACCATGCCGATCGCCGCTTCGTCCGCGATGATGCCGGCAATCGTCGAAGCGCTCGTGTCGCCCGGAATCGCGACCATATCGAGGCCGACGGAACAGACGCAGGTCATCGCTTCCAGCTTCTCCAGCGTCAGCGCGCCGCGCTGCACGGCTTCGATCATCGCCTGATCTTCGCTGACCGGAATGAACGCGCCGCTTAAGCCTCCGACATACGAAGATGCCATCACGCCGCCTTTTTTCACGTTGTCGTTGAGGATCGCGAGCGCCGCCGTCGTGCCCGGCGCGCCGGCTTCTTCCAGACCCATCACCCGGAAGATCTCGGCGATGGAATCCCCGACTGCAGGCGTCGGAGCAAGCGAGAGGTCGATGCTGCCGAACGGCACGCCGAGGCGCTTTGCCGCTTCCTGCGCGACGAGTTGGCCGGCACGCGTTACCTTGAATGCGGTGCGCTTGATCGTCTCGCACAGCGTTTCGAAATCGACGTCTTTGACGTCTTCGAGCGCTCTTTTCACGACGCCCGGTCCGCTGACGCCGACGTTGATTTCGCATTCCGGCTCGCCGGGTCCGTGGAACGCGCCCGCCATGAACGGATTATCCTCGACGGCGTTGCAGAATACGACCAGCTTAGAACAGCCCAGCGAATCGCGGTCGGCGGTCAGTTCGGCCGTCTGCCGGATAATCTCGCCCATCTTTTTCACCGCGTCCATGTTGATGCCGCTGCGCGACGAGCCGATATTGACCGAGGAGCAGACGCGTTCGGTCACGGCCAGCGCTTCGGGGATACTGTCGATGAGGATGCGGTCGCTGTTGGTGTAGCCTTTTTGCACCAGAGCCGAAAATCCGCCGAGGAAGTTGACGCCGACTTCGCGCGCCGCGCGGTCGAGCGTCTCGGCCACGCTGACGTAGCTGGTCGCTTCCGTCGGTCCCGCCGCGATGGCGATCGGGGTGACGGAGATGCGCTTGTTGATGATCGGAATGCCGAATTGACGCTCCAGGTCTTCGCCCGTTTTGACGAGATGCTCGGCCAAACGTGTGATTTTGTCGTACACTTTTTGATTGAACGTCTTCAGATCCGGGTGTCCGCAATCCATCAGGCTGATGCCCATCGTGATGGTCCGCACGTCGAGCTTCATTTCGGAAATCATGGTGTTCGTTTCTTGAACTTCGAATTTCGAGATCATGGGTTGTCGGCCTCCTTTCCTAAATTCGGTGCATGCTGTTGAAAATGTCTTCGTGCTGAAGCTTGATTTCGACCCCGATGGTCAGGCCCAAGTCGTGCAGGTCCGTGATCAGGTTCTCGAATGCTTTGGCCGGGTTGGAAATATCCACGATCATCATCATGTTGAAGTAGTCCTGCACGATCGTTTGCGAGATATCGAGAATGTTGACGTTTTGCTCCGCGAGGTAGGTGCAGACTTTGGCGATAATGCCTACCTGGTCTTTTCCGAGTACGGTAATGATGCCTTTCATCGTGAAATCCCCCTTGTTTACATGCGCTGGCGACTATGGAATGCGGCTGGTTTATCGGCATTCGGTAATGCGTTAGCGCGTTAAGTTACGAGTTATTATGTCAGATCGGGAGGGAGGGTTCAAATGGCGATTTGGTGGCGGGTCAATGTAAACGTTCTATGTATAGGCGAGAAAGCGTATTGCAATGAAGTTTGATAAAAATGAAGGGCCGCAACGTTGAATTTTTGGATTGTTCAGTAATTGTTCAGAATTTGCTGTTATACTGCTCGGTATAAGCATCCATTTGCATACAGAGGGGAAGAGGGCGAATGAAGAAGACGGCAGCGGCCTATACGGGAAAAAGGTGGTTAAGGAAAGGTTTTTTGATAACGCTTACAACCTTGTTGGCGGGCGGAACGTTCTCGACGATCGGAACAGGAAAAGCATGGGCGATCCCGGTTGATAAAATCGTGCAGACGGTGGCGGGAACCGGCACGGGGGGCAGCAGCAAAGCGCCCAAAGCGATCTGGTCGGAGTTGAACATGCCGACAGATCTGGAATTGATCGAATTGCCTATCGATTCCACGATGGACAAACTTCACGGGTTATTATTGAACGATCCCGTTAACGGAGAAAGTTGGTTCGCTTTTGCTAACGGTTTGGCATTCGGAAATGAAGTTGATTCGAGGCTGCAGGGCGACTACATTCCTTTTCGTTTCCAAACCGGCGACGGAGCCTCTGTAATTGCGCAAGACTTTGCTTATCCTAAACTTTCCGAAAGTCTTCCCGATTTTGAACAGATTTATTTCACGGGTCACGCGCAAAATGCTGACGGTCCCAACGTGTTCAGATTCAAAAAAGTCTTGAGCGATTCGCAGAATGCATCGAACCCAGTGATAAGTGTGGAAGTTGAAGCGGTTCTGGATCCGAATTTGTTGAGTTCCACGGCAGGGCTGGCTTTCGATGACGAAGGGTATCTGTATACGTATGACGATACGATTAACCAAGGCTATCGGTTTCTTCCTTCGCAGGATGCTGTTTTACCCTATACGACTCAGGATGTAGGTTACATGAGCGGTTTTAATTTTGGCCAACCCCATGTTTTTCAGGATTTTGTTATTGAAGGAAGGTTCATGTACACGCTTAGTAATCCTCCCTCAGATCCGACTATGATCACTAAAATTGAAATGAGTGACGGAGAAGCCGTACCGATTCAAGTAGGAGGCCTGAACCAGCCGACTTCTTTAGCAGTCAGCTCGGACAAGGATGTTTACGTAGCGGATACGGGCAATAACCGCGTAGTCCAGTTTTATGATACGAACGCCAGCTACCCCGACCTTATTACGGTAGCGGGAGGAGAAGATGCTGTCGATCCTTCCGAAGGAAGACCGGCGGACAAGACCGCATTAAGCGCTCCGCAGGGCGTAACAATAGCCGAAGACGGCACGGTCTACATTTCCGATACCGGCCACCACCGGGTCATCCAGATCGCGCCGCCTCAATCGCCGGCTTCGGAAGTGAACGGGCAGGCAGGCAACGCGAAGGTCGATCTCTCTTGGACCCCGGCCGACGATGCGCTGTATTACGAAATTTACAAATACGCAGGCAGCGTGCCTCCGGCCGAACCTGATTCCCGGGCTTGGGAACTCGCAGGATCGACGCTCTACGGCGATTCGCAGTCTTCGAATTCCTTCACCGTAGCCGGATTGACCAACGGCCAACCTTACGTCTTCGCAGTCAAAGCCAAAGGACTGCGCAGTACATCCGTATTCGCTATTTCTCCAGCGCTGACGCCGGTCGGACCTCCTACGACAAATCCGACCAACCCTACTAACCCGACGAATCCGTCAATTCCTTCTGCGGGCGGCGGAATTTCGACTCCGGTCGCTACCCCGCCGGCTCCTGCGCCGACGAATACGACGACGATTAACGTCAACGTGCAAAGCAGCGCGGCCGCGAACGGTTCGGTAGTCGCTTCGCTTGCGATCACGCGCACCACAGGCGCGGACGGCATGATCAAGGATGCGCTGCAACTGACCCCGGCCAAAGCGACCGAGATTATAGACCTATTGAAGCCATCCGGTTCGAAAACGGCTGCGATCGTGCTGCCCGACGCAAGCGATGCAGTTTCGCAATGGGACTTTACAGTACCGGTCGCGGCTTCCAAATTGCTCACGGACCAAGGCATTGAATTGGTCGTGCTGAACCCGAATGTGCGCATTCAAGTGCCGGCATCTTCTTTGACAGGATTGACGGACGATCTGTACTTCCGCCTGATTCCGGTAAAAAGCACGGCGAGCAGCAGCGAGATTCGCTCCCGCGCGCTGGCCGATCCAGAAATCATGGCCGCTGCGAACGGCGGGGACATTAACGTTGTCGGTCGCCCGATGACGATCGAGACGAATCTGCAAAGTCGTCCGGTAACGCTGACCCTGCCGCTTCCGGAAGGCAGTAACTTCACGGCGCAACAGCAGAAAAAGCTGGGTGTCTACATTGAGCACAGCGACGGTACGAAGCAACTGGTACGCGGCAAAGTCGTCACGTTGGATAGCGGTCGTCAAGGATTGGAAATCAGCGTCAACAAATTCAGTACATTTACAATCGTGAACGTGAGCAACTGGGGAAGCACGCTGATCGCGTCGCCTTACATCATGGGGTACGCGAACGGCAGCTTCAAACCGGCGCAAAACATCACGCGCGCCGAGCTGGCGGCAATCGTCGGCCGGATCACGGGCGTGACGGAAGGCACGTCGGCATTCAGCGACGTGAAAAGCGGAAGCTGGGCTTCCACGGTCGTCGGACCGGCTGCGGCATCGGGCATCATGACGGGCTACGGCGACGGCACGTTCAAGCCGAACGCGTCGATCACGCGCGGCGAACTGGCTGCGGCCTTGGCGAAACTGCTGCCGCAAAGCGGCTTGAACGCAAGCATCCAAGCGGCCGGATTCAGCGATTTGGCAACGAGCCATTGGGCAGCGGGTCCGGCAGCCGAGCTGCAAGCAGCAGGCGTGGTGACGGGGTATGAGGACGGCAGCTTCAAGCCGGAGCAGAACGTGACGCGTGCGGAAGCGGTAACGATGATTAACCGTTTGATCGGACTGGACGGTTCGATGGTTCTGCCGGACGCGGCGTCGTGGAATGACGTGGCGGATACGTATTGGGCTTACGATGCGGTTCGCGCGGCTTCGATGCAGCGGTAAGCGAAACGGAAAAATCACGGAATCGAGCGAGATTGAGTATGTAGCATAAAAGAAAACTAAAACATGTAAATCGACTATAAAGATCGGGCCGAAGCCCGATCTTTCAGACTGTCGACAAACTCAAGAATTTGAGTGCGTCGACAGTCTTTTTTCGTTTAAAATAGAAGCATCAACGACGTGAGGTGAGCATTCATGTTAACGAAACAATCATCGGATGGACGAACTCAACTGGAACTGGTGGCTTTGGATCAGCTGGTTCCTCGCGAGCATCTGGTGCGTAAGGTGGAGGCGGCCATCGATTTTTCTTTTGTCTACGAGCTCGTCCAGAACTTGTATTCGGAAAAAGGACGCCCCAGCATCGACCCGGTGGTTCTCATCAAACTCACCTTCATTCAATATCTGTTTGGCCTTCGTTCCATGCGAAAAACCATCGAGGAGGTCCAAACCAATCTGGCATACCGTTGGTTTTTGGGCTTTGGGTTTTCAGACCCCGTGCCCCATTTCTCGACCTTCAGCAAGAACTACGCGCGTCGGTTTCAAGATTCTGACGTGTTCGAGCGGATCTTCTACCGCATTCTCAAGAACGTAGCCGACCAGAACCTGCTGCGCGCCGAGCATGTGTTTGTCGACTCGACGCATGTCAAGGCCAGCGCCAACACACGCAAGTTCGAGAAGAAGGTGGTGCGTAAAGAAACGCGAGCCTACCAATCCTTGCTCGAAGCGGAGATCAATCAGGATCGGGAAGACCATGGGAAAAAGCCTTTCCCACCGGACAAGTTTCCGTCGCAAGAGGAAGAAAAGGAAATCAAGGAAAGCCTCACCGACCCGGAAAGCGGCTATTACGTAAAAGATGAGCGAACCCGGCAGTTTGCTTATTCGTTTCATGCCGTTTCGGATCGTCGTGGGTTCGTGCTCGGGGCTCGGGTCACGCCAGGGAATGTCCATGACAGCCACCTCTTGCCGCCTCTCGTTGAGCAAGTCATGCAGCATGTGGGAAAACCGAAGGCTGTGGCCGCAGACGCTGCCTACAAAACGCCCGCGATTGCAAAGTATTTGTTCGACTCCGGCATCTTACCGGCTCTTCCGTATACGCGCCCGCATACGAAAGAGGGCTTTTTCAAAAAGAGCGACTACGTGTACGACGAATATTACGACTGTTACCTCTGCCTCGCGGGAGAGATCCTAAGCTATTCAACGACCAACAAGGAAGGCTATCGGGAATACAAATCCACCCCAGCGATCTGTAGCGCCTGCGACGGGCTAAGCTCGTGTACCGCTAGTCAGGCCAAACAGAAAGTGGTGACCCGCCACGTGTGGGAGCCTTTCGTGGAGGAAGCGAACCATCTGAGACACCGACTGGACGTGAAATCCATCTATAGCAAACGCAAAGAAACCATTGAGCGCGTCTTTGCGGATGCCAAAGAAAAGCATGGCATGCGTTGGACGACCCTAAGAGGGCTTAAAAAATTGTCCATGCAGGCGATGCTTACGTTTGCAGCCATGAATCTGAAAAAGCTCGCAAATTGGACGTGGCAGCCTGCACCCAACGTATAGAAAGGGGCTGACAAGGCTTTGTCCCTAAGCTTAACAAGCAGACTGTTGACAAAAGAGAGTTAGAGCACAGGCTCTAACTCTCTTTTGTCAACAGTCTGAAAGATCGGGCCGAAGCCCGATCTTTTTTTACGCATTTTGAAAAAAATATAAAGATGAAGTTCAGAAATTGTTTGGACATCCTTCAAAACGCAAAGCTGTTCAGAATTTGTTCAGAATCAAATGCTATATTGCTTTTGTAATAAATTGGAGTTGTCTATGAAGCATTTCACAAACAGAGGGGAAGAATGTGGATGAAAACGAAACATTTCAACGCAAGGGGCTTGTTAAAAAAAATGGCTATAGGCTCATTGGTCGGAGCTACAGTGCTGGGGACACTTCCGACAATGAGCAAGGTTATTTACGCAGAATCAGACTTGGTAACGGGTCAAAACGCAAATAGAATGACTTTGCAAAAAGTGAACGTTATTACTCCAAACGGTGAGGAATATCCAGCTCAACCTAGAGGCATCTTCTTAAAAACTTCACCGAACAAAAACGGTAACGGGTCTTCTACTATGATGGGATTCAGCGACTATATGAACAATACTGTTTATTTGACTCCTGACATTGACAATTCGGCTAATTTTTTATCTTTACAGACTAAAGGCGACAAGGGACCATTAGCTGTCAAAGATTTAGTTTTGGGAACTTGGGATGAAAATTTGGACTCTGAAATTTTTGGAACAGCAAAAGATGATCTTTCGCAAAGCAATAATGTATACGAGTTTTCTATCAAAAGCGATATGACTGGGACGCCTTTGTTGGATCCGGGGACTATCGCAGATCCGCAGGGAATTGATGCGGGCGATCATCACACGCTGTACGTTGCAGGCGGTAGTGATAAAACAATCTGGAAATTGGTATTAAAAGAAAGTACCGACAACGATTCCGATACCACTCAGCAAATTGACAGCACAATGAGCGTGACGGATGAAGAAGATAATAACGATGAGCAAAGCGGTACGGCAGGCGGCGAAAGTCCTGTTGAAGAAAGTTCGAATTCGAGCAACGGCAGTACCTCCAGCAGCGAAGAAGAAAGCGAAACGAACGAAAACGTATCTAACTCTTACGAGTTCCAGGAAATGAATGTAGCGAACTCCGACACGAATATTCAAGAGGCGTCTTCTGCGTCGTATAAGGCAATCGCAATCAAGTCGTTCGAGGAGTCTGGATCGACACTTACGGACGTGGTTTATGACGGTACAAATCTGTATGTATCGGACGCCGGATTAAATCGGGTCGTCAAGGTCAGTCTACAGGATCCGCAAAACGTAGAAGTGATCGCGGAAAACCTAGACAATCCGCAATCCATATCGCTGGATAATCAAAACAATTTGCTATATATCGCGAATGCGGGTAGCAATCAAGTGAATAAAGTCAATCTTTTGAATAAAGAACTTCTACCCATCACGAATTCGACTTCTTCCTTTTTCTATCCGACGAGCGTAGCCGTCGATCCAACGTCGGGAAGCGTTTATATCGGCGATGAAGAACGTATTCGAAAGCTTACACAAAACAACATGTATGAGCAGATTCAAGATGCGAACGGAGACACTTGGAATCTTGTGAAAAGCATAGACGATTTAACCCATATACAATACGATCTGGGAGCGAATTACTTGCTTACTCAAGATATTTCTTTGTCCGGAGCCGCAATCAGCACGAACGGTTGGGATCCAATCGGACGAAACGAAGGTGCTTTCTCGGGCAAGTTTGACGGCGGGAATCATAAGATTTCAGGCTTAACGTTTACCATGACCGAAAACGAAGAAAGTACGATCGGACTTTTTGAAGAATTGGACGGTGCAACGGTACAAAACCTTTCTTTGACCGACGTGAGCATAAAAGGAAAACGTCGAATCGGAGCTTTGGCCGGAGAAGCGTACGATTCGGAAGTCAAGAATGTTCGAGTCCAAGGACAAGTGGAAGGCCAACGATATTTAGGTCTCTTGGTCGGGGAATCCGGAAACAGCACTTATATTAATAATAAAGTAACAGGTAGAGTGAGTGTGGCAGAGGCATATTGGGAGAACGGGAACAACACCAAATACATGGGAGGATTGATTGGAGAGAGCGTTTACGATCAAATTCGTTATAATGCCGTTCAAGCAGATGTAGTCGGCATATACGGCACTTACGATATTGGCGGATTGTCCGGTGAAGTATCAGGCGGAGACATTCGTCAAAACGCGGTAATGGGCAAAGTCGTAGGCACCGCTTCGATTGGCGGATTCATTGGCGACTTGAGTATGACGCACGGGACCGTTTTATACGACAATTACACGCAGAGCGATGTAATCGTTAATAATCAACCCAGAAATCAAGACCTGATTTTTTCAAATGAAGCGATCGGCGGATTTATTGGTGCTATTAGCAGCTTTTACGACAAGGAAGATCAAATCCAGGTTCCTACGATCATCAACAATTATGCAGCAAATACATTGAGCCGTGTTAGAATAAACGATTCAGCCGAATTAACATGGGTAGGTCCCTTTATCGGATTTGACCATGTACAAAATGCTATAGAAGAATGGGAGGAATTTGGAAGTTCTGAAGATGAGCAACCATTGGAAGTCGTTTTCATTAATAATTTCTGGAATACAGACACATTCGTAAACGCGAAAACAACTTCTTTGTACGGATACGGTCTTACAAACGGAGAAATGCAAACAAAAGCAACATTCGCAGATAAAGGTTGGAACTTTGATGATGTTTGGATGATGGAAGATTCCTCGAATTCTTCTTATCCTCTATTGAGACCTTATCAAGACGAAAATTCGGCGCCGATTGCTGCTCCAGAAGTACCGCAAAATGTAACGGCTAAAATCAAAAACGGCAAGGTGGAATTGAACTGGGATGCCGTGAACGGTGCAGCAAGTTATAGCGTTTATAAATTCCAGGGCGAATATGCGCCTGAAGATTTGAATATGTGGGTGGAAGTGGCCGCAAGTGTGACTTCGACCACTTATACAGTTTCCGATCTTCAAAATGATCAATTTTATAGGTTTGCTGTAAAAGCCTCCAATTCGGCAGGAACGTCCAGAGTTTCGCGGGCGTCGGACAAAGTGAAGTTGGAGAGTCCGAATAAATATGTCTACGAGCAAAAAGAAATGGACGGAAAGACTTGGAATTTAGTAAAGACGCCGGCTGATCTGGATCATATCCGCGATGACCTGAACGGCAAGTATTTATTGAGCCAAAACATTTCCAAAGAGAAGTTGGACCAGTATTTGAATACGCAAGATCGTATTTCTTGGAAGCCGTTAGGTAACGAAAGACAAATGTTTACAGGTTTCTTCGACGGTGGCGGTTACGCTATCGACGGTTTGAAGGTTGACGGAGAACAAAGCGGATCTTTTGACGGAGGATTGTTTGCTTATTTGAATAATGCAACTGTTCGCAATCTCCGTTTGACTAATGTCGATATCGCTCCATCGCAACTCGGAGGAGGATTGGCGGGTTCCGCGACTCAGTCGATTATCGAAAAAGTAGGTATCGAAGGGTCTGTGCGCGGCAACGGATACGCAGGAGGCTTGATTGGGCAAATATATGATAGTACGGTAAGCGAAAGCTACTTCCGTGGAAACGTGGAAGGTTACGGTACATTGGGCGGTTTGGTCGGTTCGTTGCGTATCAACGGTTCCAAAGGCGATCATTCAATCTCCAACAATTATGCTTGGGCCAAAGTAACGCCTGATGCACCACGCTTTTTGGCTCGCGGCATGAATATGGCTTCGGGCGGCTTTGTCGGAGAAGCCAGCTACATCTCTTACTTGCCGAGCGGAGCGACAAGTTCGGTGAATCCGATCATTTTCAAAAATAACTATAGTTCTTCAGAAATCGTTACCTTCTCGCATATCGACAGCATTGAAGAAGGCTTCAACAGTATGAATATGTTTGGCGAAGCTTGGCCATTTGAAGGTCCGAGTTACGAGTCGAATGCTATTCGCTCCGTCTCCAACTATTGGGACGGCACCTTCCCAACGCAATCGAACGAAACTTCGGAGTTGGCTAAAAAGCTGACTACGGTACAAATGAAAACCGAAGCATCGTTTGAAGGTTGGGATTTTAATAAGATCTGGACGCTGCAAACCAAAGATTCTAAACGCGGCGGCTACCCGACGCTCAAAGCTTTTGCCAAAGATCAAACGCCGCCGACGCCGACTGTACCGACGACGCCTTCGAACCCTTCGACGGGCGGCGGTACATCGGCTCCGGCTCCAAGCGCGCCGGCAGCGCCGTCGAACACGACGACGATTAACGTAAATGTGCAAAACAACAAAGCGAGCAACGGTTCGGTTGTCGCTTCGCTGGCGATCACGCGTACCCGCGGCAACGACGGCTCGCTGAAGGATCAATTGCAACTGACTCCGGCTAAAGCCAAGGAAATCATTGATTTGTTGAAAACTAGCGGATCGAAAACGGCTGCCATCGTTCTGCCGGATTCCGCCGACGAGATCTCGGAATGGAACGTGAACGTACCGAGAGAAGCTTCGAACACGCTGGTCGGCGAAGGCGTGGAACTGGTGATCCTGAACCCGAACGTGCGCATCAGCGTACCGGCATCCTCATTGACAGATTTGACGGACGATCTGTATTTCCGCCTGATTCCGGTGAAAAGCACGGCGACCAGCAGCGAGATTCAATCCCGCGCGCTGGGCAATCAAGAAATCGTAACCGCAGCGAACGGCGGCGATATCACCGTTGTCGGCCGTCCGATGACGATCGAAACGAATTTGCAAAGCCGTCCGGTAACGCTGACCCTGCCGCTTCCGGAAGGCAGTAGCTTCACGGCGCAGCAGCAGAAAAAGCTGGGTGTCTACATTGAGCACAGCGACGGTACGAAGCAACTGGTCGCAGGCAAAGTGGTTACTCAAGAAGACGGCAAGCAAGGGCTGGAAATCACGGTGAACCACTTCAGTACGTTCACGATCGTGAACGTGAGCAACTGGGGAAGCACGCTGATCGCATCGCCTTACATCATGGGCTACGCGAACGGCAGCTTCAAACCGGCGCAAAACATCACGCGCGCCGAGCTGGCGGCAATCGTCGGCCGGATCACGGGCGTGACGGAAGGCACGTCGGCATTCAGCGACGTGAAAAACGGAAGCTGGGCTTCCACGGTCGTCGGACCGGCTGCGGCATCGGGCATCATGACGGGCTACGGCGACGGCACGTTCAAGCCGAACGCGTCGATCACGCGCGGCGAACTGGCTGCGGCCTTGGCGAAACTGCTGCCGCAAAGCGGATTGGACGCAAGTATCCAAGCGGCCGGATTCAGCGATTTGGCAGCAAGCCATTGGGCAGCGGCTCCGGCAGCGGAGCTGCAAGCAGCAGGCGTGGTGACGGGTTATGCGGACGGCAGCTTCAAGCCGGAGCAAAACGTGACGCGCGCCGAAGCGGTCACGATGATTAACCGATTGATCGGGCTGGACGGTTCGATGGTTCTGCCGGGCGCGGCGGCGTGGAATGACGTGGCGGATACGTATTGGGCTTACGATGCGGTTCGCGCGGCTTCGATGCAGCGGTAAGAAATTCAATACAATAATTGCAGTATAAAATTAAAGACAGAAGCAAAATTAGAAGCAAAAGTTGAGAAGACCGGGCTGCGGCCCGGTCTTTTTTTATGTGAGGATCGGGGGTTACAAAGCTTAGAGGCCGAAGGCCTGAAGTTAGACGACTAGTAGCATCTGAGGGTTGAGCGCGAAAAGAGCGACCCCTTCGTCGTCTCAACTACTCTTTCACGAAGCGTTTTGTCCGTGGATCTGATGCTAAAGGATTGCATATCCTTTAGCATACTCATTTTCGGGATCTGCAATTTGTAACGGATCGTAGGAACTCTTAGATAGAAAAAGTGGATGAAGTCGGCACGAAAAGCAGCTTTTTCACCGCTAAGCGTTCCCTCGATCCGTTACAAATCTCAATTCCCTGATTCGAGGCGCTAAGCGTTCTGTCGATCCGTTACACGTTATCTTCTTCGAATCGCGCCTGTTCGGTTAGATTGGATGGAATTTATTAGGATTTGGATGCTGAAGACAAAGGCAAAGGCTACAAGTTCAAAACATTGGAAGACGTTTGAGCCGGTTGTTCGGCTAACGTCTTTCTTTTGATTGTTGATAGAGAGCTGATTTGCTCTCTTTGAGATCCGCTTAGCTTTTCATCCACACATAGTGATGGACCTAAAAGAGTCGCTTAGCGCGGGAACCTATTTTCATCAGGACGGAGTCATCGACCGAAAATAGTCGCTTGACGCGCCCCTAAACTTTTCATCCACACATAGTGATGGACCAAAAAGTCGGGGGTTGTTCAGAAAATGTTCAGAACCGTGTGCTATATTGATTTCGTTGCAACCCGGCAGAGAACCCCAACTCTCTCTCTGTCGGTAACCCCGCCGAAACCACCCCCCCGATTCCAGGTTTCGAGCAAGACCGAAGCACTCGCGCTACCCTCCTCTGCGCGGGTGTTTTTTCGTTTTCTTTTCATTTGTTTCATCTTTTTTGTAATGCTTGCTTGCCAGGATGGGTCGTTTCGGGTAATAAAGGGGAAGGAGCCGCTTCAGAAGGAAGCAGGTCTCCATTTCGACTCCCTGCGCCCATTTCCCATAGAAAGGTGTGACCGCCATGACCCGCATCTCCCGCGTGCTGCTGCTCGTCGTATGGCTGGCCTTCATCGTGTATGCGCTGTTTTTCGCGCCCGGAGCGGGCGGCGGGGAGGACCCGTGGTTGAGACCGCTGCTGACGCTTCAAGCGGATGAGCCGTCGTTGCTTGCCATGTTTAGCTTACTCGGACTGTTCCCGATGGCGTTTGCCTGCATGCTGCTCAGACATGACGATCGCGCCGTTCCGGCTTGGCTGTTCGTAATCTTGTCTTTCGGATTGGGTGCGTTCGCTTTACTGCCGTACTATATCCTTACTTCGAATACGCATGCCGGCTCGCATGATCTGCGCCATCCGCAAGGACTGCGCAAAGCGACGGAATCTTCGATCACGCACGGCATCCTGTTTACCGTTACGCTGCTTGTGATGGGATGGGGACTTCTGCTGGGCGATCTCGGCGTGTACAGGGAAGCGTTCGGCACATCGATGCTCGTCAACGTCATGACTTTGGACTTCTTGCTGCTGACGTTATTGTCCGTATATGCGATCTACACCGGATCTCGCAGACGCTCGTTGCCTCAAGCGATGGCCCTGTTGGGACTGATCCCGATCCTCGGATTGCTGATTTACATTTGGATGACCCGCATGGATCAGAGCGTGTCGCCGTATATCCCTTCCCAAACTAAACCCAAGATGAGACGCAGAGCGGGAACCGGCTAGCCTTCTTCTCGAAATTCCCCTATGCTCTTCTATAAAAATAATCCCCGCCGACTCTTGTCGTTGCGGGGATTTTTGCTTAATCAAGGAACCTTCTCCGTTTAATCCTGCGTCTTTTTCCGATCGCTGCGATACACGACGTCCGGGCCCGCCGGACGACTGCGGATATACTCCAACAGCTGGTTGGCCATGTATTCCGGAGTATGCGCGTAACCGCCTTTGATCCATTCCAAAATCATCCCCCATATCGCGTAAGCCTGATATCCGGCATATAATCCGCGATCGATCCGGGGATTGATGTCGGCGGCCTCCAGATCGTGCAGGCTGAGTTCTTTGATCACGCCGCAAATTCGGTCCGGGAACCCGGGCAAAGCCTGCGACTCCACAATTAACGCGTAAAAAGAAGCGTGTCGATGCACATGCTCGAAGATGGTGATTCCGGAGGCGGTCAATTTGCGTATGTCGAAGTAATCCGTATGGGCATAAGGCTCGCGGAACGAGGCAATCAGGTCGGTCATCGCGTCGTCTACCGCCTCTGCCAGCAGCTCTTCTTTATCCCGATAATGTTTGTAAAAGGTACCCCGGTTCAGATCGGCGCCGCGCACGAGCTCGGTGATCGAGATGTCTTTGAACTCGCGTTCGCGCATGAGGGCGATCAGCGTTTCTTTGAGCGCCTTTTTGGAACGTCGAATACGGCGGTCGACATGCGACAAAGACTCCGGCGCAGCCGTCTCGGACTCAGGATCGGTCATCTGGAAGTCCTCCTTTTCAGCAGCAAAATAAGTTAATGAACAGCAAAGCAAGCAGATGCTTATTAACGAACAAAAGGGTCTGCTTTTACCGATTGAATGCGTTATCTATGATTGATTATACTAAATTTAGTAATAGATAATGAACATTTGTTGACGAAAAGCCATTTTTCAAACGCGGGAGGACGCAAACATGAAACTTCAAGGCAAAACGGCGATCGTAACGGGGGCAGCATCGGGCATGGGGCGCAGCATTGCGATTCTGTATGCGGCGGAAGGCGCGAAAGTCGCGGTATCGGACATTAATCTCGAAGCGGCGGAAAAAGTAGTCCAAGAGATCAAGGACGCGGGCGGCGAAGCGTTCGCGATTAAAACGAATGTCGCGTCCGAGGACGATATTCAAGCGCTCGTTGAAGGCACGGTCGAAAAATACGGCACGCTCGACATTCTCGTCAACAACGCGGGGATCATGGACGGCTTTACGCCGGCAGGCGATTTGACGGACGAATTGTGGGAGCGCGTTTTCGCGATCAACACGACCGGCCCGATGCGCGCTATCCGCAAAGCCCTCCCGATCTTTCTGGAAAAAGGGCAGGGCGTCATCGTCAACGTGGCTTCGGCAGGCGGTTTGAACGGTTCGCGCGCGGGTGCGGCTTACACGGCATCCAAGCACGCGGTAGTCGGCTTGACGAAAAATGTCGGCTTCCAATACGCGGTAAAAGGCATTCGCTGCAACGCGATCGCGCCGGGCGGCGTGGCTACGAATATCTCCGCTTCGATGGGGCAGCCTAACGAATTCGGCGCGCAGCGCGCGATGGCCGGCATGGGCTTGAACCCGCGCGTCGGCGAACCGGACGAGATTGCGAAAGTGGCGCTCTTCCTCGGCTCCGACGATTCCAGCTTCGTCAACGGCGTGACGCTGGCGGCGGATGCGGGCTGGACGGCTTACTGATCGCATCTCGTATTCCGAATAAATGTGAATTCCAAGCTCTTTCGGCTTCTGCCGGAAGAGTTTTTTATTGCTTAAAAGTATATAATTATCATTTATCATTATTTATTTATTGTAAAACGATAAATTATACGCTACAATCGAAGCAAATCCACAGACAAGCGAGGGAAAAAGCATGGAACGAGGCACGACACTTTTTTTGAAGGCGGCGGTTGTCCTGATCGGGCTTCCGATTTTGGCGATCTACATTTTCGTGGTGCCGAATATCGGAAACTTTGCGGCGGAGCTGTACCCGGAGTATACTTCGATTCGGATATGGGTGTGGATCGATTTATACGCGACGGCGATTCCGTTCTATTTTGCGCTGGCAGAGGCATTTAAGCTGTTGATTCATATCGAGCGCAAGCGCGCGTTTTCGGATCTTGCCGTGCAGGCTTTGAAAAGGATCAAATACTGCGGCATCGGGGTAGGCGGGCTGTTCGCGATCGGAATGCCGCTATTCTACCTGATGGCCGAACGCGACGACGCGCCGGGGATTATCGTGATCGGCATGGTCATCATTTTCGCCTGCCTGGTTATCGCCGTATTCGCCGCGGTGCTTCAGAAGCTGCTTCAGGAAGCGATCGCGATCCAACTTGAAAACGAACTGACGGTGTGAGGAGGATTTCATGGCAATCATCATTAATATCGACGTGATGCTGGCGAAGCGGAAAATGAGCGTGACCGAATTATCCGAGCGGATCGGCATTACGATGGCGAACCTGTCGATTCTCAAAAACGGCAAAGCCAAAGCGGTCCGGCTGTCCACGCTCGAAGCGATCTGCAAAGCGCTGGATTGCCAGCCGGGCGATTTGTTGGAGTACCGATCGGATAGCGAAGACGAGGAAAGCTGAATCGCGAACTAAAATGGAAGATAAAGGATCGGCGCGACGGCCTGCCTGAATAAGGCGGGTCATTTGCTTTGAAGCGGACTGCATATTTTCATGAATAGCCCTTTTTCTCTACTTAACCTAAGATTTTTATCCGATAAAGGTAGTTAGGAATAAGCAGAGGCGACAGGAGGAACGGCAATGAATATTCATGAGGAATTGACGAAAGTAACGGGAAGAGACGAGTTTATCGCGTTTGTCCATCGATTGACGCAAGATTTGGAGCATAACCCGGAAGACTGGGCGAACGTTACATTGAAAGATTATTTGCTCAGTATTGCTTCCTGGGTAGAGGACGGGGCGCACGAGCAAGACGAGAAAGAAGGCCGTTTGCCGGGAGCCGCGGTTTCGCGCCGGGCCGACGTGGAGTGGGAACGGTTGGCGTTTCTGCTGTTCGCGGCCGGACGGTACGAGTAAGAAATCAGGTTTCACGCTCATCCGAGGGAACTTTTTCGTTCGGGCGCAACGGAATCGGCTCTGTCCGAACTGGCGGAAGAGATTCGAAAGTTGCGCGCTACCGGTGACGAAAAGGTTCTTTTTTTGCGGTAAAATGGTATAGTGAACACGGAAACAATGCGGACGAACGTTGGATGGACGAGTGCGAGCAGTATCCAATTTTAATATAGATGGAGAGTTAACGAACATGAGCGAGCAAAAAGGCAAGTCAGAAGGAATCAGTCGCAAGGAGCGCAAGCTTCAGACGGCCAAGGAAGAAAAAAAGAAGAACCGTCCTTCGGGTAAAAAAAAACCGGGCGTTAAGCGCAGTTCGCTGCCGGGCAGAGAAGCAAAAAGCGAACAGGTCACGGCTACCGTTCCTGCGCCGCAGGGCGAGCGCGCGGATTCGGCAGGGGAACAGCGCGAGCCAAAGCCCGCTCCGCGCAAAGAACGGAGCGAACGCGGAGCTTCGGCAGGACGAGGCCGTGCTTCGGCATCGGCGCGCCCGGCCGAATCGAATGATCAAGCGGAACGCCTGAGCCCGAGCGAGCGTTACGAGAAGCGTCAAAGCGAACGGGCGAGCGCCGAGGCGGCCAAGCAAGCATCCGGACAAAAGAAAACAAAGGCCAAGCGCGAGACTTCGGCTTCGCGCCAGCCTTACGCGGGCAGCAAAGCGCCGGTATCGGGCACCGATATGGGCAAAACGCAAAGCGGCCGCGCGCAGCGCGATCCTGCGGCAGCGGGCAAAAATCCGTACCCGAACGGCAATGCGGCAGCAGGCAAACTGACGGCTGCTCCGGCGGACGCCGAGCAGGTCAAAGTCGGCGACCGCATCGTCGTGACGATTAAGCGGATCGGCATCAACGGCGAAGGCGTCGGTTATTTCCGCCGCAAAGCGGTGTTCGTCGACGGCGCGATCACGAACGAAGTCGTCAAAGCCGAAGTTTTGGAAACCCAGGCGAAATTCATCAAAGCCAAGCTGATCGAGATCGAAAAGAAATCGAAACACCGGGTCGAGCCTCCTTGCCCGGTATACGGAATCTGCGGCGGCTGCCAGCTTCAGCATATTTCGTACGAAGGCCAACTGATCGCGAAGCTGGAGATCGTGCGCGAAGCGTTCAGCCGTTACGCGAACCTCAGCGATCTGAAGATCAAGCCGACGCTCGGCATGGATCGCCCATGGGATTACCGCAACAAGGCGCAGCTTCAAGTGGAGCGCCGCGACGTTAAGGGCGCGAAAAGCGAAGTCATCGCCGGCTTGTACGAGATCGGCAGCCATGAGATCGTCGATATCAGCGGCTGCCCGATCCAGCATCCGCAGGTCAACCGCGCGATCGACCGCGTCAAGGCCGTGCTCGGCGACCTGAATATTCCGCTGTCCAAAGGCGACAGCCGCGGCGGACGCAGCGACATCAAAGATAGCGGGACGCGCAAAGGCGTGCGTACCATCGTCGTGCGCAACGGCTTCCAATCCGGCGAGATTCAAGTCACGCTCGTGACCGAGACGGCGGAGCTGCCGCGTCAGGAAGATCTGATCGAACGCCTGCGTCTGGAACTCCCGGAAATGAGCGGCTTGTCGGTCAACGTGAATCCGTTCAAAACGCCGCTAGTCTTCGGCGAGCGCACGATCGGCCTGTGGGGCAACGAAGCGATGAACGAGTCGCTCGGCGACCTGAACTTCACGTTGTCGCCGCGCGCCTTCTTCCAGTTGAACCCGGAGCAGACGATCAAGCTGTACGAGACGGTCAAAGCCGGGGCTGCGCTGACGGGCAAAGAAACGGTCGTCGACGCTTACTGCGGCACAGGCACGATCGGTCTGTGGTTGGCTCCTTACGCGGCCGAAGTCCGCGGCATCGAAGTGATCCCGGAAGCGGTCGAAGATGCGCGTCGCAACGCCGAGCGCAACGGCCGCGATAACGCGGACTTCTTCGAAGGCGAAGCGGAAGACCTGCTGCCGCGCTGGGCGAAGGAAGGCTACAGCCCGGACGTGATCGTCGCCGACCCGCCGCGCGTGGGACTGGATCGCAAATTCCTGGAAACGGTGCTGCGCACGAAGCCTCAGAAGTTCGTGTATGTGTCGTGCAACCCGTCGACGCTGGCGAAAGACTGCAAAGTGCTGCTGGACGGCGGGTACGAGATCCAATCGGTACAGCCGCTGGATATGTTCCCGCAGACGAGTCAGGTGGAGTGCGTAACGGTGTTGGTAAAGAAATAAAACGAAAGAGAAGCCCGAACTTGTCGAGTTCGGGCTTTTTTCTATGCAGCATAGACACAGCTTGTTATAATGAAAAAGGGTTATTTTTCCAATAAAATGCCTTTCGGCGAGAACGGAGTTGATTGTAGTGGTTGTTTATAAAAAGTCCGCGTTGCTGCTTTTTTTATCCGCTATGGCGCTTCTGTCAGGATGCAGTTTCTTTCGCAGTCCGCCTACCGCACACAGCATAACGACGCAACAATTGCCGAACGGCCAAACCAGGGTGGTCTCGGCACCGCCTTCGATCGCTGTTCCTTTAGACCGGGAGCTGCTGCAACAACTGGATCAAAAACAAATCGCTCTCCAATCGCTTATAGCCGAGGAACTCGGTCTCAACAGCGAAGACGTCCTTGTGAAGCTTGCCCAAACATCGCTTGAAGCCCAAGACGGCATCTACGAGCTCGCCTGCTCGGTCGTGTTGAATACGGACGAGACATTCCAAGACAAACCAGGCAATATTGACGAGGTTGTCGATCAGATCTTGAATACCGTGACCGAAGCTTCGATCAATACCAAGATCAGCAGCGAAAATATAAGCATTATGAATAATGAAGGTATCGAATTAAAAAAATAACCCTACACCTCACAAATGAACGCTAGCGCCAATCTGGGACCCCTAGCGAACATTCAGAGGTGTATTTTTATTGACAAAAAGTTTCTAGTGCGTCATAGTGTACTTATTGTACAAGTACACTATGAATCATTAAGGTGGTCCACGTGGAGATAATTATCAGCAGCAACACGAGCAAGCCTATTTACGAACAGATCACCTCGCAGATCAAAGCCATGATCATGAACGGGGAGCTGCAAACCGGCGATCCGATCCCGTCGATGCGGGCATTGGCGAAGTCTGTGCATGTCAGTGTCATTACCGTTCAAAAAGCGTACGAAGATCTGCAGCGCGACGGTTTTATCGAAACGACGGTCGGGCGCGGCAGCTTCGTCTCGGCCAGAAATCGGGACTTCATTCAAGAAGAGATTCAGAAGAAAATCGAGGAACACTTGAGCCTGGCGGCGGAAACGGCTCGAACCGGAGGCATTCCGCTTGCGAAACTGACAGAGTTATTGACGATCTTTTATCAGGAGGAATGAGGATGACGTATAGTTTGGAAATCGAAAATCTGACCAAGACGTACCCGGATTCCGACTTTCGTTTGGACAATGTCTCGTTTTCCATCCCGCGCGGAACGATTATGGGATTTGTCGGCGAAAACGGAGCAGGCAAGACCACGACGATGAGCGCCGTGCTGAATATTATTCGAAAAGACAGCGGCACGATTAAAATTCTGGGTCAAGAAATGAGCGACAAAGATCGAGAACTTCGCGAACAGGTCGGCGTCGTTTTCGATGCGGCTAATTTCTCCGAACTGCTCACGCCGTCCAAGCTGGCGAAGGTGATGGCCGGTACATACAAACAGTGGGATCAGGAACTTTTTCTGCGGCTGGCAACAAGATTTAATCTGGAGTTGGGAAAAAAGATCGGCAAGTATTCGCGAGGAATGAAAATGAAGCTCGCCCTTACAGTAGCGTTGTCCCATCGGCCGAAATTGTTGATTTTGGACGAAGCGACTTCCGGTCTTGATCCGATTGTGCGGGAAGAAATCCTCAGTGTGTTTTTGGAGTTTATCGAAAACGAAGATCATTCTATTCTGATGTCCTCCCATATCACCAGCGATCTGGAGAAAATAGCCGATTATATCACGTTTATTCATCAGGGACAGGTACTGTTGACAGAGAGCAAGGATCGTCTGATCTACGAATACGGAATCGCTCGCTGCAAGACTGAACAATTCGAACAGATCGATCCTGCGGATCGGCTGGCGTATAGGAAACGAGATTACCAGATCGACGTGTTGGTGAGCGATAGACAAGCTTTTGAACGAAAGTACGGGCGAATCGTCATGGACACGGGAACGATCGATGAAATCATGCTTCTGTTGGTAAAAGGGGGACGGTAAGATGAATGGTTTGGTCACGAATAATTTCTACTCCATGCAAGATAATATCAAGCTATCGCTGTTAATCGCACTGCCGATTTCCGTCGTTCCACTTCTAATCGGCGACCCTGGTATGATTGCGATGATTATCGCGATACAGACATTTATTTTTGCTTCCAATACTGGAACTTCGCTGAAGATGGACGAGTCCTCCAAGTGGAATCGGTTCGAGATTACATTGCCGGTTACCCGGTATTCGATCATCAATGCCAAATACATTTCCTTTTTGATGCTGATTATGATGGGGGTAGTGGTGAGTCTAGTTACGGTAGCGCTTCAGAGATTGCGGGGAGAACTTTCTGCGGAATTGCTCTTTACCGGCTATAGTTTCGGTTTGCAGCTTGCTTTGACTACGATTGCCATCGTTTATCCGTTAATCTTGAAGATCGGAGCGGAAAAGAGTGACACCTTACTATTCGTAGCGGCCGGATTAGCGGTTGGACTGCGTTTTCTGATCTGGTATCTGTTGTACTTGTCCGATGACACGATTAATTTCAAAAGTACCATCGTGGACCAGATTTCATTGGGGTTGGCGATTGTGATGTTTGTTTTGTCTTATGGGGTGTCGGTGATGATTTATCGGAAGAAAGAGTTTAATTAAATCTAATATAGAAGCTGAATGTTGAAAACACGGCTGGTTAAGCTGTGTTTTTTTGCCGTGATTTGTTGTAAACTACAGTGTGGAAGAAACGCATGTAATCTGTATGCTTCATATGAACATCAGACGTATAAGCTGAATGGCATTTTGCTTTTGCTTTGCTTGTGCGTTGAGAATAGAGAGGTTTTAAACATGACACAGAACTTTTGGCAGGACCTGCCGAAGCCTTTTTTCATACTGGCACCTATGGAAGACGTCACCGACGTCGTGTTTCGCCATGTCGTAGGCGCGGCGGCGAAGCCGGACGTCTTTTTCACGGAGTTCGCCAACAGCGAAAGCTACTGTCACCCGGAAGGGCATCATAGCGTGCGCAGACGCTTGATGTTCACCGAAGACGAGCAGCCGATCGTGGCGCATATTTGGGGAGACAAGCCAGAATTCTTCCGTCGTATGAGCATCGGCATGGCGGAACAAGGCTTCAAAGGCATCGATATCAACATGGGCTGCCCCGTGCCGAACGTTGCGGATAACGGCAAAGGCAGCGGATTGATCTGTCGTCCCGAGCTTGCGACGGAGATCGTTCAAGCCGCCAAAGCCGGAGGCCTTCCGGTCAGCGTCAAAACGCGTCTCGGCTTCACCGAGATCGACGAATGGCGGGACTGGCTGACGCACATCTTGAAGCAGGATATCGCGAATCTGTCGATCCACCTGCGGACGCGGGAAGAAATGAGCAAAGTCGACGCGCACTGGGAATTGATTCCCGCGATCAAGCAGCTTCGCGACGAGATCGCGCCGCAGACGCTGCTGACGATCAACGGCGATATTCCCGATCGGGAAAAAGGGCTGGAGCTGGCGGAAAAATACGGCGTCGACGGAATCATGATCGGTCGCGGCATCTTCCATAATCCGTTCGCGTTCGAGCTGGAGAAAAAGGACCACGGCAGCGAAGAGCTGCTGAACCTGCTCAAGCTGCACCTTGACCTCCATGAACAGCATTCGACCGACGCAGATCCGCGCCCGTTCAAAGCGCTGCCGCGCTTTTTCAAAATTTACGTCCGCGGCTTCCGGGGAGCGAACGAGCTGAGAACGAAGCTAATGGAAGCCAGATCGTTGGAGGAAGTGAGAGCGGGATTGGCGGAGTTCGAGAATTTGCGAATAGATAAAGTGAATTGATGGCTTATCCTGTGCTGTCTGTTGATGACTGGAATTTTGCAGGCAAGAGAGATTCTCGGTTTCGGGTATTCCCCGAGCCGCGAATCTTTTTTTGTTATTTCGCGATAAGAACATGGCATGGAGCAGATCGAGTTTTTGTAGAGCAAGATGTTGGAATTATGTTCTATCAATCTGACTGAAATAATGACGGAAAAGAGGCATAGATGTCTATAGAGGCTGCAATGCTGGGTGCCTCGCAGCCGAGAAATGAAAAGCTGGCCGGTTTGTTTTATCGGAGGTTAAAAATTTCCCCAAATAGATCTCTGCGATTGCGATTGGCGTGGTATACTCGAATTATCATACATTATTTGGAATTATTATTTTTTTGATCCATATGCGAATTCAGGACATGTTTTCGGTTACGGATAAGCTGCAGCACTCTCATGAACCTAAAAAGGGGGCGTATCCTAGTGATTGAATTTGACAACCCGGTCCGTTCTTTGACACGCTCGATCAGCGGCAGTCATATCCTCTATCTATATGAAGATTTGCGCCATTATGTCGAAAGTGTTGCCTCGTATGCGATGACGTGCCTGAATCAAGGACATCAGATTTTGATTATCGAAAATGAACGTTGCAAAAAAGCGATCCAGCGGAAGCTTGCGGAGAATTTGATCGACGAAAACCTCGAACATGTCCATTTTGTCGACAACTTCGATTTTTACCAACGGCACGGGGAGTTTCAGGGGTGCGTAACGCGAACTCATTTCGAAGCCGTGATGCAGCCGTTTTTGGAAAACCATATCTCGATTCGGACTTGGGCCCATGTGCAGTGGAAGCCTCAGGCGCATATTCATGCGAAGCTGGAAGAATTTGAAGTGATGGCCGATTGCAGCGTCAAAGAGCAAAACTTGATTTCGGTCTGCGCGTATGACGCCAAACGAATTTCAGCCTCTTTGCAGACTGCGTTGATGCGTTCGCACGAGTATTTGATGACGGATCGGGAATTTATCGTTTCGGGGCTGTATCAAGACGCGAAGGCAGAGCGGGTTATCCATCCTTCCATGCTGCTGCAAGAAAAGCTGCTGCTTGAGCAAAAACAGCTGTTGATCGATAAAGAATCGGCAGAGCGCGCGAATCAAGCCAAAAGCGAATTCATCGCCACGATGAATCATGAAATACGCACGCCGATGAACGGGGTGCTCGGTATGGCCGATCTGCTGGCCGATACGCCGCTTGATCAGAATCAGGCGTCCTATGTGGAAATTATTCGACAAAGCGGTACTTCTCTTTTGCGGATCGTGAACGATATTCTGGATTTTTCGAAAATCGATTCGGATCGCGAAGTGCTGCTCGAAGAACCGTTCGATATCAGGGAATGCGTGACCGAAGTCGTCGATTTGCTGCAAGTCCCGAGAATGAACAAAAATCTGGTCATCGAGGTCGCAATCGAAGATCGGATTCCCCGGATGTTGATCGGCGACGCAAGTCGAATCCGGCAAATCCTGATCAATCTTCTCGGAAACGGAATCAAGTTTACCGAACGTGGGGTCATCGCGGTATCCGTCTCCGAAATCACGAACCACGGCAGCGAAGAACGCAAACGTCTGGAGTTTCGAATCAAAGACTCCGGTATCGGGATTCCTAGAGAATACTGGCGAAAAGTATTCCAGCCTTTTTACCAGGTAGACAGAGGGCTGAAGCGCAATGTGGAAGGCACCGGCTTGGGCTTGGCCATTTCCAAAAAGCTGGTCGAGCGGATGAACGGCGAGATCGGGATCGAGCCTTCGCCGGAAGCGGGCACCACGATCGTCTTCACGCTCGAACTGAAGGAATGGCGGAATAACGGATAAAATCAATCGCCAGGAAAAGTTTGGCGGAACAATAGGAACGGATTTGAGCAGAAAAAAGCTATCGAAAGCATTTTGATAGCTTTTTTTGTTGCGCTTCATTGTCTGTCGGTTTATTATATATCCGAAAGATATATTATGTAAGGAGGAAGCCATGAAGCGAATCAACACCACCCACTTCGCCATTCTCGGGCTGCTGCGGATCAAGCCCATGAGCGCTTACGAACTCGTCAAGTTTTCCAAAGAAAGCATCGGCTTGTTCTGGAACGAATCCTACGGGCATATCCACAAAAGCATCAAGAACCTGGAAACGGAGGGCGACGTCGAAATAGTGGAGGAATCGGCGACGGGACGCAAAAAAATCGTGTACGGCGTGACGGCTCAAGGACGGGAGCGCCTGGATTCCTGGTTGACGCTTCCTCCCGAAGAATCCGTGATGCGCAACGAGCTGCTGATGAAGATTTTCGTATCCGAAGAGCATCAAATTCCGCAGCTGGTCGACTTTCTCCAAGCGGAGTTGGCGTCTGCCGAAGAGCTCACGGCGGTGCTCGCGGGCATCAAAGCAAGCATTCCGGCGGGAGCCGACCGGCAGTCGCGGCTTTGGCTGCTGACGCTCGATTACGGCGAGCGTTATTTGCAGATGACGATCGACTGGTGCCGGCATGCGCTAGATACGTTAAACCAATCGAACGAAGAGGGGTAGGAATAACGAGATGATGATGAGCGAAAAAAGGGTAGGCGGCGCCTCTCCCATCGTATGGATCGCGGTAGCGGCTGCTGCCTGCGCGCCTCTCCTGCTCTGGTTCCGAAGCCGTCCGTTGCTATCGCCCGATGTATTCGATCATGCGAGGTACAATGCCGAATTGGGATATCAGCTTACGACGCTGGTTCTGGCCGCCGTCATGATCGCCCTCGTTTATGCCATGACCGGCAGGGAAGGGCTGTCCTACTTGAGCTTGAAAAGGCGCGACGGCACCATCCGGCCCGAACCGTGGATCGGGATCAAACCGAAAGCGGGCGAGACGTGGAGACACCTCGGGTTGAATTTCGCGATCGTGATCACGTTGGTGACGGCGATCGTAATCTACTTCCAGATCGTGCACGGGAAAAGGATCAGCTTCGATCTTTTTCCCGGCATCCCGCTCATTCTGGCCTTCGCGCTCGTCAACGCGTTTTGCGAAGAGATCCTGTTCCGTTTTTCGTTCGTCGCGGTCGTAAGCCGCAGCGGATACTCTCCGTACCTCGCGCAGGGATTGGGAGCCGCCGTGTTCGGCATCGTGCATTATTTCGGCAATCCCGGCGGCATGGTAGGCGTGCTGATGGCGGCGTTTATCGGATGGTTTTTGGCCAAGTCGATGCTGGAAACGAAAGGGTTCTTCTGGGCGCTGATCATTCACTTTTGGCAGGATGTGGTGATCTTCAGCGCTTTGTTCATGGAGTGAAAAAGTAATTCAAATCGTTGAGCGGACAATGATTTGAATTGAATTTGCTCCTGGTCACTGCTATAATCGAAGAATAAAGAACGCAACGCAAAAGGAGCCGTGCGCTAACACGACTCCCGATGCAATAGCCGCTTTTAAGGGCGGTTGGCTTTCGGAATAGGGCCACATGAATAGACCGCTACCCTTGCAGAGGGCGGTCTATTTCTTTTTGTGGAAAGAAAGAATCAGAATCACCAACGTTGCGAACGAAATCATCAACATCAGAGTTTGATATACTTCCACGTAGCATCACCTCCCTTCCGGGAGATTAGCCGACCGCCCATATAAGCCTTTCTATTGCTTGACTAGTATATCACGTGTACGTAAAAAAGTAATAGTTAGATACCTTTTTTGCGTAACCCCTCTATCTTTGATCACAAAACGCCCATCCTCTTTTCTCACGATCTGTGGTACGCTTATCCGATATCCGCATGGCGACAAGCGAGACCGAAGGAGTTAAAGCCCAAATGAACGAGAACCAACCGAACAACGAACTAATGAACGACACCGATACAGCAAATCACGGCGAACAAGCTTCTTTTTCCGACTATAACCTCAGCCCCGAAATCACCCGCGCCCTCGACACGTTAGGCTACAAATCCCCGACCCCCGTCCAACAGCAGGTCATCCCGCAAGCTCTTGCAGGCCGTGACGTCACCGTCAAATCCCGTACCGGCAGCGGCAAAACGGCGGCTTACGGCATTCCGCTCTGCCAACTTCTCGATTGGGAAGAAAGCCGTCCGCAGGCGCTGATCTTGACGCCGACGCGGGAGCTTGCGGATCAGGTCAAGGAAGACATCATGAACATCGGCCGTTTCAAACGCATCAAAGCGGCGGCGATCTACGGCAAGCAGCCTTTCGATCGGCAAAAACGCGAGCTGATGCAGCGCAACCACGTCGTCGTCGGCACGCCGGGCCGCGTCATGGATCATATCGAAAAAGACACGATCGACCTCGAACGCATCAAATATCTGGTCATCGACGAAGCCGACGAGATGCTGAGCATGGGCTTTATCGAGCAGTTGGAGAAGATCATCCGCGAGCTGCCGACGGAGCGCGTCACGATGTTGTTCTCCGCCACGCTGCCGCAGGACGTCGAACGCCTGTGCCACCGGTACATGAACGACCCCGTCGATATCGAGATCGGTTCGCCCGGCGACAAGCGTCAGACGCAGATCAAGCACAGATTGTACCGGGTGGGCGAAAAGTCCAAACCGGCGCTGCTGCAAAAGGTGACGGTGGTCGAGAATCCGGACAGCTGCATCATTTTCTGCCGCACCAAAGACAACGTGGACGCCGTGGCGAACCAACTCGAACGTCTCGGCTATCCGGCGAACAAAATTCACGGCGGCATGGAACAGGACGACCGCAACCGCGTCATGAACGAATTCCGCGCCGGGAAGTTCCGTTATCTGGTCGCGACCGACGTCGCCGCGCGCGGCATCGACATCGATCGGATCACGCACGTGATCAACTACGATCTGCCGATGGAAAAAGAAAGCTACGTGCACCGTACGGGACGTACCGGACGCGCGGGTCAAAGCGGCATCGCGATCACGTTCGCTACGCCGTTCGAAGACAAATTCCTGGGTCATATCGAAAGCTATATCGGGTTCGAACTGCCGATCGCCGAAGAGCCGTCCGCTTACGCGGTATCCGAAGCGCAGGCCGACTTCGACCGCAAGCTGCGCGACCGCCCGGCGGCGAAAAAGACCAAAGGCGAAGAACTGAACGCGGACATCATGAAGCTGTATTTCAACGGCGGGAAAAAGAAAAAGTTGCGTCCCGTCGATTTCGTCGGCACGATTGCGCGGATCGAAGGCATTACGGCCGAAGACATCGGAATCATCAGCGTGCAGGAGACGGTCACCTACGTGGATATCCTGAACGGCAAAGGCGCGAAGGTGCTGAACGCGATGCAGGAAACGACGGTCAAAGGCAAGCTGCTGAAGGTGCAAAAAGCTCGGACCTAAAGGTCTGATCTCAACATGCTCGGGAGGATCCGGTAACGGAAAACTCCGGGCATTTTTTTGTTTTCCAAGTTGACGACCAAGCAGAAAATTTTCAGAAAACTACTTAATTCTAGTTGTGGAAAAGTTTTATATCGGATAAGATGCCTGTGAGGGATGTGGTTTTCAAAGAATTAAAAGTCTGTTTTTGATTAAATCATGAGGAGGTTTGATCGATTTGGGACGTTTTAAAAGAAAATTGAGAAAAAGCGCGATGGTATTCGGAGCGGCAGTGCTGGGGGTAGCGCTTGTCGGCCCGGCACAATCGCCTATCGCTGCTGCCGAAGCACAAGAGAGCGGGCTGCGGCAGATGGAGTATCTGGAGCGCGGCGTGGTCGCCGTCAATACCGACGAAGGCGTCTTCGTCAGCTGGCGGCTGCTCGGCACGGACCCGGAAGGAACGACGTTCAACCTTTACCGCAACGGGCGCAAAGTCAACGCGGAACCGATCTCGTCGAGCACCAACTATCTGGACGCTGCGGGAAAAGCAAATTCGAGCTATTCTGTAAGCGCTATCTCGAACGGCAAAGAAGGAGATCGTTCGGTTAAAGCGGAGACTTGGAAAAATGAATACAAATCGATCCCGCTGCAAAAGCCGGCCGACGCCGTGCTGCCGAGCGGAGACACGATCGAGTACGTCGCGAACGACGCCAGCGTCGGCGATCTGGACGGAGACGGCGAGTACGAACTGATCTTGAAATGGAGCGCGGGCGAGCAGGACAACTCCCGTTCCGGCTACACCGGGGAAGTACTGATCGATGCTTACAAACTCGACGGCACGAGACTGTGGCGGATCGGTTTGGGGCCGAATATTCGCGCGGGCGCGCATTACACCCAAATCATGGTGTACGATCTGGACGGCGACGGCAAAGCGGAAGTGGCGATGCGAACGGCCGACGGAGCCAAAGACGCGGCGGGCACCGTGATCGGAGACCCGGACGCCGATTATCGCAACGGGAACGGATACATTTTGGAAGGGCCCGAATACTTAACGATTTTCGAAGGGGAAACAGGCCGGGAATTGGTCAGCACCGACTTTTCCCCGCCGCGCGGCAATATGGGCGATTGGGGCGATACGTACGGCAACCGCGGCGACCGTTTCCTGGCGGGCATCGCGTACCTGGACGGGCAGCGGCCGAGCCTGGTCATGACGCGCGGCTACTATGAAAAAACGATGCTGACCGCTTACGATTTCCGCGGCGGCGAGTTGACGGAGCGTTGGACGTTCGATACCGACGACGGCAATCCGCAGTATGAAGGACAAGGCAATCACAGCTTGAGCATCGCGGACGTGGACGGAGACGGCATGGACGAGATCGTGTTCGGCGCCTCGGTCATCGACCACGACGGCACAGGCCTGTATTCCACGGGCTGGAATCACGGCGATGCGATGCACGTCGGCAATCTGGACCCGAACCGGCCGGGACTCGAAGTGTTCCAGGTGCACGAGTGGGGCGAGTACGGATTCACCATGCGCGACGCCGCGACGGGCGAACTGCTATGGGGGCATCATACGGGCGAAGACACCGGACGCGGGCTGGCGGCGGACGTCGATCCGAGATATCCGGGCGCGGAAGCGTGGGCGATCTCGGGCGAATGGAACAGCAGGGTCGGCGGCATGTATACGGCGGACGGCCAAAAGATCGGCGAAAACATTCCGAGTTCCAACTTCGCGATCTGGTGGGACGGCGACTTGTCGCGCGAGCTGCTGGATCATGACTGGACCGATTACGACATCGGCATCGGAACGCCTCGCATCGACAAATGGGATTACGAGAACGGCGAACTGGTCAATCTGTTGAAGATGGAAGGCACGACGTCGAACAACGGTACCAAAGGCACCCCTGCGCTGCAGGCTGATCTGCTCGGCGACTGGCGCGAGGAAGTGATCGTGCGCAGCCTGGACAGTACCGAGCTGCGATTGTACACCACGACTGATCTGACCGAGCACCGCATTCCGACGCTGATGCACGATCCCGTTTACCGATTGGGCATCGCTTGGCAAAACGTCGCGTACAACCAACCTCCGCATACGAGTTACTTCTTGGGGAACGGCATGGACGCGCCTCCTCCGTCGAACGCCGATTATATCGTGCCTTCGTCGGTGGATATCGACCCGCACGTATTGGCCGGCAAGTTGAGCGGCAGCGTGAAGATCGGCATCCGTATCCCGGACAATGCGGTCGGTTTGGCAGGGAATGCGACCGCGCTTACGATCAATGGACGGACCGTGGCGGCGGAAATCAAATCCGTGAGCAAAGGCTATGACGTCAAAGCGGATCGCAGAGCGTTCGTCGAGGTGCTTGGCGGACAAACGGGAGAAGTGGACGTGAAAGTAGGCATCGTCTCCGACACGGGCAACCGATTCGTCGGCACGGATGCGGTCATTCTCAAAACGGAAGCGTTAAGTTTGTCCGTCCAAGGCGAGGACCGCGTCAAAGCGGGCGACGAATTCGAGCTGACTTACGCGCTCGGCGGTGCCGGGGACGGCGTGCGTCAGTTGAGTTTGAACCTGGCTTACGATCCGGAGGTGTTGGAATTCGTATCGGCGCAGTCGCCGGTGAAGGCGCTGAGTTTCTCCGCCGAAACGCAGCAGCCGGGAACCGTCGCCGTGACGGCGAGCGGAACGTCTAATCGTTTGTTCAACGGATCGGAACTGTTCACGGTACGCATGAAGGCCAAAGAAACGGAAGCGGCGGCAAGCGAAGTAACGGCCCGGGACATCCTCTACGCCAATACGCAAAAAGAAAGCTTCGCGATCGCGGACGCGGTGCATCGGATCGCTTTGTTCGCGGAGGTGGGCGAGATTGCGGTGAGCGGCGAAGGCGGCGTGTCCGTGATCGACTACAACCGCGGCACGCTTCAGCTTCTTGCGCGGATCAAGCCGGCCAACTCGAACGTTTCAGTCTCGTGGTCGGTGACGGACCTGGACGGAGCGGCGACGGAATTGGCTTCGATCACGCCGGACGGACTGCTGTCCGGCAATTCGAAAGGACTTAACGGCCAGGTCAAAGTCATTGCCGAAGCGTCGGACGGAAGCGGCAAAACGGGCGAACGGATCGTGGACATCTCCAACCAGCTTACAGTCGTCGCGGGCACGGCGTTCGGAGCCGAACCGTCATGGTCGGCCGGCAGCGAATACGGCAAAGCTTTCGACGGCGACGTCAACACCTTCTTCGATTACAAAGAAGCCGAAGGCGGCTACGTCGGAATCGACGTCGGCGAAGGGCAAGGAGCCGTTCTCGGCCAAGTCCGGTTCCATCCGCGGAAAGGCATGGAGTCCCGCATGACGGGAGGCAAAATCCAAGGGTCCAACGTATCGCCGACGGAAGGATTCGTCGATCTGCATACGATCGGCGAACAACCGGCGGCGGGCTGGAACTCGGTCGACGTCGCGGCCGGCGAATCTTACCGGTACCTGCGTTATTACGGCCCCGCGGGAGGCAACGGGAATATCGCCGAGCTGGAGTTTTACGCGGCGGATTCATCGCAGGACCTGAACGAAGCACTCGCAACCGAATAAGCAAGGCAGGAGAAACGGACCGCTTCCGCAATCGGAGCGGTCGGTTTCTTTTTCGCGCGAATCCGAGTATGCTCTTCGTAAACGCGGGCAAAGCGGATACCGCGATGCTTGCAAAAAGGAAAGCGAGGGAAGTCCATGAATCGGGAAGACGTCATGAATGAACTGCAATCGCTCGGCACGGAACGCACGAAAAAACGGTATGCGTCGAGCGGCGCGCGCGAGCCGGTATTCGGCGTGGCGACCGGAGCGATGAAGCCCATGTCGAAAGCGATCAAGAAAGATCAGGCGCTTGCCGAGGAGCTGTACGCGACCGGCAATTACGACGCCATGTATTTCGCGGGCGTGATCGCTGATCCGGCGAAGATGACGGAACAAGACTTCGACCGCTGGATCGACGCGGCTTATTTTTACATGATCTCCGATTACGTCGTGGCCGTGACGCTGTCGGAAACGGATATCGCGCAAGCGGTGGCGGACAAGTGGATCGACAGCGAAGAAGAACTTCGGATGTCGGCGGGCTGGAGCTGTTACTGCTGGCTGCTCGGGAGCCGGAAAGACAGCGAATTCGAGACGGAGAAGTTGGATGCGATGTTGAAGAGAGTCGAGCAGACCATTCACGAAGCGCCGGAACGCGCCAAATACGCGATGGCCAACTTCGTGTACACGGTCGCCGTCTCGTATGCGCCGCTGCACGAACGGGCCGTCGAGACGGCGCGGGCAATGGAACCGGTGCAAGTCGGACAAGAAGCGGGCAAAATTAAAGAGCTGCATACTTCGGAAAACATCCGCAAATTCGTCGAGAAAAATCGGGTAGGCTTTAAGCGAAAGCATGTGCGGTGTTAACGGTTCAAGCCGGATAAGGCGAAGCAAAAAGACCGCCTCTATGGAGCGCGGTCTTTAATGTGTCGAGAAACCTCAACATAGCTGGAATAAAGAAGGCGGAGAAAGAAATTCAGTGAAAGACGCCTTTGAACTCGGAAAACTCCTTATTTAAGTTCAATCCATTTTCCGAGTGAGACAGCGTCTTGAACGAATTTCTTTCGCAGCTTTCTTTATTCACTCGCAGCCGTAACTTTCCCGACAGCCTGAAGACCGCTTCTACAAAGAGCGGTCTTTTTGCTTCGCGACGTTCTACCTGTTTACCGAGGCTTTCAGCTCCCGGCTTAATTGTTCCGACGTTTCTCCGATTCCCGGCAGGGCTTCCAGCAACCCGAACGTCTCGCCGCCCCATTCGCCTTCCGGGTCCCAGACCTGCCGTCCGATCCGTACGTTTTCCCCGTCCGAATAATCAGCGACACGCGCCATCGCTTCTTCGACGAACCCGTCCGGCAGCGGCTTTCCTCGTTTCCTTGACCACTCCGTCAGGAACGACAGCCCTCGCAGCAGGTCATATTCGAAAAATCTCGGGAAACACGGCTTCAGCCATTCTGCACTAATCACTTCGCCGCTAGTTTTGGAACAGACCAGCCGATGCTCGATCAAGTAGCGCGCGCCTTCGTCCAAAAACGCTTTTTCCTGCTCCGTGAACGGCCGATGCGTGTGCCGCAGTATCGCTTCGAGCGGCGGCAGGGTGGAGACGATCGAGCTTTTGCGGGAATGCACATAGGCCTCGGGGTCGCAGTTCAATCCGCCGTCCGGCAGTTGATGCTTCAGCAGCCATTCGCGGATCCAAGGCATTTCCGTATCGACGTCGCAGCCGTAGGCGGCAAGAATCTGATAAAAAACGGCAAGTTCGCAGTGGCAGCAGTCCCAGCGGTCCATGTCTTCTTCGCGCGCGGGCGCATCGCTGCTTCGAATGACGAACACGGGCCATATGCGCGTCCGAAGCAAATGCTTCGCCTGAACAATCGCGGACTCCGGGATGCGCCGGACCTCGCCCATTTCATACAAAGCGGCCATATGCCACCAGGCTCCGTTCCATTTGCCGCGGCTGATTTCGTCATGCTCGCGCTCGAAATGGGAGGTGTTTTCAAGGAATGCGATTGAAGCTTCGATCTCGGCCGTAACGGCTTGTCGGGTAGGCATAACCATTCTCCTTTGCGAAAATCCATTACTTGCAGTATAGCTGACGCGCGACTTTTGCCCAAGGCGAAACGTCCGTTATATGATGGTTTTATCCTAATTCTTCGCGGAAAAGGAGTGAATGTAATCATGAGCCAGGACGTCAGAATCGGCGCTTTGCCGGATTATGCCGATACGAAAACGTTAGAGGAATGCCGGCTGCTGCTTGAAGGGTTTCCGGTTTTGAAAAAAGTCTCGGAACGTCAATGGCTCTACGAGTCGGACGGCCGCTGGATGAGTATCGACCTGTCGCATATCGATGCGCAAGGAGACGCGGACGGCGAAGCCGGCTGCAATGCGCTGGACACGCATGCGGCATGGAACGATCTGCGAGCACGCGGGGCGCTGTGGGCGTATGCGCAGCTTCGGCTTCGCCTCGCCGCCCTGTTCGGTTGGCGCGCACTGGATCTGCAAAGCGGCGATATTTACAGCCCGCTTCCTCCCGAGCATGCTGCGCCGTTGTATACGCTGCCCGATACGGCGGCCAAAGGGACGGTGCCGGTTCATCTGATCGCTTGGAACGAAGGAACTTCGGCGATGCGTTACCGGAAAAAAGAACGGCTGGTCGCCAAGTCCGAACCTCGGGCTTCTTACTCGGCGCTGATCGCGTTGGACGATGAACAACTGCTGCACGGTTACAAAGGAGGCTCCTATATCTCCAGCGTTCCCGGCATCCAGCTTCGAAGCGGCGATGCGCTGGAATGTACGGACGAACGGACCGGAGGAGGCCGCATACTTGCGCTGCGATCCGACCGCGAAGCGCTGCTGTCGGACGGACCGCTGTCTCAAGGACGCCGGGCGCACGTCAATCTGTACAGGCCGTCTCCGCTGGAATTGCTTTCCGCCGTGCCATTCCCGCTCAGTCCGCCGTTCGCATGGGTACCGGAGCAAGAATCGTTTTTGGCCGCGGTGCCGCGCAAAGACCAGAGCGACCGGGATTTCGACGAAAACTCGCCGTGCGCGATCGTCGACGGCAGCCGATTGCGGATATCCGACCAAGCCGTCGACGGATATCCCTGGCTGCGCGAAGCGCTCGATCCGGCGGCGCATCACCTGATCGAAGTCGATTATCGGTCGCGAAGCTGGCGAACGATCATCTCGCAAGAGGTATTCGCCGACGCGTTCGGATCGTACGAAGGTTCGGCGATCGAAGAATTGGCCGTTTCGCCCGACGGTCGAAAGCTGTACGGATCGGACGGTTATTGGACGGCAGCCTGCTTCGATCGCGCGGAAGACAGGTTCGTTTGGAAAAGAAACCTGCATGAGAGCATGCGCGTCTACGCGCTCGCGCTCAGTTCGTGCGGCCGTTACCTGGCCGTCGGAGGACTTGCCGACGACCTGCACGGTCCGGAATCGTTCGCGCTGCTGCATGCGCATACCGGCGAATTCGTATACCGCCTGCCGGTCTACGGTACATTCCGCAGCGCCGTCTACACCGCCGCCTGGCACCCGGACGGTAATCACCTGCTTTTGGGCCTGGCCAACGGCACGATCATCGAACTGTCTTTGGACGGCGAAGCCCGTTATTTTCAAGGGCTCAAAGGCGGCATCCAGGCTTTGTGCTTTCAAGGCGACCGTCTTTTTGCGACCGGCGCCGAAAAGGCCGTCCGTGCTTGGAACAGTTTGGAATAGGGTGGATGTCATATGGAAAATCGACAAAAAGGCGAACGCTGGGGTTCGCCTTTGATCGATTGATGATATCCGCTTCGAGAGGTTAGCGTAGTCCCGACTCCGCATCGGTTCGTTCGGCCGATCGAGCAAGGGTGATCCGGAGACGATGGCGTGTAACGGACCGATATGACTCTTAACGCCACGAATCGGGAGGTTGAGATTTTTAACGGATTGAGAGGACGCTTAACGGTGAAAAAAGCTGATTTTTGCCCCGATTCATCCATTTTTCCGGTCTAAGCGTCCGTACGATCCGTTACGCATTGAAAATCCTGAAAATCAGCGTTCTAACGGACATGCAATCCGCTAGGGCATGTCTTCAAACCTCGATGGAAGTAGATTTTGCCGAATTTTTGTTCTCAGCAAAGAACTTTTTCGCAGTCGTGCCGGGGCAAGTCAAGGTACTAGCCGCCGGCCTTACTGACAAAACGGCTCGCGAAGAAAAGCTTCGAGACGGCGACAGGAACAAGACCTTCTCCACAATACGAGTCGAGTAGCCTCTCCGCCTCATTTGTCCGACGAAGCCAGATGCGTCGCAACTTCCGATCCCGACATGAATTCTTCGACCGCGAGCGGAAGCGTCACGGTCACCGTCGTACCGATGCCGTACTCGCTCTCGATCTTGATCCGTCCTCCGTGCAGGCGGACGATCTCTTTGCTG
Source organism: Saccharibacillus sacchari DSM 19268 (assembly GCF_000585395.1). GTDB lineage: Bacteria > Bacillota > Bacilli > Paenibacillales > Paenibacillaceae > Saccharibacillus > Saccharibacillus sacchari. The sequence goes on along the minus strand of NZ_KK073875.1, from coordinate 1,326,836 downwards.
ATCGCAAGCCCCAGGCCGCTGCCGGACATTTTGGAGCTGCCTTTGTAAAAGCGGCGGCCGATGCGTTCGAGGTCTTCGGCCGGAATGCCTTCGCCGTCATCCTGCACGGAGACGTGGACCTGCAAGTCTTCGCACGATGCGGTCATGCGGATTTCGCCGTTGAGATCGGAGAACTTGATCGCGTTATCCAGCACATTGACGAAAACCTGCTTCAGCCGATTGAGATCGGCGTGCATCGGAAGCGGTTCGTCGGGAAGGTAGGTACTCAGCGTAACGCCCCGCTTGTTGCCTGCCCAACTGTACTGCAAATCCAACTGCTGAAGCAGCAGGTTCAAGTCTACCGGCACGGAGCGCATCTTGATTTCCCCGGCTTGATATTTGGAAAAATCCAGCAGGTCTTCGACGAGTCCGATCAGCCGATCCGTCTCGTTCGTAATGACGCTTAGCCCTTTCAGGGTCGTCTCGTCGTCATCCAATCCGCCGACGACCAGCGTTTCGCCCCAGCCTTTGATCGAGGTGAGCGGCGTGCGCAGTTCATGGGAAACGGTCGAGATGAAGTCGTTTTTCATCTTCTCGCTTTTGGATAATTCTTCGTTCATATGGTTCAACGAATCGGCCAGCGTGCCGACTTCGTCGTCGTTCTGGCGCACGGCTTTTGCTGTAAAGTCTCCGGTCGCCATTTTTCGGGAAATGACGGTAAGCTCCTTGATCGGCCCGACGATCTGGCGGGCGATGATCAGACTGAGGCCGAAGCCGAGCAGCAGCACGGCGGCGCCGATCCCGATCGCCCATACAACCAGTTTGGCGACTTCGTCGTATAAAGGTTCCGTCGACACGGAGAAGCGCAATGTGCCGATCACTTCGCCGTAGCTGACGAGCGGGCTGGATACGGCCATGATGCGCTGCTTGAACGCATTGGAATAACCCGAGTAACTGCCGACTCCGCCTTGTTGGGCAATACGCACATCCGCGGTCCGGATCCGTTTGGACGAGGAGAAGCCGTAGGAATCGACGACGGTGCGTCCTTGCAGATCCAGTACCTCGACGCGGCTGCTTTCGCTCGGAACCAGGTTTTCCAGAATGTAACGGGCTCGCTCGGGCAGCGTGTAGCCTTCCATGAACTGGTTGGACAAGGTTGCCGCCGTGACGGCGCGGGACTGAACGATCTGCCTGGCACTGTCGAAGTAATACGTCGACACGGCTGCGGCAAAGATCATTTCGAGCAGCACTACGATCGTCAGAAGCAGCAGGCCGATCTGAAGCAGAAGTCGTCCCCTAATGCTTTTCAACATCGCTGCTCGCCTCCTCTTCGTCATCCGCGCTGATTCCCGCCAACTGATGGACTTCGGCAATCGTGAGACGGAGCGCTTCATAATCGCGCGCGGCCTTTCCGGTCAAATCTCCGTTGCCGTCCGGAAGCAAAGCAACCGTAACGAGGGAGGAGTTGCCCGGGATCACCGAGCCAGTGCTGCCGAGCACGACATATTCGCTTTGCCGGCTTTCCAACACGGGTTTTAATGCGTTCCACGCCTCGCTCGTCATTTGGCGCAAGGTCAGCAGGGGCAGAGCAACGGTATTTCCGGTATCGTTTTTCGCGGAATAGGTAAAGCGTACTTCGCCGGCGGCGTTTTCGCTGCCGGTCGGAAGCTCGATCCGGTATTCGCCCAGCCAGCGGCTCGGAATGCGCAGGTCGTAGCCCCACTGCCAGAATCGGTCTTCGACGAATTCCATCGTTTGATTCCCGTTCCAACGGTAATACGAATCGCTCCAAAGCTGGGGCGTGCCGGACGCGCTTTCGACGCTCGGCAGCGGAGTCGGCAGCGCCGTTTCCAAAATGCCGTCGCCGTCGACATCCCGATTTTTAGCCGGATAATCAATCCACCACTTGTTTTCCGTAGAGGAGAGATCGGGATTACGGTCGGGAGCTTCCAGTTTCAAGTCTTGTCTGGACACGCGTGCGTCGTAAGACTTTTGCGAAAGGGACAGGATATTCACCAGATCATTGTTTTCCCAGGTCAGCAGTACGGCGTAACCGGATCGGGTCGTGCTCATGATTTGGGCGAACAAGCCGTCGATATTCGTCGCGGCCCGTTCGATCTGCATGTTGGTCACGGAGCCGTCGGTTCGACTCTCGGCCAACAGGGACAGTTTGCCGTTTTTTTCGCCGATCAGACGAATCTGCGAATGCGTATCTTCGGCATCGACGGCAGGGGGGACGACCGCAATCTGTTCCATGCCGCTGCCGATCAAGTCGCCTACCGCGATCTGGTCGTACGACTCATGGAAGATTTCTTCGGCTTGGCCGCCAGAGAAGGAGTAGACAAACAGCTCTCGGGGCAATCCCGAGCCGCCGCTGTCGTAACCGAGCAGCAGTTCGGACGACGAACGGTCCGTCAGCGGCTTGATTCCGAGATAATCGAGATTCATCCCGCTGCCCGTAATTTGGTCGGCCTTTTGCCAGGCGCCGCCGCGCTGGGTCAAGATCATGACGTTGACCTCGTAATCGGTATCGGGCTTTTTATAGGAAACGATCAGTTCTTCGTCACCGTCGCCGTCCAGGTCGGCCAGGCGAATCGCGCTTCCCTGGTCTGATTGGTCGGGCGTGGTGAGCTGGTAGCCTGCGGGCAGGAAAGGCTGCACCGCCCGGTACAAAGCTTGTTCTTCGTTCGCGAGATTGGGAGCGTGCAGCAGATCGCCCGGAGAAGCGATCCGTCCGCATCCGCCGACGATGAGCAGCGACAACAGGCCGGCGATTTTAAGTGCTTTCATGAGCGGGTTCTCCTTAACAGAATAAGCTTTAATCGGAAGATTGCGTTCGCCTGAAATACACGCGCTTTGCATGCATTTCGGGCGGCCGCAACCTTACGTTTAGCGTTGAAAAGGTACTATTCTTATATATCGGCTTCGGCGCCGGAAATGCGACAAACAAACGTTTCAGCGGTTCATTTTCGCAGTTAAACGCACGCAGGTCAAGAAGAAAATTTCGACCGATTTCAAACTGTGAAAAACAACCTCGATCCCCTAAAAAATAAGAGCGCTTTCAATCCGTTTTGATCCGTGAAACAAACCAAAAACGCCTGCCTCCAGTAGCTTGGTCAAGCTATGAGGCAGACGTTGAACGATGAGAAACCTCAGCATTTTCGCTCTTCTTACCCCTACTCCAACGCAGCGCCCCCGCTTCGAACCCCCCCATCTATCGTTTACCTTGAATTTATTTTCCGCTGTTAACATAAGGGCATCAACCGAAGAACTGAAGGAGGATCACCCATGAAAACGAACGAACTTCCGCCGATGCTGCCTTTTTACATGATCGCGACCGCGCTGAAAAGTTTTTATATTCTATTGAATGTCGCGCTGATTATATCCGGCAGTCTCGTCACGGCCGTCTTGGCTTCGATGTCCGCCTACGGCTTCCATGCCGGCATCCAAAATATGGCCGGAGGGCCGGGCGCGATGCTGTTGGGTCTGGGAGCGGGCGCGATCCTGCTGTCGGCGGTACTCCCGTTGAGCCGCTTGACGCTGCGCTTCAGCAGTCGTTTTTTACGGAAAATGCAGGGCTCGTCCTCGTCGCCGAATGATCGATTCATCGAAAACCGAACGTTGGAAGAAGCTTACTGCAGCGGAAAAAGTCTGGCGAACACCTGCGTGTTGATCCTGCTCGGCAGCGGCTTATCCGCAGTAGGGATCGGATTGGCGCTGGACGGTTTGCGGATGATCTGGTTCCCGGGAACGCCGCTGATGCTTTGAACCCGGGCTGAGCGTTCGTCACGGTGCGGGAAGCGTTACGGTAACCGTCGTTCCCGTGCCAGGCGCGCTGTCGATATGAATGTCCGCTTCGTGCAGCCGCAGTACCTTATAGACGAGAGTCATCCCGAGGCCGTTGCCTTCGGACGCGTGCGACGTGTCGCCTTGATAAAATTGATCGAAAATACGCGTCAATGTGGCTTCGTCCATTCCCGGACCTTCATCGCGAATCGATACCCGTACCGCTTTGGCTTCGTTGATCACCCGGATCGTCAGCTTCGCGCCGTCCGGCGAGAACTTAATGGCATTGTCCAGCACGTTCACCCATACATGGTTCATGAGCCGTGAACTGCCGATATAGTCCGCCTCTTCAATCTCCAAGTCAAAGTCCAGATCCCGCGCGGACCATTTGCTTTCGGCCATCAGAATGACTCGGCGGACCTGTTCGCTTACGGAGAAGGTTTCTTTTTCCGATTCGATGCGGCTTGATTCCAGTCTGGACAATTCCAGAATGCTGCTCGCAAGTTGGGCCAAGCGATCGGATTCCGCGATCATGATATCCAGATACTCGTCGCGCTCTTCTTCGGTTACCGCGCCTTCGCGAAGCAGCTCGGCAAAGCCTTTGATCGAGATGATCGGCGTCTTGAACTCATGCGAAAAGTTGTTGATGAAGTCTTTGCGCAGCAGCTCGACGCCGCCCAACTCTTCCGCCGCCTTGTTGTAGCTGTTGGCGAATTCGTTGATTTCCAGCGAATGCGAGCCTTTGCCCAGACGGATTCGCGTGCTGAAGTTGCCTTTCGCCAATTCGTTCATGGCCGCGATCATGCGCCGAAGCGGCTTGATCAGCACGCTGTTGACCATGATCAGAATGGCGACGCCGATGAACACGCTGATCAGATAGGCGAAGACCAGAAGAGGCACGCTAGGCTGTTCGTAGAAGTTGTCGGGAATCCAGCCCAAACGGATCAACAGCATACTTGTAAAAGCCGCAGCCGTCAGCAGGAATAAGATGATGACGAACAAGTTGATCGACAGCAGCAAAAACATGCTCAGCGTGGACGCGGACGATCTGATTTTTTTCACGCGTTCTTCACCGCACGGTACCCTAGACCTCGGACTGCCTGAATTTCGAATTCGGAGTACGCTTCAAAGCGCTTGCGCAGACGATTGATATGCACCGTAATCGTGTTCTCCGCGCTTTCCGTTTCCAGTCCCCAGATTTCGTCGAGCAGTTGAATGCGCGTGAACACCTGTCCCGGATACGCGAGCAGCTTGTACAACAGGTAAAATTCTTTCGGCGGGAGCGCTTGGACCTCGTCTCCCCGCGATACGTTCAGCGCATCGTAATTCAGCGTCACGCCGCCTATGGCGATGCGGCGCTCATTGACGATTTGCGAACGTCGCAGCAGCGCTTGAATCCGCAGCAGCATCTCCTTTTTATCCACGGGCTTGGTCATGTAATCGTCGGTTCCGACCAGGAAGCCTTTGTGCTTGTCCTCCGGCAATTCCTTTGCGGTGACCATCAGGATCGGCAGTCGGTACTGAGCCTCGCGCAGCATGCGCGTCAGCTCGTATCCGTCGATATGCGGCATCATCACGTCGGCGACGATCAGGTCGAATTGGTGGCTTTCCAGCTTCTCCAGCGCTTCGCGTCCGTCGAAAGCGCAGGTCACCGTATACCCTTCGTTTCGCAGAACGGCGCTCATCAATTTATTGGCGTTGCGATCATCTTCGGCAATCAAAATATGGAACAAATCCGCCCACCCCTTTCTTTTTTCATTATATAGCCCGCCAAGCTAAACGGAAGATAAACGGATCCCGGGCAGGCGTTTATTTTCGATTTATAATGCGGCGTTATTCTGGAAAAAAACAGAGGGAGAGTGGCTTATGCGACATGCGGATAACTGGAGAATGGAGGAGAACGAGCGAGAGGGGCGCGGTTGGCAGGGCTCGGAAAAGGAAGAGCCGGAAATCGTGATCAAGTCGATCTTCGCGCCGTTTCTGCTTCCGTTCAAAATGATGTTTCTGTTGATGCGGCTGCTCTTTTTTGCGGGGGGATGGGGGATGGTGGTCACCGGATATTGCGCGGTGGCCGGATCGGCGATCGCGGGCGGAAGCGGCTTGTGGACGGGACTGACGAACCGCGAACAGGGGATGGGCGCGACGATGCTGGCGTTCGGCGGAGGTTTTTTCGCGTTGGGGATCATGATGTTGTTTCTGATCGGGGCGGGAGCCGCGGCAAGCGGCTTTATGCGGATGGCTTCCGGGCGTCCTCGCAAAACTGTTCCTCGGCTCTCCGGCATGGACGAAACATTGGGGACTCCTGCCCAAAAACCACGCCGCTTCGCTTGGACGCGTCTCAAACTGGCCTCCATTTTGCTTGCGGCCGGAGTGCTGGCGGGCGGCATAGGACTATTGGCCGGCGGGTTGGATCAGCTTGTTTTGCCCGACTTTCCTTTTTGGCATGGGGATGGAACGTCGTTTCGTTATGGCCCGGGTGATCAGCGGTGACGGCGGGGAGACTGGAGCGGCAGATCCGCTTTGCGGCTTGCTCGGCGGGATTTAACATTCTGATTGCGGTAGCGAAGCTGGCACTCGGATTGTTCGGAGCTTCGCTGCTGCTATGTTTATATGCGTTTTGCAATGCGGGGATGGCGACGGCCAAGCTTGCGGCGGTTCGGAGTCATCGCATGTACAACAAGGCCCGGCAGTCTGGGGAAGCGGAGTCAACGGATGAACAGTCAACAGACGAAGAGGAATGGTTGTGTTATTTGAACATGGGCTTGATTACGGGCGGTTCCAGTTTGATTTTTCTGCTGTATAGCATAGCGGTATGGCACTTCGATCATGCGCCTGCCTATTCGCTGAATGCGGCATTGCTGATCGCGGCCGTGTCTTTTACCGAGATCGGGGTGGCAGTGTTCGGAATGTTCGTCGCGGGCAAAGCGAAAAAACCTTTGGTAACGGCGATCAAGCTGACGAATCTGGCGTTCTCGCTGTTTACGTTGGCTTTGACGCAGACGGCATTGTTGTCGGTGGCGCAAGAACGCGATATGTCTACGTATAACGGATTGATCGGCGTTCTGCTCGGCGGCGTCTCTTTGCTGATCGGTCTGGGCATGGCGCTGAGGGCTTCTTATGCGCTGCGGTCTTTGGACGTCGAAAAAGAGGCAAATGCGGAAGGACCGGGAGCAGCAACTTCTGTTACGCACGTTGTTTTCGCCGGACATCCAAGCCCAGCCGCCTCGGTCGAACTTTCGCATACAGTCGAAGAAGGAGCTTGAGCGTAAGCGTAAACGGAGGAAAGGCGATTCGGGCGGCACAATGGGCGTGGGGGAGATTAAGGGATGGCCTTATGTAAAAAAAGGCGAAAAGAAAAGCCCGGTTTCCGTCTGCGAACAGACTGAACCGAACTTTTTTGAAAGTGTCGAGCTTGTTGGAGTATAACGATTAATTCTCGTGTCGATTACGGATTCGCCTTCACGAATTCCGCCGCTTTTACGCCCGCTTCGCGGCCGAAGATCACGATCTCCGCGACCGAGTTGCCGCCGATCCGGTTCTGGCCGTGCAGGCCGCCCGTGACTTCGCCGGCCGCATAGAGTCCAGGAATGGCTTCGCCTGTCGTATTCAGCACCTCGGTATTGTTGTTGATCTTCACGCCGCCCATCGTATAGTGGATGCCGGGACCGATCTTCACCGCGTAGTAAGGAGCGCCGGACAGATCGTGGTCCATGCCGGTTTCGCGGTTGAACGCAGCATCTTTTTTATCGGCTACGGATTCGTTCCAGGCGTCGAGGGTTCCTTTCAAGCCGTCCGCGGGCAGACCGATTTCTTCGGCCAATGCTTCGATCGTATCGCCGCTTTGCACCAGACCCATTTTGGCATATTGCTCGATTGCTTTGGCACGGGATTTGACGCCGGAATCGAAGATGAGGTACGATTCGCGGTTGTCCAGCTTCGTGATCGCCGCCGTTACGTTATCGCGGGTATCCATTTCGTTCACGAAACGATTGCCCGCTTTGTCGACGAGAATGCCGCCCTCGCCGCGAACGACTTCGCCGATCAAATACGATTTTTCCTGATTGACGGTCGGGTGAACCTGAATTTGGTCCATATCGACCGCCGTGCCGCCGAGCGCTTCGATCATGGTGATCCCGTCGCCCGTGCTGCCCGGTTGGTTCGTCGTTACATAACCTTCAAGATCGGGTCTGTACTGCTTGATCAGTTCCTGATTGGCGCCGAAGCCGCCTGTCGCCACGATAACGGCACTCGCAGAGATCGTTTTCTCTTCGCTGCCGTCGAATACGACTTTCACGCCATTAGCTTGTCCGTTTTCCTGAGTGATTTCTTTGACGTTAGCGTTCACGAACAACGGAATCCCTTGCTCCTGCACATCGGCAACCAGACCGCTGACGAGATATTGACCGACTGCGGAGCCGTCCGTCGGACGATGCGTCCGTTTTTCCTTCATGCCGCCCGTGATCGTGATATTGTCGAGCGTGATGCCCTGCGAATCCAACCAGTCGATCGCGCTTGCCGAGTTGTCGACGAAGTAACGAAGCATCTCCTGATTGTTCGTATCATGGCCGCCTTTCAGCGTTTCCTCGAAGAACAGATCATTGCTGTCCTCAATCCCTTGTTCCTTCTGGAATTTCGTTTCCGAAGCATTCATGCCGGAAGACGATTTGAGCGTGTTGCCGCCTGCGGCTTCCATCTTTTCGAAAATGACCGGGTTCATGCCCGCCGCTTTCGCTTCGAGCGCCGCCGTCATCCCCGCGCCGCCGCCGCCGATAATAACGATATCATAACGCTCCTGAAGCTGATCCAGCGGCGTATATCCGACCATTTCGGACGCCCCCGAAGTGGCTTCCGTCGCTTCTTCTTTTTCCTTATCGGCAGATTCCGTTCCCGCCGTCGAGTTATCCGCTGCCGTTCCTTCCGCTACCTTGGCGCTATCCGCTCCGGCCGCTTCTTGAGTCGTCCCCGCCGAACTGCCACACCCCGCGATCACCAGCATCACCGACAACGCCAACATCAGCAGAATCGTTAAAGTCTTATTCTTTCGTCCCATCATTCTTACCCCCTGAACCTCTCTTTTTCGAAAAGGCCAATCATCTTCCTTCTCGTCGGTCCGAGTATAGCATCGAAATTCGACATAGTTAGTGAATTTTTTCACTAAAATCTCATAAACAAGCCTCAAAGCAGGTTGTTTAAGTATTTAAAGACTTTTTAAACTTTTGAAAGCAAAAGAAAGTAGAGAGTTAAGTGATTTTTATATCAGAAAAAACAGGTTGACCACGCATAGGACCTGCCTACTTCCCCCACAAAAAACGATAGCCCAGCGAAGGGAGAAATTCAGTGAGAGACGCCTTTGAACCCGGAAAACTCCACTAAAAATTCAATTGACTTTTCCGGGTGAGACAGCGCCTCGAACGAATTTCTCCCGCAGCGCCACCCCGAGCAAAAGTGCTATCATAATAACAACCAGAAAGGAGTGTTCCCCCATGTACCACGACACAACCGCAACGCTGCAACTCGTCCAAAACGCCTACATATGCAAACCTGAAGCCATCCAAAAACTTTCCGAAATCCAAGCGCTGCATGCTTCCTCGTCCGACGACGCCGAAGTGGTCCTGATTCAGCCCAAACATGCTTTCCGTCAACCGGACGGCCGAATCCGCGTGCTGAACAAAGAAACGGAGTCCGGAGCCGAATCTTTGCTATGCGCCGATCTTTACCGCTGCTTTCCTTCGGGCGGATCTTCCTGGACGCATATCCCGATCCCGCCTTCCTTTGTCCCGAAGCGAATCGGGTATGAGGAAGACGAAGAAGGCGAAGACGGACGTTTCGTGTTCGAATCGGAAGAAGGGCGCATTGTCAAAGCGACGCAGCGCCAGATGGGCATGGCTTTCCGCGAGTTGGACATCCTGATGACGGGAGCGACGGAAGAGGAGATCGAGCAAGCTTTTTACGCCATGGAGCAAACGGTCGTGCCGCCGCCTCCCGTCAAGCGAACCGCTGCCGACAATCCGCCGATTCCGTGGAACGGCGGTACGTTGGTCTTCGAATCCGAGTATCAATGGTTCGGCGGAGAAACGCATCTCGAAGATCGCGCGGTTACGCTCAACCTGGAGTCGGCCGAAAGGGAGCGGGCGCTCGAACTTGTTCCCGCCTTGCAGAAACTAACGGAAGAACTAGCCTCGTTGGATCTGGCAGCCCGTCGTTATGCGGCCGAGCAGCTGCTGGAAGTTAAAAACGACTCTTGGCTGGACGAGAACGAAGAAGAATTGACGGAAGACGATTTTGCCGGACGGATGACGCTCGAATCGCTGACGTTGGATGAAGACGAAGAAATGACGTTATGGTACGAAGACGGCGATTTGTTCTGGGGACATTCGATCTGCGTTCGTCGAAGCGCTGACGGGGAATGGATGTCAGCAGAAATGATGGGGTAGACGGGATAGGTCTTAAGGTATGAAAAAAATCAAAACGAACCGTAAATGGGACTTTCGGTTCGTTTTTTCGTGCGCCAAAACGGTTACAAATAACGTAAGAGGCGCGATGATCGGGGAACGGAAAGAGCCGTCGCGGAGGGGAGACCGATATGTATAAAAGACTGATGGCAGCTTTGGGAATCATGGCTCTGCTCGGCGGCTGCGGGAATGCGACGGAAAACGCATCCGAACCGCAGGCTCAAACGGCGAAATCCGATACGGCGCAAACGTCGGACATGCGGGATTACGAAGGAGAAGGCGAAGCCTGGTCGGCGGAATATTCGATGTACGTACCCGAAGACGGAGGGCGTTTGCGGGCACGCTTGACCGCTTCGTACGAAGGTACCGGCCCGGCGCCGGTCGGCGAGGTGAAATATTCGTATTACGGCGTCGATATCGAATCGGGCAGCGGAGGCATGGTCGTGAAAAAAGCGCCGGAAAACGGCGTGTATTTGCTTCGCGATCTGGTCACGACGGAGTACAGACCCGACGATGCCGGCAGCGTGGAACTTTTGCTGATTTGGAACAACGGCAAACGCTCGGAAACGATCCGTTTGGAGCCTGCGGAAGGTTGAACGTAATCTTGCTTTTAGCGTTGACAAGGGACTCGCGGCATCGTCCGATTACATCGGCGGGCCGCTTTTTTCATTTTAACGCATTGAATTTCAGCTTATTTTCAGACTCGTTGCCTATACTGAACGTTGACCGAACGAATTTCCGCGAAGGAGCTGGACCATGCCGCAAGTGTTGAAAAAATCCTTTTACCTGATTCTGACCGTATTCTTCGGCTTGTTCGTCGTCTCGTCTTTCTTCGTCCGAGCCGAATATAATTATGCTGCTTACGGCGATAATCCGATACTGAATACCCAACAGCCGATCGTGCTCATTTTGCTGATGATCGTCTTATTTGCGCTGGCGCTGGTCGGGTATCGGTTTTGCCGCAAGCTGAATCGCTATCGCGCGACACTCGTCGTGCCGATTGTGCTGGGCGCATCGCTGCTGCTGCAGCTTGCGTTGATCTTCCTGCTGCCCAGACTGCCGACCGACGATTCGCAGACAGTATTGTCATTAGCGCTCGACATGCTGTACCGAAATGATTATTCGACGTTCGACGCGGGCGGATATTTGCATATGTTTCCGTTCAACTTTTCCACCGTGATTTACTTGAAGACGCTGCTGGCGATCTTTCCGGATAATTATGTGACGATCAAGGTTTTCAATATTCTGTTCTCGCTGCTGACGACTTTCATGATCTACCTGATCCATCGGGAGTTGGTCGGCCGGGAAAAAGGGAACGATTATGTCGTGCTGGCGTTGGCCGCGTTTTACGTGCCGTCGCTGCTTATGCCCAACCTCATCTACAACGACGTCATCGGCACGGCGCTGCTGACCTCGGCTATTTATTTCGTCATTCGGTTCGTAAAAACGAAACGGTTCCGCTATATCGTTTTCGCTGCCGTGCTGCTGGCGCTCGGCAACTATTTCCGGGGGATCGGCACGCTTATCCTGATTGCCTCGGCCATCTATATTTTGCTCGCGGTTCGAAAGATCGGCATTCGCCGAAGCCTGCTGTCGCTGTTGGTGCTGGGTGCATTATTCAACGTGCCGGCATGGACGCAAAATCTGTCGCTTCAAGCGACGGGAGCCACCGAAGAATCGGCATCCGCCAATTCCGCGCCCGTCTATATGTGGCTCAACATGGGCATTAATCTGGAACGCTTCGGATTCTGGGACAATATGGAGAGTTATCGGATTTACCAGAATGAAGCGGATTACGATAAAGCCGAGAGCGCCGAACTGTACAAAGCCTCGATTCGGGAAAAGCTATCGGAGGCGACTCCGGGTGAGCTGATCGGCATGTACTACAAAAAGCTGGTCTGGGTCTGGACGGAAGGCACCTACCAGATCGACCGCTACGGAATCGGGAATGCTTCGTCATCCGGCAGAAGCTTCGGCGCTTCGCCGATCTCCGGCAGCTACAGCTACGATACCTGGCTGACCAAGCTGTTCGAAGGCGATTCGGCCGCGCGTTCCGGTCTGTTATGGGTGCTGTACGCGTCCACGATCTCGATGTACGCGTTGGCGGCAGCGCGATTGCTGACAGGCATTCGCGCCCGGCGCTATGCGGAGGTGCTGCTCGTGCTCGTGCTGCTGGGCTTTATCGCGTTTTATCTGCTATGGGAGATCAAGTCCCGTTATCTGTATCCGGTCTACCCGCTGCTGCTTATTTTGTCGTACCTGGGCTTTAAGGACACGCTTGCGCTGCTGGCGAACACCGCATTCGGCAAACGTTTATCGCTGGATAAGGAGGAAGAGATCCATGGGTAAAAAAAGAATCGGAGCGTCGGCTTCCGTACTCGCGCTCTCCATGCTGCTTGCCGCCTGCGACGCGATTACCGCTCAAAACATTCCGAGCACGACGTCAACAGCTTTTAGAAACGGTTCGGGTCTTGGAGGCGCCAATGTTCAAATGGGGATGCCGGGCGGCGGCTTCGGCGGAAATACGGGAGGAATGCGCGAAGCGATTGACTCGGATCTAATCGGCAGAATAACGGCCGTAAACGGAGATACCGTGACATTGGAACTGCTGGAACGGGGGTCGACAGCTACCGGAGACGGGGCGCGGTCGCCGGGCGGAGCTGCTGACGGGCAAAGCGAATGGCTGGCGACAGGGGAAGAACAGCAACTTGTGTTGAGCAGAGACGTTGATATCTCCTCCGGCATGTCGAATCGATCCGGCGGCCGCCAAGGTGATAGAGACAGCGGATCGCGCGCCGGAACTTCACGGGAATCGACAAGAACGCCAGGCGAAGCCTCGGATACTGCGACTGACGGCGCTTCTGAACTGACAGCAGGTCAGATTGTTATGGTCTGGTATGCGGAAGGCACGAAAACCGTAGAACGCATTCGCGTGCTGGAATAGTACCCGATCAACTCGACGAAGCAGCCGAATTTGCCGCCGCGATCGCGGTTACGGTGGCGATCGTCGCGGCTTGCTGCGCAATCACCAGGTTGGTCAGCGCCGTAGACGCGGTCGAAGTGGAAAGGCCTTGGCGGGCTTCTCCTACACTGCGCGAGATATACAAGGACGAGATGAGCAGCAGCAACTCCCGATCCGTGACCGACCAAGCGCCGTAGCCTTTTTGCGTTCGGATATAGGCGATGTTTTCTTCGATCTCGTCCGCAATTACCCGCACGTCGATCGGCAGTAAAGCGAGCAAGCCGAGCGACGGCAGCGTAAAGTCCCGATCCATCCGGATTTTTCGCTGCTTGAACGCTTCGCGCAATTCGTGCAGACGAGCCGTCGCATGCCAATCCGCATCGCCGAGCACCAGCAGTTGAGTCAGGGACTGCAAACCGTTGCTGACGCGCAGTTCGGGCTTCAATTCGGCATAAAGCTGCTCCATATGCTTCAACGCCGGCTCCGGGTCAAGATTGGATAGACCGAGCATTGCGGCAAATACATAGTCGTCGTGGGAAGTCAGGAAGCGGTGATTTTCTTTCATGCCGTCGTAAAAGATTCGGGTTCGCCGAATGACCGCTTCGCGTTGTTCCGGCTTCGTATGCTGCGTGATTTCGTAGGCAGCCATGGCGAGATGATCCGAAGGCTTGAATTTATGTGCTTTCATTTGTTCGTAGGTGTTCAATGTATCATCCAGGCGATGCTGCGGATCATCCGCCAACGACAGCATGGCTGCGATCGCGACAGATAACGTGCCGCGGAATATCGAGAAGGCGCCTGTATTTTCTTTGATCATATCGTGGATGTTTCGGAGTGCCGAAGGATCGGCGGTCCGGTCTTCGGCGGCGTACAGCATGGCAGCAAGCCTTGAAATGCTTATGTTGTGCCAGGCGAACTCCTTTTTGACGGATTGCGTGTTGGTTGCTAATAATTGAAGTAGATTCAAGTCTGTCGGATTCATCACTGCACCCCTGTCTTCAAAATTCGTCGGAGAAAACTCCTTCTTCAAGTGTACCATATCCTCAGTTGGAAAAAGACGGATTCGAACAGTAGCGCAAGCGGCTTGGGCGGGTAATGGATAGAGGAGCCCGACCGGCGGGCATTGCATTCGGAGTACGGAACATTCGAAAGGGGAGATTGGAAATGAACGAGCAACAGTTGGAGCGGATGCGGACGGGGAAAGGATTCGTGGCAGCGCTCGATCAGAGCGGAGGCAGTACGCCGAAAGCGCTGCTGCAATACGGAGTCGCCGAAGACGCCTATACGGACGAGGAAGGCATGTTTACCGCGGTGCATACGATGCGGACGCGGATCATTCAAAGCCCGGCGTTCGATTCCAAGCATATTTTGGGCGCGATCCTGTTCGAAAACACGATGGACCGCGAAATCGACGGGAAATCGACCGCGGATTATCTGTGGGAAAACAAAGGCGTCGTTCCGTTTCTCAAAGTGGACAAAGGACTCGACGTACAGGAAAATGGCGTGCAGCTCATGAAACCGATGCCGGATCTGGATGCGCTTTTGGCGCGGGCCGCGGACAAGCGGATTTTCGGCACGAAAATGCGCTCCGTTATTCATGAAGCGAACGCGGAAGGAATCAAGCAGGTCGCGGATCAACAATTCGAAGTCGGCAAGCGAATCTTTGCAGCGGGACTGATCCCGATCATCGAGCCGGAGGTCAACATTTTGAGCGAAGATCGGGAAGAATCGGAACGGTTGTTGAAAGCGGAGCTTAACCGGCAGCTTGCTGCTCTTGACCCTGATGTCCGGGTGATGCTGAAACTATCGATTCCGGTTGAGGACGGCTTTTACAGCGAGCTGATGCAGGACCCGCATGTCGTGCGCGTCGTGGCTCTTTCAGGCGGATTTCCGCAGAAGGAAGCCAATGAGCATCTTGCGCGCAATCCCGGACTTATTGCCAGTTTCTCTCGGGCGTTGGCGGAAGGTCTGAGTTTCGGTCAAACCGAAGCCGACTTTAATGAAACATTGGCACGTTCCGTAGAGTCCATTTATAAGGCTTCAATCACCTAAGCGATAAAGGCGCTAAGTCATCGAAGAAGAATCAAACCGTATTTGCTTCCATGTTAGCATGAAGGCAAATACGGCTTTTTTGCTATCTTGAAAAAGAATAACAGGAATGGATTGAGCGCCTGATCGTATTCGATTATGATGGAATGAAGCAAGAGAGCGAGCAAGTATCGGGAAAAGAAACGGAGGGAGATCATATGAAGGAGATCGACCCTGGAGTCGCTGCCGTCAATGCTTATATTGCGGATTTTTCAGAAGAGGTACAGCGCAGACTTTCGGAGCTGCGCCGTATCATTCGGGAAGAAGTTCCGGAGGCGGGAGAGAAGATCAGTTACGGCATGCCTACGTTCACCTTGCATGGTAATCTGGTCCATTTTGGCGGCTTCAAAGGGCATATCGGTTTTTATCCGACGCCAAGCGGGATTGATGCCTTCGCGAAGGAGCTTGCTGTCTATAAGAATGCGAAGGGATCTGTCCAATTTCCGTTCGATCAGCCGCTGCCCGAAGAACTCATCAGACGAATGGTTCGACTGCGCGTAGAAGAAAGCCTTGCCGCAGCCGAATTGAAAAAGAATAAGAAGGGAAAGCCGAAGGCATAATCCTTTATGCAAGTCGACGAAGCTCGGATCGGAATCAAGCAAATAGTCCCTTGTCAACACTAAAGGTAGGAATACGCTCTCCTGAGAATTCGTACTTGACCCATGTACGAATTCTCCGACGGAATCGTACCTAAAGCGTGTGCGTTTCAGGAAAACGTAAACCTGTGATTAAGAGTTGAAAGGGTAATAGGTTAAAGCGGCCGTGTTTTTTCCGTTTTTGACGGAAGAAATACGGTCTTTGTCATGAGTGGAGGATTAAAGCGAAATCGCTGAAAACCGCACAATTTACTCGTAAAAAATTGAATTTAAAAGAATTTAAACATCCGAAGTCGAAAATACAGGAAAAATCGCGAAAAAAGTAGAAAATTTTGGCTAAATGAAAGATGACGCTTTCCTGCTTTTGGTTTATAATGGGCTTATGTACCTAAAATCACTATATCCTTAGACTCATGGAGGCTTAATATGAAACCGATGAAGGAACAGCGTGAAGACTTGATTCGGGTTACGTCCAAGACGCTGTTCTCGCTGCTGCACTCCGTCATCGATGCGAACACCTTTTTTATGGCTTATAACAACGGCAGGCAAAATACGATTCTGAGTGTCTCGAACCGCGACGAAGAGCTGGTTCAAGAAGGAAGCGTGCTGCCTTATTCGATATCTTATTGTAGTTTGGTCGGCGAGGAAGACGGTCCCGTTATGATCGAAGACACGACCTGCTCGCCGCTGACGCGGGAAATGCCGATCACTTCGGACCTTGGCAAAGCGAGTTTTCTCGGCGTACCGATCCATCTGAAAAACGGCGACTTGTACGGAACGATCTGCGCGCTTGATCGGGATCATGCTTTTACCGGTGAAGATGCTGAGAGGTTGCTGCATGTCGCGTCCGTCGTATCGGGTCTGATCCAATTGGAGGAGACGACTTATTTCGACGATCTGACCGGGTTTTTACGTTATAGCGCGCTCGAATCGTTATATGAACGCGAACTGGCCGATCTGCCGACGGCAGTGATCTTTATGGATCTGGACAATTTCAAGGAAGTTAACGACGGTTACGGTCACACGACCGGCGACCGGGTGCTTCAGTCTCTTGCGAAATCGATCCGCAAAGCGGCCGGGGACGACTGGCTGTTATGCCGTTACGGAGGCGACGAGTTCGTGATCGTGTTACCGACCGACGACTCCCAGCGCGTGCAGCAGGCGGTTGACCGCCTGGTTCGGGAATTTCGGGAACAAGAACTGCCTTTGGCCGACGAAGAGGAACCGCCGACGCTGTCGATCGGCGTCTGCCTGGAAGCCGATTCGCTGCGCGAATACATCGAACGGGCGGATACCGCGATGTACCGGATCAAAAAAGGCGGCAAAGCCGGCGTAAGCATTTTCCGGATCGAAGACCAGCAGGCCGAATTGGATATGCGCCAAGCGCTGCAAGGCGGCGAGTTGGAGTTGCATTTTCAACCGATCGTCGAAGGGGAGTTCGGGCGCGCGCTGGCTTACGAAGCGCTGCTTCGTTGGAATCATCCGACGCGCGGGAGCGTATCTCCCGTTGAAGCGATCGAAGCGGCTGAAGAAGCCGGTCTGATCGAACAGGTAGATCTATGGGTGCTGCGTGAAGCCTGCATGGCGCAGCATGTGCTGCGTCCCGCTGAACGCATTCATGTCAATATTACGGTCAAGTCGCTGCGCGATCCGTATTTCGTCGAACAAGCGATGAACGTGTTCGCGGAGACCGGCTGTTCGCCCGGCAAAATCGAGATCGAGCTGAACGAAACGACGCAGCGTCTGGACGCTTCGCATATTTTGCCCCAATTGCTTCAGCTTCGTGAATTGGGCGTAACCTTCTCGCTCGACGACCTCGGCAGCCAATCCTCTTCGGGAATCGGCCTGCTGCAAGAACTTCCGATCACGACGTTGAAGATCGACCGGATTCTATCGCAAAATGCGCAAAGCAATCGGATAAGCCGAGCCATGATTCGCGGCGTGGTCGCCATGGCGAAGGAATTGGATTTGTCCGTTATCGCCGAAGGCGTCGAGACGGACGAACAGCATCACTTATTGCTGACGCTCGGTTGCATTCACATGCAGGGCTATTATTTTTCGCGGCCCAAGCCGCTGAGCCAGCTTCGTTCGGAGTCGATGCGAATGAAACGAGCGGTATGTGCCAGATAAGCACGACAAAACGGGATCTTCGCATACGCGAAGGTCCCGTTTTTATGTTGCGGCCTTTTATCGAAGTGCGGAAATATCCGTTGCTTTAAGACTTCGGCACGGAAGTCAGATCGACCGTCTCGTTGAGACCCGGTTCGGACTTCGGATCGGAGCCTTTGCCGACTGCCTTTTTCAGCAGATGGGAGATCATTTTCACGGCGCTGCCGCTTTCCCAATATTCGGCCGTTTCCGCGGTTACTCGGATCAGCACGAGATTCGGATCATCGTAAGGCGTATCGAGAATCTTCTCGTACATTTTGTTCCATAGCACCTTTTTGCGCGCGTCGTCTTCGACGAATTCGGCGCGTCCGCTGATCGAGACGTACGACTTGCCCGCATAGGCCAGATTGACGCGAGGGTCTTTGAGAATTTCATCGTATTTCGCCGTGTCCTTTTTCGTCAAAAACCACAGATCGCCGTCGAATTCGATATGTTGGGTTTTCATCGGCCGCGATACGAGACCCGCGTCGGTCACGGTAGTCAGCATCGCCGTTTCGATATCTTCGATCAGATCGCGTACGGTTTCGACCGCTTTTGGATCGGAGGTCGTGGCATGTTCGCGCAAGTTGGACATGATGAATCGCTCCTTTCCCGAAATCGGGGTTTGCTTTTTCCTTAAACGTCTTGGTCCGCGAATAAACTTGGTTTCAGGCGAAAGTTCGGATAAACCCGGATAAAGTGACGCTTTTTCGAAAAAATAAAGGCGGCGTAAAATACCCGAAACATGCTCGTTTAAATCGGGAGCGCCGAGGTTACATAAAAGACGAGAACAAGACGGAACACCCAATTCGTATACCTGAGGAGGACTTTCAACATGAGCGACATTTACAAGATGCAGGACCCGACGACCCAGTTTACGAAAGCCGGACCCGAATTCGAACAACAACAAGAAGGCCCGGGCCTTCAGAAAGATATGACGCCGATCCCCGATTCGGGCGAAACCAGTTACGTCGGCAAGGAACGTCTCGTCGGCCGCAAAGCGGTCGTAACCGGAGCGGATAGCGGCATCGGCCGCGCCGCGGCGATCGCCTATGCGAGAGAAGGCGCCGACGTCGTGCTGTCGTACCTTCCGGAAGAAGAAGCGGACGCGCAGGAAGTCGTGAAGCTGATCGAAGCCGAAGGCCGCAAAGCGGTAGCGTTGCCGGGGGACGTGAAGGACGAAAGCTACTGCGTGAACCTGATCGAGACGGCGGTGAAGGAACTCGGCGGCATCGACATTCTGGCGATCGTGGCGGGCAAGCAGCAGTTCCGCGAAAGCATCGACGAGATTTCGACGGAGCAGTTTGACGAGACGTTCAAAACGAACGTGTACGCGATGTTCTGGCTGTGCAAAGCGGCGATCAAGCATATGAAGCCGGGCAGCTCGATCATTAACACGTCGTCGATCCAAGCTTACAGCCCGTCGGAAATCCTGCTTGATTACGCGACGACCAAAGCCGCGATCAACACGTTCAGCAAAGCGCTGGCGCAGCAGGTCGGTCCGAAAGGCATCCGCGTGAACGTGGTCGCGCCGGGTCCGGTCTGGACGCCGCTGCAAGTCGCGGGCGGTCAACCGCCGGACGCGCTGCCTGAGTTCGGTTCACAAACGCCGCTCGGCCGTCCGGGACAACCGGTCGAAATGGCGCCGGCGTACGTGTTCCTGGCGAGCCAGGAGTCCAGTTACGTGACGGGCGAGACGCTGAATGCGAACGGCGGTATGGTGTCTCCGTAAGCAGGTTACGACAAAACTGATTAGCATATGACTCTATACGCCCTCAAGACGAACACCGGACAATTCCTGCGGGAAATCGGTGTAGGCTTGAGGGCGTTTGGTTAAAGTTCGTACATAAGGAGATGAGGAAGCGATGAAACGAATAGGACTGCTGGCTGGTGCATTTTTGCTGTCAGTAACCGGATGCGGATCGGAAGAAGCTTCATTCGAACCCAATGTTTTTTCGGAAAAGGATATGTGCGTCGTAAAAGCGGAGAATTCGAAATCGCGGATTTGTTACGGAGACAGCCGGGAAGAAGCAGAAGCTGTCGCAGGGAATGCGGGCGAAGAAGTTACTCCGAATCACGTTTCTTACGAGAAAGGGATCCGAGTGTTCTACAGAAACGATCAAGTCGCCGCTATCGAATTGCTGGAAGGATCGGCAGAGCAGTACCGGACGGCGCGCGGCGCCAAAGTCGGCATGCCCCGGGAGGAAATGATCCAGTTGTACGGAGATCAGCATATGGATTCGCCCGGTTCAGGATTTCTGGATTACTTCTACGATTCGGAAAATAAAAAGCTGCTGACCGATCCGATGAAGGATTTGCCGCCGGGAAGCCAAGAAGACGCCGAGAAGATTCACCTTGTCTCTACCAAACTCGATGCAGACGAACATGCCGAGTATATGATGATTATGGATCGGAGATGGGCGATGTACATGGATTGAAGGGGAAAGCTGATCAGGATCGCTTCCCGGCAAACAGGGTGCGATCCTTTTTTCTATAAGAGTTCGATCAACTTATCAATGTCATCCACGTCCAAATCCCGCGCTTTGATGCCGACGAATGTCTTGAACGCCTGTTCGAACGGTTCGACTGCATGAATTAACCCGGTTGCCGTATTGATGTTTCGATGCAGCCCGTAAGACAGAAATTCCCGGGTAGCCGCGCCGAATAATTTGCCGCGTTCATGGGTCTTATTAAGCTTATAGGTCCATTTATAAAGGTTCAGAAAAATTTCTTCAGAGTCCGGCAAAGGATCCTCGCCAAACGTTTCCGCAGCGGTATCCGGATTCCATATTTTTTGAACCTCTTCATCATCGTACAAGTCACTCAGCAGTACCAGTGGAATCAGGCGTCGCTTCAGCGCAACCAACTCTTCCTCGTCGCCGTCTTCGATATCTTGAGTCGCATCCATCGCTTTTTCTCCGAAATACAAGCAGGATTCACGCAACCGGTCCCTAAGATAAGGCCGAAGAGCAAACTCCGCGATAAACAAAATGATCATATAAAGCGCGGGCCGATCTTCTTTGACTGTCTCCGGTTCCAGAAAGTGCATCTTATAGTCGCTATACTCTACACCGGTCAGCTCGGCCGCGTCTTCAAAATTAAACGGTACGTCCTGTACCAGATTATCCAGTAGTAATAGACGAAGGTTATGACTTTTGACCAGCGTAAACAGCGAAGCGATCTTTACAACGGCAGCCCATTTGCGCTTCTCCAGAGCCGGATCGAACTCTTCGTCCTCCTCGCGATCGTCGTTCACGGAGGCTGTTACATGCGAGATGCATGCCGTGGCGTATTCCAGATAATGCGTATTCCATTCGGTTTCGTACAATTCCAGATCCCGTTCAATATTCAGATCGCTTGCCATGTCGTTCAAGACGCTTCGAAAATAAGCATGTTGTTCGCGCAGGCGCTCCCGCCGATTATCTTTGGCTACATCTTGATGATGCGGACGAAGCAGCCAATCCTGTCGGACGAACCGGGTGAAAAAGCGATAACCGGAGCCGTGACGGCGGCCGATTTCGCTCCATTTCCACTGCAATCTGGCATCTCGATCGGGCGTTGTCGGTCCGATATCGAACTCCAGCGGCATCGGTTCCGCACAGAGGCGCTTAACGGCGTCTTCTTTTTGCTGTTCGCTCAATTCGGAAGAAGACGGAAACGCGCCGGCTCCGATCCCTTGATCGTTCAAATATAAAATGGAGTTCTCGAAAGCCTCCAGCCAGGCCCGCGGGTCCATGAACTGATTCTTTTCCAACAGTTCGCCGAGTTCATGACCGAGCAGCGTATGATCGGCATACTGGATCATCAAATCTTGCTCTCGTACGGTCAAGTGCGAAAATTCCTCGTACAACTGACGCAATGCATGGATTTTAACCTCGTGCTCGACCAGCTCCGTATCCAACCCAAGGTACAAACAGGCGTCCCGCAGCGGCTGTCCTACATCTGTCGCCCTCAGAATAGCTTCAAGGCTCCACTCCTTATAAATTTCCATGAATTCAAATTGAAAATCGCAAGTATCGATCATGAACTTATGTAAAGCTCGACTTCTCCCCATCGCTGTAAAGCTCCTTTGCTTAAGTCATATAGGTCTAATTGTGAACAATATGTGTCTTTCTTTTGGCAAGCGATGTTAAGCCTTGATGAATATGTGTCTGTTTTGTGTCCGCTGTGTACGGGAAATGAAATTTTTCGCGCGGAAACGGCTTTTGCATCCCGGAAACCTTCTTGCAAAATCAAATCTCTTTTTCAAGACCCCCAAAATACCCATGCTAAACTCGATTCAAGCCGGAAAGGAAAGTGAATAGTGACGATCGTCACGGTTGGCAGAGGATTTCGTCCGTGGGTAAAATTTCCTTCTTATTCTATGATGAGGAAAGACACAAAGTAAAGTAGGCGGTGAGGGGGATTTCTGGTTCGAAAGATGCACATTTGGGAGAAAAAATACGCAAGCTCAGAAAACAGCAGCATATGACGCAGGAAAAACTAGCGGAAAAAGCGGAGATCGATACTTCGTACTTGGGACAGATCGAACGAGGAGTCAGGCAGTCTCCAAGCGTCTTTATCGTCGCGAAAATTGCAGGAGCACTTGGCATCGGCGAAGGGGAACTGCTGGAAAAACGTAAAGGAGATCCTTCTGACTTCGACGAGGGAGATATTCCCGAGAAAATCGCCGAAGAATTAAAAAAACTGACTCCTCGCGAACAGCAGATGTACGATAAGATTTTTCGAATGCTGCTGGAATTGTCGGAGCTTGGAAGATCTAAGTGAGAAGTACACCAAAGAAAAGGAATGTGATAAAGGTGACTACGGTATTAGGGTTATTGATTATGTTTTGCGCTGTAGCGATTTTGATTGGACTTATAAAGCCTTCGGCAGTAATTCGTTGGGGAAATCCTGAGAAAAGGAAACGTGGAAAAGTTCTGTTGACTTACGGAGCGGCTTTGATTGTATTAATTATCGTAATTGGCACAACAACGGAAAATCAGACAACAGACAGCAAAGCTGTGACTACACAGCGAAATGACGCAAAGAAACTTGAGGAACCTGCAGAACCCGCTGAGCCAGTAGAAGAGGTGGAAGAAATTGCGATAGAAGATGCTGAACCAGCTGAGGCTCCAACAGATGAACGGCTGACGCCGGAGTGGAACATGGAAGAACCCGATGCACTGGAGAACGGAAACCTTTACTTGGCGGTCGATTTAGTAAATGCGCTTGGTACTATACCTGACGGAGAAACTGTTCCGGCGCAAGAGGTGCTCAAGACACCTTGGAATTATTACGGGAGAGCGCTTATTTTTACAGGTACGGTTGAAGATGTTCAGGATTTCCCGCCCGGCAGCGAAGATTACCAAGCGGGACGCCAATCCGATGTAGTCATAACAGCGAACGACGGAACGACAACAGTCGAATTTTTTATTATGGTACCCAGTGGCGGAATTCAAGTTGGTCAGACCGTGACGATGACCGGATACCCGATCGGACGCACGGAAGTCGAAAATACGTTGGGTGGAAGCTATACGCATCTGATTGTCGTCACGAACAAAGCTAACTGAATAAGATAACAAAATAATATTTATAAATCGGAGGGAAGAGGATTGGAAAAGAAACAGAATGTACGACGATTTACAGGATGGAGTCAAAAGGTTATAGCGCTCGGTATTATTGTAATGCTAAGCGTAAGCGCAATGCCAGAATTGGGTTGGGCCGCAGCAACTCCTAAAAGTATTATTTTGAAGATTGATCATAGTGGAATGTTCGTGGATGATGCTGAATATTCGACGTTAATTGATCCGTCGACTTACGCCGCGCCTACCGTGATCGACAATCGTGTTTACCTGCCTGTCTCCAATATCATTCGGGAATTTGGGGGTTCCGTACAATGGGCCGCATCAGAGAAGAAGATTACGATAAACCTCGATAAAAATAAAGTCGTGATGTACTTGAATCGTCGGGTCGGATTTGTGAATGGCAGCAAAGTGACTTTCGATGCCGCTCCTAAAACGATTGATGGAAGAACAATGGTACCTCTTCGAGTTGTCAGCGAGAATCTGGGCCTGAAGCTTGTATGGGATAAAAACAATCAGGTCATTGCTTTGTATCATGGGAAATTCAGCAGCATTCCAAGCGATTACAGTGAGTATTTCATTCCGGTTGGTGACGAAAACGATAAGCCTTCCGCTCCTTCAGACAACGGATCACCTTCAAATAACAAACCGATCGATCAGAACGGCAAGGCTGTCCGGGCAGGAGATCGAGTGTCGGTAGGATTCTTTTACGGAGAGGTGAAGCAGGTAAGCGGCGGAAGGATTCTGGTTTACTGGGATAGTAAAAATGAATTGTTTATATCTGATGAAGATGTGTCGTTTTGGGCACTGGCTTCAGGAGTACGTTATAAAGCAAGTAGTTGGATCGATGCGGATCAGGTGACGGTAGAACGATGATGAAATTGTAAAATAAAACATCAAAAGTCGAGTTTTATCTTGATCGCCTTGCATAAAGGCAGTAGATAAACGCGGCTTTTTTTGTAGAAGCGAGAAAGTGAAATATTGAAAACTTCATTATTCAAGTTAGCAGCACGGCATGATATAGTTAGAAAACGGAATCATTAGTTGGATAAATTTTTTTTGGAAATAATGATCATAATTACCTAAAATTATTTGATAAATTAACTATAGTAGAAAGAAGGGAGTTCTTTGAAAGATATCGCGTTGATCCTTGCTGGAGGCGGAGGAAAGGGCGCTTATCATATCGGAGTCTGGAAGGCGTTGCGAGAATTCGGAATAGACAGAAATATATCGGCAACGGCCGGCACCTCTGTAGGTGCATTGAATGCGGCTCTATTCATGCAAGGCGATTACGAAGTCGCAGAGCAAGTATGGCGATCCATTACGCATGACAAGCTTTTGAATCTGAGTCCTAAGAAAGTTCTTTCCATGCTGACCGGGATAGGTTTAAGAGGCTTTTTTCCTCAAGCCCATCTTGTTCGTGTAGCCTTAAACATTTCGCAGCATGGTATTTTCTCACGGGAAGGCCTACAAAAAATTATGGCGGATTCTCTTGATAAAGATCGTGTCGCTTACTCCCGCATGGGCGGATATGCTGCTTGCTGCCGTTTACCGCTGCTCAAAGCCGAATATTTCAAACTAAATGATTGTGATCCTCGGCGATTGGAGTCGATACTGTTCGCTTCTTCCGCGCTGCCCCTCATTTATGGAGCTGAAGAAATCGACGGAGAGAAATATATCGACGGTGGTCTAAGGGATAATCTTCCTATCCGGCCGCTATATGAAGAAGGTTATCGACAGATAATTCTTGTTCATTTAAATAGAGAAACTGTTGTCGACCGTTCTAAATTCCCTGATGCAAATCTCATCGAAATCATGCCGCGCAACCACCAAGGAGGGCTGTTTGACGGGACTCTCGATTTTTCGCCAAGCGGAGCGGAACGAAGAATAAATGAAGGGTACACGGACACCGTTCATATCTTCAAGCCGATTTATGAGATGGGGAAGGTGCAGCAGCAGTTCCAGTCAGGAATACGGCATATGGCGAAGAGTGAGGAGGCCTTTGCGGAGCGTCGTATGAGTTTACGTGGGGAACGTGAGCAGTTGCAGCAGGAGATGCAGGATTTAATGAATTTGTAGGAGGAATTAGTAATGACGTTGGTTCTTCAGCCTAAGTCGTCGGAATGGCTCTCCGCGGAAGAGAAAGACAATATTGAACAATCGATAACTCGATTGATCGGCAGCCATCGGGACAATCGTGCCGAGATCAATAAGTTAACGATGGAGAGCGTAACTTGCTTGGCAGTTAGCGAATCAAGAGCAGGAGAATTAGCTGGACAAGGATTCTTTAAAAGATTGATCGGTAATTTGTCAGGTAAAAATAGCAAGCTTCGTGCCGATATCGATCGTAACGTCGCGTACTCCCAGTATGCTGCACAGCAGACAATTCAGAAACTTGCTGAGCAAAATCTGTTTACGTTCGATCTGGTTACGGCCGTTAACAACAAGCTTAATGTATTGGCTGTAGAAACAGATGAAGAAATCAACCGGCTTTATGCTGCTTTAAATCTCTTTTTCAAAAAAACGCGCTCTGATATGCTGCAGGCGGAAGCCAGATTGGATAAGCTCGAACGCAACGTGAATCTGCTGCATTGGAATGCTACGATCGAGTATCGGATGTTTGGGGAACGCGAATATTCCGAATTGAACGACATCGAAAAGTTGATATGCGTGACCAATGATTTCTATACCATTGCCGCTGAAAAATGGAGCACGCCGGATTTGATGCTGCTCAAATCGACGCTTGCGGAAATCGGTTTGAATTCAAAGCAAAAGATTGCTTATAAAGATTTCTTTGCGGAATTAATCCGAGATTCAAGATTGGTTGACCGACTCTTTGAACATATCGATCTGACTGTGCTGCCGCAGGTAGAAGTGATCGAAGCTTCGATTGTCAAAGCGCTTGAAAAAGCTTCTAAATTGAATGACGAAGAAAAATACGTCTATGAGACGATCGCCGAACAGATGGAACTGGCGAATATAGAGATTGTACCGCATGAACTAAAATTATCGATCATCAAACAATATTTGAAGCAACATGCAAATATGCTATCCGATCGCGAGGTTCAGGTATACGATTTTGTGTTGGAATTGCTGGTGAACCTTCAAATCGTCTCTGGCACGAGGAGCATCGACTTTGAACCTGTTGTGCCTAGCCAAGCTCCGCAAAGTGTGGAAAAGTTTGTTTTAAAAACTGGGGACTTCGTGGAATTCGGAAGTTATGAAGGCAATCGGCTGAAATGGCGAATCATTCATGAGGAAGAAGAAAGTCTTCTTTTGTTTTATGAAGGGGTTGTAAAGCAAAGTAGCTTTGAACAGAGAGACTGGCAAGAATCATCAATAAGAAAATTTTTGAATACTACGCATCTATTTCTAAAGCATTTTAAGATTCAGGAGAGAGATCTCATTATTCAAGTTACTCTCGAAAGTGCTGCTTGTAACGCATGGCTCAGTAGTCCTGTGGATTGTAAGTATGAAGAAGATATAATGAAATGTTGTTCGAATTATTCTGATTTGAGAAAAAATACAACTCAGGATGAAATTTTCCTTCTTTCTATGCCTGAGATTGTTAAGTATTGCTCAAGAAAACCTCAATATCTTCATACTGAAAATGAAAAAATTGATTTCTATTGGCTAAGGGATTCTTCCGCTAGGGGACGGAATACTTTATTAGGTGATGGGAACATCCGAGGCGTACGCTACGACGGGAGAATCAGCCAAGACAATTATTTAAAATCAAACGGAGTAAGGCCTGCTTTATATTTGAAAAGAACGAGTGCATTAAGCGGCGAAGGGAGTTTGCAAAGCCCATTTAAATTATGTATTCAGGAATAAAATCAGATGAATGATAGTAAAGAAAACATAAATGAAGAGACTACGAACAGCCACAATGAAAGCATTGAACTTGGTCGTTTTAAAACTATTCTTTCTTTTTAATACTTAAATGTTGTAAAGCTCGTCTGATTCGTGCACTTGAGCCGGATAGACGAGCTTTTCAGACGTTGCTTACAACACCTTCACCATAAACAAACTATTCGCATCCACTCCATAATCCCCAAACGGCCCGCACTCCTCAAATCCATGCTTCTCATACAATCTCCGCGCAGGCACGAAAGCATCCATCGATCCCGTCTCCAAACTAATCCGCTCATACCCGCGCCCGCGTGCTTCTTCGATAATATGAACCAACAGCTTCTCCGCCACGCCTTTGCGCAGATGCTTGCTGTCCGTCTTCATCGACTTCAGCTCCGCATGCTTCGGGTCCAGCTCCTTGATCGCGCCGCAGCCGAGCAATTCCCCGTTCTCCCACAATGTCCAGAACGTAATCTCCGGCTTGCGCAGCTTATCCAGATCCAGCGCGTGAATACTCTCCGGCGGCGAGTGCAGCGTCATGCTATGGAGATGATCCTCCAGCAGCGCGGCAATTTCAGGCCCTTGCAGATCGTCAATTCTAATTTGCATAATCGTACACTCCTTTGAAGAAATGAATAAAGCCAAGTGCTTGCTCTATTCATAATGTAACTCGAAGCGTTTCGAAAAACAATCGAAAACCTAACATGATTGATGGTTTTATACTGAAATCGATATTTTCTTATAGGTTAATGATAGATTATATAACACAATAGTCTGAAATGCACCTTTTTTTGAACTCCTATGAAATTCAATTTCACTCTTCCGCGTCTCTGAAATCAAATTGCGCACTTGCCTGCCAATCGCTGTTCAAATCGCTCTACGACGGCCTTTCCCGTAGTACCATAAGGTCAAATCAGGCAAAGGAGTGATCGGCAATGTTGAATATCGCAATCGTCGGGTTCGGAAACGCGGTAGTGAATTACCATCTGCCTTACCTGGAGAAAAAGGAAAATATCAAAGTGAAAACGATCTTTCGCCGCGAAGAGGATCGGGTGGGTGACACGGAGCGCGAAGCCTACTATCCGGAAATCCTGTTTTCAACAGACTTCGACGACGTGCTGCATGATGAAGCCGTCGAATTGATCGTCGTCGCCACGCATGTGGACAGCCATCTCCATTATGCGAAGCTGGCGCTGGAGCACGGTAAGCATGTGTTGGTGGAGAAGCCTTTTGCCGCCACTTCGAAGGAAGCGCAAGAAATTTTCGACCTTGCCAAGCAGAAAAACCTGATCGCCATGGCGAACCAGAATCGCAGATACGACGGCGACTTCCTGACGTTGAAAAAGGTGATCGAAAGCGGAAAGCTGGGCCATATCGTGGAAATCCAATCGCACTACGATTACTTTTATCCTCACTATCCGGCAAAAGATTTCGGGCTGCTGCATGGTCTGGCTGTGCATACGATCGACCAATTGGTCTCTTTGTACGGTCCGGCAGACTCGGTTCACTACGACGTTCGCAGTCTAGTCTCGCCCGGGAAATCCGACGACTATATCGATATCGACTTCCGCTACGGCCGAATGAAAGCCACGATCAAGTGCAGCATGATGGTCAAGATCGAGCATCCGAAATTCGTGGTGCACGGCGACCGGGGAAGTTTTGTGAAAATGAGCAGCGGCCATCAATCTAAAAACGGAGAAGGGCGCACCACAGTAGATATCAAGCCCGAACCGGACAGCAACTGGGGAACGTTAAGTTATATCGACGACGCAGGCAACACGCAAACGGAGAAAGTCCCTTCCGAAGCGACGGATTACGGGCTTTTATACGAAGAGTTGCTGCGGGCGATCCGGGGCGAAGGCGACAAACCAGTTCAAGACGAAGAAGTACTGTATGTATTGGACGTGTTAAGCAACGGAATCGAAGCGGCTAAACAAGCCCACGAAGGAGCGAACCAATCATGAATATCGCGACAATAGGCACAGGCTCGATCGTAGATGCCATTTTGGCGGCGATCGGCGAGTTGGAAGACGTAACGTGCACCGCCATGTACTCCCGGAAAAAAGAAACGGCCCAGCTGCTCGCGAGCAAATACGGAGTCGGCACTATTTACACGGATTTAGATTCGTTGTTTGCGGACCCGAGCATCGACTTGGTCTACATCGCTTCACCCAATAGCCTGCATTACGAACAATCGTACCAAGCTTTGCAGCACGGCAAACATGTCGTCTGTGAAAAGCCGTTTACGTCAACGAAGCAAGAAGCGGAGAAGTTGATCGCGCTAGCAAAAGAAAATAACCTGTTCTTATTCGAGGCCATCTCCAATATCCATCTGCCGAACATGAAGATCGTACAGGAACAGCTGCATAAGCTGGGCCCGATCAAAATGATCCAATGCAACTACAGCCAATACTCGCGCAAATACAACGACCTGTTGGTCGGCGAGACGCCGAACGTGTTCAACCCGAACTTCTCCGGCGGCGCGCTGATGGACATCAATATCTATAATCTGCATTTGGTCATGAACCTGTTCGGCAGCCCGGATTCGGTAGCGTATACCGCCAACCAGCATACGAACGGCATCGACACATCCGGCGTACTCGTGCTCAAATATCCGGAATTCATTACCGAGTGCGTAGGCGCCAAAGACACGACCGGCATGAACTTCGTTCTGATCCAAGGGGAAAAAGGCTATCTTCAGATCGTAGGCGGCGCGAACGGCTGCAAAGAGGTCGTGCTTCAACTCGGACAAGAGCCTGCCGAAACCTTAAATGCACAGACAGAGGCTAATTGGTTATTTTACGAATGGGAAGCTTTTAGAGATATGATTGCTAAGGCAGACCACAATCGATGCTACGAACTGCTGGACCATAGCCAATCCGTCATGAATGTGCTTGTACAAGCGCGCCAAAACGCCGGCATCGTGTTTGCGGCGGATCAGCGCTCCTGATTGTTACGATCTCGGCTACCGATCGCAAGCGCCGGGTTGAAAAATACGCTGAAATCAGCTTTAGTAAGCATCCGTAATACTACTCATATATAAAATATCGAACAGATACAGCACGGAAACCATCGACGACATTTTGCTTAGCCGCAATTGTTCGTTATAGCCGTGCGTAAGCAAGGTTTCCGTACAAGAACGCGACAACGTCGAATCATTGGAACCTGTCACCGCAACCACATTCATATTCTTATCGTTCAGCATGCGTACGACTTCGACCATCGAGCGATTCTCGCCCGTATGGGAAATGACAAAAGAAAGCGTCGCACTGCCCGGTTTCATGGTCAGCAAATAATGTCGATTAGCATCATTGTGCGCAATGGCAGAAATCCCGAGCTCATTCCATTTGGTACACGCCTGCTGCGCCAAATAATAGTTCATATCGCTGCCATAGATATCGATACGCGTAGAATTTTTCACCCACTCCGCAATCCGCACCAACTTCGAAGCGTTCAGCGTACTTCGTGTATCATTCAAAGCTTGCTGATACAAATACGGAACCGACTCGATCGCGGCCAACACGTCTCCCCGTTCGGCCTCAACCGTATGATCCGACTGCAACGCCGAAGTCTTCTGCCTATAATCCAGCGCAAGCTTAAGCTGAAAGTCCGGGTACCCCCGGGTGCCCAGCTTTTTGCATAACCGCACGATCGTCGAAGCACTCGTAAACGTTTGCTGACCCAGTTCATGCGCGGTAGAATGAAAGACAACTTCGGGATCTTTTAAAATATAATCTACAATATGCTTCTCTTGCGTCGTCAAATTAGAGGTGTATTTTAATTTTTGCAATAAATTGAACTCCATATTTCAATCCTTTCCTTCCCAACCCAATATTATTAAAAGATGTCTTGCATCTCAACATGTCGATAAAGCCTAACGTAGCTGGAAGCGAGAAGACGGAGAGAGAAATTCAGTGAAATACAGGTTTTCGAAGAAAACCTGCGGTAACATTCAGCACCATGTTGACGCCTTTGAACTCGGAAAATTCCTTATTCAAATCCTATCCATTTTCCAAGTGAGACAGCGAATTGAACGAATTTTTCTCGCAGTCTTCTCGCTTCCCCCGCCGAAGTAACTTTCTCGACACGTTGAGACGCTCTGTATCTTTTAAGGAGGCCCCTTTATGTCCGAACTCGGCGGAAGCCTGTTCCAACAACAATTGCTGGAAGACGGATACGGCCCCCGTTTCCACGCTTACTATTATAAACAATGGTCCGCCTACGAGATGGATTACCATCGCCATAACTCCACCGAGATCATGTATCTGATGAGCGGAAGCTGCATCGTAGATGTCATGTCTGGCGAACGCGAAGAACGGTACCGGTTGAAAAAAGGCGAGCTGATCCTGCTGGACGCCAACGTGCCGCACCGCCTGATCGTCGAAAACGAAGTCACCTGCCGGATGCTGAACGTGGAGTTTTCTTTTATATCGCTGGAGGCTGGAAGCGAAGCGGCGATCAGCGTCAGCGCGCTCGCCAAGGAAGAAGCGGCGCTGGCGGAATTGCTGCAAACTCCTTTTGCCAGCCTGGTGCTGCCCGATCCCGAAGAAGTGCTGCACACGCTCAAGTCGTTGGTGCTGGAACTGGACCGGCAGCACGGCAAGCAGAACGTCATGGTACGCCTGCTGTTCGCCGAGCTGCTGCTGCGTCTGGCCCGGCTGCACCGGGAGCAGTTGAATCCGAGCCGCCAGCACGCCCACCACTATATTCGCAAAGTCACGGAATATTTGCACCAAAACTACGATCGCGGCATTCGGGTCGAAGAAGTCGCGGCGGCGGTCAATCTGCATCCGGGCTATCTGCATCGGCTGTTCAAGCAGCACACCGGGCGCACGTTGACCGATTACTTGAACGGTCTGCGCATGGACAAAGCCAAAATGCTGCTCGCGGGCAGCGTGATTCCGATTGCCGATATCGCGGATTATGTAGGGATCGGCAGCCGGCAATATTTCCATCTGCTTTTCCGAAAATACAGCGGGTGCACGCCTACGGAATACCGCGAACGTACCGAACCGGATTCGTGGAAAAACGGCTGCTTTGGATCGACCTTTTCCTGAACGCGCCAATTCGTGATGCCTGATGAAAAGGTGAGGATATTTGACACTTCTTCGCCAAAGTAGTCACGATATTGATAACGCTATCATGGCGCCTCCTGCTAAGATGAACGTGCAAGTTAACCTTGACGGCAGGGTGTAACTTTTACAATCGGAGGGGATCTTCATGACAAGATTCAAAGTAGCTTTTATCGGCGCGGGAAGTATCGGATTCACGCGGGGACTGCTGCGCGACTTGCTCAGCGTACCTGAATTTGCGAACATCGACGTGTCGTTCATGGATATCGATCGCCGCAATCTCGACATGGTGACGGAACTGTGCCAACGGGATATCGACGAGAACGGGCTTTCGATCAAGATACGTCCGACGACGGATCGGCGCGAAGCTCTGCAAGGAGCCAAGTACGTATTTTGTACAATCCGCGTCGGCGGGCTGGAAGCGTTCGCGACCGACGTGGACATTCCGCTCAAGTACGGCGTCGATCAGTGCGTCGGCGATACGCTGTCGGCGGGCGGCATCATGTACGGACAGCGCGGCATCGCCGAGATGCTGGAGATCTGTCGGGATATTCGGGAAAAGGCGGCGCCGGACGTGTTGCTGCTTAACTACTCCAATCCGATGGCGATGCTTACCTGGGCGTGCAACGTCTACGGCGGCGTGAAAACGATCGGCTTGTGTCACGGCGTGCAGCACGGCCATCATCAGATCGCGGACGTATATGGACTGGATAAAAAAGATGTGGATATTATCTGCGCGGGCATCAATCACCAGACATGGTACATCTCCGCTGCGCACGAAGGCCGCGATTTGACGGAAGGGCTGCTGGAAGCGTTCGAGAAACACCCGGAATACAGCCGCACAGAAAAAGTCCGGATCGATATGCTGCGCCGCTTCGGCTACTACAGCACGGAATCGAACGGCCACCTGAGCGAATACGTGCCGTGGTACCGCAAACGCAGCGACGAGATTCAGGAATGGATCGATCTGGGCAGCTGGATCAACGGCGAGACGGGCGGTTATCTGCGCGTATGTACCGAAGGGCGCAACTGGTTCGAGACCGATTTCCCCAACTGGCTTAAAGACCCGGCGCTACAGTACGGTGCGGGACATCGCGGCGAGGAACATGGTTCCTATATCGTGGAAGGCTTGGAAACGGGACGCGTGTACCGGGGGCATTTCAACACGATCAACGGCGGCGTGATCACCAATCTGCCGGCCGATGCGATTATCGAAGCGCCCGGCTACGTCGATCGCAACGGCATCTCGATGCCGGTCGTGGGCGACCTGCCGCTCGGAGCGGCTGCCGTGTGCAATGTGAGCATCTCCGTGCAGCGTTTGGCAGTGGAAGCGGCGGTACGCGGCGACGACAAGCTGCTGCGCCAGGCCTTCATGATGGACCCGCTCGTCGGCGCCGTTTGCAATCCGAAAGAGATCTGGCAGATGGTCGACGAAATGCTGGTAGCCGGGGAAAAATGGCTGCCTCAGTACGGCGACGCCATCGCGGAAGCGAAGGGACGGCTGGCTTCCGGCAACCTCATCCCGACCCGCGAAGGCAATCAAGGCGCGGCGCGCCTCAAAGTGAAGTCGGTCGAGGAAATGCAGCAGGACCGCGACGCGGCGAACAAAAACGCGGGCGAGTCGGATAAAGGCAAAGACCGGGAGAAAGTGACGCAGGATTAAGTAGGTCGGGACGAACGCCGAGAAAATCCGCAAGCAAACGCTATTAAACGAAAAAAGCGAAAATCCCCGTTTCCGAGGGACTTTCGCTTTTTGGCGCGGAAATCGCGGTTGAAGTTTTTCCTTCACGGGAGTTTTAAAAAGTCTCGGATATCATCCTTCACTTGATAGTCGGAGCGAAACCTTACCGTGTCGCCGTCATCTGTCAGATAGAAGCGGTATAGGACAGGTTCGCCCGTATCGAAAACGATTTGATACGAGGCGGGTTCCTGTTCGGTATCGGATAAGTAGTCGGGCGTGTAGACAGCCTGCCGAAGCATCTCGGTCAGCAGTTTGCCCTGCTCGCCCGACACGACGCGGCTCGGCTGAACTTCGTCGAATGCGTAGACGGAGACGGAAGAAGGTTTGGCACGCACAATCGATTTGAAATCCGCCTTCGGCAGTCCGTCATACTCGTCGTTCGCGTACAGTCGGTATCCGCCGATGTCGTCATCCGATTGCACGGCGACCAGGTCCTCCGGCGCAAAGCCTTTCACCCGATACAGCTCCGTGCCTTTATCCAAAAAAGCGGCGTCTCCGGGTTTGCTGCGGTAAGCCGGATTATGAACGCTGCCGTCCAATTTTTTACGGACTTTGCCTACGACGTCTTGCATCACGGTATCGGGATCGCGCAGCACGCCGTTCCATACGTTCGTGTATGTGCCGTCATCGGTTTTGACGAAGTCGACCCAATCGATCACCGTAGCTCGGTGCTGCCAATCCGCGCAGCCGACGATCAGGGTCATGCAGGCCAGCAGCACCAGAGCGATTGCGATGCTGTTTTTCGAATTTATCTTTTTTTTCATCGTTCATCCTCCTCGGTTACGGCAGGCTTCGCGCGCCTATTCGATCACGGACTCAAAAACTTCCGAATCCCGCCGTCCAGCACCCAGCCTTCCTTCAGGCGAACCGCTCCGTCGTCGGCCAGCCAAAAAGCATACAGGATCGGCTCTCCGTTATCCGGCACGATCTGATAATCGATCGGCGTTTTGCCGGCAACGGCCCCGGGCTTGGTTTCGCGAATCGGACTGCTTAACAGTCCGGCGAATTCGGCCGCTTCCGCGCCGGACGTTTCGCGCAGCGGATCGGGCGCACCCGCCGAATAGACGTCGATGGAAGCCGGGCGATCTTGCAGGATGCGATCCAAGTCTTGACTCGGCAGCGCGTCGAAGCCTTCCCTCGCGTACAGCCGGTATCCGCCGATGTGCTGATCGGACGGTGCGGCTATAAGGTCTTGCGGATCGAATCCGTTCACGCGGTAGAGGTTCGTGCCTTTATCCAAAAAAGCGGCGTCTCCCGGCTTGGCCCGGTAACCGGGATCTTCGATATGATCGTACAATTTTTGCTCGACGGTGAACGCGATTTCTTCGGTGACCGTATCTGGATCGCGCAGCACGCCGTTATCCAAAGCGGTATACAGCGCATCCGGAGTTACGACGATATCGGGCCAATCCATCTCGGCGACGACGCGGTATGAGGGGCTGGAACAGGCATTCAATATGAAGACAAGCAGGAGGACAAGCGCGGCCGGGAAGGCAGCCGATCGTTTTTTAAGAACCTTTTTCATGGAAGTAACGCCTCCTTTTGCCTTATAAACGCGCTTGACCGCAGGAATGTTTCCTTAGTACGGTTATAAGCAAGTACGATTTTGCCAAAAGGAGCTTGGTCATGAACAAAACGATCGGCATGCTGGCTCACGTCGACGCGGGGAAAACGACGTTCGCCGAGCAGCTGCTTTATCATACGAACAGTATTCGGAGCCGGGGACGAGTGGATCACCGGGATGCGTTTATGGACAGTCACGAGATCGAAAAAGCGCGGGGCATCACCGTATTCGCGGGGCAGGCCGTGATGCGGTACGACGAATCGACCTACTATCTGCTCGATACGCCGGGACACGCCGATTTCTCGGCCGAGATGGAGCGCGCGCTGCGCACGATGGATTACGCCGTGGTGCTGCTGAGCGCGGTGGAAGGCGTCGAAGGGCATACGGAGACGGTCTGGCAATTGCTCAAGAGTTACCGGATTCCGGCGTTCTTTTTCATCAACAAAACCGATCGGGAAGGCGC
Source organism: Saccharibacillus sacchari DSM 19268 (assembly GCF_000585395.1). Taxonomy (GTDB): domain Bacteria; phylum Bacillota; class Bacilli; order Paenibacillales; family Paenibacillaceae; genus Saccharibacillus; species Saccharibacillus sacchari. Next base: position 1,290,569 of record NZ_KK073875.1, on the reverse strand, counting down.
GGACGCGGAGCGGGTATTGGGCGAGATTCGCAGCCTGCTGACGGAGGACGCGACGGACCTGACGGATGCGCTCCGGATCGGCGGAGCCGGCGAACCGCTGCTGATGGACGACTCGCTCAGAATGTTTTTGGCGGAGCGGGACGAGACGTTATTGGAAGCTTATCTGGAAGAACGGTTAACGTCCGAAGAGTGGAACCAAGCCCTGATCGACATGATCCGGCAAAGGCGAATCTATCCGTGCCTGCACGGTTCGGCGCTGCTGGATATCGGCATTTCCGATTTTTTGGAGAAGTTCGATCGGCTCACGGTAACGAATTATGCGACGCAAGAGCAGGCGGTAGGCGAATCGTTTGCGGGAAACGTTTATAAGATCGGGCATGACGCGAGCGGTACCCGGCTGACGTACATCAAAGCGCTGCGAGGTTCGCTCGGCGTACGGGAATTCGTGCAGTACGCAAGCAAAGGAAGCGCAAAGGACGGCGAGAAGAGCCTGCTGGAGGAAAAAGTCACCGGCATACGGATTTATAACGGGGAACGCTATGCGCAGGCGGATCGCGTCTATGCCGGAGATCTGTTCGCGGTCGTCGGTTTGACGGAGACGCGGGCCGGAGCGGCGGTCGGAGACTGCGCCGACGAGCCGCTTCCGTTCGAGATGAGGCCGACGCTGACCGCCAGCGTATCGTTTCCGAAAGAAATACCGGTCAAGGACGTCCTGCGGATTTTCCGCATGCTCGAGGACGAAGATCCCGCGCTCGGCGTGGTCTGGGAAGAAGAATTGCAGGAGCTTCAGATCCGGGTGATGGGCGCGATCCAGCTTGAAGTCCTCGTCAGCGTGCTGCGGGAACGTTTCGGCTTGGAGGTAACTTTCGGCACGCCGGAGATCCTCTACCGGGAAACGGTAGCTGCCGCGGTTCGGGGATACGGACATTTCGAACCGCTGAAGCATTATGCCGAAGTCCATCTGGAGATACGGCCCGGCGAGCGAGGCAGCGGCGTCATATTCGCGGATGCCTGCCATGCGGACGATTTGTCGGTCGGTTACCGCAATCTGGTCGGGCAGCACGTGCGGGAGCGCGAACATCACGGCCTGCTGACCGGTTCGCCGTTGACCGACGTCAAGGTGACGCTGCTGACCGGACGCGCGCACAACAAGCATACCCACGGCGGGGATTTCCGCGAAGCGACGTTCCGGGCGCTGCGACAGGGGTTGGAAAAGGCGGAGAACGTGCTGCTCGAACCGTGCTACCGTTTCCGGATCCGCGCCGAGCTTGAGCATATGGGGCGCATCATGGCCGACGTGCAGCAGGCGCACGGCATTTTCGACCCGCCGGAGACGAGCGAGACGCATCTGTTGCTGACGGGGATTGCGCCTGCGGCGACTTTCATGAATTACGGAACGGAGCTGGCTTCGTTCACGCGGGGAAAAGGCATGCTGAGCTTGGCTTACGGCGGCTACCGACCTTGCCATAACGCGGAAGAAGTGATCGCGCGCCGCGGGTACGACAAAAACGCCGACCCGCTGTACACGTCTTCGTCGATGTTTTGCGCCAAAGGCGCAGGGTATTCGGTGCCGTGGGACGAAGCGGAGGCGGCGATGCATTTATTATAGTCGGGAATTTGGAAGATCTGATCGGCAGCGAAGCGGATTCGCAAAGAATAACGCTTTGCTGCCGATCCATTTTTTTGCATGCGAACTTTTTTCCAAATTATAGAATATCATATTGACTTTTCGTCGACGTCCTCCTAAAATCGTCTATGCAAAGAATTTACTTAATAATTTACATAAAAGTTAACTTAAGTAAACTGTCTTTGCAGAGAGGAGATCAAGCGAAACTTTGAAGTTACCGGAAAAATGAGAGCGTTATCTATTCGGCGTATATTTCACTGCGGAAGGGAATGAGCGAAGATGAAACGCAAACTGGTTATTTTGTTATTGGCTCTGGTCGTCATGGCAACCACGTTCAGCGACGCCCGAAGTTATGCGGCGCATTGGGGCTTGAGCGGGGACGTCGGCGTGCACGATCCGTCGATCATCAAGGAGGGCAACAGCTGGTATGTCTTTTCGACGGGCGAAGGTCTGCAAGTATTGCGCTCGGACAACGGCACGGACTTTTACCGCGTGCCGCAGATTTTCCTGAGCGCGCCGTCTTGGTGGAAAACGTACGTACCGAAGCAGGAGCCGATGGACGTATGGGCGCCCGACGTCAAAGCTTACAACGGCAAAGTATGGTTGTACTATTCGATATCGACGTTTACCAAAAACACGTCCGCGATCGGTCTCGTTTCGGCGAGCAGCGTCGGAGCGGGCAATTGGAAAGACGAAGGCGTCGTCGTTTCGACCAACGGCACGCAGAACTATAACGCGATCGATCCGGAACTCGTGATCGACGCAAAAGGAGACCCGTGGCTGGCGTTCGGTTCGTTTTGGGGAGGGCTGAAGCTGACCAAGCTCGACAAAAACACGATGAAGCCGACAGGCAGCCTGTATTCGATCGCGCGGCGCACCGTGAACGACGGAGCGATCGAAGCGCCGTCCATCACGTATCGCGGCGGTTACTATTATTTGTTCGCTTCGATTGACAGCTGCTGCTCGGGCGTGGACAGCACGTACAAAATCATTTACGGGCGTTCCAAAAACATCACCGGACCCTACGTCGATAAAAACGGCGTAAGCCTGATGAACAACGGGGGCACGATCCTCGATTCCGGCAATGCTCGCTGGAAAGGTCCGGGCGGTCAAGACGTGTACGACGCCAATTTGATCGTTCGCCATGCCTATGACGCGGAAGACGAAGGCAGACCGAAGCTGCTGATCAGCGACTTGATCTGGGATTCCGGCGGTTGGCCGAGTTATTGAACAGGCGGGTATCCGCGAACGGTTGAATATTGCAAGCGTACGCGATGCGCGTTATCCTTGTAGAAGCAAGAAGCGACAGCTTCAAACTCTCAAATCTACAAGGAATCGAGCGATAAATCCATGATTACACTCAAAAGCGAACGCGAAATTCAGAAAATGGACGCGGCCGGCGACGTACTGGCGGCCTGCCATAAAGAAATCGCCAAAATGATCAAACCGGGCGTGACCACGATGGAGATCGACCGGTTCGTCGAGAAGTTCCTCAAGCAGCACGGCGCGACGCCGGAGCAAAAAGGCTATAACGGTTACGAGTACGCGACATGCGCTTCGATCAACGACGAAGTCTGCCACGGCTTCCCGCGACGCCAGCCGCTCAAAAGCGGCGACATCGTGACGATCGACATGGTCGTCAACCTGAACGGCGGCTTGGCCGATTCGGCTTGGACGTACGCGGTCGGCGAGATTTCCGAGCAGGACCGCCGCCTGATGGAAGTGACGCACCGCGCGTTGGAGCTGGGCATCGAGCAGGCGGTTGCAGGCAATCGTCTCGGCGATATCGGCCATGCGATCCAAAGCTACGTCGAAGCCGAAGGCTTCTCGGTGGTGCGCGAGTTTACCGGACACGGCATCGGACCGACGATCCACGAAAAGCCGCAGGTGCTGCATTATGGCGAGCCGGGCAAAGGCCAGCGCCTGAAGGAAGGCATGGTCATCACCATCGAGCCGATGGTCAACGTCGGAGTCTGGCAGACTTCGCGCGACGACAACGGCTGGACGGCCCGCACGGAAGACGGGCTGAACTCCGCCCAGTACGAGCATACGCTGGCGATTACCAAAGACGGCCCGCGTATTCTGACATCGCAAGACTGAGGCTGAAGCCGGACGGTTTGACGTAAATCGGGAACGGCGGGCTTGAGCGGCTTATAGCCGATCCGGTTTGCAAAAGAATGAAAAAGAGCACGGAATCCGACGATGATCGGATTCCGTGCTCTTTGCCGTTTTTGTGTCATTCAGATCAACCTTCTTCGATCCCTAACTGCTCTTTCAGATGCGCAATGACCATCTCTTGATCGAATACTTCTTCATCCGACATCGCATGCGCATAGACCAGCGTGCGGCCGTTTACGTCGAAGTAGTCGGCATGCACGTAAAAATCAGGTCCGTTCGGAACAAAAGGCCGTTCGTCGATCGTAACATAGGCGCTGGCGAAGACGTGTTTTTCCGTATAGCTTCGCTCGCCCCAATCCTTCAGAATCGGCAGATAGACGGACGCAAATTCGCCGTCCTGCGGGTTTTCAAGAATAGAGACGATCGGGTCGTGTTCCCACACGCCCAGGCCTTTACCGTCAAGCACGACAATACCCATTTGCTGCTCATTGGCGAGCAACATCAATTTGGTCGGATGTTCGGCATCCGTCGAATAACCTTCGTCCACGATCGTATCGTCGGCATGGAAGCCGTACGTACGCAGATTCGAGGAGAGGTTGAAAATAAAGAAGTAGGAAAAGAGCAGGGCGGCAATCGCGACAACAAGGGTGAGCTCAACGCTCCGGCGTACTCTCATGTGATCCCTCCTTTGCTGATTGGGGCAAAATGAGCGGTCGGTCCGAGATGAAAAGCCCCTCGCTTTTATTGTAAAGGTCTGAAGCTTGAAAGGCCAGGGATTTTGTGATTTTAGGCGAAAAAAAGCCGCTTATCGGCAAATAACGCCTTTAGCGGACTTTTTTGCGACATTATTGTGACAAGACGCGCTCCTGCTTATTCGGATACGAATTATCGCGCTTCCGTCTTTAAATGCTTCCCGCGCTTCCGTCCGTCGGCTTGCCGCCCACGCCCGAGGTACGCAAAGAATCTTGTACGTCGGATTTGACATCGCGGGCAGCCGATACGGATTCTTCTTTCAGTTCTTTCACCGCGCCGAGCGTTTCCTTGACGACGCCCGTCACTTCTTGGCTTTTTTCCACGAGTGCATGACCGCGTTCGTTGATGGCAGGCCCGTTGTCGCGCAGCGCTTCAATCGCGTCCATTGCTTGATAGCGAATCCGTTCGCCTCGCTCGGTAGCGACGATGACGGCGGCTCCGGCCCCGATCAGGGCACCTGCGGCGGCACCGATTGCGGCGGTGGTAACAAATGATTTTTCCATGTTTAAAATCTCCTTTCGGCTCGTTTGTTTGCTCTGTTCGTTATTACCCGAAGCTTAGCCGAAGAAATCAAAAGAGCCTGATGCGCTAAATATCAGGCTCTTTTTGGTTCCGTCCGTCAAAACGGATATTCATATTCAGATCAAGCCGGATTGACGCAGCAGGCGTTCGACCAGGGTAGCGACTTCGGCACGCATGACTTGCTTTTGAGGCGCCAGACGGTTGCCGTTTTGCCCATTGAACAAGTCCGCGCGAATCGTGGCCGCGGCAGCGTCGCGAGCCCATTCAGGCACTGAATCCCCGTCGGAGAACGGCGCAAGCGTCGTTTCCGAGCCGCTGGCGTTCCCGGTTGCCAATCCGGTCAACTGCATGGCCCGGGAAAGCATGACCATCGCTTCGGCGCGCGTGATCGCTTGCTGCGGACGGAACGTGCCGTCGGCAAATCCGGTGATCAGGCCGTATTGCGCCGCGGTCGCGACCGAACCTTCATACCAGGAAGAAGAAGGCACGTCGCTGAACGAAGAAACGGCAATGCCGGGCTTCAACCCCAAGCCTTTGGTCAGGATCGAAGCGAACTCCGCGCGCGTAACGGCGCGCGACGGTTCGAATCGGCCGTTGCCGGTCCCTTCGACGACGAATCGGGTCGCCATGTTCCGAATGGCGTTTTCCGCCCAGTTTCCGCGGATATCGGCCAACTGAGGATCAAGTTTCGCTAGAGCGTAAGTACTGTTGGTCAAGCTCGACAAGACCGCGTACGTTCGATTGTTTTGCGCGATCACGCGGGTCGGAATCGGAGTGAGTTCGTTATCGCCCAGAACCGTTGCGGTGATATTTTCGCCCGCATCCGTTCCCGAACTTAACGGAATAAGGCGCTCCACGTACCGATCGAACCGGTCGACGGTCGTGCGCTTCTCGTTCGCGATCGTCGAAATTTCGAAGCTGACCGGATTTTGCAGCACGGTCAGGCCTTCCTGCGCCGCCAGAGTTCGGATCCGCGCAGCATCCGCATCGGTTGCTTTGGCGATCGAAATTTCGATCCGGACATTCGCGGATTCGTTTGCCGAAGCGGTTGTTTCGGACGGTGCGACCGGAATCTCTTCGGCGGGCAGCCGATAAAGGCCGAGAGGCGTGTCGATGACGAGAACGGCTTTGCGCCGGGCCATTTCCCGGATCAGCTCGCCACTCAAACGTCCGATCATCACGTCCGCATCGCTCGTGCCCGCGAACGGAATCGTAACGGTCGCGCCCGTTCCTTCGGCGTCCAGCACGGCGCGTACCCGTTCGGGATCGACCAGGATCGTTTGCACTTTGCGGTCGCCTTGCATGCTTTCGCTCAAGGTGCCGGCTTTTTGCAGTTTGCCGTTCACGAGGATGTCCACGCCGTTCGGCGCAGCCGAAGGTGCGGAAGGCAGGATGAACGGCGGCTGTGCCGAAGACGCTTCTCCGTCGTTTCCGGAAGGAGGTTGCGTGCTTCTGACGGTAACTTCGACGGCGTTCGAACGGGGACTGGCTACGCCGTCGACGTACTGCACGACATAATAATTTCCTTTCGCCGAAATATTGCCGAAGCGGTACGTGCCGTCGCCGACGGCGACCGCTTGCAGCGTCAACGGTTGAAGCTGCCCGCTTCGGAACAGCTTAAGCTCGGCGCCCGGATAGACGTTGCCGACATCCAACGACTCCAGACCGCCGGTCGCGGAAGGCGTGCGCAAAACCGGATTCACGAATATCGAGTTGACGCTTTCGATGCCGTTCGCGGATTGGGTGACGTAATAGAAGCCGGACCGGGGCGCAAGGTCCTTGAAACGATAGGTTCCGTTATCGAGCATCGTGTACGTTTGCGAGACGACCGTACCTTTCTCGGCGTCGTAGAGCGTCAAAGCCGTTTTTGAAGATACGTTGCCCACATCGATGTACTCGACGCCCGCTTGCACGCTCGGCGTGCGCAAGGTCGGATTCGCGAATTCCGAGTTCAGGCTTTCTTTGCCGCCCACGGTCTGGGTCACGTAATAATACTGCGGATCGGGCAGTACGTTTTCCATCGCGTACACCGAGCCCATCACGTTGACCGAAGTTTGAATTTCCGTTCCGTCGGCCCGATACAGTTTCAACGTGGCGCCGGGCGAATAGCCGCTCACAGTGATCGATTCTTCCGCTCCGGACGCTTGGGGGGCGGGCGGCAGAAGCTCCTGTACCGATACGATATTGGAAGCGGGGCTCAGCACGCCGTTGATCGATTGCACCGCGTAGTAAGGAACGCCGGCTTCCAGATCGCTGAAGCGGTATGTTCCGTCACCCAGAGATTGGGGATTGGACGAGATCGGGGTCGTTTCGCTATACAAAGTGATCGCCGCGCCCGGATAAACGTCGCTGACGTCGGCGTATCGGATTCCGCCCGTCAGGACGGGCGTCGGCAGCAGAGCGTTCACGAACGGCGTATTGAGGCTTTCGCGTCCGCCTAGCGATTGGGTCACGTAATAATAGCCGCTGCGCGGTACCACGTTTTCGAACCGATACACGCCTCCTCCTTGATCGACCGGCGCGGAAGACACCAATTGACTGTTCGAAGCGTCATACAAGTGCAGCGTCGCGCCTTCCGTTGCGTTGCTCACGTCGATGTGGCCGACTCCCGCCGCAGCGGCGGGGATGTGCAGGGTAGGATTAGCGAAGTTGGAATTGACGCTTTCTTTGTTATTCACGGTTTGCGTGACATAGTAACCGATCGTGTTCGGCAGCACGTTTTCGAGCGTGTAGGTGGCTGAGGTTACGCCGGGAACCTCTCGAACCGGAGCTCCTGTCGTGGTATAGAGTTTCAGTTTGGCGCCCGGGACGATACCGCTGACGTTTAAGGACTCGTCCGCTGCCGCGATAACGGGCGCGGCTGGCAGATCGGGAGACACGGTTACCACATTGGAGCTGGCTTGCATTCCGTTCAGCGTCTGCGTGACGTAATAACCCGACGCAGGGGGCACGTTGGCGAAACGGTAAGTTCCGTTACCGAGGTTGGTCAACGAATTCGAAGACAGAACGCCGTCGGAATCATACAATGTGAGCACAGAACCGATATCGGTATCCACGTTGGTCACGTCCACGTATTCCGTGCCGCCCGTTGCTACGGGGGTATTGAGTTTGGAAGTCAAAAACGGAGTATTGGTACTGGTCTGTCCGCCATAACTCTGAACGATATAGTACAAAGAACTGTCGGGGATCACATTTTCGAAGCGGTAAACGCCGCCGCCCTGATTGGATACCGTCGTCGAGACGAGCGAACCGTTCGAGACGCGATGCAGTTCCAATGTCGTATTGCCCGAAACGTTCGTGACGTCGATCGAGCGGATGCCGGCGGTCGCGACAGGCGTGCGCAGCGTTGTATTGAAAAAAGGCGTATTCGTGCTTTCTTCGCCGGCTACCGTTTGCGTCACGTAATAAGAATTGGGATACGGAAGCAACGCAATCGTTTTGGTTGCGGTGATAACGTTGGCTTCCTGCCATACGGGAGAGCCGCCGTCTGCTCGATAGACTTTGAGCGTGGCGCCAGACGTATAATTGCTGATGGTGATCGTTTCTTGTCCGGTTGTCACGGTAGGCACGCCGGGAGGCGCCGCGTAAACCGGATGGACCGTCCCCAAGCCGATCAGCAAGCAAAGCACGATCAATCCGAACTGCCGGAACCTTTTTTGCCTAGTCCAGTTTGCAGTCATCATATTCCCCTCTTTTCGTATAGGCATGTGTGAAGTTATGTCGAGCATACTATATTTTGCGTATAAATCAATTTAAAATATTCGGTTGAACCCGCATGGCGTCAAGAAAAATCGAGTTTTATCGGTTTACGCCCCGAGCGGTTTTCTTTATATTTTTATCGATGAACATTTGCCGTAAAGTATTTAACATTTTATGCTAAGAGTAACGAGTGAACGAACGTCCCGTCTATCGAAAAAAAGCGGCAAAGGAGCCTCCCATGAACATCCGACACAACGACCAAACCATCGAATTCCACGTCGAATACGCCAAACGCAAAAAGATCTACGTCCAGATCGATCCGAGCGGTCTCGTCACGGTCAAAGCGCCGAACGGCATGCCGGAAGAAGCGATTCAACAGGCGGTCGCGCTGCAAGCCGATTGGATTTTGCAAAACAAAGCGAAGCAAGACAAGGCGCGCGAAGCTCCCAAGCCGAAAGAATACCGCGAAGGCAGCGAAGGGGATTTTCTGCATCTGGGCCGCCGCTGCCGTCTGGACGAGCTGATTCCGACCGAAGGACGGACGGAAGAGCAGCTGCGCGCCGACCTCAAGAAGTTCTATTTTGCCAGTTGTAAAAAAGTCGTGAATGAGCGGATCGGCGCTTATGCCAAGCAACTCAAGGTCGAACCGAAATCGATCGAAATCATCGAATCGACGACCAAATGGGGGAGCTGCGACTCGAAAAAAAGGCTCAACTTCAATTATCTGCTGGCGATGGCGCCCGTGCAGGCGATCGATTACGTCATCGTGCATGAGCTCTGCCATCTTCACCATATGAACCACGACCGTTCGTTTTGGCGCAAGCTGGGCAGCGTGCTGCCGGATTACAAGGAGCGCGAAGCGTATCTGAACCGGTACGGAAATTTCATGGTGATGTAAGATGAAGCGCGAAGGAGAGAACTCATTGCCTACCTCTACCAACCCGTACACCGAACTCCCCGATTTTATCGAACGTTCCAAGCTTGAAGTCAACGGTCTCGTTCTGCTGCAAAAAGGTCAGACTTTACTGGAGTGGTATCGGGAGCCTTATCGACGCGGCGTGCCGCAATTGCTCTACTCGCTCAGCAAAAGCTTCACTTCAATCGCCGTCGGTATTGCGTGCGACCAAGGACTGTTGAAGTTGGACGATACCGTTATCTCCTTTTTCCCGGATAAGCTTCCCGACGATATGACGCCTTACTTGTCCGATATGCGCGTCCGCCATTTGTTGTCGATGACCGCGGGACACGAAGAGGATATTTATCCGATCGTAGTGTCGCAGCAGGACTGGGCATCGGCTTTTTTGGCGCAGTCCGTGGAAAAGGAGCCGGGTACGCATTACCGCTACAGCACGATGTCCGCGTATATGCTGTCGGCGATCGTCGAACGCGTCTCGGGCATGAATCTGGTCGATTTTCTGATGCCGACGCTGTTCGAACCGCTGGGTATCGCCCGTCCCGTCTGGGAAACTTGTCCGCTCGGCGTGACCGCCGGAGGGATGGGCTTAAGCTTGTCTACGGAGGACGTGGCGAAGTTCGGGCAGATGCTGCTTAACGGCGGAACCTACAACGAACAGCGGGTCGTGTCGGCTGAATACGTCACATTGGCTTCCGCGGAGCAAAGCGACAACCGTCTCGGCGTTTCGCCGCAGCGGATCGATTCCCGGCAGGGATACGGCTTTCAGTTCCATCTTTGCCGCTTTGGCGCATACCGGGGAGACGGATCGTTCGGTCAATTGTGTCTGGTTTCGCCCAAGTATGATCTCGTTGTCGCGGCTAATTGTGCTTTTCCGAGTATGACCAAGCTGCAAACGCTGTTGGATCGGATTTTCGAGTTGTCGGGGGAGATCACGGAACTGCCTTTTCATATGGACCAAACGTATGAGTTGGACGATAATCCTGCGAATCTGCACGCTGTTACGTTCCGCCCCCTGCCCGATGGCTTTGATCTGAGGATGGAGTATGGAGGAACAGAGGCACGCAGCGAAACCCTTCCCTTTGCATATGACCGATCGGTGGAGACGGAAGGCGTGTTCGTAAAAGACTTGATGCTGCACCGCCAACGCGTCGTGACTTCGGTCGAACGAATCGTTGGCGGCACGGCTGTTCTACAACTAACCCTGCGCTATATCGAAACGCCTTATGTGGTGACTTATACCGTGCAGATGGCAGGGGAGGGAATCCGTTTGACCTTTGCGATCAACGTCTCTTTCGGGTTCAAAAGTTATGAGGTATTGGGCACTTGTTACCGAATTTTAACCTCAAAATGACAATGTAGGTGCGTGCTGTCACTTTCCGGCTTCCATAGTTTGCTATACTGGCGGCGAACGAGGAGGTTAAACATCATGAATACACCACATCGCTTTTCGATAAATGCCAGCTGGCTGGCCGCTTTGGTTCTTGCAGGAGGTCTGCTCGCAGGCTGTACGGTTGGAGACGGACTTTCGCAAAAAAGCACCTCGCCGTTACCCGTCCCCCCTTCTTCGGTGGTCTACGAACCCGCAGGAAAAGAAGCACCGTCCACATCAAGCAAGACCGAGGCAGCCAAGCCGGAGCCTTCGCAAGAAATATATTTAGATAACGGCCTTACCGGTTGGAAAATAGAATCGCAAGCGGATGACGCATTGGATGTAGACAATACGATTTACCGAACCGAAGACGCAGGAGCAACATGGGCAAAGATTGGCGATTCGCAAACAGGTTCATTCCCGTCCGGTGCAGTCAGAGCCGTCAGATTCGCAGATACGAACCGAGGCTGGGTGGCGGTCGACGCGCTTGAGTCGGGTGACCCGAATCTTTACGAGACGAACGATGGCGGAGCCAACTGGAACAAGACTGAACTGAAAATTCCTGCCGATTTTCGTGGAGCTTGGTTCGAACCGAAGACTCCGATCCTGTTTGAAGGTACGAAGCTCGGCGTGTTTATTGCACAGACCGGCTATGCCGCTGATGGACATGACGTTAATCCGTTATTATTCTATGTAACCGCCGACGGCGGAGCGACTTGGTCCGATCCGCTGCAAAGCGAGCAGGGCGAACTGAACGGACTGATCTGGAAAACCAAGCGCCTCTCCGACGGAGTAGGTCGCAGTTGGTCGATCACGGTTGAAGGGCGCACGTGGACGTTTGAGCGGAGCGCGACCGTTGAAGGGGGATAGGAGCCGGACAACCGGCTCTGAGGTTGCTCTCGAAAGTTACGTGTGCGGGGGAAGACAGAAGGCTCCGAGAGAAATTCGTTCAAGACGCTGTCTCACTCGGAAAATGGATTGAATGTTAATAAGGAATTTTCCGAGTTCAAAGGCGTCTTTCACTGAATTTCTCTCTACGCCTTCTGTCTTCCAGCTACGTGGACTTTCTCGACACTCTAGGAGCCGGTTATCCGGCTCCTTTTTTGGTTGGTTTTTTGGATATTGACCTGTCCCCGGGGAGTGGGTTTAGGATGAAAGTAGACTCGATATGGGGGTGACGATGTGCAGTTACGCGAAGTTTGCGAGGCTTGCGGGTTGACTCGAAAAGCGGTGGATTATTATGAACGGCAAGGTCTGATTCAGCCGCAATACGCGGAGAACGGGTATCGGAATTTTACGGAATCGGATGTAGCGCGGTTGCGGGAGATTGCGCTGTTTCGGCGGTTGGGACTCGGGAGTGCGGAGATTCGAAAAGTGTTGGCAGCCGAAGGCGAGGAGCGACGGATGGTACTGGAGCAATGTCGAGATCGTGTAGAACTTGCGCTGCGTAGTCTTCAGGTCCAGCGAGACGTGTTCGATGAAATGCTGACGCATGGATACGAGTCTGTTTCGGCGGAGGAGCAGGAGCGAATAAGACAGCGGTTGGATCACGCATTCCCTGTTCGGGAGCGGCTGCGTCAAGCTTTTCCCGGTGCGTTCGGAGCCTATTTGGATGTACATTTCGGTCCTTTTTTGGATATAAAAATGACGACCGTCGAGCAGACGTCTGCTTATTTGCGCATCATCGAATTTCTGGAGCAGGTGGAGGAGAACGGATGGTTTGACGAAGCGGAGGAACATGTTCAGATCGTGTCGGAAGGCTGGAGTGAAGAGGGATGGCGTGAGCAGGACGCAGCGATGAAGCGGACGCTGGACAATCCCCGTCAACAGTTGGAAGAGCAACGTGAAAGCATCGAAGCCTATTTGGTTTATCGACAAAGCCCGGAATATCAAGCAAGTCCGGCGGGGCAGGCGATGCGCGCGATGCGGGAGTTCCAGCGTCGGAGCGGATATGCAGAGGTTTTCATTCCCAATCTGATCGTGCTTAGCCCGGATTATCGGGAGTATCAGAACAAGTTGGTACAGGCGAATAAGGAGCTGTTGGCTGCTTTTCCGGAGAGTTTGCGCGTACTCGGCGACGAATCCTGAACCGGACAAACGAGCGGGCTGTAGCAGTTTTCCGACGTCAAAGGGGTCAATCTCTCTGTAAGTATGTCTTGCGGACTGCTCAATCTTCGATTCTTCACCACGTCGCGGATCGTATTTTTCTCGCTTTCCTGTGATAAAATGCTACCAGATAAAATTCACCACTACTTTGACCTTGTTTCGGATTAATGAATGGTTTCGCCCGTCGAACGTAAACCTTCGATTTATTCAAGACAAGCTAATAGGAGGTACGGAGATGGAACACTTTTTCTTATTTATGTTGATGTCGTTTCTGCTGATCCTGCTGCCGGGACCCGATACCGGGCTGGCTACGCAGAATACGATTTTATACGGTCGAAAAGGGGGGCTTCAGACGGTACTGGGTAGCGCGGGTGGTACGCTTGTGCATACCGTCGCTGCGGTGCTTGGCCTATCCGCCTTAATCGTCAAGTCCGCGCTGCTGTTCTCCATTTTCAAATACGCAGGCGCCTTATACCTGATCTATCTCGGCATCATGTCGCTGCTCGCGCTGCGGAAAGCCAAACAAACCCCGCAAACAGCAAGCCATAACCGCCATCAAGGCCGTTCGCCGCTGCTCCAGGGCATGCTGACCAATGTGCTGAACCCGAAAGTCGCCGTCTTTTTCCTGACGTTCCTGCCCCAATTCCTTGTCGCCGGAGCCAAGCCTCTGCTGCCTTTCCTGCTGATGGGCCTGACCTACACGATCATGACCGTAATCTGGATGGTCTTCTACGTGTGCCTGCTCGACCGCATCGGCGCCTGGCTCAAACGCCCAACCGTACAAAACGTCATGCAAGGCATCACCGGCTTCGTCCTTCTCGGCTTCGGCGTGAAACTAGCGTTAGAACGCCGCCCTTGAATTTTTGATTTTATATTTCTTTTGCCTTTTCTTTTTCCTAACTCCCACCACGAAGCGCAAGGCGGAGGGAGAAATTCAGGTCAAAACGCCTTTGAACTCGGAAAACTTCCATTTAAATTTCATTCCAGTTTTCCGAGTGAGACAGCGTTTGGTGAAGCATTTCGAAGAAATGCACTTCGGAAGCCTATGCTGGCAATTTCTCCCGCAGCCCGCCACGCTTCCCCTCATCCCTTAAGGCATCCAAGACCGGAAGCTTACTTCCTCGATCACCCATTTCCCGTTTTCGTAAACGAGCCTTAACATCCGATCCACGAACAATCCTCCGGCATCATCTTGAAACCCGCCTTGCCGGATCACCGGCTGTCCGTCGTATTCGATCAATTCGGCTTTGCCGGTAAACGGTTCTTTGGAGCCGCCCGTTCCGCCCGAACGAATCACTTTGTTGAGATAACGATCCGTAAAATAAGGCCTGAATTCTCGGCGCACCTGAGTGTATTCGGAAGGATCGGCGATTCGATCGGCGGCTTGAGTCAATGCTTGGATGCGGGAATCGGTAATTTTAGGCGCGTAAATCCGAGGAGCAAAATTGACCCGTACCGTGCGCCCTCCCAAGGTATAAATCGTTTGTTGAGTTTTGGCGTTCCAGGCCAAAGTTCCGCCGAATTGACGGACAAACGGCTTGATTGGCACGTACAAACGATTATCGACGATTCGAGGAGCCGTATCGAGCGATACGCTGCGGTTGCCCATGCGAACCCGGTTGGAATTGACGCTAAACGCAATAAGAGTGCCTCCGTAACGAACTTCCGTCATTCGTTCCGGCGCATTCCATAATACTTTAGCGCCTAAATGCTCGGACACCGTACGAAGCGGAACGAAAGTGCGCCCGTTCAAAGATAAGCCTTCGGTCTCGAACACGGAAGAAGCTCCGGCTCCTGCAGCCGTTATGGCAGAAGGGAGCGTCGCAGCTTTTACGGAAAAGTCCTGGGTAAACGAACCGGGCAAAACAAGACTGGCAATCAGCACAAGGCGAGCTTTGGATATCTTTTTTCTTTTGGCAGCGATCATGTAGGAAGACTCCTTTACGTTCAAATTCGTACCAGGAACATTCTTCCATAAAAGACGCTGCCCAAGCGAAAAAGTTGCGTGTCGGTCACGCCTTTTGCCTCTCCGCTTTTAGTTGTCCAACTGTTTCGTTTCCCCGCCCTGAATCTCAACCGCTTGCCCGTCCGCCGTAATCCATACCGCAATCGCCGACGGATTATGTACGATCGACCCGCTTACCGAAAACTCCAATCGCCGCAGCGCTTCCAAATAATCCGCGATTTCGATATTCGTCGCATACCAGATGTCTTCGCGTCCAGACAGATCGGCGCAGAATTGTTCGATCTCCTGCCAGTTGTCGTCGTTGTCGAACTCGAAGCTATGTCCCCATACGTAAAGCAAAGTCAGATTCGCATAGTGGGCAGGCGGCGACAGCTCTAAGAATTTTTCTCCGTGCTCGCGCATTTGCTTGTGATGGCAGGTCGGGTGCCACGTCAGCGGACGCACCGGCACATTGAACTGTCCGGTCGACTCGACCGTCCGGCAGTAGCGAATTCCCAGCGACCCGACTAACTGAGCGACTTCTTCCGTATACGTGCCGAACGGATACGACATGCCGCGCACCGGATAGCCGACCAATTCCTCCAGCGCGCCGCGATCGTCCATGACTTCCATAATCAATCGCTCACGCGGAATCCGTTCCAGAAACGGATGCGTTACCGTATGAGCCGACACTTCATGACCCGCGTACAGCGAAGCCATCTCTTCATACGTCACATAGCCGGGTTCATCGAATGTACCGGAGTTCAGGTGGAAGGTTGCTTTTAGCTTATGGCGATTGAAAATCTCGACGAGCCGCCGATCCTGCGCGCGCCCGTCGTCATAGCTGAACGTCAAAGCTTTGTGCCGTCCGCCGGGAAAAAGGTTCAAACTGATAGTCATAAAAGCCTCCTTGGTTGAGCAAGCTTTAGGTTGAATCCATATAATCCAAGCTTGCCTTTTGTATGGATGGGTCTCGATTCCACGAATAGAATACGCTTACGGCTTGGAACGGTCAATGATCGAAGAACATGAAAATTCGATATTCTGTGTAAAATTGAGCGCAGAACCTCGTAATCCGCTCTGTAGCGGGTACAATAACGGTAAGAGGAAGAAGGCGAGTCGGCGCTCCGGCCCCTTTTCCGAATCAACCGAAACGGGAGGGATCGTCCATGTGGAGATTGTTTATCAGACCCGAGAAAAAGAAGCCCAAGCGTCATGTGCCAACGAAGGAAGAGACGGAAGAATTGTGGTTCCGCTATTTCTATGAAACCCATCCCCGGCTCGAACTGAAGGAATGGGCACGCCGTTTGCATATCTTTCGTTTTTGCCGCGCCAATGCCGACCAGACGGGGGATCGCGATCGACTGATGGCAGCGCTTCGTATCACCTCGTTGGAGGAATTGGAGCAGACTTGCGCGAAGTTGGACATTACATTAGAACAACTACCGGAGACGGACGAAGCGAGTGCGGCGGCGGACGGATTCCGTATTCCGAGTTATATCAACCTGCGTCAACCCGGACATCTGAAGCTGTTCGGATTGCCCGCGCATGTCTGGGTTCGCCGCGAGCGTCTGGTGATTACGATCTCGGATGCGGATAAGCCGTTCGACGTCACGCCGCGCACGATCAAGGCCGTGGAGAAGATCGAAGTCAAACTCGGGGAATTGGGTCTGGCGAGTCAGATCGTCGATCCTCCTTTGAATGACAAGCACTGCCTGGCTCCGAAGTTTTATCCCGAATATTTTTCTTGATGCGGCTTTGAACCCGTTCCTGGGGGATAGGCGAAAAGGAGGAACGGATGACGAAACATCTGATTAACCTGTCCGATTGGACCGCCGACGAGATCGAAGCGTTGTTCGAGTCGGCGGATCGTTTGCGTTCGCACCCGAAGCGTGAGCGACTGCTGGAAGGGCGAACGTTTTTGCTGTTTTTCCCGGAGTCCAGTTTGCGCACCCGATTGACGTTCGAGCGCGGCATTCGGGAACTGGGCGGGGATTGCGTAATGTTCCCGCCGTCCACTTTGGATAAACGCGAAGAATTGCGGGATGTCGCCGGGTATGCTGCCAACTGGGCGGACGGCTTGATCGTGCGGCATGCGGATGAGCCGCGTCTGCGCGAGCTTGCCGAATCTTCGCCGATCCCGGTTGTCAACGCCATGACCTCTTTAAGCCATCCATGCGAAATTTTGGCCGACCTGTATGCGTTAAAGCAGCGGCGTCCGGATTATCGGAACCTGATTTACGTTTACGTGGGGCCGATGAACAATATTGGACGAAGCTGGGCGGAAGCGGCACAGGCGATGAATTTGGAGTTTCGCCATGTTTGCGCGGAAGGCTATGAGCTTGAACCCGGCGAAGCGTGCCGAAATGAAGTCGCCAGTCTTCGGAATTATGCTTTTTACACGGATATCGAACAGGCGTTAAACGGTAGCGACGTGATTCTGACCGATTCCCTGCCGGATGGTCTGCGTACGCCGGGTTATGTGGGAAAATATCAGGTCACGGCAGAACGCTTGCGGCTTGCGAATCCGGGCGTGCTGCTCAATCCTTGCCCTCCTTTTTACCGAGGAGAAGAAGTATCTGGCGATGCGATCGAGTCTGAGCGGTTCGTTGGGTATGCGTTCAAGCGCTACCTACTGACGGTGCAGCAAGCGATTATTTTGTCCTTGCAGCAAACCGGAGAAAAGGAGAGTGGCGCGGAATGAGCGGATTATGGAAAAGGTCCGACGACCCGCGCGGCGACTTCCAAGTCTCGCCGGAGGAGCGTTGGCTGCGTTATTTGTACGAGCGGCATTCGCCGGAAGAGCTGGTACAATGGGGGAAAAAGCTGCGTTATCTGCGCTATCGCCGGGCAAGCGGCGGACACGCGGGCGACGGAGACCGGCTTGCCGCGGCGATTCGCTTCGAAGGACGCGAGCAGTTGGAGTCGGTCTGCGAAGCGCTCGGAATCGTTTTGCATCCGCTCGCGCCGGGCGAGGAAGATCCGGTGTGGCGTCCCTCCGTCAAAGGTTACCCCGATCTGGGACAACCCGGACATACGGAGATCGGAGGCGTGCCGGCTTTCGTCTGGATTTATCGCGACAATTTGACGATCAGCGTGTCCGATCCGGACGATCCGTACGAGGTTAGCGCGCCTACCGTCGATGCGGCCGCGGAAGGGCTGGAAGACCGTCTGCATCCGCTGCGGGAGCTGTTGATCCAGCCGCCCGACGCAAGCCGGAATTGCGTATGCCCCGAGCATTATCCCGAACTGTTCGAGTCGTAAATCGGCAGAACGCGTGAAAGGCAGGTTTTCGCATCAGCGAGAATCTGTCTTTTTTGCTTTTCGAACTTTTTTCGGGAATCATTGAGAAAAAGGAAAAACGCGAACGAATACATAAACGAGCACGATGATACAGGAACAGGAGAGGAGGTCGGCCAGTGATCGATGATCAAAAAATCAGGCAGGCGCTAATTGCGCGGGAGCCGCAGGCTTTGGAACAGGTCATGGATGCTTATGCAGGACTGCTGTGGTCCGTGGCGCAATCCGTATTACATACCGATTCGGCGCAAGAGATTGAAGAATGCGCGGCGGACGTCTTTTTCGAATTGTGGCAAAAGCCGGAGGCTTACGATCCCGCCAAAGCAAGCCTGAAAACCTATCTGGCGACGGCAATCCGTTACAAAGCGATCGACCGCTGCCGTAAATTGAGCCGCGACTCTACTTTTTCGCTGCGTGAAAATGACATTTACAATGAGAATATTGCAGAGGCTTTGGAACGTGAAGAAGAAGCGAAAGCGTTGAAACAAGCTGTACAGGAACTGCCGGAACCGGAACGGGAAATCGTGAATCGACGTTTTTACCAGGGGCAAAAAGCCGGAGAAATTTCCGACATGATGTCATTGGACGTCAGGCAGGTGCAAAATCGATTGTATAGAGCCAAGCAAAGACTAAGGCATTGGTGGGTCAAGAAACAAAGAGGAGAGGAGTAGGATCTATGAGCGCAAGGAAAGAAGCAGAATTTTCGGCAGAAAACCTGAAACGTATTAAGCAAGATGTTTATCAACGTGCGGGTCTGGTCACTGTAAAATTACCGGTACGATCTAAACGAACAAGACGAAATTTAGGTCGAAAAGCCGGAATTGCCGGGTCAGTCGTGCTCGCACTTGTCGTAGCAGCTGGAGCCGCCAATGCGTCCGGTTGGATCGACCTTAGCCGCGTTCTTGGGTATATCGGTGCAGACCGAGTGGGATTATTAAAATCGATCAATCAAAGTAGTGAGGATCAGGGAATCGTAATGAATGTGCTTGGAGCTGTGCGAGACGGAGAGTCGGCAGAAATTTACGTGAGTTTGCAGGATAAAGCCGGCCATCGTATAGATCCCACATTGGATATCTATGATTTCTTTGTCGAAGGAGCTTCCTCACACAATGCGCAAACTATTCATTATGATTCCCGAACGGGACAGGCAACCGTACGCTTTTTGGTTACGGGAAAGATGCAAAATCGGATGACCTTGCGAATCACCTCTTTTTTGCGGGGAGCCCATAAGGACGAAAATTATGATCCCCGGCTGGATCTAACCCATTTGTTGAAATCGCAATCTTCGCAGTCTTATGAGGTATTGAAAAACTTGGACGGCGTCGTAGGAATGGGAGGACCGAAAATGCCCGAAGCAAAGGATATGGACGAACTGCATGTACTTCCACTGAATAAGGTGTCCGTGCCTTTACCGGGAATGGTTTGGATTAAGATTTCGAATATAGGCTTTGTAGATGGCAAGTTGCATATTCAAGTGAATCGAGAAGGGAAGATGGCACCGTATAATCATGGCTACTTCTATTTTTCTGACAAAGAAACAAGCTCAGAAACGGATTACGACTATTCCATATCGAGAGGACGCTATAATAACGCTGACGGGAGTTGGGCTGGAGATTATGAAGAGTACGTATTCGATATTTCGAGCATGAAACAGTTGGAACAGCTGAAGCTTCAAGGTTATTTCGTCGAATATGAGGATTGGGTTCAAGGGAATTGGGAAGTGACCTTTGATCTGGATCAAATTTCGCAGAAGCTTGAAGGGCGAACAGAGTTCGATTGGGACGGCGTGGAGGTACGCGAAGTCGAAGTATCGCCGCTTGGGGTCACATTGAGCGGAAATCACTTTGACAAAATCGACTGGACAACTTCGGATCGTGTGCAGAAGCTCGATTTGGTGGTCCATTTTAAAGACGGCACTGAAATTTCGGCGACGGCTGGTTTTACGCAACACGATGGTGGCCCAGTCATATGGACGGCGCCCGAAACACTGCCTATAGAAGATGTTATCTCGATCAGCTTAAACAGCCAGAATATCATCGTGCAGTGATGCAAGCGCAAACAGCAGACAAATTCCTTTTCCAACCTCCCTCTACGTGTTAGAATGGGTCAGTTATCTACACACACAGGCAACCAAGCACTAGGGGGAAAAAGAAAGCATGACACTCGCACCACGCATTTACGCCACGATTCAGCATTTGTTTATGAAAGGCATCATCGAGACCGTCGAGCTTCGGGAAAAGCCGGAACAAGACGAAGAAGGCAAGCGCACGTATCTGCTCACGGCGGACGGGAAGCCGAAGTACGCGCTGCGCATGGACACGCCGGAGAACGTCGCGATGACCGAGCAGCTGCACAAAGCTTATCCGGACAGCGCTTTGCTGCCGAAGATTCTGTACGCCGATCCGGTCAAAGGGTATCTGGTTCAGCCTTACGTTGCCGGAACGACGGGACACGACGCGGAAGGCCGCGGTTCGAAAAAAGTCTGGCTGCCGCTGCTCGTGACCGAGCTGCTGAACCGTTACGAAGCGGACGAAGCCGGAGGCAAATGGGGGCGATTGACCGAGCCCTGCTCGTCTTGGAGCGAATTCAACGAGCGCGAGCTGTCGAAGGCGCGCGAGAATTTGAACGGCTTGCAGCCCGCAGAAGATTGCGAACGCGTAGCATTGCTGCTTGAGCCGCTGGCGAATACGGGAAGCAAATTCTTATTGCACGGCAACATGGACGCATCGAGCTTCGTTTTCCAAGACAAAGAACTGGCAGGCGTGTTGGAAGCGAAGCCGACGGCGGGTCCGGTTCTGTACGATCTGGTGCAGGCTTTCTGCTCGACGCCGGATGATTTGTCGCTGGAAGTGCTGTTCGAAGCTTATTCGCTGCTGGACGAGAAAGCCGTGGATCAAGAGCGACTGGTGCAGGAAGCGCTGCTGCGCGTCTACTGCCGGATGGGCCAGTGTGCTGCGGAGAATCGAAGCGAGCTGAACGAATACGTAGCGGCTTGGCAGTTCTGGCGGATGCTACTGCCGGAAGCGTAAATCTTGCACGGCATGCAGGTGAAAAAGAGAAGAAAGCGTTGGCTGCGATGCAGCCGGCGCTTTTTTTGCGTTGACAAACATGGGGACAGCTATTATGATCTATTTTAACAAATAACTAATTAGATAATTGTTAAATTAAATAGGCGGATTTGATCAATCCGCATTACCCAGGAGGTAAGCAAGATGGTAGAAAAATATTCGAATCAAGCGATTTCTCCCAGCCTAATCAGTCTGTCCGAACAGCAGCATAAGTTACGAGATTCCGTTATCCGGAACTTTTTCGATAAAGAAGGCCGACTGAAAAGCATCCCGTCCCAACTGAAAAAGAAGCTGATCGTGCTGGAGCACTTGGTTGACCGTCTGGATAGGGAACGAGAGTACGAGGAGAGCGAGATCAATGCGTATGTCCGCTTGTATCACGAAGACTTTGCCACGATTCGCCGGGAATTCATCGTGCAAGGCTTCATGACCCGAGAAAATGACGTATATAGGCGCAATGCCCGGTCGGCCGCACGCCGCTGGGAGGAGCTTTCTTAGAAAGCTTGCAGGAGGGAAGAATGAACGAACTGATTGGAGTGTTAAAAAAAGAACCGGCTTACCGCAAGCTTGCCGCAGCCAACTTCGTCAGCGGCATCGGCGATTGGTTCAGCAGCGTGGCGATTTTGAGCCTTATGCTTCAATTGACCGGCTCGGGAATGGCGGTCGGCATCACCTTGGCGGCAAGAACGCTGCCTTTTCTCGTGATGGGTCCGGTCGGAGGGATTCTTGCCGATCGACGCAATAAAAAAGCGATCCTGATCGTGTCGGACTTTTCGCGGATCGTGCTGGCTTTGTCCCTGCTATTGGTCGATTCGCCGGATGAGGTATGGATCGCTTATGTCGCGACGGTCGGGTTGGTGGTATTCTCGGCGCTGTCTTTGCCCGCGCGGCAGTCGCTTATTCCGAGGATCGTACGGGGCGAAAATCTTCAGGCGGCCAATGCGTTCGACCAGACGCTCGGCGGTATGAACATGACGCTCGGGGCGATGCTTGGCGGCGTGGCGAGCGCAGCGTTCGGGCCGCAGTGGTCGTTTCTGCTGAACGCGACGACGTTTTTGATTTCCGGGTTGTGGGTCTGGCGCATGCCGTACAAGCCGGTGAACGGAAACGACGGGCAACAGTTCGGAAATAAGCTCGATAGACGGTTCCGCGGAAAGGGGTTTGACTCAAGGAACGCCGAAGATGATCCTTCCGCGTTCTGGCGAACGTTTCGCCGTTCGTCCTTCATGAAGGTCGTTGCTGTCCAGTCTATCGCCTGGCCGATCGGCGGAGGGGCGATCAATGTGCTGATCAGCGTTTACGGGTATCAAGTATTTGGCGCAGGCGATCGCGGAGTCGGCGTTTTGTACGGTTCGCTGGGCATCGGTTTTATTTTGGGCGGTCTGTTGGCGCCGTCGTTCAAACGTTGGCCGGTACAAGCGGTCATTCTCGGTGCTGCCGTGGAAGGATTGGCGCATATCGGGGTCAGCGGTGCGCCGAATCTGTTCTGGGGCGCAGCGTGTATCCTGCTTGCGACGCTGGGCGGAGGTGTCGGCAACACGGCACTGGCGACGCTCATGATGCGAGCCGTGCCGCAGCAGGTGCACGGACGCGCCTTCGCGCTGAACGAGACGTTATCCAATGTCTCCATGGGCGTTTCGATGCTGGCGGCGGGGGTTCTGCTTGACTACCTGCCTGCCAGAGTCATCGGATTGATCGCGGGACTTTTGATCGTCGCATCCTGCATCCCGTCGTTGGTACTGCTTCCGCTTCGAAGGCAATTGAATGCGCAGGCTACAGGTCATCCGGGAATTGAAAGGAGCAAGACAGGATGAGCGTTACGTTTTGGTTGGTTCGCCATGGATTAAAAGAAGCGTTTTGCGGTGACGTTTCGCTGACCTCGACAGGAAGATGCCAAGCCCAAGAAACAGCCACCTTTTTAAAAAGTAAGTCGATTTCCGCAATCGTCACTAGCCCTCTGACACGAGCCCGAGAAACGGCGGAATTTCTGGCTCGCGAAGTTCAGATTGAACCTTTCGAAGATATCCGCTTGCGTGAACGGGCGAATTGGGGGGATGTACCGGGGCAGTCTTTTGAAGACTTTGTTAGAGAGTGGGAACGTTGTACACGTGAGCCGGATCATATGCCGCTGGACGGTAGCGATTCGGCTCGGCAGGCGGCAAAGCGAATGCAGAGAGCGCTTAAGGATTGGGCAGAACGTTATACGACGGGCAGCGAGATTGTATTTTTCACGCACGGCGGATTGATCACTGATTTCCTGGCTTTGACGCTGGATGTTGAGCAGTTGAATGCGGTAAACCCCGATTTTACAGTTGTCCAAAGCCTCTTGATTCCCGAATGCTCCGTCACGGAATTGATCGTCGAAAAGGGCCGGTATCGCTTAGGGATCTTCGCGGATACGCGCCATCTGACCAACTTGCTTCCTTCGTCGGATTCATGCTCTAATTGAAGGGGAACCAAATCCACCCGAGAGGAGTTCGGTTGGCATGCAATTAGAAAAATTGGTCGCGTATCACAAGGCGCTGGCCGATCCCACGCGTATCCGAATGTTGATCCTGCTTCGCGAAGGCGAATTGAACGGGCAGGCGCTGGCTCAGCGGTTAAGCGTCACGCCGGCTACCATTACGCATCACGCAACCAAGCTTAGGGCAGCGAGCCTGATCCGGGAGCGGCGGGATAAAAATACGATTTACTTTTCGCTGGACGATTATTTTATTCGCACCAGCGGTTCGGCCACGGCGGATCTGATCTATCGTCACGGTGCGGAAGGAGTTTCGGCCGAAGTCGATCCTACGATCACCGAGCAGCAGGAGAAGACCCGTGCCTCCGTGCTGAAAAGCTTCATCGCGTCCGACGGACGTCTGAAGAGCATCCCGGCGCAACTCAAGAAAAAGCTGATCGTGCTCGAAGAAATGGTCAAGCGGCTTGAGCCGGGGTGCAAGTACGAGGAGAAAGAGATTAACGAGTTTATCAAGACTTTCCACGAAGACTTTGCTACGTTACGACGGGAGTTCATTATGCACCAGTACATGTTCCGCGAGGACGGGATTTACGAACTGAACCCGCCTGAGCTGTGGCAGCGCTGGGAGACGTTGAAATAAAAAGCTGCCGGGCTTAGGCTGTCCGGCAGCTTTTTTGTATGAAAATTTAAGGTTTATTTGATGATTTTGATAGCGTATATGCTATCATGGGTGTATGAATAAAAAAGTGGAGTTCGATTATATCCGCAACGAAGACGGATCAAGTGAATTTGAAGACTTTCTTGATTCGATACCTGAAAAAGATCAAGCAAAATTGTTGGCTGTCATTAAAAATACAGAGGAACATGGACTTGCTGTAGCGATTAAAATGGAGTGGGTAAAAAAGTTAGAGGGCGACTTGTACGAGTTAAGATCGCAAATCGGAAAGAATATTCAAAGAGCGATTTACTTTCAGAAAGTCGGAACACATTATGTGATTACACACGGATTCACAAAAAAATCGCAGAAAACGCCTCGTTCTGAAATCGAGCATGCCAAAAATTTACGTGCAACGTATAAGGAGGATCAAAATGAGCAGAATCGACAAATTAATTCAACAGAGGAAAAAGGATAGTGCTGTATTCGAGCGTGAGTTCAGAACGGAAGATACTCGTCTCAAAGCGGCCGTAGCTTTAATGAAACTCCGTGAAGAAAAAGGTCTTTCTCAACGGGAGTTGGCAGAGAAGACAGGAAAACCTCAGTCTACGATTGCCAGGATCGAAAATGGAAGCATGAATGTATCCGTGAAATTGTTGGATGAAATCGCGGCAGCCATGGATAAAGAATTGACAATCAGTTTTAAATAAAAAGCTGCCGGGCTTAGGGCGTGTCTTCAAACCTGCCAACGTGCATCTTTTGCCGCCTTTTCGCGCTGCTCCGGATTCGTACCTAAAGCGTGTACGATTCCGGCAACGCCGCGTCACTTTCCCTTGACGTGCCCCGGCACGACTGCGGAAAAGTTCCTTGTTCAGCACGAAAATTCGGCAAAATCTGCTTCCGTCGAGGTTTGAAGACACGCCCCAAGCTGCCCGGCAGCTTTTTTGATCTAAGCTTTATTCAACGCTTATCTTTGGGAACCGAGGTCGCCCACATGATCCACCAGATGAACAGCGGCTGCACGAGCAGGCGGAGCCACAGATAAATCGGCGGCGTATAGTGCTGGCCCGGCATAGGGATGTTCATGATCGCGGAGTAGATGTTGGCCGGGAAGATCGCGATCAGGAAAATCGAGATGATGATGCCCATCTTTTTGCGGATCGGCGGCACGAACAGCAGGATAGCCAAGATCCATTCGGCTACGCCCGAGATCCAGATGATCCATTTTCGCAGCGGAACGAAGTCGGGCAGCATGGCGGCGAAGCCGATCGTTTCCTGAAAATGATAGATGCCTGCCGCCACGAATAACAGCGCGAACAAAATACGTCCGATCGTGCGCGGGACGGTGGTCGGGGGATTGCGGTCGTTCATCATGCTCAGCTCCTCGTAGATGGGGTTGCCTGGTTGCGGCTTCGATTGATGGATTGGAAAATGCTGCAAGCTATCGTTTATTACCCTTGTATCGACGGCCATACGCCAAGCATGACAAAAAAGCGTAACGGTTTCGAACGGCGGATGCCGCCGGAAACGTTACGCTTTTCTTTTTCATAATCGAATGGCCGGGTTTAAGAAGCCGTTCCTGTTACGTTCGAGCCGTTTTTGTTGATCGTGTACGTCACTTTTTCGCCGCTCCAGAAGTGGAAGGTCAGTTTGACCGTGCCGTTATTCGTTTCGTTGAAGAAAGCCGGTTGCAGCTTGATCGCATTGCCGGTCGGGCTGAAAGCCGTCTCGAATTCTTTGAACGACGTCCAGTTTTGCGGGCCGGCGTTGCCGCCGCTTGCGTACACGGCTTCCATCGTAGCAAGCTGATCGCCGTTGAACGCCGTCGGAATCGAGAACGATGAAGTCGTGCCGCTTGCGTTCGACAGTTTCGGCGTTTGGTACAGCACGACGTTGAACTTCCAATCCGCGCCGCCGTTGAATTTGGCCGTGATTACAGCACTTTTGCCCAGGTTGCCGGAGGAGGTGAGTTGGCTCAGACGGGAAGCTTTGAACGTCAGATTGCTTCCGCTCAGCGTATAGTCCGTGCCGGATTGCAGCGTCGTGCCGTTGACCGTCAGCGAAGAGAGCGTGCGTCCGTTCAGGTTGAGCGTTACATTTTTGTCTTGCGCGGCAGCTCCTTTTTTAACGTAGATCAGATCGCTGGAAGCCGTGGCGGAGCGTCCGCTCCAGCTTGTCTTGATCATATTGAACAGATCGGCATCGGACCAGGTGTGCTGGGTACGGCTAAAGTGTTGACCGTTGTCCCACAGCATAGTCGCAATTTGTTTTTGTTTCAGGTACTGACCGAAGAATTCGAAGAATTTGAGTTTTTCGCCTTGTTCGATGACTCCGGTGTTTTTGTCGAAGCCCAGCAAGCCATATTCACCAACAATGACCGGGATTCCTTTAGCTACGAAGGTGTTGTAGACGTTATCGAAGGTTGTTGTGATGTCGTTCTGTACTTCTTGATTGAAGGTCGTATAACCGGCGATGTTTACGCTGAACGGCCAGAAGCCGTAGTAATGGACGGTCGCGATAATGTTTTTGTCGTTCCATTTGGAGATTTCGTTGTATGTTGCCGTCATGCGCTCCTGCGAAGGCGAAGCTTCCAGCGTCGAGATGACGAGCGGACGGGTCGTATTGCCGCTGCCGGAAGAACGTACGATATTGCGGAACGAATTGTTCAGCTCATTGAGCAGTGCTTGCTGCTTGCCTTCGTCTGTCGTGCCGCCGTCCGTGAAGCGAGGTTCGTTCACGCTTTCGAACATCAGTTTGTTCGGACTATTTTTGAAGGCATTTGCAATTTGTGTCCAAGCCGCATTGTAACGTGCCAGCGTTTGGTCATGGTTGTTTTCCATTTTGCTCAGCCAGACCCAAGAGTCGTGGTGCACGTTGATCATGACGTAGAGATTGGCGTCGAGCGCCCATTGCGTGACTTCTTTGACCCGGTTCATGTAAGCCGCGTCGATCGTATAGTTCGGCGCGCCACCGATATGAGCATCCCAGGTTACCGGAATCCGGATGCTTTTGTAGCCTTGCGCCGCAATTTTCTGAATCAGTTCTTTGGTCACGCGAGGATTGCCCCAAGCCGTTTCGTCGGCGCCTACCGCGTCGAGCGAGTTACCCAGGTTCCAACCGGGCTGCATGGCTTCGACGTACGATTGCATAGCGCTTTGCGGGGCTGAGGCTGATGCCGTGGAAGATATCGGAAGCAGGGAGAAGAGCAGAACCGCAGCGAGAGCCAGTGCAGCGATCGGTTTAACGGATCTTTTTTTCATGATCGATCTCCTTTGTAATTAGGTAATGCAAACGAATATGTAAATGTAAGCGTTTGCTGATACTAAAATATCATATTAAATAATTTGGAAACACCCTGAGAATTAGCTACAAAATCATGTGAAAATTAGAGGGTTATGTAAAAAATACGTCTTGTGTCTTTGGGTTCGGTGCGGGGGAGTTCTGTTTGATGCGGGGCTGCGCTGCGAGGGAAATTCGCTCAAAACGCTGTCTCACCCGGAAAGCGACTGGAGGGAATTCAGGGAGTGGCTTTCCGGGTTCAAAGGCGTTTTGAGCTGAATTTCCCTCTCCGCTAGTACCTTGTCAACTCTTGATCGGAGGTTTACGTTCGACTGAAACGCACACGCTTTAGGTGCGTTTCAGGTGGGCGTAACCATTCCTTTAATGTTGACAAGGTGCTAGGCTTCCCGGTGAACAGAACTTCCGCGCACGGAAGAAGACGCCAGTCGTATTTTATGGTGGGGAGGAGAAGAAAGAAGAAATATACAAAATAGAGGGCACAAGGAAAAAGGCAAAAGAAAAGAAGCTGTTCGTTTGAGGAACAGCTTCCGGAGAGTTGGGGTTTTACGTATAGGGACGGGGTTGTGATAGGAAATGGTGCTGGATTTGCGGAATCTACATCAGGTTTTCCGGGTTCAGGCCTTTCAGGGAATCAAGGACGAAGAGGCCGTCTTTGCTGATCAGGACGTCGTCGAAGTAGATTTCGCCGCCGCCGTATTCGGATTTCATCAGCAGGACAATGTCCCAGTGGATGTCGGAACGGTTTTGGTTGTCGGCGTTTTCGTAGGCTTGGCCGAGGGCGAAGTGGATGCTGCCGTTAATTTTTTCGTCAAAGCCGATATCGTTCATGATGCGGTCGATATGCGGGTTGACGCCGATCGCGAATTCGCCGATATATCGTGCGCCTTCGTCGGTATTCAGCAGTTCGTTCAGCTTGGCGTCATTGTCGCTGCGGCAGCCTGTGATGCGCCCTTTTTCGAAGGTGAAGGAGACGTCGCTGAAGTTTTGACCGAGATAGGAGGCACGGGTATTGAAAGTGATTGTGCCTTCGACCGAATCGCGGACGGGAGCCGAGTAGACTTCGCCGTCGGGCAGGTTTACTTTTCCGTCGCATTTGATAGCCGGAATGTCTTGAATGGAGAAGCTCAAATCCGTGCCGGGAGCGACGATGCGCACGCGGTCGGTGTTCGTCATCAGCTCGGTTAACGGGTCCATGGCTGCGGACATCCTGCTGTAATCCATGGTGCAGGTGTCATAGAGAAATTGAGCGTAGCTTTCCGTGCTCATCTCTGCCAATTGCGCATAGGCTTTGGTCGGGTAGTTGAACAAAATCCATTTCTTCTTCGTTTGTTCATCCGTAACCGGACGATACCATTTGCGGAACGCGTCGCGTTTGGCTGCCGGGACGTCCGCGTATTCGGAAATATTGTCTTCGCCGAGGATCAGAACGATCGCGTCCATTTGCTTCATTTGCTCCAGCTTCATGGCGGCATCGATCCGGAATTGTTCCTCTGTGCCGTTCAGCATCATCCGGCGGTTTACGGCATAATCGGTATAGTCGATAAAAGCATGTCCCCCGGCTGAATGAATTTCGTCGATAAAAGGAGCAAGGATCGCAGCATCATGCACGTCGAGCGCCCGGATGAGTACCTTTTCTCCGGGTTGGACACTTGCCGAATAATGCACGACGGTGCGTGCAAGCTGTCGTAATCGTGGATCGGTCATGGTAAAAGTTCCTCCTGGGCATCCGTTCTTCGGGCCGGCCCCGCAAAGAGGAGGAGCGCTACCGGAACGGAAATGGGTGATTTCGTATTCGGAAATAAGGGTTCTTCATTTAATCATAAAATAAAAAGCCCCTGTTGTCTTCCCATAAAAAGAAAGCCGCCCGAATGAACCGGAAATCCGGGATCGGGCGGCTGGCTTTTTTGGCTTTGCGTTATGGGGCTTTTCTGTTCGGAAGAAGTGTTCAATCGCTAGCATGCAATGGAAAAACTTACGAAGCAGGTTGCCCTGTTACGCTTGTACCGTTTTTCGTCACCGTATACGTCAGCTTGTCTCCGCTCCAGAAGTAGAACGTCAGCTTCACGGCTTCTCCGTCGCGCAGCGTATCGAGAAGGGCTGGGCGCAGGATGATTGCACCCGCATTGTAATTCGGACTGAATGTCGACTCGAATTCTTTGAAGGAAGTCCAGTCGTTCGGACCCGCGTTGCCACCCGACACGTACACGGCTTCCATCGTCGCCAGCTTGTCGCCGTTCCAGACGGTCGGAATCGCGAAGTCCGCGTTCGTGCCTGTCGCGGCGCTCAGTACGGGTGTCTCATGAACGGTGAGGTAGAAGTTCCAATCCGGGCCTTTGGTGAAGCCGGCGGTCAGCACGGCATTCACGCCAAGCTTTCCTGAAGCGGTTAAGCGTTCGAGCGTTGCTGCCGGAATCGTCAGCGTTTCGCCGCTTAGTTTATAATCCTTGTTTTTCGTCAAACGTTTGCCGTCCGCCTTCAGCGAAGTGAGCTTGTTGCCGTTCAGTTGGAGCTGCACGACTTTGTCGGTCACGACTTCGCCTTTTCGCAGTTGAATCAGATCGGATTCGGCTACGGACGAACGCTGCTTTTGACCGGAGCGGATGATTTCGTACAGTTCGGGATCGGACCAAGTATACTGCGTGCGGCTGAAGTGCTGCCCGTTGTCCCACCACATCGTGGTGATATGCTTTTCTTTCAGATAATAGGTCAGGAATTCGAAGAACTTCAGCTTTTCGCCTTGTTCGATCGTATCGGTATTCTTATCGAAGCCGAGCAGTCCGTATTCGCCGAGAATAACCGGAATTCCGCGAGCGGTGAAGGTATCGTACACATTGTCGAAAGTCGTGATGATATCGTTTCGCGTCGTGTCGTCAAATGTCGTCGTGCCCGCGATATTGACGCTGAACGGCCAGTAACCGTAGTAGTGCACGGTCGCGATCAGGTTTTTGTCGTCTTTCAGCTGCTCGAACGTTTCGTACAGCTCGTCCATGCGCTCCTGCGACGGCGACGATTCGAGCGTCGGCAGAATGAGCGGGCGAGTCGCGTTTTTGCCGCCGGAATTACGAACGATCTCGTGGAAAGAGAGGTTCAGTTCATCCAGCATCGCCTGCGCTACCGTTTCGTCCGTCGTACCGCCGTCGGTAAATCGAGGCTCGTTGACGCTCTCGAACGAGACTTTATCCGATTCGTTCTTGAACTTGTCGGCGACCTGCGTCCAGATTGCATTGTAGCGGGCCAGCGTCTCGTCATGATTGCTTTCCATTTTGCTGATCCATACCCATGAGTCATGGTGAACGTTGATCAGCACGTACAGATTCTCCGAGCGCGCCCAGCCTACGACTTCCGCGACGCGGTCGAGATAAGCGGGATCGATTTTGTATTCGGGTGCGGGTCCGATATGGTTGTCCCAGGTCACCGGAATCCGAATGCTGTTAAAACCTTGCCGGGAGATCTGCTTGATCAGCTCTCGCGTCACGCGCGGGTTGCCCCAGGCCGTCTCGTCTTCACCTACGGAATCCAGCGTGTTGCCGAGGTTCCAGCCGGGCTGCATTTGGTTCACGTAGGTCTGCATTTTGCTTTTCGGCGGATTTTCCGCGGCAGAAGCCGTGCCTGACGCTGCCGGAAGAAGCGGAAGGAGCAGGATAACGGCAAGCAGCATGGAAAAAGCGGGCTTAAAGCTTTTTTTGAACATGTGAGCCTCCTTGGTATGTAGAAATGGGCGGTATAAAATCAAAATTTTGTAACCGCTTTATCCTTTACCCCGACAGCGTGCCGCTGAACTTAAAACGTTATCGGGAAAAGAAATATTTTTGAAAAGTCGTTTTGATCTATGTAAAAAGAGGCTTATTAAAAATCTGAAGCAGGGGCTTTATTTTCGGGGAGGCTTTTCCGATAAACAAATTACTGCAATTTGTTTATCGTTTTATAGAACTTATTTACAACAGGGAGCGTGCAGCATAGATGAAAAAGGTCAGGTTCACGATCGGAGCCAAAATCGGTCTCGGTTATTTGCTCGTTATATTGACTCTGGCGGCGATAATTCTGGTCGTCCGCGGCCAGATCGACAAACTGGAAGATGAAATGAACTTTATCGCCGGTCACGATATAGACGTAAATGACCGTATCAATCAGATCGCTAAAAATGCCGTCGATATGGAAACCGGGCAGCGCGGATTCATTATCACGGGCGAGGACAAATACCTGGATCCGTACAATGCGGGCAAAACGCAATGGGACGAAAATTATGAAGCGCTGTATCAGCTGGTCTCGGACAATCCGGCCCAGCAGGACAAGTTGGACCAGATCAAAGCGAAGATCGAAGACTGGATTCAGGTCGCCGGCGAAGCCACGATCGCGATGAAGCGGGCGGACGATTCCGCGGCTCTGGACCAATTTTTCGTGGATGATCCGGGTAAGGCGGACATGGATGCTTTCCGGGAACTGGTGGATACGTTCGCGACTACGGAAAAGAATTTGACGACCCAGCGCGTCGACGATTTGCATAACAGCAATCAGACCTTGAAAAATCTTCTGTTCGTGCTGCTCGCCGTCGTGGTAATCGCGGCGCTGCTTCTGGCATGGTTCACTTCTTCGAGAATCGCGCGCAGCCTCAAATCCGTTACCGCCACGATCGGCGACATCGCTTCTTCGGGAGGAGACCTGACCAAACGGATCGAAGTCCGCAGCAACGACGAAGTCAAAGACCTGGGCGAAGCGACCAACCTGCTGCTGGTCAGTTTGCAGGATATGATTCGCGATCTGAAAAACAATACGGTGCAGTTGGCCGGCGCTTCGTCTTCGCTGCGTCAAGGCGCGCAGGAAAATTCGCGAGCCGTAAAAGAAGTCACGACGTCGATCCAACGCGTGGCGGAAGGCTCGGAGCGGCAGGTCGTGCAAACGGAAGACATTACCGCCGTCATGAAAGAAACGATCGCGGGGCTGGAGCAGGTAGCCGAAGCCGCCGCGGAAGTCGCGGGATTGGCGCAGCAGACGCAGAGCATGGCGGCGGACGGCGAATACCGCATCAAGCAGAGCGTGGAAGAAGTGCAAAGCGTCGCCGACGCCTTCTCGTCGATTCGGGGCAGCGTCTCGGAACTGGCGGAGCGCTCGAACGAAGTGCTGTCGATTACCGGCTACATTTCCGAGACGTCCAGCCAAACCAATCTGTTGGCGCTGAACGCCGCGATCGAAGCGGCCCGCGCGGGAGAGCACGGTCTCGGCTTCAGCGTCGTCGCTTCGGAAATTCGCAAGTTGGCCGATCAGTCGTCGCGTTCGACGGGCGAGATCAGCCGGATCATTACGGCCATGACGTCCGGCATCCGCGATATCGTGGAGCTGGTCGAATCCAGCACCGGCAGCGTGGAGCACGGCGTCGCATCGCTGGGCGAAGCAGGCAGTTCGTTCGAATCGATCGTCGAGCGGATCGGTTCGCTCAGCGCCCAGGTGGCCGAAGTCGCGGCGAACGTCGAACAAATGTCCCAAGGCTCGCAAAGCGTCGGCGAATCGGTGAGCGAAATCACGCGCGTGACCGAAGAAATGGCCGCGCTCACGCAGGAAGTATCCGCCATGAGCGAAGAGCAGTCCGCGTCGATGATCGAGATGGAAAACACGTCGGCCAAGTTGAACGACATGGCGGATTCGCTGTCGCAGATCGTGGAGAAGTTCAAGATTTAAGCGGAACCGTTGATCGATTGATCGGGAAAAGAAAGAAGCTTCCGGCAGCAGCCGGAAGCTTTTTTCTATCCTTCGGACCTATCTATCGAACGGTAAACGTTCCTTCGCTAGATAAGCGACAAGCGGAGGGAGAAATTCAGTGAAATACAGGTTTTCGAAGAAAACCTGCGGTAACATATATGAAAATGTTGGCCTTTGAACTCGGAAAACTCCTTATTTAAATCCAATTCAACTTTTCCGAGTGAGACAGCGTCTTGTGAAGCATTTCGAAGAAATGCACTTCGGAAGCCTATGCTGGTAATTTTCCCCTCCGCCCTCAAGCTTCCCTAACGAATAGGACTTTCCCCGTCCTTACTCCACAACTCCCGAAAATAAACGCTCCGCCCCAGCAGCTCTTCAAATCCTCCTTGGTCCACCAGCTCGCCCCCGCGCATTAGCAGAATCCGATCCACCTGCCGAATCGCGTGCAGCCGATGGGCAACGACAAGCAGCGTCCGCCCCCGAAAACGATCCAATACCGTCTCCATGATCCGCCGCTCGCTGATGTTGTCCAGTGCGGAGACAGGCTCGTCCAGCACGATCATGTCGCGACTCTGCGCCAACACGCGGGCAAAAGCCAGTCGCTGCTTTTCCCCGCCCGACAGCTTCATGCCTCGTTCGCCGACCTGCGTGTCCAGTCCTTCGGGCAAACTGCGGACTTTCTCGCCCAGCAGCGCGTCGTCCAGCACCTCGTACAGCTGCGCGTCTCCAATCGCCTCGTCGAACGCCAGATTCCCCCGCAGCGTATCGTCGAACACAGGAGCATCCTGCGAAATGTAGGAGAGATGCGCATATAGGCTGTCCAGCTTCACTTCGTCGATGTCCGTCCCATCGATCGTCAATCTTCCGGAATTCTTTTTGAGCAGGCCCAGCAGCAGTTTGACCAAAGTCGATTTCCCGCTGCCGCTGAGTCCCACGATAGCGGTCGACGAACCCGCGGGCAGCGAGAAGGAGACGTCGCGCAAAAGGTTAGGCTGATCGCCTCCATAGCCGAAAGAAACCTTTTCAAAAACGATCTCGCCTTTGATCCGCGCAACGTCGACCCCTTGCTCCAGATTGGAGTCCGAAGGCGCATCCATATGACGCTCGAAACGGTCGTAGGCGAGCCGATCCAGCTTATAGTCGACGTAGATCACGTTGAAGATGGCGATGGGCGAATACACCTTGTCGATCAGCAGCAGGAGCGCCAGCGTAATCCCGATAGTGGAACGTCCCGCAGCGATGTCAGTGATTCCAATCGCCAATACCGCAATCTTGACTACAATGACCAACAACTCGAACAGGGCAAAAAAAGATTCATGGATCATGCGGATCTGTACATTTTTGCGCACGATGTCTTCCGCGGTCCCGGTCAGCTTCAGGATCTCTCGTTCGTACCGACGGTTCAGTCGGAATACGACCAACTCCATAAAGCCGCGTACCGAATAACGGGACGACTTTTCTTGACTGATTAACAGCGATTCTTTGATGGAATAGAGAAAGCGGAGCAGGATACGCGTCAAAAAGAAAACTACCGCGTAGCCGCCCGCGATCACCCACATTAGCTGAGGGCTATACAGGCCGATGAAGAGCAGGCTGAACAGCAAAGTCGGCAAAAGCTCGGAGAAAATGCGCAGGTAGAACCCATGCACGATGCCTGATCCGGCGAGCGCGCCGTTGTCGATGGTCTGGATCAGCTCACCGGTTCCGAGATTGCCGTAAGCACGGTAATCCATGCGGGAAATGCGGCCGAGCGCCAGCAGTTTGAGCCGTTCGGCGATGCCTTTGGGAAGAGCCGTCTCCGGATATTCCAACGCATAGTTGAGGATTGCGCACGCCGCCAGCAGGGCACCGTACAGGACCAGCAGTCCGCGAAGCTCGCCAAGCCCCGCCGACGCGGAGACGGAATCCAACAAGCGTTGAAAGGCCTGGACACCGTAAGCACTGAAGAACTGCAAAGCGAATCCGAGAAGTATATATAGAAGAATTAGTTTTTTGAATGCGAAAACCGAAGATTTTAACATGGCAAAGCCGCCTTTCGAAACAGGATGGGACGCCGCGAACCGAAAAAAGGCGCAGCAAAAAGAGAATGACTGTCGAACGTCGAACAAAGAACTGAATCCGAGACAAGGTACCAGGCAGAGCGGCCCGAAAGGCCCACTACCCCCTTGATAGCCGGTACGCGTTTTGATCCGGCCCGAAATTCAGTTACTTCGAACGATGCGGCAGAACATTCTCCGATTCACCCCGTTTGGAAAAGTTAGGTTTACTATATCAGATTTTGCGCGCCGAAAAATAATTAAAAAAATTTCGTAAACATGCAACTAAATCCGAAACCCGCGCGTCTTATAGATAACAAAAGGTTCCCGGAAACGATAAAACCCGTTCCCCGGCTCATGCGCCGAAAGGAACGGGTAAATGGAAAGGTTAAAATTTTCGTTGAAGTTAGCTGTCCGTCATTTGTCCGTACGTCCATTCGCTGGTGACGCGCTTGGCAGTGACATAACGGTTGGCCCAATACGAGTTGGACAGGCTTGCAATGCTGACGCCTTTGCTGCTGGACGAATTTGCGAATTTGCCGTTACCTACATAAAATCCCACATGGGAAATGCCGCGTCCCGTTGTATTGAAGAAAACAAGATCGCCGACACGAAGATTGGATTTGGATACCGTTGTGCCTTGCTGTGCTTGGCTTGCCGCCGTGCGGGCGAGGGTCACACCGAATTTGTCGAAGATGTACCGGGTAAATCCGGAACAATCGAAACCTGCTGTGGTTGTACCGCCATATTTATAAGGCGTTCCCGATACTTGACTGACTGCGGAATTGATCGGAGTGGAGCTGGCGGCGTATGTACTTGCTGCCCCAGATGTAAATACGATTGCTGCACCCAATACGGAAATAACAAGCTTCTTCAAAAATTTTTCCCCCTGATGCCTACGGAGTTAGCTAAGGGTTCGGTGGTAGGAATTTCCCTATACTCCCTCTGGAACAAGAATAATTCACCCGAAATGGTTCCCCCGTTTTCTTGCAAAAAAGAAATTCGGCATTTATTAAGATTTTGTAACTATTGATACTCTACCTTATTGCCTGCTGATTTGTCAAACCCTTCACGCAACTTCTCGACACCGCATGATTATAACAGCCTAAAAATGAAACACAAGTGACAAATTTGTAATTAAGACTAGGAAAAACGTGCGAATTTGTTACAATTGAGTCGAAACGATTCAAATTTCGTCCAAATTCTACAACTTCATGTATGATGAGCGGATCTATAAAAGTTAAAATGAAAACGCGGGAAATCATGGAATACAGTGCGATTGCAACTTTTGTTTCTGTTGAACCTTTTATTACTTCGGCACCTTCAGCGGATTTATAAAGAGATGCAGTAGAGAAAAATTGGATAAAACTTTAAAAATTCTCTCTCGGAGAGACGCTGATTTACCGATTCTAAGGTATAGAGGATTCGATCGGGAGGGCGTAGCGATGAACAGCCAAGATATTCAAAACGAGATGGAGCGCCAACGCCTGATTCTTCATCAGTTGGCGGACGAGTTCGGCTTTTTGGATGAACGGGTTCTGGTGCAATCGCAGAAGCTGGACGAATGGTTGAACGAGTACGAGCGCCATAAAAATAATTAAGGCAACGGACGGTTCTCTTTTTCTATGCGAATATTTGCTGAATGGCTAAATACATAATCATCTTTTGCGCGCGCATCTCGTTTTGCGCGCTTTTTGCTTTTTCCGGATTCGCTGCTTGCTGCTTTCGACTCTTGAAGCTTTCGGGGTATACTGGAACAGAGAGCGATGGATCGAAGGAGGATATTCATATGGCGATGGAAATTGAGCGCAAGTTTTTGTTGGACCGCACGCCGGAAGAACTGATTGCCCAAGGCGCGTTTAACCGGCTTTCCCAGCATCGGATCGATCAGACGTATCTGGCACTCGATGAACAGCAGGAGGTTCGTGTCCGTCGATTGGTGGACGAAGACACGGGCGAAGTTGAATATACGCATACCTTTAAACAAGGGAACGGAATGAGCCGGGAAGAGATCGAATATTCCATTACCGAGAGCATTTACGAGCAGCTTTTCCGGGCTTCGGGCGCTGTACCGTTAACCAAAACGCGCACGACCGGGGAGTGGCAGGGTCTGACAGTCGAACTGGATCGCTACGATCAATTGAATCTGACCGTAGCCGAGGTTGAATTCGATTCGATGGAGGACGCGGAATCTTTCGCGCCTCCGGATTGGTTCGGCGAAGATATCAGTTCGAAGCGCGAGTATAGCAATAAAAAGGTATGGAAAGAGCTGCAAAATCGAGCTTGATGCACATTTCATGGATACGATCACTGCATCGGCCCACATGCCTATGTTACAATAAAGCCAATCCATATGAGATGGGCAATTATACTTTTGAAAGAGGTGAGGATCATCGCAGTTCAAATTCATATTCAACAGACGCCTAATCCTAATTCGGTCCGGATCGGAGCGGATTCCGTTCTTTTCGAAGGTCCGAAAAGCACATCCGTCAAAGCCGGAGAAGCTACGGACCATGCACTTGCGGCAGCGCTTGTTGCGATTGACGGCGTAGACAACATTTTCGGTATGCGCGATTTTGTTACAGTAAGTAAGCTTCCTGACGCAAGTTGGGATGATATCATTCCTCAGGTTGAGGAAGCATTTAATCAAGTTTACGAGTAAACTTTTTCTCGAAAATCCTATTTATTGAGGGCAGCGAAGCCCTAGCGGAGGGAGAAATTCAGTGAAAGACGCCTTTGAACCCGGAAAGATTCCTTATTAAATTCCAATCGACCTTTCCGGGTGAGACAGCGTCTTGAACGAATTTTTCCCGCAGTGCCTAAGCTTCTCTTTCAAATTAGGATCATTCGAACAACAAGCGCTCCTTCATAGGGGCGCTTTCGCTTTTTAAGGAATAAGGAGTTAAGAAGGCAAGCGGCGGTTATTACTATAATAAGAAGAAACATTAGAAAGTTGGTCAATCGCATGCGCATCAACAAGTATATCAGCGAGACGGGGTATTGTTCGCGCAGGGAAACGGATCGATTGATCGCGGCGGGAAGGATCACCATCAATGGAGAGACATGCGCAGCCGGGGCGGAAGTGGAAGCCTCTGATGAGGTGAAGATTGACGGACAACCTATTCCGCGGAAAGAAGCTCCCGTTTATCTGGCGCTCAATAAGCCTAGAGGGATCGTTTGCACGCATGCCAAAGGCGTTACGGGGAATATTGCGGATTACGTGAATTATCCGGTGCGCATTTTTCCGATCGGGCGGCTGGACAAGGATTCGGAAGGCTTGATTTTGCTTACCAATGACGGGAGCATCGTCAATCGCATGATGCGTGCGGAGCAAGGGCACGAGAAGGAGTACGCGGTCGCGGTGGATAAGCCGATTACGGCAGAGTTTCTGGAGCGGATGGCGGCGGGGGTGGAGATTATGAATACGGTGACTCTTCCATGCCGGACTTACCGCATCGCGGAGCAGGTTTTCGGCATCGTGCTTAAGCAAGGATTGAATCGTCAGATTCGGCGCATGTGCAAAGAATTGGGCTATCGGGTGTTAGAGCTGAGGCGGGAGCGGATCATGAATATCCGATTAGGCGGTCTTGCGATCGGACGGTGGCGCGATTTAGAGGCGGAGGAGCTGGAAGGGTTGTCGGAAGCGCTGGGCATAGAAGTTCCCCCTAAGTAACTTCCCGACAAGATAACCTGCCGCAAAGTGGACGATACGTGGTAAAGTGGTGAAAAAGGCTACAATTACAGAAGTGAAGGGGCTGCTTTCGATGTTTGAATTCGACCAGATACCGTTTGCCGCGGAATTTGCGGAAAATCCCGAGCCGAGATGTCCCTGCATTTTATTGCTGGACACTTCGTATTCGATGAGCGGGCAGCCGATCAATGAGCTGAACCGCGGGCTCTCCTCGTTTAAAGAAGAGCTGATGACCGATAGCATGTCGGTTAAACGCGTGGAATTGGCCGTGGTCAGCTTTGGACCCGTACAGGCGACGTCCGATTTCGGAACGCCGGACGACTTTTATCCGCCGATGCTGACTGCCAGCGGCAATACGCCGATGGGCGCAGCGATCGAAAAAGCGGTCTCGATGCTCGAAGAACGCAAAAACGTATACAAGCAAAACGGAATTTCCTATTACCGTCCGTGGATCTTCCTGATTACCGACGGCGCGCCGACCGACGACTGGCAGCGCGCGGCTTCGCTCGTTCGCGAAGGCGAAGCGTCAAAGTCGTTTATGTTCTTCGCGGTCGGCGTCGAGAATGCGGATATGAACGTGCTGAACCAGATTGCGACGCGCGCGCCTTTGAAACTTAAAGGATTGCGGTTTGCCGATCTGTTCTCCTGGTTGTCGAACTCGCTCAATTCGGTCTCGCATTCGACGCCCGGCGATCAGATTCGCTTGGAGAATCCGGCATCGCCCGAAGGCTGGGCACTGATCTGATGTGGCGGTATGCAAATGCATCCGTACGCGGTACCTCGCATGCGAAGACGGATAAACCTTGCCAAGACTTTTCGATCTGTCGGACGTTTATCGATTCGAAGGGGTCGGAAGTGCTGCTCGCTGCTGCGTCGGACGGCGCAGGCAGCGCTTCGCGTTCGGATGCAGGGTCGGAACTGGCTTGTTCGTCGTTTGCGGATGCGATCGAGCGCCACTTGAAAAACGGAGGAAGCGTCGAAGCGCTCAGCCGCGAGTTCTGCGAGGCTTGGCTTGGCCGTTTCCAGCGAGCGATACGGACCCGAGCGGCGAAGGCGGGCTGTCGCTCCCGTGAGTTTGCCTGTACGTTCTTGGCGGCGGTCATCAGCGGAGAGACGGCGGTGTTCGTTCAGATCGGAGACGGCGCAATCGTATGCTCGGAGAAGGAGGGTGCCTACATGTGGGAATTTTGGCCTCAGCAAGGCGAATATGAAAATACGACGTATTTCGCGACGCAAAGCAGCGCAAAGAAATTTTTGCAGCATAGCGTGCATGTCGGTCGTTCCTGCAAGGAAGTCGCCGTATTTACGGATGGTCTTCAGCGTTTGGCGCTGCACTATCAGACGAAAACGGCTTACGAGCCTTTTTTCCGTCCCTTCTTTTCGGTGCTAAGAAAGCTGGAAACGGCGCAGAATGACCGTTATGACGACTCGCTTCGAGCGTTTCTTGATTCCGGGCGGGTAAACGAGCGCACGGATGACGACAAAACCTTGGTGTTGGCAACCCGGATCGACGCTCGGGACGAACGATCATGAAGCGGGCGGCCCGGATCGTAAATGGAAGCGGCGTAGAGATTCGTTTCGGTCGGGAGTTGGGTCGAGGCGGCGAAGGTTCGGTATTCGAGATCGAAGGTCGTTCCGATCTCGTTGCCAAGTTGTATCATAAGCCGCTGTCCA
This sequence comes from Saccharibacillus sacchari DSM 19268, assembly GCF_000585395.1. GTDB lineage: Bacteria > Bacillota > Bacilli > Paenibacillales > Paenibacillaceae > Saccharibacillus > Saccharibacillus sacchari. The sequence goes on along the minus strand of NZ_KK073875.1, from coordinate 1,249,635 downwards.
AAGAAAAGCAGGATAAGATCGAAGCGATGGTTCGACTGAAGACGGAGCGCTTGCTTCGCTTTACGGTTTGGCCGGTTGACGTGATGCGCGATGCCGGTAGGCGAGTGGTGGGGTTTTTGATGCCGTGCCTAAGCGGACAGGAGATTCACAAGCTGTATGGGCCTAAAACAAGATTGGCGGAATTTCCGCAGGCAGGCTATTCGTTTTTGGTACATACCGCGGCCAACTTGGCGCGTGCCTTTGCCGCCGTGCACGAAGCGGGGCATGTGGTGGGGGATATCAATCACAGCAACTTTTACGTGACCGACCAGGCTACGATTCTGATGCTGGATTGCGATAGCTTTCAGGTGCAGTCCGGAGGCACGAGATTCGGCTGCGACGTGGGAATTCCGATGTATATGCCGCCGGAGCTTCAGGGCGTAACGTCTTTCCGAGGCGTCGTGCGCAGCCGCAATCACGATAACTTCGGACTGGCCGTATTTATTTTCATGCTGTTGTTCATGGGGCGCCATCCGTTTGCCGGCAAATATTCGGGAACAGGCGATATGCCGATTGAACGAGCCATTCGCGAATTCCGTTTTGCTTATGGTTCTTCTGCGTCCGCAAGACAAATGCAGCCGCCCCCCGGAGCACTGCCGCTGCAAGTTCTTCCGCCTGCCGTACAGGCATTGTTCGAGCGTGCTTTTGCGCAGGAGTCCATGACGCGCAGGCCTGACGCGCAAGAATGGATCGCTGCTCTGCAAGACATGGGCGGCGTTTTGATGCCTTGTTCCCGCAATTCCGCCCATCAATATCCTTCGCAGGCGAAAGGTTGCCCGTGGTGCGCGATGGAAGCCGCTACCGGAGGACTCTTATTCCGACCGGCGGACTCCTCGCAACGTATGGCTTCGCAGGCTGGAACCATGGGTGGAACGGGTTCAGGGACTGCCGCTGATTCGGCCGCCGGGTTCCAACTGCATCAGATTTGGGCACAAATCCAACGTGTGCCGACTCCGGCTCCGGCACGTACGTTGCCCGAACCTTCAACGCTCGCGGCAGAACCTTCGGCTCCGGTCGCTGCTTATCTGAGAAGGCGCAAATGGCGCGGCGCGTTCTCGTTAGTGTCTTTGTTATCGGCGGCAGGGGTATGGATTTTCCTGCCGGGCTTTTGGATGATCACGGCCGGCGGATTGGTCGGCGTCAATTTGCTTTTGTTGATTGCCGGCGTCGGTCGCCGTTCGCTGCGTTCCGCGCGCAGCGAAGAGCGCGATCGGCTGCGCGAGCGCTGGAACGAATTATCCCTCCGCTACGCGGAAGCCAGCCGCCTCGCGCCATTCGCGGGCAAGTTGCGAGAGTTGGAACAGGCAAAGCGCGAGTATATGGATTTGGAAGTCTTCAAGGCGACGGAACTGCGTCGTCTCGAAGCCAAGCAGCGCAGCGGCCAGATGCAGATCCATTTGCGCCGTCACCGGATCGAACAAGCTCAGCTCGACGGAATCGGACCGGGCCGCAAAGCTTCTCTCGCCTTGTTCGGCATCGAGACGGCGCTTGAGGTCGAGACGCACCGTCTGGCACGCGTTCCGGGCTTCGGTCCGGCAAATACCCGGATGCTGCTCGCCTGGCGTGATCGAATCGAACGTCGATTCGTATTCGATCCGACAGTCGGTCAAATTCCCCAAGCCGAAATACTCGCGCTCGAACGGACAGTCGAAGCTCGTACGCGCGACTTGGAGCGCAGGCTCAGTCTCGGAGCTTCGGAGCTGACACGTCTCTCGGCAGGAATCCGTTCCCGGCAAGAGGCTGCTCTCAAAGAAGCGGGAGGAACGGCACGCGCGCTGGCCCAAGCTGAATTGGACGTTAATGCATTATAGGCGAATCGCTAAATCACCAGTCCCTATCCGGCTGCGGTGATTTAGCGGTTTTTTTCGGTCGGATTCTTCTGCTGAAACCGGCCTTCGGCCTATGGAAGATCATGTCTTTTTCTTCATTTTGCTCTGAATTTTTTGCATGGATGCTCTCGGATTCGACTTCCTTGCTTGCATGTTCATTTTTTGTATATGTGCGTGGGCTATATTGTTTTTCAGGCAAAGCCGAGCAAGCACTTTTACATAGACCAGGGAGGTTTTTTGAACATGAAGAGGAGAGTCAGCCTACTGCTGATCGGCCTGTTATTCGTGGTGCAGATCTTGCAGGGGTTCGGATTTGGGGGCATCGCAAGCGCCGAAGAAACGGCAGCGACGACCGAGCAATCCGCGACGGCAGAACAGGCAATCACGGCGGAATCGATAGAAGTCGCGCCGGAGAATGCAGAGGTTGCGCCAAATGCACAGGAAGAAGAAAGCTCAACCGACAATCCGGGTTCGGATGAGCTCGGCGAAGAAGACGCCGATGCGCTGCCGGATGAAGATGTCGCTAATGAGGAAAAAGATACTGATGCGGAAACTCAGGCTGAAGAAGCTGCGGAGGAACGACCTGCGCAGGCGATCGAAAAAAATCTGATCGACAGCGTGTCCTTGACAATTATGAACGGGCAGGGCGAATTCATCGCCTACGATCCCGATACGCTGTATGAGCAAAATGCGGTTATCGATTTGGCATATACTTGGTCGATCCCTGACGATCATGAGTACCAGGCAGGCGACTGGTACGAGTTCGAACTGCCGAAAGAATTCATCCTTGAGCGTGACTTGCAAGGGGATCTGAAATTCGGCAGTGATTCGGTAGGTACTTTCGAAATGAGCAAGTCTGATCGCAAAATCAAAATGACTTTCAACGGGTTCGTCAAAGACTACAACAATATCAAAGGCGAACTGTTTGCACGCACGACTTTCAATTTGCAGGAGTTTTCAAGCGGCAAAGAAACGACCGTCGTTTTCCCTGTTAACGAAAACCTGCCTCCTTTTACATTCAAAATCAAATCGGCGGTAAAAGAATCGATCGAGAAAAAAGGAGAGGTCGACAAAAAGTTCGCCGGTCGCGTGATCACCTGGACGGTCGACTTCAATAAAACGCAGGATAATGTGGCAAACGCCGTCCTGAACGATCCGATTCCGTCCGGGTTGGAATTGGATAAAAGTTCGGTCGAGATTTATAAACTGAATGTCGGCCTCGACGGCTCGGTCTCTCAGGGCGAACAAGTATCGAGCATGATTCCGGAAGACGGATCGGATCTTGTTTTGAAATTCGGAACTATCGATTCGGCTTACCGGGTCGTGTACAAAACAAACATCACGGAAAATGTCGAAGGAGAACAGAGCTATACCAATACCGCCACGCTCGACGGAGACGGAGTGGCAGAGCCGCCGACCGCTACAGCGACGGTCTCGACTTCATTCGGCAAGCTGCTGGACAAGATTTACGTAGATAACAGCTACAATTCTGTCAAGCAGAGCGCAACATGGAAAATCTACTATAACTACGGATTGAACACGATTGCCGAAGCCGACGCCGTGCTCAAAGACACGTTTGACGGGCAGCAGAAGCTGGTCGACGGCGCGAACGGCATCACGGTTTACCGGATCGACGCTCCTGCGAAAAACGGCGATGAGTCCGGAAAAATCGAGGTCGATCTTAACGATGCGTATACGGTCGACGAAAGCTCGGACGGTTTCGAGCTCCGATTCAAAGGAGACGTTATCTCCGCTTACATGATCGAATACGCCACGCAGGCGATCGATCCCGTATACAACAACAACGGAAAATTCGTCAATACCGTCGAAAGCGGCGGGAAGACAGCCAGCGACGAAGTCGGTATCGGCCAAGTTTACGGAATCAAAAACTACGTCGATAAAAGCGCGAATTACGTAGACAAAACGATCGGATGGAAAATCGAAATCAATAAAAACGATCCGAAAAGAACGATGGAAAACGTAACGATCCAAGATACGTTTACGAACCGGGGACTTGAACTGGTCGAAAACTCCTTCGTGATCGAAGGTCCGGACGGCGAACTTAAGGTGGGAGACGATTATACGTTTGCCTTGCGCAACGATGCTCAAGGGAATCCTGAAGGATTCGATATCGTCTTTACCGGAGACCATGCAACAACTTCGGACAGCTACACCCTGACTTACTTGACGAAGTTCGACACGGATCGTTTGAGTTCCGGAAAGACCAAGTTTCTTAACGACGCCGTCGTAACCTGGACGGACGAATCGGGATCCCATACCGTCAACACGGGAGACGATTTCGAACCGAACGCAAAAGCTTTGAACAACGGTTATAAGTCCGGAAGCTATAACGCGATCAACAAAAAGATCAGTTGGACGATCGGCGTCAATTACAATTTGAAAGAAGTGGGTTCGGCTTCGATCGTAGATACGCTGACTCACGGGCAAAAACCCGATCCAAGCAGCATTCGAATTCACGAAATGCGGATCGACGCCAAGGATTCCTCCGGCAATAAAATCGCCGCAGGCGATCTTGTGGAAGATACGGAATACACCGTCCGATACGTTCCGGCAGTCGATTACGACCCGGAAAAGGATACGGTAAGCGGAACGCTGACCGTCACGTTCAAAAATGCCATCCCGGCAGGAAAAGGCTATATCCTTACATTCGACACCAGCCTTGAAAACCTCGTGACGACGGCTTCCATACCGAATACGGCCGTGCTGAACAGCGGTACGAATCCGGTTTCCAAGCAATTGAAAGCTTCCGCTCCGGTAGCGACGGGCGGAGAATTCGTGAAGAAAGAAGGCAAGCAGAACACGGAAGACGAGGACGTTATCGACTGGACCATCTGGATCAACCGCGGACAATCCACGGTAGATAAAGCCGTGCTCGAAGACCGACCTAGTGCCAACCAATTGTTTATGAAAGATCTGGATGCATTCAAGCTTTACGCGACGAAGGTATCGGAAAAAGGAGTCGTGACCAAAGACGATAGCCAAATGCTCGAACGCGGCAAAGACTATACGATCGAGTTCAAAACCGATCAAAACGGAGCCGAAACCTTCACCTTGAGTTTCCTTCGCACCATCACTACGGCTTACGTGTTGGAATATCAAACGTTGACCACCGCCCAGAGCGGAGTCGAAGTGTTCAACAATGCGGTCTTCAGCGGGGAAAACGCGCGCAAGATCAGCGGCACGGACGAAGGCAAAGTAAAAGTGATGAGATCCGTCGGAGGAGGAACGGGCAGCGGCGAAAACTACCGATTGACCGTCCTCAAAGTTCAAGAAGGTTCCGAAAGCACCGTTCTGGCGGGTGCCGAATTCAAACTTGAACGCGTAAAAAAAGGAAAGATCAGTCTGATCGGCATCCAAACGACCGATTCGGAAGGGAAAATCGAATTCAACAATCTGTTGTTGGGCGACTACCTGTTGACGGAAACGAAAGCTCCCGCAGGATACGTGCTCGATGACGAGCCGCTTCCGCTGACGATCAAAAGCGTCGGCGACGGAGGAGAAGCCAACAGCCTGCGAACCGTTACCAATCAAAAAAATCCGGAACCTCCGGTGACGCCGCCGGGTCCTCCGGTCACTCCGGAAACTCCGGTAACACCTCCGGGCCCGCCGATCACGCCGGAAACTCCGGTAACGCCGCCTGGTCCTCCGATTACGCCTCCGGAGACACCGGTCGATCCTCCGGTAACGCCTCCGGTTGATCCGGCGCCGGAAACGCCGACGCCTAAGCCGCCGGGGCTGTATTTCCCGCAACTGCCGCTTCCGACGCCTCTGATCGTATTGCCGGAAGACGGTACGCCTTCGGGCGGACTTGAAGTCGATCCGGACCCGGTTACGCCGACTCCGGAGGCTCCGGTTGTGCCGGTCGAAGTTCCTTCCACGGTTCAACCGGTTCCGCAGCCTGTACCGGATGGCGACTTGAATCTGCTTGACGAGACGCCTAGAGGCGGTCTGGATATCGACCCGGACCCGGCCGTCCCTGATGTGCCGACGCAGTCGCCGGATTCTTCGGTTCCGTCCGGATCGCCCGAATTTACGAACGGTCTGCTGCCGCAAACCGGCGAAACCGGCGCGTTCCCGATGCGGGCGTTGGGCTTCGCGATGATTCTGGTCGGAGCGATCGGCTTCATGATGATCCGAAAGAAAAATCTCAACGAACAAAAATGATCCGCAAACCCGAATGACGTTCGAACCCCACCTTTTAACCAGGCAAGCCATGAGTAATAAAAAGCCATCCTCGACGCGTGCATGCGCGTCGAGGATGGCTTTTCGGCATTCATAAAAAGGAGGAGATCAGCTGGAATCTTATTTCCCGTGCGGGCGTAACGCCGCTATCTGTAGGTCTGTAGACGAAAAAACGCCTGCGTTCCAACGCTCGTACCACTCCGACAAAACGATGGGGAGCTCTACATCCAAATCTTGTTCGAACAGACGCTCCGCCAATCGGTAATGCTCGTCCACGGCACCTTTGTCGCCTGAAAGGGCGTAAGCTTGAAGCAGGCCCAGGTGGGCATGCTCGGAGTAAGGATGGATGTCCGTCAATTTTTTATACTCGGCCGTAGCTTCGGAGATTCTTCCGTTTTCCAACAAAAATAAAGCAAGGCCCGACGCATGATGCAGCTGAATAGCCCGGAGCCGCTGTTTTTCGCCTTCCGACCAAGGGTAGTCGTAGTCGGCTAGGTAGTCGCCGATGTACAGCCCGGATAATTGCAGATGCTCCGCACTGTTTTCTTCCGTTACCGGGCCGAGCGATCGGATGCCCGATTCGAAGCGGTCCGTATCGAGCACCACTGCGTTCAAGCGCAGCGTATAGCCTTCTCCGCCGCTGGCATTCGCGATCTCGACCGGAATACCGCTTTGTTTGAGGCATTGCCGGATCTGATAGATCGTGGTGTACAGGTACGTAGATGCCTGCTTGTAAGGCGAATCCGGCCAAAAGTGCTGGATCAGCGCGTCTTTGCCGACAAAGCGTTCCCGATGGTGCAGAAGATACGCGAACGCTTCCTGGGCACGGCTGGTACGCCAGCGAAAGGCCGGAGCCGAAGCTCCGGGATTCGCGGAAGGCCGAAGCGTTTTGAAGCTGCCGATCATGAGCTCCTTAACGGACTTTTCCGAATTCTCGCTTTCCGTTCGCCTTCCGTTCAGACGGGACACGGTCTTGGCAAGCCGAGCCCGTTGAACCGGCTTGAGCACGTAATCCAGGGCATTCAGCTCAAAGGCTTCGATCGCGTAGCGGTCGTAACCCGTCACGAATACGATATCCGAATCGGGACTGGCCTGCTGAAGCAATTCCGCGGCTTGCATGCCGTTAAGGTCCGGCATGACAATATCGAGGAAAATAACGTCCGGTTGGCTTTGACGCGCCGCTTCAATCGCCGCCAACGGGTCTGTATAGGCCGTGATTTCTTCGAATTCGGGCAGCTCGCGAAGCAGCTTTTCCATATGCATTACGGCTAGCTTCTCATCGTCGATCAGCAGAGCCTTCATCATGATTGATTCACCTCTTTAGCGATTTTCCGTTTAGTCGGATGCCGTGCCGGAGAGCGGCAAGCCCGAACCCGTCAGCGGAATACGGAACGATACGGTAGTGCCCGCACCGGGCAGACTGTCGATGAGCAGACCGGAACCGTACATTCTTTTCAAGCGACGGTCGGTGTTCAAGGTTCCGATTCCTTGGCGTCCGCTGCTGACAGGAGTTAACAGGCTGTCGAGCGTTTGTTGGTCCATGCCGACCCCGTCGTCTTGAACGGTAACGGCAAGGCTTTCGCCTTCGATTCGGATATCGAGCGAGACCGAGCCTCCTTTGGAGCGGCTGAGCACACCGTGGCGAACGGCATTTTCGACAAGCGGCTGGATACAGAGGGGAGGCAGCAAGACGGATTCCGTGTCCAAGTCAGCAGCGATCGTCACCTTGGTCCGAAGCCGATCTTCAAAGCGCATGGATTCAATATACAAATAGGATTGAACCAATTCGAGCTCGCGTTCCAACGGAACCAGAGGGCGGGCGCTCCAATAATCGAAGCTGATTTTGAGATAGGAGCCGAAGGCCTCGATGGTTTCGTTCATTTTATCGATATCGATGCCGCTCAGCGCCGTGATCGAGTTCAACGCATTGAACAAAAAGTGCGGCTGGATCTGAGCCTGCAAATAGGCCGCTTCCATGCTCAAGCGTTCGCTGACCGAACGCTTGAGATCCGTGAGCGCTTTGACCCGGTAATTCAATTCCAGCGCATCCGCCGGTTTGGCGAGGTAATCGCTTGCGCCGGCAGCGAAGCCGGCATAGATATCTTCCGGACGGCTTCGGGCGGTAAGGAGCAAGATCGGCAGCTCTGCGCGGGAGTAGCGTTCCCGGATACGGGTGGATAGTTCGTATCCCGACATCTGAGGCATCATGACGTCCGCGATAATGAGGTCGCGGGGACGTTCTTCCAGCAGTTTCAACGCTTCCGCGCCGCTTAAAGCAAAATCGACTTGGTACCGTTCTTCCGGCAGCATGCTCCGAAGGGCGCGCAGATTGACCGGATCGTCATCCACTGCCAGCACTCGGGGACGCTGATCGATGTCGGTCCATCCGTCGGAATCCGGATATTCGAACGAACTTGCCGGATAGGAGGCAAGCGCCCCGTCAGCGGTGCCGGAGTCCGGCTTTCCGCTTCTCGAATCCTTCTGTATGTCATGCGCGGTTAAGGCCGAAGCTTTTTCCGCAAGACCCGCTTCCCAAGCGGATGTTTCCGCCAAAGGAAGAGAGAAAAAGAACGTAGAACCTTTTCCGGCTTCCGACTCGGCTTCAAGCTTTCCGCCGTGCAGATCGGCCAAGCTGCGACTGATTCCAAGTCCGAGGCCTATGCCTGCGGCATTCTGAAGAGAATCGCCTTGTTCGTAGTGCAGGAAAATTCGATCCAAATCTTCTTTTGCGATGCCGATTCCGCTGTCGGCAATGCTAATTTCTGCGCGGTGGCCGACAATGTTCGCCCTCACGATGACCTGACCCGAAGGCGTGAATTTAATCGCGTTATGCACCAGATTGAACAGAATTTGAGTCAGCCTCTTTTCGTCCGCATAGACGGAGGGAAAATCATCCGGAATGTCCAAGATCAGTTCCAACGGCTTGCCTGCGGTCATGTATCGAAGCATATCGAGCACGCCTGCGGCCGCGGACTGGATTTTGACCGATTCAAGGCGCAAAGAAAGCCTGTTTTCCCGGATTTGAGTGACATCCAGCAGATCGCCGAGCAGAAGGCTCATGCGGCGTCCCACTTGACCGAGCAGCTGCAAATCTTTGCGGGAACGTTCGGTCAAGGCGTCTCCTTCGATAGCCAGCACGCCGTCGGCCATATTGATCATGCCGTGCAGCGGCGTGCGCAGCTCATGCGAGGTTTGGGCAAGAAAGTCGTCTTTTGCTTTATCCGCTTTTTGCAGCCGTTCGGCGAGCGAGGCCAGTTCCCTATTGTTGCGGAAGTATCGGCCCACCGCGTACGCAACGGTTCCCAAGAAGGAAAGCAGAATATCGAAAGCGTAGAAGCCCGGTTCAACCCACCCCAAATTTTTGAAGCCGCCCCAGATCATCGTGGAAGTCATGCCGGCTGCGGCAATCAACAAGAAAATGCCGTTTCGGTCTTTTTGAAGCACGTAACGGACCAGAAGCAACGGAACCCAGATCGAAGGGAACAACGTCGCAATCGTGAAAATTCCGAATTTGGCCGAAAGCAGCACGGCTTCGATCGGAGCAACCGCGATGAACAGCCCGTAAAGGCCGGCCAAGGCGAAGTAAACGTTATATTTTCGCTGACGTGCTTTTTCCAAGCAAAAGGATACGGCGATCTTGAGCATCAGCGTCGTCATGGCTGCATACGCGAACAACGAAATCTTTTTGGCTGCGGCATAATCGAACGGCCAGACGGCAAGCAGCACTTTGTCCTCGTCCAGCGAGATACTGAATACGGCCGCGACAAGAAGCAGCGTAAACATCAAAAAGATTTTGTCTTTTCGGCTGAACAAATAAATAATGCCGATATAGATCGCGTGAAGCAGTAAAATGCCCAATGTGATCAGTTGCATTGCTACATTGTACGTACGCTCGGAATTGACCGCATTGGAAGAGCCGAACTTGATCGAACGGGCGATGCCTCCCCTGTACGCGTTCTCGAAATTCGAAGCTTCCACAATCAGGTCAATCTCTGCTGCGCGCGGAAGAGATACCAATTCGGTGTTCACCTCGGCCACATGGGAATCTGCAGTTGCGCCCGGTTGCCCTAACTGCGCTTCCAACTCCCCGTTGGCATAAATCCGAAAAGAAGTCTGGATGTCCTTGATCATTAATTTGTAGGAGCGGTCCGGCACCGGATCGAACAAAATACGAAGGCGATAGCTGCCGTAACCTTCGGGGGAACGCTTGCCCGTCTCCAGCGCTCCCTGCCAACTCCCGGGTACCCGAATAAATGAAGGATCTGCTGACCCGTAAGGATCGGTGCCGATAAATCGTTCCGGGTAAAACGTCCATTCGCCGTCCAATCGCAGCGTATGCCAGTTGTCGAGCTTCGTTCCTCTGAGATCCAATATACCTTGCGAAGCGCGCGGCGCTTCTTGCATCGAATACGGATTTGTCAAAATCAATCGAAGCCCCGACAGCATCATCAAAATAAGTAGTAGAAGCAAAAAAATCGACCATGTCGGCGATAAGCGAAACGATGTTGCGCGTAACTTGCCCGTAAAGTGTCCCATAAGTAATACTTTAATTCTGACAGGCACGGGAATCCATACTTTATTTGCCGATTCGCGAAGAATTCAAACATTTTGCCGATAAAAAAAGCCGAAAGCAGGGCATAAGCCTGCTTTTCGGCATAAAGGTTCAAAATTCGAGTCGTTTTCAACGTTGATGAATCAGGTGTCCGTAATCCGTCCGCATAAAATCCAATACTTTGTCACATATCAACTGATGGCCTTCCTTGTTGGGGTGGATGCCGTCCGAGCAGAGGAAGCGAGTGAAATCCGGATGCTCCAGGAAAGCGCCGCGCACATCGATGAATCGAGTCCCGGTTGCGGCCGATACTTTGAGAATCGTGGAATTGTAGCGCTCCTGCCACCAATAGATTTTAGTGACGCTACCCAGCCATTGCAGAATATTGCGCTGCGTTTCGGGATCGTTTTTGCTAACCCATTTAAAATAGCTCTCGGCATTCAGCGGCGGCAGGGTCATGAGAACGGGAGTGATCTGTAGGCTTTTGAGATACTCGATCGATTCGGTCAGCATCACTCTGAACTCGTCGAATCCGGTCTTCGGTCGATGATCCGCTTCCGGGTTGCGCGCAATTTCATCCCAATCGAAGTCGCAGTCGTTGCCTCCGTATTCGATCAATACGACATTAGGGCGATCTTCTAGCGCATCGCGCTTGAGATGGCCGACGCCTTTGAGCACAGTGTTGCCGAATCTGGCTGTGTTGCGGACCGGACCTTTAAGGCGGCCTTGCAACAGGGAGACGTAATTTTCTTTTAAAATCACATACTTGCTGCGAGCTTCATCGTAAATGACGCCTTTGGAGATCGAATCTCCCGACACCAGATAACGGATGCCTTCTGCGCTCGTTCCATACCGATTATCCCTATTCAATTCGTTCACCTCGCTAGCTGTGTTGGATGATTCGCTTGTCCGTACCCGGGTTGCATTCTCTCTATTTTTATTGTAAGCCTCTTGCGACATCTTAGGCAAGCAACGCGATGTTGGCTTATAACCGGTGTTTTGATTTTTTTATTTCCCACATTTTGCTATCGCATATTGAAACAAGATCCAGTATACTTGATTGGAATGCTCATATTCGGCTGCCTCATTATTGGGTCGTAGAGCCGATGTGTCCGAATTCTGGGCATATCTTGATAAGCTGGGCCGGTGTTATTGATGAACGAAAAAGAGACAATCAGCCTGGTGACGAGTTACGTCGGAAAGCTGCTGAGAACGCGCTTCGGTAAAGGCCCCGAATCCGTGAGCGTTTTCCTGAGTGAGCGATGCATCGTGTTCCATTTGCGCAATTTCATGGGACCGGTCGAAAAATTTCTGCTCACGCAGGAAGAAGAGAAAGCGTTCCGTTACACGCGCGAACTTCTGATGGAGTCGTTGCTGCCGGAATTAAGCGATTTTTTGCGAGAAAACACAGGGATGAACGTATCCGAATTTTATTACGACTGGGGCGTGCATAACGCTTCGGGCGCGATCATCGGAATGTTCGATCCTACGCCTGCCGATTCGCCTGATTATCCGGGTAAAGCAGACGTTCACGAAAAAGTGACCGAAGTGACGGCCGCGATTCAAAAGGTTCCGGAACATATCGATTCTTGGTGGGTCAATCCGCGGATGCTTGCCGTCTTTCGACAGGGTATAACCGTACTGCTGGAAAAGGAAATGGTCGAGCTCGGTTATACGGAAGTGTTAAAAGCGGCTAAGCGAAGACTTGAAAAGCGGATGCTGGAACAGGACGCCGATGCGGGAATTATTTTGAACAAGAAGCTAACGGATCTGTATGCGGATTGGGATTTCAATCTCGATCGCAGCATCGTCATTTACATATTTGAGGAATAGTACCTTTGGTATTGACCAGGTACAGATTCGACAACGTATAGGATCGGTAACGGTTCAGACTCCTTCGGGATGCGCTGATTAATCGGGCCGAAGAAGAGGTGCGCGCACCTCTTCTTCGGCCTATTTTTATGCGGAAAGGATGGTCGAAATGCGGAAAAATGCGGAATATGTGCTTTACATCGAAGACGATCGCTCCAGTATGCTGCTTATGCGTCATATTTTCAGAAAAAAACTGCCTGAACTCCAATTGCTGGAAGCCGTCACGATGGAAGAAGGCATCATGCTCATGGACCTGCATCGGCCGAGCCTGATCCTCATGGATATTCAGTTGCCCGGCATGGACGGATACGAAGGGCTTGAACGTTTGCGTTCCGATTCGAATACAGCGATGATTCCAATATGGGCAATCAGTGCCAGTGCGCTGAATGACGATGTACAGCGTGGCCTTGATGCGGGATTTCGGAAATATCTGAAAAAACCGTTGGCCATGGAAAGCTTTGTTCACCAAATCCGGGAAAGCCTGCTAGCCGCGGACGATCAGTAGCGCGGGGAGTCGATTATCGGAAGGTATCGGCGTATAATGGCGGTGAATGCTCACGTTCTGCCACACTGCCGCAGCCAAGTGCACCGGACATCACGATTCGCAAGATTTATTGAATGCGTCTGTGTACTGGATTCTGAACGCCGGGTATATCTTCGGAAAACGAATGCGGGTGCTTGAACTATGGAAAAGAAAGAAATCGTACAGTCGATTACCGGATTTGTCGGAAAATTGCTCAGAGCCCGTTTCGGTAAGGGGCCCGAAGCGCTGAGTGTTTTTCTGGATAAACAAAGTGTCGTGCTTACGCTAAATCGCTTCACCAATCCGGTCGAAGACGAACTGCTCGCCCGGGAAGACGAGAAGACCTTTCGATACACGCGCGAACTGTTGATAAAGTCGTTGGTTCCGGATATCCAGACCTTTTTTGAAGAGGAGCTTGGACTTCCGCCCATGAACTTCTTTTATGATTGGAATGTTGGGCAGGCTTCGGGAATGATTACAGGTCTGATCCGCGACGAGTCTGAAATTCTGAAAGCCGCGCAGGATTATCCGGGTCGGGAATCGGTGCACAAGCAGATCGCCGAGTTGTTGGGCAAAGTGCAAACAACGCCGGACCTTATTCTATCCTGGTGGATCGACCCGGATAACCTGTTCGTTTTCCGTAAAGGACTTGCTATCCTGCTCGAAAAAGAATTCAACGACTTGGGACAGTCCGACATTCTGAAAACCGCCAAGCGCAAGCTGGAAAAAGAATTACTATGGCAAGACGCCAGAATCGGCAATGCCTTGGGGCGGCAGATGACGGACTTGTACATCGATTGGGACTTCGACCGCGACGATAGCGTGCTCATATGTCGGTTCGGGGGGTAGGAATATCCTGTTCGGGGAGGTTTCGTGCGTGGAGGCGCTGCGGGGGAAATTCGTTCAAGACGCTGTCTCACGCAGAAAGCCTACGGCTTTCCGCGTTCAAAGGCGTCAACATCGTACTGAATGTTACCGCAGTTTTTCTTCGAAATCCTGTATTTCACTGAATTTCCCCCTCCGCTAGTACGCTCGAAAAAGCGAACAGGAATTTCTTTTTTTGGGTGGGAAAAAAGATTTTTGAATGCTAACTCAAAAGAAGAGGTAGAAAGATTTGAGTTTTGGCGAAGAGGTAGGCGGAGGGTGAAGATTCAGTGAAAGACGCCTTTGAGCCCAAGAATGTATGATTTGAATATATTCAAATCATACATTCTTGGGCGAGACAGCGGCTTGAACGAATTTTCACCCGCAGCCGGCTGCTCTTCCCAAGCGAATAGGATCTTCTACGACTCTTCCAAGACCCGGAAGGGTCTTTTTTTGATTTTTGAATTGGGGGGTCCGGTTGGTAGTCGGCTGTGATACAATGTTGTACGGTGTTCGGTCTGTAGTACCTTGTCAACGCTAAGGGTAGTAGATCGACGCCTTATTTTTTCGAAACGAAAGCCGCCGATCAAGGCAAGTTCAAAGGCGGTAGCGGAGGCAGGAGGCTTTTTATGAATCAAGTTCCTTTTATCGCGGTCGAAGGCGCGATCGGGGCGGGCAAAACCACGCTTGCTTCGATGTTGGCCGCGGAGTTGAATATGCCTTTGCTCAAAGAAATCGTCGAGGAGAATCCGTTCATGGAGAGGTTCTACCAGAACCTGGACGAGTGGAGTTTTCAGCTTGAGATGTTCTTTCTGTGCAACCGGTACAAGCAGCTCGGCGATACCGAATCCAAGTTGATCCGGCAGGGGCAGCCCGTCGTGTCGGATTATCATATTTACAAAAACCTGATTTTCTCCGAACGCACGCTCAAAGGGCGCGAACGCGAGAAGTATCGGCAGATTTATCATGTGCTGACGGACGATTTGGCGAAGCCGGATATCATCGTGTACATCAAGGCCAGCCTGGAAACGCTGCTCGCCCGAATCGCCAAACGCGGTCGTTCATTCGAACAGGATATGGATCACGCTTATCTGGAGCAGTTGATCGAAGATTACGAATCGGCCATGTCTTCGCTTGCGGTCACGGAGCCGGAGACTACGATTATCACGGTTGACGGCGATTCGACGGATTTCGTTGCGGACCCGGAACATTTTGCCCATATTGTCTCACAAGTCAAATCGCGGATCTCCAGCGGTCATCCCCGCTGATTGCCTGCTTGCCGTTTATCGGAAGTAGAGCCTATTACCATGACCGCTTAAGATGTTAGGTTACGCTCATCGGAAACCTTGGATTTAATGCGGTCAAGGTACTATTTCAAGTTATTCAAACAGAAGGAGTCTGACTTTAACGATGACACAAATCTCTATTCCCTCCGATGCCCTGATTACGGTAGCCGGTACAGTAGGCGTAGGCAAATCGACGCTGACAGCTGCTCTTGCGCAGCGCCTTGATTTCCGGACCTCGCTGGAGAAGGTTGACCATAATCCTTACCTGGAAAAGTTCTATCACGATTTCGAACGTTGGAGTTTCCATTTGCAGATTTACTTCCTCGCGGAGCGTTTTAAAGAACAAAAAGCGATCTTCGAAGCCGGCGGCGGTTTCGTGCAGGATCGCTCGATCTATGAAGATACGGGAATTTTCGCCAAAATGCACGCCGATCAAGGCACGATGTCCGCGGTCGATTACGAGACGTATTCGAGCCTGTTCGAAGCGATGGTGATGACGCCTTACTTCCCGCATCCGGATGTCCTTATTTATCTGGAAGGCAGTCTGCCCTCCATTCTCGGACGCATTACGGAGCGCGGCCGCGAGATGGAGATTCAGACCGAAGTGACGTACTGGGAAAAGATGCACGGACGTTACGCGGATTGGATCGGCAGCTTCGACGCTTGCCCGGTATTGCGTCTCAATATCGACGAATACGACGTAAACGATCCTTCTTCGTTGGATGACATCATTTCCAGAATCGGAGTCGCCATTCAAGAATCGCGCAGGGCCAAAGCAAGCTTGAACGTCTAATTCATCAGCGGAGGTGGCGGTCATGAATCTGTTTCGAATCTCGCCGTTCGTGCAGGGACGAAGCCGTATGGAGGACTTTCTGCGAGACTGTTTTGTCAGCATGGGATACCCGGGAATCGGGAATCTTGAACATGCGGACGAATCGGAGGTTTCTAAGCGGCTTAAACGGGTGTATGGATATGAAGGGACCGGATTACGGCGTGCCCTTGCAGACGTGGACATCTTCGTACAAGGCATGGAGGACGGCGATTACGTGGTCGTTTCGACTCAAGGGAATGTCTGGTTGGGCGATCTCGGCGACTATTATTACCGAGACGACTACGATAGCCCGGAAGAAGCGACTTGCCATCGGCGGGGTGTCACCTGGCTCGGCGTGCTGCCGGAATCTTCGCTGAACCCGTTGCTGCGAGACTTCGTCTCGACATCTAATGAAGCAGAAGTCGCGAATATCGCTTCTTTCCCGCTGCCGGTTGATCTGGCTGGGTTAGAATTGTTCGCGGCGCAATCGCCCGGAGGCAACGTCTCTGGCTTTGCGAATGCAGTAGAAGCTGAGTCACACGGCATACACTCTCTTCAATCTGCCGTGAATCGTTCGGGCGCGCATGCCAAAGAACGCTCGGGTGCGCAGGTGGATGAGGAGACGCTTCGTGAAGCGATTACCGTCTTGCGAGACATGCTTCGCAGCGATAATTCGGAGCTTCGTGCACGTGCGGCAATAGCGCTGTTGGAGTACGCGAAGTAACGAATTTAACGATGTCGTCGGCTTTGGCAAAAGAAAACTGGAAACCGGAAAAATTCCGGCTTTCAGTCCTTTCGACGCGCGCTGGTTTATTCCGCTGCCGCCGTGCTAAGATGAGTTGAATTGAATCAGACAAAAGAAAGTGGAGAGAGGCGTGAGAGTGTGGATTGGGATTTATTTTCATTATTTAAATCACTGATTCTGGGCTTCGTCGAAGGGATGACGGAATTTGCGCCGGTATCGTCGACCGGGCATATGATTATCGTCGACGATCTATGGTTGAAGTCGAAAGAGTTTTTGGGTTCTCCTTACGTGGCCAACACGTTCAAGGTCGTGATCCAGTTGGGCTCGATTTTGGCCGTCGTTATTTTGTTCCGCGAAAAGTTCTATGAACTGCTCGGATTGAAAGGACGGCATTCCGGCGCTCCCAAAGGCACGCCGAAACTGAACCTGCTGCATATCTTGGTCGGTCTGCTGCCTGCGACCGTACTGGGTCTGCTGTTCGACGATTACATCGACGAGCATTTGTTTTCGCTCAAAACGGTATTATGGGCGCTGGTGGCCGGAGCGATCCTGATGATCGTGGCCGACCTCGTGATGCGCCGATCGAATCGTCGGGTGATCGAGAACGTGGACGAGATTACATACGGCAAAGCGCTCTCGATGGGGCTGTTCCAATGCTTGTCGCTGTGGCCGGGTTTTTCGCGCTCCGGCGCGACGATCTCGGGCGGCGTGCTGGTCGGGATGAGCCACCGCGCTTCCGCCGATTTTACGTTCATCATGGCCGTGCCGATCATGGCGGGCGCGAGCCTGTTGTTCATCGTGAAAAACTGGGAGTACTTTACGATCGACGCGCTGCCGTACTTTATCGTCGGATTCATTAGCGCTTTCGTATTCGCGATCATCTCGATCCGTTTCTTCCTGAAGCTGATCAACCGGGTCAAGCTGATTCCGTTCGCGATCTATCGGATCGTATTGGCGGCGATCATTTACCTGGTTTGGTTCTGATCGACGAACAGCGGTATAATTGAAGCCTGTATAGCCTTAGTGGCCGTACGGGCTTTTTCTTTTAGATATCGGAAAGGAAGGGAGAAGGCGCATGACTGTCCCGCATTTGATGAAAAACCTGCTCAAAGGTCTCGTGTTCGTGCTGTACTTTCCGATCTATCTGATCCAAACGGCATTCGGCTGGTTGTGGAACAAAGTGTTGGAACCGATAACCTCCTGGCTCATGCTGCGGATCGTAATGCCGATTACGGCTTGGGTCTGGCGATTTTTGCTGGAGCCGCTGTGGCGGTGCGTGTTTGAAATTCCGGGGCGTTGGCTGTGGAAAAACCTGCTGAAGCCGCTGCTTCTTTTCATATGGAAAGGAATCGTTTATCCGTTTTTCTACTATATTCTTTATGTTCCGCTACGATTTCTCTGGGTGTATCTGCTTCGGGGTTTTTACGTGCATATTTTGAAACCGGTGCTGCGCGCTTGCGAGATTGCGGCGGTATGGATCGGGAAAATGTTGGCGGCGTTATGGCGCATGATCGTGGTTCGTCCGCTGCGCTGGCTGTGGCGAACCGTTTTTTTGCCTCCGTTATCCTGGTTGAAAAAGGAAGTGCTGAAGCCGATCGCCGATCAATTCCGTGAATGGTTCCGGTAAAATGTTTACGATTCGGATACAATTCAGCGGCCTTTTCGAAATAACGAATCTTTAAAATAAGGGTTGCAGCGGACGGGTGTTATGAGAAAAGATACAGTTTTGACGCTTTTGCGCAAAACAATAGCAAGCGGTTTAGTTTCGGGTAAAATAAGGCGAGGACGTTTTGCGAAACGTGAACATATGAGCAATTGAGGAAAACCTTGTCGATTTGTGCAACTTGTCTCGCATAGCTAACGTCTAAAGTAAAGAAGAGCGTCCGATTCGCAACGCAGAAGCGCATGACGCACCAGGAAGGGGATCATCATGAAAAATTTAAAAAGATGGATGGCGGCGCTGACTTTATTGGCTCTGTTCGTAGGAAGCTTTTCGTTTGCAGGAGCCGCGCAGGCCGCCGAAAGTACGGGGCAACTGATTATTATCAACAAAAAGACGAACAAATTGGCCTTTTTCGATAACGGCAAGCTGAATGCCACGTTCTCCGTAGCTACCGGCAAGACGAACGATTTGACGCCGGAAGGCAAATTCAAGATCGTCAACAAAATCAAAAACCGTCCTTACTATAAAGATAACATTCCGGGCGGGGATCCGAAAAATCCGCTGGGCGATCGTTGGCTCGGTCTTGAAGTAGGCAGCACGTACGGCACTACTTACGCGATCCACGGCAACAGCAACGAGAATTCGATCGGCAAATATGTGAGCGCGGGCTGCATTCGCATGCACAACGAAGAGATTCGCGGGCTGTTCGAGAAAGTCGATAAAGGCACGTACGCCGTGATCACGACTTCGAGCCTGAGCTTCGAGCAAATCGCGGCCAACAACGGTTACTCGGTCAGCGGCAGCGGCGAATTCACGGGCAGCGTGTTCGTGAACGGCAAACTGCAAAAGATGGAAGACAAGATCATGAACATCGACTCGACGCTGTACGTGCCGCTGCGCGAAGGGTTCGAGATGCTGGGCGGAACAGTGAACTGGAATGCCAAAAACATGACGGTTACCGCGACGGTCGGCAAAAAAACGATCGTTCACACCGCAAAGTCCAAGACTGCGAAAGTGAACGGCAAGTCGGTTAACATGACGGCTTCGCGCTTTGTGGGCAACAAGTTGTACGTTCCGCTGCGCGACGTGTCGAAGCTGTCGGGATATACGGTAAAATGGTATGGGAAAGAGAACGTTGTTTCTCTGATCGCGCCGAAGTAAGGGCGCTGCGCTGCGGGAGAAATTCGGTCAAAACGCTGTCTCACCCTCCGGGTTCAAAGGCGTTTTGACCTGAATTTCTCCCTCCGCTACGCTGGGACTTCGGCAGGAGAATAACATTCTCGGGTTGGTGAAAGGGAAAGAGATTTAGGGGCATTGCCCTAAATCAGATTCTGATGTGTGAATGAGAAGAAATCAGAAGAACGAAGATCAAAAGTCTCGGTTTCCACTTCGGTGGGATCGGGGCTTTTTTGATTAAGTGGATATGTACATTTATTTTCGGGAGTATGGGAAGAGGATCGGGGAATAAGTGCATATATACAGTTAATGGGTCTGGTTGTTCTGTTTTTCTGCGTATTCTCGGTGATTAACTGTATATATGTATTTAATTTTTCGGGACAGGATGTTTGGGGCGAAATAGATGGATGTATGCAGGTATTGGGTTCAGGTTTGCGGTTTGTTTAAGGTATTTTTCTTAGATGGAGGGTGAGTCGTTGAGTCGGGTCTTCTGTTTAACGGTATTTCCGAACTTGCACGAATTCGATCATCGGATGCAGGAACAGGCCGATCACGAGCAGGATCAGGAGGAAAGGCGACTGGGTACCGTAGAACCATTGTTCGCTGACGCACGCAAGAAACAGCAGGGCGAGCAGGATGTAGTAGCCGATCATGCCGCTTTTTTCGGAGATGCGCTTGCCCAACTCCTCGTCTTGGCGGATGCCGTTGTCTTCGCCTTTGCGACCCCAGGTTACAACTGAGAAGAACAGCATTAGGGTAGAGCCGATCGCGAGTATTTCGTTGAAGCCTGTAGGTTGTCCGGAGAACACTTTGTACAGCGTATAGCTGGTGATAATGATGGCGGTTGTTCCGGCAACCCAACTGAGGATGCGTTTGGTGGTCATGGTTTATTCCTTCCTTTCCGGAATGAAGCATTGCTCCATCGTAAGTCCGAGTATGCGGGCAAGGTCGAAGGCAAGCTGGAGGCCGGGATCGTATTTGTCGTTTTCGATCGCGTTGATCGTTTGACGGCTGACGTCGCATAGTTCGGCCAGGCGTCCCTGAGACAAGCCGAGTTGTTCCCGGTGTTCTTTGATACGATTTTGCATGGCAGGACCGCTTTCTATAGTAGGATCAAGAAGTGTCAAATATATTTGACACTTTGAGTATAGATAAAAAACAGAAAGGTGTAAAGACTTTTTGACACTTGAGAAGTATTTAAACCCAAATATCCGTTATCGCGTTCGAACGCATCCTGCAACTGTCTCTAGTAATTAACGCGGATATGCGTTACCGTAGAAGAATAAGCATCAGGAAGATCGTTGGTGAAAGGAGCAAAAGGGAATGAGCCGCATTGTGGAAATCAGAGGGATACGTCTGGGCGAAGGCGTACCTAAAATTTGTGTGCCGCTGACCGGACGGACGAAGGAAGAGCTGCGCGAGGAGGCCGGGCTGCTGCGTACGGTCGATTTGGATTTTGCGGAGTGGCGAGTAGACTTTTTTGAAAAGGCGGATTCGGTAGAGGCCGTACTGGGGCAGCTTGCGGAACTGCGCAATCTGCTCGGAAATATTCCGCTGATCTTTACGTTTCGCAGTGCTCGCGAAGGCGGGCAGCGTGAACTGAATGCGGAAGCATATGCCCGCTTGAATCGCGAAGCGGCTGCTTCGGGTCATGCGGACGTGATCGATATCGAGCTGTTTACCGGGGATGAGGTCGTGCGCGAATTAACGGCGGAGGTGCGTCGGCTGGGTGCCGTTTCGATCGTGTCGAATCATGATTTTAACGCGACCCCTTCGCAGGAAGAACTAGCTTCGCGGCTTCGCCTGGCACGAGAGCTTGGCGCCGATGTTCCGAAGATTGCGGTGATGCCTCGGAATCCCGGAGATGTATTGACGCTACTGGCGGTAACTTACGAGGTCAGTTCCGAGGAACACGGCCCGATCATTACGATGTCGATGGCTCAGACGGGCGTAGTGAGTCGCATCGCCGGAGGGACTTTCGGGTCTGCGTTGACTTTCGGAGCGGCGAAAAATGCCTCTGCGCCCGGACAACTGGCGGTAGCGGAGTTGAGAGTGATTTTGAACGCGCTATACGCTTAATCTTTGCCACTGCTCATACTGAGCCGGAATTCGTTCAATACAGACGGATTCCGGTTTTTATTGTTGGGTTAGGCTCATCGCAACCCTTATTTGAAATTCGGATCGGCTGCTAGGGCGTGTCTTCAAACCTCAGCAAAAGATGCACATTGGCAGGTTTGAAAACATGCCCTAGGCCGCCCTGAATTTGTGATGTTCAAAAAATAGATAAAACTTTGTGAAAAATGTTACTTTATTAAATTTAACATTGTGATATATTGAACAAAGTAAAGAGAAGACATTCATAAGGGGAGAAATTACGCATGAAAAAAGCAGCAGTAGGCATGGGCCTGGTATTGGGAGTTGCACTCTTGGCAGGATGCGGAAGCAACGACGCCGCAACGACAGAAACACCAGCAGCAACAGAAACTCCGGCGGCAACGACTGAGACTCCGGCAGCAGACGTACAAACAACGGCTTCGATTGTCAACGACAACGACGCATTCTTGAATGCAATTAGCGCGAAAGGAACTTGGATCATCGCGGTTCTGAACGACATGACGATTGATCAGGATCTGGTTCTGGACGGACAATTCGAAAATAAAGACGCGCCTGCACGTAAAATCGCGCTGTACGCGCAAGACGCCGATCGCAACGTAACCGCACGCTACACGCTGACTGCTCCAAAACTGACGGTAAACAGCGAAAACGCGCGTATTCAAGGCGGAACGTTCAAAGGCGACGTATACGTAACGGCTAACGGTTTCCAAGTCGTGGATGCTACGGTCGAAGGCAACCTGTACTTCTCGACGCAAGAACAACTGGACGCTTTCAAACTTGAAGACGGCGCGAAAGTAACAGGCGAAACGGCTGTAAAAGCGGAATAATACCTTGTCAACGCTAAAAGTCTGTTCTGAATTCTAATCATACTCCCGGATATCTCCGGTATAAGAAGCTCTGAACCGCATAGCGGTTCGGGGCTTTTTTGCATGCGTTCATTTTTTATCGCCATACTTTTGCCCTTCCGCGGCTTGCGCCGATCCTTTACAATCAAACACAATCTTAACCAAATAAAAGGAGGAACCCGAACATGACCCTAACTGATTCGGTCGTACTGTCCAACATCCAAGCCGAGCTGTCCCGGATCGAACGCGAAGAAAAAGTTCGTATCCTGTACGCCTGCGAATCCGGCAGCCGCGCATGGGGGTTTCCTTCGCAGGATAGTGATTATGACGTGCGTTTTCTATATGTGCACGAACCCGATTGGTATCTGTCCGTATTCAACCGTCGCGACGTGATCGAGCGGCCGATCAGCGATCTGCTCGACGTGAACGGCTGGGATCTGCGCAAAGCACTACGTTTATTCCGTAAAAGCAATCCACCGCTGCTTGAATGGTTGCAATCGCCGATCGTGTACAAAGATCAGCCGGAAGCGACGAATCCAATCCGCAGCTTATCCGGTCTATCCTTTTCCGCCAAAGCTTGCACGTTCCATTATCTCCACATGGCTCGCGGCAATTACCGGGACTACCTGCAAGGGGAGACGGTACACAGCAAAAAGTATTTTTATGTACTGCGCCCGCTGCTCGCCTGTGCCTGGATCGAACGTTTCGGCGATATGCCGCCTATGGAGTTCGACGCGCTCAAAGACACGATCCTGGAGCCCGGCGAACTTCGAACGGCGATCGACCGACTGCTGGAACGCAAAAAATCAGGCATCGAACTGAAAGCAGAGCCTCGAATCGGGGTTATTAATCAATATCTGGAAACTCAAATTTTTTATTATGAACAGCAAGCCCCGCGCATGCCGGATTCCGGACAGTCGGTCGACGATCGGCTCGATCCGTTATTTATTTCCGTACTGCGAGCGGCCTGGAGGGAGACGTAAATCAATATGGCTATCGTCCAACTAAGCTCGACTCATCCTGATTTTTCTTTTTTAATCCGCAAAAATCCGTCGACCGGCATGTTGATCCGTCCGATCCGCAAAGGTCTGGCCTACGGCTGGTACAGCGATCCGCAGACGTTCAACGTGTATTTCAAAGACGCGGACAACGAAGTTTCGTACAAACGCAGCGAGCTGGAAGAGTTCGAGTATCTTAACGTTTCCCGTTATAATACGCCGCTGTTTCCGCTGAACGCGATCAACGAGTTTTTCTCGCATCCGCTCAAGCCCGACGAACGGGACACGGACGGCGCCACCTCGACGCTGTTCATCAACATGGTGCATGTGGAGCGCGACCGCTACATTCACTTTTTTGCCAAGCATCTGCCGGATATTCAATTCGAACTCACGCATCTGGCTCATAAAAGTTACTCGTTGAAAATGACGACCGAGCGCAATCTTCACTATCTGCTGCACTCGGCGAGCGTATTATTTTTATTCCTGTCCATGTTCGGCAAAGAATTTCTGGACGTCAGCGATGCGGTATTGGAAAAGTATGCGCGCAGCGTGAATATCATCGACGCGCCGTTTTATATCCGCAGCCTGTTCGTCCGCAACTTCCTCGGTTCCCGATCGCGTTTCCGCAAATACGTGGGCGAGCTGGAACGGACGGACCGCTACAAGATCGCATTCGACTTCGGCGGCACGGCCTATCAGCGGCGCAGCGTCATTTCCGAGCAATTGTCTTTCGACAAATCCATTCTCGATATTGGCTGCGGCGAAGGCTTTTATGCCATTCCTTACGCGGACCGGATCAAGGACGACTACAACTATTACGCGATCGACGTGAACGAAGAAGTCTTGCAGCAGACCGTCCGCAAAGCCGAAAGCAAAGAACTCGACAACCTGGTTCCGTTCGCTTCGCTTGGGCTGTTTTTGGAAACCTACAACGGCGAGCAGGTCGACGTCATTCTCACCGAAGTCGTCGAGCATATGGGCAAAGACGAAGCGGCGGCGCTGATTCGGCAGGTGCTGGACAAGGTGGACTTTGACCGTTTCGTGATCACGACGCCGAATGCCGATTTCAACCGTTTTTACGAGCTGGAAGGCATGAGGCACGACGACCACGATTGGGAGATGGAGCAGGCCGAGTTCCGGGCTTGGATCGAACAGCTGGAAAAAGGACGCGGATTGCACACGGAATGGCTGGAGATCGGCGACCGGGTCAATGACGTGACGACGACGCAGGGCGTATTGTTCGTGCGGGAAACCAAACTTGAATCGACGGGAAAAGGAGGAGAAAACAATGAGCGAATCCACGCCTAAAACGCTGGAAATCCGCACGAAGGTGCATACGGTACTGATGTTGGTCGGCCCGACGGAATGCGGAAAAACAACCTTTGCCGAACGCGTTCTGCTGCCGAAGCTGCGTCTGAAAAACGAAGAACGCGGCCTGCAAGGCAACGTGCAGCTGCTGGCGTCCGACCGGATTCGGCAGGAGATGCTCGGGTATGATTACGACAAATACGATTCGGTGATGCTGGAGGCGAGCGAACAGACCTTTGCGCTATTGTTCGAACGCTTGAAGCTGGCCACGACGTTCCCGATCAATGCCGAATTCGTCATCGTCGATACGACGGGATTGTCCGAAGATTTCCGTCAGCAGGTACGTTCGATCGCGAAAGCCAATCATTACCGCGTGGAAGCCGTCGTGTTCGATTACCGCAAACGCAGCGACTATTACGCGTCCGAACGCTCCAAGCGGCTGATCTCGAACCATATCAACCGGCTGAAAAAAGACGTTCTGCCGGTGCTCGCGAGAGAGCAGTACGATGCGGTCCACCGGATAAAAGCGAAAGATTTCGGCGGCGTGTCCGCGCGGAAGTCCGATCCGCCGAACACCGGTTCCGAGGCCGATCTTCAATCGGACGAACCGACCGTCTACTCCGTTATCGTTGAAAATGAAGCGGAGTACGTCGACTGCATTCTGCCGCAAGGACGCGATTATATCGTAATCGGCGACGTGCATGAAAGCACGGATGCGCTTAGAGGCCTGCTGCTCGATTACGGCTGCAAGCTGGACGACGAACGGTTGGTACTGCCCGATAAATTAAAACGGACGACGTTCATCCTGGCGGGCGACTGGATCGACAAAGGCAAACGGACGCGCGATACCATCGAGTTTTTGCACGCGAACCGGGAGCATTTCCTGTTCGTCAAAGGCAACCACGAGAACTTCGTTTACAAATACATGCGCGGCGAAATCGCGGGCGTGGACGGCGAACTGTTGGACAATTACTTCGATTCGATCCCGGTTCTGCAAAAAGACGAAGCGCTGCGTGCCAAGTTTGACGAGCTGGTGGAGGCATCCCAACCGTTTTACCGCCGGGTCGGCGTAGGCGAAGGTCAGCCGTCCTTTTACGTGACCCATGCGCCGTGCGAGAACAAATACATCGGCAAGCTGGATAACTACGCGCAGCGCCACCAGCGCACGTTCCGTTTAATGCCTGATGTGCCGAAAGAAGATCAATTGTCCTTTTTGCAGCGCGACGCGGTCGGCAATAATCCGTATCATCTGTTCGGCCACGTGGCGGCGAAGCAGGCGTTTCGTATCCGCAACAAACTGCATCTGGACACGGGAGCGGCGCACGGCAATATGCTCACTTCGGTCAGCATGGGCTACAAGCCGTTTTTCAAATCGCATAAATCGGCGGTCGCCGGCGTACCGGATGAGCTGCCGACATTGTTCCGTCAGGAACGACGTGTTCAGCCGCGCGAGTTGAGCGAGGACGACGTGCGTCGATTGCGCTATATTTCGCGGCATAAAATCAATTTTATCTCGGGCACCATGTCTCCTTCGGACAAAGACATGAATGCGGAAGAACTGGAATCGCTGCGCCGCGGGCTGGATTATTTCCGGGGAAATGGCGTGAACGAAGTCATTTTGCAGCCGAAATACATGGGTTCGCGCTGTAATCTGTATCTGCATCGGACGGCGGAAGAAAGTTTCGCGGTCAGCCGCAACGGCTATAAGATCAAACAGGTCGACCTGACGGCCGTGTATGAAAAGCTGCTGGAACGTTTCGGCGAATACATGGCGCAAAACGGTATCCACATCCTGATTCTCGACGGAGAGTTGATGCCGTGGCACACGCTTGGCGAAGGTCTGATCGAGCGCCAGTTCCGTCCGATCGGCGCGGCGCTGAGCAGCGAGTTGTCATTCCTCAAAGAGCACGGCTTCGAGCAGGCGCTCGACCGCTTGAACGAGGACTACGACAATAGCGGCTTCGGGCAAGACCGGATTCACGATTCCAAAAGCAAGCTGATCGACAAATACGGCAACGGCGCTTACCAGAACTACAAATACGTGCATGAGATCCGCCAGGCTCGTATGCCGCTGGAAGCGCATGAAGAAGCTTACGCCGTGTACGACCGTCAGCTCGGACTCTATGCGGGCGAAGGCGAAGCCGAATACAAGCCGTTCGGACTGCTCAAGATCGTCTACGAAGACGGACGGGAAGAGCTTCCGGGCGAGACGCGCAAGCAGTCCGAATTGTACGCATGGCTGTCCGACGACGAAGCTTTGACGCTCGACTTGTCGGCGGCTGACGCTTACGAGCAGGCTTCCGACTTCTTCGGCAAGCTTACGCTGGATCGCGGCATGGAAGGCGTCGTCGTCAAGCCTGAGCTTCCGGCCGACGGCGTCGCGCCCAACATGAAGATCCGCAACCCGGATTATTTGACGATCGTGTACGGCTACGATTACCGTTTCCCGCACAAATACGCCAAGCTCATCAAGCAAAAAAGCATTCAACGCAAACTGCGTACTTCGATCGCGGAGCATAAGCTGGGACAGCGCATGCTGAACGTCCCGATCGACGAAATCTCGCCGGATCATACGGAATACCGCGAAGCCGCATCAGATTTGCTGTTCGAAGTGGCCGGAGAGAAAGAGATCGATCCGCGGTTGTAAGGGATACGATCAAAGTTCTTGAATCAAATCCTCGAAGGTTATATGCCAAGTAGAAATCATCCTATTTCAATAAGCACATAAAAAAGCCCCTCTTTCTCTTAGAAGAAAGAGGGGCTTGAACGTTTCGAGAAAGCCCAACGTAGCTGGAAGTGAGAAGACGGAGAGGAGAATTCAGTGAAAGAGCGATAGCGTTCGCCTTTGAAATGGAGAAAATTCCGCTGGAAATTCAATCTTTTTCTCCATTTCAACATGCGACTGGAACGAATTCTCCTCGGAGTCTTCTCGCTTCCCACGCCTACGTGCCTTTCCCGAAACGCTAAGCACGTCTTGACGCGTTACTCACATGCACCCTGCGAAGTCCGCTCCAGATCGATCTGCGGATTCAGCGTAATCTCGAACGCCCGCCACCAGATGAAGTCCGGGTCGTCTTGCGGAAGCACGACGCCGGCATACTGCGCAAAGCGCCAGTCGCGCGAGTTCGGACCGGGTTCGCCCTGAGGAACGCCAAAGCGTCGAACCGCGCAGGTCGGAGCATCGGTGCCGATCCCGAAAGCAGGCGTCGCGGCCAATTCGGCGGTACGCGTCTGCATATCGGTACGCAGCAGCTGCACGAGGTAATCATAGTCCTGCGGCGTGTTGAAAATCTTCATGTTCTGATCGGCCGTCACGTTCGTATAAGGCGTACGAGCACGCGATTCCGTACGGATATTCGCGATCTCAATCGTTTTGTACGAGTAATCTTTCAGGAAACGCTTGAACAGCAGCGAGCCGTGCGCATCCAATGCGAGGCCGAGCGCCCGTTCCTGCGTTTCTTTTTTGAGGAAAAAGAAGCGGGATAGCGCCATGCCGAGCGACATGCCGATCTTATTGCCCGCCGTATTCCAAGCGCTATAGCCGAACAACGTGCCCGTGGCCGGAGAGTTCAGCAGTTCCGGGGTCACGACTACGCCTGCCGAGCCGCCGCGCGTGAAGTCCACGACCAGCGTCGGCAGCTTGGCCGCGCGGTTGTCTTCGATATGAGCAATCGCCGCACCGATCTGATCCTCGCTCGTCAACGCTACAAGTTCCAACTCGTAATCCGGATTCGATACCGAACGACCATCGCCCGTATACGTACCGCCCACGATGTCGATATGCCGCAGAATATTGGTATGCACATCCATGTATTCGTAAGTGTTCACGATCTCCGAGCCGTCACGACCGAAATAGCGAACGGCCACGACGGGTTTGACCGGCTGCGTCGAATCCTCCGCATGCAGCTTGGCTGCCATGCGTGCCATCAGGGAATGGCCGAGACCGTCGGCGTCCGGCAGGATGATCGCTCGATCCGGATTCTGTCCGCCGCTGCCGCTGAGCCAGGTATCGATATGGGCTTCGATCCAATCGATCTCGTTGGCCTGCACGCCTTGGGTCGAAGCATCATCCACGCCGAAAGCCACGAAATCCACGCCGGCATCGCGTACCAGAGCTTCCAGCACGTAACGGTTGGTTTTGAATTTATGTTGACGGGCATTGTAGTACGTTTGCTTGTCGAAATGAACGGTATCTTCATAATTCGTTCCGTCCGGCTGGAGATCGTAACCGCCGAGAATGGCATCGAATTCCGTTTGCGGAAGCCGGGGCTTCATCATGAGCGCCCGCGATTCGTTATAGGCTTCGATGCTGAGGCTTTCGGCCATCGTGGTCGTCGCCAACCGCATGACCGTATCCAGCAGGAAGATCGGCTTGTTCGGATAATCGCGTTTCAAACCGACAATGGTATCGAGCAGCGACGTCGTTTGCGGATCATAAGTCGGATAATCGGCTCCGCCGTCCGCACGAAGGCGTCGGCTGCCGATCAGGCCTCCGT
The DNA here is from genome assembly GCF_000585395.1 of Saccharibacillus sacchari DSM 19268. Taxonomy (GTDB): domain Bacteria; phylum Bacillota; class Bacilli; order Paenibacillales; family Paenibacillaceae; genus Saccharibacillus; species Saccharibacillus sacchari. Next base: position 1,220,310 of record NZ_KK073875.1, on the reverse strand, counting down.
AAGCCAACATATCGATCGAGATGATGAACCCGTCCGCTTCGGCCGCCTTGCTTTGCAAAAACTGCCCGGCCGCTGCCGGATCGCCGTAGACGGCTCCGCTTGTTCCGACCACCTCCGTGCCTACGATCTCCCCTGTGTCGTCCATTCGGTTGCGGATGATCGAAGCATTCGGCGTCACGACCTCCAGTCCTGCTGCATGTCCTTGTACAATCACGTCGTCGAGATTTGCCGGACGGTCGTCCAGCGGGATATATACGATCTTTTTCATCAGTATCGCTCCTTTGGCTTGGTTTGACGGAAGCGTGCCGAAACTCGCTGTTTTCCGCCGTTACTTGATAAGGAGAAACGGAGGGACGTTTTACAACCGTTCACCCAAATTTTTTTGTAAAATCCCCTATAATGCTAACTTGTCAACTCTTGATCAGAGGATTACGTTTGGCTGAAACGCACACGCTTTAGCTGCGTTTTAGACGGGCGCAACCTTACTTTTAGCGTTGACAAGCTACTACGATGTACGCCGCTTATTTCGCAATAGTTGTGCCTTTTTAGAAAATGGTTCTATCCAAATGGCAAAGGTTATAGTATAAATAATAAGAACAAGTGTTCTGGAAGTGATTCAAGAGGAGGAAAACAATAATGTCGGAAAACATTCAAAACTATCGTCGCGAGCTTCAACGAACCGCTTGGCGGGTCGCTTATCATCAGAGGGCACAGTATCGAAAAGAACGAATAGGCATTGAAGTCGAATATTTACGCGCCGAGGCGGAACCCGACTTGCGGGAAACAAGGCGCGAACTGGACGAATATATCGAGCTTATTCCTTTTGACAAAGGCAGGCAGATCATCGAATCGATATTTATCGAAGGCAGGACCGAAGCGGAAACGGCGGAGATGATGCGGATGAGCCAACAGGGGGTGAGCAAATGGAAGCGGAAATCGTTGGATCATCTGCGGCGGACGCTGAATTCGAGTTACTGTTAAAGCGTTCACGCGAAGGAGACCGGGAAGCGTTGCGCCGAATCGTCGAATTGTTGGAACCGGATATCGAGGAACTGAGCCGGCAGATGCGGATGGACCGCAGAGATGCCGCGCAGACGCTGCGCACGGAGTTGATCGGTTGGGTGTTGGGAAAATCAACAGTGAGGCAGATGGAATAGCGGATGTGCGAAAAGGCAGGCTTTTAAAATTTGATAGAAGTTATGCAATCAAATTGACACAGAAAAATGATCATGATATATTTAGCGGGCTAAATGTTTTGGATAAGGGAGGATAAGTCTTGGAGATTAGTCTTGACTGTGAGATTCGTATGTCCTTAGATAAAATTTCTGCTAAAATGCGCCGGGATTATAACGAGAATCTCAGGGAACTTAATCTTTACGTAGGCCAAGATAATTTACTTTCGCGCTTATGGACCAGTGACGGAATAACGCAAATGCAGTTATGCGAACATTTAAAATGTGAACCGCCTACTGTGACAAACATGGTTAAATCGCTGGAGCAAAACGGCTTCATCTTGCGTGTACGCGATAAAAAAGACGGAAGGGTTATGCGCATTTATTTAACGGATGAAGGAAAAAAGCTGGAAAAACCGGTGCGATCTAGATGGAAGCAACAGCAAGAGAAATTGCTGAACTCTATTTCGGATGAAGAGCGATTGATCATGAAAGACTTATTACAACGGATGGAGAAAAATTTGTATTGAATTTTTCTCGAAAAAATATTTAGCGGGCTAAATAAAATCCGAGTCGTACAAGGAGAATATATAGATGAATAACAGAGTATGCGAAGCATTGAATATAGATAAGCCGATTATACAGGGTCCCATGTCTTGGGTTACGAACGCTGAGTTTGTCGCGGCCGTAAGCAATGCGGGCGGATTGGGGTTTTTGGGACCTAATGCCGGACAAGTTGAGGTAACTCGCTCTCCTGAGATTAGTACGGAAAGAATGAAATTCGAGATAAGAAAAATAAAAGCCTTAACAAATAAGCCTTTTGGCATACCTTTGATTATCAATCGCGATTTGGATTATACGTGGCCGCTTATCAAAATAGTTATTGAAGAGAAAGTTCCTGTTGTTCTTATAAACGATGTGCTGGATGAAAGAATTTTTAAACCATTGAAAGAAAACGGCATTAAGATCGTTTATAGGCCTATTACTCCTACTATCCAGAATGCAAGGGCGGCAGAAGAATTCGGAGTAGATGTTTACGTGGCGACTGGATTTGACGAAGGCGGTACGGTTCCGGAACAAGTCATCGGAACGTTTTCGATTGTTCCTATGATTGTCGATGCCGTAAATGTTCCTGTATTGGCAGCGGGCGGCATCGGTGACGTTAGAGGCGTGCGTGCCGCATTTGCTTTAGGTGCTGAAGGTGTATTTGCCGGCAGCGTATTTATTCCGACAAAAGAAAATCCGACAGCCGAAAATGTAAAAAAGATGATTGTGGACGCTACGGCAGAAGATTTGCTAATGTTCCGTACCTTACCCGCATACTACCGTTCTTTACCCACTAAGTTGGCGAAAAAACTAGTCGAAATGGATGAACAAGGCGCCAGTCGCGAAGAAACGGCAAAACTTATGCGCGGATCGATCGGCATGCGGATCGGCATGCTAGAAGGCAATTTAGATGACGGCTATATTTCCGTGGGTACGGGAATCACGTCGATTAAAGAAATCAAGACGGTAAAAGAAGTGGTGGTTACTTTAATGCAAGACTTCAATTAAACAAACATATCCCAAGCGCTGTCTAGGGCGTGTACGCAAACTCCGCCGGGAGCAGATTGAGCTGAATTTTCGTTCTCGGCAAGGAATTTTTCCGAAGTCGTGCCGGGGCACGTCAAGGGAAAATGACGCCGCGGAGGGCGAAAAGACAGGTCAAGATGCACGGTGTTGAGTTTGCGTACACGCCCTAATCAAAACGAAAATAAATTAGGGGGATTAAGTTATGCCTGAAAAAAAACAAATGCTGCTTGGTTTAGGGTTTACAGGGGCATACGGTGCAAATGCTAAAGCTTGGAAAAGCGAAGGTGTCCATGTGACTACTTATCCAGATATTCATGCAGATATTCGTTATGCTCAACTTGCTGAAAAAGGTAAATTTCAATTTCTATTTGTAGGCGATTTCCCTGGAGCGATACCCGATGATAACAGGGAAGTGCCATCGATGACGCTTGAACCTATCATTACTGCCACTGCAATATTACAACAAACAAAACACATTGGTGTAGCGTCAACTGTACATACTCAGTGGAATAATCCTTTTACTTTGGCACGTCAATTCAAAGGGATAGATTTAATGAGTGGTGGACGTATTGCTTGGAATGCGGTTACGGGATCAAGTCCGAAGGTAGCAGAGAACTTTGGTGTAAAACTAATGGATAATAGATCACGTTATGAAAGTCATTACGAGTTCGTAGAAGCTGTACAGCACTTATGGGCAACATGGGGAAAAGATGCTCTAAAAGCCGATAAAGAAACCGGTGTATTTGCGGATTATAGCCAAGTAAAACCTGTTCATATATCCGGTAAATATATACAGGCAATTGGAGTTTTGCCCATTCCGCCTTCACCGCAAGGACAACCGGTCATTTTTCACTCTGGTGGATCTCCAAATAGTATTGCGTTTGCAGGACGCTATGCGAGTGCAATGATTGGTGAAGTGTGGACGATGGAACAAGGTATTGCTACAAGAAATGCACTACGCCAAGTTGCGATAGACGCGGGTCGAAATCCGGATGAGATTAAATTTATCGCAGGACTCATGCCGGTTGTTGCAAATTCCAAACGTGAAGCCATAGATCGTCACGCAAGTTTTATGGATGAAAAAACAATACAACAACGTGCATATCACATCGGAATGGTATTAGGAATCAGCTTAACCCCCGAAGATTTAGAGCGTCCGATCGCACCGGAACTTTTAGACAAGGTAAAGATCGGCCGTTACTCTGATCCTCGCGCCGAGAATGTTTTAAAGGTGGCGCGCGAAGGCTGGACATTACGCGATATCATTTATCATTCTGTGATTGATTACCATCCTGCAACATTAGGCGATGCAAAAGAAACTGCGGATTATCTAACCGAAATGTTTGAAAGCGGCGCGGCAGATGGCTTTTGGATACTACCGGATGCTTATGAAACCGACTTGAAACGTTTTGTGGAAGAAGTGGTCCCTATCTTACAGGAACGCGGTGTGTTCCATAAAGATTATGAGGGAGAGACATTAAGAGCAAATCTGGGTGTGCCCTATCAATATGGTGTAGATAAACGATTATCTTAATAGAAGCAATATAGAGCACAGGCTGATAATGGCCTGTGCTTCTTGAAATTTTACGCTGTTGTTGACGAAGAAGTAGAGGATTAGGTTTCTTTTTCAAGGCTGAAGGTCAGAAATTTATGTTTTACGATATCGATCAAGCGGAACGATTCGAGAATCTCGAATATTGATTGACGCCTACATTCCAGTTTGTTTTTCCGTGAAGCAGCGGTTAAAATTGATGTAGAGATGATAGAATGTTCTATCAAAAAAAGCGGTGATTCGTGTTCTTGTCAGTTCTCAACAGGATCGGGTCAGGGGGCCGGAAATGGAAAAGGAACAGATGCCCGCCAAACAAGCCAAGTTGAACGCGATTTTGGATGCGGCAACGTCGTTGTTGGTGGAAAGGCCGACGGCTTCGCTGAATGAAATCGCGACGCGCGCCGGGATCGGAATTGCCACGCTGCATCGCTATATCGAGAGCCGGGAACAATTGATGCTGCATCTGGGATTTCGGGCGATGGATGTGCTGCGGAAAGCTTTCGAATCGGTGGAAAAAGACGCGGTCAATCCGGAGCGATACATTCCCCGATTGATCGAGACGCTGATTCCGCTCGGGGATCGGATTTACTTTTTGACCCGAGATGCCACGATTGACGGTAATCCGGATATGGAGCATACGTACCGGGATATTCGCCAGCCTGTGCTGGAAAAGATCGAGCTGCTTCAGCAACAGCGGATTTTGCGGCAAGACTGCGATGCGGAGTGGATTTGGAGCGTAACGGAGTCGGTGCTTTTTCTGGCTTGGGAACGAATGGCCGGCGGTAACCTGACTCCAAGCGAGGCAGCTGCCTTAGTGGAAAGCACGGTACGCAGGGGTTTCGGAGCCGGCGAACGTCAATCATAACGAATATTCAGGGGAGGAATGGCGATGAGTATCGAAACGGGAGTCGGACGCATCACGATGACGGAGAAAGTGCTGCACAAGATCGTGGCCGGAGCGGTGGTAGACACGGAGGGCGTGGCGTTGGGAACAGGCGATTCCGCTGATCTGTCGGAGCGTTTGCGCGCGGCGGGAAAAAGCGGCCGAATACTGCTGAAGGTGCTCGAAGACGGCGTGGACGTCGAACTGCGCATCGATGTGCGCTTCGGCGAACGGATTCAGGAAGTATGCCGCGAGCTTCGCAGCAATGTGGAGACAAGCGTCGAAAAGCTGGCGGGAATGCCGGTCGTGGCGGTCTCGATCATCGTCGAAGGCTTGGTCGGAGCGCGGATGGATCGTTTTTAAAAGGATTCGGGGTTGAGCTTTTGCTTCTCGGGACACATAATAGACACAGAACCTTTTTACATGATCCGTATCGTGCATAAGGATCGTGGAACATGTATTTTACCCGGAAATGGAGCGTCAACCTTTGCGAACATTCAAAAAAGTGTATATCGAAATTACGAGCGTATGCAATCTGTCCTGCCACTTTTGTCCGCCGACGGAGCGTCAAGCCAAGTTTATCAAGCCGGAGACGTTCGAGCAGATTTTGGATAAGATCGACCCGCATACGAACCATATCTATTTGCATGTAAAAGGAGAACCGCTATTGCATCCGAAGATCGATCTGCTGCTGGATGCGGCGCACGAGCGCGGTTTGAAAGTCAATATCACCACCAACGGCACGCTGATCAAAAAGAACCGCGACAAGCTGCTCGGCAAGCCGGCGCTGCGCCAGATGAACTTCTCGCTGCACAGTTTCGACGGCCATGCGGGCTCGACGGATCGCGACGGTTATCTGAACGAGATTCTGTCGTTCGTGCGCGAGGCGTCCCGGGATGATGCGGCCAATAAGGTGCTGTTCTCGTTCCGGCTCTGGAATCTGACCGAGGACAATATGACCAACGCCGCACGCAGCCGCAACCGCGAGACGTTGGAGCTGATCGAGCGCGAATACAATTTGGATTACCGGATCGAGGAAAAGGTGGAACGGGGCAAAGGATTGAAAGTGTCCGGCAACGTTTATCTCAACCAGGATCATGAATTCCAATGGCCGAGTCTGAGCGCGCCGGAGGATGACGGAAAAGGCTTCTGTCACGCTCTGCGCAATCATGCGGCTATTCTGGTCGACGGCACAGTGGTGCCTTGCTGCCTGGACGGCGAAGGCGTGATGAAGCTCGGCAACGTGCTGGAGCAGGAGTTTTCCGAGATCGTGGAAAGCAAGCGCGCCAATGATATCGTGTACGGGTTCTCTCGCCGTGAGGCGGTTGAGGAGTTGTGCCGGAAGTGCGGGTATCGGACACGGTTTGGAGCGTGACTAGGCGCAGCGGGAGAAATTCGTGAAAGACGCTGTCTCACCCGGAAATTCAGGAACGGCATACATGCCGTTTCTGAATTTCCGGGTTCAAAGGCGTTTTTCACTGAATTTCTCCCTCCGCTGGGTACGCTCGTTTTTTTAGAAGTAAGGAAGTTCAAAAGATTAAACCGCTCGAAGGGCGGTTTTTTGTTGTATCTGAATACATAAACAAAATATATAAACAAAAAGGAGCGGAAAGATGGAGCGGAAAGTGATTTTGGAGTTGATGACGGAGGAAGAGTTCGGTGTGTATCGGGCGCGTTCGGTCGTGGAGTATGCGGAGGATAAGGTTAAGGCGGGGAGTTGGACGGAAGAGGAAGCGTTGGAGCTTTCGGAAGAGACGTATCGGAAGTATTTGCCGGACGGGATACATAGCAAAGAGCAATATTTATATGTTGTGCGCCAAGAAGGACAGCAGGCGAGCGTCGGTTATGTTTGGCTTGATGTTTCGGATAAGCCGACGGGAGTGCGGGCTTTTTTGTATGACATTATCATTGAAGACGAGTATCGGGGCCAAGGGTTCGGGCAGGCGGCGATGAAGGCGTTGGATGACACGGCGCGTTCGCTCGGAGCGGCGACGATCGGGTTGCACGTGTTCGGTCATAACCAGACGGCGCTGCATGTGTATCAGAAAGCCGGATATGCGATTACGGATTATACGATGGCTAAAAAGCTGTGAAAAAACAGCCAGCATTTTGTGATTGATCCTGAGCCTCGGCGGGTCAAGCGGGATGGCGGCGCAGCCCTCGGCGGATGAACAACATGCGTTTGGAGGATGCCGATCGGCGTCGTTCCGACCGCTGCAAGCTCCGGTGCGAATTCGCAAGAGGGCGAAGACGAGGCGAAAAGATTGCAGCGGCACGGTCGTATGTAGTTTTAACGGATCGAGATAACGCTTAGAAGCTGTTTTGAGCAGTTTGAAAATTCTAACGGATTCAGATGACGCTTAGAGCAGGAATTGGCTTGATTTTGTTGGAAAAAGCGGGGAAATGAGCACCTAACGGCAATACGATCCGTTAAAATCGCGAAGAGGTTTGATTTCGGCTTCTAAGGGACATAGAATCCGTTAGCCGAGCCGACGGATTTTATCGGTCGCATTCACAAATCCGAGTCATTCGCTTTGCTTTGCGGGTATTTTTTTCTCTATAATAGAGAGAAAGAAATCGTACAGCGGAAAAGCGGAAGGGATGAGCGGAATTGAGGAAAAAAGCGATAGACGCATTTGTCAGAAACGAACGTGAAGCGAAGCTTGTAGCGTGGGCCGATCGACTGGCCGAACGTTTTGCGGAACGGGCCGCCAAGCACGACCAGGAAGGTTCGTTTCCGTTCGAAAACTTCGAAGAGCTGAAAGCGGCCGGATATGCCAAGCTGACGCTGTCCGAGGAGCAGGGCGGCGACGGCGCATCGTTGTACGAATGGCTGTTGGTGCAAGAGCGGATCGCGCGCGGCGACGGTTCGACGGCGCTCAGCGCGGGCTGGCACGGCGGGATGATGCTGCATTACCGGGAGACGGATATCTGGCCGGAGCCGAGCTACTCAAAATTTTGCCGGGATGCGGCGGGTTCGGGAGCGATGATCAACAAGTTCGCCAGCGAACGCGCGACCGGAAGTCCGACGCGCGGCGGTCGCCCGCAGACGACGGCGGTTCGCGTTGAAGGCGGCTGGAAGCTGAGCGGGCGTAAAACGTACAGTACGCTTAGTCCGCTGCTGACGGATTATATCGTGAGCGCGGGTATTGAGAATTCACCGGAAGTCGGAGATTTCATTGTTCGCCTGGGAGGCGAAGCCGACGAACCGGCATACGCGGCCGGATCTCCGTTCGATGCGGACGGAACGTCGTTGCCGGAGCTTGAGGAAATCGTGCGCCGCGCGCAAGCTTCCGAGCGGCGTGCGGCCGAGCTTCGCTCTGCGGCAGGCGTGACCTTGGAAGAAACCTGGGATACGCTCGGCATGCGGGCAACAGGCAGTCACGATATTGTGCTTAATGAGGTCTTTGTACCGGATGAGCAGGTGATGGGAATCTACGCGCCCGGAGAAAAAAAAGGCGGCGTGGACGACGGAGACGGCTGGATGCTGCATATTCCGGCCTGCTACTTGGGCATTGCTTACGCTGCGCGCGATTATGCCCTGAATTTTGCCAAAAACTATACGCCGAACAGCTTGAAGGAGCCGATCGCGACGCTTCCTCATATTCGCCAATGGATCGGACAGATAGATAGCGAGCTGCGCCTGGCCCGTACGGCTCTGTACGATATTGCCGATCGCTGGGATCGGCTGCCCGATGAACGCGCGACGATGCGGCCGGAATTCGGCTGGGTCAAATACAATGCGACCCATCTTGCCGCGCAAGTCGTCGATAAAGCAATGAAGATCGTGGGCGGAGCCAGCTTGTCGAGAAGCGTGCCGTTGGAGCGGTATTATCGGGACGTGCGGGCGGGTTTGCATAATCCGCCGATGGAAGATGCGGTTCTTCAATCGTTGGCACGGACGGCTTTGGACGAATAAGCTTGGAATCTTCGATCGGCTTTTTCGAACAGGAAATTTGGCTTCACGACAGAAGACCTGGCTTTTTGCAGACCTTCTCCAAGATCCAAGACTTTGCGCCTAAGACCCGACCGCTCTTGCGGCGGGTTTTTTTGCGTGGCGAATTCTGGTAGAATAGAGCTTAAGTAATACGGGAACACGCATTCGCTTTTTTGGATAAGATACTCTTGACCAGGCAAGATCATACGGAGTCGAATTGCGAGGGAGGAACAACGATGAAGCTGACCGCATTGGTCAAAAGTCCGGGTCGCAAGCGCGGGATAGCCGGGCGCGAGCTGGACTTGCCCGGCATGCCGCGCACATTGCGCGAGTTGATCGAACAAATCGTACGACTGACGGTAAGTGAATACGAAGAACGGCGCACGGGCGACGATCTGCTTCGGGCGCTAACCGAGCAGCAGATCGACAGTGGCGCAAAGGACGGGAAAGTCGGCTTTGAGGCGATTTACGGTGAGCAGCCGGTTAATGAGGATTCGGCTGTAGCGGCTGCGCTATTGGGCTTTGAGGATGGTTTGTATCGGGTTTTTGTGCGTCAGGAAGAAGTCACCGGATTGGATGCTCCGTTAACACTGGCAGACGGCGACGAAGTTGTGTTCATGCGCTTTACGATGCTGACGGGCGGGCTATGGGGCAGGTAATCTGAATCGCGCATCGCATAGGGCGAATCAAAACTTAGGGAGGCGAACGAAAGATGAACGAAGAGTTGCAGCAGAAGCGGGAAGAGCAGTATTTTGAAACGCTGAAAGAACGCGCAGGCAAAATGGGAGGCCCGGAGGCATCGATTGCGGCCTGCCTGTTGGAGATTGCGGAGTACGGTTACGTGAATGAGCATTACGAGCCCGTGCAGCGAATGCGCCAACTGTTGGGCGACGCATCCAAAACGCAGCCGCATGCCTTATTGAAGCCGCTGGAACAAGCCGTTTTTGCATTGGCCGGAGAAGCGATCTCTTCGCGGGCGAAGCGAATGATCGATCAGGCCGCCGAATATCCGTATGCCAACGGGTATATGCGACGTCCGTTCCGCACTTCTGAGCCGTCTGTGCATGTGGTTCGCGTTCTGACGAAGATCGTCGGCTTGTTATGGATGGAAGCGGCAGGCTTTACGTTGGAGAAGTACCTGACGGAGCGCGAATATTCGAATGCCCATACGAGCAATTTTTATCGCGTCAGCCATGTTCTGCCCGATCTGATCGCTCAGCAGCTGGACGACCATGATCCGACAGTCGAAGCGGCACTGAGAGACATTATTCTCGGCGAGAACCAGACTGCATTGCTTACCCGGCAGATGATTTCCGGCATGCTGATGAGTCACCGATCCGATATGCACGCGCTGGTGGGGGATCTGCTGATCGCCGCGCGCCTGCAGGAAGGACTGCGCCAATCGATCGTGGAAAGCATGGACTTCGGCACGGCAGAGGCTTTTGCTTATTTGCTCAAATTGATTCTGGATAACGGATTCGTTCGGTACGCTTCGATCGTGCGCGCCGCCGCCGTATGGACGGGAATGCCGTTTGACGTGTCCGACGAACGAGCGGTCGCCAAGATGCTGGAAAAGATCTACTCGGGAATGAACGATGCCAAGCTGCGCGAGGAATGGTTGGATTCGAGCAACGCTCAGGACGTGTTCGTCGGGCTGTTCACCCAGGGGCTGATCGAAGAAAGCGAGCTTCCGGCGCGCGTGAACCGCATCATGGAAAACGGACCGCATTATCGCAAAGTAGCGGCGCAATACGTGATTTCCATGAGCCAATACGAACATTTCAAATATGTCTCGGCGCTGCATGTTCTGCTCGGCGGCGAGCGCGATCCCGAGCTGCTGTATTGGATGATGAACAACTATACATACGATTACGCCTTGGAGTGGATAAGCGAAGACGAAGAAAATGAATCCATTTCTTGGATGGAAAATGAGCGGAGAAAACTGAAGGTCCATCGCGCTCCCGGTCTCGACGACAAAGAAGCGCGCCGCGAGCAGTTTGAAGCTTTGGCCTCGGTGCTCAGCGATGGGCTGACCAAGCCGATCAGCAAAAAGTCGGGTGCGCTCGACTTCTTGTCCTACACTTACGACCCTGCGGGAATCCTGCGCAAAATGATGTATCTGACGGCGTACGACATGGATCGCGAATGGGTATCCCGCCTGATCGACTTGTCTCCTCTGATGAATGCCGACCGCCGCAATGATTTATTAAAATTCTTCTTGGTCCATCCGGAAGAAGTGAAGCAGCGGGAGTTCATTTTCTCCATGCTGTCGGATAAAAACATGCATAACCGCGAAACGGCTTTGAAACGCGCTCGCGGCCTCGATTTGAGCGATTCCGAGCTGCAGCGGGTCGAAGCGCTGCTGAAGCTCAAAACAGGATCGCTCCGTCAAAGCGCGATCGGCCTGTTGTTGAGCCAACCGCAGGCTTCGCTCGAAAACGCTCTGGACCGCTTGCTCGGCGCGAAAACCGAACTTCAGCGTCTGGCCGGCTTGGAACTGCTGACCGAGCTGTCGGCTGACGAGGAGCGCGCGGAGGACTATGAGCGATTGCTGCCGCTGGCGCAAAAAGTGAGCGATCCGACGCCGAAAGAATCGCAATTGCTTAAAAAGTTGGACTCTCCGGGCACGCGCAGCGAATACTCGGCGGCCAAAGGATTCGGGTTGTATGATCCCGACGCGACCGAAGAGTGGCTGATGCAGCCGGGCGGCGAACAGGCGGATTTCGATCGGGTTTTTTCGTTGGACGAGGAGAGGGCGGCCGGGTTCATTCGCGGGTTGGACGAATTGGTGCACAGCTTGCGAGATACGGAGTACGAAGTGCAATATTACGCGGGTTCCAAAGAGAAGCTGCTGCTCGGCACCGAGCTTCGCCAGACGGCTTACAACACGGGTTCGAACATTCCGATGCTGGAACCGGATTATGCCCGGGACCCTGCGCTGGAACTGTACCCGTTGGCCGAAAAATGGTCGGCTTACCTGGAAAACAGCGGATTCGGAGCGGAAGAGCTGCTGAACCTGTACATGATCGTGGAAACCAAGGAATTGTCGGGAACGCTGGACGACTTCTACAGCGAATTTTCCGATTATTACGATTATCAGAAAATGCAGCGGATTCGTCTGCTCGACGGCTGGCGGGAAGAATTCGTTTCGGGTCTGTACCCGCTCGAACGGTTGAAAAATCTGTGGAAAGTGTTGGACAAGTGCCGTTACGCGGATGCCGTTTGCACGCTGATCGGCGCCTTTTACGCGGACGCTGCCCCGGCACCTGTTTTCGAGACGGCGGCTTCCGCCATGGAACGGCTTTTGGCGGAGTTTCCGGAGCAAGCGCCGCAAAAAGAAAAGCCGGTTTGGGCGGCGCTTGCGGGCGACTGGATGATCGTCCTGCGCCGGAGCGTGCACGACGATGCGTCGTTCAAACGTTACGTATCGCTGTGTTACCGTTACGACCGCAGACAACAGGAATTCGATGCGGTCCATTTCCGTTCGATGCTGGATATCCGAATGGTTTTCAAAGCGCATACGCTTGGCTTCATCGGCGACAACGAGGTGTACAAGCAGCTTTTGGGCGAAAATGCCAATTACATGATGCGCCATCTGACGAGCCATCCGCCCGAAGAGCTGGAGCGAAGCGAATCGCTGCAAGCGATCATGGCGTCCATCGTGGGCCGTCTGCTGGAGATCGAGCTGGCGCGCGGCGATCTGGCAACCGAAGCGACTCCGCTGACGATGGCTTTACAGCGAATCGAAGGCTTGGATGCTTTTATCCGCATTCTGGTCAGTCTCGGCGGGGAAACGTTCGTGCGGGGGTATATTTACGGTTACGGCGACAACCAGACGAAAAAGGAATCGCTCAGCCACCTGCTTAAGGTCTGCCATCCGGCGGAAGGCGACGACTCGGCCGCGCTTGCGCAAAAGCTCGAAGGCACGGGAATTTCGGAGCAGCGTTTGCTCGAAGCCGCCATGTATGCCCCGCAGTGGATCGAGATCGTATCGGCGCACCTGAATTGGCCGGGACTGCGCAGCGCCGCCTGGTATTTCCATGCGCATATCAACGAAAGCTTCTCGGCGGAAAAAGAAACGATCGTCGCGCATTATTCGCCGATTACGCCTCAAGAGTTCAACGACGGGGCGTTCGACGTGCAATGGTTCGAGGAAGCGTATCAGGAGATCGGAGCCGAACGCTTCAAGCTGCTGTACGATTGCGCCAAGTATATCTCGGGCGGCGCGAACCACCGTCGGTCGCAGCTGTTTGCCGATGCGGTATTAGGCAAGCTGAAGCTGGAAGATACGCGCAAGCAGGTGGAATCCAAGCGCGGCAAAGACCAACTTCTGGCGTACAGCCTGATTCCGCTCGCGAAAAAACGGGAGCCGGATCTGCGCGGACGTTACGATTTCATTCAGAAGTTCCTGCTCGAAAGCCGTCAGTTCGGTGCGCAGCGCCGTGCCAGTGAAGGAGCGGCGGGTCAGATCGCGCTCGGCAATCTGGCGAGAAGCGCGGGCTATGCGGACTCGACCCGTTTGCAATGGGATATGGAAGCGGGCAAGATGGACGAGCTTAAGGTCTATACGGAGCTGCACCAGGTCGACGACGTCGAAGTGAAGTTGGCGATCAACGACCGCGGCCTGCCTGAGATCGAGGTGACGAAGGGAGGAAAAGCACTCAAGTCCGTCCCTTCGCGCCTGAACAAAAACGAGCATATCGTACGCTTAAAAGAGGTCAAAACCGAGTTGACCGAACAGAATCGCCGCTTTGTGCGAGAGTTGGAGCGTTCAATGGAGAACGGAGCGGTCTTCCGCCTTGGCGAGCTGGTGAAGTTGTGCGGCAATCCGGTCGTGGCGCCTCTGCTTGCCGGGCTGGTCTTCCGGGTTAAAGAAGATTCACCGACGAAGCCGACGTTGGGATATTTCCGCGAGCAAGAGCGTTCGCTCGTCGATATCGAAAGCCGAGAAGGCACGCCGTTGGCCGAAGATGCGGAATTGGTTATCGCGCATCCGGTTGATCTGCATGCAAGCGGACAGTGGCATTTGTTCCAACGCGACTTTATCGAACGCAATCTGCAAGCGGAAGCGACTGGACGATTTGCTCCTTCGAAGCAGCCGTTCAAACAGATTTTCCGCGAACTGTACTTGCCGAACGCGGACGAAAAAGCTGCGGGAACGTCGTCTTCGCGTTATGCTGGGCATCAGGTACAGCCGAGCAAGACCGTTGCCCTGCTGCGCGGACGCGGCTGGACGGTCAGCTACGAAGAAGGTCTTCAAAAGGTCGATTATACCCATAACGTGATCGCGACGCTGTATGCGATGGCGGATTGGTTCTCGCCTGCTGATACGGAAGCGCCGACGCTGGAAACGATCCACTTTTCGGACCGCCGTACGCATAAACCCATGGCTTTGACCGACGTGCCTCCGACGTTGTTCTCCGAAATCATGCGGGACGTCGATCTTGTAGTGAGCGTGGCCCATGTAGGCGGCGTCGATCCGGAGGCGAGTCTGACGACGGTTGAATTGCGGACGGCTATCGTGCGCGAATCGCTGTCTCTGCTTCGTATCGAAAACGTGCGGCTGGAAGGAAGCTATGCGCGCGTCGACGGAACGCTCGGCGAATACGCGGTGCATCTGGGCAGCGGAGTCGCCTATAAGCAGGCGACGGGCGCGCTTAATATTATTCCGGTGCATGCGGGTCAGCGCGGTCGTTTCTTCCTGCCGTTCCTGGACGAAGATCCGCGCACGGCGGAGATTTTGTCGAAGATCGTGTTATTGGCGGAGGATACGAAGATTAAGGACCCACAAATATTGGAGCAGATAAAAGGGTGAGGCGTTGACGGCGGCAGTTCCTATTCAGGTGGGTTGAAGCTGGATCGGCTGCGGGAGAAATTCGTTCAAGCTGCTGTCTCGCCCGGAAATTCGGAATCGTCATATATGCCGATTCCGAATTTCCGAGCTCAAAGGCGTCTTTCGCTGAATTTCTCCCTCCGCCTGGAGCTTCAAGGAATAGGAAAATCGTGAAGCGCTCACCGGGGGGTGGAGGGAAAATAGCCTAGTTGAAGACTCGGATGAATGGAGTGTTCAGCAAGGCTTTTTCTGTATCCAAAAGCTTGAAAATTTCTAGGGCATGTTTTCAAATCTCGTACTCGTTTTAACCCCCGTTTCAAATTCAGTCTAAGAGTTCCTGAAATTTGGATATATTCGCGAATTTACAGGAAATGTTGACGTAGCGTCAACAAATTTGCTCTTTATTCGATGATTCGAACCAAGATGCTGACGTTTGGTCAACAATTTATGAGATATAGGCCAGAACAATGAGAAAAACGCTGAAAATGCTGACTTTTCGTCAACACTTGCACGCATATCCTTTTTTTAGCCTCGAACTGTTGACGTTTAGTCAAGATTTGATCGATGCATCGGCTTCCATCGAGGCTTGAAAACACTCGCTAGTAGCTTGTTTCAAGTAAGCCTATATTAAATACTGGCTACTGGGTGGTATGGATGTAAGCGGAAAGGTCTTGTTTGGACAAGGACAGCAACCGATCGATCCAGGCTTCCAGAGTTTGCTGCTTAATGAACGGGTCTCCGCCTATAGGCAAGAGGACATAGCGGTCTTGGGGAGGGAGTAGCGGGATTAGCGGGAAAAGAAGTTCGTCGGCGGCAAAGTCCTGGCGCGGGTAATAGACGATGATCTCTTCTTGGTTGTGGGTATGCACGACCAAGAACTGAAATTCCAGATCGCCGCGCAATACTTCGGCATGGCCGCGGATGTTGGGATGACCGAGAACGTGGTTGCCTTTAAGTTTTCGCAATTGATATAAAAATCCGTCGAATTGCGCTTGAGTCAGGTGGTAGTCGGCGAAGACGTAGGTTTCGAAAGGTTTGTTCGGGTTGGTCTCCAGCGTCTCTAGGTTTACAATGAAGTCAGCACCTTTTCGCAGGATCGGATTTAGATGATCGGCTTGCCACATCTGGCCTTCGTAGGGGGCGAGCAGGGAGTGGACCAGATAATCCATGTTGCTGTGGTCCAGATCGGAGCCGTAGGTGATGACTAATTTTCGGTTGCGGGCGCGTGGGGAATCAGTAATGGAAATCGCTCCTTTTTAATAAGGGTCTCTGAGGTATTAGACGCCCCATAAGGAAAAAAGGTTACGGAAGAAGTTACCCGTACATTGTTTCCGTTTCTATGATGGCTTTACGTTTCAACGGGCGTAACCTTACATTCATTTGGGACAAAGTATGAGTAATTTTCGTAAAATACTGACCTGTCGCCCCGCTTCCGGGGTAATCATAGTTAGAGGCTGACCGTTCGGCGCAGCGCCGGAGGGCAGCGAGCGATCACGGAAGGAGAGTGCCGGCATGGCAAAAACGATTATGGGAAAAGTTCGTTCGAACACACAGGGAGAGGGCGGAGCAACGCTCGGCACCTATTTGTTCGATTGTTTGAAAAAAGAAGGCGTGACCGAAGTGTTCGGCGTTCCGGGCGATTACAATTTCACGCTGCTTGATACGTTGGAAGAATATGAAGGGGTCAAAATGGTTCCGGCCCGCAACGAGCTGAACGGCGGTTACGCGGCGGACGGTTATGCAAGAGTCAAAGGTCTCGCCGCGCTCATCACGACGTTCGGCGTAGGCGAGTTGAGCGCGGTCAATGCGATCGCGGGCGCCTATAGCGAGAACGTGCCGATCATTCATATCGTCGGATCGCCGAAGTCCCAGAAGCAAAAGCAGCAGAAGCTGATGCACCATACGCTGATGGACGGCGACTTCGACGCGTTCCGCCGCGTATACGAGCCGATCTCCGCCTATACGGCGATTCTGACGCCGGATAACGCGATGGCCGAGATTCCCAAAGCCATATCTATTGCCAAACGAACCAAAAAGCCGGTTTATCTATCGGTCGCGTTGGATCTCGTGCAGCAGCCGTTGGCAATGAAAGCACCGAAGCTCGAAGAACCGAAAACCAACGAGTCCTCGTTAAAATCAGCTTCCAAACATGCGCGCAAACTGCTGAAATCGGCGAAACAAGTCTTATTGCTCAGCGATACTCAGGTGAAAAGTTGGAAATGGGAGCCGTTGGTGCGTGCGTTGGTCGAACAAATGCGGATTCCGGTCGCGTCGACGATCATGGGCAAGGGCGGGTTCGACGAAAGTCATCCGAACCATATTGGCACGTATGGAGGCAAAACGGGGAACGAAAGTGTTCGCGACGCGGTAGACGGAGCCGACTGCCTGATTATCGCGGGTTACGTTCCATCGGATACCAACCTGGGCGGCGAAGGAACAGAGCCGAATCCGAAAAAAACAATCGTGATCCATCCGGAATCTACAATTATCGGCGGGCAGGCTTATGCGGACATCCGCGGCGAAGACATGCTGCGCGAGCTGACGGCTTTGGGTTTGACGGCGGAACTGCCCGTGCCTGCCGCAGACCGTCCGTATAATAGCGGCACGCAGCTGGACGGCAGCCATCCGTTAAAAGCGAAGGAGTATTACCCGTTGATCCAGCGTCTGCTGCAACCGGGCGATATCGTCATTGCGGAGACGGGAACGCTCGCTTACGGGCTCTCGCAGGTTCAGCTTCCGCAGGGAGCGACCTATATTGCGCAAGGCGGCTGGCAAAGTATCGGATATGCCACTCCTGCTGCGCTCGGGGCATGCATAGCGACGCCAAAGCGCCGAGTCCTGTTGTTCACGGGCGACGGATCGCTCCAGATGACGGTGCAGGAACTCAGCTCCATGATGGCATACGGCTGCAAGCCGATCATTTTCGTGCTGAACAACCGCGGGTATACGATCGAGAAGCATTTGAATTTCCGTACCCCGCCTTATCAGCAGACGTATAACGAGATCCCGGGCTGGAATTATCTGAAGCTGATCGAAGCGTTCGGCGGCCATGCCTATACCGAGCGCGTTCGTACGATCGGGGAGCTGGCACGGGCGTTCCGAGATGCCGAGCTGCAACGTTCGGACAAGTTGTGCCTGATCGAGATGGTCGTTCCGGACGATATGGACGCTCCCGAATATTTGCGGCAGGTGAGTCAAGAGATGGAAAAACAAGAGAATTCGTAATTGATTTGCCGAGAAATAGTTGGCAAGCAAAAAGGCGGATGGCCCGAACAGGTCATTCGCCTTTTTGGGCGGCAGAACGCGTCCTCAATCGTGCAATCACGCGGGCCATTGCGGCATCGGCTTGGATCAGAAGAGGTAGCGCGATCACTTCAAAAGAATCCGCCCCAAGCAGCTTATCCAAATTCTTCAGATTTTCCGCGATCAGAATCCCGTTGGTCATGAAGATTCGGTGGATGGCGTACGGATCTTGATCGGGAGAGGGCGTATCGAAGCCGATCATTTTGACCTTTTTACGAACAAGGTGCTCGGCAAAGTTCTCGGTCAGGACGGGATACTCGGTAAAATATTCCGGATGACCGAATAGCTTTCCGTGTCCGGTATGCAGCAGCACGATGTTATGTTCGACAATCAAATGCTCATATTCCGGCTTGTCGTCGATAAGGAGCTGCCCGGACACATCCAGCAGGCAGCCTTCGCCTACAAAACGATCCAGAGGAATGTCGCCGATAAACGTATCCGAAGCCGTCCTTTTCTCCAAAACGTAAAGCAAACGCGGCCGAAAGACAAGACATCCACTTACCAACCAAATAGATCGGAGGCGCAGAATGAACAGAACGAACAAAAAATTTTCGCAAAAAACCACCAAGCGCACAGCCTCGACGTCCGGAAGCACGGATCGCGCATTCAATCAGGAGCAGGCTTGGCACACCTCCGCGCTTGGGATGCTCGGATATGCGGTTGCAGGGCTCATATCGGGGATCGGGCTCGGTTTGGTGCTTAAGTTGATCCAGGCTTTGAGCGGCCATCGCGTCTATCGGTTGCTTTTGAATGCGGATTACGTGCCTGTGTTAAAAGAGTTTTCTTTGAGCGAGGGGGCGGAGTTTGGGATTCATTTGGTGATCTCTGTCGTATTATGCGTCGTTCTGGGCCTATTGTGGCAGTATCAATTCCGCCGCTCGCCGTATTCGCCGAAAAAGATGGTAGGCGTTACGGCCGGAATCGGCTTCGTAATCGGTCTTCTGCTGTATCCGACGACCTTGCTGTCTTCGGGCGGCACGCCTCCGATTGCGAGCCTGCCCGCTTGGTCCTGGTGGTTATTGATTCATGCCGCCTATGGAGCAGTGTCCGGTTTATTGATCGGGGGCGTGTTCCGTATTCGTCTAAAGCGCACTCGAAGTGTGAAAAGCCAAGGATAGCCTTTTTCAATCCCGGGAAAACGTTTCTATTCGATTTGTTGCGTAAACAAGCATGCCCATTACTGCGCGGATTGTAAAAATAATATTAAAATTATGTGTAAAAATGGTGACACAGCGCATAGATTACCTTATAATTTAGTCGATTAAAGAATGTAACAGTGAAGCTAAAATACTGGTACAAGGAGGGCATGGCTATTCTATCCCTGCAAAAAGTCAGCAAGTCGTATACCGCGCAGGGTCAGACTTTTCAAGCTGTTCTCCCTGTTAGTATGGAGATTGAGACAGGCGGTATTCACGGTATCATCGGCACGAGCGGAGCAGGCAAATCCACGCTACTGCGATTGATGAATCTGTTGGAGCGGCCGGATGAGGGAAGCGTGTTTTTCGAAAAACGCGACCTTATGCGGGTAAGCGAGCGCGAGCTGCGTGAAGCACGGCGGTCGATCGGCATGATTTTTCAACAGTTCAATCTGGTTCACAACCGCACGGTGCACGGGAATGTGGCTGCTGCATTGGAACTGGCGAGAACGCCTAAACGCGACCGGGAGCGTCGGATCACGGAAGTTCTGAGCTTCGTCGGCTTGGAGGACAAAGTTCGGCAGTACCCGGCCCAACTCAGCGGCGGACAAAAGCAGCGGGTCGCGATTGCGCGGGCCATGGCCAGCAATCCCAAGCTGCTGTTGTGCGACGAACCGACGTCTGCGCTTGATCCGCAGACGACGGAGGAACTGTTGAATACCCTGCTGCATATCAACCGAACGTTGGGCGTTACCATCGTCATCGTTACCCATGAGATGGAAGTGGTTCGGCAAATTTGCACGCGCGTGTCCGTCATGGAAATGGGCGCGGTCGTCGATACGTTCGATCTGCCGAAGCGCTCGGAAGAACGCGTTCGTCCGAATTTATCGTACCGGGAGCAGATTTTGGGCCTTGTACATAAGGAGGACGCGCCATGAGCATCGAACGGATCATGGAGATCTGGACGCAGTATCAGGAACAGATTTGGGAAGCGATCGGCCAGACGTTCTACATGGTCGGCATGTCCACCGTTGCGGCCGTAATTCTGGGCATTCCGCTGGGGACGCTAATCTTTGTAACCAGACCCGGCGGCATGTTGGAAAATCGGGCAGCTTCGGTATTGTTGAACACGTTGGTCAACGTCATTCGTTCATTCCCGTTCCTTCTGTTGGTCGTGTTCATGTTCCCGCTGACCCGCATGATCGTCGGCACGACCATCGGGACGACGGCGGCAACCATTCCGCTGGCGGTGGTCGCCATTGCCGGATACTCGCGGCTCGTCGAGCAAGCGCTGGTCGAAGTGCCGCGCGGCGTTATCGAAGCAGCCCGCTCTATGGGAGCGTCGCGCCTGGAGATCGTATGGAAGTTCCTCTACGTCGAAGCCCGTTCGGGCTTGGTATTGGGACTCACGACTTCCATCGTCAGCTTCATTTCGTATTCGACGGTTGTCGGCATCGTCGGAGGCGGCGGCGTGGGCGACTTCGCGATCCGCTACGGCTACCAGCGATTCGAGATGGACGTCACCATTTGCATGATCGTCCTGATGGTTCTGCTCGTCCAGATCGTGCAAGTGGTTGGCAGCACGATTTCCCGCAAGATCGATAAACGTTAACAAGCTACCAGGAATTTGGCAAGTCCAAACATCATTCAACGGGGGTACAACACGATCATGAAAAAGTCCATGCTTCTTATTCTTACTGCAATGTTTCTCGTTTTGGCCGGCTGCGGACAAGGCGGCGGGACTGCATCGAACAACGCAAACGATACGACAGCGCCGACGGCAGCCACCGAAAACACGGACAGCAAAGAACTGACTACCCTGAAAGTCGCTTCCCTGCCTGCGCCGATGGACGCGATCCTGCTGCTGGTTAAGCCGCTGCTCGTCGAAGACGGCATCAACCTCGAGATTGTCGAGATGTCCGATAATATTCAGCCGAACGACGCTCTGGCCAACAAAGAAGTCGATGCGAACTTCTTCCAGCACGTTCCTTACGCCGAAGCGTATAACGAAGCGAAAGGCGCGAACATCGTGCCGGTTCAACCCGTTTACAACGCCCTGTACGCCGGGTATTCGAAAAAGTACAAATCGGTCGACGAGCTGCCGGATAACGCGATCATCGCGATTCCGAACGACCCGCCGAACATTGCGCACTCCTTGCTGCTGCTGGAGCAGAACGATATGATCGAACTCAAGGAAGGCGTCGGCATCAAAGCCACGCTGCAAGACATCACGTCGAACCCGAAGAATTACCAATTCAAAGAAGTCGATCTCTTGACCCTCAACCGCATGATGGACGACGCCGATCTGGTGACGATGTACCCGGCTTACGCGAAGCCTCTCGGCTTGTCAGCGAAAAAAGACGCACTGATCGTCGAAAAAGACATGCAAGCCTTCGCCATCACCCTGATGGCACGCGAAGACAACAAAGACGACCCGGCGATCCAAAAGCTGGCCGAGCGCATGCGCGGGCCGGAAGTCGTGAAATTCCTGGAAGAAGAATACACGGATACGTATCCGGCATTCTAAAAGAACCTTTTGATTTACATCCTGCAAAACAGGCCAATCGGCGCGAGCCGCTTGGTCTTTTTTTGTCGAAACAAGGACTTTAGTCTTAATAAAAGCAAACAAGTTGCCGAAATATACAGAATGCAATTCAATTTACGGAAATTTAAAGGGACAGCAGAGGAGACGCAACCAGATGAGGCTTACGATCAGACAGAAGTTATTCGGCGGGTTCGGCGCAATGATTGTTTTGGTTATTATTTTGAACAGCTTGACCAATATCGGGACTTCGAATTTACGGGATCGGGCAGACGAGTTGAAAGACCGGGATATTCCCAATGTCGTGATGTTGGAACAAGTGAACGACAGGCTCAAAACGATCGATCAATTGACAATGCGCAATATTTTGGAAACAAACGATGCCGATATGGAAGGGAGCCGTGCGGCTGCCGAAAAAGCAATCGATGAACTTAATGCGGCCATCGAGGCGTACACGGCTACTTTGACTTCCGCCGAAGAACAGGAGAGCGCCGACATGTTCCGTCAAGCCGCTGCGGGTTACGAGCAGGCGGTTACGCAAATCCTGCTGCTGTCTCAAGAAAATAAAGACGAAGAAGCGGCGGCCCTGCAAAAACAAACGCAGGATATCGTGAATCAAATGACGGACGCGCTGCGCGTGTCGATGGATCAGAAAATTCAAACGATGAACGACTCCGCTTTTGCGCAAAGAGACGAGACCGGCCGAATTCTGGTCATTTCGATCGGCGCATTGATCACGGCCGTATTGTTGTCCGTTCTGCTATCTTTTGTAATTGCGCGCAGCATCACTCGTCCGCTGGGACAATTGACCCGTCAAGTCGGATACATGGCGAACGGGGAGCTGGATAAAATGGACGAACTTCCGACCGGACTCAAAGGCGAGTTGCAGGACTTGTCTTCGGCGCTGCGCCAGATGGGCGAAAATCAGCGCGGCGTGCTTTTTGAAGTCGGACGGACGTCCGGAGCGTTGGCGACGGCTGCCGAAGAGTTCAAATCGGTGGCGCAAGAAAGCGCGGACGGCGCGGAACACGCGGCTTCCTCCATGCAGCGAATGGCCGAATCGAGCGAAATGCAGCTTCAGACTTCCCGATCGGGCGGCGAGATGATGGGGAGCATGCTGGATAAAATCGTCGTGATCCGCGACCGTGTCGGCGAAACGTCGGAAGCGGCAGAGCGTGCCGGCTCCCAGTCGGAACAAGGCGTCGAGATCGTCGGAGAAGCGGTCAAACAAATGGAGTCTACCTCCCGAGGCATGGAGGAAATGACTGAGGCCGTTGAAGCGCTGAATCGCCGTTCGACCGAAATCGGCGGCATTGTCCAGTTGATCACCGGCATCGCCAAGCAGACCAACCTGCTTGCGCTCAACGCTTCGATCGAAGCCGCGAGAGCCGGCGAGCAAGGGCGGGGCTTTGCCGTCGTCGCGTCCGAGGTCGGCAAGCTGGCCGAGCAATCTTCGGCTTCCGCCGCGCAGATCATCGGCATGATCGATATGGTTCAAGCCGATACTGCGCGCTTGAGCGAAGCGATCGGGGAAGCTTCGGACCGCGTGGCCGCGGGAAGCGAAGCCATTCATGCCACCGGCGATCTGTTCGGCCATATTCGCGAAACCGTCAGCCGCGTCGGCTTGCAAAGCGAGCAGGCCGTTCGAGCTTCCGGCGAGATGGTTCAAGTCGTCGAAACGGTCGCTTCGGCGATCATGGAAGGCGGCTCCCGCATGGAACGCACCTCCGAAGAAATTCAAAACGTTTCCGCCGTATCGGAAGAGCAGGCCGCGGCGATGCAGGAAATGTCCGCCGGCGCCGTCTCGTTGTCCGAGATGGCCGAAGAACTCCAACGTTTGAGCGCCAAGTTCAAACTGTGATGTTTACTTTTGAAAATCCTGTTCGTGCGGGAAAGCGAGGGACGCTGCGGGAGAAATTCGTTTAAAACGCTGTCTCACCCGGAAAACTTGATTGAAATTTAAGTTGTATGTTTTCCGGGTTCAAAGGCGTTTTAAACTGAATTTCTCCCTCCATTCTGCGCTTTCTTACAAGCAGGATTTATTAAAGACCCGAAAGAGAGGAGCTGATTGCATAGCTCCTCTTTGTTATTTTTACAACCTTCCACGGTTTAAAGAGTGTTCCACAGCAAAGCTTGCAGCGGAGGGAGAAATTCAGTGAGAGACACCTTTGAACCCGGAAAGATTCCTTATTCAAATCCAATCCACTTTCCGGGTGAGACAGCGTCTCGAACGAATTTCTCCCGCAGCGCCCCCGGCTTTGCCCCCACGAACAGGATTTTAACCCGCCCCTTCCTTCATGAAAGGGGCCTTTTTGCCGATAAAGGAAAAGATAGCCTGCAAGCAAACGGGCAGGAAGCAAAGAGAAGAAGGGGATGAACGTGTTGAGGGGAACGCGAACAGGATTCAAAAAATGGGGAGCCGTCTTATTGGCTGCCGCGCTGCTGACGGGGACGGCGGCGTCGGTGCATCCGCAGACCATGCAGGCGGCGAGCGTCTGGAACGTTTACAACGACGCCATGCGGCTGGACAAACAGGGGAAATACGCGCAGGCCATTGCCAAATACGAGCAGGCCGGACGAGAAATGGCAGCGAGCCGAGATTACGGCAATGCCGGACGCATGTACCGCAACGCGGGCGAAGCTTACGTCAAGCTGAAGCAATACGATAAAGCCGTCGTCAGCTGGGACCTCGAAGCGATGTATTATGCGAAAATCAACTTGGTGCAGGACAGCATCGCCGTTCAGCGCAAAGCCGACGCGCTGCGCAGTTCTGTCGAGCTCTACTACGAAACGGGGCTGTCCGCGGCGACGCTCAAAAACCGCACCCGCGATTCGGCTCCTTTGGAACCGGCGAACGGGATCCTGCTCGGCGCCTACGCGGAGCAAAACAAGAAGGTACATAACTCGGCGGGCGGCAAGTTTTACGCGGACGAATATCCGACCTTCACGGGCAAAAAGCACGCCGGTTATCTGATCTACTTTACCTACGGAACGTCGCTTTCGACCATTCAATCCCATATCAATGCAGCCAAGCGCAACGGCACGGCGATCGAACTTGGAGTGCAGCCGCTTCGCGGGATGGCCGAGGTGAAAGACGACGCCTATCTGCGCAAGCTCGCCAAAGACGCGGCCGCATCCGGCGTGCCGATCTTCCTGCGTTTCGCCAACGAGATGAACGGGAACTGGACGCCTTGGAAAAGCACGCCGCAGGCGTATATCGAGAAGTTCCGTTTGGTCGCCGACGTCTTCCACAAGGAAGCGCCGAACAATGTCGCGATGCTGTGGGCACCGGGAGCCAATCCGATCGACAACATCCAGAGCTATTATCCGGGCGACAAGTACGTGGACTGGGTCGGCGTCAGCTTGTACTCGATCTACAATCCTACGGCCGATCCGCTGAAGCAGGGCATCGACCGCAGCAGTCATATCGCAAAGCTGGATGCCGTATATAATTGGTACGCCGACAAGAAGCCGATCATGATCGCGGAAGGTTCGGTATCGTATATGTATCCGGAAAAAATGCGCGACGTGACCGAATGGTCCGTCTACCAGACGCAGCAGTTATACGCGACGCTGCCGATGAAGTATCCGAAGGTGAAGGCCGCTTTCTGGTTCGACGTCGATGCCAAAGGAACAACAGATCGGGTCAAATATTACGGATTGTCCAACAACGACAAGATGCTGGCGACGTACAAAAAAGCGATCGCGAACCCGTATTACCTGAGCGCGGTAGGCGGCAGCACCACTTTGTCCTACAATCCGATCACGACGACCGTTCCGGCCAAGAAGCTGAAAGTCTCCGGCTACGTGAAAACCTGGTCGCCGACGCTGGGCAAAGTCGTGTACAAGATCGGCGGCAAACAGGTAGGCGCGACAACCACACCGCCGTGGACGGCCGAAATCGATTTTTCCAAATATAAAGGCAAGAACATCACGATCGAGGTCATTGCTTTCGATAAACAGGGCAAACTGATTACGACGCAGTCGGTCAAGACGAAGGTGCAGTAACGAGAACTCGCCTTAACATGAAAAGACGCATCTCCTTTTCGGGAATGCGTCTTTTTGTCGTCGATTCAAAAGGAAGCGGCAAAACACAAATTTTAAACGTTAACTTCTGTCGCCTTCAACAAATGCCCCGCATAACGCTCCGCGCTCTCCCGAAGCTCTTCCTCGCTCGTCCGCGAATTCACGCCGTAATGGATAAACGGTTCTTCGTAGCCGCTTTTCAAATAACGCGCCGTCATCTCGAACGGAAGCAGCAGCGTGTTCATGTCATGCAGATATTCGCCGCTCGGGCTGTAATCCTGCTTTTTAACGCCGACCGATACCGCAAGGCCGATCGTTTTTTTGTTTTCGAACAACCAGGAACCTTCGCCGTACGCCCAGCCTTCCAGCAGCACTTCGTCCAGCCATTGCTTCATCAGCGGCGGGCAGTTGAACCAGTAGAACGGGAATTGCAAAATGATCCGGTCATGGGCTTCCACCAGCGCTTGCTCCGCGGCAATATCGATCACGCTATCGGGGTATTTCTCATATAATGAGCTGACCGTAATCTGTTCCGGATATTTGCGAATTTCCTCCAGCCATTTACGGTTGATCCGCGAAGTTTCCAAGGCAGGATGCGCGGCGACTACCAATGTTTTCATTTCAAACACTCCTTCCGAATTCTGTTGTCAGTAGCTTGTCAACTCTTAATCAGAGGATTACGTTTCAGTGGGGCGTAACCTTACTTTTAGCGTTGACAAGATATCCGGGTACAAGGCTCATTGTAGGAGAGTTCAAAAAATTTGGTAAGTACGCACTTTTCGGTAACCGCGCTTATGGATCGGCTCAGACCTGCTTCAATCCTGCTCCGCTCGCGAATTGCGCAGCTTCTTCGTCGCTCATGAACGGGCCTTCCAGCGCGAGACTTTTGTCTCCGTATACCCGCTCCACATGCGCTTCGCCCCAATAGCAAAAAAAGTCCAGCACGCCGATCAATCCTTGGCCGTATTCGCTCAGTTCGTACTCGACGCGGGGAGGTACCTCGTTGTAGTCGTGGCGCAGAATAAGTCCGTCCCGTTCCAGTTCGCGAAGCTGTTGGGTCAACATTTTATGGCTGATATTGGGGGTAAGACGTCTCAGTTCGTTGAAGCGCCGTTTTTCGGTGACCAGATGGTACAGAATGATGCTTTTCCATTTGCCGCCGATGACATCGAGAGTGGCTTCGACGCCGCTTTGATATTTTTTGACAGGCGGTTCCATAGAGAGGGCCTCCTTTACTTTTCAGCTTTTAATCCTTTAAGTTAGAATAACATGATTGAGCCGAGTATTGTGCAGGGGGAGCTGAACAGGAATGGAACCGAAGACGTTTGCCGGAAAAGGATTGCGATACGCGATTCGCTGCGCCGAACGGCGAGATGCCGCCGAGCTATCCGCTTTGCGCGTACAAATCGACGGCGAGACCGAACATATGGACCGCGAAGCCGGAGAAGGGTTTATGGATGAAAAGGACTTTAAGGTGCTGATTGCGGCAGACTCGGAGAGCGACGTCAGACTTTTTCTTGTCGCTGAAGCGGACGGAAACCTTGTCGGTTACGCCAGATGCGAAGGGAGTACTTTGCGCAGATTCGCCCATCGTGCCGAGTTCGGCATCTGCATATCGAAAGCGTATTGGGGACACGGAATCGGCGGCGAGCTGCTGCGGCATGCGCTGGCTTGGGCGGACGGAAGCGGAATCGCGAAGGTGAATCTGTCGGTGCTGGCTGCCAACGAATCCGCGATTCGACTGTATGCCAAACATGGATTCGAAAAAGAAGGCGTACTGAAAAACGATCGGAAGCACGCGGACGGCCGTTACTACGATACCGTGCTAATGGGACGATTCCATGCAAAAACAGCTTCGCTCTCCTGATTGGGAAAGCGAAGCTGTTTCTTTTTATTCGCCGCGGTTAACCGACCGAAGTCGATTATTATTTGCCGCTCCATACCACGTCTACGACGTTGAAGCCTTTGCTGCTGCCCGTGCCCGGTTCGGCATCGATCGTAACGGCGAACGATCCGCCCGCGTCTACAATAGAGATGGCCGATGCGCTGACTTCCTCGGATTTGCTGGTAGCGCCTTTTTTCGCGAAGTATTCTTTGTACTGGTTGCCGAGCGACAGCAGATCCTGCTTCGTCGTATACTTGAACGTTGCCGACGGCGTACCCGTTCCGCCTGCTACGCCTTCCACCAGATTGTAGATCTTGGCATCGGAAGGAAGCGGGAAGTCGGACGGGATCGCTGTTGGTCGTTGCACGGAAGACGATCCGGTCGGAGGAGTCGTCGTATTTCCGCCGGTCGAACCCGAAGAGATACCGCCGCCGATCACCACGCGGCTATTTTTTGCATCATAGGTTACGGAGGTGTTCAGCGCTTCGCCGATCGAACGCACGGGCAGGTAAGTGGTGCCTTTGTACGTGATCGGAGCGAGCGTTTTGCCGTTGCCGTCTTTCGGCGTATAAGCGCTGCCGTTCACGACGATGCCGAGACCGTTGTTCAGGGAAGCGCGGATTTCTTGGAGATTGGCACCTGCGTAGACGCCGGCCGATGCCGTTAGCGTAAGTACCGCACCGAGTGCGACAGCAGTTAACTTTTTCTTCATGGTAAAATTCATCCTTCCGAAAATGTAATGACCGACCGTCTAAGAAGAAACAAGGAGCAGAACCTATCGAAGTATGTAAGGTCGGCAGTAACCATTAACCACCCCCTGTTCCTGTTAAACGATTTGGCGAGTAATTGGGACGTTTGGCGTCCATACGTGATGTATCAACCTGAAAGGGGTAAAAAAAGCTTGGGCGCACCGTACCGGGCAAGCAAAGTGTCAAGGGGAAGAAGACCAGCTTTGAACGCGAACCGAAGCGGGAGGGGAAACAGCAATGAGCGTGCATGCGGATTTGCATTTTAAAGATACATTCTTCAGTTCCGGGGAAAGCGGAATTCTGGATGAGGCGGGCGAGAACGTCGGCATGATGGATTTGCACGGGCTGGCACGAGCGCGCGTCGACATTTACGGCCCGGAAGGCGAACTGCGTTATACCGCCAAGCTGATGCCGTTTCTGCTTTGGTGGAAAGTGATGAATCCGGCCAAGGAGGAGTTGGGGATGCTGACTCTCCAAGCGAGGTGGCCTCATTGGTCAAAACAAACAACTTTTGGAGCAACTCGGATGTCTATCGGCTGCACAACGAGTCGATGCTGGATGCTTATGAACTGGTGGCTGTGGCGATGGGAATCAATACGCTGCTTCGGGATTGAGCATGGCGAGATCAGGTACAGCGCGACATGAAACGATGATGCGTAGGAACGATGAGTTAGTGGGAAAGAGAGGCGTACAATAATGGAACTTTATTTTTCGGATAACTTTTTTAACGCGGGACAGACCGAGATTTTGAATCAATCCGGCGAAGCGGCGGGAAGGCTGGATCTGAGAAGCATGATCGGATCGGCGTTGGACGTGTACGGACCGGGCGGCGAACTGCTGTATACGGGACGATTCCAAATGATGCTGCGCCGCTGGCGAGTGCTGGACGCGGGGGAGAGGGATATCGGCCTTCTGCGTCCCAGATTTACTTTGTTCACGAAAAAATTCGAATACGACGCGGGCGAGCGCGGTATATACGAGATCGAATCGCCGAACTTTTCCAAAGAGTACGTGATTACCGAAAACGGGACCGAGGTAGCGCGGTTCGCCCGTACGAGCGGTTGGATTCGCAGCGGCGCTTATCGGCTCTCCAATCGCTCGCGGCTGTCCGATTACGAGATGGTCGCGGTCGTGATGGGCGTCAACGCGATCCGCAAGCGTCAGAGTTCGTCAGCCAATTCCGGAGGTTAACCGTACCTACAAAACGATCCGCGCGATATGATACACTGAAGGGAAAGACATCAGGGAGGCTGTACGAACGTGAAAAATTTGCTGGTCACCGGCTATCGCGCGAACGAACTCGGGATCTTCAACCAAAAGCATCCGGGTATCCCGTTTATTCGCGAAGCGATCAAGCGCCGGTTGATTCCGCTGATCGAAGAAGGGCTGGAGTGGGTGCTGACGCCCGGCCAATACGGCGTCGATCTGTGGGCGTGCGAAGCGGTGATCGAACTCAAACAAGATTATCCGCAGCTCAAGCTGTCGGTTCTTGCGGCATTCGCGGGAATGGACGAGAAGTGGAGCGACGAGAAAAAAGAATATTGGCAGACCTTGCAGAAACAGATCGATTACTACGGACTGGTCAGCAAGGAGCCTTACAGCGGGCCGTGGCAGTTCAAAGCGCGGGACGGACTGCTGCTGCGCAAAAGCGACGGGATGCTGCTCGTCTACGACGACGAGGCATCACCGGGCAGTCCGCGTTATTTCCGGGAAGCGGCGCTTCAGATGCGGGAAGAAGAAGGCTATCCGCTGATCCAGATTACGCCGGAGGATATCCAATCGGTTGCGGAAGACATGCAGGCCGACCTGGCCGACGCGCATGGCGACGGAGGCGATTGGACTTAGATTCGAAACACGCTGTCAGCATCGAACCGAAGGGGGAGGCAGGCATGGAACTTTATTTTTGCGGACAAAAAAGGCCGTTCGGCAAAGGCGTCATTCGTCAGATCGGCGGAAACCGGAAAGGCTCGATCGATTACAAAGGAGAAGGCGAAAACGGTCTGTACGTGCTGGACGGCGACGATTACGTGTTGTACCGGGGTTCTCTGGAACTGTCATCGAAAAAATGGGTAGTCCGGGATGAACGGGAAGAAGTCGTCGGGCGTCTGAGCCGGGAAAAAAACGGTCTTGAAACGTATTACGGATACGATGCCGGCCTGCGCGGTTATTACCGGATCGAGCAAGACATCGGCGGATACCGCATTGAAGGAACGAACAAGGAAGCGGCTTTCGTCGATATGAAAAAGCATCGGTTAAAAGGCCATGAATATTGGCTGCAAACCGAGGATCAGATGGAAGGCAGCGTGAGCGAATACGAATGGGTGGCCGTGATTCAGGGCATCGAAGTGCTGTGCGGTCAGCGTTCTTTTTGGCCGCAAGCAATCGCCAACGCAATCAGCGGAATCGTTCCTTTATGATCATATGGGAAGAGAAGGACAAGGATGCCGAAAAGCCGCTTGAAGACACGTTTGAACGTGCTTCAAGCGGCTTTTTTCGCGATTACGGGGCAATTCGTTCGACAAGCGCGATCGCCGAGAGAACTTGCCCGATTTTACTTGCGGTTGAACGTAAAGCCTTCTTCCGCCAAGTACTCTTCCGTCTCTTCGCGCGTCTCGAACGCCATCTCCAGGCTGAATCCCGAATAGATGAAGAACGTATCGTCCTCGAAGCGGAGAATCAGTTCCTGCCCGTCGCCGTCCGTCCAAATTTCGTCCCCGGTCGATTGCGCCGAAGCGGCCGAAACGGGCTTGGACGGAGCGGCTCCGCCGACCGGCGACAGCGAACGGATCGAAGCATCGACAATCTCGCGCAGCTGCGCTTCCGTGAAGTCGCGCACGTTGACGAAGCCTTTGTCGTCCGTATCGTAATCCCCGACCAGCCCCGCAAACACGAAGCCGTTTCCGTTCGGGTGGAAGCGGTAGCCGACGATTTTCTTTTCGTGCGCGCTTCCTTCAAAATGATAATTGACTCGTCCCATCGACACGTCGTTGCGCGTAAGCGCCGAGAATGACTCCAGGATCGCGATTTTTTGTTCAAAAGTAAGCATAGATAATAGGAACCTCCAAAGGTTTGATAAACGAATACCCACCGGGCCGCCAAAGCCCCGTCCGTAATTCTTTTGTTAGTATAGCATGTTGCACTCTTCTGCCGCCTTAAAAACACTATTCGATTAAACCATTCAAGAGCTGCAAGAGAAATTCGTTCAATACGCTGTCTCACTTGGAAAACTGGATAGGAATTTTAGAGGGTTGTTTTCCAAGTTCAAAGGCGTCTTTCACTGAATTTCTCTCTCCGCTTCTCTAGGCCGTGTACGCAAACTCAACGACGTGCATCTTGACCTGTCTTTTCGCCCTCTTCGGCGTCATTTTCCTTTGACGTGCCCCGGCACGCCTTCAGGAAAATTCCTTGCCGAGAACGAAAATCCAGCTCAATCTGCTCCCGGCGGAGTTTGCGTACACGCCCTACTTGAACTTAACTGTTTTAAAATCTTTTCCCTATATAAAAAAGGCGGCAAATTCGCCGCCTTTTGCTTTGAGGTTTATGAGTCGGTAAACGGCAAGGGCAGAGGGGGAATTTCAGTGCAGGAGTGAAACGTTCGCCTTTGCAATCGGGAAGCTTCCATTTAAACCTCATCCTGCTTCCCGATTGCAACACGCGACCGAAACGAAATTCCCACGGCGCCCCTAAGCCATTACCAACGAATAGGATCTCAAAGCAGTCCGGCCAATTTGAGGCCGTGCGCGATTCCGTCATCTTCGTTTGTTTTCGTTACCCACTTGGCGACGGCTTTGACTTCCGGAAGGCCGTTGCCCATTGCGACGCTGTTTGGAATGCCGCTCAGCATTTCCATATCGTTCAGCGCGTCGCCGAACGCATACTGGCGCTCCGGCGGAATGCCGAGTTTTTCCGTAATTTTGCGGATGCCTTCGAGTTTGCTCCCGCCTGCCGGCAGAACGTCTGCGGAGATCGGGCTCCATCGGATGAAGGACAGAGCAGGGAAGACCGAGTCGTACAGTTTTTGGTCTTCTTCGTTGCAGAATAGCGAAGCCTGATACACGAAGCCCGTTTTATAAAATTCCGGGTCCGGCGTTGCGAGCGAGATGTAATTGAACAGCATGCCGAAGCCTTGCGCGACGAATTCGTCGTTGGGCACGGTGGCTTTCATTTCCTCGTCGTCGATCAGGATGACCGGATGATTGTGCTTCATGGCAATATCCGTCATTTGCTCGAGCGAACCTTTGTCGATTGGATTGGTGTAGATGACTTGGCCGTTCAGCACGACGTATTGACCGCTATAGCTGACGTAGGTGTCGATGTCCAGCTCTTCGCGGATCTCTTTGAACATGAATTGCGGTCGACCTGTCGCGATCGCTACGATATGACCTTGCTTTTTCAGTTCGCGGATCGCGTCTTTGGCGGATTGCGGCACGTTTTTTTGTTCGTCTACCAGCGTACCGTCGATATCGAAAAAGATAATGCTTTGCTCCATGTTTGCGCCCCCGCTTCTTTGTATAATAAGCTCTTGATTTACAACAGTCCTGCCAGCTTCAGCCCTTGCGCGATGCCGTCTTCGTTATTGGAAGTGGTGACCCACTTGGCTGCATCCTTGGCTTCTTGCATTCCGCTGCCCATGGCAACGCTGTTCGGAATTCCTTTGAGCATCTGAAGATCGTTCAACGCATCGCCGAACGCATATTGGCGCTCTGGCGGAATGCCGAGTTTCTCCGTGATCTTGCCGATTCCCTTAAACTTGCTGCCTCCCGAAGGAAGCACGTCGACGGAAAACGGATGCCAGCGCACAAAATCGAAAGCGCTGACCAGCGATTCGTAAGGTTGTTCTTCGCCTTCCGCGCAGAACAGCAGGGATTGATAAATAAAACGATCTTTGTAGTACGACGGATCGTGTGCGGGCAAAGTACCGATATTCAATGTGCCGATACTTTCCGATACGCGTTCGTTATCGGGTACATTGGCGCGCATGTCTTCATGATCCATGTAGACGACGGCGTGTTCATTTTGCAAAGCGGTGTCTGTCAGTCTTTGCAAGGCTTCCGCGTTCAATGGATTCGTGAACAGGACTTCGCCTTCAAGCACGACATACGAGCCGTTGTAGCTGACGTACGTATCGATGTCCAGTTCTTTGCGGATATGATCGAAAAAGAAGGGAGCCCGGCCCGTTGCGATGGCAACGATGTGGCCTTGTTCTTTCAGCGAAGCGACGGCTTCGCGGGTTGATTCGTTGATCTTCTTTTCGTCGTTCAGGAGTGTGCCGTCAAGGTCGAAAAAGATAATGCTTCTCTCCATGTGCGTTTCCCTCCGGATGCGGATGTCGCGACAAGTATGTTGGATTGCCGCGCTTTCGCTTTTTCTTCTGCGGTGTTATTTATCTGTTTAGGTGCTCTCTCTGTCTCTCCCATTATAGCATGACGAGGGCGGGCGGACCTTGAGTTAACAAACTAATACATAATTCCATTCTTGCGTTAATCTTTTGCGGGGATCAACCAAGCACCCTTGCCTTTGCTGTTGACGCGGCCCAGTACGAGCGGAGAAGACATAGTTGTGCTATAATAATGGCGGATTTAGATGTAAGCGTTATCAGTTAGCGGGCGAGGTGTTGTGACTTCTCCCCATTCCGTATCCTCAGGAGGTAGACGATGGCCCTTGGAACGAGCATGATTATACGTTTGCAAATGGATAAAAGACAGGTCACGTTCGGTGAAGTGGCGGGAGCAATCGGAGATGGCGGCGGTGACGTTGTCGCAATCGACGTGATTCATGCCAGTCCTGAACACACCATCCGCGACCTAACCGTCAATTTGCCTGAAAAAATGCGCGAAGCGGTACTTGAGGCGGTCGAAGCGCTGCCGGGCGTAACGATCGTTAACGTATCGGACCGTACGTTTTTGGCGCATTTAGGCGGAAAAATCGAGATTCAATCAAAAACGCCGGTTAAAAACCGTGAGGATCTGTCCCATGTCTATACGCCGGGCGTTGCCAAGGTATGTCGTGCGATCCATGAAGATCCCCAGAAAGCATTTACGCTGACGATCAAGCGCAACACTGTGGCCGTTGTCTCTGACGGAACGGCCGTGCTGGGACTCGGCGATATCGGACCGAGAGCGGCAATGCCCGTTATGGAAGGCAAAGCGATGCTGTTCAAACAGTTCGCCGGCGTCGATGCGTTCCCGATCTGTCTCGATACGAAGGACACCGAGGAAATTATTCGCACAGTCAAATTGATCGCACCCGCGTTCGGAGGCATCAATCTGGAGGACATCGGCTCGCCCCGCTGCTTCGAGATTGAACGCAGACTGGCAGAGGAACTGGATATTCCGGTCTTCCACGACGATCAGCACGGAACGGCGGTTGTTGTATTAGCGGGCTTGTTAAATGCTTTGAGCATCGTCGGAAAAAAATTGGAGGACGCCAAAATCGTGCTCCTGGGCGTCGGCGCAGCCGGTTCGGCCTGTATCAAAATGCTGCTATCCGCAGGCGCTCGCAACGTGATCGCGGTCGATCATTGCGGCGCATTGCACAAGGCGGACAAATACGACAATCCGATGTGGGAATGGATCGCGGACAACTGCAATCCAAACGGAGAAAAAGGCCAACTGCATGAAGTCGTTGCAGGAGCCGACGTCTTTATCGGCGTATCCCGTCCGAACCTGCTGACCTTGGATCATATCAAATCGATGGCACCCGACCCGATCGTGTTCGCGATGGCAAACCCCGATCCGGAAATCGACCCGGAATTGGCCGAGCCTCACGTCCGCGTTTTGGCTACAGGCCGAAGCGACTTCCCTAACCAGATCAACAATGTACTGTGCTTCCCGGGCATGTTCCGCGGCGCATTGGACTGCCGTGCCAGCGTCATCAACGAAGCCATGAAGGTCGCCGCCGCCCAAGCCATCGCATCCGTCGTCGAAGACGACGAACTCAACGAACAATATATCATCCCGAGCGTATTCAACGACAAAGTCGTCGACCGCATCCGCGACGCCGTCGTCAAAGCCGCCATGAAAACAGGCGTAGCCCGCAGAATCCCGCCCGAATTCCGTTAACCGTAAGCAAGGCGCGCATCAATGCACGTTTCAAAATCCAGACTGCCGGGACAAACCTTCGGCAGTCTTTTTGCGTTACAATGAAATCAATGAAGAAGCATCAACAAGACGAGTACCTGATTCCGATCATTGAAACGGAGGAACTATCATGCTGCTTGAAGTGATTGCCTGCACGCCGGAGGATGCCGCGGCAGCGGAAAGGGGAGGCGCGGACCGGATCGAATGGATCGCCGATCCGCAGGTCGGCGGCGTGACGCCGGACCTGTCTTTGGCGGCGGAGATGCGCCGCGCCGTTCAAGTGCCGATCCGCGTCATGGTCAGGCCGCGGGGAGGCGGGTTCGTCTACGCCGAAGACGAACTGGAGCTGATGCGGCGGGATATTCGCCGCATCGCCGCCGCAGGCGGGCTTGACGTCGTGACCGGCGCGTTGACGCCGGAAGGGACGGTGGATCAGTCCGCATTGGAGGGACTGCTGAACGCGGGGCCCGACCTCGCGTTCACGTTTCACCGCGCGTTCGACGAGGCCGAAGACCTCCGGCGCGCGCTTAATGTACTGTCCGTCTACCCGCAGGTGACGGATATTCTGACGTCGGGCGGAGCGCCGAACGCGCCCGAGGGAGCGCAGCGGCTCGCGGAGCTTCTGCGCGGCTCGAAGGCGGGCAAGCCGCCCGAGATTTTGGCCGGTGCGGGTTTGACAGCGGAGAATTTACCTTCTTTTCTCGATGTAACAAGCGCTGCGCGGATTCATATCGGCTCCGCGGCCCGCTTCGACGGCAAAGCCTCGGCGCCCATCGATCCCCGGCGGATTCGCGCGATCCGAATGATTTTGGAGCGTCATGTTACCGATATGCGTGTTTACGGAAAGGGCGAGATTTCTTCATGACCGATATGAACATGGATTTCGGAGGCGTCGACGAAGAGGGACTGCCGAGCTTCTCCTTGGAGCTTCGGCCTGCTCAAGCCTCGGCGGTCTACAGCGACATGGATATGCAGGCTTTACTGGTCGAGGGGCTGCATCGGCGACAAATCCCGGTTTTCGATTTTGAAGACGGCCTGTACGAACGTCTGACGGTAGCAGACAATATTGCTTTTTACCGCAAATGGTTCGGGTTCGAAGTCACCGTACCCGAGCTTCTGGTCTTGTTCGAACTGCAAGGCTGCGCGGAGCGTCCGCTGCGCAAATGTTCCGAATCCGAGCTGCGCCGCGTCCATTACGCGAAAGCCTATATCCGCAGCGCCGACTTGATGGTGTTCCGCGAGCCGGTGCAAGGCGTGGACGTGCTGACGATTCGGGTGTTTTTGCGGCTGCTCAGGAAGATCAAAGAACGGCCGGCAGCCGCTTTGCTTCTGCTCTCTAATCTGGAACATGCGCTGCTGCTTGGTGACTTATCGTACAAGCTTCAGCCAAGCGGTTTGCGGCCGATCGAGACGGACGAAGAGGCGGCGGCACTTTCCGACGCGGACAAAACCGACGTCCCGGCAAGCGCGAGATTATTCCGGATTCCGGCCAAAGTAGACGACAAAATGATCTTGTTCGATCCGCCGGAGATCGACTATATCGAAAGCCAGGACGGGAAAGCCGCGATCATCGTGGACGGGGAGACGTATATGATGGACTGCACGCTGGCGGAGATCGAGAAGAAATTGGAGCTGTACGGATTCTATCGCTGCCACCGTTCGTATATCGTGAATCTGCAAAAGGTACGCGAGATTATCACTTGGTCCAAAAATGCCTATTCGCTCCGAATCGATAACAAGCAGCAGTCCACGATCCCGCTTTCGCGTTCCAAAATTCAGGATATTCAGGAGAGGTTCAGTTTGGAGTGAGCCTCGGCGGTCGTTCGAAGCGCAGGCGTCGTTGCGGCCGAAGAGGGTAGGATTCCGCTTTTTAAAACTTAAATCTGTATGCTTTTCAGCCGTTCCGGGGTACATTTCGTCTTCTCCAGGGTACGTCTGACCGCGATATGACTGCATTTCCGGCATTTTCCCTTTACGATGAAGGCAGTTCAACGAAAGGGAGGATTCACCATGGAACAAGCGATCGAAGTCAAAGGAGTGAGCAAGGCGTTCGGCGAAAGCACCGCGATCAAAAGCATCGGATTCAATGTGAAAAAAGGAGAAATCTTCGGATTGCTCGGTCCGAGCGGATCGGGGAAAACGACTACCATCAAGATTCTGACCGGGGAACTTGAAGCGAGCGCCGGACAGGTGCAAGTGCTGGGCCAGCATCCCGCGGAGTTCGGCAGTTCGGATTTCAAATCGCGGATCGGCCTGTTGTCGGACAACAGCGCTTTGTACGAGCGGCTGACCGTCTACGATAACTTGAAGCTGTTTTGCCGACTGTACGATGTCCCGCTTCAGCGGATCGACGAGATTTTGCAGGAGGTCAACCTGCAGGACGCGCGCAAACAAACCGTATCCAAATTGTCCAAAGGCATGAAGCAGCGCGTGCTGCTGGCGAAGGCGCTGATTCACAAGCCCGACCTGGTGTTTTTGGATGAGCCGACGTCCGCACTGGATCCGCAAAACGCGGCGCATATCCATCTCGGTCTGCAAAAGCTCAACGACGCGGGCACGACCATTTTTCTCACTACCCACAATATGGAGGAAGCGGCACTGCTGTGCGACCGGGTAGCCTTTTTGCATCTGGGAGAATTTCAAGAGTTGGACAGCCCCGAAGCACTTCGATATAAGTATTCGACGCATGCTTTTCACGTGGAGACCTTTTCGGGCGAGCGGCTGGTAATCGACAACGGACCGGCAAGCGCGGATCGAATTCGGGAGCTTGTAGCCGCCGGCGAAGTCAAAGCGATGCATACCGACAATCCGACGTTGGGGCAAATCTTTTTGAAAGTAACGGGAAAGGAGCTGGAACAATGAGCACTCGACGCATAAGCGCCATTTTCGAAAAAGACCTGAAGGATCTGCTGAAGAATCCGATGCTGCTTATTCCGATCTTGATCCCGGTCATTCTCGCGCTGACGTTCGACCGGGTCACCCGGACGCCCGAGTTTCCGCCGGCGGCGGCTTACATCATCATCGGAGGCCTGTTCGCGGTGGTCACGTCGGGTACGATCCTGTCGATGATGTCGGAAGAAAAAGAAAAAAAGACGCTGCGCGGCTTGATCGGATCGCCCGCTTCGCTGCTGGATATCGTGATCGGAAAAAGCATGGTGACGGGGATCGCGACGGCGGCGTCCCTGATCGTATCCGCCCTGATTGTCGGCATCGGCACATTCCTGAACGTCAAAACGCTCGCGGCGCTTATCCTGTTGTTCCTGTTCTTTTTGCTGCTCGGCGTCTCGATGGCGTTGTTTTCGAAATCGACCGCGGCCACGACGGGGCTGCTGATGCCGTTCTCGTTCCTGTTCGGCTTCACGCCGATGATCGGAGCATTGAATATCGTCCCGGAAGACGGAATCGCGGGACGCGCATTGGGGCAATTCCCGGTGATGCAGGCGCTTGAGCTGCATCAGGGCGGTTCATGGACGTCGCTCGGGGTTATGGCAGTATGGACGGCCGGAGCTGCATTGATCGCGTATCTGTGCTTCCGAAAAGCGATGAAGGACGGCTGATCTGCGGGCCCCGAAGATTGAGAGACTAGGCAGGATTCGAACGATAAACCGATAGTTATTCGATAGCGAATACTTAAGGAGGAATCTGAATGTTCAGCCGAAATAAAGAGGAACGTCCGAACCGGTTCTATGAAAAGTCTTCGGAATATCTGCCTGAAACCGGAAATACTAAAATTGCGATTTTGGTCGATCGGGAGACCGGCGTGAATTATGTCTATACCTGGATCGTGTCCAATTCGAGCGGCGGCATCACGCCTTTGCTCGACCGAAACGGAAATGTCGTCGTAGACGATATCGGATAAGCGAACAACGTCCGTCATTCACTGCCTTGCGATCTTGAAGCGCGTTCAAGCCGCAGAAGTCGAAAATGGGCTTTTGGCGGCTTTTTCGTGCGCGAAAATGAGGTGAGTTCTTGGAAAAAATGCTTCTCTCTGCCCGCGACGCGCTTCTCGATTCCGTCTCTGCGCCGCCGCTCGTTTTTCATTTTCCCCGAAAATAACGCTTGCATTCCCCGAACTCTTCCTGATATATTAGTGACCTTCTCTTTTTTTCTCACCTTGTCTGAAGTGGACGTTTACCGTCAACACAAAGCTTATCGGAGGTGTAAGATGATTTCTTTCAGGAGCAATACCCGGCTTTACCAGACGTTGGCCGCCAAGGCTTACGCGCGCAACATCCAGTACAGAGGCTCGCATCTGCTGCATAATTTCGCGAGCGCCGCTTTCGGTTATCTGTACGCCTGCATCTGGATCGGACTCGGCCGCGACCACTCGCTCGGCGATTACGGGACGATCGGAATGCTGCACTATATCACCTTTACTCAGACCTCCCTATGGGTCGCGAGCTTCACAACCATGGGACTCGGGATTCCGCAGTCGGTCCGCACCGGGCAGATTGCGCTCGATTTGATGCGTCCGGTGCACCTGTTCACGCATCTGATGGCGAAAGAATGGGGGCAGATCGCGTATCAGTTCCTGTACAAGTCGATCCCCATCTACATCGTCATGCAGCTTGCGCTCGGCCTGACTCCGATCGACGGCGGACGCACGCTGCCTCTGGCGCTGACGGCTCTCGCGGGCGCGGCGTACATGGCGATCTGCATGAATTACATGATGGGGATCAGCGCGTTATGGACGACGGAATCTTCCTGGTTGTATTGGGGCAATCAGGCGCTGATGAATCTGCTCGCCGGGTTCTTTATTCCGCTGGAATGGCTGCCGGACTGGCTGCAAACCGTAGCATGGGCGTCGCCGTATCCGTTCATGTTATACGCGCCGACGCAGTTTTATTTGGGAAAAGGCGATCCCGTGCTGCTGCTCGGAACGCTGGCGTGGTGCGCCGCGTTGACTTTGCTGTGCCTGCTGGCAACGAAGTTGCTGCGGCATAAGGTGGAGGTGCAGGGCGGATGAACGAGCGAACGATAGGGGATCGAAGGGTTGCGCTGCAGAATTACATAAAGCTGTATCTCATTTTGATTCGCACCAGCGTTCGCAGTCGGATGCAGTATCGGTTTAATTTTGCTTTCGGCACGGTATTGGCTGCGATTATTCAACTGTCCGAATTTCTGATGATCGCGATCGTATTGGCGAAGTTCGGCGCGGTGCGCGGTTGGACGATGCACGAGGTCGGGTATTTATTTGCCGTGATGACGCTCGCCAAGACGCTGTACCGCACGTTCGGCAATGAAGTGCACAACCTGGAGCGTTATCTGGTGGAAGGCGAGTTGGATCAACTGCTGACCAAGCCGCTTCCCGTGCTGCTTTCGCTGATGCCGCGCGGGTTCCGCCTAATGCCCGGCGAACTGCTGCAAGGCGGCGCGATCCTGGCGTGGGCGCTCGGGGAGATGCTGCGCACCGGACAGGTGACGTGGTGGGCGATTCCGCAGACGCTTTTTGCCATCGTGACGGGCGGAGTAGTGCTGTTCGCAATCGGGATGGCGACGGCGACGTGCGGATTTTGGACGACGCGGATCTCCATGCTTCAAAATATGACCGAAGACGCGGCGCAGACAGCGGCGCGTTATCCGCTGACGCTGTATCCGGGCTGGATGTCGGGATTGCTGTTAACGGCGGTTCCTGTCGGACTGGTCGGATACGTGCCTGCGCTGTACATTTTGCGGGGAGAGCTGGGGCTGTGGGTATTTCCGGTGCTCGCCGCTGCTTCGTGTCTGGCCGTCCTGCTGGCGCTGCGTTTCTGGAAATTCGGGATCAGCAAATATCAGAGCACGGGAAGCTGAAAGGAGGATGAGCATGGAAATGATGACGAGTAGGGATATGCCGACTGTTCAAGCTGAACGCGAAGCGGCAATCGAAGCGGTCGGACTGTGCAAAAGCTTCAAAACGCCGGTCGTGGCGCAGGGGAGATTCTCGGGGATTCGTTCGTTGTTCTCGCGGGAGTATACGACCAAGGAAGCGGTGCGGGATATCGGGTTTACGGTGGAAAAAGGAGACTTCGTCGGTTATATCGGTCCCAACGGGGCAGGCAAATCGACGACGATAAAAATGTTGACCGGCATCCTGCATCCTTCTTCCGGAAGCGTAAAGTTGGCCGGCATTGATCCGCATCGCGACCGGTTGCGCTGCGCTTCGAGACTCGGCGTGGTATTCGGACAGCGCAGTCAGTTGTGGTGGGATCTGCCGGTGAAAGATTCGTACGATATTTTGGCGCATATGTACGGGGTGGATGACGCGGACAAAGTCAGGCGGCTCGGCGAATTCGCGGAACTGCTGGATTTGGACGAGTTCTGGGATACGCCCGTACGCAAGCTGTCGCTCGGTCAGCGGATGCGCGCGGATATCGCGGCGGCTATGCTGCATGATCCCGAGCTGCTGTTTCTGGACGAGCCGACGATCGGTTTGGACGTCAATGCCAAGCGCAATATCCGGGGCTTTTTAAAAGTATTGAACGAGGAATTCGGCAAAACAATCTTGCTCACCACTCATGACATGGACGATATCGAGCAGCTTTGCCGCCGCGTGATGGTGATCGGCGGCGGCCGGTTGACGTATGACGGAACGGTGGAAGGATTGCGGCGGGAGATCGGGCTGCCGACCGAGATCAAAGTGACGTACCGGGCCGGATATGTGTTGGCCGGGCAAGGCGACGATCTGATCGTATCGGGCGATATGCAGACCGGAGCGCATGTCCAACCGAATCAGGAGAGCGACCTTCATGCGGCCGACAGCAGCTTCGCGATGCGCATCGTGTCTCGAACCGAGTCTACGTTGACCGTCGAGGTCAATCGGGAGGAGGTTCGGACGATGGATGCACTGCGCGAGCTGGGGCATTGGGGCGAGATCGAGGACGTGGAGATGCGGGAGCCGGACTTCGAGGAGATCATTCGGCGGGTGTACGGGTAACGGATGCTTTATAATGAGTAAGACGACTGTGATTAGTGTGAACAGGAGCTTCGACACTTGATCGCAGACCTTATCCGAAGTTGACGGAGGAAGCTGACATGCCAGTATCTATAGTCAAAGAAAAGAAAGATTCGCGCAGAATCGCGTTGGGTGCCGTATTGTTCATTCTTGGCGCCGCGGTTTACGTGCTGACGGAAGCAATCTCGGCCTCTGCCTGGCAGGAGCCGAATTACCGCTACGCCTATAATTACATCAGCGATCTGGGCGTTGCCGGACCGCTGACGATCAACGGGCGGGAAGTGTTGTCGCCGCTGGCCTGGGTCATGAATGCCGGATTTATGGCGCATGGGCTGTTATTCGCGTTGGGGTACTTGCTCGTGCTGCCGCTGCTCGAAGGAAAAGCGAAGTTCTTCGCGCTTGCGGCGGCTGTGATCCACGGCATCGGGAACGTCATGATCGGTTATTTTCCCGGCGTATCTTACGACGGACTAAGTCCGCACTTGCTCGGAGCGGGTCTGGCAATCATCGGCGGGAATCTGGCGGTGATTCTGGGAGGCGTATCGATTCGGCGTTCGCGTGCCGGATTAGGTTGGAGCGGTATAGGCTTAGGGATCATCGGCATTGTAGCTCTGGGGATCATGGTCTCGCGCATATTCGGTCACCCCGCCGTGTTCGAGCGGCTCTCGGTCTACTCGATGACGGCATGGGACTTGATCTTCGGTTTCACTATGCTGCTGGCTTCCGAAAGGATATTGCGCCGAAAATGAAGCATCTGAAGAGCCTTCGACTCCGCACTTATAGCGGAGTCGAAGGCTCTTTTTATTACGCTTATAATCGGTTCTGATCTTTCTCGTCTGCTTCTTGCGTCTCGTCATGGGAAAGCAGCGTATCCAAAGCTTGGCTGTACTTCAGCAGGCGCTTCTGATCTTTTTCCGACGGCTTCTTGATCCGGGTCAGGTCCATGTTGTCCTGAAGATCGAGAATTTTCACGCGTGCAGCCAGCCGATTTTCCTTGATCCGTAAAATAAACTCGTGATAAGTCTCGTCTTCGCGGCGGGACAAACGGTCGATCGCTTCCACGATTTCGTCTGAAAAGCCTTCTTTGCGCAGATCGTCCAGGGTCAGGTCGGTGTCCTCGATCGTGTCGTGCAGCACGGCGGCGATCTGTTCGGGCTCGGTGAGCGCTTTGAGCATCAGGCGAAGAGGGTGGAAGACATAGGGACGGCCGCCTTTATCGGTCTGGCCTTCATGGTATTGAGCGGCAAGAGCGATTGCGCGAGCTAGCGTAGACATCGAAATTCCTCCTTTTTACCTTATAAAATTAAGTGTGTTCAAGCGGCAGCAGTTCTGCGACGTTCCGGTAGAGTTCCGAGATGCGAAGAGCTTCTTCCTGCAAAATGATCGTTCCGGATTCGGTGGCGAGGTAAAATTTCTTGCGTTCGATCTCGGCAGTTTGAATAATCAAGCCGTCGCCTTCCAGCTTCGCCAGACTTTGATAAAGGGTACCGGCTCCCAGCGAAATCCGGCCGGACGTCAGAGATTGCACATGCTGCATAATACCGTAGCCGTGGCGCTCCTCCCTTAGCGAAAACAAAATATAGAACATCGTTTCGCTCATCGGCAGGAATCGTTTACGGACTTTGTCGAGGTCCATGCTTGCTCCTTTCTCATATATCGCGTCGTGATGTAGTGAATGTGTTCAATATACCTCGCATCCCTGCTCATTGCAACGAGAGAAGCAGCTCCCGGCAAGTTGGTTTTATGCGTATGCACGAAAAAAGAACCTGCCGAAGTGCGACAGGTTCTTTGGATAGGCCGAATGATGAATCGGAATAGAATCAGGCTTTCGCTTCCGCTTTTTTCGGCGGTTTGCGTTTGCTTGGTCCCATTTCGTGCGAATCTTTGTTCAAGACTTTGATCAGGCTGACCGCCATCGCGATGATGACGAACGAGAACGGGAAGGCGGAGATAATCATCATGTTTTGCAAAGCCTGAAGGCCGCCGGAATACAGCAGCACCAGCGCCATTGCGGTCAGCATGACTCCCCAGACTAATTTCAAAACGTTGTTCGGATTCTGCGCGCCGCCCGTCGTCATCATGCCGAGCACGAACGTGCCGGAATCGGCCGAGGTGACGAAGAAGATCGCGATCAGGCCGATTGCCAGAATCGAAATCGCCATGCCCATCGGGAACGTGCCGAGCATGCCGAACAGAGTTTCTTCAGGAACCAGCTGGGACAGCATCGC
Organism: Saccharibacillus sacchari DSM 19268; assembly: GCF_000585395.1. Lineage (GTDB taxonomy): Bacteria > Bacillota > Bacilli > Paenibacillales > Paenibacillaceae > Saccharibacillus > Saccharibacillus sacchari. Next base: position 1,175,479 of record NZ_KK073875.1, on the reverse strand, counting down.
TTTTCCGCTGCGTTCGAGCGAGATCGCCGATCCGCCGAAGACCGAGAACCAGATAAATCCGATCAGCGAAGGCGCCAGCAGCACGTAAGCGACGAATTCGCGGATCGTGCGGCCTTTCGAGACGCGGGCGATGAAGATCCCGACGAACGGCGACCACGAGATCCACCAAGCCCAGTAAAAGATCGTCCACGTATTGATCCACTCGCGGTTCTCCGGATTGAGCGGGGCGATCCGGAAGCTCATCGTGATGAAGTTCTGCAAATAACGGCCCAGCGAATCGGTGAACAGGTTGAGCGTGAACAACGACGCGCCGAACGCGAAGACCAAGACGCAAAGCGCGGCCGCCAAAATCATGTTCACGTTGCTGAGAATCCGAATGCCTTTGTCCAACCCGCTGAGCGCCGACGCCATGAACATGACCGTCACGACCAGAATGATGATGAATTGAGTCAAAATATTGGATGGCAGGCCGAACAAGTACGAAAGGCCGCCGTTGATCTGAACCGCGCCGAAGCCGAGCGAAGTCGCGACCCCGATCACCGTAGCGAGAACGGCGACGATATCGATCGTTTTGCCGATCGGCCCTTTGGCGTGCCTTCCGAGAACGGGGATCAACGTCGAGCTGATCAGCGCCGGTTCTCCTCTTCGGAACATGAAGTAGGCGAGGGACATCGCGACCAAGCCGTATACGGCCCACGCGTGAACGCCCCAATGGAAAAAGGTGAACTGCATGGCTTCGCGCACGGAGGTTTCCGTTCCCGTTTCTCCGGTCGGCGAGCTGACCGCGTAATGGTTGATCGGTTCATACGCGCCGTAAAAGACTAATCCGATGCCGACTCCCGCGCTGAACAGCATCGCAAGCCACGTCGGGCGCGAATAAGAGGGAGTGTCGTCCTGCTTGCCCAACTTAATGCGGCCCAGCGGGCTGACGAGCAGATAGATGCAGACGCCGACAAATGCCGTCACGGCGATCAGATAATACCAGCCGAAGGTGTCGGTAAGAATGGACTGAACGTAGTTCGTTCCTTGTTCGAGCCCGGCGGGAGCGATAACGCCGATCGCGACCAGCACGACAAGAATCGAGGCGGATATGTAAAATACACTGGTTGCTTGCTTCAATGTTGTCACTTCCGTTTCGGATAAGTTTGCGGAATTGTCGAATTTGGTTGACTGCTTATTACATACACCGAACTTTGTGAAACGACGCAGTCGAATCTTGTCTCAAATTTTCGAAATCGTTATCAATGCAAGCGGATCAAGGATTAGCCGATCTGAAAAAACGATGCGTTCCGGTGGCCGACACCCGCTGCATTCCGAAAATTGCACGTCGAAAAGCCGCTTCCCGTCGTATTCGGGAAACGGCTTGCTCGCACGATTCGAATGAATTCGTTTCGGATCGAATCAGAAGTTGAAATTGTCCGGGTCCGGGCCGGTGCGCTCGTTTTTGTTCAAAGCTTCAAGCGCGGTTACGTCTTCCGGCGTCAGCGTGAAGTCGAACAGGTCGGCGTTTTCGACGATGCGGCTCTCCTTCACGGAGCGGGTCAGCACCACGACGCCTTTATCCAGCACCCAACGAAGCAGGATCTGCGCCGGGGATTTGCCGTATTTTTCGCCGAGGCTTGTCACGACTTCGTTTTCGAACAGCAAGCCGCGCGCCAGCGGCGACCAGGCCTCGACTTGAATGCCTTTTTTCGCGCAGTAGTCCAGAAGCTCGGCTTGGGTCAGCAGCGGGTGGAATTCCACTTGATTGACCGCCGGCACGACTTCCGCATCGGCGAGCAGGTCGTCGAGGTGGTGCGGCTGGAAGTTGCTGACGCCGATTGCGCGGATGCGGCCGTCTTTGTACAGCTTTTCCATCGCGCGCCAGGTGTCTTTATATTTGCCTTGAACCGGCCAATGGATCAGATAGAGGTCGAGCACGTCGAGCCCCAGCTTTTCCATCGTCGCATCGAAAGCGGCCAGCGTCTCTTCGTAACCTTGATCGCCGTTCCAGACTTTCGAGGTGATGAACAGGCCGTCGCGGTTCGCGCCGGATTCCCGGATCGCTTCGCCCACGCTTTTTTCGTTTTTATAAGCGGCTGCCGTATCAATGCCGATATAACCGGCTTTGATCGCCGCAGTTACGGAATTTTTGGCTTCGTCGCCGTCTTCTACTTGCCATACGCCCAGACCGAACCAAGGCATCTCCACGCCATTGTTCAGTTTCACGGTTGCATTCAAACTCGTCGTCATCGAAAAATTCCTCCTCTGTCGTCAACAAATTGGGCAGATGTTTCGCAAATGAAGCATCGCCATACAGTTACTTATTATAACAAACTTTCTTCGCGCAACCAACCGGACTTCAAAACCCGGGTCGGCTTCATAGGCGTCCATGTATAAGATACCCCACAGATTTTTGTTCAATCGCAATCAACAAAAAGGAATATAAAAAACCGAAAGCCGCGCATCAAAACGCAGCTTCCGGTTGGGATAAGAGCCATGAATCAAGCTTGAACTTCTTCGGTCGGCTTGGCGTACGGCACGCGAAGCAGCACGACCAGCCCGATGGCAGCCATCACGACCAGGGACAGTAGCGCCGCGCGGCTCGCGAGCGTTCCGTATCCCGCCAGCGCCCAAGTCACGCTGCCGTATACAAGCGGACCGAGCACGGACGACAGTTTGCCGGAGAACGCGAACAGTCCGAAGAACTGGCCTCTTTTTTCCGGCGGCGAAAGTTCGACGATCATCGTGCGCGAAGTGACCCACAGCGAGCCCATCGCGACTCCGTACAGGCAGGCGGCGGCCCAGAAGACGGCAGCGGAGAAGGCGGCAGCCGCCAGAACGAGCGCGGCGATCAGCACGATCGCGACGAGTCCGGACGAGACTTTTCCCCCGACTCTGCGCGTAATATGGCCAAAGACGAACGAGCCGATAATCGCGAACACCGTTGCCACCAGATACAGCAGAATGAATTGTCCGGCGCTGAAGCCCATGACGGCGGTCGCATAGATGCTCATCATGGCGATCGCGGTCGCGACGGCATCGTTGAAGAAGAAATAAGCGATCATGAACGTGAACACGGCCCGATGCTTCTTCGCTTCTTTGAACGTCTCGTAAATATCCCGGTAACCGCTGAAAAAAGATTTGCGCGTTCCGCTCGCGGGAGCGACGGGCGGCGCAGGCTTTTCTTTGTACAGCAGAATGATCGGCAGCGAGAAAAGCAGGAACAGCACGGCGGTCAGAATAAAGGCAAGCGGGTAATCGCTGCTGCCCACGATGCCGTAGACGACCAGTCCCATCAACGTGCCGATATAGCCGACCGCGACGCCGAAGCCCGAGACGAGAGGAACTTGAGGACCGGTCGCGATGTCCGGCAGCATATTGTCATAGAAGAGCTGACTGGAGTTATAGAAGAACTTGGCCGCGGTAAAAAAGATCAGCACGACCACGATCGAAAGCGGCAGGCCGAACAGGGATGAGGAACTGTTCGTGTACGCGGTAAAGCCCATCAAGAACGTAAAGATAATGGCTGCCAGCGCAAAAGGAACAAGAAAAGCTTTTTTGCGTCCCGTCCGATCCATCCAGACGCCGAGCAGCGGAGTGAAAATGACGAGCAGCAGCCCCGCCGCGGCGTTGGCATAGCTGATAAAGGTGCTGGCGATCTGGTCCATCCGCGCGTCTCCGCCGAGCACCTGTTGCAGATACAGCGGAAAAAAGATCGTGACGATGTTGGATGAAAAAATGGTGTTCGCAAAGTCGTACAGCGCCCAGGACAGCACCGGCAGCGACAGGAACAGCCCCGCGTTCGACCCTCTTTTGCGAGTTCGGCGGGGCGGTTTGGAAGCGGCAAGCTGAGACATGGCAATCCCCTTTTCGATAAGATTCTGGCAAAAGCTTTCTTATCCCGGATCATACCATCAGATCGCGGCTAGCTACTGCGAAAGCAGGCAAGATTTACGGTGCGCGAACAATTTTGACGCTGGGTTAACGAAGTTGATTCGCCGCGCTCAGGTCCAGCCAGTTAAGCTCGTCTTGCGTCAGCGTAATCGTTGCGCCCTGCTCGCAGGACAGCAGCTCGTCGCGGTTTTGCGCGCCGATCAGGGCGCAGGTCGGGAACGGTTGATTCAGGACGTAAGCGAGCGCGATTTGGATTGGCGTCGTGTTTTTTTCGGCAGCCAGCTGCTTGGCGCGCTCCAGGCGTTCCCAGTTGTCATCGCTGTAAAAGACGCGTACCAGATCCGCGTTATCCCGCACTTCCTTGGTGAAACGTCCCGTGAAGAAGCCGCGTGCTTGGGACGACCAGGAGAGCAAAGGAAGTTGACTCTCCGCATGCCAATCCAGCGTCTGTTGATCCGCCGATACGCAACCTGCCCAGAACGGCTCGTTGGCTTTGGCGAGACTCAGGTTGGGACTGCTGAACGTGAAACCGACGAGTCCGCTGGAAGCCGCATAATCATTCGCTTCCTTCAAGCGCTGCCAGGTCCAGTTGGACGCGCCGATCGCTCCGATACGGCCTGCCTTGATATGTTCGTTCAACGCATCGACAATCACGGCGACAGGCATGGATTCATCGTCGCGGTGGAGGGCGTACAGCTCAATAAAGTTTGTTTTCAAGCGTTCCAGACTGGTGTTCAGATCGCTGCGAATCGCGTCGGTGTTCACGCGCGGCCCGTTCTGATCATGATGCGCGCCTTTGGTCAGAATGACGATGGAATCCCGGTTGCCGTGTTCCTGCATGTAACGGCCAAGCACTTCCTCGCTTTGTCCGCCGCAATAAATGTGCGCCGTATCGACCGTGTTGCCGCCGATCTCCAGGAATGCGTTCATATTGGTCGCGGCTTTTTCGTACGTATCGTGGGTAAAGTAATCCGTGCCTTTGATCAGTCTGGAGATCGGCTTGCCAGCGCCTTTGATTTCGATATGTTTCATAGAAGTCTTCATCCTTTCGGGAATGGTTTTGAAAAACGGAAATGCGTGATCAGCTTCTTATGAAAAGAACGGGACTTTGCCTTCACAGCGTGACGCGTCGGCGCTGCTCGGCGGACTTCAGACACGCATCCAGCACGCGCATATTGCGCACGGCATCTTCCGCACCGTAAAGCGGCGCTTCGCCGTGCAGCACCGTACGCGCAAAAGCATCCGCTTGCGCGGCATATTGATTCAGCGAAGAAACTTGCACCTCGCGACGCTGGTCGCCTACGGTTACGAAGAAGTTGGAGCGTTCGTCACCCGGGCTTACATAAGCGGAAGGGACCTCGATCGTTCCTTGGCTGCCCAGCACTTCGAGCGTATTGCGGAAAGCCGCCCACATGCCGCTATCGAACGTCACGCCGATCTGACCGTCAAATTCCAGCAGACCGCTCGCCATCATATCGACGCCGTCATGCTGCGGAGAAAATTGGGCGATTACGGTCGCGGCGGTCGGTTCCTTGCCCAGCAGCATTCGTGCCGCGCTGATCGAGTAGCAGCCGATATCGTACAGCGAGCCGCCGCCCCAGTCTTTGCGGAATCGCACATTGCCGTCCGAGCCGCTGTTGTTGAAGGTGAACGTGCTATGAATCCCGCGCACGTCGCCGATCTCGCCGCTTGCGATCACGTCGCGAATCTGGTCATAACGCGGATGATGGCGGTACATGAAAGCTTCGGCGAGATGAACTCCGGCTTTGGAAGCAGCAGCGGCCATTTCTGCGGCTTGGTCGGCATTCAGCGCAAGCGGCTTCTCGCATAAAATATGTTTGCCCGCTTCGGCGGCGCGCAGCGTCCATTCGTAGTGCAGATGGTTCGGAAGCGGAATGTATACGGCATCGATCTCGTCATCGGCAAGCAGTTGCTCATAGCTGTCATACGTCTTGGCAATGCCCAGTTCGGCGGCCGCTTGCTCTGCCTTGTCCAAGGTACGACTTGCCAGAGCGGTTACTTCGTTGAGTTCAGATTGCTGCAAGCCCGGAATGACGGAACGAACCGCAATGTTAGCGCTACCGAGAATGCCCCAGCGCAGTTTGTTTCGTGGATGCATGAATGATATTCCTCCTATGACTACTCGAATATTGTTATATGATGCGATTATAATGAATGAAAGAGAGCTTGAAAATAATAATATATTGAATTGAATTAACACGATATTGTCATTAAGGAGAAGAATATGCACAGACAAAGCATACTGCTTACCTTGCAGCGGCAAGCTTACTTTTGCCTGCCGGAATCGGTCGGTCATTACAGCCGCCAACCGGAGCATCACGTATTGCGCGAAGAAGGAGCTTTGAACAATTTTAATATCCATTACGTGGCGTCGGGAAAAGGATATGTGGAGATCGAGGGGACGGTGCACGAATTGCGAAGCGGACAAGCGGTGCTTTATTTTCCGCTTCAGCGTCAACATTATTACAGCAGCGAGGAGGATCCGTGGGACGTGCGCTGGGTACATTTTTACGGGGAAAGGCTGCATGATTACATGATCGAGCGCGGATTCCATCGGCATCTGCTATGGACGCTCAGGCAGCGCGACGATTGGGAGCAGGCGCATCTGGATTTGTTGGAAGAAGCCGAACAGAATCGGATGCTGCATCAGTCTCGTTTATCCACGCTGACGTATGCGGTCTTGGCGGAATTCGTGCACCAAGCCGTGCCTTTGAAAAAAAACCGTTCAGGCAAGGCAGAGAACCGCGTATTGAGCCTTTTGCCGGATATGCAGCGGGAAGCATGCCGGCCTTTTTTGCTGAGGGAATGGTCGGAGCGTGCAGGGGTAAGCGACTATTACTTTTGCAAACTGTTCAAGACCTTGATGAAAATGACCCCGATGGAGTTCATCACGCGTTCGCGTCTGCAAATGGCGAAGCAATGGCTGTTGGAGCATCCGGATCGGAATATCGGCCAGATCGCCGAAGACGCCGGATATCCGAGCGTAAGTTACTTCAATCGGCAATTTATGGCACGGGAAAATATGACGCCGACCGAGTATCGGAAGCTATATTGATCACGACAAAAAAGAACCTTAACAGAATCTGGGTTGTATCGAAAATATTCCTATCCGGCTACTTTAGGTATTACGTATTTTTTGCCTGTTCCGTGCGGTGATAAAACTCTTTGATGCGAGGTTTCGTACGAGTTTCTAAGCGTGATTTCGGGTATATATGAGGGTGTTCCGTCTGACTGGGTTTAAATCTTCAACACATAATTTGAGGAGGAATAAACAATGGAAAAGATGGCGATGGAAATGATGATGACGATGTGCATGGATGAAATGATGTGCAAAATGAACACCATGAAGACATGTATGGAGAAAATGTCGGGGATGGACGGCATGAGCATGAAAGACATGAACATGGATATGGACATGATGATGAAGAAAATGCAGGAGTGCGACGAAATGATGACTTCTTGCATGTCCATGATGCGCAAAGAAATGGAAATGTCGAAGTAAGGCGTACACATGCTTTAGGCTTCGCAATGCACATATACGACTATCGGGCATGCGGTTTGCACGTGGTTCACCCACGTCTGCCGCTTGCCTTTTTTATTGGGGAAACGGCTGCCGGGCGTAAATGAACCTTACACCCCGACATGCCGGAAACGGATACTTTGCGAGACGATGATGCGTTCCAATTTGAGTTCCCATACGCGCTCTTCCAAACGGCCCGAGTAGGCGGAAGCGGACTGCGTGCGCATTTTCAGGAATAGACCTTTTAATTCTTCGTTGATCTGGTCGAATCGTTCCCATAGAGCCGCAAGCTTGACTTCCTCGGCGGAAGGTGCCGGCGCGGCAAGTTGTTCGGCCAGTGATGCGGTAAGGGAAGCCTGCCATTCGGCGTCGCCGATGGACTTGGCATAGTTGTACAGGTCAAGGTAATCATCTACGGACATTACAAAAGTCAGCTCCTTCAATTTCTATTACCAAGTATTATACTAGGTTTTGTGGAATTTGCAATCCGGTTTTCTGAGTTTATCGGTCGATTTTAAGAAAAAGTGAGAGAAATAAAAAAAGAGCCTTACACACCAAGGTGTTAGGCTCTTTCTGCATGTTTTTGTTATTCGGCTTGAATCCCTTGCGACTTGATCGGACTAAGGTTGGAAATTCTCTCCGCCTTCCGGCCGAAGGGCGAAGCTATGGTTCCGGGAAGCTTCTTCGATCTCTTCGTAAGCCCAGTGCGAGGACGGTACGTCCGGCCAGCTTGGCTTCGACGTGCCGTACAGCGGACCGCGATCGAAGATACGGTTAACGATCTTAACGGCTTCGCTGCGAGTCAAACGACCGTTCGGGCGATACGTTCCGTCCGTATAGCCGTTCAGAATACCGGCAGCACGGGCAGCTTCGATCTCTTTTGCCGCCCAGTGACCGATTGTATCTTGGAATCCGGAAGCGGAATCCGTTACGGCCAGCTTTTTGTAGCGGGAAGCAATGGTTGCCATTTCGCCGCGGCTGATCGGAGCATTCGGACGGAATAGGCCGCGATCGTCACCGACCATCAGGCCGACGCTTTGTACGAAGGCGATTTCTGCTGCTGCCCAGTGGGTGGCTTGGACATCCGGGTAAGCGGCAGGAGCGATGTTCTCCGAGTAACCCAGGTTGCGTGCCAGAATGGCAGCCATCTCGGCGCGGCTGATTGTGCGTTCCGGCTTGAATGTGCCATCCGTGAAGCCGTTTATATAAGCCTCATGGAAATTGGCGCTTCCGCTTCCGTTTCCGTCTGCGCCGGAGCCGTCTGCCGTATTGATTGGTCCTAGCAGGCTTTCCAGATCAGCACCGTTCATATCGAGTACGGTGAAGGTACTGAATTTGTTGACACCGAATTCAAGGCCTTTCAATCCCGGCTTATAGTCGACGACTTTGGCACGAATCAAGGCTTTCTCTCCGTCGCTATGCTCAATGAAGATGGCGAGGTCAGCCAGGAAGGCTTCTCTTTCGACAGGATTATTCGGCAGTGTGACACCCGTTAATGGCAAGACTAAAGTAACGGCGCGGCTCTGCATGTTGGTCTCGATAGTCATTGGGCGTCCTACTACCGTAATTCGATCGTCTTGGGCAACTTCGCGGACGATTTTCTCCACTTTTGCCCGATTTTCGACTGCAATACGTTCAGACTCTTTCTTGATCGGAATCAGTCGGAAATACAGATCGCCGTCGAATTGATTCATGGAACCTTGAGGGACGATGATTTTAACATTTTCCGTAAACAGCTCCAAAGCTACGCCTGCGCCGCCAAGAGCTTGCACGGCAGTCTTATCGACGTTGAAGCGTTGGTCGGTAACTTCATCCTGGTCGTCAGGAACAACGACGCGAGCGGTCTTGTTGCCAGATTCGGCAAGTTTGGCGATCGCTTCTGCGCTGTAAGCTTCGCTGAGTGTGATGACGTCGCGCACGCTATCGCCTTGACGCGTACGATCGATCGGAATCTGCGTCAGCAGAGGACCTTGATTCAGTTCGCCGGTTTCCACACGAATCGTCACGCTTTCTTTGATCGGAGTCGGAGTCGGCGTTGGTGCAGGTACAGGTACAGGTATAGGTATAGGTACAGGTACAGGTACAGGTATAGGGTTTGGAGAAGGCGCGGCGGCAGGTTGACGAACGATTGTAAGGGCGTGAACCTGCTGCGTTTTGCCGTCTTGAGCTAACACTCGAATCTCGAATACATTGTTGCCTTCGAGAAGACCGACTTCTTGACTACCGTCGATTGCCAATCCATTTAGCGTGACTTTGGCAAGAGGATCGTTGGCGAGTGCTTCTACAGTTACCTTGCTCGAACTGTAAGGAAGCTGAACTTCATACGTGCGTTCATCCGACGGGAAGGTTGGTGACAGCGACTCCGTTCCCCGAGCGGAAATGACCTGCAATGACGATAAAGAAGCGTCTTTTGGCAGGATTTCACGATAGATGTTAACGGTGTACGCAAGCGTTGTGATACCGTCGGCAGCCGTAACCGTGACGGTAAAGGTGTTGTTTCCTTCTTTCAGTTCAAGATTGCTTGGGTCAATGGGCTGTCCGTCCTGAGTGACTTGATAGGTGGCGCCATCGGCATTCGCTTTCGGTTGGAGAGAGAAGGTATCGACCTTATTGGATACATGGTAAGCATATTCGCGCGTCCCTGGAGAGAAAACAGGAATCGGCTCTTGCAGCTCCGCATCCACGATCAATTGCTTGAGCGTCGCGTCGGCGCTCGGGTTTTTGATCAGGTTGAGCGTGTACCGTTTCTTGCTGCCGTCCTGTGCGGTGACGTCAATTTCGATGATGTTGAGTCCCGTAGTCGGTGTGAGGATGTACGGCGAAGGCACCGGAATACCGTTTTGAGTCACGGTGATCTCCGCATTTTCATCCTCCGGTTGCAAGCCCAGTTTGACCGTCTCGGTGGTATCTTCGATGGTCACATCGTAGATGAAAACATCCGGCGAAAATTCAGGCTCGATGTCGATCGGAGCCTCGTCGCCGTCTTTCAATAACAGCTCATCCAGATTCGCGTTGCCGGAAGCGGCGCGAATGATGTTCAGCGTGTACGTCTTGGTCGTCTGACCGTCTTGGGCCAGCGTTACGAATTCGACTTTGTTGTTGCCGACCGCAAGATCGATAAGAAGTGGAGCTGCAGGTTGGCCGTTAACTTTATAAGTAGCCGTTGGATCAACGGTTGCAGCGCCTACGAGTATTGCGGATACGGTATTAGGAACATCGGTAAAGACCTCTGACGTTGCGGAATCGAAGTTCGCAAGCGGGTCGGTGTCCACAAAGATGTTTTTCAGATCCGCATTGGAAGAAGCTTTACGCACGACCGTAACGGTATAGGTTTTCGTGGTTTTACCGTCTTGAGCCTTCACTGTAATAGTGATGGTGTTGACTCCGGTTTTCAGGGTCACTGTTTTCTTGTCGCCGGCGTTAACCAGGATACCGTTCAGAAGAACCTCTGCATAGGCATCATCGTCGGCCTTCGGCAAGAAATCCAACTCGTCCGTGCTGGAATCAACCGTAATTTCATAGTCGGTTTGATTGCGATCAAAGGCAGGCGACAACGTCTCGCCGTCTACATCAAGGGATTCCAGGTCGGCGTTGGAAGAAGCTTCACGAATGATCGTGATGATCGTTGTCTTTTTCGTATTCAAGCTCTCGGAAGTAACTTGGATCGTAACCGTATTAATACCGACTGCTAACGGCTTGGTGTAGGCAGTTCCATCGGTGTGAACGTCTCCGTCGATGGTGATTGTAGCTGTCGAATCCGACAGTGTAGGCGTGATATCAATCTCGTCATCGGCATTCGGCAGCGTGACGCTGTAGGCCGTATTTGTATTGTCGAATGCCGGAGACAGCGTACCTGGCGTCACGGTTAAAGTCGTAAGATCGGCGACGTCGGATGGAGCTTTGACAATAACCAAACTATACGTCCGCGTGGTTACGCCGTCTTGCGCCGTGACTTTAATATTGAAAATATTGCTGCCGCTGTTCAAAGTCGGCGTTGTGAATATTTCGCTACTTTCATGCTCAACGCCGTTGATCTCGATCTTGGCGTGTTGAACAGCCGTCGGGGTGAAAGTCGCGGTCGTCTCGTCATAAGGAACATTCAGCGTGTACTCGCTTTTGTCGCTGACGAATACAGGCGATAAACCGCTTGGGCCTGTTGTCAGTTTAACGAGCCGGGCGTCCGCAGAAAGTTTACGGATTAGGGTTACGCTGTAGGATTTGACCGTTTTGCCGTCTTCGGCTATTACTTTGACGTCGATCACATTGCGTCCCGGTTTGAGTTCGACCGTGCCGTTTGCCGTTGTACTGTTGGAAGAGCCGATTGGGCTTCCGTTAAGTTCAACGGTGGAAGCGGCGGCGGACTTTTCGACATTCACCGTAATCTTGCTGACATTCTGTTCAACTTCGGCGGTATAGTTCGGCGTGTCGTTGGAGTAAGTTGGCTTTAAGGCGATCGGCGTGTTGCCGTCGAACAGAGCCAATCCGTTGCTTGCGCTGAGGCCAGCATCGTTGCCCGGATAACGAATGAGTTCAAGCTGATAATCTTTGCCGCCTGCGCCATTCTTGTCCGCGACGCGAATCTTGACCGATTGCGTAACGCCCGGTTTAAGACCCGTTACCGTGAATGTTGGATAGCTGCCGGTCACGGTAAGACCGCTTCCGTTATCGGCTTGAGCCGTAACGACCACTTCGCCCGGGTTAGCAGCCACTACGTCAATATCGACGCTCTGGGTCGGGCTGTTGTTGGTCTTGCCCGGAAGATGGATTTTATAGCTGGCGACTGCCTGATTGAATGCGGGTTCCATCGTGCCGACAGAAGGCTTGATGGAGGTCAGGTCGTAGTCTCCCGGGATAACAGTAAACTGGAACGTAGCGGAGCTTGTGCTATTTGGAAGCCCTTGTCCGTCGTTCAGTGTAACGGTGATTTGCGAGGTGCCGCTCTGATCTGGGTTCGGAGTCAGAATCAACTGACGTTCGCTGCCGTGTCCGACAACCGAAATGTTGCCTGTCGGGATCAGAGTCGGATTGGAAGACGATACGATAACGTCGATCTCGTCGCCGTCGACATCGTTAGCCGTGAAGGTCTTGGTCGCCGGAGTGTTCACGGTTGTTTTGACTCCGCGGTTGAAGCCATCGCTCGACTTCCAGAACCCTTGAACGATGTCACCGTTACGAGCTGCATTCGAGTAGTCTTTGGCTACGGTTCCGTCTGTTGGATCAGAGAAATGATAGTTGGCTGCAAGTCCCGATTCGGTTCCGTTCAGACGAATGCCCATCTCGTTGCGGATTTGGTCTTGCGTCCGAGCTTTGCTCCAGAAGCGGACGTCTCGCATACCGCCTGTGTAGTTGGCGTCTTGGGTCCAGGTGCTTTCGCCCATCAAATTGATAGGACGTGGTCCGCCACCATTTTGGGAGCTGGCAGGTTCCATTTTACTCATATCGGCTGTGCCGGAAGCTTTAAGCACGCCATTCCAATAGATATGCACTTTTTTCAACGTATCATCGTAGACCATCGAAACGTGCACCCACTGATTGAGCGGTAGCCGTTCATTAGTGATGACCTTATATTCAATAGCTCGTGGACCGATTTGAGGAAGGGCGGCAAAGCTTACTCTTCCTGTATTCCCTTCAAAGCCCAAGAACACGTTGAAGTTATCGTAGCCGTAAGATGTATCGAAAAATCGTCCCCACGTTGGAGCGCTTGTCGGATACAACCATCCTTCATAAGTGAAGGATTTCGAATAAATGCCGAGATCCGGATAGGTCGCATAGCTTTTTCCGTCCAATTCATAGTGGAAAGTGCCGCCTGTTTCAGTGACAAAAGGCATATCATTTACCGGAGTTACTGTGATTTCGGCTGTTTTGACTTCATTACCGAAGTGGGTGGTTAAACTCGCGTAGTCTTTATTTAGGTCCAGCCAGTTTGGATATCCAGGTGCGATGTCTAGCGTCCAGTCCCGATATTTGAACTGCGCTGTGCCATTCCAATTTGCTTTGGGTACAAATCGAATCCCAATATTGGCACCGAAAACACTAATCGTATTCGGACTATCTATGGCATACCATACGTGAAGATCAGGGTGATAGTACTGCCATTGTCCGTTGGTATTATCGACTTCCGTAATGCCTATACCGGGACCGTACAGAGTTGAAGCTGTCTGGCCTGGGGATTCGAATTGATCTTCCGTGATTGGAGTGAAATAAACATTGACGGTGACGCTTTGCGTTGAAGTGGTATTCGTTGAAGATTGAGGGTCGTTTGCGGTAATCGAGGGTGTTTCTTGGGGTTCTGCTGCATGAACGCTGGCGAGCGGAATATTGGAAGTGCCCAATAAGAGAGAGCAAATCAATACCCAGACGGATAGCCTAAACGTTTTCGGTTTTTTCATACATTCATCTCCATTTTTCTGCGTTGTTATCGTCCCTGTCGTAACCGTATGAAGCTTCTTATGTCCCCCTCCTTGCTTGAATAACTTTGGTGACTAAATAAACCCTGCGTCGTCATTATCGGATAGGTCTAAGGAATTATTTATGTCGGAAGCGATTTTAAATAATCTTGCTTTCTCATTTGTCACAAAATGTTCAAAAAGTCCCGGATAGCTCACCTAAAATCTGGGGTTCGACAAATCTGTTCGAAGATAATAGGATACAAAGAGGTTTAAAGGAAGGAGAGAGTGCAGTGGGATACACGGGCGGTTACGGATTTTCGGCTTCCGCGGGCGGTCGCGGAAGCTCTCGATTTCGAACTTTCGGCATTATCGCGTTACTATTGGGAAACCTGTTGTCATTGGCGCTTGGCCTTACCTACTTGCTTGTCGACGCAACAGGCGGCTGGTGGAATATGTACGGCTTGTTGCTTCTGCTGACGCTGCTCGGCAATTTGCATTTGACGATGGGAAGAGGCGTACATAAAGCTTGGGAATATGGCTACCTGGCGCTGCATGCATTGGGTTTGACGGCGGTTCCGATTCTCAACACGTTGGCTTCGGCAGCCGTTCGCGATTACGATTCCCGCAGCATCGGTACGATGGTCATCATGCTGGCCTTGTTTGCGTTGGGCGCATGGGTTGCTTTTTTACGGCTTCAAGACGGAACGGAAGAGCGAGAGGAGCGGCGGAGAGACCGGGGATATTCACCATATTCTTCGCAGGGAGGACGCTCCGGCGGAAGTCGGCTCCGAGTCGTGCTCAAGGTGCTGCTTACGCTGTGGTTTCTGTTCAATCTGCTGCTCGGCTTATACTTCTCGGCGATTCTTTTGGGCGCGGTCGATGCGGGGCTGCTGGAGACGGTGCTGCCTGAATACGCATTGTTCTTCGGTCTGATGTTTTTGGGAGCGGCAGCTTTATTGGTGAAAATGTACGGGCATAAACGCGGCTTCTTTATCTCGGTATTTCGGGGCGTCATTCGCTTATGCGGCCTGCTGATCTTGGTGATTTGCGCGTTACCGCTGGCGTCTGCGCCAAAGATCGTCAGCGAAGCCCGGGATGCTTATCAGCAGGCGTTCGGAAAAGATCCCATGACCGTGGAAGGCGACGGATTCATGCGCACGGCTTTTTCGCTGCCGGACTATTTTTACGGAGCAACGAATGGCGATTATCGCGTCGAGACGGACATCGTTTACTACGAAGGGCAAGAAAGCACCGGCGATGCCGGGTTGAAGCTGGCTTTTGACGCCTATATGCCGCCTGAAGATTCGAACGATCTACCGGGAAAAGGTTCGGTATTGATTCGGATTCACGGCGGCGGCTGGACGATCGGGGACAAAGGCGCACAGAATTTTGCTCAAATGAACAAGTATTTTGCTTCGCGCGGTTACGTGGTATTCGACGTGCAGTACGGACTCAGCAACGCCGAAAAGTTCGTGGAGTCGGCTGTCGTGTCGCCAGAAGTGGTGGGCGATTACGGCATCGACGACATGGTTCGGCATATCGGCCTGTTCACGGTTTACCTGGAACAACATGCGCAGGAATACGGAGCGAATCCGGCTTCCGTATTTATCGCGGGCGGATCGGCCGGCGGGCAGTTGGCGGCGGCAGCCGGACTGGTTCCGACGACTGCCGACTATGCGAATATGTTGGCTCCCGGCTTAACGGTCAAAGGCATTATTCCTTATTATCCGGCGAACGGATTAGCGAACGAAGTCGGCGTCAACGGCGGAGCTTTGGGCGATCCTTCCATGCTCGTGAACGCGGACAGTCCGCCGGCGCTGATTTATCAGGGCGAAAAAGATAGTATCGTGAGTTTGGAAACGGCCCAGGCCTTCGCGCGGGCATACCGCGAGGCTGGCAATGAACGGGTGGCGCTGATCGAAATGCCTTTCGGTACGCATGGCAGCGACATGTATTTTTCAAGCTATTACAATATGCCGTTCACGTATATGGCCGAGCGGTTCATGAGCCAATATCAGTAAGACGGTCAGGCGCAAGCCAATGAAAATAGAAATAGAAAAGAAACAGGCCGTCCGAAATCGGGCGGCCTGTTTGCATGCGACACGTTATCACGGTCTAAGATCGTTGGGTAACCGGCGAGCGGTCGTTTTCAAGGGTTTTTTCGGAGTTTGTTTGTTGTCTCGTCTCGCTTGAAAGAAACGTATCGGACTGCGCAATATCCTCCAACGGATAAGCAATATCGGTCGGTACCATCAACCCCAGCGTTTGAAGCTCTCCCAGGATGCATGCAACGTGGTACCGATAAATAACGGCCTGGGATTCAGGAGCAAGCGCGCTTTCGGCTTTCTGATTGGAAGCTTGAAGCAGGCTTGTGCCCAGGCTTGCTACGCCTTGCGGATCGGGATCGGTGAGCAGACGGATCATGCGCATATGGGAGTACGTGTTTCGATAAACGTCCAGCTCCTGTTCGATGCGAGACACCAGGTCATGACTTTTATTTTTGGCAAGATCGAATTCTTCTTTATACGTATCGCAAGCTTTTTGCAGGGAAGCCAAGTCTTTTTTGAGCGGACTGATATGAATGCCTCCCCCCTGGCGCAGCAGCTGCCGGGCGAGCGAAGACAGATGGCGGCGAACGGTCAAACGCGCTTTTTCCAGATTGCGGTCGTGCTTGGGCGGGATCAGGAAGTAGTTGACCAATACGGCTACCCCGATTCCGAGGAGCGTATCCAGTACCCGGTGCAGCGCATAAGCGAAGGCAGGCTCTCCGTCGCGCAGATTCAGCATGATCGCGAGAAAAACGATGCAGGCGATCGAGACGGATTTGTTCCATTTCAGCAAATTGCAGACCGCGATGACGTAGACGATCCCGAGCGCGGACAGATACGCGTTATGCGGCTCGATAAACGCGAACAGACCGCCGAACGCGGCGCCGACCAGCGTGCCCATCGTTCGGTTTTTCCCCGCGGCGTAAGAACTGGTGATCGAACTTTCCATGGCGATAACGGTGGCGATCGCGGCGTAAAACGGATATTCGAGCTTCAAGGCAAACGAGATCAGCACGCAGAGCAGCACGGCAACCGCCGTCTTGATGTTCCGCATCCCGATAGAAAATCTCATGATGATTCAAGTCCTTTCGGATCGGATTTCAAATTTGAATAACGTAATTTTGGAATATACCCTATGTGAAATATTATACGTAGTCCGGCCGATAAGAGCAATTGTCCAATCCATGACAATATTCGTCCGTTCGCTCGGGCTAGGGTTGCCCTTTTTTCGGTCCATCACCCATCGTGCGGATGAAAAAAGGCAGGCTGCCAAAGCGTTTTTTTAAGGTCAGCTTTCAAAGTAAGCTTTCCGCAACCAGACCAGTTCCTATTCGCTCGGGAAGCTTGGACGGCTGCGGGGGAATTTCGTTCAAGACGCTGTCTCGCGCAGAAAGCCTGCGGCTTTCCGCGTTCAAAGGCGTCTTTCACTGAATTTCCCCCTACGCCTGGCGCTTCGTCGGAATAACAACTTCTCTGAAACCGAAAGCTTTATCTTCAAGCTTTTATTGTGTGGTAGGAGGTGCAAGTGCAGCAAGTACAGTCTCGTCAAAGTTGCATAACACCCTTTACCCAAGTTAAGGTGAAGGAAATAAGTAGCATAGAGAGGGGCTATATATCATGATCGAAGCTTTTATTTTCGATATGGACGGGGTTATTATCGATAGCGAACCGATGCACTTCGACGTGGATATTCGGGTGATGGAGTATTACGGGCATCCGATTACGCAGGAGAAGTTGGAGGATTACGTGGGGATGACGAATCCGGAGCTGTGGAAGTCGATCCGCGAGGAATTCGGGATGAGCCAGACCGTGGAGGAGATTATCGAATACCAGCTCGGGCATAAGATCGAAGTGCTGCGCGGAGCGGAGATGGAGCCGATCGAAGGGATTCGGGAATTGCTTGCGGAGTTGAAAAAAGGCGGGATTCCGCGGGCGATCGCGTCTTCTTCGCCGCCCGTGTTTATTGAAGCCGTGTTGGAGAAGTTCGGGCTGCGGGACGAGATTCAGGTCGTGGTCAGCGGGGAAGAGGTTCCGAAGGGCAAGCCTGCGCCTGACGTGTATTTGCGCGCGGCCGAATTGTTGGGGGTGAATCCTGCGCGCTGCGCGGTATTGGAAGACGCCCGCCACGGCGTGGCTGCCGCCAAAGCCGCAGGCATGCACTGCATCGGCTTCGTTAATCCGAACTCCGGCAACCAGGATCTGAGCCAAGCGGACCTGATCGTGAACAGCGTCGGGGATATCCGTTTGGAGGATTTGCGGAAAGTCGAAGAGAAGTGATTTTCGGTGAGGGTGTCAAGATTTCGATTTCATTTGACGGATAGAACATGTCAAAAAGCTGCGGAACGCATGATGCGTTCCGCAGCTTTTTTTGATCCGGATTTATGGCGAAACGAAAGTTTTCAACGAACTTCTCCGCGTTACGGCTCCTTTTGCACGATCTCCAACATCCGCTCCGTCCCGTAAGCCCCTTCCGTGATCGCGTTGGCTTTCGGCCAATATCCGAGTCGGATATTCGTTCCGTCGTTCAAGTCGATCCGCAGCGAAATGCGGTATTCCGGCGGGTTATCCTTATAAATCGCATCGAAGCCCACGTACTCCGACGACAACAGGTCCGAGATAAAAGCTTCGGTATCCTCCTTCGAGAACTCCCGCATTACGCTTCCGTCATTGCCGCTCACGCGGCTGATCTTCGACACCTTGCCTTCGATATCGTACAGGTCGCCGACCGTTTTCGCATGCGGATTGTCGCCGACTTCGAAGATGCGTCCTTCCGCGACGACTCGGAAGTCGGGGTCGTAATCTTTCATTTCATAAATAGGCGTTCCGGTCGGAACGAAGGTCGCGTCGCCGCTTCGCATGACAAAATCGGTACAGGCATCGTCGGACATCGTGTATGCAATTTCGGCAATTTCGTCGCCGATCAGCTCTGGAGAAAGAGGACGGTTTCGTTCGTCGTAGCTTTGGCGATTGTAGTAATGAATGTCGTTCAGCATAAGCGCGTCGACGTAATCGATGGTCGGCATGCATTCCGTCCGATTTTTATTTTCGGCATTTTTGGAGATCGTAAACTCGCGCGCAACCGTGCCTTGCGCCGAATCGTTTCCCGAATGACCGGATAGGCAGCCGGACAACAGAGCCGCCATCCAAACCACCGCCAGCGCGGCAAACGTTCGCCCCGACCGGTTTTTCTTGTTCTTCACGCTCATTCCCCCTCTGCTTCTCAGACGCGGAGGCATAGGGAAAAGTTGTCTCTTTTTCAAAAAAATCAAGCGATGCGTTCCGCTCCGGGCGCTTCGCCGTCTTCCGTTTCCGTTCGCTCCGTCAATTCGCGCAGCGCGTCAATCATGGCGTCGAGCCGCGTTACGCTGCCTGCGATCTGCTGAATCGAATCGCGCTGGCGGTAGACGCCGCTCACGGCCAGCTCCACGGATGCCGACGTCTGCTGGCTGGCGGCGGAGAAGTCTCCGACCTGAACCGCGATGCCTCCGTTGAATTCTTGCAGCTTGCCGATGTTTTGCCGGATTTCCGACGATTTGTCCAGCACGTGGTTCGCGTCCTGCGTGATCTGTTCGAACAGGTCGCCCGTCTCGTAGGTGCGGCGCTCCAATCCTTCGAGCGCCGACTGGTTGCCGCGCACGGCGTCCGATACGATTCCGGTCTGGCTGCGGATCTGCTCAAGCAGTCCGGCGATATCCTGCGCGGAAGACTGCACGTTGCCGGACAGGCTGCGGATTTCGCCGGCGACGACCGCGAAGCCCCGCCCGTGTTCGCCGGCGCGCGCCGCTTCGATGCTGGCGTTCAGCGACAGCAGGTTCGTCTGGTTGGCGATCTCCGAAATAGCGGTCAAAATGGCCTGCGCTTCTTCCGCGTACCGGTTCAGCAACTGTACCTGGGAAGCCGTCTCGCTCATGCTGCCGCGAACGAGCGACATGTCGCCGCGGAGTGCTTCGGCTTTGCGTCCGCCTTCTTCGGTGAGGCGGGTCGTACTAAGGGACAGCTCGTTCATTTGCTCGGTTTCGCGGCCGATCAATTCGATTCCGTCGCCGGAACGGATCATCGCTTCGTTGATTTCCTGAATGCTTTGGGCCTGCACTTCGATCCCTTTGGAGATTTCGTCGAAGCTTGCGGCAGCGTCTTCCGCGATCCGGAACGTTTCGTCCGCTCCCGAAGCGACCGACTCGCCGAACGTTTTAAGCTCGGACGCGGAACGTTCCACTTCGCCGAGCAGCTGCTCGATCGTATTTTTTTGCCGGGCCGATTCTTCCAGCATGCCGCGTCCGATCGTGCAGACCGCAAAATTGGCGACGCCCACCATGACGATCACCACATATATGACCACCACGTCGAACGCATCGTAAGCCGGAATATGCGGGTTAAGCAGCAGCTGGAATGTCAGGGACAGCAAACCCGCGATTCCGCCCGCAACTACCACGGAGCGGGATAGGTAGATCAGCGACAGCGTCATGTAAATAAAAATCGGAACCCAGATGACGGTGCTCGGGATAAACAGGAACAAAATGTCGCCTGCGACGAAACAGCCCATCACGAGCGCGAACTTGCCCCAGCTTCGGTCGGCCGAAGCCTTGTACAGCGCGTAATAGCCGATGATCAGCAGAACGTTGATGCCCAAGATCGCCAGCGTGCTGGACAATGGAACGAGGCCGATCAGCCACAGCAGGGCGAATAGCGGATACAAGGAGAACAGCAGCGATTCCAGCGTATAAAAGATCAGTTTGGAAGCTTGTTTTTCGAATTTGGTCGGCATGGCCGAAATTCCCTTCTTTCTCGATAGTCTAAAATAAGGCCGAACGGATCAATGACCGGTATTGCGGCTAATTATTTTTTCGCATCGGCTGCTTGTTTGGTTCACATTTTGGAGGCGCGTATCGGATAAAATTTTCGGTTCGCTTTCCCCGCGGAAGAGGTAATAGACAAAGAGATTCTTCGGTCGCGCAAACAAGGTCGGCCGGAAACGAAGGAGGGCTTTCGATCATGACGCAAAACGAACAAACCCCGCAGGAGCACACGTTGGACAACAGCCTCGCCCTGCTCAAAGACGGCTACGATTTCATTTTCAAGCGGCGCAGGGAAATGGATACGGAAATCTTCCGCACGCGGCTGCTCGGGCAGCCCGCGATCTGCATGGGCGGCAAAGACGCGGCGGAGCTGTTTTACGACACGACGAAGTTCAAGCGCTCGGGCGCGATTCCGAAAAGGATCCAAAAATCGCTGTTCGGCGTGGACGCGATTCAGACGCTGGACGGCGACGCGCACCGCCACCGCAAAATGCTGTTCATGTCCCTGATGTCGCGCGAGCGTCTGGACGTATTCACGGAGCTGCTGCGCGAAGAATGGGAAGCGGCGGCGCGGCGTTGGGAAAAGCTCGACGAGATCGAATTGTTCGGCGAGTCGCAGGAGCTGCTGCATCGCGCGGCCTGCCGCTGGTCCGGCGTGCCGATCGACGAAGAGACGGTGCGGCAAAAAGCCGACGATATGGGCGACATGGTCGAAGCGTTCGGCGCGGTCGGTCCCCGTCACGCGGCGGGCCGAAGAGCGCGCCGGCGGACGGAGGAATGGCTGGAAGGCTTTATCCTCGACCTGCGGGCCGGCGAGTTCAAAGTGCCCGAAGACACGGCGGCTTACGCGATGGCGTTCCACCGAGATCTGCAAAACCGCGAACTCGACGCGCGGATGGCGGCGATCGAGCTGATCAATATCGTCCGCCCGATCGTGGCGATCGGACGGTACGTGGTATTCGGCGCGATTGCGCTGCACGAACATCCGCAGTACCGCGAAAAGCTGGCTGCCGACGAAAGCAAGTACCGCCAATGGTTCGTGCAGGAGACGCGCCGTTTTTACCCGTTCACGCCGTTCCTCGGCGCTTCGGTCATTCGCGATTTTCAATGGAAAGGGCATGAATTCGAGGAAGGCACGATGGTGCTGCTCGATATCTACGGCACGACGCACGATCCGAAGCTGTGGGAAAATCCGGACGTTTTCCGGCCGGAGCGGTTCGAGTATTGGGACGGCGGACCGTTCGACCTGATTCCGCAGGGCGGAGGCGGATACGACGGACACCGCTGCGCCGGCGAATGGCTGACCATCGACGCGATGCGAGTCGGCCTGGAATTCCTGGCGAAGCGGCTGGATTACGAAGTGCCGGAGCAGGATCTGGGCTTGAGCCTGTCGCGGATGCCCGCGCTGCCGGAAAGCCGGTTCAAGATGAGGAAGGTGCGCGGAAACGGTCGTTTCGCGCTTTCTTGAATACGGAACGATTTTTGTTGACGACGACTGTTTTTTGTATGCAAAAAAGCCTTTTCGGGATATCCCGAAAAGGCTTTTTCCAATACCTTGTCAACTCTAAAGCAGAGGTTTACGTTCGCCTGAAACGCGCACGCTTTAGAGGGGTTCAGACGGACGTAACCTTACTTTTAACTGGGTCAAGGTACTAGCCGTTATTTTTCTGACCGCAGTTCCCCCACCGCCGTCTTCAACTGCTCCATCGCCTGCTCGATCACGATGCGCGAACACGCGACGTTCATCCGCATGAAGCCTGCGCCTTCCTCGCCGAACATCGTCCCGTCATTGAGCGCGACGCCCGCTTTGTGCAGCAGGAACTGCATCAATTCCTTGGCGTCCAAGTTCAGCCCGCGGAAATCGATCCACAGCAGATACGTCGCTTCCGGAAGCTTCACGGACAGTTCCGGCAGATGCTCTTCAATCTGGGCCTGCACGTATTCCATGTTGCCGCGAACGTAATCCAGCAGCTCGTCGAGCCATTCGCCGCCGTGGCGGTAAGCCGCTTCGGTCGCGGTCGCGCCCATGGTGCTGATCGAGCCCAAACCGTGCATTTTGGCTACGGTGCGTTCGTACGTCGCGCGCAGCTTGCGGCTCGGGATGATAATATTCGATACGGACAACCCCGCCAGGTTGAACGTTTTGCTCGGCGCGGTACAGACGATGCAGTTGTCGCGTGCCGCTTCGGACACGGAAGCGAACGGGATATGCGTTTTCGGTTCGAAGATCAGGTCGGCATGGATCTCGTCCGCTACCACCAGCACGTCGTGCTTCAAGCAGATCTCGGCCAGCTTTTCCAGGTCTTCGCGCGCCCAGATCTTGCCGACCGGATTATGCGGACTGCATAGGATCAGCATTTTGACGTCGTCCGCCAGTTTGCGCTCCAGATCGTCGAAGTCCATCGCGTAGTCGCCTTCGTCCGATACGCTCAGCGGATTCGTGACCAACTGGCGCCCGTTTTCGCGCACGATGTTATAGAAAGGCGGATAAACCGGCGTCTGAATCGCGATCTTGTCGCCCGGCTTGGTAAATGCTTCTACGGCAAAAGCCAGCGCGGGCACGACGCCCGGCGTGAACGTGATCCATTCGGATTGGATTTCCCAATCATGGCGTTCCTTCATCCAATTCATGACGGCTTCGAAATACGCCGGCGTGCGGAACGTGTAGCCGAAAATTCCGTGATCCACGCGTTTGTGCAAAGCGTCCAACACTTCTTGCGGCGCGGCAAAGTCCATATCGGCCACCCAGAGCGGCAGGGCGTTCGGCGCTCCGAAAATCTTTTCGCGTCCGTCCCATTTTTCGGAAGCACTCTCCAAACGGTCGATTTGCGTATGGAAGTCAAAACGGCTTTTTAATGTCATCTGAAAATTCCCCCTTGATTCGACAAACATATATCTAATTTATTATGGGACACAAAACATCTAAAATCAATGGATACAACGAACATGCGGATAGACGGTTTTGTTCGGGTTTTGTAAAAAAAGAGCTTCAAAAAAGCGTTTTATGTAAAAGCTATTTACTTTTGCTTGCTTGTTTATATATGATTAAGGAGGAGAACAAGCAGTTTTGTTCGTGTTTTGTCAAGAAAGACATAGAATGAAAACAATCACAACTTTTCCTCAAGGGGGCAAAAGATTCATGAAAAGATTCAAAGCGAAGAAAAACGTCCGCGTCGCACTGGCAGCA
Source organism: Saccharibacillus sacchari DSM 19268 (assembly GCF_000585395.1). Lineage (GTDB taxonomy): Bacteria > Bacillota > Bacilli > Paenibacillales > Paenibacillaceae > Saccharibacillus > Saccharibacillus sacchari. Next base: position 1,151,642 of record NZ_KK073875.1, on the reverse strand, counting down.
GCGGTACTCGTAACCGGCTTGTCGCCGGCACTGGGCGGCCAATCCGTTCAAGCTGCTGCAACGACGCCGGCAAACGGATTCGATCTGCGCGTTTTACATACGAACGATACGCACGCTCACCTGGACAACATCGATCGCCGCGTGACGGCAATCAATGCGGAACGCAACGACCACACATTGCTGCTGGACGCGGGTGACGTATTCTCGGGTACGCTTTACTTCAACCAATACGGCGGCCTGGCCGACCTGTATTTCATGAACCAATTGAAATATGACGCGATGGTGTTCGGCAACCATGAGTTCGACAAAGGGCCGGCAGGCCTGGTTCCATTCGTAAAAGATGCTAAATTCCCATTCGTTAGCGCAAACATCGACTTCTCGGCGGATAAGGACCTGGGCAGCTACGCAAGCACCACGATCGGCGAACCGGGAGCGGAAGGCAAAATCTATCCGGCGATCATCAAAGAAGTCAAAGGCGAAAAAGTCGGCATCATCGGCCTGACGACAAGCGACACGATCGCGCTGGCTTCCCCGGGCGAAAACGTGAAATTCAAAGACGACGTCGAAAGCGCGCAAAAAGCAGTCGACGAACTGACGGCAAAAGGCGTAAACAAAATCATCGCGCTGTCGCACCTTGGCTACTCGGAAGACCAAGTATTGGCTAAAGAAGTGGACGGGATCGACATCATCGTCGGCGGCCACTCGCATACGAAGCTGGACGAACCTACCGTATATGAAGGCGGAGAAGCACCGGTCGTGATCGTGCAAACGGGCGAGTACGGCGTGAACCTGGGCAAGCTGGACGCGACGTTCGACGACAAAGGCGTCCTGACCAAATGGGAAGGCCAACTGATCAACGTCGACGCGAAGAACGAAGACGAGTCCTACGTGATCAAAGGCGACGAGGCTTCCGCAACCAAGCTGAAAGAATATGCGGCCAAGTTGGAAGAACTCAAAACGACGGTTATCGGCAAGTCCGACGTAACGCTGGACGGCGAGCGTAACAGCGTGCGCAAGCAAGAAACGAACCTGGGCGACTTCATGGCCGACGGCATGAGAGCCAAAGTCGAAAGCATCGTAGAACTCGGCGACGCTAAAGGCTACGTGACGATCCAAAATGCAGGCGGCATCCGCGCAACGATTCCTTCCGGCGACGTTACGCTGGGCGCATTGCTGACTACGATGCCTTTCGGCAACAACCTGAGCGCATTGAAAATGACGGGCACCGAAATCAAAGCAGCGCTGGAAAACGGCGTTAGCGGCGTGGAAACGGGCGAAGGCCGCTTCCCGCAAGTATCCGGCATGAAGTTCACTTACGATTCCGAGCAACCGGGCGAGAAGATCGATTCCGTAACGGGCGAAGTGACGCAAGAAGGTTCGCGTATTACCGATATTCAAATCCTGGGCGAAAACGGCCAATACGCGCCGATCGAGCCGAACTCGTACTACATCGTAGCGACGAACTCGTATATCGCAGGCGGCGGCGACTTCTACCGTTCGATGGCAGCAGCCAAAGAAGACGGACGTTTCTATGAACTGAACCTGGTTGACTACGAAGTATTCCGTGAATACCTCGATAGCGTAGGTACGGTTAAGCAAGCAACGGAAGGCCGGATCACGGACGCTCCGGGAACAGCTTCCGAAGCTCCGTCGGGCGAAACTCCGGCATCGGCTTTCTCGGATATCGCAACTGACGCGAATGCGGCTTCGATCGAAGCGCTGCACGCCGCTGGTTTCGTTAACGGCTATGCAGACGGAACATTCCGTCCGGCAGCAAGCGTAACGCGCGCCGAATTCGCAGCGATCCTGGCTCGTACAGTCGGCGCTGAAGGCGACGCTTCGCAGCACGCGTACACAGATAACGTTCCAACATGGGCAGCAGCTTATGTAGCGGGTCTGGAAGCACAAGGATTGCTGGGCAGCTTCGAAGGTCCGACCTTCGGCGCCAAAAAAGCGGTAACGAACGCCGAAGCCGCAGAATTGATCGCATTGGCTGCCAATGTTCAGCCGTCGACGATCGAAGTCGGCGCTGCTGACGCACAAGTCACGCGCGGTCAATTGGTAGGTCTGATTGCCAAGTACCTCGTAAAAGGTTAAACCTGATTCATGCCGATCCCGGATCGACACAATAGTTCGACAAGAAGCGGACCGCCTCCAACCAGGGAGTGCGGCCGCTTTTTTCATTAAGAACACAATTTCGAACTAAAAAAAATGCTAGCTAAGTAACTTGGATAAAGCAGGGTTTTTAACTCTCTTTTGCATCAAAAGAAGTTTTTTTGTAAGGTAGTAGAGGGAACCAGCGTTTTTAAGGAGGAGAAATGAAATCATGCACAAATCGACTACTCGCAACACGCGCAAAAAAATTCTGATTTTGGCGGCGGCATCGCTGCTTGCGGCACCGTCGTTTAGCCTGCCTGCTGTACATGCGGAGCAAACGTCCGTCTCCGCAACCAGTAGTGCTGCCGAGCCTGCTACCGGTGCAGCAACCGCCGCGCCTGCGCCAAGTACGACGCCTGCGGCTTCCGCGCCGACAGAGCCGGAAGCACAAGGCGCAGCCGTGCCTTCGACTTCCGAAGCGACGGACGGAGTATCCGGGGCTTCGAAACCTGCGGCAGAATCGGCAGCCGAAGAAGCGCCCGGGGTATCGCCGTCCTCCGGAGAAGCGGACGCCGAAGCAGCCGGACAGGCGACAGCGCCGGCCGCTACGCCGACCAAGCCCGCTTCTTCGCCTGCGACGAAGCCTGCCGCGGGTCAGCCCGCCGCAACGCCGGCAGCGCCGGAGCCTTTTTACGACATCGTGAACGACCCTAACCGCGACGCGATCATGACTCTTTATAATGAAGGAATCGTCAAAGCGGCGAAAGATCGGAAGTTCCGTCCCAAAGCCGAAATCGGCCGCGCCGACTTCACGGTCATCCTGGGACGCGCGATGAAAGCGAACGGGAGCATTTTCGATGTGTATTTCACCGACCCGATTCCCGATTGGGCGATTCGCTACGTGGGCGGATTGTCTGCTGCCGGAATCTACGAAGGGTATTTGGAAAAAGGAGATAGATTCGGCCCGAAGCTTCCCGTGACGCGCGCCGAAGCGGCCGCCATGGTCGCGCGCGCCGCCCACCTGGAATCGCAGCCGCTTCCGGAAGGACTCGGCGGCGTAGGCAATATTCCGGTCTGGGCTTTGGATGATGTAGGTGCAGCTTACGCGGCGGGTCTGATCGAAGTAACAAGCGCAGGCACGTTGAATCCGAACAAAAAGGTCACGCGCAGCGAAATGGCCGCCATGATTGCTCCGCTGCTCGAAGAGGAAGCGTTCATGACGCCGATCAAGATCGAAGAAGACATCACGCTGCCTTAATGCGTTAGTCCACGACCCCTATTGTTGCAATCGTCCATTACTTTTGGGATTTCCGTTCGCGAAGGCGGAAATTCACCCAAGATGATGGATGGTCGCAACATTTTTTTGGTTAACCGAGCACCCCGGCCAACCGCTCTTCCAATGCGGCAAGCGTCGTCGAACCGCCGCCGAGTTGGTACAACGAATCGCCTTTGCGAAGCAGAAGGGTCGGATAGCCTTGCACGCCGAGCCGCGATACGCGGATAAACTCGTTGCGGACGGAAGCGGCCGCTTCCGGCGCATGCATGAACGTTACGGCAGCTTCCGCGTCAAGACCGAATTGTGCGGCGATTTCGCGGTACGTATCGGGTTCGCTCAGACTTTTTCCATCCTGATAAAAAGCCCGCTGCATCGCCGAAGCCAGTTCCGCGGAACGCTCCGGCGCCTGAGCGCGAAGCGCCGCGAATCCGGCCGCTGCGGCTTCGGAGTCCATCACCGCTTCGCCTTTTTCGAGCAATTCGTCGTACGCGGCTCCGAATTCCGCGCCCGTCATTTCGCTGATCCGCGCATTAGCCGAAGCGATATGGGGAAACGCGCCGATCGGCTGCGCGTTGTCGCCGGTGAATAAACCGCCGGACCAAACGGACAACGGCAGTTCCGGATGATTGGCATGCAGCTTGCTTAGCGTGGAGGAAAAGCCGTAGCACCAACCGCAATAGGCATCCCATATATAGATGAGTTCGTTGTTTTCCTGTGTCATGAATAACGCTCCTTTGGAGTTCGAATAGTAGAGTGAATCGCTTGAATCGATTGTAACTTATAAAGTTACAATTAGCAATACAGGGTTGCGAATCATTTTTTATCGAAGCCGAACCTCGTTCGGGTTCACTGAAATACGAAGTTTGCCCAAGCCTGAAGGAAGCTGCGGTAGCTTTCTCCGAAAAGGTTTTATATAATAGGTTTGTCGAAATAAAGCGGTTACATGAAAATGGATTTTTGCGCTACATACTCAAAGGGGGCTATCCGATATGACGTACAAAGACCACACCCGACCGACTCAAGAACGCGTTCACAACCTGCTGACGCAGATGACGCTGGAAGAGAAAGTCGCCCAGCTTACCTCGGCACGTACCGGCAGCATGATCTCCGACGTGCAAAATTTCGTGTTCTCGGCAGAGCTGACGAGCGAGAAAGTTCCGCACGGCTGCGGATACATCAGTCGGATCGGCGGCGCGACGGATTTGCTCCCGGCGGAAATGGCGCGCGCGATGAACGCGATCCAAAAGCATTTCGTGGAGCAAACGCGTCTCGGCATCCCGGTGCTGTTCATGACCGAAGCGACGTCGGGCGTGCTCAGCCGGAACCACACCCTCTTCCCGCAAAACATCGGTGCGGGCGCGATGTTCGACGAGGAGCCGGTGCGCCGGATGGCCGACGCGATGCGCCGCGAGATGATCGCCACCGGCGAACGTTGGGCGCTCGGTCCCGTCGTCGACGTGATTCGCGATCACCGTTACGGCCGTTACGAGGAATCGTTCGGCGAAGACGCGTATCTGGTCAGCCAATACGGAACCGCTTATGTGCAGGGCTTGCAATCCGACGATCTGACGCAAGGCATCATTGCGACGCTCAAGCATTTCGTGGCGCAGGGCATCAGCGACGGCGGACGCAACTGCGGCCCGGTGCACGTGACGGACCGCGAGCTGCTCGACGAGTACGCCGTGCCGTTCGAAGCGGCGATCCGCGACGCGGGCGCGCTGTCGGTCATGGCGGCTTACCACGAGATCGACCATGTGCCGGTGCACGCGTCGTCGCATGTGTTGCGTACCCTGCTGCAAGAGCGCCTGGGCTTCGAAGGGCTAACCGTCTCCGACGGCAACGGCATCCAGCTGATCCAGTCGTTCCAGGAATACTGCGAGACGCAGGAAGAAGCCGTAAAGCTGGCGCTGGAAGCGGGCATTGAATGCGAGCTGGACTTCATGTTCGAGAAATATTTGCAGGGTTTGGTGGAAAAAGGCGACGTCGCGCTTGAGCTGGTCGACTCCGCCGTGCGCAAAGTGCTGGATCTTAAATTCCGCCTCGGGCTGTTCGACAATCCGTACGTGGACGAAGCGGCAACCGAATCTTCCGTCTGTACGCCGGACATGGTCGAACTGTCGAAGGAAATGGCGCTGCGAACCATGACCCTGCTCAAGAACGACAACGGCATCCTGCCGCTTGATCCGTCTTTGAAAAAGGTCGCCGTGATCGGCCCGTTGGCCCACGTGAAGGAATTCGGCTACAGTGATTATTCGTACCCGGCGCATATCGAGGACATGTACTACCATTCCGAAGGATTGACCGAGGAAGAGGTATTGGCGCGCACGCTCTTTTTCAAAAAGAAAGATACGCGGTATGAAGATTTGTACCATCAGGATATGCCGACCGTCTACGAAGCCTTGAAAAGCGCGCTGCCGAACGCCGACGTCGTCTACAAAACGGGCATCAAAGACACGACCGACTACAACGGCGAAGCCGACTTTTACCAGATCGAAGAAGCGGTCGAGGCGGCGCAAGATGCAGACGTCATCATCGCGGTCTGCGGCGACACGAGCGGCATGGGACGACAGAACGACAGCGGCGAATCGACGGACCGCGTGGAAATCTGTCTATCGCATGAACAGAAAAAGCTGCTGCGCGCGCTGAACGAAACCGGACGCCCGGTCGTGCTGGTATTATGCAACGCGCGCCCGCTGGAATTGCTGGAAGAAAGCCAGTCGATGGACGCGATCCTCGAAGCGTGGAAGCCTGGCATGCGCGGAGCCGACGCGATCGCGGAAACGCTGACCGGAGCCTACAACCCGGGCGGCAAGCTGTCAGTCACGCTGCCGAAAGCACTGGGCCAGCTTCCGGTACATTATTCGCAGCTCGCGACCGGGCATAAGCAATTCTGGCGCGGCAAATATCTGGAGATGGACCTGGCGCCGCTGTATCCGTTCGGCTACGGCCTGAGCTACACGACGTTCGAAGCCGAAAACGTCAGCTTCGAGCAGACGGAAAACGGGATCAAGGTGTCGGCGGACGTCGCGAACACGGGCGAACGCGAAGGCGATCAGGTGGTGCAGGTATACGTGCGCAAAAAGTACGCCAGCGTGCTGCAACCCGAACGCGAGCTGAAAGCATACAAACGCGTCAGCATTCCGTCGGGCGGAAAAGTATCGCTCGAATTCGAGATTGCGTTCGATTCGATCGGTTATCATGATCGCGATCTGAAGCTGGTACTTGAGAACGTTCAGCTTGACGTCATGCTCGGCTTCTCGTCGCAGGAGATTAAGGCGGAGGAGACGTTCCGGTTGGCGTTCGAAGGCGGGAAGCGGGAGATCGGGCGAAGAGTATTCCGGAATTCGGTCAAAGAGATCGCTCCGAGCAAGCACTGATCAAACGCATCCTAGGGCGTGTACGCAAACTCAACGCCATGCATCTTGACCTGCCTTTTCGCCCTCTGCGGCGTCATTTTCCCTTGACGTGCCCCGGCACGCCTTCAGAAAAATTCCTTGCCGAGAACGAAAATTCAGCTCAATCTGCTCCTGGCGGAGTTTGCGTACACGCCCTAGACAGGTCTGCCGAAAAAGAGTAAAGCGAAAAGCTGTCCTGCCATTTGCGGCGGACAGCTTTTTTCAACAGATCGACTATGGAAGTCCGAAAACAATCTTAAAGATAAGTTTGCGACATCAAGCTCAGTTCCCCATCGTCCTGAAGCAGAGTACGTATATCCGTCAGATTGTCCAAAGACATGGTGATCGAATAGCCTTCTCCGGCCTTGCGAACGGTATACCGCACGTCAAAAGCATGCTTCGCGCTATAAACCGTACCGTAGTTTTGATTCAGGCAATTTTCGATCCTGCTCACATGATCCCAGAGGGCATGACTAAGCATTTTTGGAAAAAGAAAAAAGAAAAGCCTGCCGAAAGGCAGGCGAACGTGTCGAGAAAGTCTAACGTAGCTGGAAGACAGAAGACGGAGAGAGAAATTCAGTGAAGGAACGATAGTGTTCGCCTTTGAAATCGGGAAAATTCCAATAAAACTTTAATCTTTTTTCCCGATTTCAACACGCGACCGGAACGAATTTTTCTCGGAGTCTTTTGTCTTCGCGCGCCAACGCGACTTTCTCGACATCCCGAGCCTATCTAAAGGCAGGCTTTACCCCACGAACAACGATTCCGCCCCGTCGATATGCACCACCGCTCCGCTCACGTGATCCGCTTCGTCCGACAGCAGGAACAGCACCAGATTCGCGACCTGCTCCGGCTTGCCGCTGCCTTCGGGCAGGGGAACGGTGCCTTCCGGGAATTCGACGGGCTTCGTTTTCATGTTCTCGACTTCCGGTTCCTGATCGCCGGTATCGGAGATATTCGTCTCGATCGTGCCCGGCGCGACGATGTTGACCCGGATATTGGACGGTGCCAGCTCGAAAGCGGCCATCTGGCCGAACGCGGCGATCGACGCTTTGGACGTACTGTAGGCAGAGAATCCTTTTTGCGAAAAGACGCGCGTGCCGCTGAGGGAACTGGTCAGCACGATGCTGCCTTTGCCGTTTTCTTTGAGGTAAGGAATGGCATATTTGACGCTGGTGAACGTGCCTTTGACGTTGTTCATCAGCGTCTTGTCCCAATCGTCGTCTTCAATGGATTCAATCGGGCCGACGACGCCGAGAATGCCCGCGTTGGCGAACAGCGTGTCGATTTTGCCGTATTCAGCCGCAACCTGCTTCAGCGCGTCGCGATACTGCGTCGGCTCGGAGATGTCGACGGTCAGCGCCAGCGCTTGTCCGCCTGCCGCTTCGATCTCCGCGCGAACTTTGTCGGCGGCGTCCGCATGCAGATCGATCAGGGCGACTTTGGAACCTTCTTCGGCCAGCCGCAGCGCGGCGGCGCGTCCGATGCCGGAACCGGCTCCGGTGACGACCGAGACTTTGCCGTTCATTCGTGGAGAATAGGACAAGGGATACACTCCTTCGAATAGTTAGATTTAGGGCGGCGCGTACTTGCGGATCATCGCGCCGCCTTCGCTCGTTGGTATAGTTACCCAATCGATCCCTGATCAATCACGCATAAATATACGAAATTTTATCTTTCTCTGCGCAAACCAAGTTATTCCGCCTAAGGGAAGGGTAAATAATTTTTAACATATCATGTCGGTAAGAAGAAGATCAGCAATTTGTAAAAAGGTTAACGATTTGTGGCTTACTGTCAGGCTCATGTCAGGAAGAATCCGGTATACTGGAAATATCGTCTGTTTGCAAGGTTATGAAAATACGGTCGTAGGGTTCGGAGGAATGATTATGTCGCTTGTCTTTTCCTTTTTAAAGAAGTACCGCACCGCATCGCTGCTCGCGCTGCTGATGATGGTGATCGAGCTGACGGTCGAACTGGCGCAGCCGTACCTCATCTCGAAGATCATCGACGACGGGATCGCCAATTCGGACCTCAGCGTCGTTTGGATGTGGGGCGGCGTTCTGCTGCTCGGTACCCTGTTCGCGTTCGCGGCCGGTATCGCCAGTTCGTTCTTCGCTTCTTATGCCAGCCAAGGATTCGCCAGCGATTTGCGCGAGACTTTGTACGATAAAGTGCAATCGTTTTCGTATTCGGTGTTCAGCAAATTCGCCACGTCTTCGTTGATCACTCGAATGACGGGCGACATCACGATGCTGCAAGACACCATATTTATGAGCCTGCGCTTCATGACCCGCGTGCCGCTTGTCGTGATCGGCAGCGTCGCGATGGCGATGATCGTCAATTTCAAGCTGGGTCTGCTGCTTGCGCTCACGGTGCCGTTGCTGTTGGTCTTCGTATTGTGGATCATGCGCCGCGCGGGCGCGATGTTCAAGAACGTGCAGAAGCGTCTGGACAAGGTGAACGGCGTCATTCAGGAAAACCTGACCGGCATCCGCCTGATCCGCGTATTCGTTCGCATGAAGCACGAGAACGGGCGCTTCGCCGCTTCCAGCGGCAAACTGATGAAGAATACGGTAGCCGCGCTGCGTCTGACCGAAACGACGATGCCGTTCATCATGCTCGTCATGAATGCTTCGATTATCGCCGTGCTGTGGTTCGGCCGCGCGGATATCGCGTCCGGCAGCGCCAGCGTCGGCGAAGTGGTCGCGGTCGCCAACTATGCGCTGCGTACCATCGGCGCGCTGTCGGCCTTTTCCTGGATCGCCGTAACCTTCTCGCGTGCCGGGGCTTCGGCGCAGCGCGTGAAGGAAGTACTGGATACGGAAAACGGCGAATTCAAGCAAAATAAGGCTTACGGACACGAAAGCGGAGATTCCGCCCTTGCATTCGAGCAATCGCGGACGGATGCGACGAGCGCCCATTACGGCGGCGCCGCGATCGCGGGCAAAGTCGAATTCCGCAACGTTTCGTTCAAATATCCGACCAGCGACATCAAAGTGCTGGAAGAGATTTCGTTCGAGATCGGCGCGGGCAAGCGCGTAGCGATCATGGGCGCGACCGGATCGGGCAAGTCGTCGCTCGTTCAGCTTATCCCGCATCTGTATGATCGGGACAAAGGCGAAATTATGATCGACGGTCGAAGTATTGACGAGTGGGACACCGAGCATCTGCGCCGCAGCATCGGTTACGTGCCGCAGGAAGTACTGCTGTTCACCGGCTCGATCCGCGAAAATATCGCTTGGGGACGCGAGGATGCAACGTTCGAAGAGATCGAGGAAGCCGCGAAGATCGCCCAGATCCACGAAACGGTGGAAAAGCTGCCGAACGGCTACGATACGCAGCTCGGCCAACGCGGCGTAAACCTGTCCGGCGGGCAGAAACAGCGGCTGTCGATTGCCCGGGCGCTGGTGCGCAAGCCGTCCATTTTGATTCTCGACGACAGCACGAGCGCGCTCGATCTGGCGACGGAAAGCCGTCTGCTCGGCGCGCTGGAAGACATCTCGTGCACGACTTTCCTGATCACGCAGAAGATCAGCTCCACGCAGGCGGCGGATCTGATCCTGCTGCTGGACGAAGGCCGTTTGATTGCGGGCGGCACGCACCAGGAATTGATGCGCGTGTCGGAATTGTACCGCCATATTTACGAATCCCAATTCGAACAGGGGGAAGCGCTGCATGCCTAATGGATGGACTGAAGCTTTCCGCCAGCCGAGGCCTCCGGTCATCGCGGATCCGTCGAAAGCAAGCGGAGAATACAAGAAGAAAAAGCGGGCCAAAAACGTATCCGGGACATTGGCCCGCATCTGGAAATACCTAGCCCAGCGCAAGCTGAAACTCGGACTCGTGTTGTTCATGGTGTTAATCAGTTCGGCGTTGTCGCTGCTGGGACCGTACATGATCGGAGTCGCGGTCGACGATTATTTGAGCGGCGACGGCGCGTTCTGGGGACTGGGTTGGGTCTGGTTCCTGGGCGTGCTCGGCGTCGTGTACCTGCTCGGACCGATTACCATGTTCCTGCAAAGCATCTGGATGATCGAGATCGCGCAGGAAACGGTGTACCGGATGAGAGTCGATCTGTTTTCCCATCTGCATAAACTTCCGATCCCGTTTTTCGGCAAACGCCAGCAAGGCGAGCTGATGAGCCGGGTGACGAACGATATCGAGAACGTCAGCGCCACGCTTAACAGTTCGGCAATCCAGATTTTTTCCAGCGTGCTGATCCTGTTCGGGACGCTCGGCGTCATGCTCAGTCTCAGCCCGCTGCTGACGCTGCTTACGTTTATCGTGGTGCCGCTGATGGCGGTCGGGATGCGCTGGATCACCCGCCGCACCGGCCCGCTGTTCAAGGAACGCCAGAGCAATCTCGGCGATCTGAACGGCTATATTGAAGAAACGCTGTCGGGACAACGCATCATCAAAGCTTTTTCCCAGGAAGACCGAGTGAAAAAAGAGTTTGCGGTCCGCAACGAGCGCATACGTTTGTCCGGCTTTTGGGCGCAGACCATTTCCGGCATGATTCCGAAACTGATGAACAGCCTGAACAATCTCAGCTTCGCGCTGGTTGCCGGGATCGGCGGCATTCTCGCGATCAACGGTCAGGTGACGATCGGCGTCATCATCGTGTTCGTCGAATACGCGCGCCAATTCACCCGTCCGCTGAACGATCTGGCGAATCAGTGGAACACGCTGTTATCGGCCATTGCCGGAGCGGAGCGGGTATTCGAGATCATGGACGAAGAAGTGGAGAACAAAGACGAAGGCAAAGCGGCCAAGCTCGACAAGATCGAAGGCTCGGTCAAGTTCGACAGCGTTTCGTTCGGTTATGACGAAGGGCGAAATACGCTGTCGGACATCTCGTTCGAAGCCAAGCCCGGCGAGACGATCGCTTTGGTCGGTCCGACGGGCGCGGGCAAAACGACGCTGATTCAGCTGCTGTCGCGTTTCTACGATGCCAGCGGCGGGAAAATCACTATCGACGGCCGCGAGATCGGCAGCATCCAACGGGAAAATCTGCGTTCGCATATGGCGTTCGTGCTTCAGGAGACGTTCTTGTTCGAAGGCACGATCCGCGAGAATATCCGGTACGGACGGCTTGATGCAACGGACGAAGAGATTGAGGAAGCGGCGAAACTCGCCAACGCGCATTCGTTTATCGCCCGTTTGCAGGACGGCTACGACAAGATGCTGGACAACGGCGGCAGCGGCATCAGCCAGGGGCAAAAGCAATTGCTCGCCATTGCTCGCGCCATGCTGGCCGATCCGGCGATCCTCGTGCTCGATGAAGCGACGAGCAGCATCGATACGGTGACGGAGATCAAGATTCAGCAGGGTCTTCAACGCCTGATGAAAGGCCGTACCAGCTTCGTGATCGCCCATCGTCTCAATACGATTCGCCAAGCCGATCAGATTCTGGTCTTGAAGGACGGCGGCCTGCTCGAACACGGTTCGCACGACGAGCTGCTGAAGCAGGGCGGGTTCTATAGCGGGCTGTATCACGGTCAGGGAATCGAAGGCGAAGCCGGAGATTGAACCGTCGGCCGCTGTGGGTTATCTGTTCTTGGCGGGTTTCGATACGCAGACCTGTCCGGGCTGATACGCCTATCTATCTCGCAACGTTAAAAAGCTTGCCTTCGGGCAGGCTTTTTTGTTGGGCATAAACCGTGGATATTGGAAAGTTTTCTTTGCGCTTATCGAATCTTTTTTCCCGTATCCAACGAATTCTATAACCTGACCCAAACGTACCCGTGCCTATAATGAAACGGAGAATACGGAAAAGGGGCGAAAAACAATGGGGAAATGGAATTGGGAGACGGCCGAAACTGAAATTTTGGCGCTGCTCGAACGTCTGGTCAATATCGACAGTGGAACGTTCGATAAGCCGGGCGTCGATGCGGTGAGAGCGGTGTTGGCGCAGCATTACGAAGCGCTGGGCTTCAAGGTGGAAAAAGACGAACAAACCGAGCGCGGCGATAATTTGCTGATTACGCATAAAGACGCCGTTGATCCCGATATCTTAATCGTTGCGCATATGGATACGGTATTTCCGCAAGGAACGGTAGCGGCAAGACCTTTTTCCCGGGATGAACAGCGCGCTTATGGGCCGGGCGTCGTCGATATGAAGGGGAGTCAGGCGACTACGCTGTACGCGCTGAAGTATTTGATTGCGATCGGCAGCGAAGCGTATCGGCGGGTGCGTCTCGTATTGAATACGGACGAAGAGATCGGTTCCGTGCACTCCAGGCGGCTGATCGAAGAACAGGCGAAGCTAAGCCGTTATGCCTTGATCGTAGAGCCGAGCGACGACGCAGGGACGTTGGTCACGGGGCGCCGGGGCGGCGGCAAATACGATCTGCATATCCGCGGCGTCGCGGCTCATTCGGGCGCGGAACCGGAAAAAGGCCGCAGTGCGATCGCAGATTTGGCGCACAAGATCGTCAAGCTGCACGCGCTGACGGATGCCCCTTCGGGCGTGCATGTGAATGTGGGCATCGTGGCAGGCGGGACATCGGGGAATACGATCGCGCCGAACGCTTTTGCCAAGATTGATCTGCGCATGGAAACGGCGGAGCAGGCGATCGAATACGATGGACGCATCCGGGAGATCGCCGCGGCGGTCGACATCGAAGGCACAAGCACAGAGTTGATCGGCGGCATCACGCGTCCTCCGACGATCCGGACGGAAGGTTCCGACCGATTGTTCGCGATTGTTGTTGAAGAAGCGGCCAAGCTCGGCGAAACGATCATAGGCAAAAACGTCGGTTCCGGCTCGGACGGCAACCTGACTTCCGCGCTCGGCATTCCGACAATCGACGGGCTGGGACCAAGAGGAGGGAATCTGCACGAAGCGGACGAGTATTTGCGCATCGACACGCTTGTGCCGAGAACGAAGCTGCTTGCCGCGCTGATCGAACGGCTTGGCACGGAGAAGTGATCGAATAACAAACGGGTCAAAAGCGGCGGTTCAAAAAGGCTTGATGCTTTTTTGCCGTCAATCCATCCATGCTCCCTGTCCCGCTCATCGCCCCTGCACGTCAGATCGACTATAATGGGGATAAAAGAGAAGACGGAGGAGGAACATCGATTTGCTCGTATATATCATGTTGGCATTAATGCTCGTTTCGGCGGGAATCATCACGTTCCGTCTCGTTCGCTACGGCGCGGAGTATCACTTGGCGGAAAACGCGGCCATGGCGATCATCGTGAGCGTCGCGGCTTCAATCCTTGCCGAGCCGGGCACTTGGTTCAGTTGGGTGCGTTATATCTATATTGTGATCGGCGCGGCGTACATCGCCTATGGAGCGTACGGGAAATATAAAGGCGGAACGGACGGGTACGGACAGTGAAATCAGAGTTATTCCGTGGAAAAAGAAAACCGGGAACGTTCGCACAAGCGAACGTTCCCGGTTTTTTACCGTTAAAGTGGTTAGAAGCACGGAAGCGAATCGAAATCGCTTTTAAGCATGGCGTAAGCCGCAAGGTCCACGTAACGCCCTTTTTCGAACTCGTGCTGGCGCAGCAGGCCTTCCCGCACGAACCCGAGCTTGTCCATCAGGCGGACGGAAGCCGCATTGTCCGGGTCGACGCGGGCTTCGATCTTGTTCGCCGCGAGCGGGCCGAAACCGAAGCCCAGCACGGCGCGGACCGCTTCGGGCATATAGCCTTTGCCCCAATGCTGGCGTGCCAGATCGTAGCCGATCTCCATCCGGTTATGCTGTCGCTCGATGCCGAGAAATCCGCAGGTGCCGACGAAAGATCCGGTGTCCTTTTCTTCGATCATCCAGCGGAGCCCCGTTCGTTCGCGGAAAATGCGGGCGTGCCAGCCCATTTCGTCGTCCGCTTCCTCAATCGATTCGAACGGGTCGAGCGGCATGTAACGCATTACTTCTTCGTCCGCGTAAAGCGCGAAAAAGCCTTCCCTGTCGCCGTGAACCGCTTGGCGCAGAATCAGGCGGGGCGTGTCCAGCTTCGGAAACCCGTTCCAGTCGAACGGCAGGCCGGCGCTTTTCGTCGGCGTCGTCGTTTGCCGAACGGTCTTTTCGTTCTCTTCATTCGTTTCGTTCATCGCTTTTCAATTCCTCCAATGTTTCTTCCCACCGGACGACAACGGCCTGCGGGTCGTTCAATTCAATCGAGATCCCGCTTGTCAGCGTCGCGTATTTGGCGGTGTCGGCACGGGTTTCGAGCACATGCGCGGCGAACCGCGCACGCGGATGCTTAGCGTTTTCCAGCTCGGGCAGCGCTTCGGCTTGAAGCCGGACCGTGTACGACACGCCGCCGTGAACGACGCCGAGCAGCGCTTTGCCGTCCCGCAGCAGATTCGTTGTCGTGTTCGTGCCGATCCACAACGCGATGCGCAAGCGTTCGCGGGATTCCGCGACGACTTCGCCCGCGCTTACCATGGCCTGATGCGGATAACCTTTCGCATCGACGGTATGCAGAGTCATGGCGATCTGTGTTTTTTCGCCGAGACGCGTGCCGTCGAGCAGCGCATATAGGGCGTCCTCCAAAACGGATTGTTGATCGTGATTCATTCGTCTCCCGCCTTTCTGTGCCTATGCAAAAGCAAAAGCGGCTGATCTCAATCCATAGACGCAGCCGCCGCGTTTTTCGTTTTCTTTTATACCGGATCGACCTGCACCGCAACCTGTTTGCCGCTGACTTGAATTCCGGTTTTTTTCGTGCCGACTTCTTTTAAATCCCGCAGCAGTTCCTCGAGCAGCTCTTTGCCCTTAGCGCCTTCTTTGCCGGATACCTTGACCACGAACTGAACCGAATCGCCGCCTTCGAGAATGCGCTGCGCCTGGTTCTTTTTCGTGTCGTAGTCATGTTCTTCGATATTCGCCGTCAGCCGGATTTCCTTGATCTTGGCCGGACGCGCCGCTTTCTTCTCCTGCTGCTTCGCTTCTTTGGCTTTGCCGGAAGAGATAAGAGCGCACGGCGGCGGGCTGGAGTAGAGGGAGGTGCAGACGAGGTCCACGCCCAATTCTTTTGCCAGCTTGAGCGCTTCGCTTGTCGGCATGACGCCGAGCGCCTCGCCGTTGACACCGGTCACGTCGACTTCGGCAGCTTTTATTTTTTCGTTTTTGATCATGAAGATTCGCTCCGTTTCTGTTCGCAGTTTTCGTTACAACCGAATTCTTGTCAAACTTGATTGCCGATCTGTTCGCCCTGCGTCGATTCCCGGAAGATCGGCTTCGTATACGCATGCGTGACGTGATACGGCTGCCGGGGATTGCGAATGCGCGATAGCAGCATTTCTCCGGCTTTGACGCCCATATCGCTGCTGTAGATATGCACGGTCGTCAAATGGGGTTCGACGATCCGCGATTCGGACGAGTCGTCGAAGCCGCAGACGCGCACGTCGCCGGGAACGGACGCGCCGCTGTTTTTGAGGGCTTTCATCAGGCGCACGGCGATAAAGTCGTTGGCGCATACGAAGGCCTGCGGCAGCCGCCCGATACTTTCGAGTTTGCGTTCCATCCAATCGGTCTCGAACAGGAAAAATCGGTCTTCGTCCAAAATGGACTGTTCGCGCGGAATGTCCAAGCCGGCATCCGCCAAAGCTCGGCCGTAGCCGATCCAGCGCTCGCGGAAGCTTTTGCAATGGTTATAGTCGCCGGCGAATCCGATTTCGGTCAAGCCGTCGGCAAGCAGATCGCGCGTCAGGGCATAGGTGCTGTGCTCGTTTTCCATCAATAAAACGTCGGCGCCGAAATCCGGATAGAACGCGTCGGCCGCGCAGTCGATAAAAATGACGGGAATATCAAGCTCCGTCAATAATCGGCTATACGCGGGGTCGAACAATTCGATGCAGACGATCCCGTCTACGCCGGCGGCATCGAAGTTGACGGGAAGCGCCCGTTCGCCGCGCTCGTCGTCACGCACGATATGGATCGATAGGTTATAGCCTTCCATGCTGATCTTCTGTTCGAGTCCGCTGATGACCGGAGAGCCGAAATGTGACGTATTGGGCATATTCGTGGTCAGCAGCGCGATATTGCCCGTCTTTTTGGGAAGCAGACCGTCGGTTTCCATATAGGCGAACTGTTTGTATTTCAGCTCGATCGCCTTTTTGATCACGCGGGCACGGGTTTCTTCAGGAATGCCCCCGGTATCGTTCAACGCTTTGGACGCCGTGTTGCGGGAGATTCCCAGCGCGTCGGCGATATGTTGAATCGTGACTTTCTCTTTGGCCATGGGATGTTTTCCACCTTTATCGGTTCGGTTGAATACGGGGATTTTCGGTCGAAAAGCGGCGCGAAGATATGGCTTTCCTTCCAAGGACGAATCGAAACCTTCACGCGTTATGAAGGTTTTGCCGCGTCGAACGATAGATTCGATACGCTTAACGCATGAGTCAAATGTATCGTAAAAAGTGTTAAATAGCAATCTGATTGTTACATTTGTAAAGTTGTTAAAAGGGGATATGTGTATCCGGATAAACAAATGTAAAAATTATTTTTACAAAATTAATTGACATATGAATATTTATTCTGGTAAATTGTAAACGCGGAATAGGTCAAATGTGAAATGTAAGCCCTTACTGATTCCGCCGACAAATTAATCGGGCCTGTACGCGGCGCCGAAGATGAACTTCAAAAGTTTCGCGTATGCACCTTAGCTGGAAATGGAGGAAGGGGAATGCAAAATTCGGCACAAACCGGGAAAAGCGGCCCGCTGATCAAACAAAAACAAACGGCAAGCCGCGGACGGGGAACGTTCAAAAAGAACGGTTTTTTGTATCTTTTGCTGATGCCGGCGCTTTTATTGACCTTGATTTTCAAGTATGTCCCGATGTACGGAGCCGTGATCGCGTTCAAGGAGTTTAGCCCGATCCGGGGCATTCTGAACAGCGAATGGGCGGGATTCAAGTATTTCGAAAAATTCCTGCTCTCGCCAAACTTCGAAGTCATTTTCATGAACACGCTTAAATTGAGCTTTTACGGATTGCTGTTCGGGTTCCCGATTCCGATCCTGCTCGCGCTGATGCTTAATCAAGTGCGCAAAGCCGGAGCGAAAAAGAACATTCAATTGTTTCTGTACGCGCCCAATTTCGTATCGGTCGTTGTTATCGCGGGAATGCTGTTCATTTTCTTGTCGCCGACCGGACCGATCAACGCGATCGCGACCTGGATTTTCGGCCAGCCGCTCATGTTCATGACCGACCCGGCTTACTTCCGCTGGGTGTACATCCTGTCGGATATCTGGGCGACGGCGGGCTGGGCTTCGATCATTTACGTGGCGGCGCTCGCGGGCGTCGATCCTGAGCTGCATAACGCGGCCAGCCTCGACGGGGCAAGCCTGATGCGCCGAATTTGGCATATCGACCTGCCGACGATCAAGCCGATCATGGCGATCGTGTTCATTCTGGCAGCGGGCGGCATCATGTCGATCGGTTTCGAAAAAGCGTACCTGCTGCAAACGTCGATGAACCTTCCGTCTTCGGAAATCATTGCGACGTACGTCTACAAAGTCGGTCTGCAATCGGGCGATTATTCGTACTCGGCGGCGGTGGGACTGTTCAATTCGGTCATCAACGTCATCCTGCTGCTTACCGTGAACTTCGTGGTCAAAAAGCTCAACGACAATCAGGGGCTTTATTAAAAGAAGCGGAAAGGAGAACATCCGATGACTGTCAAAAATACGCCGTTCGACCGCTTCCTGCTGGTACTGAACGGATTGTTCCTGACGCTGGCCGTACTGGTCGTGGTGGTTCCGTTCGTGTATATCATCGTCGCGTCGTTCATGGACCCGACCGTGCTGCTCAACCGGGGGTTATCGCTTAATCCGTCCGACTGGAGCCTGGAGGGGTATCGGAAAATATTGAGCAACGACGCCATGATCCGCGGATTTTTCAACTCGCTGCTGTATGCCGGCGCGTTCGCAATCTTCACGGTGCTGGTGTCGATCTGCGCGGGGTATGCGCTCGCCGACGATACGCTGGCGGGACGCAAGCTGGTCATGACGCTGTTCCTCATCACGATGTTTTTCGGAGGAGGTCTGATTCCTACATACCTCCTGATCCGCCAGCTCGGCATGCTCGATACGCCGTGGGCGCTGATCATTCCCGGAGCCGTCAACGTATGGAATATCATTTTGGCCCGGACTTTTTTCAAAAGCATCCCCAAAGAACTCAAAGAAGCCGCGAACGTCGACGGCGCGTCCGAATTCAAAATCTTCATGCGCATCGTCATTCCGCTGTCCAAGCCGATCATGTTCGTGCTGGCGCTGTACGCGTTCGTCGGGCAGTGGAACTCGTACTTCGACGCCATGATTTATCTCGAAAATTCCAAACTGTTCCCGCTTCAACTCGTGCTGCGTTCGATCCTGATCCAGAATCAGGCGGCACCGGGGATGATCGGCGATCAGCAGGCGATGGCGGAACTGAAGCGCTTGTCGGAAATGATCAAATACTCGTCGATCGTGATTTCCAGCTTGCCGCTGATCGTCATGTATCCGTTTTTCCAAAAGTATTTCGAAAAAGGCGTCATGGTCGGCTCTCTGAAATAAGGCCGCTTGCGCATCCATCATCCCAAGGAGGAATTTGGTTATGAAAAAACTTCGCCTGCCCCACTGGAAACAAGCGCTCGCCGCATCCGCGTTGTCGACCGTTCTGCTGGTCACCGCCTGCGGAGGCGGATCGTCCGAACCTCAGCAGACTGCCGACGGCAAACCGATTTTGCGCCTGCTGACCTCCAGCTCGCCGCTCGCTCCTGCCGACCCGAACGAGAAGCTGATCGTCAAACGGCTTGAAGAAAAAACGGGCGTGCATATCGATTGGACCAGCTACACCAGCGACGTATTCGTGGAAAAACGCAACCTGGCAATGGCCAGCGGCGATCTGCCGGATGCCGTCTTTGCCGCGGAATATAGCGACTATGACCTGCTGAAGCTGGCGAAAGACGGAGCGATCGTGCCGTTGGAAGAACTGATCGACGGGCAGATGCCGAACCTCAAAAAAGTGCTGGACGAAAATCCCGAATACCGGGCGATGATTACGGCGCCGGACGGCCATATCTACGCGTTCCCGTGGATCGAAGAACTCGGAGCGGACAAAGAACGCATCCAAGCGGTCGACAATATGCCGTGGATCAACGTCGAATGGCTGGACAAGCTGGGACTTGAGATGCCGACGACCACGGAGGAACTCAAAGAGACGCTGGTCGCCTTCAAAACGCAGGATCCGAACGGCAACGGCGAAGCCGACGAAATTCCGCTGTCGTTTATCGACAAGCCGGGCGGCGAAAACCTGACGTTCCTGTTCGCGGCGTTCGGCCTGGGCGAAAATCCGGACCACTTGGTCGTGAGCGATGACGGCAAAGTGATCTTCACCGGCACGGAACAGGGCTATAAAGACGCGGTCAATTACGTGTACGATCTGTACGACAACGGACTGATCGACATCGAATCGTTCCAGCAGGATTGGAATACGTACGTCGCCAAAGGCAAAGACGACCGTTACGGGTTGTACTTCACTTGGGACAAAGCGAACATTACGGGCATGAACGACAAATACGACCTGATGCCGCCGGTGGCGGGGCCGAGCGGCGAAGTGAATGTGACGCGCAATAACGGCATGGGCTTCATGCGGGGTTCGATGGTCGTCACTAGTACCAACCAACAGTTGGAAACGACGGCCAAATGGGTAGACGCGCTCTACGACCCGCTTCAATCCGTTCAGGATAACTGGGGCACGTACGGCGACGAGAATCAGCAGAACATTTTCGAATTCGACGAAAGCAAGCAAATGCTCAAGCATCTGCCGCTCGAAGGCTCGGCTCCGGTCGAAGTGCGCCAAAAGACGAGCATCGGCGGACCGCTGGCGATTCTCGACGAATACTTCGGCACGTACACGACCATGCCGGATGATGCCAAATGGCGCATGGATCTGATGAAAAAAGTGCTCGTACCGCATATGACCGCCGAAAACACGTATCCGAACGTCTTTTTCAGCATCGACGAACTGGACCGGCTGTCCACGATCGAAGCCGACCTGTTCCCGTACATGCTGCGCAAACGCACGGAATGGTACCAGAACGGCAAAGTCGACAGCGAGTGGAACGAATATCTGCAAGAGCTGGATCGTTTGGGATTGCAAGAATGGC
This sequence comes from Saccharibacillus sacchari DSM 19268, assembly GCF_000585395.1. GTDB lineage: Bacteria > Bacillota > Bacilli > Paenibacillales > Paenibacillaceae > Saccharibacillus > Saccharibacillus sacchari. Next base: position 1,130,769 of record NZ_KK073875.1, on the reverse strand, counting down.
TCAAGATCCGTCAGGAAGGTTATGACCGCAGCGTCGCCCAGCCTTAAAGAATCGTCGGCGGGGCGATAAAGAGATCCGAGAAAAAGAAGCACGGGAGGCTTATCAACGATGACGATACAAGCGACAACGCCCGATTACCGGGGCATTTATCACTTTTCGCCGGCAAAGCACTGGATGAACGATCCGAACGGCATGGTGTTTTTCGACGGGGAGTACCATTTGTTTTTCCAACATCATCCGTTCGGCACGACATGGGGACCCATGCACTGGGGACACGCGGTGACGCGCAATCTGATCGATTGGGAGGAGCTGCCGGTCGCGATCGAACCGGACGAACACGGCACGATTTTTTCGGGCAGCGCGGTAGTGGATACGCACAATACGACCGGCTTTTTCCCGGACGGACCGGGGTTGATCGCGATTTTCACCCATCATCTCGAGCGTCCGGGAATGCCGACCGTGCAAACGCAGAGTCTGGCTTACAGCCGGGACAAAGGGCGTACTTGGAATAAATATGAAGGCAATCCCGTTCTGAAACGCGAAGGCTGGCCGGATTTCCGCGACCCGAAGGTATTTTGGCACGAACAGACGCGGCAGTGGATCATGGTGCTCGCCTGCGGGCAAATCGTATCGTTCTATCGGTCGCCGAATTTGAAAAATTGGACGTTCGGCAGCGACTTCGGCGACGGGATCGGTTCGCACGACGGCGTATGGGAATGCCCGGATTTGTTCGAGCTGCCCGTCGACGGCGATCCGTCGAACAGCCGCTGGGTGCTGCTGGTCAGCATCGGCGACAACGGATCGGGCAAAGAAGGGTCGCGGACGCAGTATTTCACGGGCGATTTCGACGGCGAGACGTTCATGCCGGATGAAGCGTCCAGCGAAGTCCGCTGGCTTGATCACGGACGCGACAATTATGCCGGCGTGAGCTGGTCGGACATGCCGGCCGAAGACGGCAGACGGCTGTACGTGGGCTGGATGAGTAATTGGCGCTACGCGAATTCGACGCCGACCGACGGTTGGCGCGGCGCGATGACGCTGCCGAGAGAATTGACGCTGGAGACGGTATGCGGCGTCGAGACGTTGATGCAGCGTCCGGCCCGGGAAGTCGAAGCGGCGCGGGTGCCGGTATTGGAACTGCAAAACGTATCGTTGAGCGAACTGCGCGGAGCGCTGAAGCCGCTGCGGTTGGATGCGTTCGAATTGGAGGTACAAGCGCAGGCGGGACAATCGTTCGGATTCCGGCTGCGTGAAGGAGAGCGGTGCGGCACGTCGGTCGGGTTCGATGCCGACGCGAACGAGTTGTATATCGACCGCAGCGAAGCGGGCGAGAGCGATTTTTACGAGCATTTCGCGGACCGTCATTCGGCTCGGACTTCCGTACCTTCGGCTTCGGCGCAAAAGGCGCGGTCGGAGTCGGAAACTTCGGAGGCATCCGGTCAGGCGTACGCAGCGGTCGCATCCGATACGTGTCTAAGGATCTTCGTCGACCGCTCTTCGGTGGAAGCGTTCGAAGGCGACGGACGTCTCGCGATGACCGACCTGATCTTTCCGGAACCCGAAGCGGATCGCTTATCGGCATTCGGCGACGAGGACGGCATGGTCTTCCGCACTGTCGCGATCCGGAAGATTCAAAGCTCCGCCGGATTCGTTCCGGAGAACGGTGCCGTTTCCGAAACGGCCAACTGCAAGCCGGTTTCGAAGGAGGACTGACCCGTGACGGATCGAGATTCGAACAAGACGGAGCGCGCGATAGACGCTTCCGCGGTCATCGGCGCGATCGAAGCGGGAGGGACCAAGTTCGTTTGCGGAATCGGAACCCCGGACGGCAATATTACGGACCGGATAAGTTTTCCTACTGTGCAGCCGGAAGAAACGCTGCGCCGGGTGATCGATTATTTCGAAGGCAAAAACGTGCAGGCGATCGGCATCGGTTCGTTCGGTCCGATCGACTTGCGCACGGGCAGCGAGACGTACGGTTTCGTGACCACCACGCCCAAGCCGGGTTGGAGCGGCTTCGACTTTTTGGGCACGCTGCGGCGTTCGTTCGACGTGCCTTGCGGTTGGGATACCGACGTAAACGCCGCCGCTTACGGGGAAGCCATGTGGGGCGCGGCGCGGGGATTGAACGATTGCGCGTATTACACGATCGGAACGGGCGTCGGCGTGGGCGTATATGCGGGAGGACGGTTGCTGCACGGTCTTCTGCATCCCGAAGGCGGACACGTGCCGGTTCGCCGCCATCCGAACGACGGGTTCGCGGGCCGATGCCCTTATCACGGCGATTGCCTGGAAGGCATGGCTTCGGGTCCGGCGATCGAAGAACGATGGGGTGTCCCGGGGCACGAGCTTGCGCCGGATCATCCGGCTTGGGAGATCGAAGCGCATTATATCGCCGAGTCCGTCGCGACGACGATCTTGCTGCTCTCGCCGCGCAAAATCATTCTGGGCGGCGGAGTGATGCAGCAGAAGCATTTGCTGCCGCTGATCCGCCGGCGCGTCGCCGAGCTGCTGAACGGCTACGTCGCCGCGCCGGAACTTGCCGAAGGGTTGGACGATTATATCGTCAGTCCGGGGCTGGGCACGCAATCGGGATTGAAAGGCGCGCTGGCGCTTGGGATTCGGGCGTTGAAAAATGAAGGAGCACCCGACCGGGCAAATCATGAAGTGCAGTACGAAACGTAAGATTAGAAAGTCATGCGAAAGACTCCTTGATCCGGCAAACATGCCGAGTAAAAGGAGTCTTTTTGACGTAGGGAGCAGCTCTATGATTGCATGCCAAATCTGTAAGGGGAAAAATGCGCGACACTACAGGAAGAAGGCGATAAAGAAGTTGGGGCGTAAGGAAATATTGTCCTAAACATTCATGAATATGCTACATTAGAAGCAGTCGAACAAGCATCAAGGGGTCTTATGTCCCGGAATGCCTTTACCGACCATGATGAAGCGCCTATTTCCGGGAGGGATCTAAATATGTATTGCAACAAATGCGGAGCGCAGCAGCCGCAAGGCGCGGCGTATTGTTTTTCATGCGGAACCCGTTTGAACTCAAGTACGCCGGAACGGCCCGTTATCGATCTCGGCAAAAAGAAACCCGAGCCTGCGGAGAAGCCTATAGAGCAGATTCCTGCGGTTCTGCCTTCCGTCCTTTTATCCGAAGGCAAACCTTCCGCGAATGCCGAAAATTATCGCTACCCGGAGTCGAAACCGTCGTTTTTTTCGCGGAACGGTTCTTGGTTTTCGCTCGCTTTATTGGTTTTGTTGATTGTTGGGGGTATTTACGCATGGAATCAATACAAAGCGAATATCGGCGAGCAATCTGCCAAGTTCCGAGCGGATGCCGAAGCATTTGCGATAAATGGAGACTATACGGCTGCTCGCGATAGTCTGAATCAGGTTTCTGCCTTAAATAACGACGAGGCTTCGGTCGATACGGATCTGGGCTATCTCGAGACGGCTGAGCGTATTCAAATTGAACTTCAACAGGTAAGCGCCAAGATCGAAAGCGACGATTTGAACGGGGCTCAACAACTTCTTGAGACGGTTGAGACGGAGCTGGGCGAACGTTCGAGCGTATTGTTGGATCGTGAAAAAGCGGAATTTTTACGGCAAAAGAATCTTTTGACCGTTATGCGTACCGGAAAAGAGGCACAAAGCCTGGACAACGTGACGGCGCTTGCTCCTTTGCTCGATAAGATTAAAGAGATCGATACGACCGAAGCGGAAGAAGTACGCGCGATCATCGTAAAGCAAATCGTGGAAGTAAGTTCGAAGCAAGCCAATTCGCTTCTGCAAAACCAAAGTTTCGCCTCCGCGACCAAAGCCGTCGAACAAGGGTTGAATTATGCGCCTGCCGATTCCGGTCTGCTTGCGCTGAACGGCCTGATCGAATCGGCAAAAGCGGAAGCGGAAACCCGTAAAAAAGAGCAAGAAGCGCAAGCTGCGGAAGCCAAGCGTCTGGCCGAGGCCGAAGAAACCCGGCGCGTCGAACAAGCCGCCGCGCAGGAACAAGCGGAATATACGGTTCAGGCTTTTTACGACCATATATCCATGCAGTACTACAGCGACGCGTATGACCTGCTGGGAAGCCGGTGGCAAAAAGGTACCGGTTATTCGGATTTCGTCACCGGCTACGACAATACGTACAGCGTATGGATCGACTCGATCGATTCGGCGCAAAACGAGGACAACGTGGAAGTCACTGTTTTCCTTACGGCTTGGGAAAGCAGCGAATACGGCATGACCTACTCGACCTATCGATCCGTTTACGAAGTCGGTTACGAGAACGGAACGATGAAAATCTTGAGCGGCAAAGGCGAGAAATTGTCTTAAAGAAGAAAAACACGCCCTAATTTCATTCCCCAAACCCTATTCTAATTTGAAGCCTTAGCGGAGAGAGAAATTCAGTTCAAGATGCCTTTGAACTTGGAAAACTTCAACTCAAACTTTCAATCGACTTTTCCAAGTGAGACAGCGAATTGAACTGAATTTCTCTCGCAGCGCCCCCGCTTCACCCAACGAATAGGACCTCCCCTCTTTACAAGTTGGGTAATACAGCAGTAAGATAAACAAGTAACTTGTATACAGGTATACAAACCATACAAATAGAAGAGGGAGTGGACTTTTATGAATATCGGTATGATCGGACTCGGCAAAATGGGCTACAACCTCGTGTTGAACCTTTTGGAGAACGGACACGGCGTGGTCGTGAACGACGTCAATCCTGAGCCTGGACGCGAACTGGCGCAGAAAGGCGCGGTAGCGGCAGAATCCGTAGCGGAACTCGTTGCGCAATTGCCGAAACCGCGCGTGGTTTGGGTCATGGTTCCTGCCGGACCTATCGTTGACGGCGTACTGGACGGACTGTCCGAGCTGCTTGAAGAAGGAGATATCATCATCGACGGCGGCAACTCGCAGTACAAAGATTCGATCCGCCGTTCCGAGACGCTGGGGCGCAAAGGCATCTTCTTCTTCGACGCCGGCACGAGCGGCGGAATGTCGGGCGCGCAAAACGGCGGTTGTTTCATGATCGGCGGCGACAAAGACGCGTTTGCCGTGATCGAACCCCTGTTCAAAGACCTGGCGGTCGAGAACGGCTACCTGTACACCGGACCGAGCGGAAGCGGGCATTACTTGAAAATGGTGCATAACGGCATCGAATACGGCATGATGCAAGCGATCGGCGAAGGCTTTGAAGTGTTGGAAAAAAGCGCGTTCGACTATGACCACGAAGCCGTGGCCCGCGTTTGGTCGAACGGTTCGGTGATCCGCAGCTGGCTGATGGAACTGACGCAAAACGCTTTTTCCAAAGACCCCAACCTGGACGAAATCCGCGGCGTGATGCAAAGCTCCGGCGAAGGCAAATGGACCGTGCAAGAAGCGCTCGACCTCGAAGTCAGCACTCCGGTTATCGCGCTGTCGCTGTTGATGCGTTACCGCTCGTTGGAGAACGACACGTTCCACGGCAAAGTCGTGGCGGCGCTGCGCAACGAGTTCGGCGGCCACGCGGTAGTCAAGGAAGACTGATCCGCAACGGGCAACAAGCGGGAACAACCGAAAAACGAAATCCGGCGTCGACGACTGCACATCGCGCGCCGGATTGATTTCGTTCACAAGGAGTCGTTTAATGATGCAATATCCTTCGGCTTGGCTTCAAGGAGTTTCGCTCGGCGAATCGATCGCGAGTCGGCTGCGACTGCAAATTATCAACGAAGAGATCCGGCCCGGAGAAGTGATTTCGGAAAACAAAGTAGCCGAGCTGTTCGGCGCCAGTCGTTCACCTGTTCGGGAAGCGCTTAAAATGTTGGCGGGCGAAGGCTTGATCCGTTTGGAACGCATGGGCGCGGTCGTGATCGGCCTCGATCTCGCGGCGATCAAAGAACTTTACGACGTGCGTTATCTGATCGAAAGCTTTGCGCAGCAGCGGTTGGCCAAGCAAGACAATGAAGCGTTGATCATGCGTCTGGAGCAGGGGATCGATCGGATGAAACTGGCGATCAAGCACGGCGACTGCGTAGAATTTGCTTATCAAGACTTTTCTTTTCATGAGCGTATCGTGCAGGGGGCAGGACATACCCGCATTTTGCATTTATGGAACAATATCCGCCCGATCGTCATGACGGTTATTTTGCTGACGACGGATAATGGTTTTAAGCAGGGCAACGAACGAATGGAGTGGATCGCGGACAAGCACCGGACCGTGATCGAAGGACTGCGTTCGGGCGACGAAGAGCAAATCGGGCAGATCGTTCGCGCTTATTTCGACGATTCGGATGAAACATTGGGACGCAGTTTGTCTTGAGAAAAAGGCGGGTTGCCGCATACGAAAGGATGAAGACTGAAGCATGAGCGAACAATGGATGATCGGCGTGGATATCGGAACGACAAGCACGAAGGCTGTACTTTTCAAGGAAAACGGGGAGGTCATTGCGCAGGAAACGGTCGGATATCCGCTGCATACGCCGTCCCCCTCGATCGCTGAACAAGATCCGGACGAAATTTATCGGGCAGTCGTGCAAGCGGTTGCGGGAGCCGTACGCGTTGCGCAAGCCAAACCCGATCAGATCCTGCTCGTTGCTTTCAGTTCCGCGATGCACAGCCTGATCGGCGTCGACGAGACGGGTAATCCGCTGACGGCGTGCATCACCTGGGCGGACAACCGAAGCGCGGCCTGGACGAAAAAGCTGAAGTCGGAGCTGAACGGACACGAGATTTATTTGCGGACAGGCACGCCGATTCATCCGATGTCTCCGCTGGCGAAATTGCTTTGGCTGCGGCATGATCGTACGGAACTGTTTGAGCGGTGCGATAAGTTTATTTCGATCAAAGAGTATGTCTTTTTCCGATTGTTCGGCGAATATGTGGTCGATCATTCCATCGCGTCGGCGACGGGACTATTCAATCTGGAAATGCTGGACTGGGACGAGGAAGCACTTGCGCTTGCAGGCGTGACGCCGGAGCGGTTGTCGCAACCCGTACCGACGACGCACGTGGTCAGCGGCTTGCAGCCGGCGGTCGCGAGCGAGCTGGGTTTGGGCGTGGAGACGCCGTTCGTCGTGGGCGCGAGCGACGGCGTGCTGTCGAACCTCGGCGTAGGCGCGATTCGCCCCGGCGTCGTCGCGGCCACGATCGGCACAAGCGGCGCGATCCGAACCGTGGTCGACCGTCCGGTAACCGATCCCAAAGGGCGCTTTTTCTGTTATGCTTTGGCTCCGGAACTCTGGGTCATCGGCGGTCCGGTCAACAACGGCGGGATGCTGTTCCGTTGGGTGCGGGACGAGTTCGCGGCTTCGGAAGTGGAAACGGCCAAGCGGCTCGGAATTGATCCTTATGATGTACTCACGCGGATTGCCGAGCAGGTTCGTCCGGGATCGGAAGGATTGTTGTTCCATCCGTATCTGACAGGCGAGCGAGCGCCGTTGTGGAATCCGGATGCGAGAGGCTCGTTTTTCGGGCTGACGATGAATCATAAGAAAGAGCATATGATCCGTTCGGTTCTCGAAGGCGTCATTTTCAACCTGTATACGGTCATGTTGGCGATGGAAGAACAGATCGGGCGCCCGCAAAAGATTCATGCGACCGGAGGGTTTGCCCGATCGCCGCTGTGGCGTCAGATGATGGCGGACATTTTCGATCAGGAAGTCATGGTGCCGGAAAGCTTCGAAAGCTCCTGCTTGGGCGCGGCGGTGCTGGGTCTGTATGCGCTTGGCCGCGTGCCGTCGCTCGACGTGGTCGAGTCGATGATCGGCGGTACGCATCGGCATGAGCCGGTTGACGAGCATGCGAGGGTATACAAGCATCTGCTGCCGATCTTCATTTCCGTTTCACGCAGCCTGGAGAACGAATACGAAGCCATTGCCAAGTTCCAACGGGAGATGGCGGGGGAAGTCTAACCGGGCTTGCAAGGCCATGCGGGCAAAAGGAAAAGCGAAGCATAAGCAGCGGCAAAACGCATAAGCAGCGGAAAAAGGCCTGCCTTGAAACGAGCCGGGAAAGCTCGTATTCGGGGCAGGCCTCTATTCCGAAAGCACCGACGGTCCGGATGATTGCATTTGAGGATGGAATCAGTCGTTTTTTGCAGCCGGGATCGGAGCGACCGATCCGGATGCGCGTCGGTGAAGGGACGGAGTGACATTTCGGCAAGCTGGACGCATTCGGCATAAGCCGAACGCGTCCGCGGAGAAAAGCCTGCGGCAGGGACCGCGTGCTTTTCCCGATATAAGAACCGGCAATGCCGGGCTTACGCGGATTGTAGAGGCTTGTCCCTTTGAAAAAAAGACATCAAAAAGCCTCTTCTTATCATCAAGAAGAGGCTCGAATGGGCGAAGGTCTCTTCTTATCTCTCCGTTCATTCGTCCGCGCAAAAAATAAGCAGGATTCGAATGAACGAGCAAGAATTAGCACCGTGCCCCGTAAAGGGTCGGTTGCCGGGCTTCATCGGGCTTTTCCCTCCGCCTGCTCTTGATAAGATGTTCTATTCATCACGTATAAGTAAAGCATATGCCTGAATTATGCCATGCTTGACCTGTAGCTGTCAACGGCCCGGTCAACGTTGGAACAAGTCCAATCGGCCGATCCGATGCACGGCTTCGAGCAGCCGATCCTCTTCGGTGAGCAGTCCGACGCGAACGTAACCTTCTCCGTGCGCACCGAAGCCGACGCCCGGCGCAACCGCGACATGGGCGCGTTCGAGCAGCAGCGAAGCAAACGAAGTCGAGTTATGTCCCGCGGGAACCGGTAACCATGCAAAAAACGAGCCGGTCGGCATCGGAACGTCCCAACCGATGCCGCGCAGGCCTTCGATCAAGGTATTCCTGCGCGATTCGTACCGAGCAACCAGTTCGTTTACGCAATGTTGCGGCCCTAATAAAGCTTCGGCGGCTGCTGCTTGAACGGCTCCGAATAAGCTGACATGCAGATGGTCTTGCAGCAGATTGAGCATTGCGATTACGCTCGGATTGCCTGCCGCGAAAGCGACCCGCCATCCGGCCATGTTGTACGTTTTGGACAGAGTGTAGATTTCAATTCCGGTTTCTTTGGCTCCGGGCGCTTGCAGGAAGCTCGGCGGCTTAGTGCCGTCGAATCCGATTGCGCCGTAAGCGAAGTCATGGACGACGCAGAGATCATGACGCTGCGCAAAAGAGGCCGTTTCGGCCATGAATTCGAAGGAAGCTGTCGCCCCGGTCGGGTTATTCGGGTAATTGAGAAACATCAGCTTCGCAAGCTGAAGAGCTTCCGGCGGAATCGCATCGTAATCGGGAAGGAAACCATTCTCTGCTAACAACGGCATCGGCTGCATCCGTCCGCCGGCCAGCTCGATGCCCGACCAATAATCCGGGTAGCCGGGGTCCGGAACCAGCGCGACATCGCCGGGATTCAGCAAACATTGCGCGGCTTCGATCAATCCCGATTTGCCGCCGAACAAGATCGCGATTTCTTTTTCCGGGTGCAGCTCGACTTCGTATTCCCGTCGATAGAACTCGGCGGCGGCTTCTTTCAAATAGTCAAACCCGCGAAACGGCGGATACCGATGATTCAGCGGATCACGGCCTGCTTGTTCCAACGCTGCGACGATATGCTCCGGCGTGGGACGATCCGGATTGCCTTGTCCCAAGTTGATGATATCGTGTCCTTGCGAAGCAACGCGCGAGACGTCGGCCACAAGCGATGCGAAAAACTGCCGGGGCAGACGATCCAAAGCAGCCGAAGACGTAAAGGTTTTCACGGAAACACCTTCTTTGCGAATAGAGTGTGTACAGCCCCAGATCATAAAGGCTCCAGCCGTAAAAGTAAAGCCTGATGCGAAACGGAGGAAACGTCGTGAATAAACGGAAAGTCACCTGTATTCAACATGATGTCCTATTCGGAAATCCGGAAGCTAATTATGCGAAAATGGAAGAATTGCTGGAACGCGCGATGAAGGATGCGCCGGATGTGATCGTACTCCCCGAATTATGGACGATCGGTTACGATCTTACGCGGCTGGACGAGATTGCGGAGGAAGGAGCCGGGCGTACCAAAGATTTTCTGTCAAAGGCGGCCCGGCGCTACGGCGTATATCTGGTGGGAGGTTCTACCGCCAAGCGCACAAGAGACGGCGTGTATAACACTTTGCTCGTTTACGACCGCGAAGGACAGCCGATCGGCGAGTACGACAAAGCCCATTTGTTCAAGCTGATGGACGAACATCTCTATTTGCGGTCCGGCAGCGAAAAAGGATTGTTCGAGTTGGGCAGCATCCGCAGCGCGGGCGCGGTTTGTTACGATATCCGTTTTCCCGAATGGATTCGGACGCATATGTCGTCGGGAGCGGAAGCGTTGTTCGTAGTCGCCCAGTGGCCGCTGGCGCGTCTGGAACATTGGCGCGCCTTGCTGATCGCCAGGGCGATCGAGAACCAATGCTGGGTAATCGCCTGCAACCGGAGCGGCAGCGATCCTTCGAATGTTTTCGCGGGACATTCCATGGTGATCGGGCCTTGGGGCGAGATCGTTGCGGAAGCCGGCGAGAGCGACGAATTTCTAACCGCGGATATCGATATGGCGGAAGTGATCAAGGCGCGGGGAAGAATTCCGGTGTTTGAAGATCGCAGGCCGGAGTTGTACGAGTAGACGGAAATATTCTTTTAAAAGCTATATCAAAAAGCCGATCTCTTACGGGATCGGCTTGAGTGGTGCTATTTCAAATAACGATATGATTTTTATGCCGAAAGTTAGGCAGGGTCACTGATTCATTCGGGTAAGAGATGATCGATTGAAGCGGCCATGATCTCTCCGTAATCCGGCGTAGAAACCGGGACGTCGCTCCAGGTCATCGGCAACTGCGGACCGGCTGGACGCTGCGTCAAACGGTTGAAAAGTTTAGCGGTTTCAACGCGGGTGATCGGCTGATCCGGACGAAACGAACCGTCCTCATAGCCGGGAAGCACGCCTTGTGCGGCCGCTGCACCGATAGCTTTTTCGGCCCAGTGACCACTTACGTCAGCGAAAGTTTTCGGTGAAGCAGATGTCCAATCGTACACATTCATCAAAATCTGAGCCATTTCTGCCCGCGTAACCTCTTGGTTGGGAGAAAAATTCGAACGACTCGTTCCTTCCATCCAGCCGTTTGAAACGACTAAAGCAATATCTTTGAAAGCCCAATTCGTAGCAGGCACGTCGTTGAAACGTATTTCCTTGGCTGCGATCGGGCTGATAAGAGTGCGGTGCAAGATGGAAGCGATTTCGGATCGCATGAGTCCTTTTTCCGGTCGAAACATGCCGTCTGGATAACCTTGCATGTACGCAACGTAAGTTTTCGAACCGCTCGCTTGTTGTTCAGCGGAAGCTGAGTCAGTTGCTTGAACGGAAGATAAGGGGAAGCCAACAGAAACTAATGAAAAAAGTGCGCAAAAGCTAATTAATTGTATTGTTTTTCGTTGATTTCGAACGATAGGGATAAGAATGATAAACGCCTCCGTTTCTTGGTAAAGTTGAACGACATCCGTCTTGGATCAAGTGTCGATTGACTTCGAAACGATCGTGCTTGAGGCGTTACCTCCTTTCGCACCCCGCGGGATTCGATAAAAATGGATCTACTTATAAATAAACGCTGCTTGCTTTATTCAACCCTTAAAATTCCTTTTGTTGAAAAAAGACCTATGCGATCTCCTATGGAGAGCGTAGGTCTTTTCATTTGAACATGAAATCATTAAACGAAGTCCAGCAACTTCTCGTCAAACGCCGGTACCAGGCCTTCGCGAGCGGCGCGCGTCAGCAGCGAGCGAATCGCGGCATAGCCGTCTTCGCCGAGATCGGCCGTGAATTCGTTGACGTAGAGCGCAATATGCGAATCGGCCACGGTCGAATCCATTTCCTGCGCATGTTCAAGCACATAATCGCGGGAAGCTTCCGGATTCGCCCACGCATATTCGACGGAAGCGCGAACCCATTCCGCGATGGACTTCGGATCGACCGCGCCGCGTTTGGCGATAATCGCGCCGAGCGGAATCGGAAGTCCGGTATCGGATTCCCACCAGTCGCCCATGTCGGCAAGCTTATGCAATCCGTAATTTTGGTAAGTGAAACGGGCTTCGTGGATCACGAGACCCGCGTCGATTTCGCCGTTTTGCACGGCGGGCATGATTTTGTCGAACGGCATGACGACCACTTCGCCGATGCCGCCCGGAATACTTTGCGCCGCCCAGAGACGGAAAAGCAGATAAGCCGTTGAACGTTCGCTCGGCACCGCGATGCGTTTGCCGGACAGATCGCTCGGAGCTGCCGCGTCCTTCGTCAGAACCAGCGGACCGCAGCCGCGACCCAGCGCGCCTCCGCAAGGAATAAGCGCGTAATCGTTCAGCACCCAAGGCAGGGCGGCATAGGAAATCTTCATGACCTCCGGACCTTCGCCGGCCGCCGCCCAGTTATTGGTGACGTCGATGTCGGCGTAGGTGACTTCAAGCTCCGGGGCACCGTCGATAAGACCATGCGCAAGAGCGTGGAACACGAATGTATCATTGGGACAAGGGGAAAATGCAATCTTCAAGCGAAAAACACCTCCGGTAAAATTGAGCTTGCCCGACGAAGCGCACCGAGCGCTTCGCCGATCTTCCAGGCTCCGCGATCGCGCGGGCCGACCGCGTTCGAGATCGCCCGCAGTTCCAGCGCGGGCAGACCGAACTGCCGGGCGGCTTCCGCCACGCCGAAGCCTTCCATGCCTTCCGCCGCCGCGCCGGGCACGCGCGCGGCAAGAGATTGCGCGCCTTCAAGCGTGCCGGTCGTCGTGGACACCGTCACGATCGGAGCCAGGCACGCTTGAAGCCCTGCGCTTCGAAGCGCGCCTGCAAGAGAGGCCGAGACCGCGTCCTCGGCCTGAATGATCGACGAGCCGAATCCCAGCTCGTCCACGGAAATAAAGCCTTCCGGGCTATCCGAGCCCAGATCGGCCGCAACCATTCGGCTCGCCACGACGAGCGAGCCGACCGCGGCGAGGCCCGCGAAGCCGCCGGCTATGCCTGCGCTGATCACGCGGCTGTAAACGCCGTTCATGAGCGCGCGCGAAGTTCCGGCAGCGACTGCTGCCGGACCTACGCCGCCCGCGACGACAACGAAGCGTTCATCGCCTCCCAGGCCCGCCAATACAGCGTCCCGTTCCGCCTCGACGGCGGTTACGATAAGAACTTTTGCCGAAGATGCATCGCCTTCAACGGAAAAGTCGTGAAGTGGTTGATCCGGCTGGTGCATTCGATCGACTCCTTGTATGATAGGTAGGTTCATTCATTTGAAGCCATTCATTCTTTAACGGTAACTCTAAAAATAACGAAAGTAAAGTGAACCGCAGAGCCCCGGGCCGCGTTATACGAAATAGGAGACTTGCAAAGCATGCCGGAGAAAGTCCGACGCGGCCAGAAGCCTTTCAACTAGCGTTGACAAGGTACTAGAAGCCTTCTGGCCTCTCCCGCATACGTGACTTTCCGGATAGCATGAAGGCCGTTACGGCCGAATATTCTTGACCGACTTTTAACGACGAAAGGGCGGATGGCTGCCATGCCGGAAATCGAAGATCATTTGGATTACGGATTGTCCGTATTGTTCATTGGTTTCAATCCAAGCTTGCGTTCGGGTGAAACCGGACATCATTATGCGAACCCGCGCAACAACTTCTGGCGTATCCTCGAAGACTCCAAGCTAACCTCGCGCCGCTACTCGCCGACCGAGGATCGCGATCTGTTGAAACTCGGCTTCGGCTTTACCAATATCGTAGCCCGCCCGACGCGCGGCGTCGAGGATATCGACCGCGAGGAATATCGGGAAGGCCGCAAAATTTTGCGTGCCAAGCTGACTGAGTATCTGCCCAAAGTAGCCTGTTACGTAGGAAAAGGCGTCTATGCCGAGTTCACCGGACGCAAAAAAGCCGATTGGGGGTTTCAGCCGGAATCGGCAGTCGACGGCGTTATCGACTTCGTCGCACCGTCTTCCAGCGGATTGGTTCGAATGCCGATGCGGGAAATCATCGGGATCTACACGGAGCTTCGCTTCTATCTGGAGGATGAGCGGGTACCTTGTCAACACTAAACGTAATCCTATGATTAAGAGTTGAAAGGGTACTAGGGCGTGTACGCAAACTCAACGCCATGCATCTTGACCTGCCTTTTCGCCCTCTTCTGGATTCGTACTTAAACCGTGTACGATTCCAGCGACGCGGCGTCATTTTCCCTTGACGTGCCCCGGCACGCCTTCGGAAAAATTCCTTGCCGAGAACGAAAATTCAGCTCAATCTGCTCCTGACGGAGTTTGCGTACACGCCCTAGCTGACTGAATACCCGGACCTTTTTCCCTTTTGCCCGAACCGGCAGTCCTAAAGTGGGATTTATTGGTTGTGCGCTGTAGAAAAAGTCTCGGGCTACCGATATATTGGATAGCTTCGTATTGTTGAAAATATACGCTTTTAAAACGGAAGGCATGAAAGGAGGAGAACATGGAAACCGTACAAGGCACATATAATATCGGACTTGTCATTGTCTCCTGCATCATCTCGGTACTCGCTTCATACTCGGCGCTCAATTTGGCCGGCAGAATTCACTTGGCGAACGGCAGATTGCGGGTCTTTTGGCTGGCCGGCGGTGCGGTTTCGATGGGAATCGGGATTTGGTCGATGCACTTTGTCGGCATGTTGGCGCTCCAGTTGCCGATGCAGATGACCTATAATATCCCGCTTGTTATCCTCTCCATGGTCGTGCCGATCTTTGTTTCGTTTATCGCGCTCTGGACCGTGACCCGGAAAAATTTGACGCGACGCGCATTGCTGATCGGAGGATTATTGCTTGCTTCGGGCGTGATCGATATGCACTATACCGGCATGGCGGCGATGGCGATGAAGATCAGTTATAATCCTTGGCTGGTCACGTTATCGGTCATCATTGCCATTACCGCCTCGATGGCGGCGCTCGCGCTGATGCGGGAGCTTCGGCAGGAAGGCAGCCGCCTCCTTTATAAATGGGCGAGCGCTCTGATCATGGGGGCGGCAATCGCGGGCATGCATTACACCGGCATGGCGGCGGCCCGTTTCCATATTCACGAGCACAGCGTCAGTTCCCTAAGCAGCGATCAGGTCGATATGGATAGCTTGGCTTTGATCATCGCGCTCAGCAGCATCCTGCTGATCGGCTTCACGATCTACGGCGCGTTCATCAACGGTCGCCTGAATCTGAAGGATCAAATGATCCGCGAGCAGGAAAAGTGGTACCGGGCGCTTTACGAAAACAACGTTGACGGCATCGTATCGATCGACACGAAAGGCAAAATCGTCGACATGAACCAGGCCTTGCTGGATTTGACCGGTTCATGCCGCGAAGATTTCATCGATCGTCCGGTCACGGCGCTGCAGCGGTTTTTCGATCCCGACGCTTATCGCGCAGCCCGCTCGAGGCATGACGAAGCGTTCATGACAAGCGCGGTCGCTTACGAGACGCAGATCCTCCATCCGAACGGCCAAACCGTACACTTGGGCGTGGTCAGCGTGCCGATCAGCCTCGACGGCAAACCGACCGGAACGCATATTATCGTGCGCGACATCACCCAGCAGAAAAAAACGCAGGCCACCGTGGAACATTTGGCTTATCATGACGAACTGACCAGCTTGCCGAACCGCAGACAATTCAATTCGCTCGTCGAGGAACGGATCGAACGCGCCGAAGGCCATGAACGCATAGCGGTCATGGTACTCGATATCGACCGTTTCAAGATGATTAACGACTCCCTGGGTCATGCGTACGGAGATGCCTTTTTACAGAAAGTGGGCCAGCGGATTTGCGAAGTGATCGATGCGGAAAAAGTCGTGCTGTCGCGCATGGGCGGGGACGAATTCGCTTTGATGTACCATTCCTTTGCGTCGGACGACGAGGTATCGCGCTTGGCGCAGCGGATCGTATCCGTTATTCAGGTGCCTTATACGCTTAAAGATAACGACTTTTACGTAACCGCCAGTATCGGCATCGCGATGTACCCGGAACACGGCGAAGATCGCGAAGAATTAATCAAGAACGCCGACTCCGCCATGTATGAGGTCAAGCGCGAAGGGAAAAACGGATATCGGTTCTATTCTCCGGATCTGGATGAGGAATTGCTGTTCAAGATCGAGATCGAAGCGGATTTGCGAAAAGCGATCGAGCGCGGCGAACTTGAGGTCTACTACCAACCGCAGTATCGGATGCCGGATCGCGAACTGATCGGCATGGAAGCTCTGCTGCGTTGGAAACATCCGGTGCGCGGCATGATTCCGCCGGACCGTTTCATTCCTATTGCGGAAGAGACCGGACTTATTATGGAGATTGGACGTTGGGTGCTGGAACAGTCTTGTCGTCAAACGAAGTCTTGGCACGAGGAGGGACAACCGAAGGTACCCGTTTCCGTCAACCTCTCCACCCAACAGTTCCACCAGCCGGACCTTGAATTCGATATCGAGCGAATCCTCGTCGAAACCGGACTGGAGCCGCAATACTTGGAACTGGAGATTACCGAAAGCATGATGATGGACGCGACGTTGTCGATCGCCATCATGAACCGTTTGAAGCGTCTGGGCATCCGTCTGAGTCTCGACGACTTCGGGACCGGTTATAGCTCGTTGAGTTACCTGAGCATGCTGCCGATCAGCCGCTTGAAGATCGACCGTTCCTTCGTCATGCGTCTTGAAGAAAGCGGCAACGAACGCGCCATCGTCACCACGATCATCGCGATGGCGTACAGCCTCGGCATGGACGTTATCGCCGAAGGCATCGAAACCGAAGGCCAACTCGAAATCCTGACCGGCCAGCGCTGCTTGGAATTCCAAGGTTACTACTTCAGCCGACCGGTTCCTGCGGGTGATTTGTTTCCGAATGAAGAGGATGCGTCTCAAGGCATGACGGCGGAACCGTCGGAAGCTTCCGCGACGGATGTTGAATCTGCAAAAGAATCGACTGAAGAAATGACGGAGCGCGGAGCCTGAGCAGTTCCTGCTCGCGAGAGGGAAAGTTTGTGCGCTGCGGGACAAATTCTTTCAAAGGCGTCTTGATCTGAATCTCTCCCTCCGCAAAAGGGCTGCCCCAAACGCCAACATGATGGCTTGGGACAGCCCTTTTATTATGGCATTAAGTTGAAGGATGTCATTGTTGTTATGCTCTTCCCTCAACTTCATTTTGTACTAAACGCATAGTTGCCTACACCGATCGCACCGTAGACGATTGTTGCGTATAAGCATGAATTTAAGGCGTTTCAGGACATAATCGAGCGCATTCGTGCATATAAGCAACAATAATCTCGATACACGCTTTTAAAAGCTGCGAACGACAAATATTGTTGCTCTTTAGCAACAATGAAGGTGCTTTTGAACAGAACTCGCTAAATTGTTGCTTGTTGGCAACAATGCTGCAGCTAATACGTAATGGTAATCCTAATGAGATCTGACACTTGCTTAGCCGTGCATCTTGACCTGCCTTTTCGCCCTCTGCGGATGTCTACTTGAAGCGTGTAGTCATCCGCCAACGACGGCGTCATTTTCCGAAGACGTGCCGCGGCACGCCTTCGGAACCCTTCCTTGCCGAGAACGAAAATTCGCCTAAATCTGCCTCCTTCGAAGTTTGCGTACACGCCCTAGAAGTGATCTTCAAAATTTGCCCTTTTAACGCAACAGGATTTTGGGTTTGCGATTTAGGTTTATAAATAGTAGAAGAGAACAAGAAAGGCGGAGATCCATCCATGAGTACCTATTCAGTCGAACAAATTCATCAAGGTTTAGCGCAGCGCACCATTGAGCTCGTCGACGGCACCAAGCTTCCCGCGATCGGCCAAGGCACGTGGTACATGGGCGAAATATCTTCCGAAGCGGCGCGCGAAGCAGATGCGCTTCGCCTCGGATTGGACCTCGGCATGAGCGTCATCGACACGGCGGAAATGTACGGGAACGGAGGAGCCGAGCGAGTCGTCGCGCGCGCGATCAAGGGACGGCGCGACGATGCTTTTATCGTGAGCAAAGCGTTGCCGAACCATGCAGGCCGCAATGCGATCGTGCAAGCCTGCGAGGATAGTTTGCGTCGTCTGGAGATCGAAGTGCTTGACTTGTATTTGCTGCATTGGCGCGGCCGAGTGCCGCTCGCCGAGACGGCCGAAGCGATGGAGAAACTGAAGCGGGACGGTAAAATCAAGCGGTGGGGCGTGTCCAACCTGGATCGGGGAGACATGGAGGAACTACTGGCAGCGCCGAACGGCAGAGGCTGCGAGACGAATCAGGTGTTGTATCATTTGGGCTCGCGGGGCATCGAATACGATCTTCTGCCTTGGCAGCAGCAGGC
Source organism: Saccharibacillus sacchari DSM 19268 (assembly GCF_000585395.1). Classification (GTDB taxonomy): domain Bacteria; phylum Bacillota; class Bacilli; order Paenibacillales; family Paenibacillaceae; genus Saccharibacillus; species Saccharibacillus sacchari. Next base: position 1,112,464 of record NZ_KK073875.1, on the reverse strand, counting down.
TCGCATGCCGATCATGGCGTATTGTCCGTTGGCGCAGGGAGGTTCGTTGCGCCGGGAACTCATGAACGATTCCGCAGTGCGGGATATTGCAGAACGATTGTCGGCTACGCCTGCGCAGGTACTGCTGGCCTGGGCGATCCGCGGCGGCGACGTCATCGCCATTCCCAAGGCGGCAAGCCCGGATCATGTTGCCGAAAATGCGGCCGCGGCTTTATTGCATCTGACCGAAGAAGACGAAGCGCGCTTGAATGAAGCCTTTCCCGCTCCGGGGCGCAAGGTCCCGTTGGAGATGGTATAGAACGCCAACGAAAGCGAAATGGCGAAAATCTTAAATTTTTGACATATAAAAAGACCCGGCTTCCAAGTCATCTCGGAGGTCAGGTCTTTTTGTTCGTCAAACGTCGGGGGTCGGTTGTCATGGGCAATTAACCCTTGATGCCGTCTTTATAGTTTTTGCTCCAGTTCTTGTCGCCGGTGTGCAGGGCGTCTTGAACCGTCTTTTCCAATGTTTCCAGCAGATCGGCCTTGATTTGAGAAATAGTATCGAAGTAAACACGCTCTTCGTTTCCGTTGATCCGTTCACCGTAAATGGCGAGAGCAGCGTTGTCGCAGCGATGTTTTTCGACGAGTTGATCGATCGATTGGAGAGCATGCTCAACATAGGACGAAATACCCTTGTGCTCGGTTGGCAGCAGATCTCTGAGTTCTTGTACACGGTTTTGCATTGGCATGTGAAGTCACCTCTTCGTTGAATGTAAATTTACAATATCACACTTTCACAAAAAGTTCATTAATTTTTCCTTAAATCTATATTTACATATGAAATTTAATAGAGAAATCAATGAAATCAAGGGAAATGCGATTTTTAAAAATGTTTTTTCGGACTGACGGCGATTATTTTTGGTGTTTCGAAAGTGTCTAACTTGTGTCTAATAGATATTTCGGCTGTTCGTTTTCATTTGTGTATAGCATTTAGGATACGTCTGCAAATATTTTTTTCGGGACTATTGAACTAAGAAAAACCCTAGTACGAAAAAGTGCGAATTTCCGAATAATTTGTAACTTTTTTTAACCGGAGTGTAAAGACATTGTGCGGCCGTATTCTCTATACTGGGACGCAGGAGTTGGAGCCGGGCATAAGCAATGCAGCACCCGCATGAAAATTCCGTAGCATCCGGGCAGACGGTATTCGAAGCAAGGCGGCAGACCGATCCCCCGGAAAACAACGGAGGTAGCGAAATGAAAAAGATCGAATGGCAGCGTACGTGGAAAAGAAGCGGTTTGTTGATGTTGATGGCGATCTTGCTATTGGCGGCAGTACCACAAATCACGAAAGCGGCGAGCGTTCGCGAGCTTCCGCTCGGGTACAATGATGAGCTGACGGGAATCAAAGCGGAGATGAACGCAGGCGCTCTATATGTGCCGCTTCGCGAAACTTCGCAGCGGCTGCATCTTAAAGTCAGCGGAACAACCGATAAGATCGTACTTGCCGGAAGCAAACATAGCGTTGTCATCGTCCCGTCCGAGCAAACGGCGTTAAACGGCAAAAAATCGACGCCGCTCAAGACTTATGTGAGCGCAGGCCGTACCATGATCCCCGCTTCGCTGCTTAAAGGGACATTCAACTTCGGTATTGCTTACGATGCAAGTGTTCCCGTTGTGCGGATCACCAGCGGCAAGCAGAAGTTGAGTCTTCAGAGTTTTGTCGAGCAGAATCGTACGGTCTTGAATAAGGATCGCGGGAAAACGGAAGAGAAGCCGCAGACGGAGAAACCGGCTTCGTCGAAACCGATCTATCTGACCTTCGACGACGGACCGACCGCGCATACGAATGAGCTGCTGGACATTTTGGATCAATATAACGCCAAAGCAACCTTCTTCATGTTGGGTCCTGGTATTTCATCCTATCCTAAGGCTGTTCAGCGTCTCGTCGAGTCCGGCAACGCGGCGGGCCTGCACGGCATGACCCATGTGAAAAACAAGTTTTACGCTTCTCCGGCATCGGCATTGGAAGAGATGAAGCAAGACAATGAAGCGCTGTACAAAGCTGCGGGGGTCAAGACGACTCTCATTCGCACGCCTTACGGCAGCAAACCTTATTTTACCCAAAGTTACCGTGATAAAGTGTTGTCCGCGGGCTTCCGCCTGTGGGACTGGAACGTCGATTCGGAGGACTGGAAGTACAAAACGGATCATCAGAAAGTCATTCGCAGCGTTCTCGACCAGATCGAAACAATCGAGAAACAAGGAACGGTTCCGGTTGTGTTGATGCACGATCAAAAAGCGACGCTTAAAGTCCTGCCTGAAGTTTTAAAAACGCTGAGTGCCGAAGGATTTACTTTTGAAGTAATTGAACAAGGCTCGACTCCGGTTAATTTTTGGCATGATAAACGCTGATTAAATCCATATTTATGGGCTTTCCGGGAGGAAGGCCCTTTTTTCTTTTGGCAAAGGGGTTCAAACTACCCTGCCGATGTGGGATAATCGTCTCAGGTTGTGGCAAGAGAGCTTGCTTGAACAAGTAGAGGCGCGCAAGGGGCGTGCAGCAAAGGGGGTTCATTAAAAAAGAAAGAATTTTATGTTTTTATTCATTGAAGCGGTTACAAAATCGATAAAGAGAAAATGGGAAAGCGTTCCGCGTGCTAAAAGCAGCCGTTCCGGGGGGATCGGCGGAATTGGCGTGCCGCGCATGACTGGGGCAGTCGCAGACGACAGACCTGGAATCGAAGAGTTGGGGGAAAAGCGCAGATGAAACTTAATTTAGGAACAAAAATGGTTGCCGGGTTTGTTTTGATCTCCGGGATCACGTATGCAACAAGCGCCTTTTTTATTTTCTTTTTGAAGGCATATATTGCGAGCTCCATGGCGGATTGGTTGTACACGACGATCATTTTGCTGATGGGCGTGTTTTGGAGCGGCGTTCTGGGCTGGTTAGTCTCCAAATTATTAACAAAGCCTATCGTGCAACTGGCCAATGCCGCGCAAGAAGTTTCGGCAGGGAACCTGGCTGTCGAAGTTCCCCGGCGCAGTGCGCAGGATGAAATCACGGTGCTCAACGATGCTTTCCGCCAAATGGTGGACAATCTTCGCGACATGGTCGAGGACATTGCTTCCGGAGCAGGAGTCACGTCCGAGAACGTGCAGATGATGAGCGACGCGATCTCCGAAGCCGCGCAGCAGATCGAAGAAATATCGGGCGGCGTGGACCGGATTCACGAAGGCGTGGAACACCAACAACAGTCGACCGAAAATTCGAGACGCAATGCCGACGAGATGTTGGATGCGTTCCGCGGGATGAAGAGCAGTTCGCGGGAAATGATCGATTTATCGGGCGGCATGGAGGAATCCGTACGCACTACGCGTAATATCTTTGTGGCGCTGCGCGAAGGGATGGGCGAACTGTCCGAATCCAGCGTGCGCTCTCAGGAGATGGTTGGACGTCTGGAGCGCGAAGCCGCAGACATCGAAGTTATTAACCGTTCGATCCGCGATATTGCTGAGCAGACGCACCTCTTGGCCTTGAATGCTTCGATTGAAGCCGCGCGTGCAGGCGAGCATGGTTCAGGATTTGCCGTTGTGGCCCACGAGATTCGCAAGTTGTCCGAGCAAAGCGCGGATTCGGTCGGTCAGATCGGCGATCGGATCCGTCGTATTCAAGATCAGGTGCGCGATACCGTGCTTCTTATTCAGCAGCAAAGCGAGCGTGTAAGCCGTGAAGAGCAGCACACCGGGGCTGTCGAAGCGAAGTTGGAGCGTCTTGACGCCGCCGTGGATGGAATGGTCACTTCGGTTCGCAGCATCGAGACCATGATCTCCGAGCAAACGGGCCGAGTGGACCTCGCGCATCGCCATGCCGGCGAAATCAGCGAACGCGCTATTTTATTCGCGGAAGAGGCCAAGCGCATCGCAAGTTCCATCCACGAGGAGTCTGCGATCATGGAGGAATTGTCCACCTCTTCGGAGGAGTTGAACCGGATGACCGGACGACTGCTCGACAAAACGACGGCGTTCCGGATGTAAGCATAAGCTTTTAGATAGGAAAATAACGAAGCCGCAGTGAATGATTCGGGTCATTCGCTGCGGCTTCGTTATTTTCGTAGCGGACTGTCTTATTGTAGTATTCGGAAGAAAAGCAAGTCTGTGAGCGATGTCTCAATTTGAGTTTGTTTTTACAGATTGCCCGAGATCGTAATCAGCACGGTCACGGTCACAATATTCAGAATCGTCGATACCAGTACCGTCTGTGCGGCAAAGTCCGGTTCATTGCGGTATTCTTCGGCCAAAATGGCGGAATTGACCCCGGTCGGCATGCCGGAGGCGATCAGTAACGCTTGCGCAGGAATGCCTTTTAAGCCGAGCGCCAAAATCAGCAGATATCCGATTACCGGAGCCGCAATCAGGCGCAAGATCATGCTGAAGTAAATCGCCGGGCGTCCGAGCCGCAGCGGATACTTCACGATCTGTGCGCCGAGCGTCAACAGCGCCACGGCGACCATCGAATTTTGAATATAGCCAAGCGGCTGCGTGACGAAATTCGGAAGCGGCACAGCAAAGGCGTGGAAGAGAAAGCCGAGTACCAGCGCATAAGGCACAGGTATTTTTAAAAAGCCGATAAGCACGCTCCGGTAATTGCCGCTAAGTCTGGCCCCTTGAATCGAGATGACGCCGTAGGTAAAGGTCAGAAGACTTTGGAAAGACATAAGCAAAGCCTGGATGGATGCGGCAAGCGGCGAACCTGCGAATACTAACTGATTAATCGGCAGCCCGTAATTGCCCGAGTTGTCCAACAGCACGCTGTTGGTGAAGGCGGCCTTCATGCTGCTTGGATACTTGAGCGAGCGGGTGAGAATAAAGCAGAAAATGTACAACACCCCGATATACAATCCGTAAAAAAGAGCGACGCTGCCCAGCAATTCAAGCGAGATATTGGACTGGTACAAGCTCATGAACACGACCGCAGGCGTTATGTAGTAAAAGTTGATCTTGGACAGCGTATACAGATCAAGTTGGAACAGTCGCTGCATTAACGAACCGGCAACGATCAATACGAATACGGGAAGAACGACGTTCAGCAGGATCTCGACGATCATCAGGGCTTCAGCCTCTTTCGGTCGGGTTTTCGCATAGTGACGAATTGGGTTTCATTATACCATCAAAAATCAAAGCGGCACGTCATAATCTGTTTGAGACGCCGTCGTACATTGGCAAGCCTTTCCTCTATACAAGGAGGATCTCCTTGCGGTAAAGTGAAGGGAGAAACGTGCTGCGAGGCAATCATCTGTTCTGGAGCATAAACTCAATTCCGTCTAAGCCGATTGGCGGAGTGTAGATTGGGAGTTGAACAGGATGCCCGCATGCCGACGAAAGGAGATCGAAAATGAGCGAAACCACGCAAACTACGGAACGGGTCAGATTATCCCAATGGGATGCCATTGTGCTGGAGAGCGTCCGCGCGCTTGGGTTGGATGGCGAAGAATTGCTGAGTCGCGCGGCAGAAGGCAATCTGCCTCCTGCCGACGGCTCGATCATAACGGACTTCGCCCCGCTGCTCACTCTGCATCGCGAGCAGCCGGAAGTTCTGGAGCAAGCCGTCAAGCAGGGTTATCGGATTAAATACAATACGCTGGGCGGCATCAACACTTGGATTCGCATCGTCTTCGGGCTTGAGTCCGAAGTGGAGCGCGAAGAAGGGGCCGAGGGCGTTGCCGTGGAACTGACTCAAGCCGAGCGAGATATGCTGTCTCCGGTGCTGTCGATCGGTTGGATCATCGAAGCGCAAGGCGGCGAGGCCGTACGCGAAGAAGCAGCTCTTTATCGGGTGGTGCCGGTTCGCGGCTAGCCATTAATCAATAAAGGAATAACCAAAAGTCGAAGGCCGCCGGACATCCGTCTTGCGGCCTTCGACTTTTGGTTATTGACTATCTTGCTTTACCGCGTTTGTGCGACACGCAAACTGATTCTTGATACCTGTAAACGGCTCCCAGTTCCCGGTTCGAGGGGGCTTTTTTTGAGTCTTAGGCAGGAGTTATGTAAATTAGGGCTAAATGTTGCCCGGTATCGGGTAAATAAATGTTCGATTGTACATATAACGATGAACGATGAAAAAAGGAGGCGCGGAGATGGAACTGTTCGAACGACCTGGAGAAGAACGGATACGCAGGGAGCGTAAGCGGCGTCCTGCCGAAGCCGGCCAGACGCTTGTTGGATTTGTATTGCTGAGCGAACCGGAATGCGATTTTCCGCGTTTTATCCGTAATTTGAAAAATGATTGGGATATTGAGGCGGATGCGCTTCCGGAGCATGGATCCTTGGGGTTTGAAGCCGACGGATTGCGCGTGACCTGCTCGTTAGTGCGTGCTCCGCTTCCCGGTACTACCGTGGAGGAATGCTGCGGCGTGAATCCGCTTTGGCCGGAAGCGGAAGAGTCGATCGAAGGCTATCAGGCTCATGTTATCGTCTCCGTATCCGGCGCGTCGGACTTGCTGGGCGGACATGTGTTGTTCACCCAAGTATTATGCAGCATGCTGAAACAGGAACATGCGCTGGCGATGTACATGTCTCCCATGGTCATGTCGGCGGAGGCTTATATCCAAAACGCGATGCTGCTTAAGGAGGGCGAACTTCCGGTTCAATTGTGGGTGTTCGTCGGGCTATACGAGGAGCAGCAGGGAATTTCATCGTATACGGTAGGGCTGCGCCGTTTTGGCCATGACGAGATTGAAGTGCTGCGCTCCAGTCGCGACCTCGTCGATGTATTTGAGCTCACCTTCCATATTGCAGGCTATGTAGTGGACTGCGACGCCAAGTTGCAAGACGGAGAGACGATCGGATTTTCTGCGGAGCAGCAACTGTCTCTTCAGTTGTCCGAAGGAATTGCGGTTGAGGGACAGTCCATCAAGATCGGGTATTAGGCGGGGCAAAGACGAATAGAGGCCATTATGCGTATTATCGTACCTTCGATCATGGAGGCGAAAAAGCCCTGTGCCCCCTTGACGGGGAACACAGGGCTTTTAAGCGCGGCGGAATTTCTTTTAGGAATAGGATATGGCGCATGTTTCTCTGATCCTTGCCATCATCTTGCACAATATACAACATTTTTCGCATAAAAGTGCTGGATTTGAACCGGAGTTGCAGCAAATGCAAGATTTCGGATCAAGACAGGTCTTTTTAAGTCCTATTTAGCGAATATTATTGCAAATCCTACAACTTGGATTAGCAAAATAGATGTTTATTGGCCTTAATCTTGTATTCAGTGCAGCATGCAGGAAAATCAGCAGGAAAGAGCGAATACATGTTGCGTTCGGAATTGAAACGTTTTCGAAGAGGAGAGAGCAACATGAGCGAAAGATCGGAACAGCAGTACGCGCAGCGCAGAATTTTATTCCAAGGAGATTCCATCACCGACGGCAACCGGGGACGCGATGCGGACCCTAATCATATTCTCGGACACGGCTACGCCTTCTGGATTGCCGCAGAACTGGGCCTAAAACTTGCAGCCGACCAGCCAGAGTTCATTAATCGCGGCATCAGCGGCAATCGCGTAAGCGATCTCGAAGCCCGCTGGCAGGAAGATGCAATTGAACTGAAGCCCGATACCCTCAGCATCTTGGTCGGCGTCAACGATATTCTAATGTCGATCGCGGAACCGGGCGGCTTCGACCCGATCGGATACGAACAAGGCTATCGCCGTTTGCTGGAACAAACCCGCAACGAACTGCCTGAAGCCAAACTTATCCTATGCGAACCCTTCATCCTTCCGGGCGGCCACACGGACTCCGATTGGCAAGCCTGGAGAGCGGCAGCAGACGCCTGCTCCGAAGCCGTCCGACGCCTCGCGCAACAATTCGGTGCCCTGTTCGTCCCGCTGCAAGACGCCTTTGACGAAGCCTGCCGAACCGCCCCCGCCTCCTACTGGATCTGGGACGGCGTCCACCCCACCACAGCCGGCCACGGCCTGCTGGCAAAACGCTGGCTGGACACCGTGCAAAAGAGCGAAGCCGCGATTCGCTAATACCGTACTTTAATCTTTTAACCTAAAACAAAAATAGAGGTACCAGCGGAGGGAGAAATTCAGTGAAAGCCGCCTTTGAACGAGGAGAGCTGAAAGCTTTCTTCGCGAGACAGCGTCTTGAACGAATTTCTTCCGCAGCGCCGCCCACCTCCATCCCCCCCATACAAAAAAGCCGCCGAGAATTCTCGACGGCGCAGCAGCCTGTATTTCAAAGCTATCCGTAACCTTTGACAGAGGGAGCAGGACAGCTTTTTTTATTCGGATAAACCGCCAAGTTACCGTTTATTGCTGAACCCACATCGAAGCATTGCCGAAGCTCTTGTCCAGCTTGCCGCTGAACCAGCGACCGTTCAACACTTTGGAGATCAGCTCGGCTTTGTCGGCTTCGGAGATCGTGCGGTCGGCACGCATGGCGGCCAGCACTTGCTCGTAAGTGAACTCGGGCGAAGACGCGTAAGCGATCGCTTTTCGGCGGTTCGCGTCGAGAATCAGCGTGGAATCGCCGTTGAGCGAAGCTTTCGGCGTCCAAGTGTCCCATTGCGTCAGGCCGTTTCCGTTCGGATCGCCGTTATGCACGAAGTTCGAGATATAGTTGCGGAACACTTTGCCCAGATCGACCGCTCCCGGCAGATCATACGCGCTTCCAATGACCGAATCGTAGTTGGCGTTGTCAGGCGACAGCAGCGGTACGAATACGCCGTGGAACGCGCCCAGCGGGCTCATCGCGCTTCCGGCTACGTAAGCGTCGCTGCCGAAGTCGATCTGCATGCCGTAAATGTCCGCGCCGTAGCTGCCGAACATTTTTTGCGCGGAATCTTCCACGTTGAACAGGCTGTACAGCTCGCCGCCGTATTTGTTGATGAAATTGTATTTGGCGATAACGTTCGCGTCGGTGTTGATCGAACCGTCCGCGATATTTTTCGCAAAGTACGAATCGAAGCGTCCGAACAAGGAAAACTCGTCGGCGCCCGTCAGCATCAGCAGAGGGACGTCGTTGTAATTTTTCGTGTCAAAGCCTTCCTTCGGCAGAACGGTTCCGTCCGTGTACAGATGCGGGAACACGCTCATGCGAATGCCGGCGTTGCCCATTAGCTTGGACAGCTTGTCGGCCGGGATCGAGTACAGATAGTCGCGCACGTCGGAGCCTGTGGTGAGCAGCCAGTCGGACGCTTCTTTTTCCGTTGCTTTTTTGCCGTCGGCAACGGCGAGCGGAGCGATGGCTTTGGCGAATGTCGCGGCGCTTGCGCCTTCGTCCGCTACGGTCATGCCGCCGCTGAACGAGATCGCTTTGTCGAATTTGCCTTCAAAAATCGGGGAGATCAGCATCGCCATCACGTCGCGTCCGCCTGCGGAGAAGCCGGCTACGGTCACGTTGTCCGCGTCGCCGCCGAACTGTTCGATATTGGCTTTGACCCAATCGAGGGATTTAGCGATATCAAGCAGGGCGTAGTTGCCGGAATTTTCTTCGTCCGTGCCGGTCTTCAGCGCCGGAAGCGGGTTGAAGCCGAGCGGTCCGAGGCGGTAATTGACGGAGACGAAGATCGCGTTGGTGTCGTTCACCATCGAACTGCCCGTGATCTCGGTCGATTTGCCGGTCTGGTTGTTGCCTCCGTGTATGTAGACGATGACCGGAAGCTTGTCCTTCGCGTTGTCGGGACGATAGATATCCAGATTCAACGCGTTCTCGGTACCGACGATGTTCGCCCCCGAAGCTTGAATCGCGATGTCGCCCGGTTTGGTCGCATCCAATACGCCGCTCCACGGCTGCGGATCGGAAGGCGCTTTCCAGCGCTGCTCGCCTGCCGTCGACGCCGCGTAAGGAACACCTTGCCAGATCAGCGCCCGGTTGGTTTCGTCATGGTAGCCTTGCACCTGGCCGAATTGCGTCGTTTGGAGCGTTTGCGGCGAGAACGCCCCGGCTTGCACGGTCGTTTGCGTTGCAGGATTGGAAGTTGTCGCAGCGGCAAACGATGTCTGCGGCGCACTGTAAACGCTTAACACTCCGGCCGCGAGCGTGGACGCAAGCAGCAAAGATCCCCATTTTTTCGGTTTCATCAAGAACCCCTCCTTGAGATTGGTTGGTATGCGGAAAAGGAGCGCTGTATCTTGACCGAGTCAAACGAAAGGTTGCGTTCATCTGAAATGAACCTAAAGCGTGTGCGTTTCAGATGAAGGTAAGCCCCTGAATAAGTTTGGTCAAGCTATTGGGCATAAAAAAAACCTAAACCGATGCACAAGGCATCAGCTTAGGTTACGCCCGAAAAAAGGTCACGTTCCTGTTCGCAGTCGTAGTCTAACACAGAATTGTAAGCGTTTCAAAACCTTTTTTGCGAAATCGCTTTAGAGAGGTAAAGAGTGGTAAACAAGGGTTTTCATCGCGGTGTTTTGTAATATTTCCGGTAAACGGCCGGCGTGAGTTCTTCGTATTTTTTGAACGTTTTGATAAAGTAGCCCGGCTCGTTGAATCCCAATTCGCCGCTGATCACCGCGATCGGCATATCGGTATTTTCGAGGAGGCGCTTGGCCCATTCGATCTTCAGCCTCGCCGTATAACCGGAGTAACTTTCCCCGGTTTCTTTGGCGAAAAGGCGGCTGAAATAGCTCGGACTGATATGGCATAGCTCGGCCATTTTTTTGAGCGGAACGGATTCGCTTTTGTGCGCGTACAGATAGTCGAACGCGGGCTTGAGCACGGGATTGTCGCAGCGTTCGCTTTCGTCCGAATCCGTATGGGCGCCTGCGAGGATATGCGTCATTTCTTTGCGGGCAATCTCCAAATTCTGCATCGCGTAACCCGGCAAAATGTCGGACAGGCGCGGAGTCGATCCCGAAGCGGACGCTTTTTCGAACAGGTCCGCGATCATGTTTTTGTTGAGCGCTTCTTCCACGATATAGCTGCACAGCAGCGACAGCATGTCGGAAATCTTGACGATTTCCTGATACGACATGACGGGAAGATCGGCGTAATGGTCTTTGAGCTTTTCCCATTTTTCGCTGTACAGCTTTTTGTTTTTCGAAGTCAGGATCTGCTCCAGCTCGGCCGCGCCGGAAGGGTCGGACAGGCGCACCTGTCCCGCCATGACGGCTCCCACGTATTTGTCGTCGATAATGACGGGCACGGCGATATCGATAATGTTGTAATGGCAAAGGTAAATATAAGGCTTGTTCGAGCGGACCGCCTCCAACCCGCCGCGCGAATCGCATTTTTGGCAGTAGGGCAGCAGGTCTTCGTCCTGTCGTACCGCCCGGCAAAACGACTGGCAGCCGCTATGGCCGGTCACCGCGTTTCCTTTATAATCCACGGTCAAAATCGCGAGTTTGGTGACGGAGGCCAAGGAGTCTTGAAGACGTTCCCACTTTTGCAGGTCGAAAATGTTCTGGATGCCCAGATGTTCGCCGATCACGCGCATTCCTTCTTTCGGAAATAGGGTAGAGGTTGCTAGCCGAATCGTAAAAATCTATGTAAGCGATGACAAAAAGATACCATTCGGTTACGAGAGGACATCAAATTACGATTGCAAATTATAATATATTGCTTAAAAAGTCCAATGTAAACTTAAAATTTGTAGCTTATGATGGAAGAAAGCGCCGCCAAGACGGTTAATGACACTTTGATCGCATCATCCATTTCCTATATACGGAGGTCTTTCCCATGAGAAAAGCTTTTATCAGCCCATCGAAATACGTGCAAGGCGAAAACGAACTGCTCAACCTCGGTTACTTCGTCGCTTCTTTCGGCAAATCGGCCTTGCTGATCGCGCACCCGGACGACGCGGCACGCGTGAAATCCAAGCTGGATGCCACTTCGGAAAAATTCGGAGTCACTTTCGTTGAAAGCGGTTTTATGGGTGAATGTTCCCGTCAGGAAGTCGCTCGTCTCGAACAGATCGCGGCCGACAACAACTGCGACTGCATCGTCGGACTCGGCGGAGGCAAAGCGATCGACGCGGCCAAATGCGTGGCGAAAGGCGAATCCCTGATCATCTGCCCGACGATCGCCGCGACCGACGCGCCGACCAGCCACTCGGCGGTACTGTACACGCCGGAAGGCGCGTTCGACGATTATGCGTACTTCAAACAAAGCCCGAGCGTGGTGCTGGTCGATACGACCGTCATCGCCAACGCGCCGACGAGATTCCTCGTGTCCGGCATGGGCGACGCGCTGTCCACGTACTTCGAAGCGCGCGCCACGTCCCGTTCTTATTCCCGCGTCAACGCAGGACTGCCGAGCGGCGTTCGCGAAGGACTGACGGCTCCGGCATTCGGCACGAATGCGGCGATGGCGCTCGCCACGCTGTGCTACGAGATGCTGCTGCGCGACGGCGTCAAAGCGAAAGCGGCTTGCGACGCGAACGTCGTGACCCAAGCGCTGGAAAACATCGTCGAAACGAATATCCTGCTGTCGGGACTCGGATTCGAAAGCGGCGGTCTGGCGGCAGCCCACGCGATCCACGACGGATTGACCGCCTTGGAAGGCACGCACCACTACTTCCACGGCGAAAAAGTCGCGTTCGGGACGATCGCGCAGTTGGTGCTCGAAAACGCGCCGACCGAAGAATTGAACCAGGTGATGGACTTCTGCCTCGCCGTTGGACTTCCGGTCTGCTTGGCGGATATCGGCGTAGAATCGATGACGGCCGAAGAACTGCAGGAAGTCGCGGAAAAAGCCTGCATCCCGGAAGAGTCGATTCACGCCATGCCTTTCCCGGTTACGGTAGAAGAGGTGGCGGCAGCCGTTCAGGCAGCCGACCGCATCGGCAGCGCGTACAAAGCGTCCAAAGGGCTGTAAGACGAAACCGACTAAGGAGGGATCATCTTTTGAAAAAAATCATCAATAAACCGGAAGACCTGGTCATGGAAATGTGCAGCGGACTGGTGCTTGCGCATCCGGAGCTGGAATTCGTGCAAAAGTATAAAGTGGTCAAAAAGAAAGAATTGAACACGAACAAAGTCACGCTGATCAGCGGCGGGGGCAGCGGCCACGAGCCGGCCCACGCCGGCTTTATCGGCAAAGGCATGCTGGATGCCGCCGTCTGCGGCGACGTGTTCGCTTCGCCTTCGCAGATCCAGGTCTACCAAGCGATCAAATCGACCGCGAGCGATAAAGGCACGCTGCTGATCATCAAAAACTACAGCGGCGACATGATGAACTTCAAAAACGCCGCGCATCTGGCGAGCGAGGACGGCATCGAAGTCGATTACGTCCGCGTCGACGACGACATCGCGGTCGAAGACAGCTTGTACACCGTCGGACACCGCGGCGTGGCGGGCACGGTGCTCGTGCACAAGATCGCGGGCGCCGCGGCCGAAGAAGGCCGCAGCTTGGCGGAAGTCAAAGCGGCGGCCGAGAAAGCCGCCGCGAACGTGCGCAGCATCGGCTTTGCGCTGACGTCCTGCACGGTTCCGGCCAAAGGCACGCCGACGTTCAAGCTTGGCGAAGACGAGATCGAATACGGCGTGGGCATCCACGGCGAGCCGGGCATCCGCCGCGAGAAGATGGTCACGGCCGACGAACTGGCCGCGCATACCGTTTCCGACCTGATCCGCGACATGAAGCTCGAAGGCGGCGAAGAGATCGCGCTGCTGGTCAACGGCTTCGGCGCGACGCCGCTTCAAGAGCTGTATCTGTTCAACCACGCGGTCACGCGCGAACTGACGGAGAAAAACGTCAAAATCAACCGCACGTTCGTCGGCAACTACATGACAAGCATCGACATGGCCGGCATCTCGGTCACGTTCATGAAGCTCGACGACGAGCTCAAAACGCTGCTGTCGAGCGAAAGCGACACGCCGGCGTTCAAAGTATCCGGCCCGGTCGTGCAGCCGGCCTACGAGGAGTTGCGCAGCTCCAATCCGGAAGAGGTTCCGGCTTCGTTCAAAGTCGAAACGCCGGCCGAATATGCCCAGGTTTCGGCAGACAAGATCACGCGCGACAATATGGTCTATCTGATCGACAAAATGAGCGAGGTCGTGATCGACAACGAAGTTCCGTTCTGCGAGCTGGATTCGCATGCGGGCGACGGCGACTTCGGCATGAGCATCGCCAAAGGCTTCAAGCAGCTCAAGCGCGAATGGAAAGAAATCCTGTCGCATGACGACAAGTCGATCGGCGGCTTCCTGCACGAGTGCTCGCTCGTCATCATGGAATACTGCGGCGGCGCTTCGGGCCCGATCTGGGGTTCCGCGTTCCGCGCGGCCGGACGTTCGGCAGGCGACAAGACGGAGCTGAACGTATCGGAGTTCGCGGAGCTGATGCAGGCCGCGGTAGAAGGCATCCAATCGACCGGCGAGCGGTCCTTCGGCCGCGGGGCGGTCGTCGGCGACAAGACGCTGATCGACGCGTTGGTGCCTTGCGCGGACGCTTGGACGGCGAGCGCCGCTGCCGGGGACGACGTGAAAACGGCCTTCGCCAAAGGCGCGGAAGCGGCCGTGGCGGGAGCGAAAAAGACGGAAGAGATCGTGGCGCGCATGGGACGCGCGGGCACGGTGGGCGAACGCAGCATCGGTTATCCGGACGCGGGCGCGCACGGTCTCGGCGTGATCTTCACGGCGCTGTCGGACAGCTTGAAGTAAGAACGGCCGAGATCTCGGCCCGAAGCAATAAAGAACGGCTTTCAGCCGCCGGATGCCGCATGCAAGATCGGCGTTCGGCGGCCGAACTGCCCGGCGGCAAAAAAAGATGCTTGAAAAATCGGCAGACGGATGACCCGGCTCGCCGCTTTTTTCGCCTGCTTCCGAAGGCGTTCGATCGGACGTTTCGAAACGTTTCTACAGCATGGCGAAGGCAGAAGCTATAGTTCAAATTTTAACTATTCAACTTTGATTTTACACTGATGCGACAGAGGTCGCGGGGAGACGCACGCGTGAAAAACTTATCTAATCTGTTCAAAAAACCGACGGGCCTGTTGGCTTTGTCCCTGGTCTTGATCCTGCTGGGCAGCTGGCTCGCCGGCATGTTCAATACGTCCTTTTACAAGGTCAACGTCAAGGAGATTTCGTTCAAAGCCGACCACGGCACGCTGAACGGCCTGCTGTACATGCCCAAAGGCGCCGGGCCGGACGATCCCCGTCCGGTCATCGTGACCACCCACGGTTATCTGAATACCAAAGAAATGCAGGACGCTCCGGCGATCGAGATGTCCAGACGCGGTTATATCGTGCTGGCGCTCGATATGTACGATCACGGAGATTCCCGTTGGGACGGCGATATCAAGGTCGGCGAGCAGTTCTCGACGTTCTGGATCTACTCGCAGTTCGACGCCGCCAAATACATGTACGACCAGCCGTATACGAAAAAAGACGCCGACGGCAACGCGTACCTCGCGGTCAGCGGACACTCCATGGGCGGCTTCTCCACGCTGCTTGCCATGTACATGGACGAAATGAATTCGCTGCAAGCCGGGCACCGGATGATTTACACGGGCATCTCGGTCGGTTCCGACTATTCGTACGCCGCGGCGGTCGCTCCGCAGGATCAGCTGACTGCCGCTTACGGCAGCCGCACGGTCGGCATGATCGCGGGCCATTACGACGAATTCTTTTTCAACAAATCGGACGAGGAAAAGTCGGCCGAAGAAAAAGCGGTCGCAGGCACCGTCATGCGCAAAGACTTCGTCAAAACGTTGTCGGGACGCGCCTTCCTGGGTCTCGGCGCGGATAATCCGGAACAGGCGCAGCAGGGGCAATATTACAGCGTCGACGCCGGCGACCTGAAGGTCGAAGACCAAGTCGCGCGTCCGTCGCAAACCGGCGAGCGAATTATCTACACGCCGAACCAGACGCACCCGTGGAACCACTTCTCCCCGGAAACGACCGGTTACCTGATCGACTTCTACGCCCACGCGTTCGAAGGCGTCACTTCGCCGAGCCAGACCGATGCCGGTTTGTCGTCCGGCAATCAGATCTGGTGGCTCAAAGAAGCGTTCAACTTCGTGGCCATGATCGGGTTCTTCCTGCTGATCGTGCCGATGTCGGCGCTGCTGCTTCGCCTGCCTTTCTTGAATCGTGCCGTGACGAACGTCACCGCGCCGCTCGCCAAGCCGCTCGGCGGCGGGCAAAAAGCCGCCTATTGGATCGCGGTGGCGTTCAGCGCCCTGATCCCGGCCATTCTGTTCCCGACGCTCATGGATAAACAGCCGGGCGGCCTGCATACGCTGACGATCGTCGCAATCGTGCTGCTGGCGCTGTCCGTCGCGGCTGCGGTGATCGGCTTCGCCCGTTCCGGCAGTTCCCCGGCCATGCGCCACGTGGGCATCGGCGGATTGATTCTTGCGGTCGTATCCGCGGTCATGTGGGTCCTGTTCGCCAAAGCCGACGGCATCGCGCCGCTCAGCCCGTTCTTCAACGAACCGACGACCAACCAGATCGTGTATTGGGCGCTGGTGTCCGCTTCGATCACCGCGTTCGTCACGTTCGCTTTCTATTACTTCAACAAAAAGCGTTCCGGCGCGAGCTTCGCGGATTACGGCATCAGCCTGAAGCCGATGGCGATCGTCGCGAGCCTGTGCACGGCGGTCATTGCCGTCGCAATCGGGTACCTGCTGCTGTTCGCCGTGCAGGCGATCTTCGGCACCGACTTCCGCATCTGGACGTTCGCCGTCCGCACGTTCACGTTCGAGCATTTCGTGACGGGGCTGCGCTACATGCCGCTGTTCCTGATCTACTACTTCGTCAGCGCCGTCGCGCTGAACGCCGATACGCGTTCGCGCAAAGGCGGATACTGGCTCGCGATCTTCCTGAACGTGGGCGGCCTGATCCTGTGGCTGATCGCGCAGTACGGTTTCGACTTCGCCCGCGGCGTCGCGCTGTACCCGGCGCAGGCGCTGAACGGCATCCTGCTGTTCGCTCTCGTTCCGGTGCTCGTGATCGCGGCCGTGTACGCGCGCAAACTGTTCGAGAAAACCAATAACGTTTGGCTGCCGGCTTTCGTGAACACGATCTTGTTCACGCTGGTGACGGTCGCCAACACGGTCATGTTCTGGAATCTCGTACCTTGACCGCATTAAATCCAACATTCGTATCGGTCATGGTACGGATCTGATTTCCGGGCTTCAATCCGTCCCGTTTTCCCAGCACGCATCAAGTCGCCGGAACTTTCGTTCCCGGCGGCTTTTTTGGATGCGCCTTCGAAGTTTGCATGCACGCCCTAATCAAAAGCCCCCGAAACGCAGATAATAATAAGGAGGGTCGTCAATGAAGAACCGCCGCCGGGGAGGTGCTTTTCGATATCGGGCATCATGGGCATATCGGGCATCCGTCGATCCGGCCGGGCTTAAGGAGATTTGGGAAATGAACAGGATGATCAAGGATCTTTTTCAGGGGAAAAAATTCGTCGGATCGGGATTGGTCAAGGTAAGCCTCGGCTTCATGATCGTGTTCGTGTTGATCGTGGCGCTGGGCTTCGCTTACATCGTTCACTCGCTTTTCGCCAACTATGAGGGAGTTCGGCAAACGGCGGACCTGCGCACGCAGCTGCTGCGGCTGGAGAACGCGATGATCGATCAAGAAACGGGACAACGCGGGTATCTGCTCAGCCGGCGCACGGAATTTCTGGAACCGTTCGATCGGGGCGAATTGAATTACCATGCCGCTTCGGAAGCGCTGTTCGCGCAGGTGCGGAGCATGAACGCCGAAGTTTCGCTGGAGACGTCCGTACTTGAATTAACGGCTGCCGGAACAGGATGGAAAACGGAGTTCGGCGACGCGCAGATCCGCAAAGCGATGGCCGGCGAGGCGATTACGGAGCAGGAATTGACGGAAGCCAAGCGGCAGTTCGACCTTTTCCGGACTCAAGCGGCCGAACTGCTCGAACAAGTCGAAGTGCTGCGCGCGGAACGCCGTACGGAGATGCTGAACCATTTGTACGCGCTGTTCGCGGCGATGGGCACGTTATTCGTCGTCGTCCAGATCCTGATGCTGAACTATTTGCAAAAAGGATTATTCCGCCTGACGCGCCCCATTATCCAGTTGGACCGCGCCGTATCCTCGTACGAGGACGGCAACATGCAGGAGCGATTGCCGGATTACCGCGAGGATGACGAGATCGGCCGTCTCATTCTCAATTTCAAGCGCATGCACGAAGAGATGGAAAAAGAAAAGCAGGCGCTGGAAAATACGTACCGCATGATCAATACGCTGCATCAATCCCGAAGTCTGGAAGACGCGTACCGCAATATTTTGAAATCGATCGGAGCCTTAACGTCGTGCGATCGGATGTCCGTCATCACGCAGAATCCCGACGGCTTGTACACGATCAAGGCGGTCTGCGCCGACGGCGCCGTCTCGTTGGACGAGCTTCCGCTGCCGGACGAAGCGGAGGACGTGGAAGAGCTGCTGCTCGGCGGGTTTTCCACGATCTACGACGATTGGTCGAAGCATCGCGCGCAGGGAGCGATCGCCGAGCGGCTTTACGGCGGCGGAATCCGGTCGTCCATGCATATCATTTTGCGCAAAGAAGCCCGCGTGATCGGCGTGCTGAATGTAATGTCGGACGAAAAAGGGTTTTTCAACGCGCAAAAAAAGGAGCGTCTGGAAAAGTTGTCGCCGATGATCGTCACCGCGCTGGAGAACGCCAGCGAGACGATCCGCATCCGGGATATGGCGATGCGCGACGGGCTTACGGGACTGTGGAACCGGCGTTATTTCGATCAGGCGTTCGACAGCCAGTTGGCGAGACAGGCGGCAGGGCAATCGGGCGGGCGTTCGCTCAGCCTGATTTTGCTGGACGTCGATCGTTTCAAAGTATTCAACGATACATGGGGACATGCCGAAGGCGATCTGGTGCTCAAGCACGTCGGCCAACTGCTTCAGCAGCAGGTGCGTACCGGCGATATTCCGGTACGCTTCGGAGGCGAAGAATTCGCGATCCTGCTTCCGGACACCTTGCACGAGGAAGCGGCGGTCGTCGCCGAGCGGATCAGGAAAATCCTGGAGTCGGAATCGCCGTCGCGCAAATATCGGATCACTGCAAGCTTCGGCATCACGACGAGCAGCGGGGGACGGAGCAAGGAAGAACTGCTGGAAGGCGCCGACCGTGCTTTGTACAGGGCCAAAGACGAAGGGCGCAACCGGGTCTGCATAGACATGGGTCCCGGTGCGCAAGGCATTCTGTAAGGAGCGCGGAGCCGGCGGGATATCCGCCTTCCTGCCCGTTTCGATGCATGCGGCGCATTTCGGCCGGACGATCGGGCGATTCGGGAAGGGGTTCGCCGGAATATTCGCATGCGATCAGAGAATCGTTCGGAGCTTCGAGCTTCCGTGCGGTTCTTTTTTGCGTTTGCGGAAAACGTTTGCGGAAGGGCAGGGATCGACGAAGGAAGCGCGAATCTGTTTAAGACGATCAGAGGTTTGAATCCGGAAAGGGGCAGGCAGGATGACAGAATCGCAGCAAACAGCAATATACGAACGCATTCGCATGGGCGTTGATTATTACCCGGAGCATTGGGACGAGACGATGTGGGAGGAAGATGCGGCGCTGATGAAAAATTCCGGCGTTGCCCTCGTGCGCGTCGGCGAATTCGCCTGGAGCCGCATGGAACCGCGAGAAGGAGAATTTGATTTCGGGTGGTTGGATCGCGCGATTGATTTATTCGGACGCTACGGAATCGACGTGGTGATCGGTACGCCGACGCATACCCCGCCGAGATGGTTGACCGACAAATATCCGGACGTGCTGCCGATTACGCCGAGCGGCGGCGTGTACCAGCCGGGCGTTCGCGGGCATCGCTGCTTCAACAGCCGTTCGCTGCGCAAATTCGGCGAGCGGGTGATCGACAAGCTGGCCGAGCGCTACGCCAAGCATCCGGCCGTGATCGGTTGGCAGACGGATAATGAATTCGGCATGCTGGATAGCCAAAGCCCGCAGGCTGCCGAGGATTTTCGGGATTGGGCCTATCGGAAATACGGGACGCTGGAAAACTTGAACCGCGAATGGGGAACGGTCGTATGGAGCGGCGAATATTCGGATTGGAGCGAATTGACGCCGCCGTTCGGCGGATCTCCGTATCAGAATCCTTCTTTCCTGCTGGACTTCGCGCGTTTCCAGTGGGAGACGGTCGCGGATTTTCAGGCGGGTCAGATCGCCGCGATCCGCAAGCACTGTCCGGAGCATTTTATTACGCATAATTTCCACACGTATCCGCAGCGGCTCGATCTGTATCAGGTCGGCGCGGATTTGGACTTTGCTTCGTTCGACTATTATCCGAATACGTCGCCGAATAAAGCCGCCACGTCTCCTTATAGCGGCGCATTGTCGCTGGACGTGACGCGCGGCATCAAGCGCAAAAACTTCTGGATCATGGAACAGCTCAGCGGCTCTCCGGGAGCCTGGATGCCGATGTGGCGCATGCCGCAGCCGGGTTATATCCGTGCTTACGTCTGGCAGGCGATCGCTCGCGGCGCGGACACGGTGGTCCACTTCCGTTGGCGCAGCGCCAATATCGGAGCGGAGCAGTTCTGGCACGGCTTGATCGATCACAGCAATGTTCCGGGCCGTCGCTTGGCGGAATTCGCGCAAACGAGCGCCGAAGCCCAGCGTCTTGCTTCTTTGCTGGAAGGAACATCGCCGGAGGCCGAAGTCGCTATTCTGATGTCGCATGAGCAGCTCGAAGCGCTTCGCGTGCAAAAACAAACGGACAGCTTCGACTACTACGAGAACCTGAAGACGTATCACCGGGTACTGACCAAGCTCGGCATCACTTGCGACGTCATCGACTGGCGCCAGCCGCTGGACGGTTACCGCGTCGTCGTCGCGCCGCATCTGTATCTGTTGGACGACGAAGTCGCAGAGCGCTTGTCCCGTTTCGCCGCGGACGGCGGGACGCTGGTTACTACGGCGCGGACAGGGGTTAAAAACATGAACAACGTCTGCGTGATGCAGCCTCTTCCGGGATTGCTGGCCGATTGCGCGGGCGTGAAGGTTCGCGAGTACGACCCGCTGGGCAGCGACGTTGTTCGGCTCGACGATCAGGACGGGGAGCAGTTTGCATGCAGCCAGTGGGCTGACATTCTTGATCCGATCGAGGGGGGCCGCACGGAAGTTCTGGCCCGTTACGGCGGCACTGTGTTTTTTGCGGGGGAAGCGGCCGTTACCCGGCATGAATTCGGGCGCGGAGAGACCTATTATCTCGGCACGCATCCCGAAGAGAATTATTTGCGCAGCCTGCTGCTGCGAATCGCGCAGCAGCGCGGCGTGACGCATGCGGAAGGACTTCCGGCCGGCGTTCAAGTATCCGTGCGCAGCGGCAAGAGCGGGGCATATCTGTTCGTGCTGAACTTGGGACGCGAGCCGCGTCGGGTTAAACTATCTTCCGAGGCCTATGCCGAAGCGGCGCGGGGAGAAGGATTGTTGAGCGGCAAACGTTACGGCAGCGAGATTGAGTTGGAGCCTTACGGCGTGGAGATTTTCCGCGTGAAATGATGCAGTCATGCGAAAACGGAACGCATGTCCGAGAGCGTGCATTTTTGAGATTGCTGATTTTTATAAAGTATCTAACTTTATTTTTATTTTCCTATTGAAAATTTTAAATTAAAAGTAATAATAGAAAGAGAAGCGGAGCAATCCGCCATCCTTATGTAATCGGAAAGGGGCTCGCCAAGCGATGATTCAGGTCTATCCGGCAAGTTCGCGTTTTGAATATGACAAAGGCTGGTTGAAAGGCGGACATAGTTTTTCTTTCGCCGAATATTACGATCCGGAGAACGTGAAGTTCGGTCCGATGCGCGTATGCAACGACGACGTGATCGCGCCGGGCAAAGGCTTCGGTGCGCATCCGCATAGCGATATGGAAATTATTTCGATTATTCTGTCCGGGCGTTTGCGCCATGAAGACAGTTTGGGCAATGTGGCGGTCACCGGATTCGGCGGCGTGCAGCGCATGAGCGCGGGCACGGGCGTGATTCATACGGAGCATAATCCTTCGGAGCACGAGGACGTGCATATTCTGCAACTTTGGTTCGAACCGACCGAACGCGGCAAAGAACCTTCCTACACGACGGGCGAATTCGATACCGCTGCGCTGGACGGCGCATTGGTACCCGTCGCTTCCGGCCAGGGACTTGAAGGCGTGACCGATATGGGGCAGGATATGACTATTTATTTGAGCCGTTTGGAGGCTGGCCAGCAGCTTGATTTCAAACAGGCTGTCGGACGCCGAATGTTCCTGTTCGTGATCGAAGGGGAGCTGGCCGTATCCGGCGCCGGCGAAGACGTTAATTTGGGACGCCGGGATACGGCCCGCATTACGGAAGCGCCGGAGCTTGCTTTGACCGGAACCAGTCCGGTCTTCTACATGCTGGTCGACCTGCCGTGAGCGAAAAGGAGGAATCGATAATGGCTGAATCGCAGCAAGATCATGAACGTATTCTTGTCAAACACGCGGTTACCGGGCGTATGTTCATTAACAGCGGAACCGATGACGTAACGTACGAATTGGAACGTTTGAACGAAGACGGGAGCACCGTGCTCAGTATCCGAGGGATCGCGCCTTGGCTCGCCGAGGAAATTCGCGGCGTGCAGCGCGAGCTTAACGTTTTTCATTTCGAAGAGCCTCCGGGCGCTCCGCCGATCAAGCATTGGTTCTATGTCGGCGAGCATGATGTCGTCTACGAAGAAGCCACGTCTACGCTGACGATTCGTACAGGGGCGGAAATTACGTATAAGCCGGATGAGTATTGGGCTTGAGCGTTAAAAACGACATAAGCAACGATCGAAACCGACGTTTAACCGCGTCGGTTTTTTCGTTTTTTACTTTTCAGCAAACATTCAGCCCCGCTTCAGGTTCTTCACAAAATAGCCGGATAAGATGTCCTTGTACCTTTAATATGGACAAGGTGCTTGTTACCCCGTCGGCAACCGTAACGCAAGAAACACGACCCCCAATATCCGTCCGGACATTCCAAGCGGCATGCCGCAGATCGGACGATCTTCCAGGAGGAATACGATATGAACAAAAAAATCGCAACCGGCGCACTGGCTTTTGCTCTTGCGGCAGGAGGAACCGCCGTCGTGTCGCATACGTACGCGGACGCCGTCGCAGCTCCGTCTTCAGGCAGCAAGACGACGACTCCGGCCGTTTCTTCGGCCGACCCGCTTCAATCCGAATCCGGCAAAAAGCTTCCCGGCCCCGGCGGACACGGCCTCCATGGCGGTCCGGGAATCGACCGGGCCGAACTTTCTTCGCTGCTGAAGCTGACGGAAGACGAATTGAAAACCCGTCAGGAAGCGGGCGAGACGCTGTCCGCGATCGCGACCGCTCAAGGCGTGGACCCGCAATCCGTGATCGACCTGCTCGTATCGAAGCGCGAGACGAAGCTCAAGGAAGAACTGGCCGCAGGCGAGATCACGCAAACACAGTATGACGAGCGCCTGGCGAAAGCGCAGGAACGCGCGCAAAAAGAAATCGAACAAGTCTTCGACGCTTCGAAAAAAGGCCCGGGCAAAAGGCCGCACGGCGGTCCCGGTGCCGGTATCGGACCGAAAGAAGAACGCGAAGCGGTTGCTTCGCTGCTCGGCCTGACGTCGGATCAGTTGAAAACCCGTCAGGAAGCGGGAGAGTCGCTCGAAGCCATCGCGACCGCGCAAGGCGCGGACAAGCAGAAAGTGATCGACCTGCTGGTAGCCGACCGCGAATCGAAGCTCAAAGAAGAACTGGCCGCAGGCGACATTACGCAAGCGCAGTATGACGAGCGCGCAGCCGAAGCGCGCGAGCACGCCGGCGAACGCATCGCGCGGGTGATCGACCCTGCCGCCGTTCCGGCCGAAGGCCAAAAACGTCCCGGCGGCCCTCGCGGCGAACGGAGCGGCGCGGACGAAGACGCCGACGCGGCAACTCCGGAGACGCCTTAATTCGCAGTTGTTCAATACCTTGCTCCGCAACCGGACGCCTTTCGGAACGCCACCGAAAGGCGAATGGTTAGCCGGCAGCAGATCTCGATGAAATAAGTGCGAGAATGCCGTTATTTGATCTCTTTTTCATGCAAATATTAAAATAAGTACGTTTCTTCAAAACGCAAAATCAGACCGAAATAACTGCATATTCGTATTTATTTAGGGCGTGTACGCAAACTCCGACGGCAGCAAAAGATGCACGTCGCCCGAGTTTGCGTACACGCCCTAAGGTAACCTTCATTGTTTTTCGAACACATCACACAAAAAAGGCTGAACGAACGCCGAGGAACGGTATTCGTGTCAGCCTTTTTTATGAATTCAACTTGTACCCTGTCTTCAGAACCAAACTACGTTTCTTTGCACGATTACTCTCTTTGTTGTACCTTCATGCGCTTTCGACTATTTGCCTTTCTGTCTATTCGTTTTTCAACACCACCGGTTCCGATTTGTTGCCGCTGTAGTCTTCGAGCACGACTTCGACTTTCGCCGCCGTCGAGGCGAAGCTCAGGCTGGCTTTGGTCGTGCGTCCGCGAATGATGCGATCGCGGTCGCCGACGTTGTACGTGGTCGGGAACGAGCGCGGTTTGCCGTCTTCGTACACGTACAGATAACGCCAATCGCGGGTGTTCGGCATCGGGAGGCTCAGCGTATTGCCGTTCCATGACCATTCTTCCGCGTACGGCTCGGCTGTCGTATCGGCAAAGGTGCCGGAGACGGAAACGGGGGTCAAACCGTCTTTTTTCACCGTTACGATGTACTCGTCGCCGTTCGCTGGCATACCTTCGAATACCGCTGTCGTATCGCCATGCGGGATCGTCAGCGTTTCGTCAACCGGCTGCGGCGCGGTCGTCCAGTTGACGGAGCGGACGTTTACGGTCGTATCGCCTTTGACGCTGCGCGGTACGGTCCATTTGACCGTCAATTCGCCGTTTTCGGCAGCTGTTGCTTTTAACTGCTTCGGCGCGGTGTTCAAGTTGAACGGGACTTCGGCAGCCGCGCTTTCCGTGCCGTCGGGTCCGACCGCTTTGAGTTTCACGACGCCGGATTGAGACGGAAGGTTTTTGATATAAAACGTTTCGTCGTATTTGCCGCCTACGAATGTATCGTTGACGTACACGTTGTACAGCTGGACCTGATCGTAGTTGTCGTCCAGGTTCCAATTGACGACCATCTCGCCGCTTTCCGGGTAGACGGCTTCGATCGCAAGTCCCGCCGGAGCGGAAGGCGCGATTTGCGTGCTGTTCGAAATTTGCAGCTCGCCGACGTTCATCCGATAATCCGCGATCGGGCTTGCGCCCGGCTCGAATACGAGGCCGAAAGCGGCGACTTCGCGTCCGGCGTACGCGCCGAGATCGACCTGAGCCTTTTGCCAACCTTGCGTTTTGCCGCCGCTGTTCGGTACCGGCACCTTCACGACGTCGTTCGGCGCATCCGCGAAGATCAGGCCGACGCTCATCAGGGAATCGTCGCTTTTGACCGTCTTGTTGTACGTCACTGACAGTTTGGAGCCGGAAGCGACGTTCAGGTCTGTTTTGTACAGCCGCAGGAACGTCTCGGCGTCCAGTTTGCCGCGCAGCGCAAGCGAGCTTCCGCCTTCGTACGCGCCGATCATGGCGCGATCGAACTTGTCGGACCCGCCCGTTTTGTACGAACGCCCGTAATCGAACGCGACGTCAAGCTTGCTGCCCGACGTTTCCTGCCACCATTGCCAGCTCGGCAGAATGTCCTGCAAGCTCATGTTGGACCATTCTTCGTCGTTCGACACTTTGCCGTCCACGTAGTACTCCAGGCCGTGCCCGGTGTTGAAGTTGGTGTAGAACGTATCGCCGCCGACGACGGAGCGTTCCGCGACCACGGAAGCGATGCCCGGCCAATAACGCGTATCCGCATATACGTCGGAAGCCGTGTTTTGTGCCGATACGTTCGTGTTCGTGGGGTCAAGGTTCGGTCCGGACCACCAGAGGCGTTCGCGAATATCCGTCATCCATTGGAAGTCGTTTTCGTTGCGTTTGCGGCTCGGCCAGCCTTGATTCATGTCTTCGTCCAGTCCGGCATGCACAAAGTCCGCGCCGAGCGTGGCTAGACTGGTACGCATGTTTCCGTCGGCATCGAGCTTGGCGTTCAGCGCCGAGCCTTGCACGTTTTTGAACCGGTCGCGGCCAGCTTCCAACCCGGCGTAGCCGTTTTCGAACAAACTGAAATCGGTGCCGTACTGCGCGTTCCAATTGTTCAGGAAGGTCGTTGCGGCGTCGATCTGGCTTTTGCCCATGCCGTAGTCGAAGAAGAAGGAATCGGATACCTGCTGCCCGTCTTCGGAGTCATGCAGGAACATCATATTGTTGGCTCGGAAGGTGCGTGCGAACGTGTTTGAACCAGTATCCGTATTAAGCGAGTCGTACCATTGGATATACAGGCCGGATTGTTTAAGCGTTTTCACGAATTCTTGATAATCCGGAATATCCGCGACGGCGACGTTCGGCCCGATCTCCTCCTGATTCACGAAATAGCCGTCGTATCCGAAGTATTCGGCCATTTCGATCAATTTTTCGGCGACGGGGAAGTTGCCGTTTTCGTCTTTGACGATCATCTGCTTGTAAGTCTGCTGGCCGCGGTCGTTGTTGGAGAAAAAGATGCCGGCCAGCGACAATACGCCGTTTTTGTGCGCCGCGTCGGTGTAAGTCGGATTCGGAATATTAAGCATGCCGAACTCGAACCACTTTTGCTGCCAGTCTTTTTGCGCCAGTTCGTCATAGTATTCCGGCGGCGTATACGCGGTCGCGGTGCCGTGCCAATACGAATAATAGTCCGTGTACTGCCAGAAGTTGAAATGGTACTGCGCGAATTTGTTGGTATAAGGCGCATTTTCGATAAACGCATTCCCGTAATCGCCCGCCACGTTCATCATATGTACGTCGGAGCTGATCGTCGGGTCGGCTTGGGTGGCGGCAAAAGGCGAGATCCGGGGTTGAAGCGGCACTCGCGAACGCAGCAGCTCGGAATCGCGGTCGCGCTCCGGCGTCCAGTCGAGAATATGTCCGCTGGTGTAGCCGTGCACGCTCGGTTGGTTCAAGCCCTGGGCGCTATCGCCCGTGAATGGCCAAGTATCTCCGGCGCTGGCTTGCAGCGGCAGGGCGGACGCAATCAAAGACAAGGCGAGAGCGGCGGAAGCAGCTTTACGCGGAAAACGGGACTGGGGACGGCGGGAAGACTTGATCCTTTTTCGGGTGCTCATGAGATTCCTCCGTTTCGGTGGGTGGTCAAACATTCAGGCAGGGAGCGCGAAACGAACATACCGCAGCGCCGACGACTGGAAAGGAGTTCCCTATTAAGCTATCCGATGAAAGCCTTTACATAAAGAGTTGAAATTAAAGAAGAAGGGTTCAAAATAAAGAAAAAGCCCCGAACTTGAAAAAGTAAGGGGCAAAGCAGACTCAAAAGCCAAATAGCGGGTCAGAGGAAAACCTGTCCGGCAAAGGGCAAGCAATCGAAAGATCGATAGAGACGGCAAAGCCCGGCGGATTGCTCGAAGTATTGAATATTGGCGGCAATGCGTGCAAGTTACTTTTCGAACCAGCCGTGTTGCACCATGTAGCCGACGCTTTCTTGCACGGTTTCCAATAGGGTGTGTCTCGGCGCGTATCCGATTAGCCGTTTTCCTTTTTCGATACTGAAATGACCGCTTCGGGCGATATGATGGTAGCTGCTGTCGATCAACTCCTGCTCGCCGGTATGCCGACACCATTCGGTCCACGGTAGCAGCTTGATCCGTTCTTCCTGACCGAACCAGCGATACATGGCTTGCGCGTAGCCGAGCAGCGTGATCGATTCGTCGCCGACCGCATGGAAGCTTTCACCCAAAGCCGACTGACGATGAGCGATCGCGTTGAAAAAGACCTGAGCGACGTCGTCGGCGTGCACGTGGTGCAGCGTCTCCATCCCGAAGTTAGGCAGCACGATTTCTTCGCCGCGCCGGATTTTGCCGAACGTGCGATGATCCGCGTTGGCCGTAGGGGTGATGATCGCCCAGCCCGGTCCCGAAATTTGCCCAGGCATCACGACCGTTTCCGGGAAGCCTTCCAGGCGATACAGCCCGTGCAGATACTCTTCGCTGTGCGCTTTTTGGCGTCCGTATTCATCCAGCGGGAACTTCGGTTGGTCTTCGAGCATCGGCAGGCGGGTGGCTTGACCGTGCGCCCAGATCGACGAACAGAACAGGTAATGGGAGAGATTCGTGTTTTGGAGCGCGTGCGTCATTGTTTTTGTATCCTCTAACGAAAAGTTGATCAGATCGACCACGATATCCGCGTTCAATCCGGCTATTTTTTGCTCGAACACGCCTTTGTCTTCTTGCTCGCGATCAAGCACGACCGATTGCACTTCGCGCCAGATGGGGTCCGTGGTATACGGTTTGCTTTTGCCGCGAGAGATATTGACGACCTGGTGCCCCGCATAGATCAATTTGGGAATCAGGTAACTTCCGATATGGCCCGAACCTCCGATGACGACTGTTTTCATTTTAAATCCTCCTCAGTTCGCTTTTCTGTTCGTTCTCTTGAAACTTTGTTCTAATTGAGATAAGTTTCTTGGGCTATTTCTATATTATTTGCTCCAAAAGCCAATTTGAACTTTAAAAATAATGAACTGTACTGCCTCATCATAAAATTTTTAAAAAAAATGTATAAATAGACTCGTTGTAGTTAATCCTTTAGACCTAATTTTGAATAGAAAATATCAATTTTTTAAAGGTTTTCATTGATCTAATAGTTTTTTTATTAAAAAATTTACAGATAAAATATTAATATCTAAAAATAGGTATGATAACACTTAATTAATTAATTGTTATCATATAAAGTTTAAATTGTAGTTAAATAAAACATATAAGGAAGTGGTGTTTTGAAGCAAGTTTTAATGAAAATTTCTGCTTTGACAGCTTTTATTTTAACATTAACTGTTTTAGTCTCTCCTTTTTCGGTTTCTGCAACTATTCAAACAGAAGAACCCTCGAAAATTTATAAACAAGATCAAAATGATTCAGGTACATCCGAAGAATATGAAGCTATTGCTCTAATTAGAGAGAATTTAGCTCTCCTTGAAGAGGCTGCTCTTTTGGACGATGAATTGAATCAAGCATTGAGCCGATATAATTCACAAGACAGAGAAAAGGCTTTTCTCATGGCGTTTCAAGAGATTTCTCAAAAAAATGCGATTCAATCTAATCAACTTCAATTCTTTTCCAATGATCTCCAAATTCAAGGTGATATAACTCCTCAAGCTATTCCCATTTTGATTTGGGCTATAGTTGCTGCAATTATTAAAGCTGCAATAAAGAAAAAAATGGGTCCTAAAATCGTTAAGCTAATCGGAGATCAATTCGATACTCAAATCTGGCCTAAGATGGAACCGGGTCTTAAAAAGCAATTTGATCGTCATGGGTACAAAGGAAGTAAAGGACCTGAAAGTAGCGGCTCCCCAAATAATATTAGTCAGGGACAACATATCATTGATCTTTATGATCGTAATGATAGATTGTATGTAAAAATTCATGTCAACAAAAACCAGTCAGGTAATTCTACCAGCTGGCACTGGCATGAAATGGATAACCCAAAAGGTTCTGACTGGCATGTAGGAAATTTTGAATTGAAGCATAATACTTTACCGAAATGGGGAGCACCAGATTAATCATACAAACGAAAATGTCGTTCATCGTGAACTTCTCATCAGTTACGGGACGGACCTGGATCATAGCAATATGGATTTTTTGGTAAAAACCCTGTTAGTTCCTTATGCGAATTCTCAAAAGCATGCAGATTTTATTTTGAATTATGAAATCTTTGATACTAATCCGAATAAGATTTCGCAAAAATATACTTTGATTGATTATTATTTGACCCAAGCTCAGCTTGATGGTTTTATGTATAAGCTTAATAAACTAAAAGGAACTCATGTGCTTGGAATTTCTGGGTATTTTGGACATAGGGAGATTTGCCGAGCGAGGACAGTTTTTTGTTTTGTTGTTCTGTACACAAAAAAAAGCGAACTTCTATATTTTTATGACAAGTTGGAAAGCCCCGAAAGCAATTCAGTTGTTTTCAACGCATTTAAAAAACTCACACCTAATCAACAGTACATAAAAATCTCAAAACACGATAAAGAGTTTTTGGAGAAAGAAAAGCTGGAAGAATGGGTGGATTTAGTTCTTAATACACGCTGATTAGTTATAAAAAATTAAAGAACTTTTACGTAACTCCGGCATATTTTGTCGGAGTTTTTCTGTGAACAAAAAAAGACTGCCGAGAAATTCAGCAGTCTAACGTCGTTGTTAAAGAATTTTTTAACCCAATTCCACAACAACCTCATGGCTCGTCCCCGCCTCGAACACCGGCAGCACATTGCCTTCCACCGCTTTCCCGTCCACGGTCACGGATTTCACGCCTTTCGAGATGTGATGCGGATTGCGGA
Source organism: Saccharibacillus sacchari DSM 19268 (assembly GCF_000585395.1). Taxonomy (GTDB): domain Bacteria; phylum Bacillota; class Bacilli; order Paenibacillales; family Paenibacillaceae; genus Saccharibacillus; species Saccharibacillus sacchari. The sequence goes on along the minus strand of NZ_KK073875.1, from coordinate 1,082,108 downwards.
TCTCGATCTTATACTCTGCCCCGCGGAACGAACGCGAAATGCTGTAACCGTCCCAAGCTTGCGGGATACAAGGATCGATACGCAGACCGTCGTAATCCGGCTGGATGCCGAGGATTGCCTGCGTGATCGCGACATAGTTCCAGGCCGCCGTGCCGGTCAACCAGGAGTTTTTCGCTTCGCCTTCGCGCACGGCGTCTTTGCCCGCGATCATTTGCGAGTAGACGTAAGGCTCCATGCGGTGTACTTCGCTGATGTCTTCCAGATAAGCCGGAGCGATCTTGGCGTACGTCTCGAACGCGCGGTCGCCGCGTCCGATCACCGTCTCGGCAATCGTTACCCACGGGTTATTGTGGCAGAAGATCCCCGCGTTTTCTTTGTAGCCCGGCGGGTACGTGGAGATTTCGCCGAGGTTCAGATAATACTTCGAATATGCAGGCTGCTGGAGCATGATGCCGTAATCCGTTTCCAGACGGTCGCGGACGGAATTGAGTGCTTTTTCCGCCAGTCCTTCTTCGACGCCGATACCGGCCATGACGCAGAAGCCTTGCGGCTCGATAAAGATCTGGCCTTCCTCGTTCTCATGACTGCCGATCTTTTCGCCGTGGTAGTCATAAGCGCGCAGGAACCAATCGCCGTCGAATCCGTGCTCGATGGTGATTTTGCGCATGTTCTCGATCTCGCGCTCGGCGCGCGTTGCTTCGTCTTCCAGACCGCGTCTGCGTGCAAGTTCCGCGTAGTCCGGTCCGGCGAATACAAACAATCCGGCGATGAAGACGGACTCTGCCGTTTTGCCGTCCAGGTTCGTGGTCGTCTGGAACGATTCGCCCGGTTCGTTGGAGAAGCAGTTCAGGTTGAGACAGTCGTTCCAGTCGGCGCGTCCGATCAACGGCAGGCCATGCGGGCCGAGATTGTTGGTCACGTGATCGAAGGAACGTTTCAAGTGCTCGAACAACGTCGCGCTGCCTTGGCGTCCGCTATCAAACGGCACGTCCTCGTCAAGGATGCCGTAATCGCCCGTTTCTTTGATATAAGCGGCCGTACCGGTAATCAGCCACAGCGGATCGTCGTTGAAGCCGCTGCCGACTTCGTTGTTGCCCTGCTTGGTCAGCGGTTGGTATTGGTGATAGGCGCCGCCGTCATCGAATTGCGTGGAGGCGATATCGATGATCCGTTCGCGGGCGCGATCCGGAATCTGATGCACGAAGCCGAGCAGATCCTGGTTGGAGTCGCGGAAGCCCATGCCCCGGCCGATGCCGGATTCGAAGTACGACGCCGAACGCGACATATTGAACGTCACCATGCACTGATATGGATTCCAGATGTTGACCATGCGGCTGAGCTTGTCGTCGCTGCTTTGGATCGAATATTTGCCGAGCAGTCCGTCCCAATAAGCAGCCAGATCCGCTAACGCGGAATCGACCTGCGCATCCGTCGCGAAGGCTTCGATCATCGCTTTGGCCGGCTTTTTGTTGATTACGTTCAAGCTTTCCCATTTCTCTTCCTGCGGGTTTTCGACATAGCCGAGCATGAAGATGAGAGACTGTTCTTCGCCCGGAGCGAGTTCCAGGTTGATGCCGTGCGAAGCGATCGGAGACCAGCCGCTGGCGACGGAGTTGCCGGACTTGCCTTCCGAAGCGACCTGCGGCGTATCCAGTCCGTTGAACGCGCCGAGGAACGTATCGCGGTCGGTGTCGAAGCCGTCGATCCGGCGGTTCACGGAGTAGTAAGCGTAATGGTTGCGGCGCTCGCGGTATTCCGTTTTATGATAAATGACGGAGTCTTCGATCTCGACTTCGCCGATGCTCAAATTGCGTTGGAAGTTAGTCATGTCGTCGTGCGCGTTCCACAGACAGAATTCCAGATAGGAGAATAACGAAACCCTTTTCGGAGAATCGCTGACGTTACTGACTTTTACGCGATACACTTCGGCATTGAATCCGAGCGGGACGAAAGCCAGTTGATTGACACGTAGGCCATTGCGTTCGCCGGTAATCGACGTATAACCGAGACCGTGGCGGCATTCGTAAAAGTCGAGGTCGCGCTTAACCGGCATCCAGCCCGGTGTCCAGTAATCGCCTTCGTCATGCACATAGAAGTAACGGCCGCCGTTGTCGAGCGGAACATTATTATACCGATAACGGGTGAGACGTCTCAGTCGGGCATCGCGATAGAACGAATAGCCGCCCGCCGTGTTGGAGATCAGGCCGAAGAACTGCTCGTTCCCCAGATAGTTGATCCACGGGTAAGGCGTTTTAGGCGTTTGAATGACGTATTCCTTGTTAGCGTCGTCGAAGTAACCGAATTTCATCGTGTGAACTCCTCTCAAATTAACCCTCGATTGGTCATAAACAACTCGAGTATAATCGGGATGTAAGCGGTTTACAATAGGGTGCGGACAAACGACATAAAATGTTCGGAAATCGTTTTCGAAAAAAAGTTACACAGGTGGGGAAGCGAGAAGACTGCGAGAGAAATTCGTTCCGGTCGCGTGTTGAAATCGAGAAAATAGATTGAAACTTTTATAGGTTTTTCTCGATTTCAAAGGCGAACGCTATCGCTCCTACACTGAATTTCTCTCTCCGTCTTCTCGCTTCCAGCTACGTTGGCGTTTTTCGAAACGATTAAATAAGGAAGAGGGAATAGATCAAATCGGGTAAATCGGGAAGAAATAAATAAAGACGGGGTTATCCCGTCTTTTAATTGCCCCATACGCGTTCGCGTTTGCCGTCGTTCATGGTTAACTTCAGTGTTTCGGTATCAAGTGCGTGTCTCCAGCTCATGTTGCTTGTGATATCGGCTAGTTCGGGGATCGGTTCGGTAAAATGAGCTCCGATGACTTCGATGCTGCGCGTATCGATGTGCGTATCTTGGAGCGGGACGTCGATTGTGTATGTGCCTCGCGGAGATAGCTCGATATCGAACGTGATTGTGGATTTTAGATCGATCGGTTGGCTGCCGCGGTTGGTGACGACAAAGTTACAATTGCCTGTTGCTACGCCTTTTTCAAGGTTAACGCTGCAAGCGGCTTGTTCCTGATCGACGGCTACGGCATACACGCCTGGCGGAATGGTGGCCTGATAGCCGAGTAGTGCGGATTTTCCGAGCATGGGCAGCAGCCATAGCAAAGCCAGACAGAAAATGATTCGGTGACGGTTGAGCGAGTCCCAGATCAGATACAAAGCGCGAAACGCAAAGCCGATGAAGATGAAGTTAGCGTACATGATACTGCCGTTTCCCGGGATCGGAATCGTTAGGGGTAAACGGATCAGGAGCAGTGCCTCCTCGTACAACGGTCTGACGCCGGGATATCGGATCGATAGAAGCGTCAGGATGCCGGTTAGGATCATGGCTTTTCGGAAACGCTTGGGATCGCGAATCCACGGCGTTGCTTTGGGAGACGTGCGGGCGGTAGATTCCAGGTTCATATCAGGTCTCCTTTCTCAATAGTCATTGCAGTTTATAAACGTTCGGGCTAAGCTATTCGTTACGGTCAACTTGCAATTCGGGTAATAGGGATTATAGCCACAGAAAAAGCAATGCGGCGTAAGATCAGTAGGTTTTCACCCGCCGCGCCGATCAGAATGGGGGATTTGTCGATGATTATACGCGAAACGAAAGATTCGTTCGTACTTGTCCAACAGCATGACCACGCCGCGTTTTCAGGAGAAGCCGCGGCTCGGTTTCAGGATCGTTTTTATATGATGGAGAGGGTCGAGGAATCACCGGGCATGCCCGCGGTCACGAAGGAAGCGATCGTGCTCGGCGTAACGGAGCATGACCGGGGTTGGATTCGTCCCGACGATACGCCGATCTGGGACGACCATCTGCATGCGCCGTATTCGTTCAACGAGTACCCGCTGCTGCCGAAGGTCACTTTTTATCGTATGGGAATCGACGAATTGGAAGAGATGCATCCGTATGCCGCGCTGCTAAGCAGTCTGTATTACAGCGTGTTCGAAGATTTGCAGACGTCGGAGCGCGAAGATTGCGTGGCGTTCGTGCATAACGAGGAAGAACGCCAACAGCGAATCAGTCAAAAATATACCGGCGTGCAACAGGAGACGTTGGTGCTCCACCGCCAGATTTTGCAGACCTGTGACGGGTTGTCGCTGTATGTCTGCCTCAATGCGCCGGGGATCGATAAGGAAGAGGAACATCCTTGGTTCAAAGACGGCGTACCGGGCTCTGAGCCGTTCGGGGGTGGCGGCTTGGTGCAGCTGAGCTGGATCGACGAGAAGACGGTCAAGGCCGATCCTTCGCCGTTTGACGGCGAGTTTGTCGGGATGCTGCGCGAGAAGCATGTGCCGAAAGCGCGGATTCGCGAAGTCGGGATTGCGCAGGCTTACGAAGAGACAGAGTGGACGGAGCGGGAGATTAAGTTCGTTTGATCTCTAAGGTGAAAATTCGAAAAGGACGCCGTGCGCGAAATTTGCGCAGGCGTCCTTTTTTCATACTCGTTTATGTTCCAATCACTTATCTTCGAACGTCACATAAATCATCACGTCCGAGCTGCGGATCACCGGGAGGGTCTCCGCGTATTGAATGCCCAAGAAATCCAGCTTCTTGCCCCAGGCCGCGCGCTCCGCGTCATCGAACGCGTCGCCGTAACGATCCAGCACATATGTCAGCGTATAGAGATCGATCAGCGCTTTGCCGTTCTCCATCTTCGACCAAGTGGCTGGGAGCACGACTTCTCCTTTTTTGGCTATAATCTTTTTACCGGAAAAATTCAGAATCGCCGTGCGCCCTTCGTTTGCGATCAAGACGGTCTTGGCTGCCGCGTTCCAACGGATAGCTTCAACCTGACCGCCGAACAGGTCTTTGACCGGGACGTAGCGACTGTCGTAAAACGTGCCCGTTTGCGCTTCTTCCGGCGTGAAGTCGCTCCCCAGCCGATGCAGCCAAATGCCGTCGATGTCCGTGAAGTAGGCGATTTCGGCGCGCGTTCGCAGCGAAGGTTCGGCGTGAGCATCGGGATAAGGCAGAATGCTCAGCAGAAGCGCCGAAGCGATAGCGGCAAGCAACGATTTTTTGATCCAAGAAACGTTCATCCGCAAGCTCCTTTCGTGATGGATCTACAACATATGAACGCATGGACTTCCGATCTTGTTCGGTGATCAGCCCGGAATTTTCGTTCGAGCGATGATATCGGCAGCGTTTTTCGAGTTCGAAGATTGCTCCGCCTTTTGCGCATCCGCCGAGCCTTCGGCTGCTTTGCTTTGATCGCTGTCCGAAGTTTCGACCGCGTTCGCTCCTTCCACTCCATACAGCGCCAACGCCTTCCTCGCCGTTTCCCGCATCCGGTATTTCAGGTAATTTCCCTCCACGACGCGGACCCGCTTGCCCAGAAAACGCAGCTTGGTCAGCACGAATTGGCCTTCGCTATCGGTAAACGTCAGGTGAATCCGGTAGGTCCGTTCTTCCTCGTCGAACTCGACCTTTTTATCGAAGCAGGAAAAAGCATGCAGAATCCGCGTCAGTTCGGCGTTAAACGTGCGGATCACCTCGACGACGGCTTCGTGCCGCGGCGCTTCGAACAGCTTCTGCGCGCGAACCGTTTGTTCTTCGTAAGAGGTACGGGATACGCGCGACTGCTCCACCGACACGATATGGCACAGCCGCGTATGCAGGATCGAGCGCGTCGACGAATTGTACCAGTGCAGATACCATTCGCGTTTGACCATCGAATACTCCAGCTTGTACGGAATGCCCGGCTGAGGCTCGTTGAGCTTTCCTTTCTTGGTGCGGCATTGGATGGTCATTCCTTGACGGTTGCGCAGGATGCGGCGGATCGGAGACAGCAGCGGATGGACGATTTGGGTTTCAAGGCTGCCCGCTTTTTGCTCCAGTCCGTCCAGCAGATTCGAGATTTCGTCGTCCAGCACGCACTCTTGCAGTTTGGCGATCGTGCGCGGCTCCAGAGCTTCGTGCGCCGCCGGATGCTCCAGCATCGACTTCAGCCAGGAGCGTTCTTGCGACGTGAGCGTGTAGACGCCCGTTTCTTCAAGCCGCGAGGAGAGCTGGTAGTTGAATATTTTTTCGAAAGGATTATTCATAATAGTCTCCGATCTCCTTCCATTCGTCGATGAACGACTGTCTCAAATCCGCGGGTGCCAGCACTTCGCAGCTCGACCCGAACCCCCGCAGCCACGGCCGGATTTCCGTTACGCCGTTGACTTGAATCTCATAGATGAAGAAGTCTTCGTTCTCCTCCACGATCTGCCCCCATTGGCCCTGCAGCCGCACGCGTTCCGCGATGAAGTCGGCTTGTCCGCGAGGACGGTAGAACTTGGCGCGTACCGTGACGGTCTCGCCGGTATCGATCAGCCAACTGTGGCGCATTTGTTCGTCGAGCTGCTGCTTTTTGAGCGCGAAATATTCGTCCGGCGCTTCCTGCTCTTCCGCAATATCGATCATGCCCTCCATGCGGAACTTGACGAAACGACCTTTGGCGGCGGCACCGATCAGATACCATCTGCCGTATTGATGATCGTACACGACCTTAAGCGGCAGCGTACTTTCGCGTCGAACCTCCGTTTCGCGGCCGAACAGGGGATTGGTTTCTTTGGCCGAGTAGCTTTTGCGATTTTTCGGCGAAAAGTATTGGAACGAGATGCGTTTGCGCAGATGGATGGTTCGAAGCAGCGTGTACAGATGGGCTTCGTCCAGAATGCGCGCGTCGTAATGATATTTATAGGAAAAAGGCTCCAGTAGACCGTCGTCCCACTCTTCTTCGGGTACGGCGGATTTGAGCGCTTTTTTGAGATTGTCGCGCAGTAGGTATCCTTGAACGGAAGGAATCTGCGTGTTAGCCATGATATCGACGAACTCGTAGAGATCGATCAGTTCTTTTTGGGACAGGCAGTCGGTCAGGTCGTTGTTCAACACATATCGGTATGGACGACCGCCTGGTTCGCGCCGCACGACGCCGATCTCTTCCAGATAACGCAGGTCGGAACGGATCGTTTTCTCGTCCGGCATGGCGGCATCCAGGGGCAGGCGCTCGCAGCAGGCGTCGAGCAGCTCGGCGGCGGTCTGCGGCGTGCCTTTGAGCGCGGTCAGGATGAGCGGCAGGCGGCGGCTTTCCGATTCCTTCATCGACTTGGCGCGGTACAAGAACAGCAGCACCGGCTCGGCCGAATCGGCATATCCGTAGCGGAACAGGTCGGCAAAATCCGCGTCTCCGCTGATCTCGCGCAGTTTGCGGACCGTTTTGTCGAAGGTATGTACCGAGATGCCGAGGCGTCCCGCGAACTGCTGCCGATCATAACCGCCTCCGGTCAGGGCAAGCAGGCGCAGGAACTGGATCTCTTTGTCGAAACTTTCTTTGGCCATAGGTCTTTCCTCCGTTTCTCGTCACTCTCCATTGTAGACAGAGGGAGCGGGTTTGTAAAAATCCGGGTGTTGCAGGTACGGATATTTTAAACGGAAAGGGAGGGTGGGGGAAAGGGCGCAAGTATGGCGAACGGAAGACGTATGGCTTGATCGGCTTCGTGCATGATCTTTTCAGCGCTGCGGGTAAATCAGAACATGATCTTCCCCGTGCTTGAGATAGACACGGTCGACCTTCGAGAAATCGTCGTTTCGGATCGAAATGTCGAAATCGCCGTCGGGATGTTTTTTCGTGACCAATCCGCCTTGCAGCGTGATGTACAGATTGCTGCCGTCCTGTTCGTATTCGCAATCCCGATAGCTCAATGCGCTGGCCACCAGCGTTCCGCTGATTCTCAGAGCATTAGGCGTCAATTCCACCTGATTGAACGCGATTTCGGCTGTCGACAGTTCGGATTCGTTCATGTCCAGCACCGAACGAAAAACCAAAATGCCGCTCAGGATCACGGCGAGAAGAATGGCGGTTGTCCAGGCGAGACGTTTCTTTTTGAACATGGTATACACATCCCTTTATTGAAGATCAAGGTCAAAATTCGAATGATTATTTCTTGAACGCAATCCGATCGAGTTAAGTTACCGCTGTCCAAAAATAATGGATCTTCCCTGCATTTTTGCCGTTTGCCATACTTTCGCCCTGTTGAAGTCCCTCCGGCCATGCGAAGATGAACCCAGGCAAACGAGAGCGGCGAGGCCAAACGGCTTTGAACGTGATCGGAATTGTCCGAGGCGCCAGGAAGGGTTACTTCGACTTTTAATCGGCAGGTCGCCGGTTCGAATCCGGTTTCCGCCATGCGCGGCGGAATAGCTCAGCGGTAGAGCAGCTTGTTCCTTTCCACCTTTTTCTTCGGACATGCCCTAGTACTAACCGAACACGTAACGCCGACGAGGCGCGGGAGAGGGTTCCTTCGACCATAAAAGAGAACCAAAACGGCAGTAAAGGGTTTCGAGCCCCGCGTGACCTTCTCCGTTTTTCTTCGCCGGCGATTCGTGTTCATCTATTCTCTGCTGTTTAAACGCAAGACGTTCATCCATGTCGTCGCGCAAAAACATGAACGTCTCACGTGTGAGCAGCACAACGATCCGTTTCCCTTACCAACAATCCAATATAAGCAGTCCAACATCCGAAGGAGGCCATCGACATGAGTCGTGCCGTGCAACGTTTTACCGAATCCCTGTTCAACGCCGAAGGGTACCGTGCCCATAATCGCAGCTTCGAAGAAGAATACGTGCAGATGCTGCTGACGAACACGCTCGGCAATACCTTTTATGCGGACGCTCACGATCTGCTGGCTCAAGCTGCCGATACGCACGAAGCGATGGTCGAGCTGAACCCGGAATTCATGGCCAAGGCACTGGTGTTCGCGAGAACAAAAGGCTTTATGCGTTTGCAGCCGATTTACGGGTTGGCGGTACTGTCCAAAGCGCGCCCTGACCTATTCCGCAAAGTATTCCTGCACTTAGTTCTGATTCCGCCCGACCTGTCCGACTTCCTGACGATTCTGCGCGGCATGGGACGGGGTCAGGGAGGCCGTGCGGTTAAGCGGCAAATCGCGGCTTTCCTGCAAAAAACGTCGGAATATTGGGCGATCAAATACGGCGGCCACGGTCGGGGGTATAATTTGGGAGACGCGATCGCGACCGCGCATCCGATTCCAACCGACGAACGCCAGCAGGCGCTGTTCCGTTATCTGCGCGGCCATGAGACGACGCTCGAAGGGTTGCCGCAGATCCAAGCCGTCGAACAGTTGAAAAAGGCGAGCAAAGACAAAACGCGCATCCGCCTGATCCGCGAAGGCAAGCTGCCGTACGAGACGGTGACCGGAGCGGTAACGGCGAACAAAAAAATCTGGGAAGCGCTGCTGTACCAGATGCCGATCTTCGCGCTGCTGCGCCATCTAAACACGTTCGAGCGCGAAGGATTGTTCGAGCATCCGCAGCATCTGCGCTACGCGGTCGAGCGTCTGAACGATGCGGCGGCGCTGCGCAAATCGAAGATTTTGCCGCTGCGGTTCGCCACGGCTTACGGTCAGGTGAAACATCCGGTCATCAAGGAAGCATTGGCCGAAGCCGTCGATCTGACCTTCGCCAGCCTGCCGGATCTGCCGGGCCGTACCGCGATTCTGCTCGATATTTCGGGTTCGATGGAAGGCGATTATTTGCGGACGGGTTCCGTTTTCGCTTTGGCTCTGTATAAAAAGACGGGCGGACGCTCGATTTTTCTCACTTTTGACCATGAAGTGCACGACCCGCAGCCTTCGCGAAACGCGAGCATCATGGGACAAGCATCGCGGATCAAAGCCAGAGGCGGAACGGATACGGGCCTGCCGGTGCGGCGTCTGAACGAGCTGCGGGAAAACGTCGACCAGATCATTATCGTGACGGACGAGCAGCAGAACGAAGGCAGTCCTTTTTATACCGAACTTCAGCGTTATCGTTCCAAAATCAACCGCGACGCCAAAGCGTTCATCGTCGATTTGTCGCCGTATCGCGGAGCGATGGTGCCCAAGGAAGACCTGAACACGCATTACGTCTACGGCTGGAGCGATCAGGTGCTGCCTTATATCTCGGCGGCGGCGCGCGGGTTCGATTCCATGAGTGCGCATGTCGCGAGAATGGATTTGGATCGGTTAGCGGACGAAAAAGAAGGGAATGAAACATCATGAGTTACGAAACGATAGATAAGGTAAGGGTATGGGGAAAAGTGGACGAAAGCGCGCTGAAGCAGGCTCAAACCTGCGCATACCATGGGAACGTGGTGCAAGCGCTGCTGATGGCCGATCATCATAAAGGGTACAGCCAGCCGATCGGCGGCGTCCTCGCGTACGAAGGGCAAATTTCCCCGAGCGGCGTCGGTTATGATATCGGCTGCGGCAACAAAGCGGTGCGCACGAACCTGATGGCCGAAGACGTCAAACCGCGCATCAAGTCCGTCATGGATCAGATCGCCCGTAGCGTGGAGTTCGGTGTGGGCCGCGTCAATCAGAAAAAGGTGGATCACGAGCTGTTCGACGATCCCGACTGGTCGGTGTATCGGCAGATCGGCGGCAATGTGCACGACAAGCTGAAAAAGCTGGCGCGCGATCAACTCGGCACAGTCGGCAGCGGCAACCATTACGTCGATATTTTCGAAGAGCCGTCGACGGGGCGGATCTGGATCGGAAACCATTTCGGCAGCCGGGGCTTCGGTCATAAAACGGCGAGCGGGTTCCTGAACGTGGCGGCGGGCCGCGATTTCTTGGGCAAAGCGCCGGGCGAAAGCATGGATCAGCCCCCTGTACTATTCGATCTCGATAGCGAGACGGGCGACATGTACTACCGCGCGATGAAGCTGGCCGGACGTTACGCGTATGCGGGGCGGGATTACGTCATCGAGCAGGTGTTGGGTATTTTGGGCGCGACAAGCGATTTCGAGGTGCACAACCATCACAACTTCGCCTGGAAAGAAAAGCACGAAGGCAAAGACTGCATTGTCGTGCGCAAAGGAGCGACGCCTTCGGCTCCGGGTCAGCTCGGTTTTATCGGAGGCAGCATGGCGGATATTTCGGTGATCGTGCGCGGGAAAAACACGGCGGAGAACGGCGAGTCCTTTTACAGCACGGTGCATGGAGCAGGTCGCATTATGAGCCGAACGCAGGCCGCAGGGAAAATGAATTGGAAAACGCGTGTGCGAATCGGCGGCGAGATTACCGAAGAGCGCATGATGAAAGCGGTCAAGCAGTTCGATGTCGAGCTGAGAGGCGCGGGCACGGACGAGAGTCCTTTTGTATATCGGAAGCTTCAAGAGGTGCTGGACGCGCATTCGGAAACGATCGACGTGCTGCATACCTTGAAGCCGATCGGCGTCGCGATGGCAGGGGCGAACGAGTTTGATCCGTATAAAGATTAAACGGAAGCGGACGAACGCAGCGATACGAAAAAAGCAAAAATGCAGCTCCGGGGAAACAAACGGGGTTGTATTTGCGTTGATATAGATAGCAGGGAGGCGTTCGGGTTCATGGAATCGGACATTCACGAGCTGTACAAATGTCTGGATCGGCTGACCGAACATTTGGACGAAGAATGGGCCGTACTCGCGTTGATTGATTTGTATGCGAAGGCTTCGGCGTGTGCAGGTGCGCACGATCTTACGGATTTCATCCCTATGGCGATTAATGAAAACGCGTCTTCGAACTTGATCGAAGAGCTGCATCGGAAGATCGCTACCGCAAGCGACCCGTGGCTCCGCAATGAGTATGCCAGTTGGCTGCGTATGCCCGGCGTAAGGCAAGAAGAAACGAGGAGAATGACCAATGAGCAAAAACAATAAAAACAAAGGCGGAGGCAATCCTTACCGGGGACAAAGCCGGGAACCGAAGTTGTCGACCGCCGAGCAGGACAAAAAAATCAGCAAGCTGATGTCCATGATGCTGCGGCATTCGCCGGAAGATTTCGGACTGACGCTTGATCCGGAAGACGGATCTTGCGGACTCGACGAGCTATTGGCGGCCGTCCGCAACCGGACCGGCTACGCGGATACGACCGAAGAGGACATTCGCGGCGTGGTGCGTCGTTCGGACAAGCAGCGTTTCGAAATCCTGGAGCCTGTGGACGAAGCGGAAAAGGGAGCATCGGCCGAAAAAGCGCCCGAGCCGCGTATACGCGCCCGTTACGGTCATAGTTTCGGACGCGTGACTTATCCGCAAGGCACGCCGCCGACCGTCCTGTATCACGGCACGGGACGACAGGCGCTGCCTTCTATCGAAGAACACGGGCTGCTGCCCATGGGCCGGGAATACGTACATCTGTCGGCGGAAACGTCTTTTGCCGCATTGGCAGGACGGCGTAAGGGTAAGCTCATCATGCTGCGTATCGATTCCGCGTCGGCAATGAACGAAGGCATTATTTTTTACGATGCGGGCAGCGAAGTTTGGTTGGCTGAATGTATTCCTCCCAACCTGATCCAACTGGACGAGACCTATGAAGACAAGCCGGAGCCGCGCTCGAAGCGTTAAACGAATAAGGCTGGACGTATTCAGGTACAGATCAATGAACAGCAAAAGGAGTGTTGGATATGTCATCTTTGCGACAGACAATCGATATCGGCATCAATCTGATGCACCGCTCGTTCGGTTACGACCGCGAGCAAGTGGTGCAAGCCGCGATTGAAGCGGGGGTATCTCCCATGATTATCACCGGGACGAGCGTGCGGAGCAGCGAAGCGGCCGCCGATTATGCCCGACGTTATCCCGGTCAGCTTTATGCAACCGCAGGCGTGCATCCGCATGACGCGAAAAGCTGCGGCGAACGCACGCTGCAAAGTCTCCGCGACCTGGCAGCAGGAGATGAAGTGGTGGCGATCGGCGAATGCGGACTGGATTACAATCGCGACTTCTCGCCGCGAGACACGCAGCTGGAATGGTTCGCGAAGCAGGTCGAGTTGGCAGAGGAGCTGGAGATGCCGCTGTTCCTGCATGAACGGGACGCCCACGAGGACTTCGCGCGGATCATCCGCCGGATGAAGCCTGCCGAACTTCCGGCCGTGGTGCATTGTTTTACCGGCACGGAAGCGGAACTGCGCGCTTATCTGGATATGGGTCTGCATATCGGGATCACGGGCTGGATCTGCGACGAACGCCGCGGCAAACATCTGCGCGAGCTGGTGCGCCTGATCCCGCCGGATCGGCTCATGATCGAGACGGACGCGCCGTTTTTGACGCCTCGCGATCTGGTGCCAAAGCCGAAAGACGGACGGAACGAGCCCATTTATCTGCCGCATATTGCGCGTGCTGTCGCGGAATGCACGGGCAGAAGCGCAGAATTAGTCATGGAACAGACGACAGAGACGGCGAAAGCTTTTTTCAAACTTTAAAAAATCCGATCGGCTCTAATCAAGTGCAAGGTGAATCCGCGATACAATAGGTAAAAGAATAAACATTTTCTCGACGAACATTAAACATTTCGAAATGAGTATGTTAAAATGAAAATTATCCAATACACATCAATTCGCAGCGCGTATTTCAATATGAAACGCGCTTCTTTATGACAAAAATCAGCCGTGAAGCAGGCAAGTGAAGGGGATGAAAGACGCTATGCGCAAACTGGTATTTTTCGTAGGGGGAGCCGGAAGCGGCAAAACGACGATCGCCAAAGGCATTACGATCAAGGAACATCCGGTCTTTCTGGACATGGACACCGCTTCCCGTCCGGCGAGCGAGAAGATCATGGAGCTGATGGGACATGATCCGCATGACCGAGATTCGGCCGCATACAAGCTGCTGTGCCGCGATTTGGGTTATCGTCTGACGATGGACTCGGCTTTGGAGAACCTGGAACTGGGTTCCGACGTATTCGCGGTCGGCCCGTTCACCAGCGAGATTCGCAACCCGAACTGGATTCATGAAGAACTGGCCAAGATCGGCGCGACCGTGAACGACGTTGAAGTCAAAGTCGTTTACGTCTATCTGGAAGACATGGCTCAGTACAAAAAACGCATTGAAGACCGCGGACATAAAGCCGACGAATGGAAACTGGCGAACTGGGACGAATTCGTGCAGCGCATGCAGCGCACCGAAGTCCAATGGGAGCTACCGGGCCGTTCGGTTCTGTACTTCGACAATTCGCAAGGGACGCTCGAAGAGAACATTATTAGCGTCGAACACTTCATCTACGGCGATCCGGATGCGACGGAAGACGGCGTTCCGGTATCGATCGGCGAAGCCTGATTTCTTGAAGCTGTAAAAGGATGCCAACCGTATGTCCATCGAGCCCAACGTGCTGATGTGTTTGAAAACAAATAATTCACAACCAACGAAGAACCAGGCCCTTTCGAGAAAGGATCTGGTTCTTTTTTTCTATTTGCTTCCTTATATCCATTCTAATCAGGCTTCCCCAAGTCAACACGCGGCCGAAACGAATTCAACCCGCAGCGCCACGCACGACTACGGCTCATCGTCTTCTTCCTGCTGATATAACCGACTCTTGGGCTGTTCTTTTCGGATCTCCGCCGAAATCCGGCGAAACCGCCTGATATTCATCGCGAATGTATACGTGCGAAGCGCCGCAAGCAGCAGCGGCAGCAAAATCCCGAGCGGCGTGTACAACTCGAAGTAGAAAATCGCGGCAATCGCCAGCGCTACGAACACGACGTCGAAAAACATTTTTTGCTGCAAACGCATCTGAAGTTTACGATTATCCATCGCGGCGCTCCTTCGCAACCCGTATGGCGTCGAATTCCAATTCTTCGAGCAGAGGCGTGAAGTCGTCTTCGCACAGGATTTGAATGGTGCTGCCGCCGGCTGCCAGCTTTTCGGCCGACTGCGTCTTGCTGCTGGAGTAGCTGCCCGCTCTGTATTTTGTATAATCGTTGCGCCCCACGACCAGGTAATCCGTTTTCCATTCGACCGAATCCGTGCAGAATGCGCCCAGATTGGCGGTACGTCGCAGCGCTTCTTCGCGCTTGATGCTGCTCATCCGGCCGCTGAATACGATCCGTTTTCCATAGAGCGGGTTGGTTGGGTCAGCATCGCGATTGGATGCGGGAAGCGGCTTTTTTTTGGACGTTGAGGAACCGTTCGCAGCAGCAGAGCTGCCTTGTCCGGCGCGTCCCCGATTGCTTTTCGGAGCCGAAGCCGAGAACGTCACATGCTCGCCATTTTGCGTAATCTGTCCAATGCGATAGCCGTAACGCGCCGCGAGGGCATCGCAATCCGAAGCTTCGCCTTCCGTTGAACAACGCAGCATGATCTTGGCCGACGTTCGCGCATCCTCGATCGCGTCGTGATGCTTGAATGCGCTGAGACCCAGTTGGCTCGCTACGGTATTCAATTTATGATTCGGCATCGTCGGCCAGATCTTGCGCGCCATCAGGAAGGAGCACATGTATTGGATATGAGGCAGTTCCAGACCGTATTCTTCGGCGCTGCGGCGCAATACGCTCATATCGAACGAAGCGTTGTGCGCGACCAGCACGCGGCCTTCGATCCGGCTTCGCATTTCAGGCCAAATCTCAGCAAATGAAGGCGCATCCTCGACCTGATCGGGCGTAATGCCATGCACCGCAATACAAAAATAATCAAAATCATCGTGCGGATTGACGAGCGTGTAATATTCGTCGACGATGCGTCCGCCGCGCACCTCGACCAGGCCTACCGCACAGACGCTTGCCCGTTTGGAGTTGGCCGTTTCGAAGTCGATTGCCACAAAGTCCATGACTCCGATTCCTCCCCTTTTATCGGCGCGGACGCAAACTCGCCGCTTCGAACGGATCTACATGCTTCCGTCCGGAGCGGCATCGGAAAAGATCGGCTTGCGCACGCGCCTAAGTCTATTTGTTTATGGGTACGAGCCGATGCACTAAAATGTTTAGTTTCCGATAAACGGGCAGCGGCGCACATACTCCGCTTCGTCGATCTGGTTGACGAGGAAACGGGCGACGTCTCCGTTATAGATCCGGTTTCCCGTCATTCGATCCGCGTTGGCTTTGATCGCGCAGCCGCCCTGACCTTCCTTGACGACCGGCAGTCGGACGAGTGTCCATTCCACGGAGCTGCTCTGAAGGACGGCCAGTTCGGCCAAGCGATCCTGGGCAAACTGAGGATGCAGGGAACGCAGCATGCGCGAGACTACGCGTCCGCCGATCGACTTATGGTCGCCCTGAAGCTTCAGGGACAACCCGGTAACCCCGATGTAGCGCCGAACTCCGGCTCGTTCCATTTCTTCGAGTACCCGTCGCGTGACGCTGCTGTATAGAGGTTCTTCTTGCGGGGGACGTCCGAAGGTGTTGATCACCGCGGAGCAGCCGTTCAGCAGATCGCGCAGCGAATCGAAGCGCGTCGCGTCGCCTTGAATGACAGAAAGCCGGGCTGCCATTTCCGGCGGCAATTGCATGCTTCTTACGCTGCGCGCGAGCATGCGCACCCGATAGCCCTGTTGCAGCGCGCAGCTGACGACATAACGACCCACGCTGCCGGTTCCGCCGATCACGGCAATGAGCTTGGATTGATTCATGTGACCCTCCATCTATATCGATCCTGAAAATTCAATGAGCAGGCTCTTCGATTGAAGCGACGAGCCTTCTTCTATTATGCGTTTCCGGCGAGATTGTTTCAACTTTGTGTACAGGTTGCTGCAGCAGTGGTCAAGCAAATTTCCACTTTTAAAAATTGCAAATAGAAAGGGTTAGACAAAATTCCAGAAAATAAATTCAAAAAGCTTGCTTTCTATCTATAAAACAATTAGTTTAAAGAGGTATCGTTTATACTCGCGAAGCACGCGGACGCATTCTTTCCTTTAAGGAAGGGACACGTCCGCTTTTTTGCGTGTTTCCGAAGAGATCGACAGATAAAATTGTTCTTTGAAAACAAAAAAATGGGACTTTCCCAATAGTTACAACCAAGCGACAATAGAAGGGTGTGTTCATATTGAGGAGGCCTGGATGCTGAACATTTAAAACCAAAGAATGGAAAGGGGACTTGAAGTGAAAAAGATTTGGAGTACATGGATGAAAGCTACAGCAGCATCGGCAATTCTGGCGGGGGCCTTTTGGGGGAGCGGAGCCTCCTCTGGCGTCCAAGCCGCAGGTACGTCTTTTTCGGATGTGAAGTCGAGTCACTGGGCGTACAGCGCCGTACAGAAGGCCGTAGCAAAGGGCTACGTCGACGGCTACACCAACGGGACGTTCAAGCCGGACACATCGGTCAGCCGCGCCGAGTTCGTGAAGATGGTTGTCGCGGCAATGAAGCTGGAAACCACGCCGGCAAGCGGCAAATGGTACACGCAATACGTCAACGCCGCAACGAAAGCCGGGCTGTATGCCGGCAGCGACTTCGCAAACAACGATTCGGGTTGGAACAAAACGATGACGCGCGAAGAAATGGCCCGCGTCGCGGCACGTGCGATCGGCGAGAAAACATCGGAGAACGACAAATGGATGTACCTCGCCACCAAGTCCGGACTGATCCAAGGCGTCGGTAAAGGACAACTGGCTCCGCAAGGCCTCACGACGCGTGCCCAATCGGTCGTGATCATCGAGCGCATCCTGAGCGTCAACACGGGCAGCGAACTTGATTCCGACCTGTACGCAACCGGCGCCGCCGAAATCCTCTGGCACGGCACGAACATCTTCACGGTGATGCCGGAAATGTTCGTCACACCGGATTCGGATTGGAAGAATAAAGGCGAGTCGTCGATCGAGGAAATGTGGAATGAAAAGAACATGACGATCACGTCGAAAGACGGGTTGTATCAAGGCAAGCTTGACGCCCTGATCGCGATCGACCTGGCCGATCCGAACGATCCGAACCGCGCGCTGCTGGGGAATGTGAATACGTTGAAATGGTCGAATAACCGACTGTCGATGGGGAATCTGATGGTTAAGGACAACCTGAACAGCTACGTGCTGTATTTCGATGGCGGTCAAGTCTTCAACAAAGACAAGAAGAGATACACGGAACGGAATCGCGTGCAGTTTGAAGTATCAGGTTTCGATTCACCAAATGATGATGCCTTTTCTGCGGGGAAATTTAATCAAACAGCTATGATTTACCGAAACAACTGGTTTGATATTCCAGGCGTAATTATCCCGAAAACGGGGTGGGTTCAAAAAAGTGACATCTCAATCAAACTGCAACCACCTGCAAGTGGATCACTGTTCTTCAATCAAGACATTATTCGCCTGCGTGGTACACGCTAATGAATAAAACCCGGCAACGCTTAACCATTGTCGGACTCAGCACACTACTCCTAGCGGGCAGCGTGCTGAGTGTTTTTTTTCCGAATCAGGGAAACATTGAAGCGGCAGTTCAGAAAAAACAACTAAACTACACATCAGAATCCGGAGTCAAACCACTACCCCAACGAACCGCTTGGAGTTTCGGTAAAAAGAAAACAGCAACAACAGTAGCCATCAACGAAAATGCAGGTACCAACAACAAAATTCAAAAGATTGTTTTTTATCGCGGAACCGAAGAAATTAAAACAATTAACGTCAACGCACAACGTTACACAGGAACAGAAACCTTTACAGGAAAAGCTATACCTGTAATATCCAAAGAAAACGGTTCAGCCGGATCGTGGTTCGCATGGTCGCGAGGAATTACATCGACCGAATGGACTGCCGGAGCAAATGATAATTGGCAAGAGTTAGGAAACATGCCAGGTGCTGAAACAGAAAGAATTAGAACCGTAAATAATGGGACACCTTACGAATTTAACTACAAAACATATCCCTATAAAAAAGTTGAGCTAACCGTTAAATACCCAAGAACATCAAACTACTATGCATCATTCGGAGAGGAAAAACTTCAAATTACAACACCTTTTATCGATGACAGCAAAGAAACAATTAAAGCTGAAAACCCAGAAACAAATAATCCAAATGTAGTAGTTAACAAACAAGTTGACGTCAGAACTGGCGATCTTGGTATAACAGGAAGAAATGATGACTCAACTAAAATTGTAAGTTTCACACTGGGCGTAGAACCAAACGGAAACCCAGATGCGGCTGTTCGAAACTTAGATTATGCTACGATCAAATTTACACAAGAACATGGTCCCGATGGCGCTAAGTATAACCTTCGTCAAGATAACGGGCCTATGGTTCCATACACGACCAAACAAGCTCAAGCCATGACGTTCTACTACGCGGCGTATGAATTCGCCATGAAATCCTTTACGTACCAATACCCCGATCACTACTGGGTCTACACCGAAAAAGGTGACACTCAAGGCCCGATCGGATTCTGCAACGTACGCGAAGGGCGCACCATCGAAGGCGAAGACATGCAACCTACGCCAAGCGCAATGATCAAAGCCGATCAGCGCGATCGTGAAATCTTTGACGTCCTGCAAGGCATCCCGACATCGGAAAGCCTATACGGAAATGTCCTAACGAAAAATTATCTCAATCAGTACAAATTCTTGGAACACAAGGTTACTTGCATCTATGAGGTACCCGTGACGCTTCAATACACGCTCAAGTGGGACCCCGGTAAAGACAATCCGGCAACACCACCGATTCCAGCTAAACTCCCTGACCCTCAAGAAGAACCGGATGAGGTTCCGTATCCCGTACGAACGGAACGATTATTCTCCTACTGGACCGTGGAAAAGCTAGGGATCTATCAAATCGATAGCGCCGAACTCAAAAACTATGCGTTTGAGGGCGAAAGCATTACGATCTACCCCGAAGGGTATACACCGCCAACGTTAGTCCTTCAAAAAGATGGCTCGTATACCGAACCCGAAACACCGGCACCTTTTGTCGCACCACATCCCCCGATTGTCGTTAATGGTGGAACATCAAGACCGTCGCCAACCAACGATATCGATATTGCACAAGGATACTTGGAGAAAGTCGTCGGTCAAATTACAGGCAAAAACGACAAAGTCATCTTCAACGGTCAAACGATTATGAGTGACCAAGAAGCCGAAGTCCAAACGCCAGTCCCGAGCAAAATACCAAACGGGACCATGATCAGCCGAGACGTACTCTATAGTCCGAATCATATGATTCCACGAACGAAGACTAACCGAATGGCGGCTCCGAGCATGGGTACCGTCACGTATGCCGGGCTAAGCGACAATTACGACGTCGAAGACGGCGACACGTATCCAATCCCGGGCATCAACCCGGTTACGGTGCACACGCCGGTCGTCAACTATTCGTCCACATCCGATGATGCCGCGCACAACCAAAAAACGACGCCGAACTACAGTCGTCAAGCGTTCATCTTAGATCGGCCGTTTACAATCACGATGCCAACCAGCGGGCAGCATCAAAACTATCCGGGGTACGGCAATCGCGATTACGCGAAGTATTTCCGAAGTAAAGAAGTCTACTTCCCGTTTGATACGTATTCATCCGATCGATCGATTTTCTATCCGAAAGGGACCTGGATCAACATCCCGGTTGGGCAGATCGTCACGGAATTTTTCCTTCCCGTTTGGGTTGATGAAGGCGACTATACGGTCACGTTCCGGAATACCGCCGAGAATGCGCCGGGGATTCAACCCACGCAGCAAGATGCGAACTTCGATCTGATCAATCACGTAGCAAGTGACACGGTTGACGTTGAAGTCATTGGCCGGCTGTACGATTTCCACATCACCGATATCGCCGATTACAACTGGGAAATGGTCTTCCGCACCCAAGAAGGCAGCGCCGTCCACACGGGCAACACTTACTGGACCGGACTGCAAGGCATTGACGGAGCCGCGCGCGGCAACAATCCGCCGTTCACCCTCCCGATTCTGCCCGGCAGCAATCCGCTTGAAGGCATGAAAAACATCACGGTCAAAACCGGCTACCACATCAAGTTCGATCTGAAAACCAAAGGCAATATGTTCGGCAAAACCGACGGCATCCGCATCACCCCAAGCTTCACGTTCGTCAGCAAAGACGGCAAGACCCAAACGCCTGTTGATCTGTACTACAACGACGACCACCGAACGTTCATCAAGGTCGGCTCGCCGGAAGACACGGAAGAGCGCTACATCATTCTAAACGACCGTCTGCGCAACGTACCCGAGGAGGAATTGACCGATACCGCCAGATATAAGTACGACAACTATTATACGTTTTCGGAAATGAACGGCGTCAGTCGCGACATGTTTATCGCCGACTACATCCGCCGCTTTACCAAAGAAAAAACGCCGATTGGCGGTTTTGACCTCCTGTTGCTGCCGGAGCAAACCCGCACGTTAATCGGACCCAAGGCCAACCTTCCCGGTTCGGTCGATTTTGCGCGTGCCAATGCAGCGATGCAGAAGTGGTATGGACATTATACGCTGCCCGGCGATCCGTATGTCGTCGTCAAAGGAACCAACCTGGCCGAATATGGACGCACACACGGAGGGCTGACCAAACGCGATCCGATCTTCCTGCGGGACGGCTATATCATCTTGAATTTCAATATCGAGAGCATTCGCAACGGCAATCTGAACGCGCCGCATTTGCAGTACATCAACGCTCCGCTCATGAACCAATGGACACTGGAAGGGTTCAAGCACAGCGTGCAAGATTCCTGGAAAAACACATTTTCTGTCCAGGACGGCGATATTGTCTTCTACAATGCCGACAAATCGTACAAAGATGATTTCCAAGCTGAAGTGAATCATTAAGCAAAAGTAAGTCATAGTAGTTAGCAAGGGGGGGTTTTTTTACACAAATCGTAACTGTTCTTAATACTGCGCAAACGCTCTCTTCCTAAACTGGGAGAGGTTTGGAAATCATATAAGAGGAGTGGAGCGATTTGCGAAAGCTTGAATCTGCACGCGGAAAGAACAAGGCAGCGGCTTGGATGGCGGGGGCTTTATCGGCAGCCATGCTGCTCGGAACCGGCGCACAATCGGCGATTGCCGCCGAACAGCCGGACATCGAAGCTCAGAACGTCATCATTCTGATTCCGGACGGAATGGGCATGGACGGAACGACGTTGGCGCGCTGGTATAACGGCGGCGAAGCCTTGGCCATGGACGAGATGGCGAGCGGACTCGTGCGTACATACTCCGCCGACGCGGCTATTGCGGACTCGGCTCCGGCTGGCACGGCATTCGCGACGGGACATAAGTCGCATACGGGCTACGTGGGCGTATTGCCGGACAAGAACACGATGCCGGGTCTTGAAGCCATCGCGTCCGGCGACGAGAAGAAGCCGGTCGCGAACGTGCTTGAAGCTGCGCGTCTGGCAGGCAAATCGACGGGCATTATTGCCACCTCCGAAATCATGCATGCGACTCCGGCAGCCTTCAGCGCCCATTATCCGGATCGCGGCAATTACGACGCGCTGAGCGAACAACAAGTGTACGCTGGCATCGACGTAGTTCTGGGCGGCGGAGCGAAATACTTTACGGCCGAGGAACGCGAGGACGGCGAGGATCTGCAAGCCGTTATCGAAGACCTGGGTTATGACCTGGTCAAAAATCCGGAGGAACTGAACGCATCCAACTCGGATAAGCTGTGGGGAATGTTTGCGGATAGCGCCATGAGCTACGAGATGGACCGCAATCCGGACGAACAGCCGAGTTTGGCGGAGATGACTTCAAAAGCGATTGACGTGCTGGATCGCAACGAAGACGGCTTCTTCCTGATGGTCGAAGGCAGCAAAGTCGACTGGGCGGCACACGCGAACGATCCGATCGGCATCATTAGCGACGTGAACGCATTCGACAATGCAGTAGGCGAGGCGCTTGAATTTGCGAAAGCAGACGGCAATACGATGGTGATCGCGGTGACGGACCACGCCAACGGCGGCATCTCGATCGGCGACCGCGCGACGACGGGCACGTACGACACGGAGCCGCTGGAGACGTTCATCGCCCCGCTGCTCAAAGCCAAACTGACGGGCGAGGGCGTGGAAGCGAAGCTTGCGACGCCGCGCACGAATAATAACATCAAGCAGGTCATGGCCGAATACTACGGAATCTCCGACCTGACGAACAAGGAAGTCGAAGCCATCCGCCGCGCGGACACAGGAAGATTGAACGGCGTGATCGGTCCGATGATCAGCGAACGCGCGCATATCGGCTGGACGTCCGGCGGCCATACGGGCGGAGACGTCGTCTTGTATTCCTATGCCCCGAACGGCCAGAAGCTTAGCGGCGTACTGGAAAATACGGACATTGCTCGCGAAATGGCTTCCGCGCTCGGCGTCGATCTTGAAGCCGTAACGAAGCAATTATTCGTCCCGGCCGAAGCCGCGTTCAAAGCCAAAGGCGCTCAAGTCGCAACAGACGATAGCGATGCGTCCAACCCTGTACTTGTTGTTACCAAAGGCAACAACACGCTGCGCCTGTCCGTATTCAAAAGCGTAGCCGAATGGAACGGCCAAGCCGTTCAATTGAACGGCAACGTCATCCACAACGGCCAACAATTCTTCGTCCCGCAAGACGCAGTAGATTTGCTCCCTTAAACGTATAAAAATAAATTACGCAGCCCCGGAAAACAAATTCCGGGGCTTTTTCTCTATCCAAAAACCAAACATACCTGGAAGCGAGAAAACGGAGAGAAAAATTCAGTGAAAGACGCCTTTGAACTCGGAAAATTCCTTAGTTAAATCGAATCCATTTTCCGAGTGAGACAGCGTCTTGAACGAATTTTTCTCGCAGTTTTCTCGCTTCCCCCCACAACAGTAATTTTTAGAACGTAGCAAAAGTTTGTTTTTCTCTCCCGGTGGTACCAAGCCGCCGCAATCGGGTATTGATAGAGAAGAATGACAGACCAATTCCACGACAAGCGAGCTGGGAGACTACATATGATCCTTTTTGAAAATGTGACCAAAAAGTATGGCGACGGCCGTGCTGCCGTTAACTCATTATCGTTGGAGATCGAAAAAGGAGAATTTTTCGTTCTTATCGGTCCCAGCGGCTGCGGCAAAACGACAGTGCTCAAAATGATCAACCGCCTGATCGAAGCGAGTAGCGGACAGATCCGAATCGAAGGTCGTCCCGTCGACGATTACAAGTTGAGCGAGCTGCGTTGGAATATCGGTTACGTGCTTCAGCAGATTGCGTTATTCCCGCATATGACGGTGGGTGAAAATGTGGCGCTGGTTCCCGAACTGATGAAGAAACCTCGCGAGGAGATCGAAAAATCGGTCAATCGCCTGTTGGGCATGGTTGGACTGGATCCGGACGTCTATCGCGACAAGCTTCCTTCCGAGCTCTCCGGCGGACAACAGCAGCGCGTAGGCGTCGTTCGGGCGCTGGCGGCAGACCCGGATATTTTGCTGATGGACGAGCCGTTCAGCGCGCTGGATCCGGTGACGCGGGAAAGGCTGCAAAACGACCTGTTGGAGCTTCAGCGTTCGATTCGAAAAACGATCGTCTTCGTGACGCACGACATGCGCGAAGCGATCAAACTCGGCGATCGCGTCTGTCTGATGAACGGCGGGAAAATCGTGCAAATCGGTTCGCCGGACGAGATCGTGCAGCATCCGGCAAACGATTTCGTTCGGGAGTTTTTGGGCGATGCGGTCGGATCGGGAAAACATTCCGAAATGACTTCGCATCTGACGGCGGAAGAATTGGCGGAGCCGTTGGAACCGGATAGCCGGATTGCCAACGAAGGCGCGGTGACGATCGGCGCGGATACCGCGCTGGGCGAACTGTTATGGCATTTTGCGGCCGAGAAACGCTTGTTGGTGAGACGGGGCGACGAGGTGATCGGCCTGCTGGATCGGGAACGCACGCTTAAACGCATCGCTCGGGAGATTGAAGAAGGAGGCGAAGCCTGATGAATACCTTCTTCGACGTTCTTTCGCAGCGGCAGGATCAATTATGGAGCACGCTGGGCGAGCATATTGTTTTGTCGTTCATTTCTTTGCTGATCGCTGCTTTGATTGCCGTGCCGCTGGGTCTGCTGCTGGCAAGAACGCCGCGCGCCGCGGAAGGCATCATCGGCGTAACCGCGGTGCTTCAGACGATTCCGTCCCTGGCGCTGCTCGGCCTGATGATTCCGCTGCTCGGCATCGGGCGCGTACCGGCGGTCGTGGCGCTCGTGATCTATGCGCTGCTACCGATTCTTCGAAATACGTATACGGGCGTGCGCGGCGTAGATCCTTCATTAATTGAAGCCGCCGACGCGATGGGCATGAATCGACGCAAACGCTTGTTCAAGGTCGAATTGCCGTTGGCGATGCCGGTCATCATGGCCGGGATTCGTACCGCGACCGTGCTGATTATCGGAACGGCCACGCTGGCCGCGTTGATCGGCGGCGGCGGTCTGGGCGAACTGATCCTGCTCGGAATCGACCGCAACGATACGAATTTGATTCTCATCGGTGCGATCCCCGCGGCGCTTCTCGCGATCATTTTCGATTTCGCGCTGCGGTTTCTGGAAAAGCTGTCGCTCAAGCGTTCGCTTGCGGCGCTCGGCGGATTTGCGGTCATCATCGCGGCTTTCCTGATCATCCCGCTTTTCGGTCAAGCCGCCAAAGCGGATCTGGTGCTCGGAGCCAAACTGGGACCGGAGCCGGAAATTTTGATCAACATGTACAAAGAACTGATCGAGCAGGACACGGATTTGACCGTCGAGTTGAAGCCGGGTCTCGGCAAGACTCCGTTCGTGTTCGCGGCTTTGCAAAACGGCGATATCGACATTTATCCCGAGTTCACGGGTACGGCCATCAGCGAATTCCTCAAAACGACCGCCGTCGGCACCGATGCTGCCGAAGTGTACGCTCAAGCGCGCGACGGTCTGAAAAGCGAATTCAACATGGCTTATCTGGAACCGATGGCCTACAACAATACGTACACGCTGGCTATGACCAAGCGGCTCGCCGACCAGTATCAGGTCACGAAAATTTCTGATCTAAAGGCGTTGGAAAACAATCTCGAAGCGGGCTTCACGCTGGAGTTCTCGGATCGCGAAGACGGCTATCTGGGCATACAGGAGCTCTACGGCATCCAATTCCATACGGTATCCACGATGGAGCCGAAGCTGCGTTATCAAGCGATCGAAAGCGGCGATATCGATCTGCTCGACGCCTACTCGACGGACAGCGAATTGGCGCAGTACGAACTGACCGTACTGGAAGACGACAAAGGTCTGTTCCCTCCGTATCAGGGAGCGCCGCTGATGCTTCAGGAAACGCTGGATGAGCACCCGGAACTGGCGGATACGCTGAATGTGCTGAGCGGGCAGATTACCGACGACGAGATGCGGAAAATGAACTATGAAGTAAACGCGGAAGGACGCTCGGCAGGGGACGTGGCCCGGGAGTATTTGACGCAAAAAGGGCTGCTGAAATCGGCCGAATGATTAGAAAGGAGAACCAGGCATGGACCACGATACGATGATGCAGGGAAGGCGCACGCTTCATTTTTACCAGAAACGGGGCAAAGCCTTGCAAATCGCCTTGTACGGCCTGCTGTTTATCGTCGTCGGCATCTATCTGATGGTTCTCGGCTTCAGTCCGGGGCCGGACCATTCGATCTACGGCGGAATCATGGGCATCTTGGCGCTGCTGATGGGCGTGACGGGAATGGGATTCAGCATACGTCGCGCTTTTCGCTTCTCGCCGATCCTGACGCTGGACGAGAAAGGGCTGCACGATCGGGTGGCTGCGGCCAATGCAGGATTCGTGGCTTGGACCGAGATCAGCAAAATCGAACCGTACGTGCTGATGAATCAGCCGTATATCGGAATCGATCTGCATAACGCGCAAGACTTTCTGTCGCGCCGAAGCGGCTTTATGCGGGGATTGATGAAAGCCAACCGGGGCCTCGTCTCGATGCCGGTCAATATTCCGATGCAGGGATTCGGCGCACAGGCGCCGGAGATTTTGCGGGAGATGGAGCTTCGCTGGCAGCGGTACGGGCATTTCGAAGACCGGTCTGACGGTCGTTTTTCGGACGGCTGGCCCGAAGAATAAGCGGCGCGAAAACGAAAAACCGAATATGCGAAAAAGGAGACTGCCGAATCGAATCGGCGGTCTCCTTTTTTGTGCCTACCTGAATAGCTGACTTTTCGAAGCAAATTCGATCCGTTACTTCGGCACGTTTCCGCCCGCGATCCGATCCCCCGAATCTCCGGCCGGATCGGTCTTTTGATCGTCCGGTCCCGCGTGGATGACGATCGAGCGCCCTGCGATGGACATCGGACTGTCCGGTTGCAGGTCGGCACCTTCAAGGAAGAACTCCTGCACGGCTTTGCCGTTTTTGTCCGCGGTCAGGTTTTTGGTGAAGTCGCCGATATGGGCGCCTTGAGGATTATGATGTCCATGCTCGTGCTGAGTAGGATTGAAGTGACCGAGCGCGGTAGCGAAGTCGTTGTTTTTGATCGGCATTTGATGGACGTGGATGCCATGCGGCCCCGCAGGAATATCCATGAGACTTACTTTGACGCGCACGCCGCCTTTTTCCTCCATCAAATCGATGCTGCCGTGCACGGTTCCGTCCGCGCTTTTCACGATCGTTTTGGCGCTGCCTGTCGAGATGGCATTATTCGCGGCATCCCAATATACCGGAACGTCGAGCATGTCGCCGATCGCGCGTACCGGAACGTACGTCGTGCCGTTGTAAGTCAGTGCGGCGGGAGACGTCGTTCCGTTGCTGCCTGTCGGCGCGGGAGCCGCTTGTCTTTCGCCGAACGCGAAGAAAGTCGCTTTGGAAATCATTGCGGATACCGACGTATCGGCCGCTACGGCGGAAAGTCCGGAAAATAATACGGCGCCGCATGCAAATGAAGCGACCAGATGCTTTTTGCCTAAAGGCTTTTTCGTCATGGCAGGTTCCTCCTCGGTTAAGTTCCTTTTACCTTACATCCAGAGAACGTTCCGACAATTGTTTCTTCGTTGCACCTTACCCGTACAGGAAAACTCCGAAACGAATGATAAAAACAGTTTCATAGGCAATTCTGCAAAAAAAATCTATTCAGGCGCCGACTGATTTGCTACAGTAGACAAACTGCCAAATAATGCGATGAGCTTTATATAGCTTTTAGTGAAATGGAATAAAATGTTATAATTTGATTATCCGGATTAGGGGAGAGGGATACAGCTTGCATAAGACGATCAGCTTGGCGTTGGGTTCGATTTGCGCCATTTTTCTTTTTTTCACCATGATCTCCGCGATTCGATTCGTGCAATCCGCCTGGCAGCCGCCGCAGCTTCAGCATCGGGAAGAGGATCGTTATCGGCTTGTCCTCGTCACGCAGGATCTCGGCACGCCGTTCTGGAACGATGTAGGCGAGGGCGCGGAAGCGGAAGCCCGGCGCTTGGGCGCGAACCTGGAAGTATGGGGAACGTACGGCGAAGACCGGGAAGACTTTTTGAAGCAGCTTGAGATCGCGATCGATTCGAAGGTGGACGGGATTATCGTGCAGGGGATGGACGAGGATGCGTTCGACAATCTGACGAAGGTGAAAGCTGCTTTTTACGGAATTCCGATTATCACCGTGGCAAGCGATGTGCCGATGTCCGAAAGCATGCGCAAAACGTATGTCGGCTCGGATGCCCTGGCGGCCGGAAAGCTGATCGCCAATACGCTGATCGCCGATATGGGAGGCGAGGGCACGGTGGTGCTGATGGGCGATCAACGCGAAGAATATGACCAGCGGCAAAGGGTTGAAGGCATCCGCAGCGTGCTGGATCGGCATCCCGGCATTCGCATCGAATACGTGACCAGCTCGGACGAAGAAGAGAAGATTGTGGCCGCGACGCAGAACGTGATGAACTATTTTCCTAATGTAAACGCCTTCATCTCCGTGGATGCCAATTTGACGCCCGCCATGGTTCAGGAGATTGGCCGACGTTCGCAAGTTGAGCCGTATCATATCTATTCGTTCGACGACAATCCCGATATTTTGGCCTTGCTGCGGCAGGGGAAATTGGACGGCGTTATTCAACAATCTCCGTCGGAGATGGGAGAGACCGGCGTGCGCATGATGATGCAGTGGCTGGAAGGCGAGACCGTTCCGCTTGACGCCGAAGGCTATCTGACCGATATCCGCATGTTGACGACGGAGGGCGCCCAATGATCGGAATACAGCGAAAAATCTGGACGTTGACGGCGATTGTCATGTTTATCATGGCTTCGATCTGGATCATGCTCACCTACTATAATCAGAAAACGCAAGATCAGTACAACGAGATTCTTCAGCGTTACCTGATCATGAACGAGGTCACAACGGCCAGCCGCCAGACCGTCAACGCGCTCAACATCTATCTGTTGACGCCGACGGAAGGCAATCTGAGCAGCTTGAGACGCGGCGAGCAGCAGCTGCGGGACGCGCAAAGTTCGGTCGGGGTGCTGCGCAACGAAGAGAACGATTTTGCGCTAACCAGCTACATGAACCTGATCGACAGCCTGATCGAGACAACGGACCGGTCGGTCATGTTCAAGTCCGAGCGCGAGACCGAGGAGTCGTCGAAAGCTTTTGCGGAGGCGACGCGCATTTCCCGTTACATTTCGGAGATGACGCTGCAGCTGATCGATATCGAGCTGAATACGTACGAGCGGTTCTACCGCAGCATCATCGAACAAGCCGAAGAGTTGAAAAAGCTCGGGATCTGGATATTGCTCGCGATCACGTTCGGCCTGCTGCTGTTCACTTATTGGTTCTCGCTCAGTATCACACGGCCGGTTCAGCAATTGACGAAAGCGGCACAAGAATTGGCAAAAGGCAAATTCGAACGGCAAATCGTCGTGAATTCGTCGGACGAAATTTCTTTTCTGGCAACGACATTCGAGCGAATGCGGGTCAATATCAACAATCTGATCCTCGAAATGAAAGAAAAAGCCCGGCTGAAAAGCGAACTGCAACAAAGCCAACTGCTGCTTCAAGAAAGCCAGCTTCGCAGTTTGCAGAGCCAGATCAATCCGCATTTCCTGTTCAATATCCTCGATACGCTGTCCAAAAAGGCTTTTCTGGAAGGCGCGGAAGAGACGAGCGATTTGCTGGTAAGCGTGGCCGGGTTGCTGCGTTACAATCTCAAACGGCTGGATCGCGCGGTCACGCTGTACGACGAGGTGCGCGTGATGCGGCAGTACATGGAGATCCAGTCGGCGCGCTTCACGGAACGGTTGAATCTGGTCACGCAGATCGACGAGCGCTGCTTGTCGGTGCAGATGCCGGGACTGACGCTGCAACCGATCGTGGAGAACGCGGTCATTCACGCGATCGAACCTGCGGAAGACGGAGGAACGATTACGGTGACGATCGCGGATGCGGGCGACCATGTGACGGTGGAGATTGCCGACGACGGACCGGGAATGAACGAGGAGAAGATAATCGGCATTCTGGAAGAACGCGACATGCAGCCGGAAGGACATTCGACGGGAATCGGCTTCGGCAATGTGGTGAGGCGTCTAAGATTATTCTACGGCATATCGGACGTGATCGAGATTCATAGCGGACAAGGCCGCGGCGTGCGGGTTCTGCTCAAATTACCGAAGACAAGGAGAAGCGACACGTATGATAAAGCTATTGATCGTGGATGACGAACAGGTCGGCCGTGAAGGGCTGGAAGCGATTTTGCGCAAAGGATTCCCGGATCTGATGATTGAACAGGCGAAAAACGGGAAAATGGCGGTAGAGCTTGCGGAGTCTTTCGGACCGGACCTCATTCTGATGGATATCAAAATGCCGGGCATGGACGGGCTGGAAGCGACGGAGATCATTGGCGACAAATACCCGGATATCAAGATCGTGATGGTGACGGCTTACGATACGTTCGATTACGCGCGCCGCGCGCTCAAGCTGGGCGTGAAAGATTATCTGCTCAAGCCGAGCAAAGCGACCGAGATCAAGAAAACCGTAGGTCGAGTGTTAGAGCAGATTCAGGAAGAAAACCGGGAACGCGAACATAGCCGTTTACGGGAAAACGCATTGGAGCGGGTAATGCCGGTGATCGAGACGGATATCGTGACGCAGCTGCTGTTCGACCATGTGCACGAAGTGCATTCGGATGAGTTGGTATCGTGGCTCGGGGCAGATACGGGCAGCGAGACCTTTGCTTTGTCGGTACTCGTTCCCGAGAACTCGGAGGGCGCTTACGGTTCGATTCGCGATCTGGTGAGAAGGGAAGGCGCCGGATGGGTAGGCGCTCTATACGGCCGCCAGATTCCGATCATCGCGTTCCGCGACGGCAGCCGTTCGTTCCGCGCGCAGGCGTCGGAACTTGCGAAGATGGTGCTCGAAACAGGCGGTCGCCATGTTCGGGACGGGTGGTTTGTCGGCGTAGGCAGCGTCTGCGAATCGCTGTCGCAGGTGCGCCAATCCTACCGCGAAGCGCTGCTGGCGACGCCCGATCCCACCCAGCCGGTGCGCTATCGGTTGTATGTCGACAAGCCGGAGCCCGGCGCGGTCGGGACGGGCGAATCGCTGCTGGACCTGCCGGACAAGCGCTGGGAGCAGCACTTTTTCGAGCAGATTCGGGTAGGGGATTGGGACGGCATTCGTACCGAAACGCTCGACTTCCTGCGCCGCTGCGAAAGCGAAGGGGCCGATCGCCTGCATGCGCAGCAGCGCGTGTCGGAACGTCTGTGGGTATCGTCGCGCGTGCTGGCGGAGATGGGCGTGGAGATCGGAACGCCGACGTTTTCGTTTCAGGCGCAGGATTATCGTCAGTTGCGGGCGGAAACGGGAGCGATTTTGGATCGGATCAAACAGGCGTATGCGGAGCATTTGGAGCGGATCAAGCCGGATACGGTGCGGCGGATCAAGCAGTATATCGCCGAGCACTCGCATGAGGACATTTCGCTGGAGGGGATCGGGGAGAAGTTCGAACTCAGTCCTTTTTATATCAGCAAATTGTTCAAAGAACAGGTCGGCGTGAACTATATCGACTTCCTGACCGAATGCCGGATCGACAAAGCGAAGAAGTTGATGAGCGACCCGGCGCGCAGCCTGAAAGAGATTACGTTCGAAGTGGGCTACCATGATCCGAACTACTTCAGCAAGGTGTTCAAAAAGATGTGCGACCTGTCGCCGACGGAATATCGGAAGGCGCTGCTGGGAGGTGGCGAATGAGGGATCGGGGAAGCGGAGGGGCTCGGAGGAACGGACAGGACGGTCGAGACGCTAAACGAACATTTTTCAACCTATATTCGCTAGGCGCGCTCATGGCGGTGCTGGCGCTGATGCTTATGCTGCTGACAGCCTGCTCGGGCGATACGCCTTCGTCGCCGTCCGTGACTGACCGTTCGACCACGGTTAGAGAGTACGGAACAGGAGAGGGCAACGATGCTGGATACGGTATCGACGAAGCTTCCGAAAGTCCAAGCAGCGAGCCGGAGCAACAAAGCGATAAGAACGTTGAGCAAGAAGGGGTCGAAAAGACAGAGGCCGAAAAGGCAGATGCGGCAAACCGCTCGGGCGGTGAAGATCTTTCCGCGGCGCTGCCGGGTCTGAAGCCATCCGGCGAACCGCTCGTCATCGGATTTACGATGGATACCTTGCTGGAGGAACGCTGGAAAAAAGACCGCGACCTGTTCGTGGAAGCGGCGGAGAAGCTTGGCGCGGAGGTCGTGGTCAAATCGGCAAACGGCGACGACGCCAGGCAGATCGCGCAAGCCGAGACGATGATCAGCCAAGGCGTCGACGTGTTGGTGATCGTGCCGCACAACGCGGAAGCGACCGCCGCCATAGTCAGCAAAGCGCACAAGGCCGGAATCAAGGTGCTCTCTTACGATCGGCTCGTGACTAATGCGGATGTCGATTTGTACGTATCGTTCGACAATATCGAGGTGGGACGGCTGCAAGCCGATGCGATTATGCAGCTTGTGCCGAAGGGCAATTACGTCTATATTGGCGGAGCCGACACGGATAACAATGCCCGTCAATTCAAAGAAGGCGTGTTTAACACGTTGCAGCCGTCGATCGACCGGGGCGATATCCGCGTCGTCTACGATCAATGGTCGAAAGATTGGAAGCCCGTCTATGCGTCGGAAAATATGCGCGAGGCATTGGAGGCGAACGGCAGCGACGGAATCGATGCCGTAATCGTCGCCAATGACGCGACTGCCGGGGGAGCGGTTCAGGTATTGGAGAAAAACGGTTTGGCGGGTCGCATTCCGGTCGCGGGTCAGGATGCCGACCTGGCCGCGATCCGGCGGATCGTTGCGGGCACGCAGACGATGACCGTGTACAAACCGATCGGGCGTTTGGCGGAGGAGACGGCGAAGCTTGCGATTGCGTTAGCGAAAGGCGAGCAGCCTGCGACAACAAGACGCGTGAACAACGGCAAGATCGAAGTGCCTTCCGTCCTGCTGCCGCCGATCGCCGTCGATGCGTCGAATATCGACGAAACGGTGATCGCGGACGGCTTTCATTCGCGGGAAGAGGTGTATGGAGCGGCGGCGGATCGATGAATTAGTTAATGAATCGGCGGATCAATGAAAAGGCGAACGCTGAGTTTTCGAAAACCGTAAGTCTCAAAAGTGGACGCCTGCGTTAAAATGTACGCAATACGTCAACATTTCTTGGATTTTCGGCTCTTTTTTTCGCGATTGTTGACGTTTTGCGCACATTTTTGCCCGAATCCGCTCAAAACCATCTGTTGATGCAGAAATTGTTGACGTCACGTCACAATTTTGAAGTGAAATCGAATTTCGAGCCTGAAATGTGATCAAAACGTCAACATTTCAAGCTGCCGATGCTCTGTACCCTCTCAAATAGCAGGTTTGCGTACACGCCTAGATAAAAAAATCTCGAACAAGCGTAACTTTATCTTCATCGGACAAAAAGTACGCGCGTGCGGGTTGTAATCTGTGGCAAAACAAGGCTGTCGATCTTCTCTGCATGATGGAGATCGGCGGTCTTTTTCACGTGCAAGCTGCCCGGATATATTGAAGGGTCCAAGCCTTTGTGTCGACGTATGGATCGAAGGTTCGGTTAAATAGATTATTGTCTTATGACGACTCCATTCCATCCACCCGTCTGCACATTTTTGCAAGCGCTTTCTATTTAGCCTTAAAAAAGTACAGACGGTAACAAAAGAGTGCTAATGATAAGCGCTTACACCTGTCGGATGCGGTGCTATAGTTGATCTTGCCAGAAGAAAACAAAGTATCACAACCTACTAAGCAACATAAACCGAAAGGGGATCGTTCAGTTGAGAAAACAGTTTAAGGGGATTGTGCTCCTGGTTGCGGTCATGGTGTTCTCGATCGTCGCGACGGCTTGCGGCAACGGCGGCGGAACAAGCGGAAGCGGAGGCAGCGTCAGCGTCGGAATCGTACTGCCGACGAAGGACGAGCCGAGATGGGTGCAGGACGAGCAGCGCTTCAAAGACGCGCTCGCAGGCACCGACTACACGACGGAAATTTTGTTCAGCCAGGGCTCTTCCGCGAAAGAAAAAGAGAACGTGGAAACGCTGCTTAACAAAGGCATCAAAATCCTGATCATCTGCCCGCAGGACGGCGACGCCGCGGCGGCAGCGGTCGAAGCAGCGAAAAAAGACGGCGTAACCGTCATCGCTTACGACCGTCTGATCACGAACACCGACGCAGTCGATTACTACGTAACCTTCGACAGTTTGGCAGTGGGCGCGGCTCAAGGCCAATACCTGATCGACAACGCAAAAGCAAGCGGACAACCGCTGTACCTGTACGCCGGCGCAGCAACGGATAACAACGCATTCTTGTTCTTCCAAGGCGCTTGGGAAGTGCTGCAACCGAAAATCGCGGACGGCACGTTCAAAATCGCGAACTCCACGGAAGCTGAAAAACTGAAAGACACGAAAGACCTGTCCCGCGACCAAATGAGCAGCATCATCGGCCAAGTAACAACGAACTGGGACCCGAACGAAGCTAAAAACAAAGCTCAAACCCACCTGACGGCAGCAGCCGCGGACATGAAAGGCGACGTATCGATCTTGGCTCCGAACGACGGCACGGCACGCTCGATCGCAGACGTATTCGGTTCCGACAGCGAAGTAACCAGCTACGTGATTACAGGTCAAGACGCCGAGCAAGCTTCGATCCAGTACATCATCGACGGCAAGCAATCCATGACCGTGTTCAAAGACGTGCGCACGCTCGTTAAAGACGCAATGGGCATGGCAGTCGAAGTACTGGACGGCAAAACGCCGGAAACAACAGGTTCGTACAACAACGGCAGCGTAGACGTCAAAGCAAAACAAACAGACGTGATCGTAGTCGACAAAGAAAATCTGCAAAAAGAACTGATCGATTCCGACTACTACAAAGCGGAAGACTTCACAGGACTGTAAGTTCAACAAACAGCCGGCTGTAGAGCAGGGACGGGGACGCTCCCGTTCCTGTTTCTCAGTAAACCGGGCGATAAGGGGTGCGATAGAAATGGGCGGAACCAACCTACAAAAAACGAACGGGCCGACATCGGGTGGTTCGGGCGGCAATATTTTGGAGATGCGCAATATTTCCAAAAACTTCACCGGCGTCAAAGCATTGTCCGACGTGAATTTTCAAGTTAAAAAAGGCGAAATTCATTTTCTGGTCGGCGAAAACGGCGCAGGCAAATCGACATTGATGAAGGTGTTGAGCGGGGTCTACCCGTACGGCACATATGAGGGCGACATCGTTTACGAAGGCACGGTGCAGCAGTTCGGCAAAATTACGGACAGCGTCAAAACGGGCATCGCGATCATTTATCAGGAGTTGGCTTTGTTCCCGGATCTCAGCGTGTACGAGAACATTTTCGCGGGTAACGAGGTCAAGCGCGGCGGCGTGATCGACTGGAACGAGACGATCATCGAAGCGCGGAAAATGCTGCAAAAGGTGAAGCTGAACGTGAATCCCGAGACGCTGATCCGCGATCTCGGCGTTGGCAAGCAGCAGCTCGTCGAGATCGCCAAAGCGCTCAGCAAAGACGTCAAATTGCTGATCCTCGACGAACCTACGGCGGCGCTCAACGAAAACGACAGCGAAAACCTGTTGGAGCTGCTGCGCGAGCTGAAAAGCCAGGGCATTACCTGCATCATGATCTCCCACAAGCTGAAAGAAGTCATCGCGATCGCGGACAAGGCGACGGTCATCCGCGACGGTAAAACGATCTGCACGCTGGATGCGTCCAAAGGCGAAATCACCGAAGCTTCGATCATCAAAAACATGGTCGGACGCGATATCGAAGACATCTATCCGAAGCGGCCTGACAAGAAGTTCGGCGACCACATCCTTGAGGTGAAGAACTGGACCGCCTACGATCCGCAGCTTGGACGTAACATCGTCAAGAACGTCGACCTCTATGTGAAAAAAGGCGAAATCGTCGGTATCGCGGGCCTGATGGGCTCGGGCCGTACGGAGTTCGCGCTCAGCATTTTCGGCAATCCGAGAAATTACAAACTGGACGGGGAGCTGTACGTGGACGGCAAGCGCACGCGCTTCGGCCATACCAGCGACGCGATCAAAGCGGGTATCGCTTACGTCACCGAAGACCGAAAAGGCGACGGGCTGTTCCTGATTCAAGACATCAAAAGCAATGTCAGCGCGGCGAATCTCAAAGGCATCGCGCCGGGCGGCATCATCAACGACAACGAAGAAGTCAAAGTCGCCAACGAGTACAAAAGCTCGATGAACATCAAGGCTCCTTCCGTCGAGCAGCTCGTCGGCAACCTCAGCGGCGGCAACCAGCAGAAGGTATCGCTCGGCAAATGGCTGTTCGTCGGCCCGCAGCTGCTGATTCTCGACGAACCGACGCGCGGCATCGACGTCGGCGCCAAGTTTGAAATCTACACGATCATGAACAAGCTGATCGCCCAGGGCATGAGCATCATCATGATCTCGTCCGAACTCGGCGAAGTGCTCGGCATGAGCGACCGCATCTACGTCATGGCCGAAGGCCGGATCAAAGGCGAAATCGCGGCCGAAGACGCCGATCAGGAGAAAATCATGCAGTTTGCAACGCAGTAGCATCTTGTCAGAGTCAAAAGTATAGAGTGCGCGTTTCAGTCGTTCCGAATCCGCTGATTCACGTCTGACAAGCTAATCGTAGGAGGGAAAAACCGTGAACTTTTTTCAAGAAGCCAAATCTTTGCTCAAAGTAAATATTCGCGATTACGGGATGTATATCGCTTTGTTCGTCATCATGCTCACGTTCACCATTCTGACCGACGGACTGTTCATGTCCTCGCGGAATATCAGTAACCTGCTTGACGCTACCGGCTATATCGCCGTGTTGGCGGTCGGCATGACGCTCGTCATCGTCATCCGGCATATCGACTTGTCGGTCGGTTTTGCTGCCGGCTTCATGGGCGCGATCGCCGCGATCATGCTGTCGCAGCTCGGCGTTCCCGTCTACTTCACCATTCCGATCATCCTGGTCCTCGGGATCGTGATCGGCATGTTCAACGGCGTGCTCGTCGCGTCCGTCGGTATCCCGGCCTTCGTATCCTCGCTCGCGGCGATGCTGATCTTCCGGGGCGCGCTGCTGCAAGTGACGGAGAAAACAGGCACGATCATCGTCCGCGACGATACATTCAATGCGCTCGGCAACGGCTTCCTGCCTTCGCTGGGCAGCATCGCCGGATTGAACCTGCTGTCGCTGATCCTCGGCGCGCTGGTCATCCTGTACTTCGTCTACGCCGAAATCTCTAAACGCAATCAAAAGATCAAATACAAATTCGAAGTGCCTTCCAACAAGATTTTCGCGATCAAGCTGATCTTCGTATCCGCGATCATCGCGTACCTGACTTGGATTCTGGCCGGCTACAACGGATTCTCCTGGACGGTCGTGATCACGCTGCTCGTCGTCGCGATCTACCACTTCCTGACGACCAAAACGGTCCTCGGCCGCCATATCTACGCGGTCGGCAGCAACCCGGAAGCGGCTCACCTGACCGGGATCAACGTGAAAAAGATTACCTACATCGTGTTCGGTTCCATGGGCATGCTGTCCGCCCTGTCCGGCATCATGTACACCGCTCGTCTGCAATCTGCGACGACTACGGCGGGTACGCTGTTCGAGCTTGACGCGATCGCGGCCGCTTACGTCGGCGGCGTATCCGCAGCAGGCGGCGTCGGCAAAGTCACCGGCTCGATCATCGGCGCGGTCGTGATGGCGTCGCTGTCCAGCGGCATGAACCTGCTGGGCGTCGGCATCTCGTACCAATACATGATCCGCGGCGGCGTCCTGGCCGCAGCCGTAATCTTCGACGTCATGACTCGTCGCAAAAGAGGGTAAGCTTGAAGTTCCTGTTCGTTTGGGGGAAGCTGGGCGGGCGGCTGTGGGGGAATTCGTTCGAGCCGCTGTTTCGTCGAGAAAGCTTACAGCTTTCCCGGCTCAAAGGCGTCTCTCACTGAATTCCCCCTTCGCCGCCCGCTACGCTTCGGCCAAACCGGAACTTCCGCCTACCTCTTTAAAAAGGGGTAGGGAAAAGTAGCCTCGACTTTCCGATCGTCTCGGCGGGTAGGGCTTAGTGGTTAAGAGCGGAAGATTCTGTTTGATCTTTGGGTAGGGTCTTTGGCTGGAGGCTTTCTGTCGGAAGCCTTTTGCTAAAGTATCTCTTTAACTACTTAGAGTTCTACGATCTTATAACCTTGAAGTTCGTCGTACATCGTTTGAACTGCAACAACCTTAATCCCGATTCCCTGTTCACCCATCCCCTGAACCCTTTTAAACCAGCCGCCTTTGCCCTTCTTCTTATCCCCAAGAAGAAGCCGCAAGGCGGCTTTTGCTGTCGGGGGACCGTAAGGTGGTTGGATAAGTCGTCGCAGAAGCGGAGGAGGGGATTCAGTGTAGGAGCGCCAGCGATCGCCTTTGCAATTGGGAAAATTCCTTACTACAATCCAATCCATTTTCCCAATTGCAACACGCGACCGAAACGAATCCCCTCCGCAGCGCCCCGCACGACTCCCCACCCAAGCGCTCCCCCTGCCTTTGCGAAGCCAACAAGAAAGCTCTTTCCCCACGCTGCTGTTTTTTCACGTCGTGATCTGGTAAAGTGTACAAGGAAAGGCCTTACATAAGGCGCAGATCGCATTAGGTTTTATAAGGAAGCGTCGCGCCGAAACGTAAGCCGAAAACGATTTCTATTTCAAGGAGGATTCACGATGAGCGAGGCAGCAAACGGTAAGATCAAGTGGGGCATTCTGGGTACGGGCTGGATCGCGGAGCAGTTCGTCGCCGATTTGAAGCACGCTTCGAACGGCGAGCTGTACGCGATCGGTTCGCGTACGAAAGAGAGCGCCGACAAATTTGCGGAAAAATTCGGAGCGCCGGTTACGCATGGCAGCTACGAAGAACTGGCGAATGATCCGAATGTAGATGCGATCTATGTAGCGACCCCGCATCCTTTTCATAAAGAAAACGTTCTGACCGCTCTCGAAGGAGGCAAAGCCGTACTGTGCGAAAAGCCGTTTACGGTGAGCGCGGGCGAACTGGACGAGCTGATCGAAACGGCGCGCGAGAAAAAGCTGTTCTTGATGGAAGCGATGTGGTCGCGTTTCCTGCCGCCGATCGAGCAGGTGCGTCAATGGTTGAACGACGACAAGATCGGCGACGTGCGCATCGTGAAAGCCGAGTTCGGCTTCGATGCGGGCTGGAATCCGGAAGGTCGTTTGCTGAATCCGGAGCTGGGCGGCGGGGCGCTGCTGGACGCGGGCATTTATCCGGTATCTTTTGCCTCGATGGTGCTCGGGCCGAACCCGAATAACGTCTGGACCACGGCGCATATCGGCGAAACGGGAGTCGACGAGCACTTCACGATCCTGCTGGATTACGGCGACGGCAAGACGGCTTCGCTGCACGGCGGCGTGCGCGTGAACTTCCCGAACGACGCGTTCATCCACGGAACGAAGGGGTATATCCATATCCCGCAATTCCTGTTCGCCAAGGAAGCGACGCTGTACGTCAACGGCGAAGAGCCGGTGAAAATCACGGACGATCGCGAAGACCGCGGCATCAAAGGCTATGCGTACGAAGCGGAAGAAGTGGGCCGCGCGCTGCTGGAAGGCCGTCACGAGAGCACCGTCATCACGCTGGCCGAGTCGCTGGGCATCATGCGTCTGCTCGATAACGTGCGCGGGCAGTGGGGACTGAAGTATCCGTTCGAAAAATAAGCCGAACCGACGGCTTCAAGTAAGTCCGGTCTTCGTCATTGAAGATCGGGCTTTTTGCTTTTTACAGAATTTGACGATAATCGATGCTTACCGGGCGGCCGTGGGTAAATAACTATCGTGCTTATGCGCATCGACATCAGAGAGGGGAAAAGACATTGAAAAAACATGCATCGATCCTGCTTGCCCTGGCACTGACCGCTTCCGTCTCGACGGCAGCGATTACGCCGACTACATATGCAGCAGACAGCGCAACGAGTATCGTGAACGGAACGGCAAAGCCGACGAGCTATCCGATGGTCGGCAATTTGAGCGAAGGACTCGTTTCGTTCTGGGACAGCAAAACGACGCTTTTCGGCTACGCGAACACGAACGGCAAAACGATCATCAAAGCGCAATATGACGAGGTTAAGCCATTTAGCGAAGGGTTGGCCGCCGTGCAAAAAGAATCGCTTTGGGGCTTTGTCGACAAGACGGGAAAAGTCGTCGTGAAGCCGAAGTATCAGCAGGTCGGTCAAGGCTTCAGCGAAGGACTTGCCGCGGTTAAAGTCTCTTCCGGCAAATGGGCGTACATCAACAAGAGCGGCAAAGTCGTATTCAACGCGGCTTACGACGAAGCGCATGATTTCAGCGACGGAATGGCAGCCGTATGGAAAAAGAAAGGCACGTCGTATGTCGGAGGCTTTATCGATGCGAAAGGCAAAGAAATCGTCAAGCCTAAGTACGTCATGTTGAACGTATTCAGCGAAGGTCTGGCTCCGATCATGCAAAACGGCAAATGGGGCTATATCGATAAAAAAGGCAAAGTCGTCATCAAGCCGCAGTTCGACGGAGCCGCGCCTTTCAGCGAAGGAATGGCTTTGTTCCTGCAAAACGGAAAGTACGGCTACCTCAATACGAAAGGCAAAGTGATCGTCAAAGCCCAGTACACCGGCGGTCAAGCCTTCAGCGAAGGGCGCGCGGCAGTAAAAGTCGGCGGCAGCATCAGCGACCGCAGCGGCAAATGGGGCTATATCGGCGTAACGGGCAAGCTGGTCATCCCGGCGCAGTTCAGCGACGAAGGCGCGGAGATCGGTTCGTTCAAGGAAGGATTAGCTTTCGCGCAGCGCGCGGACGGCGTTAAAGTATTGATCGACCGTTTCGGCAAGGTGCGCGTGGATCTCAAAACGAACAACGTGCATGTCGGCGAATTCGATAACGGGGTTGCGCTCGTGAACGACATGTCG
The DNA here is from genome assembly GCF_000585395.1 of Saccharibacillus sacchari DSM 19268. Lineage (GTDB taxonomy): Bacteria > Bacillota > Bacilli > Paenibacillales > Paenibacillaceae > Saccharibacillus > Saccharibacillus sacchari. The sequence goes on along the minus strand of NZ_KK073875.1, from coordinate 1,041,039 downwards.
GAGCAAGGCGGTTACTACTTTATGAAAAATCCGATAAGCAGCAAATAAAGCCCAGGCTTGGGCATGGATGAGGCAACCCGCGAGGAAAGCAGATTAAGCTGCGCTTCGCAAAGTTTGCTTACATGTCCCAAGCTGCTTTTCCTTTAAAAAAAGCTGACCCGCCGCTCGTAACTTGAGCCGGGTCAGCTTTTTGCCTTATTAAAGTCGGCATTGAAATTCGAGCATTTATTCGTTCGCCGAAGCTTCCGTTTGCACGGGAGCTTTTTCTGCGTCGGAAGCCGGATCTCCCGAACCTTCCTCCGCCTTCGGCGGCATCGGAAACTCCGGCAGCGCATCGAAGTAAGCGTGCAGCTCGGCTTCCTTGCGCGGATCGTCGAACGGGATTTTTCCGTCCAGATAGTGCTTCACGGCCAGTTCCCACGTCGGCACGATGCGGCGCGAGGCAAGCGATTTGGCGGCGGAACGGACGATGCGCCGCTCCTTCGAGTTCGAGAACATGTCTTTGTACTCTTTGGCGAGCGTCAGGTCGAGCTTGTCGTAGACGGCGCGGAAAATATCGGCGGTCATCTTGGCGTCGTCGAGCGCGCGGTGCGCCGCACCCGTCGCTTCGATGCCCAGCAGCTCAAGCGCGCCTTCGACGCTGACATCGTTTTTGAGGTTTTGCGTGAGCAGGAAGCCTTTGAGCAGATCGAGCGAAGGGGTCTTCACCCAATACGTCTCTTCCAGCTTGTGCATGCGCACGTCTTGCACGATTCGCTTAATATCTTCGCCGCCCCAGACGACGAAGGTCAGCGGTCCGGGTACGGCATCCAGCCAGTCCCGGAAGTCGGCGATGACTTTGGGGAAACGGGCCGCGCTATCGATCGATTCCTGCGGGATGCCGGTTTTCTTTTTGATGAACGAGTTGAGCTTGGCAAAATAAACGGGTTTGATGAATGCCGAGAATGTATCGCTATCCCGCAAGGCTTCGTCCAGACGCACGGCGCCGATCTCGATGACCTCCATCGGATGCGGACTGGCGAACTTGCGGCCGTTAAATTCAATATCCAACACAATATAATTCAAAGGTTCTGCCTCCATGCCGTATAGAAAATGAAAAACAATCGCTTTGTACAGTGTATCAAAAAACGGCGCGCATGGGGGAAGGATCGGAAAATCCGGGACTGCATAAAAAAATAGGCGTTCGGAGCGGGCGCGCGTCTTTAAATTCCGACGGCGGTACCGGACAGGCAGCGGAAGATTCGAAGACACTGATTAAGTTAGCGATCATGGATAGCCGCGTGTCAAGGACCTCCTTGGAAAAAAAGAGGAAAATCGTTGACGAAAATGTGTAATTTTTTTGTCGAAAAAGGCCGATAAACGGCTTATAGGCATCAAGAGTGGCTTGCCAGTTCAGAGAGGGGAATTTGATCATGAAGAAAAATAAGGATGCAAATCAACAAACTAGGCCTGGAGGATCAAAGCGTTTATCGTTGAAAATCAAACTCCCATTATTAATCAGCGCTTTAACGGTCGTCGTTCTTCTGGCTTGCAGCAGCGTGATTTATTTGTCGGGCGCAGACCTTTTGACGAAGAAAAGCAAAGATGAAATGAATGCCAATGCGGACCGGATCGGCGAAAGTCTGTCGACTACTGTCGATTTGGAAGGTCAGCTTTCACATATTCTCTCCGTATCTCCTGCGCTGCGCGATCTGTTGACCCTTCGGGAATCGGGCACGCTGACGGATGATCAATTTTTTGCTTCAAGTAACCGAGCACTCCAACTGGCCAACACGCAGTTCCAGGAAACCTTGGCAGGCGCGCACGGAATCGAATCGATGATGGTCGCGGACACTACAGGCACGGTTGTCGGCGCCAGCAATCCGGATTCGCTCAAGGGCGATCGTTCGGACCGCGAATACTTCCAGAAGGTAATGGAAAGCGGAGAACCGTTCGTCAGCGACGCAATCGTATCGAAAACGACCGGCAATCTGATCGTCGTTTTCGCGCAACCGGTCAAATCGACAAGCGGAGAGGTGCTGGGCGTCTCGATCAACACGATCGCGGCGGACTTCTTCGTCAGCCAGCTTCAGAACATCAATATCAACGCGGAAGGCTTTATCACCGTAACCAGCCGCGGAGGCACGATCATTTATCATTCGAAAGACGAAACGTTGATCGGTAAGCCGTATGAAGCCGACGGATTTGAAAATCTGTTGTCGCGAGAAACGGAAGGCGCGATTATTCAAGGCAACGTGGATAACGCGGATTCGTATATTCGTTATTCCAAAATTCCTGTCGCGGACTGGATTGTCATCGTGCAAGATTCCTATGCCGACATCGAGCGTCCGCTCGGCGATCTGATGCAAAAAATGCTGATTACGCTGATCGCTTCGATCATTCTGGCTGTCATCGTAGGCACTCTGATTTCCCGCAGCATTACCTCGCCGATCGTGCGGTTGACCGGATTGTTCAAGCAATTGGCCGACGGCGACCTGACGGTTCGCGCGGACGGCAAATACAAGAGCGAGTTTGCCGATCTGGCGGACAGCTTCAATACGATGGTCGATAGCAACAAAGACTTGATCGGACAGATGAACCATTCGATCGAAGTGTTGAACACCAATACGACGGATCTTGAACGCACGTCGCAAAACACGGCCCGTTCGATCGGCGAAACTTCGGTCACGACGATGGAAATCGCCAAAGCGATGGAATCGCAGTCGCATGATACGGAACGAATCGTAGGCCGCTTCTACGAGATCGGGGATCGCATCGCTTCCCTCGGCCGCAAAACGGACGGGATTCAAGGCAGCGCGGATTCGATCAATCAAGTATTCGCATCCAGCAGCACGGTCGTGAACACCCTGATCGATATCAATGCCAAAAACGAGCTGGAGATCCAGAACATCTCGTCCACGACGGAAATGCTGGCCGAAAGCTCGCAGCGGATCGGTCAGATCACGGACGCGATTAACCAGATTTCCACGCAAACCAATCTGCTCGCGCTCAACGCTTCGATCGAAGCAGCGAGAGCGGGCGAGCACGGTCGCGGCTTTGCGGTCGTTGCTGACGAGATTCGCAAGCTGGCGCAGCAATCGGCGGATCAGGCCAATGAGATCGGCGGCATTATTCGTCAGACGCTGGAACAAGTCGACAAGAGCAACGAGAGCGTCGGTGCCATCCGTCAAATCTCTTCCACGCAAAACGAATACGTGGATCGCACCCGTCAATCCTTCGAGGATATTCTGGACAGCGTAACGGCGATCACGGGACAGATTCGCGATATGGCTTCCGAGTTCAAAGCGATGGAACGCGACAAAGACGCCGTGCTGGAAGCTTCGCAAAGCCTGTCGGCATCGGGCGAGGAAGTCTCGGCATCTGTTGAGGAAGTAACGGCAACGGTGCAAGAGCAATCGGCGATGGTGAATCATCTGGCGGATATGGTACAGAGCATCGAGCGCTTGACTCAACAGCTCGGCGAAGCCGCAGGGAAATTTAAAATTTAACATATTTGCTCGGTAAGTCGATAAAGAAAGCAGAAGCATAATCGCCCGACAAATTGCCCAAACGGTCGGGTCGTGAAGGAGGAAGCCGACATGGCGATTACACCGATCGATCCTACAAGGAACGCATCCCTGATTCATCCGGTCCAACGCGTGCAGCGGGCTCAAGCTGCGGCTTTGCGCTTTAAGCTTCCGGGTACGGATCAGGCTGCAACATCTGCCCAGCGCCGCAAGCCGAAGCCCGGACGCACGGTTACGATTCATGAAGACGGATGGGTGCGCGAGTACGGATTGCTGCCGGACGGAACTCGAATTTTACTCTCCGAGGAAGCCGAACACGGAGCGCATCCCTTCCCGCTTCCGCATAATCCGGCGCCCCGAATCGTCGAAGTGAATCTGGAGGAAGAAGCACATGACCCCGAGTGCAGCATGAAGGCCAGCGGACGCAAACTCAAGTCTTTGCTGCGCGACGGAAAATAACAGGATCAGGCCCGCAGTCTCCGCCAACGGAGATTGCGGGTTTTTCGTTTATCTAAGACAAGCTGCTGGGCGCCATGCCTTTAAATTTTTTGAAAACGCGCGCAAAGTATCCCGGATCGCCGTATCCCACCAGCCGGGCGACTTCCTGCACGGAGCGCCCGCTGCTGCGAAGCAGGGATTCGGCCTCGTGGACGCGCAATGTATTCACGTATTCGCTCAGCGTTTTGCCCGTGGTGCGTTTGAACACATGGCAAAAGTACGTCGGCGTGATGCAGCAGATTTTGGCCGCTTCCCGCACGCCGATCGGTTCGCGAAAATGTTCGCTGAGGTGAAGCAGCAGCGGATACACGGCGCTCTCCGCGTGTCGTCCGCTTTTTGCCGCGTGTTCTGCCGGAGTCTCGGATTGTCTCAGCGCAAAGCCGAGCACGCTCAGCAGACCTGCTTTTACCAACAATTCGAATCCCGGCTGTGCTTCTTGATACTCTTTCACCGCCTCCAGCAGCCTTTCCCGAATCCCCGCAGCGCTTGTTCCCTCATAAAAAGAAGGCAGTCTCAAGCGTCCTTCGAGCATGGGCCTGATATAACGGGTTTCCGTATGATCCAAGGCATGGTTGCGCAGCAACGCCTCGCCGAATACCAACGCATACAGCTCGCTGCCGGACTCCAAGGGGAACGCCGAATGCAGCTCCGCTGTGTTAACGAATAGACACGAACCCGATTCCAATTCCCGAAACGTAGCCCCGATCTGCACGCTGAAGCGTCCCTTGAGCACGACGACCCATTCCAGATGCTCGTGCCAGTGCGGAGGAATACAGAACATGTCGGGGTCGGTCTCGCGGATATGGAATACGTTAAGCGGAAAGGTTCGGTCGGGAATATCGGTATGTTCGCGCCGCCAGGAAGACGGGTCTGCTAGTTGCGGGTTACTGCCGGCCGGGCGTTCCGATTCTGACGATCCGTCGCCGGCAGGCAGCTCCGTTTTGTCCGCAGCCGCTTTATTTTCCTCGATCCACTCGTGTATGGTCGCTCCTTCATCGTGTTCATTCATTGCTAGACCTCCTGACGATAAAACGTAATCTAGTCCTAGTATTCCGTATTCCACGCTCTGCCCTCTATCCCTGCTGGCGCTCTATAATAGACACGAGAAAAAGATAACGCTTGCAAGAATGGCTGGTCGCACGTAATTATATCCTAACGGTCAGTGATGCAGAGGGATCTGCACAATTCGGAGGAGGACGATTGAATATGTTATACGCGCAAGAGCAAGCTTTGATCTGGGAATATGACCATGAAATTTTGCGGATTGAGCCTTGGGGAGCGAATTCGTTTCGGGTACGGGCTTCCAAGGACAAGCTGCACGATGACGATTGGGCGCTGCTTCCTGCGGGAGCGGCTTCGCTAGGCGCAGGCGTTACGGTTGCGGAGGACGGGCGCAGTGCCTGGATCGTGAACGGGAAAATCCGGGCGGATGTCGAAAAAAGCGGCCGGATCACGTTTACTAACGACAAAGGCGAAGTGCTGCTGAAGGAAACGGAGAAGACTTATCAGCTTAAATCCGGGGGCCGCGATATCGTGCCGATCCCGGGCAGTCGCGATTATGCGGTCACGCTGCGCTTTGAAAGCAATCCGGATGAGAAGTTGTACGGCATGGGGCAGTATCAGCAGTCGCTGCTCAATCTGAAAGGCTGCCGTCTGGAGTTGACCCATCGCAACAGTCAGACCAGCGTACCTTTCTTACTGTCGAATAAAGGTTACGGCATGTTATGGCATAATCCGGCGATCGGACAGGCTAGCTTCAATACCAATGTGACCGAATGGGCGGCGGCTTCAACGAAGCAGCTCGACTATTGGATCACGGCAGGCGATACTCCGGCGCAGATCGAGGAAGCGTATGCGGATGCGACAGGCAAAGTGCCGATGATGCCGGAGTTCGGAATGGGCTTTTGGCAGTGCAAGCTGCGGTATCGGGATCAAAACGAGCTGATGAGCGTTGCCCGCGAACATGTGCGCCGGGGGCTGCCGATCTCGGTGATCGTCATCGACTTTTTCCACTGGACGAATCAAGGCGATTGGAAGTTCGACGAGAAATACTGGCCGGACCCGGAAGGCATGGTGCGCGAGCTGAAAGAGATGGGCATCGACCTGATGGTCTCCGTCTGGCCGACCGTGCAAACGGAGAGCGAAAACTACGGCGAGATGGTGGAAAAAGGCTATCTGGTGCGCTCGGATCGCGGGGTACGCACGCAGTTCCAGTTTCTCGGGCAAAATGAAATCTTCGACGCTACGCATCCCGGTGCAAGGCAGTTCGTCTGGGAAACGGCCAAGCGCAATTATTACGACAAAGGCATCAAGTTGTTCTGGCTGGACGAGGCGGAGCCGGAATTCGCCGTATACGACCATGATATCTACCGCTACGACGCGGGTCCGGCGCTGCAAGTCGGCAACTGGTATCCGAGCCAGTACAGCCGCACGTTCTTTGAAGGCATGACGAACGAAGGACAGGAGAACGTGATCAATCTCGTGCGCAGCGCTTGGGCGGGCAGTCAGCGTTACGGCGCGCTGGCCTGGTCCGGCGATATAGCGTCGAGCTTCGAAGTATTGGGGCATCAGGTGCGGGCGGGGCTGAATATGGCGATCGCGGGCATTCCGTGGTGGACGACGGATATCGGCGGTTTCCACGGCGGCAACCCGGATGATCCGGCATTCCGCGAATGTATCATCCGTTGGTTCCAGTATGGAACGTTTTGCCCAGTGATGCGGCTGCACGGCGATCGCTCGCCTTACCGGGAGGCGGATACGGGGCTGCCGGGCGGCGGACTATGGGGCAGCGGCGCGGACAACGAAGTCTGGAGTTACGGCGAAGAAGCATACGGTATTTTTGCGGAACATATGCGTTTGCGGGAGCGTCTGCGTCCTTATATTACCGAGCTGATGACCGCCGCGCATGAAAAAGGCACTCCGCCGATGCGGCCTATATTCTACGATTTCCCGGAAGACGCGGCGGCATGGGACGTGGACGATCAGTTCTTGTTCGGTCCGGATCTGCTGGTTGCTCCTGTACTGCACGCGGATCAGCGCAGCCGAAGCGTCTATCTGCCTGAAGGGGCGGAATGGACGGATGCGCATAGCGGGGAGAGTTTTGCAGGCGGGCAGACACTTCAGGTTGACGCGCCGTTGGAACGAATTCCTTTGTATTTGAAAAACGGAGCCAAGCTGCCGATTACGGAGTAAAAGACGGGTCGGCTGGATTTTCGTCATGGCGTTTTCTATAGAGTCAAGTCGCTGGTCTTCGCAAATGCCCGCTGGTATACTGAATAGGGCTTGCGAAAGCAAGCTAATCTTCGTATTACGCGATGAATTCAGGAGGAACCTATGACAAACGCATACAAAATCGAAGTAGACTCGTCCCGTAAACTTTTCATGGTAACCGTCGGCGGCTCTTTTCAAATAAGTGACGCAGGCGGGCTGGCGATGGCTTTCCTGATGGAAGGCAGCAAAATCCAGAGTCAAACGAGCGAGTACACGTTCGTGGCCGATCTGTCCAAATTGGAAAATGTCGAGCCGTCGCTGCTGGATATGTTGGAACAAGCGTTCAAGATGTACAGCTCGATCGGCTTTAAAAAGCTGTACGTTATCGAATCGAAGTCGGCTACGACCCGCCAACAGATTCGCGAAGCGGCGGAGAAGATGAACTTCGGCGGCGAATTCGTGAGCAACATGGACGAGATCGCCTAATCGTCGGCAGAATCAAGCAGGTATGACCCGAAGCCGTTCCGGACGCAGACGCGTGTCAAGGAACGGCTTTTTGCGTATTCCGATATTCCGCCGCAACGCGCAAAAAAATAAAGAAAGCGGTTGCGGAGCGGAACATGATTCGTTAATATTTAGTGGAATGATTAAGGAATAACGAAACTTATTTGATTCGAGGAGGAACAATCGATGAAGTATCGGAATCTGGGACGCACGGGTCTTAAAGTCAGCGAGATCGGACTAGGAAGCTGGCTTACCTATGGCACGGCAGCCGAGCAAAAAGCGGCGGATCTATGCATCGAAGCGGCTTTTGAGCAGGGGATTAACTTCTTCGACACTGCCAATGCGTACAATCGCGGCGAAGGGGAAAAAGCGATGGGAGCGGCGCTGAGCAAATACGAGCGTTCGAGCTATGTGCTCAGCACGAAGGTATTCTTCCCGATGGGCGACGGTCCCAATGACCGCGGGCTATCGCGCAAGCATATTGTCGAACAGTGCGAAGCCAGCTTGAAGCGGCTGGGCACGGACTATATCGACGTCTATTTCTGCCATCGTTATGACAATGAGACTCCGGTCGAAGAAACGCTGCGCGCGCTCGACGACCTGACGGCGCAGGGCAAAATTCTGTATGCAGGCGTCAGCGAATGGACCGCCGCGCAGATCGCGTCCGCAGCGGCGATCTCGGACCGCCGCAACCTGCGCCCGCTCGCGTCGAACCAGCCGATCTACAATCTGTTCGAGCGTTATATCGAGGATGAAGTGCTGTCCGTATCGGAGCAAGCCGGCTTGGGACAGGTTGTTTTCTCGCCGCTGGCGCAAGGGATTTTGACAGGGAAATACAAGCCGGGGCAAAAGCCCGCCGAAGGCACGCGCGCGGCGGATAGCTCGGTGAATCAGGTCATCGGCAGCTATTTGCGCGACGATGTGTTGAACGTGACGCAGGAGTTGAACCAGCTTGCGGAAAGCTTGGATTTGAAGCTGTCGCAGTTGGCTTTGGCCTGGATTTTGCGTCAGAAGGGCGTGAGTTCCGCGATTATTGGCGCAAGCCGTGCGGAGCAAGTACGCGAGAATGCGGCGGCATCCGGCGTGGTATTGAGTGAGGAGACGCTTGAGAAGATGGAGCGGATTTTGGAGCCGGTGAAGGATTTCGCTCCGGCTCGGTAGGATGGTGGAGTTTGTCGGTAAAAAGGGAAGAAGCGTATTAAGCTTCTTCCCTTTTTGGTTTTAGGATAAGGAATTCTCAGCACGTTTAGATTGGCTTAAAGACATGATTCGACTTCGAGTTTTTCAGGGCGTGTCTTTAAGCCTGCTGACGCGTATCTTTTACTGGCTTTTTACCCTTCGCGGATTAAAATAAAATATTGCGGATATGCATCATTTTCGCTCTTATTTATCGATTTCATCAAAAATGTTGTAGGAATCCATCATGTTCAACGCTTTTGAACGAATTAAAGCTTTTGCCTATTGAAATGATGGATACTCGCAACAATTTACGTCGATTAGGCATAGATGGCATCGATTTGTTGGATTTTCGCAACATTTTGACTACGGATTCGAAGGAGCGAAAAGGCCGCAAAAGATGCAAATGGGCAGGCTTGAAGACACGCTCTAGAACAGATATCTTCATAAAAAATCGCCCGGCATCAAGTACCGGGCGACCTCTAATAAATTCGGTTATACCTCGTAATTCTTATTCCACCCACAAAGCAACCCAAATAAACGCCACATACGAAGCGCTTACCGCAGCAGCCGTTCCCAGCGGGATTGCCCATAATAGACGACTGCGAAACGGCTGCAATCGTTCAGCCAAACGTTGGCCCGAAGGCAATAGGGCGCGTCGGCTGCGTTTCAATATTCGGGCTGCTTTTTTTGCGTTTGCATGCTGCAAGTCCGTCCAGAGTTGGTCGTATTCGGCCCGGATTTCGTCGAGGCCCGGGCTGTCTTGCACCGTAATGCGTCGGGACATGTTTGGTTTTTCCTTTCTTGTATCGAATTTTGCTTCGGCTTCTGCCTATCACGCTTCGGACTGCTGTCCGATCGAAGCCAGCAGACGGGCGGCGGACTGTTCGGATCGTTCGGCGCCGTAAGAAGAACGGTTGTCCACGTTCGCCAATTCGCGAATGTTGAGGCACATCGCGTATAGATGTTCCAACGCAGACGCCTGAGCGATGTCGGGGATAAAACGAACCTCCGATTGAGCCGCTCCATCGGTTATCGCCGCAAACTGCGGTTCCTCCGGAGCAAGCCCGCGATGATGCACGGCGGCAGGCCGTCCCTCGGCTGCGGGCAGAGCTTCGAAAGCCTCGATTCCGTTAAAGATCAGCAGCTGTTTCGGATCGATCAGTTCCGACTGCTCCTTGACGCCAAGCGTCTGGTACAGACTGCCGTAAGCTTCGACCAGTCGGTGCTGCTCTCTCTCCAACTCCAGCAGGAAGGACGCGGGATAACCCGACCCGGATAAAGCTTCCGCTTCGTTCGATTCGCGTTCGATCAGCTGCACGATGGCATCGGCGGATGCCGCCAAACGATCGGTCGTTTCGCCGCTAAAGTATCGCTTGATTTCACGGGTTTGCCGGATTCGTTTCACGGTAGCCATCAAAGCCGCGGTAAGCAGAAAAGCGGCTGCACCCGCAATGAGCACAATCGCTCCCGACGGAGATTGATTTGTTTTCGATTCTTCAAACGACGTCGAACGCTTCAAGCCCAGCGACTCTTCGGGTTCTTGCTTCAGGTCTTTAGGTTCCAGCAGGTTCATCGGATACTTCCTCCTTTGCCCTTCATAAATTCATAACTCCTACGTTCAGGTAAAAGTTACGGTTGGCATGGCTGCTTTTTTATTGATATGGCTTAAGATGCACCCTTACTTTCTTTTCACCCCGAAATTCGGTCGAGAAATCTTTCCCAAAAGGTTTATTTTAAAGGGAAACATGCAGATATATAGAGAGTGAGCAAGCAAAAATCCGGATCTGGTGGGAGAACCGGGAAGAAGGGAACATACATCATGCAAAAAGCAATAAAAATGCTGTTGGCTGTTGCGCTGACGGCGGGAGTAACAACGGTCGGATCGGTTCCGATCGCGACGACAACGGCGGTAGCGGCGACAACGGCCAAAACATTCGGCTACTCGGACCCGGCGGCAGGACGGACGTATGTGCCGATTCGCATACTCAGTGATTTTTCGGGGGCCAAGGTGAACTGGGTAGCATCTTCGGGCAAGATCGATATTGTAAAAGGCAAAAAGAAAATAACGCTGACGATGGGGAAAAAGCAGGCGACGATCGACGGTAAATCGGTCCAAATCGACGCAGCGCCGTTCAGCGACGCAGGCGTGACCTACGTTCCGCTCGGTCTGGTCGCGACGCATTTAGGCGTAGGTTTGAAATGGGACAGCTCGACCTCCTCCATGCGCGTCACGAACGGGGAGAAGAAGATGGATCTGCCGATCATCGCCCGCGGCTCGTTGACGAACACGCCCGTGCGTCACCAGCGTCAAACGTTCCGCGTGGGAGGTTCTTCCTTTACCGCCAACGTCGTGACTGTGCAGTTGATGCATCCGCAGGTATCGCTGGACGCCGCTTTTGCCAATCATAAAGTCGGAGCCGTGCAGGATTTGAGTGCGATTGCGGCTCAAAACGGTGCGTATGCAGCGATCAACGGAACGTTTTTCGACGCGTACAGCTCGGCTGCCTACAAAGCGCCTTACGGCTATTTGGTCAGCAAAGGGGATGTGCAGTTCGCCAACGGAGGCACCAATCGGACGATATTTGCTTATGACGACAATCAATTGGCGAGGCTGATTCCGGGGTTCGAATTCGGAACGGCGTTCGATGCAAGGCAAGTAGAAGGAGCCGTGCAAGCCGGGCCGATGCTGCTCAAGAACGGTAACGTTGCGGTAAATGCAGCCGCGGAAGGGTTCCAGGATCCGAAGATTCTAACAGGCGGCGGAGCGCGCAGCGCTATCGGCATCACGCAAAATCACGAGCTGATCCTGCTGACCGTCGGCGGCTCTACCATCCCGCAGCTCGCGCAGATCATGAAGCAGGCAGGAGCGTATCAGGCGATGAATCTGGACGGCGGGGCTTCGAGCGGGCTGTATTTGAACGGGAAGTATATCACGACGCAATGCGTTGTTGGTGAAAGTGGAGTAGATTTAATTTTAGAAAGAACAAGAGACCTTCGATGATCGAAGGTCTCTTGTTTCTGAGTTTTTAGAGTAAATCTTTTACTTGCTTGACCATCATGCAGTACCCGTTTTCCGTTTCAAATCCTTCGATTTGACTAAAACCGTTTGATCGATAGAATTCAATAATTTTTGGGACGTTTTCGCATTCCAAATATAGAATACGGCCGCCAACAATCCGGTGTGCCTCTGCCACCTTTTTATATACAATCTGAAGCAGGTCATTTCCGCTACAACAATTAGCAGCCAGAGCTTCGGTGCTAAAATTTTTACCGAGTTGTCCCAAAAGATATCCTTTGATGATATAAGAACTTTGTTCGCCCCTGCTACCCATTCCGGTCAAGCGTTTTTGCAAGCTTTTAGAAAGTTTTCTAAACTGCTTACCAGGCATTGTGAGTGGTTTGTTAGAAATGGAGAAATATCCGACAAGGATAGGTTTAGACTGATAAGTAGACATAACTAGATATGTACGAGCCAAATCCATCTTTTCGAATTGAATAGCTTTGTTATGCAAAAAAAACTCCACATCATCTGCTCCAGTGCTATCTTGAGCGTTCATACTTTTAAAAGATGAAAGGAGTTTTTGAATGTCGCTCTCTATTGGAATTGATCGAAGCATGTCGTAAAGCGAAATGATATTTAGTGCCATTATTTTGATGTGTTGCTTAAAAAGCTATCCATGATTTTTTGAATAGCTTCTGTTCGAACTACATCATTCACCGTCTGATTACTCACCTGAGAAACCTTTCGAGAATTGTCGATTGCATCTGCAAGTTTCGAACTAGCTCTTTGGTTAAATTTAAATTCTGAAGTAAAACTCTTGGTAGCCATCTGAAATGCCACCTTCCTTTGAAATAATTCCGATCAATTCCAATAAACATATATTAACTCAGAAATCTTTGATTAGCAAAGGTATAACTAAGGAAACTGATACAGATAGATAAACTCTTGATGATACTTAACCATTTCAAGACACGAATGTCTTTAGATTTTAAATCGGTCATAATTTTAGAAACCTGAAGGGTTATATCCTATAACTCAAAAAATTAGGATTCAAACGATCGGCAGTATTAAAACGTACACGCCGACTGCCGCCACTGCGACAACCGTCGTCAGCAGCGTCGCGATATGCCTGCGGGATTCGCGGATATACCGCCATTCGAGAAACGCGTAGTAGCCGCCGAGTACCAGCAGTAAGCCAAGCAGAATGCCTTGAGCAGTCGCGACGTTCAATTCCCAAAAGCGTAAGCTGAAGCCCAAAATGATAACGGTGAGACTGCCGAGAGTAGTCAGGATGTATCCTTTTACCGTCTGATGCAGTTTGCGCGAATCGCTGCGGTTGACGAACAGTTTGCCGAATAAAAGCCGGGCTCCGATGATGATCGCGAGCAGAATCATTGCGGCTGTACCTTCCGGTGTCATTGATATTCCTCCTTTTTTAACTGCATTCAGCTTGGATCGCAACTCCGTTCGCGTCGATCGTGATGGTCGATTCCCCGCTCAACCTTGACGTGTAGCCGCAAGCGATGCCTGTGTAACGGTGCCCTTCGGCGTCCGCGGCGGTAAAAGTCATCTCGCCTTCGACCAGATTCTCGAACTCCGGTCGGATATTTCGGCTCTCGCCGGCGGGGATGGTTCGTTCGAATACGTACGGAGTGTCCATATGGGTCATACGAAACTCGACGGAAATAATTTCGGAATTCGTATTATTTTTCAACGTAACGGTGAGCGGGCGCATCGAGTGAAGAATTCCGAAGGCCTGCGTGGCAATGATGATGATCGTGCAAACGGAGACGATGATGGTGATTAATGACAGCAGCCGATTTCTTTTTAACTTTTTGGACGGAGGCGCGGATTTAAGTTCGGTCTGATTCATGCTTTTGACTCCCTTCGATCATTCGGACGGATTGGTTTGCAAAGAAGACGAAGGGAATAGCATTTTTGTATCATCGAGCCGTTCAGAAATAAGCGACCCATCCATAGATGGCGAACACGATGCATATCCCTGCGACCCAGCATAACGTAACCAAATATCGCCTTGTGCCGGGCAAATATTTTTTCTCCAACAGCGCGAACGCGATTCCCGCCGCCGCGATCAACGCGAAGAAGATCAGTTCCATTTGCGGTCGCGGAAGTTCCAAAACAATCGTTACGAACATGAGCACCAGCTGCGTCCAAGCCACGATATTCAGGTAACGATTAAGCTTAGTACCTTGTCAACACTAAAGGTAAGGTTACGCCCACCTGAAACACACCTAAAGCGTGTGCGTTTCAGCCGAACGTAATCCTCTGATTAGGAGTTGATAAGGTATTAGGAACGTCTTTGTGGGTGAGCTTGTCCGGTCCGGTAACGACGATCCAGCGCGGCAGTACGGCGTAAGCCAGTAGCGATACGATAATGATGCCGGGAAGCACGACAGAGAACAAGATCGGGGTCATGCGGCAGTCCTCCTATTTGATGTTTTTAAAAATAAGAGACTCCAAAATAAATGCCGAAAAGCACGCACGTAAAGCCGATCCAGCACAGCGTGACCAAGTGGCGGCGCGTTGCGGGCAGATATTTTTTCTCCATGAACAGGATCAGAAGACCGAAAAGGATCGCGAGCGGAAATCCGACAAAGTCGAGATTCATATTCAGGGCGGCCGCTATGAGCAGGATGACGATCACGGAAACAAGAGCGATTTTCACAGCCAGATCCAATCGCGGAACGTCTTGAAGCCTGCGCTGGTCCGGCCCCGTCACGATAAAGCGCGGAAAGACGAAATAGATCAGCAGCACGACGACCAGATTACCGAACGTGATGATCGGGAAAGCGGCGTAGTTCATAGTAGGGGACCTCCTTTTGCGTATAAGCTTGGCGGATCAAGTCATCGGATAAAACAGCATATAAGAGCCGAGCACGATTATCGCGCACCCGATCGAAAGCAAGGTTGCGATATGACGCTTGGTATTCGGCAGGTACTTCTTTTCCAGCCACGATTGAGACAGACCGTACAAAGCGAAAAGGCCAAGCGCGATTCCCGTGAATAAAGACATATCTCTGACGAAAATAATCAATGCGATTATCGAGGCGATCACGACTCCGTTGAGTATAAACGAGTAGATTCGCGGCTTATCCAGATCGGTAAGCCTGCGACGATCTTCGCCGCGAACGATCAGCCGATCCATCAGAAATCGCAAAGCAACAATCAATACAATAACGATAAAATTCGAGTAATCTCCCATAAACGTTCACCTCTATATTAATAAACGCTTTATAAGTGGAATTAGTTGGGTGATAGATTCAAAAATTTATGCAGAGTGCCGCAGATGTTCCGATGTAGAGCACCGACAAAATCACGGACGCGAAGTGCTGCCTTTTTGCCGGTGCATATTTGCGTTCAATGTGCTTTTTTGAAAAAAAACGAGATCAACGCAGTTAATCCACCTAGTACGATACACACGAAACTAATGAAATAAAAAGCTACGTCTTGCTGTAGGCTAATTAGGCGTAACGCGATGCCTAACAGCAATAAAGAAATCGAAAACAAGAGCAGTTCATGCAGGGATCGGATTTGAATTTGTTTGTAAAGCAAAATGACGAATAAAATGAAAAGAACCAGCATGAGTGCGATTCGACCTGAAGAAATCAACATAATGAAACATCCTTCCTTTGCGAGTTTATGTAGATGTAGCCTTGCTGCGTAAAAAGTTCCGTCCTATCATCGATACGTCTACATCTTCCTATCGGCAGCGGATCGGTGCGTTTCGGATTTGGGGCTTTGTTCTTACTTTTGAATAGACTCTCGGGAGAATGGTGAAGTTACGGTTTTTATCTAATTCCGAAGGAGGGTTTTTCTTGAAAAAGGTTCATTCCGCCGCCGGAAAAACAGATATATAAAAGGGAAGAAATAAACAGGGTCATAACGGCTGACGGAAATCAACCTTCAACGAATAAGCAGATGCAAAGGGGATAGGGCTCACATGAAAAAGGGGTTAAAAACGCTGCTGGCGATCGCGCTGGTTGCAGGAACGATCACGACAGGCGCGGTGCCGGGAACGGAGGTTGCCACGGCGGCAGCTGCGACCTCGTCCTCGGCTAAAGTTTTTGGATACTCGGATCCGGCGGCGGGCCGCACGTATATTCCGATCCGCGTGCTCAGCACGTTCGCCGGAGCGAAAGTCAATGCGGCGCAGGATTCGAGCAAGTTGGAAATTGTGAAAGGCAACAAGAAAATCGTGCTCCATACGGGAAAAAAGAAAGCGGAAGTGGACGGCAAAAAGACGAAGATCGACGCGGCGCCTTTTGCCTATGACGGGGTGACTTACGTGCCGCTCGGTTTTGCCGCGCAGCATCTGGGGCTGAACGTCAAATGGCACGAATCGACTTCCTCGATGCGGATCGCGAGCGGCGGACAATCGATGGATCTGCCGATCATCGCGCGCGGTTCCTTGACGGACAAGCCGGTGACGTACCGCCAGCAAGTCTTCTACTCCGGCGGTGCCGCGTTCCGGGCAAATATCGTGACCGTGCAGCTGATGCACCCCCGGGTATCGCTCGATGCGGCCTTTGCCCATAACAAAGCGGGAACGGTGCAGAATCTGAAATGGATCGCTTCGGAAAATTACGCGTATGCGGCGATCAACGCGACGTATTTCGACGCATACAGCTCGGCGATCTATAGAGCGCCGTACGGGTATCTGGTCAGCAAAGGGAATATGAAGTTCGTCAACGGCGGTTCCAACCTGACGGTATTCGCGTATGACCAGAACCATATGACGCGTCTGATTCCGGGTCTGAAATTCGGCCAGGCGTACGCTGCGGGACAGGTGGAAGGAGCCGTGCAAGCGGGTCCGCTGCTGGTGCAAAACGGCGTCGTCGCGGTGAACGCGCCGAGAGAAGGCTTCCGCGATCCGGCGATCCTGCGAGGGCAGGCGGCGCGCAGCGCGATCGGGATCACGCGGAACCATGAGTTGATTATGGTGACGACGCCGAAAGCTTCCATGCCGCAGCTTGCCCGGATCATGAAGCAGGCGGGGGCATATCAGGCGATGAACCTGGACGGCGGCGCTTCAAGCGGGCTGTATCTGAACGGGAAGTATATTACGAAGCCGGGGCGGCCGGTGAGTAATGCGCTGCTGGTGAAGGTGAAGAAGTAGGGATAAGAAAGCGGAAATAAACGGAGAAGACTCCGATTTGAATACAGCAAAAAACCGGCGCCAGTCTTCACCGGTGCCGGTTTTTGTTATAACGAATCCGTCCAGCCGAATACATACAGCGCGATCCCAAGCACCAAATATACGGCAGCCATGATCGCGGATACGACATGTTCTTTCGTGCCGCGTACGTACTTGAATTCGACCAGAGCATTCGCCAGATAGATCGAGCCAAACACCAAAATCGCCGTAGGCAGCGCGACTTGATCTGGCAGCAGGTAAAGACACAGCAGCGCCGCAATAATCAGCAGTGCGGTCAGCCCGGTGTGCGTCCAGACGTAACGCCTTTTCAGGTTTTTGTCGATGAATTCGGCTTTGCCTTCCACGATAAACAGTCGAAGCGGTATTTGGATAATGAAGAGCACACTGATCAGAGGGAAGAAGATGTTTGTCATAGCGGGTAGGCTCCTTGAGCAAGTTTGGTATAAAAATCGTGCAGATGCAATTGACTTCAAGCTACTTGTTAAACGCTTCAGTATCATTAAAGTTACGTTTTACCGAAAGTAACTCCTCTCACTCAAATTGACAAATTAACAATCCTTCACTGATTTGTTATTCCCATTTGTGTCCAGACGAAGTACAATAAGGTCAGCAAGCAAAGCAGTCTTACGGCCTATGACATTCGAATCATTCCTGATATAGAACTATACATCGTATCTTTTCACGCACCGATCGTCTTTGGACAGTTCGATACACCATCTCGCCCAGATTCCGGAAGCACCGGACTTACTACGGGATCTGCACGCATCAAGGAGTGACACCTTATGGCTTATATGATCCCGGAGACCCTTCCCCGAGGCGCGAAAGTTACCGCAGGCGAACGCCTGTTATTCGGCACCCTCAAAGAACATCTGCCCGACGATTACATCGTCTACTACGAACCCCGCATCTTCGGCCGCTGTCCCGACTTCGTCGTGATCGGCCCGGACCTCGGCATGCTTGTGCTGGAAGTGAAAGACTATACCGAAAGCACGCTGTACGAACTTTTTCCCGAAGAATGGCGCATCTATAACAAGCAGGGCGAAGTGAGCACGGTGATCAACCCGCTGCATCAGGCCCGAAATTATGCATTCCGCATCGCGAGCAAACTCAAAAAAGATAAAAGCCTCGTGCAGTTGGAAGGCGTGTACCGCGGCAACCTCAAATTCCGGTTCGGCTTCGGCGTCGTGTTCACCCAGATGCGGGAGACGCATATCGTCAAACATCAGCTGCATCGGGTGATCGAGCCGCAATTCATGCTGACGCGCGACGATATCAAAGCGATCCGCTACCATCTGTTCCCCGAAGTGCGGATCAGCGCGGAATACAAGCCTCCCGTGCATCACGACGATCAACTGCTGTTGTCGTTACATAATCTTCGAGCGATGGATCTGCATCAGGAAGCGCTGGCGCGTCAGCTCGGTGACAAAAACCGGTTGATCCGCGGCGTTGCCGGAAGCGGGAAGACGCTCATTCTGTCCGCCCGCGCACGCCTGCTGTCCAAAGAACATCCCGATTGGAAAATTCTCGTGCTCTGCTACGGCATTCCGCTGTCCCGCGTGCTGAAGTCCATGATCCACAATATGACGGAAGAACCGGAAGATCTGTTCGACTTTGCGGCGATGAGCGCGGAAGAAAGCGGCAATCCGGCTGCCAAGAAGCATAACATCGAGACGGCGACGTTCCACGAATGGTTGAAAAACACGCTGCGCATCCCGGATGCAGGAATCGAGCCGCTGCTGGAAAAGGTCAAACTCGGCGAAGCGATCCTCCCGACGTATGACGCGATCCTGATCGACGAAGGCCAGGACTTCGAACCGAGCTGGTTGGAGCTGCTGAGCAAAGTGCTCAATCCGGAAACGCAATCCCTGCTGCTGGTTGAAGATAAAGCGCAAAACATTTTCAGACGCAAAAGCAGCCTCTCGTCCAGCACCGGTCTCGATTTCCGCGGACGGTCCAAGATCCTGAGCATCAACTACCGGAATACGGCGCAGATCGTGAACTTCGCCTGGGACTTTTACCGGACGCACTCCGCTCTGAAAGACCGCGTCAAAGAAGGTAGCAGCGTCGACGGCGTCGAGATCATCCCGCCTCAAAGCACCAAACGCAAAGGCCCGGAACCGATCATCAAGCAGTGTGCGAACTTCAATGAAGAAGCCGCTTGGGTCGCCCGCGCGATCCGCAAGCTGCATGAAGAGAAGAAGGTGCCTTACTCGGAGATCGCGATCCTGTACCGGGTGCGGAATCGGTACTCGTATTCCTACGTGGATCGACTGCGTAAGGAGCTGGATCGGTTGGAGATTCCGCATGACTGGATCGCGGAAGACGTCCACTCCAAGCGGGCTTACGACCGGACGGCGGATACGGTGAAACTCTCGACGATCGACAGTTCGAAAGGGTTGGATTTCCGGGCGGTGTTTATCGTGAACGTGGAGAGTATGCCGTTTAAGTTTGAAGAGAACGTGGAGCGGGAAGTTTCGTTGTTTTATATCGGGATGACGCGGGCGATGGAGTGGTTGTTTTTGAGTTATTGTAAGGCGCAGGGGTTTGCGGGGTGGTTGTGTGAAGCGAATCAGTCTAAAGATATGACTAATGAATTGAAAAATCTTAAATGAATATGTTCATAATTAAAATTAATGGAGGTAATACAGTGTTGATTGAGTGGATTAAAATAAAAGGCTTCAGGAACTTTGATGATTGTTGCATAAATCTGGCAAATCAAACTCTTATAATTGGTGCTAATGATGTTGGTAAAACAAATTTGATTTACGCTCTGCGTATTTTGTTTGATAGAAGCTTAAGTGATAGAGACTTAGAACTATCAGATGGAGATTATAATGTATATGCCAAAACAGATGAAATAGAAATTACTGTAAAGTTAACAAATGTAGTGGAAGATTGCTTGAGAAGTGTTTTTAAAGGGGACTTGAAAGAGGGTAATGTGTACATCCAGTACCAAAACACTAAAAATGGTGAACATACTTTCCTCTCAGGTCATGCAGAAGATGTTCTGGAAAACAAGAATTCTAGGTTTTATTTAAAGCGTCTTAACATGGAGTATGTTAATACTAATCGAAATTTATCTTCTTTTATGAAGCGTGAGAAAAATCAGATTCTTGATGATGCTAAGATTAGCCTGATAGATGACTTAAAAGCGGATGATGAGCGTGTAATAAATGATCTTAAAGAAAATCTTAAAACTATAAATTCTAAAGTTGATAATTTGAATTATGTTAAAAAATCTTTAGAGAATGTAAATAGTGAGTTAGAAGGACTTGCTATTCATAATGAAGGGCAAAAGTTGAGTTTTAAAAATGCAAGCTCTAATACGACTAAACTTTTAGAAAACTTAGAACTTGTTTATGCAGCAGATGGTGAAGAATTAACTCTTGGAGGAGACGGAAGAAGTAATCAAATATTCCTTGCTACTTGGGTTGCTAAACAGAAAACAAGAAGAACGATAGAGAAGGTAACTTTTTTTGCAATCGAAGAACCAGAAGCACATTTGCATCCCCATCAACAAAAAAAACTATCGAGTTACTTACTAAGTAATTTCGAAGATCAAATATTTATTACAACACACTCACCACATATTGCTTCTGAATTTCGTCCGGATAAAATTGTTAAATTGTATTCTAAAAATAGAAAAACAAAAGTTGCTCAAGGAGGTTGTAGTGAAAGAATAAAAATAGATTTTAATGACTTTGGGTATAGGCTGAATGCAATTACTGCGGATGTATTTTTTGTGAACGCTGTATTGTTAGTAGAAGGTCCTTCAGAAAAACTTTTTTATACAGCTTTATCTAAAAAACTGGATATTGACCTTGATCGTTTGAATATCTCTATAATTCCAGTTGATGGTATTGGATTTAAACCATACATTAAAATTTGCCTTGCTCTAGATATCCCATTTGTTTTTAGAACAGATAACGATATATTTTCGAAAACTAAAAAAATATCTAAGGAAGTTACCTTGGATCTGCTGTATTATGCTGGGGTTTCAAGAGTGATGGGGATTTATGAAGAACTATTAAAAGATTCAAATCCAAAACTCTTAGAATATTGGAATCTTAATAAAGACCAAAATGAATGGAATAAAGAAAATGAAATACCTAAAGAAACTCTTTTATTATTGGATAATGTGAAAAAAGAAGCGGAAACACAAAATATTTTTTTGTCAAAAGTAGATCTCGAAGAAGATCTTGCCAATAGTATATTGTTTTCTTCATTATCTGAATTTTATGGTACAACCATGAGAGATAAGGTGATTAAAAAAATGAAAAAAGCTAAAGCTGAAAATATGCTTTCTTATTTAAATGATAACTTTGATAGTTTAGAAGTATTAAAAAATGATGCTATCACTCAGCCTTTAACGGAGGTCAAAAATTTAGCTGAAAAGGTTGTGAGAGAAAGTGTCGAAGATTGTACAACCTAGTCCAGATCAGCAAAAAATAGTACAACTAGATGATAATATAGTAGTGACTGCAAAGCCAGGGAGCGGGAAAACCTTTACCATAGTTGAAAAAATAAATCGTATATCTAAAAATTTATTTGACTATCAGGGAGTAATAGCAATTTCTTTTACTAAAAAGGCTAGTGAAGAGTTAAAGACTAGATGCGAAAGGAAAGGTATCAATAATAAAAATAATTTCTATGGGACTATAGATAAATTTTACATATCAGAGATCATAGTTCCTTTTTCTAAAATTTTACTTGGTAAAGTCGTGGAGCTAGAAGTAATAGAAGGCTTAGAAGATGATGCAATCTACAAATATTTAAAAGAGAAGAAGGAATTTTTGAATAAAGATGAGCTACTTGAAAAGTCCTTGTTAAAGGGTGAAATTTATTTAGAGTTATGCGGTGAAACAGCAATGTATATTTTGAGTAACGTTCCAGAAGCAATGCTCTATTTAAAATCAAAATATTCTCATGTTTTTATAGACGAATATCAAGATTGTGGTCAAATTCAACATGACATATTTTTAAAAATCGTTGATTCAGGGCTTACAGGTATTGCTGTAGGTGATTTGGATCAGGCCATTTATGGTTTTAGTAAACGATATTCGAAATATTTGTTTGCACTTCTCTCAGATAAAAGATTTACCCACTTAAGAATGAGTAAGAATTATAGGTGCCATGAGAGTATAGCAAATTATTCATTAGCATTAATGGGTGTGCCTGACCTAAAGCCATTAGAACAAACACGTGTATTTAAAGTTAATATTTTAGGAGACGACGAAGCTATTATGGGTGCCATAGAATCTAAGATAGAGCTGATTAAAAATAGACTTGGATTAGAGAATAATAGCGACTTTGCCATTTTGTGTCGAGGAAATGAAAGCGTCAGAAGAGCATCTTTCTTTTTAAATATTCCTAACAAGCTATTTATTGAAACACCATTAGATCATAGTAATTCTTATTGGGGAGTTCTCTTCAATGACTTATTGTCTAATTTTTTCTCATACAAGTCAGGTTCTTCTACAAAGCTGGACTTTGTGAGTGTGTATGTTAATGAAGAATATGAACAAAGGAGATTTTATAAAGCACTTGATTTATTGACTCAAATTTATGAATTAGAAGAGGAAAACTTGTCATTTAACGCTAATATCTTCAAAAAATTTGCTGAGCTAATTCACCCTAATCATAAAGATGAAAAAGTTTTTTTGGAATTAATAAATATTTTAAGTGATAAAAGTAAACTAAACAGTTTTAAGCCAGCTAGTAAAGAACAAATTAATATAATGACGTTACATAAATCGAAAGGCTTAGAGTTTAAATGTGTTTTTTTGCTGGATCTTTATAGATGGATTTTTCCATTTGAAGGTGATCATGTTACAAAGGAAGATTATACTCAGTCTTTGAACCTTTTTTATGTAGGCGTAACCAGAGCGATTTCCTGTTGTTTTATTATGATAGGAACTCAACGTTTCAGGAGTAAGCAAAAAGATCTTATTGAAGCCAGAGAATCACCTTTTTTATATTTAAATAATACTCCAGAGCTAAGAGGAAATCTTTCTTGGAACACTAAAAGTACAATGAAAGAAGGTTAAAATGAAAACTTATAACAAACTAATCCGTAATCTCATCCCAAACATCATCGCATCCACCGGAAAATCCACTGCCACCCGCATATTGGACGAAGCCGAATATGCGATAGAACTCCGCTCCAAGCTGCGCGAGGAAGCCACCGAATACTTCGCCGCTTCCTCCGACGCTGACGCGCTGGAAGAACTCGCCGATATGCTCGAAGTGATCCGCGCACTCGCAGCTACTCACGGCGCAGACCCCGAGCAGTTAGAGCAGATCCGTGCCGATAAAGCCGCCCAGCGCGGCGGTTTCGACCAGCGGATCTACCTGATCGATGTCCACGAATCTTAACGTCAAGCTCATCACCCGCAACCTGGGGGATGAGCTTATTGCGGGGATGCAGCATGCGACAGGGATCTACATCATGACGTCTTTTCTCATGCAGTCTGGCGTTAATCTGCTGGCTCCGCATTTGAAAAAGGCGCTAGATCGCGGGGCCGAGGTGAAGATGCTGGCGGGGGACTATCTGTACATCACTCAGCCGGAAGGGCTGCGCAAACTGCTGTCGATCGACAATCGGCTGGAAGCGCGGTTGTGGCGGAGCATGGGGACGTCTTTTCACCCCAAAGCTTACCTCTTTGACTATGAAAACGGGGAAGGGCTGCTGATCGTCGGCTCTTCCAATTTTTCGTTTTCGGCGTTGAAGACGGGGTATGAATGGAATCTGGCGATGAACGCGCAGGCGGAGCCGTATACGTTCCAGAACGCGATGGATCAGTTCATGGAGAGTCTGTATCATGACGCTACGCTGCCGCTGACAGAGGATACGATCACGCTGTACGAAGAAGAGTACCTGCTCAATCACCGAAAAAATCCCGAATTGCAGCGTCAGGTGATCCAGATGGAGGAAGCCGAAGCGGACGTTAGGGAGACGCAGATTGAAGCGCCGGCGGAAGAAAAAAGCACGGACACCACCATCCAGCCCAGACCGGCTCAGGCCATGGCGCTGGATGCGCTGGACGCGACGATCGAGGAAGAATACGACCGCGCAATGGTGGTCATGGCGACCGGGCTAGGCAAAACGTATCTGGCCGCTTTTTTGGCGAAACGGTATCGAAGAGTGCTGTTCGTCGCTCACCGCGAGGAGATTCTTCAGCAGGCGGCGCGTTCGTTTCGGCATGTGCTTCCGGAGCGAAGCCATGGTCTGTACAATGGGCAGAGCAAAGACAGCCAAAGCGACTGCGTATTTGCTTCTATTTATACGCTGGGGATGAAAAAGCATCGCGAAGCCTTTTCCCCGGATGATTTCGACCTGATCGTTATCGACGAGTTCCATCATGCGGCGGCGAGATCGTATCGGTCGGTGCTCGACTATTTCCGGCCGCATTTCATGCTGGGCATCACGGCGACGCCGGACCGGATGGACGGGCAGGACGTATATGCATTGTGCGGCGGGAACGTGGCGTACCGGATACATTTTATCGAGGCGATTCGGCGGGAATGGCTGGCGCCTTTCCAGTATTACGGTGTGCATGATGAGACGGACTATTCCGACATTCGCTGGCTGGGCACGCATTACGACGAGGAGCAGCTGCTTGCGGCGCAGCTTCGGGAAGAGTATGCGGAGCGCGTGTACGAAGCTTGGATTGACAGACGGCAGACGCGTACGATCGCGTTTTGCTCGTCGATCCAGCAGGCGGATTATTTGTCGGACTACTTCCGCATTCGAAGCAGCCGTACGCTGAGCTTGCACTCGCGCACGAAGGAAATGAGCCGGGAAGAAGCGATTCGTCGGTTGGATGCGGGAGAAATGGACGTGCTGTTCACGGTGGACCTGTTCAACGAAGGCACGGATATTCCGAGCGTGGATACGCTGCTATTTGTCCGGCCGACCGAGTCGCTGACCGTGTTCACGCAGCAGGTGGGGCGCGGGCTGCGTTTGGCGGAAGGAAAGTCGCACTGCGTCATTATCGACCTGATCGGCAACTACCGGAATGCGGACGTAAAGCTGCGGTTGTTTGCGGAACACGGGGACGAGGACGAAGGCGGGAAAAAGGAACGGCCGACCGGTATCCCGACCGTGCCGGAAAGCTGCTCGATCCAACTGGAAACGGCGGTCGTCAATCTGTTGGAAGAACTGAGCCGCAAACGCGCGCCGTACCGGGAGAAGCTGCACCGCGATTTTCTGGATGTCAAAAGCGAGCTAGGGCGTATACCGACTTACTTGGAGCTGCATTTGCAGGGACGGTCAGTGAGCAAAGGCTATCGGGATGAATTCGGTTCGTATGTCGGGTTCTTGAACTGGGCCGGATTGTTGGATGAACGGGAGCAACGGGTATACCAGCGGTATGAAGCCTGGCTAATCGACGCGGAAAAAACAGCGATGGCGAGAAGCTACAAAATGGTCGTGCTTGCCTATATGCTGGAGCGCGGCGCGGAGCGTTGGACCGATCCGGTGGCGGCTGAGGAAGCAGCATCCTTTTTCCATGAATATTTGACGGAGAAGGAATACCGCAAACGGATCGACTTCTCGGGCAAAGAAGCGAAAGCGATGTGGAACTGGAGCGAGCAGACGCGAACCAAAGTGGCGAAGCTGATCGCGGGTATGCCGATGAGCAAGTGGGCAGGGGCGAAAGGCAGTCAGGTGGAGTTTGTAGATGGAAAGTTCCGGTTGGCGTTTGATGTAGCGGAGGAAGATAAAGGGCTGCTCTATCGCTGGACGCGGGAAGTTTGCGAGTATCGGCTGCATGTGCATTTTGAGCGGCGGGTACATGAAAAATGATTTAAAAAACATAAGAGGCTAACGCTTCTTATGTTTTTTGAATTTTCGAATCTTAACGAGGTGAATATATGAATGAATTAGATGATTTAATTCTTTATGGACATGAAGGGGAATGCTTGGATTATAAGCAAACACAGTATTCACCAGATAAAACCATAGATTTTATAAAAGATGTAATAGCAATGGCCAATGTAATTTCTGACGAAGATAAATATATCATTATTGGAATAAAGGATCGGAAAGAAGGGAAAGATTTTATAGGAATTACACCTGAAGAATTTAGAGATTCGGCAGAGTATGCTGTTATATTAAGTAGCTATGTAGAGCCTGATATTGCATTTGAATATTTCAAATATGAACTTAAAGGTAAGGCATATGGCATATTCAAAATCTTTGGCAATACGGATAGACCTTATGTAGTCAAGAAAAATAAAGCCATTTTTCATAAGGAAGGAGAAGCTACTTCTCAGAAAAAAGCGACTTATCTTCAAGTAGGAGACTCTTGGATCAGAAAAGGAAGCCATAATAGCCGACTTCAACGAAGAGATTTGGATTTGATCTATGAAGGTAAAGAACAAGTAGAAGTAGCGTTTCGCAATGATCTTTTATTTGCTCGAGTTGAAAGGTTAGGCTGTGCGTCTATAGAAGTACGTATTAGCAATTACACAAAAAAACCGGTCACTATCATAGCGGGAAGCCTGACAGTGTTTGACCTGGAAGGAAACAAGCTTTCAAGGCATATGGTATGTGGAATGAAAGAAGATGTAGGAGGAGATTTTCAAATTTCTCTCTTGCCTGCACATGAGACAGTAGGGGAACTATTCGTACGTTTTGAATCCTCGGATCCTATTCGATTAAATCTAGACGAGTATGGTACTACTGATCGAGAATTTAAATTTAAATTAACTCTTTATGATGCTAAAGAAATAGAATACATTGCGATGATTACAGGAGACGTAATCGCACGAGGAGACATATTAGAAAAATTACAAAGATGGAAGAAGCAATAGCATTTAAAGAAATAGCCAAGAGAATGGTTTAGACAATTCTCTTGGCTATTTGTAAGTTGCTTTTATAATGATTGAGTTAAGATATTTTTATTCATTGTGACTAACTAAATTTCTATTTCTTTTCCGCTGACAATATCTAACTTAGTAATTTTACCGCTATATTTGTAGATGGTATAGAAACCGTATGTAGCGATATGAGTATCCATATCTTCAAAGGCTCTTATTGAATAACTTTCAGAGTTTTCTTCTTCCAACATAAAATGAAGCTTATAGCGGTCAGCATCTTTTTTGATTTTGTTATACAACTTATCAAGCGCCTGATCTTCTGTCAGAGCAGTGGGTTGCTTCCCGATATACAAATTGTTGTCGTGTAAGGAAACAGACTTTCCGATTGCAGTAGCCGTACTGCGGATTGGCACGTAGGTAGTTCCATTGTAAATGAGGCTGTTAGCTGAGGTCTTTTTTGTACCATCTACGTACATAGTAAGCTTTTTGATTACAACGTTTATATTTGTTCCAGCCGCAGCCGCAGTAGCTCCTGTTAACAATGTACCGATTGCGAGCCCAATGAATATACCTTTTACTTTATCTTTCATCTTTTTTTATCTCCTTATCAACTACTTAAATAAAGTATTTAACTCCGAACCAAATACCCATACAACTTACTCTCCACCGCATTCTCCAACACCAAATTCATATGCACAACGGGAATTGAATTGCCATCTTTATCCGACATAGTGCTATCTACGGCGCTTTTCCCGTCATAATGCGCTCTGCCCAGGTAGTAAAACTCCGTACCCTCCGCATCATCCTTCTTCACGAAGACATGCAGCTCGATTCCTTCCTGATCGGCATCCAGAATCATCCGAACTTCCGGAGACATCGTCGTACGCCGGCTACGGGTCGACCACTTTAGGACTTCCGGATTGATCAGTTCTTCCTGGTACTTGGTACTGGCTTCGATATCGGAATGTTTCTCGTAGGTCACGAAGATCGGGCATGTTCCGTGTTTGGTCTTATACCCGTACATCGTCGAACTCTCGTCGTTTTCCCAATTCAGCAGCTTGCAGGAGTCTTTACGAGAATATTTGTTATGCAAAGTCATAGGAGCTTGGCCGTCATACTGTTCGTTTTTGGAAAAGGCCGTTTGGATCAGGTCTACGATAAGCTCTCTGAAGTGTTCTCGTTGCTGCAACGCTTCTTTCATCACGGGATGGAAGCTATACCTTTGATCGTCATTCAGCTCGACTATCGGCGTGGTACCGTACTTTTTTCGCGTCGGATCGGTGAAGAATTCCATACTCAGAACGCGCATGACCGAATGCAGCGTGTCTACGCCTACCCGGCAGTTCTCTGCTCGAAGACGTTCGACGTATTCTTGTTTGGTCACGTGATCTTGCTTCATGAGCATGTCCAGCAATACAATCTCATGTCGGCGCTTGCCGTTCAGCACTTCCGAAGAAAGCATCGTCAAGTACTGTTGATCCTGCTCGGATAAACTCGGAACCGGCTCCTTGATCTTCAATAAGAAATGATAATAACTTGAGAACTCGTCGGCGAAGATCAACGGGTCGAGCGAGTTATTCTCCATGAAATCCAGCAGCAGCGGAATACGGTTTAATCGATTTTTGAGCTCAATATATGCTTCGCGCAGCACCTTAAGTGCCGTCAGGTTGCTATTGCTGATCGATTTGAAAATTTGTTGCTTGGCGACTTCTTCGAAGTTGATCGAAGAGACGCCTTTGATGTAGCTGGTGTCTTTCATATGGCGCCGAATATTATCTTTGTTCTGCGACTTGTCTCCGGAGAGGGCGATCGGGATCATATAGTTGTTTTTGTAGTTTCCGATGAAGTCGATCACCGTAACGAACTCTTTATCTTCATGCTTACGTAATCCGCGGCCGAGCTGCTGCACGAAGATGATGTTGGATTGCGTTTGGCGCAGCATGACTACTTGGTTGATGCAAGGAATATCGATTCCCTCGTTGAAAATGTCCACGGTAAGAATATAGTCAAGCTCTCCGTTTTCCAACTGCGTCACCCGAAGTTCGCGTTCGTCTTGATCGTGGTCGCCTGTTAATGCTGCCGTACGATAACCGCGAGCGTTGAGCATATCGGATAAACCGCCGGCTTCGTTCAAGTTCGCGCAGAAGATCAGACCTTTAACCGTTTCTCCGGAATGCCCGTAGTAGACGATTTTCTCCAGCAAATAGTTCACGCGTTCTTCTTGAGCGAGCTGGGTCAAACGAGTCGGATCGTCGATCAGTTCGCCGTTTTGAATAAAATCCGTCACGCCGAAGTAATGGAACGGACACAGCATATCTTCTTCCAAAGCTTGTTGCAGCCGGATCTCGTACGCGATATTGTAATCGAACAATTCATAGATGTTGAATTCATCCGTACGTTCAGGCGTAGCCGTCATGCCGAGCAGGAACTTGGGTTCAAAATGGTTGATCACTCTCAAGTAGGTATCTGCGCCCGATCTATGTACTTCGTCGATCAAGATGTAATCAAAAGCATCGGCGGCAAAGTGACTTAGATTGTCTGCTCGGGATATGGTCTGGATCGTGGCGAATACGTATTTAGCTTCCGTTTCCCGACGATTACCGGAGAAAATGCCGAAGTCCGAATCCGGTCCGCCGATGATTTTCTGATAATCGCTCATCGCCTTTTTAAGAATTTGCTCTCTGTGGACGATAAAAAGCATTCGACGCGGAGCGGCGTTTCTGACATCAAAAGCAGACAGATACGTTTTTCCGGTTCCCGTCGCCGAGATCACCAAGCCTCTGCGGGCTCCGCTGTCTCTTAATGCGCCGAGATTCTGCAAAGCCTGAACTTGCATTTTGTTGGGTTCGATTCGTCGAAGCGTGTTGTAAGGGACCGCGACTTCCGGCAAGAAAGGAACGGGAATCTGAATCTGCTCGTTTGCTTTTTTAACTTCTTCATACAGAACTTCATAAGCCTCGATCCAATACGGAGTGAGCGGGGTCGCTGTTTGCCAGGCTTTGTCGAACTCGGTATGGAACTGCCCCAATAATCCACCGTGTTCGAAAGAAGTTAGCTTCACGTTCCATTCATAGTTTGTTTTCAAAGCAGCCGACGTCAGGTTTGAGCTTCCCATGATGATTGTGGAATGGTTCGGATGTTGGAATACATAGCCCTTTGCATGGAAGCCGTCGAGATAAGTAATGCGGACTTCCACATTTGTAATCTTCAGCAGCTCTCGGAAAATCTTAGGCTGGTTGAAGTTTAAGTAGTTAGAGGTCAGAATTTTGCCGCGAATGCCTTTGGCGTTAAGATCCGCAAGTTGAGACTTTAATACGGCCAGGCCGCTCTCCGTGATAAAAGCTACGGAGAACGTAAAGCTCTGGCATTGCTGAAGCTCTTCGAGCAAAGGCGTAAGGACGTGATCGCCCGTTTCTTTATTGTTAATCAGCAGCTTAGGTTTATATTGATCCAACGATTCTTGTTCATGATTGATGAATCCCCAATTCAGGGAGTCGTTCAAATGCTGCATCGAGTTGTCCATTAGTTCTTCATCTGCTCCTGGATTTTCTCTACGGCCGGGATATCCGCAGGAGCCCAGTCCAGCGTCATCAGCTCGGAAGCGGCTAGCCATTTGATATCGACATGTTCGGTCAGCGTAGGTTGTCCGTCGATCAACGTACAATAGAACGTGGACAGATGAACAAAGCCGAATTCGTATTCGTGCACGGTTGTTTCGATGAACTTGCCGATCTCCACCGTACAATTCATTTCTTCGTCGATCTCGCGTTTTAGAGCTTCTTGCGGCGTCTCGCCTTCTTCGATCTTTCCGCCGGGGAACTCCCATTTGTAAGATAGGGTTTTCGTATTCCCGCGCTGCGCGCAAAGGATTTTTTCATTTTCGATGATGACTGCTCCAACTACGTGAATATGTTTTTTCATGAATGCCTCCGTTATGCAGCTTAGGATAGGTTGTGCTTGTTCTGCATCTATATTCCTATTCTATTATGGAAATGGGGAAGAGGCTAGACACATCATCTACGCTGCTATAAGAACTCGATACTTAAAGTAATTGTCCGTCTTCTTCCCAATTTTACAAATCGAAACGCTTCACCTATAATGGCCTGCATGGGAGGGGTTTATGGATTATTTTGTTAGTATCATGTTGATCGTCGTTCTTGCGTTGGTCATATATCGGGCTCTGCGTCACGGAGTCGATTATCACGCGAAAGAAAATATGGGGCTTATAGCAGGTGCTTTTATGTTGACCTGGATCGATCCCGGTTCTGACTCCGGCTTTTTGCATATGATAAACCGTAATTTTTATGCTTTTGTTCTGGTATATATCGTAGTATTCGCGGCTTTCACAGGACGGAAACGTAAAAGCGATTCATAAACGTATAAGCACATAACCAAACCTGGAGCAGTGTTTCGGCGCAGCTTCAGGTTTTTCGATAGGAGTCCTAATTTTTCATAGGAATCGAACGTTCTAATTATAGAAGGTGTAAAAACACCCATCCTAATCCGACAACCTGACCCTACAGCCAAAACAGCTAGCAGAGCGGAACCTCGTTTCTCTCTTACGTCAAATGCCAGGGTGATCGTATGTCCAAAATCAAAATTCTATTCATCTTATTTATTTTACTGACCCTATCGTTAACCGCCTGCGCCCCTCCCGGAGCGGAAACGTATTATCGTTCCTTTTACACCGGCACGTCCGACAGCTTTGAGATCGAATTGAAAACTGTCGAATCCGCAAAGCCCGCGCCGGAAGGTTCTACGCTTCGAATCGTACTTAACGAAAATGCGGAAGCCTACGAAGGCAGCCCGGCCAAGCTTTACTTTGAGGATTCGGAACAAGCGCTCGAAGGCGAGATCGGCAAAGAAGTCGAGATAGACATCGAAAATATCCCGCCGCAAACGTTGAATGGTCTCGACTTCGAAGTTAAGATCATGGGCGGAGGGAAAGAAGAAACGGTCGTGTTCAAGCGGGAGCGGGAAGAGCGCAAGAACTTCCATCCTTGATCTCATTGTCAGTAAGCTGCGGCGAAAGGAGTGCTGAACCCTGCTCAAACGTATCCGGACACACAAAAAAACAGCCGTCCTCGGACTCCTTTCGCTCATTCTGCTGATCTCGACGGTCATGCTGTATGCTTCCAACCGAACCTACCGAAGCTATATCGACTACGAGATGCAAATGGACTTTTCTAACATGATCCAATCGATCAACGATAATCGGCTCGTTTACGAAGAGATATTGCGGACCCGTACATTGGATGAAAATCAGCGGATTCGCATCGTTGTAACTAACCAGAAACTTGCCGAACTCTGGGAAAAATATAAACGCACAGCCGTCCATTTCAAGCGCGAGCAGCGGGAGTATCCGTACGGGATCATCTCGATCACGGCTCTGAAAATAACCAGCTTCGCAGGCGAAGAAAAGATCGGGCCGCTGAGCGAAAAAGACTTGGGCGTCATTGAAAACTTTGCGGAATTGAATGCGTTATGGCAGGAGGCTTTTGATATTCCCGACCGATTTGACAGCACCGGAAGCGGCGTGTACCGTTTCCGGGATTCGCTTTGGGTCGAGCGTATGCAACAGGCGGAAGCAGCGACAGAATCCTTTTTAAAAGAACAAAATCTCGAAAGTCTGAACGGTCTGTGGTTGGAACGCACGGAAATCAAATAAACCTCCTGCGGTTCCGTACCGCTTTCCACGTCAAAAAGCGCCCGCCTCGAAACTCCCGAAGCGAACGCTGCATCTTTTTCAACCGTAACCTGCTATTCCTTGTCTTCGTCCTCTTCTTCGTCTTCCTCGTCCGCATGCTCGGAGAACAGCTCCAGCGTCTCCAGCAGTATCGTGACGTCTCCCGACACTTTCATGAGCACGGTGTTTTCGTCCTGCACGCCGACGCGTTCGAACTGCACGTCGGTCAGCAGATCGCTGTCCGTCAATTGAATCGAAAGATGGTCGGCCAGTTCTTCGGGAGAGAGATCGGAAACATCCTGCAAGCTTACCGGAAGAACGGCGGCAATGCGATTGTTTTCCTGAATGTCGTGAATCTGTTGCAGCGTGAGCGGTTGAGTCAGGATGTCTTGCGCGGAACCGGATGTCGTTGCCATAATGTAGCGCTCCTTTAGGTAGGTGTGGAAAGCCGGGCTTGCGTAGGAAATGAGGAAAAGTTGAGGCAGGCGTGCGGAATACGAAATAAGCGGTAATATGTAAAAAATTGAGGATACATCTCCAGTGTAGGAGCAGATACCTAATTTAGGTACTTAGCAATACGATATCTGCAACAAAATGTTACGGTGGACCCAGGGATGAGAGGTAATAGGCATATGCAATGGAAAAGGACGCTGTACAACCAACGCCTTGCCTCGATACGCGTGCTGTGGGATCATCTCGATCGCGGATTTTGAAATGACCAGCTTCTTATTCAGCAGGAAATATCTTCACCTCCACATACTCGCGCTCCCCGATCTCCAAAGCAATTCCTTCCGACACCGGTTTCCTTTTCACCTCATAGACTTTCGTTCCTGCCGGATAATAATTGGAATAATTCCCTTGCGTATGTTCTTCTTCGCTTTCTTGGGTGATCTGGTGATCGATGACGCCAATCTGATCTCCGACGTCGGTAACGGGTTCATCCGAACTTGCATACATTTTTCCTTCAAAAACGACCGCTTTTTCTTGCGCGAAGCTTGCTGATGTTGCGGTTTGGCCTTCTGGCACGCATCCGGTCGCAAGCAGCAGGATAAGCAGCGAATAGATAAAAGGATACTTTCTCATCTCACTCGTACTCCTCTCACATCGACCAAGCTGCCCGCGGAATCCGGTACTTGAAATATTTCTCATCCTTTTGGTGCACAAACACATACGGCGGGTTTTCCGGGTAGTAGGCGATCTTATAAAGCATGATTGCCGAATCGTTTTCCGCATGGCTCAACGCGACCCGATCGGTATTTGAAAGGTGTTCCGTACCGACATACGCCAGTCGCGCGCCGTGCCACTCCACTGCCGGAGCAGCCGCTGCCATGCGCCGAACCGTATTGAACGTGCCTACATGTCCGGTCACAAAGACCAAGAATTCCACACCGCTATACAGCGACACAACGACCAACAACATAATCCACGGCTTTTTCGATCGCTTCATGGCTCAATCCTCTTTTCCCGTTCACGCTCGTACTTGCCTTCCCTTCAACACCCAACCGACCACCCAAGCAATCGCCCCATAAGCCGCGCCGTAAATCACCCAACTATCCATATTCGCTTTCAGCGTCGACCAATCCGTCCAGATAAAAAGCAGCGGAATAAACAAACTCGCCGCCACGCTCCAACCGGCATGCAGTTTCAATCGTTTACCGATCAATACCAGCGCCACGGCTAAGATCGGAGCGATCACGAGGATCATAAGCAGCGGATTCAAATCCGGAAAAATTTCAAATAACATGGTTAACCCCTTTTTGCGTGAATGTGCTCAACGCATTTTTTCTTTTTCTATAAAGATGAACCCGCCGCCCGGTATAATAGTTATGGAAAGGCTGAACGGACAGCCAAAGAACTTATTTTTACCCGCGGAAAGGAATTATATGTCATGAAAAAAGTTATCGTCGTCGGCTCCGGGATTCTCGGCGCTTCGGCGGCTTACCATCTATCTCGCTCGGACGCGGACTTGACCCTGATCGACGCCGAGCATCCCGGACGCGCGACGGACGCGGCGGCCGGGATTATTTGCCCGTGGCTGTCGCAGCGCCGCAATCAGGCCTGGTATCGGCTCGCCAAGGCGGGAGCAAGGTACTACGCCGAGTTGACGGAGCGCCTGCGCGCGGAAGGCGAGCATGATACCGGATATGCCCGGGTCGGCGCGCTGAGTCTGCATACGGACCCGGTGAAGATCGAGCAGATGCGCGAACGCGCAGAGAAACGCAGGGAAGACGCGCCGGAGATCGGGGAGATTACGGTGCTGGACGAGGCGCAAGTCCGAGAGCTTTTCCCGCTATTGAACGAAGGCTATCTGGCGGTTCAGGTCAACGGAGCGGCTCGGGTGGACGGGCGTGCGCTGCGGGATGCGATGGTGTCGGCAGCCGTGCGTAATGGCGCGAAAGTGAAGGAAGGGCAGGCGAGGCTCGAGACGTCGGAAGGACGGGTAACGGGGGTGGACGTAAGCGGCGAGTTCCTGCCTGCGGACGAAGTCGTTGTATGCGCGGGCGCCTGGTCCGGCGAGCTGCTGCGGCCTCTGGGGCTGGATTTCCAAGTGACGTATCAGAAAGGGCAGATCTTGCATCTCGGCATTCCGAGTCAGCCGGACAGCGGCCGTTGGCCTGTCGTGATCCCGCCGACCGATCAGTATTTGCTGGCGTTCGATGACGGGAAAATGGTCGTCGGCGCAACGCACGAGAACGGGGTGGAGCTGAGTGACATGCGCGTGACGGCGGGCGGCATGCACGAGGTGCTGGACAAAGGACTGGCGCTTGCGCCCGGTCTGGCAGACGGAGAAGTAGAGGAGGTCCGCGTCGGCTTCCGTCCGTTCACGCCGGGGTTTTTGCCGGTGATCGGACGCGTTCCGGGCTGGGAAGGACTGATCACCGCCAACGGCCTGGGCGCGTCCGGCCTGACGATGGGACCGTTCCTCGGCAGTCAGTTGGCGAAGCTTGCGCTGGGACAGGAGACGGATTTGCCTTTAGAGGATTATGCGGTGGATAAGGCGCTGGGGGAGAAATGATCCAGAAGCCCATTTGAATCCATCAACAAAGAGACCTTCATCACCTCGATAAGGTCTCTTTTCCATGTCCGAACTGCTTCTAAATCCCTTGCTCCAAAAAGCCAATATCTACCGGATCGAACTTGTACAGCGGACGCGCATACGATTGGGTGCTATGCCCTTCCATCATCTCGCGCGCGGAAAGCTGGATTTCGATCCCTTTTACCGCATTGTCTGCATCTTCGTTCGGCAAAACGTCGCGGATCGTCCCGTCAAGCGCATGTTCCGCTGACGTCGAAGGCATACCGATGACCGTATTGGCCTCGGAAGCGGCAGGAGAGGCAATAGGCATCGGTGCGTCAGCTTGACTGACCGGCAAAAACAGAGAGACCAACAAAACCGCAAAAACCGTCCCTTTTCTCCTTATGCTCATAATGAACCTCCTTGATTGAATATCCATTCAACCCGTCATTTCAAATGCTTATCGGCGTTCGCCGCCGCTTTCAACGACAACCGTGTCAACGTGGCCATTTCCTCTTCGGTAAACCCTTCCGTCGTCGCCTGCTCCACGTGCTGCCAGACCTCCGTCACGCGCTGCTCCAACGCACGTCCCGCATCCGTTAGCGACACCAGCGTGACGCGGCCGTCTTCCGGTGAGCGCGAACGCGATACCAACCCGGCTTCTTCCAGCCTTTTGACGGACTTGGCCACGGTGGAATGATCCAGTCTCAGCGCGCGTCCCAGACTGTTTTGCGATTGAGCATCCCGATCCCAGAGCTGGAATAACAGGATCTCCTGTCCGGGAAAAAGACCGATCTCGCGCAGCAGTTGAGCGGTCAAGCCTTTATGAGAACGCGCCATGGCGAAGATCGCGAAGCTGACCGGGTACTGCTCGCCGGCGCTGAATTCTCGGGGAGGGGGAGGAGAGGAAAGGTTCGTGGTATCTGAATCTTGCGACTTCTCCCCTTGGTGATTGGGAAGAGAGTCAGGTGATTGATTGTGTTCGTCGTTCATCGTATCGTCCTCGTTTCTACCCGATCTGCATAAGGAAATCCAACGTTAAACGCAGGCATTGTACTCCCTTGTGTAATTTGGGTACTGCTGCTTCTATCATACCTTCTACTTCAAGCTTGTTCCAGCCAAACAGTTGGCTCATTGTTGCATCGCAAGCCTAATCAAGCT
The DNA here is from genome assembly GCF_000585395.1 of Saccharibacillus sacchari DSM 19268. GTDB lineage: Bacteria > Bacillota > Bacilli > Paenibacillales > Paenibacillaceae > Saccharibacillus > Saccharibacillus sacchari. Next base: position 1,004,280 of record NZ_KK073875.1, on the reverse strand, counting down.
TCAGGATTCAACAGAATCCGCCCGCGTCCGCGACGCTGTTCGCTGAAGCGCTGCGCTTCTCCCGCCTCGCTCAATGGATACACATGTCCTGTTTCCATCTTCAGTGTGCCGTCCACAAGCAGATCGACAATCTGAAGCAGATGCTCGCGCGTGGCAAACACGGTATTGAACTTCGCCCTCACCCCGTGCGCGGCGGCTTGCTCCGCATCCGGATCGCCGACGAGGGAGACCAGAATGCCGCCTCGTTTCAGAACGCCCCACGAACGCTGCTCCGTATCCCCGCCGACCGTATCGACCACCAGATCAACCTCTTTTACAAGCTGGGAAAAGTCTTCGCTGCGATAGTCAATGACCACATCCGCGCCGATCGATTTGACGAACTCCAGGTTATCCGCCGAAGCCGTGCCGATCACGGTCGCTCCTTTCCATTTGGCGAGCTGTACCGCGAATTGACCGACTCCGCCCGCGGCGGCATGGACGAGAACTCTTTGCCCGCTTTGCAGATCGCCTTCGAGGAACAGCGCTTTCCAGGCGGAATCGGCTCCGGCTTTGATCGCGGCAGCGTCTTCGAGCGAGATCGAATCAGGCAATTTGACGAGCGCGTCTTCTTTGGCAACCGCATATTGGGCATACGAGCCGCGAAGTTCGCCGAATACCCGGTCGCCGGGTTGCAGCGTCGCGACTTTCGAGCCGACCGCTTCGACGATTCCCGAGGCGTTGAAGCCCGGAATATAAGGGAAAGCGATCGGGAAGACCTGTTCCAGCCAACCGTTGCGAATTTTCCAATCCAGCGGGATCATGGCGGCGAAGGCGATACGTACGAGCACTTCATTTTCCTGCGGCTGAGGGCGATTGGTTTCGCGCAATTCCAGAACGTCAGCGTCTCCGTAGCGGTCTACCTGAATAGCCTGCATCTTGTTTTGAGTCATGTTTATCGTCTCCTTTGTAGGTGGGAAGTTCGTTATAAAATCGAATAATGTTGCCAGCCACATAAATATAATTCAAATTTAAGTGGTTGGCAACATATTTTTCGAAAAAATAAAAAAACGACATTCTCCGCAGCTGAAATCGATGTCCGATTCAGGCGGGAAGGTCGTTTGTCGATCAGATGCCGAACATAGAACCAAGTGGCGTGAATAGTAGCAAATGCAGCACTAACACCACGGGCGCGGCGTACAGCGATACCGCATACAGCGTGGATTGGCGGCGATACGGAAGCAGAAAAAACAGGCCAAGCACGCTGCCGATTAACGCGATCAGGAAGCCGGGAAGCCATTGCGAGTCGTACAGGGTCAACACCGGGAAAACAAACAGGATAGCCGAACATGCGGCCAACAATAAGGCAAGCAAAGCGATCGGACGATGTAACGTGCGCATCAGGCATACCTCCTATTCGGGATTCGAATATATTCGATACCGCGGACACGCGAGGGCGCGAGTTCAGGATTCGGCCGCGTCGCCGCGGAGCGTGTAACGTTTGCTTTTTGGCTGAGTCTGTTTAGTTGCCGGTGTCTCGCGGACTTCCACATAACCGCCGCGAACCAGATCGCCCACCTTCATGAGGTAAGCATCTATCTGATCCTGTTCTTGCAGATTCAACTGTTTGCGAAGCTGCGGGTGATCGACGGAAAATTTGTACGTATTGACGCGCTGCCCATACAGGGCTGCCGGATCGGCTTCGGGCGCGCTTCGATACGACTGGAGGAGCTTCGAGGCATCTGCGTCTTCCGCAAGCACCGACGAATCGGTCATTCCCAGTCTTTTCACATCGGTAAACCCGAAGGCTTCCAAAAAGGCGGCGTATTCCGCATTTTGTGCGTCGCGATCCACCAACTGAGGAGGGATGCGGGACTCCAACAAGATGAAATTCCCCGGCTTCTCTTCATCGGGCTTGAACATATAGGCGCGATTCGGATCATGGTCAAAGCGCACGTACACCGGATAGGTCGGCAGCATCGAACGTTTGGCTTCGATCCCTGCAATCTCCGATTCGGCGACGCCGTGATCCGTAAGGTACATGCGCATATCTCGCTCGAATCCGTTCAATTTGAGCTGAAGCAGCAGGTATAAAATAGCAGCGAGCAGGATTGAAATCAGAATCAGCGAGAGTCCTACCTTCCTTTTCACGGCAGAAAACATGGCAATAGCCTCCTTGCGAAGCCTTAAGCTCCTCTTTAATACAATAAACACATGGAAAGGCAAAGGAGTTATCATCATTGGCAAAAGTTGAAAAAGATAACGTGTATCGGCTCTGTATTAGGCGAAACATCCTGTTGTTGGAAAAAGATAATGCGTCATTTGATCAGCGAAAAAAGAGAAGAAGAGACGGAATGATCGAGTTATCGTGTTCAATCAACGGCGATTGAGCATTTTTTCTGTAAAAAATTCCAAACGTTTCGACTGTTCTCTATATATGAAGCGAGAAAAAATCATTTTGAATACTTGAGAGTTATAAAACCTTACATAATGAATAAGATTTAGAAAAAAATATTGCGAATCTACCGCCGTTCATGTAAGTTATATTCACTCGACTCGGAGCCGAGCTTCAAGCAAGCATACCCATATACATAATAATTACAACATGTCGGGGCTTGGCAGGCGATGTGCGCGGGCAGAATGCGATCTTGAGGGGAGCGTACTGTTCATGAGAAAAAGATTCGGATTATTATTTGCGTTAATGTTGTCGTTGGTCCTGGTGCTTGCTGCATGCGGAGGTGCCGGGGAAAGTACCACGGAACCGACGACGTCGACGGAGACCGGAACAGAGAGCACTACGGAACCTGCAACCGAGCCTAGTGGAGAGTCAACTGGCGGTACATTGATCGTCGGACGCGGCGGGGATTCGGCAGCACTCGATCCCGCAATCGTAACCGACGGCGAATCGCTCAAAATCGCGCAGCAGGTATTCGATCCTCTGCTCGCTTACAAAGCGGGTACGACGGAAGTCGAAGGCGCGCTCGCCGAAAGTTGGGAGATTTCCGACGATGGTCTGACCTACACGTTCAAGTTGCGCGAAGGTGTTAAGTTTCATGACGGAACAGACTTTAACGCCGACGCGGTCGTATTCAACTTCGATCGCTGGAATGACCCGGACAGCGAATACAAGTTCGAAGGCGATTCGTTCGATTACTATGACTCCATGTTCGGTCCTGCCGAAGCCCGCGTCATCAAAAGCGTAACGGCTTCCGACGCATCGACGGTGGTGTTCGAACTGAACCAGCCGCAAGCCCCGTTCCTGCAAAACTTGGCGATGCCGCCGTTCTCGATCGCCAGTCCGAAAGCGGTTCAGGAATCGGGTGCCGACTTTAAAGCCAACCCGGTCGGAACCGGCCCGTTCGTATTCAAAGAATGGAAGCGCAGCGACTCGATCACGTTGGAAAAGAATCCGGAATACTGGCAGGAAGGCCTGCCGAAGGTCGATACGGTCATCGTGCGTTCGATCCCGGACAACACGGCGCGCTTTAACGCTCTGCAAAACGGCGAGATCGACCTGATGGAAGACCTCAGCCCGGACGATCTGGCGACGCTGGAAAGCAATCCGGATTTGCAAAAGTTCAACCGTCCGCCGTTCAACGTCGCTTACCTGGGCTTCAATGTAACGAAAAAGCCGTTCGACGATCCGAAGGTGCGCATCGCCCTCAGCCACGCCGTCGACAAGCAGGGAATCGTGGACGCGTTCTTCGCGGGACAAGCCGAACCGGCCAAAAACCCGATCCCGCCGTCGCTGTGGGGCTACAACGACAGCATTGAAGATTACCCGTACGATCTGGAGCAGGCCAAGCAATTGCTCGCCGATGCCGGATACGCGAACGGAATCGAGCAGGAACTGACTTTCTACGCGATGCCGGTATCCCGTCCGTATATGCCGGACGGCCGCAAGGTGGCAGAGGTTATCCAAGCCAGCTTCGCGCAAATCGGCGTAACGGTGAATATCGAGTCGCCGGAATGGGCAACCTACCTCGACGATCTGAGCAAGGGCGAAAAAGACGATCTGTTCATCATCGGTTGGACCGGCGACAACGGCGACCCGGACAACTTCTTCTACCCGCTGCTCGACAAAGACTCCATCGGCGGCAACAACTATAGCCAATACGCCAGCGATCCGCTGCACGAAGTGTTGGTGAAGGCGCAGCAGGAAACGAACCAAGACGAACGCGCTAAGTTGTATGAAGAAGCGCAGGTCATCGTGCATGACGACGCGCCGTGGGTACCGCTGGTACACTCCACGCCGCTCTTGGCCGCTTCGAATAACGTTCAAGGCTACGTGCCTTCGCCGACCGGCTCCGAGCCGTACGCGGAAATTTCGATCACGCAATAAGCGGTAAACGAAAGCAACGCCGCAGCAACGATAAGACCGGACATTCAATGACGGAGTGTTCGGAAAAGAAGCTGCGTCGCTCTTGAATACCTGTTACGGCCCGCGAGGTACGCCGCTCACAGCGGCAAACTTCCCGGGCCGTAACTTATCTGTTGACTCAGCATCAACTTTGCACCGACTCCCGATTTATACCAAACCGACAGCGGGTGAGAGATCATGACTTCTTACATATTCAAACGATTGGCTGTACTGATCCCCGTGCTGCTGGGCATGACGATTATCGTTTTTTCGATCATTCACGCGATTCCGGGCGATCCGGCCGATACGATCCTGGGCGAAAAAGCGACCGAGCAGTCCAAGCAGGCGCTGCGCGACCAACTCGGACTCGACAAACCTTGGCTGCAGCAGTATTTCAGTTATCTCGGAGATTTGCTTACGGGAGATCTAGGCAATTCGATTCGAACACGCGCGCCGATCTCGGAAGAGATCGTGCCTTATCTGGCCGCGACATTCGAGCTTACGGTTGCCAGCATGTTGTTCGCGGTGTTTTTCGGCGTTAACGCGGGCATCATCAGCGCCTGGAAGCATAATTCGTGGTTCGACTATATCTGTATGTTGATTGCGCTGCTTGGCGTGTCGATGCCCGTATTTTGGCTCGGTTTGATGGAACAGTGGATCTTTGCCAACGAGCTGCATTGGTTGCCGTCGAGCGGACGGATGAACGCGCGCGATCCGTTGGATGCGGTAACCGGATTCTATGTACTTGACGCGATCATTCAAGGACAGTTTGCTCAACTATGGACGGTGTTCAAGCACCTGATCCTGCCGGCCATCGCGCTCGGTACCATTCCGATGGCGGTCATCGCCCGTATGACGCGTTCGAGCATGCTGGAAGTGATGCAGCTTGATTACGTGCGCACGGCGCGGGCGAAAGGGTTGTCCCAATTCGCGGTCGTGTATCGGCACGCACTTAAAAATTCGTTTATTCCCGTGTTGACGGTGATCGGCATCCAGACGGGCGCTTTGCTCGGCGGCGCGGTGCTGACCGAAACGATCTTCGCTTGGCCGGGAGTAGGGCGCTACATCTTCGAAGCGATCAGCAACCGGGATTATCCGGTGATCCAATCCGGCATCCTGATCGTCGCCGTCATTTTCGTGCTTATCAATCTGCTGGTGGATCTGCTGTACGTCGTGTTCGATCCGCGCATCCAGTACAAATAGGGGGACTCACATGAGCGACGCATTCTTGAAGGCCGACGTCCGGCCGAACGCCGACTCCAAACAGAGTAACGTGCAGCATGGCCCCTGGCGGGATGCGGCCCGATCGTTCGCGAAAAACAAAACGGCGCTGATCGGTCTGTGCCTGGTGATTTTCTTCGTCCTGCTGGCGTTGGTCGCACCGTTAATCGCGCCGTTCGATTACAAAGCCCAAGTCTTGTCCGACCGGCTCAAACCGCCCTCCGGCGAGCATTGGTTCGGCACCGACGACCTCGGCCGCGACATCTTCAGCCGGGTCATTTACGGGGCGCGCATTTCGCTTTGGGTCGGCCTTCTCTCCGTCGTCGGCTCGATCGTGATCGGCACGCTGCTCGGGATCATCGCGGGCTTTTACGGAAAATGGGTAGACATGCTTATCTCCCGTGTGTTCGATATCCTGCTCGCGTTCCCGGGCATCCTGCTTGCGATCGCGATCGTTGCGATTCTCGGCCCTTCGCTGCAAAATGCCTTATACGCGATCGCGATCGTCAACGTCCCGACCTACGGACGCTTGGTCCGCTCCCGCGTCTTGTCGCTGCGGCAGGAGGAGTTCATCACCGCCGCCCGCGCTTTGGGAGCCAACGACGGACGAATCCTGTTCAAGCATATTTTGCCTAACAGCCTGACTCCGATCATCGTGCAAGGCACGCTCGGCGTCGCCACCGCGATCATCGAAGCCGCAGGCTTGGGTTTCCTCGGCCTCGGCGCCCAACCGCCCGATCCTGAATGGGGCAAAATGCTGTCCGATTCCCGTCAGTTTATTCAGACCGCGCCGTGGACCGTCATTTTCCCGGGCGTGTGCATCCTGCTGACGTCGCTCGGCTTCAACCTGATGGGCGACGGATTGCGCGACACGTTCGATCCGAAGATGAAGGGGAGATAATGCTCAGACTGCCCTCGAAAGTTTCGTTGGCGCGGGAAGCGAGAAGACTCCGAGACAAATTCGTTCCGGTCGCGTGTTGAAATCGGGAAAATAGGATTGAACTTTTATTTGTATTTTCCCGATTTCAAAGGCGAACATTTCATTCCTTCACTGAATTTCTCTCTCCGTCTTCTCGCTTCCAGTTACGTCGGATTTTCTCGATACGTGAAGCATTTTTTAAGTTCTCTATTCAACGTCTTACAATAGCTATGCAGACTCGAATCGCAAGGGTAGAGGTCAGCTTGATCGATCTGTAAGTCGACCTCGCTTGAAGTCAACAACCGATTGCCTACATTCCCATATCGAATGTTGACGAAAAGTCAGCAAATAGTGCCCCAATCCTGCTTTCCGAGCGAAAATGTTGACATTACGATCAAATTTTTGCTCAAAAAACGTCATAATACCTCTTTTCGCCGGAAAATGTGAACCAAATATTAGGCCTGTTGATTAACCAAAAAATAGAAAAGAGGCGCCTTGTTTGTTACGCTGGTTGTACCCCTACACCCAGAGAAACGAGGCGACCTCATGACAAAGTCTACTTCATTCCAATCGGTCCTGCAATCAGTTTTCCCCCGTGAGCAACTCGGAGAGTTGCTCACGGACATCGGTTACCTCGACACGGCTCGCAAGTTCAAAGTCTATGATTTATTTTTGTTCTTAGCGGAAGCTGCCCACCAAAAGTGGAGCGGGTATCGTGACGCCGAGCCGCGCCTTGCGGCCAGCGGACTGACTCCGGTCGACCATTCGACGCTATCCAAAAAAGCGAAAGACGTGCCGTTCGACCTCTTTAAACGCTTGCTTCACTTGGCGATTGAAAAGTGCAGCCGTACCGTCAAACGCCGAATTGGTTTACCGAAAGAACTGCTTCTGGTCGATTCGACGCAAGTCAATGTGGGCGAAACCCGCCTGCCTTGGGCACCTCTTCATAACCAAAAGGCTGGCGTGAAGCTCCATGTGGCCTTTTTGCCGGAAGAACATCGTCTGCACCGGGTGACCGAAACGATTTCTCGCGAACACGACTCCACACATGCCCCAAGCGTAACTGATCCAGATTTTATTTTGGTGGCGGATCGAGCGTACGGCAAACACAAGCGATTTGACGCGTACGAAGAAGCCGAGAAACGTCAGTTTTTCGTGATCCGACTTCGAGACAATACCTGTTTCCAAGAGGTCACGCCTCGCGAACGGAAAAAACCGTGGGGCGGGTCGATTCAACGGGACTTCACGTGTCGGGTCGGGAGCTCTGCGACATTAACGCAGCACCGTTTCCGGATTGTGCATCTGCTCGATCCGAATGGAAAACCGGTGATTTTGGCGACCAATCTGCATACCCATTCGCCGGAACGCATCGCCGAAATCTATCGCACACGTTGGCAAATTGAAGTGCTGTTTCGCTGGGTCAAGCAGCATTTGAACGTCAAAAATCTGTTCGGCACCACGCCGAACGCGGTGTACGGGCAGTTGTATACAGCTTTGCTTAGCTATGTGCTTCTGCAATTTGTGTTCAAGCAAGGCAGCCAACGCGTGCATCCTTCGGCTTCTTTGACGGTGGCGCAATTCGATCGATTATTGAAGCTCAATCGATTGCCTGTCGAGTGGAATCTTTATCTGCTACACGGGATAGAATTCCCTGAAAATGGTTAATCAACAGATCTGACCAAATATCAACATTTTCTTGATTTCACTAAGTTTTGACGAAAAAAGTGATCAAAAAGTCAACATTGAGCAAGCAGCAAGCAGCAAGCAGCAAGCAGCAAGCAGCAAGCAGCAAGCAGCAAGCAGCAATAGCCATATCTAAAAACATTGAACCGCCCTTCCAAGGGGCGGTTCAATGTTTTTTAAACACCCCCTCAACGAAAGCGGTAAGCGGAGGGAGAAATTCAGTGAAATACAGGATTTCGAAGAAAGCCTGCGGTAACGTCCGACAGCACGTTGGCCTTTGAACGCGGAAAACTGAAAGTTTTCTGCGTGAGACAGCGACTTGTGAAGCATTTCGAAGAAATGCACTTCGGGAGCCTATGCTGGCAATTTCTCCCGTAGCGCCTCCCCTTGCACGTTGACAACAACTCCCGTACAATCCTTTTATAACACATTCGTATTAAAAAGGAGACAATATGCAAAAGCAACAGCAAAAACGCATCGAACTGCTCGACATCCTGCGCGGTTTCGCGATTCTCGGCACGCTGGGTACTAACATCTGGCTATTCGCCACCTACTCTGATCTCGGCACTTTTCTCGACCTGACCAACTGGAGCGCGTCGGCCGAAGGCATCGTAACGGCGCTGCAATCCGTTTTCGTCAACGGTAAAATGCTCGGCCTGCTGACCATTCTGTTCGGCGTCGGCCTGGAAATGCGCTACCGCAAAGCCCAGCGCACAGGACTTCCTTGGCGGCGATTCATCCTGTGGACGATGCTGCTGCTTCTGCTCGACGGCCTGCTGCATTACGTGTTCGTGTTCGAATACGACGTGCTGATGAGCTACGCCGTAACCGGCATGATCGTGGCAATGCTGATCGGGTTGTCCGAACGCAAGCTCACCGTCATCATGATCGTCTGCCTTTCGCTTCATGCGCTGCTGATGCTGCCGCTGTCGCTCGGACTCGGCTGGCTCATGCAGGATGCCGGTTTTCAACGGGAACTGCTGGCGCTCGGTCAGGAAACGAACATGCTTTATGCGGACGGAAACTATATGGAGCAAATCATCTACCGCCTGAACAATTTCTTTTCGCTGCGGGCCGAAGGCGTGATGATCGGTCTGATGAACATCGGTTTGTATATCGGCGGGATCAAGCTGCTGCGAGGCGAAGCGTTCCAAAACACTGATAAAGGACGCCGGACGCGCAGCATCTTGCTCAAAGTCGTGCTGCCGATCGCGCTTGTGCTCAATATCGTTCCGTTGTTCGCAGGCGGCTATCTGGATCTGGCATTGCGTTATATCTTCGCTCCGCTGCTGTCGGTGGGGTATATCGGATTGCTGGGCTGGCTGGCGGAAAAGAAACAACTGCGCAGTCTCAACGACCGTTTTGCGGATATCGGAAAAGCGGCGCTCAGCTGCTACGTCCTGCAAAATGTTCTGGCCTCGGTCTTTTTCTACGGCTGGGGACTGGGGCTCGGCGAACGCTACAGCGTATGGTTGACGCTCGGCATGTTCGTCGTCATTGCCGTATTGATCGCGATCGCCGCCAACCTGTTCGTGCGCAGATGGCAGGCGGGGCCGCTGGAGTTGTTGTGGCGCAAGCTGTCTTACGGGCCGTTCCACAATTCGCGATCGTCCTGAGTCGGTTCGCCGTTGCCGTTTGGGTATAACTTCTATAATGCTTGTTGCGTATACAGCTTTTTGGGCATCATTTTGTATATAATACGGGTTATAGAAAAGACCTTCGGGTTTCGGCCCGACAATCGGTAACGGAGGAGTCTCATGATTAAACAAAACGGAAGCTGGTGGAAAGACGATCGCATCCCCGGCCTGATCGCGCGCAAACAAGTAGACGGATTTCTGTTCGGGCACGGCTTCGAGATTCCTCCGGACTTTCGTACGGATTTTGCGGAAGAAGGAGGCTTCCTGCCCGCAGTCGGAGAAAGCCGTCCGGTTCGTCTGCTGCACCAAAGCGGCGATACGATTGCCACTTACGAAGCGAGACTGGAGCATTGGCGGATTGCCGTGCCGAGCGGGAAGTCTTCATTAGAGATTCGTTACGATTCCAATAAAGAATTCAAAGATTTTTTGCGGTCTGCTTTTCAAATGACCTATCGGGAAGTGGAGGAGTGGGCCGCTCGATTTGCGAGGCAGCAGGGAGGAGACGGCGACGGGAAGGAAACGGGCTCGTCTGCGGAACATGCAAATCCGCAGACGGCAGCCGACAACGCGTCCGCCCGACCTTCGGCTTCGCCTGAAAACTCTTCCGGTTCCTCGGAACGCGGCGGTTCGTCCGGTGCACGCCGAATTCCGCCGCGCGGATCGGTCGAGATCGCGGCCGTGCGGAATCCTTTCGATACGCCGGATGCTTATTTGCCGCGGGAAGAACGAGCGGAGTATCTGTATCTGTACGAGACGGATACGCCGTTCACTTACCGGATCGAGCTGCGAACGCTCGGCGGACGCGAGGTGAGCCGGGCTCATTTTCATATCGCGGAAGCTGGGGCCGAATATTCGGTTGAAGGGGAAAAGGCAGAGGGTGAAACGGTCGAAACTCCGTCCGCGAACGCGATTCCTGCTCCTGAATCTTTGCCGCATATTCCGGACAAAGAGGTTCGGGCAGCTATCGCAGGCGTATCCGCCTATATTCGGCAGCGCGGCTTTTCGTTTCCGGACGGACTGGTGGAGCATTTTTATTTGTCGCTCAAAACGCGTCCGTTCGTCATCCTCGCAGGCATCTCCGGCACGGGTAAAACGCAGCTTGCGCGCCTGTTCGCCGAAGCGCTGGGTTCGACGCCGGACAACGGACGCTTTACGCTGATTCCGGTGCGGCCCGACTGGAACGATCCGGCCGACCTGATCGGATACAAAGACTTGTCCGGCGCGTTCAAGCCCGGTCCGCTGACGCTGGCGCTCAAAGAAGCCTCGCGGCCGGAAAACGCGGAATATCCGTATTTTATCGTGCTGGATGAGATGAATCTGGCACGCGTCGAGCATTACTTCAGCGACGTGCTCAGCCTGATGGAGACGCGCCGGCGCTACGTTTTGCAAGAAGGCGAAGGCGCACTGGGCGTATCTCAAGTCGGCAGCATCGTCACCCAACCGCTGCTGCCGGAAGCCTCGCTCGAACGGGTGCAGGATCGGGCGTTGTACGGCAATCTGGCGATTCCGGGCAATGTGTACGTGGTCGGTACCGTCAACATGGACGAGACCACTTATCCGTTCAGCAAAAAAGTGCTCGACCGCGCCGGAACGATCGAGTTCAATCATATCGACCTGTTGCGGCTTCCGCAGCTTTTTGCCGAAGTTGAGCAAGAAGCAGAAGCGCTGTCGGCCGACCGTCACCTGCTGGGTAGCGATTATTTGCAACTGATCGACGCGATGGGGAACCACTCCAAGCTGATCGAACGAACGGCCGAAGAGCTGGCTCAGATCAACGGCATCCTTGAGGAGATTCAAGCGCACGTCGGGTTTCGGGTGCGGGACGCGGTGTGCTTTTACCTGATCTATAACGAACGCTTCGGCCTGATGACGCGCGCGGAAGCCTTCGATGCCCAGCTCATGCAGAAGATTTTGCCGCGGATCCAGGGAAGTCGTTTTTCGGTCAAAAGAGTGCTGCTGGATTTGCTGCGCCATTGCCTCGGAAGCGAAGCGGAAAAAGCGTTCGATTGGCGCGAGCTGGAGGATTCGGCGGAAAGCGTCTACTCCGGACGGCGCAGCCGCGAAGCGCTGGCCGCCGCCCGTTATCCGCAAAGCGCTCGCAAAATCGCGTATATGCTGCGGCGATTGGACGAGGACGGGTTTACTTCGTATTGGTTGAGTTAGTAGCTTGTCCCACTTTAAATGGTAGGCTTAAGTTTGACTGAAACTCACACGCTTTAGGTAAGCTTCAGTCAAACTTAACCTTACATTAGCCTGGGACAAGCTGCGAGCACTACGCACCCCTACGTTCACTTGTAACAAAGTACCGCTCCCTCGCCCCATCGTCTTATCGCTGGCAAGGTATCGAAATAGGCGATATAATACAGGAACACGCCGGGGCGCGATCGCCTCGCGCTCCCAAGTTATCCTATGCCAAGAAACAGGTGAATTCCATGAATGCCAACGAGTCGAACGGACTTTTGAATAATTGGTTGGAGCTGGCGAACCTTCAAGCCAAGATCTCGCAGCGTTTGGAACAAGCTCTTGACGAAGAGGCCCGCCTGTCGCTCAATGAGTTTTACGTGCTGCACTTTTTGTCCTTGAACGAGGAGAAAAAGCTTCGCCTTCAGCAGCTTCAAGAACGCGTCGGCTTGAGCCAAAGCGCCATGTCGCGGTTGGTACTTCGGATGGAAGCGCCCAAATGCGGCGCGCTGCGCCGCCATATCTGCGAAGACGACCGTCGCGGGATCTACACCGAAATGACTGCCCTCGGCGAAGACAAACTCAAACGCGGAACGGAAGCCGTAAAAAACGTTCTTCAATCCCTGAGCGCTCCCGGCGAACTGCCGCCCGAGCTAAATGCTTTTCTTGTCCGAGCCGCAAGCATAGTCGAATAAAATCACTAAAGAGACCGTGATCCTATCGGTCTCTTTTTTTGCTTCTCCCCGAATAGGACTTCCCCTTAAGTTGACAGCGCGAAAAACCAAATGCTAATATACATGCATACGCATACATTCAAAATAATCCAAAAGAAACCGAGGCGAATCCTCCATGAATAATCTCTTCACCCCGTATCGTTTGAAAAACCTGGAATTGAAAAACCGAGTAGTCATGCCTCCGATGTGCCAATATTCCGTCGACCTGAAAGACGGCATCGCGACGGACTGGCATTATGTGCATTACGTCAGCCGCGCGATCGGAGGCACGGGCCTGATCATCGTGGAGATGACCGACGTCGAGCCGGACGGTCGGATCAGCGACAATGATCTGGGCTTGTGGTCGGACGAGCAGATCCCGGCTTTGAAAAAAATCGTCGATGCCGTCCATGCTCACGGCGCGAAGATCGGAATCCAGATCGCGCATGCCGGACGCAAAGCCGAAGATGCCGAAGTTCCGGTCGCACCGTCGGCGATCGCATTCGACAAAGGTTGGCAAACGCCGCGTGCTTTGACTACGGAAGAAGTTAAAGAAATGGTCGCCAAATTCGGCCGTTCGGTTGAACGCGCGGTTCGTGCCGGATTCGATACGATCGAATTGCACGGGGCGCACGGCTACTTGATCCATCAATTCCATTCTCCGCTCAGCAACAAGCGCGAAGACGAATACGGTCAAGATCGTACGTTGTTCGGCCGCGAAATCATTCGCGCCGCTCGCGCCAACATGCCGGCGGACATGCCGTTAATTATGCGCGTTTCCGCGAAGGAATATGTGGAAGGCGGTTACGGCATCAAGGAAAGTCTGGAGTTTGTTCGTGCTTATCGCGACGAAGGCGTGGACATGTTCGATGTCTCGTCCGGCGGCGAAGGCCCGATCGGCGCATCCGGCAGACCGGGCACGCATGCGGGTTATCAGGTTCCGCTCGCTCGCGAGATCCGCGACACGCTGGATATTCCGGTGATGGCGGTCGGCCGTTTGGACGATGCGGTGTTGGCGAATGCGGTCGTGGGCAACGAAGATGCGGATCTGGTTGCGGTCGGACGCGGGATGCTGCGGAATCCGTATTGGGCGATCGAAGCGGAGAGCATTCTGCGTCAGCCTTCTACTGCGCCTAAACAGTATGCGGGGGGATTCTGACTGCGCTTGAGAGCCGCTGCGGGAGAAATTCGGTAAAGACGCTGTCTCACGAAGAAAGCTTTCAGCTTTCCTCGTTCAAAGGCGTCTTGACCTGAATTTCTCCCTCCGCTGACCTTGCTGCTCAGATGGGGAATTTATAAAAGAAAGCCGATCTCCTTTTTTGGGAGATCGGCTTTTTGCTGCGCAATGGACTTGATGCAGTTCATGTATTGCCTTAAACCACAACTTTTTTAATCGTCCGCATTCACGGTCGAGATGCCGGGCATGCCGGATTTGGATGGAGTGAACCAGATGTCGCCGTCGTCGACTGAGGCGCCTTTCCAGTTGACGAGCAGTTCGGAGAACGAGGTTTCGGCCAGGTTTTCGCGGACGTCGTCGGTGAAGATTCGGTTGTAATTATTCAGGAACTGGGCTTTGGTTTTGATCACCAGTTTTTGGTTTTGATCATCATCGTCGTCATCCAGGAAGACGGTGAGCGGGTAGTGGACGCGCGCAGCTACCGCGGCTTTATCGCCTTTGGCGACGGCGCGCTGCAGATTGGCGTAAAAGGCTTTGAAGTTCGAAGCGCTTTTGAAGCCCGCTACGTTCACCAGACTGTTCTCGACGGTCGAGGCTTTGGACGAAGCGGCTGCCGAGACTGCGGTTGCAGAGCCGGAAGCGGATATGGAAGCCGGAGCAGCAGATACCGGGACGGCGATCGCGGCGGCCAGCAGGCTTGTCGTTGCCAAAGCGGTTGTTTTCTTTCTCCATGCGTTTTTCATCGTAAATCCCTCCAGATGATTGCTGTAATTATTAGGGCGTGTCCGAAAACTCCGAAGATGCATATCCTTGAGTTTTCAGACACGCCCCATATGTCGAATAATGTGCAGCTTTGTCGGGTCGGCGTTACAGTATGGTTTTGGACGGAATCGAGACATCTGAATCATCGAGGTCGGAAAAACGCAGGTTTGAACGGGTGGCCTGCAATTGTTCCAAGCGCTCGGATTCGGTGTTTGTGTTCGTTTCCGCGCTCCATGTGGCGGGGTTAGCGATGTCAGACAGCCGGTGCTCATAAATTTCCCGATACCCTTCCGCTTTGCGGATCATATATTCGGCCCGCTCGCGGGCTTGCTCCAGCTGGGCGAGCGCCGCTTCTTTTTGCTCCAGAATAATGGCGTACCGCTGGGGAATCGTCGAGTCGCCTTCCAGGCAGAGTTCGATGTATGTTTTGATTTTGTCGAGCGGCATGCCGCTTTGCTTGAGATATTTGATTCCGGTGAGCCAGTTGATCGATTCTTCGTCAAACTGCCGGTTGTTGTTTTTGTCTCGTTTCAGGTTGGGAACCAGTCCTTTGTCGGTATAAAAACGGACGGTATGTTCGCTCATGTCGAGCAGCAGCGCGGTTTCTTTGACGGTGTGCATGAATGTCCTCCTATAGAAAAGTTTTTGGACGGATATGCTTGACTTCGAGTTACTCGAAGGGAATAGACTAACGGTGTTGCGGGATAGGCCGCTATGATCTGTGAATCACTGAGGAGGAATTTTGATGCAAACTGTAACTTTGAACAATGGTGTCCAAATGCCGATTCTCGGCTTCGGTGTTTACCAAATTCCGGACGCGGAAGAATGCGAACGAGCTGTCTACGAGGCGTTGCAGGCCGGGTATCGATTGATCGACACGGCGGCGGCTTATCGGAACGAAGAAGCGGTAGGGCGCGCGATTCGCCGCAGCGGCGTGCCTCGGGAAGAGATTTTCGTGACCACCAAGCTGTGGATTCAAGATTTCGGATACGAAAGCGCTAAGCTCGCGTTCGCGTTGTCGCTTGAAAAGCTGGGATTGGACTACTTGGATCTGTATCTGATTCATCAGCCGTTCGGCGATTATTACGGAGCTTGGCGAGCGATGGAAGAGCTGCATGCGGAAGGCAAGATTCGCGCGATCGGGGTCAGCAACTTCCAGCCCGATCGGCTTATGGACCTGATCGTGCATAACAAGATCGTGCCGGCCGTGAATCAGGTCGAGACGCATCCGTTCCACCAACAGATCGATAATGCCGATTTTATGCGCGAGCAAGGCGTGCAGATTCAATCTTGGGGACCGTTCGCCGAAGGACGCAATGATCTGTTCACCAACGAATCGTTGTCCGAGATCGGAGCCAAATACGGTAAATCCGTGGCTCAGGTCGTGCTTCGCTGGCTCATTCAGCGCGACGTCGTGGTGATCCCGAAGTCGGTGCGCAAAGAGCGGATCGAAGCGAATATCGATGTTTTCGACTTTGAGTTGAGCGCATCGGATATGGAGCAGATCACGAGCCTGGATAAGAAAGAAAGTCTGTTCTTCTCGCACAGCGATCCGGAAGTGGTCAAAATGATCGGCAGCATGCGGATTTCGGAGTGAAAAGACGGATCATTCAAGCAACAGGCCGTGGGGAGTCTTCCCCGCGGCTTATTTGTCGTAGCAAAAGCCTTGATGCCGTAAGTTGACCGTGTTCGATCTGAGGTTTGCATGCGAACCGAAACTTTATGTCGTTATCGGTCAATGTACGAAGCATATGCACGCTGTACAGTCGCTTTGACGCAAGGTCGCACGATATTGCTCCTTTTTCGCCTTACTCCGCTTTCAGCTCATACTTCTCCTTCAGCCGATTGATATCCGTACGCGGCGGAGCGCCGAACATTCTCGCATACTCGCGGCTGAACTGCGAAGCGCTCTCGTAACCGGTGCGAAAAGCGACGTCTGCGGCATCAGCGGCTTCGGACAACAGAATGCGCCGCGCTTCCTGCAGCCGGAGTTGCTTTTGAAATTGAAGCGGGCTCATGGCCGTGACTTCCTTGAAGTTGCGGTGGAACGCCGACAGGCTCATATTCGCCGCCTCCGCCAATTCCTCGACGCGAAACGGCTTGTCCCACTCCCGGATCAGGCGGTTGATCGCGTCTTTGATCCGGGAGGAGCTGCTACCGTCGAGCGCGAGCTGCCCCAGCGCCGGACCGTAAGGCCCCTGAAGCAGACGGAACAGAATCTCTCTTTTATACAGCGGGGCCAGAAACGGAATTTCATCGGGGGTGTCGAGCAAGCGGGCCAATCGGAGCACCGCGTCACGCAGCGAAGTTTCCAGTTGACCGATAAACAGCGCCCGCCGGGTATTTTCTTTTTGCGGCAGGTTCAGTTCGGTTGCTTTCAGCACATCCAGAATATCGTTATGCGTGAATTCGATTTTGAGGCTCATATAAGGCGCGTCCGGCGCGGCTTTGATGATCTGTCCGATCACGGGAAGGTTCATCGAGGCGACCATATAATTGGCGGGGCCGTATTCGAAACGCTCCTGAGCCAGCAGCATCTGCTTCGTTCCCTGCACGATCAGGCAGAGCGACGGATTGTATACCCGATAGACGGGTTCGGAGACGCTGGAATGTTGATAGAAAAACAAAGACGGAATCGCGGTCTCGCATGAACGGTCGCGCTGCGAATACCGCTCGATGATTCGGGATAATTCTTTATGCTGCGGGGCACCGAAAATCGCGGACATAGGTTCCTCCTTTAACGTTGAACGAAGTTAAGGTCTGGCTCGATTATACGACTTGAGCATACGCCCCGCCAGCCCCTCCGACAGGAATAGGCAAACATTCGGGATGATCGGGATAACGCCGCGCATACGGGATCGATCATACTGAACGGGAACCGAAAAAGAAGCGCGAACGTTTCGACAGAATCGAGCAATTCCAACGCTGATCGTACCTGGACGGCCAACGTTTTGCTGCCGGATGATGTTGGATGCTTCGGGCTTCTACCCTATTCGATCAAGGAGCGTGCACAAACATGGAATACGTGAAACTCGGCCGTACCGGCCTGGAAGTCTCGAAGATTGCGCTGGGCTGCATGAGCTACGGCGTTCCGGAACGAGGCATTGCGCCGTGGTCGCTGAGCGAAGCGGAAAGCCGTCCGTTCATCAAGCAGGCGCTGGAACTCGGCATTAACTTTTTTGATACGGCAAATATCTATTCGGACGGCACCAGCGAAGAGTTCGTGGGCCGCGCCTTGAAGGAACTGGTGCCGCGTCATGAGACCGTCATCGCGACCAAAGTGTATTTTCGCATGCGGGAAGGGGCGAACGGAGCGGGGCTGTCCCGCAAAGCGATCCTGCACGAGATCGACGAAAGCTTGAGACGCCTCGGCACGGATTACGTCGATCTGTACCAGATTCACCGCTGGGACCCGTCGACGCCGATCGAAGAAACGATGGAGGCGCTGCATGACGTAGTCAAAGCCGGCAAAGCGCGTTACATCGGAGCTTCGTCGATGTACGCGTGGCAGTTTTTGAAAGCCCAACATGCTGCGGAAAAGCATGGCTGGACGAAATTCGTTTCGATGCAGAATCTGGTCAACCTGCTGTATCGGGAAGAAGAGCGCGAGATGCTGCCTTTGTGCAAAGAAGACGGGATCGGCGTCATTCCGTGGAGCCCGTTCGCGAAAGGGATTTTGACGCGCGATTGGAACGAAGAAACGGCGCGTTCGAGCAACGATCCGGTCGGAACGCGCATGGCGGATTCGATGCAGGAGAGCGACCGGAATATCGTGGGAAAAGTAGCGGAGATCGCGGCTCGTCGAGGCATTTCGAAAGCTCAAGTGGCGTTGGCTTGGGTCTTGCAAAAGTCCGAGGTCACCGCGCCGATTGTCGGAGCGACCAAGCCGCATCATCTGGAAGACGCGGTGGCCGCGATCGACGTGAAGCTGACGGACGAAGAAATCGCCGAGCTGGAAGCGCCATACTTACCGCATCAGATCTGGGGATTTTAAAATATCTTAATCGAAGAATCGGAAGGAGAGTATAGGTATGCAAAAACGCAAACTGGGCAATACCGGACTAGAAGTCTCGGCCATCGGATTCGGCTGCATGGGAATGAGCCACGGATACGGCGAAGCGTCCGATTGCAGCGAGATGATCAAGGTGATCCGCGCGGCTTATGATCTTGGCGTCACCTTTTTCGATACGGCGGAGGTGTACGGGCCTTATATCAACGAAGATCTGGTCGGCGAAGCGCTGGAACCGTTCCGCGATCAAGTGGTCATTGCGACCAAATTCGGCTTCAATCTCGAAGGCGAGAATCCTGGCGCGGTGAACAGCCGTCCCGAACGGATTCGAAAGGCCGTGGAAGGCTCGCTCAAGAGATTGCGGACCGATGTCATCGACCTGTACTATCAGCACCGCGTCGACCCCGACGTGCCGATTGAGGAAGTGGCAGGCGTAGTCGGCGACCTGATCCGCGAAGGAAAGGTCAAGCATTGGGGGCTGTCCGAAGCCGGCGTGCATACGGTGCGGCGCGCCCATGCGGTTCAGCCGTTGGCTGCGGTGCAAAACGAATATTCGCTTTGGTGGCGGCGTCCGGAAGAAGAACTGATTCCGGCACTCGAAGAATTGGGCATCGGCCTGGTTCCGTTCAGTCCGCTGGGCAAAGGCTATCTGACCGGAAGCTTCGATTCGAGCACGACGTTTGAACAAGGCGATCTCCGCGGCACGCTGCCCCGTTTTACGCCGGAAGCCATGAATGCCAACCGCAAGCTGGTCGATCTGCTGGAGGAAGTCGCGCAGCGCAAACAAGCCACGAAAGCCCAGATTGCCTTGGCCTGGCTGTTGGCGCAAAAGCCTTGGATCTCGCCGATTCCCGGCACGCGCAAGCTGCATCGGATGGAAGAAAACTTGGGCGGCGCGCAGATTGAGCTGACATCGGACGATCTGCGCAGCATCGAAGAAGCCACTTCGAAGATCGAGATCGTAGGCCATCGGTATACGGAAGCGTTGGAGAAGCGGACCGGCTTGTAAGCTTGAGCCGCAATCGAAAAAGAGTTTGGCCGGACTTTATCGCGCAAGCGAGGTCCGGCTTTTTGAATACGATAAAGGGAGCGAATACCTGAAGGAGCTGGAGGCGATGCAAAAGACCCTTTCCGAATCTTGTCCCGTTTTCGTTCCGCGCCGCTCTCGGGTAATATAGAGGAATCCATATTAACCGAGCAACGGAAAGGGGCACGCCGCATTTGAAACTGTTCATTCACCGCAAAGACCTGCGCACCGAGGATTTGGCCGCGTTCGATTATTTGAAAGAGGCCGGCGAGCCTGTGCTGCATCTGCTGATCCTAGATCCTTTTTTGCTGCAAAAAGGCCGGGACCAGGATCATAGCGGCGTCAATTTTCTCCGTCACGTCGTCCGTTTGCGCAAGCTGTACGACCAAGCCGGACGCACGCTGCATATCGCGCACGGCGATCCGGCGGAAGTGCTGGAATGGCTGCTGGATAAGCAAAAAGGCGGCCAGCACGAGATCGACGAGGTCGTGGTACACCGCGACTTCACGCCGTACGCGCGCGAGCGCGACCGCAAACTGAAAAAGGCGGCGGAGAAGCACGATGCCGCGTTTACGCCGCTGATGGACACGCTGATGATCGACTTGGATCGTTTCGCCGAGTTCACGGGCAAAGACGGCTACTACAAAGTGTTCGCGGCGTTTCATAAAAAGTGGCTGGAGTATTTGGCGCACTCGCCGAATCAGCCTTCTTCCGTATCGCTCGACGATCTGCCGGAAAGCGAGACTAAGATCGAATTGCCCAAAAAATATCAACCTACGCTGAACCTGAACGAGATCGAACCGGCCGACGAGTGGGAAGATAAGCTGACGCCTTTTTTGGGGGACGCGATTCGCGAATACGGCGACAAGCGCGATTATTACCCGGAACTTCCGGCGAGCGGCGTCAATCCGCACGTGAACGCCGGAGCCGTGTCGCTGCGTGAGCTGTACGCGCGCGCCAAACGCCGCAAAGAGCATGACGAATGGGTCCGCCAACTGGCGTTCCGCGACTTCTATTATTATCTGGCGATCTACGACGAAGACTATTTTGCCTACGAAAAAAAATACGATTTGTCCGCGCTGACCGACGAACATTTCGAAACATGGGCCAAAGGAGAAACGGGCATTCCGGTGATCGACGCCGCGATGCGGGAGTTGAACGAGACAGGGTTGATGCCGAATCGGCTGCGTATCTTGTGCGCCATGTTCCTGACCAAAAACCTGCAATGCACGTTCACGCTGGGGGAAAATTATTTCCGCCGCAAACTGCTCGATTACGACAATATCCAGAACCGCGGCAATTGGCTGTGGTGCGCGTCGCTGGGAGCGAACTCGGCGCCTTACTTCCGCGTCGTCAATCCCGTCACCCAATCCGAGAAATACGATCCGAACGGCGAACATATCCGCGAATGGCTTCCGGAGCTTGCGGACGAGGACGTCAAAACGGTGCATAAGCCGC
Organism: Saccharibacillus sacchari DSM 19268; assembly: GCF_000585395.1. Lineage (GTDB taxonomy): Bacteria > Bacillota > Bacilli > Paenibacillales > Paenibacillaceae > Saccharibacillus > Saccharibacillus sacchari. The sequence goes on along the minus strand of NZ_KK073875.1, from coordinate 983,157 downwards.
GCAAAGACGCCATCGTGGATCTGAAAGCTTCGCGGGCGGCGGCGATCGAGACGTATAAAGGCATCGTGAACGGTAAATAGACGACGAACCTTTTCGCTCAAAACGCAAACAGGAAGGAGGCGTAAGTCATGCGGATTATCGATTTGCACTGCGACGCGCTGGCGAAGATCGAAGCGTCCCGCGGCGCGTTGTGCTACACGGATGCGCCGGAGCTTGCGAGCAATCGGGATCGGTTGAAGGAAGGCGGCGTGGCCGTCCAGGGTTTTGCGGTGTTCGTCGATCCGGCGCTGCCTGGCTCGATGCGCTGGCAATCGTGTCTGGATCAGATTCACTATTTTTACGCGGAGATTCTGGAGAAACATGACGATATGCAGCTGATTACCGAATGGTCGCAGATCGGGAAGTTATCTGAAGGATCGATAGGGGCGCTGCTGACGTTGGAAGGCGTGGACCCGATCGAGAACGACCTGAAAAGGCTGCACTTGCTGTACCGTCTGGGTGTGCGTTCTGTCGGATTGACATGGAATTACGGCAATCAAGCCGGAGACGGCGTACTGGAGCCGCGCGGCGCGGGACTGACGTCGCTGGGCAAAGAAATGATTGCGCTCCATAACCGCTATGGCGTATTGACGGACGTGAGCCATTTGAACGAGCGAGGGTTCTGGGAGGTGATGGAGCTGGCGCGCTATCCGATCGCCAGCCACTCCAACGCGAGAGTATTGTGCGATCATCCGCGCAATCTCACCGACGAGCAGCTGATTGCAATGTTCCGACGCGGCGCCCCGGTTCATGTCGTGTACTATCCGGAATTCGTTGTTGATGCGCGGAGCTCCGGTCCTGCGACGATTGCCGATCTGATTCGCCATATCGACCATATGTGCGCTTTGGGCGGGGAGCGTCATATCGGCTTCGGATCGGACTTCGACGGGATCACGCTGACGGTCGAAGGATTGGAGCATGCGGGTAAAAGCCAACGTCTGATTAGCGAGCTGCTGAAGCACTACAGCGAGGAGCAGGTGCGCGGATTTGCCTTCGATAATTTCGTACGGTATACGGCGAAAATAAATTTAAATTCTTAACATTGACGTCCGACTTTGCTAAACTTCAACGTAAGCGTTACCTTTTCATTGATTTATTCCCTGAAACCAGGAAGGAGCGATCAAATGAAAGCAGCGAGAACGGAGGAAAAGCAAGTGGCGAGGCGAAGGTGGAGAATAGGAAATAGAGGCTCGGCCGGATCTTCGGCGGGGCCTTTTGGCCGTGCAAGCTGGATGTTCCGATGCATGATGATGATTCTTTTTGTCGGTGTGACCGTCGGACATTCGCAGGCAGAAGCAGCAGAAACGTCGCCGATTCGGGTGATGCTCAACGAGGAGACAACGCCGTTGTCTTTTACGGTTGACCCGATCAGTAGGCAGGGAACAACCTTGGTACAGATGAGACCGCTATTTGAAAGGTTGGGCATGGAGTTGACCTGGAACCAAGCAGCCGGAACGGTCAAAGCGGTCAAAAGCGGAACGGAACTGACATTGAAATTGGGCTCCAAAACCGCTACGGTTAACGGCAAGAACGTTACGTTGGATTATCCGGCAACCAGCATCAACGGCAATACGCTCGTTCCGCTGCGATTTGTCGGTGAAGCGACAGGGGCTATCGTGCATTGGAACGGCGCCGGGCGGCAAATTCTGGTCGTCACGACAGAATGGATGCAGGAGAACAACGTGACGCCTGCTCAGGTCAAAGCAGAGCTGGCGAAACTGCAAGCGGATGCCAATGCCAAGCATGCGGAAGCCAAGGCAGCCGAGAAAGCGGATTCTAGCAGTGCCAATACGACTCCGGTCAATGTAAGCAAACTATCGGGCATGTACTATGGTGCCGAATACGATTATGCCGGGTACGAATGCGGCGGAATCTGCTGGAAGTTTTACACGTTCCTCCCTAACAATAAAATCGTGGTGGGCGAACCCGTCGGCGGAGGTCCGGAAAATGTCAACTGTTCCAAAGATCAGTGCCGAACCTATTCGGTCAGCGGCGGACAGTTGAAGATTCAAGGCGGCGAGACGCTGCCGATCTCGATCAGCAAAGAAGGCCGATTAGTGATCGATGAAGTTCATCTCGATCCTGTAAAGCCGGCTGCGGCGGGAACGAAGTTGAACGGCGAATACATTTCCCAAGGGTACTATGGTCTAGTGGGCATTACTCCGTTCTCGACGTCTTGGACGGATTATCTCACCTTCTACTCGGATGGACGATTTACGAGTGATACCCTGACTATTGCCGCTTTGGATACAGGAGCAGCGCGGACGGACAGCAGCTCTTCAGCCAAGACGCTTAGCGGAACCTACACCATTTCCAAAAATACGATTACCCTGAAATACAGCGACGGCAAAACGGAAAGCTATATCTTCGACAAGCTTCCACCCGACAAAGAAGGCGTTATTTACGTGCAAATCGGCGGGCGGAGTTTCCATTTGAAATAGTACAACTGAAACACGTCCGTAACGAGGAGAACCCTTCTCGATAACGGACGTGTTTTATTTAGGGATAAAGTTTCAAGGAATCATTCCGGTTCCCGTATATTTTTGTTTGGCAGCGTTCCAAGCATAAACCGCTTCGACAGCGAACCATCCTCCGAACTCACGGTATTTTTTCCAATGCTGATGAATACGGCCCTTGCTGTCTATTTCCACACCTTGGTCTCCCATGACATCCAAGGTTTTTACCAAAGTTCCGCCTTGAAGACGATAGACTTTTGTCCAAGTGTTAGAAGGGCCGAAGGAATGAAACGTGGCGATTTGCTTTTCGGTCGGACTCACTGCGAAAACTTGTAGGGTCGGATTTTCAAATCCTTCATCGCTCAGAATTTCGGTTGCGATCGGAATCAGGTAGCCTTTAGAATTATAAAGAAAGAAATTGCCGGTCTCGGTCAGCATGAACGATTCATATTTTTTGTCATTATTCAAATCTGCTGTGCGAATCGAATAGATCTGTTCATTGGGGTACTTTTTCGCAAGTGCTTTTCTGGCTTGAACGGCCTGAACCTTGAGATCTGAACTTTGAGAGGCGGAAGCCGACGGCAGCGGGGCTAACGAAGCTAAGGAAGTTCCGAGCCATACGGCGCCCAATAATGATAAAATGAACTTATTACGCATGAATATTGTTCTCCTTTGCGCTTTTTGATGAGTATAAGAAAGTTTCTTTTTTTATTTTTCCATCTTATGTATAAATAAGCAAGCAAAATGATTTAAAGGATGGATGAGCATGTCGATATCGCCGGCGTCTTTTGACTCCAGCACCGAACTGCTTCGGGTCGAAAGCAATCTGTTTGAACTGTATATCGCCGGGGAGCCGCTGCACGAGACGGCGGAGCAGCTTGGGCTTCATCGCGATTCCGAGACGGGAGAGCGGTTGAGCGCTCATTTTGATGCGGAAGTGCGGTCGCTGCGCTTGACGGAGTGCCGCGTTAGCTTGTTCTCGCCGGAAACGGGAAAGGCTGAACGCTGGGAGCCTGGAACGTTGGTGTTTCCGTGTTTTTATGAAACGAAAGCTTACGAGTTGACGCTAGTTAAAGCCGATCCCGCATTAAACCTCACTTTCCATCACGAAAACGTCAATTTGCGCCGCCGGATCAAGCCGAGAGGCAGCCGCGTATTGTCGGGAACGCTCGACTTCGGCAGCGAGATCGGAGAGACGGAACTGGAGATTCGGCTGAACGACCGTCCGCTGCTTACGATCGGAATCGAGATTTTTCCGGCCAAGCTGGATTATCGCCGCGATTATATGCAGCTGATGGAGGAGGTCAGCGAGGAAGGTTACGACCTGACCTTCGACTTCTTGCGCCGGACGTATCGCCCTGCCGAAGAACGGGAGACCTCGCGCCAAAGCCTGACCGAATTTCATACCCTTCTGCGCCGCGTGTTCGAACGATTGGAGAATGCGATGCGGCGTATCGAAGCGAATCCGCATTACCGGCTGGATAATGAGCATCGCTTGGTTGATGCCGGCAAAGCCCGCCGAGCGGATCGCCGAACGCTGGCGGATCTGCGCCGTCATCCGCAGCGGTTGCAGGCTGACCGGCGCGGTTGGTTGGAGATCGAAGGAGCGCAAGGGAGAGATCGAGCGTATTTGCCCGGAATCGGCGAAAGCAGAGGGACGGGCGAATCCTTAAACCGATTTATGCCTGCCCGTTTGCTGGAAGCCCGTAGGGTCATCTCCACCGATACGGACGAGAATCGGTTCCTGCGTTGGATGTTGGAACGTACGGCAGGCCGGGTCGATACGCTGCGCCGCGAGTTAAAGGAAACCCGACCCGGCCGCGATCCGCTGCTCGACCGGGAGCTGGAACGAATCGGCCGCCGGATCGGCATCATGCTGAACATGGACTTTCTTCGGGACGTCGGACCGATGCAGCGGGTAAACGTCAGCCTGGTTCTCCAGATGGCACCGGGATACCGCGAGATGTACAAGCTGCATCTGCTCCTGCTCAAAGGCCTGTCGCTGCGCGAAGGCATGATGCGTTTGTCGCTTAAAGACATGGCGCAGCTATACGAATATTGGTGCTTCCTGAAGCTGCATCGACTTTTGTCCCGCCGCTGCCGGGTCATTCGCCGCGAAGGCGCTGCCGTCGACCGTAACGGATTGTTCCCGTCCCTGATCCGCGGCGGCGCTTCCCGCATCGAATACGAATACCCGGAAAGCAGCGCCCAGTTATCTTTGGTCTACAACCCGTCCATGCTGGGCCGGGCGCGCCCCACGACCGAACAAAAGCCCGACCTGCTGCTGACGCTTCGCTCAGACGGTCAGGAGGTCTCATACGTGCTCGACGCCAAATACCGGATCGACCCGGCTATTCCCGGCAGCTCTTACGCTTCGCTCTACGGTACCCCCGGCCCGCTGGAAGAAGACATCAACGTCATGCACCGCTACCGCGACGCGATCGTCAAACCCGGCGCGTCCGGCTACGAGCGCAGCGTATCCTCCGCCTGCGTCCTGTTCCCGTACGCCGACGAACGCGAATATGCCAACCACCACTTCTATCAAAGCCTATCCAAAGTCGGCGTCGGCGCCTTACCATTCCTCCCCGGCTCTACCCGATTGGCCGAACGTTGGCTTGATGACTTATTAAGCCGGCCCTAAGGCTTTAAAGCTATCGAGAAAGTTAGGTGTGTGGGGGAAGCGAGAAGACTGCGAGAGAAATTGCCAGCGTATGCTTCCGAAGTGCATTTCTTCGAAATGCTTCACAAGCCGCTGTCTCACTCGGAAAATGGATGGGATTTGAATAAGGAATTTTCCGAGTTCAAAGGCGTCAACATAGAACTGAATGTTACCGCAGGTTTTCTTTGAAATCCTGTATTTCACTGAATTTCTCTCTCCGTCTTCTCACTTCCAGCTACGTTGGGCTTTCCAGATACGTTTAAGGCCTTACCCTCTATCGCATAGAGGGTAAGGCCTTCTAATAGTTCTTGTATACAAAATCCGGTTGAGGGCAAATAACCCGAAACTAATCCTTTCCCCCTACCACAGAGTAGGAGAAAAGTTCATATGCCTGAGCGAAGCAATAGGCTGCGGGAGAAATTCAGTGATAGGCGCCTTTGAACTCGGAAAATCCCTATTTGAATCCAATTCAATTTTCCGAGTGAGACAGCGCCTTGAACGAATTTCTCCCGCAGCCGTCCAAGCTTCTCTCCCGAATAGGAACTTATCCCTCTCCCTACTTCGCCAACGCCGAAATTTCCGCCGCGCTCAACGCTTTGTCGTAGATGCGGACTTCGTCGAGGCTGCCTTTGAAATAAGGGTCCGCCGCGAATCGGCTTTTGCCGAGCCAGGCTTCGCTGGTTTGCAGATCGCGCGGGTTATACGTCATCGCCGCGTTCGTGCCCGCCGCTTTGCCGTCGATATACAGCGTTCCCGTGTCTCCTGCAAGCGTCACGGCTACATGAACCCATTTGCCCGTCGGCAGCGGGGAAGAGGTCAAGATACTCTGATCCTTGCCTTGGCTATGGATCGTAAACTGCGCGCCCTGCCCTTGCGAAGGGGTGAGGAACATATGGCTGGTCATGTCGTTGCCGAAGTCGAAGACGCGCTGCCAAGCGGCTCCGCCGTCCCATTTGACCCAAGTCGCGAACGTGTAATCCTCGGCATCCGTTACCGCGCCGGGCAGATTCACATATCCGTCTTTGCCGTTAAATTGAGCCGCTTTACCGCTTTTGCCGCCTTTCGCGTACGAAGCGCCTTTTTCCAGCGTGCCGTTGTACCCGTTAGGGGAAGCGTCCTTGAGGCGGTTTTTCGACGCGTCTTCGAATCCGTAAGACGCGATCAGCGGGCTTTGCGCTTTTTCGGCTACCGTAAGCTTGAACGATTTCGTTTTTTTGGCGCTGCCGTTGGTGATCGTCGCGGTCAGCGTTACTTTGGCATCGCCTTTGCCCGCGGCCGGACGAGTAACCGTTCCCGTATTGGAAATGACGGAAGGCTGCGAAGAAGACCAGGAGATTTGAGTGCCTTGCGTGCCGGATACCGGAAGCGTCACATCATAGTATACGTCGCCGGACGTGCTCAGATTGATCGCTTTTTCGACGGCGGAAACCGCGCTTTTGGCGTTGCTTGCCGTTGCTTTCGTGCCCCAGACCGTGGTGCCTTCCGTAGACAATGCCGTCAGAGTCAACGTTTTGTCGCCGGACACGGGATTCGTTTCGCGTAAAAAGACGCCTTTGTACGTTTTGCCGCCTGTCGTGATCGTCGCGTCATTAGTGCCGCTGAGCTGCCACGTACCCGTTGCCGCGCCGCTCAGCGTTCCGTTTGCATTCAGCGTAACGGATACGTCGGTGGCGATGTCGGCGCTGATTTCTTTGCCCTGCGCGATCCAGCGGTAATTACCCGGAATCTCGGAAGCCTGCACGGCCGCATCGACGTTCGTTTCGCCCGCATACCGATAAGGCGCGACGACCGGCCAGCCGTCCGCGTTCATGAACATTTCGTGTACCCGAATCTCATGTTGCTCGCCGCGTCCCGGGAAACGGGAGTGGAAGATCAGGAACTGTTTTCCTGTCGCTTCGTCGTAGTAAGCGGAGTTGTGTCCCGGCGAGACGGCGCCGATACCGAGTCCCGTGCCCGGATCGCCCAATTGGCGTTCGAACAAATAGTTGCCGATCAGTTTGACGCCGTACGGTTCGATCGACTTATCGTCGAAAATCGGCTTGGTCGGATCTGCTTTTACATTGGCCATGTCGTTGCCTTGCGCATCCAGGAACGGACCGTCCGGCGTTTTGGAGCGTGCGACGCGCACATTGTAACCGCCGACCGCATCCAGACCGCCGAACGACAGGTACATGTAGTAATAGTCCGTTTCCGGGCTGTACAGCATGTAAGGACCTTCGATCCGGCTGTGGTTGCCGCCCATCACTTTTTTGCCATAGCCTTGGTTGGGGAGCGGTTTGCCGGTGGTCGGGTCCATTTCCATAATGAAGATACCGCCGGAATACGAACCGTACACCATCCACAGCTTGCCGTCTTTATCGAAAAAGACGTCGGGATCGACCGCGTTCGGATGTTTGGTCGCGTCGTAGATCGTGCCGTCTTCGCTGATCTGATCCCACATGCCCGATTTCAAAATGATGCCGGTGTCTTTATAAGGGCCTTCGACGTTATCCGCGACCGCGATGCCCATCGCAGAGCGGGGGGAGTCGCCTTTGCACGCGTTGTAGTACATGTAGAATTTGCCGTCCGCCAATTGGATGACGTCTGCCGCCCAAAGCGTATCGGTCTGCGCCCATTCCAGCGTTTCTTTTAACTCGGTGGTGACGTTCGGAATAATCGGATTCGAATCGGTGACGCCGGAAGCGATCAGATCCCAGTTCATGAGATCTTTCGACTTGGCCGCCGCAAGGTGGGAGCCGAATACGTAGAAGGTATCGCCCACTTTAATAACGGAAGGATCGTGTACGGACGCTTCGCGGAATGTTGGGGCTTGCGCGTTAAAAGTCGGCAGGGTTACGGCTTTTTGTACAACCGAGGCGGAAGTTGGCGTTGTGTTGCCCGGTAACGGAGCCGCTCCGGCGGATAAAGGCAGCAGCAGGGCAGCCGTCACGGCTGTGATCCCGGTTTTGGTCCAAAGTTTTCGAGTCATTAGAGTCTCCTTTTTAATTTGATTAATTTTTTTGTTAATTTAAATAAGATTATGTCTAAGTTGATTTATAGAAAAAGAAACTTTGGTATCGCTTACAAGAAATAATAAACATAAAACTTGCGTTTTTACAAGTGTTTATTTCAAATATCAGAGAAAATAATTTTTAAAGGGTAACTAAAATGTTAATCTATTTTGTGTGTAAGCAAGCTTTGATCTTATATGCGAAGCTTGGAGGTTTTCAACGCATAACAAAAACCCCGAATTCCGGCAGAGCGGATTCGGGGTTTTGATCGTTCATAAAGGAAGTGGCTGATGGCATGACGTGACATGAGACTTCGCGTCCGTCATCCGTTTGGAGGTCAGCCTACGGCAGGGAAAGGGTTGTGTTTTAAGCAGACGAGCGTGACGTAGCCGTCGTGGACGGATACGACGGCGCGGGTCGTCCGAACGCCATACAAAATGTACGAGCAGCCGTTGTTGCGCCGCCCTTCGTACTTGTCGATCCGGCGCGGTGCACGGAGGAACTCACCCAGCATCTCGTCGTCGAAATGGGCGCGTTCCATGTCTCGTTCCGCACGTTCTGTGAGAAGCAGCCGATTTTTCTCCAATGCCTCTTTTAAATGTGCCGCAATCACTTCCGATTCCAATTCGGGGGATTTGATCATTAGTAAGCCTCCTTATGCTTTTTTGCGTTTCTGCTTTTTAGCTGTTGTGCTTTAATGAGTGAATGATGTTTGCTTAGCTTCTATTTTGCACACAAAAGCTTGTTTCGTAAAGAAGTTTAATAAAACAGCGGTCAGATTATGTGACGCAAAGCGGGGGCGAATCGAACGAAATGGCTTTTGCTATGAGAGATTTCGGCAATCTCTATATAAATAATAGTTCCACTTTTAACCAGATTGATAGGAAGTATATCATTGCTTTTTTTATTTTGTAAGCGCTTTAAAATTTCGGGTAAACAAGTTGCGTCACAGAAAAAAACTCAGGTTAATGGGTATGTAAGTGGCTGCTTGATTGGTTGACTGCAATTGTTTTTTTGTTTAATCTGGAAAACGAATTGCGTGTGAGTCGGACATATAAAACAAAATGTAAAATTAACAATATTTTTACTTTTAAAAAGATCAAATATGCTATTCTCGTGGGCAAGGAGGTGTTCAAGCTGAGCGGCATCGTATTATTGTCAGTCACGACGTTTATCATCCTGATGAGCGCTTCATACTTGATCTATAAAAGATATCCTTATCAGCAGCAGCTGGTGTACATTCCGTCGGGGATAGCGTTATTGGCGAGCTTTTTAATGATTTTTGCAAGCTTTGACCTGAATCGGATCGACGGCTTGACGATGAGCGGGATGAGCGTGGCGGTCGGGTTAGCCAGTTTGGCTGCTTTTATGTGTTCGCCGTTGATCGATTATTATTTGCGTTATCGGCAGCATTGACAAGAGCGGACGCGAACGCTAGAGTAGACACGTAACATCGCCGTAGAGGCGGCGTCAATCGAATAGCGTATTCCACTGGGGGGGCCGCACTGCGGCTGAGACAAGAACTGTTCTTGGACCCTTAGAACCTGATCCGGCTCGTACCGGCGTAGGGAAGTGGAGCAGGTCCTTTTTCAAAACATCCATTTGCTTGAGCGCGATCCAACCGGGATTGCCTTGGATGCTCGTTTATTCCTTACTGGGGAAGTAACGTGCAGCCGGGTAGTCGATCGGCGTCGGATAGCCCGGGCTTTCGACTTTGACAAGAACCGCTCCATTTCGGAGCGGTTTTTTTGCGTGCGCTCCTTCGGTGGCCGGGATTCGAACGACGAACTTTATTTTTCGGAGGTGCATGACTTTTATGTCTTTTACAGAGGAACTTCGCCGCGGGGCGGACCCGATTTACGAAGCGATCTTCAAGCATCCGTTTGTGCGCGGGATTGCGGACGGGACGCTGGCGAAAGAGCAGTTGATCCATTACGTGAAGCAGGATTTCGAATATCTGAACGCCTATATGCGGATTTACGGCATTGCGATCTCCAGATGCGAACAGCGGGAGCATATTCAGATGTTCAACGAGCAGATCGGCTTCATTTTGAACAGCGAAATCCATCCTCACCAGAACTTCTGCGATCAGGCGGGCGTGACGTACGAGGAATTGCAGGGATATCCGCTTGCGCCGTCGGCCCATCATTATACCCGGCATATGCTGAACGCGGCTTACGAAGGCACGCTTGAAGATATTTTGGCCGCGCTGTTGCCTTGTCCGTGGACGTACATGGAGATTGGGCAGCGGCTGCTGGATGAAGTGAAGCCGGGACCGGAGCATCCTTTCTACGACTGGATTCATTTCTACGGGGATCGTGAAGCGGGAGCAACGCACAAAATGCGCGCCCTGCTCGATGAATGGGCAGAACCGCTCAGCGAGGCGCGCAAACGCAAGCTGAAGGAACAATTTGATGCCAGCTGCCGCTTGGAGTATATGTTCTGGGACATGGCGCATAAGTTGGAGGATTGGCCGGTTTAGAAGTTTGAAGGAGCAGTGGCAACCGACAAACAACGGAAACGGGAGGTTGAATCGTATGGAAAAAGAACTGGGCGAACGGTTAGAAAAATTGCGGAAAGAGCGGCCTTTGGTACATAACATCACGAATACGGTCGTTACCAACTTTACGGCGAACGGATTGCTTGCGCTGGGCGCATCTCCCGTTATGGCTTATGCTCGCGAGGAAGTTGCCGACATGGCGAAGGTTGCGGGCGCGTTGGTGCTCAATATCGGAACATTGACGGCCGAGTTGGTCGAAGCTTGCATCATTGCCGGAAAAGCGGCGAACGAAGCGGGCGTGCCGGTGCTGCTCGATCCGGTCGGAGCCGGAGCCACGCCTTATCGAACGGAGTCTTGTTTGCGTATTCTGCGTGAAGTGAAAGTCTCGATCGTACGCGGCAACGCGGCGGAGATCGCGCATTTGGCAGGCGAAGCACGCGCGATCAAAGGCGTGGATGCCGGAGACGGCAGCGGGGAAGCGTCGGTGGAACTGGCGGTGAGAGCCGCGGATAAGCTGGGAACGGTAGTGGCGGTTACAGGAATCGAAGACGTCATTACGGACGGCAAAAAAGGGTTTATCGTGACGGGCGGCGATGAACTGCTGACGAGAGTCACGGGCAGCGGATGTTTGCTCACCTCGGTCATGGGCGCTTTTGCCGCGGTGGAACATGATCCGCTTCAAGCCGGAGTCGCCGCTTTAGCCTGGTATGGAACGGCAGGCGAAATAGCGGCTTCCGCGGCGGAAGGCCGCGGTCCCGGCAGCTTCCAGATTGCGCTGCTGGACGCTTTGGCCGATCTGAGCGCACAGGCCGCGCCCGCAGGAGCCGTGCGTACGCTGCATCGTTCTCCGGCGGCAGGCGGAGGCACGCGATGACGGCCCCGCGCGCGTTGACGATCGCAGGTTCGGATAGCGGCGGAGGTGCAGGCATTCAAGCCGATCTGAAAACCTTTCAAGAGCTTGATGTGTTCGGCATGTCCGCGATCGCGGCGGTTACGGCGCAAAATACGCTCGGCGTGCATGGGGTATACCCGATGACGCCGCAGGCCGTCGTGGCGCAGATTGATGCGGTAGGTCAAGATCTGGGCGTGGATGCGCTGAAGACGGGAATGCTGTTCGACGCGGCAATCATCGAAGCCGTTGCCGGACGAATCCGATCTTTCGGCTGGAGTCGGCTGGTGGTCGATCCCGTCATGATCGCCAAAGGCGGAGCCGAACTGCTGCGCGCCGAAGCGGTGGAAGCGTTGAAAAGACATCTGCTGCCGCTGGCGCTCGTGGTCACGCCGAACATCCCGGAAGCCGAAGCATTGACCGGGATGAAAATTATCACAATGAACGATCGCCGGGAAGCCGCGAGGCGCATTGCCGGTCTTGGCCCTAAAGTCGTAGTGATCAAAGGCGGCCATGCCATAGATAAAGCCGAAGCGGCGAAGCCACAGGCTGAGGCGGACGATCTGAAGCGCCAAGCGATCGAGGCGCACTTTACGGATTCGAAGCCGACAGAGTCCGAGAGAGTGGTTGATCTGGTCTACGACGCACAGATACGGAAATTCGAGGAACTGTCGGGAGCGCGAATCGCAACCCCGCACACGCACGGTACGGGCTGTACTTTCTCCGCTGCCATCACTGCGCGACTAGCCGTAGGCCAAGATTTGCAAGAAGCCGTACGAACCGCCCGCGATTTCATTCAAGCCGCCATAGAAGGCGCCCCGGAACTCGCCCTAGGCTCCGGCCACGGCCCTACCGCACATTGGGCGTATCGAAAGCAGCATGCCGATCTTCAAAGATAATAGCCTTGTGAAATTTGCTGGATACACGCAAAAAAGGCGGACAATATCGTCCGCCTTTATTTATCCAAAAACTCTACCGTAACTGGAAGCAAGAAGACGGAGAGAGAAATTCGTTCCAGACGCCTTTGAACTTGGAAAAATTCCACTAAAAATTCCAATCCAGTTTTCCAAGTGAGACAGCGAATGGAACGAATTTCTCTCGTAGTCTTCTTGCTTCCCCCACCCACCTTATGTATGCCACAAACAATCTGCGATTCGTCTTTATGCGTCGATGACCATCAATCAAGGAACGACAGGATCGACGAAGGCGACGAGGGCATGTTAACAGCCAATGAAGCGGCATCGTTGCCCCACGTCCAGGCACTGATAATCAAAAGCCCGGCAGCTAGAACCACCAGCCATTTGTTTTTGTTGCGGTTCGGCATGGGAGACCTCCTTTTTCCAAAATGTTGAGGCACGGCATTTACTCAAACCGACCGGATGTCGCCGCAGATTCCGATTTTTATCGTATCCCGTGCACAGCACGAAAGCCGGGTACATGCCCGGCAGACCGATACGGCGCTTGCGTATGAGACGTATTCCAAAATGACGACGAAAAACCTTCAATTTTGTTCTATTCTAAAACAGGTTCGCGAGTAAAGCTATGATTTCCTTCTCTTTTTTGTGTGAAAGCAGTAAAGTTTTATCGCGAAAGCCGTACGAATCTGGAGCAATAGCCGAAAAAGCACGCTTTCCCGGTCAACGAGAAGCGTGCTTTTTTCGATGAATCGGCCCGATCTTCGTCAATGACCGATGCATGAATACCTACGATTTCAATGTGACCGTAAAAGTGCCCTGACGTTCGTTCGCAATAAGCGCCAAGCCTTGCGCAGCATCGCCGCTATCCAGAATCGAGGCGCCTTCAACCGAAGCGATTTCTTCGATTCCGCGCAGGACCAGCGTCCATGGACGTGCCGGCTGCTGCCGGCTGCCTTCCGATTCGGCAGTAACGGTCAACAGTTGACCTTCTCGGCGCACCCGAACGGCGAGTTGCGGTTGCCGGCTCGAAACCGATTCTCCCGGATCGCGATCCGGCAAAGATTGATCCGTTCGAGCCGCGTAAATCTCCGCGCTCGCCGTATAACCGTCTTCCAGCGCGAACAAGTGCAGCTGCGCGCCGTCGAGATAATCGTAATCCGGACGGGATTCTTCGCTGCCGAGCGCAAGCAGGGTGTTCGGACGGACGAACAGAGGCAGACCGAAGTAATCGTATTGCTCGCGCTGCCAGCGGCCTCCATGCACCTCTTCGCCGGTCAGCAGATGCGTCCAGCGCCCTTCCGGCAGGTAATACAAGGCTTCGCCGCGCTCGTTGAAGATCGGCGCGACCAGTAGCGATCCGCCCAGCATATATTGGCGATCCAGTTCCTCGACCGCCGGGTCTTCGCCGAATTCCAGCAGCATCGCCCGCATCATCGGCAGACCGCCTTGGACGGCCTCGATCGAAGCGGCGAACAGATACGGCATGAGCCGCATTTTGAGCCGTGTAAAATGCCGCAGCACGTCGCTCGCTTCGTCGTCGAACAACCACGGCACTCGGTACGATTGGCTGCCGTGCAGGCGACTGTGCGAAGAAAGCAGGCCGAATGCGCTCCAGCGCTTATAGATATCCGGCGAAGCCGTATTTTCAAACCCTCCGATATCGTGACTCCAAAATCCGAATCCGCACAGCCCCAGGGACAACCCGCCCCGCAAACTTTCGGCCATCGAGACGTAGGACGCCGTGCAGTCGCCGCCCCAGTGCACCGGGAACTGCTGGCCGCAAGTTGTCGAGGAACGCGCGAACACCAGCGCCTGATCCCGGCCTTTGATCTCTTCCAGCACTTCGAACACGGCTTTGTTGTACAGGAACGTGTAATAATTGTGCATCTTGACCGGGTCCGAGCCGTCGTGATACGCCACGCCCGTCGTCGGAATCCGCTCGCCGAAGTCGGTTTTGAAGCAATCGACGCCCATGCGAATCAACGGACGCAACTTGGACTTGAACCATTCCGTCGCATCGGGGTTCGTGAAGTCCACCAGCCCCATGCCGCCCTGCCAACGGTCCCATTGCCATACGTCGCCTTCCGGCGTTTTGACCAAATAACCGTGCTCCATGCCTTCCCGAAACAGAACCGATTTTTGCCCGATATACGAATTGATCCATACGCAGATATTCAGTCCTTTGGCTTTGAGCCGATCCAGCATGCCTTGCGGGTCCGGGAACTGCGACTCGTCCCAACGGAAATCGCACCATTGGAATTCCTTCATCCAGAAGCAGTCGAAGTGGAACACGTGCACCGGAATGCCGCGTTCGAACATGCCGTCCACGAAGCTGTTTACCGTTTGCTCGTCATAGGAAGTGGTAAACGAAGTGCTGAGCCACAGCCCATACGACCAAGCAGGAGGCAGCGCGGGGCGTCCGGTGAGCGCGGTATAGTTTTTCAGTACGTCCTTCAGCGTGTCGCCGCCGACGATATAGTAACGCAGCCGCTCGCCCGGCACGCTGAACTGCACCTTTTCCACCTGTTCCGAACCGACCTCGTACGAGACTTTTTCCGGATGATCGACAAAGACTCCGTAGCCGAAGCTGGATAGGTAAAAAGGGACGTTTTTGTACGCTTGCTCGCTGCACGTCCCGCCGTCTTCGTTCCAGAGATCGACGACCTGACCGTTTTTCACGAAAGGAGTAAAGCGTTCGCCCAATCCGTAAATCCGTTCGCCGACGCCGAGATCAAGCTGGTCGCGCATATAGACGTCGCCGTCGGGAGTGCGAATATGCGCAGGGCCTTTGTACCCGCTTCCGGTGAGCCGTCTGCCTTTGTAGTGGAAATGCGTGCTCCAGCCGTTGTTTTTATCGATATGCACGCTTAAGTCGCCGCTAGTCAGGATCGCGGAAGACTCATTTTCTGCAATGCGGATTTGGGTCGTCGGATCGGTTGCTTTTTCAAAATGAGGACCGAGTACCCGCTTGCCTTCGTGATGCACGGACTCGACGCAGATCACGTCGGGCAGGGGAGAGGAATAGCGAAAAGTGAGTATGGCGTTGTTGAGCGTATCGCCGCGGGAGATGATCTTTTTGGAGGCGGCAAAGACTTCGATGTCTTCCTCATGGGCGTGCAAATCGCGAACCTCCGTAGCGATATTGAGCGTCATGCCCGGGCGGACATGCCAGTAACCGTCGGTGAACTTCATCGGGCTATACACCATCCTATATATAATAGTAGAAAAAAATGAAAAGAGACTGCCGATACGGCTTCAAACAAGGAAAAAGAGTCGATTCATCGAAATGACGTACGTACATCATTTTTTCTTGAAAAAGAGGAGTGTCCGTCAGGTACGGAACTCCAAAAGCGAATTTCGGCTGGTTTGGGCGTGCATTCAGATGTAGTAGCGTGCGTTTTCCTTAGTCACTAGTTCTAATTTGGTGATATTTTCGCGCGTGTCGGGCAGTTTTCTTGAAGACAGATACTCAAACAGCGACTTTACGATCAGATAGCCTTGGTTAAAAGGGTCTTGGCAGATCGTGGCCGTCACCACGTCGCGTTGAAGCCCGTCATGAATTTCTTCGTTCATATCGTGCCCGATCAAAGCGACGCGTCCCGCAAGTCCTGCCGTCTCCAGATGCCCGGCAATGATATGCAGCTTAGCGCTGGCCACGTAAACGCCGTCCAAGCCTTCGAAATATTCAGCGAACGTCTCGAAAGACGTATATTCTTCTTGGTCGACTTTTAGCGGCGCTTGCAGTTGGATTTCCGGGTAATTGCCGATCACCTCACGGAATCCGGTCACCTTTTGCTGCATCTGAAAGTTGGTGTAAGACATGATCAGACCGATCCGACCGCGGCGTCCGGCAAGCCTGCATAACGTATCCGCGGCGAGACGCCCGGCCACCCGATAATCGCAGCCGACATAGAACATGCGCGAGCTCAGTGGCGAATCGCTGTTGAAGGTGCCGACGGTCAGATTGCGGCTTACCGCATGATCGATTACGTCTGTCATTTCTTGAGGATCATTGGGAGATATCGCAATGGCATCGTATTCGCCGGAATCGACAAGTTGAAGCATCGTCTTTTTCTGATCCGTGAGGTCATAGTCTTTGGAACGAATCGTGCGGACCCGAAGACCGAAATCGCGAAATTCGCGTACCGCCGCATCGATGCCCGTCTCTACCTGATTCCAGAAATACGCCGGCAGTTCCGGATAAGCGACGGCCAAAGAGATGCTGCGTCCTTTGGATAAAAAGCTCGCGGAGAGATTCGGCGTATACTCCATCTCGCGAACCTTGTTCATGACAAGTTCCGCGGTCTTCGGCTTGACGTTTCCCCGATTGTTGAGCACGCGATCCACGGTAGCGACGGAGAGTCCGACTTCTTCGGCGATTTCTTTGACGGTTAAGCGTTTCTTCGGTTTCATGGCATCGAGTCCTTTGCATGTAAAATTGGCCGGAATCCGGAGCGGGGCGAGGATGAAATCCATGTGTCGGTTGGTGAAGATGATAGACTACGCAATGAAAGCTGTCAATCAAAATGAGGGCTTTTTCGTTGAGGTTTGACGGAAGTGCATCATTTTGGGGAGCGCTTTATGTATTCCTTACCAAATGCGCTGTCAGAAGAGGATTCGGGGCTTGGACGCGTCTGGTTAGTCGCGGTAAAATGAGGATAAAAGGTTAGCGTTTCTTTAGCGGTTTCCGGGGAAGGGGAAAGCGATGGGCGAAGGCAGGAAGTTATTTATTACGGACATTCACGGGGAGTATCAAGGACTGATCGAGCTGTTGAGGGAAATGGATTATGACGCCTTCACCGATCAGCTTGTCGTGGGCGGCGATCTGATTGATCGGGGACCGGACAGCGCGCTGGTCATTCGTTATCTGCGTACGCTTCAGCGGATGCACCCGGATAACGTGGTGGTATTGACCGGGAATCACGAGGAGATGCTGCGCTGGTATCGGCAAGGCCAAACCAAGATGTGGCTGATCCACGGCGGGGCGGAGGCGTTGAAAAGTTTTGAACGTACCTTTGAAGATGACGCGGAGAGCAAGGAGAATTTGGATTGGCTGCTGAACCTGCCGATGGTGGCGGAGGATGAAGAATACGTGTATGTTCACGCGGGATTTATGCCGGATCAGCCGTTGTATACGCAGAGCCGAGATATTTTATGGATGTCGGAAAACGAGTTTTATGCGTACGGAGTCGAAGACGTGCTGAACGCGACGGGCGGTAAGATCGTCGTGCATGGCCATACGCCGTGCGAGTTTATTTGCTTTGACGGGGCGAGATTGAACTGTGACCTGGGATCGCATACGTATGCGATCGCGGAGTCGCGGGGACTTGCGTTGGTGGATCTGACGGGCGGAGAGTATGCGGTGTATAACTGCGGCAGTCGGGAGATTACGCGGCGGACGTGGCGGAGAGGCATATCTTAAACGTGCTATTTGGGCCTCTAAGGGTCTGCGGTTTCCGTTAGATTTTCTCAAGCGTCTGTTCGAGCGCGGTTAGAGTACGATTTTGCCGACTTCTTATTAAAAAAAGAAACGGAGACCGTTGTCAGCAGACAAACCGTCCCCGTTTCTTTTCTATGCTAAGCTTGAAAAATTCCTGCCTAACGAACAAGCGAACATCCCAACTCAAGAAGTCGGAGCGGAAGGCAATTCTTTCTTTTTCCGTTTACGGCGAACCAACCAGAACACGATTCCTCCGATTACCAGAATCAACCCCGCAGATGCCGCATAGATAATTCGCGTTACATTCGGTACGTCCAGCGTAAGCTCGATCCGATTCTCGCGGGTAGCCGCAAGATTCCAAGTCAACGTGCGTCCGTTATCCGACACGATATCCGCATTGTTCTCACCAGGCTTGATCGGCAATGTCAGTTTGAAACGGAAATCGAATTCGTTTTCAACAAATCCTCCCAACAGCTTCGATCCGAGAAACCCCGTGAGCGACGAAGACTCGCGCGGAATCAACTCCGGCGGATCGGCCACGATTACGAAATGATGGGTTGTGGAAAATAACTTCTCCTCCTTGCGATCTTCAACCGTAATCCCGTCCGGCATCTCGGGAAGAGGTCCGCCGTCAAACTCTACCGTTCGCGAAGCGCTGATGCCGGATTGCCCGTCTTGCCGAATTGCCTGAGCCTCCAGCCCTTGCTCCCGCAAACTTGCAGCAATCTTCTCCGGCAAATTCCCTTGTCCCAGCGTGTTCAAAGCAGAGTCGTCAATCGTGGCGTTCATTTTAATATCAGCAGTGCCGTCCGTCTTGACCGTCACGTCAATTTCTCCTTGCGCGCACGCGCTCAACAAAATTCCCAATGCCAAAGGCAGAAGCAGCATCGGCCAACGAACACGAATTTTTTTTGCAGACTGTTCCGATTGATTCATCAAACTCGCCACTTCCTTTTCCTCATCCGAATTCACGTTCTAACTATACCCGATTTCGCGAAATAGTTCACACCCGTACAAAACCCGGCCACAATTTGGAGCGGGAAACGAAGATTCGGTTCGAAGTAGATTTACCCTGGAATATCCCTGCTTTTCCAAAAGAAAAACCGCCCGGTAACGGACGGTTTTCACAGCAATGACGGAATTGAACTACGGTGTCGTTTCGCGTTCCAGCCATTCAAGGTAAGCAAAAGCCTCCTCGGTAGACGTTCCGCACATTTCAAGCGAAGGCGGCAGGCCGCCGCAGACCGCCGGGCGTTCGGGACTTCCGAACAGCTTGCAGCGTTTTTTCTCGTTGAGCTGCACGCAAGGCACGCCGGCGGGTTTGCCGTTCGGCATGCCGGGAATCGGCGAAGCGATCGAGACGGCCGTGCAGCAGGCTCCGCAGCTTTCGCGACATTCGAAATCGGTGCTCATCTTACTGGATTTTCTCCGGCTCCGGATACTCTTTGCCGAAGGTGTCCACCGTTACCGTCTTCATAGTCGCTCCTTCGGAAGAGGTCGGTTTATCGGCGCCGTCCGTCGGCAGTGCCGCGATGGCATTGACGACTTCCATACCTTCGATTACTTTGCCGAATGCCGCGTATTGCTCGTCGAGACTCGGTTGTTCAGCCAGCATGATGAAGAATTGCGAGCCGCCCGAATCCGGTTCGGATGTCCGGGCCATCGACAGAACGCCTTCGGTGTGTTTTAGATCGTTGGTGAAGCCGTTGGAAGTGAATTCCCCTTTGATCGCGTAGCCGGGTCCGCCGCCTCCGGTGCCGTCCGGATCGCCGCCTTGAATAACGAAGCCCGGAATAATGCGGTGGAAGCCTACTCCGTCATAAAAACCGGATTTGACCAGCGCGATGAAATTGTTGACGGTATTCGGCGCGATGTCCGGATACAGCTCCAACTTGATCAGGCCTCCGTTGTCCATTTCAATGGTAACCACCGGATTTTGCGTGCCGTCGGCAGAAGTGCTGGAGGTTGCCGGGGTGGTACTTGTCGAACCTTCTTCGGTCTGGGTTGGTGTTTGGGTCGTTTCTGTTGCCGGGTCGGCTTGCTGCTGAGGTGTCTGGGTGCCGCAAGCGGCCAGCAGAAGCAGGGTCAGCATCAGGAGTACGACCAGCGCGGATTTGCGTCCGGCTCTCCCGTTTTTGTGCATGGATGTTGCCCCCTTGATTGTAATTGTCGGCGATCTTTCGCCTTTTTGCGTATCGCTGCATCTGATTATAGCACAGCCTTGTACGAACTCCATTGCGCAGTAGGTAAAATCTCATTAAGATGGAGGGGAGAGGAGGCAATCAGACATGCAATATCAAATTTTGTATCAAGGCGCTTTTCCGCTGCTTCAGGTACAGCTTGATAGCGGCGAAAGCATCAAAGCCGAGTCCGGCGCGATGGTATCGATGTCGCCGAATATCGAGTTGAAAGGCACGACGGAAGGCGGCATCATGCGCGGCTTGGGACGGATGCTCAGCGGAGAGTCGTTTTTCTTCCAGGAACTATTGGCGATGGGGCGTAACGGGGAAGCCACATTGGCTCCGTCAAGCCCGGGCGCGATCGAAGCGGTGGAGCTTGACGGTTCCTACAGCTTGCTCGTGCAAAAAGACGGATTCCTCGCAGGGACTGCGGGCATCCAGGTGAACACGAAAATGCAGAATTTGAGCCGGGGACTGATGTCGGGCGAAGGCTTTTTCATCGTCGAAATCAGCGGCAAAGGCACGGTGTTCCTGTCTTCGTACGGAGGCATTCACGCGATCAATCTGCAAGCGGGGCAAGAAGTCGTCGTCGATAACGGGCATCTGGTCGCTTGGCCGGATTACATGCGTTACGATATTGAAAAAGCGTCCAAAGGTTGGGTATCCAGCTTTACCAGCGGCGAAGGTCTGGTCTGCCGTTTCCGCGGCGAAGGCGTCGTATTGATCCAGACTCGCAGTCCGAAGTCGTTCGGCGAATGGATCAGACCTTATATTCCGGGCGGGCGCAGTTAGGATCTCTGACGTTGACGAGGTACGAGTCATGATTCGTCAGAAATCTACATAAGCGAAAGCTAAACATCTGGCATGAATTGAAAAAGAAAGCTTCGGCGTCCGATTCGAACTCATTTGAATCGGGCGCTATTTTTGCTTTTCGACTTTTCAATCGTCCAGATCGGGCAGGCCCTTATTTTGTCATATTTTCGTATCCGATACGTAACTTCTCTTGGCATATCCGGTGATAAGATGATGTCGAGGCCGGGAAACCGGCTATTTGCGAACTTGACATTCCTTAACAACCATCTTCGAGAGGAGAATCGATCATGAAGACAATCAAACGGGAATTCCCGGCTTCGAGAAAAACGGCGGCTGCCGTATTGGCAGCGGCCATGTTGTGTTCGCCTGTACTGGCGACTCCGGCAGCGGCGGCAGAAACCGGCGAATCAATGAATTTTACGACGTCAGCGTTGACTCGGGCCGTGCCTGACGGCGCGAAAGTCTCGTCAGCCGAAGCGGCAGCGGCCGTACAGAAATTGTTCCCGACGCTCGCGTCGGCTCAAGTGACCACTGCGGATTACAGCGCCTATTACGAGGCAGACAGCAGCCCGATCAAGGCATGGAGACTTACATATGTACTATCCGATCGGGAAAACGCGAGTGCGTCGGTGTCGGTTGATGCCGTGAGCGGAATCGTGACGGATGCCTATCTGCCGACTCCAGCTCCCGGACAATCGGACCGCGAATTGACCGCAGAGCAGGCATCCGAGCAGGCGATTGCGTTCTTGCTGCGGGCGATGCCGGAGCGAAAAGCTTCTGATTTTGTCAAAGAAGGCCTTTCCTATGCTTATCACGAGGGCGCGTCCGTTACTCCGCTTTTTGGCAGCCCGAGCTATTCGTTCTCCTTCCGAATTAAAGTAAACGGCGTCCCGTCGCAAAGTGAAACGGTCTTTCTGTCGTTGGGTCAAAGCGGCGATGTGACCGGATATACGCGAAGCATCAATCGGCTCCCTTACCCGTCGGCAATGCCGAAGCTATCCGCGACCCAAGCCAAGCAAATCTTCGAATCGGAGTTTGCTCTGCAGTTGGCCTATCTGCCTATTAACGGCTGGGGCGCGCCTTCATCCGGTTATTACCTCGGTTACGTCCCTTATGATGCTTCGTTAGCACCGATCGACGCGAATAGCGGCAAGCTGCTTGATCCGCTGACCGGCCTACCGTATACCGAATCGATTGCCCGGGAAGGCGTCGCGCTTAAGACCGGAAGCTCTCCGGCTCCGGCTGCTCTTCGCACGGAAGAGGCGGCACAACTTCAGTTGAAGAAACTGGACTTGATTCCTTCCGGTTACAAGCTGACGGGACAGCAGACGTATACGCAGGACTATCCGGAGAAGAACACCAAGGTCTGGGTGCTGGATTTGAACCGTACGGTCAAAGGCAATCTTGGAAACATCAACGTGCAGCTGAATGCCCAGACGGGTCAAGTGTACAATTACTATTTATACGAACAGGATGCGCCGACGGGAGAACCCGTGAAGCCGACGGAAGCGGATCAATCGCGGGCTGTAGCTTGGGCTTCCAAGTTGCTTCCGAATGCAGGCGAGTGGAGATTGATCTCTGCGCCGAAAGAAGGGGATTGGAACCTGACGTATACGTTCTTGCGGTATGAATCGGATATTCCGGTCATGGGAGACACGGCTAGCGTTACCGTCGATGGCGAAGGCATGCTGACCGAATTCAATACGAGCGAACCTTCCGTTTCGATGACGGGCCAATTCCCTTCGGCCAATACGATCAACCTTACGGCTGCCGAAGCCAAAGCGAAGTTCCTGGAAGCCGTAACGCCGGAATTGTACTATAGTCGTTTTGACCGCCAATCGACGGACAAGTCTGAAAAGGGCGAGTCGGAGATTGGATTAACGTATCAGCCGATGCTCAAAACAGGCGGTCAGTTAAACGGCTTTAACGTGTTGGATGCTTCCAACGGAACATGGAAGAATCTATACGGGGCAAACTCGCTACAGCGTCCGTCTGCCGCGACGGCGGATATTTCGGGACATGAACATCAGGCTGCATTGGAAGAGATGTTGGATCATGCCGTGCTTGTCGCGGATGAGTCGGGCAAAGTGAATCCGGACGCCCAGTTGACGCGCGGCGAATGGGCCGACATGTTGGCACGCGCGATGCAGCCGGATTATTCGACCTACAATGCTTATGCAGGGATGTCTTTGTTCCGGGATGTAAGCGCGGATAGCCCTTATCAGGCGGCGATCGGCTTCCTCGTCAGTCAAAATTGGCTGAGACCCGACAAGTCGGCCGACTTCCTGCCGGATACGCTGCTGACTCGCGACGAGATGGCGCATGTCCTGATGGGGGTATTGAATTACGATAAGCTGGCCTTCTATTACAATTCGACGGTCGATCTGCCGGGAATCGCGGATGCTGCCGGCATCTCGCACAAAGGCGACGCCGCGCTGGCGATCAAGCTCGGTCTGCTGCCGGCAGTCGACGGCAATTTCCTGCCTCAACAAACCGTCACCAAAGCGGACGCGGCGGTCGTGCTTACGAAGCTTACGGACTTGCAAGGGAAGACCGACACGTTCATGAATTGGAATTCGTGGTAAAGCGAGAAGACTTTCTCGACCGCTTGACGCTTAAGCACGGCATCTTTCTCGGATGCCGTGCTTTTTGCTATGTCATCCGCAGTCAAACAAGCATTGTACGGAAACAGAATTAATTCCGACTAAAAAACTGCGAAATAAAACATAATCAAATTCCAAAAACGAAATTTTGAGTCTCGTGTAAAGCGAAATGTACAGAGTTTGGTTATAACTAAATTCCAAAAGGTTGCATATTGTCGAAACTTTAAGTCTTTTTACTCATAAGCAAGAGAGTAATAGTAACCAAAAGCCTTATTCAAGTTTATTTAAATCTGACAGATGCATAACACGAGTGAGACTTTTGCTTACTGTAAAAGGAATTCAGTTCAAGAAAAAGCATAAAAACACTTTAAATTTTCGACAAATTTTGTCGATTGGAAGATTTGAAACACTTTTCCTTAAAAATTTACAGGTGGTCAACTCTTTTGGCTGATGCTAGCATAGGTGGCAAGCTTTTTGACGAGGGAAGGAAGGAGGACCGTTTTAAAACGTATTATTGGATGACCTGTAAACATAGCTGACAGGAAGTGTGCTTAAGCTCCACGAACGCGATTCATATTTTACGAATAAGAGAGGGGAAGTTGCATTGAAAAAAGAGCAGCATCTGTTCCGTAAACTGTCTGGAGTATCGTTAAGTCTCGCTTTGGTCTTGGGTGCAGCGCTCCCGACCGCAGCCTCCGCGCAATCGCCGAGCGGGCTCGTTCCGTTCAACCTATCCAAAGATTCGATCAATAACGGGGCCGCGGACGGCGCGATCAGCACGTTCTCCCTCAAAGGCCGGGATCCGGCTTCGATCATTTCGCCTAAACTGGACACCAAGTCTCTACATACCGTGCGTGCGATCGTGCAGCTCAGCCGGGAACCGGTAGCCGCTGCCGAATCGTCCGCCAGCGAAGCCGGATTGCGAAGTTTTTCCGCAACCGCGACGGAGCAGTTGGTCGACAGCGAGCAAGCCGACTTCCTGAGTCAAGCCGCGGCGCTGGGCATCAACGTGAAGGTCAACTATCAATATAATACGGTCCTGAACGGACTTGAGGTGACGGTGTCGTCGAAAGATCTGTTAACGCTGGCCTCGATTCCGAACGTGGTCGCGATCGACGAGAACCAGACGTATTACGAAATTCCGATCGACGAGACGGAAGCTTCGGCGGGGGATAACTTCGAGATTCAGCCGCTGAAACAGATGGGCGTCGATGAAGCTTGGGCGGACGGATTTACCGGAAAAGGATTGAAGGTCGGTGTCATCGATACCGGCGTCGATTATCTGCACCCGGATCTGAAAGACGCCTACAAAGGCGGTTACGACTCCTTCGAGCAGGATAACGATCCGTACGAGGAGCCGCCGGTCGAAATTAACGGCACGTCTTACGCGGGAACGAGCCACGGCACGCACGTCTCCGGCACGATCGTCGGACGCGGAACGAACTCGACGTCGGAACTCGTGCAAAAGGGCGTCGCGTACGAAGCCGATCTGTACGTGTATAAAGTGCTCGGCCGCAATATCGAGACGGGACGCGCTTCCGGTTCGTCCGCTCAGGTCATCGACGGCATCGAGCACGCGGTAAAAGACGGCATGGACGTCATCAACTTGTCGTTGGGCTCGGATTCGAACAAAGATCCGAACTCCCCGGATGCGGTGGCGATCAACAATGCCGTATTATCCGGCGTAACGGCGGTCATTGCCAACGGCAATGCGGCTGACTCGGGTCCTTACTATTATTCGATGGGTTCCCCGGCTTCGTCGCAATTGGCGATCTCGGTCGGTGCCACGACAAGCGAGAGCAGCCACTACACGGGCACGTTCTCGGCTTCGGTCGGCGAAGCTCCGGCGGAAGAGACGCCTGTGGAAGAAGCACCGGATACTGTACCGGCTCCGGAAGAAGCGGTAGAACCGGAAGCTCCGGCGGCGGACGCGGAGAATGCGGAAGAAGCAGCGGCGCCGGCATCCGAACAACCTGCGGCTGATGAATCGGCGGCAGAAAACGCGGCTCTCGAAGCTCCTGCGGCAGACGCAGAGAATGCGGAAGAAGCAGCGACTCCGGTATCCGAACAACCTGCGGCTGATGAACCGGCAGCAGAGGACGCGGCTCCGGCTGCAACGCAAGAACAGCAACCTGCCGATACGGTATCCCAAGCAGTATACGGTCCGTACACGCAAGACATTCTGGCTTGGAAACTCGGTCAGGAAGACTTCGCGTCGCTGCTCGGCACGGAGCCGAACGATGCGGTCTATGCAAACCTCGGCACCGACGCGGACTATGACAAGTTGGCTGACGACGGCATCGACGTAACAGGCAAAGTGGTAGTGGTTTCCCGCGGCAACCTGACGTTTGACGCCAAAGTGCGCGGAGCTGCGGCACACGGAGCCAAAGCAATCGTAATCTTCAATGGCAACACGTTAGCCGGCAACCCGAATCAAGCGGATCTGTCCGAATCGCTTCCGGGACGCGATGAACCGGTCGGTTCGCTCGCATTTCTGGGAGACAGCTTCGATTATGTGCCTTACTTCGACATGAGCGGGGTCGAGGGCCGCAAGCTGGCTCGCGAATTGGTCGAATCGGGTTCGCCTGAATTCGACATCACATTCGGAAGCGAGTATCCGAAGACCGTCGTCGAAGGCGACCGGATGGCAAGCTTCAGCTCGCGCGGCCCGAACGGCGACGACGATCTGAGCATCAAGCCGGACGTTGTGGCGCCGGGCGTCAATCTGTTGTCGACTTATCCGGAATACGGCAAATTCGATAGCGGCGTCAGCTATGATGAAGCTTATGCCCGTTCCAGCGGTACAAGCATGGCTTCGCCGCATGTCGCGGGACTTGCCGTGCTGCTGAAACAAAAGTATCCGGAGTGGACGCCGTTCGATGTTCGCGCAGCGCTGGCGAATACGGCGGATACCATTTCCGATGAAGACGGAACGCCTTACGATGTGTATTCCCAAGGCGCGGGACGCGCTTATGTAGCGGATGCGCTGGATACTCCGGCATTGCTGCAAGCTGTCGAAGAAATCAAGATTCTGAACACGGATCTGGTTGAAGTTCCGGTGACGAACTATGCTTCCTCGACGGCGTTCGGCGTACTGAGCGCGGACAGCGAAGAGGTTAGCCGCGAACTGCAGCTGAAAAGCGTGACGGGAGCGCCTGTTTCTTACTCGGCAAGCGTAGTATGGCACGATAATGTAACTTCCGATCCGACGAACCCGATCGCTACGCCGGATACGAGCAAAATTTCGGCGGAACTGACAGGGCTCGGAACAGGCAACACGGTTACGGCTTCCGCGGGAGCGCCGGGAACGTTCGAACTGGCGATTGATCCGGCATCCGATGCGGCTCAAGGCGTGTACGAAGGCGAAGTGCTTCTGCAATCGGCAAACGGACCCGATCTGCATCTGCCGTTCGCGGTGCATATCGGAGACGAGAAACCTTCGACCGGCTTCGGCATCCAGGATATCGAACTGTCGGAACGCATTATTACGCCTGACGGCGACGGTAATCGCGATACGACCGATGTATCCTTCACGTTGTCGGCGGATGACGTGAACTATATCCAGATCGCGGTATACGGCATCGACGACAAGTATATCGGCCTGCTGGATCAGATTTACAACGAAGACGCGAACGGCAGCCTGGCGCTGCTGGAACCGGGTCGCTATACGTTCGAAGACCTGGACGATTATTACCTGAACGAGAATACCGGCAAGGTCGGCCAGCTCGCTCCGGGAACGTATCAGCTCGAGATTTTGGCTACCCAACTGGATGATGCCGGATACGTGGTCGACGAGATCGAATACCTGGCTTACTCCAGCTACCGCATCGCGGATCGCAGAGAGCTGCTGGTCGACGAAGCGATCGCCGCGTTCGACAAGCAAGCCGCTGTAGTCAACACGACCCGCATCGGACCTAACGTATTGGAATTGAAATCGACAAGCGAAGTCAAATTCCAAGTGACGGGCAGCGACCATCCGAACCTCATCAACAGCAAGGGAGCCCTGCGCGCCCTGCCGAATGAGCCGACGGTCGTGAACCTGGAGGTTACGGCTTCCTACAAGAAAAATTCCAGAATCAACGAGACGTTCACCGTACCGGTGACGCTGCTGCCGAAGAAGTAAAAGGTAGCTGAAGATTCGGGCGCCTTTGCGGGATTATCCGCAAAGGCGCTTTTCTTTTGCGCGGAGAGTGAGGAAATCGAGTTGTTTTTCGTTCAGTTTATATAGAAGGAAAAAGGAGGGAAGACGGATGTATGCGTGGCTTAGAAACTACAGCGAACTGGAGTACGAACCGGAACGTCCTTTGCAACGGTTTAATCCGGGTACGGCATTCCCGCAGATCAGTTGGGAAAAAATCGAGACTTCACCTGTGAAACAAATGAGCTTGATCGGACAGTTTTTTTCGGTAAATCAGGCTTGGTGGAACGCGTCGATGCAATCGTCGATCGTTTATCGTTCGGAAGAATCCAGAAACATCATCATGAAGGAAATTGCCCCTCATTTCGAGAAGGTCATGGCAGGCGCGGAGGCAGGAGAATCGCAAGAGCATATAACTCAGTGGAACCTGTCGTTGAAGCAGTTTAGGCCGGAGTCTTTGGAATTATTCGAACAGACGCCAACTGCGGCTCTGTCGCTCCTGAAAGACATATATCGCCATCGTAATTTCGACGACTCTTATATGGAAAAAGGAAGGTCGCAGCCCTCGATCCGTTTCCGTATCGATCCGGCGCAGCTTGAACCTTGTCCCGTTTCGTTATTGACCGATCTAACCCCGCTGAAGGAGTTCCTGCGCATGACGTTTTTCGATAAGCGGGAACCGCCCGAGTACGCAGTAACGCCGCTCGGCTGGACGTTGGACGATGACTTGAAACACTCGCCGGCTTTGCGTTTTTTCGCAAGCTTCGTGCCCACGCTGGAGCTGTACGTGGATGCGGCAAGCAATCAGGTTGATTTTGTATTGATGTCGTTTTCTTCCATGACGCATGTGCTTAAATTGAATCGGACCAAGCCTTCCGAGCCGCGCGTGCATCAAGATCATCTCTATTTTGATATGGGACAGCAATTGGTTAAGGTCGTCGATCTGAAGGCGGCGGAGCAAAAAGCGAAAACGGAGAAGCTGACGGCTTGGGAACAAATCGAGGGTCGGTCGGTGTATTTGCGCAACGAGGGAGTTGCGTTCGAAGAATTCAATCATGAAAAGAACGGAGAGATTCCGCAAGGCGTATTTTTCCTGCATGATCAGCCGACAATGAACCGCATGCTGGATGCCGTGCTGCATGAACTTGCGAAGCGATCCTAACATATAAAAAAAACCGACTCTAAGCCGCGTTGCTTAGAATCGGTTCTTTGCATTGCATCTATTGCGAGTCGAAAAAAGCTGCCGCTTAAACAGATTTTATCCGCATAACGTTACTCCGGCGCCGTCCGGATCACGACTTTCCCGCGCGTTTTCCCGGATTCCGCAAGCTCGTACGCCTGACGCGTTTCGTCCAGCGGAAACACGGCTTCGATCAGCGGTCTCAGATTGCCTTCGTCGCACCATTTTCGCATTAGGCTCAGGTCGGTATCGTTGGAGTTCGCCATGAAGAAACGGGCTTTGCGGCCTTTTGATCCGGTCAGCGCGCGTCGAAGCATCACGGAAGGACCCGGTATCGTCGTCACGTAAGTACCTTGCTCATTTAAAAGAGAACGGCACTCGCCGAACCCGGATTTGCCCGCCGCGTCGAAAATGACGTCAAATGCCTGTCCGCTCTGCCGGAAGTCTTCTTGATCGTAAGCAATCACGGCGTCGCAGCCGAGCGCTTTGGCCGTCGATGCGCCGGAAGACCGGCAAACGCCCGTCACGTGAGCGCCCGCGATCGCGGCCAGCTGCACCGCATAATGCCCGACGCCGCCCGTAGCGCCGATCACGAGCACCTTCATGCTGGGCTTCAAGCCGCCTTCGCGCATCAGCGCCTGGTAAGCCGTCGAGGCCGCCAGCGGAACGGCAGCGGCTTCCTCGAAGCTGAGCGACGCCGGCTTTTTCGAAGCGACCGAAGCTTTGCAGCACAGCACCTCCGCCGATGCTCCGCCCTGCGAAGCGCCGTTCGTGAATCCGTAGATTTCATCGCCTGCTGCAAATCCGCTTACCCCTTCGCCGCACGCCTCTACGATCCCGGAAAAGTCGGAGCCCAGAATCTTGGGGAAACGAAAGCCAGACAAGAAAAACATATACCCTTTGCGCACTTTGAAATCAATCGGATTGATCGAGGTAGCCTGCATGCGCACTTTGAGTTCGCCTGCGCGGAGTTCGGGTTCCGGTCTGTCTTGTATCTGAAAAGCGTCGGGTCCGCCGTACTTGGTGATCACTGCTGCTTTCATGGTTGGAATCGCCCGCTTTCTGTCGACTTTCTGCGTACGACTCGATCATACCCGTTTTCCGATTAAAAAAGAAGCTTCGCTGACGACGGAACTCCGATCGAAACCGGAATGCCGAACGTAAACGAAACTTCTGAACAGGAAAGGGATAAAAGAAATACCGAACTTACAGTCCGCTCGTTACCGGCGCTTCCGCGCTGTCGAACAGGAAGTCTTCGTCGCGCAGCGGCTCCACGTGAACCGTGCGCACATAACCGTTGCCTTTTTTGGAGAAGAAGTCATGCTGCTTGGTTTGCGTTTTCAGACCGTTAAGGACGATCGGGTTGATGCTTTCGTCGTCTTCTTCGAACTGCGGC
Organism: Saccharibacillus sacchari DSM 19268; assembly: GCF_000585395.1. Classification (GTDB taxonomy): domain Bacteria; phylum Bacillota; class Bacilli; order Paenibacillales; family Paenibacillaceae; genus Saccharibacillus; species Saccharibacillus sacchari. The sequence goes on along the minus strand of NZ_KK073875.1, from coordinate 952,957 downwards.
TCGAGGCCGAGGTTCATCATTGCTTTGTTGGCATTGTAACGGACGAACTTGTTCACTTCTTCCGTCAAGCCGATCTTCGTGTACAGCTGCTCGGTGTACTGTTCTTCGTTCGCTTGCAGCGTGTGCAGCAGCTCGTACAATTCCTTCGTCGCCGCTTCGGCTTCCGATGCCGGGAGGTCGCGCAGGATTTCCTGAGCCAGCACGCCGACGTACAGGCCGTGGATGCTTTCGTCGCGGAGGATCAAGTCGATGATCTCGCCGCTGCTCGTCATTTTGCCTTGTCCGGCCAGGTAGAGAGGGTAGAAGAAGCCGCTGTAGAACAGGTAGCTTTCCAGCATAACCGAAGCGCCCATAGCCAGATAGAGGTCTTTTTGCGTCTCGATGTTTTGGTAATACTTCGAGATGATCGACGCTTTTTTCTGAAGCAGCGGATTTTCTTCGACCCAACGGAAGACTTTGTCGATCTCTTCGGTGGACGCGAGCGTCGTGAAGATACTGCTGTAAGATTTGGCGTGGATTTGCTCCATCATGCCCATGAAAGCCAGAACGGCTTTGCGTTGAAGGTTCTCGACGTGCTCCATGATTTGCGGCATGCCGACTCCGCCTTGTACCGTATCGAGCAGCGTCAGGCCGCCCAGGACCTGCATGTACGCTTCTTGCTCGTCCGGCGTCAACGTAATCCAGGACATTTTGTCGTCGGACAGCGGGATTTCGTCGTCCGTCCAGAATTGCATAATATTTTGGTTCCAGAACATCAGGGTGAAGTCGTCGGCAGGACGGTTCCAGTTCACGGCTTTAATCATGTTCGGTCATCCCTTTCTCTCGTGGAGTCTATATAAATCGAATGTATATAAAAAGTTTAATTGTCTATTGTTGGTTGCAACAATCGCAGATAATGACCATTCCTAACAGAACGGCGCACAAGTTACTTATTATGAGCGATAAAATTGCAAAAGTAAAGCGGGGCGTTTTTGTTGGACCGGCAAACCGGATCGTGAAAAGGCGCCCCGCGGGTTCTGGTTAATGTTGAGGTGGAACTGATCTCGCATGATGAATCAAGATCGGATCGACTTTGATTCGAAAAAAGCTTAGATCGCGCAGCTGATGCACTCTTCCACGCTCAAGTGGTTGGTACGCGTGTAGTAAAGAGCCTTCAGGCCTTTGCGTGCCGCGTACAGGTAGTAACGTGCCAGTTCGCGCGTCGTCACGTTGCTGTTGACGTGCAGGATCGCCGAGATGCCTTGGTCGATATGCTCTTGAATGACCGAGATCATGTCGATGACTTTGAATTGGTCCATTTGATACGCCGATTTGTAGTAGAAGAAGTTATCCTGCGCCAAATAAGGCATCGGGAAGTATGTCGTCGAGTTGGCGTACGTACGCGTCTCGATCGCGTCGACGATCGGCATTACGCTCGACGTCGAGTTTTGGATATACGAGATGCTTTGCGTCGGCGCGATTGCCAGACGGTAAGCGTGATAAAGGCCGTTTGCTTGGACCAAAGTACGCAGGTGCGCCCAGTCGGCAGTCGTCGGGATGTGCATGTCGCCGAACAGCGCTTTGATTTTATCCGTGCGCGGGCTGTAATCGGTCTGTACGTACTTGTCGAAGTATGTACCCTTTGCATATTCGGATTGCTCGAAGCCTGCGAACGTTTCGTTGCGATCGCGCGCGATTTCCATGCTCTTTTCGATCGAGTAGTAGTTCATCATCATGAAGAACGTGCGCGCGAAGTCGATCGCTTCGTCGCTTTCGTACGCGATTTTGTTCTTAGCCAGGTAGCCGTGCAGGTTCATCGCGCCGAGGCCGACGGAGTGCATCTCGCGGTTCGCTTTGGCCACGCCCGGAGCGTTTTGCACTTCGGTCATGTCGCTGACGGCCGTAAGTCCGAGCATCGCTTCGTGTACCGACTCCTGCAGCTTGCCGTGATCCATCACGTTCGCGATGTTCAGGGAAGCCAGGTTGCAGCTGATGTCGCGGCGGATATCGTTGGCTTGTCCGTAATCGCCGATCGTCGACGTTTCTTGCAGCTGGTAGATCTCCGTGCACAGGTTGGACATTTTGACCATGCCCAGATCTTTCAGCGCGTGATTGTTGTTGGCGTTGCTTTTGTTCATGATATACGGATAACCGGATTCCAGCTGAACCATCGCGATTTTGACCAGCATGTCGCGCGCGCTCATCACGGTTTTTTTCTTGATTTTGTCGTTGGCGAGCAGTTCGTCGTACATCTCGTCGATATCGAGGTCGTCGAGGTGTTTGCCGTATTCTTTGTACACGGAGTACGGTCCGAATACCACGAGCGGTTTGTTCTCTTCCGCCAGCTTGTAGAAGCGGTTCGGAACAATCAGGCCGATCGACAACGTCTTCAGACGGGATTTTTCGTCGGCGTTGATTTTTTTGCTGTCGAGGAATTCAAGCACGTCCCAGCCGAAAATGTTGTAGTACGCCGCGCCGGAGCCTTTGCGTTGACCCATTTGATCGGCATACGAAAAAGCGTCTTCCATCAATTTCAGTACCGGCATAACGCCTTTGGCCGCGCCTTCGACGCCTTTGATCGGCTCGCCGCGTCCGCGCAGTTTCGACAGGTTGACGGCTACGCCGCCGCCGATTTTCGACAGCTGCATGCAGGTCGACAGCACGTAGTTGATCGAGTTGAGCGCATCGTCCATTTCCAGCAGGAAGCACGATACCAGTTCGCCGCGGCGGCTTTTGCCCGCGTTCAGGAACGTCGGCGTCGCAGGCTGCACGCGCTGCTCCATGATTGCGGTCACGAGCGATTTCGCCGTTTCCACGTTGCCGCCGCCCAGGTGCAGCGCCACGATCGCCGAACGGTCCGCGTACGTCTCGAGGTACTGCGCTTTGTCGTTGCTTCTCATCGCGTAGTCCGTGTAGAACTTCGAAGCGGCCATGTACGAAGCGAATTCGAACGGCACGTTGTGCGAAGTCTCGAATACCGAAACGACTTCCTCGCGGGTGTAATTCGCGTACACGTTCTCGTAGTAGTCGTTTTCGATCATGTAATCCACTTGAGAACCGAAGTCCGGGAAAGTCAGGCTGCGCTGCTGTACTTCTTCCATGAATGCGGCTACCGCTTCTTTATCTTTCTCGAGACGGAAAAATCCGTCGGCGTTTCTCAGCATCAGTTGGTTGTTCAGTTCAATATGCCGCAAGGGTGTTCAGCTCCTCTTTAAAATGTAGAATGTCTTTATTCGTTCCCGATAATTCGAATTTGCACAATACCGGTACGCCGTAAGTTTGGGAAATCGTGTCTGCGCTTTTGGCAAAAGAAAGTCCCCAGTTGCGGTTGCCGCTGGCGGATACGCCGCGCAGTTGCTGGCCGTTGTTCTGGAGAAACTGATTGACTTTGTCCGGTATTTGACCGAAGCCCGTTGTATAAGTGACGAGGATGAAAGGCTCTTCCAGCTTCATCGTTTCGTCGATTTGAACCGCGGGGAGATCCAGTTTTTCGATAAACCTCCGCACGTTTCCTGTTCTGGAATCGTAAGCGATCACCATGTTCTTTCACGCTCCTTGATTGCCCGGTTAAATCTATATCTAGTTTTATCCGGGTCAGTGTTACTCATTTTATAACCAGATATGGGGTTTGTCAAAGCACAAATTTTAGAAAATAAAAGAGTCGGAAGTGGGAGAAAAGGCGAAAACGAGAGCAATTAAGGGAAAAAAGACGTTTTTGCAACGGAACTTTCCCTAAACGGGGATTGACGGACAAAAGAGTAAGGAGGCTTTTTCGGAAATGCCGCAATGGTGCGGGGTACGGGATTGATCAAGACAGAAAGAAGGTCTTCAGTCGACAAGAAGTGCAAATTAATTTTTTTGAACAAAGTGATAAAAAGTTAGTTATGCGGGAAAAGGATGGGGACAAGCCGTGGAAAACCGATAGATTCGAGCGGCACAAACTGTGGATGGCGGGGATAATTCAGGGCGGTCGATTGTGGACGACGGGGATAATGGGGATAGGCGGAGGATGGCGGGAGACTGGGTTCGGCTGGTAAGCGAGGGAGCGCTGCGGGAGAAATTCGTTCGAGCCGCTGTTTCGCTTATAAAGTCTCCGACTTTATAGCTCAAAGGCGTCCCTCACTGAATTTCTCCCTCCGCTCGGCGCTTCCGCCGAAAAGGCTCCCGGCATCGTGATGGATGAAAGGGGGGAAAAGGATAAAAGAATAAAAGACATAGTTGTGATCAGTACATCCAGTAAGCAGAAAAGGAATAAGCCCAGCTCTGCTGGACTTATTCCTTCGTATAAAGGTTGAGCATATGGACGTGCTTGCGGTTGCTTCCAAGCATTGCGTTCAGGCTGGGATCGCTTTGATCATACGTTGGTATCGATGACCGCTCAGGTCGAGCCAGCCGTCGGGGGAGTAGCCTAGACGTTCGTAGAGGGCTCTGGCTTTGGTATTTTCGCTTTCGACGAGGAGCATGGCTCGGGATTGGCCGAGGTCTGCCGCGCGTTGTTCGAAGGCTTCGATGAGGCGGGTACCAAGGCCTGCGCCTCGGTAGGCGCCGCTGACGGCTAAAGAATCCAGGTAGTATTCGCCCGGATTGGCTTCGGGAACCAATCCGTCTGTCGGCAGACCGCGTTCTTGCAGGCGACGCAGTAAAGGGATATCGAGGGCTGCGGCTTGTTCGCCGGGATAACTCAGGACGAAGCCCGCGATGCCGCCGTCTTGGTCTTCGCAGACCAGGGCGTTATCGTAGCCGAGGCGGCAGCCCGGAAGTTGAAACAGCCCTTCCAGTACTTCCAGCGTATCGGGAAGGTCGGTCGTTCCCGCGATGGTGTGGGCGATATCGCCGATTGCTTCGTACATGAGCAGCGAGACCGCTCTTGCATCGGTCGGCACGGCAGGGCGAACGGTAAAGTTGCCGGTCATGTTGAACACTCCTTTCTGGCTTGGATAGTAATCAATCGGGATCGTGGTTCGGATCGGCGGCTTGACGCTTTTTCTCTTCGACGTGCGTCGGATGGCCGAGATAGAAGCGGCGGAGCGGTTTCACGTCGTCGTCCAGTTCATAGACGAGCGGAACGCCGGTCGGGATATTCAGATCCAGCAGTTCGTGTTCTTCAAGATCTTCCATGAATTTGATCAACGCGCGAATCGTATTGCCGTGCGCCGCGATCAAGATATGGCGGCCGTCCTGCACCAGCGGCACGATTTCTTCGTCCCAAAACTCGCCTACGCGCTCGATCGTATCTTGCAGGCTTTCGCCGGCGGGAAGCTGCTCCGTCGGTACATCGGCATAGCGAGGATCTGAATTCGGAAGCCGTTTGTCGCCCGGTTCAAGCATCGGCGGGCGTACGGAAAGGCTGCGCCGCCACAGATGCACTTGCTCCTCGCCGTATTTTTCGGTCGTTTCGGGTTTGCTCAATCCTTGAAGCGCGCCGTAATGACGTTCGTTCAGCTTCCACGACTTCTCTTCGGGAATCCATAACAGCCCCAACTCGTCCAGCGCATAGTGCAGCGTCTTGATCGAGCGTTGAAGCACCGAAGCGAACGCGATATCGAAGGTATAGTCCGATTCCCGTAAAATGCGTCCGGCGTCTTTCGCTTCCTCGATTCCGTGCTCGGTCAGGTTAACGTCCGTCCAGCCGGTAAACAGGTTCTTTTGGTTCCATTCGCTTTGTCCGTGTCTGATCATCACTACCCGATACATATCCGCATCTCCTTTTGGCAAAATTTCGGCGTCGTTCAAAAAGCCCCGTGCAGCGAACCGTCAGGTCCGGAGACCTTAAAAAGCCCTCCTGTCCGGCGGAAGCCGGGCAGAGAGGGCGCAGTGCTTACGCAAGCATGCTATTCAAGTCGGGTAAAAGGTTCGGTTACTTGGCTTCTTTGATGTCCGTGATCGTCAGTACCTTCGTCTCGGAATCAAAGTCTTCTTCCGTATACGTGAACGTCACTTGAGCATCCGCCGGAATTTGACCGAGCTGCGCTTGGGCTTCTTCGGACAACTGGTACATGACCGGCTCGCCGTCTACTTCGATCTCCGCGCTGTGGGCGTCGGCAAGGCCGACGTACGATCCTTTGCCGCTTTGCTCGTCCGCCGCAGGCGTAGTCGCGGGAGCGGTTCCGGTCGTTCCTCCGGTCGTTCCGCTGTTCGTCGAACTTACCGAATCGGAAGCGGACTCGTCCGGCTTCGTTTCGGCAGGCGTGCTGTCGGTTTCCGCGTTATCCTTCGACTCGTCGTCCGCAGGAACAGGATCGCCTGTCGTCGCGTCGAGGTCCGTTTCTTCCTGAGCTTCGCCGATCGCCGAATCGGTAGGGGACTCCGTGCTGTTTTCTTTGTCAATGTCCACTTCGTCTGTCGGGTGCGCGTCGTTGTCTTCTCTGGATTGGTCGTTCGCCGAGCTATCCGCCTGGGAATCCGAAGACGTCGACGGGGACGGCGAAGCCGCTTGGTCGTTGCCGCATGCGGCCAACACGCCGGTCAGCATCAGGGTAAGAGCCAAAACGGATAAAGATTTCATTTTATTCATACAATCAAACACCTCCAAAAGGTTATACGCTTGAGTTTATTAAAAGTTACACAGTCGGCAGCCTTTAGAAACAAGGGTTCGGAAAACCAAAAGCCGCATCCGTCGTTCCGCAAAAAAATCCTTTCTTCAATATTGTTACCCAAAAACCACCCTTGATGCAAATTTAGCGGACGGGCTGACAATAATTGACCGGAACGACTCCTTTTTTTACAAAAAGAATAAACAAAAAACCACAAATAAATGTGACTTTTATTATTTAGTGAAAATAATCACTAATGATAATGTGGACATTGAAGCATGAACCTTTTCAAGTCGTAACCAAACAAGCGAACGAGAAAGGAAGATGAATTTGACTACGCATGTCTATTATGTTCCTCCCGTTAATCTAATGGGCCGAGGCTGCCTGAACGAGGCCGGCCCGCATATTCACCAACTCGGCGGCCGCAAGGCGCTCGTTGTGACGGATGAATTCCTGCTTCGGAGCGGAATTGCGGATCGAGTGCTGGACGTATTGAAAAAAGAAGGTTTCGAATCCGTCGTTTACAGCGATGTCCGCCCGAATCCGACCTGCAAAAATGTTCACGACGGCGCGGAGCTGCTGCAAAAAGAAAATTGCGACATCATCGTCTCGGTAGGCGGCGGATCGCCGCAGGATGCAGCCAAAGCCATCGGGATTATCGCAGCGAACGGCGGCCATATCACGGAATATGAAGGCGTTCACAAATCCAAAGCCAAGTCGATGCCGATCGTTGCGGTGAATACCACGGCAGGCACGTCCAGCGAAGTCACGATCAACTATGTCATTACGGACGAAGAGCGCAAAGTGAAGATGGTCATGGTGGATAAAAATGCGCTGGCTTCCGTCTCGATCAACGATCCGGAGCTGATGACCGGCAAGCCTGCCGACCTGACGGCCGCTACGGGGATGGATGCGCTGACGCATGCGGTCGAAGCTCTGGTCACGCCGGGCGCGTATCCGGTTACGGACGCGACGGCGCTGGCTACCGTTCGCCTGATCTTCGATTATCTGCCGCGCGCCGTGAAGGACGGCAACGACATCGAAGCCCGCGAGCAGATGGTGTATGCGATCTTCCTTGGGGGCCTTGCCTTCAACAACGCCGGATTGGGTTACGTGCATGCGATGGCGCATCAGCTCGGCGGCGTCTACGATCTGCCGCACGGCGTGTGCAACGCGATGCTGCTGCCGTTCGTCGAAGCGGAAAATGCCAAGCATGTACCGGAAAAGTTCCGTGCGATTGCTCGGGCGATCGGTTTGGACGATTCCGGGAAAAGCGATACGGAGTGCGCACGCTACGTCGTGGACAAAATCTCCGAGCTGTCCCGCGAAGTCGGCATTCCGTCCAAGCTGTCGGAGCTGGGCGTGGATGATCCGGACCTTGACCTGCTGGCGGATAACGCGATGAAGGATGCCTGCGCTCCGGGCAATCCGTTCCAACCGACGAAGGAAGAAGTCGTGAAGATGTTCGAACATATTTTATAAGTAAACAGCTTGCTATTATTAATAGAAGGAAAAGTTAAAATATATACGGTAAAAAGCTGCGTATCAGCGTAAGCCGGGTGAAGATAAGTATCTTCAAAAGAGATTTCTTAGTCGTTCATTCGCAGAAAGCACCACGTGGGCGACCGAGACCTACTTATTCGAATCGGACTATAATTGACTTCCGCTTCGCATTCTCCTCCTCGATTCGGTACAATGAATAGAAGTGTTCATTACCGAGCAGTATCGAAAGGAGTTTTTTATCATGACTGAAGAACAAAATCCGCAACAACAGCAGCAGGTGCGCGAGGCGGCCGATCTTGCTGCGCACTTTGACGTGACGGTAGAGCAAGCGAGAGAGCTTCCGTTCGCGGAAGGACAGACGTTGATCTGGGCCGAAGCATTCAAGCTGGACAGCTGGTTGATTCTGATGCAGCCGAGCGACAATCCGCAGCAGCCGGAGCCGTTTTTCGGCAACGTCGACGGACAAGGCTGGGCTTTCCTGTTTACCGATCCGATGCATGCCCAGGTGTTCGCGCGCAACAATCAGTTGATGACGCCGGGCGGGCAGGTGTTGATTGCCAAAATGCAGGTCGATCCGATGATCAATTGGCTTCAAGAGATCGAAAAGTCGGGTCTGTACGGCGTGCGGTTCAACGAGGGCGAGCAAGGCTGGTTTTCGCCGATCTCCAACTTGCGCGACATGCAGGAATACGTGGAGCCGAAATAGATCAATCCAGCAGGCCGACTCAGCAAAAAAGACGCGTACAGGGAAATTTTCCCCGTGCGCGTCTTTTTATGTCGTTTGACGTTCCGTTTAAAAAGCCAACGTTTCCCCGTCGTCCGGGAGGCGTACCCGATCTTGAAGCCCCTGCTGCTTCATTTCGGTCGCCAGCGTTTCCCGCGTCGTCCGGCAGTGGTTGATCGCTTCCAGATGCACGGCGACTACGGCGGTATGCGTATCGTGGCGGCAAACCGACGCAACGTCTTCCGGTGTCATGATGATCGGATCGCCTTCGCCGAATTGCGCGCCGCCGGCGTTGACGATTGTGACATCGGGGCGGTGCGCGTCGAGCGCCTGAACGACGTCGTCGCACCAGATCGTATCGCCCGCGATGTACAGCGTCGGTTCGTTGTCAGCACGGAAAACAAAACCGGAGACTTGTCCCATCTTTTGCCCGATCTCGCCGATGCCGTGTTGACCGGAGGTGCGCGTGATCGTAACGCCTCGGTACGCCAGCGCGTCTTCGATTTCGGTCACATGCGAGAAGCCGAATGACGCGATTCGCTCAAGGTCGCCCGGTTGGGCCAGAATCGGAAGCTCCGAACCGCCGCGTCCCGCAAGCAGAGCTTTGGCCGCAGGTTCGTCCCAATGGTCCGGATGCAGATGGGTCAACAGCAGTACGTCGGGCGAGGAAAGGCTTTCGGACGTCACCGGAAGCGGGACGAGCGGGTTGGGACGGGAATCGGGAACATGCGGAATTGCCGGAGTAGAGCCTTGGTCGGCGAAAGAGGGATCGACGAGCCAATTCAGGCCGCCGTATTCCAGCCATAATGTCGCATTGCGGATAAGGGTGATTTTCATGATGAACCTCCTGATGGCCGCTTGTCTCGCGATCTCAAAAGAGGCCGAGAGCGGTAGGCCGTGATATACTTTTCATTATAAAGACGCCAAATCCGCCAGGACACGCTTCGGTGAAACGATCCGGGGCTTTATGTTTTCGGCGTGAAAATAAGGATGACGAAAAGGAAGGAAGCGACATGATTAACGATGAAAATCCGCAGACGGAGCGTGAACGGATACGGCAAGAACGCAAAGCGGCAAGCGTGCGGCATAGCGACAGATTGATGAGCGAACAGCATAGGTCATCGGTTGCCGACGCCTCTTTTGCCGACACGGACCTGCGCATCTTGGATTTGTTGCTAGAAGACTCTACCCGTACGCACAAAGAAATCGGGGAAGAGGTTCATTTAACCGGACAGGCCGTTGGCGCAAGAGTAAGGCGAATGCGCGAAAGCGGCGTGATCGAAGGGTATACGCTGCGTTGGAATCCGGCGAAAGTCGGGCTGGCGGTCGAAGCATACGTGACCGTTTTTCTGGATGCGGGGACGATTCACGCCGCGTTTCTCGCGTTCGCTCAAGGTGATGAACGCGTTGTGCGAATGGATCGGACGAACGGCGAAGGGTGTTATTTGCTGTTGACGCGTACGCGTACGATGGAGGAACTGAACGGATTTTTGCAGGATATGTTGAATTACGGGAACTATCGGGTGAATCTGTCGATGGGGAGATTGAAAGGTTGAGCAGTGTGAAAAGGAAGAACAAAGACGCAGGCGGTTCGGATCGGTTCCGGTCGCCTGCGTCTTTGTTGTTTTATTCCGGCACTACGCCCGGCGTTCCGGTCTGCGGAATCTCGAAAGACCATTCCCCGTCGCGGTATAGATGCTGCACTTCGGTACGTTTGAGCGTCAGCTTGCTTGGCATGGTCTCCAGACCCTCGACGATGAACGTCTGGCTACCTTCCAATTTCGGATCTCCTATGGTTAAGGCTCCGCGGAATTGGACGCGATACTCGTTTCCGGCATCGTCCAAAGCGATCCAATCGTCGGTCGGGAAGCCAGGATTGCTATAACTTCCTCCGAAAGTGATGATCCCGGCAGAAGGGATATCGGCAGCTCCGCTACCCTCCCTGTTGGGGTCGGGCCCGACGGTCATCCCGGTCAGTTCGAACTCGTCCCCGGAATCCTTGAACACCGCAGGATTTTGGGCAGAAAGGGAAGACGGGTCAAAGCTGACCGAGGCGTCGCTTTTTTCCCGAATCATATAACCTTCCAGTACAAAGCGCAGCGGTTCCGTAGTGTAAGAGAAATTGCTGAACCGATAAAACCAGCGATTGATGCCGGTCCAACGATCGAAAACGGGCGAAGCGAAATCGTAAGAGCCGTAATTCCAAGGCAATTCTTCGCCGTCTGTCCGTTCGATTCGGTACAGGACCTCGTGCTTGCTTTGGATGCCTTCCGTTCCTCGCTTTTGCGCTTCCGGTGTCAATGAGGTTTCGAATTCGAGCGCACCTCCGCTGGGCGTGCGAGTTGCTCCGAGCATATTGATTTTCACGCCGGCAGGCGTTTCGTAAGATTCGTTCAAACGGGTTATTATGGAAACGTCTGCGGCCTTGGTCAGGTCGATGTCGACGTTTAACGTCCAAAGGCCGCCGACTTTCTGTCGTTTGGAATCGCTCAATGCTTCGCCGGGACTGATCAGAAGTTCTCTTGCGTCAATTTCCAACGATAGGCTTTGGCCGACAGCGGGACGCCCAAACCTGAATTCGATCTGGTCAAGACTCGAGTTCCCGCCGATCGAGCTGGTATATGCGACCTCTCCCTGACTGTCCCGAATCCGAAATTGATTACCCTGTCCTTGGGTCAACTGACCCGCAACTGAATTACCGTGCTTGTCCGATACAGTAAGCCCGACAACCAACCGGGTGGAATCCGCAATCAGCTCTTCGACCTTGACCGTGTACCCGCTCGCTTCGTCCGTAGCAAAAACGTTGGTGCTGGTCAAAAATCCAGCGTCTCTCGCTTCGGACATCCCTTTATCGGCCATGGAGTCTTTGGAGAAAAGAGAGCGTACATGCTCGGCGATCGTGGGATGGGTAGACAGCAGGATGCCTCCGGCAAGGAATACGATGACGGCCGCTGTTATCCACAAAGGCTTACGACTTTTTCGTTTTTTTGGAACTTTCCGTTCGGGAGAGCTGCCGGGATCTTCAAGGGTTGTCGGCGCTTCCGGGTCCTGTTTATCGTTATCCGCCTGTTCGACAGGGACCTCCGGCACCGAATCCATATCGACCCCTTCCAGTTCAGCCATAAACCGCTCCGTAAAATCATCCGGCAGCTTTTCCTGCGAGAAGAGCGATGTCCACTGCGCGTCTTCGCGAGCGGTATATTCGTCATTTTTGCGTGCATCCTCATTAGCGTACGGGTGCTGTTTATCCGAAAAATGTTCATTCGAATTCTCACCGCCAACCTGCCCGCTTCCGTTCCCTTCCGAACTGCGTTTATCGTGCAGAACTTTTGCCGTTGTCGACTGCGATCGGAAATTCATAGCGCATTCCCTCCTTCGCTTTGATCTTGCCGCGTAAGCTGCATTTTGCCCGATACAGCGCGTTGTTCACCTGACTGACGTTCATGCCCATAAGCTCCGCGATCTCTTCGTGACTCAGTTGACCGACATAACGCAGCACCATCGCCAATCGATAATGTTCCGGCAGCATATCGAGCAGTCGATCCAATTCTTCGCGCAATTCAGTCCGCATGAGACTTTCTTCCGGCGTGTCTTTTTTCGGTGCGGGAGTCTCCAAGATCGGTTCATGCGGAACAGGAACTTTTCTTCGCCCGCGATCCCGAAACAAATTAAGCGCGATCGTATGCATCCAGGCGGAAAAGCTTTGTTCGGGTCGCTGCGAATCCAGCTTGCGGTAAGCTTTGAACAGCGTTTCTTGCGTCAGATCCTGCGCATCCGCTTCACTCAGTCCCATTTTCCGAAATAATCCGTACAATTTATTTTTATACCGATCCACGATGTCCGCGTAAGCCTGCTTGTCGCCCGCGAGTACGGCATCCACGATGATCCGGTCATCCGGCAGTTCCACTCCTTTTCCTCCTCCGTGACGATTTACTGCTAAGACGCATGCTGCTTCGAAGTTCTCTCGCTTCGTCTTCCGATTTTTTTACCGCCCTGATTTGGGGTATCATAATAGAGATTATAGCGATCATCGCGAAAAGATGGAGAATGGAGAGGAGCGAACATCATGCCAAGCGCCCTGGAACAGATCCGCAGCTATATGGAAAAAGAAGAGGAAGAAGCCCGCAGAATCGACCTTCCGGCGTGGCTGAATATTTTGGCGTCCGCCGAAGAGTACATCGTCAATTACGAACGGATCGGCTCGATCGGCGAACTGGAGCAGTTGAATCCGGTACTGGCTTACGTGGAGCGAAGTTTGGAGCTTTTGCAGGGAGAGCGCATGTCCTTTTGGATGAAAGAGCTGCTCGAAGAAGTGCTGGCTTGGAGCGAGACGGCAAAAGGCGGCAGCAGGCTCGATCGGATCGGCTGGCAGCGCCAGGGCATTAACGTGTTTGTACATAATGAAGGTTCGGCGGATTTGTATCTGCAAAAGTCGACGGATAGCGCCGGGGACCGCCGCCGCTTGACCGCGCTATTGATCCGCACGCACGGGCTGCTCGGCCAATATTTGCGGGGCGAAGTGCCTTTTGCCGCGAATATGCCGCTGCATGGTCCGGTAGACGAAGGGCTGTTGACCGAGACCGAACTTGCCCGGCTGCTGATGGCGCTCAACCGCTGCGTAATCGGGGCCGTGTCGGAGGATCTGTGGGAAGCCGTGGCCGCCGAGCTTGAAGCTTGCGTGCTGCATGTCTCGCTCGGCACGGTGCCGGAGGGCGACGGATTGCGGCGACGATTGCGGCGGTTGCGCACGGAGTCGATCCGGCGCGGCGAGGATTTTGACGGCGGGCTGGCAGAAGTGGATCAAGCGCTCCAAGCATCCGGCGTCGAAAACGGGTCGGAGCAGGCTTTTGCACGCTTAAACGATAAAACGCTCTGGTACGTCGAGGCGGCATTGAGCGAGTTTTCGTTGGAGGAGTTCGTCAAAATGATGCTGCTCGCCCTGCGCGGCGCGGACGAAGGCTCTCAAGCCCGGCATATCAGCTTCGAGCGCTTGATGCACGGCTTGTACTACGATTATAAAGGCGTCAAAAAGATCAATCTGTACAAAAAACGGATCATCGAAAAGTATCTGCGCGAGCTGGATTGGGCGGCCGTGCTGGAAGGCGGGCGGCACGCGAACAGTCCGCATCTGCATCATCGGGTCAGCCGGGAAAAAGGCAATACGGATACGTGCTTTTTCGGCTTCGTATTCTCTCCGGCCGCGGAAAAGCTGATCGATTTCTGCGTGGAAGCCGAGAAATCGCCGCTGTACGAACGCGCCGTGCTCATGCTGATGGATCTGTTCGGCTTGCGGCGCGACGCGTATGACCGTTTCCACAACGAAGACGAGTATCTGGAATCGATGAACAGTTCGGCGGACGACAAAAAAGTGCTGCTTTCGTACATTTCCGGCTCGCGCGTGCTCGATATCGGTCCGGGCGGCGGCGTGCTGCTCGACCTGATCGAACAGGAACTGCCGGACAAACAAGCGATCGGCGTCGATATCAGCGAAAACGTGGTGGAAGCGTTGGAGCGGCGCAGACGATTGGAGAACCGCAACTGGCGGGTGCTCAAAGGCGACGCGCTCAATCTGAAGCAAAGCATCGAGCCGGGCAGTATCGATACGGTGGTGTTTTCCTCCATTTTGCATGAATTGTATTCGTATATTCCGTTCAACGGGCAAAAGTTTAATCTGGAAACCGTCCGGGCGGCGCTGCAAAGCGCGTTCGAACTGATCCCCGTCGGCGGGCGTATCCTTATTCGAGACGGGATCATGACGGAACCTGAGGAGCAGACGCGAAGATTGACGTTCTCCGACCCGGAAGCGCCGGAGAAGCTTGCGCGATACGCCGAAGACTTTGTCGGGCGGGAGATCAAGTTTGAGCAGCTCGGCCCGAACGAAGTCCGCATGCCGGTCAACGACGCGATGGAGTTTCTGTACACCTACACCTGGGGCGAGGAAGCGTATGTGCACGAGGTGCAGGAGCAATTCGGGTATATGACGCCGTCGCAGTATGAAGCTTGTATCGCGGAGTTGTTCGGAGAGCAGGCGAAAATCGTGGTAAGCCGCTACTTTTTACAGGAAGGGTACACGCTGGCGCTGCAAGACAAAGTAAAGGTGACGGACGACGCAGGCCATGAGCTTTCGCTGCCGGACAGCACCTGCCTGATTGTTATTGAAAAGGTGTCGGAGAGTTGAAACGCCAAGCGGGGTGAGCATAGGCCCTACTTTTTTAAGCGAAAATCCGATAAGCCGGAACCTTGCCCTGTGCTTGGTCGTAACATAACGAGAACGCGTTGAACGCATAAAATGATATAAAAGTTTTGGAAAGTCACCGCGAACCGTTCAGGCAAGGCGGCGGTTCGCGATCCGTTCGAGGAGGTTGTTTCATGCCAAAATGGGCAAAACTGGTGCTGTATCTGCTGGTCGCGGCGGTGCTGACCCGACTGATTCCTTTTTCATCGTTATTTCGCAATCTGAACACGATGATCCATGAATTCGGTCACGCGGTGGTCGCGCTCGCCACGTCGGGTCATGTCTCGTCGATCGACTTGAACGCGAACCACAGCGGAGCCACCTACGTCATGACGTATTCGACCTGGAGTTCGATTCTTGTCTCCTTGGCCGGATACATGTCCGCTTCGCTGTTTGCCGTCCTGCTGTTCTACGGCTATTACAAAAAACAGCAAAAGCAAGGCTTGATCCTGATGACGGCCGTTGCTTTGATCATGTTGATCCTGTACGTGCATGACGGCTTCGGCGTAGTCTGGCTGATTGGATTTATCGCATTAAACGTGTTGATGTACTTCGTCTGGGAGCCGCTGCGCAAGTTCTACTACATGCTTCTTTGCTTCCTGACGCTGGAGGAGTCGATTACGAGTTCCCTCTACTTGGCCTGGGTGTCGATCACTTCTCCGCGAGCGGCGGGCGATGCGGCGCTGCTGGCGCAGGACACCTTCGTGCCGGCAATCGGCTGGTCCATTCTGTTCGTCGCGTTCTCGCTGCTGTGCGCCAACTGGTGCATCCGATTGTTCGCCAAAACGCATGAGGGACGCTCGGCGAACCGCAGTTCGAACAGCGGCTCGCGGCGATCGAAGATGAGAGCTTGAAGGGTAAAAATAGCATCCGGGCGCTCGCGTATAAACGGTCGCCCGAAACATCGCATAAGGGAGGTCATGCCGATATGGCGGACAAAAAAACCTGGAAAGACCGCGTGTCCGATTACGGCCGCGTTAAGCTCGGAATCGGCGTGAATGCCAAAGATCCGGCAGAAGCCGCAGTAATAGAGTCAGCAGGCGATCCGATCAACGAAGCTGAATTGAACGAACGCATCAAAGGCTATGGCAAGCAGTATTCGGAAGGCTCGTTCTGGGAAAAAGTCAAAAAGTTCGGCAAAAAAGCAGGCGTCAAAGTCGTCTATGCAGCTTTACTGCTGTTCTACACGCTCAAAGACGCAGACGTTCCGCCGTGGGCGAAATCGGTCATCGTCGGCGCACTGGCCTACTTCATCGCCCCGATCGATCTGATCCCCGACTTTATTCCGGTGGTGGGGTACACGGACGATTTCGGCACCTTGATCGCGGCCGTCGCCGTCGTCGCGAAGCTGATCAACGACGACACGCGCGGCAAAGCCCGTGTCAAGCTGGTCTCCTGGTTCGGCGAAAGCGCCACGCTCGATCTGGGCGAAGTGGAAGCGAAGCTGGAGGACAAGAACGAGAATAAGTAAGGAGGAAGCTAATGGACAAGCATCCAAGCAATCCGGGTACGGAACGATTGATCAAGCTCATGACTGCCGCGGACTTCGTCTTTTTCCTGCTTGCAGCCGCCGCCATCGTGTATTTGTTGAATGACGAGCTTGTCATGGACAACAAAATCATCTATTTCATCTTGTTCGGCTTGATCATGCTCAACAGCATGTTTCGGATCGGGTACCGATATTGGCGGAGGGGGAGACGTTCTTGAGGTGGGAGGCGCTGCGGGCTGAAGGGTCTTCGATCGCGTGTTGAAAATGGGTTTCCTCGGATTGTATAAAACAAGCTGGAGGTAGGAAACCCATTTTCAAAGGCGAACGCTTCGCTTCTACGACTCCTTCACCCCTCCGCTCACCTCAGCACGTGGATGGTAGGTTTTAAAGGACAAGGGCAAAAGAAAAGCAACAGCAAGATAAAGGCACAGCCGATTATGGGGCTGTGCCTTTTAGTTTGGCGCATATATGCAATTTATTCATGCCTTTATCTATCTACCAAACATCTAAAACGGCCTGCAAACCGTCCTTATTGTTAATCTTTTTAATTAATTTATTTAAAGAAGCGCCTGCACGGTGGGCAGCAGCGGAGGGAGAAATTCAGGTCAAAATGCCTTTGAGCGCGCTCTTTGCGCGAGACAGCATTTTGTGAAGCATTTCGAAGAAATGCACTTCGGAAGCCTATGCTGGTAATTTCTCCCACAGCGTCACCTAAGCTCGAAACCGTCCAGCCGCTTCCACGCCCAGCGCTATGGAGCCGACCAAGCCGGCGTTGTCGCCCAAACCCGGAGGCACGATATAGCTGTCCAGATCGTCCAATACCGAAGAAGCTACATATCCGTTCAGGTTCTTCGCCACCTTTTGACGAATCAGCGGGAAGAGTTGGCTTTGGTGCATAACCCCGCCGCCGAGGATAATCTTTTTCGGCGACAACAGCAGGATCGCTCCGGTGATCGCTTCGGCCAGATAATGGGCTTCGATGTCCCAAGCGGGATGATCTTCGGGAAGGCTGTCGCCGCTTTGTCCCCAGCGCTTGGCGATCGCGGGGCCTGCGGCCATGCCCTCCAGGCAGTCGCCGTGGTACGGGCATGCGCCCGCGAACGTATCGTCCGGATGGCGCCGAACGAGCACGTGTCCGCCTTCCGGGTGCACCAGCCCGTGGATCAATTGACCTCCGGCATAGACGCCTACGCCGATTCCGGTACCGACGGTATAATACAAGCAGCTGTCCAAGCCTTGAGCCGCACCCCAGCGAGCTTCGCCGAAAGCGGCGGCATTGACGTCCGTATCGAATCCGGCAGGAACGTTCAGCTCTTTTTTCAAATGCCCGAGCAGATCGTAGTTCGCCCAGCCCGGCTTGGGAGTCGTCGTCACATGGCCGTAAGCCTTGCTGTTTGTGTCGAGATCGAGCGGACCGAACGAACCGACGCCGAGTGCTTCGATTCCTTTATCCTTGAAGTAATCGGCAGCTTTTTGCGTCGTTTTCTCCGGTTCTTCCGTAGGAAAGCTGATCCGATCCGAAATCTCTCCGCGTTCATTGCCGATTCCGCAAACAAACTTCGTTCCGCCTGCTTCGATTGCTCCGATGATCATCCGAATCGTCCTCTCCGTTTGTGGTTTCGTTGTATCATTCACGCTTCTTGCGCCTATGCTCCAGATCCAGTATAGCATGTCGCGAAGTTGCGTCTGTACCTGTTTCGCGCGTTATGATATTTTAAGGGAGCATGTTGAAAGCGTTATCTCGAAAGGGGAATTCAAGAATGGGCACGAATGTCAGTAACGCAGCCGGAATAACGGAATTGAACGGAAACTGGAGAATCAAAGACTTCGCGCCGGGGGCTGCGCCTTCGCAGGAGAATGCGGCGCCCGGATTGGACGATCGGTACTGGATGACGGGGCAAGTGCCGGGAGACGTACATAGCGCGTTGACGCAGCGTCGGGTGATCGATCCTCCTTATTTCGGACATAACGATCTGAAAAGCCGCTGGGTCGAAGACCGGGAATGGTGGTATCGACGCGGTTTCGAATATAGCGGCGAATTGACGAAGGACGCGGCCGAGCGGTTCGAGCTGACTTTTGGCGGACTGGATACCTTCGCGACGATCTTCGTCAACGGACACGAAATCGGCCGGAGCAGCAATATGCTGATGGCGCATACTTTTGACGTAACGAGGGTAATTCGCTCCGGTTGGAACATGGTCGCCGTCCGTTTCGACCCGCTGCTTCCGCATCAGAAGGATAAGGAACGCTTCGACTGGTCTTCGTATACGAAAGAACGTCCTTGGCTGCGCAAAGCGGCGATGAACTTCGGCTGGGATTGGGGTCCGCGTCTGGTCACGGTCGGGATCTGGGGCGGCGTGCGATTGAAGCGACACTTGCAGGCCAAGATCGAAAGCGTATTCGTTGAAACTCTTTCGATTACGGAACAGAAAGCCAAGCTGAATATTTCGGCCGAGATCCAGACGTATCGCGGCATGCAAGATGTCCCTCTTACGTTGCAATTGAAGTTGGAAGACTCAGACGGAAATGTGGTCTACGAAGCGGCAGTGACGGAGCAAGGGGCGCCCGGCGCCTATTGCGCGAATGGTTCGACCGAGGCGGCCTTTGACGAAAAGCCATCATTCGACCGCTCGACAAGCGACGGTGCGGGTTCCAGTACCTCGCCGCATGCGCTGCAATCGTCGAATCCACAGACTTCGCCTTTCTCCGTAACCCGATCCGAGACATTCTTCGGCGCGTCAAGCGTGCGCAGCGCTCAAGCTCCGCATCTTCGTCCGGCAAACCGCCGCAAAGCGTCGTTCGCTGCGTCGGTCGTGCTGCCCGACCCCAAGCTGTGGTGGACGCACGATCTGGGCGATCCCCATCGCTACACGCTGACGGCGGAGCTGCATGCGGGAGACGCGCTGATCGATACGATGACACAGGCAGTCGGGGTGCGCACGATCGAACTGCGGACCGAAGACGAAGAGGGCCGCGCGGCGTTCCGCTTTTTCCTCAACAATCAACCGGTTTACGCTCGGGGCGCCAACTGGATTCCCGCCGATAATATGATCGGGGCGATTCCGGATTCCCGTTACCGGGAGTTGATCGCGCTGTCGGCGGAGTCCGGGATGAACATGCTGCGGATCTGGGGTGGAGGCATTTATGAAAAGGAAGTCTTTTACGAGGAATGCGACCGTCAAGGGGTGTTGGTCTGGCAGGACTTTGCGTTCGCCAATGCGTTGTTCCCGGACTTCAATCAGGACTTTATGAACAATGTGCGCGCCGAAGTGGAATACAATGTGAAAAGGCTGCGCGGACGAGCTTCGCTCGCGCTTTGGTGCGGCAACAACGAGATTGATTGGCTGTACGATATGAAGACGGCGGGCGGGGATATCAAAAGCGACTTTTACGGCGAGCTGATCTACCACGAGCTGATCCCGGAAGTGCTGGAGCTGCTCGACCCGAACCGTCCCTACTGGCCGTCTTCGCCGTTCGGAGGCAATGACGCCAACGATCCGGAAGTCGGCGACCGGCATAACTGGCAGGTGTGGCATGGCTCCGTGTATCCGCGAAAATTCGGCGAAGCGCCGATTCTGGATTACAGCATTCAAGGTGTCACGTTCAAAAATTACAAGCAGGACATGGCGCTCTTCAGCAGCGAATTCGGCATGCACGCTTCGGCCAACCGTTACACGCTGGAGAAAAACATGCCGCCGGGCGAACTGGTCTGGGGCGGAGAAGAAATGGCGTACCGCAACAAGGACACCAATCATCTTAAAGGTATTCTGCTGATGGAAGGTTATACCGGCATCCCGCGCGATATCGAGGAATACATGAACTTTTCGATGCTGACCCAAGCGGAAGGGCTGCGTTACGGGGTCGAGCATTATCGGCGCAACCCGCGCAGCGGAGGCAGTCTGATCTGGCAACTCAACGACAGTTGGCCGGGAACGAGCTGGGCGATGATCGACTACGAACTGTTGCCGAAAGCTTCCTATTATTACGCGAAAAAGTTCTATCATCCGCTGCTGCTGTCGCTGGAACACGAGCCGGGCGAACCGTTGAAAGTATGGGCGGTCAACGACGGGCTTGAGCCGATCGAAGTAGAAGCCGTGCTGGAAGTGTGGCATTTTGACGGGGAAAAGGTTGGGGAGTATCGTTTCCGCTCGGAAGGCGCGCTGCGCGGGCCTAAGATGCTTGGGGAGATCGGCGAAGCAGAGGCGTTGAATGGAACGGATGCATCTGAAGCGGTGATTCGGCTGCGCTGGATCAGCGGGGGAGCGGCCGGGTTCGAACAAACGTACATGCTGCGCGATCATCGGGAGCTGAAGCTTGGAGCGGCGGAGCTTGCATGGGAAGTTCATATCGCGGCCCCGCAGGAACGGCAGGCGGGAGAACGGGATATTCGGGCGGCTTGGCTGATGGACGAACCGTTGGCCGAAGCGACGATTCAGTCAGGGGAAAAGCATGTCGAACACGAAGCGGCTCGCTGCCAAGTTACCGTAAAAGCTTCGGGTTCATTCGCGCGCATGGTCAAGCTGGAACTGCCGCTCGGGCGCGTTCGCTTCAGCGACAACTACTTTGATCTGCTGCCGGGCGAAAGTCGTACGATTGAGCTGTCGATGTTGGACGAATCGGAATTGGCGCTTGCTTTCGTGCTGGAGCATTTGCGGGTGAGTGCGGTTAATGCGATAGAGGTATTGTGAGGTTACTGCTGGTTGCGGCTATATAAAAAGTTTTAAAAAAGCGCTCCTGCTGAAAACGGGAGCGCTTCGGGATGTCTTCGAGAAAGTCGCTTTGGTGGGGGAAGCGAGAAGACTGCGAGAGAAATTCGTTCAAGTCGCTGTCTCACTTGGAAAACTGGATTTGAATTTTATTATGGAAGTTTTCCAAGTTCAAAGGCGTCTTTCACTGAATTTCTCTCTCCGTCTTCTCGCTTCTAGCTACGTTGGGTTTTCTCCACACTTGCAAGCGCTCTTGCTTAAAGGCGGGAGCGCTTAATTTTTTTCAAATGATGTGAATGAACTGAACTTTCACGAAACGTACTAACGCGTACGTTGGACGATTGTCGCTTCCGAAAAAAATGGACTCGGCAATCTTGCTAAAAAGCAACAATTTTACGTAATTCGCCAGAATTCATTTTCATTTATGCGAAAAAGCAACAATTATTGCTCCGTAGAGCGCTTTTCGGTATTTTTCGCTGAAATTGTTGCTTATATGCAGCAATGATCGTCGTTTCGTTGTTTTGCCACCTGAATTGTTGCTTATATGCACCAATCTTCTCCGTCATCGTTGTTGCTGAAAGTTCATCAACTCTTCGACTTTATCGCCGCCAAGTTTCGCCGCGCTCGTCGGGGGACTGCTCAATCGTTACGCCTTCCATATGTTTGCGTTCCATTTTACTGCGTTTCTTGCGGTTCTCTTTGGAGTCCAGCACGATGCTGAGATCATAATCGTCCGGATACAGCGACTCGCGAGCAATATGCGGCTGGAGACGTTTGCGGGCGATGCGTATTTTTTTGCCTTGAATTTGTACGCCGATATTGCCCATGCCGTCTTCCTCCGCATAGATGATCCCCGTCTTCCCAAGGTAAGGAATCAAGACGCTGTCCCCGATACGAAAGGCTGCGGGTTTCGAAAGGGCTTCTTCGGCATCGGAAATCCCGTCGCTTGTCACCCCTGTTGATTTTGAAGGCGTTGCAGCTTCGGGTTCTGTACGCCGCAGCGAGGCTCCCGGCAAAAGCGCTGGATCTTCGCGTACGAGGTTACGGGGCGCAGTAGTCAGATCATTGGAAACTAGCTCCCCGGAATCGCAAAGGTTCTCCGTCGTCGCTGCCGCCATCTGCTGAGACGGATCGACCTCCAATGCCTTCGCGCGCCGGGTCAATTCCTCTGCCCGCTGCGTCACGGCATCCGGGATGCCGAGCTTTTTGGCGATGGCGAAAGCATAACTGCGCCCGGCTTCGCCGATCGTTAAGCGATAGAGCGGCTGCAGCGTCTCGGCGTCGAATTCCATTCGGGCATTCTCGCAACCTGGCGTCGCCGAAGCGAAGTTTTTGATTTCGGTAAAATGAGTCGTGACGACTACGCAGGAATCGCGTCTTCGCAGTTCTTCCAGCACCGCGATCGATAAGCCGACGCCTTCGCCCGGATCGGTGCCGGAGGCCATTTCGTCGATCAGTACCAGGGAGCGGCGGTCGGCCGTTTCCAGAATGCTTTTGACTCGGCGTATATGGGCGGAAAAGGTGCTGAGCGCTTGTTCGATACTTTGTCCGTCGCCGATATCGGCTTCGATGCCTGTAAATATGGCCATAGTGCCGCCGATCTCAGCAGGAATCAATAAACCGGATTGCGCCATCAGCGTAAGCAAACCGACCGTTTTCAGCGCCAACGTCTTGCCGCCCGTATTCGGTCCGGTCACGATCAGCATGCGGAATCGTTCGCCCAGTTCGAAATTCAGCGGAACCATTTTCGATCCCATCAGCGGATGGCGGGCGCCGCGCAAAATAATGATTCCGTGCTCGTTCAATTTGACGTTGACGGCATCCAGCGCCAGCGCGTAACGGGCTTTGGCAAACAGGAAATCATATTCGCCGACCAGCTGCGCATTGACGACCAGCTCGCCGCGGAACTCTTCGGCAAGCCCGGTCAGCTCGCTGAGAATCTTCGTTTCTTCGCGTGCCTCCTCGGTTCGCAGCAGCTCCAATTCGTCGTGGAACTGACGGATTTCTTCCGGTTCGATATAGACGGTCTGGCCGCTGGAGGATTCGTCCAATACCGATCCTTTCACCATTTTGCGATACTCCTTGCGTACCGGAATCGCGGAGCGGCCTCCGCGCTGCACGGCAAGGCTTTCCTGCAAGATCGAGCGGTGCTTGGCCATCAGTTCGGCGAGCCTGCGCGAACTGCGTTCTTCGACGGTCGCCATGCGGCGGCGGACTTTCGATAATTCGCGGCTGGCGGAATCCAGCACGCGGCTGTTGCGAATGCAGCGCTCGATTTCTTCTTGCAGCCGTTCCAGCCGATGCATGCCCGAAGCATAAGAGGCGGCGTTGGGTGCCCAATCGGCTTTTGCGCGCATATAGTCGATCAACTGGGTGCAGCTGCGCAGGAATTGATGCAAATGCGTGAAGTCCTGTTCTTGGAAGACATAACCGGAGCCGAGCAAATCGAGGATCTGCTCCATGCCCGTCAGCGACGGCAGCGGAATGCTGGCTCCGCGGCGCAGTACGCCTGTAGCTTCGTCGGTCTCGTCCAGGCGTCGCCGCAGAATTCGGGCGTCGGTGATCGGCTGGAGTTCGGCGATGTGTCTTTTGCCCAAATAAGAAACGGCGTAGACGGATAATTCATGTTTGACGCGCTCGTATTCGAGGCGCTCCAGCGTTTGAGGTTGAATTGTCGAAAAGGTGGTCATGATCGGAATCGCTCCTTTGTATTGGCATTGGGGCGTGTACGCCCTAGCGTGCGCAGTGTTGAATCGGACATAGCCGGAAAACAAAAAAAGACGGAAGACAGGCCGATCCAGTCGGCGTCTTCGAAATCGATGGTTCGATTTCGAAGACGCTCTGATCAGCTTATCTTCCGTCTTCCGAGGTCTGGTTCCGGCACTCCCGTGCCTCCGAACGCGATGCTTATCGTGCAAGTTCGGCGTTTCGCCGAATTTTCGCACCGAAAGCCGCAACACGTTCGTTTCTTTCAAAGATTCGTCCGCACTCCGCAGCGTCCGCGCGGAGCGGGCGTTCGGCGCGCAAGGAAGGAGACGGCCCCGAGCCGCTGGTCCTTTCTTGCGCGCAGACGCCAAAAGGGCCGCGCTTCAGCTACAGCGCGGCCCGAAAACTCGAAAGAGTAAAATACCCGCCTCAAGTTTATGGAGAAATGATTCGCTGTTCTTAACTGAATTCCGGACAGTTTCAAACAGGCAACACGAAATAAAACCGCTTGACGCGATTTTTCGATCGTTCCCGATGAAAGACTATCCTGTATGGAATTAATTAGTTAAGAACATACCCCGTCATCAAAATTTCCCCTTTGCACTCAAAGTTATCTTCATCATAAAGCGGAGGTTCAAACCGGTCAAGCTTATTTTGACGCGGACGCAAAAACGCACCGGGCGACAGCTTCGCGGGGAAGCCATTGATCCGGTGCGTTTTCTTATACAAACAATCTGTTTCAATCCAAATTTATTCGTCTTCGTCCGTATAAACTTCATCGCGATATCCTTGGTCCGTCTCGGAATCGATCAGATTCTTCTGAACTTCGTCCGGCAAGGAAGAAGGGAAAGAACCTTCGCGGAATAACCCGTTTTCCGGATCGGTATCGCGTTCGGTCACCAGATTATCCTGATGATGCACCGTCTCGCGGTCGCCGTCGGTAATCAGGGGACGGTCCGGGTCTTCGGATTCGGCAGCGAGTTCCGCACGGCCTTCTTCTCCGCCCGCGCCGTTAAGCAGGTCCGTTCCGTGAGGTTCGTCCTGAGCGGGAGCAGCCGGATCAACGGGGCTGTCCGGGTGCAGATCGTCGGCGTCCGGTACGTCTTCCAATAGAGGAGAGTCCAGATGCGGATCTTCTTCCGTGCGGTTCGGGTACGCTTCCGGGTCGGTTATTGCCTGATCGGCATCGACGGGTGCGCCTTCTTGAACCGTGTCGACATATTCCAGCGTTTCGTCAGGAATGCCGCGTTCCTCGGAGTAAGGGGTATCCCGTTCCAATTGAAAACGCTCGTGCGCGCGGTCGGATTCGTTTCTCGGATCGAAAGCCATGATGTCATCTCTCCTTCGTGTTCATCGTATTCGTTGTATACATACGTTTACCCGAAAGGTTGTTGTTGTAACCTCTTTCCTGATTCGAGGCATGGTTTTCGAGCAGGAAAAGATAGACGGTTGCCCAATCTTGAAAAGGGGAATCCGAGCATCCGGCCGCGATCTGTCATGCTTTTGCGCTTTGCGGAGCTTGCTGCGTCATATGACCTAAAATCGGGTTTAGTTTCGCTAGAACCCTCCGGGTTCGATTGGGAATTTTTATCGAATAGGAGTAAAATTAATAAGTTAGAAACAACGGGCGTTTGCGGCGTGGCGATTGGGCCGGCGGAGGTATCGCACGCATTGTGGCGAACGTCGACTTCGGCAAGGCGGCGGACCGATCTCTTCGGATCGCTTTCGGATCATCGGGCGATATCCTTATAGGAGCGTACGTCGTCTTGCATGCGAAAGGGCGTGCGGACGGATGGAATTTTCATGGAAAAAAAACTTGATCGTGTTATGGGCCGGCGTATTTTTTTGCAGCATGGCCTATTCGATCTCGATCCCTTTTCTGCCGATTTTCATGCATGACGAGCTTGGCGTAGGGAACCAGTATTTATCGATCTGGGCAGGCGTGGCATTCGGCATTACGTTTCTGTCGAGCGCGTTGATTTCTCCGTTCTGGGGATCTTTGGCGGACAAGTACGGACGCAAGCCGATGTTGATTCGCTCAGGCTATAGCTTGGCAGCTTTGTATTTGATCAACTTTTTCGTGCAGGACCCGGTTCAGCTTGTAGCGCTGCGTTTGTTCCAGGGGCTGCTTGCCGGATTCATTCCGGCAGCGATTGCCTTGGTCGGTACTAATACGCCGGAGGAGAAGACGGGTTACGCGCTCGGCATCATGGCTACGGCCAGCGCTTCAGGCAACATCATCGGACCGCTGATCGGCGGCGTGGTCAGCTTTACGCTGGGCAACCGGAATGCTTTCCTGTTCTCCAGCGCGATCGTACTGATCGCGGCGTTAGTCGCGACATTCCTGGTGCACGAGAAAGAATTCAAACGGCCGAAGGTTCGTTCGAGGGTGCGAGACGATCTGAAGCAGGCGGCAGGCATTCCGGTATTTTTCGCTTTGCTCGGACTCGTCGCGATGAGCAACTTCTCGGTTATGATTCTGGAACCGCTCATTACGATCTACGTGCAAGGCATGGATATCGCGTCAGATCGAATCTCGTTGATCTCGGGCGTCGTCTTTTCCGCGGTGGGGGTGGCGACCGTCATCATGGCGCCGCGTTGGGGCAGAATCGGCGGGAAGATCGGTTACGGCAAAGTGCTGATGATCGGTTTGATCGGCGGCGCGGTGGGGAATCTGCTGCAATTCTTTGTCACCGGTTATGTCGGCTTCGGCATTTTGCGCTTCGTGTACGGATTGTTCTTCGCGGCTGTATTCCCGGCGGTTAACGCGATGATTGTTCAAGTTACGAAGCCTGAATTCCGCGGCCGGGCCTTCAGTTTGAATCAGTCGGCGACGCAGCTCGGCACGATGGCCGGACCGCTGATCGGCGGCGTTCTGGGCGCGGTCATTCCGATCCACTGGATCTTCGTGATCAACGGCGTGGCGCTGCTGGCTTGCGCCTTTATCGCCCATTATAAAAAGATCGACCAGACGGCTCCGTTTCGGCGCACGAAAATCGCGGACGGGGAATCCGAATAAGCGGATAAATCAACTTTGGCAAGCGGTTGACAAGACAGACGCTTCGTCTTACGATTACCGAAGGCTGCGATGCTTTTCGGTAATTCGGCGCAGCGTGAATAGACAAGCAGGCCGGCAGTTCGGATCTTCGATTCGCGCTGCCAACAGGCTTACAATATAGACCCAGGAGGCGTTTGGAAGATGACGATACCTAAAGTTTTGACGATTGCCGGTTCCGATACAAGCGGGGGCGCAGGCATTCAGGCTGACCTGAAAACATTCCAGGAGCTGAACGTATACGGAATGACCGCGCTGACTTGCGTGGTTACGATGGACCCGCAGCTGTGGAGCCATAATGTAACGCCGATGTCGGCGGAGTTGCTCGAGAGCCAATTGGACACCGTGCTGAATGGCATCGGGGTGACTTCAGCCAAAACGGGCATGCTCAGCACCGTAGCGATCATCGACGCGGTTGCGCGCAAGATCGAAGAACGTCCTTTGGATCATTTCGTGGTCGATCCGGTTATGGTCTGCAAAGGCGAGAACGAAGTCTTGAACCCGGATACGGCGGAAGCCATCTTGGAAAAGCTGGTTCCCAAAGCGACGGTCGTCACGCCGAACCTGTTCGAAGCTTCCCAGCTTGCGAAGACGGCGCCGATCCGCACGGTAGAAGATATGAAGAACGCAGCCGCGAAAATTCACGAACTTGGCGCGAAACACGTCGTAATCAAAGGCGGCGGCAAGCTGCTGCACGAGAAAGCGGTCGATCTGATCTACGACGGTCAAGAATTCGAGCTGCTGGAGTCCGATCGCATCGAGACGAATTACATTCACGGTGCGGGATGCACGTTCTCGGCGGCGATTACGGCTGAACTGGCAAAAGGCGCAGATGTGCGTACCGCAGTCAAAAATGCCAAAGCATTCGTGACCGCAGCCATTCGTCACGGTTTCCCGATTAACTCCTTCGTGGGACCTACCCTGCATGCGGCTCACCGGTTGCATCGCGATTAAGAACAGGTCCGGGGACTTGCAATTTCGTAACACCGATTGATAAAACGACAAAAAAACGGATTTCCGGGGCAATCGCCAAGGAAATCCGTTTTTTTACATATCGGGACGTTTGAATGACCCTGCTTTACGGTTATTGGAACATCGGGAAGACATAACGAACGAGGAAATACAAGATGCCGAACGTGATGATGATATACGCGGCATACTTGATGAACGTTGAAGCGACCATGCTCGAGTCCGACTTTTTCTCGATTCTGCGTTCTTCGACATCCACGTCTCTATGCGAATTATTCATGTTGAATTCCTCCTTGATCGATCGTGATTTCGCTTAGTCGCACGCCTGGGATCTGTTGAGATGATAATTTATACACAGGACCCCCGTACCTTGAAACAAGGGCTTTTTACCCGCAATTCCAAAAGGAAGAAGAAAGACGGCAGGGAACCGGGGGCACGGCGGCGAATGTGTAGATAAGGGCAAGGGACGAAGAATGAAGGTTAAAGGATTAATAGATCAAGAGGTTAAGAGATTAAGGTCAAGAGATCAAAGTCAAGAGATCAAGATCGTTTGAATAGAATCGCTTGTCGCGGGTTCATTCGATCTTCTTGCCCGGAGGGGTCGAAGATCGAATGGACCTTATAGGAGGGCTTATGCGAACTTTACCGAAAACAATAGCCGTTCTAATCGGAGTTATGATCATTATTTTTTTGTGCATAAAAGCTTTCCCCGGCGAAAAAGACGAAGCGGCAGCGGTCGAAGTCGGGTCATGGCAATTTTTATGGGATCCGGGCGGTTGGGAGCAAGGCTCCGTCACGCCGCCCGAACGGGTACTGCATTCGCCGGATTGGATCGCGATGGACGAGGAATCGATGCCGCCGTCCAGACCGCTCGGAGCGGCTTGGGCCTGGGTGAGAATCGATATCCCTCATCTCGAATGGCCGATTCCCGCCGTGTTGATCGAAAAGGCGCACGCCCGCAACGTGGTGGTGTATACCGAATACCGGGAGCTGTTCGATTCGCATCGGCAATACCGTTACGCGATGAACGAACTGCTGCTGCCGCTTCGCGTGGAAGATGCGGGAGGCTCTGTCTATATTCGCCTTCAGCTTACGGAGGAGCGTTCGGGAATCGTCCAGAACATCGTATTCGGAAGCTTTTACGAACTGCTGACCGTATACTTGACCAAGGACATGCTGGATATCATGCTCGGCGGCTCTTTTGTGCTAATCGGGGTGGTCATGCTGATTTGCGCGCTGTTTTTGCATCGAAGTTATGTTCAGGCTTGGCTGTCGCTCAGCTTCGTCATTTTGTCGATCGGTCTGCTCGTCGCGACGTATTCTCCGTTCTTATTCACGCTTTACCCCGAATACGGACGAATGCTTCAGTTGTTGTTCGATGTCGGACTCTTCGCGCTTCTGCCTTCCTTCCTGTACTTTTTCCAGCTTATCTTCGGAAAAGGATACAAAAACTCTATCTTGTATCTAAGTCGGTTACAATTGGGTTACTCGTTCTTCTGTTTGCTTCTTTTATTCGGAAACGTGTTGACGAACGAGCGCTTTTTCTCCATCTATTATCTCCTGACAACGACGGTGCTCGGGGGATTGATGATCGTGGAACTGCTGACGATGTTGATCGGTTCGGTGGTATACAGCCTGCAAAAAAACAAAGATGCCTGGATTTTCAACGCGGGCTTGGCTGTTTTTGCGGGAGTCGGAGTGTTCGAATTGTTCCGCTACTATGCGACCGAAGAGCAATATGATCTATACTGGTGGAAATGGGGCATGGTCGTCTTCGTTATTTCGCTAATCGTGGTCTTGGGTCGACGCTTTGCCGAGACGCACAACCAGGTGCTCCAATATTCGAAGGAACTCGAAATGTTTAATAATGAACTGCAACACGCGGAGAAAATGGAGATTATCAGCGAACTGGCGGCATCGGTTGCCCATGAGGTACGCAATCCGCTTCAAGTGACCCGCGGGTTTTTGCAGCTGCTGGGCGAGCGCTCGGCTTCGTCGGACAAAGCGTACATCGATATGGCGCTGGACGAACTGGATCGGGCTTCGGGAATCATTACCGATTTTCTGACCTTTGCCAAGCCGGGTGCGGAAAATATAAAAACCTTGTCGATTGCCGAAGAATTCCGTCATATCGAAGGGGTATTGACGCCGCTGGCCAGCATCCATCACGGAAAAATGGTTCTGGACATTGCTCCCGATCTTTATGTCAAAGGCAATTCGTCCAAGTTCAAACAGGCATTAATCAATATGATCAAAAACAGCATCGAGGCGTTTCAGGACGAAGGTCAGATTACGATCACGGCAGCCAAAGAAAACGGCGAGATCGTGATCCGCATCCGCGACGACGGGGTAGGCATGGGACCGGAGGAGTTGAAGCGGCTCGGCGAACCTTATTTCTCCAATAAGACAAAAGGAACAGGCCTTGGGCTTATGGTCACCTTCCGGATCATCGAGGCGATGCAGGGAACATTAAGATTCAGCAGCGAAAAAGGAGCGGGAACCGAAGCAACCATTCGTTTACCGGAAGCCTCTGAGTAAGAGGCTTCCGGCAGATCGAGGTCGCGGAGGTCCCGCTCCTTGCTTTTGTTAGGTGAATAGGATGGATGCGTGTCGTTGCGATTTAGCCGCCTGTTCCCCACATGGCTGCCGGCTCAATGGTGATTCGCTCGGCTTTCGGAATAATGTCGGAAGGGTTCGGAGGGATGACCAGATAGAAGTCGTTCGCCGACTCTTCAACCGCAGTCAAGTTAATATGGTCAGGCAGTTCGATGCCGAAAGCGTCGCGCAGAGCGTTCTTCGGATCGGCCAGCAGACGGGCCCGGAATTCGGGATCTTCCCATGCTTTTTGAATCACTTGGGTTTTGATCAAAGTTTCCGTTGTCAGGTGTGCCATTGAACATCATCCTTTCGCGTGCGAATTCATGATTGTTGAACAGGAGGACAAGTGACGTTGGGTCCATCCGAGGTCGATCGAAAATTCATGGAATCGCGATCGAACTGAGAAGGTTTTGTTTTTATGGAAAATCATAACACGGATAAAAGGAGATAGCAAGCGGGAAAGCAACGTTTTGAAAAGAGGAGAAAAGAATGCTATTGACCGAGGAGCCAATAGTTCAGTCCGCCCAGTGACAGCCTTTGCTTTTCTTCTTCGATCCGGGCTGCGATGCGCTCCAGATCACCTGCCAGAGCAGCATGAAATCCGATCAAGCCAGGGAAGTCTGCACGGTAGTCCTCGAGTTCAGCTTGTCTGTCAGCCGAAAATTCCGCATAGCGTCCAAGCATGCCTTTTTCATAAACGGCAGCTTCAATATCACGGGGGGAGATCGGGGTTTCGATTGTGTTTGCGTATTCTTTGCGATAGAGCGAGACGAGGCAGTTGTAGGAGCCGTCCTGTAGATCGTCTGTGTAGTCTGCCCAATCGTCGGCCATTTGGAGGGTGATGAGGGTCTCGCGAACCGCATGCAGCGCACGCGTCTGCAAAGCTTCATGATCAGAGAATAAGGCTAACGGGCATAGCAGTAGCGGAGCGGATCGGGCTGCAATATCGGGCGGATGTTCGTAAAAGGGATCGGTATTTCGCTCGGCGGCAAGTCCTGCTGCCCATTCGCCCGTGCAAGAGACCAGCGCTTCGCGGAAGAGGCTCGCGGAGCGGAACAGCGCGGCATATCGAACGGTCATCTCTGCGTTTAGTAGTTGGGACAGTGCGATGTGAGGGCGATCCAGACCGGACTGACGATCCATTCGTTCGTCCTGAAGATGGAAATGCAGCATACCGAAGATGTTAGCTTCGGCGATTTCCCGACAGTGTTCAAGCGTGGCTCCTGCCGCCTCGCGCAGCCAATAGGGGAGCAGGCAGCAGATATAATTGGTGGGGCCGTTTCCGAGTCCTGGATCGAATCGATCCAAGTAACGAATGCCGAGCTGAGCGAAGGGCTGCGGGAAGCCTCCGATCGTCTCCCGGCAGGCTTCGAATGCGCGCTGCATTTCGCGCCTTGTTTCGACGGATAGTTGCATGAAATTTCTCCTTCCGGCACGTTTTTCTTCCTGCCTTTATATACCCGTAAATTAGACGTCGCGCCCGTAACATTTTATACAGTCTCGCCGAGCCTAACGCGCAAAAATCGTTTGGTTGAAAAGCCGATAGTATAGTATGCTGGAAATCAGAAATCTTTACTCGAAAATCTTCATTGAAGGAAGGAAGAACCTTACCCATGAATTCCGAACACCCATTCCAACTTTCCCCGCTCGTTGAACTGTTGGGGCTTGAAGGTCACATAGAAGGCGGATGGCATAAAGAACTTTGGAAATCTTCGTTTAAGATTCCGCAGAGCGTGCTGCCGGAAGAATACGCGGGAGACCGTTTTGCGGCAAGTTCGATCTATTTTCTGCTGCATCCGGGCGAAGCATCGGAATGGCATGTCGTGCATTCCGACGAGCTGTGGCTCTGGCATACGGGCGGTCCGCTGGCTCTAACGCTGGGCGGCGACGGAGAAGAACCGGTTGAAGGCGAAGAAATGATCTTGGGTCCCGATACGGCTAACGGTCAGAATTTCCAGGGACTGGTTCCGGGCAAGCATTGGCAGAAGGCTCGTCCGATTGGCGATGAACCGGTATTGGTCACTTGTATCGTAGCGCCGGGCTTCCACTATGACGACTTCAAAATGATTGAACGTAAATAGCATGAACTGGTATACGTTTGGTCAGATGCTGAACGCGATCAAGCTCGGACAATTAGCGGAAGCGGCTGACGGGCACCGGCGGGTCAGGCTGCTTCCGGAAGGTTTGGCTTGGATAACTGGGCCTTATGCGGATCGTCTTGTGAAGGTGGAAGGGTATCTGCTGAGCGACCTCTGGACGATCCGCGAAGACGAGACATCCGAACGATTCGCCGAGCAAAGAGCGGATTGGGAACGCAAGCGTATGGAAATGCTGGAAAACCAGTTGTTCGAACAGCGTGCGCGGCGGCTCGATCCGCCAAACATCGAAGAGTAAACTGAGCGAAGCGGAGGGCATGGAAGTGCCGAAAAAAAGACGTTTTAACATTCGCGCGAAAATACTGGCCGGATATTTGTTTATTTTGGTCTGCTTGGGATTATCGCTGCTCGCGGTATCCGCACAAGTGCGCAGTCTTCAGGAAGCCAATGCGTTTATCAGCGATCATGATATTGCGGTGCATGACGAACTGAGCGCGCTGCAAAAAAACGTGCTGGACATGGAGACCGGTCAGCGGGGGTATCTGCTGACCGGAGACCGCGATTATCTGCAGCCTTACACGAGCGGACGCACCGAGTGGGAGACGACCTACAGCCGGTTGTACGAGCTGGTCGGCGACAATGCGTCCCAGCAGCAGAGCCTCGGGCTTATCCGTTCCAATATCGAGAGCTGGATTGCGGAGATGGGCGACCGCACGATCGAACTCAAAACCGAAGGCAAGGAAGCTGACGTATTGGCTTACTACACGGGCGACGCGGGCAAGCGGGAGATGGATCAGCTGCGCGTTCAATTCGATGCGTTTCGCGATACCGAGCAGCGGTTGACCGATGCGAGAGTAGCCGAGCTGAAAGCGAACAGCGATCGGATGATCTATGCGATGATCGGACTGTGGGCCTTGGTCGGGATCGTGTCCATCGTGGCGGCGCTCGCCATTGCAGGCAATATTTCAAAAACGATTTCCCGAGTGACGGACGCGATTCGTTCGATCACCGTCGGCGGCGATTTGCGCGAACGGATCGATGTTCGTTCCCAAGACGAAGTCGGCGACCTGGGCGATTCGACCAATCTTCTGCTCGCGAAGATCGAGGCCGAAGATCGGCATAAAGAACGTCTGATTCGCCTGGCGGAATTGCTTCAGGAGAAGTCTTCCGGTTCAAGTTCCGAGCTTGCCGACGCGTTCTTGTCGAAAGTGTCCGAGACGACGGAAATTCCGGTCGGTATTTTCTACGTGGTGGACCCCGAACGCAAGACGCTGTCGAAAATCGCGGCTCTGGCCGAAGACGCCGAGCATGCGGCACGAACCGAATCGGTCGATATTCGATTCGGCGAAGGCTTGATCGGGCGCTGCGCTCTTGAAGGAAAAATACTGCATCTGAAGGATGTGCCTGCGGACTATGTCAAAATCTCTTCCGCGCTTGGTTCTGCGTCGTCGGCCGAAGTGCTGCTGATTCCGGTAATGTACGGAGGCCGGGTGAAAGCCGTTATCGAATGGGCGTCGCCGAAAGCTTTCGAAGCAGGCGAGGTGGAACGCTTGCAGCGAAAAGCCGAACTGCTCGGCAGTACGCTTCAGACGGTGGAAGCAAGGCAGGAGATCGAACGTCTGTACCGGGAATCGCAGTCGCTCAATGAAGAACTCCAAGCTCAATCCGAAGAACTTCAAGTGCAATCGGAAGAACTTCAGGTGCAATCGCAGGAGCTGATGACGCAGCGCGACGAGTTGGAAAGTATCAACGAACAGCTCAGCGAACAGAAGCACGCAGCCGAAATCGCGGTGGAAGAGACGGAGAAGTATGCGCAAGAATTGCAGATCAGCTCTAAATACAAATCGGAATTCTTGGCCAATATGTCGCATGAGCTGCGCACGCCGCTTAACAGCATGTTGATTCTTTCGCAGATCCTTGCCGAAAACGAGAATCGAACGTTAACGGCGAAAGAAGAGGAGTATGCTTCCAGTATTCACGAGTCCGGTAAGGATCTGCTCAATCTGATTAATGACATTCTTGATCTGTCCAAAGTCGAAGCCGGCAAAATGCAGATTGAGGTTGCTGCCGTAGATCTGGCAAAAGTAGCTTCCGATATGGATCGTTACTTTGCCGAAATCGCGATCCGCAAACAGCTTGATTTCCGAATCGAGGTCGAAGAAAATGTGCCGGGTTACATTTTCACGGATGAACTGCGGCTTCAACAGATTCTGCGCAATTTGCTCTCGAATGCTTTCAAGTTTACGGAACGCGGGGAAGTGGTGCTTCGAATCGGCCGCGTACCGGGCAAACGGGTGAATCCGGAAGGCGCGGCGTACGACCAGTTGGCGTTCAGCGTGAGCGATACGGGGATTGGCATCAGCGAGGAGAATCGTCAGTTAATCTTCCAGGCTTTCCAACAAGCGGACGGAACGATTGCCCGCAAATATGGCGGTACGGGTCTCGGCTTGTCGATCTCGACACAGTTGGCGGCCTTGCTGGGCGGTGAAATTACGCTCGATAGCCGTTACGGTGCAGGCAGCACATTCTGTCTGTACGTTCCATGCGTCAAGGATGACGGGGAGTTGGCGGACTTGTTCCTGCCGTTGAACGCTCGCCGATCCTGGTCAAGCAGCGCATCCCTGAAAGAAGCGTTGTTGCCGGAGGAAGCCGAGTCGGCGGTAACCGCCCAAGAAGAAAAGGAAGCTCCTATCGAATTATCGACTCCCGATTCCCAACGATTTATTCGAATCGTACCGGATTCCGCAGGAGGAGAAGGCGGGGGTTCGTATGCGGGCGGGATGTTATTCCCGCCGACTCTGCATGAGCCGGAAATGCCGTTTGAAGGCATGCGGATGATGATCGTGGACGACGATATTCGTAATGTTTATGCGTTGACGAGTATGTTGGAGAAGCACGGCGTGGAGATTATCGTCGCTTTGACGGGGTTGGACGCGTTGGATAAGTTGAACGCGGAAGGACCGTTCGACATGATCTTCATGGACATTATGATGCCGGAGTTGGACGGGTTCGAAACGATGCGCCGTATTCGTTTGGAACCGGAACTTGCGCACATCCCCATTTTGGCCCTCACTGCAAAAGCAATGAAGGAGGATCGGGATAAATGCCTGAACGCGGGAGCTTCCGATTACCTGACCAAACCGCTTGATATGAATTTGGTCGTAGAGCGAATGAAAGTATTGTTGGATGTTTCGGGCCGAATCGCAGATTAGATAGTTTGGCTCAACATAATGGCAGTGAATAGGAATTCTAATTGTAGATGAAGTTAAAGCCCCTGAGACCGAATGATCGGTTTCAGAGGCTTTTTTTGCTGCGAGCGTATAAGGTCTTTCTGGGTCAACCGGGCAATTGCTCGCGTCCCGATTGTCTTGCGTGTCGGTACAGCTCCGCATAATGGCCGCCGCGCGCCAGCAGTTGGGCATGCGTGCCTTGTTCCGTCAATTCGCCGTCCTGCATGACCAAAATACGGTCGGCATGCATGATCGTCGATAGACGATGGGCGATCACGATCGTGGTTCGGCCTTGAGCGACGGAAGAGAGGGCTTGTTGGACAAGCTTCTCCGTTTCCGAATCGAGGTTGGCGGTCGCTTCGTCGAGAATCAGAATTTTCGGCCGGAATACGACGATGCGGGCGAAGGAGATCAACTGCCGTTCCCCGGCCGACAATCCGCTGCCCCGTTCGGACAAATGCGTATCGTAACCGTTCGGCAAACGAAGAATCATCGGATGGGCGCCTACGAAACGACACGCTTCGATCACCTGCTCCCGCGTGATGTCGTCGCGGAACAGGCGGACATTCTCGATGATCGAGCCGGCGAACAGATAAGGATCTTGCTGAATCAATCCTACGGCCGCGTGCAGATCGTTTTGCGTCACTTTTCGAATATCGACGCCGTCGATTTCCACTGTGCCGGTATCCACGTCGTAAAAGCGGTTCAACAGGCTAATCAGCGTGCTTTTGCCGGCTCCTGTCGTTCCGACGACGCCGATCATTTCGCCGGGCTGGATATGCAGGTTGAGATTTTTCAGCACGGGACGATCTGCGCGATAACCGAATGTCACATTGTTGAAATTCACTTCGCCGCGCAGAGAAGAGGACCGGAGTCGGATTTGTTCTTTTTGTCCAGGCTCGCTTACGTCCGGTTCGGTCTCCAACACCCGCTGAATGCGCTCAACGGCGACCGTCGTCGATTGGAACGTGTTCCACTGCATGGTGATCTGGTTGATCGGCTGGAAAAATTGGCGGATATAGCTGACGAACGCGTACAGCACGCCGACTTCCATGCTTTGCCCGAGCACCGCGCGTCCGCCGAGCCAGACCATCAGCACGAGCGCGGCATTGCCCAGAATATCGAAGGTACGGTTAAACAGCACGTTGGAACGAATTTGCCGCAGATTGGCGTTCCAGTAGTTGCGGTTCTGCTCGGTGAAGCGCCCTAATTGTTCTTCTTCCTGACGGAAAGACTGAATCAAGCCCATGCCGGACAGATTTTCTGCGGTAAAAGCGATCAGGCGGGACAATCGGCTGCGCGCCTGCTGATACGTATTGCGCAAGTAAGAACGGAAAAAGGCCGCGACGATGAAAATGACAGGAAGAATCAGCATCGAGAACATCGCCAACTGCGGGTCGAGGCTGAACATCAGAACAAGGATGAGCACCAGCATCATGCCGTCGCGCACCAGACTCAGCAGCACTTGGGTGAAAAATTGGCTGATCGTTTCGGTGTCGTTGGAGACGTTGGTCACGAGACTGCCGCTGTGCGTCCGATCGAAAAACGACATCGACATTTTCGAAATATGCCCGAACAGGTCTTTGCGAATCCGGGCGATAATGCTTTGTCCCGCGTATTGCAGCAGATTGTTTTGTAAATAGGTAAACAAGAAGCTAATCACGGCAATGCCCAGATAGATCAGGCCGAGCCGGAGCAGCGAGCTTCCGCCTTCGCCTTTGGCCAGATGGTCGTCGATCGCGATCTGGACGATCAGCGGCTGAAGCAGTTCCGCCGATATGCCCAGCAGCGCGCAGACCGTGACGCCGAGAAACGCCATCCGGTGCGGTTTGGCATAACCAAGCAGCAGCTTTAACGTGGAGGAAGTCGACGGCTTGTGTTCCTGTGGAGAACTGGAAGCCGTTTCCGCTGTCTGCTGCTTATTCAAGTTCGTCATGCTGAAGTCCCTCCTCTTGAAGCCGGTGCATCGTCGCGTACGCGCCTTCGCGCCGCAGCAGCTCTTCGTGCGTTCCGCGCTGAACGATACGTCCTTCGCTCAATACGACGATCTCGTCCGCATGCTTGACGGCGCTGATCCGGTGCGAAATGATAAGCGTGGTTTTGCTGCGGCGCTCGCGCACCAGATTGTCGAGGATGCCGGTTTCGGTCACGGCATCCACGGCGCTCATGCTGTCGTCGAGGATCAGTACCTGGGCTTTTTTGGTCAATCCGCGCGCAAGGCTTGTCCGCTGGCGTTGTCCGCCGGAGAGCGTTACGCCGCGTTCGCCGAGCCGGGTCTCGAAACCTTCGGGGAAGCGCGAAATATTGTCGTAAATCATGGCACGTTTCGCGCCGGTTTCCACTTTTTCCATCGGAGCTTCCCGGTCGCTGAACGCGATATTGTCTCGAATGGTCGTACTGAACAGAAAACCGTCCTGCGGGACATAGGCCAGGCGGCTGCGCAAGCTTTCCAGCGACAGGTCGCGAATATCCGTGCAGCCGAAGAACAGCGAGCCGCGGGGCGGTTCGTAGATGCGCAGCAGCAGCTTGACCAGAGTCGTTTTGCCGCTGCCGGTCCGTCCGACGATGCCGATCGTTTTTCCGGGCTCGATCGTAAGGTTGATCTCTTTCAGCGCGGGTTCGCGGCTGCCGGGGTACGAGAAGGTCAGATCCTCGAAACGAATCTCTTTCGGCTGATCCAGGGTGCGCGCATTCTCTTCGTCCTGCACGTCGGGTTCTTCGTTCATCAGGCGGTTGACCCGTTCGAGCGAAGCGCCGGAACGCTGCATCATATTGATGACGTTGCCGATCTGTTGGAGCGGGCCGACGATAATGCGCATGTACAGCGTCAGCGAAACGAAGCTGCCGAGCGTGATTGCGCCATTGAGCGTTTGCGCGCCCCCGACCAGCAGGGCCAGCACCAACGACAGAGCGCCGAGAAACGGGATCGCCGCCTGGAACAGCGAAGACAGCCGGACGAGGAACAGTTGCGCGCTGCGAATCAAGTCTACTTTTTCGCCGAACCGACGGCCTGCGATATCTTCCGTTCCGAATGTTTTCGTCACGCGGATGCCGCCGAATTGTTCTTCTGCCGATTCCGTCATTCCGGCCAGCGATTCCTGCACGTGCATCGAACGTTCCCGTACTTGAGGGCCGATGCGGACGACAATCAGCGGAATCAAAACAAGCGGGCTGATGCAGATCAAGATCAGCGACAGCGGAATGTCTCCGATCACCATCATGACGATGCAAGACAGCAGCAGCACGACGGCATTGGTGGTCTGGGTCACGCCGTTCGAGATCGATTCGCGCACGAATTGCACATCGTTGGTGACGTAGCTGAGCAGCTTGCCCGTGCCTTGCTTGGAAAAAAAGTGCTCGCTCAGCGTGGCGAACTTGCTGAACAGCTTCTGACGGACTTCGAATTCGAAGCGCCGGCCCAGCCGCATGACCTGGTATTGGCCAAGCCCGAACAGCACGCCGTACGATAGGCCGATGCCTAGGAGCAGCAGAGCGAATTGCGTCACGGAATGGTAATTGAGCGTTCCGGCCTGAAGATCATCGGTAAAGTTTCCTAAAACGAGGGGGAGTGCAGACTGGATGACGTTGGCGACGACGATAAGCAGCACGGCCGTCATATACCCGGGGATATGCGCCGTAACATAATCCTTGAGCAGTTCTTTGCCTTTCAAGTCCTCTTCAACTCTCTTTCGGACCGCCCGGCAACCTACGAAGCTTAGACGAAGCCGCGCCGCAGTGCTGGCCGCTCGGGTCGGAAATAGGGTGGAATCATGGGTGAACACGGGGATCGTCTCCGGCAATGCAAGTTTTCAGTGAGATGACGGAAAGCGCGCAGGTGACGAAGAGGCAGAGCGTAGGCGCATGCTGCACGTCTTCGCTTTGCCTCTTCTTCGAGATTCACTGAGCTTGCCTTTTCATGGGTCGCGTTCACGGGAGGTTAATCTCCTATTTCATCATATACATATTACCCTTAGCTGGAGAACGCAAACGCGTAAAGGAGAGGAAGGAAAGTCCAAGGTCCGGATATCAGATGTAATGCAATCCGTAAGGATTCGGAAGTGGTATGGGGTCGAACCAAATTGGGATGTCCCCGGGACGAGGGTAGTGCGGATCGAACAGCGTGCCGTACCATTCCGCCCGACTGAGTTCGCGATTGCTGGTTGCGGCGAATACGCGACCGTCGGGATCGACGCGGAGTGCTTCTTCCCAAGGCAGCGGCCAGAGATCGTAAGCTTGTTCCAGCAGAAGGCGAATGTCGGTTACAAGTAGGGTGCCGCCGTTGCGGATCGATTGAAGTTCGGCTCCTTTTTGTTCGAGCAGCGTTTCCAGATCTTGATCTTGCCAGGGAATATCGACATGCAGTTCGTCCAAGCGGCAGAAGTCGGGCAAGGCATGGATCAGGTTAGCGGTGTCTTGAGCCTTGCCGCCGTAGGAGATGAACGTTGCAGGATTGCTTTTTTCAGATTCAACATTCAATGAAGGCGCGGAACCGTTCCGGAGCGCGGATTGCACGTGATGCGGCACGCCTAGTACCGCATAGGAGGCAAGCCCCTGTTCGTTTTCAGCCACGATTGTAAGTTGCGCCAGCCCCAGCACGTTGCAATAGGCAGAGGCGCCCAACAGCTCGCCGATACCTGCCGCGCTTTCTTCGAATCGCGTGTGATTTGATTCATGAAGATGATGTAGACGCAGCAAATCTTGCGGTTCGGCCAGGCGAAGGCGAATCGATGGCTGCGCCGGAACCGATGAATCGGTTGCAGCGGACAAATCATGGATTGAGCGGCGAAGGATCGCTTTTGTGGCGCGTCCAAAATAGGTACTTCCTGCGCGGGTGTACAACGAGCGTTCGCCGGAGATAAACAGCAGCGGGGCTTCGGCCTTTTGCGTATGCGCGATACAAAGATTCAGCAATTCACCCGCTAGTCCGGCTCCCCGATGCTCCGGTGCGGTAAAGACCGAACCCATCGAGAAAGCGCGAAGCGAGGCTGCTCCGCCTATGCGCAGCGTCGAAGGAGCAAGCCCCATGAACGCGGCCAGTGTACCTTCTTCGGTAAATGCGCCGTAGGATTGCACAATACCCGGCGCGAACAGACGGGGAAACATGTCGGCCATCGTCGGTTTCATGTTCGGACGGAATACGGAATTCGAAAGCTGCGCGGCATTAGGCAGCTCATGGGCTTTCAGCAAGCGAAAAGTAGTCATTGATCAAGGCTCCTTTGGCGGGTCGATATCTGCCGCGAATATAACAGAAAGCGCTTTGATTTGCAAAACGGATCAGCAAAGGAGTCGGTACATCGAAAATGAATTTTTCAAATACCCTTCAAAAGTAGGTACAAAAACAGGAGAAAAATTCTCTTTGAAAAAGTTCTGTTTCTTCCAGAAAATAAATTGACATTTCATTAAAATTCTATGTATAGTTACTTAGTCACAAATTAATGCCTATATATGATAGTGGAGGGAACCGAATTGGGATTTCCTGATTTATTTTCTGGGCCTTATGGCCTTGTAACAGCATTTGTTTTTTGGTATCCGTTTATTATGGCTCTTTTTTGGATGGCCGGTTCTCTTCTGTTTCTTAGAACGAAAGAATCCAAAAGCAATCTTTTGAACATCGAGGAAATCGATTGGCCGATGATCAGCATATTGGTTCCGTGTTATAACGAAGAAGAGACGATCGAAGAAACCGTGCGTAACCTGAACGGACTTTCTTACCCCAAGAAAGAGATTATTTTGATCAATGACGGTTCGAAAGACGGAACCGGGGAAATCATCAAACGATTGTCGGAAGAATACGAGATTGTCAGATCTATTCAATTGGATGAAAACCGCGGCAAAGCCAATGCTTTGCAAGTCGGATTGTTCGCCTCGAGGTCCGAATACCTCATCTGCGTCGACTCCGACGCCCTCCTTGCCGATACGGCTCCCTATTATTTGATTCGCCATTTCTTTAAGGGCGGCGAAAGACTCGGTGCCGTAACCGGCAATCCGGCGATCCGTAACCGCAACAATCTCCTCAGCCGAATGCAGTTGGTCGAATACGCCTCGATTATCGGAGCGATTAAGCGGACGCAAAGACTTCTCGGAAAAGTTATGACGGTCTCCGGAGTCGTGGTCGCTTTCCGCAAAAAAGCGCTTGTGGATGTCGGTTTATGGGACCGCGACATGATCACTGAAGACATTGCGGTCAGTTGGAAACTCCAAAAACGCTTTTGGGATGTTCGCTATGAACCGCAGGCCATTTGTTGGATGCTTGTGCCGGAAACTTTATCCGGCATTTGGAAACAGCGCGTGCGTTGGGCGCAGGGCGGCCAAGAAGTCATTCTTCGCCATTGGAAAATCTTGTTCAGCTGGAAACAACGCAGAATGTGGCTGATTTACCTTGAACAATGGATTAGTATCTTTTGGGCATTCAGTTGGCTTTTTGTTACGCTATTATTGTTGGTTACGGCCGACAGTGTAACGGACATGCTCATCTGGTTTACGCTGACCTCATTTGCGTTGGTGTTCATTAGCTTGATTCAGTTGTTGATCGCGCTTTTGATCGATTCCAATTACAATCGCGTGTTGAAGTATTATTTCTGGGCAGCTTGGTACCCGGCCATTTACTGGATGGTGAATACATTTGTCGTAATGGCTGCTGTTCCTCGAGCTATCTCGTCGCGTCTGAAAGGAGGTTACGCCGTATGGAACAGTCCGGACCGCGGCATGAAGAAGAAAGCTTCC
Source organism: Saccharibacillus sacchari DSM 19268 (assembly GCF_000585395.1). Lineage (GTDB taxonomy): Bacteria > Bacillota > Bacilli > Paenibacillales > Paenibacillaceae > Saccharibacillus > Saccharibacillus sacchari. The sequence continues at coordinate 910,411 of NZ_KK073875.1, read as the reverse complement.
TGATCGTAGGCAACCGATCTTGGTTTCGAGCCTGTCTTGATTTCTTTTTTTCTTTGATTTTTTGGGCGTATGGATTAGCGGTGGTTTTCTTTTTCGTATCCGCTACTTTCGGGCTGCATAACGGTTTGACGGAAATGTTGCATGCTTCCTTCCGTACGATGGATCAAGACGTTCGTAATTTGGTTATGTTGGCGCTTGGCATCTTCATTCTGTTTTACGCAATCCTTTATATCAACCGCGTATACAATAAAAAAAGATTCGGCACTTTGCAAAGACGAACTTATCCTGCTGATGTCGATAATCCGGAACTCGAGTCTTTGGGCTTGCTGGATCTGGAGACCATCGAAAAGTTGCAGGCTAACGATTACATCGTTTTTGAAACAAATCCTATTGCCCCGCTCGGAAGCAAAAAACCGTGATCCCATGCATCATGCGGGCGTAATCTAACATCTTACATCGAAAAGGGAACGACGGCTATCTCACAAGCTGTCGGGCCCTTTTTCTATTTTAGGTCGTGCACGCAAACTTAACGACGTGCATCTTTAGCCGCCTTTTCGCCCTCTACTGCGTCAGTATCCCTTGACGTGACCCGGCACGACTACGGAAAAGTTCCTTATTCAGCACGAAAATTCGGCAAAATCTGCTTCCGTCGAGGTTTGAAGACACGCCCTAGTCGGAATCGCTTCCGGGATCGAAAGCTCTTAACCGATTCGCTATGTGGATTTTTGCAAAATCTTTGACTATGATAAGAGAAGATGTTTTCATATTCGAAATTTTCATTTTACATAAGGATGAAAACTTGGGGGTAGCAGAGAAATGGATGGATTTACAAAGAAATTGGAACAATATGCGGAGCTGGTCGTAAAGGTAGGGGTTAACATTCAGAAGGGGCAAGTTCTTCATCTGCAATCCCCGATCGAAGCGGCAGAGTTTACGCGATTGGTCGTTCAAAAAGCATACGAAGCGGGAGCGAAGTATGTCGAGATCGAATGGGAGGACGAAGCGTCGACCCGCCTGCGTTACGAATACGCATCGGAGGATACGTTCGATTACTATCCGACGTTCAAAGCCGAAGCGTTGGAAAAGCTGGCAGCCGAAGGCGGAGCGGTCATGCATATCAAAGTACCGGACCCGGAACTGTATCGCGGCATCGATTCTTCCCGCGTGGCGCGGGCGACCAAAGCGGCCGCTGCGGCGCGCAAAGGTTACCAGCAATTCGTTCGTACCAATCAACTGGCATGGTGCCTGATCAAAGCGCCGACCCGGGCTTGGGCGAACAAAGTGTTTGCGGATCTGCCGGAGAACGAGCGCGTGGACGCGATGTGGGAAACCATTTTCCGAATGAATCGGGTTGGCGAAGGCGATGCGGTAGAGAATTGGCAGAACCATATCCAGACGCTGAAAGACATGCAAGCGAAGCTGAATGAGAAAAATTACAAAAGCTTGCACTATCGCGCGCCGGGCACGGATCTTAAAGTCGAATTGGCACCGGATCATCTATGGCTCGGAGGCGGTGACACCAACCGGGCTGGCGTATACTTCGTAGCCAATATGCCGACCGAGGAAGTGTACACGATGCCGAATCGAACGGGCGTCAACGGAACGGTCACGTCCACCATGCCGCTTAACCTGAACGGGCGCTTGGTCGAAAAGCTGTCGCTGACTTTTGAAAACGGCCGTGTCGTCGCGTTCGACGCCGAATCGGGACGCGAGCATCTGGAGTCGCTGCTGGACACCGACGAAGGCGCGAAATATCTCGGCGAAGTCGCGCTGGTTCCGTACGACTCGCCGATCTCGAACCTGAACCGGGTCTTTTACAATACCGGAATCGACGAGAACGCGTCCTGCCACTTCGCGCTCGGCAGCTGCTATCCGGTCAATATGAAAGGCGGAGCGGATCTGACGCAAAACCAACTGCTGGCGCGCGGCGGCAATTCAAGCTTGACCCACGTGGATTTCATGGTCGGCTCGAATCAGATGGACATCGACGGCGAGTTGCAGGACGGCACGGTCGAACCCGTATTCCGCGCAGGGCAATGGACGATTTAAATTTTGATTTTGCAAAATCTTTTAATTAAAAATTCATCAATCGAACGAAATAATATGATACATTAAAAGAAGGAGGGATGGGCATGGAGGAGCAGTATCAGCGCCAACTTGAGGAGCAAAAGCGGCTGTTCAAACAGCTCGGCATCAAGCTCGACGCTTTGCAAATTCATGAGAAGGACTTTCCCGTCAAAATGCGCGGGTATACGAAAGAGGACGTCGACGCGTTTCTGGACGATGTCATTCTCGATTACGAGCGGTTTTATCAGGTGATTTCCGACTTGTTGGACAAGTACAATGCGCTTCAGCGCCGTCAAGGTTACGATCTGGAGAAGAAAGATGCCGAGATCGCGCGACTGGCGGAAAAAGCGAAAGTGCAGGATTATCTGGTTGACCGTCGCATCGTGGATGAAGCGGTACAGGACATGGAACGCGCGCTTCAAGCAGCGAAACGTCGGATGCGTCCGGGTGCGGGCGAATTGCACAACGATCCTTACTGAAGCGACGAGCGTAACCTTTTACGAATAATCCGATCAGCGTAGACGGACCCCTTCCCGAAACCGAGAGGAGAATGCACAAATGGAACGAATCGAGAGCTTGGAACAATATAACGAACAAATCGGCGGCGACGGCCTGACCGTCATCAAGTTCGACACCAACTGGTGCCCGGACTGCAAAAACCTGGACCGTTTCATCGGCGGCATCATCGAAAACAACCAGGACAAAGAATTCTTCGCGATGGACGCAGAGAAGTTCCAGGAAATCGCCGAGTCGAACGAAGTACGCGGCATCCCGAGCCTGCTCGTGTTCAAAAACGGCGAAAAAATCGCCCACCTGCACAGCAAATTCGCTAAAACTCCAACTCAAGTATCCGAATACCTGGAGTCGATCGGCAAGTGAATAAGTAAAAGGAGCCGTTCGATCACGATCGAACTTCGCTCGACTTGGAACGAACTCGCCCTACTTAACTGTAGAGCGAGTTCGTTTTTCTTGGCAAAAAGGATAGTTTTCGTCCGGTTCTTTTAAGAGTGAAGAAGAATTTGTCGTAAAAGAAGCAAACCTAGCAGAGGGAGAAATTCAGTGAAATACAGGTTTTCAAAGAAAACCTGCGGTAACATACGTGTAATTGTTGGCCTTTGAACTCGGAAAATCCATTATTAAATCCAATTCAACTTTTTCCGAGTGAGACAGCGGCTTGAACGAATTTCTTCCGCAGCGTCTTCCTTCACCACATGAACAAGATTCCTCTATACCTTTCCGGACGGCCCCCGGCCGTCCTTTTTGCCATGAAAAATTTCCGAAGCGAAAATGGAACCTATTTGATCCCCCGCGTGTTCTTATGGTCGAGTGATCACTACACAGAGGGGCAAAGGAAGTGAGAAACGTTGAACGATAAAGAACTTTTTGAAACCCATAAAGAGGCGGTCTACCATTACTGCCTGTACATGCTTCGCAGTCGCGCGGACGCGGAGGATGTATGCCAAGAGGTATTCGTGAAGGCGCTGGTGGCAGACCGAAGCGGCATCGAATACGTGAAAGCATGGCTGATGAAGATCGCGGCTAACGAGTGCCATTCGATGCTGCGACGCCGAACGAACGGCGAGATCAAGGAAAAGCGAGCGTTTTGGCTGGGCATGCCGCTGCGTTCTCCGCAATCGGTCGAGCAGGCATATGAGCGGATCGAGACGTCGGGAGAGTTCGAGGAGCTGTTGGGACGACTGAAGCCGAAGCTGCGCGAGGCGCTGCTGCTGTATTATATGGCGGACCTGTCCACGAACGAGACGGCAGATGCGCTGGGCGTACCGATCGGAACGGCGAAATCGAGAATCAGTCGGGGATTGAAATCGTTAAAAAAGTTGACGGAACAAGAATCGGCGATGCCGGAGAAAGAAGGTGAAGGTCGTGCTTCGAGCTACTGAAAACGAGACGGAAAAGAAGCTGCGCGGATTGAAAAAAGAAAACCCGAACTACGACGCGATGTGGAACCGGATACGACTGGAGGCGGACAAGCGGGGATCGGGTTGGCAGGAACAGGCTGCCGCGCCGATTCGCAAACAGTCGACGAAGAAAAGATGGCTCATGCCCGTGACTTGCGCGGCGTTGGCGGCCGTAATCGCATTGGGAGCGGCGGCTTCGCAAGGCTATATCCAAACGTTGCTTCCGGACGCGAAAGCAGCTCCGCTCGGTCAGTCGATTGGCGCACAGGCGGAAGTGGACGGGATTATGTTGAAAGTGAATAGCGCGGTTCAAGGGATGGATCGAAGTTACGGACAAAGCGAAGCGCAAAAACGAATGGTACTCGACTTGTCGCTCAGCGGTTTCGGCAGCGAAAACGTGCGCTACGCTGCATTCGACAAAGCGTCGATCATCGATCTCGATACCGGCAAAAAGCTGGAATTGAGCATGGGCGATTTCAATACGGACGATGTTCGCAGCATCGGAGATTGGGAAGCCAATCGGACGCTGAACACAACGTCGAGAGTGACCGGAGATCTCGACGATACGGAAGGGCAGCATCGCTATCGTCTGGAAACGTCCGGCTTGTACATGATTCGCCGCGCGACTGTTCCGATCGAGGGCAGCGTGAAGCTGGGCGAAGAATATACCGTGCTGCCGGATCGGAATTTCAAAATCAAAATTACCGATATCGATTGGGATCAGAAGCAAGGGCTGATGAAGATCAAGTTCCTGCCGAACGAAAACGTGCCGAGACTTGATACGGAGGATTCGAATACGCTCATGATGGATAGGGGAAACTCGATAAGACTGAAAGTGGGCGATAAAGATCTGGGACCGGGAGGTTGGAGCGAACCGATCGAACCGGAGCCGGGAGTGAGCGAAGCGGAAGGCGAGTACAATGTCAAAGGCCTGACCGAAGACCAGATTGCCGATATGACGATGACTTTCAGCTACGCTGAGCCGGTTCGGGTTATCGAAGGTCCGTGGACGATCGATTTCACGCTCGATTCGTCGAAAGCCATCGTTGAAACGGAAACGATCCCTGTCGAAGACGCGTCGGAACTGACGGAAAAGACCGGCTGGACGCTGGGCGAAGCGCAGTTGGACGCTTACGGCGTTACGATTCCGGTTTATCGAAATGAAGAGGATTCGGAAAGCGTCTTGAAAGACGGTCAGATCGTGGATTACAGCATTTCCATCACGGACGGCGAAGTCACGACTTCCGGTTCTCAAGATCCGGTTCCGACGACGCGGATCAAGCAAGGACGGGAAGGCGAGCAGGAGTATATCAAATTCGGCGTACAGGGCATGTCCAAAAACGCGACGGCCGGCCAGATGACGTACGACTATTGGGAAACCTACGATTTCCGCAACAAACCGTTGACCGCGACGTTCAGCAATGCCTGGGTCGTGCGCCGGCACGACGATTACTGGAAACAAATCCCGGTGCCGACGGAAAAAGAACAACCGACGACGGATACCCTTCCGGAAGGACTTCCGATCAAGTATATCGTGCACCGCGAAGGAAGTAAGGTCTTGGTTCAGGTCCAAAGACCGGAAGGCATGAACATCTATGAAGGCATCCGATTGAAGGTCGACGGGAAATCTTATGCTCACGACACGGACGAATTTTCGGCTATTTCGGTTCGGAATACCGAAAACGGCTATTACGACCGCGTCTATGTTTTCGACGACGTACCGGAAGGCGAGAAGTTCGAACTCGGGCTTCAAGCTTACGGAACCGTTGACGACTCGAAAAACGCCACCGTCGTCATCCGCAAATAAAACATCGACCGAAAACCGCCGGGGATTTGCGTCCCCGGCGGTTTTTTTTCGCGTTTGTTCATTCAAGAGCAGGCGTATAATTAAGTTTTTCGACGAATCGCCAAACGGGAACCTCTTCACGGTTTCATAAGTCCTCTATAAGAAGCGCGCGCTCGTTCATGATCATTGAAGAAGGCAAACGGAAGTCGACAAGGATGTGAGAAGAGGGATGAACGACCTGGAGTTGTTCGAAGATTATAAAACGACGGTGTATCGATACTGTCTGTACATGCTCAAACATAAAGGCGATGCGGAAGACATCTGCCAGGAAGTTTTCGTGAAAGCGATGTTGGCGGACCGAAGCGATCTTCGCAACGAAAAAGCGTGGCTGCTGCGGATCGCGGCAAACGAATGCCATAGTCTCATGCGGCGCAGAAGCCGAGGTCGGGAAAAGGAACAAAAGGTTTTTCTGCAAAACGATCCGCTTCAGTATGCGCAATCGGTCGAAAGCACTTATGAACGTCGCGAAACGAAAGCGGAATTCGGCTTGTTGCTCGGACAGATCAAGCCGAAATTTCGAGAGGTGCTGCTGCTTTACTACACGGCGGATCTGCCGATGGCGGAGGTGGCCGAAATGTTGGGCTTACCGCTTGGAACCGTCAAATCGAGAATCAATCGGGGATTAAAGTCGCTCAGAAAGCTGAAGGAAGAACGGGAGCCACATATGAAGAAAGGAAGCGATGTTCATGTCTCGAATTACTGATCCGACTACGGAACGGGAACTGCGCGAATTGGAAGACGACAATCCGGATTACGCCGGCATGCGAAAACGGATTCTCCTTGAAGTCGACAAACGAAGATCGGGATGGAAAGCCGAAGGCGCATCTGCGGAAAAAAGATCGTTGCGCCGAGGATGGACCATGTCTGCGGGAGCGGGTGTGTTGGCTTGCGCAGCCGTTGCAGGCGTACTGTTTTGGCAAACGGACCTAGCGACCGAACCTGCATCTACAGTGACTTCAAACTTAAACGAAGCGAGCAAAGCCTACACGGCGCCTGCCGGACAAGCGTTGGAAGCCTCGGCTACGGTCGACGGGATTAAGCTGACGATCAACAACCTGATTCAAGGACGTTTTCAAGGTAAAGGCACAACGGAAAAACAAAACGACAGACTCGTGCTGCAAATGAGTCTGGATGGTTTGAACGTGCCGAATGCCGAGTACGCCGGATTCGCATCGACGCGCCTGACGGACTTGGACAGCGGCGCAACGCAGGAATGGAAAGGAGCCAGCTTCGATCTGCGACAAGGCATGCAGAACGTGTCTGACGCTCAAGTATTCGACGGGGATTGGGCCGAGGAAGGACAGATTCGCCGCTTCCGTTTCGAAACAAGCGATCTGTATACGGTGCGTCGTCAAGATATTCCGCTAGAGGGTGTTGTTAAGGATCAAACCGAATACCCCATTCCTTCACTCCAAGGCGCGTCCGTATTGCTCACCGATTCGAAATGGGACGAAGAGCAAGGGCTGTTAACGTTAAATTATAAGCTTCAAGGAACGGAGGCTTACAGTTTGTCTTCGCCTCCGGAATCCTTGTTTTCCGAGACTCAAACACAGCTTCTTTTAAATACCGGCACCCGAACCATAGCACCCACTTCAGGAGGTAGGGGAGATGATACGTTCAGTATGAATTACGAATTATACGGCATAAGCGCCGAAGAACGCCAAGCTTTGACTTTAACTTATAGTTACGCCGAAATGGTTGAAAAGATCGAAGGGTCTTGGCAGATCGATTTCACGCTTGACGGAACGCAGGCTCAAGACCGGGTGGTTCAAATCATGCCGGAGAACGCTTCGGAAATCGAACAAAAAATCGGATGGAAGCTTGGGCAAGCCGATGTCAGTGCCTATGGCGTGTATCTTCCGATCGAAAGAGAACGGCAGGACCGGAAGCTGTACGACGGGCTTGTTCTGTACTATGAAAAGTCGGTACTTGTTGCGGAGAAATTCGAATCCAAGGAAGGCGAACATGCAGACAATCCTTTGCTTGTTTCTTTCGGTCAAGCGACTCAAGGACAAGAGGCGTTATCTTTCCGTTTTATGAGCGAAGCCATGCGTAACCTGACTACGGGCCCGCTGAAAATTCGTTTGCAAAATGCTGTAGTGGTTCGCGAAGCACCGAAGGGGAGCGCAACCGTTCTTGCTGCTCCGACAAAACAAGAACAACAAATCGATGCCAAGCTGCCGGACGGCAGCGTCCTGCATTACCGTTACTCGCGTGAAGGCAACAATCTTAAAGTCATTACGGAGACCGAGAATTCATTGCATCTGCTGGAAGCGCCTATTGTGAACGTGAAAGGTGAGACCTATCAGGCAGATGGTAGTTCGTCCCATGAATACTACCGTCCGAATGGCGATTACCGGGTCGATGTGTATAAAAATGTTCCGCAGAGCGCAGAGCTGGAGCTCAAGTTGGGGTTATACAGCCAAATCGATCCGTCGCTGGATACGGAGATTGTTTTGCGGAAGTGAGGGGAATTAGGTTTTAGAGCTTCTACGCCAAATCAGCAATATATAATCAAGCCCGATTTCTTTCAATGACGAAAGAAGTCGGGCTTTAATTTTTTTCTAAAAAAGCGAACTGTTTCTTTTGCTCGCGAGTCTTTATACAAGGTATAAAGGATACAGAGGGGCGAAAGGCGTGAGAAATGGTGGACGATAATACGTTATTTCGGACGTACAAAGAAGACGTATACCGATACTGCTTACATATGCTGCGCAACCAGACGGATGCGGAAGATATCTGTCAGGAAGTGTTCGTCAAAGCAATGTTGGCAGATCGGAGCAAAGTTGAATATATCAAAGCCTGGCTGATGCGAATCGCCGCTAACGAATGCCATTCGTTGATGCGGCGCCGAACGAACGGACAGCAAAAAGAGAAAAAAGCATTTTCAATCCATCTGCCGCTGCGCCCGGCGCAATCGGTAGAGAATGAATATGAACGAGTAGAGGCTGCTGACGAATTTGGGCAATTGCTCAGTCGATTAAAGCCCAAAGTGCGGGAAGCCATGTTGCTGTATTATATGGCTGATCTATCAACGGCAGAAACCGCGGAAGCTTTGGATATCCCAGTAGGAACAGCTAAATCAAGAATCAATCGGGGCCTGAAGATGTTGAAGAAATTGTACGAAAAGTCTTCGAATTCGCGAGGGAAAGGAAGTGACCACCATGTCTCGAATTACTGAACAGCATGTACAACAGCGAATGCGCAATCTTTCGGATGGCAGCCCGGACTATGACGAGATGTGGAGTCGAATTCAATTGGAAGTGAAGCGCCGTCGTTCCGGTTGGAGCGAACAGCCCAAGACGCCGTCGGAGGAGAAGCGCAGCGTTTCGCGCGCTCGTCGTTGGGTGATGGCTGCATCTGCCGCCGCAATTCTCGCGACGGCCGGAGGAGCCGCTGTTTATTTTAATCCATTGATGCAGCAAGAAGTCGCCACGGTCGAAATGGGCCAACAGGTCGGCATTTCAACTGAGGTCGAAGGCATCGAAGTGATGCTGAACAGCGTGGTCGTAGGCCGCAAACCGTCGGAGCAGGACGATCAAATCGCGCTTCATTTGAGCTTGGCCGATTTGCAAAATCGCGGATTCACTACGTTCGAATTCGAACAAATGACATTAACTGATTTGGATAGCGGAGAGAGTCTGCCGATGCTTGGAGAACGAAGTTTGTTCCAACCGGACGGCGAAGATCTGACGAATCAGACGCTTACTCAATATTTCGAAAGCAATCTGTCTGCGGACAGCCAGAATAAAAAGTATCGGTTGACGCTGAAAAACTTAACCTACTCAACGATCCAGATCGTCGATACGATTCCCGAAGATTGGGTCATCGATTTCACGATCGATAACGGGGAAGCTGTCACTTTCGGGTATGCCCTGCCGATCGAAGAACAGGCGGCTCTTGAAGAACGCACGGGAATGAGACTGGAAGTAGCGGAAGTCGGTCCTTTCGAGCTGCGAATCCCGTTGATACGCGCACAAAAAACGGCTGCGGACGGTTCCGGGTTTTTGTACTACGAAGAGGTGAGTCTGCGAGTGGACGAGAAAGAAGTCAAAGGCAGATGGAACCCTGCACCGATGAGCGCGAATATGCTTGCAGATACCGGGCCGACTGCTCCGGAAGCTCTTTACTTCAATTTCGTGGATTACGCCGTGGACGATGTGAGGGATCGGTCTTTGACGCTTCAACTGCGGAATGCGGCAGTGGTCAACGAATATCCCGATCTTTGGACGCCCGTTGCCGCCCCGAGCGATCAAGCGCAGCGTCTCCAACAGACGATGCCGGATCAGAGCGTGATGGATTACAAAGTGACAAGGCAAGGTAACGATGTGCATGTCCAGACGCTGACCCAAAACAAATTCCAAATGATGAGCGGAACGAAACTTAAAGTCGACGGCAAAACCTATCTGTCCGACCCTAAACAAACCAGCAATAAATACACCGGCGACTTCGGATTTCAGATCGACGTATTCCCGAACATTCCGGAAGGCAGCGAGTTTTCGATCAACGCGGGAACGTACCGCGTGCAGGACGCTTCGCGGGACGTCGATATTCCGATCCCGAATTGAAAAATTTGAGTTTGAGAAAAGATGCGGTAAAAGAAAAGGAAAACCGATGAGGTTTTCCGCGGTATGAGAAAGTGATGAAAATGTAACGGATCCAGACGACGCTTAGCGGGCTTTTGGAGCAGTTGAGGATTTTTAACGGATCGAGATGTACCTATGTCAAGAAAATGGACAACTTTTTAAGTGACCGATTCAAGCCGAATGTTGTCGCCAGCGTGCGGCAAACTGAACAGGAGAAAGATAGCCCAGCGCACTGTGCATCCGTTTGCGGTTGTAGAAAAATTCGAGATACGTGTATAACTCGTCGTAAGCTTGGGCATGCGTTTGGAACCGAGTCACGTACACCAATTCTTTCTTTAATACACTGTGAAAGGCTTCAATAACGGCGTTGTCATAACAGTTTCCTTTTCGACTCATACTGGCGGTCATCTGGTAGCATTCAAGCTGCTTGCGGTAGGTTTTGGAGGCGTATTGCGACCCACGATCCGAGTGGTGGAGGAGTCCGGGCTTCGGTTTCTTCGCCTGGTAAGCGATTTTCAACGCCTCTACAACGAGATCTTCGGTCATGCGGTCACGCAAACACCAGCCTACGATTTCGCGCGTGTACAAATCCATGACACTCGCCAAATATAACCGGCCTTGTCGACAAGGAATAGACGTCACGTCGGCCACCCATTTTTCGTTAGGCGCGGTCGCCACAAAATTCTGGTTTAACACATTCGGCGCAACGGGCGAAGGGTGGGCAGAATCGGTCGTTTGGACTCGAAACTTGCGACTGACGCACGAACGAAGTCCGAGCTCGCGCATGTAGAGACTCACGGTTCGGCTCGAAATTCGAACGCCACGACGATGAAGTAACTTCGTCATTTTGGGACTGCCGTATCGCGAGTAGTGGTCGTGGAAAAGAACGGTGATCTGCTGCTGCACCTGACCTTTACGCTGCTTTTGCGCACTTTGTCGGCGAGAACGCCACGCGTAAAAACCGCTCCGAGCGACTTGAAGGACTGTGCACATCTTCTCAATTCGAAACTCGGAGCGATGAGCTTCGATGAACGCAAATCTCAGTTCTTTTCTTTGCTGAAGATGTGAAGCGCCTTTTTTAGGATCGCGAGTTCCTCTTCCAAATCGTTCTTTTCTCGCTCGGAGGCTTTAAGCTTGGCTTCCATTTCCCGGAGCTTTTCGGCATTAGCAGTGACGACCGGCTCATTCTCGAATGACCGATATTTCGTCATCCAGTTCTTGAGTGTGCCGGCTGGAATCTGCATCTCCTCGGCGATCTCCGGCAGCGTTTTGGTTTGCTCCTGCACATACTGGACGGCTTTTTTCTTGAACTCTTCGTTGTAGTGCTGACGTTGCTTGGTCACGGACCCCACCTCTTTCTTTGTCCTTATTATCTGAGGTCACTTAAGGGTATGTCCACTTTTTATTCTAGGTGCAAGATGATGCTTAGAGCAGAATTCGCCTTGATTTTCATCGAAAAAAAGGTGAAATCGGCGGCTAGCGGACATGCGATCCGTTAAAGTTGCGCAGAGAGTTGATTTGGGCTTTTAAAGGACATAGTATCCGTTAGCCGAGCCGCCGAGCCGCCGAGCCGAATCGTCACGTTTCCGCTCCGTTCTCTTTCGCCCAACTGTTCAGTTTGGTGTCACTCGGCAGCAAGAACGTCAGCACGCCGAGCAGTGGCAAGTAACTGCAAAACTGCATGACCGTCGCGACGCCCGCGACGTCCATCCAATTGCCGAGTACTAATCCGCCGAGACCGCCCATGCCGAAAGCAAGGCCCGTGACCAGACCGGACACCGCGCCGACGCGGCCCGGAATCAGCATCTGCGCGTATACGACCGATACCGAGAAGCTCGACAACAGGATAAATCCGATCAGCGTCAGCAGAATGCCCGTCCATGTCAAATTCGCATACGGCAGAGCCAGTGTCAGCGGAGCGGCGAGGACCATGGAGCCGAACAGGACGTTGCGCTTGCCGATCCGGTCAGCTAACGGCCCGCCGAATAAGGTTCCGACCGCGCCTGCGGCAAGGAACAAGAATACGTAAATCTGCGCGTCAGCAATACTGACCGCGAACACGTCACGCAGGTAGAACGCGTAATAACTGCCGACCGAAGTAACGTACCAGGAGCGAACGAACACCAGCAGAAGAAGCATGCCCATCGCCGAAGCCACTTTTTTGCGAACCGCCGGGTCCATCGCTTTTTTGACGACTGTCTTTTTCGTCTGTGCAGCCGCCTTCAGCGTACGTCCGTACCAGCGAGCGATAAAAATCTGCACGACGATACCGAGCGCCGCGAGTCCCGTGAACCAGATCGCGCCGAATTGACCGAGCGGGATAAAGATCATGCGGGTCAGCAGCGGAGCCAGCGATTGCCCCGCGTTGCCGCCGACCTGGAAGATCGACTGCGCAAGACCGCGGCGCGTTCCGGCAGCCATATGCGACACGCGCGAACCTTCCGGGTGAAAAGCGGCGGACCCCAATCCGACGAAGATGACCGCGATAATGACGGCCGCGTAGTCGGAAGCATAAGCGAGCAGCAGCATGCCCGTTAACGTGGAAGCCATCGCCATGGGGAGCAGCGCGGGCGTCGGCCTTTTATCCGCGAACAATCCGATCACCGGCTGCATGATCGAAGCCGTGAAGTTGATCGCGAACAAGATCCAGCCGAGCTGTCCGTAGCTGAGCTGCATGGAATCCTGCAAGATCGGCATGATCGCCGGAATGACGGATTGCATCGAATCGTTGAACAAATGCACCAGACTGATCGCGAACAGGACGCCGTACACCGTATTGCGGGAATGTCCGTCGGAGGAGCCGGGAGCCGGAGATCCTTTTACGGCAGATCGGGCTTCGGTATCCGGATCGATCCGCTCGGCTTTGGCGCCGTTTTTGACAAGCATAATAGAAGTACCTCCAAATCGACGCAGGTCGTTCGAGCGAGCAGGTGCCGAAAGGCTTTTCGCCGATGAACGCATGGCCGCCCCAACTGAATTTTCCGTTTATGTATGGTTTACGTTCGGAATGTGTACCATTTTAGGCCAAGCTTATGTATCCGGCAAGACTTGTTTGAACGATTTGGGCAATCAAGTCAATCGGCAAAATTGGTTGACACCGTTTTCAGCTAGTGCTATGATAGCCGCGAGGCTTGTTACCGGTAATGCGGGCAATACCCACGATGAATTGACGAGACGTACAGACAGGAGCTCTGGCTCTTTTATCCGGACGTACGCTTCTTTCATTGTAGGTATTGCCCTTTTTGGTGCTTATCCCGAACTAAGTTGCTTCCGTTGATGACGGTGGGACGATCGCCCAGCTTTTTATTTCGGGATAGGCACTTAATCCTCAAAAACAGGTGGTCCATGTGATAATTAAGCAGATTTTCAACAACAATATCGTCAGCACCGAGGATGAGAAAAGTCAAGAACTGCTGATCCTCGGACGGGGCATCGGATTCAACTCGAAAGTCGGCGATTCCGTCGATGAAGAGCGAATCGAGAAAGTATTCCGTTTGCAGGACGAGGTGCTCTACGAGAAGTTCAAAGCCACGATTATGGAAGTTCCGATCGATATTCTGCAAGCGACCGACGATATTGTGACGCTTGCGCGCATGCAGCTCGGCAAGACGATCAGCGACGGCATCTACGTTTCGCTGTCGGATCATATTCATTTCGCGATTCAGCGCATGAAGGACGGCATGATCGTGCGCAATCCGTTGTCTTGGGAGATCCAACATTTTTACAAAGCGGAATACGACGTAGCCAAAGAATCGCTGAACGTGCTCAAGGAACGTCTGGACGTCGAATTTCCCAAAGAAGAGATTTGCAACATCGCGCTGCATTTCGTTAATGCGGAAGTCAACGACTCGATGAACGACGTGACGCACCTGATGCAGCTTTTGCAGGAGATCATGAACATCGTCAAGTACCATTACAGCGTGGAACTGGACGAGGACAGCGTGAACTATTTCCGTTTTATTACGCATCTCAAGTACTTCTGCCAGCGCGTCGTGACGCATTCCAGCCATGAGGATGTAGAGGAATATCTATATGAGATCGTGAAAAAAAACTACCCGGAAGCTTTCGCCTGCATCGGGAAGATCGAACGTTTTATCCGCAAAAATTACCAGTACGACATGACTCACTCCGAGCAGCTGTATCTGTCTTTGCATCTGGAGCGGCTCATGAAAAACCGAACTTCATAATGTAAAGTGTGCGGATCCAAAAGCTGATTCGCACACTAAAAGGGCTTGTTACTGTTCAATCAGGCAATACCCGGATGAATACAGATGCACCGCAACGCGGGAGACGTCTATTCGTTCGGGTATTTTTTGTGCCTGCACATCACAATTCAGATCATGGGGGAACGACAAATGAATAATCAGGAGACGGCCAAAAAGATTATCGAATCCGTCGGCGGACTCGATAACGTCAACTCGGTCTACCACTGCATCACCCGCCTGCGCTTCAGTCTGAAAGATAACGACAAAGCCAATGCGGCCGAGCTGAAAAAGTTGGACAAAGTCATGGGAACCAACATCGCGGGCGATCAATACCAGGTCATTATCGGAAACGACGTGGCCAAAGTATTCAACGCGATGGCGCAAGAATATCCGTCGCTGAAAGGCGATGCCGCGCCGGCTGCTCAAACTTCCGGTCAAAAGAAAACGAAAAACCCGATCTCGCGTCTGTTTGACTTTATCGCGGGCGTATTCGCACCGATCCTTCCGGCGATTGCCGGCGCGGGCCTGCTCAAAGGCTTCGTGGCCCTGTTCGTTGCTTGGAACTGGATGTCCGTCGATACCGACGTCTACCGCATCATTTCCGCAATCGGCGACGGCGTGTTCTATTTCCTGCCGATTCTGATTGCCGTCAGCGCATCGCGTAAATTCGGCGCTAATCCGTACGTCGGAATAGCCGTCGTCGCCGCGCTGCTCTACCCGGATATGGGCGCGTTGCTATCGTCCGGCAATCCCGTATCCTTCCTCGGCCTGCCGGTTACGGCGGTTTCGTATGCATCTACTGTCATTCCGATTCTGCTGGCGATATGGCTCATGTCTTACGTGGAAAAATGGGTCGATAAAATCATGCCGTCTTCGGTCAAGCTGCTGTTCGTTCCGCTGATTACGTTGGTCGTCGTGGTGCCGATCACGCTGATCGCGATCGGACCTCTGGGTACGGTGATCGGTAACGGCCTGTCCGGCGGCATCAACTGGCTGCTTGCGAGCGGCGGAGTGATCGGCGGCGCGATTCTGGGCGGGGCTATGGCCCTCATTGTCATGACAGGGATGCACTACGCGATCGTTCCGGTTATCCTGAGCAATCTGGCAACCGTAGGTTTCGATAAATTCCTGCCGCTGACCTACATTTCGAACATGGGTCAAGCGGGTGCAACCTTCGGCGTATTCTTCCGTGCCAAGGATAAAAAACTCAAGTCCGTAGCGCTCTCGACCAGCTTCACTGCTCTGATGGGCGTTACCGAACCTGCGATGTACGGCGTCAACATGACCTACAAAAAGCCTTTCATCGCCGGTATGATCGGTAGCGCCGCCGGCGGCGCGTTCGGTATGGGATTTGGCGTTAATGCTTATGTGCTGGCGGGCAACGGCGGTCTTCCCGGCCTGCCGGCCATGATCGGACCGACATTCATTTATGCAATTATCAGTATGGCAATCGCTTTTGTCGTGGCAACGGCAGTGTCATTGATTCTGGGCATCAAAGAAGATATTCCGGTTCCGGACGCAACCAACTTCGGCGCTAAAAAAGCCGAGCCGACGCAAGCCGCAACTTCTGCGCCATCGGCTTCCGATGTCACTGTCGTTGAAGAACCTGCTAAAATCCCGGCAACGAACGAAATCATTTTGTCGCCGATGAACGGTCGTTCGATTCCTCTGACCGAAGTAGCCGACCCGACGTTCGGCGACGAACTGATGGGTAAAGGGATCGCTTTTGTTCCTTCGGAAGGCATCCTTACTTCGCCGGTTAACGGTATTGTAATGAACATTTTCAAAACCAAGCACGCGATCGTGATCCACAGCGACTCCGGCGCGGAGCTGCTGATTCATGTCGGCATCAACACCGTCAAGCTGCGCGGTCAATACTTTGAAGCGCTGGTCGAATCGGGTGCTAAGGTAAAAGCCGGCGATCCGATCCTGAACTTCGATCTGGAGAAAATCGCGGCAGAATACGATACGACAACCGCGATGGTCGTGACGAACACGCCGGATTATGAGGTCGTTGAAGCTTTGGAAATCGGCAATGTAGCCGTGACGAAGCCTGTGTTGAAGGTTGAAGTGTAAAGCGAAGTATGCAAAGGACGAAGCTGTCGCAGGCGCGGCAGCTTCACTTTAAAACTTCAAGACCGACCTGAATCATCCCGAAATTCGAAACCCAAAAGGAGCGCGAACCCATGACAAAACCAACAATGTTCCCCGCCGATTTCCTCTGGGGCGGCGCGATCGCGGCCAGCCAAGCAGAAGGCGGCTTCGACCAAGGCGGAAGAGGCCTGTCCACTTCGGATATGGTCCCTCATGTGGATAAAAAGAACTACACGGATCTCAGTTCCCAAATGAGCCGCTCCAGCGATTCGATCGCCGAAGCTATCGCTCATAAAAGCGCCAAAGGCTATCCGAAGCGCTACGGCATCGACTTTTATAGCCGCTACAAAGAAGATATCGCATTGTTCGCCGAACTCGGCTTCAAAACGTTCCGCATGTCGATCTCATGGAGCCGGATCTTCCCGAACGGAACCGAGACCGAGCCGAACGAAGAAGGACTGCGTTACTACGATTCGGTCTTCGACGAGCTGAACAAGCACGGCATCGAACCGCTGGTCACGATGTCGCACTACGACATGCCGATCCATCTGTCGCTTGAATACTGCGGTTGGAAAAATCGTAAAGTGATCGACTTGTTCGTCCGCTACGCCGAGACGCTGTTAACGCGCTACAAAGGCAAAGTGAAATATTGGCTGACGTTCAACGAAATCAACACGACGATCATCGAGCCTTACACGGGCGGCGGATTGATCATGGACCGCGAAAGCAACCCGCGCGAAGCTTCGTATCAAGCAGTGCATCACCAATTTATTGCGAGCGCTTTGGCAACGAAGGCCGCACGAGCCATCGATCCGAACGTTCAAGTCGGCTGCATGTTGGCCCGCATGATCCACTATCCGGCGACAAGCAGTCCGGATGATGTCTTGGCGGCGCAGTTCGAAAACCAACTGAACCTGCTGCACACGGACGTCCAAGTGCGCGGCGCTTACCCGCCGATCGCCAAGCGTTACTTTGCGGAAAACAATATCAATCTGGTTATGGAGCAGGGCGACGAAGAAATCCTGCGCCAGCACACCGTCGACTTCATCTCGTTCAGCTACTACACCTCTCTGGTAGCCGCAGCTGACCCAAGCAAATACGGCGTAACCGGCGGCAACCTGTACAGCACGATCAAAAACCCGAACCTGCCCGTCACCCAATGGGGCTGGCACCTCGACCCGGTCGGTCTGCGCACCACGCTCAAAGACATGTACGACCGCTACGAACTGCCGCTGTTCATCGTCGAAAACGGCCTCGGCGCCAAAGACACCCTGGAAGCCGACGGCTTTATCAACGACGATTACCGGATCGACTACATGCGCCAACACATCGCCCAAATCGGCGAAGCCATCCTCGACGGCGTCGACGTCATGGGCTACACCGTCTGGGGCGTCATCGACATCGTCAGCGCCTCGACCTCCGAAATGTCCAAACGCTACGGCGTGATCTACGTCGATCAGGACGACGAAGGCAACGGTACGCTGAACCGTTCGAAGAAGAAGAGCTTCGATTGGTACAAAAACGTGATCGCGACGAACGGGGCGGAGTTGAACTGAGAAAATTTCGATAATTAATAGAATTGTTGAAATCGAAATGAATATTTAAGAAGCCTACTTTCGATGAATTTCGAGAGTAGGCTTTTTTGTGCGTGAAAAAAATGAGAAAAATTCTCAAAAAATTGATTCGGAGTTCAAAGGGGTGCTATGATTCGATTGAGGTGAGGACAATGTTATTGCAATTCACGTTTGAAAATTATAAATCGTTTAAAGACGAGGCGACGCTCGATATGATTGCTTCTTCGATTAAGGAACATGAATCCGATGTGGCTGTAGATGCTTTTGGGGAGCGAGTACTTAAAGTTGCGGCGATTTTTGGAGCAAATGCGAGCGGAAAGAGTAATATTTTCAAGGCTTTTAAATTCATGATCAATTATGTGAAGAAGTCATTAGAGAAAAACGGGGAACAATCTTTGATAGCAACACCTTTTGCTTTCGTAGCTGATTTGGAAGATTTCGTTTCTTCTTTCGAAGTTTTATTTAGTGTAAATTCCAAAGTATTTCAATACGGTTTCCGTTTGAAAAATCATGAAGTTATAGAAGAGTATTTGTATGAAAGAGAACAAGATACAAAGAAAGAAAAGTATTCGCTTCTTTTTTATCGTAGACCAGATGAAATAGAAAACCTAGTAAAAGAATTAGAACCTGCCCAAGCATTACTTGAGTTGGCAGATAACAAAGTTCTATTTTTATCTATATTAAAAAACTTTAAGTTTGGAACGATACAAGAAATATATACTTGGTTCGAAGGCGTATCTTTAATGGATTATGGTGAAGGTTTAAGTGATGAAGAACATATCCCATTTGTTATAGACTCCAAAAATCCTCTTGTTAACATCTTGAAAACACCATATAGAAAACAGGCTTTAGAAAAATTTGTACGAGCGATTGATGCTGGAATAGAAGAATTTGGAACGATGGATGTTCGTAACGGAAGTTCGGATTCAGAATTAGGGAACTCTACGAAGAAAGAAAAAAATTTCATATTAACATTTCACAAAAATGTAGACGATAATGAGCTTTCTCCTATGCTTATTTCACATGAATCCAGCGGTACCCGTAAACTTATCGCTCTTTACGTTCACCTCGAACAAGTCCTCGAATCCGGCGGTGTTCTTTTCGCCGACGAACTCGACGCCAAGCTTCATCCGTTGCTTTTACGCTATCTAATCAATATGTTTCACGATCCGGCAACCAATCCGAAAAACGCTCAACTCATCTTTACAACGCACGACGTATTCACGTTGGACAAAGACAACTTCCGTCGAGACGAAATCTGGTTTGTAGACAAAGATGACCGCGGCGTATCCGAACTGTATTCGCTCGCCGAATACAAACAAGAAAACGGCATGAAAACCCGCAACGACGCAAGCTATGGTAAAGACTACATCTTAGGCAAATACAACGCGATCCCCAATCTGAAAAGATTAACGGAGGAGAGCGTACAAGATGGCGAATAGAAGACAGCCAGGTAAAAAGCCGCGTAAAGAAAACAAACGTAACGCCAAACCTTCCGGCCATCTGATCGTATCGGAAGGCGTCAAAACGGAAGTGAACTACTTCAACGGCTTCAAAGAAGAGATCAATCGAAAGTTTGAAGGCACCGTTGCTTCTTACACGATCGACATCCATGGAGCAGGGAAAGAAACCATCCGCATCGTTGAAGAAATTGAAGAAATCCGACGTCGCTCGCCCAACATATATGAGCATCTCTGGGCCGTATTCGACAAAGACGATTTTCCCGCTGACCATTTTGATAACGCAATAAACATGGCAGCGGCCAAAGGAATCAAAGTCGCTTGGTCAAATGAGTGCATCGAATTATGGTTCCTGCTACATTTCTCTTATCTCAACACAGCTATTTCAAGAGAAGCATATTATACAAAGCTAAGTGCCGAACTCAAGAAACGAGGAGGTCCGGACAACTATGAAAAATCCGATCCTATCCTCTATGAGCTTTTAAAGCCTTATCAATCCAAAGCGATTGCCAACGCAAAAAAGCTTAGACAAAACGCAAATCCCAACTTACCACCTTCCAAACAAAACCCTTGCACGACAGTCGATGACTTGGTCTGCCAACTTATCGAAATTCTCAACCGCCCAGACGAAACCGAATCATAAACAAAACTCGTCAAAAAGGCTCCGGCAATTACGCCGGAGCCTTAATCTTTTCAATCTTTATCCCTTATCTCCAACCGGAAGCGTACCGATGCGGAGGGGGAAATTCAGCGAAAGACGCCTTTGAACTCGGAAAACTTCCACCAAAAACTTTAATCGAATTTTCCGAGTGAGACAGCGTCTTGAGCGAATTTCCCCCGCAGCACTCCCTCTTACGCTTCCTCCACTTCAAACCCGGCCTGCTTCCAAGCCGCAGTCCCGCCGTCAATAAACGCCACATCCGTAAAGCCCATCAGCTTCAGCGCATAAGCACCCAGCGCCGCTTGACCGCCCGCGCCGCAAGTAACCAAAATCGGACGATTACGATCGCTCAACCGCTCGTCGCGCAGTTCCGCAGGCACGCCGAGGTCCGCGCGGATCGGCAGCATGCCGAGCGAAATGTTCGCGCTGCTCGGGATCAGTCCGCAGGCGCCGGCGTCTGTCGCGTCCTGTACGTCGATGATGAACGTATCCGGATTCGCGTTGATTTTCTCGCGCGCTTCTTGCGAAGAAACCGCAGGCACGTTATTTCTCGCTTGGGTCACCATATCCGTAAATGTCAAAGCCATTGTCATTCATCCTCCTCGAAATAGGTTGAGATCCGTTACTCTTTTACCCAAAGTCAGCTTCTTCCAAAGCAGCTTGGATCAAGTTTTGCCAAATCTTATTTTACACAAAAAATGCCCTGCATGCCAGAACGAATTCAGGCACGCAAGACATTCATGGGTTTCGCTTGAATAAAAAGAGCAGGAGTAACCGGATTCCCGCTTTAGCGGTTATCCACCTTTTCCGGATACAGATCGTGGTTCGTCAGTCGGTTGAACGCCATCTCTTCGTACTTGGTGCCCGGTTTGCCGTAGTTGGTGTACGGGTCGATCGAGATGCCGCCGCGCGGCGTAAACTTGCCCCAGACCTCGATATAGCGCGGGTCCATCAGCTCGATCAGGTCGTTCATGATGATGTTCATGCAATCCTCGTGGAAATCGCCGTGATTGCGGAAACTGAACAGGTACAGTTTAAGCGATTTGCTTTCCACCATTTTCACGTCCGGAATATAGCTGATGTAGATCGTGGCAAAGTCCGGTTGACCCGTGATCGGGCACAGGCTGGTGAATTCCGGGCAGTTGAATTTCACGAAGTAATCGCGGTACGCATGTTTGTTGTCGAACGATTCCAGAATGCCCGGGTCGTATTCGAACGTATATTTCGTGCCCTGGTTGCCCAGCAGCGTCAAATCTTCAAGTCCGTCTTGGCGGGAGTGGCTCATGTGTCAGTCTCCTTTTATATGAAAAAAGTAAGGTCGAACGAATCTATACGCCGCGCTTATTGCCCCATACGAGCGTATGCAGCTGCGGAAGCGCGCGGGCGTTTTTGAGGTCGGCAAGCTCGGACAATCGCCCGATCAACCATTCGTAACGGTTCAGCAGGGAAGCGACGTGGTCGTCGGATTCATGCGATACTTGAGGATTTCCGGTTTGCAAAATGAACGGAATACCCGGGTAGCGCTTATGCACGCCGCGCGCGTACGTCAGATCGTCTTCGTCGAAGATGACGATCTTGATGCACAGGTCGCGTCGGCCGGAAGCCTCGCGCAGACGGGAAACGATGTCGTCCAGCGCTTCGAAGTCCGTTTCCATGCCGGAGCTCGGGGGCTTGGGCGACAGCGTCACCTCGTCGATGCGAACCAGCCAATCCTGCCAGCGGGATCCTTGCGTTTCGACGGCGATGCGGATGTTTTTCTCGTGCAATCGCTGCGTGAGCAGCGCGATCTGCGGAAGCAGAAGGGGATTGCCGCCGGAAATGGTGACGTGATCGAACGTGTCTCCGCCGATCGCGAAAAGCTCCGTAACGATCTCGTCGGCGGAAAGCATGCGGATCTCGTCTTTGGCGCTGCCGTCCCAGGTGAACTTGGAGTCGCACCACGAGCAGCGGTAATCGCAGCCTGCGGTGCGGACGAACATCGTTTTACGTCCGATCGCCATGCCTTCGCCTTGGATCGTCGGGCCGAACACTTCGAGCACGGGGATCGGGCGGACGGACGGATGGTTGGAGGACTCGCTCATTCTTCCATCCACTCCCGTCTGGCTTCCGCGTACGACGTCGGCGTTTCGAACAGCCGGACAAACTCCGTACGCGCGCCGAGTGCCGCATAAGCATCCGACGTCAGCGCTTGTTCCATCTGTTCGTAAATCCAGACCACCATGTTTTCCGCTGTCGTATTCATCAGCGGAAGCGTCTCGTTCAGGTAACGGTGATCCAGATAGGTTTCGATGCGTTCTTTCCAAATGCTTTTGATCTCGCCGAAATCCACAGCGATCCCGTTGGACGAAGGAAATCCCGAGATGCCGAACACGACTTCATACGTATGTCCGTGCAGGTTTTTGCATTTGCCCTCGTAGTCGTGCAGGTGATGGGCGGCATCGAACGTGAACGACTTGCTCACCAACACGCGTTTGCGATGGTAGCGAAGCTGCTCGCCCGTGATGTCTTGTCCGAAGACTTGAAGCTGCTGCACGATATGAAAAGGTCCCGGTTGGCGTGTTTCGCGATTGTGTCCGCTCATACGCTTGCCTTCCGTTCCGTAAGATATTTTTCCAGGCCGGCGCGTCGCAGCTGGCAGGCCGGGCATTGTCCGCAGCCGTCGCCGATCACGCCGTTGTAGCAGGTCAGCGTGCGCTCGCGCACGAAGTCGAAAGCGCCCAGTTCGTCGGCCAATCCCCAAGTTTCCGCTTTGTCGAGCCACATGAGCGGGGTATGGATCACGAAAGGATAATCCATGGCGAGGTTCAAGGTGACGTCGAGCGACTTGACGAACGTGTCCCGGCAGTCCGGATAACCGCTGAAATCCGTTTCGCAGACGCCGGTAACGATATGGCGCGCGCCTGACGTTTTGGCGAGAATGGCGGCAAAGCTCAGGAAAAGCAAATTGCGGCCTTCCACGAACGTGCTCGGCAGCTCGCCTTCTTCTTGCGTGATTTCGATATCGTCCCGGGTCAGCGCATTGGGAGCCAATTGATTAAGCAGGCTCATGTCGAGCACCGTATGCTTGACGTCCAGCTCCTCGGCGATGGCTCGCGCGCATTGTATCTCCAATTTGTGGCGTTGTCCGTAATCGAACGTGACCGCCTGAACTTCAGCGAACGTTTGCTTCGCCCAGAACAGGCAGGTGGTGCTGTCTTGACCGCCGCTGAATACGACGACCGCTTTTTCGTTTTTAAGCATGCAAAAAACCTCTTTCTTCTTCATGAAATGGGAAGGAAAGAGGTCCAGGAACTTGCCGGTAAAAAACAGCTGACGACCGATTTTGGGCGTACTTGTCACTCAGGTCGCAGGATCGCGCTTTGAATACGCCGAAAAAGCCTCGATATCGGCGGGGCAGCGATTAGTTTTTTATAGAGGGAGTTCTCGAACCTCTCCCGTACTGGAAAAGTACGGAGTCTCTTCGTCTATGCAACTGTGCGCCGTGAAGCAAAATTACTCCGCGGCGTGCTATAGTATAGCACAAATTTGTTGCGCGCGATACAAATAAGAATGTGCTGCATCGCGATTTTTTGCCCGGATCAACCCGTAAAAAATCCCCGAATATTCGTTCGCGAAAATGCGGTGTTCGTATTGAGATGCGAACACCGCTGTGATATGATTGGAGCAGCAAAATATACATAAACTTTGCCAAAAGGTTTTAAATAAATCAAAGGTTCCAAGGAGCGTGTTTCCGTTGTAAGAGTAAACGTATTCTTGAATTTTTCGGAGAATAACAAATTCCCTGTGAGCATCCCAACCCTATATAGCTTCATGAATGTTTCCATATGGGGAAGCTGATTGAAGCTGTAGCTGGCGACAAGAAGAAAGGACAACCAAGACTATGATGGGAAAGGCTCACTTCATCATAGGGACCGGCGTCTCGCTATCCCTATTGGCATTGACCGGCGCGCCCGTGACGTTCGGGGCAGTCGCGATCGCAGGCATCAGCTCGCTGCTGCCGGATATCGATCATCCCAACTCGATCTTGGTGACTCGCGCTTTGCCGGATCGGTTGCTGCGTATTTTGCAGTCGGCGATGCTGCTGATTGCCGCAGCGTTATTGTTTTACGCGCCGATCGAACAGCCCTGGAACAGCGTGTTGGCCGCGATCGCGGTCGTCGCCATGTTTCTGCCCGAGCAGGCACTGCGCAAAGGCGCGTTCGTACTGATCGGGTTAGCCGTCATCGTGCTGGGAGAAAATTACGCTCCCTGGAATCGCATGGGCGGCATTTTATTGATCGTCTTTTCTCTGGCTCCGCATCGGGGCATTACGCATACCTTTTACGCAACAGCGGCCTGGACGCTGCTTTTATACGGCTTGACCGCCTCGCACGGCCCTTCAATTTGGCTTGCCGGAGGTATGGGTTACGCGTTGCATCTGATTTGCGATTCGCTGAGCAAGAACGGCATTCGACCTCTTCCTCCATTAAAATGGAAGATTCGTTTTGCGATTATGACAACAGGCAAGAAGTCCGGAAAGCGGATTGAACGAATCGGAATCTGGATCACGATCATTCTGTTTGCCGCCGTGTTCGGCATCCGACTGATCGAGTATGGCGCACGCTTGTACCTCCAATGGACAGCTTGAATCGGCAAAGAGGTTAATTGTTCTTTGACATTTTCATATTGAAGTTTCGACAGGAGAATCCATTCATGAAAAAACATTCTTTCTATTGGCTGTGGTCGTCGCAAACGATGTCCAATGCGGCCGATATTTTATACGTGACGGCGTTGACCGTACTCGTTCTCCAAGGCACGGAATCGGTTGTTTCAACCATTCTGGTGCCCTTTTTCCGTATTTTTTCGCAGATCATCAGCGGCTTTTTGGCACCGCTTATGCTGCGCAAGTTTCGCCTGCCGCGCCTGATGCTGTTATCGCAGGGCGGCCAATTGCTCTTTTTTGCCGCGTTGGCTTGGTATTTGCAGTCTGCTGAAGGTCTGCCTTCACTATTTGTCGTGTTTACATTGGTGTTCCTCATGTCTTTTCTCGATGGATGGACGACGCCCGTGCGTAATGCTTTAGTTCCGCGTCTCGTCGAAAAGGATTGGCTGATGCGGGCTAACGGACTGATTTCGGTCAGCGACCAGACGGTTCAGTTTGCAGGCTGGGGAATTAGCGGGGTTCTTGTGGCGTTCGCCGGTGCCCCTCGGGTGATGGGGATTGCTTTTGTGCTGTATGCCGCAGCCTTCGTATTCACAGCGCTGATTCGGCAGCCTTCGCGGCGCGAGCGGCTCGAAGGCCGGACGTCGGCAGCAGCTGACGGCATTGAAAGCGATCAGTCTGCCGATGCCCGCACAACCGGAACACGTCGCGAAGCTTTGCTTGAAGGGTGGAAGTTGATCGGTCGCAGCCGGAAGCTGCGTGCCCTGACGCTGATCGACTCGATCGATATGTTGGGCGGTTCGGTCTGGGTCGGCGCGTTTACGCTACTATTTGTTCAAGAAGCATTGGGACAGGGCGAAGAATGGTGGGGATTCATCAATGCTTCGTATTTTGCGGGTGCCGTGCTGGGCGGAATCCTCGTCGTCGCTTTGGTCAAAAAGTTCCAACGGCGTCTATTCGACTCCATGCTGGCCGGAATTTTCGGTTACGCGGCGATCACGCTCGTTTATGCCCAGACCGCTTCACCTTCTATTGCCCTATTGTTAGTTCTGATCATGGGGCCGTTCGCGGAGTTGTCTATGATCTCGCGCCGCACATTGATTCAGCAAAGCGCAAGCGAGGAAGAACTGCCCAAAGTGCTGTCCGCGCAGGCGACGGTGCTTAATCTTATATTCTGCGCATCGCTTTTGGGCATGGCAAAGTTGGCGGAAATGATCGGAATCGTCAACTTGTATGTGTATGCGGGCGGCATGTCGTTACTGGCTTTTGTCATCGGAATTGCGGTGCGGCGCCACTTTGCAGTTCGCAACCATACAGAAGACAGCGTCCAATAAATTCCTTTTAGAAAAACCCCTGCAATGTTAGAGTGAGAGGCAAAGGCGAAAAGGGGATGTACACATGAGTATCGATTTGCGTAAAAAGGCAGAAGAAAATCTGATCAGTCTCTCCAAGACGGCGACGATCTCGCTGGATAAAAGAGGGCTGGGGAATCAGCGTGCAAAAGTTGCATTGGCGCTCGACATTTCCGGTTCGATGACAGGCCTGTTCTCGAACGGCATCGTGCAAGCGGTCTGCGAACGTACATTGGGGCTGGGGATGAACTTCGACGACAACGGAGCGGCTGACGTCTTCCTGTTCGGCGTCAAAGATTACGAAGTCGGCGAAATTCAGAAAGACAACTTCTACGAGTTCGTCAGCCGCCAGATTCGTCCCAATTATCCGTTGGAAAACGGAACGAATTACGCGGGCGTCATGCAGCGGATCGCCGACTTTTATTTTCCCGGCGCGACCAGCGTGAAAAAAGGGCTGTTCGGACTCGGAAAAGGCAAGGTAACGGTCAATGCGAAACGGGTCGAGGAAGAACCGGTTTACGTCATTTTCGTGACCGACGGCAATTGCTTCGATGCGGACCGCGCCGCCGAAATCGTCCGCCAAACGTCGAGACTCGGAATCTTTTGGCAGTTTGTCGGCGTAGGCCGCGAGAACTTCCAGTTCCTCAAGCAGTTGGATGATCTGGACGGCCGCCTGATCGATAACGCGAACTTTTTCCAGGTCAATGACCTCAAGAAAATCTCCGACGAGGAGTTGTACGACCGGCTGCTCGGCGAGTTCCCGGACTGGCTGAAAGCGGCGAAGGAGAAATCGCTGATTAAATGAGTTATACTGAGGTTACAACAGAAGCAAGCGGCATCTTAGAATAAAAGCGAAGTTCCAACCATTTTATATAAAACGGAGGCGCATGCGATGAGTTCGTTTCAAAGCTGGTTGAACAAGACGAAGACAGGTTTGCAGGATCAGGTAGGTCGGTTCAAAAATAAGGATCTGATGGACGCGATCGTGGCAGGCTGCGCAATCGTATCGGTAGCCGACGGCACGATCGACGCAACGGAAAAGCAAAAAATGGCGGGTTATATCGGCCGCAACGAACAGCTTAAAGTGTTCAACATGAGCGAAGTCATCGACCGCTTCAACCATTTCGCGGGAAACATGGAATTTGACGTAATGGTCGGCAAGCAGGAAGCGCTCCGCACGATTGCCAAATTCAAATCGAAGCCGGAAGTAGGCCGCGTCATCGTAGGCGTATGCTGCGCGATCGGCGCGGCCGACGGCGACTTCGACGATCTGGAAAAAGCGGCGGTACGCGATATCTGCAACGTACTGAATCTGCAACCGGGCGAATTCGGTCTGTAAGACCGCATTTGACACAGCGTTATTCATTGCGAGTTAAAATGGAGGAAGAACCTCCGGCTTGTCCGTTTTGCGGTCGGAGCCGGAGGTTTTTTTCAAAGGACAGCGTAAATACGAAACCTGCCGAATCTTGCGGCGTATACCTATACCATGCGGCCAGGCAAGGACAATCGAAAGCGGTTCGTCCGCACGAAGCAAAGTTGTTTTGTAACCCGGAGAGCGGGTATAATTCAAGGTATCTTGAATTACGTCCAGTTTGAACCAGGCGATGCAATTCAAGCAGGCTTCTATCACACCATTCCAATTGGGAGGGCAATAGACAGCAATGACAATTTCTTTGGTAAAAGGTCAGAAAGTCGATCTGACGAAAGGGAATGCCGGCCTGTCGAAGATTACGGTCGGATTGGGCTGGGACCCAGCCGAGTCGGAAAGCCGCGGTCTGTTCGGCATGAAGAAGAAGGCAGCGAACATCGACTGCGATGCGTCGGTGCTGCTGCTGAGTGAACAGGGCAAGCTGACGAACGGCAAACATGTCGTCTGCTTCCATAACCTGCAAAGCCCGAACGGTTCCGTCGTGCACGGCGGAGATAACCTGACGGGAGCGGGAGACGGAGACGACGAGCAGATTCATATCGATCTGTCCGCCGTGCCGGCTGATGTGCATCGCCTGCTTGCCGTCGTGAACATCTACGACTGCGAAGCGCGCAAACAGCACTTCGGCATGATCCGTTCGGCCTTCATTCGGGTATTTGAATCGGGCAGCGGTCGCGAATTGATTCGTTTCAATCTGACTGATGACTACTCGGGTATGACGGCGCTGCTGGTCGGCGAGATTTATCGCCATAACGGAGAATGGAAGTTCAGCGCGATCGGCGAAGGCGCGCAAGCTCCCCATATCGATCTGCTTGCACGTCGTTACAGCTAATCCGTCTGTATTCAAGCTTCACCCAAAACCAAACGAAAGAAGGAATTTAACATGGCAATCAGCTTATCCAAAGGTCAAAAAGTCGATCTGACAAAAACAAACCCCGGTCTGAAAAAAGTTCTGATCGGTCTGGGTTGGGATACGAATAAATACGACGGCGGCGCCGACTTCGACCTTGACGCTTCCGCATTCCTGCTCGGCGCTAACGGCAAAGTAACGGCCGACACGGATTTCATTTTCTATAACAACCCGAAAAACGGCAACGGTTCGGTTGTACATACGGGTGACAACCGCACGGGCGAAGGCGAAGGCGACGATGAGCAATTGACTGTCGAACTGGCTAGCGTGCCTGCCGAAGTCGAAAAAGTATCGTTCTGCATCACGATTCACGACGGCGCCGGCCGTTCGCAAAACTTCGGTCAAGTCTCGAACGCATTCGTGCGTATCGTGAACGAAGAAACGAACGAAGAGCTGATCCGCTACGATCTGGGCGAAGACTTCTCGGTCGAAACGGCAATCGTGGTTGCTGAACTGTACCGTCACAGCGGCGAGTGGAAATTCAGCGCTGTAGGCAGCGGTTACCAAAACGGTCTGGAAGGTCTTGTACGCGACTTCGGACTGGCAGTCAATTAATTTAAAACAGTCCAAAATATGAACTTGTCTCAGCGAAACGTAACCATACATGAGTCGGAGACAAGCTAAACAGGGCTTCAAGATTCAAACTCGAAGGCCGTCTTTTACATAGACGGCCTTCGGTCGTCATTATGGATGCCATTTAACTTTTCAACAATGGAAACGGAGGAAATTATCATGACAATCAGCTTATCCAAAGGACAACGGATCGACCTCACCAAAACAAACCCGGGCCTGCAAAAAGTTGTAATCGGCCTTGGCTGGGATACGAACAAATACAGCAGCGGCGCCGATTACGACCTGGATGCTTCGGTGTTCTTGCTTCATGAAGACGGTCGCGCGAAGGGGATTGAAGACTTCGTCTTCTATAACAACCCGAAAACGCCTAACGGCGCAGTGGAGCACACCGGCGATAACCGCACGGGCGAAGGCGAAGGCGACGACGAGCAAATTATCGTAGACTTCTCCCTGGTTCCTCCGAACATCACGCGTCTGGGCATTACGGTTACGATTCACGATGCCGAAGCTCGCGCGCAGAACTTCGGACAAGTCTCCAACGCTTTCGTTCGCGTGGTAGACTCCAGCGACAACCGCGAAGTGCTGCGTTACGACTTGGGCGAAGAATTTTCGGTCGAGACGGCCGTTGTCATCTGCGAACTATACCGTCAAGGCAACGATTGGAAGTTTCAGGCGATCGGTTCCGGATTTGCGGGCGGTCTTGCCGCTTTGTGCAAAAACTACGGCCTCGACGCCCAATAATTCGGATCGTATCTTAACGAGAGCGAAAGGCGGAATTCCCAGTGACGACTACGATTATCAGGGGGCAAAAAGCCGACCTGACCAAAACCAATCCCGGTCTTGACCGGATCGTCGTCGGAATGGGCTGGCAGGGATCGCCGGGAGTCGATATCGACTTCTCGGCGTTTCTGCTTGGTCCGGGTTCCAAAGCGACGGCCGATGAAGATTTGATCTTCTACGGCAATCCTGCCGGAGCAAAAGGCGCCGTTCAGCTTCAGACGGAAAGCCGAAATGCTTATGCGGGTGTTACGGATAATGAACAAGTCGCAATCTCATTAAGCGCTGTTCCGGCTGCGTATGAACGCATCGCTTTTTCGCTGACCTTGTACGAAGGCGAGAAGCGTCGGCAGAATTTTGCTGGCGTGAATGGCGTATACCTGCGTATCGTTGATGCTCGAAGCGGTTCTGAATTGGTACGTTTTACATTAGATAAGACATCCGGCGTAGAGACTGCTATTGTCGTTGGCGAATTGTATCGCTATAACGGAGAATGGAAATTCAGCGCTGTAGGCAGCGGCTACACGGGTGGACTTGAAGCGTTATGCGGCAGTTTCGGCATCGACGTGCAGTCAGAGCCGGAGCCGGCACCGACGCCAGTTCCTCCGGCGCCGACACCGGCTCGGCCGTCCAATCCGACGCCTGCACCGACTCCGTCGGCACAACCATTCAATCCGGTTCCTTCGCAGCCGCCGCAGCCTCAAGGCGGCAATCCGTCACCGCTGAATCTCGGACGTCCTTCGCAACAAGGCGGAGGGAATCCTCCTGCCTCCTCAGGCAGCGGGCAAAACGGTTCTGCACCTCGTGTGATTCCTCCGCCTCCGGGCAGTAGTCCAGCTCCGGGCTCTCAGAGCGGAAGTCCGGTTCCGGCCCTAGCGCCCACTCCGGCTCCGCAACCTGCGTCGCCGAGTCTTCAAAAGATCGAGTTGACCAAGCGCGGAGACAAGATCAGTTTGGAAAAGAAAGCAGGCACGAATTCCATCGGGGAGATTCTGATCAACCTGAACTGGAATCAGCGCCAAGGCACGGGGTTCTTCGGCAAGACCTCCGGGGTCGATCTGGATCTGGGCTGCTTGTTCGAGTTGAAGGACGGCTATAAAGGAACGGTTCAGGCGCTCGGACGCGCTTTCGGATCGCTGGACAACGAACCGTACGTCATGCTCGACGGCGACGATCGGACGGGAACCAAAAGCGGCGGCGAAAACATGCGTATCAACGGCGCGCATTTACGCGATATCAAGCGTATCGTCGTCTATGCTTTCATTTATGAAGGCGCGGCGAATTGGGCGCAAGCGGACGGCGTCGTTACGATCAAGGGCGGCGGCCCGGACATCGTCGTTCGAATGGACGAGCACGGAAGCCGTAAAGGCATGTGCGCCGTAGCGATGATTACCAATGTCGGCGACCAGACTTTCAGCATCGAACGTCTCGTCGAATACTTCTCCGGCCACCGAGAGCTGGATCAGGCTTACGGCTGGGGACTTCGCTGGACGACAGGCAGCAAATAAGTTTTTTGGCATGAGCGATAATACGTCTTAGAAAAAGCACGACGGTTCGATCCGTCCTGTACACAGGTCTCTGCCCGCATGACCATGCCCGCAGTCTCCATAGCAGGCCGCCTCTGAACCGCCTTGAAGGAGATAGACATCATGGCGGACTTTTTTCAGAGTTTCTTCGGCAATTTTGCCAACTATTTTCAATGGGAGCATGTCGGCGCAGTCTTAAGTCAACCGGCAACCTGGGGCGTGATCGGCACGCTGGTCATTCTTGAAGGGCTCTTGTCGGCCGATAACGCATTGGTACTGGCTGTCATGGTTCGACATTTGCCGCCTAATCAGCGCAAGAAAGCCTTATTCTACGGAATCATCGGCGCGTACATCTTCCGCTTCGTCGCGATCGGTGTCGGAACGTTCTTAGTCAAGATCACCTGGGTCAAAGTCATCGGCGGAGTATACCTCCTGTGGATTGCGATGAGCAATCTGTTCGGCCTCGAATTGCGATGGGGCCGAATCGGAGGGGTTCCGCTTATTCCGAAGATCGGGCGCAAGGACGAGTCGGCTGACGATTCCGAAGGCGAAGAGAAAAATTACGGTTTCTGGCGCACGGTGCTTGCCGTCGAGATGATGGATATCGCATTCAGCATCGACAGCGTGCTGGCCGCTTTCGGCGTCAGTCAGGAAGTGTGGGTGCTGCTGCTCGGCGGGATGATCGGCGTATTGATGATGCGCGGCGTCGCCCAATTATTTCTCAAACTGCTTGAGAAGTTCCCGGAATTGGAACGTGCGGCTTTTATTTTGATCACGATTATCGGGTTGAAAATGATCGTGGCTGCCGTATTCGATTATGAGCTGCCTCAAGCGATATTCTTCCCTATGCTAATCGCGGTCTTCGTCGGTACGATTTTGCTCAGTTTGGTTCGCCAGCGGCGGCAAAATCGGGAGGATAATGAAGGCCGATCCGCGAATTAAAAAGAGTAGAGAACAACTAAAGCGATGAATTGCCCCCGCCGTGCGTCAGAGAATTGGCGCACGGTGGTTTCATGGCGAATATCCGGGTTTATTAATTGTATTCCTCCGCACACGGAGAAAGGCTTCCTGTTTTAGCCAAAAGTCCTTATTATCTTAAATTCGGGCTTTTGCTAGGGTGTACACGCCCTAAAGCAGAAAGATTTTCTCCGTTCGGCGGAGTTTTTTCAAATATGCCGCTTGTGGGAGGGGAACTCATTTATGCATTATTTTGATTATTTGTCGGTGGAAGAAACCGAAAACTTGTTCCATTTGGCTCCCGCACCGTTCTGCAACCGTTCGGAGAAAGAATTGCTTTCTCATGCGATCGGAGCGGCCCTGTACATGCCGGCCACTCGGCCGACCATTGCACAGGATCTCAGTACAGGCAAGCATAAAGGTTTAACATCCGTCGTAATCGATTTGGAGGATGCCGTAGGAGATTTGAAGGTGGAAGAGGCCGAAGCCTCTCTGGTTTCGCAGATTCGCAGTCTGGACACGCATGCGAATGAAAGCGTGATCGATTCGGAATCGCTTCCCCTGATTTTTATCCGGATTCGCACGCCGGAACAGGCCAAGCGGATCTTGGAGCAGATCGGCAGCGCGGTTACCCGGTTAACCGGACTTGTGTTTCCGAAGTTCGATGTCTCTACGGGCGAACGTTATCTGAAAATCCTGCGCGATTACAATGAGTCGAGACCATCTGACAGTCCTGTGTTGTACGGTATGCCGATTCTCGAAAGCGCCGAAGTGATTTACGCGGAGACGCGAAGAGAGACGTTGCTCGGAATCAAAGCGCTGCTTGACCAGTATCGCGAATACATATTGAACGTTCGCATCGGAGCCACCGACTTTTCCAGCCTTTTCGGTCTGCGGCGCAAGCCGGACATGACCATCTACGATATTGGAGTCATTCGGGATTGCGTGGCGGATATCGTCAATTTGTTCGGCAGGGCAGGCAGCGGTTACGTGATCTCGGGACCGGTCTGGGAATATTTCAAAAGCGACCGCGTGCTGAAGCCTCAGCTTAGAGAGACTCCCTTTCAGGAAACGGCAGGCCCGGCAGGGCTTCGCTTGCGCATGCAGTATATCAACAAGTACGTGGACGGCCTGATTCGCGAGGTCGAGTTGGATAAAGAGAACGGCATCATAGGCAAAACGATTATCCATCCTACGCATATCTGTCCGGTCCAGGCGATGTATACGGTCACCCACGAAGAGTACATGGATGCTTCGCATATTCTATCCAGCAGCGGCGGCGAGGTCGGCGTCGTCAAAAGCGGCTATGACAATAAAATGAACGAGATCAAGCCCCATCTGAATTGGGCGCGGCGGATCATGATTCGTTCGGAAATTTACGGGGTGCTGAATGAAAACCAAAACTTCACTGCATTACTCGTTCGCTAAGAACGATTCGGAAACCCCTTCTTCAACAAATGGAGAATCTGTTGTTCAAGAAGCAAACTCCCGGCAGGGGGAATATGTATACGAAATGCCGGAAGGATTAACGGTACGCGTTCGTTTGAATGCCAACCCGTTCAATCTTCACCCCGACGATCTTTTTCAAATGGCGGCCCGGATTAACAAAAAGCGCAGCTTCTTGTTCGTTAGTCGAATTCTCGGCAAGCATATTCCCGTCGATCCGCACAAATCGTTATTGGGAGGCGCGGCGCTTGCATTGCTATGGCAGCGCCGAAGAGCGGAGTCCTCGTCGAATGACGGAGCGGAGATTGCAGCGAGAGAAGCGAGTGCATACAGTCTGGAAGAAGTATGCGAAGCGATCCATAATGACGGTATCGCGGCAAGTCAGCTTTATGCTCGATTGCAAGCGGATAAACTGCATGTAGAGGAGCCTGCTTTGTTTATTGCTTTCGCGGAGACGGCGACGGCGCTCGGACATGCGATGTACGACTGTTTTGCGGGAGATACGCGATTCCTGCACACGACGCGCGAGGAACTGGTGGGACAAGAGCCGGTGCTGAGCTTCGAAGAAGAACATTCGCATGCGACGGCACACCGTTGCTATGCGCGAGAGAAGTCGTTTTTTGCGGGAGAAGAATCAGTTGTGCTCGTGGATGACGAAGTCACGACCGGCAATACGGCGCTTAACATCATTCGCGATTTGCAGAGCAAGCATCCGCGCCGCCATTATGTCGTAGCGAGTCTGCTGGACTGGAGAGGTGCGGAAGACCGCGAACGTTTTGCCCGATTGGAAAAGGAACTGGATATTACGATCGATACGATCGCGTTGATCGAAGGCGAGATCGAGGTCGAAGGCGGTCCGGTCGAGCGTCTGCCGCAGCCTGCGCCGGATCGACGCAACCACGACGGGATGAAGCTGCTTACGCATGATGCGTCGGACTTTTTCACGCATCTGGATGTTAGTTCTTCCGATTCTTCGGGTACGGTCTCCGACTGCCCTTATTTGGAATGGACGGGACGGTTCGGGATGTACGAGGCGGATAACGCGTCGTTGAGCGAGCAGGTGGCGAAGGCTTCGGCGTATCTGGCGAATCAACGTCTCGGTAAAAGAACGCTATGCATGGGCACGGGGGAATTCATGTACGTGCCGATGCGAATCGCAGCCGGAATGGGTGACGGCGTTTTGTATCAATCCAGCACCCGCAGCCCGATTCACGTACTGGATCAGGATGGCTACGCGGTGCGCAGCGGATTCCCGCACACTTCTCCCGACGACCCGGGCGTAGCCAACTTTTTCTATAATGTACCGGCAGGCCAATATGATGAAATTTTTGTTTTTCTGGAGCGTGCGCCGATCGGAGATCGCGTAAAGCCGCTGCTGAATGCTTTGGAAAAGAGCGGAGTGCCGGTTGTGCACCTCGTCGTTACCGGAACAGGATCAAACGAGCTTAACGCATCGGAAGGGGAAAAATAATATGTCGAACCACGTATCGTCCAAACTGCTGCCCGTGCCTGAACGATTGGGGAGCTACAGCCCTGACGATGTTGTCTTTTTGCTGAAAAACTTAAGCGACGTGAATCTGGAGCGCGGAACCGAAGATCGCGAAGAAGCAATTCAAGGCGGCACGCATTATTCGGAGATGCTGCCGGTGGAATACAAGCCGACTGAGGATTATTTGAAGTTGTTCCACGAAACCTTGGAAGCAACGGCGCGAAAAGTGGCCAGGGACGCAGGCATTGTCTCGGAACGTTTAGCGGCCCGGCACGGTACGGACTTTGTGTTGGCTTCGCTGGCTCGTGCAGGGACGCCGATCGGGATTCTCATCAAGCGTTATTTCCGGGCCGTGTACGGAGCGGAACTGCCTCACTACAGCATCTCGATCATTCGCGGCAAAGGAATCGACGAGAACGCGGTACTGTACATGCTGCGCGAGCATCCGGGACGCCGCATTCAATTCGTGGACGGCTGGACCGGCAAAGGCGCGATTCGTAACGTATTGGCCGAAGCGAAAGAAACGATGCAAAGCAAATACGGCATCGAACTCGATGACGATTTGGCGGTTCTGGCCGATCCGGGGCGCTGCTCGGAAACGTTCGGCACTCGCGAAGATTTCCTTATCCCGAGCGCTTGCCTGAACTCTACGGTATCCGGGCTAATGAGCCGTACCGTGCTGCGCGACGATTTGATCGGACCGGATGATTTTCACGGCGCGAAATATTACGAAGAATGGCTGGAAGACGACGTATCCAATCTGTTCGTGGACGTGGTATGCGGCTACTTCGACGAGATTCGCGAAGAAGCGAAAGCGGAAGCGGAGCGGCTGGAAAATCTGCCGGAAGCGAATGTATCGAGCTGGCAGGGGATGAAAGATATCGCGCGCATCCAGCAGGATTACGGGATCGCGGACGTCAACTTGGTCAAGCCGGGCGTGGGCGAGACGACGCGCGTGCTGCTGCGCCGCGTGCCGTGGAAGATTCTCGTGGACCGTCTGGACAATCCGAACCTCCGCCATATTTTGCTGCTGGCCGAAGATCGCGGCGTGCCGGTCGAAGTGTATCCGGAATTGACTTACTCCTGCTGCGGGATCATCAAGCCGTTGAACGGAGGACAATCATGATCTTCGCAAGCGATCTAGACCGCACGCTGATTTATTCGAAAAAGGCGATGGGCGAAGCTTTCGGTTCGACGGAAGTCATTCCGGTCGAGTTGTATCAAGGCGAGCATATTTCGTTCATGTCGCCGGAGACGGCAAGATTGCTGATCGAGTTGTCCAAAACGGCGCTGTTCGTGCCCGTGACGACGAGGACGATCGAGCAGTATGAGCGTATTTTTTACATAAGGGAAACGTTTAAGCCCAAGTACGCCGTGACCAGCAATGGAGGCAATGTGCTGATCGACGGCGCATCTGATCCGGATTGGCAGCGTCATGTGGGAGAGGCGTTAACTCGCAGCGAAAATGCGGAAAAGGTCATAGAAGCCTTCGATCGCATTTCCTCGCCGGATTGGGTGAAATCCTATCGTCACTCGGATAATCTGTTCTATTCCATCATTTTGGAACGGGAGAACATGCCTCTGGACGTCGTCGAGGATTTTCGAAAAGAGCTGGCGGGCATGCGCTGGAATCTGTCCGTGCAAGGGCGCAAGATGTATCTGGTTCCGGACGGCGTGAGCAAAGGGGACGGACTGCTGCATGTGAAAGCTCTGGCAGGCGCTTCCCGTATTGCGGCTTCCGGCGATTCGCTGCTGGACGAAAGTCTGCTTAAGGCTGCGGATTATGCGATCGTGCCGAGACACGGAGAAATTTATGCGGCGTATATGGAGGCAGGCGTGTACACATTCACGGATCGCGACGGAATGGGCGCTGCCGAGGATCTGATCGCAAAGATTGCTGACTGGTTTGCTTTGCCTGTCGAGGAACAGGCTTCAGAAGCGTCAAAACTGCGCTGAAGCGAAACCCGGCGGCCTTTTGGAGCGTAATACACCGAAAAAGGAAGATGACAATGAGAAAAATATGGATGAATCGCTGGTTTTCCGTCGCTTATCATTATGTGAATTTGATTCGCGAGAACGAAGATGGAGAGCTTTTCGAGTTTTACGGGACGCATCCCAACATTGACCATGTCTCATTGGGAGCAAGCGACGTCAAAGAAGTCGAGCCGGAAGTCGAAGGCGAAGAATATATCGCGTTCTGCCTCGATTTTTGCAAACGGCACGGCATAGACTTGTTCATTCCGCGTTTGCATATGGAATTGATTGCGCAACATATCGAACGGTTTGAGGAAATCGGCACGAAAGTCATGGTCTGCGGCGATCTGGAATTGCTGCAAAATATGATGAATAAGGAAAAGTTCTATCGCTCGCTGGAAGGAAAAGGCGTCGTGGAAATTCCGGACTATCGGGTCGTGCGGACAGCGGAGCAGTTTGCGCAGGCTTACCGGGAATTGACGGAAGCGGGGGAACACGTCTGCTTCAAACCGACGGAAGCTGAAGGAGGCATGGGCTTCCGGATCGTGAAGGATAAAGCCGGCGATCCGCTGGAGGAACTGTACGGTTACGTGACGCTGGAGACGACCTATGAAGAGGCGTACCGAACGCTTTCCTCTGTCGAAAGCTTTCAAGATCTGATGGTTATGGAGCTGCTCGAAGGCGAGGAATACAGCATCGATTGCCTGGCGGACGCGGCGGGGAACCTGTTGACGGCCGTTCCCCGGCGCAAATCGGAAGGTCGCGTGTACCATCTGGAGTATTCGGAAGAACTCCTGGCGATCTCGCGCCGGATTGCGGAAAATTGCCGCATTCCCTATGCTTTTAACGTGCAGGTGAAGTACAATAAAGGTATTCCCAAACTGCTGGAAATCAACCCGCGCATGTCCGGAGGCTTGTACATCACCTGCCTGTCCGGCGTGAATTTCCCTTACCTTGCCGTCAAATCGGCATTTGGCGAGACATTCCCGATGCCGCAGCCTCAGTTCGGAATCAAAGCGAGTTACGTAGAGCAAGCCGTAAGGCTGGACCCTGTTCGCGGCGAGGCGGGAACGCCCGGCCTCAAGTAACTTGTCTGGATAGACAAGCGACCAAAGCGGACATGGACGGCTTAGGCTCGGCCATCAAGCTGGAGGTGTTAAGGCATGATTGATTATATCAAACGTTACGGTCTGGCTATTACGGCCTTTATCGCGGGTTATGCGCTTACGATTGTCGGGAACGATTTTTTGCCTGTTTGGATTTCGGCATTGATTCCCGGCGGCGCGGTATTGCTGAGCATCGGCGCGTTCAAACGTCGAAAGCCCAAGCCAACCCCGATCGACGTGTCTCCGCAATCTCAGCCGCAGCCTGAAGTGCTTCCGCCGAGCGGAAGACGCACGGGCATTCCGGCAGTCGATGAGGCGGTAGAGCGCCGTCTGCGCGAGGAACAGGCTGCTCAGCGTGAAGAAGAGAGTCGGAAGGCAGCGGCTGCTGCCGCGAATCCTCCGGCACCTCCCAAGCCCGCCGCGGAACCTGACGAGATGTGGGACCCGGTTCACGAGTACATCTCGGTGATCGAAGAGCTTATTATTTCGGAAGGACAAAAAAACGCGCTCGATGATGAAATTGTCGAAAAGACGATGTCGCTCTTGGCCCGAATCTCCCGTCTGATTCCTCAACTCAAGGAGTTGAACGACAGCAAAGTCAATCATAATATTCAGCGTCTAGTCTTCAAAGACCTGAACGGCGCGATCAATCCCTTTCTGAAGCTAAGCGGCGAAGCCAAGCGCAAAAACCGCCGACTGTTGCTGGACGGAATCAAAGACATCAATTCCCGGCTATCGTTGTATGTAGAGACGATCGAGCATCGCGACTTGATCGAGTTGCAAAGCCGGATCGACTTAATCCAGCAGCGCTACCGGACTTCTGATTAAGGTTCGTTTCATCTTCGACCCCTCCGGGCAAGAAGATGAGACAGGCCCGCGATAAGCGACAGTATTTGTCTACGCATACCGGAACAAAAGGAGGAACTTTTATGTCGATGAATCTTGCGGTAGATTTGAAAAAAGACGATGTAGCCAAAGTTGAGCAAGAAGCGAAGCAGGTTATTCAAAAAGTCGCGAATACGGATAATCTCCAGCTCGACGAGCTGATGGATCAGATCGGCCGAATGGGTCAACGCACGATGGAAAAGGCAGGCCAGTCGCTCGAAATGCTTCAGCGTCCGGTCAACGATATGGTGTCCGGCAAGCGTTCCGAAGTCGGCGGCAACATTTTGCGCCTGCGCACCGAGATCGATTCGCTGAGCAAGAGCAAGCAGTTGGGCTTTTTCGATAAGATCATGCGCAAGACGCCGCTCAAGAACTACATTTACAAGTATCAATCGGTCAAAACAAACGTCGATGCCATCGTCGTATCGCTGCGCAACGGCAAAGACACGCTTGAAGAAAACATGGCGTATATGCGGAACCTGAAGCGGACTTCCATCGAGGAAGTATACAATCTGCAAATGCGGATCGCGATGGGCAACCGTCTGAAGACGTTATTCGAAGAAGAAATCGCCAAGCCGGAGAACGCCGGTCGCAAAACGACATTGGAGCGCGGCCTGCGCAAAGTCGTAACGCGTATCCAGTCATTCACGGAAATGATCATGTTGTATCAGCAAGCGATTGCCGGCACCGATATCATTAACGACAATAACGACAAGCTGATCGACTCCGTCGATGCGACAATCGATAAGACGCAGCATTTGATTACGGTGTCGGCGATGATCGCGATGGCTCTTCAAGATCAGATGGAGACGATCGAAGCAGTCAACACGGCAAATCAGACCCTTCAGAACATGTTCGAGGAAAACTCGCGCATGCTGAAGGAAACAACGCAAAAAACAAACGAACTGCTCGGAAAACCGGCCATGCAGCTTGAAGCGGTGGAACGTGCGATGGGCGATCTGTTCACGGCTATGGATCTGTACGAACAATCCAACCGTACGATCATCAAGTCGGCAACGGAGCAAACCGGTCGCATGACGGAGATCAACAAAAAGATGAACGACCGTCTGGGTCTGATGCAAAGCGGGGGTTCAGCAGAGCCTGAGCGCGTCACAGCCGGACAACAGGGTGAAGCACAGCGGTTGCAGTCCATTTCTAATTTGCTGGATTAAAAAGATTATAAGGCCTGTTTGGCAGGCATGAAGACGAGAGAGGGAGGACTGCGTGGGATGAACATC
Source organism: Saccharibacillus sacchari DSM 19268 (assembly GCF_000585395.1). GTDB lineage: Bacteria > Bacillota > Bacilli > Paenibacillales > Paenibacillaceae > Saccharibacillus > Saccharibacillus sacchari. The sequence goes on along the minus strand of NZ_KK073875.1, from coordinate 869,698 downwards.
AAGATCCTTAATGCACGTATGGAGCGCAGGGAAGACCAGAGCTACATGGGGAAGGTCGAAGCGGAAGTCGTGGGCCACAAAGAGCCTTACGAGCTGACGATCTACAGCAAGAAAGGGGATGCGTGGGAGTACAGCCTGCATTTCTTGCAACAACCGGGGCCGGAGGAAGAAATTCTGGCGTTCGAGGAACATATCGAAAACGATGACGAAGCCTTTGACGTCATGGTTGATGCGGCTTGGGATTCGATGGAGCCGGAAGAAGAAGCTTAAGAAAAAGAGCCACCTTGACCGCGTATGCGGCGGAGTGGCTCTTTTTGTTCTATTTAATAAAAATATTACCGAAAGGAATCGCTTCGCGCAGAATGCGCTTGACCAGACCGTCGTCTTCCATATGCTCGCGAAGCTCTTGGCTGCGCGTGCCGCCCGCCTGAAGCAGCACATGACCGCGCCCGGTCATTTTCCAATGATAGTTCATATGCTGGCTGGCGAGGTGGTTGCCGTAGACGGCGAGGTCCAGCTTGGCGTTCTCGGGATAGGCCAAGATGCTTCCGGCGTTGACGAACAGGGGTTCTTTCTCGTGCAATTCGGCTTGGAATACGGTGCCTTGGGTCATGATGCCAATCTGTCCGTTACCGGAAAACTTCATTTTAATCGCGTCCTGGGTGATGAGCATATTTTTCAGCTTTAATATGCGACTCTTCATCTCAATGCCGTCCGTATAAAAAAATAATTGGCGGAAATCGTACAGCATATCGCTGCCTCCGGATAGATCGAGCATTTGCAGGCCGAAGCCGGCAGGCAGTACGGCGGTGAAGGTGCAGCGTCCTTTGAAATCAGCGCGGATCAGCTTGCGTTTACGCATCATGCGGCTGATTTCCAGCAGACGGTCGCTCCGCCCCCGGGGATCTCCGCGGTAAGACATGACCTGCTGGGGATGCAGGATATGGACGCCGTCGTCGTGTTCAAGCTCGAACGTGTAGGCTTGCGCACCGAAGGAGTCGCCGGATTGTTCATGGATGATATTCATGCAAGTCCTCCGTTCATCGTCTGCCGCGCAGGCCGAGACGAAGCACGCGAATAAACAGGAAATAACCGACGAACAGGCCGATCAGAACGAAAATGATGATTTTCATGGTTCGTGCGCTGCGGTCGCGTTCTTCCTGTGCCGCATTCAAGGCCGCGACGGTCTGCTGAAGCTGTTGGTTTTGCTGGTCGAGCCGTTGATTTTGTTCATTCAACTGGGTAACCTGATCCCGATAACCTTCCATGTCTTCCCGATAGCTCTGGATATCGGATTTAGCGTCTTCAAGCTGATTTACGGTTTCCTGGTAACTTTGCCGGAGTTGATTGACTTCGCCCGGAAGCTGTCCGAACATTTCCAGCCCGTTGACGAAGTTGTCGAACGGCTCCCAAGCATGCGCTTGACGTCCGGCAGGGAGAAGCAGCATTCCGACTAGCAAAGCGACAGGAACGCATTTACGCCAAACAGGGGCAAATTTATGCTTCATTAAGAACAATCACCTCAATTTAAGAAGTCGGTTCGTGTGCGGTCTGCGTGATGACAAGCGACCGCTTTATGCAGAAGATGTTTGATAAGTAGGTCAATCGGGTATAAATAAAAAACGAGCGGGCGGCGATTTAAGTCGGCGTACCCATTTCGTGAGGAGATTCGCCCTAAGTTTGTACGTCATTAAGTGTACCGAAGTTTCCGATTAAACACCAATTTCGGATAAAATCCCGCTTGCGTCCCAGCCATCCCGGATCTCTATAAATATACCTATTATAATCATCGAACTGGAGCGAACCGATATGTATACAACAAACTCAACTTTCAAAAAGATCACAGTTACTTTAAACGGAGAGCCGGTAGGAAACGGCCTTCTTCTGGATAGCGTGACCTTTCGCCCGGTGAACGCCGAGGCTGCAAATAGCGAGACTGAGCATGAAACATCTTCCAAATCCTAATATCCGCTGCGTTATGATCGTAAAAACGCTGCTCTTCCCGTATCCGGTGCACAATCGGATGCGAGGAGAAGCAGCGTTTTTTTATGAAAAATTTAAGGGGGTTATGTAGGATGCCGCTCGAAGCCCGATCAGATCTTGAATCGACCTACCAGCGTGAACAGGTCTTCGGATAGATGCGAGAGCATCGTGGACGAAGCCTGAATTTCCTGCATGGAAGCATGTTGATCGCCCGAAGAAGCCGCCAACAATCGCGCACGTTCATGCGTATCGTCGGCAATCGAGGCGCTAAGCCGGATTCGCTCCGAGACGGAGTTGGCGTCTTCCGCGAGACGCTTGACGTCGATCCTTGCGGCACCGGCATTTTCTTTGGAGATCGACCAGGCACTTTGAATGGCGCTGAACGATACCGAAGCCGAGGCGAACTTCTGAGTGCCGCGGTCGGCAGCAGAGGATACGGAGACCATCGCACCCGCAGCGGATTCAATTTGACTCAGCGTGGATTCGATGATGCCATGGATTTGTCGAACCGCCGATCCGGAGCGGTCCGACAGCTTGCGAATATTGTCCGAGACGACGGCGAAGCCACGTCCGTGCTCGCCTGCGCGAGCGGCTTCAATGGCTGCATTCAAGGCAAGCAGCTGCGTCTCTTCCGAGATTTCCGTAATCACGCCCAGAATTTGGCGAATCTCCTGCGAATGTGAGCGCATGTCTTCGATCGCAATCTTTAATTCGCTTAATGCGGCCCCTGTCAGGTTCAATTGGTGAGCAGCTTGATCCAGATCGCCTCCGGCCGTACGCGAGTGGCGTTCCGATTCCGAGGCGCTATGTGCCAGATCTTCCACGCGTCCCAGTACCTGTTCAGCAAAGATCGTGATTTGATTCAATAGGTCCGAGCTTTCGGCCAATGAGCTGCGTTGCAGCGAGGCTTCTTCTTCCAGACCCATCGCAACATCGTGAATCCGTTCCCCGGCGGAACCTGTCTGTCCGGCACTTGCCGTAAGCTGCTCCGAAGCGGAGGCGACTTGATGCGAACTGTCCCGAACCTCCGTCAAAATGTTGCGGAAGCTTCCGGCCATCGCGTTAAAGTCGGAAGCGAGCATCGCTGCCTCGTCACGCCCTCGCACCGGGATCGCTTTTATGCTGAGATTGCCCTGTGCCAGCAAACGCGTCTGTTCGGACAAATGAACAACAGGAGAAATCATTCGACGGACGATGAAATAAACCGCAATCAAGGCGATGGCGAGCAAGATCGCTCCGATCAGCAGCGGGAGTTCAAAGACGGAGAGCGTGCGTTCCTGAATAATCGAGGAATCGAAGTTGATTGCCATTAAAGCGATTACCTTTTGATTTTCGCCTTCACCGGAATAAATAGGGCCGTAGCCGGTTTTGAGTCCGACTCCATCATAAGCGTAGACTTTTGAGTAGACGCCGTGCGACATGGTCGTTGCCATTTCCCGATCTTCATCGGTGAAATGGAAGTTGTCTCCTGCCTTGTAGCCTCGTTCTCTGAGATTGGAGTCGGCAGCGAGGATTTTTCCGTCCACAGAGAGAATAAAGGCTTCTTTGAAGATCGGTTTGTGTTCATGAATCCAGTCGATTTTGTTTTGGATTTCTTCCAGTTTGGAGGTATCGCCTGCGGCCAGTGCTTCGACATCGGCAGGAGCGACCAGCCCAGTCGTAATATTTGCACAACCGACGAGCTCGATCCCGACGGCTTCGTCCACTTGTCCGTAAGCAGCTTGGTAAGCCAGCAAGCCAACAGCTAATCCGATCACGAGAAATAAGGATACGATAGCCGTCGTGATTTTTCCAGCGAGTTTCATAATCGATGTAATCCCCCTCTAAATAGTACGTTGAACAACGTCGTGCTTACCGCTGCCGTCATTGAAAAGGGATAAATCGGAGAGGGCGAGGGGATTGGAGTCGAGTTGTCGCACGTTCATATCCTGCAAGATTGAACAAACAGTTGCTGTGACAAAAATCTCAAAAAGGCTCAATCTTATGATTTAAATCAGTATCCGAAACCATAAAAACCATATTTTATTTGTATATTGACGGGACTGGAGAGTTTGCAATGATACAGGAAGAAGGTGAAAAAGATTGAGAGGTGAAAGGCGAATCCGATTCGAATGTTGGAGCACTGAGGCTGATATCGAAGTTGAAATTGAGGCGATGTTATTAAATTGCTGTTTATCTTACTTCCCATTATAGCGAGTTCGACTAGACTGTCTGGGAGGGAATTGCGGCTAAAAATCGAAAAATTGCAATCTAAACGTTTCTTTTTTCGAATGTTTGGAAGTAGGGAATCTCTATGCAAAAATGCCGCTCCTTCCGAAGAAGGAACGGCATTTCTTTTATGAATCTGCTCCCTGACAGGAAGCCGTGAAAGTTGTTATTTCTTCACCGTTACCGAGATCGTCACGGTCTTGTTGCCGAACTTGCCTTTGATCGTTGTTTTGCCTTCGGCCACGGCCGAGATTTGACCCGTAGCCGAGATCGTGGCTACGGACGGCTTGGAGCTTGTCCACGTCGTTTGCGCCGCTACATTGGCGGTGGCGCCAGTATCATACTCGGCGGTAACGATAACGGTCTTACCCGCACCTGGAGCAAGTTTCAGTGTTTTTTCGTCGACTGTGACTTTTTTGAGTTTAGGTACGACCGTCACGTCAACCGAGACAGGGATGCCTTGATACGAACCGCTCAAGGTTGCTTTGCCTTCGGATACTCCTTTTACGGAAGTTGTTGCGATTGAAGCAACTTGAGGGTTGGAAGATTCCCAGCCTACTTTGCTGCCCAACGAGATTTTGGAGCCGTCAGCGAAGAAGCCGGTAACCTTGATCGATTTGCTGGATTTGATATTGAGTTCGATCGAAGTCGGTTCAACCACGATCTTGGTAATCTTTTGTTCGATCTTCACCGGAACGGTGAGCGACTTGTTCAGGTAAGTGCCTTTCAACGTTGCCGAACCTTTGAGCAGGCCTTTGATTTCTTGACCTTGATCGGTTGTCTTGATCACGGCATTCGTGCCGCTGACGGTCCAGGTAATCAGCGAAGAAACGTCTTTCTCTTGGCCGTCTTCCCAAACTGCATTCACGGTCGGCAGCTCGGAGGAATCGCCGATGATTAGGTTCAGTGCTTCGTCCGGTCCGATCAGAACCAAGATTTTTTCATTGACAGTAATTTTGAATTCAACTTTTTTGCCTCGTACGGAAACGTCGCCCGAGGGCGTGTTTACGGAAGTGACGTCAGGCAGAGAAGCGGTCAGCGTAACGGTACCTGCCGACTTCGCGATCACTTTGCCATTTTCAATGTAGGCAATCTCTTCATCGCCCGAGGTCCATTTCACGTCGTTGCTCAGATCCAGCTTCGAATTGTCGAGCTTTAGCGCATTGACCTTTGGAAGAGTCTCCGACTCGCCCTTGTACAGTTCGGTTTCGGTCTTTGTCGCTTCAAGCGACTTCAGCGTCGGATAAACCGTCACTTTGATTTCTTTGGAAATCCCGCCGTAGTCTGCTTTGATCGTGGTGCTGCCTACAGCTTTAGCCGTAACTTTGCCGCCGTCGACGGTAGCGGCCAACAAGCTGCTGGACGTCCACTTGGAAGAAGCGGATACGTCGAGCGAAGAGTTGGCGCGGTCGCGAACTTCCGCTTTCAGATCAAGCGTTTCGCCCAGGAAGATCGTTGTCGCTTCGGAAGGAACCAACAGCAGGGCTTCGTAAGGCGAGCGCACATAAACGTCCAGCGTGCCTGTTACGCCCAAATATTGAACCGTAATCGTAGCTTTGCCCGCAGCTTTTACGGTAAGAGCGCCTTTTTCGACGGCCACGACGGATTCATTGGAAGTTGCCCATGTAGCATCGGCCGTAACATCATGCTCTCCGCTGCCGCCGGCAGCCGGAGCAATGGATTTCAACTTGATTTCATCGCCGACGATCAATTCAAGATCCGTTGCTTTTCCTTTGTCGTCGCGGATTTCAAGAGAAGAATAAGGCAGGGCGACCGTGGCTTTAAACGTGCCTGTTTGACCTTGGTACTTGGCCGTGATCGTTGCCGTGCCTTTGCCGACCAGCGTGATTTGTCCCGCTTCGACCGTCAATACGGAAGAGTTGGAGCTGGTCCATGTCGCGAGCGAAGTGACATCCGTTACTTTGTCTTTGGCTTCGCCGCCTGTCAGCGAGGCTTTGATTTTCAAATCGTTTTCGGAATCGCCCAGTTGATATGTACCGCTTTTGACCGGTTCAAGGGCGAGCTTGGTATACGGATACGAAGCTGCGATTTCTACCGTTGCGACCGCGCCTTCGTAAGTGGCCGTAATCATTGCCGTGCCTGTATCTTTCGGCGTAACCAGACCTTTCACGACTTGCGCTACGTCTTCGTCGGAAGAGGTCCATGCTGCGGTTGCCGTAATATCCTTTTTGGAAGTCGAGCCTTCGATGGTTGCATAAACCTTCAACTGTTTAGCCGATTGGCCGATCACCAATTCTTTTTTCGTCGCGTCGTCGAACGAAATCGAGGTGACGTCTCCCGTGGCGGCAAAAGCATTCGCTGGGAACGCAATCGCGGCAATCATAAGCAGCAGAGCCAGGGTTCTCATCACTCTTTTTTGTCGGATCATGATCTTCTCCTTCAATAAATAAGTTTTTTAAATCAAAGTGGAGGGCGGGTTCAGCCGTTCCGTCTTCTTTATTATCGGAGAAAAACCCCGGAACGTTACGTTTTGAATATAAAAAAATGGAAATGGGCAATATGTCCTAATTGCTTCCGGAACGTATGTTCGATCATTGGACAAAAAAATAAACGCATTCCGCCGGAATTCCGCTGCGCAGCAGAAAACGTTCGAACGATTCGCCGGGAATCGGTTCGGTCTTGCTCGTAAGCAGCAGCATGGCGAAGCGATTGGCTTGACGTTCAAGCTTGCCCGCGCTGAAAAAAGAATGCTCCTCGATAAAAAATCGATTCACTCCTTTATGCAGGCGGTCATGCCCGAGCTCGTGCGCGCAAACAAAGTTCCGCCACTCCTCGGGAAGCTGTTCGTTGATCACGATAAAACGCCTGCGGAGCTTCCGGTAATAAAGCCCTTTGGTCGATTTGCCGAGGTCCATGTAGCGGATATGTATACCGAGCGATTCAGCCATGGCGAACGGATCGGTCGTGCGCGTCATGCGGATAAGTCGGTTGACGAGTTCGTTCATTGAATCCACCGTCCGTGCCCTCCTTTGGCGGAATATTCGGAATTGGAAGTAATCAGACGATCAGCTTTTGCGTTTGTTCATTTGCTTGGCTTCCCAGAAAAGGCCGGTCAGCACGTCCTTGATGCGCTGCTTGTCTTCCCGGTCCAACGGGATGCCGTCGAACATCAGCTCGCCGTCTTCTTCAAGCATCTTTTTGAAATCCCGCTTGTCGCGCGAACTGGCCCATTCCGGCGTTGACCCTTCATTGGCATCGGGCAAATAACCGGCTTCGTTCATCATTTCTTCGTACGGAACGCCGAGCGCTTGCGCGATCTTGGTGATCGTCTGCGGTTTGGGCACGCCCCGGAGGCCATGCTCGATACGGGAGATCTGCGACGTGCTGACACCCGCAGCTCCGGCCAGACGGTTAATGCTCCAGCCTTTGCGTTCGCGAACCTGTCTCAAATAACTACCGAATCGCTTTTCCATGTGCGCATCCTTCCTCGCTTCGTCAATTTAGGGCATGTTTCGAAACTCGGCAACATATCCTTTACCGTCTTTTCGCCCGGCGTTCCCTCTCTGTTTAATATACCCAATATCCGGTGCCGGGTAAATGCGTGAACCAAAAATATTGCCAAAAGGCGGAAAATGCGAAAAAATTCATGTCCGGCAACGATGTGGAAGAAAACGTCAAAATGGTTCTTTACGAGTTTGGAAAAGATGTGGTAAGGTTAAAATATGAATACGAACAAGATGCGAACATAACCTTAAATAAACAGAGTTTTTTGCTTTAAATATTGCCAAAAGACAATAAGGGGAGAGATGAACATGGATGCCACATTGAATTTGCCCAAGCTCGATCGCCGAACAACGCAGGCTGCCGTCGAGGCCGCCATGGAAAAATACCGAATTTACAAAACGATCACGTTCGAGGAGCGAGAAGCCCGCGTCACCTCTTCTTATAACGAGACCCCTTCGGGTTACACGGGGACAACCAGCGACTCCACGGCTCGAACCGCCATTTATAACGTCGATATGCCGGCTGCCCGCGTCGCTTACTGCGAACGGATCGAGCGGATCGTGGAGCGGTTGAATGACCGGGAGCGGTTGCTGCTGCGCGAACGTTATATGAAGCAGGACGACGTATTCGACTATAAGGTGTACAATCACGTGTTCGACCCGCCGATCAGCAAAGATACCTATGTTAAAGTACGCACGAGTGCTTTTTACAAAATGGCTCTGACGCTGTCGGCAATGGGATTGATCGAGCTGGATGAATTATTGGCAAAGACGTCGGAGAGTGGTCGCGGCAAAGGGGAAAAGAGACGGACTTGATCGACTGAATGCCTAAGAAAATACCGTCGCGTTTTAAAAATTGAGAATTTTTTCGGGAAAAAGGGAACGATCTTCGCTCTGTTTTGTCTAAAAGGGTAGAAGAGGTGAGCAGATGGATAAGATGAGAGAGCGTCCGGACGCGAATATGCAGGCTGCCGATCCGGATACCGTCATACGCGCTCATTGGAGCGAGGTGTGGAAATATCTCTTCTTCATGACGGGGAGCCGCTCTACGGCCGATGATTTGACCCAGGATACCTTTGTGCGGGCGCTCCGCGGATGGAAATCTTTTCGAGGAGAGTCTTCCGTCAAAACGTGGCTGATGACGATCGCGCGGCACACGTACATCAACCACAAACGTTCCGCGTTCGTGCGCCGGGTACTGCCTTTTTCAAAAGTAGAGCAGGGCGGCACGGAAGCATCGGCGGAAAAAGCCTATCTGGCCGAGGCGGGCGAGCGGCGTATATGGGAGTTCGTGTTCCGGCTTCCGGATAAATTGCGCGAGACGCTGCTGCTCGAAGCGCATTACGGCATGACGGCACGCGAAGGCGCGGAAATGCTGGGCATCCCGGAAGGCACGTACAAATCCAGATTGTCGCGGGCGCGAAGCCGGATGGAGCGCATGATGAATGAGGAGGAGCAGGCATGAACCGATTCAATGAACCGGATGACGGTCGGGAAAAGGGACAAGATCGGGACGGGCGGCCGAATTGGTACGATACGCTAAGCCGCGAGCCGGGGCGCATGAGCAAAGAGCCCACGCTCGCGCAAATGCGCAAGATCAAGGAGGAATCGACGATGGCAAAGACATATGCACCGACACGGAATAAAGGGAAAACGGCTCTTGGAGCGATAGTAGCAGCCGGGGTGATTTTCGGAGGCGTGTGGGGAGCGAATTCTGCGGGGTGGCTGGACGGAGGAATGCCGAACGCCGCGCCGACGCAGGTTGCCGGGCAGGCACAGAACGGTCCGGGATCGGGCGGAAGCAATGCCGGGGGCGCGGTAGGCGGCGGGCAGACGGAGGAGCAAAACACGCAGATGTCCGCAGAGGCGGCGGCCGAGGAGGAAGCCCGGAAAGCGGCGGAGACGTTCAAGCGGGAAGATTTAACGGTAACGCAAGCTCAACTGGATGTGTTCAAAAGCGAATTTCAATCGGGAGACGAAGACGGAGAAGGCATGCTCGCTTGGATCGGAAGACGTCATGCAGAGTTGTCTCCGTACGCGGAGAGCGAATTCTTGACGATTTATTTTAACAACCAAGCAGGCAATATGCCGTATCATGTAGCCATAAGCACGGAATCGGAGCTGGCAGTCGAAAATATTGAAATGAAGACGAGAAGCGTGGACTTGGAGAAGGAGCAGGCCGTGTTCGATTATACGCTGGATATCGTGTTCTCCGGCGATCATGATCCGCTTCCCATGAAAGGTTCGATCCGCATGCAAAAAGGAGAAAACGGATGGAAAGTGCTAAAGGATACGCCGCAAAAAGCAAGCTATCTGGAATTTTATAAGATCGCTTGGCCGGAGATGGCAGGCAACGAATAAAATTCAAGCAGATCGGATTCTATCTGAATAAAGAAAAGCCGCGATTCCCGTTTCGGGTGTCGCGGCTTTTGCGTTCTGCACAGAGAAACCTTGCGAAAAAGGGCAAAAAAAACAGGCGTCGGAAGATTCCGCTGCCTGGTCGTAGAAGTTCGCTTGCGCGAGCTTGATCTTACAGGTTGTATTTCTTTTTGAAACGCTCGACTTGGCCGCCGGCGTCAAGAATCTTCTGTTTGCCAGTGAAGAACGGGTGCGAATCGGAAGTGATTTCCACTTTGATCAGCGGGTAAGTGTTGCCGTCTTCCCAAGCTACAGTTTCATTGGATTTACGAGTCGAAGCGCTCAAGAACTGGTGTCCTGTGCTCGTGTCCATGAATACTACCGGTTGGTAGTTAGGGTGAATTCCTTGTTTCATCTATTTTCAACTCCTTCTTAAAATAATCAATAATCACATACACTATATAGTAGCATAGGGCAAGCATCTTGACAATATTGAAATATGGAGAAGCTGTTGAATTTGTTTGGGAGGGAGGTAACAGGGCGACAAATCGTACATCTTATATAGAAGAAAGACGAAGCAGCTTGACCCCATTTAAAGTAAGGATGGTCAAGTCAGTAGGTTGAGAAGCCAGTCTGGATATCGCGGATTAGAGAAGTTTAAGCGGCTAAAAAACAGCAGAAATCCCGCGGTTATAAGGTTTGTAGAAGGGATTCGCTCTTTTTCCGCCCAAGGCTCGTCTTTTTTCCTCCGTTTATCGGACAAAAGTCGGACGCTTCACCGTCTTCGTTTGGCGAAAAAGGCGGTAAGATTATATCATCGGGAAGTTGAGCGAGAGGCCGGGCGCCGAAAGCTCAGAGAAGCTCATATCCGCTGACAAGACGGGTGCGGCCCTTGCGGGCGATGCAGCCGTTTTTGTCATGCAACAGGCGGCGCGAACAGGATCTGGCAAGACTCCCGAAAACATAAGTCTAATTTAGGAGGAATTGAAATGGCAGAAAACCCATGTCCGATTTACGCACAGCATCAGATGAGATCCCAAGGCTTTGCTTCTGTAAAAGATGAAAGTGGTGCAAAAATTAATCAACTTGATGGTGGTGGATGGTTTAAATGTGGTTGTGGGGAACGATTTATTAGCTGGGGAAGCCCGCAATCCCGACTGCCGATTGTTTATTATGCTACTGAAGGAGCTATTGTTGGGTCTAATGGTGCAAGTACAGGAATTGGAGCATTTACGGTAAAACGGAGTCTCGTTCGCTTTACTGAGTCGAACACTCTTCCAGGTTATATGTTCCTTTAACTTTCCTAAAAGTAACAAAGCGACCGGCACTCATCTTTTCTATGAGACCCGGTCGCTATTTTTACAAATCGTAGATTCTTCACTTCAAGACGTCCTATACAAAAAGAACTGGATCTGAAGGTGAAGAAATTTTTCAGAACTCGCAGGGATTTCCCTGCAGTTTCAAGTTTGGAATTAAAGCAACATGCACTTCTCTATCCTTCAAGAGGACGTTGTGGTGAAGAGCTAAATAGTAAGAAAGTTCCTTTAATTAGTTCTAAAATAAGCAATTCCATAAAAAATCAAAAATAAAACGACTGCGATGATTAGCACTGTAATGATTGTTCCTTTTATTGATGAGGTGGAGACTTCTCTATGAGAGTTTTCAGCTCTTTGTCTGGCAATTTCTTCGTCATTGCCATTAAGATTATTAGGGAACATAGAATCACGGCTCCTTATTTAAAAATTTTATTTGGAGAGGAGGAAAGTCAATCATGAATTTTAAAAATTTTATCATAAAAGCTATAAATGAGCAAATGATCTGTCGATCCTTGCCCAGCGATTGTTGAGATACGCTGCTTTGCTCCTCGGAGCGGCGGTTGGCTTTTTGACAGGAGGGATGAACATGTTAATTGTGCTGCTTCTCGTACTGGTCAGCATCGATTGGGCAACGGGATGGGCGGCGGCATGGGTGCGGGGAGAGTTGAGGAGTTGGATAGGCTTTGTTGGGATCTTGCGCAAGGTGGCGATCTTCGCTGTCGTCGCCATCGCGCACCTGATCGACGGCGTATTGGGAGAGTTACACATCTTCCGAGACGCCGTCGTTTTTTTCTACCTGGCGAATGAACTTCTGTCAGTCATCGAAAATATGGGCAAAATCGGAGTTCCAATGCCGGACTTCTTGCGCAATGCCGTCCAGATTTTTGAATCGAAGTCGAAACCGACAGAAAATTCGCAATCGACCCTGGACGCACAACCTGAGCCAATCAAATTAGAAAAAGAAAGCGAGCATCCCGAATCAGATGAATCGCCAGAGACACCGGAAAGTGACTGAACTGCATAGCACCAAGCAGTGCTGCGACTACTTTTCGATGCAATAACACAACGAAAAAGAAAGGAGTCTTTTTATTGAACGCACCCAAATACCCCATCCAGCACCGCTACATCGCCAAGCGCTCTAACACCAGGCCAGGCCTCCGGCTCACAACCGGAGTGCCGGCTTTTTTTGTCGCACACGATACCGGTAATCCCGGAGCAAGCGCAGATAACCACTACCGATACTTCAACGCGCTCACGGATCGTTCCGCTTCGGCGCACACTTTCATCGACGACAAGCAAATCCTCGAAATCATCCCGGCAGGCACAGCTTCCGACCCGGCCGAAAAAGCTTGGCACGTGCTGTACAATGTCACGACGGATAACGAGCGATTCGGCTACGATGCCAATGATGCCGCGCTCGGCGTGGAGCTGTGTTACGGAGGTAGTATTGACTTCGAAGAGGCGTACAAGCGCTTCGTCTGGTACTTAGCCTTCTGCTGCCAAAGGTGGAACAAAGACCCGCGTCTCTTCATTCCCAGTCACAAACAACTCGACCCGGCGCGAAAAATCGACTGCGATAACGCGCTCAAATCAGGGGGTCGCACGCTCAAAGACCTGATCGGAGACGTGACAGCCGAATTAAAGGTTCTCAACGATGAAAAAACAAACGGCTCTCCGACGTCAGGGAACGGCACGTCAACTTCACCGAAGCCCGCCAAGCCTTCCGTCCCCGTGCCCAACACACCTGCCGATTTTGTTCCGCTTCCCACTGAGATCGCTCTAGCGCTGATCGCCGAATATGTCCGCCCCGCTTGGGCATCTGCGCGAGCAGCCGACAAGCAGCCGGAAGCGGACCATTTCCATCGTCTGGCGGTCAATCTGCGATCCGCAGCCGGAATCGACGACGCAGGCCGGAAGCTCGCAAGCGCAGTCAAGCTGCATAAGTCGAATGTGCAGGAACTGGTCTTTCGCTGGCTGTCTCCGGCTTGGTATCAAGCGAAAAGCAAAGGCGATACCGAAGCAGCGGATATTGCCCACAATCGCGCTAATAGCCTTCGACGTGCAGCCGGATTGCCTGAACAGTAATGATCATTCAAAAGCACGACTTCAAACCTCGATATCCCTTCCAATCCAGACGGGAAGGGATATTGAGGTTTTTTGTTTTGTCTAAAGTTCGATACTCAGGCCGTGTCTTTATCCGACTTCGGCAGCAGCCTATGTTCCATCGCGAGACGGATACGCTACGTGCATTTTTTCACTATACTAAAGTCAAAGTGTACACCTATTTAGATGCTGAGTACCTACTAACGTAACCTTACATCCAAATGGGTCAAGCTACTACAGTGTGACGCTTGTCCGTGCAGCGGGGGCGTCGAATATTTTAAACTAAACGTAGAAATGAAAATCCCTTTGCCAATAGGCGATTCTCAACAGCAAACGGCGTACGCTAACCCTACATACTCTCACCGAGATCGCATTACGCGAAGGAAAACAAACAAGAGAGGTGGCTTCCATAATGACCAATTCAATTCAACCACGCCCCCGCAAAACCCAACCCGCCATACATACAGCCAATCCTAGTCCAATTCCTCAATCACCGTCCAAGCAAAAGCCCATACCCGCCGCAGCCATCTTCCTCATCCTCTTACACGCGATCCTCGGCTTCGGTGCCTTAGGCGGCGGAGCTATGCTCATCTTCGATCCAACCGGAGAAGCCATGGGCATGCCTGTCTCCATGCTGGAACGCACCTTTTTCCCAAGCTTCCTGATCCCCGGCATCTTACTGCTAGTCATCTTCGGCCTACTCCCGCTGCTCGTCGCCTACGCCATCTGGCGCCGCCCCAACTGGAAAATCGCCGAAATCTTCAACCCCTACCGAAACGACCTGCATCCCGCCTGGGCCTTATCCCTATACGTCGGTTTCGGACAAATCATCTGGATCGCCGTGCAGACCTACATGATGAACGCCGTACATATTGTACATCTCGGCTATACCGCTCTAGGCCTCCTCATCCTGATCGTCACCTTACTGCCTTCCGTACGAACCTATTTGCTGAAAAAGGAGTAGTCTCCCGCATCCTGCTTTTCCCCCTACCCTCTTTTACAGAATAGCGAAAACAGGTATAATCGACTCCAACTGATTCAACCTGATTCAACAGACAGAGAGGGCGGCTGGACCGATATGAGTTTGACGGAAAAAAGAGAACACCGGCAGCATGCCGAAGACAAGCACGAAGCTTCGCGTTCTTCGTTCGAGCGCGACTATTCGAGGCTGATCCATTCCCCGACGTTCCGACGCTTGCAGGGCAAGTCGCAAGTATTCGGCGCGGGCACCGGAGATTACTATCGCACGCGGCTTACGCATTCGCTCGAAGTGGCGCAGATCGCGCGTCAAGCGGCGAAAAACCTCGTGTTCCAATACCCGGAGATTACGCTTTCGAGAGCGGACAGCCCGGGACTGGTACTCGATCCGGAAGTCGTGGAATGCGCATCAATCGCTCACGACTTCGGCCATCCTCCGTTCGGACACAAAGGCGAAGAAGTGCTGGCCGACATTTTGGAGAAGCTGATCGAAGAACGCACGCGCAAAGAACTCCGTGGAAAAAAGGAAAATGCGGACAAAAAACGGGAAAAACACAACGAAATGCGCTACCGCTACGAACATTTCGAGGGCAACGCGCACAATTTTAGGTTAATGATGTTTTTGGAGAAGCGGGAAAATCTTGACGGGCTGAACCTATCGGACGCGGTGCTGCTCGGCATCAACAAATACCCGTTCTCCGGACTTGAAAATAAAAAAGGCATGTATCGCAACGAATGGAACTACATTTCGGGCATTCGCAAAGAATGGCAGATCCCGGAACGCAAAACGACGCTGGAAGCGCAACTGATGGATCTGTGCGACGATATCGCGTATTCGGCGCACGATCTGGAAGACGGGATTAAGGCAGGCAAGATCGAAGTCCATGAACATTTTATGCACGACGAAGGCACGCACCGCTTGATTCTGGAAAAGATCCAAACGCTCGAAGACCGGGTATGGCAGGGCGTCGACCGCGAAGCAATCAGCATGAAGGTCAGCGCGGTGCTCGACGATTACCTGCAAGCGTGGAATTCCAAATGGCCGGTGTGCGATCGGGACTTTTCACGGACGCGGCGCGAGGTTAAAGCTTATTGGGTGAATCATTTCGTCAGCAATCTGGGCGTGATCGACGACGGGAATTGGAAAAAAATCACGTTCGTGAAAGACGGCGCGGAAAACGACGATATGCTGCGGACGGTGAGCGTGCTCAAAAGTTTTGCCTGGGTAACCATGATCCGCGATTTGCGCGTGCAGCGTCTGCAAAAGCGCAGCGAGTGGATCATCCGCAGGCTGTGGGACGCGTTCGTCGATCCGAAAACGGCGACTTCGATCATCCCGAGCGACTGGATTCACCGTTTCGAACGGGATCAGAAGCAAGAAACGCCGGTATGGACGTGGGAGCGCATGGTGATCGACTATATCGCGGGCATGACGGATATGTTCGCGGAAAAAATCTACAATGAACTATACGGACTGAAAGTCGGTTCCATTTACGATATTGATTAAGCTTGCTTCGCGCAACAAAAACAAGAATTTTACGTCAAAAGAAACAGGCATTAAAATGATGGAAGCACCGCGGCGAATCGGGGAAACCCGGGCGCCAGGGAAGGGGTAAGTCATCATGACGAAATTGGCATTGGGAATCCTGGATATGTCGCCAAGGTTCGATCAAGTCTCGGACGAAGAAGCGTTGAGCCAATCGGCAAGGCTGGCGAGCAGCGCGGAAGAGTGGGGATACGGCCGGTATTGGTTGTCCGAGCATCATGGGATGGATTCGCTCGCTTGTACCGCACCCGAAGTAATGTTGGCGCATATCGGAGCGCGCACGAGCCGGATTCGGATCGGAGCCGGTGCCGTGCTGCTGCCGCATTACAGCCCGCTCAAAGTGGCCGAGTGCTTCAATTTGCTGGCTGCCTTGTATCCGGGGCGGATCGATCTCGGCATCGGTCGGGCGCCCGGCGGCGATGCGCATACGACGATGGCGCTCAGCGGCAATTTCCTGGCGCATGTAGGGGAGATGCCGGATAAAGTGCACCAGCTTTGCGAGTTGATGGACGGCAGCTATCGGTACGACGGCGAGTCGGTGCGAGCGCGTCCAACGCCCAAGCAACCCCCGGAGTTATGGATGCTGGGCACAAACACGAAGAGTGCAAGTATGGCGGCGGCATGCGGCTCTTATTATGCGTTCGGCCAGTTTATGAGTAGCAGCGACGGGCCGGAGATCGTGCGAACGTATCGGGAGGCGTTCCAGCCTTCGGCTGTGCGCGAGAAACCTCATGTGATCGTGGCCGTCCATGCTATTTGCGCAGAGAGCGACAGCGCGGCGTTGACATTGGCCGAGCGTTTTCGCGCCCAGTTCCCGGAATCGTCTGTCGGTCGGCCCGATCTGAAAGGCAAGGATGATCGGATGACGATGATCGTGGGCGATGTGCAGCGCGTGCGCGAGCGGCTGCTGGAGATTCGTGACGATTATGAAGCGGATGAAATCATGGTCGTCTGTCCCGTTACGAATTATGAAGACCGACTGGAATCGTACCGCTTGATTGCGAAGGCGGCAGGCTTGAATGAATAAGAATCAAATATGGACCCGAATGGATGGCATATAAAAGATAAGCGGAAGACAGAGCATAGCTCTTAGTCTTTCGCTTTTTTTCGCGGATAAAGGGAAGTCGGATTTAGCATGTCTTATCCTGAGTACGTCTTCCGGTGCTTGCCCGCTCAGTCTGGAGACGTAGAAGAATTCCGGTCCGGCGTCCAATTCCTGATCCTTCTTCTTTCCTTATACTGGATATAGCAGCAACAAAACAGGAGAGCGGGGGAGCGCAATGAAAAAAGGGACTCACAAAGTGGCGGACGGTGTATCGAAGGGGACGTTTAAACGGTTAGCGACATACATACGGCATTACAAAAGCCTTTATGCAGGGCTTAGTGTCATTACGCTGGTCAAAATAGGTCTTAGCTTAAGCATTGCTTGGTTTTTGGCACTGGTCACGAATGCGGCCGTCTACGGTTCCGAACAATCCTGGCCGACGCTGCTCATGATCGGCGGCGGGATCTTGGTCGGCGAAGTGGTCGTGCATTATGCGGATCAGGTTTTGCGGACCAAAGCTTCGGCCTCGATTCGAAAAGACCTTCGGGAAGATACGCTGAATCATATCCTTCGTCTTCCGGCCAAGTACACGGACAAGCATCACTCCGGCGAATTTTTATCACGGATGACCAGCGACAATCAGGCGGTCGGCGAAGCGATGGGCACGACGCTGTTCGGCTTGATCAGCAATCCTTTGCTTGCGCTCGGCGCATTCATCTATCTGCTAACGATCAGCTGGCCGATGGCGCTGCTTTGCTTCGCGATGGGACCCGTCATGATCCTGATCGGCGGCATTACGGGCAAAGCGATACGCCGCAGCGCGGCAGGCCAGCAGGAAGCCATCGGGGAAGCTACCGTGTATTTGCAGGATGTTTTCGGCGCTCCGTCCGTCGTTAAAGCTTATGGCATGGAACGCCGCACGTTCGCTACTTTTCTTCAACGCAGCCGCGAAATTTTCGGATGGGAAATGAAAAGCGCGCGGATTCAAGGCGGCAGCGCGTCGGCGAGTGCTTTTGCAGGCAACCTGATGTTCGTCGGCGCGATCGTGGCGGGCGCTTATCTGGTTCATATCGGCAATATTACGGTAGGTTCGATGTTGGCGTTTATTCAGCTTATGAACTACTTGGTGATGCCGTTTACCGTGCTGCCGAGCATGTGGGCGGGCATGCAGCAGGGCTTGGGCGCAGCCGACCGCATCTTTAAAGTCATCGACGCCCCTGCGGAAAGCAAAAACCTTCGAGAAGACAACCAGCCGGCCGATTCTTTGCAGGAGCTTCGTCTGGAAAACTTGAGTTTCTCCTATGACACGGATAACGAGAATAGCGCGGAAAACGAAGAAACCGGCGAAGGCAAAGGACTGAAGGATGTGACTATCGCGGCAAAAGCAGGCGAGACCGTCGCGTTGGTCGGAGAGAGCGGCGGCGGCAAAACGACCCTGTTCAAGATTCTGCTCGGTATGTACCCACCCCAGGCCGGACGCATGCTGCTAAACGGCCAAGATGCCCGGGAAATGGATCTCGGACAGCAGCGCAGCCACTTCGCCTGGGTGCCGCAAGAGGCGCATCTATTCTCCGGCACGATCCGCGAAAATATCGCCGACGGAAAGCCGGAAGCCAGCGAGCAGGAGATCGAATGGGCAGCCAAAATGGCCGAAGCCCATGACTTTATCCGCGAATTCCCGGAAGGCTTCAATACCAAGATCGGCGAACGCGGCGCTCGCCTATCAGGCGGCCAACGCCAACGCATCGCCATCGCCCGTGCCCTGCTTCGAAACGCGCCGGTTCTTCTACTGGATGAAGCGACCTCCGCCCTCGACAACGAATCGGAACGCAAAGTCCAACAAGCGCTCGAACAGTTGAAAAAAGGCCGCACTACCTTCGTCATCGCCCACCGCCTCTCCACCATTCAGGGCGCAGACCGCATCGTCGTCATGGAAAAAGGCCGCGCCGCCGAGACCGGAACCCACGACGAACTCATGACCCTCCGAGGCCGCTACTTCGCCCTCTACCAAGCCCAACTCCGAGAAACCGAAGCCGAGCAACAGGAGGCTGTCCCTGCTTCGTAAAATGAAGCCTAATCGTGGATGTAACAAAAGAGTCCGCCTCAGCTCCAGCCGCTCAGGTTGCCCTCGAAAGTTATGTTGGGCGGGGGGAAGCGAGAAGACTCCGAGAGAAATTCGTTCCGGTCGCGTGTTGAAATCGAGAAAAGGATTGAATTTGTAGTGGAATTTTCTCGATTTCAAAGGCGATCACTATCGTTCCTTCACTGAATTTCTCTCTCCGTCTTCTCGCTTCCAGTTACATTAAACGTTCTCAACACGTTGAGCGTCCGGCCTCAGGCCCGGACGCTCTCTTCATTTCTATATCCCAAACATGTACGAGCAAACCGAAGCAGGATTTTAGTTGTAGACGAAGCGAGAGGCGGAGGGAGAAATTCAGGTCAAGACGCCTTTGAACTCGGAAAATCCATTATTAAATCCAATTCAACTTTTCCGAGTGAGACAGCGCCTTGAACGAATTTCTCCCGCAGCCGCCCAGAGCTTCCTCCAACTAAAAACCCTGCTTTTCCGCGTGCGCTCGCAGTAGCGCCACACCTTCCGCGATCCGACGCTCGTTCAACATCGAGAAGCTCAGCCGAATATGCGGGTCGGGCCGGCCCTCCGGATCGAAAAACGACCCCGGCACGAACGATATCGTTTCCTCGCCCGATCCGCTTCCCAGTGCGTCGGCCAGCAATCGCTGCGGACTGATCCCCTCAGGCAACTTGATCCACAAATTCAACCCGCCCTGCGGCGAATGCCAGGTCCAGCCCGAGCCTTCCAAAGCTTTTTCCATCGCTTCCTTGCGCAGTTGCAAAGCCGTGCGCAATTTATGCAGATGGCGGCGCGAGCGTTCCGATTGGAACTGATGCGCGAATACCTTTTGATTCAGCAGCGGCGTTCCGCCTGTACTGCGTGCTTTGGCTGTGAGCAGACGACGCATCAGATCGGCGCGTGCAGCGAGACAGCCGATGCGCAGGCCCGGAAATACATATTTGCTGAAGCTGCGGATATAAATGGTATTGCCCGCCGTATCGTAGCTATACACAGGGGGAGGCGGCGGTGCATCAAAATACACGTCGCGGAACGCATCGTCCTCGACCAGAATGCAATTGTACGTTTCGGCCAGATCGGCAAGCCGTTTGCGCTGTTCGGCGGGCACGCACCATCCGGTCGGATTATGGAACGTCGGATTCAAGTAGAACAGAACGGGACGATGGCGGCGCATCAGCGCTTCGATCTCGTCCATCCGATAGCCGTCCGGATGAATATCGACCGGAACGAGGCGAGCATTGCGGTGCTTGAACATCTCGATGGCGATGCTGTAACTCGGCTGCTCGATCAGCACGGCGTCGCCGGGCCGAACCAGCGCTTCGCAGGTCAAATGGATCGCTTCCTGTCCGCCGCTCGTCACGAGCAGTTCCTGTCCTTCCGGCACGAATCCGCAGGTCTCCGACATATAGCGGCGCAGCACGTTCAGCAGTTCTTCGTCGCCCTGCAAAGGCGCATACGTCCCGAGCACTCGCGGATACAGATCGAATACGTGCTTGGCTTCCTCGGACAAGTACGAGTTGGGCAGAAGCAGCGGATCGATCAACGCTTGCGAGAACTGATACCGGCATTCTACGCTGTGCAGTTCGCCGAGCAGCGCCGGCTGCGGAACTTCTAAGCTTTCCGTGCCGGAAGACTCGGGATCTGACTGCTCGGGCGAACGAAAACGCTGCACGCTGCCGAACCCCGTTTCCGCAGGGCGACGGGGCACGGTCAGATAATACCCCGACTTTTCGCGCGATTCGATCAATCCTTCGTCCTTGAGACGGTTATATGCTTTATACACGGTCAAGCGGTGCAGCCCGGTTTCTTCCGACATGCGGCGGACGGAAGGCAGCTTCTCGCCTTCGATCCAGTCGCCGCGCGCAATGCGAATACGCAGCTCGACCGCAAGTTCGGACGAATTGGCGAGCGGCAGCATAAAGCCGTCGGGAACTTCCGCAGAGCGTCCCGATCTTGAATTCGCGCGAGCGGAAGTGCTGCCCGCCGCGCGATCGCGTCTATTTGAATGAACGGAAGAGTTATGTTCCATGAGCGTTTCTCCCTGCTTCCGGATCTGCCGGATCGAAGTTTGGGTTTCCTTTTAAAAAAGTATACTCATCATAGCCGATTTTGCGACGCTGCGAATTTGATCTGTTCTGCGTTCGTCAATCTGTTCTATAGACTCCCCTTTACAATAAAGCAAACGAAGGAGGAAGAACAGATGATTATTCTCGGCTATGTCACGATGTGCCTGATTTTCGGGACGACTTTTTTGGCGATCAAGCTTGGCGTCGAAGCCGGCTTACCACCGTTTTTGGGCGCAGGAATCCGATTTTTCGCGGCAGGCTTGCTGATGATGCTGTGGATGGCGGCTCGGCGCAAGATTAGTTTTTCGCTGCTGCTGCGCAAAGAAACGCTATTTACCGGCTTCGGCCTTACCTTCGTTACGTTTGCGGCATTATATTGGGCAGAACAGTATATCTCTTCCGGCCTGGCCTCCGTGTTGTCGGCGACAGGCCCTGCTTTTATCTTGCTGCTGCAAGCCGGAGTGTCTCGGATTCGCATTCCCCGGCTCGCGTTGACGGGAACGCTGATCGGCACGGCCGGCGTTGCTTTGCTGTTGCTGCCGGGTACGGAAGGACAGCACGGGCAAATGTGGCTGATCGCCGGTCTGGTCATCGTGGCGGGAGAAATCGGTTATGCAGGCGGCGCTTTGCTTGCCAAGCATGCCAGCAAGAAGATGCCCGAAGCTTCGCCGATCTCGCTTAACGCCGCGCAGATGATGCATGGAGGCTGGATGCTGCTGCTTTTGTCGGTGATGACCGAGGGAGCAGCTCCCGGTATCGGCAACTTCTCGCAGGCAATGATTTCACTGCTTTACCTAACGTTGATCGGTTCGATGGCCGGACATACGCTGTTCTATTGGCTGGTATCCCGCACGCATCCGGTGTTCCCGACGACGTGGCTGTACATTTCGCCTTTTATCGCGCTGGCGCTCGGTGCCCGCCTGTACGGCGAACCGCTGCATTGGAATGCGGCGTTAGGCTCGTTGGTCGTCTTGATCGGGGTGCTGCTGACGAACGCGGAATCGATCCGTTCGCTGCTGCGCGCACGCAAAGCTTCGGTAGCAGTACGCAGCGAATCCCGAGATTCGGCATAGGCGAGGCAGTCCCGCACCGCAAAAAAAGCACGGCATCCGACGCTTGCATGCGGATGTCCGTGCTTTTTCCTTCTATAATAAGGGTTGCTATCCCTCAGTATTTACGCGAGTAATCCACAAGGTTGCGCGGCAGCGTCTCGCCTTTGACGAAGGCTTTCAAATTGTCGATAAAGATCTCCGTGGCGCGGACATCGTAATGGTCCGTGTTTCCCGCGACATGCGGCGTGATGATGACATCTTCGCGTTTCCACAGCGGATGGTCTTCCGGCAGCGGTTCCTGCTCGAACACGTCAAGCGCGGCGCCGGACAATGTGCCTGAATCCAGTGCCGCCACGAGCGCATCCGTATCGACGCTCGGCCCGCGGCCTACGTTGATAAACAACGATCCTTTTTTCATATAACCGAAGCTGTCTGCGTTGAAAAAGTGGCGGGTATCGTCGGTCAGCGGCAAAATGTTCACGATCACGTCACCTTTGCCGAACGCTTCTTCGATTCCGTCGGTTTTGTACATCTCGTCGATATACTCTTCGGGACGGCCGGAATGGCGAACGCCGATCGTGTGCATGCCGAACGCTTTGGCAAGCTTGGCGGTGGCGCGTCCGATATGACCCGTGCCGACAATGACCATCGTGCGTCCGGCAGCTTCGCCGTATGTGCCGCTTTTATCCCATTTACCGCGGACTTGGCTGCGGATGTTGAGGTGAACGCTGCGGGTCATGGAGAGCAGTACCGCGAAGATGTGCTCGGAGATCGGAATCGCATGCACGCCGCCGGAGTTGGTGAGCAGCACGTTTTTCTCGGCAAAACGATCCATGGGGAAATAATCGACGCCCGCAGACCAGGATTGCACCCACTTGAGCTTGTCGCTTTCTACGGCGTCTTGCTCCATTTTACGGTTCCAGCCGACCAAAATGTCCGCCTCGCGGATTTGTTCGGGGGTAACCTCTTTGATCGGAACGGTCTTCAGCTCGTAGTCCGGCGCAATGTCCCGGATCTGCTTCGCGTGTTCATCGGAAAATTCATACAATGTCAAAATCGTCGGCATTTCGGGTATTCCTCCTTCGGCTTCGAAAAAATCTACCTGTTTATCTTAGCAAAGTTTGCTTCATAAATCTTCCTGCCGCCATCTTGACGCGAGAGGGGAGGGAAAAACGGGTATACTACGAGTAGGCAAGGAAGCGATATCTGCCCGAAACAGAACGGGTTTCGCTGCGAATCCGGCCCAATAACGCGTGAAAAGCGCTTATAAGGAGCGATTTATGATCGGAAAATACGCCATGTACGCTTTCGATTTCGGTTACCGGCTGTTCGTGCGCATTCGCGACGACGAGGTGAGCGGGATCGGTGCCCAGCTTGCTTATTATTTGCTTTTGTCTTTTTTCCCGTTTCTGATTTTCATCGTGACGCTGGTCGGCTATGTCGATCTGTCGATCGAGGAAATGATGCGATTGGCGCGGGAGATGGTTCCGGGAGCGGCCATGGACACGGTGGAAGGGATTTTGAGCGAAGTGACCCAAGGCAGCGGCGCGCTGCTGTCGATCGGCATGATCGCGACGCTGTGGACGGCTTCCAGAGGCATCAACGCCGTGATCAAAGGATTGAATAAAGCCTACGACGTCGAAGAGAACCGGAAGTTCTGGCAGATCCGTCTCGTGTCGCTGTTGTCCACGCTCGTACTGGGCGTCGTGCTGCTCGTCAGCGTCCTGCTGCTCGTATTCGGACGATGGATCGGCGCACAGTTGAATCAACTGCTGAACAACCCGCCGGGATTCGAACGCGTCTGGGGGCTTCTGCAGTACAGCATCCCGCTTGTGGTGCTGATCGCGGTATTCACCGCTTTGTATTGGATCGCGCCGAACCGGCAGATCAAACTGCGCGAAGCGATTCCCGGGGCGGTATTCGCGACGTTGGGTTGGGTGGTCACTTCGCTAGCGTTTTCGTTTTACGTCAACAACTTCGGCAATTTCACGAAAACGTACGGCAGTCTCGGGGGGATCATCATTCTGCTGACCTGGTTGTACCTCAGCTCGATCATCATTATGGTCGGCGGAGAGGTCAATGCTACGCTGAAAGCGGGCAAAAGCGAGCGCGTACCGGTACGGCACGCGACGAAAAGGAGCGGATAAGCATGAACGAACAGGGGGATAACGTTCAGGGCCGCGAAAACGAACTTTCGATCGAAAAAGACCGGCCGCGAATTTTCGTCGCGGTGCCGGTCGGCGAAGAAATCGCGAATATTTTGGCGTCATGGGCAGAGCTTGCTTTCGGCGCGGATACGTTTCGCCGCTGGACGGATGTGCGGGATGCGCATTTTACGCTGAAGTTCCTCGGCGATGTGGAGCAGGGGAAGATTGCGGCGATCGAGGCCGCATTGAAGAAAGCTTTTGCGCGCGAGACGCCGTTCGCGCTGGGGGTAGGAGGCGCGGGAACTTTCGGCTTGGCCGAAGCGCCGCGCGTGTTGTTCGCCGAGCCGAATGAAGGCTCGGAAGGGTTGGGTCGCCTGGCCGAGGCGACGGAAGCGGCGCTTGCGCCGTTGGGTTTTGCGCGGGAGAAGCGAAGCTTCCGCGCGCATTTGACGCTGGCCCGCAAATACGCGGCAGGCGAGAAAGCTTTTGAGCCGTCGAAGCTTGCGACGGCTCCGGCCTTGTCCGTCGGGACGGTGGACCGGGCGGTGTTGTACCGGACGCATATGCATCAGCGTCCGATGTACGAGCGTATTGCGGAGTTTCCGTTAGGATCGAATGATCGGCACGCATAATTCGCATATCTCATGTTGCAGCAAGAATCCTGAATAGCGTTCAATAGCCGGTTTGTCATTCAGACGATAGCCGGCTTTTTGCAATGTCGGAAAAGCATCGGCCCAGGCAGCCTGTAGGCCCTCGGCAGTGTGGGTAATACGGAACACGGCACAAGCATGCAAAGAACCCCTGAGGTTTCCGCGGAGAATCGCGGAAACCTCAGGGGTTCTTTTATTTCGACATCTATCTCGATGGAAGAAAACTTAAGTCAAAGCTCCGGTCAGAACCATGCGTCCGCGGGGTTGATCGCCTTCCGCATCCGGTTCCAGCGTAATCGCGACCATGTCGTAATCGCCCGGCTCCATCGTGTAGGTCAAGGCTCCTTTGCCGTCGCCTGACAAGAAAGTACCTGCATTGATCGGCTGTCCGTCTTTGATCAACCAGACCTGATAAGCTTCATTGCCGCTTAATGCAGGCAAATCGCTGGCTTGAACCACCAGACGGGTACCGGTGTCGTCTTGGACCATTGCGGCCATCCCGGAGGCGTTCGGATCGTCTTCGCTTCCGACGAGCGCGACCGTGCGGTCTACTTGGGCACCCACGGCAGGCTCGTTCGCGGCCGCCAACTGCTGCTCCATATCCGATGTGCGTTGCTCCATAGCCGTCAGATTAGAGCGCATCTCGTTCATCTCGCTGCGAAGCTGTCCGGAATAGATGGCTAAAATAACGGCTGCTGCGGCCATAAGGGCAGCTGCGCCGGCCCATAGGCTGCGGCTGATTCTTGTTTGTGCATTTCGCGGCTCGCTATCCGTCCGTGTCGCGGAAGAAAGTTGTTTCTTCGAGTCGCTAGCGGTCGTCTGATCTTGAGCATGATCAGACAAGCTAACGACATGGGCTCCCTGACTTGCGTTTGCCCCGGCAGATCCTTGTACGGTATCGGTTGCTTGAATGATATTGCTGCGTTCTTCGGCTGCCCGGCGGATTGCTTCGGCTTCAATTCCCTGTCTGGCTTGCTCGAGCAAAGCTTCCGGCTCATGTCCTTGTTGCGTGTCAACCGCGCCTGAACTGCCCAACACATTCGCCAAAATCCGCGCTTTCATTCCTGTTGGGGGAGCCGCTGGTCTTACGGCGAGCGCCAACATGCCGGTCGTGTCGCGCAATTCGGTTACGCGCTGTCTTTCTTCGGCATCGTCATGTAGAAAAGCTTCGTATTCTGCCTGTTCCGTTGCGTCCAGTTCGCCAAGCACATAGGCTTCGGCGAGTTCCATCATTGATTCTTTGCGTTCGCTCATGCTTGCGATTCCCCCCTTTCCATTCCCGCCAGTCGCTTATGCAACTGTTTCAAGGCCAGTCTGACCCGGCTCTTGACCGTTCCGAGCGGGATTGCGTAGCGGTCGGATACTTCCTGCTGCGTCAATCCCTTGTAGTAGATCAGGTCGATGACCTGTTGTTGTTCGTCGCCAAGTTCTTGCAGCGCGGCCAAGACGCGTTCGCCTTCGAGCGTTCGCTCTACAGTCAGCTCGGTGTCCGATGTTTCGTCGAGTACGGCATTCAAATGTTCGTCCTCGACCGGAATGGCTGCTGCTCTTGCGCTGCGCCTTCTAAGCATGTCGATTGAAATGTTGCGCGTGAGCGCAAACATCCAAGTCGAAAGCTTGCCATATGAGGAGTCGTAACGTCCTGCGTTGTTCCAGATGCGCATGAATAGCTCTTGTACCGCTTCCTCTGCCGCCATCGAGTCGTTCAACAACCGATAGGCAAATGCGTAAACGGGTCGTTCGTAGGTGTCGTATAAGTGTTCGAGCGCCCCCGCGTCCCGATCAGCGATTCGCTGGATCAGTTGGAGGTCTTCCGTTTTTTCGTTCATCCAGGAGCTCCTCTCAGTATTCTCCCTTCTATTATAACGTTCGCAAAATCTTTTACTATGGATGACTCTATTTTCAAATAAAATTTCCGGTCCCCAACTTTTTAATGGTTTAAAAGGATATAAATGGTTATAATAGGAAATGGCAAGCTTGTATAGCAGCCTGCCTAGTCCACAAAAAGGAGTTGTCAGAGAATGGGAAAAAGATTGGCGAAGTCGATTTCGGTTTTGTTGGTGATCCTGCTGCTTGTTCCGACGCTTGCATCCGCTGCACCGACCACGCAGGGGAAAGCGGAAGATTTGCGCAGC
The DNA here is from genome assembly GCF_000585395.1 of Saccharibacillus sacchari DSM 19268. Taxonomy (GTDB): domain Bacteria; phylum Bacillota; class Bacilli; order Paenibacillales; family Paenibacillaceae; genus Saccharibacillus; species Saccharibacillus sacchari. The sequence continues at coordinate 842,555 of NZ_KK073875.1, read as the reverse complement.
GCATTAGGAAGCGTTCTCGGCGAACATGCACTGCTCGCCGTTATCGCGATGCAGAAGGGTTATGACGGAAAAGGCGATTTTGCTCAGTCCGCTGCCGCGCTCGGTGCGAACACCGACGATTTGACCGCCGCGATCGCGTCCGTATACGGTGCAGAGGCAGGAGCCGCTTTTAAACCGATCTGGGCTTCGCATATCGGATTCTTCGTCGACTATGTCACGGCAGTCAAATCGGGGGATACGGCAGGCAAGCAAAAAGCTTTGGACAATCTGGATGCCTACCGCGTGCAGCAAGCGAAGTTTTTTGCCGACGCCAACCCGAACTTGAATCAAGCGACTATCGAGGCCGGTTTAAAAATGCATATTGATCATTTGCTCTCAGCTTTTGATAGTTACGTAGCCAAAAATTATACCCAAGCCTATTCGCAAGCAGACATGGCCTATAAACATATGTACATGACAGGCGATGCGATCGCCGGAGCCATCGTCAAACAATTTCCGGCCCAATTCCCTGGGAATCTGACCAGCCCGTCTTCCAATCTTCGTTCCGGACTGGATCAGATTCTTGGCGAACACGCCATTTTGGCGGTATGGACGATGCAAAAAGGGATTGACGGCGCGCCGGATTTCCAAAATGCAGCGGCTCTTCTTTCGAAAAATACGGATGAACTGACAGCAGCAGTTTCTTCCGTATATGGAAATGAAGCAGGAGCGGCGTTTAAGCCGATCTGGGCTTCGCATATCGGATTCCTTGTCGATTACGTAACCGCGACAGGAGCCAAAAACACAGCCAATCAACAGCTCGCCAAAGCCAATCTGGCCGATTATATCGTCAAACAAGCAACCTTCTTTGCGGGAGCCAATCCGAATCTGCCGCAGGCCACGCTTGAAGCCGGTTTGCGCGAACACATCGACCAATTGATCAGCGCTTTTGACGGCTATGCGGCAGGCAATTACACCAATGTCTATCCGACCGCGCGCGAAGCTTACCATCATATGTTCATGTTCTCCGGCGCGCTCGGCGAAGCGATCGTCAAGCAATTCCCGGCCAAGTTCGAACCCGCAACGACGACGCCTCCAACGACACCGACCGATCCGGGAACGCCGACTATGCCGGATATGGATATGACTCCAGAAGTCATCAAACTTAAAGTCGGCAGCCGTACAGTAACCGTAGACGGCATGGCGATGACGATGGACGTATCTCCTCTGATTCGCAACAATACGACCTACATTCCGCTGCGTTATTTGGCAGAGAGCGTAGGCGCTGAAGTGAAATACACCAAATCTTCCAAGACTGTGCAGCTTAAGCAAGGCGGAGCTGCCGTAACGTTCCAAATCGGTCAAGATGCTTTTTGGGTGAACGGAGCTAAACAAAGTTTGGGCGCGGTTGCGATTGCCGAAAACGGACGGACGCAAATCCCTGTTCGAGCGGTAACGCAAGCTCTTGGATGGACGGTCGGATGGAGTGCTTCAAACGGTGAGATTACGCTTACAAAAACTCCATAAAAAATTTTTTTAAAGCGGAAAAAGTGACGCTACGCGCTACTTTGAACGTACTGGAAAACATTGAGAAATGAAAAAAAGATGAAAAAAACGCACATGTGAGCTATAATAGGCTTTGTGCGTTTTTTTGATTTTCCCTTTCTAACCGTAAAAACACCAAAAAAGGCGAACGTACTTTCGGCAAAATTCGGATTCAAATGCGATTCGAACGGTTACATAGGAAGGGAGTATGCCGAGAGCAAGGAGGCAAGGAGGACATTATGGAACAACTTAAAAATAATCGTTGGGTCGTGCTACTGGTAGGCGTGATCTTAATATTCGTTTGTGCAGGGACTGTATGGGCAGTGAACGGCGTCCGTCCGTCTTATGCAGAAGCTGCAGAGGCAACAAGCGCAGGCATGGGGGCTTGCGAACTGACTGACGTGGTAATCGATAACGTGTTGCATCCCGAATTTAAGGCAAGGACCGCCGCTTGGACGCAACATGAAGGCCGGAAAGCAGGTTCTTCGGCGGACAAGCAGCAAAGTGATGCGAAGTCCGTTGCCAAACAAAAGTCTGTTTCCGGACAAAAAACGGCTTCTGAACAAAAGTCCGTTTCTAAACAAAAGTCCGAAAACTCGACAACCGCTACTTCGAAAGCTACTCAAAAAGAGACTCCTTCGAACGTCTCTAACGAAAAAAAGAGCTCACAGGAAAAGGCTACGTCCACGCCGGTTTCCGCTCAGAAGCCCGCATCCGCGGCACAAGTCGATTCGAAAAAGGAAAGCGCGGCAAAGGCCCAAACCGCTGCGGTCAAAGAATCGGCAACATCTCTCACTCCCCCAACCCAACTGTTTTTCACTAGGACTGCTCTGCTCAGTCAAGATCAGGCTTCCCAGGCAACCTGGACCTACGATCTGTCTAATGAAGACCTGCTTTTGCTTGAACGAATCGTCATGGCAGAAGCGGAAGGTGAACCGTACGCAGGCAAAGTGGCTGTCGCCAACGTTGTCTTGAACCGTCTTCGGTCTGCCAATTTTCCCGATACCGTAAGAAAAGTGATCTACCAGAGATATCAGTTTTCGCCTGTTCAAAATGGACGTTTTGATCGTGTCACGCCATCCGAGGATTCCGTTAAGGCTGTTGCCGAAGCTTTGAACGGTCGCAAGGAAGTGCCGGACGATACGTATTATTTCGTGTCCATTTCGTTAGCGACAGACATGACCATTCCCAACACGCGCACGCCGGTCAAAAAGATCGGGCACCACACCTTTTTCAAGTAATTCATGGATAAGACAAGTCTTTAAGCAAATCGTTTGCGAATTTGGTATACATACCTTTGCGCGTTATAATAAAGCGAAAGTCGTATACGCAAAACCGTTTTTTGAACACGTGACCGCACGTTATTCAAACACGTCCATTCGAACGCGAAAGGAGCATGTCGTTTATGAAAATCACGTTTCTCGGGCACTCTGCATTATTGGTGGAGGGCGGGGGTAAATCCGTCATCATCGATCCGTTCCTGACCGGCAATCCGAATTCGGGAGTCAAGCCTGCCGATATCAAAGTGGATGCCGTATTGTTGACCCACGCGCACGGCGATCATTTCGGCGATTCGATCGGCATTGCCAAAGCTAACGATTGCCCGATTGTTGCCCCTGTTGAACTGGCCAATTATTGTCTGGAACAAGGCGTAAAAGCCGTAGGGATGAACATCGGCGGTTCGCATCAATTCGATGGTTTTAAAGTCAAGTATACGCTGGCCTTCCACAGCTCTTCGCTGACCGTGGGCGACCGTGTCATTTATGGCGGCGAACCGGCAGGAATTCTGCTGACGCTGGGCGGCAAAACGCTGTACCATGCAGGCGATACCGCGTTGTTCGGCGACATGAAGATCATCGGCGAATTGAACGACATCGATATTGCGGCACTTCCGATCGGAGATTTCTTTACGATGGGTCCTGAAGATGCTCGCATTGCAGCCAAGTGGATCGGAGCGCCGAAGGTTCTTCCGTTGCACTACAATACGTTCCCGGCGATCGAGCAGGATGTCGAGGCTTTCTGCGCAGGCTTGAAGGAAGACGGCATTGAAGGTGTTCCTCTTAAAAATCGCGAAAGCGTCGACGTATAACGGAAGGTTGCAATCACTGGAGCTTCGAAGTTAAGAAGCGTGAGACAGCATTCTTCTGACAGGTCCTTTCCGTCTTGACGGAGAGGGCTTTTTTCAAATCGTAAAGAAGCGAATAAGAGAAATAGCTTGCCATTCAGAAAAGGCTATGATAAATTAGATTTGACCGAATGACCGTTTCGTTTTTTTAGTCATATTATTAAAAAAGAAAGAGGAGGGGGAATATGGCTGTCGTCGACCGCCGCGAGCAGGTACTGCATGCGGCTGCCCAGTCGTTCTCGCTGTTTGGCTACAAAGCGACCACGATGGACCAGGTTGCGAAGATCGCCAATGTGGGCAAAGGAACCATCTATACCTTTTTCGAAAACAAAGAAGAGTTGTTCGACGAAATTTTGCTGGATGCGATTCGTGAGCTGCGTCGCCGGGCCGAAGCCGAGATCCACGCCGAACGACCTTTTTTCGAAAATGTGTATCAAGCGCTGGATGCGATTCTGGAATTCCGCGAGGAGCATGAGCTGTTCCTGAAGCTGTCGCAGGAACTGCGGGATATCGGAACGCCGCAGGCGAAGGCCGCGCTGTTCAAGGTGGAGAGCGTCGTTCTGGAATTCCTCGAACGCGTGATCCGCGAATCGATGGAAAAAGGTTCGATCCGCGAAGGCAATGCCGAGGTGATCGCTTTTGGCATGCTGAAGCTGTTCGTTGCGTTAACCGGCGAATGGGAGATGCACCACCCGCCGATGTCGAAAGAAGAGTTGAAGCGTCATATGTTTACTTTTTTGACGCAAGGATTTACCGCCGCACCTTGAGGGTTTATCTCGGGAACGACGGGCCTGCTGAAGAAGCGGGCCGTTTTTTTGCTCTAAAATGACCAAATGATTAATATGGTCATTCGGTTCTGTTTAAAAAATAGAAAAGTTTGAAACCGAGGAGAGAAACGAAGTGAAATCTTTAGCCGTATTTTTCAACGATTTGAAGACGCACTTGAAAAATCCGAAGATCCTGATTCCGATTATCGTCGTCTTGTTTATTCCGGTGTTGTACAGCGGATTGTTCCTTAAAGCTTTTTGGGACCCTTACGGCAAAATGGACGAAATCCCGGTTGCCGTGGTCAATCTTGATCAAGGTGCGCAATATGACGGGACGACTTTGCAAGCCGGGCAGGATTTGGTCGATGAGCTAAAGAAGGACGGGTCGTTCGATTGGCAGTTCGTTAATGCGGATACGGCTGCCCAAGGCATGGAAGACGAGACGTATTACATGCGAATCACGATCCCTGAGGACTTCTCGCAAAAAGCGACGACTGTACTCGACGAACAACCGCAGACCGCCCAGATCGAATTTTCGCCGAATAAAGGCTACAATTTCCTCGCAGGCCAGATCGGCGAGACGGCGATGAAGGAAATTAAAACAAAAGTATCGGAAAAAGTCACGAAGACATATACCGAGAAGCTGTTCGTCAAGCTGGATACGATCTCCGAAGGATTCGGCGATGCGGGCGAAGGCGCCGGCAAGCTGAAGGACGGAGCCGGAGAGCTTGGCGATGGAGCCGGCGCACTCAGAGACGGTGCTGCGCAATTGAAAGACGGCCTGGCGCAAGCGGGCGACGGGGCTGTTCGATTGAAAGACGGCGCAGGCCGTTTGGAAGAAGGAACCCTCAAGCTTCAGAGCGGGGCCGTAACGATTCAAGAAAACCTGGATAAGCTTGCGGCCGGGGCGACTACTTTACAAAACGGACAAGTTAAGCTTGAAAAAGGTGCTGCCCAATTGAAAACCGGTTCAGACTCGCTGCAAGCAGGCGCTAGCCAGTTGGCAGACGGTCTAGGCCAGTTGTCGGATGCACATGGTACGATTGAGAGTGGTTCGACGCAACTAGCACAAGGGGCGACGCAGCTTCAAGCCGGAATTGGTCAGGCGACTGAAGGAGCAGGCAACCTTCGGGATGCTTTGAAGCAAAGTGCCGCCGGCAGTACGCAGTTAAAAGAAGGTCTTGTCGCTTCCGGCGCAGCGAGCGCGCAATTGAATGCAGGCGCGCAAGGAGTGGCGGACGGACTGGAGCAGCTGCTTCAAGCATCGCCGCAATTGGCACAAAGCCCGGATGCGCAGAAGTTGTTGGCTGCGGCGAAGGCTGTGGCTGCGGGCAGCAGCGAATTGAGCGCGGGCCAAGCGAAGCTAAGTGCAGGAGCACAGCAGCTTGACAGCGCGCAGCAGCAAATGCTGAGCGGAGCGGAACAGCTCGCCGCTGGAGGCACGCAGCTTCAGAGCGGTGCAGCCAGCCTGGTCGCCGGACAGCAAAAGCTTGGCGAAGGTCTAAAACAGTTCGGCGTTAAGCTGGATGAAGCGGCAGCTGGCGGACAGACCCTGAGCGCAGGAGCAGGCAAACTATCTGCGGGTAGCGAACAGCTGTATACCGGGCTGGGACAAGCCAAAGCCGGAGCAGGTGAACTAGCGTCCGGTGCCCAGCAATTGAGTGCAGGAGCAGGCAAACTTGGCAACGGAGCAGGCGAATTGGCCTCCGGTGCCGCGCAGCTTGGTGCCGGCACGGACACCTTGGCTTCCGGGGCGACGAAGTTGCAAGACGGAGCAGGCAAGCTTGAAGACGGAGCGGGCAAGCTGCAAGACGGCGCAACCAAGCTTGCCGACGGTTCCGGCGAACTGCAAACCAAGCTGGGCGACGCGGCCGTCGAGACTGCTGATGTCAATAAAGCCGATGCCAACGCGCAAATGTATGCCGCTCCGGTGGAATTGAACGAGACCGTCTATCACGATGTACCGAACTACGGGACCGGATTCGCGCCGTATTTCCTGTCATTGGGTCTGTTCGTAGGGGCGTTGATTTCGACGCTGGTCGTTCCGCTGCGTGGTTCTTCCGTCGCGGAGACAACAGGATGGAACCGATTCGTCAGCCGCTTCCTGTCGTTCTTCGGCATGAGCTTGCTGCAATCGGCACTGGCAATCGTCGTGACCTTGTTCGTATTAAAACTCGAAGTTCAAAGCGTGGCGCTGTTCTGTCTGTTCACATGGGTAACCAGCTTCTCGTTCACCATGATGGTTCAGGCATTCGTCACTTGGTTGGATAACCCGGGCCGATTCATGATGCTCCTGCTGCTGATCTTCCAACTCACCACCAGCGCAGGCACATTCCCGCTCGAGCTGATCCCGGATTGGATGAAAGGCTTCAACCCGTGGATGCCGATGACCCATACCGTAATCGGTTATAAAGCCGCAATCTCCACCGGTTTGACCGAGCATGTATGGAGTCAGACCCTTTTGATGGGCGCGATCGGCGTCGTCTGCATGATTTTGACGCTGATCTACTTCCTGCGCAACCTCGATGTTCGCAGCCCGGAGACGAGCGTAACCACGGCTCCGGTACAAGCACACGCTTAAGCGTTCAGGAAAGCGAGCAAGCATAACGGAAATATCGCTCTATTCGATACGCTCTATATAATGGTAGATAAGCGATTTTGTTAAAACGTATACGATGGACGGACAGCTTCGTTTATGCGTTAAAAGCGTTCTTGGTCTAAACATCACGAGCGTCCGAATCAAAAGCCGACCCTTTGCAAAAGGGTCGGCTTTTTAGTACAAGTTAGGGCGTATATGCAAACTCAACGACGTACATCTTTTGCTGCCTTTTCGCCCTCTGCTGCGTCACTTTCCCTCGACGTGCCCCGGCACGCCTTCGGAAAAGTTCCTTGCTGAGAACGAAAAATCAGCAAAATCTGCTCCCATCGGAGTTTGCGTACACGCCCTAGTCGAAACTCAGTAATTGGCTCTTCTTCTGTTGAATCGGAGTCGCCTTAATATCTTCAGTCGATCTCTAACGGAACGAGACGACTCTTAGCGGCCTTTTTCGGGCTTCTGAAAAATCTAACGGAAACAGATGACGCTTAGAATGAAAAAGGCTCTGTTTTTGGCATGAAAAGCGGCAAAATGAACATGTAAGGGATATGCGATCCGTTAAAATCGCAACAGGGGTTGATTTGGGATTTTAAAGGACATACAATCCGTTAGCCCAGCCCAGCCCAGCCCAGCCCAGCCCAGCCCAGCCCAGCCCAGCTGTTGAACTTTGCTTTTCGAATTTTGCGCTTTTATCTTAATCCTTTTGCTCTTCGATCTTCTTCCCTTTTATCTTCCACCCTAAAAGGAAGGAGCCCCGTTTCGCCGCGCAGCCGGCCGAAACCCCGGAAGCCACAGGTCCGGAGGGGGAGGGCGGTGTAGGAGCGCCAGCGATCGCCTTTGCCTTCGGGAAGCTTCCATCCAACTACAAGCCCGGCTTCCCGAAGGCAACACGCGACCGAAACCGCCCTCCCCCGCAGGGCCGCCCGTGCTGCCCCCAGGTTTCCGCCCTGCCGCGCCGACAACAAGGCGCCTTCCCTTTTTCTCATCCTTTTGCACATTTTGCATCATTGCTTGGACTAATCGCCAGAAGCGTAGGCAAAGCCTTTTTTTTGTCGTATAATGACTCAAAATCATACCTGTCTTTCCCTGTAATCCTTGCGGCAGGCTATAGTCCCGCCTAACGCATCACTGCACTAATGCTTCTCCGTACCCGTAATTTTGATCAGGCGCATAAAAGATTTAAATTGCGCGTCGCGCGAGCCGAATGTTACAATGGGGGAACTCAAAATCCAACTGCGAACCTGCTTTTTTTGCGGGATGTGGAAGACTGCTTTTTGACCCCTGCGGAGCCTCCGTTGGGTGCGAAAAGGAGTCTGTTCTCTTATATCTATGTCTTTTCAGCAGCGCGCTACGCGCGAGCGCCCTTATCTCCTTGTCGGGATGAATGAATTTCATTATAGAAAGGTTGTTTGATGAAATGACTGGATTGCCTCCGAAACAGGGTCTATACGATCCGCAGTTTGAAAAAGACGCCTGCGGCATGGGCTTTATTGCCAATATCAAAGGAACGCCTTCGCACAATACCGTTCGCGACGGCTTGACGATGCTGGAGAACATGGAGCACCGCGGCGGTCAGGGCGCTGAACCAAACTCCGGCGACGGAGCGGGCATCATGCTGCAAATTCCGCACGACTTTTTCGCGTCTCAGGATCTGGGCTTCACACTTCCGGCAGCCGGGGACTACGGGGTCGGCATGTTGTTCCTGTCCACGGACGACAAGATTCGTGCGCGTCACGAGTATTTGCTGGGCGAGATCATTGAGGCGGAAGGACAGAAATTGCTTGGATTCCGCACTGTACCGACGGACGACAGCACGCTCGGATTCTCCGCAAAAGCAGCTAAACCTTGCGTACGCCAGGTGTTTATCGGACGCGGTGAAGTGAACGGTACGGACGATTTGGCTTTTGAACGGAAATTGTACGTGATTCGTCGTCTGGCCGAGATGTCGATTCGTTATGCGGAAGGCGAAGGCGCCGATTCGTTCTATATCCCAAGCTTGTCGAGCCTTAAGATCGTATACAAAGGCATGCTGACAACCGCGCAGGTGGGATTGTTCTACCCGGATCTGGCGGACGAAAAGTTGGCTTCGGCAATCGCGCTGATCCACTCCCGTTTCAGCACGAACACATTCCCGAGCTGGGATCGCGCGCACCCGTATCGTTTTATGATCCACAATGGCGAGATCAACACGATGCGCGGCAACGTCAACTGGATGCACGCCCGCCAAACGCTGTTCGAGAGCGAAGTGTTCGGTCCCGATCTGGACAAAGTCAAACCAGTCATCAACCCGGACGGTTCCGATACGGCGATGTTCGACAATACGTTTGAGTTCTTGTACTTGAGCGGACGTTCGCTGCCGCACGTCGCCATGATGATGGTGCCTGAACCATGGAGCAAGCACGAGACGATGGATGATACGAAAAAAGCCTTTTACGAATACCATAGCTGTCTGATGGAACCTTGGGACGGACCGGCTGCAATGGCGTTTACGGACGGCGTGCAAATCGGCGCGATTCTCGACCGTAACGGACTTCGCCCGGCGCGCTACTATGTAACCAAAGACGACCGCATCATCCTGTCTTCCGAAGCCGGTGTACTCGATGTGGCCCCTGAAGACATTCTGTATAAAGACCGTCTGCGTCCAGGCCGTATGCTGCTGATCGACACCAAGCAGGGCCGCATCGTTTCGGACGAAGAAGTGAAGGAGCAAATCTCGTCCGAGCAGCCGTATCGCGAATGGTTGAACGAGCATATGATCAATCTGGACGAGCTGCCTGACGCGCAAGAGCCGCCGGCTCCGAAGCATGAGAACGTGACGCAGCTGCAATTGTCGTTCGGCTACACGTTCGAAGAGCTGCGCAAGACGCTTGAACCGATCGCGTCCACAGGCATTGAAGCCACAGGCTCGATGGGCTACGACGCTCCGATCGCGGTGCTGTCGGATAAGCCGCAGCGTCTGTACAACTACTTCAAGCAAATGTTTGCCCAGGTGACGAACCCGCCGATCGACGCGATCCGCGAAGAAATCGTAACCTCGGCTTCGACTGCAATCGGCGCGGAACGCAACTTGCTGGTCGCAGAACCGGAAAGCTGTCGCATGATCTCGCTCGACACGCCGGTCCTTTCCAACGAAGACTTCGCGAAGATTCGCCATGTGCACCGTCACCGTCCGGGCTTCCGCGCAATGACGATTCCGATCTTCTTTGAAGCCGCTCGCGGCGCGGAAGGGTTGCGCGATGCGCTGGACGAAATGTGCAAAGCGGCCGACCGCGTTATCGATAAAGGTCATAATATCCTGATCTTGTCCGACAAAGGCGTAGATCGCGAAAATGCGGCGATTCCGGCATTGCTGGCCGTTGCGACGATGCATCACCATTTGATTCGTCAAGGCACGCGTACTAAAGTGACCATGCTGCTCGAATCGGGCGAACCGCGCGACGTGCATCATTTCGCGCTCCTGCTCGGTTACGGCATCAGCGCCGTGAACCCGTACCTGGCGTTCGAGACGTTGAACGACATGATCTCGCAAGGCATGCTGAGAGGCATCTCGCACGAGAAAGCCGTCAAAAACTTCATTAAGGGCATGACCAAGGGCGTCGTGAAAATCTTGTCCAAAATGGGCATTTCGACGATCCAGTCTTACCGCGGCGCGCAGATCTTCGAAGCCGTAGGTCTCAAATCCGACTTCGTGGACCGTTACTTCACTTGGACTCCGACCCGCATCGGCGGCATCGGCCTGGAAGAAGTGGCATTTGACACGCTGCTTCAGCACAACCGCGCGTTCTCCGACAAAGACGGCATCGACAAGGTTCTGGATTCCGGCGGCGATTACCAATGGCGCAGCGACGGCGAGGAACATTTGTTCAATCCGCAAACGATCCACCTGCTCCAGCACGCCGTTCGCACGGGCGACTACGAAACGTACAAGAAATATGCAAGATTGGTCGAAGGCGAGTCGAAAAAGCATCTCACGCTGCGTGCTTTGCTGAACCTCAAGCCTGTCGGCGAACCGGTTCCGCTTGAAGAAGTCGAACCGATCGAATCGATCATGAAACGTTTCAAGACCGGCGCCATGTCGTTCGGTTCGATCAGCAAGGAAGCGCACGAAGCCTTGGCGATCGGCATGAACCGCATCGGAGGCAAAAGCAACACGGGCGAAGGCGGTGAAGATCCGGCGCGCTTCGTGACGGACGAAAACGGCGATTCCCGCCGCAGCGCGATCAAGCAGGTGGCTTCGGGACGCTTCGGCGTTACCTCGAACTACCTGGTCAACGCCGACGAAATTCAAATCAAGATGGCGCAGGGCGCGAAACCGGGCGAAGGCGGACAGCTGCCGGGCCGCAAAGTTTACCCTTGGGTAGCGGAAGTCCGCGGGTCCACGCCGGGCGTAGGTCTGATCTCGCCGCCGCCGCACCACGATATCTACTCGATCGAAGATTTGGCCGAGCTGATCTATGATTTGAAAAACGCCAATCCGCGCGCGGACATCAACGTGAAGCTGGTATCCGAAGTGGGCGTAGGCACGATTGCGGCAGGCGTTGCCAAAGGCCGCGCCGATATCATTCTCGTCAGCGGTTACGACGGCGGCACGGGCGCATCGCCGCAAGGTTCGATCCGTCACGCGGGCATGCCGTGGGAGCTGGGTCTTGCCGAAACGCACCAAACGCTGATCCTGAACAATCTGCGCGACCGCGTCGTATTGGAGACGGACGGCAAAATGCTCTCGGGACGCGATCTGGCAGTGGCGGCATTGCTCGGCGCGGAAGAATACGGCTTCTCGACAGCGCCTCTCGTGGCGGTCGGCTGTATCATGATGCGCGTCTGCCAGCTGGATACATGTCCGGTCGGCGTTGCGACGCAGAACCCGGAACTTCGCAAAAACTTCATGGGCGATCCGGAGCATGTCGTGAACTTCATGAAATTCGTGGCCGAAGATCTGCGCGAACTGATGGCAACCCTCGGCTTCCGTACCATTCAAGAGATGGTCGGACGCACGGATTGCCTGGACGCGGTCGACGCTTCGCACCATTGGAAAAAGAAAGGCCTGGATCTGACTCCGCTGCTGCATATTCCGCAGCTTCCGGAAGGCAGCTCGCCGTTCCGCACGCAGACGCAAAATCACGGCCTGGAGCACACGCTCGATATGCGCGAACTGCTGACTGCCGCCGCTCCTGCATTGGAGAACGGAGAGAAGGTTGAAGCCGACTTCAAGATTACGAACGTAGACCGCGCGGCGGGCACGATTCTGGGCAGCGAAGTCACTCGCAAATACGGAGCGGCCGGACTTCCGGACGATACGATCACGCTGCGATTTACCGGTTCGGCGGGTCAAAGCTTCGGAGCATTCGTGCCGAAAGGCATTACGCTTCAAGTGTCCGGCGATTCCAACGACTATGTCGGCAAAGGTCTTTCAGGCGGCAAAATTATTGTGAAGCCCGATCCGAAATCGACGTTCAAGTCCGAAGAAAACATCATCATCGGCAACACGGCTCTCTACGGCGCAACGGGCGGCGAAGCCTATATCAGCGGGATCGCCGGCGAGCGTTTCGCGGTTCGTAACTCGGGTGCCAAGGTTGTCGTCGAAGGCACGGGCGATCACGGTTGCGAGTACATGACGGGTGGACGCGTTGTCGTCCTCGGCACAACGGGACGCAACTTCGCGGCAGGGATGTCGGGCGGTGTCGCTTACGTCTATGACGGATCCGGCGACTTCGTGGATCGTTGCAATCTGGAGATGGTGCTGCTTGAGACGATCGAAGACGCGGCGGAAAAAGAAGAAGTCCGCAGCATGATCGAGCGTCATGCCGAGCTGACCGATAGCGGTGTAGCGAAGCTGATTCTCGACGGATGGGAACAGACATCGACACGCTTCGTCCGCGTCATTCCGAAAGACTACAAGCGTATGCTGGAGCAGATCGAGAAAGCGGAATCGACAGGTCTGACCGGCGAAGCCGCGCTGCTTGCGGCGTTCGAAGCCAATATGCGCGAGCTGGCTCGTACCGGCGGCTAATTACCGGTTTGCTTTTCAAGCAATGATTTGACAGCCTCAAGCCTACCCGTTTCTCTTAGAGAAGCGGGTAGGCTTTTTTAATGAAAATAAACAGACGGGACGCCAAGCTATGTTACATTGTTAACGTAGGGGTTTTTCAGAAATCATCAAAAGGAGGAATGCACATGGAATCCATCAGCGATAAAATTGCTCAAACAAACGACGATAACGTCGGCCAACCCATCGTCCGTTTCAAAAACGTCGTCAAAAAAATCGGGCGCAAAACGATCATCGAAGGGCTGACGCTCGATGTTCCGCCCGGACAGGTATTCGGATTCCTCGGACCGAACGGATCGGGGAAAACGACGACGATCCGCATGATGACCGGCTTGATGAAACTCACCGCGGGTGATATCGCCGTTGGCGGACACAGCATTGCGAGAAATTTCGAGCAGGCGATCACGCAGGTCGGAGCCATCGTCGAAAATCCCGAAATGTACAGTTATCTCAGCGGCTATGCGAATTTGCGGCAGTATGCCCGAATGAGATCCGACGTATCCAAAGAGCGTATCGACGAGGTCGTTCGGTTCATGGGCTTGCAGCACAGGATTCATGACAAAGTGTCCACCTATTCGCTGGGTATGCGCCAACGATTGGGCGTCGCGCAAGCGATTCTGCATCGGCCGAAGCTGCTGATTCTCGACGAACCGACCAACGGTCTCGATCCGCAGGGCATTCGCGAATTGCGAGACTATCTGCGTGAGCTGACGCGCCGCGAAGGGACAACGGTGTTCGTGTCCAGTCACCTGCTCAGCGAAATGGAACTGATGTGCGATTCGGTCGCGATCATCCAGGCGGGCAAGCTGATCGACGTTCGGCAGTTGAACGCAGAATCAGATGCCGAGACCCTGCTTGAAACGATCTTCGATGTAGAGCAAATAGAGGAAGCGATTGCCTTGCTTGAGGGAGGCGAAATTCGCGACGGTCGATTGGTGGTGCGCACGAACCGCGAAGGCATTGCCGAAATCAATGCGCGCCTGGTGCAAGCGGGCATCGCGGTATACGGCATTCGTCCGCAGAAGCGTTCGTTGGAAGATCAATTCCTGGAGATGACGGGAGGCGGGCAGATTGTCTAACTTTTTCCGATTAGTGCATAATGAAAATATTAAAATCCATGCCCGGACGCGTACGTGGATCATGCTGGGCATTCTGCTGCTGGTCGCGATTCTGATGCCCGTATTGTTCCACTTTATCAGCGACGGAATCGGCGTATGGAGCTCCATGAACACGATGCTGCAATTCTGGTTCCTGCCGACGGTATTTTCGATCGCCGTCGCGGCGGATTCGGTAGCCGGCGAATTTTCCCGCGGGACGATCAAGCTGCTGTTGATTCGCCCGTGGAGCCGGATCAACATTTTGCTTTCCAAATACGTATCGATATTGTTGTTCATTTTGACCTTGTACGCCCTGCTTATGTTGGTCAGTCTGGGGATGTCCGCGTTGTTATTCGACACGTCTTCGGGTCCTAGCGATATTTTGGGAGAATTGGCGGGAAGTCTGGCCGATTATTTCTGGTGGGCGTTGTTATACCGTCTGGTCGATACATTGATGTACGTGACGATGGCCTTTATGTTCGCATCGCTGTTCCGCAGCAATTCGCTCTCCGTAGCGCTGACGATCGTATTGATCTTCATGGGCTCTTTGGTCACGCTGCTGGCGAATCCGTCCCAATATGAGATCGGTCGTTATTTGATCTTCGCCAACTTGAATCTCGGTCAGTATCTGGCATCGGACACGGGGAATTACGGCGTTACGACGCTCGGGTTTTCAATCGCCGTCTTGGCTGTCTATTATGTGGTGTTCCTAGCGTTGACTTTTTGGGTATTCCGGAAAAGGGACGTTGCATAAAGGGGAGTGTTGAGCATCCGTCATTTGCGCTATAATGAGGAGATCAACAACCGGCCGGCTTGAACGTCATGAGTTGACCGGACAGGAAGCGAAGGTGGAAGAAAGCGTGCACGCATATGAAAAAGTAACGAAATCGTGGGTATCGCACGGTGAAGCCGATACCGCCGCGTTGGCCGAATACTTTGCGAATTTGGCTCAGCCGGGGACGATCATCGCGCTCGACGGCGATCTGGGCGCGGGGAAAACGAAGTTTTCGCAAGGTTTTGCCGCCGCGCTGGGAGTCAAGGGTGTCGTGAACAGTCCTACTTTTACGTTAATCAAGGAATATGAAGGGCGTCTGCCCCTCTATCATATGGATGTATATCGGATCTCGCAGGATGAAGCGGAGGATCTGGGGTTGGATGAGTATTTCGAAGGCCGCGGCGTATCGCTGGTCGAATGGGCCTCGATCATTCCCGATCTGCTGCCGGAAGAACGCCTGAACTTGCGCATCGAGCATACGGGAGGCGAAGGCCGAATCATTCATTGCGAAGGCGTCGGTACTCCTTATGCGCAGTGGATAGCAGCGTTGCCTGAGTCCGCACTAATGATGACTCAAGCAGGCGCAGGGCAAGGAGAATCGAAGAAGGATGGGGAATTAGAAGATGGAAAAGCATAACCGGCCGCAGGGTCGGATTCTCGCGTTGGACACATCCAGCGCCGCGCAAGCCGTGGCTGTACTGGATGGGGCCGACGTACTGATCGAAAGCAATAACCTGGCGGAGCGCAATCATTCGGTGAATCTGTTGCCGGAAATCGAGCGCGTATTGCGTGAATCGGACACAAAGAAGCGTGAACTAAAAGGAATCGCAGTCGGCGTGGGACCGGGTTCATACACAGGCGTACGTATTGCCGTAACCACAGCGAAGACCCTGGCTTGGGCGTTAAAACTTCCTGTAGTCGCCGTATCCAGCCTGGAGGCGCAAGCTGCTTCCGGATTCGAGACTATGGCTCTCCAGGGACGAATCTGGATTATCCCGCTTGTCGACGCCAGACGCGGACAGGCTTATACCGCGTTATTCGAAGCGAACGTACCGGGAGAAAAAGAATCGGTTTCCGATGCGTCATTAAGCGGTTTTTCCATGCGTCGTCTTGCAGAGGATGCCATTTTGCTCACCAGCGACTGGACGGCGACACTTGCTGAACGATTTAAGGCGCTTGCTCCGTCCGAGCGACCTGATTATATCCTGTTTACTGGAGAGACGCCCAAGCATGCGGACACCGTACTTGCGATTGCCGAGTCGACCGGATTATCGTTGGAGCAAGTACGCTTGCAGGATTGCGTAACCGAAGCGCGCTGGATCGGTCGAATCGGACAACGCAAGCTTGCAGCAGGCGATACGACCGAGGCGCATTCGCTGTTGCCGAACTATACGCAGGTCACAGAAGCGGAAGCGAATCTGCTTCGTAACCCGCAATAATCTTATCTATAAAAGGGGGCCGCATTTTATGCAGCATCGAGAAACTGAATCGGTAGAGCCTTCGGGCGAGCCGTTTATAACTTTTCGCGCCATGCGGCTCGAAGATATCCCGGATGTCATGGTCATCGAACATGAGGCTTTTTCGCTGCCATGGACGGAGCAAGCCTTCCGCAGCGAGCTGACTATGAACCATTTTGCCCGTTACCTGATGATGGAAGTCGACGGCGTGCCGGCCGGATATGCAGGAATGTGGACGGTCGTCGACGAGGCGCATATTACCAATATCGCGGTGCGTACCGCGTATCGCGGACGCAAGCTGGGCGAACAGCTGCTGAGTGCGCTGCTTAACGTAGCGGCGGCTCAGGGGCTGGAACGCGCGACGCTTGAAGTCCGAGTGAGCAATGAGGTAGCCCGCAATTTATATGCCAAGATGGGATTTCGGGAGATCGGAATCCGTAAAGGGTACTACTCCGACAACAATGAGGATGCCGTGATCATGTGGATCGATTTTCAAGATCATCCGCAAACGGCCGGAAATACGGAAGGAAGCGTGTAACAGGCATGAATAACGCGTCAAATGAACAAGTGCAGCATGTACCAGGCAAAGATGTGCATATTCTGGCGGTAGAGACCAGCTGCGATGAGACTTCGGTCGCAATCGTCAAGAACGGCCGTGAGGTGTTGGTCAATCTCGTGGCAAGCCAGATCGAAACGCATAAAGCTTTTGGCGGAGTCGTGCCGGAAGTCGCATCCAGACAGCATGTCGAGTGCATTACGCTGCTGTTGGAACAAGCGATCGCCGAGTCCGGGCTTCAGCCGGACGAGCTGGATGCGATAGCGGTTACGGAAGGTCCGGGGCTGGTCGGCGCGTTGCTGGTCGGCATTATGGCAGCGAAAGCGTTGGCTTTTGCACTGGACAAGCCTCTGATCGGCACCCATCATATCGCCGGACATATTTACGCCAACCGACTGATCGAAGACGTGCAATATCCGGCAATCGCGCTGGTCGTTTCCGGCGGACATACGGAGATCGTGCGGATGGAGAGCGAGGGACGCTTTGAAGTCATGGGTCAGACGCGCGACGATGCGGTCGGCGAAGCTTACGATAAAGTGGCTCGTGCATTGGGGTTCCCGTATCCGGGCGGCCCTCATGTCGACAAAGCGGCACAAGCTTCCGAGTCCGCGGTACCGCTACCGCGCGTATGGTTGGAAGAGGGGTCCTATGATTTCAGTCTGAGCGGATTGAAGTCGGCCGTGCTGAATCTGGTCAACCAGAGCCGAATGAAAGGCGAAGAAGTCGACAAAGGCGGTATTGCGCGAGGCTTCCAGGAGTCGGTAGTCGAAGTGTTGGTCGCAAAAGCGATTCGTGCCGTGCATGAGTTCGGCGCGAAGCAACTGCTGCTGTGCGGCGGGGTTGCGGCGAATGGCGGCTTACGAAGCACGTTGACGGCGCGTTGTGAAGCAGAAAACATTCCGCTGCTGATCCCTCCTATGAAATATTGCACGGATAATGCGGCAATGATCGGAGCGGCGGCCTATATCAAATGGATACGCGGCGAAGTCAGCGATTTGTATATCAAGGGAGAGCCGGGCATGTCGCTGGAAGGCTGGTCGGTCGAAGCCACGCCTTAACCGGTCACGCATTATGCGAAGCATCAACGTTAAGAAGCATCCTGACGAACGCGATTCGCGTTTGTCAGGATGCTTCTTAACGTTGAAGAAATCAGTCAGCGAATTGTAAAAAAGAATCTTGAATCCAATAAGGACTTTTACGCACATTTTACCTCCGCTTGTCAATCCCTGAATAAACTTATCCACATATCCCCTTCGATTCGTGGATAACCGGCTCAAATGCCCGCCAAATAACGTCTCTGTTTGGTCTGCAAAAGGGGATATGTTTTTCAAATCACAAACTCAAAATCTGTGGATAATGTGGATAAAAAAGTGGATAAAATTGGTTTGGAGTTAAAAAAGGCCGCGAGAAAACAAAAAAACCGACCAAAACGGCCGGTAAGATAGCGAGTTAACTCTGTTTTCTGTGGATAACACGGTGGATAACAGGGATAGGCGAAAAAGTGCCTTGACAAAAAAATTATTCTGCCGCCAAGGTTTCCCATTCATCAAAAGCGGCAGCAAGCTGCGTTTTGTTGGTATCGATCGCCGACTGACGTTCTTGAATCGCCATGTAATCTTCGTAAATTTCCGGAAGTGTCAACTCCAGTTCAAGTGCCGCTATGGCGCTCTCCAATTCCGCGATCAAGACTTCCAACTGCTCGAGTCGACGCTGGCGATTGCGTTCTTCGCGCTTGGCCTGTTTGCTTTCCTCGAACGAAGCTTGCGTATTCTTCTGCTCGTCGGTTTCTTCGCTTGCCGCCGTTGAAACCGAATTGAACGTGGATGGCTTTGGACGATTGCCGCTCAACACAGCCGCTTCGCGCGCAATCTCTTCCAGCTCCTGCTTTTTCTCCACGTAATCGTCGTAGTTGCCCAAATAAGCGTCGATGCCGTTCGGACTCAATTCGATCACGCGCTCCGCCATTTTGTTCAGGAAGTAACGGTCGTGGGAGATGAACAGCAAGGTGCCGTCAAAGTCCATCAGCGCCGATTCCAGCACTTCTTTGCTGTACAAGTCCAAGTGGTTGGTCGGCTCATCGAGCACCAGCGTGTTGGCTTCGAGCAGCATGAGCTTGGAGAGCAGCACGCGTGCTTTTTCCCCGCCGCTGAGTGCCGAGATTCGTTTCAATACGTCTTCGCCGCTGAACAGGAAGCTGCCCAGCACCGTACGGATACGGGCTTCTTCCATATGCGGATAGGTGCCCCATAGTTCCTCCAGTACTGTATTTTGCGGATTCAGCGTGTCTTGATCTTGGTCGTAGTAGCCGATTTGGATTTTGGCTCCCCAGGTAATGCGGCCTTCGTCCGGTTGGCGTTTGCCGATCAGCGTTTTGAGCAGGGTGGACTTGCCGACGCCGTTCGGGCCGATCAAGGCAACCGTCTCGCCGCGGCTCAGCGCGAACGAAGCATTGCGGAACAGTTTGTCTTTTCCGTCGTAGGAAGCGGACAGTCCGTCGACGTGCAGCACGTCTTTGCCCGAGCTGTACGCGGATTGGAACGAGAAGTTGGCCCGTTTCAGATCGCCGGCCGGGCGGTCGAGCCGATCCATTTTCTCCAATGCTTTACGCCGGCTTTGCGCACGCTTAGTGGTCGAAGCCCGCACGATATTTTGCTGAATAAACGTTTCCATTTTCGCGATCTCGCCTTGCTGCTTTTCGTACTGCTTGAGATCGGCTTCGTACTCGGCAGCTTTGACCTCGGTATAACGGCTGTAGTTGCCTGTGTAACGACGCGCGCGGTGACGCTCGATCTCCACGATCGCCGTGACCGTTTTGTCCAAGAAGTAGCGGTCGTGGGAAACGATCAATAGGCCGCCTTCATAGCTGCGCAGATAGTCCTCCAGCCAGGTCAGCGTCTCGATGTCCAAATGGTTGGTCGGTTCGTCGAGCATGAGCAGATCCGGCGCTTGCAGCAGCATTTTCGCCAAAGCCAATCGGGTACGCTGACCGCCGCTTAGCGTCGAGACAACCGTGGTCGGATCAAATTCGCCAAAGCCCATGCCGTGCAGCACGCTGCGGATTTTGGTACCGATCTCGTAACCGCCACGGTCTCTGAACCAGTCGGAACGCATCGCGTATCGGTTGAGCAGATCCTGGTACGCTTTGTCCTGTTCGGAGTGGGAGGAACCTTCGGTGATCTCAAGTTCCATCTCGCGGATCTCTTTCTCGGCATCCAGCAGATCGGCGAACACGTCCAGCATTTCTTCCTGAATGGTCCGATCCGACTGCAAGCCGCTGTTTTGGGCCAAGTAGCCGAGCGTCGTTTCTTTGTTTTTGAAAATCTGGCCTTCGTCGTGCGACATTTCCCCGGCCAGAATCTTGAGCAATGTCGATTTGCCTGCGCCGTTTACGCCGACCAGGCCGATGCGTTCGCGTTCAAGCACTTGAAACGTAATGCCTTCCAGAATGCTCTGAACGCCGTATCTTTTTGTGATTCCCGTAGCTTGCAGTAGCATGTTTCCGTATCCTCCATCGCTTTTCGCGGGTCTTTTATTTTTTTATTTTACATTAATAGCGCCGAAAAACCAAAAGGAAGAAGGACATTTGACGAGAAAAAGCCACCTAGGGAACTTAAGCGCTTCGTCAGCGGTGGTTATTTGCGCAAAACAATGATAAACTTGAGCATGTGAGAACAAAAAAGAGAACAGAAGAGAATTCGGGAGGCGAGCGGCATCGAACCTGTAGCGGATAAGGTGGAGCTTCGGCGCCGAATGGAGCGAATCAGGGAGGAAGTGCCGCAATCGCTGCGTCCGTTATACTCGGCTGCCGTGTGCGAATTGGCTGCAAGTCGGCTGGATACGCTGCGCGAACGCAAAGGGAAACCGTTGGTCGTGCTCGGCTATCTGTCTTTTCGCAGCGAACTGGACGTGCGTCCGCTGCTGGCCGAGTGCCGAATGCGCGGCGATATCGTTCTGGCGCCGCGGATCGAAAAAGGAACCCGCCGCATGCGGCTGCTGGAAATGAGCGATGCTGCGGACGAAGTGCCGGGAAGTTGGGGCATTCCCGAGCCGAAAGCGGAATTGCCGGAGTGGCCGGAAGAGCGGCTTGGCGAACTCGACGCGGTGCTCGTGCCGGGACTGGCCTTCGATCTTAAAGGAGGACGGATCGGTTACGGGGGCGGCTTCTATGATTGTCTGGCTGAGCGTTTCCTCGTTGCTGGAGCCGCACCCGCATATTGGGCATTGGCCTTCGACGAGCAGCTCGTGGCGGAAGTGCCGATGGAGCCGCACGACTTTCGACTGGAACTTCTGATCGTGCCGGCCGGTATGACGAGTACGACAGGCAATGCCTGAATATTCGATGATCGGCCTTGCGGAGCCATATAGATTTAGAGATGAACGCGTCCTTGCGTGATGCGCGGGGAGCAAGAAGAGCGATGGATGAGAAGAGGTGACCTCATGCTGTGGAAAGTGGCAATCTTGACGGCCAGCGATAAGGGAGCACGAGGCGAGCGGGAGGATACGAGCGCGCAGGTGATCCGGGAGCTGGTGGAAGAAGAAGTGGGCGGGGAGATTATCGAATACCGGATCGTACCCGACGAACTGGATGAGATTATGGCTGCATTGATCGAAATGACCGATTATTTTCAAGCGGATCTGGTCCTCACGACCGGAGGCACGGAGCTGGCCAATCGCGACGTGACGCCTGAAGCGACCAAGCGCGTCATTGAGCGTGAAGTACCGGGGATGGCTGAAGCCATGCGCATGAGCGTCATGCAAAAAAATCGGGCGGCGATGCTGTTCCGCGGCATTTGCGGAATTCGCGGACGTTCGCTGATCGTGAACCTGCCGGGAACGCCGAAAGGCGTGCACGAGAACTTTGCGGCGATCATGGATCAACTGCCGGAAGCGCTGCTTATGGTAACAGGCCAATATCGGCAATAGAAGATTCGAGTACCGATTCCTTGGGGAATAGGTTGCTGGGGTCTTTGAAGGAGCGCCGAACAAGAAGGACGACCCTGGGCATTCAAGGGAGTCTTTTTTTGTGCGGGGGGACTTGAAATTTTGCGCGGAGACTAGTAATATAAAACTTGGCTGTTAGCACTAGAGGTTGTCGAGTGCTAACAATGAAGCAATACCGCTTTTCTCAATTAACCTTTCAAGGAGGCTATTTTTCATGATTAAACCGTTGGGTGAACGCGTACTCGTAGAACCGATCCAGCAGGAGGAAACGACTTCGTTCGGCATCGTGCTTCCGGATGCTTCGAAAGAGAAGCCGCAAGAAGGCAAGGTTATCGCTGTAGGCAGCGGCATTCTGAAAGACGGCGTGCGCACTCCGCTCGAAGTCCAAGAAGGCGACCGTGTCCTGTTCTCCAAATATGCCGGTACCGAAGTGAAGTACGAAGGTAAAGAATACCTGATTATGAAAGAAAGCGACATTCACGCCATCCTGGCCTAAGTGTCATCCTTACACATAAGCGTTTCGGCAAGACTCGGATCAAGCAAGACAAGTGGCTCCATCATCCATAATTTCAGGGAGGTTATTCGATAATGGCTAAAGATATTCTGTTCGGAGAAGAAGCCCGTCGTTCGATGCTTCGCGGCGTGGACGCACTGGCAAACGCGGTAAAAGTAACGCTCGGTCCAAAAGGGCGCAACGTGGTACTGGAGAAAAAATTCGGCAGCCCGTTGATCACGAACGACGGCGTTACGATCGCGAAAGAAATCGAACTGGAAGACGCTTTCGAAAACATGGGCGCTCAACTGGTTAAAGAAGTTGCGACCAAAACAAACGACGTAGCCGGCGACGGTACGACGACGGCGACCGTTCTGGCTCAAGCGATGATTCGCGAAGGCCTCAAAAACGTAACGGCAGGCGCCAACCCTATGGTTATCCGCAAAGGGATCGACAAAGCGGTAAAAGCGGCCGTAGCCGAACTGCAAAACATCGCAAAACCGATCGAAGGCAAACAATCGATCGCTCAAGTCGCGGCAATCTCCGCAGCTGACGAAGAAGTCGGCGAACTGATCGCGGAAGCCATGGAAAAAGTGGGCAAAGACGGCGTTATCACCGTCGAAGAATCCCGCGGATTCGCAACGGAGCTGGAAGTCGTGGAAGGCATGCAATTCGACCGCGGCTACATTTCCCCTTACATGATCACGGACACGGACAAGATGGAAGCGGTTCTGGAGAACCCGTACATCCTGATCACCGATAAGAAAATCAGCACGACTCAGGACATCCTGCCGCTGCTGGAGAAAATCGTGCAGCAAGGCCGCGCCCTCGTCATCATCGCCGAAGACGTGGAAGGCGAAGCTCTGCCGATGCTGGTCCTGAACAAACTGCGCGGCACGTTCAACGCGGTTGCGGTTAAAGCTCCTGGCTTCGGCGACCGTCGCGAAGCAATGCTGCAAGATATCGCGGCTCTGACAGGCGGTCAAGTGATCACCGAGAAGCTCGGCCTGGAACTGAAAGCGGCGACGCTGGATCAACTGGGTACGGCTCGTCAAGTACGCGTAACGAAAGAAAACACGACGCTCGTAGACGGCGCCGGCGACAAGTCCGACATCGATGCTCGCGTGAACCAAATCCGTTCGCAGCTGGAAGAAACCACTTCCGAGTTCGACAAAGAAAAACTGCAAGAGCGTCTGGCTAAACTGGCCGGCGGCGTAGCGGTTGTCAAAGTCGGCGCAGCAACGGAAACGGAACTGAAAGAACGCAAACTGCGTATCGAAGACGCGCTGAACGCGACTCGCGCAGCCGTTGAAGAAGGTATCGTATCCGGCGGCGGTACGGCTCTGGTTAACGTATACAAAGCCGTAGCGGCTCTGACGGTAACCGGCGACGAGAAAACAGGCGTGAACATCGTTCTGCGCGCTCTGGAAGAGCCGATCCGCACGATCGCGGCTAACGCCGGCGAAGAAGGTTCCGTTATCGTGGACCGTCTGAAAAAAGAAGAAGTCGGCATCGGCTACAACGCCGCAACCGGCGAATGGGTCAACATGTTCGACGCGGGTATCGTAGACCCTGCGAAAGTAACGCGTTCCGCTCTGCAAAACGCGGCTTCCGTAGCGGCTATGTTCCTGACGACCGAATCCGTAATCGCGGACAAACCGGAACCTGCCGGCGCTGCTGCTCCGGATATGGGCGGCATGGGCGGTATGGGCGGCATGATGTAATAAATTTCCAACAACAAGCGTCAAACTCTGATCATTCAGGGTTTGACGCTTTTTTGTGCTATCTGAGTCTCTTTAATGAAATAAAGGGTAATAGCAGTAGAGAGCACATTTTAGCAACAACACATGACCCATTACCTTGTCAACATTAAATGTAAGGTTACGCCCACCTGAAACGCACCTAAACCGTGTGCGTTTCAGCCGAACGTAAACCTCTGATTAAGAGTTGACAAGCTCCTATTCAAACGGTAAAAAAAGCGAGGTTATCTTATTGTTCACTCTTATGGCTGCAAGGATGCTTCGTCTCCTGCCCAATCGGGCACTCAAAACGCCTATGCTCCCTTTTGAGCCAGTGAAAGAAAAAAAAGAACTGAAGGTCGAAACATCCGTGAAAACCGCGGATCTCTCCTTGTATTATCCGTTGGATGCCGAACGGAACAAACTCCCCGTTTACATCAATCTGCACGGCGGAGCTTTCATCATGCACGACAAGGAAATGGACGATCCGTACTGCCGCTACCTGGCCAACCGGGCCGAATGCGTCGTGGCGAACGTGGAGTACGCCAAAGCGCCGGAGTATCCTTTTCCGAAGCCGATCGAACAGCTGTACGAAGTTTTTCGGTGGATCGAAAGCAACGCCGACGAGTTGAATCTCGACGCGCGGCGGATCATGATCGGCGGACAAAGCTCCGGCGCGAATCTGGCTGCTGCCCTTTGTCTGTATCTGGAACAAAAAGGAGAGGCCCAGCCGCTGCTTCAAGTGCTGAACTGCCCGATGCTTGATTTTGCCACTCCGTTCTCGAATAAACCGGAACCGGATGCGCTGCGTGCCCGGTATCCTCAAGTTGCCCACTTTTTGAACTTGTGTTACGTGCCGCAAAAAGGGCAGGCGGAGAATCCTCTCGCTTCTCCCGTTTATGCGACGGTGAATAATCAATTGGCGCCTGCGCTGATTCTGATCGCGGAGTACGATGCGTTCAGGCCGGAAGCCGAGCGCTACGCGAAAAATTTGAAAGCTTCCGGCGTGCGCGTGGAGCAGGTCTTGTTCAAAGATTGCAAGCACGCGTTCAGCCATCTGGGACCGAAAGAAAAAGCGGAAGAAGCTTGGCAAAAAGTCGCACGGACGCTTAAAACGTACATAACGGCATCGCACCACATTTTGGACGGACGGGAAGGGGAAATCAGTTAAGTGAACACGACAAAGAAAAGCGTATTGGTTATCGGAGGCGGGCTCGGAGGATTGTCGGCGGCCATATCGTTGGCGCAGGCGGGATACGAGGTCTCATTGTACGAAAAAAATAATCATATCGGGGGCAAGTTGAACCGGTTGGACCAGGACGGGTTCGGTTTTGATTTGGGTCCGTCCATTCTGACGATGCCCCGCGTGTTCGAGCATTTGTTCAACGCCAGCGGCAAATCCATGAACGACTACGTGCGGATCGAAAGGCTGGACCATCAATGGCGTTCCTTTTTTCCGGACGGAAACGTGATCGACTTGTACGAAGACTTGAAGCAAATGGGCGAAAACAATCCGTCTTTGAGCAAAAAGGATATGCGCGAGTATCAGAAACTGCTGGATTATTCCAAAAAGATTTACGATATGACTGATCAAACTTATTTCAAGCAAGGCGTCGATTCGACGAAAGAAATCATGAAGCATACCACCCTGCTTGGCGCATTGAAAAATTTCGATCTGTTTTCCACCGTTCACGAAGCGATCGATAAACGCATCAGCAATAAGCAGCTGCGCGACATGCTGTCGTACTTTATCAAATACGTCGGTTCGTCGCCTTACGACGCGCCGGCCGTGTTGAACATGATGATTTACATGCAGCATGATCAAGGCTTGTGGTACGTGCCCGGCGGATTAAATAAGCTGGCGGACGGTCTGGTGAAGCTTGCCGAAGAGATCGGAGTCCGTTTTCATTTCGGGAAGCCGATTACCAAGCTCGAAAAAAAGAAAAACGCCATCACGGGCGCCTGGTTGGAAGACGGAACCCGGTTGACCGCGGATTATTACGTATCGAACATGGAAGTCATTCCGGTGTACGAACGACTGCTTGAAGAAGACAGCGGCTTCGTGGACAAATTGAAAAAGAAATTCGAACCGGCAAGTTCCGGTCTCGTTCTGCATTTGGGCGTGAAAAAAAGCTATCCACAGCTTCGCCATCATAATTTCTTTTTCGCGAAAAACATGAAGCAGCAAATGCAGTCTATTTTCCATGATCATAAGCTGCCGAACGATCCGGTCATTTATTTGGTCAACGTCAACAAAACCGATCCGTCGCAGGCGCCCGAAGGCCATGAGAATATCAAAGTGCTGCCGCATATTCCTTACATTCAGGATAACAAACCGATCAGCCGGCAGGAATACGAGCAGTTCGCCGAGCGCGTATTGATGAAGTTGGAGAAAATGGGTTTGGACGATTTGCGGGCCAATATCGTCACCAAAGACATGTGGACGCCGGAAGATATCCGCAACACGTACGGCTCGGACCGCGGCGCCATTTACGGAACGGTATCGGACCGCAAAAAAAATAAAGGCTTCAAGCATGCCAAGGAAAGCGAACTTTACAACAACCTGTATTTCGTGGGCGGAACCGTGAACCCGGGCGGCGGCATGCCTATGGTGACGCTGAGCGGTCAGCTTGTCAGCAAAAAAATCGTGCAAAAGGATGCGTCCCATGCCCGGCGCTGAACCTTTGACGGATGATCGAATCTTTTTTTTGCAAAGCCTGCCCGAAAAGCAGCGGAAAGAAGGGTTGCCTGAAGGCAGCCCTTCCAACGAAATGCGCAAAAAACGGCTTTTGAAGCTGAAGGCCCTGCTGACGGAGCACGAAAAAGCACTGACCGATGCTCTGTATGCGGATCTGGGCAAGCCGGCTTTCGAATCGTTTTCCTCGGAGCTTGCCGTTCTCTTGAACGAAATCGATCATGTGTGCAAACGTTTGAACAGATGGAACCGATCAACAAGCTCCCGGCATCTGAAATTGGGTTATCTGGAAGTTCTCCGAAAAAAAAGGCAGCCGCACGGCAGCGTCCTGATCATCGGTTCGTGGAATTATCCGGTTCAGCTTACGTTGATGCCGGTAATCGGAGCGATCGCCGGCGGGAACTCCTGCGTCGTCAAACCGTCCGAATACGCGCCGGCAACGGCCGAGCTGCTACAAACCATCATCAATCAAGCATTTCCTCCCGAACAAGTGCATGTCGTGACGGGAGACGGACAGGTCGCCGGCACATTGACCTCGGCTTCTTTTGATCTGATTTTTTTTACGGGCAGCGGGCAAACGGGTAGGCTAGTGGCCGAACAGGCCTCCAAGCGGCTGACGCCGGTTATTTTGGAACTGGGCGGCAAAAACCCGTGCATCGTCGACGAAACGGGCTTTTCCGAAGCAGCTGTCAAAGACATCGTTTGGGGGAAATTTCTGAATGCGGGCCAGACTTGCATCGCGCCGGATACGCTTTTCGTGCATGAATCCGTATACGAGCAAACGCTGAACGAAATTTCGGCTTCGCTGTCCGCTTTTTATGGCGAGCGGCCTCAAGCAAGCGCGGATTACGGCAGAATTTGTACCGATGCCCATTTTGAAAAAGTGGCTGCGTTCATCGGGCAAGGCACCGTACGGCACGGCGGGGATCACGATCGCGCCGACCGGTTTATCGCGCCGACCGTATTGACGGATATTCGGCCGGGAAGCCCGGTTCTGGAGGAAGAAATTTTCGGTCCGGTTCTTCCGGTCATTCCTTATGCCGATCTGGATGCGTTATTGTCCGGCGGCACCCTTCAGCGCGACGCGTTGACCGGCTACCTGTTCAGTACCGACAAGCATCATATTCAACGGTTCAATGACTATATGCGGTCCTCGACGACCAGCGTCAACCAAGTGATCCATCATGCCGCAAGTCCACATATCGCGTTCGGAGGGGTCGGGAACAGCGGCTACGGGGCTTATCACGGCAAAGCCGGTTTCATGGCGTTCAGCTACGAAAAAACGAGTGTCCGCACGTATCATTACCTGCGCTTTTCGGGTAAATTCCCGCCTTATTCCGAACGGAACATGAAAGCTTTGAAAAAATTGAGAAAGCGGATTCTGTAAGCCGACCGACATCGCAATCAAGCAAATGTGATTTGGAAATGAGGATTTTGCATGAGCAAAAAAGTAATCGTTATCGGAAGCGGAGTGGCGGGGCTTGCCTCTGCCATCAGGCTTCAAACGGCGGGCTATCAGGTGGAAATCTACGAAAAAGGATCGACGCCCGGAGGCAAAATGAACCGTATCGAACTGGAGGGAGGATATACGTTCGATCTGGGACCGAGCATCGTGATGATGCCGGAGATCTACCGGGAAATATTCGAAGTATGCGGACGCGATCCGGACGATTATATTCCCATGCAAAAGTTGGACCCGATCTATCGCGCTTATTTCAGCGATATTCCCGACCGGCCTTTCGATATTTCCTCCGACATGACCAAGCTGACCTCAACAATCGAATCGATCAGCGAGCAAGACGCGGCGGGCTTTTTTCAATACATGCACGACATTTATCAAAAATTCATGATCGCCAAGCATCACATTCTGTCCCGGCCTTTCCGCAAAAGAAGCGATTTTTATAATCTCCCGATGCTGAAAAAAGCGTTGAAGCTGAAGCCGTACGATACCGCGGATAAGTTCGTCGGCCGATATATCAAGAATAAAAGGCTAAGGCAAATGATCAGCTTTCAAACGTTGTATATCGGCATTTCTCCTCTGACCAGTCCGTCTTTTTATACGATGATTCCCATGCTGCAATTTTTATACGGCGTATGGTTTATCAAAGGCGGCATGTATACGATGGCGTTGTCGATGGAAAGACTGTTCAAAGAGCTCGGAGGCACTATCCATTACGGCAAGGACGTTCAGCAGATCGCAATCCGAAATCAAAAGGCGGAAGGGATCGTCGTGGACGGACAAAACGTCTTTTCCGATTTTGTCCTGTGCAACGCGGATTTTCCTTATGCGATCAAGCAGCTGGTCCAAGACAAGCCGGCCAAAGGGAAATTTACCGACGAGAAAGTGGACAGCATGCAGTATTCGTGTTCTTGCTTCCTGTTGTACCTCGGCATGGACCGAAAGTACGAAGAAACCGACCATGTGCATAATTTCATTTTCAACGAGGACCTCGACCGCAACCTGAAAGATATTTTCGACGGAAAAAAACTGACGAACGCTTCGTTTTACGTGTACATCGCTTCCAAAGCGGATGCGTCCATGGCGCCTGAAGGAAAAGACGGGTTGTATATCCTGATGCCCGTATCGAACGCGGCCGAATCCGATTATGAATGGAACGAGGAAACGGTTGCTTATTACCGCGGGTACATCTTGAGCGAATTGAAAAAAATCCGCGGTTTCGAAAATGTCGAAAACGAGATCGTGACCGAAACGCATATTACGCCGCTGGATTTCGAGAAGAAATTCAATGCGCATAACGGAGCGGCGTTCGGCTTACAGCCTATATTGAAGCAAAGCAACCATTACCGTCCGCAGAGCAAAGCAAGCCACTGCGAAAATTTGTACTTTACCGGGAGCAGCACGCATCCGGGAGCCGGCGTTCCGATCGTGCTTCTGTCCGCCAAAATCGCCGCGCAGGAATTGATCCAGGACGATACGGGCGAACCGTTCGATTATTCGGTAAAATAAAAAAGTGGGCAAGGATAAAAAACGCCGCGCGCGTACGCGGAGAAAGGGGTTGATCGCATGACGACGTTGGAAATCGTCAGGCTGGTCATCGGATTCGCGGGAATGGCCATCGGCGTTCTTATGTTCTGGTCGCTGCCGGTGCCTCGTTCTTCTTCCCGGAGCAAGACCGACCTGCCGTTTCTGTCCATCATCATTCCGGCCAGAAACGAAGAAAACCGAATCGTGCCTTTGCTGCAATCGTTGAAGCAGCAGCGGTTCAAGTCGTTCGAGATTCTGGTGGTCGACGACGATTCGTCGGACGGGACGGTCGCCGTCGCTCAAAGCTACGGCGCTCAAGTATTGCGCAACGACGGATCGGGCAAATCGTCGGCCTGCTGGTACGGCGCCGGACAGGCCCGGGGAAAATGGCTGTTATTTTTGGACGCGGATACGAAATTCGACAGCGAAGACGGGTTGAGCAATCTGCTGGAGTTTTATCGCGAAAAGGGAGCCCGAGGCATTACGGCGCTGCAACCTTTTCATACGGTAGAACGGTTGTATGAGCATATTTCCGTCATCTTCAACATCATCGTGGTGGTCGGGATGAACCTGTTCACGATCCGGGGCTCGAAGTTCAAAACCGCCGGTTCGTTCGGCCCGTGCATTTTATGCGATCGCGACGATTATTTTTTGTCCGGCGGGCATCAAAAAATCGAAGGCGCGATCATGGACGATCTGGCGCTGGGCGAAGCGTTTCTCGAACAGGATCTTCCCGTTCGCTGCCTGGGCGGCAAAGGCATCATCTCGCTGCGCATGTATCCGGAAGGCGTAGGCAGCTTGATCGAGGGATGGTGCAAAAGCTTTGCCGTCGGCTCCAAGTCGACGCATCCCCTTGTGATGCTCATGGTCATTTTCTGGATTACCGGCAGTTTTACGACAGTAGGAGCGTTGGTGTCTTCCCTCGTCGAGCAGAACCTTATCGCTATCCTGCTCAGCGGGATCTTGTACGTGTTGTATGCCGTTCAGACCGCATGGTTTGCCGGACGGGTCGGAAACTTCAAAAAAGCGATTTTTGTTGTGTATCCGGTATGGTTCGCGTTTTTCATCGGGATCTATCTTTATTCCTTCATACGGGTGAACGTTTTTCACTCCGTCAGTTGGAAAGGGCGTAAAATCAAGGTCTGAATGCGGGATGACCTGCTATTGCAGACGTCGCCGAGCAAAGGAATTCCTATTCGTTTGAAAAGCTTGAGTGCTGCAGAAAATTTTCGGTAAACTGTTTTTCTTGACCCCTTAAGGATCTCTTTAGGGGTCTTTTGGACGTTCCTTCATTTTCAATATTCATTTCTAAAGTGTAAACTATACCCTATAGAGGAGCTGAACGGAATGTTGATAAACAATTTCAGTTCAGCTGTAGCGAGGGAATGGTATCCAACTTGAAAGGACCTGATTCCGATGAGTCCGTCTGTCGATTTGATGCGAAAGTTCAAAGACCGAGATGCGCAAAACCAATTGAATGCTTATCGCGACCGAGTGAAGAAAATCCGTGAACGTAACTTAAGCACATGGAGCGATGCTGAGCTCCAAGCAGAGTCGCGTCAGCTGCAACGGCAAGCTAAGTCCGGCATGCCTTTAAGCGAATTGCTTATAGACGCTTATGCTTTGGTCTGTGAAGCGGCGAAACGGATACTTGGCTTGAAGCCTTATGACGTGCAGATCATTGCCGCGATTGCTCTGCATAAACGTTATCTTATCGAACAAGATACAGGTGAAGGCAAAACGCTTTCTGCTGTTATGCCAGCCTTCCTCAATGCTCTGACAGGTGAAGGCGTCCATATATTAACGTTCAACGACTATCTGGCCGATCGGGATGCGAAGTGGATGGGACCGATCTATCAATTTCTTGGCTTAACCGTAGGCTCGGTGCAAGCGGGAGCGAGTTTTGCCGCGAAAAAGGAAGCCTACGCGCAGGATATCACCTATGTTACCGCCAAAGAGGCGGGATTCGATTACTTACGCGATACCCTCGCACTTGCTGAATCGGATATGGTGCAGCGTCCTTTTCATTATGTCGTCGTGGACGAAGCTGACTCGCTGCTGCTCGATGAAGCACGGGTTCCATTGGTCATTACCGGAGAACGGGATGCAAGCGACGAGATCGGAATTCGTTTTGCGGAAGTCGCTCGGCAGCTCAAGGCAGGGGAAGATTACGAGTTCGATGAATTCGGACGCAATGTCTATCTGAATGAAATAGGGGCTGCCAAGGCAGAGTCTTTGCTGGACTGCGGAAGCTTATACGATCTTCAGCATACAGAAACGTTGACGTCGCTCAACTGCGCGCTGCATGTCGAAGTTCTGCTCAAAAAAGACGTCGATTACATCGTGCGCGACGGTAAGATCGAACTGATCGAGGAGCATACCGGGCGTATCGCCGAGAACCGATATTTGCCCGACGGGCTTCAAGCGGCGCTCTTTGCGAAAGAAGGATTGAAGCCGGCAGCAAGAGGGAAAATATTAGGTACAATCACCTTCCAGCATTTTATAAGCCTATATCCGAAAATCTGCGGAATGACCGCTACCGCACATGTTTCCGCTACGGACTTCGAAGAAATTTATCATTTACAGGTTGTTCGCATTCCGCCGAATCGGCCGAACATCCGAATTGATCATCCGCATCGCATATACACGCACAAGGAAACTAAGCTTCAAGCCTTGGTCCAAGAGATCTCGTCGATCCATACCGCAGGTCGACCGATTCTGATCGGGACGTCAAGCGTGGAAGAGTCCGATCAATTGGCAAAAGCACTGCAAACCTCGAATGTCTCTTGTCATGTGCTTAATGCGAAAAACGATGCCGAGGAAGCCGCGATTGTCGCAAAAGCCGGAGAGGTCGGGGCTGTTACGGTATCAACGAATATGGCAGGACGAGGTGTCGATATTCGGCTCGGCGGCGGCGATCCGGTGCAAGCGAAAAAGGTAGCCGAATTGGGAGGGCTGTACGTGGTCGGCACCTGCGTGCATGAAAGCGTGCGGATCGACGACCAGCTTCGCGGACGTTCAGGACGTCAGGGAGATCCGGGAACCTCCGTATTTTTTATCAGTCTGGAGGATGAGTTGTTAGTGCGCTTCGGTCTCGGTCAGAAGGCTGCTCGCATATCCAAGCAGGATCAAGAATTGACTGAGCCGATTCTTCGTGACAAAATCACTCATGTCCAGCGTGTGATCATGGGCCAAAACTTCGATATTCAGCTCGAATTGAATGCCTACTCGGATATGGTAGAAGATCAGCGGCGTATTTTGTACCAGGAGCGTCTTCGGGTATTAAAAGACACACAGACAATGAGTCCGGCAGAGCAGCGTATCCGCCTTTTTTTCATTGATCAGTTCTGGGCAGAGCATTTGGCGTATACGGCTTATCTTCGCGAAAGCATTCACCTGGACGGATTGGTCAGCCGAAATCCCATCGACGAATTTTTTAAGCAGATTACCGGGGCTTATCAACAGATTCCGGATCAAATTTCTAAAGCATCGGCAGAGATGTTTACAAAGATCGAAGGGTCAGACGACCCTGCAATTTGGGAAAAGTTCGGTCTAAGAAGCCCTATGTCTACTCGAACTTATATGATCACCGATCAATATATTTAAAATAGCCGAAGTTCCTGGACCGGGACAACCGTTACGGCTTTTTGGATTCGTAAAATACTCGATCCGTTACTGAAAAAAGTTTTAAAAACGTGAGCGTTACTTTATTTTACAATGAAGAAAATTTTATTTGCTTACTATTGAACGATCTGACGAATTTTTATAAAATTAAGTCGTACATGGATGAGGGCGATGGGGCGCTTCGATCTTATGGTACAAGGGGACCCTGTAATGAGCGACAAAGAAATATTAAGAAACAAGCTGCAAGCCATTTTGATTTTGATTAAAGCTTTCATGAAAGAATCTTCGATGACTTATATTGAAGGGTCGTCCGAGATCGTGGAAAGCGGCGCTTATGAATGGCTGCCTTTGACGCCCGGACAAACGCTCGACCAGGCCGAGATTTGCGAACAGTATACGATCATTTTGCAAGAAACGACTCATTTGAAGCTGGACGGGGAACTGCTGAAGCAGTTTAAAGAAAGCGGAGAACGCGTGCTCAGTTTCTTGAGGCAGGATTCGATCGTGTGGCAAAGCACCGGTCCCGAAGTGTATGAAGAAATCGTTAGAGAACTGGATGCTCAGTTGGAACTGAGTCAAAGCATTTGAACGCATAGCCTGTCGCCGACCGACAGGCTTTTTGCAATGCTTATCATGATGAAGCGGTCAAGCGGAGGTGCGGGTCAACATGATTGATGAACAAGACGAAACTTTTTCGAACGAACAGCGCATGCGGGCCGAAGCGGAAACGAAACGTCTGGCTTCTCTGATTGCTTCCCATATCCATACGGACGGAACGGGCGAATCGTCGATTCATGGCTTGTACCTGAACCGTTATTCGCGGATCGAGCCTTCCGATTATTCGTATACGATGTATTGGCCGACGGTAGGGATGGTCGCGCAGGGCAAAAAAACCGTCAAAGTCGGCGAAGAGGAAACGGAATACGGCGGTTCGAAGGTCATCGTGGTGCCCGTCGCGATCCCCGTACGGATGCATACGATTCAGGCCAGCCCGACAGAGCCTTTTTTGGGCGTCGGCGTGTATCTGAATCCGCAAAAAATCGCCGCGCTGATTCCCCGGGTTTTTCCTAACGGACTGCCCAAAGCGAAATCGTATCGCGCCAAATACGTGCTGGAATCGCAGCCGGAACTGATCGCCGCGATATCGCGCTTGGTCGCCTGCCTGGACGACCGGCAGGACGACGGCTTGTTGGCTTCGCTCGCGATGGACGAAATTTTCGTTCGCCTGCTGCGCA
This sequence comes from Saccharibacillus sacchari DSM 19268, assembly GCF_000585395.1. Taxonomy (GTDB): domain Bacteria; phylum Bacillota; class Bacilli; order Paenibacillales; family Paenibacillaceae; genus Saccharibacillus; species Saccharibacillus sacchari. The sequence continues at coordinate 807,899 of NZ_KK073875.1, read as the reverse complement.
GCCCGATCGGCGTCCATGTGGCGGAAACGGCACTGGCGGAATCGAACGTTCGGCGCATCGCCGAAGCGATTGCCTGGCTTCAGCAGCATTTTGCCGAACCGTTGAAAATGGCAGACTTGGCGCAGCGCGCGCATCTCAGCGAATCGTCGTTCCGGGCACAGTTCAAATCCGTCACGTCGATAAGCCCGCTTCAGTATCAAAAAGAGCTGCGTCTTCAGGAAGCGCGCCGTTTGATGTTGGCAGGCGAATACGACGCGACGACGGCCTGCCGGCTGGTCGGTTATATCAGCGACGCGCAGTTCAGCCGCGATTATCGTCGGTTGTTCGGCAGTCCGCCGAGCCGCGATATCGCCAAATGGAAACAAGTCGAATTATCCTCCGGTATGCAGGCGAACGCGAACAAGGCAAACTTGTAACGGGCTCGATGTCCGTCGTTCCCGGCTTCCGGAAACCTGTATCCCCTTCAACCCGCAGCTTCAGGCTTTGCGGGTTGTTCGGCTTATCCGCATCTTCGTCGGATCGGGCAAAAAACGGCGCAAAACAGTCAAAGATCGTTCGAGCGAACCGTATATACTGAGCACAAGCCGAAAATACGATCCGAAAAAGGCGTCGGGATCGACAAATCGAAGGAGATGGAAAAATGAAGGTGTTGGTAACGGGAGCGAACGGATTCGTCGGTTCCGCGATTGTGCGGGAGCTTCAAGAACGCGGGCATGAAACGGTGGGACTGGTGAGGTCGAAAGAAGCGGCCGAGCAGTTGGAGAAGGCCGGAGCTAGGGCGATCCGGGGATCGATCGAACGCGAGGACCTGCTGCGAGACGCGGCGAAAGAAATGGACGCGGTCGTTCATACGGCTTTTTTTCATAAATTTTCGCAGGCCGGATTCTCGGCGAAAACGCGCATACTGCTCGGAGGAAGCCCGGGCAATATTTCCGCGCGATTCATGGGGGAAGCGGTCGGGGCGGAGGGCCGAGCGATCCGCGCCTTGGGCGCAGGATTGACGCGAAAAAGCGGAAAGATCGTCATCGCGATACCCACGATGACGTTGAAAGCGGGAGCGGTGGGAGAAGAAAGCGACGCGGGAGATCCCGGGTCGGTCGGAGGAGGTCGGGTCGCGTCCGAACGGACCTTGTTCGAGCTTGCCGGACGCGGACTATCCGCGTCGCTGGTCCGTTTGCCGCCGATCGTGTACGGAACGGGCGACCGGGGCGGTCTATTGCCTTCGTTGATCCGGATCGCCCGATCGAAAAACGAGGCTTCTTATATCGGCGACGGCATGAATCGCTGGGCCGCCGTGCACCGATCGGACGCCGCGAAGCTGTTCGCTTTGGCTGTCGAACAAGGCGAATCCGGTTCGCGGTTTCATGCCGTCGCAGAATCGGGCCTGCCGTTCAAGCAGATCGCCGACAGCATCGGCAGAAATACCGGCAAACCGGTCCGATCGCTGCAGCCGGCGCAAGCCGGAGCGTACTTCGGCTGGCTGTCGTCTTTCGCGGCGGCGGATAATCCGGTTTCTTCCGAACAAACGCGGGAACAGATGGGCTGGAAGCCCGAGGAGCGGAGCTTAAGCGAAGAAATGGAACAGGGAGACTATTTTAAATCTTAACGTACAGGCATTGCCTTGACGCGTCTACGGGGTCAGCGCGCGCACGAACGTCCGAACGCTCTCCTCGATCACGGCATCCAGAGACAAGCCCGGGAAGCGGCTTCCTTCGACCAAGTCGCTGAGAAAAATTCCGTAATTCGTAGAGATGAAAGAAAAGGCTTGAAGTTCCGCATTCGTTTCGATCAGTTTGCCTTCGACACTCATGCGCTTGAAATATTCCGTCAGAAAAGCCATGAGCTGACGGGGGTGTTCGGACGTGTTTTCCAGAAAACCGGGAAGGTTTTCCGCTTCCTTGAGTCCGATCAGGATCATCTTGCGGTTGCGGTTCATGATCTCATGGTAATTACGGCTGATCAGCAGAAGATCCGCGTGCAGTTCTCCGACCAATCTTTCGCTGAAGATCCGGCTCATTTCTTCCTTATAATGAAAACGGCCGAATGCCGCTTCGAGCAGGTTCTGCTTGCTGCCGAAATTGCGGAACAACGTTTTCTCGCTCAAGCCCGCAGCCGTCGCGATTTCGAGCGTCGTGACGCTTTTATACCCTCTGCTTGCGATCAGATCGATCGCGATCCGCATCATCTTGTCACGATTGCTGTCTTTTCGATCCTCGTTCATTCATTCACCTCATCACGGGTACGCTCCGATATCCATGCGGACCGGAGCGTCATCTGGATGATGATATACGATCCCGCATAGGTTGTCAATGATCGCTCAAGCCTTGCGCCGCGCGGCATTATCGAAGAAAATCCGATAAAAAACCGTCATTCCGACCGTCAAAAACGCAAGCATGATCAGGATATTGCTGTGCAGCAATCCTGCGCCGCCGGGCGGAATCGGGTTGAGTCGAACGGTCGTGGTTCCCAGATCCAGCACCTTCCCGGTCACGGCCGTAACGGCGGCCATCGCGATGAAGTTGGACATGGACAACAAGCCCATTCCCGTGCCGACCTGTTCCGGAGCCAGGGCCCGGGACACAGTGTTCGATAACGTAATTTGCATATAGGATTGACCGAGAACGCCGAAGATCAGGAAGACGGCAATCCAGATCGGCGAGAATCCTACTGCGGACGACAAGCATAGGAAGCCCGTGATCAGCAGGGTCGAAGCGACGTAGAGCAAAGCCGCATTGCCTTTTTCATCCGCAAGCTTGCCGCCCCGGCGTCCGAGAAATGCGGTAATAAGCGCCGACGGAAGCATCGCGGCTCCGATCATCACGGGCGAGAATGCGTACACGCCGGCCAGAAGCTGAGGCGCGATGAAGGGGATGCCGGAGCTGATCGCCATCATGAAAAAGGCAAGCAGCAGGCTGGACGAATACGCGCGGTTCCGGAAGATCGCCGGCGCGATAAAAGGTTCGGCTGCGGAGCGGATACGCCAAACGAACAAAATCAACAGCACGGTCCCGATTCCGACATACCGAATTTGCAGATTGCTTAACGCCAGCAGCATGGACGCTACGGTTCCCGCAAGCAGCAAGCCGCCGAGCAGGTCGATCTTTTTGCCGGAACCTTTCGCATCGTCCAGATATTTGCGGTAAAAGGGAAGCGTCAGCAGCGACAATACCGGAATCGCGAACAGCACCTGCCAACTCCATGCGCTGGTGACGAATCCGGCCGTGATCGGTCCGATCGCCGAACCGAGCGAGATGCCGACGGCCATCGTGCCTAGAGCGCGACCGCGCTTCTCAGGAGCAAAGTAGCGAACCGGAATGATCATGGCCACCGCAGGAATGACGGAAGCGCCGACAGCCTGCAGAATTCGCGCGACGATAATCATCCCGTACGAACCCGCGATCAGCCCGATCAACGACCCGAAGACAAGGAAACAAAGCCCTGATGTCAGCAAGCTTTTCAGGCTGTATTTCTCGGAAAGTTTGCCGAACGTCACGGTTCCGATCGCATACACGATCAGATATCCGGTGACGATCCAACTGACCTGCGAAGGAGAGAGCGCAAACTCCAGGCTGATGACGGGGAGCGCGACGTTAAACATCGTTCCGTTCATCACGGATAAAATCAAAGTGAACACGAGGATGCGCATGAGCGCATTCCCGTTTTTCGGAAGGGAAGACGGAGCGGTAGACATGGAAGTTCCTCGATTCTGTATCGAATGTAATGACTGTCAGTACTTACTGTCATTCTATAGGATCATAGTCGATATGGACGGGAACTGTCAATCTGAAATCAAAAAACGAGCAGCAGGCAAAAAAAGTTTTATGCCCGTCTGCTCGTCCGAAACTGCTCCGGCGTCATTCTTTCTACTTTTCGAAAACATTGAATGAAATAACTGCTTTGAGAAAAGCCCGAGGCAAGCGCGATGTCCTTCACCGTGAGGTCGGTGGACACCAAAAGCTGTTTGGCGCGAAGCACGCGGGCTTCCAACAAATAGACGCTTGCCGTTCGGCCTATCAACTGATGAAACTTGCGGCTGAAGTACGGCGGACTGTAGCCGCTGGAAACCGCGATCTCGGCGATCGAAAGTTCGGGGTCCGTGCACCGGCTGCGAATCCGATCGGCCGCGGCATAAATACCGGGGATCGACGGATCGCGGGGCAAAGCCAGCGGCGAAGCTTCGTGTACCAGGTTCGCCAGCAGCTCGTACAAGAGCGCGGAAATTTCGGCTTCTTTTCCGAAATCGGAGGCTCGTCCGATCGTAAGCAATCTTTCCATGCAGTCATGCACGCGCGTCTCGTCCGGCAGTCCGAACATCCACACCTCGCCCAGTCCGCGATTGCCGAGCAGCCGATCCGCGACCGCGCACGAAAAGTGAATCCAACGAATATCCCACGGTTCCGCGAAATCGGAAGCGTAACGCTGCGCGGTGCCCGGTCCGTATAAAAATCCGCTGCCCGCGCCGAGTTGGAACGCGCGTCCGGCGGAAGTCACGGTTCCTTTTCCGCTGCGCACGATATGCAGATTGTACAGCCGATCAAGCTGAAGATCGCCGCTTCGGGCCGGACGGTCGACGGCATGCGCCGGATGGTCGCCATAACCTCCGATAAAGTCCGGATAACACAGCAAATGCGTCAAAGAAGGCGCAGGGAAAAAAATATGCTCCTGCATGAAATGACCTCCCGTCATAAGAAATGATTGATATGCAGCTGATTAATTGTATCATCAAAACAAGATAAAGCAGACTAGATAATCGCAAAAAAATGATATATGCGCAAGAAATCGTTATATCGGGTTTCCCGGAATCCGTTTACAATCAAAAGTACGGAGGGCCTTTTTGGTCCGGAAAAACAGAAGAATTCCCGTACGCGGAAAAAACGGAGGACTGCGCATGATAGCGAAATCGATCAAGCTCGACACGCTGCAATTAGGCGTCTGTTATTACCCGGAACATTGGTCCGAAGAACTATGGGAAGACGATTTCAAACGGATGCGGGACATGAACATTTCCACGATTCGGATCGGAGAATTCGCTTGGGCATTATTCGAACCGGAAGAGGGCGTGTTTGAATTCGAACTGTTTGATCGGGCGTTGAGTGCCGCGCATCGTTACGGCCTTCAAGTGATTATGGGAACGCCAACCGCGACGCCGCCGGCTTGGTTGACGCATAACTACCCGGAAGTATTGAACGCGGCAGCCGACGGAACGTTGTATCGGCACGGAATGAGACGTCATTACAACTACAACAGCCCGAAATATCGTGAATTCTGCGCAATCATTACCCGGGAAATGGCTGAGCATTTCAAAGATCATCCGGCAATCATCGGTTGGCAGCTCGACAATGAATTCAACTGCGAGACCAATGTCTTCTATGCCGAAGCCGATCATGCTGCGTTCCGCGAATGGGCAAAACGCAAATACGGAACGTTGGATGCGCTTAACAGAGCTTGGGGAACCGTCGTTTGGAGCCAAACTTATACGGAGTGGGAGCAGGTTCATTTGCCGCGCCCCACGGTTGCCGATTCGCCGAACCCGCATCTGGCTCTGGACGAAAAGCGATTTATTTCGGATAGCGTGATCGAATTCGCTCGCATTCAGGCCGATATTTTGCGCGAAGTCGCGCCGAACCATTGGATCACGACCAACGGTTTGTTCGGTCATTTGGACAGCCATGCGCTGACGGATGAGCTGCTGGACTTTTTCTCCTACGACTCGTATCCGCAGTTTTCGACCATTTTCCCGAGTGCTGACGAAAATCCGCTGTTGGATCGGAAATGGAGTCTGAATCTGAGCGCCGCGCGCGATATTTCGCCGAACTTTTGCATCATGGAGCAGCAGGCGGGGCCGGGCGGTTGGGTGAATCGGATCGATATGCCGTCGCCGCGTCCGGGACAGATGCGGTTGTGGACGTACCAGTCGGTGCTGCACGGAGCGGATTTGGTGCTGTATTTTCGCTGGCGCACGGCTACGGTCGGCACGGAAATCTATTGGCACGGATTGAACGATTACCACAACCGGCCGAATCGCAGAGTGCGCGAAGCGGAGCAGGTGGGACGCGAGTTTGCGCAGATCGGGGACATGATCGCGGGCACGACGTACAAAGCGAATATCGCGATTCTGCGCGATTACGACAACGACTGGGACGGGGAGTTCGATGTCTGGCACGGACCGTTGACCGCACGCAGCACCAATGCCTGGTTCAAAAGACTTCAGTATCGGCATATCCCGGTCGATTGCGTCTCGTTGTCGGCGGTCGGCGCGGACTTGGACAAGCTGCTTCGGTATCAGGTGCTGGTGTATCCGCATGCGGCTATTTTGACTGAAGAAACGGCCGAACTGCTGAAGACTTATGTCGAACGCGGCGGCAAACTGATCTTCGGCGCACGGACCGGCTACAAGAATATTCACGGACATTGCCGGATGCAGCCGTTCCCGGGACCCGTTGCGGAGCTGTGCGGAATCACGGTAGAGGACTTTACGCTGATCAAGGGAACGGTAAAAGCGCCGGCACTGCGTTGGACGACTTCGCACGGAGAATCCCCGGAGACGTTTGCCGAAGCCTTCAACGATATTTTGCAAGTGGAAGATCCCGCGGTCGAAGTATTGGCCGAATATGCAAGCGATTATTACGCAGGCAGTCCGGCATTGACGAGACGCAAGCACGGATCGGGCGAAGCTTGGTATTACGGAGCGGCATTCAGCGACGAAGCAGTCGAAAACCTTTTGAATTTGCTTGCACTGAACTCGCCGACTTCCGCATGGCTGCAAGCGCCCGAGCAAGTCGAAGTCGGCATTCGCGAGGCGGATGACGGATCGGAGCGCGTCTTCCTGCTGAATTACGGAGCCGATTCCGCGCGCATCACAGTAAAAGAAGATTATACGGATCTGCTCGGCGCTTCGATTACGGAAGGCGAGCTTGATCTGCCGGCATACGGAGTCGCTATTTTGGCGAAAAGTTCGGTTTCCGATTAAACGGTTTACGGACAAAACATAAAGGCACATCAAAGACTCTTCTTCGGCTGCTGGCTGGAGAAGAGTCTTTGGCATGATTGATTATCGAATCAAAATCGAAAAAGAGGCTTAAGCGCTCGGCATGATCATTTAGCTCCGGCTTCCTTCTATACGAGCCAACTCTTTTTGCACGATCGGGACGACTTTCGTTCCGAACAGCTCGATTGTGCGCATCACGTCGCTGTGCGGCAGAGCGGATACGTCGACATGCATCAAGAAACGCGTCAGTCCCAGATTTTTGCGCAGAAGCACGATTTTCTCTGCCACATATTCGGGATCGCCGACATAAAAAGCGCCGCGGAGGCTTCGGGAAGCTTCGAACGACTGCCGGTTGTAAGCCGAAAAGCCTCTTTCCTTACTGATCGTATTGACGATATCGACCGTGGCCGGGAAATACCGATCCGCGACCTCCGCGTCGTTTTCCCCGATAAAGCCGTGCGAATGCACCGACACCTGAAGCTTCGACGGGTCATGTCCCGCGCGAATACCGGCTTCTTTGTACATTTTGACCAGCGACGCGAAGCGTTCCGGCATGCCGCCGATAATCGCAAAGCATACAGGCAGTCCCAAGACTCCCGCGCGGACGGCGGATTCAGGACTGCCGCCTGTTCCGATCCAGACGGGCAAAGGGTTTTGTTCGGAACGCGGATAGACACCCAAATCATGGATAGCCGGCCGATGTTTGCCTTCCCAAGTCACTTTCTCCGAATCGCGGATGCGCAGCATCAGATCCAGCTTTTGCTCGAACAGTTCATGGTAATGATCCAAGTCGTAACCGAATAGGGGGAACGATTCGATAAACGATCCGCGCCCGGCCATGATTTCGGCGCGGCCGTTCGATATTGCGTCGACGGTGGCGAAATCCTGATACACGCGTACCGGATCTGCCGAAGACAATACGGTTACGGCGCTCGACAAACGGATCTTGCTTGTTTTTGCGGCACCCGCGGCCAAAATGACCGCCGGGGCGGAACTGGCGTATTCGATCCGATGATGCTCTCCGATCGCGTAGACATCCAAGCCTGCCTGCTCGGCAAGCACAATTTCGTCGATCGATTGTCGGATTCGCTCGGCATGAGTTGTTGAAGACGTTCTTGGATTGGCCTCCAAAAAGGTACTGATGCCGAATTCCATATCAGAAGAATAAGTATTCATGGGCGGACTCCTTTTTAAAAAAGAATAAAAAATATTTAATCTGAAAATAGCCTAACATTAGGATTATCATTCGTCAATCTGATTGGGCTCAAAAAAGTAAAGAAAAATGAATTGACAAACCTAAAATCCTAATGTTAGGATTAATTCATCCTAAATGTAGGGTAAATCAAAAAAAGAGGGGTTACTACTCATGGCTATTCTTTCTATCGTTTTGCAAATTTTGTTGGGTATCGGTTTTATTATGTTCGGAATGATGAAGTTCGGCTCCAAACAAATGGTCGACAATTTTCAAACCTACGGCTATCCGGCTTGGTTCCGCGTTTTTTCGGGATTGGTCGAAGTCGGCGCCGCAGTTCTTCTGATCGCGGGGATCTGGAACGGAACGTTAGCCGCTTGGGGCGCGCTGTTGGTCGTAGCTACCATGATCGGAGCCTTATTGACGCATATCAAAATTAAGGACACAATGAAGAATATGATGATGCCGTTCATTTTGCTGGTACTCGGCGCCGTCGTCTTATTGATTCATATGCAGCAACTATTCGGATAACTGGCAGCCGGCCGGTTCTCGGGGAGGACTTTTCATCGATACCAATCAGGAGAACACGCAGTTGGATCTTCGACTCTTTCGGATTTGGGGCAAATCGTCCGAAGTGCTCGGCAACAATATCGTAAAAGAAATCAAAAGCTATAAGTTGAGTCTGGACAGTTTTCGCATTTTGGAACTGCTATACAGCAAAGGGCCGCACCCCGTTCAAAAAATAAGCGAAAAATTTTCGATTCCGAGCGGCAGCATCACGTACGTGATCAACAAGCTGGAGAAGCAGAAGTTGGTCGTTCGCCGGCAGAATCCGGAAGACGGACGGGAATCCAAAGTAGAATTGACGGCAGAGGGAAAAGCCCGATTCGACGAAATTTTTCCCAAGCATGTCGAAGCGATCTCGGACCAATTTTCCGTGTTGTCCCGGCAAGAAAAAGAGCAGTTGATCGAACTGTTGAAAAAAGTAGGCTTGAACGCTCCGAGGTCGGATGCGTAGAGCAGGAACACGAACAGGGCATCAGCGAGAACCGGAATCGTCCGTCGGGGACATTTCCGGTTTTTTGGCGCGTTTGCGGATTTTTGCTTCATTAATTCTGGTATTCGTACGCCTGCTGAGATAAAATTAAGTATTTCGATCCATCTTTTGTTACAGCGACCGCGAATTAAGGTACTTTGAGATAAGAAGGAACGCGAAAGGGTAGATGATCAGCCATGGACGAATCGGAGAAAAAAGGACAATTTCCGCATATGCAGAACCAAGACGATTCCGGCCGCTCGGAAAAGCCGCTCTCGGAATATTCTGCAAACGACGGTCAAGCCGCCGCTTTTCCGCTGCTTGCGGAAGAGCAAAACATTTACCGCTCGTTGTACACCTTCAGTACCGACGCCGTTTTTCTGCTGGATGCCGAAGGCAGTATCATGGATATCAATCCCAGCGGCGAAAAAATGAGCGGCTACAGTCGGGAAGAGCTTCGGTATTCGGATTTCAATCGTTTTCTGCTTCCCGCGGACGTGCCGAAATCGAAAGCCGGCTTTCAAGCCGCTTTTGCGGAAAAACGTACGGGAACGCTGGAATTTTCATTCCGCTCGAAAACGGGCGGGCTGGTCACGGTCAACGCGACCATCGTACCGATCTTGAAAAACGGCGAAGTCGCGGGGTTGCTCGGCATTTCCCGGGACATCACGGAACAGGAGCAATCGGTCCGCATATTGGATGCCCAAAACAAAGTGCTTGAAATGATCGCCAAATCCACCCCGCTCGAGGAAACGCTGGACAAGCTGCTGCATATGGCGGAATACCAGACGGGAGCCAAATGCTCGATTCATCGCTATAACAAAAAAAGCCGCACGTTGTCCAATCTTGCTGCCCCAAGTTTGCCGGACGATTATATGAACGAGGTAGAAGGCGTCAAGGTCGGCGAACGGGGCGGTTCGTGCGGCGCGTCGGTGTCAAGAAAAGAAATCGTGATCGTCGAGGATATCGAGCATAGCGAACTTTGGGAGCTTTACCGGGATATCGCTCTTCGGAACGGTCTTCGCGCAGGCTGGTCGCTTCCGCTAATCGATGGGGAAGGCGAGATTTTGGGCACTTTCGCGATGTATTACGAAGTGAAGCGGCTGCCGACGGAAAAAGAGATGGAGCTGATTCGCAAAACCGGGTATTTGGCCCGATTGGCGATCGAGCAGGACCGTTCCGCTTCATTGATCTACCGAATGGCGTATCATGACAGCTTGACAGGTTTGCCGAACCGTCGTTCTTTTCAGGAAAAGCTGAGTCGTTCGATCGCCGAAGCTTTGCGGAGCGGCGACAAATTATCGATTCTGTACGTGGATCTGGATCGGTTCAAGACAGTCAATGATTCGCTGGGACACGGCGCGGGCGACGCGTTGCTCGCGCAAATCGCCGCACGGTTGAAAAGTTCGCTGGACGCCGAGGCGTTCATCGCGCGTCACGGCGGCGACGAGTTCACGATTTTGACGGAGGATTGGCGAGCGTCGGAAGCCGGAGCTACGGCCCAACGGATTCTCGACGCGTTCGCCGAACCGTTCGAAGTCGGCGGCTATGAATTGTTCGTCACGCCGAGCGTCGGGATCAGCATCTATCCGGAGCATGGCAATAACGCGGCCGCGCTGCTGCAGCATGCGGATGCCGCCATGTACAAAGCCAAAGAAGCCGGCAAAGATACCTATGCCGTGTACGATGCGGAAGACGAGACGAAGACCGGGGCAAGAATCCTGTTGGAGAACGACCTGCGCAAATCCTTGGAGAAAAACGAATTGCATCTGTATTATCAGCCGCAAATTTCGCTGTTTCCGGAGCAGCGGATCGGAGCGGAGGCGCTGCTCCGCTGGCATCGGGGCAGCAGCGAATGGGTCTCTCCGGCCGACTTCATCCCGTTGGCCGAAGAAACGGGTTTGATTATTCCCATCGGGGAGTGGGTGCTTCGAACGGCGTGCAGGCAGGGCAAGCACTGGATCGATGAAGGATACGAACCTTTTATCATGGGGATCAATTTGTCTCCGAGGCAATTCCGGCAGCGCAATCTGGTCGAGTTGATCCGCAGCGTTTTGGACGAGACCGGCTATCCGCCGCAATTTCTGGAGTTGGAAATCACGGAAGGGATGACGATGGACGTGGAATCCGCTTCGGAGAAAATGCGACAGCTTCGCGATCTGGGCGTCCATATTTCGATCGACGATTTTGGGACCGGCTATAGCTCGTTGAATTACTTGAAAAGGCTGCCGATCAGCCGCCTCAAAGTAGACCGTTCTTTCGTCCAGGACGTCGAGACCGATCTGGGCGACCGCGATATCGTCAAAGCCATCATCTCGATGGCGCACAACCTCAGAATCACCGTGATCGCGGAAGGCGTGGAGAACGAGGAACAGCTCGCTTTCCTCAAAGAAAACGGCTGCGACGAAGTGCAAGGTTACCTGTTCGGACGCCCCGTCCCCGCCGACGAGTTCAGGCGGGGCATGGATACGCAGAATGCGTCGAAGCAATAAAACAAGCATGGCAAAAAGACAGAGCAAGGCCAAGCAGCTGGCAAGCTCCAATAAAGTCCGGCTTATCGCGCGCGACGAATTGATCGGGATGCATCCCGCTGAACGTCAAAGCCGCTTCTGTCATAAGAAGCGGCTTTTCCGATGCTTATATTTCGGAAACCGATGTCGGGTGGTTTCGGAACGGATTCGCCGCTTTTTTGCTGCGCACGCGTACGCCTTCAAACTTCAGGTTGTCCATATCGGCATTTTCTTTTCTTCGCAAATACCGCTTGAAAAAAGCAAGATGATACGACGACAGAACGTTCCGCAGCAGCGTCTTGTCGCGTTTGCCGAGCAATTTCAGCAGCTTGAGCTGCGGCGCGTAGAAGATCATGTCGGTAAAGTCCATATGCTGCGTGTTTTCGACGATGATGAAATACGCGTCGTTCGAATTCGCCAGAAAATTAGGCCGCGCCAGCAGGTCCATCAGTTCGCTGCCCAAAATCATGAACGGCTTTTGCAAATCCCGATCCCAATACTCGCCGTAAGTGGGCGCGTCGATATTGACTCCGCAAACAAACCGGGGATCGTCGAGACAGACTTGGCTGGCCGTGCAGCCTCCGTAGGAATGGCCGGTAATGCCGAAGCCGAGCTCCAGATCCAGTTTGCCTGCGAAAAGGGAACCCGACGCTTGTCCGTTCAGCTGCTCCAGCATATCGGCGATAAAAATATTGTCATCGGCCCAAATTCGGATATGTTTCCATACTTTCGTGGATTTGAAATTTTCGAAAAAATGTGCGGCGGCAGGCCCGATTTCTTCATCGCTGTAACTTTGTTTTTTCATGGTTTTGAACGTCGGCTGATTGCGTGCCATCGTTTGCTTGAATTCATTGCCGATCGATTCGTCCGCCATCACGATCCGACCGTCGGGATACCGGATCGCGCTGGCTTCGTACGGGTGGCCGACAGAAACGACGATATATCCTTGACTGGCTAAATCGCAGCACAGAACGACGTTTTGCATCATATGGCTGGAATACCCGTGGTTGAAAAAGACGACCGGATACCGTTCTTGATTTTCGGAAACGGGCAGATCGCGGTACGCGGGAATAGGCATGAATCGGTTGTTGGCGGATACGATTCCTTTGCTTGCCTTTTTGAACGATTCGGCTTCTTCTTTGAAAGAATACAGCGACGGTTCGCGGTTTTGCGCATTGTCGGACGGGTAGAAGATCAGAATAGGAATTTCCCTGAATTCGTCCGGCGCAAAGTCGAAGAGACCTTGACGCGTCGGATCGGTAAAAGACATTTCGTTCAAGCCGACGATATATTCGCCCGGCGGTTCAGGGAATTGTTTATTTTTACGCAGCATTGCGATTCCTCCATGTGTATGAGTATAATTAGGTAGGTTTCCAACCTAATTTAAAATGAGTATACGTCAATTTCTATATAAACACAAAATTTCCGATTTACAGGGTCGGATTCAAAAAAAGTTGCGGGGGATTTCGATTGAAAGAAAATCAAGCAGCAAGCGTAGACCGATTAGTCGAGCAGTTTTCGAACATGGCCAAAATGAGCTGGAACAAAAAAACGATCTGGGGATTGAAAGCGAGCGAAGTACGGGTTTTGCTGGCAATCCGAAAAGAAGGAACGCAGGATCGCCAAGCGACCGTGTCCGAGATCAGTCGGGTGCTGAAAGTTACTTCGCCGACCGTGACCCAAATGATCAATAATTTGATCCGAAACGGTTATGTGTCTCGCGTCAAGCATTCCGGCGATCAACGGATATCGCTGTTGACGCTTACGCAGCGAGGCGAAGAGTGCGCGGACGAAGCGAACAGGAAGTACACGGCGCTGTTTCAAGGCATGATCGATCATTTGGGCGAAGAAGACAGTGAGCATCTGATCAAACTATTGGCGCAAGTGTTCGAGTACTTGGAAGACCATGATTTGGAGTGAAATTCATCATTTATATTCAAATGAATAACAACGCAAAAAGCCTCTTATAGGGAGCATAAGAGGCTTTTGCAAAATTGAAGGTTTTTTGCTTAAGAAACTTTGTCCGATTCCGCGTCGCTTCCCGGAACCGTCTCCAGCAACTCGTCCCCGGCCTGTACCTCGCCTTGCTGCAGCGGCAGCACATCGGCATAGTCGAACGTATTGGTCACGATTACCGGCGTAACGGTCGGATACCCCGCAGCGCGGATCTTTTCGATATCGAATTCAAGCAGCAGCTGTCCGGCTTTGACCCGGTCGCCTTCCTGGATATGCGAAGTGAAATGCTCGCCGTCCAGCTTGACCGTATCGACGCCGACATGCACCAGAATTTCCGCGCCTGTGTCGGATACGACAGCCAGCGCATGTTTCTTTTTAAACGCAACGGTTACGGTACCGTCGAATGGAGCCAAGACGCGACCGACGCTTGGCTCGATCGCAACGCCTTTACCCATTGCTTCAGCGGCGAAAGCCGGGTCCGGTACATCTGCCAAAGCTACAACTGTTCCGCTGAGCGGGCTAAGAGCTGTCTCGCCGACGCTGCCTGCTGCGCTTGCCGTTGCCGGAGCGCTGCTCGAAGCTGGCGTCGTGATGCTTTTGCCCGTAGAAGAAGCATCGGATTTAACTTTTTCTCCTTCGCCTTCTTCAACCGGGTCTTTGAAGCCGAGGATGTAAGTCAGCGTCGCCGAGATGACGAACGAAGCCACGATACCGATGATCAGAGCCGGGAAGCCTTGACCGCCGGGGCCGTAGAAGATCGGCAGGGTCAGCAGGCCGGGTGCGCCGGAAGCGAAAGCCTGCGTACCGCCTTGACCGATAATCGCGCCGCCGACCGCACCGCCGATGATGCCTGCGATAAACGGACGTTTAAGCGGCAAGGTTACGCCGTAGACGGCAGGTTCGGTGATGCCGAATACCGCCGATAAGGTAGCGGAGCCGGCCAGCGTTTTGAGTTTTTTGTTTTTCGTTTTCAACATAACGCCGAATGCGGCACCGGTTTGGGCGAAGACAGAAGCGGTAGCGGCCGGCTTGATGCCGTCGCGTCCGTAAACGGCGATGTTGTTGATGAACACCGGAACCAGACCCCAGTGAACGCCGAAGATGACGAGCAACTGCCAGCCTGCGCCTAAGATGGCGCCTGCAATCAGCGGACTGAACGAGAAGGCAGCGAGCAGGGCATCGGCGATGCCGTTGCCGACATAGACGCCGAACGGTCCGAAGACCAGCAGGGTCAGCGGAACCATGACCGCGAGCGAGATCATCGGAGTCAGGAAGTTTTTCACGCTCTCATGGATCACGCGGTTGAAGAACTTCTCCAGCTTGCTCATGACGATAACGGCCAGGATGATCGGAATGACCGTCGAAGAATAGCTCATCATGACGACCGGAATACCGAAGAAGGTAACATCGGTTTCGGCGCCGTTGAGCGCAGTGACCGAAGGAAGCAGCAAGGCTCCGGCTACGGTCATGGCCGTAAAGATATTACCGCCGAACTTGCGGGCTGTCGTAACAGCGAGCAGTATAGGCAGGAAGTAGAACAAGCTGTCGGCCGCGCCGAACAGGATAATGTAGGTCGAGCTGGTTTTAGGCAGCCAACCGAAGTTGTCCGCGATCAGCAGCAGACCTTTCAGGATACCCGCGCCGGCCATCACGCCGAGCAGCGGAGCGAAGATACTGGAGATGACGTCGATCACGGCACCGAAACCTTTTTTGCCGGCCGATGCTTTGTCTTTCGACTTCTCGCCGTCTTTCGATTCGTTCAGAATACCGGAGACTTCGCCGATCGCGGCATAGACTTCCGGAACTTTGTTGCCGACGACGACCTGGAACTGACCGCCGCTTTCTTTCACTGTGATGATACCGTCCAGCTTTTCCAATGCGGCTTTGTCGGCTTTGGCATTGTCCTTCAGGGTGAAGCGGAGCCGGGTTGCGCAGTGGACCAGGGAAACGACGTTGCTTTCGCCGCCGACGCCCTGCACGATTTCGCGCGCCAATTTTTCTTGACTCATGAATTGCACCTCCAAATATTTTCTTAACATGAACATTTTGGGTGATTTTGACAAACAAAAAACCTAAGCCTCGAAAAAGAGCAGAAAGAAAAAATCCGCTATTTTTCGCGACTTAGGTTTTGCCTGCATCACCAGTAACAATCCCGATCGATGATATTCGGTTTGGATGTGTTTAGGATATAACGCTTTCAACCACTTGTCAACGCATACATTGCGATTCTTTTTATTTTTTTCGCGCAAATCGTTCGGATGGTGCTTAGGTTAACGATTCACTACGCGTTCCAGATGAACGGTCAGATACAGCATTTCCTCGTTGGTTAGCTCGTGATTATATTCTTTTAACACGAAATTGCGGATTTTTTCCGTACAGCGGGCGGCTTCGGGATGCTTTTCCTTAATTGCGTCATAAAGATGATCGTAGTTATTTTCGTAATGCGTGCCTTTGAATACCCGCTGCGCGAAAAACTTCAGATGGGTGATAAAGCGGAAGTAGCTCAGCGAATCCTCGTCGAATTCCGTTTTAAAATGGTATTTGACGATGTTGATGATCTGCTGCATGAATTTGGTGATGTTCATCGTCGTGGAGACGTCCTCGTTCATCTCCGCGTTGACGATATGGATCGCGATGAACGCGGCCTCGTCTTCGGGAAGCTCCAGCCCCATTTTGACGCGGATTTGCTCCAGCATTCGCAGGCCGATTCCGAACTCGTCCTTATAGAGCTGCTTCACTTCCCACAGCAAGGCGTTCTTGATCTCGATGCCTTCGTTATGCCGCTCGATGGCGAAGTTCACGTGGTCGGTCAGCGATACGTACAGATTTTCATTCAGTTTGCGACTCAGCGTCTGTTTGGCATGAACGATGATTTCTTCGACAATGACAATCAGCTCGATCGGCACTTCACGCAAAAGCATTTTGAAGTTGTCGGAGGTCTGTTTGTTTTTGAGGGCGAAGACTTTTTGGACATTGCGTTCATCTACCGGGTCGCCCGGCTTTTTCTTGAACGCGATGCCCCGGCCCATGACGACCAGTTCGGTGCCGTCCGCCTGATAGACGCTAACGACGTTATTATTGATGACCTTGGCTATTTTCACGGTGCTTCCCCTTTCAACACAAATAAACCCAAGGCACGGCAAATCGGCAAGACTCGCAATTACGCTCGGCGTCTCGATCTGCTGCGACTTAGGTTTTGCCTGCGTTTGCAGTAACAATCCCGGTTGGACTTATCAAGTTATCATCTAGTGTAGCGGGAGGTTGTTAGGCTGTCAACGCTTTCAGTAAAGTTGATGTCAGGAATTTTTCGAAAAAGAGATTGGCAATGCAAAGAAGATACCCGGATCGGAAATGAAGGTTTCGCATCCGAATGGAAAAAGGCCCGATCCCTTGACGGAATCGAACCTAATCACCCTATAGCCTGGAAGCTTAAACAGAAGGATTAACCTTCCAGATCCGTACCATCGCTTGCGATAACGGTCTTGTACCAGTTGAAGCTTTTCTTCTTGGAGCGTGCAAGCGTACCTTCGCCCGCGTTGTCGCGATCGACGTAAATATAGCCGTAGCGTTTGCGCATTTCGCCGGAAGACGCGCTGACGATATCGATCGGGCCCCAGCAGGTGTAGCCGAGGATGTTGACGCCGTCCTGAATCGCTTCGCCCATGGCGGCGATATGGCGTTTCAGGTAGTCGATGCGGTAATCGTCGTTGATGCTGCCGTCTTCTTGCGGCTCGTCATGCGCGCCGAAGCCGTTTTCCACGACGAACAAAGGTTTTTGGTAACGGTCGTGCAGTTGGTTGGCCGTGATGCGCATGCCGAGCGGATCGACCGTCCAGCCCCATTCGGATTTTGCGAGATAAGGGTTGGCAACCGAACCGAACACGTTGCCGCTGGTCATGTTTTTGTTGATTTCGGGATCGGTGCTCGTCGTTCGGCTAGAGTAGTAGCTGAAGCCGATGTAGTCGACGGTGTTGTTTTTCAGAATCTCGGCGTCGCCGTCTTCCATCGCGATATCCAGGTTATGATCGCGGAAGAAACGCTTCGCGTAACCCGGATATTCGCCGCGCGATTGCACGTCGATGAAGAAGTACGATTCGCGGTCTTTTTCCATCCCTTGATACACGTCTTCCGGGTTGCAAGTGAACGGATAGAAGCTGCCCGCCGCCAACATGCAGCCGATGATCGCGTCCGGCGCAATCTCATGGCAGGCTTTAACCGCCAAAGCGCTCGCGACGAGCTGGTGGTGAGCCGCTTGGTATTTGATCTGCTCCGCGTTGTCGCCTTCTTCGAAAACGAGACCCGCGCCGAGGAACGGCAGATGCAGCAGCATATTGATCTCGTTGAACGTCATCCAGTATTTAACCTTGTTTTTGTAGCGCTCAAGAACCGTCTTCGCATACGTCTCGAACAGGCCGACCAGCTTGCGGTGACGCCAACTGCCGTATTTTTCGACCAAGTGTACCGGAACGTCGAAGTGGGCGAGAGTGACAACAGGCTCGATCCCGTTCTTGATCAGTTCATCGAACAGATTGTCGTAAAATTGCAGACCTTCCTCGTTCGGCGCCGCTTCTTCTCCCGTCGGGAAAATACGCGCCCAAGCAATCGAGACGCGCAGCGATTTGAAGCCCATTTCGGCAAACAACGCGATGTCTTCCTTGTAACGGTTATAAAAGTCGATCGCTTCGTGCGACGGATAAAATTCGCCTTCGATCGGAGTCAGGGAAGGCACGTCGCCTTTCATGATCGCGCGGCGTTTGTCGCCGGTCGGCAGCAAATCGACGACCGTCAATCCTTTGCCCCCGTCCAGATAAGCTCCTTCAGCCTGATTCGCCGCAATCGCGCCGCCCCACAGAAAATCTTTTGGGAATGCATAGTTAGTCATGTTATTTCTCCTCCCGAATGATGGATGAATAGGATAAACGCCTGTTTAGGCAAATAAAAAACCCGAACCAACCCGGCTGCATATAAACGCAGTTCAGGTCAGCTCAGGTTATGCCCAAATGGTAACATCCCGTGAATGAATATGCAGTTGATCAAAGTCGTGCTTTCAACCTCAACTCTAAAGATTGTCGAGACAAATGTCAAATTCAAAAAGAAATAAAAGCTTCATGCTTTTCAGGTTTTCGAAAAATTTACGTTGGCGGGGGAAGCGAAAAGACTACGAGAAAAATTCGTTCAATCCGCTGTCTCACTTGGAAAACTGGATTGAAATTTAAGATGTGGTTTTCCAAGTTCAAAGGCGTCTTTCACTGAATTTTTCTCTCCGTCTTCTCGCTTCCAGCTACGTTGGGCTTTTTCGACAAGCTGAAAAGCATTCTGCTTTTATTTACAAGGGTTATACTTTCACAAAACGCTCAAAAAATGCTAACGCTTTCTTGATTCGGTCCTTTATATTAAGGGTTGTGAGTAAACTTCTAAACTGTAGGGGTATAAAAGAAGGGAAGACTAGCAGATGAATAATGAAAAAACGCTTCAGCTTGTCATTGTCGGATTTGGCGGAATGGGTAGTTACCACGGGCAATTGGTCGAACAAGCGGAAGGTATCGTCGTGCGCGGCGCATACGATCCGATCGAATACCGGATGGAACTGGCGAGCAGCCGGGGCTTTCGGACGTATGACAGTTTCGAAGATGTGCTGGGCGACGAAGAAGTCGACGTGGTATTGATCGCGACGCCGAACGACGTACATAAAGAACTGGCGATCCAAGCGCTGCAAGCCGGCAAACATGTGATCTGCGAAAAGCCGGTTACCGTTACGGGCGCGGAGCTGATCGAAATCACGGAAGCAGCGGAAAAAGCGCAGCGTCTGTTCACCGTGCACCAAAACCGTCGTTGGGACGAAGATTTCCTGATCATCAAAGACCTGATGTCGCAGAAAAAAGTCGGCGACGTGTTCCATCTGGAATCCCGCGTGCAGGGCGCGAACGGCATTCCGGGCGACTGGCGTCAGCTCAAGGCTTACGGCGGCGGCATGCTGCTGGATTGGGGCGTGCATCTGCTCGATCAACTTCTGCTGCTCACCGACAGCAAGATCGAGAGCGTTCACGCCGATCTGAGCTATATTTTGGGAACCGAAGTCGATGACGGCTTTACGACCACGATCAAGTTCAAGGACGGGCTGACCGCCGTGATCGAAGTGGGCACGACCAACTATATCAAGCTGCCCCGCTGGTACGTCAAAGGAACGGAAGGCACGGCGGTGATCTGCGATTGGGATCTGAGCGGGGAGATCGTAACGCGCAACCGCGAAGTCGAACATGTCGAGCCGACACCGATCCAGGCGGGAAAAGGATTGACCAAAACGATGGCGCCGCCTTCCGAGGAATCGACCATCCGCCGTCCGATCGAGAAGGTGGAGGACTTGTCGGACGGCTTCTATACGAATCTCGTATCGACGCTGCATGGCGCTTCCCAGCAGGCGGTGCCGAACCATGAAGTACACCGCGTATTGACGCTGATCGAAACGATTTTCGAATCGGCGGAGAAGAACGCGGTTATCGTGCGGGAGTTCTAAGAACGGACTCAACAAAGCGACGCTTTTCGAAAAAAGACGTATTCGCGGCATCGACGGCGGATCGGTCCGGTCAGCTTAACGGGGCGGACATCCACCGAGATCTTCAAATTCGCGGCTTGGCCGCTTGGGAGGAACATCGTCCGATGAGAAAATATCCGCTTGAACATCTCGACCGACTGCGAACCGGGAGTTCCGTGCTGCCGGGAAAAAGTATCGAAATCATCGTCAAACCAAGCCCCGGCGAAGACCGCCCTGGTTATCTCGATCCGGCGGAATTCGCTTCGCTGAACGAACACTGGGCGGGCAAGGCGAACAATCCGGAAGAACAGCCTGCCGAAATGCCGCCGATCGAAGTCATGCTGCCCGCCATACGCGAAAGCATGGGTTTTCCCAACTATAATTTGAACACCGTCGAGATCCATACCCGTTACGAAGAATTGACGGGAAGCGGCAATCAAGTAGGACTGTGGCGTCATTATCCGAGAAAATCGAACGGAAATGCTAAACGTCCCGCGCTGGTCTTTTTCCACGGCGGCGGTTGGATCGGCGGCAGCGTGTATACGGTAGAGAATATTTGCAGGCTGATCGCCGAACTGGCGGACGCCGTCGTGTTCAACGTCGATTATTCGTTGGCGCCGGAGAAGCCTTTTCCGCACGGCTTGAACGATAATTTCAATGCGGTCAAACATATATGCGATCACGCCGAGGCTTACGGAATCGATCCGGAGCGGATCGCCGTCGGCGGAGACAGCGCGGGCGGCAATTACGCGGCGGCCGTGGCTCTGAAAGCGCGCGACGAAGGATCGCCGAGAATCGCGCTGCAAGTTCTGATCTATCCGTGCGTGGTCATGGGGGATGCCGCTGCGGAAGGCTACGAATGGAAAGAAGAATTTTTCGATACCGCGCCGGAACACGAAGGCATTCTTCGAGGCGGATTGCTGGCGTTGGGCAAACCGAAAAAGCTGCAAGACGATCCGGTAGCCATGCTTTATCTGCCTGACGGCAAAGAAATCGACAACCCTTACGTCAGCCCGATGCTGGCCGATTCGCATGCCGGACTTCCCCGGGCGCTGGTGGTCGGAGCGGAGTTCGACGGCTTGAGAGTGCAAACGGAATTTTATGCCGAGCAGCTCGCGCAAGCGGGCGTAGAAGTGAAATGCCTGCGCTACAAAGGCATGACGCATGCTTTCATGGACAAGCTGGGGCATGTGGCGCAAGCCGAAGATTTGTGCATCGAGATCGCGGAAGCGATCAAAGCGTTATAAGCGAATACGGCCATTGCGGCATCCAACGGCAAAACGGAGAATCCCGACGATAGGGGTCTCCGTTTTTTTGTCTGATTCGGTTGGATCGTACGTCAGGTGGAAGCCCGTTCGATCAGCTCGAATTCCAACGTATGCAGCGGCGGCGCTTGTTGGCCTAGCCGATCAAGCAGGATGGCAAAAGCATTCTCGGCTTGCTGATCGGACGGATAATGCACGGTCGTCAGATCGAGCAGCCGAGCCAGGTTGTTATTGTCGAAACCCATGATTGCGACTTCTCCCGGAATCGATACGCCTGCGCGTTTGAGTTCGGTTAGCAGTCCGGCGGCGACGTCGTCGTTGGAGCAGGCGATCGCATCCGGCTTGTCGGTCTGTTCCAGCCACCACCGCGCAATATGTTCGCCGTCCGTAATCGAGACTTTTCCGTGCAGATCCGGGAAGCCGCTGTCATCTAGCCGATATTTTTTCGAAAAGTCATCGTAGGCCCGCATGCGCTGCGGCGTGTTCAGCCCTTTTGACGAATATACGTTCATGATGCGCCGATACCCGCGGGCATACAGGTGCTCCAAGCCTAGCATATATCCTTGGTATTGATCCATGAATACCGACGGAATATGCTCGCTGACCAGTCGCTGCCAAGTCACGATCGGTCCGTATTTGGTATACGATTCGATGATCGGCCATTCGTTGGCGCGATGCAGGCAGACGAGCGCGTCCAACTGTTTGCTGCGCAGCATTTCCAAGGCGACCAGCTCTTTGCCGCAGTCGTTATCGGTAAGAAACAGCATGACATGAAAGCCGTGCTGCTGCGCGATAATGTTGAAGGCCTGAATGAACGGCGTCGACGATGTGGTATACGCTCCGCTCACGACTCCGACGATTCGAGTCATGCCTTTTTTGAGGGATGTGGCACTGGAGTTCGGCACATAGTCCAACCGGCGAATGATCTCCAATACTTTTTGTCTTTTTTCTTCATTGACGTAAGGGTGATCGTTGATCACGCGCGATACCGTCGCCGTGGATACGCCGGCCAATCGCGCGATTTCACGAATATTTGTCATGGGATTTCACCTCTCGGTTAAGCATACCACACCCGGTTCAGGCTCGCGTCAGGCGCTTTTTCTTCCAACTGCTTTTCTGAAACCGCTTTAAAAAAGGGCTTGACCTGTAATGCATTACATAAATTAAGGTGAAAACATGAAGTTCATCACCGACTAAAATTTAAATTCAGGAGGCATTTGCGATGAAAAAAGGACTGAAGATCGTTACCATTGGCGGAGGATCAAGCTATACGCCGGAATTGATCGAAGGGTTTATCAAACGACATGCCGAGCTGCCCGTACGCGAGCTGTGGCTGGTGGATATCGAAGCAGGCAAGGAAAAGCTGGAGATCGTAGGCGAAATGGCAAAACGGATGGTCAAAGCGGCCGGCATCGACTGCGACGTGCATCTGACGTTAGACCGTCGCCACGCCCTGCAAGACGCGGACTTCGTGACGACCCAATTCCGTGTAGGCTTGCTGCAAGCACGCATTAAGGACGAAGCGATTCCGCTGAAACACGGCATGATCGGACAAGAAACGAACGGCGCGGGCGGCATGTTGAAAGCGTTCCGTACCATCCCGGTCGTGCTGGGCATCGTCGAGGATATGAAAGAACTGTGTCCGAACGCCTGGCTGATTAACTTCACGAATCCGGCCGGCATGGTGACGGAGGCTGTACTGCGTTACGGACAATGGGAAAAAGTCATCGGCCTGTGCAATGTTCCGGTCATGGCGGTCAAAACAGAATCCGCGCTGCTGCAAAAAGAAGAGAAAGACCTGTTCTTCAAATTCGCGGGCATCAACCATTTGCACTGGCACCGCGTATACGACAAAGACGGCGGCGAAGTGACGGCAGAGCTGATCGACAAGCTATACGGACCGGACGCCGATCCGGGCAAGATCGTCGAAAACATCCGCGATATGCGTTTCCTGTCCGACCAGATCGCTCAACTGGGCATGCTGCCTTGCCCGTACCACCGCTACTACTACATGACCGGCAATATGCTGCAAGAGGAACTGGAAGAAGCGCAGCATGAAGGCACGCGCGGCCAAGTCGTCAAGAAGCTGGAAGAAAGCCTGTTCGAATTGTACAAAGACCCGAATCTTGATTATAAGCCGAAAGAATTGGAACAACGCGGCGGCGCTTACTACAGCGACGCGGCCTGCGAGATCATCAATTCCATCTATAACAACAAAGGCACGCAGATGGTCGTCAACACCCGCAACCGCGGCTCCGTCAGCGACCTGCCGTACGACAGCGCCGTCGAAGTCACCAGCCTCATCACCGCGCACGGCGCAGAGCCTGTCCACTTCGGCGCATTCCCGCCCGCTCAACGCGGTCTGCTCCAAGTCATGAAGGCGATGGAGGAACTGACCGTCGAAGCCGCAGTCACCGGCGATTACGCGACGGCGCTTCAAGCATTCACGTTGAACCCGCTCGTCACCAGCGGCGACATCGCCAAGGTCGTGCTGGACGAACTGTTGGAAGCGCATAAGGCCTATTTGCCGCAGTTCTTCAGCAAAGAGCTTGCCCCGGTAGGCGACTGATCGTGATCGTGCCGGTTCTCGAAAAGTAAATGCATCCGCCAAAAACCTTTCCTGAAAACGCGGGAAAGGTTTTCGATTTGTCCGATCGGCGAGCGGAAAGCGCGCGAATCGGCCGGGTTTTCCGGAATCAAGCGCGCGAAACCGGCGTCCCGTTCATATGCTCAAGGCCCCAGTCTTGAAGTTGAAGAAGAATCGGGGTCAGGCTGGTTCCTTTTTCCGTCAGCGAATACTCGACCCTTGGGGGCATTTCCGCGTAAGCGGTCCGATTTACGAGCCCGTCGGCTTCCAATTCGCGCAGCTGCCGGGTCAAGGTTCGTTGCGTAACGTTTCCGAGCGAGCGTTGCAGTTCGTTGAAGCGAACCGTATCTTGACGGAGCAGCCGGTATAGAATCAGGATCTTCCACTTGCCTCCGATCAGATTGACGGCAACTTCCACAGGGCAGACGCCGCACGATTCGGGAGGAAGCAGCTTTATTTCGTTCATCGCATTCAGTCCTTTCCTCGCGTTTTAGTATCCCGAAGGATACCTGATATCTTCAAAGTGCGTACTTACATAAAGTTTGGGAGTTTCATATGATAAGTTCAACGTTCGAGAAGACAGCGAGCGAATTTCGAATCAGGATAAGGAGCATGGATCATATGGAACAAGTTTTGGTATACGGAGCATCCGGCGTTCAAGGCGGAGCCGTCGCGCGTTTGTTGATCGAACAAGGATTCGGAGTAAGAACGGTAACGCGCAGCGAGCAAAAAGCCGAGGCTTTGCGTCGGCAAGGAATCGAGGCTTGGATCGGCAACATGGATGATCCGGATACGCTGATCGAAGCTCATGCCGGCGTAGACAAAGTCTTTCTGAACCTGCCGATCGAATTCGATGTTTCCAATCTGTCGGCTTACGCGGCAAATACGGTCGAAGCGGCCAAACGTGCAGGCGTCAAACTGATCGTCGTCAACAGCAACGGCTTTTTGCCGGAAGAAAAGTCGGGTTCGGAGAGTCTGGATATCAAGTTGCAAATGATCGAGCAGGTCAAAGCAAGCGGCATTCCTTGGATTGTCGTTAAACCTACGTTGTATCTGGAAAACCTGCTGATTCCGGGAGTGGTGGGTCAAGAAGCGTTGGCTTACCCGATTCCCGCCGACAAGCCGATCGCTTGGATCAGCTCCGAAGACGCGGCGCAGTATCATGCGTACGCGTTGAGCCATGCCGAGCTGGCGGGTCGAACGCTGCACGCGAGCGGCGGCGAAGCATTGACAGGCATCGAGTTGGCAGCGCGTTTCAGCGAAGCGTCGGGACGCGAGATTTCTTTCCTTTCGCTGCCTTACGAACATTTCGAAGCCGGGTTATCTGCCGTGATGAGCGCGGAAACGGCAGCGGGCGTAACCGGATTTTACCGCTGGATCGGCTCCGAAATCGACAGTTTGGTGCTTAAAAACGAAGCCGATCGCGATACCCGCTCTCTGTTGAAACTGACTCCCGTTGCGGATTGGATTCGCAAACCGGACATTTTGTCGGCATTCAAAGGCTAAGTCGACGTTCACGAATGCCGGACAAGGTTAAGCAGCAAAGGCACATCGCGGGTGGAACCTACGGTTATAATCGTTTTTCCGGCTTCGTCGGCGAATTTTTGCAGCTTTTCGGCCAGATCCGACCTAGTGACGATCACGTCCGCCGCGCCGATCGCCCGAATAGCGTCTTCTTCCGATAACGAGGAGATATCCAAGCTTTGAACGTCGGCGGAAGTCAATCGTTTGATTTCGTCCAGATAGAAGATGCAAGAGCTGTCTTTGCACTCGATAAACAAGTAGCGGGGCTTGCGTTGTTGACGTTCGCCGAACAGCTGCACATACGCGAAGCCCGAAAGCAGAAGATCGTCCAGCGCGAGATTCTCTTTTCGGGCTTCTTCAATCATTTTTTCCGTAAAAGCGAAATGGGGATGATCCCTTTTGAACCGTTCGATCTGCCGCTCGTCGGCCACCCGGGTTCCGCGTCCTTTTTGCATGAGCAGCAACCCGTCTTCCTTCAATTGAGCATACACGCTCTGGATCGTGTTTCGGTTGATGGATAACTGATCGGCCAATTGATTGGTTGAAGGAAGAGGATCGCCCGGTTTGAGCAATTCCTTTCCAATCAACCATTTGATTTGTTCTTTGATTTGGACATGAATAGGGAGCGGGGAACGCGTATCGACATTGAACAAGGCACCCGAATTTTCCATGCGGTACAACCTACTTTCTTGATTGCCTATTGATTTAGATAACTTAAGCTTAAAAAAGAACACATCAAAAATCAAGCCTCTCTTGACAAGTCGGGTAAAACTGATTATTCTTTATGTACAAATGATTATTTAACTAGTTAATTGAATTCTATAGTTAACAGTGATAAGGAGGATCGGAATAAGGCCCATGCAGGAATTGACTACAATCAACGAAGTCGATAGATTCGCAGAAAGTTCGGGTTTAAGCTTTTTATACGTATCGACGCCGGATTGCAGTACCTGCCATGCGCTGCTGCCGAAGCTTCGGGAACTGCTGAACGACTATTCTTCGATCCGTTTCGCGCATCTCGATGCGACCGAGGTTGAAGAAGTCGCGGAACGCTTTCTGATTTTGGCCGCTCCGATCATGCTTCTGTTGATCGACGGCAAAGAGTTTTTGCGGGAAGATCGGTTTGTGCGCTTCGGCTTGCTGCAAGAGAAGTTGGATCGTATTGTTGAACACTATGCGTAAGCAAATTGATTTGAATACCTATTAGGAGGAATTGAACATGGCGGTTACACATACATCGGATCAAACGTTCATGAACGATATTCAAAACGGATTAACGCTGGTAGACTTTTGGGCACCTTGGTGCGGCCCTTGCCGCACGATCGCTCCGATTCTGGATGAATTGGACGGCGAGCTCGCAGGCTCCGCCAAAATCGCCAAACTGAACGTCGACGAGAACCCGCAGATTTCGGACGCCATCGGCGTAAAAAGCATTCCGACGCTGGTGCTGTTCAAAGACGGCCAGCCTGTCGAAGGCGTAGTCGGCGTACAAAGCAAAGCGGCGCTGAAGCAGTTGATCGAGAAGCATCGCTAAGCGGTCGTTGTTAAAAGGAAAAGCGTCATGGTCTGAAGCTCAGGCCGTGACGTCTTTTTTATTGGTTAACAGTACAAAGGATCGAGAGAACGAATTTGACATCGCTTTCCCCATCCGTCAAGGTTAATACATAACCAGCAAGACATTCCGCCGAAGGAGGACGTCAAGCATGTGGGGTAAACGAACGGGGTACGAAAAAGAAGGTCGCCGAGTCACGGTTCAATACGAGGGTGGCGAAGGTTGGATCGAGATTATCAATCCTTGGATCATTCATGTATTCGCGCCGCTGCATACGCAGGAACCGGAATCGCGTGCGGTCGAGCAGCCGAATCCGGCTTTCGAGGCATGCGATTACCGGGTCAGCGAACGCGAAGGACAGTTGGAGATCTCGACGGAAAAGTTGACGGTGCGCGTATACGATCATTTTTACGTGGATATTTACGATGCTGCCGGAACGCCGCTATGTCTGGATTACCGAGGCGGCCGGGATCCGTTCCTGCGTCGGGGCAACGTGAGCATCGCGGAGGGCGAGGGTCACGAAGCGATGCGCACGAGCGGCCATCACAAGATCGAAGTATTGAAAGCGATGGAAGGCGAAGAAAAGTTCTACGGACTCGGCGATAAAACAGGGCCTTTGAACAAACGAGGCTACGAATACGAAATGTGGAACACCGATGATCCGTCGCCGCATGTCGAGAGCCATAAAGCGCTGTACAAAAGCATTCCGTTCTTTATCACTTTGAAAGAGCGGGCGGCGTACGGACTGTTTTTCGATAATCCTTTCAAAACGTTCTTCGATCTCGGCAAAGAAAATTCGGCGTATTACTACTTCGGCGCCGACGGCGGCAATCTGGATTATTACTTCATTCAGGGCCCCGGCGTAAAAGACGTCGTGACCCGCTATACCGCACTCACCGGACGCACGCCGCTGCCGCAGCTCTGGACGCTCGGCGCGCATCAGTCCAGATGGTCGTACGCGCCGGAGTCGAGAGTGCTCGAAGTCGCGGAAAAGTTCCGGGAACACGATCTGCCGCTGGACGCGATCCATCTGGATATCGACTATATGGACGGGTATCGCGTGTTCACCTGGGACAAGGAACGCTTCCCTGATCCGGCGGCGCTTGCGGCAAGACTGCGCGATATGGGCATCAAGCTGGTGACGATCATCGATCCCGGCGTGAAAAAGGACAAAGGCTACTCCATTTACGATGAAGGGTTGGAAAAAGGTTATTACGCGACCGACAAAGACGGCGTGACTTACGTGAATACGGTATGGCCGGGCGATTCGGTGTATCCGGACTTTTCGGACGAGCCGGTACGCAAATGGTGGGCGGATAACCAGAAGATCATGCTGGACGCGGGCGTGGCAGGAATCTGGAACGATATGAACGAACCGGCGAGCTTCACGGGGCCGCTGCCGGACGACGTACAGTTCAAGAACGACGGCCGCCCGGCGGATCATCGCGAAATTCATAACGTTTACGGTCATCTGATGTCCAAGTCGACGTTCGACGGCCTGTTGAACGCAACGGGGAAACGGCCTTTCGTCATTACCAGAGCGGCTTATGCGGGAACGCAAAAGTATTCGACGGTGTGGACCGGCGACAATCAGAGCTTCTGGGAACATCTTCGCCTTTCGATTCCGCAGCTTACCAGTCTGGGTCTGAGCGGTTTTGCGTTCAGCGGCTGCGACGTCGGCGGTTTCTCGCACGACTGCACGCCGGAATTGTTGGTGCGTTGGGTACAGGTGGGCGCATTCAGCCCGCTGTTCCGCAACCATACGGCTATCGGCACGCGGGATCAGGAACCGTGGGCGTACGACGAAGAGACGCTGGATGCGTATCGTCAGGCCATGAAGCTGCGTTATCGGCTGCTGCCGTATCTGTATGATCTGATGCGCGAAGCGGAACAAACAGGACTGGCGCCTTTGCGTCCGCTTGTTTTGGAATATCCGCAAGATCCAAATGTGCATGAGATCGACGATCAGTTCTTGTTCGGCAGCCGATTGTTGGTCGCGCCCGTCGTGGAGCAAGGGAAGCGGCATCGCGGCGTGTATTTGCCGGAAGGCGTCTGGTTCGATGATCGCACCGGAGAACGTCTGGAAGGCGGGCGGACGATTCTGGCCGAAGCGCCGCTGGACGTCTGCCCGATCTACGTGCGTGCGGGAACGCTGCTGCCGGCTTATCCGGATCGACGTTATGTCGGCGAGCGGAAGGTCGATGAACTGCTGCTTTACGTGTATCCGGGCAGCGGCGAGTACACGCACTTCGAAGATGACGGGGAAAGCTACGCGTATCGGGACGGAGGATATAACGAATTCCGGTTTGCGCAGGAAGTGAAGGACGACGGTCTTGTGCTTAACTTGGAAAAAGTCCATGCCGGTTATGCGGAAGGGTACAGCCTGATTCGGGTTGCCGTGCATGGGGTTGTTGCTTCATCCGTTACGTCGGACGGACAGCCGATCGAGTTCGAGACCGAGGACGGCAATACGACGTTTAGCATATCGGCAAGCGGCGGAGAGGTTCGGTTGAACGTCCAGCCAGATCGCGCCACGCGATATTGAACAGAGATTCAATCCGGCGATTTTCTTTTCGGATGATGAATCTTGAGGGAAAAGTGCAGCAATATGGCCGCTCTCTCGGTTTCAGTGCAAGGCAAAACGGGGAAATGGATGACGGAAGACGCGGAAGCTTTTCGTGTCTAGCTCACTCATACACCGGAGGTGCCGACCATGGCCAAGATTGCAGTGGAACAACCGTTTGCAGACGTGAAAGAAGCTCTTGAGGAAAAAGGATACGAAGTGGAGTTGTTTGAGAGCGATGAAAACATCAGCGGATTCGATCTCGGCGTGGTGCGTGCGCTGAACGACGGCAATACCGACCAATTCGATTTTCCGGTGATCAGCATTGAAGGGCTCTCGATCAACGACGTTTTGGCACGCGTCGAGCAGAGCTTGAGCGGAGCGTAACGGTTTTGGAATTGTTTAAAAAGATCCGGGAAACTTGAAGCGCGTATTCCTGGATCCATAGCTCCGCGGCAGAACGGTCTGAGTCTACTCGGGTCGCCTGTGGCGGAGTTTTTTTGCATAGAGAGGATATACAGAGGGGACAATATGATTGTTCGTATTTTGTTCCTGGGGATTTACGCTATATAATAGAAGGAAGGATTGCGTAAGTTCAAAAGAATGCCTAACTATAAAGCAAGATCTAAAAGCAACATCCAACCACAATGCACCATCCAACCACAATGCACCATCTAACTACAATCGCTTAGCGCGGGTTCTTTTAATCTTCTTGCCCGGAGGGATCGAAGATTGAACGAACCGTATGGAGGAACGATGAAAACAATTAAGGAATTTATCGAAGGTGACGACATTACAGGATTTTACCTGTTAAAATCAGCCGACCTGAAGCAAACAAACTCTACGCCGCCGAAGGATTATTTTGACCTCGTGCTAGCCGATGCGAGCGGCGAAATTCCGGCGAAAATGTGGGATGTCAGCACATTGGATAAGGAGACGTTTTTCGCGCCGATGCTCGTTAAAGTGCGCGGGCTCGTACAGAAATATAGAGAAAAGCCGCAATTCAAAGTCACTAAGCTGCGCGCTGCCGATCCGGAAGACGGATATACGTTAACCGACTTTATTCGTTCTGCTCCGGTGCCGCCGAACGATCTGGTGTATACGATCAAAACGACGGCAGCGGGGATTGCGGATACGGATCTGCGCCGCATTGTCGATTACTGCGTGGAAAAGGTCGGCGACAAGCTGATGCATTATCCGGCGGCAAAAGGGATGCACCATGCCTTTTACGCAGGTTTGGCTTATCACACGGTACGTATGCTGGAGTTGGCTGAGTTCATCTGCAAACAGCGTCCGTTCCTGAATCGCGACATGTTGTTGGCGGGAATTATTTTGCACGACATCGCCAAAACGGAAGAAATGACCGCCGAGCTCGGGGTCGTGTCCGAATATAGCTTTACCGGTAAACTGATCGGCCATTTGGCGTTGGCTTCGACGTGGATTACGGAAGCGGCGATCAAGCTGGAACTTGATCCCGCATCGGAAAAAGTCATTTTGATGCAGCATTTGGTATTGGCGCATCATAATAAGGGCGAGTGGGGCAGCCCGGTGCAGCCTCAGACGGCTGAAGCGATCGCGCTGCATTACATCGACCAGTTGGACGCTAAGCTCCAAGCTGCGGAAGATGCGCTCGATATGATGCCGGACAATGAAGAATGGACCGTTCCGCTGCGCGTGCTGGAAGGCAAAGCGCTATACCGCGGGCCGAAGGATCAGGTATAGGATGAAGGGAAAAGCAGTCTTTCGCGACGAATGAATCGTTGGCGGAAAGGCTGCTTTTTTTGATTTTCGAAAAGAGGGTTGACAAAATCAATCTAATGTAACTATAATGGTTACAAATAAACCGATGTGACGATCTCGCTGCTTTTCTTCTTATCAAAGGCGAGACGCGCATCGCAATCTAAATCCCAATGGAGGTTTTACTTATGAAAATCGCAGTTATCGGCGCTACGGGCAAAGCAGGCAATCTGATCGTCAAAGAAGCGAAAGAACGCGGTCATGAGGTTACGGCGTTCGTGCGCGACGCGTCCAAGTTCAACGAAGAAGGCGTAACCGCTGTACAAAAAGACGTATTAAGCCTGACCACTGAAGACGTGAAAGGCTTCGATGCCGTGGTTAACGCGATCAGCATGCCTCCGGGTCAAGAAGCGGGTCACGTCGAAGCCGGTCGCAAATTGATCGAAGCGTTCAAGGGTGCTCCTGAATCGCGTCTGATCGTAGTCGGCGGCGCAGGCAGCCTGTTCGTGGACGAAGCGCAAACGACTCGTCTGATCGATACGCCGGACTTCCCGGATCTGTACAAACCCACCGCTTCGAATCAAACCCAAAACCTGAAAGACCTTCAAGCTTCCGAAGGCATCCAATGGACTTTTGTCAGCCCGGCCGCTTTCTTTGACGCCGACGGCGCAAAAACCGGCAGCTACCAAGCCGCAGGCGAAGTGCTGACCGTCAACGCCGCAGGCGACAGCTACATCAGCTACCCGGACTACGCGATCGCGATCGTCGACGAGATCGAAAACGGTAAACACGTGAACGCGCGCTTTAGTGTTGTGGGGGAAAAAGCCTAAGCTGTTGGGTGGGGCGATGACAGCTGGGGGCGCTTCGGAGGAAATTCGTTTCGGTCGCGTGTTGAACTTGGGAAGCTGGATTGGATTTTATAAAGGAAGCTTCCCCAGTTCAAAGGCGAACGTTATCACTCCTACACTGAATTCCCTCCTTCGCTAGCGCTGTCAAAGCGGCTACGCCTTTTTTGGGAATAATATAAAAGATAAAGGCCCGACGCGATCTCTAACCAGATCGCGTTTTTTTGTTTTTTTACTACTCTATCTTTTTTTGAAGTTGCCTTGAGTAGGCAGGCAGCGCTAAGGCGGAGGCATGGGGTTCAGTGTAGGAGTGATAACGTTCGCCTTTGCATTTGGGAAGCTTCCTTTGTAAAATCCAATCCAGCTTCCCAAATGCAACACGCGACCGAAACGAACCCCATGCCGGAGCCGCCCCCGCGCTGCCTCCCCACGAACAGGAACTACAAAAAAACGACCCTCATGATGAGGGTCGCTTCTCAAGAAAAACAAGTTGGTGTTACTCGGCAGCAGTGACGAGGTCTTCGATCGAATTCGCGTCCACGTAAGCCGGAACGACGAGGCCGGTTTTGACGCCGGTCATGTTGGCGCCGAGGTCTTCGATTTTGCCTTCGTACTGGCTCAAGTAGTCGGCGTGAGTCAGCGGCAGCCATGCAGCGAGGCTGGCATCGGCGTCGCCTTGGGCTACGCCCAGCCACATTGGGCCGGCATCGACTTGCAGGCCGTTGACTTTAAAGCCGAGTTTTTCTTGCATGATTTGTTGCACCAGATTGAAGCTGGCGATTTCCGAGTCCCAAGCTACGTAAGCCAGCGTGATTTCTTTGCCGCTGACCGGAGTGATGCCGTCCGTCCATTCCGTTACGCGGTCCGGGTGAGCCGCGATGAAGTCAGTCGCCGCTTTTTCAGGAGCAGTACCGTCTTGGATCGCGATCATGATCTCGCCCATTTCCTCTTCGGTCCATTGGAAGTTGCTCAGGAATTGATAAGCTTCCGGTTGATCGTCTTTAAGGCCGAGACGCGCGATCGTGTGGATTTCTTCGGCTTCGCCGTACGATTTCTTCGGATCTTCCAGATATTTCAGATCGTATTTGGAGAACATCCAGTGCGGTGTCCAGCCTGTGATCACGATCGGATCTTCTTTTTTGATGGCTTTATCAAGCGTAGCCGTCATGGCTGCGCCGGAACCTTCGACCAGGTTCCAGTCGCTCAGGCCGTAATCGGTGATCGCTTTTTGCGTAGCCGTCATAATCCCTGCACCCGGGTCGATACCGATGATCTTATGGCCGACTTGATCGCCCAGCGAAGCATCGGAACCTGCCGCGTTGGAGGACGATCCGCCTCCCGAGGAACAAGCACCCAGTACCAGTACAGCAGCGAGACCTGTCATTCCGAGCCATTTCTTTGTGCCAAAGTTGAACTTTTTCATTATGCATTTCTCCTTTTCTGTGCGGGTTTGAAAATATTTTGAGACAGACGGTCAAGTACGATAGCAAGTACGACTACGGCAAGTCCGGCTTCGAAGCCTTTACCGATTTGCAATTGCGTAACGGCGCGATACACCTCGACGCCGATACCTTGCGCGCCGATCATGGACGCGATTACGACCATCGACAGCGACAGCATGATCGTTTGGTTGATGCCTGCCATGATGTTCGGCATCGCCAGCGGAAGTTGAACCTTGAACAGCTTTTGCGCACCGGTCGAACCGAACGCGTCAGCGGCTTCGACCAATTCGCCGGAGACTTGCTTGATGCCCAGATTGGTCATGCGGATCGTCGGCGGAATCGCGAAGATGATCGACGCGATAACGCCCGGAACGACGCCGAGACTGAAGAACGTAACGGCTGGAAGCAGATAGACGAACGCCGGCATCGTCTGCATGAAGTCCAGCAGAGGCGTGATGACGCTGGATGCGCCTTTGCTTTTCGCGCACCAGATTCCGATCGGAATCCCGAAGATGATCGAGATCACCCCGGAGGTCAATACGAGCGCGAGCGTACTCATTGTCGCGTCCCAGTAACCGAGGTTCCAGATCAGCAGGAAGCCGAGAACCGTGAACAGCGACAGTTTCCATTTGCCGGCCAAGTAAGCGATAGCCGCCAAAATGACAATAAACAGGATCGGATGAGGGAACATAAATACGTTAGTGAAAGCCTGGACAACATTTTCGATCGCGACGGAAATGCCCTCGAACAGCCCCTCCAGATTAGTGCTCATCCAGTCGACCGCGGTATCTACCCAGCTCGCGATCGGAAGCTTCGGCATCTCAGCCGATATCAAGTTGTTCAGCATTTGCGTTCACCCCTTCGTTATTCGCTCCTCCGGCCATGGCGCCTAACAGGCTGCCTCTGACCACGACGCCCATCAGGCGATTTTCTTCGTCCACGACCGAGATCGGGATCGGGGACGTACTGCTTTGTTCGAACATTTCGCCGATCAGTTTGTCCGGCGGACAAACCGGGCATTCCGGAATCAATATGTCTTGAATCGACAATTTATCTTTAACGGCGCGCGAAGCGTCTTCGGCCGTAATGGCGCCGAGCAGTTTTTTGCCGCGATCAATAACGAACAGATTCGACACGCCGCGTTCGCGCATCAGCTCCAGCGCAACGCGAGGACCGCGATCCGGCGTAATCGTTTCGGGACGGCGCATGACGTGCGAAGCGGTGAGTACCTTCGACAGATCGACGTCTTCGACGAAGCGTTCGACATAACCGTTGGCCGGCTGCATCAGAATTTCTTCCGGGGAACCGATCTGCACGACTTCGCCGTCTCTCATCAACGCGATACGGTCGCCGATGCGAAGAGCTTCGTCCAGATCGTGCGTGATAAAGATGATCGTTTTCTTCATTTTCTCTTGCAGATCCAGAAGTTCATCTTGCATATCTCGGCGAATCAACGGATCGAGCGCGCTGAACGCTTCGTCCATCAGCAGCACTTCCGGATCGTTGGCGAGTGCGCGGGCCAAGCCGACGCGCTGCTGCATGCCGCCGCTGAGTTCGTCCGGCATTTTGTCTTCCCAGCCTTTGAGGCCAACCAGTTCAAGCGACTGTTTCGCTTTTTCGCGGCGTTTGGATTTTTCGACTTTTTGCACTTCCAGTCCGTATTCGACGTTGTCGATCACGCTGCGGTGCGGGAAAAGCGCGAACTTTTGGAACACCATGCTGATCGTTTTACGGCGTACTTGGCGCAGCTGTTCGGCGTTCATTTTCATGATGTCTTTATCATGTACGAGAATTTGCCCCGCAGTCGGATCGATCAATCGGTTGAACATGCGGACAAGCGTTGATTTACCGCTGCCGGACAAGCCCATGATGACGAAAATCTCGCCCTGTTCGATATCCATGTTGACTCGATTGACACCGACGGTGATTTGTTTCTCCTTGGCTAACTGCTGTTTGTTTTGACCTTGCTCCAGCAACTTGACGCCCTGGGCGGCGTTAGGTCCGAACAATTTGCTTACATTACGGATACTGAGTATCGGCATTTCGTTCACCCCTTCTTTTTGTTTAACGAAACATGCTGAATCCAAGACGAGCTGTTATGCGGATCGCGATTCAGGGTTTTCGACGTACGGCACATGGGCAAAGCATCATAACGTATCTCTCGCTCTTATAATGGAAGAAAAGAGACACCTGCAAAAGATTGTCTTGTCAATCAAGTGGATAGAACTTTATTCGTTACAGGTCGTTCGAAGCTTTGCGCATATGCCCGTTGGACACCTCTTGCGGCGTAAAACGCCAATGGTAGAAAGCGGTTCGGAAGCGAGCGGCGATTGCATAAGACGCAAAAAGCCAGGCTCCCGGAACCAACCGAGCTGCGTGATACCAACGTCCTAAATTGTAACAAAGCAATTTTTTCTTTTCAACCTTCATATCCGTTCGTTAAGTTCGTACAGAAAAAACTGTACAAAGTTATAGTCGAAAATACTCGCATATCCTCCTAAATGCTCGGGTTTTGAAATCTTTACAATTGACAGACGTTCTCCTAGAATAAAAATGACCATTCGCGCGCCTTTTAGCGTGCAGCAAGCTTTACTGCTGCCGAGCAGGCGTACGCGAAGCGCGTATCGAAACCTTATAAGGGTTACTTTATATAGAAGAAACGCGTATTGAACATCTATCAAAACATGTACACGAAGACTCATATATCCGAGTTTGAATGGAAAGAGATTAAGGAGGTTTCAGGCATGGGCTTGGACCAAACACAGTGGAGTGAAAAGGAACATGAAGTCGTACAGCGCATCCGCAAACGCGTAATCGAGGTTGTCGGGCGCAACATGGAACTGTACGGAGTAACATTGTCGACAGGACACTTATACGGATTGCTTTTTTTCGCGGATAAGCCGATGACTCTCGACGAAATGGGCAGCGAAATGCAGATGAGCAAAACCAGCATGAGTACCGGCGTACGCACGCTGCTTGATTTGAATATGGTTAATAAGGTCTGGGAAAAAGGATCTAGAAAAGATCTTTATGAAGTCGAATATGATTGGTATCAGACGTTCACCGACTATTTTGCCAATGAGTGGAGACGCGCGGTAGAGAGCAATCTTCAGGCGTTGCGCAGAGCGATGAAGGAGATTGATCGTCTGCTGGAGTCGCCGGATACGAGCGAATTCGTAGCGGACGTATTGAAAAAGGACCGAGAAAAAATTCGCCAAGCCGACAGTTATTACCGTTGGCTGGATCGATTGATCGATACGATGGAAGACGGTGCGATTTTCGACCTGGTACCGCGCGAGGCCGAGTAGTCTCGGGTTTGCGAAGGAACGAAACCTGCGCCGTTTTCGAACCCGGAATCAAAGTTTGATTTTTCCGTCTTAAATTTTGGAACCGGGGGCGAAGCGGCGCTTCTAAAAAACCCGGCAAGGGTAATATTTTGATTGTAGGCGGATTTCGTTCTCTGGCCTTCTTTTCGTGCCCTATTCTTCGCCCATGTGGACTGGTCTGCCGCATTGACAGCCCCGCTTAGCGAGTTTACGCTGGAATTAATAAATTTACGTTAGAGGTGGCTGTTTTGCCCATGCAGTATCGTCCTACCGAAGCCGTTGTAGATTTGGACGCACTTCGCGCCAACTACGAGGCTTTTCGTTTGCATTTACATCGTTCGACTCTTCTGCTTGCTTGCGTCAAAGCAAATGCCTACGGACACGGCGCCGTGGAAGTCAGCCGTGAACTGGAGCGCCTGGGCGCCGACTATTTGAGTGTGGCTTTTCTGGATGAAGCATTGGAGCTTCGTCACGGGGGCATCACTCTTCCGATTCTGGTATTAGGCTATACGCCGCCCGAAGGGCTTGCCGTTGCGCGGGAGCATGACATTACCGTGGCTTTGTTCAGCGACGAGGTGTTGGAAGCAGCGAGGGATCTGGAACATTCCTCTTCCGGTTGCCGCCTGAAAGTTCATGTCAAAGTGGACAGCGGAATGGGACGTCTGGGCCGCATGGCGGGAACGGACGCGGTGTCTTTTGCGAAGAAGGCGATCGAGGCGGACACGATCGAAGTCGAAGGGCTTTTTACGCACTTTGCCAGAGCGGATGAAGTCGACAAAGCCTATACGTTGACCCAGTACGAAGCATTCCGGAACGTGGTTGACGCGCTTGTTCGGGAAGGGATCGATATCCCGTTGATACATACCGGCAATAGTGCCGCCGCGATCGACATGCCGGGGTTATCCCCAAAGATGGTTCGAATCGGGATTGCGCTGTACGGTCTTTATCCTTCCTGCGAAGTGAATCACGCCGTTGTCGCCCTGAAGCCCGTGCTTACGCTCAAGACCCGCGCCGTATTCGTGAAAACCCTGCAAGAACCGATGGGAATCAGTTACGGTTCGCTGTATACGGCGGAAGCGGGCGAACGCATCGCGACCCTGCCGATCGGTTATGCCGACGGGTACTCGCGTATGCTCGGCGGCAAGGCCGAAGTGTTGGTTCGCGGACAACGCGTGCCTGTTACCGGAACAATCTGTATGGATCAATGTATGGTATCGCTCAAGTCTTTCGCGGACGCGGAAGATATTCTAGCAGGCGAGGAGGTTGTTCTGCTCGGCAGCCAGTCCGGCGCTAGCATTACGGCCGACGAAATTGCCCACAAACTCGGAACCATCCACTATGAAGTGGTGTGCATGCTCGCACATCGAATTCCGCGAATTTATGCTCGAAAAGGCATGATTATTGCAAACTCGAACCCCCTTTTAAACGCCCGTCCCACAGGGTTTTATGATTTTTCCGAGCCGATTGTGAAGAAATAGGCTGTACGGATGAAACTTTGTAAGCTATAATGGGTGGCAGCACAGGTGATATACGCATCGTATATACGCTTTTTCAACAGTTCCCGATGAACGGCTGTTTTTTAAGGGACCGTTGACGGGGTATAAGCTCATGGGGGTGGAAGAACGGTGGCGAACTTGCAAAGCACCAAGAGAGTGATGATTAGCTTGCCCGATCATCTTCTGCAAGAAGTGGATGGTATCGCAGCTTTGGAAAATTCCAATCGCAGTGAACTGATTCGACTGGCAATGAGACAGTATTTGGTCGACCGTAAAAAGCGGTATATCCGCGAGTCGATGCAGCAAGGGTACATGGAAATGGCCCATATCAATTTGTCGATGGCCTGTGAAGCGTTTCATGCGGAGGAAGATGCAGACATCACTCTGGTTCGCTTAGTAAGCGGGGTGTAACTATTGCTTGTAAAACGCGGTGACGTATTTTTTGCGGACCTGTCTCCAGTGGTGGGGTCCGAGCAGGGCGGGGTGCGTCCGGTTCTGGTGATCCAGAACGATATCGGCAACCGTTTTAGCCCTACGGTCATCGTCGCGGCGATTACCGCCCAGATTCAGAAAGCCAAACTTCCGACCCACGTCGAGATCGATGCGAAAACGCACGGGTTCGATCGGGATTCCGTCGTTCTGCTGGAACAGATCCGAACGATCGACAAGCAGCGTTTGACGGACCGGATTACGCGTCTCGGTGAAGAAACGATGAAAAGAGTCGACGAGTCTTTGCAGATCAGCTTGAGCCTGGTCGATTTTTGATCCGGGATACAGGACTGCAAAGGCGATGTTTGGCAGAGAGATCCGAGCCCGGTGGCGGGTTCGGACTTCACAAGGAACGAAAAAGGAGCACGACTGTGCGATACATTTCGCATGGGCGGCTCCTTTTTCGCGTTTTTGCATGCGAAGAATCAATTTTGGCATTTCATGCAATCAACTAACTAATTTAACATGAAGCTCACACTTAGTAGGTCGTAGCAGAATTTTTCTGTAAGAGCGAAATGGACTTCGCTGCGGTATCGAAGTAGCGTAACGTAGTCGACGGAAAAGCATCCTGCGTGTAAAATAGCGATATAAAGCTTGAAAATAAACGATTATAGTCAAGTTGTCGAGAATAGATAACGATGATCCATAAAGCGAGGAGAACTAGGCGATGCGTTTTAAAAATGTGTTTTCTATTATAGGACCTTCCATGGTTGGTCCTTCTAGCTCACATACGGCGGGAGCGGTGCGAATCGGCTTGATTGCCAGACAACTGCTTGCCGAGCAGCCGGTCAGCGTCAAAATCGCTCTCTATGGTTCGTTTGCCGATACCTATTGGGGGCATGGAACG
Source organism: Saccharibacillus sacchari DSM 19268 (assembly GCF_000585395.1). Classification (GTDB taxonomy): domain Bacteria; phylum Bacillota; class Bacilli; order Paenibacillales; family Paenibacillaceae; genus Saccharibacillus; species Saccharibacillus sacchari. The sequence goes on along the minus strand of NZ_KK073875.1, from coordinate 768,012 downwards.
GATCTGGCATTGGCGGGAGGTCTGCTGGGATATGCGACCGATGATTCCCGCGTGGCCGAAGCATTGGAAGAAGCGGAGCGCCGCGGTATTGAAATTACTTTTGTTCGGGGTGTAGGTCTCGCTCCTCATCCGAACACGGCGAAGCTGGAACTGGTTGCGAAGGACGGACGAACGGCTCAGGTCATCGGGGCATCGATCGGCGGCGGCAACGTGATGATTCATGAGATGAACGGATTTACGGTTCGTTGCAGCGGCGAGTACCCGACGATTGTCGTGCTGCATGACGACCGTCCGGGCGTTATCGCTTCGCTGACGACCGTGTTGGGCGAAAGCAAGACCAACATCGGATACATGGGCGTTGATCGCAAAGGACGCAGTGCCGAAGCGATTACGGTCATGGAACTGGATTCCGTGCCGGATGCGGATTTGCTAAGCAGGCTGCGTCAGATCGAAGACGTTAAGGAAGTGACCGTAATCAATCTGAACAGCAAGGAGGCGGAGCATCAATGAGATTTCGAACGCTAAAAGAATTGACGGCCATTAGTCTGGACGAAAACAAGACGCTGGCCGAAGTCATGATCGAAGAGCAGGCGGCCGAGACCGGGGCGTCGCGCGAAGAGATCGTGGCGCAGATGTCTGATTATTATGAGAAAATGAAGGAAGCCGTGCGCCGAGGGTTGAGCGAGCAAAACGTATCGCGCAGCGGTCTCAGCGGCGGCGATGCCGTTAAAGTTCTGGATCTGGTGGAAAACGGCACGCCGTCTTCCGGCGATCCGTCTTCGCGCGCGATGGCATATGCGCTCGCGGTATCCGAAGTGAATGCTTCGATGGGACGGATTATCGCGACGCCGACAGCGGGGTCCTGCGGCATAATTCCGGGCGTATTCGTCAGCTCGCAGGAGCGCTTCGGTTGGAGCGACGAGCATATGGTCAACGGACTGTTCGCCGCGGGCGCGATCGGTTACGTCATCGCGAACAACTCGTTCATCTCCGGAGCGGAAGGCGGATGTCAGGCCGAAGTGGGTTCGGCGATCGGCATGGCGGCGGGTGCGCTGGTCGAGCTTCGCGGCGGCGATGCCGAGAAGGCCATGCACGCGGTCGGATTGGCTTTGAAAAATACGCTCGGACTGATCTGCGATCCGGTAGCGGGTCTGGTCGAGATTCCGTGCATCGTGCGCAACGGTCTGGGCGCGGTCAACGCATTGGCCGCGGCGGATATGGGCTTGGCAGGCGTTCGCAGCGCAATCCCGTCCGATGAAGTGGTCAGCGTGATGCTCGAAGTGGGAGCGGCGATGCCGAGCGGACACCGGGAGACCGGTCAAGGCGGGTTGGCTCAGACGCCGACAGGCCGCAAACTGACGGAGAATCTGATGCGCGGTCGCAAGCCGTTAGAGCCGGAAACGGAAGAACCGGCAGGTCAGACGGTCGAATAACCATGGCCTTGTGAACGCGAACCGGGCGAAGACCTCTGATTGACAGTTGACAGGCTACTAAGGCGGAGCGGATCGCGGCTACTGAAGAGCCGAACGCTGCGCCTTTTTTGATGGATAGGAAATGGGGAGGCTGGAATGGGGCCGTATGGATATTTGTACGATTATGCCTGTCATGAAGACGAATGTTCGTTATGTTTAATGGAATTGCGCGTCCTGCTGAACGCACAACCCAAAGAGCATTATATAAGGTCGGAGCGGAAAATTGATCCGTCTCGGAGTCCCTTTGTACATGGGCGGCTTGCGATTGAACGGAAAAGCGAAAGCCTGGAAGACTTGGCGAAGCAGGCTGCCGAGCTGGAAGTGAACGGGAATACTTTTAAACTGCGATATGTAAAAACGGATCGGAGTACGGATTATGAAGAATGTCGACGTATCGAACGTTTGGTAGGCGCACAGATTCGTGGGAAAGCCGACATGAAGCATCCGCAACGGCTGTACGGGATAGCGTGCATCGACGGGGAATGGCTATTGGGTATTTATGAAGAAAGCCAATCGATTTGGCTGCAACATAACGATAAGCCAAGACAGTATTCGACGGCACTAGGCACGCGTACGGCCCGAGCGATTGCGAACATTGCGGTGCCGGAACCTGCGGGAATCCGAGCGGTTGATCCATGTTGCGGCATCGGGACGGTCCTGTTGGCCGCGCAGTCGATGGGGATCGCGATGGATGGTTTTGACTTGAATCCTCTGGCGGCGATCGGAGCACGCGAAAATCTGGCTCATTTCGGTCTGCCGGGTACCGTAACCGTAGCGGACATGCGAACGTTAGACGATCATTATGATGCGCTCGTGCTCGATTTGCCGTATAATTTATGTTCTGTTCTGGCTTCTGATGAACGCATTGAGATGCTGGAGAGCGCACGGAAGTTGACGTCGCGCAGCGTGATTGTCGCGACGGAAAACATTTGCCCGGAGATCGAGGCGGCAGGATTTTCGATGATTGAGTCCTGTATCGTGCGCAAAGGGCGTTTTGCGCGGTATATTTGGTTGGCTGAGTAAGCGTAAAAGCGATTTTAGTTTGCGGAAATGAAGGATCGTCTGTCATAATAAAAACATCGTTTTTATGGATCATTGGAGAACAAGCGGCAGCAGAAAGAGGGAGATTTTGTGTCGGATTTGGAACAAACTACAGCAATCGGCTCGTCCGAAATGACGGGAACCGAGATTGAGGCGATGTTCCGCCGGACGGCGGAAACATTGAATATTGCAGCAAAACAGGTCAGAGCGGCGGTATCGTTGCTTGATGAAGGGAACACCGTACCGTTTATCGCGCGTTACCGTAAGGAAATGACCGGGGAGCTGGATGAAAACCAGCTCCGCGATATCGAGGAAGGCGTGCAGTATGCGCGCAATCTTCACGTGCGCAAAAACGAAGTGCTGCGCATCATCGACGAGCAAGGCAAGTTGACCGAAGAACTGAAGCGTTCCATTTTGGAGTCGGCGAAGCTTCAACAGGTCGAAGACCTGTATCGTCCTTTCCGTCAAAAGCGTAAAACGCGTGCCAGCGCAGCGAAAGAGAAAGGTCTGGAACCGCTGGCCGAATGGCTGCTGAGCCAACCGGGTCGTGCTGACATCGACAAAGAATCGGCTCGCTACGTATCGGAGGAAAAAGGCGTGGCTTCGGCCGATGAGGCTCTTCAAGGCGCGCTCGATATCGTGGCCGAGCAATTGGCCGACGACGCGAAGATTCGCGCCTGGGTACGCACGTACACGTTGGATCATGCGATTCTCGTGACGGAAGCGAAAGACGCCTCGGCGGAATCCGTATACGAGATGTATTATAAATACAGCGAATTGGCTAAAAAAATGCCGCCCCATCGTATTTTGGCCATTAACCGCGGAGAGCGGGAAAACGTGCTGAAAGTGTCGCTGGAAACGGACTCCGCTCCGATCCTGCGTTATATTGCCAGACGTTTGATCAAAGGGACTTCTCCCGTACATGAGCTGTTGGAGCGCGCTGCCGAAGATGCGTACAAACGTCTGATCGCGCCGTCGATCGAGCGCGAAGTGCGCGGCGAACTGACGGAAAAAGGCGACGCGCAGGCGATCTCCATTTTCGCGGGCAATCTGCGCAGCCTGCTGCTTCAGCCGCCTGTACGCGGCAAACGCGTGCTGGGCGTAGACCCGGCATTCCGCACGGGCTGTAAACTTGCCGCGCTCGACGAGACGGGCAAGTTGCTGGAAGTAGCGGTGACCTACCCGACTCCGCCGCGCAGCCAAATTCGCGAAGCTTCGGAGAAGTTCCGCGAATTGGTCGACAAGTACAATCTGGAACTGATCGTGATCGGCAACGGTACGGCTTCGCGCGAAACCGAACAGTTCGTCGCGGATTGGATCAATGAATATACGGAGCGCAAACTGGCTTACCTGATCGTCAACGAAGCGGGTGCCAGCGTTTATTCGGCTTCGAAAGTCGCGCAGGAAGAATTCCCGGATATGGACGCTGCCGAACGCAGTGCCGCTTCGATTGCCCGCCGGGTGCAAGATCCGTTGGCGGAACTGGTCAAAATCGACCCGAAAGCGATCGGCGTCGGTCAATATCAGCATGACGTATCGCAGAAGCAGCTTGAAGGGCAGTTGAAGGCAGTCGTCGAGTCGGCGGTTAACCACGTCGGCGTCGACGTCAATACGGCTTCTCCGTCGCTGCTGTCTTACGTGGCGGGCATCAATCAGACGACGGCCCGCAATATCGTGAAATACCGCGAAGAGAACGGTTCGTTCGCAAGCCGCGCCGAATTGAAAAAAGTACCTCGTCTCGGCGCGAAAACGCTGGAGCAGTGTGCGGGCTTCCTGCGCATCGAAGGCACGAATCCGCTCGACCGTACCCCGATCCACCCGGAATCGTATAAGGTCGTGGATCGTTTGTTCAAGGAATTGGGCGTCAAAGCGACGGACCTGGGCACGGCGGCGATGACCTCGGCGCTGGAAGCGGCTGACGCTCAGGCGCTTGCGGACAAGCTTGAAGTGGGCCTGCCGACGCTGCGCGACATTATCGAAAGCTTGCAGCGTCCGGGTCGTGACCCGCGCGAAGAGCTTCCGGCTCCGATCTTCCGTACGGATGTCCTGAAGATCGAAGACTTGAAGCCGGGCATGGAGCTTCAAGGTACGGTGCGCAACGTGATCGACTTCGGCGCGTTCGTGGATATCGGGATCAAAAGCGACGGCCTCGTGCATATCTCGCAGCTCAGCTCGAAATTCGTCAAGCATCCGATGGATGTCGTGTCCGTCGGGGATACGGTGACGGTCTGGGTTCTGAATGCGGATCTGAAAAAAGGCCGCGTAGGTCTGACCATGCGCGGACCGGTAGAGAACGTCTAAGCTTTAGGGATTGCGATCTATTGCGAATCATGAGCATAAAAAAAGAAAGAGCGTTCCGGAGATTGAATCCCGGAACGCTCTTTTGCGTGCGACGAGGTTTGTTACGGCTTGATTTCTAGCTCGTTTAACGATTCGAACACGGATACGACCGGAGTTCCTTGCCGCAACGAAAATCCCAAAAATTCGCTGCTTGAGTATTCGGTTTCCGTGGAATCGGTATACGTATAATCGATCTGGATGCCCTCGCCTTTAAGTGTCAGGTCATAGTCGGTCACCCATGGGCTGGACCAACGAATCACGGTGCTGTCGGCGTCTCCGTTCTCCTGAAGCTGAGTCTCCCGGAAATCGGTCAACATGTCGGCACTCATAATTGAGGTGCGTATCGAACCATCCCGTACCTTCCAAGCCTCCGCCCAACTTTGGGCCAGTTCTTTTTTTTCGGAACTGGAAATTTTGGACTCGCCTTCTGCGTGGAAGGTAAGAAATGAAAGCGTGCCTGCGGCCAAGAAAAGTGAACAACCGACGGTAATTAGAATTTTGGAAGTTTTATTCATTTTTAATAGAGCACCGCCCTTTCTGTGAATAAGGAATGAAGATGAAGAAGGCTTCTAGAAGAAGGCTTCTATAAGAAAGGACGGTTCGCTCGAATGAAAAGTTTTGGAAAAGGTACTCGTTATTCGCCTGTGTTTTCGGCTGTTCCGATCAGCTGCGTCTCTTTCTCGTTCAGCTCGGAATTGCCATGCTCCTTCAATTGCAGCTTGTCGCCGTCAAAGACCAATGTCCAATCCAAAAGAATCGGTTCTTCGGCGAATCGGATCGCCAAACGCACCGAACCGTCCGGACGTCGGCTGTTCCAGGCATAAGCCGCACCTGTATCCGGAGCGAAGCCCGGTGCGCCCGGCGGTACCGGAGCTTCGTTCTTCTGCCATTCGCCTGCGCCGCTGAGGAGCGAAATGTTAAACTCGTCTGCAGATGTACTTGCGCTGTTCGGACTCATCCAAGCCTCGATCCGAATAGAAAGATCTTCATTTGCGGTGAAACGTACTGCCCTAAGCTTGGCTCCTTCATTGGAATCTTCGCTCAAACGATACGTGCGACCCGACCAAGATTCATCCGTCGCGGTTTCTCCGGCCGGCTCAGGCAAGTTTTGCAGCTCGCTCAATCGTTTGGCCGCTTCTTCGCCCGCTTCTCCGACCGTTAGAGGATGATCCTGCATCGCAGGCAATAGATGATTCCAGACTTCGTCCAGCAGCTCTTTGGTACGCGAGATTGCGGAGGTCAGCACAACGACGGCTTCCTGATCGGGCAGCACGAGGCAGAACTGTCCATAGGCTCCGTCGGCGCGGTAAGCGTTGTGTCGGCAGACCCAGAACTGGTATCCGTATCCTTGTCCCCAGTCGCCATGCGGGTCATCTCCGTTATCGATACGTTTCGATGACGCAAGTTCCACCCATTTTTCCGACACCAACCGCTGCCCGTCCCACATTCCTTTTTGCAGATAAAACTGTCCGAACTTGGCAAGGTCTTCGCTGGAAAGCTTGAGTCCCCAGCCGCCGGTTGTATAGCCTTGCGGACTTTCCTGCCAGGTTTTGTGCTTGATGCCTAACGGGGCGAACAATCGGGATTCCAGGTAGTCGACGACTTTTTCTCCGGTCAACGTCTGCAGGATCACGGACAGCATGTAGGTCGCGCCGCTGCTGTACGAGAAGGTGCTGCCCGGAACGTTTTCGACTTCGGCGGCCAAAAAGATTCGGGCCCAATCGGAGTCAGGGTTCGGGCGTGCTTTTTCAAGCGGATCTTGATTATGGCCCGTGCCCATGACCAACAGATCGTGTACGGTCATTTTTAACAAATTCGGATGAGGATTGGTCGGCATCAACTGGGGAAGCAGATCGGCGACTTTGTCTTCGACAGTAAGCAGTCCTTCGTCGACGGCCATGCCGATTGCGGTCGATGTAAAGCTTTTGCTGACCGAATACATGGCATGACGATCTTCGGAAGAGTGCGGGGCCCACCAGCCTTCGGCAAGCACCTCGCCTCGACGCAGCAGCATGAAGCTTCTCAGATCGAATTTTTGCTCGGCTACGGCGTTCAGAAAGTTGATAACGCCTTGCGGATCGACGCCGGCTTCTTCCGGTCGACGTCTTGGTAGTTTCGTTGATGGCATAAATAAGTTCCTCCAAAGAAATAGATTTGATCGATTAGGGGATATACGCATAGCCTTTCCTTGACAGTGTAGTCCAATCTCAAGTTACAATTCAATATAAGGACGCATAGAAAGAGGGATGGGTGTGCAAGCTAAACCAAACATGACAGACGCAGAACTTCAACAATGGATCGAAAACGTGTCGCTTGAACACTTCGGCATACCGTTCCGGCATCGGGCTTTTTTTAACGGAAGATTACGATCGACAGGAGGACGTTACGCGCTTCGGTCCCACCATATCGAGATTAATCCGCACCAGCTTGAGGCTCATGGTCTTGAGGCGGTGGAGGGAATTATCAAGCATGAGCTTTGTCATTACCACTTGCATATTGCGGGCCGAGGTTACCGTCACCGGGACGCCGACTTTAAGCTTTTATTGGCAAAAGTAGGCGGAAGCCGTTACTGCCAAGCGCTTCCCGACAAGGCGAAGCGGACGCTGCCGTTCAAATACAAGTTGATCTGCTGCGATTGCGGCATGGAGTACAAACGCAAGCGTCGAATGGATGCTTCGCGTTATCGCTGCGGGCGTTGCGCGGGCAAGCTTCGTCTGGAAGAATTCAACGAGAGTGCTGACAGCGGCGGAGCTTAAAGTTTGGCGATATTTCGCCTTTTTCTTTTGAAATCCGATATAATAGAAGCAGCTCAAGCTTGCGGAGCGAATATCTTTTTTTAATAATGAGGGAGGTTTCGCATATGGCCAAATCGGCATCCAGAAAAATGCGGGATAAACGAGTCAGAGAAGGCAAGGCGGACGTAACGGAATGGAGAAGTCCTTTTGCGGCAGTCGACATGCGCACGCGCAGAACGAAAACCAAGCAGGATATCTTGAATCAAATCGCGCGCAAAGGACGCCATAAGAACCCGAATTTCACCGGAGGTGATGAGGGTTCTTTTTATTTTGCAGATTTTTTCGAAATGAGGTTGACGAAAAAGTCCTAGCATGGTATATTATTTCTTGTTGAAACGTTAGCCAACATTCAACGCCACACAATGTTCCCTGATAGCTCAGTTGGTAGAGCACTCGACTGTTAATCGAGTTGTCACAGGTTCGAGTCCTGTTCGGGGAGCCATTTTTATGGAGAGATACCCAAGTGGCTATAAGGGGACCCTCTGCTAAGGGGTTAGACTGCGTTAGCGGTGCGAGGGTTCGAATCCCTCTCTCTCCGCCATTTCTGTTTTAAACAAAGTGGTTTATATACGTAAACGAGCGAGGAACCTGAGAGGGTTCCTCTTTTTGTATATTGACATCCAGGGCTGGATCTTTGCTGTTAGCGTAGAAAAATTAAATCAAATTAAAATAAAAAAACACTTGCATTATAGATTGAATATTTGCTATACTCTTACTTGTGCTCAGTTGAGAAACGCCGAGCGGCAAGACATTAAGGCCCGTTGGTCAAGGGGTTAAGACACCTCCCTTTCACGGAGGTAACAGGGGTTCGAATCCCCTACGGGTCACTTTGAGCCATTAGCTCAGTTGGTAGAGCACCTGACTTTTAATCAGGGTGTCGAAGGTTCGAGTCCTTCATGGCTCACCATTTCTTTTTCTCCTCAGATCGAAATGGTGATTGAGATTCGCGAAACGAATCATTGAATATGCGGTAGTGGTGGAATGGCAGACACGCTATCTTGAGGGGGTAGTGGGTGTATACCCGTGGAGGTTCGAGTCCTCTCTACCGCATCGAATAAAAGCGCAGACTCTTCACGGAGTCTGCGCTTTTTGTTTTACGAATATCGACGTCGATCGCGTGCTGAAGCTTGGATAACGAGCTGATCGGCAACGTGCGCATATGAGGGATATAGTTGACGAATGCAGTCCGGGCAAATATCGTGGGTGATCCGTGAATGGTCAAGCTCGCCCGGGGCTGGCTTGTGCCAGCCTTTGGGAGACTGTACGCGTTCGCAACTGGCGCAAACGGAGGTCCATAGTCGTACATTTGTTTTTTCGAAACCGGGAACTCGATGAAGTAAAGATTTTGGATTCTTCATGGCTCACCTTCCTGTTACGGCTGCTTCAGTATTCCGGGATTCCTCGTCTTTAAAAAGCGAGGGTTCTGACGAGTCGGAGAGTCCGAGCAGGATCGAGACTTGTTTACGATGTTTCGCTGCTTTTCGACTTCCGTTAATAAGATTGGATAGGCGCGAAGGCGGGATATCGTAAAGTTCGCAAAACGTCTTCTGGTCCATCTCGAGTTCGGCCAAGCGCCGTTTGATTTCCCAGCCGAACGGGGTGATCGGTTTTTTTCTCTGCAACGTAGCGCTCCTCCTGTTCATGCGCAAAAAGATGAATTATAATCGATTAGAGACGAATGAGGGATCATTTACCATAAAACCAATTATATACGCAAATACGTAAACTTACAATGAAATGTTGCGTTATTGCGTAATATTGGAATGGAAAAGGTTTTGAGGGGGATGGTGTTTTGCAGTCGATTTACGCTCGGATTGAACAATTGATCAAAAGCAGCGGCATGACGAAAAAAGCGTTCGGTGAACGCCTGAGCATCAGCGCGGGGAATCTTGGAGATTGGCGCAGGGGGAAATCCACGCCGAGTACCCACAAATTGATTGAGATTGCGGCTTTCTTTTCCGTGAGTCTGGATTGGTTAATGACCGGCAAAGAATGGCAGCCTGAAGGAGTTAAAGAAGCGGGCAACCGTTATTTTTTTGAAGGTTCGGGGCAATTGGATTGCCAGAACGATGAGCTTTCTGCGGAAGAACAGGCATTCATGCGCGAGTATTTGGAGTTTGTGGCTTATCGACGCGAGCGGAAAGATTCGGGCGAAGGGTCAAACGGAGCATCTACATAAGGCGTCGTCCTATGACGGAATTGCGCAAAAAAACGCTTTGAAGCATTTAGCTTCAAAGCGTTTTTTGAATCGGTGATTCGTACGCTGTTTCGGATATGAAGGAGGGAGCGCTCGGTTGGCGTATGCGCAACCAGCGTTCGGATACGTCGTCGATCATGCGGATCAATACTTTTCGGCGAGTGACATCGTCAAGAACGAGCAGGCGCGAGCAATGTTCCACATAAGCCGTTGTATGATGATAGAGATAAGCGGGGACGGCTTCATTGCACTCAATCTCCAATTGGAAGTTGATCCAGGCATAGAAGATTGCCGGGCACCCGAAAGCTTTTTCGGCCTGTAGAGCTTCGATGATGGGGTTGAAGTTCATCCAGGGGTAAAGGGACTTCGACAGCTTGAGCAGCTTGCGGCCGGTACGTCGCATTTCGGCGTCGATCTCATTCGGACTTGTGCGTGTTCGGAGATTGCGATCAATCCGGAACACCGTCTCGTAATCGCCCCTTTGCAAAGCGGTATACGTATCTTCGATTGCGCGACCCTCAATATGCGTCAGTCTAGGATGGATGTACGAACGCATGACTTCTTCAAAGGCTTCGACGCAATTGAGCTGCTTGCCGTTCAGGTCCTCCTTGATGCAGCCTATAGGTGACGGGGACGACGATTCGAGCAGGGTCATGTAGTTGAGCAACTTTTGTCCGCTATGCATGTGCCGTACCTCCTTGGATTTAAAAGATTTAAAACGAATGAAATATATGTTATATATATGTTATATTTTTGATTTATTTCATTTTAAAAAAAGACTTCTGGCTTCATTCTTACATGTTTATTCGAAAAAGGTCAAGAGAATATTACGGAAATATAATTTTTTCTTCAGTATGTGTTATTTAAAATATCTTTTGGTGTTATATAAAATAACATATATGCAGAATGCGAAAAAATAGGTTGACTGCATGCTTGAAAGAAAGTATGATATAGAAGTTGACTCAATTCTTTGATGTGCGGTAGTGGTGGAATGGCAGACACGCTATCTTGAGGGGGTAGTGGGTGTATACCCGTGGAGGTTCGAGTCCTCTCTACCGCATACGAAAAGAAACCGTAAAGTTCCCTAAGGGAACTTTACGGTTTTTTTATTTTTTATGTCTGTACAAATAAAGCCCACCGTCTAAGCGGCGGGCTTTTGCTTTATTAACCCAGCAGTTTTTCGATATCCTTTTCCAACTGATCCGGAGAAGTCTGAGGCGCGAATCGTTTAACGGGTTTGCCGTCCTTATCGATCAGGAATTTGGTGAAATTCCATTTGACGGATTTGGAGCCCATCAGTCCCGGCGCTTCGTCGCTGAGGTAACGGAACAACGGATGCGCGTTCTCGCCTTTAACGTCGACTTTTTCGAACATCGGGAATTTTACGCCGTAGTTCAATTGGCAAAACTCTAAAATCTCTTCGTTGCTGCCCGGATCTTGTTCTTTAAACTGGTTGCTCGGGAAGCCCAGGATCTCCAGACCGCGATCGTGGTACTTGTCGTACAGCTCTTGCAGGCCTTGGAATTGTGGCGTGAATCCGCATTTGCTTGCCGTATTCACGATCAGGACAACCTTACCCTGGTAGTCGGACAGCTTAACTTCATTTCCTGTAGATGTGCGAGCTTCGTATTCATAAACGGACATGATCAAAATTCCTCCTCGAAGAAAATGATTACTCTCTTTTTGATTGTAAACAATTTAATCGAGCTTTGCAAATCGCTTTTTTCGTTTCATTCGCCTTCGTTTGCTTTATAAATTAGATAGTTTGGCAAACGGGCTATGGCTCAAATTCCATATAAGGAGTGAATGATACATGGACGCATTGTATACAGCAAAAGCAACAGCACGCAGAGGCGGAAGAAGCGGAGTAGTCGAATCGGCGGACGGTGCGCTGAACCTGCAGCTTTCCGTACCTAAGGGACTTGGCGGAGGCGGAGGCACAGGCACGAATCCGGAAGAATTGTTCGCGGCCGGTTATAGCGCATGCTTCGAAAGCGCCCTGTCGAACATTGCCCGCAAAGAAAAAATCGATATTCCGGACACGGAAGTGACCTGCCATATCCATATCGGCAAAGACGATTCCGACGGCGGTTTTAAACTCGCGGGGAAAATCGAAGTGCGCATTCCGGGACTCGATCCTGAAAAAGCGAAAGAATTGGTGGAAAAAGCGCATGCTTTTTGTCCGTATTCCAAAGCGACGCGCGGCAATATCGACGTGGAGTTGAGCGTGATCTAAATTCGTTTTTTTTCAAAGGCCGGAAGCTCTCCTTAAGCTGGGGAATTTCCGGCCTTTTTTCATCAATAAATGGGTTTCTGCGCGGTTGACACAAAGAGTGAAATTCATTAAGCTATATAAGCACACGGCGTGGGTGGAGCATTCTCCCCATGTCGAGACTATGAAAACGGGTGATACTAAACATGGCTTACAGACCGAAAGTCGTAGATGTAGACAAGGCCGGAAGCAACGATAAAGACGGACTGTACGAATTCGTTCTGCATTTGGAAGACGGCACGATGTGCCGCGTCTTCTATAACCGTTTCCCGGAGTGGAAGTTGACGAACGTCAGCCGCCTGCTCAAAACGCCTTGCCCGATCTGCCGCAAAGACTATATCTGCAACTGTTTCGAAAAGTTCAAAGTCGAACTCGACGCGCAGATGCAGGACGGAAGACTCGAACAACTCGTGTAGGCGGACAAGCTGACCGTCAAGCACGTGCTTGAGGGAAAGCCGAATACGCAAACGGACCAAAACGGACGTCGGGAATCTTCCTGGCGTTCGTTTTTTTGTTGTCGATAGACAGAGCATACGGCGTGGTTCAGGGTAAAGAAGAGAGAAGCGAAACGTTGAACCGAAGGAGGAATATGCAGATGGAACCGAAAACCGAAATTCGAGCGGAAAACTCTTTTGTCGTGCTGATCGACGGCGTGTGCCATTTCTGCCAGGGTGCCGTTCGGTTTATCGTCAAGCGTGATCCGAAAGGCGTGTTCAACTTTGCGTCTCTTCAATCCGAACTCGGAACACGGCTGTCCGGCGGCGAAGGGTTTGAAGCCTCCGGGGAACCGAATACGCTGGTACTGGTTGAAAAGGGACGACGATACGTTCGCTCAACCGCCGCTTTGCGTATTGCGCGCAAGCTGCGTTTTCCGTGGCCGCTGCTGTATGCGTTGATTATTGTGCCGCGTCCGCTGCGAGATGCCGTTTATCGCTATATCGCGCGCAATCGGTACCGTTGGTTCGGAAAAGACGACGTTTGTCCGCTTCCTCCGCCGGGCGTGCGCGAGCGCTTTTTGGATACGGGACAGGTTTGAATCAAGTATCGGAAGGAACTGAAAAGGAGTCCGAAATATGCAAACCCTGGCAGGAGATCACGGAGTATTGGAATTCGATATTCGTCGTACGGTCATTTTGGCGGCTTATATGAAGCATTGGGGCATGCCGGAATGGAGAAAGTCATTGCTGTCCGCAGATCAATCCGATAAAATCGAGCTTTATTATTTCCCCGCTGCATCGGATGATGTTCCGGTTCGTTTTGCGACAGTAGGCTTGTCTGTTTGTTCTTATGACCCATCCGGCAACCGCATTGATGCGGAGTGGGTGTTGGCGCTTGAGTCGGAGTTGGGCGGAGAGTCGATCGAGCGGGTATATGATTATCTGGCAGATCTGCTCGTTCATCATATTCGCAATGCGCCAAATACGGTGCTTCCGCGTCTGATGCCGCCGTCCGCACTCGCTCCTGAAAAGTGGACGACGACCGCGCTCTTGCTGGATGAACCGCGCGGCGAGGCCGAGGAACTGGAACATTTTAATATCGGAGAGCAGCAGGTTGCGTTAGTCTGGGTAGTGCCGATTACGCCGTCCGAAGCTACAATAATCATGGACAAAGGAATAGATAGCTTTGATGTTTATGCGGAAGAGTCGGAGTACTCCTTGATTGATCCTTGTCGGCCGATATAGGAAAAAAGGAAAAATGGGTCTTGCCTGCTCGTAGGCTCTATGCTATTGTGAGATTAAATTAATGAAACACGGCGGAAGCACCGCTCCTGACTTGCCCAAAATGGCAGGTTTGCGAGCGGTGCTTTTTTGTGTTGCGTGGAGAGCGAGGGGACATAACATGCGGAATTTGCAGATTACGCTGGCGGTGGCGGACGAACAGTATATCGAGCCGTTCCTGCTATACGCACGCACCGGGGAATTTGCTAAGCAGGTAAGTGTGAGAGCTTTTTCGAAGGTGGAGGCTTTTCTGGCGGCAATGGGAGAGGGACGACCGGACTTTGTGCTTGGCGAGCCGGATTTTCTGTCACCGTGGCTGGCGTCTGAGGGAGGCAAAGGCATTCCTTGGGCCGTGCTGGGCGGAGGAGAGGAAAGCATTGCGCTCGGCGGTCCGGTGCTGCTGCCGTTTCAACCGTTGAACCTGCTGCTGACGGCGGTGATGGACTTAGCAGGCAGTGCACAAGGGTCTTCGGCAAACGGAGCCTTAACTTCATCGGGAAAAGCGGAAGTGCTTGCTGTGTACTCGGCTGCGGCGGGGGCGGGCAAGACTACCGTCGCGCTGAATCTGGCTAAGCAACTGGGGAGTCGCGGGCTTAAAGTCTTCTATCTGAATTTGGAAACGGTGGACAGTTCGGTGACGTTCCGGAGCGGAAGCGGGGGACACCAGGGACAAGAGGGCGGATTGCCTGAGCTGCTCTACGATCTTCGTGCGGCTCGTGAGAACGGGGAACTTTGCCGCTCGCCGTTATCTCGCTATGCGTCTTTTCAAGAGCGGATGAAGTGTGCTTCTTTCCCGCCGCTGGATCGTCCGGACGAGTTGCTTCAGATGGATCAAGCGGACACGACCGCTCTGATCGATTATCTGGCGGCGAGCGACATGTGCGACATCATCGTGGCGGATACGGATACCGAAAGTCATGAACGTTCCGAGGCGCTGCTGGATCGGGCGGATCGGGTTCTCTGGATGTTGACGGATGATTTGCTGCATTTGCAGAAGGTGGCAGGCTGGATGAATCATTGGGAAACCCGCCAACCCGAGCGTTTTTATGCTTTGCTGGGTAAAAGCCATTTTATCGTGAATCGGTACGGAGATCATTTGGAAAATACATTGCCGAGATCCGAAATTCGTCCTTTTGCTTTCTTGTCTTACATCCCGTCTTGGAAGTACGTATCGCGCGAGGATGTGCTGCTGGGCTCTCCTATTTTCCAACGTGATATTCTTGCGCTTTGCGAACAGCTTGGCTTGGGCGAACGGGGGAACCGCAGCGCTGCGGGCAAAGAACTGGCGCAAGCCGCGGGAGGTTGGCAATGAAGAGTGCAGCCGAGGAAGAACAGCTTCAGGAAGAAATGTTCCGCACGATGCGGGCCGAGGTTCGATCTTCGCTGGATGTCACGCAATCGGCGGACGATGCAGAGCTAATGAAGCTGATCGAGCGCAAGGTGTTGTCCGACATACGTGCTGCTTCGATGACGTCGGGGGAGAAGCGTGCGTTGGTGCGCCGGGTATACGATTCGTTTCGCGGACTCGATATTTTGCAGCCGCTGGTGGACGACAAGACAGTAACGGAGATTATGATCAACGGGCATACGGAAATTTTTATCGAGCGTCATGGTGAGGTACGTCGTGTGCCGCAGACCTTTGAATCGAAGGAGAAGCTGGAGGACATCGTGCAGACGATCGTATCAGGCGTGAACCGCGTCGTCAACGAATCGTCGCCGATCGTCGATGCGCGTCTGAAGGACGGTTCCCGGGTGAACGTCGTGCTGCCTCCGATCGCGCTCAAAGGGCCGACGATGACGATCCGGAAGTTTCCCGAGAAACCGATGACGATGAATGATCTTGTCGGCCGTGGGGCATTGGATGCGGATGCTGCGGACTTTTTGAAAACGTTGGTGCGCAGTCGGTACAACATTTTTATCAGCGGGGGCACGGGTTCCGGTAAAACCACGTTTCTCAACGCGCTGTCGCAATACATACCGCCGGATGAACGGGTCATTACGATCGAAGACTCGGCAGAGCTTCAGATCGTTACCGTGCCCAATTTGGTCTCGCTGGAGACGCGCAATGCGAACGTGGAGGGCAAAGGAGAGATTTCGATCCGCGATCTCATTCGTTCTTCGCTGCGGATGCGTCCCAATCGGATCGTCGTTGGGGAAGTGCGGGGCGCGGAGGCGCTGGATATGCTTCAGGCTATGAATACAGGGCACGATGGTAGCTTGTCCACGGGTCACGCGAACAGCGCGAAGGACATGCTCAGTCGTCTGGAAACGATGGTATTAAGCGGAGCCGATCTGCCGGTTGAAGTGGTACGCCAGCAGATCTCCTCGGCGATTGACTTATTCGTGCATCTGTCGAGACTGCGTGACCGTTCTCGGCGCGTCGTGGAAATCAGTGAAGTGCTGGGGATGAAAAACGGTCAAGTTGAGCTGAGACAGTTATTCCGATTTGAAGAAGAAGGCGAGAAAGAAGGCAAGATTATCGGGAAGCTGCGGCGACGGCCGGAACCGATGATGCATACGGATAAACTACAAGACGCGGGAGCGGCCGATTGGCGCGAGGTTGCCGGGCTGCCTGAAGGGGGGTGAATCTATTGCTGGGTATGAATGCAAGCGGGGCCCGCAGGCCGGCCACGGGCAAAGCCGCGTCCGGGAAAGGCGCTCCGCAGCGCGGAGGTCCGCCCGGTTCGGGTGGGGCGCCGGCCGCAAGCTCCGCTTCACCAGCGGATAAATTACGGGACTATACGACGTATAAACTTGCGGGATACGAGAAAGTGTTGAGCATGATCGTAGTTGCTGGCGTGCTGTTTGCGGTCGGCATGATCTTTTACAACATGTGGTTGCTTGCTCTCCTGTTGACCATCCCTGCGTTAAAAGCGCCGAAGATGTGGCAGAAACGGCAGATTGAACGCAAGCGCACGTTGTTGAAGCTTCATTTTAAGCAGGCGTTATACTCGCTGTCCTCGTCAATGGCGGCTGGACGATCGGTTGAAAATGCGTTCCGGGAAGCCGCGAAGGATTTGGAGTTGTTGTACCCGGGAGGGAACAGCGACATGATTCGCGAGCTGGATGTCATTACAACGCGATTGGAGTACGGCGAACCGATCGAATCGGCGCTGCTCGACTTCGGTCGGCGGGCGAAGATCGAAGACATCGACAATTTTATCGACGTCTTCGTGACTTGTAAACGCACGGGCGGCGACTTGATTGAAGTTGTGCGGCGCACGTCGACGGTGATCGGGGAGAAGATGGATATCCAGCAGGATATTTCGGTCATGATCGCGCAAAAAAAGTTCGAATCGAACATTTTGCTGGCGACGCCGTTTATTTTCATTCTGTTTATCAACGCTTCGGCACCGGAATTTATGGCTCCGCTGTATGGCACTCCGATGGGGATTATTCTGGCTAGCGTCGGCCTCGGCTTGCTGTTTCTAAGTGCTTGGCTGATGGGACGCATCATGAATATTCAAATCTAAGCGGGGTGAAGGCATGATTGTAACGCTGATTTCGGGAGTTTTGCTGTTGGTGTTGGTTGTTGTGTTATTAATCGGGGCGACCAAGCGGACGAAAGCACACAAGAAAATCGCTGCACTGCCGATGGACGGCATTCGTTTAAGAGGTTTGCTGCCGTTGATGTTAGTGCTGGTGGAACAAATGCGGATCGCCGCGAGGTTTCCGATCTTTTTCCACAAGCTTCAGTCTTCCGTGCAAAGAGGCGAAGGTTTGCGCGACAGCGCGGAGCGGACGATGCTGTTCATGGCTCAAATGCTGCTCTATGCGGTGTTACTGCTGATCTTCGGCTGTGCGATGGCAATCGGTAACGGCGGTTCGGTAGCTTGGTTGGCGATCGGTGTGGGGATGGCTGTGGTCCTTCCTTTTGCCCTGATCAAAGATTTGGCGGCCAAGGTGAAAAAACGCGAGGATAAGATCCTTATGGAGCTGCCGGAGATGCTGAACAAGATCGTGCTGTTGGTCGGCGCGGGGGAGACGGTGCAGCAAGCGATCGTGCGCTGCTCGCAGCAAAAAGAAGGCAGTGATCATCCGCTGTACAAGGAGCTGGATCGGATGGTGACGGAATGGCGCAGCGGTGATCCTTTTCATCAAGCGTTCGAACAGTTCGGCAAACGCTGCGGCGTGCAGGATGCGACGGTCTTCGTGACGACGGTTCTGCTGAACCATAAGCGCGGAGGCGGAGAGTTCGCGATGGCGCTGAGGGATTTGTCGAGAACGCTGTGGGATAAGCGTAAAGCCCTGGGAAGGATTCAAGGGGAGAAGGCTTCGTCGAAGTTGGTATTTCCGATGGTGCTGATTTTGTTGGTCGTGATGCTGATGGTCGGGGGACCGGCTATGATGCTGATTCAAATGTAAGGGGAATTCAGTTTTTGATTTTAAGTTTTCTATTCTAAGGAGGAATATTCATGTTGCAAGCAATCGGTAATAAGGTCAAAGGGGTTTGGAAGGAAGAAGACGGGTTGGGGACATTGGAGATTATTTTGATTATTGCGGTGACGGTGGTTATCGCGCTTTTGTTCAGAAAACAAATTGCTACTCTTATGGAAAACTTGTTCACTAAGTTGAATACGCAAACCAACCAATTTTTTGAAGATGTCAAGTAATCGGAGACATCAAATTGTAAACAGAAAAAATAACATATTTATTTTTAATAAAAGAATTTCCGGATGTCCGACAAAGTTCGTACACGACTCTAGTGGTAGATTTACTGTTGAATCCTCCCTAGTCATGCCAATCGTCATGCTCTGCATCATCATGATCCTCATGCTCTGCCTCTACCTCTACCAAAGCGCCATGCTCGTCCAAGCCTCAGCGATCACGTCCGAACGTGCCGCATACAGCTGGAACAATCAATATAAGGACGCGCGTACAGGCAGTTTCGGTGAAGATCCTAAGGAGAAAGAAGGACTCTACTGGCGCTTGACCGACGACCAACTGCTCGTGGCGCTGTTCAGCGGTGTTGGCGGAGATACGGCAGCGGAGACGATCAATGTTCCGGGAGGGGCAGGCGGATCGCTGAGTGCGACCAAGATGGCAAATGCAGCAAAGCAACTACCCGCAGGCATGGATGGTACGATGACCAGCAAGCGCGGGCTGCTGCATCCGATTACGACGGTATTGTACACGCCGCTTAACCTGACTCCGATCAAGCGCATTGCCGGAGACAAAATGGGCGGCGCGCAATACTCGACGGTTGTCGAACCTGTGGAATTCATCCGTAATATCGAGCTGGTGCGTTATTATGCCGGCAAGTTCAAAGCGGATGAAGCTGTCCCTGCCAAAGAAAAAGGCGGGGAAGCGGTAGCGATGACGCCGAAGAACGCTGGCGTGCAATTGAGCAAAGTAGCCAAGAAGTAACAGACAAACGAACAAAAGCCGGGCTGTACGATAGGGGATGCATTCCGGCTTGGGGGTGAAAAGTTGAAATTCAAATCAAGTAAAAATAAACTTTGGCGTCTTTTTACGCCGAAGCCTCGTCTTTGGAAAAAGGAACACGGTTCGATCACTATTTTTCTGAGTTTGGTTCTGGCTGTAGTGTTGGCGTTCGTTGCGATCTTTATCGACTATTCACGCATGGCAGCGTTGAAAGCAAAAGCGGAACGACTTGCGCATGCCGCAACGCGCTCCGTCATGTCGGCCTATGTACCGGAATTGCAGCGTACTTATGGATTGTTTGCTTACGGTGAAACAGATCCTTCCATGATTTTCTCCGGCGTGCTTGAGCGAAGCCTGGAATATAAAGCGCGCGAGGATATGCTGCCGCTCATGGATGCGAAGTTGGTGTCTTCTTCCGTAGAGCTTAGTCGCGAATTGGGCAATTATGAAGTTTTTAAAACGCAAATTAATGAAGAAATGAAATATAAAGCGCCCGTCAATTTTGCGATCGAAGTCGTGGGGCGGTTCAAACCGATGTCGCAGGCGATGAAAGAAGCTTCAGGTGCGGTCGAAGTGCTGGAAAAAGTGCAAAAGCTCTATGACAAACGTGAAGCCGAGTTGGACAAAATGCTGGATTTAATGAAGAAAGCCGGGCGGCGCACGGATGGGCTGGTAGAGAACATCGGGACAGCCGGAAGCGGCGGTACTGGCGATATTTCAGATATTCCGCTTAGCGGGAGCGTATCTAAGGCAACCGATATGGCTGCGCAGTACCATGATTACAAGGTGCAGAAGGAACGGGTTTCTAATGAAACTCCGCCGCCTGAAAAAATACCCGTACCTTCAGCGATAGAGGGAGAAACGACAGAAGAGGATAATCCCGGTTTTTTAGAATGGCTTAATTTGCTGCTGAAGATTGATCAGTATGAACGAGGATCAGGAAGCATTACGTCACGCATTAATAGTATCGTCGGCAGAGCTTTTCCTCCGCATAGCAATGACATGGTCAAGGCTAGAGAGCATTTGAAAAAAGCCGAAGAATTGAATGCGGAAATGGCGGCGGTCATCGCAACGATCGGTACCCGAAGTGCGGATAGCGCATATGACAACGTTACGAATTCGGATATTCCGGGTGCAGAAAACGGTCCGTCCGGTAATACGGCGAAGATTCGCGAAGAAATGGAAAAGCTGCCTTTGAAGGCTGAATTTTTCGCGGAGATGGGAAACCATATTAAGAAGCAAGAAGAAGACTTTGTATGGATGAAATCGAAAGTCGAAGCACTGGAAGGATTGTTGGCGCAAGCTTTTAGCAATTCTGGAATGAGTGCGTATAACTTGAAGTTGAGCGTCGCTACTGCGGGTCAGGCGTCTTCCGAGTACAGAGATCGATACGGGAGCGGCGGAAGCGTGATTAAGGAGATCGAAGCAACGTTTGCCAAACACCGGGCCGATGATGAGAAACGCAAAGGTTTTGAAAAAGATGCGAAAAACGAGCTTGAAAAAGCAAATGAACTGATTAAGTTCCTTTCCGAATCAAAAGGTAATCTGGAAAATTTCAAAGAAGTCGAGAAATATTTTCAGGAAAACGTGGATCTGAATCGAGCGTCGATCGAAGCTTTAGAGACAACGACACGAGAAGAAGATCCAGCCGCCGCAGGCAAAGATTCAATGGAAAAAATGGATGGATTTTTCGGCGGGATCTCGGAACTTTTGGACGCGACAGGCGATCGCTTGCTGCAAAACGAATACGCCTCCGATCATTTTTCCAACTTTGATTTTTCCAAGGTTGAAGCTTTTATGAAACCGGGTGCCACAATCAGTGGAGCGGCGGCAGCCGAACTGCTTTCGATCGATCAGCAAGAGCTGGAGTACATCATCTATGGATTCGGCAATCCGGGCGGGAATCTGGCGGCGGCTTACGGTGAGATTTTCGCGATGCGTTTGGCGATTCGGACTATGGAAGCACTCATCGATCCGGAAATTCTGGTGTACGGCAATCCGCTCGTGATCCTGGCGAAAGCGATTTTGGAAGGTTTGATCGCAGCAGTAGGAGATATGACCAAACTTGCAACCCAAGGACATATCGACTTAGCCAAGACCCTTCCGATCAAGCTGACTTATAAAGATCACTTAAGACTATTTTTATTCGCCCACCCCGGCAACGATAATCGCTTGTCGCGAATGTTGGCCCTGATCCGTTTCGATACAGGCGTTAATCCGGACGATCACTATACTTACCTGTCCGGGGATACAGCGATCTCAATGCCGATCTGGTTCCTGCCGGGTGTTATGAAGACCTTTGGCGTTGGCGGCGGTACTTGGACAGGCAAGGAGTACACGGTTGACCTGCAAGCGGACTATTCTTATTGATTGACGGAGGCGGAACATGAAGCGAGTGTACAACAAGCTCCGGCGAACAGCCGGTGAACGGGGCAGTATCGCCGTAGAAGCGTCGCTTGTCCTGCCTATTTTTCTTTTTACCTTCATCTTCTTGGCTTATATCGTGCAGATGACGGCCTATTCAACCGTGTTGCAAACGACTGCCTCCGAAGCTGCCAAACAGGTGTCTACACACTTGTATCCGGTCCAAATGGCTGCAGATCATCTAAGCAAAACGGAGCCTATTGCGAAGGGCCTTCAAGGATTTTCAAAGATATCCTTCAGCGAATTGGCAGCTACCTATGCATCTTCGCTTCCCGAGCCGATCGGAGGCTGGGTAGCGGAAGCCGCGGCAAGCGGAGACGTTCCTTTGCAAACGCTGAAGGATGAGATTTCTTCGGCTGTGCTTGATCCCGTTATTAAGCCGTTGCTCCAGCCTTTGATTAAGGACGGACCGCTCGATATGGACAAGCTTCATGTGATCGGGATTACGATTCCGACGACCGGAGCAAGCAACCAGCCTTACTTTGGCGTCGAACTGACCTACGAAATGCCGCTTAAGGTTCCGTTTACGGGAAAAGTCATGTCCATTCGTGCAAAAGCTGAAGAGCGTGCGTGGATCGGCGACACGGGAGAAACGGCAGCGACGAGCGAAACCACATCGGGCGCGACGAGCGGTTCGGCTTCGATTACGTCCGTACCCAGTCCCGCTTATCGGGGCAGCCGGGCAACAGTCACGGCAAAGGTCGAACCCGGACAGACCGCAACCATTAAAGTCGTCTACAAAAGCGGGAATAGCCGGGCGCGTTATCTGGGACAGCAAACGGCAGACGCTTCCGGAAACATTTCATGGACTTGGCTGGTTGGAGGCAATACGACACCGGGAGAGTGGGCGCTTGTGGTAGAAGCCGGCGGCGGAGCGACGGCAGAAGCTACCTTTGAGGTTAAAGTGCCTGAGTAAATAACGAACAAGAAGACGGGGCATAACGCCGGCGATACCGCAAATCGGACATCATACACAAGGATCGGTGCGGTATCGCGGGCGTTAGGACAAGTCAGGAAAAAGAAACGAGGGGAACAAAATGAACGATATCTTGGCCTACATCGGCTGCGGTTGTTTTTTGGCTGTCGCATTCATGACGGATGTTCGAACCCGAAAAATCCCGAACTGGCTTAATTTGGGCTTTGTCCTTACTGGGCTGATTTATCAGGGGGCTGTTCACGGGTTGGACGGATTGTTGTTTGCGGCGAAAGGGTGCGCGATCGGATTTGTTGTTTTGTTCGTGCTCTATTTGCTGGGTGCCGTGGGAGCGGGAGACGTCAAATTGTTTGCCGGGATCGGTGCTTGGACGGGGACTTTGTTTGCTGCTCAAACGCTACTTTACTCCATTTTGTTTGCAGGCGCCATCGGCCTCGGCATTTTGATTTGGCGCCGCGAAAGCATGCGCCGCATCAAACGGATTTTTAGCAGCTTTGTAGGCGTGTTTATGTTTCGCAGCCTCGCGCCGATTACCTCGGATCGGGCTAATCATCTGACGTTTCCTTTTATGTGGGCGGTTCTGCCCGGCGCTTTGGCCGGATACTTTTATATGTACTAAGGAGTGTTGGAAGTGGAAGAGTTTGTCACCGATTTCGTTCAGAGCGATACGACTTATATGGTACTGAAAAGCAAACGGAAACTGAGCGGGGAAGATTTGAACCGCGTTCAAGTCAAAATGTTGGCTTCTTCGAACGTTCCGCACGTGCTCGATCTGCACGTGCGCGAAGTGGATGCCGAGGCGGAACTGCATTATAACATCGGCGGCAAACGAATGTTGTCGACTTGCATGAGAACGGAAAAAATCACATTGGTCGAATATTATGCGCTGCTGCTGCAAATTGTTACGGCGCTTGAATACGGGATGACTTATATGCTGAATCCGAACGGATTTTTGCTTAAAGAGGACTATATGTTCGTGGAAGGGCCTTTGTCGGAAGGAACGGTTTATCTGACTTATCTGCCATTGAACAAATCAGTTGAGCTTGCGCCGAGCCGGGAACGGATCGGCGGACTTGCGGCACGTTGGATGGCTTCCGTAGACGATTTGCGAGGAAGCGGAGTGCAACGTATTTTGCAAATGTGCGAGCAATCTTCGTTTTCGCTGCAATCTTTGAAGAATCTGTTGATCGGTCTGTTGGCCGGGAGCGGTAAGCAACCCACGGGGGGCTTGGCTGCGGCAGGTGCGGCGGCTCCCAAGCCGTTTGCGCCAATGGGAGACTATAGAGACATGCAAGGAGCGCGAGGCTCTCATAACAACGGCAATGGTTACGGCAGTTCTACGCCACAAGCCAGCTGGTCGGAAGAAAATACATATGGAGCATTCTCTGCCGCATCAAGCGGAGGCGCTGCTTACGGGGATCCGGCTTCGGCTTTTCCGATGAATCATCCTAACGCCATGCAGCACCAACAAGCTATTCCGGCTGGTAAAGTCCGTGCTCAAGCGCCTGCTGCACAATGGGGATCGGAATCGATGGCTGAAGCTTCGGCCGTAGAGGAAGATGAGGCTGCCGGGCGTCGTGGTCTATTCGGCGGCAGCCGCCGAAGCAGTAAAGATAAAGCGCGGTCAACGGAAAAACATTCGGGAAGTGACTTACAATCTGAAGATGCTGTCGAAGACAATAAAAATGGACGTCTGGTCGTTCCGTTGATCTGTGTCATGCTGCTGGCTGTTTTGTGGAAATTTTTATATTTGGATAGTCCCGCAACTTTTACTTTATTGATTTGCGTAGTAGCGACGCCTATTCTTCTCGTATTTGCGTATCTCGGTTGGGCGCGCAAATTGAAATTCGGTAAACGTGATGCAGATCGCATGCAGGAGGAAGAGGAAGCAGCGGCACTTTCCTCTTCATGGAAGGAAACGCGAGGAACTTCGGGTCATCGGGTATTCTATGGGCAGCAGGAAAGCGGGACTGTTCCGGCCGCCAACAAAAACGTTGCCGGGGAACGGAATGCCCCGGGAGACTCAGGCAATGAAAGATTTCAGCTTCCGGATTTCCTCAAGCCTTCGCAGCCTTATGGAGGGCCTCGGGGCGAGGACGGATACTCCGAAGGTCATGTATCGCCGAATGAATTTACTCCCTCGCATTCTGCGGTTCCAAGAACAGGAATGCTGGTTCCTCCGGCTTCTCAGCCAACCGTCATGTTGGACGGAGGACGCGGAGCAGGTCATCCAGGCAGTCCTTCCGGCGCCTCTCAGTACCGATTGGAACGGCTGGAGAATGGTTCATTGCCTAAAAGCATTGTTTTGCCGGTTGGAAGCTTTACCATCGGTCGTTCGGAGGAGATCTCCCAGCATGTCGAAACAGTAGCAGGAATATCGCGGGCTCATGTCGAGCTGGAGCTTACGGGCTCACATTGCACGATTAAAGATATCGGTTCGCGCAACGGTACGATTCTGAACAGCGAAGCGTTGACGCCGTATAAAAGTTACGATTTGAACGAGGGGGATACGTTTAAAATTGCCGGGATTTCTTACACCTTAAAATGTAGTTAGCTATTTTTGATTAATCGTATACTCAACAGCCGGAAGCACCGCTGACGTAGAGGAGACTCTAATTACGCGATGTTTCTTTTTATTGGTTTTTAAGATCAGAGTTAATCCTCTATGTTTCCAAAGGAGCGTGAAGTCAAATGAAAAATAAGCATAAGAATCAACAGACGCGGAAAATAATCGCTATCTTGTTGGTGATATCGCAACTTTTTATCGGCTGGTCATGGATCGGCGTACAAACGGCTCAAGCAGCCCCGAATTATGCTTGGGAGAAATATTCTTTAATACAAAAACCTCAGTTTCAATTAAAAGAGGACTGGTCGCAGTATTCCAGTATACCGTCGCAATATGCTTACATCTCCGGTTACAGCTCATATACGTTTAACAAGGATACGGGAGTTATAGGCATAAGCGGTAACGCGGTCTCCTACTCAAATTCAGGGCCTTCGCAATACTGGAGTAACGGAGAAGGAACGACAGGACAAAGCGGATCTACTGAAGTGTATCAATTAGGAAATTATAATACTCTTATTAAACTTTCTAACTATTATGAACAAGCATCCGGAAATGAAAACTATACGCATTTTGGAAACAGAAAGAATGGCTATATGTCTGTAGAAGCTTCTCCTATAAAAGTGAAAGGCGTTTTGCTTGGCATCGTCTCGGGTTCCGCTCCTGCTGCTTATCCTAACAACGGGGAAAAAGACGGTTATTGGTACGTCTATAAAGGTCTGAATAACGCGCCTGCGGCTACGCTATCCAATTCAGACATTGAAGTATCCGCAACGTCTGAGGTTTTGATGCTTGAAGGAACCTTGACGGATCAAGATCATGAAAATGTAACAGTGAGTGCGACAATTGACGGTGTGGAGAAATCAACAACGCTTGTCGGTACAAGTGCGCCTCGCGCCTGGACTCTATCATGGAACCCGGCTGAAATCAGAGACGGATCTTATGATTCGATTTTGATTACGGTAACGGATGCCCGCGGGGGTTCAAACAGTTACCCGTACACAGGGGTCATCACCGTGGATAGAACATTGCCTACTGCGCCAACGATTTCGGTTACTCCGACTTTTTGGTCGAACGGTTCTGTACGTGTCGAGATCGAAAACGGCAAGGACGACAATTTCAAAGCTACCTATTATTCAACAGATGGAGGTTCTACATTCTCGAAGTACGCGGCTCCTTTTGAAATAACAAAAGAAGGCACGACCTCTATTGCGGCTTACTCCGAGGACGCTATCGGAAATAAGGGACCGAAGGCGACGAGTGAAGCTCGTATCGTGCGTACGGCTCCGACAACGCCTACATTAACGTTGGAAAACTTGAATTGGACAAACGAAGATATTTCTTTTTTAATTTCAAATTCCTCTTCGGCGGCTCCTTTGGAATATGAGTACAAAATAGGGGAAGGGGACTATGAAACTGGCTCCGCGGGTAACATATCGGGTACGGGGAATTATCTGATTACGGCGCGAGCTCGCGATGCGGCAGGCTTGCTAAGCGAAGAAGTAACCGGGGTTGCGCGCATTGATCGGGAGCCTTCGGAAATTCAATTGTCGGAAAACGGAAAAGACTGGTCTTCGGATACGATTTCCGTCGAAGTGAGTGCGAGAGACGAGCATTCGGGAATCAAGACGATCGAATATGCAGTAACACAAACCGAAGACGAACCGGATTCATGGTCCGCGATACCCGATGATCGTCGTATCAGCATAGAAGATGAAGGCATTTGGTACTTGCATGTAAGAGTGTTCGATCTGGCGGGTAACCAGGCGTTGTTTACGTCCGAACCTTATAAAATCCAGATGCCGCCGCGGTCGCCGACGTCCGAGTTTTTGACCGTCACGCCGAAAAATAATACGGAAGTCGAACTGGAATGGCAAGGACCGAGTACATCGGTAACCGACGGATATGCGTATACGGTTCGCAATACGGATACCCGTGCGGAATATTCGGTCGCATACCCGGAGCTTAAAATTACGGATCATGCAGCTCTTGATGGAACACCAAACCACTATGAGTTAGTCGTGCGCAACCATGTCGGTTCGGTTAAGACCACGGCTTCCGCGTTGACCTATCCGGGAACGCCGGCAAACCTGCAAGTTCAAGCGATAAATGCTACAGGTGAAAATATGTCTTTGGTTTGGGATGAGGTTGTAGGCGCGGATGCTTATAACGTGGTCGTACGCTCATCATTGGGAGGTGGAATCGTATTCTCGGATCGGGCAATTGATCCTGAGGTACGCGTAACAGGATTGTCGCCGGGCACAAAGTACATAACAGAAATTTCAGCCTTGAACGCAACAGGCGAAGGTGCATCGTCTTCGATCGGCTTTTTGACGTTGCCGGATCGGCCAGGACGCTTTCATTCGATCTTTACCGGGAATGATACGATTACCTTGGATTGGTCACCTGTTGAATCCGCATTGTCATACATGCTGTACGGACATAATAAAGAAGCGTTGAGCGTAACGGAGACGACATATACGGATTCCGGTTTGGAAGCTGGCACTGATTACAGTTACTCGCTTGCAGCCGTAAATGAGACTGGTGAAGGCGAGCAGGCAGATCAATTGCAAATTCGAACGCTTCCTGCGAAAGACGAAACGTTGAGGCTTGTAGATGTGTCCTCCACATCTTTGACCGCAGAGTGGTCGGGAGTCAAAAATGCCGAGACGTACGAAGTCCAGCTTTTATCCGGAAGCGATCGGCTGGATACGGTTGAAGTTTCGGATAGGTCCGCATCTTTTGCGCAATTGATTCCCGGCAGAACATATACAGTAAAATTAACGCCGATAAATGAAAGCGGAAGCGGCGAATCTACGCTGCGGACCACAACGACTGTTCCCGATCAAATGCCGGAAACGACAGCAGTAAACGTTTCGGAAACAAGCGCTACATTCGATTATGCATTTTTGGACGGGGCTACCCATTATAAATTCACGGTGAACGGAGAGACGTATGTTACGGCTGCGTCCCCGTATACGCTATCTGCATTGCAAGGCAGCAGCCGGTACCTCGTGCAAATACAAGCAGGTAATGCACAAGGGTACGGAAAGGCAACGACAGTCGAATTTTTAACTAAACCGAAAGCGCCGACAGGCCTGAATAGCGTAAATATCACGGAAAATTCGGTAACCGTGGGATGGAATCAAGACGATAGCGCAACAGGATATAAGGTGCGAGGGGAAAATGGCGAGTATGAGGCGCAAGGGACGACGTATACATTCACAAATTTAGAGCCCGGGAAAGTATATACGCTGTATGCCAAAACGATCAATGCTTCGGGCGAGGGAGAATATGCATCTCTTCTCGTCATGACCAAGCCGGAAGCTCCTTCAGTCAATGTAAAGACAATGACGCCAGCGACGGCTGTTTTGGAATGGGAATCGATTACGGGAGCTGACCATTACGAAGTCGTGTCCGATGACGAATCCGAGATGTATTATTCAGGCATTGATTCGGCAACCGAGCTTCAAGGCTTGGAGGACGGGAAAAGATACTATCTTCGCGCTTATGCAGTCAATGCGCATGGTCTTCGTTCCGAGCCGACCGTATTTACAGTGGTGACTCGTGTTGCCGATTTGATCGGCTTGGCGCCTATGGCTGTGGCTTCCGATGAAATTACAGTCAAATTACCGGATACGAACAAAGAAGTTTCGGAATATATCGTGCGGCGAAACGGAGAAACAATCACTTCAATACCGTTCGCGCATAAAGAGTTTTCCGACAAAGAAGTTAAGCCGAACACGTCTTATGCGTACGATTTCGTTCCGGTAAATGAAGCAGGAGAAGGTAGCCCTATAAGGTTTGAGGTTATTACGCCATCGCTTTCCGTATCGACAGATTCGTTGAATATCAAAGTTTCGGATACTTCGTTTGAAATTGAATTCAAAGAATCGGAAGGCGCAAAAGCCTACATCGTTTATGAAGACGGAATAGAGGTTGTGCGCG
The DNA here is from genome assembly GCF_000585395.1 of Saccharibacillus sacchari DSM 19268. Taxonomy (GTDB): domain Bacteria; phylum Bacillota; class Bacilli; order Paenibacillales; family Paenibacillaceae; genus Saccharibacillus; species Saccharibacillus sacchari. Next base: position 738,923 of record NZ_KK073875.1, on the reverse strand, counting down.
GAACAACTTCTCCGATTAAAGTCGAAGATTTAAATCCGGGTACGAAGCATTACTATACGCTTATTGCAGATAATGATTCCGGGTACTTGTCGAAACCTGCAGAATTTGAAGTGATACTGCTGCCAGCGAACTTGACGGAGAAGTTAGTAACCTGGATTTCCGATGCTGGGTCAGTAAGTTTAATCTTCAACGGCGGAGTACCGAAGGGGACGACTTACCTGATTAAAGACCGAGTCGGCAAAATAGTGGGCGAAGTCCAAGAAGGCGAAAGTACGTATAAGTTGGTTCCGCTTCGGGCAAGCACTTTATATACGTACACGATTGTGGCAAAAAATGAAGTCGGAGAAAGTTTAGGCGGTCTGGTGTTGAACGTTGAAACGCAGCCGCTACCGCCTAAAGGGGGGCAGCTTTCTGAGAACTTATCGGATCGGAACGCAGAAGGGCCTATTGCAGAAATGACGAAGGAAAAGCCTCAAGTATCAGCGAATCCTGTAGTTGCGCAGTCCGTAACAACAACTGTTCGGTTTATGGATACCGCATCTTCTTTTGCGAGCGCAGAAATCAACATGTTAGCGGATCAAGGAGTAATCAAGGGCATTACAGCTGATCGTTTTGAGCCGACACAGGCTATTACGCGTATGGAATTTGCAGCTTTAGTTGTTCGTGCGCTTCAACTGACGCCGGAAAAAGCCATAGCGCTTCCGTATCAAGACATCGAGAAATCAGCTTGGTATACGCGTGAGTTACAAATCGCGGTTTCGAAAGAAATCGCACAAGGTTTTAGTGAAAAGGAGTTTGGCCCGAATCGCAAGATTAATCGAGAGCAGGCAACGCGCATGTTGGTAAACGCAAAATACGGGAATCAGCCGCCGATTTCAAATGCCGCAATCCTTTTGGATTTGTCGGATGTATCGCTCTGGGCACGTTCGGCTGTAGAGAAAGCCGTATTTGAAGGTCTGGTCCAAGGATATCCCGACGGTACATTCAAGCCGGCTGCGGATATGACACGAGCAGAAGCGGCCATGATGATTTATCGCTTAATAAACGAATAAACAAAAAAAAGTTGAAGGAGCAATTGACACCCAAGTTTTGAACACGCCATAACAATAAAAGAGCCGATTCGGAAAAGACGAATCAGGCTCTTTCGCTTGGAATCGCGATCAAAGTAGACAATAGGAGAATATGGGGTTCAATTGCGCGGAAGCGAACATGAGGCAGCCGGAAAACTCTGGTAGAAACCGCGAATTGATCGGTTTCCTCAATATCACTGTCCTTCCAAAGCCCGAATCGCCTGTTCCGCATCCGTATAAGCAAACTCGAACCCCGCGCGCTCCGCCGCAGTCGGCACCACATGCTGGCCGCCCAACACCATCAACGACATTTCGCCGAGCGCGGCTTTCATCAGCGGAGACGGAACCGGAAACCAATGCGGGCGATGAATGACGCGCCCGATCGTCCGGCCCAACTCATCTTGTCTGACCGCGTTGGGAGCAACGGCATTTACCGGGCCTTCGATCTGCGGACGGCTTAGGCAGAACTCGAACAGGGCGGTCAGATCGTCGATATGAATCCAGGACATCCACTGTTTTCCGCTGCCTAGGCGTCCTCCGCCCATCAGTTTATAAGGAAGTTTCAGAACCGGATATACGCCTGCTTCTTGCCCCATGACTAACCCGATTCGCATTTTGACGACTCTGATTTCCGGCATGCGTTCGATGTCGTTCGCCGAACCTTCCCATTTTACGGATAAACGAGAAGGGAAGTCCTGTCCGCCTGCCGGCGCGGTTTCGTCAAACACCTTCGTCTCATCCGTTCCATAGATCCCGATTGCGGACGCTTGGATAAACACGGACGGCGACTGCTCCAATCCCCGAAGCGCTTCGGTTAATTTTCGCGTCGCTTCCAATCGGGAACGTTCCATTTCTGCTTTGGATTTTTCCGTCCAGCGTTGACTGAGCGACGAGCCCGCTAGGTTGACGATGCCGTCGCATCCGTTAAGGCGCATAGGGTCTTGAGCGATTTCGTCCCAGGTTAGCGTCGCCGAACCCGAGTTATCGGCTTGCTCTGCTTTTTTTCGTGAAATGACGATGACTTCGTGTCCCGATCCAATCAGTCTTTCCGTTAATTTCCGTCCGATGAATCCTGTTCCTCCGCTGATCGCGATCTTCATGTTTGACCTCCCTATGTGCCTGTTTCTACTATTATTAAACGCCGTTCGCCTTCGGAATACAAATCAATGATAAATGCGTGCTGTACTTAATGCTTATTCATGGATTTTTTGCCCGCTTCACGTTAGAATGAAACAAGGTTTGGACGGTTATTGTTGTTATTCGGCAGCGACCGCAGACAAAGAGGAGGATGAACCATGCTTAAAATCGGCTCCCACGTGTCCTTTTCGGATAAGGGACTGGTGAGCGCGGCGAACGAAGCGAATAGCTACGGATCGACGTCGTTCATGATATATACCGGGGCTCCGCAGAATACGCGGCGCAAGCCTATCGAGACGATGAATATCGAAGAAGGCCGCCAGTTGATGGAGAAAAACGGCGTGCCCGAGATCGTGGTGCATGCGCCGTATATCGTCAATCTGGGCTCGTACAAAGACGCGACGTATGAGCTGGGCGTCAGCTTTTTGCAGGAAGAAATTCGTCGCACGCATGCGATCGGAACGAAGCAAATCGTGCTGCATCCCGGCGCGTTTACGGATAAAGACGTCGAGTACGGCATCGAACGGATCGCGGCGGGCCTGACTGAAGTGTTAAAAGGCGTCGCGGAAACGGACGTCAATATCGCGCTCGAAACGATGGCGGGCAAAGGCACGGAAGTCGGCCGCTCGTTCGAGGAACTGGCAAGGATCATTGACAAAGTTCCGGACAACGGCCGTTTGAGCATCTGCATGGATACGTGCCATATTCACGACGCGGGCTACGACGTTGCGGGCGACTTCGACGGCGTGCTGAAGCAGTTCGACGATATCGTGGGCTTGGACCGTCTTGCCGTGATGCATATTAATGATAGTAAAAATCCGTCCGGAGCGAAAAAAGACCGTCATACGCCGATCGGCGCGGGCTTTATCGGTTTTGACGCGATCAATAAGGTCGTAAATCATTCGTCGCTGAGCCATCTTCCGTTCATTTTGGAAACGCCGTGGATCGGTAAGGATGTCAAAACGCAGCGTCCGATGTACGAAGTCGAGATCGCGCTTCTGCGCGGCAACGTAGGTGAGCGTTTTGGTGCAGGCTTCGCGGAAGACGTCGAGAAGCTGCACGCGTTCTTCGCATCGCAAGGAATCGATCCCCGCGCTTTCACGTTGGATGTATGGTCGGTGCTGAAAAATGATGCTAAGGCTAAAAAAGCCGATCCTCGCGAGCCGCTTGACCGTTTATACGATTTGGCCGCGGAAGCGGCAGTTCTGCCTAACGCGTCCGAGGAAGACCTGAACAAACGTTTGATCGGCGTGCTGGCAGGCAAGGAAGCGTTGACCCGTTTTTAATTTTTAGGCGCATAAGCGTCGTTACCAGATCTAAGGGGGATTCAAGAATCATGGAGCTTCATATCAAAACTGCGGGTTCCGCAGGTCAGCAGCAGCCGGAAAACCGGGCGCGCATGCTTATTTCATGTCCGGACGGTCCGGGAATCGTGTCGGCCGTCTCTCGTTTCTTGTTCGATCACGGAGCGAATATCGTACAGTCGGACCAATATACGATGGACCCGGACGGCGGCATGTTCTTCATGCGGGTCGAGTTCGATCTGGAAGGACTGACGGAAAAGCAATCGAAGCTGGAAGCGGACTTCGAAGAGATCGCGCAGCGTTTTTCGATGGATTGGAAAATCTATCGCGCGGCCAAAAAGAAAAAATTGGCGATTTTCGTCTCCAAAGAAGACCACTGCCTGGTGGAGCTGCTGTGGCAATGGCAAGCGGGCGATCTGGACGCGGAAATCGCGGTCGTCGTCAGCAATCACCCTGATATGCGCGAATACGTGGAGTCTTTCGGTATCGAATATCGTCATATTCCGGTCACGAAAGACAACAAACCGGAAGCGGAGCGCCAGCAGTTGGAAGCGGTCGGCGACGATATCGATCTCATCGTATTGGCGCGCTATATGCAGATCGTCTCGCCTTATTTCATCGAAAACTATCGCAACCGCATCATCAACATCCATCACTCGTTCCTGCCGGCGTTCGTCGGCGGCAAGCCGTATGCGCAAGCGTACGATCGCGGCGTGAAAATTATCGGCGCGACGGCTCACTACGTGACGGAAGAGCTGGACGGAGGCCCGATCATCGAGCAAGACGTGCAGCGCGTCAGTCATCGCGACGACGTGCCTGAACTCAAGCGGATCGGCCGCACGATCGAACGGGTCGTATTGGCGCGTGCCGTCAAATGGCATGCGGAAGACCGCATTTTGGTGCATCACAACAAAACGGTCGTTTTTAATTAAGACAAAACCGTAAACTATTGTTTTCGTAACAAAAAGCTGCTGAAAGTCGTCTTTAATAAGGGGAAGTCTCAGCAGCCGATTCCATATCATCTTGCAGCCGCAAGGCGCATAAGGACGGCCTGTTGAGCGATCAACAGGCCGCTGTCGTTGCTGGGGTTGTAAAATTTAGCTATTTATGGCGTGCATGCGCTCTGAAGGCTTACAAGGCGAAAGGAGAATATTATGTTTGCATGGACGAAACGAGCAGCCAAAAGTTGCATGGCGCTGCTGCTTCCGCTTGCTCTGATCATGGCCTTATTGCCGATCCTGCCTGCGGAAACGAGTGCGGCAGCCGCCGAAGGCGGTCTCAAAGTAACCACCGAATTCGGTTACGGAGGGAAGATTAACGACGGTCGATGGAATCCGCTTAAAGTGACGTTGACCAGCGACCGGGACTTATCGGGTGACCTTGTGGTGCAGGTCGCGCCTCAAAACGGAATGAGCGAAAGTACATACGTGCGCCGCGTCGAGCTTCCGGCCGGCACGGCCAAAGAAGTGACGCTGGCTATTCCGGGCGGTTCGTATTCCCGGAATACGAGCATGGTCCGGTTTTATTCCGGCTCGGTGGAAAAAGGGGATTCGCTGCCTTTCCGCGAAGGCCGTTCTTACCTTTCGAGTTCCAGTCAATACGGAGGCTTGGTAGGCGTACTGGCTTCCGATCCCGACACGATGAATTTCCTGAACCTGCTTCAAGGCAGAGGACAACAGGTGAGCATCGTCCCGCTCGACGCGGCCGATATCGGCGACGATGCGATGCTTCTTGACGGTCTTGACGTATTGGTCATGAACGATTTCGCTTCGGACACGCTGAGCGAAGAGCAAAATAACGCGATTCGGACCTGGGTAGAGCGCGGCGGCACGCTTGTATTCGGCGGCGGCGCGGGATATGCCAAAACGGTCGGCGCGTTGGCTGATCTGTCGCCGGCGGAAGCATCGGGAGGAACGGTATCGGTATCCGCGGCACCGCTGGCTTCCGGAGGCGGAGGCAAAGCGCTGCCTGCCGGTACGTCGCTGACGGCGACGCAAGCTTCCGCCAAGCCGGAAGCCGACGTGCGTTACGACAACGACGGTATTCCGTTAATCGCTTCAATATCGGCCCAAGCCGGCCGAGTCTGGTATTCGGCTTACGATCTTGCGCTTGAACCGTTGTCTTCCTGGGCGGGCAGCGCGGATCTGTGGGGCGGCTTGCTGCAAGCCGATCTTCAGCCCGTGAACATGAACGGCGGCATGTACGGCAACTCTTATTACAACATGTCGTACATGCTCGATTATTTTCCGTCGCTGCACATGCCGAAGCTCAGCGGACTTGTATGGATGCTGCTGGTTTACGTGATCGTCGTAGCGCCGATCCTGTATCTGGTGCTGCGCAAGTTCGACAAGCGCGAATGGGCGTGGGTATTCATCCCGGTGGTGGCAATCATATCGAGCGCCGCAATCTACATGGCCGGTTCGTCGGATAAAACGAACGAGCTTGCGCATACGATCAGCTATGTGAAAATGGACGGCGAGGGCAAAGGAGTAAGAAGCAGCTCCACCGCTTTGTTCGTGCCGAATTCGGGCAGTTACACGGTCGATTTTCCGAAAGGAACGCAGGTATCGATGATGAGCACCGATGCCTGGATGGGCAATAACGGTCTGGTCAGCGGCGAATTGGGCAATTTCGTTCGCGAAGAACCTGACGCCACGCAGCTTCGCCTGGGCGATATGTCATACTGGTCCGTCGCCAAATTCGGCGTGGAAGAACCGGGCAGCATCGAAACGGGCCGGTTGGCCGCGAAACTTACGGCCGACGAAAAAGGCCAAGTCAGCGGCAGCGTGGTGAACGAGACGGACATGCCGCTCAGCGACGCCGCGATCATCGCCGGCGGCAAATTGTATAAGCTGGGCACTTTGGAGCCGGGCGGATCGGCGTCGCTCGGAAATTCGGTCACATTGTCTTCCGGTTACTACGATATCGGAAGCTATCTGTTCCCGTCGCAAAGTTCGGCGAACGATCCGTATATCCGTCAACGCTCGATGACGCAAAACATTCAAGCGGGCAGCGCGGTCAACGGCGATGCCGGGATCGAAAATGCCTTCCTGATCGCTTTCGCGGAAAATTCGGACGATACGTTGGATGTCGGCGGCAAGTCGATCAGCAACGACCGGATCAGCATGTACACGCAGCCTGTGTCGGTAGATCTGGTACAAAACGGCGAGATCAATATCCCTTACGGTTACGTGGGCGGTTCGGTCATCCATACGAATACGACGCAGGTCAGCGATGACGGCATGGGACGGCTTAGCGCTTCGCCGGGCACGATGACGATCGGCTTTACGCTGCCGTCCGTCGGCGAGGTCGATTACACGCAGTTGGACGTGAATTTGCCGGACGGACGGACCCAGACTGCGACTTTCGAGCTGTGGAACGAAACTTCGGGCGATTGGGAACCGGTTGATTGGAAAGCGGGAGGCGTCTCCAACACTTACGATAATGCTGCGGATTACGTGAACGACGGCAATACGGTGCAAATCCGCGTTCGAGTGAACGAATGGACTACGATGGCGATGCCGCAAATCAAATTGAAAGGAGCGGTGCAGCCATGATTGAGATCAAGGACCTAAGCAAGCGCTATGGCAATTTTCAGGCGCTGGACAATATTAGCATGAACATTGACGCGGGTACGGTGTTCGGTTTCGTCGGTCCCAACGGGGCGGGCAAGTCGACGACGATGTCGATTCTGGCTACGCTGCTGCTGCCGGATTCCGGCATTGCCAAAGTCAGCGGCTTCGACGTGACTCGGCATCCCAAAGAAGTACGCCGCAGAATCGGATATATGCCGGACTTTTTCGGAGTGTACGACCGTTTCAAAACAGACGAATATCTTCATTTTTACGGAGCCAGTTACGGGATTGCGCGGGCCGAGCGTGAGAAGCTGATTCCTCAACTGCTCGAACTCGTCAATTTGTCGGACAAAAAAGAAGCTTACGTGGACGGTTTGTCCCGCGGGATGAAGCAGCGTCTGTGCCTGGCGAGAAGCCTCGTGCATGATCCCGAAGTTCTGATTCTCGACGAGCCGGCTTCGGGTCTGGACCCTCGGGCGCGGATCGAAATGCGCGAGATTCTCAAAGAACTGAAGCGGATGGGCAAAACGATCATCATCTCCTCGCATATTTTGCCGGAGCTTGCCGAGATGGTGGATCAGATCGGCGTGATCGAGCACGGCCGAATGGTTGCGCAAGGCAAAGTTTCCGATATCCAAAGCCGGATGCGGGTCAATCGGGTGCTGCATATTCGTACGCTGGGTCGTCAAGAAGAACTAGCGGAGCGTCTGCGGGACGAAGCGCACGTGAACCGGGTGCTGAGCGACGCGAACGGCATTCAGGTGCATTTTAGCGGACAAGACCTGGAGCAGATGCAATTGTTGCGGCGCGTGCTGGAGTGGGAATACGAAGTGGTATCGTTCAATGAAGCCCAGACCAATCTTGAGGACGTCTTCCTCGAAATCACGAAGGGAGGAGCGGCGACATGAAGATGAAAAACAAAATCGGCAGCGGAGGCAGTCTATGGATCAATCCGGTGCTGGATAAGGAGTTTCGGCTGCGGATGCGCACGCCGCGCTCGTTTATCGCTTTGCTGTCGTATGTGTTGATTTTGGGACTGCTTGCGATCGGGTTCATTTACGTCAGTATGGGGTTCCAAGGTCAACAGACGGGGATGCGATTCGATCCTTCGGTCAGCCGGATTCTGTTCTACGTCCTGAGTATTGCGCAGCTTGTGCTGATCGCCTTCATGACGCCGGCCTTGACTGCGGGCGTCATCAGCGGCGAGCGGGAAAAGCAGACGCTTAACATTCTGCTGACGACCCAGCAAAGCTCGTCCGCGATCGTATTGAGCAAATTGGCTTCGTCGCTGGCGTTCATGGTGCTGATCGTGCTGGCGACTTTGCCGGTGTACAGTATCGTATTTTTATACGGAGGGATTTCGCCTTCGCAATTGATGTTGGTATTCTTGTTCTATCTGTTTACGATGCTGCTGCTGGGCGCGATCGGCATCATGTGCTCGACGTTGTTCAAACGGACGATTATGGCGGTCATTATGACTTACGGCATCACTCTGGTGATCTTCGTTGTCACGGGCGTCGCTTACCTGCTGCTGTACGCGGTCGTTCAGCAATCCTATTATAGCGGCTCGGTGCCTCCCAAATACTCATGGGTCGGATTCATTTTGGGACTCAATCCGGTAGGGGCATTGATCAGTATTTTCGAACCTAACATTTCCAAGCAAGCCTTTCTCGTGAACAGCGGGAATTTGCAAGACGATGCGCCGATTACGCTCTGGCTTCAATTCCTGTTGGTTTACGCCGTCGCAATCGTTGCAGCCCTGTGGGTAGCGATTCGCCGTATTCGTCCGGTGCGCCGCAACCGGCATACGGATGATTCGGACCACGCTGCAAATGCCGGAGACAACGGAGTTTCGGAAGGCGAAGTAGCGGAAATGAAGCCGGCGCAGACACCCCAAAAATGATCGTGAAGGAATCAGACGGATAACGGGAAGGAGAGGGGAATCGATATGGAGAACATCATGACTTCGATCCGTTCGGTACGGCGCAGGCTACAAATATTCAAAGCAGGATCTTTTGCATTGCGCGGTCTGGCCGTAGGTCTGACTGCTGCTCTGATCCTGATTGGAGTGGCGTATCTGATCCCGATCCCGTATGCCGCGATATGGGCACTGGCTTGTGCACTTTTGGGAACGGCGTCGGGAGCAGCGGCGGCCTTCCTGAAACCCGTTCGTCCGGAAGAAGCGGCTCGGGCGATGGACGCGGCAGATCCGGCGGAAGAACGTCGCGATCTGATGATGACGGCGTTGGAATTTAAGCAGCAGGAATCGACGGCGGCAAAATGGCAGCGGGCGCAGGCGGAAGCTTACGGACGCGAATTTGCGGCCAACCGAAAAGAGCGTCTGCCGTTTGTCTGGAAGTTTGGCAGGATGTCTGCGGCTTCTTCTGCGTTAGCGGTGGTCTGCGCCATCCTGCTTGTGTTACCGAATCCGATGGACCGGGAACTTCGCCAGCGTGCGGAGCAGCAAGCCATGATTAATGCGGAGCAGAAAAAGGCGGAAGCCTTGGCAAAAGAATTAAGCGAGGCTCCGATCGAACCGGAAGCGCGCGCGCCGTTGGCTGAAACGGCGTCCGACCTGGCTAAAGAGCTCGGGGATTCGAAGCGTGCCGAAGAAGCTTTGGACAAGATGGAAGAAGCGATGAAAAAGCTGGGGAGCCAAGCGGACGAAGCGGCTCGGCAGCAAAAGGAGTTGCAGGATTGGGGACGCCGCCTTGCCGCTCAGCAGGCTTTGCAGGAAGCGGCCAAGTCTACGCCGATGGATGCAGCGGAACGTGCGGAAGCGTTGAAAAACGCGATGTCCAAAATGTCCGAGCAGCAAAAGAAAGAACTGGCGAACGCGTTGAAAAATCTCGCCGAACGAGCGCCGCAAAGCGGCAAAGAAACGGCGGCTTTGCAGGAAGCGATCAAAAAAGCAGCAGAGGAATTGGCGGCTTCCGGGCAGTTGACGGATGAGCAAATCCAGGAACTGGCCGAGAAGCTTGCCGCGGCTGCCGCCGAATCCGGATCGCTCGGCGAACAAAGCGAACTAGCTTCCGCCGCCGCTGCGCAGCTTGCCCAAAGCGGGATGAATATGGCGGGCGAACTCGCGGCAGCAGGGATATCGGTATCCGATACCTGGGGCAGCGGAGGATCGGCCGAAGCGCTTGCGGATGCGGGTTCCGCAACCGGAGAAGGATCTTCCGGCGAAGGGGGTTCGGGCGAGGGCACAGAAGGAGAAGAAGGGGAGTCGGGTTCTTCCGGCAGCGGGGAAGGCTCCGGCTCGCAAGGTACGGCTTCCGGGCAAGGGTCGGGACAAGGTCAGGGCCAAGGAAATGGTCAAGGCTCGGGTTCGGGCAATGGTTCAGGCTCGGGTTCCGGAGGCAGCGGAAACGGGCAAGGCGGCAGCGGCGCCGGATGGGGAAGCGGCGGACGCGAATTGGTCACGACGCCTCGGGATTTGCAGGGCGAAGGCAATATCCAATCCGACAACGGCCCGTCCAGCGGCGGCGACAAACAGACCGGAGGCGTATCGCCTACGATTGACGGCGTGAGCCGCCCTTATGAAGAAGTGTACAGCGAGTATTCCGAACGGGCGAAGGATTCGATCGGCCGTAGCGATTTGCCGCAAAGCGTGCAAGGCTTGGTCGAGAGCTATTTTACCGAAATCCGGCCTGAGTCGTAATTGAACAACAATCGATCCGGCCCGCAAAGGGCTGTCAAAGGGGGAAAATCCATGCTGCAAGAAACCGATCGGATCGAGACCTGGAGAAAAACGATGGACGATGTGCGCGAGGAGATCGGTCAGGTCATCGTCGGACAAACGGAAACGGTCGAACAGATGTTATGGTGCGTATTCGCAGGAGGGCATGCACTGCTGGAAGGGATACCGGGATTGGGTAAAACGATGCTGGTCCGCGCGGCCGCGGATGCGCTCGATCTGCCTTTTTCGCGGATTCAATTCACGCCCGATCTCATGCCGAGCGATATTACGGGTACCGACGTGATTCATTTCGGAGGAGAAGGAGGCGTGTCCGGCGAGTTCCGCAAAGGCCCGTTGTTCGGCAGCATCGTACTGGCCGACGAAATTAACCGGGCTACGCCCAAAACGCAAAGCGCACTGCTTGAAGCCATGCAGGAAAAGACCGTAACCATCGGCGGAACGACGCACCGGCTTCCGGAGCCGTTTTTCGTACTGGCTACGCAGAACCCGCTCGAAAACGAAGGGACGTATCCGCTGCCGGAAGCGCAGTTGGACCGCTTTTTGCTCAAATTGGACGTGGATTACCCGTCGCCGGACGAGTTGAAAGAAATCATTCGGCGCACGACGTCTTCGGCTAACCGCCAAGCCGTTAAGCAAGCCGATGCGGCGGCGCTGCTGGATATCCAGCGCGGCGCCAAAGAAGTGCTGGTTGCCGAAGACGTACTGGATTACGCGGTTCGGCTGCTGATGATGACGCACCCGGATCAGGCGGCGTCGCCGGATTCCGTGAAAAGGTTTGTCCGCTTCGGTTCGGGACCTCGAGGCCTGCAAGCCATGATCGCCGTATCGAAAGTCCGCGCGATCGCGAAAGGCCGCATGCATGTCTCGACCGGCGATATTTTGGCGGCGGCCAAACCGGCGATGCGCCATCGTTTGCTGCTCAATTTCGAAGGGCAAGCCGAAGGCATTTCGCCCGATACCTTGGTTACGGATATCGTCGACCGTCTGGAGTCTTCAAGATGAAGCCGGAGGAGCTGCTGAGCGCAGACTGGATCGCGCGTTTGAACCGGTTGACCTTATCGACGGGTCAGCGCGTGCGCGGAACCCGGCAGGGCAGACGGCGTTCCCGGGAATTGGGAGCTTCGCTCGAATTTGCGGATTATCGCGAATACTCGCCCGGAGACGACGTGCGCCGATTCGATTGGAGCGTTTACGGACGGACAGGGCGGAAAGTGGTTCGGCAGTACTTGGACGAGCAGGAGCTTCAAGTCACCTTGTATCTGGATGTCTCGCAGTCGATGGCGTTCGCCGACGACGGAGAGCCGTCCAAACTGCTGCATGCGGCTAGGCTTGCGGCAAGCATCGGTTACATGACGCTCGCCGCATACGATCGGCTGGGCGTCTATCGGGTGGACGAGCGGATCGGCGACGGCATGCCGCTGCTGCGCGGTCGTCCCGCGACCCATCGCTTGCTGGAATTTCTGGCGGCTTCGGAAGCCGGAGGACGGGGCGACTTGGCCGAAGCGTTCAAAGACCGGTCCCGTTTGCCCAAACTGCCGGGCATGACTTGGATTTTCTCCGACTGCTGGACCGAACGCGGCGAAGAAGAGTTGGAAGAAGCCGTGGCGAGACTTCAGGCGGCCCGTCAGGAAGTCGTATTGGTTCAAGTGCTGACGCGGGGAGAGATCCAGCCGCGCCTGAGCGGGGACTTGAAGCTGATTGACGCGGAACTGGGAACGTTTAAAGAAGCGGCTTTGACCGGACGTTTGATCGAAGCCTACGAACAGGAGTTTACTGCGTATCGGGGGAGATTGGCGGAATTTTGCGCGCGGCGCGGCGTGGCTTACGTGCTGGCTCCCGTCGATGTGCCGCTGCGCGAAACGGTACTGGGAACGATGCGGGAATTGGGCTTGGTTCGTTAGAGGGAGGAGGTGCGAACGATGGGAATCGGTTCGTGGGCAGGACTGTGGTTTGCACTCGGCATTCCGTTGATCTTGATGATGTATTTGTTAAAACGGAAATTTATCGATACGCCGGTACCCAGTCATTTGTTATGGAGAAGGGTACTGGAAAATACGGAGGCGAATCGTCCCTGGCAAAAGCTGCGCAATCGTCTGCTGATGTGGTTGCAGATTTTGGCTGCGGCTTTGCTGGCTTTTGCGCTGATGCGTCCTTTTTTGTGGGCGGACGCGGGGACGGGCGGAACGTTGGTCGTGGTCGCCGACGTGTCGGCCAGCATGAGTGCCGTATCTGCTTTGGAACCGAACAACAGCGAAGCGAGTGCGGAGACGCGATTGGATGAACTCAAACGCGAAGTTTTAGCCGATACGCGGCAGGCGGACGGCGCATTGACGTTGATTCGCATGGGGGAAACTCCTCAAGTCGTCGCTTCGGCTGCGGATGATCGCGCTGCTTGGAATCGTGCCGTAGAGGAATTGGAAACCGACTATGCGCGTACTTCTTACCGCGAAGCGATCTCTTTGGCTTCGGCGGTAGCGGAAGGTCAGCAGGATGCGCGAATTATCGTCTATACGGATGGGCAATGGAGCGAACGGGTGGACGACTTGCCTGTATCCGTTCCGGTAGAGGTACGCCGGATCGGCGGAGAAAATTATCGCAATGCGTCGATTGAGCAGTTCGGCACGGAGGGTACTCGGGCAGTAGGCGTGGTGGCCAATACAGGAAATTCGGCGCTTGAAGTCGAAGTCGAATTATCGGGTGACGGGCGAGCGCAAGGCAATGAGACGTTAACCCTTCAACCGGGCGAGCGCCGGACGGTGACGTTTGATCAAGCAGAGGCCGCAGAGGTTTACAGGCTGAGCTTAACAGGGCAGTCGGATGATTATGCGGCTGACGACGATGCTTTTGCTTTCCCGGAAACGGGCGGTACGGTGAAAGTGCTGCTGTTATCGGACGGGAATCTATTTTTGGAAAAGGCGCTTCGTCTGTCCGGCGCAGAAGTGAGCCGGCTCGATTTGTCGGGAAATGTTCCGACTGCCGATGGGGATTCCGAAGCATCAGAGACCGAAAAGGATACGGGAACAACGGCAAGCAAAACGCCTCCTCTTCCCGAAGAACAGCCGGATATTGTCGTGGTTGAGGGGGAACTGCCTGCTGCTTTGCAAAGCGGAGCCTGGGGAGAACGGATCGGCAACGCCGCGCTTTGGAAGATCGGCGGGGAAGAAGCTTCTCGGCAGCCCGGCAATCGGCGCATAGAGCTGAACGCTCACCCGGTGACTCGTTATTTGTCTTTGAGCGAGCCGTACTTCGGACCTTTAACGGAAGGCAAGCCGGCCGGGCTTCAAACACTGGCAAGTATCGGCGGAAGTCCTGCCATTGCGGCGGGGACGGAAAACGGCCAGCGTACGCTTTGGTTCGGCTTCAATCTGCAAAGCGGAGATTTGCCGTTAAACAGCGAGTTTCCGGTGCTGGTCAGCAACGCGACAAGCTGGTTGTCCGGAGGCCGCGGAGGCGGGCTGGGCAGAGCGATTTCGGGAGCCGCAGTGGAGGTGCCGATCGCAACCGGGGCGGAGTCTGCGCTGTGGCGTCCGCTGCAAGGAGCTGCTTTTGAGATCAATAACGGGGCGGCTCAGGCAGTGAGCGAAAATCAGACTTCGGATTCGAGCGGAGATACGGGGCTTGCTTCGTCGCAGATTGCGCCAAGTATTCCGGGGTTGTATGCTTTTGAGCAAAGCGGGAACGGGTTGGACGACGCGCCGGTCTATCTGCTTGACGTTCGGGCAGACGCTTCCGAATCGGCTGCGCCGACAGCGGAGAATCCGGTATTTGCAGGTGCGGGAGCATCGGGTGAACCGGATGACGGGCTTCAGAGCGCAACTGCCGGAGATCATCGGAGCCGACTGCCGCTTACGATTCCGCTAGCCGCACTGATTGTTGTCATCATGTTGACGGAATGGGGGGTGTACCGACGTGGGCGTTCAATTTAATCATCCCTGGCTGTTACTCTTGCTGATTCCGTTGATCGCCTTCGCGGTTTTTGCTTTTCGAGGGCCGTCAAGAGTCTCGCTGTTCCGGCATCGAACGGCTGCTTCGCTGCGTACGTTGGCTTTGCTGCTGCTTGTACTGCTGCTCGCCGGGGTTCAACTGTACACCGTGCAGCGGCAGCACGAAGTCGTCTATGCCGTGGACCGTTCTTCAAGCGCGGATGACGGCGAGAAGGATCGGGAATGGATTTCTTCATCGTTGGAAAATAAAAACCAGCGCGACGATTATGCCATGATCTCGTTCGGACGGGACGCTTCTGCCGAGCAGACGTTCAGCAGCGAAGCTGCGCTGGGCGGACTGGATGCGGCTGTCGATCCGGATTACACCAATGTCCAACGCGCGCTTCAGTTGGCTTCGGGAATGTTGGGAAGCGGCGATCCGCGTATCGTGCTGATCAGCGACGGGGACGAAAACATCGGCAATATGCTGGAGACGGGGCGACTGCTCAAAAATCGCGGAATCACGGTAGACGTGTTGGAAAAGCCAAGCAATACGGAGCGCGATGCCGCGATCGATTCATTGTCTTTGCCGGGGAAATTATATCTGGGCGAAGCTTTTACCGTCGAGGCCAGGTTGCGGAGCACGTTCTCGGGCACGGGCGAAATTCGTCTATACGAAGACAATGTGGAAATTGGTTCGCAAACGGTACGCGTCGAGCGGGGAGAAAGCAGCGTATTGCTGCAAGGGCTTGCCAAAAGCTCCGGTCTGCACCGGTACCGGGCCGAGCTTAGTTTACCGGGGGATGAGCAGTCGGCGAATAACGCCGCATTTGCTTTTACGCGCGTATCCGGCAACCCGTCCGTGCTGGTCGTCGAGGGCAAACCGGATACGTCCGCCAATATTACCAATGCGTTAAACGCGGGATTGATCGATACGACGGTCATTGCGCCCGGACAGCTTCCTGCCGAACTGGCGGATTACGCGCAGTACGACAGCATTTTGTTCAACAACGTATCGGGCGATTCGTTGGGTCAATCCAAAATGGATGCGATCGAAACGGCGGTTCGCAGTTACGGGATCGGATTTATGATGAGCGGCGGCGATCAAAGTTTCGGACTCGGCGGATACTTCGATACGCCGATCGAGCAGGCGCTGCCGGTATCGATGGAGCTGGAAGGCAAACGCGAAATTCCCGAGCTGGGTCTGATTCTGGTCATTGACCGTTCGGGCAGCATGAGCGGCAGCAAGATCGAATTGGCCAAAGAAGCGGCGATGCGCACCGTCGAGCTGATGCGGGCGAAAGATACGGTCGGCGTCGTCGCGTTCGACGATGCGCCGTGGTGGGTCGTCGAGCCGCAAAAGTTGACGGACAAAGAATCGGTGCTGGAACAGATTCAGTCCATCCCGAGCGGCGGAGGGACGAATATTTATCCGGCTATGGCGTCCGCCGCGGAATATATGAAAGAAATCGACGCCCAGCGCAAGCATATCATTTTGCTGACGGACGGCCAGTCTGCCGGAGGCGGAAGCTATGAACAGCTGTTGTCCGATTTAGGCGAGGAAAACGTAACCGTATCGAGCGTGGCGGTGGGTTCCGATGCGGATCGGGGGTTGCTGCAACGCGTAGCGGATTTGGGAAAAGGCCGTTTCTACGACGTGCAGGACGAGACGACGCTTCCGGCGATCTTCAGCCGCGAAGCCGTATTGCTCGCTCGGACATACGTGGTCGACAAACCGTTCACGCCTGCTGTCGCCGATGCGGGAGATTGGGCGTCGCTGTTTGCGGAAGGTGTTCCGCAGATCAACGGGTACATCGCCACAAGCGCAAAACCTTCCGCGCAGACCGCGCTGGTCAGCCCGGAGCCCGACCCGCTGCTTGTCAGATGGCAATACGGTTCGGGGCGCACGGTGGCTTGGACCAGCGATTTGACGGGCGAATGGTCGGGGCCGTGGGTCTCTTGGGACAAATTCGCCAATGTTTTGACGCAAACCGTCAAATGGACATTCCCGCAGTTCAGCGCTTCTCCGTACCGGATCGAAACGTCGCTTGCCGAAGGCGGGACCGAATTAGTGGTGACGGCTGCGCAGGAAGATGCTTCGCCGCTGCCCGACGAGCTGATTGCTTCGGTAGGCGGAGACGGCGGCGAACAAGCCGAACCCGTGACGCTGGTGCAGACGTCGCCGGGACGGTATACGGGAATGCTTCCGGCCAGCGAGCCGGGGGCTTATCTGCTCAATCTGTCGCCGTCGGATAGCGGGAGCGAAAAAGGTAAAGATTCGGGCAGCGGATCGGATACGGGGGGGAGCCCCGATTCTGAGGATCCGGCAGGAGGAGCCGAATCCTCGGTCGAAGAGGGAGAAGCTCAGCCTGTCGCGGCGGCTTCGACCGGAACCGGTCTGGTCATTCCGTATTCGCCGGAATATCGGATCTCTTCCGCTTCGGACGAAGGTTCGGCGCGTCTGGCCGAATTGGCCGAACTGACAGGAGGACGCGTATTGTCCTGGGAAGATCCGGCGGCCGTTTATGCGCAGCCGGCCGCTCCGCATAAACAAATGCGGGATTGGACCTCGCTCTTGTTGGCCGTTGTTCTGGCCTTGTGGATCGCGGATATCGCGGTCCGCCGCTTGGCCGTCCCGTGGGGACGGGTTGCCGCATTCTTGGCGGCACCGTTCGCGGCGGCCGGCCGGCAGAGCTCCGGCGCCGCGCCTCGCGAAGCCGCTCCCGCGGAAGCAGGCGCACTTGAGCGCCTGTCCGCCGCCAAGCGGCGAAGCGCGGCTTTCCGCGGCGGCGAGAAACGCGCCGCCGAGGGCCCTGCCGCGCCTTCGCGGGGCGCGGCGGACCGGCCCGCGGAGCGGCCGGGCAAAGCTCCCCGCGCAGCAGGCGGGGAGCCCGGTCCCGCGGC
>NZ_KK073875.1:323185-721210 GCF_000585395.1 Saccharibacillus sacchari DSM 19268 | reverse complement strand
GCGAGCCTTCCCCGCCGACAGAGTCCGGCGGCAGCGCCATGGAGCGGCTGTTGGCCGCAAAGAAGCGCGGAGGCAAATAAATCCTTCGTAAGCAAACCGTTTTTTTCTTGACCGGTTTCAAAACGGAAAAAGTCCTTCGAAAATCTGCCGATCCGGCAATTTCGAAGGACTTTTTTAACGTCGGGAATCACGCGTTCCTGCGTGAAACAAACATTTCCATCTACTCTATCTACGCAATTCAAAAAATTCGCAAGCCTGTCGATCATAATAATCCAGATCGCTGACGCTTGATTGAATCGCGACCATGGAAGCTTCGAAGCGAACGATCAATCCGCCCGAATTAATCATTTCATCGTCGCGAAACACGCGTACCGTTCGTTCCTGGTCCATCGCTTCCTGAAAATCCAGCTCAGTGTCGAGCCTGCGATTGCTGGCCATGAAAATCCTCCTTTAGTATTACAAAGTACTAGACCGTGTACGCAAACTCGTGCGCCGTGCACCTTGACCTGCCTTTTCGCCCTCTGCGGATGTCTACTTGAAGCGTTTAGTCATCCGCCAATGGCAGCGTCATTTTCCTTTGAAGCGCCCCGGCACGCTTTCGAAAAATTCCTTGCCGAGAACGAAAATTCAGCTCAATCTGCTCCCGGCGGAGTTTGCGTACACGCCCTACACCGTTTCTGTTTAAGCAGCATAGGCATTATTGTAACACAGACCCTGACAAAAGCGTTCCCGCATGGACTTCAATCCGCGTGAATAATGTCAAAAGGCAATGGACAACCCGAATTCGAAACCGTATTCGTTTTTTTGTAAAACCACTATGACTCTTTTCGTGAAAGCGTATAATATAAAAGTAGCCAAACATGACAGGCCGAATTTCAACCGGGTACCTTGACCGGATTGGATTTGAGGTTCAGCGTGGTTCATCTATCAAAGCCCGCTCCGCATCGGTTCGTTTAACCAGATCGGACAAGCGCAATCCGGCGAAGATGACGTGTAACGGATCGACATGACGCTTAGCGCTCCAAATCGGGGAATTGAGATTTTTAACGGAACGAAGCGACGCTTAGCGGTGAAAAAGGCCGATTTTCGTGCGGATTTCATCCGTTTTTCCGGTTTAAGCGTTCCTATGATCCGCTACGGATTTCAGATCGCGAAAATGAGCGTTCTAACGGATATGCGATCCGCTAGAGCGTGTCTTCAAACCTCGACGGAAGCAGATTTTGCCGAATTTTCGTGCTGAACAAGGAACTTTTCTGAAGGCGTGCCGGGGCACGTCAAGGGAAAGTGACGCTGGGCAGTGCGAAAAGGCGGTAAAAGATGCACGTTGGCAGGTTTGAAGGCACGCCCTAGCAGCGTGTCTCGGATTAGTGAACGGCTTCGCCCGCCTGAATCATACTGGAATCATGCGCGTTTCAGGCGAACGTTAACTTTCGATTTATTCAAGACCAAGCCACTGGACTTTAACATTCAGTTTGGAGTCTGTCAGCGACTTTTAGGAGGATGAAATCATGAATTCCGTAATTTTATGGCCGGAAGGTGCGCCGAATGCGTTGGGCACCGCCGATGAAGATGTACCTGCAATTTTCCCTTACCTGGTTGAAGGGGACAGCAATGCAGCCGTAATCGTGTGTCCGGGCGGCGGCTATGAGTTCCGTGCCGAACATGAAGGCGAGCCGATCGCGTTGTGGTTGAACACGCTCGGAATTTCGGCTTTCGTCATTCGCTATCGGGTGGCTCCTTATCGTTACCCAAGCGCATTATCCGATGTCAAACGCGCCGTGCGCACCGTGCGCCATCGTGCCGGGGAATTTGGCATTGATCCTGCCCGGATCGGAGTCTTGGGCTTTTCGGCAGGCGGACATTTGGCTTCGACTGCGGGGACTTTGTATGATGCGGGCTTGCCGGATTCGGAAGATCCGATCGAGCGCCAGTCCAGCCGTCCCGATCTGCTGATGCTTTGCTATCCGGTCATCACCTTGCAAGAGCCGTATACGCATGCCGGTTCGCGGATCGCGCTGCTTGGAGCCGAGGCAACCGCAGAGGAGATCGAGTCGCTCTCCAGCGAGCGCAACGTGACAAGCGATACGCCGCCGACTTTCCTTTGGCATACGTCCGAAGACGGTCTTGTTCCGCCGGAAAACAGTCTATTGTTTGCTTCTGCGCTGGGACGTGCCGGCGTACCTTTTGACCTGCATGTCTACTCGCTTGGCGGGCACGGCATGGGCATGGCCGACGGAGACGAACATGTTCGACGTTGGACGGACGAGTGTGCTTCATGGTTGAAGCTGAACGCTTTTTCCCGATAATCGGCATAAGGCTTGAAAACCCATGATCAACACTTCCGAAGCCGAAGCAGCGATGCTGTTTTCGGCTTTTTGGCGCGCGACGGTTCGAACCTCCCACGGCGTGTAATTGTCGAACCGTAAAGGAATTCGGCTCAAAGTCATGCAACGCTGCTTTTCTGTCCGATCGAAGCGGGATTTAAATATTTCGAATAAACTGATTCATTAAAATTGTAATGGGTGAATAGGGAAGTGAAAAGGAGGTGGAAACGTTTCCTATGGGAGAAGTGAAAAAATCAATTTGAATGTTTTCGATTTTGTCCCAAATGGCAAAAAGTCAAAATGGAACCGTTTACTATCTTGAAAATTTCGGGGATTGCGATGATTTCAATGGATAAGGCTGGAAGCGGTTCAAAAAGAGCAGTTCGCAATTTTAAAATTTCATGCAAACGGTGTTGACACTTCGAATATTGAGGTTTATGATGTGTATCGAAACGATTCGACAGCTTGAGAAAACGCTTCCTGCATCATGGGAAACGTTTCCCATAGACGTTGACGAATTTAAAAACAGCTCGGCGTTTGCCTTGATTTTCAAGCAGCCGTCTGACAACCGGGGTGAAGTGGCGAACGAGATGAACATCAAGGATATTGCGAAAATTTCCGGAGTGGGCATATCGACGGTATCGAGAGTGCTCAACAATAGCGGAGTCGTCAGCGATACCACCCGTGCCAAGGTTCTGGCAGTCGTGAAGCAGTACAATTACGTGCCGAACAGTAATGCGCGCAACTTGAAGAAGACCCAGTCGAATACGATCGCTCTGATGGTTAAAGGCATATCGAATCCCTTTTTCGCCAACATGATCAAAGAAGTGGAACGCCAGGTGCATTTAAGAGGCTGCCCGCTGATGATCCAACAGGTCGAAGACGGAGTCGACGAAATTGCCGCGGCGATGCAGTTGATCCGGGAAAAGAATCTGTACGGCGTCATTTTCATGGGCGGCACGTACGATCACTCCGAAGAAGAGTTCAATCAGCTCGGCGTTCCCTTTGTCCTGACTACGATCACGACTATGAAAGATGTCGATCCAGCCGCATTTTCCAGCGTATCGATCGACGATGTGCAGAGCGCTTACAAAGCGACAAGTTATCTGATCTCGCTCGGGCATCGCAACATTTGTTTTTTGGCCCGGTTCCCGTTCATGGCGAACACGATCGGCAACCGCCGATTATTGGGTTACAAGAAAGCGCTTGAAGAGCACGGAATCGAATACGATCCGGCTCTCGTCGAAGATTGCGAGTACGCACCAAGTTTCGGCTTCGCGGCCGCCAAGCGTCTGCTAAGCAAAAATCTGGGTATCACGGCGATGTTCGCAGCTTCCGACGCAATTGCAATCGGAGCAGCGAAAGCCGTATTGTCCTCGGGACTGTCGATTCCGGGCGATGTATCCATCGTCGGCTTCGACGGCATCGAGATGGCGGAGTACTACCACCCGTCGCTCGATACGATCAGCCAACCGGGCGTCGAAATGGCCCACGTCAGCGTCGAGATTTTATTCGATCTGATTGCGGGAGAGACGGCGAACCGACATGTGGTATTCGAATCCATGCTCGTCAAGCGAGGATCCAGCCGTAAAGTCAATTAAGAGTCCGAAAGGGCTTTTTGATCGGAACAAGAAGTAACCGCTTGCTGAAACCGTTCACGTTGGCGGTAAATCAGTCGGCCTTTCTACGCTGATCGAAACGTTTCACCTCTTGTAACCGCAGCGGTTATGGTTTAGAAGCAACATAAAGACTCAAGTAGAGTGAGGAGATGCCGTGTGAAACCCGCAACGATAACCCCGGGTTCGTCCAAAGGGGAAGAATCGAAATTCAAACGATTGTTCATCGAAATCTGGAAGTACAGAATGACCTACACCCTGCTGCTTCCCGGATTGATCTGGTTGATCTTGTTCGCTTACCTGCCGATGGGCGGCCTGTCGCTGGCATTCAAGGATTACCGGGCCAACGACGGAATCTGGGGCAGCGCATGGATCGGATTCGAAAACTTCAAATACGTATTCCGCGACCCGGCGTTTGCCGATGCGGTATGGCGTACGTTGTACGTCAATATCATCAAGCTGTTCATCACGTTCCCGTTCCCGATCCTGCTCGCGCTGCTGCTGAACGAGCTGCGGATGCGCCGTTACAAAAAGGTGCTGCAAACCGCGTTCACGTTCCCGCACTTCCTGTCGTGGATCATCGTGTCGGGTATCATCATCAACGTGCTGGCGTATGACGGATTGGTCAACAGCTTCCTGGCTCTGATCGGACTGCCGACGATCAACTTCCTCGGATCCGAGCAAAACTTCTATCCGATGATCATCCTCACGGACATCTGGAAATCGACCGGATGGGGCGCGATCGTCTTCATGGCCGCCATCTCCGGTATTGACCAAGAACAATACGAAGCGGCGCAGATCGACGGCGCCACGCGGCTGCAACAGATGTTCCGGGTCACGCTTCCGAACATCATGCCGACGGTCACGATCATGTTCATCCTGTCGGTCGGCGGACTCATGTCTTCCGGTTTCGACCAGATCTTCAACTTGGCGAACGCGGCCACGCAAAACGTATCGCAGGTACTCGACGTCTATATCTACCGGATTACATTCCAGTCCTCCACGGACTTCTCGTTCTCGACCGCAGTCAGCTTGTTCCGTTCCATCGTGAACATGATCCTGCTGCTGCTTGCCGATAGAGCGGCGAAGTGGCTGGGCGGAGACGGCCTGTTCCGATAAGAGAGGAGAAGGAAAGCCTTATGAGCACTTTGGCGAGAAAACCGAAAAAAAGCAAATTCAATACGACCCGAGTCACGGGACTGGATATTTTCATCTTCATCATATTGACGCTCGGCGCGCTGTCGATCCTGATTCCGTTCTGGAACGTGATCATGATCTCGTTCGCCACCCAGCGCGAGTACGCCGAAAATCCGCTGCTGATGTGGCCGAAAGAACCGACGTTTTCTTCCTATCAAGCGCTGTTCGCGGACGGAAGCATCCTGACCGGTTACTGGAATACGATCAAGCTTATGGCCGCCGGCCTGCCGCTCAGCTTGTTCCTGACGGTCAGCATGGCTTACGGCCTGAGCCGTCCGAAATTCCCGGGCAAAAAGCCGATCTTCTTCCTGGTTCTGTTCACGATGATCTTCAACGGCGGTATCGTGCCGCTGTACCTGATCATGAAAGACTTGGGCCTGACCGGTTCGTTATGGGCCGTTATCCTTGCCGGAAGCTTCAGCGTATTCAACATGATCCTGATGATGAACTACTTCCAGGGCCTGCCGGAATCGCTGATGGAATCCGCGAGACTGGACGGCGCCGGCGAATGGAGAATCCTTCGTTCCGTCGTGCTGCCGCTGGCCGCTCCGATCATGGCGACCATCGCCTTGTTCTACGGGGTCGCCTTCTGGAACAGCTGGTACGACGCGATGATCTTCCTGCGCAAAGCCGATCAGCTTCCGCTGCAAAACGTGCTGCGGGCGATCATCGTCGAATCGCAAACCAATGCTTCCAACGCGACCAGCGTAGGTCAAGGCACGGCCGCATCGTTCTCTACCGGAATGAAAATGGCAGCGGTGTTCGTGACCATGCTTCCGATCATGGCATTCTTCCCGCTGCTGCAAAAGCACTTCGCAAAAGGGGTATTGACAGGGGCTATCAAGACCTGATCGTACAATAGAGCTTTACAAGGTAAACATGGGGCGTCAAAAAATCCAATTCAAATGGGGGTACAACATGAAGGCGAACAAAATGTTTTCGGTCAAGTCGCTGTTCCTGCTCGCGTTATCCGTCTTGATGGTTCTGGTTACGGCTTGCGGCAGCGGCGGTAACGATGCAGCTACGGGCACGGCGGACGAAAAAAATGAAGATGGCACATACGCAAACAATCAGACCATCTCGTATGCCAGCGTAACCGACGTATCGAAAGCCAACATGGACGACAAGTTCCACAAATTCTTCACAGACAAATTTAACATCACTTGGGATTACAACTATATCGATTGGGATTCATGGCCGGAAAAAATGCGTCTGTGGATCAACTCCGGCGACCTTCCGGACTTCGCGAGTTGGAACTACGTTCAAGGCGACGCGATGAACTATATCGACCAAGGCTTGTTCTACAAATTCCCGGACGATTGGAAAGAACGCTGGCCGGAAACAGCCAAGGCTTACGCTTCGACAGGCCTCGGCGAACGTCTGGAAGAGAAAGTGGGCGGCACGTACGTCCTGCCTAAACCGGTCTACTTCCAAAACCAACCGGCAGATCCGCTGCTCAACCAAATCGGCGTTATCGCGATCCGCAAAGACTGGGCCGAAAAAGTCGGCTTCGAGCTTAAGGACGCTTACACGGTTACCGAGCTGATGGAATTCGCCAAACTCGTGAAAGAACAAGATCCGGGCAAAGTCGGCAACCGACTGATTCCGATGTCCTTCAACGCCGGCGACCTTCTGACAGGCTTCATGATGGCGAACAACGAACATTCCCGCGTGGAATCGGCGTTCTACAAAGGCGAAGACGGCAAGTACGTTTGGGGACCTGCCGACGAGTCGACGCTGACAGGCCTGAAACTGATGCAGCAAGCGTACAAAGACGGCCTGCTTGATCCTGAATTCTACACATGGAAAAACAGCGAAGGCGGAGACGCGTTCAAAGTGACCGGAATTTCCGGCATCGCGGGTCTGGGCGGTCTGGCTTCGTACAGACAAGACATGGACACGGCGATGAAAAAGAACCTGAACCTGGACAGCTCCGAAGTCGTGCACGAAGCGCTGATTATCGGCGAAGACGGCAAATACCGCAACCTGGAGCAAGTCAATTTCTGGTCGTCCCTGATCTTCTCCCCGGATATCTCGCAAGAGAAATTCGAACGGATCATGGACATGATCGAATATTCCGTTTCGGAAGACGCGCAGCGCATTCTGAACCTGGGCTTCGAAGGCGAAGACTGGAAAGAAGAAAACGGCGAGCTGGTCAGCACGCTTCCTGAAGGCACGACGCTTGAAGACAAATACCCGGGCCGCTTCGAAGGTCTGTACGTATTGGGCGACGACTTCAGCGTAATCAACCCTGCAATCAAAAAAGAATTCCGCGACCGTTCGGTCGAGCTGTACAAAGAAAAAGCTTCCTTGAGCACCGAAGGCGGCGCGATGGCCGATTACGATTGGGACTTCCAACTGTATACGTCCAGAGCCAAAGACCAAGCAAACTTCGATTATGCGACCGAGTATGCGAACCTGATCCTGCAACCCGGCGATCTCGAAGCAAACTGGAAGAAATGGGTAGAAAGCAAGCAGTCTCTGGTACAACCAGTTCTCGACGAACTGAACAGCGGCGACTTCGCAAGCAAATAACCCGAGCTGAATCACCCACCTGCAACATCCGGGTCCGGACGGCACCTTGCCTATAGGCCCGGCCGTAATCCTAACCCGGTGCGCGCGGAACTTCCGCACGAACCGGGTTTTCTCTTCTAAGATGAGGAATTTGCATAATTACCGTGCTTCCCGTTTCTTAGAGAGAAACGAGAAGCACGGCCAAGGTTTAAGATCAGATCTGCCTAATCAAAAGTTCTTAATCGCAGAACGCTTCAACTGGTGAGTTTGTAATCGCAGAACGTTTCAACTGCGATTACAAACTGTCCATAAAACGTTCTTCAAGGTCTTCTAACCAACCAATTGTGCAAAATCCTGAAAAATGGAGAAACACAACATCCTTATTTTCAATTTAATTTTGATCTTAATCTCAGTTTTATAACGCTAACTATCACAATGCTTGGAGGACTCGATATGGACAATCAGCAGCTTCTTGACCTGATCGGCAAGATGACGCTCGAAGAAAAAGTCGCTCAACTCGTCCAACTCGCAGCTCCTTTTTATGAAGGAGCAGGCGACGAAGGCCAGATTACCGGCCCGATGCAGGCGATGGGCATCACCGACCGCATGATCGCGAGCAGCGGCTCGATTCTCGGCTATGCCGGCGCGGAAGGCGCGATCGCCGTGCAGGAAGCCCATATGAAGAAAAATCCGCACGGCATTCCGCTGCTGTTCATGGCGGATATCGTGCACGGATTCAAAACGATCTTCCCGGTACCTCTGGCAATCGGCTGTTCATGGGATACGGATCTGGCGCAAAAAAGCGCCGAAATCGCGGCTCGCGAAGCAGCCGTTTCCGGCATTCACGTCACGTTTGCGCCGATGGTCGATCTGGTACGAGATCCCCGTTGGGGACGCGTCATGGAGTCGACAGGAGAGGACCCTTACCTGAACAGCCTGTTCGCGCGCGCATTCGTGCGCGGCTTGCAAGGCGAAGATTTGACGGAAGAAGTCGAGCGCGTCGCGGCCTGCGTGAAGCATTTCGCCGCTTACGGAGCTTCCGAAGCGGGCCGCGATTACAATACGGTCGATCTGTCCGAGCGCCAGCTTCGCGAATACTACTTGCCGGCTTACAAAGCCGCTCTCGACGAAGGATGCGAGATGGTCATGACGTCGTTCAACACGATCGACGGCATCCCGGCCAGCGGCAACGAGAAATTGATGCGCGATCTGCTGCGCGACGAATGGAACTTCGACGGCGTGCTGATCTCCGACTGGGGCGCCGTAAAGGAACTGATTCCGCACGGCGTCGCCGAAGACGAACGCGAAGCGGCTTATAAGGCTATTCGCGCAGGCGTGGATATCGAGATGATGACGGCCTGCTACGTGCACGAACTGCCCGAACTGGTTCGCAGCGGCAGCGTGGACGAAGCGCTGGTCGACGAATCGGTCCTGCGCATTCTGCAATTGAAGCAAAAGTTAGGATTGTTTGACAATCCGCACCGCGGCACGAGTCCCCAACGCGAAGCGGAAGTCGTGTTCAGCCGCGAGCATCGCGAAGCCGCCTACGAATTGGCGACCCGCTCGACCGTTCTCCTCAAAAACGACGGCATTCTGCCGCTTCAGCCTGAAGCCAAAGTTGCCCTGATCGGACCGTTTGCCCAAAGCGGCGATATTCTCGGCCCGTGGTCATGGAGCGGTTCGACGGAAGACGCGGTCAAGCTGGATTCGGCTTTGAGCGATCGCGTCGGAAGTCAACTTATAACGGTCTCGGTCGGCTGCGGCATCGAGGAAGGCTCTGAAGAACAACTTCGTTTGGCCGTAGAAACGGCGGCTCAAGCCGATATCGTCGTGCTGGCGCTGGGCGAAGCTTCCGAGATGAGCGGCGAAGCCGGCTGCCGGACGGACATCCGGCTGCCGCAAATCCAACTGGACCTGATCGCTCGTATCGCGGAGCTGGGCAAGCCTACCGCTGCTGTACTGTTCAACGGCCGCCCGCTCGATCTGCACGGCGTATACGACAAAGTCGGCGCCGTGGTCGAAGCCTGGTATCCGGGCAGCGAAGGCGGCGCAGCGGTAGCTGACATTCTCGTCGGCGCGGTCAATCCGTCGGCGCGGCTCACCATGTCGTTCCCGCATTCCGTCGGACAGGTTCCGGTGTATTACAACCATTTCAACACCGGACGTCCGCAGGGAGCCGCCGACGCGCAGGTTCGTTACGTTTCGCAGTATCTGGACGCTCCGAACGAACCGCTGCT
This sequence comes from Saccharibacillus sacchari DSM 19268, assembly GCF_000585395.1. GTDB lineage: Bacteria > Bacillota > Bacilli > Paenibacillales > Paenibacillaceae > Saccharibacillus > Saccharibacillus sacchari. The sequence continues at coordinate 711,322 of NZ_KK073875.1, read as the reverse complement.
GCCGTTCGGTTACGGATTGTCGTACACGACCTTTGCCTATGACGAACTCAAGCTTTCTTCCGAACAAATGACGGACGAGTCTCCGCTCACGATCTCCGTGAACGTAACGAATACCGGAGAGCGCGCAGGCGTCGAGACCGTGCAGCTGTACGTCCGCGACGTCTCGGGCGAAGTGGTGCGTCCGGTTCGCGAGTTAAAAGGCTTTGTCAGACTTGAGCTTGCCCCGGGCGAACGCGGAACGGCCGTATTCACTTTGAATGAAGAGCAGTTGCGCTATCACCATGCAGATCTCAGCTTCAAAAGCGATCCGGGCCGTTTCGAAGTCTTTGTCGGCCGCAACAGTCAGGATACGTTAAACGATTCTTTCATTTTAAATTGATTAATTAGGAGTGAACGCATTCATGGCGACTATCGCAAACACGAACTCGAAATTCAACGTTCAGGCGGGCAGCTTGAACTTCACATTCTGGCCGAGCGGCGACCTGTACCAAGCGCTCGGCGGCAAAACGATGCTGAACCAACTGCTGTCGTCCCCGCTGGACGGCTCGCTCAATAATCTGTTCCTGCGGATTCATCGCGAGTCGGGCATTGATTCTTACCCGCTGCTCGGCATTCATTCGAACAGCAAAGTCAGCCAAAACGGCAAACGCGTCGTCTGGGAAGGCGAAGCAGGCGGCGTTGCGTATACCGTAACGTTTGCCGTAACCGAGCAGGATGTTTGGTTCTGGGACGTGCTTGCGCGCGGCGAAGGCGTCGATCTCGATATCGTGTACGGTCAAGACGTCGGCGATGCCGATCCGGGCGCGGTTCGCAGCAACGAGGCTTATCTGTCGCAATATATTGACCACGCCGTGTTCGAGGACGAGCATAAAGGCTACATCGTTTGCTCCCGTCAAAACCAACCGCAGGGCGGCGCATTCCCGTACATGCAGCAGGGTTCGCTTACGCGCGCAACCGGCTATTCGACCGACGGATTCCAGTTCTTCGGCAAATCGTACAAAGAAACGAACGTGCCGGAAGCTTTGACGCATAAACGTCTTGCCAGCGAAATCTACCAATACGAATTCGCCTATACGGCGCTTCAGTCGGAAGGTATGCCGCTCAGCGGCGAAAAGCGTTTCGTGTTCTACGGTTTATATCGCGCGGATCATCCGGAAGCAATCACGGAAGCCGAGTTCGGAACGGACATTCAGATTGCTTGGCACGAGTACGACAGATACGAAACCGACAAGCTGCTTCCGCTGCCGTCCGTATCGTTCAAACCGGAAATCGGCGAGCCGCTGCAAACGCTGGATCTGGCCGACGAAGAAGTGTACGCCCTTTTCCCGAACCGGTATGAAGAAGAGCGCGAGAACGGCAGGCTGCTCGCCTTCTTCACGGATACGTACGAGCATGTCGTGTTAAAAGAAAAAGAACGTCTCGTCGAGCGCCCTCACGGCCATATCCTGATGAGCGGCGGCAACGTGGAGTTCGGCGTGCCCGTCCTTGCATCGACCGCGTACATGTACGGCATTTTCAACTCGCAGCTCGTGCTGGGCAACACCAACTTCAACAAAATGATGAGCAATGCGCGCAATGCGCTTAACGTGCCGAAAACGGCGGGTCAGCGCATCTATATCGAGGTCGACGGCCAGTATCGTTTGCTTACGCTGCCGTCGCTGTTCGAGATCGGATTCAACTATGCGCGCTGGACGTACAAAACGGACAGCGACACGATCTTCGTGACGACTTCCACAACCGTGGACAGCCCGGAAGTGCGTATGCACGTCGCGTCGAAAAGCGGTCAAGCGTACCGTTATCTGGTGACGACGCAAGTGACGATGAACGTAAACGAATACGAATTCCCGCTGCATATGACTGAAGAAAACGGCAAACTCACGTTTACCGCGGATTCGGCTTCGCTGAGCGCAAATGCCTATCCGAACTTGGCTTACGTCATGAACGTCGAAGGTGCGGGCGTATCGGTCGGCGACGAGTCGGTGATTGCCAACGGCGTGAATTCGGGAGATGCTTCGCTGGTGGCGCTGACGCTCGATTCGAGCGCGGAGTGGACATTGACGATTCAAGGGCTGCTCGACGGAGCAAGCATTTCCCCGGCAAAACGTTCGCTGGACGAAGAAATCGCGGCTTACCGCGACTTCTACCAGGACGTGATGAACGGATTCCGTTTGTCCAAAGACGGCGACGCGACGCACGAAGACCTGTTCAAAGTCAATGCGCTCGCTTGGTGGTATACGCATAACATGCTCGTTCACTACTCCTCCCCGCACGGATTGGAGCAGTACGGCGGCGCGGCATGGGGAACTCGCGACGTTTGCCAGGGTCCGGTGGAGTATTTCATGGCGACGCAAAAATACGGCCAGGTCAAAGACATCCTCAAAACCGTTTATTCGCACCAATATGAAGACGACGGCGCTTGGCCGCAATGGTTCATGTTCGACAAATACTTCGCGATCCAGCAAGAGGAGAGCCACGGGGACATCATCGTTTGGCCGTTGAAAGTATTGGGCGACTATTTGAAAACGACTCGCGATTTCGGGATTTTGGAAGAAAAAGTACCGTATACGATCAAGCACGAATTCGGGTTTACCAAAGACGCGTATACCGTTCTGGATCATGCGAAAAAAGAAATTCAATATATCAAAAATAACTTCCTGCATCACACGTTCCTGTCTTCGTACGGCGACGGCGACTGGGACGATACACTTCAACCGGCCAACGCGCAGCTTAAGCAGTACATGGTGAGCAGCTGGACGGTCGCGCTGACGTATCAGACGGTCAACGTATTGTCGGGAGCGTTGCAAGATGCGGATTCGGCGTTCGCGGCCGAACTGGCAGGACTGGCCGAAGGCATCAAAGCCGACTTCAACCGTTACATGCTGAATACGGACGTTATTCCGGGATTCGTATACATGGAAGAAGCGGATCAACCGAAGCCGATGCTGCACCCGAGCGACAACGAAACGGGCATCAACTACCGCCTGCTGCCGATGACGCGCAGCATGATCGGAGAACTGTTGACGCCCGAACAGGCAAAATCGCACTATGAGCTGATCAAACGCGAATTCTTCTGCCCGGACGGCGTGCGTCTGATGAACCGTCCCGCGCAGTACGCGGGCGGCGTCAGCACGCACTTCAAACGCGCCGAGCAAGCTTCGAACTTCGGCCGCGAGATCGGCCTGCAATACGTGCACGCCCATATCCGCTACGTGGAAGCGATGGCGAAGCTGGGTCTGGCCGACGAGACGTGGAACGGCCTTGCGATCATCAACCCGGTCGGTATCCGCGATGTGGTGCCGAACGCGGAATTGCGCCAAAGCAACTCGTATTTCAGCAGCTCGGACGGCAAATTCAATAATCGGTACGATGCACAGGAACGCTTCGGCGAGCTGAAAAACGGCGAGGTTGCAGTCAAGGGCGGATGGAGAATCTATTCCAGCGGCCCCGGGATCTACATGAACCAGCTGATCGGCAACGTTCTCGGCATCCGTCAAGACGGCGGCGACCTGATCGTCGATCCGGTTCTTCCGGCATCGCTCGACGGTTTAAACCTGGACTTTAGCTATGACGGGATTCCGGCCACGTTCGTGTTCCGAATCGGTACAAGCGAGTCCGGATCCGTCAAACTGAACGGCCAACCGATCGGCGAAAAAGCGGGAGACAATCGTTACCGCGAAGGCGGAATTCGGATCGCTCGCACCGAATTCGAGGATTTGGCTGACAAAAATAGCAATAAAATTGAAATTTTCGTATAAAATTCACCAAAAAACACAAGGCGATCTTGACGGATCGCCTTTGTTGTCTGTTAGATGGGTATAAGAAGAAAAAGGCAACCAGACAGGGGAGCGAGTGGATTGGTAAGTATCAAGGATATCGCCAAGAAGGCGGGAGTATCGATTTCAACAGTATCTTATGCGTTAAACGGCAGCAGCAAGGTGACGGAAGAGACCAGTTCGCGCATTTTGGCCATTGCCGAGGAGCTGAATTACGTGCCGAATGCTGCGGCACGCACGCTGAAGAAGCGAGAATCCCGCATCATCGGCGTGTTCCTGACCGATTTCCGAGGCGACGTTTACGGCGATCTGTTGGACGGCGTCAAGGATGTGCTAAATCAGCAGGGTTACGATCTTATCGTCTGCAGCGGCGTGCAGTCGCATCGCATGCTGCCCGAGCGGATGATCGACGGAGCGATCATTCTCGACTCCGGTTTCGACAGCGAGGAAATTTTGCGTTACGCGGATCGCGGGCATCGGATCGTCGTGCTTGACCGCGAGTTGATTCATCCGAACATCAATCGGGTGCTGCTGGATAACCGCTCCGGCGCGGCCGCTGCCATGAATCATTTGATCGCGCAAGGCCATCGGAAGCTGTACGTGATCACGGGACCGGAAGATTCGTACGATTCCAATCAACGTCTGGCGGTAGTCCGCCAAATCGCGGCAGAACACCCGGACGTAGAATTGATCGAGATCGTCAGCAATTTCGAGAAAAAAGGCGGCGCCTTGGCCGCGCAGCAAATTATCGGCGAGTACCAAGAACCTGTAGCCGTATTTTGCCTGAATGATGAAATGGCGGTCGGAATTTGCAACGTGCTGGGCGAGACGGAGCTTCAAGTCGGCGAGCATGTCCACGTGATCGGCTTCGATAACATCGAACTGACCAAATACTTGCAGCCTCGTTTGGCGACGGTCGACTATTCCCGCGCCAAATGGGGCGCAACTGCGGCCGAGCATTTGCTGCGCATATTGGCAGGCGACCCGATCGAACACGAATTGATTCAGGTAAAGTTGATCGAAGGCGGGTCAGTGGGCAAGCAGCATGTTTCTGGAAACTCATCTAACTGAATGCAAATCGCGTTAAGCGTTTTCCCGCGGGAGAACGCTTTTTCTTTTTAGACCGGATAAGCGCTTGCCTGGCGTAATTTGAACCGTATACATGCGCTGTGCTTAAATGGAAGAGAAGTTAGTCGTTCGATTCGGAAAGGCAGGAGAGACGATGGAGTATACAATCATTGAAACAAAACAAGGAAAATTGCGCGGAGCTTCGGCAAACGGCGTTAAAAGCTGGAAAGGCGTGCCGTACGCGCAACCGCCGACCGGCGATTTGCGCTTCCGCGCTCCGAAGCCGCCTACGGAATGGGAGGGAGTTCGGGATGCGCTGTCTTTCGGCCCGATCGCTTTGCAGGCGCAGCCTCCGGAAGATTCGATCTTTGCCTCGCCGGGCGTCACGATGTCCGAGGATTGCCTGTACTTGAATGTGTGGGCACCCGAAAACGGAGGAGAAGGACTTCCTGTCATGGTATGGATTCACGGCGGGTCATTCGTATCGGGTTCTTCGAGTCTGCCGCTGTATGACGGAACGCAGCTTGCGCTGCGCGGCGGATGTGTGATTGTGTCGTTGAACTATCGTTTGGGACCGCTCGGATTTATGCACCTGTCGCCGCTTGGCGAAGGTTTTGATTCCAATGTGGGCCTGTCCGATCAGGCGCAGGCGCTGCAATGGGTGCAAAAAAATATTGCAGCATTCGGCGGAGACCCTGGCAATGTCACGTTATTCGGGGAATCGGCAGGATCGATGAGCATTGCTGCCGTGTTGGCCATGCCTGCGGCTAAAGGATTATTCCATAAAGCGATCATGCAAAGCGGCGGCGCGCAGTCCATGCCGTCCGTGCAAGCCGAAATCGTCGCCGCGGCATTCCTGCGTCGCCTGAGCGTGGACGGAGGCAATCTGGAACGGCTCAAGACGTTCGCGCCTGAGCAGCTGTTGCTCGCGGCGGCCGAAATGAGGGCGCAGGAAGGCGAAGAATGGCCCGCGCTGCCTTTCCAGCCGGTCGTCGAAGCGGCAACTTTGCCGGAAGAACCTTTATCGGCGATCTCTCACGGCGCGGCTGAAGGCGTTTCCTTGATCGTAGGCACGAACCATGACGAAGGCGATTTCTTTTTGCGGGACGAATCCCAGCTTGCTTCGCCGGACGAATTCGCGCATACGATTCGCGCGCTCACCGGCGTGCAGGAGGCCGGCGCTTGGACAAGCCGTTATCCGTTGACCGTGGAAGGGCAAGCCCGGGCAATGACGGAATTGTATTTCTGGCGTTCATCGCTTGCGTTTGCGGAAGCGCAAAGCAAGCATGCTCCGGTATGGATGTATCGCTTCGATTGGACGCTGCCGGGTCATCCGTTCTTCGGAAAGGCCGTGCATGCCGCAGAAATGCCGTTCGTGTTCGACAATCTCGCGCTATTGCGCAGAATAGGTGTGCGTGTCGAGCCTTCAGCGCAACATGTAGCTGATGCCATGCGAGGTGCCTGGCAGTCGTTTGCGGCTTCCGGAGATCCGTCCATACCTTCCCTTGTCTGGGCGCGCTACGAACCGGATACGCGGCACACGGCGATCTTCGATACGAATCCGCGGACGGAGAGCGACCCGGAGCGAGCGAAACGGGAAGAGTTGTTCGATTAATATGCGGCAGAACAATATTTTAGAGATCGAAGACAAACGCTGAAGATTCTTTTCTTCGAATTCGCTGCATTTCGCGTATCCAGGCGACGCGGAGGGTAAAGTTCTATGGGTCGATGCATAGGCGGATACGGCTTTTTCGTGTCGACATGCTCCAAATTTCCGCCTTTGTTTCGAATCCTATGGAAATGAATGTTTCAAAATGATATACTGGACAACAGGAGTCTTCACAATCCGTTTCCGGTAATGCCGGAAGCGACCGAGGAGGATATTAGAACATGGCTAACAATATCAAAATCGACGATCTGTCGATCGCAACCGTACGTACCCTTTCGATCGATGCGATCGAGAAAGCAAACTCCGGTCACCCGGGCATGCCGATGGGATCGGCACCGATGGGCTACCAACTTTTCGCTAAAACGATGAATCATAACCCGTCGAACCCGACTTGGGTAAACCGGGATCGCTTCGTATTGTCCGCCGGACACGGTTCGATGCTGCTTTACAGCTTGCTGCACCTGTCGGGCTACGATCTTCCTATGGAAGAAATCAAGCAGTTCCGTCAATGGGGAAGCAAAACGCCGGGTCACCCGGAATTCGGCCATACGGCCGGTGTTGACGCAACGACCGGACCGCTGGGTCAAGGCGTAGCGATGGCGGTCGGCATGGCGATTGCGGAAGCGCACACGGCTTCGGTATACAACAAAGGCGACTATAAACTGATCGATCACTATACTTACGCGATCTGCGGCGACGGCGACCTGATGGAAGGTGTTTCCCACGAAGCGGCTTCGATGGCCGGCCATATGCAGCTCGGCAAACTGATCATGCTGTACGATTCCAATGACATCACGCTGGACGGCGAAGCTTCCCTGTCGTTCTCCGAGAGCGTGCAAAAGCGCTTCGAAGGTTACGGCTGGCAAGTGCTGCGCGTCGAAGACGGCAACGATCTGGACGCGATTGCCAAAGCGATCGAAGACGCGAAGATCGACACGGGACGCCCTACGCTGATCGAAGTGAAAACGATCATCGGCTACGGCAGCCCGAACAAACAAGGCAAAGGCGGCCACGCGGGCCCGCACGGTTCCCCGCTGGGTTCCGACGAAGTGAAGCTGACCAAAGAATTCTACGAATGGGTTCATGAAGAAAACTTCTTCGTACCGGACGAAGTTCGCGAACATTTCGCCAAAGTGAAAGAAAAAGGCGAACTGACGAACAAAATCTGGGATGATCAATTCGAGAAATTCCAAAACGAAAACCCGGAATTGGCTGCTCAATTCCTGACTGCTTTCAACGCTGATCTTCCTGTAGGTTGGGATAAGGATCTGCCGAAGTACACGACTTCCGACAAAGATCTGTCGACTCGCGTAGCTTCCGGCAAAGCATTGAACGGCGTCGTGCAAAACGTGCCGCAACTGTTCGGTGGATCGGCCGACTTGGAAAGCTCGACGATGACGCACCTGAACGATGTCACGGTGTTCACGCCGCAGGATCGTGCAGGACGCAACATTTATTACGGCGTGCGCGAGTTCGGCATGGCGGGCGCCATGAACGGTATCGCCCTGCACGGCGGGATCAAAGTGTTCGGCGGTACGTTCTTCGTATTCACCGACTACCTGCGTCCGGCAATCCGTCTGGCTTCCCTGATGAAGCTGCCCGTGACTTACGTGCTGACGCACGACAGTATCGCGGTCGGCGAAGACGGCCCTACCCACGAGCCGATCGAGCAACTGGCTTCGATCCGCATCATTCCGGGTCTGACGGTGATCCGTCCGGCAGACGGCAACGAAACATCCGCTGCTTGGGCATACTCGCTGCAAAACAAAGAAAATCCGGTTGCGCTGGTGCTGACTCGTCAAAACCTGCCGATCCTGGAAGGAACGGTTGAAGGCGCATGGGAAGGCGTAGCACGCGGTGCTTATGTCGTATCCGATGCCAAAGACGGCAAACCGGCTGCACAAATCCTCGCAACGGGTTCCGAAGTTCAACTGGCTGTTAAAGCCCAAGCGAAGCTTGCCGAAGAAGGCATCCAGGTTCGCGTCATCAGCATGCCGAGCTGGGATCTGTTTGAGAAGCAAGACAAGGCGTACAAGGATTCCGTCCTGCTGCCTGACGTCAAAGCTCGCCTTGCCGTTGAAATGGCTAGTCCGTTCGGCTGGGAGCGTTACGTGGGCGACCAAGGCGCGATTCTGGGCATCGATACATTCGGCGCTTCCGCTCCAGGCGGTAAAGTGATGGAAGAATACGGCTTTACGCCGGATAACGTGGTAGCTAAAGTCAAAGCACTGCTTAACTAAATTTCTACGAAGGATTAGGCTTGTTGAACGGCTTTCGCAGCGCTCAACAAGCTTTGCCCTGCTTTTATTCGCCCCTGAGGCGTCCAAGCGAAAGTGAGCATCCGGTGATGGACTCCTGCTGGATGACGTCAGGGGTGTTTTTCTGCCTAAAGTGTGACCTGTCGCGCTTGTCAGTCCCCGCGAAATCCAGTATGCTGGTTCTGGATGTTTGACCATGCAAGGTGATTCAAGCAGCAAATTCAGAGGAGGCTTTTCCATTATGGCTAAAAATGTTCATTTCGATTACAGCAAAGCGCTCAGTTTCGTCGGGCAGCACGAAGTTGATTACTTCGCAGAGCCGATCAAGCTTGCTCACGAGCAGCTTCACAATAAAACAGGCGTAGGTTCCGACTACCTCGGCTGGATCGATCTTCCGAAAGCCTACGATAAAGAAGAATTCGCACGCATCAAGAAAGCCGCGGAAAAAATCCAAAGCGACTCCGAAGTGCTGATCGTAATCGGCATCGGCGGTTCGTACCTGGGTGCGCGCGCCGCGATCGAAATGTTGACGAACTCGTTCTACAACGTGCAAGACAAGTCGCAGCGCAAGACTCCGCAAGTCTTCTTCGCGGGTAACAGCATCAGCTCGACGTACCTGGCGCATCTGCTGCAACTGGTCGAAGGCAAAGACTTCTCCGTAAACGTCATTTCCAAATCCGGCACGACAACGGAACCTGCGATCGCTTTCCGTATCTTCCGCGCCGCTCTGGAGAAAAAATACGGCAAAGAAGAAGCTCGCAAGCGCATCTATGCCACAACGGATACCGCTCGCGGCGCCCTGAAAAAGCTGTCGACCGAAGAAGGCTACGAATCGTTCGTCATTCCGGATGATGTCGGCGGTCGTTACTCCGTGCTGACGGCTGTAGGTCTGCTGCCGATCGCAACGGCCGGCGTAGACATCGACGCAATGATGCAAGGCGCTGCCGACGCATCGGACGAATTCTCGAACCCGAACGTGGCCGAGAACCAAGCGTATCAGTACGCGGCTGTTCGTAACGCGTTGTATCGCAAAGGCAAAGGCACGGAAATCCTCGTGAACTATGAGCCGTCGCTGCACTTCGTATCGGAGTGGTGGAAACAACTCTTCGGCGAAAGCGAAGGCAAAGACTTCAAAGGCATCTACCCGTCCTCCGTCGATTTCTCGACCGATCTGCACTCCATGGGTCAATTCATCCAAGAAGGCAGCCGTAACATCTTCGAGACGGTGATCCAAGTGGAAAACGTATCCGAGCAAATCACGATCGAAGAAGACGCGGACGATCTGGACGGTCTGAACTTCCTGGCTGGAAAAACGATGGACTTCGTCAATAAAAAAGCGTTCCAAGGCACGATGCTGGCGCACACGGACGGTCAAGTGCCGAACCTGATCGTCAACATCAAAGACTTCAGCCCGTACACGTTCGGCTACCTGGTCTACTTCTTCGAGAAGGCTTGCGGCATCAGCGGCTACCTGCTGGGCGTCAATCCGTTCGACCAACCGGGCGTTGAAGCATACAAGAAAAACATGTTTGCGCTGCTGGGCAAGCCCGGCTTCGAAAAAGAAAAAGCGGAATTGGAATCGCGTCTGTCCGAATAATTCTGCGGAATAATTCTGACATGAATCTTTACGCCAACGTGAATTCCTGTTTTAATAAGAGAATAACCACCGGTTAATTCGCCGAACGGCGGATGACCGGACCAAACAGAAGAAAGCAGTTCACCCGTGTGCATCGCGTCTCTGGCGCGTTTGCGAGCACGGGGAACTGCTTTCTACTATAAGGAAAGGTTCGAAGAACTTTATGCTGGAACGGTACAAGACAGTCAGGCACGAGGGGAACAAAGAAATCGTCATCCGTAAATCGCGGTTTATCGGTCATATTCGTCCGGTCGAAACGGAAGAAGAGGCGATCGCGTTTATCGACGAAATCAAAAAAATTCATCGCGGCGCCACCCACAATTGTTCGGCTTACCTTCTTGGCGAACGTGATGAAATTCAAAGACAGTCCGACGACGGAGAACCAAGCGGTACGGCGGGCAAGCCTATTTTGGAAGTATTGAAGAACCGGGAACTGAAGAATGTAGCTGTTGTCGTCACCCGCTACTTCGGCGGCATCATGCTCGGTGCGGGCGGCCTGATTCGGGCTTATGCGGATGGAGCGGTAGCTGCGGTCGAAGCCGGCGACGAGATCCTTCGGGTGCTGCATACGCAGGTGTTTGTGACGATCGATTACACGTGGCACGGCAAACTGGAAAACGAGCTGCGCGGCCGAGACGTTCGTACAGGCGAAACCACGTTTACGGACAAAGTAACGCTGCTCTGCTTACCTCCGTTTGCAGACACCGATCGTTTTATTTCCTGGATCACCGATCTGACGCAAGGGCAGGCCGACATCGTGCAGGGAGATCCGGTTTATTACATCGAAGGGGAATAACGACTATGGCGAGAAGAGCAGTAGAGCAGGAACTGTCGCGCGAGCGAATCCTGGAAGCGGCGAGACACTTGTTCATCACCAAAGGATACCGTGCTATCTCCATGCGCAGTATCGGACAACATCTCGGTTACAGCCATGGTTCGCTCTACTATCATTTTAAAGAAAAAGCGGAGCTGTTTTACGCCATCGTCATCGAAGATTTCGGCTATTTGTCGAGCTGCCTGAACAGCGTGGTGAACGCGCCGGAGATGGAAGAATTCACGCGCACCGAGTTGTTGCTGCTGGAGTTCATTCGCTTCGGACTCGATCACCCGCATCAGTACGAGATCATGTTCATGACGCGCGACGAAGAGCTGCTGGCTTACTGCCGAAACGAACAGGGCCGATGTCTGGAGTTATTCGCATCCATTGTCCGCGGACATCTGGATCAAGAAGGGCAGCATACCGAAGAGTCATTGAAGAGCATCCCGCTCAGTCTCTTTTTGTCGGCGCACGGTTTTGTCTCTTACTACATTCAAGAAAAAGCTTCGTTCGATGAAATACGTCCGGCAGCTTTGGCGCATGTGCGCATTTTGTGCGAGAATCTGCATCTGCCCGCTTCACGGCGCTGAATGAGTGCTTAAAAGACGCGTTGATGCGTCGGTGCGAGAAACCATGTCTTTTAAGATGTGGTTTTTTGTATTGGATTGAACTTGCGTTTCTGTAGGTTGACAATGTGAGAAGCAGACTATAATATTTACATACCGACCGTTGGTATGTAAAAAAGGAGAAACTATGAGAAACAAATATCCGGAGCAGACGATCGAACATATTTTAAACGTGTCCGCAACGCTTTTTAGCAAGAAAGGATTTGAGAAAACAAGTATTCAGGATATTATCACGGAACTTGGATTATCGAAGGGCGCCGTGTATCATCATTTCAAGTCGAAAGATGATATTTTGGAAGCCGTGATGAGGAAGAGATTTGATTATGCCACTCGAAGAATGCAAGAGCTGATCGCCAACACGCAAGCTGCAAATTCCAAAGATCGATTAATCCGAATCCTGGAACAGATGGTAGCGGATCTCGAAATCCATACGATGGATCAGATTCTGGCTGCCCAAATCAAAAATCCGCAATTCGTTGTAGCCGGTATCAAAGAAAGCGTCCAAAAAGATGCGCGCACTATTGCTCAAATCATGATTGAAGGCAAAGCGGACGGCTCGATCACAACAGACTATCCGCTAGAGTGTGCAGAAGTGTTCATGTTGCTCGCGAATATTTGGGTTAACCCGATTTTATTTGAACGAACCCGCAGCGAAACGCTTAGCCGATTAACGTTTCTTCAACAGATGATGAAGGGAATGGGTGTGGATATTGTAAGCGATACTCTGATTGAAAAAATCATCCATCGATATGACTCAAATGAGCAGGAGTGATGAAGTGTTTGCCAACCCGAATATCGGATCTGTTTTGAAAAAGGAATCTGTTGAAGCTGAGATCAGTCAATTGTCCATCGATTGGACGGTTGGGCAGGTTAGAGTGATCCAAGGGGAAGGCGAAGCGATAAAAATCATTCAGTCGGGCAGTAGCAGGATTCCGGAAAGGAAGCTTTTTCGGCATCGGGTGGACGCAGGGAAATTATCGATTATCGACGGGAGAAAGCGCAGACCTTTTATCGGCTTGAATCTGCATCAAACCTCGATTCTCGTCTCGTTGCCTCGAAAAAAATTAAACGAGCTAGTCGTCATATGCACAGGCGGTCATTTGATCATCGAATGTATGGACGCAGGCCAAGCCCGCTGTACGATGACTTCCGGGCGCGCAGATTTAAGCGGAACGTACCAAAACCTTAATCTTCGCGCAGTGGGTGCGCACATCGCCGGAAAGCAATTGACTGTGAATCGACTGGAACTTGAATCTTCTTCATCCAAAGTGAGTCTTGAAGGAGCATTTTGCAAAGAAATTCGTTCACGCACAACGGGCCGGAGAGTATCGATTCAATCCGCTCTGGCTCCGAGCCGTATTCATTCGATCTCGACAGGCGCCAAAGTAGAATTATCCATTCCTGAAAATACAGGGTTCACACTAACGTCCAAAAAAATCTCCGGGGACATCCAGAGGCTGCTGAAAAACCCACTTCTCAGCGTCCGATTCAACTTTAGTTGAATCGGACGCTATTTTTGTTTATGTTGAAGGTATCCTAGGAAAGCGGGTGGTTGTCCATGCTTCCTCCAAAATCGAATCCCACGCCTCATTCAAGTCCGTATATGGCCTTGTACGATCTGGTCGTTCCTCCTACTCATCTCCTTCGTCAATTGCATGATCTGATCGACTTTTCCTTTGTCCGGGAAGAACTCGAAAGCCGATATTGCCTGGATAACGGACGTCTGGCTATCGATCCCATTCGCTTATTTAAGTACCTGCTTCTTAAAGCTCTTTTTCCGATGTCCGATTGGGATCTTGTCGAACGTTCCCGTTCCGACCTTGCGTACAAGTACTTTCTAGATATGGCTCCCGAAGAACAAGTGATGGATTCCAGCTCCCTTACCGTTTTTCGAAAACAGCGTCTTCAAGACGAAAAGCTCTTGGATCTGCTGATTGGCAAAACGGTGCAGCTGGCTCAGGAAAAGAATGTGCTCAAAAGCCGAACGATTATCGTCGACGCGACGCATACGAAAGCGCACTTTAACCAAAAAAAGCCGGAAGAACTTTTACATAACCAAGCCAAAAAACTTCGCAAAACCCTGTACGGATTCGACGCCTCCCTTCGGGAAAAGATGCCGAAGAAGCCGGAAAAGAGCACATTGGAAAACGAATTGGCCTACTGTGAAACGTTGATTCAAAAGGTGTCCGCTTGGGAAGGGTGGACGGAAATTCCGGCCGTTAGTGAATCGCTGCGGCTCCTGCAAGAAATGGTAAACGACGACCAGGAACAGCTGCGCTTTTCAGCCGATCCCGATGCGAAAGTGGGACACAAGAGCGCAGACTCCGCCTTTTTCGGCTACAAAACGCATCTGGCGATGAGCGAAGAGCGTTTGATTACAGCGGCGGTGGTAACCACAGGTGAAAAAAATGACGGCAAACAGCTTCAAGAGTTGATTCAAAAAAGCCGGATAGCCGGAATGGAAGTTGAAACGGTCGTCGGCGACATGGCGTATTCGGAAAAAGACAATTTGATCGCCGCGAGTCAGGAGCCCAAATTCCAGCTGGTTTCTCGATTAAATCCGTCCGTGACGCAAGGCAGTCGAGTGAAAGAAGACGAGTTTGAGTTTAACAAAGATGCGGGGATGTACGTATGCAAAGCCGGACATTTAGCGATTCGAAAAGCCAGACAAGGAAAGAAAAACCAGGGAAAGAACCAGCAGGATACGTATTATTTCGAAGTCGAGACGTGCCAAGTCTGTCCGTTTAAAGCGGGATGTTACAAGGAAGGCGCGAAAAGCAAGACGTACTCCGTGACGATTAAAAGCGGCGAACACGAGGCGCAAATCGCCTTTCAAGACACTGAAGAATTTCGAGAAAAAGCGAAGGAACGGTACAAGATTGAAGCCAAAAATAGCGAATTAAAGAACCGACACGGGTACGATGTCTCGTCGTACTCGGGTCTAAAAGGCATGCAGATCCAAGGCGCGATGGCGATCTTTGCAGTGAATATGAAGCGAATTCTGAAGCTGATGGAGGAACAAAAGAACGAAACGAAGTAAAAAAGAAGCACGACCCGGTCCAAAACCTGACCGGATCGTGCTTGGCGTACACTTTTTCTTGAACGTAAGGACTTTTTCAGCAGCCTCGGACATCCAAACCCGCTTTTTGTTGAACAATCAAACCGAGCATAGCTATAAAGACGGGAGAAACGGCTACTTCGCTGAAGTGCGCGGAGGATCTTTCGTGCTTCAAAAAAACGCCGCCGATCAAGCTTCCGCAAGGCTTGAACAGTAGCGTTTTTTCGTCTATCCCTGCATAATCTTCACCTTGAACGTTCGAGAACGAGGCCCGTCAAACTCACAAAAGTAAACGCCCTGCCAAGTTCCCAACACCAACCGTCCGCCATCGATAATAATCGTCTGCGAAGATCCGCAAGTAATCGCTTTGAGATGCGCAGCCGTGTTGCCTTCCGCATGCCGATACTTCGGATGCTCCCACGGATATACCTTATCGAGAATCATCAAAATATCCTTTTTCACATCCGGATCCGCATTCTCGTTAATCGCAATCCCGGCCGTCGTATGCGGACAATACACCATCACAATCCCGTTCTCAACCCCGCTCTGCCGCACCACCTCCCGTACCTGCGGCGTAATGTCCACAATCTCGTCCCGTTTCGACGTCGACAATTTTAGCGTATGTAGCATATTTTCCTCCCGATTTTTGTGATTTTTTTCTTTGTTGCTCCTTTCTTTATATTACCCACCCACCTCCCCGATTCCCCCAGCCGGGAGCGTATTTCGAACCGAAGCGCAGGTCGAAACACGCTCCCGGCGCCGCGCAATCGTTCCCCCACCATTTATTCCGTTTTGAAAAAAAGCATATTGACGCTGTTCGTTAACCCTGATACATTATGCAGTAAGTTAAACCGACTAGACTAATGGGAATAATGCGATGAGACTTCCGGCGAAAATAACGCAAACGTTATCCTTCGTGCAAGTCTCCAAATTGGAGGAAGATCCGGTGCAAACGTCATGGCTGCGTCACAAAGGTTGGACCTACGGTTTTCGCACGACGGTCCTGTTGTATTTCGTTGTATTGATTGTCCTTCCGATCGCGGGCGTTTACGTTTATGCTTTCACCGACGGCTGGGCGCCGTTTTGGGAAAGCATCTCCGACCCGATCGCCTGGAAAGCAGTGCTGCTTACGCTCAAGCTGGCGCTGATCGCGACCGTCATCAACGTGCTGATCGGAACAATGATCGCCTGGGTGCTGGTGCGTTACCGCTTTTACGGGCGAACGGTACTCAACAGCCTGGTGGATCTGCCGTTCGCGCTGCCGACCGCGGTAGGCGGATTGATGATCCTGCTGCTGCTCGGGCCGAATAGCTGGGTAGGTGGGATCGCGGAAAAGCTCGGTTTCGATATCGTGTTCCATCAGCCGGCCATCGTGATCGCGATGGTGTTCGTCACGTTTCCGTTCGTGATCCGCGCGATCCAGCCGCTGCTCGAAGAGATGGACGCGTCCGCCGAAGAAGCTTCGTACACGCTGGGGGCATCGCGTGCGGCGACCTTTTTCCGGGTCATTCTGCCGCAGATTGCGCCGGGTATCGCCGGAGGCGCGATGCTGGCCTTCTCCCGTGCGTTGGCGGAGTTCGGCGCAGTCGTGCTGGTCGCAGGCAATATTCCGGCCAAAACGCTCACTGCCTCCGTTTTCATTTACGGCGAAGTCGAGAGCGACAACAATCTGGGCGCGGCTGCCGTATCGGTATTGCTGCTGACCTTATCGCTTCTCATTCTTTGGTTCATTAACCGGGTACAGCGGCGGGGAGGGAGAGCATAACGAATGAAAAAATTATGGATTATCCTCACTTATCTCGTATTCGCGATCCTGCTCGTTGCTCCGCTGGTCAAAATGACGCAAAGCGCGTTCGCTGACGGTTGGTCGGGCTTCGTCGAATCGATCAGCCGGCCGGAAGCGCTGCACGCCTTGATGATGACCGGTTTGGTCGTACTGTGCGTCACCGTGCTGAACGGGGTGTTCGGCATCATGACGGCGCTGTATCTCGTGCGCGGAAAATGGCTCGGCCGCAGACTTCGCAGCGTCATGAACAGCATCGTTGATCTGCCGTACGCCGTGTCTCCCGTCATCGGCGGTCTCATGATCGTGCTGCTGGTGGGACCGGATACGGCAATCGGAGCCTTTTTCGAAAAAATCGGAGTCAATATCGTCTATGCGTTCCCGGGAATGGTCATCGCGACGCTGTTCGTAACGTTCCCGCTGATGGTGCGCGAGATCATGCCGGTGCTCGAAGAGATCGGCGACGATCAGGAGCAGGCTTCCGCGACGCTCGGCGCTTACGGGTGGACGACGTTCCGCCGCGTGACCTGGCCGTCGATCCGCTGGGGCGTGGCTTACGGGGCGGTACTGACCATAGCGCGCTCGATGGGCGAATTCGGAGCGGTGCTCGTCGTATCGGGCAATATCATCAACCGAACGCAGACCGCGACAACCCTTGTGTATCAGGACGTGGAAAACTTCAACATCGCGGCAGCAGGCGGGATTGCGCTGGTATTGGCTGCGTTCTCGGCGGGATT
This sequence comes from Saccharibacillus sacchari DSM 19268, assembly GCF_000585395.1. GTDB lineage: Bacteria > Bacillota > Bacilli > Paenibacillales > Paenibacillaceae > Saccharibacillus > Saccharibacillus sacchari. The sequence continues at coordinate 693,897 of NZ_KK073875.1, read as the reverse complement.
GCTGTTGTTGATGGAATGGACGAAGAAGAGAAGGGAAGTGCACTGATATGCAGCATGTGGAGGTCCGCGGACTTGATAAACATTTCGGCAGTTTCCATGCGGTAAAAGACGTCTCGTTCAATATTCAAAAAGGACATCTGATCGGCCTGCTCGGCCCGAGCGGCGGCGGCAAAACATCGATTCTGCGCATGCTGGCTGGACTGGAAAGTCCGGATGCCGGCGAGATTCTTTTTCACGGCAAACGGGTGAACGAGCTGCCGCCGCAGGAGCGGGGTATCGGATTCGTTTTCCAAAATTACGCATTGTTCAAGCATATGACAGTATTCGAAAATATCGCGTACGGCTTGAAAGTCCAAAAAACGCCGAAAGCGCAAGTGCGCGAACGCGTCATGGAACTGGTCGAGCTGACCGGGTTAAAAGGCTTTGAACAGCGTTATCCGCAGCAGTTGTCCGGCGGTCAGCGTCAGCGCGTGGCCTTTGCCCGAGCGCTTGCGCCGGAGCCGCAATTGCTGCTGCTCGACGAACCGTTCGCGGCGATCGACGCCAAAATTCGGCAGGAGCTTCGTTCATGGCTGCGGGAATTGATCGAGCGCGTGGGCATCACGTCGATTTTCGTCACGCACGACCAGGACGAAGCGATCGAGGTAGCCGACGAGATCATGGTCATCAGTCAGGGACAAGTCGAGCAGAAAGGCACGCCGTGGGATATCTACAAAGAACCGGCTACGCCGTTCGTGGCTTCGTTTATCGGGGAATCGACTCAAGTGGAGCACGCGGTGAAACTGCACGGATTCGATCGCGCTGCCGAAACGGCGGGGACAAGAGCGCTGATTCGTCCGGAATACGTAGAGGTTGGGCGTCCGATCGAGTTCCCGTTGCTCTCCGCTACCGAAGAAGGCGTCGTGCAGCATCTGCATTTTCGCGGGAGCCAGTGGCTGGTCGAGGTGCAAGTCGGCGATCAAAAATTGATTACGTACCGTTCGCTCGAAAAAGAGCCTTTGCAAGTCGGTGATCCGGTTCGCGTGATGGTGCATCGTGCTTATTTGTATAACGAACAACGCAGCTGGATCGCGGAAAACCGCTTCAAAGTCGATCCGATGTCCATGATGATCTGATTGCGGCAGCAACTCATTAGGCGAGGGTGTGAAAAGATGCAACACGGATACGAATATGGCGAAAAGGCCGAGAAGCGACGATTGGGCAAGTTCAAGCGTTGGCCGGCCGTCGCGGCTTCTTTGGCCTTGCTCGGTTCCCTGCTGGCCGGTTGCAGCTCGGGCGAAAGCACGGCGGAAAGCGCCGGAGGAACGGCTCAGCAGGGCGACGTGACGTTGGTCATCGGCGCCTACAGCGTGGTCAAAGATTCGGTGCAGGACATCATCCCGCTTTTTCAGAAAAAGTGGAAAGAAGAAACCGGCCAAACCGTGACTTTCGAGGAATCATACGAAGCGTCGGGCACTCAAGCCAGGGCGATCGTCGGAGGCTTTGAAGCCGACGTGACGCTGCTGTCGCTTGAAGGCGATATCGACAAGTTGACCAAAGCCGGATTGGTCAACGAGAATTGGAAAGAAAAGCCCGAAGGCGGAATGATTACCCGTTCGGTCGCCGTGATCGGCACGCGCGAAGGCAATCCGCTTGGTATCAAAAGCTTTGCGGATCTGGCGAAGCCGGGCGTCAAAGTGCTTTATCCGAATCCGAAAACGTCGGGCGGCGCGCAATGGGATATCAACGCGATTTACGGAGCCGGCCTGAAAGAATCGGAACGGGAAACGGGAGAAAAAGACCCTGCATTCGCTAAAAAATTTCTGGAATCCGTACACGCCAATATCGAGTCTTTGGATAAAAGCGGACGCGCGTCGATGGCGGCGTTCGAATACGGCGTAGGCGACGCGCTTGTCACTTATGAGAACGAGTTGGTCGCGCGGATCAAACAGGGCGCCAAGTATGAAGTCGTCGTGCCGGACGACACGATCCTGATCGAAAATCCGGCCGCTGTCGTCGATGCCAACGTGGACAAACACGGCACCCGCGAAGTCGCGGAAGCGTTTCTGGATTTCCTGTGGTCGGCGGAAGCCCAACAAGTTTTCGCGGAAAACGGATTCCGACCGACTGATCCGGCTGTCTATGCGAAGTTTGAACAGGACTATCCCGTTCCGCCGGGGTTGTTCGACATCAAATATTTGGGCGGTTGGAACGAAGTTCGAGAAACGCTTTATTCGAAACGGGGAATATGGTATCAGGTGTTGGCGGGGATCTGAACGGGGGGCGCGGCGCGGTGATTTCGACTTTCGCTTATGCTCGTTTTCCTGGCGGAAAGCCGAAAGTCGCTCAATTCGAAATCACCGCGCCGTGTTCGATCGTCCGCGTTTTTTTTAGGGAAGGGAAAAGAGAGTAGTAGTTGTCCTATTTTTTTAATTTGAATGAGGTATAAGCAGATACGATTCTACAACCGTATGTTAAACGATATTTTAAAAACGTCGGGTTTGCACTTATACTGCAAATCCGACGTTTTTTGTATCTTTAACTTACTGAATTTTTTTTAGTACCCAAAAAACGTCCTATACTTTTTCAGAACAAACCACCGGAGGCGGATGGAGAAATTCAGTGAGCGACGCCTTTGAACGCGGAAAGCGTAAGCTTTCTGCGTGAGACAGCGTCGCGAACGAATTTTTCCCGCAGCCCTTTTGTTCGTTCAACGAATAGGATCTTAAAAGATCGCGAACTTTTTTACAGAGGAGAATTTGGGTTATAATTTGAAGAATATCAGACAGCATGCAACGGAAAGGTGAGAGCAATGGCGGAAGACGAATTGGTTTTTTGGGGGACGGGAGACGCGATGGGGGTTCCTCGGGTGTATTGCGAGTGCATCGTATGCGAGGAGGCGAGAACAACCGGAGTTAATCGGCGGCTGCGTTCGTTAGTGTCGGTAGAAGACGGGGAACGGCGGTTTTTGATCGACTGCGGTCCGGATTGGCGGGTGCAGATGGAGGCCGGAAGCATTCGGACGGTGGATACGATCTTGGTCACGCATCCGCATTTCGATCATATCGGCGGGCTGCCCGAGTGGGCGGATCAATGTCGTTGGACGGGAACGCAAGGCAAACTTTACGCTCCCGGCGAAGTGTTGGAAGCGATTGCGGAGCGATATCCGTGGCTGGAGCGCAATTTGGAGCTGATCCGGGTCGAGCCCGGGTTGATGCTGGGCGGCTGGTCGATTGCAGGTTGGAGGGTCAATCACGGCAAGAACGGGTATTCGTATGCATATAGGTTAGAAAAAGAAACCTTCTCCTGGGTGTACTGTCCCGACTCGATCGGGCTGTCCGCAGAGGAGATTCAGCCTATGCGAAGCGCCGATCTGCTGGTGCTTGGAACGAGCTTCGTCCAAGAAGACGCAGAATATTCGACGCGTTCGGTATACGATATGCGCGAAGCGGCAGAGTTATTGCAGGAAGTTCGGCCGAAGCAGACCATTTATACCCATATGTCGCATGACGTCGACCTGAATCGATTATCCGATCTTCCCGAGCGCGTATCGGCAGCCAGAACCGGACTTCGCGTAAAGTTGGGAACATGAAACAGCAACTCAATTCGATTGACGGAGGGATATGAACATGACCGAATACGAAAAGAAGAATCCGCACAACAGTGATCCTTTGGAAGAAAGACTCGATCCGACGGAAGACGATCCTACCAACCTCAGAGACGACAGCTCCATGCATCCTACGCATGCCGAAGAAGAAACGCCTCTCGGCGAACGACCGGACTTCCATGAAGGCACGACGCCGGGAAAAGTCGATCCCCGCATGGCGGAAGCGGCTTCAGCTTTCAAAAAGGAGCATGACGAAGAAGACGCAAGCCGGAAACCGTTCGATCGGCCGACCGAAGATACGGAGTAAGCGGGATGGGCAAAGACGAACAAGAGCGGCCTGACGCCCATATCGGTACGACGATCGGAGAAGTGGACCCGCGCATGGCCGGCCGATCAAGGGATTCCCAATTCGAAGCGGCTCTTTCTTCTGCTTCATCAAAAGACCCGTGGGTAAACGAAGCCTGGGAACATATGCTGCAAAAGACGCAAAAGTTGGCCGAGCGAATCGGAGCTTCCTTCCCGCACGCGGCGCCGAACGGTCGTTACGATCAAGAGTCGCCCGGTTGGTGGACCGCCGGATTTTGGCCGGGCATTCTGCGCCTGATCGAACAGGATAGGGCGGACGAACGGCTGAGCCGAATTGCCGATGAATGCGAGCGGCAGTTGGAGCAGGTGCTGCGCGATCCGGAACAGGTCGATCATGATCTCGGTTTTTTATGGCTGCCGACAGGCGTCGCCAATTACAAATTGAACGCCGATCGCGAATCGCGCCGTCGCGGGCTGCTGGCTGCGAATTTGCTTCTGGCACGCTTCAATGTTCAAGGCCATTATATCCGTGCCTGGAACTTTGAAGGACGAAATATGGACACGCGCGGCGTTGCGATTATCGACTGCATGATGAACCTGCCGCTGCTGTATTGGGCGTCGGAAGAAACGAATGATCCGCGCTTCAAACAAGTCGCGATGCTGCATGCGGATATGGTGCTGAAGTATTTTGTGCGGCATGATCATTCCGTTTGCCATGCTATCGAATTCGATCCGGAGACGGGGATGAAGCTGAAGGAGCATGGCGGTCAGGGCTTTGCGGAAGGATCGGCTTGGGCACGCGGTACCGCTTGGGCGCTGCACGGGTTTGCTCTTTCTTACGGCTATACGGGAAAGCCTCAGTATTTGGCGGCTGCCGAAGGCATCGCTGACTTCTTCTTGGAGCAGCTCGGTCAGGATATCGTTCCCGTTTGGGATTTCCGCGCGACGAAAGACCATCGCGTCGCTTGGGATTCGTCCGCAGCGGCCATTGCGGCAAGCGGCTTGTTGGAGCTGGCACGTCATTCGTCCCGCGGAGCTTTTTTCCGGGAGAGCGCGTCCAGCTTGCTGCACGGTTTGCATCAGAACTTCTCAACGCCGGATCACGAAGAGGGTCTGTTGGTGAAAGGCACGGTGCATTACCCGGAGCGCCGCCACCTGAACGTTCCGATTATTTATGGCGATTATTTCTTTGCGGAGGCATTGGCGAAGCTTCGCGGATACCCGGGACTCTTTGAGAAGACGGAGTAGGGTGGAAGTGTCGGCGGTCTGTATGCGGGTAAGTATTCGTACATGCAGCTTTTGGACGTTGAGAAGAAGTAAGGCTGCGTGGCATGAACGGGCATTTGAATAAGGAAGGGGAGAAGAGGCCATGTGGTTAATTAACCCTGCCGAAGCATTTCCCGATCCGTTGTTTCGTTTAATCTGGATAGCTGAGCTGCTCATTTTGCTGGCTCTGATCGCCGCAGCGATGCGTTTCTCGCGCCGGGCTTGGATCAGCTGCGGAGTATTGCTCGCGGTCGGCCTTTTGGCCACTTTACCGGGATGGATCTATCAGTTATTCAATCCCGATTATATCGGAGCGATGATCGATATTCCGTTACTGGTGATGTTCCCGTTGATGGCCGTAAGTCTGGGCTGGGCCATTGTGGCTTGGGCAATGCGTTTGTACGGTGGACGAAAAGGCAAAAGCAGTTCCGTGTCCTCGTAATGCGGGCGTTGTTGATCGGGATGAGCGATATGGAATAGATGAATCGAGTCCGGAAGCCTAATCGCTTTCGGGCTTTTTTTGCATAAATATGTACCTCTGATTTGTACGAATATGGTAAGCTGGTACGTTAGAGGAAGATCGCGAGCATACATAATAGAGGAGATGAAACAGAATGACGAAAGACCGAAAAGCAACGTACGCGTTGTATTCAAGGAGTGGGAAAAATCTGAAAACAACACGGGGGCTTGCACTGTTATTGAGCTTGATTCTCGTGTTGTCCGCTGTTGCGTTCTGGCCTGCCGCGCAGGCGGAAGCGGCAGGCGCGACGATCGATGCGACTAAGCTGAAATCGATCAGCCGTTTGTATTTTCCGATGCGGGATGAAAAAAAGCAGTTATATACGCTATACCTGTTCGCAACCGACGAGAAAAAAACGGTAACGACGCAGAACGAAGCCTGGGCCGGAGCGAACGCAGGAGATGTCATTTATTCCGGCACGTACCGAGCGGCATTGTTGAAAAACGGGCAAAAGACGGGAACCGTGCAAAATATCAACCTGAACTTCTATTCGTTCAACGCCACTCGCAATGAAAGCTTCCGGTTGCCGGGAGACGGCAAGAATCGGCCGGATCTGCTGTTTCTGTCCGAAGCCGCAAGCTCCAACGTAAACCTGATCCAAGGATTCGCGATTACCGGAGGAATATTGCATTCTCTCGGTGTTACCGACGGCAACGGCAGCATTTGGGGCAAGGAAATTGCGGCTGCTCCGAAAAACGCGATGAGGGGATTAAACGGCGATCGGATTCAGACACGGGTTTACGACAATTCTTCGGGCCGTTACCGGTTCGATATCTATAAGCTGGATCTCAAGCAATTGAAGCTGCGGCACGTCGACGATTTGTATGCGCCGTCCAATGCCTGGCCGACCGGACAGGGTGCGCATGCGCTGCTTGATTCGATCAAGCAGTCCGCCTTAAAGCACGTGCTGCACGGCCAACCCCAGGTAAAGATCGGCATGACGGAAAAACAAGTCCGTTCGATCATGGGCAGTCCCAAAAAAGTCGAAAACGGTGAATGGGGCGGTTATTTCGGTTACGGAAACTTGTGGGTCGGCTTTAACGATTACATGTATCAAGGCAAAATTCCTGCCCATGCACGGGTCGGAGAGCTGACTACCCAGTTGAACGGAACGTTCATGCGAACTCATCAAGTGAAAGAATGGCTGGGAACCCCGCAAGAAGAATACGAGGATGAATTGGAAGGCGGTTACGTGATGATCTACCACTGGAAAAGCGCTTTGCTCGTGTTCCGCTACGAATACGACGGGGAACCGATTCATTCGTTCAGCATTTATTGAAAACATGCCCTAGACAGTTGAGAATCGTCAGAAACGAAAAAAAGCCCGGAAGCATATCGCTTCCGGGCTTTGTCAGGTCTATTTATTCAGCACGAATTTATCGATCACGACTTTCACGCCGTCTTCGTTGTTGCTTGCGGAAATGAAATCGGCGATCGCTTTCAGCGGCTCGATCGCATTGCCCATCGCTACGCCGAGACCTGCGGCTTCCAGCATCTCGTGGTCGTTCCACGAGTCGCCGATCGCGATGCATTCTTCCAACGTGCAGCCGAAGTAGTCGGCCAGGAAAGCCAAAGCATGTCCTTTCGTGCCTTCATGGTGCATGATTTCGAGGAAATGCGGCTTCGACTTCGTGATATGCACCTGGTCGCCGAGCAATTCGTGCAGCTTCGGTGCCAATTCGTCCAGGAACGCCGGATCGTCGATGATCAGCATTTTCGGCGTCGGCTGCGAGAACAGCTTCTCGAAATCAGGTTCCAAGTAGAATTGCGTATTGTTCAACTGGGCGTAAGCGACCAGCTTTTCGTTTTCTTCGCGCGCGTACAGCTTGTCGTCGATATACGTTTGCAAATGAAGATTGTTTTCCAGGCAGTATTTGCCCAGTTTGAGCGCGGCTTCGACCGGAACGTGACGTTCCAGCAGCACTTTGCCGTCTAGCAGGTTTTTCACCAATGCGCCTTGATACGTGATGATCGGCACATTCAATCCGGTCTGAGCGGCAAGCTGCTTCGCGGAAGCGTAAGCGCGTCCGGTTGCCAGCGTCACCACAACGCCTGCTTCGACCGCTTGCTCCAGAGCGGCTTGAGTCGCGGGCGTCACCTGTTTGTCGTCGTTAATCAGCGTGTCGTCGATGTCGATTGCAATCAATTTGTAAGTCATGGTTTCTCTCCTGTTTCGATCTGTATTTTTTTAGTCTTCCAAGAACACCAGTCCGATAAAGTCTTCCGTCTCGATGTTGCCGAAATAATGTTTCAGGTTCACGCCTTCAAGCGCGGCGCGGATTTCGGATTCCTCGTAGCGCTTGCCGCGAAGCAGATCCGACACTTCGGACGCATCGCCCACGCCGAAGAAATCGCCGAAGATCGTGATGTCCTCGATATGGCCGTTTTTCACGTCCATGCGCAGATCGATAATGCCTACCGGGAATTTTTTCGCGTGCTTGACGTTATATTCCGGCGACTGGCCGTAGTTCCAATCCCAATTCCGGTAGCGTTCTTCCGAAATCTCATGGATCTTTTTCCAATCCTCTTCGGTCAGCACGTATTGCGGGACTTCATTCGGCTCAACTTTGAAAATATGGCGCAGGATGTTGTCCTTGAACTCCTGCATCGTCAGCTTCTCGTTCATGAACTCCGAGATGTTGGCAACGCGGCTGCGGACCGATTTCGTGCTTTTGGACTTGAATTTCTCCGGGTTCGCTTTCAATGCCGAATGCACGTTGTCCAGCTCGGAGTCGAACATGAGCGTGCCGTGGCTGAACATGCGTCCGCGCGTGGAAAACTGGGCGTTGCCCGAGATTTTCTTTTCCCCGACTTGAAGATCGTTACGGCCGGACAGCTCGGCTTCGACGCCCAGCTCGCGCAGCGCTTCGGTCATCGGCAGCGTGAACTTGCGGAAATTGTGGAACGACTGGCCGTCATCTTGGGTCAGGAAACTGAAGTTCAGGTTGCCCAGATCGTGATAGACCGCGCCGCCGCCGGACAAACGACGCACGACGTGGATCCCGTTTTCTTTTACGTACTCCGCATTGATCTCTTCGACCGTGTTCTGATGCTTGCCGATGATGATCGACGGTTCGTTGATGTAGAACAGCAAGTAGCTGTCGCCGTCCATCGGTAGATGACGCAGCACGAATTCTTCGATGGCCAGGTTGATCCGCGGATCGTTAATGCCCTGATTGTCGATAAAAAGCATGGTATGGCCTCCCGTTTTGACAGAGTGGTAAGCGTTCGGTGTACATACTGATTCGCCTCTATCATTGTAAACCATACAAATCGGGGAAGACCAGTACCGGAGAAAGATTACGGGGCGGAAAACCGGACTTTTTTATGCGTGTTGCAGAGTTATGCCGGAAATTTGGATGTTATTGGTTTGAGACGACGCAAGAGGGTAATACATAACTATCTTCACCCAACACCAATAGGCGACGGACGCGAGAAGCGGACAGCGCATAGGAGGTTGAACACATCATGGACGAAAAAGCCAAAGCACTGCTTGACCGGAAAAAGGAAAGCGAGCATGGCGGACAGTTGAGAAATTTTGTGGAGAACCAGGTGGAAGGAACGGGAAAAACGGTTCCGGAAGGAATCGAAGCCACCAAGGACCAAATGCTCGATCAGCAAAACAGGCTCAAAGATACTCAAAATATGCGCAAGTAGCAACATGGAGCGGACGCTGTGACCCGATTTTAATCTTTTGAACAAAAACCGTTTTGCGGGACTCCGAAAAGAAGGAGAGGCGCAAAGCGGTTTTTTATGTGGTTTACGCCCAGTTATCCATATTGTGCGCGTGCCGGCAATCCTCTATAATCGGGGGACGAGGTTCCGATAAACGGACCTTCACGATTTCATAGATGTACAGCTGTCGAGGTCCCAAGCGGCTGAACCGAACTTTAGGTCAATAACCGAAGTCCGGATCACTGCTGGGGTTAAAAGGGAAGCCGGTGCAAGTCCGGCACGGTCCCGCCACTGTAACACGGGTGGAATCCAACGAGCCATTGTGCGCCGAAAGCGTGCGAGAAGGCGGATTCCGATTCATCTGATCCATCATCGTATAGCGTGCGAGCAATCCGCGCATCAACGGGGGTGCCGATCGGCCCGTGAGTCAGGAGACCTGCCTCGCAGACCCGTTGCCGGTCCGGTTCTTCGCGGAAAGAACGCTCCATGCACGTACGCCGATGTTTGGCCCGCCCGCTTTTTGAAGCAGGGTATGGGCTTTTGTTGGCGTGCGTCCGAATGAAGCTCTTTTTGCAGGCTGCGGCCCGGAAAGGGCTTTTTTGTTTCGATTGGCGGGGACAGACGCTGAGTCAGACGGAAAACGAAGGCTGTACCCGAAGTCGAATCAAAAGGGGGAAACGTGAAGATGAAGACGAGTGTAGAAGAAAACGGAAACGAAGTTGCAGGGCCGGAAAAAGCAGATCCCGTACAGGCCGGAAATTTGCATGCCGGCAAACATAGGGCATCGGCGTCACCATTCGGCCGAACGCTGTTGACGGGCACGGCAGCTTTGCTGCTGACATTGAGTCTTGCGGCATGCGGACAAAGCCAATCGGTCGTGGCTCCGGAGCCGACCGAAGTCGAAACGCAAACTGCCGAACAGGCTCCGGCAGAGGCGGTTGACACGACGGAATCCGTCGAAGCTGCCAGCCAAACCGTTTATCCGTTGACGTTAACCGATGCGACCGGAACCGAGGTGACGTTTGACGCCGCTCCTGCCAAGATCGTCTCGCTGGCGCCGTCGGAGACGGAAGCTTTGTTCGCATTGGGATTGGATGAGCAGATCGTGGGCGTATCGGATAACGACGACTACCCGGAAGCCGCCAAGTCCAAGCCGAAGATGGGCGGGTTTGAACTGAATACGGAAGCGATCGTTGCGGCGCAGCCGGATATCGTATTCGTCGCCGACGTCACGGACGATGCGACAGTCGAGTCTCTGCGAGGTTTGGGGCTGAACGTGTTCAAATTCAATCCGGATACGCTGGAAGACGTGATCGGCGACGTGACGACATACGGCGAGATTACGGATCGGCAAACGGAAGCGAAAGACGTAACGGACAAAATGCGTGCCGATATCGAAAAGGTTCGTACCGCAGCGGCTTCGATCGACGAAGCGGACCGCAAAACGGCATACCTGGAATTTTCGCCGGGCTGGACCGTCGGCAAAGGGGAGTTCATGGATGAGCTGATCGCTACTTCCGGGGCGGTCAACGCAGCGAATGCAACGACAGGATGGAGCGAAGTGGACGCGGAAGCGATCATTCAGGCCAATCCGGACGTGATCTTGTACAGCCAATTGTCCGTTGATCCGCAGACGATCAAGGATCGCAGCGGTTGGGCAGCGATCGAGGCCGTGAAAAAGAACCAGTTGTTCGCGATCGACGATAATTTGGTCAGCCGTCCGGGTCCGCGGTTGTCGGAAGGGTTGGTCGAGGTGTTTGGCGCGATCTACCCTGACACGTTGCAATGACTCGCAGACTGGGCGGTTACGGAGGAGCGGGAGTGTTGCTGCTCCTCGTCAGTCTGGTGCTCACGCTTCGGATCGGATCGGTAGAGCTGCCTGCCGGGCGGATTTTTGCCATTCTGATGCATGAACTGCCCGGAGTCGGGAAATGGTTTCCTCAGATCTGGGATGCGGGAGAAGCGCAGATCGTGTTAAAAGTCAGGCTGCCGCGTATCGTGCTGGCAGCGTTGGTCGGCGCGGCGTTGGCGGTAGCCGGAGCTGCTTTTCAGGGCGTGCTGCGGAATCCGCTTGCCGATCCTTTTACGTTGGGCGTCTCTTCGGGATCTTCGCTGGGTGCGGCATTGATTATCTTTTTTGGTCTGCGAACAGCTTGGATCGGGCAGTGGACATTGCCTTTGACCGCATTCGTCACTGGAGCGTTGACGCTGACCGTCGTGTTGGCGCTAGCCAGGGACCGGGGGAAGCTGCCGATTTACGGATTGCTTTTGGCCGGCGTAGTCATGCAATCTTTTCTCGGCGCAATCGTGACCTTTCTGTCGGCCCTGTCGGATCGCCCGGTTAACGAAATTTTGTTTTGGACGATGGGCAGCTTGAACCTTAGAGGTTGGGGTTATTCATTGGTGTTGTTGCCCTATGTGCTGATCGGCGGAGTATTCTTGTGGGCAAACGCGGGGGCTATGAATCTTTTCGCTTTGGGAGAGCGTCGCGCCGGGCAATTGGGCTTGAACACGGAACGAACCAAAATGACGGTATTGCTGGTGGCTACGCTCGTCACGGCTGCGGCGGTATCCGTATCGGGCGTCATCGGTTTCGTCGGGTTGATCGTTCCGCATATGCTTCGATTGATTGCCGGACCCGATTATAGACTGCTTGTTCCCTTGTCTGCACTGGGCGGAGCCTTGTTCCTGATGTGGGCGGATACGCTGGCTCGCTCCCTATTTGGGGGGACGGAAATCCCGCTTGGCGTAATTACGGCTTTTGCCGGAGCGCCGTTCTTTGCGTTATTGCTGCAACGAAGCAAGCGCGGGAAGGGAGGAAGCGGATCATGGACTGGATGAAAAAAATAGGGAAGCGTCGTCAGCGGCAGAACGCGCCTTCAACTGAAGCTTCGCCTGTCATTGCGCTGCATGGAGCAGCTTGCGCCTACGACGGACATCAAGCTATTGAACCGTTGAGCTGGATTGTTCAGCCCGGGGAGTTTTGGGGGGTGCTGGGGCCTAACGGAAGCGGGAAATCCAGTTTGCTGGGGCTGATTTCGGGGGCAGAGCGTGCTTCGGCAGGCAGCGTCATGGTACATGGACGACTTTTGCCGGAATATACTCGACGGGAGTTGGCCCGCGAATTGGCCGTGCTGCCTCAAGAGGGACTTCCGCCGCTTGGTATCACGGTTCGGGATGCGCTAGAAATGGGACGTTTTCCTTACCGGAACCGTTTTGGACGCGAACCGGATTCGGCGGCTGCGAAGGAGCTGTTGATGCGTATTGCGGAACGGCTTGCATTGACCGGGTTATTGTCGCGTCGTCTGGACGAATTGAGCGGAGGGCAGCGTCAACGGGTAGCGATCGGTCAGGTTATGGCGCAGCAGCCCAAAATATTGCTGTTGGATGAGCCGACCGCATATCTGGATATTCATTATCAACTGGATATTATGGAGTTGGTACAGGAATGGCGGGCAGAAGAAGGACTGACTGTCGTCGCCGTGCTGCATGACCTGAATTTGGCCTCGCAGTATGCGCAGCGATTGTTATTGCTTCGCGAGGGCAGGCATGCAGCGGAAGGCACGCCCGAAGAAGTGCTGACGCCTGAAGTTGTCGGCGCCTTGTACGAGGTGATGCCGCCGATCCGAGTCGTGCATGAGGAGATCGGGGCACCGCAGATGTTGTTTCGTGCCCGTTCCGATCCTCGCCGCTACCCCAAGTAAGCGCCTGCGTCTAGTCTATGCCATGTCCCTATTATTCGGAATAACAAAAAGCCGGGGCTCCCTTTCCCCGGCTTTTTGTTATGCGATATCCAATACGATAGGTACATTCATGAAGGATATTATGATCGAACGGTCAGATTTTAAAGCGTCTGACCGTTTCTTGCAACTCGTCTGCCTGATGCGTAAGTTCGCCTACGGTACGCGCATAGTTTTCCATTTCTTCGACTTGGCGCGTGCTGCCTTCGGATACTTCCAGTACGCGGATCTGCACGCGTTCGGTAATCCGGGCTGTTTCTTCCACGGAGGCCGTGACCTGCTGACTGCCGGCGGAGACCTGTTCGGTCGAAGCCGATACTTCCTGCACGGATTGGTTGAATTGCTGCATCAGACTCATCAATTCATCGAATGCGCCTCCGGCACTGCGTACCGCTTCTGCGCCGGACATGATCTCGTGATGTACCGCACCGATCGCCTCGACCGAACGTTCGGAATTTTCGCGCAATGCGGATAATGAGTGTTCGATCTGCCCCGTTGCTTCACGTGACTGATCCGATAGCTTGCGCACTTCATCGGCGACTACGGCGAAGCCTCGCCCATGCTCGCCGGCACGCGCTGCTTCGATCGAAGCATTCAGCGACAACATTTGAATTTGCTTGGAGATGCTGGTGATGGCTTGAAGCACTTCCGTGATTTCGTCGGAGCGCGTACCCATCGTTTCGATGTACGAACGGGCTTCAATCGTAATCTCTTGAACGCGGTTCATTTGACCTACGGCTTGCTGGGCCAGCATGTTGCCGGATACCGCCTGCTCGGAAGCGCGGGCGATCTGTTCATTGACTTCGGCAGCGGACTCGGCGATATGTTGAATACCGCCGCTGATCTCTTCCATTGCTTTGGCGTTTTCAGCAGCGCTGGCGGCTACAGATTCGCTGTTTTGCGCAATTTCGACTGCCGACGAAGAAGTTTGGCCCCCGATTTCGTACAGCAACCCGATTCCGCGCGACAATTCGAGCGAATCGCTTTTAACCCGATCCGTCGCTTCAAGCACTTGGCCGATCATGCCGCGAAGATTGCTGGTCATCTGTTGGAAAGCCGAAGCCAGTTGGGCGATTTCGTCGCGGCCTTTCACTTCGATATTTTCCTGAAGATCGCCTTCGGCCACGAGGCGCGCATGCTTGACCAGTCGGCCGAGCGGCTTCGTCATCTGACGGCTAACCGCTGCTGCAACGAGTGCGCCGATGATGATAACCACGATCGTGATTGCGACGCTGGTCCACAGAATGGCTTGAGTCACTTCAGTCACGAACGTGGCATCCATCGTGCCCGCTACAAGCATGGTGCTCCCGGATATAGCCAGGTAACCTTCAAGCTGAGCCTTGCCGTTATTTTGATTCAGCGGCGTGACTACAGCTTCTTTCGTGCTTTTGAGCGCTTGCTGCATCTGCGGATTGACAGGCAGTTTGTCCCCGGTTTTGATCGCGGCTCCCTTGCTCGCGAGTACGACCGTAGCTTCGTTGTCTTGAACATTCAAGATGTAGACGTTGTCGAGACGATATTCCGCCGCCGAATCATTCAGATACGTTTGCATTTTCATCGACGCGGCCGCATTGGCTTTGGCAGCCATGCCGGCTTGGGTCGGATCGACCCCGCTTTGAATCTCGGAAACGCTGAGATCCATCGTTTTGCTGAATTCCGGTATGATTCGGCTGTGCAGGGTATTATTGAATATGACGAAAAAACTCCCGCACAGCAGCAGGCTCGCGACAAGGATAATGGCTCCAGACAAAACAATGATTTTGCGGCTGATGGAACGGTTTAACATAATAGGCTCTCCCTTCGTTATGAAAAGCAAAATGCAATCCTGAACGTGGCGCTTGGCTTACGTTCGAACGGAACCGGGTATTACTGTTATGTAAGAGAGAAACCGGGACCAAAGTTCGTGACAACGTGAAGCGAAATAGGGCCGAAGAATGAAAAAAGCAGGTGGAACGTTCGGAAGTTATGCTTGGCTAATCCATATCATACATGAATATAGCCAAATTTGACCAGATTCATGTAAGCTCTTTTATTAATTTACGAATATTTTCGTTGATTTTCCGACATTTACCGAAACCGATTATAAATTCAAAAAATAAGTCTATCAAAATGATCGGAATAATGGTATTATGATTCACGAATTTAAAAAAGCCTTACATATCATGGGGCAGGCAGATTAACCAAAGTATTAGTACCTTGTCAACGCTAAAAGTAAATTTATATTCGACTGAAACGCACCTAAAGCGCGTGCATTTCAGTCGAATATAAACTCTGATTAAGAATTGACAACGTATTAGGTTGACCACTGTTCGAAAAACAAAGAGAAAAGAGGGAGTAAATTTTGGAAACCTTTTTCGTCATTTTAAACATCGCCGTTTTGGCCGGCTTGGCCTTTTTGCTCTATGTGATGCAAAAGCGCCATGTCTCGTTCAGCAAACGCGTGTTTACGGCACTTGGCCTGGGCATTTTGCTGGGCATCGCGCTGCAATGGATTTATGCCGCCGACTCGGAAGTCGTTTCCAAGTCCATGGATTGGTACAGTCTGCTCGGAAGCGGATACGTCCGTCTGCTTCAAATGATCGTAATCCCGCTCGTCATGGTCTCGATCATTACGGCAATCATGAATATCAAAGGCGGAAAAAAGCTCGGCAAGATCAGCGTATCCGTCCTGCTTACCCTCGTGTTGACGACGGCGATCGCCGCGGCAGTCGGTATCGCTTCGGCAACGGCATTCGGCTTGAATGCGAATGATCTGTTGAACGGCGAAGCGGAACAAGCTCGCGGCGAAGCTTTGGAATCCCGTCTGGGCGACGTCGAAGGTCTGACGCTGCCGCAACAAATCCTGTCCTTTATCCCGACGAACCCGTTCGAAGACATGACGGGCGCCCGTCCTTCGTCGACGCTGGCGGTGGTCATTTTCTCGGCCTTTATCGGACTGGCGGTGCTGAGTCTCGATCGCAAAAACGCGCAGCAAGCCGAGACGTTCCGCGGTATCGTCAATGCCGTACATGGCATCGTCATGCGGATCGTGACGATGATTCTGCGAATTACGCCGTACGGCATCCTGGCGTTGATTGCCAAAATGATGGCAACGACCGAGCCGGCCGGAATCATTCGTCTCGGCGAATTCGTCATCGCGTCCTATGTGGCTCTGATCGTCATGTTCATCATTCATTTGGTGATCCTGTTGGCCTTCGGCCTGAATCCGGTAACCTATCTGAAAAAAGTCGTGTCTCCGCTCGTGTTCGCTTTCACGTCGCGTTCGAGCGCAGCCACGATTCCTTTGAACATCGAAACGCAGCGTAAAAAACTCGGCGTATCCGAAGGCGTAGCCAACCTGTCGGCAAGCTTCGGCGCCACGATCGGCCAAAACGGCTGCGCAGGCATCTATCCGGCCATGCTGGCTGTCATGATCGCTCCGGTAGCAGGCGTGCCTATCGATCTGCCGTTCATTCTCACTTTGATCGGCGTTGTCGCGATCAGCTCCTTCGGCGTAGCCGGAGTCGGCGGCGGCGCGACGTTCGCGGCCTTGATCGTTCTGTCTACGATGAACCTGCCTGTAGCCCTCGCCGGCCTTCTGATCGCCGTCGAGCCTCTGATCGACATGGGCCGTACAGCCCTGAACGTCAACGACTCCATGGTCGCAGGCGTCGTAACCGGCAAAGTCACGGGCGAACTCGACAAAGACGTCTACGACTCCGACGACACCCCGGAACTCGAAACCGCGCAAGCTTAATCTGAATGAAGCGAAAAGCCGTGTGCACAGTATGAGTTGCATACGATGAGGTTAAATAAAAGCAGGATCTGTATGGAAGGATACAGATCCTGCTTTTTTGCAGTTGTTGGCATACAACCTTGCCCTTATATAATCCTTTTTGTTTTACCCCAGCCGATTGGGCGGAGGGAGAAATTCAGTGAAAGGCGCCTTTGAACTCGGAAAATTCCTTATTTAAATCCAATTCAACTTTTCCGAGTGAGACAGCGCCTTGAACGAATTTCTCCCGTAGCCCAATCTTTCGGCGGTTAAAAAAAATCCAATCTTTCCAAACCTTCTTCCTCATGGTAGACTAAAACGTCCATTACGCGGTTCGTAACCATCCCGCGATACCAAAACTAGGGGGATTCACCTTGTTCAATTTCACGTGGGGCGTCTTTTTCGTCCTGGTCAATTTTGCGTTTTTCCTGCTCTGTTTCAAGTTTTTCGGCAAAAAAGGGCTGTATGCCTGGGTCGGCGTCGCAACGGTCGTCGCCAATCTTCAGGTCGCCAAAACGATCGACATGCTCGGCATCACCATGACGCTCGGCAATACGATGTACGTCAGCATCTATATGGCAACCGATCTGCTCAACGAACGGTACGGCGTCAAAGCCGCGCGCAAAGCCGTTTGGTTCGGCTTTTTTATGCTGATCATGACTACAGTCATCATGCAAATGGTTCTGGCTTTCCGTCCGTCGGAAGTCGATTTTGCCCAAGAACCGCTGCAAGCTTTGTTCGGTCTGCTGCCTAGATTGGCGCTCGGAAGCCTGACGGCTTATCTGGTCAGCCAACTGCTCGACGTCTATCTGTATGCCGGCATCCGCCGCCGTTTCGCTTCGGCCAATCAACTGTGGATTCGCAACAACGGGAGCGGGGTCGTCAGTTCCTTTATCGATACGTTGATCTTCTGCGCGATCGCGTTCACCGGACCGGAATATGGAGGCTTCTCCGTCTGGATCCAACTGTTTATCTCGACGTATCTGTTCAAATTTATTCTCACCGCAGCCGGCACGCCGGTGCTCTATTGGGCGCGTGGATTCAAAGTACCTGCTGTCGAAGCGGATTCGGGTCTACCGACCATTGCATCCAAATAAAGACTCGCGATTTGTCTCGTGTTCATGCAGGTTGACGAATTCGATTTGCCGACAGCGGTAGGGCTTCCCTGTCGATTGTGGTAAAATGGAGACATGCGCGTATCGCCGCGGCGATGCGTCAGTATTCCATCTAATCGATCGAAGGAGGCAATTGGTCAATGAGTGCATTCATCCACATGGTGACGTTCACCCTGCACGCGGGCAAGGATAACGAGGAATCGGAAGCTTTTTTGCGGGAAAGCAAAGAGCTGTTGGCCGTTATTCCCGGTGTGCAAGATTTCAAGGTGCTTCGCCAAGTCAGCGCCAAAAACGATCATGATTACGGATTCTCGATGAACTTCACGGATCGAGCGGCTTTTGAAGCGTACAACGTTCACCCGGTACACGCGAAATACGTCGCCGAAATTTGGGAGTCCAAAGTAAGCAGCTTCCAAGAAACCGATCTGGTCGAGTACGAGTAATAACGAGAAGAATCAGATATGAGAATACGCAAAAAGCCAGTTCCCGAGCGATCGGAGACTGGCTTTTTTGCGCTTTTGAAAAAAGAATTATCCGCCGATCACCGTGAGTTCCTTCGGGAACGTGGTCAGCACGTCGACGCCGTCCGCGGTTACGATAATATCGTCCTCGATCCGCACGCCGCATTCGCCCGCGACATATACGCCCGGCTCTACCGTGAAGCACAGGCCTTCGGTAATCAGCTCTTCGTTGGCTCCGTGTACCGACGGATATTCATGCACGTCCATGCCGAGTCCATGACCCAGACGGTGCATGAAGTACGGGCCGTAACCCGCTTCCGTAATCACTTCACGCGCCGCCGCATCGACCGAAGCCAGCGTGACGCCCGGACGGATCTGCGCGATGGCCGCCAGATTCGCCGCCAACACCGTTTCGTAAATCTTGGCCGACTCGTCGCTTGGGCGTTCGCCTACCGCGAAAGTGCGCGTAATATCCGAAGCATAACCGTCCAAATACACGCCCATATCGAACATCAGCATATCGCCGGATTGAATTTTGCGATTACCCGGATTGCCGTGCGGCAAAGCCGTTTTGTCGCCCGTGAGCACCATCGTATCAAAAGAAGGACCTTCCGCGCCCAGCTTTTTCATTTGGTACTCCAGCTCGGCCACGATCTCGATCTCCGTCGCGCCTACGCGCACATGCTTCAAACCTTCGGTCAGAACTGCTTCGATCAGGCGTGCGGCGCGGCGCAGCTTCTCGATCTCTTCCGGCGTTTTGGCGGCACGAAGCGCAGTCAGCACGCCGCCGACGTCCGCGTAGCTTGATGCGCCGAGTACCGCATTCAAACGTTCGAAACGCGATACGGACAAATGGTCTTTTTCGATTCCCACGATGCCTTTTCCGCCGCCGAGCCAACCTTGAAGCAGCGAATATGCATCATCGGTATCGCTGTGCGTGCGGATTGTGGATACCGATGATGCGGCTTTGGCCGCTTCCAGATCCAAGGCAGGCACGACGAGGAACGGCTCATCGTTTTTCGGAACGGCGAGTCCGAGGAAACGTTCATGCGGATTCGAGAAAAAACCGGTCAGGTAGCCTACATGCTTCGGCTCCGTGATCAGCAGGCAGTCGAGCTTGTGTTCGTCCATATGATTTCTGATTTTGTTCCAACGTTGATCGTTCATGAAGGGTTCACTCCTGTTCGTTTTTGCATCGTATTTAGCTTCCGCTTCGCAACCTTTACGCTGTCTATTATAGTCTATTATTCAGCCATCGGCCAAAAAAAGAAGAACGGCTTCCAGTATTAGGGTTGACAGCGATCAAAAGAAAAGGCTATGATAAGTTTACTATTTGGCAAAGGAGGATGGCAGCAATGATGGTTGTTAATCGTTTGAAGGCTCATTTGAAAACTGAACAGACGTCTTTCGTTCTGCCTGTCCTCGACGGGTACGGTTTGGCTTGAATGGTTCTGGCGGCGCAGTCCATCTTTGCGGAATTCTCACTTTCGCGACGGATGGCGTATGCGCGGCTTTGATTTCCATCCATCTATGCCGGCATAACCGCGGACGGAAAGTTCGCGGTTTTTTGTTATGCTTTTTTTCAAAAATACTCGATTTGCCCTATAGGAAGGAATGGATTTTTACTTTATGTCGAATGTAAACCCAATGAACCCAACATCAACGAACTCCTCTTTTTATCGCCAAGTGCAGCTTGCTTCCGGTCATGTTCATGTGTATACCGACGAAGAAATGTTTGCGCAGCTGGACCCGAGAATTTTCGATATGGCCGAACGCAATCTGCAAATTCCCGATATCCGTTACATGGGCTATACGCCGGACGTGCATGTCGGAGTCGGCACTTGCATCGGTACAACGGCGGTCTGGAACAAAGACGGCGGAATCGTGTCCCCGTCGATCGTAGGCAGCGATATCGGTTGCGGCATGCGCGTGCATTTGACGAATCTGCATCGCAGCGATGTCCAGGATTTGCGTTTGCGTCACAAGCTGGTGAACCGGATCGAAAAATATTTGCCGATGGAAGCTCATAAACGCAGTCCGTTCTCCGATTTGAAGATGGAAAATATCGTGCAAAAAGGTCTTAAAGGACTACCCAACAAATACTTGCCCGACGGCGTGTCCGCCAAACGTTCCCCTTCGTTGACCCATGTGGAGCGTGCGCGCTTCGACTTCGATCCCGAAGAGTTGAACGCGGTAGCCGATAATTATTGGGTAAAAGGATTACGTCAGCTGGGTACGCTCGGCGGCGGCAATCATTTTGCGGAAATTCAGTATTTGGAGATCGCCGAAGAAAACCGGGAGCTCGCGGAGAAATGGGGCATGTACGACGGTCAGGTGGCGGTGATGATCCATTCGGGTTCCCGTGCTTGGGGAGCGATGGTGAGTCAGCATTATACGTCGATGGCTGCCCGGGCGATGACGCGTTTGGGTCTCGGCACAGCCGATCCTAAACTTATTTTTGCGCCGCTTGATTCTCCAGAAGGCGAGCGATACGTCAATATGATGGCTTCGGCGTTGAACGTGGCGGTGGTGAACCGGCATCTGATCGCTTTCGCGATTCGCGAAGCTTTTCTCGACGTATTCGGCTCCAAATTCGAAATGAAGATTTTATACGACCTGATGCACAATTACGCTTGGGATGAACATCACGGCGGGCAAGATTGGTTCGTGCATCGAAAAGGAGCAACTCGCGCGCTTCCGGCAGGCCACCTCGACAACCCCGACGTTTATAGGGAAACCGGTCACCCGGCGCTCATTCCCGGCTCCATGGGCACGTCTTCCTATATTATGGTCGGAGAGCCGAGCGGCGCAGACAATTATCATTCGATCTGCCATGGAGCAGGACGCGCCCGTTCGCGGACCGCGACCAAGAAATTGGTGACGGTAGACGAGTTTGCAGCTGCGCTCAAGGTCGGAACGGAAGAAGAAGTCATCGTCAACCATAATTCGCTGGGCGTTATTTTAGATGAATCGCCTCAAGCTTATAAAGACGTAGATCGCATTATCAACAGCGTGACGGGGGCGGGACTTGCTTCCGTCGTAGCCAAATGCAAGCCGCTTGCGGCAGTGAAAGGGGCGAAATCCTAATGGAACGAAACGTGCAACCGGATCAAGGCCTGCGCATCGCGGGAATCGATATGCCGGCTAATGAAGAACGAACCATCGTGGCGTATGAGCCGGGCAATGTGAACATGGCGGAATACGAATCTTATGCCCGCGTAACGCGGGGAATCGAAGCGATGCTGGAAGAGAGATACGGCGTGACCTATACGCTGTATGCGAGCGATGACGGAAATAACGATTATTGGGATCTGCTTGAGGAAGACGTGAAAAAAGGCTCGCCCGACGTCGAATGCGCAGGTCGCATCTACGAAGGGATCGAAGGCCGTACGTTTGCCTACGACGAAGACAGCCTCACGCCGGAATATACGATCCATCCGGCGATTCGTAACAACGTATTCGTGTATGCCGGTCAGGGCGTGGCTTTGGCTCGGATTCCGATGTTCCGCCAACACGGCATCTATAGCGAAGACTTTGTGTTTGCGACAGGGGACGAAGCGATCAGCGAGTTCCTGCGCAGCGTCCGCATTCGCCAGCGCAATCGGGAACAGGATCGGATCACGGTGTTCACCGACACGAATAACGGCATGCAGCGGGAAAGCGAGCCGATCACGCGCGCCGTATCGCGTGACGACGTCATTCTTCCCGAGCCGCTGAAAAAAGAAATCTACCGCTCGCTGGATCAGTTCTTTGCCTCCGACCGCAGCTTTTACCGCAAACATAATCTTCCGTTCAAACGAGGCATTCTGCTCTACGGCCGCCCGGGTAACGGGAAAACGACGCTGGTGAAGTCGATCGCGGGCAGCGTGCCGGGTCCTGCCGCTTACTGGCAGATCACGGAATACACGTCCAGCGGCTCGGTGCAGGAAGTCTTCGAGACCGCCGCGCGTCTGGCGCCGATGGTACTGGTAATCGAGGATATCGATTCCATGCCGCAGGGCGTGCGTTCCTTCTTCCTGAATACGCTGGACGGCGCGACGTCGAAAGAAGGCATCTTCTTGATCGGCACGACCAATTATCCGGAAAAGATCGACCCGGGCCTGATGAACCGCGCCGGACGCTTCGATCGTTCCTATGAAATCACGCTGCCCGACAAAGACATGCGTCGGATCTTCCTGGAACGCCGCGGACTGACGGACTTTGTATCCGCGGAAGCATTCGAAGGCGCGATTGCGCTGACCCAGGGCTTCAGCATGGCCCAGCTCGGCGAACTGTATGTCTCGGCGGCTCTGGAATGGAACGAGCAGGGCGAAGTCGATATCGCCGCCATCGTCCGTTCCATGGGCGGCGAGATGAACAAAGAGAAAAAGGGCAGCTGGATGGACGTCAAAAGCGGCGGGATCGGCTTCCAATTATAATAGAAGAAAAAAAGCGTTCCGAGCATTTCGGGGCGCTTTTTTTGTTGGACTCAATACGACAACCTTGGTGCGGGGGAAAAGGCTGGGAGGTGCGGCTGCGGGGGATGTTCGTTTCGGTCGCGTGTTGCCTTTGGGAAGCTGGAATTGGATTTGAAGGAAGCTTCCCAAAGGCAAAGGCGAACACAGCATATGCTTCCGAAGTGCATTTCTTCGAAATGCTTCAGCTCCTTCACTGAACATCCCCCTCTGCCGCACCGCCTTTTCCTGGTTGTCGGATTTCATCGACAACAAAAGCCCCTCAAAAAGGAACGTTTTGAGGGGTAGGGGCAGGGAGAACAAAAGAGAAAAGAGAAAGACAAAACATAACGTACAAAAGATACGATGCAAATAATAGACGAAAGTACACTCGGAATAAGGAATACAGGAAAAATAACAAAAGAAAAAGCCGAATCCAATTAAGATTCGGCTCTCTTTACCTAAAAATAAGATTTGCTGCGAAGCAGCGGCGGAGGGAGGGATTCAGTGAAAGACGCCTTTGAACCCGGAAAGTTTCCTTATTTAAATCCAATTCCACTTTCCGGGTGAGACAGCGTCTTGAACGAATCCCTCCCGTAGCCACCGCCCCCCAGCGAACAAACGGTCAGATGATCCGACGACGCAACCACCCGGAAATAAGGTCAATAATAATGACCAACACCACAATACCGAGCAGAATAATCCCGACCCGACTCCAGTTGCGGGTTTGCAGGGCGAAGATCAGCGGGGTACCGATACCGCCTGCGCCGACGAGGCCGAGGACGGTTGCGGAACGGATGTTGATCTCGAAGCGGTACAGGGCGTACGAGATGAATTGCGGGATAACCTGCGGAAGTACCGCGAATCGCAGCACTTGCAGCTTGCTTGCGCCGCTGGCGATCAGCGCTTCGCGAGGACCGTTATCCACGGCTTCGATCGTTTCCGAATACAGTTTAGCCAACATGCCGATCGAGTGGACGCCGAGTGCCAATACGCCGGCGAATGCGCCAGGGCCTACGGCAACGATGAACAGGATCGCCATGATGATTTCAGGGAATACGCGAATCACGGTCAGAACAAACTTGCCGCTGCCCGATACGATGCCCAGACGGCTCATATTATTGGAAGCCCAGAATGCGAACGGGATACACAGGAATGCCGAGATGAAGGTACCCAGAATCGAGATGACCAGCGTCTCCAGCAGGCCGCGCAGCAGATCTTCGCCTTCCGGCATGTAGACGTAATCCCAGTCCGGGTGAGTGAAGCCTTCCCAGATCGACTTCATAACCTGAACGCCGTATTCTTGAATGCCGTCGAATTGCAGCGAAGACAGCGACCAAATGAACAATACGATAATACCTGCGCCGACGATCCAGTTACGAATCAAAGCAGTGCGGGATTTGGAAGGAACGGATTGGTTCATAGCAATTTCCTCCGTAAGTAAGTACTCGCATAGTCGATCAGAAGCACGATGACCAGCGTCAACAGGATGATCGTCGAAGCGCGGTCGTAGCGCAGCGAGTTGAGCTGTTGATCGAGGTGAAGACCGATACCGCCCGCGCCAACGAAACCGAGCACGGCAGCTGCCCGAACGTTAACCTCGAAGGTGTACAGCACGTACGAGAAGAAGTAAGGCAGGGCTTGCGGAATAACGCCGAATACGATCAATTGAATTTTGTTGGCGCCGGACGCCGTCATGGCTTCAAGCGGGCCCGGATCGATCGCTTCGATCGCTTCGTACGTCAGCTTGGCTACGAGACCGAAGGAGAAGAACACAAGGGCCAACATACCCGCGAACGCGCCGATACCGAACACGGCAACGAAAATTGCGGCGAACAGCAGGTCGGGTACGGTACGAACCAGGTTAAGCACCATGCGAGCCGGAATCGAAACGATTTTCTTGGGCATGATGTTGACTGCGCAAAGAAGAGCTACCGGAACGGCAAGAACCGCACCGATGATCGTGCCCGCGATCGCGATCTGCACGGTTTCAACCATCGGCTTCCAGATATGCGAAGCATAGCTCCAATCCGGACGAAGCATTTCGCCGAGGATGCGGCCCATATTTTCACGGGCGCCTTCACTGAAGAGAGCCAGGAAATCAGCATCTACTCCGACGAAGCAGACGAACAGCACAACGATGAATAATAGCCAAGTCGCCAGCATTTTGTAGCGCTGAGGTCCTTTGGAATCCAGAGTAGGCGCCGGCTTTTTGGACGGCGGAGGAGTCGGTGCCCCGCTCGCCGCCGCTTCCGGCGTAGGAGCGGGTGTCATACCGTAACTCCTCCTTTCGGAGCGTCGGCTGCCAGCAGCTCGTCTTCGTTGATCGGGCGTCCGTAGATTTCGGAGAATTTGGCATCCGTCGCTTCGGACACGGGACCGTCGAATACGACTTCGCCTGCGCGCAGACCGATAATGCGCGTGGCATATTCGCGAGCCAGGTCAATAAAGTGCAGGTTGACGATGGTCGTAATTTTCAATTCGCGGTTGATGCGCTGCAAGTCATCCATAACTTGGCGGGTCGTCAACGGGTCAAGGGAAGCGACAGGTTCGTCGGCCAAAATGACTTTAGGCTTTTGCGCCAGCGCGCGCGCGATCGAGACGCGCTGCTGTTGGCCGCCGGAGAGTTGGTCGGCGCGCGTATAGGCTTTCTCGCGGATGTTGACGCGGTTGAGTGCGTCCAACGCGATGTCATGGTCTTCTTTAGGGAAATAACCGAACATGGTCGTGAACGTGGAGTGATAACCGACGCGGCCGGACAATACATTGCGAATAACGGTTGCGCGCTTAACCAGGTTGAAGCTTTGGAAGATCATGCCGATATCGCGTCGAATGCGGCGGAGCTGCTTGCCGCTAGCCTTGGTTACCGATTTTCCGTCGATCAGGATTTCGCCCGAACTGATGTCATGCAGGCGGTTGACGGAACGCAGCAGTGTCGATTTACCCGCGCCGGATAGACCCACGATGACGACAAACTCGCCTTCGTTAATCGTCAGGTTGATGTTATTGAGACCGATGGTACCGTTCGGATATTGCTTGACTACATTTTTAAATTCAATCATCGTTGCCCGCTTTCTCCGGCTTGCCTTCTCTGTGTGTCAGAGAGGAACCGGTCAGATTCGTCCCGTCTCCAAACGCCGCACAGCGCCGCTTGCGGCTGTAAAAACCGCAAGCGGCGCTGCATGGAAAAATGGAAGAGGGCGCACAAGAAATGGTTTTGTCAAAACTATACCATAAAGCCCCTTAACTGGTGAAGATGACTATTCGATCTTTTGACCGACAGCTTCAGCCGACTCGCGCACGATTGCGAAGTTGGCATCGTCGCCTTTTTCATAACCAACGTGCGTGTACACGTCGTTAATGATTTTTTGACCTTCCGGATCGTTACCCAGAGCGATGAATGCGTCGGAGATCTTTGTTTTCCACTCGTCCGTCATATCGCTGCGTACGCTGATCGTGTCGTTCGGGATCGGATCAGTCGAGAACAGGATTTCGGTTTGGTCGAATACGTCCGGAATGTCGCCTTTAACGGTGTTGCGAGCGTCTTGGAAGACCGCAACTGCGTCAACTTGTCCGTTCAGCAGAGCCAGTACCGCTTGGTCGTGGCCTTTCAGCGTTACGCCTTGAACGTCCGTACCCGGGTCCATGCCTGCTTTGACCATGGCAGCGGCCGGGAATACGTAACCTGCGGAAGACGTAACGTCCTGCCATCCCATTTTCTTGCCTTTCAGGTCTTCCAGGCTCTTGATGCCGGAATCCTTTTTCACGAGGATCAGGGATTTGTAGAAGTCGACTTTTTCTTCGGTTGGTTGGCCTGTTGCTTCTTCAACGCCGTAACGTTGGGCTTGCAGAAGCAGGTCAGCCGATTTTCTTACGTCGTGAGCCAGAACGTACGCGTTCGGAGGCAGGAAGCCTACGTCGACTTGCTTCGCGGACATCGCTTCGATGATCGTGTTATAGTTAGGAGATACGCTGACTTTTACCGGAATGCCGAGCTCGTCGCCGAGAAGTTTCTCAAGCGGTTTCGCTTTGGCTTCGAGTGTTTCCGCGTTCTGCGAAGGGACGAATTGTACCGTCAATTCCTTAGGCGCGTAGCCTTCGGCCGCCGGAGCGGTACCCGCATCCGTGGACGTGCCGCCCGATGCGTTGTTGCTGCTGCTTCCGCAAGCTGCCAGGCTCGCCGTTACGGCAAGAGACATGCAGATCGTAAGTACTTTCTTAAACAAAATCATTTCCCCCTTGAGTAGGTATGTTGTTTTTGCAATCTCCGCGGCTCGAAGCCGACAAAAAGAAGTGTACCAGCATTTTCCTGAGACTGAGTAAAGTGGGAGGACGATTTTTGTTAAACCTACGTAAAATTCAAAGCCCCACTCTTGCGAAAAACATGGTTAAATGTCATTCTAATCAAGTCGGAAACGACGGGCACGCTCCTGATGAACGTTTCGAGAAGCGAACATTTGAGCGCCACATGTTAGTTAATGTTTTTGTTTTTTCACTAACTACCACTGGTGAATTAATCTTCATAAAAGATAGTACCACAAAAAACGAAAATTGCACGAGTTTTATCTGAAAAAGTCACGGAAAAAAATGTTAAAAACGTTCGATAAAGAAACTGCGTTATCTTAGCTTACATACTGGAGGAGAGTAAACTGAATATTAAAGCAAATCTGCGAGTATTGGAAACAACGGATCTTCACGTCCATATGATGAATTATGATTATTACGGAGATCGTCCGGTATTGGAGTACGGTTTCGCCCAGACGGCAACCTTAATTCGCCAGGCGAAAGCGGAAAAAAAGAACGTTCTGTTGTTCGATAACGGCGATCTGCTGCAAGGCAATCCCATGGGCGACTATATGGCTTCGGGGGGGCTTGACGCGAGCGGAGGTATTCATGCGGCGTACCAAGCGATGAATGCCCTCGGTTATGACGCCGGGACTTTGGGCAATCATGAGTTCAACTACGGATTGGAGTATTTGGATAAGGTGCTTGAAGGGGCTTCTTTTCCTTACACGAATGCCAATCTGTATCTCGACGGTGAACATGTGCCGAAAGGATCGCATTATCTTCCGCCGTATCTGCTGCTGGAACGTATGATCGAGGACGAAAACGGTAACTCGCACCCTATCAAAGTCGGCGTGATCGGATTGGTCACCCCGCAGATCATGAGCTGGGATAAAGCCAATCTGGAAGGCAGACTTCGAGCCGAAGACATGGTCGAAACAACCAAAGCCTTTGTGCCGAAATTGAAAGCCGAAGGAGCCGACTTGATTGTTCTCTTGGCCCATTGCGGTTACGAAGAGGTAGCCGAAGCGCCGATGACGGAAAATGCCGTGCTGCATCTCAGTCGAATTCCGGGCGTCGACGTCATTTTGTTCGGCCATGCGCATAAAGTATTTCCGAGTGCGGCTTTTGAAGGGAAAACGGGTATCGATCTCAAGCGAGGTTCGATCAACGGAATTCCGGCTGTTGAAGCGGGATATGCGGGCGACCATCTGGGAGTCGTCGATTTGGAGTTGATTTTGAGCGAAGAGGGATGGCGCGTAGCTGATTTTCATGCGGAAGCACGTCCGGTATTTGATGCTTCCAAAGCCGTATCGCTTGTGCGAACAGATGCCGAGACCGCAGAAGCCGTGCGCGAAGGACACGAAGGCACGCTGACGTATATCCGAACCGCGGTAGGCGAGACAACCGAACCGATCGATAGTTTCTTTGCCTTGATTCAAGACAGTGCTTCGGTGCAGATCGTGAATGACGCACAGCGTTGGTATTTGAAAAAAGAACTTCAAGGCACGCCTTACGCGGATCTTCCGATGCTGGCTGCGGGCGCGCCGTTCAAAACCGGCGGACGTTACGGTCCCTCGTACTATACGAACATTCCTGCTGGCCCGCTGGCAGTGAAACATATCGCGGATTTGTATAATTATCCGAATACGTTATGCGCGGTGTTATTGACGGGAGCCGAATTGAAAGAATGGCTGGAATGGGCGGCAGGCTTATTTTTGACTGTTAATCCTGAAGGAGGTAACGGTCAAAGCCTGATCGATCCGGACTTCCCTTCATTCAACTTCGATATCATCGACGGCGTGACGTATACGATCAATGTGACGCAGCCGGCTAAATATTCATCTTCTTGCGAACTGCTGAATCCGCAATCGGAGCGAATCGGCGATCTGCGTTATGAAGGTCGCTTGGTTAAAGCCGAAGAGAAGTTCGTGATCGCTACCAACAACTATCGTGCGTTTTCAACGCCGATTGCCAATCCGGACGGTCAACGGGTCGTGCTGGATTCGCCGGATGAGAATAGACAGATTCTTACCGACTACATCCGCAATTCGGGTATGTTGACGCCGAAGGCGGACGGCAACTGGCAGGTGGTCGGAATTCCGGCAGGGATGAAGGTAGAGCTGCTGTCTTCGCCGGACGCGCGAGAAGCGGGCGTTCCGGCAGGCGTGAGCTTCAGCGGAATGGCAGAAGGCGGTTTTGCGCGGTTTGAGATTGAATTTACGGCTCAAGAAGCGGAATAAAGTCAAAATAGCCCCGCTTCAAAAACGTTGAATCGTGCTGAGCGGCTAACTTTCAAATGTATTCAATCCAATCATTTTCTTGTCTATTATAAAAAGGCTGCCTAGCATCGAAAAAACGATGTAGGCAGCCTTTTTCGCGTGTAGCCCGCTTATCAGTCAGCAACATGATACAAGTCAGACGTCAGGTTGATTCGATCCTTCAAGCCGCTCGTGGCATGAATACTGCTGTCGTCCATGATGAAAAAGGCTTCGACGCCGGGTTGTTTTTCGATATACGCCATTCCGTCTTCCAGCCCCATTACGAAAGCAGCGGTGGAGAGCGCATCGGCGTCCGTTGCGTTGTCGCTGACGATCGTAATGCTCATCAGGCCGTTTTGTGTCGGATAGCCGGTACGGGGATCCAGAATATGATGGTACCGGACGCCGTCCTCTATGAAGAATCGTTCATAGACGCCTGAGGAGTCGATCGTCTCGTTGTTAATCTTCACGGTTCCCAGCTGGCTGCCGCGGCTTTTGACCGGATCTTGCAGGCCGACGTTCCAATCCGCGCCGCCCGGCTTGCCGCCGACCGCATTGATGCTGCTGCCGCCGAGGTTGATCAAAGCGCTGTTCAGATCGTGATCGTGCATATACTTAGATACTTGGTCGGCCGCATATCCTTTGCCGATCGAACCCAGGTCGAGCACCATGCCCGGTTCTTCAAGTTTGATCGTCAAGTTGGCTTCGTCGAGGGCGACCTTGCGATAGTCGGTCAGCTTGCGAGCCGTTTCCAGTTCATCTTTATCGGGTACTTTCGCGCCTTCGTGTCCGATATCCCACAGGTTAATCAGCGGCCCGATCGAAGGATCGAGCAATCCGTCCGTTTCATTGGCATAGGCTAACGCAAGTTTCACCACGTCGAAAGTTCCTTGCGAGACCTTGACCGCTTCTTTGCCGGAGGCCGCGTTAACCTTGTACAGATCGCTGTCCTTATTCGTCCGGCTCAGTTCCAGGTCGATTTTGCTTAACAGATCACGGATTTCGTCTATGTTTTGCTCCGTTGCCTTCTCGTCATAGATCTTGATCGTTGCCACCGTATCATATACATAGAAAGTTGCCGAGATTGGATCGGAATTTGGCTGTGCCGCCGTCGCTGCTCCGTCTTTGGCTGGTCCGCATCCGCTAAGTACAGCCGCGAGGGTCAGAATTGCCGCTGCTGCTTTCATCGTCTTGCCTGCATGCTTCCGCATCGTGAAGTCACCGTCCTGTTAGAATAGAGCTTTCATCAATGTACCTTTTCCGGAAAAAAGTACGTGAAAGTCCTCACATTCATCATACCCCAAGAAGCGATGCGACATCCTGCGAAAATTAGTCAAATTTTTGATTATTTTTGTTGCGAGTATTTTTGGTCGGCGGGGAAGACGAGACCGAACTGTTTGCGCGCTTCTTCCATGACTTCGGCTGCGGCCAACGAGCACGCGTGCGAATTGACCGAAGACTCGCTTGCGCCCGCGCGAATGACGTCGACAAACTCCTGAATTTCGTAGGTCATCACGGGTTTGCCGGCCGGTTCGCTGAGATCTTCCACGCTGCCGTCCCGATAACGGATCTGCACGCTGCGCGGTTCGCTGATCTTGTCGATCAGGATGCTGCCCAGCTCGCCCTGGATTTCGGACGGCACATGCGAATCGGTAATTTTGGAAAAGGTCACGACGCCCTCCATGTCCGGGTAGCGCGCGAGCAGGCTGCCTTCGCCGTCAACGCCGGACTCCAACATATAAGCGCTTGCTTTGACCTCTTCCGGTTTGCCGAACAGAAGCACCATCGGATAGATGCAGTACAAGCCCAGATCCATCAGCGCGCCGTTGGAGAATTCCGGACGGAACGCGTTCAGCACCATGCCTTCCTTATACGCGTCGTAACGGGACGAATACTGGCCGTAATTGGCAAAATAACGCCGAACCGTGCCGATCTTATGCAGGTTTTCCCGCAGTAGCGCAAAAGAAGGCAGCAGCGTCGTCTTAACCGCTTCCATGAGCACGGCGCCGCTTGCTTGAGCCGCGGCAAACATGTCGCGTACTTCCTGAGCGTTGGAGGCCATGGGCTTTTCGCACAGCACGTGTTTGCCTTGCTTCAGGAACAAGATCGCCTGCTCGGCGTGGAGCGAGTTAGGGCTGGCGATATAAACGGCATCGATCCGGTCCGAAGCGGCCATTTCATCCAGGTCCGTAAAAGTAAGCCCGATCCCGTAACGGTTCGCAAACTCCTGCGCGCGATCTTCCGTGCGCGAGTACACCGCAGTCAGTTCCAGTCCTTCTGCCTGCTGCGCCGCATCGATAAAGCGTTCCGTAATAAAATTCGTGCCGATCATTCCGAATCGAATCATGAATAAATCCACTCCCAGTCCACGTATTGAAAAATCCGATAATATTCCAGTCCATCATAACATGAACGGTCAAGTTAGCATTCATTTTTTGGCTACTTATTTGCAATTTGAATTCTTTGGTTTAGGCGTGCATCCATATATTCGGGTATTCGGGAAACGCGTACGCGCTTAACCGAACCCCTTTAAGGCAGTTATCGTATTGAGTTCGTTGAAATGTAGTATAGAGAGGAACCCAGATGCGATTATCGCGTAGCTTTGCCCAGCCATAGATCCGCAGGTTCCGAAAATAGAATCCATTGTTCATAAGGAAGAACGATGGACGTACAGTCGATTCCCGATCCGACTAACCGTTGGCTCATCCATTGCAAGTCGTCGGCATGCAAAGGCGTATTGTAAGACGAAAAAGTCAGCGAAACGCATTCGGGATTGAGATTGTCATGCAATTCTTCTCCGCTTATTGAAGCGGGAGAGATACGTTTCAGCGTAAGCCGATTTCGCCCCCAACGCTTCCGCGATATCGGGGCTTGTAACCATTAGGGTCACCTTTTCCCGGAATTGCATTTGTGGGACTGTCTTCGATCGGTTACGCCCTGCACCTTACGCTAAATCGGAAAGTGCTGCTTGAAGATCGTGCCGATCCTTTTTGGCTAACCTTGATTCCGATGGCAATCGGAGGCTCCATATTGTTGGCAGCCGGCCTAATGTTTGAAGAGAGGCCTATTTTAAGTGCAGGGCTTGTAGGGATCGTACTATGCTTGGGCATCGTAAACGGAGCTGCGGCTTTTCTGCTTTGGACCTGGAGTCAACGCTTTCTGGCCGCAGCCGACAATAGCTTGATCAATAACCTTATGTTAGTCGAGATTGCGCTGCTTGAAGTTCTTTTATTCGGGCAGATATTCGATGCTTATCAATGGGTTGCGATCGCGGTCGTATTGGGAGCGATTACCGTGGTTCAGCTGCGACGTCGATGATCGGAGCGGGGTAATAAGAAGAGAATAAAATCGAGAAAGTCATTCAGGCCGAAAAGGAGAGAACGATCATGCAGGAACAATCCCCTTGGGATCTATCGATCCGAGAATTTACCGAACGCGCCGGAAGCGCGAAAGCCACGCCGGGCGGAGGCAGCACATCGGCGCTTGCGGCCGCCCTGGGTTCCGCGATGACATCGATGGCCGCGCAGTTGTCGCATCGTCAGCGCACGTCCGAGCAGCGCGAAAGCATCGACGACGCGGAGCGGGAAATGAAAGAAATCGCGGCTGAGTGCGAGCGATTGATGAAGGCGGACATACGCGGTTTCGCCGAATACATCGAGGTCAGCGAACAAGCGGAGTCGAAACAAGACGAATCGCTGGTCCATGCCGTCAAAAAGACGATCGAAGTTCCGCTGGAGCTGATGGAGGTCGGCGTGCGCGGTCTTCGAAGCGCCCGAGGAATCGCCGAAGCCACCCGCGAACATGTGCTGTCGGATCTGGGAATCGGAGTGGTCATGTTCGAAGCTGCGGTTCGTTCGGCCTACTTGACCGTCCGGATCAATCTGCCCGCGTGCAGCGATAAGCGTGCGCGCGAAGATTACGGCGATCGGGCGGATCGGTTGATGCTTCAAGCCGAGCGATTGAAAGAGCTGGCTTTGAACGAGGTTATGCAGGCGATGGAAAAGGAGGCGCAGCAGCAATCGGAGTCTTGAAGAAGATCGGGTCTCTTGTACCTGGGACGATGGCGCCGCCGCTTCAGGAATGGCATAATGGAAAGATCGGACCGGAGGTTGGAGTGATCGGGCCTGCCGGTCTTCGGGTTGCGGAAGGAGCGAGCGTCATGGAAGGCAGACAACCGGATCAAGCGATTCCGGAAGAAATGATCATCAGCAGTCAGACCGCCGAACAATGGAAGCGGCGCAGAGCAGAACTAGGGCGCTGGGCGGAACGCGAAAAGATTCGCCGTTTCCCGAAAAAGGTCGGTCTGCTGGATGGTGTTGAGGTAGATATCGAGTTATTGGAAGCTTTAGCGCTATTAAACGAAGCCGGCATCGTCACCGAATTTTCCTGCGCAGGCGTAAGCCCGCTCGACGAGCCGGAAGAACATTCCTTATATGCGTACGTAATTTTGTTGGAAAATGAATCCGCAAGGAAGTTTATTGAATATGCAACGCAACGGATGGGGCGTCGGCTGCTTGTTGCCTACGAGCCTGCCCATCATCGTTATGATCTATCTTCGTTTATGCTGGGACAGAATCGTTCGTTTTGCTTTTTGTTGGAAACATGCGCACGGGACTTCAAGCCGAAACGAAGCAGCCGTTAGTACGGAAAAGGAGTTGGAATCGGTAATATGCTGAGTCTGGAAAAAAGAAGTCGTCAACTTGTCGGGAAGGTCGCGGCGCAGGCCGCTTCGCGCGAGCGTCTGCCGAGCGGACTATGGTTCCACGACGATATCCGCAACAATTTTTATTATGCCTCGTATCTGCACGCCGCTTCGCTCGACCCGGATATTCGGGTTCGTTTTGATCGCGAGCAAGCAAAAGCTACGGCGGAGGAAGTGCTGAGCCTCGTTTTGGAGCTGCAAGACCGAGGGGAAGGAAGCGAGATGCACGGTCATTGGCCGTTGGGACTCGGTGAAGATCCGAAGCAGGCATCGCCGCACCCGCTTCCGGTCGAGCTGATGGGCAGTTTGATGCTTTACTTTGCCGAACGGAGCGGGGAGACCTTGCCGGAAGATCTTCGAACAGCTTTCGAAGTGGCTCTTAAAGCCGTGTACGATAGTCGTTTTTATGACAAACCGCTGCGGGAATACGGACATCACGAAGCGAAATACACGGCGGCCAAGCTGTTGTTCGGGTCGTTTTACGGAGATGACGAGCTGCTGGAGGACGGACGGCGTTCGCTTAAAGCTTTGCTTGCGCGCGTTCGCGAACGGGGCATGCACGAATACGGTTCGCAGCCCTGGTTCTGGCACTGGGTACAGGCCTTTACATGCGCTCGGCTGCTGCTGGACGATGCGGACATTACGGCCGATCTGAACAGCATGCTTGATTATTTATGGAGCGAGCGCTCGCTGCACTATATCGGAGGCGCTTGGGCCGGACCGCATGCGCGAGGTTTGTCCGCGGACGCGCCCAAAGACGGCAATGTCGCGTTCGATTATTTGCAATACGGAGATTTTCGTTTGCCGCCGCAGCTGGTTCGCGCCGAATACGCCGGATTCCTGTTTTATGAAGCACCGGAAGAAGCACGGGTCGCGGCGATGGATCGTCTCGTGCCCGTCGAGGTTAAAAAGAAAGTGCTCAAGCCGCTTGAAGACGGATCGGACCGCGAACTGCATAGTTACACGTATCTGACCGATGCGTATGCGGCAGGCGGGATGTGGGAGCGATCGGAAGAATTCGATAACGAACAGCATCGCTGGGACGTGACGCTTCCGCTGTCCTACGAGTTGGGCAGCAGCGTTAACCAGGCGTATTTCTTCCATCCGGGCGAAGGATACAGCGAAGGCGATCCGCGACACGAAAGTCCGTATGCGCGCATTTTGCCGGATCGCAGCGTGGTCATGGCGTTGTATCCGGTCCCGGAAAGAGAAGATCCGAGTATCGTCGGCGTTCTGCCCAAAGGAGAATGGATAAGAGACGAGCAAGCCTTGTTCGGGTTGGTCGGCGGTGTCTATCTGGCAGTGTTCCTGCGACATGCCTATGAAGCGGAAGAGCAAGAAGACCGGATGAACGTGCGCAGCACGGGCGTATCCAACGCAGTCGTGATCGAAGCGGCAAGCGTGGAAGAAGCGGAGAGCCTTGACGTTGAAGATCTGGAAGGCTTTGCCGAGCTTATGCGTGAGCGTGCCCCGATTTTCGGTGAAGACGGAGGCAACGCGAGTTATCGAAGCCTGCACAGCCGTCGACTGGAGTTGGCTGGAGGCGAAGACGGCACGACGCTGGCGCGGATCGACGGGCAAGCGGTTGGATTCGGGGATTACGTCGTTTAAAAAAGCAAGACCCGATACAGTCTGGACGCGATTTTCATCCCTGTCTATATCCGGCGTAAAGTCGTTGTGAAAAATAAAACCCCCGATCCCTATGCTTTTTCGCAGAGGTCGGGGGCTTTGGTCTATCCATAGCGGTTCTAGTTTTCCTGGAACAACGCCAAGAACGTCTTCGGTACTTCAGTCTCGAACTTAGTCGTGCGGCCGCTGGTCGGGTGAACGAACGTCAGCTCATGCACGTGCAGACCCAGACGACCCATGTTGCGCAGCGTCGATCCGTATTTTTTGTCGCCGACGATCGGATGGCCGATGTCTTCGAATTGGGCACGAATCTGGTTTTTGCGGTTGGTGTCGGTCGTGACTTCGAGCAAGGAGACTTGGCTGGCGGCTTTAAGGAGCTTGTAATGAAGCACCGCGTGCAAGCCGTCGCCTTCCTTGCGGCTGGCGTACATTTTGAGCGTTTTCGTTTCGCGTAACCAGGACGTGACGGTATCCGCTTCGCGTTTCACTTTGCCTTCAACCAGCACGGTGTAGGCTTGTTTGGCGATTCCGTTGCTCCATTGTTCGAGGATCGCTTCTTTGGCCGCTTCATTTTTGGCCAGCAGCATCACGCCTGAAGCGTCTTTTTCCAGCAATTGCAGAGCAAACAGGCGACCGTGCGCATCCGTTAAGCGGATATGTCCCATCAGTTGGCGGTAGACCGTATTGTCTTCTTCGCGGGATGCGGACATCGACAGCAGTCCCGCTTCTTTGCGGATCACGATCACGTCATCGTCTTCATGCAAAATGCGCAGTCCGGTGAGTCTCGCTTTCGGCTTCGCGCGCTCTTTGCCCACGACCACCGTTTGTCCGGGTTGCAGTTCGTGGTTGTGTCGCGTAACGGCTACGCCGTCTACGCGAACCTGACCGTGCGACAACATCGACTTGACCGAGTTGCGGCCCGTGCCGCTCATGGCTTCCAGCAGGAAAGCGAGCAGTTCGGCAGATTCTTTGACGGTAAAACTGCGGGATTGAGCGTCCGCTTTTTCTTTTCTTGCTTGTTCGCGTGCAGCGTAGGACGTATCTTTCGCGACGCCGGGAGGGCGCTTTTTGCCGCCCGGCCGTTTATTCGTATAAGCCATGATCGGATGAACTCCATTCTGGGAAAAGGATCTCGGCGCAAGCGCGGGCGATGCACAAAAACCTTTTGCATAGCCGCGATTCGCCGAGTCCACTATACCAGAGCCGCCGCCAAAAGGCTAGGAATAACGAAAACGGACAACCCTTTCCAATTGGATAGGCTGTCCGCGCAACGAAACTTGATCCTGTATTAAGGTATCTTTCTTTAATGCGTCCGTTAAACCGGCATCAGCCGGGTCGATACCGCGATCCGGTTCCAACCGTTAATCGCGACCAACGCCATGATCAGCTTCGCCGTACCTTCGCGCCCGAATTGCCGAATCGCTTCGTCGTACACGCCATCCGGCACGCCGTGACCGTCCAACCGGGTAACCGCTTCGGCCAATGCCAACGCCGCCCGTTCCTCATCGTTGAAAAAAGGCGCCTCGCGCCATGCGTGAAGCACATAAATCCGCTGCTCGGTCTCCCCAAGCTTGCGCGCATCCTGCGTATGCATATTCAAACAAAACGCGCACCCGTTCATCTGCGAAGCCCGAATCTTGACCAGCTCCAAAATCGTAGGATCGATCCCCGTAGCCTTGATCTCCATTTCAAGTTCCATCATTTTCTTATACACATCCGGCAGCACCTGCTGCATGTTCATTCGCTGTTCCATATCTTTTAATCTCCCTTATCCTAAAATTTGTCGAATCGATCGACATTTCAAAAAGTTCTGTCCTTCAGCGCAGCCGCCCAGCTTCCCCAACGAACAGGAACTTTTGTCCCTTGTCGATCAATAAGACAAACCCGCCTTCTTATTTGTGACCACTTTTTCAAAAAAGAATATTCGTTCGCATTCAGCGGTTGCCCCAATCCCCGATGCCCGGTAAAATATAGAAAGAACGCGTCCCGCGCGCCGATCGGGCAAGCATCTTGATCCGCGCCACCCTTGCCGAAGCTTCCACATTGAGACGGACTTCCAGCCGGGCGCTTAGGGCCTGTCTCAAGTAGATGTAAGGTTACGCCCGTCTGAATCGCACTAGAACCGTGTGCGTTTCAGCCGAACGTAAACCTGCTATTAAAGTGAGACAAGCCACTTGGAAAGCAACGAATACACGGGGATGTCGACTGCGGCATTCCCTTTAAGGAGTTTTGCATAATGGCTATCGAAGAAAACAAACTGATGGAGCAGGCCGGCGAGCTTTTGCAGAAATACTACGGGTACCCGGATTTTCGCGAAGGGCAAAAGAAAATCGTCGAAAGCCTGTTGACGCGCAGCGATACGCTCGGCATCATGCCGACAGGCGGCGGTAAATCGATCTGTTACCAGATTCCGGCGCTCATGATGGACGGGTTGACGCTGGTCATCTCGCCGCTGATCTCGCTGATGAAGGACCAGGTGGACGCGCTCGTGA
This sequence comes from Saccharibacillus sacchari DSM 19268, assembly GCF_000585395.1. Taxonomy (GTDB): domain Bacteria; phylum Bacillota; class Bacilli; order Paenibacillales; family Paenibacillaceae; genus Saccharibacillus; species Saccharibacillus sacchari. The sequence goes on along the minus strand of NZ_KK073875.1, from coordinate 655,673 downwards.
CGAACGGAATCGCGGCGGCGTACATCAACAGCACGCTCAGCGGCCGCGAAGTGAACGAACGCATCCGCGCGGCGCAGCGCGGCGAGCTGAAGCTGCTGTATGTCGCGCCGGAGCGTCTGGAGCTGGACTGGTTCAGAGACGAGATGGCGAATCTGCGCATCGATTGCGTCGCGGTCGACGAAGCCCACTGCGTATCGCAATGGGGCCACGATTTCCGTACCAGTTATCTCTCCGTCGCGCCGTTCGTCGATTCGCTGCCGCTCCGTCCGACCGTAGCCGCGTTTACCGCGACCGCGACGCCGCAGGTCATGGACGATATCGTCCGGCTGCTTGCGCTTCAGGAAGCAAAGATGTTCGTTACCGGACTCGGCCGCGACAATTTGGCATTTTCCGTGCTGCGTGGCGAGAACAAAAAAGAATACATTTACGACTATGCCAAAACGCACGCCAGCGAAGCGGGGATCGTCTACGCCGCTACGCGCAAGGAAGTCGACGAGCTGTATTCCCAATTGTCGATGAAAGGACTTGCCGCCGGGCGTTACCATGCGGGCATGACCGACGATGAACGCGAAAGCGCGCAGGAAGCCTTTTTATATGACGACGTGCAGGTCATGGTCGCGACCAATGCCTTCGGGATGGGGATCGACAAGTCCAACGTCCGCTACGTCATCCACTACAACATGCCGAAAAACATGGAAGCCTATGTACAGGAAGCCGGCCGCGCGGGCCGCGACGGCGAGCCGAGCGAATGTATCTTGTTGTTCAGCGCGCAGGATATCGTCGTGCAAAAGTTCCTGATCGAGCAAAACGGACAAGAAGAAGAACGGCGTCACAACGAATACCGCAAGCTGCAACTGATGGTCGATTACTGCTATACGACAAGGTGCCTGCGCAGCGCCCAACTCGATTATTTCGGGGAAGAGCATGGCGACGAGCCGTGCGGAACGTGCAGCTCGTGCCGCGACGACAGGGAGATCATTGATATTACCGTGGACGCGCAAAAAATCTTTTCCTGCATTTACCGGATGCGCGAGCGGTTCGGCGCTTCGATGGTTGCAGGCGTGCTGAAGGGATCGCGCAACAAAAAAGTGCTGCAATACAAATTCGACCAACTCTCGACGTACGGCATGCTGAACGGCAAAACGGAAAAAGAAATCGTCGATATGATTAACGTGTTGGCGTCGGAAGGCTATTTGGAGCTGACCGAAGGGCAGTATCCGGTCGTGAAGCTGCGTCCGCTCGCCACGGAAGTGCTCAAAGGCGGCCGCCAGGTGTTCCAGCGCGAAGCGCGCAAAGCGTCGTTCGCCGCGTCGTCCGGATCGCGCAGCAGCCGTCCGCGCGCGGAAGTGAAACTCTCGGCGACGGAAGTGACCATTTTCGAGCAGCTTCGTCTGATCCGTCGGGAACTGGCTTCCAAAGAGCATGTGCCGTCGTATATCATTTTCAACGATGCGACTTTGAGCGAAATGAGTGTCCATAAGCCGAAAACGGAGTTTGAAATGCTGCGGATCAAAGGCGTGGGCGAAGTCAAATATCGGAAATACGGTCAGCCGTTCCTGGAGTTTTTCCAAAATCGCGAAGGCGATGCCGAAAGCGGCGGAGGCTCGGATGACGGATATTATGAGATGGAGGCGCCGCCCGAGGACGATTCGAATCTATTTGCTTACTATGAAGATTACGAGACGTAATTAATCTATCTATACAAAGAAGACCTCAGTGTCCGCGTAAAAGCGAACGTTGAGGTCTTTTTGATTTAGAAAAATAGGTCGCGATTACTGTTCTGCTTCAAGCGGTGCTGATTGGTGGCTGGAAGCTTGCGCATCTTTCGATGTGGAATGTCGTTGTTTGGGCTGGGAAAAGCGGCGATCCAACCAACGGATCCAGTCTTCGGTCACTTCACCGCGATTCGTCTCAAAAGCCAGTTCGTGCCGGGCTTCGCGATACAGTCGGCATTCCAGATCATCGATCCCCGCGGACTCGTAGAATTCTTTTAAACTAGCCAGACCTTCCGCGCCGCCAACCGGATCATGTTCGCCCGAGCAAAGCAATACGGGTTTGGATCGGTCGAGACGCTCAGCGTGTTCCGGCCTTTGAATCTCCAGCAGAAGTCGGAAAAAGTCACGAAAGAATCCGCAACTGAATAAGGTTCGTCCATAGCGGCGAATAAAGTCATCCACGGCTTCCGCATCGCGGGATAACCAGTCAAAGAATGTGCGGCGCGGACCGAGTCCTCGTCCAAACGGACCGAATACGAGGGCATTCAAGGCCGGTGAAGCAAAAGCAGGCGACAGCACCTGAGCTTCGGCCGCTGCCAGAGCGCGGCCGAGTCGAAGAGGCATTTCCGCACGAGGTCCGCTGCTGCCGGTCAGAATGAACCCCGCATACATGAACGGGTTGTCGGTCATGAGCTTCTGCGTCAAAAACGAGCCCATGCTGTGCCCGAACAAAATAATCGGAATGCCCGGATGGCGTTGAGAGATTTCTTTGGCAATCGTCAGTAGATCGCGGCACATTCCGTTTAGCGCATCGGGACCGGCGTAACCTTGACGCAGCGGGCCGGCTGGCGTGTTGCCCGTTGTACGTCCATGTCCCCGATGGTCGCCCGCATATACCGCGTACCCGGCAGCATTTAAAGTTTGGGCGAGTGCGGCATATCTTGCGCCGTTTTCGCCCATGCCGTGAGAGATCTGAACGATGGCTTTGGGGTTGGAGATCGGCCAGACGTTTACGCAAATGGAGACTTCGTCTGTACCGCTCAGCATGAAAAATGAAGTTCGTTCCATTTCCGTTTCATGGGGGTGAGAGCGATTAACGGGCTGACGTCTGGGTTTGAGAGGTGCCGTTATTTTTTTGCGCTTGGGCTCGAGACGAGCCGAAGGTGACTGTAATGGCGATCGGTTGAATAACATAACATGTCGTCCCTCCCTGAGTTCGAATAGGTCCGATTTTTGCTGGAGATCAAGTGTTTCGAAATTAATGCCTTTAGGTGATCTATACCCGCTTTTGAGCAGATTGATCGGATCGGAATGAGGATTTGATCCTGGGGCAGGGCTTCAATCAGGTAACTTGGGCACGCCCGTCCAACGATCGAAAAACGGAGAAAAAGCCGGAAGTACGGGGATGATCCCGTACTTCCGACTATGACCCCGACTTTTCGATGCGGTCAGGGCATGCGTGAATTTTTATATCTTCTCTACGGCCATCAGGTAGGGCGCATCCGGTCTTTGCGGCTGGCGGTACAGAATCACCCGTGCGGTCGTGACAGGCAATTCGCCGGCCCATTGCTCGACAGCCGAAGCTTCGGCGCCGCCGCCTTCATGCCCGGGATACAGGATCGCAGTCAAAATGCCTTTGGGACGCAACAGGGACAGAGCTGCGTGGAGAGCCGGCAATGTCGAGTCCGGAACGGTCATCACGCTCAAGTCCTCGGCACCCGGCAAATAGCCAAGATTGAACATCACGGCGCCAATCTTGCCCTGCTGCTCGGCAGGCAGAACTTCCGCCATTTCCGAGTGGCTGCGCAGTACCAGTTCCGTAGCCGCAAGGCGCGTCCCGGCTTCCTGTTCTTTTTCCAACCGTGCTCGTGCCTGGTCCAATGCGGCTTGTTGAATATCAAACCCGTAGACCGTTCCGCGCGCGCCGACTGTTCGAGCGAGGTATAACGTATCCGCTCCCGTGCCCACTGTCGCATCGATGGCGATTTCGCCGGGTTGCAGCCTTTTTTGAATCAACTGTTGGGCAAAATTGAGTACCGATACAAATCCCATGACGTCAGCCCCTCCAGTATTTACCCTGCCAGGTATTGCGGTTTTTCAGTTCGTCGTCGATTCCGTTCAACACTTCCCACTTTTTCAAACTCCACATCGGTCCGACCAACAGGTCGCGCGGCGCGTCTCCGGTCAGCCGGTGCACGATCATTTCCGGCGGCAAAATTTCCAACGTATCGACAATCAGTTTAATATATTCGTCGCGTTCCAGGAAACGGAGCAGTCCGGCTTCATATTGTTTGACCATCGGCGTTTTGCGCATCAGGTGGAGCAGATGAATTTTGATTCCCTGCACGTCCATGTTCGCTACGGCGCGCCCGGTGTCCAGCATCATCTCGTGCGTTTCCTGCGGGAGACCGTAAATGATATGGGCGCAGACCCGAATGCCGCGCGCGCGCAGTTTGGCAACCGCTTCTTCGTAGCAGGCGGTATCGTGCGCGCGGTTGATGAGCTTCGACGTGGATTCGTGGATCGTTTGCAGACCCATCTCGACCCACAGATAAGTTCGCTCGTTCAGCTCGGCCAAATAATCCACGACGTCGTCGGGCAGGCAGTCCGGGCGTGTAGCGATGGCAAGACCGACCACGCCGGGCTGCTTCAAAATCTCTTCATAGTATTCGCGCAGCGTCTCGAGCGGGGCATACGTATTGGTATACGCTTGGAAATACCCGATATATTTGGCGCTCGGCCACTTCAGATGTTGGCGGTCGCGGATATTGTTGAACTGCGTCACCAGATCGTCGCGACGGCTTCCGGCGAAGTCGCCCGATCCGCGCGCGCTGCAAAACGTGCAGCCGCCTTTGGCGACGGAGCCGTCGCGGTTGGGGCACGAGAAGCCGGCGTCGAGCATGACTTTGAAGACTTTATCACCGAATTGATCGTGCATTTCGGTGTTCCAGGTATGGAATCTTTTATCGCTCCATAAAAGGGGCGATTGCGGTTCAAGAGTCGAAGTAGGTGAAGAGATGCTCATAATAAAAGTCGAACTCCTTTCAATATGGAAACACGTTCTATCAGTCAATCTTTAATTTTAGCAAAATTGCGTACGGTAAAAAAGGTTGATTCCGTGAACAATAATTTGAAACGTTAAAAATAGTGATAAAAAAATAAATTTTGCGCTTGATAAATATTACATGGATGTGTTATATTTATCTCAAGATCGGAAGACGGGAAAGCAGCGTCGCATCAACGATGGTAACGCTCTCTTTTTATCCCGGCACAGGCCGATTATTCTATAGAAATGAAGAGGTGATTGACAATGACGACTCAATTTGCACCGGATCATTCGGAAGAAAGAATCTCGGTTGAGCTGACTCGCGAAGAAGCGCTGGCACTGACCGGTGTACGTTTCCATAGCGGTCATAAGATCGAAATTGATGCCCGCAAGAAAATTCGTACTGCTTTTGAAAAGACATTCGATATTGCCGCGGATCGCACGGAGTAAACGAGGACAGGGAGCTGTCAGCCCCTTTTCGGTTAACCGGATCATTATCCCGGCATAGATCGACGGCTTGCTCGGAACAGCGGGTCGTCCCACGAAGTCCTTCTTTCGCGAAGGGCTTCTTTTTCATGGATGCAGCTTGCTTTTATCTTTACTTTTAGCGGGAAGTTCGGCACAATAAGGCGGAGGCTACGGCATCTTTTCAGATCCAGGACGTATCGGCGTACTATTGGGCCGAAAGCAAGACGATACCTAGATCACCGGGCCGAGATTTTTATAGCGGAGGAATGACATGCGTTTACGCGGAAGAAAAGGAATCCTGGAAAACCTGCAGGCACAGCCGGAATTGGTTGTCCTCGAACCGGAACAGTATAAGGGACGTTGGGCCGAGTTGTTCGGCAACGACCATCCGATCTTTGTAGAATTGGGCATGGGCAAAGGCCGCTTTATCAGCGGAACCAGCGTACGCATGCCGGAAGCCAACTTTATCGGCATCGACATGTACGACGAACTCGTTCGCCGTGCAAGCGATAAAGCAAGAGCGGCTTGGGAAGAGCAAGGCCACGAGACGCCGCCGAGCCTGATGCTGGCGCGCGCCAATGTGGAAAAGCTCGAAGATATTTTCGCGCCTGGAGAACTGGATCGCATTTACTTGAACTTCAGCGATCCGTGGCCGAAGAAAAAGCACGCCCGCCGTCGCCTGACGCACCCGCGTTTCTTGGAGATGTACAAGCGCGTGCTGAACACCGACGGACAAATTCATTTCAAGACCGACTCGGAGACCTTGTTCGAATTCTCGTTGAACTCGTTCGCGGACTCGGGGCTGCAAATGACCAATATCAGCCTGAACCTGCACCGTGACGGAATCAACGAAGAACACGTCATGACCGAGTATGAGCATAAATTCATGGGCAAAGGCATGAACATCCACCGCTGCGAAGTCGTGATCGGCGAGCGCGCGTTGGAACGCTACGACGAAATCCGAATGGAGCCGTACCGGATCTCCTCCGATGAACGGGCCGCCTTGGCCGCTGAAGAGGCCGGAGAAGAATAAAATCTTCTTCTTCGAGGGGTTGAGTTGCGCTTGAGCCGCTGCGGGAGAAATTCGTTCGAGGCCGCTGTCTCTCTTGGAAAACTGGATTTAAATTGGATAAGGAAGTTTTCCAAGTTCAAAGGCGTCTCGAACTGAATTTCTCCCTCCGCTTCGTCGCGTACCTTACCCTCAAAAGAAGATTTTATCCTTTCACGACCCCATGAGCGGGGTCGTCTTTTTTTATGGAGTTCGTTCTTTTTTTTGAAAAAAAGGAAGGCCGAGAGGCGGAGGGGGTGTTTCAGTGTAGGAGCTGAAGCATTTCGAAGAAATGCACTTCGGAAGCCTATGCTATAAGCGTTCGCCTTTGAACTGGGGAAGCCTCCTTGTAAAATTCCAATCCAGCTTCCCCAGTTCAACACGCGACCGAAACGAAACACCCCCGGAGCCGCCCCCAGGTCTTCCCCACAAAAAAACGAACAGGAACTCAATAAAGAAAGGCGCCCCCAAGCGAATACGCTTATTGGGGCACCTTGTTTGTCGTTTCCAGGATTTCGATGATGCGCTTGGCGCTTTGCATTGGGCGGAGCTTTTCGATGTTGCGGCGGCTCTCGGCGCGTCTGCTCGCGAGTTCCGCGTATTGTTCTTCGTCCGTCAGACGGGTCATCCATTTGCCGACGACTTCGAGCGAAGACAAGCGTTCTCCCCAGCCTTTGCTGGTAAAGTATTCGCAGTTCTCTTCTTCCTGGCCGGGCAGCGGATTGTGGAATAACATCGGGAGGGCTTTGGCCAAGCCTTCGGTGCAGGTCATCCCGCCGGGCTTTGTAATCAACAGATCGGAAGCTTCCATCAGCTTGTCGATTTCTTTCGTATACCCGATCACATGAATGTTTTCATGCTGGAAACGGGGGTCTTTTTTTAACTTGCGCATCGCTTTTTCGTTGCTTCCGACGCAGAAGACCAATTGGATGTCTTGCCGCCAACGGGTCAGATAGGGATTCAGTACATCACCGTTCATCAGGCCCCAACCGCCGCTCATCACGAGCACGGTCGGCATGGCTTTAAGACCCATTTCCTGCAAGATGCTTGCTTTGACCGGATGTTCCCAGAAGCTCGGATCCACCGGAATGCCGGTCACGTCGATCCGAAAAGGCGATACGCCGCGCTGCAGAACTTTGTTTTTCACTTCTTGCGTAGAGACCAGATAATGATCCACGCCCGAGCTGATCCAGGTTCCGTGGACATCGTAATCCGTTACGACCGTGCAGAGAGGCACTCGCAGGCCCAGGCGCTTGAGGCGAGAAATCACCGCGCTCGGAATCGGATGCGTACACACGATCAAATCCGGCCTGAGCTGCTCGATGACTTCTCTTGCATGTGCGTAAAACAATCGATGAAGAGCCAGCGTAGTCAGACGATTGAGCGACTTTTTATACTGCTGTTTGTACACCATGCTCACGAAACGAGGTTGGGTTACCACCGTTTTTTTGTAAGCATTGATGAACAGAGGAGCGACCTTGGGGTTCAGAAAGCTTCCGAGTTCGAGCACGCGGGTCTGAACGTCGGGGCAAAGCCTGCGAAGGCTGCCGGACAAGGCGTAGGCGGCCCGCGTATGTCCGGCGCCGAAGCCTTCCGACAGGATCAGGACTCTGTATTTGGACACGTTTTTCGTCACCTTTTTCGGAAAAGCCCGTCGCCGACGCCATGCAGCGCGGAAGACGGGCCGATTTTTCGATCTGCCCGGCAAACGCCCGGGCAGGTTCGGCTGTTCGTTCGAGCGGTTTGCAAACCTGCCGAATAGCGAGCTTCATACCCCTCTACGATAGCCGCTTTAAGGCCATAATGCAACCGTCAGCCAAGCGGTCAACGAACCGATCACGCCGCCGGCCAGTACATCGGACGGATAGTGCAAACCGAGGTACATGCGGGAAGTTCCTACAATTAAGGCGATCGGAAGCAGTATGGCCGTGCTCCACGGAATGAGCAGCATGATCGGAACCGTGACCGAGAAGATCGCGGTCGTATGTCCCGACGGGAACGAATGATCCACGAGCGGGTTGCGGAATGTGTTCGTCTCGGGCAACGCCAGGTGCGGTCGAACGCGCGGGTACAGCTTTTTGACGACGGCCACGGGGACGTGGCTGACAGCCAGTGCGACGAGCGAATGCAGGGCGGCGGAATTCCACGGCGCCGGCGCGAGCCACGACGCGAGAACGGTTGCCGTGATCGTGAACGTGGCACCGCCCAAGTGGGTCAAATAGTAGAGTAGGACACTCAGAACGCGATGGTGCAGACGTCCGTTGACCCATTTGAAAATGCGCTGGTCCAATTGGCTCAGCTTGATCAGCAAACTACGCATAACATCCCTCCGGATAAAGAGCCCGGGCGATTGGAGAAGGCGACGGGGCTGTCTTTTTTTGCTGCCGGAGCTTGCCCTTGCCCAAGACGCTACTTATTCTTTGAATACGCCTGAGCTACGGTCAAGCCGAACGGCAGTTCCACATCTGGTTGTAACTTTGACTCTATCAACCCCGAATTATACAATGATTCAAGGCAATTATAATAGGGTTAAAAAAAATTAACCGAAATTGCCCAACTTTTATCAGTGCTCTCGCGTTTAATTAAGGGCGAGAAGAACGGGAGGTGGGCAGGTCCCCGAATTTCAGAATGCTGAAACGGGACCAAAAGCGCAAAAGCCGGAGCAAACCGCAGATAAACAAGGATGCGGAAGCGAATCAGCAGGCCACTGTGATGAATTTGACGGCAAGGCGCTCTTTTTTTGCCCTGCATCGCGATTTCACGGTTTTGACAAATGTCCGCAAAATCGCCAGAATCGAAAAGAACGATTTACGCCAAGCCTAACACAAAAAACGGGTCATTCAAGGTCGCTAAGGAAAACAAGGCACAGAAGACAAAAATAAAAAACAATCTTACTGTGTACATAGGGGTAAAAAAAGGGGGTTCAACCAACCATGCTGCAAGGAATATTTATGACGCTCCAGGTGCTGCTGGCCGTAATCGGAGTGTACCAGTTCGGATTTGCATTGTTCGGACTGTACAAAAAGAAAAAAGAAAAGTCGTTTGAGCCGCAAAAGTCTTTCGCTATTTTGGTCGCTGCGCATAACGAAGAAGAAGTGATCGGGGCTTTGATGGAGAACCTCAAAAAGCTGCGCTATCCGAAAGAACTGTACGATGTGTTCGTGATTTGCGATAACTGTACCGACAAGACCGCCGATATCGTGCGCGAGCACGGTTGGAACGCTTGCGTTCGGGTCAACCCGAATCTTCGAGGCAAAGGTTATGCCATCGAGTGGATGCTGGAGGAACTGTGGAAGCTGGATCGCGAGTATGACGGTATCGTTATGCTGGATGCCGACAACCTGGCACACCCGGACTTCCTGATCGGCATGAACGATGATCTGTGCAAGGGCGCGCAAGTCATTCAAGGTTATATCGACACGAAGAACCCGAACGACTCTTGGATCACGGCCGCTTACGGGATTTCCTATTGGTACATCAACCGTCTGTGGCAGTTGTCCCGTCACAACCTGAACATGGCCAACTTCCTTGGCGGTACGGGCATGTGCTTCGACAATAAGTTGCTGAAGGATATGGGATGGGGCGCGACAAGCTTGGTTGAGGACTTGGAGTTCACGATGCGTTGCGTAAAACGCGGCGTGTACCCGAAGTTCAACTACCACGCTAAAATTTACGACGAGAAGCCGCTGACGTTCAAAGCTTCTTCCGTACAACGCCTGCGTTGGATGCAAGGACACTTTACCGTAGCGCGCAAATATTTCTTCCCGCTGTTGTGGCAGAGTATCCGTGATCGCAGCATCGTGAAGTTCGATATGGCGCTGTACGCGGTTAACGTCTACATCGTACTGTTGACCCTTCTTCTTACGGCCGTTCTGTACGGCGACATCGCGTTGTTTAACGGACCTCATATCGTGACCATGTACAGCTTGCTTCCATTATGGGTAGCTGCCGTCGCGATTGTGGCTCAGGTTGCGGTGTTCTTCGTAGCCATGATTTTGGAAAACGTGAAGTCGTGGAAAGTGTACGCGTACATGCTGCTCTTCCCGATCTATCTGCTGTCGTGGTTCCCGATTACGTTCTATGCGTTCTTCACGCAGAACAACAAACAATGGAGCCACACTAAGCATACTCGCGTCGTTCGGATCGATGAGATGCAGAGCGAACAAAGCTAATCTGGAGTCGGCAAAAAAAGTTTCGAAAAACACTTTACAATCTTCCGGTTATCCGGTATAGTAGTCCAAGTGTTGTTTAACTATTAGGATTCAAAAGCAGAAGCTTCCGCTTCTCACCTGTCCGGTATATGTCGGCTGGTTCCCGATCCGATCGTTTATGAAGAGTTTTTCCTCATGAAGATTGAAGATCACCGGGATGCGGACAGCTTGTCCGTATCCCTTTTATTATGGGCAAATAAGCCCTTGCAACAAACTCGATTCGGAGGTGGACGGTTATTAGTAAGGACCATATGATCAATGAGGAAATCCGGGCGCGCGAAGTACGCCTGGTAGGCGCGGAAGGCGAACAAATCGGAATTACGCCGATTCGTGAAGCGCTTCAGATGGCAGCGGACCTGAATTTAGATTTGGTGAACATGGCGCCACAAGCAAAACCGCCGGTTTGTCGGATCATGGATTACGGCAAGTTCCGTTACGAGCAACAAAAGAAAGACAAAGAAGCACGCAAAAATCAAAAGATCGTCGAGCTCAAAGAAGTTCGCTTCAGCGCGAACATCGAAGAACACGATTATCACACGAAATTGCGTAACGTGGTCAAGTTCCTTGAAGCCGGCGACAAAGTGAAATGCTCCGTGCGTTTCCGCGGCCGCGAGATCACGCACGCTTCGCTTGGTCAAAGAGTGCTGGAACGCGTACGGGACGAAGTTGCGGAAATTTCGATCGTCGATCGTCAACCGAAGCTCGAAGGCCGCAGCATGATTATGATTTTGGCTCCGAAAAACCAATAGGGGGAAAGTAAAATGCCTAAAATGAAAACACACAGCAGTCTGAAAGGCCGTTTCAAAATCACAGGTACAGGTAAAGTGACGCGTTACAGCTCGCACAAAAACCACCTGCTCTCGCACAAATCCAAGCGCGCTAAGCGTAACCTGAAAGCCGATCATCTGATGGCTCAAGGCGACGTTAGACGTCTGGCACAACAACTCAAGCAACTCAAATAGTTTCAACATAATCGACTGGGAGGTCTTTAGATATGGCAAGAGTTAAAGGCGGTTTCGTGACGCGTCGTCGTCATAAAAAAGTACTGAAGCTGGCAAAAGGTTATTTCGGTTCCAAACACCGCATTTTTAAAACAGCAAAAGAGCAAGTTAACAAATCCCTGATCTATGCTTACCGCGATCGTCGTCAGACAAAACGCAACTTCCGCAAACTGTGGATCGTTCGTATCAACGCGGCTGCACGTCAAAACGGTTTGTCGTACAGCAAAATGATGCACGGCCTGAAATTGGCGGGTATCGACGTGAACCGTAAAATGCTGGCTGAGCTGGCTGTTAACGACCTTACGGCGTTCAACACACTGGCATCCGCAGCAAAAGAAAAAATCAACGCTTAATATAAGCGTAGGCAAGATCCTTCATTCGAAATCTAATTTCGTAATGGGGGATCTTTTTTTTATCTTCATCTATTATAGGTTTGATTCATTACGGTAAAGCGTTTAGGCGATGTTTCCTTAAACGAAAAAAGCGATTGTTCGTTATTAAGTCACAGCATATGTTAACTATGACTGATGTAAGCGATCTCAGTGCAAAAAATACGAATTTTGTCTCGGAAATCGATTTTTAATAGTAGATTTTGCGGCGTACTGAATGTATAATCTGTAAAGCGAAAGCAATCCTGTTGAGAGAGACGCTTCGGGTTGAGTTAACGCGAGACCTATACAACAAGCGCTCGACTTATGCAGGCAAAGATTCTAAGGGGGAACTATCCAAAATGAAGAAAGCTGTAAAACTATCGCTTTTCATGCTACTGGCCTTCTCACTCGTTCTGGCTGCTTGTGGCAACAATAGCAGCAACACTGCTGCGACAACTGGCGGCGACAGCGAAGGAACCGCTGCAACAAGCGACATCAAAATCGCTATGGTTACCGATACTGGCGGCGTAAACGACAAGTCGTTCAACCAAACTTCTTGGGAAGCTCTGCAAGCTCTTGAGAAAGAACAAGGTGTTACAGTTAAGTACCTGCAAAGTAAAAGTGAAGCAGATTATCAGCCCAACCTGAACCAATTCGTTAAAGATGGATATAACCTGACTTGGGGAATCGGCTTCGCGCTCGAAAGCGCGCTGGGCGAAATCGCCAAGCAAAACCCGGATTCCAACTTCGCGATCATCGACGCTGCCGTCGATGCGCCGAACGTTGAATCCGTTCTGTTCTCTGAGAACGAAGGCGCGTTCCTCGTCGGCGTGGTTGCCGGTAAAATGACGAAAACGAACAAGATCGGTTTCGTAGGCGGCATGGACTCCCCGACAATCAAGAAATTCGAAGTTGGTTTCAAAGCCGGCATCGAAGCTGCAAACCCTGATGCTCAATTCACGGCTGTATACGCAAGCGGATTCGATAAGCCGGACGAAGGCAAATCGGCTGCTGCAACTCTGTACAACGACGGCGCGGACATCGTGTTCCAAGCTGCCGGCGGTACAGGCACAGGCGTCTTCAACGAAGCTCTCGACCGCAAAAATCAAGGTCAAGAAGTATGGGTTATCGGCGTAGACAAAGACCAATCGATCGAATTCGGTACAGAAATCACTCTGACTTCGATGATCAAACGCGTAGACGTTGCAATCAAGACGGTATCGCAACAAGTGATCGACGGAACATTCAAAGGCGGCACGATCACGACTCTGGGTCTTAAGGACGATGGCGTAGGTATCGCGGATACTTCGAACGTTAACGTGCCTCAAGAAGTTCTGGACGAAGTTCAGTCGTATAAAGAAAAAATCGTAAACGGCGAAATCAAGGTTCCTGCTGAATAATCACCGAGCGATGATATAATACTAGTGACAAGGCCGGTTCCTTGAACCCGGCCTTGTCGTTACGTTTACGGCTAAATGAAAAACGCATACCACACACTGCTCGCGCGAAACGAACCGTTTCCCGTTTCGCTTTTGCGTCATACTACTATGATAGATAAGGGTGATTCCATGGCTGCTGCAACTCCCGTAGTCGAGTTAAAGCAAATTACGAAGCGTTTTCCCGGGATCGTCGCCAACGATGCGATCAGCATCAAGCTTCAAAAAGGCGAGATTCACGCATTGCTCGGCGAGAACGGCGCGGGTAAATCGACACTGATGAACATCCTTTTCGGGCTCTATCAGCCGGATGAAGGGCATATTGAAGTGAATGGGGAAGCCGTCGCGATCGACAGTCCCAACAAAGCGATCGAACTCGGAATCGGAATGGTGCATCAACATTTCAAGTTGGTTCAGTCATTCAGCGTGACCGAGAACATCATCCTGGGTATGGAGCCTTCCAAAGGCGGTATACAGATCGACTATAAAACAGCCACGGAAAAGGTCAAAAAGCTGTCTGACCAATACGGGTTCCGTATCGATCCGAATGCTAAAATCGAAGATATCTCCGTCGGCATGCAGCAGCGTGTCGAGATTCTCAAAACGCTTTATCGCGGCGCGGACATCCTGATTTTCGACGAACCGACCGCCGTATTGACTCCGCAGGAAATATCGGAACTGATCGAGATCATGCGCAAGCTTGTCGCCGAAGGCAAATCGATCATTTTGATTACCCATAAACTGAAAGAAATCATGTCCGTCTCCGACACCGTGACGATTATCCGTCGCGGTAAAGTCATCGACACCGTCAAAACGAGCGAGACTAGCCCGTTCGAACTGGCCGAAAAAATGGTTGGTCGCAACGTCTCTTTCAAAGTAGACAAAAAGCCGGCCGAACCGGGAGAAAAAGTCATCGAAGTGAAAGATGTTTCCGTCAAAAACAAGGAAGGCATCACGCTGCTTGACGGCATGACTTTCGACGTGCGTCGCGGCGAAATCGTCGGCGTGGCGGGGGTTGACGGCAACGGCCAAACCCAGATCATCGAAGCTTTGTCCGGACTGCGCAAGATCGACAGCGGATCGATCGTGCTTAACGGCAAAGAAATCGGCAACCATACGCCTCGCCAGATTTCCGAATCCGGCGTCGGCCATATTCCGGAAGACCGTCACAAACACGGCCTTGTACTGGACTTCTCCGTCAGCGAAAACATGGTGCTCGAGAGCTACTACAAAGAGCCTTACACAAAGCGCGGGTTCCTGAACTTCCGCGCGATCAATGACCTCGCCAAGCGGTTGGTCGATGCTTTCGACGTGCGCACGCCAAGCATTCAGACCAAAGCCCGTTCCTTGTCGGGCGGCAACCAGCAAAAAGCGATTATCGCTCGCGAAATCAACAAAAACCCAGACTTCCTGATTGCGGCTCAACCAACGCGCGGCCTTGATGTCGGGGCGATTGAATTCGTACAGACCCAACTGATCCAACAGCGTGATCAGGGCAAAGCGGTTCTGCTTGTTTCGTTCGAGTTGGACGAAATCCTGAACGTGTCTGACCGAATCATTGTCGTCTATGAAGGCAAAGTCATCGGTGAAGTAAGGCCGGAAGAGACGAATGACCAAGAGCTTGGCCTGATGATGGCGGGCAGTCGGCAGGGAGGAACAAAGGCATGAATAAATTTCTGAAATGGTTCGCGAGCGATTCGTTTATCGTTTCGTTGGCGGCTATCGTAATGGGCCTGCTGCTGGGAGCGGTCGTCATGATGATTGGCGGCTACAATCCCATCACGGCTTACGGTGCGTTGATTTCGCGCGTATTCGGCGATTGGTACGGTTTCGGTGAGGCGCTGCGTGAGATGACACCGCTCGTTCTGACGGGTCTGGCGGTTGCTTTTGCTTTCCGTGCGGGGATGTTCAACATCGGTGCGGAAGGTCAAGTGCTTATGGGCATGACTGGCGCTTCGCTGATCGGGATCAAGCTTACGGGACTTCCGGCTTTGATCCATGCGCCGCTTGCGATTATCGCAGGCGCATTGTTCGGCGGCCTTTGGGCTGCTCTGGCAGGGTATATCAAAGCCAAACGCGGCGTTAACGAAGTTATCACGACGATCATGCTGAACTGGACGGCGTTGTTCCTATGTAACTACATTGTCCGTACGTTCTTGCTGATGCCGGGTAACCAGCGTTCGGTAGAAATTCAGCCTTCCGCTTCGATTTCGATCGACTGGTTGTCCCAGATGATGGGCAATGCTCGCGTACACTGGGGGATTCTGCTTGCGATGCTGGCTTCGACGTTCTTCTATTACTTCCTGTGGAAAACGAAACAAGGTTTCGAACTGCGCGCAGTCGGCAGCAACCCTGAAGCTGCTCGTTATGCAGGTATCAACGTAAGCAAAAACATTGTGAAGGCGATGTTTATCAGTGGTGTGTTCGCAGGACTTGCGGGTGCGTTCGAGACTTTGGGCGTGTTCCACTACCAAAGCGTATACTCGTCATTGCCGGGCTACGGCTTCAACGGGATTGCCGTCGCATTGCTCGGTATGACCCACCCGTTCGGCGTATTGGCAGGCGCAGGATTGTTCGGCTCGCTGACTTACGGATCGGCAGGCATGAGCTTCGATGCCGGCGTTCCGCCGGAAATCATTCAAATCGTAATCGGGTCGATTATTTTCTTCATCGCGGCACAGGGCATTGTACGCTTCCTCCTCAAGCCTGTGTATAAGCGCAAGAAAGAGAAGGTGTTGTAAATGGATTCTCTTCTTATCTTCGGCAATCTGCTTAACACGACGCTCGTCTTTTCGACGGCTTTGATCTTCGCGGCACTCGGCGGATTGTTCTCCGAGCGCTCGGGTATCGTAAATATCGGGATCGAAGGCTTGATGGTGTTCGGCGCGTTCGCCGCAGCGGTCGGTACGCATTACGCGGAACAAGCCGGAATGGGCGGAGCTTCGCCGTGGGTCGGCCTGCTTACGGCAATCGTGGTCGGCGTGCTGGGCTCGCTGATTCATGCGGTCGCGACCATTACGTTCAAAGCGGATCAGACCATCAGCGGCGTCGTCATCAACTTCCTGGCGACAGGCATTACGCTGTATCTCGTCAAGCTGCTGTTCGACGGCGCGGGCGAGACTCCGCTTCTGCTGCACCGCCTGGCGAAGTTGAACTTCCCTGACTTCGCTTCGATTCCGGTTATCGGCCCGATTCTCGGCGCCGGTATCTTGAATTCGTATCCGACAACGTTCATCGCGATCATTTTGGTATTCGTGACTTATTATGTCCTGAATAAAACAACATTCGGTCTGCGTCTGCGTTCCGTAGGCGAGCATCCAAGCGCAGCAGACACGATGGGCATCAACGTAAATCGTATGCGTTATATCGGCGTTATGCTGAGCGGCGCGCTGGCAGGTCTGGGCGGTGCAACAATCACGCTGACGACCACGGGCCTGTTCTCGCACACAACGGTCTCCGGCCAAGGTTTTATCGCGATTGCGGCTCTGATCTTCGGTAAATGGAATCCGCTCGGCATTATGGGCGCGGCATTGTTCTTCGGCTTCTCGCAAGCGATCCGCAACTACGTCCAGCTGTTCGAATGGTCCGCCAGCATTCCGCAGGATTTCATCCTGATGCTGCCGTACGTTCTGACGGTTATCGTGCTTGTTGTCGCAATCGGCAAATCGAGAGCTCCGGCAGCGCTCGGGGAAGCGTACGACCCCGGAAAACGCTGAGGATACGTATACGGTTTTCAAGGTTTTCAACGTTTCCTTAGCATCTTTCGCTCATGAACAAGTAGAAAAATCGATTCTCCCAAACTGCTTTAGCAAAAGGGGGAATCGATTTTTTTGTTCGCCTGTAACGGACATGGAGTATGCGTGGTGCGTATGTAAACGATCACCTTTTTATTTTTTGTTGAAAATAGGTGTTGACTTCCCCAAAACTTAAGTCATATAATAATCCTAACATTCAGCAACAAACAGAACTTGAATAACTGATCGGCTATGAAGAGGACGAAGTTTTAAGGGCCCTTTTGCCAGAGAGCGGGGAAGCTACATGCTGCAATCCACCGCCAAAATCCCTTATATACGAGCTCACCTCGGAGCTGTTTTCCTGAAAAGCGAATGAAGTGCCGTTTTAATCGGTCATTCGGGTATTAGGGAAAATCGTGAGGTTCGCGTTACGAACCGCGAGTTTGGAATCGGAAACCCGATTTTAGACCCGCTTGAGGCTGTGCGCTGCGAGGCGTCGGCAAATTTGGGTGGTACCACGTGAGGATTATAACCTTTCGTCCCTCGAAGCAGATTGTCTGCTTTGCGGAGCGAAAGGTTTTTTGGTTTTTCAGACCTATACAAATTCGTAGTCCGCATAGCAAAGACGTTGCCGATAAACGGGAAAAGCTCGTTTTGAAGGCCCTTTACAAACTGACGATGTGAGATTGATGTAATCTTTGGAAGGGGGAAAAACGATGAGCGCACAAATGCCAGAAGCGAGATCGACGGAAGAATTGAAAGAAAAATGGGTGGATAAACAAGAAGTCCTGACAGGTTCGGATATCCTGCTCCGCAGCCTGGTACTTGAAGGTGTAAAATGCGTGTTCGGATACCCGGGCGGTGCGGTGTTGTATATCTACGATGCGATGTACGGCTTCAAAGATTTCCACCACGTATTGACCCGACATGAACAAGGCGCGATTCACGCAGCGGACGGTTACGCTCGCGCAGCGGGTGAAGTCGGAGTCTGTATCGCGACCTCAGGTCCCGGAGCAACCAACCTGGTAACAGGGATTGCGACAGCCTATATGGACTCGACGCCGCTCGTGGTCATTACGGGTAACGTGGCCTCCACGCTGATCGGAACCGACGCTTTCCAAGAGGCCGACATCACTGGCATCACACTGCCGATCACGAAGCACAGTTACCTGGTGCGCAGCGTAGACGAGCTTCCTCGAATTATCCATGAAGCGTTCCATATCGCGAACACAGGTCGTAAAGGTCCGGTCCTGATCGATATTCCAAAAGATGTGTCGGCGGCAATGACGCTGTTCCAGCCTCATACCGAACCTGTAGCTTTGAGAGGATACAACCCGCGTATGATTCCGAACAAGTTGCAGGTGGATCGTCTGGCAGAAGCGATTGCGCAAGCCGAGCGTCCACTGATCTTGGCGGGTGGCGGCGTGGTCTACTCCGGCGGGCATGAAGCACTGCTGGAACTGGTCAACAAAACAGACATTCCGATTACGACTACGCTGCTTGGACTGGGCGGTTTCCCGAGCGGCCATGAACAATGGCTCGGCATGCCGGGTATGCACGGAACATTCACTTCGAACATGGCGATTCAGGATGCCGACTTGCTGATCAGCATTGGAGCGCGCTTCGACGACCGGGTAACCGGTAAGCTGAACGGATTCGCGCCCAAAGCCAAAATCGCACACATCGATATCGATCCGGCGGAAATTGGCAAAAACGTAAAAACGGACATTCCGATCGTAGGCGACGTAAAGACGGTACTGGAGTTGCTGAACAAGACCGTGACTCGCGCCGATCGTGCGGACGCATGGCGCTCGCAGCTTCAACAATGGAAAGCGGAGAAGCCGTTCCGTTACAAAGACGATTACAAGGAAGACGAGATCGGCCTGAAGCCGCAATGGGTGGTCGAGTTGCTCAACGAGACGACCAAAGGCGAAGCCATCGTCACGACGGACGTCGGTCAGCACCAAATGTGGGCCGCCCAGTATTACAAGTTCAATCATCCGCGTTCATGGATCACTTCCGGCGGTTTGGGCACGATGGGCTTCGGACTTCCGTCTGCGATCGGCGCTCAAATGGCTCAGCCGGACCGTATGGTCATTTCGATCAACGGCGACGGCGGCATCCAGATGTGTTCGCAAGAACTTGCAATCTGTGCGATTAACAACATTCCGGTCAAGATCGTTATTCTCAACAATCAGGTGCTCGGCATGGTTCGCCAATGGCAGGAATTGATTTACGAAAACCGCTACAGCCATATCGATCTGGCGGGCAGCCCGGATTTCGTAAAACTGGCTGAAGCTTACGGCGTTAAGGGCCTGCGCGCATCGACCAAAGCGGAAGCAAGAGCCGTTTGGCAGGAAGCGATGGATACGCCGGGACCGGTCGTCATTGATTTTGTAGTCGAAAAAGGCGAGAACGTGTATCCGATGGTACAGCAGGGCATGACGCTGGATCAAATGTTGATGGGGGACGAATAACGATGACGAATACGACGCAGACCAGACACACGATTTCAATCCTGGTGAATGACCAACCGGGCGTGCTGCAACGGGTATCCGGATTGTTCGGCCGCCGCGGATTCAACATCGAGAGCATTACAGTGGGCCAATCGGAAGAGCAAGGGCTCTCCCGAATGGTCATCGTAACCACGGGCGACGACAAAACCGTTGAACAGATCGAAAAGCAATTGTACAAAATCATTGACGTCATCAAAGTCGTCGACCTGAGCGCGAATCCGATGGTCGGCCGCGAACTGGCGCTGATCAAAGTCAAATCCGAGCCGACCGCCCGTCCGGAGATTATGGGATTGGTCGAAACCTTTCGCGCCGCGGTCGTCGACATCGGCACCCACAGCCTGATGGTTCAAGTTGTCGGAGACACCGAAAAGATCGATGCGATGATCGAACTGCTGTCTCCTTACGGCATCCGCGAGCTGTCCCGCACCGGCGTGACCGCCATGATCCGCGGCAACGCCTAAAGCAGTCCGTCCCCAAGCAGGAAAACGAGCCTCACTGGCGAATCGAATTTATAGAATAGAAAAGACGCACACGACGGATGCCTGGATAAGCCGGAAGCGATACACCATCGCTCCCGGCATCCGCACACATACCCCGAACAAGCGGGGAGCTGAACGGAGTCAGTCTTTACGACTTTCCCTACAAAAGTCCGTGAATTTTCGAAAAGTGTTGTTCGCTTGCGGAAGCGCTCCAGCGGAGGGGGAAATTCAGTTGAAATCGCCTTTGAACTCGGAAAGCCACTACTTGAATATGCATTCAACTTTCCGAGTGAGACAGCGATTTGAACGAATTTCCCCCGCAGCGCCCCACTTCCCCGCACGAACAGAAACTTGCAGAAAATCGGCGACTCCGCTGAGCTACCCGCTTGTTTGGGCAGGGTTGAGGCTTTATACACAAAGGAGGAAATAAGAATGGCAATTACTACTTATTACGAAAATGATGCAGACCTGAGCGTACTTCAAGGAAAAACGATCGCAATTATCGGCTACGGAAGCCAAGGACATGCACACGCACAAAACTTGCGTGACAGCGGTCTTCAGGTAATCGTCGGTCTTCGCGAAGGCAAATCGGCAAACAAAGCAAAAGAAGACGGCTTCGAAGTACTGTCGGTTGCAGAAGCAACGAAGCGTGCCGATGTCGTTCAAATCCTCATGCCTGACGAAACGCAAGCCTCCGTGTATAAAAGCGAAATCGAACCGAACCTGAAAAGCGATGCGACACTCTTGTTCGCACACGGCTTCAATGTTCACTTCGGTCAAATCGTAGCGAAAGAAGGCAACGACGTTCTGCTGGTTGCTCCAAAATCCCCGGGTCACATGGTTCGCAGAACCTATGAAGAAGGATTCGGCGTACCGGGCCTGATCGCAATCCACCAAAACGCAACAGGCAAAGCTCAACAAATCGGCTTGGCTTACGCAAAAGGCATCGGCTGTACGCGTGCCGGAGTTATCGAGACTTCGTTCCGCGAAGAAACCGAAACCGACCTGTTCGGCGAGCAAGCCGTACTGTGCGGCGGCGTAAGCGCCCTGGTTAAAGCTGGTTTCGAAACACTGACTGAAGCCGGCTATGCGCCGGAAATGGCTTACTTCGAGTGCCTGCACGAGCTGAAACTGATCGTTGACCTGATGTATGAAGGCGGCCTTTCCACAATGCGCGATTCCATCAGTAACACAGCGGAATACGGCGATTATGTAACAGGTCCTCGCATCGTAACCGAAGACACGAAGAAAGCCATGAAAGAAGTACTGAGCGATATCCAACAAGGCAAATTTGCGCGCGACTTCATGCTGGAAAATCAATCCGGCCGTGCATTCCTGACTGCAACGCGCCGCAACGAATCCGAGCACCAGCTCGAAGTTGTCGGTTCGCAACTGCGCGATATGATGCACTGGATCAAAAAGTAAGATACCTGAAGCTTGATGCCTGTTGTCGCCAGGTCGTGAGTACGGCGCAAGGCGATGACAGCGTATCGGGACGGGGCCTATCCCGCGCCGCAAAAATGCGGCGTCCGGGGTGGCCCCTTTGCGCATTCATTCGAACTTCATGAAGGAGGCCAAACCGTGCGGAAAATTCATATCTTCGACACGACGCTGCGCGACGGCGAACAGTCGCCCGGCGTCAACCTGAACACGCGAGAAAAAGTCGAGATTGCTCATCAATTGGAAAAACTCGGCGTGGATCGGATGGAAGCCGGATTCCCGGCCGCTTCTCCGGGCGACTTGGCGGCAGTCAACGCGGTTGCGCGCGCTGTGAAAAATGCCAGCGTCGTCGGCTTGTCACGCTCGCGCGAAGCCGATATCGACGCGGTGCGCGAAGCGCTGAAAGGCGCGGCAGACCCTTGTCTACACGTTTTCCTGGCAACTTCGCCGATCCACCGAAAATACAAGCTGAAGATGGAGAAGCATCAGGTGTTGGAAGCGGCTCAATCCGCGATTCGTTACGCCAAAAAATACTTCTCGAAGATCGAGTTCTCGCTGGAGGATGCAGGTCGTACCGAAGCGGACTTCCGTGCCGAGATGGTAGCGATGGCGATTCGGGAAGGGGCTTATGTCGTCAATATTCCGGATACGGTCGGTTATTTGAACCCCGAAGAGTATGGCGCCATTTTCCGTCATTTGAAAGAAACCGTGCCGGGCATCGAAAAGGTTCAACTGAGCGCGCACTGCCACGACGACCTCGGCATGGCGACCGCCAATACGCTGGCAGCCATTTTGAACGGCGCGGATCAGATCGAAGGCACGATCAACGGAATCGGCGAGCGCGCCGGCAATACGGCGATCGAAGAAATTGCGATGGCACTGGAAACGCGCAGCGATTACTTCGGCGCGAAAACCGGACTGGTGCTGAGCGAGATTGCTCGTACCAGCCGCCTGGTCAGCAAGCTGACCGGCATGAACGTGCCAGGCAACAAAGCAATCGTCGGCGCCAACGCGTTCGCGCACGAATCGGGCATTCACCAGGACGGCATGCTCAAGGAAAAGACGACGTACGAGATCATGTCCCCGGAAACGGTCGGCTTCAAAGAAAGTAAGCTGGTACTCGGTAAGCACTCCGGTCGTCATGCTTTCCGCGAGCAATTGCTTGAATTGGGCTATAAGCTGGAAGAAGAGCAGTTGAACGAAGCTTTCGCCAAGTTCAAAGACCTGGCGGACAAAAAGAAAGAAATTACCGACGAAGATCTGCTGGCCTTGCTCGAAGAGCGTCTGCCGGATGCACCTGAGCAATACGGGCTGGAATCGCTTAGCTTCTCGTTCGCGACCGAAGCTGCGCCGAAGGCTAGCGTAACCGTTTCTGTGGCAGGCGAAGGCAATCGCAGCGCCGAAGCAGGCGGGAACGGCACGGTTGATTCGATCTATAACGCGATCGATCAGGCCGTAGGCGAAGAAGTGACGCTGGTCGATTATTCGATCCAAGCCGTTACGCTCGGAAAAGACGCGCTCGGCGAAGTGCATGTTACGATGCGCCAAGGCGAGACCGAGGTTCGCGGTCGCGGCGTAAGTACCGACGTACTGGAAGCCAGCGCTCGTGCGTATATCGATGCGCTCAACCGTTTGGCGGCGGAGCGCCGTTTGCCGGGCGGCCGCAAAGGCGCGGAGAAAGTCTGGTAAAGTTTTAGCCGAACCAAACGTGCGGGATTTAGACAGGCAATTGCGGAATCGATCGCGGCGGAACGTTTTGACGCTCGACGAGAAGATTCGCTATATCTATATAAGGCGTCTTTTCAAAAACCCGACTTCCTTCAAGCAAATGGAAGTCGGGTTTTTCGTTGAAAAGCTGGCTTGATAAGCGATTCGCAGCTAGAACCTTGTCAACGCCAAACGTAATCCTCTGATTAAGAGTTGAAAAGGTAATAGAAAAATTTCTAACGGATTGAAATGACGCTTAGAGGGCATTTGGAGCGGCTGCGGAATTTTAACGGATCGAGATGACGCTTAGCGTGAAAATTTGCTGAATTTCGGCGGAAAAGACAAAGAAAAAAGCGTTTGACGGACATGCGATCCGTTAAAATCGCGGCGGGGGTTGATCTGGGCTTCTAAAGGACATACAATCCGTCAGCCCAGCCCAGCCCAGCCCAGCCCAGCCAAAAAAAGATGCCCCGAAAATCGGAGCACCTCTCGTTTGTTTTTTCGCTTTTTATCAAACAAATCCTCGAAAGTCTATCCACCGCATTGGTCATGCTCTTCGTCATTCTCGCACCGCACAGGTAGCGCGGTCCGCTGTCAGCATACTTGCTTGATGCCCAAGCTTCGCCTGATCTTAAGCGAAGCGGTAGCCCGAACGTTTACCAAGCGTAAGCGTTCGGCGCCGAACCGCCCGGTCCCGGGAAGATTTCGTCCAGACGCTTCAACGCGTCTTCGTCGAATTTCACGTCGAGAATGCGCAGCGCGTCTTCGAACTGCTCCAGCGTACGCGGTCCGATGATCGGAGCCGTGACCGCCGGATTCGCCAATACCCAAGCCAAAGCTACCGTATCTTGCGGATGACCCAGCTCGGCGCTGAATTCGGCGAACTGTTCCAACTGCTCTTTATGCTTCTCGACGCGCTCGGCATTGCCGCCGCTGCGCGAGCCTTCGATCTTTTTCAGCGCGTTGCGTCCGAGCAGTCCGCCGTCGAGCGGGCTCCAAGGAATGACGCCGAGACCCAGCGATTGCGAAGCCGGCAGTACTTCAAGCTCCGGCTGGCGGGTAAGCAGGCTGTATTTATGCTGTTCGGAGATCAAGCCGAGGAAGCCGCGTTTTTCCGCTTCCTTCTGCGCGACGGCAATATCCCAACCGGCAAAGTTGCTGGAACCCACGTAGCCGATCTTGCCTTGCTGCACGGCAACCTCGAACGCGCCCCACAGCTCGTCCCAGCCGACGTTGCGATCGATATGGTGCATCTGATACAGCTCGACGTGGTCGGTTTGCAGACGCTTCAGCGAACCTTCCAGATGACGGCGGATTTTGTAAGCGGACAAACCGCGGTCGCCGTTCGGTCCGTCGTGCGGATCGCTCATGCCGCCGTATACTTTCGTCGCCAGCACGACTTTTTCCCGGCGTCCGCCGCCCTGCTTGAACCAACGTCCGATGATTTCTTCCGTCAAGCCCGCGTTGTCTTTACCTCCGTAAACGTTTGCAGTATCGAAGAAATTGACTCCCGCTTCAAGCGCGGCATCCATGATGCGGAACGAATCCTTTTCGTCGGTCTGTCCTCCGAAATTCATCGTTCCCAAACAAATACGGCTTACTTTCAGCCCCGATTTTCCCAGGTATGCGTATTCCATGTTCGTCGCTCAGCTCCTTGGCCATAGTTTGAAGAAAACGTATTCGTTTATCTTTACCCGTTTACTTTACCAATGTGTACAAACAGAAGCAAATTTCATTATGTAAGTATCGACATTTTGGATCCTTTATAGGCAACTCCTATCAAGCTGATAGTTTCTATATCTTGGTCAATCTCTGACGGAGTATGTTACTGTTTTTGAATAGAGGTTTACAACCGGGACGGTAACGGAAATCTAAGCTTTGACCGGCCGGAATTCCATGGAGAATAGGGAGTGCGACAGATGGCTGAGACGAAAAAGATCGCGGTAATCGCAGGAGACGGCATCGGACCGGAAGTGGTGGCGGAAGCGGAAAAAGTATTGCAAAAGGTCGGCGAAGTATTCGGATATTCGTTCGAAACGGAGCATGCGCTGTTCGGCGGCATCGCGATTGACGAGAAGGGCACGCCGCTTCCGGCGGAAACGCTCGAAGTGTGCAAGCGCGCGGACGCGGTACTGCTCGGCGCGGTCGGCGGTCCGAAATGGGACAACAATCCCAAAGAGCTGCGTCCGGAAACCGGGCTGCTCGGCATTCGCAAAGAGCTTGGCCTTTTCTCGAATCTTCGTCCGGCTGTCGTATTCGACTGTCTGAAAGACGCATCCACCTTGAAGCCCGAAGTGCTGGAAGGCACGGATCTGATGGTGGTGCGCGAGTTGACGGGCGGCATCTACTTCGGCGAAAAATTCCGTCGTCAAACGGAACACGGCGAAGAAGCGGTCGATACCTGCGCATACAACGTAACCGAGGTTGAGCGGATCGCCCGCCAAGCTTTCGATATCGCGATGAAGCGCCGTAAAAAGCTGGCTTCGGTCGATAAGGCGAACGTACTGGAAACGTCGCGCCTGTGGAGAGAAACGGTCATTCGCATCTCGGCCGACTATCCGGAAGTCGAGCTGGAGCATGTACTCGTCGATAACTGCGCGATGCAGCTGCTGCGTCGTCCGTCGAGCTTCGACGTTATCGTAACCGAGAATATGTTCGGCGATATCCTGAGCGACGAAGCCGCGATGCTGACCGGTTCAATCGGCATGCTCGCGTCGGCTTCGATGGGCGAAGGCAGCTACGGCCTGTACGAGCCCGTCCACGGTTCCGCGCCGGACATCGCCGGACAAGGACTGGCGAATCCGATCGCGACGATCCTGTCTACGGCATTGATGCTGCGCCTGACGTTCGGATACGGAGAAGCGGCGGACGCGATCGAACGTGCGGTTGCCGAGGTTCTCGACGCCGGACATCGTACAAGTGATATCGCGGCTGGACGCGGAGACGCGCTGTCCACGACGCAAATGGGCGAGCAAATTCTCAACGCGATTCGCAAATGATAATTATTATAAACAAATAAGCGTTATAATCTTGACTTCGAAAAATCCCGGTGATAACATAGTGTCATGAGTTTCAGAATATTCAGAAAACACTCTTCACCGGGTGTCATTTTGAAGGAGGATTTTCGACAATGGCAGAACGTTTGGTAGGTAAACCGGCTCCGGCCTTTACAATGGAAACTGTATCCGGAGACGGACAGGATTTCGGCAAAGTATCTCTCGAAGATTACCGCGGCAAATGGCTCGTATTCTTCTTCTATCCACTGGATTTCACGTTTGTTTGCCCAACTGAAATTACGGCAATCAGCGACGCTTACGGCGATTTCCAAACGCTGGACACTGAAGTCCTGGGCGTGAGCATCGACTCCGTACACAGCCACAAGGCTTGGATCGCGGCGCCTACGGAAATCGGCGGTCTTGGCAAAATCAACTTCCCGCTGGCTTCGGACATCACGAAAAAAGTGGCAAGCGACTACGGCGTTCTGATCGAAGAAGAAGGCGTTGCACTGCGCGGCCTGTTCATCATCGATCCGGAAGGCGAACTGAAATACCAAGTCGTTAACCATAACGATGTGGGTCGCAGCGTTGAAGAAACGCTTCGCGTGCTTCAAGCTCTGCAATCCGGCGGTCTGTGCCCGATGAACTGGAAGCCAGGCGACAAAACCCTGTAAGACGCGTTCGCTAAGCAGCGACGTTGCTGCTTGAACATTGGATAGCTTAAGCCTTCTTTCCGGCATTTGTCGGGAAGGGGGCTTTTTTGTCCCTTGCCCTCTGGCATGCACGGAAATTACATGCTAATATGAAGGCCAAGCCTATGTAAATGTCCCAAAAATGGTTAAGTATAATAGAAGTAAGCCAACAAGGAGGGTGAACGGCCATGAGTTTCTGCTGCGGAGCTAGCATGATCGGAACAAAAGGAACGCTGACCCACTATCGAACCCAAGTTCATAACGTTCCCTTGCTCTATTGTCCGGTATGCCAACGAATCGAAGTTCATTATAAAGTCGAGAGCGAGTATGAAGTTCTGGCCGAGTACGCGCATGGCGACGGCGAGTCGGAGATCGATTTCCAGGATTACATTTTGGAAGACGACGAAGAGATTTTTGCCAACTGCGTCAGTCTCGATAGCGAAAATAAGATGGAATCGGTCCGCAACCAGATCGATTTATCGCTTGACCTGCTCGGCGTTGCCAAACAAATGGGCGATAAACGCTGGCAGCTTGATTTGAAGCGCCGCCTGGCGGTCATGAGCCAAAAGCTTGAGAAACTCCAACACCAGAAATAATCCGAACGGCGATAGGCTGATTCGGCCCGGCCGATACGGGCAAACGGAATAAACCGGAAGCGATCTTTTGATCCTTCCGGTTTTGTTTCAGTTAGAGCTCGAAAACGGCAGCTCGCTAATCGGAGGTTTGGAAAACGCTATCGTCTTTGTTAAAATAGTAAGGTAGGAATAATTAGGAAAGTCTAATCGAATATAAATACATATCCCGGCATTGGGAAAGACGGAGGAATGTTCATGCAAAACGTACAGGAACTCGCTTCGAGACTCAAACAGAACATCGGAAAAATTATCGTCGGCAAAGACGAGGAAATCGATTTGCTTTTAACCGCATTGCTCGCTTCCGGGCACGTGCTGCTTGAGGATGTACCGGGAACGGGGAAAACGATGCTGGCCAAAAGTCTGGCTTCTTCGCTCAGCCTGACTTTCCAGCGGATCCAGTTCACTCCCGATCTTTTGCCGTCGGATCTTACGGGTATTCATTTTTACAATCAAAAAGATGGTGAATTCCACTTTCGTCCGGGTCCATTGTTCGCGCGCATCGTGCTGGCCGACGAAATCAACCGGGCGACGCCGCGCACTCAATCCAGTTTGCTGGAATGCATGGAAGAGCGCCAGATCAGCGTAGACGGTCAGACGATGAAGCTCGAACAGCCGTTCATGGTGCTTGCCACGCAAAACCCGGTCGATAACCAAGGAACATTTCCGCTGCCGGAAGCGCAGATGGACCGGTTCATGATTCGGATGAAGCTCGGTTATCCGTCGGCGCCGGAAGGTCGCGAAATCCTGCGTCGTACCGTGCAGGCGGAAGGATTATCGGCAGAAACGACAGCGAGAACCGCTACGGCGGAAGAAGTGATCGCCGCCCAGCAGGAATGCCGCCGCGTCACGATTGCCGATGATCTTTTGGATTATATCGTCGCGCTGGCCGACGCTTCGAGAAATCATCCGGAGCTGGCTTTAGGCATCAGTCCGCGGGGGACCCAGTCATTACTGCGTGCTTGCCAGGCTTATGCGGCGCTCAAAGGGCGTAATTATGTGTTGCCGGACGATATTAAAACATTGCTCTCTCCGGTATGCGCGCATCGCCTTGTGTTGAACAATCGCTACGATCTGCAAGATAATCCGGCGGAACGCATTTTGGCCGAATTGACGGACCGGATTCCCGTGCCGAGCGAAGCGGGATTGGAAAGCGAAGTGAGATAAATGGCGCTGCTCGGATTTCTGATCCTTGTCGGGCTGATCGTTGTCGTGCAAGGCTGGTTGCTCGGGAAACCGGCGTTGGCACGACTCGACTATCAGCGCGATTTCAGCAAATATACCTGCCGCGCAGGAGAACGAATCGAGATGGTGGAGACGCTCTCCAACCGCAAGTTGCTGCCCGTTCCGTGGTTAAGGCTGGAAGCGATGCTGCCGTCGGCCTTGCTTTTCGCGCGCAGCGACGATACGAGCGTGAGCGAAGGCAACATTTATCAGAACCATACCAGTCTGTTTACTCTGCCTCCGCGCACCAAATTGACGCGGACCCATCGTATCGATTGCCAGACCCGAGGTATTTACAAGATCGACTCGGCAACGATGACGGGCGGCGATTTATTCGGTTTGTATGCGCCTTCAAAAAAAATCGACCTGAATATGCGCATGGTCATTTACCCGAGTTTGCTCGGAGACGGCGAACTGCCGATCTCATGGAAAACGTGGCAGGGGGAACTTGCGGTGCGCCGCTGGATCGTGGAAGATCCGTTTTTGATCACCGGAGTACGGGAGTATGCGCAGGGTGATCCGATGAATCGGATTCACTGGAAAGCGAGCGCGCGAACGGGCCGGCTTCAAGTGCACAAAAGCGGGCATTCGGCCGATCCGCGCGTCATGATCCTTTTGAACGTCGAAGATTCCGAATCCATGTGGAGCGTCGTGACCCGTACCGAACTGATCGAACGTCAGCTATCGTTGGCCGCGACCTGCGCCTCTGCGTTGATCGGTCAGGGAATGGCAGCCGGATTTGCGCATAACGGCGGTTCGCAGTTGGGCGATCCGGGAATGAGAATCGAGATGGATTACGGTCCTGTTCATTTGAATCAAATGATGGAAGCGATGTCTGGATTTGAATTAAAATCGAGAATGCCTTTTCAGGAACTGCTTCAGCTTGAAGAACAGCGCGAGTTTCGTGAGCCGATCGATTATTTGGTCATCACGGCCCACCGTTCGGAGAAATTGGAACAAGCCGTCGAATCGCTGGAAAAACGGGGCCATCGGGTAGGCATTACAGGCTTCGGGACAAGCGATTCGGGTCGGACTTCGCCGAAAATCCGTTCTTCCCAAAACCGCGTATCGGCGCGTAACGAGGAGGCGGTCTTATGAGCAAACGAGCCGAAACGCCGCCTGTTTCTACTCGTCTTCCCTTGTTGAAAGACTTCGGCCGCCCTGCTGCCTACTCGCTGCTCGAGACGCTGTCGGTGTATGCCGTTGTCGTTTTGCTGGCGCATTATGTATTGAAAATACCGGATATCTTGCTGGTCCTGCCGATTTTTGCGATTCATGCTTTTGCGAGCTGGATCGGGCTGCGACAAGCCGAGAAGCGCGTATCTGCTGCATTTTCATTTTTGCCGTTCGGAGTCGCATTGGTATCGCTGCTTGCGTTCCCGGGCGGATGGTTGGAAAAAGGAGCCGGCGCGGCGGTACTGCTTCTTATCGCTTTGCGGGGGCTGATCGTCGGTCGTCGACAGCTGTGGGACAATATGTGGTTGCGTATTCCGTTAACCGGAGTGGCCGCGATATTGATCGTCTATATCATTGCCGGACGGGGCGTCGGCTTGATGGGCTATCGACCGTTTTTATATTTGGTCGCGACGTTGATTCTGGCTCTGACTTTATTGCTCTTAAACGGCGATCGCGTTCGTAATGCGGCCGGCGAACAAACGTCCGCGCTCGCGAATGTATTGGCGGCCAATCGAAAGTTAACGTGGATCGTGGCCTTCCTTATTGTGTTAGCCGGAATTATCGGCGGGCCTACAGGAGTATTGAACGCGATTCGCGAATGGTGGCTTTCGATATTCGGCGGGTCTTTGCCAGGGAATCCGCCGGGCGTTCAACCCGAG
Organism: Saccharibacillus sacchari DSM 19268; assembly: GCF_000585395.1. Taxonomy (GTDB): domain Bacteria; phylum Bacillota; class Bacilli; order Paenibacillales; family Paenibacillaceae; genus Saccharibacillus; species Saccharibacillus sacchari. Next base: position 625,122 of record NZ_KK073875.1, on the reverse strand, counting down.
GCTCAGATGCCGACCGTGGATTATTCCCAGCTGGATGGATTGGGAGGCGCGAGCGAACCGCCGCTGTGGTTGAAAGTCATCGGTTACGCGCTGCTCGCTTTATTCTGGATCGCGGCGGCGCTTGCGGTCGGTTGGCTGCTGTACCGTTTGTTCGGTCGCTGGTTACCGAACGGGATACGCAACCTGATCCGAAATCTCGCTTCCAAATTCGGCCTCATGCGCGAATTGCGTTCCGCTCAGAGCGATTCGAATTATACCGATAAAGCGGAAAAGATCGCAACCGAGAAAAGCGGGGGACTGATGCGCCTTTTCCGCCGCAAGCGGCACGAAGCGGAGTACACGGGCAACGATCCGAGATTGCGCTATCGCAGCGTGCTGCTAGGTGCCTCTCGCAAAGGGTATCCCCTTCGATCCAGTCGAACGCCTTTGGAAAACGGAAAAGAGTTGTCGTCGAGCAGCTACACCGAAATGTCTCCGATCGAGCTAGAAAAACTGGTCGAGCGCTATAACCACGCGCGTTACGGCAGCAAGCAAGAGCAAGATTGAATGTGTTCGCTTCAACGTAGTTTCCGACATCAAAAGCAGAAAGTCTACCTTTTTATTCAAACATAATGTTCGTGCTAAAGCGTCTTCGAGAAGAAGCCGCTTTTTGCTTTGAGAACTGACACGCTTTTGCCTGCTTACGATCTTTAAGGTTATAATGGGGGAATAAGGAAAAGAATCAGAGCTTATTATAGCAATGGAGGAGGGATTGTTTGGCTTTAATCTGGATGATGTTGACGGCTGCTTTGTTGGTTACGCTGCAAGCACAACTACTGGGACGTTTTTCGATGCGGGGAATTCGGTATCATCGGAGCTTTAATCACGATCGCTGCCACGCAGGCGACGACTTGGAAATGATTGAAGTCATTGAAAACGATAAGCGTCTTCCGGTTGCCTGGTTGCGTTTGGAGTCGGAGTTTCCCGCAGCGTTCCGGTTTCGCGGACAGCCTTCCCAAAAGATGGAGCTTGGGAGCGTGTATCAGACTCATACAAGCGGATTCGCATTGATGCCTCGTCGTCGGGTCGTTCGTCGGCACTTTTTGACTTGCGAAGGGCGAGGCATTTTTCAACTTTCCACGGTGTTTATGACTTCGGGCGATTTGTTCGGTTTTATCGAGCAGGCGCGCTCCGAAAATATCAAAACTCCGCTTATCGTGTATCCGGCTCTGCTGGACCATGCTCGACTGCCGCTGTCCTGGCACAACTGGCAGGGGGATTTGTCCGTCCGTCGCTGGATTATGGAAGATCCGTTCCTGATCGAAGGCTCGCGCGAGTATACGGCGGGCGACCCCATGAATCGGATCGATTGGAAAGCCAGCGCGCGCACGGGCGGTCTTCAAGTTTATAAACAAGGATACTCGGCCGATCCGAATGTGATGATCGTGCTGGATATCGGCAAAGTCGTGCCCGGACTTCAACAAGGAGGCGGCGAGGCTGAAGCGGAGCATGCGATTAGTCTTGCCGCGACCTGCGCAACCTCTCTGAGCGCAAGCGGAGTTCCGGTAGGATTCGTACATAACGCGCACAGTTTGAACGAACGACGTATTCCTTCAGGCAGCGGAGCGGTGCAAAGGCAGCTGATCATGGAGGCGATGGCGGGCATTCGACTTCAGCAAAAAAATACACTGTCGGATTGTCTGATCGAAGAGGCCAAACAGCCGAAGCAAGGACTTGCCAAAGATTATCTCGTGATTACGAGCACTGATCCCGCAAGCATCGGACAGGCATGCAAGCAGCTCGAGCATCTTGGCCATCGGGTCAGCGTCATTGATCCCGGCGAACCTTCTGCTATTACTCTTGCCAAAAGCGCGAAAGTTGATAGAGCCGCCGATCGCAAGGAGGTCGGAGCATGAAATTACTGTTGAAAAAAGCGCTGTTTGCCGCGATTCGCGATACCGCGCTCGTTTATTCGCTGCTTTTGCTGCTGGCTGTATACGTATTCGACTTGTCGCCGTATCTATTGGCTGTCCTGATCGGAATCAGCGTGTTCGCCGGGGGCGCTGCGGGCTATCGGCTTCGTACCGAAGCGGCGTACCTGGCAGCGACGGCTTTTCCGGTACTGTCCTCGGCTTTATTGATCGCGGCGGGCCTCATAGACGGACGGGGCATTTTGTTATTGATCGTGCTGGGGTTGGGCGGAGCAAGAGGCGTTCAGCGAGCCGGACGGGCTTCCAGGGATCGAAAAGAAACGTTGATTGTTTGCTGTTGGTTGGTTGCCGGTGTTTTTGTTTACGCTTGGACGCTGCAACGCGCTCTTTTGTCGCCGTACAGCTTGTCGGTCTATATCGCGTTGACAGTCGTGATGCTCGGTTTATTCCTGCGCTGGAACGAGCTGAGAGTTCGCGAAGCGATGGGCGTCTACGGGGATGAAGAGGTGCCGATGAATCGTTTGAAGCGATTCAATGCGGTGTTCATGATCGGCTTCATGCTGCTGGTTTTGCTGATCGGAGGGGCGACGCAGCTGGCTGTGGTGCTGGATTGGATCGTTCATCTTTGGCGTCTTTTATGGAGCGGCACCTTGGACGGTCAGGCGATCGAGCCTCCGATGCCGACGGGGGACGAATTCGCGGAGCCGGAAGAAACAGTGCCTCCGCAAGACGAGCTTGAGGATCAAGAAGTCGGTTGGATGCACTGGATAGCCTGGGGAGTCGCGGCGATCGTTTTGGCATCGATCGGCACTATCCTCTTTTTCCTGCTCAGATGGTTGTACACGATTCTGGCGGAATGGCTGCCGGACTGGTTGAAGCGGCTGTTGGAAAATCTGCGCATCACGGTACGGGCGATTCAAGAACCGGAGCAGGTTGCGTATGCGGATACGACGGAGAAGCTGGAGCCGCGCAAACGGTCTAGAAAACGATCATTCGCAAAGGTTGACGAGCCGCCGGACGGACCGAGACGCGAGTACTTCAAGTTGGTGCAAGCGGCTATTCGCCGCGGTTACGTGTTCCGACCGTGGAAAACGCCGACCGAAACGGGACGCGAGATCGAAGCTTTTCTCGCTGCCGATCAAGAGAACCCCGCGCGCGTGGAGGATGTGGTTGAACGATATAATCACAGTCGGTACAAGTAAGAGAACAATCGATCGTAATTATTCGAAAGACGTGCGTCCGCGCATGTCGATTCAAGACTTAAACCCCGAGCATCCGTATATGCACAACGGAAGTTCGGGGCTTTTTGATTGCCGGCAACCTTACTCGGAGTGACGGTTATGCGCGGCTTGGCGAGCCTCTTCGCTAAGCAAGGAGGAGCATCCCGGGCATCCGCTCGGCGTCCGGCCGTCGGATTGAACGGAGCATCCGGCGCAGGCGCCTTTTTTGCTTTTTTTCCAGAATCGAATCAGTACGTAACCGGAATAAGCAATGACCAAAATGGCAATGATCCAATCGACCATGAGCAATCTTCCTTTCTTTTCGAATCAAGTCAGTCCAATCAGTCGGCCGCCTTGATAAATGAGGATAGCGACGATATAGGCGAGCACAAGCGAGTATCCCATGGAAAAGAAAGTCCAGCGCCACGAAGACGTTTCTTTGCGAATGACGCCGACTGTAGCCAGACAAGGGATGTAGAGCAGAATGAACGCAATAAAACTGAAGGCTTGGAGCGGCGTGAATGCCATAGCAACCTGGTGCTCCAGTCCTGCCATGTCCGGAACCTGGTAGATGATGTTCATGGTAGAGACGACGACTTCTTTAGCCATGAATCCGGTAATGAGTGCTGCGCCCGCCTGCCAGGTACCGAAGCCGAGCGGAGTCAGAATTCCGGACAATGCACCGCCGATTGAGGCCAGGAAACTGTCGTTCATATTCACGCCGAAGCCGCTTGGGCCCGTGTTGGACAAGAACCAGATCATTACTGAACCTGCGAGGATGATCGTTCCCGCTTTCCGCAAAAAACCTTTAACCTTTTCCCACGTCATGCGCAGCAAAGACAGTAGTTGCGGCATGCGATACGGCGGGAGTTCCACGACAAAGAGCGAAGGTTCACTTTTCATCAGCGTACGAGAGAACAGCTTGGCAAGCGCCAAAGCGAGCACCATGCCCATCAGATACAATCCCATGACCACAAGAGCCTGATCGGAAGCAAAAAAGACACCGGCAAACAGCGCGTACACGGGAAGACGTGCCGAACAGGACATCAGCGGCACGAGCAGCGTGGTCAGCAGGCGATCTTTGCGCTGCTCCATCGTTCGTGCAGCCATAATAGCCGGGACATTGCAGCCGAAGCCGATGATAAAAGGAATAAAGGCTTTTCCGCTAAGTCCGACAGCTTCCATAGTCCGATCCATGAGCAACGTGATCCGTGCCATATAGCCGGAATCTTCGATGAAGGAGATGAGCATGAACAAAATACAAATCTGAGGCAAGAAGACCAGCACGCCGCCGACGCCGCCGACAATACCGTCCACGACAAGCGCATGCGTAAATGCCGAAGCTCCAAGCCCATCCAGTGCCGAAGAAATCCAGCCGCTCAATGTACCGGAGATCAATCCGTCCAGTTGATCGGACAGCAGGCTGCCGAGCCAATCGAAGGTTAACTTGAAGATGAGGAACATCAAGGCCAGGAAAAGCGGAATGCCGATGATCCGATGCGTTAAAATGGTGTCGATCCGTTCCGTTGCCGTGTGAATGCGTTGGGCAGAACGATCCAAGACGACTGCGCAAATCTGCGTGATTCGCTCTGTACGAATTTTACGCAGATATGTCGGCATATCGCTCTTTTCGCCGGTCAGACCTAATTGTTGGCTTGTTTCTTCAATCAAGTCATCCAGATCGCTGAGGACGTCGCTTCCTGATAGAAAGGAGCGTACGGCTTCGTTGCCTTCCAGTAATTGAAGAGCCGTCCAACGAAGATTGGAGGAGGAGGTTTCGGCAGCTTGATTTAATCGTTCGGACATTCGCGTTACGCTTGATTCGATCACAGGACCGTAATCAATCCGGAAGCTGCTTTTTTCGGATTGCGCGAGACTGCCAAGAGCTTGAAGAACATCGGCGCATCCGGTTCCTTTGCGGGCGACGATGGAGACGACGGGGACGCCCAGCTCTTGTTGCAATAAAGCTGCGTCCACCGTAATGTTTCGGCTGCGCGCCACATCGACCATATTCAAGCCGATCAGCATGGGACGCCCGCATTCCAGCAGTTGGATGGTGAGATACAGATTGCGTTCCAGCTGCGAGGCATCCACGATGTTGAGAAGAGAGGCAGGAGATTCTTCCATTAAAAAGCGCGCGGCAACACTTTCGTCTTCGGTCAAAGGCAGCAGCGAATATAATCCCGGCAAGTCCACAATCCGTCCGCCGCGTCCGCGTAATACGCCGACTTTTTTCTCGACCGTGACTCCCGACCAGTTGCCTACCGTTTCGTAAGAACGGGTCAACATATTGAATAGAGAAGTTTTTCCGGTATTCGGATTGCCGAGCAACGCGACTTCGCTCATAAGGGAGCAACCTCCATGCGGTTGGCTTCGTCCCGGCGGATACCGATATGCTGGCCGTCGCATTCGAAGGTAAGAGGGCCGCCGAAGAGGCCGAGCCGCAATACTTTCAACGCGCTGCCTTCCGTTACGCCGAGGTCCCGTAATCGACGGCGCAACAATGGACTTGCGCAATGCAGCGCATGAAGTTCGACCGTATCGCCCGGCTTCATATGACCCAGTGCGAGCGGGAGATCCGATCCGTGTTTAAGCAACATAAAAATCCTCCAATACCGGTCAAGTTCCGGTGAGAATGAATATCAACTATCTTTTTTCGTAATGTATCACCGGCCTTTAATAACAGCTGTGATAATTGTCATAAAAACGCAGGATTTCCGCTTTACTTTATGCGGTGGCTTAAGTATGATGAAAAAGCAAAAAAATGGCCGTTCATTATTTTTTTCATGAATATACCGGTTCAAAAGCGTACGGGGAATACGGGTTCCGAAGCAGGAACCTTTTTTCTTGCTTGCTCAAAGAAATTTGTCTGATTTTGACGAAGCTTAGCAGGAGTTAGCAAGACGGCGTAGAATTTAAACAGCGAAGGTGAGACTGATCGTATACTATGACATCCCTGCAGGACGGAAGTGAATTTATGAATACAACTTCGGCATCGCGCCAACTGACCTTTTACACCCTTTCCGTCTTTGTTCTTATTCTTGCGTGTGAAGCAGTCGAATACTTCTTCTACGCCACTGGAGCAGAGAGCCGCTGGGCTTCTGCTTTATTGCTGTTAACGGCTTGCTTTTCGGTGACGGCATGTTTGACGGTGTACTTCCACGCAACGCCGTTATTCGACCGTCGCATTGGCAGCTACAGCAAGCGAATGGTTAAGTTGATGGGAGCGGCAGGCTCAATCGAGCTTTTGTATCTGCTGACGAATTTATATCATTTTGCAACGGAGTCGATACCGGGCCGCGTTGGCAGTGAATGGTTGCTGTCGTTGTCGGCCCTCGTTTACGCGTTCGGGCTTCTGCTGCTTTTTGCTTTGCCTGAGCGTCCGGGCCGTGTGCCGAGCCGAGCTTTGTATTTCGGTCTGCCGTTGTCGACCGCGGCGTTGGCTGGATTATTGTTCTTCGTGCGCGCAGAGCTTCAGCCTGCCGGCGTTGCGGGTCTGGAACTGACGCTGATGATTCTGGGATTAGGCGTTGCCGTGCTCGCGGCGATCGTATTGTTCGTGCGCTATCGTCAAACACGGAGCAAAGCCCCCTGGATTGCGGTGCAGTCCCTCGGAATCGTCGTTGTCGCCCAGATTCTGCTGCTTCAGGCAGGGAATTCGTCGGGGCTTCCTTTATTAATGGCTTCGGGGCTGCATGCTCTGGCTTATGCGATCCTGGTGAGCCAGGGCTTGCGTTTGGCGATTGCCGAGCCGCTGCGCGAGCGCCGCGAAGCGGAGGAACGGATCGAGTTTTTGGCCTACAATGACGATCTGACCGGACTTCCGAACCGTCGCAGCCTTCACGCAAGGTTGAATCTGCGTTTTGATGAAGCGTATTCCGGCAAGACGGCTCTCATGGTGCTCAACATTAATCGTTTTAAAACAATCAATGATTCGCTCGGTTACGAAGCGGGCGACCGTTTGCTCGGAATCGTATCGGAAATGCTGCAAAATCATGTGGAAGGGCCCGAAGAGGTTTTCCGCACGGGCGGCGACGAGTTTGCGGTCGTTTTGCCTGAAAGCGGCGGCGATGAGGCGATGAAGCGAGCGCACGCGCTTTTGATCGAATTCGAGAGGCCCGTTAATGTTGGAGGAATGGAGCATTATGTAGCGTTATCCGCAGGGATTGCCGTTTATCCGGAAGACGGCCATGCTGCGGACGGTTTGCTTCAAAGCGCGGATGCGGCCGTGCATCTAGCCAAGGAACAAGGGTCCGAAGTCAAACGTTTCTCCAAAGGCATGACGACCATTGCCCGGGAAAAGTTGATTTTGGAAAGCGATCTGCGCAAAGGCTTGGAGCGCGGAGAGTTCTTTCTGGAATATCAGCCTAAAATGTCTGTCGAGCATGGGAACATTTTGGGGATGGAGGCGCTTGTGCGTTGGAATCATCCGGTGCGAGGCCCTGTTTCTCCCGGCGAGTTTATTCCTTTGGCGGAAGAGAGCGGCCTGATCGTGCCGCTCGGCGAGTGGGTTCTCTATGAAGCTTTCCGTCAAAACAAAGAATGGCAGGATAAAGGATATGATCCGCTTTGCATGTCGGTCAATCTCTCGATCCGACAATTCCGTCAGCCGAGGCTTGCGGAACAGATCGGCCGAATGTTGGAGGAGATCGGTCTGGACCCGCAATACGTAGAGCTGGAGATTACGGAAAGCATGACGGTCGATAAAGACGCGGCTTTCGAGCAGCTCAAACGCTTCAAGCAGCTTGGACTGCATATCAGCATTGACGACTTCGGGACGGGCTACAGTTCGCTGCATTATTTGAAAAACATGCCGATCGATCGGCTGAAGATTGACCGCTCCTTCGTCAGCGAAGTGATGAGCGGGCAAAGCGATGCGGCGATCGTATCGACGATTACGTCGATGGCGCATCACCTTAAGCTGAAAGTGACGGCTGAAGGCGTGGAGAACGAGGAGCAGCTGGAGTTCTTGCGGAGTCAGCATTGTCATGAGGCGCAGGGGTTTTTGTTTAGCCGTCCGGTTCCGGCGGGCCGATTCGAGAGGATGTTTTTGCAGAAGTTGGGGTAGGGAGCTTACGAGGCGCTGCGGGGGAAATTCCAGCATATGCTTCCGAAGTGCATTTCTTCGAAATGCTTCACAAGACGCTGTCTCACCCGGAAAAGATGATTGAAATTTTTAGAGGAATTTTCCGGGTTCAAAGGCGTCTTTCACTGAATTTCCCCCTCCGCTAGGGTGGCTGCTTTAGAAACACTTCTTCAAAAAGAGTGGGGATAGGTAAGAGATAAAAGTGTTTCGCTTCTGTTGGCGAATCACTTTTTTAAAATAATGCTTGCAATGCGTCTTGGTACATGGTATATTATTTCTTGTCCCCAAGAGGACAGTGCAAGAAAAAAGGTACACATTATGTCGGGACGTAGCTCAGCTTGGTAGAGCACCTGCTTTGGGAGCAGGGGGTCGCATGTTCAAATCGTGTCGTCCCGACCATTTCCTTTTAGTTACATATGCGGGTGTAGTTCAATGGTAGAACTCCAGCCTTCCAAGCTGGTAGCGTGGGTTCGATTCCCATCACCCGCTTCACGAAAAGAAGTCCGTAGAGGGCTTCTTTTTTTGTTTCTGATTTGTTTGTTAGGTATGTAGAATTGTTCGGTTCATCGATATAGACTTGTTCAAAAGCTTATGCATGCACGCAAAAGAACCTTCATTCCGACCATTTTGGCGGAATGAAGGTTTTTTTCGTTTCCGGATTAAGCAGATTGCGAAGCGGAGACTTGCACACCAAGCACGTCTTGCTCGCCAGCCGTTACCGTACCTTCAGCTTGCGGCTGTACGTCCAACACGGCGTCGATACCGTCGGGTACGAGGATCGGCGTGATGGAAGACAGTCCTGCTGCTTGAATGACGTTCAGGTCGAACTCCAGCAGCAGTTGGCCTTCGCTTACGCGATCGCCGCTTTTGACATGGGTCGTAAAGCCTTCGCCTTTCAGCGAAACGGTGTTGATGCCGACGTGGATCAGAAGTTGGGCGCCGTTATCGTGTTCGAGGATGACGGCGTGTTTACTTTTGTCCATGACGTGGGCGACGGTACAATCGAAAGGAGCGAAGACTCGGCCTTCGGACGGTTCGATGGCGATTCCGCTTCCCATATGGCCGCCGGAAAAGGCGGGATCGGGAACTTCGGAGAGAGGCAGTACGCGTCCCGTAATCGGAGCTTTGACATTCAAAGTCATGGATTGAGCATCCCTAGCTTTTTCTTCTTCGGTGTTCGATTCTGCCGTATGCATTGCAGCGCCGGAATCAGACGCGGAAGAAGTGGCGGCAGAGACCTTTTGCCCGTTCTGTTCTCCGTTTGCGACGGCAGAAAAGAATGCGGGCGATACCGCAGCGCTGTTTGGCGTTTTTGCGGCAGAAGCGAAAGAGACAACGGGTTCTTTTTTCGACGCAGAGCTTTCGTTTCCGTCTACCGCCAGAACTTGCTCGTCTTTATAACCGAACAGCCAAGTCAGTGCGAAGGCAACGGCCGCGCCGACCAGGTTGCACAGAATATACAGCGGCAATTGGTTGTTCAGGTACAGCAGCGAGCCCGGGATAACCGTGACCGCCATGCCCGTACCCGCCAAATGCAGGAACGAAGCCAGGAAGCCGCCTGCGGCGCCGCCGATCAGACCCATTACGAAAGGCTTCATATAACGCAGGTTGACGCCGAAGATCGCAGGTTCCGTAATGCCGAGGAACGCCGAGAAGGAAGAAGGCAGCGCCAGCGCTTTGAGCTTGGCGTTTTTCGTTTTGAGACCGACAGCGAGGCAGGCAGCGCCTTGAGCTGCCATCGCGCAAGTAATGATCGCATTGAACGGGTTGGAGCCGGTTTGTTCAAGCAGTTGAATCTCCAGGAAGTTGAAAATGTGATGCACGCCGGTCACGACGACGATCTGGTGGAAGAAACCGATCAACAGACCCGCGATGCCGAATGGCAGATCAAGCAGGAACGTAGTCCCGTGCAGCACGACGTTTTCCAGCGAATGGAACACCGGACCGATTGCGAACAGACCCAATGTGATCATCACGAGCAGGGTAATGAACGGCGTCAGAATCAGATCCAGCGCTTCCGGCACCCGTTTACGCAAAAACTTCTCGAACTTCGCGCCCAACAGGCCGACGAAGAAGGCGGGGAGTACCGATCCCTGGTAGCCGACGACGGGGATAAAGCCGAACATCGTCAAAGCTTCCGCGCTGCCGTCAGCGACCGCATAAGCATTCGGGAGAGCCGGGTTGACCAGCATCAAGCCCAGCACGATCCCGAGTACGGGACTGCCGCCGAATACGCGGAATGCCGACCAAGCGACGAGCGCCGGCAGGAACGCAAAGGCTGTATCCGTCAGAACCTGAGTGAACAACAGGAAGTTGGGCGGGATGCTTTCCGGCGTCGCGCCGAACCAAGAAAGCACGAGCTCCTGGGTTAGCAGGCCGCGCAGCCCCATGAACAAACCGGTGGCGACCAGCACGGGAATGATCGGAACGAATACGTCGCCGAATGTACGAATCGCGCGCTGGAACGCGTTGCCCTGCTTTTTGCCTTCGCTTTTGATTTCTTCTTTGGACGTGCTTTCGATGCCGAGCTTTTCGACTTCTTCGAAGATCCGGTTTACCGTGCCTGTCCCGAAGATGATTTGATATTGGCCGGAGTTGAAAAAGGCGCCTTTGACCTTGTCGGTATTTTCGATACGGGCTTGATCGACTTTATCTTGATCCCGCACCATGATACGCAAACGTGTCGCGCAGTGCGCGAATGAAGCGATGTTTTCTTTGCCGCCGATCGCTTCGACGACTTCGAGGGCGATATCGCGATTTTCAGACATGATTGTCATTCCTTTCCGAATAGGGGGTTATACGTATTGAGACTGCATAAGTGCTTCGACGGCGGATTTTTCCGGCAGTGCGGAGATCGCGCCTTTGTTCGTTGTCGTCAGCGCGCCGCTGGCATTGGCGAAACGGAGAATCTCCGCATGGTGCTCGTCGAGCAGGGAAGTCAGATTCGACGGCACGGCTTCTTTTTGAAGCAGATGGAACAGTAACCCGCCTACAAAGGCATCGCCCGCGCCGGTCGTATCCTGAGCATCGACTCGGAAGCCCGGAGCCGCGTAGCTGACGTTGGTTGTATACAGCTCGGCTCCATGTGCGCCGCGAGTATAGACAACGGCCTGCACATCGCCTCGGAACAACGAAAGGATCGCCGTTTCCTCGTCTTGAATGCCGGTAATGAACGCCAGCTCCTCGTCCGATATTTTGACCAGATGCGCTTTCGGCAAAAACTCCAAAATGGCGCGTCGGCAATCTTCGGCGTCGTTCCAAAGCGGCAGCCTCACGTTGGGATCGAAACTGACCAGGCCGCCTGTTTCCTTGACAGCACGAATGGCTTTGCGATGCGCTTGCTTCATCGGGCTGTCGACCAGATCGACCGAACCGAAATGCAGAATGTCTCCGGCCTGGAATAACGCTGCATCAATCTCGTTTTCCGATAACAGCAGGTCGGCGGAGGGTTTACGGTAAAAAGAAAAATCGCGTTCGCCGTTGTCTTTGAGCGAAACGAATGCTAGTCCCGTATTGGCTTCGTCGGTGCGCTTCACATGCGTCGTATCCACACCCGCATTTTGTAACTCTTCAAGCAGAAAATCGCCGAAAGCATCGCGTCCCAGTTTTGTCAAAATGGATGCGCGCGCGCCGTACTTGGCTGCGGCAGCCGCGACATTAGCCGGTGCGCCGCCGGGCGCGCGTTCGAACGAACTCACGTCTTTGAGCGCACAGCCTTTTTGCAAAGGGATAAAGTCGATCAATACTTCGCCGATCGCATACAGTCGATTCATGGCTTCACCTTCCCGTGTTCTAAAATATCGGTCGGCAATCCGCGCGGAATCGATCCCTCGCGAAGTGACCAGTACGAACCTTCGAATGCCGCTGTGCCGCCGTTCGCGAAAAACGAAATCCCGGTGCTCGCGGAGTCGGGGAACAAGCGGGCGGTAAACGTCTCTTCGCCGTCGTTCACGAACACTTCCACGGACGACGTATCGACGAACAAGCGGAATTCGACCGTTCGGCTTCCATGTTGGTCGCTCAGCTTACAGCTTCGAGTCGTGCCGTAGTCTGGACTCAGCGAGGCGCCGGACTGCGAACGATCCAGCGTGACTTCACCGCTTGAAACGTCGTAGCTCAACATGGTCCGTTCGTTTTCCCCGGTGCGGAATTGAATGCCGAACGTGCCGTGCTCCGAATCGGACGCGGAAGGAGAGATCGCCACTCGAAGTTCGTAAGCCGTACCTTCGACTCCTGCAAAGCTGCGACTTTCCTCGTTCAACTCGGCGGAGAACTCGATCTCCTTGTCGCGCAAACTGATTAATCCCGCCGCCGGACGCTGGATCAGCTTGCCGTTTCGCAGCGACAACTCTCTTGGCAGCGTCAGGCAATGCGCCCAGCCTTTGTCGTCCGTCGGATACTCCAGATCGGGCAGTCCCATCCAGCCGACCAATATGCGCTGCCCGTCCGGACCTTCCGTCGTCTGCGGGGCATAGAAGTCGAAACCGCGATCCAGCTCGACGAATTCGCCGTGTTCAAAATTTCGTCCGTTCGACTCCAGCGGCTTGCCCAGCATATAGCCCGACTGATAAATATTGCGGAATCGTTCGCCGTCCGGCCGTATCCCTTGCGGACAAAACAGCAGCACGCCCCGATCGCCGAGTTCGAAATAATCCGGGCACTCCCACATATAGCCGAACGAAGAGAGGGAGGTATGCAGCTCGCCTTCGAACGTCCAATCCAGTAAATCCTTCGAACGATACATCACCGCCGTCCCGGTCAGGTCATCTCGCTGCGCACCGATCACGCATCGATAACCCTCGCCGTCCCGCCATACTTTGGGATCGCGGAAATGCTCCGTGTACCCCGGCGGCACGCTTCCGATTACCGGCTGCTCCAGCTTCGTCGCCAACCCGCTTCCGTCCGTGATCGCCAGACACTGATACGGATGCCGAACCCAGTTCTCGTCCCGCACATTGCCGGTATACATCAGATGCAGTTTGCCGTCCTTGACGATCCCGCTGCCCGAATACGCGCCGTGCGAGTCGTAACGGCCGCCCGGTTCCAATCCGATGCCCGCATCCGTCCAATGTGCCAGATCCGAAGACGTCACGTGATACCAATACTTCATCCCGTGATCCGTCCCCAGCGGGAACCATTGATAAAACAAATGATACTTCCCGTCGTAAAAAGCGAACCCGTTCGGATCATTCAGCAGTCCCGCATGCGGCTGAATATGATAACCTTGCCGCCATTCGCAATTTTCGGCCCTTGCAGCCAGCTCTTCCAGTTCCCCTGGCTCCGCTTGCTCCAACAGCCGATACTTTTGTTCTTTTGTCATTTTCATAGGTGCAGACATTCCTCCATATCTTTAACGGAACCGGTTCCGTTTTTAACTAAAATAAAGCCCTTTTCTTTTCCGAAGCCATCAAGCGGAGGAGGAAAATCAGTGCAGGAGCGATAGCGTTCGCCTTTGAACTGGGGAAGCCCCATCATCAAATCCAATTCCAGCTTCCCCAGTTCAACACGCGACCGAAACGATTTTCTCCCGCAGCCCTCAAGCTTCCTAAACGAACAGGACTTTAAAGGAACCGGTTCCAAAAATAATTAAAAATAATCCTTCTGTGTGGGGCAGACTTCCGGGTTCCGAAAGTTCAGCGTTTTTCGCTCGATTCGGAACCGGTTCCGTTTGCATTATACAGAAGAATTGTTCAAATTGTCAACGCTTTCTCGAACCAACATTTCCACGTCCATCACCGTCAAACGCTCGACATCTTCGCCAGCCGTCAGCTTGAGCATATGACGCGCCGCGAGCTTGCCAGCTTCGAAGTACGGGAAACGAACCGTTGTCAGCTCCGGGTGAATGATCGACGTCACCTCATATCCGCCGAAGCCCGTAATCGACAGCTCCGAAGGAATCGATAACCCGCGCACATGCGCCGTTTTCACCACGCCGAGCGCGATATTATCGGTAGCACATACGATCAGCGTCGGTCCGCATTCATCCAAAATCCGTTCTGCCGCAAGCTTGGCGTCTGCGATCTTGAAGCTGCTCTCATAATAAAAAACGTCGCAATCCGTGCATTCCAGCACTGCTTGTTTAAATCCCTCTTTCCGTCGACGTCCAACCGCTTCGTCTTCTTCTGTAACACCGAGGTAAGCGATGCGGCGATGTCCTTTTTCCAAAACATAACGACCCATGAGCAGCCCTGCTTGGTAATCGTCATACACCAGGCTGTGCAGCGCTTCGTTTCCTTGGCCGACCAACAGAACAGGAATCCCCGCCGCTTCGGCAGCGAGCAGATGCTCGTCCGTCACTTGGGCCGGCATCAGGATGATTCCCGCAACCTTTTGCCTTGCCAGATCATGCATGGCTTCGATCTCCCGCTCGCGTTCCTGTCCGGCGTTATACACGAGCATTTGACCTCCGGCTGCGCGCAGCTCCTCGTCGATCCCGGTCATCGTTTGCGCGGCGGCGAACGAGTCGAGCCGGGGGACGATCGTGCCGATCAGATTGGTGCGCTTGGCTTTCAGGCTCTGGGCGAACGTATTGGGCACATATCCGGCTTCCCGGGTGATGCGCTCCAGTTTTTGCTTCGTTTTGACGCTGACCGAGCCGCCGTTCAAATAACGCGATACCGTACTTTTGGCGACGCCCGCCATCTGCGCGATATCCGATATGGTCGTATTCATGTCCGCTCATTCCTTTCGCTTTCGCTATGCCGATTTTACCATGTTCACAGAACTTTTGCAGATAAGGGGTATCGGGAAGTTCGCTTGATGCCGATAACATAAAAGAAGGGCTTTTTACCGGGGGAGAAGCATAGGTGAATAAGCCCCATCGGAATAACGGGGAGTGGACGGATATGGAAGACCGCATGCACGGAAAACGGGGAAACGGAATCGGTTTGGCTTTGATCGCAGGAGTCGGTTTGTTGACGTATCTGGCATTTCTGGGCGGCGTGCTGTTCCTGGCGGGGACCGGGCTGCACGCTGTTTGGGGCTACATGTTCGGCTGATTTGGAGAAAAAAGGTTGCGGCAGCGCGAAAGCTTGGTTATAATGGCGTTGTTCAATCGATTTCACGGATTCATCCATTCTGTAGAATTTGAGAGGTAACCACTATACGATGAAGTTTACGACGAATGTCCTCATCTAACTCAGCAATTTCGCGTTTTTCGGCTGGTCCGAAAAAGCGATACGACACAGGCGGACGGCAATTTGTTCGGCTGCGGCATGAGTGCGAGAGGGATACGTCTGTCTTCCATCGGGAGCTGGCTGCCTTTTTTGCGTATATAATACCTTGTCAATTCTTAATCGGAGGTTTACCTCGGTCTGAACCGCACACGCTTTAGGTGCGGTTCAGACCGAGGCAACCTTACTTCTAGTGTTGACAAGGTACTACGCTTAAGCTCCGATCGAAACGTACGTTTCTTTTCCAATCATTCACTCTCGAAGTCCGCAGCGGCGTTTGCCGCCCTGCGGACTTTTTTTGAACCCGGAGAGGATGAAGAATTGATGCGTACATGGATGATCGCAAGAGATTTGGAGAAAGAATGGGACGGACGTTTACTGTTTGAAAAGATAAATGTAGAAGTGACGGAAGGCGAGCGCCTCGCGTTGTTCGGACGTAACGGATGCGGCAAAACGACGCTGCTGCGCATTCTGGCCGGGATGGACGAAGCGACGGGCGGGAATGTGGAGCGGATCTTGCCGATCGAAGAGTGGGGCATGATGAAGCAGCACGAAGAGGTTCCTGCGGAGACGACGGCATTGGAGCGGGCGTATCGGGAAAACGGAAAGTTGTACGAACTGAAAGTCCGGTTGGAGCGCCTGATGCACGAAATGAGCGGCTCCGGCGAGACTGCGGAAGCTGCGCTTGCGGCCTATGGGCCGACGTTGGAACAATACGAGGCGGAAGACGGCTTCAATTGGGAAAACGAAGTCGAGAAGCAGCTCCAGCGGATCGGCATTCCGAAGTCGACTTGGGAGCTGCCGTATGCGTCGCTGAGCGGCGGGCAAAAAACAAGGGTGCGTCTCGCCGCCCTGCTCGCCAAGTCGCCCAAGCTGCTGATTCTTGACGAGCCGACCAACCATTTGGACGAGGAAAGTCTGCATTGGTTGGAGGAACAACTCAAAAGCTACGCGGGAACGCTGCTTTTCGTCTCGCACGATCGGCAGTTTATCGACGAGGTGGCGACCGCCGTCTGCGAACTGAATCCCGACGGCATCACGAAATACCGAGGCGGCTACACCGATTACAAAGGCCATAAAGAGCGAGAACTGCGAGAACACGAAGCTCTGCACAAAAAGCAGGAGCAGCAACGCAAAGCGCTCGAAGAATCGATCCGCAATTACCAACAGTGGTTTTTGCAGGCTCACAACTCGGCGACGCATCAGAATGAAGTCAAGATCACGCAAAGCTACTACAAAGCCAAAGCGAAAAAGAACGTGTCCCGCTATCACGCCAAGCAAAAGCAATTGGAACGTCTGGACGCGGAGAGCGTAGGCAGCGTGCGCAAAGCGCCGCAGTTGAAGATGAACCTGGAAGACGAAGGATTCGAAGCACGGACGCTGCTGCGGTTCGAACATGTGAATTTTGCGTACGGACAACAGCATGTTTTGAGCAACGTTTACTTCCAGTTGGATCGCGGGGATCGGCTTGCGGTGCGCGGACCGAACGGAAGCGGCAAAACGACGCTGCTCAGGCTCGCGAACGGCAAGCTGTCTCCCGCAAGCGGCGAGGTCGTGCTTCATCCCAATGTGAAGATCGGCTATTTTTCGCAGGAGCTGGAAGGCTTGCCTGTTGATCAAACGCTGCTGGACAGCCTATTGGAACTGCCGAACATGACGCAGACGGAAGCGCGCACGCTGTTGGGGTGTTTTCTTTTTCCGAAAGAAGACGTCTTTAAAAAGATCGGCGATCTCAGCATGGGCGAAAAGTGCCGGGCGGCGTTTATTCGATTATACTTCGGCGGCGCCAATCTGCTGATCCTCGACGAGCCGAACAATTACCTCGATATCGACACGCGCGAAGTGATGGAATCGGCGCTCATGCGGTACGAAGGCGCGCTGCTGCTTGTGTCGCACGACCGGATGCTGGTGCGCAAAGCAGCCAACCGGATGATCGATCTGGACGGGAAAGGCGGCTTTGCGCTGTTCGAAGGGACTCTTGAGGAACAGGAAGAGAACGAGAAGCTGCGGGTGAAAAATCCGGGCGGACGCGAGGAAAACGAACGGCGGTTGATGCTGGAGCTGAGGCTGGCGGAACTGCTGCGGGGAGAAGCGGAAAATCGGACAAGTGAGAGCGAGCGCAAATCGGTGCTTAATGGATTGCCGGAAATCTTTTCAGCCGATACGATGAGCGAGATTAATGAGATAAAAAAAGAATTGACTAAGTTTCATTTAGGACACTAACGTAATGACGGAGAAGCGACTCTATTTTACTGCGCTTGATTAGTATAAGGTTGAAGAAGCTCATGGTTGGATTTTCCTTGTAGAGGGTGTAGTAAATCAAACAACGAAATGAAGGCCGGGGCATTCCCCATCGGCTTTGAACCCGAAAAAGCCTGTCCCTACTGTGGAGAAAAAAGCGGGTGTACTTCACTAGCTTATGGCTACCGAAACATGGCTCATTTCATATGTTGAGCTCAACTTGAACGGGCCCTACTGCTGTCAAGGACAACTTATAGAGAAGAGCCATTTTATTTATTTGGAAAAATACAAATAATTTTAAAGAAAAAAGAAAACTAATTACAATTGGAAATCGTTCAATAAAAAAGAAAGAAGAAAACAAAGTTTTTAAATTGCAATATACATTGAATTCAGGAGGGTTTATTTATGAAAAAAGGATTTTTAGCTTGTGCATTTATTTCAACTATTGCTGCTACTTCTATTTTTGGCACAACTTCTGCAGAAGCTTATAACTTGTTAGGAGGAAGTTACGGAGACAATAAGATGACTTATACTTTTCTGTCTTCCGTGCCCTCAAATTATCAAACTTCTTTCATAAATGCGGCAGCGGATTGGAATGCTACAAACACGAAGATTGTATTTACTCCAAATACTCCGGATCAAAAGAGGGACTTTACCATTCGCGCTGACAACTATGGAAATACAGGATGGAACGCCAAGTGCACCAATTACAGAGACTTTATAACTTTTGGTAACATCAATAGTTCAGTAATTGAAGCTAATTTTTACTATATGGACAGTATGTCGTCAACTTATAAGAAAGGAGTTTTCAGTCACGAAATGGGTCACGGAATGGGCCTAGCACATGTTACAGATACAAAACAAATCATGTGTACTAGTGCAGATGGTAGAGCCGTTTTTAAACCTGGATCTGACGATATTGCGGGAATTAATCATTTATACAAATAAGTTTTATTGTATCTATATACTTAGGAGGTTAACAAATGAATAAAATGAGTACTTGGATAAAATATGCATCAGTATCTCTGATTGTTTTTGGAGGAGTTGCCTTAGGTTCAAATATTTTCAATAATATAAATGCTCAAAAAATTGAAAAAGATATTTCCGTTTTAGAAATGTCTGGAGATGTGGCAGAATATTATGAAACAGTTCCTGAATTAATCCAAAGTTCTGATCTCATCGTAGAAATCGAAGCGGAACAACAAGAAACAGTGAATTATTCTGATGTCATTTTTACATTAACGAACAGCTCAGTATCAAAAATTCATCAAGGTGAATATAATCAAAACTCCATCAAAATATTGGAAACTGGAGGATTGACGCAGGTAGATCAGGACGGACAGATACAGAACATCAATATTGTTTTTGAAGACAATCCTGTATTCCAGATCGGACAAAAAGCCATCGTATTTTTAGACAAATATGAAGGTCCAGTTGCTGAAGATGCTTATGTCATTAAAGGAGCCTATCAAGGAAAATTTTTAATCAACCCAAATAGGTCCCTTCAATCCCAAATGAATACAACCTCAGAATATACAATCCAACCCCCATCTAATGGAGGAATTCAAGATTTAACCCAAATTGAAGAACTAGTTAACGCAAAAGATACAAAAAAATAATGGAAATGAAGGTGACATCATGAACAAGGTTAGTTTCTACATTTTGAGTTGCATTTTAGTCTTGTTTGCACTTACTGGATGTAATGCTGAAAAACAGACTGACTGGAATTCTAACTTTGTTGTATATAATAATAATCTGTATGAAGTCACTCAAGAAAAATCAGATGCAGTAGATAAAGAAATTGGCGAAATAGATAAGTATGTAGAGCACGAAGGAAGTTACGATGGTGTGTTCTCAAATAAATTCAAAGCCGGAAGTAAACTTTATACAATTAAAAACAAAGATTTGGATGAAGTAATCGCGGTAAAAGATGAAAATGGAGATTATGTCGTCACCAAGAATACCGGGAAGTATGATGCAAAAGAATCCAACTAATATCGATATGAATAGACATAGTCATTAAACGTTTGTCCCAAAAGTTTTTTTACGAATGAAAACTAAAGAGATTCATGCTTGTACGTGCAAACAGGGTGACGCCAGGGTCTTTTCAGCGTCACCCTGTTTCGTTTTTCTTTCTTCTCGTTACCTGCTTGAGCAGGTTATGAAACGACCTCCAGGCTCACTTTTTGCAAGCCTCGAAGTCGGAACGGACTCGATTAAAGCATCTTTATCTAGTAGTTTTGAGTTGGTGCTGTATTAGGCTTGCTTTCAGCACTATGGCGATTTTGGGTATTGTTCCATAGCCGAGATCTGCGAGGTGAAAAAGGAATTAGTAGAACTGAACGAAAAAGATAAATAGAGACGTCCAATGTTGTAAGTCGTAGGCCCATCAAATTCCGATTGACGATGCCTGCGGCTTTTTAGTAGAATAGATGGGCAACTTGCAATAGTTTCATCATATGAATCGCCGCGATGATGGAGAAGAGTAAGCAACGCCGCCGTACAGGGAAAAAATGCCATGGATTGAGAGCATTTTTACGACAACGACGATGCCGAAGTTCGCTCCGGAGCCGCTTTCTGAACGGGACGCTGTGCGTACGCCAGTAGGAAAGCCGGGTTGACGATCCGTTATTTTCGTCTCTGAGAGAAGTCCGGCCGCTGCGGCCGCAACGTTTCCCCTATGCCGACAATCGGCGGGAAAGCTTCTGAATTAGGGTGGTAACGCGATCTTTTCGTCCCTTGGGGCGGGAAGATCTTTTTGTTTTTCGGGTCTTTTTCATAAAAAAGCAACCATTACTACTCCCCATGCGGGAAAGGAGTCTGCGGACGATGAGAGAACGTTTGGAACAACTGAAAGCCGAAGCGCTTGAGCATTTGAAAAGCGTGGCGGACGCGAAACAGCTCGACGAGCTGCGCGTCAAATACCAAGGTAAAAAGGGCAAGCTGACCGAAATCCTGCGCGGTATGGGCGGATTGTCGGCGGAGGAGCGTCCGGTCATCGGCCAATTGGCAAACGACGTGCGCGACGCGATCGATTCGGCGATCGGCGCGCATAACGAGCGTTTCGAACGCGAAGAAACGGAGCGCCGCCTGGCTTCGGAGACGATCGACGTGACGCTGCCGGGACGCAAATTGCCGCGCGGCGCCGTACATCCGCTCACGCGAGTAATCGAAGAGATCGAACAGATCTTCATCGGCATGGGTTACCGCATCGCGGAAGGCCCTGAAGTCGAGACCGACTACCATAACTTCGAAGCGCTGAATTTGCCTAAGGATCACCCGGCGCGCGATATGCAGGATTCCTTCTATATTACGGAGGACCTGCTGATGCGTACCCAGACGTCCCCGGTTCAAGTGCGCACGATGGAAGCGATGAGCGGCGAAGTTCCGGTTAAAGTCATCTGCCCGGGTAAAGTATACCGCCGCGACGATGACGACGCGACGCACTCTTTCCAGTTCAACCAGATCGAAGGACTCGTCATCGGCAAAAACATCCGTATGAGCGATCTGAAAGGCACGCTGCTGCATTTCATGCAGGAACTGTTCGGCAGCGACACCCAAATTCGCAT
The DNA here is from genome assembly GCF_000585395.1 of Saccharibacillus sacchari DSM 19268. GTDB lineage: Bacteria > Bacillota > Bacilli > Paenibacillales > Paenibacillaceae > Saccharibacillus > Saccharibacillus sacchari. The sequence continues at coordinate 603,924 of NZ_KK073875.1, read as the reverse complement.
GCGTCCGAGCTTCTTCCCGTTCACGGAGCCAAGTGCCGAAGTCGACGTGACGTACAAGAAAAAAGGCGCGACCGAACCGGGCTGGCTGGAAGTGCTCGGCTGCGGCATGGTTCATCCTCGCGTGCTGGAGATGAGCGGCTACGATCCCGAGCAATACAGCGGATTCGCGTTCGGTATCGGCGTGGAGCGCATTGCGATGCTGAAATACGGCGTCGACGACATCCGTCATTTCTACAACAACGACGAACGCTTCTTGGAGCAGTTCGCGCGTCAATAGAGTTCGTTTTGCAAAATAAAAGAAGATCAAAATCAGATAAGGAAGTGAGCGGACAGTGAAAGTATCGACGCAATGGTTATCCGAGTACGTGAATATCGACGGCGTGACGCCTGAAGAATTAGCAGAAAAAATTACGCGGTCCGGGATCGAGATCGACGAGATCGAGCAGCGCAACCAAGGCGTGACCGGCGTGGTTGTCGGTTACGTGAAGCATAAAGAAAAGCACCCTGACGCGGACAAATTGAACGTGTGCACGGTCGACGTCGGTTCCGGCGAAGACCTGCAAATCGTATGCGGAGCGAAAAACGTGGACGCCGGACAAAAAGTACCGGTAGCCGTCGTAGGCGCGGTGCTTCCGGGCAACTTCAAGATCAAAAATGCCAAATTGCGCGGCGTCGCTTCGCAAGGCATGATCTGTTCGGCCAGCGAGTTGGGCATGAACGACAAGCTGCTGCCGAAAGACCAGCAAGAAGGCATTCTGGTTCTGCCGGAAAACACCGAACTCGGCCTGCCGATCACGCAAGTGCTGGGCCTGGACGATTCCGTGCTGGAATTCGATCTGACGCCTAACCGTTCCGACTGCCTGAGCATGATCGGCGCGGCTTACGAGACGGCGGCGATTCTGGGCCGCGACGTGAAGCTGCCTGCGATCGATCTGATCGAAGGCGGCGGTTCCGCTTCCGAGAAAGCTACCGTTACGATCGAAAACGGCGATCTGTGCTCGCATTACGCGATCCGCTACATCTCCGGCGTGAAGATCGGTCCTTCGCCGCAATGGATGCAAAATCGCCTGATGGCGGCAGGCGTTCGTCCGACGAACAACGTGGTCGATATTACGAACTACGTGATGCTGGAATGCGGACAGCCGCTGCACGCGTTCGATGCCGACAAACTGGGCAAAGACATCGGCGTGCGTTCGGCTCGCGAAGGCGAAGTGCTGACCACGCTTGACGGTCAAGAACGCAAGCTTGACCCGTCGATGCTGCTGATTACGGGCAATGACCGTCCGGCCGCGTTGGCAGGCGTAATGGGCGGATTGGAGACGGAAGTAACGGAAACGACCGTAAACATCGCTTTGGAATCGGCGAAATTCTCCGGTTCTTCGGTACGCAAGACATCGAGAAAGCTGGGTCTTCGTTCGGAAGCCAGCCTGCGTTTTGAAAAAGAAGTTGATCCGTCTGCGGTTATCGCGGCACTGGATCGCGCGGCGCTGCTGCTGGCACGCCATGCGAGCGGTTCGGTCGCGCATGGTATTGTCGAGCAGCGCAGCGGCCAAATTCAGGAGAAAAGAATTTCGCTGTCCCTATCGAAGCTGAACGCCTACCTGGGTACGGACATTTCGATGCTGGAAGTCAAAGCGATCTTCGCGAGATTGAACTTCAAATGCGCGGACAGCGCGCAGGACATCATCGACGTGCAGGTGCCGACGCGCCGCGGCGACATTACGCGCGACGTCGACCTGATCGAAGAAGCGGCCCGTATCCACGGCTACGATAACATTCCGACGACCGTGATCGAAGGACCGACGACGCCGGGCGCGTACACGAAATCGCAGGCGGTTCGTTATTCGGCGCGCCGTACGCTGACGCACGGCGGATTCCACGAAGCGATCACGTACTCGTTCACCCGCCCGGAGAACACGCAGCGTTTCACCGCCTTCTCGGCAGGTACTCATGCGGTTCCGCTGGCGATGCCGATGAGCGAAGATCGCAGCGTGCTGCGCACGAGCCTCGTGCCGCTGCTTTTGGAATCGGCGCAGTACAACCGCAACCGCAAAAACGCGAATCTGTCCTTCTTCGAGATCGGCAAAGTCTTCCACGCCAGCGAGCAAAAAGTGACGGTGCAACCCGTTGAACTGACCATGCTGGGGCTGCTGCTTACGGGCAATCGCGCAGACGGTACGGTCGGAGCGGCATCGCGCAAAGTCGACTTCTTCGACTTGAAGGGCGCGGTCGAAGCCGTATTGGACGAGCTGGGACTTCAAGCGGAATTCCGCGCCGACGCGCCGGACGGCTTCCATCCGGGACGTTCCGCATCGCTCTATCTGACAAGCGCGCCAAGCAAACGTATCGGCGTGCTGGGACAACTTCATCCTCAGTTGCAACGGGATTACGATCTCGACGATACGTATGCGGCCGAGATTTGCCTGGACGAACTGTACGCAAGCGCGACGCCGGAGATCGAATACCGCGATCTGCCGCGTTATCCGTCCGCGCAGCGCGATATCGCGGTTGTGGTGGACCTGACGCTTGAAGCAGGGAAACTGATCGAAGCCGTGCGTCAATCCGCGGGCGAACTGCTGGAAGACGTCAGCGTATTCGACGTCTACACGGGCGATCGCGTCGCTTCGGACAAGAAAAGCGTTGCGCTTGCTCTTACGTACCGCCATGCGGAGCGTACGTTGACAGACGAAGAAGTCGCGGCAGCCCAGCAAAACGTCGTGACTCAGTTGGAACAAACTTTCGCCGCGGAATTGAGAAAGTAAGCAGGTTCCGGCAGGAGAAGAGTCAAACCGCATCGAATTCTTTAGAAATCCGGTCCGTTTCGCGGTCCGGGCTCTAAAGAAGGGTGCGGTTTTTGGCCGTAGGCTCGTATCGACTCCGACGACTTGAGCAACTTTTGCTTGGCCGGGGCGTTTTAACCTGATAGAGCTAATTTTTTATAATGAAGCGATTGAACGAGGCAATGAAATGAAAAGGCGACTGAACGCCGGCAAGTCGGGTCACGCCTGCCTTGCAATAGATTATTGAACTTATGGAGAGGAGCGGGCGAAGATGGCTGAAGAACGGAAAACAGTCAGCGTGGAAATTTACGGAACGTCCTACAAAATTTTCGGAAGCAGCCAAGAGTATGTCAAACGCGTAGCCCGTTTGGTCGACGAGCGCATGATCGCGATCGCGACCGGGCATCCGCGCTTGGACACGGTTCGGATTGCGGTGTTGGCTGCGGTCAATATGGCGGAGACGAATGTGATGAATCAGGATCTGCAAGGACGCCTGGACGAAGCTTCGGCGAAGTCGGAAGTGATTGAGGCGGAATTGGAAGAACTTCGCGAGCAGCGCGAAGCGGATATGCTGGCCGCTGACGAGCTTCGTGCGGAGAATGCCAGATTGACTGAAGCGGAAAAGGAACTGGAGACTCGCAAGCAGGAAATCCAGCGCGCGAACGACGAGTTGGAACGGTTGAACGGATTGAAGAAGCAGTTGGAGACTAAACTGAGCGAGGCGGAGAAGTCCGGCGCCGAATCCGGCCAGGCGCTCAAGACGGCGAACGAGAAGCTGCTTGCGGAACGTAAAACGAACGAGAGTCTGTCCGGCGAACTGAAAGCGGTTCGCCTGGAGCTCGATCGCGATCAGGCTGCCTTAGTCGAAAGCCGCGAGCTGGCGTCCGATCTGGAGCGCAAAGGCGAAGAACTGCGCGAACGGTTATCGACCGGCGATTCGCGCCTCGAAGAGCTGGAACTGGAATTAGGCTTGCTGCGCGAAGAAGAAGCGCGTCTTCAGGGACTGCGAACGCAACTTGAATCACGAGTTGTAGAGTTGGAACAATCTCTTGTTCGCGCCGAAGCCCAAAATCAAAAACTGAACGAAGCACTGGCAAGTTCGCGTTCGCGCGAGCAGGAGCTTCAAGCTGAAAGCGAGCAGGCCCGGCTTCGCGTCTCCGAATTGGATGAAGCCATGCTCGCCGCGAGCGAAACCCGTTCGAAGTTGGAAGCGCGCGTAAGCGAGCTGGAAGAAGGCGAAGGCATCTGGAGCGAGGAACATGCGCGTCTGGAGTCGGAGCTGAATGAAACGAGAAGCCGCGAACATGAATTGTCCGAGCGTTATGAAGAGGCGCGGGCTCGTTTGGAAGAACTGCATGATCGCGAAGCAGCAGAAGAAGCCCGCCGTACCGAGCTGGAAGCAGGGCTTGCCGAGTTGAAGGAAACGGAACGGGATCTGCGCGAAGAGCAGGAACGTCTGCGTCTGGAAATTGGCGAGCGCCAGAGCGAGCATGAAAAGCTTGAACGTCGTACGACTGAACTTGCGGAAGCCGAAGTTGTAATGGCAGCCGAGAATGCCGAACTTTCAGCGAAGTTGGAATTCTGGCAAGAGCAAGAACGCGTTTGGATGGATGAGAAAACAGCTTTTGAATCACTGCTTGAGGAAGCTGAAGCTTCCCGCGGGCATTTGAAAGAAGAGCTTGCGAGCCGCGAAGAAGAATCCAAGCGGCTTCAAAGCGAATTGGAAGCGCTTGGAATGTCCAATACGCGTCTTGCGGGCGAGCTTGAAGCAGCAACAGGCGAACAAGTGCGTCTTGAAAGCGAATTGGGTGCGGCTGCTGCCGATAAACTTCGCATTCAACAGGATCTGGAAGCGGAAGGAGCCGACAAGCAACGTCTTGAAGCTGACCTTGCCTCCGTATCGACGGAGAAAAATCGCCTGGAAGCGGACCTGCAAGCGGCAAACGAAACCGCGCGTCGCCTGGAAGACGAATTGAGAAATATCCAAGAGGAAAAGAGTCTGCTCGAAGAACAAGCCGAAGCGCTCAACCGTGATAAGTTGGCTCTCGAAGGTCGATTGGAATCTTTATCTGCCGAAAAAGAAGAGTTAGAAAATGAATGGATGAGCTTAGGCGAATCGAAAGAACGACTGACTGCCGAACTGGATACGGTTAGCAGTGAGCGCAGCCGTCTCGAAAGCGAATTGGAATCACTGGCAGCGCAAAAATCGGAACTCGAAAACGAATTGTCCGATTTGCGCGGCAGCTTGACCGGAGCGGAAGCGGAAGGTTCGGCGTTGCGTGCTCAACTGGACGAATACGTTCAAGCCGAGCAGGCTTGGCAAGTTCTGCGCTCGAACCAAGAGCAGGAAGCTCTGGAACGCGGCGCGCAAATTGCGGAATTGGAAGCGAAGCTTCTTGAAACGCAAGAGCGCGCAGCCAAGCTTGAAGAAGAGCGTTTGCGTCTGGAATCGCGTGTGGCTGAACTGAGCGGCAGCGAAGAATATCTGACAGGTGAAGCGGTTCGACTCGAAGAAGAGCTGAATGAACTGATCGGACGCGAGCGTGCGTTGGAAGGCGACCTGCGTAAGCAGGGCCAGGAAGCCGAAGAACTTCGGACGCGCATTGCTCAGGTCGAAGAAGAGCGCGATGCGCGCGATATCGAGCTTCAAAGCGAACGGGAAACATCCAGACGTCTTGCGGACATGCAAGATTCGCTGGAGCTTCGCTTGGCGGCTATGGGAGAAAGCGCCGATGCTCTTGAAGCCGAGAAACGTGCGCTGGAAGCTGAATTGGAGACTGTTCGCACTGAGGCTCTGACTTTGGCTGAAGGCAAAGCGGAAGTCGAACAGCGTCTGGAGGAATCATTAGGCCTGATTGAAAGGCTGCGAAACGAAAAGCAATCTCTTGAAGCGGAATTGTCCGCGCGCAGCGAAGAGTTTGATGAAACACGGTCGCGATTGGAAGAACGCATTCGCGAACTGAACGATAGCGAGGCGCGTCTGAATGATAAATCCGCTCGTTTGGAAGAGACTAAGTCACGACTGGAGACCGAATTGTCTGCGGCAGCCGCACGGCTTGATTTGCTTGAAGAAGCCGGACGTGCAGCGGCATCCGAGATTGCGACGCTGCACGAACGCATCGAATCCGCTTTGCATGAACGAGATGCGTTGATCGGTCGGTTGGGCGAAGCTGAAGAACGCGAGCGCGAGGTAGCGGTTCTTCGGGACCGCGTGCAGGAAGAGTTGGATCAGATCCGCAGCGATCGCGATTCCATTGCTTGGAGAAATGGCGAACTGTCAGCCGAAGTGAATGGACTGCAAGGCCGCCTGGCTGAACTGGAAGAACAATTGTCCGACTTGTCCGGCGAATTGGAGCAGTATGCAGGTCGCGAATCCGCATGGAACGAAGAAAGAGATCGCCAAGAGCGGCTTGTTGGCGACTTGGAGCAGCAGGCGCATGGCCTGCGCCGACAAAAGGAAGAGTTGGAACGTGCTCTTGAAGCTCTGGCGTCGGGCGAGGAAGAGCGCGCGCGGGAATATGCCGTGCTGAAACAGGAATTGTCGGCTTCCCGCGATCGCAGCGACGTTGCGGAACGCAGGGAACAAGATCTGATTGCGCAATTGGCGGATATTCGCCGGGCCGCAGCTGCATCGAGCGAACGCGTTGCAGGTCTGGAAACGCAAGTGGCAGGGCTTGAGGGCGAATTGCAAGGAGAGCGCGAAGCGCGATTGCGTACTACGGAAGCTTTGGAAGCAGCCGAGCAGGAGACGAATGATCTTCTGGAGGCCGAGAAGAAATGGCAAGAAGAACGCGAACGATTTTCTTCTCGCGTCGCAGAGTTTGGCGGCCGCGAAGCATCGTGGCGGATCGAGACCGCGCGTCAGCGTCGCGAGCTGGAAGAGTTGAACGAGCGTGAGCGGTTGTTGACCAAGCAAAAGAATGCGGCAGAACGCAAGCTGGAAGAGGCTGCGGTGCGCGAAGCGCAAAAAGGAAATGAGAACAGCAATCTGCGAAGCGAACTTCTTATGGCAGAAAAGTCCGTTCAGGAGCTTAACGGACAGGCCCGTCGTTTGCAATCCGAGTTGGAAGAGCTTAAGGAACGCCGGCTTGCATGGGACGAGGAAAAGTCGAAGCTTGAACAACGGCTCTTGGCTTCCGAGAGCGGCGTATTAAGCGAAGATGCGCAGCGTGAACGACTGCAAAACGAACTAGGGCAGGTGACGGAGCAATATGAAGTTCTTTCCCACCAGCTTCGCGTTCTTCATGTCGAACGGGAATTGGATAAAGATAAGCGCGAAGCGGCCGAACGGGAATATGCCCGACTTCAGGAGGAGCATGCGGCCCTGCGCAAGGAATATAACGAATGGATGGAATTGCTGGAGCAGGAGCAGCATTAGGGTGAATCATGGGTAATGTCGATAATCTGAACCGGCAGATTCTTAACGCCTATTGGATCGTGGCGGCCATGGTATTGGCTGTGGAAGTAAGCTACTTCTTCTCGGGCGGAGGCACTGAAACGCAGCGCGACGTCGGGTTGCTTATAGGCAGGAGCCTAATGGTTTTGCTGATTGCCGGCCTGGGCGAAGTGTTGTATGTGCGGCTGCGCCGTTACGGAAGGCAGGTTGTGGTCGGCGTCAGTTTGACGCTGGCTTACGTCAATTACTTGAACTTGGGCGTATACATGGAGAATGCGCCCGGCATTTTGCTCATTCTTCCCATGTTTGTCCCGCTGATTTACTTTGACCGCAAGCTGATGGATGTGTTCGGCGCGCTGAATATCGCCATCTATACGGTATTTTATTTCGCCGTAGAGCGATTGTTTTATCAACGAAGCATCGAGGAGTTTTTGCTTACGGCGTTCATGCTGGTCGCCTCGTTGATTCTGGGACGCACGGTGCTTGTTCGCGCAATCGAGATCGGCAGACAAGTTGAACAGTTAACGCAGTCCCAACAGGATATGCTCGTCGACAAAGCCGTTTCCCAGCGGATGCTCAAGACGGACGCTTTAACTCAGTTGTACAATCATGTCACGTTTTACGAGTATCTCGAAGATTTGGTCGATCAGAGCCGGCGAAACGGATTGCAAATTCAGGTAGCCGTGTTCGATATCGACAATTTCAAAAAGATTAATGATACGTACGGTCATCTGATCGGCGATTTGGTGCTTAAAGAGGTCTCGATCCGGCTCGGCATGAATATCTCGCCGAATGATTTTGCCGCCAGGTACGGAGGCGAAGAGTTCGCGGTTATTTTTACGGAGAAAAGTATCGAGGAGTCGGCGGAGTATGCAGAGCGAATCCGTGCTGCTGTAGAAAGTGCCAACTATTCGTACATGGGAAATCATCCGGTTACGGTCAGCGTGGGGTTATGCACATACGAACCGGAGGATACGGCGGAAAAGATGTTCAGCAAAGCCGACGCTGCATTGTATCGCGCCAAGCGCTCGGGCAAAAATCGAGTGGAGCAGTATGAAGCGGGCCGGGATATTGCTCAGCAAAGGCGATAGAACATCCATAGAAGAAAAGTTCAGAATCGGCAGTCCCTCCCCAAAACCCGGCGACGCCGAACGCGGGAGGGCTTTCGTCTGCCGAGAAGCATCGGCACGCGATCATGGTTTCGCCGATAGGAATCCGCTATAATCAAGGGACGGAGCGCAAGTCCAGGCTCCAGAACCGATAAGGAGTTGTCACGTTCTTGAACGATAAAATATTCGAAATATTGCAATATGAACGCATCTCGAGCGCGCTGGCCGATCAGGCGCAGACGTCGCTCGGCAAAGAAGCCGCGCGCGCATTGAAGCCGGATACCGACCTGTCGTCGGTACAGAAGCTGCTTCAAGCGACGCACGAAGCGTTTCACGTCGACCGTTTGAAAGGATCTCCGCCGTTCGGCGGCATCGTCGATATCCGTCCGGCCGTGCAGCGCGCGCGAATCGGCGGCATGCTGAACCCGCACGAGCTGCTCGGCATCGCAACGACGCTGTACGGTTCGCGTCGTTTGCGCCGATTTATCCAGACCGTGCACGAGGAGCATCCGGTTGAGCTTCTTGACGGGCTTGCCGAGCTGATCTCGGAGCAAAAAGAGCTGGAGCGTCTTATCAATTCGTGCATCGGCGAATCCGCCGAAGTGATGGATTCCGCCAGCCCGACGCTTGCCAATATCCGGCGCGAGCTGCGAGGCGGGGAATCCCGTATCCGCGAAAAGCTGGAGTCGATGATCCGTTCGTCCAGCGTAGCGAAAATGCTTCAGGATCAGTTGATCACGATCCGCGGCGACCGCTTCGTTATTCCGGTGAAGTCCGAGTACCGCTCGCACTTCGGCGGCATCGTGCACGACCAATCCAGCTCGGGCGCGACGATGTTCATCGAGCCGGAAGCGATTGTCGCGATGAACAACAAGCTGCGCGAGACCAAGCTGCGCGAGATTCAAGAAGTCGAGATCATTCTGCAAAAGCTGACGGCAGCCGTCGGCGAACAATCAGATCTGCTGGCGTACGACGTAGACGTGTTGGCGCAGTTGGACTTTATTTTTGCAAAGGGACGTCTGGCTCACCGGATGAAAGCTACCGAGCCGACCATGAACGATCGCGGCTATTTGCGCATTCGCAAAGGCCGTCACCCGCTGATCGACTCGAAAGCCGTCGTTCCGCTTGACGTCGAGCTGGGCGGAGACTTTTCCAGCATCATCGTGACGGGACCGAATACGGGCGGCAAAACCGTTACGTTAAAAACAATCGGTTTGCTCAGCATGATGGCGATGTCCGGATTGTTCGTGCCTGCCGATGAGGGTTGCGAACTTTGCGTGTTCGACGCGATTTACGCCGATATCGGCGATGAACAGAGCATCGAGCAAAGTCTCAGTACCTTCTCCAGCCATATGACGAACATTATCCGCATTCTGAAAGACATGACGCCGAAAAGCCTGGTCCTGCTCGACGAAGTCGGCGCAGGCACGGACCCGGCCGAAGGTTCGGCGCTGGCGATCGCGATTCTGGAATACATTCACCAGTTCAACTGCCGCATGGTCGCCACGACCCACTATAGCGAGCTAAAAGCCTATGCGTACGAGCGTGACGGCGTCATCAACGCAAGCATGGAATTCGACGTGGCAACGCTCAGTCCGACATACCGACTGCTGGTCGGCGTGCCGGGACGAAGCAACGCGTTCGCGATCGCGGAGCGTCTGGGACTGCCGGGCAAAATCTTGAGCTTTGCTCGCGGCGAGGTCAAAGAAGAAGACCTGCGCGTCGAGAACATGATCAGCGCGCTGGAAGAAAACCGGCTCGGGGCGGAAGCGGAGCGCGAAGAAGCCGAGCGTCTGCGCCGCGAGATGGAAGAGCTGCGTACCCGGCACGAACGCGAACTGGAGAAGCAGGAATCCCAGCGCGAAGCCAGACTCGAAAAAGCCGAGAACGAAGCGCGAGACATCATCGCCAAAGCGCGCAAGGAAGCCGACGAGGTGGTATCCGAGCTGCGCCGTCTGGCGATGGAGGAAGGGGCTTCGGTCAAGGAGCATAAGCTGATCGCGGCTCGCAGACAGTTGGATGAAGCCGAACCTGAAGCACGTGTGAAAAAAGTCAAAAAGCCGACCGGAGCGAAGGCTTCGCAAAAAATCGGCGCAGGCGACGAAGTCATTTTGTCGAATCTGGGCCAACGCGGTCATGTCATCGAGCTGGACGGCAAAGATGCGCTGGTACAGGTCGGCATCATGAAAATGAAGGTGTCGCTCGACTCGCTCGAACGCGTGCAAACGGCTCCGGTTGCCGCGCCGAAGCAAAAGCCGGTCACGGCGGTCAAACGCACCAAGGATGACAGCACGCGCTCCGAATTGGATCTGCGGGGCACGAATCTGGAAGAGGCTTTGATCGAGACGGATCGCTTCCTCGATGAAGCGTTCTTATCGAATATGGGTCAAGTGTATCTGATTCACGGCAAAGGAACGGGCATTTTGCGTACGGGTATCCAAGAGCATTTGCGTCGTCATAAGCTCGTCAAGTCATACCGGTTGGGTAACTATGGCGAGGGCGGCAACGGGGTAACCGTGGCTGAGCTCAACTAACGGAAGGAACGAGGTCTCGAACTCAATGAACACGTTTATCGATCCGTTGTTGGCGACTCCGATCGGAGCAGCCGTCGCTTATTTTTCCGTAGCCGTTCTGGAGCTGGTCGTTTTTCTGTCTATTTTCGAATGGGTTACCCGTTATAAATGCTGGGACGAGATCTGCAAAGGGAATCTGGCAGTCGCGATGGCGACCGGCGGCAAGGTGTTCGGGATCTGCAATATTTTGCGCTTTTGCATCGAGTCGGGTTCGACGATTTACGAAAGCATGTTATGGTCGTTGGTCGGCTTCGTGCTGCTGCTTCTGGCTTATTTCCTGTTCGAGTTCGTGACGCCGTTTTTCAAGGTGGATGAGGAGATCGGGAACGATAATCGGGCGGTGGGGTTGATTTCGATGATCTTGTCGGTGTCGCTGTCCTACGTCATCGGAGTTTCGGTTTTGTAAGCGAAGATTCGGTGAGTAGGCGCGACGGAGGCACTGCGGGGGAAGGTTCGTTTCGGTCGCGTGTTGCAGTCGGGAAGCTCGATTATATTTAAAGTAGGGGCTTCCCGACTGCAAAGGCGAAATATAGCATAGGCTTCCGAAGTGCATTTCTTCGAAATGCTTTAGCTCCTGCACTGAACCTTCCCCCTCCGCTGGGTCGGCGCGACGCATCGAATCTTCTTCAAAAGCTCAACCCCTGCTTCCGTCGGAAGCGGGGGTTTTTGGGTAGGGGAAAGAAGCGAAAAATCCGCTCGAAGCGCTTTTTGGGGCAGGGGCGGTATGCTTGAATTGGGCGGGGACGGTGGCGGAGGGGCATTTTTTGGGGTAAGATGGGGTACAACAAAGCAAGTCGAAGCTGACTGTAAGAGTCACTTATCAAGCGAAATCATCTGGAGGCATGCGTAGTGAAGGAAACGAACAAGCTGAAGCTGGATATTCTCGAATTGTTGGAAGAAGACGCGCGGCGGACGCACGGGCTGCTGGCGACGATGCTGAACGTGTCGGAAGAAGAAGTTCGCGAAGCGGTCGCGGAGCTGGAGCAGGATCACGTCATCGTGAAATACGCGACGGTCGTGAACGAAAGCAAGGTCAACGACGAGAAAGTGACCGCGCTGATCGAAGTGCAGATTACGCCGGAACGCGGACGCGGCTTTGAAGGGATTGCGGAGCGCATTTACCTGTACCCGCAAGTGAAGGCCGTATTCCTGATGTCGGGCGCTTACGATCTGCTCGTCGAAGTGGAAGGCCTCAGCTTGAAAGAAGTCGCAAGTTTCGTTTCGGACAAACTGTCGCCGATCGAATCCGTCCTGTCGACCAAAACGCATTTCATACTCAAAAAATACAAGCAAAACGGGATCATTTTCGAAGAGCACGAAGAAGATCGCCGTCTGCTGATCTCGCCGTAAAGGATGCGAAACGATGATTACTAACCGGGAATTGAACGTAAACGGAACTCAGCAGCCTTCGGACTCCGAACATGGCTCGATGGAACGCTATTTGTCGCCGCTGGTACGCGATATCAAGCCTTCGGGCATCCGCAAGTTTTTCGATCTGGTGAGCGCGAGCAAGGATATCATCACGCTCGGCGTAGGCGAACCGGACTTCGTCACGCCTTGGCATGTGCGCGAAGCTTGCGTCTATTCATTGGAGCGCGGTTACACCCGGTATACGTCGAACGCCGGCATGCCGGAACTCCGCGAAGCGATCTCGTCTTATCTGGACAGCTCGTTCGGAACGTCTTATGATCCGGAAAAAGAGGTGCTGGTCACGGTAGGCGGCAGCGAAGCGATCGACCTCGCGCTGCGGGCCTTGATTCGTCCGGGCGACGAAGTGCTCGTGCCTGAGCCTTGCTATATCTCGTATTCGCCGATCACGTCGATCGGAGGCGGGATTCCGGTGGGGATCGAGACATTTGCGAAAGACGGATTCAAGCTGACGGCCGAAGCGCTGGAAGCCAGCATCACGCCGAAGTCCAAAGTGTTGATTCTGTGTTATCCGAGCAATCCGACAGGAGCGACCATGACGGCCGAAGATTGGCTGCCGATCGCGAAGGTCGTGGAAAAGCATGATCTCATTGTCATCTCCGACGAAATTTATGCCGAATTGAGCTACGGAGCAGTCAAGCATGCGAGCTTTGCTGCTGCACCCGGGATGAAAGATCGAACGATTCTCGTCAGCGGTTTCTCCAAAGCATTCGCGATGACCGGCTGGCGGATGGGCTATGCTTGCGGACACCCTGAGCTGATCTCCGCCATGTTGAAAATCCACCAATACACTGTAATGTGCGCGCCGGTCATGGGTCAGGTTGCCGCATTGGAAGCTTTGACTAACGGTCTGGGCGAAAAGAACAAGATGGTCGAGTCGTATAACCGCCGCCGTCGCCTCGTTGTACAAGGACTGCGCGACGCGGGTCTGGAGTGCCACGAACCGGAAGGCGCGTTCTACGCGTTCCCGAGTATCCAGTCCACGGGCTTGTCCTCGGAAAACTTTGCGCAGCGGCTGTTGGTCGAAAATAAGGTTGCGGCTGTTCCGGGCAGCGTGTTCGGACTCGGCGGCGAAGGCTTCTTGCGCTGCTCTTATGCAACGTCGGTAGCCCAATTGAACGAAGCGCTGGACCGAATCGGACAATTTGTTTATAAAGTAAAGCGCGAAGGCGCATAAAGGTATTATTTGGGTAAAAAACCGAAAAGGTGAGTAAAACCTCCTTCTTGAAGAAGTTGCTTTTGTTGGAATCCTTCTATATAATGGGGACTCGAACAGGTAACTTTTTCAAGGGGGAATTTTTTTGTCTGCCGCTTCGTTCCAAAAGCCGAGGTATGAACAAGGCGATGCACCGTCACGTGTACAACGCAATGCTCAGGTTTTCGGCGCAATGGCGGAACGCGAACTTTTCCTGCAGGAGGAGATTCGGGTTTTGCGCGCCCAGATGGAAGAAACGTTCGGACGTGAACAATCGTTCACCGCTGCGACCGTTGTCGAAATCAGCAGCCGGCTGGATCTGAAGATCAACGAATATATGCTACTCGTACGTTGACTGAAGAGGTTAGCGTACGATTTCACTCCAACACACGCATTCCAAATCCATGTACATACCGGCCAGAAAGGAAGAGACTTCGCATCGAAGCTCTTCCTTTTTTTGTTAAGCCCAAGCTGCTAAAGTGCCAGAAATGCTTGCAGGCGGTCAGGTATGATATATTGGTTAAGACACACTTTTTATGGCGTGCATGCGCATGAGTGACGAAAGGAATTGTCCAAGGAGGAATATGAGTGAAGCGGAAAAAGGCGGGGATCTGGCTGCTGCTGATCGCGACGATCATGCTGCTGGCCGGGTGTGGTAAAGAAGACGGCGTTTTGATCTTTATGTCGGACAAAGGATCGTCGAGCCGGGAAGGCATTGACGTCATTCAGGAAAAGCTGACAGCCGAAGCGCCGGATTTGAAAGCGGAATTCAACTATTCGCCGTTGTTCGATCTGCAAAAAGTGCTGGTTGAGTACGCGGCAGGGGGTAATTCGATCGTGATCCTTCCGAGGGAAACGGTTGAACTTTACGGAAAAGACGGGGCGCACATCGTGCTCGACGACTATTTCGACCAAGCGGATTATCCGGACGGCGTTTTCGAAAGCGGCGTTTTGAAAGACGGGGAAAAAGACGCGGTTCAAGAAAAGCACCTTTTCGGGATTCCGGTCAAGGATATGAAGATGTTCCAGGATGCGGGCTATGTGCCTGAAGATATGCTGGCTTGCGTTCTGGTCAATGCACCGGATAAGGACGCGGCGGTCAAAGTATTGCAGAAGCTGACGGAAGGTTAATCGCTTTTACCAAGCTACTAGAAGGGAGGACGCGGACATGCGCATTTATACGAAAACGGGAGATCGCGGCCAAACGTCTGTAATCGGAGGGCGAGTACGAAAAGACGATGCTCAGGTGGAAGCGTACGGCACGATTGACGAATTGAACAGCTTTGTCGGCCAGGCCGCGTCGCTTCTTCAGGATGACCGGTTCAAGGATCTGCGCGAACAACTGGCCGTCGTCGGTCAGGAATTGTTCGATTGCGGATCGGATCTGGCCTATACGCCGGCAACGCAGCAAGCGTACAAGACCCATGCGGCGATGACCGAGCGATTGGAACTGTGGATCGACCGGTTGGAGGCAAACAATCCGCCGCTGGAACGCTTCATTTTACCGGGAGGAAGCCCGCCTGCGGCTGCGTTACACGTTTGCCGAACGGTATGCAGGCGCGCGGAACGTCGAGTAGTGGCGTTGACCGATACGTCCGAGGTGAATCCGGAAGTGCTGAAGTATCTGAATCGGTTGTCGGATTACTTTTTTAGCGCGGCACGCGCCGCCAATCTCAAGCTTAGAGTGGACGACGTGGAATACGTGCGCAGTGCCCGCGTATTTTCCAACGATAAAAATGAACAAGAGCAGGGTGAATAGAGATCGAACCGTATGATTTTCCGAGAGAAAAAGGGATCGAGCCGCAGCATGGTTATTACGATCCCATTGTGTATGCCGTAACGGCGCGCGAACAGGGCTGGACGCTCAAGACGTTGATGAGCACCCGTCTCGGCGTATCGCGCAAGCTGACCTCAAGACTGAAAATGACCGAACGAGGCATTACGCTGAACGGCGAGCGGGTCTATATCAGCGCGCACGTGCAGGAAGGCGACGTGGTCGAACTTCGGATGGAGCGGGAAGAATCGGATGATATTTTGCCGGAAAAGATGTCGCTGGATATTCTGTACGAAGATCGAGATCTGCTGATTATCAACAAAGCGGCAGGCGTAATCGTGCATCCGACGCATGGGCATTATACGGGTACGCTTGCGAACGGCGTCGTGCAGCATTGGCGCGAACGCGGCGAGCAGGTGCGTTTTCGCCCCGTGCATCGCTTGGACCGCGAAACGTCGGGCGTGCTGGCCATTGCCAAGAATCCGTACGTGCACCAGCATATTTCCGAGCAGATGATTGCAGGAACCGTGGATAAAATGTACCGCGCGTTCGTGCATGGCTGCCCGCAGCCGGAAAGCGGCCGAATCGAAGGCGCGATCGACCGCGATCCCGACAATCCGCATGTGCGGATCGTCACCGAGTCCGGCTATCCCGCCGCGACCCGTTACCGCACATTGGAGCAGTATGAGGCAGTTCGCGCGTCTCTCGTGCAGCTTGTATTGGAGAGCGGACGCACGCATCAAATCCGGGTACACATGACGCATATCGGCTGTCCGCTGATCGGCGACGATATGTATAAATATGCGCCTGGCGCTCCGATTACGGCAGACGAACGACAGGCTTCGGAGCGGCTGGACGGTCTTCTCGGTCGTCAGGCTTTGCATGCATTCCGTCTAGCTTTCGTTCACCCCGGCACGCATGAGCGAATGACGTTCGAAGCCCCTTTTCCGCCTGACCTGGAAGAGTTAAAGCAGCGATTGCAAAACGATGAATCAAAGAAAGAGATGTGATCGACACCGATGACCCAACTAAAAGTGTACCACTACGCCAAATGCAGCACTTGTCGCAACGCGATCAAATGGCTGAAAAACGAAGGACATGAGCTGGAGCTGATTCCGATCAACGAGCAGCCTCCCGCCAAGGATGAAGTGCTGGACCTGTTTGCGAAAAGCGGTCAGGAATCCAAAAAGTTTTTCAACGTCAGCGGAGAAGTCTACAAGACGCTCGGACTCAAGGATAAGTTGGCCGACCTGAACGAAGAGGAACGCGCGGAACTGCTGGCTTCGAACGGCATGCTGATCAAGCGACCGGTCGTGACGGACGGCACGAATGTAACGATCGGATTCAAACCTGAACAGTATGAACAAAGCTGGAGCAAAGGGGAGACCGATCAATGAGCGAACATAACGGGATTGAAGGGCTTCCGGAAAACGTACTGGCACGCAAACCTACGTTGATGCTGGTCGACGGCATGGCGCTGCTGTTCCGCGCCTATTATGCGACAGCGCTCAAAGGCTATATCCGTCGCACGACAACAGGCGTACCGACCAACGGCATTTACGGCTTCGTGCGGTATATGTGGGACGCCGTTCAGCAATTCGACCCGACGCATATCGCGTGCTGCTGGGACATGGGCGGCCGCACGTTCCGTACCGAGCAGTTCGAATCGTATAAAGGCAACCGCTCCGCCGCTCCCGACGACCTGATTCCGCAGTTCGATCTGGTCAAAGAAGTCGTCGAAGCGATGGATATTCCGAACATCGGCGTGCCCGGCTACGAAGCGGACGACTGTATCGGCACCATCGCCAAACGATGCGCCCGCGAGCAAAACATGGATGTGCAGATCTTGTCCGGCGACAACGATCTCCTTCAATTGGCCGACGAACGGATCAAGGTCATCATCATGAAAAAAGGCTACGGCAATTACCAAGTCTATACGCCGGAGTTTCTGATGGAGGAAAAAGGCTTGAAGCCTTCGCAGATCATCGATATGAAAGGCCTGATGGGCGATGCCAGCGACAACTATCCGGGCGTCAAAGGCATCGGGGAAAAGACGGCGATCAAGCTGGTGCAGGAGTTCGACGATATCGACGGTATTCTCGCCAATCTCGATAAATTGACTAACTCCGTTCGCACCAAGATCGAAAACGACCTGGATATGCTGCATATGTCTCGCAAACTCGCCGAAATTCACTGCGAGGTTCCGGTGGAGTGCCCGATCGATCCGTGCGAGTTCAAGCTGGACGACGCGAAGGTGGCCGCGAAGTTCGAGGAACTCGAGATGAGCAGCCTAACGAAGATGCTGGGCGCTGACGTGTTCGGCTGACCGCTTTGGGTGCTTGTGCTTGGGAGACGCTGCGGGTGGGAGGGGACTCGATCGCCGCTAAAATTCGATTCCCCCTGATTGGAGTAAGACATGGCTGGGGGGAGGGAATCGGATTTTAGATGCGAGCGCTAGCACATGCTTACGAAGAGACTTTCCTTTGGAAAGTTTCGGCTTCTTCGTCTCCCTCCCACCCTCCGCTCCTGCGCACGCACGCGATCAACCGAACAAGCGTCCAACCTCTTCCTTATTGGGGAAGAGGGAAAGGGCAAAGCGAATGCTCATAGATCAATGGGCATCGCTCCACAAGATTTACCCACAGAGCCTTAAAAAGCGCAGCAGTCTAAGCCAAAAACCGGGCGAAAGAGGATGACAAAGTATTTCTTGTCATCCTCTTTCGCCTTTTATCTACCCTAACAGCAAAAAAATACTCGCTTTTTTTGCGTATTAGGGGAAAAGCATTTCCGCTTTAGGTTGCGGAAATGTGCGCGGGAGCGGAGGGGGAAAGGAGCCGGAGGAAGCGTCAGCGCTCGCCTTTAAAATCCGGTTTCTTACCACCAGCTATGTTTAAGTCCAATCGAAAAGAAACCGGATTTTAACAGCGATCCGCAGGCCCTTTCCCCCGCAGCGTCACCCCGGCGCAAATTTCCTGCCGCCGAGAAGCAGGAAATCGCCCCCTCCATCGCCAATTAAAGAGAGTAGGCAAGCGAAAATCAATAAAGAGTTAAGGGGAGAAGATTCGTGATGAAAAGCAAGAAATGGGGAACGATGCTGCTGGCAGGGGTGCTGGCGGTAACGGGAGTGTTCGGTCTGATGGGGGATCAGAAGGCCGAAGCGGCCGCGTCGATTACGACGGCGGTACGCAAAGTGTCCGTGTCGGGGCGTACGTACAGCGTACAGACGGTCACGATTCCGAAAGGTACGAAAGCAGCGCTGGGCTTGGCCCAAGGACAAGTCGGCCAAACGCAAAGCTTTGCTTCGATCATCAAAAACAGCAATGCGACGGCGGCGATCAACGGAGCTTTTTTCAACTCGTACGGAGGTCCGGCCGATCCTTACGGGACATTGATCTCGAAAGGACAAATCGTGCATACCGGTTATTACGGCACGAGCATCGGCTTCAAAAAAGACGGTACGGCGCTTATGGATTCGCTTCGCGCGAATATCCGCGGCACGGTAAGCAGCAAACCGGATAAAGCCGGCAAAAGCAAAACGCTCGGCTGGTATGCGACTTTCGTGAACCGGACGCCGGAAGCCGGGCAAAACGTCGTCTTGATGTACAATACCGCACGCGGCAGCAATGTCGGATTCAGCGGCGGGATCGCGGTTACGGTACGCAAAGGCAAAGTCGTCAAAAAAGGCGCAAATACCAATACAACCATTCCGTCCGACGGCTATGTGCTGGTTTATCACGGATCGGAGAAAGATAATGTTGGACGTTTTGAAGTCGGGTCAACGGTCGAGATGGAGATTACGTACACCGATGCCGCAGGCAAAACGATTGCCTGGGACGATGTCGTAACGGCTGTCGGAGCAGGTCCGCGTTTGGTCAAAGACAGCAAAGTATCGCTCGACGCCAAGGGAGAAGGGTTCAACGATCCGAAGATCCTGACCGCTTCCGGCGCGCGCAGCGGAATCGCGATCATGCCGGACGGTTCGGTGATGCTGGCTACGGTAAGCGGCGCAACCATGGGCCAATGGGCGCAGGTCATGCAGAAGCTCGGCGCGAAGCAGGCAATGAATCTGGACGGGGGCGCGTCGTCGGCTCTTTATGCCAATGGACGTACGTTAACCAGCGCAGGGCGCCAATTGAGCAACACCTTGGTATTCGGACAGTGGGTAGCCATGCAATAAGATCCGTGCCATAATGAATCTCAGAATAAAGGAGGCGGACGGAATGAAAGACGTGCGGATTGCCGCAGTGAATGTCGGATTGCCCAAAGCAGTACCGAACGGGAAGAAGGAAGTCGAGACCGGTATTTTTAAGCATCCGGTAGACGGAGCCGTATATTTGAGCAAGCTGGGCTTTGAAGGGGACGGACAAGCGGACTTGAAAAATCACGGCGGCGTGGATAAGGCGGCATGCGTTTATTCGACGGACCGCTTTCCTTTCTGGGAGAATGGCGTGCTGCCGAAGCTCGGCCCCGGTGCGTTTGGAGAGAATTTATCGATCGAAGGCGGAGCCGAAGAAGATTTCTGCATCGGCGATACGTTTGCGATCGGCGAAGCCGTGGTGCAGTTGAGCCAGCCGCGCCAGCCGTGCTTTAAGCTTTCGGTGCGCTACGGCGTACCCGAGCTGCCTGCCCAGGTGCAAGACACAGGGTACAGCGGCTTTTACTTCCGGGTGTTAAAAGAAGGTGCGGTTCAGGCGGGAGATCAAGTTGAGCTATTGGAGCGTCACCCGGCAGGGATGACCGTCATGCGCGCCAACGAAATCAAATACAAGCTGAAGAATGATGCGGAAGCCATTCGCAGTCTGTTGGCAATCGACGAATTGGCCGACGGCTGGCGAGGCTCTTTGGTCAAAAGATTGGCCGCTTTGGAAGCTGAACTCTGAGATAAGATGCATGCGTGAAGCAACTTAGCTTGACGATCCTTCCATATAAAGGTTATGATAAGCCTAACAGCATACAAGCGCGGAGGAAGCACCTCTCTTACATATCCATGTAGGAGGGGTGTTTTTTGCGTTTCGGCTGAAAAATTCGCGAAAAGGCGGGGGATTAAGGTGGGAATCGTTTTTTTGAACCGAATGGAAATCGAACGGGAACACGAAGTCGGCGGCGCGCAGGTGTGGATCGAAGAAGAAGGCGGATTGTGGACATGCGGTTGGCATGAGGAAGCCGGCGGCGATCGGGAACAGTCGGAGCGCGACATTTGGTACGAAGGCGACATGTGGAACGAGATGCTTGCCGTATACCGGCACAAGCTTGCGGCCAAGTTGTCCGAAGGTTATCGCCCGATCATCCGCGACACGTTTCAGGAATTCCTCGAATCCGGTCAGCGCGGCCGCTATACGCAGAAGCTGATTTGCTACAGCGAACTGCATGCCGACGAGGAGTTGTATAAGCAACTAACGGCTTGGCGCCGGGTAAAAGCGACGGAAGAACATCGCGCGCCTTATCTGATCGCGACCAACCGCGCGCTGCGCTTGATCGGTACCTTTTTGCCGCAGACGCTCGAAGAACTTCGGGAACTGCCGGGAATCGGCGAAAGCACGGTGAACCGTTACGGCGAAAACATCCTTGAGCATACGCGGACGATCGAGCGCAAGCATTCGTTCCCGTTGGATTGGGTAGAGCATCGTCTCGACGAAGAAGAATTCGAAGCATGGACGTACAAAAGCAAAGAACGCAAATTCAAGCGCGAAGCGGAGCGAGTGCGGGCAACCCGTCTTTTGCTTGAATCGACGCGTTCCGGCAGCACCTGCGTTTCGTTGGCCCAGATCAGCCAGGAAAGCGGGTTGGAGCGGCGCGAATTGGTCGAAATGATGGAGTCGCTGGAAAAGAACGGCTATTCGCTCGAAGCGGTCATCGAACACGAGATCCAGTTGGTTCCGCAAGAGCAGCAATTGGCGGTCAAAGAGGCCTACGCGGAATTGGGAGACTCGTTCCTCAAACCTGTTTTGAAAAAGGTGTACGGAGAAGAACCGCCGAGCGAGCCGGGACAGGACATTTTATATGAACAACTGCGGCTGCTGCGTATCCGATACCGTCGGGAAGCCGATCGAACAACGGAAGCTGATTCCGCTCACGCTGCGGAAAACGGTAGCAAGGCCGGTACGTCGTCGCAGGTTGTTATCGCGCCCGTTGCGGTCAACCGCTCCAAATCCCAACGCGCGACCGGATCGGACTGAACGCGCAAACGGTACGAATCAACCTCAACGTCAGCCAAAGAAAAGACCGTTTCGGACTTCGGCAAAGGAAGTTCGAAACGGTCTTTTGCCGTCCGTGAAAGGAAAATCTTCACAGCCAGCCTTTTTTGCGGAACAACAGATACATCGTCAAGCCCAGCACGATCATCAGGCCGATGACCATCGGATAGCCGTAGGTCCAGTGCAGTTCCGGCATATGGTCGAAGTTCATCCCGTAAATGCCCGTCACCACGGTAAGCGGCATGAAGATCGTCGTAATCACGGTAAAGACCTTCATGATCTCGTTCGCGCGGTTCGAGATACTGGATTGATAAGCTTCTCTCAAGTTGCCCATCAGATCGCGGTACGTATCGAAAGCTTCTGAGACTTTAACGGTATTTTCGTAAATGTCGCTGAAGTATTTTTGCAATTCGTCGTCGATCAAGCGCAGGTCTTTCTTGTTCAAGATGTTAATTACCTCGCGCTGCGGAACCAGTACCTTTTTGAGCCAGAGAATTTCTGCCCGCAGACCGATGATATCGTTCAGATGCGTACGTTTGGTATTCATCAAAATATCTTCTTCGAGCTGTTCGATCTGGTCTTCGATCCGGTCGCCGACCGCGAAGAAGTTGTCGACCACGCGGTCGATCAGCAGATACATGAAGCGGTCGGGCGTATTGACTTCCTCTTCCCACATGATCGGTTTGACCGTGCGCAACTCGTGAATCTTCTGCCGCGTAACCGTAATAACGAAATGCCGACCCAGGAAAATATTGAGGGCGCGCATAAAGATCTCTTCGTTGTCGAAGCGGATGCTGTTCACGACGGTAAAATAGTGATTTTCGTAAATCTCGATCTTCGGCCGTTGTTCTTCCTCGCCGAGCATATCCTCGACGGCCAGATCATGCATGCCGAACGTAACTTGCAGTAAAGTAATATCGTCAAGGTCGGCATCGATCCAGTAAAAGCCTTCCTCGGGTGCAGTTAAGGTATCAGTCAGATTTTCATTTTCAATAAGCGTGAATACGCCGTTTCTTACGTGCCGGATTTTCATGCCGTTCACTCCTTCGAAATGGGACATCGGTCGTCCATGAATAGTCTCGAATTTGCGGGAGAACGCAGGAAAAAACAGGCCGGCGCGAAGAAGCGTGCGTCGTCCCGACACGGCTGAAGCAATCAGTCGCCAGGAAGGCCCCTGTCAGCGAATGTCCAGAATTGGAGGCACTGCGCCGGTTGGCCGTTTTTTCTGCTGTTGAACTAGAGTCTGCGTTCTCTTACGCTTGGGCCTCGGGTCGCCGTCCATCTGAAATTCACCTCTTGCTTTCAAAATTGTTTTCATAAAACCCTCGTTAAGTATACCTTGCCCCCTGAGGGCTTTCAAGGCTTTGTTTGTGAAGGTTTATGCTTACACTATCGGCTTCAAGAACGTTAAAATGTAGAAAAAGATCAAGAGCGGGAAGGAAGCGGCAAACATGGCAATCCAAGCAGCGAAGATCATCCGTGAAACCTTGGAATTACAAGGTTTCGAGTTAAGCGGGAAGTGGCCCAGATGGTGCTTGCAGCGTCAGGTCGACGGCTTTGTGGAAAAGGTTGAATTGTTCACGGAGGCGACTCGAAAAGACGGGCATCGCATGCGGCGAATGAATGTCAATTTTGCCCTGCGCCGTCCTTCTTCAGAAGTGGATCTTTGGATGAATCGACCTTATGAAGAATGGTTCGAGTATGATCGCGAAGAGACATTGCGGGCAGAGCTGCACAGCTGCATGTCCAGGATGGAGAGCGAAGTTTTGCCTTGGATGAAAAGGATGCGGGAAGGTCAGCAGTAAGTCTTTTACAGCTACATCAATTCGAAAACAGTTCTAAGACCGTCCAACTGAGCATAGGCAATTACGATACAGCGTTGAAACTTCTTGAAGCGAACTCCGTATGGCTTGTCGAAAAAATAACAGAGCCCGTCAGCTATACGGAAAAGCTGGAAAGTGCAAGCATACGGGCTTTTTGTGCATACTCCGGTATTTTTATTCACGAATGTGTGCAAAAAATGGTTAATTCCTGTATAAGCTGCTTCTTGCCTGAATACTGTTTTCGTGTATAATTGATCTAAAGTTCTTCCGGCGCAAGCTGGAACCCAACAATTGAATACTTCCTCCGGCGTTCGCGCGCCGGTCGAAAAGTGGAATCTTATCAAGAGCAGGTGGAGGGACTAGCCCGATGAAACCCGGCAACCGGCGACTTCGTCGTACGGTGCTAATTCTTGCAGTTACCATGCGATCCAAGGCGAGGCACGAGTCGTTAAGAGTCATTCGCATGGGCGTCATTTAAGGTTGTCAGAGTGCGATCCGAGGCAAGCGACCAGCGGGCCGACAGCATTTATCGTCACGACAACGTACCGCCCATGTCCGGCTCTACGAATAACGCTCAAACTTTCTCGTTATGGAAGCAACCATGCGATCCAAGACGAGGCACGAGCCGTTAAGAGTCATTCGCATGGGCGTCATTAAGGTTGTCAGAGTGCGATCCGAGGCAAGCGACCAGCGGGCCGACAGTATTTATCGTCACGACAACGTAACGCCCATGTCCGACTCTGCGAATAAAGCTCAATTCTTCTCGTCATCGGAAGCAACCATGCGATCCAAGGTGAGGCACAAGCCGTTCAACGCCTGTCGTATAGGTCAACGTTTACAAGTGTATCCCTGTGCAGTCCGAGTTCGGCGTCATCACGCGCCGATCGGAGTTCCCGTCACAGAAACGTTGCGCCCATGCCCGACTTGCCGTTAGACGCTCGTACCGATCTTTGGAGAAATCGCGTAGCCGAACGAAATCTTACTTCCGTTCGCGCAATACGCCTTTTCTGTTCGCAACGTATGGTAACTGACAGATGAGAGAGGCGCTAGCTTTCTATAGACCTTTCTCGGCTTGCCCGGAAAAGGTCTTTTTTGTACCCATTCGTACATTTCGAAAGGTGCTTCGGCTGCCGAATGCCTGATAGATCGCCGTCCAAATTCAAGGTTCAATAAAGTCCAAAAAACAAAAAGGAGTGAATGGTAGATGCCGATTAAAGTGCCTGATAATTTGCCGGCTATGGAAGTGCTATTGAAGGAGAATATCTTCGTCATGGACGAGAGCCGAGCGTATAGCCAGGATATCCGTCCGCTGCGCATCGCGATTTTGAACTTGATGCCGACCAAAGAAACAACCGAGACGCAGCTGCTGCGTTTGATCGGCAACACCCCGTTGCAAGTCGACGTTGCACTACTCTACCCGAGCTCGCACACATCCAAAAATACGTCGGAAGAATACCTGAACACGTTTTACAAAACATTCGATGAGATCAAGCATCTGCGTTTCGACGGAATGATCATTACCGGCGCACCGGTCGAACAGCTTGAATTCGAAGAAGTCAGCTACTGGGAAGAGATTCAACAGATTTTCAATTGGACGAAAAAGAACGTCACGTCGACGATGCACATCTGTTGGGCCTCGCAAGCGGGGTTGTACCATCATTTCGGCGTAAGCAAAATTCCTTTGGCTGAAAAATGTTTTGGAGTATTCTCGCATACCATGAACAAAACCAATGTACAGCTCCTGCGCGGATTCGACGAATCTTTCGATGTCCCGCACTCCCGTCATACCGACGTGCAGCGCGAAGACATCCTGCGCAGCGAAGAACTGGAAATCCTGGCCGAATCCGAAGAAGCCGGCGTGTACCTCGTCGCAACCAAAGACGGCAAACAAATCTTCGCCACCGGCCATTCCGAATACGACCCGTTCTCGCTTAAATGGGAATATGACCGTGACATCGCCAAAGGCCTTGACGTCGCCGTTCCCAAACATTATTTCCCGGGTGATGACCCGACCCAAAAACCGTTGTCTTCATGGAGAGCCCATGCCAATCTCTTGTTCTCCAACTGGCTGAACTATTACGTCTACCAAGAAACGCCTTTCGACCAGGTCGACCAATCCAAAGAAGCCGAATTCAGCGACTACGGCGCAGGCATCTAAAAAGATCTTTTAATCTTTTTATTTATATCCCATCCCGCCGAAGTCCGTCTGTCGAAAAGTTTCTAGCGTAAGCGCAGCCCCCAGCGAAGCAATACGAATAGGAACTTTAAGGCAGCCCAACCCAGGCGCCTCACCCACCCTTTAGGAGGAATGAACATGAAGGACGACAGACAGCTCAAAATCGAAAGCGCATTGGCTCAGATCGGTTCCCTGGAAGACCCGCAGACAGGCGGAGTAACTTTCCCGATCTATCATTCCACCGCTTATCGTCACCCTGGGCTCGGCCGCAGCACAGGCTATGATTATACGCGCACCAAGAACCCGACCCGCGCCGTACTGGAAGAAGCATCGGCGAAGCTGGAATCCGGCGACGCCGGCTTTGCATGCAGCTCCGGCATGGCTGCTTTGCAAACGATCTTTGCCCTGTTCAGCCAAGGCGATCACCTGATCGTGTCGCTGGATCTTTACGGCGGAACGTACCGTCTGCTTGAGCGTATTCTGTCCCGATTCGGCATCACCGCTTCTTACGTCGATACCAATGACCTCGAAGGCATCGAAAAACTGCGCACGCCGAACACCAAAGCCGTATTTATCGAGACGCCGACCAATCCGTTGATGATGGTAACCGACATCAAAGCCGTAGCCGACTGGGCCAAGCCGCATGGCATTTTGACGATTGTCGACAATACGCTGCTTACGCCGTTCTTCCAGCGTCCGATCGAACTTGGCGCCGATATTATCGTGCATAGCGCAACCAAATATCTGGGCGGTCATAACGACGTTCTTGCGGGATTGATCGTCACTAAAGGAAAAGAATTGTCCGAAGAAATGTTCTTCCTGCACAACTCGATCGGCGCGGTACTCAGTCCGAGCGATTCTTACCAATTAATGCGCGGCATGAAAACGCTGGCGCTGCGGATGGAACGTCACGAGAGCAACTCGCTTGCGATGGCCCGTTTCCTGCAAACCCATCCTCAGATCGAAACGGTTTATCACCCGGGACTGCCGGAGCATCCGGGACACGAGGTTCAAAATAGCCAATCGAGCGGGAACACGGGCATTTTCTCCTTCAAAGTCAAAGACGCGCGCTGGATCGAACATATCCTGAGCAATATCAAGCTGGTCGCTTTCGCGGAAAGCCTGGGAGGCGTCGAGTCGCTGATGACCTATCCGTCGATCCAAACGCATGCCGATATTCCGCAGGAAATCCGCGACGCCATCGGCGTGGACGATAAATTGCTGCGATTCTCGGTCGGTATTGAGCATATCGACGATCTAATCGCCGATATCGACGGTGCATTGAAAGCCGCATTGCGCGAGACGGAAGGAGCGGAGGCTTAGCATGAGTAACGAAAACCGCGAAGAAAGTTTGAAAACAGGAACGGAAAAAACAGCTCAACCGCAAGGACGCACGCCGGAACAGGCCGAGCATGCGCCTTCTCAGCTCCAAACGCCCGAAGAAGCAGCAGAAGCGCTCAAAGGCCGGCATTTCGATACCAAGCTGATTCATTTCGGCGCGGAGATCGATCCGACCACGGGAGCTTCCAGCGTTCCGATCTATCAGGCGTCCACGTTCCACCATTTCGATATTTATGATCCGCCGCAATACGATTACAGCCGTTCGGGCAGCCCGACGCGCCAAGCGCTCGAAGATTACATCTCGCTGCTCGAAGGCGGCGCTGGCGGTTACGCTTTCGCTTCCGGCATGGCGGCGATCTCCGCGGCATTGATGATCTTCTCGGCAGGCGACCACTTGATCGTAACCGAGGACGTCTATGGCGGAACGTATCGCTTGTTGACGACGATCTTGAGCCGGATGAACATCGAGACGACGTTCGTGGACATGACCGATCTTGAGCAAGTCAAAGCCGCGCTGCGTCCGAATACCAAAGGCGTGTTCATGGAAACCCCGTCCAACCCGACGCTAAAGATTACCGATCTCGGCGCAGTGACGGCTTGGGCCAAAGAGCATGATCTGCTGACGCTGGTCGACAACACGTTTATGACGCCTTATTACCAGCGTCCGATCGAACAGGGCGTCGATATCATTCTGCATAGCGCAACGAAGTTCCTTGGCGGACATAGCGACGTATTGGCAGGACTTGCGGTTGCGCGGACTCCCGAATTGGCCGTACAACTGAAAAAACTGCAAAACGGTCTGGGAACGGTATTGGGACCGCAGGACAGTTGGCTGTTGATCCGGGGCATGAAGACGCTCGGCGCACGGATGGAACGAAGCGAAGTGAGCGCGCGCAAACTGGCGAAATGGTTGTCGGAAAGAGGCGATATTGCTTCGGTCTACTACCCGGGCTTATCGGATCATCCGGGGCGCGAAATCCATGAAAAGCAATCCACGGGTTACGGAGCGGTCGTATCGTTTGACGTAGGGTCGGAAGAGCGCGCCAAGCGCCTGCTCAACAAAGTGAAGCTGCCGTTGGTCGCGGTCAGCCTGGGTGCTGTAGAAAGCATTCTGTCTTATCCGCCGATGATGTCGCACGCGGCAATGCCGCGCGAAGTTCGTTTGGAACGGGGAATCGGAGACGGTTTGCTGCGCTTCTCGGTCGGCTTGGAGAACATTGATGACCTGATTGCCGATCTGGAACAAGCTTTAATGGATTAACTTTGTTCGGATAAAGGGAGTAAGCTGTTTTTTCTGCTAAAATAGAGAACGCAGATACATACCTTGAACGAAAAGAGGGAAATCGATGGAATGGGTAGCTAACGTCCTTGTCGCAGTCATTGCGCTTCTGCACGTGTATATCCTGGTGTTGGAGATGTTCATGTGGAATAAACCGCGCGGCATGAAAGCCTTCGGATTGGAGCAGAAATTTGCGGACATGACCGTATCGCTTGCGGGCAATCAAGGCTTGTATAACGGTTTTCTCGCAGCCGGATTGATCTTTGGTTTGGTCTATCCGAATGCGGAGGCGGCGTCGCATATTCAAATCTTCTTCCTGGCTTGCGTCATGGTCGCGGGGATTTACGGCGCAGCGACGGCCAAGGTCAAGATTCTGTTTATTCAGACTGTTCCGGCATTGATCGCACTGATTGCGGTACTGCTTGCTTAGAATGATCGGCTTAAATAGAAGGTAAACGGCATCACCGCGTAAAATCGGCTCGCTCAGGCTTGTCTCATCCCATTTGAGGCAAGCGTCGACGAGTCGATTTTTCTTTTTGCAAGTCTCGTAACGTTCACAAATATTTAAATCTTATGTGAAGTGTGATAGGATTAATTGTATTGCAGTACCCTTTATAATTTTAACTTTTTAAAATAGAGATTTTGCAGTACAGCCTGAACGGATTCGACCAACTTTATTTGAACTTATTTTCACAAAGGAGGCTGCATGCAATGAGTGCGGTTGATGCAATATTGGAGAAAGCTTTAAACGGGGGACGCTTGAGCGTGGAGGACGCGATCGCCCTGTATGAATCGGATGACGTCGAGAAGCTGGGCCGGGTCGCGAACGAATTGATGATTCGCAAAAATCCCGAACCGATCACGACTTTCGTTATCGGACGCAACGTCAACTATACGAATGTATGCGACGTTTTTTGCCGTTTCTGCGCATTCTACCGTCGTCCGGGTTCGGCGGAAGGCTACGTGCTGTCCGATGAAGTGATTTTGCAAAAGATCCAGGAAACCCAAGATGTCGGAGGCACGGAAATCCTGATGCAAGGCGGAGTCAATCCGGATCTGCCTTTCCAATATTACTTGGATATTCTGCGCAAGATCAAGCAGCATTTCCCGGACATTACCATGCACTCTTTCTCTCCGGCGGAGATCATGAAAATGCAGAAGCTGTCAGGAATGTCGATGGAAGACACGATTCGCGCGATTCACGAAGCCGGGCTCGATTCGCTGCCGGGCGGAGGGGGAGAGATCCTCGACGACCGCACGCGACGCAAAATCAGCCGCCTGAAGGGCTCGTGGCGCGATTGGATGGACGTCATGCAGACGGCGCACAAAATCGGCATGAACACGACGGCAACGATGGTCATCGGCTTCGGCGAAACCTACGAAGAGCGTGCGCTGCATATGCTTCGGGTACGCGACGCCCAGGACGAATGCATCCAGAACGGCTATGATTCCGAAGGGTTCCTGGCGTTCATCTCTTGGACGTTCCAACCGGATAACACGAACATGAAGGTGGAAAAGCAAACCCCTGAGCAATACCTGAAAAACGTGGCAATCAGCCGCATTTTCATCGATAACATCAAGCACTTCCAGTCTTCGTGGGTGACGATGGGGCCGGAAGTCGGCAAGATGTCGCTGCAATACGGTTGCGACGATTTCGGCAGCACGATGATGGAAGAAAACGTCGTCTCCGCCGCGGGCACGACGCATAAAGTCAACATCGAGCAAACGCTGGAAATCATCCGTGCGGCAGGCAAAATTCCTGCACAGCGCGATACCAAGTATAATTTGCTTAAAGTATTCGATGACGAGAGTGTGAAAGTACAACGCGACTTCATTATGCAAAACTAATTGATCGGCGATTCAAATACAAAAAATCCCGGTGCCAACGGCATCGGGATTTTTCTTTTTATTCACATTGAGCTGTGCAGTCTGCATGTTAGCTTGGTTTTTTCAGCAGCAAATACAAGAAGTACGGCGCTCCGATAAAGGCGACGATAATACCTGCCGCGATTCCGTCGGAGTCTCCCAGGTTCCGGCCGATGGTATCGGCGAGCAGCAGGAGCCAGCCGCCCACCAGTACGGAGATCGGCATGAAGCGCTGATGCGCCGGGCCGACCAGGCCTCTGGCGATATGCGGAGCCATCAGGCCGATAAACGCGATCCCGCCCGTTACGGAGACTGCCGAAGCGGCGAGGGCGACAGCGGCGAGCAGCAGCAGGATACGGTCTTTTTGCACGGTAACGCCTGCGCCGACCGCCGACGATTCGCCTAACGACAGCAAGTTCAACGCTTTGGACTTGAATAGTGCGTACGGAACCAGCACGACCAGCCACGGAAGAAGAGCAAGAACGAACGGCCAGTCGGTTCCCCAGATATTCCCGGCCAACCAGGTCGAAATGAAGTCTACTTTGACCCGGTCGACAGAGGAGATCAGCACGATCATGACGCCGGACAGCGCCGTGGAAAAGCCGACGCCGGTCAGAATCATTTTGAGCGGCTGGACGCCTTCGCCGCGCTTGTAAGCGAACAGATAGATCAAGGTTGCCGTCAGCAGCGCGCTGGCAAAAGCGACAACGGGAAGCAGATACACGAAGGTTCCGACTTCAAGCGGAGCGAACAGGAAAAAGATCGCTACGCCCACGCCCGCGCCGGAGTTGATCCCGACGATACCCGGATCGGCCAGCTCATTGCGGGTGATCCCTTGAAGAATCGAGCCTGATAGGGCCAAGGCCATCCCGGCCAGCAGGGTAATCAAAATGCGCGGCAGCCGAATCGAGAACAGGACGAATTCATCTTTGAACGTTCCTTGTCCGAATAACGTCGGCAGTATGCGATCAAACGAGACGGTCGACGAGCCGAGGCCCAAACTGACAACCAAGGTGGCCAGAATCAACAGCATAAGCAGCATGGCGACCCACTGCGGTTTTTGCAGTAAGGAGATTTTTTCGGATACGGGTTTCATGACAGCGACTTTCCTCCTTTGCGCACGATAAACAGGAAGAAAGGTAGACCCAGTACCGCGACGATTGCGGCAACCGGCGTTTCGAGCGGCGCGTTAAGCATCCGTCCCAACGTATCGGCACCGACCATGAACATGGCGCCGAAGATTGCGGAGAGCGGAAGAACCGTCCGATAATCGGTTCCCGCGAAGACGCGCACCAAGTGCGGAATCATCAGTCCGACAAAAGCCAGGTTGCCGACCAGCGATACGGCGGCACCTGCAAGCAGGGTAACGACGATGCAGAGCACCAGCTTGATCCAGCCCGTATTCAGCCCCAGGCCGACCGCTGTCGATTCATTCAGGCTCATGATGGTCAGTTGGCGGGAAAGCAGAACAGCCACGAGGATACCGACCAGAATGATAGGCGTGATGATCATAAGCTGGCCCCAGGTCGTGCCGATCAGGCCGCCCGAGGTCCACATGGACACGCTTTTCGAAATTTTGAATTCCAGGCTGATCGCTTCCGCGAGCGCGGTCAGCAGCGCGGATACGGCCGCGCCGGCCAGCACCATGCGCAGCGGAGACAATGTCTTGCCGCGCAGCGCCAGTATGCCGAAAACGAACATTACGCCGACGGCCGCTCCGATAAAGCAGGCGACCATGACGCTGAAGTACCCGGCAGCCGGAAGAAAAGCGAAGACTACGGCCAGCGCCGCATTGGCGCCTGCGGTGATGCCGAGCAATCCGGGATCGGCGAGCGGGTTGCGGGTCAGTCCCTGCATGATCGCGCCGGAAACGGCTAACGCGGCACCGACCAGCAACGCGCCGATCTCCCGCGGAAGCCGAAGCTCCCGAATAACCGAAATGTCATCGTTGGATACGCTCGGGCTAGTCACAGCCAACCAGATATCCGAGAGAGAAACGCTTTTGGCGCCTACCAGAATCGCGCCCACGAATACGACGAGAAGCAGGATCACAGACGCCAGAAGCTTAACCGGAAAGGAACGGAGCACGTTAGGCGAAGCGGACTTTTTCATCCCGCAAACTTACTCGCCCAGGAACGATTTTTTGAAGAAATCGAGTTGGTATTCCAGGGACAACGCATCGTTGAAGTAGAATCCTGTAGCGTCAACTTCATAGACATGGCCTTCTTTGACTGCCGGAATATTTTTGTACGTATCGGTTTCTTGGAAGGAGTTGTCTCCGGCCAGCGTTTTGCTGAAGATCACATAGTCGCCCATATATTCAGGCAGTACTTCGAGCGACAGATCGTAATAGCCTTGCGACGAAGTGACTTCTTTGACTTTCTCCGGCATTTTCAGACCCATGGCTTGATACAGGATTTCGGTACCGCGACCCCAGGCATCGCCGAAGATGTAAAGGGCTTTGGCATCGCCTTCCATAACCGTAACGGTTTTGTCTTCGCCGATTTTGGCTTTGATTTCTTCGCCGGCAGCTTGAGCTTGCGCTTTAAAGTCGGCAACCCAGGCCGCGCCTTCTTCGCCTTTGTTAACGGCTTTAGCCACTTCTTCGATTTGAGTCAGATAGTCGACTTTATTGTATGTGTACGTCACGAGGGGAGCGATTTGCTTAAGTTTATCCGCATTCTTCACGTCGCTCGAAGCGATGATCAGGTCAGGTTGAAGTTCGATGATTTTTTCCACGTCGTCCGCGGATACTTGTTCCACGTCTTTCAACTGTTCCGCGAAATTCGGGTTGGCTTTGGTCCATTGGTCAACACCGACAACCGGAACGCCGAATTTAAGCAGACTGCCGGTATAGCTGGACAAGTCGACAACGCGCTGAGGATTGGCAGGAACTTCGATCGGTCCGTTTTCGGACTCGTATGTAACGGTGCCTGTAGCGGCTTCGGCTGTCGTGTCGGCGGCAGGTTCCGAGGTTGCCGTCGTTTCAGTAGCGGCATTGCTGCTTGCAGTTGGCGTGCTTGTTTGGTTGCCGCAAGCGCTGAGGATCAGAAGCAGGGTGAATAGAAGAGGCAGAAACAGTTTTTTCATGGTAGACACTCCCTTGGTATAATGTCGAGTTGACAACGATAATCGTTATCAATCAAGCGCAATATCCCAACATTACGGTGGCTCAGACACTTTGTCAATAGGGGAAGTGGGTAAAACGATGATCCAGCTATGATGCTCAAACGGCGTAAGCAGTATTGGGAAATTCGTGATGAAAAAAGAATAGGCTCGCTTTCCTGCCGAATCGACGGCAAGAAAGCGAGCTTATCAGGCGAAGAGAAGAATAAACGAAAGTTAAGATTGGACGCTTGCAGGCTGTTCATTGATCGCTTTCTCCAGGAATTCCAGCACGGCGCGGTAGACCCGCATTTCGTTTTCTTTTTTCGAGAATCCGTGACCTTCGTCTTCAAGCACGATGTATTCGACGTTTGCGCCTTTTTCGTGCAAAGCTTTGACGATCTGGTCGGATTCGGCTTTGACGACGCGAGGATCGTTGGCGCCTTGGATAACAAGCATCGGCTTGGTCATCCCGTCCAAATAGGTGATCGGCGAGAATGCGATAAGCTTTTCTTTGTCCGCTACAGGGTCGCCGACCCACTTGTTCATGATCGGCTTCCAATGTTCAGGCACCGATTCGATGAACGAGAACAGATCGCTCGGTCCGAAGATATCGACCACGGCTTTGAAGTAATCGGCATGGCGTCCGTGCAGCAGAAGAGCCATGTATCCGCCGAAGCTTCCGCCCATCAGTAGCAGTTTGTCCCGCTCGGCGTAGCCGTTTTCCGCGATCCAATCCAGACCCGCGATATTGTCCAGTCTCGGCCCGTCGCCCCAATCGCCTTCGACCAGCTTGCAGAACGCCAGGCCGTAACCCGTCGAACCCCGGAAGTTCGGCGCGAAGATGTTGAATCCGCGGCTGACGAGGAACTGGAACAACGAACGGAAGCCCAGACGCTCCGCTGCCTGAGGTCCGCCGTGCGGCCACAAAATGGTATGTCCGTTGGACGTCTCCTCAGGTGCCCGGAAGAACAGCGATTCGATCTCCAGACCGTCGAACGACGGATAGGTCAGCACTTCGGGACGAACCAACTCCGATTCCGAGATGCCGGGTACGCCGTAATTCGTGCAGCGCGTCCATTCTTCGGAGAACCGTTCTTTTTTGAAAATGTTGGTCGGGCTTACCGAGCTGCGTCCGAGAATGTACAGATTGCCGCTCTCGGCCACTTGAACCGAGGCGAGCGTATCGACAGGAAGCGGAACGCCGCCCAGCGCGCCGGATTCCAGATCGTACGTATACAAATAATCGGAAACGCCTTTGCTGGCCGTCAGGTACAGCAGCTTGCGTTCCTTGTCGTAAGTAATCGAAGTGAAATCGACGCCTTCGAGGTCCAGCAGCTTGGTCTTGGTCTCCGACTCGATATCGAAGCGGGCGAAGTACGTAAAGTCGCCGCCCGCGTTGGTCAGGAAATGCAGCTCCGCATCGCCGGTAAATACGCTGTCCGAGACGGTATATTCGCCTTCCGCTTCCGGATCGAGCGAGACATGCTTATCCCCGAAGCAAATAAAGGCAGGGGCGTAGGTATTGGCAAAATGTTTGCTGTATACGAGATATTCTTCTTTGGGACTGATGTCGCTCAAAAAGACGGAAGCGTCGCCGGAGCCTTGCAGCACGGAGACTTCTTGCCCCGTGTTCAGGTCGCAGCAAAGGGCGCTTAGATAAGTCGCGTCTTCTTTGGTCGACGTATAGTAGAGACGTTTGCCGTCTTCCGACAAGATCGGTCCCATATGGCGATGGCCTTCTTTCACGCAAAGCGGAAGCAGCTCCCCGCCTTTGGGTTGAAGCGCGTAAAGCTGTGCGTTCTCGTCGCCGTCTTTGTCGAATGCAACCACGAGAAAACGTCCCCGTTTGTCGTACTTGATGGCATGGCAGCTCTGTCCGTTAAAAGTAAGCGGATACGGAAAAGCGTTCGGAAGATCCATGGCCCACAGATCAAACTTTCCGCTGAGGTTGGTGCTGAACACAAGCTGTCCTTCGTCCGGGCTAACCGCGAAAGTCTCGATCGCGAACGTACGGAAGAACTGCTCGACATCAGGTTTTTTGAACGATAGCATGGAATCCTCCTTGTGTCGGCCGGTAGCCTTGAATGAGTAACGCTGGTCGTACATGTCTATTTATTCGCTATTCATTTCATAAGTCCTGCCCGCATCTGACGAAAAGCCACTCCTTTCCATATAAATGAAAATAATAGAGGTTCCGACCGAGAGACAAAAGAGCAAAATCGGGTATAAGAAAGGATGAACATATTCTATTTCGACCATATAAAAACTCAGGAGGGCGCGAACATGACCCAAATCCATTCCAAAGAAACTCCTATCCCATTCGACGCGGCGCAGATCAAAGTGATCGCGTTTGACCTGGACGGAACCTTGATCGATACCTCGCAAGCGATGCTGGACGTGAATCACCAAGTGTTCAGCGAAGCCATCGATAACGGAGACGCAAACAAGCAGCCGACAAAAGAAGAAGTGTACTCGACGTTCGGGATGATCGGCGACGAAGCCTGGAATACGCTGGCCTCGGAAATACCGGACGAAAGATCGGATCATTACAAAGAGCGGCACAACGAACTGCTTCGAGACAAGATGGATACTCAATCCTACGTACTGCCCGGCGTGCCCGAACTGCTGAAATCTTTGGCCGGCCGCTACGAGCTGGCGACGGCCAGCAACTGCGGAGAAGCCTATCTCGCACGCGTGCTTGCCAAAGACGGCCTGAAAGAACTGATTACTTATCCGCTTTGCGCGGGAAGCGTAAACGCCGAACAAAAAAGCGACGTGCTGCGCGAACTGCTTCGCCAAAGCGGATTGGACACTTCTGAAGTCCTCATGGTCGGCGATCGAAAGTCGGACGTCGACGCCGCCAAAGAAGCCGGAATTCCCGTCGTCGGCGTCCGTTCCGAGTTCGGGGACGCGGACGAACTCCAAACGGCCGGCGTCGTGATCGATAAAATCGAAGATTTACAGAAATTGCTGGAACAGCAGTAAGCGTGTCGAGAAAATCTCAAACGACTTAAAAACAGAAGATACAGAAATAAATTCGTTGAATCGAAGAACAAAGTGTCGGTAAAGTCCGATGTAACTGGAAGCGAGAAGACGGAGAGAAAAATTCAGTGAAAGACGCCTTTGAACTTGGAAAACCACATTTTAAATTCCAATCCAGTTTTCCAAGTGAGACAGCGAATTGAACGAATTTTTGTCGGAGTCTTCTCGCTTCCCGCACCCGAGTAACTTTGCTGCCGCACCCACCGGTCTTGACGCTTTCAACGTTGCCGCTTATAATGAACAGCAGCAAAAGCAACGACAAAGACATGAATGCTGGCACACGGCACCGCTCCAGAGAGAGGAAACTTCGGCTGCAATTTCCTCCGGACCGGCCCGCATTTACCCCTTTCGAGCTGCGTTTTCGAACTTCCGCTTAGGATCTCCGCTTGCGCGAATCGTAGAGCTGAACAGTAGATCACGCCGGAACCGCACTTCCGTTATTGACGTGCTCAATGAGGGCTTTTTGTCCCGCCAACATCGACGAGATCGAACGCATGGCGGAACCGGGCCGAATCAGGGTGGAACCACGGGTATAACGCTCGTCCCTTCGCGGGACGGGCGTTTTTTGCGTGCCGATTCCGTATTTGCTTTTTTCAAAATCAAAGGAGGAATTATCATTATGGCTATCTCTATCAGCCTGCCGGACGGCTCCGTTCGGGAATACGAAGCAGGCAGCACCATCGAGGACGTTGCGGCATCGATCAGCAGCAGCTTGCGCAAAAATGCACTGGCAGGCAAACAAAACGGAATCGTCGTCGATCTGAGCACCCCGCTCGAAAACGGCGCACAGATCGAAATCGTGATGCCGGGATCGCCGGAAGGTTTGGAAGTGGTGCGTCACAGTACCGCTCACTTGACTGCGCAAGCGGTACGTCGTCTGTTCGGTACGAATGAAGTAAAGCTGGGCATCGGTCCCGTGATCGAAGAAGGTTTCTACTATGATATGGATCTCGAACACGGCCTCAACCCGGAAGATCTGCAAAAGATCGAGAAAGAAATGGAACGCATCGTGGGTGAAAACCTGCCGATCACGCGTCGTGAAGTGAGCCGCGAAGAAGCGCTGAAAATTTTCGGCGAGCTGGGCGATCCTTACAAAATCGAACTGATCGAAGCGCTGCCGGAAGATTCCGCGAT
This sequence comes from Saccharibacillus sacchari DSM 19268, assembly GCF_000585395.1. Classification (GTDB taxonomy): domain Bacteria; phylum Bacillota; class Bacilli; order Paenibacillales; family Paenibacillaceae; genus Saccharibacillus; species Saccharibacillus sacchari. The sequence goes on along the minus strand of NZ_KK073875.1, from coordinate 566,706 downwards.
CACGATCTATGATCAAGGCGAATTCTTTGACCTGTGCCGCGGACCGCACGTACCTTCGACGGGCAAATTGAAAATTTTCAAACTGCTGAGCGTAGCGGGCGCTTACTGGCGCGGCGATAGCAAGAACAAAATGCTGCAACGGATTTACGGCACGGCGTTCTTCAAGAAAGCCGAGCTGGACGAGCATTTGCATTTCCTCGAAGAAGCAAAGAAGCGCGATCACCGTAAACTGGGCAAAGACTTGAAAATGTTCACGTTTAACAATCTGGTCGGCCAAGGTCTGCCGATCTGGCTGCCGAACGGAGCTAAACTGCGCCGTACGCTGGAGCGTTACATCGTGGACCTGGAAGAAAGTCTCGGCTACCAACACGTATACACGCCAGTCATGGGCAACGTCGAGCTGTATAAAACTTCCGGACACTGGGAGCACTATCAAGAAGACATGTTCCCTCCTATGGAGCTGGACAACGAATCGCTCGTGTTGCGTCCGATGAACTGTCCTCACCATATGATGGTCTATAAGAGCGACATGCACAGCTACCGCGAACTGCCGATCCGTATCGCGGAACTCGGCTTGATGCACCGTTACGAAATGTCCGGCGCGCTGACCGGTTTCCACCGCGTGCGCGCGATGACGCTGAACGATGCGCATATCTTCTGCCGTCCCGATCAGATCAAGGAAGAATTCGGCCGCGTCGTGAAGCTGATTGCCAAAGTATACCAAGACTTCGGCATCGACAGCTATCGTTTCCGTCTGTCGTACCGCGATCCGCAAGATACCGAAAAGTACTTCCAAAACGACGAGATGTGGGAAATGTCCCAACGCATGCTGCGCGAAGTGGTCGAAGAACTGGAACTGCCATTCTACGAAGCAGAGGGCGAAGCGGCATTCTACGGACCAAAGCTCGACGTGCAGATCAAGACGGCACTTGGCAAGGAAGAAACATTGTCGACCGCGCAACTCGACTTCCTGCTGCCTGAGCGTTTCGAATTGGAATACATCGGCGATGACGGTCAAAAGCATCGTCCGGTCGTGATCCACCGCGGCATCATCAGCACGATGGAGCGTTTTACCGCGTTCTTGCTGGAGAACTTCGCCGGCAACCTGCCGCTTTGGCTGTCGCCGATGCAAGCCAAAATCATTCCGGTATCGGGCAACTACAGCGAATACGCCGAGCAAGTGGCGGATCGCTTGAGAAAAGCCGGAATTCGCGTGGAAACGGACGTGCGCAACGAGAAGTTGGGCTACAAGATCCGCGAAGCGCAGCTGGAAAAAGCGCCGTACATGTTCGTAGTCGGCGAAAACGAGAAAGAAGCCGGCGGCGTATCCGTGCGTAAGCGCGGCGAAGGCGACCTCGGCGCGAAGCCGTTGGACGAAGTGATTGCCCTGTTAAAAGAAGAGATTCAAACCCGCAAGATCTAAAGTGGAATATTCAAAATCAAGCCGCTTCTTTAATAGGAGCGGCTTTTTTACGTCTTTTTGCTCCGGGTCTGCGGCAGCTCGGTCGCAAGGCGGAGAACGGCAGGGCCGGAGGCGGGACGAAAGTTCGCTCTCGGGCCGGAAAAGCAAATCATTCCCGCGCCGCTTAAGAGAAATCGCTTTTTCGCGCATACTGGAAAAAACGAAGAGGAGGCGCGGGATATGAGAAAACATAAGATGAAGAAATTGCTGAAAGAAGCTTACGGTCGGCTGTTCGGACAAGGGTTACAAAAAGAGCGTCAAAGATTTGCGACGGGGATGATGGCGCGGCGCGGTCAAGATTGGAAGCCTTTAAGCCAAGAAGACTTGAAGCAAGGCTGGAATGAAGAATTAGCCATCGACTCGATCCGGATTCGATTATAACGCCCATATCGGTCTTGAGACCGAGGCGGTTTTCATTCTTGGGCCGCTTTTGCCTCGATCGGGCTTACGGTAGACTGAATGTAACAAGAAGAGAGTTTCCGGAAGCGTCGATCGAAGTTTCCGGTCCCACATACAAGGAGGAGAACGTGATGAAGAAAAGCGGAGCCATATGGCTGATCGCGATCGGCGGCATTTTTCTGGCCTATCAACTCGGTTATATCAGTTACGGCATCGGAGATTTGATTCGGACGTTCTGGCCGACCATTCTGATCGTGACCGGCATTTCGCAGCTGCTGGGTGCCAAAAAGCACAGTTCAAGCATCGTCGGCCATTTGATTTTGATCGCGATCGGCGGATATTTCCAAGCTCGCAATCTCGGCATTACCGATCTCGGCACAGGCGAGTTTTTCAAATTCCTGATTCCTGCCGGACTTATTGCGATCGGCATTTACACGCTGGTTAAACCGAAGCGGGTTCCGGAATATCCGTCCGCCCGTCCGGAAAGCCCCGACGATTTTTCGTCTATGGGCAGTAAAGCGAACCCTCAACCCCCGATTCCGCCAGCTCCGATCGAGCCGTTGGAATCGCCTTTGGATCGAATGTTCGTCAACCTGGATAAAGACGAACCGAAGAGCGAACCCGAGCATGCACGCAAACATGACGGTAAACGTTATGACTGGGAACCCGAAGCTCGCCGCGAATTCGATCGGGAAGATCGCGAACCCCGTCCGGACAATGCGTCGGAATTCCAGAAAATCGGAGACATGGCTCGCGAATTCGGTAAACAGACAGCCGATCAGGTGCGCAAAATCGACTTTTCCCGTATTGCGGACGAAGTGAAAAGCGAAGTCGACAGTGCCATGAAAGATTTTAAAAAGTCGATGAATCACGAACAAGACAAGAAAAAGCGCGGCACCGTTTCGCTGGAAAAAGATCCTTTTCCGGAAGATTTTTCGGACAACGGAAGGTTTTACGATAGTTGCGACGAAGATAGTAGGCACGCCTATAGCGGTTACGATCGCGAACAGATGCGTAAAGCACGCCAAAAGGCGGATAAAGAAAAAAAAGACAAAACCGTTAACGAGTCGAGCTTTATCGGCGACTATTATATCGGCAGAGATTACTTCCGCCTCAAACCGTTGAACGTTTCCCATTTTATCGGAGACACGGTCATCGATCTGACGAAGGCACAGATTCCTTACGGAACAACGAAAATCAATATATCGAGCTTTATCGGAGACGTCGTGATCTACATGCCGAACGACCCGGAAGTCGGAGTCAAAGTAAACACCAGCTCCTTCCTCGGTAACCACAACGTATTGGGCAACACGCGAAGCGGCATGGTCGGCGGCGCCGACGAAACGCGAAACTATGACGATTGCGCGAAACGGATCAAGATTAACGTCAGCTCGTTCATCTCGGACGTCAACGTCAATATCGTAGGGTAAAGGCGGGCGGTTATGGGAAACTTACTGAAAAACACGAAATGGGAATTGATGTTTTACTTTCTGCTAAGCGGCGGGATTCTCGCCGCTTTGCTGTATTGGTTCAGCCTGTACGGATTCGTACGGGTTTTTCCTCCGCGAATCTGGGTATTTTATCTGCTTGCCGCCGTATTGGTCGCCGTCGTTACGGGATACGTTGCGGGACAGCGGATTCAACGTCGGATCGACGTGCTTCATTATACGATGCTCCAGGTGTCGCAAGGCAATCTGGCGCTGCGTCTCGGCGATACGGACGATCAGTCTTTTGCCCGCGTGTACAGTGAATTTAACGTCATGATGGATTCGATCGAGACCAAGACCAAGCTGCTGCAAAAGCTCGGGGAGAGCGAAGCGATCGGCAAGGAGCAGTTGGTGGAAAGCGCCGTGCGCGAAGAACGCCGCCGGATGGCGCGCGATCTGCACGATTCGGTCAGCCAACAGCTTTTTGCCATCCATATGTCTGCCGCTTCGCTGCCGAAAGTCTTGGAATTGAATCCCGATGCCTCGGTGCAGGTGATGCAGCAGTTGATTCAGATGTCGAATCTGGCCCAGAAGCAGATGAGGGCGTTGATCGCGCAGCTGCGTCCCGTCGAACTGGAAGGGATCGACCTGCCCGCCGCGCTGGATCGTTGGTTCCCGGATTATTGCATCCAAAACGGGTTGAAGGGCGTGAAGGATGTCGAGTTGTGCGAAGGGTTGTCCGAAGCGATCGAGCAGCAGTTGTTCCTGATCGTGCAGGAAGCGATGGCCAACATCGTCAAACACGCGCATGCCGGCATCGTCAGCTTGTCGCTGCGCGAGAACGAGCGCCAAGTGCTGCTGTCGATCAGCGACGACGGCAAAGGGTTTTCCGGAAGCGCGGCGCAAAAACAAGGTTCGTACGGCTTGATGACCATGCGAGAACGGGCGGAGAAGTTGGGCGGCCGGGCAGAGATTATTTCGAGACCCGGAGCCGGAACCACGATTCGCGTACATATTCCAAAATTCACAGAAGGAAAGGCAGTGGAAGAGCATGGACAAGATCAAGATCCTGCTGGCGGACGATCACGACATGGTGAGGATGGGCCTGAAGACGTACTTGATGCTGGAGCCCGGGTTTGACGTGATCGGAGAAGCGAGTAACGGCTTGGAGGTCATCGAACGCTTGCGCGCCATTTCCGCCGAAGGCGGCGATATGCCGGATCTGATCTTAATGGATATGATGATGCCGGAAATGAACGGAACCGAAGCAACACGCGTCGTCGTCTCCGAATTTCCTGCTGTGCGCGTCGTCATGTTGACCAGTTTCCTGGAAGACAAACTGGTTATGGAAGCGATCGAAGCCGGAGCGGTGAGCTATGTGCTCAAGACCGTTACGGCCGAAGAACTGATCTATGCGTTAAAAGGCGCGTTCCGCGGCATGCCGGTCATGACAGGAGACGTTTCCCAAGCCTTGACCCGGGGCATTCGTCAACGCACCGTCGAAGCCGATTCCTCCCCGCTGACCGAGCGCGAAAAAGAAGTGCTGCTGCTCATCGCGGAAGGCATGGGCAACAAAGAGATCGGCGAAGAATTACATATCAGCATCAAAACCGTCAAAACGCACGTCAGCAACCTGCTGATGAAGTGCGAACTGGAAGACCGTACGCAGCTTGCGATCTATGCGCATCGGCAAGGCATGATCCGTTGATGAAAAATTCGATGCAGGCTACAGTAGATATTCAACGGTTTCCGGGAGCAGAGCAGACGATCGGAGACAACGACAAGTATCGCAAAATGTACGACCGCATCGCTCCTTTTTACAATCTGTCGAACAAAATCTATTTTCGGTTGAAATTCGGTGGCGAAGCCGCTTACCGGAATCAGTTTTTGAGCGAACTCGAAATTCCGGACGGAGGCCGCGTGCTTGAAGTGTCATGCGGAACCGGAGACAATTTTCCGTATTTGCCGGAAAATATTGATTTGCACGGCTTGGATCTGTCATTGGGCATGCTTCAGGCGTGCCGCAAACATCTGCGAAAGTGGAATCGGACCGCTTCGCTGTATCACGCTTCCGCGGAAGCCCTTCCGTTCGGGGACAACAGTTTCGATACCGTCTATCATGTCGGCGGCATCAATTTTTTCAACGACGGTGCCGGGGCTGTAAAGGAAATGATCCGAGTAGCCAAACCGGGAACGAAGATCGTGATCGTCGACGAAACGGAAAGGCTCGCGTCCGGCACGTACGAGAAGATTCCGTTCGTAGGCAAAAGATTTAAGAACCGAACCGATATCCGGATTCCGATCGAACTGGTTCCTCCCGGTATGCTCGAAGTCAACGCCCGTGAGATTTGCGACGGCTTGATGTACTGCCTGACTTTTCGGCTTCCTTCTGATACCGTTCAATAGAACTTAAACTCTTAGCTCCTTCCCCCGGAAGGAGCTTTTAAGCATGGAGAAGTTTTTTGCTTAGCGGAAGCGCCCCCAGCTTCCCCAAAAACCTCCTCCAAGCTTGAAAGAAAGCGAATTCAAAATAATTTACTTTTTCTTATCTATCTTTATACCTCTTTTAATGTTCAATTAAGGTTCTTGGGCGAAAATAACTACAGAAGCAAACGACGAACAAACAAGGCGACGCCGGATCTACCCGAGATTTCACGAAACGCCCCAACCAAATTACGTTATTCGGCATAGCCCGAACGCGAGGAGGAAATAGACATGGACGAAAAGAAATACGGAAACTCTTTCGAAGACAACAACGCAGCAGGCAGCAACGGTGCGAACAACGATGACCGCGGCAATCAATCGAATGCCGGCTCCTCCGAGCAATCGGGTACCAACCCGGACGGCTCTTCCTACTATTACTCTTACGGTCCGTTCCAATCGGTCGGTTCTTCCGATCCGGAATCGGCAAAAAAAGTGCAGGACGTCGAAGTGACGCCGCCGAGTCCGGTTCGCAACTATGACTCTTACGGCGCGCCGACCGGATCGAACGGTTCGTCCCCGAACGGGAACTGGAATTATAACCAAAAGCCGAAATCTTCGTTCAAAAATATGGTGACTTCGTTTGCGGCAGGCGCGCTTGGCGCAATCGTCATTACGGGATCGGTCTTCACGGCAGGACATGCAGGCTGGTTCGGCGGCGATGAGGCAGCGGCGACTCAAGCCTCGACCACGACCACCGCAGCGGCGACAAATTCCAGCGGCGTGTCTACGGCGGCGTATACGATCGCTTCGTCCAAAGATATCTCGGACGTCGTGAATCAAGCCAGCCCGTCGGTCGTCAAGATCGAGACGCTGTCCAAAGGCGGCTCGTCGAGCACGCAAGGCAATTACAACGACCCGTTCTTCCGCTACTTCTATGGCGATTCCCAAGGCAACAGCAACAACGGCAATAACGGAAACGGCAGCAACGGCAGTTCCGACTCGTCCACTTCGGGTCAATTGACTCCGCTCGGTCTGGGAACAGGCTTCATTTTCGATAAAGCAGGCTATATCTTGACGAATAACCACGTGGTTGAAGGCGGAGACGTCATCCAGGTTACGCTGGACGGTACGACCAAGCCTTACGAAGCGAAACTGCTCGGTCATAGCGCCGATCTTGACCTGGCCGTTCTGAAGATCGAAAGCACGGACGGAAGCGACTTCCCGGCGATCTCGCTGGGCGACTCCGATGCGACCGCGATCGGCAACTGGGTCGTCGCGATCGGTAACCCGGAAGGTTTCGAACACACCGTGACAGCGGGCGTGCTCAGCGCGAAAGAACGCGAAATTTCGATCGCCGACGAAACGACGGGCGCAACGACGGAATACAAACACCTGCTGCAAACGGATGCTTCGATTAACCCGGGCAACTCCGGCGGCCCGCTGCTTAACCTGAACGGCGAAGTCATCGGCATGAACACGGCGGTAAGCACGGAAGCGCAAGGGATCGGCTTCGCAATCTCTTCGAACACGATTAAAGGCGTCGTCGAACAATTGAAAAACAACGAAGAAATTCCGAAAGAAGCGGTTCCGTTCATCGGCGCCAGCTTGACGACCATGTCCGAAAGCATCGCGCAGCAAATGGGCGTGGATACGACTGAAGGTTCGCTCGTCAGCGAAGTACTCTACGGTTCGCCGGCTTATAAAGCCGACCTGCGCAGCTACGACATCATCACGGGCGTCAACGGAACTCCGTATGCGACCAGCCAGGATCTGATTACGGCGATCCAGGCACTGAAAGTGGGAGACTCCGCTACATTGAACGTCGTGCGCAATAATCAAAAGGTCGACGTGAAAGTAACGATCGGCGACCGCAACGAATACGAGAAGTCCAATGCGGCTCAGCAAAACAATAACAGCCAAAACAACAATAGCCAGAATGAAAATGGATTCGCCAACCCGTTCGGCGGCCAATAATTTGTCTCAATAGCGAAAGGTCATAAGCTTGGCGGAGTGCGGGAGGGGCAACCCTCCCGTTTTTGCTGCTTGGGTGCTACAATAATAAAAAAGAACGTAGAGGGGAACGAAGGACAAGATGCGATCGAATATACTGGTTGTCGATGACGACGAGAAAATCATTTCCATGCTGAGAAGAGGATTGGCTTTCGAAGGTTACGAGGTTCACACCGCGCCGAACGGGGCGGAAGGGCTGAAGCTGATGCGAACGACCGATCCGGATCTATTGGTGCTTGACGTGATGATGCCGGAGGTGGACGGGTTCGAAGTCGTGCGCCGATTGCGCGAGGCGGGCAGTGCCGTTCCGGTACTGATGCTGACGGCCAAAGACGAGCTGGAAAACCGCGTGAAAGGTCTTGACCTGGGCGCGGACGATTATTTGGTCAAACCGTTTGCTCTGGAAGAATTGCTGGCGCGGGTACGCGCTTTGCTTCGGCGCAAAACGGACAACGTTCGCGAAGACGACGGAGAACGCCTGACGTTCGAGGATTTGGTCATGAACGTCGATTCGCGCGAAGTTACCCGGGGAGACAAACGAATCGAATTGACGGCCAAAGAATTCGAGCTGCTGCATTTGTTCATGCTCAATCCGAGACGCGTACTGTCCCGCGACCTGATCATGGATAAAATTTGGGGTTACGATTACAGCGGCGAATCCAATGTATTGGAAGTCTACGTCGCCATGTTGCGGCAAAAAACGGAAGGCGCCGAGCACAAGCGCCTGATCCAGACCATCCGCGGTGCAGGTTACATCTTAAGAAGCGATTCCTAAAAGGGGGCAGCCCTCTGTTATGTCCATTCGTTTACGCCTGACCGCTTGGTATTCGGGTATCCTCGCACTGACGCTGCTGATGTTCAGCGCGATCATTTATGCATTCGTGTATTACAATACCTACTTGAGTACGTATGATACCTGGCAAAGCCGTATTCGGGAGCAGATTCGGCAAAGTATCGTGGAACAAAACGGCATGGTGACTTCCGACATCAATATCGAAAATTTGTTGAAAACGATCGATAGTCGACTTTACGTGCAGATGTACTATTACGATACGGGTACCTTGAAGCAATCGACCAATATGGCTTTTGTGAGCAATACTTTCAAATTTGATATTCCGGAGCTTAATCTGGTTACTTCGGAATTTAGCCGTATTCATAAAGACGGAAGGCCGTTTCTGATGTATCAGCAAGTTCTGCAAACCAAAGCGACAGGTTCTCCCGTTCTGCTCCAGATCGCAGCCAGCATGGAGGAAGCGGAGAATATGCTGTCCGATTTGAGGTTTATCCTTGTGCTGGGTTCGCTCTCCACATTGATTTTTGCTTTTACGCTGGGTCTGTTCCTGGCCCGTAAATCGATGGCGCCGATCGGCAAAGTGATCGAGGCGGCAAATGCCGTTCAGACAAGCAGCGATCTCAGCGTGCGCATCGACTATACGGGGCCGCAGGACGAGGTCGGACAGTTAATCAGCACGGTCAATCGGATGCTGGGGCGTACCGAGCACTTTTATAAAGACCTGGAGGAATCATACCGGACGCAGCGGCGCTTCGTGTCGGATGCTTCCCATGAACTGCGTACGCCGCTGACGACCATTCGAGGCAATACCGATTTGTTGAAAAAGATCTGGACGATGCAGAGTGCGCCTTCCGGTCTTAGCGAAGAGGATCTGAAGCAGATGTCGGTCGAAGCGATCGGCGATATTGCGGATGAATCCGAGCGGATGAGCCGCCTGATCGGAGACATGCTTTCGCTGGCTCGGGCGGACGCGGGTCAGACGATGCAAAAAGAACTGCTGAAGCTCGGCCCCTTAGTCGAAGATGTCGTGCGTCGCGCTCAATTCCTGCCTCATCGGGCGGAATGGGTACCGGGCGATTTGAGCGCGCTCGACGGCATTGCCGTAGTCGGCAACAAAGATTATTTGCAGCAGATGCTGTTTATCTTTATCGAAAATGCTTTTAAGTACACGATGGAAGGCCAGGTATCGTTCGATATCGTCGTTTACCGTCAACAGGTCGGGATTCGCGTGAAGGATAGCGGAATCGGGATGGACAAGGACGAAGTTCCGCATATCTTCGAGCGTTTCTATCGGGCGGACGAATCGCGCGGCAAGACGCCGGGAACCGGATTGGGACTCTCGATCGCGAAATGGATTATCGACGAGCACCAAGGGTCTGTCGAAGTCGTGACGGTCAAAGGGGAAGGAACCACGTTCATTATCTGGCTTCCGGCGTTATTCCCGGAAATCCAAGCTGCGTCTGCCGCTGAAGCATCTTCCGAAGATGAAGTGATCGATGTCGAACCTGACGAGATCGACAAGAACGATTCGGAATCCGAAGACGCAAAATCGCGGCGTAACGCTAAATAATCCCACAAAAACAGGCGATCTTGCCCGCGGATAACGTGCCGTGGGCGGGGTCGCCTTTCTTCGGCCTTCCGAATACGTTATAATCGGGGTATGCGTGATCGTTCGCGCTTAAGCCATGAATCCGAAAGCAGGTGCTAATAGATGGAAGTTCTACGTATCGCGCCCCGCGGTTACTGTTACGGAGTAGTCGACGCGATGGTGCTCGCCAGACAAGCGGCCAAAAACCTCGATCTGCCGCGGCCTATTTATATACTTGGGATGATCGTGCATAACGCGCATGTCACCCAATCGTTCGAGGACGAAGGAATCGTTACCCTTGACGGACCTAACCGACTGGAGATTCTGGAGCAGGTGGAGAAAGGAACGGTTATTTTCACCGCGCACGGCGTGTCGCCCGAAGTACGCAAGCGTGCCCGGGATCGCGGTTTGACCACGGTCGATGCGACATGTCCGGACGTGACCAAGACGCACGACTTGATCCGCGAGAAGGCGGGCGAAGGCTATGAGATCATTTACATCGGCAAAAAGAACCACCCCGAGCCGGAAGGGGCGATCGGTATCGCTCCGGACAAGGTGCATTTGATCGAAAAAGAAGAAGAAATCGAGCTGCTTAACGTTCCGCCGGGCAAGATCATCATCACCAATCAGACGACGATGAGCCAGTGGGATATCAAAAATATCATGAAAATGCTGCTGGAACGTTATCCGGGCGCCGAAGTCCATAACGAGATTTGTTTGGCGACGCAGGTGCGTCAGGAAGCCGTTGCCGAGCAGGCCGGCCAAGCCGATCTGGTGATCGTGGTCGGCGACCCGCGCAGCAACAACTCCAACCGTCTGGCGCAGGTGTCGGAAGAAATCGCGGGCACGACCGCTTACCGAGTTTCGGACGTGAGCGAAATCAAGCAAGAGTGGCTGATGGGCATTTCCAAAGTGGCAGTGACGGCGGGGGCATCGACGCCGACGCCGATTACGAAGGAAGTCATTACGTATCTGGAGCAGTTCGAAGAAAGCGATCCGTCGACGTGGGAAATCAAACGCACGGTGGACATGAAAAAGCTTTTGCCGCCGGTGCGCGAGAAAAAGAAAGTCCAAGCACAAGCGGAATAAAAGTAAAAAAGAGTGTCCCGACAGTCGCGAGCCGACTCAACCGGGTACACTCTTTTTTATTGGGTATTCATTTTCGAAGGAAGGGTTCACAGGATATTCCTTCGCTGATTACTATTCAAATCAATACATACGTCGCCTTCAGCGGCCCGTGTACGCCTACTACAAGCTGCATCTCGATATCCGCCGAGTTGGAAGGACCAGAGATCAGATTGAGGCAGGAACCGAGCGTTTCGCCTTTCTCGTATCGACGGTTCAGTTCGGCCATCGCTTGGGTGGAACGCGGCACGATCCGATCACGTTCGATCACCGCAATGTAGTGGGCCGGGAGAAAATGCAGCGCGCGTCCCTGATCGGGTCGACTTTCCAGCACGACGGTTCCGGATTCGGCAAGCGCATAGTCGGCGAAGACGATCGCGACATTGGCGGCTTCCGCCCGACGGATATTTTCCTCGCGTGCGGCGTCTGCCGACCAGGCAAAATCATTGTGGAAAGATAAATCGTATTGCGAAAATCTCGGATCGCCCGAGCGAATGACGGAACCTCCGCCATAGCTGTCGATCAAGTCGTCGAGCGTGGCCTGCAGCAGCTGTGGAGTCGATTCGATCACCTGCGTATGAATGAAAAAGCATTGTTCCTTCAACACCTCGACGAGCTGCTCCGGCGTGGAATCGGCCAACGTATCCAGATGGACGGTATGCTTCCAATCGGGTCTCGTTACATCGTCCGTCCGGCGGGGACGTCCGAGACTTTCGGCAACCCGATTCAAAAAAGGGTTACGGTTAGACATATCGGCGGTTCTATTTTTGCTTTCGGTCCGGCTCATGGTTATCTCCCTTCTTTTCCGATCGGCGCAGCCGCTTCTTCTACCGAACTATCGCGTCCAGGCTCGGCTTTCGGCAAAACGGCAGCGTTTGCGTCACTTTTTGCGGAAAGACCGTTTTTGCGAATATCCTTCAAAGGCGCATCGAACGCGTCTGCGCGTTCGACGCGCTCGCGATTCTCGTACCATGAACGGAAGCCGTCTTGCTTTTTGACCGGCTGCGGCATATCGCGTATTCCGATCCAGCCTTCGATCGGACCCGGACCGCGTACGATACGACCGTGTCGGCTGAGCAGGCGGGTCATCGAATAGGCGACGCGCAGCGTACTGCGGAACATGCCTGGCGAAGAAAGGAGTTTGCTCGCCGCTTTCATTTGTACCCGATCCGCGACGCCTGTCCGCCCTTGGGAGACAATGTTCTGCCTATGCATGACAAGCTGCTCATGCAGCGGAATTTTGACCGGGCATACATCCGTACAAGCGCCGCATAAGCTGGAGGCATACGGAAGTTCTTTGTAGTCGTCATAGCCGCCCAATAGCGGGGTAATGACCGCGCCGATCGGACCGGGATAGATCGAACCGTAGGCATGTCCGCCGATATGTCGATAGACCGGACATACGTTCAGGCAAGCGCCGCAGCGGATACATTGCAGCGCTTCGTGAAATTCACTGGCCAAAATCTCGGATCTGCCGTTGTCGACGATCACCAAGTGAAATTCCTCGGGACCGTCGACTTCGCCGGGTTCGCGCGGACCCATCACCGTGATATAGCTCGTCAATTTCTGCCCGACCGCGCTTCGGCAAAGCAAATTATCCAGCACTTCCATCTCTTCCAGCGTCGGCACGATCCGTTCCATGCCCATCACCGCGATATGCGTTTTGGGCAGTGCGGCAGTCAGATCGCCGTTGCCTTCGTTCGTGACCAGATTGATCGCGCCCAGATTGGCCACCGCGAAATTGCAGCCCGTGATGCCGATTTCCGCTTCGAGAAACTTTTCCCGCAAGATGTCCCGCGCGAACCGGGCCAGATGCTCCGGCGTCTCGTCTCCGGCATAACTCAGCTTGGAGGCGAACACGTCGCGGATCTGTTTACGGTTTTTATGCAGGGCGGGAGCGACGATATGCGAAGGCGGGTCCCAATCGTCTTCTTGTAAAATGTACTCGCCGAGGTCGCTTTCGATGACTTCGCAACCCGCTTCCATCAGCACGTGGTTCATTTCGATTTCTTCCGTGACCATCGATTTCGATTTGACTACTTTGCGCGCGTTTTTGCTTTGAACGACATCGCGGATATACGCACTCGCTTCTTCTTTGGTCCGCGCGAAAAAGACATGTCCGCCGCGCCGCTCCACGTTATCCGCCATTTGCCCCAGATAATAGTCCAGGTTCTCCAGCGTATGCTGCCGGATCTGCTGGCCCAGCTCGCGCCATTGCTCCCAATCCCCGAGCGCCGTCGCCGCGGTCAACCGCCGCGTCTTCAGACTGTCCTGCGCCGAACCGACCGCTCCGCGCATAAACGCGTCTCCGATTCCGGCCGCCGTGCGCGCATCGAATTTCCGATCGTCCGTTTTTAAACTCATGCGAAAGCTCCTCCTTCCACTGTACCGCGACGTTCCGGTTCGGCCGGAATGCGATTCAGCACTTCTGCGATATGCATAACTTGGATCTCTTTGCCGGTTCGAGACATCCGACCTCCGATATTCATCAGGCAGCCCATGTCCGCGCTGATCAAATACTCCGCTCCCGTGTCCGCGACGCAGGCGCTTTTTTCATCCACCATCTGTTCGGAAATCTCAGGCATTTTGACGGAAAAGGTTCCGCCGAAGCCGCAGCAGTTGTCGGCATTCTTCAACGGTTCAAGCTGAAGACCGTCCACTTTTTCGAGCAGCATAAAAGGAGTCTCGGCTTCGCCGAGCAAACGCGTCATATGGCAGGAACGATGATACGTCGCGCTGCCTTCAAGACGTGCGCCGACATCGGTAATGCCGAGTACCCGCACGATGAATTGGGTAAATTCGAATGACTTTTCTTTTAAAGCAATCGCTTTCATTTCCCAGTTCGGATCACCCTTGAAAATATGCGGATACTCATGGAACATGGCGACGCAAGAGCCGGACGGACCGACGACGTAATCGGAATGTTCAAAAGCGTTCATCATATTGATCATGGCTTGCTTGGATTCTTCCAAATAACCGCTATTGTAAGTCGGCTGCCCGCAGCACACTTGAGAAGCGGGAAAATCAGTTTCGCAGCCGAGACGTTCCAGAACTTCGACCATCGCTTTGCCGACGCCGGGAAACATAAGGTCAACCAGGCAGGTCGAGAAAATGCTGACTTTCATTCGCGATCCCTCCGTTTCTCCTTTATTGTACTCCGCGATTGTTCCATTGAAAACCATAAAAGCAGAAAAATAAAATAAAAAACATCACAAAACCACAGATAAAAAGAACTAAAATGTTGACAATAAAAATTGATAACGTTTACAATACAATAGAAGAAACAGACTTTAACCCATTTCTGAGGAGGCAGGTTCGGTGCAAAAACATCAGATGTACATTAACGGGCAATTTACCGATGCGGAAAACGGAGAATGGATGGATGTGACCAATCCGTCGACGGACGAAACGGTTTCTCAGGTTCCGAAAGCGACGAAGGCGGACGTGGCCCGGGCGATCGACGCGGCGGAAGCGGCGCAAAGCGCCTGGGAAGAAACACCGGCGGTGGAGCGGGGCATTTATCTACATAAAATCGCCGACGGTATTCGCAAGCAGGCGGACGAGATTGCCCGTTTGATCTCCGAAGAAGTGGGCAAAACGCTGGAACTGTCGACGGTGGAAGTCCATTTCACGGCGGATTATATGGATTACATGGCAGAGTGGGCGCGGCGTTACGAAGGCGAGATCGTCCAGAGCGACCGCGACAACGAGAATATTTTTGTGTTCAAAAGAGCGATCGGCGTCACCACGGGCATTCTGCCTTGGAACTTCCCGTTCTTCCTGATCGCCCGCAAAATGGCTCCGGCTCTGATCACGGGCAATACGATTGTCGTGAAGCCGAGCGCCGAGTCTCCGAACAACGCCATCGCGTTTACCAAAATCGTCGATGAGGCGGGCCTGCCGAAAGGCGTGTTCAACCTGGTTACCGGACGCGGCGGCGAAGTGGGCAACGAGCTGGCCAGCAATCCGAAAGTCGGAATGGTCAGCTTGACGGGCAGCGTGCCTGCCGGACAGAAGGTAATGGAGGCCGCGGCCGAAAATATCATCAAAGTCAGTCTGGAATTGGGCGGTAAAGCTCCTGCGATCGTGCACAAAGACGCCGACCTCGATATCGCGGTGAAATCCGTCGTCGATTCGCGCGTAATCAATACGGGTCAGGTGTGCAACTGCGCCGAGCGCGTTTACGTGCATGAAGACATTAAGGAAGAATTCACGAACCGTCTCGTCGAAGCGATGAAAGCCGTGAAATACGGCGATCCGTTGAAAGATTCGGGAATTCACATGGGCCCGCTGATCAACAAGGATGCGCAGGACTCGGTACAAGCGAAGGTAGACCGCGCGGTCGAGCAAGGGGCGAAAGTTCTTTTGGGCGGCAAAAAGGTCGAGGGTACGGGCAGCTTCTACGAGCCGACGGTCATTGCGGACGCAAGCAACGAGATGGAGATCATTCAGGAAGAAATTTTCGGTCCGGTCATTCCGATCGTCTCGTTCAAAACGTTGGACGAAGCGATCGATCTTGCCAACGACAGCGAATTCGGCCTGACCTCGTCGCTGTACACGCAAAACCTCAATGTGGCGATGAAAGTCGTGAAGCGTCTGAAATACGGGGAAACCTACATCAACCGCGAGAACTTCGAGGCGATGCAGGGCTTCCATGCGGGCTGGCGCAAGTCGGGCATCGGCGGCGCGGACGGCAAGCACGGCCTGAACGAGTATCTGCAAACGCAGGTCGTGTATTTGCAGTACGATAAGGATATTCAGTAAAAGCGTCCGATAAGCGAAAGTGGAATAATAGGTTCAATCATCCCAATGCGGAGGGCTGCCAAGAGGCGGTTCTTCGCATTTTCTTTTTATGCAAAACTACTTTACCTGTCGTAGTAACCATGATACATTGAAGATGCAAAATTACTACGACAGATGAAGTACGACAGACATAGTAAAAGAAAAGGGGGAGGCCCTTGATTAGCAGCGACGTCATCCGAGGTTATAACGATACGATGATTCTGTACATGCTGCTCGGCGGAGAATCGTACGGCTACGAAATCTCGAAAAATATCCGCAGACTGTCGGAAGAAAAATACGTGATGAAGGAAACGACGCTTTATTCCGCTTTTACGCGATTGGAAAAGAACGGCTATATCGCTTCTTTCCATAAGGACGGGGAGAGCGGGAAGCGGCGCACCTATTATCGGATTACCGAAGAAGGGCTGGCCTACTATCGGGAGAAATGCAGCGAATGGCAGGTCACTCAAGAAGTCGTCAATAAATTCATAAAGGAGACGTGAAGACGATGGACGTACTGCATGCTTATCTGGACAGCTTGTTTGCCCCATGGCCGCGTACCGCTCAAGTACTGAACTTGAAACGGGAGATGCTCGATACGATGGAGGACAAGTACGAAGAATTGAAGCAGGATGGCAAAAGCGAACATGAAGCGATCGGGATCGTGATTTCGGAATTCGGCAGCATCGATGAGTTGATGCACGAGCTCGGGATTTTGCCGGCTGCCGAAACCGGGGAAGAAATCAGCATCTCCGAACAACAAGCGCTGCAATACGAACAGATCGTTCGCCGCTCCTCGCGCCTGCAAGCGATCGGTTGGCTGTCGATTTTGTTCGGCGTCGCCGCCACGATGGTCGTCGCGGCGTTGAACGAACACGGCGCTTTCGGCAGCTGGTCCGGCGGCCAGGCCTATCTGCTTGCACTGATCGCGTTGTTCGTTTTCGTGGTTCCGGCGATCGGCTTGTTTATCGCGAGCGGCAGCGGCAAAGAGCGGTATAAAATGCTGGAAGGCGATTTCGAACTTTCTCCGGGTGCCAAATCGAAGACGGAGCAGCATATGGAAGCTTTTCGTCCCGTCCATTCCCGTGGGATCGTCATTGCGGCTTGCCTGGGTACGCTGTCTCCCGTGGCTTTATTGATCGCGGGCATAAGGGGAGAAGGCCAACTGCCTTACGGGGCCGCGATCATGCTGGCTTTGTTGGGGGGCGCGATTGCTTTGTTCGCGTATGTCGGAGGCATTCAAGGCGGATTTCAAAGATTGCTTCAGTTGGGCGAATATACGCGGGAAAAGAAAGAAGAAAACCGGGTCATCAACCGTATTGCCGCGGTCGTTTGGCCGATCGCGTTCGTGGTATTTTTCGTCAGCGGTTTCGTTTATCAGCGTTGGGACGTGAATTGGGCGATATTCCCGATCACCGCTGTTTTGTTTGCGGCGATCGGCGGCGTGTACAGCATGCGCCGAAAATCGAAAGGGAGAGCCTGAATGCCGCATGCGGCAATTCAAACTTCGAGGCGTTGCGAACAAGAAAAGGATTTGGTGCTCTTCGGGTTGACGGGGAGCCTTTTCTTTGCTAAGATTACTTTAACGAATAAAAGCCTAAAAGCATAAAAGCGTTTAAGTGCGAAAGAATTTGTTGGATTTCTATTGATCGGGAACCCGATTCCCATTCCCATAACGAAAGGACGAAACCATTATGATCGCTATCTTATCGAACCAAGCTCCCGAGGAGCAGCTGCAAGAAGTTATTCGCGTCATCGAAAAAGAAGGACTGACCGTTCACCTGTCCAGAGGAGCGGATCGTACGGTCGTAGGACTGATCGGTAAAGCCGAGCCAAGATTAGCCGAGCATCTGCGTCAGATGAAAGGCGTCGAGGATGTCGTGAAGATTTCCAAGTCGTACAAGCTGGCCAGCCGCGACTTCCACCCGGAGAACACGGTGATCCAGATCGGCGACGTCAAGATCGGCGGCGGAGAGCTGGTTGTGATGGGCGGACCTTGCGCGGTAGAATCGCCGGAACAAATCGACGAAATCGCTCGTTTGGTTAAAGCAGCGGGCGGACAGGTGCTGCGCGGCGGCGCGTTCAAGCCGCGTACAGGCCCTTACAGCTTCCAGGGCGTCGGCGTGGAAGGTCTGATCATGATGGCCGAAGCCGGCAAAAAGCACGGTTTGCTCACGATCACCGAAGTCATGACGCCGGAATATGTCGATATCTGTGCGGAGTACGCGGACATTCTTCAGATCGGTACGCGTAATATGCAGAATTTCGACTTGCTGCGCAAATTGGGTACCTGCGGCCGTCCGGTCCTGCTCAAACGCGGCTTCAGCGCAACGTACGACGAGCTGCTGAACGCGGCCGAGTACATCCTGGCAGGCGGCAACCCTGACGTCATGTTGTGCGAGCGCGGTATCCGCACGTTCGAATCCTACACGCGCAACACGCTGGATCTGGCGGCGATTCCGGCCCTGCAAAGCCTAAGCCATCTTCCGGTCATTTCCGACCCGAGCCACGGTACGGGACGGCGCGAGCTGGTCGAACCTATGGCTAAAGCTTCCGTTGCCGCAGGCGCGGACGGTCTGATTATCGAAATGCATACCGATCCGGACAATTCCATGACGGGCGACGGCGTTCAATCGTTGTTCCCGGACCAATTCGCGGGTTTGATGCGCGATTTGGAACAATTATCGCCGATCGTCGGCAAAAGCTTCGCCACGCCGAAGGCGGAAGCCGCTGCTTTTAAAAATTGGGCGATCGTCTAATTTTTGAATGCTGGCAAACCAAAAAGCATGCTGTTTTCATGCGCTTGCTAAATAAAGAAAGCCCGCGTCGTACCGCTATTTGCGGTCGATGTCGGGCTTTTGTTTCAAGCACCTTCAAGTTTCGCCAAAGTGTGAGCATAACTTACATTGCCATAAAAAATACCTGACATGAGTATTGACTGCTAAATAGTGCCGTTTTATAATGACGACAGCGAAAAAAGAGCATGAACGTTTCATAACGCATATCCGTTCAATGTTCGGAAATTTGGGAGGAAAGTGACATGTCGGTAGAAAAAGTATTGAAGCTTATTCAGGAGAACAACATCGAGTGGGTTGATTTCCGTTTCGTGGATCTGTCGGGCAAGACTCATCACATTTCGGTCCCTGCAAGCGCAGTTGAAGAAGAAACTTTTGAGAACGGCGTAGCCTTCGACGGATCGTCGATTCCGGGCTTCCGCGGGATCGAAGAGTCGGATATGGTCATGATGCCGGATACGGAATCGGTATACATTGACGCTTTCACTGCTCATCCAACATTGAACATTATGTGCAACATCTATACGCCGGACGGCGAACATTACGACCGTGACCCGCGCGGCATCGCAGAGAAAGCCGAAGCTTTCATGCAGGCGAGCGGCGTAGGTTCCGACGCGTTCTTCGCGCCTGAATCCGAATTCTTCATCTTCGACGACGTTCGTTACCACAGCGGCATGAACAGTTCTTCGTACTCCGTGGATTCCGAAGAAGCGGCATGGAATACGAACCGCCAAGAAGAAGGCGGCAACCTGGGCTTCAAAGTAGGCGTCAAAGGCGGCTACGTGCCGGTCGCTCCGGTCGACAGCCAACAGGATATCCGCAGCGAAATGTGCCGTCTGCTCGAAGAAGCAGGTCTCGTGATCGAACGCCACCACCACGAAGTGGCGACGGCCGGCCAAGCGGAAATCAACTTCCGTTTCGACACACTGAAGAAAACGGCAGACAACCTGCTCAAATACAAATATATCGTGCACAACACCGCTCGCCAATACGGCAAAACGGCTACGTTTATGCCTAAACCGCTCTTCGGCGACAACGGTAGCGGCATGCACGTTCACCAATCGATCTTCAAAGACGGCGAGCCTTTGTTCTATGAAAAAGGCGGCTACGCCAACCTGAGCGAAATGGCGCTGAACTACATCGGCGGCATCCTGTACCACGCTCCGGCATTGATCGCATTGACGAACCCGAGCACGAACTCGTTCAAGCGTCTGGTTCCAGGCTACGAAGCTCCGGTTAACTTGGTATTCTCGAAGGGTAACCGCTCGGCGGCTGTTCGTATCCCGGTTGCTGCCGTGACGCCTAAGGGCTGTCGCATCGAGTTCCGTACGCCGGACTCCACCGCTAACCCTTATCTCGCTTTCTCGGCCATGCTGATGGCGGGCCTTGACGGAATCAAGAAGAAAATCAATCCGGTTGAGCTGGGCTACGGTCCTGCCGACAAGAACCTGTACGATCTGCCGGAAGAAGAGAAATCGCAAATCCGCAGCGTTCCGGGTTCCCTGGAAGAAGCACTGGATTCGCTCGAAGCGGACAGCGCGTTCCTGACTGAAGGCGGCGTCTTCTCCGAAGACTTCATCGCGAACTACATCGCCTTCAAGCGTGCGGAAGCGAAGCAAGTATCGATCCGCGTTCATCCGCACGAGTACAGCCTGTACTACGATTGCTAATCCGCCGCGAATTCGTTCCGTGAAAGCAAATACGGCAAAAAGCCTCTATCCGGTAAAAGGATAGAGGCTTTTTTTCGCTCAGCCTTAGTACTCTGTACCACCTCAAATAGTAGGTTTGCGTTTCGAACGAGCGTAACGTTACTTTTATCGGGTACGGAGTACTGGGCAAACGCGGCACTCGTGCGCCGATTTCGTTCAAGCGCGCGGCGTGAAAAAACGACCTCGTTTCCGTATAGGCGGAAACGGGGTCGTTCGTTAATGTATTCGGCCGATGCCGGCCTCGCCTTGCTTCTCAGCCTTCCGTCGCCGACTTGAGCTCGGCCGACATGCGGTTCAGATCCTCGATCAACTCCGAGAAGCGTTCGACCGAAGCGGCATAGCTTTCGCTCATTTGCGCGATCTTGCCGGCTTCTTCTTCGGACAGCTTCGATAACCGGCTGAGTTCTTCCATCGAAGAATTCACTTGCTGCGCGCCCGCCGAAATTTCTTCGGCCGACGCGCTCACGCTTTGAATCTGCATTTCCGAGCGTTCCGTCGCTTGAAGGATGCCTCGGAACTGCGCTTCGTTGTTTTCCATCCGGCTCATTCCGGCTTCGACTTCTTTGGTAATCGACGTCATGTCCGCCGAAGAACGGCTGATCCGCTGACGGATATCGGATACGACCTGCGCGATCTGCTGCACGGCGCCGCCGGTTTCTTCGGACAGTTTGCGCACTTCCGTCGCCACCACTTCGAAACCGCGTCCGTGTTCGCCGGCATGCGCAGCTTCGATCGCGGCGTTCAGCGCCAGAAGCTGCGTTTGCGAAGCCACGTCGCGGATAAAGCCGATGATCGAAGAAATCTGTTCGGACATCGTGTCCAACTCGTCGATCGAAGCCGAAGACGTATCGACTTTTTCCCGGATCTGCTGCATCTGCGCTATCGATTCCCGGATCGACTGTGCGCCGATCTGCGATTGCCGGGTCGTCGTTTTGGCCTGCTCGGACACGTCGCCGCTCATTTCCGCCACATGCATGATGCCCTGCGAAATCTCGTTGATCGCCGCCGAGCTTTCCAGCGTTCCTTGCGATTGAAGCAGCGAATGATGCGCGATGTCGTGCATGGCGGACACGATTCGGCTGTTCATTTCTTTGCTTTGATTTTGCAGGTCGGACAGCTCTGCGGCCATATACACGATACGGTCCGAAGTGCTGCCTGCCTGGATCATGATCTGTTCCAGCTGCTGCTTTTGACGCAAAATATCGGTGCTAGCTTCGGCGCGCTTGAATTGGAAGTACATGCTGACCAGCAGTCCGATCAAAACAAGAATATAGCTGACTTTTTTCAATAAATGGGCCAGGTCGAAGTTGACGTCATAAGAAGCATGCGAAAATGACATGAAGCCGAGCTGCGTCAAAGCCGCGGTAATGATTGACAAGATGAGCCAGTGCTCGAAATGACGCGTTTTCCAATGGCCGAGCTTCAGATGCCCGTACAACGCGACCAGGAACAGCAGTCCCGGAACGATTTCTTGAGGGCGTCCGATGAATCCGCCTTCCACGTAAGCTTTCGGAAGCGGAACGAAAATGAAGAATAGGAAGCAGGCCAGCGTCAGCAGCGCGGTCATGCCGTAAACGAGACCTTCGGTGCGTCGGCGTTCGGCGGCTTGTTCTTCGCGCCGGTTCCACAGCAGCCAAGCCAGTACGAGCAGCACCGACAGAAAGATGCGCGAAGCCAGCCAGCTCCAAGCGACGAGCGAAGAAGAGACCGACGGGAACATGTCCGCGAAAAAGGAAGAGGTGACGATCGCATGATAACCGTCAAGCAAAGCCGTACCGAGAAAGCCGCTGCCGATCAGCAGCATGGACGTGCGGTTTTGCGTATAGTAGTACACAAGGGCAAGAATGCCGATAAAGCCGGCGAGCATCGTCGCCATGATCTCCATCGAAGTATGCAGAACGGTTCCGCCCTGCCATTGGATATTGCGCAGCGGAATTTCGGCCAAAGCTAAAACGAGGAATAAAGCGGCATAGCCCCAGGCACGTTTGTTGACGGTTTGCATGTCGGATCTCCTTTTGAATAAGCAAGGTATTAAGAATAATGGTATAGGACTATTGAAGTATATAAGGCGAGTTACCTCCAGTCAATGATTTCGCAAAATTATTTTGCGAAAAACCGAAAAACACGAACGAATAATGATTTTTGACGAAAAGCGTAAAGCTTGAAAAAAACGACTCGTTATCGCTTTATCGCGTCATGGTTTTACTTGAAGTAATGTTAGATTGCTGTTATGATTAACCCTAAATTCTGGGCTTGAGGGGGCATTTGATTCATGGGTAAACGGGCTTACAACTTTAATGCGGGGCCGGCTGCATTGCCGCTCGAAGTATTGGAGCGCGCGCAGGCGGAATTTGTGGAATTTCAGGGTACGGGCATGTCGATCATGGAAATGTCCCACCGTGGGGCCGTGTACGAGAGCGTACATAATGAAGCGCAGGAACGCCTGCTGAAGCTGCTGGGCAATCCATCCGGCTATAAGACGCTGTTCCTTCAAGGCGGAGCCAGCACGCAGTTCGCGACGATTCCGATGAACCTGCTGACAGCAGGCAAGACAGCGGGCTATGTCATGACGGGAAGCTGGGCTTCCAAGGCTGCCAAGGAAGCGAAGCTGATCGGAGATATTTATACCGCGGCTTCGACCGAAGGCGACAAGTTCACGCGCATGCCTTCGCAAAGCGAAATCGAAGTGCGAGACAATGCCGCGTATGTGCATATCACATCCAACGAGACGATTGAAGGCACGCAATTCGCCGAATATCCGGATACGGGCAATGTGCCGTTGATCGCGGATCTGTCCAGCGACATTTTCTGCCGTCCGCTCGATATCGAGAAGTTCGGAATGATTTATGCGGGCGCTCAAAAAAACCTCGGTCCGTCCGGCGTAACCGTCGTGATTGCCAAGGAAGAAATGCTGGCTCAGGAAGCGAAGAACATTCCGACCGTGTTCCGCTACAGTACGCATTTGTCGAACAACTCGCTGTACAACACGCCGCCGTCTTTCTCCATTTACATGGTCAATCAGACCCTGCGTTGGATCGAAGAGCAAGGCGGTCTGGAAGGCGTACAAGAAAAGAACAATGCTAAGGCGAAGCTGTTGTATGATGCAATCGACGGCAGCGGCGGATTCTACAGCGGCGTTGCGCAAACGGATAGCCGTTCGATCATGAACGTGACGTTCCGTTTGGGCTCGGAAGAGCTGGAGAAGGCATTTGCCAAAGAAAGCGAACAGCAAGGCTTTGTTGGTCTTAAAGGCCATCGCAGCGTCGGCGGCCTGCGCGCTTCGATCTACAATGCCGTACCTTACGAAAGCGTAGCGGCACTGGTCGACTTCATGGGCGATTTCCAAAAACGCAACGGCTAACGTTACAATCTTCCCTTAAGCTGGCGATTCGGGTACTATAGAAAAGAAGAGACGGAAAAGCCGCCCAACCTTCGGGCGGCTTTTCTGCGTGCATCTAATAGAAGCATTGAATGCTGTCAGTCTTATTTTTCGAAACGGAGTGAATACACTTATGGCTTTGCATATCGTACTGGTTGAACCGGAAATCCCGGCGAACACCGGCAACATCTCTCGAACCTGTGCAGCGACGGACACGCATCTGCATCTGGTGCGTCCGCTGGGCTTCCGCACGGACGACGCTTCGCTTAAACGCGCGGGTCTGGATTACTGGCCTTCCGTCAAACTGGAGTATCATGACTCGTTTGCCGAGCTTCAGGAAAAATATCCGGAAGGCCGCTTTTTCTACGCGACGACGAAAGCAACCAAGCGCTACAGCGACGTTCAATTCCGGGACGGAGATTTCCTCGTTTTCGGTAAGGAAACCAAAGGCCTGCCCCCGGAACTGATCGCCGCGAATCCGGACACCTCGATCCGCCTGCCGATGCGGACCGAGCACGTGCGTTCGTTGAACCTTTCCAATTCGGTGGCGATCATGCTTTACGAAGCGCTGCGCCAGTTGGATTTTCCGGGCATGGAATAATTGCTTCATTAGATAAAAAACCGATAATTAACCAACGTTTCTTTTTTTTGCTCAACAAGAAGGAATTCGTAATCGAGCCTCGAATATCTAGTGTTGGGTTTGCAGAATCATTTCTGCAGGTGGGGCAGAAACAGCAAACTAAAAACAGAAGAGGTGTTTTCAATCATGAAACCTGCTGGAGTAGTCCGGAAAGTCGACCAATTGGGACGTATCGTCCTTCCGAAATCGCTGAGAAAAAGATACCAAATGAACGAAGGCGATCCGGTCGAAATTTTGGTCCAGGGAGATCATATCATTTTGGAGCGTTATCGTCCGAAATGCGTGTTCTGCGGTTCTATCGATGAAGTCAGCGAGTTTAAGGATCGTTATATCTGCGGAGCTTGCGTGGTCGACATGATGCATCTTCCCAAACATGGCTGAGCGGCATTGAAAACATCCGTATCATGCAAAAAAAGAGCCCTTGGGCTCTTTTTTTATAACCGATCGTTACTTGTCGGGCGAAATTATTTGAAGAACAAAAAGTTGGTCGGTACAGGGCGTAACGTGCCGTCCGAAGGATGGTTCACGACGCGGCCGTTCATGACGAGCGAAGACGAACCGCCGCCATCGAGATTGTACGCATTGATGACGCCGATTTTGTACAGCTGGCCTTGAATCTCTTCAAGCGTTGCGCCGGAGCCGCCGCCTTCGTTATAGCCGTCGATCACGAAGATAATCAACTGGTCATCTTTGTAGCTGCCGATGATCGTACGCGGGGCGCGCTTCGGAGAAGCTTTCCATTTTGCCGGAATAGCCGTCTTCTTGCCGTCTTTGAGCAGAATCGGCACGAATGAAGCGCCGAATTGCGGCCGGAGCTTATCGAGCTGATCCTGACGATCGAATTTGCCGCCGATCAGCTTGCCGGAACCGTTGAGTCCGACAAAGTATAGATCCTTGAAGCTGGACTGGAATCCGGTCAGATACTGGCCGTCCATCATCGTTGTGCTGAGCGGGTAACGTTTGCCGTCTTGGTCCGCGAATCCGCCGGCATTGATGCCTGCGATCGCGCCGTGCCGTTGTACGGCTTTGAGCGTCGTCTCCGAGCTTCCGAGCGTCTCGCCCGCCAGACTCATGCGCATCGCGGAAGGGTCTTTCAGCTTTACTTTCATCGCATAGCCTTTGTAAGTGACGGCATTGACGCGGAACAACTCAACCCGGATCTTGTCGCTATCTACGGTCTCTATCGGCAGTCCCAGCTTGGAACGGATGCGTTTGTCGTAGATGTTTTCGGGCCGGCTCGCTTGAATGGACGCTTTTTGCACAATCGAAGACATCGTTTGCGTCGTCTGGTTGTACAGGTTCAAAGTCTGCTGCAGCGAGTCGGAAGTCGATTTGGCGCTGATCTCTGCCGTATCCAGGTCTTGCAGCAGCTTGGCCGAAGAAACGCTTACCCTGCTCTCGGACTTGTAAGCCTGAGTATCAAGCTGCAAGTCGAGCTGCGGCGGAAACAGCAACAGGCACAGCAACAGGCCGATTGCCGGAGCCGCCAGGATCAGGAAGAAGCGGTTCACGTGTTGGACGCGCGTCATTTGAGCAGATCCATTTTCTTCTGAAGTGCGTTCAGTTGGGTTTTGACCTCGTCCAACTGCGTATAAAGCTTGTTGCTGTTATCGGTTTTGTTGCTCGCGTTGTCTTTGGTAAAGGTCAGCAGCTCGTTGAACGAGTCCACTTTGCTTTGCAGGGCAGCGATTTGCTCGTTCAGGTCCGTATTCAGGGCGGCAAGCTGCTTCTCGTAATCGGCGCGAAGATCAGCCATTTGAGCCTGTGTTTGCTGCTCTAAAGCAGCAACGGTCTGGGCTTGCAGCCTTTGGCTGTACTCGTAAGCGGCATAAACGAAAAGGGCGATCAGGACGACCCAGACCAGCAAAAACCATCTGGCTGAAAGCCTGCCCTTTTTCGTGCTGCGGGACGGGGCGGAGGTAGGTCCCGTTGAAGCTTTCATTCCATCACCTCATTAATAATTTGAAAAAGGCAGAGCCTCAAATTTCAGTTTTCATTCTATCATGCAGGGTTTTATTTCGCAAAAGCCCTTTTGTCCGATTTCAAACCAAAGCTTTCAATTTTCATTACAAAGCATGCAGTCGATTTTTCCTATTTCTCGGGCCAAGCCGATACGACGGTCGCATACTCGTTGAGTGCGGCGAGACCCGTTTCCGTCAATTTGTAACGACCGCGGGACACCCGTTCGAACCAGCCGTAATAATTAGCTTGAAGCACGGCAGCTGCTTTGCCCACACCGCTCGCTTCTTTCAACATGACCGGAGAAGCTTCGCCGAACATCCATAGCTGACGAGCGACTTTCAGCGCATTTTCCCGGTAAGCGGTCACGATTTTTCGTTTGGTTGAGCCGCCGATGTTGTGATCTCCGCTGCGGGCATCGAACTCTGTGCGTAACCGCTTGGCTTTTTTGCCGGAGATTTTGCCTGTCTTGCCGGAATCTTCGCCTGCTTCACATAGGACTTCAACGAACGGGGACTTGGATTTGTAAAAGGTAATGACGATAAGTCCGATTCCTAAACGTCCGCAAAGCCGCGCGATTTCGCCGAATCTCTGATTATGCGCCCCTTTTTTGGCTCGATTGCGCTCCACGGCCAAATAAACCAACCCGCCGGTGCGCTGGCGATCGGCTCCTTGAAGCAGCAATTCAAGCGTAAACGTTCGTTTCATCTCCACGATAAGAGGACGTTCTTCGCCTTCAAGGTAACCGACCAGGTCGCAGTGACGGACTTCGCTCTTGACCGAGTACCCTCGTGTCTCGAAGAACGATTTGAGCGGCGGATACAATTCCGTTTCATACTTCACAGCCATCTTTCTTACTCCTTTTATGTCGCAAATTGCCTGAATTCAATATCTTATCATACCCTTAAAGCAGTCGGTTGGCAAAAAAGCTTGTCGCGCAAACGACACCTATATATAATAGTAGAAAAAAACATGGGTTTCCGGACGGGGCGTCGCAAAAGTGTACAATCCGACCGGGAAGGAGGTAAAACAATGGCTTCGATTCATGACGTGGCCAAAGAAGCGGGAGTTTCAGTCGCAACCGTTTCCAAGGTAATTAATAACTATCCGGATGTGAGCGATAAAACGCGCAAAAAAGTCAGCCAAACGATCAAAGATCTGAAATACCATCCCAACGTGGCTGCAAGAGGACTGGTGAAAGGCCGTTCCTGGACAGTCGGCGTATTCGTGACGACTTCGTTCACTAATCCGTTCGTCTCGGAGCTGCTCGAAGGAATCAAGACGGCGCTGCAAAACAGCGGCTATGACCTGGTTCTGCTATCGACGCGATTTGACGATCCGGGCTATTCGTTCGTCGAGCACTGCCTCAGTCGGAACGTGGATGGCGTAGTCGGTTTCGGCGTAGCGCGCAACGATCCGCATTTGGAAGAATTGCTCGATTCCGATATTGCCACGATGTTTGTCGACGCGGACATTCGCGGCCGCCGTGCCGGATATATCACGACGGAAAACAAAGCGGGCATCATGCAGGCCGTCGAGCATCTCGTAGAACTGGGACATTCGCGTATTTCGTTTATCTCGGGCGAGTTGGACAAAGCTGTCGGCGTGCTTCGCCACGAAGGCTTTATGGAAGGCATGAAGAAGCACAAGTTACCCGTAAACCCGGATCATGTGCGCATCAGCGACTATTCCATGGAAGGAGGGACGCGCGCGATGACCGACCTGCTGGCATTGAAGGAGCGTCCGACTGCCGTTGTCTGCACGTCGGATATGATGGCGTTCGGCGCAATCAACGTCATTCATCGCAGCGGTCTGTCCGTGCCCGAGGATATTTCCGTCATTGGCTTCGACAATACGTATTATTCGGAAATCTTCAGTCCTGCACTGACCACGGTAAACCAAAACATTCCGTCGATCGGTTCGCACGCGATCGAGACCTTGATCGCCATGATCGAAAACAGCGACTTCGCGCCTTCCGTCGTGACAGAGCCGTCGAATCTCGTTGTTCGCAGCACTACGGCCAAGCCTCGCAAGTAGTGCCTTGTCAACTCTTAATCGGAGGATTGCGTTCGAATGAAAGTAACGCGCTTCAGGTGCATTTCATTCGAACGCAACCTTGCTTCTAGCGTTGACAAGGGAATGGAAGTTTACAAGCCTATCAAGCACCACATCGAAAACCCTGACCGTATGCGGCAGGGTTTTTCTTTTGCTAACGAACCTAACAAAATAATTTTATGTATTTTTGTTTTCCTAAAAAAATAAAAATGATATAAAAAAACGAGATTATATTGAAATTTAGTGCGGAGAATGATACGGTGTTGATGGAAATTAAAAGCGGTTACACTTTCAGCATTGGGGGAAAACATCGTGAACGAAATCAAATGGGAATTGAAAGAATGGACGTTTGCAGCTTCAGGAGAAAACGAACGGCTGCCGGCCGTCGTACCGGGCTGCGTGCATAGCGATCTGTATCGAAACAACAAAATTCCGGACCCGTACTACGGAACAAACGAGCATGACTTGCAGTGGATCGACAAACAGGACTGGGTCTATGAGACGACCTTCGCCGCACCTGCCGAGCTGCTTCGCCAGGATAACATCAGCCTCGTGTTCGACGGTCTGGACACCTACGCTGACGTAGAACTGAACGGCGCACGCATTCTGTCGGTCGACAATATGTTCCGTACGTGGAACGTGCCTGTTAAGACGCATCTGAAAGACGGAGAAAATACGCTGCGCATCCTTTTCCGTTCACCGATCAACGAAGATCTGCCGAAGCTGGAGAAGCTGGGTTACGCACTGCCCGCATCCAACGACCAATCGGAGCTGGGCGGCCTCGGCGACAAGCGGGTCAGTATCTTTGCGCGCAAAGCCCCTTATCACTACGGGTGGGATTGGGGTCCGCGTTTCGTTACGAGCGGGATCTGGCGCGCGGTACGTCTTGAAGCTTGGACCGGACAGCGCATCACCGATCTGTTTATCCGTCAAAATGAAGTCACGGCGTCGAAAGCCAAGCTGACTGCGATCGTAAGCGTAGAATCGGACCGCGACTTCGAAGGACGTCTGCGCATCTCGGCGGAAGGATTGGAGATTGATCGCACCGAGCAAATTCGCCGCGGCGAAAATACGATCCGTTTCGAATTCGAAGTCAACGATCCGAAGCTATGGTGGTCGAGAGGTCTCGGCGACGCGCATCTGTACACGTTCAAGGCGGAGATTTTGGAAGGCGAATCGCTCAGCGCGGAGAAAAGCGTGCGTACCGGTCTGCGCAGCGCCAAGCTGAAGCGGGAAAAAGACGGCGCGGGCGCGTCCTTCTATATTGAGCTGAACGGCGTTCCGGTCTTCGCGAAAGGCGCGAACCATATTCCGAACGATAACTTCGAGACGGACGTCACGCGCGAGCGTTATCGCTACGAGGTTGTCTCGGCGGCCGAAGCGAACATGAACATGCTGCGCGTTTGGGGCGGCGGGATTTACGAGGAAGACGCCTTCTACGAGCTGTGCGACGAGTACGGCATCATGGTCTGGCAGGACTTCATGTTCGCGTGCAGCATGTATCCGGGCGACGAAGATTTCCTGGAAAGCGTGCGCCACGAAGCGGAAGACAACCTACTCCGTCTGCGCAATCACCCGAGCATCGTGCTGTGGTGCGGCAACAACGAGATCGACTCGGCATGGGCGCACTACATTCCGGACGGCGGTTGGGGCTGGAAAAAGGACTACACCAAGGAGCAGCAAAACAGCATTTGGGCGGACTATGAAGCGATCTTCCACCGTCTACTGCCGACCGCGATCTCGAAAATGGCACCGGGCGCGGAGTACTGGCCTTCTTCGCCGCTCGTATCGCTGAGCAATGACGAGAAGCAGCACGCGCACCCGGGCACGTCGGAAGGCGATATCCACTATTGGGGCGTATGGCACAATTCGGAGCCGTTCGAGAACTATAACAAATACATCGGCCGTTTCATGAGCGAATACGGTTTCCAATCGTTCCCGGAACACAAGTCGGTCCTGCAATATGCGCCGGAAGACGCGCTTCAACTCGATTCGGAGATCATGCTGGCGCATCAGAAGAACGGACGCGGCAACTTCTTGATCAAGGAATACATGGACAAATACCTGCCGGAGCCGAAAGACTTCGTTTCGTTCCTGTACATGAGCCAGGTGCTGCAAGCCGAAGCCATGAAATCCGCGATCGAAGCGCACCGCCGCAGCATGCCGTATTGCATGGGAACGTTGTACTGGCAAATGAACGATAGCTGGCCGGTCGCTTCCTGGTCGGGCATCGACTACTACGGCCGCTGGAAGGCGCTGCACTACTACGCTCGCCGCAGCTTCCGCGATCTGTCCGTATCGATCGACGGCACGAACGGAGAAGACCTGAATTTCCACGTTCTGAACGATCATTTACAAGCGGAATCCGCATCGCTGCGCATCCGACTGCTGAGCTTCGGCGGCGAAGTTCGGAGCGAGCAGGTACTTCCTGTAGAAGCCAAAGCGAACAGCGCGGAGAAAGTCTACTCGGCGAAAGTGACCGAACTGCTCGGCGAAGAAATTGCGGAGCGCACGGTATTGTTGGCCGAACTGGAACAAGACGGCCGCGTCATCGATCAGCGCACGCACTATTTCGTGCCGGCACGCGAGATTGAACTGTCCGCGCCGAACATCCGCGTCACCCGCACCGACGACGGCGAAGGCCGTACAACGATTGCGCTCGAAACGGACATTCTGGCAAAACAAGTCTGGCTGACCGCCGAAGCCGAAGGCGTCTTCACCGACAACTACTTCGACCTCGTGCCGGGCGAAAAAATCGTCGTCGAATTCTGGGCGCGCCAAACCGAAGGCACCTTGTCCCACGGTGCTCCAGGCGCCGTCTCTGTTCAATCGATGGCTGATTTTATTAAAATTCAAAAATAAGTTCCTATTCGTGGGAAGCTGGGGGAGGTGCTGCGGGAGAAATTCGTTCCGGTCGCGTGTTGACTTTGGGAAGCCTAATTGAAATTTATAAGGAAGCTTCCCAAAGTCAAAGGCGAACGCTATCGCTCCTACACTAAATTTCTCCCTCCGCACCCGCTTCGCCGGGAATATAAAATCATTTTTAAATCTGGGCGCCGTCTGAAAAGAGACGGCGTCTGTTTTTTAATTAAAAAAACAGATCGAGCGAGGCCAAGCCGATGCTTGGGAAGACCCTTAGCGGAGGGGAGAGTTCGTGTAGGAGCGAAGCGCTCGCCTTTGAAATCGGGAAGCCTCCTTGTTAAATTCCATCCAGCTTCCCGATTGAGACAGCGACCGAAACGAATTCTCCCCGCAGCGCCCCCGGTCTTCCCACGCAGAGGGTTTGTACGCCTGAGTCACGGAGGCGTATAATGGACAAACGAGATCATCAACACAAAGAAGGAAGTGCAAGAGATGGAAGGGATTCCGATTCGTACGACGAGAAGTTATAAAATGGCGCGCGTGTTTCCGACCGATGTGAACAGCTATCAGACGTTGTTCGGCGGGAGGTTGATGGCGTATATTGACGATATCGCTTCGATTGCCGCAGCGAAGCTGTCGAGAGCGAATACGATTACCGCTTCGACGGATTCGGTCGATTTTCTGTATCCGATCTATATGACCGATTCGGTGACGCTGGAATCGTTCGTGACCTGGACGGGACGCAGCTCGATGGAGACGTTCGTGAAGGTCGTTCGCGAGGATCTGAAAACCGGGGAGCGCCAGATTGCGGCGACGGCTTTTTTGACCTTTGTCGCGTTGGACGACCACGGGCGCAAGACGGAAGTTACGCCTGTGTATCCGGAGACCGAAGAAGAACGGAAGCTGCACGAGAGTGCGCCGATTCGGGCGGAGATGCGCAAGCAGCGCAGAGAAGCAAGCCGGACATTGGCGGAGTTTTTGACCAAAAGTTATCCATGGGAACCTGAGGAAAGCGGCGAAACAGACAGCGAAAATTCGCCGTAAAGGAATACGCAACCCGGAAACTAACTTTATTTTATTCAGTAGCTTGTAAAAGTGTGTAACATGGTTTATGATGAAACCAGACTTGAAAGACTGAACGCAGATGAAAGTTTGCGAAAGACGACATCATTCTCGATCATTTTTGCGAATATCGGGAAATGTACGAATATCGTGACAATTTTCACATGCATATCGTCTGGATTTGTTTTAAAATAAGATTATAAAAAATAAATGAATAAAGGATCTTCGGGGTAGGGTGAAATTCCCGACCGGCGGTAATGGTTTGCGACGCAAATCTAGCCCGCGACTCTCGCATCGTTCGTCATGAACGATCGGGACTGATCTGGTGCGATTCCAGAGCCGACGGTACAGTCCGGATGGGAGAAGATCAAGCGCAGACATGCCGGTGCGAGCCGACTGTAGGTTTTTTTGAGGAACCTGCCAACGGATACTCGCTTCGTGTTTGTTGAACCGCTCGACCCTTCGATTAACGTAAAAACCGCCCCGAACGCCGGATCTTCCGGTCTTCGGGGCTTTTTGCGCGTATGATCCCCCTTATTCAGATGAGGAGACTAGGGAAATGAAAACAGCCAATCGCAACGACTTTACTCAAGCAAGCACAGGAGGCAAAGGAAGCTCCTTCTTTTCCAAAGCAGGAAGCGGATTTTGGTTGATCGTACTCGGCGCGGCCATGTGGGGCATCGATCCGCTGTTCCGGATTTTGCTGTTGGAATCGATGACCTCTTCGCAGATCGTTTTGCTGGAACATGTCATTATCGGACTTGTCGCGGCGCCGATTCTTTGGAAAAACCGGACGGAACTGAAAGGTTTGGGATGGCGTCAAATCGGTGCGTTGCTGTTCATTTCCTGGGGCGGTTCGGCTCTGGCGACCTTGATGTTCACGCTGGCTCTGCAGCATGCGGGCGGAGCATTCAATACAGTACTTTTGCTGCAAAAGCTTCAACCGCTGTTCGCGATTGTTTTGGCGCACTTCATGTTGAAAGAATCGCTGCCGCGTCAATTCGGTCCGCTGTTCCTCGTTGCGCTGGGCGGTACGTACTTGCTGACGTTCGGCTTTACGGTTCCGTTCGGTCACGCGGGCGAGTTTATGCAACTGGGCAGCTTGCTCGCTTTGGGTGCTGCGGCACTGTGGGGCGGATCGACGGTTATGGGACGCTATATGGTAGGCAAGCTGAAATACGAGACCGTGACTTCGCTGCGCTTCATTCTGGCTTTGCCGCTGCTGCTCGCGATTACAGCCAGCGAAGGTGCGGCTTGGGCGCTGCCGGCAGGCGGAATCGCACTTACATTGGTTGGCGTGAACTTGCTTCTGCAAGCGTTGCTGCCAGGTCTGCTTAGCCTTCTGGCTTATTACAAAGGACTGAAAACGACTAAAGCTTCAGTGGCGACATTGGCCGAATTGAGCTTCCCTATGGTCGGCGTGCTCGTGAACTGGTTGTACGGCGGCGAGGTAGTCACGCCGGCGCAGGTGATCGGCTTTATCTTGATCTGGTCGGTACTGTTCATTATCTCCCGTCAACAGACGCAAGAGATCGGTCCGGGACGATTGGCGCAAGAAGCGGCTTAAGCGCAGCAGGCATTCGGCACAGTCGAATATTCAGGTTCTCTTCCGAATGATCTTGGGAGGGAACCTTTTTTCATGCGGATACGATGGCAGAGCTTGCGATGAGAGTAGGGTTTTAGGATCGCCAATCAGATATGCTATGATGAACATAATAGATTGCATGAAGCGTTGAAAAATTTTGCGTAGAGAAACGGAGAGAATGTTCATGAATGGAGAATCAACCTGGTCGGCGCGCAAGCCGGACCAAGCTTTTGTCCGACTTGTACCGGACGTGCAGTTCGCGCGTTTTGCAGGAGGCAAGACGCTCAGTATGAACCTGCTGCTTCCGGCTGCGGAAAGACCGGCGCCGCTGATTATATGGATTGTAGGCGGAGCTTGGGTCAGCTGTAATTCGGCGCGCAATTTGCCTCAACTTGTTCGTTTTGCCGAGCAGGGGTATGCAGTAGCCGCGATCGAGTATCGGTTGGCGCATGAAGCGCGTTTTCCCGCACAGATCGAAGATGTCAAGAGTGCGCTGCGTTTCCTGCGTGCCAATGCGGACAAGTACGGCATTGACGGCAGTCGCGTCGGCGTATGGGGACACTCGGCAGGAGGACAACTGGCGGCGCTGCTAGGGGTGACGGGCGGTTCGCCGGAATTCGAGACCGCCGATGATTTGCAGCAGTCTACGCGAGTTCAGGCGGTTGTCGATTTCAGCGGTCCGATCGATATCGAGCTGGACTTCCAAAGCGAGTTCCATATGCCTGTAATGGCATTGATGCTCGGCGGTACGATTCGAATGAAGCCGGAGCTTGCGCGCAGCACCAATCCGACGCACTATCTGGACGGACGCGAAGTTCCTCCGTTCCTCATCGTGCATGGAGATGCGGACACAACCGTCCCTTTGCGCCAAAGCCGAATCTTGCATGATGCGCTTACGCAAGCCGATGTTCCTTCCGAATTGTGCGTACTGGAGGGAACGGGACACTCCACGGCGGAGATGTTGACCCGGAGCGACGTGCTTGATAAAGTCGGCGAGTTTTTCGATAGTCATCTCAAATCGTAAAGAAGCCGCGTATTTAAACTTGGATTTTACGGGGAATGACAAAAAATGCAGTTCGTTCCTTCACAGGAGCGAACTGCATTTTTGATATTTCCTTAGACAACCTGCTTTTTTAAAACGTCGTAAATCCGAGTCTCATCTGTATCCGGTACAAAATATCTTTGATCCAGGTTGTCGCTTCCAAATGTTCGTCCAGATCCAGCGTATATTCGGCGCCGTCATTGTTCCAGATCCGTTCGAAGTAGCCGCGCACGTCGCCGGTCAATTCGCTGTCGGTCGGTGCTTCCACGAACAATTCATTTTCCAGGTTATAATCTTTGAGGTTGCGCGGAGTGAAATTGGTCGAACCGGCCAGGATGCTGCTTTGGCCTTCGGTCCGATCGATAAACAGCATTTTGGTATGGTATTGTTCCTTGGTCGTGTTGTACCAACGAATCTGAATGTCTTCCGGCGATTCTTCATGCAATTCGGCAGCGACTGGGCGGTTCGGAATCCCGATCTTGTCCCGGCCGAATGCATTTTCGTTGGGATCAAGCACCAAGCGAACTTCCGCGCCCCGATCCGATGCGTCGATCAGCGACTGCATCACGTCGTAATCCGCAAGATAAAACATGCCCATCCACACCGTATCGCCTTCGCTTGCTTTGTCGATTTCCGCCAGTACATGCTGATGCACTTTGCCTTCGGTCAGATATCGTACCGCGTAAGGGGCGTTTGCGTCTTGTTCGGTGCTGCCCGCATATACGGGCAGCGTACCGCCGCCGGAGAAGTCCAACACCGCTTGCTCGGCTTTCAGCAGATCGCCGATAATCGGGCCGCTGACTTCCAGCGCGACATTGGAATGATAGGCGCTCGCATCATGAATATTGCCGCTGGAGACGATCGCGCTTTTTTCCGTAATAAAAGCTTTGCGGTGGTTGGCTTTGACGTTCAGCAGCTTCAAATAAGAACGAAGCGTGATATCCGGCCCGTCGCTGGCCATCAGGTTCGGAATATGACCGTTGCCGGACTGACCGAACCATTGAATAAACGTGCGCCAAACGGCCGAGTAGATCGGAGTCGAATCGCGCAGCGGATCGGTATTTGTGACGACGACTCGAATCCCGGCTTTTTTCATGCTTTCCAGCAGCGCGTTGGAAGACGAGCCGTAATTCGTATTGACCTCGTCCGTAATAAACACGATATCGAGCTCCGGCACGGCCTGTTTGCGCTCGATCAGCGTTTTGGCCAGTTTGGCGCTAACCTTCGGGTATTGCTGCCCTTCATGCGTATAATCGTTGAAAAGAAACACGTCGATCACGATAAACTGTTCCGCTTCTTGAATCATTTCAAGCGTTCGATCAAAAATTTGCCGGTCCTGCGTGAATTCGCGAGTCTGCGCCGGATAGGTCAAATCGTATAAGAAATCGACCTGGTTCGTGCGATAGACCGGGCTTTCGTAAGAAATTCCTTCCGGCAGCGGCTTATTCATCTGATACAACAACACCGCGAGCAGCCACACCGCCAGCAAAATAACCAGTCGCCATATGATCTTTCCGGTCGTCAGCGGAGTGCTGCGTTTGTTTTTTTTGCCGCGAGGGCGCTTGGGTTCGTATTGCCGGTTGCCCGACGCGCGCATGATCGTACCGCTGCGATGCGTCGCCCATAATTCATCATTGCCCATTCCGTTCGTCCCTTCTATGTAGGCTCTATCTCTATCTCTATATAACAACAAGCAAGCGTGACTGACGCAACAGGAAAAAGGAAGCGGAATAAATTCGGCAAACCCGTTCGGTACTCCCTGTTTTTTAAAGAAAAATTGAGATAAAATGAGTCAAGAGACGATGTGTGAAACGAAGGGAGTCCGCCTTGAAAAATTCATTTGGCTTGTTAGGAGAAACGGTTGCGGAAAGTGAAGTGTATCGCCCGCTGTTTTTTCACCATCCCGACGCCATTTACGTGATGAACATGGCGGGAGATCTGGTCTATGCGAATCCTGCGACCGAACAGATCACCGGTTATACTTTTGAAGAGATGCAATCCATGACGCTGCGCGATTTTTCCGCCAATCGCGAACCGGGCCGAAGTATGCTTTACTGGAACGCGATGGACACGCAAAAAAGACTGGAGTTCAAGCTTGAAATTATACGCAGAGACGGCGAAAAGCGAATGCTGGCGATTACGTATGTAGCCATCGAACAAGACGATGTTCGGGTAGGCGTATATGCGATTGCCAAAGACATCACGGAGGACGAACATCGGAACCGCAAATTGCGCGAGCAGGAACGTCTGTACCATTCGTTGTTTGAATATAACCCGGCGGGGATTTTGTCCTTTGATCCCGAGGGACGTTGTTTGTCGGTCAATCCGAATTTGGAAGCGATGACCGGTTATTCGCATCGCGAGTTGTCCGAACAACCTTATGCTCATTTTTTTGCACCGGAGTCGTCCATGCTGCTAGAGCAACGGTTCGAGTACGCCCTAAGCGGACATTCCGGCAACTTCGAGGCGCAGCTTCTGGCAACTGACGGACAGCGGATCGACGTGAATCTCACTACGCTGCCGATCATTGTCGATCGACAAGTGTTGGGGGTGTATATGATCGCGCTCGACATTACGGAGTCGAAGCGGCAGATGCAGCGAAGCCGGGAATTGACGGATCAATACACGTCAATCCTGAATGCGGTATCGGAAGGAATTTATGAGATCAATCGCGAAGGGCGCTCCGTATTCATCAATCAGGCAGGGGCGCAGATGCTCGGGTACGAAATCGAAGAATTCCAAAATATCTATAATCACGATCTGATTCATCACAGCCGCGCCGACGGCAGTCCGTATCCGGTGGAGGAGTGTCCGATTCACAGTTCAATGCGCGAAGGCATTGTCCGGGAAGTTCGCGGTGAAGTATTCTGGCGCAAAGACGGAAGCAGCCTGTTGGTCGAGTACCGGGTGAATCCGTTATTCGAAAACGGCGAACCGGCAGGAGCCGTCGTCGTTTTCAAGGATGTGACCAGCGAAGCGGAGATCGTTAGGCAAAAAGACGAAGCGCAACGCGGACTTGCTGCCAAAACGAAGTTCTTGAGCCTGATGAGCCATGAACTACGCACGCCGCTCGGCGGCGTGCTCGGCATGGCGGAATTGATGCAGCAAACCGAATTGACCTTGGAACAGCAGGATTATATGGAAGTGCTGCTGCTAAGCGGGCGAGGCCTGCAGGCCGTTGTCGATCGAGTCCTTGATTTTAATGCTGCGGAGAGCGGGGCATTGCGTTTTGAGAACAAGCCGTTCCGGGCGCGCCGCTTGATCGAAGAATCGGTCGAAGCTTTTTCGGTCCAGGCACAGACGTCCGGCGTCGAGTTGGCGCTTCAAATTGCCGACGGATTCCCTTCAGAGTTGGTTGGGGACGAAGGGAAACTCCGGCAGATCATGGTAGGCCTTGTCGGTAATGCCGTTAAATTTACGCCGCGAGGGCTGATCGAAGTGTTTGCGGAATGCGTGGTTCGGCCGCGTACGGGTCACGGAGAGATGGCGCGCTGCGTACTCAAAGTCGAAGTTCGCGATAGCGGGATCGGGATTCCGGCAGACAAAATGGAACTATTGTTCCAGCCGTTTTCCCAAATTCATTCTTCGACGCTGGCTCGCAGTTATGAAGGAACCGGTCTGGGGCTCGCCATCTGTAAACGTTGGATCGAGCGGATGGGAGGAACGATCTGGGCAGAAAGCCAAGAGGGGGCCGGATCGGTCTTCTCGTTCACTTTGCCGATGTTGTGCGAAGAATAAAAAAAGACCGCCGTTTCCTCTCCTTGGGCTGGAGAAAACGGCGGTCTTTTTTGATAAAGGGATTTAGCTTTTTTTGGCGTACATCAGACCGATTGTGCCTGGACCGCAGTGCGTCGAAATGACGCATCCGGCCGAAGGCATCAGCACTTCCGTTACATTCGTTTCCCGAAGAATAAATTCGCGCATTTGAATCGCGTCTTCCTCGGCGTGCGCGTTCACGACGACCACAGGTCCTTCGATCCGGTCTTTGTTGACCAGCAGGTTTTGCAGCATCTTGTCGATCGCTTTTTCCCGCTTCCCGCGAACTTTGTAAGCCGGTGTCATCTTGCCGTCGTTGACCTTGATAATCGGGCGAATGCTGAGCAGGCTTCCGATCAGGTTTTGCATGCCGGAGCAGCGCCCTCCTTTGTGCAGATATTCCAGCGTGTCGATCGCGAATTCGGTCTCCACCTCGGGACGCATGCGTTCCAGCTTGCGCACGATCTCGTCAATCTCCGCACCGGCTTCGGCAAGACGGGCTGCTTGAAGCACTTGAATGCCGATTGCCGTCGAGAGATTTAGCGAGTCAAAGACCGTTACGCTGCCCGGATCGAAGTCATCGGCGGCAATCCGGGCGTTCTGATACGTGGATGACAGCTCGGAAGAGAGACTGATATACAGAATACGCTCCCCTTTTTCAATATAAGGAGCAAACGCTTGACCGAAATCGGCCGGCGAAGGGGCTGCGGATTTGGGTAGCTTGCCCTGACGGGCGACTTTATCAAATAGCTGGGATGGGGTAAGGTCTACGCCATCACGGTAAGTTTGATCCTCGAAAACGACGTACAGCGGTACGATTCCAATGCCGTATTGCTCGATTAGCCCGGCAGGCAGATCGCTGGTACTGTCAGAAAAAATTCGAATGTTGGGCATATTCATCTCCTCATGGACGCTCCCGCACACTTAAAAAGCAAGCGGGCGAAATAAGCAAAGCTGTTACATTGTCTTCGGCAAGCAATTGATGTCGGGTTGCAAATCGGGCGAGACAACGTATGTAGAGACATTCTCCGCAGCTAACAGTATATCATGATCCGAAGCGAATCGGCAGACGAAAGGCCGACGCTGGTGAAGCGTCGGCCTTTTTTGAGAATCGCGCTGCTATCGCTTATGTTGGCAAAAGAGACTTTTTACAGGCCGCCGGCTCCGATCACTGTGCTGAAGATAATAAAGCCGCCTCCGCCGAGCAGGCACAAGCCGTTCAAGACGGTACCGATCACGGCAAAGACTCTTTTGCGCGTCTTGGATACGATACCGACGATGCCCAGAATCGCGCCGACCAGATTCAACACGGCTGCGCCGAGAACGCTGAAAATGAGGACGATGGCGCTAAGCCCGACGCTCATCAGCTGTTCTTCTGTAGCTGAGTTCACGTCGAAATTTACCGTGCTTCCCACTTCGCCAAGCGAATACACGACGCTGAACGCCGAAATGACAAAGACCACGTACAAGGCGATGCTGAGCAGCGAAAGCACGAACGAAGCGATGCCGACTCCGGAATGTTTGAGACGTTCTTGAGGGCGATCGCCTTGCGGATACGAATCGTAAGGGCTGAACGGCGGGTTAACCCGGTCGTCATAACCGCGTCCGTCGGGTTCGCTGCGATACGGGTCTCCGAAATTGTTGTTGGGTTCAGATTCGTTCCGGTAAGGATCTTTGCGAAGATCCGGCCCGTTTTGACGGTCATCTTTGCCGTCGGATGGTGGAAACCGATTATCCATGCTTCAACTCTCCTTTATTTTGGAAGCTTTTACGTGATTACTCTTTCATATTCCGCATCAAAAAGCAACCCTGAATTGCCGACTGTCTCCCGTAATACGCAGCGACTAATCATCTGGTTTCAGTTAAAATACACATCGGAAGCAGGTAGGGAATTAATAAGTATTACCCGGCCATAAGCTGAACGGATCGCGAAAAATAATGAAGTTTTCGCCTTTTTCTGGCCTTTGCCTTCATAACATCCTATAATGAAAGTCGATTTGCAAGGCGAAACGAAGAGCCTGCAAACAGGTTTCAAGTTAAAAAAGGAAAAGAGGGAATGTATGCAGCGGAAAATTGCGATCGTTGCTTGTATCGTCGCCATGATCGGCGTTGGATTAGGGGCTTTCGGCAGCCACATTCTTGGCGAACAGATCGGTGAAGACGCGTTAAAGACGTTTCAGACCGGCATTCAGTATCATTTTATCCATGCACTTGCCATGTTGATTGCGTCTATTGCGATGGGAGTATGGGGCGAATCTCGAAGACTGACCTGGGCGGCTTGGTTATTTTTTGCCGGTATCGTCATGTTCTCGGGCAGTTTGTACTTGCTGAGCACAACCGGGCTTAAAATCTTCGGGCCGATTACGCCGCTGGGCGGAGTCGCTTTTATTGCGGGGTGGATTTTGCTTGCGTTGTCGATGGGAAGCGAAAAGACTTCGAGATAAATTCGTTCAAAACGCTGTCTCACTTGGAAAACCGGAATGAAATTCGAGTAGAGGTTTTCCAAGTTCAAAGGCGTTTTTCACTGAATTTTTCTCTCCGTCTTTTCGCTTCCAGTTACGTTAGGTTTTCTTGAGAGGGTTTATTGAGAAGAAAAGACCGAGTGAACGGGAACGTTCACTCGGTCTTTTCTTTGCGAATATCGTTTGCCTAAATGAAGATGTTGGGAAAGGCGTTTGGACATGCTGATCTTGGAAAAATTACTGTCCGGTCAGCTCGTCGATTTCGTTTAGCGAGAAGCTGTACACTTGTTTTTCGTCAACGTGATAGACGCTCAGCATTTGGGCTGCTTCGTCGAAGTTGAGGATCCGGCACGGGATGCTCAATCGAGTACCCCCCGGTTTATTGACGATCAGGCGAACCAAGCGGTTTTTGCTAATGCTATCCCGAATATCGTCAGGCGTTAAAAACGAAGCCGACGGCGCGGCGGCTACGGGTTGAGTTGCTTTTTGCGCAGCTTTTAGAGCGCTTTCGGCAGCCGCGGCATGTTTGAACTGTAATCCTTTTGCCGAGGAGAGGCCTGCCCTGGATTTTTCAACGTAATTCGTCTTGAGATTGGACAAAGAGGCTTCGATGATTTGACCGAGCTCAAGGCCGGAATTCACGCGAAGATCGACGACCTTGTCCGAGGCGTTGAGAAGTGCCAAAAGGGACTGTAAGGCTTGGGCGTTTGTCGAACCGTCAATCAGAATATCAACATTGAATAAAAATCCGGAACGTTCTTGCGATGTCTTATTGTTCATAATTCCCCCGGTCTTAACCAGTTCAAATTTGGATCCGAGCTTAGTGGAAATCGGAATCCCGCGTCCTTTCATGATACCATGACTTTTGGCATAATCCTAGTCCCAGAGGGGCTGTCACGCCGGGAAATTATCCAGTTTAATGGATGGAAGCGAGCAAGCGTTCTTCTGTGATAAAAGTTACACAACGAAGCAGTGCCAACTCGTCGCAAAACGGACATCGCTTTGAAGGTTCGACTTGTTTCGCCTGATTTTCGTACGGGTAAAAGGTAACTAGAAACGGCGAAAAGCACATGGGTCGCCGCGAGATTTTACCAAATAATCCTTCAAGCCCGCATGTTCGGCGTGACGGATAAAATTTAACGAAAGCAGGGATTAACCATGGATAAAACAAAAACAGAAGCACAAACTAAAACAATTGAGGAAATCCTGAACCGCCAGGTTGCGAACCTGAACGTTCTTTACGTTAAAATCCATAACTTCCACTGGTACGTCAAAGGCGAAAACTTCTATACGCTGCACGTGAAGTTCGAAGAACTCTACAACGAAGTCACGGAGAAAATGGACGAAGTGGCAGAACGCATGCTGACGATCAAAGCCAGCCCGGCCGCTACGATGAAAGAATACCTGGAATTGTCCAGCATTCAGGAAGCAGCCGGCGGCGAAGACTATCGCACGATGGTACAAACGCTGATCGAAGATTTCGCGACTGTAGCCGAAGAGATGCAGGAAGGCCTGGAGTTGGCCGAAGAAGCGCATGACCAAGCAACGAGCGACATGCTGATCAGCATGAAGCAAGATCTCGAAAAGCATATGTGGATGCTGCGTTCGTTCCTCGGACACTAAAAACCGAGTTTACGAAATATTCAATACATGTCCATACCAAGAAAACCCGGTCCGTTTTGGATCGGGTTTTCCTTTTGAAACGTCCGTTTCTCCATACAAATGGTTGCACAACATTCATTATTAACACGATTTAATTTTTAAATGTATGTCGATTCGTTGAACTGTAAAATAAATTCGGGTAAAATAAATTGAGTATCAACGATAATCAGTTTATAATCATTACAAGGTTATAATTATTTTGATTAGAGCGCTTGATCAAAAGGATATCACGGATTCACCATTATATTTCTGGAGGGACGCTGAACATGGCAACTAAATTCGTCATCGAAGGACTCAAAGCTGAGATCGAAGGCAAGGAAATTCTGAAAGGGATCAACCTGGAAATGAACGGCGGGGAAATCCACGCGATCATGGGACCGAACGGTACCGGCAAAAGTACGCTGGCTTCCGCACTGATGGGGCATCCGAAATACGAAGTAACCGAAGGTTCGGCTACGCTTAACGGCGAAGACGTGCTGGAAATGGGCGTCGACGAGCGCGCGCTTGCGGGTCTGTTCCTCGCGATGCAGTATCCGAGCGAAATCGCGGGCGTCACGAATTCCGACTTCTTGCGCAGCGC
Source organism: Saccharibacillus sacchari DSM 19268 (assembly GCF_000585395.1). Classification (GTDB taxonomy): domain Bacteria; phylum Bacillota; class Bacilli; order Paenibacillales; family Paenibacillaceae; genus Saccharibacillus; species Saccharibacillus sacchari. Next base: position 523,148 of record NZ_KK073875.1, on the reverse strand, counting down.
GATCAACGCGCGTCGCGGCGAAGGCAACGAAATCTCGCTGATCAAGTTCATCCGCCAAATGGAAAGCAGCATGAAGGGTCTGGAAATGAACCCTGAATTCGCGCACCGTTACCTGAACGAAGGTTTCTCCGGCGGCGAGAAAAAGCGTAACGAAATTCTGCAAATGATGATGCTCGATCCGAAAGTCGTGATCCTTGACGAAATCGACTCCGGTCTCGACATCGACGCCCTGCGCATCGTTGCGAACGGCGTGAACGAAATGAAGAACGAAGATCGCGGATTCCTGATCATTACCCACTATCAGCGTTTGCTGAACTATATTACGCCTGACTTCGTGCACGTCATGATGCAAGGTCGTATCGTGAAATCCGGCGGACCGGAACTCGCGGCGCGCCTGGAGCAAGACGGTTACGATTGGATCAAGGAAGAGCTCGGCATCACGGACGAGACGGTCGGACAAGAACAAGAAGCATAATTCAATAAGAAGCGGAAGGAGGAACACCGATTATGACCTTACAAACCATTCTTCCGGTACAGGCCGCGCAGATCAAGGAATGGGCGGAAGCCCGCGGCGAAGCCGCATGGCTGACCGAACGCCGTCTGCAAGCGCTGGAACTGGCTGCTTCCCTGGAACTGCCGAAGCCGGAAAAAACCAAGCTCGACCGTTGGGACCTGAGCGCTTACGGCGCGTTTAAATCGGTTGCCAAAGCGGCATCGAGAGAAGAACTGCCTGCCGCGACGAAGGAATTCATCGAAGAAGGCACGCATAATCTGATCGTTCAGCACAACTCCGGCGTCGTGTACACGGAATTGTCGGAAGAACTGCGCGCAAAAGGCGTAATCTTCACCGATCTGGAAACGGCTGCGCGCGAGCATGAAGTGCTGGTCAAAAAACATCTGGGTACTGCCGTGAAAACAAGCGAGCATCAGGTGTCTGCACTTCACTATGCGGCATGGACAGGCGGAGTCTTCCTGTACGTACCGAAAAACGTTGAATTGGAAGTGCCGCTGCAAGCGGTATTCCTGACCGACGACGCTTCGGCGACATTCGCGCCGCATATTCTGGTCGTGGCCGACGCGAACAGCCGAGTGACTTACGTAGACAACTACGTATCGACGGGACTGAACGGCAAAGTGCTGCATAACGGCGTGGTTGAAGTCATCGCGCTGGACGGCGCGAAAGTTCAATACGCGACGGTTCACCAGTTCGGCAAAGAAGTGACGGATCTTTCTTACCGTCGCGCCCTGCTGTCGAACGATGCGGACATCGAATGGATCGTCGGCGAGATGAACGACGGCGATACGATTGCGGATACGGCAACTTCGCTGAACGGCAACGGCACGCATTCCGACGCCAAAATCATCGCGATCGGTTCCGGCACGCAAAAACTCAACTTCACGACGCGCGCCGTTCACTTCGGCAAATCGTCCGAAAGCGACATGTTTACCCGTGCGGTCATGCGCGAAGAAGCGCAATCGATCATCAACGGCATCACGAAGATCGAACACGGCGCAACGAAAGCCAATGGTCAGCAAACGGAAAAAGTTCTGATGCTGAGCCCGGCTGCCCGCGGTGACGCTAACCCGATCCTGCTGATCGACGAAGACGACGTTATGGCCGGACACGCCGCTTCGGTAGGCAAAGTCAATCCGGAGCAAGTGTACTACCTGATGTCGCGCGGTATTTCCAAATTGGATGCCGAGCGTTTGATCATTTACGGCTTCCTGGCGCCGATTATCGCAGAAATTCCGCTCGAACTGCTGCGTACCCGCTTGCAGCGCATCGTTGAAAGAAAGCTGGGGCAGTAATGAACGCCTCGGTTCGGGAGCAATTCCCGATACTCAACCAGGAAGTGAACGGGCATCCGCTCGTTTATCTGGACAGCGCCGCGACTTCGCAGAAGCCGCGCGCCGTTCTGGATGCGGTACGCCGCTATTACGAGTTGGATAATTCCAACGTGCACCGCGGCGTGCATACGCTGGGCAGCCGGGCAACCGATGCCTACGAAGGCGCACGGGAAAAGGTCGCAGCGTTTATCGGTGCGGCCCATCCCGAAGAGATCGTATTCAATCGCGGGACAACGACAGGTCTTAACCTGGTTGCGGCTTCTTACGGGGATGCCAACGTGAACGAAGGCGACGAGATCGTTCTCACGCCGATCGAACACCATAGTAACCTGATTCCGTGGCAACAGTTGGCGAAACGCAAAGGAGCGGTTCTGAAGTATATCGAGCCGAATCCGGACGGTACGATCGACGTTGAAGCTGCTGCGAAAGTCATTACCGACAAGACGAAGATCGTGGCGATCGCTTACGTGTCCAACGTTATGGGCGTCGTGCATCCGGTCAAAGAGATCGGAGCGCTCGCGCACAAGCACGGTGCGGTTATCGTCGTAGACGGAGCGCAAAGTACGCCGCATATGAAGGTGGATGTGCAGGATCTGGATTGCGACTTTTATGCGCTCTCGGGTCATAAAATGTGCGCACCGACCGGTATCGGCGCTTTGTACGGCAAGAAAGCATTATTGGAGAAGATGGAGCCGGTTGAATTCGGCGGGGAAATGATCGACGACGTCGGCCTGTACGAATCGACGTGGAAAGATCTTCCGTGGCGCTTCGAAGGCGGCACGCCGATTATCGCCGGAGCAGTCGGGCTTGGCGCTGCGATCGACTTCCTGAACGAGCTGGGCATGGATAACGTAGCCGAGCATGAGCATCGCCTTGCTGCTTACGCGATGAACCGAATTCAGGAAATCGACGGGCTGAAAGTATTCGGTCCGCAAGACCGCAAGGTCGGCATCGTAACCTTCAACCTGGACGACGTGCATCCGCACGACGTCGCGACCGTTCTGGATTCTTACGGCGTCGCGATTCGGGCCGGTCATCACTGCTGCCAGCCGCTCATGCGTTGGCTGGAAGTCAGCTCGACGGCCCGCGCCAGCTTTTACCTGTATAATAACGAACAAGACATCGACCGTCTGATCGACGCCTTGATCCGGACAAAGGAGTATTTTGGAGATGCAACTTGACGACCTGTACCGCCGCGTCATCATGGACCACTACAAAAACCCTCGGAATAAAGGCAAGTTCGAAGACGAGGGCGTAACGATAGACCTTAACAATCCGACCTGCGGAGACAAAATTTCGCTTCAGCTTCAGTTGGAAGAAGGAATCGTCAAAAACGCGCGCTATACCGGCGACGGCTGTTCGATCAGCATGTCTTCCGCGTCGATGATGACGGAAGCCGTCAAAGGAAAAACGCTGCCGCAGGCGCTTGAACTTGCCGAACGCTTTTCTTCTTTGATGAAAGGCGAAGACGTGGAGTTCGACGAATACGAAGATATCGAAGCTTTATCGGGCGTCAACAAGTTCCCTGCCCGCATCAAATGCGCGACGCTTGCCTGGAATGCCCTGCGCAAGGGGATCGAAAGGGAAGCCCACTAACGAAAGGGAGGAATCACCATGGCTAAAGAAGCACCGATTAGCGACGAGTACCAATATGGTTTTCGCGATGAACACGAGTCGATTTACAAGAGCGGCAAAGGCCTGACCAAGGAAATCGTCATCTCCATTTCGAAAATGAAAAACGAACCGGAATGGATGCTCGATTTCCGCCTCAAATCGTTCGAGCAGTTCCAAAAAATGCCGATGCCTACATGGGGCGGCGACCTGAGCGAATTGAACTTCGACGAGATTCAATACTACGTGAAGCCGTCCGAAGGACAAAGCAAAACGTGGGAAGAAGTTCCGAGCGAGATCAAGGAAACGTTCAACAAGCTGGGCATTCCGGAAGCGGAACAGAAGTTCCTCGCCGGCGTCTCGGCGCAGTACGAATCCGAAGTCGTTTACCACAATATGCAGAAGGAACTGGAAGACCAAGGCGTTATCTTCATGGATACGGATACGGCTCTTAGAGAGCACCCGGAGATCCTGAGAGAACATTTCGCCAAAGTCATTCCGCCTTCCGACAATAAATTCGCGGCTCTGAACAGCGCCGTATGGTCCGGCGGCAGCTTCATCTACGTGCCGAAAGGCGTGAAGTGCGAAGTGCCTCTGCAAGCGTACTTCCGGATCAACTCGGAAAACATGGGCCAATTCGAACGCACATTGATCATCGCCGACGAAGGCAGCTTCGTGCACTACGTCGAAGGCTGCACGGCTCCGGTCTACGGCACGAACTCGCTGCACAGCGCGGTCGTCGAGATCATCGTGAAGAAGGACGCCCGCGTTCGTTACACCACGATCCAAAACTGGTCGTCCAACATCTACAACCTCGTAACGAAACGCGCGGTTGCGGAAGAAAACGCCAATATGGAATGGGTCGACGGCAACATCGGCTCCAAACTGACGATGAAATATCCGGCTGTCGTTCTCAAAGGACGCGGCGCCAAAGGTTCCGTACTTTCGATTGCCGTTGCCGGTAAAGACCAGCATCAGCACGCGGGCGCGAAAATGATCCACTTGGCTCCGGATACGACGTCGACAATCATTTCCAAGTCGATCAGTAAGCACGGCGGCAAAGTTACGTATCAAGGTCTGGCTTCGTTCGGTCGCAAAGCGACGGGCGCCAAGTCGAACATCAAGTGCGATACGCTGATCCTGGATAACCAATCCACGTCGGATACGATTCCGTACAACGAAATTCTGAACGACGACGTGATGCTCGAGCACGAAGCCACGGTATCGAAGGTATCCGAAGATCAACTCTTCTACCTGATGAGCCGCGGCCTCAGCGAGAACGAAGCGACGCAGATGATCGTTATGGGCTTCATCGAGCCGTTCACGAAAGAACTGCCGATGGAGTACGCGGTCGAGATGAATAGATTGATCAAATTCGAGATGGAAGGTTCGATCGGTTAAGCCGCGAACATTCTGTTAACGAAAACGAAAAGACGAACCTTCGCGGTTCGTCTTTTTTTATTTTATTGAAACCGATCCAATCAAAACGCAATAAATCCAATCATTCTGTATGTTCGCGGTTTTTTCGATCCGTTACTATGGGAACAAAGGAGGGACAACATGTTGGCAAGATTAGTAAAGTATCGGTGGCAGTACATGATGATTCTGCCCGGAGTCGTTTTATTGTTTTTGTTCAGTTACGTCCCGATGTTCGGCATTCAAATCGCTTTTCGCGATTTTCGGATCGGAACATCCATGTGGGAAAGCCCTTGGGTCGGATGGGATAACTTTTCTTTTCTGAAAGAGCCGCAGTTTTGGGTTGTTGTACAGAACACGTTGTGGATTTCGGCATTCAAATTCATTTTCGGTTTTCCCGCGCCGATTCTTTTGGCTTTGATGATCAATGAAATCCGAAGCTCGATATTCAAGCGGTTCGTGCAATCGGTCAGTTATCTGCCGCACTTTTTTTCGTGGATCGTCGTGGCTTACATTTTACAGGCTTTTCTGACGATGGACGGAGGCATGGTTAACGACATGATTCAAAAATCCGGCGGAGAACCGATATTCTTCCTGGGTTCGACCGAGTGGTTCAGGCCCATGGTGATCGGCAGCAGTTTATGGAAAGAAACCGGCTGGAACACCATTCTTTATTTGGCGGCGATTACGACTATCGATCCTCAACTTTATGAAGCGGCAAAAGTCGAAGGGGCCGGGAAATGGGCGCAAATCCGTTATATTACTCTGCCGGGAATTTTGCCTACAATCTCGATCGTATTGATTTTGAGCATTCCGAGCTTGATTACGGTAGGCATGGATCAGATTTATCCGCTCATGAACACGGCAAATATGGCTGTAGCGGACGTTCTTGATACTTACGTGCTGAGAAATGGCTTGCAGCAAGGATATTTCAGCATCGCGACGGCCGTCGGGCTTCTGTCTTCGGTCATCAGTTTGATTCTTGTCTTGGTGACCAATCAAATTTCCCGTAAAATGAATGGCGAAGGATTGTGGTGAAAATGGGGGTTATGCGTTCAAGAAGCGAAAGATGGGCGCAAGTTGTTTTGATCGTCGTCATGCTTTTGATCTGTGCGTCAGTCATTTATCCTTTTCTGTATATGTTGGCGATCTCGTTGAACGAAGGCGCCGATGCGGCGAAAGGCGGCGTTTATTTATGGCCCAGATCTTTCACGCTTGCCAATTACGAAATCGTTCTGGGGAATGAAGTCATTCGTCATGCTTATTTGGTAACGATTGCTCGAACTATTTTGGGAACGCTTTCAAGTTTGTTGATCACTTTGCTTGCCGCTTACGGACTTTCTTATAAAAGGCTTCCGTTTCGCGCTCCGATCATGACTTACATTTTGATTACCATGCTGTTCAGCGGCGGTTTGATTCCTTTATATATTCAATTGAACCATCTGGGCTTGCTGAACACGTTCTGGGTTTTCATTATTCCGGGTATGTTTTCGGTGTGGAATATGTTCGTCATGCTCAAATTCGTCAACGGGATTCCCGAAGCGTTGATCGAATCGGCGGAGTTGGACGGATCAGGACCGTTTCGGGTGCTTTTTTCGATCGTCGTTCCGTTGTCCAAGCCGATGTTGGCCGCGTTGGGACTGTTCACGGCGGTCGGGCATTGGAACGATTGGTTTGCCGGAGCTTTTTACGTCACCGATCAACAGCTGATTCCCGTGCAGACGTTCCTTCAACAACTGCTCTCCGCGTCCGATATTTCGGCGGTCATCGGTTCGAATACCAATCAAGAAGCTCTGGCCCGCGATTCGGCAATGCAAAATATTACGTTGATGTCGATCAAAATGGCGGTAGTCATGGTCAGTACGCTGCCGATTCTGTGCGTTTATCCGTTTTTGCAAAAGTATTTCGTCAAAGGCGTATTGATCGGCTCGGTCAAAGGCTGAACATGGACGATATTCGAAAAGGGGAGAAAAAAAGATGGCATTCAAATTTGTGCGTAAACCGTTGATTGCGTCGCTTTGCGCGGTATTGTTCGTTTTGGCGGGATGCAGTTCCGACACCGGAACTTCGGAAAACGCGGAAAATGAAGGCAAAGCGGCGTTCGATCTTTGGCTGGGATGGGCGGCTACCGTGAACAACAATAGTTTGATCCAACAATATTGGCGCGATACGGACCCCAAAGTCGAAGTGAAAACGGAAGCTGCTCAGGGCGACGCGACAACGGCTTTGAATCTTAAACTCAACACGGGAGGCTTCAAAGACGCGGCTCTTTTCGGAAGAAGTACTACCGTCGATAACGCGATGAGAAAATCCAATCTCCTGATGCCGCTTGAACAATATTTCGATATGCCCGATAAATATCCTAATTTAGCGCAAATTCCGAAAGAATATTTAGAACAAATGAAAGACGGCGAAGGACATATCTGGTCAATCCCGACGTATTTCGATCGTGATCCGGTCGACCCTTGGAAAGGATGGGCGTCGAATTCCTGGTTTGTCCGCAGCGATATTTTGGAGAAAACAGGGTTGAAAGAAAGCGATTTGCAAACGATAGCAGGCATCGAAACGTATTTGGAAAAAGCATCGGAGCTGACTGACGAATCCGGTAAAAAATTGCTTCCGCTCGGAATTTTGATCGATTCGAACGACGAAAATGCCGTGCTTGCCAGCTTTGGCGTCACCACGGCGGCAGCAGGAGGAATCACGCCGGTCAGCGAGAAAGACGGGCAGATCGTTTTCCAATACGAAGATCCCGGTTATAAACAAGCTTATGCGTGGTTGAACAAAGCTTATCGCGAAGGCTGGCTTGATCCCGAATCGCTCACCGACAAAAAAGAACGCTACACCGAGAAAAACAAAAGCGGACGTTATGCGATGAATGCAGGAAGTTTTTGGAACCTGGACGCATCGCTTTGGGAACAACTTAACGGTCCTACGGCTCCGGGATGGTTTTATGCGCCGATCGCTTTTCCGAAAGTTGAAGGCATTGATCGGTTGGGGACCTCGCAAGTCATCAATCCGTATCCGGCCTATGATACTTACGTGAGCAAAAACACAAAAAATATAGATGCTATTTTAAAATTTTATGATTATGCTTTAGGTACGGATCCGGCACAAGGTTTCGCGGTGAGCGAAGGACCCGAAGGAAAATATTGGGGTTGGACCGGCGAACCCTACGGAAAATGGGATTATATCGACGCCGATTACAAAGAAAAACGCAATGCAGGCGACGCGGCCAAAAAAGCAGGGCTTACGCCGGAATTATGGCAAATCACGAATTACGGAAAAGAATGGTACGCATGGTGGAATTACGGAGGAGGAGAATACAAAGGGGCAAGCAAAACGGCGGAATTTTCGGAAAAAATCGGGGAAATGGGCTCGACCCGCGTAGCGGAACCTTACGATCAGGTTAAACCCGGTTCCGGCGGCGCCTGGGAACGATACGGCCCGGAGCTGGAAAGCGTCCGAAAAGAATACAAAGCCAAACTGATTTTGGCCAAAGACGATGCGGAGTTCGAAAAGGCTTGGACGGATTTCAATTCGGCCATGGAGGCCAGAGCGCATTGGAGCGAGTTGAAGCAAGAATGGAATGATACGTATCAAACCATGATCAGTAAATAAAGCGGATATTCGAATTGTTTGGCGTGGAGCATCTTGAACCCAGGAGATGCTCCCTTTTGAATATCGTGCCGATTATCGGGAAAGGAGGAGCCGAGACGTTTAAAAATTCGGTTAATACCCAAATCATGTCCGTATTTCGTTCCATGAGTTTGAAAAGAAAAATCGTTTTGCTGTATTTGTTAATCGTATTCGCGCCTACATCCATCGTAGTAGCCGGGGTGGGCAACTATTTCATCAAAGAAGCCAGATCCAACTATCTTCTCACGGTGCAGGAAGCCTTGAAGCAGACCTCCCAAAGTTTCTCTTTTAAAAAGCAAAGTTATGACCTGCTGGCGATACGCACCGCTTCGGACGGGGAGTTGATCGCAAGGCTGTCGCGAAACTATACGGAACGCCTGGAGCATCTGGACACCATCCGATACGTGGATCGTTCTTTTCAAGGGATGTCCAGGTATTTGCCCGGAATCATCGATTTTCGTATTTATCACGACAATGATTCGCTGGTGCAAGACGGAGGAATCCTTTGGAAACCGGAAGAACGCCTGCTGATCGACCAAACGGAGAAAAGCTGGTACGAACAGAGAAGGGAAAGCAACGAACCGCTTTTATGGCAAAATGCAGGAGAAGATAAATCGAAAATCATCGTCAGCCACAAAATTTTCGATACGAGCGGAGAGCTCTGCGGTTTGGTCTATCTGCTGCTCGATTATAACGAGATTTTCGCCGAAGCTTTTCGCGATCCGTTCGGGGGAGCCGGAGAAGTGTATGCCGTGGATCAAAGCGAGCGGGTCTTGGCTTCGTCCGTTCGAAACGATATCGGCAAACCTGTAACGGATACCGCAATCGAACCTTATCTTCAGGCAGGAGAAGCGGCCAATCGAATCGACGGAAAATGGGTGCTGACGGATGACAGCGATCCGGAATCGAAAATTATGGCATTGCTCGATATCCGTCAGTTGGAGAAGAAGCTCAGACCCACTTTGATCATGGTCGGAATAGGCGGAACACTGCTTGTATCGACGTCCGTTTTGCTGCTGCTGCTTATTTTGAAACAGCTTGTTTGGAGAATCGACAAGTTGGCGGCACGCGTCGGGGATATCTCGAACGGCGTGTTCGAAGCAAAAGTCAAAACCCGCAACCAAGACGAATTGGGAGAACTTGAAGTGTTGTTCAATCAGATGACGGGACAACTCCGAAGACTGGTTCAAGAAAAAACGGAAGCCGTGCTCAAAGAGAAAGAGCAGGCGTATCGAGCTTTGCAATCGCAAATCAATCCCCATTTTATCTATAACACGCTAGGATTGATCCGTTGGCGGGCATTGGATTCGAATGATCAGGTGCAAGTCGATTTGATTGATTCCATGACGACGTTTTACCGGAAAGCGCTTAACAATCATGAAAACGTAACTTCGATTCAAGAAGAAGTCGAGCATGTGAAAGCTTATTTGGACATCCAGCAGCACCGTTACCCGGGAAGGGTCAAAGTCGAATGGGAAATTTCGTCGGACGTCATGAATTTTTACGTGCCTAAAATCATGCTGCAGCCGATCGTCGAAAATTGCTATTTGCACGGCCGTATCGCGCAGCGTAAAGGGGCAACGATACGTATTGAGATTTTCGGTTTCGAGGACAACGTTCATTTCGGGATTTTTGATAACGGATACGGAATCGAATCTTCGAAACTGGAGCAAATCGAAGCAGGCATCTATTCGGGTTCCGGAAACGGGTTAGGCATTTCCAATATCCGAGACCGGCTATTTTTGTATTTCGGGCATCGATCGCGATTGATGATCGAGAGCGAGCAAGACCGATTTACGAATATTTCTATCGTGATTCCGGCTTGCTCCGAACGTCCGCAAATCATACGAGGTGACGAACATGATACAAACATTGATCGTGGATGACGAACCCGCGCATACGGAAGGCATCATGCGGCATATCGATTGGGAAGCCATGGGGTACGCGATGCCTTGGGTTGCGGAAACAGGCGAAGAAGCTTTGGCTGTTTTGAAACAAGGCGCCGTTGACGTGCTGATTACGGATATTTCGATGCCCGGCATGTCCGGCATCGAAATGCTGTCGCGCTGCACGGAAGAATTCGAAGGTTTTCAAAACGTCCAGACGCTGTTGATCAGCGGCTACGACGAATTTCATTTCGCTCAAAAAGCGATTCTGCTCGGAGCCAAAGCTTACTTGCTCAAACCGATCAAGCCGGAAGAATTGAAGCAAAAATTACTTTCATTCAAAACGGAACTCGAAAAACGAAAAGAAGTCCAGACAGAGACGCAGCTGCTGAAAGAAAAAGTGAACAGCAGCATGGACGTCGTACAGGAACGGTTCGTTGCCGATATCATCGAAGGCAAAATTCAGGAAAGCAAAATTCTGGCCTACTGGGCACATATTTTCGAACTCCCGCAAAGCATGCGCAAAGCACGTTTGTTAGTATTCAGTTACCATGCACCTTCGGTCGGCATAGCCGATCCGAGAGAACGAATCGAGTTTGCCGAAGGCTTGGCGAAAATCGTAAAAGTATCATTGGCGAATTTGGAAAAATGTTATATCGGCAAAAACGCGGTAGGCGAAGTCGTCATCTTGCATTTGAACGCGACTCCGGACGAAAGGGCCAAAATCGAAAAACAATTTTCTTTCGTCCGCGAAACGATGCAGCGGCAGCATCAGATCGACGTCTCGATCGGGGTAAGCCGCGAAGGCGATCTGGAAGAATCCTCGGGACTGTATAAAGAAGTCAAGCATATGCTTAACAATGCGAGAAAGCCGGAGCAAGGAGGCGTTTATTATTTCGATTTGCAGATGGCGAACCGTTACCATGATGATCAAATGAGGGAAGACGCTATTCCCGAGATCGTCAAGCTTTTGGAAGAAGGAAAAGGAGATCGCGCGATTTCTTTGTTCCATCGCGTTTTTGAGCAGTCTTTATGCACGGGCAGGTTTTCTTTTTCTTACGTTCAGGCTTTCGCGATGAGTCTTGTGGGCGAACTATCCGGAAAATTCGATTCCAGGGAAGAGCCCGGAGACAATCAGAGCGTAAAAATGTGGCAGCGCATTATCGATTGTACGCAGGAGTACGAATTGCGGGGAGTTTTGCTCGGCTATTTGCATGATTACCTCGAAGCCCAATCGAAAAAAAGCGATTCCGTGCATGCGGCAATCCGAAAGATTATCGCCCATATCGAAGAAAATCATTTGATGCACGAGACGGTTCGCGAATTGGCGGCCCGGTTCCGTCTGAATCCGAGTTATTTGAGCGTATTGTTCAAAAAAGAAACCGGACAGACCCTTTCGGAATTCGTGCAAAACATCCGAGTCAAAAAAGCCAAAGAGCTTTTGGGAAACAGCGAGACGAAAATATATGAAGCGGCGGAGCAGATGGGATTTCAGAATGCAGCTTACTTTACTAGTTGGTTCAAAAAAAACGTAGGCGTTTCGCCCCAGGATTTTAAAAATTACCGATGAAACGAATAAGCTTTATCTGAATTGGCTTATTTTTGCACCGAGAATATTTTAAGGAATAGCTTGAGGTCGCTTTCATCTGGTATACTGAGTAAGCCGAAACCCGATAGTTGTTTGAGTCTGCGCAATAAAGGCCGAAAAAGCTTGATTCGCGGATCGTTTGGCTTACAGCGTTATGTACCCATTGCATATCAGCCGAGCAAAGATGCAGAAGTACATACGCTTCAGATGAAGGAGGAGTATAAGAAAATGAGCTTCATTTCCGTAATCGCAAAAGAGAAATTTATAACCGTGATGAGCGATAATGTCGCCGCCGGTTCGGAACATACGCCACAGCCGGAAGAGCATGTGGTGAGAGTGGGAGATCGCGAGTTTGTGGCTACAGCCGGAGGGGATCGCGAAGCGCGTGCGGTTATTACGAAGCACGTTGAGGATCTGCTGAAGGAAGGCACGCCTTATGACCGTATTTTGGTCATTTTGCAAATGACGCTGTCCGCTTTTTCCGAAAAAAGCAAATCGATCATGACGGCATTCGGCGGCGTGAACAAAGACGGAGACGTCGAAGTCTGCACGTATGACCATAACAGCCGTGCAGAACGTCATTTGAAGCCGCGCGGCAACGAGATTGCTTATTTCTTCCTGGCGGAAGGCGCAGGGAAATACGGCAATCTGTATGAGCTGCTCCAAAGCTATTGGAAAGAGACCGGAACGGAAACGCCAAGTGCCATGATTCAATCCCAGAAGCTGTTGAACCGTTACGTTGCGTCGAAGGACGAGGACGTTCAGGCGTCGACCGTCAAATTGGTATTGAAGAAATAGACCAAATAAAAACACGTGCCCGCTTTTGGCGGATACGTGTTTTTTCTGCTGCAATGCGATAAAGGAATCAGGCTTCGCTATCCGAGAACACTTCTTCGATATCCACGTCGCGTTCGATGGAGAGATCCACGAAGCGGTCGCTGACACGAATAAGAGGCCGGAAAAAGTCGGTGGGGTGATTCATCACGATATAGCCGAACTCCCCGTTGGTCAGCTTTACCTTTTTGTTGATAAAGTAGGGCAGCATGTTGCGAATGAACGTATGCGTAGGTTCGGCGGACAATTGCCCGAAGCTGAGCGAATACAATTCTTTCAGCACGTTGATGAGTTCTTGCTTGTCCTGATACACGCGGTTGCTGGTCATGGCGCTATAAACGTCCGCCACGGCAATGATACGTGACCAGGGATGCATTTCCTCTTCCTTGATTCCGTAAGGGTAACCGCTTCCGTCTCCGCGCTCGTGATGCTGGAGAGCAGCGGTCGCAGCGACCGTGTCACCCAGCGAGTTGCGAATGATTTCATACCCGTTTACGGTGTGCGTCTTGATGATCTCGTACTCTTCGCGCGTCAACCTGCCCGGCTTGTTCAGAATCTCGCTTGGAATGGTCGATTTGCCGATGTCGTGCAGATAACCTGCCTGACAGATAGCGGAAGCTTCATCATGCGGATGGCCAAGCCAGAGCGCAAGGTAGTAAGACAGCATACCGACTTGCATGGAATGAACATACGTGTAGTTGGCGTCCCGGTTCAGCAGCAAAAGTAAGGCCACAGCATCCTTTTGGGAAGCCAGTACATTGAAGAGCGGCTGCATAATGTCCTCAACGAGTTCGCTGTTGAAAGTGCCGGTCGTCATGGATTCGTGGAACAAAGATTCGAACATGAGGACTGCATCGTCGAACGTCGACTTGATTTCAGGGAAGAAGTAAGCGGCTGAGCTAGCATTGGTATAAGCTTCTTCCACATTGGGTTGAACTTCGACATAATCAATACTGTGCTGAACAAGACGGGCGATTTCCGCATCGTGCAGGGCAGTGCCTTTGGCAAGAATGTGCACGCCGTGCCGGTTGAAGGTGTCGGCAAGCAGGCGGTCGCCGGGCTTGAGATCGGTTACGTAAACTTTCAAAAGCGATGTCTCCTTTCTGTAACGAACGAATGCTGCGGAGAACGATGGAGACTGCCGGGGATATCGCTTCCCGTAAGACTTTGTCGTCTCCGAGATCTCAGGTTTTGCAGATCGGCACGATCCGGTCCCTCAATCGCGTCGGCTGAAACGAAACATGGGGCGCGAAGTCCGCTCGAAGACCGGATCAAGCGCATCATGGAGTTATCGCTTCGTTATCTGGGCCGAAATGCGCAGATAACGTCTAACTCGTATATCGGCAGTATAGTTCCGATTTGTTTGCTTACTGCTTTAGTACCTTGTTTTATCTCATGTACGTTCTCAATATATCATATTCCACCCTTAAATTGGAGAGTAATGTACTAGACAATTCTATCACACAAGCACAAAATATCCTTATTTTTCATCTTTTTTTCTAGGTGTTTAATCAACATTTTGGATGCAAGGCAGGTCTTATTCTTTTCGAGTGCCCGGCGTCATGTTAAAATGCTTGCATAGGGCCCGTAAACAGACTTGTTTGTTCGCGGGTATGGCCTTATGATTGAGTGTCAAAACGAATACGATTTCGCGTCGGCGCATCGCCGGAAATTTCGGTGTTGCGTCGCTCGCGCAGGATGCAAGGTCCGAAGGAGGACGGCCTCAATGGGCTCAAAGACAGAAGAGCAAGACACGTTGACGATTTTGCATACCAACGACCTTCACAGCCACTTTGAGCAGATGGGCCGGATCGCCGCGTTTATCGCTGCTGAAAAATCGCAAGGTAAGCCGGTATGCACGCTCGACGTGGGCGATCATATGGATCGAATGGCGATCGAGACCGAAGGCAGTCTGGGATTGGCCAATGTCGACATTCTCAATCGCACGGGCTATGATGCCGTAACGATCGGCAATAACGAAGGCTTGACCTTTACGCCGCAGCAGCTTGGAGAGGTCTATGCACATTTGGACTGTCCGGTTGTGTGCGGTAACGTAAGGATGGCGGACGGTTCATTGCCTGCTTGGCTGCAAGACTCGGCAGTCGTTGAAACCGGCGGGTTTAGAGTGGGCATACTGGGCCTGACCGCACCGTTCTCTGATTTTTATCGATTGTTGGGCGTCGAGGTATCCGATCCTTTTTCGCTTCTTCAGCAGCAGGTAAGCGAACTGCGCCGACACGTCGATATTATTGTATTGTTATCTCATCTGGGACTTGCGTCGGATGAGCGAATAGCAAGCATGATTGAAGGGATTGACCTGATTCTGGGCGGGCACACGCATCATCTGCTTGCCGAGCCTGTTGCGATCGGGACAACCGTCGTATGTGCGGCCGGCAAATTCGGTCAGCATATCGGACGAATCGTGATCGAACGCGATACCGCTTCGGGCCGCTGCAAAGTTAGAGAGGCAGGTCTTGTCGCACTCGACGACGCTGCCGTCTCCGATGATCGGATCGATCATGCCATTTCGAGGCATCATGAAGAGGCGGCCAAGCGGCTTCGGCGGGTCATTGCCGTCTCCGAGCGCGAATTGGGCGTCGATTACGAGCAGGAGTCCGAGCTTGGCAATTTGCTTGCCCAATCGGTTCGGCGTTTTGCCGGAGGGGAATTTTCGCTGGTTAATTCCGGTCAGGTGCTTGGGCCGCTGCCTCCGGGAGAGATCACTGAAGGCATGCTGCACGCGCTTTGTCCCTCGCCGATCAATCCATGCGTGGTGACGCTGCGCGGCAGCGATATTTTACGCAGTCTGGAGCAGTCGCTCTTACCGGAATATACCGGCAAGAAATTGACCGGATTCGGATTTAGAGGCGAACGGCTTGGCGGGTTGTGCGCGGACGGATTATTCGTACGCTATGATCCGGAAGCCGAGCCGTATTCGCGCATTTTGGAAGCTCGAACGTCCGAACGGACAATCGAACCCGACGAGGAGTACCGGGTGGGGACGCTGGACATGTTTACGTTCGGCGCCGGTTACGAATCGCTCAGCCGCGGAACGGATAAAACGTTTATCTTGCCCGAATTTTTGCGCGACCTGTTGCGCATGGAACTCGGGCGCCCCGGCGCCGCCGGAGAAGCCTCCGCTTCGCGTTGGATACGCGCCTGACGGCTGGGAGCGTATCGCCGAGGGAACGACGAAGACCCGTCCTATAGCAAAGTTCAAAATATCAACGGCCCTCGCCGCCGGGATCGGTTGCCGCGCGATCCGGATTACGGGACGGCTTAAATGGAGTGGAAGTTTGTGCGCCTGCTGTCGATCGGACAAGTAAAGCCCGGCATGAAGCTGGGCAAACGCATTTATAATGAAGAGGGTTTGACGCTGCTGGCCGAAGGGGCCGAGCTGACGGCTTCGATCCTCCGCAGGCTGGAAAGGCTCGGGGTCGATATGCTGTACATTCAGGACAAGTTGACCGACGACATCGTACCGCCGGAGATGATTTCCGACGAAACGAAACGCCAGGCCATCAAGCAAATCCGAACCGTTTACCGCAGCATGATGAATGATACGATGGGACGCATGTCTTATCCGCATCTGGGCTACAGCTTTCGCAAAATGACCGAAGAGATTCTGAACGATCTGGGCTCTCGGGAAGACGTTTTGATTATGTTGGGCGACATTCATACGACGGACCACTATTTGTATACTCATTCGTTCAACGTTTGCCTTTATACGCTGACGTTGGGCATGGCCGCCGGCTATTCGCGGGAAGATCTGTTCACGCTCGGAATGGGCGCCATGCTGCACGATATCGGAAAGACCCGTATCGAGCCGAAAGTGCTGCTGAAGCCGGGCAAGTTGTCGGATGACGAATTTTCGGAGATGAAGCGGCACACCGAATTGGGCTACGCGATTTTAAAAGACGAACCGTTCGTGCCGCTGCTTGCCGCTCATTGCGCATTTCAACATCATGAACGGTTGGACGGCAGCGGATATCCGCGAGGGATTCACGATAGCGAGATTCATGACTTTGCCAAGTGGATTGCCATAACCGACTCTTATGATGCGATGACGACCAACCGGGTATACCGTCGGGGAATGCTGCCGCATCAAGCCGTGGACATTTTATATGGAGGATCTTGCACCCAGTATGATCAGCGCAAGCTGGAAGTATTCCGGGACAAGGTAGCGTTGTATCCGGTAGGCTTGACGGTTAAACTCAGTTCGGGGGAAACGGGCGTAGTCACGAGCGTTCCGTCGAAAACGCCCAATCGTCCGATCGTGCGGATTATCGAAGACGCGGAAGGCGGCAGCGTGCAGCCTTATGAGGTCGATCTTTCGCAGCATCTTTCCACTATGGTGGAACGAATTGCGGATCGCTAAAAATCCGATCCGGCAATCGTTAGTCGTAAAACGGTTATAGTAAAGAAAAGCAGCTTTTACCCTTTTGGACTGCCGCGACTTTTTTCGCAGCGGTCCGAAGGCAGTTCTTAATCATAAAGGTGGTCAACATGACAGTAATCAATAACAGTGGTCAGAAACTTCGCGATTTGTCTCCCAGCTACGATCCGTGGGATCCGATCCGTTCGCTCCGAAAACACGGGCGTCACCGTCTGACCAGCGTGGAAATGACCGTTACCAACCTGTGCAATATGCGATGCGAGCATTGCGCGGTCGGGGATACGCTCGTCTTGAACGAGCCGGACATGATTCCGCTCGATCTGATGCTGCGTCGTCTGGATGAGGTCGAGCATTTGGAAACAATCAGCATCACGGGCGGCGAGCCGTCCTTCCGTCGTCAGACCGTCGACAATGTGATCGTGCCGTTGCTTCGTTATGCGAGAGAGCGCGGCATCCGTTCGCAGATCAACTCGAACCTGACGCTGGATCTCGAACGTTACGAGAAACTGCTGCCTTATTTGGACGTGATGCATATTTCGTTCAACTACACGGGACCCGAGCATTTTCACGAGACCGGATTTGCGAACAGCGGTCATCCGGTTCCGTTTGCCGCGGCTGAGAAAATGTATAATCGGATGATCGACAACGCGAAAAGCCTCAGCAAGTCGGGCATGTTTATTTCGGCGGAAACGATGATCAATTTCCGTACGCACAAACATTTGCCGCAAATGCACCAGGCTGTGCTCGATATGGGCTGCGTGCGTCATGAAGTCCACCCGATGTACCCTTCGGCTTTCGCGGCTAATCTGCCGGTGTTGTCGCTGGACGAGATGCGGGTAGCGATCCATGATTTGCTGGATCACCGCAACGAGGATGTTTGGATGTTGTTCGGCACGTTGCCGTTCTACGCTTGCGGAAGCAACGCAGAAGAGCGCAAGTTGCTGAATCGTCTGTATAGTGCCAAAAATGTAACGGTGCGCAACGATCCGGACGGACGCAGCCGCGTGAACGTCAATATGTTTACCGGCGATGTATTTGTCACGGACTTTGCAGCCATCCCTTCATTTGGTAGTGTATATAAAGACAATCTCGATTCCATCTTCGAAGAATGGACGACTAACCATCCGCTCAATCGCACCGTTAATTGTTTTTGCGATGCGGCAAGCTGCTGCGGACCGAACCTGCTCGTAGCAGACATGTATTACAAAGGGGTAGACTTCAAGTCGCGCCGCGCGATTTTGGACTAAGAACAACCGGATTTTCGGCATGTGCTGAAGAAAAGAGGAGATTTCATTGGGCCACGAGATAGAGATAGGGACATTGGCGATCAATCTGTTTTTGGTTCTGCTGCTGGTTCTCCTGAACGGCGTATTCGTCGCTGCGGAATTTTCGCTCGTCAAAGTTCGGCATTCCCGGCTGCTTCAGCTTGAAACGGAAGGAAACCGACTGGCTCCTTACGCTTTAAAAGTAGCTAGTCGGCTGGATGCCTACCTATCCGCTACGCAGCTCGGCATCACGTTGACTTCGCTGGGGCTCGGGTGGCTCGGCGAGCCGGCCGTGTCGGAGCTGTTGGTCGAACCGCTGATGTATCAAATGGGTTTCACCGATCCGGGTCTGATCTCCGGCATATCGGTCGCGATCGGGTTCGCCATCATTACGTTCCTGCATATCGTGCTCGGCGAATTGGCACCCAAATCGTTGGCGATTCAAAAGTCCGAAGGGACTTCCCTCGCGTTAGCCGGACCGCTGCTCGTATTCTATTACGTATTCCTTCCGGTGATCTGGCTGCTTAATCATGCGGCTAACGCATTTTTGCGCATATTCGGGATTCAACCTGCCGGGGAAGGCGACGTCGCCCATTCCGAAGAAGAGATTCGAATACTGATGAATCAGAGCGCGAAGAGCGGAGCTATCGATCTGGAGGAAGTCAAACTGATGGATAACATCTTCGACTTCTCTGATATGTTGGCACGCGAGGTCATGCTTCCGCGAACGGATATGGACTGTCTCTATGTGAATCTTCCATTGAAGGACAATATGAAGATCATTACCGAGACGCGGCATTCTCGTTATCCGGTCGCGATCGAAGACAAGGACCAAATTATCGGTTTCGTACATATCACGGATATTCTGCTCTGGCCGCAGGGTACGGAACCGAATCTGCGCAAGCTGGTTCGTCCGATTCTGAACGTACCGGAGTCGATGGAGATTAGTCATGTGTTACGGTTGATGCAGCAGAAGCGTGCGCAACTTACCCTCGTCGTCGATGAGTACGGCGGCACGGCCGGCTTGCTGACGGCGGAAGAGATTCTGGAAGAAATCGTCGGCGATTTGTATGATGAATTCGAGAACGAGCGTCCGGAAGTTGAAGTGATCGGTGACATCATCTCGGTCGACGGTCGGATGCTGGTCGAAGAGGTCAATGATTTGACCGGAGCCGGCATCGATGACGAGGAAGTCGATTCGATCGGCGGCTGGATGTTTAAGGAGCTTGAGGGCAACCCGCTGCCGGGACAGATCGTTCAGTTCGGCCGCATTCGGTTTGAAGTGGCGGAAGCCGAGCGATTGCGCATCACCCGCGTTCATATTCATAAGCCGCACAAAGAGGCGGACGGGAACGAAGAAAACGGGGAGGAAAACGAACGAGGAGAGGATTGAACTGAACATGCAAACGGCAACCAGCCTGCAAAAACCGGAAGCGATGATCTTTGATATGGACGGGACATTGTTCAAGACGGAGACCGCATTGCTTCCGGCGTACCACAAAATGTTCGACGTGCTGCGTGCCGAAGGGCTTTACGAGGGAGAAACGCCGCCGGAGCGATTGATTCTGGGAAGTCTCGGCATGCTGCTGGAGGAAATTTGGAAGATCGTAATCCCGGATGCCGACGAAAAGCTTCGCAACCGGGCCAACGACCTGCTGCTTGAACTTCAGTTGGAAGTGTTGAAAGGCGGAGAGGCGCTGCTCTATCCCGACGTCAAGGAGACGCTGGAACAGCTTCGTGAACGCGGCGTGCGTCTTTTTGTAGCCAGCAACGGCCTTGAAGGGTATGTAAAAGGAGTGTCGGCCGCGCTGGGTATCGAGGAGTTGTTCGAATCCCAATACAGCGCAGGAGAGTACCGGACCGCGACCAAGGTGTTGCTTGTGGAAATGCTGCTCAACACCCATGGGGTAAAAAGTGCCTGGATGGTCGGTGACCGATCCTCCGACGTGCAAGCCGGCCGCGGCAACGAGCTTGGCGTCATCGGCTGCGCTTATGCGGATTTCGGCGCCAACCATGAGCTGGAAGATGCCGACGTGTTGATTACCGAATTCAGCCAATTGATCGAACTGTACGACAACGCGCCGTCTGCTTAGAAGGGAAGACGCCTCCTGGCAGCACGGTCAAAAAAGATACGGGGACACCCCGAACAGAAGGAGACTTACCTCATGACCAACGTTTACGATAAAGCCCACGACCTCGCAAAATCGCTTCAAGAAAGCCAGGAAGTGCAGGATATTACGGCGGCGCTGAAACTGATCGAAGCCGACCCGGAAAGCAAACGCATGCTGGACGACTTCCGCACGCGCCAAATGAATATTCAACAGCGCATCATGGGCGGAGACGTTCCTCCTCAAGAAGAGATGGAGCAAATGGAGAAGCTGTTCGAAGTGTTGAGCTTGAACTTGAATATCCGTCGTCTGTTCGAATCCGAACAACGCCTGAGCGTCATCATCCAGGACGTGAACAAGATTATTTCCGACAGCCTGGCCAATATGTACGATCCGCGCTGATTGCCTTTTAGAAGTAAACCGCATGTTATAAGGCGTTTGATAAACGCTCCGTTTTCCTTTTTGGGAAGCGGGGCTTTTCGCATTCTTCTCACTGATTGCTGTCGATTTTCAATGCGGATATTTATGGTATAATGAGTACAGTCTAATACAGATTTCTGGGGAGGAGTACAACAGTTGGAAGGGCATGAACAGACCGTGACGAAGCACGAACAATTGCTTCAGCATATCGAACAGCTCAAAGTCGGCACGAAGATTTCGGTGCGTAAGCTGGCGAAGGAAATGGGCGTCAGCGAAGGCACGGCTTATCGGGCTGTAAAAGAAGCGGAGACGCTCGGCATCGTGATTACGAAAGAACGGATCGGAACCGTTCGCGTGGAGAAGAAGCCTCGTAATATTACGGATCAACTGACCTTTGCGGATGTCGTGGATATTGTAGAAGGCCATGTGCTTGGAGGAAACGAAGGCTTATCCATCACGCTGCACAAATATGTGATCGGCGCCATGAAGGTGGATGCGATGGCTCGTTATATCGATACGGGAAGCTTGTTGATCGTCGGCAACCGGGAGAATGCCCATTCGCTGGCAATCGAGCATGGCGCGGGGGTATTGATTACAGGAGGTTTCGGCACAAGCCGCGAGGTGAAAAGTCTGGCGGATCGATTAGGGCTGCCGATCATCTCGTCGAGGCATGACACGTTTACGGTGGCCTCGATGATCAACCGTGCCATTTTTGACCGATTGATCAAAAAGAAAATCATGCTGGTTGAGGATTTGGTCGGCTTAAAGCCCAAACCTTATTCGCTGAAAGCAACGAGTACGGCAGAAGATTTCTGGCGCGTGTCGGAGCGGACCGGAACCACAAGCTTTCCGGTAACCGACGAGTGGAATCGCGTGCTCGGCATCATCAGTCGCAAAGATATCGAAAGCATCGAGCCTGGGCATACGATCGAGCGTTCCATGGTGCGAAATCCCGTTACGGCGGGCTTGCTTACCTCATTGGCTTCGGCGGCGCAGATCATGA
This sequence comes from Saccharibacillus sacchari DSM 19268, assembly GCF_000585395.1. Taxonomy (GTDB): domain Bacteria; phylum Bacillota; class Bacilli; order Paenibacillales; family Paenibacillaceae; genus Saccharibacillus; species Saccharibacillus sacchari. The sequence goes on along the minus strand of NZ_KK073875.1, from coordinate 501,134 downwards.
CCTGGGAAGGCATTGATTTCCTTCCGATCGTCGACCGCAATCGCAAACTGGCCGGTGTGCTGACGCGCCGCGAAGTGCTTCAGGCGATGCGGGATGCGCGCGAACAGAGCAGTCTGGGCGAGACGTTCGACCATCTGATCTGGAACGGCTTTGCGGAAGAGCGGGATGCGGAAGGACGTTTGTTTTTCCACGGCTTCATCACCCCGCAGATGGCGACGGATCTCGGCACCATCTCGGAAGGCGTGATGACGTCCGTGATGATTCAAGCGGCTTTGCGCATGGCTAAAGATTACAGCGGCAACGATTATGTCGTCGACAATATGAGCACGTATTTTATTCGCCCGGTTCAGATCGAAGACGCGGTGACGGTGATGCCTCTCGTGTTGGAAGTGGGCCGCCGGATTTGCCGCTTGGAGATTGCGATCTCGCATGAGGAACAGACCGTCGCGAAAGCGATGATGACCTTGCATTCGATCGAAAACGGATAGTTGAACAAAAGAAAAGGGGGAACGCCTGCATGAACGATTTTGTCCATCTGCACGTGCATAGCGAATACAGCCTGCTCGACGGAGCGGCAAGGATTAAGGAACTGGTGGGGCGTGCGGCGGAGCTGGGCATGAAGTCGCTTGCGTTGACCGACCACGGCGTCATGTACGGCGCAATTCCGTTTTACAAAGCATGCCGTGCAGCCGGGATCAAACCGATTCTCGGCTTCGAGGCTTATTATACGTCCGATTCCCGCCATGAGCGGGGCAGCCGCAAGGACCAGCCGATCTACCATTTGCTGCTGCTTGCCAAAAACGAAGTCGGCTACCGCAATCTGATGAAGATGTGTTCGATCGGCCATTTGGAAGGGTTCCATTATAAGCCGAGAATCGACCGCGAAGTGCTTCGGCAGCATAGCGAAGGCATTATCTGCACCAGCGCTTGCATCGGCGGCGAGATTCCGCAGCATTTCCTCAACGGACGTCCCGAGGAAGCAAAGATCGCGGCCTTGCGCTATAAAGAGATTTTCGGCGAAAACTTTTATATCGAGTTGCAGGATCATGGATTGGCCGAACAGAAAAAGGTGAATCCGATGCTGATCGCGTTGGCCGAAGAGATCGGCGTGGAGCTGATTGCCACCAACGATTCTCACTACCTGGCTGAGCCGGATGCGGAGATTCAGGATGTGCTGATCTGTATCGGTACGGGAAAAACGATGGAGGACGAGGAGCGGTTCCGCATTCCGACCCGTCAGTTATATCTGAAAAGCGGCGACGAGATGGCGAAGTTGTTCCCGCATCTGCCGCAGGCGCTGGCGAATACGGCCAAAATTGCGGAAGAGTGCGAGCTGGAATTGGAGTTGGGGCAGTCCATTTTACCCGAGTATCAGCCATTGCCCGAAGGCAAAACCCCGCACCAATATCTGATCGAGCTGTGCCAGCAAGGATTGGAGCGCCGTTACGACCAACTTCCGAATTGGAAAGATGCCGACGAGCGGCGCAAGCTGGACGAACGATTGGAGTATGAGCTCGGCGTGATCGGAACGATGGGCTTCTCCGATTATTTCCTGATCGTTTGGGACTTTATCCGTTACGCGCATGAGCAAGGAATCGTGACGGGGCCCGGCCGGGGGTCGTCGGCGGGCAGTCTGGTCGCGTATACGTTGAACATTACGGATGTCGATCCGATCAAATATAACTTGTTGTTCGAACGTTTCTTGAATCCGGCGCGGATCACGATGCCCGATATCGATATCGACTTCAGCGACGAGCGTCGCGATGAAGTGATTGCTTACGTAACGGACAAATACGGTTCCGATCGGGTGGCGCAAATCATCACTTTCGGAACTTTGGCGGCGCGGGCCGCCGTGCGCGACGTCGGTCGCGTACTGGCGCTGCCGTACGGGGAGGTCGATAAAACGGCCAAGCTGATTCCGGTTCAGGTCGGGATGACCATCGATAAGGCGCTTATGCAAAATACGGCGCTGCGCGAACGGGTCGACCAGTCGCCGGATACGAAAAAGTTGATCGATACGGCCAGACGCGTCGAAGGCATGCCGCGCCATGCCTCTACGCATGCGGCGGGCGTCGTTATCGCGCGGGGTCCGTTGACGGATTATGTTCCTTTACAGGAAGGCGGCGAAAAGACGGCGCTGACCCAGTATCCGATGGAAAGTCTGGAAGCGGTCGGCCTGCTCAAAATGGACTTCCTGGGACTGCGCACATTGTCGATCATCGAACGCTGCCAGAACTGGATTGCCGAGCGTGTTGGTGCGCCTGTCGATTTCAAAACGGTATCGGATCACGACCCGGGAACGTACGAGCTGCTCGGTCGGGGCGACACGTTGGGCGTGTTTCAGATGGAGTCGCCGGGCATTCGCCGCGTGATGAAAGAAATGAAACCTTCGGTGATCGAAGACATCATCTCGGTCGTGGCCTTGTATCGTCCGGGTCCGATGGAGTTCATCTCCAATTATATCCAAGTGAAGCACGGAGCGGTCACGGCGCATTATCCGCATGAAGATCTACGACCGATTCTGGAAGATACGCACGGCATTATCGTATATCAGGAGCAGATTATGCAGATCGCTTCGACGATGGCCGGATTCTCGCTCGGGGAAGCGGATTTGCTGCGCCGGGCCGTATCGAAGAAAAAGCGCGAGACGCTGGACCAGGAGCGCGAACACTTCGTTCGCGGCAGCTTGGGCCAGCAGTATAGCGAAGAAGACGCCAACAAGGTATACGACATGATCGTGCGCTTCGCCGATTACGGTTTCCCGCGGGCTCACGCGGCGGCATACGGCGTTTTGGCTTTCCAGACGGCCTATCTCAAGGCGCATTACCCCGTCGAATTCATGGCTTCGATGCTTGCGGCCGTGACCGGCAATCATCGCAAGGTTGCCGAATATGTGGTCGAGACCCGGCGCATGAACATTCCGGTTCTGCCGCCCGACGTGAATAAAAGCGGGATGCTGTTCACGCCGTCGGAAGAGGAAGGCACACGCAGTCTTCGTTTCGGCTTGGCTGCCATCAAAAACGTCGGCACGAACGCGATCCGCAACATCATGGAAGAACGCGCCAAGCAGCCGTTCGAGAGCCTGCTTGATTTCTGCCGCCGCGTCGATACGAAAACTTGCAACCGGCGCGTGATCGAAGCGTTGATTCAAGCGGGTGCTTTCGATTCGCTGCCGGGTCATCGCGCGCAGCTTCTCGCCATGCTGGATGAAGCTTTGGATGCGGCAAACAAATGGCGCAAAGAACGCGAAGATTTCCAAATCCAGATGTTCGATTTCGTGGAAACGCCGAACTGGGAGATCGAATATCCGAACGTGCGCGAATACACCGTTACGGAGCAGTTGGATTTGGAACGCGAACTGCTGGGTTTGTATTTGTCCGGGCATCCGCTCGATGATTACGATCGTTTGCTGAGCGATACGGGCGCGCAAAAACTGGTGGAGCTGGGCGAGGCTCCCGACGAAAGCCATGCCGTGACTGCGGGAATGGTGGTCAGTGTTAAAACGATTACGACCAAGCAGGGCAAGGCGATGGCTTTTGCCGAAATCGAGGACCAGATTGAGCGATGCGAGCTGGTGTTGTTCCCCGAGGTATGGAAAAGAAGTCAGGATGTGCTGCAACCCGGGGCTTTAATTGCGCTTCGCGCAAAAGTGCAGCAGCAGGATGAGGGATTCAAGCTATTGGCCGATACGGTGCTTCCGCTTGCTGAAGATGCCGTTCATGGATTGATTGCGCGCGGGGAAGCGCGTGCCGGCGGATCATCCGGTCGATCATCGAGAGCTGCTAGCGCGGGCAATTCCTCGGTAGGAGGGTCGTCAGGAGCGCGCGGCGCGGGTTCAACCGCCGCTGCCAAATCAGGCAATGCGCGTGGTTCGACAAGTGCGGTAGTTGATGCAAAGAGTCAGCAAGCTTCGAATCCAGCGATGCCTGACGATTCGGCTGAGTCCCCTGCTTCGGGCCGTCGAACCAATGCCGTGGAGCAGGAATCGCCGCAGCAACGAGTCTTTGTGAAGATTGCGTCGGATCGCCGGAATCCCGAACTGCTGGAGACGCTGAAAACGATGCTGCAAAGCCATCCGGGCCCGATGCCTACGCTGCTTTTTTACGAAGATACGCAGAAGTTGATCGCGCTCAGCGATGCCTACCGGATCCAACCTTCTCCCGGGTTATTCGATCAAATGGAAGGCTTGCTCGGCGGCGGAACCGTTCGGGTCAAATAAAAGAACTGGATCGGCCGACATGCCTCGATAGGGCTGTCGGCTATTGATCTTTTCTTGCCGATCGGGCACGCTCCGCCTTTATTATTTTTAATTGTTTGCTTGATTTTTGCGTCCAGTACCATGACCGCTTAAGATGTGAGGTTCCGCCCGCCTGAAACGGACTAGAACCATGTGAATTTCAGGCGAACGTAAACCTGCTATTTGAGGTGATACAGAGTACTAGGTTCAACGTTCTCAAGTTTCGCCGCACCTGCTCCCGCGCCGATTCTGTTGCTAAAAAAAAGAGCCTTATGGTATCATTAAGCCATTATGCGGGGATACGGGTTCATCCGGGCAGTCGATAAGGGGGACATATTTGTTCATGTGGACGGTGATCTATATCGCCTCTACCGCCAAATTGGCGGAGAAGCTCCAGAGCAGGCTGACCGAAGAAGGTTTTCTCGTCAAGATCCGTCCCGTCAACATGTCCAAACAGCAGTTCGAGATTTTGGTTCCTTCCGGCGAGCTTGAAGAAATTCAGGAGGTGCTGAATTACATCTTGCATCCCTGAGTAGAGCCGCACCCGGCCGGGATCAAATGCGAGAGTGCACGGTTTAAGAACGACCTTCAAGGCGAGGCCCGCCAAATAACGGCTGAAGAGGTGTAGTGGTGTTCAAGGATTTATTTCAGAAAAAGAGAAAGTACGCAACCCTTCCTCCCGACCGCAGCGCCGCAAACGGCAGCTCGGAGGCGCAGCAGCGTCCAAAACGGGAGATTCCCGAAGGGCTCATGAATAAATGCAGCAAGTGCGGCGCGATCCAGTACAGCAAAGAGCTGGAGAAAAATTTGAAAGTCTGCCCGTCTTGCGGACATCATATGCGATTGAACGCCATGGAACGCATTGCGATGACGCTGGACGAAGGAAGCTTCGTAGAGCGCGACGACGATGTCGTTTCGATCGATCCGCTGCAATTTCCGGGGTACGCCGGGAAGTTGGAAGAGCAGAAGCTGAGATCCGGATTGAAAGAAGCCGTCGTAACGGGTGAAGGCGCCATTAACGGCCAACCTGTTGCAGTCGCGGTCATGAGCTTTGATTTCTTTAGCGGAAGCATGGGTTCGGCCGTTGGTGAGAAGATCACCCGGATTATCGAGCATGCGGGCGCATACGATTTGCCGCTGATCATTTTCTCGACTTCCGGCGGCGCACGGATGCAAGAAAGTATTCTCAGCCTGATGCAGATGGCCAAAACTAGCGCTGCACTGGGGCAATTTTCGGAAAAAGGCGGCCTTTTCTTATCGGTTATTACCGATCCGACGATGGGCGGGGTATCGGCCAGTTTCGCTATGCTCGGAGATATCATCATCGCGGAGCCGGTCGCTACGTTCGGATTTGCGGGCCGGATTGTCATTGAACAAACCATTCGTCAAAAACTGCCGGAAGATTTCCAGACGGCGGAGTTTAATATGGCGCACGGACAGCTTGATATGGTCATACACCGCAAGGAAATGAAGACGACGCTGGGCAAACTGATCGGCATGCACAGTACAAAGGAGGAGCTCTAGGCGGATGGCAGGAGAATTGGCATTTGAGCAGCCTCTCGTAGAGCTGCGCAAGAAGATCGACGAGCTCAAGCAGTTCGGACAGGAAAAAGGCATCGATTTCAGCGACGAAATCTCTCGGCTGGAGGAGCGTCACGCGCAGCTTCAGCATGAAATTTATACCAATGTAACGCCGGCGCAGAAAATGCACTTGGCACGTCATCATCAGCGTCCGACGACGCTTGATCTGATTCCGTTCGTGTTCACGGATTTCGTGGAACTGCACGGCGATCGGATGTTCGGCGACGATCTGGCGATTGTAGGCGGCTTGGCCCGGTTGAACGGGACGCCTCTTACGGTGATCGGCCATCAGCGCGGCAAAGACACGAAAGACAATATTGCGCGTTTCTTCGGAAGTCCGCACCCGGAAGGCTTCCGTAAGGCACTTCGCTTGATGAAGCAGGCCGAGAAATTCGGACGCCCGATTGTTACCTTTATCGATACGAAGGGAGCCTATCCCGGCAATACGGCCGAGGAGCGCGGACAATCCGAAGCGATTGCCCGCAACTTGCGCGATATGGCGATGCTCAAAGTTCCGGTCATCTGCGTCGTTATCGGCGAAGGCGGCAGCGGCGGCGCGCTGGCGCTTGGCGTAGGCAACCGCGTATTGATGTTGGAAAACGCCATCTATGCCGCGATTTCTCCGAACGGTGCCGCGTCGATTCTGTGGAAAGACGCTTCGAAAGCCGATCAGGCTGCGGAAGCAATGAAAATCACGGCGTCCGATCTGCTTGAGATGAACGTCATCGAGGATATCGTGCCGGAGCCGAAAGGCGGAGCGCATCGCGATTACGAAGCAACGGGTCTCGCGATCAAGGACGCTTTGACGCGTCACTTGGGCGAGTTGTCCGCTTTGGATGCGCAAGGGCTGATTACGGATCGCTACGAGAAATTCCGTAAGATCGGGCAATATGCGTCCGAGCAGACTTTACCGAATTCCTGAGTAGTTTTTACTTTAAAAACCTATACAAATTCGCGATTTTAGTGTAGATTTAATTGTTGGTGAGGATTTTATAACCTTCCGAAAACCGACTTCTGCATGCGTAGGATTAAGAGGTCGGCGTACCACGGAACCGGCCTCTTTTTGCGCGGAAAGTGGAAGGATGGACATAGATTCCCTTTTTCAGAAACAAGCAAGAAAACAGAGAGAGTCCCCGAGAGGGGAACAAACAGAGATCGACAGAGATCAAAAAACGGAGGAACCCAAATGCGTAAAACAAAAATCGTATGTACGATCGGACCTGCGAGCGAATCGCTCGAAAACACGAAAAAGCTGATCATGGCGGGCATGAACGTAGCTCGGATGAACTTCTCCCACGGTGACTTCGAAGAGCACGGCAACCGCATTAAAAATATCCGCCAAGCATGCCAAGAGCTCGGTAAGAGCGTTGCGCTGCTGCTGGATACCAAAGGACCGGAAATCCGCACAGGCAAAATCGCGGTCGAGCCTCTGGATCTGGTAGAAGGCGAAAACATCACGCTGACGACGGAAGAAATCGCCGGCGATAAAAACCGTTTGTCCGTTTCCTACGTTGACCTGCCGAAAGACGTATCGGTAGGTTCGACAATCCTGATCGACGACGGCCTGATCGGGCTGACGGTTACCAAGGTTGAAGGTACCGAGATCGAATGCAGCATCGTCAACGGCGGACAAATCAAAAGCCGTAAAGGCGTAAACGTGCCGGGCGTCAGCATCTCGCTTCCGGGCATCACGGAGAAGGATACGAACGATATCGTTTTCGGTATCGAACAAGGCGTGGACTTCATTGCGGCTTCGTTCGTGCGTAAAGCTAGCGACGTGCTGGAAATTCGCGAACTGTTGAAAAAGCATAACGCAGAACATATCCAAATCATCTCCAAGATCGAAAACCAAGAAGGCGTCGACAACCTGGATGAAATCCTGGAAGTGTCCGACGGCCTGATGGTTGCCCGCGGCGACCTCGGCGTAGAAATTCCTGCCGAAGACGTGCCGATCGTGCAAAAGCAAATGATCGAGAAATGCAACCGTGCGGGCAAACCGGTCATCACGGCTACGCAAATGCTCGATTCGATGCAGCGCAACCCTCGTCCGACTCGCGCCGAAGCGAGTGACGTAGCGAACGCGATCCTCGACGGTACGGACGCGATCATGCTGTCTGGCGAAACCGCTGCGGGTAAATATCCGGTCGAATCGGTACAAACGATGTCCCGCATCGCCGAAAAAGCAGAATCCACGATCAACAACCGTGAGATCCTGAAAAAACAAAGCGAAGCTCAACAAAAATCCGTTACCGAGTCGATCAGCCAATCCGTTGCTCACGCGGCATGGAACCTGGACGTTAAAGCGATCGTCACTTCGACGCAATCCGGTACAACCGCGCGCATGATCTCCAAATACCGCCCGGTAGCTCCGGTTATCGCAGTAACGACTCAAGAACAAACCCTTCGTCGCCTGGCTCTCGCATGGGGCGTTATCCCGGTCAAAGGCGAAGTTGCCGAAACGACTGACGAACTGTTCGAAAGCGCACTGCAAGGCGCGAAAAACTCCGGCATCGTTCAAGACGGCGACCTGGTTGTCATCACGGCCGGCGTCCCACTCGGCCGTTCCGGTTCGACCAACCTGATCAAAGTCGATCAAATCCACTAAGATTTGATTCGCCAATCATAGATTCATTGCTTTGAGAAGCCGCCGTGCCAAACGGCGGCTTTTTTTGTTTATATTTTGCAGTTTTATCTTGCTGCTTTTTCTTTCATCCCCTTAACTCCAACGTCGGAGTGCCTGGCGGAGGGAGAAATTCAGTTCAAGACGCCTTTGAACCCGGGATTTGAAGTTTGAATGGAAATTCAAATTTCAAATCCCGGGTGAGACAGCGAATTGAACGAATTTCTCCCGCAGCCCAACCGCACACCCCCTGTTGGAAATCCCCCCTATATTTCGTATACAATATAGATAGGCTTAAGGACGCATGATAAACGAACGAAGCGTCCCGTTTGACCAAACAAGGAGTGGGAGTCATGGGGAGTTCTGAAGAAAAGACTGCCGAAGGGCAGGGAGGCTGGTTCCGTACAGGCCTTAAAGTGCGCTACCAGGAAACCGATAAAATGGCCGTGGTCTATCACGCCAATTATTTGAACTGGTTCGAGATTGCGAGAACGGAAATGATCCGTGCGATCGGATTATCGTACCGGGAGATCGAAGAACAAGGGGTATATTTGCCTCTACTTGAGGCACATGCCCGGTTCGTCAGCCCGGCGCGTTATGATGATCATATCTGGATTTATGCGCGGATCAGCGGATTCTCTCCGCTGCGTTTGGAGTACGAATACGAAATTCGCCGCTGCGAGAACGAGTCCGATTGGAGTACGGATTCCTTCGAACTCGCTCGAGGCGAAGAACGGGCGGGAACATTGTTAAATACCGGAAGCACCGAACACATTTGGCTTAGCGCCGATTGGAAGCCGATTCGTCTTCATAAGACCGCGCCGGAACTGTACAGACGTATCGAAAACTGGGTTTCTGCCGCATTAACGACATAAGGGAGGGCACATGCATGAAAAATAGAATGGCCATTTTATTTATTCTCGGCGTCGTGATTGAAGCGGCGGCGTTTGCTTGGTTAATCGAATACTTCGGCTTTTTCAAAACGCTGATATTGGCGCTTGCAACAACCGTAATCGGTATCGCCATGGTGCAATTTGAAGGACGCAAAGCCATGAACGATCTCAAATTGCTCGCGGAGAGCGGACAGCCGCCTGGCCGTAAATTGGTAGACGGCGTCTGCATCATGGCCGGCGGAGCATTCCTGATTGCTCCCGGTTTTATTACCGACCTGATCGGCATCACGATGGTCTTTCCATTGACGCGTCCGCTATACCATCGCGCCGCCATGCGTTGGATCGAGAAACGGATGAAAAACGGCAATATTACTTTCTATCGTCGTTAATTCATTGATTTGTCCAATTTGCCGTCCGCATCCAGCGGACGGTTTTTGACTGTTTACCAAACTTGCAAACGCTTGCTCTCTGCTGTAACATAGATCATTGTAAGGGGTTTCAAATTATGTTTATAACCCCGATAAAACAATTTGATTCCTCGTTAACACGAAGAAACGTTCAAAAAATTGACAAAATCCGGTATGATAACGAAGAACTAAGGTTACGCGCCTTGTTGTTTTCCTCGCAAGGTTTTGATACTGGAGGCCCAAACGTTTGTTAATCGGTAAAAACGGTTACAACTATTTGGGGTGTGTTTCAAACCCGAAGACCCGTGGAAGTTCTGCGGGTTGCAAACACATTGCATGCCTCCGAAAATGAACGCCTGCATGTATCCGTTCCATTCGTAAAGGAGAGATGTACGATGACAGCGACTAAAGGTCTGGAAGGCATTGTAGCCGCAACTTCTTCGATCAGTTCGATCGTGGACGGTGTGCTTACATACCGGGGGTATAACATCGACGATCTGGCCGTTAACGCCTCGTTCGACGAAGTGGCGTACTTGCTCTGGCACGGCGCATTGCCGAACGAAGAGCAACTGGCTGCATTAAGAAGCAACTTGGAGAAGTATGCGGCGGTTCCGACGGAATTGATCGAGCAGATGAAGTTGTATCCGAAGGATATGAACATGATGGCTGCGCTGCGTACCGCGGTGTCGGGGCTGGCTTTGTACGATAAGGAAGCCGACGACATGAGCCGCGAAGCGAATCTGACGAAGGCAGAGCGTCTGCAAGCGCAACTGCCGACTTTGGTTGCGGCACTGGCTCGCATTTCCGAAGGTCAAGAGCCGATCGCACCGAAGGAAGGACTGGGCCTGACCGAGAACTTCCTGTACATGATGAGCGGGGAAGTACCTGAGCAGACCGCTATCGAAGCTTTGGACAAAGCGCTCGTGCTGCACGCCGACCATGAGCTGAATGCTTCGACGTTTGCGTCGCGCGTAACCGTGGCAACGCTGTCGGACATTTATTCCGGCGTAACTTCGGCTATCGGCGCGCTTAAAGGGCCTCTGCACGGCGGGGCGAATGAAGCCGTCATGCGAACGCTTGAAGAGATCGGTACTCTCGATAACGTAGAGAGTTACATCAACGACAAACTCGACAACAAAGTCAAGATTATGGGCTTCGGCCACCGCGTCTACAAGAACGGCGATCCGCGCGCGAAGCATCTGATGGAGATGTCCCGCCGTTTGGGCGAGACCAAAGGCGATACGTCGCTGTATGAAATGTCGGTAAAGGTAGAAGAACTTGTCACTTCGAAAAAAGGCCTGAAGCCCAACGTCGATTTCTATTCGGCTTCCGTCTATACGATGCTCGGAATTCCGCGCAAACTGTTCACGCCGATCTTTGCGATCAGCCGGGTTTCGGGGTGGACCGCGCATATCCTGGAGCAATACGAAGATAACCGCCTGATCCGTCCGCGTGCCGAGTATGTAGGCGAACTGGATCTGACCTACGTGCCGATCAAACAACGCTAAGCAAAAGCAGGCCGTCCGACGGCTAAAGAAGCTGCGGACGGCTTTTTTTCGGCAAGGTTTTCACCTTTTGTTCAAAATTGCTTCGTCATGAGCTACAATGTAAGAGGTTGCAGGTGCAACTTTGCTTTTTGAGCAGCGGGCACCGGGCTTTACCAACACTTTGAAGGAGGAATTCCATTCATGTCTAAATTGGAAAAATTCGCCGCACCGACTGAGGGAGAAAAAATTCAGATCGATAACGGGACGCTCGTTGTTCCGAACAACCCGGTTATTCCGTTTATCGAAGGCGACGGCACAGGCCGCGACATCTGGAAGGCTTCCAAACGCGTTCTTGACGCGGCGGTGGAGAAAGCTTACAACGGCGAGAAAAAAATCGCCTGGTACGAAGTATTCGCAGGCGAGAAAGCATTCAATACATACGGAGAGTGGCTGCCGGCAGACACGCTGACAGCGATCCGTGAATATATCGTAGCGATCAAAGGACCGCTGACTACGCCGATCGGCGGCGGCATTCGTTCCCTGAACGTAGCGTTGCGTCAAGAGCTTGACCTGTACGTCTGCTTGCGTCCGGTTCGTTACTTCGACGGCGTACCTTCGCCGGTTAAGCGTCCGGAACTGGTCGACATGGTTATTTTCCGCGAGAACACGGAAGATATCTATGCAGGCATCGAGTACCAAGAAGGCAGCGAAGAAGTGAAGAAAGTGCTGGAGTTCCTGAAAAACGAAATGGGCGTGAACAAAATCCGTTTCCCGGAAACTTCGGGTATCGGCATCAAGCCCGTTTCGGAAGAAGGCTCCAAGCGTCTGGTTCGCGCAGCGGTTCAATACGCAATCGACAACGGACGCAAGAGCGTGACGCTCGTGCATAAAGGCAACATCATGAAGTTTACCGAAGGCGCCTTCAAAAACTGGGGCTACGAAGTGGCTGAAGCCGAATTCGGCGATAAAGTGTTCACATGGGCACAATACGACGAAATCAAAGAAAAAGACGGTACGGATGCAGCGAACGCGGCGCAAAAAGCGGCTGAAGACGCTGGCAAGATCATCGTGAAGGACGCAATCGCGGACATCGCGCTGCAACAAGTTCTGACGCGTCCGACAGATTTCGATGTCATTGCGACATTGAACCTGAACGGCGACTATCTGTCCGACGCTTTGGCTGCGCAAGTCGGCGGCATCGGTATCGCACCGGGCGCTAACATCAACTATGTAACAGGCCACGCGATCTTCGAAGCGACGCACGGTACGGCTCCGAAATACGCGGATAAAGACGTAGTGAACCCGGGTTCCGTCATCCTGTCCGGCGTTATGATGCTTGAGCATTTGGGCTGGCAAGAAGCGGCTGACCTGATCTACAAAGGTCTCGAAACGTCGATCAACAACAAAACCGTCACTTACGACTTTGCCCGTCTGATGGAAGGCGCGAAAGAAGTGAAGTGCTCGGAGTTTGCTGACGAAGTCATCAGCAACATGAAGTAAGAAGGAACACGAACGGACGAAGATGGGCCGACACAGTATCTTATCAACTCTTAATCAAAGGTTTACGTTCTCCCGAAACGCGCGCGCTTTAGATGCGTTTCGGGCGGCCCTAACCCTACCTTTAATGTTGATCGGATACGTTGCCCGTCTTTCGATCCGTTCTTTTTTTTGCCGAATCTCATTTACTTATCAAATAAGGAGGCAGCATGATTATGACGATTACGCGCAAAAAAATTACGATTATCGGTGCCGGCTTTACCGGAGCTACGGCAGCATTAATGATTGTCCAACAGGAACTGGGCGACGTCGTTTTGTTGGATATTCCGCAGCTTGAGAATCCGACTCGCGGGAAAGCATTGGACATGCAGGAAGCATTGCCGGTGCTCGGCTTCGACGCCAGAATCAAAGGAACGTCAAACTATGAGGATGCCCGAGATTCCGATTTGGTCATCCTGACGGCAGGCATTGCCCGCAAACCGGGAATGAGCCGCGACGACCTCGTCAATACCAATGCCGGCATCGTGCGTTCGGTCTGCGAACAGATCAAGCAGGTAGCGCCGGAATCGACCGTACTGGTGCTGAGTAATCCGGTCGATGCGATGACCTATGCGGCGTATCAGACGCTGGGTTTTCCGAAGAATCGGGTTATCGGGCAGTCGGGGGTTCTGGATACGGCCCGCTATTGCGCGTTTATTGCCGAAGAGCTGAACGTATCGGTGGAGGATGTACGCGGTTTTGTATTGGGCGGACATGGCGACGACATGGTTCCGCTCGTGCGCTATTCCAGCGTCGGAGGGATACCGATCGAGACTTTGATTCCGAAGGCGCGTATCGCGGAGATTGTCCAACGCACCCGGGTAGGCGGCGGAGAGATTGTGAACCTGCTCGGCAACGGCAGTGCTTACTATGCTCCGGCAGCTTCGCTGGTACAGATGGCCGAGGCTATTTTAAAAGACAAGAAGCGGGTGCTGCCCGTTATCGCGCTGCTGGACGGAGAGTACGGATATCGGGACCTGTTCCTTGGCGTACCGGCAGTATTGGGCGGGGACGGTATTGAGAGGATCTTTGAATTGGACTTGACGGAGGAAGAAAAGTCGGCGCTCGACGTGTCGGCCGATTCTGTCCGCAGCGTGATTTCCGTTGTGGCTGCGGGACTGCCTGACTAAATTTTTTGAAAATAGAATATCTTCAGCTCAAGCGTCCGCTCCGATCCCAAATATCGGTAGTCGGACGCTTTTTATCAGGCTTCAATCACTGACATTCTTCTTCTTATGCGGTAAAATAAAGCGCTGAAGCCAATTTACCGGTAAACAAACGCTTGAACGGGTAAAAGGCAGCGACATGGAATCGAACAGGGGGAGAAGAATGGAACGTTTTATTTTATTTCTGCACGTATTAGGTGCTGTAGCCATGGGATTTTATCTGCTGGCACCGCTCATCGTCTCGCAATTGAACAAGCTGGAGGGCGAAGCGAAAAAAGGCATACTGTCCGTCATGCGTTCACTCAATACATATGCGCAATACGGCTTGGTGCTGGAGTTGTTAACGGGAATCTACCTGTTCACCCAAGATGATTACTCGGTACTCTGGATCGTGCTGACATCCGTATTATTCGTGCTGATCGGCGCATTCGGCGGCATGATGGGCGGACCGCTGCGGCGCGCGCTCGACGGACTTACAGAGAAGCGCGATATCGCCGCGGAGCTTCGCAAGCTGCGCGTCTTCGGCACAATGGTGTGCGTGTCGTTCGTGGCTATTTTATTCGTTATGATGTTCTACCGCTTGTTCGCTTAAATTCAAATTTTTGCATTCAATCCCTTTTATGAAAAGAGCATGGAGTTCGGAAGAACTTTCTCTTTTTGTAAAAGGGATGTTTTCGTTGGGGCAAGGTGTGGTAAGTATGAGACGGAAGCTCGAAGACAACTACGGACAAACACGAAGGGAGTTTTCAGTATGCCAGCCAACGAACAGCAAGCCAACGAATTGAGACCCAAAAGCCCGCCTGCCCAACAGCTTGAAGGGCACGGTTCGGAATCGGACATGACGCCGAGACCCGAATATATTTCGCCGAGTTATAAAGCCGCGGGCAAGCTTGAAGGCATGACCGCATTGATTACCGGAGGAGACAGCGGAATCGGCCGCGCCGTTGCCGTGCATTACGCCAAGGAGGGCGCGGACGTCGCGATCCTGTATTACAGCGAACACGGAGACGCCGAGGAAACGAAACGTCTCGTCGAAGCGGAAGGCAGGCAGTGTCTGCTGCTGGTCGGCGATGTAGGCGATGAGGCCTTCGCGCAGGAATCGGTGAACCGCGTAATCGAGAAGTTCGGCAAACTCGATATTCTGGTCAACAACGCGGCCGAGCAGCATCCGCAGGAGTCGCTGCTGGATATCACGGCCGATCAGTTGGAGCGCACGTTCCGGACCAATATTTTCGGCATGTTCTTCATGAGCAAAGCGGCGCTGCCGCATCTCAAGGAAGGTGCATCGATCATCAACACCACTTCGATCACGGCGTATCGCGGCAGTCCCGAGCTGTTGGATTACTCGTCAACCAAAGGCGCGATCACGAGCTTCACCCGTTCGCTGTCGATGAGTTTGGCCGAGAAAAAGATCCGGGTCAACGGCGTAGCGCCGGGGCCGATCTGGACGCCTTTGATTCCTGCCACGTTCCCGGAAGAAAAAGTCGAATCGTTCGGCGAAAGCCAACCGATCGGCCGAATGGGCCAACCGTCCGAACTCGGACCCGCTTACGTCTACCTGGCTTCGCCGGACGCGTCTTACGTCAGCGGACAGATCATTCATATCAACGGCGGAGAGATTATTAACGGATAAAAAGGAATAAAGGATAAGCCGAAAAGCCGTTTCCCGGGCGCAGCAGCGCGCCGAGGGAAGCGGCTTTTTTTGAACGTTCAACGGTTTGGATCTCGGACTTAACGTACTTCCGGACGCTGCGCTTCTTCGCCGATCTGCGCCGACAATTCATCCAGCGTCATCTCGAAGGCAGGAGCCATATGCTTCAGGAAATATTCGACCTCCGGCATGGCGGATTCCGCCAACTTCTCTTCCGTTTGCTGCTTGGCTACCGCGAATTCCCGATTGCCCGCCGCGACTTCCCAGGCACATTTCAGATAGGCGTCTATGCGGTCTGCGGCTTTGACGTAGGCATGCAGCTCCCGGTCTTCGGCGTTCGGTTCGCTTGTGCCGATCAGCGGCGCATAGACCGGTTGGAGCGCTTCGGGAGCCATGTCGGTCAGCCGCTGCGCGCCCATTTGCTCGATCAGGCGGAAATTGGACAGCAGCGCTTCATTGTGATGCTTGACCGGAGTCGGGATATCGCCGGTGAAGACCTCCGGCGCATCATGGAACAGCGCAAGCGTGGCGGCACGATCCGCGTTGAGCGATTTGCCGTACATTTCGTTGCCGATCGTACATAATAGATGCGAGAGCAGCGCCACATGGTAAGAGTGCTCGGCAACATTTTCAGTCATGGTACTGCGCATCAGACTCCAGCGCTTAATATGCTTAAGACGGTATAAATAAGCGGAAAACGGATAAGTAGTCAAAAGAAGGCACCCTTTCTTTGCTGCGTTCACGACTTTCGGTCGCCGGACTTTGTGGTAAAATGAAAAAGGATTATTGAGTTTTCGTATCTGCCCCAGACAAGTACGCTACCCATTATAGCAGGATTGAAAGGAAGGGACGCAAGTGAAAATTGCAGGAATGAAGCGGAAGGACAAGGGCCGATGAGAGAAAAAGCCCTGGCGTTCAGCAGTTGGGTGGACCGGGGAATGTTTTGGATCACTCCGTCGCTGCTGGTATTGGGCCTGGTCTTTTCCAAGCCGTTTCTTCCGCTTGTGCCCGCCATACCGTACTTGTTCGCCTATATCACATTCGTAATGGGCGTCGGCTGCGGTCGCGAGCATCTGAAACAAGTCTTCTCCCGGCCGCTGCCGATTGTACTGACGCTTGTGATCAGCCACCTGGTGGCGCCGCTTGCCGCTTTTGCTCTGGGAAGCGCCCTATTCGGTTCTTCCTCGCCTTATACGATCGGATTGGTGTTGTTCACGATCATTCCGCTAGGCGTATCTTCGGTGCTGTGGATCGAGCTGTCGGGTGGTAGCTTGGCTCTGGGCTTGGCGATGGTGCTGCTCGATTCGGCGCTCAGTCCGATCGTCGTGCCGGGTTTGATCCAACTGTTCTTCGGAGCGGAGCTGACGTTCGATACGCTGCATCTGATGCGGGACCTGCTGCTGATGGTTGTTGCGCCAACCGCTTTGGGCGTCGTCATCTACGAGCGCTCGGGCGGCAAGTTCAAGCAGCAGGCAGGACCGATCCTGCTTCCGATTTCGAAAATATTCTTCATGCTTGTGATCTTGCTCAATGCAGCGGGGATCGCGCCGTATGCGTATGAGCTGCGCGGCGATTTGGCTTCGGTCATTCCGGCGGTGCTTCTGCTGGTAGGCATCGGGTATATGTTGGGCTACTACACGCCGCTGCTTTTCAAGCAACGCGCGCCCGAGGTGCTGGTGACCGTCTCGTTCGCGACAGGGATGCGCAACAATTCGCTGGGTCTGGTACTCGCGCTGGGTTATTTTTCGCCACAGGCAGCTGTTCCGGTTGTGCTCGCCATCTTGGTTCAACAGCCGCTTGCTACATTGCATCAATTTGTTTTGCGTAAATTCAAACCGTATCCGTTGAAGGAGAGCCTCCGTTCATGAAACCCTTTCGTTCCCGTCTCACCTTGATTTTACTGCTGCTCGTCGGCATCTCCGTGCTGGCTGCGGGACTTACGATGGCCAAAGTATTCCGGGACTCGCATATTCGTTCGCTTGAAGAGTATATGGGACGCGAGATTGCTTTGCTTGAAGATTTATTGGTGCTTCCGCCTTCTCCGCAGGAGGGGGAGGCGATCTCGCAGAACTTCGCAGAAGAAGCGCGTCGCCTTGCTTCATTAACCGATTCCCGCGTGACGTTCATCGCCAAAGACGGCCGCGTAATCGGCGATTCGCAAAGCGACCCGGCCTCGATGGACAATCACCTGAATCGCGAAGAGATTCGAACATCGCGCGCCGACGTGCCCGGACATGCCGTTCGGTACAGCGACACGCTCGGACGGGATATGCTTTACGTGGCCGCACCTATTCTCTCGTCGGGAGGGTTCGACGGATATATCCGTTTATCGATGAGCCTGGCAATCGTCGAAGAGGGATTGCAGCGGGGGTGGCTCATTATGGGCAGTGCCTTGGCCGCGTTGTTCCTGCTCTCGGCGGCGCTCAGTTACCGGTTGGCCGGAGGGCTGACGAAGCCGATCGAGCATATCATGGATACGGCGAACCGCATTTCCAAGCTGGATTACGATGCGCGGGTCGGTCCGATGCGCCGCGACGAGATCGGGCAGCTCGGCGCTTCGATCGACAATATGGCCGACAGCCTGCAAGCACAGATGCATACGATTCGCGATAACGAGAGCCTGCTTCAGAACGTGCTGGACAATATGACCGGCGGGATTCTGATGATCGACGAAGAGGAGCGAATCGGGTTGGTTAACCGCCAGGCCGAGCGGATGCTGGGCATTCGGGCAGACCGCGTGGTGGGGCGTCCCTATACCGAACTGAAGCGGTTCTATGAGCTGACCCGTTTCATCGAGGACGGGCTGCATCATAAAAACCGGATGCACGACGAGCTGACGCTCTTCGTGCCGGAGGAACGATTGATTTCGCTCGACGGCGTGCCGATGACGGTGCTGCACGATGATTCGTATCACGGCATGCTGTTCCTTTTCCAGGACGTATCGGATATTCGGCGCCTGGAGCGGATGCGCAGCGAATTCGTCGCTAACGTCTCGCACGAACTGAAGACGCCTGTAGCGGCCGTGCAGGGATTTGCGGAGACCCTGCTTTCCGGCGGGGTAAAAGACGAAGATACCGCGCGTTCATTCCTCAAAATCATTTATGATGAAGGAGACCGATTGAATCGGTTGATCGGCGATATTTTGGACCTGTCGAAGATCGAATCCAGACGCATTCAGCTCGACTATGCGCCGGTGCATGTGTTGACCTTGTTCCAATCGGTAAGCAAGGTTCTCGAAGCGTCGGCTGAGCATAAGCGGATCGACATTCGCCTTCAAGTGCCCGATGAGTTGTTTGTCGAAGCGGACGAGGATCGGATGCGGCAAATCTTCATTAACCTGGTCGGAAACGGAATTAGCTATACACCGGAAGGCGGGCGCGTGACGGTTAAGGTTGAAGAGTTCCTGCACGAAGAATATGAAGAAGACCGCGTGCGGTTCAGCATTGTAGACAACGGCATCGGAATTCCGAAAAAAGACCTGCCGCGGATCTTCGAGCGTTTCTATCGGGTGGATAAAGCTCGTTCGCGCATTTCGGGCGGTACCGGTCTGGGTCTATCGATCGTGAAACATTTGGTGGAACTGCACCGCGGAACCATTTCGGTAGAGAGCGAGTTCGGGATTGGCAGCACGTTTATTGTCGAACTTCCTGTGCTTCAGGAAAATCCGTAATTTTTTACACAGAGTTAACAATGCCGTGATATGCTGATGAAGGTCAAAAATAGACATAGGCAAAAGCCTGTCATTTTTCACCCGAAGAGCGTTAAACAGACAAGGGTAAACGTGACTTGCGGCTTCTTGCGCAAATGTTGAAGGCAAACGAAATGGGGGATCGAGCCAATGGCTAGGAAACTGCTCGTGATCGAAGACGAGCCGACGCTGTCCCGGTTGATTTCTTACAATCTGTCTCAGGACGGCTACGAGGTTGTACTCGAGGAGCATGGGACGGGCGGATATGAGCGGGCTCGCAGGGAAGCTTTCGATTTGATCCTGCTGGACCTGATGCTGCCGGGCATGAACGGCATTGAAATTTTGGAGAAGCTTCGCGCTTCCGGCGTCAAGACGCCGATCGTTATTCTAACCGCCAAAAACGCGGAAGAAGACATCGTGCTCGGATTGAAGCTCGGCGCGGACGATTATATTACCAAGCCGTTTGGCGTATCGGAAATGCTGGCGCGCGTGGGTGCGGTGATCCGGCGTACGTCGGGTGAGGAGTCGGAATATACGGCTCCGGCAACTTCCGAATCCAAAATCAGCTTGGGTGCACTGACGATTTATCCGGATAAATACGAAGTCATGCTCGGTCAGCAGGCGATTAATTTGAGACCGAAGGAATTCGAAGTCTTGTTGTATCTGGCGCGCAAGCCCGGCGTCGTGATGACGCGGGATGATTTGATGAATGCGGTTTGGGGCTTCGATTACATCGGCGGCCAACGCACCGTAGACGTTCACGTCAGCTCTTTGCGTAAAAAGCTGGAACTTGATCCGGGATCGGTACACATTGACTCGATTCGGGGCGTAGGTTATAAACTGGTTGTGGCTCAAGCCAAAGCAGACTCTAGACCATCCCTTTAAGGGAAGGTCGGAGTCTTTTTTTTGCGTCTTTTTACCTAGTGTTAACCGGGCGTTGACACCTAAGTAACGAGAGCGCGCTATAATTGAAAAAAACACAACGGGGGCGAAGCATGTATGCCTGGAGCGGGAACGCTGGAAAAAGAAGAAGTAGTTCAAAAGTCAGGGTCGGAAGAACATTTACCCAACGGGCAAGCCGGGCATCGCGAGCGGACAGGGGCGTCTGCCGCGATGGATGAAGGTCAAGAAGAAATGTCGCCAACTTCCGTTCTCGCTTCGCTCCTCCGCGGCAAGGGGCCGCTGGAGCATGCTACCGGACCTGAGAAATACGCCAAACGCGAGTTAGAGTTGGAGATTTCCGTGAAGGAATTCACAAGTCAGGCCACCCATAGACCGGCAGCACCTGCAGAAGAGGATGCATCATTCCGAAACGGGCCTGTTTTAGCGGATGAGCCGGAACGTGAGGAAGAACCTCTTTCATTGTCTGATTACGCGCGTCCGGCTCCGGTCATCGGGCCGGAACTGACCTGCTTTGAGGCTTTGCAGGCGTTTAAAAGCGAGCCTGACGCGCCTTGCGTAGTTGTCTGCTCTTCAAGCGGCCAGCCGATGATGCTCTTGATGCGAGACGCTTTTTACCGCAAGTTGACCGGACGTTTTGCGCCGGAATTATTTTATGACCGTCCGGTAGCGGAAGCAGCCGGTCTGCC
This sequence comes from Saccharibacillus sacchari DSM 19268, assembly GCF_000585395.1. Lineage (GTDB taxonomy): Bacteria > Bacillota > Bacilli > Paenibacillales > Paenibacillaceae > Saccharibacillus > Saccharibacillus sacchari. The sequence goes on along the minus strand of NZ_KK073875.1, from coordinate 480,279 downwards.
TCCTTTAAGCTCTGAGGCAGATACGTGCCCGGCAGATCTGATCGATACGGCACTGGCAAGAGGCGACGAGTCGTTCGCAGACTGTGTCATCCTAACGCGCGACGGGCGTTACGAAGGCGTACTCACCGTACGGGATCTGATCCGTTTGTCGCGCGACCTGCAAGAGCGTGCCGCGAAAGAGCGTCAAAACCAAATGACGGGAAGCCGCCGCATGCTGGGGCAGGTATCCGGTTCATTGACAGAAATTCATGATGCCGCCGGTCATGCGGTGCGCGAGGCAGAACGCATGAATCGCCGGACGGAAGACGGTCGTAAAGCGCTTGCTGAGGCGGGTTCGGCCTTTTCCGAGGCGGCTTCGGCTATTGCGGATCAGCGTGGATCGATCGACAATATGCTGAATTGTGCCAAGGAGATCGCACGGGCAACCGGTTCGATTCGCGGCATTGCAGGTACAAGCTCGCTGCTCGCGCTGAATGCTTCGATCGAGGCTGCGCGAGCGGGCGAAGCGGGACGAGGATTTGCTGTTGTTGCGGGCGAAGTTCGGGCTTTGGCAGAATCCACGCGCCGGCTCTCCGATGAAATCGGCAGCCTATTGGAACGCCTGAACACATTGAGCCAAGGAGCGGCATCGGGTATGGAAGAAGCAGAGACTCGAATTCGCAGCGCGTCCGACCGAATGGGGGCCGCCGACGGAGAGTTTCAAGAAGTGTCCGCGTCGGCTCGCGGCTCTGAAAAAGGCGGGCGCGTCACCTTCCGATTGACGGAAGGGGCGCTTCGCGAAGTCGAGGCGGTTCGCTCTGCACTGGAACAATCGCTGAACGAACGATAAGACCAGATTTTACTCTGCGTTTACAATTCTTCTTAATATCCTTAACAAACCGACGATACACTGGCTTGAGGAGAACCGCGAAGGAGACTCAGAAGAATGGAACCGATTATTCGTACCGAAAACCTGGATCTGTATTACGACCAGTTTCATGCGCTGAAGAGCGTCAATCTTGATATTCCCGAAAAAGCGGCGACCGCTTTTATCGGACCTTCGGGCTGCGGCAAGTCGACGCTGCTTCGAACGCTTAACCGAATGAACGACCAAATCGCCGGGACGCGTATCGAAGGACTCGTGTCGCTTGGCGGTGCCGATATTTATGATAAGAACATGGAAGTCGAAGACTTGCGCAAGCGAGTCGGCATGGTTTTCCAGCAACCGAATCCTTTCCCGAAGTCGATCTATGAGAACGTAGCCTATGGTCCGCGTCTGAAAGGGATCAATAAAAAGGCTGAGTTGGACGAGATTGTCGAAGAGAGCTTGAAACAATCGGCCCTCTGGGATGAAGTTAAGGATTTCCTGAAGCGTTCGGCATTCGGGTTGTCCGGCGGTCAGCAGCAGCGGCTGTGCATCGCGCGCGCGCTTGCGGTAAAACCCGACGTATTGCTGATGGACGAATCCACTTCGGCCCTCGACCCGATTTCGACGGCGAAGATCGAAGAGTTGATTCGCGAAATCAAGCATAAATATACGATCGTCATGGTGACGCACAACATGCACCAGGCAGCACGGGTTTCGGATAAGACTGTCTTTTTCCTGAACGGCGTAGTCGTTGAAGCGGCGGAAACCAAGACCTTATTCTCCACGCCGGAAGATTCGCGCACGGAAGATTACATTTCCGGCCGGTTTGGTTAATCACATTATAAAGTACAAGGAATAGGGAGGTCGTTTCGATATGGTCCGCAGAACAGACTTTGACTCGGGATTGAACCAGCTTCGCGAACTGCTCATCAAGATGGGTACGCGAATGGACGAAGCGCTGCAGGAAGCGGTAGAATCGCTGAAGACAGCCGATTTGGCAAAAGCCGAAGAGGTGATCCGCCGCGACGGCGAGCTGAACGTGCTAGAAGAAGAAATTTTGGAACTCGGCTCGCAGTTGATTATTACGCAGCAGCCGGTTGCCAAAGACTTGCGCCGCATTATCGTGGCTTTCAAAATTTCGAGCGATTTGGAGCGTATGGGCGATCTGGCCCGCGATATCGCGAAAGTAACCGTACGTTTGGATGGCGAAGCTATTGTTAAGCCGTTGGTGGATATTCCGCACATGGCCGGCATCGCTTCGACCATGATTTCGGAGTCGATTCGTTCCTACATGGACGAAAACACCGATCTCGCGTATAAAATGGCGAAAGACGACGACGAAGTCGACGAGCTGTACGGCTCCATGCTGCGTGAGTTGTATGCGCTGCTGATCGACAAACCGGAAGCCGCGCCGCAAATGATGCTGCTTCAGATGGTGGGCCGCTACATCGAGCGTATTGCCGACCATGCGACGAATATCGGCGAGAACGTCGTATTCCTGGTAACCGGACGCCGTCCCGATTTGAATTCTTAATTGTTTCCCGCGAGCGTCGCCCCAGCTTGGCAGTGGCTTTATCCGCTGCCCGCTACCACCCAACGCTCGCTTTCCCGCTGCCCGTGTTCTCCGGTATTCCCTGCCGGAGAACGCGGGCTTTTCAATTTGGTTTGCAGAGCGAAGCCGGCAGGGTAATGGATAAGGCAGACGTGAGCATGCAGGGAAGGAAGAATCGGCATGAATAAAGAAGATCAACCGCGCATACATCGCAATAGACATAGAAATCAAGAACAGTCGGAAGGCGTAAAAGAAGCCGGGCGGGAGTGGCGATGGTATGCGTTTTCGGATCACGCTGAAGCGAAAGCGCACCCGGATTACGCAGCAGATCCCGTCATTCTTCAGTGGTTGTCGGAGAGCACGGCGAGAATACATAATCGCACGCTTGCAACGGCTCGCCATGCCGCCGTTGAAGACAGCGTGCTCAACGGAACCCTATCGCTCGATATGGCACCCAACAAGCGTGACAATAATCTGTTAATCCATTATTTCGTGAAAAAAGATCTGCTGATTCTGATTGGTGATCTGGGCGTGGGCTTGACTCGAACGGATGAGCAACGCTTGGCGGAGTCCATGCTCGCCTGTCAGGCGCCGATCGACGCGCTGCTGGTGCTTCTCAGCGAAATTCTGGAGTTCTTTTTTATCCAGTCCGATCGATTCGAACAAAGTCTGCATGCTATGGAAGAAGAGATGCGTACTCGCAACGACAAACGAATTTTGAAACAAACGATTAATCTGCGCAACGACTTGACCTACTGGAACGCACAGATCATTCCGATCAAGGAAATCCGCTATGCCTCCGAAGAGACCTTCCGCAGCGATGTAGAGGAGTCGGATTGCAAGCATATTCTGGATCTGCGCCTTCGCAGAATCGGGATGCTCCAGCGCGAGTACAACGAGGAGATCGACTCGCTGTTGCGGGTGGACGAGAATATTACCAATTACCGTTCGAATGACATTATGAAGGCGCTGACTCTCTATACGGTACTGTTGACGCCGACAACGGCCCTCGGAGCCATCTGGGGGATGAACTTTGAACATATGCCGGAGCTGTCGTGGCCGTTAGGGTATGCGTTCGCGTTGGCTGTGATTCTGGCCTCTACCGGAGCGACCTATTGGTGGTTGAAACAGCGGGGGTTGACAGCGGATATCCTCAATATGAACACCGATTCCGCCCAAGGAAGCCGAACGGGAAAAAAGGAGCGCCGTAAGCATAAATGATTCCTTTTCCCCGCTTGGCAGCTCTTGTTTTTTGCCGGATTACGCAGAAGCGCAATTCGGCTTTTTACGCGTTTGATGGTATCATAGAGGAACGAAGATTACACCAAAGCGGAGGTTGTGCATGAACAAATTAATGATGATCGACGGCAACAATCTGATCTACCGGGCGTTCTACGGCATTACCGCCCCGCTCCAGACGGCCGACGGACGGCCGACCAACGCGGTGTACGGTTTTATGCTGATGCTGCTTCGGCTGCTGCAGGACGAGAAGCCGACGCACATCCTGGTCACGTTCGATGCAGGCAAGAAGACATTCAGGCACGACGCGTATAGCGAGTACAAAGCAGGACGTCAAAAAACGCCGCCCGAGCTGACCACGCAGTTTCCTTTGTTGAAGGAGCTGATCGAGGCGCTGGGCATCAAGCAATACGAATTGGCAAACTATGAAGCAGACGATATTATGGGAACGCTCGCGGCTCGGGCCGATGCGGAGAAATGCGAAACCGTCATCGTCAGCGGCGACCAGGACGTGCTTCAGTTGGCCTCCGAACATGTGCGCATCAACTTGCTCAAGGGCAAGGGAGTAGGCGACGTGCTGCCGCACGGACCCGAGCAGATCATGGAGCGCTTCGGCTTGACGCCGGCACAGATCGTGGATCTCAAAGGCTTAATGGGTGATTCGTCCGACAACATTCCCGGCGTGCCGGGGGTCGGCGAGAAGACGGCGTTGAAGCTGCTGCACGAATTCGGTTCGGTCGAGAATCTGCTGGACAATACCGACAAGCTGAAAGGCAAACAAAAAGAAAAAGTCGAAGAAAATAAAGATAGCGCGCTGCTCAGCAAAAAGCTGGCGACTATTTTCCGCGAAGTCCCGCTGCCGCTGGAATGGAACGAGCTCGCTTACGCCGGGGCGAACCGCGAAACGGCGGAACCCGTCCTGCGCAAGCTTCAGTTTAATTCGTTGATCGAAAAAATCCCTTACGCGGGCGCAGAAGACGAAGATCCGTTCGCGGAACCCGCTCCGAAAGCGGAAGACCGTCCGCCGCTCGATGTGCGGATCGCGGACGAAGGCACGCTGGGCGAACTGATCGAATTCCTGCCGGACATCAGCATTCTGCACGCGGAAACGCACGGCGATAACCCGCATCACGCCGAAGTCGCCGGACTTACGCTGCACGGGCAAGATCGGTATTATTACGTGCCGTTCGAGCTGCTGCGTTCGCCGAAAGCTTCGCCGGTGCTGGATTGGCTGGAAAACGCCGACGCGCCGAAAAGCGGCTACGATCTGCACCGTACCGATCTGGCGCTGTATTGGAACGGCGTGCGCTTCGCGGGCGCGGCATTCGATTCGCAGCTTGCGGCTTACCTGATCGATCCGACGGAGACGGCGACGACGGTAAGCGGCCTTGCGGTCAAATACGAACTGCCGACGCTGGCCGAGGACGACGCGGTCTACGGCCGTCTGACCAAGTTCGCGTGGCCGGACGTCGAGACGCTCGCGGATCATTCGGCGCGCAAAGTCGAAGCGCTCGAAGCGATCATTCCGAAGCAGCGCGAGCTGCTGGAAAGTTTCGAAATGAACGATCTGTTCTATAAGCTGGAGATGCCGCTCTCGCGCATTCTGGCCGATATGGAGAAGCAGGGAATCGCCGTCAATCCGGATGATCTGGAGGCGTTGGGCAGCGAATTCGAAGTGGAGATCAAACGTCTGCAAGGCGAGATTTACGAGCATGCCGGCACTGAATTCAATATCAACTCGACGCGCCAACTGGGCGAGATCCTGTTTGACAAACTGGGCTTGCCCGTGAAAAAGAAGACCAAAACCGGTTATTCGACCGATGCGAAAGTGTTGGAGGAATTGGCGCCTTATCACGCGATCGTGCGGACCATTTTGCAGTATCGCCAATTGGCGAAGCTGCAATCGACGTATATCGACGGCCTGTTGAAAGAAATTCGCCCGGAGACCGGCAAGGTGCATACGTATTACCGTCAGGCTTTGACCGCCACCGGACGTCTGAGCAGCCAATATCCGAACCTTCAGAACATCCCGATTCGTCTGGAGGAAGGTCGCAAAATTCGTAAAGCTTTCGTTCCGTCGGAGCCGGGATGGACGATTCTGGCCGCCGACTATTCGCAGATCGAACTTCGCGTATTGGCGCATATTTCGAACGACGAAGGGTTGAAAGAAGCGTTCCTGCACGATATGGATATCCATACGAAAACGGCGATGGACGTGTTCGGCGTGAAAAAGGAAGAAGTCGATTCCAACATGCGCCGCTCGGCGAAAGCCGTCAATTTCGGCATCGTATACGGAATCAGCGATTACGGACTGTCGCAGAACCTCGGCATTACTCGGAAACAAGCCGCCGAGTTTATCGAGCAATATTTCGCCGCGTTCAAAGGCGTCCAGCAGTATATGCACGATATCGTGGAAGAAGCGAAAAAAGACGGTTACGTCAAAACGATGCTTGAACGCCGCCGCTATCTGCCGGATATCCATAACCGTAATTTCGCGCAGCGTTCGTTCGCCGAGCGCACGGCCATGAATACCCCGATTCAAGGTACCGCCGCGGATATTATCAAGCTTGCGATGGTTCAGGTCGATGCAGTACTCGCCGAGCGCGGGCTCAAGAGCCGCATGCTGCTTCAAGTGCACGACGAATTGGTATTCGAAGTGCCGGCGGACGAATTGGAACTCATGAAAAAGCTCGTACCGGAAACGATGGAAGGCGCGCTTAAGCTGTCCGTGCCGTTGAAGGCGGACGTCAGCTTCGGCGACAACTGGTACGAAGCGAAATAATCGCATTGCCGGATAACCCGGTTGCCATACAGAAAGGTGATAAAAGCATGCCGGAATTACCAGAAGTCGAAACCGTCAGACGAACTTTAAATACGCTCATCACGGGCAAAACGATCGAACGCGTTACCGTGTCGTTGCCGCGCATCATTCGCCGCCCGGAAGACCCGCTGATGTTCGCCGCGCTGCTCGAAGGACAACAAGTGCGCAATATCGAGCGCAGCGGCAAGTTTTTGCTTTTCAATCTGGACGGGTGGGTCATCGTGTCCCATTTGCGCATGGAAGGCCGATACGGGCTGTACGCGTCAAGCGATCCGGTGGAGAAGCATACCCATGTCATTTTCCACTTTACGGACGGCACCGAGCTTCGCTATCGCGACGTTCGGCAGTTCGGGACGATGGATCTGCTGCCTGCCGGCGAGGAATTTGCGGGCGCTCCGCTGCTTAAGCTCGGTCTCGAGCCTTTGGTACCGGAATTTACGGCTGACGCGCTGGGAGCGAAGCTGGAAGGAAAGAAAACGCGCCTGAAGACGGTGCTGCTCAATCAGGAGATTGTGGCGGGCATCGGTAACATTTATGTGGACGAGACGTTGTTCCGCGCAGGCCTGCATCCCGAGCGGGCGGCAGGCAGCCTGAATCGAGCGGAGCTGGAACGTTTGCATCGCTGCATCGTGGATATCCTGAACGAAGCGGTCGCTGCGGGCGGATCTTCGGTGAAATCCTACGTGAACGGTCAGGGCGAATCCGGCTCGTTCCAGGATCAGCATCGAATATACGGTCGCAAAGGACAACCTTGCCATAATTGCGGGACCCCGATCGAGCGCATCGTGGTAGGCGGGCGCGGTACTCACTACTGCCCGAACTGCCAGAAGCCGAACGAAGGAGGGCTTTAAGCATGAGAATCGGATTGACCGGCGGCATCGCGACGGGCAAAAGCACGGTCTCCAAAATGTTGGCGTCTCGCGGCGTTCATATCGTCGATGCCGACATCATTGCGCGCGACGTAATGAACCCGGGGCAACCGTTGTTAGCTGTCGTGGCGGACCGATTCGGCTCGGAGTTTTTGCTGCCGGAAGGCGGATTGGATCGGCGGCGGATGGCGGAGCATATTTTTAACCGGCCCGAAGAACGCGAAGCGCTCAATGCGATCGTCCATCCGGCGATCCGAGCGGAGATTCGAGGACAGGTCGAGGCCGCGGAAGCGGCTGACCCGACGGGAATCGTGGCTGCGGATATTCCGCTTTTGTACGAGTCGGGTTTGGAAGACTTATACGAGAAGATCGTCGTGGTCTACGTGCCGCGTGCCGTGCAGCTCGAACGGTTGACGTCTAGGGACGGTCTAACGCCGGAACAGGCGGAGGGCCGCCTGAACGCCCAACTCGATATCGAGGAAAAAAAGCGCAGAGCCGACTTCGTGATCGACAACAGCGGCACGCTTGAAGAGACTCGGCGTCAGGTCGAGGAACTGTTGGAGCAATGGGTGGCGCGATGAGAATGTTGAAGAAGAGATTTGTACTGCCGTTGTTCGTGTTGGTGCTGGGCGTGCTTTTTTTCAATAGCGGATGGATGTCCTGGGTCTATCCGATCGGCTACAAGGAAGAAATCCGGCAGCAGTCCGACTCCTATGCCATCGATCCGTTTTTGATCGCGTCGATCATTCGAGTGGAAACGAACTTCAAGCCGAGCAAGGAATCCAGGGTCGGGGCGCTCGGAATCATGCAGCTGATGCCGGACACGGCAACCTGGGCGATCGAACAGGGCAAGCTGCCTGAAGCGACGATCGAGCGAATCAAGCACGAGCCGGATACGAACATTCGTATCGGAACCTGGTATCTGCGCAACCTGTCGGATCAATTCGGCGATAATACGCTGGCGGTAGTGGCTGCGTACAACGCGGGACCCGGCAACGTGAAGAAATGGCTGGAGGAAGGGACTTGGGACGGGAAGCTGGAAAGTGTGCGGAATATTCCGATCGGAGAGACCCGGCACTATGTACAGCGGGTCGTTTACTATTATAATCAGTATACGAAGGTTTACGAGACGTTCTGAACGGACGGAGAACCCTGTACGGAAGCTCCGGCTGCCGGAAGAAAGGAAGTGAAAATTTTGAAATGCCCCTATTGCGATTACAGCGGTACCCGCGTGCTGGATTCAAGGCCGGCCAACGAAAACAAATCGATCCGGAGAAGGCGCGAATGCGAAAGTTGTGCCCGAAGGTTTACCACATTCGAAATGGTCGAGGAGACGCCGCTGATCGTTATTAAGAAGGACGGAAGCCGTGAGGAATTCAGCCGGGATAAAATTTTGCGCGGATTGATCCGGGCTTGCGAAAAGCGTCCGGTATCAGTCGAGCAGCTGGAGACGGTCGTCTCCCGCGTCGAGCGCTCCCTGCGCAATACGGCAGTGGCAGAGATCGAAAGCGGTCAGATCGGCGAGCAGGTCATGCAAGAGCTATATCCGGTGGACGAGGTGGCCTATGTGCGCTTCGCTTCGGTCTATCGGCAGTTCAAGGACATTAATATGTTCATGAAGGAACTGAAAACGCTGCTCTCGAAAGACGGGCAGTGAAAAGGAGGAAATCCGATTCGCAAGGAAGCGCTTTGGGATCGGATTTTTGTAGGGTAAGAAAAGATGAGCGTTCATTTGCCTCAGGCATATGAACGCTTTTTTTGTTTTTCAAAAAAATGGTTTACACTCCATGTGTGTCGGTGTACTATATAAATATAACACTAGTACATGGAGGTAAGGCTCATGAATTTGGAACAAACGAATCATCCGAATTCCTCGCAGCAGGTCAGTCATGAACAACCGGTGCTTATGCTGGATCAGGTGACGAAGCGTATTGGGAAGAAGACGATTGTGGACCGATTGTCGTTTGAAGTGCGTCGCGGGGAGATTGTGGGTCTGCTTGGGCCGAACGGCGCGGGGAAGACGACGGCGATTCGCATGATGACGGGATTGTTTACGATCAATGAAGGCGATATTCGCATTGCGGGGCAGAGCATTCGGAAGCAGTTTAAGCAAGCCATCGTTCATGTCGGAGGCATTATTGAAAATCCGGAATTTTATCCGTATATGAGCGGGTTCGATAATTTGAAGCAGGCGGCGCGCATGACGGATAACGTGACGGACGCGCGTATTACGGAAGTTATTAGCCTTCTCGGCCTCCAGGAGGCGCTTCATAAGAAAGTTAAAGCTTATTCGCTCGGCATGCGGCAGCGTCTCGGGATTGCGCAGGCACTGCTGGATCGCCCCAAGCTGCTGATTTTGGATGAACCGACGAATGGGCTTGATCCGGCGGGAATACGCGAGATGCGCGACTATCTGAAGAAGATCGCGCAATCCGAGGGAATCGCCATTTTGGTGTCCAGCCACTTGCTGTCGGAAGTTGAGCAGATGTGCACGCGCGTTGTTATCATTCAAAATGGCAAGTTGGTAACGGAGCACAATATCGGGGATCCAAAGAATGCGACATTGCTTCCGGAACTGCGAATTCGCGTAGATCGTCCTTCTGCAGCGGTACAAATTTTGAAAAAGCTGGAGCCTGTGCAGATGATCGAGGTTAAGGAAGACGCGTCCGAGTTGGTCTGCCGGGTAGCGGACGCGGACATGCCGACCCTGATCGATGCGCTTCGGGAAGCGGACGTGGTTGTATACCGCATTGCCGAATCGAAAAAATCGCTTGAAGACGAATTCCTGCAATGGACGGGAGGCAACCAAATTGCGTAATATGACGGCATTGGTACAGAACGAATGGCTGAAGCTGACGAAAAAGAAAAGCTTCTGGGTATCGCCGGCTTTGTTGGTCGCGATTACCGGATTAGTGACCTTTATGCTCTACAAATTCGGAACCGATGTAGAGGAGATGGGCTCGGGAGTTGCTTACATGGCCGGGATGCTGGGTGCTTCGGGGATGGGGCAATTTATCGCCATTTTGTCCGTAGTCGCGACATCGGGAATCATTGCTCAGGAGTATGCGCAAGGCACGATTAAATTTTTGCTGATCCGTTCCCGCAGTCGCGGAGAAATCTTGATTTCGAAATATCTGGTCGTTTTATTGTACATCTTGATGATGATGGCAATTGCAGCTGTTGTTCTTTTTATCGTCGGAGGAATGGCTTTTGGATTCGGAGGTACGGGCGAGCAATGGATAGCCGTGCTGAAACAGGCGACTTACGGCTTTGTCTACTCTCTGGTGTATGCCTCGTTTGCTTTTATGATCGGCGTCTTGACACGTTCGACGGGCGTTGCGATTGGCGTAGGGTTGACGGGGACGATGTTCGGCGGAATTCTCATCTACAAAGACTTTTACAAATATGTATTGTTCCCGAATGCGGATCTGTCGGTCTACGGCAATATGGGACCTCCGCTGCCGGGGATGACGCTCGGATTTTCGATTCTGGTATTGGTTGTATACGTGGCGCTGTTTCTGGTCGCGGGGTATACTGTGTTCAGACGCCGGGACGTGGCTTAGTACCTTGTCAATACTAAAGGCGTCGAAAGAGCAGGCTGTCCGTTACATCATTCAACGTGACGGATGAAGGATACTGCGCGTATGTCCCGGCATGCGGAAAGGTGTGAGCGTCAGGCGTGACTATCGAATTTGACAACAATCTACCCATCTATCTGCAGATCATGAATTACATCAAACTGCAAATCGTGACAGGCAAACTGGGCCCCGGCGAGAAGATTCCTTCTGTGCGCGAGTTAGCCTCCGAACTGAAGATTAATCCGAACACGATCCAGCGGACGTTTCAGGAACTCGAACGGGAAGGCGTAGCCGAGAGTCGGCGCGGCCTGGGCCGGTTCGTGACAAGCGAGGATGAGAAGATCATGAGTATAAAAAAAGAGATGGCCTCCGACCTGCTCGACCGCTTCATCGGAGGCATGCGAGAGCTTGGTTTCGACAACGAAAATATCGTGAAGATCGTCACGGAGTCGGTCGAAGGCGGTCGGAGCGGGGGAGGAGGAGACGCGCATGGTACCCTTGCTTGAGTTGCAGTCGGTCAGCAAAGCATACGGGAAAAAAACGGCATTGCTTGACCTCTCGTTATCGGTTGAACCGGGACGGATCGTAGGCTTGCTAGGCAGCAACGGGAGCGGCAAGTCGACCTTGATGCAGATCGCGGCCGGGTTGCTTCATCCGGACTCCGGCAGCGTCCGTATTCGGGGGCAACTTCCGGGAGTTCGAACGAAAGCTGCTGTTTCCTTTATGCCGGATCGTCCGCAGTTTGAATCATGGATGAGCATTGGGGATGCTCTTGATTTTCAACGGGATTTTTTTGCGGACTACGATGCGGACAAAGCACGGCGAATGCTGGATTTTATGAAGCTGTCGAGACGGGATAAAGCGGTCTCCTTGTCAAAAGGGATGGGCGAACGGCTACAGTTGACGTTGGCGTTATCGCGCAAGGCTTCGCTGTATTTGCTCGACGAGCCGATCGGCGGCGTCGATCCGGTAGCGCGCGATCATATTCTGGATGCGTTGGTCGAGTTTTACGAGGAAGAGAGCAGTGTCGTGGTCTCGACCCATCTGATCTCCGATATCGAACGGATTTTTGACGAGATCGTGATGATTCAAGGAGGAAGCGTGATCATGCAGGGGGATGCGGAACAGCTGCGGATGGCATCGGGCAAAAGCATCGACCAACTGTTCAAAGAGGTGTATGCCGAATGTTGAGGCTATTGAAGTATGATTTGAAAAGGGATATGTTCATGCTGCTTGGCGGCGGGGCGGCAATCGTCTTGTTGTTACTGGCGATTGAAATAGGCGGGCGATACTGGAGCATGGAAGCCGACGTTCGATTTGTACTGACCGTGCTGACGTATTTTTTTGCCGGCTGCGGGATGTTGGTCATTGTATGTACCAGTTTTCGGAAAAACATCGGGTCGACTAGCCGAAGGCTGCTGCCTGTACATAGCTGGACCTATATCGCGTCAGCGGGCTTGTATGCGTTATTAACAGGTATTTGCTTGCTGGTGCTGGGAATCGGACAACTGTTTTATTATTGGCAGAGCGGCTTATGGGAAGAACTGAAAGGTCTCGGAGCTGTTAATATCAAGGGATTGGAATGGCTAACGCCGCCTTTGATTTGGTTAGGTATTCCGTTTACGTTATTATGGGCAGTAATATTAGGATTATCAGCCTTGTTTTTAGCGATCACCCTAACAGAGAGCTTGCGCGTCAAGGCTCGAAGCCTGGTAGGCGTCTTCTTGTTTTTCGCAATGGGCTCGCTACTCTCGTGGATAGAAAATGCTTTTTTTGGCGGACGCGGTACACAAGCTATACCAGGCATTCGAGTTGAAAGTCAGTCCGTTATGGATTTGCGTATTCAAGGCCTCGACGCAGGTTGGGCAGCCTTTGTTTTTGAAGCGGTTGTCGTGGTTTTGTGTATCTGGCTGACGATCAAGCTGATTGATCGTCGCGTTCAAATAAAATAGGCAACAAAAAAGAGCCTTTTCCACTATATAATGGAGAGGGCTCTTTTATTATCTAATACATTCATACACAAGTTACCTATTTGTTTAGGATTGAAATAAAAAAATCTTCCGCAGTTGATTTTCAACTCGAAAGATGTTATACTAATAGCTGTCCGTAATTTAGTTATTATAAACAAATATATTAAAATCATAGCACGGATTGATTTTATTGTCAAATAATTTTTAGAACGATTTATTAGGGAGTCAACCCTCAATTTCTGGAAGGAAGGGGAACTATAAATGGATCGAAACATGGAAACCGAGTCCGCTCAGATTCCGGAAGAAGCTGTTCTAACCGGCGCGGGAAGCGACGATTCGGTACGAATGTACCTGAAGGAAATCGGGCGCACGCCCCTTTTGTCTGCGAACGAAGAAATTTCCTTGGCGGAACGCATCGTACAAGGAGACGAGGAAGCCAAGCGGAGATTGGCCGAAGCGAACTTGCGTCTCGTTGTCAGCATTGCCCGTCGTTATGTCGGACGCGGCATGATGCTGCTCGACCTGATTCAAGAAGGCAACATGGGTCTGATTAAGGCCGTTGAAAAGTTCGACCACACTAAAGGCTTCAAATTTAGTACGTATGCGACTTGGTGGATTCGCCAGGCGATCACGCGCGCTCTGGCCGACCAAGCCAGAACAATCCGTATTCCGGTGCATATGGTCGAGACGATGAACAAGTTCATGCGCGTCTCGCGTCAAATGCTTCAGGAGCTCGGCCGCGAACCTTCCGTCGAAGAATTGGCAAAAGCGATGGAAATGACCGAAGAGAAGATCCGCGACATCATGAAAATCGCGCAAGATCCGGTCTCGATCGAGACGCCGATCGGCGATGAACAAGATTCCAAACTCGGGGACTTTATCGAAGACAAAGAAGCTATCGCCCCATCCAAGTTCGCGGAAGCGGGCCTGTTGCGCGAACAGCTTGAAGAAGTGCTCGATACGCTTACCGAGCGCGAAGAAAACGTTCTTCGTCTGCGCTTCGGTCTGGAAGACGGCCGCGCCCGCACGCTCGAAGAAGTCGGAAAAGAGTTCGGCGTTACCCGCGAACGGATCCGCCAAATCGAAGCTAAAGCATTGCGCAAACTTCGCCACCCGAGCCGCAGCAAAATTCTGAAAGGCTACCTGGAGTAGACTTTCGTTTCTTATCTTAGACCGGAACACTTTGTTCCGGTCTTTTTTTGATGACAAAATCCTGTTCGTGCGGAAAGCTTGGGCGCTGCGGGAGAAATTCGTTTAAGTCGCTGCCTCACGCAGAAAGCCTCCGGCTTTCCTCGTTCAAAGGCGTCTTAAACTGAATTTCTCCCTCCGCTTTTCGCTTTTTTTATAAGGAGTCAAATCTTGTCGTCCCGGTCTCTTTCTACTAGGGCGTGTCTTCAAACCTGCCAACGTGCATCTTTTACCGCCTTTTCGCACTGCCCCGGATTCGTACCTAAAGCGTGTACGATTCCGGCAACGTCGCGTCACTTTCCCTTGACGTGCCCCGGCACGCCTTCAGAAAAGTTCCTTATTCAGCACGAAAATTCGGCAAAATCTGCTTCCGTCGAGGTTTGAAGACACGCCCTGGTTCAACACGCGACCGAAACGAAACTCTTCCTCCACCGACACAACGCTCCAAAAGGTTGCGAAAGGTGCAGAAATGTTGGAGATGCGACATAGGCCGCGAAGCCTTTTCCCCTCTACAATAAAAAGGAAGCGATCTCAAAACTTAGGGAGGGGAAGAATTGGGAACAAAACGATGGGGAATTAAAGGGGGCCTTCTGGCGCTATGCGCCGGCTTGGCATTAAGCGGATGCGGCGGCGGAGGAACAAGCAGCGAAACGGCGGAAAGCAGCGATTCGCCGAAAGTTGAAAACGTATACAAAGAGAGCTATGATCCGCCGGTGACCATCACTACCGCTTGGGGCATCAATCCGATCGCCGAATTCAAAAACGGAGAAACGATCGAAAACAACGTGGCGACCAAGTGGGCCAAAGAAAAGTTCGGCATCGACATCAAATCGCTCTGGTCGGTAACGGACACGAACAACGCGTTCACGACGAAAATGAGGCTATCGATGTCTTCGGGACAGGAAATGCCGGAAATCGTGACCGTGGGCGACGATTTGTTGGCACAGGATTTGATCGACTCCGGCATGTATCAGGAAGCGGGACCTTTGTTCGATCAATATGCTTCGGATACATGGAAAAAAGCGATGGAGCTTGACCCGAATATTTGGAACCCGTATACGCGCGACGGCAAACGGATGGGGATCCCGATTCTTGATTACGCTTACAATAACGACTACCTGTTGTGGATTCGTCAAGACTGGCTGGACAAGTTGAACTTGCAAGCGCCGAAAACGATCGATGAACTGGAAAAGGTCATGGAGGCTTTCAAAACCAAAAATCCCGACGGCTTGGCGCCGGATAAAGTGATTCCGCTCAGTATCGGGTTCAAAACGACAATGAACACTTGGATGGGCGACCCTTCCTGGATTTTCGGCGCTTACGGCACGCTGCCGCAGCAGTGGAACACGGGCGAGGACGGCAAGCTGGAATACGGATCAGTCAACCCGGCCATGAAAGAAGGTCTCGTCAAAATCAAAGACTGGCTCGATAAAGGATATATTCCTCAGGAAGCGGCTTTATGGGATGCGAACAAAACAGCAGAGCCCGCGGTTGCCGGAACGGCCGGCATCATTCCGGGGCCGTATTGGATGAGCGGATGGCCGCTTCAGGACACCGAGCAAAACGTGCCGGATGCCGTGTGGAAACCGATCGCGATTCCGTCAGGTCCGGACGGTACCGCGATGCGCCACGAGACGAAATTTTCCAACGGCGTCATTTTGATCAAAAAAGACATGGCGCATCCGGAAGCGTTTTTCACGTATCAAAACTATTTGTTCGACAACTACGCGGACCCGGCGCCGGGAAGCCCGTACGATTACGGCCTGTTCGAAGGCTACGACTACGAGTTGGATGCGCAAGGACAGCCGATTCCGGGCGAAGAAAGCAAAGACGGCGCCTATGTCAACGTCACGCTGTACCTGCTCGTTCATGACGGAGCCCGCATTCCGGATGCCCAGATGAAAGCGCTGCTGAAGCTTGCGGACGGCGAAGAACCGGTGAGCAAGATGGAAAAAGACGTGGCGCTCAACTACGGGGCGGAGACTCCTGCCGCGGCCAAAGTTCTGCTGAGCCAGGAAGAAATCTCCAAGAAAAACATGTTTACGGGACCGACTACCGAGACGATGAAATCCAAACTGGATTATCTGAACAAAATGGAGAATCAGGTCTTCAACGAAATCATTTACGGCAAAAGTCCGGTCGATGCATTCGATGCGTTCGCGCAATCCTGGCAATCGGGAGGCGGCGAACAAATCACGCAGGAAGTCAACGAATGGTATGACAGCGTGAAGTAACCTTTTTGCACGCGCATAAATAGGCAAACGGAGGAACGTAATCTTGGATATTCGCGATAAGGACTTTTCGGTCGGCATGGATTTGTCTTTCATGGATGAAATCGAACATGGAGGCGGACGTTATTTCGATGAATTGGGACAGGAGCGGGAGCTGCTGGAACTGGTGAAGGAAAAAGGCGTCAATGCCGTAAGGCTGCGTATTTGGAACGATCCGGTCGGAGGCTTCTGCAACTTGGAGCGCACCGTGCCGATCGCCAAACGGATCAAACAGGCAGGACTGCGCTTTTTGCTCGACTTCCATTACTCCGACAAGTGGGCCGATCCGGCCAACCAATGGAAACCCGCGGCTTGGGAAACTTTTTCCTTCGAGCAGCTCGGACAAGCCGTTTATGATTACACCGCGGAAGTGCTGGATGCGTTGAAAAAAGAAAACGCGCTGCCGGATATGGTGCAGGTCGGCAACGAGATCACGCCCGGCATGCTGTGGAACGAAGGCAAAGTGGACGGCGAAGCTTACGACAACGACCGGCAGTGGGAACAATTTGCCGGGTTGGTCAAACGGGGCATCGAAGCCGTACATGCGGCAAGTACGGATATCCGCGTCATGATCCATATCGACCGTGGCGGCGACAATGCGTCCAGCGTCAAATTTTTCGACCGGTTCGAGGAGCTTCAAGTGGAATTTGACGTGATCGGGCAATCTTTCTATCCGTGGTGGCACGGAACGCTGGATGCTTTGCGCGACAACCTGCATGATCTGGCCGCCCGTTACGGCAAACCGATCAACGTGGTCGAAACGGCTTATCCGTGGACGTTGGAAGAACCGGAAGGATCGAAATGGGTGATGAACGGCAAAGAAGGACTGCTCCCGCTGCCGGAATACCCGCCGACAGCCGAAGGGCAACAGCGTTATTTGGAGGAATTGATCGCTATCGTGCGCGCTGTGCCGAACGGATTGGGCGAAGGATTTTATTACTGGGAGCCGGCCTGGATTCCTTCTCAAAAAGAATGGTCCGTGGGGCATCCGAACAACTGGGCCAATCTGACGATGTTCGATTTCGAAGGCAAAGCGTTGAAGTCTTTTGCGGCGTTCGCCGGACAGACTGCGAAATGATCGCCGGCCGGAAGCCCGTCTGAATGGCTTCCGGCCGAGTTTTTCAACCAGGAGGGATAGAATGGAGACAAGAAAGCCGATCAGAACCCTAATGTTGACGGTGTTGTGCGCCGTTTTCCTGATCTCGACGTGGAGCGTCGCCGCTCCGAACACGGCTTCGGCTGCCGCGCCCGCATTCGCCAAAGGCGCGGATATCAGTTGGGTAGCCGGGCTCGAAGCCCAAGGTCAGACCTGGAAAGACAAAACCGGCAAGCAAAAAGACATTCTGCAAATTCTTAAAGACGATTATCAGATCAATTCCGTGCGGATTCGCGTCTGGGTCAATCCGAACATGAGCGACTACAAAAACGGATATTTGAACGCTGAAAAAGCGGCAGAACTTGCGGCCCGCGCCAAGAAACTCGGCATGAGCGTCATGCTGACGCTGCATTATAGCGATTCTTGGGCCGATCCCGGCCAGCAGACCAAACCTTACGCATGGCAGAATTTCAACTTTACCCAATTGATGGACGCCGTATGGAGTCATACGGTCTACGTGATGAACACGATGAAAAACAAAGGCGTAACGCCGGATTGGGTGCAGATCGGCAATGAGACGAGCGACGGGATGCTGTGGCCGGACGGCCGTGCTTCCCAAGGCGGAATGAAAAATTACGCGTGGCTGGTAAACACGGGCAACAACGCGGTCAAATCGGTCAGCAGCAGTACCAAAACGATCGTGCATCTGGCCAGCGGCCATGATTCGGCACTGTTCGAATGGAATATCGGCGGACTGATCAACAACGGGGCGACGTTCGATATGGTGGCGATGTCGCTGTATCCGAGCGCGTCCGATTGGCAGACCAAAGTCAACCAAGCGGCGGCGAACGCCAACAATATCATCGCCAAATACAACAAAGACGTCATCGTCACCGAGATCGGACTGGAGTATAACCAGGCCGCGGCGACCAAAAGCTTTATTTCCGATATCAAGCAGAAAATTCGCAATATCCCGAACGGTCGGGGCAAAGGCGTCTTTTATTGGGAACCTGAAGCGCCTCCTGGCTACAACGGCGGCTACAACAAAGGCGCTTGGGGAACCGACGGCAAGCCGACGCAGGCGTTGGAAGGTTTCTTGAATTAAGTCTTGATCAACGGCAAAGAACCGATCCTTTTCAAGAAGGATCGGTTCTTTTGCTTCGTATATGGGGAATGGCGCTTTACTTGATCAGATCCGCAAACGAGGCTTGAGCCGCTTCGGCCAGATCGCGGGGAGCAAGCTTCATTTGGAGCCCGATTTTGCCCGCACTGACTGCCACATGCTCCAAGGCATCGCCGCCGGCATGTATGAACGTCGGGAAATGTTTTTTCATCCCGATCGGCGAACAGCCTCCGCGCACGTAGCCGGTCCATTTTTGGAGTTCTTTGAGCGGAAGCATTTCGATCTTTTTTTCGCCCGCGGTCCGTGCCGCTTTTTTCAAATCCAACTCTTCGCCGACCGGAATCACGAAAACGAAGCCGTTCGGACCTGAATGGGCGACCAGCGTTTTGAAGACCGTTTCCGACGAGAGTCCGACCTTTTCTGCGACGGCCGTGCCGTGAATCCGTCCGTCTTCGTTATCGTAGCTGAACACCTCGTACGGAATTCCCAGATCGTCGAGTTTGCGCATGGCGTTTGTTTTGCTTGCTTTGGGTGCTGCCATAAAAAGACCTCCTAATTAAGCCGTACTTTTTCCGCATGCTGAAATTATACTCGAAAAAGTGCCGAAAACGAAAAGGGCCTTTTCTTGACATGAAAATAGAAGAATGCTATAAAAGAAATTGGATTAGCACTCCGCGATAAAGAGTGCTAACAACATTAGTCTCAACCAATCGGAGGGAAAATTACGCATGGAAAAGAAGCAGTTCCAGGCCGAATCCAAACGCCTGCTCGAAATGATGATCAACTCGATCTACACGCAAAAAGAAATCTTTCTGCGCGAATTGATCTCCAATTCGAGCGATGCGATCGACAAGATCTATTATCGGGCTCTGACCGACGACAACCTGACCTTTAACCCTGAAAATTACTACATTAAATTGTCCGTAGACAAAGAGAACCGCAAACTCACGCTGACCGACACGGGGATCGGCATGACGCGCGAAGATTTGGAGAACAATCTGGGCGTCATCGCCAAAAGCGGATCGCTTGCTTTTAAAAAGGAAAACGAAGCGAAAGACGGCCACGATATCATCGGGCAGTTCGGCGTAGGCTTCTACTCGGCATTCATGGTCGCGGATCATGTGTCCGTGACAAGCCGCGCGTTGGGCGAAGACCAAGCTTACAAATGGGAATCCGACGGCGCCGACGGCTATACGGTCGAGCCTGCCGAGAAAGCCGAAGTCGGTACGGAAATCGTATTGACGATCAAAAACAACACGGAAGACGAGAGCTACGACGAGTTCCTGGAAGACTATCGCCTGCGCTCCATCGTCAAGAAATACTCGGATTTTATCCGTTATCCGATCAAAATGGACACGACCGTTCGCGTACCGAAAGAAGAAGCGGAAGGCGAATTCGACGAGAAGATTGAAGAAGAACAAGTCAACAGCATGGTGCCGATCTGGCGCAAAAACAAAAGCGAGCTGACCGAAGCGGACTATGAGAACTTCTATGCCGAAAAGCATTACGGGTTCGATAAGCCTCTGTCGCATGTACACATCAACGCCGACGGTGCCGTGGTGTACCGCTCGATCCTGTTTATCCCGGAAACGCCGCCGTTCGACTTCTACTCCCGCGAGTATGAAAAAGGACTGGAGCTGTATGCCAACGGCGTGCTGATCATGAATAAATGCGCCGATCTGCTGCCGGATTACTTCAGCTTCGTCAAAGGCATGGTCGACTCCGAGAGTCTCTCGCTGAACATTTCCCGCGAGATGCTGCAGCATGACCGCCAGCTCAAGCTGATCGCCAAAAATATCGAAAGCAAGATCAAAAGCCAACTCAAATCGCTGCAAAAAGACGACCGCGAGAAGTACGACAAGTTCTTCGAAGCATTCGGACGCCAGCTGAAATACGGCGTATACAGCGACTACGGCACGCATAAGGACGCACTGAAAGACCTGCTCATGTTCTACTCTTCGACGGAGAAAAAGCTGGTGACGCTGGACGAGTACGTTTCACGCATGCCGGAAGAACAGAAATACATCTACTACGCGGCCGGAGCTTCGCATTCGCGGATCGAGAAGCTTCCGCAGACGGAGATGGTTGCCGATAAAGGCTACGAAATCCTGTACTTCACCGACGATATCGACGAATTCGCCGTGAAGGTGCTGCTGAGTTACAACGAAAAAGAATTCCGCTCCGTATCCGCCGGCGATCTTGGCATCGAATCGGACGAAGAAGAAAAGCAGGACGAAGCGGAAGCCGCAGGCGAAAAAGAACTGTTCGAGTACATGAAGGAACGCCTGGCAGGAAAAGTATCGAATGTGCGCGCGTCCAAGCGTTTGCGTTCGCATCCGGTCTGCCTGAGCAGCGACGGCGAAGTCTCGATCGAGATGGAAAAAATCCTGAGCATGATGCCGGACAACCCGAACGTCAAAGCCGACAAAGTACTGGAAGTGAACGTGAACCATGACGTATTCGCTTCGCTGAAATCCTCGCTGGAAAACGACAAGTCGAAGCTCGATCTGTACACGGACCTGCTGTACAATCAGGCGCTGCTGATCGAAGGCTTGCCGATTGAAGATCCCGTGGAGTTTACGAACATGATGTGCAAGGTGATGGTTTAGAGGTTAGAAAAGATTGAGCGGCTGCCGGGGGAATGTCTGTTTCGTTCGCGTGTTGCAATCGGGAAGCTGGATTGGACGCAGAATGAGGCTTCCCGATTGCAAAGGCTCTCTCCACAGACATTCCCCTTTCGCCGCTCTATCTTTTCTTAGTGGGTAGGAACAGGGAAAAAAGCAAAACATAGAGGAAGCTTGGAACTGTTATCGTTCCGAGCTTCTTTTTTTATTGGGCGGCTTTGGACTGTCACCGCTAAATCAAACAACTTCAGTGTCCCGGATTTCGAGGCGGCGGAGTCCCGGGATGAGGGAGCAAGTCGGGAAGGGAAAGAAATTTCTTATAAAAAACCCTAGGCGTAAGACCTTGTGAGTGATGGAAAAAGACGAATACTGGGACCAAAGCCTGTCGGACGGTAGAGGCTTTTTTTATGTGCGCAAATCTCCTATACTGGAAGCAACTGAGAAAAGACTGGAAGAACAGGAGGGAATCCGTATGAGTCTGATGAGACAGGCGGTGTTGGGGCCGCATGAGTTCCGTGTCACCGGTTCGCATTTGTCGGCGGCGCAGCGATTGATCGATTATTATTTGCTGCCGGTGGAAAAGGAGCCTTGGAGCTTCAGCAAGCAGATGATTCATCTGGAGCGCTACGCCGGTGAAGTGGGGTTCGAACGCGCGGCGGGAAGGTTGCGGATTGCCGATTATGCGCTTAACGGGTTATCCCTGCTGATCTTGGTCGGCATGTTGGGAACGGCGGGACTTGATCTGGTTTGGCCTTCGTTAGGGCTGCGCGAGTCGATCCTTGGAGGGGTCGCGGCCAATCTGGAAGCGGTGCTTTTGGCAGTAGCGGCGCTGCTAATGCTGACGGTCGGATTAATGGGCCTTCGTCGCTCGCTCGGGCGGGAACTCGAAGAACGACTGGTGGAATTATGGCAGCGGGTGCTTGAGGTGGTCAATCCGGCACTGGATATGCCCGCGGACTCGCCTTATGCGTTGTCCGAAGCGTTGAATGAATGGATGAGCCGCCAGGCCGTACGGGATGAAGAAGCTAATCCGAATTCTCTTTTCTGAACTACATAAGAATGGAAGAGGCTGCGTGCCTTTTTACGGGCATCGACTTTGAAGGGAAAACGGCTTGCGTACGGGAATTTCTCGTTCTGAGCCGTTTTTTGTCGTGTTCGGCAAGCTTGGAGACATGCGAACACGATGCAAACAGTGCGGGCTTCTGTTAAACTGGGACTCAGACTACACGCAATGGAGGACGTGCATTGAGAGAACGAGCGGCGGAGAGAGAATGGAATGAACGGATGATCAAGTCGTTGTGCGGAGCAGGCGCCTACCGGAAAGGCGAGACGTTGTTTCGTGCTGGAAAAGCGGAAGTGCGGCGGCTGACGGAGGAAGGCTCGGGGGTCTATGAAGCTTTCGTGCGCGACGGCGATACGCTGCGTTTGACCCTTCGTTTTGGAAGCGATGACGGGATAGCGGCGCAGTGCGAATGTTCGGCCGGGTTTGCTTTTGAACGCTGCTGCAAGCATACGGCGGCGGCCTTGTTGCAGCTTCTTTATTTGCGAAGAGAAGGATTGTTGAGTCATGAGAGTGCAGATCGGCTGACGCTTAATGGAGCAGAAGATGCTCAGAGCGCAGAGACTCTGCATGCATATGATGGCGACGGCGATGAGCTGCAAAGCTTTGCCGAAGACGTGCAAGACGAGCCGGGGCGTTTTGAAGCTGATGTAGCGGAAAGGGAAAGCGGACGTTTGGACGGCGAGAGTGTCTTGAAGAAAGAAGAACGGGCAGAGAACCGGTTGGTGGGTCGAGTGATGGATTTATTCCGCCGGCAGCCGCGTGCGTTGGCCGGATCGCGTTCGATCTTCGAATCGCGACAAGAGTTAAAAGCGGAATTTTGGATTGCTCCTTATCCGCATGGGCCACGGCGGGGATTGCTTGGTGCGGAATTGCGAGTCGGCCCAGACCGAACATACGCTGTATCGGATATCCGCGAATTTTTAACCCGATTCGAACGCGGGGAACGTTATTCTTTCTCCCGTCATTTTACCTACGATCCTGCGGATCACTGCTTCGGGATTCGGGATGATGCCGTGCTGCTGAGATTGGCGGAGATTCGTCGAAGCGAGAAAATGCAGCGGGCTTCGGCAGGTGCATTATATACGGGAGAAATCGGAGATCCCCCTTCGCTGCCTTTGCCGCCGCATGCTTGGGAAGGATTGGTGAGCTTATTGGGGGCGGCACCCAAGGCGGCGGTTCGGGCTCAAGGGCGTACGCATTCGGGAATCAACGTCTCGAAGGAATTGTTGCCGCTTCGTTTCGAGTTTGATCGCGGACAAGCGGGCTCGCTGCGTATGCGTGCGCGCGGCATGGATGAGACGACCGTGCTTGAATCGTACGGACTGACGCTCAACGCCGGAATCTTTTACCGCATCGGTTCGGCGGAGGCGCGTCGTTTAGCTGAATTGAAGCAGATTCTGGCGGCGAATACAGAGTCGGGCGATAACGGTCTTGACGGGGATACGGTGGATATTCCCGAGCCGCACATTCGTGCGTTTATGGAACGGGTCGTGCCGGGACTGATGAAGCTGGGCGATGTGTTTTTTGCAGGCGGCGTATCGGATCAGGTGGTACGGATTCCGCTGGCTGCACGCGTTTACCTGGACCGGGTGCATGATCGATTGTTGGCCGGATTGGAGTTTCAATATGGAGATATCGTCATCAATCCGCTGGAGCGCGGAGGAGAACGGCGGGGAGAAAGCCGGATTCTTGTCCGGGAAGGCGGCAAGGAACTGCAAATTTTGGAGTTGATGGAGCAGGCCGGCTTTATCCGTACAGAAGCCGGTTATTATATGCAGGACGAAGAACGGGAATTTGCTTTCCTGCACGGGATCGTTCCGCATTTGGAAAAAATAGCGAAGGTGTACGCTACGACCTCGGTCAAAGAACGCGTGATTACGGCCAGTCCGCCGCCGAAAATCTCGGCTGCGCTGGACGGACGATCCAACTGGCTGGAGTTTCATTTTGCCATCGAAGGAATCCCGGAAGCCGAAATTCGTTCTGCTGTCGAAGCGCTGTTGGATAAACGGAAGTATTATCGTTTGCGCAGCGGTGCGCTGCTTCCGCTTGAGACGCAGGCTTTTCGAACGCTGACTGAATTTCTGAACGGGCATCGCCCTTTTTTGTCGGAGGAAGACGCGGCGTCGTTCCGTCTACCCGTTGCAGAAGGACTGCATTTGCTGCAAGAGTATGCAGAAGGTCCGGATAGCTTAATGCGGCCTGATCGAGCCTTGCGCCGATTATTGGATAGTCTTCGAAGCCCGGATCTGCTCGATTTCCCCGTGCCGGAATCGCTGGCTCCAGTGCTGCGCGATTATCAACAAACCGGTTATCGCTGGTTGAAGACGCTGGCCCATTATCGCCTGGGCGGCGTGCTTGCCGACGATATGGGTCTGGGAAAAACGGTTCAAAGCATCGCCTACCTGCTGTCCGTACTGCCGGAGATCCGGGAAAGCGGCCGACCTGCGCTTATCGTGGCTCCCGCATCGCTGTTGTACAACTGGCGCAGCGAGCTGGAACGGTTTGCGCCGCAGCTTCGCGCCTTGATCGCGGATGGGAGTAAGGCTGAACGGGAATCGCTGCTGTCTCCCGAGCATGCGGCAGAGGCAGATGTGCTGATCGTCTCTTATCCGCTATTGCGTCGGGATCTGCCGCATTACGAACGCATGGAGTTTCACGCGCTCATGCTTGACGAAGCGCAAGCGATCAAAAATGCGGATACGCAGACAGCAAGGGCCGTTAAGTCGCTGCGAGCCGGATTCCGTTTTGCTTTGACCGGCACGCCGATCGAGAACTCTCTTGACGAGCTTCGATCCATATTCGATGCCGTGCTGCCGGGCCTATATCCCAACCGCCGCAAATTCGCGGAGTTGACGCGCGAGACCGTAGCCAAACGGGCCAGACCGTTTCTGCTGCGTCGATTGAAGGTCGACGTGCTCGGCGAGCTGCCGGAGAAGATCGAATCCGTGCGCGTAACGGAACTGCTGCCGGAGCAGAAGCGGCTTTACGCAGGCCAGCTTGCCAAACTCAGGTACGAAACATTGAAGCATCTGGATAACAGCGAAGAGCTGGGACGAAGTCGTGTCCGTTTCTTGGCCGGTTTGACCCGGCTTCGCCAAATTTGCTGCCATCCTGCACTGTTCGTGGAAGGATACGAAGGACGTTCGGCCAAGTTCGAGCAGCTGCTGGAGACGTTGGAGGAATGCCGCCGCGCGGGACGCCGGGTGCTGGTGTTCTCGCAGTTTACGGAGATGCTCGGCCTGATCGCACGCGAATTGGGGGTTCGCGAGATGCCGTTCTTTTATCTGGACGGCAATACGCCGCCGAGAGAACGACTGGATCGATGCGAACGATTTAATGAAGGCGAAAAAGATATTTTCCTGATTTCGCTCAAAGCGGGCGGAACCGGACTAAATCTTACCGGGGCCGATACCGTCATCTTATACGATCTGTGGTGGAATCCCGCTGTCGAGCGCCAGGCCGAAGACCGTGCGCACCGAATGGGCCAGACCCGAGCGGTTCAGGTTATCCGACTGGTGGCACGCGGAACGGTAGAAGAGAAGATGCATGAACTCCAACAGAAAAAGATCACCCTGATCGACGATGTGATTCGCCCCGGCGAAGACAGCGTAACGTCGTTGACGGATGCTGATTTGTTGGAGCTGTTGGGACCGGAATAAGCGACTCGCAATATCGACATCCTCAAGAGAAAAAGGAAGACATCCCCGAAGGGATATCTTCCTTTTTTGCGTGTCGATGCTTGTTTTGTCGCTTCCGTCTTCGATCAGACTTTGAAGCGTTCGATTGATGTTTGCAGATCCTGCGCGAGCTTGCTGAGATAAGCGGCGGAGCCGGTGACTTCCTGCACGGAAGCAAGCTGCTCCTGCGTGGCCGCGGCTGCGCTTTGGGTCATGTCTTTGGAATTGGTCGCGATCATGGAGGACGACTCGACCGTTGCCAATACTTCCTCTGAGCTTGCGGACATCTCTTCGGTGACTGCGGAGACTTCATGCAGCTGCACGGACAGATTGCGCGTACTGCTCATGATGCCGTCGAAGACGAGGGATACGTCGCGCATCACTTGACGTCCGGTTTCCGCTTGCGTACGGCTGAGTTCCATGCTGCGGAAAGCATTTTGCGTCTCGCTCTGAATTTCATGGATGAGTCCCGATACATTGGAGGAGGATTCCTGGGTTTGTTCGGCCAGCTTTTTGACTTCTGCGGCAACTACCGCAAAGCCTCGGCCTTCCTCTCCTGCGCGGGCGGCTTCGATAGCCGCGTTCAGGGACAGCAGACTGGTTTGATCCGCGATCGCTTTGATCGTGTCGGTGATTTCGCCGATGCTGGCGGACTTTTCGTTAAGCGAAGTGACGACTTCGGACAAGGTTCCGATCGAGCGATGGATTTGTTCCATTTCGCGAATCGCTTGTTCGAGTTTATCGTGCCCGCGAGTCACGTTGACTTCGGATTCTTGGGAATTCGAAGCCAATTCCGTTGCCGACTCGGCAATCCGTTGAATACCGACATTCATTTCTTCCATCGTGCGGCTCATTTCGATCGATCCGCGAGCTTGGGAGTCGGACCCTTCGCTAAGTTCCTGAATTTGCGTGGAGATATGTTCGGTGGCTTGAGCGGTTTGTTCGGAGCTTGCAAGAAGTTGCTCCGAGCTTGCGGCCAGAGTAACCGCATTTTCCGAAATTTGCTTCACCAGCACACCCAATGCCCCGACCATGCTGTTGTAAGAACGAGTCAGTGCACCCATTTCGTTTTTGGTCAGGCTTTTGCCCGTCGAGGTGAAGTCGCCTTCGGCTGCCTGCTGCATCAGAACTTGCAGCTCGCGCAGCGGACGCGTGATCGAGCGCAAAATCATGGTGGCCATCAGCAATAGCAAAGCGACCGCCAAGACGAGCGAAACGATGCTTACCGTTTTGGAGAACGCGGCCGCTTCGATATTTTTGACGTTGCTGACTTCCGCATCATTTTCGACATAAGCCGCCAATTGCAGGAACAGTGTTTCGCTTCCTTCTTTTTGAGGCTCAAGTTCATTCAAATAAAGCGAATAAGCTTCCGTATTTTGGTTGGCTTCAGCTAACGCGATGACTTGGTTTTCCAGATCGAGTAATTTTGCGCGAGAATCGCCAAGTTGATCGAAGAGTGCTTGCTCATCCGGGGTCATGTTCATTTGATCGTATTGTTCGAGGAGGTTAGAGTTTTTTTCGAACGTATCTTGGAATCGCTGCTTCATTTCTGTATTTTTGGCCTCATCCGTAGTCAGCATCATTTGCAAAATATCATTCATGATTCGGTTGAAGTTCGTGATGACCTGATTGATCGATTTGACCTTAACCAGGCTTTCTTCGTACATCATGCGCGAATTCGAAGCCATCTGGTTGACCGAGGCGTAACTGACCCCGCCTATGATCAGCAGGAATACGATGGCTGTTGCATTCAGAATTAAAAGTTTGGAACGAAGCTTGAGGTTGTGAAACATGTTCATAAAGTCACTCTCCATTATCCTGGAATAAATAGCTGTGGAATCGGTACGTCGAACGCGTTCGATGACAAGCTTGCGTTCACGCGGAAGTGACGGCTTGACGCGCCGGAATATCTTTTCGACGCGTTCAATATGCCGTTTCCTTCGACATAAAATCCCCTTTTATATGGAATTTATCGGTGTAGTTCGACAAAAAATGAATATAAAAAAAGAAAAAAACTTTTTTTCTTCGCTGTATTAAAGCAAGCAAGGTAAAGGGTGAAAACCACGGCGTCTAAGCAAACTCAACAACGCGCGCACCTTGGAAAAACAAAAAGAAACACCCGAAGGTGTTCCTTATGTCTATAATTAAAAATCGAAATCGTCGGGATCGGGACCGACGCGCAGATTTCGGTTCAATCCGTCGATCCGCTCCATGTCCGCCGGGGAGAGTTCGAAGTCGAATACCTGCGAATTTTCCGCGATGCGCGCTTCGCGGATCGACTTCGGAATCGTGACGACCCCGTGCTGCAAATCCCAGCGCAGAATGATCTGGGCGACCGTTCGGCCGTATTTGGAGGCCAGCTCCAGCAGCAAGGGTTCTTCGAACAAACCGCCCTGCATCAACGGCGACCAGGCTTCCATTACGATATTGTGCTTGCGAGTAAAATCGAGAAGCTCTTTTTGCGTCAGAAACGGATGAAACTCGACTTGATTGACCATCGGGGTGATCTCGGCATTCTGCATCAGTTTTTCCAAATGACGCGTTTGGAAGTTGCTGACGCCGATCGCTTTGACCCGGCCTGCCAGGTAAAGCTCTTCGAGCGCTTTCCATGCCGATTGATATTTGTCTTCGACCGGCCAGTGGATCAGATACAAGTCCAAATAGTCCAATCCCAGCTTTTGCAAGCTTAGCTCGTAGGCGGCCAGCGTTTCGGCATAGCCGAGGTCTGCATTCCATACTTTCGAAGTGATGAACAATTCTTCGCGGCGAAGGCCGGTTTCGAGCAGCGCTTCGCGAATCCCTTGGCCGACGCCGGATTCGTTGCCGTACACGGCTGCCGTGTCGATGCTGCGATAGCCGAGGCGGATCGCGCTTTTGACCGCGGCGATCAGATCGTCGCCTTCTTCGACTTGGAATACGCCGAGTCCGAGCGGAGGCATCGCCGTACCGGAAACCAGTGTGATGCGATCGTTAAGAGCAAGGGCAGTCTGTTGATTAGAAGTCGTTTTCATTAGCTGTTCCTCCTGAATGTCATGAATAATAGAAATAAAAGTATTCCAAAACGATAGGTTTTGTGTTCATCGATCAAGCGGCAAGGCCGCCGGAACGTTTGGCTTCAGTGCGGCGTTCTAACGAAATAGCGAAGCCGGTCAGCAGAGCGGCCGATGCCGTCATTGCCGCACCGATCCAAGCGGTATGCAGAAGCGCTCCGTGTTCGGCCGCCACTCCTCCGATATAAGCTCCCAGCGCAATGCCTGCGTTAAAAGCTGCGATATTGAGAGCCGAGGCGACATCGACGGCTTGGGGAGACAGCCGTTCGGCCAGATTGACGACATGCACCTGAAGACCGGGTACGTTCATGAACGCGAACAGCCCCATGACCAGTACGGTAATCAATCCGGCGACTTTAAACGGCGCAGTGAAGAACAAAATAAGCAGTACGACAGCTTGAGCGGCAAACATGATGCGCAGCGCCGATAACGGCTTTCGGTTTGCCGCACGGCCGCCCACCAGATTGCCGACCGCGATAAAGACGCCGTAGAGCAGCAGAAGCAGGGCCGTGACCGATTCGCCGAAACCGGTAATACCCGTCAGAATCGGAGACAGATAAGTGAATACAGCGAATGTGCCGCCGTAACCCAGCGCGGTAATCAGCAAGGCCAGCAGTAAGCGACCGTTGCGCGCAAACTTCAATTGCTCGCATACCGGCGTCCGCGTGCCTCCGCGCAATCCGGTTTTGGGAATCAGCAGCAGATTGGCTGCAAAGGCAACGGCGCCGATCACGACGATCGCGACGAACGCGGCGCGCCAACCGAGCTGCTGGCCGATAAAAGTACCGAGCGGAACGCCCGTTACCGTCGCGACCGTCAGGCCCGAGAACATGATCGATACGGCGCTGGCCCTGCGGTTTTCCGGAACCAGGTCGGCGGCGATGGTCGATCCGACCGACATAAATACGCCGTGCGCGAAAGCACTGAGTACCCGTGCAATAAGCAGCAGGGTAAGTTCCGTCGAGACTGCGGCAAGCGCGTTGCCGATCACGAACACCACCATAATGCCCAGCAGCAAGGTTTTGCGCGGTACGCCGGAGGCGAGCGAAGTGAGGACCGGAGCGCCGAAAGCAACGCCAAGCGCATATAAGGTGACGGTCAATCCTGCCAGAGAGACCGGGATGTCCAGATCGGCAGAGATCAGCGGCAGCAGCCCGACGCTGATGAACTCGGTGGTACCGATCGCGAAGGCGCTGACCGCGAGAGCGAGCAATGCCAAAGTACTTCTTTTCGAGGATAAAGCCATAATGATTCCACTCCTGTTCGGTTTCGCGATGCGAAGCGCATGCGAGTCATGACGGGGCGTGCACGCCCTGGTTAATTTCGGCCGGTGATGTTAGTATGAAACAAAGGGTTAGGAATGAACAGTACGTACTTTTAAGTACTGTAGGTACTTTTTGGTGCCTATACGATCCGAATTCATCCCGATACAAGGAGCGAACCTATAATGGCGGCAAAAAAATATAATATCTCGGTCGAAGCCACGCTTGAGGTCATCGGCGGGAAGTGGAAATGCGTGATCCTGTGTCATTTGACTCACGGCAAGCTCCGCACGAGCGAACTCAAACGGCTTATGCCGAGTATCACGCAGAAGATGTTGACCCAACAGCTGCGCGAATTGGAGGAAGACGGGATTATCAACCGCATCGCGTATAATCAGGTCCCGCCCAAGGTCGAATATGAATTATCGGAGTACGGGCAAAGCCTTCGCGGCATTCTCGATTCGCTATGCAATTGGGGCATGGTGCATATCGAGCGCAAATTCGGGGATAAAGCCTCAATGTTGGAAGACAGCGTGTTGAACCGGTAATTTCGGCCGAGCGATTCGGGAAAAATGATAGGCGCATAGTCAAAAACGAAACGCACAAAAAAGCGGTACGGGAACCGAATGTTCCCGTACCGCTTTTTCTGATGAAGATGCGCGTCATTGAGTTTGCTCACGGTCATACGCTTGGAGACACTCGATCCGCCGCAAACGCGATCCCGGCTTCGCGGCGCGCTTTCGTCGCGATGTCCATGACGAGCACGGAATGCCGCAGCATCTCCATGCTTTTTCCCCATTCCCGATCCCGGTACATTCGAGCGAAGGCGCGGAACTCGTTCGACATATGATTGTTAGGAACGTCAAACGCAAACGTCTCTTCGCGTTCGCGCGTCTTCAACGTGATCGAGCTGCACATATTCGGCGGACCGTCCACGCGGATGCTGCCGTTCTCTCCTTGAAGAAGCGTGAAGCAGTCGCCGTCGGAGTCTTTGCCTGCCAGGCAGGCAGCCGCGAATCCATCGTAGGCCAGCGTCAGCACGCCGGACGTGTCGATCCCGTTCGGACCGATATTTCCGATATAGCGTGCATCGTTCGGACGACCGAACAAGCCGATCGCGAAATGCAGATTGTAAATGTTCAGGTCATACAGCGCGCCTCCGGCCAGTTCCGGATCGAACGCGGGCAGCACTTTGCCTTCCAGGTAGTCGCCGTAGCGGCTGGAGCGCTTGGAGAAGTTGCTTTGCACCAGGCGAACCTGACCGATCTCCGGCAGCAGTTCGCGGACTTTCAGGTAATCCGGCGAATACGGCGTTACGACCGCTTCGAATAGGTAAAGCTTTTTCGACTCCGCCAGTTCCATCAATTCCCGCGCTTCTTCCACGGTCGACGTGAACGGTTTTTCCACCAGAAGATGCTTGCCCGCCTCCATCGCGCGTTTGGCATAGTGATGGTGCAAGCTGTTCACGATCCCGATATAAATAAATTCGACGTCCGGGTCTTGGAGCATCACATCGTAGTCCGTATAGACCGTATCGATACCATAACGTTCAGCCAGTTCGCGTCCGGTCTGCTCGCTGCGCTCCCGCACACAGATCGCCGTCACTTTTGTCCCTTCGATTGCTGCCAACGCATCCAAAGCCACTCGTACGATCATGCCGCTTCCTGCGATTCCGATCTTCATCTATGATTCCTCTTTTCAAATTAATTTTGCGAAAAGTGTAATGCCTCGATGCACACTCCCGTCTAATGCATCACAAGGACCAGGGGGCTTTTCGTTCTCTGTTCCCCAAACCCAAATTAGAGGAGTGTTCAATCATGAAACGTACATTCAACCAACCATTCCGTAAAATCGCCGCGTTGACTTTTGCTTTTTCCTTAGCCGTCCCGTTCGCAGCTTCCGATAATTCCCTGCTGTCCAATGAGGCGCATGCGGCAGGCACGACCTTATCGGCTGCGGCTGCAAGCTCCGCCTCTGCCAGCAAAAGTGTGCGTCCGGCCACTCAGTCGTTTTCGCTAATGGTTCAAGGCAAGAACGTCAAACGTACGGCTCACCTGAAGCAAGGCAACGGCTACTCGCTCTATGTGGCCAACGGCTATACGTTCAGCAAGGCGAAAAACAAGATCTACCTGACCCAATATCCGTCTTATAACGCGCAGATCGAGAAACTTCCGGCCAACTTCAATCTGCAAAAAGTGAGTAAGCAGGGCAGAGCCGAGTTGAAAAAGTACGGTACGGTCAGCAGTTACAGCGGCGACCAATTATTCGAAAGCCCGATGGCTTCTGCCAAGCTGTTAATACAAGCAAGCGATTCGAAGGGTAATCTTTGGAACTACATCATTTGGACGTCGGAAAAAGGGGATTCGTATCTGTTCCGCGTCCATGCGCCGACCAGCGAATTCGCCGGAACGTTTATCGAGATTATTTCCAATTCGTTGACCAGCATTGTCCCGAATTAAAGGTACAACAAGAGAGTTCCCACCCCCATTATAGGCGCTCTCTGCCTGTTGTGGCTCGACCCGGCGGACATTATAATTGAAGTACATGGAAACGGACAAAGCCTTCGCGGATACGTACTTTAAGTACGCTTGAATGATCGGGATTCGGAGTCGAAACGGGAAAAGAGGGAATTCATTGCTGCTTGAAAAATTACGCCGCGGGGAAGGTTTCTCCGAAGCGGAACGGGAGATTGCCGGCTATGTGCTGGAGCGTCGGGAGCAGGTGCTGGGCATGACGATCGGACAGTTGGCGGCGGCGGCTTATGCTTCCAACCCCACGATTGTGCGTCTTTGCCGAAAGCTGGGCGTCAGCGGTTTTCGCGAATTCAAGATTGTGCTGGCTTCGGAGCTTGAGCGTTCGGCAGGGATCGAAGACGTAGATGCCAACGTGCCTTTCGGTCTAAAAGAAAGCGCGGAGACCATTGCCGCACGCATCGCTGATTTGACTCAGGCGACCGTGCGGGAAGGCGCGGAGCTGCTGCATGGACCGGATCTGGACGCTGCCGCCGCCATGCTGGATTCGGCGCGGCAGGTGTATCTGTTCGCGACAGGGGATTCCATGGTGCGGGCGCTCAGTTTTCAGGGGAAGCTGCTGAAGATCAATCGGCTTGTGCATGTGACCCACCTGATGCAGGAACAAGGCTATCATGCCTATAATGCCGGAGCGGAAGACTGCGCGGTGTTCATTACGTATCACGGTCGGCAATCGGGGTACGCGGCATATGCGGATACGATGAAGCAAAAAGGGGTCAAGCTGATCGCGATCACCGCCAATAGCGAGGGGACGCTCGCTAATCTGTGCGATCTGGTGCTTCCGCTGCCGCTCAGCGAAGATCCGATGGGCAAGATTGCGACCTTTTCTTCCCAGATTGCGATTGATTATGTATTAAACGTCTTGTATTCGTGCATGTTCAATCTGCGCTACGAAAGCAACTTCGAGATGAAGCAGTCCGGTCAGACTTATGTCGAGCGGACGAATGGATTGTAAAAAAAGAAAGCTGCCTTGAACCGGTAATCGGTTCAAGGCAGCTTTTTTGTATCTATATTGTCGAAAAGAAAAGGGATTAAGTTTAGACTTCTTTATGCAGCAGAGGCGCTACGCTGGTTTGAACGTCTTCGTTTCGTACGACCACGATCTGATCGTCAACCAACTCTACCGTGATGGCAGTTACGTCCTCGTCATCCAGCAGCAAATCCGTCACGCCGTCTTCCACATGTTGTTGAATCATACGGCGCAGCGGACGGGCACCGAAGGAAGGATCGTAGCCCAGCTCGGCCAGTTTGCGCTTCGCTTCGTCCGTGATATCCAGCGAGATGCCGCGCGCCGACAGATTGGATTTGATCTCGCCGAGCATGTTGTCGACGATCGTCACCAAGTCTTCTTCCTTGAGTGAAGCAAACGGTACGATCCCGTCGAAACGGTTCAGGAACTCGGGACGGAAATGCTGACCCAGCGAATTCATGATCGAGCGCGTTTCTTCCGTTTTCGCCGTGAAGCCCATCGTGATTTTCTTCTCGGCTGTTGTGCCTGCATTCGACGTCATGATGATAACCGTGTCTTTGAAGCTGACCGTACGGCCTTGGCTGTCGGTCAGACGCCCGTCGTCGAGCACTTGCAGGAACATATGCTGAACATCCGGGTGCGCTTTTTCGATCTCGTCGAGCAGGATGATGCTGTACGGATTGCGGCGGACTTTTTCCGTCAATTGCCCTGCTTCTTCGTGACCGACATAACCCGGAGGCGAGCCGATCAGCTTGGACACGGAGTGGCGTTCCATGTATTCGCTCATATCGAGACGGATCATCGCTTCATTGCTGCCGAACAATTCATCCGCCAGCGCTTTGGACAATTCCGTTTTGCCGACGCCGGTCGGTCCGACGAACAGGAAGGAGGCAATCGGCTTGGTATCGTTGCGCAGTCCGGCACGTCCGCGGCGAACGGCTTTGGCAACTTTGTCGACCGCTTCCGCTTGGCCGATGACGCGGCTTTCCAGACGCGCGGCCAGATTTTTCATTTTGCCGCGCTCGTCCGCTTGCAGTTTGCCGACCGGGATGCCTGTTTTGCGTTCGATGATGTTTTGAATATCTTCGACGCTGACTTCAAGCATCTCTTCAGCCGGAACTTCGCCGTTCAGACGAGCGGTCAGGGATGTTTCCTCATCGCGCAGCTTGGCGGCGCGTTCGTAATCTTCTTCCCGTGCAGCGGCGTCTTTTTCGATCTTGATTTGTTCCAAACGAGCCTTGATCTCATCGGTTCCGCCCGTGGAAGCGCGCAGATTCAATTTCGCTCCGGATTCGTCCAGCAAGTCGATCGCTTTGTCCGGCAGGAAACGGTCCTGAATGTAACGGCTCGACAAACGCACGCACGCTTCAAGCGTCTCGTCCGGGTAACGAACGCCGTGGAACTGCTCGTATTTCGCGCGCAGTCCTTTCAGAATTTCGACCGTTTCTTCGGCAGTCGGTTCATCGACCATCACGGGTTGGAAACGACGTTCCAGCGCGGCATCTTTTTCAATCTGACGGTATTCTTTCAATGTCGTCGCGCCGATCACTTGCAGTTCGCCGCGAGCGAGTACCGGCTTCAGAATATTGCCCGCGTCCATGGAACCTTCCGCAGAACCCGCGCCGACCAGCAAATGAATCTCGTCGATGAACAGCAATACGTTTTGACGCTGCTCCAGCTCGGCGATCAGTTGCTTGACCTTTTCTTCGAATTGACCGCGGACGCCTGTGCCTGCCACGAGGGAAGCGACGTCCAGCGAGTATACTTCTTTATTTAAAAGCTTCGCGGGAACCTGGCCTTCCGTGATGCGGAGCGCAAGACCTTCGGCGATCGCCGTCTTGCCGATGCCCGGCTCGCCGATCAGGACCGGATTATTTTTGTTGCGACGATTCAGAATTTCGATCACGCGATCGATCTCTTCGTCGCGTCCGATGACGTTGTCGATCTTGCCGCCGCGAGCCGCATCGTTCAGGTTGCGGCCGAGTTGATCCAGCAGACCGCCGCCGCGGCGACCGTTTTGCGCTTGAGCGCCTTGTTGGCGGGATGGCTGTCCGTTGGAGGACTGACCTTGCATGAAGCCGCGGAACAGTTCTTCGAACGGTGATTGGCCAGACTGTCCCATGCCTGCCGCGAACGGCACGCCGCCGCTCACTTTGGCGTAGCAGTCTTCGCAAAGGAACATTTTTTCGGATTTATTGTTAAGGGTGAGGCTCAAACCGACGGTTGCTTGATTATGGTTACAGTGTTGACAGCGCATGAAGGCATGCCCCTTTCATTGTACGATTTAAGTATTTCTCATGTGATTCAGGAAACGGCGGGTCCCTTCAGGGGAGAAGGGGCCTGCCGGAATAGGGGGAACGAAAGTCAAAGGCTGCACAGAATCGAAGACCGCTAATCGGAGGTGACGTTCTTCAAGTTTGTTCATCAAGGTAAAAGTTTGATCTTTCGACCTGACTTTGACTTTCTTTGACCTTATTATACCTCGTGCACAATCAATGTCAACACTTTTTCGGTTATTTTTAGTAAGTTTGTTGAAAAAGGTGGCAAACATGCAAATACGACTTAAAGATTGACCTTAGGTCTGACCTAACCTTTATAGTAAAGACAGGAATCGGAAAGGGGAAAGGTCATGAATGATTTTTTGAGCATACGCGAATTTGCGCAATTGATGGGAGTGTCCGTGCATCAGGTGCGTTATTTTGAAGAAAAAGGGCTGCTGCTTCCCGCGCATATCGAAGCCAACGGCTATCGGCGCTACGGCGTTGACGAAATTTACCGACTGTCGCATGTTCTGCTGCTGCGTAACTTGAATATTCCGGTAGCGGAGGTCGGGAAGGTGTTTGATGAAGACGATGCGGAAGCTCATGAACAGCTCTTGCTTGATTCCGTGCAGCAGCTTCAGCGAGAGATTGTTCGTTTGCAACGAATCGAATATTTTACCCGGCATATTTTAGAGGAACGAGCGAATATGCAGGCACAAAAGAACGTCCAACGAGAGCTACGGCGTCAACCTGATCGTAAACTTGTACGTTGGGTAGAGCTTGGAGATCGAACCGAGCCAACGGCAAGAATGCTGCTGAAAGCACAAAATCGTCCGGCGAATTTGTTCGAGACAGACTTATATTATGTACAGAGCGATCAAGGAACGATTTTATATTTCGATGCAGAGGACGACCGGCAGGCGTGTTCGGTCGATCGGATTCTTGAACGCGGCCTGTATCTGTGCGAGAACTTCGATGCTGTCGATAACGCGGAGGTAGGTCGAAGAATCGAAGAGGCTTTTCTCTATATCCAAGAAACTTTCGGCTTTGAGGCGGACATCTTTATTTTGATCGAAAAATCGTACCTCTCGCTGTTCGGCGGGACTTCGATGAAGGTCGAGCTGCAAGTCCGCGTGGGAGAGTGGGAAGAAGATGACGAATCTTGAAGTCTTATCGTCTCTTCGAATTGAACCGAGCAGTGCGGATTATCATCTCGACGCATGTCGATTGCTGGCCGGCTCATTTCGGAAAAAGTTCGCGACTTCCGCTCGAATGGATAAAGAAAAGATTGCCCGCTTGCTAGCCGCATCGTGGCCGTATCGTAATGAAGGAGATTGTCGGCAGTACACAGCTTTCCTGAAACATACGCCCGTCGGAACGATTGCCTGGAAGGGAACGCCTCGATATAAAGATGATGCGTTTCGTGCCGGCAGTCAGACAAACGAACCTTCGCTCATCGCGCTTGTGCTGGAATTCGGGTTATGGGACGTATTGCGTCTGACAGCGGGAATGGCCGCACTCGCGTATACGCCGTCCGAGGGCGAATGTTATGTCGAGCATGTGGCGGTTCATTCTCGTTATCGGGGGTGTGGAATCGGACGGAAACTGATGCAGCAGGTTTTATCTTTTGCTTATCAACACGGCTTTACAGTTTTCTCCTTGCATGTGTCGGAACACAATTCGGGTGCAATGCGGCTGTATGAATCCATGGGATTTTCATATGTTCGAACCGAGCGGCGGCCGCTGGGCGGATGGCTGTTCGGCGAACGAAACTGGCAGCTGATGAAAAGGAATGTTCGTTGAGCCGCCAAAGATAACACGTTTTGACTCAAGGCATGAAGGAAGGAGAATTCGAAGCA
The DNA here is from genome assembly GCF_000585395.1 of Saccharibacillus sacchari DSM 19268. Taxonomy (GTDB): domain Bacteria; phylum Bacillota; class Bacilli; order Paenibacillales; family Paenibacillaceae; genus Saccharibacillus; species Saccharibacillus sacchari. The sequence goes on along the minus strand of NZ_KK073875.1, from coordinate 442,429 downwards.
AGATGGAGAGAAGACAAGCGATTGAAGATCAGAATCAGATTGCGGAGCAGCGGAAACCGTACAAGCAAATCCAACCATCTCTCCGTAGAAAACGGCTTTGGATCACCGGGGCGGTTATGCTTGCGATTGTCGCGACGGCCGTCGCCTTGTTCCTTGTTCAAAATACGTTCCGTTTTGACGAGCGGCAGGTGTCGATCGAGACGCCGGAGGGAATATTGACGGGCGTGTTAGTGCTGCCGAAAAACAGTTCCGGTCCGTTCGGATTGGTTGTATTCGTCCATGGAGACGGTCCAACGAATGCCACTTATGACGATGCTTATAAGCCATTATGGGAAGCTTTTGCCGAGGAAGGTTATGCATCGTTGTCTTTGGATAAAAGGGGAGTTGGCGGATCTGAGGGGAACTGGTTGGATCAGAGCATGGAGGATCGGGCGAGAGATACACGGTATGCGATAGAGTGGGCGCGCGCTCAGCCGGAGATCGACGCTTCGCATATCGGTCTGTGGGGGGCAAGCCAGGCAGGTTGGGTTATTCCTAAAATTGACCGTGACGAGCCTGATCTGGCCTTCCATATTCTCGTAGCTCCCGCGGTGAACTGGATTCGGCAGGGACGATATAATACGCGAAAAGAATTGGAGCAGAGTGGAGCATCCACAGCGGATATCGCAAAAGTCGAACAAGAAGACGCCATTGTGCTGGAACTGTTAAAGCAGCGTGCGACTTATGAAGAGTATCGGGAGAAAGTCGCCTTATCCGATGAAGAAGCCGTTTCACAAGACCGCTGGACTTTTATCGGCAAAAACTTCGAATCGGATTCGACCGATGAATTGGCGAATTTTAAAAGTCCCGTGTATCTGGTGCTGGGCGGCCAAGATATCAATGTGGATTCGGACAATACCGAAGCCGTATACCGGAGCAAGATTCCGAAATCTCTACTGGATGTACAACGTCTACCAGAAGCCAACCACTCTATGCTGAAGCCGCAAATGGTCGACTCGAAGCTCTGGACGGCCCTCACTGCCATATTCATGCCAAAACAATTGTTCGATAAAGGCTATTTGAGCGGAATGCGGGAATTTCTACGTTATTAAATCCGGCTTTCTTGCCCTTCGGGTAACGTCGTTCTGGGCGTATTATGTTTCTTGTTGTAAGCCTCGATCTGATCGATTTCCTGCTGAAAGTTTTGGAGATCGAAACGGTGCGTGCCTGTATCGTTTTGGATCAAAGATTCCGAAAGCGCGTCGATATTAAATTTTCCTTGAGCTTGTCCGACCACATAGTAGCCGAAATCTTCCTGATCCGGCCGAGAACCTTTATTATGACTAAGGAACACCATTACTTTTTCGCCAATAGAAAACTGGAGCGGGGTAGGAACATCGACGATATGAATGACATCTTCCATCTCTCCGCCGTCCGCTCGTATTTCCACAGTCTCGGCAGAAGTTCCTTTATATACCGTTTGAACTTGTATCCATGTATCCGTTGCAGGAAGTCCTTCAAAATCCTTTTGAACTTCTTGCGACAGCACAATGCCGGACACGATCACATCCGATTCGTTCACCAATTGATTTTTATCATATTGAATCAGTTCAGGCTGGGAATGAGCAATAAACCGATCCTGATGCTCTTGGCCGACTTTACGCGCGCTATTCGTTCCATTCGACTGTTCCGACGGATTTCCGCAAGCCGTACATGTAACGAATAGAACAATCATGATCGTCGTCACCCGAAACCATGCAGCATTTTTCATACGAACCTCCCTGATCAATCCTTTTTCTTATCTTTAATAACGCAAAGAAATAGAAAAGTGTTGCAAGCGAAATCCGAAATCAAAACCTGACAGAATGGAGAAAAAAGCCGTCATGACCTCAACTTTCAAACGCGTCAGCGTCGCCCATATCTTTTTTACGAGGCAAGACCAAGTCCTCCTCTTGAAAAGGCAAAACACAGGCCATAACGACAACCAATACGGACTCCCCGCAGGCAAAATCGACCGCGGAGAAATCGCCCTTCAAGCCGCCGTCCGAGAAGCCTTCGAAGAATGCGGCGCCGTCGTCGATCCCGATGACCTATGTCTGATTGCCGTCATGCAAATAGGCGCACCTCACCCGGAAGCCGACGAACGCATCGACTTCTTTTTCCGAACCACCCGCTGGAACGGCGAGATTACCAACCGCGAACCGGATAAATGCCAAGAATTATCCTGGTTCCCGCTGCACAGTCTGCCCGATACAACGATCCCTTTTATCAAACAAGCCTGGAAAAACGCTCAACAAGGCCGGTGGTACGATACTTTTAATTACGAAGGCGAATAAATGCTTAGATAAGCGTCGGATCAAGACTGTTGGTCTATGCGCATAGCCAACCGACCGAAGCCTCGCAAACTAAAATACGCATAACAAAAAGCCGCTCGGCGTGCCCGTCATCTTCACCGAAGATCACGGAAACGCCATACCCTGAGGGAAGCAGGGAGCGGCTTTAACATGGGGGTATTACGGGTATAACGAGATGGAAAATAGTCAAAGTCCTTAAAGCAGTACCTTGACCGCATTAAATTCAAGGTTTGCGATGGGCACAACCTGACATCTTAAGCGGTCAAGCTGCTGTTCACTTTTAAAAGCTGACTATAAGCTTTGGGGAATTTTCCGCTCGCGGACGAGGCGAAAAGCGGAGGGGGAATTCAGTGAAAAACGCCTTTGAACGAATTCCCCCGCAGCGCCCCAGCTTCTTCCCCGAATAGGACTTTCCCCAGAAGCTTATTCCAAAGCTTCCCCATTACTGGAGATTACTTTTTTGTACCAATGGAAGCTATCTTTCCGCGAACGGTCCAGCGTGCCTTTGCCTTCGTTATCTTTATCGACGTGAATGAAGCCGTAACGCTTCTTCATCTCGCCCGTACCCGCGCTTACCAGATCGATACAGCCCCAAGGCGTATAGCCGATCAAGTCTACGCCGTCGATAATCGCTTCTTTCATTTCCTTGATATGCTCGCGCAGGTATTCGATCCGATAGTCGTCATGGATCGAACCGTCGGCTTGAACTTCGTCCACCGCGCCCAGGCCGTTTTCCACGACCATCATCGGCAGACGGTAGCGGTTGTAGACATTGTTCAGCACCCAACGCAGGCCTTGCGGGTCGATTTGCCATTCCCAAGCGCTGGCTTTGAGATATGGGTTTTTGAGGCCCATCGACATATTGCCGCCGATTTTTTCTTGCTCGGGATCGGCGCTTACGCACACGGAGGAATAGTAGCTGAACGTATAGAAGTCGACGGTGCCTTCCAGCAGCGTTTGCTCGTCGCCTTCCGCAATTTCGAGTTCGACGCCTTTTTCCGCAAAGTAACGCTTCGCGAAGCCTGGATACTCGCCGCGCACTTGAACGTCGCCGCACAGGAAGTTGCCGATATTGTCTTTTTGCTGCGCGAGAATAACGTCGTCCGGATTGCTGGTGAGCGGGTAAGCACACATGTAAGCGATCATGCAGCCGATTTTGAAGTCCGGGTCGATCGAGTGTCCGAGCTTAACGGCTTTGGCACTCGCTACGAATTGGTGGTGCAGCGCTTGGAAACGGGCTTGGTCGGAGCTGGAGTTCGGGTTAGTCAACTCCATGCCGCCTTCGGGAAGCATAGCACCGGCCAAGAATGTGCCGAACGGCATGGTCAGGATGTTAATTTCGTTAAAGGTCAGCCAATATTTCACGACGCCTTTATAACGGTTGAACAGCGTCTCGCAGTATTTGACGTAGAAGTCAATGACGCGGCGGTCGGACCAGCCGTTGTATTTCTGAGCGAGAGCGAAAGGCGCTTCATAGTGGGAAATGGTTACAAGCGGCTCGATGCCTTGCTTTTTCAATTCGGCGAAGACGCTATCGTAGAACTTCAAACCTTCTTCGCTAGGCTCCGTATCGTCGCCGTTCGGGAAGATCCGGCTCCAGGCGATCGACAGACGGAAGACCTTGAAGCCCATTTCGCCGAATAACGCAATATCTTCCGCATAGCGATGATAAAAGTCGATGGCTTCATGGCTCGGATAGTTTTCGGTTGACAATAGTTCGGTCGTAATGCGGCGAGGCACCGTATGCGTGCCGGCGGTCATCATGTCGGAGGTGCTTAGTCCTTTGCCGCCTTCGTTATATCCGCCTTCAAGCTGGTTGGCCGCGGTAGCGCCGCCCCACAGAAAGTTTTCCGGAAAACCGGTTGGAATCTTATAGCTCATGCGTATATGCCTCCTCAAAAAGTAAAGGGCGCGGAAGCCCGGACCGTGCAGTCGCGAGCTTCCGGAACGCCCCGGAATGTAGATGATTCAAAATGTTTCGGCAATAGGATTAGATGACCACAGTCAGCAGACCGTCTTGGTATCCGATATCTTTCTTTTCCGTTTCGATGACGTCGAGGTAGCTGCCCGTGTTCGAAATGATGATTGGAGTCGTCAGGATGTAGCCTTCTTGACGGATCGCGTCCATATCGAATTCCATGAGCAGATCGCCTTTTTTCACGGTATCGCCTTGTTTGACTTGCGGCGTGAAGTATTTGCCTTTGAGCTTCACGGTGTCTTGTCCGACGTGGATCAGGATTTCAACGCCTGTGTCGCTGGTGATGCCGATTGCGTGACCGGAAGAGAAGAGGGAAGTCAGTACGCCGTCAACCGGCGAGTACACTTTGCCTTCGATCGGTTCGATGGCTACGCCTTTACCCATTGCGCCGGTGGAGAACGCTTCGTCTTTGATCGTGGACAGTGCGATCACATTGCCTTTCATCGGGCTGCCGACGGTTTCTTGTTGAATAACGGAATCGTCTTTTTTGGTCGGTGTGTTATCTGTCGCTACGACTTCGTCTTTGAACATAACCAAAGTGATAACCAAGCCGAGCACGAAGCTGACCACGATGCCGACGATTGCGCCGTAGAAGCCCATGTCCAGGCCGTTCGGACCGATGTAGGAAGGAATCGCGAAGATACCCAGGCCGCCGATCATGTAACCTTGCGTACCCATGCCGCCCAAGAATGCGCCGCCGACTGCCGCTGCTACGCAGCTGATGATAAACGGTTTTTTGCGAGGAAGCGTAATACCGTAAATCGCAGGCTCTGTAACACCGAATATTCCGGAAATAAAGGCTGGGATCGACAGGGATTTCAATTTGACGTTTTTCGTTTTAAGCAAGATTGCCAATACGACGCCTGTTTGAGCGAAGGATGCGCCGAGCATGCCCACCAAGATCGGGTCTCTGCCCAAAACGGTCAAGTTGTTGATCGCAATCGGAACGAATCCCCAGTGGAGACCGAAGATAACGAATACTTGCCAGAAAGCACCGATAACTACGCCTGCCGCAATCGGGCTGAAGTTGTACACCGCGAGCGTGCCGTTACCGATCAGCGTGCCTGCCCAAGTGGCGATCGGGCCGATAAAGATGAACGTCAGCGGTACAATAACGAGCAGGGTACAGAAAGGAACCAGGAATGTGCGAACCACGCTAGGAATGACTCGTTTGAAGAACGCTTCGATTTTGGAAGCTACGAACGTTGCGATAATGATCGGAATGACGCTGGACGAATAGGTCATCAGGATGACGGGAATGCCCAGGAAGGTGATATAGACCGGTGATTCGAATATCGTGCCGCCGAATAACGTATAGAGAGGTTCGACGCCCGACGAAGTAATGCCGGCAATGTTCGGATAGACGAGCGCGGCACCTATAGCCATACCGATGAAGTGATTGGCACCGAATTTCTTGGCGGCCGTGAAGCCCAGGAAGATCGGGAAGAAGTAGAAGAGACAGTCGCCGATTGCATTAAGGATCTGGTACGTACCGGACTCTGCCGTCAACCAGCCCAATGTCAGGAACAGAGCGTTGAAGCCCTTAATCATACCGGTTGCAGCCAATACGCCGAGCGTCGGTGCGAATACGCCGGAAATCATGTCGACGAAACGGTTGAACAGGTTGCCTTTTTCGCCGCCTGCATCGGAAGAACTTGATTCTGCCGCAAAGCCGCCCGCAGCATTTACTTCGGCATAGACATCAGGTACATGGTTGCCGATGACGACTTGGTATTGCCCGCCGCTTTTCACGACCGTAACGACTCCGTCCATATTTTTGAGCACGTCGGTGTTGGCTTTGTTTTCGTCTTTCAATCTGAACCGAAGTCTTGTGACGCAGTGTTCCAGACTGTTGACGTTTTCTTTGCCGCCTACGTTTTGGATGATGTCTTTCGCTAATTTTTCGTATTTCCCCATTGTTCTCGCCCCTTTTATGCGAATGATGATCAAGGATATAAAAAAGGCGAGACCAAGCAAGCGCGCGTCCCTCGGCATTCCGAAGGAACATGCTTGCTGTTGGTCTCGCCTGCATTACCAGTCACGATCCGTGATTTTATGAAATTGATAACGCTTACTGAATACGCTTGCGCTCTGTCGTAAAGGAACGTCCCGTTAAGGGGCCGATTCCCGGGTGACGCGATGGATATGCAGCGTCAGGTACAATTTTTCTTCGTCGGGCAGTTCGATCTGAAGGTACGTCTCGACTTTGAGCATGCAGGCGTAAGCTTTTTTGTACTTCGACTTGACCTGCTTGAGCAAAAAGTCGTCTTCGAGTTCGCCGCGAGGAGGTTTGCCGATCCGCTGAAAGAAAAAACGCAGATGCGTGACGAACCGCTCGTAACTGATCGAACTCTCGTCCGGCGATTTGCCGTAACTGTACTTGATGATGTTCAAGATGTCGCTGATCTTTTCCGTCTGCGCCGTCACGTTTTCCGTTCGGCGGGAAGACTGGTCGATCTGCGCATTGATGAGGTGGAGCGCGACGTTCGCCGCTTCGTCCTCGGGTAACTTTTTGCTGATTGAGTCTTCGATGAATTCCAGCGCCTTCTTGCCGATCGCGAATTCCTTCGGATAGATGCGCCGTATTTCCCAGATCAGCGGGTTGGTCGTCGTGATGCCTTCCTCCAGCAGCTTGAGCGCATTGTTCATGTGGTCCGTCAGCGTCACGTAGATATAATCGCTTAAGGGCACGTCCAGCATGTTTTTGCCGTATTCGATGATGTCGTAACATAAGGAGATATACTCGGGCGGCACATCTTCCAGCAGGAGCTTGAATTTTTCTGAAGCGTCTTTTTGCTGCAAAACGAAAATTTTCTCGACCAGGTCTTGATCTACGGCCTCGCCGATCTTTTTCTTGAACGCGATGCCGCGTCCCATAACCACGAATTCACTTTTGCCTGCGTCACTGGCTATTATGGCGTTGTTGTTGAAAATTTTCCCGATGATCACCTGCCGCCCTCCTTATCCTGCGAAATCATGAAACGGGCGATATAAGCGCTTACACCCAACGTTTAGAAAAGAGATTGGTACGAAAAGAAGGCAAAACCCAACACATATACAGCTAGCATATGCGGTGGGTTTTGCCTTCTTCAGTAACAATCCCAAGGCAATCATAACAAGAACCAGATGATTTGACAAGAGAAAAGAATACGCTTTCTTTATGTTTTTTTCGAGACCGTTTTCGATTAAATTGCATTCTAATAGAAGAAAGATAGCGTTTTACGAAAAAATTTCTTCCTCCATCAGACGTCGCAATTTGCTTTCGGTAGGGGTATCCGGCGCAGGCGTGTAAATGCTCAAGCGAAGGTCATCCTGCCCGGATACGCTCAGCGAAGTCAGTTCGTAAACCATTTTCCCGGCTTTCGCATGACGAAACTCAAGATGGACTTCCGGGGCGTAACTGACCTGCCCGTGTTCCCACATCGACCGGAATTCGGGGTAGGCTTCGGTCATTTCGCCTAAAAAGCGTTCGTACCATTCATCGCTGACGTAGCGGCCGTAATAGGAGCGGAACATGGACAGAAAGCCGCTGGCGAACTGTTCCCAATTGACGGCCAACCGACGAAATTCCCGCCGTGAAAAGAGGAGGCGAATCATATTGCGTTCTTCCGGCGGAATGCGATCAAAGTCGAGAAAAACGTGGCAGGCAGCCTGATTCCATCCGACTATATTGCACATTCGATCCGAGACGATCACGGGGCAATGCTCAAGTCCGGTGATGATTTTTTGCAAAGACGGACTGATTCGAAGGGTTTGAGATTCCGGCGCGTACGCGGCAGAGCCGTCTTCGATCGCGAGCGAATACAGATATTTGCGTTCGTCGGCATTCATCTTGAGCGCGCCGGCAACGCAATCGAGCACGGAAGGGGAAGCTTGAATATCGCGCCCTTGCTCAAGCCAGGTGTACCAAGTTGTGCTTACGCCGGCCAATTGGGCTACTTCTTCGCGGCGCAGCCCAGGCGTTCGACGTCTTGTCCCTGCGGGGAACCCGAAGGATTCCGGAGAAATTTTGGCTCGTTGGCTTTTCAAAAAGACGGATAGTGCTTGGAGTCTGGCAGTAGAGTTCATGGACGATCGAACCTCCCTTAATAGGAATCGAGCAGTTTTTATACCCGTATAAACGATAACTTGTACTAGGATATTTTACATGACATTATAGCGGTATACAAAGCCTATCGTTAAGGTTCAAGGCTGAATTTCGAGGAGGAACGTCCAGGATGGAAAGAGTCGTTGTCACGGGAACAGGTGTCGTGTCGCCGCTGGGGATCGGAACGGAAAGCTTCTGGTCGCGTCTGGTTCGGGGAGAGTCGGGAGTATCGTTTATTGAAGCGTTTGAGGCTGGCGGTTATAAGGTGAACATTGCGGGAGCCGTGCAGGATTTCGATGCGTCGGGCTTGCTCGGAGCGAAGGAGGCGCGGAAGTTGGATCGGTTCTGTCAGTTCGCGCTAGTTGCGGCCGAACAGGCGATGGAACAATCCGGGCTTGATTTGGAAAAAACGAACCGGGAGCGAATGGGCGTCTATGTCGGTTCCGGGATCGGCGGGATCGGGACGCTGATGGATCAGGCGGGAACGCTGGCAAGCCGCGGGCCGGGACGCGTCAGTCCGATGCTCGTTCCGGCGATGATTCCCAATATGGCGGCGGCGTTAATTAGCATTCGCTATGGTGCGTTAGGCGCGTCGATGTCTCCGGTAACGGCTTGCTCCATCGGAAATACGGCAATCGGCGAAGCTTTTTTCCATATTCAAGCCGGACGTTCGGATGTGATGATCGCAGGAGGGACGGAAGCGGCGCTGCACGGGATTGCGCTGGCGAGCTTTTCGAATGCCACGGCACTGTCTGCGCGTAACGACGATCCAACCCGAGCAAGCCGTCCGTTCGATGGAGAGCGCGACGGCTTCGTAATGGCGGAAGGGGCAGGGATTTTGGTGCTGGAATCGCTCAGCCATGCGCTGGGGCGCGGAGCGACGATTCTGGGCGAAGTGGTCGGGTACGGGGCGAGTTCGGATGCGTACCATATGGTAGCGACGCCGGAGGACGGACATGGAGCGGCGCGTGCAATGCGATTGGCGCTGAAAGAAGCGAAAATAGAGCCGGGCGAAGTGGACGTAATCAGCGCGCATGCGACGAGTACGGTGATCGGCGATCGTTCGGAAACGGCAGCCATTAAGGCGGTATTTGGCGAAATGTCGTATCGGATTCCGGTTACGGCAAACAAATCGATGACCGGGCATATGTTGGGAGCATCGGGGGCTGTAGAAGCGGTTGCATTACTGAAGTCGCTGCACACCGGGATCGTGCCGCCGACGATTAATTTGGAACAGGCGGATGAAATGTGCGATTTGGATTATACGGCGAAGGCAGCGAGAAGAGTAGACATGGAGGTGGGGATTTCAAACTCATTCGGATTTGGCGGACATAATTCGGCGATTGTATTGAGACGATACGAATAAAATAAAAACAGGAGCATGTCGGTATTTCCGGCATGCTCCTGTTTGTTGTGTGAAATCGGTTAAGATACTTTGAAATATTGTACCGAGGCTTGCAGCTCGTCGGCCATTTGGGACAGATTGCGAATGGCGCCCGCGATTTCTTGCATGGTCGCGCTTTGCTCTTCGATCGCGGCTCCGACTTCTTCGTATCCGGCCGATTGTTCTTCGGTAATCCCGGAAATTTTTTGCATGGAATCGGTAATCAGCTCGAACGAACGATCTGTTTTATCGAGCGAGTTTTTCAGATGGCCGATTTGGGAAGAGAACGAGGATACGCCGTTGAAGATCGTATTAAAGTTCTCCGACATCTCGTTAATCCATTCTTGTCCTTTTTCAACAGCCTGACTGCCTTGTTCAATGCTTGTAAGCACGGATTGGCTGTCCAGTTGGGTACTGTGAATAAGTTCCGTAATGGAGTTGGCCGCATTGGACGATTGTTCGGCCAGCTTTTTGACTTCTCCGGCAACAACCGCGAAGCCTTTACCGTGTTCACCCACGTGCGCAGCTTCAATCGAGGCGTTCAATGCCAGCAAGTTGGTCTGCGTGGCGATATGCGTAATGACCGTGATAAAATCGCTGATCTCCTTGGAACGCGTATCGAGCTGAACGGCAGCTTCTTGAGATTGTCGCATCTCTTGTTGGATCACGTTCATTTGGTTCAAGGTTTTCTCGACGAGCACTTGGCCGTCTTTGGAATAGGAGCTGACCTCCTGAACCATTTGCTGCATGCCCGCGACTTCGTTCGTTACCTTGGCCAATTCATCGTTGGCTTCCACGATCGAAGAGGTGCTGTCGTTGATCGAGACCACGACTTCGGATACGCCTTCGTTCACGCTGTTCATGGAAAGGGCAACCTGATGCGAGCTGGCTCCCATTTCATTGGACGATTGATTGATATTGCCTGCCGTCGTCGAGAACACTTCGGAAGAACTTGAGATTTGATGAATCAACGTCTCCAAATTGCCCCGCATCGTATTGAACGAATCGGCTAACGTACCGAGTTCGTCTTCGCGTTTGAGTACCAATGCTTCGGTCAGATCGCCTTCCGCGACTTTTTGGGTCGCGTTCACAAGTCGGTTGATCGGGCGAGTCAGGCTGCGGCTGAGCAAGAAAGCTACAGCAACGCCGATGACAATCACGACTGCGACAATGATAACGGTGAACCAGAAAATGAAGGTTTGCGTAGCCGGAATAACGCTCGCGTCAATATCGATGCCTGCAATCCCGAACGTATTTCCGTTACCGTCTTTCAAAGGAAGGAAGACCGATTTGTGGATGCCGTACTCGTCTTCGTAGATCGAGCTGTACGTCATCTTCTGAGAAGAGATAGCCGTCTTCATTTCATCCGAAAACGCATAATCTGTTCCGAAATCATCGTCTACGCCGGTCAGGATCACGAGCTGTTCCTTGCCCGTGTTGTTGCTGAGAATGTACACATTTTCCAACGTATCGGTTACGAGTATGTTCTCCAGCTTGTCTTTGATTTTCTTGTGCGCCGCATTGTCGGTTCCGTCAATATCTGCCGGATTCTCGGGAATCGATTCCAAATAAGCGTTGATCGACTGAATGCTTGTGGCGAGCCGCAGATCGAATTGGGCTTCCAATTCGCTTGTAAGCCGGTTGCTGATTTGGGATTCTGCAATCGAGAACGCCGTACAAGTAAATACGATCAGCAAAATAATCGAAGAAATCATTTTTGCCGAAATATGATTTTTATACCAGCCAAATGCGGATTTCTTGGATGGATTTGATGTATTCTTTAACACGTGTTACCCTCCGATTGGTTGCAGCGTACCTGCATAGGAATGAAATACGGTGTCGATATTTTGCTTGAGATAGTCTACGATTTCCGGCACATGCGAAACTTGCGTATAAGGCGAAATGACAAACAGTTTAGCGGCGGACAGGGAAGTTTGGTTTCCGTCGCTTGTCGGCACCACCAAATGTTTTTTCGTATCCCCGAAGAACATGACCTCTCTTTTCTCGCCCAAGACTTCGAACAGTTGCTCGTTCAAACGATTGGTATCTTCGATATGAGCAAGTGAGCATTGGCCGGACAATTCCGCTTGGAAATCGTTCTTCCGATCCGGGTAGATCCGGAACAGCGTCATGATCGCCGGATTTTCATCGTTCACGATCACAGCTTCGGGAATTTCGCGGCGCAACGCGTCTCGGAATGCCAGGTTGACTTCGACAAACTGGGCCAGCAGACGTTGATACCCGGTCACGCCGAATGCCAGAAGCGCGCTATAGATACTGATCGAACTTGCCATACGCGAGCATTCCAAAGTGTAGCCCGTGTGATAATCGCCATAACCCCGGTGTCCGACATAAGGCGTTTCTTCTTCGGCAAGATCAACGAGCTGGAGATCAGCAGCATTTTTTACCAGGAAGAGGCTTGTCGAATAAGGCGTTTGGCCGAGCTTTTGGAAGTCGAAGCAGAGCGTGTCGGCCAGCGACAGGTATTGCATTCTGCTGTTGATTTGCTGCAAAGCTCCCAACACTTGCGTCGGGAACTTCAGCGGATTGCCCGCAAAATCGTACTCGCGGAAAAAGGCGAAAAATCCGCCGAGCGCGGAGTCGGCATGAATATGCGGACGCTGCAAACCGTGTTGAGCGGCTACTTCCGCAGCGGTTTCCTTGATCAATTTAACATTATCGATGCCCATCGCATCGGTGGTGCCCGTAGTCGCTACGACGTAAACCGGAATGCCGCCCTCGGCAATGACTTTCTCCATCTTTTGACGAAGGTCTTCGGTGTCCATCGAGCTATCGGAATGGGTGCGAATCTTAATCAGGTTATCGCTGCCGAGTCCTGTTGCTTCCATGGATTTGAACAAGCTGTAATGAGCCGATTCCGAGCAAAAGGCATACAGGTTGCGCGGAACGCCCTTACGAGGAGCATCCGGTGCAACTTTGGCGATCGCCAATCTCAGGCCTGTGAAAATAGCACCTTGACCGCCCCATGTCGTATAACCGCCGCTCAGTTGCGGATCATATCCGACCAGCTTGGACATCATGCTGATGACGCGAACTTCCGCCTCGGCACCGGCAGGACCGTATACATCCCAAAGATTGTTGCCATTCACCAGGAATGCCGTGATCATGCCCAAGATTCCCGGAGTGCTTGCCATTGGCAGAATATTCGTCAAGAAATATTTGGAGTGGTAAGGGTGATTGTGCAGCAGCTTCAGCAAATGCTCGTTTACTTCTTTTTGGTCCGTGCTATCCGCCGGGATTGTGCTATTGCGAATCAAATCGGTATAGAAGGACTTCGAACGTTCTTTTTCGCCCAACAAATTTACGCCGTTAGGGTTTTTCAAATCGTCGACACCTGTAATCAATTGCTCGATGAGCTGCATAAACTGCTGACGTTCTTCTTGATTTCCATCCTCGCTTGGAAAAAAGGTTTGTACGGAATTCTCTCTGTAATTAGACACTCCTGGGTTCCTCCCCAATCTAAAATGTAAAAAGGCGAAAATGGGTACAAATACCCATACCTCGCCAATTGTTGAATGCAACTGGCTGACCTACCCCGACGGATTTGGTCCCTATAGCTTTGCGTCCTTATTTTTCAATAAGTTTGCCAAAATATGAGATTGTATAAGGATTTTCACTTGATGAAAGTAGATAAATTCCACTCTATAGCCAAATAGAATTATAGTATACCTATTTGAAAGTAGCAATGAAAATTTACATCCTGTGTCAATTTATTATTGGCAAGACCTATTTGGTCGAATGAATTAAGGTCTTTGGAACTAGTTCTGTAGTTTGAAGAAGAAGACAAAAAAAAGAAACGACATTTCTGTCGTTTCTTTTTGGGATGGATTCTCAGGGGCTCGAACCCTGGACCTGTCGATTAAGAGTCGAATGCTCTACCAACTGAGCTAAGAATCCATATACGTGGTGGAGCCTAGGGGGATCGAACCCCTGACCTCATCGCTGCCAGCGATGCGCTCTCCCAGCTGAGCTAAGGCCCCGATCAGATAACTCGTAATATGGAATATACCATGTCTACTAATGAAGGTCAAGCTAATTTTTGAAAAAAGTCATACCGAAGCTGGATACACGCCCTACTGCCTGGACCGGATTAGATTTAAGGTTCAGCGTTGTCCATCCATCAAGACCCGCTCCGCATCGGTTCGTTCAACTTGATCGGACAAGCGCAATCCGGGGGAGATGACATGTAACGGATCGACATGACGCTTAGCGCTACGAATTGGAGAATTGAGATTTTTAACGGAACGAGGCGACGCTTAGCGGTGAAAAAGGCCGATTTTCGTGCTCATTTCATCTGTTTTTCCGGTTTAAGCGCCCCTACTATCCGTTACGGATTTCAGATCGCGAAAAAAAGCGTTCTAACGGATGTGCGATCCGTTAAAGACTTCGTACACGGGTTAGATACGTAATCTCAGAGAGGCGAAACCTTACCTTTAGCGTTGACAAGGTGCTAGCCGCCGATCATGGACAGAACGATTCATGAAAACGAAGTTGCAGGGCGAAGCATCTGTTCAAGTCGCGCTCAAACCTTGGATGCTATGAGGTCAAGGTACTAGCTAAAACGTTTCATATCTGCCAAAATGGAACGTGAAAGCGGATTATTCTTCTTTATGCATACAAGAAAAATACGCTACCTAACGGAAAACGAGGCGATGCAAATGGCACGATTCGATCACTTATCCGCGCTGCTGGAGTCTTTTACGGAACAAGGACCTTCCGGCTGCGCCTGCATGATCGCGAAAGACGGAGAAGTCGTATATGAAGGATATTTCGGACAATCGAATCTGGAAAAAGGAAACGCAGTAGATGCCGACACGGTATTTCGGTTATATTCCATGACCAAAGTGGTCGTCTGCACGGCAGCGATGATTCTGTTCGAACGCGGCAAATTTTTGCTGAACGAGCCGTTGCATCTGTATCTGCCCGAGTATAAGAATGTACGGAAGACCGTGACGCACGCAAACGGACAAGTCCATACCGAACCCGTGCAAAATCCGATCCTGGTTCGGCACGCCTTCGGCATGATGACCGGGCATCCGTATCCGTACGGAGAATCGCTGACCGCGCGCGAGATTACGCGTTTGCGCCAAGAGCTGAACGAGAAGACGGGCGGACGCTACACGTTGCAGGAAGAAGTCAACGCGACAGCGCAAGCACCGGTGATGTTCGAGCCGGGCACGCGCTGGATGTACGGATACGGTCATGATTTGGTCGGAGCGCTGATCGAAGCCGTTTCCGGTAAAAAGCTCGGAGAGTTTTTGCAGGATGAAATTTTCGGACCGCTCGGAATGGCAGACACCGGTTATCGCTATCGCGACGATATTAAGGAACGGATGGCGGTCATGTACGAGCGTGCCGAAGACGGCAAGCTCACTCCGGCATCGGAGGAAATGGATGCCCTGCACCAGCCGGACGCATTGCTGGAACCCGGCGGTCAAGGCTTGTACGCAACAACGCGCGACTACATGAAATTCGCCAGCATGCTCGCCGCAGGCGGCACGCTGAACGGGGTCCGAATCTTGAGCCGCAGCACCGTCGACCTGATGCGCACCAACCAACTGAATGAAGTGCAGCTCGCCGATTTCGCCAACTCGTACTCGGCAGGCTACGGCTACGGCCTCGGCGTTCGCACCCTGATCGACCGCGCCGCAGGCGGCAGCAACAGTCCGCTTGGCGAATTCGGCTGGACAGGCATGGCCGGAACCTGGACTTCGATCTCGCCGGAAACGAATACGGCGATCGTCTACATGCACCAAATGCTGCCCAACATGGAAGAACATCATCACCTGCGTGTCCGCGCTGCCGCCTACGGCGCCCTTTAAGCCGCTCGCTGTCTTTTATCCAACTTTCATCGGCGTTTCAGGTTGTTTTCAGGTTCCGGGGTTATTTTATATTCAATCCCCTCTAATCATAGAGCTTGACCCCGACGAAGCCACCTCGTCGGGGTCCTTTTTTTGTACTTGTTCGAATTTTAAGCAAATCTTTAAGTTACAGTCAGCTTCTTTTCAGCTTGAGCGCTTAATATACACGTAACCCCTCTTTGAGAGATATATGTATCCCCGTCGGAGCCACCCCGACGGGGACCTTTTTTTGTCCGCGTATTGCCGCCGCTTTTATCGACACAACAAATTTATTCTTTTTGGAAACTATCAAAAAAAACCGAACCGCAAACCCCGGTTCGGTCTTCTTACTTTTAAAAAAGGTTCCGCGAACGAGCGCAGAAGCGGAGGGAGAAATTCAGTGAAAGACGCCTTTGAACTCTGAAAATTCCACTAAAAACTTCAATCCATTTTCCGAGTGAGACAGCGTCTTGAACGAATTTCTCCCGCAGCGTCACCCACCGCACGGAAACTACTGAACCTTCGGCGGCATGATAGGCGGTTCCCCTTTCTTCTTCGCGGAAGCTTTTCCTCCCGGCTCGAGCGGAACCTCCAAAATATCCAACAGGAAGATAAAGATCGGCACCCCGACAATCAAGCCCCATGCTCCCAGGAAATGCTCGCCCAGCAGCAAGATCAGGAACGTGAAGAAGATCGGCAGATGCGTTTTGTTCGACATGAATTTCGGATTGAGCACATAAGCTTCGATCGCGTGCAGCACCACGATCATAATCAGAATGTACAGAATCATTTTGAAGCCGCCGATGTTGAACGCGATCGCGCAGAGCGGGATGAGCGAGATGACAACGCCCATGACCGGCACAAGACCGAGCAGGAAGATCATGAGCCATAGCGCGAACAAGTTCGGGAATCCGAACGCCCACAGGAAGATTAGCGAGAGCAAGGAGTTCGTCAGCGAGATCATGAACTGGACTTCAAGCACTTTGCCGAACGAAGCCACGAATTTGCGGCCGAAGTATTCCAGCTCCGTGAAGAAGTAAGCCGCTTTGCTGTAACGGAACTTCGACATGAGCGAAGAGACTTTGTCTTTTTCCAAGTTAAAGAACAAGCTCAGAATGAACGCGATAAACAAGTTGAGGCTCCATTTGCCGATGTCGGTGATCGTGTGCACGATGAAGTCCAGACCGCCTTCGACGTAGCTCGCGATATCGAATTCCTTGACGGAGTTCATGATATAGCGCGTAAACGTATTGTCGGGCAACGCCAGATTGGACAGATTGTTATAGAAGGAGATGACCTGATTGATTAACTGCTGAATTTCATAGATGAAGACGGGCAAGTAACGGTAAATCCCGAATCCAAGCGCAAATACCAGCAAGGCATACGTCAGGACGAGCACGAGTTTACTGTTAAGCTTGATGCGATCCGTTCCTTTTCGTATAAAACGGTGCAGTCGGTTCATCAGATACGTGAGGATAAACGTGATAAGCAGCATGCTGAGCATGCTCCGGAGCGAAATGAGCAGGACGAGGGCCAGAATCAGCGCCAGTGACCTGCGAATCCCCGGAATGTAGAAAAAATCTCTAAGGGCCTTCATGAAATCGCGGTTCTCTCCTTCGGAATCAGACTTTCGGCTGCCCAGAAACGTTTTCGACCTTTTGATTAAAACGCGGACAACCGATGAGTTATGCAAACTCTTTCTATGTAATAGTTTAGAGTCTTCAGGGTAACAAAAGCAAGCGCGCAAACAGCCAATCGGCTCCAAGCGGCAAGAAATTTCTCAACTGTTGACGGGGCGACTTATTTCCGTTTTATAATGATAAGGCGAACCTTAATCATTCATGAAAAAGCAAACGGATAGGAGGGGAAACGATGCAGAGTACCCATCGAACCTGCAGAGGATGCAGCGAGGAGTTTGCGGTCAGCGAAAAGCAAATGGAGCGATTGCTTGCTTCGGCGGCGTTTGCACCGGAGTTGAGGGTTGATATAGAGGTGTATGAGGCGAGACTGCAAGCTTGCAAAGACTGTCCGAAGTTTCACGGAGGGACGACCTGCATGCTATGCGGCTGTCTGGTTCCGGTGATCGCCCATTTAAAAAGCAAAAACTGCCCGTATCCCGGCGAAGGCCGGTGGGCAGTTCAGGTATGAAGCGAACCTGTCGGTTCATGCCCGATCAGGCATGCGATTTGACATGATATTGCAGCAGGCTTTGAGACAGGTCTTGCATGGAGCTGCCGGTCTGCTGCAAGCGCTCGATCACGTCGGTAAACGAAGAAACCAACTCGGCTTGTTCTTTCGAAGAGGCGACGATCTGCGCGATCTCGGCTTCCATCGTGCGGATCGAGTCCTGAACGTCTTTGAGAGCCGTCTCGATGTCCGCTGTTGCGGATTTGGAGTGAACGGCCAGCTTGCGTACCTCGGCAGCCACGACGCCGAATCCGGCACCCAGCTCGCCGACGCGGGCAGCTTCGATAGCGGCGTTCAGCCCCAACATATTCGTCTGGTCGGAGATTTCCTTGATCAGCGTAGCGACGCTCGTGATTTTGCCGGACTTTTGCACAGCCGTTTTCGTATTCTCCAAAATTTGCTCGCTGGTGGCTTGAAGCTGCTGCGAATGTGCGGCGATGCTTTGGGTCATGTCGCCCAGCTGCTCGGCAATCGCTCCGTTCGTCTTGACGATCGAATTCAATTCGTCGCGGCTCTTCTGATTATATGTAAGATTTAATACGGCGATCACTTTGTTGTCTTCGAGAACCGGAACGACGACGGATTCGAGGGGCGCGCTATACCAGTCTTCCGGGAACTTCAAAATGAACGGCTCTGTACGGCCTTCCAGGGTTACGAAGTTCTCGAAACCTTCCTTCATCGGTTCTCCCGTATGATATCCCAGATGGAAGCTTCCCGCTTGCTCGTAATACAGGACATGCGTAGCATCATAGATGGTGACGGCAACCTCTTCGCGGGCTACCGTACTGAATAAAGGAGCGGTTTGCAGCAATGCTTCTAACTTGTTCATCGTTTCACATTCCTTTCCGGATATAAACGCCTACCTACCTAATTATCGGAAAAAGAACGGAATTTTGAAGACGTTTTTATAAAAAAGAAAGCCGCTTGCTCCAAATCGGAGACAGGCGGCTCTTGTTGTTAAGGCAAGTAATTGGGGTCGGTTTGCGGCGTATATTTTCCGTTAGCGGACTTCTTTGTGGTAACGGGTCAGGTTAGACGCCAGATCCTGCATGGATTCTCCGGTCTTTTGCAGGCGTTCGATCACGTCCGTAAAGTTTGTAACGAGATTGGCTTGTTCTTGCGACGAAGATACGATTTGGGAAATTTCGTTTTCCATGACGCGGATCGAATCCTGCACGTCTTTTAGTGCCAGCTCAATATCTGCTGTAGCCGATTTGGAGTGGACGGCCAGCTTGCGCACTTCGGAAGCAACAACGCCGAATCCGGCTCCCAGCTCGCCGACGCGCGCAGCTTCGATAGCGGCGTTCAAGCCGAGCATGTTCGTCTGATCGGAGATTTCCTTGATCAGCGTCGCGACGTTGGTGATTTTGCCGGAATTCTGTACAGCCGTTTTGGTGTTGACGAGGATCTGTTCGCTGGTTGCTTGAAGTTCTTCGGCATGAGCAGCAATATGCTGAACCATATCGACCAGGTTCTCGGCAATCGAACGGTTGTCGTTGGCAAGCGTTTGGAGCTTCTCCTGGTTGGTTTGGTCGTAGCTGATCGTCAATACGGCTGCGACTTCTCCGTTTTCGAGCAAAGGAATGGTTACGGAATGCAGCGGATAACCAAACGTAAACATCTCCGCCGGGTATGCGTCCAGACGGGCTTCTTTGGAACCTTTCAACGCAGCGAAGTTTTCGAAGCCCGGATATAATTGATCTCCGGTTTTGTAACCCATGTCGAAGTCTCCGTGTTGCGCATAATACAGCATATGGGTACGATCATAAATGATGACGGCGGTATTTTCACGCATCATTTTTCCCAGGTAAGGGGCTACGGCAAGCATTGAATCGACGATACTCATTTTCTAAGTCACTTTCCTTTCCGTATAAAAGCAATAGTTGATAAAGTAGCCTGACCAACCTTAACCATAGGTTTACGTTCGGCTGAAATGCACACGCTTTAGGTGCGTTTCAGATGGGCGTAACTTTACGTTTAACTTGGTCAAGTCACTAGTAGGAATAAGCTTGAAAAGTTACGATGGATTATTAAGTAAAATAAAATGGGCAAATGAAAATATGAGTCTTAAGTACGGATCGAATATAAGCGTAATTTGTGATTAATTCAATATTAAAAGCGAATTTTGTTGAAAATACAGGGATAAAGAACTAGGGCGTTTTGATAAAAAACGGTTTCGAATAAGTGATTTTTTGGTAAAAAGAGGAATTAAAAAAGTCTTCGCCATAGGCAAAGACTTTTGCAAGAAGCATGTTGAACGAGGAAACTTAAGAAGCCGGACGAGTTTCTTGCCGAGCTTCCGGAGCCTCGTTTTGAGCAGATTTGCGAACCGGAGAGATCATCCAGTAGGCGCAGGCCACGAAAAATGCACCGCCGACGATATTGCCGAGCGTCACCGGAATCATGTTATGCAGCCAGCCGACCAACGTGATCGTTTCCGGATGGCCAGGCAGCAGCAACGCGGTACTGAGCAGCGTCATATTCGCTACGCTGTGCTCGTAACCGCTGGCGATAAAGGCGAACAGACACCACCAGATCAGCATGATTTTGGCGATATCGTTCGTGGTCCGGCTTGCCATCCAGATCGCCAGACAGACGAGCCAGTTACACAAAATACCGCGGAAAAACAGTTCCATTACAGGCAAACTCATTTTTTTGGCAGCAGCGGCGAAGATCAGATGTTCCGGCGCGATTCCTTTGAAAAGCCCGGTTCCCAGCACAAGCAGACTAAGTACCACCGCACCGGCCAGATTGCCGAAGAACACTAACGTCCAGTTTTTGCCGAGGTCTTTAACCGAAGTGCGACGGGCCAGAGTGGAAGCGGTGAAGAACATATTGTTTCCGGTAAAAAGCTCCGAGCCTGCGAAAATAACGAGGGTGAGCGCGATCCCGAACGAAGCGCCCATCACCAGCGATTGCACGGGCGATTTGATCGCGGCGAGCGGAGCGCCTAGCGAGAAGATCAGAATGATACCAAGCCCGACATAGGCGCCTGCCAGCATGGCGCTAATGAAATAACGGAGCGGGTGTTCGTTCATGAAATCTCTTTTTTTTGCAGCAGCTTCAACAATGGACCGTACACTTTCGGTAAACATAACCTTCAGCCTCCTGGGCGCGCGAATGTGCAAATCAGGTGAAACAACGAAGCCGAAGAGCCGTAGCCGGCTCTTGGATTACTTCGTGAACAGAATCACTTGCTCATCCGCGACTTCAACACGGAATGTACGAACCTGTCCGCGATCCGGATCTTGAACAAGACCGCTTTTCAGATCGATCTTCCAATCATAGAGCGGGTCGTAGATGTAGTGTTCGGATACGATGGCTTCGGCTAACGGGCCGCCTTTTGGATGGGGATTGAGATTTTCAACCGCGTAAATTTCATTTTCGGATGTGCGGAATACGGCAATTTCAGTATCGCCAACGATGAAGACGCGGCCGATTCGGCTTGGGAAGCGATCAAGCGTATCCAGTACAACCGAACTTACAGCGTTTAATTGCGGAGTCATGGTCAAGCTCCTCTCGGGATAATCAGTATAGTGAAGCAAGAATGAAACGGGGAGAAGAGGGGACTGCTTGATTCGATCGGCAGCTCTCTTCAACGGCGTTTCATTATATGGGATATTGGCAGGCAGTAAAGTTAAAGCTTAAACTTGCGTAACCGTTGGTTTCGCGGCTTCGAACAGTTCGCTGCGAAGTTTCTTGTCGTTCAGCACTTGCTTCCACGGATCTTCGACGAATGTCAGCGCATGTTCGATGCTGTCGATCAGGGTGCGGCGATACTCAAGATCTTCGACCGTCTTTTTATAGATTTCTTCCAAACCGATGCGTTCTACCCATTCCGATGTCCGTTCCAGGTAATTACCGGTCTCGCGATAGTACTGCATGACGGCTGCAACGGTATCCGTCAGCTCCTGATCGGTTTTCACTTTGCACAGCGAGTCGGCCAGACGAGCTTTGATCCCGCCGTTACCGCCGACGAAGATTTCCCAACCGCCGTCGTTACCGACGATGCCGATATCCTTCGTGCACGATTCGGCGCAGTTCCGGGGACAACCGTTTACCGCGATCTTGAATTTGGCAGGGAAGTCTAGACGTTCGAATTTGCGTTCCAGCATTGCGCCGACGGCCAGCGAATCCTGCGTGCCGAAGCGGCAGTATTGCGAACCGACGCAAGTCTTGACCGTGCGCAGCGATTTGGCGTAGGCGTAGCCCGAAGGCATATCGAGTTCTTCCCAGACTTTCGGCAGGTCTTCCTTCTGCACGCCGATCAAGTCGAGACGTTGTCCGCCCGTGACTTTAACCGCTTTGACATTGTATTTGACCGAGACGTCGGCGATTTTCTTCAGATCTTCCGGTGTCGTGACGCCGCCGTACATTCTTGGAACGACCGTGTAGGTACCGTCTTTTTGAATGTTGGCGTTCATGCGTTCGTTGACGAAGCGCGATTCTTTCTCGTCCTTGTGTTCGCCCGGATAGATGACGCCCAGGTAGTAGTTGACGGCCGGACGGCATTTCGAGCAGCCTTCCGGGTTATGCCAATCCAGTACGTGCATGACTTCTTTCGTGGTGCGCAGTCCTTTTTCCTTGATGCTGGCCACGATTTCTTGACGACTGAGCGGCGTACAAGCGCAAATGCCGGTTTTGGCCGTCTTCTTGAATCCGTCGCCGAGGACGAAACTCAGGATTTGTTCCACGACCGGTTTACAGCCGCCGCACGATCCGGTAGCGCCGGTGCAGGCTTTGATCTCGTCGACCGTAGTCAGTCCTTTTTCATTGATCGCATCGACGATGACTTTCTTGGTGACGCCTTTGCAGCCGCAGACGATTTCGTCGTCCGCCATCTTTTCCACAGCAGCCGTCTTGGACTTGCCGCCGCAGTGGCCGCCCGCGCCCATCAGATCGCCGTAGATTTCGTCCGTCATTTCCGTGCCTTCGCGAACGTACTTTTGCAGCGAAGCCGATTCCGTGACGTCCCCGAACAATACGGCGCCGACGATTTTGCCTTGATCCAGCAGAACTTTTTTATACGTGCGTTTCCATTCGTCTTTGGCCGCGATCACGGTATGCTGAGGACCTTCAATGAATTCGCCGGCCGAAAATACGTCTACGCCCGAAATTTTTAGTTTGGTCGACGTGATCGAACCTTCATAGCCTGCTGTCTCTACGCCGCAGATATGTTTCGCCAAAATATTGCCTTGTTCGAACAATGGAGCGACGAGGCCGTAGCAAATGCCGCGGTGTTCCGCGCATTCGCCGACCGAATAGACGTCCGGTGCCGAGGTGCGCATAAAGTCGTCGACCAGGATGCCCCGATTGGTCTCGATTCCGCTGACTTCGCCGATTTGTTTGTTGGGACGGATCCCGACCGCCATAACGACAAATTCCGCATCCAGTTCTTCGCCGTCCGTGAATACCAATTTGCGCACGCGGTGGTCGCCTTGCATTTCCGCGGTCGATTTGCCCATCGCGAATTTGATGCCTTGACGTTCCAGTTCCGTTTTGAGCATCGCCGAAGCTTGAGTATCGAGCTGGCGTTCCATGAGGTCGTTCATCAGGTGGACCACAGTGACATCCATGCCGAGACCGACAAGGCCCTTCGCCGCTTCGAGACCGAGCAAGCCGCCGCCGATGACGGCTGCCGTTTTATACTGTTTGGCTGCTTCGAGCATTTGGTCGCAGTCCGCGATATCGCGGAAGCCGACGACGCCTTCGCGGTCGCTGCCCGGAATAGGGAGCATGAGAGAATTCGAACCGGTTGCGATCAGCAGTTTATCGTAAGATGCAGTCATTCCGCCGTCAGTGACAACTGTTTTATTTGCGGTATCGATTGCGGTTACCGTCTGTCCGGTATGAAGGGCGATTCCGTTATCCTTGTACCAGTTCCAGTCGTTAATGACGATATCGTCAATGGTCTTGCTTCCTTCGAGCACGTAGGAGAGCATGATCCGGTTATAGTTGGGATGAGGTTCACTACCGAATACGGTAATGTCAAAACGATCGGTCAGCTTTAGAATTTGCTCCAGCGTATTGATACCGGCCATGCCGTTGCCGATCACGACGAGTTTTTCTTTTGCGTTCGTCATAACGATGTGCCTCCTTGGCGTTTGAATTCGGTGTAGGGAAGATCGCGACCTGTAGGTGAAAAGGCAGGAAAGGCGATTCGTCATCATAATGTGACTTTCTTCACAAGTTAACATTCACTGAACGGCGGGACCGGAAGATCCGGCGAGCCGCCGCTATTTCAAATTTGATCTAACTTACATTCTCATTATATTTAATTAAAATTCAAGGGGTTGGTGATTGTAGTCACATCAAATGTGAAATTATTCACTTGAAATTGTCACAATTATTTTGGAGGCTTATCGCTACAGCCTTGTTAGTAATCAAGATATGCTAAAATCAATACATACAAAAATATGCAACCAACGCTAAAGGTGCTGTCAGAAAGGTGGATTTTAATGAAATGGACGTATACGGAGTCGGGAAATTCGAATGCTCCTTTATTGATATTCGTGCATGGCGGCGGGGTAGGCGGATGGATGTGGGATCGTCAGGTCGAGTCTTTTCAACATTATCATTGTTTGGTGCCGGAGCTGGCGGAATCGGAACAGCCCGATACAAAGCCGATGTTCACGATCGAACAGAGCGCCCGGCAGTTGATCGATCTGGCGAAGCAAAAAGGCGCAGGCCGGCCGATTTACGCGGTCGGTTTTTCGCTGGGAGCGCAGATCGTGATTCAAATGATGAACGACAGTCCGCATCTGCTGCGCGGAGCCATGCTCAATAGCGCTTCGGTTGCTCCGCTTCCTTTTGCCGACAGAATGATCGGTCCCATGGTTCGTTGCAGTTTTCCGCTGATTCGCAATCGCCGCTTTTCGGCTCTTCAAGCCAAAGCGCTGTATATTCCGTCCGAGCAGTTCGAGACGTATTATGCACATAGTTTGAAAAGCAGCCAGGATGCTCTGATCCGCATGTTGCGGCAAAGCTTGACCTATCGGTTGCCAGCGGGATTCTCGCGTTCGAACGCTCGTGTTCTCGTGACGGTCGGCGAAAAGGAAAAAAGAATCATGCGCAAGTCGGCGGAGCAGATCGCGTCGATTCATCCGAAAGCGCAAAAAAAGATTTTGCCCGGTATCGGACACGGCATTCCTTCGGCGCAGCCGGAATGTTTCAACACGATTCTTAGAGAATGGCTGGAGGAAGGAGAAGAGAGGAAATGAAAACCGCGCACAGAACGATTGTAGTCGGAGATCAAGCTTTCGTCTATTGGCATACGAGCGGAGTCCGATTCACGCTGCACCTTTCGCCCAAAGAACAAAAGAATACCAAAATCGTGCTGGTCTTCCCGGCTTTCCTGCCTGACGAAGATCCGCATACTTCTTGGACATTTTATGAAATCTCGGCGCAGCGAAACGGAGAAGCCGCCTGTATTCATCTGGGAAGACCTCGATCTATTGCGGAAATCATTGCCCATTTGCAACATCGACAACCGGAATCATGGCAGGTCGGTCAGACGATTCTAATCGAGAATGCATGGACTTTTCTTAACGAGATGGGGTATTCCGAGTGCAAACCGTTATGGAAAGGGGAATTT
Source organism: Saccharibacillus sacchari DSM 19268 (assembly GCF_000585395.1). Classification (GTDB taxonomy): domain Bacteria; phylum Bacillota; class Bacilli; order Paenibacillales; family Paenibacillaceae; genus Saccharibacillus; species Saccharibacillus sacchari. Next base: position 417,005 of record NZ_KK073875.1, on the reverse strand, counting down.
TAGCTTGCATTTTGACTAAGCCGCAATTAAGATTTTCTTGTACGTACGACTTTGTAAAAGCATATGCTTCCTCAAAAGGTATGTACAACCTTGGCCTATCTTTTTCAAAGTTGAAACCGCTCTCTTTTAACAAGAATCATGATCGTCAATTATGGACCGAGGTGAAATCCAATGAGCAAGCGGCTTCCTAAATATATGATCTTAAAAAATGAACTGTTGAGCTGGATCGAAAGCGGAAAGCTCTCTCCCGGCAGTCAGGTTCCTTCCGAAAATGAGATAGCCGAGCAATTTTCGCTTAGTCGCCAAACGGTCCGCCAAGCCTTCTCCGAGCTGGAAAAACAAGGTTTGCTGGAGCGCGTGCAGGGAAAAGGAACATTTGTCCGACATGCCGCCGTTCGCGAAGAAGCGGCGCAGCCGCGCACGATCGGTATCGTCACCACATATATCTCCGATTATATTTTTCCTCATATTGTGCGGGGTGCCGAGGCGGAATTGCGCAGTCGGGGGTACCGGTTGCTGCTGGCGAGTACGGACAATGACAAAGAAAAAGAGATGGAATGTCTGCGTCTGATGTTGAGCGAGCCGTTAAGCGGACTGATCATCGAACCGACCAAGAGTGCCGAAGGCAATCCGAATCTTTCTTTTTACCTGTCGATGCAGTCGAAGAATTTGCCGTTCCTGATGATTAACGAGAGTTACCGCGAGCTGGAAGTACCTTGTTTAAAAGTAGACGACGAGCGGGGCGGACTTACGGCGGCGCGTTATCTGATTAAGCAAGGGCATCGCCGTATCGTTGGTTTTTTCAAAACGGACGATCTGCAAGGGGTTAACCGTCTGAAAGGATTCATGCATGCCCACCGCGAAGCCGGAATTCCGTTGGATCCGGAGCATGTAGTCACCTATACGACGTCGCAGAAGGACAAGCTGCCAGTGAAAAAGCTGCGCGAACTGCTGGCCTCTACGGATCGCCCGACCGCATTATTTGCTTATAATGACGCGTTGGCCGTTCCGCTCCTGAACACGGCTCGCGAAATGGGAGTGTCCGTGCCCGGCGAGTTGTCGATTGTCGGATTCGATGATTCGGCGCTTGCGCTGGCGGCAGGCGTACCGTTGACGACGCTTACGCATCCGAAGGAAGAAATGGGACGGGAAGCGGCCAGGCGGTTAATCGCGATGATCGAACAAGAAGAAAGATCCAGTGATGATACAGAAGAACTTTTATACCTGCCGGAGTTGGTTGAGCGAAGTTCTGTGGTACAGCTGACGTGAAAAAGGCCATATGAATCCGTGAGAGCGGGCAGCGAACGTTTTTTGCCAAAAGGACTTGCGCACTGCTTGCTCACCGTGTTATATTATTTGGGCAGGACATTTTGTCCGGCACATGATATGCGGTCGTGGCGGAATTGGCAGACGCGCACGGTTCAGGTCCGTGTGGGCTTACCCCCGTGGAGGTTCGAGTCCTCTCGACCGCATCATTGAATAAAAATCCCTTGAATTCGTCTCAGGACGATTCAGGGGATTTTTGTTTTTCTCGACAAAAGATCGCATTCGAAAAACAGGCGCAATAACAGACTGCAAAAGTGTCGCAAAAACGGATTCCCAAGAGAATCCGTTTTTGATAGGGTAGAAATAGACAAACCGGAATGAAAAGGAGCCGCCAGGCATGAAATTGGGAATCATCGCAACAGTTGAAGAAAAGAGCTTCGTTGAAGCCGAGCGCAGAGGGCTCAGCTTCCTGGAGTTTTGCGTGAATGAGGGAGACGACGTGGACGCATTCTGCGATCGTCGGGAACAGATTGCGCAGTGGAGCCAGCAGTACGGAATCGAGATCGGTTCGATCGGACGCTGGAAGTCGGAGCGGATCGATCCAAACGGAGAGATCATTGCGGAAGAACTGGAGCGCTGTTGCAAACTGATCGACGTTGCTTCCGCGCTGGAATGCCGCAGTTTCGTCGTGGGCTGCAATTACGTCGAAGAGCTGTCTTTTTATGCAAATTGCACGGCGGCTATCGGATTTTTCAGCAAGCTGATCGATTACGCGCAAGGCAAAAACGTGAAAATTTCCACGTATAATTGCCGCAAAGTGAATTTCGTGAATACGCCGGACGTCTGGAGAATCGTGCACGGCCATCTGCCGGAGCTGGGCATCAAGTTCGATCCGTCGCATGCGCGCTTTTTCGAGGGAGATTATTTGCAGGAGGCGCTGGATTGGGGGCATCGCTTCTATCACGTTCATCTTAAAGGATCGCTGTTGGTGAACGGAGTGAAAGTCGACGAACCGCCGGCAGGACTGGATCAGACGGATTGGCCTTCATTCCTGGCGGTGCTCAGAAGCACCGGATATAACGCCGGATTGAGCATCGAACCGCGCAAATCGTCTTTGCCGGACGAACTGGCGGCGGCGGGCATCGATTATTCGGCCGATTATTTCCGCAAGCTGCTGCTGCAACCGTAGTCTATCGTTTGGAAAAAGGGGGACAATCAGCATGGACAAATTGAAGTATGCCTTGATCGGAGCCGGAGGCAACGCCGAGAAAAAGCATATCCACGGCTATAAAGAGCTGCACGACATCGAAGTCGTTGCGATCTGCGATGTCGATCTCGGCAAAGCATCCGCGATGGCGGCCCGGCATAACGTACCGAATGCGTACAGCGATTACAAAGAAATGATCGAAGCGGAGAAGCCGGACATCGTCAGCGTCGTCACGCCCAACTTTTTGCACGCCGAGATTACGGAATATGCGTTGTCGCATGGCGTAAATGTGCACTGCGAGAAGCCGCTTACTCTGCATGCGGAGGAAGCCCGGCGGATCGTGGAAGCGAGGGACCGTTCCGGCAAGCAGGTCATGATCGGGTTGAACAACCGTTTTACGAACGAAGCGATCTATTTGAAAAAGTGGATCGACGACGGCAACCTCGGCCATATCTACAGCGCCAAAGCCGGTTGGATGCGTCGCAGCGGCATTCCTGGGCGCGGAACATGGTTCACGGATAAAGCCCGTGCCGGAGGCGGCGTGTTGATCGATCTTGGAGCGCATTATATCGATCTGGCGCTGTATTTCATGGGCATGCCCAAAGTCTCGTATGCAGCGGGACGAGTTTACCAGAACTTCATGCAGACCGGAACGCGGAACCGGCATGGCTATACCGGAATCGAGAATGGCATTTTCGACGTCGAAGATGCTGCGCACGGTTATATTGCTTTGGAAGACGGAGCAAGCCTGGCCCTCGATTTCAGTTGGGCTGCCAATATTGAAGAAGAACGGTTCTACGTGGAACTGATGGGAACCAAAGGCGGGGCCACGCTGATCAACGGGACTTTGAATTTGTTCGGGGAGCATAACGGAATTTGTCTCGATATGACGCCCAAACTTAAAATCAATCCGTTTCTGCAATTGACCGGCGAATTTCGTCATTTTGTCGATTGCATTAAGGATGAAAAGCAAAATCTGATTGCTCCGGCGGAGCATGGCTTGTATTTCGCGGAGGTCGTGGATGCTTTTTATGAAAGCGCGGAGACGGGACTGCCGGTGGTGCTGAATGCGGGCAGCGCGGCGAAATCGATCGGTAATGAGACGCGCGCGTTCAATGCCGGACGGAACATCTAGTTTTTCATGCTAGGGCGTGTACGCAAACTCAACGCCATGCATCTTGACGGAGTTTGCGTACACGCCCTAAAGGAGACTGTCTTCGAGCCTTGTCAGGGCCTGAAGCCGGTCTTTTTTTGTGTTCGGAACGGTTTCGGCAGTTTCGAACCAACGGAAAGCGCCGAACTGATTTAAGGACTTCCGAATGCGGTAAACGTATCAGGACAGGATCGGCTGCCGATCTTGTCCGAGAACGAAAATCCGCAAAGGGGGTCTTGATCATGAATGCCGACTTCTTCTCTTCACGCTCCGAGCGCCGACGCGAATCCGACGGCATGATCCGCGTGCGCGGGGCGAACGAAAATAATTTAAAACATGCCGATCTCGATCTTCCGCGCGATTCGCTGGTCGTTTTTACCGGCGTGTCCGGTTCCGGCAAGTCGTCGCTCGCTTTCGGCACGCTGTATGCCGAAGCGCAGCGGCGTTATTTGGAATCGGTCGCGCCGTATGCGCGAAGACTGATTCAGCAGGCGGGCGCGCCGCAGGTCGAAAGCATCGAAGGACTGCCTCCGGCGGTGGGGCTTCAGCAGCAGCGGAGCGTGCCGCAGGAACGCTCGACCGTAGGCAGTTTGACCGCCGTGTCCAACGTGCTTCGCATGCTGTACGCGCGGGCCGGCGATTATCCGGACGGCCAAGCCGTGCTGTATGCCGAAGACTTTTCGCCCAATACGCCGCAAGGCGCTTGCCCGGAATGCCAGGGACTCGGACGCATTTACGACGCGACCGAAGAATCGATGGTGCCGGATCCCGAACTCAGCATCCGGCAGCGCGCGATCGCGGCTTGGCCGGGAGCTTGGCACGGACAGAACCTGCGCGATATTTTGATCTCGCTCGGGTACGACGTGGATAAACCGTGGAAAGACCTGCCGCAAAAAGACCGCGATTGGATCTTGTTCACCGAAGAAAAGCCTTCGGCGCCGGTCTATCCCGACCTGAGTTACGAGGAAATCCGGGAAGCCGTCCGCGCCGGACGACGTCCCGACTACATGGGCAATTATACGGGCGCCCGGCGTCAACTGCTCAATATGTACGCTTCTGCCGACACGCCGGGACGCAGGCAGCGGCTGGAGCCTTATCTGGAAGTTCGCCCTTGCCCGGCGTGCGAAGGCAAAAGACTGAAGCGCGAGGCGCTTTCGGTGACATTCGCGGGACTGGATATCGCGGAATTGTTCCGGTTGCCGGTCGCAGAGCTTCGGGAAAAGCTGGAAGAAGGCGTTCGCCTGCATCGCGCGTATTCGGCAAAAGGCGCCAAGAGTCCCGAACGGGAAACCGAAAAAGCGCAGGTCGCCAAACGTCTGGTCGACGACGTATCGAGCCGGTTGGAACGGTTGATCGCGATCGGCGTCGGCCATTTGTCGCTGGATCGTCCGGCGCCTACGTTGTCGTCGGGCGAGCTTCAGCGCCTGCGTTTGGCGACGCAGTTGATCTCCAAGCTGTTCGGCGTCGCTTACGTGCTGGACGAGCCGTCGGCCGGCTTGCACCCCGCCGACGGCGAAGCGCTGCTGGAATCGCTCGCCGCGCTGCGCGACGCGGGCAATTCGGTACTCGTCGTCGAGCATAATCTCGACGTGATCAAGCATGCCGAATGGCTGGTCGATATCGGACCGGAAGCGGGCGAACGCGGAGGGAAAGTCTTGTACAGCGGCCCGCCCGCGGGTCTGGAATCGGTCGAAGAATCGATCACCCGCCGATACGTGTTCGCGGAAACGCCTGCCGCGCTCCGGGAACCGCGGCAGCCCGAAGGCTGGCTGAAGATCCGGCAGCTTTCGTTCAACAATCTGCATGAGTTAGACGTCGATATTCCGCTCGGCTGCTTGACGGCGGTGACCGGAGTGTCCGGTTCGGGTAAGTCGAGCCTCGTCTCGACGGCGCTTCCGGCGCTGCTGGCTCCGCGCCTGGGCGATCTTCCGTCCGATCCGGAAGAAGAAGAGGAAGAAAGCCAAAGCCGGCAGGTATCGGGAAAAATCTCCGGCGATCTGGATTCGCTGCGCCGCCTGGTGCGAATCGACCAGAAGCCGATCGGACGCACGCCGCGCTCCAACTTGGCGACATATACCGGATTGTTCGACCATGTGCGCAAGCTGTTCGCGAATGCGCCGCTGTCGCGGGAAAGAGGATACAAAGCCGGCCGTTTTTCGTTCAACGTGGCGGCGGGACGCTGTCCGAACTGCGAAGGGCAAGGCTTCGTCCAGATCGAGCTGATGTTTTTGTCGAGCCTTTACGTGCCTTGCCCGGAATGCGGAGGGGCGCGTTATAACCCCGAGACGCTTGAGGTGCAATGGAACGACCTGAACGTTGCCGACGTGTTGGGGCTTACCGTGGAAGAAGCGGCCGAGGTCTTTGCGGATCAGCAGTCGATCTCTCGTCCGTTATCGGTGCTGTTGGACTTGGGACTCGGCTACTTGAAACTCGGTCAGCCGGCGACCGAACTTTCGGGCGGCGAATCGCAACGCATCAAGTTGGCTTCCGAACTTCAGCGCACGCAGCGCGGCCGTACGCTCTACTTGCTGGACGAGCCGACCAACGGCCTGCATCCGGTCGACGCGGATCGGCTGCTGCGCCATTTGGACGCGTTGGCGAAAGCCGGGCATGCGGTCGTCATGGTAGAGCATAATATGCGGATCGCCGCGCAGTCCGATTGGATCATCGATCTGGGACCGGGAGCGGCGGCTCAAGGCGGAAAGATCGTGGCGGCGGGAACGCCGCATGAAGTATCGGAGAACAAAGAGAGCCGTACCGCTCCTTATCTGGCTCCGTACCTGGCTTCAGTCGCAGAAAAAACGGCGGATTGAGCGGAGTTTTTTTCGAACTTGTTTTCCGGCCATTTCGAGCATGTGATACAAGTTAGCGTCTGCGGGGTAATAGAATAACGTGAAGACGACGGAAAGCCCGGCCAGGCCGGTATTCCAGTTCTTTCCGAATCGTTGATTGTCCAATTCCGAGGAGGTCGAGTAATCATGAGTAAAGCACTTGAAGCTGAAAAAAGAAGCGGTTTTAAACGTTCCGATATCAGAGTTCTGCGCGAAAGCGGGCGCGTTCCTGCCGTAGTGTACGGCAAGAAAGCAGACGGCATTCCTGTTCATGTCGATGCCAAGGATCTGCTTCGCCACGTGCAAAGAGGCGGCGCGGACATTTTCTCCCTGAAGGTGAAAGACGGTTCGACGTCCCAAGTCATGATCAAGGACGTACAGCGTGTCAGCGGGCGAATCATTCACGCGGATTTCCTGCAAATCGACAAAAACACAGTCGTTCGCGCCACGATCGCGATCGATTATCAGGGTGAAGCCAAAGGAACGAAGGAAGGCGGCATCTTCCAGGTTCAGGCTACAGAGCTCGAAATCGAGGCACTGCCGGACGATCTTCCGAGCACGCTGGAGATCGACATTTCCAATCTGGAGATCGGCGACAAGCTGACTGCGGCAGATCTGAAGCTGTCGGATAAAGTTAAGCTGCTTTCTTCGGAGGAGGAAGTGATCGCTTCCGTGATCGTTCCTCAAGTGCTCGAAGAGCCGGAAGCCGAAGCTGCGGAAGAGCCGGAAGTGGCACCGGAGCGCGTAGGCGACGAGGAGAAATCCGAGTAAGCCGTACGTTGACCGAACGTTTGTTTATAACGAAATGAAGAAAAGCCGTTTTCCTTCGGGAAGACGGCTTTTTTGCGCGTTCCTGACTATTCAAACATTATGAAAAAAATTCAAAGCAAGAAAACCAGGCAGTAAGCGAGTTGTTCATTTTTCATATATGGGATCTTTTTACTTTTTGCTTAAAAATGAGTTTCGACAGAAAAAATGGATGGTAAAAAAGGAGTAGACACAGTTTAGACACTTTTCAACAAAGTGGTCGAATTGGGTCAAAAGCAGGAGATGTCGGATGCAGAAAGGAGGTGAATCAGTGAAAAGACGAATGCTAGCGATCGTCTTGGCGGCATCATGGATACTGGTCTTCCAGACCCACTCCGCCGAGGCTAAGTTCGCCCCCGGACTTTTGGACAATGTGCTTAAAGGAGCGGTTGATGTCGTCGATCAAACGGTCGGCGGCGTATCCGATTCAGTCAATCAGACGGTAAGCGGCGCGACGGGCGCGCTGGAGCAAACGGTAAGCGGAACCTTAAATCAGACGCAGCAAGTGGTCCAGAATACGTTAGATGTTACGGGAAAAGCGGCTGGAGGGCTGCTTGAACCGGTTACGACTCCAACAGCAGACAGTGTAGGCAATGTGGTCAATACCGTGGAACAAGTGGTGAAAGACGCAAATGTCATCGTGAATGAAACCGTTGACATTCCGCTGAACACCGTTCCTCAAGTGACAGGAGCATTAAACGGCAAGGCTGCCGATCCTGTAGGCACATTGCTGGAAGAAACGGGGCAAACCGTCAAAGCGGTAGATCAGACGGTCAAAAACACGACGGAAAATGTCGGAAAGATCGTGGAAAGCGTCGGACCTGTAACGGAAGGAGCCGGAAATACGGTTGGCGAAGTCGTCGAGACGGTGGCAGAGACCGTAAAAGAAACGGTGAAGCCGATTACCCAGCCGGGAAGCGGCGGCGGGACGCCAAGCTTGCCTGCGATTCCGATTGTTCCGACTCAACCGACCAACCCCGGAACACAGACGCCGACGCCTTCGCAACCGGATAAAGAGCCGGGTAAGGGGAACGATCAGGAACCGGGAAGCGGTCAGGGCGGACAACAACCGACAGTACCAACGACAGGGTCGGAGACAACGGTGCCTGCTCCAACGACGACCGAGTCTTCGGGCGGGGCCAGAGTCTCGGACGGTGGACACGGGGCAGTTAACCCTTCCCAATCTGACGGCGCGCCGAATACGGTAGCCGGACAGGTGGTGCACATTCAGGAAGCTCAGCGTATTGTCGTCGGCGAGGTGCTCGTTCCCGTTTTACCGGAGAATCAGCCTTCAGTGACCGAACAACAACCGTTGACCGAGCCGAACCAATCCGTATCGATTGCGGGTTACGGGCTGGACGATGCAGAAGAACTTTCGTTGGAAGAACAGCCGGTTGGTATGACTGCGGAGCTGTTACCAGATCCTTCTACACTAGAGGTAGCCGGTATATTACCGAATGAAGAAGCGTTAGGCACGTCTTCGCGAGACGGGGGAGTTACTCAGGTTCGCGAGAACAAGACCTCTTCCTCGGATTCTTCGGCGGAACTTGCAGAGCCGAAGGGCAAGCAGGCAGCGCCTCTTGCACCACGTGAAGGCCGTCAGCCGCAAGCACCGGTCGTACCCGGATTGTTAAGCGAAGGCTCGCCGACGCGCGGCGCTTCGGGATCGTCGCAAGGCGGCTCTGGATTTGCGGGGCCTCAGCCTCCGATCGCGCAGCTGTATACCGGATTCATGCCGGTAGCTTCGGACTCGTTATATCGTTTGAAAGCCACTTCAGATACGGAAGGCAGTCAATGGATCAACGCCCCGCCTTTTTCACCACCGAAGCAAGCTCCCTTTTTGACGTAAAAATCAAAAAAATAAAAGGGAGCGATAACTAATGAAAAAGACGGTAAAAGCACTGATGACAACAGGATTTGCGGCAGTCACACTCGTATTGGCTCAAGGAGCCGCATCGGCTGCGGAAGTTACGACGACCGACAGCGGCGCGCCTCAGACGGAAAGTCGTTCGCTGCTGAACCTCAATGCCGACGGCCTGCTCGGGGATACGCTGCAAGTCAATGTATTGCCGAGTGAGACAAGCAGTGCTGGAAGCAATGGTGCGGCAACGAATTACGATGCGCTGGTCAACGTAGATCTTGGCGGAGTGCTGGGCGATGATGTGCATGTCGGCGTACTGGAGAACGAAGAATCCACTAGAACCTCCAGTGCAACAACAGAAACGCCAGCCGCTACAACAACGACGGAATCTAGCTCATTGCTGAATGTGAACCTCGATGAAGTGTTGGGCGAAAGCGTCCAAGTGGGCGTACTGGAAAACGAAGAATCCAACACAATTTCCGGTACAACGACGGGAACACCAGCCGCTACAGCAAACACGGAATCGAGTTCGCTGGTTAACGTGAACCTCGACGAAGTGTTGGGAGAAACGGTCCACGTCGGCGTACTGGAAAACGGAGAATCCAACACAACTTCCGGTACAACGACGGGAACACCAGCCGCTACAGCAAACACGGAATCGAGTTCGCTGGTTAACGTGAACCTCGATGAAGTGTTGGGCGAAAGCGTCCAAGTGGGCGTACTGGAAAACGAAGAATCCAACACAACTTCCGGTGCGACAACAGGAACACCAGCCGCTACAGCAAATACGGAATCGAGTTCGCTGGTTAACGTGAACCTCGACGAAGTTTTGGGAGAAACGGTTCACGTCGGCGTATTGGAAAATGAAGCAACCAACACGAATTCGGGCGCAACCAATGGATCGACGAACCCAACAACGACGAATAACAGCTACGATTCCTTGTTGAACGTAGACCTTAACGAAGTATTGGGCGACAATATTCATTTGGGCGTGCTGGAAAACGAATCCAACAACACGAACTCCGGTACGACGAACCCGGCAACGCAAAGCAATTCCGATTCTCTGCTGAACCTGAATCTCGACGATCTGCTCGGTAACGACGTCGGACTGACGGTTCTGGGCAACAATAATTCCGTGAACGGAGATGGAACGTCCAACAATTCCTCGCTGCTTGATTTGAACTTGAACGGCATTCTGCCTGGCGTTCAGGTGTCGGTGCTGGAAAACTCTACATTTACTCCAGCAGCACCGGGAGGAAATGACGGAGGAACGACTCCGAATCCGGGTAACGGAGACGATGACGGCGGCACCACCACGCCAAACCCGGGTAACGGTGGGGACGATGATGGTGGAACAACGCCGAACCCAGGAACGGGTGGTAACGACGGCGGTACGACGCCTAACCCAGGCACGGGCGGTAACGACGGCGGTACGACGCCGAACCCAGGCATGGGCGGTAACGATGGCGGTACGACGCCGAACCCGGGCACTGGCGGTAACGATGGCGGTACGACGCCGAACCCGGGCACTGGCGGTAACGATGGCGGTACGACGCCAAACCCAGGCACGGGCGGTAACGACGGCGGAATCACGGTTGACGGCGTAGTCGCAGCATCCGTACCGGGAACCGTAATCGCGTCTTCGGGCAATACGCCAAGTGCGCTGCCTGCCGACGACGAAGACGGAGAACCGGTTGGAAACAACGTTACGACAGCTACAGCATCGGAAGGTGACGAGTTTGATGAGTTGTCGCCTGAAATGGATGACAACCGCGGCGTGACGGATGGAGCGATTGTAACAGCAGATGCATCGACGGCCGATATCGGAGAACGTCCTGTGACGATCGCAGCGACGCCAACCGCGGAAGTTGCAATGGACGCTACGACAACGGATGCAGCGAACTCTGCGGCTTCGATGAATTGGACCGGCGTTTCCGAACTGCCTCAAACAGGAGAAACCGGCAGCGACGCGATGTTCCTGTACGCAGGCTTGCTGCTGATGGTATCCGGTGCTGCAATTCGTTTTCGTCGTTCGCGTTAATCGTTAAGAAAAACACTTTGCTTGAGCGGGAAAAGACCGTTTGTCGGAATCACGGCAAACGGTCTTTTTCTTTGCGCCGACTTTGACAAAGGACGACGCATTTTCGCTAAATCGCCGTGTTCGATTTTGGCTGTAACCGCTCTCCTTATGATATAGTTTCTTTATGAGCTTTTTTGAAGGTCAATTCAACGGCAGAAGGAGATGAACATGATGATTAAACATATCGTCTTTTTTAAATTGAAAAACCGTTCGGCGGAAAGCGTAGCGGAGGCGGCAGACGTTTTGCGCAGCATGGAAGGCAAGATCGAGCAGCTCAAATCGCTGGAGATCGGAACGGATATCCTGCGCACCGAGCGTTCTTACGATATCGCGCTGACGGCAACGGTAGAGACGCTGGATGATCTGCAAGGCTATCAGACGCATCCGGAACACCAGAAGATTATCGAATACATCAATGGCGTCAAAGAAGTCTCGTACGCCGTCGACTACGAAATCTAATATCGGTTTACGCGATTACTACATATCGCGGAAAGACGAAACGCGAAAATCCAGGAACCGAGCGGTTTGCGACTTCAGCCGCAGCGGATACACAGGAGGAACCGGCATTGTATTACGTCAATCGGGAACAGATCGAGAAGCGCCTGCTGTCGCTGCCGCAGACGATCGAAGCGATGCGTTTGGTCGCTGCGCAGTGGGAGGGAACGCTCCTGCAAGGAATGGCGCAAGAGCGCGCTTTGCATCTGGCATTGGAAGCCGTCACGGATATCGGAAGCTATCTGATCGACGGATTCATTATGCGCGATGCGGGCAGTTACGAGGATATTATAGACATTATTCACGGGGAGACCGTGATCGACGATCAGCTGCATGAGGTGATGTTGCGACTGGTCAGATTGCGTCGTCCGTTGGTGCAGGATTATTACGAATGGGATCGTAAAGCCCTGCACACGCTGACAATGGAGCTGCCTGCCGCCTTGAAGCAGTTTGCGGATCGGGTGAACCGGTATTTGCTTAGCGAACTTGGCGAGAGCGGCAGGCCAAACTAAGCGAACATACCGGATAGACACGGAGGGGGAAGCAGACACATGGCCGATTCGGCAGGGCAACAACCAAAAGAAGGCAAGAAAATGAAACCGGGATTCCTTCCGGTATACGCAGTCGAGTTATTATTCCGGGAGGAACCGAAGCTGGAACCTTCGCTTATTCTTGAGCGGATTCATCAACGCATTCGCAAGACCGCGATCAACACGGGACCGTTTCGGGAGACGGAACAAGTGGAGAACGAGGCGCTGCGTCGCAAGGAGACGACGGGCAGCGACCGTTTCGAGCTGGCCGCCGTTTTTTACCATGCCGATTACACCGTGAATTTCACGGATGCGGAAGTGCCCGCGCAGACGAGAATCTTCGAGCCCAGAGAGATTCGCGAGGATCTGAATTGGGAAGGCGTGCTTCAGCAAAGCTGGAAATGGGAAGGCGGAGCGGAGCGGCTTGAAGAGTATCGGTATGCGGTAACGCTATGCGATTGGTACGCGGCCATGCTGCCGTTTGAGCGTCGGATTGATATGTTCCAGTCCGTCTTGGCAAGCGTGATCGAGACGACGGGCTGTGATGCGATCTATTGGCAGCCGAGCGGACAATTGATCGATGCGGGAACTTTCTTGGCCTCTTATCCGAACGAGCCTCTCTACGGAGCGTTGAACGTCAGAGTTTATCAGATGCAGCGGCAAAACGAAGTGCTGGTCGATACGCTCGGCTTGACCGCTCTCGGCGTGCCGGACATTCAGTGCCGGGTAGTGGATATGACGCCGGACCGGGTGATTCCGATGATCTACGGCGCCTCTTACTACGTCTACGGCAACGCGGGCGAAGCAGCCGACGGACAACTGCTCGGCGGTGCCGGACTCAGATGGCGCTGCGAGCGCCAGCGCTCCGTCCTGGCTCCCGAACGCGCGGTGATCGACCTCAATCCGGGCCATCCTCATTATGCCGGAACGCAAACGGAAGATCCGGTCGGGTACGAGAAGGATGAAGCGAACGCTTGGCAAGATGACGAAGAAGATTCAGGCTCTGGTTATCGGTTGCGCGAAGAAGACGGAACCGAGTTCCGCTCCGAGCGCGAGTACCGGATGCAGGAGAGTCGTCAGACTCCGCCCACGCAAGATTCGCATGCATCGACTTCCGAAGAGGAGTAATCGATTCGTCCAAAAGCTGCTTGCGGCGAGGGAGTCGCTTCGCTATGATAGAGTTTAGGCTTAATTTTAACCCCGGTCCATCTTTTGCGGTGTTGTGTCCATAAGAGGTGGATGTTCGGGAAAACGATATGAAGGAAGCGTGTACTCGTGCAGCAAGCTATTGCGATAATGGATTCGGGAGTCGGCGGCCTGACCGTGGCCAGAGAGGTCATGCGTCAATTGCCGAGAGAACAAATCATCTATTTCGGAGATACGGCGCGTACCCCTTACGGACCGCGCGATCTCATGGAAGTCCGCGCATTTACGGAGCAGATCGTCGATTATCTCATGACGTTCAATCCCAAAATGATCGTCATCGCCTGTAATACGGCCACCGCCGCAGCGCTTGATACGATTGCGGAGAAGGTGGATATTCCGGTTGTCGGCGTCATTCATCCGGGTGCCCGCGCGGCGATCAGCAAAGCAAACAACGGCATTATCGGAGTCATCGGCACAAAAGGAACAGTCGATAGCGGGGCATACGCCCAAGCGTTGAAACAGATCTCTCCTTTTGTCAATGTGGTCAGCCGTGCATGTCCGTCGTTTGTTCCTTTGGTCGAGCAGGGGCATTTTAGCGGTCGGGCCACGTATGAGATCGTCAAAAACGAACTGCTCCCATTGCGTGCGCTGCCGCTCGACTGCCTGATTTTGGGTTGCACCCACTATCCGTTCCTTGCGGACACCATTCAGCGGGTGATGGGACCGTCGGTGAAGCTGATCAGTTCGGCGGAGGAGACGGCTCGCGAAGTCAGTACGATTTTGTATGAAAAAGGGCAGTTGGAAACCGGCGATTCCATTCCCGAGCATCGGTTCTTGCACAGCGGAGAATCGGATATGTTCGAGAAAATCGCACAAAAGTGGCTGGCCGAGTATATCGCAAGAACGAAAGCCATTTGGCAGGTCGCATCCATGCAAGGTTGAGACTGCCTTTTGCTGCACTATCATCTTATGAAGAGCCGCGGTTTGAAACCGCAGGCGGGAGGAGTCTGTCATGAAGGTCAAAATTACGCGCAACGCTGCGAAGAAACTGCTGGAAGAGTTGAACAAGGAAGAAAACAAAGAAATGAACGTTCGCGTATTCATTACGCATTCGCACGGCGACCACGCCCACTACGGCATGGATCTGGATAAGCAAAAAGACGGCGACGAGTTGGTTGCGACCGACAAGGATATCAGCGTTCTGGTCGATGCCAGCGAGCCGCTGCTTGACGGAATCAAGATCGATTATCTGTACAGCACCCAGGAAGAAGGATTCGTGATCACGAATCCGTCGAAGGGTAACCACGGCGACCACTAAGAACTGCCGAAGAAGAAGGGAAGAATCATGGCTAACGATATTCGCGTTTGCGATAAATGTCAGCACGTACGCATGAAGACCATCGTGCCGAAGCTGCAAAAAATGGCTCCCGATGCCGAGATCAAAGTGGGCTGCAAGTCGTACTGCGGTCCTTGCGGCAAACGGGCATTCGTCTTCATCAACGGCCGTTACGTCAGCGCTCCGACAGAAGCCGAAGTGCTGGAAAAGGTCGCGCCTTTTATTAAAAAATCATAATCGGCACGTCGCGGCTCGGCATTGAGCTGCGTGTATGACCGATTTCCAAAAAGCCCCGAGTTCCGGATTGACGGAATTCGGGGCTTTTTATGGGCTGCTGCGAAAAAAGTTGGCGCGGAGCGAGAAGTTATTTTTTTAAATCCAGCGTCGGAATCAAATCTTTCGCCAGCACATCGTCCGAGATCGCCAGACGCTTTACCGCTTCGTCGTATCCTGCCCGTGCTTGTTCCACGTCGGTCGGTTGTCCGGTTGCGAGGTCATAGCAGATCCCATTTTCGAACACGCCGTCAGGAGAAGGTTCGTAGTAGATTTTGCCGTCGGTAAATGCGCCTGTTCGCAGCACGACGAGTCGTTCCTGCTTGGAATCGTCAAGCAGATTGCTGCCCATCAGCGCGTAATTGCCGGCATCGACTCCCAGTAGCGACAGCAACGTCGGCATGATATCGAGCTGACCGCCAGGCTGCTCATATGTCCCGGCCAGCTCGCCGTCCGGCAGATGGATCAGCAGCGGGACCTGGCCCATCATCTGCGTATATTCGAACTCCGATACGTCATCGCCCAACAAGGTTCCTACGGCTTCGTGCTCGTCGAGTGAAAAGTCATGGTCGCCGTAGAAGACGAAGATCGTATTTTCCCATAGTCCGTCGTTTTTCAACCGCTGCACCATGTCGCCCAAAGCCGAATCGACGTAATGCACCGACTGCAAATAATCGCCGAACGTCGTGCCTTCGAACTCGCCGACCGGAAGTTTGTCTTCGTCTTTCAGCGCCAAATTATACGGATGATGGCTGCTGAGACCGATCAGGAACGAATAGAACGGCTCCGGCGTGTTTTCCATAAACCCGACCGACTGATTGAAGAACGAGCGATCCCCGAGCGACCAGCCGAGCGGTTCGTCGATCACGTAATCTTTTTCCGTATAAAAACGATCATATCCCATCTCCTGATACATCCGATTCCGATTCCAGAAGCTGCCGTCGTAGGCGTGGAATACGTTGGCCGAATAGCCTTGTTCTTTCAAGATCGAAGGCAAAGTCTCGAATTCGTTGTCGGCGTACCGGATAAAAACGGAACCCGAAGGCAGCGGATGCAGCGAAAAGTTGGCGGCAAGATCGGCATCGGAGGTACGGCCTTGCCCGGTTTGTTGGTAAAAGTGATCGAAATACAGACTGTCCGCCATCAGCGCGTCGAGATTCGGAGTGATCGGCTGTCCGTTCACTTCTTTTCCGACAAAAAAGTTCATGAACGCTTCACCCTGCACCATGACGACGTTGCTGCCTTTGTACTTGCCCAGCAATTCTGCCGGACCTGTGCGAGAGGCGCGGCCTTTCTCGAACCAGTCGCGGATTTCCGTCAAACGTTCATCCGATAACGATTGCCCTTTGCCGATCGCGGTCTGCGCGTAACGGTAAGCGTCGATCGCGTGAAAGCCGAGCAACCCGGTCACGTTGTACATGGACATGTTCCACCAGTTGTTTTCCAACAGGTTTTTGGCCCAGGTCTGGGAAGCGTGTCGAATCGGGAAAAAGGCGGCGGAGAACCCGATGACCAGCACCAGAAGTCCGGCCGCAAATCGTTGGAGGAAACGGACTCTTCTGCGCGAAGAAGAGGACGTACCCGTTCCGAGCGAGTACGCGGATGTGCCTGAGAAGCCCCGAACATTTTTACGTCGTCTCGACCAGCCCCACAGCGCGGCAGCCAGCATCAGCGGCCAATCGGCGAACAGCCAAAGGTCGCGCCAGCGCAGCAGTTCCGCGATGCTGCCGCCGAGCGATTCCACCTGCCCGGCTTGCAGCAGCACGGGAACGGTCAGAAAGTCGCCGAAGTAGCGGAAATAGACGAGGTCTGCGAAGATCAGCGCCGTCAGCAGCAGGTCCAGCAGCGCCAATGCCCATAAGCGAGCGCGCACAGGCAGCCAGAATACCCAAAATGATAAAGCCAGCACACAGCCTGCGGCGATCAGAAAATCCGTAGCACCCATATTGATGTACGGAAGTTGCAGATTGCCATGCAGCAGGCGCAGCTTGCCCAGCATAAGAAGCACGAACAACACATAAAGGACCGAGGTAAAGAGAAGACCCGGCTTGGGGCCGGGTCTTGTTGATGAAGAATTCAATATTCGCAACATAGTCACTCCTTAACGACGCGGAGGCAAAGGTCCCAAAAATTGCAGGAACTGACACTCGATGCGTCCGTTGAACAGTTTGCGGCGTTTGTCGGCTTTTTTGCCGAAGTTTTGCTCGAAGTTTTCGGTCGGCGTGATCGCGAAGAACGACCAATCCTGCAGATCAAGCGCGGCGCGTCCGAGCTGGCGGATCATTTTCTCGACTTCCTCTTCTTCGCTGAGACGTTCGCCGTAAGGCGGGTTGGTGATTACGCAGCCGAATTTGCCTTCCGCTTTGAAGCGGGCGACAGGCTGGACGTTAAACGAAATTTCGGTGCCGAGACCCGCGCGTTTGGCGGAAGCTTTGGCGACCTCGACGGCTTCCGGATCGATATCGCTGCCGCCGATGTTCAGCGGAATCTCGTCGCGCACCGCGTCGAATGCTTCGTCGCGCGCCTGGTTCCACAATTCTTCCGGCACGAAATCCCAGCGTTCCGACGGGAAGCTGCGGCGCAGGCCCGGCGCGATATTCCAGCCGATCAGCGCGGCTTCGATCGGCAGCGTGCCGGAGCCGCAGAACGGATCGTAGAACGGGCGGTGCGGGCCCCAGCGGCTGAGCAGGATCAGCGCGGCGGCCATCGTTTCTTTCAACGGCGCTTCGACGGTCGTTTTGCGGTAGCCGCGTTTGTGCAGCGAAGGGCCGGTCGTGTCGAGCGTGATCGTGGCGATATCGTTCAGCATCGTCACTTCGAGCGTGAACAGCGGACCGTCTTCGTTGAACCATTCGGTTCCGTACGATTCCCGCATTTTCTCGACCACCGCTTTTTTCGTCACGGATTGGCAAGCCGGCACGCTGGACAGCTGCGATTTGTGCGAGCGTCCGTTGACCGGGAATTCGCCGTACTCCGGGATGAAGCCTGCCCAATCGACGGCTTTGACGCCTTGGAACAGTTCTTCGAACGTGACGGCAGGGAATTCGGCCATTTTGATCAAGACGCGATCGGCGGTGCGCAGCCACAGGTTGGCGCGGCAGATATCGGCAGGCGTGCCGGTGAAGGTGACGCGGCCGTTTTCCGTGCGGGCATCGGCATAGCCGAGGTCTTTCAATTCGCGCGCGACGACTGCTTCGATGCCCATAGCACAGGTTGCGATCAGGGTTAATTGTTCAGGAATTCTCATAAGTTCAGCTCCGTTTATTAAAGGTGAAAGCAGGCGATAAAGATCCGCGGCGCAGCGAAGAAAATCGGTTAAGCCGCTTGTGAAGCCTGCGATAAAATCGTACAATGATCAGATGAAGACTGACGTGTCCGGGCGCAAAACGCGCTTCCGGGGGTATTCGTGCGCCCAATGCTCAATTATAGGGGAACACTGCTGAGGTTACAATATATTCGGAAACAATGGATAAGCGAAAACGGAGAGTGAAGAAAATGAACGACTTGCATACGAGCGCTTCGGCTGCCGAAATCTATATGGACGATCTCGCCCGCGAGGACGACCTTTTACTCAGAATCAAGGAAAGAATCCACGCCGCGAAAATGCCGGACGTGTCGGTAGCGCCGGGATACGGCAAAATGCTGACGCTGCTGGTGACGTTGATGGGGGCGAAGCACATTTTGGAAATAGGCGCGCTCGGCGGATACAGCGCGATCTGCATGGCTCGCGGCATGGCGGAAGGCGGCTCGATCACTTCGCTGGAGATTCGGCCCGATTATGCGGAAGTCGCGAAAAACCATCTGATCGAAGCGGGTTTCGGCGATCAGACGCGATACATGATCGGACCTGCGGTGGACAGCTTGGAGCAGTTGAAAGCGGCCGGCGAGAAATTCGACTTCTTTTTTATCGACGCGGACAAATTGAACTACCTGAACTATTTGGATATGGCGATCGAAATGGCGAATCCGGGCGCGGTGATCGTGGCGGATAATCTGCTGCTGCGCGGACGCACGCTGAATTTCGAGCGCAACGGCCCGGCGATTCAAATCGTGCGGGAGTTCAATCGCCGGATGGCGGATGACCCGAGATTGCTCGGAACGCTGCTGCCCGCTTACGACGGGTTGGCGATCGCAATGGTGAAGAATACGTGAACGTTGAATGAGAAAATGCCCGAAGCGGTTTCCAAACGGCTGCTTCGGGTGGATAATATATAGGTAGGAAAACGTCAAACAATCGTCGCAATCACAGCTTGTGACAAACGTTTCAAAAGCGCATAATTAAAATTGAATGTATTTTATAGACCGTTATCAACCGGTATTGGAGGCTCTTATCGACATGACTTACAATGATCGTTTTATCCGGGCCTGTTATGGTCAAGAGGTCGACCGTCTGCCTGTCTGGTATATGAGGCAGGCCGGCCGATACGACCCGGAATATCGCAAAATCAAAGAAAATTATTCGCTGCTCGAAATTTGCCGCCAACCGGAACTTGCGGCCGAAGTCACGCTGATGCCGGTGCGCAAGCTGGGCGTGGACGCGGCCATTTTGTATTCGGACATCATGAATCCAGTTGCTTCGCTGGGGATCGATTTTGACATCGTGAAGGATATCGGCCCGGTTATCGACAATCCGATCCGGGATCTGGCCGACGTGGAACGTCTGCGCCCGATCGACGTCGAAGGCGATCTCGGCCACGTGCTGGAAACGATCCGGATACTGGACCGCGAGCTGGACGTGCCGCTGATCACGTTCGCCGGGGCTCCTTTTACCATCGCCAGTTACCTGATCGAAGGCCGTCCGTCGAAAAATTACATCCGTACCAAAACGATGATGTACAGCGAGCCGAAAACCTGGTTCGCGCTGATGGACAAGCTGGGCGACATGGTGATCGCTTATCTGCGCGCACACGTGCAAAACGGCGGCAAAGCATTCCAGGTGTTCGATAGTTGGGTCGGCGCGCTGTCTCCGGCGGACTTTGCCCATTACGTGCTGCCGACGATCACGCGGATCTTCGACGAGCTGTCGGCGATGCCGGAGATGCAGAACGTGCCGAAGATTTACTTCCCGGGTGTCGCTTCAGGCGAACTGCTGCCGACGCTGCGCGGGCTGAAAGCCAATGTGATCGGATTGGATTGGCGCGTATCGATTGCCGAAGGACGTCGAAGACTGGGACCTGGTTATGCGGTGCAGGGCAACCTCGATCCGTTCGTATTGACCGGACCGCAGGAACTCATTCACGAGCGCGCGGCGAAAATTATCGATGAAGGCGTGCAGCAGCCGGGATACATTTTCAACTTGGGACACGGCCTGTTCCCGGAAGCTTCGCTGGACAAGCTGCGCGAGTTGACCGGATACGTGCATGAATACTCGGCCCAGGCGCTGTCGCGCGTTATCGCTCGGGGTTAAATAAAGGGAACAAGGCGAAAATCCGCTCCAAGGCGGCTTTTCGCGCTTCAAAAAACGTTAACGTATAAAAGATCGGACTTGGAGCGGCCGAAGCCGACTCCTATCATGGCAAGAGAGGGGAAATCAAGTTGAAGAAAAAAATCGGAGTACTCGTCATGTCTTACGGAACGCCAAAAAGTCTGGACGACGTCGAAGCGTACTACACCCATATCCGCAGAGGCAACCCGCCCGCGCCTGAGCAGCTCAAAGAACTGAAAGACCGCTACGAAGCGATCGTGGGCGGCGTGTTCCCGCTGCGCGAAAATACCGACCGTCAGGTCGAAGGCATTCAGGCCGAGTTGAACGCGCAAAATCTGCCGGATGCGGAATTCGTGTGTTATCAAGGATTGAAGCATGCGCATCCGTTTATCGAAGACGGCGTGCGGAATATGGCGGCCGACGGGATTACCGAAGCGATCGGTATCGTACTGGCTCCGCATTACTCGACGATGAGCGTGGGCAGCTACATCAAGCGCGCGAAGGAAACGGCGGAAGAAGCCGGAGTCAAGATGAGTTTTGTCGAAAGCTACCATCTGCATCCGAAACTGATCGAAGCGTTCTCGAAGCGCGTGTCAGCCAAGCTGGACGCGTTCGTGGAAAGTGGCGCGCCGCGCGACGAGGTCAAGGTGCTGTTCAGCGCGCACAGTCTGCCGGAACGCATCTTGTCGATCGGCGATCCGTACCGCGACCAGCTGCTGGAAACGTCCGAAGCGGTCGCGGCTGCGGCAGGCGTGACCAACTGGCAGTTCACGTGGCAGAGCGCGGGACGCACGGCAGAGCCTTGGCTCGGTCCGGACGTGCTGGATACGATGAAAGAGCTGTCGGAAAAAGAAGTTCGTTACATGCTCGTATCGCCGCTCGGCTTCGTATCGGATCACCTGGAAGTGTTGTACGATCTCGATATTGAAGCGCAGGAAGTGGCCGCGGAGCTAGATGTTCGCCTGATGCGCATCGATTCGCTGAACACCGATCCGCTGTACATGCAGACGATAGCCGACTGTATCGTGACCGAATGCAAAAAAGGGGCGCTGGTTCATGGCTGAACAGCGTAACGTCGTCATCATCGGCGGAGGCCTTACGGGCCTTAGCGCCGCCTTTTACACCCGGAACTTCCTGCGCGAAGCGGGCTTTGAGCCGAACGTGACCGTGCTGGAAAAAGGGAATACATGGGGCGGGAAGATCGAGACATTGCACAAGGAAGGCTTCGTTATTGAAAAAGGCCCGGATTCGTTCCTGGCACGCAAGACGGCGATGGTCGACCTGGCAAAAGACCTTGAGATCGATCATGATCTGGTGACGACCAACCCGGATGCCAAAAAAACTTACCTGCTGCATAAAGGTAAGCTGCACGAGATGCCTTCGGGACTCGTGCTTGGCATTCCGACGCAAATCAAGCCGTTTCTCGCAAGCAAACTGGTCTCGCCCGTGGGCAAACTGCGTGCGTTGATGGATTACGTGCTGCCGCCGCGCCGGAGCGAGGAAGACGAATCGTTGGGCGACTTCATCGAGCGCAGGCTGGGGCACGAAGTATTGGAAAACGTGACCGAACCGCTGCTTGCGGGCATTTACGCAGGCGATACGCGCAGCTTGAGCCTGGAATCGACGTTTCCGCAGTTCGGCGCCGTCGAACGCGAACACGGCAGCCTGATCCGAGGCATGATGACGGGACGCAAGCCTGTCGAGACGCATACCGGGACGAAAAAAAGCATGTTCCTGACTTTCCGCCAGGGACTGCAAAGTCTGATTCATGCTTTGATTACGGAATTGTCGGGAACGGTCGATCTGCGATTGAACACGGGAGCTTCTTCGATCCGCAAGCGGCCCGAAGGCGGCTACAACGTGGAGTTGGAGGACGGAAGTCTGCTTGCGGCGGACTCTATCGTGGCGACTACGCCGACTTTTGCCACATCGAGGCTGCTGTCGCCTCACGTGGACGCGTCGGCGCTGGATGCGATAAATTACGTGTCGGTGGCGAACGTCGTGTTGGCCTTTGATAAAAAGGATATCCGAACGACCTTCGACGGATCGGGCTTCCTGGTTCCGCGCAAAGAAAAACGTACGATTACCGCCTGCACCTGGACATCGACCAAGTGGCTGCACACCAGCGCGGACGATAAAGTGCTGATGCGATGTTACGTAGGACGGGCCGGCGAGCAGGAAGCGTTGAAACAGGATGACGCCGGGCTGGTGGAGTTGGTTCGCAAAGACATTCTGGATCTGATGGATATCGATGCACAGCCGCTGTTCACCGAAGTGACGCGCTTGAACAACTCCATGCCGCAGTACCCGGTAGGTCACAAGCAGCAAATCGCCAATTTGCGTGAGCAAATGGCGAAAGAACTGCCGGGGGTCTATATTGCCGGAGCCGGTTACGACGGTGTAGGTTTGCCGGATTGTATCCGTCAGGCGAAAGAGATTTCGACGGAAATGGCGAGCGCGGTTCCGGCGATGTCTGCGGTGTGAGAGGCAGAAGGCGAACGTAAACGAGCAGTAGATTGAGACAACGAGCAAAAAGCTGTTTGTTTTGCGAAAAGCGTCTGGTTTTATTCCCGAAAATGAAAATCAGGCGCAAGCCGTTTCCGTTATCTTCAGGATAAGGAGGCGGCTTTTTTCGTTTTTGCGGGCGCTTATTCTCCTTCTGCCGGATAACCTGCTATAATGAAGAATAGTTTTCGATATCGGTTGTACGTTTTGAGAAATGCCCGAATAAGCTGAAGGAGATTCCACGTCTTGAATGATTCCCCGCGTTCGAGAAGCACTCGAACCCAAAAAGCCCGGAAGCGAAAGCGCCGGGTATTGTTGACGGTTAATATGATATTGGCGATATTGGTGGTTGCAGGCGGCGCGCTGGTGTATGCGCGCGAACATGCTGCTAGAGAAGCCAGCACGGCTGCGGCTTTGCGCGCGGCAGCCGCGCAGAATGAATCTGCGCTGGCTTCCGCGGCCGGGATCGCGGAAGAGCCGGGCTTGGCGGACGAGGAATTATCGTCCGAGGGCCAAGAGCCGGCCGCTTCCGGAGCGGCGGCCGGGGAGGAGCAGACCGGCAGCGATGCAGCCGATCCGGAAGAGCCGTCCGGCACGGATACGCAGCCGGACGTGGAGTCTCCGGCCGAAGACGAGGCCGGAGACGCGCTGCCAAGCGGCGGCGAAGCGGATTCCGAAGACGGGAATCCGCCTCTGACCGCCGGTTCCGCCATAGGCGCGGCCGTGCCGTCGGCAGGCGACCTGGCCGACGAGTTGCGTGCTGACGATGCAGGCGATGCTCAGCCGCAGGACGAAGACGTTTCGTCTGGGACGGAAACCGAAGACCAGGCTGCCGACTTCGAGGCGACGGCTGTTCCCGAGCCGCAAGACGTCGCGGCTTCGTCCAAGACCGACAGTGGCAAGGTCGTTAATCTCACTTTTGCCGGAGACGTGATTTTTTCCGGCAAGGTACAGTCGCTGTTAGAGCAGGAAGGCTACGCATACCCGTACACTTATGTGCAAAAACGGTTTAAAAACGACGATTTGACGGTTATAAACCTTGAAACGCCGGTTACGGCGCTGAGCACGACGGGTGCGGATAAATCATTCGTATTCAAGTCGTCGCCGAAGGCGCTTGGTCCTTTGAAGGATGCGGGCGTGGATGTCGTCAATCTGGCGAACAACCATACGCTCGATCAGGGAATCAAAGGGTTATTGGATACGATCAAGCACCTGGACAAAGCAGGCATCGCGCATGTCGGGGCAGGCAAAGACGCTTCGGCCGCTTATGCTCCGGTCTATGTCGAACGCAAAGGCATCAAAATCGCGATCGTCGGCGTCAGCCGCGTGCTTCCGGAAACGAATTGGGCCGCGGGCCCGGATCATCCCGGCGCGGCAAGCGCCTACGATCCGAAAGCCGCCGCCCGAGCCGTAGCGGAAGCTCGCAAAAACGCGGATGTCGTGGTCGCGATCGCGCACTGGGGCAAAGAACGAGTCGATATGCCCGACGAAAATCAGAAAACATTGGCGCACGCCATGATTGACGCCGGAGCGGATCTGATTATCGGCGGTCACGCGCACGTGCTGCAAGGCTTCGAGCAGTACAAAGGCAAGTGGATCGCATACGGAACCGGCAACTTTATTTTTACGAAATCCGCGACGGCCAAGACGTGGGAGACCGGCGTTTTCCAGGCGGAGTGCAGCAAAAACGGCGATTGCTCGATGAAGCTGGTTCCGTATTGGGCCGAGCTGGGTCGTCCGGTTCCGATGCAGAAGGCGGATGCGCAGAAGCTGCTGAAGCGTATCGATAATCTGTCGCCCGGCGTGCGGATCGATGCCGACGGACAGGTTCGTGCGAATTGACAAGTACTCTGTATCAGATGAATGTACGGTTACGCTCGTCCGAAACGCACTAGACCCATGTGCGTTTCGGCCAAACGTAAACCTACTATTTGAGTGATACAGAGTACTAGTACCTTGACCGCTTAATATGTTAGTTTACGCCCCTCGAAAACCCGCTTGAAGCGTGCGGGTTTCCGATGAACGCAAACCTTAGATTTGATGCGGTCAAGGTACTAAGGTATTCGGTTAAATGTTCGCGGGAGATGAATAATCGGATGTTGAATAATCGCTGCGTCGCGCACCGGGGATTCTCGGGCGCGGCGCCTGAAAATACGCTGGCCGCGATGCGGCTGGCGATGAAGATCAAAGAAGTGGACTGGATCGAAATCGACGTTCAGCTGTCGAGCGACGGCGTGCCGGTGGTCATCCATGACTTTACGCTCGGCCGTACGGCGGGAGGTAGCGGCATCGTCCGCGATCATACATTGGCCGAGCTGAAAAAAATGGACGCCGGGCGTTGGAAATCCCGCTGGTATGCCGGAGAACGGATTCCGACGCTCGGCGAGCTGCTGGACGAGGTTCGCGGACGATTGAAGGTCAACATCGAACTGAAAGCCAAAGCGGACAGCTATACGGGACTTGCGGCGGCCGTGCTGAAAGAGGTCGCGCTGCGCAAGATGGAGCAGGATGTGATCTTGACCTCTTTTATACGGGAAGCGCTGCTTGAAGTCCGTGCTCTCGCACCGGGTGTGCGCCGCGGATTGATTATCGATCATCGTCCTCCGGATTTGGAGCAGCGGCTGCAAGAGTGCGGTTGCACGCTGTTATCGATCGCGCATGGAAAAGTGGATGCGGCGTTCGTCCGCTCGATAATTGAACGCGGCATCGACGTTATGGTCTGGACGGTGGATCATATTCGCCGCATGCGCGAGCTCGGCTCCATGCACCCGGATCTGATGATCTGCACGAATCGCCCGGATCGCTGGCTGCTCGCGCTCAAGCTGCCGGAGATCCGCGAACGGGCGCTGTGGCGTCGCTGGATGCCTTTTTAACTCAAAATTGATGAAGGTGGGGATTTTCAATGATCGCTGTTAATAACGTGTACTGCGTAGGACGCAATTATAAAAAGCATGCCGAAGAACTGGGTAACGACGTTCCTTCCGAACCGATGATCTTCCTGAAGCCGTCCCATGCCATCTGCGCGCTGGACGAAGGAACGATCGCTTTGCCGCAAGACGCGGGCGAGGTTCATTTCGAGACGGAGCTTGTGCTGCGGATCGGCCGCGCGTACGAGCCGGGCATCAAAGTTGAAGACATCGTCGCTTCCGTCGCGCTAGGCATCGATTTCACGCTGCGCGACGTCCAGTCGAAGATTAAGGCCAAAGGGCATCCGTGGACGGCGGCCAAAGGCTTCCGAAATTCTGCTCCGTTGACGCAAGAAATTGAATTCCCGGGTTTGGACGCGTTGAACGAAGCTTGGTTCTCGCTGCGCAAAAACGGCGAAGTCGTGCAGCGCGGCAGCATCGCCAACATGATTTTCGACCTGCAAACGTTGATCGATTACATCGGAGAGCACTACGGCCTCGGCGAAGGCGACCTGATCTATACCGGCACGCCGGAAGGCGTCGGTCCGACGGCTGCGGGCGACGTGCTGGAGCTGTACTGGAACGAAGAAAAATGGGGCGGCTGCACCGTCGGCTAATAGACGGCGAGGGCGGATTCCGCGCGGGAGGCGTATCATCAAGTGGATTGGATCATCGGAGCGGTCGGCGCCTGCCTCGTAGCGGGCGCCGCTTACGCCAAACGATCGTTGTCGGCATCCGGCGCGATCGTGGCGATTATTATGGGCACGATTTATTACGGGGCGGGCGATTTGTTCTGGTTTGGCCTACTGCTGCTCTTCTTTATCACATCGAGCATATTGTCCAAGGTCAAGCAGGCCGAGAAGCGTCAAGCCGAGCAAATGTACGAAAAAAGCGGTCGGCGCGACGCGGTGCAGGTGCTCGCCAACGGCGGGATCGGCATGGTGCTGTGTCTCGGTAACTATATCTGGCCTTCTCCGCTCTGGTTCGGCGCGTTCGTCGGCGTGATGGCGACCGTGACCGCGGACACCTGGGCAACCGAATGGGGCAGCCTGAGCAAAAGCCCGCCGCGATCGATCGTGACGTGGAAGCCGCTGCCTGCGGGGACGTCCGGAGGCGTGTCGCTTCGCGGCAGCGCGGCTGCGGTCGTCGGCGCGGGCATGATCGGAACTGCGGCGCTCGTATTGCTGCTCTGGACGAAAAGCGGACCGGATTGGCCGTGGTGGGCATGGATTCCCGCGGGAGCGCTGGGCGGAACCGTCGGCGCTTTCGTCGATTCGTACCTGGGCGCGACGGTGCAAGTGATGTACCGCTGCCCGGTATGCGGGAAAAGCGTCGAAAGCCGCACGCATTGCGGAGCGGCGACCACGCGTTATCGCGGATGGTCTTTCATGAATAACGATGCGGTAAACCTGCTGTCCTCGGTCGCGGGCGGCGGGCTGGCATTGACGATTATGGTTTTGGCAGGGAGGTGGTTCGGATGAGCGGAGCGCAGAGGGAAAAGCATGAAGCGATTCTGGACTCGGCCTTTGAGATTTTCGGTCAAAAAGGGTTCTATGAAACCAAAATTTCGGATATTACCGAGCATGCCGGAATCGCTAAAGGGACGATGTATTTATATTTTAAAAGCAAAGAAGAACTATTTATTGCGGTGACTCGGCGGGATTGGGATACCTTTTTGCGCAACCTGAATTATCGCGTCAAGCATGCGGACGGGCTGCTGCCCAAGCTGCGACAGGTCGCCGAGCATCATCTGGAGTATTATTACGAGCGAAAGTCGCACGGCAAGCTGTTTTTCCACGCGCCTAATAACGACTCTGAACTTATGAAGATGATGCACGGATTTCTGACCCGCTATATGGCGACGGTGAAAGACGTGCTGGAAGAAGCGGGCATGCCGGATCCGGACTTTTACGCCAAAGCTTTTATCGGGATGCTGGATCGCTTGAAGATGGATATTCTGTTCGAAGGCGACTTCACGCGCGAAGAATTGGAGCTGCGGGTGGATCAAACCGTCCGATTGTTCCTGCGCGGCAGCGAAGGGGAATTGAACTGAGATTTTGGAGGACGAACGGGCTTCCGCAGGCAGCGGGGGTCCGTTTTTTTATAGAAAAAGAGCGTGAGCATGAAAGGGGACTGAACGGCGATGAATATCATGACCGTTGAACGTATATCCAAAAGCTATGGGGAAAAGGTGCTGTTCGACGAAGCTTCGTTCGGCATGGAAGATCAGGATAAGATCGGCGTCGTCGGCGTGAACGGTACCGGCAAATCGACGTTCCTGAAAGTGATCGCGGGCATCGAGCAGCCGGATTCGGGTCAGGTGGTCAAAAGCAGCGGCATGCGGATTCGTTACTTGGCGCAGAATCCGGATTTCGATCCGGAATTGACGGTGCTCCAGCAGCTTCTGCATGGCGAAGGCGACGAGCTGGCGGCAGCGCGCGCTTACAGCGAAACGGCATTGAAGCTGGAACGGGAGCCGGATTCGCATGAGCTTCAGCAGAGTCTGCTCAAAGCCGGACAAGAGCTGGATCGGCTGAACGCATGGAGCATCGAAAGCGAAGCCAAAAGCGTATTGTCCAAGCTGGGTCTGGATACGTTTGACGTGAAAATGGGGACGTTATCCGGCGGTCAGCGCAAACGCGTCGCGTTGGCGGCGGCGTTGGTGCAGCCGTCCGAACTGCTGATCCTGGACGAGCCGACCAACCATATCGATTCGGAATCGGTGGAATGGCTGGAAACCTACTTGAAAAAACGCCGCGGCGCACTGCTCATGGTGACGCACGATCGCTACTTCCTGGATCGGGTCGCGGACGTCATGCTGGAACTGGATTACGGAAAAATGCATCGCTACACCGCAAACTATTCCCGTTTCCTCGAATTGAAGGCGGAACGCGAAGAACGCGAAGCGGCGACCGAAGACAAACGGCAAAACCTGCTGCGCAAAGAGCTGGCCTGGATCCGTCGCGGCGCGAAAGCCCGTTCGACCAAGCAGAAAGCGCGGATCGACCGTTTTGAACAGCTTCAAGACGACAAGCCGCAGCAAAAAGCCGGCGATATGGAAATGGCGACGTTATCCGCACGTTTGGGCCGCAAAGTGCTTGAACTCGACCACGTCGGCAAGTCGATGGCCGGACGCCTGCTGATCGACGACCTGACCTACATGACCGTCCCGGGCGACCGGATCGGTATCGTCGGCCCGAACGGACGCGGCAAATCCACCTTACTTAATCTGATCGCGGGTGACCTGGAACCGGACAGCGGCACCGTGGATAAAGGCTCCACCGTCCGCGTCGGCTACTTCCGTCAGGAAGCCGCCGAGATGGACCCGAGCATGCGGGCGATCGACTATATCAAAGAAGCGGCCGAGACGGTGAAAACGGAAGAAGGCACCGTGACCGCGTCGCAGATGCTGGAACGCTTCCTGTTTACGCCGACCGCCCAGTGGACGCCGATCGGCAAGCTGTCCGGCGGCGAGCGCCGTCGGCTGTACCTGCTGCGCATCCTGATCGCCGCGCCGAACGTCCTGCTGCTCGACGAGCCGACAAACGATCTGGATATTCAGACGTTGACGGTGCTGGAAGATTATCTGGACGATTTCCCGGGCGTCATGATTACCGTATCCCACGATCGCTACTTCCTGGACCGGGTGTGCGATAAGCTGTTTGCTTTTGAAGGCGGCGGGAAAGTAGCGATTCACGCGGGGAATTACAGCGAGTATATGGAACGTACGGGTGGAGGCTCGTTGAAGGACGGGTTTTCGGAAGGCGGGAAAGGGGCTGGCGCGTCGGCTAAAGGCTCTTCCGATACTGGAAAAAGTAACGGTGCAGCTAACACGGCTACTGCCGATAACGCCGCTCCCGCTCCTGCCGCGAAAAAAGCGAAGTTTACGTATAACGAACAGCGCGAGTACGACTCGATCGACGAGACGATCGAAGCGGCCGAGAAGAAGATCGAGGACATCGCCGCTGAGATGGAGCGCTCAGCCAGCGATTCCGCGAAGCTTCAGGAGCTGATGCAGCAGCAGGCAGCAGCGGAAGCGAAGCTGGAAGAGCTGATGGAGCGTTGGACCTATTTGAATGAACTAGCGGAGCAGATCGAGGCGGGGAAAGGCTGATTTTCGTCGAGAGTAAGCCGGATAGAGAATAAGTTTAGGCATAAAGGATTGAGGTCTTGAGATGGTTATCCATCTTAAGGCCTCTTTTTGCTGCGAAACTTTATATCCAAATTTCCCTAACGATGCTAAAATGGAAAAAGTAAGCGATTAGGCATTGGGAGAAGGTATAGAAGAAAAAGAGGGTCGTGAATAATCGGAAGAGTGCTAGATATACGAAATTCGTGAATACTATAAATGAAATGGTGGAAGCGAAGTTTATGAATAAGACGTTATCTGAAATCGTAAACAAATAATAAATTCAGGAGAATTTAAATGAAAAATACAGGTAGAGAATATGAATTATTTGTTGCTAAGTTGCAACAAGCACTTCTTGACTCAGATGAATTTACTGCCAAAAAAAATATTAAAGTAGAAGTCAATAAACTGATTAAAGATAACTGGGGAATCGAAAGACAGTTCGATATTTACTGGGAATATGAGCTTGCAGGATTGGTTTATAAAACAATTATTGAATGCAAAGATTATAATTCTGATATTTCAATTGATAAAATTGATTCTTTGGTTGGAAAAGCTAGAGATATTCCTGATTTAAAATTAGTTTTTGCTACTAAAAAGGGTTATCAGTCAGGAGCTAAAAAAAAGGCGGAGCAAAATAAAATCAGTTTACTGATTGTTAGAGAACAAAACAACTCTGACTGGTTAAGCGCGAACGGTACACCTTTAATAAGGAAGATTGATATGCGCCTTTATATTAAGTCTCCAGCAATCATTAAAACTTTTAGCCCAGTAGTTGATAAAGAATGGTTAGAAAAAAATACAGATTTGGATGTCACTAAACCGATCGAAGTTTCTGGGACGAGTACTGAAATTATAATTGAAGATATAGTTAATGATGACAGATACTCTATCAATGACTTAATGAATAGATTAACGTTGTCTGAAAATGAACAGTACGGTGAATTTACTAAAGTAGAAGCATTTGAAGAGGCATTTATTAGCTACAACAATTTACGAATGAAATTAAAAGAGTATCAAGTCGAATACTCTATAGCGCCTCCTGCTATAGAAACCATTGAGATTGACTACACCAAAGAATTAATAGGAGTAATTGAATATATAGAGCAAGGGAAAATAAAAACTATATTTTCTAATGGAGTCATAAAAGAACGTATAAATAAAAACGACAAAGAAAAGAACGACTTCAGATAACATAATATTCACGCTGCGGACTTTCGTCCTTGGTCCGACATTCGTCGGACACCCGGCATACGCCGAGTCGTGAATACAGGAACGTTATACGTAATTACTTTGAACTTTCATAAAATATAGCTAATTTTTATTTCGAAATATGTGAATAGCATTTAAATATGAAAAGAGAATTCAAGTCACCTTTATTTGCGTTCAAGATCACAGTAGGTAAAATTATATTATCCATAAAATTTGATAGGAGGTGATTCGTATAAATAGATTAGCTAAAGCGATGTTAGTGCTGACCTCATTCTCCCCAATTTTATTAACATATGCGTTTGTTGTGTGGGTACGAGGCGGTTCACTTACTTTAATTTCATTGATTACATTATTAATAGTTATATTGTTGATAGGTTGTATTCAAATAATAAAAATTGCTAAAGAGAAACTAGAGGTTATAAACTTTCCTATAAATTCAATAAAAGTGACAGATGGTGAAGTGGTCGGTTTTTTAGTGGCTTATTTGCTTCCTTTTCTTTCATTAGGAACTGACAAAGTAAATGGACAAATTTTATTGTTTATAATGTTTATCTTTTTTATTGTTATTTGGGGCACTAATGCTTATCATTTCAATCCCCTCTTATCTTTACTAGGGTACCATTTTTACGAAGTATCAACTGCAGAGAACATCACTTATTTATTAATAACTAAAAAAAGCCTTAAAAACACAAAAGCAATAAAAAGTGTGATACAGCTAACTGATTATATTGTGCTGGATACTGAGGAGGAGTGATAATATGTTCAAAAATGCTAGCTTTTTTGTGATGGTTCGAAATGAAGAGGATGATTTATATATAAATCGAATTAAACTGGATCGAGATGCTCAACAAGAACTAACTTCTATGTTCATTAAAGAGGTAGAAAATCTATTGAATTTTGATGTTGTTCCGTTTGACGGAAGTTATAAGACAGACGAAGGAGAAATACACCAAATCTCAAACTTTCAAGTTTCAGAAGAAATTTGTTCAGCTCTTAGAGAACCTACTTCAATTGATGAATTAAAATCGAATTCTGAAGACGCTTCGAAAATCATTTCGATTTTTACAGGCACAACAGATGCAAAGATGATTGTATTTCAAAAGTTTAATAAAACGCAGTATATAGCAAATAAGGGGATAAGTTTATTCCACAGCAGCGGTACTTTTGAACTTTTAAAGGGGTTTGGAATCAATATTTTAGAGAAAATTGATTGTATTTATAAAGATGGTGATTTGTTTTTTAAATCTTTTTTTACAGCCAGACAAATTTTTGATTTATCGAATCATTATCGTGAAGCGACAGATGCCGATATTAATGAATTTATTCAAAGCGATTTAATCACACTTGAAAGCAAAGATCATTTTCTTCAACATGCTGATAGTTGGGTGAGAAGAAAAGTAGCATTAATTAAGGATTCAGAAACTTTTATTAATTATACGCCTGCTCAAATTCGTGAACGTGCTGCAACTTATGGGCTGAATATTGATCTAAGGTCAGGGAAGGATGGAGAACAAGAAAGCTTAATCTTACCTCAAGATAAAAAGGAATTAAAAGATGTCCTAAGATTTTTGGATGAAGAAATATATAAAGGTGCTTTGTCTAATACGACGTATTTAACTAATTCAAAAAGAAAATATAGATAAAATAAGGGTGTAGTGAACCTATTAATTAAAGACTCGATTTAATCGGGTCTTTAATTAATCTTGCAGAAGATTAAACAAAAATTAATGATGAAATTAGATCAAGATTAGGTAACGTAACTACGTATAACATAATATTCACGCTGCGGACATTCGTCCTTGGACCGACATACGCCGGGTCGTGAATACGGGAACGTTAGCCGAAATTAGTTTAAAGTTCATTCAAAAGTATAGGGGATAATTAATGATGGAACCAAATCGAAATTATAATGCTGTAAGTGCTCTAACTGGATACATATTTCAATATGAATTGGCAAATATGATGAAAGAGCATCTGGATTTCAGTAATGTAGTGATGGAAAGTCAAGTGCATGGAAATTATGGGATTGACATTGCTGCAGAGTATCGAGGAAAAAAGGTTTTAATCCAGTGTAAAGTAAGCCCTATTTTCTCAATGAATAGATTAGAACAAGTCTTAAAACAGTTATCTGTGTATAAATCATCTAAATATAAAATTGTTTTAGCATTTCCAGGAGAACTCTCATCAAAGCAAAAAAGCAAATTAGGTGAACAAGATTGGTTGACAGTATGGGACATTGATGAATTGTCAAAAATATTTCATTCGCAGATAAGAAAGTCAACATCAGAAGAATTAAAAAGATTATTTGAAAAAAATGAGTTATTTAGCAAAACAGAAGAGGATGAATTATTAATACAATTGAATAACTGTTCAAAAGGGAATAGGCACTGGATGGCTTATCAGAAAATCTGTGCTAACATACTTGAGCACCTTTTTTGTCCTAATTTAGGTAAACCGATTATCGAACTTTCGGATCATATAAGGGCCAATAGAAGAGACATTATCATGGCTAACTATTGTGATGAAGGATATTGGAAATATTTAAGAGGTAGATACAGAGCAGATTATATTATAGTTGACGCGAAAAATTATTCAACCAAAGTGGACAAAGGTTGTGTATTACAGATGGCAAACTATTTAAAAGATTATGGCCCTGGAATGTTTGGAATCATAGCTTTAAGAACAGAACCGAAAGAATCTGCAATTCATACCCAAAGAGAGATTTGGATGGCACATAGCAAACTGATTATTTTTATAAATGATACAGATTTTGAACAAATGCTTATGCTAAAAAAGAATGGGAATAACCCAGAAGAAGTTATTAAACAGAAAATTGAAGATTTTAGATTAGGTTTGTGAATTAGAAGAAAACTAACATCGGCTAACAATATATTCACGCTGCGGACATTCGTCCTTGATCCGGCATTCGCCGCATGCTCGACATGCGTCGAGTCGTGAATACAGGAACGTTAAGTGAAATCCTGCTAAACATATAATTCGAGGAGCAACTCAGGATGGAAAGAACGAATGTAAAAGTTGAATTCAGTATATTTGGAGAACAATTTGACCCGAAAATTCTGACCCAAACACTTTTAATTACTCCTACAAGAACATGGTTTAAAGGCGATCCGATACGAAAAGATCTAGTTCGTAAGGAAACATGTTGGGAAATAGCTACAGAATATGAAGAGTCTTTTGATATCAATGATCAGATCGATAAAATTAAGGGTCTAATTCAAGATCAAAAAGATCAAATCGTACAGTTAATTAAACAAAACAATCTTGAATGTAAATTTGAAGTCGTCATTAATATTGAGAACAATATAAAGCCTGCCATGTATCTAAATAAAGACACAATAAAGTTTATTTATGATCTGGGGGCGGAAATTGATTTTGACTTATACCTTTATAGTTAAGACCTGATGCGAGAAGACTCAAAGAAGAGCAGGACATCAGCTAACATAATATTCACTCTGCAAACATTTTTCCTTGGCCCGGTATTCTCTGGACATCCAACATACATCGAGTCATGAATACAGGAACGTTAACTGAAATCAATGAGGAATTGTTATAAAGCTTACTCACTTCTAGAAAGGATGAACATGTACAAATTAATAACTGTATTGATTTTGGTGGTTTTATTAGGCTGTTCGGATCATACACGTAAGAATCTCGAACAAGGTAATTCAATAAATGATAATCCTTTGAAAGGGGAGCTAAATGAAGTGTATACCTACAAAGCTATTTCTGAAGATTTAACATTAGGATTCTCGAAATTTCTTGATCCCGGCATTTATGAAGGTGAAGAAAGTGCGAGGTTTAGAGGATCGCTTCTTACTTTGTTTGGCGAACCGTTATATCAATCAGATAATGCTGAAGATGCCTACCACTACGTAATTGAAGTAAGTAATGATACAAGCAAGTGGCATTTTATGGTTTATGATGGTCCTTCAGGGCCTGCGATCGGTTACGATCAAAAGGAAAATCAACCCAATGCAATAGAGTCCGCAAAAGCTTTGTTAGAGAAAATTAGAGAAACACCGCCTTCTGATTTTAATGAAATCATCTATTACGAAGACTTTGGCTCAAAAATTACCTATGGATGCAAGAATGGAGAATGTTTTTACAAAGAAGAAAATGAAGAAAGTCACTAGAATCTGAAGGCATTTCATAGAGGACATCAAATATGAATAATTTAAAATTAGTTAAACCTCGATTAGAACTAAAAAATGAGTACTTACCTTTTTATCAAGAATGGAAAGAATCAGGTGAAGACATGGTTCCTTGGGTCATTAGTAAAGATCCAAGAGATTTCCAAGGGATGTTGAAATCGCTATCGGATAGTGAGAAGGGGATCGGACTGCCAGAGGGATGGGTGTCAGATTCAACATTTTGGCTGGTGAATGATTACAATAGAGTATTGGGTGCAGTTAATATCAGACATCGGCTTACCGAACATTTGTTTAATGCGGGTGGTCATATCGGTTACGGCATCCGTCCATCTGAACGTCAAAAAGGTCTCGCGACAATTCTGTTAGAACTTTCTCTTATTGAGGCAAAGAGACTAGGTGTAAAAGATGTTTTAGTGGTCTGTGATGCGGGCAACATAGGATCTGAAAAAACAATTATCAAAAACGGCGGGAAGCCGGATTCTGATTTCATTGAAGAAGATGGCAATGTCATTAAGAGATACTGGATAAAGAATATTTGAGAGTAAGATAAGAGTCATCTAACTCTCAAAGGGCTTGTTAAGGTGGTGAGGGTTCGTGAATGCGAGAGAAGTTATGCGAAGCATTTATAGAAGCAAATTAGAGATCATCTAAGGAGAAGAATTATATGAGTAAGTATAATCAAGCAGCTATCAAAGCTGTAGAGATAATGCATAAGGATCTCTGTCATTCACCTATTGAAGCTTGGGAGATTGCCACGGCAGAAGTATTTGGTGAAGGAACTTGGGGAGCCAAAAAAGGATGCCCTAAAAACGCGTTTCTCGGTTTATGCGAAGAAGGTTATATAAAAGGTATTTCTTCAGGGGTTTATAATTCAAAAAGAGATTCAAAGAATAAAAGATATGTAGTAAAAGCTGCAAGCATAATTAAGGAACAACCTGATTTATTGAATAACAAAAAAGAGCTTTGGAATCAGGTTACTGAAGGGAATAGAATCTCTCATAACTATCAACTCGATGTATTAGAAGCACTTTGGAAAAGGGACTACATACAGATTTGAAGGTTAGTTCAAAGACAATAACTGCATCGCGTAACACCGAAAGAAGAACAAGTCTTGCAAAAGAAAATATAAATGCCAAATCGAGAGGAACGAAAACAATGGAATTTCTACTAGTCATACTGGCTACTTTCGTCGCTTATCAAATCTACGTCACGGTCTACTTCAAAAGCGAAAAGTTCAACACCCTCAAACGAAGCGTGGAAGCCTACACCGCGAACTGCAACGACCTCAATCATCACATCCAAGAACTCAAGAACGCCTATGTCGACATCAACTCTTACGATTACGGCAAAAGCACACTTCAAGACAACAGCAACTACAACTTCAAACGAACCGAGTGGAACAAAAACATCAAGAATCGATACGTACATAATTGCTCGGCAACCGTATGTAAAAACGCGAACGATCAGCCGTTTAAGTATTTGTGCAAGTATTTTGATATCAAAGTGACAGAAGCATCCCTTTCGAGTTTCGAAGCCGTGCTTAACGATTTTGATGCTGCCGAACAAGGCAAAGTGCTGTTAAAACAAGAACATGATTCCATTGTTGAAAATATTAAAAGCTCGATTCCGGCCATGATCTACAGATTCAACAAAGAAAAGCTAAAAAGAAAGCTTGGTTTTGAACAGATCGACTTTAGCACCTTATATTTTCCGGTCTATACGTTCCAATATGTTTCCGCCGGCGGCAACAGTTCGTCTAAATGCGACATTACATTGGACATCGATAATTTGAATCGGTTTGTAAATTACTTGAGTACGCTGGTCAAATTCAAAAAAAGTGCTGCGGGCCAAAGAGCGTTAATGACTTCGGCTTTGCGGGAAAAAATCAAGATACGCGATCATTATACTTGTCAGAGCTGCGGCATCTCGGCTTATGACACGAAGCACTTATTGCTGGAGATCGATCATATGATCCCTTTGTCCAAAGGCGGAGAAACGACCGAAAGCAACCTGCAAACGCTATGCTGGAAGTGCAATCGAACGAAAGGCGCCAAAATCATTGCTTAAAACACTCCGAACAAGAAAGGCACACCCATGAATAGAGAACTTTTAGATAAAGCTATACAACTTCGCGAAGAAGGACGGGCCAAGCAGGATCAGGCAATGCTTGCCGAAGTGCGGGCCATGCTGTTGGATTTGGCAGCCGCT
Source organism: Saccharibacillus sacchari DSM 19268 (assembly GCF_000585395.1). Classification (GTDB taxonomy): domain Bacteria; phylum Bacillota; class Bacilli; order Paenibacillales; family Paenibacillaceae; genus Saccharibacillus; species Saccharibacillus sacchari. The sequence goes on along the minus strand of NZ_KK073875.1, from coordinate 379,463 downwards.
TATCCGCAGGACGCCGAGATCAACTACCAGACCGCCGTCGCTCACGACAACTCCGGCATGGGACGCGACGCGATTCCTTTTTACGTGCAAGCGATCGATCAAGGGCTGGCCGGAGCGGATCTGGAAAGAGCGTTGCTCGGCTTGGGCAGCACGTACCGTTATTTGGGCTTTTACGAGGAGGCGGAGAAGACGCTGCGCCGAGGCGTGAAAGAGTTTCCGCATCATCGAGGGCTTCAAGCGTTTTTGGCACTCGCCCTTTACAATACGGGGAAACACCAAGAATCGACCGAGCTTTTGCTGACGAATTTGCTGGAAACAACCTCGGACGAAAAGCTTCAGTATTTCAGCAGACCGCTTGCCTACTATGCGTCCCATTTGGATGAAGTCGGCGAATGACCATCAGCTTTCAAATCTTATGCAAACGTCGAGTCGGTTATCGGCGTTTTTTTATTGGGCAACTTTCATCGTTTCTTTTGCGTTAGATAATCAAACCATCTTTGATCGTCCAACCGCTTCATTCCAAGGAGGATAACGATGAACCTAAGCCGAATCCGGATATGCCTGTTAGCGATGATCCTGACCATGACGACCGCTTGCGGCGTTTCTTCCGATCGTCCGAAAATCGGTATCGATCCCGCAGACATTCAGGCCTACAGCCGTATCGTCAAGCAGGTGTATCGCGATGTGCCTTTTTCCCAAGACGGAACCTTTTACACGGATTCGCAATCGGGCAAGATCATAGTCGGAATCAAACAAGACAATGATCGTACCCGCAAGCTTAAACATGAACTTCGACAAAATCTTCCGGATCAAGTCGAATTCATTGAAGTGACGTATTCGCGAGCCGATCTGAACAAAGTGTTCGAGAAAATCCAATCCAAGCAGCAGGACATCGAAGAAGCAGGCATCGAAATGACGCATCTAGGCATACAGATCTCCGAGCAAAAGGTCAATTTCGTGTTCAACGCATTCGATCGGCAAAAACTCGAAACCGAAAAAGAAGTAGAAACGTTTATGGAACAATTCGTCGCCAAACAAGAAAAGGCAATGCTGAACGTCTCGTACGAACCAGGAATGACAAGCGAAGTAGGCGGGTAATCCTTCATGCCATTCGAAAAAGGCTCTTTCCCGGGACTTGTAGCTGTAAAGGAAAAACAATTGGATTCAACCGTATTTTCGAGCAATCGATTTGTCGCACCGAGCCGTCCTATTTCAGAAGGAATATTGATATTCGGATAAACGATTCGCATGCGAAGACAAGCACCGTTTTGCCGGAACTGTTCTGTATATTCGCAAGAATGGGTAAGGAGGCGATCCGTGATGAAATCGATCTGTTCAAAACCGCTTCTTGTGCTTGCCGCGGCACTCTGTATCGGCGGCTGTACCTCCAAAGACAAAGATAACGAACCGTTCGAAGCCGTCGCCACCTCGATCCGCGTTACGGAAAAAGGCCGATCGGACGACTCTGCGAAAAACTGGATTATCGGCTCCAATGTCAATACCGATACGATTGGACCGGTTCGCATCGAAGTCGAAAACGAGATGGTTTGGAATCTGATCGAACCGAATCGGGAATACTTCGTAAATTACCAAGGTTCGGTTCAACAAGGTTACGTACTGGAGCAGATCGAACGCATCGGCGATGATTCGGCCGGGGAATAACGCCAACAAGCTAGGCTCCCCGATTAAAAAAGACCCAAAAGGATAGCGCTAATGAAACAAGGAATCGTATATTGATATTCTTGTTTTTTTGTTTCTTTTTACATAAGGATGTTTAAATGAAATATTTTGGATTAAATATAAAGTGTAAAGAGAGAAGAAAGGAGCGAAAAGGCAAATAAAGATAGGGATCAATTCAACGTGTAAGTCGTAAAAGTCGATGTGACGGACTGTCGGTTGTCTTCAACTATTCAAACTGCCGGATGCTAGCAATCTGAAGTTATGATCTGGTTCATAGGATGCAGATCATAATCCATGGGAGGATGAAAGATGAAAGCAAGCTTTAAACGAAAGCGCACTCGGGGAGTCCCGGTTCTGTTTATGGCCGCCGTTCTCTTTTTCTCGAACTTTTTGCCTTTTGCTGCTTATGCCCAAGAGGGCATCATAGACGGTACTTACAATTTTAGCGGCCTGGGAGCCGCCGATTCCGCAGGTCAGGGATTTCAGCGGGTTGGCGACAAATTCAAGGTGACGAACGGAGTCGTGACATCCAGTGAATCTCCTGATACTTTTCAACAAGATTCGCTTCGTCTTAATTATATGACGAGACCCGACTTTGTTGGGAATCTGACTCTTTTAGCTGAAGGAGGAACAATCAACCAGTCGTTTACTTTTAACGATCTTGGACTCAGTACGAATACTATATACGGTAGTAACGGGCAACTTCAACGGCTTAAAGTGACTTTGAAGGATTCGAACAATGATGATATTGCTGTTTTAGAGAACAATAACGTTTTAGTTATTCCTTCTGATAAAACAGTAAAGCTTTCAAGCATTCTTCAGAATGGTTCACCTTATGAATTTGAAAAAGTGTCTTCCATCGATATTGAATGGGAGTATGCTGGCGATCCTCCGGAATCTTTGAACTTCGACAATATTACATTGTCCGACATATCCGATGCTCCGACTGCTGAAGCTCCGGTAATTTCTTCTCAGCCTGTAAGTCAGACAGTGGATTTCAAAAGTCCAACGGTACTTAGCGTAACCGCCAATCCACCGTCCAGCGGAACATTGAGCTATCAATGGTATAGAAACGATACCAGTACAACGACTGGCGGGATCGCAATTCAAAATGCTAATAGCAATACCTATACCGTACCTACAAATGCTTCCGGACCTTATTATTATTATGTGATCGTAACGAATACAACCGAACAATCCGGAAATCCGATAACGGCTTCGACCACAAGCCAAGTCGCTACGGTAACCGTTCGCGAGGCGACAAATGCCCAAGTGCCGACGATTACCCGGCAGCCTGAGGGCGTGAACGTGAATACGGGCGATCCCGCTTCGCTCAGCGTGAGCGCGACGGCTCCGCAGGGCGGAACATTGAGCTATCAATGGTATCGAATGGATAGCGATATTGTCGGAGAAGAGGACGGAACTCCGATTACGGGCGCGACCCAATCCACGTATTCGGCACCGACGCAGAATGCCGGAGTCCAAACTTATTACGTTGTGGTAACCAACACCGACAATAGTCAAACCGGCAACAAAACAGCTACAGTCAGAAGTCAACAAGCTACAGTAACTGTCAAAGAACGTACCGATGCTCAAGCACCGACGATCACTCTTCAGCCCAAAGACGTGACGGTCAACATGGAAGAGACCGCTACGCTTAGCGTGACCGCGACAGCTCCGGAGGGCGGAACATTGAGCTATCAATGGTACCGGGTGGACAGCGACATTGCAGGGGACGAAGGAACGCTGATTTCGGGTGCGACGGAATCCTCGTATACGGCTCCGACAGATAATCTTGGAGTCCAAAGCTATTATGTGGTAGTAACAAATACCGACGATAGCAAAACCGGCAATAAAACAGCTACAGTCAGAAGTCAAACGGCAAATGTATTCGTCAATGAACGCACGAACGCCCAAGCGCCTACGATTACTTCGGAGCCGCAGGATGAAATGGTTTATATCGGACAAAGCGCTACATTGTCCGTCGAGGCATCCGTGCCCGGTGAAGGCGTTTTAAGTTACCAGTGGTATCAAGTAGTAGAAAGCGATAATCAAAACGGCCAAGAGATCCTAGGAGCCAACAATGCTACTTACACGACTACGGCGTTTAAGCAAGCCGGAACCCGATCTTATTATGTCGTGGTCACGAATACCGACGATAGTCGAACAGGCAATAAGACAGCAACTTCGACGAGTCGTACCGCAGTCGTAACGGTGAACGATCTGCCGCATGGCCCGGGATCTCCGATTATCACGACCCAACCTCAGGATCGGACGGTTACGGTAGGGACGCCGGTGACATTGACTGTAACGGCAACGGCATCGGCAATATCTTTTGAAGAACCGATGCTCCGTTATCAGTGGTACCGAAACACGACTCAAAGCACGACGAATGCCGTTCCGATCGAAGGAGCGAACAGTCCAAGCTATTCGGTGCCGACTTCTTCCGTCGGAACCGCTTACTATTATGTGGTCGTAACGAATGAAGAACCAAGAAGACTTAGCGATTCGATATCCGTAAACCAAATTATCGAATCAAAGGCTGCCACAAGCCGGGTCGCAAGAGTAACGGTTACGCCGGTTCAGGGAAATCCGAACCCGCCGAGCAATCCGACTCCGGCCGTGCCTGATCCTGTCGTGACTCCTGCGCCAACGACTCCTGCACCTGCGCCGACTCCCGCTTCGGGCGTTGACGTCCTGGTGAACGGAGTGCCGCAGAATGTGGGAACCGCAACGACGACACAAGAAAACGGCCAAAGCGTAACCACGATTCGTGTCAATGAAGAAACGCTGCAGCAAAGATTGAACGAGGCCGGAAACGGCGCGGTGTTGACAATTCCGGTCACGGATCAATCAGATGCGGTTGTCGGCGAAATCAGCGGTCGCATGATCAACAATCTGGAACAATCCGACGCGACTCTTCGCATACAAACGCCTAGAGCTTCGTATACGATTCCGGCGGAAGAAATCAATGTGAATGAACTGGCTTCCGCCTTTGGCAGCGGTACTCCGCTGCAAGATGTTGCGGTTCGGGTTCGCATCGCCGTCTCGAATGCAGATACGACGGAGCAGGTTCAGCAAACGGCATCCTCCCAGGGCTTCGATATCGTTGCTCCGCCCATGGATTTTGAAATTCAAGCCGTTTATGACGGAAACGTACGGCCGGTTACCGATTTCGACCGTTACGTCGAGCGAACGATAACTCTTCCTCAGAGCGTAGCTTCGAATCTCGTGACGACCGCGATCGTGTTCAATTCGAACGGTAGTCTGCATTCGGTGCCGACCAAAGTCAGACGAATTGACGGCGTCCTGCAAGCAATCGTTAACAGCCGGAGCAACAGTACCTATGTATTGGTCTCGAATCCGGTTTCTTTCCAAGACACTTCGGGCCATTGGTCGGAAGATATCGTTAAGGATATGGCTTCGCGTTGGGTAATGGAAGGCGCGAGCGCACAGATGTTCATGCCGAACAGAAATGCCACGCGTGCGGAATTCGCATCGGCGTTGGTCAGCGGATTGGGGCTCGAATCGAGAGGAAGCGGTTCAACGTTCAGCGACGTGAATTCGAACAATCCATTTTATCAAGATATCAATACTGCGGTCGAATACGGATTGGTCGACGGCTTTGCGAACGGAACGTTCCGTCCTGACGAAATGCTGACTCGCGAACAAGCGATGCAAATGCTGACTCGGGCAATGAGTTTGACCGGCTTAAGCGAAGGGACATCAGTTTCGACGAATCTTTCCGCTTTCCGCGACAATGATCAACTTGCCGACTGGGCGAGAGAAGGAGCGGCGGCAAGCGTGAGCGCCGGTATTATTGAAGGACGCAAAACAGACCTGCTTGTACCGAAAGGCTGGCTGACACGTGCCGAGACGGCCGCTATCGTGCAGCGTCTGCTTCAGCGCTCCGATTTGATCTGAATCAGCTATCCGATTTGAAGAAAATTTAGGAATATCGCCTTGCACCCTTTAGAATGAACATTAAGGACCCTGTTAGGGGAACCCGTGTTCATTCAAGGGTGCATTTTTACGGAGGGAGAAATTTTATGACCATCATCAGCATCGAAGGCGCCAGCGCCGCAGGTAAAACGACCACTTCCGCCGCGCTGGCCGTTCAAACCGGAGGTTTCCATATCCCTGAAGTCGCCATGTTGTGGGAAAAGCCGCAGCGTGAATATTCGGAATGGTTTTTCGAGCGGCAGGCGGACCGATGGAACATCGCGACAGAGAAGGAACAAGAGGGTCTTGCCGTGATCGACATCGATCTGTTCCAGCCGTTTTGGTACAACTGGTCGTTCGGTTTCACCTTGTTCGAAGGCCAATCGCTGGACTTCGTCACCGACTTTTACCGCCCGTTGATTGAGCAGCGCCAGCTGGGCTTTCCCGATTGGTATTTCATTTTACATACGGACGAAGAGCAGTTAAGAACGCGCAAAGCCGGCGATGCCACGCGAATGAGAAGAGGCTTCGAGATGAACCTGACGTTTATCGAGCCGCAGAAAAGGTATTTCGAAGCGCTGAACACTTTTATGCCCGGACTGGTGACTTTTGTTCGTTCGGACCGCGTCGAAGAAAATGTACGGATCATCGAAAACAAGCTGTCTGGCATGCACAACGATCACCGGTATTCGCTTGAACTGTTCGACGAGATCGTGAATTGGTTGAGAACCAACCCGGCTGCGAAGTTTCGCGAAAAAGAGGAGGCGGAATCATGAATGAAAAAGAAAGCAAAGAGCATCCAAAAGTTCCGACGGCTCGTTGGCACGTACAGATTGGCGGAGTATCTAAAAATGAACTAATGCAGCGGCTGAACGAGCAGCGCATATCGTTGAACGCCTATGCGGAGCAGCTTTTTGCCGATTCTCGTTTTACGACTTCGGATATTCGTCGCACGCTGCTTGCCGTCGAAGCGTCCGTTGCCGATCTCGGGTTCCGTGAAGGGGCGACGCTGCCGCAAGTATTTCGTCAAGCGTCGAAGCTTGGATTGGCGTTAGCTCCGCTCGAATTGGCTGTTCATCTAAGGCTGCAATATAAGGATCAACATGACGAAGGTTCGGCCGGCAAGCCTGGTTCGAATCAAGCACCTGCCGGATCGATCACGATCGCTTCGGAGCCGCTGAGCGAAGACGACGAAATTCCGAAGGGGTTTTACCTGCGCAAGATCGACGGAACGCTGTGGTTGCGCGGTTACCGCTGCGATGCGGAGCATAGGTGGCAGGCGGATGATCGGTTTGTGTTTACTTTCAAAATTTAGTTTGACTCCGCTTTCATTTGATGATAAATTATAAAGCATAAACTAAATGGGTTGTTACTGATTCGATCAGGCATTACCATGTTAAAAATACTTCATTGTATTTTTAAGATGGATTTTTGTGTTTTCTAGAGATGGGGTCAGCACAGTGAAGTATATTAAAGCCTTTAATAACAACGTGGCTTTAGTTAACGATCACTCTGGGCTTGAATGGATCGTAATGGGGACCGGAGTAGGGTATCAAAAGAAAAAAGGCGATCCCATCGACGAAGCGAGCATCCGCCGGAAGTTTGCGGCAGAGGATTCGACAGCCAAAAGGCCTTTGGTTCAGGTACTGGATCATATGGAGCCCGAGGTTCTCGATGTGGCGGTGGAAGTGGTCAAAAACGCGGAAGCGTCGCTCGGCACGACATTCGAGAACAATATTTACTTGACGGTCGCCGATCATTTGAACTTTGCCATTAAGCGCGCCATCGAGGAAGTCGATTATGTGGGAGCCAATCGCTGGGAAGTCAAAAATCTGTATCCGCAAGAGTATCTTGCGGCTCAAGCAGCGATTCGTCTCGTGTTCGACCGTCTCGACGTCTTGCTGCCGAAAAGCGAAGAAACCTTCTTTACGTATCATTTCGTGAACGGGCAGCAGAACAAAAAGACGCGAATCGAAGAGACGCTGAAAATGACCGAAGTGATTAATCGAATCATCGAAGTCATCCAGTATCATTTTCAAATCAGCTTGGATGAAGAGTCGTTGAGCTATACCCGGTTCATTACTCATTTACGCCATTTTTTCATCCGTCAATTCAAGCAAAATCCTATCGAAGACCAGGAAGTCGATCTCACGATCGTCGAAGTAGTGAAAAGCAAGTATCCCCGTTCCTATCAAGCCGTCGAGAAGATTGGCCGTTTGTTGGAACAAAAATACGGGTGGACGTTATCGCCGAATGAAATGCTGTATCTGGCTCTTCATATTTGGCGCCTGACCAATCAGCCCGAAACCGAATAGTCCGTTGCGGATTGTTACCGAATCGAAGATTCGGGCATTACCCAAGCGAAGGAGAGCGAACGCTCGACTTTGTTTGGGTATTTTTTTTGAAAAATACATACAGGATCGGAGAGTGAACGACTGATGAAAGAACATCAGGAACTGGCCCGGCAGGTGGTCGAAAAAATCGGAGGCAAGCCGAACGTCGAGCAGGCTTGGCATTGCGTGACGCGTTTGCGCTTTCTGGTAAGCGAGAAGGAAAAGGTGCAGTTGGAGGAAATCAAACAACTGAAAGGCGTTATGGGCGCGCAATTCTCCGGCGATCAATTTCAAGTCATTATCGGCAATCAGGTCGCGGACGTCTTCGCCGAGGTCGAACCGCTGGTCGGAGCCGGCGAAGGACAACCATCGGAGAACGCGGATAAAAAAGGCCCGATCTCGTCCGTTTTCGACTTTATTTCCGGCGTATTCACTCCGCTGATTCCGGCTTTGGCCGGTGCGGGTCTGCTTAAAGGCTTCGTCGCCATGTTCGTCACGTTCGGCTGGCTGAGCAATCAAAGCGAGACTTACCAGGTTCTGAACATGATCGGAGACGGGCTGTTCTACTTCCTGCCGTTCTTCTTGGCTGTTACGGCAGCCCGCAAAGTCAAAACGAATGAATATGTCGCGCTCGCGCTGGCAACGCCGCTGCTGTATCCGACGATGGTCAACGCGGTCAATTCCGGCGGGGAAGTTACGAACTTTGCGCTGTTCGGCGTGATTTCGATTCCCGTAATCAGCTATTCATCATCCGTCATTCCGATCATTCTCGGCGTTATTTTGCTGAAGTACGTCAGCAATTTCGTCAAATCATGGATGCCGCAGGTGATCACGATGATGTTCACGCCGCTGTTGTCGCTGCTGATCGTGGCTCCGGTCATGCTGTGGCTGATCGGTCCGCTGGGCACTTACGCAGGCAACGCGGTAGCGGGCGGACTCGTCTGGCTGTTCGACGTAGCCGGACCGCTGGCCGGTCTGCTGATCGCCGGATTTATGCCGCTGTTGATCATGACAGGGATGCATTACGCGCTCGTTCCGATCGCTTTTCAGAACTTTTCCAGCTACGGCTTCGATCCGATCGTCAGTCCGATGATGCTGATGAGCAATGTCGCGCAGGCCGGGGCGGCACTTGCCGTCGCGGTGCGAAGCCGCAATCCTCATTTCAAGCAGTTGGGCGCTTCGACAGGGTTTTCCGCCCTGCTGGGCATCACCGAGCCTGCGATGTACGGCGTCAACATGAAATTGAAAAGACCGTTGTATCTGGCGATGATTGCCTCGGGCGCGATGGGTTCGCTTATGGCCTGGTTGGGCATCAAAAAATTCGTTTTGGGAGGATTGCCCGGTCTTCTCGTCCTGCCGACCTTTGCCGATCCTTCCGGTGATTCATTCAACCTGATCATGGTCTCGGTGTTGTTCGCCGGATCTTTGCTGGGCGCGTTCATTCTGGTCATGGTCTTCGGATTCAAAGATATTCCGGTCGAAGGAAAGGAAGCGAAAGCCGGTGAACCGGCCGTCAAAACGGAAACGAAATCACCGTCCGTCGCTTCGTCGAACGCCGACTCCAAATCGCCAATCAATATCCATTCGCCGCTGAACGGGCAAATCGTCGACCTGCGAACCGTATCCGATCCTACCTTCTCGGAAGAGGCTATGGGTAAAGGCATCGCGATCGAACCGGAAGAAGACCGCATCGTGTCGCCGGTCAACGGGGAAGTCAGCATTCTGCCGAAATCCGGACATGCGATCGGCATCAAAGGCGACGGCGGGGAAGAACTGCTGATCCATATCGGAATCGAGACCGTTTCGCTGAAAGGCAAGCATTTTACGAGTCTGGTCAAGCCTGGCGACAGGATCGAAATCGGTCAGCCTTTGATCGAATTCGACCGTGCGGCGATTCGCGAAGCGGGACTGGAAACGGTAACGATGATGATCGTGACCAATACGAGCGATTATTTGAACGTTTTGACGATCAATGAGACGGGAGCCATTTTCGAAGGCGAACGCGCATTGACGATTATGAAATAAGGAGCGATTAAGATGACAAACAACTTATCGAAAAAAATGAACGGGTTTCCTGCCGACTTTTTATGGGGCGGCGCGACTGCGGCCAATCAGGTCGAAGGCGGATACGACGCAGGCGGCAAAGGATTGACGACCGCGGATATGGTGCCTTTCGTGCCGAAAGCGCAAAGAGGCTTGAATTTCGCGATCGACGTCAACTCGGATTATATCGAGCGGGCGTTGAAAGGCGAGGTGGAAGATCGTTATCCGAAGCGTGACGGCGTTGATTTTTACAACCGCTACGAAGAAGACATCGAACTGTTTGCGGAGATGGGATTCAAAGCGTTCCGCTTATCGATCAACTGGGCGCGAATTTTCCCGAACGGCGACGATGCGGTTCCGAATCTCGAAGGCTTGGAATTTTACGACCGCGTCTTCGCGGCTTTGAACAAGCACGGGATCGAACCGATCGTGACCTTGTCGCATTACGAGACGCCGCTTGCGTTGAGTCGCAAACATAACGGTTGGTACAGCCGCGAATTGATTCCGCTTTTCGTCAAATACGCGGAAACGGTCTTCAATCGCTATCGGCATCAGGTCAAATACTGGATCACCTTCAACGAGATCAATATGATGGGACATAGCCCTTATACGGGCGGCGGCGTTCTGATCGATCGGATTCCGGGCCGCACGAAGGAACAGATCGCGTATCAAGCTCTGCATCATCAGTTCGTGGCAAGCGCGCTGGTGACGAAGTTGGCGCACGAGATCGACCCTTCTGCCCAAGTCGGCTGCATGTTGGCCAGAACGCAAACGTATCCGGTGACCAATAATCCGGACGACGTATTTTTGGCGCAGCACTATAACGATTTGAATCTTTTCCATACGGACGTTCATGTTCACGGCGAATATCCGTCTTATATGAACCGTTACTTTGCCGAGAATGATATCGAGATCCAAAAAGAGATCGGGGACGACGAAATACTGAAGCAGTATCCGGTCGATTATGTATCGCTGAGTTATTACATGAGCAAATCGGTCGCGAAAAATCCCGAGAACTACGAAGCCGTGTCCGGCAATCTCGTCACGTATGCCGTCAAAAATCAATATCTGGATACCTCTGATTGGGGCTGGCAGATCGATCCGAAAGGACTTCGCATTACTTTGCGCGATATGTACAACCGATACCGTAAACCGCTATTCGTCGTGGAAAACGGCCTGGGCGCTTACGATAAGGTCGAAGAAGACGGCTCGATTCACGATACGTACCGGATCGACTATTTGAAAAAGCATATCGAGCAAATGAAAGAAGCGGTGCTGGACGGCGTGGACTTGATGGGGTATACCGCTTGGGGACCGATCGATCTGATCTCCATGTCGACCTCGGAAATGTCCAAAAGATACGGATTCGTTTACGTGGATCAAGACGACGAAGGAAACGGCACGCTAAACCGCTCGAAGAAAGATTCGTTCGACTGGTATAAACGCGTGATCGCAACGAACGGAGAAGATCTATAAACCGGAAATGGCTTGGCTTATCACCTTTTAAAACGAATATTGCAAAAGAACCTTCATCGACCAGCAATGGCCGTGAAGGTTCTTTACGTTTTCAGACTCAAGTCTTTACTTTTCCGCCGACACGCCAATCATCTGCACCACCATCCGGCCATCCCCGGTCAGCAGCGCTTCGTCCGCATTCATCTGCGACGAACCGTCCCCGTCCAGGAAAATGCCTTCGCGTCCTTCGCCCGGAACGCCCGCGAGCAGCGCCGAACGGAACTCCGCAGCCGTGATCGGCTCCGGCGCCACGATCAACCACAGCTGCCCGGCGTCATTATACACAAGTCCCGAACGCATTCGCCGATCTTCGGCAAAAGGCAGATGCTCGCGCACGCTCTGCTTTTCCCAGCCTGCGTCGTCCGCAAGGTTCAAACTCACGCCGCCTTGAGCAAAATAGTTTCCGCGATCGCTCATCCGAAGCTCGTCGGCGGACGAAACCACCTGTACCGAAAACTTCTTCTCCGCTCCGTCCCACACCAGCGTGCCCCGGGCATATTTAGCATTGAACCATCCCGAACCGTAATCGCCGCGCTTTCCGTTAACCGGGGTATCATCCATGACCGCAATCGACAGCAGCGTATCTTCGTAAAAGAACCCGCCGTTGATCCCGTAAGCCGGAATCTGCCGCAGAGGAAGCTTGTCCGCCCGCAGCTCGACATCTTCCGGTGCGACGGCCATCATATATAACTTGGGCAGCCCTGCGGTTTCCGCTTCCGCATACGTATAGCGATGAGGCAGTCCGTCGAACACCTCCGCAAGCTTGGACGGAACAAGCAGCCACGCGGCGAGTGCAATCGAACAAGCCAAAAGAGCGGCTGCGCCGATAACCCACCGCTTGTGCGCCTTCCGTCGGCTCGACTTACCCGCACGCCTAACAGTCTCCGAACCGGAAAAAGCTTCGACAACCGTCGAAGCTTCTTCCGAGACCTTTTCGCTTTTTCCCTTCTTATCCTTGAACATAAGCACAGAGCAGCCGAGCCGTCCCAATGACCGCCCGCGTATGCGTCCGCTCCATCGAGTGCGAGGCGTGCACGCCCGGTCCGATCAACGCCGCCCGGATATTGCTTCCGCCGCGCAGCGCCGCCGAAGCATCCGAGCCGTAGAACGGATAGATGTCTACTGCATGCTCAATCCCTTGCGCTTCGCACAATTCGATCAGCTTCCCGGTCATATGGTAATCGTACGGACCCGAGGAATCTTTCGCGCAGATCGAGACATCCGTCTCTTTACATGTCAAATCCTCGCCCATGCAGCCCATATCCACCGCGATCAGCTCTGCGATGTCAGACGGAATATAAGCCGCGCCGTGACCGACTTCTTCGTAGTTGGAGATGAGCAGCTTCACGTTTTGCTTCGGCTTCCAGCCTTCGCGCTTCGCCGACTCCAGAAGGCCGAACAATGCAGCCACGCTGGCTTTGTCGTCCAAGTGGCGAGATTTGATATACCCGCTATCCGTCACCACCGCGCGAGCGTCGAACGAGATGTAGTCGCCCGTGCGAATGCCCAAGCCTTCCACGTCTTCGCGGGAAGAGACCAACTCGTCGATCCGGACTTCCATATGTTCTTCCGAGCGTTTGAAGTCCCGTGCATCCGCATAGACGTGAACGGAAGGGTGCTGCGTGAGGATCGTGCCCGTGTACGTTTTACCGCTGCGGGTATGGATGATACAGTATTCGTTCTCGATGCTGGACATCGCGAACCCGCCGAGCGACGTGATTTTCAGCGTGCCGTGCGGCGTGATCGAACGGACCATCGCGCCCAGCGTATCCACGTGACCGCTCAGACCTACGGTATAGGAATCGTTTTCGCCTTCCATACTGATAATCGCGCCGCCTTTTTCGTTAAACGTCACCGGGAAACCGAGCGATTCCGCTTCTTCGCGGATCATATCGATAATGTGATGCGTATAGCCCGTGGGACTTGGCGTATCCAGCAATTTTTTTAAAAAGGAAACCACGTATTTTTCGTCAATGTTTACGGTCATAATCGGTCAGCCTCCAGTAAGGTAGAAATCAAGTAAGTCAAATCAAACTCTGCATAGATCATGCGAGTCAGAAAATGTGTGCAAAAAGTCAACAAAAAAGGCATGATCTGCTCTTTTCTCATCGATTGCTGATGTGTGGTCAACATTTTTACTCAAAAAGGATCAAAAAGCGGAAATGATCGCAACTTTGTTGACCTTTCGTCAGCATTTTTGAAAAAAACGCATATTGAGCCGTAAAATGCGTGCAAAAGGTCAACAATCAGGCGGTAACCTTCAGTAACTTGTTTCAATTCGAGTACATGTTCCGCTAATCCTTATACCCTATGCTGCACTCCACTTTCTATTGTAATCGATCGCAAGCTCCGACAAAACCTCCGCTGCTTCGCGACCCGAAAAAAAACCGCACGCTATGACAGCGGCGGTTTTCGTATGAACTCATTCGGGATGCGATCACGGTTCATTCTTCCCGTGATCGCGGATCGAACGGTGCAAGCGAAACTTTTACCTTTACAACTTTTTCAGCTTATCCGAACGGAACCCGCGCGACTCCGGCCGGGAATCCAGATCATCCGAGATCGGCTCAAGCGGCGTCGGGTCGGCAGAGACGGTAGGTTCGTCGTAAGCCGGCGGCGGTGTAGAAGCAGACACGGAAGCGGCAGGAGCAGCAGGCTGCGTACGCAACTTCTCGTTTTCCGCGCGGAGTCTTTTGACTTCGCGCTGTGTTTTGAACAACCGATACACGCCGAACATGCCGACCGCCAGACCGCCGAACAATGCGCTGCCGAGAATGAGCAGAACGAGCGGCACGTCCGCGTAACCGAAGATAAAGTTAACTTCGACGGGATTGACGTTAATGACCGCGAAGATCGCGATGATGACCGCGAACACCAGCATAAGAATCAAAGACCATTGAGCTTTCATAAATAAGGACAACCCCTTTCGCTTTGTTGCTTCTGAGCATCATTAGCCGCTCATGGCGGTTTTGACGCAGGAAGCTTTGCCCTTATTCGGAGAGCTGTTCCATTTGTTCGATCAAAGCTTCGAATACGCTCATCGCTTCGCGAACAGGTTCAGGCGAAGACATGTCCACGCCGGCTTTTTTCAAGATGTTGATCGAGTAGTCGCTGCCGCCGCTTTTCAGGAAGCTGAGGTAACGTTCGACAGCAGGCGCTCCTTCTTCCAGGATCTGCTTCGAGAAGCTGGTCGCGGCCGAGAAGCCCGTCGCGTATTTGTATACGTAGAAGCTGTTGTAGAAGTGGGGGATACGTGCCCATTCCATCTCGATATCCTGATCCACGACCATATCCGGCCCGTGATACTGCACGTTCAGGTCATAGTAGATGCTCGACAGATCTTGCGGCGTGAGCGATTCTCCGGCTTCGGTGCGCGCGTGGATGATCTTTTCGAACTCCGCGAACATCGTTTGACGGAACACCGTCGTACGGAACTGGTCCGCATAGTAGGTCAGCAGGTACATTTTTTCTTTCGGATCGGTCGACTTTTTCAGCAGGTAATCCATCAGCAGCGCTTCGTTGGTCGTCGAGGCCACTTCGGCCAGGAAGATCGTGTACTGCGCGTCGCGGTATTTCTGCGTCGTGTCCGAATAGTAGGAATGCAGCGCGTGACCCATTTCGTGCGCCAGCGTGAACATGCTGTTCAGATTGTCTTTGTGGTTGAGCAGCACGTAAGGGTGAACGCCGTAAGCGCCCGAGCTGTACGCGCCCGTACGTTTGCCTTCGTTCTCGTAAATGTCGATCCAGCCGTCTTTGAAGCTGTCTTCGAGCACTTGGAGATAATCGGCGCCGAGCGGCTGCAGGCCGTCGATCACGGTTTGTTTCGCTTCGTCGTACGTGATGTCCATCTTGAACTCGTCCACCAGCGGAGCGAACAGGTCGTACATATGCAGCTCGTCCACGCCCATCAGCTTTTTGCGAAGTCTCATGTAACGGTGCAGGATCGGCAGGCTTTCATGGATCGCGTCGACGAGGTTGTCATACACGGATACCGGAACGTTGTCGCCGTACAGCTTCATTTCCAGCACGGACGGATACTTGCGCGCGCGGGAGTAGAAAATGTTTTTGTTCACATTGGCCGTCAGCGACGCGCCGATCGTGTTTTTGAGCTTGGCGTACGTGCCGTAGATCGCTTGGAAAGCCTGGCGGCGCACGTCGACGTTCGAGCTTTCCAGGAATTGAATGTAGCTGCCGTGCGTCAATTCCACTTCGTTGCCGTTCTCGTCTTTGATGTTCGGGAACTTCAAGTCCGCGTTGTTGAGCATGCCGAAAATGTTCTGCGGCGCTTGCGACAAGTTGCCGACTTGAGCGAGCAGCGCTTCTTCGGCTTGCGACAGCACATGGGCTTTTTCGCGCTTCATTTCCTGCAAAGTGAACCGGTAATCTTTCAGCGACTCGGCTTCGATCAGCTTGTCGAGCTGCGCGTCGTCGAGCGACAAGATCTCCGGCGTGATAAACGACATTGCTTCGCCGGCGTCGACCAGCAGCTTGCGGCCTTTTTGCGTAAGAGCCTGGTAGGTCGGGTTAGCCGTATCTTGGTCATGGTACAGATGCGTATAGACGTAGAGCTGCTCCAGCTTCAGGGAGACTTCGTCTTCGAACTTGAAGCATTCGCCGATCGAGGCTTCGTTGTTCAACTTGCCGCGGAAATCTTCGAACGTTTTCAATTGGGCTTTGGTTTCTTCGTATGTAGCGCCCCAGGCAGCTTGATCCGCGAACAGATCGGCCAGCTTCCATTGGTGCTCGGCAGGGACTTCGCTTCGTTTCGGCAGGGATTTAGGCGTTGTGCTCATAGATAAAGACCTCCTCAGGAATTGTGCGATGATCGTATAGGAAGAATTGGCATGATGACGCGTATTCAAAATCCCGCATCGTTGACCCGACGGGCAGCTTGACCAAGTTAAAAGCAAGGTTGGTCAAGCTGCTCGGCAGGAACGATGCGGGCGAACGCACGTCTTAAGAGCCCATGCTGAAAAGCGTATAGACCGTCAGGATGAACGAAAGGAGCAGCATAACGGCGGCGGAGATCGCAAGACCCCGTTTCAATTTGGGAGGAATCGAGTCCTTGTAAAACACGACGACAGCGCCGAGCAGAAGAGTCAAGATCAGCAGGGCGGCGATATTGGTCGTATTCATAGAAGGTTACACGCCCTTAAGGGCGTCCATGATGCTTTGCCATTCTTCGTCGGTGCCCTCGAATTTGTCTTTGGCAAAACGGTTCTCGGCCCAATGCATCATCTCCGGACGACTCATGAAGTGGTGCGTTTCCTCGCCCCATTGGTCGGAAATTTCGCGCAGCACAAGGTTACGCCCGTGAACTTCCACCGTCATCATGTTCCAATTATCCGTCTTGTAAATACTGTGCTTTTTAATCATGTAAGCCATTCCTCGTTTCACATCGTTTCTTATCTAAAATCATACCCTACCCGCATAACCAAAAGCAACGCCTATAGAAGAAAGCCTTTGCACGTTTTAACTTTCCAATTGCCAAAGGTTTTTTCTTGCAGTATAATAACGATATTCACCATAGATGGTGATATTTTTAGGAGGTTGTTCATTTGAAAGGTACAGTTAAATGGTTTAACGCAGAAAAAGGTTATGGTTTCCTTTCCGTAGAAGGCGGCGAAGACGTATTCGTACACTTCTCGGCAATCCAAGGCGACGGATTCAAAACTCTTGACGAAGGTCAAGAAGTAGAATTCGAAATCACTGACGGAAACCGCGGACCACAAGCAGCTAACGTAATCAAACTGTAAGAATTTATTTCTTGCCTTATTTGATGACATAGCAAACCACAGGCACAGATCCTTCACGGGAACTGTGCCTTTTTGCATCCTTTTTAATAAAAAAAGTCCCCGCAACGCCAATCCGAACATCGGAGGCGCAGCAGGGGACGCGGATATGCGGATTACGGCGCGGCAGTCCGGTCCAACTTCGGCTCTCTGCCCATACGGCGAACGACGAGGAAGATAATCACCGCTTCGGCCAGCAGTCCCAAAGATTGCGCAATGGCGCCAACCATACCGTTCCAATTCGGGAAGATCGCGACCAGCAGGAACAGGAAGCCGATGGTGCAGATCGCGTTAGCCAGTTGGGAGCGGAACATGACTTTCGTTTGCCCGCCGAGCAGGATTAGCCCGTTGCCGTAATCCAGCCAAGGCATGACGAGCGGATACAGGATGAACGCCCGCAGCGTGTACAGACTCTCCTGAAGCAGCTGCCCCTCCACGTTCATCACATGCCCGAATACCCAATAGCCGAGCGGCGTATAGGCGATGATCGCAACGAGAGCAGCAGGGATGAAGCCGATCGCGAGCGCAAACTTGCGGACAAGCACCGGATCGACCTTATAATAATTAAGTACGATCTGATGGATATAAATGAAGAAACTCAACATGAGCTGCATCAGACTCGCGGCGACGGCAAAAGACGAAATCGCCAGCGCAACGCCGTCCGTTTTGCCCAGCATGATGTTCAGCGCAGGGCCGATAAACATCGCGACGAGCGACGAATACAGCAGCGGCTTGTAAAAACGGAACACGTCGCCGCGCGTCTCGATGTGATGGTCCGGCTTTTTGACAGGTAAGCGGCGGGCGATGTTGCGTCCTTCAAGGAAACTTACGCTCGCTTCGATCACCATGCCGGCCAGGAAGATAATGGCGCCGACGATCCCGCTGGTCACGCCCTGAACGTTCACGAAGTACAGGGAAAGCAGATACATGCCGGCCAAGCGGATCATCATGCCGATGGTCAGCCATTTGGTACGGTTGTTGGTGATGATAATCCCTTGGTAGATGTTGCGAATGACGGAAAACACGCTAACGAACATCAATACGCCGTATACCGCGATCACGCTCGGCAGCAGCGCTTGATCAACGCCGAATAAAGCGCCGAAAATGCCGCGCCCCACGGGAGTGTAGACGATGATGCCCCCAATCAGCAGCACGCAGACGAGGAATACGTACGTGACGAACGTGAGCGCTTTAAACGAAATCTTGTCGCGCACCAGCGCGGAGCAGGTCTGCCGCAGCAACGTGGACGGCCGTTCGGTAACGGCCAACAGGCTGCTGGCGAGCGCGTAGCTGGCGATGACCGTCTCCGGCGAGGCGGCGGAGGCCAGCGTACGGTTGATAATGACATGGGACAAGGTAACGAGCGAAGCGGACAAGCCCAGCGGAACGAAAAACAGGAGCAGGCGCTTCCAGGATAACGGAACGTCGGACATGATGAACCCCTTTCTCGAGAATCGAGCGAATAGATCATTCTCCAGTATAGCACGACTGAAATCGTTTGCAGCGCGCGAACGGAAAGTTTCTCGAAAATGAACGTTTTTCGGCACATCCGGCGAGCGGCGCGGGAGGATTGGCGGAAGCGATGGCTTTTTGCAGAAAAAACGCTGAAAAAAGCCGAGAATATGACGAAGGTTATTTGTACAAATTACACCCTCATATTATAATGGAAAGTGAATTTGGGTACGGGAGCGTGCGAAACAAGCAATTACGCCTGTCCGACAGGCAAACGCATGCGCCACAGACTTAAGACTGGTATTTGGAGGTACGTTTTGAACCCACTCAGAACCGCTTACACCGTTCCCGAAGAACCCATCAGTTTGATGCGATGGGTGTACAAGTTCGCTTTACCGGGCGTGAAGGACGCACTCGGGGGCTGGAGAGATCGCGCGGCGACCATTCCCGATCCCGAACTTCGAACCCAAGCGCTGGCGAGCATCGCGGACAAGGAATTTCATTGTCAGGGCGGCTCGGTCTATGCAGCAATCAACTCGGACAAAAAAGACGTACTGATTCCGCTGATCGTAGCCCTTCAGACCATCAGCGACTATCTGGACAATTTGTGCGATCGAAGCACGTCGCTGGACCCGGAAGATTTTCGTCTTTTACATAAGTCCATGCTGGACGCGGTCGATCCGTCCGTACAGCCGGAAAATTACTATCGCTTCCGTGACGAACAGGAGGACGGAGGGTATTTGAATGTCCTCGTGACCACCTGTCAGGAAAATATCCGGCAGCTGCCCGGTTATGCCCATGCCCAGCCTTATGTGCGCCGTTTGGTCGGTTTGTACGGCGATCTTCAAGTCTACAAGCATATCGCCCCCGAGCTGAGGGAGCCGTCGCTAACGACCTGGAGAGCCGAACATGCCGATCTGGCACCTGATTTGCATTGGAACGAATTCGCCGCTGCCACCGGTTCGACGCTCGGCATGTTCATGCTTTTTGCCGGAGCGAGCCGTGACGATTTCGATGAAAAAGCGGCAAAATCGGTCTACGAGTCGTATTTTCCTTACGTCTGCGGGCTCCATATCATGCTCGATTATTTGATCGATCAGGAAGAGGACCGCGTCGGAGGGGACCTGAATTTCTGCAATTACTATGATAGCGGGGAAGACATGCTACAGCGCGTCGAGTTTATCGTGGGCGGGGCGCGCCGCGACGTGGCCGGGCTTCCGCATGCCGCTTTCCACCGCATGGTGATTGAAGGACTGATTGCTTTGTATCTGTCCGACCCGAAAGTAAGCCAACAAAAAGATGTGCGAACCGTGTCTAAACGCTTGATGAAGAAAAGCCCGCTGACTCGCCTGTTCTTTTTCGTCAACAGTGTATGGATCCGCAAACATAAGCAGCATTAACAAGGGGGAAGTAATATGTCAGCAGTAAAAAAAATCGCAGTATTGACCAGCGGAGGAGACTCCCAGGGAATGAACGCCGCCCTTCGCGCCGTCGTGCGCAGCGGACTTTATCACGGAATCGAGATTTTCGGTATTCAACGCGGCTATCAGGGCCTGCTTAACAACGATATTTTCTCGATGGATCTTCGCAGCGTCGGCGATATCATTCAACGCGGCGGAACCGTGCTTCAATCCGCCCGTTCGAAAGAGTTCTATACCGAAGAAGGCCAACGCAAAGGCGCGGAAATCCTGCGCAACTACGGAATTGACGGCCTGGTCGTCATCGGCGGCGACGGTTCATATCAAGGCGCGAACAAGCTGAGCAAGCTCGGCATCAATACGATGGGTCTTCCGGGCACGATCGACAACGATATCTCCTTCACGGACTACACCATCGGTTTCGATACGGCCGTAGGCGTGGTTGTCGACGCAATCAACAAGCTGCGCGATACGATGTCGTCGCACGAACGCGCTTCCGTCGTTGAAGTCATGGGTCGCCATTGCGGCGATATCGCGCTGCATGCGGGTCTGGCTTCGGGCGCGGAAACGATTCTCGTTCCTGAAGTCCCTTATGATCTGGATGAAGTCGCGCAGCGCATGACGCATAACTTCGCGATGGGCAAACGTCACAGTATCATCGTTGTTGCGGAAGGCGCAGGCAAAGGCGATGACATCGCGACCGAATTGTCGCAGCGCTCCAAGCAAATCGATGCGCGCGTAACCGTGCTGGGCCATATCCAACGCGGCGGCACGCCGACTCCGTTCGACCGTAACCTGGCAAGCCGTCTGGGCGACTTCGCGGTACGCTCGCTGATCCGCGGCGAAAGCGACAAAGCTTGCGGCATCGTCAAAGGAGAGCTGACGCTGACGGATATCGACAAGGTCGTCAACACGCGTCCTACGTTCGATCACGAGATGTACGAGCTGGCTCTGCGCTTGTCGCAGTAATCGGTTCGTCCAACGAAACCTTTGCTCCGAAGCGGCAGCCGTTCTGCCGTTTTGGATGGCGAAGGTTTCTTTTTTTTCACAGAACGGGTAAGTGACAACGAGGCAAGCCATTCGGCATGAAGGAGGTGCGGCATATGATCACGATCGGGTTGACCGGTTGGGGCGATCACGATTATATCTATGCGACGAAGGAAGCGGCGAAGCAGAAATTGGTCACGTACGGGAAAATGTTCGGAACCGTCGAGGTGGACAGTATGTTTTATGCCGTGCAATCGAAGCGCAATATGGAAAAATGGGTGCAAGAGACGCCGAAAGACTTTCGTTTCGTCGTCAAAGCTTATCAAGGAATGACCGGACATTCGCGCGGGAAAATCCCGTTCGACAGCGAGACCGAGATGTTCGAAGCGTTCAAATTGTCGATCAGCACGATGCAGCATGCGAACAAACTGAAGGCGGCATTGTTCCAATTCCCGCCTTGGTTTGATTGCACGCGGGAAAATGTAGCCAAGCTGCGCGAGGTGCGCGAGCGGATGGAAGATGTGCCTTGCGCGCTGGAGTTTCGCCATCAGAGCTGGTTCCAACCGGCGATGCGCGAACGGACGCTCAAATTCATGCGCGAAGAACGTTGGATTCACAGCGTATGCGACGAACCGCAAGCAGGCGTCGGTTCGGTCCCCATCGTGGAAGAAGCAACGGATGATCAACTGACGATCGTGCGCATGCACGGTCGCAACGTATCCGGTTGGCAGTCGTCCAATCAGCCCAACTGGCGCGAAGTTCGCTACCTGTATCGCTATAATACGCAGGAGCTGGAAGAATGGGCAGAGCGGCTGCGCAGACTGGAACAGCAATCGAAGGAAGTCGTGATCATTTTTAACAACAACTCCGGAGGCGATGCGGCAGAAAATGCGCGCGAACTGATGGCGATTCTGGGGCAGAATGTGCCGAAGCTTCTTGGCGAGGACGAGCCGGAGCAGTTGGATTTATTTTGATTTCGAAAAAAAGGCAGCTCCGAGCGTCGAACGTGACGACGCGGGAGCTGCCTTTTTGCATGAAGGAGCGGCATATGATTAAAGCGGACCGAAGTCCATATCCAGTAAAACTTAACCGTTTAAGAAAGCGTGGACGATGCAGGGGAGCTGCCGTGCATCCTTTGAACCTTGAACAAGCGCAGCAGTAACAGAACAGCCCCGACAGCCAGACCCGCGATCAATCCGATCCAGTAGCCGAACGGACCGAACGAGGTGTACGCGGCCAACACGAATCCGAGCGGAAGTCCGATACCCCAGTAAGCGATAAGCGTGATGAAAAAAGCAGGAGTCACGTCTTTGTATCCGCGCAGCGCGCCCTGGATCGGCGTTGCCAAAGCGTCGGATAACTGGAAAAAGATCGCATAAGCCAAAAATTGCACGATCAATGCGGTGACGGCAGGATCGGTCGAATAGATCAACGCGACTTTGTCGGCAAACAGCAGCAGAACAACCGCGGTGACCAGAGCCATCAGTACGGCGGAACCGATTCCGATAAAGGCATACTGACGGGCGTCCTTGCGCCGTCCTGCTCCCGCTTCGTAGCCCACAAGAATGGTGAGCGCCATGCAGATCGCCAGCGGAATCATATACAGCGTCGAAGCGAAGTTGATTGCGGCGGAGTGCGCAGCGACAGCGTTGGTTCCGAAACGATTCATGAGCAGCGTCACCGCCGCGAAGATGGACGTCTCGAAAAAGGTCGCGAAGCCGATCGGAATGCCGAGCTTCAGCAATTCCCCTTGCTTGGCCCAAGAGATGCGATGACGTTTGCGGAAAAAGCCATGGCTGGCAAATGGTTCGAAGCGGTGCATCACGATAAGCGCGATCAGAAAAATGACCCAATAAGTAACGGCGGTCGCAACGCCTGCGCCGACGCCTCCCAGCTTCGGAAAGCCGAAATTACCGAAGATCAGCAGGTAATTGAGCACAAGTTGCACCGGAAGCGAACAGAGCGTAATCGCCATGGAGACGCGCGTCTGGCCCATTGCGTCGATACAGCCTCGAAGAACGGTATAACCGAATAACGGCACGACGCCGAACGCCAGGCATAGCAGGAACTTATACGCCGTATCCGCGACTTCGGCCTCGGCATTCATGAATCCGAGCGCAGGCTTAAGCAGCAGGCCGCCAATCAGAAGCACCGCTGCGGAGAACAGAAGCGACAAGATCAATCCCTGGAACAGATTGAAACGGATATCGCGCTCCCGCCCCCCGCCCATAAGCTGCGAGACGATCGGCATGATTCCGTTCAACACGCCGTTTAGGCCCGTCTGGATCGGAATCCATAGGCTGACCCCGATCGAGACTCCCGCTTGGGCGGCCGGGCTGACGTGTCCCGTCATGCTGGTATCGAAAAAGGCCATGGCGGACAGCGCGATTTGCGTGATGAAAATCGGAAGAAAGACGACGAGAAACTGTGCGAATTTTTGCTTGAAGCTTGAAGCGGCATGCATCGGTTGGCAGATCCTTTCAGATAACGATAATGGCGCCCGAAACGGACGCAGGCAAAAACCCGGCCGTGGCAGGCCGGGCTGTTGCCGCGCGTTTGCGTCCGCATGAACGTATCGCTCGGTAAAGTTGAGGTTGGACAATCAGTCCTTCGGACCGTAATTGGCGTCTTTGGTGTAGCGGTTGGAGGCGTTCCAGAGCAGATACTCGTCTACGCCCATATCGGCCATGGCCTTGATTTGCGCATCCACTTCGGCTTTGCCGTACTTCGTATAGTGGCCGCTGCCGAGCCAGCTTGCGGTAAAGTCTTGAATCCACGGACGCACGATCGGACGCTGCGATTCGTCTTCGATCTCGTCGAGCTTTTTGAACGTGTCGACCATCGAGCCTTTGATCGTCACGTAAGGTTCTTTGTCCGGGTCTTTCGCGCCGAACCAGCCGGTCGAGTAGTGACTCGGATAGACCATCGGCGCGATAACGTCGACGTTTTCCGAAATTTTGGTGAAGTCTTGCCCGATGCCGTCGGCAGCCGGAACGGAGGCCGCGTAGCCGAAGATGTCGACGGAGACGCGGACGCCGAGCGGCGCCAGTTCTTTGCGCGCGTATTGCACGAATTCGGATACGGCTTCGGTACGCGATTTGTCGCCGTCTTTTTCGTATTTGAGCGTGTCGGCGCGTTTCTCGAAGCCTTCCGCGAAGCGGACGTAGTCGAACTGGATTTCTTTGAATCCGAGCGCCGCGGCTTCTTTGGCGATTGCGACGTTATAATCCCAGACTTCCTTGCTGTACGGGTTTACGAACGCGTCGCCGCCGCCGTTTTTCCATACTTTGCCGCTGGAGTCCGTGAAAGAAAGTTCCGGATGGTTTTCAGCCAGCACCGTGTCTTTGAACACGACGATCCGGGCGATCGGGTAAACGTTGTGGTCTTTCAACTTGGTCATCAGCGCGTCGATGTCCGGAATGAACTTTTGCGCCGTGCCCATTTTCAGCAGTTCCTGATTTTCGGTTTTGTACGTTATGTACCCCAAGTCGTCTTTGATATCGATAACCATCGAGTTAAGACCGGTATTGTCAAGCAGATCGAGCAGTTCGGTCATTCTTGCGCCGCCTGCGCTGTAAGCCGTAGCATAAATGCCTTTGACCTTAGGCGCGTCGGGTTGCGGATCGATTTTGATCGGAGGGTTGTCCGCATCGATGACCACGCTGTCTTTTTGAGCCGTCAGCGTACTGAGATTCCAAGCCGATTCGACCGCGACCGTGATCGGATTGGCATTAATCGGTTCTGCGGGTGCGCTTTCGGGGTTGTGGCTGCTTACCGTGAGAGCCAGCAGGCTCCATAAGATATCCATGATTGTATTCTCTCCCTCGTCTGTAGGTGATTCTCGGCTGCGAAAGCCTTTACCAGTATAGCGTTTTTCTCATCAAGTGAGGCAACAAATTTGTCACGAATGCCTGATTATTCCGGGAAATGCAAAATCCTCTTCATTGCCGGAAGACACACCTTCAACCTTTAACCTTCCGAAGAAGCGACGAATCTACTAGCGTTGGCAAGGTACTGCGATTTTGTCAATGCTCATATGTAGGGCCGCCCCTTCCCTAAGGAAGAGAGCGGCCTATTGGAAGAACTTATTGAAAAGACTCAACCCAATACCTTGTCAAAGCTGATCGTTAATGCAAAACTTCCGGCGACTGATGTTCGAGGATGCTGTGATGGATAATGTCAAGCGCGTCTTCGGCTTCGAGAATTCCCAGGCCGTCACGAAGGACGATCACGGAATCCAACTCTTGCTGCTTCAAGAACGAAAGCATGTCGGGGTACCATTTCATCACGATTTGTTCAAGTTTTACGGCTTCCATTTCCATAGTCGTCACCCTTTCTTTTCCGGAATCGTGCGTCATTGTCTGACTCGAATACCTGCGAAAAGCGAACCATGAAGTTGGTACGGGGTTATTATATCACATCGCGGTTATGTTCGCGAAAGAAGCGTGTGGGAGGGGGCTGCGGGGGGAATTCGTTCAAGGCGCTGTCTCACTTGGAAAACTGGATTGAAATTTAAGATGTAGGTTTTCCAAGTTCAAAGGCGCCTTTCACTGAATTCCCCCCTCCGCCCCCCACGCTCCGCAGCTTTCAAAACCTTGAAAGGATCTAATGAACTTTTGTTTGCGCAGTTTTTATGAAAAACTACACCACAAAAAAAGAAGCGCCTGTAAAGGCCGCTTCGGTCTTAAGGAAGTTCTTGAGCGGGCTTGCCGCACAAGGGCGGAGGATCAAGTGCAGTGCAGGAGCGCCAGCGATCGCCTTTGAAATCGGGAAGCCTCATTACATTCAGATCAAGCTTCCCGATTTCAACACGCGACCGAAACGCACTTGATCCTCCGCCCGCCAAGCGGCGTTCCCCAGCGAACAGGACTTTCCCGAAGCCGAAAAAAAGGCTTCACACAGAGCGCTTCCGAAACGAGCCCATTACGCCTACGGTTTCGACGATGTTGACGAAAGCGAGAGGGTCGGCTTCTTTTATGATGCGTTTGAGTTCGGCCAGCTCGTAGCGCGTGGTAACCGTCATCAGCATGTCTTTTTTGGCATGGGAGAACGCGCCTTCGGCTGGGATGCGGGTAATGCCGCGTTCGATCTGGAGCAGGCGTTCCAACATTTTGTCCGTATCGTTCGTCACGATGAACAAGGTAACTTTGGTGTGGCTGATATGGATCATGTCGACGACTTTTCCCGTGATATAAATGGAGACCATCGACAGAAGCGCCAGGTTCCAATCGTTTTGAAGGTAACCCATCGCAACGATGACCAAGCCGTTCATCGCTACAAGCACATTTCCGACCGGGAAATCGCGATAACGCGTGACGATAGAACCTAGAATGTCGAAGCCGCCGCTTGAGCCGCCTACGCGGAAGGAAATGCCCGCGCCTACGCCAACTAACACGCCGCCGAATACGGAGGACAGGATGGGATCGGTAGCGACCATGCGCTCGGGCACGACGGTAATTAATACCGTAACAGCGGCAACGGATACGATGCTGAGCAGAATGAAGCGTCGCCCGAGCAGGAACCAACCGGCGATCAGCATAGGGACGTTATAAACGAAATACAGCACGCCGATGGAGATCGGGGTAAAGTAGCCGGTCAGCATGGATAAGCCGGATACGCCGCCGCTGAGCAGTTGATGCGGAATCAAGAACAGGTTAAAGCCGGCCGCGATTAATAAAGCCCCGACGACCGTTGTTACGATATGACCGATACGAATAAACAAACCTCACCACTCCTGAAAAAGAAAATGAAAAAACAAGAACGAAAATGAAAATCGTGAAAAAATGTGACAATCCGTTGAAAGGTTTACTGGCTTTTTTATAGTCGCTTATGCTATAATGATTTAGATGTTCTTGAGTAGATCTTTCTCGTTTCCGTAACCGTCAGCGGCTGAACGGAAGAATCACGAGTTAAAGGATAAACGGTATATAATATAGCTTCAGCTTTTCAGCTTCGGCGTTGAAGAAGCTCCTCCCTTGTCCAAGTAGGTGCGGAAAACTTGGTGTCATCAGCATATGAGGAACCCTTCGGTTATCGATCGGTTGCGGCTACTTAAGAATACAGAATACGAAAGCAGATTGTCCATAAGCAAAGTGGCGGTCCGCTTACAATAAAAGGAGCATGAATCTATTGGCAAATTTTGTAGACTTCGATTTGGAACCAAAGGTATTACAAGCAATCACGGAAATGGGCTTTGAAGAAGCAACACCGATCCAATCGCAGGCGATTCCAATCGCCCTGAGCGGAAGCGACATGATCGGACAAGCTCAAACGGGTACAGGTAAAACGGCAGCTTTCGGCATTCCGATGATCAGCAAGATCGCCCGCGAAGAAGAAAAAATCTCGGCACTGATCATGGCGCCTACCCGCGAACTCGCGATTCAGGTTGCCGACGAAATCGAGAAGCTGGCACGTTTCAAAGGACTTCGTTCTTTGGCAATCTACGGCGGACAAGATATCGTTCGTCAGATCCGCGCGCTGAAAAGAAAGCCGCAAATCATCATCGGTACGCCAGGACGTCTGCTTGACCACATCAACCGTAAAACGATCAAGCTCGACGACGTTCAAACCGTTGTATTGGATGAAGCGGACGAAATGCTCGACATGGGCTTCATGGAAGACATTCAGTCGATCCTGAAGCTGGTTCCGGAAGAGCGTCAAACGTTGCTGTTCTCGGCAACGATGCCTGCGAACATCAAACGTCTGGCTGAGCAATTCCTTAAAAACCCGCAGCATGTATCGGTTATCCCTAAGCAAATCAGCGCTCCGCTGATCGATCAGGCTTACATCGAAGTGCCTGAGCGTCAGAAGTTCGAAGCTCTGACTCGTTTGATCGACATGGAATCGCCAGAACTGGCTATCCTGTTCGGACGTACAAAGCGTCGGGTTGACGAATTGGCAGAAGCGCTGCAAAAACGCGGCTATTCGGCTGACGGCTTGCACGGCGACCTTTCGCAGAACCAACGCGATGCCGTAATGCGCAAATTCCGCGACGGCAGCATCGAAGTTCTGGTTGCAACGGACGTTGCGGCACGCGGTCTCGACGTATCGGGCGTTACGCACGTAATCAACTTCGACCTTCCGCAAGATCCGGAGAGCTATGTTCACCGGATCGGCCGTACGGGTCGTGCAGGTAAAGAAGGTAAAGCATGGTCGTTCGTAACGCCGCGCGAACTGGATCACCTGAACTTCATCGAACGCGTCACGCGTCACAAGATTACGCGCAAACCGCTCCCGACCATGAGCGAAGCGATCGAAGGCAAACAACGCATCTTGGCCGAGCGTCTGCTCGAAGTGGTACAAGACGGCGAGTTGAACGAGTACAAAGCAATCGCGATCCAAATGCTGGAACAGTACGATTCCGTGAACCTGCTGTCGGCTGCGATGAAGCTGATGACCGGCGAGAAGAAAGATGCCAAGGTCGAGCTGACTCCGGAAGATCCGGTTCGCGTGAAGCGTCGCAAACCATCGGGTAGCTACGGCGGCGCTCGTAGCGGCGGTGGTTACAAAGGCGGAAGCGGTAGCGGCTATAAAGGCGGCGGCTACAAAGGCGGAAGCAGCAGCGGCGGACGCAGCGGCGGTTACCAAGGCAGCCGTAGCGGCGGAACCGGCGGCTACAAAGGTTCGAAAGAAGGCGGATACCAAGGTCGCGGAGGCAAGTCCTCGTACCAAGGAGATCGTCCGGCTCCGAAGCGTGATAACTTCGAAGGTTAATTTTTAAGATAAGCAAAAGACGGCGCAGCAATGCGTCGTCTTTTTTGCATGGAGAAGAAGCAAGCTCGCTGACAACAAAACGTTTCGAAAGCCTTTTTGATAAGAGTGGTTTTTAGTGGATATAATCGGTATAATTGAACTATCAATATGGTGGTTTAGCGATTATGCGATTTTTGAGGAGGAATACCTGTTGGAATTTAGGGGGCTTACGGGGGGCATCTACCGCCTGACCGAGTGGATTATGAGGATCTCGGGAACGAATCTGCTCTGGGTGCTGTGTTCGGCGCCGTTTTTATTCATCTTGTACATGCGATTGGCGATCGACCCGCAGTATGTGAACGAAGCACTGACATTGAATTGGGCGTTAGGAATTCTGGCTCCGCTTACATTGTTCCCGGCGACTTCGGCGATGTTCACCGTTACGCGAAAATGGGTGATGGGGGAACCGGACGTCAAAATTTTCCGTACTTATTTTAGAGGGTACAAAGAAAACTACAAGCAAAGTCTGGTAGGCGGCATCTTCTATACGCTGTTGTTCGTGGTCATGTACGTGGATATCACGGTCTACATGGTGCAGTTCCGCAACATGCAGCTGTTCGGCATTCTGATGCTGATCCTGATGATTCTGCTATTCGTATCGCTGTTCAACTTCTTCTCTATGGTTGCCCATTACCATATGAAAATAGGCGGTATTCTGAAAAATGCGATTTTGCTTACGCTGCTGCGTCCGTTCCGCGTTTTCTCGACGCTGATCGGCGCAATCGCGGTCATCTATATTTGTTGGACGTATATGCCCGTGCTGTATGTGATTGCGGCGGGCAGCGTGATCGCTTGGTTTGCTTTCTTGAACTTCTATGCGACCTTCCAGAAGATGCAGGATCAGGCGAAAAAGCGGGAAGAGGAGCAAAATTCGAAAGGCGAGCCCGAACTGATCGAACTGGGCAAAGAGAAAAAAGAGAGAAAAGAAAAGTGAGCATTTTTTAACAAAAGAGCGCGGTAGAGTTTACATTGAGTGTCGTAAGCGCTATAATAACTCTACATCCTGCGATGTACGTTTCGGTCTTTCGTTGTTTTGAACCAATGATGAAGTCTCGGGAGATCTACATTAGGCGCCGCGATGAAAAGCCCTGTCTATATGACATGGGGACTTCAAAGCCCGTCTTGCGGTCACCCACCTGCGATAGCAGGTTCGAGACAATGTTACCGGACGGCAGAGCGGGATCTCTTTTTGTCCAAATCAGGGAGTGGTCAGTTACATAGGCTGAAGCGCCCTTTGTCCCGAATGGGATCAAGCGTTCTTGCGCCGGGGAAGTTCCCGGAGCGGGAACGCTTTTTTGCTGTGTTTTTCTTTTGTTATTAATCGAACAATGCTAAACTAGAGAATAGAATGAGGGTAACGTCAAAGGAGGAAAGATCTTGTCGTTTAAACGTACATTGATCGGAATCATTCGCAGCCAGGAAGGCACGAGTGATCGCGCGACCGATCCTAAAATGAAAACGAGATACTATAGCCTTTCCAGGGACAAAGCTTGGGAAGAAGTCAGCTCGACGCTGAAAAAGATTCCCGGCTATAAGGTACTGCATGAAGTGCCTAACGTGGGAGAAATCATCTTGGAGAAGCGTACGAAGTTCGGTCGGACGATGGATATCACCGTTTCGGTTCTGGCTGTAGGTCCGGTCAAAAGCGCTGTCGATATCTATTCGGCATCCCGTGGTTCTTTAGGTGATCTGGGTGCAAACTACCGTACGATTATAAGCTTGTTCACGATCCTCGACAAAAAATTGGCATCACATAAGACAACAGGGTAGTGGGCTAAGGCCATCAAATAGTCGCTTGGAGAAATATCAATTTTCGAAAAAATGGACAGCGCCGTTTTTCGGCTTTCATGTAAGCGTACCCGCTCCACGGAGTTCCGAGGGCGGGTACGTTTTTTCATGCTTATGTGTGAAGAACGGCGTATTACAGCAAAGCTTTTACGGCTGCAATCGCTTCTTCATAGTTCGGGTGTTCGCTCATTTCTTTCAAATATTCAACGTAAGTAATGCGATCATTCGCATCGAGTACGAAGATTGCACGCATGTCTAAATGGAATTCTTCGATTAGAACGCCGTAAGCTTCGCCGAACGAATGGCCTTTGTAATCGGACAGGGTGATCACTTGATCCACGCCTGCCGCTCCGCACCAACGGGCTTGTGCAAACGGAAGATCGGCGCTGACGGTCAAAATGACCACATTCTCGCCCAGATCGGCAGCTTCCGTATTGAAACGACGCGTTTGCGCATCGCAAGTGCCGGTATCGAGCGAAGGAACGACGCTAATCAGTTTCACTTTGCCGGAAAAGTCTTTCAGGGAAGCTTCCTCCAGCAGATTGCGGTTCAGCTTGAAGTCCGGGGCCGAATCTCCGACTTTCAACTCGGGACCGATCAGGGTGATCGGGTTGCCTTTAAATGTGGCGACGCCGGTTCTTTGTTGTGCCATTGTGAATAACCTCCTTGGATTTTCCTGCAAGTACGTGCTCATGACTGAGATCAACGTACGATAATCGGGATTTTGGATTTTCCCGTACGTTTTTATTATAATGTTTTTAACGGATTGTTTGCAAAAAAGAGAATAGAGCGTGTCCGAAAACGAGTCTAAGTCAGATTTCTTCGGAATTTTCGGACATGATCTGTTGGAAAAGAGGAAAATGATGATTTTTGTAAGGTACGAAAAATGGAACCAGTACCTGAAGTTTTATCCGGTCACGGCTCTTCTTGTGTTGGTCAATGTCGTGATGTTCATTGTATTGGCGGTGAACGGAGCTTACAGCCGAGACGCTTCCGGCTCGATCCTGCTTCAATATGGAGCTTTGTCCAATGTTGTCGGCGTTCCAGGTATTGAAAACGTCGATTCGCCTTGGCGTTACCTGACCTCGGTTTTCCTGCACGGCAGCTTTGAGCACTTGCTCTTCAACTGCTTTGCCATTATGGTCTTCTTACCGCCGCTTGAACGATTGTTGGGACATGTTCGTTACGCGGTTCTTTACCTGGCTAGCGGAATCATTGCTAACTTAATCAGTATGGGCTTTTACAATCGAGCCGGCGAATATTTCATCTCCGTCGGAGCGTCGGGCGCAATCTACGGCGGTTACGGCGCTTTCTTGTACATGGCGCTGTTCCAGCGAGCCAAAATGGACAAAGGATCGCGGCAAACGGTCTATATTCTGCTCGTCATGGGCTTGATCATGAGCTTCGCGACGCCGAACGTCAACATCTCCGCCCACATCGGCGGCGCCATCGCAGGCTTCTTCCTGTATGGACTGCTCGTACGCCTGCCGATCGGGAAAAAGATCGGCTGAGCTTCCGGGAGACCGCTGCGCGCCGTAAGATGGCTTCGATCGCTGTCGCAACTTCGCTGCAAAGGCGAGCGCTCCGCTTCTCAGCCATTCTTACGGCGCTCCGCTGCTGCGGCGTTGGCCGATAAGTGAGTGTAGTTAAAAAGACATGTCTACTATGTATTATAGTAAACAAATAAGTTAGAAAGTCCTGATAGCCTGAGCGAAGCGATAGGCGGAGGGAGAAATTCAATGAAAGACGCCTTTGAACGCGGAAAGCTGTAAGCTTTTTGCGTGAGACAGCGTCTTGAATGAATTTCTCCCGCAGCCGCCCTCAGCACTCCTCAACGAATAGGAATTTCAAAAGGAAAAAGCCGCCTCCTCTTAAAAAAAGGAAGCGGCTTTTTTAATGTTCAGCATCTCAGCGATAAAACTGCCACACAATCAGCAATACGATCAAGATAACCCAGAGCAGAATGGAAACTCCCACGCCAACTTTAGAGCGCTTGCCCAACAGCGGCCGTCGTTTGATTTCCAACAGAAGCGCAATCAGAGCAATCAAGCCGGCTCCTGCAAATATGCTGTTCAAGATCACCTGCGGCAGCACATCGCTGTACGGCCGCTCGTTTTGACTCAGCATCCGATAAGCAAGCAGGAGATTGTTGGCTGCCAAAAGCGTTCCGCTGAACATAAAGATCAGCGTTTTGATCCGCAGCGGAGTGAAGCGGCCGCCCGTTTGTCCTTTTCGCTTAAACCATGTAACCAACAGCAACAAGAACGGAGCGATCAGGAAGAAGAGCAGGGCAACGATAGCCGCAATCCCTTGCACAATGAGCAGAGCGAGGGAACGGCCGGCGGACAAAGGCAGATAATCACTCGTATAAAGCGAAACCCGCGTTACTGATCCTTGATCCGTTTGGAAAAAGATAAAAGGCCAGGCCCCTAACTCGGAATCGCCGCCGGTTCTTTGGTATAAATAAGGTCGAACTTGTTCGTACGCGCCTTCGTATCCGGCGAGCTTAACGGTCAGAGCGTTTTTTTTGTCGGAGGTGACGCGCATCAGCGACAAGTAGGGATAGACGCTCATAAATCCTTGGTCGGGACGTCTGGCTGCAACGAAGCTTCCGGTGACCAAGGAGGATTCGGGTAGCATTTGATCGGAAGCGGGAATCTCCGGGCTTCCGATCAGGGCCTGCGACAACCCGTGTACCAGATGGGATTCTCCGGCTTGATTAGTGAGAACCACGACAGCAAAATGTTCGTCAGGCGCGAACTGAAGGCTGCTGGAGAACGCCATTGTATTGCCTCCGTGTCCGAGCGTGCGAGCCGCACCCGGATATTCCCAAAAGCCGTGAGCGATTCCGGGCATGTAAGGATCATCGGATTTTGAAGAGCTGAGCATGTCGGATAAGGTACGGGATTGGCTAAATAATGAAGATTGTTCATGGGATGCCGGCATTAAAGCCATCGCAAAACGAGCAAGATCTTCAGCCGTGCCGTTAGCGCCTCCGTTCGGATACATGGACATATAGTTCCAGGGACCTTCGACAGTTTGTCCGTCTTCAACGGATAAATAGCCCTTGGCTTTACTGCGCAGCAAGTCCGGTCGATCATCCAAAACGGAGCGGATTTCGGTGTGATTCATTTTTAACGGGAGCAGGATATGTTCGTTCACATAGTCGGCATACGACTGCCCGGATACCCGTTCCACGATATAGGCAGCCAGAGAATTTCCATAATTCGAATAGGCAACCGTTTGCCCGGGAGGATAGATTTGTGCAGGTTCTGCTCGTAAAAGACCTTCTTCCAAAGAGGATACTTGCTCAGGAGCCGTATAAGCCATATCGAACATATACTCCTCGAATCCGGCGGTGTGATTCATCAGATGGAGCAAAGTGATCGGTTCGTCATAACGCAATCGTTTTAAAAAATGATCGGGCAGATACTCGCGGATATCCGTCTGCAGATTCAGTTGATTCGATTCCGCCAGTTGCATTACGGACGTCCATACAAACAATTTGCTGATCGAACCCCATTCGAAGATACTATCCGGAGTAGCTGGAATCCGGTTTGGAATATCGGCGTAACCATAAGCTTTGGAGAAAACCGTACGTCCATCTTGAACCACGGCGATCGAGGCGGCTGCGGTTGTTTTCCCGATGTAAGGTTCGACGAATTCATCAATGTAAGCTTCTAAATCTTGAACTGGAATTCCGGAAGGCGTTGCATGACGGAGATCGGAGTTAGCAAATGAAGATTTGGGCAGTGTAGTCAACAAGAGCAGTAAAGTCAGGAAAATGAATAAACAGCGTCTTGTTTTCATCAGATTCGGAAGTGAAGCAGAGATAGGCATCGGAAATCTCCTTTGGAATAAAGTCGATCATTTGCGGTTAGTTAGTCTATTAATCAACCATAAAACTAAGACTTGGAACTGTCAAGCCACTTTAACCCATAAAATGAAAAAAGCAACGAATGAAGGCTGTGCGCTTAGCCTTATCCGTTGCTTTTTCACATTCTTGCTTCAAATGTTCCGTCATCCGAAATCTGGCGAATATCGGCAAACTCAATTCGGTTGCGTCCGTTCTTTTTTGCCTGATACAAGGGCTTGTCGACTTCTGCAAATAAACGTGTCAGATATTCTTCCAAGTTATCCGGCATGTATTGATGCTCGAAGTCCTCGATAGATAATACGCCCAAGCTCACAGTGACGTTAACCGGCTCTGCCGACTGATCGAGTTTCACGAAGTTGCTTTCGACGGCGGCGCGTACCTGCTCGGCAATTTTCTCGGCCATTTTTCTCTCTGTGCACGGCAGGTATAGAATGAATTCCTCGCCGCCGTAGCGTGCCAAAATGTCTGTGCTGCGGATACGCTGCTTGACGATCTGCGCCGTGCGGTACAAGACTTCGTCTCCTGCCACGTGACCGTGGCGGTCATTGATCATTTTGAAGAAGTCGATATCGAACAGGATAAAAGAAAACGGAATGCGCTGCTCGACGTTTGCCGTCATTTCCTGCGTCAGGCGTTGAGTCAAGTAGTGGCGGTTGTAGCAGCCTGTCAGACTATCGGTCAGCGCCATCTCCTCCAACTTGCGGTTGGCTTGCGACAGTTCGAGACGCGTCCGATCCAGCGAGCGGTTGCGCTCATGCAGAACGTCATTCTGACGGTTCAACTCTTGAACCAGGCGCCGCTCCTGCGAAACGTCCTGGAAGGTCAGGATATGGCCGATCGGCGAACGCGAGGCATCGAAGATCGGCGACGTTTGCAAAATGAAATGAAGTCCGTCTCCGCGGTTCGAAGTCAGCTCGATCTGGAACAAGTCGCGCTCTTTTCGCTTATAATGATTCAGGAACTGACGAGGGTCTTCTATTGCCCGGACCGAGGACAGAAAGGTTTCGATATCGAACAACTCCCCGACTTCGGCATCGATAAAAAGTCGGAGCGCGCGGTTCGCTTCAACCACGGCATCGTCTTCATCCAATACGAGAATGCCGTGCGGAATCGTATTGATGATGTCTTCGTGCGCAATCGATACCAGATCAAACACTTTGTACCGGGTGATGACGAAAATGAAAAACAGATCGGCAATAAAAATACCGAGCGAAGTCAGTCCGGGGATGATCGGCAAAAACTTGGCAAGCACAACGTTGAGCAGAATATCGATCGCGACAAAGGAGACCAATGCGCTCACGCCCCATAAAACGATACGAATCTGCTTTTTAAGGCTTGGAGAAGACGAATGAGATCGTACGGCGCGCAGGAGGACAACCAACGAGGTGAGGAAATATCCGGCGATGACCGTCATGGTTAGCCAGAACAGCGAACCGTAGGAACGGTCGACGTAATTGTCGGTCGTGGGACTGGCGAACAGATGGAACGGGTTAATCATCGTCCCGAGCGAGGCAACGGCTGCGGGAACGAACAGCAGCGCGATGGACTTGGGGCTTAATCGTTTCTCGTCTCCCGCAAGGAACAACGTGAACAGCAGCCAGCCGCTTGCAAGCATGAGGGATGCGACGAAGGATAACGAAACGTAGAGGAACTGCAATTGAACATCCTGTACGATGTGCGTAGCGAATTGACAAAGCGGCCATAACATCATGAAGAAGTGGAAAACGAAATAGACTTTATGTAGATTCGTAATCCGAACTGCGAAGAAAATGTAGACCAGCAAGACGGACAACAAGGCGAACAAGAAGAGATCATACCACACTGATAGGTTCACAAACCTTCTCCTTTTGGGTGCGAAAGCTGCAATCGACTGCAATGTTAAAGTAGATGTATAGTACCATAAAACCAAGAGAATTAGCCAGTATTTATCGTCCGTCAGACGAAGATTGTCGTCTTTTTACACCTATCGTACACAACTCTATCCAAGAAAATACAAAACCGGCGCAGTCTGAGCGACTGCGCCGGTTTTGTATGCGTGTATTCAACTGCCTTCGAATGAAAGCGCGATTGCGGAGAATCGGCGTTAGTCGCGGCTGTTAAAAATTCCGATCAGACGAATCAGTTCAAGCAGAGCGACCAATGCGGCAGCTACGTAAGTCAGCGCGGCAGCGTTCAGGACTTTGCCCACGCCGCGTTCTTCTTCATTGGTGATGTAGCCTTCGGAGACCATGATTTCTCTGGCCCGGTTGCTGGCGTTGAACTCGACCGGCAACGTGATAAGTTGGAAGATTACCGTGACGGCGAAGAACAGAATACCCAAGCCGATCAGCGTATGGCTGAAGAAAAAACCGGCCAAGATCAGAAACGGCGCGACGCCGGAAGCGAAATTGACGACCGGGAAGATCTTGTGGCGCAATGCCAACATCGGGTAAGCCTGTTGATGCTGAATCGCGTGGCCGATCTCGTGGCACGCGACCGAGACGGAGGAGATGCTGTTTCCGTAGTAGACGTCTTCGGATAAGGCAACGGTGCGATTCACCGGATTGTAGTGGTCGGACAGCGTTCCGGGTACCGTTACGATCTGTACGTCGTGCAGCCCGTGCGTATCGAGCATATGGCGTGCGGCTTGATAGCCGGTAATACCGCTGTTCACCGGTACTTCGCTCCATTTTTTAAACGTCCCCTTGACCCGAAACTGTGCCCAGATGGTCAAAATGAAGGCCGGAATGATCAGAATGTACATAAACGCGTTAAAACTCATGTGCTTGTTCCCTCCATATTCAAATAATCGATCATGGCTGCCCCAACAGCAATTTGATGGCTTCCATGCAGGCGATGCCTTGCGGAAGCAGTTGAGAAAAGGTCTTGCGCGCTTGCGCCGGATCGAGATCCTGAAGCAGCGGTTGCAGTTCCTTCAATTCCTTCTCGACCTGCGCCAAATGGCTTTCGAGCAAGGTCAGCTTCTCCGAAACGCGTTCGTCTCCCGAAGCTGCGCTCCATTTGTCGAGTCGTTCGCGAATTTCTTCCAATGTAAACTTTTCGTCTTTCAACTCATGAATACGCTCCAGACGAAGCAGGGTTTCAGGTCCGTATAATCGATAGTTGGTCATCGAGCGGTCCTGCGGATGAATCAATCCCAACTTGGTGTAATAGTCGATGGTACGTTCGCTGGTTCCTGCGGCACGGGCCAGTTCTCCGATCCTGAACAGTTTCATATCCCCATCGCTGCCTCACCCTTTCTTAAAAGAAACTCTTGACAAATTCAATTATATCCAACCCAAAGCGTACAGTCAAACGTCATACTTTCAAACCGAAAGTACGCATCACCGCATTAACGCAGGTCAAATTTTTGCTCGCTAAAAAGCGTTTGAAATAAATTTTCTTTTTTTTTATGAAAATACACTTGTCAGCTTTCTTGCCGCGGTCTATAATGACATCAAGGATTTCACATTGTGTTAGAAAAAATAACATGAAGAGGGCGTGGGGAATTTGAGAAAGAAATGGTGGTTGGCACTTGGGACACTGACGGCGGTATCGGCTTTTCCGGTTAGCGCGTATGCGGCGGAAGCGGTAGACGGCGAAGCATTGACGGTAGGCGTGAACTCGGCTTTCGTATTTATCGCAGCCGTACTGGTTATCTTCATGCAAGCGGGATTCGCTTTACTTGAGGCGGGTTCAGTACGAATGAAAAACGCCGGTCACGTAGCGGGCAAGACAATCCTTTCCTTCGGCGTTGCAAGTATCGCGTTCTGGGCTTTCGGATTCGCCTTCGGGTTCGGTAACGGCAACGGATTCTTCGGCTTTGAAGGCTTTTTCTTCGGAGGAGACGGACAAGCTTCATCGTTCAACTCGGTTAACGAACTGGGTGTTCCGGTATCGCTGATGTTCCTGTTCCACCTGGCTTTTGCGGGCGTATCGCTGGCGATTGCGGGCGGCGGTCTTGCAGAACGCGCCAAACTTAGCGTATACATCGTCTTCGGCGCTCTCTTCACCATCATTATCTACCCGATTATTGCACACTGGGTATGGGGCGGCGGTTGGCTTGCGCAAATGGGCATGCAAGACTTTGCAGGCTCGACAGTCGTTCACTTAACAGGGGCTACGGCGGCACTTGTGGCGACCGTTATGCTCAAACCCCGCTTGGGTAAATACAGCAAAGAAGGTAAGCCGAACAGCATTCTGGGACACAACCAAGTGTTGTCGGTACTCGGCGTAATCATTCTGTGGGTAGGCTGGTTCGGCTTCAACCCGGGTAGTGCGTTGACGGTCATGGACGGTTTCTTCGCTTATGTAGCATTGACGACGAATATCGCAGCGGCAGCAGGCGGCGTAGCGGCACTGTTGATCTCCTGGATGGTATTCGGCAAAGCCGACATCCCAAGCATGTTGAACGGCGTATTGGCAGCATTGGTTGCGATCACGGGCTCTTGTGCCTTCGTTGAACCGTGGGCAGCTGTAGTCATCGGTCTGGTGGCAGGCGTACTGACATTCTTCACGGCGCAATGGTTTGAAAAAGCAGGCGTCGATGATCCGGTCTTCGCATTCTCCGTACACGGCGTAGCAGGCATCTGGGGCGCGCTCTGCACAGGTTTCTTCGCGACACCTGCACTGGCTACTGAAAAAGGTCTTGGACAAGCCGGCCTGTTCTATGGCGGCGGGCTGCACCAATTGGGCGTTCAAGCACTCGGCGTTG
Source organism: Saccharibacillus sacchari DSM 19268 (assembly GCF_000585395.1). Classification (GTDB taxonomy): domain Bacteria; phylum Bacillota; class Bacilli; order Paenibacillales; family Paenibacillaceae; genus Saccharibacillus; species Saccharibacillus sacchari. The sequence goes on along the minus strand of NZ_KK073875.1, from coordinate 340,191 downwards.
TCGGCACACTGGCCTTCGTAGGCGCCGTAACCTTCGTGATCTTCGCAATCCTCAAAGCAACAATGGGCATCCGCGTAACCGAAGAAGAAGAAATGATGGGTCTGGATATCAGCGAGCATGGCAACTATGGTTATCCGGAGCAAATGAAAATGGCTGGCGAAACGACTTTCCACGGTCCGACAAGCCCGGATTCGGGCAGCAAACGCACGCCGGCTAACGCTTAAGATTTACTTGCAGACATGAGGTTGCATAAAGATGAAACTGGAAGTTAAAATAAATAAATGTTAGATACATGTAAGGTAATTCGAAACTCCGAAATTCGGAAACAAGCGCTTATGATCAGAAAGGGGGGAATCCGGTGAAGCCGACTGATTCGTACACGGACCATTCATTCGTATCCCGCGAAGATTTATCGCAGATCCGTTCCCCCGAAGCGCTGCGCGCAAAAAGGGTCGAGATGCAACGAGAGTTAGCGGAAGCGGGAACCGGCCTTGATATTCTCGGCCGGAACGCTTCAATCAACGATATGCATGACCGCCTCATGAAGCACGCGGTCGAATTGTGCGAGCGTGAGATGGGGGAGGCGGGCTTCGGTCCGCCTCCCGTGTCTTATGCTTTCGTCGTATTCGGCAGTGCGGGCAGGCAGGAGCAGACGCTTTGGAGCGATCAGGATAACGGATTGATTTTGTCGGACGCGGAACATATCGACAAAGAATCGTATTTTGAAGAATTCGGTCGTCGGCTGACGGATATTTTGGAGGCGGCAGGTTATGAGAAATGCGAGGGAAAGGTCATGTGTTCGGAGCCCAGGTGGCGCCGGACTTCTTCCGAATGGGCAAGGCAACTGGAAGAATGGCGCAGTGATCTTAGCTGGGAACCCGTACGCTATCTGATTATTGCTTCCGATCTTCGTTTGATTGCCGGCGATGCCGAATTGGCCGGCAAATGGCGCAGGGACTTTTACGACGGAGTACGCGGCAATGCCGCTTTGCATGCCGCCATTTTACGTAATACCGTTCGCCACAAGAAAACGTTAAACGTACTGGGACAGGTCGTGACCGAACGCTTCGGCGATCATGCCGGCGATTTTGACGTCAAGTACGGAATGTATATTCCGCTTGTAAATGCTGCCCGCTTTTTTGCGATTCAACACGATGTGGAGGAATCCTCCACATTGAAGCGGCTTGAACGGTTGATTCAGTTCGAGGCCGCTTCGTTACCGCTTCTCGAGCCGACCTACGAAGCTTTTCGCACGGCGCTCCGCCTGCGCGGCTTGACTGAGGCAACGGAGCGCGAGGGACTGCTGGAGAGTTCCGGGTATCTGCTCAGCGACGAATTGAAGAAAAAAGAGCAGTTCTATGAACTGCGCGACGGCCTGATTCTGGTACGCAAGCTGCACCGCGTGCTTCAGCGTCAGCTCAGATTCGCAGAAAGGAGACGCGCATGAAGGGACCGGCTGGGTCGAGAAGCGGATTTTGGAACATGCTGCGCGGCGGGGGCGTCCCTTCGGCGGTAGCGTCGGTATTCGGGGGACAGAGTGCCCATCAGATGGCATTCATCCGCTCGCTCAGCCGGGAACAGCGCAGACCGGAAGCTTTGATCACCCCGCTGAATGAATTGGAGACTGTAGTGTTCGACTTGGAGACGACAGGCTTCAATTGTCAAAAGGGAGACGAGATTCTATCGTTCGGAGCCGTCAAGATGAGAGGAGGACAGGTGCTGGAAGACGAGACGTTTTATACGCTGGTCAATCCGCGCATCGGTATTCCTCCGCACATCACGGATTTGACTGGCATTACGCCGGCAATGGTGGAAGATGCGCCTTCTTTGATTGAAGGGCTGCATGATTTTATGGCTTTTATCGGACATTCCGTATTGATCGCGCATGCCAGTGCCCATGACAAAGCTTTTTTGAATACCGCGCTTTGGAAAACTTCCAAGGCTCATCTGACGCACCGCGTGATCGATACCATGATGATCGCGAAGCTGCTTGACCCGACAAGATCGGGATATGGGCTGGATGAACTACTCGTGGAGGAAGGTATTGAAATCAAAGAACGCCATCATGCCTTGGGCGATTCTTTGATGACGGCAAAGCTATGGGGTGGTTACATGGAGCGGGTGAGGGAAAGTCAAATCTCTACGCTTGGCGATCTGTATGCCCATTTGAGCAACACTTGATCGAATGAACGGCATCTGAAAAATCCCGCATAAAGTTCGGCCTGATTTCGCTTTGAACGAAACCGTTGCCTGGCTTATGCGGGATCATGCAATTTGATGAACGGCAATCCAAATCCGAAAAGCGGCGGGTCTGGCGCTACGGTGTGAGACGGATTACGAGTCCGTTTCACATGCCGCCCGCTGCGAAATTCCCTGCACCGAAATGATGTCCTTCATTTCGAAGCGGGTTTTGAACGCCCAATGTTTGACCCGCAAGCCTTGAACGGAGCGAGTGTTGATCGCGAGACCGGATTCCTGACCGGGTACCGGTACTGACGATCAAGACAAGCGTTGCTCCCTCGAAGCTTGCCACCCATGTTTACCCCTCTCATACTGGGCTTTCCGCTACGGCGGGAAGCCGCTTTTTTTGTTTGCGGGTTAATGGTTGAGCAGACCGGGGCGCGGCTCCGCGGCTATTACGGCTGCAGCAGGTTCTTGACCGAGGAGCGCGTAACGCATGCTGTCGACGAGGGCTTCCCAACTGGCTTCGATCACATTGCCGGATACCCCGACGGTGCTCCATGCATCTTCGGCATCGCGGGATTCGATCAACACCCGAACCTTGGAAGCCGTTGCTTCTTTATCGTCCAATACCCGAACCTTATAATCGCTCAAGTGCATATCGGTGAGCTGCGGATAATAGTGAAGCAGTGCTTTACGCAGCGCATTGTCGAGCGCATTGACCGGACCGTTGCCTTCTCCGGCGGTATACAAGCTTTCTCCGCCGATACGTAGTTTAACGAAAGCTTCCGATACGACCGGTTTTCCCGCCGACTTTTCCACAAGCATTTTGAACGACTCGAAAACGAACAATTCGCGTACTTCGCCGCCGGCTTCGCGAAGCAGCAACTCAAGCGAGGCGTCGGCGCCTTCGAATTGGTACCCGCGATGCTCAAGCTCCTTGATTCGCCCGATCGTCTCGGCGGCTTGCGGGCTTTTCGGATCGAGTTCGATGCCCAACTCTTTGGCTTTGGAGATCAGATTGCTTTGACCGGCAAGCTCGGATACGAGCACTCGTTGTTTATTGCCGACAAGCTCCGGAGCAATATGCTCATACGTACGCGAGTCGCGCAATATGGCCGAGACGTGAATGCCGCCTTTGTGCGCAAAAGCCGCACTGCCTACATACGGTTGGCCGCTTGGCATGTGCACGTTAGCAATCTCGCTGACATAACGGGCAACCGGAACCAGCTGCGTAAGCTTTTCTTCAGGTAAACAGGGCATTCCGAGTTTGAGCTGAAGATTCGGGATGACGGAACATAGATTGGCATTGCCGCAGCGCTCGCCATAACCGTTAATCGTGCCTTGAACTTGCAAAGCTCCGGCGGACACTGCGCTGAGCGCATTGGCGACAGCAAGTTCGCAATCGTTATGCGTATGAATGCCCAAGCGTGCATCCGGCATCTCGGCGACAAGGGCGGTTACGATTTCGCGGATTTCATGCGGCATCGTTCCCCCGTTGGTGTCGCATAACACCAACCAGTCTGCTCCTGCGTCAGAAGCGGTTTGAAGCACGGTTTTTGCGTAGTCTTGATTGTTTTTATATCCATCGAAAAAGTGCTCGGCATCGAACAAGACTTCCAGCCCCCGACGCTTCAGGTAAGCAATCGAATCGCCGATCATGGCCAAATTTTCTTCCAGCGTCGTCTGAAGCGCCGTATGGACATGGAAATCCCAAGCCTTTCCGACCAGTGAGGCGGCCTGCACGCCGGATTCGGCAATCAGTCGCAGGTTTTCGTCGTCTTCGACCGAGGCGCCTTTGCGACGCGTGCTGCCGAAAGCGACGATCTTTGCCCGGAGGTTCAAATCTTTGACTCGACGGAAGAATTCCACATCCTTGCCGTTGCTGCCGGGGTTGCCTCCTTCGATATAATGCACGCCGAGTTCGTCTAGCTTGACCGCGATCTTTAACTTGTCGTCGGCAGACAGGCTTATGCCTTCGCCCTGTGTGCCGTCTCTGAGTGTCGTATCGAAAATGGTGATGGAACGCGTCATGGAACTGCTCCCTTCCGTCCGTATTAATTGTCGATTATAGCATGAACGCTTTAAACCGGTATAGTACTCGGGTTAACAAATTTTACGGAAGAAAAGGGAGTGAAAAAAGATTGTCCGCACAAGGCGGACGAAGAGCCTTTTAACTAAGGTGAGATTGAAATGGAAACGTTACCGAATTGCTGGCCGGATGTCAGTCTATCGAAGGCTTTTACGATATCCGGCAACGCATGCACGGAGTCCGCGACAGGACGGATACGATGGGATGTGATAAAATTAAGCATTTCGATGAAGGTCGAAAATTTCGATTCGTAAAACGGTTTGTACCGCTTCTGATGTTGTAAAATGAAAGAATGAAAATCAATAAATGCGGCCAAAAGGAGGTGGGTAGGAATGGAAGACGTCGAGCGCTATTATCCGTCAAAAGGGCGGGTTATTTTGCATGTCGACATGAATGCTTTTTATTGTTCGGTGCATGAAGCGGAGAACCCGGAGCTGTATCGCGGCAAAATGACGGCTGTAGCCGGAGACAGCGAAAAGCGGCGCGGCATTGTCGTTACCAGCTCCTACCCAGCGAGACGAAAAGGCGTACGCACGGGCATGACGGTAAATCAGGCGCAGCGGCTCTGCCCGTCGTTGATCCTCATCAAGCCGGATTTTCGGTTGTATCGGGCATACTCGAGAGCTTTTCGCGAGATTCTCTATAACTATACGCCTCTGATCGAAGCCACTTCCATTGATGAATGTTATATGGACATCACCGGCTCCAGGCAGTTCGGGACACCGATTGAGATTGCCGAGGCGATTCAGCGGCGGATCGAGCATGAATTATCGCTGCCTTGTTCGATTGGCGTAGCGCCGAATAAGCTGTTGGCGAAGATGGCTTCGGATATGAAAAAGCCTAATGGCATTTCTATACTTCGCATTCGCGATTTGCCGCAAACGCTATGGAGCAAGCCTTGTGGAGAATTGTTTGGTGTAGGCGCCAAAACAGCCGAAAAGCTGACTCGTATGGGCATCCGTACGATCGGCGAATTGGCGCGCACCGATGAAAAGAGACTTCAAGCCTCTTTTGGCGTGTTTGGAGCCTGGATGAAGCGTGCCGCAAACGGAAAAGATCATTCGGAAGTGCAGTCGGTTCCCGAACCCAGCAAATCTGTGGGGCATACGACGACGCTGCCGTACGACGTAACCGAATCGCCCGAAGCGCTTCGGGTGATATTGAATCTGAGCGATCAGGTAGCCAGACGCATGCGCAAACAGCACTTGCTGGCGGGATCGGTGCAGATCACGATTCGCACGCCGGAAATGAAGACCATTACGCGCTCGCGGACGCTGGATATTCCGACCGAAGCAGCCGATGATATTTACAGGGAAGCCAAAGCTCTGTATTTGCGTCATTGGAGCGACGGAAAGCCGGTTCGTTTGCTTGGAGTGGCCGCGCAGAATCTATCGGACAAAAGCACGGCGGCGATCCAACTTGACCTTTTCGATTACGAGCAGCAGCCGAAGAAGGAAAAGCTGACCGAGATCATGGATAAACTGCGCGATAAGTTCGGAGAGGATGCCTTGATGGTCGCCGGGATGCTGGAAGAAGACGGGACCAAACGTTTGAAAGCGGGACGTTCGCCGGGGATTTCTTTTCACGGCGAGCGCAGCAAGGATCAGGAAAACCGATGAAAATGAAACGTAAGAATGATTGAAATCAAAAAAAGTTTATATTATAGTTAGAGGGATGAAGGCTCTTACGGGAATGGCTTCTTGACAAGAGAATCAGTATTGCCGATATAGAGTATACAGGAGGGAACATACATGGCTAAATTTACGTGGGTCGACAAGGACACTTGCATCGCGTGCGGCGCATGCGGCGCGACAGCTCCGGATATCTACGATTACGATGATGAAGGACTGGCTGAAGTTATTTTCGACGGCGACGGTAACCACGGCGTTAAAGCAATTCCGGAAGACATGCACGAGGATATGCTCGACGCATGCGACGGTTGCCCGACCGATTCGATTATTATTGCGGACGAACCGTTTAACAAAGAAGGCTGATTCGACTCGAAAGCGCCGAATACAGGGCAGATCCGAGATAAAGCGTCTCTCTCCTGAAACACAGGCGGGAGGCGCTTTTTTACGGGAATGAATCAGGCAAGCCATTAGAGCCTATTTTCCGGCAAAGGAGCGAAGGGCCATGACCCGTTTTCGCGATTTGAAGCAGTACGTGCGCGAACATCCCGATAACAAAATGGCCTGGTACTTATTAGGCAAGGAATATGCGGCCGACGGTCAAGAGGGCAAGGCCAACTACTGTTTCAATCAGGCGCAGGAAGTCTACGAGGCTTATGAACACGTGCATGTGCCGGAAGATATTTTAGCCGAGTATGAGGAAAAGTTGCGGGAAGCGGCTCAAAAGCGGAAAAAGGCGATAGCCAAGCGCCGAGCTTGGCTGCTGGCTGCCGTGCTGCTATTGCTTGCCGGCTTCCGTTATGCCGAGGCGCCAGGGATCAGCGCGCCGAGGTTCGCGGCGGGAACGAATGAAGATCCGGGGCCGCCTTCAACCGTCTTCACGGCCGCCGAAATCGGCGTACCCAGAGCCATCGGCATCGCGGCTGCTGCTTATATGGAAGACGGACGATCCGTTCCGGCCTCCGTGCTTGGCATGGAGCGAAACGGAAAGTGGCTGCTCTGGAACAAGAACATGCCGGTGATAGCGGAGCTTGAGCCGGGCGAAGGATCGGCAGAAAGCCTGATTCGAAGCTATGATCCGACCACCTGCGATTGCGAAGCCGACGTCTCAAGGGGAGAACGTCGAGCCGCTCAAGCTTGGGTGAGCGAACAAGAGAGTTTGGCCGCCCTCGCTTCGGCCGTTGCCCGTTACCGCGAAGGGGGCGGCGGCATACCGGAGAACTTGAAGGCTCTAAATCAGCCGTTTCCGAATAACGTGATGTCGGGTTCCACGCCGATCATGAGCCGATCCTTCGATCCTTTTGCCACGATGTTAAAAAGGCAGGCTTACGGTCAAGAGATGCCGCCTTTGTCCGAAGAAGGCGCGCGTCCTGTTTCGGCCGGAACGCTTGGCGGTACCCCGTATCTGGACCAGCCGCTCGAGATTATCGTGGACCGAAGCCGGCACCGCCTTGCGGTGGTGAGCGGAAACGTGCTGCTTCGCAATTATGAAGTGGGACTCGGCGGCAGCAAGACGCCGACCGGAACGTTCGCGATCAGCGACAAAGTGGTCAATCCGAACGGGAAATCCAACGGTGAATTCGGCAGTCGGGGGATGCAATTGTCGGATACCGACTATGCGATCCACGGCACGAATGTGCCCAGCAGCATCGGCGGCGACGAGTCGCACGGTTGCGTACGCATGAACAAGGATGACGTGGAAGAGTTGTTTGACATGATCCCTGCCGGAACGAAGGTGACGATGACAGACAACGTGCTGCCCGAGGAAACGGTGATTCCGCAGCAGCGTTTCCAGACCGAAGACCGTCAGGATCAGACGAACGATCAGAAGGTCTACCGCTGGCTGAATTAGATGCGAAAAAGCCCGGCTACGGCAGAAAAACCGGAGACCGGGCTAAGTGCTGGGAATCGAACCCTATAGGAACGGGGTTAGAGTTGCGCCCAGACGATTAATGCGCTTACAACCAAAATGAACAAAGCAAGGCTCCCGCCGATCCAGAGCGCAGCTTTGCGATTGATTTCTTCCTTTTTTTGCTGGAGGGCAGGCGGTTTGCGTTTGACAGCCATTGTCATCGTCTCCTTTGGGTATCGTATATCCTCATTGTAAGTCTCTTTTCATGGAATTGTAAGAGGGAACGTAGCCTGCTATTTCATGAAAACAAGCGACCGGAATGCTTTCCTTTTAACGGGGTTCCGAGTAAAATTAAAGAGTCAGAAGAGAAGAATGGGAGTGAACCGCTTGCTGTATAAACGCCTAGCCAAACCGCTATTTTTCCGGATGGACCCCGAAAAAGCCCATCACCTCGTCATTGACGGCATGCGTGGGGCTTCAAGCGCGCCTGGAGGACTGACTCTGCTGCGCAAGATGTACGGTACCGAGCCTGACGAAGCGCTGGCTTCCGAAGTGGCGGGACTGTCGTTTCCGTCTCCGATCGGCTTGGCTGCAGGACTGGATAAAAACGCCGAGGCGGTTCCGGGATTTTCGTCGGTCGGCTTTGGCTTTATGGAAGTCGGCACCGTGACCCCCTTGAGTCAACCCGGTAACGAACAGCCGAGATTGTTCCGTCTTCCGTCGGATGAAGCTCTCATCAATCGGATGGGCTTCAATAACGAGGGCGCGGAAGCGATGGCGGCTCGTTTGGCTGCATTGAAGCAGCGTCCCGTGCCGGTCGGCGTCAATATCGGCAAAAACAAAGTCACCCCTAACGAGGAAGCCTATCTCGACTACGAACGCTGCATTCGGGTGCTGTACCCGTACGCGGATTTCTTTATCGTCAATATCAGCTCGCCCAATACGCCGGATTTGCGCCGTTTGCAGCATGGCGACGAATTGCGCAAGCTGTTGACCGCGGTGACGAGCGAACTGGCAAGCCTAGCGGGCGAGGCTTCGCCGAAGCCCGTGTTTGTTAAGATCGCGCCGGATTTGGGCGATGACGAGTTGGAAGAGACGGTGGACGCTATTGCTTCGAGCGGCGTATCCGGTCTTATTGCGACCAACACGACCTTGTCGCGCGAAGGCTTGACGCATGTCAACCGAACCGAAGCGGGCGGACTCAGCGGGCGGCCGTTAACAGCCCGTTCAACCGAGATCGTGCGGCGGGCTTATGCTCAGACACAAGGAAGACTGCCGATCGTGGGGAGCGGCGGAATCTTTACGCCGGAAGATGCTTATGCCAAAATTCGCGCAGGCGCAAGCCTGATCGAGATTTACACGGCTATGATCTATAAGGGGCCTGAAATTAACCGCCACCTGCATACCGGACTCAAAAGGCTGTTGCAAACAGACGGGTTCACCCATATCTCCCAAGCGGTCGGTGCTGACCACCGCTAAAAGGGTGAAGGAAGACGAGGAGGCACATAGCATGGGTATGGACGGTAGAAACTGGGAAACCTTTTTGCTTCCCTATGAACAGACAGTCGAAGAACTGAAAGTCAAGTTCAAAACGATGCGCTCCGAATTGAAAAAGCGTGAAGAATACGCGCCGATCGAGTTTGTCACCGGGCGAGTCAAACGGATTACCAGCATTTTGGAAAAAGCCGAACGATTGGACGTTCCGTTGGATAATCTCGAAGAAGGAATAGAAGACATCGCCGGGATTCGCATCATGTGCCAGTTCGTCGAAGATATCCGCCGCGTGGCCGAATACATCCGGGCCCGGAAAGACCTGACGGTCCTGTACGAGAAGGATTACATCACGAATTACAAAGAGAGCGGCTACCGCAGTTTCCATATGATTATTCGTTATCCGGTGCAGACTGCGCTGGAGCAAAAGATCGTACTGGCCGAAATTCAAATTCGTACGCTTGCCATGAACTTCTGGGCAACGATTGAACATTCGTTGAACTATAAATATCGCGGCGGGTTGCCGGGCGACATGCGCCTTCGTCTGCAAAAGTCGGCGCAAGCCGCATCGGTACTCGATAGCGAGATGTCCAGCATCCGCGAAGAAATTCTGGACGCGCAGAAGCTATTCGAGGACGACGCGAACATCGTATCGACCTCGCTCAAAACGATTCATCGATTGTACGCGTATCATCTGGTTGCTGAAGCGATCGCGTATCAGCAGAAATTCAGCGAGTTATTCCTGGTACGCGACTTCGAAGGCATGAAAGAAATGTTAACCGAAATCAAAGCAATCATGGCTTCGAAGCATGAGGAAGACCCGGAAGATGAAGGCTGAACCGAAGTTTGCCGCGTTCCTGGTGTACTTCAATCGGGATCGTGACTACTTTGAATGTCACGAAGAGCTCGAAGAATTATGGTTGGAACGCGGTCGCGATCCGCTGTATTCCGGGCTGCTTCAGATCGCCGTAGCGTTGTACCATTTTCGCAACGGCGGAATCACGCCCGCGTACAACAAGATTGAAGGCGCCAGGAAGATGATGCGCAGTGCCATAAGCAAGTTATCGATGTACCCCGGAGATGCGTTGGGCATTCGATTGGATCGGCTTGTATTGCAGGCGCAGAAGTATTTGGATCAATTGGAGCGTTATGATCAAGAACCGTTTGACTTTTATCCGTTGGAAATTGAGATGTTTGACCCGGAGCTTATCGCTCAGGTGAATCTTGTTGCGAAAGAGATTCAGCCGAATATCCCGCAACGTACGGGGTACGCGCGCGGGCCTAAGGCCAAACCGAACGCTTAAACACAAGTCAGGCCCGCTCCGCCGGGCCGCGGCAAGCAGCCGCGAGGCGGGGCGGGCTGTTTTGTGCCTGATCAGATCAGAAACAGGAGGAATGCTTTATGAGCATCCAACTTCCGAAGTTGTTCGAGTCGCGCATGCAGCGTTGGCTCGGAGACGAATACGAAGATTTTATGGGCAGTTACGAAAGGCCGCGCCATGCGGGGATTCGCGTGAATACGCTCAAGATCGGACTCGAGGATTTTAAAGCCGCCAGCCCGTTCGAGTTGAAGCCGATCCCGTGGTGCGAGACCGGGTTTTACGTAGACGAGAACGAACGGCCGGGTAAGCATCCGTTTTACCATACCGGTCTTTATTATATTCAGGAACCGAGCGCGATGGAGCCTGCCGAAGCTTTGAATCCCGAACCGGGCGACCGGGTTCTGGATTTGTGTGCGGCACCCGGAGGCAAATCGACTCAGATCGCGGCGAAGCTGCGCGGTCAGGGTGTGCTCGTAACGAACGATATCAGCGCCGAGCGCACGAAGGCATTGGCGAAAAACATCGAGATGAGCGGCGTTCGCAACGCGGTCGTGCTGAACGAAACCCCCGATCGGATCGCCGAGAAGTTTCCGGCTTATTTCGATAAGATTCTGATCGACGCGCCTTGCTCCGGCGAAGGGATGTTCCGCAAAGATCCCGATGCCGTCCGGCAGTGGGAGAAACACTCGGTAGACGTCTGCACGGTGATGCAGCGGGATATTCTCGATACGGTCGCTTCGATGCTGGCGCCGGGCGGGCGGATCGTGTATTCGACCTGCACGTTCTCGCCGGAAGAGAACGAGGCCATGATCGCGCTGTTCCTGGCGCGTCATCCGGAATTCGTCGTGGGCGAATTGAAGCATTCGCCGCTGTTTTCTCCGGGGCGGCCGGAATGGGTGGCCGGCCTGGCGCAAAGCGGCGGCTGGCTGTCGCCGCTGCTTGAGCAGGAGGCTCGACGCGGCGAGCCGGGCTTTACGCGGCCGGAAGCGCTCGCGCAAACGGCGCGAGCGGCGCGGATATGGCCGCATCTCGCCGAAGGCGAAGGGCATTTCGTGTGCGTGCTGGAGCACACGGGGGAGAAGGCGGCGCCGGCTGAAGGCGCCGCGGGAACGGCCTCCGGCCCGATCATCGGGGCCGGGGAAGTACTGCCCGCCGCCTCCGAAGGCGGGCGCAAAGGCGGCGGCCCTAAAGGCAAGGGCCGCCAGGAAAGCCGCTTTGCGGCTGCGCCTCGCCGCGAAGACAAGTCCGCGCGCCAAGCTCGCGGACGCCAAAAGGACGCCTATATCCGCGAGGAGGCGTCCGAAGACGACGTGCGCCGCGCGTGTCTTCAGTTCCTGTCCGAGCAGGTCACGGTGCCGATCTTCGGCACGCTGCTGATCTCCGGCGACTATGCGTACGCCTGCCCGGTCGAACCGGAGCGGCTGCGCGGGCTCAAAGTCCGCCGCTCGGGCTTCCAGCTCGGCATGGTCAAAGCCGGAGGCCGCTTCGTGCCGTCGAACGCATTGGCGGCGGCTTTGTCGCCGCGCGAATCGGCGCGGTCGCTCAACTTAAGCTCGTCGCTGCCGGAAGCCGTGTCCTACCTCAAAGGCGAGACATTGACATTCGGCGAGGAACGCGTCGAGCGCGGCGAAGGCACCGATGCCAAAGGCTATGTGCTGGTATGTATCGACGGCTACTCGGCAGGCTGGGGCAAATGGGCCGCAGGCGTACTCAAAAACGAATACCCGGCAGGATGGAGATGGAACGGATGAGCAACCAATCAGGCAGTAAAAGCGCAAAAAAATTGCGCGTGGACAAAATATTATCGCATCTCGGCATCGCCACGCGCAGCGAAAGCAAAAAGTTGGTCAAGCAGGGACGCGTTATCGTGGACGGCAATCCGATCAAGGACAGCGGCCTGCAAGTGAATCCCGAAACGTCGACCATCGAGGTTGACGGGCAATCCGTGCATTACCGGGAGTTTGTCTATCTGCTGCTTAACAAGCCTCAGGGCGTGGTATCCGCAACCGAAGACAAATGGGACCGCACCGTGATCGACCTGCTGGATGCCGAATATTTGGCGTTCGAGCCGTTCCCGGTCGGTCGCCTGGACAAAGACACGGAAGGCTTGCTGCTGCTGACCAACGACGGGCAATTGACGCATGAGCTGCTGTCGCCGCGCAAGCACGTTCCGAAGACATACGAAGCCAAAGTGCTCGGCGCCGTAAACGAAAAGGACGGCGAAGCGTTCAAAGCGGGCGTCACGCTGGATGACGGATACGAGACGATGCCGGCAGAACTTGAAATCGTGCGGCATTTCGAAGAAGAAGGCGAAGCGCATACCGATATTCGATTGACGATCATGGAGGGCAAATTCCACCAGGTCAAGCGCATGTTCGAAGCCGTAGGCAAAAAGGTCGTGTTCCTGAAGCGAATCTCGATGGGACCTTTGCGGCTCGATCCGGAACTGTCGCTCGGCGAATATCGCGAACTGACTTCCGAAGAACTGGATGCATTGCGTAATCGGCAGCTTTGACCCAAGCAATCCGGCAATCCTTCCATACCGCAACCGATCGGAAAAACAGCCCGCTTGCCCTTTACCTTGAGCGGCTTTGTGGGCTATCATCATATAGAAAGAGCGTGTGAAGCGGAAGGGGAGACTGGCTGTGAGATTGCTGCAAGCTTTATTTTTTCCGCCCGAACAGCCGGGGGGCGTATCATCGATGATCCCGTATCTGCAAGAGAAGTTTTCTTCGGCCCGTTGGGAGATGGAAATCTTTTCGCTGCCCAAACGGATTCGGGGCAAAGGACGCGAAGAAGTCGTGTTCGAGACCTTTGATTGGACGGAGTACGGCGACAGTCCGATCGTGCAAAAATACATGCAGACCTATCGCGATTACCTATGGTGGACGCGTCTGCGTTTGCAAAAACCGTATGATCTGATCCATGCCCATCATCCGATTGCCGCGCTGGCGATGAAGACGGCGTTTCCGGAGACGCCCGTGCTGCAAACGACGCACTCCAGTTATGAACGGGAATTGGTGCTGAACGGAAAGATTGAAGAAGGCGGACCCGAACACCGTTTTCTTTTGGCCATGTATGGAGAACTGGAAGCGAAGACGGATCAGTTGATCACCGTATCCGACGCGTTCCGGCGTTACATGGCTCCTTATATCCAGTATCCGGAAAAGGTGAAGATTATGCCGAACGGTTACGACGAACGCCGCTTCAAGCCCGTGCCGCACGAGAACGAGGTGCCGCAGTTGATGGCGGTCTGCCGCTTGGTGCCTGCAAAGGGGCTGGATATCCTGCTGCAAGCCTGCGCGCGTCTGAAGGAGCGGAACGTGCCGTACGTGCTGCATCTGATCGGAGACGGCCCTTCGCGCGAAGAACTGGAACAGATGGCGCAGGATCTCGGGGTATACGACGATACGATCTTTTACGGCTATACGCTGCATCCGGAGGAATTCATGCCGTTCTTCGATATCTTCGTCCTGCCTTCGCGCGCGGAAGCATTCGGATCGGTATTTGCCGAAGCTGCCTTGTGCTGCCTGGCGCTGGTCGGAACGAGCGTCGGCGGCGTACCGGAACAGATCGAACATGGGGTAAATGGATTGCTTGTGCCGCCCGACGATGCCGAAGCGCTGGCGAACGCATTGGAGCAAGTCATCGTCGATCCGTCTTACCGATATGAATTGGCCCGTACCGCGTGCGAAAAAGCCAAATCGAACTATTCGCTTAACCGCGTCGCGATCGAATTGAAGCGATTATACCTCAGTTATGAGGGACGCGGTCGGCAAACGGTTTAAGCCTGAAATTCCGCACATGTCGTGTCATCTTGAAAAAAATCAAACAAAATGCTATTTTTTACGAAAACGTACCTGGCGTGCGCGCCGAAAAGGTATCTGGAGGAGAGCCTATGGAAGAGTTAAAAGAACGGATCAAGCTCGAAGGGGTCATTGCATCGCAGCAGGTATTGAAGCTGGACGCAATTCTGAATCATCAGGTTGACCCTGCGCTGACCATGGAAATGGGGCGCGCATTCGCTTCCCGTTTCGCCGCGGAAGGCGTAACCAAAGTTGTGACCGTCGAGTCTTCAGGTATCCCGGTAGCCTTTGCCGTTGCGCTTGAACTGGGTGTTCCGATGATCTTTGCCCGTCGCAAGAAGACGCTGCTGGCCGACCCGGATTCTTATGTGGAGCGCGTGCCTTCTTTTACAAAAGGAATCGTAACCGATTTAATGCTTCCCAAACGGTTTATTAAAAAAGAAGACAGAGTTTTGCTCATCGACGACATTATTGCCAACGGCGACGCCGCGCGGGGGCTCGTCAAAATTATCCATTCGGCGGAAGCTACGCTCGTGGGGGTAGGCATCGTGGTGGAGAAATGTTTCCAATCCGGTGCGCAAAGCCTGCGGGATCAGGGAATCCGTCTGGAATCGCTGGTCCGTATCCAGTCGTTGGGCGAAGAAGGGGTCGTTTTTGCGGACTGAGAGAAATTGAGCCAAAAGCTAAATTTCCCGCTTTACCCCTCCGATAATGTTACGTATAATACTTTTTAAGTAGGGAGAGGAGGAAGACTAATATGAGCGATCCAACAGTAAATGCTGAATTTTTCATTAAAAAAGTCAACGATGCCAAGGTACATTTCGAACGTGCCCTCGATTGCAAGCACACGGAGTTTGATGACCTTTATCCCTATATGATCGAACATCCTCAATTTTTCTGGTATAAGCGCTATGTCGCCTGGTCCGAACTTCTGACGCTCGCCGATCTGTGCGAAGAATTGTCTTTCCCGTGGAGAGAAGAATTCACGCCTCAGCAGATTGAATACGTCGAACAACGCGTAATGTCGGCGAAAGTTCTCGACTTCTGGTTCGAAAATGCGGACTCGAAAGAAACGGCGCAACAATAAGTTTTTTCTTCCGCAATACAGATTCCAGCATCGCTTTTTAGACCGGTCCGCTCGCGCGACGCGCGTGCGGGCTTTTTTCGTTAAGAGGTAAACGATAAACAGAAGGGAGGGAGTCCGCCATGATCGATGACGCGCAGCTCAATGCCTACCGAATATCCGGGGAAAAGGTCCGGGTCGTTCGCGACGGGTTGAAGGAGAATGATATCAGAGGCATCGTGGTGGCGTGGGACGATACGCATGTCCTGATTCGTCGTCCGAATCGCAATGTGGTCAAGCTGGACCGCAATTATATCATTCAGCCATCCAAGGAAGAACGGATTGATCCGTTAAGCTTGGACGAGCTTAAATCCGAGAACTGATTGGTTGGGAAAGTTACTTTGGCGGGGGAAGCGAGAAGACTCCGAGAAAAATTCGTTCCGGTCGCGTGTTGAAATCGGGAAAACTGATTGAATTTTTAGTAGAATTTTCCCGATTTCAAAGGCGATCACTATCGTTCCTTCACTGAATTTTTCTCTCCGTCTTCTCGCTTCCAGCTACGTTGGACTTTCTCAACATCTTAAATGAATTCTTTGATCCGCATCTCTGAGTTTGATTCTCCTAAATCGACAAGCTGGTCATTAACTTAGCATATAAGAACAAATAAAGCCCGGTTACACTGAAGTTTCAGTGTAACCGGGCTTTATTGTTGCGGGGGTATAACTTTATTTATTTAATATCCCCCCATATCGGCCGATCGCCGGGGGGATGGCGGTCGGATCGACATAAGGGAGAGGGGGACGATGTTCAGGCGTACGCTCCAGCCGAATAAGGACGAGATGTCTTCTTTTTGGCTGAGACTCCCGGCTTGGAAGTTCGGTGACCGTAATTGCGAACAGGTGCGGCGCTTTGACGGCCGGAGTCGGTCACGATCGGTTCTGCCGAGCGATTCTCCGTAGACGAAATTCCCAGATAAGCGCGCATGCGCAACTCCATTTCGTTATGGAAAGGAGCATGATCAATATGCATGGTGCCGTGAAGTCCGCGGCAGAGATAATCGGCATCTACGCCCTTCTCCGAGTGCTGGACTTCACACATGCGGATGCTACGTTTTTTGAATTCGCGGCGAATGCCCGACAGCAGTACAGCCGCACACCGGGAAGCGTTGCGAATCATTTCTGTATATAAAGTAGAGGTCTGCGTCGGTGTATCGGACTCCAGCTTTTTGGCATCATTCTCGAATGTTTTCAAAATATGCGTCAATAACAAGTAACTTTTGATTAAAGACAGTTCATCTCGGGTCGTCTGTACAGCGGTCATACTCTTCACCACCTTGTAGGAACTTGTGTTCTGTTTTTAGTATAACCGAATAGGTGTTCGCATGCAAGCATATCCTTGCTTTTTTTGAAAGTTGTTGACTGAAGCTTTTGCTTTATGTTATGATTTACCTTGTCGCTGTAATAGTGATCATGATAAGCGGTCGTGGCGGAATTGGCAGACGCGCACGGTTCAGGTCCGTGTGGGCTTACCCCCGTGGAGGTTCGAGTCCTCTCGACCGCATCTTATATTGC
>NZ_KK073875.1:0-323085 GCF_000585395.1 Saccharibacillus sacchari DSM 19268 | reverse complement strand
GCTTTATTGTTGCGGGGGTATAACTTTATTTATTTAATATCCCCCCATATCGGCCGATCGCCGGGGGGATGGCGGTCGGATCGACATAAGGGAGAGGGGGACGATGTTCAGGCGTACGCTCCAGCCGAATAAGGACGAGATGTCTTCTTTTTGGCTGAGACTCCCGGCTTGGAAGTTCGGTGACCGTAATTGCGAACAGGTGCGGCGCTTTGACGGCCGGAGTCGGTCACGATCGGTTCTGCCGAGCGATTCTCCGTAGACGAAATTCCCAGATAAGCGCGCATGCGCAACTCCATTTCGTTATGGAAAGGAGCATGATCAATATGCATGGTGCCGTGAAGTCCGCGGCAGAGATAATCGGCATCTACGCCCTTCTCCGAGTGCTGGACTTCACACATGCGGATGCTACGTTTTTTGAATTCGCGGCGAATGCCCGACAGCAGTACAGCCGCACACCGGGAAGCGTTGCGAATCATTTCTGTATATAAAGTAGAGGTCTGCGTCGGTGTATCGGACTCCAGCTTTTTGGCATCATTCTCGAATGTTTTCAAAATATGCGTCAATAACAAGTAACTTTTGATTAAAGACAGTTCATCTCGGGTCGTCTGTACAGCGGTCATACTCTTCACCACCTTGTAGGAACTTGTGTTCTGTTTTTAGTATAACCGAATAGGTGTTCGCATGCAAGCATATCCTTGCTTTTTTTGAAAGTTGTTGACTGAAGCTTTTGCTTTATGTTATGATTTACCTTGTCGCTGTAATAGTGATCATGATAAGCGGTCGTGGCGGAATTGGCAGACGCGCACGGTTCAGGTCCGTGTGGGCTTACCCCCGTGGAGGTTCGAGTCCTCTCGACCGCATCCTTTATGAAGAACAAGGTTTCCATTTTGCTTCGGGCAGAATGGGGACCTTTTTTTATGTGTTTTAATACCTCCGCAAATCTTTTATTGGCTCGGGACGCCGTTCAAGTCGATTATAGTCAAATTTCGTCATCTTCCCTTTGCTCATTTGTCGTATAATAGGTAGAAAGTTAAAATTCAAGCAAAGTCGCGGGGTGCATAATGAGCGAGCGCATAATGGAATTGAATCGGCTGGTCAGCGTGTCGACGGGCGGCCATATCCTATACCTCTATGACGACGTCGACGCTTATGCGGACAATGCGTCCGCCTATTTGATTTCCGGTGTTCGAAGCGGCGACCTGGCTATTCTGATCGATTCCGCAGAACGGATCGACCGCATTCGCGGTCTTGTTTTGCTCGCACTGGGTACCGAAGAACGCGACCGCATCATCTACGTGGATGCCGATTCGTTTTACGATACATCGGGAAGCTTTCACTATAAAACAGTGATGGAGCATTCGGGCGAACTGCTAAAGCCTTATGAGGGCCAATCGTTGGGCATTCGGACTTGGGCGCACGTGGCCTGGAAAAGCGAGCCCTGCGTGGAGCACGAGTTGAGCGTATTCGAGGCGTTTGCGGACCGGAACGTGAAAGGGCATCGATTGGTCTCGGTATGCGCTTATCAGGCAGGTTCGATCAGTGCTTCCCTGCAAGTGAAAATGCTGAGAACGCACGATTACGTCATGACCGACGACGAATTCAGCAGTACGGATCTCACCGGGAAAAGCGGAGGAGCCCTTTTTCCGTCTTTGTCCGCGCAGCGGGAGAAAGACCGTCAGGACAACGTTGAACGGCTGCGGTTGGAAGCGGCGGCCCGACAATTGGAGAGGATTACGGCAAATAATCTGGACCCGGTGGCTTTATTCGACGAAAAAGGCGCGCTTGTCAGTTTGAATGCGGCCTTCGAGCGCGTATTCGGCTGGGCCGCCCAAGAATTTTTCGGCATGAGCGAGAACGGGCTTCGGGCAAAAATCGGTTTGCGGAACGTGCCGGAAGGCGAACGGGCTCCGTTATCGAAAGCGAACTTGCTGCCCGACCCGGCTATTCAGGCCGAAGATGCCGTGCGTGCGGAAGCGATTGCCCTTTCCGAAAACGGCGAGGTTCTGAACGTATTGGTGACCGAATTTGCACTGGGAGACGAGGAGAATCCGGCCGGTTATGCGGTGATTTATCGCAATATTACGGATTTTCGCGATTCGGAACGCAAGCTGCAAGAATCCGTGGAACGCTATACGTCCCTCAAACGGCACAATCATGACGCGGTCTTCTCGATCGACGGCGAAGGACGCGTGATAAACACCAATCCCGCGGCACAGACATTGATCGGATTGACCACGGAAGAGATGATCGGCCGACCTTTCTCCGAGTGGCTGGCGGAAGGAACGATGGATGATATTTTGCGCAACCACGTGGCGGGAGACGAATCTTTGCGCCCGACCGTTCGAATCCGGAATGTTGACGGGCACGAGTTTGAAGTGTTGACCTCTACGGCGCCGATCATCGTGGGCGGACGCAATGTGGGTTGTTACATTTTGGCCAAAGATATTACGGAACACAAACGTTTGCTTATCGAAAAACAGGCAGCAGAAGAAATGAACCGGGCCAAAAGCGACTTTCTTGCGGTGATGAGTCATGAAATTCGTACGCCTATGAACGGGGTCATTACTTTAACGCAGCTATTGCTGGAAACGGAAGGACTTACTGCCGAGCAGCGCGAGTACGTGGAAGTGATTCGTCGAAGCGGCGATTCGCTGCTGGGCATTATCAATGATATCCTGGACTTTTCCAAGATTGAAGCCGGCAAAACGGAGCTTCAGCTTGAACCGATGAATTTGCGTGAAGACGTGGCGCGCTCGTTCGATATCCTGTTGGCCGACTCCAGGGCAAAAAAGCTGGAGCTTGGCTTGTCCATCACCCCGCATGTGCCGGAGATTGTGGTGGGCGATCCGAATAAGCTGCGTCAGATTCTCGTCAATCTGGTCGGAAACGCGATCAAATATACGGAAGAAGGCGGCGTGTTCGTTTCGGTAGATCTGGAAGAAGGGGCGCCGGAAGGCTGGGTTCGTCTGCATTTTCGTATTCGAGATACGGGCATGGGCATTCCCGAGGCGCATACGGAGCATTTATTCGATCCCTTTTATCAACTGGACAACTTCATGACGCGCAAGTCCGAAGGATCGGGGCTGGGGCTGGCGATTACCAAAAAGCTGATCGAACTTATGCATGGGACGATCGGCGTCCGCTCGAAGCTTGGAGAGGGCACGGTATTCAGGTTTTCGATCGATATGCAGCTGCCCGACTTTGACGAGATGCCTGAAGAGACGGCCGAAGTTGCGGAAGCGCCTGTTGACGTTGCTGCTCCGCTGCGGATTCTGGTGGCCGAAGACAACAAAATCAATCAACTCGTCATGGAACGATTGCTCGATCGGCTGGGCTGCGAGTCCGATATCGCCGAAGACGGAATCGAAGCGCTGACGCTGGCGGAACGTTCGCGTTACGAGGTGATTTTGATGGACGTCAGAATGCCGAGAATGGACGGGCTCGAGGCTGCGCGCCGGATTCGAAAAGCGCCCGAACGTTACGGCAAACCTTACATTATTGCGGTTACCGCAAATGCGATGCCCGGAGACCGGGAACGCTGTCTGGACGCAGGGATGGACGAATACATGAACAAACCGGTCGATTCCAAGCGATTGGCGGAACTGCTATCGGAGGCAGAGGCGCAGATTCGGCATTCGGGTAAAAATAGTGGTAAGATAATAGGCGAATCGAAACGAACGACAGAAAAGCACGACTAATGAGGAGGCAGATGGATGATCGATTGGCAAAAGGAAGCAGAATCGCGGCGCGAGGACCTGCTGCGCGATCTGGACGGCCTGCTTCGTATCGAAAGCGTTAAAGACCTGGCTACGGCTTCGACGGAGCGCCCGATGGGACATGCAATCGGCGAAGCGCTGCACTATATGCTGCAACTGACAGAAGAGCTTGGCTTGGACGTGAAAAATGTAGACGGTTATGCGGGACATGCGCAATACGGCAGCTTTGACCCGAATACGACAATCGGCATTTTGGGTCACGTGGACGTCGTGCCTGCGACCGGCGCATGGACAAGCCCGCCTTTTGAACCTGCGATTCGCGCCGGGAAGTTGTATGCGCGCGGAGCCATCGACGATAAAGGCCCTACGATTGCGGCGCTGTACGGGCTGAAAATCGTCAAAGAACTGGGCTTGCCTTTAACGAAAAACGTGCGCCTGATCTTCGGAACCGATGAGGAAAGCGGTATGAGCTGCATGCGTCATTACGTGGAGCATGAGCAAATGCCGACCGTCGGTTTTGCTCCGGATGCCGAATTCCCGATGATCTATGCGGAAAAAGGACAGTTCAATCCGACGCTTGTACCCAAAAACGAAGCGGAATCTGCCCGATCGTTGATTGCTTTGGAGTCGTTCGAGTCGGGTGTGCGCATCAATATGGTGCCGGAGCGCGCGCATGCCGTACTGAGCGGCGACATTCGACCGTTGGTGGAATCTTTCGAAGACTTCTGCCGCAAGCATCGCGTGAAAGGCGAGGCCGAGATCAATGCGGGACAAGCCATGTTCACGGTAACCGGCGTATCCGCGCATGGTTCGGAACCGGAAAAAGGCGTCAATGCCGGAACGGTATTGGCTTTGTTTTTGCGGGATGCGGCTCTTCAGCCGGAAGCCAGCCACTTTATCGGGTTGTTAAACATGATGCATGAGGACTTCCATGGAGAGAAGCTGGGGATTGCGTTCCGCGATGAGATGACCGGTCCTTTGACCGTTAATCCAGGCGTCATCCGCTTCGGTACGGAAGAAGGCACGCAAATTCAATTGACCGCTCGCTGTCCGGTGCAGTCGGATCACGATCTGATTCGCACGCAGCTGGAAGCGACGCTGGACAGATTCGATTTCCGCGTCTCCGACGTCCAGCAAAAAGGCTCCCATCATGTGAGCAAAGACGAAGCGGTCATCCGATCGCTGCAAACCGCTTACGCGGAACTGACGGGCGATGAACCGACGCTGCTGTCGACGGGCGGAGCAACGTATGCCCGCTTTATGGAAAAGGGCGTTGCTTTCGGAGCCTGCTTCCCCGGCAAAGAAATGACGGCTCACCAAGCCGACGAATATATCGAGGTCGACGATCTGCTCAAAGCGACCGCGATCTATGCGCGAGCGATTTACGAGTTGGCCAAATAAATTAACATTACACACAGAAAGAAGAGATTAACCGATGTCGCAGGATGTACAAGTTACCCGAGGCCGATATGTAGAAAGCAACCATGAAATTCACGTAGCCGTCGTCGACAATAAAGGTCGTTTATTATATGCGGCGGGCGATCCGGATCGTCTGACTTTTCCGCGTTCGTCCATGAAGCCGTTCCAGGCGGTACCGCTGATCGAATCGGGGGCTGCCGATGCTTTCGGATACGGCGATGCGGAAATTTCGCTAAGCTGCGCGTCGCATAGCGGCGAGCCGATTCACCGTCATGCGGTGCTGGACGTATTGTCCCGCGCGCATTTGTCGGAGGATGATCTTCAGTGCGGAACGCATATCCCGCGGGACGGCGAAAGCTATCGGGAATTGATTCGCGAAGGCCGGGAACTGACGCCTGTGTTCAGCAACTGTTCCGGCAAGCATTCGGGGATGCTGCTGACGGCGGTTCATTTGAACGAAGATACGCAGACGTATCGCGAGATCGAGCATCCGCATCAGCAGCGAATCTTGTCCGTTATTGCCGACGTCTGCGATTTTCCCGCCGCAGAGATCGGCATCGGCGTAGACGGCTGCGGCGTGCCTGTGCACCGTTTGCCGCTTCGTTATGCTGCCCTTGGTTTTGCGCGCCTGGCGAAGCCGGAAGGTAAAGTGTCCGAACAGCGGGCGGATGCGCTGAACCGCGTTCGCCGCGGCATGACCCGGCGGCCGGAAATGGTAGCAGGCAAAAATCGCTTCGATACGGATCTGATGCGCGTCTTCCAAGGCAATCTCGTGGCGAAAGTCGGCGCGGAAGGCGTTCAGTGCATCGGCGTAGCCGATCGCGGGATCGGAATCGCGGTCAAGGTCGAAGACGGCAGCGAGCGTGCAACTTCCGTAGCTGCCATGGAAGTACTGAAGCAATTGGGGATCGGGACGGATCGGCAGTTCGCGGAGCTTGCGGATTACGTGCATGTACCCGTGCTGAATGCTCGTCGCGAGCGCATCGGCGAGGTCAAACCGAATTTTGTGCTGCGAAATATGGAAGATTAAGGGAGTTTGAGATTCATGACTGAGAAAAAAAATATTCAACAGGCTACTTTTGCCGGTGGTTGCTTCTGGTGCATGGTTACGCCATTCGAGGAAATGCCGGGTATTCACGGAATCGTATCCGGCTATATGGGCGGGACCGTAGACAATCCGACCTATGAACAAGTAAAGACAGGGACGACGGGTCATTACGAAGTCGTGCAAATCACGTTCGAACCGGATGTATTCCCTTATGAGCGTTTGCTTGAATTGTATTGGCCTCAGACCGATCCGACGGACGGCGAAGGCCAATTCCAGGATCGGGGCACGCAGTACAAGCCGGCAATCTTTTTCCACAACGAAGCGCAACAAGAAGCTGCATTGGCAACCCGCCAAGAGCTGGCCGACAGCGGTCGTTTCGATAAGCCGATCGTCACGGAAGTTCTGCCTGCGCAAATTTTCTACGAAGCCGAAGATTACCATCAGGATTACCACAAAAAAAATCCGAAGCATTATAAAGAAGACCGCCAACAATCCGGACGCGACGAGTTTATCGACGCGAACTGGCAAGCGTAAGCAGCGTCTTCTCGCTTCCCGCGTCAGAGTAACTTTCTCGACAGCCTGAGGGCGTGCTGGTGCACGCCCTTTTGCCGTTGTATTTTGAATAGGTCGACTTGCTTGTTTCCTCCAAATGGGACTAACTTCGCATGCCCTATTGCAAGCTTTCTTGCGGAAATAGGAAAGAGCGGGGTTCTCAGCCGTGCACAGTACCGATAAAATAAGGAAACATAAGGGTGAATGTACCAAATCGCCGTAAACGGTAATGAACATCATGAAAGGACTATCGTATACTTTTTGTTAACTTTACATAAAAAGGGGAATTCTTATGCTGATTCCGGATAATGAACAAACTATGGAGCGGCTGAAAGCGTTTATTTGCAAATGGGCAGGACCGGCCAAGCCGGAATACGGAATCCGCCGGGAAAGCGTACCGACGGATCTGCCTGCTGTTCTGAGAGATTTTTATGCTTTTGCGGGAAACTGGCCGAATCCCTCTTATGAGGCATCGGCTTATCCGGCTGGATTTCGTCCCAAGCTGTTTGAAGCTCAGGATATTTGGCTGGAGCCGGAAGAATTGAAACGCGAAAGCGGTCGGATTTCGTTTCTGTTGGAGAACCAGGGCAGTTGGAGCTGCGAAGTCGATGCCGATCAGGACGACTCGCCCGTATACAGCGATGCTGCCCGTTTATGGGACGAGCGATTGGAAGAAAGCGAAGTCGTGTGCCCGTCGCTGTCCCACTTTTTGACAACATTTTGTTTGCAAGAGCTGGTCTTCGGCAGTCGTTATTTCGGGAAACTCGAAGGGGCTCTCGATCCGGACGTATTTCGGGCCAAACTGCATCCGCTTTGGTTGGACGGGTATTACGTATTCAAGGAGCCGTCGCATTCCTTCTATCTGTGCGGCGACAATTTGTTGATTATGGATTATTATTCGGATGTTTGGTACGGTTGTCTTGAAGAAAGTGCGTTGTCGCTTATCCTTGATCCGAATATGGTCAAGCCGATCGAGCCTTAACCTTTCCTTTCACGGCTGTCTGCCCGGCGCGCAGTAGCGGCGTCCGGGCTTTTTGCATATCGCAACTTAAGCGACCGACAACAAGGAGGCTTCGGACACATGGTGGTCATCAAACTGCATACGGAAAAACCGATTCCCCCGCTTCAATTAATGCGGCTTTATCAGGATGTGGATTGGTGGCCGACGCGAACGAAAGACGGAATTCGCAAGCTGCTGGCGCATGGCGTCGTTTTGGGCGCCTGGGAAGAGAAGCAGTTGGTGGGCTTCTGCCGGGCGGTGTCCGACGGCGTGTATCGGGCTTACGTGGAAGACGTGGTCGTACTGCGTACGCATCGGGGTCAAGGAATCGGTCGGCAGATGATGGACAAGATGATGAAAGAACTAAGCGGCATTGAAGTGGTCAGCCTATTTTGCTCGGCGAAACTCGCTGATTATTATCACGGCAACGGTTTCCAAGAGACGAAGCAGACCGTGATGCATCGAAATAAATCCTAGAAAGAGGTACTTTATGATTCCGATTAAGTTGCCCAAGGAACAAAAGGATGAAATGATCAAAGAGCTGCAAAACTTTTTTTACGAGGAACGCGGTGAAGAGATTGGCACGATTGCGTCAGAGCGACTGCTCGATCATATGATGCACCAGTTCGCCCCATACATATACAATCAGGGTGTACGCGACGCGAAAGCGGCTGTGAACGAGAAGTTGAGTCAGGTCGAAGATGAATTGTATGCACTGGAGCGTCCGATTAATCGAAGATAACCAGCCTTGGCGGAAAGCGGTGGAGCATGACAGAACAGAATTGGAGCAAGATCGGTGACGGAGGAACGGCCGAGATTTTTGCGGACGAGCACGGCCGGGTCGTAAAGCTGTTTCGGGAATGGTTCCGGAAAGAAAGCGCAGACTATGAATATCGTAAAAGCGTATGGGCTTATGAGCAAGGCTTGCCGACAGCAGAGCCGTTAGGCAGAACGCAATACGACGGTCGCGAAGCCATTTTGTTGAAAAAGATCGAAGGGGAATCGCTGCTTCAACGTTTGCAGCGCGAACCGCAGACAGCAGCCGAAGCGGCGAAGACGTTTGCCGCTTATCAGGCGCGGTTGAACAGCCTCGAAGCCGCGACGATTGGCGATTCCCAACGGGAGCGTCTGGTGCAGCGCTTGTCGCGCGTCGAACAGTTGAACGAGACGGAACGCGCCGCTGTTCGCTCACAACTGGAGCAGTTGCCCGACGACGAACGATTATGCCACGGCGATTTTCATCCCGGCAATATTATGGAAAGCGAACAAGGCTGGCAGGTGATCGACTGGATCGACGCGAACTGCGGCCATCCGCTGTACGATGTCGCGCGTACTTTGCTGCTGCTCGGATTCGGTACGGAAGCCGGCGGTCCCCGAGGCAGCATGGAAGAAGCCGCGGAGGTATTCCGAGAGGCATACCTGCAAACCTATATCGAGCTGACGGGATTCGAAGAGTCCGACGTCAAACGCTGGATGCTCCCTGTAGCGGCCATTCGTCTGATCGAGCCGATCCCGGAGCCTGAAAAAGAGAAATTGCTCCGATTTATTCGCGACGCGCTATCGGGCGGTACCGCATAGTCATTCCATAGAGACAAGAAAACGGAAGGGGCAAGCCGAATATGGAAAAGCAACATGAAGAAATCGTTATTCGCGCGGCATCAGTAACCGACATGGACCAATTAGCTCCGCTATTCGATGCCTACCGCGTATTTTATGAACAGCCTTCCGACCTTGAAGCAGCCAAGCATTTCCTTACAGATCGGTTGGGACAGTTGCAATCCGTCGTGCTGTTGGCGGAAGAAAAAGCAACATCACGCGCAGCAGGCTTCACCCAACTCTATCCCGTCTTTTCCTCCGTATCGATGCAGCGCTCCTGGATCCTGAACGATCTCTACGTCGATCCGCAATTCCGAGGATTAGGCGCGGGCAGCGCCCTGCTGGATGCCGCTGCCCGCCACGCCCGACTCACCGGAGCCAAAGGAATCGCCCTATCCACGGCTCCGACCAACAAAACCGCCCAACGCTTGTACGAAAGCAAAGGCTACAAGCTCGACGACGAATATTTGAACTACTTTCTAACACTGTCCAAAAAGTGATTCTTCCTATACCTACACTATTCTGGCAATTTATTCCGCAGTGCCCTAAGCTTCCTCCCCGAATAGGGCTTTCTTCGAAACCCGCGTCCACACCCATAATAAGCATCCTCCCGCGCTAACCATAGCCCCGATCCAACACACCCCGCTCCAACCATACGCCGCATAAGCCCAAGTGGACAGTATGGCTCCCGCCGCGCTGCCGATCGAATAAAAAACCATGTACGCTCCCGTCAATCGACCGCGGGCTTCCGGCAACGCCGCGAACAGAAGGCTCTGATTCGTGACATGCACCACCTGCACCGCAAAATCGAGCAGTAAAATGCCCGCAATCAACAGAAGCAGGGAGTGATGCAGCATGCTGATGGGGAGCCAGGATACGAGCAGCAAAACAAGCGCGATTCCGGTCGCCCGATTCCCCATTCCCCGATCCGCCCATTTTCCGGCACGCGCCGCTCCGATTGCGCCGGCCGCGCCTGCCAATCCGAAAGCGCCGATCAACGAAGGCGATAGCGATAAAGGAGCCTCGCTAAGCGGAAGCGACAGCGGCGTCCATAACATTCCGAAAGCCGTAAAGATGAAAAAAGCAAAAGCAGCCCGAATCCGCAATAATTTTTCCTGAACGAATAATTTCAGCATGGAGCGCAATAATTGATTGTAGGAAAGGCCGGGCTTGCCCGAATCATCCTGCGGCAGCATGACAACCAATATCAATGCAACGAGAAGCGTCAGCCCGGATGAAGTTAAATAAACGGCACGCCAATCGGCCAACTCGCTGATTGCGCCCGCGAAAAATCGCGCCAGCAAAATGCCGATGACGACGCCGCCGGTGACAACGCCTACGGCTTTGCCGCGTTCGGTTGTCGGAGCCAATGCGGAAGCGAAATTGACCAGCACTTGAGTGACGACGGCCATTAGGCCTACGGCGGCGAGCCCGGCGAGTAATCCTGCATAGTCCTGAGCGAATCCGACAAAAGCAAGAGCCAGCGCGATGCCCAGCAGTTGCAGCAAGATAAGTCTTCGGCGGTTCATTAGATCTCCAAGCGGCACAATCAATATCAGGCCAAATGCATAAAAGAGCTGAACAACCGCAATGATGTAACCGATGGTTGCAGGCGGCACTCCGAATTCTTGAGCGAGCTGTCCGAGCAGCGGTTGGGCATAATAGATGTTGGCGACGGCCAAGCCGCAAGCCAGC
The DNA here is from genome assembly GCF_000585395.1 of Saccharibacillus sacchari DSM 19268. Lineage (GTDB taxonomy): Bacteria > Bacillota > Bacilli > Paenibacillales > Paenibacillaceae > Saccharibacillus > Saccharibacillus sacchari. The sequence continues at coordinate 312,059 of NZ_KK073875.1, read as the reverse complement.
GCAAACAGCAGCGATAATAAAGCGGACCAACGCGGTGAAACCCGAGCTTTGAACATGCGAAATAACCTCCGACATTCTGTGGATTTATTTTGTACCGATCGGTATGTAACGACACCGGATTACTATAGCCCTTCAGTTTCCCAAGTGTCAACCCCTTTACCCTCGCTCGGCATTTGTATTATACTGATCGGTATAATATTTGCGAACATTCGGTATTTCATTAGGGGGAATCAGCGTGAGACCGCGAGCTTTTGATGAGGAACAAGCGCTTGATGCCGCTATGCGCGTGTTCTGGGAAAAAGGATACGAAGCGACGTCTTTAAGCGAATTAACGGAAAAAATGAATATTCGCAAGCCGAGCCTTTACGCAGCGTTCGGCGATAAGCGCGAATTGTTCAGCAGATCGTTGGATCGCTATACGGCCAAGCACTTGGCGTATATCAAGCGGGTGTTGGAACGAGAGAATGCCGTCATTCCCGCGTTTAGAAGTCTGCTCTATGATTTGGCCGAGGGAGGCAGCGCGGGCGATCCCGCGCTCGGTTGCCTGGCAGTGTTGACCCTCGACGAGCTGGCTCCGCAGGAAGCGGCATGGACGGAAAAAGCTTGGGCGCATCAACTTCGTCTTGCCGAATTATTCCGCAGCAAGATTGACGAAGGGCTGCAATCGGGCGAGCTTGCGCAAGGTCAGGATGCCGAAGCTTTGGGAAATGCGCTGCTGGCATCGGTGATCGGGTTGACCGTGATGCTGAAGACGCTGCCCAACCCGACTTTTATCGAATCGACCATCTCGGCAACATTGACCTTATTCGAGGAGGCGGAATCATGACTGCTGTTACCGTATTTCACTATGAGGCTTTTTCCGCGATTCCCGGCAAAGGCAATCCTGCGGGAATCATGCTGGATGCCGATCATTTGACCGACGCGCAAATGCAGGAGATCGCGACCAAGGTCGGCTTTAACGAAACGACCTTCGTTTGCCGCTCCCATGCGGCCGATGTTCGCTTGCGTTATTTTACGCCGGGGTACGAGATGGACCTGTGCGGGCATGCAACGATGGCTTCGTTGTACGCGCTTCGCACCCGAGGACTTTTACATCAAGATGCAGCGACGATCGAGACGCGGATCGGCGTGCTGCCTGTTGAATTAACGTATGGCGAAAATGGCGATGAGAAGTCGTTATCCATGCGCATGCGCCAGGGAAACCCGGCATTCATTCCGTTTGAAGGGGACGAATATGCGCTTTTGGCTTCGATAGGCTTGTCTATGTCCGACTTGGATGAGCGTTATCCGATCGTCTACGGCAGCACCGGATCGTGGACGGTACTGATCCCGATCCGAAGTCTGGAAGCTTTTTCGCGCATGGTTCCGGACAACGCATCGTTTCCGGGCATGCTGACCCAAAATCCGCAAGCTTCGCTGCATCCTTTTTGCCTGGAGACCTTTGATCCGCAGGCACGTATGCACGCCCGCCATTTTTGTCCGCCGCATTCGGGCATGATCGAAGATCCGGTGACCGGGACGGCAACAGGGGTGATGGGCGCTTATGCGCTGACGTATATGGAGGCTCATTTGCCGCGTACCGATTTTATTGTCGAACAAGGCTTGGAGATGGGGCGCGACGGGCGCGTCAAGGTTGAAGCCGAGCGATTGTCGGATGGCGGAATAGACATACGGGTATCCGGCGGCGCGACGTTTGTAACGGACATGCAAATTATGCTGAACGAGAGCGAGTAGCTTTGGAAAGGAGGCCATGATGGAAAAAGTGATCGGATATTATGAAGGATACGACGAAGGCAACCGGCTAGGCAGAGATCGCGTGCGACAATTGGAGTTCGCCACGACGACGCATGTGCTGGAACCTTATTTGCAGTCGGTCGAGAATTTATTGGACATCGGAGCGGGTACGGGAGCCTATGCTTTTTATTATGCGGCACGCGGCGTTCGCGTAACCGCAGCGGACGTAACGCCGGGACATGTGGACGCGATGCGGAAACGAATTGCTAAGGAACGCATATCGGGCATGACTGCGGAGCTCGCCGATGCGACGGATCTATCGCGATATGCGGACGAAAGCTTCGATACCGTGCTTTGTCTGGGACCGTTGTATCATCTTCGCACAGCCGAGAATCGGCAAAACTGCCTGAAAGAGTGCATGCGGGTGCTGAAGCCGGGAGGCGTGTTGGCAACGGCTTACATCAATCGTTTTTTCATTGCGGAATATTTGATTGCTTCAGGCGCGAAAAAGCCCGAGGCGCCTTGGCTAAGCCGGGTGGCCGAGCAAGGTACGTTCGGCGCGGACGAGCGCGATCCTTTTCTTTCTGCCGCTTATTTCCATACGCCGGGCGAAGCGGAAACGGAGCTGCGATTTGCCGGATTTGATGTACGGGAGCATGTGGCGGTAGAAGGTAACGGGTTTGTGATTAGCGATGCTGTCGGGAAAATGAGCGAAGAGCAATATCGGATCTGGACCGAACATCATTTCCTTGTCTGCCGCGAACCGTCGAGACTGGGAAGCAGTAATCACGGGCTGATCGTAGCGCGGAAAACTTTGGCTTGATTTATTCGTAACGTCTGACGCTTTCTACACGTTTATAAGGTATAGATCAAAGTGAACAGGAGAGATTGCCGTGCAGGAGAATAAGCGAATTCACCAAGTACGAAGTACGCAATCGAGGACGTTGGCTGTGGCTTGCGGCATTCAAAGCGGGCTATGGGGCACGATGGCTTATCAGCATTACAAAAGTTGGGTAGGCGGTTGGGCAGGGCAGGAGTTAATCTGGCTTGCGTTATTCATGACCTTGTTCATGCTAGCTTTTGCTATAGCCGCAGTGTGGCAATCGCAAAGACCCGCTTATATGCTGCGTTTGGGCGAAGACAGGATCAAACTGCGCCGGCGCGAATTGATGAGCGAAGCGATTAAGCGAATCTACATCTCGTGGGAAGACAATCCGTCGATCAGCATTAAGCCCAAGGGCTCCTTGATCGTGCCTAACGATCTTTCGTTCAAGTTCCAAGAGGGAACGGAGAATGAACGCCGGGTACGCGAATTGGTCAGTTGGGCCGAATCTCATCAAGTGCCGATCATCAAACGAAAAGCAACCCGCTGGATATAGCTTTATCCCATAAAAATGCCGCCGGAAATAAGATCCAGGCGGCGTTTTTTCAAGACTAAGTCTTTTATTTTTCGCAAGCAATAAAGTCCTTGTCCCGATCGCTTTTCTTGTTTGCTTCGTACAGCTCGGCGGAAACGAACGGTTTGTACTTGGTTTTGCCGCCTTTGTTTTTGACAGATGCCGATTTGGCGACGCCGCCTTTGTAATCTTTGTTCAGCTCCGTGCAGTTTTTATACGTTTTGGCGGCAGCGCTGGCGCTTTGGGTAGATACGGGAACAGCGACCGCAAGCAGCAGGGCGAAGCTCAAAACATAAGTAAGGCTCTTTTTCATGATGTATTCCTCCTTATTCTGGGATGATGGCATACAATATTTTTATCGGCATTATTGGGAACAAATTGAAGTTGAATCTAGGGCGTGTACGCAAACTCCGCCAGGAGCAGATTGAGCTGAATTTTCGTTCTCGGCAAGGAATTTTTCTGAAGGCGTGCCGGGGCACGTCAAAGGGAAATGACGCCGCAGAGGGCGAAAAGGCAGGTCAAGATGCATGGCGTTGAGTTTGCGTACACGCCCTAATCCGAAGCAGCAGGCGTTTGCATGTCGGGTCGGCCTTGAATCGCGCAGCGCCGGTAAGCCGCTTGAGCCAGGCGGGCTTTTTCTTTTAGAATATAAAAATCGAAAAGGCAAGGAGGATAGATCCGACATGAAAGCTCTGCATGAATTGTTGTCCGAAAATTCGGCATGGAATCCGACTGAAGAAGCGATCAAGTCGGCGGGTAATGAAGTCGTCGTGCTGGAAAGAGATCGCCCGCAGGCCGAACAGACGCTGGTTGATCTGCAAATGAGCGACAAGGCGACGTTGGGCGCGGTTGTGCTGAATACCGGAGGATTGTTAATAGATGGCGGATGGCTGCGCGTACTCGGCTCGGGTCATCCGAAGATCGCGGGCGATATTCGTTCCTGGAATGCTCTTGGACCCGATCCGATTGCATTGAAGTTTAAACCGGAAGGCTATGTGATTGTGGCGTACGATATCGCGGGCGGATTTTTTGCGGTGAATAACGGCGCGTTTAACGATCATTCGCCGAACATTTATTATTTTGCGCCGGATACGCTGGAATGGGAAGATACGGAGAAAGGCTATACCGATTTTCTTCATTGGGCGTTAAACGGCGATCTGCAGCAGTATTACGCGACATTTCGGTGGACCGGCTGGGAAAAGGATGCGCGTATGCTGAACGGCGGACAAGCGATGATGATTTATCCGTTTCTGTGGTCCGAGGAAGGTCGGGACGTGAACAAAACGGATCGAAATCCGGTTCCGGTCGCGGAATTATGGGACTTGCAGCAGGATATGAGGAAGCAGCTGTTCGGTTCGTAACCGATTGCGAAAGCGAGAGAAATAGGAATAGGAGAGATTTAGACATGGCAAAAGCATTGGTGATCGGCGGCGAAGGAACGCTCGGAAGCGCGATCGTGGCGAAGTTGAAAGAGCACAATATCGAGACGTTCACGGCAGGGCGTTCGACGGGCGATTATAAGGTGGATATGACCGACACGTCCAGCATTTCCGCACTGTTCGACGAAGTTGGGGAGCTGGATCACGTCATTATCGCGGCGGGGTCGACGCATTACGACGCCGTTCCCGATCTTACCCCGGAAAATAATCTCAAAAGCATCAACAATAAGTTGCTGGGTCAGGTGAACACGGTACTGCTCGGCCAGCATAAATTGAAGGACAACGGCAGCTTCACGCTGGTCAGCGGCATTTTAAAAGACTACCCGATTCCGCGCGGCGCCTCCAGCTCGATGGTCAACGGAGCGATCGACGCGTTCGTGCAGGCGGCGGCGCTTGAGCTTCCTCGCGGTATTCGATTGAACTCTGTAAGTCCGGGGCTGCTTACGGAGTCGGCGGAGAAGTATGCGGATTTCTTCAAAGGCTTCAACCCGGTTCCCGCCGAACGCGTTGCCAACTACTTTGTTCGCAGCGTACTCGGAATCGAGAGCGGCCGCACGTATTATATTTACGAATAAACGAACCGATGAAGAAGTTGGGCGATATGCCGACTTCTTTTTCAATGTTTTTTTAAAAAAGAATGTCCGTCATTGGGGGATTGGTGTCCATTGTAGCGATTACGAAAGAGATTATGATTCATGCTCCGATCGAAGTCTGTTTCGACGCGGCGAGAGACGTGGGACTGCATCCGCAAACGGTTTGGCCGCGTACCCGCGAACGGACGCTTCCGGGCGGCCGACTTGAAGGACTGATGGAGAAAAACGAAATCGTCGTGTTCGAGGCCGTGCATTTCGGGATTCGCCAACAGCTGACTTCGCTCGTCGAAGAACTGGACAAGCCGTATCTTTTCGTTGACCGGATGCAAAAAGGCGCGTTTCGCCATATGATGCACCGACATGAATTCGAGCGGTGCGAAGAAGGGACGCTGGTGCGCGACATTCTGGAGTTCGCTTCGCCGTTCGGGCCTGCAGGCCGGTTGTTCGATGCTCTCGTGCTTCGGCGTTACATGCTAAGTTTTATAAATTATCGGCAACGGCAACTCAAAAGCATACTGGAAAACGGGTACGCCACAGACGGACAACGTTCGGATAGCAGTACGTCTCCGCGTTGAATGATCGAATTTTTTTAGGCGAAAATGCAAAAAAAGACTGTCATCGCATGTCGGTTTCGGGGTATGATTATTGAAATATTCTCGACATAATTGGGGGCTTTACGATGAACTACATCAGTACAAGAGGTCAAGTGGAACCGAAAGGCTTTATCGATACCGTCCTGATGGGCTTGGGCGAAGACGGGGGACTGATGGTCCCGGAGCAAATTCCGACCGTATCGGCAGAAACGCTGGATCGTTGGAAAACACTTCCGTTCCGCGAGCTATTTATCGAGATTTTCTCGTTGTATGCCAATGACGAGATTCCGCAAGAAGACCTGAAGCAATTAGTAGACGCCAGCTACGCGACCTTCCGCGATCCGGAAGTGACGCCGGTGCGCAAACTGAACGATTCCTTGTACATTTTGGAGCTGTTCCACGGACCGACGTTTGCTTTCAAAGACGTGGCTCTGCAATTCATGGGCGAATTTTACTCTTACGTATCGAAGACGCGCGGAGAGATCATTCATATTCTGGGCGCGACGTCCGGCGATACCGGCGCGGCCGCGATCCAGGGCGTGCGCGGCAAAGAAGGCATCAAGATTTGTATTCTGCACCCGCACGGCAAAGTCAGCAAAGTGCAGGAACTTCAAATGACGACCGTCAATGACGAGAATGTGCTGAACCTGTCGGTACACGGCAACTTCGACGATTGTCAGCGGATCATCAAGGAGCTGTTCTCGGATCTAGAGTTTAAAAGCAAACACCATCTGCGCGCGATCAACTCGATCAACTTCGTACGTATTTTGGCGCAGACCGTTTACTACTTCTATGCATACTTCCAAGCGGAAAAGCAGGTCGGCGACGACTCGAAAAAGATCAATGTCAGCGTGCCGTCCGGCAACTTCGGCAATATCTTCTCGGGATTCCTCGCGAAAAAGATGGGCCTGCCGATCAATAAGCTGATCATCGCGACCAACGAAAACAATATCCTGGAACGCTTCGTGACCACGGGCGAATACCAACCTGGCGAGTTCCGCAAAACGCACAGCCCGTCTATGGATATTCAAGTGGCAAGCAATTTCGAGCGTTACTTGTATTATTTGCTGGATGAAGATGCCGTCGAAGTGTCGAAGTACATGCAGCAGCTTGCGGAAGGTCGGAAGATCGTCGTGGAAGGCGAACTGCTTCAGCGCGTGCAATCGGAACTTCACGCGCTGGGCGCGACCAACGAGCAGAATCTGCAGCTGATCGGCAAGTACCGTTCCGAAACGGGTTACCTGCTCGATCCGCATACGGCCTGCGGCGTAGCGGCTTCCGAAGCGTTTACCGAAGAAGGCGAAGTGACGGTATCGTTCGCGACGGCGCATCCGGCGAAATTCGACGAAGCGATCCGTTTGCTGGATATCACGCAGGAATTCCCGGTCGAAATCGCGGAATTGATCGCCAAAGACCAGTACCAGACCGTAATCGATAACGACAAAGCCGAAGTGACGCGTCAGCTCGAAGCTTTTTTCGCGGGCGGTAAGGTCAGTCAGGCTTAAGATCGGGTCATTTTAAAAAAGAAGCTTTCTGCGGCGTAAGGTTTTCCTTTGCCCGGAAGCTTCTTTTTTAATGCACAGGCCCAACTTTTGACTATAACTACCGTTTATTAGATGGAATGCCTGTCGTTAAATAAAAGGAATCTTTGAAAGGCGGAACGAATCATGAGAAGCTTGGGAGTGATTGCGGCTTTGGCCGCCTTGACGTTATCGGTTTCGGGCCCGGCGGTGACGGAGCTGACGGCTCAATTCGAACGGAACGTCAATGCGGACATGCAAACGCCGACTCTTCGTTTTGAAGGCACAACGCTAAGCCATGAACAAGCAGAACGGATTGCCGAGGACCTCAAGCTGCGAATCATGCAACAGTACAGTGCCCGCTATAAATTAGGAGAGTTCGAAATCGAATTTACAGATGAACAACCGGAAAATGGCCGCATCGGAATCGACGTGAATGTTTTTTTCCATATGCTGCCCAAAGGCGATTTGTCGCGTTACCCCGCTCTCAGACCGGAAACGACAAGTCTGTATTATATTATGATTCCCGAATCGATCGATAAGCAGCCCGGTACATCGAAGACGCTTCGGTATGAGTTGTTCGATCGCGCTGATATCACATTAGAGGAGACGATCCTTACGCCGCTGGCGTCGGTCGAAATTCCGTTATGAGAAGGCGATAAAGATGCACGCGGATTGGTTTGAAAAAGCGATTGCAAAAACCCGATACCGCACAAAAGAAAGGGTGACGCCTGATGAACATTTTGTTGACGGTGCTTGCGGTTCTGTTGGTTGCGCAGACGATCTATCTGCTGCATTATAAAGCTCAGATTCGGGATATCGGCAACCAATTGCATTTCATCATGCAAAACGGTTCCTTCAAGCAGGTAAACACCCAACTCAGATCGAGAGAGATGATGACGCTTATCCGAGGCTGCAATCAACTGCTCGACCAGCAAAAAAAGGCAGACCGGCAGTATGCCCGCAAAAACGAAGAAATCAATGCGACGATCGTCAGTTTGTCGCACGATATCCGCACGCCTTTGACCGCGCTTGACGGTTATCTTCAGTTGGCGCGGCAGGCTGAAGAATTCTCCGACAAAGATCGTTATATGGAGCAGGCCAAATCCCGTATCGGGCAGCTGTCCAAGCTGATCGACGAACTGTTTTTATATACGAAGCTGCAAAATCCGGAGTACCTGATCCAACAGGAACCGCTCGATATTTTGGCTTCGCTCCAGCATAATTTGTTTGCTTTTTTCGACGATTTTTCCCGGCAAGGGACGGAACCCGAACTTCGGCTTCCGGCGTCGTCCGTTCGGGTGAACGGCAATGTCCATGCGTTAGACCGCGTGTTCGCCAATATTTTAAGCAACTATTTCGCGCATGGGACAGGAACGTTATCGGTCGTATGCGAAGAAGAGGCAGAACGCGTGCGGATTTGTTTTGCCAATCGGCTGAGAAAAGGAGAACGAGTGGATACGGAGCGCGTGTTCAACCGCTTTTACAAAGAAGACGCTTCGCGCGGCGTTCGTTCCTCCGGGCTTGGCTTATCGATCGTGAAGTCGTTGATGGAGAACATGCACGGACATGCGGAAGCCGACAGCGAGCAGGGCATGTTCGTCATAAGGCTCATCTTTGTCAAAGCGCGAAAGGAATGATTTCATGCAGAAAGACGGACAAAATCAACAGATCTTGATCGTAGAAGACGACGAGTCGATCAATTCGATCATTCGGGACGGATTGACCCGCGTGGGCTTCCTGTGCACCTCGGCGTATTCGGGAACGGAAGGTTTGATGCGGCTGGATCAGCAATCTTATCGACTTATCGTGTTGGATTTGATGCTGCCCGGATTGTCCGGCGAAGCGTTCATGCGGCAGATTCGAAGCGAGGCGGGATTGGCTGTTCCGGTGATCGTATTGACGGCAAAAGACCATTTGGACCATAAACTGAATTTGTTTGCGCTCGGCGCGGACGATTACGTGACCAAACCTTTCGAGTTGGAAGAGTTGATTGCCCGCATTCGCGTACATATCGGAAAAAGCGCGAGCAGCGCCGATCCCGCACCTCAAGCGTACCGACATAAAAACCTGACGCTCGATTGCGGCGCGTACAGCGCCTGCATCAACGGTACGCCGCTTGCTTTGACCCGTCAGGAGTACAAAATTCTGGAACTGTTGGTCAAACATCCGACGCGCGTATTCACCAAGCAGGATTTGTACGAATTGGCTTGGGATGACGTTTATTTGGGCGAAGACAAAACGATCACCGTGCATATCAGCAATATTCGCAACAAAATCAAGACGTACGACCCCGAGCCGTATATCGATACCTTATGGGGAATCGGATTTCGTTTGAGCGGTTGAGGGGAATCGTCTTTGACATTTCTTTGCTTTTTGTTGGCGATCTTTTGGCGTTCATCCTGTTCAATAGGAATCAGGAGGTGAGGTCATGCCGGATACGATCATCGAGATGAAAAACTTGACCAAAGCATACGGAAGCAAAATCGCAGTCAAAAACATGGATCTTTCGATCTATCGGGGCGAAATCGTAGGGTTGATCGGAAAAAACGGGGCAGGCAAATCGACGCTGCTCAAAATGGTCGCCGGGCTGGTTCATCCGACCTCGGGCGAACTGCATTTTTTCAATCGCGCTTCGGCCGACGGGCAATCTTTTTTCGAACGCATGGGCGTATTGATCGAGCAAGCGGGGCTTTATCCCCATTATTCCGCTTTTGAAAATTTGAAGCTGTTGGCGATCGCTTACGGTCTGCCGGACGCGAACGCGCAAATCGCTCGGCTGCTGAAAACGGTCGGATTGGAAAGCAGCGGTTCGGCCAAAGTGAAAAGTTTTTCGTTGGGCATGAAGCAGAGGCTGGGCATCGCGGCCGCACTGCTTGGAAGTCCCGACGTGCTGCTGTTGGACGAGCCGATTAACGGATTGGACCCGCAAGGGATCGTCGAGATTCGCGCGCTGATCCGGGAACTGAACAAAGACGGATTGACGATCCTGATTTCCAGCCATATCTTGGAGGAACTGTCCAAGATTGCGACCAAATACGTCATTATCCATCAAGGCGAAATGGTCGAAGTGATTTCTGCTGACGACCTTCTGCACAAATGCGAAGAGCGGATCGAGCTGAGATTGGAAGCGATCGAGGCGGCGATTCCCGTTTTGGAGCGCGAATTGAAGATTACGGATTATAAAGTATCGGATAACAATACGGTGTATGTGTATGAGAAAGGCGCGCAGATTCGGCAGATTTCGAAAACGTTGATCGAACACGGGATCGAGATCGATTCGATTCACAAGCATCAGCAAAGTCTGGAGCAATATTTCCTGGCGCGAACCGAACAGGCGGGTGAGCGGCATGCTTAATCTTTTGAAAATGGACGCGTACCGTTTTATCCGCAATAAAACGATGTATATGCTGCTGTTGTTGTTTTGCGCTTTTCAGATTTTCGGCATTTTCATGATGAGGCAGTATTCGCAGGAGATGGAAGCAGGCGGAGGCGTCGCGGTCGGCAGCCTTGACGCGAGCGAATTTATTCAGTACACGCTGTCCCAGCCGCCTTCCTGGATGCTGCTCTATATTACGGTGTTCGTCGTTTACTTTTATATGAGCGAATATCAATCGGGCTTCGGAAAAAATTACATGTCTATGCGCCGGGCGCGAATCTACACGATCTTGGCTAAAATATGGATCTCGGCGCTATTCGTCGGACTGCTTTTTTTGACGATGCTGGTATCCGATTGGATCGGTCGCGGGTTGTTTTTCGACAATACGACATGGGGAGATACCGGTTATTTCGTCAAATTGCTGATCGGACAATTTTTGCTGCATTGGGCATTCGCGATCTTGATGTTATGCATAACGGTGTTATGCAAAAATCTGTTAGCCGGCGTCATCATCGGATTCGTGCTGGCTTTGAACATTCCGGGCATGCTGCTGGGTGCTTTGGAGTCGTTGGTGAACGGAGTGAATATTTCGCAGTATTGGCTGGTCAATACGCTGGTTGCCGTCAAAGACTTCAACGACGCCGGCGAATTCATGCAGACGCTGCTGGTGGCGTTCGTCTTTATCGTTGTGTTCGCGGCAATAGCCGTTCGGCATAAAATCCGGGAAGATTTGAACTGAATAAGATCTGAAAAAGTCAGGCGCATTTCTGGCGATCCGGTACGGATCGTCCGGGAATGCGCCTGACATGACTCCGGCTTCCGATTCGGGTATGCTGTAGAAGAGATACTGCATGCAAAGCCGAAACAACCCATCATGAATCGCGGAAAAGGAGTGCATAGGAACATGACAAAATTGGCGTGGATCGGAACCGGATATATGGGGCTGCCGATGGCTCGGAATTTGTTGAAAGCCGGACATGAAGTTAACGTCTACAATCGGACTCCGGCAAAAGCGAAGCCGCTCGCGGACGATGGCGGCAAGATCGTTTCTTCGCCGAAAAAGGCGGCGGAAGAAGCCGAAGCGGTCTTTATCATGCTGACCAAAGGAACGGCGGTAGAAGCTGTTCTGGAAGGGGAAGAAGGGCTGCTTGCAGGGTTGGAGCCTAATACCGTCGTCGTAAACATGAGCACGATCGCACCGGGAGAAGCACGCGAATTCGCGCGGCGGATACAGTCGGCCGGAGGGATCTACGTCGACGCTCCGGTATCCGGATCGGTCGCTCCGGCGGTTAACGGCCAGTTGGTCATTCTGGCCGGAGGTGCGGAAGCCGCGATAGAACAGTGTCGTCCTTTCTTCGACGCGTTGGGGAAAAAGACGATTGTTTTCGGGGAAGTCGGCGCCGGAAGTTCGGCCAAACTGTCGATCAATCTGCTGCTCGGCGTGATGGCGCAGGGGATTTCCGAAGCGCTGCTGGCCGGGGAGCATGCCGGGTTGCGGCGCGAGCAGTTGATCGAGATGATCGGGGAATCCGCGGTCAATACGCCGATGCTGGCCGCCAAAAAAGACATGTGGATGAACGAGGAGTTCCCGGCTGCGTTCATGGTCAGCCTACTGTCGAAAGACCTGGGGCTGCTGACGGCGGAAGCGAAGCGTGAAGGACTGGATTTGCCGCTTGCGGAAGCGGTGGACCGCACCTATGCGGATGCCGTGCAAAGCGGTAAAGGAGAATTGGATATGGCTGCCGTATGGCTGGAGCTGAAAGAACGGCTTCCGGGCAGCAGCGATTAAAAAAGGGAGTCGGAAACGCAGAGCGGATAGGCATTCCGGCTGAGCGTCAAAAAGGAGTTTTGCTGCATGAAAGCCAAAGTAATCGTCGTTAAAGTGTTGGCCGGCCTGGTCTTGCTGGGTTACGGAGGGCTGCTGCTCTATTGGATGTTCTGGGGCTTCGGCCGTTCGGCTCATATTAGCGGCGATTTTCGTTATAACATCGTACCGTTCGAGACCATTCAGTTGTTCGCCCGTTCGGCAAGCTGGGATAATCTGCGGGCTCCGCTGATTAATTTGGCGGGTAATGTGGCGGTATTTGTTCCGTTCGGGGTGTTGTTTCCGATACTTTTCGGAAAATGCCGGAACTACTTCGGGTTTTTGACTCGTTTTCTGTTATTCATCGTGATTCTGGAACTGGCACAAGGCGTGCTTGGAGCAGGAGTTGCCGATGTCGACGATGTAATCCTGAACAGTATCGGCGCAAGCCTTGGTTACATCGGCTATCGGTTGATTGCCGGTCCCGAGCAAAAAAGGAACGGGCGCGCACATGCAAGAACCCGTTCCGCCAATGCCCGCAGCCGCTCAGGCCAAGAGCGGAGGAGATAAGATATGATCGTACAAACCGTATTGATCCGCTGGATGAAAAATACACGCGGCGAGCCTTATGCGTCTTTGCGTACTCGTCAACCTGCTGCTTTTCCTCTTCCTGCAGCAATCCCGACGAATCCTTATCCACTGGAAAAAGAGCGGATACTGATGCATCGGCTTATTTTCCATCAAACGGTAAAAGGAATCGAGCAGATGGACGACACCTGCGAATGGCTGCCTATGCCTGCTGCCGACATTAAGATCGGACATGCAAAACTTCCTGGTTTGTTGCCGCAGCGGCATGCAGAATATATAGCGGTGCGTTTCGGCTATGATCCATCGTTCGGAAAGCCGGTTCGCACGGATGATCGAAGCGGTCTGCTTGATGAGTTGGCTTTTGTATTGGGAAAAGGGCAATACGGCCGAATCATCATTAACGGTAGGCGCACGATCGAAGAGGGCAGCGTGTATGAACTTCGAACTTTCAACTTATGGAATACGGAAGATGCTAGTAGCTTGTCAACTCTTAATCAGAGGATTACGCTTGGCTGAAATACACACGCTTTAGGTGTGTTTCAGCCAGGCGTAACCTTACTTTTAGCGTTGACAAGGTGCTAGCGTGTTGAACAGCGATCAATTGTATCGAGACCCGGACTATGTCCGTACTTATCTCGCCTCTTTGTGGTAATCGAACAAGCAACAAATTTCGGGAGGACGCAACTTGCGTCCTTCTTTTTGCGCTTAGAAAGTAATGAGAAAAAGATCGAGGAGGGAACCCGTTATGCACGCCAGCAGACGCCGAGGAGTCCTGTCTTTGCTGCTGATCTTAATGATCACCGTTACGACGTTGGGAGCCGGGCTTACGATTGCTGCAAAACCGGCTATCGCATGCAGCTGCGCGATGTCGGATACGAACAGCTCCATGGCTTATGCGGACCGCATTTTTGCCGGAACCGTCGCGGAACGGCGAGAAACGCCGCCCGATTTAAGCGGCCTTCGTTCAAGCGCCGATCCGGTATATTACGTGTTCGAAGTCGATCAAGCCTGGAAAGGCGAAGTTTACGAAACGACGACGCTTTATAGTGCGGCATTTTCCGCATCTTGCGGCATGGAATTCGTGCAGGGAGAAAAATATTTGGTGTTTGCCAAGCAAGGCAACGGAATGCCTACTACCACATTGTGCTCCGGCAACGAAGCTTATCAGGGGACGACCGATCCCGCAGCCGTGAAAAAATTAGGCGAACCTATTGAACTTCTTGCAGGCTCTTCCCCCGGAACCCCTAGCGGAGACTGGGGAACGCCGCCCGGGGCTTCCTTCATTCTGTGGGGATTCGGCGGCTTTTTCGCCCTGCTGATTGCGGCGTTCATCGGGATAAAAGCCGTCCGCGCCAAACGCCGTCGCTAAAAGCAACTGCGGATCAGCTGAGGCATGTTGATGCTCCATGCGCGCAAAAAGCACGTAACCGCGAGGATTACGTGCTGCCGGCTTTCGAATATTGATTTTGTTGAATCCGTTATCGATTTGTTACCGCGTCGGTTTTCCGCTCAACAATTCGAAAATGATCTTCGCATTGTCCGTATTGTCGATCAGACCGGCGAACCGCTCGCTGCTCGGGCCGTAAGCATAGACCGGAACATCTTCTCCCGTATGTCCGCCGGTCGTCCAACCGGTGAACGAACGGGTATTGAAGATCGCTTCGATCGCGTTGTCGATCGTCGTCGCGTCTTTGCTTTCGGCTGCTTTTTTCACGGAGGCCCGTTCTGCGGCCGTCAGCTTCAGCTTGATGTTCTGGAGCAGCACTTTATCGACGGACTCGCCGGCCGTGATCTTGGCTGCCATATAGTCCGGGGTATGGACGGCCGCTTTGATCGGCGCGACGTTGAAATTGTATTCGCCGTTTGCGCCGAGGCTGAGTCCGCCCGTCGAATGGTCCGCCGTAGCGACAACGAGCGTATTGCCGTCTTTTTTCGCGAAATCGATTGCGGCTTGGAACGCGCCCGCGAAGTCTTCCATCTCGCTCATCGCGCCGACGATATCGTTATCATGACCCGCCCAGTCGATCTGACTGCCTTCGACCATCAGGAAAAAGCCTTTGTCGTTGTCGCTCAGGCGGTCGAGGGCGGCATTCGTCATTTCCTTCAGGGAAGGCGTAGCGGATGTGCGATCGATCATTTTATCCAGACCGCCGTCGGCGAACAAGCCCAGCAGCTGCTCGTCTTTATTGGCCAGAAGCCCTTTGCGGTCCGTGACATAGCCGAAGCCCGCTTTCTTGAATTCGGCAGTCAAATCGCGGTCTTTGCGCGCGAAATTGCTTTTTCCGCCGCCGAGCAAAACGTCGATCTTGTGCTGTCCGCCGATCATTTCGTCGAAATAGTCGTCGGCGATGGCATCCATGTTTTTACGGCTGATATCGTGCGCGCCGTAAGCGGCCGGCGTCGCATGCGTGATCTCGGAAGTCGCGACGAGTCCGGTGGACATTCCGTTTTCTTTGGCTTGTTCCAGAACCGTCTTGACTTCCGTCTGGTCGTTATCGACGGCGATTGCCGCGTTATAGGTTTTGACGGCTGCCGACATCGCGGTCGCTGCCGAAGCGGAATCGGTAATGTTCTGATGCTCGTCCTCAGAGTACGTGGTTTGCATGCCGACAAGGTACGGATCGAATACGGTTTTTTCCATCGTCGGCGTAGAGGCTTTATCGATCATGTAACGGTATGCGGCCGTATAGGAAGGGCCCATTCCGTCGCCGATCAGAAAGATGACGTTTTTAACCGTGCCGTCTGCTTGAGCTTGAGTTGCGGTTGGCGCGGCAGGAGCTGTCGGAGTCGTTGCGCCGATCCATGCGGGAGTTGCAGCGAGCGTTAAACCAAGTACGGCAGGCAGTCCTTTTTTTAACAAGCGATTCATCGTAAAATCCTCCTCTGAGTATGTATCCTTCGGAACGGAAATAATTGAACACATGTTCAAGTATATTGATGAATATGAAATCACATACATACTTGTGTAAAAAATATGCAAAACGCAAAACTCCGAAGGCAAGAGTATTTTGGGACGAACGGCGCTTCCATTTTTAATGAAGGGGAGGTACAGTGAAAGCATGCCTGACCGCGGAGGGATCGAATGGAGAATTTTGCATGCGGCGACGTGATGCGTCATATGATCGCGCATGAGATTCATCATATCGGGCAACTTTGGATCTGGTCGAGAGAGTTGGGGGAAAATCCGGTTACTGCAAATTTGATTTTGCCGGGAACGCTTTAAAGGAAAGGTGCGAGGAAGTTGGCGATTTTTTATTTGATTCGGCATGGCGAGCCGGATTGGCATACGTACAAACCGCTTAATCTCAAAGGCAACGGACGAGACTTGGTGCCTTTGACGCCGCATGGACGCAGTCAGATTCTGGAGACGGCAGAAGATCCGAGGCTCGGCCGCGCCGAGCTTATTCTTTCTTCGCCGTATACCCGGGCGATGCAGACGGCTGCAATCCTGTCGCGGCGATTGGATTTGGATATCGCGGTCGAATACGATTTGCGAGAATGGCAGCCTGATCTAACGTTCGAATACAATACCGAGGAGCGGATGCGCGAGCTGCGCGACGATTATAATCGTTGCGGCGGAACGCATCCGACGGGCGAACGGAAATTATGGGAAAGCCGAGATTCCCTTCTTCGCCGGATCGAAGGCGTACTGGACCGGTATCGGAAATACTCGAATGTGATCGTTGCCGGACACGGTACGATATTCGGTACATTAGTCGGGCGTGCCGACATCGCCCAAGGAGAGATCGTCGAGTACGAGGTGCGAGAGGGATGAGAAGCGAACGCAAAACTCGGCATCGCAAGCGATTCGGTCTACGAAGGCGTGCCGTCTACCTAATCGCGATGACCGTGGTCATGCTGCTGGGATTAGCTTCGCGGGCTTACTCGCAGACACTGCCTGAATTCTGGGCCGATCACGCCGGAGACGCATTATGGGCAGCCATGGTTTATTTGCTTTTTCGCCTACTGCTGCCCGATTATCGAACATGGACATGCGCGCTCGGTGCTGTATTGTTCAGCTTCGGAATCGAATTCAGCCAGCTGTATCGGGCGGAGTGGATCGATGCGCTCCGCTCCACGACGCTCGGCGCGCTAGTGTTGGGACGCGGGTTTCTGGCGGTCGATCTGTTACGTTACGCGGCAGGGATTGTTGCGTGTTGGGTCGCCGATATCAGCGTATTGCATCTATGGAGCCGGAAGACGGATACGAATTCGAGCAAGGAGGAGAATAGATGAAAAAAATCATAATCGGCTCTGTGCTTACGCTCGCGGGAACCTGGATCGTCGGCTTCATATTCATCGCAGCCGTGCTGTTCGTGCCGAATATGTCTTCATGGGACGGAACTCGGGTATGGTATGCGATCTTCGGCGGAGGGCCTTACGAAGCCGATTTGAAGCAAAGCATGGCACTTGGACTTCCGTTTGCCATCGGCGTGTTAATGTTTGCCGCGGGCATCGTGATTCTGGCTATCGAGTTTTTCCGCCCGGAGTCTAATCGGGAACGAATGCCTTCCCCGGTTCGTCCGACTCCGAGTCAAGGGAACGGGGGTCCGAAGCTTCCGACCTTCCCCGCAGATCAACCGCGGGCCAAAGAAGAAGATATTCCCACCATGAAGGAAGTTCAATCTTGAACGGAAAGGAGCTTCATCAGACGGCGGATACGAAGATTGTTGTCTTGCTCTTGCCGCTTAAGGCATCGGACATTCAGCTGCTGGCCCCTATCGCGAAGCGATCATTCGACGACGATTCGTTCCGGCATACGGGTGTTGCCGAGGATGGGCCGCACGGCTATGCGGATGGTTCTTTGCTGCAAGCATTGGCTTTTGAGCAAAACTTGCCGTCTTACCGGATCGAGGCTAACGGAATTTTGAGCGGAGCAATTGCCGTTCGGGAACCGGAGGACGGAATCCGCGAGTTGGAGCTGTTCTTCGTCGATCCGGATTTTCAGGGACAAGGCGTAGCGCTTGCAGCCTGGACGACTTTGGAATCGATGTATCCGCACACGAGGCTCTGGAGGCTGGAGACACCGGGCTATTCGCTGCGCAATCATGCTTTTTATGAACGTAAATGCGGGTTCGCGCGCGTCGGCATTCGCAATCCCGGACATCCGCGCGACGAGAGCTTGCTTTTCGAAAAATCGGTTTTGGGGGACAATTAAATGATCGAAATTCGTATGCTGCAAGTCGGCGATCTGCCGCAGCTTGCCGTCCTTTACGGGGAATTGGTTGAAGAAAAATCGTCGCCCGAAGCGATGCGAGGAACCTTTGACAAGATTGCGTCCGACGACAATTACAGCTTGTTGGGTGCTTTTGAAGACGGACGGTTGGCAGGGAGCCTCATGGGCGTGATTTGCGAAGATTTAATCGGCGAATGCCGTCCTTTTATGGTTATCGAGAATGTGATCGTATCGGAAGCTTTTCGCGGTAAAAAGGTAGGCAAGCTGCTGATGCAAGAAGCGGAATGGGTCGCTCGCGAACGCCGTTGCGGCTACGCGCTGCTCGTATCAAGCGGGTTCCGCAAGGAAGCTCATGCGTTTTACGAATCGCTCGGCTATACGGAAAATGTGCGCGGGTTTCGCCGAAGATTGGACTGAGGGGCTTGCCCTCGTCCATTGTCCTTTTTTCAAAAAAATCAAGCTTTCGTCTTGTAATCGCTTTATACGCTGTGCTACAATGGGGCAGACAACAGGATTGTGACCGGTAATGCGGGCAATGCCTAAGTTAACTCAAATATTATTAACTCTGGGGGTCTTTTTGACCATCCGACTTGATGATATTTGCATTAACTTAGGCTTTTTTTATCCCTGAATTGCTCAAAAGCTTCGTAACGAGCAATCTTAAATGTGCGATGGCAGTCGGGAGTGAGAATCGTGATTATAGAAAAAGTGTTGAATAACAATGTGCTATTGACCCGCAACGCGAAGGGCAAAGAAGTCATTGTTATGGGGCGGGGCATCTCTTTTAACAAAGTGATCGGAGACGCCGTTGACGAACATAAGATCGATAAAATTTTTATGCTGAATACCAACGAGTTGACCGCACGCTTGACCGAATTATTGAACGATATTCCGGTTGCGCATCTGGAGACGGTGAAGTCGATCGTCGAACACGCGGGCCGGGTACTCGGCGAAGAATTGAACGATAATATTTATCTGTCGCTGACCGATCATATCTCGTACGCCATTGATCGGCACAGCAAAGGCATCGATTTCAAAAACGCGATGTTGTTCGAAATCAAGCGTTTTTATAAAAAAGAGTATGCGATCGGACAGGATGCGCTCAAGATGATCGAAGAGCAGCTGGACGTTCGGCTGCCGGAAGACGAAGCGGGGTTTATCGCGCTGCATATCGTCAACGCGCGCACGGACGGCGCGGAGATGCGGCTGACGATGGAGATGACGGAGATCGTCCATCATATCCTCAATATCGTCACCTACCATTACGGTATCGTGCTCGACGAATCTTCGCTCAGCTACTCGCGGTTCCTGACGCACTTGCAATACTTTTCGATGCGGCTGCTGCGTCATGAGGTACAAGACAGCGGCGAAGATTTCTTGTATGAACAAGTGCGTAAAAGTTATGTCAAAGCGTTCGAATGCGCTAAAAAGATCGACGATTATTTGCAAAGCACGTATCATCAATCGCTCAGCAAAGACGAATACGTCTATCTGACGATTCATATTCAACGCATCACGACGCGCGGCGAAGAATAACGTCCCGCGCGGCGAATTTCATATTTTTATCGGATACAGGGTGTAACTGGTCATGCAGGCAAAACCTGAGCTGGTGAGAGAACGAACGTTTTTTGGCAGAAGTTTTTTTGCACGAAAACCGTCTGTTCCGTCACGAGTTCAGGTTTTTCTGCGTTTTACTGGGAAAGCAACGGGCAGCCGGCGCTCGTTGGTTCCGGGATAAAACTCAGCAAAGCGAACTCGGCGGTCGATCGGTAACAGGCATGTCATCATCCAATAGGGAGGCCTCATCATGAGCGCGAAAGATCAAGAAATTGCGAAAAAAGTCATCGAAGGCGTAGGCGGCGAAAGCAATGTCAGCTCCGTTTTCCACTGTGCGACGCGTCTGAGATTCAAGTTGAAAGATACGGCCAAGGCGGATAAAGAAGGATTGAACAATACGCCGGGGGTCGTTACGGTCGTAGAGAGCGGCGGTCAGTTCCAGGTCGTTATCGGCAATAACGTGCCCGAAGTATTCAAGGGCATCATGGATCAAACCAGCCTGAAAGATGCGGAGAGTGCCGATAAAGTCGAAGAATCCGGCGAAAAAGGAAGCTGGTTGAACCGCGCGGTCGACATGATCTCCAGCATCTTCTCGCCGCTGCTCGGCGCTTTGGCCGGAGCCGGGGTGCTCAAAGGTCTCGTTGCCCTGTTCCTCGTGCTCGGCTGGATCAATCAGGAATCGGGCACGTATCTGATCCTGAATGCCGCGTCCGACAGCGTGTTCACGTTCCTGCCGATCTTCCTGGCCATCACGTCGTCGCGCCGCTTCAAGACCAATATGTTCGTCTCTGTCGCTATCGCGGGCGCGCTTGTCTATCCGGCGATCGCCGCCGCGCAATCGGCAGGAACGGCGCTGAACTTCTTCGGTATCCCGATCGTGCTGGTGACGTATACGTCGACGGTTATCCCGGTCATTCTGGCCGTCTGGGTGCAGTCTTACGTCGAGAAATTCTTCGCGTCGTTCGTGCACCAATCGGTTAAAAACATTCTCGTGCCGATGCTCACGCTGCTTGTTGTCGTACCGCTCACGTTCCTCGCGTTCGGTCCGGTCGGCAATATCATCAGCGAAGGTTTGGCAAGCGGCTATACCTGGTTGTACAACCTAAGCCCGATTGTTGCAGGTCTGATCGCCGGCGGATTCTGGCAGGTGTTCGTGATCTTCGGCGTGCACTGGGGCTTCGTGCCGATCATGCTCAGCAACCTGGGCGAACTCGGTTACGATACGATGCTGCCGCTGCTGGCCGCACCGGTATTGGCTCAAGCCGGCGCGCTGTTCGGGATTTTCCTCAAAGCCAAAAACCGCGATCTCAAAGCACTGTCCGGTTCGGCAACATTGGCGGGGATCTTCGGGATCACGGAACCGGGGATTTACGGAATTACGCTCAAGTATAAAAAACCGTTTATTTTGGCTTGTATCTCGGGTGCGGTCGGCGCGGCAATCATCGGTGCCGGCGGCGGGCGCGCAATCTCGTTCGCCTTGCCCAGCGTACTGGCGATACCGGCTTATGTGGGAACAGGCTTCGCGACTACCGTAATCGGAATCGTCGTCGCTTTCGCGTTGGCTGCGCTGCTGAACCTGTTCTTGTTCCAAGAACCTGTTGCCGAAGCAAGCGCAAGCAGTGCGCCTGCCGCCACGTCCGACGGACAACCGGCAGCGGCTCGCGTCGAAGAAGCCGTTTCGGCTCCGGCAGAAAGCCTGCTTAAAAAAGAAATCATCGTCAGCCCGTTGGCAGGCGCGATTCAAGCATTGGACACTTTGCCTGACCCTGCATTCTCGTCGGGAGCGATGGGACAAGGCATCGTGGTCGATCCGACCTCCGGTCATCTGACTTCTCCGGCAGCGGGAACCGTTACGACGGTATTCCCGACCGGACACGCGATCGGCATCACGACGGACGGCGGCGCGCAACTGCTGATTCACGTCGGAGTGAACACGGTTCGCCTCAAAGGCCAATTTTTCGATAAAAAGGTCAAGGAAGGCGATCGCGTCGAAGTCGGTCAACTGCTGCTTGAATTCGATCTGGAACAGATCAAAGCAGCGGGCTACGTCACGGCGACTCCGGTTATCGTAACCAACTCGGCTGAATATCTCGACGTGCTGAAGTCGACGGAGTCTGCCGCGAAAAACGGCGACTATCTGCTGACGACTATCGTTTAAAAAGTTCATCGTTCGTCTCGGCAGTGCGATTCGGCCGTCGATGGATGTATGCTATATTCAAAGCTTCGCGCTCCCTATACAGGGGGCGCGAAGCTTTTTGCCGTTCCAGGCCTGTTTGCCCGCTCATCCGAAAACTCGCCGATCCATTTTTGAAAAAAGTGTGAATAATGGATCGATTTATTTCGTTTTTTGTTTGAAAAAATCCCCGGGGTTTAATATTGCATAGCTGTACACTTCATCTACGATTGGGAGGAAGGCTTGAATGTTCAAACGCATGGAAGAGATCATGATCGAAATTCCCGATGTCGAAAAGCCGGACCCTAACGCCGCCGCCGCGGTGCACGAGCTGTTGGGAGGCAAGTTCGGCGAAATGTCCACGTTGAACAACTATCTGTATCAATCGTTTAATTTCCGCTCCAAGTCCAAGCTTCGCCCGTTCTACGATCTGGTTATGAGTATCACCGCAGAAGAACTAGGGCACGTTGAATTGGTCAGCCACGGTATCAATAAAATTATGCAAGGATCGACTTCGCCGGGCGACCCGGATAAAAATCCGCTCGAATCCGTAAAAGACGCCCGCTTCTCCTATCCGTTCCTGGCCGGTGCGCAAGGGGCAATGCCGTTCGATTCCATGGGGAATCCGTGGACCGGCGCCAACGTTTTCAACAGCGGTAATCTGGTGGAGGACCTGCTGCATAATTTCTTCTTGGAATGCGGAGCGCGCACGCACAAGATGAAAGTATACGAAATGACCGATCATCCTGCCGCCAGAGCCGTGGTCGGCTTCCTGTTGGTACGCGGCGGCGTTCACGTGGTCGCCTATGCCAAAGCGCTCGAAGTGGCAACCGGCGTCAATGTGACCAAGTTGATTCCGATCCCTTCGCTGGATAACCGGAAATTCAACGAATCCCGGAAGTATGAAGAAAAAGGCGTGCATACGAAGCTGTACACGTGGAGCGATAACGATTTTACGACGATCGATCAGATCTGGAAAGGGACCCACCCGGAAGACGGATCGGCGCTCGAGGTCATTCACGGCGTGCCGAAAGGCGTACCGATTCCGGAAGCGCCGCCGCTCGACGAAGAGTTTGCGCCGGGCATTTCCGCGGACGAGTTCAAAGAAATCGCGAAGCGCCTGAAGCAATCCGGCAACATCAAAGAATAAGTCAAAGCGCGATCTCGAATAAAAAAGAAGCCGTGTTTCTCGTAAAGAGAAGCACGGCTGTTTGTTTTGCGTATATAATCGAATCAAGCGCGACGGTCCGACGTTTCAAAAACGCCCTTCGATCAGCTTCGCCGTCCGGACCAATTCTTCATTATCTTTGGCGGCGAGGCCGGAAAGCAGCATGCTGCCGTCTTCAAGTCCGATTCGGCCGCCAAACCCTTGCAGCATTGCTTCTATGTACATGGGCCACATGGTCGCATCGGAGCCGTGCAGCAGAATAGGCAACGTACACCCTGCGCGCTTCAGCACTTTGCGGATATTGCGCACCATGGAAGACTCCCGCCCGGGATGGGGATCATGAATCCCGATCAGCACCCTCAAGCATGATTCGCAGCCGGGCATGGCCACGAAGCGTTCCGCGTCCGCTTCGGAACAAAGGCCGGCTTCGACATTGATTCCCCGCGATAGCGCTGTTGCAATGATCCATTCCGCATCAGGCTCATGAATATTGATCGAGACATAGTCCGGAACGACATGCCAAGAACGCAGGAGCTGCATGCGCGCCGCGCTATCCGGCAATATCGACCAGGCGGTCGATATTCCGACGGGGACGCCCGGCACTCGTTCGCGCACTGCCGAAAGAATGCGAGCGACATCGTCCGCCGCAAGGCTTTCTTTGCCTTCCCGGTCGCGAATATGGATATGCAGCTCGGCAGCCCCGGCACGAACCGACTTTTCGGCGTCGCTTGCGATTTCCTCCGATGTATAAGGAACCGCCGGGTGGTCTTCTCGGGTCCGGGAACCGTTCAAACAAGCTTGCAGCATGCGGCGTCCTCCTTGTGGTCAACGAGCACAATCCAATGGTTTAAGTCTAACCAGATACTAGTATATTCCAATTATCGGAAGATGATAACGTTTTTTTAAGGCTATTGCTGCTTATATTTTCTTTTATTAATGTCTACATTTTTCCATTTAATTCATGAAAGAATAGTCACTTTGCCTTATTTATCGCTCTTTTTACCCGACTAAAGTCGTCATTCGCGCCTGCTTACTAATGAAAAAAAATTTGCATCCGATATTTTTTATAAAAGGAAGTTGTAAGTACATCGAGGGGGTTGTCCATTGCGAATCCATGTAACGGATCTTCAACAAGGCGATATGCTGAAAGAAGATGCATTTAACCCGGCGGGTTTGCACGTACTGCCAAGAGGAACAGTCGTGAAGATCGAGGAGACCGATCTGCTGAACCGGCACAAAATCGACTATGTCGAGATCGAACCTCGTGGTTCCGAGACAGGACCGGGCGTGCTTAGCGCCGTTATGCAGAGTCATATCGAGCTTGCCATTCGCGGGTACCAGTCTATTTTCTTGGAAGCTTTGACCAGCGGGAAGTTCGAGGAGTCCACGGTCGATCTTCAGCTCGAACCGCTGCTGCGTACCGTCGACGAACATCGCGACATCGTGTCGCTGCTGCTGGTGCTCGAACGCGAAGACGTGAGTTTATATAACCACTCGATGCAAGTCGGCATGTTGTCGTATTATATGGCGACCTGGCTGGGTTATTCGCGCGAAGAGTGTTACGCGGTCAGCAAAGCCGGTTATTTGCACGACATCGGGAAAAGCAAAATTTCGCCGACGATTCGCAATCGGACGGATTATTTGACCGAATACGATATGCAAGAACTGCGCAAGCATGCGAAACTGGGCCATGACGTGATCAAAAATTCGATGAATGACGAAACGACGGCCCTTGTGGCGCTTCAGCACCATGAACGCGAGGACGGTTCGGGTTATCCGCAGGGATTGACCAAACCGGACATTCACCCTTATTCGCAAATTGTAGCCGTTGCCGATACATACTTGAGATTGTCCGAAGGCAAGAAGGGCGAGCCGAAGCGTCCATTGCTCGATATTTTGCGCGAAGTGAGCGAACTGGGCTTCGGCAAGTTGAACGAAAAGCCGGTACAGGCACTCGTGCAACATCTGATGTCGAATCTGATCGGCAAAAACGTTCGTCTGAGCAGCGGAGATACAGGCACGATTATTTTGAATAATCCGTCCGACATCTTCAAGCCGCTCGTGCGCGTTGGCGATCAATTCCACGACTTGTCGCGGGAGCGAAATCTGGCGGTTGAAGAAGTTTTCCTATAAACGAAGAGTTGTAAAAGGCTTTCCGAAAATTTTCGGTGAGCCTTTTTTATATTCGAATGTACGCAAACACCGTGAAGGAGAAGAGGGATTTCATTCACGGATCTCGAACGAACAGGAATGACATGTAACTGTGTACGAGGAGGAAGGTATCATGCAACCGAAGTGGCTGGAGTGGGCTAAACAAATTCAGGCGATTAGCCAAGCGGGATTGGAATACTCCAGAGATGTCTATGATCTGGAGCGCTTTGAAATGTTGAGAACGATCAGTTTGGAAATTATGCACGAGTATACGGGCGTTGAGACCGCGCAACTGCGCGAGCTGTTCGCGGGAGAGACTGGGTATGCGACACCGAAGGTAGATGTACGGGGCGTCATTTTCCAAGAGAATAAAGTATTACTGGTGCGCGAACGTCTGGATGGTGCGTGGTCTCTACCCGGAGGCTGGGCAGATATCGGTCTGTCAGCCAAGGAGAATGTCGTGAAAGAAATTGCTGAGGAAACGGGATATGCGGCAGAGGCGGGCAGGTTGCTGGCGGTTCTCGATAAAAAATTCCACGATCATCCGGTTTCGCCTTTTCATGTGTATAAAATGTTTATCCACTGCGAAATCACAGGCGGAGAGGCCACCGCGACGATGGAGACGAGCGAGGTCGGGTTTTTCGGCGAAGAAGACTTGCCGCCGCTTTCGATCGAGCGCAACACGGAGCATCAAGTCAAAACCATGTTCGAGTACTTGCGTAATCCGGAGCGTGCGGTATGGGTGGATTGACGCCGAACAGGTCGATGAATATTTCCTATAATTAAAAATCATAGCATGAAAAATTCATGATAGAATCTACCGATTGATTGAACCGGAAAAAAGGACGACAATAAGGATAGATCGCATATTATAGCGCATATTGGGGGATGGAACACTGATGATAGAATTGTTGGTCGTGCGGCACGGCGAGTCGCAGGCGGATTTGGAAGACCGCCACGAAGGCCGGGCGGATTTTGAACTGACGCCGCTCGGCGAGCGTCAGGCAGGTCTTGCCGCAGCCTGGATCGCGAAGCGGTATCGTCCGCATGAGATCCTGGCCAGTCCGCTGAAGCGCGCTGCGCGCACAGCCGAAGCGATCGCTCAAGAGTGCAAACTCTCGGTCGCGTATGATGAAGATCTTATGGAATGGAACAACGGATTGCTGGCGGGTCTCAAGCGCGACGAAGCGCGGCTTCGTTATCCGCTGCCGAGCACGGGGCGTCAGCCGCATGATACATTTGCCGAGGCCGAATCGGAAATTCAGTTTCGTGCCCGGGCGGAAGCTTTTTTGTCGAAGCTGCTTTTTGCCCAAAAAAACAAATCGGACCTGCATCGAATTTGCATCGTTTCGCATGGAGGCATGATTAATATGTTGTTCCATAGCTTAACGAATCTGCCGTTTCAATCGGAGATTTCTCTGGCTACGGGAGATACGGGAATCCACCTTTGGCGCATCGACGGTTCTCGCAAGCGAATCGTGTTTATGAACGCGCAGGAGCATTTGCGGAGTTAATCGAAGACGGGACGATATACTGCTTTAAAGGAGGAAAGAATGTGGCCTCGGTTATCGAATTGCAAAACGTCTCCTGGAGACGCGGAGAAAACATGATTTTGCAAGACATCAACTGGACCGTCGAAGAAGGCCAGCATTGGGCGGTGCTGGGACTTAACGGTTCCGGCAAAACAAGCATTCTGAACATGATCAACGGATATATGTGGCCGACGAGCGGCGAAATATCGGTACTTGGACATAGATTCGGCACGATCGACTTGCGGGAATTGCGTAAATCGATCGGCTGGGTAAGCTCATCGCTACAAGAGAAAATCCGTCCGAACGAGCAAGCGCTGGAGATCGTCATCAGCGGTCGCCATGCCTCGATCGGGCTGTATGCGGAGATTGAGCAGGCAGACCGCGAAAAGGCCGAAGAACTCATGCGCGACTTGGGCTGCTCCCACCTGATCGGACGCGCTTATCAGACCTGTTCGCAAGGCGAGAAACAGAAGCTCCTGATCGCGCGCGCCCTTATGGCTTCCCCGAAGCTGCTGATTCTGGACGAAGCCAGCAACGGTCTGGACTTCATCTCCCGCGAAGCGCTGCTGCAAAGCATCGATGCCTTGTCTTCGCGTCCCGACGCGCCTACATTGCTGCTCGTCACGCACCACACCGAAGAGATCTCTCCGGTATTCTCCCACTCGCTATTGATCCGCCGCGGAGAAATTTTCGCCCAAGGCCGCTCAAACGAAATTTTAAGCGACGGCAACCTGTCCGATTTCTTCGAAATGCCCGTCGGCGTAGAATGGCGCGGCGGCCGAGCCTGGCTATCCGTTCGCTAATCGCGAAGACTTATCTTGCATCCGTTGTTTGTCTTTTATCCGTCATTTTGAAAACCTTTGTTTTTTTCTTCGCATAACGGGTAATGATATGTTGTCGAAACAATCATTCAGAACCTTTTGAGGAGGAAACAACATGACAGATTCCAACCAAGATCCGAATCAACAAAGCGCCGGCGAAGATACTTTGATGGAAAAAACGCGCAAAGAAAACGGAGCCAACGTCGAAACGCAGGCCGACGAGTGGGACAACAAACCTTCTCCGAAAGCCGCCGGCGACGAAGACGACAAAAAGTAACCCGCCCGAAATCTTCATGATTTCGTTGCGGCAACACCCCTAAACATAGCTTCATCAAAAAACGACGCCCGAACATCGGCGTCGTTTTTTTACTTCTTTCGTTTATTGAAGGTCTATATCTTGAATCTCTTCCCTAATATAAAACCCGTAATTTTGATCTTTTGAGTAACGGCGAGCAAAGCCAGCGGAGGGAGAAATTCAGTGAAAGTCGCCTTTGAGCCGTAAAGCCGGAGGCTTTCCGAGTGAGACAGCGACTTGAACGAATTTCTCCCGCAGCGCCAGGCAAAATCGTTTACGAACAGGATCTAAGTTACCCCACCGGCAAACTAACCTCCACGCTGTACATTTTCTCCGTCCTCACCACATCAAAGCTCCCCCCGTGATTCTGCACGATCTGCTCGCACACTTTAATCCCGATACTGTTGCTGTCCGCATGGACGCTGCCTTGCTTGATCCGATTTTTAACGTGAATATACAGCCATCTCTCCTGCAAGGTACACACGATCGTGACAGGCTCCGACTTATCCGCATACTTGAGCAGATTGGAAAATAAATTATCAAACACCCGCTGCATCGAAATGACGTGGATGCTCAGCGTGAACGGCTCGTTGCAGGGAATGAACTCAAATTCAAACCCTTCATCCATCAACAGAGGAGCATGCGTGCCAATCATTTGATCGAGCAAAGGCAGCCCGTCGTATTCGTCCAACTCCAGCAGATCGTTTTGACTGTAAGACACCAAAAAGTATTCAAACAATTGATCGGACAGATGCTTGATCCGGTAGGCGTTGTCTTTGCTGTTCGCGATATATTTGAAAAGCTGTTCGTCCGACTTGTATTTGCGATATTGGATAATGTCGAGATAGCCGATCAACGCGGTAAGCGGAGTGCGCAAATCGTGCGACATGGCGGTCACCAGCTCGTTGTTGGCTTTTCGGGCCAGCTCCTCGTTTTCCAACCGTTCGATAAAAGACTTTCTCATCTCGTTGATGCTCTGCGCCAAAGACGACAACTCATCTTTCCCTTTGATCGTGATCGGGTACTCCAGATTGCCGCCTTCCAGAATTTTGATCTCGTTTTCCAACACTTCGATGTACGAGGTCTTGACGTTAATCAACAGCAGCACCGCGCATAGGAAGAACGCGAATGCGACAGCCAGAGAGGCAAAAGTGACCATCGTGTAATAGCGGTACTCCGCGAAGGACTCGATGAAGACCTGAGCATCGGCGTCCGTAAACGAAACGTTATACAGGGATTCGTCAGAGACAAAAGGCTCGGCGCTTTCTCCTTCAGCTTGCACA
The DNA here is from genome assembly GCF_000585395.1 of Saccharibacillus sacchari DSM 19268. Taxonomy (GTDB): domain Bacteria; phylum Bacillota; class Bacilli; order Paenibacillales; family Paenibacillaceae; genus Saccharibacillus; species Saccharibacillus sacchari. The sequence continues at coordinate 282,856 of NZ_KK073875.1, read as the reverse complement.
TAGAATCCATCCGAGGAGTACACCAGCTTTTTATCCTGATAGACATAGACCGTCAAATATTTTTTTTTACTCGACCAGTCGTTCAATCGTTGATCGTCATGGATGCTTAAACGATTTTGCGAAACGAATTCCGACAACTCGGCGATCATCTTCTGGTTCTGCTGCGCCACGAAAGAAGGTTGGCCGAAGTGACGATCAAGTAAGGTAGAGCCGAGCGATTGCAGCGCAATGAACAGCAGAAAGGCCAGCACGACCGCTACGACCAAGGCTGCGGTCAACTGGACCTTCAATTTTAAGCGAAAAGAAGGCCTACTCAATGCGATACCCCTTTCCCCATACGGTCTTGATCAGCTTGGGCTCCTGGGGATCGTGTTCCGTTTTCTTTCGTAAGTTACGGATATGAACCATCACGGTATTGTTGCAGCTGTAAAAGTAAGGTTCTTCCCACACGCTTTCGTACAGATTTTGCGCGGAAAAGATTTTGCGTTGGTTTTGCGCCATGAGCAGCAGGATTTGATATTCGATATCGGTCAGTACGATTTCTTTGCCGTCTATCGTCACTTCATGGGAGTCCGTATTGATCGACAAGTCGCGAATTTGGATCAGGTTGGAGGAAGCAGCCGTTTTTTCTTTCCCCCGGTACACATAGTATCGCCGCAGCAGCGCTTTGACCCGATAGACCAACTCCGTATAGGAAAAAGGCTTGGACATATAATCGTCGCTTCCGACGGAAAAGGCCATGTACTTATCCGAATCCTGCGTTTTGGCAGTGAGGAAAAGGATAGGGGCACTCGTTTTCTCCCGAATATCGATACACGCTTTGAAGCCGGATTTCACGGGCATCATGATATCGAGAATAATGAGGTCGACCTGTTCCGTGACCTTGTTCACCGCATCTTCGCCGTCCACGGCTTCAATCACTTCGTAGTTCTCGCTTTCCAATAAGACACGAACAATTTCTCGAATCTCGTTATTATCGTCGGCGATCAAAATGGTTTTGGGATCATTCACAGGAGTTCCTCCATGCGCGGAGCTGATTTTTATCGTTAAGTCTGTTTTTATCATCTGGTTCATTCTACCTTGTTTGTCGGTCAAATCTGAACTCCACTTAAGAATTATTAAGAATTGGCATTGGCGGTTCTTAAGGTTGCTTCGGTAACTTTTTAGGGTGTGTATTCGATAACCCAACAAGAAAGGATCGAACATGAAAATGAATAGAATCGGACAAATTTTTAAGCATAAATGGATATGGATTACGCTTTTGTTCCTGGCGATCGCCGCATGGTGGATTTGGTCTTCGATGCTAAGCGCCAAAAGCGCGGAAGGACAAAGCTTGGAGAACCTGCAGACAACGTCACTGGAAAAAGGAGAGATTACTCGTACATTGCTGGTGTCGGGCAGCGTACGCAGTCAAAATAGCCGGAACGTCTATGCCCCTTCTTCGCTCAAATTAACCGAAGTTTTGGTGAAGGAGGGCGACGTGGTGAAAGCCGGGCAAAAGCTGGCTACGCTCGCTACCGCGGATCTGATTTTGGATATCAAGTCGGCCGAATTGAACTTGCAGAACTCCAAAGAATCGCTGAAAAGCGCAGGTACGGACAATAAAAACGCCATCGCGACCGCGAAGGGCAGCGTAGACTCGGCTGCGCTTGAAGTACAGACGGCTCAACGCCAATACGATGACACGAAGGCGCAGGCCGAGAAAAATCCCGGTACCGCGGTATTGTCGGCCCAAGCAGACGTGAAGACCGCCGAGCGTCAGCTTGCCATTACGCGTGAACAAGCAGAAGGAGCGGCAGGCAGCACATTGCTGTCGGCTAAAAAGGACCTGGAAATAGCACAGCGCCAATATGATACACTGCTGAGTCAGGATCAAGGACAATCGAGTACGACAGTGGTTTCGGCAAAAAAAGAGCTGGATATCGCTCAACGTCAGTACGACGCGCTGGCAGCTCAAAGCAAAGGGAACTCGGGCAACTCCGTGTTGTCCGCCAAAAAAGACGTAGAGGTCGCTCAGCGTGCCTATGATCAGTTGGTCGCGCAGGGGAACTTCACGCCGACCGTACAGTCCGCAAAAAAAGATCTGGAAATTGCGGAGCGGGCTTATAAAGAATCGCAGCTTCCGATCGAAAGTACGCCGACGGTTAAAATAGCAAAAGCGGAACTGACTTCGGCAACCAACAAATACGCCCAACTGCAAAAAGGAAAGCCGCTTAACGAGCAATCCGCATTGAATCGATACAACAGCGCAGTCGATGCTTTGAATCAAGCGCAAAGCGGTGCCAACAGCCAGGTGAACCAGGCGACGATAGCTTTGCAAAATGCGGATCAGGAATATAGAGCGGCGTCGGCTGCTTACGAGGCCAGCAAAACCGCTGATCTGCCTGCCGGCGATCCCGCGCTGAAAAGTACAGTCGATCAAGCAAGCGCGAATATTAGCGAGAAGCAAGCCGCGCTTACGGTAGCCAACCAAACGCAGCGCGACAGCATCAAATCAGCTCAAGATGCCGTGACCAGCTCCAATCTGGATTATAAACAGTCCGTGGAAAGTTCCGCCGAAGCGCTGGAACAGGCCAAGCAGGCTGTAGATCGTGCGCAAATCAGCTATGATTCGGCACTTAAAAGCGCTGCCGATGCCAAAATAAACGCCAAAGATACATGGGACAAAGCCAAGCAATCTTTTGACGGTACCTGGAACAGTTCCCAAGAAGCATTGGCCAGTGCAGGAGATGCACTAGAGAAAAGCAAACAAGCGTACGACGCGGCACTTAAAGGGGCATCCGAGTCCCTGGTCGGTGCTCAGGATAGTCTGGAAAAAGCTAAACAAGCGTATGATAACGCCGTGAGCAGTTCCGAAGAGTCGTTGACGACAGCACGGGATACGTTGGATAAAGCCAAACAAGCCTATCAAAATACGGGGAACACCGCGAATGAAGCTCTTGCGGCTGCACAAGAATCCCTTGAGAAAACAAAACTCGGCTATGAAAGCGCGCTGAAAAACCAAAGCGAAGCTTTTGCCACCGCGGCATCGGCCCTGGAAAGGGCCAAAAACAGTTACGAGAGCGCGCAGTTGAGCCAGCAAATTGCCGAATCCAAAACGGACGATGCCGCTCAGCTCAGTATCGAACTGCAACAGGTAAGCTTGGACAAATTACAGAAGCAGCTTGCGGATACGGTGATCACATCGCCGATTTCCGGAACCGTAACGTTTAAAAATGCGACCGTGGATCAATTTGCCGCAGGATTGATGTTTACGGTGGAGGATACGTCGAAGCTGACGGTATCCGCGGCGATCGGCGAAGCGGATATCGGCTCTATGCAGGTCGGTCAACCCGCTTTCGTCAAAACGGATGGTACAGGCGACGAAGAGTTCAAGGCGAAGCTGGCTTACGTCGGTGCATCTGCTGTAAAGAATGCGACTGCCGGAGATTCGACAGCAGCGGCAGCGGTCAATACCAGCGTGCAATTTGCGGCCAATGTGGATATCGATAAGGCCGACCCGCGTATTCGCGTAGGGATGAACGCACGGATGACCATTGTGCTGGATCAGAAGAACGACGTATTTTCAGTACCTTTGGACGCCGTAACAGCAGGGGATCGCGGAGATATGATCTATGTTCTGCAGAATGGTCAACTGCAAGAGCTTCCGGTTGCATTAGGCATTCAAAACGATATCAGTGTCGAGATTCAGTCGCCTCAGCTTTCGCAAGGAATGACAATTATCTCGGCTGCACAGGAGGCAAGCGACCTGCTTACGGCTTCACCCGAACTCAAAGGGGAGGCTGCTTACAATGATTGAGATTCGTAATGTGGTCAAGCGCTATTTCGCAGGTACGCCCAATGAAATCACGGTGCTTGACGGGATTGATTTGCACATTGCTTCCGGAGAGTTTGTCGCGATCGTCGGACAATCCGGTTCGGGCAAATCCACGCTCATGAATATTATCGGAGCGCTGGATCAACCGAGCAGCGGAGAATATGAGTTAGGCGGCACGCCGATCCAGCGGATGAACCGGGATGAACTGGCACAGATTCGGAATCAGAAGATCGGGTTTGTGTTTCAATCGTTCAATCTTATTCCGCGCAACAGCGCTTTAAAAAACGTCGAGCTGCCGATGGTCTATGCAGGCGTCAAGCCAGCCGAACGTCAACGTCGCGCCAAAGAACTGCTCACCATGATGGGCATGGACGAACGGATGGATCACCAGCCGAATGAGCTGTCGGGCGGTCAGAAGCAGCGGGTCGCCATTGCCCGTGCGCTGGCGAACAATCCGGATATTATTTTGGCCGACGAACCGACAGGCGCTTTGGATTCCAAGACCGGCAATCTGGTCATGGACATCTTCCTGCGCATCCACCGGGAAGAGAAGAAGACCATTTTATTCATCACGCACTCGACTGAATTGGCAGAGCTATGTCCCCGCGTCGTTACTGTTAAAGACGGGCGGATCGTCTCGGACAAGGCTGGGTCGAATAGGGGAGGCACCCTTTCATGATTGAAAATCTTTTGCTTTCCCTGGAGAGTCTGCGTGCCAACAAAATGCGTTCGTTTCTTACTATGTTGGGGATCATTATCGGGATTTCATCGGTTATTGCCGTTATCTCCGTAGGTAATGCAATGACCTCGTCGGTAACGAATCAATTCGCGGAGTTCGGCATCAACAATGTGTCGATCGGGATGCAGATGCGGGCGGAGGAAATGAGCGGAGAGTTTGATACGGCAACAGCCAAAGTTCCCAAAGATTCGGACCGCATCTCCAACGAGCAAATCGATACGATGTTGAGTCGGTTCCCGGAGATCGAGACCTTGTCTTTATCGGAAGATGCCGGACGCGGGAAAGCCAAACTAGCCCGCAAATACAGCAATGTCTCGATTACTGGCGTCAATGTAGGGTATGCCAAAGCCAATAAGGTCAAAATGGCGGAAGGTCGTTATGTCAGCGATGCGGATATCAAGGGGACGCGCAACGTCATTGTAGTGTCCGATCGTACCGCGGATGCGCTATACGGATCGAATAAAGCAGCCATTGGCAATAATATGATTATCTACACGGACAAAGCGATTAAGCAGTTCACGATTATCGGCGTTTATCAGTATACCCAGCCGTCCGGAATGGGCGCGATGGCATCTGACAAAGATCTGGAGACCAGCAGCTATATTCCGGTCAGCACCGCCAAAAAAGATTCGCAGTATAAAGGCTATACGTCGTTAACCGTCGTCCCCCGTACAGGGACGGATCTGAATGTATTCACGGATAAGATCATCGCCTATTTAAGCAAGCTGTACGAGAAAAACAAAGAATGGGAATCGTACGCCTACAATATGAAAAGCGAGCTGGAATCGACTAATTCGATGATGAAAACTTTATCGCTTGCGGTCGCGGCCGTTGCCAGCATCGCTCTGATCGTCGGCGGGATCGGCGTCATGAACATCATGCTGGTTTCCGTGACGGAGCGGACGCACGAGATCGGCGTTCGCAAAGCCTTGGGAGCCAAAGACGCCCATATTCGCACGCAATTCGTGGCGGAAGCAGTCGTTCTGTCCGTGACGGGAGGCTTGATCGGGATTACGTTGGGCTTGATTCTCGGCTTTATCGGTTCCAAGCTGATGGGGGCGGACTTCGTCTTATCCCCGTATATCATTTTGGGGACCGTGTTGTTCTCGATGTTTATCGGAATTTTCTTCGGTTATTATCCGGCAAACAAGGCAGCGAAATTGAATCCGATTGATGCGTTGCGCTACGAGTAAATCCATAATCGAGCCGAAAACCTTCTCCAGCCGAATCCTTTTTGCCTAACGACTGGAATTTTAGTAGAATAAAAAGGGCTGATGGTCCGATTGCGCCTTCGGCGGGCAACCCATAACAGACGGGAGCGGATTAGGATGAGCGAGTTGATTATGCGTACGGCCGGGTCTGACGATATCATGCAGTTGGCCGAGATGCGATACGATTATACGCTGGAGGATCATCCGGAACTTGCGGTAACGGACGAGCAGAAGCGGGATTATACCGACGAGATGCACGAGTTTCTGGAAGAAGCGATCGGTTCGGAAAACTGGGTCGTCTGGGTAGCGGAATACGGCAGCGAGATTGTCGCCCATGCCTATCTGGAAATGATTCGCAAAGTGCCTCGGCCGGGAAAAGCGACCCAACCGTTTATCTACATGACGAATGTCTATACTCGCCCCCAACATCGCGGACTGGGCATAGGAACCCGTCTGACGCAGGTCATCGAGCAATGGTCGCGCGAGTTGGACCATGACTTTATCGTCGTTTGGCCCAGCGGACGCGGCGAAGACTTTTATGCGAAAAACGGCTATACGGCCTGCTCGGTTCCGATGGAATTGAAACTTTCCGTCGAAAGCGGGCAAAAGCGCAGTTCCGTCTTGTAAAGCGAACAAACCGGGAAAGCCGAAATATCGAAAGCTCGCGGTCATGTCCGCGAGCTTTTTTTTCGGTTAAGCTGGATGCGGAAAGCTTCGAACCGAATGTTTTGGCACGGCAGATCCGACTATGGAATATGCGGGGAGCCGCGGCGGTCTTGGAAAAGAACGGGTTGAACGCCGAAACGGCCCGGTACGCCAATCATGTCATGGATCAACATGAAGCGTTCGCGGTTTTGTTAAAGTCAAAAGGAGGCTGATGTAATGAACCAAAAGGCGAGCGGTCGTGCGGACTATGCGATTCGAGACGAGATCGAAGGGGATGCAGGTCGATTGATCGAATTGTTCGGCCAGCTGGGTTATCCGGTCTCGGAGGAAGAGCTGTCTTTACGGTTGACCGCTTTGCGCCGCCGCGAAGATTATGCGATACGGGTCGCGGAGCGGGACAGGAAATTGATCGGCATGATCGCTTTCCATAGCGAAATGGCGCTGCTTCAGCCGACCTGCGAAGTCCGCGTCATGGCGCTCGTAGTAGCGGAGCAAGAACGCGGAAGCGGGATCGGCGGGCGTTTGTTGGCCGAAGCCGAAGATTGGGCGAGGGACCGGAACGCTTCTTATATGCGCCTGAACAGCGGGATAAGAGAAGAACGAAGCAAGGCCCATATTTTTTATCGAAGCCGCGGCTATGATTCGGGCTCGATCGGATTTTCCAAAAAACTGCGTACGGATTCCGAACGGCAAAGCGCAAAGTCCGAATGAATAAAAATAATTTAAAAAATCCGAATAAAAAATCTTGTGCGGCCGTATAGATACGTACAAGATCGGTTCTTGGAGCCAAAAAGCCCCTGACCGGTTTTGCGAATTGTTCCGAAGAACTCAGACGCCTGCTTCATCGACACCCGATTTCGAGAGGAGAATGGAAAATGTTCCAACAAGGACCATTCGGCAGACACGCGGAAGAAATTTTCGATCAAATGGCAAAAGCTTTCGGCGGCACGTTCGGCGAGGATTTTGCGGACAAGTTTCGGGAACGCGCCTTATCGTTCCGGACCGACATTTATGAACAAGACGGCAGGTACTATCTCGAAGCGGAGCTTCCCGGTTTCGACAAGGAAGACATCGATATCGATTATACCGCTTCTTATCTGACGATCCGTGCCGTTCGTCGAGACGGCAAGCCGCAAGACGATACGCGCCGGATTATTTTAAGCGAACGCCGCTACGGCGAATTCGTCCGCCGCTTCTACCTGGAAGACGCCGACCGCGAAGGTATCCGAGCCCTGCTGAAAGACGGCGTGCTCAAGCTCGACATCCCGAAAAAAGACAGCCCGGGCAGCAAACGAATCCTGATCGAAAGCGAAGAGTGAACGAAAAAAGACACCGGCAACGGTGTCTTTTTTCGTTTTTTATATCTGTAAAACTAACCCACCAAAGCCCTGCTTTGATAAAAGAAGCGAAAGCGAAGGGAGAAATTCAGTGAAAAACGCCTTTGAACGCGGAAAGCTGCAAGCTTTCTGCGTGAGACAGCGTTTTGAACGAATTTCTTCCGCAGCACTCCCAGCTTCCCTTAGCGAACAGAATCTCCCCTCCCTCACCGTAACGTGGATTGGAATCGAACGACCGCTTCCGCAAGCGTTGTACGCGCTTCCTTCAGCTGAGCCTGCGTGGACGTTCTGGACAGCGTCAACGCGGACTTGTTGATCGCTTTGCGCAGCTCGCCGAAGGCCGAACTCGGATATTGTCCCGAACGGATGCCTTTCGGCGAATCGAGCATCTTGCGCGCCTGCGCCAATTCAGCGGACAATAGCGCAGCTTCCGCAAGCTTGTCGTAGGTCGTTTGCACATTGCGTTCGGCAGCTTCCACGGCCAACAGGCCGGACGTGCCGTCCAATAAGGATTCTAGCCCGTTCGCTTGGGCGCGGAAATCGTTCAACAGCTTTTGAACGTCCGCGTCGTTGGCTTGACCGGCCGCCAACTGCTCGGCTTCCTGACGTTTGACGCCGAGCGCATCCTGCTTTTCCGCGCGGTCGAAATGCATCGCGTCGCGCAGCGCCGCGGCACCGTCGATATAGTTGCGGTACTCCTGCCTGAACTGCTGCACCGTTGCCGTCTCGTCATAAGCGACTGCCTGAGCCTGATCGATGATCGTGAACATGCTGTCGGCGGCCGACTGCGGATACGTTCCGGGAGTCGTTCCGATCGAAGCGTTCAGCATTCGGACCATTTGGAAAGTTTGCCGTTCAAGAAGGGAAGCGTCGCGAATGTATTCTTCGATGTATGAAGTAAGGGCGGAATCGAGGGTGACAGAAGCGGCATTGAGTTTGGAGGTCGAAGAGGTCGAATCGAGCAGCAGGGCGTAACATTGATCCGAAGCGGCTTTCACGGCTTGATAACGGGCGTTGTCCGGGTCGCTGTAAAAGTCGCCGGCCGCCCAAGAACTCATCGCCAATTTTTGAAGCATCGCGATTTTCTCGGGTTTATTCCAGTCGACGCTTTGGGTTTGGGAAGCTTGAACGTTTACAGAATCGGCAGCTGCATATGTAGAAGGGGTGAATGCGTCGCCGTAGAATGTTCCGCTAAAGAGAATGCCGCAGGCCAAAGCCGCCGACGCGCATTTTTTCATGCCGGGTAATGTATAAGGTTTCAAAAGAACTCCTCCTTATGTCGATCGTGGTGCAGGTCTGGGTGACGGATGTCCTTATCGCGATAAATAAGATAAAACGTGAATTTGTTCCTCATGTAATTAAACCAATCACTGAAAACGAAACGTCATTATGAAGAAAAAAACGGAAAATGTATGACCATATGGATGTTTTCGTATCCATATGGCATCGTTTTGTGCGTTTTTTAAAAATGCTTACGGTATTTTGCGTCGAAAAGCCGAATCGATACGTAATGAGGTAAAGGTGCAAGCTTGTCTGGCTTCATATAAAATGAAAAGAAATCGGGGTAAAGAATAATAGAAGCGGGCTTTGCCCGGCCCGTAAGAGGGAGGATGGCCATGCCGGACAAAAACTATTACGACGTACTCGGAGTCGACGCGAACGCCTCCCAGTCGGAAATTAAGAAAGCGTATCAAAAATTAGCGAAGCAGTGGCATCCCGACGTGAACAAAGCGGAAGGAGCCGAAGCCCGCTTCAAAGAAATCGCGGCGGCTTACGAGATTTTGGGCAGCGAGGAGAAACGCGGCGATTATGACGCTTCGCGCCGCCGCTCCGCGTCCGGATTCGGAGGAGCCGCGCGCGGACGATCATCCGGTTCTCAAGAACCTGAATTCGGCAGCGGCGGAAGCAATTTCGACTGGATCAACGATCTTCAGCATGAAGACATTTTCGATATGTTTTTCAACGAGCGAATGGGCGGCATGGGGGGGATTCCTGGCGGCTTCGGTTCGGCGACGGCGGAAGCCGGTCCGCGCCGTCCTGCTCAATCCACATTGGAAGTCACGCTCGAACAAGCTTACAAGGGCGAAACGGTTCGGATCGAGCTTGGAGGAAAAAAGATCGGGTTGCGCTTGCCGGAACGCTCAAGAAACGGACAGACCGTTCGCATGACCGGAAACGGCAGCAACGGCTTGGCGGTCGGCGAAGAGCTGCTGATCGTGCTGAAGATCGTGGAACACGCCGTTTACTCGTTGGAGGAAGAAGACCTGATTGCGGCGCTTCGTATCGCTCCTTGGCAGGCCGCGCTCGGAGGACAAGCGAGGATCGTGCTGCCGGACGGCGCCGCGGTGAATATGAATATTCCGCGGGGAATCGCCGCTCGGCGGCGGCTGCGCATTCCGCGCCGCGGCCTGAAAAAATCGGACGGCACGTACGGCGACTTTTTTGCCGAGATCGAGATCGCGATTCCCGATCCGTCGAAAGAAGAAGAAGAGTTGTACCGCCGTTTGGAAGCTTTCTCGAAATTTAATCCGCAGCTGGCCAAACGAAAATCTTGAGATCGGATTCGTTGAAAAATATGACGCGTGACGGAGCGTATACGAAAAATGCCGTTATGATTGTCTGGAGGAGAAAAAAATGGACTTTAATCGGTTGACGCAAAAGCTGGAGGAAGCGATCACCGATGCGCAATCGCTTGCGGCGGCAAGCGGTCATCAGGAGATCGACACCCCGCATCTGCTCAAAGCCCTACTGAGGCAAAAAGACGGCCTGCTGCCCCGGCTGCTGAGCCGTTCGAATATTTCGCAAGAAAACATGGGTCGCAAAACGGACGAACTGTTGCGGCGAAAAGCTCGGGTTAGCGGAGGCGTTCAACCTTACTTCTCGGCCGATCTGCTTGCCGTGCTGGAACAAGCGCAGCGTGAAGCAGAGAAGATGCGCGACGAGTTTACGGCGGTTGAACACGTCCTGCTGGCTTTTGATCAGGACAAACGCGGCGGCGTACGCGAACTGCTGCGCGGGGAAGGGATTACGCAGAATAGACTGCTCGAGGCGCTCAAAGAGATACGGGGCAACCAGCGGGTAACGGGGCGAGAGCCGGAAGCGACCTATGAAGCTTTGGAAAAATACGGGCGGGATCTCGTCTCTGAGGTTCGAGCGGGCCGTATCGATCCGGTGATCGGGCGGGATGCCGAGATTCGCCGCGTTATTCGCATCCTTTCCCGCAAAACGAAAAACAATCCGGTACTGATCGGCGAACCCGGCGTCGGCAAGACGGCGATCGTGGAAGGACTGGCGCACCGTATCGTGCGCCGCGACGTGCCGGAAGGACTGAAAGACAAAACGATCTTTTCTCTCGATATGAGTTCGCTTGTCGCGGGCGCGAAATATCGAGGAGAATTCGAGGAACGGCTTCAAGCCGTGCTGCGCGAGATCAAGGAAGCCGACGGTCGAATCATTTTGTTCATTGACGAAGTGCATACGATTGTCGGCGCGGGCAAGTCCGAAGGCGCGATGGATGCGGGCAATATGCTCAAGCCGATGCTTGCGCGCGGCGAACTGCACTGCATCGGTGCCACGACGCTGGACGAATACCGCGAGCATATCGAAAAAGACCCGGCGCTTGAACGAAGATTCCAGCAGGTGCTGGTCGGCGAGCCTGGGGTTGAAGATACCATTTCGATATTGCGCGGTCTGCGGGAACGGTTCGAAGTCCATCACGGCGTCAAAATTCACGATAACGCGCTGGTCGCGGCCGGCGTGCTGTCGGATCGCTATATCTCGGACCGTTTTCTGCCGGATAAAGCGATCGATCTGGTAGATGAAGCCTGCGCCATGATCCGGACCGAGATCGACTCCATGCCGGGAGAGATGGACGAAGTCACGCGCCGCATGATGCAGATGGAGATCGAAGAGGCCGCGCTGCGCAAAGAAACCGATCCTGCCAGCCTGCGACGCCTGGAACATTTGCAGCGCGAGCTTGCGGATCTTAAAGAAAAGCATCTGGTGATGAAAGATCGTTGGGATCGGGAAAAAGCCTCGATCGAACGCGTCCGCGAGCTTCAGCGGAGCCTGGAGAAAGCGCGAAAGGATCTGGAGGACGCGCAGGAGGAATACGATCTGAACAAGTCGGCGGAACTCAGCTACGGCATTATCCCGGGGCTTGAACGCGAATTGAAGCAGGCCGAAGAAGAAGCGCACGGCAGCGGAGAAGATCGAATGCTGCGCGAAGCAGTGACGGAGGAAGAAATTTCGGATATCGTCTCGAAATGGACAGGCATTCCGGTCAGCCGTCTGGTCGAAGGCGAACGGGAGAAATTGCTGCGTCTCGAAGACATTCTGCGCGAACGCGTAGTCGGTCAAGACGAAGCGGTGAGTCTGGTGACGGATGCCGTGCTGCGCGCGCGTGCAGGAATCAAGGATCCTCATCGCCCGATCGGGTCGTTTCTGTTTCTCGGCCCGACCGGCGTCGGGAAGACGGAGCTGGCCAAGACCCTTTCGGCAGCCCTGTTCGACCGCGAAGAAAACATGATCCGCATCGATATGTCCGAGTATATGGAAAAGCACAGCGTCTCGCGCCTGATCGGCGCCCCTCCCGGTTATGTCGGCTATGAAGAAGGCGGTCAATTGACCGAAGCCGTCAGACGGCAGCCGTATTCGGTCATTCTGCTCGACGAAGTAGAAAAAGCGCATCCGGACGTGTTCAATATTTTGCTGCAATTGCTCGACGACGGGCGCCTGACCGATTCGCGCGGAAGAATGGTGAACTTCAAAAACACCATTGTCATCATGACTTCCAATATCGGCTCCGCGCATCTGACCGCAGAGGCTTTGGCGTTCTCCGCTAACGGAAGCGAGCCGGCGAATGATGGAATCTCTTCGGCAATCTCGGAGGCCGCGCGTGAACAGGTCATGCGCGAATTGCGAAACCATTTCCGTCCCGAATTTTTGAACCGCGTCGACGACATCGTGCTGTTCCGACCGCTCGGCCTATCCGAAATCCAGCGAATCGTCATCAAGCTCGCAGGCGAACTTCGCAGCCGTTTGGCCGAACGCCGCATCGAACTGGAACTCACCGACCGGGCCGCCAACTTGATTGCCGAAGAAGGCTTCGATCCCGTCTACGGCGCAAGGCCGCTCAAACGCTTTATCCAACGCACCCTGGAAACCCGCGTCGCCCGCGCCCTCATCGCCGGAGAAGCGCAGGACGGGGACAAATTGCTGGTGGACGAGACGAACGGAAAATTGAACGTGACGGTTTTGCCCAATCAAGAAGATCTGATCCCGAAATCCAAATAATTCGTCTTGATCTTCAGCGGAAGCATAGGCTGGCAATTTTCACGAAGCGCCCGCACTTTCTCCCCTCGACAGCACTTTTAAGCTACAATAATAAGATCACGCAATAAAGGAGCATGAAATGATGCACGACGACCGTTCTACCCAAGCGCGACAAGCTGACATCCTTCGAGCCGCAGCCGCCCTCGCCAAAAGCGAACTGGAGCACGAAGGCAGCGGGCACGACTGGTGGCATATCCATCGCGTGACCGAGCTTGCCAAAAGAATCGCGGCAGCCGAAAAAGCGGATCTGTTTATCTGCGAACTGGCCGCGCTGCTGCACGATCTGGCAGACGAGAAGTTGGTCGACGACCCCGAAACGGGCATGAAGCGGACGGAGAGCTGGATGCTGGAAAACGGCGCAACGGCAGAAGAGGCCGCGCATGTCATGGAAATCATCTCGACGTTGTCTTTCAAAGGCGGAGCAGGCAAGCCCATGACGACGCTCGAAGGCAAAGTCGTTCAGGATGCGGACAGACTGGATGCGATCGGAGCGATCGGGATCGCGCGCACCTTCGTCTACTCCGGGAAAAAAGGCCGTCCGATGTACGATCCGAATATCCCGGTTCGTCGGGAGATGACGCCCGAAGAATATCGGAACGGCAAAGATACGGCGATCAACCATTTTCATGAAAAATTGTTGAAGCTCAAAGACCTGCTGAATACCGATTCCGGTCTTGCAATCGCCGAGCAGCGTCATGCTTTCATGGAAGAATTTCTGGAGAGGTTCGACCGCGAATGGAACGGAACCGACGGTTTGTGACTTTGATTACCGCTTGAATCGCCTCGTTCGTTTACCCTGAAGAAATATTTACCAGGCAAGCAGACGAACGGAGGAGTAGGCAATGAGCGAATTTGTCAAAACCTATTATAACGAGCAGGCAGAACGAGAATGGGATCGACTCAACAATCCGTATAACGCTGTGGAAATGGCGAGCACATTGTGGCTGATCGATAGTTATTTTCCGCGTGAAGGAACCGTGTGCGATATCGGGTCTGGTCCGGGAAGATACGCGATTGAACTGTTGAAACGAGGCTACGGCGTCACTTTATTGGAATTGTCGGAAAAGGAACTGGAGATCGCCCGTGTCAAGATTGAGGAAGCGGGACTTGCGGCGGACGGCTATATTTGCGAGAATGCGATCAATATGAATAAGCTGCGCAGCGAATCGTTTGACGCCGCTCTGGTGATGGGACCGCTGTATCATTTGATTGAACGCGAGCAGCGATTGGAAGTGCTAAGCCAAACGGCAAGAATCTTGAAACCGGGCGGCACCGCTATTTTATCGTATATCAATTCTTGGGGAACCTTGAAGGCTGGCGTGTCGGAATTCAGCGAGACCTTTCGCAATCCGGATGATTTGTATGCGTACTTCGATGAGCAAAGTCTGGACGCGGAGCGCGGATTCACGGAATGTTATTTTACGACGCCGTCCAAAGCCATACGCGAGATCGAGGAAGCCGGACTTGAACTGATTACTTATGCGGGGGCGGAAGGGTTCCTGGCAGGACTGGCCCGAGAAGTGCATCGATTGCATCGGGAAGACCCGCTCGTTTATGGGAATTTGCTGCGAGCGGCTTCTGAGACTTGCGAAGCTCCGCAGTATCGCGATGCGACCGAGCATCTTCATCTTGTGGTGAGGCGGCGAGCCTAAAGGAGAGTAAAGAATATGACAAAAAGTTTCGATCCGATCCTGCTGGATTTTCCCGAACAATTCGAGACGCCGCGATTAATCGTTCGGGCAACGCGCCCCGGCGACGGAGCGGAGCTGAATGCGGCGATTCGCGAAAGCAGGGAAGAGCTGGTTCCTTTTATGCCTTTTGCCCGAGTGCTGCCGGAACCGGAAGCGACGGAAGCGATGGTGCGCCGCAGGAGGCTTCATTTTCTGGAACGGACGGATATGATGATGCTGATGACCGAGCGCGGGACGGGAAAAATTTTGGGCTCGAGCGGCCTGCATCGGTTCGACTGGAATGCAAGAAGATTCGAGATCGGCTATTGGATTCGAACCTCTTACGCAGGGCAAGGTTTGGTCACAGAGGCGGTACGCGGCCTGACCGAATTCGCCGACCGCGAGTTGAACGCCAACCGGGTCGAGATCCGCTGCGACGATCGAAACGAACGGAGCGCGGCGGTGGCAAAACGTGCAGGCTTCACTCTCGAAGGCGTGCTGCGCAATTGGAAACGCGAGGAAGACGGGACGCTGGTGAACGAGATGGTGTTTTCCAAGGTTCACCCATGTAGAAAACGGAGGATTATCGATGAGTAAATTTGCTATTATATCCGACATTCACGGCAATCTTCCGGCATTGGAAGCGGTACTTGACGATATCGGCAGTCGAGGAATCACGGAAATTTATTGCTTGGGCGATCTGGTGGGAAAAGGGCCGAGCTCGGATCTTGCCGTCGATCTGATCCGTCGCCACTGCCGGCATGTCGTTCGCGGCAATTGGGACGAGTTTTTGCCGCAGCCGACGGAGTTCCCGACGCTGCTGTGGCACCAGAAACTGCTTGGCGAAGAGAGAATGGCTTATTTGCGGTCGCTGCCTTTTTCGATCGAGTTCAGGTTAAGCGGTCGCTATGTGAGGTTGTTCCATGCTTCTCCGCGCAGCGTCTATGAGCGGGTACAGCCTTGGGACGATTATGAGCGCAAAGTAAGTTTGTTCGAATCTTCGGATTTAAGCGCAGAGCCTGTGAAGGCCGACGTAGCGGGATATGGAGATATTCATAACGCCTACATGCAGCATATGGAGGGACGCATGCTGTTCAATGCCGGCAGCGTGGGCAATCCGCTCGATATGACGCAGGCTTCTTACGCGATCCTGGAGGGCGATCCCGGCGAGACGCGCAAGACGCGGCTGGATCTGACTTTTGCGCGCGTGCCTTACGATATTGAACGGGCCGTGCGTCAAGCGCAGGAAGCTAATATGCCTGATTTGGAGCCTTATGTGCGGGAGATTACGACGGGGCGTTATCGCGGCCTGAAAGATTAAGCGGAAGACCGAGAAGCTCTGACGATGAAAAGAACCTGTATGCCCGGCTGCGCGCGTGAACGCGCAAGTCGGCATAACGGGTTCTTTTTCGCGAAAGCGGGTAATGAACATCAGCGGTAAACGCAGAACGTTGACCCTTGGACCCGGCTTGCGGACATCGGAGAAAATCTCATACGAAGAAGGTGCGCATATGGATAAAGAGACGAATGATCAACAACGTCCAAAGGTGATTCTGACCGGAGCCAGCGGCTATATCGGTCATAACCTGATGCAGAAACTTATAGAAGATTATGACGTAATCGCGCTGTCGCGCCACGGAGACTCGCATGAAGACGAAGAACACGTGGAGTGGAGAAGCTGCGATTTTTATTCCATGGATGATGCGCAGGAATCGCTCCAAGGAGCCGATTACGCCTTTTACCTGATCCATTCCATGATGCCGACCGCCAAGCTTACCCAAGGCGATTTTGAAGACATGGACGCGATTCTGGCCGATCATTTTGCGCGTGCGGCGAGGAAGAACGGCGTGAAGCAAATCGTTTATCTGAGCGGAATCGTGCCTGACGATGTGCCGGAAGAAGAATTGTCGCGCCATTTGCGAAGCCGATTGGAAGTGCAGCGTATTCTTGAATCGTCCGGCGTGCCGGTTACGACGATTCGCGCGGGTTTGATCGTGGGTCCGCAAGGCTCGTCCTTCCCGATTCTTTATAAACTGGTGCAACGCTTGCCGATCATGACGCTCCCTACCTGGACGCGGACCAAGACCCATGCCGTTGCATTGGATGACGTGCTGAATTCTCTCAAAAACAGCCTCGGCAACGAAGATGTCAAAGGCCGCGCAGTGGATGTCGGCGGCCCGGACGTGATGAGTTATAAAGAGATGATGCAGCAGATGGCGGAAGTGCTTGAAGTGAAACGGCGCTTTATCGATCTTCCGCTGCTTACGGTCAATCTATCGAGATTATGGGTGACGCTGGTTACGGGAGCGCCGCGCGAAATGGCCTACCCGCTGATCGAAAGCCTGATTCATCCGATGGTTGCCCATTCCGACCTGAAGGTTGAAGGAATCAGCGACGGCAAAATCACGTTTAAGCAGGCGGCGAGAGATTCGTTGGAAGAGGAGAAAAAGAAGCAGGAGGATGCCGAGCGCAAGCAGCGCGAATCTTCGCGCAACGAGGAGTCCAAGCCGACGCAGAGCGAAGAAAAGGTGGCAAAAGCAGATGTTCGTTCCGTACAACGCGTCACGCTGCCGGAAGGCAAGGATGCGCGTTGGGCAGGCGAATATTATATCCAATGGTTGGGCAAAGCGATGCTGCGGCCGTTTATCCGTACGGAGACCGGCGAGGACGGCGTGAGCCGAATCTATATTCGTTTCTTCAGTAAGCCAATCCTTGAGCTGAGTTACGACGCATCCCGAAGCAGTCATGATCGTGCCGTATACCGGATTACCGGAGGCATGTTCGCCAACGCGAAAGACGCTCATCACGGTCGGCTTGAGTTTCTCATGATTCCGGGGTCGAGCGACTGTGTCGTGGCCATTCATGATTATATGCCTTCGATGCCGTGGTTCCTGTACAAATATACGCAGGCGAAGCTGCATTTGGTGGTCATGTACGCATTCCGGAAGCATTTGGAGCGAAAAGGCAGTCTCGGCAAATCCAGCACATCGAAAAAAGCGGGAGGCTCCGTCGGCACGCCGTCTTCATTGGAGGCAAAAAGCTGATCATGTCGCGGACCAATGTACGTGCCGGGCAG
This sequence comes from Saccharibacillus sacchari DSM 19268, assembly GCF_000585395.1. Lineage (GTDB taxonomy): Bacteria > Bacillota > Bacilli > Paenibacillales > Paenibacillaceae > Saccharibacillus > Saccharibacillus sacchari. The sequence continues at coordinate 265,006 of NZ_KK073875.1, read as the reverse complement.
ATATCGAAGTCGAATGAAGTTCGATAGGAAAAGGTATCCGTGCTGAACGAACCATCATCTTGTCCGTTAGAAGAAAACAAAAGCGATTCGCGCGCGATCGAAGTAATTTCCATCGCCTGCGTTTCGCTTATTTTGCGCGTTTCTCCATATAAATAAGAAGGAATATGAAAGATCGCTGCCGAAGCTGTGATAAAAATCTTTGCGCATTGTAACGATTTGCGTTATTATTAAATTATAATCATTCTAATTAAACATTAAAGCGGAAAGCCGACTGAGCGGTGAACAGACAGCATAGAAGCTCAAAGGAGGTTGTAATCTAGTGATTAGCGTGGAAGAACAATTGAAATCGATGAAGCAGCAAATGATATCAAAAGGGTATAAATCGACTATTCAGCGCGAAGCGACGATGCGTGTTCTGTTGGAGCATGAACGTGACCATATGAGCGCCGAGGATGTATATATGCGGGTGAAGACACGTTTTCCGGAGATTGGCTTGGCAACGGTATACCGGACGCTGGAGTTATTGACCGAACTTCATTTGGTGGAAAAAATGAATTTCGGCGACGGCGTAGCCCGCTTCGATCTGCGCAGCGAGGATCACGAGCATATGCACCATCACATGATCTGCTCGATCTGCGGCGAAGTGGAAGAAATTCAAGATGACTGGTTGAGCGAACTGGAGCAGCGCGTGAAGCGCGAATATGGCTTCAATGTGTCGGACCATCGCCTTGACTTTATCGGGACATTCTCCTCTTGTAAGCACGGGGATTGCCATCGGCATCGGGAGAACGCTTCGTAAATAAGTATAAGCTGAGGCGCTGCGGGGAAAATTCGTTCAAGGCGCTGTCTCACTCGGAAAAGTTGAATTAGATTTAAATAAGGATTTTGCCGAATTTTCGTGCTGAACAAGGAACTTTTCTGAAGGCGTGCCGGGGCACGTCAAGGGAAAGTGACGCTGCGTTGCCGGAATCGTACACGCTTTAGGTACGAATTCGGTGCAGGGCGAAAAGGCGGTAAAAGATGCACGTTGGCAGGTTTGAAGACACGCCCTAGGCTTCTGCAAATAGAATTGTAAAGTAAAATAGGGACGGCTCGAAGGCCGTCCCTATTTTCGAGAAACCCAGCGTCCATATGGAACGCTGGGTTTCTTTTTTATGGAGATTTCTTTTCCTCGTTTGGTAGACCAAGAAAGCGTTCTCGGTCTTGTTCGCTTGCTGTTTTAGACAGTTTGCTATCTTTTTCGTTATGTCAATATTGACAATTGATTAAATAGTGAATACATTTGTATACATAAGCATACAACCAGATAATGATGAAGGCGAGGCAATGATATGGACGAAGATAAAGAACGGGGTCCGGGAAGAAAAGCAAAGTCCGATGGGCGAGCGGAAGGGGCGCAGACGTTTCGCAGAGGAAGGGCGCTGCATTTTTTGGAGCGACTGGAGCTGAAAAGAGAGACGTTGGCCGCGCAGCTTGAAGAGAATGGATTTGAAAGCATTCGTCCTGTGATTGCAGGGGAATTGAAAGCAGTAGACGGGATTATTCGCGAGTTTATTCAGGTATTTGAACTGCACGAGAAACCGGAAGGGTGCGAACGTGGTCAAGGGGAACGTCGAGGACGCCGGGGGCACGGTCGAGGGAGTCGGCATGGTGAGCAGCGGGAGTCGGAGCAAGAAGGCGTTCATGATTCTCGGCAAGAAGCGGAGAGCGGCGAGATGACAAAAGACGAGTCGGGATTGGGGCAATCGAAGGCTTCTGATCGCGGGGAGGCCGGGAACTAAATGTGGCGTTTGGGAAAATACTTAAAGCCGTATTGGCTTCCTGCGTTGCTGGCGCCGCTTTTTATGGTGCTGGAGGTATGTATGGATTTGATGCAGCCGAAGCTGCTTCAACGGATTGTCGATGACGGAATCGCTGCAGGAGATGGGGGAGAAATTCAGCGAACCGGGCTGTTGATGTTGGGCGTTGCGCTATTGGGTGTAATCGGAGGCGTCGGCTGTACCATTTATTCAAGTATCGCTTCGCAAAATTTCGGCCGTGATCTTCGGGGTTCTCTGTTCGGCAAAGTGCAGTCTTTATCTTTTCGCAATCTGGACAATCTGCCGACGGGGACGTTGATTACGCGGATTACGAACGACGTCACGCAGCTTCAGACGTTTGTGCAGATGCTGCTGCGCATGTTTGTCCGTTCGCCGATGCTGATCGTGGGCAGCTTGATCATGGCGGTGACGATCAATGCCAAGCTGACGTTGATTCTCGCCGTATCGGTTCCGTTATTATTTGTGTTTCTTTTTTTTCTCGTTCGCTTCTCGCTCCCGATGTTTGCCGACGTGCAGAAAAGATTGGATAGCGTAAACGGCCGCTTGCAGGAAAATTTGAACGGGATTCGCGTGGTGAAGGCGTTTGTTCGTTCGGACTATGAAGAAGAACGCTTTGGTGAGGTCAATCGCGATTATACGTCCGTGATGACGCGCGGTATGCGCATTATGGCTCTGAATATGCCGATTATGACGTTGATTCTGAACATCAGCATCATCGCGGTACTCTGGTACGGAGGAGCGTTGAATCGTTCGGGGGACTTGGCTGTGGGTGAACTGGTCGCCTATATCAACTATGTGACGCAGATGTTGTCCTCCATGCTGTCGATCGGCATGATTCTGACCTTTATCTCGCGCGCTAAAGCCTCGGCCGACCGCGTGAACGAAGTATTCGACGAACGTCCCGATATTGAAAATCCGGTCGATTCCCATCAAGCTAGCCAGACGGGCGGACGCGTTGACTTTGAGCATGTTTCTTTCGGTTACGGAAAAGAAAAAGGCGAGTTGGCTTTACGCGACATCTCCTTTACTGTGCTGCCGGGACAAACATTGGGGATTTTAGGAGCAACGGGATCGGGCAAAACGTCTTTGATCAGCCTAATCCCTCGCCTCTACGATCCGCGTTCGGGCGAGGTCCGTGTTGACGGGGCGCCTGTATCGGAGCTTGAACTGTCTTCGCTTCGAGAAAAGGTTGGGGTGGTGCTTCAAGAAGCGAATTTGTTCAGCGGAAGCATTGCGGACAATATTCGTTTCGGCCGTCCGGAAGCGACAGACGCGGAAGTGGAGCGCGCAGCTCAATCGGCGCAAGCGCACGAGTTTATTGAACGCATGCCGGACGGCTACGCCACGAAACTGGGGCAAAAAGGCATTAATTTGTCCGGCGGACAGAAACAGCGGATTGCGATTGCCCGCGCGCTGTTGATGCGGCCTGCGGTGCTGATTCTGGATGACAGTACGAGCGCGGTCGATCTGACGACGGAATCGAAAATTCGCAGTGCGTTGGAACGGGAAATGAGCGGAACGACCAAGCTGATTATCGCGCAGCGGATCTCGGCGGTTCAAGGCGCGGATCTGATTCTCGTTATGGATCGCGGCGCTGTTGCGGCAATCGGCACGCATAATGAGTTGATACAAGATAGCGAGATCTACCGGGAGATTTATCGTTCCCAAGTCAGTGAAGGGAGCGAAGTTTATGCCTAAAGAAGAACAGGGAGAACATCGTGAATCCAGCCGTGATCCCAATAAGCTTCCCGGCGGGTTAGCTATGCCTGGACCAGGAGGGCCGGGACGCGGTGTTCCGGGCCCCAAGGAGCGCGCTCGGAATACCGGAGCTACGATTCGCCGGTTGTGGGCTTATTTGAATCAGCAGCGTGCCGGTTTGATTCTGGTCTATGTGCTAACTGCTGTCGCGGCGTTGGTGACGATGATCAGCCCTTATTTGCTGGGCGTCGCGATTGACCGACTTATTGCGCCGGGACGTTCTGAAGGGCTGCTGGGGCTATGTATTTTGCTGCTCGGCCTATACTCAGGAGGAGCGGTCTCCTCATGGCTTCAGGCCTACGTCATGACCGGCGTCGCCCAACGGATGCTGCAATCGCTGCGCGGGGATCTGTTTCGCAAGTATCAGCAGCTTCCGGTCTCCTTTTTCGATACGCGTACGCACGGCGAGCTGATGAGCCGCAATACGAACGATATCGAGAACGTATCGAACGGCTTGAATCAGACCGTCACGCAGATGCTCACAAGCTTGATCGTGGTCGTGGGTTCCTTGATCTTGATGTTAAGCCTGAACGTGTGGCTAACATTATTGAGTCTGATCACGATTCCGCTCGTGATGCTTGCGACGCGGACGATCGGCGGCGTGACTCGGCAGAACTTCAAAGCGCAGCAGGAGCATCTCGGCGCGCTGAACGGCCTGATCGAAGAATCGGTCGGCGGTCAGCGTACGGTGCAGATTTTCCGGCGTGAACAAGCGATGCAGAAGGAATTCGGGGCCATCAACGGCAAGCTGAATAAAGCAGCCATCAAAGCGCAAATCGTCTCGGGCCTGGTAGGTCCGGTCATGAATATGCTGAACAACGTCAACTTTGCTCTGATTGCGGCAGTCGGCGGTTGGATGGTATGGAAAGATTGGACGACGGTCGGGATTATTGTCAGCTTCCTGAATTATTCCCGTCAGTTCGGTCGTCCGATCAGCGATCTGGCGAATCAATATAATCTTATTCAATCGGGCGTCGCCGGCGCGGAGCGAGTGTTCGAGATTCTGGATTTGGACACGGAATATGAAATAAAAGGCCTTTCGCTTGACGGACGTTCGATGCGCGGCGAAGTGGCGTTTGAACGGGTATCGTTCGCCTATAAGCCGGAACAGCCTATTTTGCAGGACGTCACTTTCCGTGCCAAGCCCGGGCAAAAGATTGCGTTAGTCGGGCCGACCGGTGCAGGCAAGACGACCATCGTTAATCTACTGACTCGATTCTACGAGATTTCTTCGGGCCGAATTACGATTGACGGACAAGATATTCGCGAGCTGGATAAAAATGATCTGCGGCGCAATGTAGGGATGGTTCTTCAGGACGCCTACGTCTTCGCAGGGAGCATTCGTGACAACATTCGCTATGGGCGCCTGGAGGCATCGAATGCAGAAATCGAGCGCGCGGCAGAGCTGGCCAATGCGGACGCCTTCATTCGTGCACTGCCGAAAGGTTACGATACGCCGCTCACCATGGGGGGCTCCAATCTCAGTCATGGTCAGCGCCAATTGCTCACCATTGCTCGTGCCGTACTGGCAGACCCGGCTATTCTTATTCTCGATGAAGCGACCAGCAGCATCGACACGCGAACGGAGATGCATATTCAAGAAGCGATGCGCAGTCTGATGCAGGGGCGTACCAGCTTCGTGATTGCTCACCGCCTCAGTACCATCCGCGATGCTGACCGGATTCTTTTCATGAATGGAGGAAGAGCCGAAGAGCAAGGCACGCACGAAGAATTGATTGCAGCCAAAGGCCTCTATTACGAGCTTTATACGAGTCAATTTAAGCGATCCGGCTAAACTTTTGTGATCCTATACTCCTTTTCCCGTTTTCGTGGCTTGATCCGAAAGCGGGCTTTTTTGCAGCAAATTTACAAAAACCAACTTGCGAAGCAAAGGGCTTATCGTTTAAAATGTTTGAAAATGAGAATCAATATCATAACAAGCAAAGGAGACCGACGATGGAGGAGCTGGAACTGTACGATGTCACCATTATCGGCGGAGGTCCCGCAGGGATGTACGCGGCTTTCTATAGCGGAATGCGCGACATGAAGACGAAGGTAATCGAAGCGAAAGACGAGCTGGGCGGTCGTATGCTGATCTACCCGGAAAAGATGATCTGGGACGTAGGCGGAGTGACGCCGGTATTGTGCGAGAATCTGGTCTCCGGTCTGAAGCAGCAGGCGCGTACCTTCGATCCGACGGTCGTGCTGGGTCAGCAGGTGACCGGGCTGGCGCGCCGCGAGGACGGAACATTCGTGCTGACGACAGCATCCGGTGAACGCCACTGGACCAAAACTATCGTGCTGGCCATCGGCTACGGGATCTTGAAGATGGCGAAACTGGAGATTGAGGGTGCCGATCGCTACGAGGTGACCAATCTGCATTACACGGTTCAGGAAATGGACGTTTTCCGCGGACGGAATGTATTAATTTCTGGCGGCGGCAACTCGGCAGTAGACTGGGCGAACGAGCTTGAACCCGTCGCGGCTCATGTGACCATCGTGCATCGAAGAGACAAGTTCTGGGGGCATGAGAAAAATGTGCTCAAGATGCAGGAATCGTCGGTCGACGTTCGGAGTTTGCATGCGGTCAGCGAACTTCACAGCTCCGACGGTCGGAGGATTGATGAAGTGTCGATCAAGCACATGGAATCGGAACAAGTCGAGCGTCTGAAGGTGGATGCCGTTATCGTCAATCACGGTCTCACCAGCGATTACGGTCCGTTAAAAGAATGGGGCCTGCATATGGAAGACAGCGTTGCGGTCGTCGACGGCAAGCTCAAAACGAATATTCCGGGCATTTTTGCAGCAGGGGATTTTGCGAGTTACGATAGCAAACTGCGTCTGATCGCCGGTGCTTTTACCGATGCCGCGCTTGCCGTAAACAGCGCCAAACTGTATATCGACCCGGAAGCGGCCAAGGTTGCCTATGTATCGTCGCACAATGATCGTTTTAAAGAAAAAAATAAAGCCCTTGGCGTGGCTGTAGAAGAATAATTTGAAATTTTGAATGATTGCCGTATCATTTATGTCAAAACCGTCACAAGACGCCGAACGACTTTTGTGTTATATTTATTCAAATATCATTTTGTTTGAGCACTTTCGGGCCGATCCCCGAAGCGTTCGCGGAAGAATTTGTTTACTCGACAGGCTTGCCCACAAGACACTCGGTTGAAAGACGCCACTGGCACAGAAATTGCGTCACTGGAAAAGGCAAGACTAATCGGATAAAGGAGGATGTACGCATGCAAATCATTACGTGTACGGAAGAACACAAGGACCGGTTGACAGAGATGTGGTTAATCTCGGTGCATCGGACGTTGTATGATCTCGATCCAGGCGATATTGAAGGCTATGTCCATTTGTTCCAGGAAAACATTGTCGACAAGATGGAACTGCACGGAGTACGCAGTCGTTTCGGCGGAGAATTGACGGGTTTCATCGCAATGAACGGGCCGAAAGTGGAACTGCTTGTCGTTCATCCTCACTATCAAGGCCAGGGAATCTCCGACCTGCTGCTCGAACATGTAGCGAAGCGAGGCGAACTGGTGGTGGACGTTACGGAACAAGCACCGGATGTTTACGAGTATTACCAGCGTTTGGGCTTTATTGAAGCCGGCCGTTCGGGAACGACGCTGCATCTGATCCGTCCGAGCTTGATCGAACAGACTGGTGCCTAATGAAATCAGCTAGAGTTGACAAGGTACGGGTACCCTTTCAACTCTTAATCAGAGGATTACGTTTGGCTGAAACACGCACGCTTTAGGTGGGTTTCAGACGGGCGTAACCTTACTTTTAACGTTGACAAAGTACGAAAACCTTTTCCAAATCCTGATATAAACTGGATTTGCGAAAAAAGCAGAAAAATGATATTCGGACTGCCTAAATAAAGTGAAACGCCCATATTAAGCGTCTCACTTTATTTTTTAACAAAAATTTAAAAAATTTAACCGTAGTATAAATTTCCATATTGACAAGATATATAAAGGAGAGTACAGTAGAAGCAAGCACAAAATGTCGAATAATATCGAATAACGACGATCTTTTGTCGACAACTATCATTTTAATCGAAATGGGGAATTATAGCAATGAAAGCAACAGGTATCGTAAGACGCGTAGATGAACTCGGACGGGTTGTAATCCCGATTGAACTTCGTAGAACGATGGGCATCGACATCAAAGACGGACTGGAAATTTTCGTTGACGGAGAGCGCATCATCCTGAGAAAATACGCTCCAACTTGTATCTTCACCGGCGAAGCTGAAGACCTCGTATACTTCAAAGGCAAAATGGTCAGCAAAGCAGCAATCGAAGAACTGATCGAACTGTACCAAAGCTCGGAAGCCAAGTAAGACTTTTCATACAATCCGCTTTTAAGCGATTATCATAGAGCCCGTCTTACTCGTTAGCGAGTAGAGGCGGGCTTTTTGAATCGTGTCTATGGAGCGGCTGCTATGCGTGCTATCGTTCCGTTAATGCGGCAAGTCGATACTCAGCGTATAATCCGCACGGTCATTTTTCAGAGAAAGCTGACGGTCATCTTGCTTCCCGATCTCAAGCTCGTTCAGCACAATCTCGTACGTATCGCCGGGAAGAGGCACAGACTCGCCGTCGCCGTTCACGATACTTCCCGACCCATGCAGCAGAAGCGCGCGCTCCAGATAATCGTCGACCGGATTGTCTTGTGAACGTTCACCGATCTCGCGGAGCTCGAAATGAACGATGTCCGTGTCGCCGCTTTCCTGCTTTTCAATCTGCAAGGTCTGTCCGACTTTGCTTGTCAACCATTCGTTCAGTGCTTGAATTTGTTTTTCCATCGTTACCACCCTTTCCTTCGACGATGCTTCGTGCATCATCTGCGTATTCTCCATTTACCCCGCAAAAGAATTCGGCAAACGGGCTTGCCCGCCGCCTTTACCGACGAAGAACGAATCGGTACACCGCATAAACCATTAGCAGAAACCCTCCGTACAAAGCCAACACTGTCATTGTTTTCGGCAAATCCGTAAATAAATTCTGTCCCACAAAAGCAAAAACGAGCATAGCCGGAATTTTGCCCAGAGCCGAAGCGGCGATATAGACGATAGGTCGAATGTTCAAAAAGGCCGGGTATAAATTAACCAGCGCTTGCGGAAGAAGAGGAACGAGCCGAGCCGCCAAAATCACCAAAAACGGTCGGCGTTCCATCAGCTGTCCGGCCCGTTCCAGACCTGAAAACTTGGCTAATGCGGCGCGGCCTTGTTCCCGGAAAAATCGGCGTACCAGGGTATATTGCAGCAAAGAAGCCGTAGTGACGGCGAGCCATGCCGTTAACGCGCCGAGCGCAGGCCCATACAAAAAACCAAGCGAGCCGATCAGGAGCTTATACGGCAGCACCGGAAAAAAAGCAAACAGAAAAGCAAGCGCAAATCCGGTAGAAAGAGGCAAGGACACATTTTCCATCAGTGCTTGAAGTTCATGCCGATAGATCAGAATCAACAATAAAGCAGCGGCGTACACGGTAAGGGTGATCCATTTTTTCATGGGTATAAGACTCCTTCAGTATGACATGATCCATCATTCGCGTATAAAGCCCGTATACCGATTGTATGCGATGGATCAAGAAGAAGTCGAGAAACCGACAATTGCCGGATTTTACCGCCTGGGCTGGAAACGTTATACTTAGCGAATAAGCATGAAACAGAGTTTGGGCCAAGTTCGCGGAGAGGAGATGCGGGTATGGAAAGAACGGAAATAACGAATAGGCATGAAAAAGGTTCCGACGGAACTTATGGTCAAATGGCGGGTCCGGGCGCTTTGCGCGATCCATTGTGGGGAACGATCATTACGCCGACTGCAATCGAGATGGAGCTGCTGCGGACGAACGCCGTGCGACGGTTGCATTATGTGCGCCATGCGGGCCCGGCATCCTTGCATACTCAGCATACGTCAACACGGTTGCAGCATACGCTGGGTGTATTTGCGTGCGTGGCACACTTTGCGCCGGAATGGCCGGAATTGCGAGCGGCCGCGTTGCTGCATGACGTTGGGCATGGGCCGTTTAGTCACGCGCTGGAAGGATTGGAGGGCTTCGATCATCATCGGCATTCCGAGGAGGTGCTGTCTTCGGAACAGATTCATCGCGCACTGGGAGGGTTGAATCGGCAGACGGTACTTGATCTGATCGAAGGAAATGCAGCCAGTCCGCTGCGAAGCCGCGAAGGCGTGCTTCATGCCGATCATTTGGATTCGTGGGTGCGAAGCGCGGCTGCCTTTGGCATTTTGCCAAGGCCGGCATCGGAACTGCTGAGCGGCTTCAAGCTGTCGGGTCCCCATCTCGAAGCGGATGCCGACACGGCAGCGCAAATGATAAAGCTGATCGTGCACGAAGCGTATTATCATGCTTCAGCGGACAATATTGGCCCTGTCGCGGTGCTTCGAGCGCTGACGCAACGTTTGATTGGCGAAGGCGGACTGCGCGGAACGGAGATGGGCAATTTGGCCGACGAGGAACTGCTTGCTTTGCTAAGGCGACATCCGGCAACGGCTGAAGAAACCTATCGGTTTTTGTATCGTCCGCAGGAGCTGCGTGTCGTTCGGAGCGACGAAGCGCGACCGACGGAAGCTTATCGACATCGCCTAAATAAGCTATACCTGACGTTGCCGCGCATTCAGGGTGCGGTTGATCCGGCTAGGTTGCCTGATTATCCGAAGCTTGAAGCGTTAGGCGGGCTGCTGGGTGAGTATCATGTATTTTGGGAGGAGGGTGACATTGTTGAACATCGCTGATCGCGGGGCGGACGACATTGATACCGAAACCGTCCTGTACTTTGTCCGTCATGCTCATTCGAAGTACGAGCATGGCCGAGAGCTGGAACGCGGGTTATCGGATAGCGGGAAAGCAGAAGCTATGGCTGTATGTCGTCGGTTGGAAAAAGAAAAGATCGAAGTTTTTGTATCCAGTCCGTATCAACGTGCCGTGGAGACGCTTGCCCCGTTAGCCGAATATGCCGCAAAAACGATAAAGCTTTATGACGCCCTGCATGAACGGCTGGTTTCGGGTGAACAGGATCTCGGTCCGGAAAGATTCGCTGAAGCAAAACGCCGTTGTTACGAAGATCCGGATTACTGCCCGCCCGGCGGAGAGAGCAGTCGACAGGCGCGTTCGCGAGCGTTGCCCGTCATCGGGCAATTGTTGCGGGAGCATGCGGGAAAACGGATTGCGGTCGGCACGCATGGTGATGTGTTGACGTTGATGCTCGGCAGTTGGGATCCGCAGTACGACTATTCGTTTTGGCAACAGCTTTCTATGCCTGACGTGTATCGCGTCCGTTTCGACGGGATGGCTTTTGCGGGGGCGGAAAGAATCCGGTATAACAGTTCCGTGTCTCTTGAGCAAGGACACTGAATATCCGCTAATCGAAGTGATAGGTCTCGCTCTCGTGGACTGTTCGCGGGCTGGAAGAGCGGTTATTAAGATAGAGAACCGGTTGACGCAACCCTGAATTCTGGTATACTTGCCCAAATGCAAAGGAGTGAGCAACCATGATTCTGGAAGCGGCAATGTTGCAGGTCAAACCAGGTCGTACCGAAGATTTCGAACGTGATTTTCGTCTTGCTTCGGCGTATATCGGCCAGATCGAAGGATACCTGAATCATGAGCTTCAACGTTGTCTGGAAGACGATCAGAAGTATCTGCTGTTGGTTCGTTGGGAGACGCTCGAAGCGCATACGGAAGGCTTTCGCGGCTCGGCGCAGTATCTGGAATGGAAAAGGTTGCTGCATGATTATTATGATCCTTTTCCGATCGTCGAGCATTTCTCGACCGTATATCCCTGATGTTCAATCCGGAAATTCAGGGTTGACAAAGATCAGGGAACAGGATTAGAATGACACAAAACTGACACATGAAAACGCAATGAACGGGATCAGTAACCGAAAGCGGTCGTCAAGAGAGCTGCGGATTTGGTGCGACGCAGTCGGCATGTTCGGTGAAACTCACCCGGAAGCGGTCAAGCCCAATGGTTCCCGCAGCCTCAAGCTGCAAAGGAATCCCAAGTTTGAACGGACTCGCCCACGTGAGAGGGCCGACGAGCGGATTTCGCTTTGTCCCAGGGACAAACGGAATCAACGAGAGTGGTACCGCGACAGCACAGCCTGTCGTCTCTTGAACCAAGAGACGACGGGCTTTTTATTTTACCCGAAGAGTCGCAAATCAACTTAATGAACAAGCGCAATGAACGGGAGTAGTAGGATCGGAAACGATGCACAGAGAGCTGCGGGTAAGTACCTTTGGCGTTAACGAGGTACCGGGTGCGACGCAGCGTTCGTTTCCCCGAACTCGCCCGGAAGCGCGGAAGCCGAGCTCCGCTTAGCATGCTTGATCCTAAGCGTAAGCGGAAGTAAGCCGACCGGTCACCCGACCGTTATCCGGGTTCAAGCGGGTCTTCGAGCAGCCTATGGGCGGATCGAAGATCAACGAGAGTGGTACCGCGGCGGCTTAAGCCCGTCGTCTCTTGATTTAGAGACGACGGGCTTTTTTTATATGTCGACAAAGGCGCGTTTTAAAACGCGTCCCAGTGGCGCAATAGAACATCAACTTACTTTCGGAGGCGATTAACGATGAAAAACGAAACAGGAATGAGACAAATCAAAATTTTCGATACGACGTTGAGAGACGGCGAACAGGCGCCTGGCGCTTCGCTGGATGTCGAACAAAAGATCAAATTAGCTCATCGGTTGGCAGCGCTCGGCGTGGACACGATCGAACCGGGATTCCCGATCTCCAGTCCCGGCGATTTTCAGGCGGTGCAGCGTATCTCGCGCGAGATTCAGGGCGTGGAGATCTGCGGGTTTGCCCGCGCGGTGAAAGCGGATATCGATTCGGCGATTCGCGCGACCCGAGACGCAGAGCGCAGACGCTTGCATATGTTCCTCTCCTCGTCGAATATTCATTTGGACTTCCAGTTGAAAAAGACGCGCGCGGAAGTGGTGAGCCTGGCTCGCGAGATGGTGTCTTACGCGAAGCAGTTTGTAGACGAAGTCGAGTTTTCCCCGATGGACGCGACGCGGACCGGTGATGAATTCCTGTTCGAAGTGTTGGAAGCCGTCATAGAAGAAGGGGCGACCATTCTGAATATTCCCGATACGGTAGGCTTTGCGCTGCCGGAAGAATACGGTGCCATGTTCACGCGGGTGATGAAGGGCGTGCGCGGAAGCGATCGCGTGGAATTCAGCGCTCATTGTCACAATGACTTGGGCATGGCCGTGGCTAACAGTCTGGCCGCGATTCAGGCAGGGGTCACGCATGTCGAAGTGACGGTTAACGGAGTAGGCGAACGTGCAGGCAACTGCTCGCTCGAAGAATTGGCGATGGCGTTGGCGACGCGCGGGGAACATTTCGGCGTGAAGACGAATATTCGCCCGGAAGAAATTTACGCGACCTCGCAAATGGTCAGCCGGATGATGGGATCGCCGATCGCGTTCAATAAGCCTATTGTCGGCCGCAATGCTTTCCAGCACGAAGCAGGCATCCATCAGGACGGATTGCTCAAAAATCGGAATACGTACGAGATCATGGACCCGGAACGTCTGGGCATTCCGCGCAGCATGATTGTATTGGGCAAGCATTCCGGACGTCATGCGCTGCGTCACCGGGTTGCGGAGTTCGGCGTAGAACTGAACAACGAGCAGTTGGAAGAGCTGTATGCCGCTTTCAAGGAAAAGGCCGATCGCCAAAAAACGGTGCATGACCACGAGTTGATGCAATTGGCGGGGCAAGCGGTGGATCGGGCGTTGGAGCCGTATGCGCTGGAGGAAATACAGATTGTGACGGGCAATGAAGCACACCGCGTGGCTTCTTGCAAAATCCGCAATAACGAGACCGGAAGTACGACGGTGTACACAGGCGGCGGAGAAGGGCCTGTTGAAGCGGCGGTCGACGCGATCCGACGCGCGATTCCGGAGCCGATCGAGTTTGCCGATCTGGAGTTGTATTCGGTATCCGCCGGAGAGACGTCTGCGGGAGAAGCAACGGTAACGGTTCGCTTGGGCGAAGCGCTGCATCGCGGCGCGGCAACAAACCGCGACATTCTCGTAGCCGCGGCCGAAGCGTATATGGCGGCCTGCAACCGAGCGGTACGCGAAGCGCGTTCTGCCGGGGCGCAGACCGTAAACGAAGCGACGATCTCATAAGAGACGAGGGGGAGTTTGCGACTAGGGCGTGTCTTAGAATAAGCTCCAGTCCATGCGCTGCGACAATCGTTCGATCAGATGCACGCCCGCGCTGCTGTTGCCTTTTGCATTCAGGGCCGGACCGACTACGCCGATGCCGAGAGCGCCGGGCACGAAGGTCAAAATACCGCCCGAGACGCCGCTTTTGGCAGGGAGTCCGGCTTTGATCGCGAACTCGCCGGAGGCGTTATACATGCCGCATGTAATCATGAACGTTTTGGCGATCTGAACATAGCGGCGGGGGATCAGGTTTTCCCCGCTGAGCGGATCGGTACCGTCTCCCGCCAGAATCAAAGCCATGCGCGCGAGATCGCGGCAGGTCGCTTCGATCGAACAATGACGGAAGTAAATGGAGAGCACTTCTTCGACGCTGCCGTTCAGCACGCCGTTTTCCACAAGGAAATACGCGATGGAACGGTTGAGGTTGCCGGTCTCGAATTCGGAACGATAGACGGCTTCGTTGACTTTGAGCGGACTGCCGCCGGATAAACGGCGGAAAAAGTCAAGAATGCGCGCTGATTTTTCTTCCGGCGTAGCGCCTTTAATCATGGACGAGATGGTGATCGCGCCTGCGTTGATCAGAGGGTTGAACGGAATGCCGGGGCGTACAAGCTCCAGTTTGAGCATGGAATTGAAGTTGTCTCCGGTCGGTTCCATGCCCACGCGTTCAAATACGGCGTCTTCGCCATTGTCTATCAATGCAAGAATGAGGGTGAATACCTTCGAGATGCTTTGCAGCGTAAAGCTCATGCCGCAGTCTCCGGCAGAAGCGGAATCGCCTTGGATATCGAGCAAGTGAATGCCCAGAGCGGTATGGGAGGCTTTGGATAGTTCGGGGATATAGGAAGCCACTTCTCCGGAGGCGGCTTCTTTTCGGCTTTCCTCAAGCCATTGGGGCAGGAATTGTCGGACTTCCTCCAAGCGTGCTTCTTTATTTGTCATGGCATAGCCTCCTTATCGTTCTGATCTGTTTTTCATCATACATCATTTGCTTTTTCATAAACACCTAACATCTAATGTCTGCTTGACTGCCAGATACGCAAGCAGTTACAATATTACATACGGTTTCGTAAAACAATGTTCTCCTGAATCATACCAAAACGTTCGGAAAAGCGAGGTTCGCGGCTGCGAACGACTCGCGAGAACGATATGCGAAAAGCGACAATCGGCCCGTTCCTCCGTGAACGGGCTTTATAGGGAGTGGAGATAATGGAGAGACTTCTCGAAGTCAAAGATTTGGCGATTTCATTCAGAACCCGCGCCGGCGAAGTTCAGGCGATCCGTGGCGTTAACTTCCATTTGGACAAGGGTGAGACACTGGCAATCGTAGGCGAATCCGGCTCGGGCAAGAGCGTAACTTCGCAGGCGATCATGAAGCTTGTACCTGAACCGCAAGGTCAGTACAAGCGCGGACAAATCTTGTTCGAAGGCCAGGATTTGGTTAAGAAAACACAAAACCAAATGCAAAAAATGCGCGGCAAAGAAATCGGCATGATCTTTCAGGACCCGATGACCTCGCTGAACCCGACGATGAAAGTGGGCAAGCAGATCACGGAAGTTCTGTTCACGCACGAAAAAATTTCTGCGGCCGATGCTCGCGCGCGCGGTCTGGAATTGCTGCAATTGGTCGGCATTCCGAACCATGAAAAGCGTTTCAACCAATACCCGCACGAATTCTCCGGCGGCATGCGTCAGCGCGTCGTGATCGCGATGGCATTGGCTGCCAACCCTAAGCTGCTGATTGCCGACGAACCGACAACGGCGCTCGACGTAACGATTCAGGCTCAAATTCTTGAATTGATGAAGGATCTGCAAGCGAAGATCGGAACTTCGATCATCTTCATTACCCATGACCTTGGCGTCGTGGCGAAGATGGCCGACCGTGTCGCGGTTATGTATGCCGGCCAAATCGTCGAAATGGGAACGGCTGCCGAGATCTTCTACGATCCGCGCCACCCGTACACATGGGGATTGCTTTCCTCGATGCCTGCGCTGGACAGCAACGGCGAAGAGAAGTTGACGGCGATTCCGGGCACGCCTCCGGATCTGCTGCACCCTCCGGTCGGCGACGCGTTCGCCCTCCGCAGCAACTATGCGATGAAGATCGACTTCGAGAAGGAACCTCCGATGTTCAAGGTCTCCGACACCCACTTCGTGAAGTCTTGGCTGCTGCACCCCGACGCTCCTTCGGTGACGCCGCCGGAAGCGGTACAGCGTCGTCAGCGCAAGCTGGATAACGCTTACGAGACTCCGGTGTTGGTAGAGGCCTAAGCAGCCAATATCGCTGCATAAGAAATATCGTTAGATCAAGAAATCAAGTAAAAGGGATGATACCGATCATGATCGGTATCATCCCTTTTTGTATTGACGCGATTAAAGTGTTGAAGCCGAAACGGAGTGTTTTTGCGTACACGCCCTAAGAAAAATGGAGCAGCTAAGTAAAGCACTGTGCATTAATGCACGGCGGTGCCTATCCGCCGGGCCGGGCGTTCGCGGAACTTGAAGTAATAAAGCAGCGAAGCCGTCACATACAGCGCGCCCGTAATGCTGAACGTAATCGCGTACCCCCAATAATTGCCGTACGTCGTGACCAAAAACGACTGTACCGGTCCCATGCTCGCCCAACCGAGCATAAACGCGGTCTGGGTCAGCGAATTGGCGATGCTGCGCTTGTTGTCCGGAATCCGATCGACCATGACGGCGGACTGGATCGGATTGGCCGCGTTCATTAGCGCTTGGCGGAACAAGAATGCAATCGAGGCAACCAGCGCAATATTGGTGAATCCGGTCGTCAGCAGGAACGGCAGCGATAAGAGTTGGAAAATAACGACGGCGCGTACAGGCCCCACCTTTTTGGATAACGACGGGCCGATTAGCATGGACACGATGGTCATGATTTGCCCCAATGAGATTAACAGGCTCATCATGGAGATCGAGACGCCGAAGCGGTTCGTGAAATACAGATTCAGGTAAGGGACGACGAGTCCCGAACCGAGGCCGATCGGAAGCTGCGCCAATACGAACCAGAAGATGATGCGCGAACTTCCGTCGGGCGCTTTTTTTCCCGACGTATCGGCTTTGGCCTGTTCGGCGTTCGGCTGCGATTGCTGCGTTTCGGAAATCTTCGCGGTCTCCGGCTGTGTGCGCTGCTCGCGGATAAACAACATCGGCACGAAGGCGGCAAGCGTCGCGATTCCGCCGACGAACAGCGTGAAGCGCAGGCTGAGCACATGATCGATTCCGGAATGCTGAAGGGTGTCCGCAAGCACGCCGCCGCCCATGCTGCCCAGTACCTGAGCGGCAAGCATCAACGAGGAGTAGGCGCTGAACAAGGCGAGACGCTGCGACTTTTTGACGCTTTCGGCCAAAAAAGGAATCGCTAGCACTTGGAAAAAGGCCGCGAACACGCCGGAACAGACAGCCAGAACCAACAGCAGCGGCTCGGCCTCGGCGAATGCGCGCAGCGCGAACACGATCCCGCTGAATAAGGCGCCGATGACCAGCAGCGTTTTACGACTGAGCCGATCCCCGAACAACCCGATCGGGATGAAAATGCAGGCCGTCGCAAGCGACTGAATACTTACGACACGGCCGTTCATGGCGTCATTATACCCGATGCCTTGAATATAAAGATTGTAAAGTACCGAAAACATCCCGCCGCCGATCTGATACAGCAAGTTAGCGAGAAAAAACAGTTTGACGTTGCGCGGCCATCTGGCGATACCGGCCGTCATGCGCCTGAACGATTGCAATTGCGGACCTCCTTTTTAAACATAACTTCTCTATTCTACCAGTTTGGAAAGAAGTTCGAAAGGAAATGCGTCAGTTCAAAACCGCTGTGCCGCATAGGGGGGTTTTTGTTGCTGCTCTTGCCGGTTAGAAATTCACCTTCGCTATCGTATATACTTGAAAAAGAAAAGCAAAAAAGAAGCCAGCCTAATAGTAACGGAGAGGATGAGAAGAGAATGGCTTTGAGCGAAGAGAATCGTAAATACCTTGAGCGGGTGATCGAGGAAAATGATTTTGGCCACGCGTCCGAATACTTGCAACGAACGGCCAAGCAGACGATCAAGATGTCATGCGCGGGAGAAGAAACGTATAAGGCAATCGGAAATTCAAGAGCGGCCGGCGAGCCGGATCTGCCTAAGAATACCGATTGGCCGCTCGACTCTTCCGGCACGCCGATGACTTTCATTTTGCAGCTGAATTTGAGCGAACTTGCAGGACTGGATCCGGAACATCGACTGCCTGCGGAAGGGATGCTGTTCTTTTTCGCAGGGGATTATGATTCGGTCGTGGAGCACAAAGTCTTGCACGCGTCCTCCGCGGAGATGACGGGGGCGGTACGCAAAAGCGCTCCGGCCCCGACCGTACATGAACGGGAAGACGGCACTTATCTCTCGCACCGGCTGAACGCGCGCGCCGCGATCGACCTGCCGGGGTATGCTTACGCGGACAACGACGAAATCGAAGACGAAGACCACGAATGGGACGAATACGAGGAATTGGGTTTTGCGTTAGAAGGAGACAAACCGTTCACGACCGTTCGAATGTTCGGTTACGCCGAAGGTCAGCACGGAGACGACGAGTATATGGCCGCGCTGGAGCTGTTCGGGTGCGAATCGACGTATTATCCGAACGAAGCCATCGAGCGATTGACCAAAGCGTTCGGAGGCGATCGGGAACGGGCGGAACGCGAAGTCGCGGATATCGTCATGCTGGCGGAGATCGATTCGGATCAAGACATCGGCTTCCAATGGGGAGATTCGGGCGTGCTGCATTACTTTATTCGCAAAGAGGATTTGTTGAACGGCAACTTTGAGCGTACGACCTGTTCTTTTTATTCAAGCTGATAGGTTGTCCCCTTGCACTAAGCCTTATCTATCGATTACGGGAGGGATGCGGATATGACGGATGAACGAAACCGTTTGGACGAGAACGGGGAAGAGGCGGAGTTGGATCGGCAAACGGAGGAAATGCTTGCCGCCGATCAGGATTTTGGCTTCGCTCGCGTCTATACGATCGAATTGAAGTATAAAGAAAAGCCGAAATTTTCGCGTAAAAGGCTGTATGAAAAGATGACGCTGTACACGGGAGAACTTCAGCAGCCGGAGGAGCAGAAATCGGGTTCGAGCTTGGCCGTCTGGGAGCCGTCGGAAGAGTCGGAAACGGACATGCTGCATTTTTTCCATCTGAATTATCTGGTTAGTTTTGCCGATGGGGATATGCCGGCGCAAACCTCGTTAATGCCGACAAACCATCGCCCCGCTTCCGAATACGAAACGGCGGTGCAGCAGGCTTGGCATTGGCCGGACGCGGGCGCCATACTGGAGGAGTGCGGGCATTCGCTATTTTTGACCGATATGATGGCTTCCGGCCTTGAGCCGAAAGATCGTCTTCGTCTGATTACCGGAACGCTGCGCGCGGTGCTGGAAACGGCTCCGTGCGACGCGGTTTATTTCCGGGAAAGCGACAAGCTGTTGGAACCCGGCGATTACCTGACGGCGATCGAAGCGGGAGCGATTTTGTACGGGGCGATGAACGTGCGTTTTTTCAATGTGCAGGGTACGGGCAGCGAACAGGAAGAAATGTTGATGGATACGGTAGGGTTGACGGCGCTCGGCGTGCCCGACGTGCAGTGTCACTACTTTGATCTTGAGCCGGGCGAAGTCGCGCAATACTTGACCAATCTGGGCTATTATTTGTTCGATCGCGGCGATGTGATTCAGGACGGCGAGACGTTCGGACCGACGGAAGACGTGCGTTGGCGCTGCGAGCATCAGTATGCGCTGGCAGGCCCGCACCGGCTCGTGGTGGACGTTGATCCGGGACAGCCGCATTATGCGGGAAAACAAACGGCAGCGCTTGCGGATAAACCTCAAAAATAGGGATCAAATGATATGTAAAAATTTAAATAAAATTTTACAAAATTGTGTCGGGTTTGTGTGGATATGCATCTGGCTGTATACTGATTGAGACAGCTACGATGATATACCTTCCGATGCGATGAGCGGCGGCGGATGTTGGCTGATCGCATACAGGAGTGTGACGAATGCGCAAAATTAAAGTGGTTACAGATTCGACCGTTGATTTGAGCGGAGCCGTATTGGAAGAACATGGAGTGGAGATGGTTCCGCTATCGTTCACTATCGATGGACAAATGTATACGGATCGAGTGGATATTACGCCCGAGACTTTTATTCAGAAAATGATTCATGCCAATGAACTTCCGAAAAGCTCGCAGCCGGCAGTCGGGGCATTTGTCGAGCTGTATGATCGTTTGGGCGCGGAAGGTTATGATGTTCTTTCGATTCATATGACAGGCGGCATGAGCGGAACCGTACGTTCTGCGGCGATGGCCGCGGATATGACAGACACGAATGTGACGGTAGTCGATTCCAAATATATTACCAGAGCGCTGGGATTCCAGGTGCTTGAAGCGGCTCAGATGGCGGCGGAAGGTCGAAGCATGGACGAGATCGTCGCGCGTCTGGACGAGATTCGTGCAGCAACGCGGCTGTATGTCGTGGTCGATACCTTGGAGAATCTCGTAAAAGGCGGCCGGATCGGTCGGGGCAAAGCCTTGATCGGATCGTTGCTGCATATCAAGCCGATCGGAACGTTGAATGACGGCGTGTATACGCCTGTCATGAATGCGCGCAGTCATGCTCAGGTCGTGAAGCATCTGGCTAAACAATTTGCGGACGATGTGAAAGGCAGCACGGTCAAAGGCGTGGGTTTGGTTCATGCGGAAGGCTGCAAGCTGGCGGAGAACCTGAAGGAAAAAATCGCCGAACTGACGGGGTATTCGAATATCGAGATCGATTATACGGGGCCGGTGATCAGCACGCATACGGGACCGGGGGCAATAGGTTTTACCTACTATTTCGAGTAACGATAAAGGCGGGTTGGCTGCCTCGCCTGGGTAGATCCTGTTCGTTTAAAGGAAGGGCTTGGCTGCGCGGCGGAGGAATCCCGATTGCAAAGGCGAACACTTAAGCATATGCTCCCGAAGTGACTTTCTCCGAAAGTCTTACCTGCACTGGATTCCCCTCTGCTTCGCAAACCCTTGCCAAAAACGAAAAGGATCTGGCTGAACAGCCAAAAACCGTTCCTCAAAAGGGAACGGTTTTTGTGTTAGAGAGAATAAATCCTATTTCATTAGAACTTCGATTCCATAAAAGTAACGGTGATCAATCGAGCGAAAAACACTCAACGATCATCTCCTTACTTAAACGCTTTTCAAATAATGCACGAGCGTCAGCAGGCCTTTGTCGAAGTTCTCCAGGTTGAAGTGTTCGTTAGGGGCGTGCAGGTTTTCGTCGGGAAGACCGAAGCCCATTAGGACAACCGGGGCTTCCAGGACGCGGGAGAAGGCTTCGATGATCGGGATGGAGCCGCCGTCTTTGGTGAACAGCGCGCGCGTGCCGTATACGGCTTCGTAAGCATCGGCTGCTTTTTGCAGGAACGGATGCGTCGGGTCGATGTTGAACGCGAATGCTTTTTCTCCCGGTACGAGCGTCAGCTTGGCGCCGACCGGAGTGCGGGCGTGCAGGTGACGTTCGATTTTGTTCAGGATATCCTGCGGATCTTGATTGGCAACCAGGCGGCAGGTGATTTTCGCGTGGGCTTCTTTCGGAATCACGGTCTTCGTGCCCTCGCCCTGGAAGCCGCCGTAGACGCCGTTCAGCTCAAGCGTCGGACGCACGCCGGTGCGTTCGAGGAAGGAGTAGCCTTCTTCGCCGAACAAAGCTTCGAGACCGAGATCGTTCCGCAGTTTTTCTTCGTCATATTGCATTTTGACCAGTTCGCCGCGTAGTTCGTCGGTCAGCGGCAGAACGTCGTCGTAGAAACCTTCGACCAGCACTCGGCCCGTTTTTTCGTCGTGCAGCGAGTTCAGCAGGCTCACGATGGCGTGCAAGGCGTTCGGAACGCCGCCGCCGAACGAGCCGGAGTGCAAGTCGGTATTCGCGGTGTTCAAAGCGATTTCGAGCGAGCACAATCCGCGCAGGCCGGTGCTGATCGCAGGTTTGCCGCGTTCGAGCAGGGAAGTATCGGAGATCACCACGGCATCGGCCGCGAGGGCAGCCGCATTGGCGTCCAGGAATTCCACCAGGTTCGGACTGGATACTTCTTCTTCGCCTTCGATGCACAGCTTCACGTTGACCGGAAGTTTGCCTTCTTGCGCGAGGATCGCTTCAAGCGCCTTCACGTGCAGGAAGACTTGACCTTTATCGTCCGTTGCGCCGCGAGCGTAAAGCTTGCCTTCGCGTTCGTTCGGTTCGAATGGAGGGGTATCCCACAGATTGAGTGGGTCGACAGGCTGAACGTCGTAATGGCCGTAGATCAGCAGCGTAGGCGCGCCTTCCGCATGCAGGTGATCGGCCGTCAGGATCGGGTGTCCTGCCGTTTCGTGCAGCGTTACGTTCTCAAGGCCAGCACGCACTAAAGCGTCTTTCAGCCACTCCGCAGCACGGAGTACGTCTTCTTTGTGCGCAGACAGTGCGGAGATGCTTGGAATGGACAGCCATTCTTTCAGCTCGCCGAGGTGTTTGTCGCGGTTCTGTTCGAAATAAGTCTGGTAGTTGTTCATCGGGTAAAAATAGGCCTCCTTGTACAATCGTCTCGGGGCTTATTGTACTACAAAAAAACGCATGCCGGAAAGGCATGCGTCATTTGCGTGTCGGAAAAAGGTTCCGTCGACGATGGACATTCGCCAACCGGACACTTATTCGTGCAGCGAAAAGTTAATCGTACCGACCATCGTTCCGCTGCGAGCGAAGGTCAATTCATAGATCCCCGGTTCCCAGTCCGCATTTTCCAGATCCATGCGCAGTTGCTTCGTCGTTCCGTCTTCTTCGACTTCCGTCTTCTGAATGACTTGACCGCTGCTTTCGGAGATGACAGACAAAATCGCGGTATGGTCCAGCGTTACGCCGTCATCAGGATAATCAGCAATCACGTAGATCGGCTTGGTCCGGCTAAAAGATGTCGCGTTATCTGTTACACCCGTCTCGTCTGCATTCAACGTTTGGCCCATTTGCAGGTTAAACGGATTCTCCTGCGGCGTTGCCCGAGCGTACACCAGGAAAATAACCAGCGCCAAAATCGCAAGAACCGCTACACTTCCGCCTATAATCGCGAGCGTTTGATTCCGTTTCCTATTCATCTATTTGGTTCCCTCCCGGAGTTTCGTTCCGCTATCCAGTATACGCTAAAAAATAAACTCCCCGCAAAAAAAAGTGAAAAACATAACACACTTTACATTTAAATGTGACAATCTTTCTTCAATTTTAAGAATTTATTTTCTCCATGATAAAAAGCCCGTTGCACAACGGGCTGCGTCTGTCGTTAACGTCACTTCGGCGAGAGAAACGAGAAGACTCCGAGAGAAATTCGTTCAAAATGCTGTCTCACTTGGAAAACTGGAATAAAATTCGAGTAGAGATTTTCCAAGTTCAAAGGCATTTTTCACTGAATTTCTCTCTCCGTCTTCTCGTTTCCAGCTACGTTGTGCTTTTAAAACATGCTTAAGGCCCGTTAAATAACGGGCCGGATTCTGGCAAATGTGCTTTATGAGTGGAGCCTAGCGGAGGGGAAGATTCAGAGACAGCGACTTGAACGAATCTTCACCGCAGCGCCTCCTTCATAACCCGTACTTTTTACAGAAACGTAAAGATATTTCGGCTATCCGATTTGGCGGCGACTTCTTCTGCGAAGCAGATATACCTGATCGCGCAACGCCAAATGAAATTGAATACTATGCATTAACTCCGGATTATCCTCCCGTTCGACTTCTCGGATGCGTTGCTCTTTGACGGGGTCCGGACTGAGTAAAAACTCGGTCATCCACAAAGAATGATTTGATCTGCCTGTCATAACGGTCCCTCCTCGAAATTTGGGGTGAGGTGCGGTAAGTCTTGTTTCTATTATACGCCTCCCGCAGAAAAAAAGATGAGTCCCGGATTAAATTTTATCGTCCGCTTTTCATGTTCCTTTAATCTGCGGAGGGAGCGGATTCCCCGTCATGGAGCACACGGTTTAACGCTTCGATCGAGATCGCGGAAAAGCGTCCGTTAGCTGATCCGGCAAAGATCGCGCGGCCGTCGCCGCTAAGGAAATTGTTGCGCATCAGGCCGGCATTCGACTCGTTATACAGCGTCGATACGCCGTCGATTCGTCGAAGCAGCACGCCGGTCCGGGCGTCGATCGCCAAGAGATCGGGTCCGTAAGGCAAGAGCAGGTTGTCCTCGAACTTCAGAAAGCTTCCGGCCGGGATTGAGCCGCGAAGATTTCCCAATGCAAATTCTGCCGTCTCTGTTTTCCAGAGAGGTTGTCCGTCTTCGATCGATAGTGCTGCAGGAATGCCATTCCAGAGCACGAATATCCGATCTTGATCCAGCAGCGGCCGATCTGCCCAGCCGGGAATGCTCCACAGCTCGCGCTCCGACTTCACATCGTATAACGCCGTTTCAAATAGCGAGCCGGATAAATAGGTGGAGGAGTTGAGTGACCGACGAATTAGTAAATAATCGTCGCCTAATCCATCAACCTGTTCATTTTCCAAAATTGGATACTGTCCGGTAATTTCGCCTGTAGAAGCGTTCAAGCGCACACGTTCTTTACCCAAAGCTACCCAGCGTAGGCTCTGATCGGTATGGAACGGACTTTCAAGCTGACCGCTGAATTGTTGAGGAGCGGATTGCGGATCAATCACGGTATCTTCGTCGGCTTTCAGACTCCAGACGGCTTGACCGCTGCTCGGATCAAGCGCTTGAATCCAGCGACCTTGCCGAATCAGGACATACGGATCATTGGAGCCCTGATTCAATACTTGATAGGGGTCGGCAAATTCTTTCGTCCAACGGACAGAACCGGAATGTTGGGACATGACCGTAAGCAAGCCTTTTTCCGTTTGGTTCGGCTGAACAGCCAAGATAACGGAGGTGTCAGCTGCAAACAAAGGAACGGTTGCTTCCGGATCCGTCCCGCCGACTTCGCGGCTCCAACGTACCGCGCCATCGCGGAGACGAATACTGCGCAGCATCGGCTTGTCATCCTTTTCCGGATCAGAACCCGTGAACAGCAAAACGGATCGTTCATCGCGGCTAATTAGGGTATGGATCGAGCCTCTTCCCGCATCGCGCCTCCATAGCGGTTTGCCCGTGGAGCGATCGACCGCGTAGATGCCGCTTTGCAGATGACCCCCGCTCACATAACCATCGTCTTCTTGCACCACCAGTACCTTTTCCGAAGCGGCCAGCAGGTATTGAGCATCGAGCTTAGACTCGGTCTGCCACAGCAGTTCCGGCGAGGCGGAGGCTACAGGGGGCAATGTTCGAAAATCATAGCGGAACGCATAAGGCGGCTGATTGGAATTCACGCCTGCCTGAGCGGCTTCGGAGGTCGGCAGAATCCAGTTCCAGCCCAGCAGCTTGCCGTCTACGGCGAAAGAGAGGGTTAGCTGGGCGTCGCTGCGTTCATACCTCCATTTCTCGCCTCGCTTCCTTTCACTGTCTGCCGTTTGGCTTTCCGAATGAGGCAACGGCGTACGGGAGTACGGTTCGCCGAGCAGTTCCAGCGTTTCTTTTTGCGTCGTGCCGATCTGAAGCGCGGTCTCCGTCAGGCTGCGAATCATGGCCGTCGGCACGGTCGAGTCGGCGGATAAAAGTCCGGATATCGGTTTTTGCGTACTTTGAATCTGAGTTTTTTCTACCCAGAGCAGTGCCGGACGAACAACTGAACCGTTGGCATATCCAGGCTCGGCCGGTAACGTGATTCCATACCAATCCCCATATTGAACGGCTGATATCGCACCGGATGCCGCATATTCGGCAGGCCATATGATTTCGCTGTCAGGAGAGAGATGCAAGGAAGCTTCCGGCTTGAGATGAAGAATGATCGGTTCAATGCTCTCCGTGTCCGCAGATTGCTTATCCGTATACCAGATCGGTACATAGACCTGCTCGCCAAAAGACGTTTGGATCTGGAGCAGCTCGCCGGATGTGTTCGTGACCTGCAAGGTCGATCCGGTCTCACCGTAATAGCTGACTCCGAGCGAACTGCGTTCTTGAGCATTGGGAACGGCTTTGAAATAAGGAGCCGGAATTTGGAGCGTTGTCTTCGACTCAGTTCCGTTTTCGCTTTGCTGCTGCGTTACTGTTGCGGCATAGGCGGGAGTCATCGTTGCAGGTAAAAGGAGAAGAGGTACGCATAATACTAGAGCAAAACGTTTTGCAGGCATGACGACAAGTTTCGCTGTCCGCTGGTTTTGTTTATTTTTAAATGCCGCATGATGCGACTTGTTGGATTGTAGATATGTCATTATGACCTCCTGATTGCACGGGAATTCGAACCGCACCGTTGTCTTTATACTTTAACTCTTTTTACGGTGCTTCCTCTCTTAATTAGACCGATTTTGTTCATTTAGACGCTGAAACGGGCAAAAAAGTTCACGAGTTCGCGCAAAAATCAGGAGGGGAAGCGTCGTATGCTGCGAATTCGTCCTTTGTGCAAGGGGCGTAGTATAATGGAACAATCATAACGAAGAGGAAGTCATTCATCGAAATACTTCCGCACTGGGGGGAGAGCCAATGAATAATCCGAATAAACCGCGCTCGCTCCTTCCCTCAAGACAGACGGTGGACGGTTTGCATGTGCAGCTCACCGGAACGCCCAACTCTGCATATCCTCCCGTTGTTTTTGAACATGGCTGCGGCGTTTCTTCGGAAGTCTGGGCACTGGTTTGTCCAGAACTTGCGAATCTAACCCAGACACTGGTGTATGATCGAGCCGGATATGGATTCAGCGAGCCGGGGGTATTGCCGCGCACAAGCGATCGCTGCGTGGAAGATTTGCGCAAAGTCGTGGAACGTTTGAACCTTGCACGCCCATTCATTCTGGTGGGTCATTCGCTAGGCGGATTTTATGCAAGACTCTATGCAGAGCGGTATCCGGAAGATGTAGCGGCTCTAGTGCTGATCGATGCTTCGCACGAGGACGAAATCCGGGGGATTTTCCCTATTCCGCATTTGAAAAGACAAAAATTAAGCGTTCGTTTATACGGATTCGCCAAGTGGGTCGCCCGAATCGGCGTGCTGCCTTGGTTGGCGCAACGTCACTGGATTCCCGGCTTCGGCAAGTTTGTCGCAAAGCTGCCGCAAGCATCCCGGGATGCGATGTGGGAGCGGGTGTTCAGCGCAAACAGCATGGAAGCTGCCGAAAGCGAGTACGACTGTTTTGTCGGCGAGACCGGAAGCGTTCCGCATTCGCGCTTTGCCCGTCTTCCGCTCGCCGTCGTCAAAGCAGGCGTGTATTTGCCCGGAAGAACGCGAAAAGCGACCTTGCGTCAGCAAGTCGAACGTACCCTGTATGATACCGCGGTCAAAATGCAGCATCTGTCCGAGGCCGGTCGCCTGATCGAAGCGGGCGGCAGCGGCCATCATGTACAGGTGGACAAGCCCGGCACGGTGATCGGCATCGTCAAGCGATTGTTGGAACAAACGCGCGTCTCGATCTAGGGCATGCGCGGCCTAGCTTATTCAATCTAACTTACTCAATTTGGGAGGAAACGATGATGAAGAGTATGCCTTTGAACGCAAGAGGAATTCCCGCTAGCCGACTGGTGCTGGGCTGCATGCCGTTCGGCGGGGAGTGGGATCATTCCCCGCTGACGGAAGAACGCGTCAAGCTGTCGGAAGCAGCGGTAGAGGCCGCCTTGTCGATCGGCATCAACATGTTCGATCATGCGGACATCTACACGCGCGGCAAATCGGAGGAGGCTTTCGGTCGCATTTTAAAAGCAAGACCGGGGCTGCGCGACGAGATCGTGCTGCAATCCAAATGCGGAATCGGTCTGGAAGGCGACGGCCTGCCGTCTTTGTTCGATTTTTCGCGGGATCATATTCTGGAATCGGTCGACGGGTCGCTCAAGCGTCTGGGCACGGATTATCTCGATATCTTGCTGCTGCACCGCCCCGATCCGTTGATGGAACCGGAAGAGATCGCCGAGGCATTCGCCAAGCTGAAGGCTTCCGGTAAAGTGCGTTACTTCGGCGTATCCAATATGAGCGTCGCTCAAATCCGGTTTATCGAAAGCGAGCTGACCGATCGGCTGATCGTCAATCAATTGGAAATGGGGCTCGGCCGGCTGGATTTTGTGGAAGAGACCGTGCGCGTCAACCAAACCCGGGGAACGCAGGTTCATTTCTCGGATGGATTGATGGAGTACAGCCGCTCGGAAAACGTGCAGCTTCAGGCTTGGGGACCTCTGGCGCAAGGTAAGTTTACGGGGCGCGATGTGAGCGGTGAGCCGGAACACGTGCAAAAAACAGCGAAGCTGGTTACGCAAATGGCGGAAGATAGATGCACTACTCGCGAAGCGATCGTGCTGGCCTGGCTGATGAAGCATCCTGCGCAGATTCAGCCTGTGATCGGCACGATGAACCCCGAGCGAATCCAAGCCTGCCGGGACGCCCAGCGCGAAGCAGATCGGATGAGCCGGGAAGACTGGTATCGACTGTACATGACGGCGCGGGGATAGGAAGACTGCTTTTTTGCGCCGAGGTAGGAGGACCTTGTGAATCAACTGAAATCAATGCAATATCCATGGAAACTTTATATGTGGCTTGTGCTGTTGCTTCTGACGGTTATCGACTTGGCCGTGCTGCTCGATATTCGAAACGGGGCAGGAGGAAGGCCGTACCGGTTCATGCTATGGAACTTTTTCTTGGCTTGGATTCCTGTAGCGGCGGCTGCCGGATTGGATGGGCTGTCTTTACTGCGAAAAGGGGCCGCGCGCACGGTACTGCTGGGCTTGGGCGGGTTAACTTGGCTATTTTTCCTTCCTAACGCTACGTATCTATTGACCGATCTGCTGCATGTGTTCCGTATTTACTCGTTTGATCCGCAGGATCGGTATTGGGGGGACATCGGATTTTGGCGCCATCTGCTTCCTATGCTGCTCGCTTCCATGCTGGGACTGTTGATCGCTTGCGCGGCGCTGCATTCGGTGCATCGCTTGGTTGAACGCGCTTTCGGCTGGGTGAACGGAATGGTGTTTGCTTGTGCGGTTCTGTTGCTCTCAAGCTTCGGCGTGTATATGGGACGATTCGTGCGCTGGAACAGTTGGGACGTAATCGGGAATCCGCTCATGCTGGTGAAGGACATGAGAGACTTGTTCAGCGACCCGGAATGGGTGCGGCATCTGATCTTATTCGGAGGCGGTATCCTGGCTTTGCAAGCGGGCATGTACGCGGTCTTGTATCTGTTTGCAAAAATGAATCCGGGGGAAAAAGAGCATGAATCTTGAACGCGCGAAGCCGCAGCTTGTATTTGACGTAGGCGGCGTGTTGGCGGAGAATCTGGATGATTTCTGGAGCGGCATGGCTCAGGCAGGCGGAATCGAAAAGGCCGATCTGCGCGCGCGTTACAAAGCGGAGATCGGTGCCGCATTATGGCGCGGTTCCGTGACGGAAGAAAATTTTTGGCTATGGTTGGGCGAAGCTTGTCCGGCCGTAAAGGCTTCGGAAGCCCGGGCGCTGTTGGACAAGGTGCTGCTGCCGCTTCCGGCGCTTGGCTTGTTGAAAGATTGGAGCGAACGGGCGGATATTCATATTCTCAGCAACCATGTAGCGGGATGGATTTTGCCTCTTTTTGCAGGGATCGAGGATTGTCTAAGCAGTATCGTCGTCTCCAGCGAAGTCGGATACGAGAAGCCCGATCCCCGATTGTTTGCATGGGCAGCGACAAAATTGAAAAGCTCCGATGTCTGTTTCGTCGACGATAAGGAGTCTAATCTTGAGGTGGCGCGGAACTTAGGCTGGGATACCGTTCTTGCGGACCCGGAAGGACATTGGATTCAGGAGATTGAGCATCGGCTGAATCG
Organism: Saccharibacillus sacchari DSM 19268; assembly: GCF_000585395.1. Lineage (GTDB taxonomy): Bacteria > Bacillota > Bacilli > Paenibacillales > Paenibacillaceae > Saccharibacillus > Saccharibacillus sacchari. The sequence goes on along the minus strand of NZ_KK073875.1, from coordinate 235,333 downwards.
GTAAGTTGTGTCAGCGGAGAACCTTTCAGTCTGCCCAAACTTTTCGCATGACGGAGCGCTCTAATGTAAAACGGGCGTATATCGCCAGTGTTTTGCGGAAGGAGAATTGAAGATGTGGAATTTCATTTTGGGCGTTGCGGCAATAACCATGGGATTACGGTTTTTGTATGGAACCATTAGCCGGGGAAGATCGATTGTAACGGTGAAGATCTTGGGGATGCAAGTTCCGATTCGGGTTATTCAAGTTGCGATGTCGTTGTTTGTAATCGGTTTAGGCGTATACATGCTGCTGCGTTGAAGCAAGGTTCGACCGCGGCGGCAGTCTTACATACGGAATGCGGATCACAAATTCAGAGAGCGGGGCGGATCGAATGGGGCAGCAGCCGGAAGTGTTGATTCAGGGCGGAAATACGACGTTGGGGACATCGGGCAAAGCGAAGGTCATACTGGAGTGGACGGCATCGCCGTCTCCGATTGACGCAAGCTGTTTTATGTTGGGCCCGAGCGGAACCGTATCTTCGGACGCGCATTTCATTTTCTACAATCAGCCCCGAAGTCCTCTGGGAGACGTCGAATTGACGGCAAGCAGCGAACGGGCATCGGTTTTCGAAGTCGATTTGGCGGCTCTTAAAGCAGGGCATGTCGAAAAATTCGTGTTCGCTGCCGTCTTGGACGGATCGGGAACTTTTGGAGACGTGCAAGGATTCTCTGTAAAGGTAGAATGCGCCGGGCGAACAATAACCTGTCCTTTTGCGGGAACGGATAAAGAAGCGGCTCTTGTGCTGGCGGAGATTTATCTGTATAAAGAATCAGTAAAGCTTCGCGCGGTCGGAAAAGGTTTCGACGGCGGACTGGGTCCGCTGGCGAAGTCGTTCGGCGTCGATGTCGAGGGTGATTCGGAGCAAAATGAGCGGGCTGATGATCCATCTGCCGTAGCTCCTGCTGCATCATCGACGGTGGAAGAAACGCCTGAACAGCCTCTCGGGCGCATCGACTTGCTTAAGAAGAAGGTCGCGATTTCGCTCGAGAAGAAGCAGATTGCTCGCCAAAAAGCGAAAGTGGCGGTTGTGTTCGATGCTTCGGGTTCAATGAATAAGCTGTACAAAAACGGTACGGTGCAGCGGGCGTTTGAACGTATTCTGGCGATCGCGGCGAACATGGATGACGACGGTACGCTGGACGTGTGGATGTTTGCGCTGGAATTCGTGCGCGCGGCGCCGGCTCATGTGAGCGATTATGAAGGATATGTCAATCGCGTGTATCCGTTTAAAGGAGCGGGAGGACGCAATAATGAACCTGCCGTCATGCAAGACGTCATTCAAAAGTTCACGGTCGAAGATTCCGATCCTTCGATTCCGGTTTACGTCGTCTTTTTCAGCGACGGAGGCGTCGCCGAAACGAAAAAAATCTCCCGGTTGCTGATCGAAAGTTCGCTGCATCCGATCTTCTGGCAGTTTGTCGGACTCGGCGAAGCCAATTACGGGGTGCTGCGCAAACTGGACGATCTGCCGGGACGAATGGTAGATAACGCCGGATTTTTCGCGCTGGACGATATCGATACGGTCGGCGACGAAGAACTTTATGATCGGCTATTCGAAGAATTTCCGGATTGGCTGAGGGAAGTTAAGGCCAAAAACATATTAAGAGAGTAATCCTGATTTGGGTATCGGGGTGGATGGAGGACGCGATATGAATATCAAAGAGTGGGTTGAAGCCGCGCAGCGCGGCGAAGTAACGGAGGATGATGTACAGCAGGCATTATGGTTGTTGTCGAATACGCCGCTGCTATACGATACGGGAGAGACGGTTGCGGTCGAGGATTATATGCGCGGGCTGGAGCGCCAACCGTCCGCGGCGGAAACGGAAGCCTACGGCGAATTGTTCGACTTGGCAGTCGCGTTGTCCCGCCGTTATGCCGAAGCGGAGGCCTACGACCGGATGCAGGACGTCCTTAGTTTGCAGTTCGATCTGTGGGCACGCGGCGTGCTTCGATTGGAGGATTGGATCGCTTGGCTGCAAGGAGCCGTTCAAGGACGAATCGATCTGCCCGTGTACGATTTCGACGAAGTGTTAGGCAGCGCACCGGAAGAATTCATGATTCAGGATTTCCATGACGAACTCAATTTCCGATTGGAAGATGCGCCTGAAGATGAGTGGGCGTTGTCGCATCTTGACGAATTGTACCGCAAGGTCGGCGTGACCGGAAAAGCATAAAATTGCGGATAAGGGTTGACGCTACTGGGTAAAGTGTATATGATGGGACACAACGAGAGACGAGCCGATAACGGCTTGTCTCTCGTTTTATTTTGTTAACCGGTAACTTGGCTGTGGTATACGGCGAAGAAGCGCGCTAAAAGTCGAAACAGCGCGAGCTTAGAAGAGGATGGCTTGACTTTGCAGTAAAAGCGCGGGCTTGTGCTATGAATATTTCTCATGAAGGGTCGCCTTCCTTGCCGGAAGGCGATTTTTTCTGCCGAAAATGACGCTTTCCCCTGATTTTATGCACAAATGTCGAGGCGTTTTCCTCTATTTGCCTTCAAAAATGCTTCTTTTCGGCGTATAATCAAGCACAATCTATAACGCCCGCACGGTGAGGCCGTGCCGAACGAAAGGGGAAGTCGTATGCCGCGTTTAATCGGAGAACGCATCATGCTTCGCGAATACCGCCGGGACGATTTGAAATCTATCCGCTCCTGGGTAAACGATCCTGCCGTCACCGATACGTTGTCTGATGTGTTTATGTATCCGCATACGGAACAGTCATCCGAGACTTTTTTAAACAAGATGCTCCAAGGGGGAGACGGTCTGAAAAGCTTTGTTATTGCGGAAAAGGAAAATGAAGCTTATATCGGTCAGATCGATTTGATCAATATCGACTGGAGAAGCCGCTGTTCATCCATAGCCATCGTGATTGGAGATTCTCGCCAGCATGGCCGGGGTTACGGCAGCGAAGCTATAGGTTTGATTCAACGGTTTGTGTTCGAGGAATTGAATCTAAATCGTTTGCAGCTTCAAGTCTACGACTATAATTTGGCGGGTTATCACTGTTACCTGAAATCCGGTTTCAAGGAAGAAGGAAGACTTCGGCAACGTCATTTTCATAAAGGGCATTATCGCGACATCGTGGAGATGGGGATTTTGAAGTCGGAATATGAAGAGAGGTCAATTCAACCATAAAAAGAAGGGAGCGGGGAGAAATTGAACGACTTAAACAAAGCCAATGAGATCAATAGCAGTCAGGATGGCGTGAGCGGACACGTGCCGGAGCTGCTAGGTCGCAATATCGCTCCGCTGGGAGAAATTATTGAAGCGTATCCGATCCGAGCCGGTGTGTCCGCAGATCGAAAATACAAGGTGCATTTTTATGGTTATGACGGTGCCTATTTATTACGGTTGTTTGACGAGACTGCGCTTGCTTTCAAGCGGTCGGAATTTGAAGCGCTGCATCGAATGCAGGCGATGACCGTACATTGTTCCAGGCCGATCGCAATGGGACGCTGGGAAACGGAAGGCACATATTTCCTGCTGGTTTCGTATATTGATGGAGCAGATGCGCAGCGTACATTGCCCACTTCGCCCAAGCCGCAGCAATTGCGAGTGGGGATGCAGGCCGGGGAAGAATTAAGCCGGATTAGCTGCTATCCGGCGCCGGAAGGAATGGAATCATGGAGTAATCGATACATACGCCGTACGCAGCAGGAGCTGGATGTGCTGAAGTCCAAAGGGATCACCTCCTGCGGAGTTGAAGCGGCAACAGCCAAAATTCGCTCAAGCGCAAACTTAACTGCAACACGTCCTTCGGTCTTCCTGCATGGGAGTTTTCAACCTGCGAATTTAATCGTACATGGAGGCAGACTCGCGGGCGTTGTGGGGTTCGGCGGCTTTGACTGGGGAGACCCCTTGTATGAATTTGCGAGACTTGGCTTGTATAGTCGCGGAGTAAGCACATTGTTTTGCACGGGACAAATTCTCGGTTACCACGGGGGACAAGAACCGGACTCTGAATTTTGGGAGCTATATGCACTCTATGCCGCGTCAGGTGCTGTTTCGCTGTTGGCACAGACGTCAGAAAATGAGAATAGTGAATTGACTACAGCAATTGAATGGGTAGACCGGCTGGCAAAGGATCACGAAGGTTTTTCTAATGTTCGGCCTTCCTGGTTTGCTGCGCTTTGAATATGACAATTCGGTTAGTAACGGTTCGAAGCAGGCTCTTTCGGGTATTTGGAGAATGAAACTTCTTATTCTGGTTTTTATTGGAATGAAGCGTCGTCCTGCTGACCAATGCTCGACATCTCACTGATAAGGGGTGGAGCCTGTGAAAACGCACATTTTGGTTTATGACGGTTTCTCGCAGTTCGAGGTTGTACTGGCCGCGCACTTGATGAAAAGGGCCGGGGAGATCGTGACGGTCGGATTGTCCACGGAACCGATTGTCGCCCATGAAGGATTTCGGATTTTGCCGCATACGACGATCGAACGAGTAGAAGCCTTCTCGGTCGATCTTTTTGTCGTTCCGGGAGGAGACTTGTCGAAAATCACTCGTCGGAACGAGCTGGAAAATCTACTGAAGGCTATCCAAAGCTGCGGGGGAAAAGTAGGAGCTATTTCTTCCGGTACGCTGCTTATTCTGGATGCGGGTCTGGCCAGAGACCGACGCTTCACGTCACCCGAGCCGGTAGAAAATGCGCTGGCAGGAAATCGAATCGACCAACCGGTCGTGACCGACGGAAGTTTGGTAACTGCTAAATCTCACGGTTATGTGGATTTTGCGCTGGAATTAGGACGTCTGACCGGAATCTATCGGGACGAAGCGGATTATGAAAAGACTTTGCGCTTCTTTAAATTCTTTATGCCGGCAGAGGAAACGACGATTCCCGTCACTACACCGGTCCAAAAAGCGAGCGAGCAATCCCAGCCGTCAGACGCTGAAAAAGTTCGGCGTTGAGGCTTGTTGCTGTAGAGCGGATCGGAGCATTAAACGGTCGGATCAGGCATAATCAGCCTATCCGGCCTCTTTTGCTTGGGATTTGCGTCGGCTTACGGTATAATTGGTCTATATCGCTCGGTTAGCCGAGCCATCGGCAGGCGCCGGGAGACAAAGCCGTATTCGCGGAAAACGCGGCTTGCGGCGTTTCTTTTCTGCGGATTACGGCAATGAGAATCAGGAGGAATAGACATGACACAAGTTCAAAAAATGCTCGTTTTCGTCGGTTCTTATGCCGAGGCGAACACGAGCGGCGTATACACGTACGAGTTTGACGAAAAAGAAGGAAAGCTCAGCTTGCTGGACCAGACGTCCGATCTGAAAAATCCGACGTTTCTGAATGTGGATGTCGAAAACCGACATATCTACGCGATCGGAGAGACCGAGACGGAAAGCGGAAAAGCCGGCGAAGTCATGATGATCCAGTTCAGCGAAGAGGGGACGTTGACCCGCTTCAACCGTACGATTACGACTCCGAACACGACCTGCCACGTGCAGCGGGATTCGGAAAATCGCTTCCTGATCGTGTCGAGCTACCATGGCGGAATGGCCGGGCTGGTTTCGCTGAAAGCCGACGGCCACGTTGGCGAACTGCTTGACGTAGCCGAGCATCAATCCGTTGACGGAGCGACGCCTCGCGTACACTCCGTATTCTTCAGCCCTGACGAGAAGTTCCTGTTGGTGCAGGATCTGGGCCTGGACTTGATTCGTACGTACTCGCTGGATCGTGAAGCAGGCAAGCTGATTCCTCAGGGCGATACGCATGCTGCCAAAGGTGCGGGTCCGCGCCACCTGGCTTTCCACGCAAGCGGTAAGTTCGCATTCGTGATCAACGAACTCAACTCGACTATTGCTTCGTATCGTTATGATGCGGCAACGGGGTCGCTCAGCGAAATCGAAGTCGTGCCGACGCTTCCTTCCGACTATACGGGCGAGAACGGCTGCTCCGAAATCACGGTTTCCGCTGATGGGCGCTTTGTATACGGCGGCAACCGCGGTCATGACAGCATCGTAGTCTACGCATTCGATGAAACTTCCGAGAAGTTGACGCTGGTCGAGCATGTGTCGACGGAAGGCGGTCATCCGCGTCACTTCGCGCTGACTCCAAGCGGCGACCACGCGCTCGTGGCTAACCGCGATGCCAATAACATCGTTGTGTTCAAGGTGGACAAAGCAACGGGACGCCTGACTTCGACCGGCAACTCGGTTTCGGTCTCGAAGCCGGTTTGCGTGCGTCCTTACTATATCTAAGGAATCTTTGAAATCTTCGAATTTAACGGTTTTTCCGTCATGCGGAAAAACCGTTTTTTTATGGAATTCTGATATGGAACATAGCCGGGATTGCGTAGATTCGTTAAGACAAGTTCTGGCAACCGACAAGCCAAATATGGTACGCTGATTGAGATGGGGTCGAATAGGATTGATTTATTGAGGAAATCAGCTAAGGGGGAACCGAAAGATGAATGATTTGCCAGCTTCGAAACCGGATTGGCCGCATATCATCGGGGAGCTTCGCTCTTCGGTCACGATTACGGACGCTACGGACCCGAAGCAGCCGCTGATTTTCGTCAATGAGTATTTTTTGCAGCTTACAGGTTATTCGCGCGAAGAGGTCATCGGGCGCAACTGCCGTTTTTTGCAAGGCGCCGATACGCGCAGCGAGACGGCTCGCGAGATTCGCGAAGCGTTGTCGAAATGCATGCCGGTCCGAACCGAGATCTTGAATTACCGGCGTGACGGCAGTACGTTTTGGAACGAACTGAATATTGATCCGATCTTCGATGCGGAAGGAAGGTGCGTGCTGTTCGTCGGCTTGCAATACGATGTGACCGACCGGAAGCTGCTTGAAGAAGAGGCGACCCATGCGGCGCGTTCCGCGCATTCGCAAAGTCGCGCGCTGATGGAATTCATGGGTAAGCTCAACCATGAAATGCGCAACAACATGAACGGCATGCTGGGCATGATCGATGTCGTGTTGATGGACGAAAGCCTGCCCGAAGACGTACGCGAATATTTGGAGATTGCAAAAGGAAGCGGAGATACGCTGCTGAACATGGCGAATGACGCTCTTGATTTTGCCGGAGCCGCCGATGGTCGAATCAGGCTTGAGCACATTGAGTTCAATCCGAAGCATGTGCTCGATTCGATTGTCAAAACGCATCGTTTGCGGGCGGAAGAAAAAGGATTAAATTTGATTTTGGATACGCAAAGCCTGCATAGCCAGCGTCTTTACGGCGATCCGCATCGACTGCGCCAAGTGCTGGATAATTTGATCGGCAACGCGCTCAAGTTCACGCAAAGCGGCAGCATCACGCTGATCGCGGAAGAAATGCCTGCTGACCGAAGCAGCGGTTTGACCCCAATGCGATTTTCGGTACGCGATACGGGGATCGGCATTCCGGAAGAACATATGGACAAGTTATTCAAAGCATTCAGCCAGACCGACGCTTCGCATGCCCGCGTATACGGCGGCAGCGGACTCGGACTGAAAATTTGCGAAGAACTCGTGCAGCTGATGGGAGGCACCATTTTTGCGGAAAGCCGGCAAGGCGAAGGCAGCACGTTCCGCGTGGAACTTCCTTTTTCGCCCGAAGATCCGCATCACCTGCTGACTTGAACAACGAACATCCTTCGAATAAAAATCGACAATCCGATTTTTATTCGAAGGATGTTTTGCGTGTTCCTGTTCTATTCGTCGCTTATCGCTTCGCGAATATAAGCTTGCTGAAGCCGTTCGATTGCAGAGTCCCGATTTTTTGCGTACGCAAGCTTGTAGATACAAGAGTACAGAACGTTCAATACATATTCGAAGGCGATTTGTGAGGCAAAAGGGCCGATCTTCGCATGCTTCTTTTCGTCTCCGGGAACGCGGATCACGATAGGACTCAACTGTGCCAGCGGGCTGGAGGCAGCCGAGGTAATCGTGAGAAACGGGATATGATTAGCGATCAGGTGCCGGGCAATTTGTGCAGGCGACTCGTCCAGGCCGAACGGGTAATTGGGATCGATCGGTCCAGCCGTTCCGTTTTCCTGTTGGAATTCCGCTGCCAGTCCCAACATGAAAGCGCGGAATCCGCTGAGTCCCAGCTTGCGCGTGAGTCGATTAACGGTAGAATGCGACGTGTAGGTTTCTTGGGCCAGCTCGCGCATGCTCAAGTTCAACATGCGCTCCCGATGAAGCAGGATATAACGGGCAATACTTTTTTCGTTCGTCGTAAAGTTTTCCGTGTCCGATAATTGCAACAGTATTTTCAATGTGCTCAACCTCATTATTTTTTTGAATAGGGGAATGAACATTTTGTGCAGAAAAAAAGGCGTAGAGCCTGGAACTCTGTTCATTTATCCCGTTTTGCCCGGAATCGCTTACCGCTTTGTTGCTTTGTTTTATAATGAACGCAAAAGCGCTTAGGAGGAATTTTTATGCTCACGATCGGCTATGTCGGCAACGGAAAAAGCACAAACCGCTACCATCTGCCTTTTTCGTTCAATCGGGATACGATCAACGTCAAAACGATCTATGCTCGCAATCTGAATAAATCAGAATGGGATGCGGTGCCGGGTGTCCAGTATACGGATGATCTGGCGCAACTGTTGAATGACGCGGAGATTGATCTGATCGTCGTCTGCACGCATCTGGATTCGCATTATGAATTCGCGAAGGCGGCACTGGATCACGGCAAGCATGTATTGGTCGAAAAGCCATTCATGAAAACCGTAGCGGAAGCAAAAGCTATTTTCGATTATGCGAAGGAACGCGGCTTGATCGCCCAATGTTATCAGAATCGCCGCTATGACTCGGATTTCCTGACTACGCAAAAAGTCATCGAATCCGGGAAGCTGGGCGAATTGATCGAGGTGGAAGCTCACTACGACTACTACCGTCCGGAAATTCCGCTGGCCGCCCGTCAATTTTCCAAGTATAACAGCTATCTGTACGGACACGCTATCCATACGCTCGACCAGATTCTTTCCCAGTTCGGGAAGCCGGAACGCGTGCACTACGATGTGCGCCAACTGCTGGGCAGCGGGCGAATGAACGATTACTTCGATCTGGATTTGTATTACGGAGCGTTGAAAGTATCGGTCAAATCGAGCTTTTTTCGTCTGAAGGAGCGTCCGAGCTTTGTCGTATATGGGCAAAAAGGAGTGTTCGTCAAACAAACCAAAGACCGCCAGGAAGAACATCTGAAGCTGTTTTACTTGCCTCAGGGGAATGCCGACTTCGGTCTGGATACGCCTGAACATTACGGAACATTGACCTATATCGATGAAGAAGGCATGTATCGCGAAGAGAAGATCATATCGGAGAAAGGGGATTATGCCCGGATCTACGACGATCTGTATGCGGCAATCAAGCAAGGAGCGGATAAAAGGATCAAGGATGAAGAAACGCTGGCCGCGATGGAGATGTTGGAGACGGGGATCGCACAGTGTGAGTAAGCGACCTTATGAGTAAAAAGCCCGGAACGTGCGGAGAGCAATGTCCTCTGCACGTTCCGGGCTTTACTGTTTTTGAGCCGCACATTCACGCATTCGTACCGGCGAACAAGATAAGTACGGGCAGCACGACGAATGAAGCGACCGTTGTCCATAAAATGCAGCGCGAGACGAATTTGGGCGACGCATTGAATTGTTCGGCCAGAATAACCGCGTTCACCGCCGTAGGCATCGAGGCCAGCACCAGCAGCACGCCTAGCAGCAGCCGATCCGCCCCGAGCAGGGTTAAGGTGAGCCAGCTGAGCAGCGGAGCGATAGCCAGGCGCAGGGCGAGTCCCGCCTGGAAAGCTTTTTGCAGCCGAGGTTCCCACTCGCCGCTTGCGCGGCTTGCCATTTGCGCGCCCAGGATGACCAGCACGACCGGAGAATACGCGGCTGCCAGCAGATCCACGCCTGTTGCGAACGATTCCGGCAGCGTCGTTCCGCTCAGACGCAGCAGTCCGGCAAGCGCCGCAACGTACAAGGCAGGCAATTTCAACACGGCCAACCCTGCTTTTTTGACGGAGAAATGGGATCTTGCCGCGAAAAAGACGCCGATCGTATTCACGATGATGATCTGAAGCACGATATAAACGGCTGCTTTGTGCAGTCCCGCCTGTCCGAAAGCCAGCAGTACGAGTGGGAGACCATAGTTAACGCAGTTGGTGAACGAAGCGACCAGCGTAAGTCCCGACTTTTCCGAATCTCCAAGCTTCAACAAACGTCCGAGCAGAACGGAAACGCCCCACATGGTCAGCAGATTGATGAAGCTGAACGATACCGTGATTCCGATATCTTCCGCCGATACCTGCGCGTCAAGCAGCGTAGTGAAAATGATCGACGGACTGAGCAGATAGAGCGCGACGACGGACAACGGCTTCGTATCGAGGCCTTTGATGCGCTTGAGCAGGATACCCGCGACGACAGGGAAGGCGAGCGGAACGAACACTTGAACAAGAATAGACGCGAAAGAAGACGACATACCGGACACCCACCTATCCTTCTTGACATATCGGCCGCGTGTAACGCACGCCCTGAGCCGATTCATGTCTTTTACTGTATCGAAGGGAGTGGGCGGCGTCCAATATCTCCTGCCTATCAAGCTTATTGGTTATGGTTTTTGCGTTCCACGAATCGGTGCAGCTGATCGAGCAGACCTTCGCGCCGCAAGATTTCAGCTTGTTTGGAGCCGATGAGATCGAAATGCGGATAACGGTCACGGCGATGAATATGGTTGGGGCTGAGCCCGTTGTCCAGACACCAGCAGGCCAGACGGTCCAGATCGGAGCAGCCGACTTTGGTCACCGAGGTAATGCCGGGAAAACGGGGATCGAGCCAGAAATGCGTCAGATAGGCGATCTCGCCGCGCTCGACGGATGCTTTCCAGCGGGAGAGTTCTTGTCTGTTAATGCCGAATGCCATAATAACCCTCTTTTCTTTAAACGTTCTTTCATTATAACAGCCTGCGGAAAGCGACAGCCAGCGTGTGACGGAATAAGCTTGTTCGCAGGGGAGTTAGCGCGTAAACTGGAAGAAGCTTGATGATAACGCATACAAAAAAGGCAGGTATACGCTGTAGCGGAAGGTCGAAGGCGGCGGTGGATACCGGGAGGAGACAAACAAAGATGCAGGATAATCGGGTAGACATGGTTACGCTCGGGGAAAGCATGATTTTGTTTCAATCGTATAACCAGGGGGCTTTGCAATACGAACCTTTATTCACCAAATCGCTGGCAGGCGCAGAGTCCAATGTGGCGATCGGGCTGTCGAGACTGGGCAAAAAAACGCGTTGGGTCGGTCGGCTCGGCAGTGATCCGTTCGGCGATTTGGTGCTGACGACGCTGTCCGGCCAAGGCGTGGACGTGTCGCATGCCGTTCGCGATCACGAGGCGCCGACCGCCGTTTATTTCAAAGACTTCAAGCGTTACGGCGATCCGGCCGTTTATTATTACCGCAAAGGCTCGGCTGCAAGCCGGCTGTCGCCGGAGATGGTCGATGAAGCATGGCTTGAAGGCGCCGGCCATCTGCACGTGACGGGCATTACGCCCGCGCTCGGCGACCATACGGCGGCCGCGACGCGGAAGCTGATGGAGATGGCGCGGAAAAAAGGCTTGACCGTCTCGTTCGATCCGAATTTGCGGCGCAAGCTGTGGAGCGAAGAGACGGCGAGAGAAACGCTGCTGTCGCTGATTCCGCTATGCGATATTTTTATGCCGGGCGACGAAGAAGCGGAATTCTTGCTCGGTAAGCTTGAGATCGAAGCCTACGGCGAAGCATTCCTGAATATGGGGCCGAAGCTTGTGGCGATGAAACTGGGTGCGGAAGGTTCGATCGGTTTTACGGAAAAAGCGTCGGTACGAGCTGAACCGTTCGCGGTGGATCGCTTGATCGATACCGTCGGGGCGGGAGATGCTTTTGCTTCGGGATTGTTGTCCGTATTGCTCGATCATCGGGAAAAAATCGCGGACGGTCTGGGCGAAGCAGCTTTGCACGAAGCACTGCGACGGGCCAATCTGCTGGGTTCGATGGCGACTCAATTTAAAGGAGACTGGGAAGGGCTGCCGACGCTTGCGGAAGTGCACGGAATTCTCGACGGGGAAAAGAGCGTAACGCGCTAGACGCGCCCTGGGGGTTTTATTCGCTTGAAGATTGCGTTATGCTGAATGACGTAGCAGCCGCAGAAGAGATCGAATACGCGGCAATACGACTTTTGCAGGCGAAGGGGGAGGGCTTACATCGTGACGCAGAATGTGTTGGTATTGGGAGGCACGCGTTTTTTCGGCAAGGTTCTGGTGGACAAGCTGCTTGAAGCCGGACATGCGGTAACGATCGCGACTCGAGGAAACACGGAAGATCCTTTCGGAGATCGGGTGGAGCGAATCAAGGTGGACCGTACCGACGAGGCAGCTTTGGCCGCCGCGACGGAAGATCGCCGTTTTGACGTCGTGTACGACAATATCTGTTACACGGCCGATGAAGCGCGTGCCGCGATTCGCGTCTTCGAGGGCAAAGTCGGTCATTATGTACTCACGTCCAGCTTGTCGGTGTACGGAACCGGTTCGGCCGATATGCACGAGGGCTTGTTGGACACCGCAGCGCTGGAAGTGCCGCCAAGCCCGGTGGGCCAAGTTTCTTACGGGGAAGGCAAAGCGCAAGCCGAAGCGGTGTTTTTCCGCGAAGCGCCTTTCCCGGCGTCTGCGGCGCGGTTCCCTATTGTGCTGGGACCGAACGATTATACGAAGCGGCTGCATTTTCACGTGGATCGGATCAAAAACGGCGTCTCGTTCGTGATGCCGAATACAGAAGCGCGGATCTGCTTCATTCATGAAGAAGAAGCGGCCGATTTCTTGAAATGGCTAGGAGAGAGCGGCGTAACCGGACCTTTCAACGCGGCATCGGCAGGCAAGCCGAAACTGCGCAAGCTGTTAGCGACGATCGATCAGGAAGCGGGCGGAGCGGTCATTGTGCTATCGGAAGGTCCGGACAGCGAGGCTTCGCCGTTCGGCATCCCGGACGATTGGGCGATGGATACGTCGAAAGCCGAGCATGCGGGGTTCGTTTTCCGCAAGCTGGACGACTGGCTGCCGGGATTGATCGGGATGATTGCGAGAGAGGAAGCTTGAGTTTGCCGACCGGCGTTTGGTTCGGCGAAGCAAACCGCGAGCAGGCTCGTTCTTTCGATGAACAAAAAAAGGCCTTTCCCGAAGAAAATTCGGGAAAGGCTTTTTCGGTTTTCGCAGAATCGCTTCAGGATTCCAATCTTCCCGGGAGCGGGGCGATCGGAGCGGCGGAAGCCCAAGTCGTGCGCCATTTCATTTGCATGACCGTCAGCAGTCCGAGCGCGATCAGCACGATGACGCTGAGGCCGATAAAACCCGGCGTATAACTTCCGGTCACCTGATACAGCTTGCCGAGCAGCATCGGCAGGGCATATCCGCCCAAGCCGCCGGCCGCTCCGACAATTCCGGTCATCAAGCCGAGTTCGTTGCCGAAGCGTTGGGGAACGAGCTGGAATACCGCTCCGTTGCCCGCACCCAGACACATCATGCCGACGAAAAGAATGACGATCACCATGGCCAGAGGAGGCATGGTCGCGATCAGCGCGAACATGACGCCGGCTCCGCCGTACAAGAAGGTCAGCATTTTGATTCCGCCTAAGCGATCGGAGAGGAACCCGCCAAGCGGCCGGAAAAAGCTGCCCGCGATGACGCATAACGTCGTGAAATCGGCTGCCCGTACTGCCGACAGCCCGTACTGGGCATTGAAGAAAATGGTCAGATAGTTGGCAAGACCGATAAACCCTCCGAACGTGACGGCGTAAAACAAGCAGAATGCCCAAGCGTCTCCCTGGCGCAATACCGACGCGTATTGGGATAGTTTTTTCGGAGCGGGACGGTGGGGGCTGTTGCGGGCGAACAAGGTGAATAAGACGAACACGACGGAGATCGGAATAATAGCAAGGCCGAATACGACTTCCCAACTGCCGAAATGCTGGGCGATCCGGTTGGCGAACAAGGTGGCCAATACGGTTCCGCTATTGCCGGCTCCGGCGATGCCCATTGCCAAGCCTTGATGTTCCTTGGGATACCATTGCCCGGCCAAGGGAAGCGCGGCTGCAAATGAAGCGCCGGCCACGCCGAGAAGGATCGCGACGACATACAGTTGGTCGAGCGATTGCACGAACTGCCAGCCGATAATCAAAGGAACCAGAGTCAGAAGCATGCCGATTTGCGCGGTCAATTTCGGACCTATGTAATCGGTCAGCGCGCCGAGCACCAAGCGCAAAATGGAACCGCCGAGGATCGGAAGCGCCACGAGCTGGGCTTTTTGCATCGGGTCCATCGGGTAGTCCGCCGCGATTACCACGGCCAACGGGCCGAGCATGACCCATACCATAAAACTCATGTCGAAATACAAAAAGGCGCTGAACAACGTCGGGGTATGCCCGCTTTTCCAAAAGCTTTTCTTCTCTGTCTCCATCTTCTCTCATCTCCTTGCGAATAAGTTCTGCCGTGAACGTCGAGTGCGCCATGAAATCCGAAAAAGGCCGCAATTCGCCCTTAGTCAAGAAAAGGACGAATCGCGGCCTCGTTGCCGGATGAAGACCGTACATCGTTGTGCGGCCTCGGAATAAGCAAAGTATAAAAATTAAAATAAACAATGTCAATATAACTTACAGAAAATAATTAAAATTAGAGTGAATTTAATTGAATAAGTCGTTTTTTGATAAATAGTTTTCATTTCATGTTATTTTAAATTACATATATATTGACTTCTATAGTTGGATCGCCTAATCTGTGAATAGTTATTCGGTACAACGGTGTACCGCATCGCATCGGCAGCGTAGCCTACTCTTCTTTCCGCGCGAAAGAAAGTAGGCTTTTTATGTCCGCATTGATCAGAAAAGACGAATCTGCATGGATAAGAGAGGGATGAAGCATGCTTAAGCAAAAACTCAGGCTGGTCGTAGTCGGCAACGGCATGGCAGGCATCCGCTGTTTGGAAGAAGTATTGAAATTGGACGCCGAGCGGTACGAGATTGCGGTAATCGGGGAAGAACGCCATCCCAATTACAACCGTATCCTGCTGTCCAAAGTTCTTCAGGGCAGCGCTTCTCTGGACGAGATCGTGCTCAATCCGTACGAATGGTACCGCGAACATGGCATCGCTTTATATACCGGAGAACGCGCGACGCGTATTCATGCGGGCGAACGCAAAGAGGTCGAGACGGCATCGGGGCTTAGAATTCCGTGGGATCGTTTGATCATCGCGACCGGATCTTCCGCTTTTGTTCCGCCGATACCGGGCGTCGAGAAAAAAGGCGTCATTTCGTTCCGCAATCTCGAAGACTGCTCGGCCATGATCCGGGCTTCGGAGACGGGACGCAAAGCCGCGGTCATCGGAGGCGGCCTGCTCGGGTTGGAGGCGGCCCGAGGACTGCTTAATCTCGGCATGGAAGCGGAAGTCATCCACAACGCTTCTTTTTTGATGAACCGCCAGTTGGATTACACGTCGGCGGGAATGCTGCGGCGGGAATTGGAAAGGCAGGGCATGGCTTTTCGCCTGAATGCCGTTACCGAAAGCATTACCGGCGTAGGACGCGCGAAAGGTCTGCTGTTTGCCGACGGAAGCCGGACGAAGGCCGATCTGGTCGTGCTGGCGGTAGGGATTAAGCCGAATACCGCGCTGGCTTCGGCCAGCGGGATTGTCGTCAACCGCGGGATCGTGGTCGACGATGATCTACGGACGAACGTTCCGGGCGTCTATGCGATCGGCGAATGCGCCGAACACCGGGGAATCGCATACGGTTTGGTATCCCCGCTCTACGAGCAAGCCAAAGTATTGGCGCGAAAATTGTGCGATAAGCCGTCGGAGCCGTACAAAGGCTCGACGGTATACGCGCAACTCAAAGTTTCCGGCGTGGATGTGTTTTCCGCGGGCGATATCCGCGAAGAAGCCGTCGACGTCGCGCAGCGGAGCGAAGACGGAATCCGCGGCGTTTACCGGAAAGTGACGATGAGAGAAGGCAGGATTGCCGGCGCGATTCTGTACGGAGACACCTCCGAATCCGGCGCGCTGCTGAAGTTGATCCGGAATGAAGCCTTTGTCGCGGCGCTGTCTTCCGCTTCCGGCGAACAGGGTCGAAGCGGCGCGCAGGAAGCCGCAGCCGCGCTGCCCGACGAAGATAAGGTATGCGCCTGCAACGACGTAACCAAAGCGGCGATTCTGATGGCGGTGACAGACGGAGGAGCCTCTACCGCCGACGGCGTCAAGCAGGCTACGGGCGCTTCCGGTTCCTGCGGAGGCTGCCGACCGATGGTCGCCGCGCTCGTCGAGTATGCCAAATCGGGCGGCGTCTTGTCTGCGAAGAGTGAGGCAAAAGAGAAAAAACCGATCGAAGAGGCATTGTGCGATTGCATGCCGTTCGGCCAAGCGGGGCTTAAAGCCGCTGCGCGAGAAGCGCTGCGTGCTCTGCCTTCGGAAGCTTCCGCCGAATTGAGCGAATTGAGACTGGTGCCGGAGAAAAAATGGGCGGAAGGCTGCGAAATTTGCCGACCGGCCGTGTTGTATTACGCAAGCGGCGGGCTGTCGAAGAATGAAGCTGAACCGTACAGCGTAATCCGTAATCATGCGAGGGCCGAAGCTGCCGTGCATACGGCGGGGCCGGACGGTCGATCGATGCCGCCGAGCGAAGCTCTGAGCATCGGCAGCAGGTGGAGCGCGCGCTGGAAAGCCGCCACGCTGCCTGCTTCGGTCGAAGCGGCCGTATCGGACGGGCCCGGATATCCTGCGGGCGTCCTGGTCCGAGATATCGGACTGAAGCGCTGTCCGGCGGGATGGGAGCTATACGCCGGCGGGCATGCGGAGCATCCGGTCCGCCAAGGGGAATTGATCGGCATCGCGCATAACGCGGAAGAAGCCGCGGCTTTCGGCGAAGCGCTGCTTCAGTTATACCGCGAAGACGCCTACTACGGCGAAGCGCTCTGGGAATGGTTTGCCCGAACGGGTCTGCGGTCTGTGCGGGAGGCGTTATCCGACCGCGGGCTTCGCGATCAGCTCGCAGATCGCTTCGAAAGGCAAACGCAGTCCGTGTCCGTCATAAATTGAGCCCATGAAAAAAATCGAATGATCGAACAGGAGGAGTTACCATGTCAGGCACTTTGCTCGGCAGTCTATCCCTCGATGTCCCGTTTTTCTCGGAGAGCACGCAGTGTCCGTTTTGCAGCGTGCAATGCAAGATCAGGCTGGAACGCCTGGAAGAAAAGAATGAACGCCCCGAAATCAGTGCGAGGGGAGAAAACAACGCCGCTTCCGAAGGCCGGCTCTGCGTCAAAGGCCAGAACGCGCATCAACATGCGCTGAGTCGGGAAAGGCTGTTGCACCCGATGATCCGGCGGCACGGGGAATTAGTCCGCGCGACTTGGGAAGAGGCGCTAACGGCGGCGACGGGGTTGCTGGCTTCCTCTTCCGAGGCGTACGGGCCGGACTCCGTCGGCGTTTACGGCGGAGGGTCGCTTTCCAACGAATCGGCATATTTGCTCGGCAAATTCGCCCGGCTTGCGCTCGGGACGAAATATATCGACTACAACGGCAGGTTTTGCATGTCCGCCGCGGCTTCCGCAGGCAGCAAGACGTTCGGCGTTGATCGCGGACTGACGTTTCGGCTGTCGGATATTCCGCGCGCGGAATGCATCGTGTTGGCCGGGACGAACGTGGCGGAATGCCAGCCCACGCTGATGCCTTACTTCAACAGGGCACGCGAAAACGGAGCTTGCATCATTGTGATCGATCCCCGCGCCACCGCGACGGCGGCCGCTTCGGATCTGCATCTTGCGATCCGTCCCGGCACGGACGCCGCGCTCGCGTCCGGCATGCTGAACGTATTGATCGAAGAAGGCTTGATCGACGAAGCTTTTATCGCCGCAAGAACGCGGGGGTTCGACGAATTGAAACAACGCGCGCTTCGGCAGAGGCCGTTATCCGAAACGGCAAAGATTTGCGGCGTCAACGAATCAACGATCCGCCGGGCGGCGATCTTGTACGGAAGCGCCCGTACCGGCATGATCATGACGGCTAGAGGCGTCGAACAGCAGACGGACGGCCACTTGGCGGTTCGCGAATTCCTGAACCTGGTCCTCGCTACCGGCAAGATCGGGCGGGAAGGCTGCGGATACGGCGCAATCACGGGGCAAGGCAACGGTCAAGGAGGCCGCGAACACGGACAAAAAGCCGATCAATTGCCCGGATACCGTTCGATCGAAAACGAAGCCGATCGGGCATATGTCGCTTCCGTCTGGAAAGTGGACCCGGACCGCATTCCGAGAGCGGGAGTATCCGCGTACGAGATGATGGAAAAAATCCATCGGAACGAAATTCGCGCGTTGTTCGTGATGGGTTCGAATCCGATCGTTTCCAATCCCAATGTTTCGTTGGTCGAAGAAGCGCTGGAAAAGCTGAACGGGCTGATCGTGGCGGACATGTTCCTGTCGGAAACCGCGATGCTGGCCGACGTCGTGCTTCCGGTCACTTCGTACATGGAGAACGAAGGCACGCTGACGAACCTGGAAGGTCGCGTTCTGCTGCGCGAAGCGGCGCGTCCGGCTCCGGGGGAATGCCGGCACGATTGGGCGATTCTGTGCGACGCGGCAGCTCGGTTGGGCAGCGGCGACCTGTTTTCTTTCGATTCGGCCGAATCGATTTTCGACGAGCTGCGGGCTGCCAGCCGCGGCGGGCGAGCCGACTATTCCGGAATCACCTACGCGCGTCTTCGCCGGGAAGAAGGCATATATTGGCCGTGCGGGGGACAGGAGTCGGGCAGCGGATTGATGTTCGAAAAGACGTTCGGCCACGAAGACGGCCTGGCGGTTTTTTCGTCCCCGGCGCAAGAAGAAGCCGATGCCAAAGCCGTATCCGCCGATTATCCGCTGCTGCTGACGAACGGTCGGGTGTTGGCGCATTATTTGACGGGCGTGCAGACGCATCGAAGTCCGACGCTGGAAGCACGGGAAGTCGCGAACTTCCTGGAATTGCATCCCGCCGCCGCTAAAAAAATCAAAATCCGCGACGGAGACTGGGTACAAGTCGTATCTGAAGCCGGAGCGTTCTATGCGCGCG
Organism: Saccharibacillus sacchari DSM 19268; assembly: GCF_000585395.1. Classification (GTDB taxonomy): domain Bacteria; phylum Bacillota; class Bacilli; order Paenibacillales; family Paenibacillaceae; genus Saccharibacillus; species Saccharibacillus sacchari. The sequence goes on along the minus strand of NZ_KK073875.1, from coordinate 216,255 downwards.
GCCGGGTGACCGACAAGATCCGCGAAGATACGGTATTCGCTCCCATGCATTGGGGAGGCATCCAGAACGTCAACCGCGCGACGCTGCCCGGACTGGACCCGAACTGCAAAATGCCGGGATTCAAAACGACGCCGGTCCGCGTGCTTCCCTACGCGGGAGCCGGACAAAGGTAAACATGCATGAATCGGAGGCAGGCTTCCGTGATCGAAATCGAGCCGAGAGCCCGCAAAAAAGCCTATCCGCGACTGCTATGCGGATAGGCTTTTTCGTTTCGTCGTCGGATGTGCTTCGTGACGGATTGTTCGCCGCGTTTCGATTCCCGATGCGCTCGAGCGAGGTTAGACGGTTTTCGGCCGACGGCGCATCATCTGGTTCAATACTTCCGAAAGCACAAGGCCTGCCGCGATCGCGCCCGCGATCATCAGCGTCTGAGCGCCGATCTGTAGCGCTTCGTCATACCGATTCTCGACAAAGCGTCGCATCGCGTTGTAAGCCATTCCGCCGGGAACGAGCGGGATGATGCCCGCGACGCTGAAGATGATCACCGGCGTCCGGTAGATTTTCGCAAATAACTGGCACAAGATGCCGACGAGCAGCGAAGCTGCCAGCGTCGCGGGCGCTTCGCCGATCTCGCCGCGTATGAATACATAAAGCACCCAGCCGAGCATCCCGACGAGGCCGCAATGAAACAGCGATTTTTTCGGTGCATTGAAAAGGATCACGAATGCGGCGGCGGCAAAAAAACTGGTCAGAAAATGAGCCCACATCAACGTTTATCCTCCTAATGGAAAAAGATCAAAGCAACGGCTATTCCCGCGCCTATGGCGAAAGCGGTCAAGCAGGCATCGGCTCCTTTGGAAATGCCGGAGACGAGGTGGCCGGCCATCAGATCGCGAATAGCGTTGGTGATAAGCAGACCCGGCACGAGCGGCATGACCGAACCGACCGCGATCCGGTCGAATTCGTACCCGAACCCGCCCCAGATGAACAGCAAGGCCAGCAGTCCCACAAGCAAAGCGGCCGAGAATTCGGCAAAAAACTTGACTTGCACGATGCGATGCAGCCAGACTGAAGCGGCGAGTCCGGCACCTCCTGCTATAAAAGCGGCAGGGAAGTCCGGCCAAGTGCCGCCGAACATGATCAGGAAGCAAGCGCTGGTCAGCGCGGCGGCAAGGATCTGAACGGGAAGCTTATAACCGAACGGTGCCGACTCGGCTTTGAGCAGCAAGGTCTTTGCATCGCGCGCAGACAATTCTCCGGATGCGATTTGGCGGGAGATGGCGTTCACTTCGGCGATTTTATTCAGGTCGGTCGTGCGTTCTTCGATGCGGATCAGCTTGGCCGGCTGTTCGCCGCTGGTCGAAAACATGATCACGGTCGGCGTTACGTAGCTGTGGCTTTCGCTCAATCCGAAAGCCGTGGCGATCCGAACCATCGTGTCTTCGACCCGGTAGGTTTCGGCGCCGCTTTGAAGCATGACTTTTCCGGCCAGCAGACATAACTCTATCGTTTCGTAAATGGAAGTTTTTTGTTCCAAAACGTTGATTTCTCCTTCGTTTGTTCGTTCATGACAATACATGGCAACTTATTGTAACACAACTGAAATCTGATTTTCAGCTTGTTTTAAGCTTTCGTGTTTATTCTATAACTACAACCCCCTTAGAAATATATATCTAGGACCGCAGGCGCTAACGAGCGCTGCGGTCCCCTTTTTTGTTCGGATTTTTATCGGGCCTTTGCGTCGACGGGGAGGGAGCGGTTATACTAAGAAATCAAGCGATCGTTCGGATCAGGTTTGCTTATACGCCCTAATGTGTAGCACTGCTCCGATAACGGGTAATATGGGGGAATCGACCCCTATGAACAAAGGAGGAATCGGCGTGAATTTCGGCGCACGCATGCTGAAAACGGGGATTGCGGTAACCCTGGCTCTATATCTGACGACGCTGCTCAGCCTGACGCCGCCCGTCATCGCTGCGATTGCGGCTATTTTTGCCATGCAGCCGACCATTTACAAATCATGGACGTATTTTCTCGATCAATTATTGACCAATACGTTGGGGGCCGTTATTGCGGTTACGGCGGGACGCTTGTTGTCCAGCGAACCGATCGCGGTTGGATTAACTTGTATTGTCGTCATCATGATCTGTTTAAAAATGAAGCGTGCCGACACGATCGGACTGACGCTCGTAACCGTCATCTCCGTTATGGAAGCGTCGGGAGATTTGGGTTTTGCGCTCAATCGCTTCCTGATCAGCGTCATCGGGATTTTTTCGGCTTTCTTCATTAACGTGGTTGTTCTGCCACCGAAGCCGCGCGAGCAGTTTATCGGTCAGATCCAATCGACGTTTAGCCAGCTTTCCCTGCTGATGCGCACGGCTGTCTCGGACGAGATTAAGGAAAATGTATTCCGCGACGAACAAAAAGCTTTGGAAGGTTCCATCCAGTCGTTGACGGAAAAGTATAACCTGCTTGAAGAGGATCAACATAAGCGCAGACGTCCTTCCTATACGGAAAGCCGCCATCTCGTCGTCTACAAGCAGATGCTGCATACGCTGCGCAAAGGAACAGAGGTCGTAGAGGCGGTCGAGGAGCATTATTTTCCTACGGCAAGAACGTTGCTGCTCGACAAGTTGTTCGACGACCAGTTGGAGTACATGATCAAGTATCACGAGCATGTATTACTGAAGTTCGAGGGCAAGCTGAAGCCGGACGATCTGCCTTGGCAAAACCTCGAAGAAGAAAATGAACGCTTCTCGCAGGCCATGAAAGAATACATGCAGCAGCAGGAAGGCAGCACGATGCGATTGTCGATCGTGGCTGCCGAAATCCAAGCCTACGGCTATCAGTTGGAGCGCCTTAACCGATTGGTCGAACATTACGGGGACAGCAAACGCAATGCGCCGAAGCCGTGGACGCACTGGCTGAATCCTAAGAACTGGAGCAAAGGCAAGTCGTAAACCGGCCAGATGCCGTTTATGGAAAAGAATGAAGGGTAAATAGAAGAAAGGGAAGGAATACCGGTTGTCCGGCGCTCCTTCCCTTTCCCTATGCAAATCCCGTCTCCGAACGGTTGATTTCGTCGGCGCTCAAGCGTACAATAAAATTCTGTTCATGATAAAAAATACTTATAATTAACATTTTATCCATAAATTATAATTTTTTTATATGGAAGGTCAATCGTCAAAAGGGGGACGAAGTTATGGAAATTACGGATCTTGAGTGGAAACGGGAGCAAGAGCGCGTCGATGACGTAACAACCAAGATCGGACGTCGTATTCGCGGTCTGGAAGCCCAAGTAGGCGAGATGCGCGGCGACGTCGTCGGTTTGCGCAAAGAATTCTGGGACGAGGTCACGATGAACTTTGCCGAGCCGGATGATTTGGGAGAAACCTCGACCAGTATGCGTCAGCAATCTCAGGTATTGGCGGAGCGAGAGTTTGGACACAAGCGTGCTTTTTCCCAACTGGGTAAGCTGCGCAGGTTGCAGCATTCGCCGTATTTCGGCCGGATCGACTTCCGCGAATCCGATGAAGTCGCTGCCGAGCCGATCTATTTGGGCATTGCATCACTGCTGGACGACAACGAGCAAGACTTCCTGATTTACGACTGGCGCGCGCCGATCTCCAGCCTGTATTACGACGGATCGCCAGGCGCGATATCGTATCGCACGCCGGGCGGCAGCGTCGAAGGCGAGATGGAATTGAAGCGGCAGTACGTCATTCGAGATGCTAAAATCCGCGTGATGTTCGATACGGGGATGACAATCGGAGACGAACTGCTGCAAGAGGTGCTGAGCCAAAGCGCGGATGACAGAATGAAAAGCATCGTATCCACGATTCAGCGCGAGCAAAATGCGATCATTCGCAACGAGCAAAGCCGGCTGTTGGTCGTGCAGGGTGCGGCAGGCAGCGGCAAAACGTCGGCGGCGCTTCAGCGCGTGGCGTATCTGCTGTACCGTTACCGGGATACGCTCAGCGCCGATCAGTTGGTCCTTTTCTCGCCCAACTCGCTGTTCAACAGCTATGTCTCCACCGTACTGCCGGAGCTTGGCGAGGAAAATATGCTGCAAACGACATTCCAATCTTATCTCGAGCGCCGGATCGGCCGCGAGTTCGATTTGGAAGACGCGTTCGACCAATTGGAATATTTGCTGCGCGGGGATGTGGCGGAAGACGGGGAGTATGAAGCCCGGTTAGCAGGTATTCGTTATAAATCCTCACTGGATTACCTGGACGTGATCCGGGCTTACCGTGAATACTTGTCGGAACGGGACATGATGTTCCGCCCGATACGTTTCCAGGGTCATGAGATCGTGTCTGCCGAAGACATGCGCCGCCGGTTCTATGAATTCGATCATACCGTCAAAATTCCGAGCCGGATCGAACAGATGAGCAAGTGGTTGATCAAAGAAGTCAGCGAATACGGCAAAAGCCAGCGCGACGAAGAGTGGGTGGACGATCAGATTCAACTGCTCGACTCCAGCGCGCTGCATCGGGCGTATAACCTGATGCGCCGCAAGCAAAAAGGGGCTGCCGACACCTTCGACGATTTCGACCAACAACGCGAAGCAGCGGCGCGCATGATCGTCAACGATTGGCTGAAGCCGGTTCGCAAATGGATCAAACGTCAACGCTTCGTCGACGTGAAGGGCATGTACCGCCGTCTGTACAAAGATGAGACCCTGTTTATGAAGCTGTCGGGCGGACGTCCGCTTCCGGCGATGTGGCATGAAGTTTCCCGCCAGACGCAGGATCGGATCGCCAAGTCGGAGCTGATGTTCGAAGACGCCACGCCGCTGCTGCTGCTTCGGGAGTTGCTGCAAGGTTTTATCACCAATACGGCGATTCGTCACGTCATCGTCGACGAAGTGCAGGATTACACGCCGTTCCAGCTCGAATTCCTCAAACGTCTGTTTCCTCGTGCCCGCATGACGGCGCTCGGCGATCTGAATCAGGCGATCTACGGTCACGATTCGGCGCTGGACGACTACGATCCGCTCCTGAATCTGTACGGCCGCGAAGAAAGTGTCGTGTTGCGTTTAACGCGGAGCTATCGTTCGACGCGCGAGATTACCGAATTCACCAAAGCGATGCTGCCGGAAGGCGAAGATATTTTGGCCTTTACCCGCAGCGGAGAAAAGCCGGTGCTGCGCCGGTTTGCCGAAGATTCCATTGCGGAGATGGAGGAGACGATCGCTTCCGATATCGAACAACTGCGCGAGCAGGGTCTTGATTACACGGCAATTATCTGCAAAACGCAAAGCGAATGCAACGAGCTGCATCAGCGGCTGAAAGATCGGTTGAATACGCGGTTGATTACGAAAAACACGCCGGCATTCGAAAAAGGGACGGTTATCGTTCCGGCTTACTTGGCAAAAGGAATCGAATTTGACGCGGTGCTGCTGCATAATGCTTCGGCAGAACGGTATTCGCGCGAATCCGAGCGGAAGTTGTTCTATACTGCGTGTACGCGGGCCATGCACGTGCTGCACATGTATGCGGTAGGAGAAGTTAGTCCGTTTGTGACGGGTGTGGATTCGGAGTTATATGAAGTTCGTTGAATCTGTGAATGGAATAAGTAAAATAAATCGCAAGGATTGGATCGCTTTAAAAGGTTGTTCGGGAAACTTCCGGACAGCCTTTTTTTGCATACCGCTCTGTTATGGATCTGTCTGATGTTGACTCTGACGCTGCGTCATCCTTTAACATGATTTCCGAAACGATAAAAAGGAGAGATCACGATGAAGATTACGACGCTGCGTTCCGACAAGGTTTACCGCCGAATCATGCAACTGCCGCAGGAGGAAAAAAGAGAAGCTTACCGCGAACAAATGCTGGCTCCGTTTCAAGGCAAATGGGAGATTCAACAAATTCCGTTCCGCGCTGACTCGCCCGGCGGCTTCGACGTACTGACGCTGAACGATCTGATGTATTTGCCTGCGAATGAGATCGACGAATCGGCGCTGGCGCAGGTGAACGAGATTTCGTCCGATGCATTTTGGGCAGCGTGCGAAAAGGTCGTGAGCGACAGCTTTTCTTCTTTCGGGCAGCAGGGAATAGCGCTTCCGGTGCAGAAAGTTGTGTTTACGGTTCTGCTCGGCAATCCGGACAGCGAGCTGCTCCGAATCAACCAAGGATATTCGGGAGACGGCGGCATTCCGGGGTATATCCTGACGGTGCTGACGCCGAACGCTTATACGCTGCCGCGAATCACGGCCGCTCTCGCGCATGAATGCAATCATAATGTGCGGTATCAATTTATCAAGTGGGATATGAATGTGACGCTTGCCGAACTGATCGTAAGCGAAGGGTTGGCCGAGAATTTTGCCGTCTCGCGCTGCGGTGAAAAATGGCTGGGACCTTGGGTGTCCAAGACGGATACCCAGACGCTGAATCGCGTAATCAAACCAATGCTGAAGCCTGCGTTGAACCTTCAGGGTTGGCACAATATCGCTCCGCGTCTCTATGGGGACGAGATCGCGGCTTTGCAAGGCATGAGCCCTGCCGGTCTGCCTTACGGAGCCGGTTATGCCTGCGGCTATCATCTGATTCGGCATTATTTGCGCAAAACCGGAGAAAGTATCGAACAGGCCACTTTAAAAAGCGCAGACGAAATTTTGAAGGTCACGGAGGACTATTGGCATGCCGAAAGCGTTGTTGACGGTACATGAGGTTGTGAACATCACGGGCACGACCGCGCGAACGCTGCATCATTACGACCGAATCGGTCTGCTAAAGCCTGCGAAGGTGAAGGAGAATGGATACCGCTTATACGATCGTGCCAATTTGGAGCGGCTCCAGATCATTCTTTTTTTAAAAGAAACGGGCTTGCGTCTTGAAGATATAGCGGTCGTATTGGAGCTTCCCGAGCCGGAACGCCGACAAGCCCTGCACAAGCATCGTGAACAACTCATAGATAAAAAGCGTCGGTTGGAAGGTATCTTGCATGACTTCGACCGGTATTTGGAAGCCGGAACGATTTTCGGACCCCGGTCGCCGGAAATGCCGGGTCTTCCGCTGCATGAGCAATACGATCGCGAAGCGGAACTGGTTTACGGAGATACGCAAGCCTATGCCGTTTATAAGCAGCGCATGCAGCAATTGGAGCAGCGACCGCCGGGTGAACGCGAGATGCAGCTGCAACAAGTCGAACAGCGGATGAACGGCGTGTTTGCCGAACTTTTTGTCCTCATGCGAAATGCTCCCGAATCGCCGGACATCCAACTCAAGATCAAGGAATGGGCGGACGAGCTTGCAGCCTATACGGAGATTACGCCGCAGCTTTTGATACATATCGCGGAAAATTATCGGGGCGACAATCGATTCCAGGCCTATTTCGATACGTTCGGAGGAGAAAAAGGGAAGTTTGCTTCTTTTTTGCATCAAGCTATTTTGGCATACAGTTCGTCGTTGTAGCATCGGGAAAGGAGAGAGTAAGCCTTGAAAAAAGCGGATATCCGGGTTGTGCCGACAGACGGGTCCTATACGCATTTGCCGGGCGTGCTGGTCGCGGATCATTACCGGGTGTCCGACGATTACGTCTGTTACCGTCCGGAAGGAACCAAAGACTGGTTGATCATGTACACGCTATCCGGCAAAGGAACGGTACAAACCGAGGAAGAGGGCGCGCTGCATTGTTCGACGGGTACGGTAACGCTGATTCCTCCGGGTACGCTGCACTATTATTTTACGAACGAAGGCGAAGTATGGGAAAAAATCTGGGCTCATTATACGCCGCGGCCGTCCTGGTTGGATTGGCTGCCGTCGGATTCCGGTAACGGAGCGATCGATCAGGTACGGATCGAGGATTCGCGCAGCCGGGAAGCCGTGGAAAAAGCGTTTCGCCGCATCCTCGCTTACCGGTTCGATGCGGCGGGAGACTTTCGGGAAGAGTTGATGCTGAACGCGTTGGAAGAGATTATTTTGCTGCTGGCCGGTCTGCGTGCGGAGCGGCGAACCCTCGACCCCCGGATCAAGATCGTATTGGATCTTCTTGCGCATGAGTTTTCGGAAAACTTCGCGATTGAAGATTTGGCCCGCCTCGTGCATCTGTCGCCTTCCCGGTTATCGCATTTGTTCAAAGAACAAGTCGGAGATTCGATCATCGCTATTTTGAACGGATTTCGCTTGAAGCAGGCGGAGAAACTGCTGCGTTATACGCCGCGCCCGATTACGGAGATCGCGTTCAGCGTCGGCTTCAATTCGCCTGATTATTTTACCCGGCAGTTCGTGCACTATTACGGAATGAGTCCGTTGCAGTATCGCAAGCGGCATATGTCCCGGCATTGAGAGGCGGTTTTTGCAGCGGAAATGTTCAAAAGTGCGGCACGAATCCGGAAGCGGAAGAGGCGGCGCTTTCCAGTCGTTTGCGATACTGCGAAGGCGTGCATCCTTGATGCAGTTTGAATACGGAAATAAAATAACTCAAATTGTCGAATCCGACCTCCATCGCGATCTCGACGATTTTATGACCGCTGGTTTCGAGCAGTCGGCAGGCTTGCTGCGTGCGATAGCGGTTGAGGTAGTCGACAGGCGTTTTATGGACCATGCTTTTGAAAAAACGGCAGAAGTACCCCTCGCTCATGCCCAGTAGTTCCGCCAAATCGACAAGCTTGATCGGGGAGGCGTAATGTTTGTGCATATAGCCGAGTACCTTTTTTAAACGTTCGATTTTTTCCAGATCGCCGCCGGTTGCGGTCGGAACATTTTCCCGCATATGACCTTGCAGCAGCGCGAAAACCTGATACAGTCGGGCTTTGGTCGTTAATTGGTAAGCGGGAACGGAGCGTTCGTTGTCTTCGATGATCGCGGCGATCAAATTCAAAATTTCGCGCTCCCACGGTTCCTCTCCGGTGATATGGGAAGGAGGACGGACCTTTTTTTGCAGCAAAGGTTCGATAAATTGTTCCTGAAGATGGTCGTAACCCCGGCTGGATAAAAATTCTCCGTCGAAGACGACAGCCGAGAATGCGCAAGGTTCATCGCCGATCCGTCTGCCCGCATGCAGCTCGCCGCCGTGAACGAACATGGCTTGGCCCGTCCGTACTTCGTGATATTCGGTGCCGATCTGAAAGCTGACGGTGCCGCGCGTAACGATCGTGAATTCCATTTCTTCGTGCCAGTGGGAGTCCATAATGGTGGTGTAATCGAGGTCTTCCATCACGTAAGAGCTGACCGGATACATAGGGTTGCCGTGGATGCGTTCTTCCTTCAATAAAGCACGGTTCATGAGAGGCTTCTCCTTCTTTTTGGCGTCAAATATGAAATCGTTTCCAAATAGTGGTCGATAAATGAGCGATTTTTAAGGTTGTGGTCAAAATATTGATAATTTATATCAAAATAACGGAAGAAATTTCGTTTAAAGATCAATATCATTATAAACGTAGTCACGGCGATCGAACAAGACGCCGAAGGCATTCGACAACTGCCAAGGGGGCTTATTACGAATGAAATTTACTGATGGATATTGGATGGTCCGCGACGGATACAATCTGCAAAACCCGGTTGATATTCGCGACGTTGTACAGAAGGACGATTCCTTCACGGTATACGCGGCAACGAAAAAAGTAGAAAAACGGGGCGATACGCTGAACGCGACGCTGCTGAAAGCGACATACAGCTCGCCGATGCCGAACGTGATTCGCGTCCGCTTGAACCGTCACGCCGGCGGCGTGAAACAAACTCCGGAATTCGAACTGTACGGCTCGGAAACGAACGTGCAGATTACCAATAACGACGATCTGCTGGCGCTGCAAAGCGGCGAGCTGAAAGTCAGCATCGACCGCAACACCGGCTTCGCGTCCGAGTTCCACTACGGCACTCGCCGCCTGACCGGCAGCGCGTTCCGCCGCGCGGCGCATATCGAGAACAAAGCGCAAGGCAAAACGTACTTCCGCGAGCAGCTGGATCTGGGCATCGGCGAATACGTATACGGCTTGGGCGAGCGCTTCACTCCGTTCGTGAAAAACGGCCAAACGGTCGATATCTGGAACGAAGACGGCGGCACGAGCAGCGAGCAGTCGTACAAAAACATCCCGTTCTACCTTTCCAATAAAGGGTACGGCGTATTCGTGAACCACCCGGAAAAAGTATCGTTCGAAGTCGCTTCGGAAAACGTGTCGAAAGTACAATTCAGCGTCGAAGGCGAAACGCTGGAATACTTCATCATCGGCGGCGAGACTCCGAAAGACGTGCTCGACAACTTCACCAAGCTCACAGGCAAGCCAGCGCTTCCGCCGGCATGGACATTCGGCCTGTGGCTGACGACTTCGTTCACGACGAACTACGACGAAGAAACGGTTAACCACTTCGTCGACGGCATGAGCGAACGCGATCTGCCGCTGTCCGTATTCCACTTCGACTGCTTCTGGATGAAAGAATACCAGTGGACCGACTTCGAATGGGATAAAGACGTCTTCCCTGATCCTGCGGGCCTGCTCAAGCGCCTGAAAGACAAAGGCCTGAAAATCTGCGTCTGGATCAACCCTTACATCGCGGAAAAATCCGTGCTGTTCGAAGAAGGCATGGAAAACGGCTACCTGCTCAAACGCAAAGACGGAAGCGTCTGGCAGTGGGATATGTGGCAAGCGGGCATGGGCATCGTCGACTTCACGAACCCGGCTGCGGTGAAATGGTACCAAAGCAAGCTTGAAGAGCTGGTCGACCAAGGCGTAGACTGCTTCAAGACGGACTTCGGCGAAAGAATCCCGGTGGAAGACGTGGTCTACTTCGACGGTTCCGATCCGGTGAAAATGCACAACTATTACACGTTCCAATACAACAAAGCGGTCTTCGAAGTGCTGGAAAACAAACTCGGCAAAAATGAAGCGGCGCTGTTCGCCCGTTCGGCAACGGTCGGCGGTCAACAATTCCCGGTTCACTGGGGCGGCGACTGCTCGTCGACTTACGAGTCGATGGCGGAAAGCTTGCGCGGCGGCTTGTCGCTCGGCGTATCCGGCTTCAGCTTCTGGTCGCACGATATCTCCGGTTTCGAGCAAACGGCTCCGGCTGACGTTTACAAGCGTTGGGTGCAATTCGGCCTGCTGTCTTCGCACAGCCGTCTGCACGGCAGCGACTCGTACCGCGTGCCTTGGCTGTTCGACGAAGAAGCGGTGGACGTACTGCGCAAGTTTACCAAGCTCAAAAACTCGCTCATGCCGTACCTGTTCAACCAGGCTGCGGAATCGGCGGAACGCGGCATTCCGATGATGCGTCCGATGTTCCTGGAGTTCCCGGAAGATCCGACATGCGCACCATTGGATCTGCAATATATGTTCGGCGATTCGATCCTCGTCGCTCCGATCTTCAACGAGCAAGGCGACGTGACGTACTACCTGCCAGCCGGCAAGTGGACAGGTCTGCTGGACGGCCAAGTGAAAGAAGGCGGACGCTGGTACAGCGAAAACTACGACTTCATGAGCCTGCCGGTCTTCGTAAGAGCGAACACGCTGCTTGCGGTCGGCGCTCAAGACGACAAACCGGATTACGATTACGCGGAAGGCGTAACGCTGCACCTGTTCGAGCTTGAAGACGGACAAACGGCTTCGGCGAACGTGATCGGTCTGGATGCGAAGCAAGTGGTCGAAGCTTCCGCTGTACGCAGCGGCGGCGAGATCAAAGTCAACGTGTCCGGCGGTCAAAACGTGAAAATCGTACTGCGCGGCATCACGTCGGCGGCAGGCGCGGAAGGCGCTTCGCAAGAAGCGGGCGAGCAAGGAATCGTGCTGACGCTCACAGGCGGCAGCGCAACCGTTAAGCTGTAAAAGAACACGGATAAGGGGTAGAGTTTCTTCCTGACGGGAGAAGCTTTACCCCTGCTTGCGTATGGAAGAAAATTTGCATTCGGCAGCAACGTTTGCAGGATCGGGCATGTTTTCGGGTCAGAAATATGAGAGCGCTTTATTCATAAGGAGGAACGAAAATGACGGAATTGTTTTTGGATATCGAACAGCCGCCGGAGGATCGGATTCGCGACTTGGTTGCCCGACTGACGCTTGAAGAGAAATTGTCGTTGCTTCCGACGCGTCAAGTAGCGGTAGAACGTCTGGGCATCCCTGCTTATAATGTCGGAGGCGAGGCTGCGCACGGCGTGGCATGGAAAGGCGTCGCTACCGTATTCCCGCAGCCGATGAGCTTATCGTCCACGTGGAACAAGGAGCTGCTGCGCGAGATCGGTTCGGTCATTGGAGACGAAGCGCGGGCTTATCATCATAGCGCGCCGGAGAAGCATGGGTTGACACTGTGGGCGCCCACGGTCGATATGGAGAAGAACCCGCTGTGGGGGCGCACGGAAGAAGCTTACGGGGAAGATCCGCATTTGACGGGTAAACTCACGGCTAATCTGGCGCGAGGGATGCAGGGCGAGCATGAATTTTATTTGAAAATGGTGGCGACGCTGAAGCACTTCTTCGCCAACAATAACGAAGTGGGACGTCTGGACGGTTCGTCCAGCGTAACGCCGCGCAATATGCGGGAGTATTACTTGGAAGCGTTCCGTATCCCGTTCGAAGAAGGCGGCGCGTTATCGATGATGACCGCCTACAACTCGATTAACGGGACACCGGCGATCGAAAGCCCTTATGTGCAAAAGTTCGTCAAAGACGAATGGAAAATGGATGGCTTTATCGTCTGCGACGGCGGTGATTTGTCGCAGACGGTCAATTTCCACAAGTATCATGAATCGCATGCCGAATCGGTAGCAGGGGCGTTGCTTGCGGGCGTCGACTGTCTCACCGACGACGTGGAACTGGTGATTCCCGCGGCACGCGAAGCGCTGGAACGGCGCCTGATCGTCGAAGCGGACGTGGATCGTGCACTGGTCAATATTTTCCGTGTGCGCTTCCGGTTGGGGCAATTCGACCCGCAAGAAAACAATCCGTATGCGCAGATTCCGGAATCCGTATTGTGCGCTGCGGAACATGCCGAACTTGCCAAGCGTGCGGCAGAGCAATCGGTTGTGCTGCTGAAGAACGACGGCATTCTGCCGTTGCGCCGTGCGGAGACGAAGAGTGTGGCCGTTGTGGGACCGACCGCAGATGCGGTCTGGGCGGACTGGTATAGCGGCACGTTGCCGTATCGCGTATCGATTTTGGACGGTATCGTAACGAAGCTGAGTGGAGAAGTGAACGAGCACGATTCGGCTGGTGAACTCTCTCGACGTTCCCGGGAAGCAGCAACCGTACAGGAAGCAAATGATGCGATTGCAGCCGTGGATGAGCCGGCCCGCTGGATGGCGCTGCGCGAGCAGACAGCCGCCGGACTGACGAGTAACCATGCAGCAGAGCAGACGGGAGTCGTTCGATATGTGGAAGGCAGCGATACGGTGCGCTTGGTTGACGCCAATGACGGGAAAGTGCTTCGAGTACGCAGTGATGAGACAGGTGTTCTCAGTGTGCAATCCGAAGAATCCGATGCTTCATCCGATGTTTCTTTGCTTGAATTGAACCGCTGGGGCTGGGGGCAGCATAGGCTCCGCGCTCATGCCAACGGTCGATTTGTCAGCGCGCAGGATGATCAGCCAATCGGAGCTTCGGCCGAACATATCGGAGGATGGTTCGTCAAAGAACTGTTCGATCTTGAAGAAGGCTTGGACGGCGAGATCACGCTGCGTCAGCGGAATGGAGCCCCGATCGGTTGGAGTTCATCGAAGGGAGTATCCGCTACGGATACACCTATAGAATCGGAAACTCTTTTAGCCGGAGAAAACGATCGTACGCTTCGAGCTTTGATCACGGAGGGCGAAGATGCCGCTGCCCCGCTGCGACTGGAGACTATACAAGACGGAATCGCCCAAGCGGCCGAAGCGGCGCGTCTGAGCGATGTCGCGATCGTCTGCGTAGGCAACAGCCCGTATATTAACGGCAAGGAAGAGATTGACCGTCCTTCGCTGTCGTTGCCGCCGAGTCAGGAAGCCTTAATTCGCGCCGTGCATGCAGCCAATCCCAATACGGTTGTCGTGATTGTCGGCAGTTATCCGTTCGTTCTTGGCGAAATTGCGGACCTGGTTCCCGCTATTCTGTATAACGCGCACGGCGGGCAAGAGATGGGCTCGGCACTGGCCGATATCTTGTTCGGAGAGGTTGCTCCGTCTGGCCGTCTGAGCATGACCTGGTATCAGTCTGAACAGGATCTGGCGCCTATGATCGACTACGATATCATCAAAAGAGGTCAGACTTACCAATATTTCGAAGGCGACGTGCTGTATCCGTTCGGACATGGATTGACTTACAGCAGCTTCGAGTATGGAACGCCGATTCTTGAACAAGAGGCTGTAGCGGCTGAAGATACGATTCGCGTGACGTTCGAACTGACGAATACGGGCAGCGTCGACAGCGAAGAAGTTCCGCAATTGTATGTTCGGGCTGAAGCTTCTTCGGTCAAACGTCCATTGAAGCAGCTCAAAGGGTTTGAACGTATCCGGGTTCCGGCGGGACAAAACGTGACGGTCGCTTTCGAGTTGCCCGTGGAAGAGCTGGCATTCTGGGATGTGTCCCGAGACCGGTTCTGCGTCGAATCCGGCGTCTATACGCTGCTGATCGGTTCATCGTCATCGGATATTCGTACGCAAACGGCTGTGACCGTCGTCGGAGAACTTGTTCCGCCGCGCGATCTATACCAGACAACTCGCGGCGAAAACTTTGACGATTACGAGCAGGTGCTGCTGGATGAAGGCGAACGCGGAGCAACAGCGGCGGCTCCCGTTCACGCTGATATACCGGGCGAGTTGATTTTCCGAAATGTTGATGTGTCGCAGGGAATTTCGGGTTGGAAGTTGCGGGTACGAAGCGGAGAGTCGGTAGGGCGTATCGAGTTGCGCCTCCATGGATCAGAGGGGGAGTTGCTTGGGAGCGAAGAAGTAGCCGCTTCCAGAGTCAAAGCTTGGCATACGCTGGACACCCAGCTTCTTAAGCAAGTGGCTCACTCCGAGACTCCGGCACTGCTGCATATCACGCTGCATGGGCCGATCCGTTTAAGCGAACTGACTCTGGTTCCGCTTCGTTCCTGATCCAAGCGTCAGCTTGACAGCTTTGGAGCCGCCCCTTATGGTCAAGGGGCGGCTTATTTATAATCAACAGAACGGAGCGATTGAGCATGGGGGTTAAGTCGATTACGGAATCGATCCGAAGCGTAGGCGTCTGGGTAGGGCTTCCGATCCAAGTATGGATCGTGGCGGAACAAGACGGAGTTACGCTGGTCGATACGGGGATGTCCTTTATGACCAAGGGGATTTTGAAAGCTATTGAAAGAATGGATGCAGGCCCGCTGAAGCAAATTCTGCTGACGCACGGACATTCCGACCATGTCGGCGGACTTCAAAATATTTTGCGAGTCCATGATGTGCCGGTCTATATGCACGCGACAGAGATTCCTTATGCCGAAGGAGAAAAGGCTTATCCGGGCAAAGATAAAGCTCATGTTCATGTGGAAAAAGGGATTTTACAGCCTCTTCCGTTTGTTCAAGGGAAAAGCAAGGAGCTGGCCGCTCACGGGTCGCTGACACCGTATTGGACGCCCGGACATTCTCCGGGACATGTCGTGTATTTTCATCAAGGGGAGAACGTGCTGCTGGCAGGGGATTTGTTTAACGGCAAGCGCGGCAAGTTGATTCAGCCCCGCTTTACGCCGGACCCGGAATTGGCAATGCGCAGCGCTTTCGCTATCGTGCGGGAACTTGATCCGGAACGAATCGAGGTCTGCCATGGATCTACGGTGTATCGACCCGCAGGGAAGCTTGACGATATGGAGGCGGAGATCCTGCGTGCGCGCGAGTTGGAAGCCAAGCTTAAAGCGCGGAAAGATGCCAAAGCCAAGGCACGATAACTTTTCTCCGAGAACTTGCGCGCATGGCGATTCGCATGCTAAAAAAACCTCCTTTTCGCGGCTTGCCGTACGAAAAGGAGGTTTTTTTGGAGAATGTTCGAACCGCGCAGACTTGCCGAAACGCTTGGCAGCGCAGAGCCTTTCGCGGCTGTCCGGATTAGCGATATTCAGGTCTCGATTGCGGGGCCGTCGCCGTACCGCTCGGCATTGCGTTCGATTTTGCGGAAAGCTTCCGCCAGCAGTTCCAGTTGTTCCGGCGAAAAATCTTCGATCATGGCGGCGTTGTGGTGCCGCTCGATCACGGACGTCTCTTCGGTGACCTGACGGCCTTTTTCGGTCGGATAGATCAGGTAAGCGCGTCGGTCCGCCCGGTCGCTGCTGCGCATGATCAGTCCTTTGCGATGCAGGACATTGAGAATGCGGGTCACGGTCGGCTGATCTTTGACCGTGCGCTCGGCGATTTCTTTTTGGTTCATGCCTTCCTTGAAGCAGATGCAGCACATGACGGACCATTGCTCGGGCGTCAGGTCGTAATCTTTAAGGTTGGCGGCGAGACGGTTGCTGACTTTTCGATAAATGACGCCCAGTTGAAAACCGATCGAATCTTGCGGCTGATACAAGGCTAATCCCCCTCTTGCGCGGCCGAATTCCGCGCCCGCGGTTCGACCTGCTTATTCTGGCTTTGGTGCTTGCTCACGCAAGTATACGAACTTCGGAAAGCGGTGTCAAATGTACGATCAACCAAACGAAGCAGATTCGGAAAAAACGGAAAAGCCCTTGCGCGAAAAGGAACTTTTCGCAGGCTGCGTTTCGGTTCGTCGGGCGTCGCGCCGTTACCGGTTCAGCGTTTCGGTTGAGGTCGAAGCCTGAGGAAACGCGTCGTCGGTCTCGGGAAAACTCAGCGTGATCGACGTGCCTGCTCCGGGCTCCGCCTCGACATTGATCGTACCCCGGTGCGCGGCGACGATCGCGTAGGCGATGCTCATGCCCAGTCCCGATCCGTCTATGCTTTCTTCAGTGTTCGTTCCGCGGAAGTAACGGTCGAACAAACGGGATTTCGTGTGTTCGTCCATGCCGACGCCGTCGTCGCGCACGTTCACGAGCGCGTTTCCGTTCTCGGACGTCACGCCGATCAATACGGTCGTGCCCGGCCCGTTATGCTTGACCGCGTTGGAGATCAGGTTGTCGAGCAGCCGCTGAAACCATTTGGCGTTCGCCATGATCGCGATCCGGCCGCGGCTTTCTTCGAAATCGAACGCGACGTCCGTGAGCGTGGCGTCGTTCACGTAACGCAGTACCGCCCGGCGCACGAACTCGTTCAGTTCGAGCGGCTCCAAATTTTCGCCGGGCGTATGGTTTTTCAATTCAAAGGTTAGCGAAAAATCCTGAAGCAGCTCAAGCATGTAATCGCTTTTTTCGCGAACGGTCGTGCCCATATCGCGCAGTTCGGCCTCGCTCCAGCGGAATTGGCCGCTTTCGAGCAGATGTCCGTACCCTTGGACGGCCGACAGGGGCGTGCGCAAGTCATGCGAGATGCCGGCCATCCATTCCTCGCGCGAACGTTCCAGCTTCAGGCGTTCGCTGCGCGCTTGCTCCAGGCGGGCCGCCATGTCGGAGAAGCCGGCGATTACTTCGCTGTACAGTTTGTAGCGGGTGCGGAAGCGTCCGTTTTTGCGGAAAATTTTGCGCTGCTCTTTTTCCGTGAACACCCGGTCGTATTCGCCGCGGCCCATGCGCTCGAAGCCGCGCATGAATAGCAGGAGCGGTCCGCCGTAGCGATAACCGTGCCAGGCGGCAAGGGCGAGCGCCAGCAGCAGAATCGCGCCGCCGACGATCGCGGAGACGGTCAGAATCGTGCGCAGCATCGGCTGTTCGGGCGAAGCAATACCGGAACGGGGCGACTCCAGCAGCCAGGTGTATCCCGTAGCCGGATCGTCGTACGACGAAATCCTGAAGGCCGCGTCGTAACGATGCTTGACGAGATCAAGACCCCCGTAGCCTTCCGTATCGCCGCGAAGCCCGACGCTTTGGATGACCTGGCCGTCCGGGTCCAGCACGCGAAGGGACGCGCCCGAACCTTTGGCTTCGGCGTCCAGGAGCGCCGAAGAAGCTTTATCCCCGATCCGCCCGTTTCGGGAATAAAGGTCGAACCATTGCTTCAGTTGTTCGCCTTCGACATCTTTGCGGCCGAGCATGTACAAGCTGTTGTAGCCGTCGAATTCTTCGTAAAGCGTGGCGACTTGGTAATCGCCCAGCCTTAGCGAATCAGCGATTCGAAGCAATTGGATGGCCGAATAGCGGTCGGGCACGTCGTCCGGCACGTTCGCCGCATAGATCGTTTTGCCGTCTTCGTTCACGATCTGAAGCCAATAGCCCATATTCTCCAGCTGCTTGTCCCATAACGCGGACAACTGCGCGCCTCCCCCGTCCACCATCGTCTCCAACGACAGCGAATCCAGGATTTTGGAAGGCGAATCGCTTTGCAGTTGATCTTTGCCCATGAAATAAAGCAGGACGAACATGGATACGAATACGGTAACCAGCACCGAAATCCAGATCGCGAAAAATTGCAGCGTAAAATGCAGCCCGAGCCTTCGGGCGATCCGCCCGGCTTTGAGGTTCATGTTTTTTTTCATGGCGAAGCCTGACCTTTGACCAGCTTATAACCGAGCCCGCGAACGGTCAGCAGATGCTTGGG
This sequence comes from Saccharibacillus sacchari DSM 19268, assembly GCF_000585395.1. Taxonomy (GTDB): domain Bacteria; phylum Bacillota; class Bacilli; order Paenibacillales; family Paenibacillaceae; genus Saccharibacillus; species Saccharibacillus sacchari. The sequence continues at coordinate 197,736 of NZ_KK073875.1, read as the reverse complement.
CGCACCCGGATCGGCTTCGATCCGCTCGCGGATTTTGCGAATATGGACCATGACCGTATTGTCGTCGCTCGCTCCGTCGAAACCCCAGACCGATTCGTACAGCTGCGATTTGGAAAAAACGATATTCGGATTTCGGCACAAAAACAGCAGCAGCTGATAGGCCTGTGCGGGGCAAGGAACGGGATCGCCGCCGACGCGCAGCTCTCCGGCCCGTTCGTCCAGCACGAAGCCGCCAAAATCGTAGCGCTGCCTGGAATCGGCGGGCGCTGCGGCCGGAGCGGAAGAAGACGGTTCGGCGTTTCCCCGTCGCAGCCTGGCTTTGATCCGCGCCGCGATCTCGAGCGGATTGAAAGGTTTGATCACGTAATCGTCGCCGCCGACGGCGAAGCCGGTGAGGCGGTCCAGATCGGTCGTGCGGGCGGTCAAATAAATCAGATGGGCATCCGACATTGCGCGAATCTGCGGTCCCAGCTCGAAGCCGGTCCGATCCGGCAGCATGACGTCGAGCAAAATGACGTCCGCGCCGTATTCGCCGAGCAGCCGCATGCCTTCGGCGGCCGTGCCCGCGGTATGGATATGTTCGAAGCCTTCTTTGCGCAGGACCATCTCGATCATCTGCACGATAGCTTTTTCGTCGTCCACGATCAAAATTTTGGCTGGCTGGTGCATAAACGTATTCCTCCTGACGATCATCCGGATCGATTGGGTTCGACCCGGTTTTTTCAGTGTACCAGACAAATCTTAACCCGCGTTAAAGCAACGGGGATCTTTTTTCGCCGCGTTAAGCAAACGTTAAGATACGCTTTAGCGTCTATTCAACGCGGGACGTTAAGCTTAGTGCAGAGGTGATGGAGTTGACGAAAAGTAAAAGGATTCATTTGATTGACGGTTTGAGAGGATTCAGCCTGTCCGGAATCATCGTGGCGAACATGCTGATTTTCCAATACGGCCTGTTCGGGGAAACCATGCCTGAGTTGTTCGGGATCGCGGGAGCGGATCTCGCGTTCCATTCGTTCCTGTTCATCGCGGTCGTCGGAAGCTTCATGCCGATTTTCGCCTTCATGTTCGGATTCGGCATGGTGAAGTTGTCCGACAGTCTGAAATCGCGCGAACTTCGGCCGAAATGCCATCTGGCACGCCGCTTTTTGCTATTGTTTGTTTTTGGTTTGCTGCACTCGCTATTTTTGTGGGAAGGGGATATTTTGACTTTTTACGGGGCGACCGGATTTTTCCTTCTGCTGTTCCTGAACCGCAAACCGAAAACGCTGCTTGTCTGGGCGACGCTGCTGCTGGGAATCATGGGCATTCTGGGTGCTTTTCCTTCCGATGCCGACATGACGGAGTTCGGGGACTCGGAGCATACGCGAACGTACGTCATGCAAAGCCGCGACGTGTACGGGAGCGGAACCTATGAGGAAATCAAGGATTTCCGCAATAACGCCGATCCGTTCGGAATGGGCGAGACATGGATCATGGCGTTCGCCGTCCTGCTCGCGCCGCTGATGATCGCGCCCATGTTCCTGCTGGGGATGAGGGCGGCGAAGGTCGGTACGTTCGACGACCCCGTCGCCATGCGGCGGACGTACGCGCGCCGAGCCGCCGTTTTCGTTTCGGTCGGCTTGCTCACCAAATCGTTCTCCGTACTCGCGCCGCAGTTCGGCGCAAGCGGACTGCCGGGGGTCGGGATCGGTGATACGCTGGGCGGATCGCTGCTGGCGCTGGGTTACATTTACGCGTTTGCGCTGCTTTACGCAAGCCGCCGCCGCTTCGCGATTTTGAAGCGATTCGAGGCGGTCGGACGCTTGTCGCTCACGAATTATCTGATGCAAAGCGTCATATGCACCACGATCTTCTACGGGTACGGATTGGGATTGTTCGGACGCGCCGGAGTCGCGGTCGGAACGCTGATCGTGCTGGCCGTATATGCGGCGCAGCTGTGGCTCAGCCCGTTGTACTTGAACAAATTCCGCAACGGCCCGGTCGAGAAAGCGCTGCGCGTCTGGACGTATCTGTCCCGGAAAGGGCAGCCGAGGAAGCCGGTGCGCGTCGAAGCGCCGGAGAACGCCGAACTTTCCGAACGGATTCGTGCCTGACGGAATGTCAAAAAGCCCGCTCGGGAAGAGCGGGCTTTTGTTATAAGGAAACAAGCCGGCCGTGCGAAAATCAGGCTTTCGTATCGGCTTTTTCTTTGACGGAGTCGGCGGCTTTAGGGACGCTTTCCCAGTCTTTGAGGAATTGGTCGATGCCTTTGTCCGTCAGCGGATGCGCCCACAGCTTCGGCAGGATCGAACCCGGAATGGTCGCGATATGCGCGCCTGCCAACGCGGCTTGCTGGACATGGCCGATATGGCGGATGCTGGCTGCGATGATTTCGGATTTGAGATCGTACGTGTCGAGAATGGTGCGAAGATCCGAGATCAGCTCCATGCCGTCCACGCCGATGTCGTCGAGGCGTCCGATGAAGGGGCTGATATAGGTCGCGCCCGCTTTGGCTGCCATGAGTCCTTGCGCCGCGGAGAAGATCAGCGTCACGTTGGTCCGGATGCCTTTTTTGCTGAGCTGGCTGCATGCATACAGGCCTTCTTCCGTCATCGGGAGCTTAATGACGACGTTCGGTGCCCATTGCGCGATTTCCAGCGCTTCCGCGATCATTTCGTCGCCCTTCAGCGATACGACCTCGGCGCTGACAGGACCGGGAACGATCGCCGTGATTTCCTTGATTACATCCTGAAATTGGCGCCCTTCTTTCGCAATCAGCGAAGGGTTCGTCGTCACTCCGTCCACCAAGCCCAAACGCACGATCCGTTTGATTTCATCCAGATTGCCGGTATCCAAGAAAAATTTCACGTCGATTCCTCCTCGAAAAAAATTAGGAAGTTTTCGTGTTGTTTCCGCGAAAAACCCCGCATCTATTACTTTCACCTTTTCAAACGATTTTGACACAATTTTCTCGGAACTATGCTTGGAAGCTTGAATCGAACCCTTAAAACTCGATATAATTACAAATAGTCGACTCTGTACGCTGGCGGCACTCTGTCGTTACGTAAGAAACGGACAAACTTGAGGATAAGGGGAAAAGGGATGAGTAAAAACAAAAAGCCGGCGCCGAAAAACGGCAAGCCGCAGGGTGCGAAGAAAAACACGGGGGGAGCCGCAAGACCGCAAGGCACGCCGAGACCGCAAAATCAAAATACGGCCGCTTCCCAGTGGACGTCGGGTTCGAAGCGTAAAAAGAGCAACTTGGGCATCATCGCATTGGGCTTTGTTGGCTTGATCGTCGTGTTGGCGGTACTGATCTTCGTGCTGACGAAGGTAGGAGAAAACCAAACGACTTCTTCCGCGGAACCCGTGATCTTGACCAGCTATGACGCTTCCAATCAACCGACGCTCGGCAACCCGGATTCGAACGTGCAAATCGTCGAATTCGGCGATTACAAGTGCCCGGATTGCAAAATCTGGACGGAGACCGTACTGCCGGAACTGCAAACGAAGTATCTCGATACCAATGAAGCTTCGTTCCAATTCGCGGATTATCCGTTCCTCGCAGACGATTCCATGCTGCTGGCGCTGGGCGCACAAGCGTTGTACGAACAAAATCCGGAATACTTCTGGGCATACAACAAAGCTGTCTATGCGAATCAGGACACAAGCAAGGTTCGCGAGAGCTGGATTACCGAAGACTACATCGTCAACCTGGTCAAAGAAAACGTGCCGGATGCCGATATCGAGAAATTCACGAATGATCTGAAAAATAAAACGTACCAGGCAGCGGTCGATGCGGACGTCAAAGCCGGGGACGATAGCAAAATCACGGGTACGCCTTCCATTTTCGTAAATGGAACAAAGGTCGAAAATCCGACGCTCGAAAACGTGGAAGCCGCGATCGAAGCAGCAAAAGCAAGCTAAATCCATTTGACGCCTCATGCATAAGCACCCTCGACAGACGATGGCCGGAAATTCCGGTACGCTGCCGCAGGGTGCTTTTTTTAAAACAAACGATATGGGCAAGTAGAGCGTTCTTATAAAAGGATCGCAAAGACAGAAAGGATGATCGGAATGGGTTGGCCGGATGGAGAATTCAGACAAGATGTTAACGGAAACATTGTATATGAGACGACTTCGCATGAACCCGGAATCATGGAACGCATCAGCGGCTTTTTTGACGGGGCGCCGCTTTGGTTCGTGATTCCGTTTATTTTGATTATGGGCTTGATTACTTTAACGTTTGTATTCGGCATCGGCTCTGTAATAATCAAGTCAGCCAAGGAAAAACGCAGTAATGAAGCGGCAGGTATTTTGACCGTGCCCGCACGCGTATTCGGCAAGCGCGAAGAAATGAGGGGCGGCGGAGAATCGAGGGTTCGGACGGTTTACCACCTTGCGTTTGAATTGGAGAACGGCGAGCGCAAGGAATTCCAGGTAGAAGGCGAGCATTACGGCGTTACGGCTGAAGGCGATTCGGGTATGTTGACCTTTATGGGGACGAAGTTCGAGAAATTTGAGCGTGCATGATCAACCGGAGCTTAATAAAGGAGAGAATCGACTGATGCAAACGAAAATTAACGAGGTCACGATCAAAGTAATCCGCGGCGACATCACCGAATACGCCACCGATGCGATCGTCAACGCGGCCAACTCGTCGTTGCTCGGCGGAGGAGGGGTCGACGGAGCGATTCACCGCGCGGGCGGGCCTGCAATATTGGAAGAGTGCCGCAAGATCCGCGATCGCCAAGGCGGCTGCGATACGGGGGAGGCGGTCGTGACGACGGCAGGCAAGCTGCCCGCGAAATTCGTCGTGCACACCGTAGGACCTGTGTATCAAAACGGGAACAAAGGCGAGGCGGAGCTGCTGAAGCGCTGCTACGCGAACTCGATTCAAGCAGCCGTAGACGTCTCGGCACGGCGCGTTTCTTTTCCGAACATCTCGACGGGCATCTACGGGTATCCGAAAAAAGAAGCGGCGGAAATTGCTGTGACGGCTGTAAAAGAAGTCATTCAAGCGCATTCTGCCGAGTCCGGCGAAACGTTTCTGGAAGAGGTGGCTTTCGTCTGCTACGATGAAGAAAACGAACGACTTTACCGGCAGCTTTTAGAGAAAAAAGATCGGTAAATCGGCAAAAGGAGAACCCGAATTACAATGACTCATGCGATTAAAGCGCGAATTCAGGATCTGGAGCGCTACAACCCGTCCCAGACGGCGGAAAGTGATCTCGAAGAATTTTGGAGTAACACGTTAGCCGAATATGCAGAGAAACCGTTGAACGGGAAAAGAGAACCCGTCCAGACTCCGATGAGCGGCATGGACGTCTACATGACCACCTACGAAGGCGCAGACGATACGCCGCTGCATGCCTGGTATTTGACGCCGAAAGCCGAGCAAGGAACGAAGTTTCCGTGTATCGTGCATTATCACGGTTATACGGGCAGCAAAGGAATGCCGGAGCATTTCGCGCATTATATTCTGATGGGTTTCGCCGTGCTGTCGGTGGACGTTCGCGGGCAGGGCGGAGATACGGGCAATCGGCAGGCGCAGTCTTACGGCGCGATCCGGGGCTGGGTCACGCCGGGCATTTTGCAGCGGGAGACGGCTTATTATCGGGCGATCACGGTGGATGCGATTCGCGCGGCGGAGTGGGCGGCCGAGCAACCGGAAACCGACGCCGAGCGGATTTTCGTCATCGGCGGCAGTCAGGGAGGCGGTCTTGCCATGATCGTGCCGGCGCTGAGCGACGTACCCAAAGCGGCGGTGGCCCACATCCCCAATATGTGCCATATGGACTTCGGCATTCTGAATTCGAACAGCTCATTATCTGAAGCGGCAGAGTTTGTAAGTCGACATCCCGAACATTTGGATACGGTGTTGAAAACGCTCAGTTATTTCGATAATTTGAATTTGGCGCCGCGCATCCAGATTCCGATCATGGTATCTTGCGGCCTTAAAGATCCTTGCTGCATGCCGGAAACGGTCTACGCCGCTTATAACCGAATCATGTCGGAAAAGGAAATGCGGGTGTATCCGTTCGACGGTCATTGGGTATCGGACGGGCAAAATCGTTTGGCGATGGAGTTTTTGGCTCGGCAAGCAGGATTGGCGTAATCTTATATCGAGAAGCTTCTGAAACTGCGCGTTTGGCGTTAGTATTCGGAAGCTTCTTTTTATGTAAAAGTATTTAATTTTCTTTAAGTCACATACTTTACTTTTGTAACCTTGTGTATTATGATGAGAGTATAAAATATTACTCAAGAAAAACAAATAATGATATAGGTGAACAAAATGGAGGCTAATTACATGAGTAACTATCGTATTCATCCGGAAGCCCATATGGGACGGGTTCAACTGAAAGTGAGTCAAATCGAGCGTTCTGTACGTTTTTACAGTGAAGTGATCGGACTCAAACTGTTGGCTCAGACGGAAAAAACAGCAGAATTCGGCGTGGACGGCAATGAGGTGCTGCTCGGAATCGAAGAAGTACCGCAAGCACAGATCATGCGGCCTCAATCGGTAACGGGTCTGTACCATTTCGCGATTCTGCTGCCTAACCGCACGGCGCTGGGTACAACATTGCGTCATTTGGCCGAAACCGGCATGAGTATCGGACAGGGAGATCACCTCGTCAGCGAAGCCTTTTATCTAAATGACCCGGACGGCAACGGCATTGAAATTTATGCAGACCGTCCGCGTTCGGAGTGGCAGAAGGACGCCAAAGGCGAGTATGTCATGGCGACCGATCCGGTTGATGTGGAATCGCTGCTGAAACTTGCGGGCGCATGGAACGGTCTGCCTTCGGGCACAATCATCGGCCACGTCCATCTGCATGTCGGCAATTTGCCGGATGCGCGCAAGTTTTATGTAGACGGACTCGGTTTTGACGTGGTGCTGCACTTCGGCAATGCGGCTTTGTTCGTATCGGCAGGCGGCTATCACCATCATATGGGCTTGAATACCTGGGCCGGCGTAGGCGCTCCGGCTGCTCCCGCCAATGCCGTCGGTTTGAAATACTTTACGATCGTATACCCGAACGTAAGCGAACGCGATCAGGCCGTTGCGGCGCTTCGCAACGCCGGAATCGAAGTTGCGGATACGCCGGAAGGCCAGTCCGCGCTTGATCCTTTCGGGAACCGCGCGGTGCTGGTTTCGGCTTAACTCAAATTTGAATATTCGAAGCTTCTTTATGCCTGAGTATCTTGACCGTATAGCAATCGAACGCGGTCAAAGGATCAGGGTAGAGAAGCTTTTTGTTTTGATTTTGGGTTATTTGATTTTAGGGCAAAAGTCTTTGACAATAAAGAAGGGGTATGAGACGGTTTTAAAGTGGGCAAAATCTTTCCCGGAAAGGATTTTTCGAGCAATGAAACCGATTTTTGAAAATGACTGGGCAGATATTCTGCACCCTGAAATGCAGAAACCTTATTATTTGGAACTGCGGCGCAAGCTGGCTGACGAGTATCGTTCGCGTACCGTCTACCCGGATATGTATCGGATATTCAGCGCCTTCCATCTGACTTCTTTCGCGGATACGCGTGTCGTCATTTTGGGACAAGATCCGTACCACGGGCCGAATCAGGCACATGGATTAAGCTTCTCGGTACAGCCGGGCATCCAGGTTCCGCCTTCATTGGACAATATTTATCGCGAGCTTCAGGACGATTTGGGATGCCAGCCGGTGCGTCACGGATTTCTGGAGCATTGGGCCAAGCAGGGCGTGTTGCTGCTCAACAATGTGCTGACCGTGCGAAGGGGCGCGGCCGCTTCGCATCAGGGAATGGGCTGGGAAGCGTTCACGGATGCGGCGATCGCGGCGATTAATGAATGTGAAACGCCGGTCGTGTTCATTTTGTGGGGACGCAGCGCGCAGGAAAAAGGTTCGTTTATTGACGGCACGCGCCATCTGATCCTCAAATCGGCGCATCCGAGTCCGCGTTCGGCGGATCGTGGATTTTTCGGCAGCCGCCCGTTTTCTCGAACCAATGCCTTTTTACGCGAAAAAGGATTGTCGGAGATCAATTGGTGTCTGCCTGAATCGCCGGAAGGGTTGAAGGAAGAAGGGGAAACAACAACATGAAAAATTATCAATATATTTTGTTCGATGCGGACGATACTTTGCTCGACTTCCAACGCTGCGAGCGTGAAGCTTTTACCGCATCGTTAACGGAGTCGGGCTTCGGCTTGGATTTCGATCTGTGCTTCAATAGTTATACGACCATTAACCGGGCGCTTTGGCTCGATTATGAACAAAACAAAGTGACGCAAACCCAGCTTCGCAGCGAACGTTTCCGCCGATTATTCACGCAATTGGCTATTGAAAGCGACCCTGAAGCATTCGGAGCGACCTATTTGCGTCATTTTGCGGCCGGATCATTCCTGACGCCCGATGCTCTTGCGGTCTGCGATGCGCTGAAGTCGAAGCTGCATCTATCGATCATCACCAACGGGATCGGCGACGTGCAGTTCTCGCGTATTGCCGGTTCGGAGCTGAAAGACCGTTTTGAGCATATTATCGTTTCCGACGATGTAGGCTCGGCCAAACCGGCACCGGAAATTTTCGATTACGCGATGCGCAAAATCGGATGCGAAGACAAATCGCAGGTGCTGATCGTCGGCGATTCGCTGTCTTCGGATATTCGGGGCGGGCATGACTACGGCATCGATACCTGCTGGTACAATCCGGGAGGACTGGAGAATACGAGCGGCATCGTACCGACTTACGAGATTGCGAAGCTGACCGATTTATTGGCGTTGGCTGGAAGCGAGACGGAAACGGCAAGCAAAGTGTAAAAAATGAAAAGACGGAGCATCCGTGGATGCTTCGTCTTTTTTTCTGCTTCTGATGATCAATGCGCCTTCAAACTCGAAGCACCCGATAGTGATGCCGCGCGACAACTTCGAATCCTAGCGCTTGATACAATGCAACAGCGGCAGCATTGTTTTGCAGCACCTGCAAATACAGCTCGGCAGCTCCGCGTTCGACCGCCCAACGTGCCAACTCCGCCGTCATGCGCGCAGCCAGTCCGCGTCGGCGGTAATTCGGGGCGACCGTCAGGTTGCTGATATAACCGAAGTTGCCTTGCGACACGACCGTTCCCAATGCCGCGACTTCTCCGCCGATCCGCAGGCTGGCAAAACACTTGTCGGCTTGGATGCCATCGAAGATCGAAGCATAAATCGCGCTGCGTTCGGCAGGAACGTTTTTCAGAGTCATGAATTGTTGCAACCACTCTTCATTCTCCGGCGTCTGATTCGATCGCGGCAAGCTGATTGTAATTTCGCCGGATTGCTCAACAGCCGGACGTGCAGCAATCCGTTCCAGCGCAAGCGCCGCCGAACCGGCCATAAGATAACAAAGCTCGCTTAGCGTATACCCGGCAAGTGAGAGTTGTTCGTCCAGTCCCGTCGGCGATGTCTCGCTAACATAGAAGCAGGGATCGATTCCGTGACGCGCAGCAAAAGCTTCGGCTTGTGCCAACCAATCTTTTTCAACGCCGGGGAAAGGTCCGACGGCCCATACGCTATTCGCGCGGCGACTCACGCCGTTCGCTGCGCGAAGCTTCCAGCCAGCCAGCGATTCCAACACAGTCGGAGGCCAGGCTTCGATCGTCAATTGCTCCAACAGGCGCGCCCGCTCCAAACGATCTGTTATTTGCTCAAATGGCATCATTGGCGGTGCTCCTTTTCTATCAGATGATGCAGCCGATTATAACGTTCCAATCGCATTTCCGGCAACCTTCTATTTTTTATGATAAAAATGTTGAGCGGAAAGCCTTCTTTTTGACTGTTGAAAACGCTACAATTACAATCAGAGTGAGAAGAATGTGTTGTCTGTATCAAATGTTACAGTGACTTGTATCCAGGCAGCGCAATTATTTTGGGATAGCGATAAAGGAGGAGACGGATTTTGGATTATCGGATTGAAAAAGACACGCTTGGAGAAATGAAGGTACCTGCGGACAAAATGTGGGGTGCCCAAACGCAGCGCAGCAAAGAGAACTTTCCGATCGGCCAGGAGAAGATGCCTTCCGAAGTCATTCGCGCTTTTGCGATTCTGAAAAAATCGGCGGCGCTCGCCAACCATGATCTCGGCAAACTTTCGGAACATAAAGCAGGCGCGATTGCGCGTGCGGCCGACGAAATCCTCGAAGGATTATTGGACGAACATTTCCCGCTGGTGGTCTGGCAAACGGGCAGCGGCACGCAATCCAACATGAACGTCAACGAAGTCATCGCGTATCGCGGCAACCAGATGCTTGAAGGCAAAGGCGGCACGGACGAGCGTCTGCATCCGAACGACGACGTCAACATGTCGCAAAGTTCGAACGATACGTTCCCGACTGCGCTGCATGTAGCCGGCGTGATCGCGGTCGAGGACAAGCTGCTGCCGGCCATCGCGGTGTTGAAAGCAACCCTCGACGAAAAAGTCGAAGCGTTCAAAGACGTCATCAAAATCGGCCGTACGCACTTGATGGACGCGACTCCGCTGACGTTGGGCCAAGAGATCAGCGGTTGGTCCGCGATGCTGGAGAAAAGCGGCAACATGATCAAGGAAAGCGTGCAGCATATGAAGGAACTGGCGATCGGCGGCACTGCCGTCGGTACGGGCATCAACGCGCATCCGGAGTTCGGCGATCGCGCGGCTGCGTATATCTCTCAGTTTACCCAAGCCAAATTCACGTCGGCCAAAAATAAATTCCATGCGCTGACCAGCCACGACGAGACCGTCTACACGCACGGCGCGATCAAAGGTCTGGCAGCGGATCTAATGAAGATCGCCAACGACGTGCGCTGGCTCGCAAGCGGCCCGCGCAGCGGTCTGGGCGAGATCAAGATCCCGGAAAACGAACCGGGCAGCTCGATCATGCCGGGCAAAGTCAATCCGACCCAGCCGGAAGCGATCACGATGGTCGTGGCCCAAGTATTCGGCAATGATACGACAATCGGCTTTGCGGCAAGTCAAGGCAACTTCGAGCTGAACGTGTTCAAGCCGGTCCTGATCTATAATTTCCTGCAATCGGTTAATCTGTTGGCCGATTCGATCATTGCGTTCAATGACAAATGCGCGATCGGCATCGAAGCCAATCTGGACAAAATCGAGCATAACCTGAAAAACTCGCTCATGCTCGTGACTTCGTTGAACCCGCATATCGGGTACGAAAACGCGGCGAAGATCGCCAAAAAAGCCCACGCCGAAGGCACTTCGCTAAAAGAAGCGGCTTTGGCGACGGGGTTGTTGACGGAAGAAGAATTCGACCGGTACGTTGATCCGAAGAAAATGATCTAAGGAGGATGAATCGATGACGGAACCTATTCATGACGAAGCCGAATTGGAGCCTTTGCGTTATCCGATCGGGCGTTCCGCAGATGCCTCGGAATCGAATCCGCAGCAGCGGGAGGAATGGATCGAACATATCCGCCGTCTGCCTGATCGACTGGAAGAAGCGATAGAAGGGTTGAACGAGGAACAGTTGGACACCCCGTATCGCGATGGCGGATGGACGGTAAGACAGGTCGTGCATCATTTGGCGGACAGCCATATGAATGCTTATATCCGGCTTAAGCTGGCTTTGACCGAAGAAGGCCCTACGATCAAGCCTTACGCCGAAGGAGATTGGGCCAAGCAGCCGGATGCTTCGGGCATGGCGGTCGGCGCTTCCTTGCTGATCCTTCGCGGTCTGCATGCTCGCTGGACATTCCTGTTGGAATCGCTGGCGGCCGAGCAATGGGCGAGAACGTTCTATCATCCGGAATCCCGGGAATGGAGCCGCCTCGATACGCAGACTTCGCATTATGCATGGCATGGCCAGCATCATACTGCGCAAATTACTGCGCTTCGGGATCGTTCGGGCTGGGAGTAACCGACCTTTCGACAAAAAGGACTTCATTCTCTATGAACTAGGGAATGAAGTCCTTTTCCTATCTATAGCCTGCTGCTTGATATGAATAAAAGGTTGGATGCGCGTCCGGTAGGGTTGAGCCGCGCACCCGGCTTTTAGCGGAATGTGCCGTTTTCCGCGGATGGCGGGTTTGACGTGTTGGTTTGGCTTTTTGGAGTGATCGAGTTGTCGGAAGCGGCGATGGTTTGAGTAGACGCGTCACGTACCGTTGGTGTCGAAGACTCCGGACGATCCGCGAGAACCGAGTTTTTGCCAAGCAGGCGATCGAATGAAACCATTCCGTAGCCGTACAGATTGTCGCGGCCGCTTGCGCCCAGGTCAACCGCGCTGTTTTGCAGAGCCGCGCGGAGTTGCTCCGCGCTTAGGTTCGGATAAGCTTGCTTCATGACCGCTACCATGCCGCTGACAAAAGGCGCAGCCATCGATGTTCCGTCGCTGATTTTGTACTTGCCGGATACGCTTGTGCTGACAATGCCTACGCCGGGAGCCGATAATTCGACTTCGGAACCCGTGCCGGAGAAATCGGCGCGCTTCAAGCCGGAGTCGACGGCTGCAACCGTAATTGTTTCCGGAGATTTTGCCGGGAAAGCCAGCGTATCGCCCGTACCGTCGGAAGTGCCTGCATTGCCTGCCGCTACGATAACGGTAATGCCTTGATCCGCGGCTTTTTTAAGCAATTCCTGAACGGCATTCGACTGTTGCGGGAACGAGAGCGAAAGATTGATGACATCCATATGTTGACGAATCGCCCAGTCTAATCCTTCGGCTAGCGATTGGGTGGAGCCGTTGCCGTCTTTGTCCATCACCTTGATCGCGTACAGGGAAGCATCGGGAGCAATACCTTTGTAAGCTTTGCTCTTGGCTCCGATGATGCCGGCGACGACAGTGCCGTGTCCATTGTCGTCGTTGTAGGAAGTTACGCCTTCTACGGTCGAGGTTCCGCCGCTGATCTGCAATCCGGATTTATCGGAAATGCCGGTATCCAGAATGGCAATCCGAACGCCTTTGCCCGTATAGCCGGCAGTTTGCGCTTCGGAAGCATCGATCGCGTCGTAGCCCCATGCGCCTTGTTTGATCTTGGAAGCGGAAGATGCAGCCGAAGAAGCGGGAGCGGCGTCGTCCGACAGGGAGGCAAGGCTTTGAGCGATGCCTTTGTAGTTTTGGCTCAGCTCGATCGATTGGATCGAATCGCTGGCGCGAAGCTTTGCGAGACCGGCTTCGTTCGTGCGCAGGGACATCATGTTGGTATTCCAGTAGATATGATATTTGAGGTCGTGCGTGACGTTCAAAGCGAGACGTTCGCCGTCTTGATCGGAATATTTGACGAAAATGTCGAAAACCGGCTTTGGTGCAATGACATTTTCGACATTTTCGATACGGTTAGAAAGTTGAAAAGCGGCGAAGGCAGAAAGCAAGCAAATGACGGAAATAGTGGAAAAAATAAGTTTTTTACCTTTAATTTGTCGAAACACCTAGAATCCCCTACCTTTTTATGACATTATTCGACTTTATTCGCTAAATTTATTATCGGATGCCACTCAATTTGTTTGAAGAGCAATTTTGTCAAAAAGAGAAAATTTATTTCAATAAACGATTATTTTCGACAAAAATTGCAACTATCTGTATAACGGAGCCAACAAGCATTTGGATCACAATAAAAAAGATTGTTTTAAGAAAAACATTTGCCTAAAATGAATGAGTACCATGCCAACGCTAAAAGCTTTTTTTGAAAAATTGTCGAACGGAACGGAGTGATCGGGATGAATACGAAGAAGCTGGCCGCTGAACGGGCTGTAGAGTCAATAGAAGAAGGAATGACGGTCGGACTCGGAACGGGATCGACGGCTTATTTTGCGATCGAAAAGTTGGGACAGCGCGTGCGGGAAGGGTTGACGATTCGCGCGGTAGCCACCTCAAAGCGTTCGGAAGAGCAGGCACTGGGCTTGGGAATCCCGATCGTGCCTTTTGCGGAAGTGGGGCGAATCGACATTACGATCGACGGCGCGGACGAAGTGGACGGCAATCTGCAGCTGATCAAGGGCGGCGGCGGTGCACTGCTTCGCGAGAAGATCGTGGCGGCGCGCAGCGATAAAATGTTCGTCATCGTGGGCGAAGACAAGTTGGTGGAGACGTTGGGAGCCTTCCCGCTGCCGGTAGAAATCGTGCCTTTTGCGCATGAGTGGACTTTGGATAACCTGAAAGCGCTCCATCTGAATCCCGAGCTGCGGCTGGACAACGGTGACTTGTACGTGACCGATAACGGGAACTACATAGCGGACTGCCATGGTGTGTCGATTACTGACCCTGCTGCGCTGCATGCGAGCTTGAATGCTATTCCCGGCGTCGTGGAAAACGGGTTGTTCGTCGATATGGCGCACACGGTCATCGTAGGCCGCGAGAACGGAAGCATCGATACGATAACGAAATAAGCCAAAGGTTCCGTTCGGATTCCGACCGAATAGGCAAACGGCGCATAGCCGAACCCATTTGAACAGGAACGGGGAACTTATATAATGGAGAAAAAAACAGCGGGTCCTTTTTTTGCGGACCTTTCGGCCGATCATTCGGCAGCGGCGACCATTCTGGAAGGAGACCGCGTCACGCTGCGAAGCGTGACGCCGGACGATTACCGTGAGCTTTACGATCTGGAGTACGGGAGCGAAGATCGGGCATGGACGGATTGGGATGCGCCGTATTACAAAGACGAGGAAAAGCAGGAGACGTTCGAAGAGTTCGCGCAAGGATACGAGAAAATGAAAGAAGCGAAACTCCATTGGGAACCTCGCCTTTTGATCGAAACGAAGGAAGGCGTTATGCTTGGCGTGGTAACTTCGTACTGGGAACATAAACCGTCCAACTGGCTGGAATCCGGCATCGTGCTGTACCGCTCGGATACATGGAGCCGAGGGTGCGGAACGGAAGCGCTGCGCTTGTACGTCGGTTACTTGTTCGCAAGTCTGGATGTGCCGAGAGTGGGGATCACGACCTGGTCGGGCAATGAGCGGATGATGCGTGCGGCTGCCCGGATCGGGATGCGAATCGAAGGCCGGATGCGTCGATGCCGAATCGTGCGCGGAGAGTTGTACGATTCGATCCGTATGGGCGTGCTGCGCGAAGAATGGGAAGAGTTGCACGGCTCGTCCGAACGCTGATTTTTCCGATGTCAAGTTGCGTATCCCTGCCTGGTGTGGGAAGATGGACCCAAGGCGGTAAGGGGTCATCGGCGAAAAAAACCGGGGAGGGGTGCGTTCATGAGTACCTTGATCAGGATAGGCCGGCCGCGATTTTCGCTTTCGCGAAGCGGGTGGTCGGTATGACGATTCGCGAAGAACAACTGTTGTTGGCGGATATCGATGGACTGGCGGCGCGAGTCACGAAGGAACATTACGACATTCAGCCGGATCTTTTCGAACGTTACGGAAAGCCCGGTTTCGAAAAATCGCGGCGGGACACCGTGTATACGCTGCATTATTTGGCGGAAAGCGTCCGAATGGACAGTCCGTCGTTGTTCGTTCATTACATCGGATGGCTGAAGCAGCTGTTATCCGGTTACGGTCTTACCGATGCGGATATCCGGCTCAAGCTTGAAATCGTGCTTCGCTGCATCCGCGAGGCTCGTCGCGACGAATGGACGGATCGAACGGTCAGGATTCTGGAGATGGGTATTTTGCGCACGTCGGAGCCTGCCGAGACGCCTTCGTTCATTGTCGAGAAACATCGTCTCGGACGCGAAGTAAGAACGTATCTCGACGCGCTGCTGCGGAGCGATCGGCTCGAAGCTTATGCGTTAATCGATCGGTTGATCGAACGCGGCGAGAGCGTCCGGGACGTTTATCAATACGTTTTTCAAGTTTCGCAATACGAAGTCGGACTGCTTTGGCAAACGCAGCAGATCAGCGTGGCGGACGAGCATTACTGCACCGCGATCACGCAAAGCGCCATGTCGCGGCTTTATCAGCGTTGGATCGGCGACGAACGTCCGTCTCGCGGAGGCGTGCTCGTCTCGGCCTGCGTCGGCGGGGAACTGCACGAAATCGGACTTCGCATGCTGACGGACGTTTTCGAAATGGAAGGCTGGGATACGCATTATCTCGGCGCCAATACCGATGAAGACCAACTTCTCGACGAAGTGCTGCATCGCGGCGCCGATATCGTGGCGCTGTCGGCGACCATGACTTTCCACGTGCATATTATGAAGAAACTGATCGGCGCTTTGCGCGCCGACGAACGATCGGCCAAATCGATGATTCTGGTCGGCGGCCTTCCGTTCAACGTCGATCCTTCGTTATGGAAAAGAATCGGCGCGGATGGTTACGCTCCCGATGCGGAAAAGGCGCTTGCGGAAGCCGACCGCCTGCTGGCCGCTCGCGCTCGGGGCGCGGAGCGCGAAGCGAACCTGCAGGAGGCTGCTTCGGAAGGAGGGCATGAGCTTGGAAGTTGAGGACAAGAATGAAATTCAACGTTTGCACGCGATCATCGAAAAACTCAACGACCGGATCGTGCGCGGTCAAATGAAAGAAGAGAAAATTCTGAACGAATTTTCGTCCATGAATAACGAATTGGTGACCCTTCAGCGCCAGTTGGCCAAAAGCAACGGCGAATTGGAAAAAGCCGTTCGCGAAGCGCAGCGGGCCAACGATTCGAAAAGCCGGTTTTTGGCGATGATCAGCCATGAATTCCGTACGCCGATGAACGGAATACTCGGCATGACCGAGCTGCTGCGCGAAAGTCCGCTTGCCGCCGAGCAGCGCGGGTGGACGGACTTGATCGAAGAATCCGCTTCCGAGCTGCTCGGCATGGTCAACGATCTGCTCGATTTGTCCAAAAGCGACGCTGGCGCGTTGACGATCGAAGAGAAGCCGTTCGATCTTCGCCTGGTCGTCGAGCATGTCGTGCAGCTGCTGCAGCCGAAAGCCGAGTCCAAACGAAATACGATCAAAGCCGAATTCGATCCGTCGATCGCCGGTATGCTGAGCGGCGATCCTACGCGCATTCGCCAAATTTTGATCAATCTGATCAATAACGCGAACACGTTCACGGAAAGCGGAACCATTCAAGTCGCGGTGTACCCGCTGCCGGGATACCGCGGCAAGGTCCGTTTCGAAGTACGCGATAGCGGCATCGGCATTTCGCAAGCGAATATCGATACGCTGTTCAAACCGTATGCGCAGACTCAAGCGGGCAAAGCCAAAGAAGGAACCGGGCTCGGCCTGATGATCTGCAAATCGCTGGTCAAGTCGATGAAAGGCGAAATCGGGGTGTTCAGCCGGGAAGATACAGGTTCGACTTTTTGGTTCGAGCTTCATCTTCCCGAGGCGGACGAACCGAAAGAATCGGGAACCGTTCTGTATGCCGTATCCGATCAGGTGCCGATCGCGGCGAACATGAACATATTGGTCGCGGAAGACAATGCCGTCAACGGCCGCGTGATCCGCATGCAGCTTAAAAAGCTGGGCTTGGAATCGGTGGATGTCGCGGAAAACGGAGAAGCGGCGGTCGCTGCTTTCCGCAGCGGTTCTTACGGATTGGTTTTCATGGACAAGCAAATGCCCGTGATGGACGGGACGGAGGCGGCGCGCGCGATCCGCGAGTTCGAACGCGACGAGATGCGCAGAGCCGTGCCGATCGTCGCGCTGACGGGCGAAGCGACCGAAAGCGAACGGGCAGCTTGTTTTGCGGCAGGCATGAACGATTTCTTGTCCAAACCGATCAATGTGGAGACGTTGAAAGCCGTGCTTCAAAAATGGATGCCGAAAAACTCGCGGCAAGCGCTCGATCCCGACGTGGTTCGCGAGTTGATCGAACTGGATGAAGGAAACGATCCCGAAATTTTCCGTTCGCTGCTGGAAGTATACGAAGAAGAAACGCCGGCGAAGCTGCTGCAGTTGGAAGAGGCGGTGCTTTCGGGCAATCTCGAACAAGCGATGAGAACCGCGCATAGCCTGAAGTCGGGCAGCCTGAGCCTGGGCGTCCATTATTTTTCGGAACTGCTGGAGCAGATCGAACAGAGGCTGAAGGCAGGTCGGGCGGAGCAGGCGAAGGACATGCTGCCGGTACTGAATGGAGCTTACGAAGCGGCTTGCGCCGAATTGCACCGGTTTGCCTGAAAACGGGCGGACCGGTTGTTTCGTCTTCAAGGACGGAAAGCGGGTCCGCCGCAACGATTGATCATACTTTTTAGGAGGATTTTTATGCTGCAATCCATTACGGAACAGGTGCGCGATCCCAGAGTCGCGGCCTTGCTTGAATTGGCTGTTTTTCCCGATCCCGAACAGGTGGAACGGGCGATTGCTTTTTACGAACAAAACGCGGAAGCGGAACTTCTGGCTTATATCGAACAAGGAGAAATGCTCGGCGTCGTAGGCTTTACACCCAGCGGCGACAAAGAAATCACCGTCACGCATATCGCGGTCGATCCGGGCAGCCGGGGACTCGGTTACGGACGGGGAATGCTGCTTGATCTGATGGTTCAAGAACGTCCCGAACGCGTGATCGCCGAAACGGACGAGGAAGCGGTCGACTTTTACCGCAGCGTCGGATTTTCCGTGACGGGACTCGGCGAAAGTCCGTCCGGGCTGGAACGTTTCCGATGCGTTTACGAAGCCGACGAAGAAGAATAAATCGGACGCGTTAGATCAAAATCGAAAATGCCGGGAGGGTCTGACGTATGGGAACGCTGCTGATTCAAGGGGCTCAACTGGTAACGATGAACGAAGCTCAGGACGTGCTGACGGGGGATTTGCTGATTGAAAACAATGTAATCGCCCGAATCGGAACGGATTTGTCCGAGGTGCAGGCGGACCGGGTGATCGATGCGCGCGGGAAGGTACTGTTACCGGGCTTCATCCAGACCCATGTCCATTTATGCCAAACGTTGTTCCGCGGCAGGGCCGACGACCTGGAGCTGCTCGACTGGCTCCAACAGCGGATATGGCCGCTTGAAGCGGCGCATGACGAGGAGTCGGTCTACTATTCGGCGATGCTGGGCATCGGCGAATTGATCTCCAGCGGAACCACGACGCTGCTCGACATGGAGACCGTGCATCATACGGATTCCGCATTTCGCGCCATGGCGGAGACCGGCATTCGCGCCGTATCCGGCAAGGTAATGATGGATCACGGCAGCGAGGTTCCGAAGGCGCTTCAGGAGGATACGGCACAATCTCTGGAGGAGAGCGTTCGAATTTTGGAGAAATGGAACGGCTACGACGGGAATCGCCTTCAGTATGCGTTTTGCCCGAGATTCGTGGTGTCCTGTACGGAGGATTTGTTGATCGGCGTTCGTGACTTGTCCGAGCATTATCGGGTTCGGGTACATACGCATGCTTCCGAGAATCGCGGCGAAATTGAAGTCGTGGAAAATGAGCGGGGCATGAGGAATATCGTCTACCTCGATCATCTGGGACTCGCGAAGCCGAATTTGATTCTGGCGCATTGCGTCTGGCTGGACGAGCAGGAAAAAGAAATCATCCGCGAGCGCGGCGTCAAGATGACGCATTGTCCGGGTTCGAATCTGAAACTGGCTTCCGGCATCGCTGAAGTGCCGGACATGCTTAGTCGGCATGTTCCGGTAGGGTTGGGAGCGGACGGCGCGCCGTGCAACAATAATCTCGATATGTTCCAGGAGATGCGATTGGCAGCCTTAATCCAAAAACCGATCCACGGGCCGACCGCCATGGATGCCCGAACCGTGCTGCGGATGGCGACAATGGGCGGTGCAGAAGTATTGGGCATGGAAAAGGAGATCGGCAGTTTGGAAGTGGGGAAAAAGGCCGATTTGGTGCTGCTTGATCTGTATGACTTCCACACGTTCCCTTCGAATGAGGTCGATGTTTATTCCCGCATTGTCTACTCGGCTACGCGCGGCAATGTCGATACGGTTATCATTGACGGTAAAGTCGTGATGGAAAATCGGTTAATGCGCACGCTCGATCGCGATATCGTACTGCGCGAAGCGGATCGTTCGATTGCGCGGTTGGTGAAGCGGGTCTGATAAAAGTCCTTTCCGGATCAGGAAAGGGACACAGGTGCTCTCGAAAATAACGTAAGAGCGGGAAACGAGAAGACTCCGAGAGAAATTCGTTCCAGTCGCGTGTTGAAATCGAGAAAATGGATTTAAACTTTGATTGGGTTTTTCTCGATTTCAAAGGCGAACGCTAAGCATATGCTCCCGAAGTGACTTTCTTCGAAAGTCTTCACTTTCACTGAATTTCTCTCTCCGTCTTCTCGTTTCCAGCTACGTCAGGTTTTTTCGGCATCTTAAGTCCTTTTCCTATCGGGGAAAGGGCTTTTTTGTCGCCCTTTTTTTAATATTTGATATAGATGAAAGACATCGGAATTTTTAGCAAGTTGACAGAGAAATCTAAACGTTTTATAGTTTCATTATTGAATAGTTTCATTATCGAACAATTCGATTGGAGAACCAAATTAAGATAGGAGGGAATGCAGTGGACGAACGGGCTCGCAAAAGCGAAGAGCTTCCGCATGAAGATACGAAAAAGCTGATTAATCAGTTCCTCGGTTCGTGGATGGCGATCGAACGGGAGATGGGTTCGGTCGTGCGCAGACAAATGCCGGTAGATTTGACGAACGATCAGTATTATTTGCTTCAGCACATCATGCAGTTCGGGCCGCGAACATCGTCTGAACTGGCCGATACGTTCAAAGTAGTCAAAAGCTCGATTACGGCGATCGTCACGCGATTGGTGGATCGCGGACTGATCGAACGAACGCGCAGCGAGGAAGATCGACGAACCGTGTATTTATCGCTCACGGATCGCGGGCAGCAAATCGCCGAGCAGGTGGAGCGGCGAATTTCGGAATCGGTCGGCAGTTATTTGAGCCATTTTGAAGAAAAAGAAATTTCGATGGTCATGGCGGCATTTGAAAAGCTGGCCGAGCTGGTCATCGAAGATGGAGGCAGAGAGAAAGAATGAGAACCATACTGAAAGCTAGATGGATCGTCTTGGTCATCTGGCTTGTTGCGGCGGTCGGACTATTTGTGACTGCGCCGTCCATGTCGGATTTGGTCCGGGAAAAAGGCGGTATCGCTGTTCCGGAAGGCTATACGTCCACTGAGGCTTCGGCGATTCTGTCGGAATTGGCGGCCCAAGAGGGGGGAGCGGAAGGAACGACGATAGCGCTCGTTTTCCATAATCCCGACGGGTTGACCGCCAAGGAGAAGGAACAGGCCAAGCAAGCGGTGGACGCGATTGAAAAAGACAAAGAAAATCTGCATGTTACCGCGATCTTGAGTCCGTTCGACCAGCCGGAGCTGGAAGATCAGATGATTTCGGAAAACGGACAGACGATTCTCGTCTCGCTTACTGCCGAAGTCGCGGAAGGCGAAGCGGCAGAGGTCCAAAGCGGTCTGGATGCGACGCTGGCTCCGTATGAAGTCGGGCATTATCTGACCGGCCAGTCTTTGATTAACGAAGACACGGTTCGCAGCTCGGAAGAAGGGCTGAAGAAGTCGGAGTATATTACGGTCGTCTTCATTCTGTTGATTCTGGTATTGGTGTTCCGCTCGGTGGTAGCGCCTTTCGTGCCGCTGCTTACAGTGGGACTCAGTTATATCGTCTCGCAGAGCATCGTATCGTTCCTGGTTGACCGATTCGACTTCCCTTTATCGAACTTTACGCAGATCTTCATGGTTGCGGTCATGTTCGGGATCGGAACGGACTATTGTATTCTGTTGATCAGTCGGTTCAAGGAAGAGATGGGACACACGGACAACAAATGGGATGCGATCATCGAAACGTACCGAACAGCCGGACGCACGGTAATCGTATCGGGTATTGCCGTACTGGTAGGTTTTGCGGCTATCGGGTTGTCGCAATTTATGCTTTATCGTTCGGCGGTGGCGGTAGCAGTCGGTATCGCGATCATGCTGCTGGCCATGGTGACCATCGTGCCGTTCTTTATGGCTGTTTTGGGACAAAAAATGTTCTGGCCTTCGCGAAAAGCGATGGGACATAGCGAGAATCGCCTCTGGGGCTGGGCCGGCAAGTTTTCGATCAAACGCCCGTGGGCGGCTATGCTGATCGTGCTTGCCGTATCGCTGCCGTTCCTGCTTACTTCGAGCGGCAAGCTGTCGTTCAACAGTCTTGAGGAGATTCCGGGGAACTACGAATCCGTTCAAGGCTTCAATATTATTGCGGACAGCTTCGGCGCCGGACAGGCGATGCCGGCCAAGATCGTGATCCAAAACGATCAGGCCATGGACAATGCGGAGTACGTGGCAATTGCCGAACGCATCAGTCGCGAGGTTCTGAAAGTTAACGGCGTGGACAGCGTGCGCAGTGCCAGCCGTCCGACAGGCGAAGCGCTGGACGACTTCAGCGTGGCGGATCAAGCCGGCACATTGAAAGACGGCCTCGGAGAAGCCAATGACGGTCTGACCAAAATTCAAGACGGTCTGGCTGACGCCAGCAAGCAAATGAGCGATAACGCGCCGCAGATCGAAGAAGCGGCTTCCGGCGCGGATCAACTCGTCAGCGGAACCGAAGACCTGAAAGCCGGCGTGACGCAGCTCGGAGACGGCCTGACGCAGATCGAGGACGGCATTCGTTCCGGCGCGACGGGCGCGGGCGATCTTCAAGCCGGCCTGGCTCAAATGAAAGCCAGCGCGCAGCAGCTTGCCGACGCGCACGCACAGCTGTTGGCAGGGTATCAGCAGGTCGGCACGGGCTTGACGGCGCTGGACGGCGGCATGTCCCAGATCGGGGATCAGTTGAACGCCGTTTCCGGCGCGCTCGCAAGCGTTCAAGGCAGCTTCGGCAGCTTGGAACAAAAATTCCCGGAACTGCTTCAGGATCAAGATTATCTGACGATTCGCGGAACGGTGACGCAGACCGGTCAAGGCACGGCTGCATTGGCTGGAGCGTTCGGCCAGATTCAAGGACAGGTCTCGCAAGTTGCCGGAGGAGTAGGACAAGCCAACCAAGGTTATGCTCAGGCGCTCGACGGTCAGAATCAGTTGACCGGAGGCTTCGATCAGTTGATTGCGGGCATTGAACAGTTGCAAAGCGGCTTGAATCAAGCGGCAGACGGTCAAGGTCAAATCGTGGGTCAGGTTCCTGAACTGACTGATGGTCTGGACCAACTGCAAGACGGTCAAGAACAGATCGGTCAAGGTTTCCGGGATCTGTCCGGCCAGTTAACGCAATTAACGGACGGGCTTGATCAGAGCGTGGACGGTCTGAAGCAAGTCGGAGACGGTCTGGGATCGGCTCAGGATTACTTGACTCAGCTTCAGGAAAATTCAGACTCGGAGCTTGGCGGTTGGTTCATGCCGCAGGAAGCTCTTGAGAATGAGGACTTCCAACAGGTGTTCGATACCTACATGTCCAAAGACCGCAAAATCATGACGCTTGATGTCGTGTTGTCGGATAACCCGTATAGCGCCGAAGCGTTGGCAAACATGGAAAATATCCGTGCGGCCGTGGATCGCGGGACGAAAGACACGGCGCTGGAACAAGCCGACGTGGCGATCAGCGGCGTAACCAGCACCTTCGCCGATCTGCAAACCGTATCCAATGCGGACTATAACCGAACCGTGTATCTGATGATGGGCGGCATTCTGATCATCTTGATCTTGCTGCTTCGTTCCATTATTATGCCGCTCTACCTGATGCTTTCGCTGTTCGTGACGTATTACGCCGCGATCGGGGTAACGGAAGCGATCTTCGTGCACTTGCTGGGATACTCCGGCATCACCTGGACGACGCCGTTCTTCGGCTTCGTCATGCTGATCGCGCTCGGCGTCGATTACAGCATCTTCCTGATGGATCGCTTCAACGAAAACCGCGATCTCGATCCGAGAGAAGCAATCGTGCAAGCGATGCGCAGCATGGGCACCGTCATCTTGTCGGCTGTCCTGATCCTGAGCGGAACATTCGCTTCGATGATTCCGTCAGGCGTTCTCTCGATGATGCAAATCGCAACCGTCGTTTTGGCGGGACTGGTGATTTATGCGCTGTTCATGCTTCCGTTCTTCGTTCCGGTTATGGTGAAGACTTTCGGCAAAGCCAACTGGTGGCCGTTCTTGAGGGACACCGAAAGAGCGGGCGGCAGCAAGGAGTAGGATTTTGAAAAGTAACTTCGAAGGCGAAGGCGCTGCGGAGTTGCAGGGCCTGCGATCGCTGTTTCAATTGGATTCCCTCTGATTGGATAAAAGCGTTGCGGGAATCCAATTTCAAAGGCGAGCGCTTCGCTTCTTCGGCTCCTGCAACTCCTCCGCTGGGCTCGGCGCATGCAAGTAACATTCTCTTCCCTCAATAACTAGGGAAGAGAAAACATAAAGAAGAAGCGTTTCCCTCTGTATAGGGAAACGCTTCTTCTTTATTATTTTATTATAAAAAAATGTGCAGCGTGAAGCGCCAAGCGGAGGGAGAAATTCAGTGAAGGAACGAAGTGTTCGCCTTTGAACTTGGGAAGTCACCTTAAAAAAATTCAATCCGACTTCCCAAGTTCAACACGCGACCGGAACGAATTTCTCCCGCAGCGCCCGCTCTTCCCGGCGAATCGAAGTTCGCCACATCAAGAGCCGGCGTGCGCTTTGCGCAACGCATGTTTCACAGTGCGCTTCGCGCGCTCAAAATGTACTTCGCCTCATCAAGCGGGTTGATTCCGTTCCGGGTTCTCGACGCTTCCGTGCCTTCGGGCGCTTCCCGATATCCCTCAAAAGAAGCGGTCATTACGCCTTTCCCGGCGCTGAACGAGCGCAGCGCGGCCGAATAGTCCATGGAAGTCGAAGCGGGGACGGTGCCCTCGACGATAAAGCGTTCGCCTTCTATTGAAGGGGAGGTGAATTCGGCTCTCATGCGAGAGAGATCGCTGAGTACGCGGCCCGCGTGTTCTTCGGGAACGGAGATTCGAAAGCGCAAGATCGGTTCGAGCAGCTTGGTACCGCCTGAAGCCAAGCCGTTCATGATGCCCATCGGCGTGGCGATCACGAAGTCGAGCGGGTGGGTATGCCAGACATGGTGTTGGCCGTAGGTCAGGGTGACGATCAGGTCGGTGACTTCCCAACCGTGCAGCCCTTGCTTTAAAGCTTCGGGCACGCGGCGCTCCACTTCGTTTTGATAAGCAGGCAAGATATCGTCGGCGCGCGCTTGCGAGCGGTAGACCAAGCCGCTGCCGCGTTCGCCGGGTTCGATCGTGAAATGCAGAATCGCCCAGCAGGGCTTCGGCATAAGATAGGCAACGCGCCCTTCGCAGGCTTTTGCCGGAGTCTCTTTATAAATGACCGCCGGAGGGCCGAAGCCGACGTTCAGGTCAAAGCGGGATTTCAGCATGCTGGATAAGACTTCGAGCTGAATCGCGCCCATCATGCGGACATGCAGTTCGCGCAGTTCCGGCAGCCAGGCGAGATCGAGCAGGGGATCTTCGTCGGTCAGTTCCCGAAGGGCTTCGGCTGTGCGTGCATAATCGGCCTCGCTATCCGGCAGCACGCGTGCGGTCAGCAGCGGAACAGCCATTTCCGGTGTTTTCGGCACAAGCACGGGATCGCCGATGATATCTCCGATCGCAGCATCCGGCAGGCCGTAGACGGCCGCGATATCGCCTTCCCCGATCTCGCCCGCATCGATGCGTTTGAGGCCGTCCAGCACTCGAATTTGCGTGATTTTATGCTCTTCTTCATGACCGTTCAGCCGG
Source organism: Saccharibacillus sacchari DSM 19268 (assembly GCF_000585395.1). Lineage (GTDB taxonomy): Bacteria > Bacillota > Bacilli > Paenibacillales > Paenibacillaceae > Saccharibacillus > Saccharibacillus sacchari. Next base: position 172,191 of record NZ_KK073875.1, on the reverse strand, counting down.
ACGATGTCGCGGTTGCGCAGATTGCCTCCGTACAGACGCACCCAAGCCGCGCGGCCCATGGAACGTTCGCGTTCGATTTTGAACACGATGCCTGCCAGCTCCGTCTTGGGCGGCGGTGCAGGCAAAAAGGCCAGCATCGCGTCCAGCAGCTCCGTGATGCCGATTCCTTTTTGCGAGCAGCCGCAGCAGACCGGGAAGATTTGAGCGGCAGCGGAATGCTTGACGAGCAGCAGCGTCAGCTCGTCTTCGTCCGGAATATCGCCTTCGATATAACGAAGCATCAGCTCGTCGTCGAACTCGGCGATGATTTCGGTCGCCGCGCCGCGAAACTGTTCTTTTTCCTTATTTTCAAAAGCGTCGTACGGCTCCTTCGCCGGGCGACCGTCCGATCCGGCATCCGTTTTCCACAACTCCCGAATCGCGTAAAAGGACTCGTCCTCTGCATGCAGCGGCATCTGCATGGGCAGGGCGGAAGGAGACAACAGACGACGAATATCATTCAGGGTACGTTCGAACGAGGCCCCGATCCGGTCGAGTTTGTTGATATAGATTACGGTCGGAATGCGCATCAATTTCAACGCCTGCCACAGCACTTCGGTCTGCGCCTGAACGCCTTCGGCGGCGGAGACGATCAATACCGCTCCGTCCATCACGCCGAGCGAACGTTCGACCTCGGCCAGAAAGTCGGCGTGTCCCGGCGTATCGACCAGATTTATCTTATGACCTTTCCAATTCAAAGAAGCGGAAGCGGCTTTCACCGAAATGCCCCGTTCGCGTTCCACGTCCAACGAATCGGTGGATGTAGTGCCTTCATCGACGCTTCCGAGAGATCGGATACTTCCGCTGAGGTATAGCATGTATTCGGTTGTCGTTGTTTTTCCGGCATCGATATGAGCAAAAACGCCGATATTTCGAGCAGTTGGATCTATATTCAAAAGGCTCGACCTCGATTCCGTGCAGAATAATTTCAACGCTTTATTGTATCACGATAACGCTTTCTTTTGGAATTGCCGTTTCGTTCCTAAAATTCGCGCTTATGCAGATGAATATAAAAAGCGCCGTTTCTTCCCGATCGGATTGCTCGATCCGGAAGAAACGGCGCTTGAATATGTTCGCTTGCGGAACATGGGGGATTCGGGTCATCGATTAATTTCGTCCGTTCTGGTAAACGGCCGCGGCAATGTAAGCAATCTGACTGATCACGAACAGGGCCATCATGACGAAGAACGACAATCCGATTCCTTCGAACAGCGTGACAAGCACCCAGCTCAACATAATTGCAGGAATGAGCAGATTCCAAGAAAATGCTTTGGCGCGCGCCGTAATCGTTTCCGCGCGCTCATCCAGACCGCGATTTTTACGCTGCATGTAGCGACCGAAGCCCCAACCCAGCATCCCCAGCAGCAATCCTCCGAATAGTCCGATCATTCCTCCGAGATTCATGGGTACCGCCATTTGCATCATCAGTTCATTCAATATTCTCATCTCCTTCAAAAATGAATAATTCCTCGATCGAGCAGTTAAAGATTTGCGAAAGCTTATGGGCCAAAATCAACGACGGTTTATACTTTCCTTTTTCCAGCGAAATGATCGTTTGTCTGGAGACATTCAGTCGTTCCGACAATTCTTCCTGCGTCATGTCGCTCTCGGTACGTTTCTCGCGGATTCGCGTTTGCACGTCGCACCTCCTTTTTTCTTGTAAAGCTGACTTTACGTAAAGTATACTTCACAATTTTTAATTTGTAAAGGGGGCTTTACGTAAAATAAACTTTACTTTTTTCGAACCATCCAAAATCGAATTTCAGGGCTCGATTGCTCAACCTGTCGCTTTCTGGGTAAATGGGGGGAGAAAGGGCTTGCTCGCCGACGTGGCAGCCATCGTACAACCACTACTAGCAGGGAGGAATGAATATGGGAACAGGAACGGAAGCTAACGTGAACCGGGAATTTTGGAAAGAAGCGGTCGTGTACCAGATCTATCCGCGCAGCTTCATGGACAGCGACGGAGACGGCGTGGGTGATCTGCGGGGCATTATTTTGAAGCTGGATTATTTGAAAGAACTCGGCGTGGACGTCATTTGGCTGTCGCCCGTGTACAAATCTCCCAACGACGATAACGGCTACGATATCAGCGACTACGAGGACATCATGGACGAATTCGGGACGATGTCGGATTGGGAAGAGCTGTTGAAAGGCCTGCACGAACGCGGAATCAAGCTGATGATGGATTTGGTCGTCAACCATACCTCGGACGAGCATCCCTGGTTTATCGAATCGAAAAATAATCCGGACGGCGAGTACGGCGACTATTACGTCTGGCGCGACGCGGCTCCGGATGGAGGCCTGCCGAACAATTGGGAATCGTTCTTCAGCGGTCCGGTATGGGAATACAGCGAGGAGCGCGGCCAATACTATCTGCATTTGTTTTCGAAAAAGCAGCCGGACCTGAATTGGGAAAATGAAAAAGTACGGCATGCCGTCTACAAAATGATGAAGTTCTGGCTCGACAAAGGCGTGGACGGATTCCGCATGGACGTCATTAATCTGATCTCCAAAGTGGACGGACTGCCTTCGAACGGAACGGCCCCGATCGCGGACGGCAGCATGTATTACGTCGACGGGCCGCGCATCCACGAGTTTTTACAGGAAATGAATGCCGAAGTGCTATCGAAGTACGACATCATCACGGTCGGCGAGATGCCGGGCGTTACGGTGGAAGAAGCGAAAAAGTACACGGCCGAAGAACGCAAGGAACTTCAGATGATTTTCCAATTCGAGCATATGCGTCTGGACGGCGGGCCGGGCGGGAAATGGGATATCGTGCCGTGGAAGCTGCCCCAACTCAAAGCCGTCATGCACAAATGGCAGATCGGCTTGGCGGAAAAAGGCTGGAACAGCTTGTACCTCAACAACCACGATCAGCCGCGCATGGTGTCAAGATTCGGTAATGACGGCGAGTATCGCGTTCAGTCGGCCAAGCTGCTCGCGACGCTGCTGCATACGCTGAAAGGCACGCCGTACGTGTATCAGGGCGAAGAGCTGGGCATGACCAACGTGAAGTTCCCGATGATCGACGAGTACAAAGACATCGAAAGCCTCAACATGTACAACGAACGGGTCACGCACGGCGGAGCCGATCCGGGGACGGTTATGGCGGCGATCCAGACGAGGGGACGCGATAACGCCCGGACTCCTGTACAGTGGGACGATAGCGAGCATGCCGGATTTACGACAGGCAAGCCGTGGATCGGAGTGAACCCGAATTACAAAACGATTAATGCCGCGCGGCAGCTGGGAGATCCCGAGTCGGTGTTCCATTACTATAAAGAGCTGATCGCGCTGCGGAAAAAGCATCCCATCTTGACTTACGGCGATTACGAACTGCTGCTGCCGGATCATGAAACAATCTATGCGTATACGCGTACATTGGGCGATGAAACCTGGCTGACCGTGCTGAATTTCTCGACAGAGCCGAGCGTGTTCGAATGGCCGGGTAACCTTGGAAGCCGAGAAGCGACGCTTGTGATCGGAAATTACGGCGAAAGCGATGCGGATCGGAATGAATGGCGTCCTTACGAAGCGAGGGTCTACAAGCTGAATTGACAAGATTTTCTCTTTAAGCGTAACTTTTGCTTCGAACGAATCGTTCATGCTTTGGAGGCGAAGGTCACGCATGATTTCGAACATCGCGGAAAACCGCGCAAAACGGGTGACCAGTACCCGATTAGACAAAGAAACGGTGGGGTTGGAAGATGGACGGAAGACGTGGCAATGACGGAAACGAAGGAAGCCGAAACAGTGCCGGACAAAAAGAAGGCGGGTTGTTCGGGCGCGATGAATCGCAAAACCGAAATTCGCAGCCGGGCGCGCAAAGTGCTTACGGTCAGGGATCTTATTACGAGGAGTCGAACGAAGAGGATCTTTACGGTCGCCAGCCGGATGATTCGTATGACGGTTCGCGGCAAGAACAACGCGGCGGCCAGCCGGAAGAAGATCGGTCGCTAGGCGGGTTGTCGCCTTGGCTGCGCGTATGGATTCATCCGAGACAGGTGACGCGCGATTTCATGCGGTCGTCCGACCCTCTCCGCGGCGCTCTGCTGCTGGCTTTGATCGCCGGCGTGTTCAATGCTTTGAATACGGCGTCTACCCGGAATTCGGGCGATACGATGACGGCCAGCGGTTTAGCCGTCTCGGTATTGTTGGGCGGCGTGATCGGCGGCTTGGCGACTTACTATATCGGGGCTTGGTTGATGAAACTGGTGGGCGGCTGGCTCGGCGGAGTAGGGTCGACGCAGGACATGCGGATCGTAAGCGGCCGGATCAGCGGTATGCTGGCCATTATGGTGGGGCTGTTTTGGATTCCCGAACTGCTGATCGCCGGCATGGAAAACTTTACGTATTCAACGCCGAATCTGGATGCAAGCATGCTGCGTACCTTGCTCTATCTACTATTCGTCCTGCTGGAATCCGGATTCGGCATTTGGTCGTTCGTAGCGGTGTTGCACGCTGCGGGAGAAGCCCATCGTTTTTCCGCATGGAAAGCATTGCTGATGTTCGTGATTTTGGGCGTCTGCGTGTTCTTCTTGGCCTTCATTGTCATCTTGGTCGTCGCTTTAATGTTCGGCGCGGCATTCGGCGCGTTCGGGCTTTGAACCGGATAACCTGGAACGCATATTCAGGCGATGAAGAAAGGAGAACGTAATCATGGAAGAAAAAAGCGCGAAGCCGGATTATCCGAACGCGCGCGACGGGCGTTCGCCCTGGTTGGAATTATGGCTGCACCCTAGGCAGGTGACGAGGTGGTTTTTGAACTCGGATGATCCTTGGAAAAACGCGCTGCTGCTGGCCGTTCTCTCCGGTGCGTTAGGCGGCTTAAGTACCGCTTCGGGTGACAATTGGGGAGACGATCTGTCAATGCCGGGTTTAATCATCAGGGCGCTGGTGGTCGGATCGATCGGGGGACTGCTCGGTTATTATTTGGGAGCCTAATTTTTAAAATGGGTAGGCGGCTGGTTCGGCGGAGAAGGAACGGCGGACGACATGCGAGTCGTGATCGGTCAGATTTCCGGTCGGGCAAACTTAATGATCGGGGCTTTATTGATTCCGAAGCTGTTGATTGCCTGCTCGGAGTTGTTCGCTTCGGATACACCTAATTTGGACGCCAATTCGCTGTTTTCGTTCGTGTTCTCGGCAATCACGGTGATCGAGTTTGCATTAGGAATGTGGTTATTCATCGTTTCGTTGCATGCGATCGGGGAAGCCCATGGATTTTCGGCCTGGAAGTCTTTCGCCGTGGAGTTTATCTTGGGCTTAATCTTGTTTGTTGTGTTAATTATCGTTATTGCGATCGTTTTCTCGGTTTCCGGACCTCCGCTTTGGTGGCTCTACGAGAATCGATAATGTAAAAAAAACAGCCCGCGTGCCTATTATAGGTACGCGGGCTGTGTCGATTTCAATACATATTGTTTATTCTATTTCATGGCTTACTTCGCGGGACTTAAAATCTGCACGTCGCGTCCCGCAATCTCGGTCGATCCCTTTAAGGAGTCGCCGCTGAGCAGATTGACGTAATTGCCGCCCAGTTCATAAGTCGACGCTTCGGCGTTGTGGTTCATGACGAACAAAAATTCTTCGCCGTCTTTTACGCGTTTGGTCACTTCGACTCCCTGCGGCGTGTTCAGCAGCGGTTGGATGCCTTTATCTTCGCACAACTGCTCCAGCAGGCCGTTCAAGAAAGATTGTTCCGGATCGGAAGCGACATAGTAGGCTTGGCCTTTGCCGAACGAATTGCGAGTCAACACCGGCATGCCTTTGTAGAAATCGTCACCGTATTCGGCCAGCGTTTCGGCGCCTTCCGTATGCAACAGATCGCACAGCATGCCGCATTCGTATTCGCCTTTAAGATTGCCGATTTCGCCGTTTAGCACGATCTTGTTGCGCATATCCGGGAACAGGGCGTCGATTTCTTCCACCCAGATGCCCAGCAGCTTGCGCAGCTCGCCCGGATACCCGCCCGTTTTAACCAGGTCGGATTCGTCCACGATTCCGCTGAAGAACGTGGTCAGGAACGTGCCGCCGTCTTGAACGAAACTTTCCAGCTTATCTGTAAGTCCCGGCTTCACCATGTAAAGGACAGGCGCCACGATGATATCGTAGTTGGAGAAGTCGGAATCGACGCTGACGATATCCGCTTGAACGTTGCGGTCATAGAACGATTTGTAGTATTTGTGGATCTGGTCTACATAGTTCAGTGCAACGGTCGGCCCGCTGGATTTTTCGACGGCCCACCAATTTTCCCAATCGAACAGGATACCCACGCGCGAAGGAAGACGAGAGTCGAGCAGACGCTCGCCCAGTTCGCCAAGCTCGCGGCCGAGCTCCGATACTTCGCGGAAAACGCGGGTGTTTTCGTGGCCGACGTGTTCGATCACGGCACCGTGGTATTTCTCGCAAGCACCGACGGAACGGCGAAGCTGGAAGAACATGACCGTATCCGCGCCGTGCGCGACTGCCTGGTAGCTCCACAAGCGCATAACGCCCGGACGCTTCAGTGAGTTGTACGGCTGCCAGTTTTGTTGGCTCGGCGTCTGCTCCATCAGCATGAACGGATCGCCGTCTTTGAGGCCGCGCATCAGATCATGGGCCATAGCGGTATAACTGACCGGCGTTTGCAGGCCCGGATAATTGTCCCACGATACGATATCCATTTCCTTCGCCCATTTGAAGTAATCCAATTGTTTGAAGAAGCCCATCAGATTGGTCGTAACGACCGAATCCGGGACATGCTTTTTGATCTCGGCGTGCTCCAGTTTGTAGCATTCCAGCATGCTGTCGGAATTGAAACGGGAGTAGTCGAGCGAGATGCCCTGAAACGTCGAATTATTGTCGCCCCAATGCTCGCTTAAATTGTTCGGCACGACGATTTCATCCCAATCATAGAACGTGTGGCCCCAGAAGTTCGTGTTCCAAGCCCGGTTCAATTGCTCGATCGTGACGTAACGTTCGCGCAGCCAGACACGGAAAGCCTTTTCGCAGTTTTCGCAATAACAGTCGCCGCCGTATTCATTGGATACGTGCCAGACCAATACCGCCGGATGGTCTTTGTAACGCTCGGCCAATTTCCCTGCAATCGCTTTCGAAAACTTGCGGTAAGTGGGGCTGTTCGGGCAAGAGTTGTGACGGCCTCCGAATTTGCGTTTGCGTCCGTCCGCATCGGTGCGCAGAATATCCGGGTAACGTTTAGCCATCCATGCGGGGTGAGCTGCCGTGCTGGTCGCGAGGCAGACGTAAGTACCGTTTGCGTGCAAGCTGTCGATCAGTTCGTCCAACCATTCGAAATTGTAGGTGGTCTCATTCGGTTGATTCAAAGCCCAAGCAAATACGTTTACCGTAGCAATGTCGATGCCGGCCAGTTTGAACATGCGAAGGTCTTCTTGGTGCGTCTCCTGATCCCACTGTTCCGGATTGTAGTCGCCGCCGTAAAAGATTTTGGGAAGTTTGTTGCTAATCATTAAAAATCACCTCAACATATAAGAATAAGTCTATATTAATCTAACCTTTAATATTATAAAATATAATAAAAAGGGATTAGTGTATAAGAAAAAAGAAATATTCGATTCTGAAGGGGATACGGCGATGCATAGCGCGCACAGACGATATTTTACGGAGTTCAAAGACCAACCGTTGCCCCTGTACATGGAGAGCGTCGGCTACAATCCGGATCAAGAGGCATTTGTTCGGCCGAACGGTTACAACTGTTATCACTGGCTGCAAACGGTAGGCGGCAAAGGCGAATTTACGATGGGCGGAGCGAAGTACGTGATGGAAGGCGGATCGGGCATTCTGCTGCTTCCGGGCGAAGCGCACGAGTACCGACCGTTGGAGGGGAAATGGCAGACGTACTATATGACATTCGGCGGAGCGCAGGCGGGAGGCATTCTCGGGACATTGGGTTTGCCCGTCTCTTCGTATTATGGTTGGGACGAAGCGGCCGAACTAGGAGGCTTTGTGCCCGGGCTGCTGAATCGAATGAGCAATGAACGCGACATTTCGGGTCTTAGCGTCTCCGTGGAGGTTTATCGATTTTTGACTTTGCTAAAAAAAGACGGCCGGGTCAATCGCCTTCCTTCGCTCTCGAATTCCGTCCGTCGTTTAACGCCCGTGCTGGAATTTCTGGATCGCTATTACGCGGACGCGGACATTGGACTCGAAGACATGGCGCATCGGGCCGATATCACGCCGCGCCATCTCAATACGTTGTTCAAGCAGGCCTTCGGCATGACCGCTTATGCGTACCTGATTCTGCTGCGTCTGCGCAAAGCGAAGGAAATGATGACGCTGCATCCGCGCATGACGGTCAAAGAAGTATCGGGTCTGGTCGGCTTTCGCGATGCCAGCCACTTTGTCGCTACATTCCGTAAACAGGAAGGCGTAACACCTGAACAGTTTCGACTGCTGCATTGAGTGCTGTAGCGGAAAATTCTTCAATAAAACATACAAAGCAACAGGAATAGACAGAGTGAACCGCGAATTCCTGTTTCATTACACGCGAAGTTCGCGAATCAGGAGATGAACTTTTTGATGAAATTGAATACCCATGACAAACTGCTGCTGATCGGAGATTCGGTCACTGATGCAGGACGCGCTTATCCAGTTGGTTACGGAAACGGCCTCGGAAACGGTTACGCCGCATTAGTGGACGCGCTGCTGCGTACCGGTTACCCGGAATTGAACACGCTTGTGCTAAATACGGGCGTTGGGGGTAATACCGTACGTGACTTGAAAAGCCGTTGGCAAACGGACGTACTTGATCTGAAGCCGGATTGGCTGTCGATCATGATCGGAATCAACGACGTCTGGCGGCAGTTCGATACGCCGGAAGCGGTGCATTCTTTCATTACGCTGGAAGAGTACGAGGCGACGCTGCGGGAACTGCTCGATGCCGTGCAACCCGGACTCAAAGGCTTGATCCTGATGACGCCGTACTACATGACCGGGCAGGAAGATCCCATGCGTTCAATGATGGATCGGTACGGGGCCGTGATCAAGCGTCTGGCCGGCGATTACGGCGCGGAGTTGGTCGATACCCAAGCCGCATTTGATCGGATGGGACATCATGTGATCCAATCTTCGTTGTCGAACGGGTGGGATCATGTGCATCCGAACACGGCGGGCAGCATGGTATTGGCGCGCGCGCTGCTGCATGCGCTGGATTTTGAATGGGAACGAAAATAACGACGTCGAACGCAAACCAAATTTCCGGCAAGGAAGGGGCATTCTTATGCATGAATTGAAGGACATCCAGCTACAACCGGCATCCGATTATCGCGCAACGCTCGGCGAAGGGCCGTGTTGGCTGGAAGACAAACAAGCTTTGATGTGGGTGGATATCGAAGGAAAACAGCTGCGTTTTTATTATCCGGGCGACGGGCGCGAAGAGGTCTACGAGCTGCCGGAACGCGCGGGAGCCGCAGTCGGCTTTTCCGATCGCAAGGTTGTGCTGGCGCTGGAGAGCGGCTTTGCCTACTATGATCTGGATACGCGCGAAACGACGCCGATCCATGATCCCGAAAATCGGGAAGACAATCGCTTCAACGACGGAAAATGCGACGCTGCCGGGCGTTTCTGGGCGGGCACGATGAGCTTGGTCGGCAAGGATAAGCAGGGCGGATTCTATTGTTTGGACAGGGATTTGTCCGTCCGGCATATTTTCGGCGATGTCTCGACGTCCAATGGATTGGGCTGGAGCCCGGATGGCACGGTCATGTACTATATCGATACAGGCACAAGAAAAGTACAAGCCTTCGAATTCGATGTGGACGCGGGAACGCTCGGAGCGGAGCGCACGGTCGTCTCGTTTGAACATGAAGAAGGTTGGCCGGACGGCATGACGGTGGATGCCGACGGCAACCTGTGGATCGCTCATTACGGCGGCAGCCGCGTCAGCAAGTGGGACCCCGTAGCGGGCTTGAAGCTCGAAGAGATCATGCTTCCGGCTCAGAACGTGACAAGCTGCGCTTTCGGCGGAACGGATTACAGGGAGCTTTATATCACGACGGCTGCCGACGGAGTCTCGGACGAAGATCGGGCCAAGCTGCCGCTGACCGGCGCTTTGTTCGTGTGCCGCCCGGGAGCGCAGGGTCAACCGATGCATGTGTTCAGACCGCAATCGAACCAAGAATGAGCGAAAAAGAAGGCTGTACGGCTCCTGCGGGAGGCTGTGCAGCTTTTTTTGGGTCTTGTTGATAGGCTTTCACAGCCTATTCGTATCGTTTTCCTCGCCGCCTCGTTGTGTTACGATAAGACAAGCCGATACTTAGGCAAAGCATGAGTAGGAGAAGCCTTTAAACATCGAAACGACGAATGTTGAAGACTGCTTCTGAAACGGGAGGATTTAACGAGTGAGAGTTGTAGCGGGAGAAGCCAAAGGAAGACCGCTTAAAGCCGTACCGGGCAATGGAACGCGTCCGACCACGGATAAAGTCAAAGAAGCCATTTTCAGCATGATCGGTCCCTTTTTCGATGGAGGAGTTGCGCTTGATTTGTTCGCGGGAACCGGAGGGTTGGCGATCGAGTCGCTGAGCCGGGGAGCGGAACGAGCGATTTTCGTTGACGCAGACGCAAAAAGCATCGAAGTGGTACGCGCGAACTTGAAAGCAACCGGATTCGAAAAACAGTCCGAGGTCTATCGAAACGACGCGGAGCGTGCGCTAAAAGTGTTGGCCAAACGGGATACCGCGTTCGACCTGGTGTTCCTTGATCCGCCTTACCGGATGAAAAACGGCGATGAACTCCTGCTTCGGATGGAGGAATCCGGTCTGCTTCAGCCGGGGGCAGTGATCGTGTTGGAGTACGAATCGTCGTATGAATATCCGGAAGCCTTCGGTTCGTTCAGCTTGAGACGCAAAGCCGTATATGGAGAAACGGCCGTTTCCATCTATGATTGGGAACCGCAAAATGATGCGGAGGAGCAGGAAGATTCCGCAGAGGAGGATTCGGAAGCCTGATGGAACAAGAGAAGAAAATCGAACGCATCGCGGTCTATCCGGGCAGCTTTGATCCGGTGACGCTCGGGCATATGGACATTATCCACCGGGCAGCCAAACAGTATGACCGACTGATTGTGGCGGTCCTCAACAATTTGAGCAAAAAGCCGTTATTCAGCGTCGAAGAACGGGCGGAGCTGCTGCGTCAGGCGACGGCGGATCTGCCGAATGTCGAAGTGGACGTATTCCGCGATTTGCTCGTCAACTACGTGGATCAGAAAAAGGCGCAGGTCGTGGTACGCGGCGTGCGTTCGGTAACGGACTTCGAATACGAGCTTCAGATTGCGACTACGAACCGGAAGCTGAACGAGAACGTGGAGACCATTTTCATGATGACCAATCCGATCTATTCGTATCTCAGTTCCAGCGTGGTCAAGGAAATCGCCCAATTCGACGGCGATGTGAGCGAATTGGTTACGCCTGAGGTTCGCGCGGCCCTGAAAGCCAAATTGCACGGGGAATGACCGCCTTCACGTAAAGGAGATGAACGACCGTTATGCTGCGTTCCAGACTGCCGCGGATTCGGACTCTGGCTTATTTGCTGTGTCTTGCCTTGCTGGTCTATGTCGTGGTCTACATGCCGACGTCGTATACGATCGAACGACCCGGCAGCGCGGACGATGTCAAGCCTATGGTTCGCGTAGCGGGTGCTGACACGGACGAACTGGGAACGTTCATGATGACGACCGTATCCGTGACCTATGCGAACCTGGCTTTGCTCGGAATGTCGTTATTCGACGACAATGCGGATATCGGCGAACGCAACAAAGATCAGGACGACGACGAATACCGCATTACGCAACAATATTATATGAATTCTTCCCAATCTTCGGCGATTGCGGCAGCGTACCGGGAAGCGGGCGTTGCTTTCGACGTGGAGACGGAATACGTGTTTATCACCACTGTGCCCGATCAAGACCCGCAGCAGAAAGAATTCGTGGCGGGGGATAAGATTACGGAAGTCGACGGTCAAGCCGTCGCTACGCTGGAGGATCTGCGCAAGCTGCTGGAAGGCCGTTCCGCCGGCGATGCCGTCGACGTATCGCTGGAACGCGGCGGTAAGACGGTTGAACAGCGCGTGAAGCTTGTGGATATTCCGAACGGCGACGGGACGACCCGTTCGGGGTTCGGCGTGTCGACGGGGGAAGTGCTGCGCATCGACCCGGATAATCCGGCCGACGAAGTGGAGTTCACGCAGACCCGGGTAGGCGGGCCGTCGGCGGGCTTGATGTTTACGTTGGAGATTTACAATCAGCTGACGCCGGGAGATTTGACGCGGGGCTACCGGATCGCGGGTACGGGCACGATCAAATCAGACGGCACCGTGGGAGAGATCGGCGGCGTCCAGCATAAGATCGTAGCGGCAGAGCGAAAAGGCGCAGAGGTCTTTTTCGTGCCGGAAGGCAATTATGACGCGGCGAAAAAGAAACTGGACGAGACCGGCGGCCAGATGCGGCTCGTCCCTGTGAAAACGTTGGAAGACGCGTTGAATGATATTCAAACGCTGCCGGATAAACGTTAGAAGTTGAATATGAAGAATAAAGGCGGGCATGCGTTTATTGTCCGCATTATTGGTCAGGGTACCCGTACTTCGGTCGAATCCAATTTGGATTTGCATTCGAAGCAAGCCGACGATTCGCAGCCTCAAACGCTGCTCCGCGAATCGTTTTGTTTAGTAGCTTGACCGCATTCAATTTAAGGTTTTCGGGGGGGCGTAACCTAACATCTTAAGCGGTCAAGCTACCGGGTTTCTAAGGCGTGTACGCAAAATCTGCTGCCATCGAGGTTTGAAGACACACCCTACGCTAAAGGATCGCATGTCCGTTAGAACGCTCATTTTCGCAACTTTCGATTCGTAACGGATCGTGCGGACGCTTAGATCTGCAAAGCGGACGAATCTGCACAAAAATCGGCTTTCTTTACCGCTAAGCGTTGTCTCGATCCTTTAAAAATCCCAATCCCCCTATTCGGGTCGCTAAGCGTCATTTCGATCCGTTATAGGTGATCGCCTCTTGATCAAGCTTGCCCGATCGGGTCTGACGCATGCAGGTTGAGTGGGGGCTGGCGCATGGACCGGGTTAAAAACGACGGTCTGATCCGGCGCGGAGCGCACAGTCGATCATTTCAAGTCGCCTTTTGGCGGCTCGTCGCTGTCCGAATCGCCCAAAATGATCGGCGGCGCGTAATAATCGGCATACATCTCTTTGATCTGCGGAGAAGGAAAAGCCGAAGCATGAACGGCAGAAGCCCGAATATCGAGCTGAAGCTGCGGATGATCGAAATCCGCGGCCCGCACGACGATCGGAAGCTTGGCCGTTTTTTTCATGGTTTTGAGCAGGGCGCGGCCTTTCGGCGAGAAGCCGAGCACGCGGATGTACTGCGGGCCCTGGGCGAGGCTGTCGCGGCCGAACAAGGGACCGCCGTGGTTCAGCAGCGCGTGCGCCAGCAGCCGCTGAAGACGGGTGCGCGTGTAGCGCTTGGTCTTGATCGCGGCGAGCAGCGCCTCCACGCCCGGCACGGGCAGGCGCGGCAGCGCGGCGGCGATGCGGTGTTCCAGGCCCTCGGACACTTCGGGGACGAGGGCGAGCTCTTCCGGCGCGCGCGTGATGAGCGCAGCCAGCAGAGGCTGCGCCAGCGCCTCCCAGCCGGCCGTCAGGATGCGGCCGGCCTCCGCTTCGCGGCGCAGCACGCGCAGCGATCCCGCAGGGAGGTACGGGGCGGCTTCGTCCAGGCCGCCGGTTCCGCGCGCGAGCGCTGCGCGCACGGCGGTAGCGCTGGCGATCTGCCCGCCGGCGGGCAAGCCGGCATCGTGATAGCCGGCCTGCTCGCGCCGCACGGCGAGCGGCGCCATGGTGCTGGCAAGGCGGCGCAGCGCCAGCACGTAATGCAATCCGAGCGTATCGTTCGGATTGCCCAGCAGGGAGGCGGCTTGCGATCCGCCGCCTCCCTGCTCCGAGGCCGCCTTCGCGTAGGCGGCCGGAAAGCTCAGGCCCTCGGCCAGGGCCTGCTTCAGCGCCGCTTGCATGACGGGCGACTCGCCGCCCTGCATGCGCGCAGCAAGCTCTTCGAGCGGCGCGACTTCGCCGCTCTCGCTGCCGAAGCAGATGCTGTCCGCGACGCCCGTGGCGTCCAGCAGCGATACGGCGCCGAAAGCGAACCACTCCGCGGGCTGAAGCGCGTAAAGAACCGGCAACTCGATCACCAGGTCGACGCCTGCCGCCAAAGCCATCTCCGTGCGGGCGCGCTTGGAGAGCAGCGCCGGTTCGCCGCGCTGGGTAAAAGGACCGCTCATCACGGCGATCGAAGCTTCTGCGCCTGCCGTTTGAAGCGATCGCTGCAAATGCAGCCGGTGTCCGTTATGGAACGGATTGTATTCTACGATCAATCCGACCGTTTTCATAGAAAGATCAACTCTTTTCTCTTAACAAGATGGAATTTATGTGGTAGAATAAACCTTCGTCCGGGACTTCCCGGAATATTTTTTTACGCTGCGAACGAAAGTGCTAAACATTGTGGTTTCGGGTGACACAGTTTGTCCGTTGATGCGAGCTAAGTGGAAAGCCGCAATCAGCATGCGCTTCTCCTAGCTTACACGCGCAAAAGCTTCGGCGAAAGGGTGAAATGACTCTTCAAGCCGCGCCGCGCGCCGAAAAGGGCGTAAATGAAAAATACTTGACTGACTGTTGACAAAACAGAAGTTAAGTCGATATAATAACTTTGTTTGTTTGGAGTGATGAATATGCGTCTGCACTTGCGCAGAACGATTCAAAACGGCGAACCGGTTCAGTTGAGCGGCAATGTGCCGATTGAACGAACGATCGAAGGTCGTACGGACGTGATTTCCGCTTCTCCTGTTTTGGTCGAACTGACGGCTTCGCCGTCGCTCGACGGAACGGTAGGCGTGAGCGGAACGCTTACGGGACATTTGGATATGGTTTGCTCACGTTGTCTGGAGACTGCTCGTATCGAATTGGATATTCCGTTCGAAGAACGATTCAAGCAGCGTGAAGAAGACGAAGCGGACCTTGAAGACGACGAGGACATGATCCTCGCGGACGACGACGTGATCGAGCTGTCGCCTTATCTGGAAGAATACTTGACGCTGGGCATGCCTAGCGCGCCGCTGTGCAAAGAGGACTGCAAAGGACTCTGCCAGACGTGCGGAAGTAATCTGAACGAGACGGCCTGCGGCTGCGACAATACGGTAATCGACCCCCGGCTTGCCGGGCTCAAAGATTTCTTTAAGTAAGCTCGTAAGTGATCGGGCAGCAGCACCCGGCCTTCGGGCCGGTTGACTTGAATAAGGAGGTGTTAAACATGGCAGTACCTCAACGGAGAACGTCCAAAACGCGCCGCGACAAACGTCGTACGCATTTCAAGCTGGCGGTGCCGGGCATGGTGAAGTGCGAACAATGCGGAGAGCTCAAACTGGCTCACCACGTATGCAAAGTTTGCGGAACTTACAAGTCCAGAGAAGTTATTTCCCAATAATTCTCGAACGATGATCGCTTGCCGATCTTGAGAAAGCCTCGCCATTCGGCGGGGCTTTTTTTATTGCTTTTTACCTCGGAAAAAGAGGGGACGAACGCTTCGGCTTTCGTTCCCTCTTTCCTTTTTCGGCGGAATGATTTATACTAGCGGTTAGTACCAGGTTCTAAAAGTCTTTGCGGCGGACCTACATAAGAAGCGCACAAGATTGCGCGGCCTTCGCGAAGCTCTGATTCAAAGGGGAAGCGGCCCGGTAACGGGCGCATATAATCGGACTAAATACCTTGTCAACTTTTAATCCAAACATAACCTTACTTCTAACGTTGACAAGGTATAAGTAGCTCGACCACTCTCAATCATAGGTTTACGTTCGGATGAAACTGTGATTCCGTTGAAGACTTCGTACAAGCTTTAGGTACGAAATCTCGGACGGGCGTAACCTTGCATTTAATTTGGTCAAGCTACTCATATTATCATTAGGCGCTTTGCGGATCTGGGACGCCCCGGGCGTCCGGCAAAGGAGGAGACCGGCATCGAACGTTTACCAAAGCGTCAGCGTCAACAGAGACTTGTCGAGTTGATCGACGAGAATCCGTTCGTGACTGACCGGGAACTGACACGCCGCCTTAAAGTCAGCATCCAAACGATTCGCCTCGACCGGATGGAGCTTGGGATTCCCGAGCTTCGCGAGCGAATGAAGCTGATGGCGGAACGGTCTTACGATCAAGTACGGTCGCTGGCTGCGGAAGAAGTCATCGGCGACATCATTGATCTTCAGCTTGATCGAAGCGGGATTTCGATCTTTGAAATTCGCGACGAGCATGTATTCAGCCGCACGCAGATTGCGCGCGGACACCATATTTTTGCCCAGGCCAACTCGCTTGCCGTTGCGGTGATTAACGACGAGATCGCACTGACGGCATCTGCGGACTTGCGCTTCGTAAGGCCGATTCATCTCGGCGAGAAGTGCATAGCCAAAGCCTATGTTCGAAGCAGTCCGGGCAAGGCGGGAAGAGCCAAGGTCGAAGTGCTGTCTTATGTCGGCGAAGAAATGGTGTTTCAGGGGAACTTCATCATCTACCGGTCCGACGACAAGAACCGGTAATACGGTCAAAAGGAGGACGCGGAAATGATTATTGCAATAGACGCGATGGGCGGCGACCATGCACCGGATAGCGCGGCTGCCGGTGCATTGCAAGCGGCGGCCGAGTGGAGCGATATCACGATCAAGCTGGTCGGCGATGAAGCGAAGCTTGCGCCGCTGATCGGCGAGGGCAAGCCCAATCTGCAAATCGTTCATGCGGGAGAAGTCATCTCCGGCGACGATGAACCGGTTCGGGCCGTTCGCCGCAAAAAAGATGCTTCGATGGTCGTGGCGGGACGCATGGTCAAGGAAGGCGAAGCCGACGCCATGATCTCGGCAGGCAACACCGGCGCCCTGATGACAACGGGACTTCTCGTCGTCGGACGAATGAACGGCGTGGAGCGCCCGGCGCTGGCACCGATGATCCCGACGCTTGACGAAAGCGGGCAAGGTACATTGGCACTTGATCTTGGAGCCAACATGGATGCCAAGCCGGAACATTTGGCGCAATATGCGCTGATGGGGAGCCTATACCGCGAAAAAGTACACGGCATCACCAATCCTCGTGTAGGCTTGCTCAACGTGGGAACGGAACCGGGAAAAGGCAATGAGCTGACGAAAGCCGCATTCCCGCTTATTTCCGAACTGCCTGTCAACTTTGTGGGCAACGTTGAAGCTCGTGACATTTTGGATGGGGTTTGCGACGTGCTTGTGTGTGACGGTTTTGCGGGAAATATCCTGCTCAAAGCACTCGAAGGCACGGCAGGAGCCGTATTCAAATTATTGAAACAGGAGTTAACTTCTTCATTCAAAGCCAAGATCGGCGCGGCGCTTGTCATGCCTCAGCTTCGCGGCCTCAGATCGAAGATGGATTATAAAGAGCATGGCGGCGCGCCCTTGCTCGGCCTGAACGGGTTGGTCATCAAGGCGCATGGGTCTTCTGACGCCGAAGCCATCAAAAACGCTGTGCGTCAAGCCAAGATCGCATTGGAAAGCCAACTGGTTTCAAGTATTTCCAGCAGTATGCAAATCATGGTGCGCGAGCAAAAACAGACAGATGAACAAGACGCGGCATACGAACAAGAAAACGAGCAAATCAGCGGGAAGCGAGTGACGGATTAATGAAGAACTTACGGCCGGTCGGCGTGATCGGAGCGGGCAAGTACGTGCCGGAGCGGATTTTGGATAATGCAGAGCTTGAAAAAATGGTCGAAACGAACGACGAATGGATCGTCAGCCGTACCGGAATTCGCGAGCGCCATATCGCGGCGCCGGAACAGGCGACATCGGACTTGGCTTACGAAGCTTCGATCAAAGCGCTGGCTTCGGCGGGCATCAAGCCTGAAGAGCTGGACTTGATCATTGTAGCTACGATCACGCCGGATACTTCGTTCCCTTCGACAGCCTGCATTTTACAAGATAAGTTAGGCGCTAAAAAAGCGGCGGCGTTCGATCTGAGCGCGGCATGCTCGGGCTTTGTATACAGCCTGGCCGCGGCAACCGGATTCATCCAAAACGGCATGTACAATAACGCGCTGGTCATCGGCGCGGATACGTTGTCTCGTATTACCGACTATACGGACCGCAACACTTGCGTCCTTTTCGGCGACGGAGCCGGTGCAGTCGTGCTGGGCGAAGTTCCTCAAGGTCGCGGTTTCCAATCGTTCGATCTGGGCGCGGAAGGCGCAGGGGGCGATCAGCTCAAACTGCCTGCCGGAGGTTCGCGCCTGCCTGCTTCCGCGGAGACGGTCGATGCCAAGCAGCACTTTATTTACATGAACGGCCGCGACGTATTCAAGTTTGCCGTGCGCGTGATGGGCACGGCAACGGAAGAAGTGCTTCGCAAAGCGGAAATGACCAAAGACGATATCGATCTGTTCATTCCGCACCAAGCCAACATTCGCATTATTCAATCGGCGATGCAGCGTCTGAACCTGTCCGAAGATCGGGTCATGATCAACGTCGATAAATATGCGAATACGTCGGCGGCTTCCATTCCGCTGGCGCTGGTCGAGGCTTACGAACAAGGACGCATCAAAGAAGGCGACCGCGTGGTGATGGTCGGTTTCGGCGGCGGACTGACTTGGGGCGGAGCGGCATTGATCTGGTAATGGGGTAAAAGAACTTGATCGGCATGCGGCAATTCGGGATTCCCGGAGAACCGTATGCGACTCCAACAGAAACGAGGAATATTCACGATGGGCAAAATAGCATTTGTTTTCCCCGGACAGGGCGCGCAGAGCGTGGGAATGGCCCGCGACGCCTACGATGCGCTTCCGGATGCCAAAACGCTGTTCGATACGGCGGACCGCACACTCGGCTTCGGTTTGACCAAACTGGTCTTCGATGGACCGGTTGACGATCTGAAGCAAACCGCCAACACGCAGCCTGCGTTGTTGACGGCAAGTCTTGCCTTGCTGCAAGCTGTTCAGGCCAAGGGAATCGAAGCCGACTATGCGGCGGGGCACAGCTTGGGCGAATACAGCGCCCTGGCAGCGGCCGGCGTGCTTTCTTTCGAAGATGCGGTAACTATTGTGCGTGCGCGCGGCCTATTCATGGAAGCTGCCGTTCCGGGCGGACAAGGCGCAATGGCGGCCGTTCTCGGCGCGGATCGCGGCAAGCTCGCAGAGCTTTGTGCCGAGATTTCGGCGGCAGGCACGGTTGTTGAACCCGCGAACCTCAACTGCCCGGGGCAGATTGTGGTGTCGGGTTCGGCAGAAGGCGTGGAAGCGCTCAGCGCCCGCGTCAAAGAAATCGGCGCCAAGCGCGCGATCGCTTTGGAAGTCAGCGGTCCTTTCCATTCGTCCTTGATGAAGGAAGCGGCAGAAAAGCTTGGAGAGAAGCTGGCGGATGTGACCTTGGGCGAAGGGCGCATTCCGGTTGTCGCGAATGTTACCGCGCGTCCGGTTAGCGGAGCAGAAGCGGTACGCGAGTCGTTGATCAGCCAGGTTTATTCTCCTGTTCTGTGGGAAGATAGCGTACAATGGTTGATCGGCGAAGGCGTGGATACTTTCGTCGAGATCGGACCGGGCAGCGTATTGGCGGGACTGATCAAGAAAATCGACAAATCCGTACAGGTGTTCAGCGTGAACAGCTTGGAAGCTGCGGATAGCTTGGCCGAAGCGCTGGCTTAAGCGGCGCGACAACGACCAAACGGGAGGTTAGCATTGAATATGGAACAGCCGATCAAAGGACAAAATGCATTGGTTACAGGCGCTTCGCGCGGAATCGGTCGGGCCATTGCGCTCGAACTGGGGCGTCGCGGGGCGAACGTGGCGGTCAATTATGCAGGCAACGAAGCTTCCGCGCTGGAAGTGGTGCGCGAGCTGGAAGCACTCGGCGTAAAAGCCGCGGCGTTCAAAGCGAACGTAGGCAAAAGCGCAGAGGCAGAAGAACTGGTCAAATCGGTAGCCGCCGAGTTCGGAAGCGTGGATATCCTGATTAATAATGCGGGAATCACTCGCGATAATCTGGTGATGCGCATGAAGGAAGAAGAATTCGACGATGTGATCGAGACGAATCTCAAAGGCGTGTTCAACTGCATCAAGGCGGTAACGCGGCCGATGATGAAGCAGCGCTCCGGCAAGATTGTCAATATTTCTTCGGTCGTCGGCGCGATCGGCAATGCCGGTCAAGTCAATTATACGGCGGCAAAAGCGGGCGTAATCGGCATGACCAAGTCCTGCGCTAGAGAGTTCAGCAGCCGCGGCATCACCGTGAACTGCGTGGCGCCGGGCTTTATCGATACCGACATGACGGATGTTTTATCCGAAGAAATCAAGACGGGACTGCTCGCGGGAATTCCGCTGAATCGTCTCGGCCGTCCGGAGGAAGTCGCGACGGCCGTTGCTTTCCTTGTTTCGCCCGACGCTTCGTACATGACAGGACAAGTCCTGCATGTCGACGGCGGCATGTATATGTAAACCCTAGTAACTTGACCAATCTTAATCAGAGGTTTGTGTTCGTTTGAAACGTGCACGCTTTAGGTACGCTTCAGCCGGACGCAACCCTACGTTTAATTTGGTCGAGCTACTGGATGGAAATCGGGTTACAAACGTTTGTTTGCAAACCCGATCCGTAAACAGTGGCATTTTGGCGGAGCTTCTCGTATAATACCATTTGAAGAGGAGGTGAATCGGATGTCTGATGTGATGGAGCGCGTAACTCGCATCGTCGTGGACCGCCTGGGTGCCGACGAAGCGGAAGTTACGCCTACAGCTTCTTTCAAGGAAGATCTCGGAGCGGACTCGCTCGACGTGGTCGAATTGGTAATGGAGCTCGAAGACGAGTTCGACTTGGAGATCTCTGACGAAGACGCAGAGAAAATCACGACCGTAGGTGACGTTGTAAGCTACATACAATCGCATACCTAAGGACGTTTAAGGGTCCCGCACCGTGCTTTTACGAAGCCGGCTCGGGACTTCTCCTACATTATGGAACAATAATAAGACTTCCCTTTAAATGGGAACTCGCAAATATAGAGGTGGCCCATATGGAGCAGCAACATAGAGTAGTCGTTACCGGTATGGGAGTCGTGACTTCCCTCGGCAAGGACGTGGAAACGTTTTGGAACAGTTTGCTCGCAGGCAAATCGGGGATCTCGAAAATCGAGAGCTTCGACGTCAGCGAGTATCCGACGCAGATTGCCGCGGAGATTCACGACTTCAATCCCGAAGACTATGTAGAACGCAAGGAAGCGCGCAAGATGGACCGCTATGTGCAGTTCGCTTACGCAGCCTCTACGCAAGCCCTGCAAGACAGCGGATTGAAGATCGGCGATTCGATCGAAGCGGAACGAATTGGCGTCATCGTCGGTTCGGGTATCGGCGGCCTGGGCACTTGGGAAGACCAGTTCACGATCTTGATGCAAAAGGGACCGAAGCGGGTCAGCCCGTTCTTTATCCCGATGATGATCGCGAACATGGGCTCCGGCGACGTATCGATCAAACTGGGTGCCAAAGGCCCGAACACATCGGTTGTGACCGCTTGCGCCACGGGTACGCACTCGATCGGCGATTCGTTCAAGCTGATCGCGCGCGGCGATGCCGATGCGATGATCTGCGGCGGCGCGGAAGCGACGATTCGTCCGACGGGACTGGCCGGATTCTGCGCAATGCGGGCGATGTCCACGCGCAATGACGATCCGACCCAGGCAAGCCGTCCGTTCGACAAGGATCGCGACGGATTCGTAATGGGCGAAGGCGCCGGCGTATTCGTATTGGAATCGCTGGAACATGCCCAAGCTCGCGGCGCGCATATCTATGCGGAGGTAGTCGGTTACGGCCTTAGCGCGGATGCGCACCATATGACCGATCCCGATCCGGACGGCGCTGCTCGCTGCATGACCATGGCTTTGAAAAGCGCGAGTCTTCAACCGGAAGATCTGGATTACATCAACGCTCACGGCACATCGACTCCGGCGGGCGACAAGTCGGAAACGACTGCGGTCAAAAAAGCGCTCGGCGAACATGCAAGCAAAGTTGCCGTCAGTTCTACCAAATCCATGACCGGGCACTTGCTCGGCGCAGCCGGCGGGGTGGAAGCCGTAATTTGTGCCCTTTCTCTGGAACACCAGATCATGGCACCGACAATCAATATCGACAATCAGGATGAAGCGTGCGACCTCGACTACGTACCTAACGTGGCTCGCAAAGCGAACTTGAACGTAGTGATGTCCAACTCGTTCGGATTCGGCGGACATAACGCTTCCGTCATTCTTAAAAAATTCGAAGCGTAAGGAGCCGGAACGTTGAGCGGAGATCTGAAACAACTGCAGCACAAACTAGGAATCCAGTTTGCGGATAAGCCTCTGCTTAAACAAGCTTTTACGCATGCGTCGTATGTCAACGAACACCGGTTCAGTCAGCATCATGATAATGAGCGGCTCGAATTTTTGGGCGACGCGGTACTAGAGCTGACGGTGTCGGAATTTCTCTACAATCGTTTCCCTGGCCGTCCCGAAGGGGAGTTGACCAAGCTGCGCGCCGCTATCGTGTGTGAGCCTTCGCTGGTCAAGTTCGCGGAGGTGCTGAATTTCGGTGCTTACGTATTGCTTGGCAAAGGCGAGGAGCTGACAGGCGGACGCAGTCGTCCTGCGTTGCTTGCGGACGTATTTGAATCGTTCGTGGGGGCATTGTATCTCGACCAGGGGCTTGAAGCGGTTCGGGGGTTTCTGGACCGTTATGTATTCCCGCAGGTTGCCTGGGACGGCAAACTGCAAATGAGCGACTTTAAGACCGAACTTCAGGAATTGACCCAACACCATAATCTCGGCGTGCTGGAATATCGGATCGTGGAAGAACGCGGTCCGGCGCATGAACGGGAATTCGTGTCCGAAGTCTATATGGGCGAACGCAGCCTGGGCCGCGGAACGGGACGTTCCAAGAAGGAAGCCGAGCAGCAAGCTGCGGCCGCGGCGCTGGAGACGCTTAAACTGTAGAGCATGCCATACAAGTGAAGAGCAAAGAGCGGCCGCAAGCTTTATGTCGGAATCGTCCGAATCAGCCTATGCCGCTTTTTGCTCTTTTGCGTTGTAGAAGCTTGCTTCGCCTAAATCATGGTTTATGCCTGTCTGAAACGCACATGTTTCAAGTGCGATTCAGACAGGCATAAACTTACATCTAATCGAAGCAAGTAAGCAAGCCAGCCAAGCATCAAAATTATAGCCAGCTAAGCATCAACACTAGAAAGGGAGGTGAGCGCCGGTCATGTATCTGAAAAGGATCGAACTCGCCGGATTCAAATCTTTCGCCGACAAAACCGAAATGGAATTCGTCCGCGGCATCACCGCGGTCGTCGGCCCTAACGGAAGCGGGAAGAGTAATATCTCTGACGGTATTCGCTGGGTATTGGGTGAACAAAGCGCGAAAAGCCTGCGCGGCGGAAAGATGGAAGATATCATTTTTGCCGGAAGCGATGCGCGCAAAGCCGTCAACTATGGCGAAGTGTCGCTGACGCTCGATAATACGGACCACGTGTTGGCGCTGGATTTTTCCGAAGTAACGGTTACCAGACGCGTTCATCGCAGCGGAGACAGCGAGTATCTGATCAACCGTCAGCCTTGCCGTTTGAAGGATATCACGGAGTTATTCATGGATACGGGCATCGGTAAAGAGGCCTACTCGATCATCGGGCAAGGTCGGATCGAGGAAATTCTGAGTACCCGTTCGGAAGATCGCCGCGGTATTTTCGAAGAAGCGTCAGGCATCGTTAAATATAAATCGCGTAAAAAGGAAGCGAACCGCAAGCTGGCCGATACGGAGCAGAATTTGCTGCGTATTCATGATCTGGTCACGGAGCTGGAAGATCAGATCGGCCCGCTGAAAGCGCAAGCCGAGAAAGCGCGTCGTTATAAGGAATTGAAGGAAGAACTGAAAGACAAGGAAATTTCTTTGTTCGTGTACCAAATCGGCGAGATTCACGAGGCTTGGACAGCTGCGTCGGAAAAGCTGGCGGCGCTTGAACGGCAGCGTGAACGGCTAGCCGCTATTGTAGACGAGCATGATCGGACGCTTGAAAGCGACCGTCAGGCCCTTCGGGCGGTAGAGAATGAAATCGAAGAGCTTCAGGGACGTCTGCTTCGTTACAGCGAACTGTCCGAAAAGTCGGAGGGCTACGCTCAACTGCTGGAAGAGCGCCGCCGCAATCTGGAGCAATCGCGCGAGCAGTTGAAAGAAGCGATCGAGAATGAAGGCGAACGTTTCGATCAGCGCAAGCAGGAAAGCTTGTTTGTCCAAAACAAGCTGGATGCGGCGCGATTGGAACTGACCCATTTGCAGACCGAACTGTCGGCTGAACAAGCCAAGTTGACGGGGGTGACGGAAGGCATCAGCCATGAACAAGAAGAGACGCTAAAAGGCGAACTGCTTGAGCTGATGAACAAAATGGCGCAGACTCGCAACGAAATCCGATATGCCGATCAGCAAAAGGAAGGCGTCATGCGGCGAATGAACCGCGTGGACGAAGAATCCGGACGTTGGGAAGCCGAGAAGAAACGCCTTGAACAGGAGCATGCGGAGCGTAAAGCTGCATTGGATCAGGCTTCCGAGGATATTACTGCACTGCGCCGCTCGTATATCGAAGAAAGCGAGAAGCTGCATACGCTGCAAAAAACGGCGTCCGACAGCTCGGCTTCGGCCCGGAAGTGGGAACAAAAGCGCGAAGCGCTCGTTTCCAGACGCGATACGATGCAAGAAATGCAGGAAGACTTCGAAGGCTTTATGGTCGGCGTCAAAGAAGTATTGAAGGCATCAAGAAATCACCAACTCGAAGGCGTGCACGGCGCGGTCGCGGAATTAATCACGGTGCCGCAAAAGGTAGAGACGGCGATCGAAACGGCGCTGGGTGCTTCGCTTCAACATGTTGTCATGGAAAATGAAGCCGTATCGCGCAAGGCGATCGGCTATCTGAAACAGCGGCAGCTCGGTCGCGCGACCTTCCTGCCCTTGGACGTGATTCGGCCTCGGCATATGTCCGAGAGCGACAAACGTGCCGCATCCGGTGCGCAAGGCTTTGTCGGGATCGGCGCCGAACTGGTGGAAGCCGACGCGCGTTATGCCGATATCGTAGGGAGCCTGCTCGGCGGCCTGGTCGTTGCCGAAACGTTGGAAGATGCGAACGGTATCGCTTCGCGTTTGAACTATCGCTACCGCGTGGTGACGCTGGAGGGCGACGTGGTCAATGCCGGCGGTTCGATGACCGGCGGCAGCCAGAATCGACGCGGCGGCAGTTTGCTGGGGCGCAAGCGCGCTTTGGAACAGTTGGAGCGAGAGATCAAGGAAAGCGAACGCGAGATTGCGCGTCTTTCGCGCGAAGAACGTGAAAATGGCGAACTGGCCGTTGCCAGCGAGCAGCGTTTGACGGAGCTTCGCGAGCGCGGCGATTCCTTGCGTGCGCAGCAACAGCAGCTGGACGGCGAATTGAAACAGACGGAACACGGCCTGCGTCATGTCAACGAGCAATTCGCGCTGCACGGCGAAGAACGCTCGGGTTATCACGAAGAGCTGGAAAGTGCCGGAGAAAGTCGGAAAAAAGCGGAAGAAAAGCTTAAAGAGCTGGAAGCGGAAGAAGCCGCGACAAGACAAGCTATCGGAGCAGCCGAATTTGCGCGCAAAGCAAGCGAATCCGCCAAAGAGGAGCTTCAGGACCATCTGACTGAACTTCGCGTGCGCGAAAGCCGTCTTGTTCAGGAGACGGCTTCGCTTGAAGAGCGCTTAAGTCGTCTGGGTGAAGAAACGGGAACGGTGTCCAACCAACTAGCCGACCGACGGAAGATGCTGCGCGGAGCGGAAGCGGAATTGGCGGCGAACCGGAAGGACGCGGAAAATCACGTGCGCGAACTTCAAGAAGCCAAGGACCTGAAAAGCGTGACGCAGGAACGTCTCGAGGAAAAGCGAGGCGAACGTGCGGAACGCCAGCGCAAGCTGGAAGAACGCGAAGGCGAGACGCACAAGCAGCGCAGCGAGTTGAAGGCGGCCGAGGAAAATATCCGGCATACCGAAATCCAGGCGACCCGTCTGGACGTGGAGTTGGAGAATACGCTGCAAAAGCTCACCGAGGAATATGGAATCGGCTACGAATTGGCGAGGCAGCGTTACGAGTTGCCGGAAGATCCGGAATCGGCGCGTCTTGATGTTCGCGAAATCAAACGCAAGATTACCTTGCTCGGCGAAGTGAATCTGGGCGCCATCGAAGAATACGATCGCGTCAGCGAGCGTTACACCTTCCTGGACGAGCAGAAAAATGATCTGATGGAAGCGAAGGCCAAGCTGTATCTGGTCATCCGCGAGATGGACGAGGAGATGTCCAAGCGCTTCAAAACGACGTTTGATGCGATTCGCAGACAGTTTGGCACGGTCTTTTCCAAGCTGTTCGGCGGCGGACGCGCAGATCTGGTACTGATCGATCCGGAAAACCTGCTGGAGACCGGAATCGATATCGTGGCCCAGCCTCCGGGTAAAAAGCTGCAAAATCTGCAACTGCTCTCCGGCGGCGAACGCGCATTGACGGCAATGGCTTTGTTGTTCGCGATTCTGCACGTGAAGCCTGTTCCGTTCTGCGTGCTCGACGAAGTGGAAGCGGCGCTGGATGAGGCCAACGTGGTGCGCTTCGCCCAATATTTGCGGGAATTTGCAGAGCAGACACAGTTTATCGTTGTAACGCACCGCAAAGGCACGATGGAAGAAGCCGACGTCCTGTATGGCGTGACCATGGAAGAAGGCGGCGTATCCAAACTGGTATCCGTGCGTTTGGAAGATGAGGAAGTCGGGATTGCCTGACGTTTCATATACGATTGGAGGACGGGAAGCATGAGTTTTTTTCGTAAATTAAAAGAAAGCATCGCAGGCAAAACGGACGCGGTGACCAAGCAGTTTAAAGACGGTCTGGAAAAAACGCGCAAAGGCTTCGTCGAGCACGTATCCAACCTTATGGTTCGCAGACGCAAGATCGACGAAGAGTTTTACGAAGAGTTGGAAGAGATTCTGATCGGTGCGGACGTCGGCGTCAATACCGTAATGGGATTGATCGACGAACTGCGTGCGGAAGTGAAAAAGCGCCGCTTGAGCGATGCCAGCGAACTGCGTCCGGTTCTGTCCGAGAAGCTGGTTGAATTGCTGCGCGGCGAACAGGACAACTCGCTTAATATGAGCCAGGAAGGACCGACGGTTATCTTGTTCGTTGGCGTCAACGGCGTAGGCAAGACGACAACGATCGGCAAGTTGGCGCACAAGTTTAAAAGCGAAGGCAAAAAGGTACTGCTTGCCGCAGGCGATACGTTCCGTGCGGGCGCGATTGAGCAGCTCGAAGTATGGGGCACGCGGACAGGCGTCGAAGTCATCAAGCAAAGCCCGGGTTCCGACCCGGCAGCCGTGATGTACGATGCGGTACAGGCTGCCAAGCAGCGCAATGCGGATATCCTGATCTGCGATACGGCAGGCCGTCTGCAAAATAAGAGTAATCTGATGGACGAGCTGAACAAAATCTTCCGGGTTATCCAGCGTGAAATTCCGGGCGCGCCGCACGAAGTATTGATGGTGCTGGATGCGACGACCGGACAGAACGCGCTCAGCCAAGCCAAACTATTCGGCGAGAAAAGCGGCGTAACCGGCCTCGTGCTGACCAAGCTCGACGGTACGGCTAAAGGCGGTATCGTCGTGGCGATCCGCCAAGAGCTGAACATTCCCGTTAAACTGGTCGGTTTGGGCGAGAAAATGGAAGACCTGCAAGAATTCGATTCGGAGCAGTTCGTACATGCCTTGTTCGCTGGTCTGATCGAGGAGGAACTGATTGAGGGCGAAGAAGGCGAATCTGATTCGTCCGAGCAATAAAAAAAGATAATCCTGATACGGGCCGCGCGAACCTGATTTCGAACGCGGCCTATGCAGCAAGACAGGCGACCTGACGGCGGAGCTTTATTCCGATCGCGCAGTTTGCCTGTTTTTTTTATGTAAACAAAAAAATGTCCGAAATTCCTCCTGAAAAGATGACGTTTGTAATTGGTAAAGCGCCGTCCGAACGTTTATAATGAAATCAATTGTTGTGAAAACGGACAGGTTTTGCAGAAACAATTGGAAAACAGATCTGAATGAAGAAAGAGAGGGATGGCCATATGGCTAACACGCATACGTATTCCCGTCGGGAAGAGGTTGCCAACGCGGTCACGCACGGAATCGGAGCCGCACTGAGCGTTGCTGCACTTGTGCTGCTGATCGTTTTTGCCAGCTTGAAAGGAAATGCCTGGCATGTCGTCAGCTTCACCGTGTACGGCGTAACGATGCTTCTTCTATATATGAGTTCAACGTTGGTGCACAGCTTCAGGGAAGGCAAAGTGAAAGATTTCTTCGAGTTCATGGACCATTCCTCGATTTATTTGTATATTGCAGGCACGTACACGCCGTTCATGCTGACGGCGATCCGCGGACCGCTCGGCTGGACCTTGTTCGGAATCGTCTGGGCGATCGCAATCGGAGGCGTCGCGTTCAAAGCCTTTTTCGTCAAAAAGTTTCTGTTCATGTCGACTCTATTCTATATCCTGATGGGCTGGCTGATCGTACTCGCGTGGGGCGCGCTGACTCAAGCCATCCCGGCCGAAGGCATCCACCTGCTCGTCGCGGGCGGCCTCATGTACACCGTAGGAACGATCTTCTACGTCTGGCGAGGTTTCCCTCACCATCACGCCGTCTGGCATCTGTTCGTCCTTGCAGGCAGCATCCTTCATTTCTTCTGCATCCTGATGTATTTGCTGCCTTGAAGCTTAATTCTCTAAAAAGTTACGTGTACGCGGGAAGACAGAAGACTGCGAGAGAAATTGCCAGCATAGGCTTCCGAAGTGCATTTCTTCGAAATGCTTCAGGTCGCGTGTTGAAATCGGGAAAATGGATTGAAAATTTTATTTGTATTTTCCCGATTTCAAAGGCGAACATTCCATTCCTTCACTGAATTTCTCTCTCCGCCTTCTTTCTTCCAGTTACGCTAGACTTCTTTGCAAGTTCAGAAGCCGGGACAATTCCCCGGCTTCTTTTTTTTACCTTCCTCCCATTTGCAAATGGTGGCTGGGCGGAGGGGGAGTTCGTGTAGTACAGGCTTTTCGAAGAAAAGGCACTTCGGGAGCATATGCTGTGAAGCGCTCGCCTTTGTTTTGAGAAATCACCTTATAACCTATAATAAAATTTCTCAAAAACAACACGCGACCGAAACGAATTCCCCCGCAGCCCCACGCACAAACATCCACCGTGTGCACGCCTTAGAATTGTTACCGTTTACAAATATCCGTCTCTGCGCTATGCTGAGTATTAGGATTGTGACTGGTCGTGCAGGCAAAACCTGATTGCTACCGCGTGCCCTTTTGGGGGATGCGGCGGTAATCAGGTTTTTTTCGTAAAGGGCCCTTACGAGAAAATGCGATTCCGAGCGGTCGAAAGATCAATCAGAGAGGGTGCTGACGTAATGAACAGAGGGAAATGGGTAAAAACATTGTTAGCGTTGAATCTGAGTGCAATGCTGGTAGCCGGTGGCTGCGTGCAAGCATTTGCGGCAGATGCAGGAGTAACTTCGGCGGGGCTAAAGACGCTCACGCCGCAGCAGCAAACTCAATTGAAACAAAGTCAAGCCAGAACGGTCATCACAAACGACGGCGAAGTGGATGATATGAACTCCATGCTGCGTTTTCTTTTATATTCGAACGAGATGGACTTGGCGGGGATTGTACTAACCAGCTCGGTCTATCATTATTCAGGCGATCCGGCCAAAAACATTGAGCCTTACCGCTGGACGGGAACAAAATGGCTGACGGATATGATCAATGCTTACGAGCAGGCGTATCCGAATCTGATCAAGCAGGCGAACGGATATCCGACGCCGGAGTATGTGCGCAGCGTAACCAAAATCGGCAATATCACGGACAAAGGCGAGATGGAACAGGTTACGGAAGGTTCCGAATTCCTGAAAGAACTTTTCCTGGACAATGATTCGCGCGACCTGTATGTACAGACATGGGGCGGTACGAATACTACGGCACGTGCACTGAAGTCTATTGAAGAACAATACAAAGGCACGGCGGAATGGGCAGACATCCAAAAGAAAATCAACGACAAACTCGTCCTCTACATCATTTTGGATCAGGATGACAGTTATAACGACTATATTGCCAAGAGTTGGCCGAATATTCGCATCGTCAACGATCAATTTAACTTCTGGCACTTCGCTTACGCTTGGAAGTATCATACTGAAGCGGTGAACGACAAACTTCACGGCATGTGGAATCTCGAAAATATCCAAAAAGACCACGGCCCGCTGCTTGAGCTGTACGCGCTGATGGGCGATGGGAAAATGATCGACGGCGAGTTGGCGGAAGAACAGCGCGGGAGCGAGGAATATCTGGCTGCAAACCCTCAGTACGATCGATATGATTTCATTTCCGAAGGCGATTCGCCATCTTTCTTCTATCTGATCGATAACGGACTGCGCAGCATGGAAGATCCGAGCTACGGAGGTTGGGGAGGGCGTTTCGGTAAAGCGGGCGACCAGCTGTATCGCAACAATGTGCTTGACTATGATGTATACACGCAACGTTATGAAGCCGAGTTTACGTTGATGCGCTGGTTTGACGATATTCAGAGCGATTTTGCGGCAAGAGCGGATTGGGCGGTCGCAACGGATTATTCGCAGGCGAACCATAATCCCGTACTGAGCGTCAAAGAAGGACTGGATATTAGTGCTTCTCCGGGCCAATACCTGATTCTGCATGCCGTCGGCAGCGATCCGGATGGCGACAAATTGACTTATCGGTGGTGGCGTTACCATGAAGCCGATACGTACAACGATTCTCCGGTCGAGCCGTTAGAAGCGGTCAAAGAGATGGCCGGCGACTTGCAGCTTGGCTTGCATCGCGAGAAAGCGGAGGGTGAACATCGCAATACGATCGGGATGCGCGGCGCGGATACCGATACGGTTAAGTTCCGTGTTCCGACCGATGCTAAATCCGGGGATACTATTCACATAATTGCAGAGGTCACGGACGATGGAACGCATAATCTGAAGCACTACCAACGAGTCATTATTACCGTGAAATAACAGGCTGGATCAGGAGGAAAACAAATTTTGATTCATGAAAGAAGATGTTAAGCAAAAGCGCTTGACATCTTCTTTTCTTTTCGGTATGATAGGGAACGTTGATTGGTGTGTAAAGTGTTTTCCCTTGACGAGAGGAGTGTTCCGGATGAGTCAAGAAAATCGTCTGGAGAAGACGAATCGAATCAACCTGCTGTTCGCTTTTTACGAGCAGTTGCTGACAGAGAAACAGCAAACTTTCCTCAAGTATTACTTCCACGATGATTTCTCGCTGGGCGAGATTGCCGCGGAATTCGAAATCAGCCGCCAGGCGGTGTATGAACATATCAAGCGTGCCGAGCAGACGCTGGAGAATTATGAAGCGAAGCTCGAACTGTTGCAGCGACATGATCGTCGCATGCAGGAGATTCGCGAACTGGGGACCTTGGCTAATGACGAAAAGTTGCCGGAGCAAGTGCGAAGCCAACTCGAAATTATTGCGCAAAAGCTTCAGGCTCTGGAGTAGCGGTTACGCCGTTTTACGAATTCGATAATGGATCGGCTTTCGGTATATAATAGAGAGAATAGATACGGAAGCGGGGTGAACATATGGCATTCGAAGGATTAACAACGAGATTGCAGAACGTCTTCGGCAAGCTTCGCGGTAAAGGAAAGATTTCCGAGGACGACGTTAACGACGCGATGCGCGAAGTGCGACTGGCCCTGTTGGAAGCCGACGTCAACTTTAAAGTTGTCAAAGACTTCATCGCTAAGGTGAAGGAAAAGGCACTTGGAAAAGAAGTGACGGAGAGCTTCACGCCGGGCATGGTGATCATCGACATCGTAAATAAAGAATTAACGGAGCTGATGGGCGGTACGCAGTCGAAGCTCAATAAAAACAATCGGCCGCCGACCGTGATTATGATGGCGGGCTTGCAAGGTGCGGGTAAAACAACTACAACCGGCAAGTTGGCGAAAATGCTTCAAAAGCAAGGAAGCCGTCCGTTGCTCGTCGCAGGCGATATTTATCGTCCGGCGGCGATCAAGCAGCTTCAAGTGCTTGGCGAGCAACTGAGCGTGCCGGTCTTCTCGCTTGGCGATCAAGTGAGTCCGGTAGAGATTGCCCGCCAAGGCTTGCAAGAAGCCAAGGATAAGGGTCACGATTACGTGATCATCGACACCGCCGGCCGACTGCACATCGACGAACAGTTGATGGAAGAATTGAAGCAGATTCATACGGAAACCAAGCCGGATGAAGTGCTGCTGGTCGTCGATGCGATGACAGGTCAGGACGCGGTAAACGTTGCGGCGAGCTTCAACGAGCAGTTGTCGTTGACCGGCGTGGTGCTGACCAAGCTTGACGGCGATACTCGCGGCGGTGCTGCGTTATCCGTCAAGGCGGTAACAGGCTGTCCGATCAAGTTTATCTCACTTGGCGAGAAATTGGACGCGCTGGAGCCGTTCCACCCGGAACGCATGGCTTCGCGGATTCTCGGCATGGGTGACATGCTGTCGCTGATCGAGAAAGCGCAGTCCGGCATCGACGAGAAGAAGGCGAAGGAAATGGAGCGCAAAATGCGCAACGCGGAATTCACTTTCGACGATTTTCTGGAGCAGATGGAGCAGGTCAAGCAACTTGGACCGCTTGATCAGATCATGGATATGATCCCGGGCATGAACAAAATGAAGCAAAAGAGTGACCTGAAGGTCGATGACAAACAGGTCGGTCGAATCGAAGCAATCGTGCATTCCATGACGAGTGCGGAGAAGCAGTCGCCGGACATCATCAATTACAGTCGTCGCAAGCGGATCGCGACAGGCAGCGGTACGTCGCTGGCCGAAGTCAACCGTTTGATCAAGCAGTTCGACGAGATGAAAAAGATGATGAAGCAGCTTTCGGGCATGATGGATCCGAAGGGCGGCAAAAACAAAGCGATGAAGCAAATGCAAAAAATGAGCAAAGGCATGAGGTTCCCGTTCCGTTAAACGGAAAAGGAGCATTATATAGGCTGAACAGCCGCCGCGGTTTTTCGAAGCCGTTTATTTCTTGAAGGAGGTGATTTTCTTGGCAACTCGTATTCGTCTTAAGCGCATGGGTGCGCATAAAGCACCTTTCTATCGTATCGTGGTATCGGACTCCCGTTCCCCGCGTGATGGACGCTTCATCGAAGAAATTGGTTACTACAATCCGGTCGCTGAACCGCAAGTAGTGAGCATTAACGAAGAAAAAGCTTTGGCTTGGCTGCAAACAGGCGCGCAAGCGTCCGATACTGTTCGCAACCTGCTGAGCAAAGCCGGAATCATGAAGAAATTCCATGAATCCAAACTGCAAAAATAAGACAGTGACTCGGAGGGGTTGACATGGAACAGTTAGTAGCGGTTATCGCAAAAGCTCTGGTCGATCACCCGGAAGACGTTAAGGTCCGTACGATAGAGAAAGAGTCCTTGGTAGTTTACGAGCTCTCTGTGCATCCGGATGATATCGGTAAGATCATCGGAAAGCAGGGACGTATCGCCAAGGCGCTGCGTACGGTCGTAACGTCGGCAGCAGTCAAACTGGACAAGCGGGTTACCGTGGATATCCAGTCTTAAAAGGGAAAGCTTGGCTTTCCGGTCTTAAAGATATACGAAAAGGGGTTAGGAGGTTATCTTCCTAGCCCCTTTTCGTACATTATCAAGACTGTTATCGTATATCTATAGATGAAGAAATAGCACCTTTAGCGCTGACAAGTTACTAGAATCGAAAGGATCGAATACAAATGACAAATTCAAATACTCAACAGGATTTCCTAAGTGTAGGTAAAGTAGCAAACACCCATGGAGTACGCGGCGAGCTGAAAGTTTTTCCGTTTACCGATTTTCCCGAGCTTCGTTTTGCGCAAGGGAAAGAATTGCTGCTGATCTCGCCGGAGGACGGCAAAGCTTTGAAAGTCAAAGTCGTTTCCGCGCGCGAGCAAAAGACCGTTTATATCGTGAAGCTGGAAGGCTACGACAACATCAATCAGGTCGAGAAGTATAAAGGCTGGGAAATTAAGGTGCCGAAAGAAGAAGCCGTAGCAGCAGAGGATAACGCTTACTACTTCCACGAAATCATCGGTTGCACCGTACTAAGCGAAGAAGGCGAAGAACTAGGAATCATTACCGATATCCTGACGCCGGGTGCCAACGATGTCTGGGTCGTGAAGCGTAAAGGCGGCAAGGAGCTGCTGATTCCGTTTATCGAATCGGTTGTGAAAGAAGTAAATGTTGCAGAGAAAAAAGTACGTATCGAGGTTATGGAAGGACTGCTGGACTAATGAGTGCACGGATGCGGATTGATGTGCTCACTTTATTTCCGGAAATGTTCGATGGCGTATTCGGTACGAGTATTTTGGGAAAAGCAAGGGATAAAGGCATCGTGGAGTTGTCTGCCGTAAACTTTCGTCAGTACTCGACCAGCAAACACGGGCAGGTTGACGATACGCCGTACGGCGGAGGGGGAGGCATGGTGCTCAAGCCGGAACCGATTTTTGCCGCTGTAGAGGACCTGCTGCGCAAACGCGAGATCGAAGGCGGGATTGTCGCGGCCGAACTTCCTGCAAACGAATCACTTTCGCGTCCGCGCATCGTTTTGCTGTGTCCGCAAGGCGAGACGTTCACGCAGAAAAAAGCGGAGGAGTTTGCCAAAGAGGACCATCTGATCTTCATCTGCGGACATTATGAAGGTTATGATGAACGGATTCGCGACGGTCTGGTAACCGACGAGATCTCGATCGGCGATTATGTATTGACCGGCGGCGAGCTGCCTGCCATGGTGATGATCGACAGTACCGTTCGTTTGCTTCCGGGCGTGTTGGGCAATGAAAATAGCGCCGTGACGGATTCGTTCAGTACAGGACTGCTGGAGTATCCTCACTATACCCGTCCAACGGAGTTTCGGGGGATGAAAGTGCCGGATATTCTGTTGTCGGGCCATCATGCGAACATCGAAGCTTGGCGTAGAAGGGAGTCGCTTCGCCGTACGCTTCAGCGCCGTCCGGAGCTTCTGGAGCGAATAACGCTGACCAAACAAGAGTTGAAGTGGCTCGAAGAATTGAAGCGGGAAGAGTCAGCTCTGCACGAGTAGCAGATCGCCTACTTTTAAAAGTTCTAGATGAAGATAAATGAATATACCCCCTACGGAATCGTCCAAAAAGACGGATCATCGTAGGGGTATTTGCTTTGGAATCATCGCTTCACCAAGCATCGAATCGTGCAAGAAGATAGAGATTGCAGATGTTCTTATCGTTTTTTGGCCGAAGATGGTAAACTGGAAAGTAGATGGAGCTGGATGATTAAATGACATTAGGTTAAGGAAACAGGA
This sequence comes from Saccharibacillus sacchari DSM 19268, assembly GCF_000585395.1. GTDB lineage: Bacteria > Bacillota > Bacilli > Paenibacillales > Paenibacillaceae > Saccharibacillus > Saccharibacillus sacchari. The sequence continues at coordinate 136,685 of NZ_KK073875.1, read as the reverse complement.
GGATTAAAGGATGCGCAGAATCGATTGGAGAAAGGTACTGCCCGTATTGGCGGTCTTATTGTTGATGTTGACGCCGATCTTGTCGGTATCCGCTTCAAGCCCGCAGCGAAGCGGCATCGTCACGGATGAAGCAGGGTTGTTTACGGACAGTCAGATCAGGCAATTGGAAAACGAGCTGTCCGGCGGAAAATATACGGTCTACGTGCTGACGGAGAGCGGGATGAGCGAGAGTGAAGCAGCGCGTTTGTCCGCACAGACCTACGATGCCTGGGGATTGGGGTCGAATGAGCTGCTGCTCTTGATCGTGACGGACCCGAACTTGGTTTATTTAGAGTTGAAAAATTCCGCTTTGGGCAACGCTCAACGTATTATCGACCGTGCGTTCGTTCCCGCGGCGCAAGACGACGGACCGGCAGCGGGCGCTTTGGCCGTCGGCGAGTACGTCAACGGTGCGGGAGGCGCTTCCTCGGGCTCCGGCGGTCCGGGGGGACTGTTGGCCGGAGGGACTTGGCTGTATGCGATTCTGGCGCTCGCCGTGCTTGGCATCGGTGCTTACGTGCTGTTCAGCATGTTCCAGTCGGGCTCCAAGGTGAAAAAGCGTGCAGGAGAGCTTCGCGATCGGCAGAAGGCGACATCTGCCGTGGTGGACGGCATTATGGTATCCGAACTTTTCCGCGAAGTAGAAATGGGCTTTGTTCAGGGAGAGACGTTAAAAGAAGCGGAGGGAATCAGCCGCGAAGCGGTAGAGCTGCATCAGAGCGCGGAGTCGCTGTCTACGCGCCTTGCCGCATTCCGTCCGGGAACCTTTGCCTCGCGCGCCCAAAGAAAAGAACTGGATACGTTAACCGGCGAGGTTCAGGGTTGGGAAAATCGGGTGACGGCTTTGAACGAACGCTTCGAGCAAGTATCCGCCAGCTTCGCTGAAGTTCGCCGCAGAGTCAAGGAAGGCAAAGAAGTGGAGCGGGAAACGCGGGAAGCGCTGGAAAAACTGAAGGCGGATACCGGGTATCCCTTGACGACTCTGCAAAGGGAACTGGATGAGGCGGCGGCGCTGCTCGCGAAAGCAGACAGTTTGGATGAATTCGATGTGATGCAGGCATCTGCGCCGGCTGAACAGTCGTTGTCGCGTCTCAATGAAATCTCGGGCTATGTGGAATCGCTGAGCAGTTTGGCTTCGGAGGCCGCGCAATGGCCCGGAAAGATCGTTCAGACGGAACGGGAGCTGCGCCCCGTCACGGAGCGTGAAGGGCTACTGCTGACCGAGGAAGATCCATTCCGCGTTCTTAGCGAAGCGGGAGCGGAGACGCAGCGCTTGAACGAGTTGATTCAGGCAGGAGATGTTCCGGCAGCCAAGCAATCGGCCGAACGAATCGCTTCCCATATTGCGGAGGCAAAGGACATCGTGAAACGTCGTTTGGAGAGTCGAAGCACGTCGGCCGAGTCGCTCGAGGACGCGCAAAGCCTGCTGCGTGAAATCGAAGGGTTTGCGCCTCGTTACGAGCAGGAGTTAAATGAGTTGAGAGGTCGTTACGCCGAGTCTCATTTAGGCACCCAGCGGGGACGTCGCGAGGAAATCGATCGGGCGGAAGAGGAAATTCGCCGTTTGCTGCCGGAGATTCGTTCGGCTCTCAATCCGCAAGTGCAGTATTACAAAGCCGCCCGGGAAAAAAGCGATCGCGTGGACGAGCTGGCAGCCCGGTCGCGCGAACGGATGCGCGAAGCTTTGGGATATGCGGACGAGCTGGATGCGCAGCAGCGCGCTTCGCAGCAGCGTTTCGAAGGGGCTCGCAGCATTTTCCGTCAAGCCGGATCGACTTACCGGGCCATGGGCGTGCATATGCCGGAGTACGACCGGGCGCTTCAAGCGGCAGAAAGCGAAGGAGAGACTGTGGCCGGAGCGTTGAAAAGCGAGCCGATCGATTTGCTTCGCGCAGAACCGCTGCTGGCGGCGTACGAACGGAATGCTTCCGATTTTGCGCAGCATATACGGGATTTGCAGGAACGCCGCGATCAGGCAATGCGGCAGTTGGAGCAGCTAAGCGGCGACTTTACGGGGCGTGAGCAGACGTATCGACGTTACCTGCGCACGAATTCTTATGCAGGCCGTTACGGCGGGTTCGAAACCGAAGCACGCCGTCTGATTGCGGCAGGACGCTTCGAAGATGCACTGGCGCAAGCCGCTTTCGGGCGTCAGGTGCTTGAAGAGATGGAGCGCGATTATCGGCGTGCCGTTCAACGGGCCAACAATAACAACCGCGGAGGCGGAGGCTTCGGAGGCGGATTCGGCGGGCCTGGCGGCGGAAGCCGTCCCGGAGGAGGACGTTCATCCGGCGGCTCCAGCTGGGGCGGCGGGGGACGGTCCGGCGGGTCTTCTTCGTGGGGCAAAGGAGGGGGCGGAGGCCGCTCTTCGGGTTCTTCGAAATGGTAAGACTTTTTCTTTTGATTTATTTTTAGATAACGTATTGCCTTTTTACATGACTTCATGATAAAATCAATCCGTTGTGTAATCTTGCGGTCCTCTGCGAATGATGAGGCGGAATTATTTTCCGAAGAAGACGTACGAACGCATGAGTGGAAGGAGGAAACAAATTATGAATCTGATTCAAGCTCTGACTCAAGAACAACTTCGCAAAGATATCCCGAGCTTCCGTCCTGGCGACACTTTGAAAGTGCACGTTAAGGTTATCGAGGGAACTCGCGAGCGTATCCAGTTGTTCGAAGGCGTAGTCATCAAACGTAAAGGCGGCGGTATCGCTGAAACTTTCACCGTTCGTAAGATCTCTTACGGCGTAGGCGTTGAAAGAACGTTCCCGATCAACTCGCCAAAACTCGACAAAATCGAAGTCGTGCGCCACGGTAAAGTGCGTCGTGCGAAACTGTACTACCTGCGCGAACTGCGCGGTAAAGCAGCAAGAATTAAAGAAATTCGTCGTTAATCTTCCCTCGCGGAAGTCTAAGCGAACGAAAAATGGGGAGCTTGGAAACAAGCTCCTTTCGTTTTATTCTCAAAAGCGATTCATAGGTAAAAAGGGACGTATTAGCCCCGTAAAATATGAGCATTTCTCAAAACCGGCTGGATCCAGTACCTTTTCAAGGCACGGATGTGCGGTTTTGCAAAATGCTGATGTTTGGATATCAAGCGTAAGGAGAGGGCTATCCATGGAAGAAAACGTAAACCGCCCTGCAGCGGAAGAAGCGCCTAACAATCCGAAAAACAAAGTGAAAAGCGAGACGCTCGAATGGGTAAAAGCCATCGCCATTGCATTAGTGTTGGTGTTTGTCATCCGCTGGCTGCTGTTCGCGCCTTATATGGTTGATGGTTCCTCGATGCAACCGAATTTCCATGATGGCGAACGCGTCATCGTCAACAAGATTTTGTACGACATCCGTGCTCCGAAAAAAGACGAGGTTATCGTATTCAAAGTTCCTTCCGAAGATAACAAAGAGTTTATCAAACGTGTTATTGCTTTGCCGGGCGATACCGTTAAGGTCGAAGGCGACGAGGTTACGGTCAACGGTGAAGTGATCGAAGAACCGTACATCCAGGGTGTTCTTGATCAGGCGCACGCCAACGGCGAGACGTATAACAACAATACGAATTTCCCGAATGCGACATTCCCTGACGGCACCGTGCCTGAAGGTCACGTATTCGTGATGGGCGACAATCGTCCAAATAGCAAAGACAGCCGAATGATCGGTTACGTCCCTTACAGCGACATTACCGGCCGGGCCGACCTGGTCTTCTGGCCGTTCAGCGAAATGCATATCGTCAATCATTAGCATGACCGTGCCGGAATCCGTTCCGTTTTCCGGCCGTTAGGAGAGGTGAAATACCGTTATGACCATTCAATGGTTCCCCGGTCACATGACTCGTGCACGGAGACAGATCGAAGCGAAGCTGGGTTTGATCGATCTTGCGATCGAATTGCTTGACGCCCGCTTGCCGCTGTCCAGCCGCAACCCGATGATCGGAGACATTCTCAAGGACAAGCCCAGGCTGATTTTGTTGAACAAGTCCGACTTGGCTGATCCCGAAGTTACGAAAAGATGGATCGAATACTTCCGCGAGGAAGGCCACTTGGCCATCGAGACGGATACGCCCGGAGGTCGCGGCGTCAAAGACATCTCGGTGTATGCGAAACAGCTGCTCAAGGAAAAGATCGATCGTCAGATTGCGAAAGGCATGAATCCTCGTGCGATTCGTGGACTGATCGTCGGTATCCCGAACGTGGGCAAGTCGACCTTGATCAACAAACTGGCCGGCAAAAGCATCGCGGAGACGGGAGATCGTCCAGGCGTAACGAAAGGCCAACAGTGGATCAAAATCGGCAAGGAAATGGAACTTCTCGATACGCCGGGGATTTTGTGGCCGAAGTTCGATGACCAAAACGTGGGTATGAAGCTCGCAGTGACCGGAGCGATTAAAGAAGACGTACTGAACGTGGAGGAAGTGACGTTCTTTGCGATCAAGTATTGCGCGGAGCATTATTGGGACCGCTTGTCCGAGCGTTACGCGCTTGGCGAACGTCCGACCGTTTTTGACGATCCGGACGAAATTGTACACATTATGGAAGAAATCGGACGTAAACGCGGCTGTATCATGAGCGGCGGCCGGGTCGATCTGACCAAGGCATCGGTATTATTCTTGCGCGATCTTCGTTCGGGCAAATTGGGCCGCTTCTCTTTGGAAGAGCCTTTCTAAGCATTGGATACAGGAAACATGAGCCGTGCAGGCAGCGCGGGATTGGATCGCCGAGCAGTTCGGCGATCCTTTTTGCATAACGGGAACGGAGGAAAACATTATGCCAAGAGCCAAAAAGAGTGAAGAAACGACGAAGGCACCCAGTAAGCCCAAAAAGATCAAGATTGAAGTCGATCGTCTGCTTTTAGAAAAAGAACTGTGGGCGGAAGGTTTTGAACATATTGCAGGGGTGGACGAAGTCGGTCGCGGTTGTATGTTTGGCGATGTCGTGGCTGCGGCGGTCATTTTGCCTACCGGGCTTAAAATTGAGGGAATCGATGATTCGAAGAAATTATCGGAGAAAAAGCGGGATGAACTTTATGAGATCATCTTGCGCGAAGCGGTTGCCGTTGGCGTGGGGCGTGTCGACCCGAAGACCATTGATCAGATCAATATTAAGCAGGCGTCTCGTTTGGCCATGAAGATGGCTGTAGAAGCCTTGACGCAGCAGCCGGATGCGCTGTTGGTGGATGCGGAGAGCATTCAAGCGGATCTTCCGCAGCGGGCGATTATCAAAGGGGACTCGCTCAGCCAGAGTATCGGAGCCGCTTCGATCATCGCGAAGGTCACGCGGGATCGGCTTTGCGCAGGCGAATGGGAACAGGATTACCCGGGGTATGGCATTGCGGTACATAAAGGCTACGGAACGGCCGTGCACCGCGAGAAAATTTTGGAGCTGGGGATCAGCGATCTGCACCGTCATAGTTTTTTGGTTAAAATGAAGGCGGAGTATGAGCAGCTGCGCTGATCGGACTTTTGCAAACGAGCATAAACGCTTCTTATTATAAGAGGCGTTTTTTCCGATATATCAGTCATAAGGGAGAAATCCGACTACAAAGCAGCAGTTAGAGAGGTGAGCGAGATGAACATCGGTTCGTTGTTTAAAAGTATGATCGGAGATGCCAAGCCGGGTGAAGCCAAGCAAGTGGATCTGCGTGCCGGGCAAGTGGTTAGAGGCGTAGTCCAATCGGTATCGGAAGACGGCAAGGAGGCGGTTGTTCAGATCCAGGGCGTAAAGGTTAATGCGAAGCTGGAGACGCCTTTGCAGGCCGGACAAACGGCTTTTATGGAAGTTCAGCCTGCCGCCGAAGACGGCTCGATCGTGATGAAGCCTGTTGCGGCCCCTCCGGGTGCAGCCGCGGGTGCGCAATCGATGGAAGATACATTGAAACAACTGGGAATGCCGGATAATAAGCAAAACCGCGAGATGGTTCGCATGATGCAGCAGGCAGAAATTCCGATGACCAAGGAAAATGCTGCTGAAGTACGCAATATGCTTGCGCAGAAGCCGGCTTCTGTCGATGCTCAGCAATGGGTGCGTTCGATCGGGATTTTACAGCAAAGAGGACTGCCGATTACGCCTCAGAGCGTATCGGGAATGCAGCAGGCCGTATTCGGCGCTCCGGCTTCCGCCGTATTGCAAAATCTTGGACAGCAGGTTGCCGCGGCACTGGCGCAGTTGGGCGAAGGAGCGGGTGAAGGAACAGCTTTGCCGGGTCGCGGATTAAGTGCTCCGCAGTTGGGAGCCGCTTCGGGACAGGCCGCTACCGGAACTGCCGGGGCTTTGCCGACTAACGGGCAAAATGTCTCGGGTAATGCGGCAACCGGCAATGCAAACCCTATTTCTGCTGCGGCTGCGGGCTTGACGACGAATGCGACATCGCCGGAAGACGGGAACCCGGCGCAGATTCGTAACGCTACCCAAGCGGCTGCGGGCGCGACTTCGGCTGCTGGAGATTCCGCTGCACCGGAGGCCGCGCAAACGACAGGTGCAGCTAAAGCGGCGGAGCGCACGACTTCCGCTGCCACAGGCGTGAATCAAACTCCAACGGGGAACACCGCGCAGCAGGCCTTGCAAGGACAAGGCTCAACTGCTGCACAGGCAGAGGCAACTGGTCGGAATGCCGGAGCATCGGAATTGCCGCAAACGGATGCCGCTTTGCTGCGTAAAATACAGACGCTGCTCGGCGAACTGCGCACGGCTGCTGCAGGCAGCACGGAGAACGCAAATGCGGCAGCCGCCCGGAATGGTCAAACCACTGCGCAGGCAGACGCGGCGGATGCCGGACCATGGGTGGGGCGTCTGCTTAAAATGTTGGGTGCCGAGCACGAACAGCAGACTGCGCGTTCCACATTGTTAAATACGCCGACTTCTATACCGACGCAAGCGGCAGCAAACAGTACTCCATTACCGCAGTCTGCACCACCTGCTTCTCCGTCTCCGGCTGCCGCTCAAACGGCAGCGCAGCTTGCGCAGACTTCAGCGGCGCAGACCCAGCAAGGAGCAGCAGCCAATGCGGCTTCCGCGGCTGCTGCAGCCGCGACAAACGCAGAGGTTCGCCCCGAAGACTCCGCTGCTGTCCGAAATGCCGCCGATCAGGCGCTGCGCGCGGTACAAGGTGAGGCGATGCGTACGGATGGTGCCGCGACTGCGGATAACCGAGCGGCTGCCCAAACGCCTGCCGCGCAGCAGTCCGTCGCAGAAGTACGCGAGACGCTGAAATCTCTCTTGTTGCAGTTGTCTGCTTCCGATTCGCTGCCTGCTGGCCTAAAGGATGCGGCACAGCAAGCGGTCCAGCAAATGACGGGACAACAGCTGCTGCTGAACACCGATCGTACGGCGCCTTTTGCCCAAGTCACGATGTTTCTCCCGTTCGTAGGCCCGGATGGTAATCAGACGGCATCTGTACAGATCGAATCTCGTCGAGGACCCAAAGGAGAGCTTGACGCGTCCAACTGCCGTCTATGGTTCGATTTGGATATGAAGTCGTTAGGGCGTACGTTGATCGACGTCCAAGTGGCGGACCGTAAAGTCAGCCTTAATTTCCGCAATGACGAAGACTGGGCACGGCCTCTGCTGGAAGCGGGGCAACCTCAAATCGCTTCGGCATTTGAAGCGGCGGGTTACCAGTTGTTGGCTCTGCGCACGGATGCTTTGCCTGAGCGCAGCATGGAAAGCAACGGAGAGTCCGGAACGTCGCTATCGTATGCTCCGCCTGCGTATCGGGGAGTGGACGTGAAAATATGAAAGAAACCAAATCCGAAGAGACGGCCCGCAAACGCGCAGTCGCACTCAAATACGCGCCGGAGCAGATGTCCGCTCCGGTCGTTGTGGCAAAAGGCAGCGGCAGTATCGCGGAATCCATTCTAGCACGGGCCCAAGAAGCGGGGGTTCCGATTCAAGAAGATGCAGCCTTGGTCGAAGTGTTGTCCAAGTTGGATCTGGATCAACAAATCCCTGCCGAGTTGTACGGGCTTGTCGCCGAGTTGCTTTCGTTCGTATATCGCAGCGATCGCGAAGCCGGGAGGCGAAAAGGACTATGAGCGAATCGTCAAAAACAAAGCCGTCCACAACCGTGGACGGCTCGGCTATACATAAGAAGATCGTATCTCCCACGCGCAAAGACAAAGGTAAAGCGGCCGAAGAAGCGGCGGCTTCCTATTTGCAACAGCAAGGCTGGCGTATTATCGAGCGCAACTGGAGCTGCCGCTCCGGCGAACTGGATATGATTGCGGAGCAGGGAGAGATTTTGTTGTTTGTTGAAGTGCGGAGTCGGAGCGGGCTAGGCTACGGAATGCCGGCCGAGTCGATCGACGCACGCAAAATCCAACAAGTCAGACGAACCGCTGAAGTTTATCTGCATCGCTTTGGAATCTCGGATCGGCCGATTCGTTTCGATGCCGTTGCGGTTATGTTGGGGCGTGATTTGGAGATTCGATCATTGAAGCATATTGAAGACGCGTTTTGACAGACTGCGGATTGCCGATCGCCGCATAAAAAGGAGTTGTCCTTATCACAGGACAACTCCTTTTTATTTCTATTGGTCTATTCCCGCATTCTCCGATCCATCTGCCGATATTGAAGCGCCTCCGCAATATGCTCGGTACGAATTTCATTCGAATCTTCCAAGTCGGCAATCGTTAGAGCCAGCTTCAAGATGCGATCGCGCGAGCGCATGCTCAGCCCTAATGCGCTAATGGCGGTATCGAGTAAAACTTGTGCCTCACGGCCCGGATTCGCATGTTTGCGCAGCAAGGCTCCGCTTAATTGACTGTTGCACTCCACGTTTAACGAACGATAGCGCGTTTTTTGGCGCTCAGAAGCGAACAAAACTCGTTCACGAAGTTCGACGGAAGAGGAGCCTGGACGGATGAGATCGCTAGGCGGCGGCTGAGGAACCTCGACCTGCATATCGATGCGGTCGAGCAACGGACCTGAAATCCGGCTGCGGTAACGCAGGATCGTCGACGGCGAACAGGAACAGGCGGATTGACCGTTCTCATCGAGACCGCCGCCGCAAGGGCAGGGGTTCATGGAGCAGGCCAGCATGAAGTGTGCGGGAAAAGTGAAAGCGGCCCGTGCGCGACTGATCGTTACCGTTCGGTCTTCAAGCGGCTGTCGCAGTACTTCCAGCGCGCCGCGCGAAAATTCCGGCAGTTCATCCAGAAATAATATGCCTCTGTGGGCCAGACTCACCTCGCCGGGTCGCGGGATCGAACCTCCGCCTGCCAGTCCCGAGGGAGAAATCGTATGATGCGGCGCACGAAACGGACGACGCCGCACAAGGCCGTGCCTAATATGATTCAGCCGCCCGGCGGCACTAAGAATTTTGGTGGCTTCAAGCGCTTCGTTCTCGGAAAGATCGGTCATGATACCGGGCAGGCGTTTGATCAACATCGTTTTTCCGGTGCCCGGAGGTCCCGAAAGCAAGATATTATGCATACCGGCCGCGGCGATCGTCAGTGCCCGCTTGGCATGCTCCTGACCCAGCACATCGGCATAGTCGTCATGCGTTGCCGGGAAGATACTTGATTCTTCGGACGCGATGTGCGCGTAACGAAGGCCGTCGGCGTCAAATTCGTACCGTTTTTCTTTTCCGGCAGATAACTCTTCGCGTTGCGATTCCGGTACCAGCATACGCAAATGAGGCAGCGAATAGACCGTCAACCCGTTTACCAATGAAGCTTCGTCCGCATTGGCAGAAGCAGTCACGATCGCGTCGAACCCTTGTCTGCGCGCGCAATCGGCCATAGCCAATACGCCCGGCACCGGACGCAAGGAGCCGTCAAGCGACAGCTCGCCGACCGCGATCAATCGACTGCCTGCCGGCAAAGCAAGCTGTTCATCCGTCAGTAAAATGCCGAGCGCAATCGCCAAATCAAGCGAAGAGCCTTCCTTGCGCAAATCCGCAGGAGCCAGATTGATGGTGACGCGTCGACTCGGAAACCGAAAGCCGCAATTTTTGAGCGCCGCCTTGACCCGGTCCGTCGATTCGCGAATCGCGGAGTCCGGCAATCCGATGATCGTCGTCTGCGGCAGCCCGTTCGTAATATCGACTTCAACTTCTACAATGACGCCGTCGACGCCGTACAAGCAAGCGCTATAACTTTTTCCGTACATAACAAAACACACCTCATTTTCTGAAATAGCGGACAATCCGCCAGACCGAAAAAGGGTGCTTCCTCTTTTTCCGAATCGTTTAATAACGCATAGTTTTATTCTAAGCGCAACGTTTTGAAAGTCAAGATATGCCGTATGCAAGTTTTTTCATGAATTCGACCCAAACGTATTTACAACAATCAAATTTAATGCGATTATGTTTGTAAGCGATTTTCGGAAAAAAACCAGTAGTTAACGGGAGGAGTGCGCAGAATGGGCAAAGTCAATGAATATCCGCAGCTTCAGTTGGACAATATGCTGTGCTTCTCGATTTATGCCAGCTCGCGCGAGATCACGAAGATGTACCAGCCCTATTTGGAACAATTGGGCGTGACCTACTCGCAGTATCTCGTGTTGATCGTATTATGGGAGCAGGATGAACGGACGGTGAAGGAGCTTGGCGAAGAATTGTTCCTGGATTCGGGGACGCTGACGCCGCTGCTCAAAAGATTGGAAGCCGCAGGGCTTGTGGAACGTAACCGTTCAACCGAGGACGAGCGCAAAGTTTTTATTTCGCTGACGAAAAAAGGCCGCGCGTTGCAAGATCAGGCCGCGCATATTCCGGAATGCATGGCGCGTGATCTGCGTATGGACGTGCCGGAATTTGTGGAACTGCTCGGCAGATTCCAAAATTTGCTGGCGCGAGCGCATGACGTGAACGTTTCTTCTTCGGGCAAATAAGCAACGCATACTTGAAGACACGCCCTAAATTTCCGAAAACCGAAAGCCTTCGAGGCTTTCGGTTTTTTTGTCGGAAATACATGAACTCTGTATCCTGCATGCTTTGCGCCCGTTTGAAAAATGTCGAAAAAAGCGGAATAGTTCGAATTTTAAGAAAGCGTTTCAATTTTGTTTGCCAGTCGTGCTATAATGGTTGAGGTTGTACTTTTCTGCCTGGCAACCCGCCTGGTGCGAGCCAATTTGATAGGAGGATTCACGAATGAATATCCATGAATATCAAGGCAAAGAAGTTTTGCAGCAGTACGGAGTAACCGTGCCTCGCGGCAAGGTAGCGTTCAGCGCGGCGGAAGCCGTAGACGCAGCCCGCGAACTCGGAACTCCGATCGTCGTCGTAAAAGCGCAGATCCACGCGGGCGGACGCGGTAAGGCCGGAGGGGTCAAAGTGGCCAAAAGCCTGGATGAAGTACGTACTTATGCCGAAGAATTGATCGGCAAAGTGCTCGTTACCCACCAGACAGGCCCGGAAGGCAAAGAAATCAAGCGGCTTCTGATTGAAGAAGGCTGCGATATCAAGAAGGAATATTATGTAGGCGTCGTTGTGGACCGGGGAACCGGCAGCGTCGTGCTGATGGCTTCTGAAGAAGGCGGAACGGAAATCGAGGAAGTTGCGGCCGCAACGCCCGAAAAGATTTTCCGCGAAGTGGTCGACCCGGCCGTAGGACTTCAGCCGTTCCAGGCTCGTCGTCTGGCGTACGCGATTAATATTCCGAAAGAGCTGGTCAACAAAGCTGCTAAGTTCATGTTGGCCCTGTATGAAGCGTTCGTGGATAAGGACTGCTCGATCGCGGAGATTAATCCGCTAGTCGTCACAGGCGACGGCGATGTCATTGCGCTCGATGCCAAGCTGAACTTTGATTCGAACTCGTTATTCCGTCATAAAGATATTTTGGCGCTTCGCGACCTCGATGAAGAGGACGAGAAGGAAATCGCCGCATCCAAATTCGACCTGAGCTACATCGCTCTTGACGGCAACATCGGTTGCATGGTCAACGGTGCGGGTTTGGCGATGGCAACGATGGATATCATCAAATACTACGGCGGCGAACCCGCCAACTTCCTGGACGTAGGGGGCGGTGCGACGAAGGAGAAAGTAACTGAAGCCTTCAAGATCATTTTGTCCGACCCGGAAGTCAAAGGGATCTTTATCAACATCTTCGGTGGGATCATGCGTTGTGATGTAATCGCGGACGGTGTGGTTGAAGCGGCCAAGCAAATCAAGCTGGAAAAACCACTCGTTGTACGTCTCGAAGGCACGAACGTCGACCTCGGCAAAAAGATTCTGAACGAATCGGGACTTAATATCGTGTCGGCAGACTCGATGGCCGATGGCGCGAAACGAATCGTGGAGCTGGTATAGTCGACGGAATCAACGCAGCAGTGCCTTGTCGGAATTTTAACGCTGACAAGCTACTAGATTTCACAAACTGACTTTAAACGGAGGATGTGGACTGGCATGAGCATTCTGGTGGATAAAAATACGAAAGTCATTACGCAGGGGATTACGGGCGAGACGGGGCTTTTCCATACCAAGGGCGCTTTGGAATACGGCACGCAGATGGTTGGCGGCGTAACCCCGGGCAAAGGCGGCACTAACGTTGAAATCACGCTTGAAAACGGCAGCTCCGTGAAGCTTCCGGTGTTCAACACTGTAAATGACGCAGTTAAAGAAACAGGTGCGACGGCTAGCGTAATCTATGTACCGCCTGCATTTGCCGCGGATTCCATCATGGAAGCGATCGACGCCGAACTTGAACTTGTGATCTGTATTACCGAAGGCATTCCGGTGCTGGACATGGTCAAGGTCAAGCGTTATCTCGAAGGCAAAAAGACGGTGCTGATCGGACCGAACTGCCCGGGCGTCATTACGCCGGAAGCGTGCAAAATCGGCATCATGCCGGGGTATATCCATAAAGCGGGCAAAGTAGGCGTCGTTTCTCGCAGCGGAACGCTTACTTATGAAGCCGTGCACCAATTGACCACGCGCGGCATCGGTCAATCTACGGCGGTCGGGATCGGCGGCGACCCGGTTAAGGGTTCGGAATTCATCGATATCCTGAAGCTCTTTAATGAAGACGAAGGCACGCAAGCGGTGGTGATGATCGGCGAGATCGGCGGCACGGCAGAGGAAGAAGCCGCCGAATGGATCAAAGCCAACATGACCAAACCCGTCGTCGGCTTCATCGGCGGTGCTACGGCTCCTCCGGGGAAACGGATGGGGCACGCGGGTGCCATCATTTCGGGCGGCAAAGGTACGGCTGCGGAGAAAATCGCCAAGCTGGAGGAGTGCGGGATTCGCGTCGCTCCGACTCCGGCCGAAATGGGTGCGACTCTCGTAGCCGTACTTGAAGAACGAGGCGTGCTTGAAACGTTTACAGCCGGTTGATTCGTTGGCGTTTTTCTGGCACAATGGCAAGGTGAAAGTTTAATTTAGAACTGAACGGAACCAAGGCAGGCAGCCTTTCTTTCCCCATGGGGAGGAAGGGCTGCTTTTTGCGTTTTTCGGGCAGTAACTGGAAGCAGGAGAGGTGAAGTAGTCATGAAACACGAATGGTCGCCGGAAGCGCTATGGATTATGGCCTTGCATGAGACGACAGGAATCGGTTGGCAGAGTATCCATACATTGATGAGAATCGTTTGGCATAAAGGGATTCCTTTTGACGAACTTTTTCGGATTCCTGAGCAGACCTGGTTGGCACTGGGTGCGCAAGTCAAGCTGGCGAAAGCAGCGGGGAATATTAGACTTGAAGAAGCTCGTGAACGTCTTGGACGATTACGGCAGCGCGGGATCGAACCGATGTCTTACTTCGACGAGGCATATCCTACTTTAATGAAGGAATCCGCCAAGCCGCCCTGGATGCTCTACACGATCGGACGTCGGGAATTGCTAAAGGATTTTAGTATTGCGATTGTCGGGACAAGATCGCCGACCGCTTACGGACGGGTCGTTTGCGAACGGATAGCAGGGGCATTGGCGGAAAACGGAGTTTGCCTCGTCAGCGGAATGGCTCGGGGCATCGACGGTTACAGCCACCGCGAAGCACTTCGCCGGGGCGGCGCAACAATTGCGGTGCTGGGTGCGGGCGTCGATGTCGCCTATCCGCCCGAACATAATCATTTGCACCGGGAGATTGCGGAGCAAGGGCTGATCGTATCCGAATCCCCTCCGGGCACGCGTCCTTCGCCGGGACTGTTCCCGCTGCGCAACCGGATCATTGCCGGGTTGTCGAGAGGGGTATTGATTGTCGAAGCCGCGGAAAAAAGCGGTTCGCTGATTACGGGCGATTATGCGCTCGATTGCGGCCGGGACGTCTTCGCCGTGCCGGGTCCCGTAACCTCGCCGAAGAGCTTGGGAACTTTGCAATTGATTAAAAACGGAGCAAAACCCTGTGCCGACGCTAACGACATTTTGGAGGAGTATACGCATCTGTTCGTTCCGTCTACGCCAAGAGCCGCAAAAAAAGAGGTACATGAAAAATTGACAAAAGAGGAGCGGAAGATATACGTTATATTGGAGCAAGGGGATGCGAGTATCGATGAGCTTCAACGGAAAACATCTTGGGATTTTGGACTTTTACATTCCGTTCTGCTATCGTTAGTCATAAAAAGTCAGGTGAAATCGCTCTCCGGAGCCGTATATGCATGGATCGGGGAACCGGTCCGCTGACCTCATCCTTATACCTACTACCTTTATTTATATTCTATGGAAGCAATTGAAGAATAGGCGCGGTTCAGGGCAGGGGGCTCGGAAAGCCGCGCTTGCATAACTTGAGAGGAGGACGAACCTATGGCGGATTCGCTCGTCATCGTGGAATCGCCTGCAAAGGCTAAAACGATCGGCAAATACTTAGGCAGCAAATTTATCGTCAAAGCATCAATGGGGCATATTCGGGATCTGCCGAAAAGCCAGATCGGTGTTGATGTGGAAAACGAATTCAATCCGAAATACATTACCATCCGCGGAAAAGGCTCTATCCTGAAAGAACTTAAGGATGCCAGCAAAAAAGTCAAAAAAGTCTATCTCGCAGCCGACCCGGATCGCGAAGGAGAAGCAATTGCATGGCATTTGGCGCATGCGCTCGACATCGATAACGTTCAGGATTGCCGCGTCGTATTTAACGAGATTACGAAGCAGGCCGTGAAGGATGCATTCAAGACGCCGCGTCCGATCAATATGGATCTGGTTAACGCGCAACAGGCACGCCGTATCCTCGACCGTCTGGTCGGTTACAAGATCAGCCCGCTGCTTTGGAAAAAAGTCAAAAAAGGATTGTCTGCCGGACGCGTACAATCGGTTGCGGTTAAGCTCATCATTGATCGGGAAAACGAAATCTCCGAGTTTGTTCCGGAAGAGTATTGGAGCATTACGGCTCGCCTTGCGGTTAAAGGCAACGACTTCGAAGCGAAATTCCATCAGTTGAACGGTGCCAAAAAGGAACTTCACAGCGAGCAGGATGTCAAAGAAGTACTGGCCGCCTTCGAAGGAAAGGATTTTGTCGTAGGCGAAGTGAAAGAGAAAGAACGCCAGCGTCATCCGTCCCCTCCGTTTACGACAAGCTCACTGCAACAGGAGGCCGCGCGCAAGCTGAACTTCAGAGCGGCCAAAACGATGTCGGTCGCTCAGCAGCTTTATGAAGGCATCGATCTCGGCAAAGAAGGCACTGTCGGTCTGATTACGTATATGCGTACCGATTCCACGCGGATCGCAGGCAGCGCGCAGGAAGAAGCGAAAGCTTTTATCGGTGAACGCTACGGCGAAGAATTCGCTCCCGAAACGCCGCGCCAATATTCGAAAAAATCGGCAGGCGCCCAGGACGCGCACGAAGCGGTTCGTCCGACTTCGATCGCCCGTGATCCGGAATCCGTCAAAACGTTCATGAGCCGCGATCAATTCCGTTTGTACAAACTGGTTTGGGAACGCTTTGTCGCCAGCCAGATGTCTTCTGCCGTGCTGGATACGCTATCGGTCGATATTGCCGCAGGCGATGCGACGTTCCGCGCCGTCGGCTCGAAAGTGCGTTTCCAAGGTTTTATGAAAGTTTATGTGGAAGGCAATGACGACGGAAGCGTGGAAGAAGACAAGTTCCTCCCGGCACTTGCCAAAGGCGATCATCTCGAACGCAAAGAGATCGAGCCGAAGCAGCACTTCACGCAGCCGCCGCCCCGTTATACGGAAGCCCGACTGGTTAAGACGCTGGAAGAGCTCGGAATCGGACGCCCGAGTACGTATGCGCCAACGCTCGAAACCATTCAAAAACGCGGCTATGTCGCGATTGAAGAGAAAAAGTTCGTTCCGACGGAGCTTGGCGAGCTAATCAACGAGCAAATGGAAGAGTTTTTCCCCGAGATTCTGAATGCCGAGTTTACCGCCCAGATGGAAGCAAATCTTGACCATGTGGAAGAAGGCGACGAGCAGTGGGTACGCGTGCTTCAGGAGTTCTACGGAACCTTCGAGAAACGGCTTGAGTTTGCGGAAGAAGAAATGAAAGAAATCGAAATTCAGGACGAAGTTTCGGACGAGGTTTGCGATAAATGCGGCAAGCCTATGGTTTATAAAATGGGACGCTTCGGCAAATTCCTGGCCTGTTCGGGCTTCCCGGATTGCCGGAATACTCGTCCGATCGTCAAAAATATCGGCGTCACTTGCCCGAAATGCAAGGAAGGGCATGTGGTCGAACGCCGCAGCAAAAAAGGACGCGTCTTCTACGGCTGCGATCAGTATCCGGAATGCGATTTTGTATCGTGGGACCGCCCGTCCGCCAAGCCTTGCCCGGTCTGCTCTTCGCTGATGATCGAGAAGCGCAGCAAACAGGGAACGAAGTTGCAATGTACGTCATGCGATCATACGGAAGTGTTGGAAGACAACGAAGATACAGCTGAAGGATAAAGCAATAGGGGGAACATGAAGTGAGCAACAATGAAAGTTCGAACACGCAGCGGGTAACGGTAATCGGCGCAGGGTTGGCGGGAAGCGAAGCGGCTTGGCAAATTGCCAGCCGCGGCGTTCCGGTCACGCTTTACGAGATGCGTCCCAAAGTGAAAACGCCGGCGCACCATACGTCTTATTTTGCGGAATTGGTATGCAGCAACTCGCTGCGCGCCAACGGATTTACGGGCGCGGTAGGCGTGTTGAAAGAGGAAATGCGCAGACTGGATTCGCTGGTCATCGGTAAAGCGGATGCGAGCGCGGTCCCGGCAGGCGGCGCTTTGGCCGTTGACCGCGACCTTTTCTCCGGCGGCATTACCCAGGCTCTTAAAGAGCATCCGCTGGTGGACGTTCGCGAAGAAGAAGTGACGGAGATCCCGGAGGACGGCATCACGGTCATTGCAACGGGACCTTTGACTTCTCCGGCACTTTCCGCGCAAATCAAAAGCTTTATGGGCGAAGAGTATTTCTACTTCTATGATGCGGCGGCTCCGATCATCGAAAAAGATTCGATCGATATGGACAAAGTGTATCTGGCTTCCCGTTACGATAAAGGCGAAGCGGCTTACCTGAACTGCCCGATGACCGAAGAAGAATTCGATCGTTTCTACGAAGCATTGATCACGGCCGAAAAAGCGGAACTTAAAGAATTCGAGAAAGAAATCTACTTCGAAGGCTGCATGCCGATCGAAGTGATGATGCAGCGCGGACGCCAAACGGCATTATTCGGACCGATGAAGCCTGTCGGGTTGCCTGATCCGCGCACGGGCAAAATTCCTTTCGCTGTCGTTCAGCTTCGTCAGGATAACGCAGCCGGAACGCTGTACAATCTGGTCGGCTTCCAAACGCACTTGAAGTGGGGCGAGCAAAAGCGCGTATTCCAAATGATTCCGGGACTTGAGAATGTGGACATCGTTCGCTACGGCGTCATGCACCGCAATACATTTATCAATTCGCCGCGGTTGCTTGAGCCGACCTACCAGTGCAAAGCCCGTCCGAACCTATTTTTTGCGGGTCAGATGACCGGCGTTGAAGGGTATGTGGAATCGGCGGCTTCCGGCCTGATTGCCGGTATCAACGCGGCGCATCAAGCTTTGGGACGCGAACCGATCGTATTCCCGGAAGAAACGACGCTCGGAGGCATGGCCCGTTATATCACGGAAGCCGACCCGGAGCATTTCCAACCGATGAACGCAAACTTTGGTCTGTTGCCGAAGCCCGAGAAGAAAATCCGCAACAAAAAAGAAAAAAATGAAGCTTTGGCTATGCGAGCACTCGATAAGCTGGCGGCCTTCACGGAAGAACATTCGTTGAACGCTGTTCGCAATTAATTGTACAGCCCGAATAGGAGGATCACGATGGAGATTTCGTTTCACGCGACGACCATTTGCGCGGTGCGCAAAAACGGCAAGGCGGCTATAGCTGGCGACGGCCAGGTTACGATGGGACAAAATGTCATCATGAAACAACATGCCAAGAAAGTGCGCAGATTGTATCGCGGGCAGATTCTTGCCGGGTTCGCGGGTTCAGTAGGTGATGCGATTACGTTGTTCGAGAAGTTTGAAGCCAAACTGGAGGAGCATCAGGGGAATTTGCAGCGCGCGGCCGTTGAATTGGTCAAGGAATGGCGCACGGATCAAATGCTGCGAAAACTCGAAGCTTTGATGATCGTGATGGACAAAGACGGCATGCTGTTGATTTCGGGAAACGGAGAAATCATCGAACCGGACGACGATATTATCGCGATCGGTTCGGGCGGCAACTTTGCATTGTCGGCCGCTCGCGCGTTGAAGCGTCATGCGGAGATGGATGCAAAAGAGATTGCGCAAGCGTCACTGAAGATTGCGGCCGAGATTTGCGTGTACACGAACGACAACATTATCGTCGAAGAACTTTAATGCCAATTACGGCGGTACTTAAACGAGTAGAGTCGATGCGTTTGGGTGCGCGCCCTAGAAGTGGAGGGTACATGCATGAAAAACGAAGCCCTGACACCGCGGGAAATCGTAGCGGAACTGGACAAGTATATCGTCGGACAGAAAAAGGCAAAGCGTTCGGTTGCCGTTGCTCTGCGCAATCGTTATCGTCGTAGCTTGCTGCCCGAAGAAACACGTGATGAAGTAGCTCCGAAAAATATTTTGATGATCGGACCTACGGGCGTCGGTAAAACGGAGATTGCACGTCGTTTGGCAAAGCTTGTCGGAGCGCCTTTTATCAAAGTCGAGGCCACCAAGTTTACGGAAGTCGGTTATGTGGGACGCGATGTCGAGTCGATGGTGCGCGATTTGGTCGAAACATCGATTCGCATGGTGAAAGCGGAGCGTACGGAGAAGGTTAAGGATCGGGCGGAAGAAATGGCAAACGAACGCATCGTTGAAATTTTGGTGCCGGCCGCGAAATCTTCTTCCGCGCAGCGGAATCCGTTTGAAATGCTGTTCGGCGGCCAGTCGAAGACTACGCCGGAGCCAGAGCCGGAAAAAACGCGTTATGAAGAAGGCTCGCTCAGCGAGCGTCGACGTCAGGTTCGCTTCAACCTGTTGTCAGGCAAGCTGGAAGATGATATCATCGAGATCGACGTCGAAGACGCCATGCCGAATATGTTCGATATGCTGGCCGGTCAAGGAAACGACCAGATGGGCATGAACATTCAGGAGATGTTGGGCAACTTCATGCCGAAGCGTACGAAACGTCGCAAATTGCCTATTCGCGAAGCTCGTAAAGCACTGACGCAAGAAGAAGCCTCGAAGCTGATCGACATGGATGACGTTAATCAGGAGGCCGTACGTCGTGCCGAGCAGGCCGGTATCATTTTCATCGATGAGATCGATAAGGTCGCCGGCAGCGGTCGCGGACACGGTCCTGACGTGTCCAGGGAAGGCGTGCAGCGGGATATCCTTCCTATTGTTGAAGGTTCCACAATTGTGACCAAGTACGGTCCTGTAAAAACGGATTACATCCTGTTTATGGCAGCAGGAGCTTTTCACGTATCCAAGCCTTCCGATTTGATTCCTGAATTGCAAGGACGGTTCCCGATTCGGGTCGAATTGGAAAGTTTGACGCTGGAAGACTTTATCGCCATTTTGACTGAGCCGCAGAACGCGTTGACCAAACAGTATACGGATCTGCTCAAAACGGAAAACATCGAAATCGGATTTTCCAAAGAGGCAATCCATGAGATTGCAAGTATCGCGGCTTCCGTAAACCAGAATACGGAAAACATCGGTGCACGTCGCTTGCATACGATTTTGGAAAAGCTTTTGGAAGATCTTTCTTTCGAAGCGCCGGAATTGAATTTGGAACAAATGATGATTACGCCGGAATATGTGCGGGAGAAGCTGGACGACATTGCAAAAGATCGAGATCTGAGCCAGTACATTCTGTAACACCGACTTTTTTGTTCATTTGGGAAAAATGAGGAATCTTCTTGAATCGTTTACAGCAGTTCCTCGTGAAAGCCTATTCAATTTTCACATCGTATTGATACTTGTAAGCTAGCGATCAAAATAAGAAAAAGCCCTGTCTTTCAACTATGGAAAGATAGGGCTTTTTTCTTATTGTTTTATAGGACCAACTCGAAGAAACTTAGAGTAGACATTATAAGGAATGCGGGCATGGGTGTATTCCCGATTCGCGGAGCCAAAAAGGCTTCGACCAAATTCTCGGAAGAACTGCAAAAAAACAATAGTTTAGTCGAATTTAATTTTGTATAATTTATAAAATGCACAAGGCTTATTAACTAAAGGAGTGGAATCGATGAATATTTTGAACGATACCGGCTTTAATCGTCTGCGTAGCGCAATCGATGCATCGAATACGAGACAGCAAGTCATTTCCAACAACATCGCCAATGCGGATACGCCTTACTTCAAGCGTTCCGAAGTATCCTTCGAGAGCCTGCTTCAGTCGGAGATGAACGGTGTAAGTTCGATTAAGGGACGAATTACCAATTCCCGTCATATTGCCATCGGTTCGGCCGGTTCCATTCCTACTGCAAAAGTTACCAGCGACGACAGCACTGCCATGAATAACAACAAGAATAACGTGGACGTCGATACCGAGATGACGAGCCTGGCCGAAAATCAGCTGCGCTACAACACCTACATTGAAGAAGTCAATCATCAAATTAAAATGATGCGCACCGCGATGGGAGGCAATGCTTAACTATGAGAATCAGTAACGGATTTGACGTCAGTGCTTCCGCGCTTACCGCGCAGCGCTTGCGCATGGATATTATCTCGTCAAACATCGCGAATGCGGATACGACGCGAGCGCAAGTCGTTGACGGTCAAGTTCAACCTTACCGCCGGAAAGTTGCCGTTCTCGCCGAAAATAACCAAACTCCTTTCGCGCAGACGCTAAATGCGGCAATGGGCGGGAAAAGCTCGGCCAGCGGGGTCAAAGTTACGGGAATCAAGGAAGATCAGGAGCCTTTCAAGCTGGTTTATAATCCGACTCACCCGGATGCGAACGCTGACGGTTACGTACAAATGCCGAACGTCGATATCGCAAAAGAAATGGTGGACATGATTTCGGCGACGCGTTCCTACGAAGCTAACGTAACCGCGTTGAATGCCACGAAGGCGATGATTACAAAAGCGTTGCAGATTGGCAAATAAGCATAAGCGATAATAGAAAGGGAGATTGAAATGATTCAAAACCACATGTTCAACCCGGTTCAACTCGCTAATCGTGCCGTTTCTTCTACGCAGGAAACAGCTTCTACGACTCCGCATGAGGCTATGCAGGGTTTTGGTCAATACTTGCAAGATGCACTTCAAGGAGTATCGGACATGGAGAAGACAGCCGATCAAACCGGGAAACAATTCATGCTTGGACAAGCGAGTGTAGACCAGGTCATGATTACATCCGAGCAAGCCTTGTTGGGTCTTCAATTGACTTCGCAAGTCAGAAACAAAGTCATCGAAGCTTATCAGGAGATCATGCGTACACAACTGTAATCTTCAATAACCTTAAGTATAATGCTGCGTAGTGGGGTGAAACTGTGAATGAAAGACTAACCCGAATAAAGGATTCGCTCTTGGGTTACTGGAATCGGCTTAGCAAAACTCAAAAGGCCCTGCTGGTATCGACTGTTGCGATTACGCTGCTGACGATCGTAATTCTGACCATGCAGTTTTCCAAGACGGAATATGAAGTGGCTTTTCAGGATTTGAACGGGGAAGATGCTGCGGCTACCATGACGTATCTGGATGGGGCCGGAATTCCGTATAAGTTGAGCGATGATGGGAAAAGTATCTCCGTACCAAGCACGAATGCGGCGAGAGCACGCGTAGATGTAGCCTCGCAGGGGATCATTCAAAGCGGGTCGATCGGGTTCAACAAAATGTTCGGCACGACGACATCGGCACTCGGAATGACCGAAAATGAATTCAACGTTAAATACAAAAGCGCTTTGAATGGCGAAATCGAGTCTTTGCTGAAATTAATGAACAACGTGGAAAGCGCAAGAGTACTTGTCAATCTCCCTGAAGAAAGCTTGTTCGCCAACAGCGAAGATCAAGAACTGGCTTCCGCTTCGGTCGTCATGACATTCAAACCGGGTTTCAGACCGAGTCAGGACGTCATTGATGGCTATTTTAACATTGTGAAAAGTTCGGTGCCCAACCTTCCGATCGAAAACATCACGATTACCAGCGATAATACCCTCTTATATGCTTCCAATGCAGGCAGCGGATTCGGTGCGGGGGCCGCAAGTTCCATTCAGGATAATCTTGCGATTCAACGGAAATATGAGAGCGATATCGAAAAAAGCGTGAAGATGTTCCTCGGTACGATCGTGGGCGCGGACAAAGTAAATGTCCTCGTTGCTTCCAAACTTAATTTCGATCAGGTCAATGCGAATGAAACCACGTATTCGCCGGTCGATGTGGACAATATGCGGGGGATCGAAATCAGCGTGCAGGATATTCAGGAGAGTTATACGGGTGCAGGCGATCCTACTAGCGGAGTAGCCGGAACAGGTACGGAAGCCGTTCCCACCTATCCGGGAGACACTACCGCGGGTCAGACCACTTCGGAAAACTCGAATAAGATCGTCAACTATCAAGTCAACCAAATTACCAAGCAAATCGTGCAAAGCCCTTATATTGTAAAAGACTTAACCATAAATGTGGCCATTGAACCACCTGCAACCGGAACATTGGCAGAACAAACAACAGATGACATCACTGATATTCTGAAAAATATTGTCTCGGCTTCTCTGGCAGATTCAGGCATTACTTATAACGACGCAGAACTGACTGCAAAAGTTCTTGTGATGTCTACGGCACCTTCCACGGAAACCGCTTCAACCGATACCGGAATTTCCAGAGTCCTGTTATGGAGCATCATCGGCGGACTGGCTGCTTTGCTGGCCGTTGCCATTTTCCTGGTCGTACGCCGCAGAAGAAAAAATCGCGAAGAAGAATTGCTCGAAGAAATGGAGCTGCCGACACCGGCGGAGATGCCGTCCATCAACCTCGATACGGTCAGCGGGGAGAGCCAAATGCGAAAACAGCTTGAATCGCTCGCCAAAAAGAAACCGGATGAGTTCGTCAATCTGCTGCGCACATGGTTAGCCGATGAATAGGAGTGAAGAAGTGTGGCTAAAGCAAGCGCGCAAACACTGAGCGGAAGACAGAAAGCGGCGATCCTGCTAATCTCGCTCGGGCCGGAAGTTTCGGCTCAAATTTTCAAACATTTGCGGGACGAAGAAATCGAACAACTTACGCTCGAAATAGCAAATGTAAGAAAAGTGGATAGTTCGGAAAAAGATTCGGTACTTGCCGAATTCCATCAAATTTGTTTGGCACAAGAATACATCTCGCAGGGCGGTATCAACTATGCTAAAGATATCCTGCAAAAAGCGCTCGGCGAGCAAAAAGCGTTGGAAGTTATCAATCGCTTGACTGCTACGCTTCAAGTACGTCCGTTCGACTTTGCGCGCAAAGCTGACCCAAGTCAAATTCTGAACTTTATTCAGAACGAAAACGCGCAAACGATCGCGCTTGTCCTTTCTTACTTACAATTCGAGCAGGCATCGATCATTCTTTCTTCGCTTCCTCAGGAGAAACAAGCCGAGGTTGCCAGACGGATCGCCATGATGGACAGCACTTCGCCTGAAGTTATTGCTCAAGTCGAGCGTGTGCTGGAACAGAAACTTTCGTCAACGGTCACTCAAGATTTTGCAACGGCAGGCGGCATCGAGTCGATCGTATCCATCCTGAACGGCGTAGACCGCGGAACGGAACGGACGATTCTGGACTCGCTCGAAATTCAGGACCCGGAGTTGGCAGAGGAAATCAAAAAAAGAATGTTCGTGTTCGAAGACATCGTCAATATCGACGATCGTTCGATTCAGCGGATTATCCGCGACGTCGAAAATGCCGATCTTCAGCTTGCGCTCAAAGTGGCCAGCGAAGAAGTTCGCGAAGTGGTATTCAAAAATATGTCCAAACGCATGGCGGATACCTTCCGCGAAGAAATGGAATTCATGGGACCGGTTCGGTTGCGTGATGTCGAAGAAGCTCAAACTCGCATCGTAACGATTATCCGTAAGCTGGAAGAAGCGGGCGAGATCATCATCGCACGCGGTGGAGGAGATGATATCATTGTCTAACCTCATTAAATCTTCGCAATATGTGCCCAAAGAGGACTTTGTCAAACTGGATTTGCACCGGCACTATGCTTCGCAGCAACCACACGCCGATGAGGACGAAAAGTCCCCTTTACCGGTTGCCGATCAACAGACGATTATTCTGAAAGATGAAATGATCCGCGATGCAAAAGAATTCGCGGAACTTCAGATTCGGGATGCGGCGCAGCAGGCTGAGCAGATGCTCGCCGACGCGCAGCAGCAGATCGAAATGTGGTGGCAGGAGAGGCGCGAGCAGGATGAACACCTTGTAGAAGCGGTTAAGACGCAGGCATTCCGCGAAGGTTATGAGGAAGGCAAGGCACAGGCGGAGGCAGAACTTGCCGTTCGCATGCAGGAAGCGTCAGAAGAAGCCCAAGCGTTGATCCAAGAAGCCATTCAAACCAAAGAAGCAATCATTCAGGAGTCTGAGCCGTTCCTGGTTGAACTTAGTTCGGCAATCGCGGAAAAGGTCATCGATCGCAAGTTGGCCGAAGACGAGGAATTAACGCTTAACCTGATCCGTCAAACTCTGTCGCGTAAAAGGGAGCAGGGAACGATTACGCTCTGCGTGGCCCCTTCGCAATTTTCGCTGATCAATTCCGCGCGGGAAGAGCTTGCTATGTCGATCGACTCGCAAGCGGAGTTGCAAATTCTTCCTGATTCTACAGTGAAAGATCGCGGATGCGTCATTCGATCGAACTTCGGAAGCGTAGATGCCCGAATTGATACTCAATTAGTGGAGATCAAACGCGAATTGCTGAGACTTGCTTTGCATGACGAATCGACCGGCTCCTAAAGAGTACGAAGACATTCCTAGTCTTAGCTGCAGCCTATAGGAATTCAGGTAGGTTGCCGGGTTTTTTTATAAGCAGGAAATAGCACTTTTTAGCCTTAGCGGGGGTTTTATAAGCGTGTAGAATAATCATTGTAAAGAGGACGACGGCATGGAGGTGGCGGTGTGAAAGAAATTTTGGTCGACAAGTATTTGGATCAACTCAGACAGATTGATCCGATTCGGGTCAACGGCAAAGTGACGCAGGTCATCGGGCTGATGGTTGAATCGGAAGGCCCCGATGCAAGCGTCGGCGAAGTTTGCTACATTTACCCGACCAAAACAGCTCCTCCGTTGCAGGCTGAAGTTGTCGGGTTCCGAGAAAACAAAGTTCTGCTGATGCCGTTAGGTGAATTGCAGTCGATCGGCCCAGGGTGCGACGTGGTCGGTACAGGCAAACCCCTTACCGTACAAGTCGGCTCGGAGCTTCTGGGAAAAGTACTGGACGGCCTTGGAAGACCGCTTGACGGCTCGATGCTTCCCGCCAGGATGGCACACGCTTCTACGTTCAACACTCCAAGCAATCCATTACAGCGTCCGAGAGTGCATGAACCCATAAATGTCGGCGTTCGAGCGATTGACGGGCTGCTTACAATCGGTAAAGGACAACGGGTAGGTATTTTCGCCGGCTCCGGTGTGGGTAAAAGTACATTAATGGGGATGATTGCCAGAAACACATCCGCAGACATCAATGTAATCGCCCTCGTTGGAGAACGGGGCCGCGAGGTACTCGACTTTATCGAACGGGATTTGGGACCGGAAGGATTGGCACGGTCAGTCGTCATTGTGGCTACATCGGATCAGCCGGCCTTGGTTCGAATCAAGGCTGCATTGATCGCCACGAGTATAGCTGAATATTACCGGGATCGCGGAATGAATGTCATGATGATGATGGACTCGGTAACGCGTTTTGCCATGGCTCAGCGCGAAGTCGGGTTAGCTGTAGGCGAACCGCCAGCGATGAGAGGCTATACGCCTTCCGTATTCGCCACTCTTCCCAAATTGCTTGAACGAGCAGGAACGGGACCTACGGGTTCCATTACTGCCTTTTACACCGTACTTGTTGACGGCGACGACATGAACGAGCCGATCGCGGATGCGGTCCGAGGCATTCTCGACGGACACATTGTACTGAACCGCGGAATCGCGAATCGCGGACACTTCCCGGCCATCGACGTTCTCGCAAGCATCAGTCGGGTTATGAAAGACATTTCGCCGGAGATCCAAACGGACGCCGCTAACAACTTGAAGCGATTGTTGTCGGTATACAAAGAATCGGAAGACCTGATCAATATCGGAGCCTACCAAAGAGGATCGAGTGCCGAAATCGACGAAGCCATCGAGAATATTCAACGCATCTGGGATTTTACGAAACAAAAGGTGGACGAAAAAACCACGCTGGATGAAACGATTGAACGTTTAATTCAAGAATTCTCAAGGAGTTGACCTAAGAAATGTTGAAATTCAATTATTCATTTCAAAAAGTCGTGGATTTGAAAACCAGCGAAAAGAATCATGCAGAAATGCACCTTTCCTCGGCGATTGGTCAACTGAATGCCGAAGAACAAACGCTGGGCAGGCTGTTTTCGGATAAGAGTTCGCTGGTGGACTCCATTCAGGAACAGACGGTAGGTGCGGTATCGGCTCTCCAACTTCAACAAATGCAGGATTATGTGAACTATATCGATCAGTGCATCCTGCAAAAACGGCAAGATATTCAAACTGCGCAGGTAAAAGTCGAAGAAAAGAAAGAGAAGCTTACGACAAAGATGCTGGACGAAAAAGTATGGCTGCAGGCGCGAGGCAAAGCATTGGAATCTTTTGAAAAAGAAGAAATGCTCCGTGAGCAAAACGAACTTGACGAGATGGCAACCGTTCGTTTCGCCTCCCGTGCCCGCTAATACTGAAATGCGGCAGGACGTGTAAAAGGAGGTTAAACGCATGGCAAAAACTGGAGCGGAGGCGGAAGCCAACCTGGAAGAAGAACCGTCGGGGAGTAAAGCAGGCAGAATTTTATTGTTCGCTGCTCCCGTGCTGTTCGCAATCGTGTTGGTCGGAGTTCTTTTGACTTTACTGAATCCCACAGCGCGAAACTCCGTACTGGAGACCGCCAACAAAATTCCCGTTGTCGGATCGATGCTTCCGAAGCCGACCTATACGCCGGAACAACAAGCACAGAGACAAGAAGAGAAACAGGCTGCAAGTGCCGAAGCGACAATCAACCAGCTGAAGACTCAGCTCGAACAAAAGAACACCGAGTTGAAAACTGCACAAAAGGCTCAGGCCGACACGCAAACTCAAGTGGATGCCCTGCAAAAGCAGGTGGATGACGCGAAAGCCCAGCAGGAGCAAACGGCAGCAGCAGCTGAGCCCGAGAAAGATCCGGGACCGAGTCAACAGGTGAAGCAGCTAGCTCAAACTTACGGTTCCATGAGCGCAAGCAAAGCGGCGCCGATCCTGGAAACGTTGACGGATGAAGAGATTGCCATGATCCTTGGTGCAATGAGTACGGAACAACGATCGGGAATCATGCAAAAAATGACGGCGGACAAAGCAGCCAAAGTATCGATCATGTTGAAGTCCGCAGCATCCTCTGAGGCATTGGAAACGGCGGCTAATAAAGCGCGGGCCGCTGCGAACAATTCCGAACAGCCGGCTCAAGCAGCAACTTCGACCACGGGCTCGCTGAATCAAGATCAACTTAGCCAAACGTTTTCTTCAATGGATGCTTCAAGCGCAGCGACGTTGTTGATCCAGATGGCAAAAACCAATCAAGCGAAGGTGTTGACCATTTTGAAATCCGTAGACGATTCGACACGCTCGAGTATATTGTCGCAGATGGCAAGTACAGATAGCGAAACCGCAGCTTCCCTGGCTAACAAATTGATCGGCGGTTAACGCCCACTTGAGAGGAGGTGAACAATTAGAAAATGGGAATGACGATTCCAGGAATGACGGTAGGATCAGCAGCACCGGTAACAAGCGGTAAAGCTACAGCAGCAAGCACGACCGGGGCAGCGGCTATATTCGGTCAATCGCTTCAACAGCTGATGGGCGGCGCAATGACAGGCGGCAATGCAGGAGAGGCAACCGAAACGCCGACAAATCCTTTATTGGCTGCGTTGCAACAATTGATTGCGGCAGCGGGAGAAGCGTCCGGAGACGAAGGTTCGCTCGACGGCGAAGAAGCCGAAAAGCTGGATGCGAAAGTCGACGAACTGTTGGATCAATTAGACGCGTTGGATGAACAGTTGACGGAAAATCCGGAATTGATGCCCATGCTTCAAAGTTGGATTCAGCAGGCCCAAGTTGTGCTGAATGCGCAATCGCAGGGTGAAAATGCGCAGGGAGAAGGACAGGAAGCTGCTGCAAGTGCGCTAGAAACCTTGGCTTCCAATCCGGCGACACTCAAATTTGCTTTGCAGGATACGGTAACGCAATTGGTTGACATGCAGAAGTCCGGTCAAACGGCTCCGGAAATGAAAGTACAAGCTCAGCGGGTTCTGGCCGCTCTCGAACAGACGGTCAAAACGGTTGAAGAAAGCGCAAAATCCGGTGTTAAGCAGACCTCCATGCAGGCTGCCGAGGCTTTCAGGATTCAAGACGACGTGCAGCAGATTGTCAAAAATGATCAGAATGCGAAGCCGGCAACAGAAGCTCAAGCCAAGAGTTCCGAGCAAACCGTCGTATCTTCAAAAGCACAGACGCAGCAGCAAAGCGGGGCCGGTACGCAGCAAGAAGATGGGCGGAACCAGGAAACAACGCAAGAGTTCAAAACTCAAGGAACAATCACGGCAGGCGAGTTGGCACTTCGAACAAATGGAACAACTCCTGCAAAGCCTGTTGAAGCCGTACCTATGCACCGTATGGCTCAAGAGGTGGAGAAACTGGTTGTGGACCGTTTGGAAATTTTGCAAAAACAAGGCTTTACCGAAGCGAAAATCACTCTGACACCGGATCATCTGGGTAAAGTGGATATTCGAATCACTATGCATGCCGGACAGCTCATGGCCCACTTTGTGACGGAACACGCCGCTGCAAAAGATATGCTGGAGCAGCAGATGGTGCAACTTAGGGGATCGCTTCAGGGACAAGGCTTGACCGTTGAACGACTTGAAGTCACGCAAAGCTCCTCGTTGCAATCTCAAATGGATCAGAACGGCGGACAGCAAGGCAATGGACAACAACAAGGCAGACGATCGCGTTCCAGAGAAGAAGGCAATGACGATGCAAGATTGACGGCAGAGCTTGGCGAAGAACTCGGCGAATGGTTGAGACAGAAGACAGCCGCACAAGCCGGAAGCTCGTTTATCGCCGAAGCTTAATTCAGACAGGAGGTTCGATTTTGGCAAACAGCAATGTTTCGACAACGAATATTTGGCCGAACTATTCGACGCAAAACGTACAGAAGGCTGCAGCAAAAAAAACAGACGATGCTGCAACGATGGGCAAAGATCAGTTCATGACCATCCTGATCGCGCAACTGAAAAATCAGGATCCGCTCGCACCGATGGACAATTCGCAGTTTACGGCGCAGATGGCACAGTTCTCTTCATTGGAACAACTGATGAATATGTCGACTCAATTGACTCAAATGAACTCTTCGATGGGAACGGCTTCCCAACTGATCGGACAGAAAATTACTTGGTACGATTCGGAAACGGCTAACTACTTGACGGGTAATGTAGCTTCTGTTCTGCAAAAGGACGGCAAGATGTATGCGGCAGTCGGCGAGTATTTGGTTCCGACTTCGGATATCACCATGGTTGAGCCGGCAGGAACATCCGAGACTCCGACAGCAGGCACAGCACCGGCTGCGGATACGACGACGGAAACACCGAAGAGCGAGACAAACACAGATGCTGCTGCCCAGCAAGCACAGGCATCCGGAACACAAACCTCTCAATCCTCGACAGAGGAGGCAGCCGGTACAAGTGAATCCGGCAACGACGGAGGTGTAAAATGAATGACCCGATTCGCGTAGGCCAGCTTTATCCGGCGAAAATCCCACCGGTTGCTTCGCGGAATCAAACAGCATCGGCAGCTGGCAAGGAAAACTTCCAGACCGTTCTTGAAGAAAAGCTTCTTAAGTTTAGCGGGCATGCTTCGAAGAGACTTGAACAACGAGGCATCCAGTTCGACTCCGAACAACTTCGTAAACTGGGTAGCGCGATCGACAAGGCTGCTGCAAAAGGTTCCAAAGAATCGCTCGTCCTGATGCAAGACATGGCTTTGATCGTTAACGTCCGTAATCGTACGGTTGTTACAGCGGTCGACGGAGGTTCGATGAAAGATAATGTATTCACTCAAATCGACAGTGCCGTCATTGTTTCCTAGTTAGACCGGCCGGACCGATAGGAAGCCGGATTACCGCCGAACGCATGACGCGGTAAAAAATAGCACTTTTTAGCTGGGACTTTT
Source organism: Saccharibacillus sacchari DSM 19268 (assembly GCF_000585395.1). Taxonomy (GTDB): domain Bacteria; phylum Bacillota; class Bacilli; order Paenibacillales; family Paenibacillaceae; genus Saccharibacillus; species Saccharibacillus sacchari. Next base: position 105,951 of record NZ_KK073875.1, on the reverse strand, counting down.
TCTACCAAAGAAAGTAAAATGTAATTAAGGTAAATAACGCAAACCAAATCAAAATGTGTGAAATCATAGGAGGAATCATTTAATGTTGAGATCCATGTATTCGGGCGTGTCGGGTATGAAAGGCTTCCAAACCAAGTTGGACGTTATCGGTAACAACATCGCCAACGTGAACACGACCGGATTCAAGTCTTCCCGCGTGATGTTCAAGGATATTCTCAGTCAAACTTCGGCGGGCGCTACAGCTCCTACAGATGAACGGGGCGGCTCTAATATCAAACAAATTGGACTTGGTGTATCCATTGGATCGATTGACACTTTGCATTTGGCAGGCAGTGCAATGACCACCAACAATCCTACAGATTTACGTATTGACGGAGACGGATTCTTTGCAGTTTCGCTGGGCGGTGACGCTGCAGGTGGGACTTTCTTGACAAGAGCGGGCGATTTTCATGTGGATGGAGCCGGCAATCTGGTCAATTCGGACGGAATGTTTGTGCTGAACACAGAGGGAGAGACAATAACGATCGATCAGGGCTCGAGTTTTTCGATCGGAAGCAATGGCATTATTTCGATCAGGGATGCAGAAGGTGCAGTAACGGCTGATAATCAACTGGCAGTCGTTGTTATTAGAAATCCTGAAGGATTAGAAAAAGCAGGCGGCAACTTGTACAGAATGGGCGTAAACGCAATGGCCGGCGACGACGCGGGTGATGGAGCTGTGCCTCTTGGCGCGGATGAAGGAGGCAATGCATCTCGAGGAGCTATCGTAGCCGGCCAACTCGAAATGTCGAACGTCGATCTGACCGATCAATTCACTGAAATGATTACGGCTCAGCGCGGTTTCCAAGCAAACTCCAGAATCATCACAACCTCTGACGAAGTGCTGCAGGAAGTTGTAAACCTGAAACGTTAATCCGGATTACTAGCGGCGGGAAGGCGGCTTAATTAAGTCGCTTTCCCGCCAGCTTTACGGGAGGAAAACCATGATTCCAGTCACTCGTTTGAACGGTTCGCCTCTGTGGCTTAACGCGCTGCAGATCGAGTTAGTTGAGGAAACGCCGGATACTTACGTCACACTGGTTAACGGCAAGCGTATGATCGTGCTGGAAAAGGCCGCCGACGTCGTCAAGCTGATGACCGAATATTATGCCACAATCGGCCTGCACAGTGCTTCGATCAAAGTGCAGAATACGGGGGAAGAAGAATAATGAAGAAACTTTTACCATGGATCATTACGATGTTCCTGGCGATCACGTTAATCGTAGTGGCGGTATTCCTAGTGTTGGGTAACAATAAGGATACGGCAAATGCAGCAGGGGAAAAAGAAGAAGTCAAGCAGGAAAAGCATCTTACTGCAAAAGAAATTGTAGCGGTTAGCTCCGACATCACAGGTATCAAAACAAACCTGTCGGACCCTTCCTTTATCGTGCAGATCGACTTCTCCGTTCAGCTTAGCGATGCCAAAGTCAAAGCTGAATTTGATGAAATCAAAGAAATTACTATCAAACCGATTATCTTGATGACGCTCGCTGATACAACGCCAGAAGCTTTAAGTACGGCAAAAGGAAAGACGCAACTCAATACAAAACTTAAAAACCTCATCAACAAAGCAATGCCGGAAGGCGAAGTCGTGAGCGTAAATATTACAAACTTTATCTTGGCAACCCTTTAATAGGCTTTGCTTTTAGCTTTACCGAGTGAGTTCAGGGCCGTACCTGCTGGGGCGGCCATGTCTATGGGAGGGGGGTGAAAGGTTTGGTTGATGTATTATCCCAGAACGAGATCGACGCATTATTAGCCGCGCTTTCTTCGGGCGAAATGGATGCGGAAGAACTCAAAAAAGAAGAAACGCAACGAAAGATCCGCTCCTATGACTTTAAAAGAGCCGTACGTTTTTCCAAGGACCATATTCGAAGTTTGACTCGGATTCATGAGAACTTTGCGCGAAATTTGACTACTTATTTTTCCGCTCAACTCCGCACTTTTGTTCAAATCAGCGTCGTGCAGGTTGAACAACTGCCTTACGACGAATTCATTCGCTCCATTCCGAAAATGACCGTTCTGAACATTTTCGAAGCGGAGCCACTGGAAGGACGAATGGTGCTGGAAGTCCATCCGAACATTGCGTATGCGATGGTGGATCGAATGTTGGGAGGCAGTGGAACCGCCCCTCTTAAGCCAGCAGCGCTCACCGAGATCGAAACGATCATTATGGAGCGTATCTTCAGTCGGGCATTGGAAAACCTGCAAGATGCATGGAAGACGGTTTATGACCTTTCGCCAAGAATGGAAGCGTTGGAAACCAATCCGCAGTTTATGCAGATTGTTTCGCCTAACGAAACCATCGCATTGATTTCGCTCAGCACAAAAATTGGGGATACAAGCGGCATGATCAACTTGTGTATCCCGCACGTTGTGATTGAGCCGATCATGTCGAAGCTGTCCGTACACCATTGGTTCGTTTCTCAAAAAAAGGCGCGCGCTCCGGAAGAACTCGAAGCCTTGCGTCAGCGCGTGACCCGCGCCGAGCTTCCGGTCATCGCGGAGCTTGGACAATCCCAACTGACGATTCGCGAATTCCTCAGTTTGGCTCCGGGAGACGTAATTACGCTGAATAAGGCTACGGAAGAAGGCCTTGCTATCCGTATCGGAGAAAGACTGAAATTTATTGGAAGTCCGGGCATGATCAAAGACCGGATTGCCGTGCAAATCGATGAGATCGTCGACGAAGGAGTTGAGGAATTTGACGAGTAAAGATTATTTGTCCCAGGAAGAGATCGATGCCTTGCTGAAACAGTCCGAATCGGACGATGGAGGATTATCGTCGGCAGGAGCCGAGGAAACCGTCGACGACTTTCTGACGCCTCTTGAGCAGGACGCACTGGGTGAAATTGGTAACATTACATTCGGTAGCGCAGCTACCGCGTTGTCGACGTTGCTTGGTCGCAAGGTTGATATCACGACACCGAAAGTTTCGATTATCACAAGAAGCCAATTCGAATCGGAGTTTCCGAAGCCTCATGTTGCGATTCATGTTAACTATGTCGATGGGTTCCAAGGAATTAATTCGCTTGTTATCAAGACAAGAGATGCCCAAATCATTGCCGACCTCATGCTTGGCGGGGAAGGGGATCCGCAGGATGAAGAGCTGAACGAAATCCATATCAGCGCCGTACAAGAAGCCATGAACCAAATGATGGGTTCTTCTGCGACGTCCATGTCTACGATTTTTAACCGCTTTGTCAACATATCGCCTCCGGCTATCGACATCCTGGATGTCAGCAGCGGAGACGGAGTCAGCAACCTTCCAGCCGAAGAGACCCTTATCAAAGTTTCGTTCCGTCTCCTGATCGGAGATTTGATTGATTCGACGCTCATGCAATTGATTACCGTTGATTTTGCAAAAAATATGGTGGATATGCTGCTCGGCGGAGGAATGACGGAAGAAGAGCCGCCAGCACCGCAACCGCAGGTTGCAGCGGCGCAGCCTCCTGTTCAAACACCTGCTCCAGAGCCGCAGGTTCAGCAACAGCCGCAGGTTCAGAACACGCCTTATCAGGACCCTTATGCAGCTTCTGCTGGGCAGCAGCAACAACAGCCGGGTATGCCGCCTTATGGCGCACCGATGCAGCAGCAACCGCCTTATCCGGGATACGGAGCTCCAGGCATGCAGCCTGACTACGGCATGCAGTATCCGGCTTATGGACAGATGCCGATGCAGCAGCAACCACCTCAGCCCAACCACTACGGGAATGCGGGACGCAACGTCAACGTACAGCCCGTACAGTTCGGCAACCTTCAGAACGGTGGTTACGGACAAGCGGACGAAAATAATTTAGGATTACTGATGGACATTCCCCTTAAAGTCACCGTAGAATTAGGAAGGACCCAAAAGCAGATTAAAGATATTCTCGAATTGTCGCAGGGGTCCATCGTCGAGCTCGACAAGCTTGCCGGCGAACCGGTGGACATTCTGGTGAACAATAAGCTGATCGCCAAGGGGGAAGTGGTCGTCATCGACGAAAACTTCGGCGTTCGCGTAACGGATATCGTTAGTCAGTGGGACCGAATTCAAAACTTACAATAACGTAATCGACAGGGAGGATTTTTAATCAATGGCAAACCGTATTCTTATCGTGGACGACGCAGCTTTCATGCGCATGATGATCAGAGATATCCTGACTAAAAATGGATTCGAGGTTGTGGGCGAAGCTCAAGACGGCTCGCAAGCTGTAGAAAAATTCAAGGAACTCAAACCGGACCTGATCACGATGGACATCACGATGCCGGAAATGGACGGAATCGCTGCACTGAAAGAAATCAAAAAGTTGGATGCGGCAGCTAAAGTTATTATGTGCTCGGCCATGGGCCAACAAGCGATGGTTATTGACGCGATTCAAGCGGGCGCAAAAGACTTTATCGTTAAACCGTTCCAATCCGACCGTGTTATCGAGGCGATCAACAAAACGCTTGGCGCGTAAGGAACACCGCCTATGCTGTTATTGAGCGAAGGCCAGCCGAACTTCTCGGCGGATACCGGCGTATATTCGTATCTGGTATGGGTAATCTTCGTCCTGATCGCGATCGTTGCCCTCATCGTTTTTTTGATCCGCTACTTGGGCAAAAAAAATCGGGGTTGGTTTGGCGGCCGCTCTGTCCGTACACTCGGCGGAGTCGGCCTCGGCCAAAACAAATCGTTGCAGATCGTCGAAATCGGCGGCAGTATTTATTTGATCGGCGTTGGTGAAAACATTTCGTTGATTGATAAAATTTCTGATGCCGAGGAAGTCGAGATGTTGATCGGGGCATTGGTGCAGGACTCTGCCGGCCCGAACATCGCTCTGCCCGCCTGGGCGGAGAAACTCACATCCAGATTCCGCAACGGATCGAATACTCCTTCCGAGACGGAGGAACTCGATTCATCTTCGTTCCAGCAATTGTTCGAGACCCGCTTGCGGGAAGCTTCGGACCGTCGACGCAAGGTCGACGATTTGCTGGAAAAAGAGGAATCTGTTGACCGATCGAGGGAACCATGAAAAAAAAATTAACGATTACTTTTGCCTTGTTGATTGCTGCTTTGTTCATTCAAGTTTTGCCGACCGCTCATGCGACCGGTACGGAAAACCCGATTCCGAATATCGATCTTCAGATAGGCGGAGATTCGGACGGAACACCGGCGACAAGTACCTTGTCGGTTCTGCTTATGATTACCGTCATCAGTATCGCTCCGGCGGTTTTGGTTCTGATGACCAGCTTTACACGTATTGTCATTGTGCTCAGTTTCGTCAGAACGTCGCTCGGTACGCAGCAAATGCCGCCGAATCAGGTGCTCGTGGGACTAGCACTTTTTTTAACGCTTTTTATCATGTCGCCTACGCTCTCTTCCATCAATGATACGGCGTTACAGCCTTACATACGAGGCGAGTTGACGCAGATGGAAGCGCTGGATCAGGCGTCGGTTCCGATGAAGGAATTCATGTTCAAACATACGCGTGAAAAAGACTTGCTCTTGTTCATGGATTATACGGGCGCGGAGAAACCGGAAAGCTTCCAGGATATCCCGCTTACCGTCATGGTACCTGCTTATGCCATAAGCGAAATGAAAACAGCATTCCAGATGGGCTTTATGATTTACATTCCGTTTCTCGTCATCGATATCGTTGTGTCCAGTACGCTTATGGCGATGGGGATGATGATGCTTCCGCCGACTGTCATTTCACTGCCGTTCAAGATTTTGCTGTTCGTGCTTGTGGATGGGTGGTATCTGGTCGTCAAATCGCTGCTTCTCAGTTTTGATTCGGGATGACGCAGTAGAGATCAGATAAACTCGGGAGGAGGAGTAACATGGATTCAAACTTCATTATCGGTCTTGCCGGTCAAGCCATATACGTGGTATTGAAAGCCAGTGCTCCAATGTTGATTCTGGCACTCGTCGTAGGTTTGATCGTCAGCGTATTTCAAGCGACGACGCAGATTCAGGAACAGACGCTGGCATTCGTGCCGAAAATCGTGGCGGTTATGTTTTCTGTTCTGATCTTCGGTCCATGGATTCTGAATACGCTCGTCGATTTTACGTACAATATTTTAAATAACCTGTATCTGTATATAGGGTAAGGCCGGTTTATGATGACAACGTTGATGCAGGCTTTTCCGGTTTTCTTATTGATGTTTTGTAGGATCACTTCATTTTTTGTCGTAGCGCCTCTGATTTCCTCGAGAAACGTACCGACTCGATTTAAAGTGGGTTTGGCAACGATTGTGGCACTCTTGGTTTATTTAAGCTACGGAGTGAACCAAACGGCGGCATTCGACGGCAGTTATGTGTTGCTGATCGTAAGAGAAATTTTGATCGGATTAATGCTTGGGTATGTGGCCAACCTGATTTTGGTCTCGATTCAGATCGCCGGAGCGATTTTGGATATCCAGATGGGTTTCGGCATGGCGACCGTATTCGATCCGACGAGCGGGATGGTCACGCCGCTTACGGGTCAATTCAAGTATATGATCGCGATGCTTCTTTTCTTGGCGATGAACGGACACCATCGGTTGTTGGACGCTATCGTCTACAGCTACAACTGGGTTCCGATCGATAACCGACTGTTTACGGAGATTTCTAACGGAAATTTGATGGAGTTTTTTCTGAAAGCTTTCGCGGCTGCTATGGTGATCGCTTTTCAAATGGCTGCTCCGATCGTCGTCGCTTTGTTTTTGACTGACGTAGGTTTAGGCTTTTTAGCAAAGACGGCTCCGCAGTTTAATATCTTTGTTATCGGCATTCCGATCAAAATTATAGTAGGGCTTATTCTACTTTTATTGTTAATGCCAAGTTTGACTTATATTTTCGATAATTTATTTTCACTAATGGCTGAGACCATGCAAGGGTTTTTGGGCACAGTTGGAGAGAGACCCGGATCGGGTGGATGATGACTGACAGCGAGAGGAGGCGGGAAGCTTGGAGCTTAGGCACAAACTCGACCTCCAGATGTTTGCAGGTGAAAAGACAGAGAAAGCAACGCCCAAAAAACGCGACGAAAGCCGGAAAAAGGGACAGGTTGCAAAGAGCCAAGAACTTCCGGGTTCGATCTTACTGTTAACTTGTATCGTAATGTTGATGATCTTCGGCGGTAACTTTCGCACATCGATCACGCATATGTTCACGGATGTTTTTAACAATCGAATGACGATGGAAATTACGGTCGATAATGTGATGAACATGATGATGCAATACATGCTGGAAATCTTGAAACTTCTGGCTCCCATTTTCATCGCCGTCATTCTCATCGTGATTCTCGCAAGCTTCGGTCAATACGGGCTGTTGTTCGTAACGGAAGGCTTGAAACCGAAGTTCAGCAAGCTTGATCCAATCAAAGGCGCCAAAAACCTGTTCTCGCTTCGTTCGATCGTGGAACTGCTTAAATCTCTCTTGAAAATGTCAGTAATCGGCTTTCTGGTTTTTACGACTCTTCAGGGGCAAATGGGCGTTATCTCGATTCTGCACTCGATGTCTCTGGAAGATATTCTCGGTTTCGCCGCTTCCACGACAATGTCTCTGGGAATAAAAATCGGTGCAGCTTTGATTATTCTAGCGGTGTTCGATTTTATGTACCAGAAATTCGAATTCGAGAAAAGCATCCGGATGTCCAAGCAAGATATCAAAGACGAGTACAAGAAAGCGGAAGGCGATCCGATGATCAAAGGCAAAATCCGCGAACGGCAGCGTCGTATGGCAATGCAGCGGATGATGCAGGACGTTCCGACCGCCGATGTCATCATTACCAACCCGACGCATTATGCGGTAGCGCTCAAATACGACGGCGATCAAATGCAGGCTCCGGAAGTCGTGGCAAAAGGGCAGGATTTCGTGGCACTTCGCATTCGGGAGATCGCAAAAGACAATGGCGTCTTGATTATGGAAAATAAGCCGCTGGCACGCGCTCTATTCGCTCAGGCCGAGATCGGGGATACCGTTCCCGCAGATCTGTTCCAAGCGGTGGCCGAAGTGCTGGCTTATGTATATAAACTAAAAGGTAAAGTGAAGTAATCGAGCCCGGAGGGAGAAAATGATGAAGAAAACGGACATAGTGATTCTTGCCGGTGTGCTTGGAATCGTTCTGATGATGATTCTGCCAATTCCCACCTGGCTGCTCGATATTTTAATCGTCATCAATATTGCCGTTGCCATGTTGATCATGCTGCTCGCCATGAGCACCAAAGAAGCGTTACAGTTCTCGATTTTCCCGGCTTTGCTGCTGATCACCACGCTTTTCCGGTTGTCGCTTAATATTTCGACGACCAAATTGATTCTGGGCCAGGCAGATGCGGGTTCCGTTGTTGCGACCTTCGGCGAATTCGTCGCGGGCGGAGAGATTGCAATCGGATTTATCGTGTTCCTGATTCTGGTTGCTGTCCAGTTTATCGTTATTGTCAAAGGTTCTGAACGCGTAGCCGAAGTAGGAGCGCGCTTTACGCTCGACGCGATGCCCGGCAAGCAGATGAGCATTGACGCCGATCTGAACGCCGGCCTGATTAATGAGCAACAGGCGCGGGAAAGACGTTCTAAAATCGAGCGCGAAGCGGACTTCTACGGTGCAATGGACGGTGCAAGTAAATTCGTTAAAGGGGATGCGATTGCGAGTATCATCTTGCTGATCATCAACTTGGTCGGCGGTTTTATTATCGGGATGACCATTCACGGCATGGCTTTCGCAGACGCATTGTCGACGTATTCGATTTTGACGATCGGCGACGGATTGGTCAGCCAGATCCCGGCGCTGCTCATTTCTACAGCTTCCGGTCTGATCGTGACGCGTGCGACTTCGGAAGGCAACTTGGCCGATGATGTCGTCGGTCAGCTCTTCTCTTATCCGAAACTGCTTTATATCGTAGCTGCGGCTATCGCGTTGCTCGGCATTTTGACTCCGATTCACTGGTTCTCCACATTGCCTCTTTCGGGTCTATTGTTTTTCGCGGCAAGGCGGATGCAGAGCAACCTGAATCAAAAGCAAGTCGCGGAAGAATTACAGGAAGAAGAGCAACAGATCGAAGAAGTTCGAAGCCCGGAGAGTGTAGTCAGTCTTTTGCAGATCGATCCGATCGAATTCGAATTCGGTTATGGTTTGATCCCACTCGCGGATATGCAGCAGGGCGGAGACTTGCTGGATCGGATCATTATGATTCGGCGTCAATGTGCCCTTGAGCTGGGGCTTGTCGTTCCGGTTATCCGGATTCGCGACAATATCCAACTGAGGCCGAATGAATACGTCATTAAGATCAAAGGAAATATCGTCGGGCGGGGCGAGTTGCTGCTCAACCATTACCTGGCAATGAGCCCAGGGTTCGACGATGAAAGCATCAGCGGGATCGAGACGATGGAGCCTGCTTTCGGACTCCCGGCTCTCTGGATAGATGAAGCGACCAAGGAACGGGCGGAGTTATCCGGTTATACCGTTGTTGATCCACCATCTGTGGTCGCGACTCATCTGACGGAACTCGTGAAGCGTCACGCGCACGAACTGCTTGGCCGTCAAGAAACAAGGGCTCTGATCGACAATCTCAAAGAAAGCTATCCGGTATTGGTGGACGAGCTTATTCCATCCCTATTGGGAATCGGCGATGTTCAGAAGGTGCTCATCAAGCTGCTTAAAGAAAAAATCTCGATTCGCGACATGGTTACAATCTTCGAGACATTGGCAGACTACGGTACGTACACCAAGGACCCGGACATCTTGACGGAATATGTGCGTCAAGCCTTGTCCCGTCAAATTACGCAGCAGTTTACCCAGCAAGGGGAAACGATGCGCGTGATTACGGTCGGACCGAATCTCGAGAAGAAGATAGCGGAAAGCGTACAGCAGAGCGAACAGGGAAGCTATCTGGCGCTTGATCCGGTATCTACCCAAACGGTGTATCAGAAGTTGACCGAGCAAGTTAACCGTGCCGTTCAGTCCGGTCAACAGCCGATCCTGCTTGCTTCGCCGACAATCCGCATGTACATGCGCCAAATTATCGAGCGTACAATGCAGGACATTCCGGTGCTTTCCTATAGCGAGCTTGAACCGAGTGTCGAAATTCAAAGTGTCGGAGTGGTGAACTTATGATCGTAAAGCGTTATGTAGTCGAGACCATGATCGAAGCCATGCAAAAAATTCGAACGGATCTCGGATCGGACGCCGTCATTCTGAGCACCAAGGAAACGAAAGTCGGCGGAGTATTCGGCCTGTTCGGTAAAAAAAGATTGGAAGTTGTGGCTGCGCTTGAAAGTGATAAAAAAGAAACGGAGCCTGCTCGGCCAAAAGCCGCAGCGGCTCCGCTCCCCGTTCCGGCAGCTATTCCGCGAAGCGTGGGCGCCGGGGCTTATCGGAAAGCCAGCAATGTAGCAAATCCGCAAAAACCAGAGGCTGAATCTGTCGAATCTTCTCCTTTGAATGGGAAAAATGTCGCAGTTTCTTCTTTTAATCAGGGTCTTGAGGACCTACGTATAAAACCTGAGGCCCAATCTTCCGATAATTTGTCTAGTGGGAGCGTTTTGGCGGCGGTTCCATCCAAGACTCCAATGATTCAAGAAGAGCCTGATTTGACATTGCAAGCCGAGCAGCAGCGCCAGTTGGAGCGAAGCATCCGCGAGTTCCAACAAGATGGCATACCGGCACGGGAAGATCGGCTTTATGAAGAATTGCATCAGATGCGCCTAATAATCGACAAGCTTTCGCGCAATCATGATGAATCCGATCCAATGCCGGAAAATCTCGACAAACTGCTTGTGCAGCTTAGAGAGCAACATGTGGATGAAGCCTTGATCCAGGATTGGTTGGAGCGGATACGCGCCAAGGAAGGTCCCGCCTTTTCAAATTCTTCAGCCGAGGAGTTTCGGCAGGAGATTCGTGCCTTCACCGAGAATCGTGAAGGAGGGGGAATTGGCGACGATACTCGCATTGTCTACATTGCCGGTCCTACCGGTGTCGGAAAAACGACGACGATTGCGAAATTGGCTGCAGAGCAGATGTTCAAGAAAAAGCGGAAAGTTGGCTTTATTACATCGGATACCTACCGAATCTCCGCCATTGAACAGCTTCGAACTTATGCGTCCATTCTCAATGTTCCTCTTGAAGTGGTGCAATCGCCGGGAGATTTGCAGAGAGCTTTTCAGAAGCTTGAAAGTTGCGATCTCATTCTCATGGATACGGCAGGACGTAATTATCGAAACGAGATGCTGGTATCCGAGCTCCAAGCGCTGATCGCTCCCGCCGAGTACAGCGAGACTTATCTCGTGCTCAGCCTCACGTCCAAATACAAGGACATGGCAGAAATCACGGATAACTTCAACCAGTACAAGCTCGACAAAGTGATCTTTACCAAAGCCGACGAGACGGGCAGCTTTGGCAGTATTTTTAGCTTGCTCTATCGCTACCCGCTCAAGTATTCTTACATCACGAACGGACAAAACGTGCCTGACGATCTGCTGCTTCCTAGCGGAAACTTGCTCGTTGACGTCCTGCTGGGAGAACAAACGATATGAGTGATCAGGCCGCGGCGCTCAGAGAACTGATTTCTTCGCTCGGAACAGACCCTTCGAGGCAACGCGACTCCTCCGGCACGCAGGAAAAGACGGCACACATCATTGCGGTCACCAGCGGAAAAGGAGGTGTCGGAAAGTCGAACTTCACCTTAAACTTTGCCTTGGAATTACAGAAATTGGGGCGGAAGGTGTTGGTGTTCGATGCCGACATCGGAATGGCCAATATTGACGTGTTGATGGGTGTCCGTTCCCAGTACAATCTGTTTCATCTGTTGAATCGTGAAAAGAGTATGAGCGAGATTATTCAATCCGGTCCGAATTCGCTTCCTTTTATTGCAGGCGGTTCAGGTTTGACTGAACTATTTTCGCTTTCGGAAGAAGACTTGCTCTATTTTACCCGGCAGATCGAAGAAATCGCACACGACATGGATTACATCCTGTTTGATACCGGTGCGGGGTTGTCCAAGGAAACGATTCGTTTCATCACGGCTGCCGACGAATGCATTGTAGTTACGACGCCCGAGCCGACTGCTATTACCGACGCTTACGCATTGGTCAAGGTCGTTCATGATTTGGAACATGCAGCATTGTTTCGATTAGTCGTGAATCGTGCCGTAGATCGCCGCGAGGCCCAGCAGACAGCCGACAAGATACGGCTTGTTGCGGAAAAGTTCCTTCATTTGGACATTCCCGTGCTCGGCCATGTCAGCGATGACCCGCATGTGAGCCAGGCGGTTAAGAAACAGACGCCTTTTTCTATCCGGTTTCCAAACAGTCAGGCTTCGAAAGACATCCAAGAGCTGGCATCTCGTTACGCACAACAATCCTTGCAGGTTCGAGCCGATTCGCCGAAAGGATTCAAAAGCTTTGTACGCAAACTATTAAAACGGTGAAACTGATTATGGAGCAGGACAGGAGTTGAGGATATGACACCCTATCGCGTGCTTGTGGTAGACGACTCCGCCTTCATGCGGAAGATCGTATCTGACCTGATTGAACGGGACGTATCATTTTCGGTCGTGGATACAGCCAAAAATGGGCGTGAAGCCGTCGAGAAAGTTAGAAAAATCAAACCGGACATTGTAACAATGGACGTAGAAATGCCTGAGATGAACGGACTGGAATCGCTTCAGCATATTATGAACGAATACCCGCTGCCCGTTATCATGTTGTCGGGGATTAATGAAGAAGGAATGCGAGAGACCATCATGGCGCTGGAAGCAGGAGCGTTCGACTTTATTCGCAAACCTTCGGTATCCAATTCGCAGGACATTGAAGGCGTTGGAGAGGCGCTGCTTCGACAACTTCATGCGGCTGTGCACGATTCGGCCTGGCGCAAGGACAAGCCGTCTCCGATCGTTGTTGCTCAGGCAGTCGTCGAAGCTCCGATTACGCCTGAACAGCAGCATGAAGAGGTGGGGGAGGCTCCTGCTCGGCGGCAGGAAGAACGAGGTTTTGAAATACCGAGGCCAAAGGCCGAGTCTTCAGTTCCGGAAAATCGTCCCCGCAAGGATGCTTCTTCTGGAGAGACATCGGCTCCTGTACAGCGGAATGCGGTTTCCGCATCCAAGCCAAAGCCTTCGGTCGCGCCGCCGGCGTCTGTACCGCCATCGTCCAGCCGACCCACTATTGCACGCGAAGATAAGAAGGAAGACAAAAAAATTGCGGCAACGCGAACGCCTGCTCCAGTGGATAAGCCACAGACACGCGTCGAATCTGTGACTCCTGCACCAAAGCCTGCGGCCTCTGCACCAAAAAGCCAAGTGCCGGAGCGCAAGGTTCCTGAACGTCAAATTGTTCCTCCAGTTTCTGGAACCCGGGCCTCCGGTGGTGATCATATCGACCAGATCGTAGCGGTCGGATGTTCAACGGGCGGCCCGCGGGCACTTAAAGAATTGCTTGAAAACATTCCGGCTTCATTCCCCGCTCCGATCGTGATCGTGCAGCATATGCCGCCAAAGTTCACGCATTCGCTGGCGCAGCGTTTAAATACGCTAAGTCCGCTCGAAGTGGTTGAAGCCCAGCATGGCATGGCTCTTCGCAAAGGAACGGCTTACATTGCACCAGGCGGTCAACATTTGATCGTCAAGCGTTCCGGAAGCGGCCAGTATGCAATCGAGTTGTCTGATGCTCCGCCGCAAAATGGTCATAAGCCGTCCGTCGGTGCCATGTTCGATTCATTGTTACCGATGAACGAAATCCGTCGCCATGCCGTGATTATGACGGGTATGGGAAGTGATGGGGCAAAAGAAATGAAGAAGCTTTACGACTCGGGCGTTTCCACCACGATTGCAGAAAGCGAAGAGACCTGCGTAGTTTACGGCATGCCTCGCTCGGCCGCCGAATTAAACTGTGTTATGCACCTGCTTCCTCTGCCGCAAATTGCAACGAAATTAAACCAGGTCGTCAAATCTTAACTGCACTTTAATGGAGGAGGTGTCTCGCAATGGACATGAACCAGTATTTATCCATGTTTATTGATGAGTCGAATGATCATCTGCAATCGTTGAACGAAAAAATGCTGGAATTGGAAGGAAGCCCGGAAGACATCAGTATCGTACAAGTCATTTTCCGCTCGGCGCATACGCTGAAAGGCATGGCTGCTACGATGGGCTTCGAAGATTTGGCTGCTTTGACTCATCAGATGGAGAATGTTCTCGATTTAGTTCGTAATGACAAGCTGAAAATGCAAAACTTTATTTTTGATACCTTGTTCAAGAGCTTGGATGCGCTTGAAGCCATGGTACAGGATATTACGCAGGGCGGCGAAGGTAAAGCCGACGTATCCTCGATTGTGACATCGCTGCAAGCTATTGTGCGCGGCGAAGTTCCGAACGAAGACGGAGCATCCGGTAATGCCGGTTCAAACGCGCCGGCGGCATCCACGGAAGCTGCCATTTCCAAAGAGCAGATTCAACTTGATGAATTCCAACATTCGATTCTCGAACAGTCGCTGGCAGCAGGACATCGCGTGCTCTATATCGAAGTTTCTATTCGGGAAGATTGCCAACTGAAAGCAGCGCGCGCCTACATGGTCTTCGACTTGTTGGAGCGCAGCGGGGAAGTCGTCAAATCGCATCCGACCGTACAGGAAATCGAGCAGGAGAAATTTGATCGCAGCTTCTCCCTCTATTTCATTACCGAGAAGGATCCGGAAGAACTGCGTACCATGATCCTGAACCTGTCCGAAATCGAAGATGCAAAGCTGGTTTCTATCGATTCCGATACCCTTGCTCAACTGGCTGAAAAGCTTGAGAAGGAAGAAGAGGAAGCTCCTGCTGCTCCTGTTGTCGTTGAAGCGCCGCCGACGATAGAACCCGTGGCGGAAAAAGCAGCCGCTGACGATAAGCAACCTGCCGCCAAGAAAGTTGTGGCTGCGCCTTCCCGCACGATTCGCGTGGATATCGAACGTCTGGACGTACTGATGAATCTGTTCAGCGAACTGCTGATTGACCGTGTTCGTCTGGAGCAATTGGCGACGGAAATCAAAAGCCAGGAATTGACGGAATCCGTCGAGCATATGGGTCGCGTAAGCAGCGACCTGCAAAACATTGTCATGAAACTCCGGATGGTCGCCATCGATACCGTCTTCAACCGCTTCCCGCGGATGGTACGGGATCTTGCGAAGTCACTTGGCAAAAAACTGGATCTGGTAATCACGGGTGCCGAGACTGAACTCGATCGTACCGTTATCGATGAAATCGGTGATCCGCTGGTCCACTTGTTGCGCAACTCCGTTGACCACGGCATTGAATCGATCGCAGAGCGTGTTGCAGCAGGCAAGCCGGAGACAGGTACGGTCAACTTGCGTGCCTTCCACAGCGGCAACCACGTGTTTATCGAAATCCAAGACGACGGTAAAGGCATCGACCGAAACAAAGTTCTGGCTTCGGCGCTCAAAAAAGGCGTCGTAACCGAAGACGAGTCCAGATCGATGACCGACGAACAAGTCTATCAATTGCTGTTCGCTCCGGGATTCAGCACGGCCGAAGTCATTTCGGACATTTCGGGCCGAGGCGTGGGCCTCGACGTGGTCAAGTCCAAAATCGCTACGCTCGGCGGTCATGTCGCTGTCACGTCGACGCTGGGCGAGGGTACGCTGTTCTCTGTTCAACTGCCGCTGACTCTGTCCATTATTTCCGCCATGATGATTCGCCTTGGCTCCGAAAAATATGCGATTCCGTTGTCCTCGATCGTCGAGACCGGCATTATTCGCAAGGAGCAGGTTCGCAATGTACACGGAAGCAAGCTGATTCCTTATCGCGATGCGCATATCCCGTTGATGTCGCTAAGCAAATTCTTCGATGCTACGGACTACAGCGAAGAGGATGAAGAGGAAACGGAAATCGTCGTGATCCGCAAAGGAGATCGACTGGCTGCATTGGCTATTGATTCGTTTATCGGGCAAAACGAAATCGTCATCAAGAACCTGGGTAAATATCTGCCGCAGGTTCAGGGGATTTCCGGCGCGACGATACTCGGGGACGGTCAAGTCGCTCTGATTCTCGATCCAAATGCGCTCATCAAATAATTGAAGCGAAATGCTTCGGTTTTAGACGATTCACCGCTTGGTATTCGGAGGAAAAAGTAAGCTGCATGCCAAGCGGAGCATTCTATGCGCTTAAGGGGCCAAGGCTCAATAAAGGGGGATTTTTTTGTGGCAGAACAAATTAAGGTAATTGTGTTTGCATTGGGTAATGAAGAGTACGGTATCGACGTTGATAAAGTGCGTACGATTGAACGCATGATGCCGATCACCCGCGTGCCGAAAACCTACTCGTTCATCAAAGGAGTTATCAACCTGAGAGGCGTGGTCATTCCGGTTATCGACCTGAGAGGACGCTTTAATCTCGAAGAATCGGAATACACCGATCAGACTCGAATCATCATCGTTGCGGTCGGGGACATGGAAGTCGGCTTTATCGTCGACGCCGCGAACGATGTGGTTGATTTGGATCGGGATAACATCGATTCGCCGCCCGAAGTCGTCGGAGGAGTCAAAGCCAAGTATCTGGACGGCGTAGCCAAGGTTGGCGAAGATCGTTTGTTGATCATGTTGAATCTGGCAGAAGTGCTGAATCGGGGCGAAGTGGCTCACCTCGAGCAGCTGGAGGACTAGGTTATGGAAATCTTTTCGAAGCTGGAAGGATTTAAACTTGACGTATTGAAGGAAGTTGGCAATATCGGTGCGGGTCACGCTGCCACGGCGTTATCGCAACTTCTGAATAAACCGATCGATATGGCCGTTCCTAAAGTACAGATTCTTCCCTTCGAAGATATTGCGGAGAAGGTAGGCGGCGCGGAAAAAATCGTATTGACGGTTTTCTTCCGCGTTGAAGGAGATGCGCCGGGCAATCTGTTCTATATCATGGGACCCGAAGCCGGCAAGTCGTTGCTTCAGCGTTTGGGGGCCTTTGAACCGACAGAAGGACTTGAGCTGACGGAGATGGAACAGTCGGCACTCGGCGAAATCGGCAACATTTTGGCAGGCTCCTATTTGTCCTCACTGGCTGATTTCACTAATCTGGCCATGTCGCCTACCGTGCCCGCACTTGCATTGGATATGGCGGGCGCAATCCTGAGTTATGGTATGATTCAGTTTGGGGAGATGGGCGACGCCGCATTGTTGATCGACACGACGTTTGTACAAGGCAACGATGAGGTTGAGGGACAGTTTTTCCTCATTCCGGATCCGGAATCGTTTGATAAAATCTTTACGGCGCTCGGAGTTCCGCTTGACAATGACTGACGAAAAAAATCTGGTCAAAGTTGGCATGGCCGATCTGAACGTAGTCGGGAATTCCGGAATTCTTCGCACCACGGGACTCGGTTCTTGCGTCGGTTTGACGCTGTACGATCCGCAGATCAAAGTAGCCGGTATGGCTCACGTCATGCTTCCCTCATCGGATATTGCGCGTGAAAGCCAGATTAATGTAGCGAAATATGCAGACACTGCCCTTCCTGTACTGGTGGATAAATTGGTCGATCTTGGGGCTTCCAAGCGGAGACTGGTTGCCAAGATGGCAGGCGGTGCGCAGATGTTCGCTTTTGCAGGGAGTGGAGATACGATGCGTATAGGGCCCCGAAACGTCGAATCTTGCAAAGAAATGCTGAAGAAGCTGGGGATTTCCTTGTACAGTGAGGATACGGGGGCTAATTATGGCCGAACGATCGAAATCAGTTCGGAAACCGGAATTTTAACTATACGCAGCGTTCAAAAAGGGGTAAAGGAATTGTAGCGATGAAGGGAACCATACGAGTCAATCTGATATTCGCTTTGATCGGATTTGTTATTACGTTTTTATTTGCGGTCCGAACCAACCTTCCCGTAACAAGTCTGATTCGGGGAGGAATCGGAGCGGCAGTCTGGTTTCTCTTGGCGTTTCTTTTTCGCGTCGTGCTTGGCGCGCTTGAACCGCTGCCCAAAGATAAGGAAGGCAGCGGCTCTTCGGAGCCGGGGGCTGCTTTGGACGACGACGTTCGAGGGGCTAGATTAGATCTGGTCACGCCGGATGAAAGCGACCAGCTGAATGATTTACTGAAGCCGGATGCGGATAAGGCTCGGGTAACCGAAGAGCGAACGGGCCAGATGGATGACTTTCAGCCGCTTAATCCGCCAAAGTTGGTATCAACGAAAGAAAAAGATCCCGAAGAACTGGCGAAAGCCGTACGTCATCTTACAGAGGATGAAGGAGGGAGATAGCAATGGATGAACGCAAATCCGGTCAGTTGAATCACCTGGATTTATGGATCCGCTGGAAAGAGCATAACGATGTCGAAGCCAAGAAGAAACTGATCGAGAATCACTTATCCATTGTCGATTACGTCTCTTCGCGGCTCGCGGTGGGACTCCCGAAAAACGTTTCAAAGGACGATTTGGCCAGCAATGGAGTCATGGGCTTAATCGACGCGATCGAAAAGTTCGACTACAAGCGCGGCTTGCAGTTCGAAACGTATGCCTCCTGGCGAGTACGCGGTGCCATTCTTGATGGACTGCGACAGGGGGATTGGGTTCCGCGTTCCGTTCGGGAAAAGGCGAAGAAAATCGAGGAAGCTTACCAAAAGCTGGAGCAGGAACACATGCGAGGGGCTTCAGATCAGGAAATGAGCGAGTTTTTAGGCATATCGGAAAAAGAATTCCAACAGATGCTGCAAGACGTTTCCGTCATGTCGCTCGTTTCGTTGGAAGATCCGATTCGGGAAGAGGAGTCGGAGACGCGCTTATCCGTTATGGTCGACGAAAAAGCCAAAAACCCGGATCATAAAGTCAATGAATTTTACTTGAAGGAAGCGTTGGGCAAAGGCATCGAAAAGCTGACGGAAAAAGAGCGGATCGTCATCTCGCTGCTCTATTACGAAGATCTGTCGCTTAGCGAAATTGCCGAAGTCATGTCACTTTCGCCTTCACGGATTTCGCAATTGCATTCCAAAGCGATACTGCGTCTGCGCGGGACGCTGGATAAACAAAAAAGCCTGCTTATGCAGGATCGTTAGTGTTAGATGGGAATCGGCCGGGGGCATCTGGCCATCGACAAGCAAATGTTGAAAAGAGGGGTTGTCCGTGGTTGAGCATTTAGCTTTGGACCGTCACCTTGCCGTTTCGTTCGACGCGTCCAAAATGTCTGCACACTTGCGTTTTGTAAAGCCGGAAGAGGGCTTTGCATGCACGGAAGAAAGCTTGAGACAGTTTTTGAACGACCAGAACGTTCGCTTCGGTCTGATCGACGAAGCCATTGGCAGGTTTGTCGCGTCACCAGCTAGTTACTTTTTTGAAGAAATCGAAGTTGCTCGCGGTATTCCCGCAGTTGATGGTCAAAATGGTTATATCGAATTTATGTTTGAAAAAGAAGATGAAGCGAGGCCCATGGAACGCGAAGACGGTCGAGTGGATTATAAAGAACTGATTCGTTTGAAAAATGTGGGTAAGGGGCAGCTGTTGGCTCGCCGGCACCCATCCCGGCCGGGGACGCCGGGAACTGGAGTGACGGGAGAAGAAATTGCGTTCAAACCCGGCAAAGAAGCACGTTTCAAAATTGGAAAAAACGTCGTGACGGACGAAAATCATACATCGCTGTACGCCACGATCGAAGGCATGGTCAGCCGTACCGATAACGGGAAGATCAATGTATTTACCGTTTATGAAGTTCATGGCGACGTCGATTACAGCAGCGGCAATGTAGACTTCGTGGGCACTGTTGTCATTCGGGGAAGCGTACTTCCGGGGTTCCGCGTGAAAGCGGCCGGCGATATTCGCGTGCAAGGCGGCGTGGAAGGAGCCGAATTGTATGCGGACGGTTCGATTGAAATTACCGGGGGCGTGATCGGTTACCATAAAGGAATCGTCAAAGCGGGCATGAATGTTAAAAGTTCGTTTATCCAGGACGGTAACGTTGAAGCCGGCGAAGATATTATCGTTTCGCAGAGCATCATGCATTCCGAAGTCAGAGCAGGTAAAAATGTCATTTGCAGCGGTACGAAAGGTTTGATTGTCGGCGGCCATATCCAAGCCGGAGAAGGCGTTATCGCACGTACAATCGGCAATACGATGGCGACAGCCACCGCAATCGAAGTAGGCGTTCTGCCGAATCTTCGCAACGAATTGGCAGACCTACATAAAAGAATGCGGGAAACCGCTGATAATATGCAAAAAACGACCCAGGCATTGGGACTTCTCGATCAGATGGCCTTGGCGGGAACTTTGGGCGCGGACAAGCTTGCGCTTCGCGCCAAACTCAGCGTAACCAAGCGCCAACAGGACCAGGAACGCTCGCATTGCAAAGAACGTATTTTTGAAATCGAACATATTCTTGAAGATACGGGCCGTGCTCGCGTGGTCGTGAATGATACCATTTACGGCGGTGCGAAGATTGTAATCGGCCGGTACACGAAATTCATGAAAGAAACATCGTCACGGGTATCCTTCCAATACCTTGAAGGCGATATCGTGATGTCTGCCAATCGCTGAAGAGCTGATTCTGTTTATTAGGAATAGGGGTGTTCAATCATGAAAGCGATCGAAGTTCAATTGTCGGTACATCGCGCTCCCGAAACAAGTCGCATGCAGCAAGAACAATTGCAGCGCCCCTTGATCGATCAGGCTCAGCTTGCCGGGCAGGCAACTGCGGAGATCGAGCGATCCCGGCATCGCAGCGCGCCTACTACAGAGGCTGCTGATGCCCAAATTCGCAAAGATGCCGAAGGAAACAATCAGCACGATTCGCATGGAGGGGGAGCGCATGAGCAGGATCAACCGGAGGCCGAAGCGCGAACGGTTGCGGCTCCCCATCCTTTTAAAGGAAAACATTTGGATTTGTCGCTGTAAGAAAGGAACCTGAGATGAACGATGCCTGGCTTTACGTAATGCTGCTCGGTGCCGCGGCTGTCGTGTATGCTTTCTTGATTCCGAAAGAAAAATCGGCCAAACAAGCTTCCGGTAGTGATCGCGTTGTGCAGCAAGTTGAGCAAACGCTTGAACAGTACATGGTTGAAATGGAAAAAGAAAATGACGATCTCGTGAATTTGCTGGTGCAGATCAGGCAGGAAACGGGAGCTAAACAATTGGCGCTTCAGGAACAATTGGGCGATATGCGCGGACGTCTGGCCGAAATGGAACGTACCGCGGGTAAGCACGAAGCCCGTATTGAACAATTGTCGTCTGTCGATCCGCGTGCTGCCCAAGAAGCGGCCATACAACTGAGAAACGAATTGTTGGAAAATGCTGCAACTCTATCGCCATCACCGGAACCGCAGCCCGAGCCGGAAGATTCTGTTCGCCATCGCTATCCTCAATTATTTGAATTGCATGACCAGGGGAAATCAGTTGATTTCATCGCCAAGGCGATAGGGCTTCAGCGCGGCGAAATTCAACTGATTTTGCGTCTGGCAAAGAGGGAGGAAGCGTAGTGTTCAAAAATCGCTCGTTTATGCTTGGATTGGGAATCGGTATTATTACGGGCGCGTTGCTGCTCCAATTGATGTTGCTTGCTCAAAGCGGAAGACCGACTACACCTGCCGATGTAGAGTCGACGAACGAAGTGCAGACTAACGCTCCGGCAGGTGAAGGTGAACAACCCACGGAAGAGCAGCCGTCTGACTCATCCGATGCCGAAGAGACGCCAACAGATGCGTCCGAGCCTCAGGATTCCACGGAAGAGCCAACCGAACCTGAAGCCGCGGCACCAACCGAGCCGGATTCTGAAGCGGCAGAAGCACCGGAAACGGGTCAAGCGCCCGCATCGTCAGAGCCAGAAGAACCAGCTGCTGCGACAACAGAGGCGCCTACAGCACCGACTGAACCCACAGATACGGCTACAACGGGTTCGGACCAGCCTGCTCAGGCTCCGGTGGTGCCGACCGAGCCGGAAGCCTCAGCAGATGTGGAGCCTCAACAGTCCAGTGCGGTGGAATCTTCGAATGTTTCATTCGAAATTGAACGCGGCATGAATCTGAAGGCTGTCTCGCAAGCGCTTGAGAATGCGGGGGTTGTCGACGATGCTGTTGATTTCCAACGTCAGGCAGCAGAAGCCGGAGTAACCGGCAAACTGCAAATCGGCAATTACTCTTTTAAATCGGGAGATTCTTATGCGGATATTATTCGCGAGATTTCTACGTCAAAAGAAGAATAGCATGCCTTCAAGCCGTCAATTTCAATGAGAAATTGACGGCTTTTGTTATGCAGAAAAAAGAAACGGGTGAAACATTCAAAATAATAATCCTCGGGGATTGCGAAGTAGGGTCTATTATGATAAACTAAACAACGGTGTTAAAACACACGCTGATTAATTCTGCGGAAGGTGCTTCGCCCGGGGCGGAGTCTCCACAGGAAATGATTTCGGCGGAGGTACATCAAAAAAACCAAACCCATAGGAGGTGTATGGAGAATGGCAGTTATCTCCATGAAACAGCTTCTCGAAGCTGGCGTACACTTCGGTCACCAAACTCGTCGTTGGAACCCGAAGATGGACCGTTACATTTTCACAGAAAGAAACGGTATCTACATTATCGACCTGCAAAAAACAGTCAAGAAAGTTGACGAAGCGTACAACTTCGTTAAAAACCTGGCTGGCGAAGGCGGCACGATCCTGTTCGTAGGTACGAAAAAACAAGCTCAAGACTCCGTGAAAGAAGAAGCGGAACGTTGCGGCATGTACTTCATCAACCAACGTTGGCTCGGCGGCACGCTGACTAACTTCCAAACGATCCAAAAGCGTATCGATCGTCTGAAAAAGCTTGAAGCTTGGGAAGAAGACGGTACATTCGAAGTTCTGCCTAAGAAAGAAGTTATCTTGCTCCGCAAAGAGAAAGATCGCCTCGAAAAATTCCTGGGCGGAATCAAAAACATGAAAAAACTGCCTAGCGCGCTGTTCATCATCGATCCTCGCAAAGAGCGTATCGCGGTTGCAGAAGCACGCAAGCTGAACATTCCGATCGTAGGTATCGTGGATACCAACTGCGATCCGGACGAAATCGACTACGTAATCCCGGGCAACGACGACGCAATTCGCGCCGTTAAATTGCTGACAGGTAAAATTGCGGAAGCCGTTATCGAAGCAAACCAAGGCGAACAAACAACTGCATAAGTCCGGCGGCGTTGAAATCGGCGCCTAGCATACGGATCGGCAGAGTTAAAAAAAGAGGGTGGTTGGTGGTGAATAGCCTCTTAACCGCCCTTTTTTTAGGAGTAAAATACCAATACTTATCTGGAGGGAATCAACAATGGCAGTAAACGCGAGCGCAGTAAAAGAACTTCGTGAAAGAACGGGCGCAGGTATGCTCGATTGCAAAAAAGCACTGGAAGAAACAAACGGCGATATCGACAAAGCGGTAGACGTTCTGCGCGAAAAAGGTTTGTCCGCAGCAGCGAACAAAGCAGGTCGCGCAGCTACTGAAGGTACTGTTGAATCTTACATCCACGCAGGCGGCCGTATCGGCGTTCTGGTTGAAATCAACTGCGAAACTGACTTCGTTGGTAAAACCGACCAATTCAAAAACTTCGCACGCGACATCGCGATGCATATCGCTGCAGCAAGCCCGCTTTACGTTCGTCGTGAAGAAGTTCCGGCTGAAGTTGTAGAAAAAGAAAAAGAAATCCTGAAGGCTCAAGCTCTGAACGAAGGCAAGCCTGAAAAGATCGTTGAAAAAATGGTCGAAGGCCGCGTCAACAAATACTACGAAGAAAACTGCCTGCTTGAGCAGTCCTTCGTTAAAGATCCGGACAAAACGATTTCGCAACTGCTGAACGAAAAAATCAGCACAATCGGCGAAAACATCTCCATCCGTCGTTTCGCTCGTTTCGAGCTTGGCGAAGGTCTGGAAAAGAAAGTCGATAACTTCGTAGAAGAAGTTATGGCTCAAGTGAAGTAATTTTTAAAACGCGTAACTAAAGATCAATCACAGCTTCTGTGCATGGGGGGAACACTTGGTGTTCCTTCTTTTTTAACCAGGGTTCCCCATGTGTTCAGGTAGCGGAAAAAAGCGGAGGGTAAAATTGATGCAGCCTGCATTTAAGCGAGTGGTACTCAAAGTCAGCGGCGAGTCGCTTGCGGGACAGAACGGATACGGAATCGACGGACTGATGATTTCGGACATTGCCGAACAAATCAAGGAAGTCGTGGAATTGGGCGTGGAGGTAGCAGTCGTTTGCGGCGGCGGTAATATCTGGCGAGGAATCGCGGGTAGCGCCAGCGGCATCGATCGTTCGACCGCGGATTACATGGGTATGCTTGCGACAGTCATGAACTCGCTTGCCCTTCAAGACGCGCTCGAATCGATTGATGTACCGACTCGTGTACAGACATCGATTGCCATGCAACAGATTGCCGAGCCGTACATTCGCCGCAGAGCGATTCGCCACCTGGAAAAAGGCCGCGTCGTCATCTTTGCAGCAGGTACGGGCAATCCGTTCTTCTCGACCGATACGACTGCCGCACTGCGTGCTGCGGAAATCGAAGCGGAAGTTATCTTGATGGCGAAGAATAAGGTAGATGGCGTGTATTCGGCCGACCCGTTCATCGATCCTACCGCAGAGAAGTTCGAACAACTTACCTACATGGAAGTGATTAGCCGTAATCTGGGCGTAATGGACTCCACCGCTTCTTCCCTGTGCATGGACAACAATATTCCGCTTATCGTATTTGCTATTACCGAACAAGGCAATATCAAAAGAGTCGTTCTCGGTGAAAAAATCGGAACGATCGTTAAAGGGAGTGTAGATTAATGCCTCAGACCGTGAAGAAAAACGCGGAAGATCGCATGGGCAAGGCCATTCAGGCGCTGCAACGCGACCTGAGCACGCTGCGCGCCGGGCGCGCCGTACCGGCTCTGCTCGACCGGATTCAAGTTGAGTACTACGGAGCACCTACGCCGCTTAACCAACTGGCGAACATCAACACGCCGGATTCCCGGACGTTGATGATTCAGCCTTGGGACAAGTCGTCGCTGGGTGAGATCGAACGTGCGATTCAAAAGTCGGACTTGGGTCTTACGCCATCGAATGACGGCAACGCGATTCGTTTGGTGATTCCGGCCCTGACGGAAGAGCGTCGTACCGAGCTCGTCAAGCTGACAAAGAAGTTCGGCGAAGAAGGTAAAGTAGCGGTTCGGAACATCCGCCGTGACGCCAATGACGATATCAAGAAGATGGAAAAAGGCGAAATCTCCGAAGACGAGTCCCGTGGCCATCAAGAAGAGATCCAGAAGCTTACGGATAAATATATCGCGGAAGTCGACAAAGTGATCGCTGCAAAAGAAAAAGAGATTATGGAAGTTTAAGACCCCGCGACCCCTCCGTTCCAGGTGGGGTTGTGTCTTTTTTCGGGACATCTGCGGGAGCTGAAGCATGGAGGAGAAGACATGATCAATCGGTTTCGCTCGTGGATTGGTCCGAAGGAGCGCGAGCAGGCTTCAGGACCGGCCGAACCGTCGGCGGATAACGTACCGCAGCATATCGCCATCATCATGGACGGCAACGGACGATGGGCCAAAAGACTCGGCATGCCGCGGATCGTCGGTCATCAGAGCGGGATGAAGGCGGTTAAGCGAGCTACGATCGCTGCGGACGAGCTAGGCGTTCGTTACCTGACGTTATATGCCTTTTCCACGGAAAATTGGAGCAGGCCCAAAGAAGAAGTCGATTTTCTGATGCGGCTGCCGCAGGAGTTTCTGGCATTGGAACTTGAAGAACTTATCCGGAAAAACGTGCAAGTGCGGATGATGGGCAATATGGAAAATCTGCCGGAGCATACGCTTAAGGCGATGCGCGAAGCGACGGCCCGCACAAAAGACAATACCGGATTGGTGTTGAACTTTGCGCTGAATTACGGAGCGCGCCGCGAGTTGGTGGAAGGCATACGTGAAATTGCCAAACGTGTTGAAGCAGGTCAAGTTCGGGCAGAGGATATTGATCAAGCGATGATTTCCGCCCATCTTCAAAGCGTAGATATGCCTGATCCCGATCTGTTGATTCGTACCAGCGGGGAGCTGCGGATCAGTAACTTCATGCTGTGGCAGATCGCGTATAGCGAATTATGGTTTACGGACGCCTATTGGCCGGAATTCGGCAGGGAGCATCTTAGAGAAGCGGTAGCCGAATACCAGCGGCGCACTCGCAGATACGGCGGTTTGAAATAGCGGCGTCGCCCGGACGGAGGATGAAACGGTGAAACAACGAATTATAACCGGTGTCGTAGCCGGCGTGTTGTTCTTGGGGCTGTGTGTATTGGGCGGCTTTGGGTACCCGGCATTGATTATGCTGATGGCGCTCGTCGGCTTTTATGAGTTTGCAAAGATGAGCACAGGGGCTCCGTTTCGTGCGGAAGCTTGGATCGGTTATCTCGCTGTAGCGTACTTGACTTTTCCTTGGCAAGTGTGGGATTTGGATTTCCCGATCCCTCCTCAGCATGCCATCTGGCTGTCGCTGCTGCTGCTTCTTTGCGCGACAGTGCTTACCAAAAACGAAATCAATATCAAGCAGGCTTCGCTGCTCTTCCTGGGTGCAGTTTACGTCGGCTTGGGTTTTTATTATATTGCGATCTCGCGAGAAACTCCGGACGGACATGGCTTGTTTTGGACATTCCTGCTGCTCCTAAGCATTTGGGGGAGTGACGCGGGCGCCTACTTTACGGGCAAAGCTTTCGGTAAAAACAAGCTTTGGCCGGCCATTAGCCCGAATAAGACGATTGAAGGTGCAGTCGGAGGCATCTTGATTGCCGTCGTGATTGCACTTGGATTTTCATTGGCGGCGCCTGAGCTATTGGATCCGCTTCGGGCCATGTTGATCGGTTTGGCTGCTTCGGTTGTCGGACAAATGGGAGATTTGATTCAGTCTGCGTACAAGCGCGTATATGGAATCAAAGATTCCGGCAGCATTTTGCCCGGACACGGAGGCATTTTGGACCGCTGCGATAGTTGGTTGGCCGTATTCCCCTTCGTACATATTCTATTTTTGCTTCCGTATTGAACGGCGTGAAGCGGTAGGAAAAGCGCATAGGGACAAAGAGGGGAAGCGAACATCGAATGAAAAAAATTGCTTTGCTTGGCTCCACGGGTTCGATTGGTACACAGACTCTGCAAGTCGCAGCCGAGCATCCTGAGCACTTTCAGGTTGAGGCACTCGCTGCCGGAGGGAATACCGGATTGCTTTTGGAACAAATTCGGCAATTCAAGCCCGCCAAAGTATCCGTTGCGACGAAAGAAGCAGCGGAGTCGTTAAAATCTCAAGTTCCAGCTGGAACCAAGGTTTATTTTGGTAACGAAGGCCTGATTGAAATCGCTGCGGGCACGGATGCGGATACGGTGGTGACAGCTGTAACGGGCAGCATGGGGCTTCCTGCTACCTTGGCTGCTATTGACGAAGGCAAAAACATTGCTCTCGCCAATAAAGAAACACTGGTCACCGCTGGTCATTTGGTGATGCGCCGCGCGGCGGAAAAAGGCGTACCCATTCTGCCGGTAGACAGTGAACATTCTGCAATCTTTCAATGCTTGAATGGTGAACCGAGAGAACGGCTTTCGGGCATCACGTTGACGGCTTCGGGAGGTTCGTTCCGTAACTTGAGCCGTGCGGAGCTTGCGAACGTCACCGTCGAAGATGCACTCAAGCACCCCAACTGGTCGATGGGCTCCAAAATCACGATCGATTCGGCCACCATGGTTAACAAAGGGCTTGAAGTGATCGAGGCGCATTGGCTATTTGGTTTGTCTTACGATGAAATCAACGTGCTGCTTCATCCCGAGAGCATCATCCATTCATTCGTTGAATTCGAAGATACCAGTATCATTGCCCAACTGGGCAATCCGGATATGCGGGTGCCGATCCAATATGCGCTGACTTACCCGGATCGCATCCCGCTTAAGGCGAATCGGTTGTCGCTTGCCGAGATCGGTAAACTCAATTTCCGGGAAATGGATTTCGGCCGCTTCCCTTGTTTAAGGATGGCCTACGACTGTGGTAGAATGGGAGGAACCGCACCGACCGTCTTTAATGCGGCGAATGAAGTCGCGGTAGCACGCTTTTTGCGCCGGGAAATTTCATTCTTGCAGATCGAAGAGACGTTGGAAAAGGTCATGCAGCAGCATACGGCTATTGCCGATCCGGATTTGGATGTGATTCGCGAAGCCGATCAGTGGGCACGCCGAGTCGCATCTGAATAAGAGAGGCTGCTCTCTGCTGTTTGCCATGCTATTTCAGTATAATCGCTTGACCAACAGGGAGGATCAGACCAGACATGATGACACTTCAGATCGTCGTGTTGACCGTACTGATGTTTTTCGTCGTCGTTACGGTGCACGAATGGGGGCATTACTACTTTGCGAAACGCGCAGGCATCTTAGTGCGGGAATTCGCGATCGGCTTCGGCCCTAAGCTGTTTTCTTATAAACGAGACGAAACGATGTTTACCCTGCGACTGCTGCCGCTTGGCGGTTACGCAAGAATGGCAGGCGAAGATCCCGAGCTTGACCCGATCCAGCCGGGACAAACGATCGCGGTTCGTTTATCGGATGAAGGTGTCGTCAAAAAGATTTACCTCGATCAATTGGATAATCGGCGCAATGTCGTGATCGGAGAAATCGAATGGATCGATATCGAAGAGCGGATGCAAATTCGTTTGAACGTGGACGGCGAGACGCAGCATCTTGAAGTGGATCGCAAAGCGGATATCGTTACGCGCGGTCAAGAACTTCAGGTTGCGCCGAAAGACCGTCAGTTCCGCAGCAAAAGCGTAGGTAAACGCGCCTTGGCTATTTTTGCCGGACCCCTGATGAACTTTGTATTGGCCTTCGTATTGTTCTTGATTTACGTGCAGGTTTCGGGCGTGCCGGATGAAAAGGCGACAGGTGTCGAAGTTGCCGATATCGTGGCCGGAACGCCTGCCGATTCGTCGGATCTGGTCAAAGGCGATATCATCCAGTCGATCGACGGACAAGCCGTGAACGGCGACTTGGCCAAAGTTACGGAATTGGTTAACGCGTCGGGCGGCAGCGAAGTCGAAATGAGCGTGCAGCGCGGAAGCGAGACCGTTCAGGTTCCGGTGACGCCGAAGCTGGTTGATGCGCAGGACGGCAGCCAAGTGCTGCAAGTCGGTATCCAACTAAGCAAAATCAAACGGAGCGCTTCCTTTACGGAAACGTTCGAATTTGCCGGGAAATCGTTCGCGAACGGCAGTACCGCCATTTTGGACGCTTTGCGCAAACTCGTTTTCGAGCGCTTTGACATCAATCAGTTGGCAGGTCCTGTAGGCACCTTGCAAGCGACCGGAGAAATCGCAAGTCAAGGCATCGATCAGATGATCCTGTGGACAGCGCTTGTCAGCATCAACTTGGGGATTTTCAATCTGCTGCCGATTCCGATGTTGGACGGAAGCCGATTGATCTTCCTGGGTATCGAAGCGGTGCGCAGACGACCGATCGATCCGAACAAGGAAGGCATGGTGCACTTTATCGGCTTCGCGCTGATCTTCCTGCTCATGATCGCCGTGACGTACAACGATATTTTGCGCATCATCAAAGGCTAGGCATCAAAAGGTAAAAAACCGACTTTGCCGTCATCTGGCGGCAAAGCGGCCTGTTCGATAAACGGAGGGACATACATGGCAAGCGATAAACAGGATAAGCAGTTCGTTACGGAGATTACCCCGCAGAGCGAAGACTTTTCGCGCTGGTATATCGATGTTATTAAAAAAGCGGAATTGATGGATTATGCACCCGTACGCGGTTGTATCGTATTCCGTCCCGAAGGTTATGCGATCTGGGAAAATATTCAGCAAGAAATGGACCGTCGTTTCAAAGAAACGGGTCACCGCAACGCGTACTTCCCGATGCTGATTCCGGAAAGCTTCTTCCAAAAAGAAAAAGAGCATATCGAAGGTTTTAACCCGGAATTGCCTTTCGTAACCGAAGCGGGCGGCGACATTTTGGAAGAGCGCCTTGCCGTTCGTCCGACTTCGGAAACGATGTTCGGCCATATGTACTCCAAATGGATCAAATCGTACCGCGATCTTCCTGTGCTGATTAACCAATGGGCAAACGTCATGCGTTGGGAAAAACGCACTATGCCGTTCCTGCGTACAAGCGAGTTCCTCTGGCAGGAAGGACATACGGCGCACGAAGACGAGAAAGATGCACGCGAAGAAACGATGCGCATGCTTGAGTTGTATCGCGATTTCGTCGAAGACTTCCTCGCTATGCCGGTCATAATGGGTCAAAAAACGCCGTCCGAGAAATTCGCGGGCGCGGTGGACACGTATTCGATCGAAGCGATGATGAAAGACGGCAAAGCGGTTCAAGCGGGTACTTCCCACTATATGGGTACCAACTTCGCGAAAGCGTTCGAGATCCAATATCTCAACCGCGATAACGAGCTGGAGTTCACGCATACGACTTCGTGGGGAACAAGCACGCGTCTGATCGGTTCGATGATCATGGCGCACGGCGATGACCGCGGTCTGGTTATCCCTCCGAAAGTCGCGCCGACGCAAGTCATCTTGATTCCGATTGGACCTCCGAAAATGCGTGATATGGTCATTGAGCGTGCGGACGCCCTGTATGCTGAACTTAAAGCAGCAGGTATTCGCGTGAGTATGGATGATCGTGCAGATGTGCGTCCGGGCTGGAAATTCAACGAATACGAAATGCGCGGCGTGCCGGTACGGATCGAAATCGGACCGCGTGATATCGAAAACGGAGTCTGCCTGTTGGCTTCCCGTCTGGGCGGCGACAAGCTGACTGTTCAGCTCGATAACGTGGTGAACGACGTGAAGCAGCTGCTCGACGACGTGCAAAAAGGCATGTACGAGCGTGCGCTCGAATTCCGTGCCAGCCATTTCCACTCGGTGGATAACTTGGACGAAATGCGCGCTCAAATGGAAGAGAAGCGCGGATTCTTCTTGGCCGGATGGTGCGGAAGCGAAGCTTGCGAGGATACGGTTCGCGCCGAGACGGGCGCGACAAGCCGCAATATCCCGTTCGACCCGCAAGAACATAAGACGACTTGCGTCGCTTGCGGAGAAGCAGCCAAGCATACCGTTGTGTTTGCGAAGGCGTATTAATCTTTTAAACAGAGAGCAAAACCGGAAATGAAGCTTCCGGCGGCGAGGCGAAGAACGAGGCCCGCCGCGGAAGCTCTTCGCTTTTTACGAAACAAAGGGGGACAGACGATGAGTGAGACGGCGGAGCGCAGGCAGCGCCTCGAACTGCTGATGAAGCAGGCCGAGATGCCCGCTAGCGCGGCGGACCCTTATTTTAATGATGGATATATCGACCAGGTCGAAATCAGTCGGTCGAACCGGGATTGGAAAATCGTGCTGGTCAAAGACACGTTGGTACCCGCACAGATTTATCGTACGTTTTGTTTGCAGATTCAAGAGCGGCTTAAGCATATCGCGAAGATTCGCTTTTTGTTTCAATATACGGGGGAAAATCGACAAAGCGAGATCGTAAACGAGTATTGGAAGTTGTTTATCGAATGGGCGCAGCGCGAGATTCCTTCAGTCAACGGATGGATGGCGAGAGCGCAGGCCGTGACAGAGGGAAATGTGACGACGGTCTCGTTTACCGATCCGATGTCGCTGGAGCTTGGACGCAAACGCAACATCGATAAAGCGCTGACCGACTTTTACGACAAATATTTCGGTCTTCAGCTTCAGGTGAAATTGAACGTCGATACGGGGGAAGCGGCGGCCAAAGAGGCCAAAGCGCAATTCGACGAGATGCGCCGACGGGACGAACAAGCCGCGATCGAGAAAATGATGGCGGAGATCGACGCAGAGATCAGCGCGGGCGAAGAAAACGAAGACGGCGAAGTCGTCAAACTTCAGATCGGCTACGATATCCGCGACGAAGCGATTTCGCTTCAGACGCTGCAAGACGAAGAAAAGAAAGTGACGATTCAAGGCTTAATCTTCGGTTTGGAAAGCAAAGAGCTGCGTAACGGTAGTACATTGTTCACGTACTATCTGACCGACTACAGCGACTCGCTCCAAATGAAGATGTTTGCGAAAAACAAAGACGATCTGAAAGTGATGAGTTTGCTGGCGAACGGCAAATGGGTCAAAGCTCGCGGGCGCGTCGAAATGGACCGTTTTATGCAGATTCCCGAACTCGTCATGATTCCTTCGGATCTGATGGAAATCAAGTCGCCTCCGATTCGCATGGACAATGCCGAAGAAAAGCGCGTCGAATTTCATTTGCATACCAAAATGAGTACGATGGATGCGGTATGCTCAATCGACGAATACGTGAAGCGTGCCGCGAAATGGGGACATAAAGCGATTGCGGTCACCGACCACGGCGGCGTGCAATGTTACCCGGACGCGGCGAAGGCGGCCAAAAAGAACGGTATTAAAATGATGTACGGCGTCGAAGCGAACGTGGTCAACGATTCCGTCGCGGTGGTGCTCAATCCCCGTGAAGGCGAATTGAAGTCGGCGGAATACGTCGTATTCGATATCGAGACCACCGGTTTGTCGATCACGCAGAACAAAATTATCGAAATCGCGGCGGTCAAAATGCGGGACGGCCAGGAAACGGGACGTTACTCGACGTTCGTCGATCCGCATGAACGGATTCCTTACCATATCCAGCAGCTGACCAATATCACCGACGATATGGTGCGCGGAGCGCCGGAGATCGACAGCGTTATTCGCGAATTCGTGGAATTTGCGGGAGACGCGATCCTGGTCGCGCACAACGCGCGGTTCGATATCGGTTTTATCCAGGCGACGCTCAAAAACTTCGATCTGCCGCTGATGGAAAATCCGGTGCTAGACACGTTGGAAATGGCACGCTTGCTGCATCCGACGATGAAAAACCACCGATTGAACACATTGGCCAATCGATACAAAGTGGCGCTCGAAAGCCATCACCGCGCCATCGACGATACGATCGCGCTGGCGGGCATTTTGACGGGCCTGATCGAAGACGCGGTCAAAGAACGCAATCTCAACAACCTGAGCCGCTTGAACGATTTTGTCGGCAAAGACCTTTCCAACGCCCGTCCGTTCCATTGCGGCATTTATGCGCTGAACGAAGTCGGCAAAAAGAATTTGTACAAACTCATCTCCATGTCGCATACCGAGCATTTCAAACGGGTGCCTTGCATTCCGAAGTCGAAGCTCGAAAACATGCGCGAAGGCCTGCTGATTTTGTCGGGCTGCGAAAAAGGCGAATTCTTCGAAGCCGTGCTGAACAAAACGGTCGAAGAAGCGGAAGACGTGGCAGGCTTCTACGATATTTTGGAAATCCAGCCGCTGACCATGTACATGCATTTGGTGGACAAAGGCTTGGTCGGCAGCGCGGAAGAACTCAAAATCGCGGTCGAAAAAGTATGCAAGATCGGCAACAAGCTGAACAAACCGGTCGTGGCCACGGGCAACGTGCATTACCTGGATCCGCGGGACAAAATGTACCGGGATATCACCATCCACGGCATCACGGGCTTCAGCCCGCTCAAAGACCAAAACAAACCGGACGCTCATTTCCGCACGACCGAAGAGATGCTGGAAGAGTTCAAATTTTTGGGCGAAGAAAAGGCAAGAGAAGTGGTCGTGACCAACACGTCCGAACTGGCAGACCGTTTTGAAGAAATCAAGCTGTTCCCGTCTGAACTGTACACGCCGGTCATCGAAGGAGCCGATCAGGAGATCCGCGATACCTGCTACAACACAGCCAAGGAAATGTACGGCGAAGAACTTCCGGAAGTCATTATTGCGCGATTGGAAAAAGAACTCGGCCCGATCATCAAATTCGGTTTCTCGGCCAACTATCTGATCTCCGAACGTTTGGTTAAAAAATCGAACAGCGACGGTTATCTGGTCGGTTCGCGGGGATCCGTCGGTTCGTCCGTCGTGGCCATGTTTCTCGGTATTTCCGAAGTTAACCCGCTGCCGCCGCATTATATATGCCGCAACCCGGAATGCAAACACAGCGAATGGTTCTTGGACGGCAGCGTGCGAAGCGGATTCGACCTGCCGAACAAACAATGCCCGAACTGCGATTCCACCATGCTTGGCGAAGGACACGATATCCCGTT
Organism: Saccharibacillus sacchari DSM 19268; assembly: GCF_000585395.1. GTDB lineage: Bacteria > Bacillota > Bacilli > Paenibacillales > Paenibacillaceae > Saccharibacillus > Saccharibacillus sacchari. Next base: position 71,911 of record NZ_KK073875.1, on the reverse strand, counting down.
CGAGACGTTCCTGGGCTTCAAGGGCGACAAAGTTCCCGATATCGACTTGAACTTCTCGGGCGAATACCAGCCGCAGGCGCACAATTTCACCAAAGTCATGTTCGGACCGGACAATGTGTTCCGCGCCGGCACAATCGGTACAGTCGCCGAAAAAACCGCATTCGGTTTTGCGAAAAAGTACGAAGAGCATCACCAAAAGCGTTGGCGCTCGGCCGAATTGAATCGTTTGGCATCGGGTTGTACCGGCGTTAAGCGCAGTACCGGACAGCACCCGGGCGGTATCGTCGTGCTGCCGGACTATATGGAGATCGAAGACATTACGCCTGTCCAGTACCCGGCCGACGACGTGAACGCGGAATGGAAAACGACCCATTTTGACTATCACGCATTCGACGAGAACCTGCTCAAACTCGATATTCTGGGACACGATGATCCGACCATGATGCGGATGCTTCAGGATTTGACCGGCGTCGATCCGACAACCATTCCGATGAACGACCCGAAGGTGATGAGCATGTTCAACTCGACGGATTCGCTCGGCGTCACGCCGGAGCAGATCCGGACCCCCGTTGCCACTTACGGCGTACCGGAGATGGGGACCAAATTCGTGCGTCAGATGCTGATCGAAGCCAAACCGTCGAGTTTTGCCGATTTGCTGCAAATTTCCGGTCTGTCGCACGGAACCGGCGTTTGGCTGGGAAATGCCGATCAACTGATCAAAAACGGCACTTGCAATATCAAAACCGTAATCGGCTGTCGGGACGATATCATGCTGTTCCTGATTTACAAAGCGGGAATGGATGCGAGCCTAGCCTTTAAAATTACGGAAAGCGTACGTAAAGGTAAAGGTCTGCCGCAGGAATGGATCGACGAAATGAAACGCTGCAAAGTGCCGAACTGGTATATCGATTCCTGCCTGAAAATCCAATACATGTTCCCGAAAGCCCACGCCGCGGCTTATGTCATTTCGGCCGTGCGTACGGCTTACTTCAAGCTGTACCATCCGATCGAATATTACGCGACGTATTTCTCGGTCCGCGCGGCCGATTTCGAAATCGAGCTGTTCTGCCAGGGATATGAAGCGATCGGGCGGAAAATCGTCGAGATCGAACAAAAAGGCTTCCAAGCGCTTCCGAAAGAAAAAGCCATGCTGCCGATTCTGGAGATGGCGCTTGAAATGACCGCTCGCGGTTTTACATTCAAAACGATCGACCTGTACCGTTCCGACGCGCAAAAATTCATCGTCGACGGAACAAGCCTGATCTTCCCTTTCGCGGCGCTCGCCGGTCTCGGCGACAACGCGGCAAAAGGCGTGGCCGCAGCGCGTGATCATGGCGAATTCCTCTCCATTGAGGATTTCCAGCAGAAGTCGAAGGCCTCGAAAACGATTATCGAACTGCTCGGGCAACTGGGCTGCTTCCGCGGCCTGCCTGAAAGCAATCAGCTTTCTTTGTTCTAAAGAAGGGCGTAATGACGGCCTTTGTAAAGCCCTCATACTTGTCACCATTACGGGCTTATGGTATAATGGAGGTAGGATTTTGGAGTTAGACACAGTAGGAGATAGATCTTTGTGTAGAGAGTGGGGCAACCCACTCTTTACTTTTGGGCTGATATCTTCTGCGCCGCCCTTGCGGACGGAACTTGAAAACGCTTGGAGGGTGAATGCTTGAGCACACCGAAGATTAAAACAACCGTAGAAGAGATGATCGAACCGTACCTGACTGAACAGGGATTTGAACTGGTCGATGTGGAGTATGTAAAGGAAGGCGGCAGCTATTTCTTGCGTATTTACGTAGATAAGGAAGGCGGCATCGATATTGATGACTGCGGGCAGATCAGTGAGTACATGAGCCAGAAACTGGACGAAAACGATCCGATCGAAGAGGCGTACTTCCTGGAAGTGTCGTCGCCGGGAGCCGAACGTCCGCTAAAAAAAGCGGAAGACGTGCTGAAGGCAGTCGGAAAAGATGTTTTCGTTACGACTTACGAACCGATCAACGGGTCGAAGGAATTCGAAGGCAAACTGCTTTCGTTTGAAAACGGAGAACTTGTAATCGCGTTCGGGAAGAAACAGGCAGCTGTGCCTTACGACAAGGTCGCCAGCGCCAGACTGGCCATTATTTTCTAATATAGATAGTCCTGAAAGGGGGAGCGTTGGGCAAATGAGTACGGATTTCATTGAAGCATTAAACGAGCTGGAGCGTGATCGGGGGATTAGCAAAGAGATTCTTTTCGAAGCGATCGAAGCAGCGCTGATCTCCAGTTACAAGCGCAATTTCAACACGGCTCAAAACGTACGCGTGGATATGAATCGCAATACCGGGGTAATTAAAGTATACGCGCGCAAGTTGGTAGCCGAGGAAGTTCTGGATGACAGAACCGAAATCTCGCTCGAAAATGCGCGGGAAATTAATCCGCATCTGCAAATCGACGATATCGCCGAGCTGGAAGTGACGCCTCGCGATTTCGGGCGCATCGCGGCGCAAACGGCGAAACAAGTCGTGACGCAACGTATCCGCGAAGCTGAGCGTGGTCTGATCTACAATGCGTTCGTTGACAAAACGGAAGACATCGTAACGGGAACCGTGCAGCGCATGGATGCCCGCAACTTGTATGTCGATCTGGGCAAGATCGAAGCGGCTTTGCCGCTCACCGAGCTTATGCCCGGTGAAAAATTCGCGCATAACGAGCGGATCAAAGGTTATATCACAAAGGTGGAAAACACCACGAAGGGTCCGCAAATCATCTTGTCCCGGACACATCCCGGGCTGTTGAAGCGCCTGTTCGAACTTGAAGTGCCCGAGATTTTCGATGGCGTCGTCGAAATTAAATCGGTAGCACGCGAAGCCGGTTTCCGTTCGAAAATTGCCGTTTATTCCCGTAATGCGGAAGTGGATCCGGTCGGTTCTTGCGTAGGTCCGAAAGGCGTGCGCGTGCAAACGATCGTGAACGAACTCCGCGGGGAGAAAATCGACATCGTGAACTACTCCGAGAGCGTGGAAGAGTACGTAGCGAATGCGCTAAGTCCTTCCAAAGTTATCGAAGTCGAAGTATTCGAAGCCGAAAAAATGGCCCGCGTCATCGTACCGGACTATCAGCTGTCGCTTGCGATCGGGATCAAAGGCCAAAATGCGCGTCTTGCGGCGAAGCTGACCGGTTGGAAGATCGACATCAAGAGCGAAACGCAGGCTGAAGAAGAATTCGGCAGAGAGCGCACGTACGACGGCGAAATGCCGCAAGACTCCGTGTCTATCGACTAGAATTTTTAACGTTATAGGCGAAAGCGGGGATTCCGACCATGAAAACGAAAAAGGTGCCGCTGCGCAAATGCGTAGCCAGCCAGGAAATGCTGCCTAAAAAGGAATTGATTCGGGTCGTCCGCACGCCGGAAGGCCAGATCGAGATCGACCTTACAGGCAAAAAATCCGGTAGAGGCGCTTATCTGCGCGCAGATGCAGACTGCTTCCGGCTTGCCCAGAAGAATAAGTCATTGGATCGCGCGCTCAAGCAGCCGGTGCCGGCCGAAATCTACGAACAACTTGCCCGGGACTTCATTCGGGTTGAACACCAATTCCGTGAATTACAGGAGAGAGAAACAGACGATGAATAATGAGCTTTCGGGACTGGGGCTGGCCATGCGCGCCGGAAAGATGGTTACCGGAGACGAAATGGTGATCAAAGCTATCCGGTCGCGTGAAGCCAAGTTGGTCGTCTTGGCCGGCGATGCCTCGTCCAATACCCAGAAAAAGTTTCGCGACAAATGCGCTTCATACGGCATTCCCCTGCTTGTCGGTTTCGACCGCGAGCGGCTAGGCGCCAGTATCGGTAAGCCGGAACGCCTTGTGCTCGCGTTGACCGAACAGGGATTTGCCGACATGATCCGCAGGAAACTGGGGACAACGTCGGAGGTGGAGTATATTGAGTAAACCAGAAAGCAAAGTTCGGGTCTATGAATACGCCAAATCGCTCGACATGAGCAGTAAAGAAATCATTACCATTTTGAAGAAACTCGAAATGCCGGTGAATAATCACATGAGTGTGATGGAACCTGAGGCAATCGGCAAAGTGGAACAATTTTTTCGGAAAATCAAGTCGAATGCCTCCAAGCCGGCATCTCCAAGCAGCAAGCCGCAATCGAACGGTGATAGCCAAATAAAAAATTCACAAGAAAAGCAGGTAGGTATGAATAATAAACCCCAAACCCCAAGTAGTAGTCAGTCGCAAAGTCAAGGCGGTAACCGTCCTCAGGGCAACCGCAGTTCTTCTTCCGTAGGCGGCGGTCAAAGTCGTCCGCAAAGCGGCGGCGCAAGCCGTCCTCAATCCAGCGGTCAAGGCGCGCGTCCAAGCAGCGGCGGCGGCCAAGGCGGTAATCGCACGGGCGGCGGTCAAGGCGGTCAAGGCGGTCAAGGCGCGCGTCCAGGCGGCACAAGCACGGGTTCGCAAAACCGCACGGGCGGCGGAGCTTCTTCTTCGCAAAGCCGCGGACCTTCTTCCTCGAACAGCAGTTACGGTGGTAACCGTAGCGGCGGCCAAGGCGGACAGGGCGGTAACCGCACAGGCGGACAAGGAGGCCAAGGCGGCAACCGCACAGGCGGTCCGGGCGGACGTCCAGGCGGCCAACGTCGTTCCGACGATAGCCGAGGCGGATTCCGCGGCGGTCAAGGCGGACGTGGTGGCAAAGGCGGACGCGGCGGCAACAACCGCAACAACCAACCACCAAGAGAAAAAATCGACAATACGCCAAAGAAAATTATCGTACGCGGTACGATGACGGTTGGCGAAACGGCAAAGCTTCTGCATAAGGATGCTTCGGAAGTCATTAAGAAGCTGATTATGCTGGGCGTAATGGCGACAATCAACCAAGAGCTGGATCTGGAAACGATCCAACTGCTCGCAGGCGATTTCGGCGTTGAAGTCGAGATCAAAATCCCGGTTGAAGACGATCGTTTCGAAACATTGGAAGAGACCGACGAAGAAGCTGATCTGAGAGAGCGTCCTCCGGTCGTAACGATCATGGGTCACGTCGACCATGGTAAAACGACATTGCTTGATGCGATTCGTTCGACGAATGTAACAGGCGGCGAAGCTGGTGGTATCACGCAGCATATCGGTGCTTACCAAGTCGAAATCAACAACAAAAAAATCACGTTCCTGGATACTCCGGGTCACGAAGCCTTCACGGCGATGCGTGCTCGCGGTGCGCAGGTAACTGACATGACGATCATCGTCGTTGCAGCAGATGACGGCGTTATGCCGCAGACTGTTGAAGCGGTCAACCACGCGAAAGCGGCAAACCTGCCGATTATCGTAGCAGTGAACAAAATCGACAAGCCCGGTTCGGATCCGGACCGCGTGAAACAAGAACTCACGGAGTACGGTCTTGTGCCGGAAGAGTGGGGTGGCGATACCATCTTTGTTAACGTATCCGCGAAGCAAAGAATGGGTCTTGAAGGCTTGCTAGAAATGATCCTGCTGGTAGCCGAAGTCAACGACTACCGCGCAAATCCGGACAAGCGTGCTCGGGGTACGGTTATCGAAGCCGAGTTGGATAAAGGCCGGGGCCCGGTTGCCCGCATTCTCGTTCAGCACGGTACGCTCAAAGTGGGCGATGCTTTCGTAGCCGGTAACTGTTTCGGACGCGTGCGCGCGATGGTCAATGACAAAGGTCGTCGATTGAAGGAAGCGGGTCCGTCGACTCCGGTCGAAATTACGGGTCTGACGGAAGTGCCGCAAGCCGGCGATCCGTTCATGGTGTTTGAAGACGAGCGTAAAGCTCGCAGCATCGCGGACAAGCGTTCGATTACGCAACGCGAATCGGATATGGGCGCGAACACTCGCGTTACCCTTGACGATCTGTTCAAGCATATCAAAGACGGCGAAATCAAAGATCTCAACGTTATCATCAAAGGCGACGTTCAAGGTTCGGTCGAAGCCCTCAAAGGCTCGCTTGCGAAGATCGAAGTCGAAGGCGTTCGCGTTAAGATCATTCATAGCGGCGCCGGTGCAATTAACGAATCCGATATTATTCTGGCGGCGGCTTCCAATGCCATCGTGATCGGCTTTAACGTTCGTCCGGACAACCAGGCTTCGTTGACTGCCGAACAGGAAAAAGTAGATATTCGTTTGCACCGCGTTATTTACAGCGTGATCGAAGAAATCGAACAAGCGATGAAAGGCATGCTCGATCCGATCTTCAAAGAAACGGTCATCGGCCAAGCCGAAGTTCGCAGCACGTTCAAAGTTACCAAAGTCGGCGTAATCGCGGGCTCCATGGTTATCCAAGGCAAGATTGCGCGTAATGCGGAAGCTCGCTTGATCCGTGGGGGCATCGTCATCTACGAAGGCAAGATCGACTCGCTCAAACGCTATAAAGACGACGCGAAAGAAGTCGCTCAAGGCTACGAATGCGGAATTACGCTCGATTACAACGATATCCAAGAAGGCGACATTATCGAAGCCTTCGTGATGGAAGCTGTCGAGCGCTAAAAGCGGGGTGAAAAAACATGGCAAAAATTAGAGTAGGCCGAGTCGGGGAAGAAATCAAAAAAGAACTCAGCCAGATGATTCAGAGCGAATTGAAAGATCCGCGTATCGGATTCGTTACCGTCACCGATGTTGAGGTGACGGGCGACCTGTCCGAAGCTAACGTGTATCTGAGTATTTTCGGCGATGAAGATCAGAAGCAGCAGTCGCTGACGGGTATCAAAAAAGCGACGGGCTTCCTTCGTACCGAAATCGGCAAACGAATTCGCTTGCGGCATACGCCGACGCTGTTCTTCCATCTCGACGAATCGATCGCATACGGCAGCAAGATCGAAAGCCTGCTGGGGCAGATCAAGTCGGAAGACGGGTCGGAGAAAGCCAAACAAGAGAATAAAGGAGACGGCGATGCGGACGTATGAGCAGGATTTAATCGGTGCGCGGCAATTTATCGAACAGCACGATGACTTCCTGGTCGTGGCGCACGTACAGCCCGACGGAGATGCAGTCAGTTCCACCCTTGCGGTGGGCTGGCTTCTCTCGCGTTTGGGGAAAACCTTCACGATGATTAATGAAGGACCGATCCCGCAACGCATGACCTACATGGAAGGGTCGGAGCAGATTCTGGACATGAGCTTGACGGAGCGCACACGGACTTATGGAAATGTCATTTGTGTCGATTGCGCGGACTTCAAACGGGTGGGTCTGGTTTCGGAATGGATGGAAGAAGGATCGAACATGCTCAATATCGACCATCATCCGACCAATGACGAATACGGCACACAGACGTTGATCAAAGCGGATGCGGCTGCAACAGCTGAAATTTTGTATGATCTGGTCAAGCTGTTCGACTTGGGTTGGGATCGCAACATCGCTGAAATGCTGTATACGGGCATTTTGACCGATACGGGCGGTTTCCGGTATTCCAGTACATCCCCGAAAGTGATGCGAATCGCTTCGCATTTGCTGGAGCTTGGCGTCAACGGTCCGGATCTCGCCGATTCGCTGCTGGAGCAGTTGACCAAGCCGCAATTCGATGTGTTGACCTTGTCGCTGGCTACGCTGCAAATGTCGGAAAACGGCAAGGTTGCATGGGTGCATGTGACGCCGGAACATATGGTTCAGGCAGGCGCATCCAACGAGGATCTGGAAGGCATCGTGAATTACCCGCGCAATATCCAGGGCGTCGAAGTCGGCGTGCTGTTTAAAGTCATTAACGAGAATGCGGTCAAAGCAAGCATGCGTTCCGCAGGCAAAGTGGATGTGGCGGCGATTGCTGCCGAATTCGGCGGAGGCGGGCATGTGCGCGCAGCCGGTTGCCGACTGGAAGGTACGCTTGAGCAAGTGACCGCGCTCGTGATCGAGAGGATCAAACAATCGCTATGAATGATTTTGACGGCGTACTGCCGGTACACAAGCCCGCAGGCATGACGTCTCACGATGTCGTGGCGAAATGTCGGCGGTTGCTTCAAATGAAACGAATCGGCCATACGGGCACGCTTGATCCGTCCGTTACCGGCGTGCTGCCGCTTTGTTTGGGGCGCGCTACCCGGATGGTCGAATATTTGCAGGAAATGCCGAAGGAATACCGTGCGGTATTGAAATTCGGCATCGCGACGGACACGGAAGACCTGACGGGAACCATCATTGAGGAACTGCCCGAAACAGGAATTACCGAAGCGCAGGTGAGAGAGGCGTTGGCCGACTTTATCGGTCCGATCATGCAGACTCCGCCTATGTATTCGGCAATCAAAGTTGACGGTAAACGACTTTACGAGCTGGCTCGGGAAGGAAAGACCGTGGAACGCAAAGCGCGCGAAGTGGTGATCCACGAACTCGAAGTCACGGGCTTTGAAGAAGGCGATCAGCCGGAGGTTTCTTTGCGCGTATTATGTTCAAAAGGAACTTATATTCGGACGCTCTGCGTCGATCTGGGCGCCAAATTGGGCGTTCCGTCGACGATGGCGAAGCTGGAGCGCACGCTGTCCGCGGGTATCGGTCTGGATGGTTGCCTGACCTTTGAAGAGATTGCGGAGCGGATGGAAGCCGGCACGCTCGCGGATACGCTCGTTCGGGCAGACAAGGCGGCTGTTCATATGCCTGAGCATAAGGTAGACGAGCGCAGGCTGGAGAACGCGTTGCGCGGACAAAAGCTGTCGTCTTGGGCTGTACTGCCTTCCGCGGAAGGGCTGCAAAAAGAGTTCAGACTCTACACGCCGGATGACCGCTTTATCGGGATTTACAGATGGGACGAAGAAGTCGGCAAAGTCGTTCCGGTTAAAGTGTTCTTGCCTTAAATGTCCGGCACTGGGCAAAGAATAACAATGACCGAACGACCAAGCGACGGAAAATGCAGGTGATCGAAAAGTGAAGACGATAACGCTAACTTATCCTTTAATCGGGGTCGGAGAAACCATCCCTGTTCAGCGGCAGATTCTGGCAATCGGACAATTCGACGGTCTTCATCTAGGGCATGTGAGCGTCATTCAACGTGCACTGGAATTGGGACGCAGCCTACAATTGCCGGTCGCGGTACTGACGTTCCACCCCCATCCGAAAGAAGTGATGGGCAAAGGCGATTACGAAGGCTACCTGACGCCTCTGCGCGACAAGGAAAGCATTCTGGAAGAGCTTGGCGTGGATTATATGTATGTGGGCGAATTTACGCCAGAATTTTCAAAAGTTCCTCCGTCTGATTTCGTGACCAAAGTGCTTCTTCCGCTCCAAGTGGCAACGGCAGTCGTTGGCTTCGATTTCCGGTTCGGGTTTATGGGTGAAGGTACTGCGGAAGCCATCCACCCGCTTAGCGGCGGGAAGATCGACGTCGAGACGGTTGCTCCGTTTTTACTGGAGGAAGAGAAAGTCGGCAGTTCCGGGATTCGCGCTGCGCTGAAGCTCGGTGATGCGGAGAAAGCCCATCGCTTGCTCGGTCGTCCTTATCGGGTGCGCGGCACTGTGGTAGGCGGAGATAAACGCGGTCGCACGATTGGCTTCCCTACAGCCAACGTCGACCCTTCAGGACATTATGTAACCCCTGCAAAAGGCGTGTACGCGGTGCGTTTCGGCCTTGAGGGGGAAGTCTACGGAGGCGTCATGAACGTGGGTGTTAAGCCGACGTTCACGGATGGCAGTATCAAGCCTACGTTCGAGACCCATCTGTTCGACTTTGATCGTAGTATTTACGGTGAAGACGTTTGGATTGACCTGGTGCAGTACATCCGTCCTGAACGAAAGTTTTCGGGAATTGACGAGCTTGTGGCGCAGATTGCCAAAGATGCCGATGAAGCGCGCGGCATTCTTAACCAGTAAGCGTTCGATTTTTATAGCATGATGGTTTACTTTTCAGTAAACGTTTGTTATACTGATTTACGTTGCTTGCGTTCACGTAAGTAACTTAACCATGGCTTGGTTTCTGGCTTTCACCGGCCGATACGAGGCTTTTGGGGATCAGATTTTCTAAATTATTTGGAGGTGAATTGGATGGCATTGACACAAGAACGTAAGAACCAACTGATCGAAGAGCACAGAACTCACGAATCCGATACAGGATCTCCTGAAGTTCAAGTTGCGATCCTGACGGAAAACATCGTTAACCTGACGGATCACCTGCGTACGCACAAGAAAGATCACCACTCGCGTCGCGGTCTTCTGAAAATGGTCGGACAACGTCGCAGACTGTTGGCTTACCTGAAAAACAATGATGTTAGACGTTATAGCGCACTGATCGAAAAACTCGGCCTGCGTCGCTAAAATTAAAAAGTTTTGCACAAGCAGCCTGGTTGTGAACCGTATGGTCTTTTTTGGAGCCGACGGCAGCAGCCAGGTTGTTTTTTATACTTAATGAATGAGCGAAGACGATCCGAGGAGGAGTTTCATGGAACAGCAAGTAGAAATGCAGCTTGGGGGACGTACCCTTACGCTGAAAACCGGTCGTTTGGCCAAACAAGCAAATGCAGCGGTAATGGTTCATTACGGCGAAACTGTCGTACTCTGCACCGTGACTGCCTCCAACCAGCCTAAAGATCTCGACTTTTTCCCTTTAACCGTGAACTATGAAGAAAGAATGTACGCGGTAGGTAAAATTCCAGGCGGATTTATTAAACGTGAAGGACGTCCAAGCGAAAAAGCGATTTTGGCAAGCCGTTTGACTGACCGTCCGATTCGTCCGTTGTTCCCGGAAGGTTTCCGTAACGACGTGCAAATTCAAAATATCGTAATGAGCGTGGATCATGATAACGAGCCGCAAATCGCGGCAATGATCGGAACTTCCGCAGCGCTTAGTATTTCCGATGTTCCGTTTGACGGACCGATCGGCGGCGTAGCCGTTGGACGCGTAGACGGTCAATTTGTCGTGAATCCGACGCAGGCTCAGCAAGAAGCAAGCGATCTGTACCTCGTGGTTGCAGGTACAAAAGACGCGATCATGATGGTTGAGGCGGAAGGCAACGAAGTTCCGGAAGAAGTCATGCTCGAAGCGATTATGTTCGGCCACGACGCGGTCAAAGAAATCGTAGCCAGCATCGAGCAGCTCGTCGAAAAAGCGGGCAAGCCGAAAATGGCAGTGAAGTTGCATGCCGTAGACGCTGAAGTCAACGAAGCGGTACGTGCTTTTGCCGCATCGCGTCTGGTTGAAGCTGTACGCATTGCCGAAAAGCATGCACGTCAAGATGCGATCGACGCGGTAAGCGAAGAAGCAATCACGCACTTCTCCGAATTGTATTTGGAAACACCGGACAAATTGGACGACGTCAAAGAAATTCTGCACGATATCGTAAAAGAAGAAGTTCGCCGCCTGATTACGCATGACAAGGTGCGCCCGGACGGACGCGGTCTGGCCGAAATTCGTCCGATCAGCTCCGACGTCGCGCTGCTGCCGCGCGTTCACGGTTCGGGTCTGTTCACGCGCGGACAAACGCAAGCGCTGAGCATCTGTACGCTGGGCGTATTGGGCGATTCGCAAACGCTTGACGGCGTTTCTCCGGAAGATACCAAGCGTTTTATGCACCATTACAACTTCCCTCCGTTCAGCGTCGGCGAAGCTCGTCCGCTCAGAGCGCCGGGTCGCCGCGAAATCGGACACGGAGCGCTCGGCGAGCGTGCACTGATGAAAGTTATTCCTTCGGAAACCGAATTCCCATATACAATCCGTCTCGTTTCCGAAGTGCTGGAATCGAACGGCTCCACGTCGCAAGCCAGCATCTGTGCCAGCACACTGGCGATGATGGATGCAGGCGTGCCGCTTAAAGCACCGGTTGCGGGTGTGGCGATGGGTCTGATCAAGGATGGCGACCATGTGTCGATCCTGTCCGACATCCAAGGCATGGAAGATCACCTCGGCGACATGGACTTCAAAGTTGCGGGGACAAAAGCCGGCGTAACCGCGATCCAAATGGATATCAAAATCGACGGCATCAGCCGCGAGATTCTGGCTGAAGCGCTGACGCAAGCTCGCGAAGGCCGCATGCACATCCTGGAGCAAATGCTTCAAGCCATTCAAACGCCTAGAGAAAAAATGTCGAAATACGCACCGAAGATCACGATCATCAACATCAAGCCGGATAAGATCCGCGATGTAATCGGTGCAGGCGGCAAGATCATCAACAAGATCATTGAAGAAACCGGCGTCAAGATCGATATCGAGCAGGATGGTCGCGTATTTATTGCTTCCAACGACGAAGACATGATCAACAAAGCTTCCGAGATCATTCAGAACATCGTGCGCGAAGTCGTAGTCGGCGAAGTGTACGAAGGTACCGTTCGCCGGATCGAAAAATTCGGCGCATTCGTCGAACTGATCCCTGGCAAAGACGGCCTCGTGCATATTTCGCAGCTTGCTGCGGAACGCGTAGCGAAAGTCGAAGATGTTGTGGCCGTTGGCGACAAGCTTCAAGTGAAAGTTACGGAGATCGATGCGCAAGGACGCGTTAACCTTTCGCATAAGATTCTGCTGAGCAACAACGCTCCTGCTAAATCCTAAATCAACAACATTTTATAAATGAACGAAAAAAGAGGCAGAATCATGTTCTGGCTCTTTTTTTATGCATACTTCGTCTTGCGGACATGACTTCGACCGACGGAAATACCGATGTCCAAACTTTGTTGAGTACAACGCGAAAATTTGCTAGGATAGAGTTTGCACGTTTATTTGAACCGATATCTATTGGTCGAGTGTACGGGAGGGAATAACGCTTTGGAAAAATATACGTTGAGCAACGGGCTGCGAGTGGTAGCCGAGCATATCCCGGGTTCGCGCTCGGTGTCGTTCGGCATCTGGGTCAAGAACGGATCTCGAAACGAGACGCAAGCCGATAACGGTATCTCGCACTTTATCGAGCACATGTTGTTCAAAGGCACGGACCGTTACAATGCAAGAGAGATCGCGGAGCAATTCGATGCGATCGGAGGCAATGTCAATGCCTTTACATCAAAAGAATATACGAGCTATTACGCCAAGGTATTGGATGAGCATCTTCCGATCGCTATGGATACATTGGCGGATATGTTCTTCAATTCCAAGTTCGATCCGGAAGAACTGGCGCGCGAAAAGAACGTAATCTTCGAAGAAATCTCGATGTATCTGGATGATCCTGACGATCTGGTGCATGATTTGATCGTGGAAGCCGCATACGAAGGCCATCCGTTGGCGATGCCGATTCTGGGTACGCAGGAACATCTGGAGGCTATGTCTTCGGATGATTTAATGGGGTTCATGAATGAGCGCTACACGATAAACAATACGATCTTAGCGATTGCAGGCAATCTCGGAGACGATATTCGAGAGCTTCTCGAGCGGCATTTCGGATCATTTCAGCGTCATGGCGAGGAGCAGTCGATTACGGTTCCGTCCTTCGACGGCGGACTTGTTTACCGGAAAAAGAAGACCGAGCAAAATCATATTTGCTTGGCTTTCCAAGGGTTCGGTTATGACGATCCGCGTCAATATGCGATGGCTTTGCTTAACAACTCGATCGGCGGCGGCATGAGCTCGAAGCTGTTCCAGGAGATTCGGGAGAAACGTGGGCTTGCGTATTCCGTTTACTCGTACCACAGTGCCCATATCGACAGCGGATACTTCACGATCTATGCGGGAACCGCACCGAAACAAACCGCGGAGGTCCTGCAATTAACGCGTGAAGTGCTGCAAGATATACAAAGTAACGGGCTGAGCGAATCCGAGATTTTCAAAGGCAAACAGCAGCTTAAAGGCAGCTTGATCATGGGACTCGAAGGCAGCGGAAGCCGCATGAATCGCTTAGGCAAAAACGAGCTGATGCTCGGACGTCACGAGAGTATCGACGAGACGATCGCCAAGGTCGAAGCCGTTACGGAAAAAGACGTCCGTCTTGCGCTTGATCATTTGTTTGCCCAACCGTTCGCTGTAGCCATGGTCGGAAATTCCGATCGCGCGATTAACGCTTTAAGGAGAGATGAACTTGTCCCATCTAGTACAAATTAAACGATTTCCCGGTAATGAAGATCTGGCTTTGCCGCGTAAAATGACGGAACTTGCTGCGGGTTACGACCTGCAAGCCGCTGTTCTGGAGCCGATGGTACTGGCGCCGATGCAGCGCGCGCTCGTGCCTACCGGTATCGCGATTGCCATGCCGGGCGGACTCGAAGCCCAAATTCGTCCGCGCAGCGGCCTGGCATTCAAGCATGGGATTACTTGTTTGAATTCGCCGGGAACGATTGATGCGGATTACCGCGGAGAGATCAAAGTGCTGCTGATCAATCTGGGGCAAGAGCCGTTCACGATCGCTCGCGGCGAGCGGATTGCGCAGATGGTGTTCCAGGAAATTCCGGAGACAGCATTGACAGAAGTCGAAGAGTTGTCGGAGACGGTTCGGGGAACCGGCGGCTTTGGTCATACAGGCAAATAGAACTTTTTTTGCGGGAAGCCGCGGCTTCTTTCCAGTAAAGAAGCCGCGGGCTTTTTTCGCTTTTGCAGCGCTGACATCAAACGTGAACGTCTTGCATTTTATTTGGATACAAACTATGATATTCACAATGCAAACCTTGATGTTTAGCGATTTTGCCCCATATAAAGGAGAGACAAGCCAGATGTCGAATGAAACGTTTAACGTAGCCGTAGTCGGTGCGACCGGCGCCGTCGGTGAACAAATCCTCAGATTGCTCGAAGAGCGCAACTTCCCGATCAAGACCCTGAAACTGCTGTCTTCCGCGAGAAGCGCAGGCAGCAAGCTCAAGTTCAAGGGAGAAGAGGTGACGGTTGAAGAAGCGAAGCCGGAGAGCTTTGAAGGCGTGCAAATCGCGCTGTTCAGCGCAGGCGGCGACGTCAGCAAAGTTCTTATACCGGAAGCAATCAAGCACGGCACGGTATGCATCGACAATACGAGCGCATTCCGTATGGACCCGACAGCACCGCTCGTTGTCCCTGAAGTAAACGAGGAGAAAATCTTCGAGCATAACGGCGTCATCGCTAACCCGAACTGCTCGACGATTCAGATGGTTGCTGCGCTGAAGCCGCTCCAGGATCGCTACGGCCTTAAACGCATCATCGTTTCGACGTATCAGGCGGTGTCCGGTTCGGGTGCGAAGGCGATTGCCGAGCTGAACCGTCAAACCAAGGCCATTGTGAACGGAGAACCTGTAAACCCTGACGTGCTGCCGGTTGCTTCGCTTCCGGTTAAGCACCAGATCGCTTTCAACGCGGTTCCGCAGATCGATAAGTTTACGGAAAACGGCTTTACTTACGAAGAAATGAAAATGATCAACGAAACGAAAAAAATCATGGGCGACGAATCGATTCAAGTCACGGCGACTTGCGTGCGCATCCCGGTCGTATACGGACACTCGGAATCGGTTTATGTGGAGCTGGGTTCGGAATACGACTTGCAGGAAGTGCGTTCGCTGCTTGAAAACGCACCAGGCATCACGGTTGTCGACGATCCGGCCAATCAGGCTTATCCGCTTGCAACCGATGCTGCGGGCAAAAACGATGTGTTTGTCGGTCGTTTGCGTCGCGATCTCGATTCGCCGACCGGCCTGAACTTGTGGATCGTCTCGGACAATCTGCTTAAAGGCGCGGCATGGAATGCGGTGCAGATCGCAGAAATTATCGCGGCACGTTCACAGCAGGCTTAACGAAAGGAAGAGAACATGGCTATTCGGGTTCAGAAATTCGGCGGAACGTCGCTCTCTTCGGAAGAAGCGAGAGCGCACGTCGTCCGTCATGTTCAGCGCGAGTTGGCTGCCGGCTATCAGCTGGTAGTCGTCGTATCCGCTATGGGACGCAGCGGCGATCCTTATGCGACCGACACCTTGTTGGGATGGGCGGCTTCCACAAGCGGGAAGTCGCTGCCTGCCAAGGAAAAAGATCTGCTCATGGGCTGCGGGGAGATTATCTCTGCAGCTACGCTTTGCGGTATTTTGCACCAGGAAGGCATTGACGCAACCGTCTTGACGGGAGCGCAAGCCGGATTCATGACGGACAGCCACTTCGGCAACGCGCGGATTTTGGAGATGCGTCCGGAGCGAATCCTGCGCGAATTGCAGGATCATAGCGTGGTCATCGTGACCGGGTTCCAAGGACAAAACGAATACGGCGATCTGACGACGCTGGGACGGGGCGGCAGCGATACGTCGGCAACGGCGCTCGGCGCTGCCCTTCATGCGGAGATCGTCGATATCTATACGGATGTAAACGGCATTCTGACCGCCGATCCGCGCTTGGTCGAAGATGCCAAGCCGCTCGAAGTGGTGAGTTATACCGAGATCTGCAATATGGCTTACCAGGGGGCGAAGGTTATTCATCCTCGCGCCGTGGAAATTGCCATGCAAGCGCAAATTCCGGTTCGGGTTCGCTCGACGTTTTCGGAAGAGGAAGGCACGCTCGTCACGCATCCGGAGAATTTTGCCGATGTGTCGGCCGGCGTGATTGATCGCTTTGTAACCGGGATCGCATATGTAAACGGGGTGACGCAAATTACGGTCGAACAGCCGGACCCTAGCGGCCAGCTGTCGTTGAACGTATTCAAAGCGATGGCCGAAAATGCAATCAGCGTCGACTTTATCAACGTTACGCCGGTCGGTGCCGTCTACACGGTATTCGATTCGGAGGCGGAGCGTGCATTAACCGCGCTGCGGGGAATCGGTTATGAGCCGCGCGCGTTGAACGGTTGTGCGAAAGTGTCCGTGATCGGCGGAGGGATTAACGGCGTGCCGGGCATCATGTCGCATATCGTAGAAGCACTGACGCTGCAAAACGTACAAATTTTGCAGTCGGCAGACTCGAATACGACCATTTGGGTGTTGGTGAAAAAAGACGATATGGTTAAAGCGCTCAAAGCGCTGCATACCCGTTTTGAACTGCACCGTTAATTTTTAAAAGCAGATAGAGAGATCTTGACGCAGGAAAAAGGGGCGAATGGAAAATGGAGTTCGGACGTTTGATAACTGCCATGGTCACTCCTTTCGACAAGCAAGGGGAAGTCGCGTGGGACCAAGTTCCCGCGCTGATCGATATGTTGATTGAACAGCAGCGTACGGAGTCGATCGTCGTGTTCGGCACGACGGGCGAATCGCCTACGTTGACGGATGAAGAAAAGATCCAGCTTCTTGAAGTCTCGGTCCGCCATGCGGCGGGACGCTGTAAGATCATCGCCGGAACGGGCAGCAACGATACGCATCACAGTATCGAGCTGTCGCAAGCGGCGGAACGCGCCGGAGCAGATGGCTTGCTTCTGGTCGTGCCGTATTACAACCGACCTAATCAGGCTGGATTGTACGCGCACTTTTCCGCGATCGCACAGGCGACTTCGCTTCCGGTCATGTTATACAATGTGCCAAGCCGTACAGCTTCGAACCTCGAAGGAGCGACGACATTGCGTCTTGCGCAGCTGCCTAACGTCGTAGCGGTCAAAGAATGCGCTTCGATGGATCAGGTTGCGTACATCGCTGCAAACGCACCCGAAGGCTTCCGGATTTATTCGGGAGACGACGCTGCTTCGCTGCCCGCATTATCTGTCGGCGCCTACGGCATCGTCAGCGTAGCCAGTCACGTAGTCGGCGCGAAAATGAGCGAGATGCTCACCGCGCACGCGGGCGGCAACGCCGGCGAAGCAACACGCATCTACCACTCGCTGCTGCCCGTATTCAAAGGACTGTTCGCTTGCCCGCACCCGGTACCCAATCCGGTCGCGATCAAGTACGCTTTAACGCTTCGCGGCCTGCAAGTCGGCGGAGTCCGCTTGCCGCTCGTCGACGCAACAGAGGACGAAAAGAGTTATATTCAACACTTTATGGCCGATTTTGCTTAAAAGGCTTATGGTGTAAGCAAAGCGCTGTTTCCTCACGGAAACGGCGCTTTTTTTATTGAGGAAGATAGGTCTCCGAGTAGAGCGGATGGAAGAGGGGGTAATTCAGTAGAATTGAATGCTTTTCGAAGAAAGCCTTAAGCCTTAAAGTGTCGATAATATCAAAA
Source organism: Saccharibacillus sacchari DSM 19268 (assembly GCF_000585395.1). Taxonomy (GTDB): domain Bacteria; phylum Bacillota; class Bacilli; order Paenibacillales; family Paenibacillaceae; genus Saccharibacillus; species Saccharibacillus sacchari. The sequence goes on along the minus strand of NZ_KK073875.1, from coordinate 53,988 downwards.
GTAACTAGAAGCGAGAAGACGGAGAGAGAAATTCAGTGTAGGAGCGATAGCGATCGCCTTTGAAATCGAGAAAAACCAATCAAAGTTTCAATCCATTTTCTCGATTTCAACACGCGACCGAAACGAATTTCTCTCGCAGTCTTCTCGCTTCCCGCCCCCGAAGAGGGAATGACAGGGCTTTCGACTTGTATTTTGGGTTTTCATTCATGTATAATGGACGCAAGTGACTGGGTGCGGGTTATAGAAAAACAACACGAACCATATTTGACGGAGGTTCGTGCATCGGCTTGATCGGATGATATCGAGCGGCTTTTGCGTACAAAAAGCCCTCTCGAATCATCAACGATGAAAGTCCTTGTTCGAGCTATGCCAAAAACCGGAAAAATAGCAAACGTCCAACTTTTATAAAACAAATAGACTATGACTTTATTAGGAGGTTTACCTATCTTGGCAAAGAAAAATAATAATGCGGAGAAGTTAAGTATCTTCGCTCTTGGCGGCGTCGGCGAAATTGGTAAAAATATGTATGTCGTGCAATATGAAGATGATATCGTTGTCATCGATGCAGGCTTGAAATTCCCGGAAGAGGATATGCTCGGCATTGACCTTGTTATTCCGGATATCAGCTATCTGACGGAAAATCGCGATAAAGTAAAAGCGATCATCATTACGCACGGACACGAAGACCATATCGGCGGTCTGCCTTACGTAATGAAACATTTGAACGTGCCTTTGTATGCAACAAAACTCACGCTTGGCCTGATCGAAAACAAACTCCGCGAAGCAAACCTGCTTGGCGAAACTAAGCGCATTTTGATCAACGCAGATTCGGAACTGAAGCTGGGCAGCTCGCTGACCGCCACGTTCTTCAAAACCAACCATAGCATTCCGGACTCCGTCGGGGTATGCATCGAAACGCCGGAAGGCAACGTGGTTCATACAGGCGACTTTAAGTTCGACCATACGCCGGTTAATGATCAGTTCGCTGATCTGCAACGCATGGCGGAAATCGGCCAAAAAGGCGTACTCGCCCTGCTGTCGGACAGCACGAATGCCGAGAAGCCTGGATTCACGCCTTCGGAGCGCAGCGTAGGCGTCGTACTGGAAGATATCTTCCGTAAAGCTCGCCAACGCGTCGTTGTGGCGACGTTCGCTTCCAACGTGCACCGGATTCAGCAGGTCGTAAATGCCGCAATCGCGACAGATCGTAAAATCGTCGTCATCGGCCGCAGCATGGTTAACGTGGTGGCGATTGCTTCGGAACTCGGCTATCTGGAGATTCCGGAAGGCATGATCATCGAGCCGGAAGAAATCAACCGCATCGGCGCGGACCGCGTGGCGATTCTTTGCACGGGCAGCCAAGGCGAACCGATGTCGGCACTCAGCCGCATGGCGCGTTCCACGCACCGTAAAGTGGACATTTTGCCAGGCGATACCGTTATCATCGCGGCAACGCCGGTACCGGGCAACGAAAAATACGTCGGCCGCACAATCGATGCTCTATTCCGTTTGGGTGCGGAAGTCATCTACAGCGGATCGAACAAAGGCGTTCACGTATCCGGTCACGGTTCCCAAGAAGAACTGAAGCTGATGCTGAACCTGATGCGTCCGAAATTCTTTATCCCGATCCACGGCGAATACCGCATGCTGCGCAAGCACGCGCAACTGGGTGAATCCGTCGGCGTCGAACCGGATAATATCTTCCTGGTGGATATCGGGGATGTCGTTGAAATCCAGAACGGCGAAGCGCGCAAAGCAGGCAAAGTACCTTCCGGCAACGTTTTGATCGACGGATTGGGTGTCGGCGATGTGGGCAATATCGTGCTGCGCGACCGCAAACTGTTGTCGCAAGACGGCATTCTCGTTGTCGTGGTTACGCTCAGCAAGCAGGACGGACGCATCGTTTCCGGTCCGGACATCATCTCGCGCGGTTTCGTGTACGTGCGCGAATCGGAAGGACTGCTGGATGAAGCAAATCGCGTCGTGACCAGCACGCTGCAACGTCTGATGAGCGAAAACGTCAACGAATGGGCTTCGCTCAAATCGGGCGTCAAAGATTCGCTGGGACGCTTCCTGTTCGACCAAACGCGTCGTCGTCCGATGATCCTGCCGATCATTATGGAAGTTTAATCAAAATTTCAAAGCTTAACTTAGGCGACGTTGCGAAATATTTTGCAACGTCGCCGTTTTTTTATGCGCGAAAAATCTTACATAGGATCGACTGGATAAGAAGCAGGCGTTCGAATCTAAACCAACGATTTGTCGCATCATACATGAGATCCAACAAGCTTATGGAAGTCGATTATAGAAGAAGGTTTTTCTCTGCCTTTTGGCGAACTTATGTGCTATTATGGGAAGAGTGTGTCAAAGCCGGGGGGGATCGAAGTGGCTCAGAAAAAAAGTACGGGGACCAGGACTGGCAGCAGCAAAGCCCGTTCTAGCGGCAGCCGCACAACATCAACAAAAAACAAAAAAAAGAAACCGGGTTCGCTTGCAAGCGCCCTTAAATACGAAATTTACGGCATTGTGCTGATTACGTTATCGGTGATCGGGTTGTCGGGACAAGCTTTTATCGGTCAACTGCTGTCCGCAGGTTTTGGATTAGTGTTGGGAAAAGCTTATGCGGTGATTCCTGTGCTCGGTATTTATACCGGATTATATCTCATGATTCGACGAGGATTGCCTTACGGATGGAGTGCGCGCAAGTCGGGCCTGTTGTTGGTTTCCCTGGCCGGCGTGCTCATGCTTTCGATCGGCGAAGCGCAGAGTCATATCGAACTGGAAGGACAGATGAGCGCGGGCGGGATTTTGTCTGCTGCACAAGGAGATCTGCACCGCTCCCTAATTGCGCCGAACGCGGAAATGAGCCAGATCACTCCCTTTTTAAGACCGATTGGCGGAGGGTACTTCGGAGCATTGCTCCTGTCTCTTTTGTATCTGATGGTCGGCATGACGGGAGCGAAGTTGGCTTCAGGAGTGCTGCTGATTATCGGTGTTATGCTGATCACGCAGATGTCGTACGTCGACTTGATGAATATGATTCGTCGCAAAGCAGGTGAAGCCGCGCGTTCCGCCGGAGAGCGTCTGAAGGAAGAACGGCAAGTTGCGCAGCAGCGCAAGATCGAAGCGGAAAAGAAAGCTGAAATTCGGGCAAAAGAAAAAGCGGAAGCTGAAGAGAAACGCCTCGCTGCCTTTTCGAAGTCCGAGGGAGAGGAAGCGGAAGAAGCAAACCGTAACCTTACTGGAGTTTTGAGAGGTCGAAAGAAAAAGCTTGCAGCAGAATCGGAAGAACAGGAAGATTTGCCGCAGCGCGAAGGTTTTAAAATTACGGGCGTTTACCGGGTACCTAGCGAGCTGAAAGAACGACAAACGAATGAAGCTTTAAAAACTTCAGTTGAACCGAGTGAAATTCAGCCTGATTCAACTGCTGCTCCAAGCGAGGCTTTGCCCGATCGAGATCGACAAGGCCCGATTATTCGTGATTTCTTCGAACATATCCGATCCGAGAAGTCTCGTACAGCCGAGTCTGATCAGGGTTCGACATTAACGGTAGACGATGACGCCGATGATTTTGTAGAATCGATAGCGCTGTCGAGTTCGGCCGCAAATCCAATGGTTGCCGATGGCGTTATCAATCCTATAGAAGCAGCTTCCTCAGTCGGTGCAGAAGCCGTGCTTCCCGAAGGAGACCCGTCGATTCCGGCGACAGCCGGCGAGCTTGCGGAAGCCCCGATCAAGCCGCCGCCCAAGCCGTATAAGCTGCCGCCGCTGAAATTGCTTGCCTTGCCGAAAGAAGACGAGAACGCATCAGCCAATCAAGCGGATTATATGCAGACGGCGCATAAGCTGGAAACGACGCTCGAAAGCTTCGGCGTCCGGGCGCGCGTGCTGGAAGTAGTGCGCGGTCCGGCCGTTACCCGCTACGAGATCCAGCCCGACGTCGGCGTGAAAGTCAGCCGAGTCGTCGGTCTGACCGATGATATCGCGTTGGCGCTCGCGGCCAAAGACATTCGGATGGAAGCTCCGATTCCGGGCAAGTCGGCGATCGGGATTGAAGTGCCGAACAACGAAGTTTCGATGGTCACCATGCGCGAAGTCATGGACACCTCCGTGTTCGCCGATGCGCCTTCGAAGCTCACCGTAGCGTTCGGCCGAGACATTTCCGGTCAGACGATTGTCGGCAACCTTGCCCGGATGCCCCATTTGCTGGTGGCCGGGGCAACCGGTTCGGGTAAGTCGGTTTGCATCAACGGCATTATCGCCAGCATCTTGTACAAAGCGAAGCCGGACGAAGTCAAGTTCCTGATGGTCGATCCCAAAATGGTCGAGTTGAATATTTATAACGGGATTCCGCATCTGCTTGCACCGGTCGTCACTGATCCTAAACGGGCATCGCTTGCTTTGAAAAAAATCGTGGTCGAGATGGAAAAAAGGTACGAACTTTTCTCCAAATCGTCAACGCGCAATATCGAAGGCTATAACACGCTGATGAAAGACAATCCATCCGCCGTTCTCCCGTATATCGTAGTCATCGTCGACGAGTTGGCGGACTTGATGATGGTTGCAGCCGGCGATGTGGAAGACGCGATCGCCCGTCTTGCTCAAATGGCGCGTGCAGCAGGGATTCACTTGATCATCGCGACGCAGCGACCGTCGGTCGATGTCATCACGGGAGTCATCAAAGCGAATATCCCGTCCCGGATCGCTTTCGGCGTATCCTCGCAGGTCGACTCGCGCACGATCCTCGATATGGGCGGCGCGGAAAAACTGCTCGGCCGCGGCGATATGCTGTTTATGCCGATGGGCGCGTCGAAGCCGGTCCGGGTGCAAGGCGCTTTCTTAAGCGATAACGAAGTGGAAGAGATCGTGGCTTATTGCAGCGGACAAGCGGAAGCGGAGTACGATACGGATCTGGTTCCGGAAATCGACGACAACGCCGCTGAACCGGAAGAAGTGTTAGACGATTTGTATGATCAGGCGGTACAAATCGTGGTGGAAGCCAAGCAAGCCTCCGTCTCATTGCTTCAGCGGCGCATGAGAGTCGGCTACACGCGCGCCGCGCGTTTGGTCGACTCGATGGAAGCCCGCGGTATCGTCGGCCCGTACGAGGGCAGCAAGCCGCGTGAGGTGCTGATTTCGATCGAACAGCTCCAGGCGAGTCGCGCAGCGGCAAATTCGTAACAAAGAAAAGATTTCGATGTCTGCAAAAGGAACCCGATTTCCTTCGCAGCGTCGAAGTCTTTTTTTATCCGTTCAATGATTCCTTTTCACCGATGTTCGTTGCTTCGCGCCCCTCATAAGTTGATTCCGCTCTTCGCGGTAGTATAAAATAGTCAAGAATGGTTAAAGAGTCAATGGGCATCAAATATTCGAGCGGAATTCGCCAAAAGTCTAAGGAGTGATAATGATGAGTACCCCAGGATTTGAACGGGCAGCAGAAGGTCGGATTCGTATCCATGTATTGCCGACCAAGAGCTTCAAAACGTTCGCCGTTTCCTTATATGCCGGAGCCCCGCTTCAGGAAGAAACCGTAACGCCGATTGCGCTGACACCTTTTGTGCTGCGCCGGGGCAACGCTTCTTACCCGGAGACGATCTTGTTCCGCGAGCGTTTGGAAGAGCTGTACGGAGCCGGATTCGGCTTTGATGTATACAAAAGAGACGGCAGTCAGATCGTGCAGTTCCGTATGGATACGATTAATGACGCTTTCGTAAGCACGGATGAGCCGCTTTTGGAGAGTTCGCTGGCATTCCTCGGCGAGACGCTTACCCGACCTGCTTTGGAAAATGGCGTGTTCAAGCCTAAATTCGTTGATGCCGAACGCGATAACGTACGCAAAAAGCTCGACGCGATCATCAACAACAAAGCCCGTTATGCAGGCGTGCGCTGCGTGGAGGAGATGTTCGCGGGCGAATCCTATCGCTTGAACGCTCTCGGCAAACGCGAAGCGCTGGAAAATCTCGACGCGGCAGTACTGCATGACTCTTACCGCAAATGGTTGTCGGAAGCTTCGCTGGATCTTTATGTGGTAGGCGACACGACATTGGATGAAGTACGGAGCATCGTGCATAAGCATTTCGACGTAGCCGGACCGGGACATTCCCCATACACCTACGCCGGAAGCGAGAAAAACGAAGGGGTCGGCAATCCGCATATCGTCAAAGAAGTGATGGACGTCTCGCAAGGCAAATTGAACATCGGGTTCAAGACCTCGATCGATTATGCGGACGACCGTTACGCGGCAGCACTGGTATATAACGGTGTACTGGGCGGATACCCGCACTCCAAGCTGTTCCAAAACGTGCGCGAAAAAGCGAGCCTGGCCTACTATGCGTCGTCGCAATACGAGCCGCATAAGGCGTTCGGCACGATTCAATCGGGTATCGAAATCGGCAACTACGACCGCGCGCTCGACATCATCCGCGTGCAGCTCGACGCGATGAAAGCCGGCGAAATCACGGAAACGGAACTGAGCCAAACTCAAGCGATGTTGGGTAACGATCTGCGCGAAATTCGCGATTCCGCTTTCCAGATGATTCATCATGACTTCGGAGGACGTCTGTCGGGACGGGAACGCGCGGTGTCCGAGTTGATCGAGCAAGTGGAGAGCATGACGACGCAGCAGGTAGCCGAAGCGGCACAGAATTTCCGACTCGACACCATTTACTTTTTGACCGGAAAAGAGGGGGAATAACGATGGAGCGCATTGTCTACGAGCATCTGCAAGAAACTTTGTATTATGAAAAACTGGATAACGGGCTCGGCGTCTACGTGCTGCCGAAGGAAGGTTTCCAGAAGACGTACGCGACGTTTTCGACGAACTACGGATCGGTCGATAACCGATTCCGGGTGGCCGGGCAGGAAGAGCATCGTGTACCGGACGGTATCGCCCACTTTTTGGAGCATAAAGTCTTTGAAGAACCGGACGGCGACGTTTTCCTGAAATTTTCGACGCAAGGGGCTTCGTCTAACGCTTTTACGAGTTTCGATCAGACGGTTTACCTATTCTCGGCGACCGAAAAGATCGAAGAAAACCTGGAAACGCTGATCAATTTCGTGCAAAACCCGTATTTCACCGACGAAAATGTGGAAAAGGAAAAAGGCATCATCGGCCAGGAAATCCAGATGTATCAGGATAATCCGGATTGGCGCGTGTATTACGGGTTGATCGAAGCGCTGTACAGCGTGCATCCCGTCCATATCGACATTGCGGGCACGGTCGAATCGATCAGTGAAATCTCCAAGGAAACGCTGTATGCCTGCTACAATACGTTTTACCATCCGAGCAACATGCTGCTGTTTGTCGTAGGCGGCGTTGATCCCCAGAAGGTAATCGAGCAGGTCAAACGCAATCAGGATGCAAAAAATTACGGTTCGCAAGCCGAAATCGAACGTTTCTTCGACCCGGAACCGGAACAAGTGTCCCAAGAGCGCAAAGAGTTGAATCTTCCGGTATCGCTGCCCAAGTGCTTGTTCGGGTTCAAAGACCCGGCGCCGAAGGTAAGCGGAACGGAGCTGGTCAAGCTGGATCTGACGACGGAAGTGATGCTTGATCTGCTGCTCGGAAACAGTACGCCGCTGTATCAAAAGCTGTACGAAGAGGCTTTGATCACGGACGGTTTCGGCGGTGATTTCCGCGCAACGCCGGAGTATGCGTTCTCCGTGATCGGCGGCGATACGCGCGATCCGGATCTGTTGATCGAACGCATTCGCGAAGAAGCGGCTAAGCTGGCGGAGACCGGCTTTGACGAGAAAGCTTTCGAACGCGCGCGCAAAAAGAAAATCGGCGGTTACCTGCGCATGCTCAATTCGCCCGAAAACATTGCGCACGAGTTCACCCGTTACAAGTTTGCGGGCGGCGATCTGTTTACGGTGCTGGAACTCTATGAAAACATGACGCTGGACGAGGTTAATGCCCGCCTTCGCGAACATATTCGTTGGGATCGCCACGCGGTATCCATCGTGCGCGGCGCATGATGGAGGACGCGGAGAAAAAAGGACGGCGAAAGCCGTCCGATTCCTGCGTGCTCGTTACCGGAGCTTCCGGCGGTATCGGTTCGGCGATCGCGGAGCGATTTGCGCTGGACGGTTGCCGGATCGCGCTGCATTATTCAACGTCTGAAGAAGCCGTTCGTTCAGTTGCTGATCGGTGTATCTCGCTTGGAGCCGCTCAAGTATGGACTGCACGGGCAGACATAAGCAAGCGTGCTGAAGTGCTGCGGATGCGTGATGAATTGAAAGCAGAGGGCTTTGTGCCGAATGTGCTGGTCAACAACGCTGGCGTCGCGCATTACGGGATGCTCCAGGACGTAACGGACGAAGAATGGGATCATGTGATGAACGTGAATCTCAAAGGAACCTTTTTATGCTGTCAGGCTTTTATGGATGCGATGGTATCGGGCAAATACGGGCGAATCATCAATATGTCATCCGTATGGGGCCTCAGCGGCGCGTCTTGCGAAGTCATCTATTCTACAGCAAAAGGGGGAATCAACGCCTTTACCAAGGCGCTTGCCAAAGAACTCGCCCTGTCGGGCGTTTCGGTAAATGCGGTGGCTCCGGGAGCCGTACGAACAGCAATGCTGGATACTTTATCGGCCGAGGAATTGAACGCGTTGGCAGAAGAAATTCCGGTAGGTCGTTTGGCAGAACCGCGCGATATTGCGGAAACGGTACATTTCCTTGCTTTGCCGGAATGCGGGTACATGACGGGACAGATTTTAAGCCCGAACGGCGGTTGGATCACCTGAGCGAAAATCTTCGTCTATTGCTGGATTTATGGACGCTCATAAAGATTAAGAATCTGTTTCTTGCGTTTAAACGGCATTTTTAATATCATTAGACGAAGGTTGAAGGGTTAGCCTTAACCTGGATTCAGGGTTCAAAATTGCGCGTGACACGGAAGAGAGATGGATCATGGAAACCAAACAATGGTATATGGAATATCGCATACATAAGAATCGTCCGGGTCTTCTCGGGGACATTGCGTCGATTCTGGGGATGCTGGAAGTCAATATCATCACCATCAACGGCGTTGAAGGCCGTACCCGCGGGATGCTGCTGGAGACGACGGACGACGAGAAGATTCAACTGCTCGGCGATATGTTGAAGAAGGTCGACAGCGTGACGGTGACGGCGCTCCGTCCGCCGAAACTTGTCGACATTTTGGCGGTGCGCCACGGCCGATACATCGATCGCGACTCGGATGATCGCAAGACATTCCGTTTTACGCGCGACGAACTCGGCCTGCTGGTTGATTTTCTGGGCGAGTTGTTCAAGCGGGAAGGCAATCAGGTGATCGGTCTGCGCGGGATGCCCCGGGTCGGAAAAACCGAATCGATCATTGCCGGCAGCGTATGCGCGATGAAGCATTGGACGTTCGTATCCTCGACGCTGCTGCGTCAAACGGTGCGCAGCCAGATGTCCGAAGACGAGATGAATCCCAACAATGTATTTATCATCGACGGCATTGTAAGCACTATTCGTTCGAACGAGAAGCATTACCAATTACTGAATGAAATCATGGCGATGCCTTGCACGAAAGTGATCGAGCACCCGGATATTTTCATGCGCGAGTCGGATTACGACTATGCCCAGTTTGACATGATTATCGAACTGCGCAGCACGCCGGACGAAGAGATCGTTTATGATACGTTCGCTACGAGTTATACCGACGACATCTAGGGAATCTGAACCGTATCCGGCTATCCGGACGGTTTTGAATACAACGAGGGGGGATGAACGGAATGTCCGATCTGGGACAACAGTTAAAAGACGCCCGTATGCAAAAAGGGCTGTCGCTTGAAGACGTACAGGAAATGACCAAAATCCGTAAACGCTATTTGGAGGCGATCGAGCAGGGGGACTTCAAAGTTCTGCCCGGGAGCTTCTATGTACGAGCCTTTATCAAAACCTATGCGGAAGCCGTAGATCTTGATCCGGAGCTGCTGCTGCAAAATCATCCTAAGGACGTACCGGCAGCCGAGCCTGAAAACGTGATGGAGCCTGTGTTGACTAAACGCTCCGCCCGGACTTCGGCTGGCGGAGGACCGGCACGCAGCGGCGGAAGCCGGGGCGAAGGCAGCAAAGGCCTTTCGACCGCGCTGATGTGGACATTCCCGATTTTGATTTTGCTGATCGTGGGCATTGTCTATTTCAATAACACGAAAGACGCTCCGGAAACCGCAGGTACGGGTGAAGAAACGACAGCGCAGCAGCCGGCCGACAATTCGACGACCGAGCCAGCTGGAGAAGAAGCGGCTGATCCGGGCACGACCGGCGGCGGCGTTCAGACTCCGGGCACGGATACGCCGGAAGGTACCGATGCCACAACCCCTCCGGCTGACGGCACGGAAACGGCGACGCCTCCTGCGGACAACACGACGCCGCCAACCGAAGGAACCGAAACGGGAACGGCCGAAGGAACGGATCCTGCCGCGCCGGGAACCGACGAAGCCGGGCAAACGGGAGAAGAAGGCACGGAAGATACGGGTACCGCACCGAACACCAGCGGATCCACGGTCGTGACGCCTGCCGGACAAGAAGGCAAAACGACGGTCTTTAATGCGCAGCCTGCGCAAGGCGGAACGGTCAAAGTTACGATCAACGCGAGCGGCATGAGTTGGTTGGAAGTTTACCGCGGCAGCACAAGCGGGGAGAAACTGTATTATCAGAATACGCAGGAAGGCGAAGCTTTGACGTTCGATATGGACGCGCAAGGGCTGTACATCAAGTCCGGGTACTCGCCGGTAACGGATATTCGGATCGACGGTCAACCGATCACGGATGGAAAAACCACTTCGCGCTTCAAAGTTAATTTGGTTAATTAAATTAAGGTATGCACCGGAGGGTTCGTGCTAGCGCGAGCCCTCCGCAGGTTGTTTCAAAATAATGCGACTTCGGGAAGGAAGAGGACCCATGGCTTCGGAAAGCTCAATGGACATCGTATCCAAAATGGATATGCAAGAACTCAAAAACGCAATCGATCAGGCAGAGCGCGAAATTACGAGCCGCTTTGACTTCAAAAATACCAAGACCAGTTTTGAATTGGAAAAAGATTCGTTGACGATCATTTCGGATGACGAATATAAATTGGGAGCGGTTATCGATATTCTCCAATCCAAAATGATCAAACGCGGCGTACCTTTCAAAAACCTCGATTTCGGTAAAGTCGAATCGGCGTCTTTGAATACGGTTCGTCAAAAAATGGGATTAAAATCCGGCATCGAGTCCGATAACTCCAAAAAGATCAATACATTGATTCGCGACTCGAAGTTGAAAGTCAAAAGTCAAATCCAAGGCGACCAAATCCGCGTAACTTCGAAAAGCAGAGATGATCTGCAGGCCGTCATGAAGCTGCTGCGCGAAGCCGACCTGTCGATCGAATTGCAATTCACCAACTTCAAGTAAATACAAAGTATCGGCACCCTTCGTTTTCCTTTCGGAATGCGGAGGGTGTTTTGTTTTAGCCAGCAAGCGTTTTGACACCAAAAGTTTCGGATATTATACTTGTAACGGCATGTCTTCGTGCTTTTAGAGCGTTTACGGGGGTACATATAATTAGAATGTCGGGCACAGACCCGATCGGAAGGAATGGATAACCAATGAATCTTCCCAATCGTATCACGCTAAGTCGAATTTTTATGATCCCGATCATGATGGTATTTCTTCTGGTAGATTTACCGTTTCTGCCGGAACCGCTTGTATGGGGGGGAGTCGAACTGGGCTGGGGGCAGTTGATTGCCTGCATCATCTTCATCATTGCATCGTGTACCGACGGGATCGACGGTTACATTGCACGCAGCCGTAACCTGGTCACGAATCTGGGCAAGTTGATGGACCCGCTCGCAGACAAACTTCTTGTCTCCGCGGCGTTTATTTCACTGGTTCAAATGGATAAGCTTGCCGCATGGATGGCGATTGTCATCATCAGCCGCGAGTTTGCCGTAACCGGCCTTCGCCAAATTGCCTTGCTGGACGGTTCGGTCATGGCAGCCGGTGCAGGAGGAAAGATCAAAACAGTATTGCAAATCGTTGCGATTTCTTTGTTGCTGCTGAATAATCTTCCGTTTGAAATGTGGGGAATTCCGGCTGCGGACATTTTTGCTTGGGCAGCCGTGATCGTTACTGCTTACACGGGCGTTGATTATTTTGTTCGTAACCGTCGATTGTTGAAATAGGATCCGACGCAAAAGTCCCTATATTTGGTAGAAGCCAATCTTTTACACTGGAGTGTGACCTATTATGAAAGCAGAAATCATCGCAGTAGGAACTGAACTTTTGCTTGGGCAAATCGTAAATACGAATGCGCAGTATCTCTCTCAGGAATTGGCGGCGATCGGTATTGATGTTTATTTTCAAACGGTTGTCGGCGACAACAAAGAGCGCCTGAAAGAAGCGATTCGACAGGCTCAAGGGCGCGCGGACGTGCTTGTTTTCTCTGGCGGAATCGGGCCGACTCAAGATGATTTGACCAAAGACGCGATCGCTGAGGTGCTTGGACGCGAATTGCGCACGGACCGTCCGGCCATGGATAAGCTTACGGAATTTTTTGCCGACCGGGGCGTTCCCATGACGGAGAACAATAAACGCCAGGCGCTTGTGATCGACGGCTGCACGCCGCTGCCGAATGCTACGGGGCTTGCGGTGGGAGTCGCGATCAGTTCCGATTCGCACCATTATATCGTTCTTCCAGGTCCTCCGAGCGAATTGAAACCGATGTTCGCGGATCAAGCCAAGTCTTGGTTGCTGCATCAGGTATTGACCGGCGAGATGCCGATCTACTCGCGTATCCTGAAATTCGCGGGAATCGGCGAATCGGCATTGGAAGACAAGCTGCTTGATCTAATCGATGCGCAGACCGACCCTACAATCGCTCCCTACGCCAAAGAAGGCGAGGTCGCTATTCGCCTATCCACCAAGGCGGAAAACATCCAGGAAGCCAACGTAAGGCTCACTGCATTGGAGGTTCAGATTCAAAGCCGGTTATCCGAGCATATGTATGCGAGCGAAGATGTTCCCATCGAAGAGACGATCGTCAAGATGATGGCGGACATGGGACTGACCGTCAGCGCCGCGGAGAGCTGCACGGGCGGTATGGTGATGCAGAGCCTGACGACGATTCCGGGCAGCGCAGCAATGCTTCGCGGCGGAATTGTTTGCTATTCCAATGAAATGAAGGAAAAGTTGCTGAACGTGCCTCATGATTACTTGGAAGGCACGGATGCGCCGGGAGCGGTCAGCGAAGAAGTGGCAGTCGTTTTGGCGGAACAGGTACGGATGATCGCGGATGCGGATTTCGGCCTGTCCGTCACCGGCGTGGCCGGCCCGGGTTATTCCGAACGCAAGCCGGTGGGACTCGTGTATATCGGGATAGCCGAAAAGGGCGGTAAAACGGAAGTGTTCGAACTCCGCATCAAAGGCAATCGGGAAACGATACGCAAGCGTTCGACAAAAACGCTGCTTTACCGCTTATGGAGACGATTGGTACAGGCGGAGAAACAAGGCTAAACAAAGGGCACGGCGTTTGACCCCGCATGCGGGCTTTGGTATAATAAGGGTACGGAAGAACCGCGGCGATACCACAGATTGCCCGCGGTTTTTTTGTGGAATGGGGGGCTTTTTTGCTTCTTGTTTCAAAGGATTAAGGATAATAAGCGAACATTCGTCGTTCTTGAAAAAATACGAATATATGTTCGAAAAATGCTTGGCAAACCCGTTCAAAAGCGGTATGATAGATGTATGGAAAAGCTGTAACGAATACGAAAAATACTATGAAGATAAGGGTGTGGATATATTGTCAGATCGTCGTGCTGCGCTTGATATGGCGCTTCGCCAAATAGAGAAACAATTCGGTAAGGGTTCCATCATGAAGCTTGGGGAATCCACGCATATGAACGTTGAAGTCGTGCCTACCGGCTCGATCTCGCTGGACGTGGCTTTGGGAACGGGCGGCATGCCGCGTGGCCGTATCATCGAAATTTACGGACCGGAATCTTCGGGTAAAACAACGGTTGCCCTTCACTCGGTAGCGGAAGTTCAAAAAGCAGGCGGACAAGCAGCGTTTATCGATGCCGAACACGCCCTTGATCCGAAATACGCACGTAAGCTGGGCGTTAACGTGGATGAACTTCTGCTTTCGCAACCTGATACGGGCGAACAAGGCTTGGAAATCGCTGAAGCGCTCGTTCGCAGCGGCGCGGTTGACATCATCGTTATCGACTCCGTAGCGGCACTCGTACCAAAAGCGGAAATCGAAGGCGAGATGGGTGATTCGCACGTAGGTCTGCAAGCTCGTCTGATGTCGCAGGCATTGCGTAAATTGTCCGGCGCAATCAGCAAGTCGAACACGATTGCGATCTTCATCAACCAATTGCGCGAGAAAATCGGCGTAATGTTTGGTAACCCGGAAACAACGCCAGGTGGCCGCGCTTTGAAATTCTATTCCAGCGTACGTCTGGATGTACGCCGCATCGAATCCATCAAAATGGGTAATGATGTAGTGGGTAACCGTACTCGTATCAAAGTTGTAAAAAACAAAGTCGCGCCTCCGTTTAAACAAGCGGAAGTGGATATCATGTACGGCGAAGGCATCTCGAAAGAAGGCAGCCTGATTGATATGGGTACAGACATGGACATCGTTGAAAAAAGCGGTGCCTGGTACTCGTATTCCGGCGAACGTTTGGGTCAAGGCCGCGAGAACGCCAAGCAATTCCTCAAAGAGCATAAAGACATTGCGTTCGCGATCGAAACCAAGATTCGCGAAGCGAGTAATCTGACAACGGCGATTGAGCCTCCGACAGAAGCTGACAAAAAGGCTGAAGAACAGGAAGAGCAAGAGCTGCTGGAACTGGAATAGTCGTCTTTTGAAGGCTTATTGCCGAATAGATTTAAGCGCCCCGGCCTTTTGTGGCTTGGGGCGCTTTATTTGGTTTGATTATTTTACACGAATGAAAAGAGGGATAACATGGCATTCGGGAAAAGAAGCTACGGCAATCGTCGTAATTATAAACAAAGCGAGTCCACGGAAGAGGAAGAAAACAAAAAAGCGCGTCGTGAAGAGCGCCTGAATCATTTCGGCGATTTTCCGGAAGATGAATCGCAGGAGGTTACACTGGTTGAATTGCTGAGGCGTCCGGTGAATAGCTATCGCATTTATTTCGGTCCGCATTATGTTACCGTGCATGAATCAACCATGATTCGTTACGGAATGACGAAAGGCAGTTTTTTTGATAAAGATGCCGTGCAAGAGATCGTGCAAGACAATGAGCAGCAAGTGGCTTACTCGCAGGCATTGAATTATTTAAGCTTTAAGCCGCGTACCTCCGGCGAGATTGAACAAAAACTGCTTGAGAAAGAACTGGATCCGGAAGCCGTTGCTGCTACCGTTAAACGCCTGGTGGACGAAAAACTGATTGACGATGCCTTTTATGCGCAGGAATGGACAAGGCAGCGTATTAACGGGAAGAAAAAAGGCAAAGTCGTAGTTAAACAGGAACTTCGGCGCAAAGGCATCGATCCCGAACTGATTGACGATGCGTTAGAAGCGATGGGAGACGACGCCGAGCTTCGAAGTGCCGAAGAACTGGCTGCAAAAAAGTGGCGTACAACCAAGGGAGAACTGTGGGATCGCAAACGTAAAACTGCTGCTTTTATCATGCGGAGAGGCTTTTCCAGCGATATCGCTCGTAAAGCATTGGACCACGTATTGAGCAGCGAAGGAGAGGACTCCGAAGGGTTGGGAACTGAATTCGATTGAACATGGGAAAGTGCGGACCAAGCAAATTTGGCAATAGCTTGACAACAACTTTTGACGAAGACTACAATAAATGAGGAACGTGTTCGGAGCGAAAGCCTTTTTCCTTCCAAAAATGCGCTTTCGTCAGCCGTCGCTTCTGCCTAATCGACTCTCCCCCGCTTGCAAAAGTCGGGCTCGGCAGCCGGTGTTCGTTAAGCCGTCTTGCCTTATGGGAACAGCCTTGGGCTGGACCTTGAATGGACGAATGAGGGTATGAAAACCGAATGTTTTATCCCGAGGAATACCTTGGAGGAATCAACGAGGAGGTGAGCAGAAATGGAAAGTTTCTGGGTCGCGATTCTCGTTGGAGTCGTAGCCTTATTCTTAGGGTTCCTGATCGGATATTTTATTCGCAAATCTCTTGCTGAAGCTAAGATTTCCAGTGCCGAGCAAGCCGCGGAAAAAATCGTAGAAAATGCGAAAAAAGACGCGGAGGCACTGAAAAAAGAAACGGTTCTGGAAGCGAAAGACGAAGTGCACCGGATCAGAACCGAAGCTGAAAAAGACATTCGTGAACGTCGGAATGAAAATCAACGACTAGAGAGACGATTGTTGCAGAAAGAAGAGTCGCTGGATAAAAAATTGGAATCGCTGGAACGCAAAGAAGAACAGGTGGCGAACAAAGAGAAACGCATTGAAGAAACCAAGCAACAGATCGAAAAAACGCTTGCGCAGCAGTTGGCCGAGTTGGAGCGTATTTCCAACCTGACGACCGACGACGCAAGAACCATCATTTTGAGCAGCGTGGAACAAGAAACTCGCCACGAAGCCGCGCAGATGATGAAAGACATCGAGACGCAAGCCAAAGAGGAAGCGGATCGCAAAGCCAGAGAAATCATTTCGCTCTCGATTCAGCGTTGTGCTGCAGACCATGTCGCCGAGACGACGGTGTCTGTCGTGACTCTGCCTAATGAGGAAATGAAGGGCCGCATTATCGGCCGTGAAGGTCGCAACATCCGCGCGCTGGAGACGTTGACGGGGATTGACCTCATCATCGACGATACGCCGGAAGCCGTGATCTTGTCCGGTTTCGATCCGATTCGTCGAGAAATCGCACGTACGGCACTCGAAAAGCTTGTTGCCGACGGACGTATTCACCCGGCACGGATCGAGGAAATGGTCGAGAAATCGCGCAAAGAAGTCGACGAGCGTATTCGCGAATATGGCGAACAAGCAACGTTCGAAGTCGGCGCGCACGGCTTGCATCCGGATCTGATCAAGATTCTGGGTCGGCTGCGTTTCCGTACCAGTTACGGACAGAACGTGCTCAAGCACTCGATGGAGGTTGCTTACTTGGCCGGCCTGATGGCCGGAGAACTGGGTCAGGACGTTACGCTCGCAAGACGTGCCGGCCTGCTGCATGACATCGGCAAAGCGCTTGACCATGAAGTGGAAGGTTCGCACGTCGAAATCGGCGTCGAGCTTGCCAAAAAATACAAAGAGCATCCTGTGGTGATCAACAGCATCGCATCCCACCACGGCGATACAGAAGCGACTTCGATTATCGCCATGCTGGTCGGAGCAGCAGACGCATTGTCTGCGGCAAGACCGGGAGCACGTCGCGAGACCTTGGAGACCTACATTCGCAGACTCGAAAAGCTGGAAGAGATTTCCGAGTCGTTCGAAGGCGTCGAAAAGTCTTTTGCCATTCAGGCAGGGCGCGAAGTGCGCGTAATGGTGCAGCCTGACCGCATCGGTGATGCCGAAAGCTTCAAGCTGGCACGTGATATCACGAAGAAGATCGAGAATGAACTGGATTATCCGGGTCATATCAAAGTCACCGTCATTCGTGAAACGCGAGCAGTCGAATACGCGAAGTAACACGGCAATGCCCGCGGTTACCCAGCCATTCGCAATGCGCAGTTCAAAAACGAGAGAAACGGCTGCTTTTCCTTCACGGGACGGGGCAGCCGTTTCTTCTTGCTTGCATAGAGAGGGAGAATGTTCATGAAATTGATTTTTATCGGCGATATCGTTGGAAGCCCGGGCCGCCGCGCGGTCAAAGAAACTTTGCCTTATCTGAAGTCCAAGTATAATCCGCATATCGTCATTGCCAACGGCGAGAATGCGGCGGCGGGTCGAGGCATTACCCATGCGATTGCCAGACAGCTTTTCGAACAAGGCGTGCACGGCATTACGATGGGTAATCATACCTGGGATAACAAGGACATTTTTGAATTCATCGATGATGAGCCTCGTATGGTTCGCCCGGCCAATTTCCCGCCTGGAACACCGGGACGCGGCTATACCGTGGTCAAAGCAGGGGGGAAAGAGCTTGCGCTTGTTAATCTGCAAGGGCGCACTTTCCTGCCGGCGATCGATTGCCCGTTCCGAGCTGCTGACGAGATCGTGGACGAGCTTCGTCGCAAACATAAATGTATCCTGGTCGACTTCCATGCCGAAGCCACTTCGGAAAAGATTGCGATGGGTTGGCATTTGGACGGCCGCGCTTCCCTCGTGGTCGGTACGCATACCCATGTACAAAGCAACGATGATCGAATTCTGCCGGGCGGAACAGCTTATTTGACGGATGCAGGCATGGTTGGCCCCCGTGACGGAATTCTCGGGATGCAGCAAGAAGGAGTGCTGTATCGTTTTAAAACCCAACTGCCTTCGAGATTTAACGTCGATGAAGAAGGAAAATGGCATTTCCACGGCGTGTACGTGGACATCGATGAAGATACAGGACGTGCTCGGAAGATTGAAAAAATTCGCATTATGGAAGACGAATGGAGAATGGAATAGCGTTTTGCAGGTTTTTTTATAAATACTCGTAATATTTTGTCGTTCGACCTCGAAAAAGAAGGATTTTACGGAAGTGCCGCGAATAGTTATCAAACAGCAAGTCGTTAGTCAAGGCTGTAATTGCTGCTTCGCCATCCTATACACTGCACTACTGTTCATCACTTCTTCCCAGAGGAGGTACCTGCTCATGGATGTATTAAAAGTTTCTGCCAAATCCAATCCCAATTCCGTTGCCGGTGCGCTTGCAGGCGTGCTGCGCGAGCAAGGAGCCGCCGAACTTCAGGCGATCGGGGCGGGAGCACTCAACCAAGCGGTCAAAGCAGTAGCCATTGCCCGGGGATTTGTTGCACCGGGAGGGGTAGATTTGATCTGTATTCCGGCCTTTACCGATGTCGTCATTGACGGGGAAGAACGAACGGCGATCAAATTGATCGTGGAACCGAGATAGTAGACAGATTCATGCATGGAATGGAGTAAGACCTTAGACTGGCGCGTATACGGGTTTATAACGAAAGGGACAGGTTGGCTGCGCAATGGCAGAGAACCTGTCCCTTTTTTATGCGTGAAATCTGTGATCGGAATGTGACAATCCTTTTTCTTTTGAAAAGGAAGGTGTATAATAAAGGGCGCGCGAGTATTTTCGAATACTTGACTTGAACGAAACCCATACCAGAGAAATGAATAGGAGTGACTCGCAATGAGCAAAATCGTACCTGTAGGCGTGTCCGCACGTCACATCCACCTTAGTCAGGAGCACGTAGAAACATTGTTTGGACAAGGATATCAACTGACGGAAATGAAGGCTCTCTCGCAACCCGGACAATTTGCAGCCAACGAAACGGTTGAAGTTGTCGGTTCGAAAGGTACGTTCCCGAAAGTCCGTATTCTGGGACCTGCACGTCCAGCCACGCAACTTGAAATTTCGCAAACAGACTCGTTCGCGCTGGGCGTCAAAGCTCCGGTTCGCGAATCGGGTAAAACATCCGGAACGCCAGGTATCCTGCTCAAAGGACCTGCTGGCGAAGTTCAAATCGAAGAAGGCGTAATCGTGGCTGCGCGTCACATTCACTTCCATACTTCGGATGCCGCAAAATGGGACATTCAAGATCAACAGCTGTTGAAAGTTCGCTTCGGCGGAGACCGTGGCGTTGTGTTTGAAAACGTGATTGCGCGCGTATCCGACTCGTTCGCGCTCGATATGCACATCGACACCGATGAAGCCAATGCGGTGTTGGCGAAAACGGGCGATACGGCTGAAATCGTCGGTTAATCATTTGTTTCAACCCGATCAACGGCCGGGAATGTTTGGCCTTGTGGATTGAATATAGCAAAAGCGGGACTGTCCATCATGGACGGTCCCGTTTTTTTGGATGCTGCATCCTGTGAAGCAACTCTTAATAATCGAAAGCAAACTTGAGGATCGCCATGCCGTTATCTGCAATCTGGTAGCCGTAACGGACATTTTTAACATCCGTTTCCCGGCATGCTTTCATAATTTGATCCAATACGCTTTTAGGCGAGTTGGAATTGAAATCATGTTGCACCGTCAGCTCGGCTTTGCCGTTTGCGATGGAAGAGAGGACCTTTTGTTTCAGCGCAGCGGTGCTTGCCGTAATCTCTCCGCCGATCGCAGCTAACAGATTGCGGTGCTTGGCGCTGTTTTTGGCTTTTTGAGCAAGCAGCGTACGGTAGTCGGAAGTCGCGGCCGGAAGATTGTTCTTCGTCCAGGCATGATCGCGAGCCAACAGC
Source organism: Saccharibacillus sacchari DSM 19268 (assembly GCF_000585395.1). Lineage (GTDB taxonomy): Bacteria > Bacillota > Bacilli > Paenibacillales > Paenibacillaceae > Saccharibacillus > Saccharibacillus sacchari. The sequence continues at coordinate 33,698 of NZ_KK073875.1, read as the reverse complement.
TTATCCGTCACTAGATAGTACGAATACGAAACTTCATTTTTACGGTCGGGTGTCGGGTCGTCCCATGTCATGTCAATGTTGTACCACTTTCCGTCAACTTTGACTTTATTCCAGACATGCGCCTGTCCGCCGGCTACGCCTTCCACGATATGATTCTCGATTCCGGCCAAGGAGAACATCCGATAAGCCAACAGTGCGTAACCCTGACAGACCGTAGTTCCCTTCGTCAGTCCTTCATAAGCGGAGTAACGCGTCATCGACTCGTCATAGGCAAATTTTTTCACGATATAATCATGGATGACCTTCACCTTTTCTTCTTCGCTCATGCCGGCCTTGACGATCGTCTTGAGTGTCGCTTTGGCTTGGGCTGTGACGTAGTCGGCCTGCTGCTTGTTCTCCAAATAGCTGATCGTGAAACGAACTGTTGCTTTTGAACCGCGAACGCTGTATTCCGTGTCGACCCGATCCAGCGTATAGCGGGCATAGGGATCGGACTGAGCCGAAGCGCTATCCAGCAAGCTGTGGATACGGGAGAGTTGGGAACTGGTCATATTGACCGTAAGCGTCGTTTTTTTCTGCTCGAAAGCGCCAGTGATCGAAGACACGATCGAAGTGTCCGACGAAGCGGCAATAGCGGCGCGCGGCGCAACTGGCATGACGGCCGAAGCGCCTACCAGCGTCGCGGCCAGGTATAAGGCGATGCGTTTCTTTTTCAACAGTGATCCTCCTAGTGTCTTGTTAACCCGAGTACTCTACAGTATACCGCATAAAGAGGCAATAGGTTGCAAAAAAGACAGAGCGGGAAAACCGATGGATAGAAAGGTGGCAGTATGATATAATTTTTTACCGTATAAGCATACTGTTTAATAAGGCAAAGCGTTTTCTCGAATGCACGAAGCGATTGACGTATATAGCAGTCACATGAAATAAAGGAGGGGCACACCCCATGGATATTCAGCAAAATAAAGATTCGGAAAAAATGTCGGTCGGCGCTCCGGTAGGCGTCTGGAATCGAAGCGACATCGTTAATAAAACGCGCGAATTGGCCGGGCTGATTTCTTCGAGCGAGGAAGTTCGGATCTTTCAACAGGCGGAACGTCAAATTCAGGGACATGAACGGATTCAATACCTGATTACGACGATTAAAAAGAAGCAAAAGGAAATTGTAGCGTTCGAAGCGATGAAAAATGCTAAAATGGCAGCCATGATCGAAGCGGAACTGAGCGAGCTTCAAGATGAGTTGGACGGTATTCCGATCGTGAGCGATTACCAGGAGGGACAAGTTGAGATTAACGATCTGCTGCAAATGGTCATCTCCGCGATCCATACTACAGTTTCGGAAAAGATTGTCGTGGAAAAAGGGGCGGACGCACCGCCGGCTTCCTGCGGCTAAAGGGCGGCGGGAGCCACGACAAGGCGCGGACGATCGTCTCCGCGTCTTTTGTTTTTGGCAGGACTCGCAGGAGCGCAGAGGGGGCGTTACGCATGGAGCGTGGCCGGATCAGCCGGATGGAACAAGTTATACGTGAATCGGAACCGAATGCTTTGCCGATCGAGCTGTTAAAACAGGGAGACCCTCTGGACTGGCGCATCGAGACGTACCTGCATGAAGCCGAGTGGTGGTCGATTCGTGCGGCAACCGAAGAAGTGCTTGCCGTCGTCGGCTGTCTTCGCATGGGAGCGGAAGAGGCGGAGATCGTGAATATAGCGCTAAAAGGGCGAACAGCCGAAGAACTCGAACAATTGATCCGCCTGCTTCAAGAGGTGGATACGGAGTGGACACAGCGGGGAGTTCGACGCTTGATGGCTTATATCGGGGCATGGGAAACGGACTTGCTCTACGCTTGCCAGCGTGCCGGGTTTCGCATTGTGGCGGCGGAACCGGATTATTATGCGGATTTTCAGCTTGCGCCAGCGGAAGGCAGCGGACTGCGACGCCTGGATCGGTTGATGCTGGAATTACTGGCACAAGGGCGGAATTCGTCAGAGGCGGTGCTGCGCGATGTCTTCGGGGACAGACCGGTAGAGCAGAGGCCGACGATTCGCAGGGCGGAGCTTCGGGATAGCCGCAGTCTGCTTTCCATGAAAAAACGATTGGACCGCGAGACAACCTCGATGCTCTATGAACCGGGAGAGCGTCGGCTGACCGACGGCGATCAGCTTGAGCAAATTCGTTCGCTGCTCCGCAGTTCCAATTCGTTGATGTTAGTTGCGGAAATGGATGGCGAAGTCGTCGGTTATCTCGAGGCTACGGGCGGCAAGGTCAGGCGGAACCAACATACGATCTATATCGTGGTGGGCATTTTGGAAGTTTGCACAGGGAAGGGGCTGGGTCGCCGGCTATTCCAAGAGATGTTCGAGTGGGCAGCGCGGCGGCAGGTGCTGCGTGCAGAATTGACCGTGCAAGCTTCGAATCAAAGGGCATATCGATTATACCGTTCGCTCGGCTTCCGCTTGGAAGGCGTCATGCGCGGCGCCTTGATGATTGAAGGCGAACCTGTGGACCTGTATCAGATGGGCTGTGATCTGCGTACCGTTAAACAGGGAAGGGTTGACAAATGATTCGAGTGTGTCATAATGATAATATCATATTTGGAACTTGTATAACCTGAATTTATCAAATGCTGCGATGGTGATGCCGATGAACGAACAAGATGAGCAAAAGAAATACGATGCCAAGAAATATCGGACTCCGGACGGGGCTCCGGCCGACATCGTGATGTTTACGTTGACGAAAAAAGAGCGCAAGACGGTAACCAAGACCCTTCCGCTGCGCGAGCTGCGCGTAATGCTGATTCGCCGTCGTTCCTGGCCATTTGCAGGGAAATGGGCGCTTCCGGGCGGTTTTTCCCGGGACGACGAATCGCTGTACGAGACGGCGCTGCGCGAGCTGAAAGAGGAAACCGGCGTCGTGGGACGTCATTTGGAATATTTGAGCGTGTATAGCGACCCGGGACGTGACCCGCGGGGTTGGATTATCTCGCATGCTTTCTTTGCTTTGGTAGAGGAAGAGGTACTGGAGAAGCGCCAAGCCGCAGACGATGCCGAAGAAGTGGGATTGTTCACAATCGAGGAAGCGTTGGATGAATTGGATTTGGGGTTCGACCATCGGGATATTATCGCCGATGCTTACCGGAGAATTCAGGAGAAGATGCTTAAGACCACGATTGCTCGCAAATTTTTGCCTCAGGAATTTACGCTCAGCGAACTTTATCAGGTCATTAAGGCTGTCGTGCCGGACTTCGAAGAACCCAATTTTATTCGAAAGATCACGTCTACGCGAAGCCGCAAAGGAATTCTTGAGGAAGTTCGCGACGAAAACGGAGTGCCGATCAGCTCGAATCAGTATTCGCAGCGGCCGGCTCAGCTTTACCGGTTTCTCGACAACGTACCGCGATTATCGATTTACTCTTGATTGGTTAAAGCATCCCGGCGGGTTAAAGCATCCCAGTGACAGGAGCGTGAACGGAAGCGATGAGAGCCTTGATCGTAATCGATTATACGAATGATTTTGTGGATGGAAGTTTGCCGGTCGGACAGCCCGCTATCGAGATTGAACAGAGAATGATCGATTTGACGACGCAGTTCGCCTCAAACGGAGATTATGCGGTAATGGCGGTCGATTTGCATGAGCAGAACGATCCGCACCATCCCGAAAGCACCCTTTTCCCGCCGCATAATATTCGAGGCACGGCAGGACGGGAACTGTACGGCGGACTCAAAGCCGCTTATGAGCAGAACGAAGAGCATATCTACTGGATGGACAAGACCCGATACAGTGCTTTTGCAGGTACGGATCTTGCACTGCGCCTTCGCGCCCGCGGAATCGCCGAGGTTCATCTGATCGGCGTATGTACGGATATTTGCGTGCTGCACACGGCGATGGATGCTTACAATCACGGGTTTGAGATCGTGGTGCACGAGGATGCGGTTGCCAGCTTCAATGCTGCGGGGCATGATTGGGCACTGGGACATTTTACAGGCAGCCTCGGGGCGAAAGTTGTTTCGGGATGGCAGGTAAATGGGTAACTTTGACGGATCAACACTTATTGCTGCAAGGCACGCCGCGCTCCGTTAACGGAGGCGCGGCCGTCTGTTAGGCGGTATCGGAGGAGGGAACAGTATGGAGACGCCTGGAATGGCTTTACATACGGATAAGTATCAGATCAATATGATGTATGCTCACTGGATGCACGGTACGCACAAGCACCGCGCGGTATTCGAGGCTTACTTCCGCAGTCTTCCGTTCGGGAACGGCTACGGCGTTTTTGCGGGGCTCGAACGAATCGTGCATTATATCTCGAACCTTCGTTTTCAAGAGGACGATATCCGCTACCTGTCGGAGCAAGAGGAGAATTACGATCCCCTTTTTCTGGAAGAGCTTCGGACGTTTCATTTTAACGGAACCGTACACTCGATGCGCGAAGGAGCCGTCGTGTTCCCGAATGAACCGTTAATTCGAGTCGAAGGCACCATTTTCGAAGCCCAATTGGTCGAGACGGCGCTGCTGAACTTTATGAACTTCCAGACGTTGATTGCGACCAAGGCCGCTCGAATCAAGCAGGCTGCGGACGGCGATACATTGCTGGAATTCGGAACGCGCCGCGCGCAGGAAGCGGACGCCGCGGTCTGGGGAGCGCGCGCGGCTTACTTGTCCGGTTTCGACGCCACATCCAACATGATGGCGGGCAAACGCTTCGGTATTCCGACCAAAGGCACTCATGCGCATGCGTGGGTACAGAGTTTCGGGAGCGAACAAGAGGCGTTCGACAAGTATGCGGAAGTGCTGCCGGATTATTCTTCGCTGCTGGTCGATACGTTCGACACGCTCAGAAGCGGCGTGCCTAACGCGATCCGTACGGCGAAGAAGCTGGAGGAACGCGGGAAACGTCTGAACTCGATTCGCCTGGACAGCGGCGACTTGGCTTATCTGTCCATCGAAGCGCGCAAAATGCTGGACGAAGCCGGGCTTGATTATGTGAAAATCGTTGCGTCGAATGATCTCGATGAACATACGATCACCGAGCTGAAAACGCAGGATGCGCGCATCGATATATGGGGTGTCGGAACGCAGCTAATCACGGCGCACGACCAACCTTCGCTGGGCGGCGTGTATAAGCTGGTCGAGCGGGAAGTGGACGGAATCATGCAGCCGACGATCAAGATATCGGCCAATCCCGAAAAGGTAACGACACCCGGCAAAAAAGACGTGTATCGCATTATCGATCGCGGGACGGGTAAAGCGATTGCCGACTATATTTGTTTCCCGGAGGAAGACGAGCCGAGCGAAGGCAAGCAGCTGAAGCTGTTCAATCCGCTGCATACGTACATTCGCCGCTATGTGAAAAACTACGATGCCGAGCGGATGTTGGTGCCGATCTTCGAGGAAGGCAAACTCGTGTACGAGCTGCCTTCGCTGAACGATATCCGGGACTACCACGCATCCCAGCTCAAGCAGTTTTGGCCGCAGTATTTGCGCAAGCTGAATCCGGAAATTTACCGCGTCAACATCAGCGAGAAGGCTTGGCAGCTCAAGCAGGGTCTGATCGATCGTTATATGGAAGAAACAGAAGGTACGCCGGAAAGTTAAAGCGTCGACAAGATAGTAGGGAATATCGAAATGCGGATCAGGAATTCGATTCGATAAATATAGGGAAAAGCGGGATCTTCTTAGGGAGATCCCGCTTTTTTACGTGTTAGCAGTTTTAATGAACCAAACCGCGCGGTTAAGGCGAAAGTGGGACGAAATAAGGCCTTTCGCAGACCTTTTTCAAACTTGGCGTGTGATATTTATTACAGTGACACCTCATGTAAATTGTTAAATTTAAAACAAAATACGGAGGGGGAAAAGGTGTGGCGGTACTGCCTGAAGTAAACAAACTTGGCTTTTTCGAAATCCGACTGGAATCGATCGGAGGACTCGGCGCCAATCTGGCAGGCAAAATGCTTGCGGAAGCCGGGATCGTCGGAGCGGGCATGGACGGAGTCAGTTTCTCGTCGTACGGATCGGAGAAAAAAGGATCGCCGGTCAAGGCGCATATCCGTTTCTGCGAGCTGGGTACGCCGATTCGCGATACATCGCCGATCGAGCATCCGCATGTCATCGGCATTTTTCATGAAGCGTTGATCCGAACAGGAGGTGCCTCCGGTGTTCGTCCAGGCGGCATTGTCTTGGTGAATTCGGCACATTCCGCGCAGCGTATCGCGGATGATGCAAAGTTGCACGGTTGCACGGTTGCGGTCTTGGATGCGACGCGAATTGCGCTTGAAGAGAAAAACAAAGTCAATATGGCAATGCTCGGCGGATTGTTCCGTTTGTGCGGATTCCTGGACCCTGAGTTTATGAAGGACGTTATTGCCAAATCGCTGGGTAAAAAATATCCGCAGGCGGTTGAATTGGCAATTCGTGTGTTTGAGCGTGGATACAGCGAGATTGAAATGCTTGAAGTTCCTGCAAAGGCGGGCGACGAGGTTTATGAAAAAGCTCCGGAAAACCCATTCGGTTATCTAAATCAGCCGCTCGGCGGCATGGTGGTTACACCGGGGAGTAGCTTGTTGAAAGACCTCAGCATTTCGCGTTCGGGCATGCTGCCTGCCTTTGACCAAGCGACCTGCATTAACTGTGCACAATGCGATACGGCTTGCCCGGATCTGTGCTTTGTCTGGGAAGAACAACCGGACAAACGCGGCCGGATGCAGATGGTGCTGCAAGGTATCGATTATCAATATTGCAAAGGCTGCCTGAAATGCGTAGAAGCTTGTCCAACCGACTCCTTGTCGCGGATGCTTGAACAAGAAGGCTATGCGGATGCCAATCAGGTCAAACATCGCTTCGACTTCGTCGAAGCTTGATCCCTACTGACGGGAAAGGAAGGGTATTATGGCAATCGATTATTCCAAAGAAATTGTTCCAGGCCGCGTGAAGCAGCGGATGGTTTATGAATCAGGCAACGAGATGGCTGCCTATGCCGCTCACCAGATCGACTATCATATTATGGGTTATTTCCCGATCTCGCCTTCGACAGAAGTGGCGCAGCATCTGGATTTGATGAAAACGGAAGGCAAACACGGTATTCGTCTCGTGCCGTCGGACGGCGAGCATAGCTCTGCCGGGATCTGCTACGGCGCTTCGACAGGAGGGGGGCGCGTGTTTAACGCGACAAGCGCTCAAGGCTATCTGTATATGATGGAGCAGATGCCGGTTCAATCGGGCACTCGTTTCCCGATGGTATTGAATCTGGTCTGCCGTTCGGTCTCCGGGCCGTTAAATATTCACGGGGATCATTCCGACCTTTATTTCGCCCTGAATACAGGTTGGCCGATTCTGATGTGCCGCGATCCTCAGGCTGTATATGATATGAACCTGATTGCGCTTAAGCTTGCCGAAGATCCGGAAGTTCGGCTTCCGGTGATGGTGGCCTACGACGGCTATTTCACTTCCCACCAAAAGCGCCGCGTGCAGACGTTTGAAGATCGTGCAGACGTCATGGCGTTTGTCGGAGAGTATACGCCCGAAGGCTTCGCCAATGCGCTCGACCGTGAAAATCCGATTACGATCGGACCTTACATGAATGAACCGGATTATATCAATAACCGCTATCAGATGTCCGAAGCGATGTATCGTGCGGGAGGCGTCTTCGAACGAATCGCCGCCGAATATCAAGAATTGACCGGACGCGACTACCCGATGCTTGATCTCTACCGGATGGATGACGCCGAAGTTGCCGTATTCGTGATGAATTCGGCTTCGGAAACCATTAAGGACGTCGTGGACGAGCTTCGCTTGCAGGGAATCAAAGCCGGGGCGGTTGCTCCGAATATGATCCGTCCTTTCCCGCAGCTCCAGATTGCCGAAGCGCTCAAACATGTCCGCGCGATCACGGTAGGCGATCGTGCCGACGCTTGCGGCGCGCACGGCGGCAATATGTTGAACGAAATCAAAGCTGCGCTGTTCACGCACGGTAATCGCGATACGCAGGTTATTGGCCGTGTATATGGTCTGGGAGGCAAAGAGTTCGGGGCCGAAGACGGACGTCACTTCTTCGAATTGGCGATTGAGGCAGCAGAGAAGCAGACCGTCAACATTCCGTTTGATTTCTATGGTCATACACCTGGCGATCCAACGAAAGCACCCAAGCGTCTGCTCAAGCCTTTAAACTTTGAGGATTTGAAAACAGGTCTGATCACCGTTACGCCAAATGAAGAAACAGGGAAACTGGCCGTCAAGATTCCGCCGCTGCGTTCGTTGACGAAAAAGCCGAAACGCCTTGCTCCCGGACACGGGGCTTGCCCGGGCTGCGGCATTTTCTCGGGACTTGAATTGTTCTTTAAAGGAATCGAAGGCGATATCGTCACGTTATTCCATACCGGATGCGCGATGGTAACCACGACGGGCTATCCCCATTCGTCCCACAAAGCGACGTATATCCATAACCTGTTCCAAAACGGCGCGGCCACATTGTCCGGTCTGGTCGAAATGTTCTGGGAACGCAAGCGCCGCGGCGAGTTCGAAGGACTCGGCCTACAGGAAGATTTCACATTCGTGATGGTTACGGGCGACGGCGGCATGGATATCGGCATGGGCCCGGCGATCGGCGCCGCGTTGCGCGGGCATCGCATGATCATCGTCGAATACGACAATGAGGGGTACATGAATACCGGCGCTCAAATGTCGTACTCCACGCCGCTGGGACACCGCACATCGACTTCCGGCGTCGGGAAGACGCAGCAAGGCAAGTCGTTCCACCATAAAGATACCGCTCAGATTATGGCCGCTACCGGTATTCCGTATGTCTTTACAGGCAGTGAAGCTTTCCCGCAGGATTTGGTTAAAAAAGCGGCGAAAGCGCAATGGTACGCTCAAAATGTCGGGCTGGTGTACGGCAAGATTCTGATCGCCTGTCCGCTCAACTGGATGTCGCCGGACGATCAAGGTGCCAATATCGTGGATGCCGCCGTCAGCTCGAACTTCTTCCCGTTGTACGAAGTCGAGCAGGGCGTTACGGCGATCACCTATAACCCTGAAGACAAAAACAAAAAAGTTCCCGTCTCGGAATGGCTCAAACGAATGGGCAAGACACGCCATTTGTTGAAATCTGAAAATGAAGATGCACTTCATGAGTTCGAACGCGAAGTGGAGCGGCGTTGGAGCCGTTTGAAAGCTAGACATGAGCACCCGGATCTTTAAAAGTTTCGCAATGCTATCGAATACATGGAAGGTGGTCGATCTCGTATCGACCGCCTTTTTGCGTCGAGAATGGCACTGCGTCACGAAGATCTGAGTTCGAGTGTGAGCTTCTTGCTGGCATCGCGCCGGGTGTTGGAGTAGGATGGAAAAGGAGAGAGCGGAGGCGATCCGTTCTTATAGAGATCAATCAGAAACGAAGTGTGGAGGCGATCATGATGACAGAGAAATTTCGTGCATTTTGGCTGGAGGAAACAGAAACCGGCGTAACGGGAGCAGTGAAGAAAATCGAAACCGACGACCTGCCGCAAGGTGAAGTCCTCGTTCGGGTTCGTTATTCCGACGTCAACTATAAAGATGGGTTGGCCAGTATCAAGGAAGGTCGGATCGTACGCGAGTATCCGTTTATTCCGGGAATCGATTTGGCCGGCGAGGTTGTCGCTAGCGAAGATTCGCGTTTTGCGATCGGCGATCAAGTGTTGTGCACGGGCTATGGTCTAGGCGTATCGCATTTTGGAGGTTACAGCGAACAGGCGCGCGTACCGGCAGACTGGCTCGTTAAACTTCCGGAAGGGCTGACTTTGCGCGAAGCGATGATTTTGGGTACAGCGGGCTTTACGGCAGGCATGTCCGTAGAAGCGATTCTGAGTGCGGGAATCACCCCGGAAAGCGGTCCGATCCTGGTTACCGGCGCATCCGGCGGGGTAGGCAGCGTAGCGGTGTCGATCCTGGCGAAACTGGGTTTTGAAGTCACGGCAAGCAGCGGCAAAGAGCAGGAGTGGGAGTTGTTGAAGCGTTTGGGAGCCTCACACACGATCTCCCGCGAAGAAGCCCAGACTCCGTCCAAAGGACCTTTGGGTAAAGGACTCTGGTCGGCAATCGTCGATCCGGTGGGCGGAGCAGGCACGGGAGAACGTCTGAAAGCGATTCGTTACCGCGGCGTACTCGCTTTGTCCGGCCTTACAGGCGGCGGCGATTTCGGAACAAGCGTGCATCCGTTCATTCTGCGCGGCGTGACGCTGGCCGGAATCGACTCGGTTCAATGCCCGCTGCCGTTACGTTTGGATGTATGGGACAAGCTGGCGACGGATTGGAAGCCGGAATCTCTGTTCGAGCAAGCGGTACATGAAGTATCGCTTGAACAACTTCCTGAAGCGTTTGACCGTATTTTAAAAGGACAAGCGGTAGGGCGGCAATTGGTAAAGGTTTCGGCGGAATAGTAAGGTTCTTCATCAACATGTCTATGAAGTCCATCTCACATATGACCTTATCGACAGCTTGAGCATGCGATCTTTTCGTATGCTTTTTTTTGCGTTATCTGTGATTGCCCGCTGATTTTGCTGCTTGCTCGTTGCACTTCCCGTCTTGCTGTAGTAGACTCAATCCTCGGGCACGCGCTTCGCGATTAAACATTTCAATCCACGCATACAGGAGGTATACATAGATGAATAAGGATGTACCGGTATATTTGCTGTCAGGTTTCCTCGGCAGCGGCAAGACCACGTTACTTCAAAAGTTAGTTGCCTATTGGCAGGGTCAAGGCTTAAAACCCGGCGTCATCATTAACGAACTGGGCGACGTGAATTTGGACGGCATGCTGGTCGACTCCGAGGTTCCGACAGCGGAGCTGCTGGGCGGCTGCATTTGTTGTACCGTGCGCGAAGACTTGGCGGGAGAGCTGGCGATGCTGGTGGAGCGGGATCGGCCGGATGTAGTATTGATCGAAGCTACCGGCGCTGCCAATCCGATCGATCTGCTGGACTCCGCGACCGAGACGGCGATGTACGCGGGGATCGATATCAAAGGATTGATCACCGTAGCCGACGCCGCTCATCTGCTGGAGATGTACCGCAATCGCGGAGGACGCACGTATGCTCTGATGCAGGATCAGATTCGCTGCGCATCCGTGATCATTTTGAATAAAATGGACCGGGTCAGTGAACGGGAGGCCGAAGAGCTAGAGCGAGCGATCACCGAATGGAATGCGTATGCTCCCGTAGTCCGCGCGATTCGCTGCGAGGTAGACTTTGAAGCATTATTGAATATCGGCTTTGCGGCAGAGCGAGTAGAGAATGGACCTTTAAAAAAGACGCCGGGCGGACGCTTCGATATGTTGGGTTCCGGGCACGAACACGTGACTTCGTATACGCATCGTTTTAAAAATCCGGTAGATAGCGAAAGGTTTGAAGCGCTGATTTCTTCGCTGCCGCGTGAAATTTATCGGGCAAAAGGATTATTAACGTTCTCCGATACGGCAAGCCGTTTCTTGTTCCAATATGCTTTCCGGGAACTTGATTTCATTAAAGTTACGCCTCAGGGGAAGTTGGATGATATGGCGGTATTTATCGGCGAACATTTTTCGGCCGCCGAGCTGCGCGAGAAGCTGGAAGCGTTAGAAGCAGAAGAAGCGCAGGCATAAGCAAGTAGGCGGCGAGGGTTTCAATTTTGTAATCTTTCGGGTAATAAGGATCATCAAAGGCTGACAAGCCTCAACTTACAACCGGGAGGATCACAACATGACCCAATTGACCGTGACTACATATAAAGAGTGCATCGACGCCTGCATCCGCTGCATGAACGTCTGCAATGTCAGCTATGTTTCGAGCCTGAAAGGCCTTGATATTTTCGAATTGCGCGAGTGTCTGCGATTGGACCGCGAATGCGCGGATCTGTGCGCGGTGGCGATTCAAGCGATGACGCGCAACAGCCCGTTCGTGGCCGAAATTTGCGAACTGGTCGCAAAAGCTTGCGATGCTTGCGCCGACGAGTGCATGAAGCACAAGCATGAACATTGCCAAGAATGCGTAGAAATCTGCCGGGAGTGTGCGAGCATCTGCCGGAGCGTTCTTGTGACCGCTTAAATTTCGATTCGTGGGAGCGGCGGAGAGAGAAATTCGTTCAGTACGCTGTCTCACTCGAAAAGCTGCTGGACGGTATTTCTAGGGAGTGGCTTTTCGAGTTCAAAGGCGTCAACATCATGCTGAATGTTACCGCAGGTTTTCTTCAAAATCCTGTATTTCACTGAATTTCTCCCTCCGCCTAACGCTCCGAAGTGAATAGAAATTCACTTCAAAAGATCGCTTAGTCTGAAGCGGTTTTTTTATATGTGAGGAAGAATGATCGGTTCGATCGAATAATCATTTTCGAACATCATACTGAATACAGCGATCGGAATCCCTTAAAGGTGTCGAGAAATACTAACGTAGCTGGAAGTGAGAAGACGGAAAAAGAAATTCAGGTCAAAACGCCTTTGAACTCGGAAAGTTTCTCCCTGAATGACTACACAGCAGCTTTCCGAGTGAGACAGCGTTTTGACCGAATTTTTCTCGCAGTCTTCTCGCTTCCCCCGCCTACGTAACTTTCAAGAGCAACCTGTAGCGATTAAAATCGCTTGCTTCTCTTTACCCAACCCTCTATAATGGCAAAAAGACAGATCAGTCCTTTTTTTCAGCGGAGTTGATCTTATTCAGACAATGTCTTTGAACGGGAGAGTATCCGAATCAGCCATAGCGGGAACAGCGAGCCGGGGAGGTGGGAGCCGGCACTGCGGCAATCGGAGAAGCGCACCCGGGAGACGTCGATTTGAACGAATGGGTTGCGTAAGCAGCTGCTTCCGTGTAGAGTCGACCGGATACGGCGCCGTTATCGTCGATCGAGAGGTCCATGTCGATTTCAGCATGAAAAGGCAGAGGACTACAAGAGTGGTACCGCGGGAATTCAAGCTCTCGTCTCTTTATGAGACGAGGGCTTTTTTGCGCGCTTTTCAGTACAACCAAGGAGGAGAAAAAGATGAGTTTAGCACAGATCGGAGCAGTATTGGACATCCTATTGGAATGGGAAAAAGGAACGGCGGAGTCTATGTTGGAGCTGCCGCCGAACTCGGAATTGGGGGACGCTGCTTTTCCTTGCTTCGCATTAGCGAAAAGTCTTCGCAAAGCGCCGCAGCAGATCGCATCCGATTTGGCAGAACGTTTTGAGTTGGAAGGTACAGAAGCCACGGCAGCAGGACCTTATTTGAATTTCCGATTGGATCGTTCTCTTCATTCGGCTGCGCTATTGGTTCAAGCTGAAGGGCAGGCCGTCGCTCCGAAGGGGGAGACTGTCGTGATCGATATGTCTTCGCCCAATATTGCCAAACCGTTCGGCGTAGGTCATTTGCGTTCAACCGTGATCGGAGCGGCATTGTATCGAATGTACGCGGAAGCCGGTTATCACGCAATCAGCGTTAATCATTTGGGCGATTGGGGCACGCAGTTCGGCAAACAGATCACGGCTTATAAGCGTTGGGGCAGCGAAGAGCGCCTGAAAGCTGCACCGATCCGCGAATCCTTGTCCCTTTATGTTCGATTCCACGACGAAGCCGAAAGCGATCCGACGCTGGAGACCGAAGCGAGGGATTGGTTCCGTAGGCTGGAAAGCGGAGACGCAGAAGCATTGGGTCTTTGGCGGTATTTCGTGGATGTGAGCTTAAGCGAGTTTGACCGGATGTATGAACGCTTGGGCGTTTCGTTCGATAAAGTGCTGGGCGAGAGCTTTTACAACGATAAAATGGGAGCCGTCGTCGACGAGCTGCGGGCCGAGGGCTTGCTGGAAGAAAGCGAAGGCGCGCAGGTCGTCCGGCTGGACGAAGCGGACATGCCGCCTTGCCTGATCCTGAAATCCGACGGAACGACGATCTATCCGACGCGCGATCTGGCGACTGCTATCTATCGACACGACGTGCTGGAAGCGGATAAGCTGCTCTACGTGGTCGGTGCGGAGCAAACGCTGCATTTCCGGCAAGTCTTCGCAGTGTTGCACAAGATGGGACGGGATTGGGCATCGGCTTGTCGGCATATCCCGTTCGGCTTGATGAAGTTCGAAGGGAAAAAGATGTCGACGCGCAAAGGTAAAGTCGTCTTTTTGGAAGAGGTATTGGACGAGGCCGTAGCGCGAGCAGCTGCGATTATTGAAGAAAAAAATCCGCAACTGCAAAATCGCGACGCTGTTGCCGAAGCGATCGGGATCGGAGCCATCGTGTTCGGAGACCTGAAAAACAACCGGATCGGCGAGATCAATTTCTCGATCGAAGAAGCCGTGCAATTCGAAGGAGAGACCGGACCTTATGTGCAGTATACGCATGCCCGGGCGCGGAGCGTACTGCGGAAAGCAAAAGCAGAGGGAATCGAAGTGAATGAAGGAACGGCAGACCTCGGTATGTTAAAAAGAGAGGCAGCGTCATACGAATGGGACGAAGCTTCCTGGGAATTGCTCAAGCGGCTGTGCGATCATCAAACCGAGCTTCACCGGGGCATACAACGCCACGAACCTTCGACCATTGCGCGCTACGCGCTAGATTTGGCTAAACTGTTCAACCGCTTCTACCACCATAACAAGGTGCTCAGCGCTGCGGCAGGAGACAAGGAGATTCGCCTGGAACTGACCCGCTTAGCCGCCGAGAGACTTCGTTGGGCACTAAATTTACTCGGCGTTCGTTCGCCGGAAGAGATTTAATAGTCTTGTTTGTCTTTTATCTCTGTATCCTATCTCTCAGAAAAATCCCTGTTCGTAACCGAAACCAAAGCGGAGGGAGAAATTCGGTGAATTACAGGATTTCGAAGAAAACCTGCGGTAACATTCAGCACTATGTTGACGCCTTTGAACTCGTAAAGCCGAAGGCTTTATGAGTGAGACAGCGTTTTGAACGAATTTCTCCCGCAGCTTCGGTTACCGGTTTTCCGAACAGGACTTTTTCTTTTCCCTGCAACCTTTTCGAAACACGCTGCGTCTGGAAGAGTGAGAAAGAGAAAATCATACAAGAGGTGACCTACCCATGAAAAAGACAGTAAAAGCTTGTGCAGCTCTGGTAATGGCAGGATCGTTCGCATTCGCCGCTTCGGCATCCGCGTACAGCGACATTTCAAATGAAGATAACGCCAAGATCGCTCAATCCTTGCAGCAGATGGGTGTGATGAAAGGAATCGGGCAAGATCTTTTCGCTCCTTCGGTCGATCTGACCAATGCTCAAGCCGTTCAATTGATCGTAAATGCTTTTGGCCTTGAAACGGATCCGGGCGTGGATTACATTCCGGTTCCTTCTTTCAACAATGACGCTTGGTACGCTCCAGCTTATGAAGCTGCCTTGCACAACGGAATCAAGACCGTGACTAAAACGGATTCGGTCAGCGAAAAAATGACTCGTGAACAATTCGCAAGTCTGCTCCTTGAAGGTATTAACACGACAGGGCAATATCCGACGACCAAAATGTACATTTTCTTCGATGATGAAAAAGAATTCACGGGCGACCATCTGGGCGCGATCCAAACGCTCGGCAACATGCGCATTATCTCCCCTGGCGGCGAGTTCCGTCCGCAAGATCCGATTACTCGAATGGAAGCCGCGGAATTGGTGTATAATGCTATTGAGTTCATCGATAAAGTCGGCGGAAATGCGGATAATGCCGGCGAAGGAACGGAGGTAACGGAAGTGAGCGTGACAACAGCGAAAGAAGCCGACGGACGGGTGAAAGCAACGTTGAAAGCTTCGCTGCCGAATCCGGGCTACGGTCTGAAAATCGACGATGTGAAATACGATGGCGGCAAAGCGACGATTCAATACAGCATCACGAAGCCTGAAGCGGGCATGATGTATCCGCAGGTGATCACCGATGCGGAAGTCTCGACTTATCTGACGGGTACGCCTTCGGAAGTCGTGGCTGAGCAAACGGGCGGAGAAACCGGCGCTTCGGATGCGAAACTATTGAAATAAGAGTTTAGGCAAAGCAAAGAGCGCTCCGATTCGGGGCGCTCTTTTTGTTTGCCTAATGAGGGGAGGAAGAGATAACATCAATCCGCTCCACAAAGATTGAAAGCAAGTTAGACAAGTCGCTTATCGTTCATTAAATCAAGTCGATAACCGACCTGCCGACTTCACTTCTCAATCCCCGTTCGCGCCGCCGAAAGCAGGACGGGCGTCGAAGCCGGATTCGGGTTTGCCGGTGACGGGGGTGATGGAATCGCCGCCGCCTTGTTGGAGCTGGTACATCTGGAAGTAACGTCCGCCTACGGCCATCAGCTCGTCATGGTTGCCGCGTTCGACGATTTCGCCGCGGTGAAGAACCATGATTTGGTCTGCGCTGCGGATCGTGGACAAGCGGTGGGCGATGACGAAAGTAGTACGGCCTTGTTTCAGGACATTCAGGGCGGACTGGATCAAAGCTTCGGTTTCCGTATCGATATTTGCAGTGGCTTCATCCAGGATCAAGATCGCCGGATCGAAAGCGAGTGCGCGGGCGAATGAGATCAATTGGCGTTGGCCCGCGGATAAGGTGCTGCCTTTTTCGATAACCGGTTCGTCGAATCCGCCGGGAAGGTCGGAAAGAATCTTGTCTGCGCCGACTTCTTTAAGGGCTTGTTCCACGCGCTCTCGGCTGATCCGCTCATCGCCCAGACTGACATTGGAAGCGATCGTGCCTGTGAACAGATACGGATCTTGCAGCACGATGCCCATATGCTGACGGATATGCTGCTTCGGCAGATCGCGCACGCTTTGACCGTCGATGGTGATCGTGCCTTTTTGCGGATCGTAGAAGCGGAACAGGAGGTTAATGATCGAGCTTTTGCCGGAACCCGTATGACCGACCAAGGCGACCGTTTGTCCTTGCTTCGCTTCGAACGAGATGTTTTTCAAAACATAATCTTTGTTATAGGCAAAAGAAACATTGTCGAAAGCGACGTTTCCTTTGTAGCGCGGCATGCCGCCGTCGGTGACGTTCTCGCCTTTTTCGTCCAGCAGTTCGAACACCCGCCCTGCGGATACCATGGCGGAGTCGAGCGCGGCCAGTTGGTTTACCATGCCGGTAATCGGCTGGAATAAACGACCGAGAATGTCAACGAACGCATACAGGGCACCCAACGAGATAATGGATGCGGCACCGTCGATGGTCGAGGAGCCGAAGTACCAGATGACCACGGTAAACGCGATATTGCGCAGCACGTTAACCAAGTTATGGGACGTGAACGAGTTGAGATTCAGCATTTTGTTCTGGTGCTTCATATAGTCGCCGTTCAACTCTTCGAATTCGGCTTCCGTTTGTTTTTCCCGACGGAAGACGCGGATGATCGACATGCCTTGGATCGATTCATTGATGATCGCATTCAGTTCGCTCAGGCGTGAACGAATGATCGTGTTGTATTTCGTCGCGACTTTGCGGTACAGGTAGATCCACAGAATAATCAGCGGCACGATGAACAACGAGACTGCCGCCAAGCGCGGGTCCAGAATGAACAGCGCTACATAGATCCCTGTGATGTACACGATACCGGTTGTAAAGTTGGACAATACCGCGATAAACAGGTCTTTTACCGCTTCTGTATCGTTGGTGACACGAGAGACAACTTTACCGGCGGGCAGATTATCGAAAAAATTGACCGGAAGCCGCTGAATCTGCGCATACAGATCCAGGCGAAGCTTTTGAATGACCCGGTTGGCGGACGATTGGAGCCAATAGGTTTTACCGAACTCCATCACGATCGAGATCGCCAAGAAAAGCAGATAGAGCAAGACGAGATTGATGATGCCCGGAATTTCAGGCGAATAAAAGTCGAACAGCTCTTCTTTGGATAATTGCTGCGCCGGATACGTATCCGTGCCGCTGTTCGTCCGAATAGACAACGTGCCGTCCGCGAAGCTGCGATCGCCTTCGGGCGTCGTTACAGGCTCTTCGACAAATACGAAACTTCGCCCGACTTGGAGAATGCGAACTTCTTCGCCTCGGGTCTCGCCTTCCGCGAATCGGTCGCCGCGCTTATAGTAGGCACCTTGGTAAGCAACTGCGTCTTCGCTGGCTTCGGTTGTTTGATAATGAGGATTTTCGATCCCCATCATGTGATCGTCAATCATCATTTTGGCGATAAACGGGCTGGCTAGTTCAGCGCCAACCCCGATCGCAAGCGCGATAATAGCTGCGATAAAGGTTCCTTTTGCGGTTAGAGCATATTGGAACAATCTTCGCGCGGTTTGTTTTTTAGGCGTCGAAGAGATGTTCTCGGGTTGTTCGGAATTATACTCCATGATCGTTTTGCACCTCCTCGGAGGAGAGATTGGATTCAACTTGCTGCCGTTCGAATTGTTCGCGATACCAGCCGCCTAATGCAACAAGCTGGGCATGCGTGCCTTCTTCGACGATGCGTCCTTTTTCCAGCACGACGATATGATCGGCATGTTCGACGGCAGACAAACGGTGAGTCGAGATCAGCGTTGTTTTACCAGCACGTTTCTCGCGGATATTTTGAATGATGCGGGCTTCCGTCCGTGCATCGACGGCAGACAGCGCATCGTCGAGAATCAGAATCTGCGGCTCGGCGATAAAAGCGCGTGCCAGCGAAACGCGTTGTTTTTGGCCGCCCGAGAGAGAGACGCCGCGTTCCCCGACTTTGGTTTCCAGACCGTCGGAGAGCGTTTCCAGATCGCCTTCGAAAGCAGCCGTTCGGATCGCTTCCATAATCTCGGCTTCGTCCGCATCGGATTTGCCGTAACGGATATTTTCGCGAACGGTCTTGGAAAATAGAATTTGTTCTTGCGGCACATACCCGATCCAGCTATGCAGTCGATCTTTGCTTAGTGATTCGATAGACGTGTCGGATAACAGAATATCGCCTGTGCCTGTCGGATACTCATGCAAGAGCTGCTTGAGTAAAGTCGACTTGCCGCTGCCTGTGCGCCCGACGACGCCCAGCGTTTGTCCGGCACGGAGTTTCAGGCTGACCTGCTCCAGATTGTCCACCGTCGACGTCGGATAGCGGAACGTGACGTCGCGGAACTCGATCGTGTCCGGAGCCGCGACATCGGTCGGATGCTGCGGGTCTTCAATGTCGGCTTTGGTGAATAAGACCTCATTGACGCGATCCAGGGAAGCCCCGCCGCGCTGCATGATATTGATCAGCTCGCCGATCGCGAACATCGGCCAAATCATCATGCCCAGATACATATTGAACGTGACCAGGTCGCCGAGCGTCAGCTCGCTGCGGAACACCAGATAGATGCCGTACGCCAGACCGATCAGGTAGCTAAGACCGACGCATAGCCGAATATAAGGTTCGAACACGGCATCGACGCGCGCGACGGCCAGGTTCTTTTTGTACACGTCGTTGGTGATATCGGAAAACCGTTTCTCGTCGTGCCGTTCTTGCACATAAGCGCGAATAACGCGAATCCCGGCTACCGATTCCAGCACCTGGTCGTTCATGTCGCCGAAGGAATCTTGGGCTACCGTGTAGCGCTGATGAATAATTTTGCCGTAGATGCTCATGCCGATCGCAATGAACGGAAGAGGGATCAAGGCGGCGAGCGTAAGTTTCCAACTGACGATAAAGCCCATGGCGAGCAATACAGTCAATAGGAAAAGGGTAGAGTCGGTCAGCGTCAGCATCCCGAATCCGGCCGTCATGGCGACGGCGCGCAGATCGTTGGTGGCGCGAGCCATCAAGTCGCCTGTGCGGTTTCGTTCAAAAAACGGAGGCGTCATGCGCAGCAAATGAGCCATGAAGCGGCTGCGGAGCAGGCGTTCTACCAGATTGGAGCCGCCGAAGAGCTGGCGCATCCATATGTACGTGATTCCGTACATGATGACAAGCAGGGCCAAGATGCCACCGATGTACATGAACAACCGCTCGGTCGTGATCAGGCCGCCGGCGATATCGTCGACGGCGATACCGATCAACCGAGGAGGCAGCAATTCAATAATGCCGACGATGACGAGGAAAAATATGCCGATCAGATAACGCCTTTTTTCCTGCCGGAAAAACCAGCCGAGGTTGCGAAGGACGGAAAACATTCCATCACTTCCTTTCTTCGTTACGATAGATTTACCAATCAAATTTGCGAAAAACCGCAAAAAAAGCATATCGCGGTGCGCGATATGCTTTAAAAAACGATTCATATGGCGGACGATAGGACAAAACCAATCGTCGCGTTTTTTTGTCTTGCGGGGCAGAACCCGGACCGCGAACGATCAGGAATTGCGTGCCGGAAGACAACGGACGGAAGCTTCATCGATATGAAGTTGGGAAAGGGCGCGCAGCGGACGATAAACCTCTTGAGGGCGAACGGCAAAGCTTTCCTTGAACGTAGACATCGAATTCACTCCTTCCTAATTTTGATGATCGCAAAATGATCTCGTATGCTCCCGATTTTAGCACCGTCTCTCAGAAAAAGTCAACGAAAAAGTTTTAGATTGTGAACGAAATGTGAACATGAATAAACGCGAACAGGAGTCGCAACCAAGAAAACGTAATGAAAAAAGATTGAAAGCAAGCATTTTGGTTTGTCGGAGGAGCTTTTCTGCGGTATGATGAATAGGGAAAAGGGACGCTTTTCAACAGTCCCGTTATCGCGCGAAGGAGGGAACCCAAGATGAGTCTCAATGTCACGCAGCAAGCCGCAGACTGGTACAAGAAAGAGCTGGGTCTGCAATCGGGTGATTATATTCGCTTTTATGCCAGATACAGCAACACGAGCGACATTCATCCGGGATTTTCGCTCGGGATTGCGACCGAGATGCCAAGCAGTCCGGGGTTGACGCAGTCGTCGGAAGGCATCACGTTTTACATGGAGGAAAAAGATCTCTGGTATCTCGACGGTTACCGCCTGAACGTGACGTATTTGCCGGAGCATGACGATATCTTGTACGCTTACGAGCAAGAGTAAGAACAAAAAAGACGAACGAACCGATATGCTCGGTCGTTCGTCTTTTTTATGCGCAGCCTTCAATCCGTTACAAATGCGCCGTTCCTTCCAAAGCAAATTCGAAGTCGTCGATATCGAATACCTGAATAGGTACCGCAGCCGAGATAATCCGTTGAATCATCTCAAGCTGGTCGGTCAGAACAGGCGCTTCTTCCTTCAGCGAAGAAAGCAGGACTTCCGTTTCGATCGGATCGAACAGCTCGCCGTAATGCGCATTATCCACGGCGTTGATTACGCTGAGTTTAATCTGGTCACCCAGCAAGATCGGTGCGCTTTTTGCCCAAGGAATCGTAAGTGCCTTCTGAATTTTTTTCTTGTTCAAAGGCTCTTCGAAATAGGCGATTAATTCTTTTACTTTTTCTTTGACATGTTGGTCGTCGCCCGGCTCGTTCATCAGCGGCTCCGCACCTTCTTCGAATTCGTAAAGTTCCAATACGGTCGTGTACGGAACGATATATTCGACCGGACGGTTCGCCGAGAGCAATTGCCCGTAGATGGCGACCATGACGGCTTCAATGACAAAACGTTGAGACATAAATAGCGGTCCTCCTAGCGGCCTGGCAACCCTTTTGCAATCAACCCGGCCAAATCCTGTATGTGGGAAGTATAGCACAAGCGGACAGTGAAATCAGCCTTTTACAGAGTTTTCCTCTGCATTTGCCCGCTTGGCGATATGATCGGCAATGAACCCGCCATGCAAACGTCCGCTCTCGATAAACACTTCATTGGCATTGCGACCGGAAGCGATGACGCCCGCTACATACAGACCCGGCACGCCCGTTTCCATCGTTTCCGCATCAAAGACGGGTTTGTCCAGGTCATCAGACATTTGAGCCCCGGCTTCCGTCAGAAGTTTGCGATCCGGACGGAAACCGGTCATCGCGAGCACGAAGTCGTTGTGAATGCGCGATTCGGTCTCGGGTCCTTGAACAACGACGTAATCTTCGCCAATCTCGGTCAGCTTCGAGCCGAGATGCAGCGTAATCTTGCCTTTGGCGATCATGCCCTCGAACAGCGGACGCACCCAAGGTTTGATATGCTGGGAAATTTCGGTTCGTCGATAGATCATATCGATTTTGGCTCCGACGCGGATCAGCTCCAACGCGGCATCGACGGCGGAATTGCTGCCTCCGACGATCGCTACGTTCATGCCGGCATACGGATGTGCTTCGCGGAAATAATGAGTGACCTTATCCTTTTCCTCACCGGGGATGCCCAGCTCGTTCGGATGGTCGAAATAACCGGTGGAAACGACAACGCTGCCGGCGGCATATTCACGCTCGTTGCCTGCGCGGTCGCGTGTCTCCACTTTGAAAGTTCCGTCTTCCTGCGGTTTGATCGCCAACGCTTCCTCGTAAGAAGAAATGCGCAGATTATAGCGATCGGCCACCTTGCGGTAGTAAGCCAATGCTTCGTGACGGAAAGGCTTTTCGTTCGGCGAAGTAAAAGGCACATCGCCGATTTCGAGCAGTTCGGCCGTGCTGAAAAACTGCATATTCGTCGGATACAGATAAATCGAGTGGACCACATTATGTTTTTCGATGATCCGAACAGATAACCCGCGGCGGCCGCACTCGATTGCGGCGGATAATCCGCACGGTCCTGCTCCGATAATCAGAACGTCTTCTTTTTCCATGATAGGTGCTTGTTCCCCCTTGATTGTATGTGTAAACTGCAGTTGTCGCTGCCTGCGTCACGCGGACGGCGCTCTTGTTTATTATCGCGCAAAGCGGTCGCTTCGTCCAACCGGCCTGCTATAAAGCTTGTTACAATCTTGAGAAAAAAGTCTTGACAATCTATTTTAGGCTCCGCTAGAATGAGTGGCAAATACTGATGAAGGGAGAGATGAGCTATGGGAACTTTACATTCGATTGTTGTTAGAGGTCGCAAGCTCTCTCCAAGATCAGTGATACGGACGGATTGCACGCGTTCTTAATCTTGTTCATCAAGAGTTCGAACATGGGCGCTTCGCAGCGTATGTGCTGACGGATGCTGCCTGTTGCGGATTTTAGCGCGGGTTCAGGCAGCCGGGGAGAGTTCTCTCCCCGGCTTTTTTGCGTGGTTTGCCGGATCGATTGGAATGGGGAGAGAGTCGTTGAGTCATTTTTGAATACAACCCAAATCCCATAAATTCGGAGGAATCATGAATAAAACAATGAAGAGCATTAACGAAATCGTAAATAACTCTGCCGATACGCAAGACATGCAACAATCAGGCGTTTCGGCTATAAAAAAGACCGAGGAGGAGCGCATTTTCCAGGAAGCTTACGGTTGGGACTCGTCCTGGCAAGAAGCGTGGCTCGCGGCCGGATTTGAAGCCGCAGGCCTGACCCCTGTCCGCATGACGGCCGATTTCGGGCAGCAGTTCAAAGTTGCCACGGCAGCAGGGGAATATACGGCGGAAACCAGTGGGAAAATGCGACATTCGACGGAGCACGGCGCGGAACTTCCGGCTGTCGGAGATTGGTTGGCGGCTGAATGTTTACCCGGAGAACGTCGGGCGCGCATTCATGGCGTATTGCCTCGTCGCAGCAAGATTTCACGTAAAGCGGCCGGAAATCCGGTTCGTGAACAAATCATTGCCACAAATGTCGATACGTTATTTTTGGTCACTTCGCTAAACTATGATCTGAATATTCGTCGTCTGGAGCGATACTTGATTATGGCCTGGAATGCGGGCGCACAGCCCGTGATCCTGTTAAGTAAGGCCGATCTATGCGATGAAGCATTCCGTTTACAAGCCTTGTCCGAAGTGTCGCTGGCGGCTCCCGGCGTTCCGTTTCATATTGTTAGTGCGCAGACCGGCGAAGGAATGGAGCAAGCAGCGGGATACTTTGCGGGCGGACGCAGCTGCGCCTTGGCCGGAACGTCGGGATGCGGCAAGTCTACATTGACCAATTACCTCGCGGGAGGACACGTACAACGTACAAGCGATATTCGCGAGGACGACAGCCGCGGGCGGCATACGACGACGCATCGCCAAATGTTCGAGATTCCGGGCGGCGGCGTGTTGATCGATACCCCCGGAATGCGCGAACTTCAGCTTTGGGAGGGCGAAGAGGACGGCATGTCGGGCACGTTCTCGGATATTGAAAGTTTGGCCGGCAATTGCCGTTTCCGCGATTGCTCGCATAACCGTGAAGAAGGGTGTGCCGTTAGAGAAGCTATGAACGATGGAGAGCTGGACTCTGGTCGCCTGGGCAGCTACCGCAAAACGCAGCGTGAGCTGGCTTTTCTGGAACGCAAAGAAAAAAGCCGTTCCGCCACGGGTCGCAATGCCGGGAACGGCAAGCGGGACCAGCGTAAGGAACGGCGTGATAAGAATTGGCTGCATGAAGAATAATTCAGAATCTTGATTTAAAAGGCGGACGGAGCAAGCACTTTCTCCATAGGGGGAGTCGCGACGTCCGCTTCTTTGGTTTTTATCTGTTGATGGGAAGCGACCGTGCTTGCACCTGCCACGGCAGCGGCTGTTCGCGACTTCGTCGTCGAGGAGACGAATGGCGCACGACTTGCTTTGAACTCGTCAATCATTTGTAAAAACTCGTCAAATAAGCGATTGCTGTCCATAGGCCCCGGTGCGGCTTCCGGATGGAACTGTACGGAAAAGGCGGGAGCGCTCTTATGTTTAAGTCCTTCTACGCTTCCGTCATTGTTATTGACATGCGTAATTTCAAGATCCGTATTATCCAAAGTCGTTTCCAATACCGAATAGCTATGGTTTTGCGAGGTGATCAGGCAACGTCCAGAAGCGACTTCCTTGACCGGGTGGTTAGAGCCGCGATGCCCGAATTTAAGCTTCGTCGTATCCGCGCCCGAAGCCAGAGCGAATAACTGATGACCCAAGCAAATGCCGAATAGCGGAAGTTGACCGATCAGTTCGCGAACGGTATTAATGGCTTGCGGCACGTCTTTTGGATCTCCGGGGCCGTTCGACAGAAGCACCCCGTCCGGGTTGTAACGGTTAATTTCCGCCGCGCTCGATGTATGAGGGACAACGATCACATCGCAACCCCGATCGCCCAATTCGCGCACAATGCCCGCTTTGCTGCCGTAATCGATGACCACGACGCGTTGTTTGGTGCCCGGCACGCGATAGGCGCGCGGCGTGGATACTTGGTTCACCTGATCACGCAGCGCTGATGCAGCATTCAATTGCTCCAACAGTTCTTCCGTGCTGGCCGATCCCGTTGTAATCAGACCTCGCAATGTACCTTGGTTACGCAGACGGCGAGTCAACATCCGCGTATCGATATCAGCAATGCCCGGAATATCGTATTCCTTCAATAATGTACCGAGGTCGTATTCGGAACGCCAGTTACTGGGTGCTGTCTCGTGACGACGCACCACGAATCCGTGAATCCAAGGGCGAATCGCTTCGAAGTCCTCGCGGTTAATTCCATAGTTCCCGATTAGCGGTTGAGTCATCGTCACGATTTGCCCGCAATAAGAAGGGTCGGATAAGACCTCCTGGTAACCTGTAATCCCTGTATTAAAGACCACTTCACCGGTCATCTGTTTATCGCTGCCGAATGAAATTCCTGTGAATAATGTCCCGTCTTCCAATAGTAATCTGGCTTTCATCGTCGTTCCCTCCCTGGGCTGCGCTTGCTTGTATGCGTAAGGCCCTTTCGCCGTTATTGACAAGTGTCAGGCAGGCATGAGGCTCTTCAAATTTTGTTTAATTAAATATACAACGAATAGAATAAATATGCAAACGATTCAATAAAAAAACGAACGAGGAGTCCGTTTTTTTACTTGCCCGTATTTATTGGCTTGGAGTTGCGCGCATCCGTCAAAATCCGAATGAAGGGCTTGGACGCCCTGATTGAGTTCTTTCAGAAGAGCGGGGGATGAACGGCTGACTCGGACTCAAATCGGAAGCTTCATTATATTGATCTTTTACGCAATCGTATTCGACCAGAAATTGATGCGGGTTCGAACAATACGTGCATAAAGTATGACCTTCCATCAGCAAGCGTCCCGGCTCTCGGGCGACGATCTTCATCCACGCTACAGCACCTTTGATATAGCGATCGCTGTCGGGGCTGAAGGCTCCGGTACATTCAAAAGTCTGGAAGCAAGAACCACAGAGGCAATTTCGTTTTAAAAACATGACCGGACCTCCTTCTCTATAATTTTTGTTTTCCACTTTTTGTATATTCTTTAATCACGGTCTGAGCAATTATTACCACGGGGCTTTTTTTTGAAACGACACCTTGAAAATCCGATACTCTTTTTGTTTTCTTCGCGTCTTTGTTTGCAAACATGGCGGCAAAATGCCTGAAAACGGGTATTGATAATGCGAAGGAGTGACGTAAACCAATGAAAACAAAGACGCAGCTATGCACCGGAGAAAAGGTTAGCCTGGATCAGATCGCTACCGATTATCCTGCGGAAGACCGACCTGATGCGCCCGAAATTGCTCGCAAAAAGAAGAAACTGAATCGCAAATTGGAACACCTGCAAGAAAAACTGTTCGCTTCCCGGAGCCATGCGGTGCTTTTTGTTTTTCAAGGGATGGATTGCAGCGGAAAAGACGGAACGATCAACCACGTCTTCTCCGAAGTGAATCCGCAAGGCGTGCTTACGCATAGCTTCAAAGCGCCGACAGACGAAGAAACGGAGCATGATTATCTTTGGCGTGCGCATCGGCATGTCCCGGCACGCGGCTATATTGCGGCATTCAATCGTTCCTACTATGAAGATGTACTGATTACTCGCGTTCACGGTACCATCGAGGATAAGAAAGCCAAGAAGCGTTTCGCGCAAATTAACGATTTCGAGAACATGCTTAGGGAGAACGGGATCGTCGTCGTTAAAATCTTTTTGCATATTTCGAAAAGCTTCCAACTGGATAAGTTGATTGCCCGCATCGAAAATCCGGACAAAAATTGGAAGTTCGATCCCAGCGATCTGGCGGAACGCAAGCATTGGGACAAATATCAGGCCTGCTACGAAGATGTTTTGACCGAATGCGCGAGCTCCGATCTTCCGTGGCACGTCGTGCCTGCCGACGATCGAGCGATGCGCGATCTGGCTGTGCTTCGTATTGCGGTGGATACTTTGGAAAAGCTTGATCTTGAATTTCCGCCTCCCGTTCCCGAATTGCAAGACCTTCTGCCTGAACTTTACGATGAGCGGGATAACGAGGCCGGAAACTTCAAAAAAAGCAAAAACCCGAAGACGAAGAAATAAAGCAGCGCGAACTTCTTTTCGAATTGTAAAAACAAGGAATTGACCCGGCGGTTTCATGAGTGACCGAAGCGTCGATCCAACTGGAAAAAGCGAACGCTTACACGTGGCTGTAAGGTCAGTTAAAAATTTAGCAAGTAACGTGCCGAATAAATTGAACTCGCTAGCAAAAAGGGGTACAATCGAGAAGTAAACGCTTTGTTCACCAATTTGTAAAAAACTACTCAACTGGAATCGGCTTTTGCAAACACAAGACGGAGGGTGGCAGCGATGACGAAACAAATTTCGAGCACGCATGAGCCATGGGAAAAGTATTACGGTCCGAACCTAGGATACGTACAGGAGCAATATGAGCGATATCAGGAGGACCCTGCATCGGTAGAAGCTTCCTATCGGGAACTATTCGAACGCTTCGGCGCGCCGCCGCAGTATCGCGCTTCGAATGTCCCGGCTTCTTTTGAATCGGAAGGAACGGCCCTTGATTCGCAATCATTAAAGAAAGCGGTTGCAGCAAGCAAGCTGGTATGGAACATTCGTACCTACGGGCATTTGGCCGCCGACATCGATCCGATCGGATTGGATGAACAACCTCAGGTGTCGTTCCTGGAGCCGAAAGAAGTCGGTTTGTCGGAACAGGATCTGGCATCGCTTCCGGCATCGTTGATTTGGGAAGAAGCGCCGGAAGGCGTCGTAACCGGATTGGATGCGATTCGCAGGTTGCGGGAAGTGTATACCGGAACGACTGCCTATGAATTTTCGCATGTGCATGACGAAAAAGAACGAGATTGGCTGAATCAACGTGCCGAACTGCAAACGGCTAACGGCGGACTGACGCCTGAAGAACGTAAGGCACTGCTGGAACGCCTCGTGCAGGTCGAGCAATTCGAGGAATTCCTGCATCGTACATTCGTCGGGCAAAAGCGTTTCTCCATTGAAGGGATCGATATGCTTGTACCCGTAATGGATGAACTTGTACGCGGATTTTCCAAAGCGGGCGCGGAACACGTTTTGATGGGCATGGCCCACCGCGGACGTCTGAACGTGCTGGCACACGTGCTCGGCAAGCCTTACGGTCGAATTTTCTCCGAGTTCCACCATGCGCCGAATAAAGACCTGATGCCTTCCGAAGGCTCCATGGGGATCAACTTCGGCTGGACCGGCGACGTGAAGTATCACTTGGGCGAAAAACGAGCGATCGGCGAGGAAGGCAAAACGCGGCTTACGCTTGCGAACAACCCGAGTCACTTGGAATACGTCGATCCGGTTGTCGAAGGCTTTGCGCGCGCGGCGCAGGAAGACCGCAGTCAGCCCGGCTATCCGAAGCAGAACACGAATAGCGCGGCATCGATTCTTGTCCACGGCGACGCGGCTTTCCCCGGTGAAGGGGTTGTGGCGGAGACGCTCAACTTCAATCAGCTTCCGGGCTATCAAAACGGAGGAACGGTACATATCATTGCCAACAACCGGCTTGGTTTTACCACCGAAAGCGGCGATTCCCGTTCCACGCATTACGCAAGCGACTTGGCGAAAGGCTATGAGATTCCGATCGTTCACGTTAATGCCGACGATCCGGAAGCCTGCATTGCCGCCGTCCGTTTGGCCTGCGAGTATCGCATGACGTTTAAAAAAGACTTCGTTATCGATCTGATCGGTTATCGCCGTTACGGTCATAACGAGACGGATGATCCGGAAACGACTCAACCGCTCATTTACAAAAAAGTCAGAGCTCATGATACCGCCGCGACTATTTTTTCTAAAAAATTGCATAAAAGCGGTTTGATTGGCGAGCGAGGCCTCGAAGAGCTTCGCGAAAAGATCGTGGCTGTTTTCAAGGAAGAGTATGAACAGATGAAAAACGGCAAGCAGGGCGCGAGCCATCCGTTCCCGTTTGCTTCCAGCATTGATGAAACCCCTTTGGAATCCGTGAAAACTTCGGTTGAGCTGGATAAGCTTCGTTCAATCAACGAAAATCTGCTCAAACGCCCGGAGACGTTCAACGTGTATCCGAAGCTGGAGCGTATCCTGCAACGTCGTTCCAATGCTTTTGACGACGGGGAAAAAGTGGACTGGGGCCAAGCGGAGACGCTTGCTTTCGCCACGATCCTGTCGGACGGAACGCCGATCCGCATCAGCGGCCAGGACGTCGAACGCGCGACCTTCGCGCATCGCAACTTGGTTCTGCACGATTCGCAAACGGGAGAGACTTACTGCCCTCTGCATGAGTTGCCTGAAGCCAACGCTTCGTTCGCCATTCACAACAGTCCGCTGTCTGAAGCTTCGGTCATCGGCTTCGAGTACGGTTATAACGTCTACTCGCCGCAAACGATGGTCATTTGGGAAGCGCAGTACGGCGATTTCGCGAATGCCGGTCAGGTTCTTCTTGACCAGTTCGTTATGCCGGGACGTTCCAAGTGGGCGCAAAAGTCGAGTCTGATCATGTTGCTGCCGCACGGTTACGAAGGTCAGGGACCGGAGCACTCCAGTGCAAGATTGGAGCGTTACCTTCAGTTGGCCGGAGAAAACAACTGTACGGTCGTAAGCTTGACCAGCGCGGCGCAGTATTTCCACTTGCTGCGCAGACAAGCCGCGATGACGACCCGCGAGGATGCCAAGCCGCTTGTGGTGATGTCGCCGAAGAGCTTGATCCGCAATCCGCGCGTGGCTTCATCGGCTTCCGACTTTACGGACGGAAGCTTCAAATCGACCATCGAACAAGCGGGACTGGGCGACGCTCCGGATCGTGTCACTCGCGTGCTGATGTGCAGCGGCAAGATCGCGGTCGAGTTGGAAGACGCGATCGAAAAAGATACCGAAGCCGACTGGAGCTGGCTGCATATTTTAAGAATCGAACAGCTCTATCCGTTCCCTGCGCGCGAAGTGTCGGACTTCCTCGAACGATTCAACAATCTCGAAGAGATTTATTGGGTCCAAGAGGAACCGCATAACATGGGCGCTTGGCGCTACATCGACCCGAACATTCGGTCTGTGGCACCAAAGGGCGTTGAAGTGAGCTACACGGGCAGACCGGAGCGTTCCAGCCCGGCGAGCGGTTACCAACACATCCATACTTTTGAGCAGCAGAAGATCATTCAGACGGCCCTTGGCCAGAATCAGAATACGTCGAAAAAAAATCAAATGAGTTTGGGGAGGTAACGCCGTGAGCGACATTAAAGTACCGGAAATGGGAGAGTCCGTTACCGAAGGCACGATTTTGCGTTGGACGGTAGCGGAAGGCGACGCTGTTCAACAAGGCGACGTACTGCTAGAGCTGGAAACGGATAAAGTCAATCTGGAAGTCAGTGCAGAATCCAGCGGTTTGATCGAGACCCGTTTGCGTCAAGAAGGCGATACGGTTCAGGTCGGCGAAGTGATCGGCCGCATCCGTACCGGGGACGCTGCATCTTCGACGACAGGAACGGCTTCCGCGCCGAAAGGCGAAGAAAGCCCTGCTGCCGCAGCCGAAGCATCGGCTCCGTCGGCTTCGCTTCCGGAAAGCCCGAAAGCTGCCGAGGCGGCCAGCCCGCCTCCTGCGGAAAACGGCGACGCCGGAACCAAAGCTTCGCCGGCTGCGCGCAAGCTCGCGCGCGAACGCGGCGTCGAACTGGGCAGCGTGCCGAGCGCGGACCCTATCGGCCGCGTCTACTCCGGCGATGTGAAATCGTTCGCGGAAGGCGCTCCGACTTCGCAACCTCAAGCGGCGCCGCAGCCCCAGGCTGCTCCGCCAAAAGCACCGCCGAAAGCACCGGCGGCGGTCGACCCGTTGAAGCCGGTTGAACGCCAACGCATGTCGCGTCGCCGTCAGACGATCGCGACTCGTCTTGTTGAAGCTCAGCATAACGCAGCTATGCTGACAACATTTAATGAAGTCGACATGACAGCGATTCTGGATGTACGGAAACGCCGGAAAGACAACTTCAAGCAAAAATTCGATGTAAACCTCGGTTTCATGTCTTTCTTCACTAAAGCAGTCGTCGGCGCGCTCAAAGCGTTCCCGGCGGTTAATGCGGAGATCGACGGCGACGAAGTGGTTTACAAGAAATTCTACGATATCGGCATTGCCGTATCGGCCAAAGAAGGTCTGGTTGTTCCGGTCGTTCGTAACGCCGATCGCCTGGGCTTCGCCGAAATCGAGAAATCGATCGCCGGACTGGCTACGAAAGCGCGCGATAATCAATTGGCGTTGTCTGATCTGCAAGGCGGAACCTTTACAATCACGAACGGCGGCGTCTTCGGTTCACTGCTGTCCACGCCGATCCTAAATGCGCCTCAGGTGGGGATTCTCGGTATGCACAAGATTCAACTACGCCCGGTAGCGATAGATGAAGAGCGTATGGAGAATCGTCCAATGATGTATATCGCCCTCTCTTACGATCACCGGATCATTGATGGCTCGGAAGCGGTAAGATTCCTTGTAAAAGTGAAGGAACTGCTGGAAGATCCGGAAAGCTTGTTGATTGAGAGCTAAAACTTGATATTCGAATCAAATGCGCAATAAAGAAGATCCCGTTCGAACCTCGCGGTCGAATGGGATCTTTTTGTGTACAGACATGCCGGATAAGGTGAATCGTACTCTTTTAATGAAGATCCGGACGCGTTAACTTTGAACTCCGATAGTATCGGTACAGATGAACTGCTACGATTTTTACAACCATATAGGAAGGAATAATGATCAAAATGGCAATGAAGCCACCAATCGCACCGCCGCTTAAAAGAAGAAATACCGTAGTCAAAGGATGAATATCCAGCGCAGAGCCGTAAATCATCGGTGACAATAAGTTATTGCGCAGCATTTGTCCCAGAACGATGACGACAATAATCCAGATCACAGAAGTCGGAGAATCAATGAAACCTACAATTACAACAGGAATCGCTCCGAGATATACGCCGATATACGGAATCATGTCAGTCAAAATGATAAACAACACCAAAAGGAGAGGATACGGAACGCCAACAATGAGGAAACCGATTAAGTCGAAGACTCCTACGCAAGCTGCCAGCAAAACGCGACCGACAATAAATCCGCTTAGTGCTGAATCAATGTCTTTCGCCATATCGCGGAATGTAGGGCGGATTTTCATTGGAGCGGCTTTAAGCAAGAAGGCGTATCCTTTACGATCGTCTTTCAGCATAAAGTAAAGAATCATAGGAACCGTAGAAACCACAAGGAAGATCCACGCCACTGTAGACAATGCGCTCGTCAGTGAGTTGCTAATTGAATTCAATACATTTTCAAGGTAACCCGATAATTGCTGCGGAATATCAATTCCCACGTCGATATCGTTTATGCGCGTGCCCCAAATTTCTTGCTCCTGAACTTTAAGCATGAGCAATTGTAGCTGGGTGGAAAAGTTTTGCGCAAGTTGGGGAAGGTTGTCGCTAAAGTTGAGAAATTGCGAGCGCAAGATCGGCCACACCCAAATTGCGAAACCCGCAAACACCCCAACCGCAGCGGCGTACAACATTAAAATCGACCAGGGACGCTTAATATGCCAATCGTGCAATTTCCGAATCGTGGGTCTGAATAAGTAGTAGAGAAAAAGCGACATTGCAATAGGAAAGAAGATTAAGCTGAAAGCGGCTTTGAGCGGTGCGAGGATACTTGGAATCTGAGTGAGCAGGAATAGAATGATCAAAACGAAAATGATATGTAGACTGGTTCTCATAAAACGATCGGATTTAAACATAAGAGCCTCCTTTGAACAAAATGTGAAATAACAAGGGGAATTAAAATGAAAGCGTTTCAATTTGGGCGAAATTGGATTATTACTATACTAGGCGCTCTTATGTGGTTGAATTGAATCCTTTTCTTATTATAACCTAAATTAAGAAGCGACGATTATAGGTTTACACTTGTAAATATTCTTATACATTAGCGAGGTGAATTTGATAAATAGAAAATGCTTGCTATACAGCTTTGAGCGTGGTATATTCTGTAGACGGCCTTGAGAGAGCGCCGGTGCGGTTCGAACAAGTGAGCGAGTCAACAGGAGATCGAAAAGGAAGCTTCAAACGAAGCTGAAAAATAGATTTCAAAAAAAGACTTGCCCAACGAATACGAACGTGCTAATATATAAGAGTTGCTGCTGCGAGCGAAACGCTGAACGGCAGAAACGAGAAACACCGTTTGCTCCTTGAAAACTGAACAGTAAGTGAGTCGCGATGATGAAGATCATCGTGAGAATATAAGATTCTTGAGCAATCAAGAATCGCCAACGTTTTAAACGAGCACATCGTGCTTTCTATTAAACGGCCACTTCGGTCGCCACCTTAATGCAGAGTTAGATCCTGGCTCAGGACGAACGCTGGCCGCATGCCTAATACATGCAAGTCGAGCGGACTAAGGTGAAACTTGTTTCACCGAGGTTAGCGGCGGACGGGTGAGTAACACGTAGGCAACCTGCCTTTCAGTTTGGGATAACTTCCGGAAACGGATGCTAATACCGAATACATCATCTTCTGGCATCGGAGGATGAGGAAAGACGGCGCAAGCTGTCACTGAGAGATGGGCCTGCGGCGCATTAGCTAGTTGGTGGGGTAACGGCTCACCAAGGCGACGATGCGTAGCCGACCTGAGAGGGTGAACGGCCACACTGG